>NZ_CM179502.1:0-3650000 GCF_058795695.1 Acidovorax sp. GW823-FHT05D11
CTGTGGCAAGCCTGCGTAGAGCAACTGGCGCAAGACCTGCCCGAACAACAGTTCAACACCTGGATCAAGCCCCTGGTGGCCCAGGTGGCCGAGGACTTCTCCAAGGTGACCGTGCTGGTGGGCAACCGCTTCAAGCTCGACTGGATCCGTGCCCAGTATGCGGGCCGCATCGCCGCCCTGCTCGAGGGCCTGTACGGCCAGCCCGTCACCCTGGAGTTAGCGCTTGCTCAGCGCGAATCCGTTGCCCGTACTTATGTGCGCCCTGCGGCATCGGAGCCATCGAACACCGCCGCCCCCGCTGAATCGCCGGCCAGCAGCAGCGATGACGCCTCGGCCGGCGCGTTCCGCAACCGGCTCAATGCCGCCCTGACGTTCGAGACCCTGGTGGAGGGCACGGCCAATCGCATGGCACGCTCGGCGGCCATGCACGTGGCCGGCATGCCGGGCCATCTGTACAACCCGCTGTTCATCTACGGCGGCGTCGGCCTGGGCAAGACCCACCTGGTGCACGCTGTGGGTAACCGCCTGCTGCAGGACAGGCCCGACGCCAAAGTTCTCTACATCCATGCCGAGCAGTTCGTGTCGGATGTGGTTAAGGCCTACCAGCGCCGCACCTTCGACGAGTTCAAGGAGCGCTACCACTCGCTCGACCTGCTGCTCATCGATGACGTGCAGTTCTTCGCCAACAAGGACCGCACGCAGGAAGAATTCTTCAATGCGTTCGAGGCCCTGCTGGCCAAGAAGTCGCACATCGTGATGACCTCGGACACGTATCCGAAGGGCCTGGCCAACATCCACGAGCGGCTGGTCTCGCGCTTCGACTCGGGCCTCACGGTCGCCATCGAGCCGCCCGAGCTCGAGATGCGCGTGGCCATCCTGATCAACAAGGCCCGCGTCGAAGGCACCGAGATGCCCGAGGAAGTCGCCTTCTTCGTGGCCAAGAACGTGCGCTCCAACGTGCGCGAGCTCGAAGGCGCGCTGCGCAAGATCCTCGCGTACTCGCGCTTCAACCAGAAGGAAATCTCCATCCAGCTGGCCCGCGAGGCGCTGCGCGACCTGCTGTCGATCCAGAACCGGCAGATCAGTGTGGAAAACATCCAGAAGACGGTGGCCGACTACTACAAGATCAAGGTCGCCGACATGTACAGCAAGAAGCGCCCGGCCAGCATTGCCCGGCCGCGCCAGATCGCGATGTACCTGGCCAAGGAACTGACGCAAAAGAGTCTTCCCGAGATCGGAGAATTGTTTGGCGGGCGCGACCACACCACGGTTTTGCACGCCGTGCGCAAGATTTCCGGAGAGCGCCAGCAGCTCACGGAACTGAACCAGCAATTGCACGTGCTGGAGCAGACGCTGAAAGGCTAAAAAGGCGTGATCGAGGCCCCCCAGAGAAACGGCTCCGTTAAGGGGCAAAATGACGGGTTGTGCAGCAGGGGGAGGCACGACCCGTGCCGCTGTCCAAGCTCCGTTCCAAAAACCACAAGAGGTTGATGACATGATCGTCCTGAAGGCAACACAAGACAAGGTTCTCGCGGTACTGCAGTCCGTGGCTGGCATCGTCGAGCGCCGGCACACCCTGCCCATCCTGGCCAACGTGCTGATCCGCAAGACGGGCAACGCCCTGCAGCTGACGACCAGCGACCTCGAAATCCAGATCCGCACCACGGCAGAACTGGGCGGCGACACCGGCGACTTCACCACCACGGTGGGCGCGCGCAAGCTCATCGACATCCTGCGCACCATGCCCGGCGACCAGACGGTGAGCCTGGAGTCGGCCCAGTCCAAGCTCATCCTCAAGGGCGGCAAGAGCCGCTTCACGCTGCAGAGCCTGCCGGCCGAGGACTTCCCGCTGGTGCAGGAATCCGCCGCCTTCGGCCCCGTGTTCGCCGTGCCGCAAAAGACGCTGAAAGACCTGCTGGGCCAGGTGTCGTTTGCCATGGCGGTGCAGGACATCCGCTACTACCTCAACGGCATCCTGTTCGTGGCCGAGGGCAAGCAGCTGTCCCTGGTGGCCACCGACGGCCACCGCCTGGCGTTCGCCAGCGCCACGCTGGATGTGGAAGTGCCCAAGCAGGAAGTCATCCTGCCGCGCAAGACCGTGATCGAGCTGCAGCGCCTGCTGTCCGACGCGGGTGGCGAGAACCAGCCCCACATCGAGATGCAGTTCGCCAACAACCAGGCCAAGTTCACCTTCGGCGGCATGGAGTTCGTCACCAAGCTGGTCGAGGGCAAGTTCCCCGACTACAACCGCGTGATCCCCAAGAACCACAAGAACAGCATCACGTTGGGCCGCGCGCCGCTGCTGGCCAGCCTGCAGCGCACCGCCATCATGACCAGCGACAAGTTCAAGGGCGTGCGCCTGAACCTGGAGCCCGGCACCCTGCGCGTGGCGTCGAACAACGCCGAGCAGGAAGAGGCCGTGGACGAACTCGACATCGACTACGGTGGCGACACCATCGAGATCGGCTTCAACGTGACCTACCTCATCGACGCCCTGGCCAACATGGGCCAGGACATGGTGAAGGTGGAGCTCTCGGACGGCAACAGCTCCGCGCTGATGACCATCCCCGAGAACGACAGCTTCAAGTATGTGGTGATGCCGATGCGCATCTAGCCCTGCGCCCGCCACCGGTGGGCGTGAGGTTGCGATGCCCCGCACCCCGCCCCAGGCAGCCCACCGAAGAAGCTACATTTTTGATAGCTGCCAGCGCTTATTGAATAAGCGCTAGAGCCCAGTTTGACCATTGAACACATTGGAAACCCCGGTTTCCACGGATCCCAAGGCCCACCATGACCGCTGACAACATCCCCTCCGAGCCCGAAGCCACCGGCGTCTCCGGCCATGTTGAGCCCACCCTCGCCAAGATCGACACCAACCAGGCTGGCGCGAGCGAAAGTTACGGCGAAGGCGCCATCACCATCCTCGAAGGCCTGGAGGCCGTGCGCAAGCGCCCCGGCATGTACATCGGTGACACGAGCGACGGCACCGGCCTGCACCATCTGGTGTTCGAGGTGGTGGACAACTCCATCGACGAAGCCCTGGCCGGCCACTGCGACGACATCGTCGTCACCATCCATTCCGACAACTCCATCAGCGTGACCGACAACGGCCGGGGCATTCCGACCGGCGTGAAGATGGACGACAAGCACGAGCCCAAGCGCTCGGCCGCCGAGATCGCGCTGACCGAACTGCACGCTGGCGGCAAGTTCAACCAGAACAGCTACAAGGTCTCCGGGGGCCTGCACGGCGTGGGCGTGAGCTGCGTGAACGCGCTCAGCAAGATGCTGCGCCTGACCGTGCGCCGCGAAGGCAAGGTGCACGCGCTGGAGTTCAGCAAGGGCTTCGTGCAGAACCGCATCGTGCAGACGGTGGACGGCGTGGAAGTCTCGCCCATGCAGGTGCTGGACGACACCGACAAGCGCGGCACCGAAGTGCACTTTCTTCCCGACACCGAGATCTTCAAGGAGAACAACGAGTTCCACTACGAGATCCTGGCCAAGCGCCTGCGCGAACTCTCGTTCCTGAACAACGGCGTGCGCATTCGCCTGAAGGACGAGCGCAGCGGCAAGGAAGACGACTTCTCGGGCGCCGGTGGCGTGCGCGGCTTCGTGGAGTTCATCAACAAGGGCAAGACCGTCCTGCACCCCACCTCGTTCTACGCAGCCGGTGAACGCCCGGCCGAGACGTATGGCGGCATCCCCGGCACGCACATTGGCGTTGAAGTGGCCATGCAGTGGAACAGCGCGTACAGCGAGCAAGTGCTGTGCTTCACCAACAACATCCCCCAGCGTGACGGCGGCACCCACCTCACCGGCCTGCGCGCCGCGATGACCCGCGTCATCAACAAGTACATCGAAGAAAACGAGTTCGCCAAGAAGGCCAAGGTCGAAGTCACCGGCGACGACATGCGCGAAGGCCTGTGCTGCGTGCTGAGCGTGAAGGTGCCCGAGCCCAAGTTCAGCAGCCAGACCAAGGACAAGCTGGTATCGAGCGAAGTGCGCGCCCCCGTGGAAGACATCGTGGGCAAGCTGCTCACCGACTACCTGCAGGAGCGCCCGGCCGACGCCAAGATCATCTGCGGCAAGATCGTGGAAGCCGCCCGCGCCCGCGAAGCCGCCCGCAAGGCCCGCGAAATGACCCGCCGCAAGGGCGTGCTCGACGGCATGGGCCTGCCCGGCAAACTGGCCGACTGCCAGGAAAAAGACCCCGCGCTGTGCGAGATCTACATCGTCGAGGGTGACTCCGCCGGCGGCTCTGCCAAGCAAGGCCGCGACCGCAAGTTCCAGGCCATCCTGCCCCTGCGCGGCAAGATCCTGAACGTGGAAAAAGCCCGCTACGAAAAGCTGCTGACCAGCAACGAAATCCTCACGCTGATCACCGCCCTGGGCACCGGCATCGGCAAGGCCGGCGGCACGACGGGTGGCGACGACTTCGACGTGGCCAAGCTGCGCTACCACCGCATCATCATCATGACCGACGCCGACGTGGACGGCGCCCACATCCGCACCCTGCTGCTCACCTTCTTCTACCGCCAGATGCCCGAACTGGTGGAGCGCGGCCACATCTACATCGCCCAGCCGCCGCTGTACAAGGTGAAGGCCGGCAAGGAAGAGCTGTACCTGAAGGACGCGCCCGCGCTCGACGGCTTCTTGCTGCGCATCGCGCTGAACCACGCCAGCGTGACCACCGGCGGCACCAACCCGCAAACGCTGGCTGGCGACACCCTGGCCGAACTGGCGCGCAAGCACCAGATCGCTGAAAGCGTGATCGCCCGCCTGGGCAACTTCATGGACGCCGAAGCCCTGCGTGCGATTGCCGACGGCGTGAGCCTCAAGCTCGACACCGTGGCCGACGCCGAAGCCAGCGCCGTGGACCTGCAGGCCAAGCTGCGCGAACTGAACACCACCGGCGCCCCCGCCGAAGTGGCCGGTGAATTCGACGTGCGCACCGACAAGCCCCTGCTGCGCATCAGCCGCCGCCACCACGGCAACATCAAGAGCAGCGTCATTACGCAAGACTTCGTGCACGGCGCCGACTACGCCGCCCTGGCCGAAGCCGCCGAAACCTTCCGCGGCCTGCTGGGCGAGGGCGCCAAGGCCCTGCGCGGCGAGGGCGAGAAGCAGAAGGAAGAAAAAGTCGGCGACTTCCGCCAGGCCATGAAGTGGCTGATCAGCGAAGCCGAACGCAGCACATCCCGCCAGCGCTACAAGGGCCTGGGCGAAATGAACCCCGAGCAGCTGTGGGAAACCACGATGGACCCCAACGTGCGCCGTTTGCTGCGTGTGCAAATTGACGATGCGATCGAAGCGGACCGCGTGTTCACGATGCTGATGGGGGATGAAGTGGAGCCACGCCGGGACTTCATTGAGACGAATGCGCTGCGGGCGGGGAATATCGACGTGTAAGCCTGTGGTGATTCACGAACTCTGCCAAACGGTAGGGAAAAGTCACACGCGGGAGTTTTGGGCGTTGGTGGAAAAGCAAATGCCGGACTGGAAGCGCCAACACGAAGTGCTGGAGCGAGCAGCTTTTGGCGATATGGTTTAGCCCAAGGGCATAAGCGCCCGTTTACCACGCTGACTGCCACATCGAGTTCGCTCTCTTCAGAGCGCTTGGTAGTAATCACGAATCTTCGAAGCCATGAGTACGCGTCTTTGGGCTAAGAACTCGGGAAAATTCGATGCTGTCATCGTCATCGCAGCCGTGGGTACGCAGTTTGCTCGCAGGTTCTCGATCAGTTCCTCATGCTGGTCAATGCCACCCAGTATCAATGGTTCCCCTTGGCACTGAGCTTGCGCATTCGCGAAGTAGAGATGGGGCGATCTGCTGCCAATCTTGATGTTTATCGCATCTTGCGTATACGCATAGTTGGCGATCTGGTTGTAGTCACCACGACCTTTCCCGTTCGCCTTAAGCAACTGTCTTGGGAAGATGTGATGCACGTCTCCCAAATTGCTGACCAGTTCGCGCACGGTGACATCGCGGGAAAGCAATCCCTTGTCATTGGTTTTAATCTGTGCAGCTACGAAGACCCAAAAAAGTGGGTGATTTGTAGAAGCGACATCAAGCGCCTGCACCAGTCCGAATTGCCAGAACGCGTCCGAAAGCTCAGCTTGCTCAATTCGAGCGAGGACCGCAGCGAAGTCTGGCTCATCAATCAAGCGGATGTCTCGTTCAAACTGGGTTTCAGCAGCACCCGAGAACCTACTGGTCAGAATTGATAACACAAACCAGCGCCGGACCAATCGTTCAATCTTTGACTCGTCGACTCCACGCGCGCGCAGTCCCAGATATAGCGCGTATGCAAAGTTAAGTGCGTTCTGCGACCGCACCATGTTGTTCACGATGAAACCCGCTGATTTGATGATGATGACAAATCGCTGGAAGTGGGTTTCGTTGATGTAACGCCGCACACCGTGGGCCAGCTTTGCAAAGGACTCTTCTGCGATGCTCTCTTCAAATTGCTTCGTGGCGAAATTACGACCTGAAAGCAAGCTCACCAGATCCGCCAGTTTGCCCCGACCAAATTCGGTGCCGAATGTGACGCGCAAAACGTCTGTATAGCTTGGGTCATACAGGTTGTCGTTGTCGCTGCGCAGCCAGCTGATCTTCTGGAAGAAATCAGTCGCCGCAAACTCTGGATCGCGCTCTTTAAGTTGATCATGGAATCCAGGCTCCATGGCCATGTGGCAAAAGTAGTCAATGGCTTTTCGAAGCTCTGGCCCCCCGAACCTCGTGTCTGCCGCGATTTTGGACATGGCAAAGTCCGCTTGCGAAAGCACGGTGCCTTTTGAGTTGATGCGAATGAAGATCTCGGTCACTGTCTCTATGTCCAGATCGTGATCCAGCTCTATGAGGCCGATCTGCTTTTTGGCAATGTCAGTAAGCGCACTAAGTGCCTTCTCGATCAACTCTTCATCCACGCTAGGGTTTGCTTGGCAGTACTCACGAATGGCCTTCAGAAGACTAATCTTGCCACTCACAATGGGAGCTATGTCAGCGATCCAGGAAGCATCGCGTCCGATAGCAGTGTTCGATACTTCGAACACTTCCTTCAAGGGGTGAAACGCAATTCGAATGTTGACCTTGCGGTAGTCCTTGTTGATGACCTGCTGCCCAAGCACAGCAGCTGTGAGTGCCGTTACTCGCTGTTGGCCGTCGATGAGGATCATCTTCCCCAGCGCCATGCGTCCGTCTTTCAACTTCACATCGGGGTTGCGCCAAGCTATCAAGTAGCCAACTGGGTAGCCCTTGTAAAGACTGTCCAAAAGGTCACGAACCTGAGTCCCGTCCCAAACAAAAGGTCGCTGAATCTCGGGAATGGCTATTTCGCCTTCCCGCACTTTGGCAAGAACGCTTTCGATCATGTACTGGTTAACCGCATACCGCTGAACACCCATTTGTTCCCTCACTCATTGACCAAAAGTTACATGCGAAGTGTAGAGGGCATGTACAACAACCCAGCGCAGAAAATGACCAGTTTTGAGACGCTGACCAGAGCTCCATACCTTCCACAGACATGACAAGCACTGAAGGCAACGACGCCCCTTCCCCCGGCTGGGACGCCATCTCCGCCCGCCTGGACCAACTCTACCCCGGCCAGGAGCCCAAGCACTTTGGCACGCTGATCTCGCACATGCTGGGCGGGCCTGACCCGCTGGATGGCATCAGCGCCTGGCGGCGCGCGGACCCGATGCCGCACTGGCACTTTGTGACGTATGGGTTCAGCGAGTTGTACGCCAAGGAGTCCAATGACCCGGAGGTGAGCGGCTATGGTTTCGAGCTGACGTTTCGGCTGGCGATAGCGCCCAACGCAGCGGTCGATGCCGAGCCCCCGACATGGGCGCTGAATTTTTTGCAGAACCTGGCACGCTATGTGTTCCAGAGCGGCAACGTCTTCAACGACGGTGATTGGATGACAGCCAACGGTCCCATTGCACTGGGGCAGGCCACGCTGATCTGCTCCATGGGCTTCGTGACCGACCCGGAGCTGGCCGAGCCGCTGGCCACGCCCAATGGCTCAGTCGCCTTTTTGCAGGTAGTGGGACTGACGCTGGACGAGGAGCGCGCGGCCAAACAATGGCACACGCGCAGTTTGCTCGATGTGCTGCTGCCGCACATGCCGCTGTGGGTGACGGACCTGGACCGCGCCTCGCTGCTGGGCAACCCCACGGTGAAGCAGAAGGTGGACGAGGGCGCGCGACGGGACGGCTCGTCGAGCGGGTACCTGTTTACCGATGTGCTGGACCTCCATCAGACCAAGCGGCTGCTGCGCAAGCCGCTGACTCTGGTGACTTTGGGCGCCCGCCAGGTGGATGAACTGGTGGCCCTGTTGCCGCTGCGCCTGCCGTTTGGCCGCACGCTGCGTGTGGCGGGGCACCGGTGGCAACTACTGCTGGAGCCTTCAGGCAGCCAAGGCAGCAATGCAGTGGAATGGCAGGGCGAGGAAGAGAGCGCCGCCATCCTGCGTCTGACCAATGCCACGGTGCAGCAGTTCGTACAGACACTGCAGCCGCGCGAAGGCCGCTATGTTCTGCCGCTGTTGCCGCAGGTGAAGTGGCAGATAGAGAAAACGACGATCCAGGATTCAACCGGAAGAGTCGTTGACGTGGTTGGTTGACCAGCCTGTCAGTCAGCCAGCCAGCCAGCCATGCGCAGTGTCCAGTGGCTGCGCTTGACAGGCAGCCTATTGGGCTACAGCACGCCCGGGCTGCCTATTCCTGCTTCGTCTGCTTCCAAATCCGATCCGCCCTTTCCCAAGCCGCCTTGGCCGCAGGTTCCGCATCCTTCCAGTTCAAGCGGCTGCTCTCGCGGTCGGTGTCCCAGCGCGTCTGCAGATAGTCGCGGGCGTCGTTCCAGTCGCGGTGGCGTCCGTCGATCACGCTTTGATAGCCGTGGCGATACGCAGGCGCATAGTCGTCGTAGGTATAGGTATCCGAGTAGTACGGCTCCCGGCCATACGCGTCGCGCCAGTAGGCGTCTTCATCCGTGGGGTTGACCGCTTCGGCCGCGCCCTTGCCGGCCAGGCCCCCGACGACGGCGCCGACCACTGCGCCCACGGCGGAGCCGATGGGGCCGCCGATGGAGCCAGCGGCTGCGCCCGTGACGGCGCCGCCTGCGGCACCGATGCCCGTGCCGATGGGGTGGGCGCCCGGCTCCTTGGTGATGGGGTCCAGGTTCATGTCGCGGGTGGGGTCTTGGGGATGGGTCATGGTGGTCTCCTGTAGGTAGGGGTAGGGGTAGGGGTGGATACGTCCAGAACCCCATGGTCTTCGCCGCCGCGCCACACTGGCGTAGGCCAAGCGCCACATGCGGCGACAGCTTTTGGGGACCATGGCCATGGGCGTCATTGCGCCCAGCGCCAGCGGGTGGCCGCGATGACTGCGTGGGCAGCGCCACATGGGCGGCCAGCCACCCAGGCACAATCGCAACCCCATGCGCGCCCCCATTTCCATCGTCGACGTTGACCGCCTCGACACCTGGACCCGCTATCGCCCAGGCCTGTGCGACACCTGCGCGGCCAACTGCTGCACGATGCCGCTCGAAGTGCAGCTGGCAGACCTGGTGCGGCTGGAGCTGGTGGACCCGTTCGAGGCCGAGCATGAAGAGCTGCGGCACATTGCCAGGCGGCTGCTCAAGGCGCGGCTGATCGACCACTTCAACCACAAGAACGCGATCTTCACGATGGCGCGGCGGGCCAGTGGGGACTGTAACTTTCTCGACCCCAAAACACGCCTGTGCACGGTGTACGACAAGCGGCCCGAGACGTGCCGGCTGCATCCGCAGAAGAAGAGCCCCAAGCCGGGGTACTGCGCCTACGGGGCGCGGGATCTGCAGCGCAGGGGTTGAGCGGCGGGCACCCGGGCCTGCCTGCCGCCAGGCCACGCTATTTGCCGGAGGGCGCACGGCCGGCCGCCGCAGCGCCAGCCCGCGCGCTACCGCTACACCGTCTCCCTTTGGACAAAGCCTGCCACGGTCTCCTCAGGCTCGGCCACGGTGCCCACGTCCACCGCGTCCACCCGCGCCTGCGGCGGGCCGTGGCGGGCCCAGTCGATGAGGGACTGCACGGCATCGGCGGGGCCGGTGGCCAGGGCTTCCACGCTGCCGTCGCGGCGGTTGCGCACCCAGCCCTGCACACCGCGCTGCAGGGCGGCCTGCACCAGGGACCAGCGGTAGCCCACGCCCTGCACATGCCCCCGGATCAGAAGGTGCCGGGTGACGGTGGTGGTGGTGTTGCCGCTGTTGCTGGTGGTACTGCCGCTGTGGTGCATGGGCGCACTGTATCGCCAGCGCGGGGCGTTGACCACATGCGCGCCATGGCGGTGCTCGACCGGCCGGATGCGGCGCGCTAAGCTGCGCCATGGCAGCCGCGGGCTTCGTCCAGCCCTGCCATCCCCTCGCACTGTCCAGGCCACCGCATGAACGCACCCCGCAAGGCCTTGCCCGCCATCGACACTGACCGCTGCACGGGCTGCGGCTGGTGTGTGGCCGTGTGCGCGCCGCATGTGCTGTCGCTGCAGGTGCAGGGCCCGCAAGCCTGGGGCCCCAAGCGGTCCCGGCTGCATGATGCGGCGGCCTGCACCGGGTGTGCCTTGTGCGCGGTGCGGTGCCCGTTCGATGCGATCCGCATGGTGCGTGCGGGCCCCTTGCATGCGGTGCGGGACGATGCGGCGTTGTCCCACACCAGCGGCGGCGCGGCTGTGGTGTGATTCCAGGCCCGGGTTTCACCCGGGTGTTCACCACCCCACCATTGCATGCCAGAAAAGGAGCCACGCCATGCCTGAAAAGAAAGCCAGCGTTCACTGGGAAGGGGCCGGCAAGGCCGGCCAGGGCCAGATCAGCACCGAAACCGGCGCGCTGGACAAGTACCCCTATGGCTTTGCCAGCCGCTTTGGCGACGATCGCAAGGGCACCAACCCCGAGGAGATCCTGGGGGCGGCGCATGCGGCCTGTTTCACCATGGCGTTTTCGTTTGCCGCCGACAAGGCGGGCATCGCCACCGAAGCGGTGGACACCACCGCCAGCGTGCGCCTGTCCAAGGAGGGCGAAGGTTTTGTGATCGACCGCATCGCGCTCACGCTCACCGCCAAGGTGCCCGGGCTGGACGATGCGGCCTTCCAGCAACTGGCGGCCGATGCCAAGGCCAATTGCCCGCTGTCGAAGGCACTGGCCGCGGTGCCCGAGATCACGCTGACCGCCACGCTGGTGAAGTAGCCAACGGGACGGGCCGGGGCGCCGGGGCACCGCGCCCCTGCACGGTCTTCTTTTTTGTCCGCCGGCCCCTCAGCGCCCCCGCACCGCCGCGGCCAGCGCGGAAAACGCCTGCCGGTCCACCGCATGCGTGAAGGCCGTGTTGGGCACCGGGTGTGTGGACAGCTTCACCACCACCAGCTCTGCCGCCGGGTTGATGTGGATGTGCTGGCCCATCAGGCCCTTGGCTTCCAGCGTACCGTCGGCATCGTGCGGCACCCACCACTGGTTGTGGTACGAATAGCCCGCGCGCATGGCGGTACCGGGAGCCTTGCTGAACTGGGTTGGATCCGCCCCCTTGCGCAGCTCGGCGATGGTGGCGGGCGAGATGATCTGCTGCCCGTTTAACCGGCCGTTGGCGCGCAGCATTTCGCCGAGGCGGCCCAAGTCGCGCAGCGTGGCGTTCACGCCCACGCTGGTGGACTGGCCGCCGTTGGCGTCGGCAAACACATACGCATCCTCCTGCGCTCCCAGCCGCGACCAGATGCGTTCGGACAGCAGCGTGGCGTAGCTCTTGCCCGTCACGCGCTGCAACAGCCAGCCAAGCACTTCCGTGTCCACCGACTTGTACGCGAACGCGGTGCCGTGCTCGCCGTCTTTCTTCAGCGTGGGTAAGAACTCGGCTATGCTTTTGGCGGCGCCGCTGCCGGGCGGCGCGGGCTGCAGGCCTGCGGCGGCCAGGTACTGGAAGACGCCGGACGTGGGGTCGGCAAAGTTCTCGGCGTACTGCACGGCGGTGGTCATGTCCAGCGTCTGCTGCACGGTGGCATCGGCCCAGGCGCTGGTGGCCAGCTCGGGCAGGTAGCGGGGGATTGGTGCTGTCGGGTCGATCACGCCTTCCTGGATGAGCTCGGTCACCAGCAGGCCGGTGAGCGATTTGCTCATGGACCACAGCACATGCGGCTGGTGCGGTTGCATGCCGATGTGGTGGCGCTCGTACACCACCTGGCCCCGGTGCAACACCAGCAGGCCGTCGGTGTAGGTGGCCTTCTGCCAGTCGGCCAGCGTGGTGGTGCCGCCCTTGCCGTCGGGCACGGGCAGCGCGTCGTCCAGCGCGCGGGCTGCGGCGGGCAGCGCGCTGGACGCGCCTGCGCCGCGCCACACGGCGGCCGTAGGGCCCAGCTCGCGCAGGTGGTGCGCGGCCCAGCGCACATTGGGGTATTTGAGGATGTTGGCCAGGCGCACGACCTTGTCGGGCGGTGGCGGAAAGCCCTGCATCAGCTGCAGCGTGGCAGGGTGGGTGGCGTCGGGTGGTGGCAGTTGCGGTGCCTGGGCATGGCTGGCAGCGGCCATGCAGAGGGCGGCAGCGGCCGCGGCGAGCGTGACCAGGGCAAATTGGAGGCGGGGGAACGGCATGGTGCGAAAGTCCTGCAAAAGGTGGGGGGGATGGGGCAGAGAAACGACGGAACAGGAAGGGGCGGGCGGGCTAGCCCCGCGCCGCCAGCAGCGCGCGGATCACGGCTTCGGTGCGCTCGTATTCGCCCTCTCCGAAGTGCTTGTAGCGAATGTGTCCCTGCGCATCGATGAGGTAGGCCGCGGGCCAGTACTGGTTGCTGTAAGCCTTCCAGGTGCCGTAGCGGTTGTCCTGCGCCACGGGGTGCTTCACGCCGTGGCGGCGCATGGCCACCTCGACGTTGCTGGTAGTGCGCTCGAACGGAAACTCCGGCGTGTGCACGCCCACCACCGTGAGTCCCTGGGGCGTGTACAGCCCGGCCCAGCGGTTCACGTGGGGCAGGGTGCGGATGCAGTTGATGCACGCATACGTCCAGAAGTCCACCAGCACCACGCGGCCGCGCAGCTGGGCCAGGGTGAGGGGTTCGGAGTTGAGCCAGCGCTCGATGCCGGTGAACTCGGGCGCCGCGCCAAAGTCGGGCAGCGTGGCGGCCTGGATGGCGGGCCCCGCTGCGTGGGTGAGGGCGGGTGCCGCCACCGCTGCGGCTACAGAAGCTGCGGACGCCAGGAATGTGCGGCGTTGAAAAGAGAATGGTGAAGAAAGGCGCGATGTCATGGTGAAAACTCCTTGCTGCGGGCCGCTTACAGCCCGCCAGAACCCGAGGGATAGAACTGCGACAGCCAGGCGGTGACCTGCCCATCCACCTCCAGCAGCATGGCCAGCGCCACGGCGATGACCACTACGCCAAAGGCCTGCTGCACGCGGTGCGCATGGCGCGAGATGCGGCGCACATGGCTGGCCGCTGCCTGGCCACCGTAGGCAATGGCCAGCATGGGCACTGCGGCGCCGGTGGAATAAGCGAGCAGCAGCACCGCCGTGCTGACCCCGGGCGGCTCGGTGGCGATGAGCGTGAGGATGGACGCCAGCACCGGCCCGGCGCAGGGCGTCCACACCGCGCCCAGGCTCAGGCCCAGCAGCAGCCCGCCCCAGTTGCCGGCCGATGAGCCCAGCCCCAGGCTGGCCACGCGGCCGAGCACGCCACCCGCCTGTTGGCTGAGCCACTGGAAGGGCCGAGGCCACACCGTGAGCACGCCAAACACCAGCAGCATCACGGCGGCGAACCGGCGCAAGCCCCCGGGCGACACGCCCAGCACCTGCGCGAAGCTGCTGAACAGCAGCGCCACGGCCGCGAACGAAAGCGCAAAGCCCAGCGCGATGAACAGCGGACGCGTGCGCCGCGCCGCGCCGCCCGCCACCGACGCGCCCAGCACCACCGGCAGCATGGGCAGCACGCAGGGCGCGCCCACGGTGAGCATGCCGGCGGCCACGGCCAGCCAGGGCGAGGTGGCGGCCATGGTCATTGCACGCCCCCGTGCTCTGCGCCCGGGCGGCGCCACACCTGCGTCTTGCCAAAGAGCGGGATGCCCACGTAGGCGCGCACCAGCAGCTGGTCCGGCTCGGCGGGGGTGAGGATGGCGCGGTAGGTCTTGGCGTTCTCGCGGTTGTAGATCTCGCCCTGGTATTCGGTGTTGCCGCCATCGCTGGGGCGCAGGCCCGACAGCAGGGTCATGCCCAGCGCGGGCCGCGCGTCGGCCGCCGCCATCTCGGTGCCCGGCGCGCTCATGGAGCGGTTGCCCAGCACGCGCACCACCTTGCCGCACAGGGTCTCGCCGGCGCAGGGCACGATGTCCACCTCCAGGTTGCCGCTTTCGGTGATCCAGCGGCCCAGCGGGGCCTTGGCAGGCGCGGCGGCCAGGGATTGCTGGGCACCAGCGGACTGGGCCAGGCACAGGGCCAGCAGCCCGGCCGTGGTGGTTGTCCAGGGGTTCATCTTCATGGCACGGTCCTCGTGAAGTTCAGGAAGACTGCATTGAAGCCAGCGCACGTATCGGTGGTATTTCCTGGCCAGGCCTTTTGGTATGCGTGCGTGTCCGCAGCGCCGCCCGACAAGTTCAGATACATACGGCCCGCCGCGCCGCCGCCACGCGCAGGGCAAACCCCGGAGAATCACGGCCCATGAGCACGCCCACCGAAGACCACGTCCTGATCGTCGATGACGACGCCGGCATCCGCGAGCTGGCGGCCGAGTACCTGCAGCGCCAGGGCCTGCAGGTGAGCGTGGCGGCCGATGGGCGGCAGATGCGCGAGGTGCTGGCCACGCAGCGCATCGACCTCTTGGTGCTGGACCTGATGCTGCCCGGCATCGACGGCATCACGCTGTGCCGCGAGCTGCGCAGCCCCGGCGCGCCGCCGCTGCCCATCATCATGCTCACCGCGCGCAGCGACGAGGCCGACCGCATCCTGGGCCTGGAGCTGGGCGCGGACGACTACCTGACCAAGCCCTTCGCCGCGCGCGAGCTGCTGGCGCGCATCCACGCCGTGCTGCGGCGCACGCGCATGCTGCCGCCCAACCTGGCGGCGGCCGAGCCCGCGCGGCACCTCGCGTTCGGCGACTGGCGGCTGGACACCACGGCGCGCCACCTGCTCGATGCCACGGGCGCGGTGGTGGCGCTGTCGGGCGCCGAATACCGGCTGCTGCGCGTGCTGCTGGACCATCCGCAGCGCATCCTCACGCGCGACCAACTGCTGCAGCTCACGCAGGGGCGCGACGCCGATGTGTTCGACCGCTCCATCGACCTGCTGGTCAGCCGCGTGCGCCAGCGGCTGGGCGATGGCGCGCGCGGCTCGCGCTACATCAAGACAGTGCGCAACGAGGGCTATGTGTTCTGCGCCGACGTGTTGCCCACGGCAACCTCCAACGAGGCCGCCGCATGACGCTGCGCGGGTGGCCCCGCTCGCTGTTCGGGCGCATCCTGCTGGTGCTGGCGCTGGGCCTGGCGCTGGCGCATGCGCTGACCTTCGTGCTCGCGCTCACCGAGCGCGGCATGACCATGCGCCGCGCCATGGTGTCGTACCTGGCGAACGACGTGGCCAGCTCCGTGGCCATGCTGGAGCGCCTGCCGGCCGCAGAGCGCGCGCAGTGGGTGGACCGGCTGGCGCGCCGCAATTACCGGTTTGCGCTGACCGCGCCGCTGGATGCGCCCGAGGACCCGTCCGACCTGGCCCGCCTGATCGCGGGCGCCGTGGGCGCCACGCTGCCCCCCGGCCAGACGGTGCGGGTGATCGACCCCCGCGTGCCCGGCACCGAGCTGCGCCTGCAGCTCCAGTTGAGCGACGGCACGCCGCTGGCCGTGGACATGGACGAGCCCCGGCTGCAGGTCTCGCCCTGGGTGCTGGCAGCGCTGGCGCTGCAGCTGGCGCTGCTGGCGGGCCTGTGCGCCTGGGCCGTGCGCGCGGCCACGCGGCCCCTGCGCGCGCTGGCCGACGCGGCCGACGCGCTGGGTGCCGACCGCCCCGCCGTGCCCCTGGCCGAGGACGGCCCGCGCGAGGTGCAGCGCGCCGCCCAGGCCTTCAACCGCATGCAGCAGCGCATCCAGGCGCACCTGGAGGAGCGTATGCGCATCCTGGCCGCCGTCTCGCACGACCTGCAGACGCCCATCACCCGCCTGCGCCTGCGCGCCGACCTGCTGGACGACACCGCGCTGCAGGGCAAGCTGCACGCGGACCTGGCCGAGATGCAGTCGCTGGTGGAAGAAGGCATTGCCTACGCGCGCTCGTCCCAGGCCGCCCGGGAGCCCCTGCAGCGCGTGGACCTGCGCGCGCTGCTGCAGAGCATTGCATTCGACTACGCCGATGCGGGCCTGCCCGTGACGCTGCTGCACGCCGCAGAGGGCACCTGCGACACGCGCCCGCAGGCCCTGCGCCGGCTGGTATGCAACCTGGTGGACAACGCGCTCAAGTTCGCCGGCGCGGCCGAGCTGAGCCTGGAGGCCGGGCACCAAGGCCCATGGCTGGTGCGGGTGCTGGACCGGGGGCCGGGCATCCCCGCCGCCGAACTGGCCGCTGTGCTGCAGCCCTACGTGCGGCTGGAAGACTCGCGCAACCGCGGCACCGGCGGCACGGGGCTGGGCCTGGCCATTGCGAACGAACTGGCCCAGGCGCTGGGCGGCCGGCTGGTGCTGGGGCCGCGCGAGGACGGTGCGGGGCTGGAGGCGCGCGTGGAAGTGCCGGGGTTGCGGGAAACCTCTGCATAAGTCAGGCGCACCGTATGCCCCTGCGGCGTCGGGCGGTCCGGGGCGTTGCCGCAGCCTCGGTCGCGCTGCTAAAGTGGCCACCCCGTGGACTGTCAGACAGGGAACGCCGTGGAAACCACCGCAAACAGCAGTAGCACCCGCAGCCAGCACATCCGCATCGGCATCGGCGGCTGGACCTTCGAGCCCTGGCGCGACAACTTCTACCCCGCGGGCCTCGCGCACAGCAAGGAGCTGCAGTACGCCAGCCGCCAGCTCAGCGCCATCGAGGTCAACGGCACCTACTACAGCACCTTCAAGCCGCCCACGTTTGCCAAATGGCACGGCGAGACGCCCGAGGGCTTCATGTTCTCGCTCAAGGCCAACCGCTTCGCGACGAACCGCCGCGTGCTGGCGCAGGCGGGCGACTCGGTCATGCGGTTTGTGGAAAGCGGCATCTCCGAACTGAAAGACAAGCTCGGCCCCATCGTCTGGCAGTTCATGCCCACCAAGGTGTTCGAACCGGGGGACTTCGAGGCCTTCCTCGCGCTGCTGCCCCAACAGGTCGATGGCCGCAGCCTGCGCCATGTGCTCGACGTGCGGCACGAGAGCTTTGCCACCCCGGCCTTCATCGCGCTGGCCCGCCAGTACGGCTGCGTGCCGGTGCACACCGATTCCGAGAAATTCCCGGCCATTGCCGATGCCGAGGCGGACTTCGCCTACCTGCGGCTGATGCGCAGCCAGGCCGACGTGCCCACCGGCTACACGCCCGAGGCGATTGCGCAATGGGCCGAGGGCGTGCGCGCCTGGACCCGCGGCGAGCGGCCGCGCGATGTGTTCGTGTATTTCATCAACGGCGCGAAGGAGCGGGCCCCGGCCGGCGCGATGGAGCTGATGGCGCAGCTGGGACTGCGGGCGCAGGCCGCAGGTGCTGGCGAGATGGCGATGAGAAAGAAATCGGCGCCTGGCGCTTATCCATGAAGCGCCAAAAGCTATTGATTCAATAGCAAAATCACCCTGTCGCGGACTGCCAGGACGCCCGCCCGCGGCACCAGGCGCGGCACGGGCTTGACGGCGGCCCAAGGGCCTCGGGTACACTGCGTCCTTCATGTCGTACACCGCCATCCCCTTCACCGCACGCGCCACGGCCTTCCAGGGCATGTGCATGATGCTGTCCGCATTCACGCGGGCGATGGGTGCACGAATGATTACCACCATTACCACCGCGGCCACCTGAGCACGCGCAGGTGGCCGTTTCGGCAGCCACCTGGTGATCGCTCTCTCTTCTCCCCCAAGACGAATTGACTGAAACCCAGCTCTGGCAGCTGGGTTTTTTTGTTTGTTTGTTTGTTTTGCAGTCGTTTGGAGAAGCCCATGTTCCGCGATCCCGTCCAGTCCCTAGAAGCCCCGTCGTTCGAGCCTTCCGCCGCGGCCATGCGCCCCCTGCGCGTGGGCATGATCGGCATTGGCACCGTGGGCGCGGGCACCTTCCGCGTGCTGGCGCGCAACCAGGCGCTCATCGCGGGCCGCGCGGGGCGGGGCATCAAGATGGTGGTGGTCTGCGCCCGCAGCCTGGCCCGCGCCATGAGCGTGGTGGGCAAGGACGTGGCGCTCACCAACGACCCCATGCAGGTCGCCACGCACCCCGATGTGGACGTGCTGGTGGAGGCCGCCGGCGGCACCGGCCCGGCGCGTGAATGGGTGCTGGCCGCCATCCGCGCGGGCAAGCATGTGGTCACGGCCAACAAGGCGCTGCTGGCCGAGCATGGCAACGAGATCTTCGCCGCCGCGCGCCAGCACGGCGTGGCCGTGGCGTACGAAGGCGCGGTGGCCGTGAGCATCCCCATCGTGAAAGCGCTGCGCGAGGGCCTCACGGCCAACCGTATCGAATGGGTGGCCGGCATCATCAACGGCACCACCAACTTCATCCTGAGCAAGATGCGCGACGAGGGCGTGGGCTTTGCCGAGGCGCTCGCCCAGGCGCAGGCGCTGGGCTACGCCGAAGCGGACCCGACCTTCGACATCGAGGGCATCGACGCCGCGCACAAGATCACGCTGCTGGCCGCCAATGCGTTCGGCATGCCGCTGCGGTTCGCCGACGCGCAGGTGGAGGGCATCACCGCGCTGCAGGGCCTGGACGTGGCCTGCGCGGAGCAGCTGGGCTTTCGCATCAAGCTGCTGGGGGTGGCGCGGCGCCGCGAGCACGGCAATGGAGTCAATGGCAATGGAGTCAACGGCAATGGAGTCAACGGCGATGGTGCCGACGGCGTGGAGCTGCGCGTGCAGCCCGCGCTGGTGCCCGCCACGCACCTGCTGGCGCATGTCAATGGCTCGATGAACGGCATCATGGTCAAGGGCGATGCGTCGGGCGTGACGATGTACTACGGCGCGGGCGCGGGGTCCGAGCAGACCGCGTCGGCCGTGATCGCCGACCTGGTGGACGTGGCGCGGCTTCATGGCACCCACGCGGCGCAGCGGGTGCCGCACCTGGGCTTTCATGCCAGCGCCATCAGCAACGACCAGGCCGTGCTGCCGCGCGCCGCCGTGCGCACGCGCCACTACCTGCGGGTGCCCGTGCACACGGCCCAGCAGATCGAGGCCGTGGGCGCGTGGCTGGCGGCGCAGCAGGTGCCGGTGCTGCACGTGGAGCTGGCGGCCGAAAAAACACTGCAGGCCGACAAGGCGGCATCCAGCGCCGGCCATCCCCAGGTGCTGGTGCTCACCGACGTGGCGGCCCAGTCCACGGTGGACCTGGCCATGCACGCGCTGGCCGCGCACCCCGCCGTGGCCGGGCCGGTGGTGTCGCTGCGCGTGGAGATGCTGGAGGGCTGATGCTGAAGGGTTGCCATGGGCGGTGTCTGGCCGCACGCCACGTCGTGCCACCACCACTCGGCACTCACCAGCACCGTTCACGCTGAGCCTGTCGAAACGCGGCGCATGGCTGCGACAGGCGCAGCCCGACCGGTACGGGTTGATGCTGCGGTTTTAAAGGTCCAAACAGGCTCTGTCGCCCTACTAACAAGCGCGTCAAGCTATGAATATCGCAGCAATCACTGGCTAGATGCCCGGCCCTCGTTCCACCAGCGCCGCCATGGCCAGCGCTTGCGGCGTGCCTTGCGCCGTCAGCCCCTCGACGACGCCGGCGCGGTCCGTGTCCGTGCGGTTCTGGCTCACCTTCCAGACGCCTTCCCAGCGTTCCACCGCCAGCTCCACGCCCACGATGGCGCCCAGCAGCTTGTGCAGGTAGTCGGCGGGCGCATCGTCCACGTGCCAGGGGTGCGGGCGGTGCGCCTCGTGGGCCTCGGTCAGGGTGTGCAGGATCGCGCGCAGGCGCTCGGGGTCGCCGTCGACCGCGCTGAGCGTGCCGTGGGCGTGCACCGTGGCGTAGTTCCAGGTGGGCACCTGTTTGCCGTCGACGGCCTTGGACGGGTACCACGACGGCGACACGTAGGCCTGCGGGCCGTGGAACACCGCCACCGCATGCTGCGGCAGCAGCGGCCACACGCCGTTGCCGCGCCCCACATGGCCGACCAGCGTACCGTGCGGGCCGCGCGTGGGGTCGAGGTACAGCGGCACGTGGTTGACGTGCATCGAGCCCTCTTGGGAGACGACCAGGGTGGCCAGGGGCTGGGCCTGCACCAGGCCGTGCAGGACGGCGGCGTCGGTCACCTGGAACTGGCGGTTGGCAATGGTCATGTCAGGCCCCTCCCACTTCCAGCACGGGCGCGCAGTCGATCTGCGTCTTGACCGAGTTGGCCAGAAAGCACGCCGCGTGCGCCTGGTGGTGCAGGTCGGCCAGCACCTCGCTGCCGGGCGCGTGCGCGGCGTCGAAGCGCGTGATGGGCCGCAGCTGCACGCGCGCGACGATCAGGCGGCCCTCCGCATCCTTGGCCATTGTGCCCACGGCGGCATCGGTGTAGCTGTCCACGCGCCAGCCGGCGCGGCAGGCGAAGTCCAGGAACCACAGCATGTGGCAGCTCGCGAGCGCAGCCACGTAGGCTTCTTCGGGGTCCACGGCCGAAGCGTCGGAGTAGGGCAGCGGCACCACATGCGGCGACGACGACCCGGCCACCACGGCGCCGCCATCGAATTGCCAGGTGTGCGCGCGGTGGTAGCGCTTGTCCAGAAAGTCGTCGCTGCCACGGGACCAGGCGATGGTGGCGGTGTGCTCGGCCATGAGAAGGTGTCTTTCCTGTGGAGCCCGGGCCTCGCAGGCGACCCGGATGGTTTCTAAAATGGTTCTTCAGTTTATGGCCGCATTGCCACAACGAAAGGGCCAATTCATGCCGGTTGCCAGAGCCAATCCGAAGACCGTCGCCGCCGCCACGGGTGCTCCGGGCCCGCGCCAGGGCCTGCTGCGCCAGCAGGTCTATGAGCAGTTGCGCGGCGCCATCGAGCACGGCCGCCTGCCCGCAGGCACGCGCCTGCCGCCGTCGCGCGAGCACGCGGCGGGCCTGGGCGTGTCGCGCAACACGGTGCTCTGGGCCGTGCAGCGCCTGCAGGCCGAAGGGTATGTGGAGGCGCGCGTGGGCGACGGCACCTACGTGTCGCAGGCCGCGGGCGTGGCGCCCGCGCAGGGCCTGGTGGCGCCGCCGCGCGGGCTGTCGAAGCGCGGGCAGCTCATTGCCGAGACGGCGGCGCGCTGGCGGCCGCCGCATGTGGCGGCGCGGGCATTTCGCATCGGCGCGCCCGAGGTGGACACCTTTCCGTTCGCGCTGTGGGACCGCCTGGCGCGCCAGGCCAGCCCCGGCCAGCGTAGCGCCCGCGCGCAGTACCTGGACCCTGCGGGCGACCCCCAGCTGCGCCAGGCCATCGCGCTGTGGCTGTGGGCGTCGCGCGGCATCCGCTGCGATGCGGCGCAGGTGGTGGTGTGCTCGGGCTCGCAGCAGGGCATCGATCTGATCGCGCGGCTGCTGCTGGACGCGGGCGACGAGGTGCTGGTGGAAGACCCGGGCTACCCCGGCATCCGCGCCAGCCTGCTGGGCCACGGCGTGCTGGCGCGGCCCGTGGCGCTGGATGTGCAGGGCCTGCGCATCGCCGAAGGCGCCGCGCAGTGGCCCGGTGCGCGCATGGCCGTGGTCACGCCCACGCACCAGTTCCCCACCGGCGTGTGCATGCCACTGGCGCGGCGCCAGGCCCTGCTGCAGTGGGCGCGCACGCACGACGCCTGGGTGGTGGAGGACGACTACGACGGCGAATTCCAGTACGGCAAGCACGACGGCAAGGCCCAGCGCGTGCCCGCCCTGTGCAGCCTGCCGGGCTCGGAGCGCGTGCTGTACGTGGGCACGTTCTCCAAGACCCTGCACCCCGGCCTGCGCCTGGGCTTCGTGGTCGTGCCACCCGCGCTGGTGGAAGCCTTTGCCATGGCCCGCGCCATCACCGACCGGCATGCGCCCGGCGACGCACAGGCGGTGCTGGCGCGCTTCATCGCCGAAGGCCACCTGCTGCGCCACCTGCGGCAGATGCGCGAGCTGTACCAGGAGCGCCAGCAGGTGCTGATCGACGCGCTGGCCCAGGCCAGCGGCGGCGCGCTGCAGCTGGCGCCCAGCGACCGGGGCATGCACCTGCTGCTGGAATGCGCGCCCGGCAGCAACGACGAGGCCTTGAGCCGCAGCGCACTCGCCGCCGGGGTGATGCTGGCACCCTTGTCGCGCTATGCGATGGAATCGAACCGTAGAGGCTGGCTGTTTGGCTACGCGGGCTACGGCGAGCCCGAGATCGTGGCCGCCGCGCGGGTAGTGGCGCGGTTAGCTTCCAGAAGTCACCGCAAGGGGCTCTGACCGGCGAGCGACCGCCGCGCTGGCGGTATCCCCCTACCTTTTCCACCATTGCTGCGAGAGCGCGGGCTGCCGGATGTCCAGCCGCTCGCCCATCACCGGCGCCACCAGCGGCACGCCGGCTTTCCCGGCCAGGGCGGTGATGCGGTCGAACGGGTCCGTCCACGCGTGCAGCGCCAGGTCGAACGTACCGTTGTGGATGGGCATCAGGTGGCGGCCCTTCACGTCCAGGTGGGCCTGCAGGCTTTCCTCGGGCTGCATGTGCACGTCGGGCCACTGGGCGTCGTAGGCGCCGGTTTCCACCATCGTCAGGTCGAACGGGCCGAAGCGCTCGCCGATGGCCTTGAAGCCGTCGAAGTAGCCCGTGTCGCCGCTGAAGAAGATGCGCGTGTCCCCCGCCACCAGCACCCACGACGCCCACAGCGTGCGGTTGCCGTCCGACAGGCTGCGGCCCGAGAAGTGCTGTGCGGGCGTGGCCACCAGCTTCACGCCGGCGATGGTGGTGCCCTGCCACCAGTCGAACTGCTGCACCTTGGCGGCGGGCACGCCCCAGGCGACAAGGCGGTCGCCCACGCCCAGCGGCGTGACGAAATGCGCCACCTTGGGGGCGAGCTGCCGGATGGCATCGAAGTCCAGGTGGTCGTAGTGGTCGTGCGAGAGCACCACGCCGGTGATGGGCGGCAGCTCGTCGATGGCGATGGGCGGCGCATGGAAGCGCTTGGGGCCCATGAAGGAAAACGGCGAGGCGCGTTCGGAGAACACCGGGTCGGTCAGCCAGAACTGGCCCTGCAGCTTGAGCAGCATGGTCGAGTGGCCCAGGCGCCACAGGCTCAGGTCGGGGGCGCCCAGCAGATCGGCCTGCGTGAGCGGCAGCACCTGGGGCGGCCGGGCCGGCACCGCGTCGGCGGGCTTGTCCGTCATGAAGCGCCACATGATGCCCAGGGTCTTGGCAAAACCCGGGGCCTGGCGCGGCGCCGCATTGCGGAACTTGCCATCGACGTACTGGGGCGATTGCTCATGGGAGCTTGCCGGCAAGGAGGTGCAGGAAAGGATGCTGTAGGCCATGGCGGTGACAACGGTGAGGATGAGAAGTATTCGGGGCGTGCGGCGGAGCATGGATGCTTTTCCGAAAAGTGCACTGCACAGTGTAGTTCACTTTTCCAAAAAGTAAACTACCCGGTGTAAAATAGGGGAATGACCGAGCCCGCCACCGTGATCGCCCCCACCCGCCTGACCGACCGCAAGCGCGAGGCCATCGTGCAGGCCGCCATCGGCGAATTCCGCGAACATGGCTTCAACGGCACCAGCATGGACCGCGTGGCCGCGGCGGCCGAGGTGTCCAAGCGCACGGTGTACAACCACTTTCCCAGCAAGGACGAGCTGTTCGGCGCCATCCTGGACCACCTGTGGGAGCGCAGCCATTCGTTGCCCGACGTGGCCTACGACGCGGGGCGACCGCTGCGCGCGCAGCTGCTCGCGGTGCTGGAGCAGAAGATGGAGCTGCTGAACGACGCGAGCTTCATCGACCTCTCGCGCGTGGCGATGGCCGAGATGATGCACACGCCCGAGCGCGCCCAGGCCATGGTGGCGCGCCTGTCCGAAAAGGAAGAAGGCCTGCCGCGCTGGATCCGCGCGGCCCAGCAGGATGGCGCCCTGCGCGCGGGGGTGGACCCGCAGTACGCGGCCCACCAGCTGCACGGCATGGTCAAGTCCTTTGCCTTCTGGCCCCAGCTGGCCATGGGCCAGCCGCCGCTGGCGCCTGCCGTGCAGCAGCAGGTGCTGGCCGATGCGGTGGAAATGTTCCTCGGGTTCTACGCGGTCGGCGCGCCGTAGGGCGGGGAACCCCGGCCCGGGCAAAATGCTCGCCGCACGACCGCCAGCCCCTCCCCGGGCACGCCTCCCATGCGCAAACGCCACTCCCTCCTCATCGGCCTGGGCATCGCCACCGCGGCGGTCTGGGTTTTCAACGCCTCCTGGCGCGCAGCGCCGCCCGAAGGCGCCAAAGCGCGCCTGATCGCGCACCGGGGCGTGCACCAGACCTACCACCGCGAGGGGCTGGAGCGGGACACCTGCACCGCCCGGCGCATCGAGCCGCCCACGCACGACTACATCGAGAACACGGTGCGCTCCATGCAGGCGGCATTCGCCCATGGCGCGGACATCGTGGAGCTGGACGTGCACCCCACCACCGACGGCCGCCTGGCCGTGCTGCACGACTGGACGCTGGATTGCCGCACCGAAGGCCGGGGCACCACGCGCAGCCACGCGATGTCCTACCTGCGCACGCTGGATGTGGGCTACGGCTACACCGCCGACGGGGGCCGGACCTACCCCCTGCGCGGCAAGGGCGTGGGGCTGATGCCCGAGCTCTCCGAGGTCTTCACGGCCATGCCCGGCCAGCGCTTTCTCGTCAATTTCAAGAGCCGGGAGGCGCGCGAGGGCGACATGCTCGCCGCGCTGGTGGCCGGACAGCTCGCCTGGCGGCAGGCCATCTGGGGCGCGTACGGGGGCGACGAGCCCACCCTGCGCGCCGTCGGGGCGCTCGCGGCCCAGGGCGGGGCACCCGTCAGGACCTGGTCGCGCCAGGGGCTGGCGCAGTGCCTGGGCCGCTACATCGCCCTGGGCTGGGCCGGCATCGTGCCCGAGGCCTGCCGCCAGACCACCGTGATGGTGCCTCTGAACGTCGCGCCCTGGCTCTGGGGCTGGCCGAACCTGCTGCAGCAGCGGCTTCAGCTGGCGGGCAGCGAGATCATCCTGCTGGGCCCCTACGGCGCGGGCGACGCCGGCACCTCGGGCATCGACACGCCCGCGCAGCTGGCCCAGGTGCCCCGGGGCTTCGCGGGCTATGTCTGGACCAACAAGATCGAGGTCATCGGGCCCGTCTTCCGGCGCTGAGCCCCGCTTGGCGCTACGCTTGGCGGCTGCGTGCGCCCCGGCGCATTCCGGCTTCTTTCTCTTCACCACCACCCTCATTCCTTCCCACCCCATGCCCCTTGCCCCCTACCTCGATACCGCCCCGTGCCTGGGCAGCGGCGTCTTCATCCACGACTCCGCCCAGGTGATCGGCGACGTGACCCTGGGCCGCGACGCCTCGGTGTGGTGCAACGCCGTGCTGCGCGGCGACGTGAACCGCATCGTGGTGGGGGAGTGCAGCAACGTGCAGGACCTGGCCATGGGCCATGTCTCGCACCGCAACGCCAGCAAGCCCGAGGGCTCGCCGCTCCTCATCGGCAGCCATGTGACCATCGGCCACTCGGTGATCCTGCACGGCTGCCGCATCGGCGACGAATGCCTGATCGGCATGGGCTCGATCGTGATGGACGACGCCGTGGTGGGCGACCGCGTGATGCTGGGCGCGGGCAGCCTGGTCTCGCCCGGCAAGGTGCTGGAAAGCGGCTACCTCTACATGGGCCGCCCGGCGGTGCGCCAGCGCGCGCTGACGGACGCGGAGATGGCGTACCTGCGCTACTCGGCCGAACACTACGTGCGGGTGAAGAACAACTACCAGGCCCCGCCGCTGACGGAGCCTGCAGCCTGATCCGGTCCGGAAGTCCGGCAGGCCCCAGGGCGCGCGGGCGGCGCGTATCGCATCACTATTCGAGCCATGTTTGTCTATGAGTGAACTTCTTGAGCAACTGTCCCAGTCGGTCTCCACGGCCCACTCCGTCGAAGAGCTGACGCGGCCGCTTCTGGAAATGCTGGAGGCGGTGACGGGGCTGGAGTCCACCTACCTCACCGCCATCGACGAGGCACAGGGCGTGCAGCACGTGCTGTACGCGCGCAACTCCAGCGCCATGCAGATCCCCGAGGGCCTGGTCGTGCCCTGGAACGACACGCTGTGCAAGCGTGCGCTGGAAGAAGGCCGCACCTTCACCGACGACGTGCCCGCCTGCTGGGGCGATTCGCAGGCCGCGCGCGGCCTGGGCATCCGCACCTACGCGAGCCAGCCCGTGCGCGTCGGCAACGGCGCGCTGTACGGCACGCTGTGCGCGGCCAGCACCCACGCCCGCCCGCGCACGCCCGAGGCCGAACGCATCCTCACGCTGTTCGCCTATCTCATCGGCCAGCAGGTGGAGCGCGAGCAGCTCATCCACAAACTGCTGGCCGCCAACGAACAGCTGGCCGCCGTGGCCGCCACCGACCAGCTCACGGGGCTGCCCAATCGCCGCGCGCTCATGGAGGCGCTGGAACGGATGCTGGCGCAGGGCCGGCGCCGGCAGATGGGCGTGCAGATCGCGTTCATCGACCTCGACGGCTTCAAGGCGATCAACGACACCCACGGCCACGAGGTGGGCGACCAGCTCCTCGTGGCCGTCGCGCAGCGCCTGCGGGGCGTGCTGCGCGCCGAGGACCTGGCCGCGCGCCTGGGCGGCGACGAGTTCGTGGTGATCAGCCTGAGCGCACACGCCGGCGACGCCCTGCACACCGCGCAGGATGCGCTGAGCCTGCGCATCGCCCAGGCCACGCAGGGCCGCTTCGACCTGCCGGGCGCATCGCTGGACTACGCCGGCGCCAGCGTGGGCGCGGTCACCATGGCGCCGGACCAGACCTGCAGGGCCGAGGACGCCCTGCGCGTGGCCGACCAGATGATGTACCAGGTCAAGCGCGCGCGCCGGCAGGCCCAGGACGCGCTGGCACAGGCGCGCGGCGGGCTGCCCACCCGCCGCTGAGCCGGCCCGCGCCGCCGCCGCAGTAGCCACACCGCCAGGGACACCATCGCGGTGCCGGGATAATCGGCGGTCACCACCCCCACGCTCCATGGCCTCTTCCCCGTGCCGCGTGCTCGCCGTCATCCCCCCGATGACGCAGCTGAACACGCCCTATCCGTCCACCGCCTACCTCACGGGCTTCCTGCGCTCGCGCGGCGTCCTCGCGTTCCAGGAGGACCTGGCGCTGGCGCTCGTGCTGCGGCTGCTCTCGCCCGAGGGCCTGAGGGCCGTGGCCGCCAAGGTGGATGCACTGCCCGCCAAGAAACAAAGCCCCGCCGTGCAGTCCTTTGCCGCGCAGCAGGACCGCTACCTGGCCACCATCGGCCCGGCCATTGCCTTCCTGCAGGGGCGCGACAGCACGCTGGCCCACCGCATCGCGGGCCGCAACTACCTGCCCGAGGGCCCACGCTTCGCCACGCTGGACGTGTATGTGGACGACGAAGGCGGCGACCCGCTGGGCTGGGCGTTCGGCGCCCTGGGCCTGCACGACAAGGCCAAGCACCTGGCCACGCTGTACCTGAACGACCTGGCCGATGTGCTGCGCGACGCGGTGGACGAGCGCTTCGAATTCGTGCGCTATGCCGAATCGCTGGCGGGCAGCCAGCCCACGTTCGACCCGCTGGCCACGGCCCTGGCCGCACCGCCCACGCTGGTGGACGACCTGCTGGCGCAGCTCACGCACGAGGCCATCGAACGCCACCAGCCCACGGTGGTGCTGCTGTCGGTGCCTTTCCCGGGCTCCGTGTACGCGGCGTTCCGCATCGCGCAGGCCATCAAGGCGCGCCATCCGCAGGTGGTGACGGTGCTGGGCGGCGGCTTCGTGAACACCGAACTGCGCGAGCTGGCCGACCCGCGCGTGTTCGACCATGTCGACTACGTGACGCTGGACGCCGGCGAGCGCCCGCTGCTGGCGCTGCTCGAACATGTGCGCGGCGAGCGCGGCCGCCAGCGGCTGGTGCGCACCTTCGTGCGCAACGACGAGGGCACCGTCCAGTACATCAACATGATGGAGGCCGACGTGGCCTTCGCCGAGGTGGGCACGCCCACCTGGGACGGCCTGCCGCTGGACCGCTACCTGTCGCTGCTGGACATGCTCAACCCCATGCACCGGCTGTGGAGCGACGGGCGCTGGAACAAGCTCACCGTGGCGCACGGCTGCTACTGGAAGAAGTGCAGCTTCTGCGACGTGAGCCTGGACTACATCAGCCGCTACGAGGGCGCGAGCGCCGAGGTGCTGGCCGACCGCATCGAGGCCATCGTGCGCGAGACGGGGCAGACGGGTTTTCACTTCGTGGACGAGGCTGCGCCCCCCAAGGCGCTGAAAGCACTTGCCACCGAGCTGATCGCGCGCAACGCGGGCATCAGCTGGTGGGGCAATGTGCGGTTCGAGAAAACCTTCACGCCCGACCTGGCCGAGCTGATGGCCGACAGCGGCTGCATCGCCATCTCGGGCGGGCTCGAAGTCGCGTCCGACCGGCTGCTCACCCTCATGAAAAAAGGCGTGTCGGTGGACCAGGTGGCGCGCGTGACGCGGGCCTTCACCGACGCGGGCATCCTGGTGCATGCGTACCTGATGTACGGCTTTCCCACCCAGACCGTGCAGGACACGGTGGACGCGCTCGAATACGTGCGCCAGCTGTTCGCCAACGGCTGCATCCAGAGCGGCTTCTTCCACCGCTTTGCCTGCACCGTGCACTCGCCCGTGGGCAAGAACCCCGAGGAGTACGGCGTGACCCTCGCGCCGCTGCCGCCGGGCGACTTCGCCAAGAACGACGTGGCCTTCATCGACCCCACGGGCGTGGACCACGATGCGCTGGGCGGCGCGCTCAAGAAAGCCATCTACAACTACATGCACGGCATCGGTCTGGAAGAAGACGTGCGCACGTGGTTCCCCTTCAAGGTGCCCAAGACCACGGTGCGGCGCGACCGCATCGAGCGGGCGCTGCGCGAGCGAGGATGAGGTCCGGGGACTGGAATTTGAATGAAAATGCCGCTCAGCGCTTATTCAACAAGCGCTGGCAGCTATCAATAGCAGAGCGCCTACTGCTTTTGCTTCTGATAGGCCTTGTCCGCTGGCGGGCCCCGGTCCGTGTCCTGCAGGCCCCGCTGCACGTCCCGGTAGGCCTGCTCCACCTGGGCATCGGGCTGGCCGTGGGTCATGTCCACCGATTCATCGCGCTCGTGCGGCAGCTTGGGCTTGTCGGCGCTTTCGGGCGGCGGCGCGGCCTGTGGGGTACGCCGGCCGGCGGTGGCGGGCGACTGGGGCGTGGTGGTGTTGACGCTGGGCTGGCCGGTGGGGGCGGCGCTGGGGTGGTCCGGGGTGCTGGCGGTGGGCATGTGATCTCTCCTGCGGTACAGGGCTTCATCGTAGGAAAGCCCCCGGAGCCGCCGTGTAGTCCCCGGCGCCATCTGTCCGCCGGGTGAAGCGGCCGCTGGCCGCGAAGGCGCAGGCGCCAACCCATGCGACACTACTGTATGTCTCAACAGGTGTGGGCCGCGCAGGCCCTTGAATCTTTCGATGCGGTGGTGCAGGCCACGCCAGGGTTTCGCAGCCGCGACGGCCAGCGGCGCATGGCCGAGCAGGTGGCGCACACGTTCAGCAGCGCCACGCTGGGCAAGGTGGACGAGGAGGGCGGCGAGGCGGCGCCCACGCGCTCCATCGCCGTCATCCAGGCCGGCACGGGCGTGGGCAAGTCGCTGGCCTACTGCGCGCCCGCCATTGCGCTGGCGCTGTCGCGCGGCACGCGGGTGCTGATCTCCACCGCCACCGTGGCGCTGCAGGAGCAGCTGGTCAACAAGGACCTGCCGGCGCTGGCCGCGCTGATGCCCCAGCCCTTCAAGTTCGCGCTGGCCAAGGGGCGCGGGCGCTATGTGTGCAAGCTCAAGCTCGACCGGCTGGCGGGCACGGGCGAGGCCGAGGCGTCCGATGAAGACGACCTGTTCGCCGAGGAGGAGGCCGCCGCCCGCGCCAAGCGCCCCCGGCAGGAAACCGAGGCGCGCATCCAGTTCTACGGCGCCATGGCGCAGACGCTGGCCAAGGGCGCCTGGGACGGCGACCGCGACAGCCTGGAGACCCCGCCCGAGCCCGAGGTGTGGAGCCCCGTGGCGGCCGAGGGCGCGTCGTGCACGGGCAAGCACTGCCCCGCCTTCAGCCAGTGCACCTACTACGACAAGCGCAAGGAACTGGTGGGCGCGCAGGTGATCGTGGCCAACCATGACCTGCTGCTGTCGTCGCTGGGCGCGCGCGTGCTGCCCGAGCTGGACAACTGCCTCCTGGTGCTGGACGAGGCCCACCACCTGCCCGCCACGGCGCTCGACCAGTTCGCCTGCAGCATGGACCTGTCGCGCCTGGCGTGGATCGACCGGCTCTCCAGCCGGGGCCTGCGCATCGGCGCGCTGCTGGAGGTGGAGGAGATCGCCGACATCCCGCGCCACGCGGCCCAGCTGCGGCAGACACTGCAGGACCTGGCGCGCATCGTGATGGACGTGTACGGCCCCGCGCTCAAGAGCCAGAAGGATACCTGGGGCCCGGCCCGGGTGCGGGTGCCGCGCGGCGAGCTGCCCGAGCCGCTCACCGCGCCGCTGGGGCTGCTGGCCGCCAGCGCCGACGGCTTCCTCGAAGCCCTGCGCGCCATCAGCAAGGCCCTGCGCGCCGAGATGCGCGACAAGCCCGAGGAGGCCAAGCGCCTGTCCACCCTGTATGCGCAGATCGGCATGCTGGCGCCGCGCCTGGAAGAGCTGCACGCTACCGCGCAGCTGCTGCTGCAGGAGGCCCCCCAGGGCGCAGACCGCAGCTTCGTGCCTGCGGCCAAGTGGTTCACGCTGGAGGTCGATGGCGATTTCATCGTGGTCAAGGCACACGCCAGCCCCATCCTGCCGGGCACCACGCTGCGCAACCACCTGTGGAACGCGGTGCGCGGCGCGGTGCTCACGTCGGCCACGCTCAACAGCTGCGGCAATTTCGATTTCTTCCTGCGCGAGGCCGGGCTGCACGGCGACGAGGCCGCGACCACGCTGGAGGTGCCCAGCCCCTTCAACTACGCCGCCCAGGGCACGCTGATCGCCGCCGAGACGCGCGCCGACCCCAAGAACGCCGCGCAGTTCACGGCCGAGATGGTGGATGCGCTGCTGCACGACATCGCGCGCGTGGAGTACGGCGCGCTGGTGCTGTTCACCTCGCGCGAGCAGATGCGCCAGGCCGTGGACGCCTTGCCCACCGCCATGCGCGGCGTGGTGCTGGTGCAGAACGCGCTGCCGCGCACGCAGCTGCTCAAGCGCCACCGCGAACGGGTGGAGAACGGCGAGCCCTCGGTCATCTTCGGCATGCAGTCGTTCGGCGAGGGGCTGGATCTGCCCGGGCGGCTGTGCGAGTCGGTGTTCATCACCAAGCTGCCCTTTGCCCCGCCCGACGACCCCGTGGGAGAGGCCCGCGCCGAATGGCTGCGCGCCGTGGGCCGCGACCCGTTCAGCGAACTGGTGGTGCCCGCCACCGCCATCCGCCTGGCGCAGTGGGTGGGCCGCGCCATCCGCACCGAGGACGACCAGGCGCATGTCTACTGCTACGACAAGCGCCTCATGCGCACGAGCTACGGCCAGCGCCTGCTCAAGGGCCTGCCGCCCTTTGCGCTGGAGCAACGCGCGCCCCTGTAGGATGCCCCCCGAGTCGCCTGCGGCGCCGTCCCCACCAGCGGGCGCCACGGCGGCACGGGCCGGGGGCTGGACCCGTCCCATGCGCGTGCTGCCCCTCCCTTCCTCCCCATTTGCCATCCCCAGCGAGAACCCCATGACGAACGCCATCCCCGCCTGCCCCCAATGCGGCCTGGAGAACACCTACCCCGACGGCAACCACTACATCTGCCCTGACTGCGCCTTCGAATGGCCCCAGGCAGCCGAATCCGCCGAGGCCGACGCGCCCGAGGGCGGCGGCGCCGTGCTGGACGCCCACGGCAACCCGCTGGCCGATGGCGACGCGGTGATCCTGGTGAAGGACCTCAAGGTCAAGGGGTCCTCATCCACGCTCAAGAAGGGCACCAAGATCAAGGGCATCCGCCTCGTCGATGGCGCCGACGGCCACAACGTGGACTGCAAGACGGAGCTGGGCAGCATGCTGCTCAAGTCAGAGTTCCTGAAAAAGGCCTGATCGGGCCCGGCCCCGGGCCCCCGCCCGCGATACAGGGCACGGGGCGCGGCGGTGTCAGATAAACACCCACGCCCCGGCGGGCGGCGGGCCGACACGGTGCGCGCGCCACCCTGCCTAGAGTGAATGGAAGCACCGACCCCTTCCCCATTCACCACCGCACGGAGAGCCCATGCCCCACGACACCCCCGCCCACGACACCTTGTGGAAGCTCATCAAGGACATCCGCTTCGGGATGCTGACCCACCGCACCGCCAGCGGCATGCTGCATGCCCACCCGCTGACCACGCAGAACCGCCGCATGGACGAACAGGCGGAGCTTTATTTCTTCATCCCCAAGTCCGGCGAACTGTACGAGCGCCTCCTCACCGATGGCGAGGTGAACGTCTCGTACGCCGACCCCGGCGCGGACAGCTATGTCTCGCTCTCGGGCCAGGCGCGTTTCGTGGACGATCTGGCGCAAAAGGAAGCCTTGTGGTCGACCGCGGCCCAGGCATGGTTTCCGGGCGGCCACACCGATCCGGAGCTGGCCCTGCTGGCCGTGCGCATCCGCCATGCCGAATACTGGGACGTGGACGAAAGCAAGATGGTGCAGCTGTTCAAGATGGCCAAGGCGGCCGTCACCGGCCAGCCCCCGCGCCAGCTGGGCGAGCACAAGGAACTGACGCTGCCGTGAACGGCACCGCCACGCCTTTTCTTCACCATCCATTCCAGGAGGTTCCATGAGCAGCAAGGAAAACCGCCGCGAGGAAGACCCATCGGGCGGCAATGACAACACCGAGGGCTCGGGCAAGGTCGCCCAGGCCCACAACAGCACGGGCGACAAGCCCACCACCCAGATCAACCAGGGCCGCCGCACCCCCGAAAGCCGGGGCGACCGCGACACGCACCTGGGCAGCAGCAACCAGGCGCAGTCGCGCCGGGGCGCCGCCGGCAGCAGCGGCCCTGCGGGCAGCCGCGGGGCGGGCTGAGCGCCGCCGGCACCGGCACCGCTCGCACCCATGCGCAAAGAGCCTTCGGGCTCTTTTCTTTTGCGCGTGGCCCTTGAAGCAAGGGGCTTTCCATCCATATACCATCCACATCCCATCCATATGGATGGAAAACATCCATACCACCGGCCACGGAGGGCCCCATGACCCCAGCTCCCGCTTCGTCCCTGGCCGTGCGCGGCAAGATTCCCGATTCCGAAAAGATCACGATCAACCTGGGCTTTGTCGACCTGGGCCACATCGACCTGCTGGTGTCGGAAGGGTTTTATGCCAACCGCACCGACTTCATCCGCACGGCCATCCGCCAGCAGCTGGCCGCCCAGGGCGACGCCGTGCGGCAGGTGGTGGCCCGCAAGATGCTTGTGCTGGGCCTGCAGCGGTTTGGCCGCGCCGAGCTGCAAGCCGTGCAGGCAGCGGGCCAGGTGCTCGAGATCCGCGTGCTCGGCCTGGTCAGCATCGACGACGACGTGCCACCCACCCTGGCGCAGGCCACGATTGCCTCCATCACGGTGCTGGGCGCGTTTCACGCCAGCGCCCCGGTCAAGGCCGCCCTGGCAGGGCGCATTGGCTGAGCGCGGCGCACCACCACCACCACGAAAGAACCCCATGGACTGGAACCTCAAACTCAAGCAGCTGATGGGTCAGGCCACCCACCTGGTGCGCAGCGGCCAGCTGGCGGATGCCACGCGGGCCATCCAGCAGGCGCTGGGCAGCGCTTCGGCCACGGCGCCGGGGCCCGCCGCGCCGCCGCCGGAACGCGCGGGCCCCGCCCCGGTGCAGGCACCGGCAGCCCCCTTCGCCTTTCGCACGGGAACCCCGTGGCGCAGCAGCGCGGCGCAGGACGTGGAGGACGCGGTGGTGGTCGAGCGCGGCACCGTGCAAGTCCCCCCGGGCGCGGCCCGGCCCGCCCCACCGTCCGGGCCGGGTGCCCGCCCGGCGGCCGCCGCGCCGCACGCCGCCGAGCCCCCGGACAGCTTCACCGCAGTCGCCTTCAACCACCCTGGCGCCCCGCACAACCCGCACCACTACCACCTGTACGTGCCGCCCGGCGCGGGGGCCGGCACGCCCATGCCCCTGGTGCTGATGCTGCACGGCTGCACGCAGAACCCCGTGGACTTCGCCACCGGCACCGGGATGAACGCCGCCGCCGCCCCGGCCAACGCGCTGGTGCTGTACCCCGCACAGCCCCACAGCGCCAACCCCAACGGCTGCTGGAACTGGTTCCGCCCCGAAGACCAGCGCCGGGGCGGCGGCGAACCCGCTCTGCTGGTGGCGATGGTGCAGGACGTGATGGCGCGCCACCCCGTGGATGCGCGGCGCGTCTACGTGGCGGGCCTGTCGGCCGGCGGCGCCATGGCCGCGCTGCTGGGCCGCGAGTACCCCGACGTGTTTGCGGCCGTGGGCGTGCACTCGGGCCTGCAGGCCGGCGCGGCACACAACGTGATGGGGGCGCTGTCGGCCATGAAGCATGGCGCCAGGCCGGCGGCGGGCACCCCGGCTCCGGGGGCTGTTGCGGCGGCGCCCCTGATCGTCTTCCACGGCGATGCCGACACCACCGTGCACGCCCGCAACGGCGAGCAGCTGGTGCAGGCGGCGCGGGCCAGCGCCCCGGGCACCGTGGAGCTGGGCACGCACCAGGGCCAGTCGGCCGGTGGCCAGGGCTACACGCGCACGGTGTATGGCCTCGCAGGCGCGCCGGTGGCGGAGCACTGGGTGCTGCATGGCGGCGGCCATGCCTGGGCGGGCGGGCATGCGCAGGGCAGCCACACCGACCCCCGGGGGGTATCGGCCACGCGGGAGATGCTGCGGTTCTTCCTGGAGCATCCCCGGGGACTGGCCGGCACCCCGCCATAATTTGCCCGGGAGCGCAGCGCCACCTTCATCCCGCACAACAACACGGTGCGAAAGCCATTCAGGGAGAGGAATCCGTCATGGAGAACGTCTACATCACCGTCGCGGGGCTGGTGGCCATCGGGCTGGTCTTCTACGCCCTGCGGCGTTCGGGGCGCCAGGACAACACCCGCACCGACCTGCGCATCACCGCGGTCTCCATCGCGCCCCCCTCGGGCAGCGTGCTGCAGGCCAACACGCCGATCACCGTGACCCTGGACTACCGCTACGGCGCGCCGCGCGAGCCGCTGTATGCGTGGGTGAAGATCCTGGACACCACCTACGACTCCCTCTACGAAGGCTCGCACGACATGCTGAACCCGGGCTCCGGGCGGGTGAGCCGTTCGGTGCACCTCACGCAGGCGGGGACCGTGCGCGAGTTGTTCATCGTGGTCAAGAACCGGGACTTCGTGGAGGTGTTCAACCAGGCCATCGCCGTGGACTTCACCTACGAGGACGCGGTGCTGGACGAGGCGCAAAGGAACGATGGCAAGGGATCGCGGATCACCGACATCCGTCTGTCCATTGCGTCCCCCGCCACGGTCAAGGCCGGCACCCGCATCGATGTCGAGGTCGAATACGACATCCAGGCGGAGGAAGGCCTGGACATCTGGGTCATTCCCGACACGCAGGCCAACATGACCTACGAGGGCACCACGGGCCGGCTGGACGGCGCGGGGACCGTGCACAGGCACTTCACCCTCATCGACCCCTGCGCGGTCACGGGCCTGCGGCTGCTGATGAAGAATGCGTCGAGCCAGACGGTCTACGAACACCGCGTGCCGGTGGACTACACCTTCACGGCGTAGCCGTTCCCAGCCGACCACCCCCGGGGCCCGGCACGGGGTTCGGTTTATCCTGCAGGCCCGCCGGCACAACCCGCTGCGGCCCGCAATGGGGGCCGCTGACGCACGGCCTTGCCCCTCGGAACACTCATGCCCCCCATCGCCGTCATCGACTTTGAAACCACCGGCGTCTCGCCCGGCCAGGGCGCGCGCGCGACCGAGGTCGCCATCGTGCTGCTGGAAAAAGGCCAGGTGGTGGACCGCTTTCAGAGCCTGATGAAGACGGGCGCGTGGATTCCGGCATTCATCACGCAACTGACCGGCATCACAAACGCCATGGTGAACGCGGCGCCCGATGCTGCAGGCGTGATGGCCGACGCGGCGCGGTTTGTGGGCGACGCGCCCATGGTGGCGCACAACGCGTCGTTCGACAGCAAGTTCTGGCAGGCCGAACTGGCGCTGGCCGGCGTGGCTGCGCCGCACCCGTTTGCCTGCACGGTGCTGCTGTCGCGCCGCCTGTACCCGCAGGCCCCCAGCCACAAGCTCGGTACGCTGGTGGACTACCACGGCCTGCCACGCACCGGCCAGGCCCACCGGGCGCTGGCCGATGCCGAAATGGCCGCCGCGCTGCTCGCGCGCATCCAGCACGACCTGCGCACGCGCTGGCGGGTGGCCGAACCCAGCCATGCACTGCTGCAGCTGGTGCAGCGCTGCGCCAAACCCGCGGTGGGCGCGCTGCTCGCGCGGCACGCCACGCCCTGAATGCGTTTGCTACATATTCGATAGCCTGCTGCGCTTATCCACAGTGCGCTAGAAGGCATTTTCATTCATGTTCCAGCCGTGCCCCAGGGGGCACCTGATCCGGGTCCTCGGCCAAATCCCGGAAAATCCGCGCTTTCGCTTTTCAACCAGACCACCGCATGACCGACACCACCCCAGCCGCTGCCGCCACCGACCGCCCCGCACTCCCCGACCACCTGAGCGTGGACCCGCGCAGCCCGCACCATGTGGCCGCGGTGTTCCAGCACGACATCGGCATCCGCTTCAACGGCAAGGACCGCACGGATGTCGAGGAATACTGCGTCAGCGAAGGCTGGGTGAAGGTGCCCGCGGGCAAGACGGTGGACCGCAAGGGCCACCCGCTGATGATCAAGCTCAAGGGCAAGGTCGAGGCTTTCTACAAGTGACATCGCCCCGCGCGGCCGCGCCGCGCCGGTATCTGCCGCGCGTTTTCCGTGCCTGACGACAACGCCGCCCTCTGGGTGATCCATTGCGACGGCAGCGCCGTGCCCAACCCGGGGCGCATGGGGCTGGGCGCGGTGGTGCACGCGCCCGATGGCACGGTGGCGCAGCAGCTGTCCGAGGCCACCACCTTCACCGGCTGCAACAACGAGGCCGAGCTGAGGGCGCTGGCCCTGGCGCTGCGCTGGCTGCAGGCCCAGGGCACCGCTGCAACCGCTGGCGTGCGGATGTACAGCGACAACAGCGTGCTGGTGGAGCAGCTCGCCCCCGGTGGTGCGCGCGCCGCGCCCATCGCGCGGCTGGCCTTGCTGTTCGACGAGGTGCGCGGGCTGATGCAGGCCGTGGGCGATGTGGCGGTGCGCTGGATTCCGCGCCACCGCAATGGCCAGGCCGACACCCTCGCGCGCGGCGCGCTGGGCCTGGCGCCCAAGCCGTCCAAGAAGCACCACACCCGCACAAGGAAAAAGCGGCGCTGACCGGCCGGCGCGCTGCGCGCTCAGTCCAGGCCCAGGGCCTCGCGGTAGGCGTTGATGCGGGGCAGCAGGGCCTGGCGGCGGGCCAGGCTGCCGGGGGGCCAGTGGGCGTCCCGGTCGTAGTACTGCGCCACGGCGGGCGTGCCGGGCGCAAGCACCATCCAGGGCTGCTTCGACGCGGTGTAGATGTGGATGTCGGGCGGCAGGTGGTCCGACGCGTCCAGCGTGCCCACGCGCACGAAGGCGACGAGCGGGCCCGCGCCGGAGTAGTGGCTCCACACCGCCACGCGGCAGTGCGGGCAACGCGCGATCTTCTGGCCAAAGCCGCTTTCGGACGGGGTGTCCACCAGGTCGACCTCGCCCACCCGCAACGCCAGCCTGTCGGCCTCGATCATGGCGTTCAAGGCGAACGACGCCCCGCTTTCCCGCTGGCACCAGCGGCAATGGCAGCAGTGCACGAAAAGCGGCGCGGTGAGCATGCGGTAGCGGACATGGCGGCAGGTACAGCCGCCGTCCAGCGGGAACACGGGGTCTGGGTGCGTCATGGCAGGGCGGTGGGCGGCAAAACGGAACGAGGCACCATTTTGGCGAAAGCGCGGGACAAAATCACGCGGCCGCCGCGCGCGGTGCCCGACACCGGGGTGCAAGCGCCGTTCAGCCGCCCGCGCGCGCCAGCAGCAGCGCCTTTTCCTGCACGTTGCGCGTGAGGCCCGCCGCGCGCTCGAACTCGGCGCGCGCCTCGGCCACGCGGCCCAGCTTGGCCAGCAGGTCGCCGCGCACGCTGGGCAGCCAGTGGTACTGGGCCAGCACGGGGTCCGCCGCGATCTCGTCCACCAGCCGCAGCGCCGCCGCCGGGCCTTCGGCCATGCCCACCGCCACGGCGCGGTTCAGCGCCACGACGGGCGAGGGCGCCACCTGCGCGAGCGCGTCGTACAGCGCCACGATGTGGGCCCAGTCGGTGTCCTGGGCGCGCCGCGCGCGGGCATGGCAGGCGGCGATCGCGCCCTGCAGCGCGTAGGGGCCCCAGGCATGGCCCGCGCGCGCCAGCTGCTCGGCCTTGTCGAGCGCGGCCAGGCCCCGGCGCACCAGCAGCCGGTCCCACCGCGCGCGGTCCTGGTCCATGAGCAGCACGGGCCGGCCCTTTGCATCGGTGCGCGCGGGCAGGCGCGAGGCCTGGATTTCCAGCAGCGCCACCAGCCCCTGCACCTCGGGCTCGTCGGGCACCAGGCTGGCCAGCACGCGCACCAGGCGCTGGGCTTCGCCGCACAGGGCAGGGCGCATCCAGTCGTCGCCCGCCGTGGCCGCGTAACCTTCGTTGAAGACGAGGTAGATGACTTCGAGCACCGACGCCAGGCGCGGCGCGCGCTCGGCCGCGCCCGGCACCTCGAAGGGCACGTGGGCGGCCGACAGGCTGCGCTTGGCCCGCACGATGCGCTGCGCGACGGTGGTCTCGGGCACCAGGAACGCCCGTGCGATCTCGGCCGTGGTGAGGCCGCCCAGCAGCCGCAGCGTGAGCGCCACGCGCGCCTCGGTGGGCAGCACGGGGTGGCAGGCGGTGAAGATCAGGCGCAACAGGTCGTCGCCGATGTCGTCCTGCTGCGCAGCGACCAGCGCGTCCACCACGTCGGGGGCATACTGGGCTTCGAGCGCCTGCAGGTCCTTGCCCAGCGCCTCGTGCTCGCGCGCATGCACCGCCTGCTGGCGCAGGTGGTCGATGGCGCGGCGCTTGGCCGTGGTCATGAGCCATGCCCCCGGGTTCGCGGGCAGGCCGGTGGCGGGCCAGTGCTCCAGCGCGGCCACCAGCGCGTCCTGCGCCAGCTCCTCGGCCCGGCCCACGTCGCGCGTCATGCGCGCCACGCTGGCGATGATGCGCGCGGCCTCGATGCGCCACACCGAATCGATGGTGCGGTGCAGGGCATCGGCGCTGGCATCGGCATCGGGACTGCGGGGGTTGTGCATCGGTGGCCTCGGTGAAAGCTCAGCCCAGCGCCTTGCTGGCATCCACCATGTGCACGAACTCCCAGCTGTGGCCGTCCAGGTCGTCGAAGCTGCGCGAATACATGAAGCCCAGGTCCTGCACCGGGCGCGGCGAGGTGCCGCCGGCCGCCACGGCCTTGGCGACGAGGGCATCGACCTCCTCGCGGCTGTCGCACGAGAAGCACACCAGCACCTCCGAGGTGGTGCGTGCGTCGGCGATCGTCTTGCTGGTGAAGGTCTGGTAGAAGTCCCTGACCAGCAGCATCACGAACAGGTTCTCGCCCACCACCAGGCAGGCGCCCTGTTCGTTGGTGAACTCGGGGTTGAACTCGTAGCCCAGCGCGCGGAAGAACGCCTGCGAGCGGGCCATGTTCTCGATGGGCAGGTTCACGAAGATTTGCTTGTGCATGAAAGGCTCCTGAAGGGGTGGGAAGGTAAAGGGAAACAGAAGGTTTGGCAAAGGTGCGCGGTTCAGGTCGCTGGTTTTTGCGCCACCGCCTGCAGGTTGGCCAGGCCGTCCTCGAAGTCCTGGCCGACCATGCGGTCCATGTTGAAGAACAGGTGGGCGATCTTGGCGACGTACGGCACGGGGCCCTGCATGGCCCAGGTGACGCGGGTGGCGCCGGAGCCCTCGGGCTGGAGCGTGAATTCCACCTGGTTGTGGGCCTCGAACGGGGCCACAAAGTCGAGCTTCATCGCAACCCGTGCCGGGGCCGTGGCGTCGACGATCTCCATGCTGCCGGTGCCCACCTTGTCGCCCTGCCACGCATAGCGCGCGCCGGGGCCTGCGGTGGTGGCGCCGTACTGGCCCTTGGCGGCGGGGTCCTTGCGTTCATACGGGTTCCAGGTGTTGAACTGGCGCAGGTCGTGGATGAGCCCGTACACACGTTCTGGCGGCGCGGGGATCACGCGGCTGCGCTCCACGCGGAAGCTGTCGGGGCGGGTGGCGGCAAACGCCAGCAGCAGCGCCAGGGCGGCGAGCAGCACGAGGGCGATGGTCTTGATCATGGCGATGGTCTCCAGGCAGGGGCAGCGGTTCAGCGGCGGGCTTCCAGGTCGCGGAAGTGCTCGACGCCCTCCACGGCGGCGAAGTCCTCCATCTCGTAGAGCGGGCGCACCTCGATCTCGGCCTCCAGGCCCTCGCCGCGCGGGTTGGGGAAGCGGCGTGTCCATTCCAGCGCCTCGTCGCGGTCGCGCACCTGGATCAGCGTGTAGCCGGCGATGAGCTCCTTGGTCTCGGTGAAGGGACCGTCGGTGATGGTGGTGCGCGCCCCGGCCGCGCCGTAGCGCACGCGCCAGCCCTGCGCGCTGGGCTTGAGGCCGCTGCCGTCCAGCAGCACGCCCGCCCGGGCCAGCTCTTCGTGGTAGCGGGCCATGGCGGCCATCAGGGGTTCGGTGGGCATGTCGCCGCGCTCGGATTCTGCGGTGGCTTTCACGATGATCATGAATCGCATGGGGTTCTCCTCGGGGTGTCAGGGGGGCGGGCCATGGCGCGATCCGTGGCCTTCACCAGCACGACGGACGAACCCGTGGCAGATCGACAGCTTGGTGGCTGGTTCAGGGTTTTTACTTAGAAAAAGAGGGTGGGGCGCGGCGCGGCCTGCGCCACACGCCCGCAGCGGCGCCCGCTGTGGCGTATCCGCCAAGCCGTGCAAATGGTTACCGGCCATAGCGATCTGCCTCGGTAGGATGCCGCGCGAGGGACCCGACCGCAATGACCAGCCACAACGACACCGAACCAACACCCCCCTGGCTGGCCAGCATCCCGCTCATGCCCGGCCACCAGGCCCTCGCGCTGGTCATCGTCCACCCGGGCCGGGCCGTGGTCCCCGCCGAAGGCCTGGGCGAGGTGCTGCGCTTCTGGGCCGACGGGCGCGGCGGCTGGATCGGCGCAGCCCGGGCGGCCCACGGCCCGTGGGGCTACATCGACGGCGAGGGCCGGTGGCGCGTGCCGCCCACGCTGCAGAACGCGCGCAGTTTTTCCGAGGACGGGCTGGCCCGCTTCTGCGACGGCGGGCGCTGGGGGTTCATGGACCTGGCGGGGACGGTGGCCATCCCTCCCGCATTCGACAACGCCCAGCCGTTTCGCAACGGTTTGTGCGCGGTGCAGGTGGGCCAGGATGCCTGGCGCATCATCGACCGCACCGGCCACACCACCTGCGACGAGGTGTTCCATGAGCTGAGCCCCTTCGGCGCCAATGGCCTGGCGCGCGCCACGCTGTGGAAGAAGGCCAGCAACCAGCGCACCCAGGGCTTCGTGGACCGCACGGGGCGCTGGGTGATCGAGCCCCGCTTTCGCGACGCGCGGCCGTTTGGCGAATCCACCGCCACGGCCGCCTCGCTGGACGGCGACACCTACGGCCTCATCGACGCACAGGGCCGCTGGGTGCTGGAGCCCCGCTACCCGCGCATCGATGCCTTCAATGCCGAGGGCCTGGCCTTCTTCGACGAACCCCATGCCTGGGACAACGGCCATGGCTACCTCAACGCGCGCGGCAAGGTGGTCGTGAAAGGCGGGCGCCACCTCTCGCGGCGCATGGCCTGCGGCGTGGCCGCCAACAGCTATGACGGCACGGGCTTTCTCACGGCCGACGGCAAACCCCTTGCGGCCCCGCCGCTGAGCTACGGCACGGATTTCTCGGCGGAAAGCGGCTTTGCCGTCGTGCGCACCGCCGCCGCCGTGCGCAAGGGCGCGGCCGATGCCACCACAGCGGCCCCGGCGCACTGGGGCCTGCTGCACCCGGACGGCCGCTTCGTGCCCGCGCCCGACCACCTGCTGGAGCCGCTGACCGATGGCGATGGCTGGCTGGTAGGGCACCCGCCGGACACGCCGCTGGTGCCGTTTCTGACCCGCGACGGACAACTGGCCTTTATCGACGGCGAGGGCGCCGTCGCCTGGCGCGCGCACTACGACGGCCAGCAGGTGGCCCTGCTCGACGCCGGGGGCACGCCCCTGTGGCGCAGCGGCGTGCGCGAGAACTGCTGGCCCCCCGGGCCGTTCTTCCACGCGCCGCTCACCGACCACCTGGAAAACCTCAAGACGCTCGACGGCATCGTGCCGCTGGCCGTGGACCTGCTGGCCGACGCCGAGGCCCGGCTCCACCGCCTGGCGGCGGGCGATGAACTCGCGCCCGACGAACCCGTGGACGGCGACGATGAAGATGAAGATGACGACGGGGAGCAGGACCCCGGCCAGGTGCAGGCCGGCCGCACCGTGGTCGTGCGGCGGGTGATGCGCGCCTACCTGAGCGAATCGCACAACGGCCCCTACGAATTCCTGTGCACCGACCTCAACCGCGCGGTGGACGAAGCCCGCGTGGCGATGGTGCAGCAGCTGAGCGCGCGCTTTGGCGCCGCCGACCCGAACCCGGAGCACGCCGTCCCCTGGCGCCGCCAGGGCGACTACACGCAGGCCTGGCCCGTGGCAATGGCCAAGCCCCTGCCGGGCGACGGCGGCGCGCTGCACGAGGCGCGCGAACAGTGGCTCACGCTGTACAAGCATTCGGACTCGGGCGACGGCGATGTGTGGTGGGAACTGTGGCTCATGGCCGCGCCCAGCATCGACGCGCTGCAGCTGGCGCAGCGCGCGCGCGGCGCCGGCCCCGCCACGGAACCGCCCGGCCACGGCGGCGAGCCCGAAGGCCCGGACAGCGACGGCCCGGCGCTGGACAGCCGGCCCCCCGAGGGCGCGCCGGCCACGCAGCCGCCCTTGACACGTGATGAATGGCTGCACGCCGTGTGCAACGACCGCCATGCGATCGCCCATGTGCCCGCGCAGTGGCTGGACGATGCGGTGGTGGATGCCGCCCTGGATGCGAACGTGGCGGCGCTGGAATACGTGCCTGCGGCCTGGCGGACAACCGCACGGCTCGAATCGCTGGTGCGCCGGGGCCTGCGCGAGGCGGCCGGCATCCCGCCCGAATGCATGACCGCCGAAGCCCTGGCCCTGGCACGCAGCCTGTATGCCGGCCAGCCCGAATGGGACTGGCGCGACGAGCGCAACAGCCGCATCCCCGCCACCTGGGACCACAACAGCCTGTGCGACGTGTGGGGCTGCCTGCTCACGCCCGAGCTCGCGCTCAAGGCGGTGCGCGCCCAGGCGCCGCTCAAGGACCTGGCGCACTGGCTGCGCACCGATGCGGTGGAGCAGGCCGCCCTGCAGGCCGACATCTACAACATCAGCTACATCGACCCGCGCAAGATCACGCCCGCGCTGGCCGAGCGCGCCGTGCGGCACGACTACGGCTGCCTGATCGAGCACATTCCCGCCGACATGCTCACGCCCGCGCTGTGCCTGGCCTCGGCGCGCGCCAACGGCCTGTCGCTGGACAAGATCCCTGCGGCGCTGCGCACCACCGACGTGTGCGTGGCCGCGCTGCAGGACCGCTGGGACATGTTCCTCGCCGTACCGCCCGCGCTGCGCGAGGACGTCACCACCCGGCTCATCGCGGACGACCTGGACCAGGCCCGCCGGGACGGCGAACCCCGCGAGGCCAGCCACTGGCACGTGCAGCGCGCCTGGGCTCGGCTGTGGGCGGGCGACCCTGAAGGCGCGATGGCCGACGCCCGCCTGGGCCTCGGCCGCGTGCGCCACGAAGAGCATGCGCGCTACATCCTGGCCAGCGCCTTGCGCGCCCTGGGCCGCACGCAGGAAGCGGCGCTCGAGGCCTCCACGGTGCTGTCGCTGCAGTCGCCCTACGCCGCGCAGTGGGATGCCGCCGAGGACACGCGCTGGCTGCAAGGCCTGGCGCAGGGCCAGGCCCAGGCGGCCGATGACGCCACGCTGATCGCACGGCTGCAGTCGCACCCGCGCACCCTGGCCGATGTGCCGCGCGAACGCATCACCCACGCCATGGTCGATGCCGCCCTGGCGGCCGACGAGGACACGGTGCGCTTCGTGCCCAAGCGCCTCATGACCCCCGCGCGCTATGCGGCGGCGCTGCGCCAGGGCGTGAAGGATTTCGGCCAGATCCCTCCCGACATGCTCAGCGAGGAAGCCTGCATCGCGCATGTGCAGGAGGGCGGCTGGCGGCTGGAGCAGATCCCGCCCGCGCTGCGCACCGTGGCGGTCTGCGCCCACGCGGTGCGCCGCAGCGCCAGCGCCATGGAACATGTGCCCCAGGCCCTGCACGACCAGGCCCGGGAAGCCGCCGCGCGCCTGCCCCGCGATGACGGGGATGCCGCAGACGGCACCCCCCGCGCCGGCGGCGTGGGCGGCTGGCTGGCACGCCACGTGGTCGATTCCGCGCTGAAGGGGCAGGGCACCGCCGCCCGCCGTCTGCAGCACCAGGGCGTGCTGGCCGCGTTCCTGGTGCAGGCCGCCGTGACCGCCCGGTCCGGCACGCCGCCCACCCTCACCGGACTGGCGGGCTGGTTCGAGCAGCGGCCGGTGCTGGCCTGGGCCACCCACCTGCTGCTGGGCCTGGCGGCCTGGGTGGGCCACGCGTTCGTCTCGGTGGCCGCCTGGCGGGCGGAAGGCGCGTGGATCGGGCTGGGGACGTTCGCGCTCATGGGCTTTTCCGAACTGTACTGGGCGTGGCGGTTTGTATTCGCCAGCCCCCAGAGCCCCTGGCTCGCGGTCGCGGCGGCCCTGGTGGTGGTCTACCTGTTCGGCTGGCGCCGCCTGTACCGCCGCGTGGGCCTGGCCTTCGCCCACCGCGGGGATTCGGCGGCGGGGGACTGAGCCCCAGCCGGCCCACCGGCTGCTGCGGCCACCTTTTACATTTTTCCTAGGGTCATCACCGATCCCCCCGGGGGCCTGCCGGGCCTGCTGGTGGATACAATTTGTAAACACTCGCCCCACCGACCCACGAACCTCCGGAACGCTTGGTCTCGCACACAGGAGCCACCGCCACAGCGGGTGCAACGCCCATGACAAGAGGATCGGACCATCGCCCGGCACAGTGGCCACAGCGCATGGCGCTGGCCCTCCTTTGCAGCGGACTCTCCCACGCCATCGCGCAGGCGGACATCGCCCATCTGCCGCTGGAACAGCTCGTGCAGATGGAAGTCCGGACCGCCAGCCGGTACACGCAGACCACCCTGGAAGCACCCGCCCTGGTGAGCGTGGTGACCGCCGACGACATCCGGCTCTTCGGCTACCGCACGCTGGCCGAGGTGCTGGGCAGCATGCGCGGGCTGTATGTGTCGTACGACCGCTCCTACCACTACCTGGGCACGCGCGGCTTCGCCACGCCGGGCGACTACAACACCCGCGTGCTGCTGCTGGTCAATGGCGTGCGCTTCAATGACAACCTCTACGACCAGGCCACCATCGGCACCGACTTCCCGCTGGACCTGGACCTGGTGGACTGCGTGGAGTTCGTGCCGGGGCCGGGCTCCGCCGTCTATGGGCCCAATGCGTTCTTCGGCGTGGTCAACGTCATCACGCGCGACGGCCGCCAGCTGGCCGGCCCGCAGCTGAGCGTGGCGGCCGGCAGCCACGGCAGCGCCAAGGCCCGCTTCTCGGTGGGAACCGTGGACGCACAGGGCGGGGACTGGCTGATCGCGCTGACGCGCGCGAGCAGCCGGGGCGCGGACCAGTACTTCGCCGCGTTCGACACGCCGGCCAGCAACCAGGGCGTCGCGCAGCGCCTGGATTTCGACCGCAGCACCCAGCTGTTCGCGCGGATGCAGCACGACGGCCTGAGCCTCACCCTGGCGCACGGCGAGCGCAGCAAGGGCACGCCCACCGCGGCGTTCTCGCAGACCTTCAATGACCCGCGCTCGCGGTCCATCGACACCACCACCCGCGTCGCGGCCGAGTATGCGAGCCAGCTGCAGCCCTCCCTCGCGTTCACCGGGCGCGTCCACGCCGGGCACTACCGCTTCGTGGGCGACTACGCGTACGACTATCCGCCGCCCACGCTCAACCGCGACGTGGGCACCGGCCAATGGTGGGGCACGGAATGGCAGTGGGTGAGCACGGCCCTTGCACGCCACAAGCTCGCGTGGGGCGTCGACTACCGGCGCGACATCCGCATCCGGCAGCTCAATGCCGACGTGGATCCGCCCGCGCAATACCTGGATACCCGCCGCGCGGGGAACGCGCTGGGCATCTATGTCCAGGACGAGTTCGCGCTGGCGCCCACGCTCACCCTGCACGCGGGCCTGCGGTGGGGCAAGCAGTCGGGCAGCGACGGCAGCTTCCACCCCCGGCTGGGCCTGGTGTACTGGTGGAACCCGGCCACGGCCGTCAAGCTGCTGCATGGCACGGCCTACCGGCCGCCCAACGCCTACGAGCGCGACTACCGGGTGGACCTGCCCGGCGGCATCGTCGATCTGGCGGGCCTGCGGCTCGAAAAGGTGCGCACCACGGAGCTGGCGCTGGAACACGCCCCCACCGGCACCACGCGCATGCTGTTGACGGCGTTCAGGTCCGAGGTGACCGACCTGATCTCGCTGGGGGACGCGGGCATCCCGGACAGGCTCAGGTTCAGCAACGCGCGGGGCGTGCGCGTGCATGGCATGGAGACCGAGGTGGAGCAGCGCTGGCAAGGAGGGTCGCGCCTGCGCGTGGCCTACGGGTGGCAGAAGGCGCGCGACGCGGGCGCACCCGAGACGCTGACCAACTCCCCCCGGCACCTGCTCAAGCTGCAGTGGTCGGACACGCTGGCGCTCGCGGCGCCGGGGCAGGGCAGGCCGGGGCAGTATGCCGTCGAGGCCATTGGCGTGGGCGCGCGCAGGACGCTCGCGAACGCGCGCCTGCCTGCGCACGTCCTGGCCAACCTCGTCTATACGAAGCGCCTGGGGGACGTGGATGTGTCGGTGGGCGTGTACAACGTCTTCAACCGCCGCCACGCGGACCCCGCCTCCTACGAAATCCGCGAAGACTCGATCCGGCAGGATGGACGGACCTACCGCGTCAAGCTCACCTACGGGTTCTGAGCCATGTCCCACGCCCTGCGCCTGCGCAACCTGCTGTGGGCCGGGCTGTGCGTGCTGTGCTGGGCGGGGGGCCTGGCGCATGCCACCAACCCCGTGGAGGAACCCGATCTCAAGGCCGCCTACATCTTCAACTTCATCCAGTTCATCGAATGGCCCGACAGCGACCTGGCCACCGACGGCGACTGGCCCCTGTGCATCTCTCCCTTCAGTCCGCTCAAGCGCGCCCTGACGGCCCTGGAGGGCAAGCCCGCCCGCAAGGGGCGGCCCATCCGGGTGAGGCTGCTGGAACTGGCCGAGCTGCGCCATTGCCGCGTGCTCATCCTGCACGGCGCCGACATCGAGCCGGTGCTGCGCGCGCTGCGGGCCCTGCCGCCCGCCCACGGCATCCTGACGGTGGCCGATGAGGACGCCGCAGGCAGCCCCGACATCATGATCACGCTCAGCCAGCAGAAGAACCGCATCGTGTTCGCCATCAACACCGATGCCACCGCGCGCGCGGGCCTGTCCGTGAGCTCCCGACTGCTGCGGCTGGCCAGGGCGGCCAGATGATGACGATGATGACGAAGAAGAATCAGGAAAAAACGAAGGCGCCCGCCATGCCGCAGGCCCCCGCGCAGGAGCCGGGGGCCGCGCAGCCCCTGCCGTCGTCGCGGCTCGTGGCCACCGGCCTCCTGGCCGCGGGCCTGGCGCTGCTGACGGTGGTGCTGGCGCTCACGGGCGTGGACTATTGGAGCACGCGGCAGTCCATGCTGCAGGACAGCCGGGTGGAGGCGGCGATCGTGGCCGACAACATCTCGGCCGCGGTGATGTTCCAGGATGCGCACACGGCCAGCGAGATGCTGGGGGCGCTGAAGGCGTCGCCGATGGTGCTGGGCGCGGACGTCTACGACCGGCAGGGCCGGCTGCTGGCCCACTACGCACGCGACGCAGACCAGGCTTTTCCCGCCACGCTGCCGGCCGCGGGCATGGCCGGTGTGGCCGAGCGCGCGGGGCTGCGCGTGCTGGAGATCGCACGGCCCGTGGAGATGGGCGGCGTGGTGTCGGGCACGCTGTACTTTCGCAAGTCCATGAGCGCGGTGTACGCCCGCCTGGCCATCCGCTTCGTCAGCGCGCTGCTGATCGCGGGGTGCGTGATGGCCCTGGCGGCCGCGATGGTGCTGCGCAGCCAGGCGGCCGTGCGCAACGCCGAAAACCGCCTGCACACGCTCGCCCACACCGACGCGGTCACCGGCACCGGAAACCGGCACGCGTTCAACGAACGCCTGGCCGCCGAGATCGAGCGCGCGCGTGGCCTGGGCTCCCGCGTCGCCCTGGTCTACATCGACCTGGACAACTTCAAGACCCTCAACGACACCTTCGGGCACGCGGCCGGGGACGGCCTCCTGCGCCAGGTGGCCCGGCGCCTGCAGTCCGTGCTGCGCGCCGCCGACGCGATCTCGCGCCTGGGCGGCGACGAGTTCGCCGTGATCCTGCGGCTGGACATGGACGACGCGGCACTGAACACCTACGGCCAGCGCATCGTGGGCGTCTTTCGCCCCACCTTCACCGAAGTGGGCCAGCAGGTGACCATGACCTGCAGCGCCGGGATCGCCATCTTTCCAGACGATGCGGCGGACATGGACAGCCTCGTGAGCAACGCCGACACGGCCATGTACCGGGCCAAGGACATGGGCAAGAACCGGTGCGTGCGGTTTGACGCGTCGATGAACCTGGCGGTGGTCCGCCGCCAGGCCATCGAGCATGCGCTGCGCGCCGCGCTCGACCAGGGCGAGGGGATCGCGCTGCACTACCAGCCCCTGTTCGCCGCCGCCGGCAAGGCGCTGGTGGGCGCCGAGGCGCTGCTGCGCTGGTCGCACCCGGAGCTGGGCCATGTCCCGCCGCTGGAGGCCGTGATGGTGGCGGAGGACTGCGGCCTCATCGTCCCGCTGGGCTACTGGGTGATGCGCACCGCCTGCCGCGATGCCGCCCGGTGGCAGGCCGGCGGGCCCCTGCGGGTATCGGTCAACATCTCGGCGCGGCAGCTAGGCGATGCGCAGTTCCTCGAACGCGTGATGGACATCCTGCGCGAGGAAGGCCTGCCCGCCCACCTGCTGGAGATCGAGCTCACGGAAACCGTGCTCATGGACAACATGGAAGCGGGCGCGCACACGCTGCACCGCCTGAGCCAGCTGGGCATCCACCTGGCCATCGACGACTTCGGCACCGGCTATTCGTCGCTGGCCTACCTGCGGCAGCTGCCGATGCGCCGCCTCAAGATCGACCGCAGCTTCGTCAAGGACCTGCCCGGCCACGAACACAGCCGCACCATCGTCAACGCCATCGTGGCCCTGGCCCATGGCCTGGGGCTGCAGATCACGGCCGAAGGGGTGGAAACGCCGGAACAGGCCGACTACCTGGTGCACCAGGGCTGCGACGTGCTGCAGGGCTACCTGTTTGCGCGGCCGATGCCGGTGGAGCAGTTTCAGGCACTGCTGCAGGAAGGCACCACGTGCCGCGCCTAGCCACCCAGGTCACGATGCCCCGTGGTAGCACGGCGCCACCTCGCGCACCTCGATGGTGGCCCATTCGGCGGCCGGGCATTCGCGGGCGATGGCCACGGCCTCGTCGCGCGTGGCGCAGTCGAGCAGGAAGAAGCCGCCCACCATTTCCTTCGTCTCGGCGAACGGCCCATCCACCAGCCGGGACTGCCCTTCGCGCACCTGCAGGCGCACGGCCTGGTCGGTGGACGCCAGCGACTCGGTGGCGCGCAGCAGGCCCCGGGCCTTCAGGCCCTCGCCAAAGCGCAGCATGCGGGCATACGCCTCCTGGCCTCCCGCCAGCCCGCGCTCGGCCCGCTGGCCGTGGGGTTCCATGATGAGCAGCATGTAGGGCATGAGAGGGTCTCCTGGCGAAGCGAGAGGGGAGGGTGGCAAAGCGAAAGGCGCCATCCTACCAGCAGCCTTTACTACTGTTTTTATAGCTATCAGCGCTTATCCATCAGGCGCTGACGGCACTTTTCATCAAAACCTTGCGCAGCGCAGCAAGCCTGTGCTATCTTCAAACCTCTATGCAACGCAGCATGCTCCTACCCACCCTATCGCTAGGCCTACTAGTGCCTGGCCGGGGTCTGCCTGCGTTCGCCACCGTTGCCTGATCCGCTCAGCGCAACACCTGATCTCCCCCTGACCCCGGCCCGCGAACCAGCCTTTGCACACGCAAAGGGCTGCAGGGGATGTCACACGTTTTGTTTTCTTCATTCATTTCGTCTGACCCGTGCACCGCGCATTCTTCTTTTCAGCGCACCGCACACACCGTTCGTGGAGCCTCTCATGATTGCCAAGCCCGCCACCAAATACCAGCCCATCGCCCCGGTCGCGTTGACCGACCGCCAGTGGCCCACCCGCAGCATCACCCGCGCGCCCGTGTGGCTCTCCACCGACCTGCGCGACGGCAACCAGGCGCTGTTCGAGCCGATGAACGGCGAGCGCAAGATGAAGCTCTTCCAGGAGCTGGTGCGCATCGGCTTCAAGGAGATCGAGGTCGGCTTTCCGGCCGCGTCGCAGACCGACTTCGACTTCGTGCGCCGCCTCATCGACGAAAACCTCATCCCCGCTGACGTGACCATCATGGTCATGACCCAGTCGCGCGAGGACCTGATAGCGCGCACGGTGGAGGCCGTGAAGGGCGCACCCCGCGCCATCGTGCACCTGTACAACGCCACGGCGCCTGCCTGGCGGCGCATCGTGTTCGGCATGAACGTGACGCAGGTGATGCAGCTCATCGCGCACCACGTGGGCTACCTCAAGCAGCTCACCGACGCGCAGCCCGCCACAGCGTGGACGCTGCAGTACTCGCCCGAGACCTTCAGCGCCACCGAGCTCGACGTGTCGCTCAAGGCCTGCCAGACGGCCATCGCGGCCTGGAACGCGGGCCCCGGCCGCCCCATCATCATCAACCTGCCCACCACGGTGGAGAACGCCACGCCCAACGTGTTCGCCGACCAGATCGAGTGGATGGACCGGCGCCTCGCCCCCCGCGAGCACATCACGCTCTCGGTGCACCCGCACAACGACCGCGGCACCGGCGTGGCCGCGGCGGAGCTGGCGATGATGGCCGGCGCCGACCGCGTGGAAGGCTGCCTCTTCGGCAACGGCGAGCGCTGCGGCAACGTGGACATCGTGACCTTGGCGCTCAACATGTACACGCAGGGCGTGCACCCGAACCTCGACTTCTCGGACATCACCTCGGTGGCGCGCATCGCCGAGGAATGCACCTCGCTGCCGGTGCACCCGCGCCACCCCTACGCGGGCGACCTGGTGTTCACCGCGTTCTCGGGCTCGCACCAGGATGCGATCAAGAAGGGCTTTGCGGCGCAGGACCCGAACGCGCTGTGGGAAGTGCCGTACTTGCCCATCGACCCCGCGGACCTGGGCCGCACGTACGACAGCGTGATCCGCGTGAACAGCCAGTCGGGCAAGGGCGGCATCGCGTTCTTGCTGGAGCGCGAACACGGCGTGGTGATGCCGCGCCGCATGCAGGTCGAATTCAGCGCCGTGGTGCAGCGCCAGACGGACGCGAGCGAAGGCGAGATGAGCGGCGAGGCACTGTGGGACCTGTTCCAGGCCACCTACCTGCGCGCCCCGGCCCGGGCGGCCATCATCTGCCACAGCCACCGGCTCGATGAAGACGGGCAGGGCATCGAGCTCGACGTCACCATCGACGGCATGCGCCAGCATTTGCGCGGCCAGGGCAACGGGCCGATCGCCGCCACGGTGGATGCGCTGGGCCTGCCGCTGCGCGTGGACCACTACGAAGAGCGCGCCACCGGCACGGGAGCCCACGCCCAGGCGCTGGCCATCGTCGAGGCCGCGATGGAGGGCGTGGCCGGCTCCACCTTCGGCGCGGGCATGAGCCACAACATCGTGACGGCGTCGGTGTTGGCCATCGTGAGCGTGGCCAACCGGCTGGCCGAGCGGCGCCAGGGCGTGGCCGCCACGGCGGCGGTGTGACGCCGCCGCTGTTGTAAAAAAGATAGCTGCCAGCGCTTTACCACCAAGCGCTGGCGGCATTTTTGGCCAATAGCCCCAGGCCATGGACGGAGTCCGCGCAGGCGCCGGGGCCTATCCGTTACCCTTCGGGCCATGCGCGTTGTTTTTCACAGACTGGCCTTGGCCGCCTGCACCGCCGCCCTGCTGGCGCTGGGCGGCTGCGGCACCTCGCGGCCCCCGTCGCCTTCTTCGTCAGCCCCGGTACGCACCACCCCACCCCTGACCGCGGAGCAGGCACACGACATCGCCATCCACGCGCTCGGCCTGGTGGGCACGCCGTACCGCTACGGCGGCAACACGCCCGATGCGGGCTTTGATTGCAGCGGGCTGATCGGCTATGTGTACCGCAACCAGGTGGGCACCCCGCCGCCCCGCACGGTGGCGCAGCTCAACAGCTGGGGCTACCCCATCGACGGCAGCGAGCTGCGCGCCGGAGACCTCGTGGTGTTCGGCACGGGCCGCCAGCCCAACCATGCGGGCATCTACGTGGGGGAAGGGCGCTTCGTGCACGCGCCGTCCACCGGCGGCACGGTGCGGCTCGACCAGCTGCAGTCGCGGCACTGGTCGCGGCAGAATGCGGCGTTCCGGCGGCCGTAGCGGCTCCCCCTGAGGGGGACGACGCCCTTGCTGCGGGGCGGCCCTTGCTCGGCGTCCCTCGCCCGGGACGCGCCAGTTGCAGGCAGTGTGACCACATCGTCGGCCAGCCGATGGCCCCGCCCGCGCGACAATCAGGGCCACCATGACCCACGCACACCGCTCCGCCACCCCGATCTCCACCCACGACACGACGCGCATCGACGACACGCGCATCAAGGCCGTGCGCCCGCTCATCACGCCTGCGCTGCTGCAGGAGTGGCTGCCCACGCCCGACGCCGCGCAGACCCTGGTGGAAACCAGCCGTGCCGCCATCTCGCGCGTGCTGCACGGCCAGGACGACCGGCTCATCGTGGTGGTGGGCCCCTGCTCCATCCACGACCACGACCAGGCGATGGACTACGCGCGCCAGCTGAAGATCCAGGCCGACGCGCTGCAGGCCGACCTGCTGATCGTGATGCGCGTCTACTTTGAAAAACCCCGCACCACCGTGGGCTGGAAGGGCTACATCAACGACCCCCGCCTGGATGGCAGCTTCGCCATCAACGAGGGGCTGGAGCTGGCGCGCCAGCTGCTGCTGGACGTGCTGGCCACGGGCCTGCCGGTGGGCACCGAGTTCCTGGACCTGCTCTCGCCGCAGTTCATCAGCGACCTGGTGAGCTGGGGCGCCATCGGCGCGCGCACCACCGAGAGCCAGAGCCACCGCCAGCTGGCCAGCGGCCTGTCGTGCCCCGTGGGCTTCAAGAACGGCACCGACGGCGGCGTGAAGGTGGCCAGCGACGCCATCCAGGCCGCGCAGGCGTCGCACGCCTTCATGGGCATGACCAAGATGGGCCAGGCCGCGATCTTCGAGACGCGCGGCAACCAGGACTGCCACGTGATCCTGCGCGGCGGCAAGCAGCCCAACTACAGCGCGGCCGATGTGGATGCCGCCTGTGCCATGCTCCAGGCGGCGGGCCTGCGCGAGCAGGTGATGATCGACGTGAGCCATGCCAACAGCAGCAAGCAGCACCAGCGCCAGATCACCGTGGCGGACGACGTCGCCCGGCAGATCGCCGCGGGCGACCGGCGCATCACCGGCCTCATGATCGAGAGCCACCTGCAGGAAGGCCGCCAGGACATCGTGCCCGGCCAGCCGCTCGCGCCCGGCGTGTCGGTGACCGATGCCTGCATCAGCTTCGCGCAGACGGTGCCGGTGCTGGAAGGCCTGGCCGCCGCCGTGCGCGCGCGGCGCGCACGCGCCTGACCGACCCGCCGGCCCGGCGCTCTCTCTGCAGCGGGCCACGGCAGCTACCGTGGCGCCACGGTGGCGTCGATGTTGCGGGCCGTGGCCAGCAGCGTGGCGCACAGCGTTTCCTTGCCATCCGCATCCACAGCGAACACATCGGACGCGCACACCGTGAGCAGCCGCGCCGCGTCGATGACGCGCCCGCGCGCCCGCAGGCACACGCCCCGTGCGGGGGCCACGAGTTTCACGGTGGCGTCCACCGTGGCATTCACCCAGCCCGGCGGCAGCACGCTGCCGGCCGCGCCCACGGCGGCGAAGTCGGCCACGGCAAACACGGCGGTGGCCTGCAGCTGGCCGGGGCGAAAGCAGAAGGCGTCGCTCACCGGAATCTCCACCTCCACCGCGCCCGGCTCGGCGCGCACGAAGCGCAGGCCCAGCGTGCGCGCCATGGGCATGGCCAGCACCAGGGACCGAAGATGGTCCATGGGCGCGGCGGCGGAATGTGCGGACAAAGAGGTCATGGTGCTTTCCTTGCGGAGGTGGTGGATGGACGGGTGCGGGCCGATGGGGGTGGCGTGGCGGGGGGCCGCACGCGCGGCCAGGGCGCCGGTGGCGCCGACGCGGCGGCACGCGGCCTTGCCTGCTGCGCCTGCAGCCAGGCCTGGTGCTCCAGCACGCGCTGCTTCTGGGCCCGCAGCGCATCGATCTGCTCGTCCAGCGCCTGCGCGCGCTCCTGCAGGGCCTGCACCATGGTCTCGGTGCGCAGGGTGCCTGCCCGGTAGGCGCCCAGGCGCAGGGCGATCTGCGGCAGGGTGAAGCCAAGCTGGCGCGACATGGCGATGAACACGACCTCGCGCTGCATGCGCGGTGGATAGTCGCGGTAGCCATTGGCCCGCCGGCGCGGCTGCAGGAGCCCCAGCCGCTCATAGTGGCGCAGGGCGTGGACGGAAACCGAGGTGCGTTGCGCGAGTTCGGATATCTGCATGGCACGCAGCCTAGCAAGCATGGCGCTGCGCGAAGGTTGCCGGGGCGACTGGCGGCGTTCTGGGGCAAACCCGCATGGTGGTGACCGCTCGGTCCGGCGCTCTGCGGTGTAGGATTCACGTTTCAGGGGGCAGCGCGAGCGCGTGCTTCTTCTGCCCGCACCCCGTCCGGTTCTTTTCTTGCCGCCCGACCCCTTTGACGACGACGCTGTTCCAGTTCTTGCGCAACAAGCTCCAGGCCCCCCGGGCGCTGGAACTGGGGTGCGCGCCAGCGGGCACAGCCAACGCCACAGCGGCCTGACCATGCCGCCAGCCCACGCACCCGAAGAGGCAGCGCGGCTCACGGCACTGCAGTCCTACGCGATCCTCGACACCCCCGCGGAAGAAGGCTTCGACCAGCTGGCCACGCTGGCCGCACGGGTGTGCGGCTGCCCCATCGCCGTGGTCAATTTTCTCGACAGCGAGCGCCAGTGGTTCAAGGCGGCTGTCGGCATTCCCTTCCAGCAGACCGAGCGCGCCATCGCGTTCTGTGCCCAGGCACTGGACGGCGGCCGCGAACCGGTGGTGGTGCCCGACGTCACGCTCCACCCCGTGTTCGCCAGCAATCCCCTGGTGCTGGGCGAACCCCATGTCCGCTTCTACGCCTGCGTGCCGCTGGTGACGCCCGAGGGGTTCACCCTGGGCACCCTCGCGGTGGTGGACACCGTGCCCCGCACGCTGGAGGAAGGGCAGATCGAGGGCCTCACGATCCTCGCGGGCCAGGCCATGGTGCAGCTGGAGCTGCGCCGCCAGAAAAGGCTGCTGGCCCAGCTCGTGCGGGAGCGCGACCAGATGCATGCCGAGATGGTCGCGCAGGGCGAGGCACAGCGCGTGGCGGGGCGGATCGCCCGCGTAGGCGGCTGGACGGTCGAACTGCCCGGGATGCAGCTCGTGTGGTCGCAGGAGATCGCGGCCGCCTATGGGCTCCACCACCGCGTGGGCGAGCTGGCGCAGGTCCTGCAGCTGTACACGCCGCCCTACCGGCCGCAGATGCAAAAGGCGTTCGATGACTGCCGGCACCACGGCACGCCCTTTGACGTGGAAGCCGAGGTGGACATGCCGGGCGGCAGGCGCTTCTGGGTGCGCACCGCCGGGCAGGCGGCGCGCGATGCCGGGGGACGCATCGTCCGCATCCAGGGGGCCTTCCAGGACATCACGGCCCAGCACCTGGCCCAGGAGGCGCGCCGTGAAAGCGAGGAGCGCTTTCACCTCGTCTCGCGCGCCACGGCCGATGCCGTCTGGGACTGGAACCTGGACACCGACCTCATGTGGTGGAACGAAGGCATGCAGAACCTGTTCGGCGTGCCGCTCGACCAGCTGCCGCCCGACAGCACCTCGTGGACGCTGCGGCTGCATCCCGAAGACAGCGAGGAAATCCTCCGGGGCCTCCACGCAGCCATTGGCGGCACGGACAACCACTGGTCCGCCGAATACCGCTTCCGGCGCCAGGACGGCAGCTATGCCTGGGTGCTGGACCGGGGCTTCCTGATCCGCGACGCCGAAGGCAAGGCCGTGCGCATGGTGGGCGGCATGACCGACATCAGCGCGCAGAAGCTGACCGAACTCGATGCCCAGCGCGATGCGCAGAACCATGCGGAGCTGCTGCAGGTGCAGCAGCGCATCTCGTCGCTGGACATGCCCCTGCCCGAGGTGCTCCAGCTCGTGGCCGACACCGTGCTGCGCCAGACGCTGGCGCGCGGGGCGCTGGTGGAGCTGCTGCAGGGCCGCCAGCTGGTGGCGCAGGCATCGGCGGGCGACCACGTGCGGCCCGTGGGCCACATGCTGGCGGCCGACCAGAGCCTGCTGTGGCCCGCCCTGCGCGAAGGGCGCACCGTGGTTTGCAATGACACCGAGGCCGAGGGCTGGGACATGGTTTCGCTGCCCCACCGGCACGGCGTGCGCTCCGTGATGGCGGTGCCGCTGCGCACCGCCGAGGGCGTGGTGGGCTCGCTCAAGGTCGTTTCGGACAAGGCCCACGCATTTTCGCGGCGCGACGTCGCGCACCTGGAGATCCTCACCGAATCCCTGGGCGCGATGGTGCAGCTGCGGCATGTGGCGGGGCAGCTGCGGGCATCGGAGCAGCAGTACCGCATGCTGTTCGACGAGCACCCCCATCCGATGTGGGTGTACGACAGGGAAACGCTGCGCCTGCAGGCCGTGAACCAGTCGATGGAGACGCACTACGGCTATGCCGAAGCCGAGCTGCTGGAGATGGACATGACGGACCTGTGGCCGGCGGAGCGCCGCGCCAGCATCCGGGCCACCATCAACGCGATTGCGATGGACCAGCGCAACAAGCCGGTCATCAGCCGCCACGTCAAGAAGGACGGCACGTTCATGGACGTGGAAATCACGGCGGGCAGCATCAGCTTCAACGGCCGCCCCGCGCGCCAGGTGCTGGCCACCGACGTGACCGAGCGCCTGCGCACCGAGCGCGAGCTGGCGCGCATGGGCCGTGCGCAGCGCCTCTTGAGCGCCTGCAACGAAACCCTCGTGCGCGCCACGTCCGAGACCGCGCTGCTGCAGGCGATCTGCCACATCGCCGTGGACATCGGCGGCTACCGCATGGGATGGGTGGGCTTCGCGCTGGACGACGAACGCAAGTCCATCCAGCCCGTGGCCCACGCGGGCCACAACCAGAACTACCTGGAGAACCTGCACCTGTCCTGGTCGGCCGACGACCGCTACGGCCGGGGTCCCGCGGGCATGGCCGTGCGCTCGGGCAAGCCGGTGATCGTGCAGGACATCCGCGCCGAGGGCGATTTTGCCGACTGGACCGAGCGCATGCTGGACAACGGCTTTCACGGCGTGATCTGCCTGCCGCTGCGCGACCGCGACCGCACCTTCGGCCTGCTGTACCTGTACGCGCCGGACATCCTGCAGATCAGCCCCGAAGAGGCGGCCCTGCTGCAGGAGCTCTCCAACGACCTGGCCTTTGGCATCACCAGCCTGCGCGCGCAGAAGGCGCAGCAGCGGCTGCAGGCCTCGGTGCTCAAGGTGGCGGCCGCCGTGTCGGCGAGCACGGGCACGGAGTTTTTCGTGCAGCTGGTGCGCAACATGGCCGATGCGCTGGGGGCCCAGGGCGGCTGCGTGGTGCGGCTGCTGCCACCGGTGGAAGGGCAGGCCCCGCGGGTGGTCACGCTCGCGGCGGTGCTCGATGGCCAGATGCTGCCCAACGACGAATACACCCTGGAAGGCACGCCCAGCCTCATGCTGCTGTCGCAGCGCGCGTATGTGGTGACCGAGAAGGTGCAGCAGCTGCACCCCGAGGCGCCCATGCTGCGCCATGTGGGCGCGCAGGGCTATGCGGGCCAGCAGCTGTGCAATGCCGATGGCGAGGTGGTGGGCATCGTGTTCGTGCTGTTCCGCCAGCCCATCGCCGAGACGGACTTCATCACCTCCACGCTGCAGATCTTTGCCGCGCGCGCGTCGTCCGAGATCGACCGGCAGCTGGCGGATGCCCGCATCCGCCACCAGGCCTCGCTGCTTGACAAGGCGCAGGACGCGATCCTGGTGCGCGACCTGGAGCACCGCATCATCTTCTGGAACAAAAGCGCCGAGCGCCTGTATGGCTGGTCGCAGCTGCAGGCGCTGGGCCAGTCCATCGAAACGCTGCTCTACGACGACCCCACCCATTTCCGCCACGCCACGCGCACGGTGCTGGAGCAGGGCGAGTGGACGGGCGAGATCGTGCAGCGCCACCGCGACGGCAGCACCATCGAGGTCGAGGGCCGCTGGACCCTGGTGCGCGGCGACAACGGCCAGCCGCAGTCCATCCTGGCCATCAACACCGACATCCGCCAGCGCAAGGCCAACGAGCGCGAGATCCAGCGCCTGGCGTTCTACGACGCGCTCACCGGCCTGCCCAACCGCATGCTGCTGATGGACCGCATGGGCCATGCGCTGGCCAACGCCCACCGGCGCCTGCAGGGCGGTGCGCTGCTGTTCATCGACCTGGACAACTTCAAGACCCTGAACGACACCCTGGGCCACGACCAGGGCGACCTGCTGCTGCAACAGGTGGCGCAGCGCCTGAACACCTGCGTGCGCAGCGTGGACACGGTGGCCCGGCTGGGCGGCGACGAGTTCGTGGTGATGCTCGAGGAGCTCAGCCCCAGGCCACACGAACTGGCCCTGCACGCGCGCAGCGTGGGCGAGAAGATCCTCACCATGCTGGCTGTGCCCTACGCGCTGGCAGGGTACCAGTACCGCAGCACGCCCAGCATCGGCATCGCGCCGTTCACGGGCGAGCAGACCAGCGTGGGCGAGCTGCTCAAGCAGGCGGACCTGGCCATGTACCAGGCCAAGACGGCGGGGCGCAACACGCTGCGCTTCTTCGACCCCGACATGCAGGCCGTGGTGACCGCCCGCGCCGGGCTGGAGACCGACCTGCGCGCCGCGCTCGCGCAGGAGGAATTCCTGCTGCACTTCCAGCCGCAGATGCACCTGTCCGGCCGCTGCGTGGGGGTGGAGGCGCTCGTGCGCTGGGCCCACCCGCAGCGCGGCATGGTGCCGCCCGCGCAGTTCATCCCGCTGGCCGAGGAGACGGGCCTCATCCTGCCCCTGGGCCGCTGGGTGCTGCACACGGCCTGCAAGCTGCTGGCCAGCTGGCAGGACGACCCGGCCCTGGCCCACCTGACCATGGCGGTGAACGTGAGCTCGCGCCAGTTCCGCCACGCCAGCTTCGTGGACGACGTGGCCCGCGTGCTGGCCATCACCGGCGCGCCGGCGCATCTGCTCAAGCTGGAGCTGACCGAAAGCCTGCTGGTGGAAGACATGGAAACCACCATCGCCACGATGGCCGCGCTGCGCTCCTATGGCGTGGGCTTCTCGCTGGACGACTTCGGCACCGGCTATTCCAGCCTGAGCTATCTGAAGCGCATGCCGCTGGACCAGCTCAAGATCGACCAGAGCTTTGTGCGCGACCTGCTGACCGACCCCAACGACGCGGCCATCGTGGACACCATCATCGGCCTGTCGCGCAGCCTGGGCCTGGAAGTCATCGCCGAAGGGGTGGAAACCCCCGAGCAACGCGAGCTGCTGGCCCGCGCGGGCTGCCTGCACTACCAGGGCTACCTCTTCAGCCGACCCCTCTCCGCGGACGTTCTGGGGGCCTTCCTGCGGTCCTGCGCCGCGTAGCGAGCTTCCGCCGGCCCGTCTTCGGGATTCAGTCCCCACCCGCGGCGGATCGCCGCGTCCCTGCGTTCGCCCTCCTTTGCGTGCACCGGTCCGTCCGCAAGGCCCCACAAGGTGTTGCCGCGGCACCGCATGCCCGGCGCGGGAAGTTCTCCCCTGTCTTCTTCTTATGTTTTCTATAAATACATAGTCGTAGTAGTAGAAGGCGGCCCAGGATGTGGACAACTGCCTTTTCCCTCGCCGTGGCGCGCACTTGCACGCCGCCCAACCCTGTGCACCGATCCCTCTTTCCGCTGTCGCGCGAAAGGGGACAAAACACGGCCACGGCCTTTTTCTGTGGATAACCAGGCGGTTGTGCCAAAACTATCCCCAGTTTTACGCACTGAACATTCCCACAGAGAGGATTGGCATTGAAATGGCATGAAGCGCTGATGGAGGAAGCGCCAACAGCTACTCAATTGATAGCAAATGAGAAATATAAAGGCCCCCAGGCGGTGGCGGTAAGGAACCTGCGGGCTGGCGCGGAGCCCTGTCCGCTCCGCGTCGGCCTTTTCGGCGCCGGCCGCTTCATCGCGAGCCGCCGTGTGGAGTGGTGCCGGGGGCTCGGCTCCACGGGCGTTGGGGGGCACGAAAAAGAGGTTCTGGTTATTCTTTTATGGTTCTATATATAAATAGCAGTAGTAGTAGAGCACCCCATTTTTTGTGGACAAGGGGTTTTTTTCCAATGCTGGCGCGGGGTTGCGTGGCCGCAAACTCTGTGCGGCGGGCTGCGCAAAGTCCGGGGCTCACAGACAACAACTTCGGCGCAGCGCCTTCTTCTGTGGATAACCAGCAAGTTGTGCCGCAACTGCCCCCAGGGTTATCCACAAACGCCGTCCAAGGCGACCGCCTGCGTGGCCGCAAAGCACAAAGCCCGGGGTCCAGTCAGGACCCCGGGCTTGGGGAGCACGGGAAGAAAAAGTAAAAGGCAGCGCCGGCTGCACGCCGGAGACCCGTCCCCAGGGCCGCCGCCCCGCAGGGCGTGCGGGGGCGGTGGGGGTTGGGTGGGGCGTTACTTCGCCGGTGCGGCGGGCGATGGATGGCCCTCGCCGCCGCGCATGCCGCCGCCGCCGTGGTGGTGGTCGCGCATGCGCTGGTGGCCGCGGTGCGCCTGCGCATCGAAGGTTTTCTGCTGGTCTGGCGTCAGGGCGGCGTAGAAGGTCTTGGTGGCCTCGCCCCGGCGGTCGGCCTCGGCGGCGTGCTGGGCGCGCAGGGCCCGCATGCGGTCGATGCGTTCGGGCGTGGTGAGCTTGTCCATGTCCTTGCGGTCCAGGCGGGCAGTGCGTTCCCCGGGCTGCATCGCGGTGCTGAAGGCCGTCCAGGCGGGTTCCTGGGCGGCGCTCAGCTTGAGCTGGTCCTTCAGGGCGGCCATGCGCTTGGCCATTTGGGCCTGGTGGCGCGCATGGTGCTCGTGGCGGTCACCCCCTGCCTTGTGGCGGCCTTCGGTGGTTGCGTTGGCACCCGCTGCAGGCGGGGCGGCTGGAGGTTGCTGGGCCAGGACCGGCAGGGCCAGTGCAGCGAGAACAGCGGTGGCGGCCAGGCGGTGTTGGAATCTGAAAACCATGGTGTGAGTCCTTTCACAGGGTTGGGAACTCGCCAGGACGACCGTTCCGGCGATTGAGGGCCAGTGTCCGCCCCACATGTATCGCCGCCATACCGGTTGGGTGAGGCTGTGTAAAGTTTCCAAAAGAAACACCCCGCGCATGTCTCGTGAAGGGGGACGGCGCCAGTGGCACGGCAAGGCCCGTTCCACGGCGTCTGCCGGCTGTGATCGTGCCTGTTCATCCGCTCGCGGGTGCGCGGACCGCCAGGGATGGACGGCAGGAAACCTCTCCCGCAGAACCACCGACAATGGCGCATTCCGTCCCAGAAAAGAAAAGGTTTTCCGTGTTCAAGAACATGATCGTGTACCGCATTGCGCCGCAATGGCAGGTCGAATTGACACAAGTGGAAGAGGCCCTGGCCAAGGCGCCCTTCATCGAATGCGGCGCCACGCAGGAAAAGTCCCTGGGCTGGGTGCCGCCGCGTGGCGAACAGCACGGCCCGCTGGCCGAGTCGGTCGGGGGCCAGTGGATCCTGCGCTTCATGGTCGAGTCCAAGGTGCTGCCCGGCAGCGTGCTGGCACGCCGCGTGAAGGAAAAGGCAGAACGCATCGAGCAGGAAACCGGCCGCAAGCCTGGCAAGAAGGAAAGCAAGGAACTCAAGGACGAGGCCAAGCTGGACCTGCTGCCCATGGCGTTCACCAAGCAGGGTTCCATGTGGGTGTGGATCGATACGGCATCGCGCCTGCTGGTGCTGGACACCTCCAGCCAGGGCCGTGCGGACGAAGTCGTCACGCTGCTGGTCGAATCGCTGCCCGGCCTGTCGGTGTCGCTCATCAACACCCAGACCAGCCCGCAAGCGGCCATGTCCCACTGGCTCAAGGAACAAGAGCCGCCCGTGGGCTTCACCGTGGACCGCGAATGCGAGCTCAAGAGCGCCACCGAGGAAAAGGCCGTGGTGCGCTATGCCCGCCACCCGCTGGACATCGAAGAGGTGCAGGCCCACATCGACGCCGGCAAGCTGCCCACCAAGCTCGCACTCACCTGGGACGACCGCGTGAGCTTCATGCTCACCGAGGGGCTGCAGATCAAGAAGGTCTCGTTCCTGGACACGGTGTTCGAAGGCACCAAGGCCGATGACGGTGGCTTTGACACCGACGTGGCGATCGCCACGGGCGAGCTGGTCAAGCTGATTCCGGACCTGATCGAGGCGCTGGGGGGCGAGGCGGAGAGTGGGGTGGCGGAGGTTTCGGCGGCAGCTACCGTGGCAGCGCCCTCGTCCGCCGCCCGCACCGGTGCAGTTGTGACAGGGCCTGCGCAGGTGCCAGTGGACACGGATCCCGACTCTGCGCCGTTTTGATGGCTGGGGCAGGCTGCAGGCGCCCACGGCCGGGGGAGTTCATGCTGGCCGGATTTCACCAAGTGCCGAATCGCAGGCAAGTGAGGCCTACCATTCTGGAGTCAAGCCAGAGATAGAAGGACAGGGCAAGGTGCGTGGGTCGATGACAGCAATGCCGGGCACTTGTTTTATTGCCTTTCACTGCTGTATGGAAGCCCGCTTGAGGCCGCGTCCACGCAGGGCTGGCCTGGCTTGAGGGTGTCAAATACCGGAACGGCTCTGCGCTGCACCCGCAGCACGTGGTAATCGGAAATGACGGAAAGGTCGCTGCAGGACAGAGCAACCACCGCTGACCAGACCGCCCGGTATTCGAGCCGGTGGTGTGGGCCCCGAGCAAAAACTGCGGTTGTCTTGCAGGTCAGATCACTGTACGGGGCATCGCCAATGTCACTTTCGCGAGGGCCGTGGGGGCACGATGTTCACGATTTCCCGCACGAACAACTTTCCCCAGGCTTCCCTCGTGTCGTCCTCGATCAATTGCGGCATGAAGCCGAACGCCAGCGTACGTTCCCCCCGCACCATGATCCCCTGATCCCGCTGCAGCAGTTCCGTGGCCAGCACCTTGTAGCCCGGGCGTGGGGTTATCGACGCATAGCTGACGTACATGCGCCTTGAGGGTTTGAGCCGATAGACCTTGCCATCAATCAGGAAGACACCGCCCTTTTTCTTCCACTCGATATTGGCAATCCCAAACACCTCATGCATCCAGTCAAAGGTGGGTTTGCCGTTTTCGTCGAACTCACCCAGACGCATGTCCTGGATGAGCGACCCGCCGTTTTTCCAGTAAGTGGTCAGCTTGGATTTGACGCTCTGTGGCAGGGCTGCCTGGTGCGGAACGAGGATGGCATCCAGGCGCTGGATGAGGGGATCGTCCTGCAGAAGGTTCTTTTCGCCGATGACATGGACATCCATCCCGGGCTCGCTGCTCAGGATCTTGTAGGACGCGAACAGCGCATCACGGTGGGTGTTTCTGCCTGCACTTCTTTCCCCGTGCCAGACGTGAAAGTTGGTCGTGGAGCCCAGGATGCCAATCTTGATCCGGGGGGCCGTGCTGGTTGCCGCAGTGTGGCCAGATGGGGCATTGAGCTTGTCCATGTCAAGGGCGGAGAGGGAGCCGCCGCCTGCCTGGTGCGCGAACCCTCCGATCTCGTAGCCCATCACATTGGCCTGCGTCAGCGATTGGGTGACGGAGCGTTGGATGACAGGCATCAGTTCCCGCGATCTTTTTTCGGCCTCCCATCGCTCACCGTAGGCACCCACCATGATTTTCCTGTAGCCCAGCGAGCCCATGTAGTTGGCAAGCGTGGGCAGGACGTCTGCATCCGGCACCAGGCTGTAGCCATCGTAGAAGTTGAAATCGATGACGGCTATGTCGATGCACCCAGCCAGTTTTTCAACGATGCCGGTGGCATAGATGGCGTCATGCGACGTGAATGTCTCGGCGAAATATCCGATCGCCTGCGCCCCCTTGTCCCGGATCACCTTGGTGTATGCGCAGGTGGCTTCCTGGAGCCGGTTTTCCCGGAACTCCTTGTGGGCATGCAAAAGAGGTTCCGCTTTGGGCACCCCTGCGGCGATGTTGTTGTTGTAGTTGATGACAGGCTGACGGGCGTTGTTGTGCTTCCTGGCGAAGTCATTCTGTGTGGACTCCTTGTAGTCCCGCCACTGGTAGCCCATCTGCCCATACTTTATTTCGTGTTCCTCCTGGAGGCCGAGGGCATAGCCGAGCACCTTTGCGGGGTAGCGCCTGGAAAAATGATCGACCGTTTGCGCGATGAAAGCGTGCGCGGGCTTTCTGATCCTGTCGTCCGTGAAATCCGGTTGCCAGCTCGGGTCGCCCGAGAAATTCCGCATGACGGCATCGGGATGCGCGGCGGTGATCCATTGCGGGACCGTGGACATGTTGGGCACCAGCTTGCCGCTCTCGTCCTTGTAGGGCCGTCCCCCCATGTCGATGACCAGCAGGAGCGACAGCCCGCCGTCGACAAGGGCATCCATGTGGCCGTGGTAGTGGCTGAACTCGTACAGGCCCTTGCTGCGCTCGATGTCGGACCAGTTCAGGTACACCGTGGCGTGGCTGAATCCCTTGGACTTGAGTTCGCCAGGAAGATTCTTGTTCTGGCTGAGGTCCCAAGGCATCACGATGATGCTGGACACCGGGCGGGCCGCGACGGCGCTGCTGGCAAAAGGAATCAGGGAGAAAAGCAGTGCCGCAATGCGAAAGAGTTTTTTCATGGGGATTTTTGGAGAGAAAGGCGGGGCGCTCCGGCTGGAGAGCGCTGTCCAGCGCGATCATACTGATGCGATCGGCACAGGCCTCGGAAGCCGAAGTGGCCCCCGGGACTGCGCCGGGCCCGCTCCTTGCCCAGGCGCCGCGCCACACAAGTGCGAAGCGCATTCACAGGATCCACGGGACTCAGTTGCTATTTATTTGGTAGTAATCGATGGTGGATGGGAAAGCGCTGGAGGCAAAACTCCTGAATGGCGGCAGCGCGGGGACGGCGCCGCCCTCACACCCGCTCGAACACCGCCGCGATGCCCTGGCCGCCGCCGATGCACATGGTCACCAGCGCATAGCGGCCGCCGGTGCGGTGCAGCTCGGCGATGGCCTTGGTGGTGATGATGGCGCCCGTGGCGCCCACCGGGTGGCCCAGCGAAATGCCCGAGCCGTTGGGATTGACCTTGGACGGGTCCAGGCCCAGCTCCTGGATCACCGCACAGGCCTGGGCGGCGAAGGCCTCGTTGGCCTCGATCACGTCCATGTCCTGCACGGTGAGGCCGGTGCGCTGCAGGACCTTGCGCGTGGCCGGCACCGGGCCGATGCCCATGTAGGCCGGCTCGACGCCCGCATGGGCGTAGCCCACGAGGCGGGCCAGGGGTGTGAGGCCCAGGGCCGACACGCGTGCGCCCGAGGCCAGCACCACGGCGGCGGCGCCGTCGTTGATGCCCGAGGCATTGCCCGCGGTGACCAAACCGTCCTTCCTGAACGCGGGCTTCATGCCGGCCAGCACTTCGAGCGTGGTGCTGCCGCGCACATGCTCGTCGGTGTCGAAGACCACCGTGCCCTTGCGCGTGGCGATCTCCACCGGCACGATCTGCTCGCGGAAGTAGCCGGCCGCGATGGCATGCGCCGCGCGCTGCTGGCTCTGCACTGCGAGTTGGTCCTGCATCTCGCGGCTGATGCGGTAGCGCTCGGCCACGTTCTCGGCGGTGATGCCCATGTGCATCTTCTGCCACGGGTCGTGCAGGATGCCGAGCATGTAGTCGATGCTCTTGGCGTCGCCCATGCGCGCGCCGTAGCGCGCGGCGGTGTCGAAGTAGGGGCCGCGGCTCATGGACTCGCTGCCGCCGCCGATGGCGATGTCGCAATCCCCGTAACCGATGGCCTGGGCCGCCGAGATGATGGCCTGCAGGCCCGAGCCGCACAGGCGGTTGACGTTGAAGGCCGGCGTCTCGATGGGGCAGCCGGCGTCGATGGCGGCCACGCGGGCCAGGTAGGCGTCCTTGGTGTCGGTGGGGATCACGTTGCCCATCACCACATGGCCGATGGCGTCGGCGGGCAGGCCACTGCGCGCGATGGCGGCCCTCACGGCAGTGGTGGCGAGACCGGTGTTGGGCACGTCCTTGAGGCTGCCGCCAAAGGTGCCGATGGCGGTGCGGGCGGTGGAGAGGACGTAGACGTCTTGAAGGCTCATGGGAAGTTTCGGCGAAGGGGAGGTGGAAGGCGGGATGGAAAAAGGAAGGTCAGCGGCCCGTGAACTGCGGTGCCTGGCGCGCGTGGAAGGCGTCCACCCCGGCCTGGAAGTCCTGTGTGCCCGCGCAGTGCACGAAGGCCCGCGCCTCGGCGGCCAGTTGCTCGGGCAGGGTACGGTCCATCGACTCGCGCATCAGGCGCTTCATGGCGCCGTAGGCCAGGGTGGGGCCTGCGGCCAGGCGCTCGGCGATGGCGGTGGTGGCGGCGTCGAGCTCTGCAGCGGGCACCACGCGGTTGACCAGGCCGAGGCGCAGCGCATCCTCGGCGGTGAAGGCCTCGCCCAGCAGCGCGATCTCCAGCGCCTGGCGCATGCCCACCAGGCGCGGCAGCGCCCAGGAGGCACCCACGTCGCAGCTGGTGCCCAGGTTGATGTAGGCCAGGTTGAAGCGCGTGCCCTCTGCCACGAGCACATAGTCGGCCATCAGCAGCAGGCTCAGGCCCGCGCCCGCGGCCACGCCGTGCACCTGGGCGATGACGGGGGCGTTCATCTGCGCCAGCAGCGGCAGGGCCTGGTTCAGCGGCGTGAGGATGTCGATGGCGCCCTGCACGGGCGTGGCCCGCAGCGTGGCCAGATCACCCCCAGCCATGAAGCCCTTGCCGTTGCCGCGCAGCACCACGGCGCGCACCGTGGGGTCGGCGGCAATGGCTTGCACGCTGGCGAGAAAGGCCTGCGCCATGGGCACATCGATGGCGTTGAGTGCCTCGGGGCGGTTGAAGCGCAGGGTGGCGATGGGGCCGTCCCGTTCGAGCAGCAGGGGGGGTTGTGCGGGCGGTGCTTGCACGGTGGTAGACGAGTTCATGGTCAAAATACCTTCCAGCGCTTGCTCAATAAGCGCAAGACGCTTCTATATTGATAGCATTGCTGAGAGCAGGATGGCAAACGAAACCCACAACGGCCCTGCGCGACCTGCCTTTTTTCTTCTCTCTACCGGTACAGCGCCTCGATCTCGGCAGCGTAGGTCTTGTAGATGCTGGAGCGGCGCACCTTCATGGTGGCGGTGACCTCGCCGTCGTCGTGGTCCAGTTCCTTGGTGAGCAGGTGGAACTGGCGGATCTGCGAGACCTGGGCCAGGCGCTCGTTGCCCCGGCGGATCTCGGCGTCGATGAGCTCGCGCACCTCGGGCATTTCCACCAGCGAGCGGAAATGCGTGAACGCCAGGCGCCGGGCCTCGGCCCACTTGCCCACGGTCTCGTAGTCGATCATCACCAGCGCACCCACGAACTTGCGGCCCTCGGCGACGATGATGCATTCCTTGATGAAGGGGCTGCCCTTCATGGTGTTCTCGATCTCCGAGGGCGTGAGGTTCTTGCCGCCGGCGGTGATCATGATGTCCTTGAGCCGGTCCACGATCTTGATCTGGCCCTGCTCCTCGCGCACCACGTCGCCGGTGTGCAGCCAGCCATCGATGATGCTCGCGGCCGTGGCCTCGGGGTTCTTGTAGTAGCCCGCGAACACCATGTCGCCGCGCAGCTGCAGCTCGCCGTTGTCGGCCATGCGGTGCTCCACGCCCAGGATGGGCACGCCCACGGTGCCGACCACCACGTTGTCCAGCCGGTGGCCCGTGACCATGCCGGTGGATTCGGTCAGGCCGTAGACCTCCACCAGCGGCAGGCCGAGCACGCGAAAGAAGCGCACCACGTCGGGCGGTATGGGCGCGGCCCCGGTGAGGGCCACGCGCGCCTGGCGCAGGCCGACGAAGTTCTGCAGCGCGCGGAACACCAGCCAGTAGCTGGCGGCGAAGGCCAGGCGCTCGCCCAGGCTCCAGGCGCTGCGCGGCTTCTCGGCCAGCGGCTGGCAGGCGGCGACCGCATGGTGGAACAGCCGGCGGCGCAGGCCCCCGGTCTCCTGCAGCTTGATGTGGATGGCGGCGTGCATCTTCTCCCAGATGCGCGGCACGCCCAGGAACATGGTGGGCGCCACCTCGCGCAGGTCTTCCTGCACGGTGCGGATGGACTCGCCGAAGTTCACCTGCGAGCCGATGTACACCGGCACGAAGCTGGTGAGCATCTGCTCGGCCACATGGCACAGCGGCAGGTAGGACAGGTGCGTGGTGGCCGCATCGAGCTGCAGCCGGTCGACGATGCCGGGCACCACGCCGCGGATGTTGCGGTAGCTGATCATCGCGCCCTTGGGCTTGCCGGTGGAGCCCGAGGTGTAGATCATCAGGCCCACGTCGTCGAGCGTCTGGCGCGCCAGGGCCTCGTCCACCAGCGCCTGCTGGCCGGATGCGACGCCCAGCGCCTCGACCTCGGCGAAGGTGGCGATCAGCGCGCGCACCTCGGGCGCGAAACTGCGCAGGCCCTTGGTCTCGATGACGATGATCTTTTTCAGGCGCGGCAGCTCGGGCAGGGCGGCGAGCAGCTTGTCGGTCTGCTCCTGGTCTTCGCAGACCATGACCTCGATGTCGGCATGGCCGACCACGTAGGCCACCTCGTTGCTGGGGCTGGTGGGGTAGACGCCCACGGTGACCGCACCGACCAGGCCCGCGCCCATCTGCGCGAGCACCCATTCCGTGCGGTTCTCGGAAATCACGCCCACATGCCCGCCCGCCGGCAGGCCGAGCGCGCGCAGGCCCAGGCCGAAGTGGCAGGCGCGCTCGTGGTAGCGGGCCCAGGTGAAGGGCTTCCAGATGCCGAAGTCCTTTTGCCTGATGGCCACGCGCGCTGGCTCGGTGCGTGCGCGCTCGCGCAGCATCTGGGGCAGGGTGAGGTTCGGGAGGGTCATGACAGCCAACGCTTCCTGCGCTTGTAGTGCTTGATGTCCTTGAAGCTCTTGGCTTCCCCGCCACCCCCCATGCCCAGGTAGAACTCGCGCACGTCGGGGTCGTTGGCCAGGCGCTCGGCCGAGCCGTCGATCACGATCTTGCCGTTCTCCATGATGTAGCCCTGGTGGGCGACCGCGAGCGCCACGGTGGCGTTCTGCTCCACCAGCAGCATGGAGGTGCCGCGCTCGGCGTTGATGCGCGCGATGATGGTGAAGATGTCTTCCACCAGCTTGGGCGACAGGCCCAGCGAGGGCTCGTCGAGCAGGATCAGCTGGGGCTGGGCGATGAGGGCGCGGCCGATGGCCAGCATCTGCTGCTCGCCGCCCGAGAGATACCCGGCCAGGCCCTTGCGGCGCTCGTGCAGGCGCGGGAAGTAGCTGTAGACGGTGTCGAAGTCGGGCCTGGCATCGGCGCGGCCCGTGAGCGCATAGGTCGCGGCCACCAGGTTCTCTTCGACCGTGAGGTCCTCGAACACGCGGCGCCCCTCCATCACGTGCGAGAGCCCATTGCGCACCAGCTGCTGCGGTGCCAAGCCCGCGGTGGGCTGGCCGTTGAAGCGGATGCTGCCCGACTCCACCGTGCCGTCTTCGAGCGCCAGCAGGCCCGAGATGGCCTTGAGCGTGGTGGACTTGCCCGCGCCGTTGCTGCCCAAGAGCGCCACGATTTGCCCGCGCGGCACGGCCAGCGACAGGCCGCGCAGGGCCTGCACGACCTTGTTGTAGATGACCTCGATGTTGTTGACTTCGAGGACGTGGTCCGGCGTGGCGAGCGGGGTCATGGCAGGCTGGTCACAGTTTGATCCAGTCGGAGGCCGCGACCATCTTCTGTGCCTTCATGTCCGCGCGGTACACGCGCCCCACGGGGATGGAGTTGCCGCTGATGGTGATCGGCACGCCGATCAGGCCACCAGTGTCGAAGTCCTTGATGCTGTTGAGCGCGGCCTTGAGGTTCTTGCCGTCGAGGGGCTTGCCCGCGTCCAGGCAGCGCCTGGCCGATTCGGTGAACAGCATGGCGGCGAGAAAGCCCTGGATGTAGGCCGTGCTCTGGTACTCGGGGCGCAGCGCGCGGATCTTCTCCAGCATGGGCGCCTTCTCGGTGTCGTAGTAGTAGCGGTAGGGCATCACACCCATGAAGCCGTCGGCGGCCTCGCCCATCTTCATCACGGTGGAGCTGTCCATGGTCCAGAAGGTGCCCATCCACTTGCTGGTCATGCCTTGCTGCTTGCCCTGGGTGATGAACTCGGGGATGGGCGCGAGGATGTAGCCGTGGAAGATGGTGTAGTCGGGCGCGGCGCGGCGCAGCTTGATGACCTCGCCCGAGACGTCCACGCTGCCCGCGGGCGTCATGATCTTGACGGGCACCGACAGGCCGAGCGCCTTGGCGGTGGCCTCGCTCTTGTCGATCGGGTCGCGGCCGAATTCGGAGTCCGAGTACACGAAGGCCACCTTGGCACCGGGCTTTTCCTTGGCGATGTGCTTGAGCAGGATGCCGAACATCTCGGTGTAGTCCGGGCCCACGAGGAACTGGTTCGGGTACTTCTTCGGATCGTTGAGCTCGCTGGCGAACGAGGCACCGGCCATCAGCGTGGTGCCCGCGCGGTCGAGCTCGGGGTTGATGGTCTTGGCAAAGCCCGTGGAGTCGCCGTAGTAGAGGTTCACCTTGTTCTGGCTGGTGATCTTCTTGTACGCGGCCACTGAGACGTCGACCTTGTAGCCCGTGTCCTCGGGCACGTACTTGAGCTTGCGGCCCTTGATGCCACCCGCGTCGTTGACCATCTTCACGTAGTCGCCGATGCCGGCGTTGATGCCCACGCCCGCGAACGCGAACACGCCGGTGAGCGGGATGGAGCCGCCGATGACGATGTCCTCGCCGCTGGCCTGCGCGGTGGCGGTGAGCGGTGCGGCCAGCGTGGCGCCCGCAGCGAGCAGCAGGGTGCGGCGGCGCTGTGACATGGGGGATGCGTTGGTGGTGGGCATGGTGCTTGTCTCCTTCATGGTTTTATGGGCTGTGGCGGCTCTCTCAATTGCGGAACGGCCACAGATGGAAAAAGCGGCGAATGCGCCGCCACACTTCTGCGAGCCCCTGTGGCTCGAACACCAGAAATCCGATGATCAGCAGGCCAAAGATCACGGTGCGTACGGGCGAGAGGAACACCGTGAGCTCGTTGCCGCCGGGCAGCAGGGCGACCACCAGCTTGAGCAGCTCGGGCACCATGGTCATGAACACCGCGCCCAGGATGCCGCCCAGGATGGAGCCCATGCCGCCGACGATGATGGCCGCCAGGAAGAAGATGGACATCAGCAGCGGAAAGCTCTCGGGTGTGACCACGCGAAAGAAGTAGGCCCACAGGCCGCCTGCCACGCCCGCGTAGAACGAGGACAGCCCGAACGACAGCAGCTTGTAGCGCAGCAGCGGTATGCCCAGCACCTCGGCCGAGATGTCGCGGTCGCGGATGGCGATGAAGGCGCGGCCCACGCGCGTACGAAACAGGTTGGCCGCGCCCAGCAGCATGAGCACGGTGACCGGCACGATCACCCAGTACAGGCGGAACGAGGTGTCGAGCGGCAGGCCGAACAGCTTGGCCGGCGGCACGCTGAGGCCGCCGGTGCCGCCCGTGAACTTCCAGTTGGCGAAGATGAAGTGCGCGATGAAGGAGGCCGCGATGGTGGCGATGGCCAGGTACAGGCCTTTGACGCGCAGCGAGGGGATGCCTACGACGATGCCGCCCAGCATGGCCACGAAGCCGCCGGCCAGCAGGTTGAGCAGAAAGGGCGTGCCCGCGCGTGTCTCCAGCACGGCCACGGTGTAGGCCCCCAGGCCCATGAAGGCGGCCTGCCCCAGGCTCACCAGTCCGGTGTAGCCGGTGAGGATGTTCAGCCCCGTGGCGCTGGCCACGTTGATGCTGACCAGGCAGGCCAGGTAGAGCCAATAGTCGCTGGCCATGAAGGGGAAGAGCAGCAGCAGTGCGGCGACCACGGCGAGCCACACCTTCTGCGTGCGCGAGTCGAACAGCGCCGCGTCGGCGACGTAGGATTCCTTGAGGGTTCCGATGCGCATGGCGTGCCTTACAGACGTTCTATTTCGTGCGTGCCGAACAGGCCATAGGGCCGCACCAGCAGCACGGCCACGAGCACGATGAAGGTGGCCAGCAGCTTGTACTCGCCGCCCAGGTAGGCGCCAGCCAGCGCTTCGATGAGGCCGATGAGCAGGCCGCCGACGAGGGCGCCGAGCACGCTGTCGAGCCCGCCCACGATGACCACCACCAGCACCGACAGGCCGAACACGCCCATGCTCGACGAGATGCCGCCGATGGAGCCGACGATGATCCCGGAGACCGCGGCGATCATGGCCGAGACCACCCAGGCCAGCGAGAACACGCGCGGCACGTTGATGCCCACCGAGTAGGCGGCGGCCTGGTCGCTGGCCGTGGCGCGCAGGGCCACGCCGCCGCGCCAGAAGCGGAACACCAGCAGCACCGCGGCGATGAAGGCCACGGCGATCACCGCGCCCCAGAACACCTTGGGCGCGAGAAAGGCCTCGCCGATCATGATGGGCTTGGTGGGCATGAACTCGGGCAGGCGGCGCTGGTCGGCCGTCCAGATCATTTCCACCAGGCCCACGAGCACCGAGGCCAGGCCCACGGTGACCATGAAGACGGAAATCGGCGGCTCGCCCAGCAGCGGGCGGATCATGGTGCGCTCGATCACGGCGCCCAGCAGGCCCGAGCCGAGCACCGCCGCCGGAATGGCCAGCCACAGCGGCAGCGCGAAGGTGGCGGCGAAGGTGAAGAACAGGTAGGCGCCGACCATGAGCATCTCGCCGATCGCGATGTTCACCACGCGCGTGGCCTTGTAGACCATGACGAAGGCCAGCGCCGCGAGCGCGTAGAGCCCGCCGCCGGCAATGCCGGTGAGGCTGATTTCGAAGAGGTAGGCCCAGTCCATCATGCCGGGGCCCCCTGCATTGGCGCGGCGGTGGCAGCGGCCTGGAACCGGGCACGCAGGTCGCCCACGTCGCCCGAGCCCAGGTAGGCGCGGATCACCTCGGGGTTGGCCTGCACCTCCCCCGGCGTGCCCTGGGCGATGACCTGGCCGAAGTTGAGCACCACCACGTGGTCCGACAGGTCCATCACCATGCCCATGTCGTGCTCGACCATGAGCACGGTGACACCCCACTCGGCGCGCACGTCGAGGATGAAGCGCGCCATGTCCTCGGTCTCCTCGCGGTTCATGCCGGCCACGGGCTCGTCGAGCATCAGTACCTCGGGCTGCATGGCCAGGGCACGGGCCATCTCCACGCGCTTTTGCAGGCCGTAGGGCAGGGCCGAGACGGGCGCATGGCGGATGTGGTCGATCTCCAGGAAGTCGATGATGCGCTCCTCGATGTCGGCACGCAGGGCGGCCTCTTCGCGGCGCGCGCGGCCCACGTAGAGCAGCGCGTCGAGCACATTGGTCTTGAGGTGCGCATGCCGCCCGAGCTTGATGTTGTCGAGCACCGTCATGCCGCGAAACAGCGCGATGTTCTGGAAGCTGCGCCCCAGGCCCAGCCGGGCGCGCTGCGGTGCCGGCACCCGCGTGATGTCCTGGCCCTTGAAACGGATGGCGCCGCTGCCCGGGCGGTAGAAGCCCGAGATGGTGTTGAACAGCGAGGTCTTGCCCGCACCGTTGGGCCCGATCACGGCGGTGATGGAGCCGGCCTGCACGCCAAAGCCCACGCCGGTGAGCGCCTTGACCCCGCCGAAGGCCAGCGTGACACCATCGACCTGCAGCAGGGGCGGCGCGCTGGCGGGGGGAATGCCGGGTGGGTGTGTCTCCATTGGCTTTCTAATGCGGGTTTGTGCTGACCAGAAAATTCCTGCGGGCCTGCAGAAATTTCCTACTTGTGCGTAAACTGTTTACTCGTGAGTAGATTCTGGAAGGCCCCGCGCCAAACCAGCATCCGTACTTTCCCGAGGAACCAGCCCGCCATGCCCAGCCCCACCGTGTCGCCCCCCCGCAGTGCCGACCGCCCGCCTGCGTCTCCCTGGGCGCCCGCGTCCCACCGCGAACAGCAGCGCGAGGCCAAGCGCAATGCCGTGCTGCAGGCGGCCGCGCAGCTGTTCAACGAACGCGGGTTTCATGCCACCTCGCTCGACGACATCGCCGCGCGGCTGAACGTGACCAAGCCCACGCTGTACTACTACGTGAAGAACAAGGACGAGATCCTGCTGCAGTGCGTGAGCAAGGGCCTCGAAATGATGCTCGAGGGCATCGATGCCTCGCGCGCGGCCGGGGGCAAGGCCATCGACCAGCTCATGACCTGCATGCAGGTGTATGCGCGCATCGTCACCATGGACTTCGGCAAGTGCCTGATCCGCGTGGGCGACGAGCAGCTGCCGCCGGAGAGCCGCAAGGAGCTGCGCCGCCTGAAGTCCGCCATCGACCAGGAATTCCGCCGCCTCGTGGCCGAGGGGGTGGAGGAAGGATCGCTGCAGCCTTGCGACCCGAAGATGACGGCCTTCGTGATCGCGGGCGCGCTCAGCTGGATCGGGCGCTGGTACCAGCCCGGCGGCGAGTACACGGCCGAGCAGGTGGCGGGGCAGTGCATCGAAACGCTGTGCCAGGGGGTGCTGCGCCGCGCGGACGTACCCCCGCCGCCGGCTGCGAAGCGTGCGGCGCGCAAGGCCGGCACCCCTGCCGTGGCCAAGGGCAGGGCTGCGCCCGCCGCCCGGGCGTCCAAGGCCTGAACGAGCGCCTCGCCGCGAGGGCTGTGCCTCAATCCGGGCGCGCGGGCCTGGGGGCGGGCGGTGTGCCGGGCGCTGCCGCCAGGTCGTCGAGGATCGGGCAGTCCGGCCGGTCATTGCCCTGGCAGCACGACACCAGCGTTTTCAGCGTGCGCTGCATGGCCTGCATGGCGGCAATGCGCTCGCTCAGGTCGTCGATGTGCGCCTGGGCGATGCGCTTGACCTGGCTGCTGGCGCGGCTGCGGTCGTGCCACAGGGCGAGCAGCTCGGCGATCTCCTCCATCGAGAAGCCCAGGTCGCGGCTGCGGCGGATGAAGTGCAGCGTGTGCACGTCCGCCTCGGTGTACTGGCGGTAGCCGCTGTCGGTGCGGGCCACGGCGGACAGCAGGCCCAGCGACTCGTAGTGGCGCACCATGCGGGCGGAGATGCCCGCGCTGCGCGCCGCTTCTCCGATGGACAGCGGCCGGCCCGGCAGCGCGGGCTCTGCGCGGTGGCGGGCCGGTGCGCCGGGGGTGGCCGTCATGGCGCGACCGCGTAGCCTTCTTCGGCGATGGCGCTGGCCAGGGCCGCGCGGTCCGCGTCGGTGTTGCCCACTTCCACGCGCCCCGTGCCGCGGTCGATGCGCACGGTGGCATCCGGGTCCACCCCTCGCACGGCCTGCGTGACGGCACGCTCGCAGTGGCCGCAGGTCATGCCCTGCACGGTGAAGAGCTGCGTGGAAGAAGAAGAAGGAGAAGGCGACGGGGAAGAGATCGGGGAAGTGGATGTCATGGCGGGCTCCTGTGCCGATAAAGTGCTTGAACACCTGCAGCGTAAACCTTCACATCATGGCAAGGTCAAGCCCCCCGGGGGATTCCCCTCTGTTTGCTATTGAAAATATAGCTGCTTGCGCAATATGGACAAGCGCCACGGCGGGATTTTGATCGAATCCTATTTGGGCCGTGGCCTGCGCACGCCTGCGTCGGGCTGCACCAGGCGGCCGGCGCGCAGCGCGGTGATGGCCACGGCCAGCGCCTGGGCGGCGCCGCGCACCTCGTCCTGCACGGCGGTGTCCCGGTCCAGCGCGGCATGGCTGTCGGCGTAGCTTTCGTAGTAGCCGATGTAGCGGTCCAGCCGCGCGGCGGGGCCGGCGTCGATGAAGCCCATCCAGTCCAGCCAGTCCGACAGGCCCCGGCGCGTGCTCTCAATGCCCGCCACGTCGCCATGCACTGCCAGCGCATAGGCGCGCCCGGCCAGGTGCTTGGGGTAGTCCCAGCCCGCCAGTTCCAGCGCCTTGGCTTCGGCGGCCTTCTTGCCGTGGGTGCTGGTGGGGTCAGGGTTGCCGCCGTCGGCGCACACCAGGCGGTCGATCATGAGCTTGAGGGGGCTCGGTGCCTGGTACCAGTACACGGGGGTGAGGATCATCACGCCGTGCGCGGCGGTCCAGCGCTCGTAGATCTCGTTCATCCAGTCGCCGGTCTGGCGCATGGCGTGGTTGGGGTAGCAGCTGCACGGAAAGTGGCACAGCGGCATGGCGGTGGAGACACAGCCCTTGCAGGGGTGGATGTGGCGCCCGTAGTCCGAGGTGACGCGGCTCAGGTCCAGCGTGTCCACCTCGACCCCGGCGTCCGCCAGGGCCTCGCGCGCCGTGTGCAGCAGGCGCCAGCTCTTGGAGATTTCGCCGGGGCAGGTGCCATCGTTGCGGGCCGAGCCGCACACGAGCAGGGCGCGCGGCGGCGAGGCCGGGTCGGCCCAGCGGGTGCGCGCGGCGTCGATCCTGGCCTTGGCGTCCAGCCAGTCCAGCGAGAGTTCGTAGCCGGGGTCGGCATGGCCCGGGCCGGCCTTGCGGGTGCGCGGCGCCTTGCGGCCCTCGTCGTAGTTGCGCCAGGCGATGGCCTCGATGCGGTCGATGGCGTCGGCCGCCTCGCTGGCGAAGCGCGGGTCCTGGAAGTCCTGCAGGAACCGCTCGCGGAAGGCCGCGTGGTCCAGGGGCGCGGGGGCCTGGCCAGTGCGCGGCTGCGGCGCCGCAGCCGCGGCGGGGGGAGGAGCGTGGGGCGTGGAGCGTGTCGTCATGCGGCCATTCGATCACCAGCCCGTGGGGCTGCGTATCGGACAAGGCGCCGTGTGGGCTGTCGGCGGCGGGTGATCGGCAGCGTGCCGGGCCGGGGCCTGCCGAGGTGCTTGACCTTGCCATCATGTCAAGGTGTACCGTGCTCCCCATGGCCATACAACACCTTCCCTCTCCCGCCGGTCTTTCCGCCACGCCCATGGCTTTCCCGCCCCTGGATCTGGGCATCGGCGGCATGACCTGTGCCAGCTGCGTGGCGCGCGTGGAGCGGGCGCTGCGCAAGGTGCCCGGCGTGCAGGATGCCACCGTGAACCTCGCCACCGAGTCGGCCCGCGTGGCCTGGGCACCGGGCGCGGCCACCGCCGACGCCGAGGCCATGGAGGCGCTGCTGCGCCGCGCCGTGCGCAATGCGGGCTATGAGCCGCGCGCCGCGGGGCCGGCCGAGGCGCCCGAGAATCTGTCGCCCTGGGCGGGCTTTCTGCCGGTGGGCATCGGCCTGCTGCTGTCGGCCCCGCTGGTGCTGCCCATGCTGGGGGAGCTGTTCGGCCTGCACTGGATGCTCCCGGCCTGGGTGCAGTTCGCGCTGGCCACGCCGGTGCAGTTCGTCCTGGGCGCGCGCTTCTACAAGGCGGGCTGGCATGCGGTGAAGGCCCTGGCGGGCAACATGGACCTGCTGGTGGCCCTGGGCACCAGCGCGGGCTGGGGCCTGTCGGTGTGGCTGTGGCTCACGGCCCATGAAGGCCATGCGCCGCACCTGTACTTCGAAGCCTCTGCCGTGGTGGTCACGCTGGTGCTGCTGGGCAAGTGGCTGGAGGCGCGCGCCAAGCGCCAGACCACGGCCGCCATCCGCGCGCTGCATGCCCTGCGGCCGGACCTGGTGCACCTCCTGGGCAGGGAGGGCGAGGTGGACGTTCCCGTGGCCGAGGTGCTGGTGGGCGACCAGCTGGTGGTGCGGCCGGGCGAGCGCATCCCGGTGGATGGCACGGTGCACGAGGGCCACACGCAGGTGGACGAATCCATGCTGACCGGCGAGCCCCTGCCGGTGGCCCGCGATGTGGGCGCGGCGCTGACGGGGGGATCGATCAACGGCGACGGCCGCATCGTGATGGCCGTGACCGCGGTGGGGGCCGAGACGGTGCTGTCCCAGATCATCCGGCTGGTGGAAGACGCCCAGGCGGCCAAGGCGCCCATCCAGCGGCTGGTGGACCAGGTGTCGGCCGTGTTCGTGCCCGTGGTGCTGGTGGTGGCGCTGGCCACGCTGCTGGGCTGGCTGTGGATGGGCGTGGGCATCGAGGCCGCGCTGATCCACGCCGTGGCCGTGATGGTGATCGCCTGCCCCTGTGCGCTGGGCCTGGCCACGCCGGCGGCCATCATGGCGGGCACGGGGGTGGCGGCCAGGAACGGCATTTTGATCAAGGACGCGCAGGCGCTGGAGCTGGCCCACAAGGTGGACACGGTGGCCTTCGACAAGACGGGCACGCTGACCGTGGGCCAGCCCCGGCTGACGGCGTTCGAGGTGGTGCCCGGCCTGGACGACGCGGCCGTGATGGCCGCGGTGGTGGCGGTGCAAAGCGGCAGCGAACACCCGCTTGCACGCGCCGTGGTGGCGGCCGCGGGCGAGCGGCAGGTCCGCGTGGCGGCGGTGCAGGATGTGCGCGCCGTGCCCGGTCGCGGCACCGAGGGCGATGTGGCCGGGCAGCGCTACCTGGTGGGCAGCCTGCGCTGGATGCAGGAGCTGGGCGTGGAGATGGGCCCCCTGGCGGCGCGCGCCCGGGCGCTGCAGGACGAGGGCGCCACCGTGTCGGCCGTGGCCCAGCGTGCGACCGAAGGGGCGAGCGGCGCACGCTATGTCTTGCGTGCCTTGATGGCCTTTGGCGACGAGCCCAAGCCCGGCGCGCGCGCGGCGCTGGCGGCGCTGAAGGCGCGTGGCATCCGCACCGTGATGATCTCGGGCGACAACCGGGGAGCGGCCGAGGCCATGGCCCGGCGCCTGGGGCTGGACCCCGACGCGGGTGAGGTGATGGCCGAGGTATTGCCGGGTGACAAGGCCGCCAGGGTGGCTGCGTTGCAACGGGGTAGCGAAGAAGTCCCTCCCGGAGGGCAGCGACCCGGCGCAGCGGCGCGGCGCGGGGGCCGTATTGTCGCGATGGTGGGCGACGGCGTGAACGACGCCCCGGCGCTGGCGGCGGCCGATGTGGGCATGGCCATGGGCAACGGCACGGACGTGGCCATGCATGCGGCGGGCATCACGCTGATGCGGGGCGACCCGATGCTGGTGGCCGCGGCGCTCGACATCTCCCACCGCACGGTGATGAAGATCCGCCAGAACCTGTTCTGGGCGTTCGCGTACAACGTGGCCGGGATTCCTCTGGCGGCGATGGGCTACCTGAGCCCCGTGGTGGCAGGGGCGGCCATGGCCTTGAGCTCGGTCAGCGTGATGGCGAATGCCCTCTTACTGAAGCGCTGGCGCATGTGATAAATACGTACAGTGCGGTCATCGATGTCTGGCAAACTGCAACGCTTTGTTGCAGGCCGGCGGCTTCGAATGCAGGCGCGGCCCCTCCATACCCATAAAAGGACGACACATCATGAATCTCTTCTCGTTCATGCGGCAGTTCACCATCCGAATGCGCATGCTGGGGGCCATCGCGGTGGTGCTGGGCCTGCTGGGCCTGCTGGGCGGCGCGGGCATGCTGGGCATGTTCCGCATCCATGACATGAGCCAGAACTTCATGGACAACTCCTTCGCCAAGGTGGGCTACATGGCGGAGCTGCGCGGCGAGATGGGCTCCGTCCGCCAGTACGAGAAGGACATGATCATTGGCTACGAGAAGCCGGAAGCCGTGAAGGCCGCGCACGACAAGTGGCTGGCCAGCCAGGACAAGGCCAAGAAGATCGCCGCGAAGTTCCTGGAGGGCGAGGACGACGCGGACAACGTGGTGGTGCGCAACATCATCGCCAGGCTGGACAGCTACCGCGAGCTGTTTGCCCATGTGGCCCGGCAGCTGGAAGCCAGCGGCTACGACACCGCCACGATTGCCAACCGCATGAGCGGCAAGGCCGTGGCCGAGTTCGACCAGGCCGACAAGCTGGTGGGAGAGCTCGATACCGTGCTGCGGGCCGAAGTGGCCAAGTCGGTCGAACAGCAGGGCCGGGTGTCCAGCGAGACCAAGTGGCTCTTCGTCCTGGCCGTGGTGATCACCGTGGTGGTGGTGGTGCCCACCACGCTGATGAACATGAACTCGATCTGCCACCCGCTTGAAGAGGCGCGCCGCATGGCGCAGGCCATTGCCGGGGGGGACCTGTCCCAGAACATTGCCGCCGAAGGCAAGGACGAAGTGGCCGACCTGCAGCGCGCGCTGCGCGACATGCAGCAGGGCCTGGGCGCGCTCGTGGCGCAGGTGCGGGACGCCAGCGGCAACATCGCCACGGCCAGCCAGGAGATCGCCATGGGCAACCAGGACCTCTCGCAACGCACGGAGCAGACGGCGAGCAATGCCCAGGAAGCGGTGGCTTCGCTCTCGCAGCTCACCTCGACGGTGCAGCAGACCGCGTCGTCGTCGCAGATGGCCAACCAGCTGGCGGCATCGGCCTCCAGCACCGCGACGCGCGGCGGCTCGGTGGTGCAGCAGGCCGTCTCCAGCATGCAGGAGATTTCGGCCTCCAGCCGCAAGATCGGCGACATCATCGGCCTGATCGATTCCATCGCCTTCCAGACCAACATCCTCGCGCTGAACGCCGCCGTGGAAGCCGCGCGCGCCGGTGAGCAGGGGCGGGGCTTTGCCGTGGTGGCCAGCGAGGTGCGCAGCCTGGCCCAGCGCTCGGCGGCGGCGGCCAGCGACATCAAGGGCCTGATCCACAGCAGCGTGACGGCCGTGGACGGGGGCGTGCGCCACGTGGAGGATGCGGGCACGGCCATGAAGGAAATCGTGGCCAGCGTGCAGCGCGTGGGCGACATCATCGGCGAGATCACGGCGGCGGCGTCGGAGCAGTCGGCCGGCATCGGCCAGGTGAACCAGTCGGTGGGCGAGATCGACCGCATGACGCAGCAGAACGCGGCGCTGGTGGAGGAGTCCGCGGCGGCGGCCGAGTCCATGCGCGAACAGGCCGCGCGCCTGTCGCAGGTGGTGCAGCAGTTCCGCCTGGCCGACGCCATGCTCCACGCCGCCCACCACGCACCCGTGGAGGCGCCGCAGCACCAGGCGCTCGCCGGGGAGCCTTCCAGGGCACTGCTCGCGCGCTGATGATGGATTGAACCGGTGGCGCCCGCGCGCCATCACACCCGGAATGGGCCCTGCGGGCGGATGCGCATGCAGGGCTTTTTCATGCCCGGCGTGCGGCGGCCGCAGGCGCACCGGCCGCGCGATGCGCACCCGGTCCCCGACGGTTTGTTGACCTGCGTCATGCGCGGGCGGGCGCCTGCATGGCAATCTGGAGGCCTTGTGACCTGGGGAGCACTGCCATGCCGTCGATCAGCCTGCGGACCATCCACGAAGAGCATGCGTCGCTTGCGGCCGTGCTGCATTCCTTGCGCCTGATGCTGGACCAGGGGCCGGGCGACGAGCCCGCCGCGTTCTTCGACGTGATGCGGGCCATGCTGTTCTACATCGACGAATTCCCCGAACGCCAGCACCACCCGAAGGAATCGCAATGGCTGTTCCCGAAGGTGGCCGAGCGTTCGCCGGAGGCGGCCGGCGCCATCGCGCAACTGGAGCGCGAACACGCGGGCGGCGAGGCCGCCGTGCGCGAGCTGCAGCATCTGCTGCTGGGCTGGGAGCTGATGGGCGAGGCGCGCCGCGACACCTTTTCCGAGGCCCTGCGGCGCTATGTCGCTTTCTACCTGGAGCACATGCGCCTGGAGGAAACCGTGGTCTTGCCAGCGGCCCAGGCATGCCTGCAGCCTGGCGACTGGGCCGCGATCGATGCGGCGTTTGCCGGCAATACCAACCCGCTGGCGCCCGGCCAGGCGCGGGACCCCGCCTACGATCGCCTGTTCACGCGCATCGTGATGCGGGCGCCCAGCCCGATCGGGCTGGGCTGACGGCGCGCGCCCGCCTCAGGCCGACAGGGCGGGGTAGTCGGTGTAGCCCTCGGCGCCGCCGCCGTACAGCGTGGCGCGGTTGACCTCGTTCAGGGGCGCGCCGCGCTCCAGGCGCTGCACGAGGTCGGGGTTGGCGATGAACGGCCGGCCAAAGGCCACGATGTCCGCGCCGTTCGCGAGCGCGGTTTCCGCCAGCGCCTTGTCATAGGCGTTGTTCACCATCCACGCGCCCTGGCCGCCGGCCGCGCGGTAGGCCGCCTTCAGGGCCGCGTAGTCGAAGGGGCGGTCGGGCAGTTCGCGCGGGCCGCCGGTCGCACCCTCGATCACGTGGATGTAGGAAAGGCCCAGCGGGCCGAGCTGGCGCACCACGTAGTCAAACAGGGGCTGCGGGTCCGCGTCCACCACGTCGTTGGCGGGCGTCACGGGCGACAGGCGGATGCCTGTGCGGCCGGCACCGATTTCCTGCGTGATGGCGGTGACCACTTCGACCAGCAGCCGGGCGCGGTTCTCGATGCTGCCGCCATAGGCGTCGGTGCGGTGGTTGGCGCTGGTCTTGAGGAACTGGTCGATCAGGTAGCCGTTGGCGGCGTGCACCTCCACGCCATCGAAGCCGGCCTCGATGGCAGCGCGGGCGGCACGGCGGTAGTCGGCCACGATGCCGGGGATCTCGGCGATCTCGAGCGCGCGGGGCTCCGAGGTCTGGGTGAACGTGGGCACGCCGTCCTTGATGAGCACGGTCTTGGTCTTGGCCTGGATCGCCGACGGGGCCACGGGCGCGGCATGGCCCGGCTGCAGGTCGGTGTGCGAGACACGGCCCACATGCCACAGTTGCACCACGATCTTGCCGCCCGCCGCGTGCACGGACGAAGTGACCTTCTTCCAGCCGGCGATCTGCTCGGGCGCATACAGGCCGGGCACGTCGGCGTAGCCCTGTCCCTGGTGGCTGATGGCGGTGGCCTCGGAAATCAGCAGGCCGGCGCTGGCGCGCTGCGTGTAGTAGGTGGCCACGAGGTCGGTGGGCACGGCGTTGGGCGAGCGGTTGCGCGTGAGCGGTGCCATGGCGATGCGGTTGGCCAGCTGCAGGTCACCGGCTTGGACGGGGTCGGACAGAAAAGGCATGCGGGGCTTTCAAAAACGGGTTGCACACAATCGATCAACCCCGGAAGGTTAATGCTGCAGCGCAAAACGTGCAGCGCACATGCGTCAACAAGGGCTCTGGTTTTGTGCTATCCGGGGCTGGCCGGCGGTGTGCGGGGGGCCGCGGCGCGCTGGCGCGGCCTGGGGCAGAATCAAACGCCATGCCGCCCCGCCATCCTTCCCCCCGCCCCGTGCCCGCGCTGTGGCTGGCCGTGGCGCTGTCGATGGGGGCGGCGGTGTCGCTCGGCATCACGCGCTTTGCGTACGCGCTGCTGCTGCCGCCCATGCGGGAGGACCTGGGCTGGTCCTACACCCTCGCGGGCGCGATGAACACCGTGAATGCGCTGGGCTACCTGGTCGGCGCGCTGGCCACGCCCTGGCTGCTGCGGCGTGCCGCACCCGGGGCCGTGCTGTTGGCCGGCGCGGTGCTGGCCACCGTGTTCATGGGGCTCTGCGGTTTTTTCACCGAGGCGGTGCCGCTCCTGCTGCAGCGCCTGCTGGCCGGCGTGGCGAGCGCGCTCGTGTTCATTGCCGGCGGCCTGCTCGCCGCGCGCCTGGGGGCGCAGGAGCCGGGGCGCAGCGGCCTGCTGCTGGGGCTGTACTACGGGGGCACGGGCTGGGGCATCAGCCTGTCGGCCGTGCTCGTGCCCGCCGTGCTGGCGGCGGCGCCGTCCCCGCATGCCTGGACGTGGGCCTGGTGGGCGCTGGCGCTGGCCTGCATGGCCGCGACGGCGGCCCTGTGGTGGCCCGCGCGTGTGCTGCGCGGGCTGGCGGTGCCCGCGGATGCCCCCCGGGCCTTCAATGTGGTGCCGCCGCCCGCCCGGGTGCGCTGGCGTGCGCTGGCGCCCGCGCTGCTGGGCTACGGCCTGTTCGGCGTGGGCTACATCGGCTACATGACCTTCGTCGTGGCGCTGCTGCGCGAGCAAGGCGCCAGCGGCACGGCGGTGACCTGGTTCTATGCGCTGCTGGGGCTGGCGGTGGTGCTGTCGTCGCGCATCTGGGCGGGGCTGCTGGACCGCAGCCGTGGCGGCCAGGCGCTGGGCCTGCTCAACGGGCTGCTGGGCGTGGCCACCGTGCTGCCCGCGCTGACGTCGGCCTGGCCGGTGGTGCTGGCCTCGGGCCTGCTGTTTGGCGGCGTGTTCCTGTCGGTGGTGGCATCGACCACCGCCCTGGTGCGGCACAACCTGCCACAGGTGCTGTGGGCCAGCGGCATCAGCGCCTTCACCATTGTGTTCGCCGCCGGGCAGATCGTGGGGCCCACGGTGGTGGGCTGGATCGCCGATGGCCCGGGAGGCCTCGCGCGCGGGCTGGTGTTCTCGGCCTGCGCGCTGTGGTTGGGGGCGCTGGTGGCGTGGCGGCAGAAGCCGCTCTAGCGCATCTGGAGTTTTGGCCGTGCGCCGCGCTACGCGCTCCCAATCGATACTGGCGCGGCCTAGGCCAGGAACGCCGGGCAGGGGCCGCCCCGCAGCGAGGGCGTTGTCCCCCTGCCCGCGTAGCGAGAGCGGGGGGAAGGCGCGCAGCGCCTCAGGGGGGTGTCCCTATTTCAGCAGGCCTTCCACCTTCATGGCGGCCTGCACGGCGGGGCGGGCCGCCACGCGGGCGGCGTAGGCCTGCAGGTTGGCCAGGCTGGAGATATCGATGCCGGTGGGCTTGTGCCAGCCTTGCACGGTGAACAGGTAGCCGTCGGCCACGGTGAAGTGGTCGCCCATGACGTACTGCTTGCCGGCGAGCTGGCCGTCCACCCACTGCAGGCGCTGCAGCAGCCTGTCGCGCGCCATCACCTTGTATTCCTCGGGCGTGGCGGGATCGAAGAGCGGGGTGAAGCCGCGGTGCAGTTCCATGCCGATGAAGGTGAGCCATTCCTGCAGGCGGTAGCGCTGCAGCGTGCCGTTCTGGGGGGCCAGCATCTTGAGGGGCACCTGGTCGGCGATGTATTGCACGATGGCGGGGCCTTCGCGCAGCCGCGTGCCGTCGTCCAGTTCCAGCATCGGCACATAGCCCAGCGGGTTGATGCCGTAGTAGTCGGAGCCGTCCTGCAGCTTGTGCGTCTTGGTGCTGGCCAGCACGGGCGTGTAGGCCAGGCCGGCCTCGTGCAGTGCGATGTGCGGGGAGAGCGAGCAGGCGCCGGGGGAGTAGTAGAGCTTCATGGACGGATCCTCGTGAAAAGTGGGAACCCTCCGATGCTATGCGCTGCACCGTCTTTCTGCTGGCACGGGGGCACGGCCCCGCGCCCCCTCGCGCCACGGCGCCTCAGACGTCGTGGCCGGGCATGTCGCGCTGCACCTTGCGCAGCAGCGCGGGCCATGCAAACGCACCGCCCAGCCCGCCTGTCTGCACCCGCATGGCCTGGGCCACGCCGCTCACGATCTGCGGGTTCACCGAGGTCAGCGCGCCGCCGGCCTGCGCGTCGATCTGGATGCGGCAGGTGTTCTCGAAGGTGTACATCGACAGGAAGGCATCGGCGATCGTCCTGCCCACGGTGAGCAGGCCGTGGTTGCGCAGCATGAGGAAGTTGGCCTCGCCCAGGTCGGCCTGCAGGCGCGGCTTTTCCTCGTCGCGAAAGGCCACGCCCTCGTACTCGTGGTACGCCAGCGAGCCCAGCACGAAGGTGCTCTGCTGGCTGATGGGCAGCACGCCGCCCTGTTGCGCGCTCACGGCCACGCCGGCGCGCGTGTGGGTGTGCAGCACGCACCCCGCCTCGGGCCGGGCCTCGTGCACGGCGCTGTGGATCACGAAGCCCGCCGGGTTCACGGGAAAGGGCGAGTCGTGCAGCTTGTTGCACTGCATGTCCACCTTGATGAGGCTCGACGCGGTGATCTCGTCGAACATGAGGCCGTAGGGGTTGATGAGGAAGTGGTGCTCCGGACCGGACACCGACTCGGGCAGCTTGGCGCTGATGTGCGTGAAGACCAGGTCGCTCCAGCCGTACAGCGCCACGAGCCGGTAGCAGGCCGCCAGGTCGCAGCGCAGCTGCCATTCTTCGGGGCTGACGCTGTCTTGCAGGGAAGGGATGTTGAGCATGGGCTTGTCTCCGCGTTGGGGATGGTGGGAGACCCCAATGTAGAACGATGCGGGGCGCGGGACTGTCAGGCAGGCTACACACGGCCCCCATGGATCGCTTTGCGTGCGCGTTTTCCCTTCAGGAAGGCAAAGGCCCCGCATGCGGGGCCTTTTTCCGTGCAGCATCGTCAGCGCAGGTGTTGCTGCCGCCGGATCTGGCGCCGCCCCAGCCAACCGAGTCCCAGCGCCGCGATGGCCAGCGCCCAGGGGGCATCCACGGGAATCTGGGCCGCTCCGGCCACGGTGATGTTCAACGTGAGCGTCGACGACAGGCCGTTGGAATCCGTGACCACGACCACCAGCGAATAGCTGCCGGGGGTGGTGGGGGTTCCGCTCAGCACGCCGCTGGCGCTCAGGGACATGCCGGGCGGCAGGCTGCCGGAACTCACCGCGAACGTGTAGGGGCCGGTTCCACCCGCCACCGTGATCTGCCCGCTGTACGGCGTGCCAGGCACCAGCATGGGTGGCGGGGTGATGACCAGCGCACTGGTCACGGCGCCCGTGCCTGTCAGGTCCAGCTCGCGGCCCAGGAAGTCGGACACCGTGATGGTGAAGCTGTACGCCGCTGCGGTGGTGGGGGTGCCCGTGAGGGCGCCCCCGGCCGACAGGCTCAGGCCGGCGGGCAGCATGCCGGTGCTGACCAGGAACTGGTACGGCGCCACACCATTGCTGCCCACGAAGGTCACGCTGTAGGGCACGCCCTGCACCGGCACGGGAATGGTGGAAGGTGTGACGTTGATGCTCTGGGCGCCTGCTGCTGCACCCCACAGCAGCAGGCCGGCGGCGCCCGCTCCCGCGAGGAGGTGCCGGCACCAGGTGGCTGCAGCCCGCGCTGCACGGGCCATCATCGCGCGCCTCCGCGCTTGCGCGCAAGCTGCTGCTCCAGGGCCGAAAGGCGTTCCGCCAGGGCCATGAGTTCCTCATCCTTGGCGGCCAGCTTCTGGTGCAGGGCCTGGACCGTGGCGGCCGCGAGGCCGGCGACATCGCTGGGCGCGAGCGTACGGGGGCTTTCGCCCACCTTGAAGCGGTGGTGCACGTCTTCGGCCATGGGGCCCAGGTGCAGGCTGGCGTTGAGGTCGCTCAGGTAGCGCCACGCATACAGCGGCAGTTGCGCCACCTCGCCCAGGATCGCGTGAACCGGTGCAGCGGTGATGTCGTGCTTGAGCGTGCGGCTGGAGCCCTGGCTGAGCGTGCCGGCCACCATCAGGCCGCCATTCGACTGCACCGACAGCGCGTTGCTGCCGCTGCCGCTGGGGGCCAGGCCCACGGCGGTGGCGGTGGCATGCTGGGTCCAGTATGCCGTGCCGGTGCCGTGCGCAAGGCGCGCGGCGATGGCGCCGTTGTTCTGCAGTTCCATCTGCACGCGCGGGGCCAAGGCAGCGCCCGCCGTGTTGTCGACCAGCAGGCTGCCGGAGCCGTCGGCGCGCCGCAGGGTCAGGGATGCCATGGGACGCGGAGTCCCCATGCCGACGTTGCCATTGCCGGCGATGTCGAGGCTGGAGTGTGGAGCCCCGGGGCGGATGCGCAGGGGCAGGCGCGAGCCGCCCGTGACGTCGCGCACGAAGAAATTGGCCTCGTTGCCGGCAATGTCCCAGGTCTGGGCCGTGAAGCCGCTGACGTTGCTCTGCTCCTGCCGCAACCCCGGCGTGTCGGTGGACACCACATGCAGGTCCAGCACGGGCACGGCCGTGCGTATCCCCACGCGACCCTGCGGGCTCACGTACAGGCTGTTGGCCGGCGCTCCGGCCAGCCAGCGCACGGGGAACTTGGCACCCGTGACATCCTCGATGCCCATGAAGCTGGCCCCACCGCTGGCACTGTCATTGGTGACCAGCGTCCAGTCATTGCTGGGAAACGGTGCAACGCGGGTGTCCTGAAACCCGATGCGCAGGTTGTTTTCCTTCAGCCGCAGGGTGTCGTCGCCAAAGCCCTCGTTGATGGCGCAGTCAAATCCCGCGCAGACGCTGCCCTGGATGATGTGGTCGTCGCTGACCAGCTGGTCCTTGGCCACCATGCGCGTGCTTGCGCTGGCCAGGGTGGAGCGGGTGGAAGGCGTAGTGGCGCTGTCGCTGCCGCTGTCTGCCGCGCCGACCTCGCCCCGGGGCGGCACCTGCGGTGGCAACACGAAAGCGCCGCCCGCCACGGACACGCTGCCGCTGAGCATGGCGCCGCCGGCGCCCGAGGGTGCGGACGGGACCAGGGCCGCCGTGGCGTCGTCGTGCCGCACGGCGCTGGTGGTGGGGGCGAGCGTCAGCTCGTAGGTGTAGTGCCCGTCGGGCAGGGGGGTGTCCTGCAGCGAGAACACCAGCGGGCTGCGCAGCACGAAGTCCTGGGGCATGCCGCCGTCGCGCGCGATGCGCAGCACGGCGCGGCCATGGGGCGCGGCGGGGGTCCATTCCAGCCGCTGGGCCTGCAGGCGGGACGTGATCGCGGCGTCGCCTAGTGGTTGTGCCTGCACGCTCTGGCACAGCAGCAACGCTGCGAGCGCGGTGGCCATCATCAGCAAGGCCGTGGCGCGCGGCTGCGGCCTGTCCAGGAAGGCGTTGGGGTGGTGTGGCATGGCTGGCACCCTCTTAGCGCGCGGGCTTGGCGGGGGCCGCCATCTGCGCTTCCAGCAGGGAGATGCGGGCCCTGATCGCGGCGATGTCGGCTTCGCGTTCGGTCACCTTGCGGGCCAGCGCCTGCACGGCGCCCAGGGTCACGCCCGCGAGGTCGCCGGGGGCCAGGCTCCTGTCGTCCTGCCCGAGCTGGAAGATCTTGCGGAAGTCCTCGGCCATGGGGCCGACGTGGCGCTCCTGCGCGGGGCTGGACTTGTAGCGCCAGTGGTAGAGCGGCAGGCTCAGCACTTTTTCCAGCAGGGTGGTGCCGTTGACGGGTTCGATGCCCGTCTTGAGCGTGCGGCTGGAGCCGGTGCTCAGCGTGCCGGTGATGGCCAGGTTGCCGTTGGCGGCCAGCGTGAACTGCGGTGTGCCCGCGCCCTGCGTGGCCAGGGTGAGGGCCGTGCCGGAGGTCATGTCCCAGCCGGTGGCCGGTGCCGTGGTGAAGCGCAGCGTGGCGGGGCCGTTGTTGGCCAGGTTCAGCAGGGTGCGCGGGGCGGCTGTGCTGTTGGTCTCCTGCACCAGGACCTGGGCGGTGCCGTCGTTGCGCAGCACATGCAGCGCGGCGGACGGCGATGCGGTGCCCAGGCCGACGTTGCCCGATGCGGCAATGTCCAGGCTGCTGGTGGGCGCTCCAGGGCGGATGCGCAACGGCAGGCGCGAGCCGCCTGTGAGGTCGCGCACGAAGAAGTTGGCCTCGTTGGAAGCGATGTCCCAGGTCTGCGCCGTGAAGCCGCCCGCCGAGGTCTGTTCCAGGCGGACCCCGGGCGTGTCGCCCGTCAGGGCGTGCACGTCCAGCACCGGCGTGGCGGTGCGCAGGCCCAGGTCGCCGCCGGAGCTGACGTAGAGGCTGTTGGTGGGGGCCCCGGCGCTGACGGTGAAGACCTGGTTGCCGGAGGTCGCATCCTCGATGGCGAGGTAGGAGGCGCCGCCCGAGGCGGTGTCGTTGGCCTTGATCCGCCAGTCGTTGGTGGGAAACGGGCTATTGCTCGTGTCCTGGAAATGGATGATGGGATTGGCTCCCTTGAGCCGCACCGTGTCAAAACCGAAGTTCTCGTTGTTGACGCAGTCGAGGCCCGCGCACACGCTGCCCTGCACGATCAGGTCGTCGGCAAGCAACTGGTCCTTGGTGGAGAACGTGGTGGCCGCCGACTTGGGGCGCGGTACGGGCGCGCTGGACTCGGCGCCGCCGACCACCAGCTGGCCCTGGGCCACGACAAAGGAGCCGGAAACGATGCGCTGGTGCAGGGTGGCCTGGGCCAGCGCGGGGTCCATGACGAGCGGGGGATCCAGGCTCAGCTCATAGAAATAGCGTCCGTCGGCCAGGCCCGCCCGCTGGGGCTCGAGCACGATCGGGGCGCGTGGGAACGCCATGTCGGTGACGGTGCCGTCGGGGCGTGCCAGCCGCAACTTGCCCGCGCCGTGGGGTGCGTTGGCGGTCCAGGTGATGCGCTCGCTCTGGCGTGTCGTGGTGATGGACGCAGCGGGAGCCTGCGCGGCGCAGGTGGCGCCGACGAGGCTCGCCATCAGGGCCATCGCGGTTCGGTGCAGGAAGTTCATGGCGGTGGTCTCAAAAGCGGGTGGAAGCGCACGGGAACGCCGGTAAGGCATCTTTGCGACACCAGTTACCCATGGAAACACTTGAGTTTGAGCGACCGGGACTGCGGCGTCAATCCGCAGTTGCGCACGGGAGAGGGGTTGTGGGGGCCGAAACCCTCTCCCGCGCGCCAGGCCCGCCCCTGCGGCGCGTGGGAGGACGCTTCAGCCCGCTTCCGGGATCGGGGCGCGCATCCCGGCGTTCACCAGGTTCCAGGCGTTGATCACGGCGATCGCAAAGCCCAGTTCGGAGATTTCGGTCTCGTTGAACACCGCCTGCAGCTTCGCGAATTCCTCGTCGCTCGCATCGCTGTGGGGCGTGGCGGTGATGATCTCGGCCCAGCGCAGGGCGGCGCGTTCACGCTCGCCGAAGAACGGCGCCTCGCGCCAGCCGGCCACGGCGTTCAGGTGGCGCGGCTCCATGCCGTCCTTGACCAGGTAGGTCCAGTGCATGTCCATGCAGTACGCGCAGCCGTTGATCTGTGAGACGCGCAGGAAGACGAGTTCGGCCAGGCGCGCGCCCAGTGGTCCCTTCTTGAGGGTTTCCGACAGGCTCACCAGGCCCATGAAGGCCTTGGAAGACAGCTTGTGATAGGGCAGGCGGGCGGTGTGCTGGGTGGTCGATGGCATGGCAGATCCTTGGGTGTAAGTGGCAATGGCCTGGGGTTGAAAACGTTGGGCATGAAGGCTGCGGTGGTGTTGCTGCTGCTGCTGCCTTTCATACTGGTTAGACGTGGCCGGGTCTGCCGCTGTGACACGGTGCCCCGAAAAAACCTCAGCACGTCACCCCAGCGTGTCCGGGATGCCCGCCAACTTGTCCGGGTTGCGCACGGCATAGATGGCCACGATGCGCTCGCCGTCCGTCACGAACGCCTGCGCCGATTCGATGCGGCCGTCCACGTAGCGCAGCAGGCCGGGTTCGCCGTTGAGGAGCGCCATGCGGTAGACCACCAGCGCGCCCAGGCGGCGGAACTGCGCCCAGTACAGGTTGGCGATGCGGAACGGCCCCACCAGCGGCTTGGGAAAGGATGGCACCTTGCCGCCGCCGTCGCCAATCAGCTGCGCGTCTTCGCTGAGCAGCGCCTCGATGGCGTTGCGGTCGCCGCTTTGGGCGGCCCGCATGAAGCGCTGCAGCAGCTGGTGGTGCACGGCCTGCGGCACCTCGAACCGGGTGCGCGCCTGCTGCACGCGCTCGCTGGCGCGGTGCACCATCTGGCGGCAGCTGGCCTCGCTCTTGCCCAGCTGCGCGGCGATCTCGGGGTAGTCGTAGTCGAACACCTGGCGCAGCAAAAAGGCCGCGCGCTCCTCCGGCCCCAGGCGCTCCAGCACGTACATGAATGCCACCGACAGCTCGCCCGCCAGCTCGGCGGCCGCCTCGGGGGTGTCGTGGTGGTGCGGTGCGTCGCCGTGGTGGTGGTGCAGCTCCACCAGCGGCTCGGGCAGCCACCAGCCCACGTAGGCCTCGCGCTCGGCCTTCAGCGCGCGCAGCCGGTCGATGGCCAGCCGCGTGACCACCGTCACCAGCCAGGCCTCGGCCGATTGCAGCACGGCCACATCCTGGCGGCTCCAGCGCAGCCAGGCGTCCTGCAGTACGTCCTCGGCATCGGCGCGCACGCCCAGCATGCGGTAGGCAATGCCGAACAGGCGGGGGCGCAGGGTGGTGAAGGGGTCGGTGGCGGTGGGTGCGGGGTTCGTGGTCATGGCGGTGTCGGGTGGCGTGCGGCAGGCAGGAGCGTGTGGGAAGACTGTTCCGTGGTCCTGCACAGACGTTGGAGGCAGCGGTGGTGTGACAGGGCGGCCTTGGTTGCTTTTATTTTGATAGCTATTGGCGCTTGTCGGTAAAGCGCTGGAGGCATTTTTGAGCAGAACCGAAGGCTGCGGGAATGACCGTGTTGTACGCAACCGGGCGTGCGCAGGCAACCCCCGCGCGGGGCCCGTGACGGGGAAGGGACGGCCCGCGGAAAGGCCTGCGGCGCCCTGGCCGGGCCGTCATTGCGTCGGGCTGCGCGATGGTTCACAGTGCGGGTTTTCATCCCGCAACCCAAGGAGCGCAGCATGGCCCATGCATTGAACTGGTTCGAGATCCCCGTGACCGACTTCACCCGCGCCAGGACTTTCTACGAGACGGTGCTGGGCATCACCATCGCGCCCATGGAAATGGGCCCGACCAAAATGGGGATGTTGTCCTCCGACCCCGCCGCCGTGGGCGGTGCCCTCGTGCAGGCGGAGAGCAGCGTACCCTCGCAGAACGGGACGATGGTGTACCTCAATGGCGGCGAGGACCTGGCCCCCCTGCTGGCGCGCGTGGAGCCAGCGGGCGGGGCGGTGGTGGTGTCCAAGACGGAGATTGGCAATGACTTCGGCTTCTTTGCCCACTTCATGGACACCGAGGGCAACAAGGTCGGGCTGCACTCGATGAAGTAGCGGGCGCGGACCCATCGGGAGGACCGCCGGTCACCCCGCCGGTTCGCCCACGCTCCCGGGCTCCGTCAGCCGCTCCAGCCGCGCCAGGAAACCCATGGCCTGCTCCGTGCTGGTGCCACACATCTCGGCCGACGGCATCAGCCCCCCGCACACCGCCGGCCGCTCGGGTTGCCCAAAAATGAGGCAGCGCGCACCGTCCCCCAGCTGAATGCACCGCACCCCCGCCGGTTTGCCCTGGGGCATGCCCGGGATGGGCGAGCTGATGGAGGGGGCGGTGCAGCAGGCGCCGCAGCCGGGGCGGCAGTTCATGGGTGGATGCTATTATTTATATAGCTGCTAGCGCTTATGAATAAAGCGCTAGAGGCCAATTTGATTCAAATTTTGGCGTTCACTGGCCAGCGGCAGCATCGCCGTGCAGGCAGCTGGATGCCCACAGCACCTGGTCGACCACGGCGCGCACGCGGTCGCGGTGGGCTTGCTGGATGAGAGCGCCGCCGTCGTCGAATGCGCTGCCGGCCGAGCCCAGCGCAAACGCCTTGGGTGCCAGCCAGCATTCGGCGTTGATGAGCAGGGGCGCCAGGTGGCTTTGCGAGCGCAGGCCGCCCAGGGCGCCGGGCGAGGCGCTGAGCATGCCCACCACCTTGCCGCGAAAACTCTTGCCGCCGTCTTGCCAGTCCGGGTGGCCCTTGGCGGGGCTGGAGGCCCAGTCGATGGTGTTCTTGAGCAGGGCGGTGTAGCTGCCGTTGTACTCGGGCGAGCAGATGACCCAGGCGGGGTGCTGCCACAGGATCTCCTTGAGCCGGATCACGTCCGCCGGTGTGCCCTGGGCTTCGAGGTCGGCGTTGTACAGCGGGATGTCGAAGTCCGACAGCTCCAGCAGCGTGACCGTGGCGCCCGCGTCGCGTGCGATGGCGGCGGTGGCGTGGGCCAGTTTGCGGTTGAAGGATTGCTGGCGCGTGCTGCCGGCGAAGATCAGGAGGGAAGGTGTGTGGGGCATGGTGCCTGCGATTGGAGCACAGGCGCGTGGCAGGATTCCTGCAAGCCGGGAGGCCGGTGCGTGGCGCTGCGCCAGCGCGGCTACGTGCGGCGACCCGCAAGCCGCCCCACCAGCGACCCCAGCGCCGCCATGAAACAACCCAGGCTGAGCAGCGCGCGCCACAGGTTGGCGGCGTTCCACCGGTCGCGCACCTGGGCCCAGCCGGCGGGCAGGGCCTGGGGGTTCCAGGCTTCGGTGGTGTGGTTGAGCGGCAGGTTGACCTGCTGGGTGAAGAACACGATGCCCAGCAGGTAGGCCACGCCCACCCCGGCCAGCAGGCGCCACCATGGCGCGCGGTGTTCACGCCAGGCCGTGGCCAGGGCCAGCGCGCACCACAGCGGCGGGCCAAAGAACAGCACAAAGAACAGCGCGTGCCGCACGTTGCGGTTGAAGGCCGATTGCACGGTGGCGTAGATGGCGCCGTCCATCTGCAGCAGGGCCAGGTTGACGTTGGCGCTGTAGGTGCCGAAGAACCCTGCCATGAGGCCGAGCCACACCACGGCGAGGGCGTGGGGGATCAGGGAGAGCGGGGGCGGCGCGTTGCTGGGGTGCTGGGCGGTGGTCATGGGCGGGCTGGTGGGGGTGGTGCCCGCACTCTGCCGGTAAGCCGCCCCCAGTGCCTTATCCTTTGATAAGAGCGGCTCACAAAACTCCCCTGGCGTCGTTGTTCCGTCTTGTCGTACCGCTTGTACTGCCTGCGACGGAACGCCTAGCCAGGGCCGCTACGCTGAGTTTTGTTAGCCGCTCTAAGCCCCATCTCGCTGCGCAGGCGCGACAGCGAGACATCGGTCACGCCCAGGTACGACGCCAGGTGCTTGAGGGCGATGCGCTCGGCCCATTGCGGATGCTGCTCCAGCAAACGGGCGTAGCGCTGGCGGGCGCTGAGCTGCAGAAATTCCTGCTCGCGCTGCATCTTGCCGTCGAGCAGGGCGCAGAGCACCCGGTGCTCCAGCGCGGCCCACGGTGCCCAGCCCGCGCCGGGCAGGGGGCGGCTGGAATCGGTGGGCAAGGGCAGCGCCCACACCACGCTGTCTTCCAATGGTTCCACGTGAAACATCACCGGCTGCTGGCGCAGTGTGGGGGTGATGGGCCAGCACAGGGCGCCGTCCAGAAAGAAGTTCTTGTTGGATTCGGCCCCGTCGCGGTCCAGGTAAAACAGCCGCAGGGCGCCGCGCTCCACCCACCACAGGTGCCGCCAGTGTTCGCCTGCCCGCAGCAATGGCTGGCCGCGTTGCAGGTGCAGGCACTGAGCGCTGGTCCACCATGTCTCTACGGCTGTCGGTGGTGGGCCGAGCACCTGGGTTAGGAAGAGGGTGAGGGGGTTGGAAACAGACACGGCCTGCGCAAAGTGGGAAAATCGCGGGTTGCCTGCTGGGGCGCCGGGCGCGCCCACCACCAGCAGGGCCGGTGTGCGGCGCCTTGGGTAGGGTGCCCCCTGTGCTACCGGGTGTTTTGATTATCGGGCCCGCCAGGCCCCGGAGTGTCCCCCATGTTGTATCCCCAGGAATTTGATGTGATCGTTGTCGGCGGTGGCCATGCGGGCACCGAGGCCGCGCTGGCCGCCGCGCGCATGGGCAGCAAGACGCTGCTGCTCACGCACAACATCGAGACGCTGGGGCAGATGAGCTGCAACCCCAGCATCGGCGGCATCGGCAAGGGCCACCTGGTGAAGGAGGTGGACGCGCTGGGCGGCGCCATGGCGCTGGCCACGGACGAGGGCGGCATCCAGTTCCGCATTCTCAACAGCAGCAAGGGCCCCGCCGTGCGTGCCACGCGCGCCCAGGCCGACCGCATCCTCTACAAGGCCGCCATCCGCCGCATGCTGGAGAACCAGCCCAATCTGTGGCTGTTCCAGCAGGCGGTGGACGATCTGATGGTGGAGGGCGACCGGGTGGTGGGCGCCGTCACGCAGGTGGGCATCCGCTTTCGCAGCCGGACGGTGGTGCTCACGGCCGGGACGTTCCTGGACGGCAAGATCCATGTGGGGCTGAACAACTACGCGGCCGGCCGGGCCGGGGACCCGCCTGCGGTGTCGCTGTCGGCGCGCCTCAAGGAGCTGAAGCTGCCCCAGGGGCGCCTGAAGACCGGCACGCCACCACGCATCGACGGGCGCAGCATCGATTTTTCGAAGTGCACCGAGCAGCCCGGCGACGGCATGCTCGGCGGCGTGAACGAGGGCACCGTGCCCGTGTTCAGCTTCATGGGCAACGCGCAGATGCATCCCCAGCAGGTGCCCTGCTGGATCACCCACACCAACGAGCGCACGCACGAGATCATCCGCAGCGGCTTCGACCGCAGCCCCATGTTCACCGGCAAGATCGAGGGCGTGGGCCCGCGCTACTGCCCGAGCGTGGAGGACAAGATCAACCGCTTTGCCGACAAGGACAGCCACCAGATTTTCCTGGAACCCGAAGGCCTGACCACACACGAGTACTACCCCAACGGCATCAGCACCAGCCTGCCGTTCGACATCCAGTACGACCTGGTGCGCAGCATGCCCGGCCTGGAGAACGCGCACATCCTGCGCCCTGGCTACGCCATCGAATACGACTACTTCGACCCGCGCTCGCTCAAGAGCAGCTTCGAGACGCGGCAGATCCAGGGCCTGTTCTTCGCCGGGCAGATCAACGGCACCACGGGCTACGAAGAGGCGGCGGCGCAGGGCCTGTTCGCCGGCATCAATGCCGCGCTGCAGTGCCGGGGCGAAGCCGCCTGGCTGCCCGGCCGCGACGAGGCCTACCTGGGCGTGCTGGTGGACGACCTCATCACCAAGGGCGTGACCGAGCCCTACCGCATGTTCACCAGCCGGGCCGAGTTCCGTCTGCAGCTGCGCGAGGACAACGCCGACATGCGCCTGACCGAAGCAGGGCGCCGCATGGGCCTGGTGGACGACGCGCGCTGGGATGCGTTCAGCCGCAAGCGCGATGCGGTTTCACGTGAAACAGAGCGTCTGAAAGCCACCTGGGTGAACCCGCGCAACCTGCCCGCGGCCGAGTCGGAGCGCGTGCTGGGCAAGAGCATCGAGCACGAATACAACCTGTTCGAGCTGTTGCGCCGCCCGGATGTGAACTACGCCAGCCTGGTGTCCATGGACGGCGGCAAGTACGCCTCCAGCGAGGTTTCACGTGAAACACTGGGGACCTTGAGCGAGCCCGTGGTGGAGCAGGTGGAGATTGCGGCCAAGTATTCGGGCTACATCGACCGCCAGAAGGGCGAGGTGGAACGCGCCGCGCACTTCGAGAAACTGCGCCTGCCGCCCGACCTGGACTACATGCAGGTCACGGCCCTGAGCATCGAGGCGCGCCAGGTGCTCAGCCGCCACCGGCCCGAGACCCTGGGCCACGCATCGCGCATCACGGGCATCACGCCGGCGGCGATCTCGCTGTTGATGGTGCATCTGAAGAAGGGTGGCTTCAAGGAATTTGCCGTCGCCCCGTCCAAGGCTGAAGGCGAAGTGGCGGCATGACGATGACCGTACCCCACAACGACGCATTGCGCAGCCAGTTGCAGGCGGGTGCAGATGCCCTGGGCCTGGGCCTGGGCGATGACCAGGTCAGCCAACTGATGGAATTTCTGGCCCTGCTGCAGAAGTGGAACAAGGTCTACAACCTGACCTCGGTGCGCGACCCGCAGGAGATGATGACGCACCATTTGCTCGACAGCCTGGCGGCGGTGGCACCGCTGCGCCGGCACGTCGCCACCCTGGAGCAACAGGCCCCGGCAGCGGGCTCGGTGCGCCTGCTGGATGTCGGCTCGGGCGGCGGGCTGCCCGGTGTGGTGTTCGCCATCTGCTGCCCGGCGGTGGATGTGAGCTGCGTGGACACGGTGGGCAAGAAGGCGGCATTCATCCAGCAAGCGGCGGTGTCCTTGAAGCTGCGCAACCTGCATGGGGTGCATGCGCGCGTGGAGACATTGACGACGCCGTTCGACATCATCAGCTGCCGTGCGTTTGCTTCGCTGCCCGACTTCGTGACCTGGTCGCAGGGTGCGCTGGCCGCGCCCCACGGCGTGTGGCTGGCCATGAAGGGCAAGCACCCAGAGGACGAGATCGCAGCCCTGCCCGCCGGTGCGTCGGTGTTTCACGTGGAACCACTGACCGTCCCGGGCCTGGAGGCCGAGCGCTGCATCATCTGGTTGAAGCCCGCCTGAGGTTTTTTGGGACGGGTTTGCCAGCCGCTGGCATGCGGATGAGGGAGCAGGGCGGGGTGGTCGCTTAAACTCGGCTGCTCATCGTGGGTGCGCCGCATGTCGCGGCACCCCCTCCAGATCCAGCACACCGGGAGAGATCATGTTCGGCATCGCAGACTACGGCGCCTTTGTCGCCGCCATCGTGTTGTTCCTGCTCATTCCGGGCCCCGGGAATCTGGCGCTCATCACCTCCACCAGCAAGGGCGGCGTGCGCGGCGGCATGGCCGCCACCATGGGCGTGATCGCGGGCGACCAGGTGCTGATGTGGGCGGCGGTGGCCGGGGTGGCGGCCTTGCTGGCCACGTACCCCACGGCGTTCCATGCGGTGCAGTGGCTGGGGGCCGCCTACCTGGCCTGGCTGGGCTTCAAGATGCTCACGGCCAAGCCGGAGGCACAACCCATCCTCAACATCCAGCCGCGCCACTATTTCAAGCAGGCCGGGCTCATCACCCTGCTCAACCCCAAGGCCATCGTGTTCTACATGGCGTTCTTCCCGCTGTTCGTCGATCCCGCGCGCCACCAGGGTTTTCTGACCTTCGGCGTGATGGCGGCCACCGTGGCGGTGCTGACGTTCCTCTACGGGCTGGTCGCCGTGCTGCTCACGCACCACCTGGCCGCGCGCATGCGCGCCAACCCGCGCATCGGCCGCGTGCTGGAAAAAGTGGCGGGTGTCTTTCTGATCGGCTTTGGCATCAAGCTGGCCATCTCCAAGTAAAACAACGACAACAACACGGACTGCAACACCCACATGGCCAAAATTTTCTGCGTTGCCAATCAGAAGGGTGGTGTTGGCAAGACCACCACCACCGTGAACCTTGCTGCCGGGCTGGCCAAGATCGGCCAGCGCGTGCTGATGGTGGACCTGGACCCGCAGGGCAATGCCACCATGGGCTCGGGCGTGGACAAGCGCAGCCTGGACCTCACGGTGTACGACGTGCTGCTCGAATCCGCCTCGGTCAAAGAGGCCGCCGTGCTGTCGGAAAAATGTGGCTACTGGGTGCTGGGCGCCAACCGCGAGCTGGCGGGCGCCGAGGTGGAACTGGTGGCGCTGGAGCACCGCGAAAAGCGCCTGAAGGCCGCGTTGGCAGAGGCCGATGGCGACTACGACTTCGTGCTCATCGACTGCCCGCCGTCGCTGTCCATGCTCACGCTCAACGGCCTGTGCAGCGCCCACGGCGTGATCGTGCCCATGCAGTGCGAATACTTCGCGCTCGAAGGCCTGACCGACCTGGTCAACACCATCAAGCAGGTGCACGCCAACCTCAATGCCGACCTGCAGATCATCGGCCTGCTGCGGGTGATGTTCGACCCGCGCATCACCCTGCAGCAGCAGGTGAGCGACCAGCTCAAGGGCCATTTCGGCGACAAGGTGTTCAACAGCGTGATCCCGCGCAACGTGCGCCTGGCCGAGGCGCCCAGCTATGGCCTGCCTGGTGTGGTGTTCGACCCGGCCGCCAAGGGCAGCCAGGCCTTTGTGGAGTTTGCGCAGGAGATGGTCGAGCGCGTGCACACCATGCCGGCGGCAGCATCTTCCATGGCAAAAATGGCCCCTAACGCTTGATGGACAAGCGCTGATAGCTATTGAATTGATAGTAATGAAGGCTTCCAACCTCCTGCTGCTGCCCGGCTGGCAGAACTCCGGCCCTGATCATTGGCAAAGCCTGTGGGAGGCCCGCCACGGCTACCACCGCGTGGAGCAGCACGACTGGATGCGCCCGCTGCGCGGCGACTGGTCGGCGCGGCTGGAGGACACCGTGGTCGATGCCGATGGCCCCGTGGTGCTGGTGGCGCACAGCCTGGGCTGCATCCTTACCGCGTGGTGGGCTGCGCATTCGGCCAACGCGCACCGCGTGGTGGGCGCGCTGCTGGTGGCGCCGGGCGATGTGGAACGCCCCGACCTGGCCGCGCAGATCCACGGCTGGGCGCCCATTGCACGCAAACCCCTGCCGTTCCCGGCCGTGCTGGTGGGCAGCCGCAACGATCCGTATTGCAGCCTGGAGCGCGCCGAAGGTTTGGCGCAGGCCTGGGGCGCGCACTTCATCGACTACGGCGAGCGCGGCCACATCAATGCCGAATCGGGCCTGGGCGATTGGGATGAGGGGCATGGCTGGCTGCTGCAGCTGGCCAACCCGGCATGAGCCGCTGGGCCTTGTGGCGCGTGGTGCGCCGTGTAGCCGTCAGCTACCGAATTTCTCAGTGATCCGATCCATGACCAAAATCAACCTGCCCGCCATCGCCGACCAACTTCCCCGCGCCTGGAGCTCCACGGTCGTGGGCCAGGCCGCCGGCGCCAACGTCAAGGTGCTGCGCATGGACGACGCCGCCTACTCCGACGAGTCGCACGACTTTGACGAGGCGCTGCTGGTGCTCGACGGCTGCATGCGCCTCGCCCTGCAGGGGCAGGTCACCGAGGTGAACGCGGGTGAGGTGTTCATCGTGCCCGCTGGAGTGCCCCACGCGGTGGCACCGGGCAGCCATGGCACGCTGGTCATCATCGACCGCTGAAGAATCTTTCCCCCCTTCCTTTTCGCGAGAAGCATTTCATGGTCACCAAAAAACCCAAGGGCCTGGGACGCGGCCTCGAAGCCCTGCTGGGCCCCAAGGTCGAAGAAAAAGTGGAACAGGCCCAGGCGGCCGAAGCCGGGCTGCCCAGCAGCCTGCCGCTGTCCGAACTGGTGCCCGGCGTGTACCAGCCCCGCACGCGCATGGACGAAGGCGCGCTGTATGAGCTGGCCGAATCCATCAAGGCCCAGGGCATCATGCAGCCCATCCTGGTGCGGCGTCTTGCGAGCGGAGACAACGCGGGCAAGTACGAAATCATCGCGGGCGAGCGGCGCTTTCGGGCCTCGCGCCTGGCGGGCCTGGCCGAGGTGCCGGTGCTGGTGCGCGACGTGCCCGACGAGTCGGCGGCCGCCATGGCGCTCATCGAGAACATCCAGCGCGAGGACCTCAACCCGCTGGAAGAAGCCCATGGCCTGCAGCGCCTGGTCAAGGAATTCGGCCTCACGCACGAGCTGGCCGCGCAGGCCGTGGGTCGCTCGCGCAGCGCCGCCAGCAACCTGCTGCGCCTGTTGAACCTGGCCGAGCCCGTGCAGACCATGCTGATGGCCGGCGACATCGACATGGGCCATGCGCGCGCGCTGCTGTCGCTGGACCGCGCCGCGCAGATCACGGCGGGCAACCAGATCGCGGCCAAGAAACTGTCGGTGCGCGAGGCCGAGGCGCTGGTCAAGAAGATCGGCGCCGAGTTCAGCCTGGTGCCGCAAAAGCCCCAGAAGGAAAAGTCGCGCGACTTGAAGCGCGTGGAGGAAGAACTCTCGGACCTGCTCATGGCCGAGGTCGAGGTGCGCGTGAAAAAACGCGTCAAGCGCCACGGCCGGGTGGAGGACATGGGCGAGCTGGCGATCCAGTTCGGCTCGCTGGAGGCCTTGAACGGGCTGATCGACCGCCTGCGGGGTCAGGCCTAGCCTTCTTGTGCCGGGGATGTGTGAAATAGCGCACACAAGCGGTTTCCACACGTAACTTGCGCAGGCAAAATGCGTCTGTGCGGGGCCTACACTGCGCTGCGTTCAACACACCCGGGTTGACCGCAAGGCCTCTTCACAGGGCGGCGATACAGCCGCCCTGCGGCCCACGATGGTTTGCCGGGTGATCCATGCATCTCCTGGAGCAGACCCCCATGACCCCTTTGCGCTTCGTCCTGACCCCCGCCTGCCTGGCCGTTGGCCTGTGCATCGCCAGCCTGGGCGCCCAGGCCCAAAACACCAAACCCCCCAAGGTCCAGCTGTGGATGGACGTGTCCACCGGCACCATGGCTGGCATGCCCGAGATGGACAGCCTGCCCGGCGGGGGCGGCATGCTCGGCGGCCTCATGGGCGGCGGCGCGCAGGGCAGGGCGGGCGGTGGCAACACGGCCTACGGCAACGCCCGCGCCATGTCCATCATGCCGCCGCGTGTCATCGACATCGCCTTGCACAACACCCTGCGCCCCGGCGTCGAGGCCAGCCAGGCCATTCCGGCGGGCATGCGCATGGGCGAATCCCTGCCGCTGGTCCCCCCGCGCGCACAGCCCACCCAGACCGAGCCGGGCGAGGTGCCCCAGGAATACCAGCAGCACCAGCCCAAGGGCCGCATCCTGCTGTACTGGGGCTGCGGGAGCGCGGTGCGCGCGGGCCAGCCGCGCGTGATCGACCTGGCGCGCGCCAAGCCGACCGACTATGCCCAGGCCTTCGCCGGCCGCGCCGTGCCCGACCGGGGGCCGCGCGTGGGCCCGGCCTACGCGCTGTACCCCAATGAACGCAACCAGGTGAGCCTGTCGCGTGACGCCTCGCTGGTGGGCGAGCACCAGGTGCGCGGCGACGGTGTGCCCGCGTCGATGAAGTTCACGCTGGGCGCGGCGCAAGACCTGATGCCCGCCATCGACCTGCGCACCACCGGCAAGCCACAGGACAGCATGGGCACCAGCTGGCAGCCTGTGCGCAATGCGCGCGCCTACTACCTGCACGCCATGTCGCAGAACGGGGACGACCTCGTGATGTGGTCCAGCGCCGAGACGCCCGACACGGGCATGGGCCTGTTCGACTACCTGTCGCCCGCCACCATCGACCGCTGGCTCAAGGAGCGTGTGCTGCTCTCGCCCGAAACCACGCAGTGCGCCATCCCGCAGGGCATCTTCGCGGGCGGCGGGCGCGATGCCACGCCCATGCTGCGCATGATGGCCTACGGCGGCGAAAGCCACATCGTGCACCCCCCGCGCCCGGCCGACCCCAAGGCAGCCTGGGAGCCCGAGTGGGCCGTGCGCGTGCGCGTCAAGTCGCACACCATGGCCATGCTGGGCGAAGAGATGCAGGGGCGGCGCGGCGGCAGCATGGGCACGGCACCCGGCGCACCCTCGGGCGGCGCCTATTCCAGCGGCATGGGCGGCGCGCCGGCAGGCCAGCAGCCAGCGGGCGAGGGTGGCACGGATGCGGGCAACGTGGTCAACCCCGTCAACCTGCTGCGCGGCATTTTTGGCCGCTGAGCACGAACCCATGCTGGCCCTGCGCATGCCCTGGCCCCTGCCCGCGTTGCTGGCGTGGGCGTGCGCGTGGCTCATTTTTGTGGCCCTGCAGCGCGCGGTCCCACCGGTGGCGGCCTTGCTGGCCGCCTGCCTGATCGGGACGGCGGCCAGCGTGCTGGGCGGCAGCTGGTGGCGGCGCGGGCTGATCGCGGCGGGCTTTCCGCTGTCGCTGGCGCTGCTGGGCGCGGCCAGCCTGCCCACCTGGGCGTGGCTGGTGCCGCTGGCGTTGCTGCTGCTGGTCTACCCGCTCAACGCCTGGCGCGATGCGCCGCTGTTTCCCACGCCCCACCATGCGCTGCAGTCCCTGGCCTCGCAGGCCCCGCTGCCGCTGGGGGCGCGGGTGCTGGATGCGGGCAGCGGCGTGGGCGATGGCCTGAAGGCACTGCGCCATGCCTACCCGGCCGCGCAACTGGAGGGCATCGAATGGAGCTGGCCCCTGCGCCTGCTGTGCGCCCTGCGGTGCCCCTGGGCCCGGGTGCGGCGCGCCGACATGTGGGCCGAGGATTGGAGCCCCTACCGCATGGTGTACCTGTTCCAGCGGCCCGAGAGCATGGCCCGCGCCGCCGCCAAGGCCCAGGCCGAGCTGGCGCCCGGCGCGTGGCTGGTGAGCCTGGAATTCGCGATCCCCGGCGTGCTGCCCAGCGTGCAGCTGCGCGCGCCGGGGGGCCGCGTGGTGTGGCTCTACCGCATGCCGCTCAACCGCGTGGAGGCATGAGATGCCACTGTTCCATGGCGATTTGAGCCGTTCGGCGCGGTTACAGAAAAGATACAAGCTTTTGCTACATTGCGTCCCTGGCTACAACCCCATACAAAACTACCAAGAAACTCACAGCCAGAGGGGGCTGCCAGCAGCACGTGAAAGCGCCGGGAGGGGGCGCACGCGCAGCCAGCACCTTCCTTGTCCGGATCTCCCATCCTGCAGGCGCTTTCCGCCGTCGCGGCGCATCTCCCTGACCGGTGCGCGCCTGGCGTGGCGCGGCCTTGCGCGTGGGCAGTGCCGGGGTTTTCTGGTGCGCAACCGACCGATCTGCAAGGAGCATCCATGACCGCCCACCCATCCCGTTTCCGCCCGCGCCTTCTGTGGGTGCTGGCCCTGAGCGCCGCCCTCACGGGCTGCGCCACCATGCAGAGCCATGACAAGCTGGCGACCGACATGCAGAACGCCGGGCGCAGCGGCGGCATTCCCGCGGCCATCGCCCAGCTCGAGAGCACCGCCAAGACCGAGGAAGAAAAGACCGCGCTCCTGTTCAACATGGAACGCGGCGAGCTGCTGCGCATGGACCGCCGCTACCCCGACAGCACCAACGCCTTCCTGCTGGCCGACATCAAGGTCAAGGAATGGGAAGAAACCGCCAAGACCAACCCCAGCAAGCTCATGGGCACCGTGGGCGCCGCGCTGATCAGCGAACGCCTGAAGGTCTATGAAGGCCAGGACTATGAAAAGGTGTGGGTGACCACGCGCCTGGCGCTCAACCGCATGGCCGTGGGCGACTTCGAGAACGCCCGCGTGGACATCAAGCGCACCCACGAGCGCGAGGCCATCATTGCCGAGTTCCGTGCCAAGGAAACCCTGGCGGCGGAAGAAGAAGCCAAGTCCAAGGGCGCCACCTCGGGGGGCAAGGAACTCAACGGCTACCCCGTCGAGACGCTCAACGACCCCGAGGTGCTGGCCCTCAAGAACGGCTACCAGAACGCCCTTTCGCACTACCTCGCCGGCTTCCTGTACGAAATGCTCAACGAGCCCGGCCTGGCCGCGCCCGGCTACCGCAAGGCCATCGAGCTCAAGCCCGAAACCGGCGTGCTCGAAGAAGGCCTGCGCGGCCTGGACACCCGCACCGGCTTCACCTGGAAACGCCGCCAGCGCATGACCGACGTGCTCTTCATCGTGGAAGCCGGTGACGCCCCCGCGCGCAAGCCCAAGGCCTTCACGCTTCCGGTGCCCACGGGCCGGGGCATGGTCACGGCCAGTATTTCCTACCCCGTGATCGAGCCGTCCAAGGACGCGCTGCTGACCACCATCTCCGCCGCGGGCACCGACCTCAAGCTCGAAAAGGTGGTGGACGTGAACGTGATGGCGCGCCGTGCGCTCAAGGACGAAATGCCCGGCATGGTGCTGCGCGGCTTCACCCGCGCCGTGGCCAAGGGCGTGCTGCAGAACGAACTGCAAAAGCGTGGCGGCCTGATTGGCGGCATCATCGGCGCGGCGGCCTCGGTGGCCACCGAGCAGGCGGACGACCGCATGTGGCGCATGCTGCCCGGCCGCGTGTACGTGGCCCGTGGCTACCTGCCACCGGGCGAGCATGTGGTGAGCGTGAACGGCCGCCAGCTGCCCCAGCCCATCAAGATCGACGGCCAGTACGCCCTGGTGCCCCTGCGCATGTACGACAACAGCGTGCTGACCGGCGATGTGGCCATGCTGGGCCAGTTGCCCACCGTGGCCGCCGCGCCGCAGCCCGCCGCGGCAGAGCCTGCCACCACCGTGCGCACGACCACCACCACCACCAGCCGGACGCGCTCGGTGCCCAAGTCGGTGGTCAAGTCCACCTCGGCCACGCCCGCGCCCGCCGCCAAGAACTGAAACCGCACATGTCCCATTTCCAAGGAGCCTCTGGCATGAGAACCCGTTTTGCCCTTGCCGCCGCCGCACCCGCCATCGCGTGCGCGGCCCTCACCCTGACCCTGGCCACCGCGGCCCGCGCCCAGCTGCACGACCCGGCCACGCCGCTGGCCGTGGCCTCCAAGGTGGCGCTGCGCGGCGAGGCCAACAGCATCGCCGTGCGCGAGATGCGCATCGTGCGCAAGAACGACATCCTCGTCGTGCAGGCCGACATGGCCAACATGGGCCGCACCGACCGCACCGTGTTCTATCGCTTCAAGTGGCTGGACAACGTGGGCAACCAGGTGGGCGACGGCGAATCGTGGAAGCAGATGAGCGTGCTCGGCCTGGGCCAGCAAACCGTCAAGAGCGTGGCGCCGACCAGCGCCGCCGTCGACCTGCGCCTGGAAATGAACGTAGAACCGCGCTGAACACCACAGTGCCGACCGGAGAAAACAACATGCAACGCAACACCATTCAGCGCACCACGCTCATCCTGGCCTTCGCGGCCAGCACCCTGGCCCTCTCGGCCTGCCAGAACCTGTCCTCGCCCACCGTGCGTTTTGACCGCCAGGTCAACTACGGCGACGCCAAGGCCGTCGAGCTGGTGACCAACGAATTCGGCTCCACCGACCTGCAGATGATCGCCGAGAAGATGACCGGCGGCCTGCTCGAAACCGGCATCTTCCAGGGCCGTCCCACGGTGACGATCTCCACCGTCAAGAACAAGACCAGCGAGTACATCGACACCACCAACGTGATGAACTCGATCCAGACGGCGCTGGTCAAGTCGGGCAAGGTGCGCTTCGTGCGCTCCATCAACGAGATGCAGGCCGGTGTGGACGAGCTGCAGCGCCAGAACCAGAGCGGCCTGTACAAGCAGGGCACCACCGCCAAGGTCGGCCAGATGACGGCCGCCAAGTACAGCATGGAAGGCGAGCTCACCAGCATCGTCAAGCAGAACAACGCGACCAAGGACGTTTACTACAAGTTCACGCTCAAGCTGTTCGATGTGCAGGAAGGCACGATCGAGTGGCAGGATGAAAAAGAGATCCGCAAGACAAGCAAGCGATAAGAAGTAGGCAACCCCCTGAGCGGCTGCGCCGCTTCCCCCTTTCTCTCGCGCTGCGCGCGGGAAGGGGGACGCCGCCAGTGCGGCGGGGCGGCCCTTGCACGGCGGCGGCTGGCCTGGGCCGCGCCAGTTTCGAAGGATGAAGGTGCTCCGGCCCGCATCGCTCGACCCATTCATGAATTTCCGTCAGCTCACAAGGAGCACACCATGCAACGCAGAATCACCCTCCACACGGCCCTGGCCGTGATCGCCGCCACCACCATGGCGTGGGGCACCGCCGCCCAGGCGCAGCAGCCGGGCGCCGCGCCCAAGATCGCCGTGACGGACCTGGCCTACGCCCAGCGCGTGTCCGAATATTTCCTGGCCGGCACCTACCAGCGCAGCAGCCAGATGAGCGCGGGCGGCAGCCACAGCGGCGGCTACAGCGCCGGGCCCTACGGCGGGGGCGGCTCGCACTCGGGCAGCCACCACATGCAGGCGTCCGAGCAGGCCAGCGGCACCTACGTGGCCGGCCGCTACAGCTACATCGAGCAGCGCGAGCTCGGCGGCTACACCAACGACATCAAGGGTGCCATCCTGCAGGGCACCTACTTCCGTCTGATCCAGGGCAAGGGCTTCGACGCGGGCAAGCCCCAGCCCTCCAAGGCAGAGCAGGTGCTCAACCAGGTGCAGGGTGGCAAGATGGCCACGCCCCAGGTGCAGCCCCAGGTCAACGACGTGATCAGCCGGATCAAGAAGGGCGAGTTCAACGGCGCCGACTACGTGCTGTTCGGCGTGGTCTCCAGCATCGACTTCACCGATGCGCTCTCGCCCCTGCAGGGCACCACCAGCGCCACGCGCCAGTACGGCCTGCAGCTCCTGGCCGACTTCTCGCTCATCAACACCAAGACCTACGAGATCAAGGCCGCGTTCTCCGCCCAGGGCGAAGGCAACGACACCAAGATCCTGTCGATCCGTGGCGACATCGCCCCGCCCAACCGCGCCAAGGTGATCCGCGAGACCTCGCTGTCGCTCGCGCAGGACGTGTACCAGCAGATGGCCATGCAGCTGGGCTACACCGACGCCCACCTGGCGCGCGGCGTGCGCCCGCCGCCGGTGTACCAGCAGGGCGGCCAGCCCATGCCCGTGCCGCAGCCCCAGCAGCCCGAGCAGGTCCTCATCCTGAAGTAAGGGCATCCCTGGACCGGGGCGTGCCGGTTTTGACTGGATTGCCCCGTTCCGGTTGATGGATAAGCGCGATATGCTATTGATTTGCTAGCATTTTGCGGCCTCAGGCGCCTGGCGGCGCGCCAGTGGCAGGCGCAGCGTTCCGGGTCGCCGCAGTCGTGCCAGACTTCGGCTGTGCTCAACGTCCAACGCTTTTTTTCTTGTGCCGCACCTGGGCGGTCCCTGGCCAGCCCTGCGCTGGCCTTTTTCGTGGCCACGGCCGGGGCCGTGGTGCTCGGCGGCTGCGCCGCGTCGCCACCGCCGTTCTATGCGGCGGCCGTGTCCGGATCGCTGGTGAATGTGTACGGGCCCGAAGCGTCCGCGGACGCGCCCCAGGCGCCTCCGCAGGCCCCGGCGGCGCCGACCCAGGCCCCGCCGCCGTCGGAGCCGTTTGCACCGCGGCCCCTGCCGGGCGCCGATGGCGCGACGCTCCAGGCCCTCGCGCGCAGCGAGCGCACGGCACCGCTGCGCTACCGCGTGATCGTCATCCCCGGCTCCGGCTGCGCGGGCATGGGCCCGATTGCCGACCGCTATTTCGCCGGCCTGCTGCACGCGCAGGTGCTGGTGCTGCACAAGCCCGGCGTGGACCCGCAGGCGCGCACGGCCCCCGGCGACTGCGCGCGCGAATTTGTGCAGCAGGACCGCCTCTCCACCTGGCTGGCCCACGCGCGTGCGGCCCTGGTCGCGGATGCGCGGCAGCGCGCGCGCGACGGCGCGCCCGCGCTGCCGCAGCTGCTGGTGGGCATCTCCGAAGGGGCCGAACTCTTGCCCGCCCTCGCCCCCGAGGTGCCGCAGCTGGCGGGCCTGGTGCTGCTGTCGGCCAGCGGGCTGGACCCGCAGGAGGCCGGCAGGCTGCAGGCGCAGCGCCTGGGTGCGCAGGAAGACTGGGAGGAACTGGCCCGCGTGGTGGCCGGGAGCCGGCCCGACACCGCCGTGGCGCAGGGCCGCAGCCTGGGTTACTGGCGCGACCTGTGGAGCTGGCCGCTGACCCTGCCGCTGGTGCAAAGCCCCTGGCCCGTGGTGCAGGTGTGGGGCGGCGAGGATGCCCTGGTGCCCCCCGCCGCATACGAACGGTTTGCCGAACTCGCCGCCTTGCGCACCGAGCCCTATTGCGCGCGCAGCCTGCCCGACGCGGACCATGGCCTGCAGCGCCGCGCCGCCGGGGCGGATGGCGTGCAGCAGGTGTGGGCCTGGGCAGAACAATGGGCACGGGACCCGGCCGCAGGCCTGTGCGCGCCCTTGTCGCGGTAACAGGCCATGGCGCAGCGCCACCTGCCGCCGCCTGCATGCCAGCCAGGGGCGCGGCGCATGGAGTGGTGGTGGCCCCGGGGCTGCGCGCCCGTCGCGGTGCCGTGTCTGAGCCTTCTCTTCCTCTTCCTCCTCCTCGCGCCCGCCGCGTTCGGCCAGACGGCCTCGTGCGCTGACTTCCTGGCCGTGCAGCGGCACAAGCCGCCGGGGCTTGAATGGACCGGCTGTGCCGAAGGCCATCTGCACCAGCTGCGCGCGCTGACCGCGACCTATCGGGTACCGGGCGCGCAGGCGGCGGCCGTGGAGCGCTACCTGGCACGCCACACCGGCATGGCGCGGCTGCACTTCGTGTGCTGTGGCTGGGAGCCCCGCAGCCGCCACCGGGGGCGCGAGGGCGCGGGCAGCCTGCCGGGGCCGCAGGGCTTGGCCTACCGCGTGTCCATGCACTCGGGCGAAACGCTGGTCACGCGCCGCGGCGGCTGGGGCGCCATCCCGTGGTTCGAGGTGAGCGTGGCCCTGCCGCTGGAGCCGCCGTAGCGCAGGGGGCGCGGCCTACCGTGGCCGGTACATCTTGAACAACTGCTCCGGCCCCACCGTGAAGTAGTCGGCCGGGCCCCCCGCGCGCAGGATGTGGCCGGCGTTGGCGGTGTCGTACACGCCGTCCTTGAGCAGCCGCTGGTCGATGTGCACGGCCACCACCTCGCCCAGCACCAGCCAGGTGGGCACCTGCACGCCGTCTGCGCCCTGCAGCTGCAGGATCTGCGTGCTGCGGCATTCGAAGGTGACGGGGCTTTCGGCCACGCGGGGTGGGCGCACCTGCGTGGACGGCCGGGGCGTGAGGCCGGCGAGCGTGAACTCGCTGACCTCGGGCGGCGCGTTGGCGCAGCTCTGGTTCATGGCCTCGGCCAGGTCGCGCGTGGCCAAGTTCCACACGAACTCGCCGGTCTCCTGCACGTTGCGCACCGTGTCCTTGAAGCCGATGCTCGCGAAGCCCACGATGGGGGGCACGTAGTTGAACGCGTTGAAGAAGCTGTAGGGCGCGAGGTTGGTGGCTCCGGCCGCGCTCTGCGTGGAGATCCAGCCGATGGGGCGGGGGCCGACGATGGCATTGAACGGGTCGTGCGGCAGGCCGTGGCCCTGGCGGGGTTGGTAGCTGTGGATGGCGGAGTCGGGCATGGCGGCGGGGCGGCGAAGGCAAGGAATGCCCATCGTAGGGCGATCTCAGGGCGCCTGCGGGCCCGGGGGCATTGCGGTGGCCTCGGCCTGCGCCTGCAGCCAGGCGCAGAACACATCGATCCGGGGGTGGGCGCCGGCGCGGCGGCGCAGCACGTAGTCGTAGCCCGAGGCCGCGAAGCCCAGCGGCGCCACCAGCCGGCCGGCCCGCACGTCGTCCAGCACGAGGTGCCAGGGGGCCACCGCCACGCCCAGGCCGCGCACGGCGGCCTCCAGGGTGAAGTAGTAGTGTTCGAACTCGGGGCCCGCGGGTGGGGCGGCAGGCACCGGCGCTCCCGTGGCGGCCGCCCACATGGCCCAGGCGTTGCGCCGCGTGCGCGTGTGGAGCATCAGGGGCTGCAGGGCGGGAGCGGCCATGTCGGCGGGCTGGCGCAGGGCCATGCGCCCGGCCAGCGCGGGGCTCAGCACCGGGCCCAGGTGCTCGGGGAACAGCCGCGTACAGGCCGGGGTGTCCCGCGCCGCGCCGGGCTCCTCGGCGGTGATGGACACGTCGCAGCGCGCGGGGGCGGCGCCTGCGTCGGCGGCGGTGGTGCGCAGGCGCACCTCGATGCCCGGGTGCCGCGCCTGGAAGTCGAACAGCCGGGGGATCAGCCATTTCACGGTGAAGGTGCTGAAGCAGGCCACGTCCAGCGGGCCTCGGCTGCCGTCGCCGATCTCGCGCACGGCCTCGGCGATGTGCGCGAACGCGGTGGTCAGCACGGGCTGCAGCACGCGCGCCGCCGGGGTGAGCGTGGGGCGGGCCTTGCTGCCGTCGAACAGGGGCACGCCCAGGTGCTGCTCGAGCTGGCGCACCTGCCGGCTGATGGCGCCGGGCGTGACCGACAGTTCGTCAGCCGCCGCGGTCATGCGGCCCAGGCGGGCGGCGGCCTCGAAGGCGCGCAGGGCGCCCAGTGGGGGCAGGCGGGGGCTCATCTTTGTGAGTTTAGTGCACAAGGCTGCGGAGAAATCATCGCTTTGCAGGCGGTAGAACGATAGCAACAATGGCCCATGCCATCGGCGGCAGTGCGTGGATCGCCTGAGGGCTGCGCTGCCCGCTTCTACCTATTTAATTGACTTCAGGGAACATACGAGAACACCGCCATGCCTTTCATCCGCACCCATGTTCCGCAAGACACCCCCGCCGCCACGCGCACGGCCATCGTGCAAGGCGTCCACCAGGCGCTGGTGGACAGTATCGGCATGCCGCCGGACGAGCTGTTCAACCTGGTGGCCGGCTACGCGCCCGGGGAGTTCGCCTGCAGCCGCACCTTCAACGGCGTGGCCCGCTCCGACCGCGTGGTGGTGCTCGAGATCACGCTGCGGCGCGGGCGCAGCGATGCGATGAAGCGCGCGCTGTACGCCGCCATCGCGCACAACCTGCACACCCTGGCGGGCGTGGCGCCGGCCGATGTGTTCATCTTCCTGCACGAGAACGACTATTCCGACTGGTCCGTGGGCCACGGCCGCTTTGCGATGGACCTGGTGCAGCAGCGGGTCGCGCCGGGCTGAGGGGCATGGTCCCATCCAGCGACATCCGTTTGCTACAAATTTAATAGCTGTTGGCGCTTTCCGGCCGTGCGCTAGGCCATGTTTTTGCCAATGAACCCGCTGGGCGGCTGCCCCATCGCCGCCTTGAACATCGCGGAGAACGCGCTTTCGCTCGCGTAGCCGCTGGCCGCCGCCACCTGGCCCACGGGCTCGCCGCGCGCCAGGCGGGGCAGGGCATGGGCCAGCACGGCCTGGCGGCGCCACTGTGCGAAGCCCATGCCGAACTGCGCGCGGAACAGGCGGGCCAGCGTGCGCTCGCTGGCGCCGCTGTCGGCCGCCCAGTGCTGCAGCGTGGCGTAGCGCCCGGGCTCGTGCAGCACGGCCTGGCACAGCGCGCGCAGGCGCTTGTCGCTGTGGGGGCCGGGCAGCGGCACGCTCAGGGCCAGGCTTTCGGCCTGGCCGATCTCATCGAGCACCAGCGCGGTCAGCGCGGCCTCGCGCGCGGGGCCGGGGTGCGGGCCGCCCACCGGGTCCAGCGCCGACACCAGCTCGCGCAGCAGGGGCGTCACGGCCATCACGCGGCAGTTCGCGCCGCCAGCCGGCACCACGCCGGGGTCGATGTAGAGCGTGCGGAAGGCGGCCGCTTCCAGCACCGCCACGGCGTGCAGCGCGCCGGGGGCGATCCACACCGCGCGCGAGGGTGGCACGATGTACGCGGTGGCGGTGCCCGGTGCGTGCACGCTCACCTGGACCACCCCGCTGGCGCAGTAGGCCAGCTGGCCCCAGGCGTGGCGGTGCGGCTCGAAATGCGTATCGGCCGGCATGTCGCGCGCCCGCACCCGCACGGGGCTGGCGGGCGTGGGGGTGAACGGGTCGGTGTCGCCCAGGGGAGCGGCTTGGCTGGTACGGGCCATGGCGGGTCGAAAAAAGCAGAAAAGGGGGCGTGGCCGGCGTGCCCCGGATCAACGGTTTGGCGCAAATTCGCCGAAAGCTGTCGTTCCGTCGCATTCCAGAAACCCGGGGCCAATACTACGATGCCGCCATGACCACCGCAAATGTCCACGGCCTTCCGCCTGCCTCCACCCCGCTGCGCGCCGATGCCAGCGTCATCGGGCTGGTCGGCATCGCCCACCTCATCAGCCACTACAGCCAGCTCCTGCTGGCGCCGCTGTTCCCGTGGCTCAAGGACGCGTTCCAGGTCGGCTACACCGAGCTGGGTTTCCTGATGACCATCTTCTTCGTGGTCTCGTGCGCGGTGCAGGCGGGCTCGGGCTTCGTGGTGGACCGCTTCGGGCCCCGGCCCATCCTGTTCGGCGGCCTGGCGCTGCTGGGCCTGGCGGCCTTCGGCTTCGCGGCCAGCACCAGCTACGCCATGCTCGCGGCGTTCTCGGTGCTCGCGGGCATCGGCAACGGCGTGTTCCACCCGGTGGACTACACGCTGCTCAACCGCCGCGTGAGCGCGCCGCGCCTGGGCCACGCCTACAGCGTGCACGGCATCACCGGCAGCCTGGGCTGGGCGCTCGCCCCCGCCATGCTGGTGCCCATCGCCATCGCGACATCGTGGCGCGTGGCGCTGGTGTGCGCGGGTGTGCTGGCGTTCTCGGTGCTGCTGGTGCTGCTGGTCAGCCGCCGCCACCTGGCGCTGCCGCCCATGCCGGCGCCCACCGCTGCGGCCAGGTCCGCCGCCACCGGCGCGGCCGGGCAGGGCGGCAACTTCGCGTTCCTGCGCATCCCCGCCGTGTGGATGTGCTTTGCGTTCTTCTTCTTCTACGCCGTGGCGCTGAACGTGGTGCAGGCCTTTGCCCCCGAGGCCGCGCGCCAGCTGCATGCCGTGCCCGTGGCGCTGGCCGCGATGTGCCTCACGGTCTACATGGTGGCCAGCGCGGGCGGCATGGTGCTGGGCGGCTTCCTGGCGGCCGACCCCAGCCGCTGCGAGCGCATCGTGGGCATCGGTTTCGGCCTGGCGGCCTGCGTGGCCGTGGCGCTGGCCCTGGCGCACCCGCCCGGCGCCCTGGTGCCCGTGCTGTTCGGGGTGATGGGTTTTTGCGCCGGCATCGCCGGCCCCTCGCGCGACCTGCTGGTCAAGCGCTCCACGCCCGAGGGCTCCACGGGCCGCGTCTACGGCATCGTGTATTCGGGCCTCGATATCGGCCAGGCGCTGTCGCCGCTGCTGTTCGGCGTGCTGCTCGACCAGGGCCGCTTCACCGCCGTGCTGCTGGGGCTGGCCGTGGTGCAGGGCGTGCTGATCGCCAGCGCCTTCAACGTGCGCCGGGTGCGCAGGACGGTGGCGCCGGTGGCGGCCTGAACGCGGGCCGGGCGGCCTGCTGCCGGACCCCGTGGCCGCGTGAATCTCGGTGAGAATGGCGGCGGCTGCCCCTCATCGATCCATCCGTCCATTGCGGGAGATTCACCGTGTCCACCATGCCTTCGTCCGGCGCCGTCGTCTTCGCCAAGGACATGCAGCGGCTCGCCGCGTTCTATGAAGGGCTCTGCGGCCTGAACGTGGTCCACGCCGAAAGCGACCATATCGTGCTGGAGTCTGGCGCGGTGCAGATCGTGGTCCACGCCATCCCGCAGCGGATCGCCCGGGCTATCGCCATCACGCAGCCGCCCGTGGTGCGCGAGGAGACCCCCATCAAGCTCTTTTTCGCGGTGCCGGACCTGGCCCAGGCCCGGCTGCGGGCCGTGGCGCTGGGCGGGCAGCTCGCGCCCGCGGCCAGGGAATGGGAGGCCCGGGGCTTTCGGGCCTGCGATGGCCACGACCCCGAGGGCAATGTGATCCAGCTGCGCCAGCACCTGGCCTGACACTGCCGGGCACGAGCCCAAAAGGCGGGGCGCCAGCACGGAGTGCGCCGATGTGCTGCAATGCGCTCCGGTCCCGGCAGGCAAAAAAAGGCCGCCGGGCGCCGACCCTTCCTTCCCTGTGCTTCATCCCAAGACAAGAATCCCGCCATGACATCTCCCCTCTACAACGCCAGCGTTCCCGTTCTCCGCCAGATGCTGGGCTCGCTCAAAGACATCCTGGCCAAGACCGAGGCGCACGCCACGGCGCGCAAGCTCGACCCCGACGCGCTGCTGCAGGCCCGGCTGTTCCCCGACATGTTCCCCATGGCGCGCCAGGTGCTGATCGCCTGCGACTTCGCCAAGGGTGTGGCGGCGCGGCTGGCGGGGGCGGAGGTGCCTTCGTATCCGGATGCGGACCGCCCCGGCTTTGCCGACCTGAACGAGCGCATCGACACCGTGCTGGCGTTCGTGGAAGGCCTGCCCGTGGAGGCGTTTGCCGATGCCGCCACGCGCACCATCACCATCCAGCCCGGCACCGCGCGCGAGCGGCAGTTTCCGGGCGAGCAGTACCTGCTGCACTACGGCCTGCCGCAGTTCTTCTTCCACGTGACCACGGCCTACGCGCTGGCCCGCCACAACGGCGTGGAGCTGGGCAAGCGGGACTACATGGGCAAGATTTGATGCCCCCCTGAGCCGCTGCGCGGCTTCCCCCGAGGGGGAAGCACCCGGTGGCCCGGCGAAGCCGGTTCCACGGGTGCACTGGCGTGGGGGCGCGCCAGTGGTTGAGGGTGTGGCGGAATCGGGTTCGGGGAGCGTCGCCTCCCGGTATTTCACAAGCCGTTCGGGCTGAGCCTGTCGAAGCCGGGGCGCAAACATCGCACCACCCAGCCTGGGCCCGCATGAACTGCGTGCGGCGGTTTTATCGGGCCACGCCAGCGCCGCTGCGCCGCACCCAGGCGATCAGCACGCCCAGCACGCGGGGCCGCCACGACAGTGTGAACGCGATGGTGAGCGCGGCACCCGCGAGCGCCATGAACCACACCAGCGACGCCATCGATGCGTGGTCCACGGCCAGGCACAGGGCCAGGGCCACGAGCAGGCCGGCGGCGCCCATCCAGCGCAGTGTGCGCACGGTGCTGCGCCGCAGGGGCTCGGTGCCGCGCACCTGCTCCCAGTGCGCATCCATCGACAGGGCCAGCCAGCCGAGGCCGACCACGTTGGCGGCCAGGGCCGCCACCAGCAGCAAGGCGTCAGGCACGGGCGGTCTCCAGCGAGGAGGCCGCGCCGCCGTCCACGGCAGGGGCGCCCAGCTGGCCCTGGGCGCGGTGCTTGAGCTTGCGCGCGGCCAGCACGGCGATGGCGCTGCTCGCCAGGATGGCCAGGTCCATGCCCGCCACGGGCCAGTAGCCGTTGCCAAGGGTGCGCAGCAGGTGGTCGCCCGTGGTCACCCAGTTGAGCAGCACGGCCGCCACGCCCAGCACGGCGATGGCCCAGCACTGCTCGGCCCAGGCGGGGGCCATGCGCGCGCTGGCCACGGGCTCGGTGCGCCAGATGCCGTGCACGAAGGCCAGTGCCCAGGCGCCCCAGAAGACATATTGCTCCCAGTCCCCGCGCGCGGGCAGGTCGGTGGGCAGCAGGCGGTTTCCGATCAGCATGGACAGCGCGGCGATCAGCATGCCCGTCACGGTGGAGACCGCGAACGCGTCCACCCAGCGCGCTCCGGTCACGCCCTGCCTGGCGTGCTGGCGCTTGCGTTTTTCCACGAAGAAGATGAAGCCCGTGGCGATGCACACGCAGCCCGAGAGGCCGCCCAGCACATACAGCCAGCGCAGCAGCCAGTGCCGGAAATGCTGCAGGTGCAGCCCGGTGAGGAAGGTGTTGACGCTGGCCACCGGGGTCAGCGGCGGGTCTTCGCGCAGCACCTCGCCGGTGCTGGCCTTGAAGTGGATGCCGTTGCCCACGAGCGCGATGCGGTCGGTGCCCGCGCGGTACACGCTCACGTATGCATTGGCATCGCCCACGTGCTGCACGGTCAGAAAGCCCACGTCGCCCGCCATGCCCTGCGCGGCCCAGCGGCGCTGGGCCTGCGCCACCATCGCGTCCACCGAGGCCAGGGTGCCGGCGGTGCCCGCGCGCTCGTGCGGCAGGCCGGTTTCTGCGGCCTCGTGTTTTTCGTGCAGCTCGTGCAGCGGGTGCAGCTGCGTGTGGGTGATGGGGAAGTAGATGCCGCCAAAGATCACCAGCCCCGAGAACGCGAAGATGAAGTGGAACGGCAGCGCCACCACGCCCGTGAGGTTGTGCAGGTCGAGCGCGCTGCGCTGCGTGTGCTTTCGAGGGCGGAAGGTGAACAGCTCGCGGAAGATCTTGCGGTGCATCACCACGCCGCTGACCAGCGCCACCAGCATCATCAGCGCGGCGAAGCCCACGATCCAGGTGCCCAGGTCCTTCCATTTGAAGTTCAGGCTGTAGTGCAGCGGGTAGAAGAACTGGCTGCCGATCTTGAGGTGGTCGTCGGGCAGCGAGGCGCCCGAGCGCGGATCGATCGTGCGGTTGCCCCAGATGGTGTTGTCGTCGGGGTCCTTGGCATTGGGCAGCTCATAGCCCGCGAACAGGCCCAGCACCGGGTCGCGGTGGGTGGTGTACGCGCCCCAGGTCTTGATGACGGGGAAGCTTTGTGGCACAGGCCCGTTCACGCGGTCCCTGGCGGCCTCGATGTTTTCCGCGCTGGGCCTCATGTCCTGGAAGGCCGGCTGCAGGATCTTGTCGAACGAGGGCATGGGCTGCGGCTCGAAGCGGGTCTGGGGAATGGCCCACCGGTCGATCTCGCGGTCGAACACCGACAGCGAGCCGAAGAAGAAAACGACCATCAGCACGAAGCCCAGCACCAGGCCGAACCAGGTGTGCAGCCAGGCCATGGTGAGCCGGAAGTTCTGGAACATGATGGGTATCTACCTCTTGGGTTCGTGCGCGCGGTTTACAGGATGGCGCGCTGCACCAGCCAGGCGGCGCCGGTCATCAGCGCCCCGCCGCCGGCCAGCACCAGCCACACGCGCTTCACGCTTGCCGCCGAAAACGCCCACAGAAAGGCCACCAGAAAAACGATGAAGCCGACGATGTAGCCCAGGGCCTCCGCATCGTGGAACTCCATCTGCGCCGCGAACAGAAGGCCGATGCCCAGCGCGATGAAGCCCCATGTGAAGGCATAGCCGCCCAGGACGCCCGCGGCGATGCGCGAAACGATGTGCAAGCGGGAAACTGCGCTGGTGGCCATGGCGAAACGGATGCGAACGGGATTGGTGATGAGATTGATTCGTAATTATGCAGCCCTTTGCACCATTTCCCCATTGCTGCCAGGGTGATGGGGCAACGGCCGGCCCGCCCCGCGCGTCGCAGGCTGCGCCGTCGCGCGGCCCGTGGCAGGCGAGGGCCCCGGGTGACGGCCCGCCGTGGCGCGGGCCCGGACGATGCTGGCCACGGCGCCACGCGCACCGGTGGCGCCGGGGTCCGCAGGGCGCGGAGCCGCCCCGGGGCTCAGACCACGCTGCGGTGCCGCGCGATGCAGGTGTCCAGCGTGTCCTCGCCCGTGCGCTGCCACCAGTCCAGGGCCGAGAAGATCTCCACCTCGGCATAGCCCCCGAAGCCTGCCGCCTCGACCCACTGGCGGATCTTCTTGAGCTCGATCACGCCGTCGCCCATCATCCCCCGGTCGCTGAGCAGGTCGCGCGTGGGCAGGCGCCAGTCGCAGACATGGAAGGCCAGCAGGCGTTCCTTGCCGGCGCGCGCAATCTGCTGCTGCAGCTTGGGGTCCCACCACACGTGGTACACGTCCAGCGCCACGCCCAGTGCCCCCGTCCTTTGCGGATCCAGCGCATCGCAGATGTCCAGCGCATGCTCCAGCGTGTTGATGCAGGCGCGGTCGGCCGCCTGCATGGGGTGCAGCGGCTCGATGGCCAGCGGCATGCCCACTTGGCGCGCGTACTCTAGCGAGGCGGCGATGCCGTCGACCACCTCGCCGCGCGCGCGGGCGATGTCGGTGTAGTGCGGCGTGCCATCGAGCGCACCGGGCAGGGCGCCCACCACCAGCACCAGGCAGGCGGCGTCGAGCGCCTTGGCCTCGTCGATGGCGCGGCGGTTGTCGTCGAGCGCGGCGCGCAGGCCCGCGGCGTCCGCCGCCGGGAAGAAGCCGCCGCGGCAGTAGCCCGACAGCGCCATGCCGTGGGCGCGCAGTTGCCGCGCGGTGGCATCGAGCCCGGCGGCGGCCACCTGGTCGCGCCAGGGGCTGATGGCGCGGATGCCGCGTGCGGCGCACTGGTCGATGATGCGCGCCAGCGGCACCTCGGCCCCTTGCTGCTTGCGCACGGTGGCCGTATTGATGGAGAGCCAGCGGTGGTCTTGGGTGAAATCACGCATGGCGGTCAGGCACTCACGCCGTGCAGTGCCAGCAGGTGGCCCATGCGTTGCACGGCCAGCTCAGGCTGCTCCAGCAGGTCGGCCTGGTCGGCCAGTCGGAACAGTTCGGCGAAGTGCACCAGCGAGCGCGTGCTCTGCTGCCCGCCCACCATGGTGAAGTGGCTCTGGTGCCCGTTGAGCCAGGCCATGAAGACCACGCCCGTCTTGTAGAAGCGCGTGGGCGCCGCGAAGATGTGGCGCGACAGCGGCACCGTGGGCCCCAGGATGGCATGGAAGCGTGCCGTGTCGCCAGCTGCCAGCGCTGCGAGTGCCGCGCTCGCGGCCGGTGCGATGGCGTCGAAGATGCCCAGCAGCGCATCGCTCTGGCCCTGGCGCGGCGTGCCGCCGGCGCCATCGCCATCGCCGGCGATGAGCTCGGCGTAGTTGAAATCGTCGCCGGTGTACATGCGCACCCCCTGGCCGTCGGTGCCACCCGTGGCGGGCAGGCGGCGGCGCATGGCGACTTCCTTGTCTTTGTCGAGCAGCGATATCTTGATGCCGTCCACCTTGTCCAGGTGCGCGGCGATCACCGCCAGCGCCGTGTCCATGGCCGCGTCCGCATCGCGCGAGCCCCAGTAGCCCGCCAGCGCCGGGTCGAACATGTCGCCCAGCCAGTGCAGTACCACGGGCTGCTGTGCCTGTGAGAGGATGCGGTCGTACACGCGTTCGTAGTCGGCGGGGCTCTGCGCCACCCGGGCCAGCGCCCGGCTGGCCATCACGATGAGTTTGCCGCCCAGCTTCTCGATGGCCTCCATCTGCTCCTCGTAGCCGCGGATCACGTCGTCCACCGACTTCACCTCGTCCAGCACCAGGTGGTCCGTGCCGCAGCCCGAGGCCACGAGCGCGCCCGGCCCGAAGTCGCGCGCCGCATCCAGCGAGCGGCGGATCAGCTCCAGCGAGGTCGGCCAGTCCAGCCCCATGCCGCGCTGCGCGGTGTCCATGGCCTCGGCCACGCCCAGGCCCAGCGACCACAGGCGCTGGCGGTAGGCGATGGTGGCGTCCCAGTCCACCGCGCACTGCAGCCACGGGTCGATGGCGGCCAGCGGGTTGGCCACCACGTGGGCCGCCGAGTAGGCGATACGGTTGAACGCCGCGCCCCGCTGTGGCGCGACCGGCGGGCGGCCTTGCAGGGTGTAGGGGCTGATGCGGCCGTCGGCCGTGGGCAGGGGGAGGCTGAAGGCCATGGTGTACTCGCAGAAATTTGAATGAAATTGGCCTTTAGCGCTTATCCAGAAAGCGCTAGCAGCTATCAAAACAGTAATCGGTGGTTAAGCTTGCAGGGGGGCCACATCGACCCAGCGGCGTTCCTTCCAGCTTTCCAGCGCGGCTTCGACCAGCTGCACGCCCTTGGCGCCTTCAGGCAGGGTCCAGCGGTACGGCGCGTCTTCCACCACGTGGCGGATGAAGTGCTCCCACTGGATCTTGAAGCCGTTGTCGTAGACCTGCGAGTCCGGAATCTCCTGCCACTGGTCGAAGAAGTTCATGGTCTGCTTCTCGTCCGGGTTCCACACCGGGCGCGGCGTGGCCACGCGGCTTTGCGCGCGGCAGCTCGACAGGCCGGCAACGGCCGATCCGTCGGTGCCGTCCACGTGGAAGGTCACCAGGTCGTCGCGCCGCACGCGCGTGGCCCAGCTCATGTTGAGCTGCGCGATCACCGGCTCGCCGTTGTGGCCCGTGAGTTCGCAGGTGGCGTAGGCCGCGTCGTCGGCCGTGGCCTGGTACGGTTGGCCGGCCTCGTCCCAGCGCGTGGGGATGTGCGTGGCGCCGATGCAAGACACCGACTTCACCTCGCCGAACAGGTTGTCCAGCACGTAGCGCCAGTGGCACATCATGTCCAGGATCATGCCGCCGCCGTCTTCGCTGCGATAGTTCCAGCTCGGGCGCTGGATGGGCTGCAGGTCGCCCTCGAAGACCCAGTAGCCGAACTCCAGGCGCACGCTGAGCATGCGGCCGAAGAAGCCGGCGCGGCGCAGCATGTCGAGCTTGCGCAGGCCGGGGAGGAAGAGCTTGTCCTGCACCGCGCCGTGCTTGAGGCCCGAACCCGACGCCAGGCGCGCGATCTCCACCGCTTCGTTCAGGTTGGTGGCAATCGGCTTTTCGCAGTACACGTGCTTGCCCGCGCGGATCGCCTTGGCCAGCAGGGTGGGGCGCATCTGCGTGGTGCCGGCGTCGAAGAACACGGTGTCCTCGGGGTTGGCGAGCGCGGCGTCGAGGTCCGTGCCCCAGCGGGCGATGCCGTGGGCCTTGGCCAGCGCCTCCATCTTCTCGGCATTGCGGCCGATGAGGATGGGGTCGGGCATCACGCGGTTGCCATTGGAGAGCACCACACCGCCCTGCGCGCGGATGGCGCAGATGGAGCGGATCAAGTGCTGGTTCATGCCCATGCGGCCGGTGACGCCGTGCATGATGAGTCCGAGTCGTTGGGTTGCCATGGCGGTGGTGCTTTCGTTCAGTTCAAAGGTGGTAGATAAAAAAATCGGCCAAGGCGCGGCCTGGCCGCTGCGCAGGCGGCGACTGGCGATGCAGCCCTGGCGGGGGCGGCTTACTGCGCGGGCTGCAGGCCTGCGGCCTTCACCAGCGTGGCGTTGCTCTTGATCTCGTCCTTGATGTAGGCGTCGAACTGCTCGGGCTTGAGCGTCCAGGCATCGGCACCGAGTTTCAGGAAACGTTCTTTCACCTCGGGCGTGGCCAGCGCCTTGACCACCTCGTCGTGCAGGCGGTTGACGATGTCGCGCGGCGTCTTGGCCGGCACCATCATCCCGATCCAGAAGTTGAATTCCGAACCGGGCACGCCGGCCTCGGCCGTGGTGGGCACGTCGGGCAGGGCGGCGGCGCGCTTGGGCGAGCCCACGGCCAGCGCCAGCAGCTGGCCGTCCTTGATCTGGCCGATCACGGGCGCGATGGGCGAGAAGTAGTAGTCCACGCGGCCCGACAGCACCTCGGTCACGGCCTCGGCCGAGCCCTTGAAGGGGATGTTCTGCGCGTCGATCTTCGCGGCCAGCTTGAACTTCTCGGCGTTCAGGTGCGTGGCGCTGCCCTGGCCGGCCGAGGCGAAGTTCACCGTGCCGGGCTTGGCCTTGGCCGTGGCGACCAGGTCCTGCAGCGTCTTGATGCCCTTGGCGGGCGAGATCACCAGCGCATTGGGCAGCGACGAGATCGGCGTCACGCCCGCGAAGTCGCCCACCGTGTCGAACGGCAGCTTGGCGAAGGTCGAGGGGCTCACCGTGTGCGACGACGAATGGATCATCACCGTGTAGCCGTCCGGCGCCGCCGTGGCCACGGCTTGCTGGCCGATGGTGCCGCTGGCGCCGCCGCGGTTGTCCACCACCAGCGTCTGGCCCATGCTCTGGCCCATCTTGTCGGCGATGGCGCGCGCAATGATGTCGGTGGTGCTGCCCGCCGCAAACGGCACGATCACGCGGATCGGCTTGGTCGGGTAGCCGCCTTGCGCCAGGGCGCCGAAGGACAGGGTGGTGAGCGCGGCCGCCGCCAGGGCGGTGGCCGCAGCGCGGCGGGTGGTGCGGGTGATGGGCATGGATTTGTCTCCGTGGGCAGGCTTGGACTTGCTCTTTAATTCACTGAATGGTGAATAGAGATTATTTTTAGACATCGCTGCGCCTGCGTCAACGCGGACGCGGGTGGTGGGGGTAGGGGTTTACCCGTGGATTGCGGTGAAGCCAATGGTCGGCGGCCGTGCCGCGCTGCTACCTTGCGCCCACAGGCTCAGCGGTCAAGTTGCAAACCAACTGAGTGGCCAGCGAGTTGCGCGCTCAACGGGATGGCCTCTTTCGAAGTTTGGCGACGGCATAGCCGGTGAAACCTTGGTGCACAAAACTACCGAAAGCCATCAGCAAGACCCACGCCGGTAAGTACTGCGGCAAAGAAAGCAGCAGGCCGAGAGACGCCAACAGCGCTATGGCAAAAGACAGGTCGCGCCAGGCAAACAACCGCGCGCATCCTTCAATCCCCTCGGGCGGGCGCGAAATCCACTGACGGGTGAGCGCGACACGGTGCTTGATACCCAGTTGATAGGCGCGCCAGAGCAGAAAGCCCGCCATGGCGGCGGGTGCAACGAGGAGGATCAGGACGGCGGCGATTTGCATGGTGTGGGCCCGTTCAGTTCCTCAGCACGTACCCGAGGATCACATCGCACATGTGCGAAAGCCGCTCGCTGCGCGCCTTCGGGGCCATGAGGTCGCGCCCGAAGATCGCCGACAGCGTGTGGTTGTTCGACAGGTAGAAGTACGACAGCCCGGCGATGGACACGTACAGCTGCAGCGGATCCACCCCGCCGCGGAAGCTGCCCTCGCGCCGCCCACGCTCCAGCACCTCGCCCAGCGTGGCGATCAACGGCGAGTTCATCTCGCGCGCGCGCTGCGACTCCTGCAGATGGCGCGCTCTGTGCAGGTTGGCGCTGTTGAGCAGCGTGAGGAACTGGGGGTTCTCCAGGTAGTAGGTCCAGGTGAACTCCACCAGCCGCCGGATGGCGGTCGCGGGCGGGAGGTCCAGCAGGTTGAGCTTGCGCTCTTCCTCGCGGATGTGCAGGTAGGCCTGCTCCAGCACGGCCTGGAAGAGCTTTTCCTTGTCCTCGAAGTAGTAGTAGATCAGCCGCTTGTTCAGGCCCGCCCGCTCGGCGATGCGGTCCATGCGCGCGCCGCCCAGGCCGTGTTCGGCGAACTCGTCGCGCGCGGCGCTGAAGATCACGCCCTGGGAGCGGTCGGCATCCCGCTGGCGCTCCTTGGCGGGGGTCTCGGTGTCTTTGGTCATGCCCGAATAGTTCACTATTTGGTTAACAAAATCCAGTGCATGCTGGATTCGGGGGCCAGGGGCGGCGATGCGGGTGTGGCGGCATCAGGTGGCGCGGACTGGATTGTGCCGCGCAGCCGGCCTGCCGGCCGGACGCCGTGCTGCCCCTGCCCGGCAGTGCGTCATTGCGCGTAGTCCAGCGGCAGCGCGGTGGTGAACTTGATTTCTTCCATCGCGAAGCTCGAGCTCACGTCCGACAGCGCCACGGCCTGCGTCAGCCGCCTGTAGACCGCATCGTAGGCGCGGATGTCGGGCACCACCACGCGCAGCAGGTAGTCCACGTCGCCGCTCATGCGGTAGAACTCCACGATCTCGGGAATGCCCATCACCACGTCGCGCAGGGTCTCGAACCACTGCTGGTGGTGCTGGTTGGTCTTGATGGCCACGAACACGGTCACGCCCACATTGACCTTGCGCGGGTCCACCAGCGCCACGTGGCGTGTGATGAACCCCTTCTCGCGCAGCCACTGGATGCGACGCCAGCAGGGCGTGTTGGACAGGTGCACGGCATCGGCCAGCTCGGCCAGCGGCGTCTCGGCGTCGTGCTGCAGCAGGGCAAGCAATTGGCGGTCGATGGAATCCAGATTCTGTTTCACGGCAAATAAGGAAATCTGTTTCTCGCATTTGGCGTGAAATGGGGCATAAAAGCAAAATGATTTTCATCAAGTCGTCACATACTTGATGGGCGTTCCCGGCGCCCCCGGGCCGTCCGCCGTGCCCCACAGGGCGGCGGTTTCACCACCCTCCCTTTCCAAGGACCTTTCACCATGACGGCTTCTGTCTTTCGACGCCAACCCACCCGCTGGGGCCTGGGCATCGCCGCGCTGGCCCTGCTGGCCGCCTGCGGCGGCAATGACGGCCCCGGCACGCCGGTGGCCAACCCCGAGCCCGTCGAGCAGTACGTGCCGCCGGAGCCGCCCTCGGGCTACACGCCCAAGGCCATCAGCTACGCCAACAAGGACATGGTGTCCACCGCCAACCCGCTGGCCACCAAGGCCGGGGTCGACATCCTGGCCAAGGGCGGCACGGCGCTGGACGCGGCGATCGCCGTGCAGATGGTGCTGAACCTGGTGGAGCCGCAGTCGTCGGGCATCGGCGGGGGCGCGTTCATGCTGCACTTCGACAAGGGTGCCAACAAGCTGCTCGCCTATGACGGCCGCGAAACCGCGCCCAAGGCGGCCACGCCCAATCTCTTCATCGGCGCGGACGGCAAGCCGCTGGCGTTTCTGGCGGCGGTGGATGGCGGCCTCTCGGTGGGCACGCCCGGCGTGCTGCGCATGCTCGAAGCCGCGCACAAGGTGCACGGCAAGCTGCCCTGGAAGGACCTGTTCGAGCCCGCGATCCAGCTCAGTGAAAACGGCTTTGCGATCTCGCAGCGCATGAGCGTGTCCATCGCCGGCTCGGCCGCGCGCATCAAGGCGCAGGGCGAGCCCGGCGCCAGCTACTTCCTCAATGCCGACGGCACGGCCAAGGCGGCCGGCACGCTGCTCAAGAACCCCGAACTGGCCGCCACGCTCAGGGCCATTGCCGCGGGCGGCGCCAACGCGTTCTACCAGGGCGACATCGCCAAGGACATCGTGGCCAAGGTAGCGGGCCACCCCACCAACCCCGGCAAGCTGTCGCTGGACGATCTGAGCAGCTACACCCACAAGGTGCGCGAGCCCGTCTGCGGCGTCTACCGCACCCAGTACCGCGTGTGCGGCATGCCCGCGCCCAGCTCGGGCGGCATCGCCGTGCTGCAGACGCTGGGCCTGCTGCAGGGCTTCGATCTGGCGGCCATGAAGCCCAACACGCTGGATGCGGTGCACGTGGTGTCCGAGGCCTACCGCCTGGCCTATGCCGACCGCGCGCTGTATGTGGCCGACCCTGACTTCGTGAACGTGCCGCAGGCCGGCCTGGTCAACGCCGACTACCTGCGCGAGCGCGCCAAGCTCATCAGCCTGAGCAAGAGCATCGGCACCCCCGTGGCGGGCACACCGCCGGGCGTGAGCGGCGCCAAGGGGCAGGACAACTCGCTGGCCCTGCCATCGACCACCCACCTGTCCATCATCGACAACGCGGGCAACGCGGTGTCCATGACGACCACCATCGAGAACGGCTTCGGCAGCCTGCAGATGGTGCGGGGCTTTTTGCTGAACAACCAGCTCACCGACTTCTCGTTCACCGCCACCGACGCTGCAGGCTTGCCCATCGCCAACAGCGTTCAGCCCGGCAAGCGCCCGCGCAGCTCGATGGCGCCCACGATCATCTTCAACGCGGCCACCGGAGACCTGGAAGGCGCCATCGGCTCGCCCGGCGGCAGCGCCATCATCCAGTACACCGCCAAGAGCATCCTGGGCATGACGGACTGGGGGCTGAACGTGCAGCAGGCGATCAACCTGCCCAACTTCGGCGCGCAGACCAACGCGACCACATCCATCGAAAAGGGTTCGGTCATCGACACGGCCGCCATCCGCGACGGCCTCAAGGCGCGCGGCCACACCGTGGCGCAGACCGACACCTTCACGAGCGGCCTGCACGGCGCGGTATTCAACGGCCTGCGGTCCAATGGCAATGCCGGCCTGCTGGCGCGCAACCCCGGCGCGGGCACGTATGCGGGCGGCGCGGACCCGCGCCGCGAGGGCACGGCCCAGGGCAACAACTGAGGACACCGTGGCGGCCTGAGCCGCCACGGCGGCACCGCAGTGCGGTGTCCCTTGGGAAAATGCCCCTGGCGCAGGATGGATGGCGGGTTTTTGCTATTCAAAATATAGCAACTGCCGCCGCCATACCCTGGGGCTGCTCCGGTGCCGCTGCTCCAGGCGGCACCGCGTGCCAGGGCATCAATCCGGTGTGCCGTCGCGCGGCTCGGCCGCCTTGCGCGCCCATTCGCGCGCCAGGGCCGCGTTGCGCGGCACGCCTTCTCCGCGGGCGTACATCAGCGACAGGTTTCGCTGGGCCTTGGCATGTCCCTGCCCGGCCGCCTGCTGGTACCAGTGCACGGCCTGCTTCTTGTCCCGTGCCACGCCGTCGCCTTCGTCATAGGACACGGCCAGATTGAACTGGGCCTTGGCATGGTCCTGCCCGGCCGCCTGGCGGTACCAGTGCACGGCCTCCTTCTTGTCCTGGGCGATGCCCTCGCCCGCGTCGTAGGCGAGCCCCAGGTGGTACTGCGCGGATGCAAGGTCGTTCTCCGCCGCGCGCCGGTACCAGTGCACGGCCTGCGCCAGGTCCTTGGCCACCCCGTCACCGTGGTAGAACGCCATGCCGAGCTGGAACTGCGATTCGGGATGGTCCTTCTCGGCGGCCTTGCGGTACCACTGCACGGCCTGCCGGGGGTCTTTGTCGACCCCCTCGCCCTTGTCGTACGAAATGCCCAGGTTGTACTGCGCATCGAGGTGGCCCTGGGCCGCCGCCTTGCGGTACCACTCCACCGCCTTGCGGAAGTCCTGCGGCACCCCCTCGGCCTTGTCATAGGACACCGCCAGGTTGTATTGCGCCTGGGCGTGGCCGAGGTCCGCCGCCTTGCGGTACCACTGGGCGGCCTGCACCCGGTCCTGCGGCACGCCCAGCCCCTCGTCGTAGGACACGCCCAGCTCGTACATCGCATCCGTGTGGCCCTGCTGGGCGGCCTTGAGGTACCAGCCCACCGCCGTGGCTTCGTTCAGCGCCACGCCGCGGCCTGCGTCGTACATGCGGCCGAGGTGGTACTGGGCGTCTGCATGGCCGGCCTGCGCGGCGGGACGCAATTCCTTCAGGGCTGTGGCGTATTCCCCGCGCTCATAGGCGCGGACTCCCTCTTTCGGGCCCGCCGCGGCGGGCCCTGCGGCGCACAGCAGCGCACCCAGGCAGGCGGCGGACACGAGGGAGGACAAGGAGGGGGTCAGACGTGGCATAAAAAGTAAATGGGGCGATGGGCCCGGGGGCGGCCAGAAAAACGCGGATGCGGACAAGCAGGGGCCCGCCGTTCGGCGCCGCCCACTTGCCACGGGGGTGCGCGGCAGGGCACGGCGGGGACGGCGCGCGGCACCGGCGGCGGCGCCAGTGTGCCCGCACGCATCGGCCGTGTGGGGTTTGTTGCCGCCAGTTACACGTGGGCGCCGCAGCGCGAGATCGCCATGGCCTACCGGTCCCCCCGGCGTCAGGGCGTGCCCTGCCGCGCCAGCGTGTTGAGCAGCGCGGTGAAGGTGGCCGTGGGCCCCATGTTGTCCGCCGAGCGGTACACCAGGGTGAGCGGCACGTCCAGCCGCCCGCCGTCCACCAGCGGGCGGTACGCGATCGCGTGGCGGTGCACGCCCACCATCGACGACGGCACCACCGAGATGCCGGTGCCCGCCGCCACGAGGTTCAGGTTGGTCAGCATGCGCGCAACTTCCGCCACCACCCGGGGGCGCACGCCTTCCTCGTCGCACAGAGCCAGCAGGTTGGCGTACAGGCCCGGGGCACCAGGACGGCGCACCAGGATCATGGGCTCGCCCTCCAGGTCCGCGATGCGGATGGCCAGCGGCTTGCCGCGCCGCTGGCGCAGCGCCAGCGGGTGGTCGATGGGCAGGGCCACCATGGCGGGCTCGTGCTGCAGGGTGTCGAACGCCAGGCCCTCGGGGCGGGCCACCGGCACGCGCAGCAGGCCGCAATGCAGGCGGCCCCCGGCCACGGCCTCGGTGATCTCGGCGGCGTTGTTCTCGCCGATCTCCAGCACCAGACCGGGGTGCCGCGCGCGGCACTCGCGCAGGGCGAATGGCGTGAACTCGTGCGCGGCCGCCGAGCTGGTGAAGGCGATGGCCAAGCGCCCGGTCTTGCCCTCGGCCAGCAACTGCATGCGGCCTTGCAGCGCATCGAAGTCGTGCACCAGGCGCGTGGCGTCGGCCTGCAGCGCGCGGCCCGCTTCGGTCAGTGCCACGCCCTTGGCATGGCGTTTGAACAGGGCCATGCCCACGGTGCTTTCGAGCGCCTTGATCTGCTGGCTCAGCGGTGGCTGGGCCATGCCCAGCTGCTCGGCGGCGCGGGTCATGTGCCCGGCTTCTGCCACGGCGAGAAAGTAGCGGAGCTGGCGGATGTCCATGTCAGCAGTGCAATGGCTCAGGGAGCGGGTTCATATGCAAATCGTATCGGGGATTGGAGATTTGCCTATTTGACGTATCGGAGCCCCGTTTCTACGATGCGCAGCTGCTACCCACCGCCGCCATTATTTCAACGGAGACCTTCCCATGACTGCTTTGCCGCCGCTTCGCGCCTGGCCGCGCCGGACCGTGGCCGTACCGGCCGCCCTGGCAGCCGCCGTCTTTTTGCCTGGCTGCGCGCCGGTTGCCACCCAACCCCAGGCGGTGGCGGAGGCCGCGCCCGCCGCCACGCCCTGCCCCAAGGACCTGGCGCCCATTGCCCGCTGCCTGTCGGGCCAGGATTCCGCAGGGGCTTACTACTTCATCGCCATGCCGCAGCAGTGGAACGGCCACCTGGTGCTGCACGCCCACGGCGGCCCGGCGCTGGGCGCGCCCAGGATGGAGCGCGCGGTGGAGGACCTGGAGCGCTGGTCCATCATGGTCCGTGCGGGCTACGCCTGGGCGGGCAGCACCTTCCGCCAGGGCGGCGTGGAGGTGCGCGCGGCGGCGGAAGATACCGAGCGCCTGCGCAAGATCTTCGTACAGCAGGTGGCCCGGCCGCAGCGCACCATCCTGCACGGCCAGTCGTGGGGCGCCAGCGTGGCGGCCAAGGGGGCCGAGATGTTCCAGGCCACGGCCGGCGGCCAGCGCCCCTACGATGCCGTGCTGCTGACCAGCGGCGTGCTCGCGGGCGGCACCCGCTCGTACGACTTCCGCACCGATCTGCGCGTGGTCTACCAGTACCTGTGCAACAACCACCCCCGCCCCACCGAGGCGGCGTACCCGCTCAACATCGGCCTGCCGCGCGATGCGGCCCTGACGCAGGCGGATCTGGCGGCGCGCGTGAACGAATGCCTGGCGCTGAACCGGCCCGCTGCAGAGCGCACGCCCGAGCAGCAGCGCAAGGTCAAGACCATCGTGGATGTGATCCGCATCCCCGCCAGCTCCATCCAGGGCCACATGAACTGGGCCACGTTCCACTACCGCGACGTGGTGCAGCACCGCACCGGTGGCGCGAGCCCGTTTGGCAACCGGGGCGTGCAGTACAAGGGCTCTCCCGACGATGCGGCCCTGAACGCCGCCGTGCTGCGCTACCGCGCGGACCCGGCCGCCGTGGCGCGGTTTGCGCAGGACACGGACCTCGGTGGCCGCATTCCCGTGCCCGTGCTCACCGTGAAAGGCGTGGAGGACCCCACGGCCTTTGTCGAGCTGGATGCGGCTTTCAAGGCCACCATGGAGCAGGGCGGCAGTGCGGCGCGCCTGGTGCAGACCTTCACCCAGCACCATACCCACAGCTACCTGAGCGATCCCACCTACCCGGCCCTGATGACCGCCCTGCTGCGCTGGGTGGACGAGGGCGTGAAGCCCACGCCCGAGGGCATCGCTGCGCAGTGCCCGGCCTTCGAGGCGCAGTTCGGCAAGGGCTGTGCGTTCCTGCCTGCTTACCTGCCCGCGGCGCTGAACACCCGCGTGGCCGACCGCGACCGGCCCTGATCCTGGGGCGGTAGCCACGCCGCTTACTTGTCTCCACCGCCTGCGACATGAACGGTGGCTCCGCTGCGGGCCGTCTTGTCATCCTGGTGCGGCCGGGCAATGAAAAAAGGCCCCGACGGGCGGGGCCTTTTTAGGGGGCGGGCGGCTTGGCTGGTTGTTTACGCAGCCACGGTCTTCAGCGCCGCGTTCAGCGTCTTGCTGGGGCGCATCACGGCGTCCAGCTTGGCGGTGTCGGGCAGGTAGTAGCCGCCGATGTCGGCGGGCGCACCCTGCACCGCGGCCAGCTCGGCCACGATGGTCTGTTCGTCGGCGGCCAGTTGCTTGGCCAGCGGCGCGAACAGCTTGGCCAGGTCGGCATCGTCGGTCTGCGCGGCCAGTTCCTGCGCCCAGTACAGGGCCAGGTAGAACTGGCTGCCACGGTTGTCGAGCTGGCCGGTCTTGGGCGAAGGGTTCTTGTTGTTGTCCAGGAGCTTGCCGGTAGCGGCATCCAGCGTCCTGGCCAGCACCTTGGCCTTGGCGTTGCCGGTCTTCAGGCCCAGGTCTTCCAGCGACACGGCCAGCGCCAGGAACTCGCCCAGCGAATCCCAGCGCAGGTGGTTTTCTTCCACCAGCTGCTGCACGTGCTTGGGGGCCGAGCCGCCCGCGCCGGTTTCATACATGCCGCCACCGGCCATCAGGGGCACGATGGACAGCATCTTGGCCGAGGTGCCCAGTTCCATGATGGGGAACAGATCGGTCAGGTAGTCGCGCAGGATGTTGCCGGTGGCGCTGATGGTGTCCTGGCCACGGATCACGCGCTCCAGCGTGTAGCGCATCGCACGCACCTGGCTCATGATCTGGATGTCCAGGCCCGCCGTGTTGTGCTCGTGCAGGTACATCTTGACCTTGGTGATCAGCTGCGCCTCGTGCGGGCGGTACGAGTCGAGCCAGAACACCACGGGCATGCCGGAGTTGCGGGCGCGGTTGACGGCCAGTTTGACCCAGTCGCGGATCGCGGCGTCCTTGACCTGGCACATGCGCCAGATGTCGCCGGCTTCCACGTTCTGGGAGAGCAGCACTTCGCCGGTGGCCAGGTCGGTGATGTTGGCCACGCCGTCTTCGGTGATCTCAAACGTCTTGTCGTGCGAGCCGTACTCTTCGGCCTGCTGGGCCATCAGGCCCACGTTGGGCACCGTGCCCATGGTCTTGGGGTCGAACGCGCCGTGCCACTTGCAGAAGTTGATGATCTCCTGGTAGATGCGGGCAAAGGTCGATTCGGGCATCACGGCCTTCACGTCCTTCAGGCGGCCGTCGGCGCCCCACATCTTGCCGCCGTTGCGGATCATCGCGGGCATGGACGCGTCCACGATGATGTCGTTGGGCGAGTGGAAATTGGTGATGCCCTTGGCCGAATCGACCATGGCCAGCTCGGGGCGGCCTTCGTGGCAGGCGTGCAGGTCCTTCAGGACTTCTTCGCGCTGGGCCGTGGGCAGCGTGGCGACCTTTTCGTACAGGTTGGCCATGCCGTTGTTCACGTTCACGCCCAGCTCTTCGAACAGCTTGCCGTGCTTGGCGAACGCGTCCTTGTAGAAGATCTTCACGCAGTGGCCGAACACGATGGGGTGGGACACCTTCATCATCGTGGCCTTCACGTGCAGCGAGAACATCACGCCGGTCTTGCGCGCGTCTTCGATTTCCTTTTCGTAGAACTCTACGAGCGCCTTCTTGCTCATGAACATGCTGTCGATGATTTCGCGGTCCAGCAGCGAGACCTTGGGTTTGAGCACCACGGTCTTGCCGCCCTTGGTGATCAGCTCCATCTTCACGTCGCGGGCGCGGTCCAGCGTCATGGACTTTTCGCCATGGTAGAAGTCGCCGGCGTGCATGTGCGACACATGCGAACGCGAGGCCTGGCTCCAGTCGGCCATGCTGTGCGGGTTCTTGCGCGCGTATTCCTTCACGGCCTTGGGGGCGCGGCGGTCGGAGTTGCCTTCGCGCAGCACGGGGTTCACGGCCGAGCCGATGCAGCGGGCATACCGCGCGCGGATCGCCTTTTCTTCTTCGGTCTTGGGATCTTCCGGGTAGTCAGGGATCGCATAGCCCTTGCCCTGCAGCTCCTTGATGCAGGCCTGCAACTGGCCCACCGAGGCGCTGATGTTGGGCAGCTTGATGATGTTGGCATCGGCCTGCAGGGTCTTCTTGCCCAGCTCTGCCAGGGTGTTGGGCACCTTCTGTTCGGCGGTCAGCGATTCGGGGAACTCGCCCAGCACGCGCGCGGCCACGGAGATGTCGCTCTCGGTCACGTTGATGCCCGCAGGCGCCGCAAAGGTGCGGATGATGGGCAGGAAGGAAGCCGTGGCCAGACGGGGTGCTTCGTCGGTCAGGGTGTAGATGATGGTCGGTTGCTGGGTCGTCATGGCTTGTCTCACGAAACAGAGTATGTAAATGTCCCCGGCCGGGTCGCAGCGGGGCCAAACGCGGATGCTCTCTGATTCTCCTTCCTTGCGGCGTTCCGTGCCCCCTGTTTTTGCAATCGAATCCCACAATGCAAAATTTACCGGCGGGTAAAGCCTTTTTTTTCATGGCGGGCCCGGCCGAGGCGCCCCTGAAACGCGGGCTCAGGCGCTGGCCGGCCGGCGTGGCACTTCGCGGACCCGGTCTCCAGCCACCGCGAACCGCCGCGCGGACGGGGGCACCGGCTGGCTGGACATGCCCGTGAAAGCCCCGAACGCGGGCAGCACCAGAAGCCCCGGCTGCCACGCGAAGCACGGCAGGCGGACCGTGTCCCGCGCAGGACCCTGCAAGGTGGTCACCGGGTGCCAATGCCCTGCCAGCACCGTATCGCCCGGCCCCGCCTGCGGATGGTGGCAAGCCAGCACCCCGGCCCCCTCCACGGGCCGCCAGGGCTCATCGGCCACATCGACGCCGAGCGGCGCGGGTGGGTCGCCCGCATGCAGGTCGTGGTTGCCGCGCACCAGGGTCATGCGGATGCGGGCGTGGCGCTCGCGCCAGGGCAGCAACTGGTTCCACAGCGGCGCGCCGGCGCCGCTGCGCGCGTGCAGAAAATCGCCCAGGAAGACCAGGTGCCCGGCGCCCGTGGCCGCCAGCACCGCGTCGAGCCGGGCCAGGTTGTCGGCCGTGGTGCCATGCGGCACGGGCTGGCCCGCGCGGCGGAAGGTGGCGGCCTTGCCGAAGTGCACGTCGGCCACGAAGGCCGTGCGCGCAGCGGGCCACCACACGGCGCGCTGGGGCAGCAGCCACAGGGCAGTGCCGCAGGGCAGGGTGATGGCCTGGGCGCCTGGGGGAGGTGCGGTGGGTGAAGGGGCGAAAGAAGGGTCTGCGTTCACGGGCAAGGTCGGTGGTCGTCGTGCTCAGAATCCGTGGCGCCCTCGGGGCCGGCGGGGGCTGTCTCCCGCATCGCCTCGGCGCGCGCGCCGGGGTGACGCGGTGGCCCCGTCGGGCACGTCCCAGGCCATGTCGGCCGGGGCCACGGGATGGTCGGCGTGGTGGGTGCCGGTGGTGTCGTCGGCGGCCTTCTCCAGCGCCTGCACCATGCGCGCCAGGCGGTCGGCCAGCGTTTCGGTGCTCAGGCGCTCGCGAAAGCGCTCCACCATCAGCGGCAGGGCGAATGGGGTGGGGCGCGTGAGGGCATGGACGGACAGGGTCTGCGCCTGCATGCCGCGCAGGGTGCGGGCCAGGCGCTCCATGTCCAGCTCGTTGGCCAGCAGCTCGGCGCGGGCCTGGGCCAGCAGCAAGTTGTCCGGGTCGTACTGGGCGAACACGTCGTAGTACAGCGAGGACGATGCCTGCAGCTGGCGGCTGCTGCGCTGCTCGCCCGGGTGGCTCTGGAAGATGAGGCCGGCGATGCGCGCGATCTCGCGAAAGCGCCGGCGTGCCATCTCGGTCGCGTTCAGGCTGGCCAGCACTTCGTCCTCCAGCCCGCTGCCGATGGTGGTGTGCGTGCCCTCGCCGATCAGGCGCGGCAGCAGCGCGGCCCAGTCCACGGGCTTGGCGGACAGCAGCTCCAGCCCATAGTCGTTGACCGCGATGGAGAAGGTGTTGGGCACCTGCTGCGACGCGCGCCAGGCCAGCAGCCCCGCCAGGCCCAGGTGCACCAGGCGGCCGGCCAGCGGGTACAGGTACAGGTGCCAGCCTTCGCGGGTGTGCAGGGTTTCGGCCACCAGGTGGCCGGGCGTGGGCAGGGCCGACCAGGCGTGCTGCAGCGCGAGCAGCGGCTGGGCGCACAACATCTCGGGCGAGGCGTACACACCGCGCTCGGCCTGCTCCAGCATCTCCAGCATGGCGTCGGCCAGCGTGTTCGACAGCGGCATGCGCCCGCCGTTCCAGCGCGGCAACGCGGCGCTGCCCTTGGGCGCCACGCGCACGTAGGCGGTCATCTGCTGGGTGCGCACCAGTTCCAGCAGGCGGCCCGCGAACATGAACACGTCGCCCTTGCGCAGCCGCGCGATGAAGCTCTCTTCCACCGAGCCCAGGCGCCCGCCGCTCACGAACTGCACCTGCATGCTGGCGTCGCTGACGATGGTGCCGATGTTGCTGCGGTGGCGGCGCGCCAGCCGTGCATCGGGCACGCGCCACACCCCTTCTTCGTCTGGCAGGGCGCGCTGGAAATCAGGGTAGATGGCCAGCGAGGCGCCGCCCTGGCGCACGAACTGCAAGGCCCATTGCCAGTCGTTGTCGGCCAGTGCCGCGTAGGCCGGCGCGCGGCGCACTTCGGCCAGCAGCTCGGCAGGCACGAAGCCGCCGCCCAGGGCAATGGTGACCAGGTGCTGCACCAGCACGTCGAGTGGCGCGCGCGGCGTGTGCCGGTCTTCGATGCGGCCCAGCGCCAGCGCGTGGCGCGCGGCGGCGGCCTCCACCAGCTCCAGGCTGTGCGTGGGCACCAGCGTGATGCTCGACGTGCGCCCCGGCGCGTGGCCCGAGCGGCCCGCGCGCTGCACCAGCCGCCCCACGCCCTTGGCCGAGCCGATCTGCAGCACCTGCTCCACGGGCAGAAAGTCCACGCCCAGGTCCAGGCTCGACGTGCAGACCACGGCCTTGAGCAGGCCGGCCTTGAGCCCGTTCTCCACCCAGGCGCGCACCTCCTGGCCCAGCGATCCGTGGTGCAGCGCGATGGTGCCCGCCCAGTCGGGCCGCGCCTCCAGCAGCGCCTGGTACCAGCGCTCGGCCTGCGAACGGGTGTTGGTGAAGACCAGGGTGGACGTACAGGCCTCGATGGACTGCACCACCTGCGGCAGCAACGCCAGGCCCATATGCCCGGCCCAGGCGAAGCGGTCCACCTTGGCCGGCAGCATCACGTCGACCTGCAGCGCCTTGTCGATGCGGCCCTGTACCAGCACGGCGGGCGGCACTGCGGGGGCATCGTGGACCGGGCGGGGCAGCAGCGTATCCAGCGCCTCCTGCAGGTTGCCCAGCGTGGCCGACATGCCCCACACCTGCAGCGCAGGGTTCCAGCCCGACAGGCGCGCCAGCGCCAGCTGCTCCTGCACGCCGCGCTTGTTGCCCACCAGCTCGTGCCACTCGTCCACCACCACCAGCCGCACGTGGCGCAGGCGCTCGTACGCATCGGCCCGCGCCAGCAGCAGCGAGACGCTCTCGGGCGTGGTCACCAGCAGCGTGGGCAGGCGGCGGTCCTGCGCGGCGCGCTCGCCACTGGCGGTGTCGCCGGTGCGCAGGCCGCTGGACCAGTCCGGCGCCAGGTCGGGCAGGGGCTCTACCAGCGCACGCAGCGTGTCGGCGGCCAGGGCGCGCATGGGGGTGATCCACAGCACCGTGAGCGGCGGCGCCGCCGCGCGGCGTGTGCGCAGGGCCGTGCGCGCACTGGCGTCCGCCGTGGGTGCCACGGGCGCGCCTGCCAGCGCCAGGTGCTGCAGCGCACCCAGCCACACGGCATAGGTCTTGCCCGCGCCGGTGGTGGCGTGCAGCAGGCCCGAGCGGCCCTCGCCCATGGCGCGCCACACCTCCTGCTGGAAGCCGAAGGGCTGCCAGCCGCGCGTGGCCATCCAGCCTGCGGCCGCGCTCGCGGCCACGGTGGGCAGCGGCTTGCGCGGACGGCGCGCCGTGCTCATGCGGCAGCGTCCTGCCCTGGCAGCAGGGCCATCAGGGTCTGCAGGGTATCGGCCTCGGCCACCGTCTTGTCCTGGCGCCAGCGCAGCATCCGTGGAAAGCGCACGGCGATGCCGCTCTTGTGCCGCGGGCTCCTGCCGATGCCCTCGAAGCCGAGCTCGAAGACCATGGTCGCATCCACGCTGCGCACGGGCCCGAAGCTCTCGCGCGTGGTCTTGCGGACGATGGCGTCCACCTGCGCGATCTCCGCATCCGTCAGGCCCGAATAGGCCTTGGCGAAGGGCACGAGCTGCCGGTCGGGGTCGTCCTGCGGCCCGGTCCACACGGCAAAGGTGTAGTCGGTGTACAGGCTGGCACGCCGGCCGTGGCCGCGCTGGGCGTAGATCAGCACGGCGTCCACGCTCATGGGGTCGATCTTCCACTTCCACCACACGCCCACGTCCTTGGTGCGGCCCACGCCGTAGTGCGCCTGGCGGTGCTTGAGCATGAAGCCCTCGGTGCCCATGGCTCGGGCGGCCTCGCGCTGGCGCGCGAGGTCCGGCCAGTCGGCGCCGTGCAGCAGGGCGCTCAGGCGCAGTGCGGGTGGGGCTGCGGGCTCTGCGATGGCGTCGGGTGGCTGCAGCACTGTCTCCAGCAGTGCGCGGCGGGCCTGCTGGGGCTGCTGGCGCAGGTCCTGGCCCGCATGTTCGAGCAGGTCATAGGTCACCAGCACCACGGGCAGTTCGCGCAGCAGCTTGGGCGTCAGTGTCTTGCGGCCGAGGCGCTTTTGCAGGTCGGCAAAGGGGCGCGGCTGGGGCTCGCCGGGCAGCCATACGAGGATTTCGCCATCGACCACCGTGCCGTCGGGCAGTGCCGCCATCGCGGCATCGGCCAGTTCGGGAAAGCGGTCGGTCACCAGCTCCTCGCCGCGCGACCAGACCCACACCGCGCCGCGCCGGCGCACGATCTGCGCGCGGATTCCGTCCCACTTCCATTCCACCAGCCAGTCTTCGGGCGCGCCCAGCAGCGCGGGCATCTCGGCCAGGGGCTGGCTGAACGGGTGGGCCAGGAAGAAGGGGTAGGGCTGGCCTGCCATGGCCGTGTCGCTGCCCGTGCTGGCGGCGCCGTCTTTACCCTCGTCCACGGGGGCCACCAGCGCGCTGTAGTCGCCCGCCTGCGGCTGCCGGCCGATCTGTGTGTAGCCCATGAGCCGGTGCGCGATGCGCTTGGGGTCCAGCGCGCTCACCGTGGCGAGTGCCTGCGTGACCTGCAGGCGCGACACCCCCACGCGGAAGTTGCCGGTGATGAGCTTGAAGTACACGAAGCGCTGCTCCGGCGCCAGCATGTCCCACTGCGCGCGCAGCCGGGCATCGGCCTCCTCGGGCGGCAGGGCGCGCAGGGGCAGCAGCCGGGCCATCCACTCGGCCAGCGGCAGGTCCACCGGCTGCACGGGCGGTGGCAGCAGCAGGGCCAGGGTTTCGGCCAGGTCGCCCACGGCCTGGTAGCTTTCCTCGAACAGCCATTCGGGCAGGCCGGCGGCCTCCTGCGCCAGGGCCTTCAGGCGCTTGGTGGGCACCATCTGGCGCGGCTTGCCGCCCGCGAGGAAGTAGGTGGCCCAGGCCGCATCGGCCGCTGGTGCCGCGCGCAGGTAGGCCACCAGCGCGGCCAGCTTGGCCGACTGCCCGGTGGTGGAGTCCAGAGCATGGAACAGTGTGGCAAAGGCCTTCATGGTGCCGCGGCCTCCGGCGCCGGTGCATCGGCCTGCGGTGGCGGCGCTGCAGCCCCTGCGTCGTCCTCGTTGTCGTCGGCGCCGTACTCGGTGGCGAACACCTGCGCATCCAGCCCCTGCTCGCACAGCCAGCGCGCCATGACCTCGGTGCTGCCATGGGTCACGATGATGCGCTCGGCCCCCGTGGCGGCTATGGCCTTCTGCAGGCTGGGCCAGTCCGCGTGGTCGCTCATCACGAAGCCCCGGTCCACGCCACGGCGCCGGCGCGCGCCGCGCACCAGCATCCAGCCGCTGGCAAAGGCATCGGAATGCTCGCCAAAGCGCTTGAGCCAGGGCGTGCCCGCCGCCGAGGGCGGTGCCAGCACCAGCGCGCGGCGCAGCTCGGCCTTGGTGGCGCCCGGGTCCGTCACGCGCAGGGTGGGCGGCAGCGCCACGCCCGCCGCGCGGTACACGGCGTTGAGCGGCTCCACCGCGCCGTGCACGATGATGGGGCCGATGCCCGCATCCACCCCGTGCAGCAGCCGCTGCGCCTTGCCGAAGGCATACGCATACAGCACGCTGGCCTTGCCCGCCGCCGCATTCGCGGCCCACCAGGCATTGATGTCCGCGAACAGCGCCGGCTGCGCCGGCCAGCGGTAGATGGGCAGGCCGAAGGTCGATTCGGTGATGAAAGTATGGCAGCGCACCGGCTCGAACGGCGGGCAGGTGCCATCGTCTTCGAGCTTGTAGTCGCCCGAGGCCACCCACACCTGGCCGCCATGTTCCACCCGCACCTGGGCCGATCCCAGCACATGCCCCGCCGGGTGCAGTGACAGGCGCACGCCGTGGTGGTCGATGGTGTCGCCATAGGCCAGCGTCTGCAGATCGATATCGGCTCCGAGTCGGTTGCGCAGCGTGCCTTCGCTGTCCTGGTGCGCCAGGTAGTGGGCCGAGCCCATGCGCGCATGGTCCGAATGCGCATGCGTGATCACGGCCCGGCTGACCGGCCGCCAGGGGTCGATGTAGAAATCCCCGGCCGGGCAGTACAGGCCTTCGGGGCGGTGGACGATGAGGTCGCTGGGGGGCACGGTCAGGGCATCGTAGGGGGCACGCCCCATCCGGGGGGCGGGCTGGGGATTGCAGAAAGAGGTTTTGTCCCTAAAATTTAGATAAAAATGACTTCCAGCGCTTATCCATCAAGCGCCAATAGCTATCAAAAAATGAGTAAACTGCAACCTGCCTGCTGTGCAGGCGGATAGTTCGTTGCGCCATCCCATCATCCTGCGTGGACCTCCCCTGTCTGCAGGCCAATACCGCTTTCGTATGCACACAGAAATCGCCCGCCCGTCAGACGCCGCCGCCATCGCGGCGGTGCTGCGCGAGGCCGCGCAGTGGCTGGTAGACCGCCAGATGCCGCTGTGGGCCGTGTCCGATTTCAGCGAGGAACGTGTGCAGCAGGATGTGGATACCGGCCACTTCCTGGTGGCCAGGGTGGGCGATGACGTGGCGGGCGTGGTGCGCTGGCAGCGCGAAGACCCCACTTTCTGGCCGGATGCGGAACCAGGCACCTCCGCCTTCCTGCACAAGCTGGCCGTGCGGCGGGCATGGGCGGGGCAGGGGGTGTCTGCCGCGCTGCTGGCGTTCGGGCGCGAGCACGCCCGCAGCCTGGGTGTGCGTTACCTGCGGCTGGACTGCGTGGCCGATCGGCAGCCGCTGCGCGCACTCTATGAGGGCTTTGGTTTTACCCTGTACGACTGTGTGCTGAAAGGCCGCAGGGAATTTGCGCGATACCAGATCGCGTTGTAGGCAGCGTGGGTGCCTGCCGTCCACCAAGGAGCAATGCATGCGCCGTGTTTGTGTGTTCTTCCAGTTCTTCCTGCTGTGGTTGGGGGTGGCTGCCCTGGCCGTTGCGCAGGATGGCAGCCCAGCCCCCCGCACCAATGCCTTCAACGACCCCTTCGTCCAGGTCACCAGCGCCATCCCGCAATGCCCCGTGCCCGAGGGCCCGCTCTACACCGACGCCGAGGTGCGCGAGCTGGCGCACACGCGCTCGCAGCATGGCGGCAGCTGCCACCGCGTGGGGCGCTGCCGGCTGCCCAATTCCTACCTGTACGACGCGGAGCTCATCCCGCGCGTGCAGCGCTATATCCGCGAGGAGGGGCGCTTCGACGACACCAGCGTCTGGGTGCTGGGCGAGCGGCGGCTGGTCACGCTGATGGGCTGCGTGCAGTCCGAGGCGCAGTCGCAGGCGCTGGAGAAAGCCGTGGGGCTGGTGGATGACGTGATGGGTGTCATCAACCTGCTGCAGGTGGGCACGGCGCGCGCGGGCGCGCGCTACCCGCTCGCGCCCGCGCGCCCCTGACGGGGCTTCATTCACAGCGGTGGGACCCGGTGCGACCAGGGGTCGGCCTGTTCCAGTTCATAGGCCAGTGCGAACAGCGTCTGCTCGTCGCCGACCCGCGCCGCGAAATGGCTGCCGATGGGCAGGCCGCGCGCGCTCAGCCCCAGCGGGACCGACATCGCCGGCGTGCCCGCCACGTTGTGCAGCGGCGTGTACGACGCATAGCGCATCAGCCGGGCCCACAGCGTGGCGCCGGGCACGGTGGGGGCAAGCCACCCCAGCGGTGGCGGCTCGCTGGCGGCCACCGGGCTGAGCACGACATCCACGGCGTCGAACCAGGCATTCACCTGCGCGCCCACGGCGGCAAAGTGCGCGCCGGCGCGTGCCGCCGCGCCGGCGGGGAGCGCGCGCGCGTGCCGTGCCAGGTGCAGGGTCCAGGGCTCCAGCAGCGTGTCGGGCGGGCGGCCCGTGCCCTCGGCCTGCTGCAGCGCCCGCTCGGCGCCGCCGCTCCAGGCCACCATGAAGGCATCGAAGAACCGCTCGCCGTCGATGCCGTGCGCAAAGGGCAGCACCTGGTGCCCAAGCCGTTCGCACAGCCGCGCGACCCGGGTGACTTCCTGCAGCACCGCGGGGTCCGGCATCTCGCCAAAGAGGTTCTGCGGCGCGAAGCCAATGCGCAGGCGCCGGGCCGAGGGCCCGTGCACCGCGGGCATGGGCGGCAGCGGCGCGGCGCCATCGCCGCGCTGGTTCCACCAGAACAGCGTGGCGCTGTCGCGCACCGTGCGGCTCACCGCGTGGTCGACACCGGCATCGCGCGGGCCGGAGCCCTGCATGCGCGAGCGGCTGGGCTTGAGCCCGAACAGCCCGCAGCACGAGGCGGGGATGCGGATCGAGCCACCGCCATCCGTCGCGTGCGCCATGGGCAGCATGCCCGCGGCCACGGCCGCCGCGGCGCCGCCCGAGGAACCACCCGGGGAGTGCAGCGGGTTCCAGGGATTGCGGACCGGGCCGCCAAGCAGGGGTTCGGTGGTGGCGCTGAGCTGGAACTCGGGCGTTGCCGTCTTGCCGATGGCGATCAGCCCGCTGGCTTCGCAGCGCGCCACCAGCGGCGACGAGGCGCTGGAAAGTGCCGCGTCCGCCTGCAGGCGCGAGCCGCTGCGCCGGTGCGTGCCTTGCAGGTCGACCGCGTCCTTGTAGGCAAACGGCACGCCCCAGAAGGGCCCGGGGGAGGGCGGCCCCTGCCACTGGCCGCGGGCCCGGTCGGGGCAGAGTTCCACCAGCGCCTGCAGCCTGGGGTTGACGTCCGCCACGCGCGCCAGGCTGGCCTGCACCAGCTGCGCGGGTTGCAGATGGCCCGCCCGCACCAGCGCTGCCTGGGCCGTGGCATCGAGCGCCAGCAGGCCGTGGGTGGCGCCGCGGGCGAAAGCGGGGCGCAGGGGGGCGCCCAGTGCGGTCAGGCCCATCAGGCCCAGAAGATCTCGTCGTTGCATGGTGTGTTTGCACAGGGAATGAAGGAGAGGGCCATCGTCCCTGGGCCGGGCCGCGCCAGCTTGTATAAAAGCGCCATGGCCGCGCTTTTTTGCTACCACCTGCTGCCCGCCTGCCTGGGCGATATCGACGAACGCCCCCACGCACTGCTCGCGCGGGCCGTGCGCACGCAGGTGCAGGGCTTCGTCACCCACCAGGCATATGTGGCGCAGGTGCTGCGCGGCGGCCCGCAGGCGCGCGGGCAAGAGGCCCGGCGGGAGGCGCGCCTTGCGCTGCTGTGTGCGCTGGACCTGAACCCGGTGCATGCGCTCCTGGCGCCCTCGGCCGCCGTGGGCCGTGGGCCCTCTGCGTTCGTGGACCGCTGGAACGCCTACAACCGGATGGCGCCCCTGGGCGTCAACACGCAGCTCGATGGCCAGGGCGCGCTGCGGCGGGAATCCCCCATGCTGCCGGACCGCGCCCTGCGTGCCGCGGCGCAGCGAAGTGCGGACATCCGCGCGGGCATTGCCGCCTCGTGCGTGAGCGTGCTGGCGCGCGGCGGCACCAGCGGCAGCCCGGCGGATGCGCCGCGCACGCTGCAGTCCCTGGCGCGGCGGCTGGGGTGCGCGAACGAGGTGCTGGACCTGCTGGCCTGGTGGCGCGAGGAGCCTGCCCTGGCCCTGCCCGACGCCGCCCGCCGCCTGGGTCGCAGCGCGCGCCAGCTGCAACGCGATCTGGCCCGGCACGGCCTGGGCTTTGCCACGCTGCGCCAGGCCGCCCGCATCGAGCACGCGCAGCAGGCCCTGCTTGGCGGCACGGCCAGCCTGACGGGCATCGCGCATGCCGCGGGGTTCTCCGACTCCGCGCACTTCGTGCATGGCTGGCAGCGTGCCTGTGGCGTCAGCCCCAGCCAGTACCGGCAGCTGGCCGGTCGCCTGGACGCCCGGGGCTCCCTCTGCGCCCCGGGGACCGTGCGCAGAGGGGTGGATGTCGTGGAAAACGCGCAATAGGTTTGGCGGTCCGCTGCGGCATATTGCGGCTTCCATCCCTGCAAAGGAAAACATATGCCCCGTAGGTTCCAGAGCTTCCTTCCTCACCTGTCTCCGCGCACTGTTGTGTCCCGCGTTGCCGCAGTGGCGCGGCACCCTGCGCACCCGCAGCCTGCCGCGCCCCGCGGGGCCGGCACCGCAAGGCCAGGCCGCCGCTGGCTCGTGCCCGCGCTGGCCATGGCGGCGTGGGTGGCCGCGATGCCGGGCGCGCACGCCAAGACGTTCCGCTGGGCCGGGTCCACCGACATCCAGTCCATGGACATCCACTCGCAGAACAGTGCCCTGGGCAATGGCATCCATGCGGCGGTGTACGAGTCGCTGGTGATGTTCAACAGCCGCACGCTCAAGGTCGAGCCGCTCCTGGCCACCTCGTGGCAGCAGGTCAGCCCCACGCAGTTGCGCGTGAAGCTGCGCCAGGGCGTGAAGTTCAGCGACGGATCGCCCATGACGGCCGACGACGTGGTGTATTCGCTGCAGCGCGCGATGAGCAAGACCTCCACCTACGCCATCTACACCCAGGGCATGGAGCGCATCGCCAAGGTCGACGGCGAGACCATCGACATCTTCCTGAAGAACCCCAACCCGGTGCTGCTCAACCAGCTGACCGAGCTGCGCGTGATGAGCAAGGCCTGGGCCGAGAAGAACAACGCGGTGGAGCCCAAGGACATCAAGGCCAAGGACGAGACTTTCTCTCACCGCAATGCCATGGGCACCGGGCCCTTCGTGCTCAAGGAATGGGTGCCCGACCAGAAGCTGGTGTTTGTCGTCAACCCGCAGTGGTGGAACGCGGGCAAGACCGAGGGCAACGTCACCGAGATCGTCTACACACCCATCAAGTCCGAGGCCACGCGCGTCGCGGCCCTGCTCTCGGGCGAGGTCGACATGGTGCGCGACACCAGCCTGCAGGACCTGGAGCGCCTCAAGGCCAACCCGAACATCAAGGTGATGGAGATGGTCGAGAACCGCACCATCTACCTGGCCCTGGACCAGTTCCGCGACGAGCTGCCGGGCAGCAGCGTCAAGGGCAAGAACCCGCTCAAGGACCTGCGCGTGCGCAAGGCGCTGTACCAGGCCATCGACGTGGCCACGCTGCAGCGCGTGACCATGCGCGGCATGTCCAAGCCCACGGGCGCCATCGTCTCGCCCCTGGTCAACGGCTGGACGGAGGCGGTGGACAAGCGCCTGCCCTACGACACCAACGCGGCCAGGGCGCTGCTGGCCGATGCGGGCTACAAGGACGGCTTCGAGGTCGATTTCGCCTGCAGCAACAACTCCATCATCCAGGACGAGAACCTGTGCCAGGCCATCACCTCGATGTGGGCGCGCGTGGGCGTGAAGGCCAAGCTGCGCACGATGCCCTCCATCACCTACTACCCCATGGCCCAGCGGCACGAGGCCAGCATCACCCTGCTCAGCTGGGGCGTGCCGACCTTCGACGCGCTGTACACCCTGCAATCGCTCACCCGCACCAAGACCACGGGCGGCGATGGCAACTACAACCTGGGCCGCTACAGCAACGAACGCATGGACTACATCGTGGACCGCGTGAAGACCGAGACCGACCAGCCCGTACGCAACCGCCTGCTGACCGAAGGCCTGCAGCTGCAGAACGACACCGTGGCCAACATCCCCCTGCACAACCAGATGCTGGCCTGGGCGATGAAGAAAAATGTCGAGCTGGTGCAACGCCCCGACAACCGCATCGACTGGCGTCTGATCAAGGTGAACTAACCCCCTGAGTCGCTTCGCGTCATCCCTCTTTCTCTCAAATCGCTGCCCGATTTGGGAAGGCGGACGCCCCCAGCGCGGCGGGGCGGCCCTTGCGCGGGGGCACTGGCGTCGGGCGCGCCAGTTGCGTCGGCTTGCGCTTGCTGGTGATGCGGGTTCTGAGGGCCTCCTGCGCGATGGAAGGTCAGACAGCGTCGAGCGGAAACACCGGCCGGCGCACGTGCTTGAACGGAAACAGCGCATAGTTGGAACTGGTCACGCCGGTAGGGCTGTCGCATTCGACCAGCGCATGCGACAGCGGCACGAACACCGGGCGGCAGTACATGCGCGACTTGAGCAGCACGAAGCGGTGCGCCGTGGGGTCCACCCCCACGCACGAGAACACCCCCAGGTCCCAGGGTTCGTGCGTCTTCTCGGTCACCACGATGAGGGCGCTGCCGGTGTCGAACAGCACGGTGCGCCCCATCGCGCAGCGCTGCCCGGTGTAGATGGGTCCGGTCACGGTGTACTCGCCGTCGCTGATGGCGCGCACCGTGCCGCTGAGCGCCACGGGCTCCTTGGAGACGTTGAGCTGGGTGAGCGGCACCTTGTTGCCCAGGCGCACGGTGCACTGCGCGCCCACGCCGGCCGCCACGAGTTCGGCCACGGCCTCGGGGTCGCACAGCGGGCCCACGGCGATGTCCGACAGGCCCTCGGCGAGCGCGGCCTGCAAGACATCCATGGAGTCGCAGGTGCCGCCGGACATGCAGTTGTCGCTGTGGTCCAGCAGCAGCACCGGGCGCTCGGCGCCTTGCGCCAGGGTCTGTGCGCGCTGCAGCGACTGCGCCAGGGGCTCGCTGTCGTAGACGAACTCGGTGCGCTCCTGCCAGATGGCGGCCGCGATGCGGTCGGCCACGGCCTGGGCTGCTTCGGGTGCATCGGCAAGGCCGGTGACCACCACGCTCATGAACGGCGCCTCGATGTCGGCCAGCGAGAACCCCGCGAACACCGACACGGCCGGCACGCCGTCGGCCTCGGCAGCGCGGGCGGCGTCCACCGCGCGCAGCATGGCGCCCTGCAGCGTGGTGCTGCGCAGGGTGTGGCCCATCATGGGCAACTGGTGCCAGCGCACGCTGTAGCGCGCCTGGCCCTGCAGCATGGCCAGCAGCAGGCGGCCCGCGTGCTCGCCGGTCTCGTACATGTCGATGTGCGGGTAGGTCTTGAAGCCGACCATCACATCCGCGTTGGCGACCATCTTGGGCGTGATGTTGCCGTGCAGGTCCAGCGCCACGCCGATGGGCACGCCGGGCGCCGCTGCGCGCACGCGCGCGAGCAGGTCGCCTTCGCCGTCGGGGCTGTTCTCGGCCACCATGGCGCCATGCAGGTCCAGCAGGATGGCGTCGCAGCCCGGCGCTGCCTCCACGATGCGGCGGGTCAGTTCTTCGTAGGCCGCGGCGTGCACCTTGCCGCTGGGGTTAGACATGGCCGACACCGGCGTGACCAGCGTGGCGCCCAGGCCCCGGGCCAGGTCGATGAAGGCCGCCATGGCCGTGCGCATGCCCAGGTTGTCGCGCAGGGCATCCTCGCCGTAGGTGGGCGCAAACGCCTCCAGGGGCGTGGGCACGGGCGAGAAGGTGTTGGTCTCGTGGTTCAGGCGGGCGATGAGGATCTTCATGCGGCGACCACCCGGGCGCTGCGCAGCATGGCCTGCAGCAAGACGTTGCACCCGGCCTCCAGGTGCTCGGGCTCCGCGTCCTCGATCTCGTTGTGGCTGATGCCGTCGGCGCAGGGCACGAAGACCATGGCCGTGGGCGCCAGGCGCGCCAGGTACACGGCGTCGTGCCCGGCACCGCTGACCACGTCCATGGCGCTGTAGCCCAGTGCCTGGGCATCGGCGCGCACGCCTTCGACCAGCGCGGGCGCAAACGGCTGCGGCGGGAAGTACACCACCTGCTCCACCGCGATGGGTGTGCGGTGGGCCGTGCCGATGCGCTCGCAGGCGGTGCGCAACTCCGCATCCATCTGCAGCAGCATGGCATCGTCGGCGGCGCGCAGGTCCACGGTCATGCGCACGCTGCCGGGGATCACGTTGCGCGAACTCGGGAACACCTCCAGCACGCCCACCGTGCCGCGCGCATGCGGTGCATGGGCCAGGGCGATGCGGTTCACCTCGGCCACCAGCGTGCTGGCGGCCAGCAGGGCATCGCGGCGCAGCGCCATGGGCGTGGGGCCGGCATGGGCCTCCATGCCCTGCACGCTCACGTCGTACCAGCGCTGACCCAGGGCACCCTGCACCACGCCGATCACGCAGCCGTTGGCCTCCAGCACCGGGCCCTGCTCGATGTGCGCCTCGAAATACGCGCCCACGGGCGGCGTGGGCCCGTGCTCGCCGTCATAGCCGATGACGGCCAGCGCCTCGGCCACGCTGGTGCCCTGCGCGTCGCGCTGGGCCAGCGCATGCTCCAGCGTGAAGGCGCCGGCGAACACGCCCGAGCCCATCATCACCGGCACGAAGCGCGAGCCCTCTTCATTGGTCCACACCGCCACCTCGATCGGGGCTTCGGTCACGATGCCCAGGTCGTTCAGCGTGCGCACCACCTCGATGCCGGCAAGCACACCGTAGTTGCCGTCGAACTTGCCGCCCGTGGGCTGGGTATCGATGTGGCTGCCGGTCATCACCGGGGGCAGGGCGTCGTTGCGCCCCGCGCGGCGCGCGAAGATGTTGCCGATGGCGTCGGTGCGCACGCTGCAGCCGGCCTCGCGCGCCCAGCGCACGAACAGGTCGCGGCCTTCGCCGTCCAGCGCGGTGAGGGCCAGGCGGCACACGCCGCCCTTGGGCGTGGCGCCTATCTGCGCCAGGTCCATCAGCGATTGCCACAGGCGCGCGCCGTTCACGCGCGGTTGCAGGGCAGGGGAGGGGGTCGTCGTCATGTCCACAGTCGAATTCCTGAAAAATCTATGCCAGGCCCACGCCCAGATAGCGGTCCTTGATGGCGTCGTCGGCGAGAAAGGCGGTGTTGTCCGCCTCGTGCACGATGGCGCCCTGCTCGATCACGTAATGCCGGTCGGCCAGCTGGGTGCAGACCTCCAGGTTCTGCTCCACCAGCAGGATGGCCACGCCCGCGGCCTTGATGGTCTTGAGCTGCGCCACGATCTCTTCCACGATCACCGGGGCAAGCCCTTCCACGGGCTCGTCCAGCATCAACAGGCGCGGCGCATTCATCAGCGCGCGGCCGATGGCCAGCATCTGCTGCTCGCCGCCCGAGAGCTGGCCGCCGCCATTGCCGCGCCGCTCCTTGAGGCGCGGAAAGATGCGGTAGATGTCCGGCAACTGCCAGGGCGAGCGCTTGCGCTGGCCCAGCAGCAGGTTCTCCTCCACCGTGAGCAGTTTGAAGATACCCCGGTGCTCTGGCACCAGGCACACGCCGCGCTGGGCGATGGCATGCGTGGCCAGGCCCTGCACCTCGTCGCCCGCGAAGCGCACACGGCCCTGGGTGGGCGGAACCACGCCGCAGATGCTCTTGAGCGTGGTGGTCTTGCCCGCGCCGTTGCGCCCGAGCAGGGTGACCAGCTCGCCGTCGCCCACGCGCAGGTCCACGCCCTGCAGCACATGGCTCTTGCCGTAATGGGCGTGCAGCCCCTGGATGTCGAGGATCGTCATGCCGCCTTGCCCCCCGTGATCATGTTGCCCAGGTAGGCGCTGCGCACCCGGTCGTCGCTGCGGATGGCGTGCGGGTGCCCTTCGGCCAGCACGCGGCCCTGTTGCATCACCGTCACGGTGTCGGAGATGTCCATCACGATGTTCATGTTGTGCTCGATGAGTACCACGGTGTGCTCGTCCTTGAGTCCCTGGATCAGCCGCTTCATGTCATCCAGGTCGTCGATGCCCATGCCCGAGGTGGGCTCGTCCAGGAAGATCGCCTTGGGCCGCGCGGCCAGCGCCATGCCCACCTCCAGCCGGCGCTGCTGGCCGTGCGAGAGGTTGCCCACGGGCGTGTCGGCATGGCGCTCCAGCCCCAGGCGCGCCAGCACGCGGGCCACCACTTCGGCCTGCGAGCGCGCGCCCTGCGGCGCATGCCAGCAGTTGAGCGCATGGCGCGGCGCCGTGCCCTGGGCGGCCAGGCGCAGGTTCTCGCGCACGGGCAGGGTGAGGAACAGGCTCGTCACCTGGAACGAGCGGGCCATGCCGCGCTGCACGCGGCGGTGGTCGGGCTCGTGCGTCACGTCGTGCCCGTCGAACACGATGCGCCCGCCGCTCACGGCCTTGGTGCCCGTGAGCATGTGGAACAGCGTGGTCTTGCCCGCACCGTTGGGGCCGATGACCGAATGGACCGTGTTGGCGCGCACCTTGAGGTCCACGCCCGCCAGGGCGGCGAACTTGTCGTAGCGTTTTTCCACGCCCACGGCTTCGAGCAGGATGGGGGAGGGGGTGGCGGTGCTCATGCGTGGCCTCCTTGCGTGGCAGATGCGTCGGCCTTGCCGCCGCGGCCCTTGCCGCGCAGCAGGTTCCAGGCCGATTCGCCCAGGCCCCACAGGCCGCGCTGCAGCCCCAGGCTGACCACCATCAGCACCACGCCCAGGATCAGCAGCCAGCGCGGCCACAGCGTGGACAGCCAGTCGCCCACCAGCAGGTAGAAGGCCGAGCCGAGCAGCGAGGCCAGCAGGTTACCCGTGCCGCCGATCACCGTCATGACGAGGATCATTTCGCTGGTGTGGTACTCGGCGCTCGCCAGCGGGGCGATGCCCGTCATCATGGCGTGCAGCGCGCCGGCCAGGCCGGTCACCGCGCCCGAGATCACGAAGGCCTGCAGCTTGAGCAGCTTGAGGTTGTAGCCGATGGCGCCCGCGCGCTCCTCGTTGTCGCGCACCGCCAGCAGCGTGCGCCCGAAGATCGAGGCCGACACCTTCTGCAGCAGCCAGAAGGCCACCAGGAACACCGTGGCCACGAAGCCGTAGTACTGCCAGGGCGAGGCCAGCGGCCACAGCGTGAGGCCGCCCACGGCCAGCGAGGGGCGCGGGATGTCCATCAGCCCGTTGTCGCCGCCCGTGATGCCAGGCATGGAGTAGGCGAGAAAGTAAAACATCTGCGCGAAGGCCAGGGTCAGCATCACGAAGTAGGTGCCGCGCTGGCGGATGGCCACCCAGCCCACGATGGCCGCGCCCAGCGCGCCCATCACCACGGCGAGCGCCAGGGCCAGCGGCATGGGCAGGGGCCAGCGCGTGAGCGTGAGGGCGATGGTGTAGCTGCCCAGCCCGAAGAAGATGCCCTGCCCGAAGGACAGCAGCCCGGTGTGGCCCAGCAGCAGGTTGCAGCCCATGGCGGCCAGGCCATAGATCAGCACCTCGCTGGCCAGCGAGCCCGATTGCATGGTCAACGGCATCACCAGCACCACGGCCAGGGCCAGCAGCAGGTGGGAATTCTTGCGAAAAATCGTCATGGCGGTGTTCATCCTTTGCGGCCCAGCAGGCCATGCGGGCGCAGCAGCAGCACGGCGGCCATGGCGATGTAGATCATGAGCCGCGCCCCTTCGGGCCACACGGTGCTCATCACGCTCTGCACGATGCCGATCAACAGGCCGCCGATCAGCGCTCCGGCAAAGCTGCCCATGCCACCGACCACCACCACGATGAAGGCCACGCCCAGCGCCTCGATGCCCATGAAGGGCTCGGCCCCGCGCATGGGGGCGGCCAGCACGCCGGCAATCGCCGCGGTGGCCGCGCCCAGCGCGAACACCAGGCTGAAGATGCGGAACACGTTGATGCCGAGCAGCGAGACCATCTCCGTCGACTCGCTGCCCGCGCGCACCGCGCTGCCCAGGCGCGTGCCTTCGAGCACGTACCACAGGCCCACGGCCAGCACGGCGGTGAAACCGATCACGAACAGCCGGTACTTGGGGTAGACGATGCCGCCCCACATGACCACGCCCTGCAGCAGGTCGGGCACCGGCACGCTGTCGCCGAGCGGCCCCCATTGCAGGATCACCAGCTCCTGGATCGCCAGGGCCAGGCCCACGGTGACGAGGATGTGGAACTCGTGCGGCTTGGAATACACGTGGCGCAGCACCAGCTTTTCGGTGAGCCAGCCCAGGGCGCCCACGACCAGTGGCACCACGGCCAGCGCCAGCCAGAAGCTCAGGCCCCAGCGCGTCATCTGGAAGCAGAAGTAGGCGCCCAGCAGGTAGAACGCCCCGTGCGCGAAGTTCACGAAGCGCAGCAGGCCGAACACGATGGACAGGCCGACCGCCAGCAGGAAGTACAGCATGCCGATGCCGATCCCGTTGATGGCCTGTAGCAGGTAGATGTTCATGGGCGAGAGATGGAAGGAAAAATCCCAAGGCGCGCGGCTGCGGGCCGTGGAGGAGGGCGATGCGGCAGAGCTTGCGAGCGTCACCGCGGGTTTGCATTCAGCCGGATGGCCAGGCGGGAAGCCGCAGACAGTGCGTTAGCACGGCAAGGCTTCCCAGCGACGCCAGCCGGTTGAAGGCCAATACGTGTCAGGTGAGCTTGCAGCCGGTCTGGTCCAGGGGCAGGAAGGACTTGCCCGAGCTGACCACGTCCACGTAGTCGTCCTTGTTGGCCATCTTCGCCTTGGCCTTGCCCTTGAGCAGGTAGTAGTTCTTGAGCACCTGGTGGTCGCCCTTGCGGATCTCTTCGTCGCCCGTGAGGCCCTGGTACTTCATGCCTTCCATGGCGGCGATCACGGCCTTGGGCTCCACCGTGCCGGCCTTGATGATGCCGTCGATCATGAGCTTGGTACAGATGTACGAGCCCGCCAGGCTGTAGTTGGGGTTGGACTTGAACTTGTCGTTGCTGCGCTTGACCAGGTCGAGGTTGAGCGGCGCGTTGGCCGTGTGCCAGTACTGCGCGCCGAAGTAGATGCCTTCGCACAGGTCGGCACCCAGCGACTCGAACTGCTCCAGCCCCGAGGCCCAGGCCACCAGGATGGTCATGTTCTTGTGCATGCCGAAGCTCACGGCCTGGCGCAGCGCGTCGGACGACTGCGAGCCGAAGTTGAGCAGCAGCAGCACGTCGGGCTTGGCGGCCATGGCGTTGGTCAGGTAGCCGCTGAACTCCTTTTCGGTCAGCGAGTGGTAGCTGTTGCCCACGTGCTCCAGGCCCTTTTCCTTGAAGATGTTCTTGGCGGCCGACAGCAGGCCGTCGCCGAACACGTACTGCGGCGTGATGGTGTACCAGCGCTTGGCCTTGGGCAGGGCCTCGGCCAGGGGGCGCACCGTCTGCTCGATGGCGCCGAAGGTGGGCACCGACCAGCGGAAGGTGGCGGCGTTGCAGTCCTTGCCCGTGATCTCGTCGGCGCCGGCGGTGGTGATGAAGATGCCGCCGGCCTTCTCGGCCTCTTTGCCCATGGCCAGCGATTCGGACGACAGGATGCCGCCCGCGAAAAAGCGCGTGCCCTGCTGCTGAGACGACTCCTGCACCTTGCGCACGGCCGTGGCTGGCTTGCCTTCCGTGTCCAGCACCGTGTAGGCCAGGGGGCGCTTGAGGGCCGTGCCGTACTGCTCGATGGCCAGCTTCATGCCCAGGTCGGCGAACTTGCCGTTGGCCGCGAACGCGCCCGACATGGGCACCGGGCAGCCGAACTGGATGGCACCGCTGGACTGCGCCCAGGCGCTCTGGGCCAGGCCCAGCGATGCGGGCAGTGCGCCCAGGGCAGAGAGTTGCAAGAGGTGGCGACGGTGCATGGGGGGCTCCTGTGGAGGGGTTGAGGCCGGCTGGCCGATAGCGGGGCACGGCTTGTGCAAAGCACACTGCGTGCCACCGCCGCAGAGCGTCGTTGGCGCTCATTTCTGCTATTTATAGTGATAAATAGAATAAACACCGTGCGTGGAAACCCTGCATCCCTTCCGCTGCCCCCTTGCGGTGCATACACTGCACCATGGGCGGTACTTCGCCGCGCGGAGGCACCGCCGTGGCTGCCGGCCGACCAACGACAATTCCCTGAACATGGCAACCAAAACGTCCACACAGAAGCCGCTCAAAGCCCTCAAGCGCCCCGACTTGGTGGCGCAGGAGATCAAGCGCCTCATCACCGAGAAGAACCTGAGCCCGGGCGACCGCCTGCCGCGCGAGAGCGAGCTGCAGGCGCAGTTCGAGGTGAGCAAGGGCACCATCCGCGAGGCGCTCAAGTCGCTGGAGGTGCAGGGGCTGGTGACCATCTCCACCGGCCCCTCGGGCGGGGGCACCATCGCCGAGGTGCCGCTGGACCGCACCCTGCAGTTCATGCAGAACTACCTGTTCTTCCAGGAAGTGACCATCGACAACATCTACGCCGTGCGCCAGTTCCTGGAGCCCGAGCTGGCCGCCGGCGCCGTGCCGCACCTGACCGAGGCCGATTTCGAGGCGCTGGAGCACTCCATCGCCTGCTGCGACCCGGCGTCGAGCAGCGAGGACATGCTCAGCCAGCGGCGCGAGGACGTGAACTTCCACGACATCCTGGCCGCGGCCAACCCGAATCCGTTCCTGCGCTTCAATTGCGAGCTGATCAACGAGATGCTGCGCCAGCTCATCGTCTACGGCAACCGCACGCCCAAGGCCGAGCACCGGCGCTTTGGCGAAGTGAATGCCAATTTCCACCGCGAGATCGTGCGGGCCGCACGCGTGCGCGACGTGGAGACGGTGCGCACGCTGATGGCGCGCCACATGCAGGACGCGGCCAGCAGCGTCAAGCGCATGAAGGGGCGCATCCAGGGCCGGCTGATCCTCGATGCCGACACCCTGCGCAGTCCGCGCTCGGCCCATGTGCGGCCCAAGGCCACCAAGGGCGTGAAGTTGCCGAAGGCCGGGGAATAGGTGTCAGCGCGCGGGTTGCAGCACGATAAGCGCCATGCCCGCCAGCGCGACCAGCACGCCCGCCACGTCCCACGGCGTGGGCCGGATGCCGTCCACCACCCACAGCCACGCCAGGGCCACGCCGATGTAGACCCCGCCATAGGCCGCGTAAACGCGCCCCGCGCCTGCCGTGTCGTGCAAGGTGAGCAACCATGCGAACAGACCAAGGCTCAGTGCCGCGGGCAGCAGCAGCCACATGGGCTTGCCCTGCTTGAGCCACAGCCAGGGCAGGTAGCAGCCCACGATTTCAGCCAGGGCGGTGGCGATGAAAAGCAGCAGGGTCTTCATCATGTCCCGGGGCCGAGGAGGGGGATGGATGGTGGTGCGTTGGAGGTGGTGGCCAACCACTGGCGCAACGCCAGCTCACCCTTGGGCGTGAAATGCACCACGCGCGAGCCCTGTGCGCGGTGTGCCCAGCCGCCCTCGAAGAGCCGCTGCAGCAGCGCAGCCCCCAGCGCGCCGCCCAGGTGGTGGCGGCGTTCGCTCCAGTCCAGGCAAGGGCGGCACAGCATGCGCCGCTGCTGGGCCAGGGCGGGGGTGTCGATCCCGACCTGGGCAAACCATTGCGCGCCGGCGGGCGTTACCGCCGCACCCTGGGGCGTGGTCTGCAGCAGCCCCTGGCGCACCAGGGCTTCATAAAACTGCACGCCCACTTCGCCGGCCAGGTGGTCGTAGCACATGCGTGCGCGGCGCAAGGCAGGCTCGCGCGGGCTGGAGCGCAGGCGCACCGCGCCCGCGCGGAAGGCCACGTTCATCAGCGATTCCAGCAGGTGTGCCACATCGCGGTCGGCCAGCCGGAAGTAGCGGTGGCGGCCCTGGTGCTCGACGGTCAGCAGGCCTGCATCGAGCAGCTTGGCCAGGTGGGCACTGATGGTCTGCTTGGTGACGCCGGCAACTTCGGCCAGCTCGGTGGCCGTGAGCGCGCGGTCGGACATCAGCGCGGTGAGGACTTCGGCGCGACCGGCGTCGCCGATGAGCGCGGCAATGCGCGCAATGTGGGGACCATCTTTCATGGTTCGATGTTGAGCGAACCATCACGGGCCGTCAAGCGCTTATCGTGAGGCCCTCACAACGCACAGGGCCACGCACCATGATCACCTGCTTCATCCGTTACGACATCGACCCCTTCCAGCGCGAGCTGTTCGCCGAATACGCACGCCGCTGGGGCCAGATCATCCCGCGCTGCGGCGGCCACCTGATCGGCTACTTCCTGCCGCACGAGGGCAGCAACTACGAGGCCTGGGGGCTCATAGGTTTCGAGTCGCTGGCCGCCTACGAGGCCTACCGCGCCCGCTTGCGCACCGACCCGGAGGGCCGCGCCAACTTCGCCATGGCGCAGGAAAAGCGCTTCATCCTGCGCGAGGAGCGCACGTTCACGCAGGGCGTGGAAGGCACGCTGGGCCTGCCCGCACGCCCGCTGGAGACCCGCGCATGATGGCCGTCATCTTCGAGGTGCAGCCCGCTCCGGGCCAGCAGGACGCTTATCTGGGCGCTGCCGCTGCGTTGCGGCCTTTGCTGGAGCAGATCGACGGGTTTGTCTCCATCGAACGGTTCGAGAGCCTCAGTGCTCCCGGCAAGCTGCTGTCGCTTTCGTTCTGGCGTGACGAGGAGGCAGTTGCGCAATGGCGCCAGATGGAAGCCCACCGCGCCACGCAGAAAGCCGGCCGCGAGCGGATCTTCGACAACTACCGCCTGCGCGTTGCCGCCGTGGTGCGCGACTACGGCATGCATGACCGTGACCAGGCTCCCGCAGATTCGCGGTCAGTGCACGGCTGATGGGCGCGCGGACTAGGCGGCGTAGCCAGTGAGCAGTGCGTGCTCCCAGTCCGGGCGCCCGTGTTGCCGGGCCAGCGCCGCCATGGCCGCGTGGTCGTAGGGCACGCAGATGTGTTCGCAATGCCAGCCGCCTGCGCGCTGTTCGATGAAGGCATAGCGTGCGTCGGGTGTCCCGGTCTGCACCGCGTGGGGCACGGGGTGGTCATCGCTGTAGGCCTGCAGTCCCACGCTGCCGGGGTTGACCAGCAGGCTTGCACCCTGCCGCACTGCGCGGGGCACGTGGGTGTGGCCGCATGTGATGACCGGTGAATGCTCGCCGCCCAGCCGGTCGGATATCTCTGCTGGGGTGGCCAGGCGCAGTGTGCTGCCGTCCAATGTTTCCAGCAGATATTCGTGGTCGCTGCGCGGCGAGCCGTGGCACAGGTAAATGTCGTCGCTGAAGCGATGCCAGGCCTTGAGCGTGCGCAGCCAGGTGAACTCCGCCTCGGTGAGCTGTGCGTGCGCGTACTGGTCCGAAGGGCCGCCGCGCCCGGGGCGCAGTTCCAGAACCTGGCGCTCGTGGTTGCCCGCCAGTGATAGCCAGCCCGACGCCATCAGCCACTGCGCCGTCTCGCGCGGCAGCAGCGGGCCGAGAACCTGTTCAAGGTGTTTTCGGGAATCGCATTGAAGTGCAATCGGGATGAGTGGATGCCTCGGATGCGCTGCATGGGCTCGTGCCCATGCAAGCAGCCGGGGCATTCAATCGCCCGATTTCACTCCAACCCTTCGGGCAAGTGCCTTGCCGGGCGGTCTGCGGCGTTGCGGCGCTTGTTGATAGCCAAGCTATCAACTGCGCACTGCGCCTAGCATCCCATCCCGGCAAGGTACTTGTGCGACCCCGAAAACACCTTGAACAGGTTCTTGGAGGTTGTCGCCCAGGTTCACCACCTGGTCAGCGCCCCGGCGGCGGATGTCGGCGGCCACCGCTTCCAGTGCGGCGAGGTTGCCATGGATGTCGGAGACGAGGGCCATGCGCATGGGGTGGTGGCTTTCAGCAGGGGGACACAGCGCCGCTCAGGCTGCCCTGGCACAGGTGCAGGCTGATGCGTGCCCGGTTGAACAAGAGATCGCACAGCCACGCATACACCAGCGCGATGTAAGCCAGCTGGGCCCAGCCCACATAGCTGCCGAACACGATGGTCTGCAGCCAGTTCTGGCCCCAGAGGTAGACAGCGCTGCTCGCCAGCGTTGCCACGAGGAGCGTGGCGGTGGCCGGCACCAGCGATGCCCCAACTGCGCCGTGGGGCCGCCGCCATGCGGCCAGGCCCAGCAGGGCGAACGCCAGGGCGTTGGCACCGCTGAAGATGCGCAATTCGCGCAGCAGCTTCTCGGCCGTATCCATGTAGGCGCTGCGGATCAGCGCATCGAGCTGGGCCTGCATCTGCTGCGCGGTGCCGATCTGCAACTCCAGCCGCTGCTGCCGCCGTTTGCGGCATTCGCAGGCCGGGATCCCCATCTCGGCCGCAATGGCGGCGACCCGGGCGGGCAGGCCGGCCGACAGCGCCTTGCGCGCGGCGTCGATCTCCTGTTCCTTGCCGCGCAAGAAGACCCGTGCTTGCGCGTTCAGGAAGCGTTCGTCCAGGGCCTGGAGCTTCTCGCCCGTCTTGTGCTCGATGTGCTGGCGGATGAGCTCGCGTGCACCGCGTTCAATCCAGGTGGGTTGCAGCAGCGACACCAGAAGCAACCCGCCGAAGGCCGCGCCGCCCAGCAGGGCGAGCAGAAGGACGAAAGATCGAAACAAGGCGCAGGTCTCCGGTTTTCAGTTCAGTGCGGGCCCTGCGCCGGCACATCCACGGTCCTGGGCCAGCCGGCCCAGTGCGGGCGCAGTCAGCCGGTAGCTGAGCCGTTCGGCCACACGCTGGGCACCGAGGCTTTCGTAGAACAGGATTCCCCCGACGTTCGACGCCTTCACAGGCCAGTCGATGCGGCGGCAGCCGTGGTCCAAGGCATATCGGGCGAGCCCGGACATGAGCGCCCGGCCAGTCCCCTGGCTTCTCTCGGCCGAACTCACGTACAGCTCTTTGAGCTGGCAATGCCTGCGCTGCTCCTCTGCAAATTCGACCAGCGAATACACCAGCGAGAACGCCGCCAGGCCCACCACAACGCCGTCGCTGCGCGAAGCCACCAGCAAACGCTGGGCGGAGCCGGGCGCCAGGAGGTTCTGGCGGAGGTGCTCCATCACCACCTGCCGAGAGGGCGTGGCGCCCTCGTTGTAGAAGGCGTGCAGCTCACACAGCAGGTTGGCCAGCGAGGCATGCTGGTATTCGGCGACCAGGGCGACCTGAAGTGCGCGTTCTGCGGGGCTGGCGTTCTGCATGGGCTCTTTCGTCTTGGAGATTTCGGCGGGACAACGTGCGCTTTCTGACACGGCGCCGTGCGGCCTTTTGCCATGACACTGCCGCAAAGATGGGGGGGCGGAGCGCGAGCCCCGCACGGAGGGCCGCCACCGGCCATCCCATCCGCGGCGTGTCAAGCGGCCACTGGACCAGAGCCGGCGCCCTCCCTCCAGCGGGCCGCAAGCCAAGGCCCCTCATCGGGATTTCCGTGGGTCATCGCAGTTGTGGCGGTGTGTGGTGTGCGCTGTCCGCCCCGACCTTCACGGCAATCACTTCCATGCACACGCGGTAGCGTTGGCTGATGCCATAGCGCACGGGCCGGAAGCCACATTCGGCCAGCAGCGCGTACAGCCGGTCGCGGTCAAAGTTGTGATAGTGCTCGATTTCACCCCAGTAGGGGTTCGCGTTGTTCGCATCCAGCGCCTTCCAGACCAAGGAGCCCAGGTTGGGCAGGGAGATCAGCAGCACCCCCCCGGGTTGCAGCAGCCGGTGGGCGGCATGCAGGCCCACCTTGGGAAACGGCATGTGCTCCAGCACATCCGCCATGCTGACCACACTGGCCGGCCGCGGCAGCTCGAACCCTGTGACGTCCTGGCAATGGGCCGCCACCCCCCATCTGCGCAGCTCTTCCACCGATTGCGGACGCAGGTCCAGGCCCACGGGATCGAAGCCGTACTCCTGCGCGGTGAACAGAAGCGATGCATTCCCAAACCCCACGTCCAGCCACGTGCCTCCCGTCTGGTAGGACAGCACCTTCTCGATCATCTGCGCAGACACATAGCGCTGCCGTTCCAGGTCATAGCCCACCACCTGGGATTCGTTGGTGCCACGGAAAACGACATTCAGCGCCGCTTCGGAGTAGTAGCCGCTGCGAAAAACATGCTGGCACGCCGTGCATTGGCTCCAATGCATGGTGCGGGAGAGTTCTTGGCTGTAGCGAGGGTGGTGGGAACAGTCCGCGCTGCGCAGCGGCCGAAAGGCCTTGCTCTCGCACAACGGGCACGCCTGGTAGTCGATCAACTCGCCGGCCATGGTGGCGGGGGTGCTGGCGGCGGGCCGGTAGGTCACCGGCGCGGCTGGGAAGGAGTATTTGATCATGCCTTCATTCTAGAAGGCACCCGCCGTCTTCCCGGGGGCATCAAGACCGCCGCCGCCGCGGCGCTAGCGAGGGCCATGGGGCTCGCCCGCGGCCCGTCTTGCGGATGCGCACAGCTTTCGAAGGGCAGCATGGGCCGCCCGGGACGGGGGCTGCGCCACGCGGTGGCTACAGCGCGAAGATCTTTCCCGGATTCAGGATGTTCTTCGGGTCCAGCGCCCGCTTGATGGCGCGCATCATGTCCACCGCGCCAGCCCCGGTTTCATCGAGCAGGAAGCCCATCTTGTGCAGGCCCACGCCGTGCTCGCCCGTGCAGGTGCCGCCCATGCTCAGCGCGCGGGCCACCAGCTTGTGGTTCAGGTCTTCCGCGGTCACGCGTTCTTCGGGGATGTTGGGGTCGAGCAGGTAGCCAAAGTGGAAGTTGCCGTCGCCCACATGGCCCACCAGGAAGTAAGGGATGCCGCTGTCCTCGGCTTCCTGTACCGAGTCGAGCAGGCAGTCGGCCAGGCGGCTGATGGGCACGCAGGTGTCGGTGCTGATGGCGCGGCAGCCGGGGCGGCTTTGCACGGCGGCGAAGTAGGCGTTGTGCCGCGCGGTCCACAGGCGCGTGCGTTCCTCGGGCGTGCTGGCCCATTCAAAGGCATTGCCGCCAAACTCGCTGGCGATGTCTTGCACCGTCTCGGCCTGCTCCTTCACGCTCGATGGCGAACCGTGGAACTCCATCAGCAGCATGGGTTCTTCGCGCAGGGTGAGCTTGCTGTGCGCGTTGACCATGCGCACCGTGTGGTGGTCGATGAGTTCCACGCGCGCGATCGGCACGCCGAGCTGGATGGTCTGGATCACGGTGTGCACGGCGGCCTCGATGCTCGGGAACGAGCAGATCGCGGCGCTCACGGCCTCGGGCAGCGGGTACAGGCGCACGGTGATCTCGGTCATGATGCCCAGCGTGCCCTCGCTGCCCACCATCAGGCGCGTGAGGTCGTAGCCCGCGCTGCTTTTCTTGGCGCGCGTGCCGGTGTGGATGACTTCGCCGCTGGCCGTGACCACCTGCAGCGCCAGCACGTTCTCGCGCATGGTGCCGTAGCGCACGGCGTTGGTGCCGCTGGCGCGCGTGGCGCTCATGCCGCCAATGCTGGCATCGGCGCCGGGGTCGATGGGGAAGAACAGGCCCGTGTCCTTGATCGCATCGTTGAGCTGCTTGCGCGTGATGCCGGGCTGCACGGTCACGGTGAGGTCTTCGGCATTGATGCTCAACACCTGGTTCATGCGGCTCACGTCAATGCTGATGCCGCCCTGCACGGCCAGCAGGTGGCCTTCGAGCGAGGAGCCGGCGCCGTAGGGAATCACCGGCACCTCGTACTGGCTGGCCAGCTTCACGGCGTCGGCCACGTCCTGCGTGCTCTCGGCGAACACGACAGCGGAAGGTGGCGGCGCCTGGAAGGAACCTTCGTCCCGGCCATGCTGCTCGCGCACGGCCTGGGCCAGCGAGCACCGCGCACCAAAGCGGGTCTGCAGCGCTTCGATGAGGGCCTGGGGCACTTCGCGCAGGTTGATTTCGGGGAGAAGGTGGGCGGCGGCGGTGGGGGCGTTCATGGGTTGTCTCCAGGGTGATCGAAAAGAATACCACCGGCTTTTGCGGGGCGCCATGGCAGTGGTCAGGCAGGTGCAAGCTGGCCCGGACCCCGCGGGTGCACAAGGCGCGCGGGCACTGCGCGGCGTGGTGCGGGTATTCACGGGCTTGTTCGCGGGTGTTCGCTTAAATACATTACGTTTGAAATGTATATTGTGAAAGCGCCATGAACCACCGTGTTTCCCCCAAGGCGGGGGTGCGCCGCACGCATGCCGAGCGCAGCGCCGCCACCCGCCAGCACCTGATCGCCACGGCCATCGATGTGATCCAGAACCGCAGCCTGGAGGAGATGTCCATCCATGAGCTGGCCAAGTCGGCGGGCATGACGTCGGGGGCGGTGCAGCACCACTTCACGTCCAAGGCGGTGCTGATGATGAACGTGCTCAGCGAGCTGATCGAGTCCAGCGTGCTGTCGGGCGCACTCTGGCCCGACAGCACGCTGGCGCCCCGCGAGAGGGCGACCCTTTTCGTGCAGGCCGTCTGGGGCCTGGTCTATGCGCAGCCGCGCTTCATCGTGGCCTGGAACATCTACCTGGGCTGCCGCAACCAGCCGGAAGTGCTGGGCCACATTGCCGAGCTGCGCCAGAGCGTGCAGGCGCGCATGCGCGACGGGTTCTTCAAGGCATTTCCCGAACTGGCCCACGAGGCCGACCGCGATGGCCTGCTGGGCCTGGTGCTGTCCTCGCTGCGCGGGCTGGGGATGCTGCAGCTTTTTACACCTGCGCGGCAGGACACGCCGGATGCTGCGCAACAAGCCCAGCTGGCCTGCCTGGCCGACCTGATCGCCACCCGCTGTGAAGCCGCAGCCGCCAGTGCCGCGCCCGCCAAGGCGCGAGCGCCTCGCCGCTAGGCCCTGGGTGCCGCCGCACCGGCGCGCACCTGCGCACGTTTGCGGGAGCCCCGCCAGGCGCCCGTGCAACGCCATTCCACTGCCACCCCCCCAAAAAACCCCCAGGAGACAACACACCATGGCCCTTTCCTTCCCCCGCGCGCCCCGCATTCCGCTGCTGGGCGCCCTCGTGCTGCTGGCAGGCACCGCAGTGGCACAGCCAGGCGCGTACCCGGCCAAGCCCATCCAGCTCATTGCGCAGCAGCCGCCCGGCAGCGGCTCGGACGCGATGACCCGCGTGTGGGCCGACTGCGCCGCGCGTGAACTGGGCCAGGCGGTGGTGGTGCAGAACAAGCCGGGGGCCAATGGCGTCCTGGCGGTCAACTACCTCAAGGGCCAGCCCGCCGACGGCTACAGCCTGCTGAGCATCGGCATGTCGCAGATGACGATCACGCCCTATGTGTACAAGCAGCCGCCGTACGACCCGCTGCGCGATTTCGATGGCGTGGCCGTGCTGGGCACGTCGCCGCTGGTGCTGGCCGTGCCTGCGGGGCAGGGCATCGCCAGTCTGACCGATCTGCAAAAACTCGCGCGCGCCACGCCGGGTGGCGTCAACTTTGGGTCGCCGGGCAAGGGCAGCCCGGCGCACCTGCTGACTTCGGCGCTCATCGAGCGCCTGGGCGTGGCTGGCACCCATGTGCCCTTTGTGGGCGAAGGCGCGGGCCTCACCGCGCTGATGGGGCAGCAGATCCATGCGATGACCCTGGTCATCGGCACGGCCGCAGCCCAGGTCAAGGCGGGCAAGCTGGTGCCGCTGGCGCTGTTTGGCGCGCAGCGCTCGCCCCTGCTGCCGGAGGTGCCCACCATTGCCGAAGCGTTGCCCCCTGCTGCCGACCTGGCGCGGCCCGCGTGGATTGCGGTGGTGGCCAAGGCGGGCACGCCGCCCGAACTGCTGAGCAAGCTCAATGCCGTCACCGAAAAGTGCCGGGGCGATGCGCAGTACAAATCGCGGCTGGAGGCCATGAACGTCACGCTCACTTCCTCGGTGCCGGGCGACGTGCGCGCCTGGGCCTCGCGCGATGCGGCCGTGTGGCGGCCCTTGATCGACAAGCTGGGCCTGGCCACGGAATGACAGTGGGCACAGCGGCACCCCAGGTCACGCTGCCCCACGGCGGCCAGCTGCGGGGTCTGTGGGACCACGGCGTGCGTGTGTTCCGTGGCGTGCCGTACGCCCAGGCACCACGTGGTGCGCTGCGCTTTGTGGCACCGGCGCCTGCGTTGCCGTGGTCCGGCCTGCGCGACGCCACCACCTTCGCGCCCATGGCGCCGCAGCTGGCCCGCACGGCAAAAGCCGATGCGCCCATGCTGGGTGGCCAGGACTGTCTGGCCGTGAATGTATGGGCACCGCCCGCAGCGCCGGGTGCGGGCCTGCCGGTGTTGGTGTGGGTGCATGGTGGCGGCTTCTTTCGCGGCTCGGCGAGCGAGCCGCTGTACGACGGCGCTTCGTTCGCCCGGCAGGGGCTGGTTTTTGTGTCGCTGCAGTACCGGCTGGGCATGGACGGGTTCATGCACTTCGAGGGTGAGGACGACGGTGCACCCGCCAACCGGGGTTTGCTGGACCAGATCGCTGCGCTGCAGTGGGTGCAGGGCCATGTCCAGGCCTGGGGTGGCGACCCGACGCAGGTCACGGTGTTTGGCCAGTCGGCGGGCGCGGGTGCGCTGGCGTGCCTGCTGGGCATGCCAGCGTCGCGCGGCTTGTTCCAGAGGGTCATCCTGCAAAGCCCGAGCGTGGCCTGCCAAACGTTGGACGAAGCCGCCGCCGTGCGCCGCGCAGTGGCTGCGTTGGTGGGCGTGGCGCCGAGCCGCACCACGCTGGCCTCGGCACCCATCGGTTCGGTGCTTCATGCCGTCCACAGGCTGGCAGCAGATCCATCGCTTCGGGTTCGGCATGGCATCGGGGGCCGCAACTTCTTTCCGCTGCGGCCCGTGGTGGATGGGCGGGTGCTGGCTGCGCCGCCGCTGCAGGCGATGCGCCAGCAATGGAGGGCCCGGCCACCGGACCTGCAGGTGCTGGTGGGCAGCAATGTGGACGAGATGCGCCTGTACCACGTGCCGGGCGGCGCCATCGACCGCGTGAGCGAGGCGCAGGTGCTGGCGTTTGCGCAGGATGTGGGTTTGCCCACGGAGGCGGTTCGCGCCTGCCGGGCGCTGTTGCCGGCTGCCCAGCAGACACCGGGCGAGCTGCTGTCAGCCTTGCAGTCCGATTTCTACTACCGCGTGCCCGCACAGCGCATCGCGGCGCTGGCCAGCGAATGGGCCCAAAGCGCCCACCGCTATGAGTTTGCCTGGGCATCCCCCCAGTGGCGGGGGCGGCTGGGCGCGGCGCACGCGGTGGAGCTGCCGTTTGTCTTTGGCAACCTTCACACTGCCCAGGGGCAAGAGTTCACGGGGGCCGCGCCGCCTGCCGCTCTGGCGCAGGCCATGCACCAAAGCTGGGCGAGTTTTGCGCGCCGGGGCGACCCCGGCTGGGCGCGCCATGAGGGCACCATGCCCTGGCTGCAGCATTTCAACAGCGCATCGCGCTGCGAAATCCATAGCGAACCCACCAGATTCAATCTGTGGCGAGGCATTCTTTGAGCAAGGAGGGCGAAGTCCGCTGAGCCCCCGTAGGGCGCCATAGGCTGGCGCGCCACACTGGTGCATCCATCTTGTATACCAGTTGGCACGGAACCTGCAATCAGCAGGCGGCAATGACCACCGCCACCGAGATCAGCAACCGCATCATCGAAGCCGTGATGGCGCAAAAGCTCGCCCCCGGCTCGCGCCTGGGCGAGCAGCAGCTGGCCATGCTGTTCGACTGCAGCCGCACCATCGTGCGCGAGGCGCTCACGCGGCTGTCCACGCGCGGCATCGTCACCGTGAGCGCGCGGCGTGGCTGGTATGTGATCGAACCCTCGGAAGACGAGGCGCGCGAGGCCTTCGAGGCGCGCCGCGTGATCGAACTGGGCCTGCTGCACCAGCTCAAGGCGGTGGACAAGGCGGCCGTGCGCCAGCTCAGGAGCCACCTGCAGCGCGAGAAGGCGGCGCTGGCGGGCAGCGACGTGGGCGCGCGCAGCTTCCTGCTGGGCGACTTCCATGTGTGCCTGGCCGAATGCCTGGGCAATTCACTGCTGGCCGACACGCTGCGCGACTTCACGGCGCGCACCACGCTGATCGCCATGCTCTACCAGTCGTCGCACGATGCCGCGCAGTCGTGCGCCGACCACGTGCGCATCGTCGAGGCGCTGGAGGCGGGCGACATCGCCCAGGCCGAGGCGCTCATGTCCGAGCACATCGGCTCGGTGCAATCCGCGCTGCGCCTGCAGGCCAGCACCGACCCGCTGGCCGGGCTGCGCGATGCGCTGGCCCCGGTGCGCAAGACCACTGCCGCCGCAGCGGACACCACCGCGCAGCCCCGGCAACGCAAGCCCCGCGCTGTGTCCAAGAGTTCCACCCAGAAAGCGTCCGACAAGGACGCAGCACCCGCCGACGCATCCACCTACCTAGGAGCCCTGCTATGACCGCCCACCGTGCCTTTGTTTCCTCGACCCGCCGCCTGACACTGGGCGTGCTCGCCGCCACCGGCCTGTCGGCCGCGCTGATGGCCCCTGCCGCCCACGCGCAGAACGCGCTGGACAACATCCTCAAGGCCAAGGAAATCAAGATCGCCATCCCCACCGACTATCCGCCCTACGGCTTTGTGGGCACGGACCTCAAGCCTCAGGGCCTGGATGTGGAAATGGCCAACTACATCGCCACCAAGCTGGGCGTGAAGGTCGAACTGATCCCCGTGACCAGCGCCAACCGCATCCCCTACCTGCAGACGCAGAAGGCCGACCTCGTCATCTCCACGCTGGGCAAGAACCCCGAGCGCGAGAAGGTGATCGACTTCACCGCCGCCTACGCCCCGTTCTTCCAGGCCGTGTTCGCGGGCAAGAGCCTGTCGATCAAGAGTTTTGCGGACCTGGCCGGCAAGTCGGTGGCCGTGACGCGTGGCGCCATGGAGGACCAGGAACTGGCCAAGGTCGCGCCCGCCGGCGTGGACGTGAAGCGTTTTGAAGACCACGCGGCCAGCATCTCGGCCTTCGTGTCGGGCCAGACGCAGGCCATCGCCACCAGCGCGTCCACGGCCGGCACCATCATGATGAAGAACCCCAGCCTGCAGACCGAGTACAAGCTGCTGCTCAAGGACAGCCCCAACTTCATCGGCGTGGCCAAGGGCGAGGACAAGCTGCGCCTGCGCGTGAACGAGATCATCGCCGAGGCGAAGAAGTCGGGCGACATCGACAAGCTCTCCAGCAAGTGGCTGGGCCGTCCCGCCGGCGAACTGCCCCTGTGAACGCACACCACTGACCATTTGCTGAACAGGCCTGGGGCGTGACAAGCGCCGCAGGGCAACCGCATGCTGATCGCGCTGGATTTCTCTGCCGTGCTGTCCTCCTGGCCGCTGCTGGTGCGCGGTGTAGTCTGGACCATCGGGCTCACGGTGGTGGGTACCGTGCTGGGCCTGTTGCTGGGCACGGCCTGTGCCTGGGCGCGCGCCCGCAACCTGGGGCCGCGTGCGCTGCCGCTGCGCTGGGCCGTGGCCGCCTATGTGGAGCTGGTGCGCAACACGCCCTTCATCGTGCAGCTGTTCTTCCTGTTCTTCGGCCTGCCGGCGCTCGGGCTCAAGCTCTCGCCCGAGGTGGCCTCCGTGCTGGCCATGGTGATCAACCTGGGCGCGTATTCGGCCGAGATCATCCGCGCCGGCATCGAGGCCACGCCGCGCGGGCAGATCGAAGCCGCGCAGAGCCTGGCCCTGACGCCCGGCCAGACCTTCCGCCGTGTGGTGCTGCCGCCGGCGCTGCTCAAGGTGTGGCCGGCCATGGTGAGCCAGATCATCATCGTGATGCTGGGCTCGGCCGTGTGCGGGCAGATCTCCACGCCGGAACTGAGCTACGCGGCCAACCTGATCTCCAGCAACACCTTCCGCGCGTTCGAGGCGTTCATCCTGGCGACGGCCGTGTACCTGGCGCTGTCGATGCTGACCCGCCGCCTGCTCATCTGGGTGGGTGCCCGATTCTTGGTGGGGAGATAAGCCATGGTGGAATTTTCTCTGTGGGACATCCTGCGCAACCTGCTGATGGCCGCGCGCTGGACCGTCAGTCTCTCGCTCATTGCCTTCATCGGCGGCGGGCTGGTGGGCCTGTTGCTGCTGGTGTTGCGCCTGTCCAAGGTGCGGGGTACCGAGCGCCTGATCGGTGCCTACGTGCAGGTGTTCCAGGGCACGCCGCTGCTCATGCAGCTGTTCCTGGCGTACTTCGGCATTGCGCTCTTTGGCATCAAGACCTCGCCGTGGACGGCCGCCGCCGTGGCACTCACGCTCTACACCAGCGCCTATCTCACGGAGATCTGGCGCGGCTGCGTGGCCTCCATCCCCAAGGGCCAGTGGGAGGCGGCGCAGAGCCTGGCACTGAACTTTGGCGAGCAGCTGCGCCATGTGGTGCTGCCGCAGGCACTGCGCATTGCGGTGCCGCCCACCGTGGGTTTTCTGGTGCAGGTGATCAAGGGCACGGCGCTGGCATCGGTGATCGGCTTTGTCGAGCTGACCAAGGCCGGCAGCATGATCTCCAACGCCACCTACCAGCCCTTCCTGGTCTACGCCTGCGTGGCCCTGCTGTACTTTGTTTTGTGCTTCCCGGTGAGCCTGGTGGCGCAGTCCCTTGAAAGGAAACTCCATGGCAACCGCAGTTGATACAACCCCGGCTCCCGCCCACGACGGCATCGTGGTGGGCGTCCCGCCCATCGTGGACATCACGGCCCTGCGCAAGTCCTATGGCACGAACGAGGTGCTCAAGGGCATCGACCTCAAGGTGCAAAAGGGCGAGGTGATCGCCATCATCGGCAAGAGCGGCTCGGGCAAGAGCACGCTGCTGCGCTGCGTGAACGGGCTGGAGGTCTTTCAGGAGGGTGCCCTCAGCGTCAACGGCAAGAAGCTCATGCACGACAGCTCCACGGCCATGCGTGAGCTGCGCCAGCAGGTGGGCATGATTTTTCAGAACTTCAACCTGTTCCCGCACCTTTCGGTGGGCCGCAACATCATGCTGGCCCCCACGCTGGTGAAGTCGCGCGACGCCGCCACGGCGGCCGCGCAGGCGCGCAAGCTGCTCGAGCGCGTGGGCCTGGCAGAAAAATTCGACGCCATGCCCGACCAGCTCTCGGGCGGGCAGCAGCAGCGCGTGGCCATTGCACGCGCCCTGGCCATGGAGCCACAGGTGCTGCTGTGCGACGAGATCACCTCGGCGCTCGACCCTGAATTGGTGGGCGAGGTGCTGCGCGTGGTGGAGTCGCTCGCGCTGGAAGGCATGACACTGATGATGGTCACGCACGAGATGGCATTCGCGCGCAAGGTCAGCGACCGCGTGATCTTCATGCACCAGGGCCGTGTGCACGAGACGGGCACGCCCGCCGAGCTGTTCGGCCACCCGCGCACGCCTGAACTGCAGCAATTCCTGTCCTCGCTGCACGACTGACGGCGGCCCTCGGCGCGCAGGCGCAAAAGCCCGCCCACGGTCTGGAACGCTCCAGAGCGGGCGGGCTCGCGGACGCCAATGGTCCGCTACACGCGGTGGTCACCCCGGGTTTGGCTCCGTGGCCAAGAGCCAGGGCATCCGGGATGGAGGATCAGGAAAGAAGGCCCTTCTCGAATTCGGCTGGAGACAGGGAGCCGCTCTGGTCGGCATCCAGCTCCTTGAAGCGCTGGCTGATGGCCGGCAGCTTGGTGGCTTCCTTCTCGCTCAGCTTGCCGTCCTTGTCGGTGTCGGCGCGATTGAAAGCGTTGGTGGCGGCCATGGAGGGGTTTCCGGTGCCAGGGCCGTAGGAGTATTTGGGGTCTCCCGGGGCTGCGGCCTTGCTGGCCGGCGCAGGCTGGGGCGAAGTGGAGGTGGACTGTGCCTGCAATGCGCCCACGCCACCCAGGGAGAGGGCGGCGAAGAGCATCACGCTGCGCGTATCGAACGAATAGGTGCGTCGTTGCAGTGCTTTCATGGAAGCTAGGCTCCTTCGAAGTTGAACAGGGTTTCATTGCACCGCAGCAGGCCGGCCAAGGCCAGCACTCTTGCCTGCTGTTGCCCGGGCCAACATTTCCCAGCGCGGTGTAACCGGCAGCGGCTGCCTTGTAGGGCAATGCGGAGGGGATGTACCCAAACGTAGGGCGCCACGGACGCCCGCCCGACGCCGCGGGCCGGTTGCCGGATGACTGGCAGGCCGGGGCATGTCCTACATCGGCGTTCCCGCCGGCCCAAAACAATGCACTTCAGCATCCCGCTGGATGGATGTTTTTTTGTTGTTTTATCCCAAGGAGCCTCTCATGCAAAAGCAAACCGTTGTGGCCGCCCTCGCCGCCCTGGCCTGCACCGCCGCCCTCGCGCAGGCGCCCGCCACCAACACCGCCCGCCCCCCTTCCGAGGTGAATCCCGCCGCTTCGGGCGGCCCCGCCGCCGCGAATGCGCAGAACAAGGCCGACAACCGTGCCAGCCAGAGCACGGCGGCGCCCGCCAACCCTGCCAAGGGCGATGGCCGTGGCGCCCCGGTGGCAGAAATCAACCCCAGCGCCTCCGGGGGCAAGGCCGCCGCCAAGGCGGAAACGCGGGTGAACGCCCGCCTCATGGACTCCAACGGCGACGGCATGGTGTCGCGCCAGGAGTGGGACACGTACCACGCCAATGCGTGGAACAACCTCAAGCCCTCGAACACGGGTGTCTCCACGGCGGACATCGACAAGCTCAACCGCTCGACGGCGACCCAGTGACCCTGGTGGCCGGCGGCAGCCGGTGGGCGGCAGCGCGATAGGGGCTGCCCGCCCGCCCCTTGCACCGGGTGCGTGTGCAAGGGGCTTTTTTTTGAATACCGGCCCGGCGGGCGCGGTGGCGGAAAATCGCGGGTGCAGATTCCCCGCGCGGCCCTGCGCCGCATCCCCCACCGACCAAGCAAGGCACCCATGGGCAACCGACTCACACAGATCGCCACGCGCACCGGCGACGCCGGCACCACCGGCCTGGGCAACAACGAACGCGTCTCCAAGGACAGCCTGCGCATCCATGCGCTCGGTGACGTGGATGAGCTCAACTCCCACATCGGCCTGCTGCTGTGCGAGCGCGTGCCGGAGGACGTGCGCGGCCTGCTCGTCGAGGTGCAGCACCAGCTGTTCAACCTGGGGGGCGAGCTGTCGATCCCGGGCTTCGAACTGCTCAAGCCGCAAGCGGTGCTGGCACTGGATGACGCCCTGGCCCACCACAACGCGGCGCTGCCGCGCCTGCAGGAATTCATCCTGCCCGCCGGCACCCGCGCCGCCGCGCAAGCCCATGTCTGCCGCACCGTGGCGCGCCGCGCCGAACGCGCCGTGGTCGCCCTGGGCAACGAAGAGGCGCTGAACGACGCGCCGCGCCAGTACCTCAACCGCCTCTCCGACCTGATGTTCGTCCTGGCCCGCGTGCTCAACCGCATGGATGGCGGGGATGACGTGTACTGGAAAAGCGAGCGCTTGGCGCAGCAGAATGCTACTGAATAGATAGCTTTTGGCGCTTACCCAGTAAGCGCTGGAGAGTAATTTTCTATAAATTCAACCCTGCCCGCTGCGGGTGGCGCTGCCCAACAGGGCAGCCAAGCAAGGGCCGCCCCGCAGCGAGGGCTGCGTCCCCCTTCCCGAGTCGCGTTAGCGATTCGAGAGAAGGGGGAGGGCACGAAGTGCCTCAGGGGGATGCACCTTATCTCGGCGCCAGGATCGCCATGGTCAGCCGCGACACGCAGGTGAGCTCGCCCGCGTCGTTGACCATGTCGATGTGCCACACGTGCGTGGTGCGGCCCAGGTGGATGGGCCGGGCGGTGGCCGTCACCCAGCCGCTGGTGGCGGAGCGCAGGTGGTTGGCGTTGATGTCCAGGCCCACGGCGTTGTGGCCCTCGGGGCTGGCGTAGTAGGCGCCCACCGAGCCCAGCGACTCGGCCAGCACCACGCTCACGCCGCCGTGCAGCAGCCCGAAGGGCTGTTTGGTGCGCTGGTCCACCGGCACGCGGCCGCGCAGGAAGTCGTCACCCAGTTCGATGATCTCGATGCCCAGGTGCGAGGCAGCGGTGTTGTGGTGGTCGGCGTTGAGTCGAGCCAGGTCGACGGGCTTTTTCCAGATGGGCATGGTGGCTTCGGTCGGACAGAGGGATGAATTTTTTCGGACCGGCCATTGTGCCCATCTTGCTCTCATGGGCGCAGACCCGGCCTGGCGCCACCGTGGATCCGGCCCTGCCGGTCCACCGGAGGCGTCCCCCTTGTGGAATGGCGCGCAGCGCCCCAGGGAGTTACCCGATGAATTTGCCGTTGGAGCCCATCACGCCCAGGTCCAGGAAACGCGAGCCCACATAGGGGGCGCTGCCGGCGTAGTCGATCGTGAGGCCGCCCAGGTCGTTGCTGCGGATGCCGGCCAGCGCGTTGCGCAGCCTGGCGCGGGTCAGCTCGCGGCCGGCGCGCTCCAGGCCTTCGGCGAGCACGCGGGCGTTCACATAGCCCTCGAAGCTGCGGCTCGAGAATTCCTGAAAGCCCACCGCCTTCATGGCGCGCTGGTAGTCGCGCACCAGGGCAACGCTGGTGCGGCCCGCGTCGGGCAGCACCATCGACAGCGCGATGCCCGCCGCCTTGCCGCCGAGCTGGCGCAGGTTGTCGCCGGACAGGGCCACGCTGGTCGCTGCCAGCGGGGTGCTGGGCGACACCTTCTTGAATTCGCTGACCAGCGCGGCCGACACGTCGCCCGCCGTCCCCAGCAGCACCGTCGTGGGCTTGGCCGCCACGGCCTGCCTGACCACGTCGGCCACCTGCGCGCCCTGTGCGTCGAGCTTGAACGCCTTGGGCGCGGGCTGCTGGGCCGCCTTCATGGCGTTGTTCACATCGGCCAGGAATTCGCGGCCGAAGGCGGTGTCCTGGTAGACGATGGCCAGGTCGGTGATGCCCATGGCCACCAGCTTCTGCGTGAGGCGCTGGGCCTCGTCGGAGTAGCTGGCGCGCACGTGGAACACCGAGCGGTATTCGGTCTTGCGCAGCGACGTGGCGCCGCTTTGCGGGGCCACGTAGGGGATCTGCGCCTCGTCCACCAGCGGCAGGATGCGCTGGTTGTTGGCCGTGCCCATGCACGACAGCAGCGCCACCACGCCGCCGTCGGCGATCAGCTTGCGCGCGTTCTCCTCCGAGCGGGCGGCGTCATAGCCGTCGTCCAGCGCCAGCAGCTTCAGCTCCCGGCCATGGATGCCGCGCACGTTCGCCTGGGCGATGCCCGCGTCCAGGCCCTGCTTGAGTTCCTTGCCCAGGCTGGCCAGGGCACCGGTCAGGCCGACGGAGCAGCCAATGGCCACGCTCCTGGCGTCCATCGGGTCCTGCACGCCCACGGCGCGCGACGGGTTGGCAAAAAGCAGGCCGGCGCTGGCAGCGGCAAGGGACTGGGTGAACTGGCGACGTTGCATGGCAGGAAAACTCACGGACAAGAAGGCCACCAGCCCCGCGAAGGGCTGATGGCCGGTGAAGAAAAAGGAAAACGGGGGGAGGCCTGGTGGTCCGACGACCAAGGGTTAACCCTGATTCTACCCAGGGCCTGTGACAAGACCATGTTCTCCCTGCCGGGCCGGGGGATTCGGCCGGGGCCTGGTCAGGCGGGCGCGCTCTGCCGCATGCTGCCCGTCTCCACGTAGCGCTGGTGCCAGGACAGTGCCTCGCCCAGCAGGTGCGGCGTGTGCTGGCCCACGGCGCCGCGCTTGGCGCGGGCCACATAGTCGTGCAGGGCCGGGCGGAAGTCGGGGTGCGCGCAGCGGTCGATGATGAGCTCGGCCCGCTGCGTGGGCGAGTGGCCGCGCAGGTCGGCCAGGCCCTGTTCGGTGACGAGGATCTGCACGTCGTGCTCGGTGTGGTCCACGTGCGAGGCCATGGGCACGATGCACGAGATCGAGCCGTTCTTGGCCAGCGAGGGCGTCATGAAGATCGACAGGTACGCATTGCGCGCGAAGTCGCCCGAGCCGCCGATGCCGTTCATGATGGCCGAGCCCATGATGTGGGTGGAGTTCACGTTGCCGTAGATGTCGGCCTCGATCATGCCGTTCATCGCGATCAGGCCCATGCGTCGGATCAGCTCGGGGTGGTTGCTGATCTCCTGCGGGCGCAGCACGATGCGCTGCTTGTAGTACTCGATGCGCTCGTTGAAGTCCTGCATCGCCGCCGGGCTGAGCGACAGGGCGGTGGCCGAGGCGCTGGCGAGCTTGCCCGAGCGCAGCATGTCCAGCATGCCGTCCTGCAGCACCTCGGTGTAGGCCGTGAGGTTCTCGAACGGGCCGTTGTTCAGCCCCGCCAGCACCGCGTTGGCGATGTTGCCCACGCCCGACTGCAGCGGCAGCAGGTCCCGGGGCAGCCGGCCCTTCTTCACCTCGTGCTGCAGGAACTCGATGATGTGGCCCGCGATGCGGTTCGAGGTGTCGTCGGGCGCGGCGTAGACGCTGTTGCGGTCGGGCTGGTCCGTCACCACCACCGCGATCACCTTGGACGGGTCGCAGCGCAGGTAGGGCTCGCCGATGCGCTCGTCGGGCCGCGTCATCGGGATGGGCCTGCGGTGTGGCGGCACGTCGGTGCCGTAGTAGATGTCGTGCATCCCTTCCAGGCCCGGGTTGTGCCAGGCATTCACTTCCAGGATGACCTTGTCGGCCTGGTCCAGCCAGGTCTTGTTGTTGCCCACCGAGGACGAGGGAATCAGCCGGCCGTCGGGCAGCACGCCCGCCACCTCGACCACGGCCACGTCGAGCTTGCCCAGGAAGCCGAACCACACGAACTGCGCCACGTGCGACAGGTGGATGTCCACGTACTGCATGTGGCCCGCATTGATCTGGCGGCGCACCGTGGGGTCGGACTGGTAGGGCAGTCGCATCTCGATGCCGTCCACCTGGGCCAGCGCGCCGTCCAGCTCAGGCGCGGTGCTGGCTCCCGTCCACAGCCCGATCTTGAAACCATGGCCTTGCGCGTTCAGGCTTTCGATGCGCCGCGCCAGCGCGCCGGGCACGGCCTTGGGGTAGCCCGCGCCGGTGAAGCCGCTCATGCCCACATGGGCACCGGCAGGGATCAGGGCGGCCGCCTCGTCGGCGGACATGGTGCGGGAGAGAAAGTCGGGGTACAGCACCCGATCGGCCAGGGACATGAACAAACTCCGCGAAAAGAAAAGAGGCCACCCGCCCGGTGAGCGGATGGCCCCGTGGACAAAACCCAGGATGCTAGCCGTCGTTCCTTACAAATTAAGGGTTAACCCTTGCAAATGTGGTACGTCCGCTCACGCCCACAGATTACGCCGCTTTGCGGTTGAGCAAGGCATACAGCAGGATGGCGCCGAACGTGGCCGTGCCGATGCCGCCCAGCGCGAACTGGCCGAACTTGAGCGTGAAGTCGCCCGTGCCCAGGATGAGCGTGATGGCCGCGACGATCAGGTTCTTGTTCTGCGAGAAGTCCACCTTGTTGTCCACCCAGATCTTGGCCCCGGCCACCGCGATCAGGCCGAACACCACGATGGAGACGCCCCCCATCACCGGCAGCGGAATGGTCTGGATCAGCGCGCCGAACTTGGGGGAAAAGCCCAGCACCAGCGCGAACACGCCCGCCAGCAGGAACACGGCGGTGGAGTAGATCTTGGTCGCGGCCATCACGCCGATGTTCTCGGCATAGGTCGTCACGCCCGTGCCGCCCACGCCGCCGCTCACCATGGTGGCCACGCCGTCGCCGATGAACGCACGGCCCATGTAGCGGTCCAGGTCGCGGCCGGTCATGGCCGTCACGGCCTTGATGTGGCCCAGGTTCTCCGCCACCAGGATGATGGCCACCGGGGCGATCAGCAGCATCGCGTTGCCGTCGAACACCGGCGCGGCGAAGTTGGGCATGCCCACCCATGCCGCGTTCGCCAGGATCGACAGGTCGATGGGCTTGCCCAGGCCCAGGCCGTTGGTGAGCACCGCGTAGATGATGCTCGCCACGATCAGCCCCACCAGGATCAGGAGGCGCTGCACCATGCCGCGCGTGAGCACGGCCACCAGGCCCACGCTCACGAAGGTCACGACCTGCATCCAGCTGTCGAAATTGCTCGCCGCCATGTTCTTGATCGGAATGCCCGCCAGGTTCAGCCCGATCACCGCGACGACCGAGCCCGTGACCACGGGCGGCATGAAGCGCTCGATCCAGCCCGTGCCGATGGCCTGCACCAGCGCGCCGATCAGCGTGTAGAGCAGGCCGCAGGCGATGATGCCGCCCAGGGCGACGGCGATGTTGCCGTTGGCCCCCTTGCCCGCATAGCCCGTGGCCGCGATCACCACCCCGATGAAGGCAAAGCTCGAACCCAGGTAGCTGGGCACCCTGCCGCCCGTCACCAGGAAGAAGATCAGCGTGCCCACGCCGCTCATCAGGATGGCCACGTTGGGGTCGAACCCCATGAGGATGGGCGCCAGCACCGTGGCGCCGAACATCGCGATCACGTGCTGCACGCCCATCGCCGCCGTCTGCGGCCAGGGCAGCCGTTCGTCGGGCGCGATCACTCCGCCCTGCTGCAGCACGGCCGCGCTTTTTTCTTGCCAGTTCATGAATCCCATGTGTGTTGTTCCTTGTAGTTCGAGGCGCGAATGCTAGTGGATGAATGCGCACGCGGACGATGAACTTCGCCAGGCGAAGGTGCGAGGCGGCGGGAACGGTAGGATGGCTGCCTCACAGCGGCGGGCAAGAGGGCCGGCCCTCACCCGACGTCCACCATGCCGCCATCCGCCCCATCCTGCCCGTCGTGCCGCCAGCCCATGGAGGCCCATTCGTTCACCAGCAACACCGGGCACACGCTGGAGCTGGACATCTGCTACGCCTGCCAGGGCCTCTGGCTGGACCGGCACGAGAACCTCAAGCTCTCGCCCCAGGCGGTGGTGGACCTGTTCCGCCTGCTGCACGAACACCGCACCCATGAACACCACCCGCTGCAGGCGCGCATGGCCTGCCCGCGCTGCAGCTGCGCGCTGGACCAGGGCTTCGACGTGGTGCGCAGCGGCCGCTACATGACCTACCGCTGTGCGCGCCAGCACGGGCGGTTCAGCACCTTTTCCTCCTTCATGGTCGAAAAGGGCTTCGTGCGCCACATGACGCGCCCCGAGATCGACGACCTGGCCCGGCGCGTGGGCGCCATCTACTGCACCAGCTGCGGCGCGCCCGTGGACATCCGCAAGGACCACGCCTGCCCCTACTGCCGCGCGGCGTTCTCGCTCATCGACCCCGACGCGGTGGTGCGCGCGATGGAGGGCTACGCCCGGGCTGGCGCCCGCCCGGCCCAGGCCGCGCACGGCACGCCGGCGGCGACCGTGGACATTGGCGATGCCCTGGTGGCGCTGGAGCGCGACCGCAGCCGGGCCGAGCGCGAGCGGCAAAAGAGTGCCTTCAGCGGCGCGCGGGATGGCGATGGCGACTCCTTCACCGGCGACCTGCTGGCCGCGGGCGTCTCGCTGGTCTGGGAGGTGTTGACCAAGCGGGTGTAGCCGCGCCGGCCATTTCCCGCGTTTGCATATACCCTTGCGCGGCCCTGCGAAATGGGCACACCGGACCGGGTTCGGACCACAATGGCGTTCGCAGACTTCCCGGCGACCCCAGTCCGTCGCCGCAGTCTCCCGTGGCGGCCAGCAGCCTGTGCGCGTGGCCGCCGTACTGCCTGCTCCCGTCCATCCATTCCGCCAAACGGGGCGCCCCTGCGACCACAGGAGGAGACGATCTTGCCGCTGCAGCCGCACCGAAGCCGACGCCGTCCCCGGGCATCCGCCGGGCGGGTGCCCGCGCCACGCAGCGCCGCGGCACCGGCCCCGCTGCGGCACGCGCCCTTGCCCGCCGTGCCCAGCACCCTGCTCATCCCGCTGGCGGCGCGGGCGCGGGGCAACCATTACTTTCCCTGGCTGGCCTGCGGCGATGCGGTGGCCGCCGGGCTGCTGGAGCGGCTGGGCACCGATGTGGAGCCCTACCTCAACGACCTGCCCACCGTGCTGAACGTGCTGTGGCGCACCCGGATCATCCGGGACACCGCGCAGGGCTTCTTCCTCAGGCACCCCGGGGGCCAGGGCGTGAACCTGGGCTGCGGCCTGTCGCACCATTTCCAGTGGCTGGACACCGGCGCCAACCACTGGCTCGACGCCGACCTGCCCGAGGTGATGGCGCTGCGCCGGCAACTGCTGCCCGCGCGGTGCCCGCGCACGCGGCTGGCCGAGGCGGACATCACCCAGCCCGGCTGGTGGCGCCGGCTGGGCCTGCCACCGCGCGCGGCGGGGAGCGGGGCGGCAGCGGCGCCCGTGCTGGTGGTGTGCGAGGGTGTGCTCATGTACCTGGAGCCAGGCCAGGTGCAGGCCGTGCTGCACGAGTTCGCGCAGTGCGCGCCCCCGGGCTCGCGCCTGGTGCTGGACGTGCTCACCCACCGGGCCGTGGGCACGGCCGGCCGGCACGCGAGCGTGGGGCCCACGGGGGCCGAGTTCCGCTGGGGCCTGGCACGCCTGGCCGACCTGTCCGCCGCGCACCCGCGCCTGGCGCTGCGGCACGCGCACAGCGTGGCGGAATGCTATGGCTGGGCGGGCCTGGCGCTGGAGACCCTGTGGTGGCCCTGGCTGGGCGCGCCGCTGTACGGCATGGTGGAGCTGGAAGTCACCACCCCCTGAGCGCCCGTGGCGTGGGCGCGGGCGCTGCCACTTCTTCCCTTCCGCGCGTGGAAAGGGGGCGGCACCCGGTGGCGGCCGGCGGGCTGGCCGGGGGCGGACGTGTCACTGCCGTGCCAGGCGCCCCAGCAGCTCGGTCCACGCGGGCGGCTTGCCGGTGAGCTGCCCCACGATGGCCGCCTGCAGCGGTGGCAGGCGCCGGGCGCCCTGCAGCACCAGCTGGCGCAGCAGGCGGGGCAGGGGGCGGGCATCGGTGTACAGCCGCACGATGGCGTTCGTGCCTTCGTAGATCGGCCATGCGTGGTGGTGGTGCGCGCGTCCATAGCCGGACAGGATTGCGCTGTCTCCGATATCGCGGCCCTGGCCGCGCGCGGCCAGCAGGGCGGCGGTCAGGCGCTCCACCCCGGCCAGGCCCAGGTTGTAGCCGTGGGCCGTCACCGGGTGCATGCCCACGGCCGCGTCGCCCAGCAGCGCGCAGCGGTGGGCGGCAAAGCGTTCCGCGTACACGGCCACCAGCGGGTAGGCGTGGCGTTCTCCGTCGAGCTGCATGGGCCCCAGGCGGTTGTCGAACTGCGCCTGCACCTGGGCGGCAAAGGCGTCGGCAGGCAACGCCATCAGCGTGGCGGCATCCGCAGCGCCTGCGGTGACCACGACCGAGCACAGGTGCGGGCTGCCGGCCGTGTCGGCCGCGTCTGCGGCATCCACCGCATCCGGCAGGGGCAGGATGGCCAGCGTGCGTTCGTAGCCGAAACACTCGTGCGCCACGCCGCCATGGGGCCGGGCATGGCGCATGCGGCAGACGATCACGGTGCGGCCGAAGTCCGCCATGCGCGCGCCAATGCCCAGCTGGCGCCGCGTGGCCGAGAAGCGGCTGTCCGCCGCGACCAGCAAGGGGGCCTGCAGGCGCTGGGGTGAAGGGGCCTCCGCGTCCGGGGCCGTGTCTGTGGGGGTAAGCAGGCGGTACTCCAGCTCGGCATGCGTGGCCAGGGTGGCCACGCGCGTCACCTGGGCGCCGGTGACGATGCGCACGCCGGGCGTTTGCGCGGCCACCGCATAGGCGGTGCGGCGCAGCGCGTGGTTGGGGACGATGAAGCCCAGCGCCCCGTGGCCCGAGCGCTGGGCGTCGAGCTGCAGCGCGCTGCGCTGGCCGAGCGGCCCGTCATGCACCTGGGCCTCGCGGATGGCGCCGGTCTCGTGCGGCGCCAGTTGCGCCCAGGTGCCCAGCCGCTGGAGCGTGGTGCGGCTGGGGTGGGTCAGCGCGATCTCGCGGCCGTCGGGCGCGGGGGCGGCCAGCGCGGCCTGGGGCTGCTGCTCGACCACCGTGGCCGTGAAACCGGCGTGGGCCAGGGAAATGGCCAGCGACAGGCCCGCGGGCCCCGCGCCGACGATGAGGACATCGCTGTGGGAGGAGGAGAAGGAGGAGGAAGTCATGGCAGGAAAAGGCAGGAGGTGGACAGCCTGGTATGCACCCCCGCGGCCGGAGGGGATCGCCTGCCATTGTGGATGCGCTCCGCGCGCCGGGGGTTGCCCTGCGTCAAGTGTGCGCGCAGGATATGCTATTAAATATATAGCTGTCGGCGCTGATGTATCCAGCGCTAGGGGCCCCAAAGGCCCCAAGGCCCGTGGATCAGGCCCGGGCCGGCTTGCGCGGCGGGCGCTTGGCCGCTTTCTTCTTTCCGGCGCCGCCGGCAGGCTTGCCGCGCAGGTGCAGCCCCCAGGTGACCAGCAGCCACAGGTACGACGCCAGCACGCTGTAGGCCGCCACGGCCGCCAGCGACAGGGGCGGGGCGGTGATGGAGCGCGGATTGGCCATGGTTTCCAGCAGCTGGCGGGTGCCGGCGCCCAGCACGGCCTCGCGGCTGCCCGAACGGGCCATGCGCGCCGCCATGAAGATGAAGAACTCCATCAGCAGCGCGCCGATCAGGAAACACGCCAGCAGGGCCAGCAGGTGCGAGAACGCGCGGCGGTCGCCCTTGGCCAGGAAATAGAAGGCCGACACCAGCACCAGCGCGGGCAACAGCAGGGCCAGGGCGGGCCAGGCGGACAGGAGAGCGTGCATCGGAGACAACAGGTAGCAGCGTGGGGCCACCGGTGGCAGGCAGCACACCGGTGAATCATCGGCAAGAGCGGCCCTGGGGGCACGCACGACTGCGGATGATAGGCGCTGGCCGCGTCCTGTTCGCCTTGCGGCTGTAACTGTTGGCGACACCGCGCGGCGGTGCGCCGAGCCACCCCGCACCGCCCGCTGCGCCGCGCGGCCCCCCGCCGGGCCCCCTGGCTCCCGGGCCCGTCAGCGTGGATGGCCCGGGCCCGCCACGAAATCGGCCACGGCCGCCAGCACGCCATCCTGCTGCAGGATCTTGCGGTGGCCCAGCCCTTCGGTGGCCAGCAGCGTGGCGCCCGGAATGTGGTCGCGGTAGGCCTCGCCATCGGCAAAGCGGTTGATGCGGTCGCCCCGGTCGTGCACCACCAGGGTGGGCAGCGCGATGCGCGGACCCACGGCCGGGGGCTCGAACTGGCGCATCAGGATGCCCTCGCGCGCCTCGATGCGCCGCTGCATGGAAGCGCGCGTGCGCTCCGACAGGCCGAACACCTGCGCGAACAGGCGCGTGTATTCGTGGGGCGACGCGGGCGGCGCCAGCAGCACCAGCCGCCCGGTGGCCAGGCCCCGGCTGGCCGCATGGGCCGCCGCGTTGGCCGCGAGCGAATGGGCTACCACGGCGCTGGGCGCCGAATCCTGCGCATGCAGGCGGGCGGTGGCGTATTCGATGGCGCGCGCGAACTGCGGCAGGTTGCTCACGCGGCCCCGGCTGCCGCCGTGCGCGGGCAGGTCCACCAGCACCGGGCGCAGGCCCCGCGCGGCCAGGGCGCCGGCCAGCGGCAGCATCTGGCGCGCGTGGCCGCCCCAGCCGTGCAGCAGCAGCACCGTGGGGCCGTGCGGCTGGGCCTGGGGCAGGTAAAGCGTGATCTCGGCGTCTTCGAACGGCCAGCGTTCCGTGCGCCAGTGGCCGGGCGGCACGGCGCTGCGGCCCGGTTTGCGCAGGGGCAGGGGCGTGCCGAAAAGGCGGTAGGCCGCGCGCACGGCCAGCGCGGGCCACAGGCGCTCGGTGGTGCCCAGCGCCACGCGCAGCAGGCGCATGCCGGGGTGTTCGCCGTAGAAGCTGGACGTGGCCTGCAAGGCGGTGGAGGAGGAAGGGGAGGCGTTCATGGGGGGCTCCGGAAAGGGAGGGAATGGGGGGCGGACGCGGTGGACGGTCAGTAGAAGATCCAGTCCCGGTTGCTGCGCGGAAGGCGGGCGAGTGTCTGGCGCAGCGCCCGGACGGCGCCCGCCGCGGCCACGATGGCGGCGATACCCAAGATGATCAGCATGGTGGTTCCTTTCTTCGCACGGTTGTGCGAAATTGGGGCAAAGAAAAACAAGAGGCATCCATCGCGCAAGAACAAGCGGAGGGGGAGGATCAGGCGGTCTGATAACTCTTGACGAGGCGCGCCCAGGACGCCTCGGTGCGCTGCACTGCCTGCGGATCGCGCAGGAAGCGAACGTCGTGCAACAGGCCCATGGCCATCGCATAGATCTCGCCCACCAGCTGGTCGGGCGGGGTGTCGGGGGGCAGGTGCCCGGCCTCGATGGACTGGATCACCGTGCGGCGCAGGGCCGCGCGCCAGCGGGTGATCTCGGCGTGCAGCAGGTCGCGCAGCTCGCCGTCGCGGTCGTCCAGCTCGAAGGCGCCCGCCGTATAGATGCAGCCGGTGAAGGCCTCCACGTCGCGCGTGCGGGCAATCCAGCGGCGCACGATCTCGTTGAGGCGCGGCAGGCCCTTGGGGTGCTGCATGGCGGGCACGAACACATCGGCCAGGAAGCGGCGGCCAAACTCCTCGATCACCGCCTTCTGCAGCGCCTCGCGCGAGCCGGCGCGCGAGAAGACGCCACTCTTGGACAGGCCCACGCGGTCGGCCACCGCCTGCAGGGTGATCGACTCCAGCCCCTCGGCCGCGGCCAGGTCCAGCGCCGCGCCCACGATGGCCGCGCGGGTGAGTTCCGATTTCTGGGTTTTTGCATCCATGGCGCTAATTTAGCACGATTGTGCGAAATGCGGAATTCCCCCTGCTGTCAAGCGGGTGACGGGGATGGCTGGCCTGCGCCCCGTGCCGCTGGTACGCTGCGTCGCCATGGAGACAACACACAACACCCCGCCTTTCATTCCCCAGATCCGCCTGTACCAGGACTGGCTGCGCGACCAGCGCGGACTGCAGTTCGACAGCTACGACGCCCTGTGGCGCTGGTCCACCACCGAGCTCGATGCCTTCTGGCAAAGCGTGTGGGACTACTTCAAGCTGGAGTCGCCCACGCCGCACACCGCCGTGCTGGGCCAGAACACCATGCCCGGCGCGTTGTGGTTCCCGGGCGCCCAGGTCAACTACGCGCGGCAGGCGCTGCGGCATGTGGATGCGGCGCATGCCGCTGGCCTGCCGGCCATCATCAGCCGCAACGAAAAGGGCCACCACCGCGAAATGAGCTGGCCCGAGCTGCGCCGCCAGGTCGCGTCGCTGGCGTTGCACCTGAAGGCCCAGGGCGTGGAGCCGGGCGACCGCGTGGCCGCCTACCTGCCCAACGTGCCCGAGGCGATGGTGGCCTTCCTCGCCACGGTGAGCGTCGGCGGCGTGTGGAGCATCTGCGCGCCCGACATGGGCACCCATGCGGTGCTCGACCGGTTCCGCCAGATCGAACCCAAGGTGCTGATCGGCGTGGACGGCGTGACCTACGGCGGGCGCGACCACGACCGCACCGGCGTGCTGGCCGAGCTGCGCGCGGCGCTGCCCAGCGTGCGGCACGCGGTGTTGCTGGGCAATCTGGATGCTTCTGTTTCGATAGCTGGTTACGCAAGCTGGACGAGCGCTACAGCCCGAAATGATGCTGCAACTGAAGCTTTCGAGCCGATGTGGCTGCCGTTCGACCACCCGCTGTGGATCGTGTATTCCAGCGGTACCACGGGCCTGCCCAAGCCCATCGTGCACGGCCACGGCGGCACGGTGCTGGTGGCGCTGCAGCTCAAGGTGCTGCACAACGACATCGGCTGCAGCTACGAGCCCAACAGCTTCGGCGAGCGCTACCACTGGTACAGCTCCACGGGCTGGGTGATGTGGAACGCACAGCTCTCGGGCCTGCTGTCGGGCACCACCTGCGTGATCTACGACGGCAACCCCGGCGGCAGCAAGGACCACCCCGACTGGGGCGTGCTGTGGCGCTTCGCGGCCGAGACGGGCGTGACCTTCTTCGGCGCGGGCGCGGCGTTTTTTGCCAACTGCATGAAGGCGGGCATCACGCTGGCCGAATACGGCGACCTCACGCGCATCCGCGCCTTGGGTACCACCGGCTCGCCGCTGTCGCCCGAGGTGCAGGAATGGGGCACGGCGCAGTTCGAGGCCCTGGGCACGCACGACATCTGGTGGAACAACATCTCGGGCGGCACCGACTTTTGCGGCGCCTTCATCGGCGGCAACCGCGAGATGCCCCAGGTGCCCGGCGAGATGCAATGCCGCATGCTGGGCGCGGCCGTGGAGTCCTGGAATGCCGAGGGCGTGCCGGTGATGGACGAGGTGGGCGAGCTGGTGTGCGCGCAGCCCATCCCGTCGATGCCGCTGTACCTGTGGGGGGACAAGGACGGTTCACGCTACCTGTCGAGCTACTTCGACATGTACCCGCCTGGCCACGGCCGCCAGCCCGGCGGCGGCGATGGCCCCGCGCGCATGGGCGCGGTGTGGCGCCACGGCGATTGGCTCAAGATCGGCGCCAACGGCGGCTGTGTCATCTACGGCCGCAGCGACGCCACGATCAACCGCCATGGCCTGCGCATGGGCACGAGCGAGATCTACAGCGCCGTCGAAGCCCTGCCCGAGGTGCTCGACAGCCTGGTGGTGGACCTGGAATACCTGGGCCGCGAAAGCTACATGCCGCTGTTCGTGGTGCTGCGCCCCGGCCACGCGCTGGACGAGGCCCTGCGCGCCCGCATCAACGGCGCGGTGCGCACGGCGCTGAGCCCGCGTTTCGTGCCCGACGACGTCTTCGCGGTGGCCGAGGTGCCGCGCACCTTGAGCGGCAAGAAACAGGAGCTGCCCATCAAGAAACTGCTGCTGGGCCAGCCCATCGAAAAGGTGGTGAACAAGGACGCCATGGCCAACCCGGGCTGCCTGGACTGGTATGTGGCGTTTGCCGCCGAGCGCGCGGCAGAAGTGCAAAATACATAGCTGCCCGCGCTTGCGGGCTGTACGCTACAGCCCGGTTTGATCCATATCCGGGCCGGGTCGGGGCACGCTGGAAAAGCCCATCGCATGCTCGATGAAGCGCTCCACGAGCCGGCTGGCCTCTCCCGCGCGCCGCGCGAGCGCGATGCCCACCTTGAAGCCCGGCGGGTTGTCGGTGAGCGCCAGGCACTTCACGCCGGGCGGCACCACCAGCCGCGCGACGCCGGCCACCAGTCCCACGCCCAGGCCCGCGGCCACCAGGCTCATGATGGTCTGCACCTGCATGGCCTCCTGTGCCACGCGGGGTGAAAAGCCCGACAGCTGGCAGCGCAGAAGCGCCAGGGCGGACAGCCCGGGCACTTTGTCCTGCGGGTACATGATGAAGGGCTCGCCCGCCGCTTCCGAGAGCGCGATCGCGTCGCGCTTCGCCAGCGGGCCGTGCGCGGACACGGCGAGCACGAAATCGTCGCGGTCCATGGGCAGGAGCTCGAACGGCTCGGGGTGCAGAACCGGGTAGCGAACGAATCCCACGTCGAAGCGGCGCGCCAGCAGCCCGTCGAGGATTTCGGTCGATGTGGCCTCCGACAGCTCCAGCTCGATCTGCGGGTAGCGCGCCCGCACGGACGGGATCAGCTCCGGCAGCAGGGCATAGGTGGCCGATCCGATGATGCCCAGGCGCAGCAGGCCGCCCAGCCCCTCGCGCGCGTCCGCCACGGCCTGGCGGCAGCGCTCCGCATGAAACAGCGCCAGGTGCGCCTCGGGCAGCATGGCCTGGCCCTCGGCCGTCAGGCGCACGCCAGTGCTGTGGCGCTCGAACAGGCGGCTGCCCAGTTCCTCCTCCAGTTTGCGCACGGACACCGACAGCGGCGGCTGGGCCATGTGCAGCAGCTCGGCGGTGCGGTGGAAGTTGCCGGTTTCCGCCAGGGTGACGAATTGGCGCAGCTGGCGCAGGTTCATGGGATACCAAACAAATATCGGTTTGTGAATTTTTAATATTAGACAGCATGGGTGCCCGCTGCCTACATTCGCCTGCAGGCCTGGGCAGGGCCTGACGATCAAAAAAATTCCATGAAGGAGACACCGTGATGCAATCCCGTAGAACCGTGGCCGGCGCGCTGCTGGCGCTTGCCGCCACGGCCCTGGCCCCCGCCGTGCAAGCCCAGGCATTCCCTGCCAAAACCATCAAGTTCGTCGTGCCCTTCGGCCCCGGCAGCGGCACCGACACCTCGGCGCGCTACTTCGCGCGCAAGCTGCAGGACCTCACGGGCCAGGCCGTGGTGGTGGAAAACAAGCCCGGCGCCAACGGCTTCATCGCCGTCAAGCAAGTGCTGTCGGCGCCGGCCGACGGCTACACCGTCTTCATCGGCAGCAACTCCACGCTGGCGGTGAACGCCGCGCTGTTCAAGGAGCTGCCGTACGACCCGGTGAAGGACTTCTCGCCGCTGACCATGATGATGCGTTCGCCCGCCATGATCGCGGCCATGCCCAAGGCGGCGTACAGCGACCTCAAGGGCCTGATCGCCTATGCCAAGGCCAGCCCGGGCAAGGTGAACTTCGGCGCGGGCTCGGCCGGCTACCAGCTCATGGGCGAGTTGCTCAACGACACGGCGGGCATCCACACCGTGCACGTGCCCTTCAAGGGCGCCGGCGAGACCATGACGGCCGTGGCCTCGGGCACCGTCGACTACACCTTCGCCGAGGTGACCGCCGTGCAGGAGCTAGCCAAGGGCGGCCGCGTGAAGGTGCTGGCCGTGGCGTCCGACAAGCGCGTGGCCGCGGCGCCGGACGTGCCCACCGCCACGGAAGCGGGCCTGCCGGGCTTCGAGGCCTACACGTGGGTGGGCGCCATGGTCAGCGCCCAGACCCCCGCCGCCGAAACCGCCCGGCTGGCCGAGCTGTTCACCGCCATCTCCAGGATGGACGAGACCCGTGCCTTCTACGAGCGCATCGGAGCCACCGCCATGACCGGTGGGCCCGCGCAGATGCACGAGTTCCAGAAAAACGAGATCGTGCTGTGGAAGCGCATCGTCACCCAGGCCAAGGTGCCGCTGCAATGAGCGGTGCTCCCGCCGTGCAGCCGGGTGCGCTGCAGCATGTGAAGGTGCTCGATCTGTCCCGCGTGCTGGCCGGACCCTGGGCCGCGCAGACCCTGGGCGACCTGGGGGCCGAAGTGATCAAGGTCGAGCGCCCGGGCACCGGCGACGACACCCGCGCCTGGGGCCCTCCCCATGTGACGGACGCGGCGGGCCAGCCCACCGGCGAGTCGGCCTATTACATGTGCACCAACCGCAACAAGCAGTCGGTGACGGTGGACTTCACCCGGCCCGAGGGTCAGCGGATCGTGCGCGAGCTCGCGGCGCGGTGCGACGTGCTCATCGAGAATTTCAAGACCGGCGGCCTGGCGCAGTACGGGCTCGACCATGCGAGCCTGAGCGCGCTGAACCCGCGCCTGGTGTACTGCTCCGTGACCGGCTTTGGCCAGGACGGCCCCTACGCGCACCGCGCGGGCTACGACTTCCTGATCCAGGGCATGGGTGGGCTCATGAGCATCAGCGGCCACCCCGACGGGGCACCCGGCGGCGGTCCCATGAAGGTGGGCGTGGCGCTCACCGACATCCTCACCGGGCTGTATGCGAGCACGGCCATCCTCGCTGCGCTGCAGGCGCGCGAGCACACGGGCCGGGGTCAGCACATCGACCTGGCGCTGCTCGACGTGGGCGTGGCCTGCCTGGCCAACCAGGGCATGAATTACCTGTACGGCGACAAGGTGCCGCAGCGCATGGGCAATGCGCACCCGAACACCGTGCCCTACCAGGACTTCCCCACGCAGGACGGCCACATGATCCTGGCCATTGGCAACGACGGACAGTTTGCACGCTTTTGCCATGCCATCGGCGAACCGGACTGGGCGCAGGACGAACGCTTCGTGTGCAACGCCGGCCGCCTGGCCCACCGGGAGGAACTGGTCGGCCGCATCCGCGCCGCCACGGTGGCGCGCACCACGCGCGACTGGATCGCTCTGCTGGAGCGGCACGCCGTGCCCTGCGGCCCCATCAACACCGTGCGCGACGTGTTCGAGGACCCACAGGTCCAGGCCCGGGGCCTGCGGATCGCGATGCCGCACCCGCAGGCGGGCGAGGTGCCTCTGGTGGCCAGCCCCATCCGCCTGTCGGACACGCCCGTCACTTACCGCCACACGCCCCCGCAGCTGGGCCAGCACACCGACGAGGTGCTGGCCCGCTACCTGGGTTTTTCGCCCGCGCAATTGCAGGCCTACAAGGACGACGGAGTTTTGGGATGAGCACCCTGGATTCACTGGCGCTCACGCGCATTCCCGCTGAAGACGAGGCACTGCGCGCCGAGGTGCGCGCCTTCCTGCAGGAGGCCATTGCCGACCTGCCCGCGCACATCCGCGCGCGCTCCTGGGGCGGCTACAGCAGCGCTCTGAGCCGCCGGCTGGGAGACAAGGGCTGGATCGGCATCACGCTGCCCAGGGCGTACGGCGGGGGCGGGCGCAGCGCGTTCACGCGCTACGTGTTGGTGGAGGAATACCTGGCCTGCGGCGCCCCCGTGGGTTCGCACTGGATCGCCGACCGCCAGAGCGCGCCCCTGATCCTGAAGTACGGCACCGAGGCGCAAAAGCAGTTCTACATTCCGCGCGTGTGCAAGGGCGAGGCGTTCTTCTGCATCGGCATGAGCGAACCCAACGCGGGTTCGGACCTGGCCAGCGTGAAGACGCGCGCCGTGCCCAATGCGCAAGGCTTTGTGCTCAACGGCCAGAAGATCTGGACCACCAACGCCCACCACTGCCAGTACATGATCGCGCTGGTACGCACCTCGGGCACCTCCGAGGACCGCCACCAGGGCCTGTCGCAGGTCATCGTGGACCTGTCGCTGCCGGGGGTCACGGTGCGCCCCATCGAAGACCTCTCTGGCGACAGCCATTTTTGCGAGGTGTTCTTCGACAACGTGCAGCTGGGGCTGGATGCGCTCATTGGCGCCGAGGGCCAGGGCTGGGAGCAGGTCACCGCGGAGCTGGCGTTCGAGCGCAGCGGGCCCGAGCGCCTGTTCTCCTCCATCGTGCTGTTCGACCAGTGGCTCGGCTACGTGCGCACGCCCCAGGGACGCACCGACTCGGCCGTGCGGCTGGCGGGCAAGGTGCTCACGCAGCTGGCGCCGCTGCGCGCCATGTCCGTGTCGGTGCAGGAAAAACTCACGCAGGGCGCGAGCCCCATCGTCGAGGCGGCGCTGGTGAAGGAGCTTGGAACCACCCTCGAGCAGATGATTCCAGCGGCCATTGCCGAGGACCTGTTCGCGCGCGAGGCCGAGGACGTGCCCGTGGAGCTCCTGATGACGCTCAAGTACGTGACCGAGGCCTCGCCCTCCTTCTCGCTGCGCGGCGGCACGCGCGACATCCTGCGCGGAATGATCGCCCGCGGCCTGGGCTTGAGATGAGACACCCCTGGGCTGCTGCGCGGCATCTCTCGCGCGCGCGCTGCGTGGGGACCGTGCCTGGCGCCTCCGACCGGGCCGCGCTTCGGCCAGGGGCCGGGGGGCAGTGTGTGCAACGCAATGGATGACCGACATGAGCATGAATGACAACGACCTGTTCGCCGATGCCGCGCACGACGTGCTGGCGGACCGGTGCACCCCCGCCGTGGTGCGCGCCATCGAGTGCGGCGGGCGCGCGGCGGATGCCGCGCGGGGCCTGTGGGAGCAGCTGGAATCCACCGGCCTGGCCGACGCCCTGCTGGGCGAAGAAGAGGGGGGGGCGGGCCTGGAACTGGACCAGGCCTTTGGCGTGCTGGAGCAATGCGGTGCCCACGCACTGCCGCTGCCCCTGGCCGAGACCATGGTCGCGCGGGCCTTGCTGGCCCAGGCAGGGCTGGTGCGCCCGCAGGGCAGCATCGCCCTGGCACGCGGCCAGCGTGGCGCCGGCGGCGGTCTGCACTGCGCGCTGGTGCGCGGCGGCCAGGTGGCCGATGCGGTGCTGGTGCAGGCCGGCGGCGCCTGGCACCTGCTTCCCGTCGATGGCGCCCACGCCCATGCGCATGCACTGGCGCTGGACGCGGCGCTGACCTGGTCGGCCGCGCAGTGCGATGCCGCCCCCACGGTGGGCGTGGATGCCGCGCTGGACGTGCGCACCCTGCAGGCCGCGGTGGTGGCAGCGCAGATGGCCGGCGCCCTCAGCAGCGTGTTCCAGCGCACCCTGCGGTACGCCAACGAACGCCAGCAATTCGGCCGCCCCATCGGCAAGTTCCAGGCCGTCCAGCACCAGCTGGCCGTGATGAGCGAACACGTGTTTGCCGCGCGCATGGCCGCGCAGCTCGGCTGCAGCGGCGGCGTGGGCGTCCAGCCCGACCGACTGCGCGTGGCGACCGCCAAGGCGCGCTGCAGCGAGGCCGCGCTGGCCGTGTCGGAAGCCGCCCACGCCATCCACGGCGCCATCGGCTTCACCGAGGAGCATGACCTGCAGCTCTTCACCCGGCGCCTGCATGCCTGGCGCCAGACGGCCGGCAGCGAGGGGTACTGGCACACCGTGGCCGGCGAGGCGCTGCTGCAGCACAGCGGCATCACGCTCGACCTGGTGCGCCGCATCACCGACGTCGAATTCCCGGCCCGAGTGCCACTTCGCTGACTGGAGACATTTGCCATGGCCTTTCTGACCATTGAACGCGACGGCGGCATCCTCACCGCCACCATGAACCAGCCCGAAACGCGCAACGCGCTCACCGGCAACACCGCGGTGGACGAGTTCGTGCAGCTCTGCGAGGACGTGCGCCGGGATGCCGGCGTCAAGGTGCTGATCCTCACGGGCGCGGGCCCCATCTTCAGCTCGGGCGGCAACGTCAAGGACATGAAGCGTTTCTTTGATGATGCGTGCACGCCCGACCTGATCCGCGAGGAGTACCGCCAGGGCATCCAGCGCATCCCCCAGGCGCTGTACCAGCTCGATGTTCCCGTGATCTGCGCCGTCAACGGCCCGGCCATCGGCGCGGGGCTGGACCTGGCCTGCATGTGCGACATCCGCATCGCCAGCGAGGCGGCCACCTTCGCCGAGAGTTTTGTGCGCGTGGGCATCGTGCCCGGCGACGGTGGTGCCTGGCTGCTGCCGCGCGCGGTCGGCAGGGCCAAGGCGTCCGAGATGGCGTTCACCGGCGAGGCCATCGGCGCGCAGGAGGCGTTGGCCTGCGGCCTGGTGAGTCGCGTGGTGGCGGCGGACCAGTTGCTGCCCGCCGCGCGGGCGCTGGCCGCCAGGATCGCGGCCAACCCCGGCGCCGTGATGCGGATGACAAAACGCCTGCTGCGCGAGGGCGAAAACGCCTCGCTGGCCTCGCTGCTGGAGACTTCGGCGGGCTACCAGGCCATCGCGCACAAGACGGCAGACCACCGGGAAGCGGTGACCGCCTTCATTGAAAAACGCGCGCCGAAGTTCCAGTGAGGCACCGTGCCCGCCCACCCGCCTTCGGAAGGATGTGAGATGACGCCTTTGCAAGGCCTTCGCGTGCTGGATCTGTCCAGCGTGATTTTCGGCCCCCTGGCCAGCCAGGTCCTGGCCGACTACGGTGCCGAGGTGGTCAAGATCGAACCGCCCGAGGGCGACTCGACGCGCCATACCGGCCCCGCCCGGGAGGCGGGCATGGCGGCGATGTTCCTGGGCGCCAACCGCAGCAAGAAGAGCGTGGCGCTGGACCTCAAGCAGGCCGGTGCGCAGGAGGCGCTGGGCGCACTGATCGCCACGGCCGATGTGCTGATGCACAGCATGCGGCCGCAGAAGCTGGCGGCCCTGGGCCTCGCGCCCGAGGCGCTGCGCGAGCGTTTTCCGCGCCTGGTGTACGCCAGCCTGGTGGGCTTCTTGCCTGGCCCCTATGCCGGCAAACCCGCGTATGACGACGTGATCCAGGGCATGTCGGGGCTCGCCGACCTGATGGAACGGCAGGGCGGGGAGATGCGCTACCTGCCCACCATCGCCGCCGACAAGACCTGCGCCCATGTGGCCGCGCATGCCATCCTGGCCGCGCTGTGGCAGCGCGAGCGCACGGGCCGGGGGGCCTTCGTGGAAATCCCCATGTTCGAGTCCATGGTGGGTTTCAACCTGGTCGAGCACTACTACGGCCAGCACTTCGAGCCGCCGCTGTCCCCACCGGGCTACCCGCGTGTGCTGGCCCCCTGGCGCCGGCCCTACCGCACGGCCGACGGGGCGGTGGCCATGATGCCGTACACCAACCTGCACTGGCAGCGCTTCTTCACCGAGGTGGGTGCCCCGGACCTTGCGCGCGATGCGCGCTTCGCCGGCATCGCCAGCCGCACGCGGCACATCGCCGAACTGCTGGAGCTTGCGTCGGGCTTCACCGGGCGCCACACCACGGCCCACTGGATCGCGGTGTGCGAGCGGCTGGAAATCCCCGCCGCGCCCGTGGCCAGGCTGCAAGACCTGCCCCTGGATCCACACCTCGTGGCCACGGATTTCTTCGAAACCCTCTCCGACCCCGCCCTGGGCGAGGTGCGCTTTCCGGGCGTGCCGGTGCGCTTTGACGGGCAGCGCCCCGCCATCGCCATGCCCCCCCGGCTGGGCGAACACACCGAGACGCTGCTGGCCCAGGCCGGGCTCGGCGGCGCACAGATCCAGGCACTGCTGGGCACCCGCGCAGCCGTGGGCCCCTCTTCTTGACAAGGACACCTTCCATGATCCCCCAGACGCCTTCTGCGGACACCCTCCGCCCTGCCGCCCCCGCTGGCGTGGACCGCCATTTGCCGCGCCTTGGACAGGGGTTCGTGTGGCAGGACCTGAGCGTGGGACAACGCTTTCGCACCTTCCGGCGCACGGTCACCGAGACGGACCTGGTCAGCTTCATCGGCGTGACCGGCATGCTGGAGGCGATCTTCATCGAAGACGGCTACGAGGGCGGCGCCATGGCGGGGCGGCCCGTGCCGGGGGCGCTGACCTATGCGCTCATCGAGGGCTTCATCCTGCAGACCATGATCCAGGGCACGGGCCTTGCGATGCTGGAGCTGCACCAGAAGATCCTCGCGCCCGTGCGGGTGGGCGACACCATCGAGGCGGTGGTGGAGGTGACGGAGATCCGGCCCACCTCCAGGAGTGGCCGCGCGGTCGTGACCTCGCGCATCGACGTCTTCAACCAGCAGGGGGTACCGGTCATGACCTACACGGCCACCCGCTTGCTCGCCGGGCGTTCGTGAACAGATTTCCCCAACTACAACCACCCAGGAGACAAGCACCATGAAAAAAAGCACTTCCCGCACGTCTTCGCGACCCAGCGGCGTCCGGCGTGTATGCCTGGCCATGCTCGGCTGCGCGGCCGGCGTGGCGGCCATCGCCCCCATGGGCTTGGCACATGCGCAGGCCTACCCTTCCAAACCGATCACCCTCGTGGTGCCCTTTCCGCCAGGCGGGCCCACCGACCAGGTGGCGCGCGTGCTGGCGCAGAAGCTGACGGAGCAGATGGGGCAGTCCGTGATCGTGGACAACAAGCCCGGCGCCAACGGCAACATCGGCGGCACCCAGGTCAGCAAGGCGGCGGGTGACGGGTACACGCTGCTCTACAACACCTCGTCCATCACCCTGAGCCCGGCGCTCTACAAGAACCTGAGCTATGACGTGCAGAAAGACCTGGCGCCCGTGGCCCTCACCGCCGTGGTGCCGCTGGCCCTGGTCGTGCACCCGAGCCTTCCCGTCAACAATGTGCGCGAGTTCGTCGACTACGCCAAGGCCAACCCGGGCAAGCTCTCCTATGGCTCGGCAGGCAATGGCAATGTGACCCACCTGGCGGCTTTCCAGTTCACCAGGAGCCTGGGCATCGAGGCCACGCACGTGTCCTACCGGGGCAGCGCCCCCGCGGATGTCGACCTCGTGGCGGGGCAGATCCAGTTCATGACGGACACCATCAATTCCGTGATGCCTTTCGTGAAGGACAGGCGCCTGAAGCTGCTGGCGGTCACCACCGCCAGGCGCATGTCCCTGTACCCCGACGTGCCCACGCTGGGGGAAACCGTGATGCCCGGTTTTGAGGCGGGCGCCTGGCAGGGCGTGATGGTGCCCGCCAGGACGCCGGCGGCGCTGGTGCAGCGCCTCAACGCCGAGATCAACAAGGCGCTGCAAAGCGATGAGGTGCGTGCCAGGCTGGCGGTGCAGGGCGCCGAGCCGCTGGGCTCCACGCCCGAAGAGTACCGCGCCTATGTCGGCAAGGAACTCCAGCGCTGGGCCGGGGTGGTGAAATCGACCGGCGTGACCCTCGATTGAACGCGGCGGGGCCCCTGCACCGTGGTGCGGCGCCACAGTGCTTCAAAAATGATAGCTGCTTGCGCTTGATGGACAGGCGCTGGGGCCCATTTTGGCCTCAAAGGCCCTCGCGGGCCTTTTTGCTTCCTGCCACCTGTTGTGACCGGCGCGCCGCCATGCCAGGGCCGCCCCGCCGCGCTGGCGACGGCCCCCTTCAGGGGCTGAGGGCTGCGGCTCCAAGCCTGCTTGCGCAGGCCTGGACATGACCGAAGAGCAGCTGTTTCTGGCAACCGCTCAGGGGGTCAGTCAAGCTTCGCGCCTGAGGCCCTGATCAATCGCTCCCACACCGGCCGCTCCTTGGCGATCGCGGCCGTGAACAGCGCGGGCGAGCTGTTCTGCACATCGAACCCCATGGCCGCGATGCGCTGCGCCACGTCGGGCAACTGCGTGGCCTTGCGCACCTCGGCGGCAATGCGCTCCAGGATGGGTGCTGGCGTGCCGGCCGGTGCGCCAAAGGCCAGCCAGCCCGCCACGCGGTAGGCCTCGTCGTTCAGGCCCTGTTCGGCCAGCGTGGGCACGCCCGGCAGCGCGCCCATGCGGCGCTCGCCGCTCACGCCGATGGCCTTGAGCTTGCCCGCGTCGATGTGCGGCTTGGCCTGCAGCGCGCTGGCGAACGCGATCTGGATCTGGCCGCCCAGCAGGTCCTGCACCATGGGCGCCTCGCCGCGGTAGGCCACGTGGCTCATGTCGGCGTTCTGCGTGAGGCTCATGTAGGCGCCGGCCAGATGCGGGTAGGCGCCCGTGCCGTAGGAGCCGTAGGCCACCTTGCCCTTGTTCGCCACCACGTACTTGAGCAGCTCGGGGCCCGTGGCCACGGGTACGCCGGGGTGGGCCACCAGCACCAGCGGCGCGATGGCGATCTGGTAGATGGGCGCGATGTCGCGCTCGGGGCTGTAGGGCAGCTTGGTGTACAGGAACTGGTTGGTGAGCATGGAGTTGCTCAAGGCCAGCAGCAGCGTGTAGCCGTCGGGCGCGGCCTTGGCCACCGCGTCGGTGCCGATGATGCCGGCCGCGCCGGGCTTGTTGTCGATGACCATGGGCTGGCCCAGGCCCGCGGCCATCTTCTCGGCCAGCACGCGCGCGAGCACGTCGGTGGCGCCGCCTGCGGCAAAGGGCACGACCACCTTGATGGGCTTGCTGGGGTAGGCCTGCGCCAGGGCGGCGGGGCCGGTGCACGCGGCGGCGGCGGCCAGGGCGGCGGCGCCCAGCCAGTGGCGGCGGGTCATCGACGGGGGGTGGTGGGGCATGTGTCGTCTCCTGTCATGGGTATTGCAAATCAGGCTGGCCCGGCCCTGCGCGGTGGCGGGCCGGGGCTCGTTCAGGCGGGCTGGGGACTTCCTGGCGCCGGGGCGATGGTGACGGCAAGCGGCAGGGGCGCGAGCACCTCGCGCAGCCGGGCCTGCAGCGCGGCCGCGCCCGGGCCGGGCTCCAGGGTCACGCGCACGGCGCTCTCGCCTTCGGGCTGCACCTGCGGGCGGGGAAGGCCGGGGGTCTCGGCCCACACGCCGTCGGCCAGCGCCTGCACCGTGTGGCAGGCGGCCTGCAGGCGCAGCGCGGGCTTGTAGATCTTGCCCACGTTGGTCACGGGCATGGTGCCCAGGACCCGCACCCAGCGCGGGCGGGCCACGGCCTCGTCCACGCGCTCTGCGGTGAAGGCGAGCAGCTCGGCCTCGGTCGCCTGCGCGCCGGGCACCAGCGTGGCAAAGGCCACGGGCAGCTCGCCCGCATAGGCGTCGGGCGCGCCCACGGCGGCGGCGAGCTGCACGGCGGGGTGGGCGCCCAGCGCGTCCTCGATCACCTTGGGATCGATGTTGTGGCCGCTGCGGATGATGAGGTCCTTGGAGCGGCCGCTCAGGTGCAGGCGCCCTTCGGCGTCCACGAAACCCAGGTCTCCGGTGGCCAGCCAGCCGTCGGCCGTGAAGGCCTTGGCCGTGTCCGCCGCATCCAGAAACCCCGAGAACAGGTTGGGCGACTGGAACAGCACCATGCCCGGCTGCCCAGGCGGCATGTCCTGGCCGGACGCGTTGCCGTGCGCGTCCAGCGCCACGATGCGCAGCCGCGCGTACGGCAGGCGCCAGCCCACGCAGCCGGCGGGCGCGTGCACGCCCGGTGGCGTGATGGTGGAGATGCCCGCCATCTCCGTCATGCCCAGGCTTTCGTGCACATGCAGGCCGAACAGGCGCTCAAAGCGCGCCGCCAGCTCCGGCGCGAGGATGGCCGCGCCCGTGCGGCAGTAGCGCAGCGACGAGATGTCCGCGCCATCGAGCGGCACGTTGGCCAGCGCGGCCAGCACCGTGGGCACGGCCGACAGGTAGGTGCAGCGGTGGCGCTCGACCAGCCGCCAGTAGCTGGCGATGACCTCGCGGTTGCGGAACAGGCCCGCCGTCGGGATGATGGTCTCCACCCCCGCCGAGAGCGCCGCGAGCGAACCGGGCAGCACGCCCGCCACATGGAACAGCGGGTAGCCGTTGATGCCCACGTCCTGCGGCGTGATGCCCTGCATCTGCACGCTGGCCCAGGCGGTGAACACCTGCGCGCCATGGCTGTGGCGCGCGATCTTGGGCGCGCCCGTGGTGCCGCCGGTGTGAAAGTACGCTGCGATGTCGCCGGGCGCGATGCGCCGGCCGCTCACCAGCTGGCCGGCGGGCTGGCGCAGGCGCGCCGCGAAGTCCACCACGCCCTCGGGCAGCGCGCCGGCGGCGCAGGGCGCCTCATCGTGCGGGGCCACGCGCAGCACGGTGGCGAGCGTGGGCACCTGGCTGCGCAGGCGCAGGGCCTTGCTCCAGTAGCCCGCGTCGCCTTCCGCGCCGTAGGCGATCAGCACCTTGGCGCCCGCCAGCGCCATCATGGCCGCGAGCTTCTCGTCGGTGAGCATGGGGTTCAGGGGCTGCACGATGCCCGCCGCCTCGCCGCCCCACAGGGCCAGGTGGTATTCCAGGCAGCCGGGCAGCAGCACGGCCACGGCGTCCCGGGGGCCCACGCCCAGTGTGTGCAGCAGGTTGGCCGTCTGGTGGATGCCGGCCAGCAGCTGCGCGTACGACCAGCGGATGGGCGCGTCCGCCGGATCGGCCGTGGGCAGGAAGGTCAGCGCGGTCTTGCCGCCGAACGCATGGGCGGCATTGCGCAGGATTTCATAGGTGCTTCGCACCGGCAGCGCCTCGGCCAGGGGCGTGGCTTCCAGCTGTTCGACATCCCGCAGGCCGCGGAGGGTGGTGGCGGTGCGGGCAAAGGGCGGATGGAGTGCGGGAGCGGTCATGGACGGAAGTGCGGGCAGACCCGGGATTGTTGTGCCGACAGGATTTCTTGACAATTACATGAAGGATTGACACTCTGTATGAATATTTTTGACAAACAAGCGGAGCGCGCCACGTGGACCTCTCGGCACTGACCCTGCTGGTGGAGATCCTGGACGCCGGCAACCTCAGCCTGGCCGCGCGCAAGCTCAAGATGAGCCGCGCCAACGTGAGCTACCACCTGCACCAGCTGGAGAAGTCGGTGGGCGTGCAGCTGGTGCGCCGCACCACGCGGCGCGTGGAGCCCACCGAGGTCGGGCTGCGCCTGTACGAGCACGGCCGCAGCATCATGAACGAGATGCTGGCGGCGCGCGAAACCATCGCCACGCTGGGCCAGAGCCTGCAGGGGCGCGTGGGGCTGAGCATGCCCCTGGGCTACGGCCAGATGGTCATGGCCGGCTGGCTCATCGAATTCAAGCGTCTGTACCCGGGGATCGTGCTCGAAGTGATGTTCGAGAACCGCGTGAGCGACCTCGTGCGCGAGGACGTGGACATCGCCATCCGCATCATGACCGAGCCGCCGCCGGCCCTGGTGTCGCGGGCCCTGGGGCCCGTGCGCTACGTGGTGTGCGCCGCCCGCGCGTACGCGCAGGAGCACGGCCTGCCCACGCGCCTGGAGCACCTGGCCACGGTGCCGCTCTTCACCTCGGGCTTCATCGGGCGCGAGCTGCGCGTGGCCGCCTACCGGCCCGACGGCCAGCGCGAGGAAGTGCTGCCCCGGCCCACCCTGCTGTCCGAGCATTTTCCCTTCCTGCGCGACGCGGTCCTGGCGGGCCTGGGCGTGGGCCTGCTGCCCGACTACGTGGTGGCGGACCCGGTGCGCGAGGGGCGCATCGTCACCGCGCTCGACGACTACAGCCTGAGCGTCTTTGGCACGCAGATGTTCCTCCTGTACATGCCCAACCGCTACCAGACCAGTTCGGTGCGCACGCTCATTGATTTCATCCTCGAGCGGGCGGGCGGTGTGCCTACAAGAAGCCCGGCACCTGGCCACCCATAATGGGGCGTTCTCATCCACCATGGCGCGACCGGAGCTCCTGACATGAACACTCCCCGACATCCCAAGCGTTTCTCGATGATCCGCGAATTCCACCTGGCCGACTGGTTCACGCTGGGCAACGCGGTCTGCGGCGTGGGCGCATTGTTCTCGTCGATGACCTACCTGGAAACCGGCGCCGTGGTGCACGTCTACTTCGCCGCCGCCCTCGTGCTGGCCGCGCTCATCTTCGACGTGCTGGACGGCCGCATCGCGCGCTGGCGCCAGAAGAGTTCGGCCATGGGCCGGGAGCTCGATTCGCTGGCCGACGTGATCTCGTTCGGCGTGGCTCCGGCCATCATCGCCTATGGCTGTGGCATGCAGGGCCTGTACGACCGCATCGTGCTGGCCTACTTCGTGGCCTGCGGCGTCTCGCGCCTGGCGCGCTACAACGTCACGGCCGAAACCCTCTCGGGCGACGACGGCAAGGTGAAGTACTTCGAGGGCACGCCCATCCCCACCTCCATCGTGCTCGTGGGCCTGCTGGCCCTGGCGGCCTACCTGGGCGCGGTGCGCGAGAGCCTGTGGTTCGGCAAGGTGCTCATCGGCGGCTTCACGCTGCACCCGCTGGTGCTGCTGTTCGCGCTGTCGGGTTCGCTGATGATCAGCCGGATCCGCATTCCCAAGCTCTGAGCCACTGGCTGGCGGTACGGTCGACCTGCTCGTGCGGCCTATGAACCACCGCAGCGACGGCGGTCATGTGCCCGTCTGGGAACGCAGCGAGCTGACGCCCGAAGAGCTGGCGCGTTGGTCGTGCCTGGCGACCACCACGGGCCGGGCCCTGCTCGACAGCTCGCCGGTGACTGCCTCAAAGACTGCGATGCGGGCAACGACGCGCTAAACCCGCTGGCCCATCCCCGGGGACCAAAACCCCCGCACTGCCTTGTACTACAGGGTACACCTGCATGCTTTCGTGCGAAGCCCTGGGCCACCCACCCGGACTGGTTGTGGGCGAACCGCCCCAGTATTCGAAACTTGCGCAGTCCGAAACCTGGTCCCGGCAGTTCACGCGCCTGGACGACGATGAAGGTGCTGCGCTGGGTGCGCGCATCCCTGGCGCCATGAGGCCATGCCCCCGGTTGACCTGCATTTTGCTATAAAAATAGAAGCTACATACGCTTGCTATATGGCGGTAGGCCTTGTTTTTCCCGGCTTCATTGCCGCGGGGCACGGTCCGTAGGGGGGCTGGAGGTGGCCATCCTCGCGGGGCTTCAGGCCCCCGGCGGCGCGTAACCCTAAGGGCACGTCCAGGCGCCGCTGCGGCGGTTGAACAGCTCGCCACCGAAGAAGAGGGCGTTGCCGTCGTTTGCCAGGGCCCAGGACGCTGCGTCGCGCGCTATGACGGCCTGCCTGCGCCATGTAGCACCCTCGCGGGCGAACAAGGCGATGTGCCACCCGGGCGCCGCACTCCCCGTGCCTGCGCATGTGAGGTCTGCACCAGTGATGTGGAACTCTGCCGGCAACGAGTTGGGTGCGTTCAGGGCTTCGACGGCCAGCGTGGCGCCCTCGTTGGAGAGCGCCAAGGCGCTGTACCGCGATGCCGCAATGTCCAGGAAATTCACGATGCCCACGGGCAGCCGCGCTTGCTCGCTCCACGTCCCGCCTCCGCTTTGCGCGTAAACATGCAGGTGTGGTGGTGCGAAGCTCTCGCTGCGGGTGATGGCGCCGCTGTTCAACGCCAGCGTGCTGCCATCGCCGGACAGGGCCAGGGCCGTTCCCACGACGCTGCCTCCCGGCGCCAGATGGCTTTGGGGTGCCCAGGTCGTGCCGGTGCGCACGTAGGTGAAAACAGCGTTGGGGGTGTTAGTGGCAGCGCCATAGATCCCCGTGACGGCCAGCAGGTTGCCGTTGGCCGACAGTGCCAGCTTGCCGGGGACGGAGGCCAACTGGCAGGGCTGGGGGCATGCGGCAGGCGTCTGGGTCGATGTAATCGTGGCTTGCAGGCCCCAGGTTGCGCCGCCGCGGTGGTAGATCTGTATCTTGTCGTCTTCAGCCCCCGCCAGGGTGGTGCCGTCCGAAGACAGCGCGATCCGGGACGCGCGCGTGGGGAACTCGGCTTGCTGCTGCCATGGCTGGTCGATGGCCGTGCGCGCGAACACCAACAAGGTGCTTGTCGAACCGCTGGCACCGCGCAGGACCAAAGTCAGGCCGTCCTGGGATATGGGATCGAAATTGCTCGCTGATGATTTGAGGGGCGCACGCCCCGATGGGAATTCATGGCTGATGCTTTTGGGAATGTCCAGCGCCTTCGCTGCGGTGAAGGCTCCACAGCCATCGGTGTTGCAAGCCCGCAGACGGAAGGTGGCGTTGATGAAGTCAGGCAGCCGGGCGAGATTCAGGTAGCCGAACTGTCGTTGAGTCGTGGAGTAGAAACTGAGGCCTTGCGCCTCGCCCATCTGCACTTCCGTTTGAGGCCCTGGGCCATCCGTGTCGGCAAAGAGCTCATAGCGGGTGGCGCCCGGCGTGGCGCTCCACGAAAAACTCAGGGCCCCACCGTTCTCAAAGTTCTCTGGGGCGGCCAGCGCGCCGGTGACGGGAGGCTGGCCTGGCTCTGCGGAGCCTGAGCCGCCACCGCAGCCTGCCAAGGCCAGTGCGGCACAGCTCAAGGCCAGTGCGGCTCGCAAGGTCGGCAAGGCACGTGGGGCCCATTGGTGGGCAGCTTCGGGTGCAAAAGTCATTGTGTTGTGATGCATGGGTGCTTTTTCAGGAAGCGGTAAACGGTGCTCGCGTACCTGTGGTGGTACTTTGCAGCGGTGATTCAAATCGTCCCCATGTGTTCTTCCCACATGCCTGGTTGGACTGGGCACCTTCGACAACAAGTGCCATGAAAATGATAGCTGCCAGTGCCAAGTGAGTAGGCGCAGTAGCACCATTTGATACAAATGATCAGCTCGCGCGCCGGTTCACCAGCACGATCCCCGCCGCTACCAGCACCAGCGCCGCCACCAGTCCGGGCGTCACGGGCTCGCCCAGCCACCAGGTGCCAAACAGCAGCGCGAACACGGGCGTGAGGAACACGAACACCGAGATCTTCGTGGCCGGGTAGTGCGCCAGCATCCACATCCAGGCCAGATAGCTCACGAATGCACCCACGAGTGCCTGCACCAGCAGCGAACCCCAGGCGAAGGTGCTGAACTGCAAGGTCCAGCTTTCGCCCAGGGCCAGCGACAGCCAGGGCAGTGCGGCGGCGCTCACGCCCACCTGGTAGAGCAGCTGCTTGGCGGGCGCCACGCGCGCGAGCGGCGTGGTGCGGATCACCACCGTGGTCAGCGCCCACATCAGGCCCGCGGCCAGGCCCAGCAGGTCGCCCAGCCAGGCACGGGGCAGGGCGGCGTTGGCGGGGCCCAGCAGACCGTCGCCCAGCGCCAGCCCCACGCCCACAAAGGCAGCGGCCAGTCCCAGCCACTGCCAGCCCTGCAGGCGCTCCCCGGGGATGAAGCGCGGCAGCAGCAGGGCCACCCAGAACGGGGCGGCATAGAGGAACACCGTGAGGCGCGACGCCGTGGTGTACTGCAGCCCCAGGTAGATGCAGGCAAACTCTCCTGCGAACAGCGCCCCGGCGAGCAGGCCCGCGCGCGGTGCCCCGGCCGGCTCGGCCGCGCCCGACAGCGGCACGCCGCGCCACGCGCACCAGGCGGCGACCGCCACGGTGGCCAGCACGAAGCGCAGAAAGGCCTGGTACACGGGAGCCACCTCGCCCACGGTGGCTTTCACCAGCACCTGCTGGAAGCCCCAGAACATGCAGCAGGCCAGCAGCAGGGCGATGGCCAGGGAATCGATGTGGGTTTTGCGGGGAGCAGACATCGGTCGATTATCAAAGACCCTTGCCCGGCGGCCCGTCGCCCATGCATCCAGGCGCCCCGGAGCGCGGGCGGAAGGCTTCACGGCCCCTCGCGACCCTGGCGGCCATTGGCCCGGTTTCCGATGAAGGCACGGGCTCCCCAGGGAGGGGCACGGCGCCACGCGCGAGGCGCCGCGCGTTTCCCCTTGTGTTCCCGCGCAGGGCGCCCGGGGAGCGCGAACAGGTTCTTACACGGGCCCACGGTACACTTTGCGCCTTCTGAAACCCGTTCCCGAGCGTCTTTTCCACCCCTCATTCATGGCCCTTACGACGGCGGCGCAGTCCCGCACCAGCTTTGACCTCAAGAGCGCCTCTTTGCCCGTGGTGGCCGTGGTGCTCAAGACCACCGACGCCGCGCTGTTTGCCGCCGACCTGGCCGAGCGCGTGGCCGACGCCCCGGGCTTCTTCGACAATGACCCGGTGCTGATCGATCTGGCCCCTGTGCGCGAAGCGCAGGAACCCATCGATTTCGCGGCCATCACGGCCTTGCTGCGCAGCCACAGCACCCTGCCCGTGGCGGTCCGCGGCGGCAGCCCTGCCCAGATGGATGCCGCGCGCGCGGCCGGGCTGGCCGCGGCGCCCGATGCACCGCCCGTTCGCGCCGAGGCCCCTGCCACCCCGGTGCAGGAAGTGGTGCGCGAGGTGATCCGCGAGGTCGAGGTCGAAGTGGTGCGCGAAGTGCCCATGCCGGGCCCCGGCACCGTGGTGGTGGACAAGCCCCTGCGCTCGGGCCAGCAGGTGTATGCCCGTGGCGCCGACCTGGTGGTGATGGCCGTGGTGAGCTTTGGCGCCGAGGTGATCGCCGACGGCAACATCCACGTCTATGCCCCGCTGCGCGGCCGCGCGATTGCCGGTGCGCGCGGCAACACCGAAGCGCGCATCTTTTCGACCTGCCTGGAGCCCCAGCTGGTGTCCATCGCGGGCATCTACCGCACCACCGAGACCGAGTTGCCCGCCGATGTGCACGGCAAGCCGGCCCAGGTCCGGCTCGACGGCGAGAAGCTCATCATCGAAGCTCTCAAGTGAAACACCCCCCTATGTCGCTTCGCTCCTTCCCCCCGCTCTCGCAGCGCTGCGCGCAGCGGGCAGGGGGACGCTCCCAGCGCGGCGGGGCGGCCCTTGCGCGGGAGCCCTGGTGTGGGCCACGCCCGCGTCAAGCGTCGCCCCGGTGCATGCGCCACGAAAATTGATACTTCATTCATCATCAAACCCCTCAAGAGACCCCAACACATGGCCAAAATCGTCGTCGTGACCTCCGGCAAGGGTGGCGTGGGCAAGACCACCACCAGTGCCAGCTTTGCCACCGGCCTCGCCCTGCGCGGCCACAAGACCGCCGTGATCGACTTTGATGTCGGCCTGCGCAACCTCGATCTCATCATGGGCTGCGAACGCCGCGTGGTGTACGACCTGATCAACGTGATTCAGGGCGAGGCCAACCTGAACCAGGCCCTCATCAAGGACAAGCAGTGCGACAACCTGTTCGTGCTGGCCGCCAGCCAGACGCGCGACAAGGACGCGCTCACGCAGGACGGCGTCGAGAAAGTGCTCAAGGACCTGGCCGCGATGGACTTCGAGTACATCGTCTGCGACTCGCCCGCCGGCATTGAAAGCGGCGCGCTGATGGCCATGCACTTCGCCGACGAGGCGCTGCTGGTGACCAACCCCGAGGTGTCGTCGGTGCGCGACTCGGACCGCATCCTGGGCATGCTGGGCAGCAAGACCAAGCGCGCGATCGAAGGCGGCGAGCCGATCAAGGAGCACCTGCTCATCACGCGCTACAACCCCAGCCGCGTGCAGGACGGCCAGATGCTGAGCCTGGAAGACATCCAGGACATCCTGCGCATCAAGCTGATCGGCGTGATCCCCGAGTCGGAAGTGGTGCTGCAGTCGTCCAACCAGGGCACGCCCGCGATCCACGCCAAGGACTCGGATGTGTCCGAGGCCTACAAGGACGTGATCGACCGCTTCCTGGGCGCCACCGACAAGCCGCTGCGTTTCATCGACGCGGAAAAGCCAGGCTTCTTCAAACGCCTGTTCGGGAGCAAATAAGCCATGGCTTCTTTCCTGTCCTTCCTGCTCGGCGAGAAGAAGAAAACCGCCAGCGTCGCCAAGGAGCGGCTGCAGATCATCCTGGCGCACGAGCGCAACGGCCGCAATGCCTCGGAGCCCGACTACCTGCCCGCGCTGCAGCGCGAACTGGTGGCGGTGATCTCCAAGTACGTGAAGATCAACCCCGACGACCTCAAGGTGCACCTGGAGCGCCAGGATAACCTGGAGGTGCTGGAGGTCAAGATCGAGCTGCCCGACACGGTGCGTTGAAGGCTCGGTTTCGAGCAAAATTGGGCTCTGACGCTTATCTGGTAAGCGCTAGTAGCTATCAATATTGATGAATCCAGTGGGGCCTGGTTAGCGCGCGTGCTTTGCCCACTTGCCGGCCAGCGCCTGCGCGATGCTCAGCCCGCGCTGCCCGGGCACCAGCGTGGCGGTCTCTCCGGCGGCGATGGTGCCGGGCTGGTCCACCGCCAGGTAGTAGCCGCAGCATCCGGCCAGGGCCATGGTGCGGCCCGCCTGCGCAAACCCCATGACGGCGTTGAACTTGAAGCATGGCTCGCGCGGGGCGCTCACCCGCAGCACGCAGTGGGGGAAATGCCATTCGTCGCCCACAAACACCTCCGCTTCCAGCGGCCCGTCGATGGTGAGGTTCTCCCCCATGAAACCCGGCGGCAAGGTTTCATCGAACAGGCTCACGCCGCGTTCGCGGCGCTGTGCCTGCCAGAACGCGTAATGGGCGGCGGGGTAGGCGTATACGGCCTTGCCCAGGCCGCCGTGCACGCTCGGGTCGGCCTGCTCGTCCCCCGCCAGGCCCAGCGGGCCCACGGCCACCGGGCCGGTGACGGGCGCCTTGCCGATGGCGGTGAGCACCGAACGTTCGCCCACCTTCAGGCGCCGGGCCAGGCCGATGTTCACGTGGCGCACGGCCACGGTGGGGGTCGTCACAGCGGGTGCTCGGTGTAGAACTTGCCCCCGTGGTACAGCAGGGGCGAGATGCCTTCGCGGTGCTCGCAGCGCTCGACCTCGCCCACAAAGATGGTGTGGTCGCCCTCCTTGTACTGGCTGCGGTTGAAGCATTCGAACGTGGCAGCCGCCCCGGCCAGCAACGGGGCGCCGCTGATGCCGGGCCGGTGTTCCAGGCCTGCCCAGCGATCGATGCCGCGCGTGGCAAAACGCTCGGCCAGCGCCTTCTGGTCCGCGGCCAGCACGTGGATGGCGTAGTGCGAGCCGTCGGCAAAGGTGGGCAGGGTGCTGGCGCCGTGCGACAGGCTCCACAGCACCAGCGGGGGCGCCAGCGACACCGAATTGAACGAACTGGCCGTGAGGCCCACCAGGTCACCCGCTGCCGTGCGGGCCGTGACGATGGTCACGCCCGTGGCAAACATGCCCAGTGCATCGCGAAACTCGCGTGTGGAGAAGCTCGGTGGCAGGGCGAGGGCGGGGCGGGGGGGCGAAGGGTTCACAAAAGCGGTGCCAGCGGTGGCAGCAGGGGGGAGCAACTATTATCAGGCGCCACCCACCACCGCGCTGTTGCGGGGTTTACTTCCGTAAGACTTGCGCAAATCGGGATGCAACCACCACCTGGCGTGGGGGGGAGCTATCTGCCTGAGCCCTGTTTTGCGTAAGTCATTCCTGTTCCGTTTTCCACCGCATGGCCGTTCTTCCTACCTTCACCGCCCTGGGCTCCGGCCCCACCGTGCTCATGCTGCACGACGCCGATGGCGACCACCTCACCTTTGCCCCCCAGGTGGAAACGCTGGCCACGGTCGGCTACCGCGCCGTGGCCTGGAACATGCCGGGCTATGGCCGCAGCGCGCCCGTGGAGCCCTACACCTTCAAGGCGCTGGCGCAGAGCTGCCTGGCCCTGATCGACGCCCTGCGGGGTGGCCCGGTCACGCTGGTGGGGCACGGCATGGGCGCCATGGTGGCGCTGGAGGCCGCCGTGCGCGGCCCATCGCAGGTGCGGCGCCTCGTGCTGTGCGCGGGCGGGCCGGCGCTCGATGCGCAGGCGGTGGAAGACTGGGTGGCGCCCCGGCTGCGCGCCCTGAAAGCGCTGGATGGCGGTGGCGGCATGGAGGCGCTGGCGCAGACGCTGGTACCCCAGTTCATCGGTACCGGCGCCCTGCCCGAAGGGGTGCGGCTGGCCAGCCATGCGCTGGCCCAGGTGTACCCGGGGGCCTACCGGCGCGCGCTGGAGGCCTTGCCCACGTTTGATCGCGGGGCTGCCGCGCTGGCCCACCTGGCCATGCCCACGCTGCTGGTGGGGGGCGCGCTGGACCGCTGCACACCCCCCGTGGCCCTGGAGGCGCTGGCCCAGGTGCTGCCCGATGCGCAGACCCTGATGCTGCCCCATGTCGGGCACTGGCCCCAGCTGGAGGACCCCGAGGGTTTCGATGCCGCGCTGCTGGACTTTCTGGCGCAGCGGCGGGTGCTGCACTGAGCTTGCCCCATCCCGCAGGGCCGATGGTTCGGCCGTCCAAGCGGTGCATTTTTTCCCCCGCCATGCCCTGGCGCCGCCGGGCGGGCTCGTGCAGGCCTGATTGCTCCTTCCCTTTCTCCTTCTGTTGCCATGTGGTTTGCCCTGAAGAAAATACTGTCTGCGCTGCTGTTGCCCCCGGTGTCCAGCATCCTGCTGGCGCTGGTGGGGCTGTGGATCGCGCGCTACCACCGCCGCACGGGCATCACGGTGGTGGTGCTGTCGCTGCTGTCGGTGCTGGTGCTGTCCTGGCCACCGGTGTCGGACGCGCTGGTGCGCAGCCTAGAGCGCTATCCGGCGGTCGTCCCCAAGGAGTTGCCTTCGTTAAAAGTGCAGGTCATCGTAGTGCTGGGCGGCGGCGCCGACACGGTGGCGCCTGAATACGGCGTGGACGTGCTCAGCCGGGGCGCGCGTGAGCGGGTGCGCTACGCCGTGTACTTGCAGCAGCAGGCGGGCTTGCCCATCCTGGCGACGGGCGGCTCCACCGGCGGCACGCGGGCCGAGGCGCTGGTCATGAAGGACGTGGTGGAGCGCGAGTTCAAAGGGCGGGTGCGCTGGACGGAGGTGGAGTCGCTCGACACCCGCAGCAATGCCGAGAAATCCGCCGCGCTGCTCAAGGCCGCGGGCATCGAGCGCATAGCCCTGGTCACCCACGGCTGGCACATGGTGCGCGCGGCCGGGGCCTTTGAGCGCGCGGGGCTGCAGGTGCTGCCCGCGCCCATGGGCTTCAAGGGCGGGCAGGCCCGCAAGCTGTACCGGGTGTTGCCGCGCGCCTCCGCGCTGGCCGACAGCAGCCTGGCGCTGCACGAATGGCTGGGGATTCTGGTGCAGCGGATGGGGCTGGGCTCCTGACACGACGTTGTCAGCAGCCCGGCAATAGCCTCGTGTGCATCATTCTTGAGAGGGAGCTGCCCATGATGCAGGCCAATGCCGCCGGCACAGCGAAGTGGAAAGGCGCGCCGGGCGCCGGCGCCCCAGCCATGGGAGACGCCGCGCACGCCCCGGTGCCGGATGGATCTGCGGGCCGCCAGAGCCTGGCGAACCTGATGGCGCTCGGGCAGGCGGATACAGTCTCCCTCGTTGCAATGCCCACAGTGGGGTGACATGGGTTTTTCTGCCGCTGAAAAAGAGCAAATGCTGGCCCTGCACGACGTGGGGGCCACCGTGATTGCGCGCCTGGAGCAGGTCGGGTTTTCGGCGCTGGCCGAACTGGTCGACGCGGATGTGGCCGCGGTGACCAGAACCATCTCGGAGATGATGAGGTCCACCTGCTGGCACAACAGCCCCCAGGCGCGCGGCGCCATTGGCGCCATCGTGGCGCTGGCCCGGAGCCGGCAGCCCTAGCTGTTCTCGCCGGCGGCCCGGCCCCTGTGGCGAAAGCCACACCCACCGCGACCGCAGCAGCCTCACCCTGGGCCGTGCCGGCACGGCGTTGTGGTTAGCTACGCCAGCAAGAAGTCCGGCGCCGCAGCCAGCGCCTGCGCGTCGGCCTGCACCGCCCCCGGCGGCCCGCCCTTGCCCCAGAGCGCGCCGCCCCAGGCCATCGACAGGAACCGGGCGCACAGCTCCACGGAGTCGATCATGGGCTGGGCCTTGGCGCGGTCGCCGCTGGTGGTGATGAGCGCCAGGGTCTTCGCGCCCATGGGCTCCTTGAAGGCCAGGCCGGGCACGCGCATCCAGGCGCTCCAGTGGTCCAGGTAGGTCTTGAGCGGCGAGGGAATGCTGTACCAGTAGACCGGCGCCACGAACACGATGTGCGTGGCCGCCAGCGTGGCGTCCAGCAGCGTCTTCATGTCGCCTTCGGGCGGCGCATAGGTGCCCGAGGTGTGGCGCTGGTCCACGAAGGGCGGCAGGTCCATGCGGGCCAGGTGGTGCCAGGTTTGCGCGGTGCCCGGGGGCAGCGCGGCGGCCGCCTGGCGCGCGAGCCACTCGGTGTTGCCGGTGTGGCCCGGCTCGCGGGTGGACGTGGTGAGAAAGAGGTAGTGCGGTGCAGGCATGGACGGGATCGTAACGGCCCCGGCCCGTGTCTGCTGGCAGTGGCTTCAGGCCGTGGCGACGGCCCGGGGCGCGCGCACGCGTTCGTCGCCCAGGAAGCCGAAGTTCATCGCGGGCTGTTCGCCGCTGATGAGCTCGGCCAGCGCCTTGCCCGAGCCCGCGCCGTGCGTCCAGCCCAGCGTGCCGTGGCCCGCATTCACCCACAGCTTGCCCACGCGGGTCTGCCCGATGAACGGGATGTTGGTGGGCGTGGCCGGGCGCAGGCCGGTCCAGTACTGCGGGTCGCCGCCTTCTTCGGGCGTGCGGGTGTCGCACACGCCGGGCAGGATGGCCTCGATGCGGCGCGACAGCATGTGGCAGCGTGCGCGGGCCAGTGTGCTGTCCAGCGTCAGGTCCCAGCCGTTGAGTTCGATGGTGCCCGCCACGCGCAGGTGGTTGCCCAGGCGGCTCATGGCGATCTTCTTGCCGTCGTCGATGGTGGAGACCATGGGCGCGCCCTCGGGCTTGAGCAGCGGGAACGTGGCGCTGTAGCCCTTGCCAGGGTAGATCGGCAGGTCCACGCCCACGCTGCGCAACAGCGGCGCGCTGTAGGAGCCGCAGGCCACGACCACGGCGTCGGCCTTCAGGATGAAGTCTTTTTTGCCCCCGCCGCTGGACTGGCGTGCCATGACAGCTACCGAATCAATAGCGTTGCCGATCTTGTTCAGGCGCAGCACGTCGTGGCCATAGAGGAACTGCGCGCCGCGCGCCATGCAGCGGCGGGCGAGTTCCTGCGTGAACACGCGCGCGTCGCCGCTCTCGTCGGTGCTGGTGTAGGTGCCGCCGGTGATCTTGTCGCCGTAGGCCTTGAACGCGGGCTCGATCTGCAGCAGTTCGTCGCGGCTCACCAGGCGCCGTTGCACGCCGTGCTTGCGCATGAGCTCCACCGCATGGCCCGCGGCGTCGAAGGACTTCTGGTCGGTGTAGAAGTGGGCGATGCCGCGTTCGAGCCGGTTGTACTCAATGCCCGTGGTGGTCACAAGGTCCTTGAGCGCGGCATGGCTGTAGGCGCCCAGCGCCACGATCTGCTGCACGTTGCGCTCGAACGCCGCGTCGTTGCACTGCGCCAGGAACTGCAGGCCCCAGCGCCATTGCTGCCAGTCCATCTGGGGGCGGAACAGCAGCGGCGCCTCTTTGTCGAACATCCACTTGAGCGCCTTGAGCGGTGCCTCGCGGTTGGCCCAGGGCTCGCAGTAGCTCACCGAGATCTGCGCCGCGTTGGCAAAGCTGGTTTCGAGCGCCGCATCGGGCTGGCGGTCGACCACGATGACCTCGTGGCCGCGTTCGAGCAGGTGCCACGCGGTGCTGATGCCGATGATGCCGGCGCCCAGGATGATGGTTTTCATGGGGCGCAGTGTGCGCGACATTGCGTTGGACTAAAAGCAAAATTAAACTTGATGCAAAAACATCAGTCCACCTAATAAAGCAACCCTGGCCACGCCCTTTTCAGCCCCCCGGAAGACCCCATGAGCACCTACGACCCCGCAGCCCTGGAATGCCTTGCCGCCATCGTCGAGGAAGGCGGCTTCGAACGCGCCGCACAGCGCCTGAATGTCACGCAGTCGGCGGTGTCGCAGCGCCTGCGCGCGCTGGAGGCGCAGGTGGGCTCGGTGCTCATCGTGCGCAGCCGTCCGCTGCGGCCCACCTCGGCGGGGCAGTTGCTGCTCAAGCACACCAAGCAGCTGCGACTGCTGCGCGCCGACCTGGAGCGCGACCTGCACGAACTCGCGCCCAGCGCCCCCGGCGGCACGCGTGAGGACGAACGCATCTCGATCGCCATCAATGCCGACAGCATCGCCACCTGGGCCATGGGCGCGCTGCACGACCTGGTGCGCCAGCGCCTGCCGCTCGAAATCATCGTGGACGACCAGGACTTCACCCAGGAATGGCTGCGCTCCGGCCAGGTGCTGGGCTGCGTGACCACGCTCAAGCAGGCCCTGCGCGGCTGCAAGATGGTGCCTCTGGGCGCCATGCACTACGTGGCGGTGGCGTCTGCGCCCTATGCGCAGCAGCACCTGCCCCAGGGGCTCACGCCGCACAACTTCCGCGAAGTGCCGTTCCTGTCGTTCAACCGCAAGGACGACATGGCCGCCGAATTCGTGGCCCGTGCCTTCGGCCTCAAGCGCGTGGCGCTCAACCACCTGTTCGTGCCCGGGTCGGAGGCGCAGATGCGCGCCGTGGCCGCCGGCTGGGCGGTGGGCGTGGTGCCCGAGCTGCTGGCGCGCGGGCCCATCGCCGACGGCAGCATGGTGGACCTGGCGCCCGGCCGCAGGCTGCCGATCCAGCTGTACTGGCACTGCTGGAACCTGGAGTCGGCGGTGCTGGACGCGCTCACGGCCGCGCTCACGGCCACGGCCGCCCGCACGCTCGAGGCGCCGGCGGCCTAGCCGGGGCGGCGGCTGCGTTCAGTGCGGCCGGCCCACCACGAGATGGCACGAGGCCATGGGTGCCAGCGTCTGCCCCACGGTGCATCGGGTCTCATCACCCGGGCCCTGGATGCGGTGCGCGGCGGTCACGCCCACGGCGGTGATCCGCTGGGGGCGGTCCGTGGTGTTGCGCACCTCGTAGGCGTGCAGGTAGTCGGCGAATGCACGTTCCAGGTCGGGGTGGTCGGGAATGTCGGCCACGCCCCCCGCCGGGTTGTCCAGCGGGACATCGCTGGAGGGCACCGCGATCGCCTGTCCGCCCCACGGCATGCACAGCAGCGCCGCGCAGGTCAGCAGCCCCGGCACGATGGCGCGGACCACGCCGTGCCCCGCGTGGCGCAGCAGGTGGCGGGCCGCGGCGGCCAGGAGCAGCACCAGCACCAGCAGCCCCCATTGCGACAGCGTGGGCACGGCGGCCGGGGCCGCCAGCGGGGCATAGGCCACCGCGCCCACGGGCGCGCCCTGGGCCCAGGCGGCGGGGGCTGCAGCGGCGGCGGCCCACAGCAGGGCGATGCGTGGGGCGGTTGCGGGGTGACGGGAGGGATGGTTTTTTTGCATGAAATTGCCTTGTAGCGCTTGTTTTAAAAGGGTGAGTAGCTATTGTTTTGGGAGTGACGCGCGAGCCCTGCGACGGGACCCGGGCCGCCGTCGGTCAAGGCCAAGCCCACGCTGCGCCGGTTGGTTGGCCGCGAAAAGGGCGGCGGCGATGCCGCGGACAAGGAACATGGTGGCGCGCACGGAGAAGAAGCGAAGGAGGGCTGCCGCGCATGCTAGGCAGCATTCACGCCGCGGCTTGACTGTGCGTTTCAGGGCGCTTGACTGCCCGTGCCGCCGAGGGATCGGCAAAAGCGGGTGCTACACCCTCAAGCCGCGCAGCCAGTCCGCGTATTCGGCGGTGGTCTGCCCGCTGGCGCCGTCCGGGCCCTTGCGGGGCGCTTGCCAGCCGCGCCCCATGGCACGCACGTCGCTGGGCGTGAGGCCAAAGGTCGTGCGAAAGGCGCGGCTGAAATGCGCCTCGCTGGTGAACCCGGCGCGCGTGGCGATCTCGCCCACCCGCAGCCGGCGGTTGGCCGGGTTGGCCAGCGCGTGGAACGCCCGGGCCAGGCGCTGCTGCTGCACGTAGTGCGCCACGCCGCCCAGCGGCTCGAACAGCCGGTACAGCATGCTGCGCGAGACGCCGAACGTGCGGCTCAGCAGCTCGGGGCTGAGCGGGGCCCCCAGGTGCTGCGCGATGTATTGCTGGATGCGTCCGAGGGTGACACCCTGGATCTGTGGTTCCGCCTGGGCGAGGGTGTCGCGGCCCGGGCGCAGGCAGGCCGCCAGCATCTGCGTGGTGGCCTGCACCACGGCGGGCGCCTCGGGGAGGGTGACGGTGGGCAGCCGCCGATGCAGCGACTGCAGGTAGTCGCTGAGCAGCCCGCCCAGCGCCGTGTGGCCGCGCAGCACCGTGCCGTGCAGGTCGGCCGAGGGGCTGCAAAAGGCCTCGTCGGCGATCTCGCGGGGCACGACGATGGACAGGACGTGCGAGGGGCTGGCGTAGGTGCGCTGCGTGCGGCCGAGGTCGAACACGGTGATGTCGCCCGCGCGCACCTGCATGTCCACGCCGTCGTCGTGCTGGCCCACGAACCCGCCGCTGCGGTACCACTGCACCAGGTAGTGGTTGACCCCGTCGCGCGCCACGCGCGGCGTACCGCGCGAGAACTGCTGCCGGCCAAAGCGCAGGTCGCCCACCAGCAGGGCGCCCAGGTGGCTGGCGGTGACCGATGCACTGAAGCTCTCCAGCGGATCGCGGTCCAGCGGCGCGACATCGAAGACCACCGAAATGCTGCTGCGCCAGGCCTCGAAGCGCTCTTCGCCGGAACCCTGGTCGGTGGTGAAAACTGTCGATGGCAGGGCGTGCGGCGTGGACATGGCGGCGCGATTATGGGGGCGGGTGCTGCAGTGCACCAGCGCAGATTGCCCGCCCTCGCGCCCAGGCCCGCGGCACGATTCCTGCTGGAGAAAACGTGAACGACGTAGTTGCATTGCAACTTGGTCATTTATTTTTTTACTGTGATGTATAAAATGGACGCCATGCAAACGCAGCCCCCCAAAGCCTCGTTCAAGGAGCAGATGCACCAGGCGCGCGAGGATGCCATCCTCCAGTCCACCTGCCAGCTCCTGGGCGAAAAGGCCTTCGACGCCATGACCATGGACGATGTGGCCAACGCCGTGGGCATTGCCAAGGCCAGCCTGTACAAGCACTTTTGCAGCAAGGAAGAGCTGTGCAGCGCCGCCATGGTGCAGATCCTGGCGCGGGTGCGGGCCTATCTGGCGGACTTGCCCGCCGAAACGCCACCCCTCGAAAAGCTCCATGCGCTGGTGCGCTGGTCGCTGGAGCGCCTGCTGAGCAATGAAATGCCGCTGCTGCCCAGCCGCAACTCCACGCTGCGCGCGGTGCTCATGGCCAACAAGGACTATCTCAACGGCCTGGTGGCGGTGAGCGACCAGATCGGCGAATGGATCACCCAGGCCCAGGCCGAGGGCGTGATCAACCCCACGCTGCCACCGCTGGTGGTGCTGTACACCTTGTATGCGCGGGCCTGTGACCCGGTGGTGAGCTTCCTCAAGGAAGGCGGCCAGTATTCGGATGCGCAGATCGTGGATCTGGTGGTGCGCACCTGTTTCGACGGGCTGGCTGCGCGGTAGCGGCAGCCCGTTCCGGCGTTTCGCACCTCGCAAGAAAGCCCGGCATGCCGGGCTTTCTTGTCTTGCGGGCGAAAAACCCTGCCGAGGCAGGGCGCGGCCTGCGCCGGGCGGCGGGGCTCAGCGCACGAGCAGTACGGGCACCTTGCTGTGGGCCAGCACCTGCGTGGTGACCGAACCCATGACCAGGGTGGCCAGGGCCCCGTGGCCGTGGGAGCCCATCACCAGCAGGTCGAACTTGCCGCTGTCGGCCACCTTGGCGATGTTCTCGCCCACCGTGCCGACCTTGACGCTGCGCTTGGCCTCCACACCGTGGCGCGCGAGAAACTTGCACACGGGCGCCAGGATTTTCTCGGCTTCTTCGGCGTGGTAGTTCTCCACGACTTCCTTGCCCAGGGCCGCGCGGGCACGCGCGGGCAGCGGGGCCTGCACGGTGAGCACCGTGTACTGGTGGTTGCCCCCCAGCAGTTCTTCGTGGGTGGCCAGGTAAGCCAGCATTTTCTTGGTGTAGGCGCTGCCGTCGACAGCAAGCAGGATGTTCATGGTGTTCTCCGAAAAGGAATGGGTCAGACTAACGTGCGCGGACTTCTGTTGTCTTGACCTGGGTCATGTTTTTTCCTCTGCACTGCGGGGCGGCAGGGCCCCGTGCACCGATCATAAGGTGATGCAGCACTGCGCCTGGAACGCCGCCTGCTCGCCCTTGCGCGCATAACCCAGCGGATTGGCCACGACGCGGCACTGCCACGGCGTGCCGTCCTCGCGCAGGCCCCGTGCCGTGTAGTCGCTCGGGGCATGCAGGTGCCCGTGCAGCCACAGCTGCGCGCGGGGCAGCAGGGCGTCCAGCGCGTTGCAGAAGCCCGCCGTGCCCGGCACCATGCCGTAGCGCGGGTCGGCACTGCGCAGGCTGGGCGCGAAGTGCGTGGCCACGACCGTGGGCCCGTCGAACGGGACCGCGAGCGCGTCGGCCAGCCACTGCTGGCAGGCCAGGGCCTGGTCGCGCACGGCCTCCGCGAGGAATGGCTGCGCATGGCGGGTGCCGCCCGTCTTGCGCAGATAGAAATTCGCCGCCCGGAAAGCCTTGTCGCGCAGCTTCAGGCGCCTGACCAGGTCGGTGGTGCCTTCGTGGTCCGCCAAAGCGTCGAAATCGCTCCAGAGCGTGGTGCCCACGAAGCGGACACCTTGAAGAGTGACCACCTCCCGCTCCAGCCAGGTGATCCCCAGCCGTTCGCAGGTCCTGCGCAGCCGCTGGTGGGCCGCATCGAAATCCTGCGCGTCGTATTCGTGGTTGCCGGGCACGAAGAGCACCGGCGTGGGCCAGCCCGCGTACGGGGCCAGGGGCGAGAACCGGGCGAGGCCGAAGTCATCGTCCTGCAGCAGCGAGCCCTGCTGGTAGGAGCCCACGTCCCCCGCAAGCACCAGCACATCGGCGCCGGGGGCCGGTTCGGGGATGAAATGGGGGTGCGCCTCAAGGTGCAGATCGGACAGCAGCTGGATGTTCATGGAGCGCGCAGTCTACGGGCTCGGGGTGGGAAGGGGCGAAGCGAATGCCCTGGCGGCACCCCGAAATGCGCCAGATCCCGCCGCAAGGCACTGCCGCGGCAGGCCGCGCTGGGGTGGGTGGGCGGGATGCCCGCGCCCGGGCCTCACGGTTCGGGAAAGGTGCGGCGCGCCGAGCGCGCCAGGGCGTGCAGCAGCCAGGTCATCGCCGCCTGCTGCGGGCCGCGGCGGCGCCACAGGGCATCGACGTGCACGGGCGGGACGTCCAGCGGCAGGGCCCGTTGCACCAGCGCGTCGGAGATGCCCGTGACGGGCACGAAGTGGCGCGGCAGCACCGTCAGCAGGTCCGAACCCGACACCACGCGCCCGGCGGTGAAGAACTGGTTGACCGTGATCACCACCTTGCGCTCGCGGCCCAGGGAGGCCAGCGCCTCGTCGATGAAACCGAAAGGGCGGCCGGAAAAGCTCACCAGCATGTGCCGGGCAGCGCAATAGGCGTCCAGGGTGAGCGGCGCGTCCGCCAGCGGGTGGCCCTGGCGCATCACGCACACGTATTCCCCGTCGTAGAGGCGGCGGCTCTCGAACGCGACCGCCCCGCCCGACTGCGCGCGTGCCGTGAGGTCCGCCAGCACGGCCGGAAAGTAGCCCACCGCCATGTCGGCGGCTTCCTCGTCGAGCAGGCGTCGGGGGTCGCGGGTGGTCAGGGGCAGCACCCGGATCGAAATGCCGGGGGCCTCGCGCTCGATGATCTCCACGAGGGCGGGAACCAGCGTGGCCGCCGTGGCATCGGCCATGGCCAGCACAAAGGTGGACTCGGCCGTGGCGGGCTCGAAGCGCCCCGGCGCCAGGGAGTCCTGCAGATGGGCCAGGGCCTCGCGCACGGGGGGCCACAGCGCCAAGGCGCGGGGCGTGGGCTCGACCCCCTGGCCGCTGCGCACCACCAGTTCATCCCCCAGCACGTCGCGCAGCCGGCGCATGGCATTGCTCACGGCGGGCTGGGTGATGGACAGCTTGTGCGCCGCGCGCGTGAGGCTGCGCTCGGCCATCACCTCGTCGAAGACGCGCAACAGATTCAGGTCCAGCGAGCGGAAGTTCAAGGGTGTCATGGCAATTCATCACCATTATGAATATCAATGATTCAAAATATAAACTTGAACATGCAAAGGGTAAACCCTAATATCACCCCATCGCCCGGCAATCTCGCCACAAGCGTTAGAAAAGGGAAACCGAAATGACCAGCTTTGCACACGTTGACTACCCCACTGAACACCCCGGCGTGGTCCGCGCCGAAAACGCCGCCGCCGCTCTGAAGAGCGTGGCCGCCAACTTTGACGGCGCCCGTGGTGCCGCCACCCTGCTGCTCGCGGCCGTCGTGTCGGCACTGCTGGTCGTGGCCAACCAGGTCATCGACACCTGGAGCGAAGGCCACCTGCTGGCCGCGTGGATGGTGCTGTGGCTGGTGGCGTTCGCCGCCCTGGCCCTGCTGACCGCCCCGGCACGCCGTGCTGGCGCCGCTCTGCGCGTGGCAGGCCGCGCCTGGGCGGAAAACCGCCGCCGCGCCGCGGACGACGAGCGCACCTGGCAAGTCGCCATGAAGGATCCCCGCATCATGGCTGAACTGAACCATGCAATGGGCATCCCCACGGTGAACGATATCCGCACGTACTACTGAGACCGCGCTGCGCGGCCGGCGCGGCCGTCCCGATCCCCTTGAAGCCGTGGCGAACGCTCGCCACGGCTTTTTTCATGGGCCGGCTGTCCTGCGCCTGGCCTGTCTTCCCCCTGGCGCCGGCCCATGAAAAAACCGCCCGTTCGGCAGAAGGGGCGGTTTCTCGGACTGGGAAGAACAGGGTTTTATGCAGCCAGGCGTTTTTCCAGCAGGGCCTTGGTATCCAGCAGGGCCGTGGGCAGGTGGTAGGCCAGTTGCTCGAAGTGGGCATCGTGCAGCTTGAACTCATCGGCCCAGGCCGCCTTGTCGATGCTGGTCACGGCGTCGAACTTCTGGGCGCTGAAATCCAGGCCCGTCCAGTTGATCTCGGCGTACTGGGGCGCCACGCCGAACATGGTTTCCTGGCCTTGGGCCTGGCCTTCGATGCGGTCGATCATCCACTTGAGCACGCGCATGTTGTCGCCGTAGCCGGGCCAGACGAACTTGCCGGCCTCGTCCTTGCGGAACCAGTTCACGCAGAAGACCTTGGGCACCGCCTTGCCGGTGGCGGCGATCTTGCCTTCCATGTTCAGCCAGTGCTGGAAGTAGTCGCTCATGTTGTAGCCGCAGAACGGCAGCATGGCGAAGGGGTCGCGGCGCACCACGCCCTGGGCGCCGAAGGCGGCGGCGGTGGTCTCCGAGCCCATGGTCGCGGCCATGTACACGCCTTCCGTCCAGGTGCGGGCTTCCGTCACCAAGGGCACGGTAGTGGAGCGGCGGCCGCCGAAGATGAAGGCGTCGATCGCCACGCCGTTGGCGTCGTCCCACTGCGCATCGAGCGCCGGGTTGTTGGTGGCGGCCACCGTGAAGCGCGAGTTGGGGTGGGCCGCCTTGGCGCCGGTTTCCTTGGCGATCTGGGGCGTCCAGTCCTTGCCTTGCCAGTCGATCAGGTGGTCCGGGAGCTTGCCGGTGTCCTTTTCCATGCCTTCCCACCACACGTCGCCGTCGTCGGTCAGGGCCACGTTGGTGAAGATCACGTCCTTGTCCAGGCTCTTCATGCAGTTGGGGTTGGTGTGCATGTTGGTGCCGGGGGCCACGCCAAAGTAGCCGGCTTCAGGGTTGATGGCATACATCTTGCCGTCGGCATGGGGCTTGATCCAGGCGATGTCGTCACCGATGGTGGTGACCTTCCAGCCGGCAAAGCCTGCTTCGGGCGGCACCAGCATCGAGAAGTTGGTCTTGCCGCAGGCGCTGGGGAAGGCGGCGGCCACGTGGTACTTCTTGCCGGCGGGGTTGGTCACGCCCAGGATGAGCATGTGCTCGGCCAGCCAGCCCTGGTCGCGGCCCATGGTCGACGCGATGCGCAGGGCCAGGCACTTCTTGCCCAGCAGCGCGTTGCCGCCGTAGCCCGAGCCGTACGACCAGATCTCGCGCGTTTCGGGGTAGTGCACGATGTACTTGACCTTGGGATTGCAGGGCCAGCTGGTCGTGTCCTTTTCACCTTCGGCCAGGGGGGCGCCCACGGTGTGCATGCAGGGCACGAACTCGCCTTCCACGCCCAGCACGTCGTACACGGCCTTGCCCATGCGGGTCATGAGGCGCTGGTTCACGGCCACGTAGGCGCTGTCGGTCAGCTCCACGCCGATGTGGGCGATGTGGCTGCCCAGGGGGCCCATGCTGAAGGGCACCACGTACATGGTGCGGCCCTTCATGCAGCCGTCGAACAGGGGCTGCAGCGTGGCACGCATTTCAGCGGGGGCCATCCAGTTGTTGGTGGGGCCTGCGTCTTCCTTGGCGGCCGAGCAGATGTAGGTGCGGTCTTCCACGCGGGCCACGTCCGACGGGTCGGACCAGGCCAGGAAGCTGCCGGGGCGCTTGGCGGGGTTGAGCTTCTTGAAGGTGCCGGCGTCGACCAGTTGCTGGCACAGGCGGTCGTACTCTTCCTTGCTGCCGTCGCACCAGTAGATGGTGTCGGGCTTGCACAGGGCGGCCATGTCGGCCACCCAGGCGAGCAGCCGGGCGTTCTTGACGTAAGCGGGGGCGTTGAGATTCAGGCCCTGCATGGTGGGTGCGTTCATCGGGAGCTTCCTAAGTTGAAAAACAGTTTTTTCAAAGGAAGCGGACCCGGTGGATCGCGGCAAGGCCTGGCGCAGTTGCGATGCTGAGCGCTGCCTTTGAAAAAACGGCTTTCGTGCTCAGTCGGCGGGCGGGAGCGTGGATCAGCCCCACGGGGTGGAGGCTATTTCCACGGATTCCGCGGGTCGGCTGGGGTGTCAATTTTATGAATCTGCCGACCGCTTGTCTGTCAGACTGGGGCTAAAACCATGCAAAAGATGCATGAGGTTATGCATCACAATCCGCCCAGTCCCGCTCTGTCCCGCCCTTCAGGTGCTGGGCTGGCCTGTCTGGCCGGCCTGCCACCGCGCATGGCCCGCCTTGCGCAACTCGCACGCCGGGCAGGTGCCGCAGCCGTAGCCCCAGGCATGCAGCGTGTCGCGCACCCCGTGGTAGCAGGTGTGCGACTCGGTGATGATGAGATCCACCAGCGCGTCGCCGCCCAGGGTGCGGGCCAGCTCCCAGGTGGCGGCCTTGTCCAGCCACATGAGCGGCGTCTCGAACGTGAAGCGCTGTCCCATGCCCAGCGACACGGCGACCTGCAGCGCCTTGAGCGTGTCGTCGCGGCAGTCGGGGTAGCCCGAGAAGTCGGTTTCGCACATGCCGCCCACCAGCGTGTGCAGCCGGCGCCGGTAGCCCACGGCGGCGGCCAGGTTGAAGAACAGCAGGTTGCGCCCCGGCACGAAGGTGTTGGGCAGGCCGGCGGCGGTCATCTGGATCTCGGCGTCGCTGGTCAGCGCCGTGTCGCTGATGCGGCCCAGCACGGCCAGGTCGATCATGTGGTCGTCGCCGAGCCGGTCACGCCATGGCCCGAAGCGGGACCGCAGGGCCGCCAGCACGGCCTGCCGGGCCTGCAGCTCCACATGGTGGCGCTGGCCGTAATCGAAGCCGATGGTTTCCACGCGCTCGAACTGCGTGAGCGCCCAGGCCAGGCAGGTGGTGGAGTCCTGGCCACCGGAAAAAAGGACGAGGGCGTGTCCGGGTCTCATGGGGTCTCCTGGTGACGGGGGTGGTGCAAGGCGAAAAAAAGCCCCGCGCAGCGGGGCTTGTGGCGGTGCCAGGGCAATCGATCAGGCCATGTACACGGCGATGAAGGCCAGCAGGAACATCATGATGCCGCCGACCACGGGCAGCACCACGGGAATCACGTGAACCACGTTTTCCACAGGATCGTGCGGGAGCGATTCGGGGGCGTGCGTAGTGTGGTGGTCGGACATGGTGTGGGCTCCAGATGCTTAAAACTTGCGCAATTCTAGCCGCGCCGGCGTGCACGGGGCTGAAAACCCCGTGCCGGGGGTCAGATCAGGTCGGCCTCCATGCCCGCCGAACGCAGCTTGCCCAGCACCTCGTCCACGTGCGCCTTGCTCCTTGTCTGCAGGACCAGCTCGATCTCCACGTTCTGCGCGGCCAGCATGGTGAACGCGCGCTGGTGGTGCACTTCCTCGATGTTCGCGCCCGCGTCGGCCACGGTGGCGGTGATGCGCGCGAGCACGCCCGGCACGTCGCGCGCGCTGACCTTGATGCGCGCCAGCCGGCCCGAGCGCACCATGCCGCGCTCGATGATGGCGGCCAGCAGCAGCGGATCGATGTTGCCCCCCGAGAGCACCAGCCCCACGCGCTTGCCCCTGAAGCGGGCGGGGTGGCGCACCAGCGCCGCCAGGGCCGCGGCGCCCGCGCCCTCGACCAGGGTCTTTTCGATCTCCAGCAGCATCAGCACGGCCTGCTCGATATCGCCTTCGTCCACCAGCACCAGGTCGTCCACCAGGCGCTGCACCACCTCCTGGGTGATCTTGCCCGGGGTGCCCACGGCAATGCCCTCGGCGATGGTCGAGGTGCCCATGGGGTGCTGCGTGTGCCGCACGGCGTTGACCATCGACGGAAAGCGCGCCGCCTGCACGCCCACGATCTCGATGCCGGGCTTGAGCGCCTTGGCCGCCGTAGCCATGCCGGCGATCAGCCCGCCCCCGCCGATGGCGACGACCAGCATGTCCAGATCGGGCTGGGCGGCGAGCATCTCCAGCGCGACCGTGCCCTGGCCCGCGGCAATGGCTTCGTCGTCGTAGGGGTGCACGAACGTCAGCCCCTGCGCATCGGCCAGCCCGTAGGCGTGGGCCCGGGCTTCTTCGAGCGTGTCGCCGTGCAGCACCACCTCGGCGCCGAAGCCGCGGGTGCGCTCCACCTTCACGCCGGGCGTGAAGCGCGGCATCACGATCACCGCGCGCAGGCCCAGGCGCTGCGCGTGGTAGGCCACGCCCTGGGCATGGTTGCCCGCGCTCATGGCCACCACACCCGGCGTCGTTCCGGGCGCCGCGCCGCGGGCACGTTCCGCGTCGACCAGCAAGGTGAGCCGGTTGCAGGCGCCCCGCTCCTTGAACGAGGCCGTGAACTGCAGGTTCTCGAACTTGAGGAATACCTGCGCGCCCACGATCTGCGAGAGCGTCTTGGATTCCACACAGGGGGTGTCCAGCACCTGGCCCTGCAGGCGGGTGGCGGCGTCTCGGATGTCTTGGAGGGTCAGCATGGCGCCATTGTGGCGCAGGCCCGCGTGCCGCAGGCCCCCCGGCATGGACATGGGAAGAAAATGGCCGCCAGCGCTTGAGGGATAAGCGCTGAATGCTATCAAAATGGAAGCTCTACTTGATGCCCAGCCTGCGCGCCAGCTTGTGCAGGTTGCTCGCGTCCACCTCCAGCGCACGCGCCGCCTGGGCCCAGTTGCCCTGGTGGCGCGCCAGGGCCTGCGTGATGGCGTGCCGCTGGCAGGCATCCACGGCGTCGCGCAGCGGGCCTTCGGCGGTGGTGGGGGTGGGCGGCGTGGTGGCCACAGCGGGGGCACCGGCATCCAGGGGGGCGTGGGCCACGCTGGCGGCGTTGGCGTCCAGGTCGAGCAGCGCGGGCTCCAGCGTCACGATGTCCGCGCGGCTCACGCCCCGGCTCAGGGCCTTGAGCGCCGCGCGGCTGACCACGTGCTCCAGCTCGCGGATGTTGCCGGGCCAGGGGTAGCGGCGCAGGGCGTCCTGTGCGCTGGCCGACAGCCGCAGGCTGCGCAGGCCCAGGCGCGCGCGGTTCAGTTCCAGAAAGCGGCCCGCCAGCAGCAGCACATCGTTGCCCCGTTCGCGCAGCGGCGGGATGGGCACGGGGTACACCGACAGCCGGTGGTACAGGTCGGCGCGGAACGCGCCGTCGCGCACCTGCTCGCGCAGGTTGCGGTTGGTGGCGGCGATCACGCGCACGTCCACGCGGCGCGGGCGGTCGGCGCCCAGGCGCTGGATCTCGCCGTTCTGCAGCGTGCGCAGCAGCTTGGCCTGCACGGCCAGCGGCAGCTCGCCCACCTCATCCAGGAACAGCGTGCCGCCCTCGGCGGCCTCGAAGCGCCCGGGCCGATCGGCCACTGCGCCGGAGAACGCGCCGCGCACGTGGCCGAAGAGTTCGCTCTCGGCCAGAGACTCGGGCAGCGCCGCGCAGTTCACGTGCACCAGGGGCTTGGTGCGGCGCGTGGACTGGCGGTGCAGCAGGCGCGCGAACAGCTCCTTGCCCACGCCGGTTTCGCCCAGCAGCAGCACCGGCAGGTCCGAGCCCGCCACTACCTCCAGCTCGTGCAGCAGGCGCAGCAGGGGCTCGCTCTGGCCAACGATCTCCATGTCGCCATCGCTTGCGCGGGTGGTGCGCTCGTCGTCGGCGCTGCGGGTGTGGGGGGCGCTGCGCAGCGCCTGCACCTCGCGCTCCAGCCGCGAGATGCGCACGGCCGCCTCCACCAGCACCTTGCAGTCGGCCAGCGCGGCGCGTGCGGCCTCGCCGAAGGTGCCGGTCTGCAGTGCGTCCAGCGTCAGCACGCCCCAGGGCTGGCCGTCCACCCACAGGCTCACGCCCATGCAGTCGTGCACGGGCAGGGGCTCGCCCACCAGGGTGTCGAGCAGGCCGTCGTAGGGGTCGGGCAGGGTGCTGTCGTGGTCGAAACAGGTCACCTCGCGCCGCGCCAGGATGGCCGCGAGCCGGGGGTGCTGGCTGACCACGAAGCGCCGGCCCAGCGCCTCGCGCACCAGACCCTCCACGGCCACGGGGCGCAGGTGGTCTTCTTCCAGCTGCAGCAGGGCCACGGCGCCGCAGTGAAAGCGGGTGCGCAGGTGGTCCGCCAGCCGCTGCAGGCGCACAGCCTGGGGCAGGTCGGTGGCCAGGTCGGCCAGCAGGGGGCTATGGTCCATGGTGATACTTACCTTCAATGGGTGAATTAAACCCCATTTGAGAAGGGTCAAAAAAACCATGACCGGTGTAAGTGGTTGATTTTATAGGCCTGCAGCCCTGGCCCGGCGCTTGCGATGTGGGCAGTGACACCGATTCACTTGTTCCAAAAAGCCATGACCACAAGACCCCGACCCCACGCCGCCAGCGCACGCTGGCGCCGCCCCGTTGTTGTTCTGTTGAAGCAGGAGGCCCGCCATGGGTAACTACCGCAAGCTCTGGTTCACGCTGATCGGCGTGCTCATCGTCACCTTCAGCCTGCTGGGCTACTACGGCGCCGAGGTCTACCGCACCGCGCCGCCCATCCCCGCGAAATTCGCCACGGCAGGGGGTGAAGTGCTTTTCACCCACGACAGCATCCTCGACGGCCAGACCGCCTGGCAATCGGTGGGCGGCATGCAGCTGGGCTCCATCTGGGGCCACGGCGCCTACCAGGCGCCCGACTGGACGGCCGACTGGTTGCACCGCGAGCTGCTCAACTGGCTTGACGTCGCCGCCGAGCGTGCGCACGGCAAGCCCTTTGCCGAGCTCGACGCCGCCGCCCAGGCGGTGCTGCGCGACCGCATGAAGACCGAGTACCGCACCAACACCTACCACCCCGAGACGGGCGTGGCCACGGTGTCTTCGGTGCGTGCGGATGCCATTGCGATGACCGCGCTGTACTACGACCAGCTTTTCAGCGACGTGCCCGCGCTGCACAAGACCCGCGAGCACTTCGCCATGAAGGAGAACACCCTGCCCAGCGCCGAGCGGCGCGCGCAGATGACGGGTTTCTTCTTCTGGACGGCCTGGGCCGCCGCCACCGAGCGCCCCGGCACCACGGCAACGTACACCAACAACTGGCCCCACGAGCCGCTGATCGGCAACAAGCCCACGGCCGAGAACATGGTCTGGTCGGTGATGAGCGTGGTCGTGATGATGGCGGGCGTGGGCTTCCTCGTGTGGGGCTGGTCCTTCCTGCGCAAGCACGACGAGGTGGAGCCCACGCCACCCCAGCATGACCCGCTCTCGCGCGTGCCGCTCACGCCGTCGCAGCGCGGGCTGGGCAAGTATTTGTTCCTCATCGTTGCGCTGTTCAGCTTCCAGGTGCTGCTGGGCGGCTTCACGGCCCACTACACGGTGGAAGGCCAGCAGTTCTACGGCATCAACGTGTCGCAGTGGTTCCCCTATTCGCTGGTGCGCACCTGGCACATCCAGAGCGCGCTGTTCTGGATCGCCACGGGCTTCCTGGCAGCCGGTCTGTTCCTCGCGCCGCTCATCAATGGCGGCAAGGACCCGGCTTACCAGAAGCTGGGCGTGGACATCCTGTTCTGGGCGCTGGTCGTGGTGGTGGTCGGCTCGTTCACGGGCAACTACCTGGCCATCGCGCAGATCATGCCGCCCGAGTGGAACTTCTGGCTGGGCCACCAGGGCTATGAATACGTGGACCTGGGCCGCCTGTGGCAGATCGGCAAGTTCACCGGCATCGCCTTCTGGCTGGTGCTCATGCTGCGCGGCATCGTGCCGGCGCTGCGCACCCCCGGTGGCGACAAGAACCTGCTGGCGCTGCTGACGGCGTCGGTGGTGGCCATCGGCCTGTTCTACGGCGCGGGCTTCTTCTACGGCGAACGCACCCACCTGTCGGTGATGGAGTACTGGCGCTGGTGGGTGGTGCACCTGTGGGTGGAGGGCTTCTTCGAAGTCTTCGCCACCACGGCGCTCGCCTTCATCTTCTCGACGCTGGGGCTGGTGTCGGTGCGCATGGCCACCACGGCCAGCCTGGCCTCGGCCTCGCTGTTCATGCTGGGCGGCGTGCCCGGCACCTTCCACCACCTGTACTTCGCGGGCACGACCACCCCGGTGATGGCCGTGGGCGCAGCCTTCAGCGCGCTCGAAGTGGTGCCGCTGGTCGTGCTGGGCCACGAGGCCTGGGAACACTGGCGCCTGCAGCACCGCACGCCCTGGATGGCCCGCCTGCGCTGGCCGCTGATGTGCTTCGTGGCCGTGGCCTTCTGGAACATGCTGGGCGCGGGTGTCTTCGGCTTCATGATCAACCCGCCCATCTCGCTGTACTACGTGCAGGGCCTGAACACCACGCCGGTGCATGCCCACGCCGCGCTGTTCGGGGTGTATGGCTTCCTGGCGCTGGGCTTCACGTTGCTGGTGCTGCGCTACATCCGGCCGCAGCTGGTGTTCAGCGAGCGGCTCATGAAGACGGGCTTCTGGTGGCTCAACGCCGGCCTGGTGCTGATGATCGCCACCAGTCTGTTCCCCATCGCCCTGTTCCAGTTCCACGCGAGCGTGAGCGAAGGCCTGTGGTACGCCCGGGGCGAGGCCTTCATGCAGCAGCCCTTCATCCAGACGCTGCGCTGGGTGCGCACCTTCGGCGACGTGGTCTTCATCGTCGGCGCGCTGGCCATGGCCTGGCAGGTGGTGAGCGGTGTGTTCGGTTCGCGGGCCCCGGCCGCTTCCACGGGGGCCTACCTGGCGCAGGCCCGTCGCTGAAATGCACCGTGCGCGGCGGCAGCCACAAGCGGCCACCGCGCTCACACACCGTTTGCCCACAAGGACTGACCATGAACCTCGACAAATTCAAGCACCAGCACACCGACATCCTGCGCAGCATCGCCACCTTGCGCGCCCTGGCCCACGCGGGCGTGCAGGCCAACGCCACGGCCATCGCGCAGGGCATCGTGGCGATGAGCGGCACCATCAAGCTGCATCTGGCCGTGGAAGACCAGGTGCTCTACCCCGCACTGCAGCGCGGTGGCAACCCCGAACTGGCGCGCCTGGGCCGCCAGTACCAGAGCGAGATGACCTCGATTGCCAGCGCCTACGACGCCTTTGCGCGCCGCTGGAACACGGCCGAGGCCGTGCGCCGCGATGCGCAGGGCTTTCGGGACGAGGCCAACGTGGTGCTGCGCCGGGTGTTCGAGCGCATGCAGCGCGAAGACCATGACTTTTATCCGCGCATCGAGGAGGAAGAAACCGCCGCCTGCCATTGAGCGCCCACGCGAACGCAGCCCGGCCGCAGCGGTGGAGCCCCTGCAGCCCCTAGCCCCTAGCCCCCCAACAAAAACACCCACCTTTTCCACGCACACCTCTTGTGCTCCAGCGTGCCATCACACGCACCCCCATCCATCGGTAGGGCCTGACGGCACCTTCCTTTCGCCGGCCTTTGTGCCGGCATTTTTTTTACCCCTGCTTACCGCCTCGATTGTGTTGGGTCAAACTACCTATAGTGGTTGGTGGGTATCGTGGACACCATAGGTAGTGTTTTTAACCCGTTCCACAGATTGGTCGAACCCATGGCGTCCACCCTTTCCACCTTGCCCCGCGAAGTCGTTTTGCGCAGCGGCCAGCGCGTTCCTTTTGACGCCGAACGCATCCGCGCCGCGCTGGCCAGCGCCGGGCAGGCCTCGGGTGAATATGGCGCCGACGAAGCGGCGTTGCTCACCGCCCAGGTCACCAAGGTGCTGATCCACCGCTTCCATGGCGAGGCACCCACCATCGAGCAGATCCAGGACGTGGCCGAGCAGACGCTGATCGCCGCCAACCACCTGGCGACCGCGCGCGCCTACATCGTCTACCGCGAGCAGCACGCCCAGCTCCGCGCCGACCGGCAGACGCTGGTCGATGTGGAAAGCTCCATCAACGAATACCTCACGCGCGCCGACTGGCGCGTGAACGCCAACGCCAACCAGGGTTACTCGCTGGGCGGGCTGATCCTGAACGTGGCGGGCAAGGTCACGGCCAACTACTGGCTGTCGCACGTCTACACGCCCGAGATCGGCGAGGCGCACCGCAATGGCGACCTCCACATCCATGACCTTGACATGCTCAGCGGCTACTGCGCGGGCTGGTCGCTGCGCACGCTGCTGCACGAGGGGCTCAACGGCGTGCCGGGCAAGGTGGAGGCGGGGCCGCCCAAACACATGAGTTCGGCCGTGGGGCAGATCGTGAACTTCCTGGGCACGCTGCAAAACGAGTGGGCGGGCGCGCAGGCGTTCTCGTCGTTCGACACCTACATGGCGCCCTTTGTGCGCATTGATGCCATGGACTACGCCGCCGTGCGCCAGTGCATCCAGGAGCTGGTCTACAACCTCAACGTGCCCTCGCGCTGGGGCACGCAGACGCCGTTCACCAACCTCACCTTCGACTGGACCTGTCCCGAGGACCTGCGCGAGCAGGTGCCCGTGATCGCTGGCCAGGAGATGCCGTTTTGCTATGGCGACCTGCAGGCCGAGATGGACCTCATCAACCGCGCCTACATCGACGTGATGACCACGGGCGATGCCAAGGGCCGGGTGTTCACCTTCCCAATCCCCACGTACAACATCACCAAGGATTTTCCGTGGGAGAGCGAGAACGCGCAGCTGCTGTTCGAGATGACGGCCAAGTACGGTCTGCCGTACTTCCAGAACTTCATCAACTCCGAGCTGGAGCCCAACATGGTGCGCTCCATGTGCTGCCGCCTGCAACTCGATTTGCGTGAACTGCTCAAGCGCGGCAACGGCCTGTTCGGCAGCGCCGAGCAGACGGGCAGCCTGGGCGTGGTCACCATCAATTGCGCGCGCCTGGGCTACCAGCATGCGGGCGATGAGGCGGGCCTGTTCGCCGCGCTCGACCGCCTGCTGGAACTGGGCAAACAAAGCCTGGAGACCAAACGCAAGCTCATCCAGCGCCTGATGGACCAGGGCCTGTTCCCCTACACCAAGCGCTACCTGGGCACCTTGCGCAACCACTTTTCCACGCTGGGCGTGAACGGCATCAACGAGATGGTGCGCAACTTCACGGCGGACCGGCACGACATCACCACCGAGTGGGGCCACGCGTTTGCCGTGCGCCTGCTCGACCACGTGCGCGAGCGCATGACCGCCTTCCAGGAAGAAACCGGCCACCTCTACAACCTGGAGGCCACGCCCGCCGAAGGCACCACCTACCGCTTCGCCAAGGAAGACAAAAAGCGCTGGCCCGCCATCCTGCAGGCGGGCACGTCCGAGCAGCCTTACTACACCAACTCCTCGCAGCTGCCCGTGGGCTTCACCGACGACCCGTTCGAGGCGCTGATGCGGCAGGAGGCGCTGCAGTCCAAATACACCGGCGGCACCGTGCTGCACCTGTACATGGGCGAGCGCTTGTCCAGCGGCGCGGCCTGCCGCGATCTGGTGCGGCGCGCGCTCACGCGCTTTCGCCTGCCCTACATCACCGTCACGCCCACGTTCTCGATCTGTCCCACGCACGGCTACCTGGCGGGCGAGCACCCGTTCTGCCCGCGCTGCGACGAAGAGCGGCTGGACGCCAAGCGGCGGCGGCTTGCGGCCTGACCTCGAATTTCAAACCAAATTGACCTGTAGCGCTTATCAATAAAGAGCTGGCAGCTATCAATAAAGAAGCATTTTTTAACCATGAAGGAGATCACATGAGCCATTTCTCTACCCCCGAACAGGCCGCCCTGGCCGCCGTGCAGCTCACCGACGGCGAGCGCCAGCCCTGCGAGGTCTGGACCCGCGTCATGGGCTACCACCGCCCCGTGGCCAGCTTCAACACGGGCAAGCAGGGCGAGCACGCCGAGCGCCGTTTCTTTTCAGAGCAGGCGCGTGGTGGAAGCAACGCCTGCTGAGGCGCCGCCAGCGTCCGCGCTGCGGCTGGGCGGCATGACGCCGCTCACCACCATCGACTTCCCCGGCCGCCTCGCGGCCGTTTTCTATTGCCAGGGTTGCCCCTGGCGCTGCGGCTACTGCCACAACCCCGGGCTGCTCGACGCCGCCGCGCCCCCGGCGTTGCCGTGGGACGAGGCGCTGCAGTTCCTGCACAGCCGCCGGGGCCTGCTTGACGGCGTGGTGTTTTCGGGCGGTGAGCCGACGCTGCAAGCCGCGCTGCCCGCTGCGGTGGATGCCGTGCGCGCACTGGGCCTGCAGGCTGCGTTGCACACCGGCGGCATGTACCCCGGGCGGCTGGCGGCGCTGCTGTCGCGCCTCCACTGGGTGGGGCTGGACATCAAGGCCCTGCCGCAGCGCTACGACGCCATCACCGCCACCCCCGGCAGCGGCGCGCGCGCCTGGGCCGCGCTCGATGCCATGCTGGCCCATGGCATCGACCACGAATGCCGCACCACCTGGCACGCGGGCCTGTTTGGTGTGGACGAACTGCTGGAACTGGCCCAGGCCCTGGCCGCGCGCGGGGTGCGGCATTGGGCGCTGCAGGAATGCCGCGTGCTCGGCGCTCCGGCCTGGGCGCTGGCGCCCGCGCACCAGCAGCAACTGGCCGCGCTGTTTTCCGGATTCACCTTGCGCCGGGTGTGAGTGCCGGGCGCAGATTTCCTGCGTTGCAAGGGCCTGCATGAAATAGGCATGCAAATACGGCCGCTGTTGCACACGCCTTGATGCGCGTCAGAAGTGCTTTGCGCGGCCCGCGCGGATCATTCGCGCCACCGCCGCACAACGGCACCACCTTGTCAGGAAATCCTCCATGAACCCCCTCGGCCTCCAGCTGCTGCACGCGCTCAAGCACCACGGCGCGCGCGAGATCTTCGGCATCCCCGGTGATTTCATCCTGCCCTTGTTCGCGCAGATCGAGGAAAGCGGCATCCTGCCGCTGGTCACGCTCAGCCACGAACCCTCGCTAGGTTTTGCCGCCGATGCCGCCGCGCGCATGCACTGCGGGCTGGGCGTGGTGGCCGTCACTTACGGCGCGGGTGCGCTCAACGTGGTCAATGCGGTGGCGGGGGCCTATGCCGAGCGCTCGCCGCTGGTGGTGCTGGCCGGCTGCCCCGGCGAGGTCGAGGCGCACTCCGGCCTGGTGCTGCACCACCAGGTGCGCCATGTCGATTCGCAGTGGCGGATCTTCCGCGAGATCACCTGCGACCAGGTGCGCCTGTCCGACCCCGCCACCGCGCCCGCCGACCTCGCCCGCGTGCTGCGCAGCTGCCGCGAATACTCGCAGCCCGTGCTCATCGAGGTGCCGCGCGACATGACGCTGCACCCCATGGCCGAGGTGCCGGTGCTGCCCCCCAGCCCGTTCAACGCAGCCGCCGTGGCCGAATGCGCCGATGAATGGATGGCCCGCATTCAGGCTGCCCGGCGCCCCGTGCTGGTGGTGGACGTGGAGGTGCGCCGCTTTGGCCTGGAAGCCCGCGTGGCCGAACTCGCGCGCCGCCTGCAGCTGCCCGTGCTCACCACCTTCATGGGCCGGGGCCTGCTGGCCGAGGACGCGGGGCATGCCGGCGTGCCCTTCCACGGCACCTACCTGGGCGTGGCGGGCGCACCGGAGACCAGCGCGCTGCTTGACGACTCCGACCTGCCCGTGATGCTGGGCGCCATCCTGTCGGACAGCAACTTCGGCGTGAGCGCCCAGCGCATGGACTTCCGCCGCGCGCTCATCGCCGCGCACCGCGAGGCGCGCGTGGGCCACCACCTGTACCCGGACATCCCGCTGGCCGCGCTGGTGGAGGCGCTGCTGGCGCGCGCGCCCGTGGCAGGCGGCACGGCGGCGCGCGTCCTGCCACCCCCGCCCATCTGTCCCGAAGGCCTGGTGGCCGACGATGCGCCCGTGTGCGCGGCCGACCTCTCCCGCGCGCTCAACGACCGCATCCGCGCGCACGGCCCCATGAACATCGTCTCGGACATCGGCGACTGCCTGTTCGCCGCCATGGAGCTGCTGCCCACGCCGCTGGTGGCACCGGGCTACTACGCGTCCATGGGGTTCGGGGTGCCGGCCGGCATCGGCGCCCAGGTGGCCACGGGCCAGCGCAGCCTCATCCTGGTGGGCGACGGCGCCTTCCAGATGACGGGCTGGGAGCTGGGCAACTGCCCGCGCCTGGGGCTGGACCCCGTCGCCATCGTGCTCAACAACCAGACCTGGGAAATGATCCGCGCGTTCCAGACCACGTCGCGCTGCGCCGCGCTCGGCGACTGGCATCTGGCCGATGCCGCCGACGCCCTGGGCGGGCGCGGCCACCGGGTGCACACGCGCGCCCAGTTCAAGGCGGCGCTCGATGCCGCGTTTGCCGAACGGGGGCGCTTCCAGCTCATCGAGCTGATGGTGCCGCCGGGCGACAGCACGCCCACGCTGCGGCGTTTTTCAGAGGGCATTCGCGCGCTGCGCGCGGGAAGGTAGCCCTCCCCGCCACACGCACGCGCGCGCCAGCCTGGCAGGGGGTGGGGCGATGCCGGTGGCCGGGCGGCTCAGCCGCCCACCACCCGCAGCACGTCGGCGCCGTAGGCTTCGAGCTTCTTCGCCCCCATGCCGCTGATGCCCTGCAGGTCGTCCAGCGTGCCGGGGTTGCGTTCGGCAATCGCCGCGAGCGTGGCGTCGTGGAAAATCACATACGCGGGCAGGTTGTGCTCGCGCGCCACCTCGGCGCGCCAGGCCTTGAGGTTGATGAAGCGCACCTGCGCGTCGGGCCCCAGGTTGGCGGCGGCGGCGGGCGGGGCGCTGCCCTTGCGCGTGCGCTTGGCCGGTGCGGACGACACCGATTCGCGCAGCTGCACCGGCACCTCGCCCTTGAGCACGGCGCGCGAGCCCTCGGTGAGGCACAGCGTGTCGAAGCTGTGGCCGCTGTCCAGCATCACCTTCTGAAGGCCTAAAGCGCCCGTGGCGATCAGCTGGCGCAGCACGCCGCGCAGTTGCGGTTCCGAGAGGTCCGCGCCAATGCCGAAGGTGGAAATCTTCTCGTGCCCGAACTGCGCGACCTTCTCGGTCTTCTTGCCGCGCAGGATGTCCATGATGTGCCCCGTGCCAAAGCTGATGCCGCTGGCCTGGTTCACGCGGTAGATGGTGGACAGCAGCTTGCGCGCCGCGTCGGTGGCGTCCCAGATCGCGGGTGGTGTCAGGCAGTTGTCGCAGTTGCCGCAGGGCGTGGAGGCTTCGCCGAAGTAGGCCAGCAGCCGCACGCGGCGGCAGTCGGTGGCCTCGGCCAGGGCCAGCAGCGCGTCGAGCTTGCCGCGCAGTGCCTGCTTGAACTCCTCGCCCGCCGGGCTCTCGTCGATCATGCGGCGCTGGTTGACCACGTCGTTCAGGCCATAGGCCATCCAGGCATCGGCGTTGAGGCCGTCGCGGCCCGCACGGCCGGTCTCCTGGTAGTAGCCCTCGATGTTCTTGGGCATGTCCACGTGCGCCACGAAGCGCACGTCGGGCTTGTCGATGCCCATGCCGAAGGCGATGGTGGCCACCATCACGATGCCTTCCTCGCGCAGGAAGCGGTCCTGGTTCTTCTGGCGCACTTTGGTGTCCAGCCCCGCGTGGTAGGGCAGGGCGGTCAGACCCGCGTCGCACAGCGTGGCGGCCAGTTCTTCCACGCGCTTGCGTGACTGGCAATACACCACGCCCGCCTCGCCCGCGTGCTCGCGCTCGATGAAGCGCAGCAGCTGTGTGGTGACGTCCTTCTTTTCCTCGATGCGGTAGCGGATGTTGGGCCGGTCGAAGCTGCTGATGAACAGCCGCGCGTCTTCCAGCTGCAGCCGCTCGATGATGTCGGCGCGCGTGAGGTCGTCGGCCGTGGCGGTGAGCGCGATGCGCGGCACGCCTGCATAGCGCTCGTGCAGCACCGTGAGCGCGCGGTACTCCGGGCGGAAGTCGTGGCCCCACTGGCTCACGCAGTGCGCTTCGTCGATGGCAAACAGCGAGAGGTGCCCGCCCTGGTACAGGCTGTCGAGCAGGCCCAGGAAGCGCGGCGTATTCAGCCGCTCGGGTGCCGCATACAGCAGTGTGATGTCGCCGGTCTGCAGGCGCAGCTCCACATCCTGCGCCTCGTCAAAACTCAGCGTGGAGTTCAAAAAGGCGGCATCCACCCCCGCCTCGTGCAGCGCGCCCACTTGGTCGTGCATCAGTGCGATCAGCGGCGAGATCACGATGGTCACCCCGCGCCCCTGCTGCTGGCGCACGATGGCGGGCACCTGGTAGCACAGCGACTTGCCGCCACCCGTGGGCATGAGCACCAGCGCGTCGCTGCCGCCGATCACATGCTCGACGATGTCCTGCTGGGGGCCGCGAAACTGCTCGTAGCCAAAAACGTCGTGCAGGACGGTGTGGGCAGGGGACACAGCGGAGGACAGGCGAGAAGACAAACGAATACTCTGAATTTGATAGCTTATAACGCTTGTTGGGTAAGCGCTACAAGCTGATTTGACGGCTATTTTGGTGTCTGGCGAAGGGTGCTTGTGGGGCGACCGGCGCACACACCGAAGGCCCATATTGTGCGCTGCACCGTGGCAAGGCCGCGCTTTCTACAATAGGGGGCTATGCAAGCCCTTCACTACACCCGCGCCGCGCAGCTGCCCGACATCCTCGCCCAACGCATCGTCATCCTCGACGGCGCCATGGGCACCATGATCCAGCGCTTCAAGCTGGGCGAGGCGCAGTACCGGGGCGAGGGCTACACGGGCCCCGACGGTGTGGGCGACCGGTTCAAGGACTTCCCGCGCGACGTGAAGGGCAACAACGAGTTGCTCAGCCTCACCCGCCCCGACGTGATCCGCGACATCCACGAGCGCTACCTGGCCGCGGGCGCCGACCTCATCGAGACCAACACCTTCGGCGCGACGACCATCGCGCAGGAGGACTACAAGATGGCCGACCTGGCGCGCGAGATGAATCTCAAGTCCGCCCGGCTGGCCCGCGCCGCCTGCGACAAATACTCCACGCCCGACAAGCCGCGCTTCGTCGCCGGCGCCCTGGGCCCCACGCCCAAGACGGCCAGCATCAGCCCCGACGTGAACGACCCCGGCGCGCGCAATGTGGACTTCGAGCAGCTGCGCGCCGCCTACTACGAGCAGACCGAGGCGCTGGTCGAGGGCGGCTCCGACGTGCTGCTGGTCGAGACCATCTTCGACACCCTCAACGCCAAGGCCGCGCTGTTCGCCATCGATGAGTTCTTTGAAAAAAGCGGCGAGCGCCTGCCCCTCATCATCAGCGGCACCGTCACCGACGCCTCGGGCCGCATCTTGAGCGGACAGACCGTGACCGCCTTCTGGCACAGCGTGCGCCACTCGCGCCCGCTGGCCATCGGCCTCAATTGCGCCCTGGGCGCCACGCTGATGCGCCCCTACATCCAGGAGCTGAACCGGGTGGCAGAGGACACGTTCATCAGCTGCTACCCCAACGCCGGCCTGCCCAACCCCATGAGCGACACGGGGTTTGACGAAACCCCCGAGATCACCAGCCGCCTGGTGCACGAGTTCGCGGCCGAGGGGCTGGTCAACATCCTGGGCGGCTGCTGCGGCACCACGCCGGACCACATCGGCGCCATCGCCAAGGCGGTGGAAAACGTGCCCACGCGCAAGATGTTCTACCCCGCTGAAGCCTGAATTTGGAGGCAAACTGGCCTCTGGCGCTGATCCAGAAAGCGCTGGTAGCTATAAAAAACGCAGCACTCAAATCGTCGCTGCGCTGCGGTGGCGCATTGCCGGGCGCATGACTCTGCGGCACCCTTGCGCCTTCGGTTGAACTTTCGCCCGCACCCTTTGCCAGAACCCCGGCCCGCTCCCCATGTCCGTTACCGCCACCCTGCCCGAAACCCCTGTTGCTGAGGCCGCCGAGAAAGCCGCCGCCCACGCCGCGCTCAAGCTCGAAAAGCGCCTGGTGCGGCAAGTCGCCCAGGCCATTGGCGACTTTGGCCTGATCGAAGGCGGCGACAAGGTCATGGTCTGCGTGTCCGGCGGCAAGGACAGCTACGCCATGCTGGACGTGCTGCGTTTGCTGCAGCAGCGCAACGGCAACCGCTTCGAGCTGATCGCCGTCAACCTCGACCAGAAGCAGCCCGGCTTTCCGGCCCATGTGCTGCCCGAGTATCTGGCGAAGGTGGGCGTGCCCTTCCACATCGAGACGCAGGACACCTACAGCGTCGTCAAGGAGCACATCCCCGAGGGCAAGACCATGTGCAGCCTGTGCAGCCGCCTGCGCCGGGGCATTTTGTACCGCGTGGCCGACGAGCTGGGCTGCACCAAAATTGCACTCGGCCACCACCGCGACGACATGCTGCAGACCTTCTTCCTCAACATGTTCTTCGGCGGCAAGCTCAAGGGCATGCCGCCCAAGGTGCAGAGCGACCGGGGCGACCACCTCGTCATCCGCCCGCTGGCCTATGTGGCCGAGGATGACCTCGCGCGCTGGGCCGAGATCCGCAACTTCCCCATCATCCCCTGCACCCTGTGCGGCAGCCAGGAGAACCTGCAGCGCAAGCAGATCGGCCAGATGCTGCGCGACTGGCAGCAGCTGTACCCCGGCCGCATTGAGAACATGGCCGTGGCGCTGCGCAACCTGGTGCCTTCGCACTTCATGGACCCGCGCCAGTTCGACTTCAAGGGGTTGGTACCCAACGGCGTGGCCGACGCCGATGGTGACAAGGCCTTTGACGCCGAAGAACTGCCTGCGCAGGCCGTGGGCATGCTCGCGGGCCTGCCCCTGATGCCCCGCTGAACCCGACCCCCGACGATTTTTAGATTGGGCCACCCCATGACCACGCTCAAAGCCCCCGAACTGCTCCTGCCCGCCGGCTCGCTCGACAAGATGCGCGCCGCCTACGACTTCGGCGCCGACGCCGTGTACGCCGGCCAGCCGCGCTACTCCCTGCGCGCGCGCAACAACGAATTCAAGCTCGAGCAGATCCGCCAAGGCATCAGCGAGGCCCACACACGCGGCAAGAAGTTCTTTGTGACCAGCAACCTCATTGCGCACAACGACAAGATCCGCACCTACCTGCGCGACATTGAGCCCGTCATCGACCTGAAGCCCGACGCGTTGATCATGGCCGACGCGGGCCTGATCATGATGGTCAAGGAGAAGTGGCCCGAGCAGGTGGTGCACCTCTCCGTGCAGGCCAACACCACCAACTGGGCGGCGGTGAAGTTCTGGCAGAAGATGGGCGTGGAGCGCGTCATCCTCTCGCGCGAACTCAGCCTGGACGAGATCGAAAAGATCCGCCAGGAGTGTCCCGACATGGAGCTCGAAGTCTTCGTGCACGGCGCGCTGTGCATCGCGTACTCGGGCCGCTGCCTGCTCAGCGGCTACTTCAACCACCGCGACCCCAACCAGGGCACCTGCACCAACGCCTGCCGCTGGAACTACGCCACGCACGACGCCGACATCGACCCCACCACGGGCGAAGCCATTGCGCAGAAGATGGAAGGCGACTTCAACTTCGAGGCCGCGCAGCAAAAGGCTGAGCAGGCCTTCGCATCGACCACCGGCAACGGCGAGCGCCACCCCAAGGCCGACAAGGTCTACCTCATCGAAGAGGCCGGCCGCCCCGGGCAGATGATGCCCATCATGGAAGACGAGCACGGCACCTACATCATGAACAGCAAGGACCTGCGCGCGGTGGAGCACGTGGCGCGCCTGGCGCAGATCGGCGTCGATTCGCTCAAGATCGAAGGCCGCACCAAGAGCCTGTACTACGTGGCCCGCACCGCCCAGGTCTACCGCCGCGCCATCGACGACGCCGTGGCCGGGCGCCCGTTCAACCCCGAGCTGCTGATCGAGCTCGAAGGCCTGTCCAACCGCGGCTACACCGGCGGCCTGCTGGAGCGCCGCCCCAGCAACGACTACCAGAACTACATCAACGGCCACTCCACCACGCAGCGCAGCCAGTTCGTGGGCGAGGTGCTGGGCGCCGAGGGGCAGGCCGAAGTGGGGCTGCAAGGCGACTGGGTGTTGGTCGAAACCAAGAACCACTTTGCGGTGGACGACCTGATCGAAGTGGTGCACCCCAGCGGCAACATCACCGTGCGGCTGGACCAGATGCGCAATGCGGAAGGCCAACCGGTGGCGGTGGCGCAAGGCAACCCGGTGCGCGTGTGGATTCCGCTGCCTGCGCGCTATACCGGCGCGCTGCTGGCCCGCGTGGTGGAGGCACCGGCTGCGGCCGCGGCGGCCGAACCCGCCGTCGTGGCTTGAGCGGGGCGCACCACCATGTGGACGCACCATCGCAGCGGCGCGTCGGTTTTGGCACTGTCGGTTGTGGCCGCGCTCGCCAGCACCAGCACCTTGGCGCAGGGCCCCGCTGCAGGCACGCCGCAGTTGGCGCCCGCCAAGGTGCGCTACGTACAAGGCTCGTGGGTCAACCTGCGCGAGTCGGCCCAGGCCCAAGCCAGCGTGCTGGCCCAGGTGCCCGCCAATACTGCGCTGGACCAGCTTGCCGAGCGCGACGGCTGGTGCGCCGTGCTCTACCGGGGCGATGCGCGCCTGGGCCCCGCATTGGCGGCACCGTTGCAAGCCCATGTGTCCTGCAATCTGCTGTCTGACCAGCCCCTGACCCTGGCCCAGGCGGGCAAGGACGCAGCCCGTGCGTTCTGGGTGGCACCATCGCCCAACCGGCTGCGTACCTATGGCAACGCTTTGCCCCGGCCCGCCGCTCTGCAGCTCAATGCCCTGACCAAGACCCACCCAGCCGAGGCGCCCGTGGTGTACCCGGCACGCCCCGAGTTCGAAGCCGCCAAGAAGCTGCTGCGCGCGGGGGTGCTGCTACGGCCGGACCAGGAGATCCACCGGGGCGAGCCCGTGGACCCGCTCGCCGACCTGAAGCTGGCCACCCGCGCGGTAGACCACATCCCCGCCGTGGCCCCGCTCGCCACGCGGCCCGTTCTGCCCACCATCGCCCCTTCGTACTTCCGCACCCACGCCAGCGTGGCCCTGCTGCACGAAACGGATGCCGATGGCTTGGCGGCGGTGGCGGGAACCCGCATCAGCGTGGTCCCCACCGGCGCGCCGCATGGCAGCTTCAACCGCCACATGGGGCCCGAGATCGAGTTCGTGACCGGCTTCTGGGACGTGGGGTCTGCCGACCTGGCCTTTGCCCCCGCGCTCACCCTGTATGCCATCACCCACCAGGGGCTGGTCGGCGCACGGGCCCTGCGCCAGCGCTACTGGGACATCAGCAACGCCGACCACTACTGCGGCGGCCACTACCCAGGCAAGGGCTTTGACGACCCGCGCGAGGACGATACGGTCCCCGTGCGTGGCTACGCCAGACTGTCCGACACCGCCGAGGTGCTGGTCCGCCTGGTCGTGCCCGGCAAGCTGCCGCCCGATGCCGTGAAGGTGAAGACCCGCCGCTACGCCACGAGCTGGATGCAACCCGCCGACCCGCCCATCCGCGACAAGCCCCAGCGCAAGCACACGGCGGTGATGGTGCACGAGATCGATGTGGACCGCGACGGCGTGGCCGACATCCTGCGCATCGACACCCCTGCGCCGGGTGGCATGAGCTTTGAGCCGGTTTTTGACTGGCGCTGGTACCTGAACATCAACGGCCAGTGGTTCCGGGCGGGGTACTGGGCGGATCAGGAGTGCACGTGAGTGGACTCCTTGCGCGGCAGTTCGGGGCGGGGAAGTGCCGGGTTTTCAGATGCTTGGGGTGGGGAGCTCAGAAGTGCTCAGGGGGAGCTTCCGGCCAGAAGCTGCCGGTGGTGAATCGTGAAAGCGGACGCTCAATGAACTGAGCTAGCGGCCCGCAGAATGTTGGTTCGCTTGAGTGGTGGGTTAGACGCTGAAACGCTACTTTGTCTTCCGTTTTTGCTGACCAAATGGCCACCAACCTAGCAAAAAAAGTGGAAGGGACAGAAGTACCTTTAGTGCGGCATAGTCCGTTGCATCCAAGGTGGGGGCAGCGGCGGGCCCAACGATACCGCCTTGCTGAACATATTGCTCTCGATATTTCAGTAGCTCATCAGAGTTACATGCTGCAGGGCAACTGCATGCGATGCATTCCAAGGCTGCAGGGCTGTTCGATGCCCCGCAGGATAAGCAAGACCATTGATATTCAGGCATAGCTTCAACCCAATGTAGGTCGCGCCAATTCGCCGACCATATCTTTCGGTAGTTTGGCTCATAACGGCCAGGATCGGACCTTCAATGCGTCAACCCAATTTTTCAGTCCAATGCGCCCCTTGACATATTTTTCTCTCGTATCAAACGGTTCATTAGTGCGGCACGGAGAACAAGATGTGATGGTTCCTTGGTGGAGCTTTACGAAGACAGTTCTAGCGGCAGCGTCTCTGTCACTGGTGCGTGATGGGATTGTTCGACTCGATGACGTAGTCCTTGAAGGTCCGTTCACGTTGCGTCAGCTGCTGAGACATGAAGCCGGGCTGGCTGACTACGGTGAACTTGTCGAGTACCACGCTGCCGTTGCTCGCGGCGATGCGCCCTGGCAGGCGGATGAAATGTTGCAACGCCTCGATGCCACGAGGTTGCGTTATGCCCCTGGAGTGGGGTGGCAGTATTCGAACGTCGGCTACTTGTACGTAGCGAGACTTATCGAGCGTGCGACAGGTCTCGCACTTGAGGAAGCGCTTATGCAACAAGCGTTGGCGCCCTTGGGCCTGCTGAGAGTTCGTAGCGCAAAGACGCCAGCTGACTTGGAAGGCGTGTGCATGGGGGCCATTTCGACTTATGACCCGAGATGGGTTTATCACGGCTTGCTTGTTGGCTCTCTCTCCGACGCTGCCCTCTTTCTAGACCGCCTGATGGCTGGACACCTTCTGCCTGATTTGCTGGTGCAGGAGATGCAAGCTGCACGCGCCCTTGGCGGACCTCTTCCTGGGCGCCCATGGAAGTCGCCGGCATACGGCCTCGGGCTGATGCAAGGCGTGTTGCATACGGGGCCGACATTGTGTGGGCACACCGGTGCTGGGCCGGGCAGCGTGGTGGCCGTCTATCGCAGAGCCAACGATTCTAACACGGCGACTTGTGCTGTCTTTCACGCAGGTTCCGACGAAGGCCTTGCAGAGGAGGAGGTCGTCAAGCGGTTGTCGGCGTCCCTGAAGTCTGGTGATTGACGATCCGTGTCCTCTTAGCGTCTGCTTTCAAAAAGCGAATATGACAGCGTTGGGCCCAAAGTGACCGCTCACAATCAGCCCGCAGTGATACCCACACTCACCGCAAACCCGGCTGCCGCAACAACGCCCCCAGCACCAGCGCCTCCGCCATCACCTCCAGCGCCTCTTCCAGCGTAGCCAGCAACTCCGGCAGCCCTGGCAACCAGGGCCAGTGCGGCTGCACCTCGGGCCACTGGTCCACGGCCATCGCCGCCAGCCCCACGGCGAACCCGGCCCACAGCAGGGCCTGGGTGCTGCGGTGCGACAGTGCCCGGTGCAGCCAGGCCAGCGTGACCAGGCCCACCACGGCCACCGCCAGCATGGGCGCCTCGCGCACGGCGCCCCAGCGGCAGGCATCGGTCCATTCGTGGCAGCGGAACTTCCACAGTTCGTGCAGCATGAACTGCTCGTCCAGCGCCAGCGCGCCGAAGGCCAGCACCAGCCACACGCCCAGCCGCCCGGGCAGGCAGCGCTCGGCCGTCAGGCGCAGCGCGGTGATGCACAGCGTGAGCAGCAGCGCACTCGACAGCCACGATGCGGGCGAGTTGTCGGAGCGGAACGCGCGCTCCCAGCCCGGCGCAAAGATCCACGCGCTGAACAGCAGAAACCCCGCCACCGCGCCCAGCAGGGCGGGTGCGACCCCCGGGTGGGGCGCCCGCGTGGGGCCGGGCGTGTGGTGGGATGGTGGGGCAGGGCGTTGGCGCATGGCGAGCTTGGAACCACGGGGCATCGGCGCCGGGTGGTGCCAGCGGACCGACGCAATTTTGAATCAGATAGGCCACTGGCGCTCGAATTTAGAGCATTTTCAGCTATGCATTTGGTAGCTTGTTGATGGTTTTGCACGCTGCGGGCGGCGTGCCCTGTTCACGCCCGTGGAATCGCTTCAGAATCGGAAACTCCCACGCTTGTCCGGTATGGCCCTCCCCATCGACCCCTCCCGCAGCGCGCTGCCGCCCGTGGCCCAGTTCCTGGCCGAAGCGGCCCTGCAGCGGCAGGCCGCGCTGCTGGGGCTGGACAAGCCCGGCCCCGCGACCGCGCCGCTGCCCACGGCCGACCCGAGCGCGCCTCCGCCCACACCGACCTCTCCCAGCCCGCCCGCCGGACCTCTGCCCGCCCCGGCGGCCGACAAGGCCAGCATCTCGGCGCAGGCGCGCGAGCAGCTCGGCGCAGGTTTTGAACCACGGCGCGGGGTGGCGGGCAACGCGGCCGCCGCTGCGGCCCCCGGCGCCAGGGCCGGCGCCGCGCTGCGGGGGCGCTGGCACCGCCGCCGCTGCCCGTGGGCGCGCCTGTACCAGCCTCCTCCACGGCATCCGTGTCGGGCGCCGACTGGCCCGCCACGGGGCTGGGTGCGCCGCTGCTGCGCATGGTGGGTGCGCTGGTGGCGCAGCTCACGGCGAGCAGTGTGGCGCCACAGCGGGTCACGGCCGCCCAGCCCTGGCCCATCGGGCTGGCGCAGGCGCTGGAAAGCGGCGCGGTGGACGCAGAGGCGCCGCCGCTGCAGACCTGGCTGGTGCGCCAGGGCAGCGTGCAGACGCCCGAAGGCCCGCGCGGCTTTGCGCTGACCCTGCGCGTGCCGGTGCCGTGGCTGGCGTCGCAGGCGCCTTCGGCTACCGCATCCGCAGCGGCGGCGGCCACGCCCTCCACGGCGGCGCCGCTGCAGGTGCCGTTCACGGGCAGTGCGCAGTCGCTGCAGTCCGGGGTGTTCGCGCTGGTGCTGCAAGGGCTGGAGGCCTCGGCACCCCGCACCAGCGCTTTGCTGGTGATGGATTTCCAGCCGCAGATGCCCGCTGCCGTGTATGGCCGCGACCTGCTGGCGCAGCTGCGCATGGACCCGTGGACGCAGATGGCCGTGCTGCAGGCCAGCGGCCAGGTGCCGCGCGAGGAGGACCGCGCCCGCAACGGCGCCTCCGGTTTGTGCGAGACCGTGGGCTGCCCTTATGCGGCCCGCGCGGAGTGCGCCCAGCCTTTCTGCCTGGCGCAGCGCGGGGTGCGGCCACCGGAGCCGGTGGGCCCCGCGCCCGGCGCCTAGACCCTGTTCGTCCCGGACTTTTCGGGGATCGCGCTGGCGGGGCGCGGCCTCGCGGGTCAGCGGGTCTTGTGCAGGATGTCCGCGTGGCGCGACCGCGTGATGGGGTAGGCCACCAGCAGCGGAACGGCCAGCACCAGGCACAGCGCCGGCAGCACGCCGGTCATCAGGGTGATGCCCTGCAGCGCGCTGGCCGACTGCGCCACGTTGGGCACGTAGCCCGTCACGTCCAGCATGCCGGCCACCATCACCGTGGCCAGCGTGCGTGCCAGCTTGTCCATCAGGCCGTACAGGCCGTAGTACATGCCCGTCTTGCGCTCGCCGACCTGCATGTGGCCGTGGTCGATGGTGTCGGGAACCATGGCGAAGGGCACGATCCAGTGCGCGCCCATGCCGATGCCGATGACGACCAGGATGCCCATGACCAGGCGCTGGTCGCCCGGCCCCACCCAGTACAGCGCCACCAGGCCGCCCGCGCACAGCACCAGGCCCAGGACGTACGCCCAGTTCTTTTCCCAGCGGTCGACCACGACCTTCCACACGAACAGCGACAGGCCCACCACGCCGAGCAGCGTGCCCATGTAGCGCGGCAGGTCGCCCTTGTCGCCCTGCAGCTGGTAGATCACGAAGTACGCGAGCGAGGCCTGCACCAGCGTGAGGCCCAGGCGCACCAGGGTCGCAGCGCTCATCAGCAGCAGGAAAGGGCGGTTGCGCAGCGTGGTGCGCAGGGTCTCGCGCACGCTGTCCCACATGGGTTGGCGGTCGCAGGCGTCGGCGGCGGGCTCGGCGCCGCGCTGGGGCTCGCGCACGCGCCAGGCCACCACGGCCACGGCCGCGCCGGCGATCAGGCCGAAGCACGAGCCCGCGAGTGCATAGCCGGTGCGGGCGTCGGGCGCGGCCCGCACCAGCACCGACATGAACACGCTGCCCGCGAAGAAGCCCAGCAGCGCACCCATGGAGGCATGGGCCGTGAGGCTGGTGCGCTCGTCGTAGTCGGTGGTCATGTTCGCGGCCATCGCCTGGTAGGGCAGCTGCACCAGCGTCATGAGCGTGTCGAACACGGTGTACGTGATGGCGATCCACAGGAACGCGGCCACCGGCGACAGGCCCGGCGGCACCATCCACACCGCGGCTGCCGCAATGCCCAGCGGGAGTGCTCCGTAGACGAGGTAGACGCGGTGACGGCCCCAGCGCGAGCGCGTGCGGTCGGTCACCCAGCCGAACAGCGGGTCGTTGACGGTGTCCCACACCTTGCCCACCAGCAGCGCCGCGCCTGCCACGGCCGGCGCGACCAGGGCCACGTCGGTGTAGAAGATCATGAGCATGAAATTCATCGCCGCGATCAGCATCTGCAGGCCGACGTTGCCGACCGCGTAGCTGAGCTTGGTGCCGAGGGTCAGGGGCGATGGCGTGGTGCTGCCCGGCGCGTGGCTGTGGTGCATCACGGTGCCACCGCCGGGACGGACGAAGGCACCGCGGCGGGCGTGGGCGCACTGGAGGCTGCGGCGCGCGGCGGCGCGGCTTCGAGCATCAGCCGCACTTCGCGGCGCAGCATCTTGTTCAGGAAGCTGCGCGGAATCTCCTCGACGATGCGGACATCGTCGGGGCACAGGGTGGCGGGCAGCTGCTGCGCCAGGTACTGCGCGATCTCACCCTCCAGCGTGCCCCAGTCCTGCCCCTTGCGCCAGCTCCGGCGCAGGCTCAGCACCAGCACGGCCTGCGCGCCATGCTGCACCAGGCAGGCCTCCTTGACCGAGGGGTGGGTGTGGGCCACCTCCTCCACTTCGCGCGGGTTCAGCAGCTGCCCATCGCGCGAGACGCGGTCGGCGCTGCGCCCCAGCACGTGCAGGTAGCCTGCCGTGTCGAAATAGCCCAGGTCGCCCATCACCACCCAGCCGTCGCGCAGGGTCTCGCCGGTCTTTTCGGGGTCGAGCCAGTAGCCGTCGAAGCGCACGAGCGTCAGCACGGTGATCAGGCCCATCTCGCCCTGCGGCAGCGGCGTGAAGTCGTCGCCGCGGATGACCACCTGCACGCCGGGCATGACCCGGCCCACGGTGGAGAGCACCTCCAGGCCGAGCGGGTTGCCCTGGGCATCCACGTGTTCGTGCGGCAGCAACCAGGTGATGGGGGGCAGGGCCTCCAGGCAACCGTAGCCCTGCTGGAAGATGGGCCCGAAGCGGCGGATGGCCTCGGCGATCTTGGGCGCGGGCATCATCTCCGAGCCGTAGGGCACATGGGTCAGCGACGACAGGTCGTACTGGCCCAGCGTGGGCTCGTCCAGCAGGTCGATGATGGCCGAGGGCGAAAGGAAAGCGCGCGACACGCGGTGCTTCTGGATCAGCCCGGCCAGCGTGGTGGCGCGGAAGTCCTCGGGCATCACCAGCGCCGCGCCCGCCAGCAGCGTGGGCAGCACCAGGCCCGAGCCCGGCCCGGTGAGCGGCAGGCCCAGCATGTTCACGTCGGGGCCGTGGGCGGGTGGCCTGAAGTCGATGGCGCGCGAGATCAGGCGCACGCTGTCCAGGTACTTGCGGTTGCTGTAGCCGATGGACTTGGGCAGGCCCGTGGTGCCCGAGGTCATGTGCAGCGCGAACACGTCGTCCTCGTGCACCTCGGCGGTGCCCGCGGCGGGGGTGGTCTGCGCCAGCGCCTGTTCGTACTCATCCCCCAGCGCCAGCAGGCGCAGGCCGGGCAGCTGCTCGCGCACGGCCTGCAGGATGGGAGCGCTCAGCAGCGGGTCGTGGATGAACACCGTGGGCTTGACGCGGCCCATGGTGGTGAGCGCCGCATCGGCCGGCAGGTGCTTGTGGAAGCTCGCGAAGATGGTGCCGTTCTCGAACGTGGCCAGGCGGGTTTCGTACTGCTCGCCGGTCTCGGGCAGCCAGGTGAACACGACGTCGCCCTTCTTCACGCCCTGCGCCTGCATCCAGGCCTGCAGGCGCAACACGCGCTCGTGCAGCTGCGCATAGGTGAGCGTGCCGCGCCGGTCGATGAGCGCGGGCTTGTGGGGGTGCAGGCGGTACGCCAGGCGGGCGACGGCGCGGGCGGTGCGCAAGCGGTTCAGGAGAAAGCGCGCCACCAGGCTGCGCAGGGAAGGTAAGGCCACCGGAAGTCTCCCAGGAGGGGCGTGAAAGCAAGGTCAAGGAAGTTTTTCACGCGCACCCGTGGCAAAAGATGACTATTTGTACGTGCGCGTATCTTCTTGTTTCTGCTTCGGCTGTGCGGTCGCTTTGGCTCCGTGAACGGCGGTGCGCGCCACGTGCCCGTCGCCGTGGCGCAACAAGCAGGCCGGCGCACCGTGCGCAGACAAAGAAAAAACCGCCAGGCCGGATCACGGCGTGGCGGTTGTTTGGCAAGGCCCGCCCCGGTAAGGGCGTGGCCAGGATGGCGGACTAGAAAGTGCCCCTGCGCAATCAGGCGGCGCCTTCACGCCAGGCCACCGGCGTGTCCCCGCGGGGAAGCGGCGCAGCCGCTGCGGGCGCTTACGGATACAGGCCGCGCATTTCGCGGGCGTGCAGGATGCGCTGGCAGGCCACGATGAAGGTGGCGGTGCGCAGGCTCACCTTGTGCTCCTGCGCCACTTGCCAGATGCCCGCGAAGGCCTCTTGCATGATGCGCACCAGGCGGGCGTTGATCTCGTCCTCGCTCCAGAAGAAGCTGGAGAAATCCTGCACCCACTCGAAGTAGCTCACCGTCACGCCGCCGGCATTGGCGATCACGTCGGGCAGCACCAGCACGCCCTTGTCGTGCAGGATGTCGTCGGCCTCGGTGGTCGTGGGGCCGTTGGCGCCTTCGATCACGAGCCTGGCCTTGATCTGGCCCGCGTTGTCCTTGGTGATCTGGCCTTCGAGCGCGGCGGGGATCAGGATCTCGCAATCCACGCCCCAGAACTCCTCGGGCTGCATCACATCGGCGCCGGCGAAGCCGCCCACGCCACCCCGGGTCTTCACGTGCGCCAGCAGCGCGGGCACGTCCAGGCCCTTGCCGTTGAAGATGGTGCCGGTGTGGTCCTGCACGGCCACCACCTTGGCGCCGGCTTCGGCAAACAGCTTGGCCGCGATGCCGCCCACATTGCCAAAGCCCTGCACGGCCACGCGGGCGCCGTCGAGCGCCAGGCCGGTGAGCTTGGCGGCTTCCACGCCCACGGTGAACACGCCGCGGCCGGTGGCCTCCACACGGCCGAGCGAGCCGCCCAGGTCCACGGGCTTGCCGGTCACCACGCCGGTGGCGGTGGCGCCCACGTTCATGGAATACGTGTCCATCATCCAGGCCATGATCTGGCCGTTGGTGTTCACGTCGGGGGCGGGGATGTCCTTGGAGGGGCCGATCAGCAGGCCGATCTCGCTGGTGTAGCGGCGCGTCAGGCGCTCCAATTCACCCATCGAGAGCTTCTTGGGGTCCACGCGGATGCCGCCCTTGGCACCGCCGTAGGGCACGTTCACGGCGGCGTTCTTGACCGACATCCAGGCCGACAGGGCCATCACTTCCGACAGCGTCACGTCCTGGTGGAAACGCACGCCGCCCTTGCCGGGGCCCCGGCTCAGGTTGTGCTGCACGCGGTAGCCCTCGTAGTGGGCGATGGTGCCGTTGTCCAGCTCGATCGGCACGTCCACGATCAGGATGCGCTTGGGGCGCTTGAGCGTTTCCACCCAGCGCGCCAGGCTGCCCAGGTAGGGGGTGACGCGGTCTACCTGCTGCAGGTAGTTGCCCCAGGGGCCGAGGTGGTCGGCCTGCAGGTACGAGGGCAGGGTGTGGACTGCGCCTGCGGGGTTGGAGGCTGGGGCGCCCGTGGATGAAGACATGGTGAATTCCTTGTGGGATCAGTTCAAGCCGCGAAGCTTATGCCTGCCGCCGCACGCTGTCTAAGGCCGTAGTGTTTGTGTGTTATGCATTTGTTGCATAACCACGCAAACGACCGCCCCATGCGGCACTGCACCATGGGCCGCGCCGGGCGCGGGCACCGGGCGGCCGCCCGCCACGCCGGTCATTTCACCGTGAAATGGGTCAGCGCCGGGTCGCCCGTCGGGTAGCGCAGGTCCAGGTTCTGCAGCACCTCGCGCAGCACGGTGGCGATCATCAGGTTGCGGTGGGTCTTGGAATTGGCGGGCACGATGGTCCACGGTGCCCAGGGCGTGTGGGTGGCGGCCAGCAGGGCGTCGTAGGCGCGCTGGTACTCCGCCCATTGCTTGCGCACCTCGATGTCGCCCATGCTGAATTTCCAGTGCTTGGCCGGATCGTCCAGGCGCTCCTGCAGGCGCTGTCGCTGCTCCTCGGGGCTGATGTGCAGCAGGAACTTGAGCACGATGGTGCCCGTTTCGCCGAGCATGCGCTCGAAGTCGTTGATGTGGGCCAGGCGCTGCTGGTGCTGTTCGGGCGTGATCCAGCCGTTGACCACGGGCACCAGCACGTCCTCGTAGTGGCTGCGGTTGAACACCGTGATGTCGCCGGCCTGTGGCACCTGCTGGTGGATGCGCCAGAGGTAGTCGCGGGCGCGCTCGGCCTCGGTCGGCGCCTTCCAGCCCACGGCATGCACGCCCAGGGCGCTCATGCGGCCGAACACGCCCCGGATCGTCCCGTCCTTGCCCGAGGTGTCGGTGCCCTGGAGCACCACCAGCAGCTTGTAGCGTTTGTCGGCATAGAACAGGTTCTGCAGCGCATCGAGTTCCTCGGCCAGCGCCTCGACGGCGGCCTTGTCCCGGGCTTTCTCGCCCTGCGAAAACGGCTTGGCGCCCGGGTCGTAGTCCTGCAGCGACACGCCGCGTGGCGGCTTGCCCCGGCTGCTGCCCTTGCCCTCGCCATCGGCGGGCTTGCCGGGTTGCCATTGCGACCAGAGCTCGGCGGCCTTGTTGCGGGACTTGGGAATCAGGGGTGACGGCATGGGGTTCCAGGGGCGGTGCGTTGGTGTGAAAGAGGTTAGCTCACAAGTGGCCTGCGTGGGCCGGCGGCTGCTGCCACTGGTCGTGCCGGCCGTCGATGCGCACGATGACCAGCCGCGAGAGGTCTTCGTCCGTCAGCCCGTCGATGCAGCCCACGTTGACGCCGTACATCTCGCCCATCGGCGTCTCGGTGCCGTGGCCGAACACGCGCACGCCGCAGTGCCTGCAGAAGTAGTGCAGGTTCTTGCGCGTGTTGAACTGGTAGCGCGTGAGCTCGTCCTGCCCGCGCACGATGTGGAACTGGCCCGGCAGCGCCACGGCTGCCCAGAAGCGCGTGCGCCGGCAGATGGAGCAGTTGCAGCGGAAGGTGGGCTGGCTCAGGTCCAGGCCCGCCTGCACATGGACGGCGCCGCAGTGGCAGGTGGCGGTGTAGGTCTGGGGCATGGGCGGGTCCTCGGAACGTGTGGCGATCTTGCAGGGCGAGGGCGGATGATCGCAAAAGCGCGGCTGCGGGGCTACCCCGCCAGCCTTCTGCCGGGGTTCTTTCTTCAACCGCGCCCGTGCGCCATGCGGTAGGCCAGCGGCGTCTGCCCCGTGGCCTGCCGAAAGGCCCGGTGCAGGCCGGCTTCGCTGGCAAAACCCAGGTCTTCGGCGATGCGCTTCAAGGGCCGTGGCGTGTCGCACAGCGCCTCGCCCACCTGGCGCAGCTTGATGCGGCGCATCCAGTGCGCCGCCGGCAGCCCCGTGTGGGCCTGCACCCGGCGCGCCAGCGTGCGGGGCGACACGCCCAGCGCGTCCGCCAGCGCGGGCAGCCGCAGCTCTGCGGCGGGGCTGCGCTGCACCCAGAGCATGGCGCGGCGCAGGTCGGCGTCGGCCGTGGCCATGAGGTCGTGCCCCGCGAACGCCGGGTGGGTGGCGCGCGGGCGCGGCAGCATCAGCAGCGCCTGCAGGTCCGCCAGGGCCTCGGGCGCGATCCGCGCGCCCAGGGCGTGCAGCATCAGCGGCAGGTGGCCGTTGGCACCGGCCGCCGTGGTGGCGGCGCCGTCCTGCACCAGGGGTTCGTCGAAGCGCCAGCGCACGGCGCCGAACTGCTGCTCCAGCGCGGCGCGCAGCCACCAGGTGGCCGTGGCGCCACGCCCGCGCAGGCGGCCGCTGGCGGCGGCCAGCAGCACACCGGCGCAGTAGCTCCACACCTGCGTGCGGCGGGGCAGGGCGGCCAGGGCCCGCACCACCGGGGCCAGCTGCTGCAGTTGCGCGGCCAGGCCGTTCGTGGACGAAAGCCACAGGCCGGGGACCAGCACCGCATCCACATCGGCCCCGGCCAGGGCGGCGGTGGGCGCCAGCGCCGGCCCCTGCCACGTGGGCACGGGCTGCAGGTCGGCGCCCACCCACTGCGTCTGCACCACGGGCCGCTGCACCCGCAGGCCGGCCGCGCGGGCCATGTCGGCGGCAGCGAACAGGCCCGCCGGCATGCAGCCGGGGTACAGCAGCAGGCCCAGGCGCAGCGGGGCGGCGGGCGGCGGCACGGAGCGACGCGGGAGGGATGGCTCGACGGGTGTTGCCATGGGGGAAGAAGTGGTTGGCCGGAAATGGCAAGAAGTTGTCCGATCAGGCCATTCTCGCGCAGGCCGCGGCATCCCACAATCGGCCATCGACCCACCCCCCGGCCCTGTTGGAGACCCCCATGCACATCACCCATCTGCGCAATGCCACCGTCCTGCTGGAATTCTCATCGGAAGGCCGCCCCGTGGGCCTGCTGGTGGACCCGATGCTCGCCCCGCGCGGCGCCCTGCCTGCGCTGCGCTACCTGGGCCAGGGGCGCGAGCGCAATCCCATCGTCGACCTGCCGCCGGGCACGGACGCGGCGCTGGAGCGCGTGACGCACGCCCTCATCACGCACTGCCAGCGCGGCCACTTCGACCACCTGGACCGCGCGGGCAAGCGTTTTCTGCGCGAGCGGCAGATTCCGGTGGTCTGCATGCCGCGCGATGCGGGCTACCTGGCGCAACGGGGCCTGGCGGTGTGGCCGCTGTCCGGCCCGCAACGCCAGCCGTTCGCGCTGGGCGGCCATGTCACGCCGATCGCCTGCGTGCACGGCCGGGGCTGGATCGGCCGGTTCATGGAGCACGGCCATGGCTACCTGCTGGAGCTGCCGGGCGAGCCCCGCGTGTACCTGGCGGGCGACACGCTGCTGACCCCCGCCGTGCGCGACTGCCTGGCGCGACTGAAGCCGGATGTGGCGGTGCTGCCCGCTGGGGGGGCGCGCTTCGACATCGGCGCGGAAATCCTCATGGACGCCGCCGACATGGCCGAGGCCGCCGCGCTGACGCCCGGCACCCTGGTGGTCAACCACCTGCAGGCCCTGGACCACTGCCCCACCACCCGCGCGGCAGTGCGTGCGCTGGCCGAGCAGGGCGGCTGGGCGCACCGCCTGTGGGTGCCCGAGGACGGCGAGGCGCGGCGGCTCCGGCGCACGGCTGGCGGCACGGATGCTATTAAAATAATAGCTAATTGCGCATGATGGTCAGGCGCTGGAGCCCTTCTTGAGGGTGCAGTCGCCGGGGGCCGTGCGCACCCCCGTGCTCTCCCGCATCAGCGCCACGAAGCGCGCCGCGCCCAGGCCCAGCGGGCGCTCCTTGGACCACACCACGTCCACCCACAGCGCGGTGCCGTTGCTCAGGTTCTCGAAGGGCATTTCCACCAGGCGGCCGGCCTCGATGCGTGGCTGCACCAGCGCGCGGGGCTGCCAGCCCCAGCCCAGGCCCGCTTCGATCAGCCCCAGCGCGGCCAGGTGGTTGTCGGTGCGCCAGTGGTGCCGGGCAAACACAAAGCGGGGATCGGTCTGCGCCAGGTCGCGGCTGGCCACGACGATCTGGCGCGTGGTGGTCAGGTGCTCCTCGCGCAGCATGGCGCGCCCGGGGTCTTCGCCCCGCGCCTTCGCCGACGCCCGTGCGCCCTCCAGCACCGGATGCTCGGGGGCGATCACGGCGACCAGCGTCTCGGTGCCCACCTCCTGGAAACCCTCGCGCCCGTCGATGCTGGGGCGCTCGAACACCAGCGCCAGCTGGGCGCGGCCGCCGTGCAGCAGCTCCAGCGCATCCACCTGCGGCGCGGCCAGCACCTCGACCTGGAGCAGCGGGTACTCCTGCGCCAGCGCGGCCAGGGGCCCGGTCCAGCGCGCCGCGAGCAGCTCGGGGGCGATGGCCAGCGTCAGCCGCTCCTCCAGCCCCTGGGTCAGCGCGAGCGCCTGGGCGTTGAGCTGCTGCAACTGGCCCGCCAGCAGCCGGGCCTGGGGCTCCAGCGCACGCGCCGCCGCGGTGGGCCGGGGCTCGCGCCCGCTGCGGTCGAAAAGCTGCACGTCCAGCTCGGCCTCCAGATGGGCCATCGTCATGCTCACCGCCGAGGGCACCCGCGAGAGAGCGCGTGCCGCCGCCGAGAACGAGCCGTGGTCCAGCGCGGCCAGAAAGACCTGCACGCTGTCGGAACTGAAGGCCATGGTGGTTCCTGATCTATCAATAAAACTGAAACAAGCTGACTTTATATGTCAGATTGTTGAATATAAAGTCCGGCCCATGGACAAGAAACCTACTCTTTTTGGTCTTCAGGGCCTCAAGCGCCGCCTGATCTATGTGACCTTGTACGAACTGATCGCCATCGTGGCGGCGACGGCGGGGCTGGCCCTGCTGACGGGTCAGGGCGCGGGCCATTCGAGCGTGGTGGCCGTGGCGGCCTCGGTGATTGCCATCCTCTGGAACATCATCTTCAACTGGGCCTTCGAGCGCTGGGAAGCACGCCAGCCCGTGCGCGGCCGCAGCGTGGCGCGGCGCGTGGCGCATGCCATCGGTTTCGAGGGCGGACTGGTCTTCACGCTGGTGCCGCTGTTCGCGTGGTGGTTCGGCATCAGCCTGTGGCACGCGTTCGTGATGGACCTGGGGCTGATCGTGTTCTTCCTGTGCTACACCTTTGTCTTCAACTGGGTGTTCGACCATCTGTTCGGCCTGCCGGCCTCGGCCATGGAGCCCGTGGCTGCCTGAGGTTGCAAGGAATTTCGCTATCAAATTAATAGCTATTGGTGCTTGATGGATAAGCGCCAAAGGTCAATTTGACCTCAACTGACCTGATGGGTGCCTGCCTCGGATCAGCCGGTCGCCCGGGCCCGTCGAAGGGCCGCTCGCAAGGAGCGCCCTGGCGTCGACAGGCTCCGCCCGGACGAATGGGGGCAGGCGTGGCCCATCCGGAAAATCCGGACTCAGACCTGCAGCAACTGCCCCGCAATGGCCGCGGCGGCGGTGCGCGTTTCCACCCCCAGCTTTTCAAAAATGTGCTCCAGGTGCTTGTTCACCGTGCGCGGGCTCATGCCCAGGATGTCGGCGATGTCGCGGTTGGTCTTGCCCTTGCTCAGCCAGGACAGCACCTCGGTCTCGCGCGGGGTCAGCGCCACCTGCTGCAGGTGGCGTGGCGCGGCGGCCTCGGGCTGCGCGTGGCTGAGCAGCAGCATGGATTCGGCCAGGCCGCTGGTGCCCATGTGCCGGGCCAGCAGCTGCCGGCCATCGGCCAGGGGCAGGGTTTGCGCGCCCTCCCGGCGCGCCTGCACCAGCCAGGCGGCCGCGCGTTCGGCCGGTGCCTCCTCACGGGCGAAAGCTGTCTCCAGCCAGCGCGTGGCCTGCGGTGAGCGCCAGGCCACGCGGCCCTGGCCGTCGAGCACCACCACGCCGAGCCCGGCCACGTCCACCGCCTCGCGCGCCAGCCGCGTGGCCTGGGCGTTGCGCACATGCGTGGCCAGCCGGGCCAGCACCTCGGGGATACGCAGGGGCTTGACCACGTAGTCCACGCCGCCGCTGGCAAAGCCCTGCAGGATCTGTTCGGTGTCCGACAAGCCCGTCATGAACACCACGGGCACATGCGACCAGGGCGGGGTGGCCTTGAGCTGGCGGCACAGCGCAAAGCCGTCCATGCCGGGCATCACCGCGTCCAGCAGCACGCCGTCGGGCACGGTGAGGTCAAAGCGCTGCAGGGCTTCTTCGGCATCGCGCGCGGCCAGCACGGCGTAGCCTTCGGCGGCCAGTGCATCGCACAGCATGCGCAGGGTGTCGAGCGCGTCGTCCACCACCAGGATCACGCGCTGGCTGATCTGTGGGGCGGCGTCGGGTTGGTCGTTCATGGGGTTCCCTCTTCGGGCTCGCGCAGGTGGCGTGCCAGGGTTTCGAAGTCAAAGCGGTCGGCGCTGGCCTGCAGCAGCGCCAGCGTGGCGGCGTGGCCCGGCAGGTCGCCGCGTGCGCGCCGCAGCCGCTCGCGCAGCGCGGCGGCCTGGCCGGAGCGTGCCAGGCGGGTGAGGTCTTCGCGCAGCTCTTCGGGCAGGGTGGCCAGGGTGTCGTCCGGGTTGGCGGGGCCTGCGGCGGGATCCGGGCCGGGCGCCAGCGGGGTGTTGTCGCGCACCCATTCCAGCTGCAGCGCGTGCTCCAGCGCCTGCAGCAGTTCGGATTCGATCACGGGCTTGCCCACGAAGCCTTGGCACTGCTGGGCGGCCAGGCGCGTCGCTTCATGTTCAAACAGGTTGGCCGATACGAACACGACGGGCAGCTCGGCCGCGGGGCGCAGCGCGCGCAGCAGGGCAGCGGTCTGCCAGCCGTCCAGGTCGTCCATGGTGATATCGAGCAGCACCAGGTCGGGCGGTGTCTGGCGCACGATCTCCAGGCATTCGCGGCCGCTGGCGGCCTCGCGCACATCAAAGCCCAGGGGCACCAGCAGGCCGGCCAGCAGCTGGCGCTGCAGGGGCTGGTCGTCCACCACCAGCAGCGTGCGCCGGGGTGCCAGGTAGCCGATCACCGGGCGCAGCGTGGCGCGGCTGGGCGGGGTCCAGGCCGGGTCCACCGCAATGCCGGGCAGGTACAGCCGCACGGTGAAGGTGCTGCCCTGGCCCGGGGTGCTGGTCAGTGTGAGCTGGCCACCCATCAGCTCGGCAAGCAGGTGCGTGATGGTCAGCCCCAGGCCCGTGCCCGCCTCGCTGGCCCGGCGCCCCGCGCTGCCGCGTTCAAACGGCACAAAGATGCGCTCCAGGTCTTGCGGCTCGATGCCGATGCCGGTGTCGATCACTTCAATGCGCGAGACATGCTGGCGAAAGTCCATGCGCAGCCGCACTTCGCCGCGCTCGGTAAACCGCACCGCGTTGGACAGCAGGTTGATGAGGATCTGCCGCAGGCGCTTGGCGTCGGCCCGAATCCAGCCGGGCATGGTGCCCAGTGTCTCCACCACAAAGTGGAGGCCCTTGGCCTCGGCCTGCGGGCGCAGCATGGCTTCGATGTTCTCGATCAGGTCGGGCAGCGGCAGCGGGGCCATGTCCAGCCGCAGGCGCCCGGCCTCGATGCGCGCCAGCTCCAGCGACCCGTCAATGAGCGCGTGCATGTGCTGGCCGCTGTGCTGCATGGTGGACAGCGTCTCGCGCATCCAGCCTTCGGTGTGCGGGTTCTTGAGCAGGATCTGCGTGTAGCCCAGGATGCTGTTGAGGGGGGAACGCAGCTCGTGCGTCATGCCCGCCACGTAGCGTGTCTTGGCCTGGTTGGCCGACTCGGCCTGGTCCTTGGCGGCCTGCAGTTCGGCGTCGGTGCGCTTGTGGGCCTCGATCTCCTGCAGCAGCAGCTGCGTCTGCCGCTCTGATTCATCTTGCGCCATGCGCCGGCTGTCAGTGCTCAGCACCACCCACCACGCGCACACGGCCGCCAGCAGCGCCAGCAACGCAAACACCTTGAGGAACGGCATCCGCAGCACCTGCTCGGGCGCAGGGGTTTGCAGGCTCTCTTGCACATACACCACGCCCACCAGAAACGCCATCACCGCGCACAGCGACACCACGACCATGAGGTACTGTCCGAGGCGAAAGTTCACCTTGATGGCCCAGCGCTGCGGCAGCAGGGCCATCACCACGCCGCGCAACTGGTCGGCCGCGCGCGAGCCGGTCTTGCAACGGTCGTGGCAGCGGGACTCCAGCGAGCAGCACAGCGAACAAATGGGCGCGGCATAGGCCGGGCAGCGCGCCATGTCTTCGGACTCGAACTGGTTCTCGCACACGGCGCAGCGCACGATCTCGCCGGGGCGCCACTCGTTGCCCGGCGCGCGCGCCAGGTAGTAGCGGCCCTGCGTCAGCCAGGCCAGCAGCGGCGCCAGCGCCATCGACAGCACCAGCGCGATGAAAGGCGAAAACGCGGCCGCCTCTTCGCCCAGCAGCCCCGCATAGGCGCCGCAGGCCACCGTGGCCGCCAGCACCATGGCGCCCAGCCCCACGGGGTTGAAGTCGTACAGGTGCGCGCGCCGAAACTCGATGCCCTTGGGGGAGAGCCCGAGCGGCTTGTTGATGACGAGGTCGGCCACCAGCGCGCCCACCCAGGCGATGGCCACGTTGCTGTACACGGCCAGCACCTTCTCCAGCGCTCCAAACACCCCGAGCGTCATCAGCAGCGTGGCAATCAACACGTTGAACACCAGCCATACCACACGCCCCGGGTGGCTGCGGGTGACGCGCGCGAAAAAGTTGGACCATGCCAGCGAGCCCGCGTACGCGTTGGTGAGGTTGATCTTGATCTGCGACACCACCACGAACACCACCGTCACCGCCACGGCCAGCCCTGGCAGGCCCAGCGCCTGCATGACCTGGTGAAAGCCTGCGAGGAACATCTGCGTGGGCTCGGCGGCGCGCTGGGCGCCCACCTCGAACTGCAGCGCGGCAAACGCCAGAAAGGCCCCGCCCGCCATCTTGAGCATGCCCATGACGATCCACCCAGGGCCGGCCACCAGCACGGCGCCCCACCAGCGCAGGCGGTTGGCGCACGTGCGCTCGGGCAGAAAGCGCAGAAAGTCCACCTGCTCGCCAATCTGCACCACCAGCGAAAAGATCACCGCGGCCGCTGCACCAAACATGAGCGGGTCGAACTGGCTGCTGCCGCTCTTGAGGCCCGAAAGCCCCGCAAAGTCGCGGTACAGCTGCGGCTGGGCCAATGCAATCCACACAAAGGGCAGCAGCAGCAGGAACAGCCACAGCGGCTGCGTCCACGCCTGCAGGCGCGATATGAGGGTGATGCCGCGCATGGCCAGCGGCAGGACCACCAGCGACGACGCGATGTAGCACCACTCCAGCGGCCAGTCCACCACCATCTGCAGCGCCAGCGCCATGATGGCCGCCTCCAGCGCAAAGAAGATGAAGGTGAACACCGCGTAGATCAGCGACGTGATGGTGGAGCCCAGGTAGCCAAAGCCCGCGCCGCGCGTGAGCAGGTCCATGTCCAGGCCGTAGCGCGCGGCGTAGTAGGCAATGGGCAGGCCCGTCAGAAAGATCAGCAACCCCACGGTGAGGATCGCCCACATGGCGTTGCTGAAGCCGTAGTTCAGCGCAATCGCACCACCAATGGCCTCCAGCGCCAGGAACGATAGCGACCCAAATGCGGTGTTCGCCACGCGAAATTCGCTCCAGCGCCGAAAGCTCTTGGGCGTGTAGCGCAGCGCGTAGTCCTCCATGGTCTCGTCGGCCACCCACGCGTTGTATTCGCGCCGGAACCGGAAGATGGTCTGCGGCGCGCTCTGGGCGTTGGGTGGGAGCGGTGGGGCCATGCGCAGGCTTCAAGCAAGAAGCGTTCTAGGCGTGCACCGCGTTGGGGCGCTGCACGGGTGCGCGGGGCCATGCGCAGGGTGCGCACCGGGGTGCGTAGGCAGCCCTACGTTAATTGACGTATGGGCGCATGCAAGGGTTGTCCCTAACCTTCATTCCACAGCGCAAACAAACCGCTTTGGTCCCGTCCCTTCCTTCCTTCATTCATTCACACCGATCCTGCAAGGAGCGTCTTCATGAGCCACCCGTCCGACCCCCGCTTTAGTGACTCCGCCCAGGCCGAACCCGGCCGCCGTCGCATCCTGCAGGCGCTGGGCGCCGCGTCGGTAGCGGGCCTGCCCGCCTGGTCTTTTGGCCAGCCCACGGCCCAGGTCAACACCACCAAGCTGGCCATCACCGACACAGAAGTCACCGTGGGCCAGCTGCACTCGGCCACCGGCACCATGGCGATTTCCGAAACCGGCTCCATCCAGGCAGAGCAGCTGGCCATTGACCAGATCAACGCCATGGGCGGCGTGCTGGGCCGAAAGATCAAGGTCATCAAGGAAGACGGCGCCTCCGACTGGCCCACGTTTGCCGAGAAGTCCAAAAAACTGCTCATCAACGACCGCTGCGCCGCCGTGTTTGGCTGCTGGACCAGCGCCTCGCGCAAGGCCGTGCTGCCGGTGTTCGAAAAGGAAAACGGCCTGCTCTATTACCCCACGTTCTACGAAGGCCTGGAGCAGTCCAAGAATGTGATCTACACCGGCCAGGAAGCCACGCAGCAGATCCTGTACAGCCTGGAATGGGCCAAGACCGAGAAGAAGGCCAAGAGCTTCTTTCTCATCGGCTCCGACTACATCTGGCCCCGTACCTCGATGAAGATTGCGCGCAAGCACATCGAGAACTTCCAGAAGGGCAAGGTCGTCGGCGAGGAGTACTACCCGCTGGGCAGCACCAACTTCGGTTCGCTGATGAACAAGATCAAGGTGCAAAAGCCCGATTGCCTGTTTGTGGCGGTGGTGGGGGGCTCCAACGTGGCGTTCTACAAGGCGCTCAAGGCGGCAGGCATCACGGGCGACAAGCAACTGCTGGTGACGTTGTCCGTCACCGAGGACGAAATGACTGGCGTGGGCGGCGAGAACTTCAATGGGTTCTATTCGTCAATGAAGTACTTCCAGTCGCTCGACAACGAGAACAACAAGAAGTTTGTGGCGGCCTTCAAGGCCAAGTACGGCAAGGACGCCGTGATTGGCGACGTGACCCAGGCGGGTTACCTGGGCCCCTGGTTGTGGAAGGCTGCTGTCGAAAAAGCCAAGAGCTTTGACGTGGACAAGGTGGTGGCCGCATCGCCCGGCATTGAGCTGACCACCGCGCCCGAGGGCTATGTGAAGGTGGATGCCAACCACCACCTCTGGAGCAAGTCGCGCATCGCCATGGGCATGCCGGATGCCTCGTTCAAGGTGGTGTCCGAGTCGCCCGCGCTGATCAAGCCGGATCCATTCCCCAAGGGTTATCAATAAACACCCCCTGAGGCGCTTCGCGCCTTCCCCCTCTCTCGCTGCGCGGGAGGGGGACGACACCCTCGGTGCGGAGCGGCCCTTCCTCGGTGTCCCTCGCAAGAGGCCGCCCCATGGCATCGCTGTTCGTTTTCCAATGCTGCCCACGCAGGAGCTGCAACATGACCTTTTCCGAAATGATGAACATTGGCCTGATGCAGGGCTTTGCCGGGTTGAGCCTGTTTGCCGTGCTGCTGCTCATGGGGCTGGGCCTGGCCATCATCTTTGGGCAGATGGGCGTGATCAACATGGCGCATGGCGAGTTCATGACCATTGGCGCCTACACCATCTACCTGGGCTCCACCCTCGCGGCCAACCATGCGCCGCAGATGATTCCGTATTACTTTCCGCTGGCCATCGTGGCGGCGTTTGGGTTTGCGTTTGTGGCGGGCTGGCTGGTGGAGTGGGGACTGATCCGCCACCTGTACAAGCGCCCGCTCGACACCCTGCTGGCCACCTGGGGTATCAGCCTGGCCCTGCAGCAGTCGTTTCGCACCTTCATCGGCCCGAAGGAGGTCAGCCCGACCTTGCCCGACTGGCTGCTGGGCTCGTGGGCGCCCGCCGAGGGGCTGGACATCCCGATCAACGGCCTGTTCGTGCTGGCGCTGACGGCGGTGGTCACGGGCGGCGTGCTGCTGGCCCTGCACCGAAGCCGCTGGGGCCTGCGGGTGCGCGCCACGGTGAGCAACCGCGTCATGGCCAACGCCATCGGCATCGACACCCAGAAGACCGACCGCCTGACCTTTGCCATCGGCTGTGGCATTGCCGGTGTGGCGGGCGCGGCGTTCACCACCATCGGCTCCACCGGCCCTACATCGGGCTCGCTCTACATCGTGGACGCCTTCCTGGTAGTGACCTTTGGCGGCGCCGCCAGCCTGCTGGGCACCGTGGTGTCGGCCTTTGGTATTGCGCAGACGCAGTCCATCACCGAGTTTTTCCTGGCGGGCTCCATGGCCAAGATGATCACGCTGTCGCTGATCGTGCTGATCCTGATGGTGCGGCCGCAGGGTTTGTTCGCCTCCAAAGTTCGCCGATGAAATTCGCTCAACTGTCCATTTCCTTCGAGCCCACCGGAGTCTCCGCATGAACGCCCTCAAAGCCTGGATCCTGCGCTACCAGCTCGCCAGTCTGGTACTGCTCACCGTGCTGCTGGCCGTGGTGCTGCCGCTGGCACTCGACATCTTTCGGCTGAACCTGGTGGGCAAGTACCTCACCTATGCGTTCGTCGCCATCGGCCTCGTGATGGTGTGGGGCTACGGCGGCGTGCTCAGCCTGGGGCAGGGCGTGTTCTTTGGCCTGGGGGGCTATGCCATGGCCATGTTCCTCAAGCTCGAAGCGTCGGACCCCATCAGCACCAAGATCCAGTCCACGCCCGGCATCCCGGACTTCATGGACTGGAACCAGATCACCGAGCTGCCCAACTTCTGGATTCCCTTCAAGAGCCTGCCGTTTGCGCTGGCAGCGGTCATCCTGGTGCCCACGGTGCTGGCCTGGGTCATCAGCTTCGCGATGTTCAAGCGCCGCGTGGGCGGCGTGTACTTTGCCATCATCACGCAGGCCGTGGCGCTGATCCTGACCGTGCTCATCATCGGCCAGCAGGGCTACACCGGGGGCGTGAACGGCATGACGGACCTCAAGACCCTGTGGGGCTGGGACACGCGCACCGACAGCGCCAAGTACATCCTGTACTACGTGTGCGTGGCGCTGCTCATAGGCTCCATCGTCCTGTGCCGCTGGATACAGACCGGCAAGGTGGGCACGCTGCTGCTGGCCATGCGCGACAAGGAAGACCGCGTGCGCTTTTCGGGGTACGACGTGGCCAATTTCAAGGTCTTCACCTTCTGCCTGGCCGCCGCGCTGTCGGGCATCGGTGGGGCGATGTTCTCGTTGCAGGTGGGCTTCATGTCGCCCAGCTTCGTGGGCATCGTGCCGTCCATCGAGATGGTGATCTACGCCGCCGTGGGCGGGCGCATGAGCCTGGTGGGGGCCGTGTATGGCACCTTGCTGGTGAACGCGGGCAAGACGTATTTCTCGGAGAGCTTTCCCGAGCTGTGGCTGTTCCTCATGGCCGGGCTTTTCATCGGCGTGACCATGGCCTTCCCCATGGGCCTGGCGGGCCTGTGGGAGAGCCATGTGGTGCCCTGGTGGAAGGGCCGCCGCGAAGCGTTGCGCCAGGCGTCCGCCCAAGGCCGGGCACCCGCAGCCCGCCCACCCGCCGATGCTGGGCCAGCGGCGGCATCGTCGCCCGTACCGTCTGCCGCGCTGCCTGACGGCGTGAGCCGCCAGGGCGTCTGAAACCACCGGAGCACCCCTCATGAGCAACACCGACTTCGCGCTGGCCATTGAAGACCTGACCGTGTCGTTCGACGGCTTCAAGGCCATCGACGACCTCACGCTGTACATCGACAAGAACGAGCTGCGCGTGATCATCGGCCCCAACGGAGCGGGCAAGACCACGCTGCTGGACCTGATCTGCGGCAAGACGCGCGCCACAGGGGGCAGCATCAAGTTCAAGAACGAAGAACTCACCCGCATGGCCGAGCACAAGCGCGTGCGGCTGGGCATCGGGCGCAAGTTCCAGACACCCTCCATCTACGAGAACCTGTCGGTCTTCCAGAACCTGGAGGTGTCCTACCCCGCGGGCCGCTCGGTGCTGGGCGCGCTGGCGTTCAAGTGCACCGACGAAGTCAAGGCGCGTGTGCAGGTGGTGGCCGAGGACATCGGCCTGGGGGACAAGCTCGACACCGAGGCGGGCCTGCTCAGCCACGGGCAAAAGCAGTGGCTGGAGATCGGCATGCTGCTGATGCAGGAGCCCGAGCTGCTGATGCTGGACGAGCCCATCGCTGGCATGAGCGCCCGCGAGCGTGAGCTGACGGCCGAGCTGCTGCAGCGCATCTGCAAGAACCGCGCGGTGATCGTCATTGAGCACGACATGGAGTTCGTCAAGCGCATTGCCCACAAGGTCACCGTGATGCACCAGGGAAAGATCCTGGCCGAAGGCCCCATGGAGAAGGTGCAGGCGGACCCCAAGGTCATCGACGTGTACCTCGGTCATTGACTTCGCCACCCGCCCACCGAACCCCCACAGGAGCGCAGCATGCTGGAAGTCAAAGATCTGTTTGTGGCCTACGGCCAGAGCGAGGCGCTGCACGGCATCTCGTTTGACGGCCGTGCCAACGAGACCGTGGCCATCATGGGCCGCAATGGCATGGGCAAAACCACGCTGTTCAAGAGCCTCATGGGCGTGATGCCCGTCAAGAGCGGCCAGATCACCGTGGCAGGCCAGGACGTGACCAAAGACGAGAGCTTTCGCCGCGTGGCCAAGGGCATCGCCTATGTGCCGCAAGGCCGCATGATCTTCCCGACCCTCACGGTGCAAGAGAACATCGAGACCGGGCTGGAAAACTCCAAGACGCGGCAGATTCCCGAAGACATCTACGCGCTGTTCCCCGTGCTGTGGGACATGCGCCGCCGCAAGGGCGGCAACCTGTCGGGCGGGCAGCAGCAGCAGCTGGCCATTGCGCGAGCGCTGGTCACCGACCCCAAGGTGCTGCTGCTCGACGAGCCCACCGAGGGCATCCAGCCCTCGATCATCAAGGACATCGCCAAGGCGCTCAACGAGATCCGCAAGCTGCGCCAGATCACCATCGTGGTGAGCGAGCAGGTGCTGTCATTCGCGATGGACGTGGCCGACCGGCTGTTCGTCATCGAGGGCGGCCGCCTGGTGCATGAGACGGCACGCGCTGACACCGACCAGCAGCGCATCAAGGCTTATTTGTCTGTATGAGGCACCCCCTGTGTCGCTTCGCGCCTTCCCCCTCTCTCGCATCGCTGCGCGCTGCAGGAGGGGAACGCCCCCAGCGCGGCGGGGCGGCCCTTGCGCGGGGGCACTGGCCTTCGCCGTGACAGTTTCGCAGGGCGCTTGCCGTGCAAGCCCTGGACTCTCTTCCCCCACTTTTTCCTCTGTCCACCCACCCTTCCAAGGAGCACGCCATGGCTGAAACCCTGATCAAGGTCGATCTGAGCAAGTCGCCCACCGAGAACGAGAACATCCACAACCGCTGGCACCCCGACATCCCCATGGCCTGCTGGGTCAACCCTGGCGATGAGTTCGTGCTGGAGACGTTCGACTGGACCGGCGGTTTCATCAAGAACAATGACAGCGCCGACGACGTGCGCGACATCGACCTGACCACGGTGCACTACCTCAGCGGCCCCGTGGGCGTGAAGGGCGCCGAGCCGGGCGACCTGCTGGTGGTGGACCTGCTGGACATTGGCGCCAAGCAGGACAGCCTGTGGGGCTTCAACGGTTTCTTCAGCAAGAAAAATGGCGGCGGCTTTCTGACCGAGCACTTTCCCCAGGCGCAAAAGTCCATCTGGGACTTTCATGGCATGTTCACCAGTTCGCGCCATGTGCCAGGTGTGAAGTACGCCGGCCTCATCCACCCCGGCCTGATCGGATGCCTGCCCGACCGCAAGATGCTGGAACAGTGGAACGCCCGTGAGCAGACCCTGATCGACTCGGACCCCACGGCCGGGCTGGCCAACCCACCCTCGGCGGGCACCGCGCACATGGGTCGCCTCACGGGCGATGCCAAGGCCAAGGCGGCTGCCGAAGGGGCCCGCACGGTGCCACCGCGCGAGCATGGCGGCAACTGCGACATCAAGGACTTGTCGCGCGGCGCCAAGGTGTTCTTCCCGGTGTATGTGGACGGTGCCGGGCTGTCGGTGGGCGACCTGCACTTCAGCCAGGGCGATGGCGAAATCACCTTCTGCGGCGCCATCGAGATGGCGGGCTGGGTGCACATGAAGGTCACGCTCATCAAGGGCGGCATGGCCAAGTACGGCATCAAGAACCCCATCTTCAAGCCCAGCCCCATCACGCCCACCTACAACGACTACCTGATCTTCGAGGGCATCAGCGTGGACGAAAGCGGCAAGCAGTACTACCTGGATGTGAACGTGGCCTACCGCCAGGCCTGCCTGAACGCCATCGAGTACCTCAAGAAGTTCGGCTACTCGGGCGCGCAGGCGTATTCCATCCTGGGCACAGCCCCGGTGCAGGGCCACATCAGCGGCGTGGTGGATGTGCCCAACGCCTGCGCCACGCTGTGGCTGCCCACGCAGATCTTTGACTTTGACATCAACCCCAGCGCCGCAGGGCCGGTCCAGCACCTGGATGGCTCGGTGGTCATGCCGCTGTCGCCCGATCTGGCCTGACCCACGGGGCGCCTTCGCCAGAAAGAACCCGCCATGCCCACCTACGACTACGCCTGTGCCCAGTGTGGCGGTTTTGATGCCTTCCGCCTGCTGGCCGACCGCAACGAACCCGCCGCCTGCCCGGACTGCGGCGCCGCATCGCCGCGCGTGTTTGCCACCGCACCGCGCCTGGCGCTCATGAGCGCGTCGGCGCGCAGCGCCATCGCCACCAACGAGCGCGCGCGGCACGAGCCGCAGCGCTCGGGCGACTACGCCCGCCTCAAGCACCCTGCAGGCTGTGGTTGCTGTTCGTCATCGCAAAGCCGCAAGGCCACGGTGACGGCGCCCAGCGGCGCCAAGGCGTTTCCCAGCAAACGGCCCTGGATGATTTCTCATTGATAGGGGTGCTTCACCATGATTCACGGCGATATCTCCAGCAGCAAGGACACCGTCGGCGTGGCGGTGGTCAACTACAAGATGCCACGCCTGCACAGCAAGGCCGAGGTGCTGGACAACGCGCGCAAGATCGCGGACATGCTGGTGGGCATGAAGACCGGCCTGCCCGGCATGGACCTGGTGATCTTTCCGGAGTACAGCACCCACGGCATCATGTACGACGCCCAGGAGATGATGGACACGGCGGCCACCATCCCCGGCGAGGAGACCGAGATCTTCGCCGCCGCCTGCCGCAAGGCCAAGGTGTGGGGCGTTTTCTCGCTCACCGGCGAGCGCCATGAGAAGCATCCGCACAAGGTGCCGTACAACACCTTGATCCTGATGAACGACCAGGGCGAGATCGTGCAGAAGTACCGCAAGATCATGCCCTGGACCCCCATCGAAGGCTGGTACCCGGGGGACACCACGTACGTGAGCGAAGGCCCCAAGGGCCTGAAGATCAGCCTCATCATCTGCGACGACGGCAACTACCCCGAGATCTGGCGCGACTGCGCCATGAAGGGCGCTGAGCTCATCGTGCGGTGCCAGGGCTACATGTACCCCGCCAAGGAGCAACAGATTCTGATGAGCAAGGCCATGGCCTTTGCCAACAACACCTACGTGGCCGTGGCCAATGCCGCCGGGTTCGACGGCGTGTACAGCTACTTTGGCCACAGCGCGCTGATTGGCTTTGATGGCCGAACGCTCGGTGAATGCGGCGAGGAGGAATACGGGGTGCAGTACGCAGCGTTGTCAAAAAGCCTGATCCGCGACTTCCGCAGGAACGGGCAGTCCGAAAACCACCTCTTCAAGCTGCTGCACCGGGGCTACACCGGCATGATCAACTCCCGCGACGGGGACCAGGGCGTGGCCGCCTGCCCGTATGACTTCTACACCCGCTGGGTGAATGACCCCGAAGGCACCCGCAAGGCCGTGGAAGCCATCACCCGGCCCATGGTGGGCACCGAGGAATGCCCGATGAAGGGCATCCCCAACCCTGACAGCGCAGGCCGCAGCTGACGCCAAAGGGGGGTGTGGCGCGGGTTCGCCCGTTCGATGCACTGCAGCGGCCTGAGATCTTCAAACAGTGTCAACCGCCTGTGCGAGGCCCGCACTGCGCCCGATAATCGGCCCCCATGCGTGGGCCGTTCTTTTCTATCCTGTGGATGTCGTCCTGTGCGCTGCTGTGCGCCGTGCTCGCGGGCTGCGCGGGCAACGCGCCCACGCAGCGCGGCGAGGTCAAGGGCGCATCCGCCGCGCCCGGTGAGCTGGCCCAGTCCGACATGAACCGCCTGGCCACGCTGGCCATGCAGGAGAACCTGGAGGGCTTGTTCCGCCTCATGGACAAGCTCTACCGCCGCAACCCCGCCGAATGGCGCAAGACCAGCACCACCAGCCGCGAGCACGCCGCCGAGCAGGTGCGCACGGCCATCCTGCAGCGCCAGCCCTGGGCGCCACTGCAGGGGCGCCGTGACATCGCCGCGATGGGCTTTGCGCTGGCGCCGGAGTTTGCGGGAGACCGCGTGGCGGCGTTCATCCATGCGACGGCCGACATGATCATCACGGCCCATGGCGGCAAGACCGAGTTCTTCTTGCTCGACGGTGTGGATGCCCAGCACCTCTACAACGCCGCGCGCAATGTGGAAAGCGCCGTGTGGCTGCTGGCCCAGCGCCGCAATGCCCAGGGCCAGCCGCTGCTGCTGGCCGACGAAATCGGGCCCCAGGGCCGCAACCTGAGCTTCGAGCGCGAGTTCGGCAAGGTCATCGCGCGGCTCGACCTGCTGGCCGCCCTGACCACCGAAAAGTACCGCCGCGCTGCCATCAGCTACGTGCAGGGTATCGTGGGCGGGACTTTCCTGCAGTTTCTGCCGGTGCGTTAAGGGCGATTCGACCGCGTCCAGCGCGGGACGCGCCGTCAGCGCGCGCCGACGCGCATGAACGTTCCAGATGGAAACGTGGCGTTACACTTTGGCCACCCTTCCACTCCAAATCGGGACTTCACCATGCGCCAACGTGCATTGCTGTGGCTCACTGCGTTCTTGTTGGCCATGGTGGCCGCGACCGCAGCGCATGCCCAAGACGCGGACCTTTCCATCACAAAGACCGATGGAGTGACCACGGCCACGCCGGGCGGATCGGTGACCTACACCATCACCGCCAGCAATGCAGGGCCGGACCCCGCCGTCGGTGCCACGGTGGCGGACACTTTTCCGGCCGTGCTCACCGGCACCTGGACCTGCGTGGGCGCGGGCGGCGGCACCTGCACGGCGGCGGGCAGCGGCAACATCAACGATGGCGTCAATCTGCCCGCGGGCGGCTCGGTGACTTACACGGTGAGCGCCGTGATCAATGCGTCTGCGACGGGCACGCTGACCAACACCGCGACGGTGACGTCTGCCGTGAACGACCCCAACCCAGCCAACAACAGCGCCACCGACTCCGACACGCTCACGCCACAGGCGGATCTGTCCATCACCAAGACCGATGGCGTGACCACGGCCGTTCCGGGCGGATCGGTGACGTACACCATCACCGCCAGCAACGCGGGGCCGTCCAATGCGTCGGGGGCCGCGGTGCTCGATACCTTCCCTGCCGCGCTCACCGGCACCTGGACCTGCGTCGGCGCGGGCGGAGGCACCTGCACGGCGGCGGGCAGCGGCAACATCAACGACATCGTCAACCTGCCCGCGGGGGGATCGGTCACCTACACGGTGAGCGCCACGATCAGCGGTTCGGCGACCGGAACGCTGGTCAACACGGCGACGGTGACAGCGCCGGGCGGGGTGACCGATCCCAACCCCGCCAACAACAGCGCCACCGACACCGACACCCTCGCGTCGCAAGCCGACCTGGCCATCACCAAGACGGATGGTGTGACCACGGCCGTTCCGGGCGGCTCGGTCACCTACACCATCACCGCCAGCAACGCCGGCCCATCGAACGCCGCAGGCGCGGGCGTGGTGGACACCTTCCCCGCCGCCCTCACGGGCACCTGGACCTGCGTCGGCGCGGGCGGAGGCACCTGCACGGCGGCGGGCAGCGGCAATATCAGCGACACCGTCAACCTGCCCGCGGGCGGCTCGGTGACCTACACCGTCAGCGCCACGGTGAGTGCGGCGGCCACGGGAACGCTGGTCAACACGGCGACGGTGACGGCGCCGGGCGGGGTGACCGACCCCAACCCGGCCAACAACAGCGCCACCGACACCGACACCGTCACGCCGCAGGCGGATCTGGCCATCACCAAGACGGACGGCGTGACCACGGCCACCCCGGGCGGCTCGGTGACCTACACCATCACCGCGAGCAATGCCGGGCCCTCCGGCGTCGCTGGGGCAACGGTGGCGGACACCCTGCCCGCGGTGCTGACCGGCACCTGGACCTGCGTGGGCGCGGGCGGCGGCACCTGCACGGCCTCGGGCAGTGGCAGCATCAACGACACCGTCAACCTGCCCGCGGGCGGATCGGTGACCTACACCGTCAGCGCCACGGTGGGCGCGTCGGCGACGGGGACACTGGTCAACACCGCGACCGTCGCGGCCCCAGGTGGCGTGACCGACCCCAACCCCGGCAACAACAGCGCCACCGACACCGACACCATCGCGGCGGCCCCGAGCGCGATTCCATCCCTGTCGGAATGGGCGCTGTGGCTGCTCGCCGGCCTGGTGCTGCTGGCCGCGCTGGGCCAGCGCCGCCAGATGCGCTGACCGCGGGCGGGCCAACTACAATCGGCCCCTGGTCCAAGGAGCGTTGCAGCGGCTTGCCGTGCCCTGGTGGGGCATGGCGGCTCGTCAGGCTTGGGCCGCGCATCCCTCAGTACATTGACAACGACGCTCACCTGAACCCCCTTGTGCCGCGCAGGTGAGCCTTATGTCAGATTTGTCCGTCCCCCCCATGAAGTTGTCCGGCCTGGAGCCTGTCTCCATTGGCGAGGGCACGCTGTTCGTCAACATCGGCGAGCGCACCAACGTCACCGGCTCCAAGGCCTTCGCGCGCATGATTTTGAACGGCCAGTACGAAGAGGCCCTGGCCGTGGCGCGCCAGCAGGTGGAGAACGGCGCCCAGGTCATCGACATCAACATGGACGAGGCCATGCTCGACAGCAAGGCCGCCATGGTGCGCTTTCTGCAGCTCATCGCGTCCGAGCCCGACATCGCGCGCGTGCCCATCATGGTGGACAGCTCCAAGTGGGAGGTGATCGAAGCCGGCCTGCGTTGCGTGCAGGGCAAGGGCATCGTCAACTCCATCTCCATGAAGGAGGGCGTGGACAAGTTCAAGCACGAGGCGCGCCTGGTGCGCCGCTACGGCGCCGCTGCGGTGGTCATGGCGTTTGACGAAAAAGGCCAGGCCGACACCTACGAACGCAAGATCGAAATCTGCGAACGCGCCTACCGCATCCTGGTCGATGAAGTGGGCTTCCCGCCCGAAGACATCATCTTCGACCCCAACATCTTCGCCGTGGCCACCGGCATCGAAGAGCACAACAACTACGCCGTCGATTTCATCGAGGCCGTGCGCTGGATCAAGCAGAACCTGCCGGGCGCCAAGGTCTCGGGCGGCGTGTCGAACGTGTCGTTCAGCTTCCGGGGCAACGACCCCGTGCGCGAGGCCATCCACACCGTGTTCCTGTACCACGCCATCAAGGCGGGCATGGACATGGGCATCGTCAATGCCGGCATGGTGGGTGTGTACGACGACCTGGAGCCCGTGCTGCGCGAGCGCGTGGAAGACGTGGTGCTCAACCGCCGCCCCGACGCCGGCGAGCGCCTGGTCGAGATCGCCGAAACCGCCAAGAGCGGCGCCAAGGACGAGAGCAAGAAACTCGAATGGCGCGGCACGCCCGAGCACCCCAAGACCGTGGGCGAGCGCCTGTCGCATGCGCTGGTGCACGGCATCACCGACTTCATCACCGAGGACACCGAAGAGGCCTACCGCGAGATCCTGGCCAGGGGCGGCCGTCCGCTGCACGTGATTGAGGGCCCGCTCATGGACGGCATGAACGTGGTGGGCGATTTGTTCGGCGCCGGCAAGATGTTCCTGCCCCAGGTGGTGAAAAGCGCGCGCGTGATGAAGTCCGCCGTGGCCCACCTGATTCCGTACATCGAGGAAGAAAAGCGCCAGGACGAACTGGCAGGGCGCGACGTGCGCAGCAAGGGCAAGATCGTCATCGCCACCGTCAAGGGCGACGTGCACGACATCGGCAAGAACATCGTCACCGTCGTGCTCCAGTGCAACAACTTCGAGGTGGTGAACATGGGCGTGATGGTGCCCTGCCACGAGATCCTGGCGCGCGCCAAGGTCGAGGGCGCCGACATCGTGGGCCTGTCGGGCCTGATCACCCCCAGCCTGGAAGAAATGCAGTACGTCGCGGGCGAGATGCAGAAGGACGAGCACTTCCGCATCAAGAAGATCCCGCTGCTCATCGGCGGCGCCACCACCAGCCGCGTGCACACCGCCGTGAAGATCGCGCCGCACTACGAAGGCCCCGTGGTCTACGTTCCCGATGCCTCGCGCAGCGTCAGCGTGGCGCAGAGCCTGCTGGGCGACGGCGTGCAGAACTACGTGGACGAGCTGAATGCCGACTACGACAAGGTGCGCATCCAGCACGCCAACAAGAAGGCCACGCCCCTGTGGCCCCTGGCCAAGATCCGCGCGAACAAGACACCCGTGGACTGGTCCGCCTACCAGCCCGCCATGCCACGTGCGCTGGGCCGCCGCGTGTTCAAGAACTTCGACCTGGCCGAGCTGGCCAGGTACATCGACTGGGGCCCGTTCTTCCAGACCTGGGACCTGGCCGGCCCGTACCCCGCCATCCTCACCGATGAGGTGGTGGGCGTGGAGGCCACGCGCGTGTTTGCCGATGGCCAGGCCATGCTGAAAAAGATCATCGAAGGCCGGTGGCTCACGGCCAGCGGCGTGATGGCGCTGCTGCCCGCCAACAGCGTGAACGACGACGACATCGAGTTCTACACCGACGACACCCGCACCGAGGTCGCCATGACCTGGTACGGCCTGCGCCAGCAAGCGGAAAAGCACACCATCGACGGCGTGACCCGCCCCAGCCGCTGCCTGGCCGACTTCGTGGCGCCCAAGGAAAGCGGCATTGCCGACTACGCCGGCATGTTCGCCGTGACGGCGGGCCTGGGGATCGAGAAGAAGGAAAAGGCCTTCATCGACGCGCTGGACGATTACTCCGCCATCCTGTTCAAGAGCCTGGCCGACCGCCTGGCCGAAGCCTTTGCCGAAGCCCTGCACCACCGCGTGCGCACCGACCTGTGGGGCTATGCCGCCGGCGAGGCGCTGAGCAACGACGACATGATCGCCGAGAAGTACCGCGGCATCCGCCCCGCGCCCGGCTACCCCGCCTGCCCCGACCACAGCGCCAAGAGCGAGCTGTTCCGTGTGCTGCAGTGCGAAGACATCGGCATGACCCTCACCGAAAGCCTGGCCATGATGCCGGCGGCCAGCGTGAGCGGCTTCTACATCGGTCATCCGGATGCCGTGTACTTCAACGTCGGCAAGATCGGTGAAGACCAGTTGCACGACATGGCGCAGCGCCGCAGGATGGATGAGAAGGTGCTGGAGCGGTTGCTGGCGCCGAATCTGTGATGCTATTGATTTTATAGCTTCTGGCGCTTGATGGATAAGCGCCAGGTGCTGATTTGATCGAATGGACAGAAAGGCCCCGCACGCGGGGCCTTTCTGTTGGCGGCCTTGCCGGAAAGCGCTTCGCAAGCCATGGGCCTGCCTCCAGACCGGCGCGCCTGCACCATGCCTGGCGCGTGTTTTTGGCAGTGGGAACCCTACTTCAGGAGGGATGCTATTTGCCAGGGCGCAGCATGTAATCAGCCACGATTGGGACAAGCTCGGTGCGGCGCTGCCGCTGCACTTTTCACAGGACAGTGGCTCCCGCCGTGGGCCGCGCAGGGCCCGCCCAAGCACAAGACAAAGAACTGTGTAGGGGCGATGCCAATGCTGCGTTTCCATGGATTTCCGGAGGGGCTCCGTCATGCGGCCCTGCGCCTGCTGGCTTGCGCGGCGCTGCTGGCGGGTTTGCTGCAGCCTGGCATGGCCAGCGCCGCGCACACCTCGCTCATCTGCCCGGCCAAGGGTGGTGGGGTCACGCAAGGCGGCACGGTCACCATCGACGTGACCGACTGCACGCCAGGTATTGGCTGGGCGGGCACCGGTCCGGTGGACGGGCCGGCGTTGCCGCTGCATGGCAGTGCCAACCTGCGCATCACCGGACCGAACTGGGTCCTGGACTACAGCCACAATGGCAACAGCGCCACCAGCGACTACTTCGAGTTCACCGACGCATCGGGCAACGCCACTGCGCAAAGCGTCGTGGGCGTGACGGTCACCATCCATCCCTCGTCGTCTCCCATTGCGGTTGCACCCGCAACATTGCCCGCCCTGACGGCGGGCACGCCGTTTTCGCAGGCCCTCAGCGCCAGCGGCGGCACGGCGCCATACACCTACACGCTGCAAGGCGGCGCGCTGCCCCCGGGCCTCGGCCTGGCCGGTTCGGGCGCAATCACCGGCACGCCCACCCGGCGCGGGGGCTACACCTTCAGCGTGCGCTCCACCGACCATGGCGGCCTGTTCGTGGACAAGGGCTACACCGGCACGGTGGGCAACCCGAGCCTGGCGCTGGCCACCCCCACGGGCACGGCGGTGCAGGGCCAGCCCTTCTCGCAAGCACTGGCCACCACGGGCGGTGTGCCGCCCTACAGCTATCTGCTGGAGACGGGCAGCTTCCCGGCGGGCATCAGCATCTCCGGCGCGGGCGTGGTCAGCGGCACCACGGCGGCGTCCCTGGGCAGCTACCCGGTGACCTTGCGGGTCACGGACGCCAGCACGGGGCCTGGGAGCTATTTCGAGCTGGAGAACTACACGCTGGTGGTCAGCCAGCAGCCCGTGCTGTCCATCAACGACGTGGCGGCCAGCGAAGGCAATGCGGGCATGGCCCATTTCAGTTTCACGGTCAGTCTCAGCGCGCCCGCCGGGCCGGGCGGCGTCACCTTCGACATCGCCACGGCCAATGGCACGGCCACCGCGGGGGCCGACTACGTGGCGCACAGCCTCGCGGGCCAGGCCATACCCGCAGGCAGCAGCACCTACCCCTTCGTGGTGCAGGTGCCGGGCAATGCGCTCTTCCAGCCGGACAGGACGTTTTGGGTGAATGTGACCAATCTGGTGAATGCCGTGGCGGGCGACGCGCAGGGCCAGGGCACCATCGTCAACGACGACGCGGCCCCCAGCCTGTCGATCAACGATGCGACCGTGGTGGAGGGCCACGGCGGTACCACCGGCGCCGTCTTCACCGTGTCCCTGAGCGCGCCGAGTGGCTTCACCACCAGCGTCAACTACGCCACGGCCAACGGCACGGCCACGCAGCCCGGCGACTACACCGCCACCAGCGGCACGCTGACTTTCACGCCAGGGCAAACCTTGCTCACCGTCACGGTGCCCGTGGTCGGCGACACCACGCCCGAGGCCCACGAGACCTTCTTCGTCCACCTGAGCGGCGCCGTCAACGCCACCATCGCCGACAACCAGGGCCTGGGCACCATCACCAACGACGATGTGCCTGTGGCCGTCGGCCCCGGCACCCTGCCGGGCGGCACGGTGGCGGCGGCCTACAGCCAGACCCTGGCGGGCAGCGGTGGCGCAGGCCCTTATGCCTTCGCGGTGACGGCGGGCGCGCTGCCCACGGGGCTGGCCTTGTCCACCGGCGGGCTGCTCGGCGGCATGCCCACGGCGGGCGGTGCGTTCAATTTCACGGTCACCGCCACCGACAGCAGCGCCTTTCCGGGGCCGTATGCGGGCTCGCAGGCCTATACCCTGGCCATTGCCAGCCCCACGGTGTCGCTGGCCCCCGCCACCGTGCCGGGCGGCACGCGCACCGTGGCCTACAGCACTCCGCTCGCGGCATCGGGCGGCACGGCGCCGTACACCCATGCCGTCACGGCCGGGGCGTTGCCGGGCGGGCTGCTGCTCAGCGCGGGTGGCGTGCTGTCGGGCACGCCCACGGCCACGGGGTCCTTCAACTTCAGCGTGACCGCCACCGACAGCAGCACCGGCACCGGCCCCTACACCGCCACGCGCGCCTACACGCTGGTGGTGGCCGATGCGGCGCCGGTGGCCAGCCACTCGGCGCACACGGTGGCCTATGGCTCCAGCGGCAACGCCGTGCCGCTGAGCCTCTCCGGCGGGGCGGCCACGTCGCTGGCCCTCACCACGCCGGCCGCGCACGGCACGGCGATGGTCAGTGGCACCACCCTCCAGTACACGCCCACGCCGGGCTATGCGGGCAGTGACAGTCTTGCCTATACCGCCACCAACACCTCCGGCACATCGTCGCCCGCCACCGTCACGCTGACCGTGAGCCCGCCCACCCTGGTGGTCAGCCCCAACAGCGCGCAGACCGCCATGGTGGGCAGCGCCTACACCCGCACCTTCACCTGGAGCGGCGGCGCCGCGCCCTACACGGGCCTGCAGGTGCAGAACCTGCCCGCGGGCCTGTCGGTCACGGCCACCACGGCCGACAGCGCCACGGTGTCGGGCACGCCCTCGGTGGCCGGTGCGTTCAACCTCCACCTCACCGCCACCGACAGCAGCACCGGCGCCGGCCCGTTCAACGGCGCGCTGGCCGTGGCGCTCACGGTGGGAGCCCCCACCGTCACCCTGGCGCCCGCCACGCTGCCCGCTGCCGGCGCGTACAGCGCCTACAGCCAGGCCCTCGCGGCGGCCGGTGGGCTGGCCCCGCACAGCTATGCCGTGAGCACCGGCGCCTTGCCCCCGGGCCTGGCGCTGAGCACGGCTGGCGTGCTGGCCGGTACCGTGGGCGCACCGGGCACCTACCATTTCACCGTCACGGCCACCGACGCCAGCGGGGCGGCCTATACAGGCAGCCAGGCCTACACGCTGCAGGTGGCGCTGGCGCAGACCTACAGCGGCCCGTCCCCCACGGGCTCGGGCACCATCACGGCCAGCTTTGGCGGCGGCGGTGCGGGGTGCGTGTTCGCCAGCGCGCAGTTCATCCCGCCGTCGGGCCACGCGTCCAGCCCGCCCGCCCACAGCGCCCCGGCGGGGGTGCAGTTTCCGCACGGGCTGTTTGACTTCGCCACCACGGGCTGCACGCCGGGCAGCACGCTGCAGTTCACCATCACCTACCCCGGCGCGCTGCCGGCCCACACCCAGTACTGGAAGTACGGCCCCACGCCGGCCAGCCCGCCCAACGCGGCGCCACGCTGGTACACCCTGCCCGCCGGGGTGGCGGGCGCGGTGGCGACCTTCTCCATCACCGACGGCGCCCTGGGGGATGATGACCTGGCCGCCAACGGCGCCATCGTGGACGCGGGTGGCGCGGGCTTCGGGCTGGCCGCCACGGCCGTGCCGCTGGGCGACGGGCTGATCTGGTGGCTGGCCCTGGGTCTGCTGGCCGTGGCCGCAGGCCAGCGCCGCCGGGGCGCGGGGTAATGTGCGGTTGATATGAAAATCATAGCTGCCAGCGCTTTCGAGATAAGCGCTGGGACCCCATTTCATTCAAAGATTGCAGCCATCCGCTCCCTGCAAGATTCAGCCGCCCTGGCCTTGCGGCAGCCGGGCAATCACCTTGATCTCGAACTGAAACCCATACAGCCAGGTCACGCCAATGCCCGTCAGCGTGGGGTGGGGCGCCTCGCCCCAGAACTCGGGCACGATGCTCCACACCGCTTCAAAGTTCGCCTCGGGGTTGACGACAAACATCGTCACGTCCACCACATCGTCAAAGGTGCAGCCCGCCGCCTGCAGCACCGCGTCCAGGTTGGTGAACGCCCGCCGCACCTGCGCCTTCAGGTCGGGCTCGGGCGAGCCATCCTCGCGGCTGCCCACCTGGCCCGACACGAACAGAAAACCGTTGGACCGCACCGCCGGCGAATAGCGGTTGCGCTCGTACAGCGCCTGGCGACCGGCCGGAAACACCACATCACGTTGGGCCATGAAAAAACTCCTTCGGTGGGGCCGGCAAGCCGCCCCGTGTTGACGATGAAGGCACTGTAGAAGCGCGGGGCCGGCCGATAAACAGGCAAGCCTGTCCATCACTGTTCTTAGAATCCAAACAATCGCGGGCCGTACCAGGCCCATTGCAGCGCGGCACGGGCTCGACCCGTGCACCCCCACGGGCCCCTGAGGCGGCCGTACCGGAGCATCCCCATGGACCGTTTTGACGCAATGCAGGCCTTCGCGCGGGTGGTGGAAACCGGCAGCTTCACCAAGGCGGCGGCAACCCTGCACATGAGCAAGACCACGGTGACCCAGCTGGTGCAGCAACTGGAGGCACGCCTGCGGGTCCGGCTGTTCAACCGCACCACGCGCAAGGTCCATGTCACCGCCGATGGCGCCGCCTACTACGAGCGCGTGGTGCGCCTGCTGGCCGACCTGGACGACGCCGAGACCAGCCTCTCCACCGCCGCCGCCGCGCCCCGGGGCCGCCTGCGGGTGGATGTGCCCAGCCCCCTGGCCCGGCTCGTCCTCGTCCCCGCGCTGCCCGCGTTCCACGCGCGGTATCCCGACATCCAGCTCGACATGGGCGTGAGCGACCGCCGCGTGGACATGCTGGGCGAGAACGTGGACTGCGTGGTGCGCGGCGGCACCCTCACCGACCAGTCCCTCATCGCCCGCCAGGTGGGCGAGCTCGCACTGCGCGTGTTTGCCGCTCCCAGCTACCTGCGGCACGCGGGCGTGCCCGCGCATCCGGGGGAGCTGGAGGACTCGCACCACCGCATCGTGGGTTTCCTGTGGGCGCGCACCGGCAAGCCGGTTCCCTATGCCATGCGCCGCGGCGGCGAGAGCATCCACGTGCAGGGCCGCTACGTGTGCGCGATGGACGACGGCAATGCCTACCTGGCCGCAGGGCTGGCCGGCATGGGGGTGCTGTGGCTGCCCAGCTACATGGCGCGGCCGCACGCTGCCAGCGGCGAACTGGTGCCATTGTTTGAAGGCTGGACGATGGACCCCATGCCCCTGTACGTGGCCTACCCGCCCAACCGCCATGTGAGCGCCAAGGTCCGGGTGTTCATTGACTGGGTGGTGGAGCTGATGGCGCTGCATGCACCGGTGGCGGTGCGGCGTGCCGATGAAAGCTATTGAAAATATAGCATTCAGGGTTCATGGATAAGCGCCCGGGGCCCATTCAGCTTCAGGATGGCCGGGCAACCCAAACCGCTGAAGCCCGCCGCGCAGCCATCAACCGCCAGGAAACCTACCCCTGCGCGCCCGCCGCCATCTCCAGCTGCATCATGATCATGTTGACCAGCGTGTGCACCGTGGGGCGGCCGGTCTCGATCACGAAGTGGGCCGTTTCGCGGTACAGGCCGTCGCGGTGCGCGTACAGCTCGCGCAGCTTGTCCATGGGGTTGCCCACCTGCAGCAGTGGCCGGGTCTTGTCGTGCTTGACGCGGCGGTAGATCTCTTCGGGCGAGGCGCGCAGGTACAGCACGTTGCCGAAGCGGCGCAGCACCTCCCGGTTGGCCGGGCGCAGCACGGCGCCGCCACCGGTGGAAAGCACCATGCCGCCAGGCTCCTGCGCCACCTCGGCCAGGACCTGGGACTCGACATCGCGAAAGCGCGCTTCGCCTTCCGCTTCGAAAAAGCTGCGGATGGTGGTGCCGAGGGTCTGCTCCAGCCGGTGGTCCAGGTCGACGAATGGAACACCCGCCCGGTAGGCGAGTTGCCGGCCGATGGTGGATTTGCCCGAGCCGGGCATACCGACCAGTGCACAGCGAATCTGCATAAATTTCCTGTTGTTATGGCTGCCCAACTGGACGCAGAGTGTAAGGCGGCGGGCGCTCAGAGCGCGGCGTACACCAGGGCCGGATAAAGCTCGCTCAGGTAGCGCAGTTGTCCCGGGGCCTGTGTGAGCAGGATGGCGAACAGGTCCTGCGCCGGGTCCACGAGGAAGAAGGTGCCGCCCAGTCCGCTCCAGCTGTAGTGCCCCGCCGAGCCGGGGCGCGTCGCCAGCCCGGTGGCCGTGCGCACCGCCACGCCCAGCCCGAATCCGTAGCCGGGGGGCAGCACGTCGCCGGCCGTGGGGATGCCGCCCAGGTGGTCCGCCGTCATGAAATCCACCGTGGCGCGGCTGGCCAGCCGCACGGGGCCGTCCGTGCCTTCCAGGGTGCCCCGGCCCAGCAGGAGCTGCAGGAAACGCGCGTAGTCCGCGGCGGTGGACACCAGCCCGCCCCCGGCGGATTCAAACGCGGGCGGGGCGGCCACGTCGATCAGCGCGACCTCGGTACCCGTCTGGGGGTCGCGCGCGAAGGGCTCGGCCAGCCGGTGCAGGTTCCGGGGAGGGACGCTAAAGCCCGTGTCGTGCATGCCCAGGGGCCCGAACACGCGGCGCTGCAGGATGGTGCCCAGGGGCGCGCCTTCCACCACCTCGAGCACGGCGCCCAGCACATCCGTGGCGCGGCTGTACTCCCAGCGGCTGCCGGGCGCATGCACCAGCGGCAGGGGGCCCAGCGCGGCCGCGAGACCGGCATTGGTGTGGCGGCGCGAACCAATGCGGGCAGCGCGGTACAGGTCGGGCACCGGGCCCGCCTCCCACGCGTAGCTGAGGCCGGCGGTGTGGCGCAGCAGGTCGTGCACGGTGGCCTCGCGCGGCGCGGGTGCCCGCTGGCCGGTGGCAGGGTCGTACACCTGCTGCCCGGCAAACGCGGGCAGGTAGTGCGACACGGGGTGTGCCAGCAGCAGGCGGCCTTCCTCCATGAGCATCAGTGCCACCAGCGAGGCAATCGGCTTGGTCATGGAGTAGATGCGAAAAAGCGTGTCGTGCGCCATGGCGGGGGCGCCCGCCCCGGGGCGCTGTGCGCCCACCGCCTGGTGCAGCACGGTGCGGCCCTGGTGGTGCACCAGCGCCACCGCGCCGGGCAGCACGCCCTGGTCCACATGGGCTTGAAGTACGTGGCACAGGCGTGCCAGGGGGGCTGGGTGCATGGGTTCCTCGAGACGGTGGTGGCAATGGGGCCCGCGCACGTTCCGCGTGTCGGAACGTCGCCGGTGGTGGACGGATTGTTTCAGTCTGTTGCGGCATCCCGCGGCGGCAAGTCGCGCAGATGACTGGCGCACCCGCCAATCGCTGGGTGATTACCCTGAAATGTTCTGCACAGCGGAATACGAGGTTGGGCATCCGGGGCTTCGTTATTAAGCTGGCCCGGCCTCGACCGCAAGGGGATCGCGCCGCTTCGGCGCATCGCGTGCGGCATGCGGGGCGGCTGGGCCGATGGCCGCAGCCTGTCTGCAAACCTACCAGGAGCACGACGATGGAGACACGCCCCCGCGGGGACGCCCCGAGCCCACGCCCCGAGACCATGCCGCCCGCGCAGCACGGCCGCGCACCGCTCGCAGGGAGGGGCGGTTGATGGACCTGTTCCTGCAGCAAGTGCTCAACGGCCTCACGCTGGGCGGCATCTACAGCCTGGTGGCCCTGGGCCTCACGCTGGTGTACGGCATCCTGCACGTGCCCAATTTCGCCCATGGCGCGTTCTACATGGCCGGGGCGTTCGTGTCGTGGCACCTCATGGCGGCCTGGGGCTTCAACTACTGGGTGGCGATGGCGGGCTCGGCCCTTGCCGTGGCGCTGATCGGCGTGGTGTCGGAGCGGCTGGTGTTCCACCCGCTGCGCAATGCCTCGGGCCTGCATCCGATGATCGCGGCCATCGGGGTGCTGCTGTTCCTGGAGGCCGGCGCGCAGGCCCTGTGGGGCGCGGACTTCCACCGCATGCAGACGCCGTACACCGGCATCATCGACCTGGGCGGAGTCACGGCGCCGGTGCAGCGCCTGCTGATCATCGCGGCGGCCTTCGTGCTCATGGTGGTGCTGCACCTGTTCCTCAAGAAGACGGTGACGGGCTCGACCATCATCGCCATGGCGCAGAACCGCGATGGCGCGTCGCTGGTGGGCATCGACGCGAACCGCGTGGCCATGCTCACCTTCGCCATCTCGGGCGCGCTGGCCGCGGTGGCCGCCACGCTGTATGCGCCCATCAACCTTGTGTACCCGGCCATGGGGCACCTCGTGATCACCAAGGCCTTCGTGATCATCATCCTGGGGGGCATGGGCAGCGTGCCCGGCGCCATCATCGGGGGGCTCATCATCGGTTTTGCCGAGAGCTTCGGGGCGTTCTACATCTCCACCGACTACAAGGACATCATCGCCTTCGTGCTGCTCGTGGCCATCCTGTCGGTGCGTCCGCAGGGCCTGTTCACCAAGGGGGTGCGCTGACATGGCATTCCTGGAAGGCAAATGGGGCTGGGCCCTGCTGCTGGCCGCCGGGCTGGCGTTTCCCCTGTTCGTGGGCAATGACTACCACCTCACGGTGATGGGCACCGCCTACATCTTTGCGATCGCCACCATCGGCCTGAACCTCATCACGGGCTACACGGGGCAGTTCAACTTGGCGCACAGCGGCTTCATGGCGGTGGGCGCCTACACGGTGGGCATCCTCACGGTGGACCACCAGGTGCCGTTCTGGGTGGCGTTCGCGCTCTCGGGCGTGGTCACCACCGTGCTGGGCTTCTTCATCGGCGTCCTGTCGCTGCGGCTCAAGGGGCACTACTTCTCGATCTTCACGCTGTGCGTGGGCTACATCATGTTCCTCGTGATCGAGAAATGGGAAGGGCTCACCCATGGCACGGTGGGCATCATCGGCATCCCCGCCCCGTCGCCCATCGGGGGGCTGCGGTTCGACACGCCGCTGGCGCTGTACTACCTGGCCTTCTTCTGGCTGGTGGTGGGCATGTGGGCCATGCGCCGTATCGTCAATTCGCTGCTCGGGCGCACCTTCATGGCCATCCGCAACAGCGACGAGCTGGCCGAGTCGCTGGGCATCAGCCTCATGCGCAACAAGGTGCTGGCGTTCATGCTGTCGGTGTTCTACGCGGGTATCGCGGGGGGGCTGTATGCGGGCTATGTGCGCTTCATCGGGCCCGGCGTGGCGGGGGTGGAGCACACCTTCGACATGACCATGTACATGCTCATCGGGGGGCTGGGGACGCTGCTGGGCCCGTTGCTGGGCGCGCTCGCCATGCCCTGGCTCACGCAGTACCTGCAGTTCCTGCAGGAGTACCGCTTCCTTGTCTTCGGTCCCATCCTCGTGCTGCTGGTGATCTTCGTGCCGCACGGCATCGTGGGCACCTACCTGGGCTGGAAGGCACGCCGCGCCACCCGGCCGTCCGCCACACCGCCCGCAGGAGGCGACCGTGCTTAAGATCGAACACCTCACCAAGCGCTTCGGCGGCCTGGCCGCCGTCAACAACGTCAGCACCACCATCGAGGCCGGCAGGATCAACGCGATCATCGGCCCCAACGGTGCCGGCAAGACGACGTTCTTCAACCTCATCAGCGGAATGCACCGGCCCAGCTCGGGCACCATCACGCTGGAGGGGCGCGACGTGACCTCGCTGCGCACCGACGAGGTGGCGCGCCTGGGCGTGGCGCGCACCTTCCAGACCACGGCGCTCTTTGACATGGCCTCGGTGCTGGACAACCTCATCGTGGGCCACCGCCTGCGCACGCGCTCGGGCCTGCTCGACGTGCTGTGCAATTCCAGCCGCCTGCGCGAGGAAGAGCGCATCTGCCGCGAGAAGGCGCGCGAGGCGCTCGATTTCGTGGGCCTCGCGCACCTGGAAAACCGCATGGCGGGCGACATCTCGCAGGAGGAGCGCAAGCGCGTGGCCTTCGCGCTGGCGCTGTCCACCGGGCCGCGCCTGGTGCTGCTGGACGAGCCCGCCGGCGGCGTGAACCCCGACGAGACCGAAGGCCTGGCCCAGCTCATCCGCAAGATGGTGGCCCATGGCCTCACCGTGTGCCTGATCGAACACAAGATGAACATGATCATGAGCCTGGCCGACAAGATCATGGTGCTGAACTACGGCGAGAAGATCGCCGAGGGCACCCCCGCCGAGATCCGCGCCAACCCGGCCGTCATCGACGCCTACCTGGGGAGCGAGCATGCTGCAGCTTGACAACCTCTCGCTCAAATACGGCAGCTTCCAGGCGCTCAATGGCGTGAGCCTGCATGCCCGGCAGGGCGAGCTGGTGGTGCTGCTGGGCGCCAACGGCGCGGGCAAGAGCTCGATCTTCCTGACCATCAGCGGCATCCACAAGGCCGCCGGGGGCAGCATCCGCTATGGCGACAGGGAGCTGGCGGGCATGAAGCCCTCTCAGATCGTGCAGCACGGCGTGGTGCAGTGCCCCGAGGGGCGCAAGCTGTTCCCCGGCATGTCGGTGCTCAAGAACCTGATGCTGGGCGCCTACGTGCACCGGGGCGACACGGCGGGCAGCAGGAAGGTGCTGGACGAGGTGTTCGCGCTGTTTCCCATCCTGGCCGAGAAGAAGGACGACCCCGCGGGCTCGCTCAGCGGCGGCCAGCAGCAGATGGTGGCCATCGGCCGCGCCATGATGGGCCGGCCCAAGGTGCTGCTGCTCGACGAGCCCTCGCTGGGCCTGGCGCCGCTGGTCATCAAGCAGACCTTCGAGGTCATCCAGCGCATCAACCAGGCCGGCACCACGGTGCTGCTGGCCGAGCAGAACGCGTTCGCGGCGCTCAAGATCGCGCACCGCGCCTACGTCATCGAGAGCGGCCGCATCGTGATGGAGGGCGACCGCGACAGCCTCATGAACAACGAGGCCGTGCGCCGGGCCTACATCGGCGCATAGGAGATGAGGAGCAGCCCCCCGCGGCGCCGCGCGCGTGCGACGGTAGTGCCACCTGTTTGACGACCCTGACTCGCAAGAGCCGCTTTTTCAGAAACCCCAAGGAGACATCAGCATGATCACGAAACGCAAGACCATCCTTCGACTCGGTGCCAGCGCCTTCGCGGTGGCCGCACTGCTGGGTGCCACCGGCACCGCCTTCGCCCAGCAGGTCGTGAAGATCGGCTACTCGGGCCCCTTGAGCGGCGGCGCCGCGCTGTACGGCAAGAACGTGCTCAGCGGCATGGAGATGGCGGTGCAGGAGATCAACGCTAAGGGCCTGGAGGTGGCCGGCCAGAAGGTCAGGCTCGAGATCGTCGCGCTGGACGACAAGTACAACCCCAGTGAAACCGCCATCAATACCCAGCGCCTGGTGCAGGAGCACAAGGCTCCCGCGGTGCTGGTGCCGCATTCGGGCGGCAGCTTCGCGGTGATGGCCACCAACGAGGCGCAGAAGGTCCTGCTGCTCTCGTACACCAGCGTGCCGCAGATCACCGAGCGCAATAACAAGCTCACGCTGCGCATCCCGCCCGAGTTCACGTCCTACGTGAAGCCCTTCGTGAACCACGCCATGGGCAAGTACGGCAAGAACGTGGCCATCGCCAATGCCGACCACGACTACGCCAAGGCCTGGACAGCCGCCTTCAAGCCCGCGTGGGAAGCCGCGGGCGGCAAGGTGGTGGCCGAGAACCCCATGTCCTACAACCGCGCGACGGACTTCTACAGCGGCGTGAGCCGGGTGCTCGCCTCCAAGCCCGACGTGCTCTTCATCGGCGGCGCGTCCGAGCCCACGGGCCTGGTGATCAAGCAGGCGCGCGAGCTGGGCTTCAAGGGGGGCTTCGTGATCATCGACCAGGCCAAGATGGACGAGATCGGCAAGATCACCGGCGGCTACGGCCCCCTGGAGGGATCGATCGGCGTGCTGCCCGTGGTGGAGGACAGCTCGCCGGTGACCAAGGCCTTCGTGGAACGCTTTCGCAAGACCCACCCCGGCCGCGACCCGAGTTCCGAGGTCTCGCTCAACTACACCACCGTGCACGCCACCGCGCTGGCGATGAAGCTCGCGGGCAGCACCACCGACGCCGCCGCGATCCGCGCGCAGCTGGACAAGGCCTTCAAGTCATTGCCCACCGAAAACAACCCGCACGAGATGGACGGCGTGAACGAGCGCGGCGGCTCCACGGCCAACACCCGCGTGGCCATCGTGGAAGGCGGCAAGGTCAAGGAGATCCGGCTGGACGCGCTGGCCAAGTAGGTCGGCGCGGGCCCTGGACCGCCACGCCACGCAGGGCCTGCCACGGAGAAGGGGCAGGCCTTTTTTTGCAAGGGATCTTGCCGTGCACCGCGCGCTGCCCCGGCACGGGCTAACTCCTGGATTTGCAGTTATTTTGGCCGCTGGCGCTTGACTGTAAAGCGCAAGGCGCTATAAAAAGTGAAGCATCAGGCGCGCGGACCCGCCCCGGGAGGTGCGCTGCGCTCCTGTTCCTGCAGCTCGCGCCACTGGACCTTGCCCGTGCCCGACTTGGGCAGGCTGTCCACGAACTGCACGCGGCGCGGGCTCTTGTAGGCGGCCATGTGGTCGTGGCTCCAGTCGATGATGTCCTGCGCGCTCACCTGGCCCTTGAAGGCGTCGCGCAGCACGACCACCGCCTTCACGGTCTCGCCCCGGCGTTCGTCGTGCGCGGCGATCACGCACACCTCCTGGATGGCGGGGTGGGCGTACATCATGGCCTCGACCTCGGCGGGCCAGACCTTGAAGCCCGATGCGTTGATCATGCGCTTCAAGCGGTCCACCATGAAGAAGTAGCCGTCCTCGTCCACCTGCGCCAGGTCGCCGGTGCGCAGGAAGCGCTTGCCCTCCAGAGTGATGAAGCTGTCGGCCGTGGCCTGCGGGTTGTTCCAGTAGCCCACCATGACCTGCGGTCCGTGCACCACGATCTCGCCGGTCTCGCCCGGCGGCAGTTCGGCGAACGTCGCGGGGTCGACCACGCGCGCATCCACGTCGAACACCGGGATGCCCAGGCATTGCGGCTTGGGCCGGTGCGGCGGGTTGATGTGCGTGGCCGCCATGGTTTCGGACATGCCGTAGCCCTCCACGTAGTCCAGCCCCGTCAGCTCCTTGAGGCGTTGCGCCACCGCCTTGGGCATGGCCGCGCCACCGCCCCGGATGGCCTGCAGGCTGGAGATGTCGTAGTCGCCGATGCGCGGGTTGGCCAGGAAGTCCACCACCATGGTGGAGATGGCTTGCCAGATGCTGATGCGGTAGCGCTGCATGAGCCGGGCCGTGGCGTCGCGGTCCCAGCGCGGCAGCACCACCACGGTGGCGCCCACGAACAGCGGCCCGTTCATGCTGCCCGACATGCCCGTGACGTGAAAGAGCGGCAGCACGGCCAGATAGGTCGCATCCTGCGTGCGCGAGAACCACTGCGCGCCGCCCACCAGCGTGCTCATGGCGCTGCGGTGCGTGTGCATGCAACCCTTGGGGTGGCCGGTGGTGCCCGAGGTGTAGGGCATCACGCAAAGGTCATCGGGTCCGGCGGTCAGCGGGCCGGGCGCGAGCCGCTGCGCCAGCATGTCGCTCCAGAGCGTCACGCCCGGGGCGGCGATGGCCTCGCGCGGCGCGCTGACGAACGCGGGCACGGGCAGGTCGGTGGGCACCTGCAGGTAGTCGCTGTAGGCCGCGACGATCAGGTGCTCCAGGCCGGCGCCACCCTGCGCCCCGCCCACCAGCGGCTGCGCCTGCGCATGCAGGTCCTGCGGCAGGAAGGCCACGGTGGCCCCGCTGTCGTGTACATAGTGGCGCAGCTCGTCGGTGAGGTTCATGGGGTTCACCGGCACCACCACGGCATTGGCGCGCAGGATGCCGTAGAACGCCAGGATCCACTGCGGGCTGTTCTGCATGTACAGCAGCACCCGGTCGCCGGCCTTCACGCCGCACCGCTGCTGCAGGAAACCCGCGATGTGCTCGGCCTCCTGCTGGAACTGCCGGAACGTCACCAGCGTGTCGTAGAACACCAGGAAGGGCTTGTCCGGGTAGCGCGCCGCCGAAACCTCGGCGTTGTGGAACAGGTTGGTCTGCGGCAGCGTGAGGTGGCGGGACAGCCCCGGGGGCCAGTGGGCAAGGTGGCGGTCGGACATGCGGGGCGGGCTCCTGAAGGCGTGGTTCGGCGGCGGGGCGGTCAGCCGCGTTTCAGATGGCGTGCCAGCTCGTCCTTGGCGATGGCATTGCGGTGCACTTCGTCGGGGCCGTCGGCAAACCGCAAGGTACGTGCCTGGGCATAGGCGGCCGCGAGCGGGAAATCATCGCTCACCCCGCCGCCGCCATGCACCTGCATGGCCCAGTCGATCACCTGGCAGGCCATGCTGGGCGCGGCCACCTTGATCATCGCGATCTCCTTGCGGGCGACCTTGTTGCCCACGGTGTCCATCATCTGCGCGGCATTGAGCACCAGGAAGCGCGCCTGGTCGATCAGGATGCGCGCGTTGGCGATGCGCTCGCGCGTGACGCCCTGGTCGGCCACCTTGCGGCCAAACGCCGTGCGGCCCAGGGCGCGCTGGCACATCAGCTCCAGCGCGCGCTCGGCCACGCCGATGAGGCGCATGCAGTGGTGGATGCGCCCGGGGCCCAGGCGGCCCTGGGCGATCTCGAAACCGCGCCCCTCGCCCAGCAGGATGTTGGCCACGGGCACGCGCACGTTCACGAAGCTCACCTCGCCATGGCCGTGCGGCGCATGGTCGTAGCCGAACACGGGCAGCGCGCGTTCCATGGTCACGCCGGGCGTGTCCATGGGAACGAGGATCATCGACTGCTGCTGGTGCCGGCTGGCATGGTCGGGGTCGGTCTTGCCCATGAAGATCAGGATCTCGCAGCGCGGATCGGGCGCGCCCGAGGTCCACCACTTGCGGCCGTTGATGACGTAGTGGTCGCCGTCGCGCACGATGCGGGCTTCGATGTTGGTGGCGTCCGAGGAGGCCACGTCGGGCTCGGTCATGGCGAAGGCCGATCGGATCCGGCCGTCGAGCAGCGGCAGCAGCCAGCGCTGCTGCTGCTCGGGCGTGGCATAGCGCGCCAGCGTTTCCATGTTGCCGGTGTCGGGCGCCGAGCAGTTGAAGGCCTCGGGCGCGATGTGCGAGCGGCCCATGATTTCGCACAGGGGCGCGTATTCCAGGTTGGTCAGGCCCGCGCCCAGGTTGGATTCGGGCAGGAACAGGTTCCAGAGGTTGGCGGCCCGGGCCTTGGCCTTGAGGTCCTCCATCACCTGGGTGGGCTGCCAGGCGTTGCCGGCCTTGCGGTTTGCGGCCACCTCGTGGTGGTACACCGGTTCGGCGGGGTAGATGTGTTCTTCCATGAACGCCGTCAGGCGCTGCTGCAGGTCGACGACCTTGGGGGAGTAGGTGAAATCCATGAAGGGGTGCTTTCCGCAAAGGGCAGGGAATGGCGCGGTGTCAGATCAGGCTGGCGCCGCCGTCCACCACGATCGCGTGGCCTGTGATGTGGCGCGAGGCCTCGGAGGCGAGGAACACCACGGCGCCCTTGAGGTCCTCTTCGCCGCCGATGCGGCGCAGCGGGGTGCGCTCGATCATGGCCGGGCCCAGCTTGTCGATGAGGCCGCTGGCCATCTTGCTCGGGAAGAATCCGGGGCAGATGGCGTTGACGCGGATGCCGTAGTGCCCCCATTCGGAGGCCAGCGTGCGCGCGAAGTGGATCGCCGCGGCCTTGGAGGTGTTGTAGGCAATGGTGTTCATGCCCGGCGGCGTGCCCTTGATGCCGGCCACCGAGGCCGTCACGATGATGTTGCCCTTGCCGCGCGGAATCATGCAGCGCTTGCCCACCTCGCGCGAGAGGAAGAAGGGCGCGTTCACATTGAGGTCCATCACCTTGTGCCAGGCGGCGTCGGGGTGGTCCTCGGCCTTGGCGCCCCAGGTGGCGCCCGCGTTGTTGACGAGGATGTCGATGGTGCCAAAGCGCTCCACCACCTGGTCCACGAGGCCGGGGATGTCCCCGGTCTTCTGCAGGTCGTTGACCACGGTCAACACCTCGCAGCCCAGGCCTTCCAGGTGCTTTTTCGCTTCGGCCAGCTCATCGGCCTTGCGGGCCGTGATGGCGAGCCTGGCGCCCATCTCGCCCAGGGCCTCGGCCATCTGCAGGCCCAGGCCGCGCGAGCCGCCGGTGACCAGGGCGACCTGGCCGGTGAGATCGAAGAGTTGCTTGACGCTCATGAGAAGGGCTTTCGTTGGAAGTGCGTGGAGCGCGCGGGCTCGAAGGCGACAGGGCGCCCGGGCATCGCGCTGCCGTGGGATGGGGAAAGGTGCGGGGCACCGCGCTCGCGGCGCGGAACCCGCAACTGCACTTCATGCTAGTCGGGGCCGCACCCGATGTAAAACGCGAGCTGTCACCTGCGAAACTCGGTGCGTGCCCGCGAAGGCCCGCCAGCGCGGTCTTCAGCGGTAGACCGCGGTCTCGATGCGGGCCACGATCTCTATCAGCCGCGGCCTCACCGCATCGAGCAGGAAATCCTGCGGGACATTGAACGCGGGCCCGCCGCAGTTGATCACCATGGGCGGCAGCCCGCCCCCCGGCTGAAACCCGCGGGCGATCGCATTGACGTTCTTCTGCCAGTCACCGAACGACGTTGCCACGGACAGGCCGCGGTAGTCCTGCAGCGCCTGGTCGATGCCCAGCTGCACCTGAGGCCACGCGGTTTCGTCGCGGCCCTGGATCTGGGCCAGCACCGCGCTGCGCTCCTTGGGCGGCACGGCGGCGAGCCAGGCGCGCCCCATGGCGGACGTGGCCAGCGAGATGCGCGAGCCCACGTCCAGGCTGAGCGTGTGCAGGGCCGCGCTGCGGCAGTTCTCGACATAGATCATCGACAGGCGGTCCCGGGTGCCCATCGACACCTCGGCGCCCGCGAAGTCGGCCAGTTCCTGCATCAGCGGGCGCGCGACCTGGCGCACGTCCAGGCGCACCAGCATCGAACTGCCCAGCGACAGCGTGGCGGTGCCCAGGCGGTACTTGCCGCAGGCCTCCACGTGGATGAGGTAGCCCAGCCGGGTGAGGGTGGCGGTCAGGCGCGACACGGTGGATTTGGGCAGGCGGCAGCGTTGCGCGATCTCCTGGTTGCCCAGGAGCTTGTCGCCTGCGCGAAAGCAGGCCAGCACCTCCAGGCCCCGGGCCAGCGCCGTCACGAAGTGCCGGTCCTGGGGAGGCCGCGCCAGGGGCGCGCGGGGAGTGTGGGCAGGGCGGGGCGGCGGCATGGGCGCATTATGGCGATGCGGTTCCAGGGGCCTGCCTGGCGCCGGGCGGCCGCTGTGGGAGCGCACCTACCTGCACAGCGGTGATCCGCGCATGGACGCAACGGCCTTGCGGCCTTAGGCTGTGGCGATGAACGTGCGCCCGACAGTCCAACGCCTCCTCCTGCCTTTTCAAGCCCTTTGGCGGCTGCTGCAGCCCTTCTGGCGCGCGGCCCAGATGTGGCTGGATGCCGACGGGCTGCGCATGAGCGCGGCCATGTCCTTCTACGGCATGCTCAGCCTCGCGCCCCTGCTGCTGCTGCTGGTGGGCGTGCTGGGCTGGTGGATGGACCGCAGCTATCTGGAGAGCAATCTGATCGCGCAGGTGCAGGCGGTGATGGGCCAGCAGGTGGCCGACGTGGTGCGGCAGGCGCTGGCCAGCGCGCAGGCTCCCAGCGAAGGGCGGCTGGCCTCCCTGGTGGGTTTTGTGGTGCTGGTGTCGGGGGCCACCGGGGTGTTCGTGGAACTGCAGTCGGCGCTGGAGCATCTCTGGCGCGGCGGCGGGCCGGTGCCGCAGCGGGCGGCCTGGTGGCGCATGGCCTCGCTGCGCCTGCGGGGGCTGGCCTATGTGCTGGCGCTGGGGTTCCTGCTGCTGGTGTCGCTGGCCCTGTCCACGCTGATCCACCTGCTGGCGGGCTGGGCCGGGGCGCACCTGTCGTTCGCGCCGCTCGCGCCCGTCATGCAGGTCGTCAACGAAGCCGTCGCCTTCGGCTTTGCCGTGGCATTGTTCGTGGGCCTGATGCGCATCGGCGCGGGGGCCAAGCCGCCCGCACGCTGCATCATGGCCGGGGCCGTGGTGGGCGCCACGCTGTTCACGGTGGGCAAGCAGCTGCTGGCCTGGTACCTGTCCACCGCGGCCGTGGTGTCGGCCTATGGCGCGGCCGGGTCGCTGGTGGTGCTGCTGATGTGGATTTACTTCTCGTCCGCCGTCCTCTTGTTTTCCGCGAGCTGCGCCCGGGCGTTCCAGGAGCTGGGCGCCTTGCCCGCGCAGCGGGGGCGCCTGCACGTGCCGCAGTAAGGCCTGAGGCCGGCGGTGCCGAGGGTGCCTTCCGGCGCGCTCAGGCGGAAATGTGCAGCTGGGCGTCCAGGCCCAGCGTGCGGGCGAGCTTCAGCGCGTTCCCGGGCGCATGGGTCTTCATGGTGTTGTCGAAGAAGCAGAACACATTGCGCGCGGCCATGGCGGCGGGGCCGGCGTCTTCTGCGCAGAGCAGCCGCACGTCGGGCGGCACGCCGCCGGCGGCCCACGCGCGGATGCGCCCGGCCCAGGCCGCCAGCTGCGCATCGCTGTAGCCGCTCGCGTACAGCTCCTGGGCGCCGTGCAGGCGCAGGTACATGAAGTCCGCCGTCACATCGCCCACCTCGGGCCAGCGGCCCGCCGTGTCCGCCACCACGAGCGCCACGCCGTGGCGGCGCAGCAGCGCCACCGTCGCCGGCTGGCAGAAGCTCGCGTGGCGTACCTCAAAGGCGTGGCGCATCCGCATCGGGGCCACGGGGCCCAGCCATTCCCTGCCCCGCATGCGGTCCTCGCGTTCATGGGCAAGGCGGGCTGCGGCCTCGGTGTCGTGCGGCAGGTGGCCCAGGAAGGCATCGAGCAGTGCTTCCTCGAAGGCCAGGCTTGGCGGCAGCTGCCACAGGATGGGCCCGAGCTTGCAGCCCAGGGCCAGCGGCCCCGATGCCATGAAGTTCGCGATGGCCGCGCGGGCGTCGCGCAGCCGCAGGACGTGGGTGATGTACCGCGGGGCCTTCACCGTGAAGACGAAGCCCTCGGGGGTGTCGGCAGCCCAGCGCCCATAGCTGGACGGGCGCTGCAGCGCATAGAAGGAGCCGTTGAGCTCGATGCTGGGGAACTGCCGCGACGCGAATTCCAGCTCCCGCGCCTGGGTGAGGCCCGGGGGGTAGAAGCTGCCGCGCCAGGGCGGATAGCGCCAGCCGGATATCCCGATGCGGATCTGTGCCGCAGCCATCGCCATCGTGAGCCTCCTTTCTTTCCGCATCCGCGCGGCGCACGGGCCGACGGCCAGCATAGGCGGCCGTTTGCGCGGGCACAACCCGGGTGCTTGCCACCCTTTGGCGCCGGAAGTTCGCAGGGGGCTACGTGCCGCCCTGCCGCTGCAGCGCAGAGAAGAATGTGTAAACAGGTTCTTACGTCCTTTACAGAGGCTACGCCCGGATTCCCGGTACTGCCGGGTACGCTGGCGGCCACCCGTCCAGAACTATCTGGACCTTTCGGAGAACAGCCATGAGCCTCATCGTTTCACCTTCCAATACCACCCGCTCCCTGGCCGCCGCGCCCGTGGGGGCCTTCGGCGCGGCGCCCTCCCTCAAGTGGCTGTGGGCGGCCATCGGGGTGCTCGGCGTGAGCGTGGTCGCGCTGGGTACGACCCTGGTGGTGCAGAACGCGGGGCCGTCCGCGGCCGATGCGCCGTCGCTGGCCGCTGCCGCGCAGCCCGCCAATGGTGCGCCAGGGGCTGCCACGCCCCCGCAGTCCTACCAGGAGCCACCGCCCGTGGGCAACAGGAACGTTGCCATCCACAGCGTGGCCAACCAGCCGCCGGCCTTGGCGCAGGGGTATGCCGAGCCGTCCCGGCAGCCGCAACAGCAGCAGCAACAACAACAACCGCTGCGCACCGCCGCGCAGGCACCTGTGTGCGCCACCTGTGGCCGTGTCGAGTCCGTCCAGGCCGTGCAGCAGGCGGCACCCGCCACCGGCGTGGGGGCGGTCGCCGGCGGGGTGCTGGGGGCGGTGGTGGGCAACCAGGTGGGCAAGGGCTCGGGCCGCACGGCGGCCACCGTGCTGGGTGCCGTGGGCGGCGGCTATGTGGGCCACAAGGTCGAAGAGCGCACGCGCACGCAGACGGTCTACCAGATCGCCGTGCGCATGGAAGACGGCTCCGTGCGGCGTTTCACGCGCGCGCAGCCCCCGGCCGTGGGCACGCCCGTGGTGCTGCAGGGCAAGGGCTTCCGCGTGGACGACGGTGCCGCCACGCGGGCGGCGGAGCCCTATCCACGCCCGCAGCCCGGCGCCGTGCGCGTGGCGGACACATATTGATCCACCTCGTTCCCAATGCAAAAAAAGCCCGCTGCCAGCGGGCTTTTTCATGGGCGGGGTGGGCTACAGCACCACGGGGATCTCGGTGGCCGGCGGCGTGTTGCGGCTGCGGCCGCAGCGCACCAGGCCGTCGATCATCACCATGCCGATGCCGGGGATGTCGCCGAGCTGCACGCTTTCGAGCAGCGTGGCGCCCGCCGTGTGCTGGGCGCGGTCCATGAACACGAAGTCCGCCGCGCGGCCCGGCTCGATCAGCCCGCAGTTCAGGTTGCGGATGCGCGCCGTGTTGCCCGTGGCAAAGCAGAATACCAGCTCGGCGGGAATGTCGGCGAAGCTGGAGATCAGGGCGATCATGCGCAGCATGCCCAGCGGCTGCACGCCCGAGCCGGCCGGGCCGTCGGTGCCCAGGATCACGCGGTGCGGGCACTTGAGCTCGATGGCCGCGCGCGCGGCCTGGATGGCGATCTTCTCGTTGCCGTTGTGCACCAGCTCGATGGCGCGCGAGGACTTCTCGCACAGCTCGCACACATGCTTCCAGGGCAGGGAGGTGTGGCCGCCATTGATGTGGCCGATCACATCCGCATCGGCCTCCAGCACAACGTCCTTGTCGATGAGGCCCGAGCCCGGAATGGAGGGTCCTCCCGTGTGGATGGTGCTCTGGATGCCGTGCTTGCGTGCCCAGGCCACCATCTGCTGGGCTTCGTAGCCGGCCTTGACGGAGCCCAGGCCCACCTCGCCCAGCAGCGTCACGCCCGCGTCGGCCAGGTCCTTGAAGTCCTGCTCGGTCATGCCCTTCTCGATGACGGGGGCGCCCGCGATCACCTTCACGCCGCCGGGGCGGAAATTGTCGAACGAGCGCTGCGCGGTGATGGCCAGTGCCTTGAGCCCCACGATGTCCTTGGGGCGGCCCGGCAGGTGCACTTCGCCGGCCGAGACCATGGTGGTCACGCCGCCGTTCATGGTGGAGTCGATCCAGCCGATCTGGTTCTGGCGCGGCGTCCAGTCGCCAAAGACCGGGTGCACGTGGCTGTCGATCAGGCCGGGGGCGACGCAGGTCTTGCGCGCGTCGATCATGGTCTGCGCGTGTTCGGTGTCGCAGTCCTTTTCGCGGCCCACGGCCACGATGAGTCCGTCGTTGACGACGATGGTGTCGGCATCGAGGATGGGGCGGTCCAGGTCGCCCGACAACAAAAGACCGATGTTCTTGATGACGACCTTGCCCGACTTACCGCCGGCTGCTGCTTCTGCCATGGGATGCTCCTCGTGGGGATGTTGGGCGCGGCCCGGGCGGGCCGCGCGGGAAATGGCTGCCTGCCTAGGCGCGCCGGGCCGCCTGGCCCTGGGGCAGGCTGGGGCCGGGTGCGACGGTGCGCAGCACGCTGTCGATGACAAAGGACTCCCAGTGCGCAAGGGCCTCGGGCGCCTCGAGGTTCTCGCCCAGGAAGGCCGACAGCGTGTGCCGGTTGGACATGTAGAAATAGCCGGTGGCCGCGATCAGCAGGTAGACGTCGCGCGCCGAGACATCCTGGCGGAAGGCCCCCTGGGCCTGGCCGCTTTCCAGCACGCGGCGGATCACCTCGATGGCCGGCGACGAATATTCGCGGGCGCGCATCGACTTGGAGATGTGCTTGCCCTTGTGCAGGTTCTCCGTGTTGAGCAGGGTGACGAACTCGGGGTGCTTGCGGTAGTAGCCCACCACGAAACGGATCACCGCCTGCAAGGCCTCGCCGGGGTTGTCCACGTCGAGGTTCAGCTTGGATTCCGCGTCGTTCATGCGCCGGTAGATCTCTTCGAGCACCTCGATGAACAGGCCTTCCTTGCTGCCGAAGTAGTAGTAGATCATCCGGTCGAACGACTTGGCGGCCTTGGAGATCTTCTCCACGCTGCCACCTTCGTAGCCATAGCGCGCAAACACCTTGGTCGCTGCTTTCAGGATGTTGTCGCGCGTGGTCTGCGCCGCCAGTTCGCGCACCCCCGTCTTTCGGGCGGAAGGGGAGCGGGTGGACGCCGTCCGGGTCTTGGTGGGTGTGGCAGACATGGATGATCCAGGTGAGAAGGGCCGGCCCCGCGGGGCCGGCCGGGGGTCACTGCTCCGCGAAGGCGCGTTCGATCACGAAGTCGCCGGGCTTCGTGGTGTTGCCTTCCTTGAAGCCGCGCTCTTCCATCATGTGCTTGAGGTCGCGCAGCATTTCGGGGCTGCCGCAGATCATCACGCGGTCTTCCGCAGGGTTCAGCGCCGGCAGGCCCAGGTCGCGCGCCAGCTGGCCGTTCTCGATCACGGTGGTCACGCGGCCCTGGTGCTTGAATGGCTCGCGGGTGACGGTGGGGTAGTACTTGAGCTGCTTGCTCACGATCTCGCCCAGGAACTCGTGCTGCGGCAGTTCCTGCGTGATGTAGTCGTGATAGGCCAGCTCCTTCACCTCGCGCACGCCGTGCACCAGGATGACTTCCTCGAACTTCTCGTACGTTTCGGGGTCCCGGATCAGGCTCAGGAACGGTGCCACGCCCGTGCCCGTGGAGAACATGTACAGCCGCTTGGCGGGCAGCAGGTAGTCGATCAGCAGGGTGCCGGTGGGCTTCTTGCCCACCACGATGTGGTCGCCCACCTTGATGTGCTGCAGGCGCGAGGTCAGCGGGCCGTCGGGCACCTTGATGGACAGGAACTCCAGGTGTTCCTCGTAGTTGGGGCTCACGATGCTGTAGGCGCGCAGCAGGGGTTTGCCGTTTTCCCCGCGCAGGCCGATCATCGTGAAATGGCCGTTGGAAAAGCGCAGGGCGGTGTCGCGCGTGGTGGTGAAGGAGAAAAGTCGGTCTGTCCAGTGGTGGACCGTCAGGACGCGTTCTTCGAGAAAGGCGCTCATGGTGCTTGGGTCGGGAAAGTTGAAGAAAACAGGGAAAACTGGCTGAAGTCCGCTCCCGGAGCGCGTCAGAACGCGATATCCAGGCCGGAAAGCTTGTGGCTCACAACCCTCCATTGTTCCGCATCTGGAAGTGGAGGCTTTCTTTTGGTGATTGTGGGCAGGCCCGGGGCCAGGTTTTTGTTGAATTCCAGGAAGGCAGCGAACTCCACCGGCAGGTCCGTGTCCGCGTAGATGGCATTGGCCGGGCATTCGGGAATGCACACCGCGCAATCGATGCACTCGTCGGGATCGATCACCAGGAATTGCGGCCCTTCCTTGAAGCAGTCGACCGGGCATACGTCGACGCAATCGGTGTACTTGCACCGAATGCATGCGTCAGTGACAACGTGCGTCATATTGGGGCTCCTCATGCACCTTTTCGGGGGGTGCGAAAACACCATTGCGGACCATGGATGATTACGCTACATTCGCGATAAATGTAGTGATCACAACATTTAAGTTAAGTGAATGCTACACAAAATGCACTGAGCGTACAAGCATTTGAAAAGATGCAATGAATGGGCCGCACGATGACTGAACACACCAAGACCGATGGGCTTCCGGGCATGGATGCGCCGGATCTGCCGCAGGTGCTCGAGCGCGCCCGGCCCCGCAATGAGCGCATGAACGCGGCCAAGGTCGAGTGCAATGCGTGCCCGGTGCTGTGCCAGATTTCCGAGAGCCGCGCAGGGGCGTGCGACCGCTACGCCAACCACGCCGGGGTGCTGGTGCGGCTGGACCCGGTGGTTGTTCTGCGCAAGACCCTGGAGGCCGGCGAGGCCACGCTGGTGCCATTCGCGGCGCGGGCCCAGGCCGCTCAGCAGAGCGGTGCGGATGCCGCCGCAAGCGATGCGGGGAGCGCGCCTTTCACACCGCCCACGCCCTGGTCGGGCGACCTGCTGCTGAGCGAAGAAGTCTTCGTGACGGGCGTGGGGTCGTCCACCACCTATCCTGACTACAAGCCCGCGCCGTTCATCGTGGGCTCCCAGGTGCAGGGTGTGGACATGGTGACCGTGGTCACCGAAGGCATCTTCAGCTACTGCAGCTTCAAGGTGAAGATCGACACCGACCGCTTCCTCGGCTCCGAGCAGGCCAATGTGCGCTGCAAGGGCGAGGTGGTGGGCCACGTGACCACGGCGGAATACGGCTCGCAGATGCTGTCGCTCGGCGGCGTGCACCACCTGACCGGCGGCACCAAGAAGGAAGGCCGCGTCACCGCCGAGATGATGCAGCTGCTGGGCAACAAGCAGGCCGTGGAGTTCACCATCGACGGCGGCTCGCAGCTCGTGATCCAGGCCGGGCGCGCGCCCATCGTCAACGGCGTGGCCGAGCAGCGCATGCGCGTGGGCTGCGGCTCGGCCGCCATCGGCATCTTCGCGCGCCAGTTTTTCGGCCATGCGGATGAGGTGGTGGTGGTGGACGACCACATCACCGGCGTGTTGACCGAGCACCAGGCTGGGCGCTGCCTGGACATGAAGTCCTCTGGCATCCAGATGCGCGGGCGAAAGTCCACGCCGGGGCGCTATTTCCAGGTGGCGAATCCGGGAACGGGCTGGGGCGGCACCGACATCGCCGACCCGCTGGCCATCATCGAAGGCTGGGACCCCGAGGTGGCATGGCCCGGCCTGCGCCTGCTCATGACATCCACCACGGGCGAGCATGCCTGCTGGTATGTGCTGGACGGGCAGCTGAACCCGGTGGAGGCGCAGATGCCTTCCGAAGTGCGCCGCATCGTGGACCGCATCGGCGAGAACTGCGAGCCCTCGCTGGCTTCGGTGCTTTTCCTCGGCGGCGCGGGCGGCAGCCTGCGTGCCGGCGTCACCGAGAACCCCGTGCTGCTCACCCGCTCCATCAAGAATGCGCTGGTCAATGTGACCTGCGGCGGCGCGCCGGCCTATGTGTGGCCCGGTGGCGGCATCACGGTGATGGCCGACGTGCTGCGCATGCCCGACAACAGCTTTGGCACCGTGCCCACGCCCGCCATCGTGGCGCCCATCGAATTCAGCATGCGCCGCACCGACTACGAAGCACTGGGCGGCCATGCGGGGCAGATCCGCAGCCTGCGCGAGGTGCTGGAGCACGGCGCGTGGCACAACGACGGCGCGCCCCAGGCGCTGGCATGGCAGACGCTGCCGTCCGCCAACCCCTGGCCGCTGGGGCGCCCGCCCCTGCTGGGCTGAGCGGCACCGCCATGCAAGCCTGCCGCAATCCCCTGTCCGACGGCCGCTGGCATTTCCAGCACGGGCCCATGGATCTCGTCATCCAGGCGGAGGGCGCAGCCGATGCCGTGGCCCGGGCCCATGAGCGTGCCTGGGCGCGTTTCGAGGGTCTGCTGCAGGAACTGGTGGACGAGCTGCCAGCCCTGCGCGCGCCGGTGGAGGGGGGCGCCTGTCCTCTGCGCGGCGTGGTCGCGCGCCGCATGTGGACGGCCTGCAGGCCGTACCGCGCAGGCTTCATCACCGCGATGGCTGCGGTCGCGGGGTCGGTGGCGCAGGAGATCCTCGGGTGCTATGCCCAGGACGGCATTGGGCGGGCCTGGGTCAACAATGGCGGAGACATCGCGCTGCACCTGGCCCCCGGGCAGTCGGCCACCGTGGGGGTGTATTCCGACATCGCCGCGCTGGACGCCGCGCAATGGCGCCACGGGCTGGTCCTGGACGGAAAGATTCGCATCGACAGCGCCATGCCCGTGCGCGGTGTGGCCACCAGCGGCTGGCGCGGGCGCAGCCACTCGCTGGGCATTGCCGACAGCGTCACGGTGCTGGCCCGCACCGCGGCCGAGGCCGACGCCGCGGCCACGATCGTGGCCAATGCCGTCAATGTGGATGACGAACGCATCCTGCGCATGCCGGCATGGCGGGTCCGCGATGACAGCGATCTGGGTGCCATTCCTGTCACAGTGGATGTTCCGCCATTGCCTGCCGGGCTCGTGCATCGCGCGCTGGGGCAGGGGCTGCAAAAGGCGCAAGAATTGCAGGCACAGGGCCTGCTGTGGTTCGCCCTGCTCGCCTGCCAGGGCCAGTTCGTGGCCACCGCGGCGGCGCAGCCAGCGGCGGATGGCATGGCGCTGCCGGTGGAAATGGCGCCGCAGGCAGAAGTTGGTTCGGTATTTGCTTAACGAATTGCACAGGTTTCCAAAATGATCCAGATACGACGTGTTTTCACCCATCTCGAGGAAGTCCGGCATGAATTCGGGCCCGTGGCCGATGTGCCGCTGCTGCGCGGCGCCATCGGCGCGGTGCTGACAAACCCCTATTCCGGCCGGTATGAGCCGGACATCCTCCCGATGATGGACGCCCTGCAGGATGTGGGGCTGGACATGGCCCAGCGGCTGCTCAAGGCCATGGCCGTGCCCGCCGAGCGCATCGCGACCTACGGCAAGGGCGCCATCGTCGGGGCCGCCGGCGAGCTGGAGCATGGCGCGCTGTGGCACGTGCCCGGCGGCTATGCCATGCGCGAGCTGCTGGGCTGGAAGGGCGACCGCAACGCCTATGCCAAGGGCCAGGCGGAAAAGAAGACCGGGCAGCCCGCCAATGCCCTGTCCATCGTGCCTTCCACCAAGAAGGTCGGCGGCCCCGGCGCGGCGCTGGATGTTCCGCTCACCCACATCAACGCCAGCTACGTGCGCAGCCACTTCGATGCCATCGAGGTGCGCGTTCCCGGAGCGCCCGCGTCCGATGAAATCGTCTTCATCCTCGCCATGACCACGGGCGCGCGCATCCATGCCCGCGTCGGCGGGCTCAAGGCCGCCGACATCAGCCAATGGGACGGCCTGCGCTGAAGGCGTCAGGCCCGCTGCCGCGCCCACAAGAAAACCAAGGAGCAACACATGCCAGCCAAGATCCGGAAAATCATTGTCCAGACGGATGAAGTCCGCGTGGAGATGGGGCGCGACGTGCAGCCCCCCGTGCGCAAGGCCCTCGCCATGGCCGTGATCGACAACCCCTTTGCGGGCCGCTATGTCGAGAACCTCGACGAGCTGGTGGCCATCGGCGAGGAGCTGGGGGCCCTGCTGGGCGCCCGCTGCGTCGCCGCGCTGGGCATCGAGCCGGGCCAGGCGCAGAGCTATGGCAAGGCCGCCATCGTGGGCGAGGCGGGAGAACTGGAGCATGCCGCCGCCATCCTGCACCCCAAGCTGGGCGCCCCGCTGCGCGTGGCGGTGGAAAAAGGCGCCGCGCTGGTGCCGTCGAGCAAGAAGATCGGTGGCCTGGGCACGGCCATCGACGTGCCCCTGGGCCACAAGGACGCGGCCTACGTGCGCAGCCATTTCGACGCCATGGAGGCCCGCGTGGCCGACGCGCCGCGGGCCAACGAAATCGTCGTCGCCGTCGTCGTGACGGACAGCGGCCGGCCGCTGCCCCGCGTGGGCGGCCTCAAGGCGTCCGAAATCCAGGGTACGGACGGGCTGCGCTGAGCGCGGTCCCCGGCACTACCATCACCCACCACCATCCCCCCTGTCTCCCCAACCCACCTTTCAGGAGTTTCCCCATGACGATGCGACGAAACCTCATGCGTGCCACGGCTGCGGCCGCGCTGGCTATCACGCTGGCCCCTGTGCACGCCCAGGATGTCATCAAGATTGGCGAGATCAACAGCTACAAGGCGCAGCCCGCCTTCCTGGAGCCCTACAAGAAAGGCATGGAGCTGGCCGTTGACGAGATCAATGCCGCGGGCGGCGTGCTGGGCAAGAAGGTCCAGCTGGTCATCCGCGATGACAACGGCAACCCCGGCGACGCGGTCCGGGCCGCCGAGGAGCTGGTGTCCCGCGAGAAGGTCGATGTGCTCACGGGGTCCTTCCTGTCGCACGTGGGGCTGGCGCTGACGGACTTCGCCAAGCAAAAGAAATTCTTCTTTCTGGCCGGCGAGCCGTTGACCGACAAGATCGTGTGGCAGAACGGCAACCGCTACACCTACCGCCTGCGCCCCTCCACGTACATGCAGGTGTCGATGATGGTGCCCGAGGCCGTCGCCCTGAAGAAGAAGCGCTGGGCGCTGGTCTACCCCAACTATGAATACGGCCAGTCGGCCGTGGCCACCTTCAAGCAGCTGCTCAAGGCGGCCCAGCCCGATGTGGAATTCGTCGTCGAGCAGGCGCCGCCGCTGGGCAAGGTCGACTCGGGCAGCGTGGTGCAGGCCCTGGCCGATGCCAAGCCCGATGCGATCTTCAACGTGCTTTTCGGTGCCGACCTCTCCAAGTTCGTGCGCGAAGGCAACACGCGGGGCCTGTTCAAGGACCGTGAGGTGGTCAGCCTGCTGACGGGCGAACCGGAGTACATGGACCCGCTCAAGGACGAGGCGCCCAACGGCTGGATCGTCACGGGATATCCCTGGTACGGCATCCAGACGCCCGAGCACAAGGCCTTCCAGACGGCCTACCAGGGCAAGTTCAACGACTACCCGCGCCTGGGCTCCATCGTGGGCTACAGCGCCATCAAGTCGCTGGCCGAGGGCATGAAGAAAGCCGGCTCCACCGACACCGAAAAGCTCGTGGCCGCGTTCAAGGGCCTGCAGGTGCCCACACCCTTTGGCCCCATCGTCTACCGGGCCGAAGACAACCAGTCGACCATGGGCGGCTACGTGGGCCGCACCAAGAACGAGGGCGGCAAGGGCGTGATGGTGAACTACCGCTACGTGGATGGCAGCAAGGTGCAGCCCAGCAACGACGAAGTCAAGAAGATGCGCCCCGCGGATTGAGTCGCAACCCTCCCTGAGACGCTTCGCGTCTTCCCCCTTCTGCCGTGCTGTGCGCGGGAAGGGGGCGCCGCCCCCGCTGCGGGGCGGCCCTTGCTCGGCTGCCCTGGCCTGGGGTGCGCCAGTTTCATAGGCTGTGGGCGGCGCGTAGGTAGCGCCGTGGAGACCTGAGATGGGTTTTTCGAGTTTTATCGTTCAGCTGCTCAACGGATTGGCGGGGGCTTCCTCGCTGTTCCTGGTGGGCGCCGGGCTCTCGCTGATCTTCGGTGTCACGCGCATCGTGAATTTCGCGCATGGCTCGTTCTTCATGGTGGGCATCTACGTCGCCTACTCGCTGGTGGCCAAGCTGGGCACGGGCCTGGGTTTCTGGCCCGCGCTGCTGCTGTCGGCCGTGGTGGTCGGCGCGCTCGGCGCACTGGTCGAGGTGGTGCTGCTGCGCCGCATCTACAAGGCGCCCGAACTGTTCCAGCTGCTGGCCACCTTCGCGCTCGTGCTGGTGATCAAGGATGCCGCGCTCTGGATCTGGGGCCCCGAGGAGCTGCTCGGCCCGCGCGCGCCGGGCCTGTCGGGCTCGGTGGACATCCTGGGGCGGCAATTCCCCTCGTACGACCTGTTCCTGATCGTGGTGGGGCCGGTGGTGCTGGGCCTTTTGTGGCTGCTGCTCACCCGCACCCGCTGGGGCACGCTGGTGCGCGCCGCCACGCAGGACCGCGAGATGGTCAGCGCGCTGGGCGTGAACCAGGCCTGGCTGTTCACGGCGGTGTTCGCGCTCGGCGCTCTGCTGGCGGGCCTGGGTGGCGCGCTGCAGCTGCCGCGCGAACCCGCCACGCTGGAGATGGACCTGAACACCATCGGCGCCGCGTTCGTGGTGGTGGTGGTGGGCGGCATGGGGTCCATCCCGGGCGCCTATGTGGCGGCCCTGCTGATCGCGGAGATCAAGGCCGTGTGCATCTGGCTGGGCGTGGTGGAGATCCTCGGCTACAGCGTCTCCTTTTCCAAGCTCACCCTGGTGGTGGAGTTCCTCGTGATGGCGGTGGTGCTGGTGGTGCGCCCCTGGGGACTGATGGGCCGTCCGCAGGGCGTGAGCCGCAACACGGGCCTGCCGGAGACACCGCTGCGCGCGCCCGACCGCTGGTTCAAGCTCGGCGGCGTGGCCCTGGTGGCCGTGCTGGTGCTGCTGCCGCTGCTCACGGCCGGCTCGCCGTACCTCACCGTGCTGTTCATCGACCTCTTGATCGCCGCGCTGTTCGCGGCCAGCCTGCACTTCATCATGGGCCCGGCAGGCATGCACTCGTTCGGCCATGCGGCCTACTTTGGCCTGGGTGCCTACGCGGCGGCGCTGCTGGTGCGCTCTGCGGGCATTCCCATGGAGCTGGCCCTGGTGCTGGCACCGCTCGCGGCCGCGGCGGGCGCGCTCATCTACGGCTGGTTCTGCGTGCGGCTGTCGGGCGTGTACCTGGCCATGCTCACGCTGGCCTTCGCGCAGATCACCTGGGCCATCTGCTACCAGTGGGATGGCTTCACCGGCGGCAGCAACGGCCTCACCGGCGTGTGGCCGGCGGCCTGGCTGTCGGACAAGCGCAACTACTACTACCTCACGCTGGCACTGGTCGTGGGGGGCGTGCTGCTGCTGCGCCGCATCCTGTTCTCGCCGTTCGGCTATGCGCTGCGCGCAGGCCGTGATTCGGTGCTGCGCGCCGATGCCATCGGCATCGACGTCAAGCGCATGCAGTGGACGGCCTTCGTGATCGCCGGGCTGTTCGCGGGCCTGGGCGGCGCGCTGTTCGCGTTTTCCAAGGGCAGCATCTCGCCCGAGACGCTGCACGTGGGCCGATCGGTCGATGGCCTGGTGATGGTGCTGCTGGGCGGCATCCAGACACTCGCGGGCCCCGTGGTGGGCGCCGTCACGTTCACCTGGCTGCACGACACCGTGGCGCGCAACACCGATTACTGGCGCGCCATGCTGGGCGCCATCATCCTGATCCTGGTGCTGCTGTTCCCCCAGGGCATTGCGGGGGCCATCAAGCAGCTCTTCGACAACCGGCGCGAAGCCGATATCAACAAGCAGGAGGGCAAGGCATGAGCTTGCTCAAAGTCACGGGCCTGGGCAAGTCCTTTGGCGGCGTCAAGGCCGTCGATGGCATCCATTTCGAGCTGGCCGCCGGCGAACTGCTGGCACTCATCGGCCCCAACGGCGCCGGCAAGTCCACCACCTTCAATATGGTCAACGGCCAGCTGGCGGCGGACGCGGGCTCGATCCAGCTCCACGGCCAGGAGCTCGTGGGCCGCAAGCCGCGCGACATCTGGCGCATGGGCGTGGGCCGCACCTTCCAGATCGCAGAAACCTTCGCCTCCCTCACCGTGGTGGAGAACGTGCAGATGGCGCTGATCTCCCACGACAGCCGCCTTTTCGCGATGTGGCGCAAGGCGGCCGACCACAAGCGAGAAGAAGCCCTGGCGCTGCTGGACCAGGTGGGCATGAAGTCCCAGGCCGACCGCCCCTGCAGCGTGCTGGCCTATGGCGATGTGAAGCGCGTGGAGCTGGCCATCGCCATGGCCAACGCGCCCAAGCTGCTGCTCATGGACGAGCCCACGGCCGGCATGGCGCCCAAGGAGCGCAACGAACTCATGGCGCTCACCAAGCAGCTCGTGATCGACCGCGGCATGGCCGTGCTGTTCACCGAGCACAGCATGGACGTGGTGTTCGCGTACGCCGACCGCATGATCGTGCTGGCGCGCGGGCGGCTCATCGCCGAGGGCAAGCCCCTGGAGCTGCGCGACCACCCCAAGGTGCAGGAGGTGTACTTCGGCACCGGCAAGACCTTCGAGAAGAAAACGGCAGCCGCTGCTGCGGAGGCCGCATGAGCATGACGACCAACGAACCCAAAGAAGTGCTGCTGCAGGCCCAGGGGCTGCAGGCCTGGTACGGCGCCGCGCAGATCCTGTACGACGTGGATCTGGACGTCCGCCGGGGCGAGGTCGTGGCCCTGATGGGCCGCAACGGCGCGGGCAAGTCCACCACGCTCAAGACGCTGATGGGCATGCTCGCCAAGCGCAAGGGCCAGATCCGGTTCATGGGCCAGGACATCTCCAAAAGCGACCCGCACGATGCGGCGCGCCTGGGCCTGGGCTTCGTGCCCGAGGACCGCCGCGTGTTCACCGACCTCACGGTGATGGAAAACCTGGAGGTGGGGCGCCAGCCCGCCCGCAGCTGGCCCGATGGCACGACAGCCCCGGTGTGGACACCCGAGCGTCTCTTCAAGCTGTTCCCCAACCTGGGCGAAATGCCCCAGCGCCCGGGTGGGCGCATGAGCGGCGGCGAACAGCAGATGCTGACCGTGGCCCGCACGCTCATGGGCAACCCCTACCTGGTGCTGCTGGACGAACCCTCCGAAGGCGTGGCGCCTGTGATCGTGGAGCAGATGGCGCACATGATCCTGGAGCTCAAGGAACAGGGCGTGAGCATCCTGCTGTCCGAGCAGAACATGCACTTTGCCGAACTGGTGTCCGACCGCGCCTATGTGCTGGAGAAGGGGCAGATCCGCTACCAGGCCACGATGGCGGAGCTGGCGGCGAACGAAGAGGTTCGCCGCGCCTACCTCAGCGTATAGCGCCATGGCCGCTGCCCGCCCGCCCATGGCGCGGCCAGGGCCCGGGGTGGCGGCTATGACGGATTCACAACACCTCGCGGAAATGGTTGCACAGCCGCTTCGCTTGCAGGGAAACTTGCGCCTTTGATGTAAGGAGCGTTTCATGAAGTTTCGTGGGATGGAGGATGGGAGCATCGACCGCCGGGTGGTGCTGACGGCCCTGGCCGCCGCCGCTCTGGGAGCCGCTGGCCCGGCAGCGGCCGAGACCGGGGTGACGGACACCCGCATCAAGGTGGGGCAGTCGGCCGTTTTCACGGGGCCGGCCAAGGATTTCGGGGTGGACTACAAGGCCGGCATCGTGCTGGCGTTCGACAAGGCCAACAAGACCGGCGGGGTGCACGGGCGTGCGCTGGAACTCGTCTCGCACGACGACGCCTACGAGCCCAAGAAGACCGCCGAGAACACCACGCGCCTCATCGAGGAGGACAAGGTGTTCGCGCTGATCGGCTACGTGGCCACGGGCAACCTGATCGCGGCCATGCCCATCGCCGAGAAGGCGGGCGTGCCCATGTTCGCGCCGCTGGTGGGCACGACCTCGTTCCGCACCAACCACAACCGCCACCTGTTCCACGTGCGCGCCAGCTACGAGACCGAGCTGCGCAAGATCGTGGGCCACCTGGCCACCCTGGGCATCAACAACATTGCCGTCATCTACCAGAACAGCGCGTTCGGCAAGTCCAACCTCGAGACCTGCCTGCAGATCGCGCAGGGCCTGAAGGTGAAGGTGGTGGAATCCGTGCCCATGGAGATCGCCGCCACCGACGCCAAGCCCCAGGTTGCCACGCTCACCAAGGCCCAGCCCGGTGCCGTGGTGATGATCATGGCCGGCAAGATGGTGGAAGTGTTCCTGCGCGACTACCGTGCCAGCGGCAGCGCGGCGCCGCTGTACACCATCTCCGTCGGCATCACCGACGCGCCGGGATCTGCGCAGCGCCTGAACGGCGGCATCGAAGGGCTGGTGACCGCCAGCATCGTGCCGTCGCCCCAGTCCAGCCGCATGCCCATCGTGGCGGACTACCGCAAGGACCGCGCCGACGCCGGCGAGAAGATCGACAGCTACACCATGCTGGAAGGCTACATCGCCGCGCGCGTGTTCGTCGAAGGCCTCAAGCGCGCGGGCCGCAACCTCACGCGCGATGGCTTCATCAAGGCCATGGAGGACATGGGGACGACCAAGCTCGGCGACTTCCCGCTGCAATACGGCCCGGGCAACCACAATGGCTCCAACTTCGTGGACCTGGAGATGTACACCCGCTCGGGCACCTTGAAGCGCTGAAGGCCAGGAGTCCGTTCGCACCATGCACGCCACCCCCAGCGCCACGGCCACCGTCAACGGCCAGCCTTGCGCACTGCCCGCCACCGGTGCGGACGGCGCCACGCTGCTGCACGTGCTGCGCAACGACCTGCAGCTCAACGGCCCCAAGTACGGCTGTGGCCTGGGGCAGTGCGGCGCGTGCACGGTGCTGGTGGACGGCGTGGCCGCGCGGGCCTGTGTGATCCCCGCGCGGGGCGCGGCGGGGCGCGACGTGACCACGCTGGAGGGGCTGCCGGCGCGCTGCGGCCAGGCCACGGGGTTGCACCCGGTGCAGCAGGCCTTCATCGACGAGCAGGCCGCGCAATGCGGCTATTGCCTGAGCGGCATGGTGATGATGGCCGTGGCCCTGCTGGAGCGCAACGCCGACCCCGACGAGGCCGCCATCCGCCGCGAACTGGCCAGCAACCTGTGCCGCTGCGGCACCCATGTGGAGATCATCCGCGCCGTGTTGCGCGCGGCCGTGCTGATGCGGGAGGCCAGGGCATGAGCACCACGCCCGCCGGCGCCTGGCCATTGCGCGCCCACGCACCCCTGACCCGCGCTGACTTCCATGCCGCGCAGGGTGTGCTGCTGGTGGTGCGCAACCCGCCGCCCGCGCCGCCGCCCGTCAAAGGCCAGCCCGCGCTGGTGGCGGGCAATCCGGCCGAGGGGGTCGAAATCCTGATTGCCGTGTGGGACGACGGCAGCGTGACCGCGCTCAACGGTCACGTCGACCTGGGCACGGGCATCCGCACAGCGCTGGCGCAGATCGTGGCCGAGGAACTCGATGTGCCGCTGGCCCGGGTGCACATGGTGCTGGGCGACACTGCGCGCGCGCCCAACCAGGGTGCGACCATCGCCAGCGCGTCGATCCAGATCCACGCCAGGCCGCTGCGCATCGCTGCGGCGCAGGCGCGCCACTGGCTGGTGGCGCGCGCCGCCGCGCGCCTGGGCGTGGCGGCCGACACCCTGCGGGTGCAGGCCGGGGTGGTGCAGGCGGCCGCCGAACCGGCGCGCCAGGTGGCCTATGGCGAACTGCTCGCTGGCGCGCACACCACCCTGGAGCTCGCCGAGGCCACGCCCACCAAGCCCGCGGCCGACTACACCGTGGTCGGGCAGCCGGTGCCGCGCGTGGACATCCCCGCCAAGGTCAGCGGCGAGCTGGTCTTCGTGCACGACATGCGCGTGCCCGGCATGCTGCATGGGCGCGTGGTGCGCCCGCCGTATGCGGGCGCCGACCATGGCGACTTCATCGGCAACACGCTGGAATTGGTGGACCAGTCGTCCATCGCCCACATCCCGGGCATCCGCGCGGTGGTGGTGATCCGCGACTTCGTGGGCATCGTCGCCGAGCGCGAGGAGCAGGCCGAGCAAGCCCTGCGCGAGCTGAAGGTGCAGTGGAAGCACTGGCCCGGTTTCCCGCGCCAGGACAGCGCTGAAGCGGTGGAGCAGGCCATTCGCGCCAACCCCGCCACCCAGCGCCGCCTGGTGGACGAGGGCGATGTCGATGCCGCGCTGGCCGCTGCCGACCAGCCCATGCCGCGCACCTATGTGTGGCCCTACCAGCTGCACGGCTCCATCGGCCCGTCGTGCGCGGTGGCCGAGTGGCGCCAGGACGAAACCACCGGCCGCCCGCGCATGGCCGTCTGGGCCGGCACGCAGAACCCCCATGTGCTGCGCGCCGACCTGGCCCGCTTGATGGGCCTGGCCGACGTGGACATCGACCTGGTGCGCATGGAAGCCGCCGGCTGCTATGGCCGCAACGGGGCCGACGACGTGGCGGCCGATGCTGCGCTGCTCTCGCGCGCCGTGGGGGCGCCCGTGCGCGTGCAGCTCACGCGCGAGCAGGAGCAACTGTGGGAGCCCAAGGGCACGGCCCAGCTCATGCAGGTGCGTGGCGGGCTCAACGCCGATGGCTCGGTGGCGGCCTACGACTTCGAGACCTCCTACCCCTCCAACGGGGCGCCCACGCTGGCCCTGCTGCTCACGCGCACCATCGAGCCCGTGGCCCAGGCCTACGAGATGGGCGACCGCACCGCGCGCCCGCCCTACGGCTACGAGAACCTGCGCGTGGCCGTGAACGACATGGCACCCATCGTGCGGGCCTCGTGGCTGCGCGGCGTCTCGGCGCTGCCCAACTCGTTCGCGCACGAGTCCTATGTGGACGAGCTGGCCACGGCGGCGGGCGTGGACCCGGTCGAATTCCGCCTGCAGCTGCTGAACGATCCGCGCGCGGCCGAGCTCGTGCAGGCCACGGCGGAAAAGGCGGGCTGGGTGCGCCGCACCGGCCCCTTGCAGCGCGGGCTGGACGGCGACTGGGTGCAGGGCCAGGGTTTTGCCTACGCGCGCTACATCCACAGCAAATGGCCGGGCTTTGGCGCCGCCTGGGCGGCCTGGGTGGCCGACGTGGACGTGAACCGGAAGACCGGCGAGGTCCACGTGCGCCGCGTGGTCGTGGGGCACGATGCGGGCCTCATGGTCAACCCGGCCGGCGTGGAGCACCAGGTGCACGGCAACGTGGTGCAGACCACCAGCCGCGCGCTCAAGGAGCAGGTGCGCTTCGACCCCGTCACGCAGGCGGTGGACACGCGCGAATGGGGCAGCTACCCGATCCTGAGCTTCCGCGAGGTGCCGGTCATCGAGGTCATGCACATGCCCCGGCAGGACGAGGCGCCGCTGGGTGCGGGCGAGTCGTCCTCCGTGCCCGGCACGGCGGCCATCGCCAACGCGATCTTCGACGCCACGGGTGTGCGCTTTCGCGCGCCGCCCTTCACGCCCGAGGTGGTGCGCGCCGGGCTCAATCCGCTGCCGGGCAACGCCGGCGCGGGAGATGCGGGCACGGCAGGCACCGCCACCACGCAGCCTGCCGACGTGCTGCCCACCCTGGAGCTGCCAGCGCCTACCGTGCCCGCCACCGCCACGTGGCCGCGCCAGCGCAGCCCCTGGGCGCGTGCACTGGCCCTGGCCGCGGGTGGGCTGGCCATGGGCGCCGCGCTGCTGGGCTGGCGCCCGTCCATCGCGCCCGTGGTGCAGACGGCGGGCGGTGCGGCGGTGTACAACGCCGCCACCATCGAGCGCGGCCGCCTGCTGGCCGCCGCGGGCGACTGCGTGGTCTGCCACACCGCGCCCGGCGGCACGCCCAACACGGGCGGGCGCGGCATGGAAACGCCGTTCGGCACCGTCTACACCACCAACCTCACGCCCGACGCCGAGACCGGCATCGGCCGGTGGTCGTTCAGCGCCTTCCAGCGCGCCATGCGCGAGGGCATCTCGCGCGACGGCCGCCACCTGTACCCGGCGTTCCCGTACACCTCGTTCGCGAAGATGAGCGACGACGACCTCACGGCGGTCTACGCCTACCTCATGGCGCAGCCCGCCGTGCGCGCCGAGGTGCCCGCCACCCGACTTGCATTCCCTTTCAGCGTGCGCCCGCTCATGGCTGGATGGAACGCGCTGTTCCACGACGCCACGCCCTGGAAGCCCGACCCCGCGCGCCCGCCCGAGTGGAACCGGGGCGCCTACCTGGTACAGGGCGTGGGCCACTGCGGCGCCTGCCACACGCCGCGCAATGCGCTGGGCGCGGAGCAGGGCGGGGCGGCCTTCCTGTCGGGCGCGCTCATCGACGGGTGGGAGGCCCCCGCGCTCACCGGCTTGTCCAAGGCACCCGTGCCCTGGAGCGCCGAGTCGCTCTACGGCTACCTGCGCCACGGCCACAGCGCGCAGCACGGCAGCGCCTCCGGCCCCATGGCGCCCGTGGTGCGCGAGCTGGCGCACCTGCCCGACGGCGACATCCGCGCCATGGCCACCTACCTCGCCTCGTTCACGGCCGCCACGGAGCCTGCCGCCGACGCAGCGCGGGCCCGCGCCACGGCGGCCGTGGCCCAGGCCGCCGCGCTCGCGCCCCAGCCCGGCTCCGCGCAGCGCCTGTTCAACGGCGCCTGCGCCGCCTGCCACCACGACGGCGACGGGCCGAAGCTGCTGGGCGTGAACATTCCGCTGGCCCTCAACAGCAACCTGCACAGCGACCGGCCCGACAACCTGCTGCAGGTCATCGTGCACGGCATCCGCGAGCCTGCCGCGCGCGACATCGGCTTCATGCCCGCGTTCGGCCACGCGCTCAGCGATGCGCAGATCGCCGAGCTGGCGCTCTACATGCGCCAGCGCTATGCCCCGGGCCGGCCCGCGTGGACCGGCATGCCCGAGGCGCTGGCGCGTGTGCGTGCGGCGCCCGCCCATCCCTGATTCAGGGTGTTTTTGGCCTCTGGCGCTTTATTGATAAGCGCTGGCAGCTATGAAAATATGAGTGAATGAGGCCGGGCGGGCTGCGCTGGCCACCCGCTGCGGGCCGTGGGTGCAGTAGGTGGCGCCGCCACCGGAGGGTGAACAGCGCGGCCATTCCCCCTCACATCCCTGCCTTGCCCGCGCGCCGCGGGGGCACAGTGGCATGGGGCCCGGCCCCTGGGTGGGCAGGCCCGGGTGCCTGCCGGCCAGCCGCGTGCACCCAGAGGGGCCGGCCAGCCCGCGCGGCGGCCGGAGGACTTTTCTCCAAGGAGAACACCATGACCGCTGTCGAACTGGAAATCCATGGGATCGTGCTGCGCATGATGCGCGAAGGCTATGCCGCCCTGACCGCTGCCCAGCGAAGAACCGTGGACGCGTTGATGGCCGTGTGCTGACCGGTGGGGCGCGCCGGCAGGCGCAGCCCCGTGGGAGCCGCCTTGCGGGCTTCATGACTCCGGGCGGCGGGTGGCGTGCGTGCGCCCTATGCCAGGTGCAGCAACGTGGCATCCGCCCCCATCGCCCGCGCGATCAGGCGCATGTCGTGGTCGCTGACGGCGAACAGCCCGAAGCGGAACTTGCCGCCCCAATGCGTGCGGTCGTCCACAAACTCGAAGTCATCGAGCAGCGGCGCGATCGGCGCCTCCCGCGCGGGCACATAGGCCACATCCTTGCGGAACGGCACGAACCCGCCGCCCATGTCAAACGCATAGGGCGCGCCCGGCAGCACGAGGCCGATGGAGACAAACGCCTGCAGCCGGTCCTTGCCCCCCATGGTGACCGTGGGCGCGTAGTAGGCCACGCGGTCTCCCGGCTGGATGCGCCTGAGCGGCGCGGCCTTGCCATGGCACACCTGCATGTAGCCGGCGCCCGGCTCGGCGCAGCCCCGACGGGCGTGCTGGGCACTGGCCACGGCGATCCAGTTGCGGCGCGCGGGGGCGTCAGAGGTTCCCGCCGATACGGGCATTCGCACAGGCTCGGCATCCGGCCAAAGGGTGTGTTGCAGCACGGCGTCGGTCATGAGAAAAGCTCCTGGTCAAAGAAGCCACCGATGGTGCGGGCGTGCTGCTGACACCGCAGTGTCAGTACCCTTGCAGCATCTCCTGCTTGGCTACACGAGCCGTCAGACCAGCTGCACCCACTGCCACAGCGCGAACCCGCCCAGCAGCAGCGCCGATGCCTGGTTGATGCGCTGGCGCCAGGCCGGCGTGAAGCGCCTCCGCTGGTACGCGATGGCACCGGTCAGCAGTAGCCACCACGCCGCGGAGCCCGCCAGCACGCCCGCCACCATCCACAGCGGTGACGGCATGGCCTGCCGGCCGCCGCCCAGCGACCCAAACACCGCGATGAACGACACGATGGTGGCCGGGTTGGCCAGCGTGAGCGCAAAGGTGCCCGCCGCCAGGCCCAGCAGGCCGCGCGCATCGCGCGCCGGGGCGGCGGTGTGAGCCACCGGCGCATGCCAAGTGCGCCAGGCCAGCACCAGCAGCAGCGCGCCGCCGCCCAGCGCGAGCGGTGTCTTGGCGCTAGCCAGCAGGTCGATCAGCCAGCGCACGCTGAAGGCGCCGATGGCGCCGTACACCGCGTCCGCGGCAGCGGCGCCCAGGCCGGTGGCCAGCCCGGCCGCCAGGCCCCGCTCCAGGGTGCGCTGCATCGTCAGCAGGCCGATGGGCCCGACGGGGGCCGCGATGAGGACGCCAATGAGGGCGGCTTGAAGAAAGAGGGTGAGTGGTGCGAAGTCCATGCACCGATGCTAGGGGGGTGCCTTGCGAAGGAGAATGCTGAAAATTTGGTATTTTTCAATTCTGGTTTCCTATTTTTCTGCATTTACTCAAAAAGGCGCTCCATGGAAGTCGATGACAAGGCCTGGCGGCTCATCACCGCGCTGCAGGCCGACGGGCGTGCATCCCTCAAGGACCTGGCGCACACGGTCGGGCTGTCGGTGCCCGCCACGCTGGAGCGCCTGCGGCGCCTGCAGGAGGCCGGGGTGGTGCGTGGCGTGCATGCCGACATCGACCCCGCCCAGGTCGGCTACGGCGTGCGGGCGGTGGTGGGCATCAACGTGCCGCAGCCCGGCAAGAAGGCGCTGATCGACAAGCTGCGCCAATCCGCGCGGGTGCTGGAATGCCACCATGTCAGCGGCAACGATTCGTATGTGCTGCAGGTGGTGGCGCGCGACCTGCCGGATCTGGAGCGTTTCCTGGGCGACATCAATGGCTATGGAGAAACACGCACTTCCATCGTGTTCTCCACGCCGATACCGCTGCGCGGCCTGGCCCGCCCCGAGGTGGGTTGTTGATCCAGTGGCGGGGCCCGGGGCGTCAGGCCATCAGAACGTCACCTTGACCGACGGCGCGCTGCGCTGCGCCTCGCCGTGGAACACCGCCTCGATGTTGTTGCCGTCCGGGTCCAGCACAAAGGCGGCGTAGTAGCCGGGGTGGTACGGCCGCTCGCCCGGGGCGCCATTGTCCGTGCCGCCATGGGCAAGGGCGGCCTGGTGGAATGCCTCCACCATGGCGCGGTCCCGGGCCTGGAAGGCCAGGTGGTGCCGGCCCGTGAGATGGCCCTGGGCGGCGGCGCTGTCGGCGGTGGAGACAAACAGCTCATCCGCCCAGAAGTACCCTTCGCCCGTGCCGCCCATCGGCACCTGGAGCGCCTTGAACACGGCGGTGTAGAAGGCCTGGCTGGCCGGCAGGTCGCGCACGACCAGCTGGATGTGGTCGATGAGGCGGCCCCTGTGCAGTTCCTGTGTTTCCATGCGGTTGTCCTTTCTTCAAGACAGTGCGTGAAGACCCACGCGGTTGCCATCCAGGTCATGGATGTGCGCGAAGAACCCCATGCCCGGCGGCAGTGCCTGGCGCGGCAGGGCCACGCGGCCGCCCTGGGCCACCGCGCGCTCCAGCGCGGCGTCGAGCGAGGGTGATGCATCGAGGTACACCAGTGTGCCACCGCCAGAAACCTGCGGTGCCGTGGGGCCCATCATCAGCGCGCCCCCCGCGCCATCGGCCGCGGGGTCGTAGGCAAACACGGCGCCTTCGCTCGGGCCCATGTTCTCGCGGCGCATGGGCTGGCCCAGCACGGCTTCATAAAAGGCCTGGGCGCGGTCCAGCTGGGTGGTGGGGATCTCGAACCAGGCGACGGCGTTTTTCATGGGGGCTCCTTGTGTGTGAAAGAAAGAAGCCCTGATGGTGATCGGGGGCTGCTGACAGCGGCGTGTCAGCAGCCTGTCACGCGGCATCACATCGCCGGGGTGGGCGCCGACGCAGCCACCTGCGCACGAAACGCGCGGGGTGACAGGCCCGCATCGCGCGTGAAGGCACGCGTGAAGTACGCCGGGTCCGCATAGCCCAACGTGTAGGCGATGGTGGCCACGCCCAGATGGGTGTAGGCCAGGTTGCGCCGCGCCTCGCGCATCAGGCGCGCCTCAATGAGGCGCTGGGCCGACACCCCGGTGGTGGCGCGGGCCACCCGGCTCAGGTGCGTGGGCGATACGGCCAGCGCGCGCGCATAGTCCGTCACCTGCCAGTGCTCCAGAAAATGCGCCTCGATCAGCGCCTCCAGCCGCTGCACCAGGCTGGACTCTGGCGCCGCGGTGTCGCCCGGGCTGTGCTCTTCCATGGCGCGGGCCACCCAGCCCAGCAGCGTGGCGCTCAGGCCCCGCAGCACCAGCGCACGCGCCTTGGCGCGGCCCGAGAACTCCTGCCAGATCTGGCCCATGGCCTGGTGCAGTTCAGGCGGCGCAGGCGCCACGGCGGGCCGCGCCAGGTCGCGCCGCACATCGCCCACGCGCACAAAAATCTCGTCCATCAGTTCATCGGCCAGCGTGGCCACCCAGCCCTGCGTGTGCTGCGTGAAGCGAAACGCATGCACGTGCCCCTGCGGCACGTTGATGAGCGCACCCGCAAACAGCGCAATCCGCTCGCCATCCAGGTGCGCCACGCCCCCGCCCGAGGTGATCAGCAGCACCTGGTGCAGCCGCGTGTGCCGGTGCGGCGCCAGCTCCCAGTCGTGCAGCACCGAGCGCTCGGCAATTGTCTCGCAGTGCAATACATCGGGCAGGTGTTGCGACTCGCCGAACAGGCTGTACGAGTGGATGGTTCCGATGTTCGAAAAGTGCATGTTCTGGCTCCATCCGTCCATTCAACGCGGCGACTGTGCCACGTATCTTTGGGTGGTCCGTTTGACCCATGTCATGAACGCACCAACCACTACAGGAGACACCATGAAAACCCAGGTCTGCATCATCGGCGGAGGCCCCTCGGGCCTCATGCTCTCCCAGCTCTTGCACCTCAAGGGCATAGCCACCATCGTGCTGGAGCGCCAAAGCCGCGAATACGTGCTGGGCCGCATCCGCGCCGGCGTGCTGGAGCACGGCTTCGCCGCACTCATGCGCGAGGCCCAGTGCGGCGAGCGCATGGACAAGGAGGGCGAGATCCACGACGGCTTCATCATCGCCCACGACGGCAAGATGGAACGGGTCGATTTGCACAAGTACAGCGGTGGTAGCTCGGTGGTGGTGTACGGCCAGACCGAGCTGACGCGCGACCTGTATGAAGCGCGCGACCGCATGAAGGGCGTCGTCATCCACAACGCTGAAGACGTGCAGCCCCACGACCTCAAAAGCGCCAACCCGTATGTGACTTACCGCCAAGGCGACGAGGTGGTGCGCATCGACTGCGACTTCGTCATCGGCGCCGACGGCTTCCACGGCGTGAGCCGCAAGTCCATCCCGCGCGACGTGCTCAAGGAGTATGAAAAGGTCTACCCCTTCGGCTGGCTGGGCGTGCTCTCGCGCACCAAGCCCGTCTCGCCCGAGCTGATCTACGCCAAGCACGAACGCGGCTTTGCGCTGTGCTCGCTGCGCTCGCAAGTGCTGAGCCGCTACTACATCCAGGTGCCGCTAACCGACAACGTGGAAGACTGGTCCGACGAAGCCTTCTGGGCCGAGCTGAAGCGCCGCCTGCCCGCCGAGGTGGCCGCCAAGCTCATCACCGGCCCCTCCATCGAAAAGTCCATCGCCCCCCTGCGCTCCTTTGTGGCCGAGCCCATGCGCTACGGCAACCTGTTCCTGGCGGGCGACGCCGCCCACATCGTGCCCCCCACCGGCGCACGGGGCCTGAACAGCGCGGCATCCGACATCTACTACCTGTACCACGCCATGGTCGCCCACTACCAAAACGGCGACAGCACCGGCCTCGACAAATACTCCGAAAAGGCCCTGGCCCGCGTGTGGAAGGCCCAGCGCTTCTCGTGGTGGATGACGACCATGCTGCACACCTTCCCCGAGTCGCTGGCCTACGACCAGAAGCTGCAGGACACGGACCTGGCGTATCTGTTCTCGTCCGAGAAGGCGCTGGGGTCGCTGGCGGAGAACTATGTGGGGTTGCCGTTCTGAGCATCCGGCATTCGCACTGTCACCCAATCAAAGGCTTGCATGGGGTTCCCTCATGCAGGCCTTTTTGTGTGTGCCCGCATCGGCGTTGATTGCAACCGGCGATCCGTCGGCTCACTCTCCGCGCGCACCACGGCCCGCGCATCGCGGCCACACACAGCCCCAATGACAAAGCCGCTTTCCAGGCAGTTGCCCTGCACGGCGATCTTCATCTGCTACGCAAAATTTAGGCAGAACTGATGCTTACGCCCGCACAGCAGGCTCGATAGCATCGCACCAAGTTTTCAGATCATTTGCCCAGTGCTGTCGATGTGAGATTCGACGATGGCTTGAACACGATGAAGCTGCTGACGCAGCGTTTTAAGTCAGTGCACTTCACGGTAGTGACTGCCAATCAATAGCCAGGAAAATCTCAAAGATGGATTGGGTCCCGATAGTCTTCATTGTGTTCAAGGTGGCCGTGTTCGGCACCGGCATGTTCTTCGCCATCAAGTGGCATTACGACCAAGGGAAGAAGGCGAGGAACGAAGCCAGCAAATCGCCAATTCCGACTGAACGCAGGCCGGGCGCGTCGGAGCAATAGCTAATTGCTGTCGATGGTCATAGCTGCGTCAACCCAACTCCGTGCGCCTACTCCACCCTGGATCCAGCCCTGCCAATGTCGTTGCTTGGCGTGACTTCGGCACGGTCAACCGGCTGGCAATCGAGGTTGCGAATTGAGCCAGTGCGAAAGTACGGTAACAGACGGGCGACCGCTTCAGGCCGGTTGCGGACGTACGCTCCACTTTCGTGAATGAGTACTATCGGCCAGAAGCAGACATTTAAGATCATGACCAAATCGGAGTTCGCAGTCCTTTTCCTTTGGGTCATGCTGCCGCCTTTACTGGTTGGCGGTACTTTGATGTGGAGGCTCAAGCGTGGAATTCGTCCTCAGATTGCCTTTGTGCTGCTCTCGGTGGTCTTGACGGTTGCTCTTTTGCTGCTCGGCCCGAATTGGCTTGGTCGTTACCTCGGGTTGCACGACGTCGAATTTCTGGGGCTTCACATGATGTGGTCACCGCTTGGTTGGGTTTGTGCGGCAACAGCTTGGCCCGTGGCTGCCCTTCTATCGCTCCACAAAAAAAGTATGCCCTGATGGGTTGCCCAACACTTAAGGTGCTTGGACGCCCTGGCAGAATTCGGCCAGAAGCGGACGGTCGGTGTACTGTCTTCACAGAGAATCGACACATGCAAAGCCCCGATGGTCTTGATGAACTCCACGCCGCATTAGCGGCAGCTGGGGTGCAGAGTTTGCTTTTTCATGACTGCATCCACATCCCATTGCAGTTCCAGGAGGGGCATTTGGAGATCAGAGCGCCGCTAGGTCACGAGCGGTCTGCACAGATTTTTAAAGACCCGATATCAATCCCATTGCCCCTGGGACCTTGCGAATGCACGAACGATCCAGAGGGCTGCGCAAAGCACTTACTTTTCCAGCTGTCACAGAGAGGTCTGACGGCTTGTGGAATCCTCGCGTAGATTGCTTATTTTGGTCTCTCGACATGCAACTGCTGAGACTGATTGCGGCCAGAAGCGGACATCGACATGCACAACCAACGCGACGAAAACAGCACTCGACTAATCTTTTGCAACCCGAAAGTACAGCCCGGGGTCGTAACCAGTCTCTTAGATTTGAAGCCATCTAGCAGTTACGGCGTCGGTGATAGTTTTGATGGCCGAATCTCAGAAGTAGGGTTTTGGGCAATGACTCTCCCCAAGGCCGATCCCACTAACTCTGTTGAGATTCAGATTGGACAATGGCTGGAGCTGCTGAGAACCAAGGCCGATGCTTTTTTGGCCTTGCGGGAAGGCGGCTACGGGCCTTATCTCGACTGCAAAGCCGAAAGCCGATCGTTGTCTTTGTGCATCGATCCAAAAATGCTGGCGGAGCTTGGGGCGCTACACATCTCGCTTAGCATCTGGCTCTACGAGCAAGGCGCTAGATAGCATCCCGATCGTTATTTAGGATGTCTGCTTAGGGCCCATTGCAGACCTTTCTCCTCCCCGGAAGCAGACGTCCGTGAACAGGCTTGCCGGTGTACATCCATCTTGATTGCAGGATTAGGTTTCACTAAGGTAGCCCCCCTCCACCTGCTGCTGCTGATTCTTAAAGATGGCCATAGCCGTCTTCATTCGCATGAAGCCGAATTTCCTGTAGAAAGGCTCTTTGCCAGGGACCGCATACAAGATGATTTTCTTGTGGCCGGATGACATTTCCACCAGGTCACTGACAACCTGTTTGCCGAGGCCCGTGCCTTGATGGCTGGGCAATACCGCAACGTCGCATATGTACGAGCAATCTCCACCATCAGCGAGTGCGCGCCCCACCCCCACGAGCTTCGCATCCTCGTAGACGAAACACTTGAACATGCTGTTGGAGAAGACTTTCTGCAGATGAAGCGGCGACTTCTCGCCCAGTGGGGCGGCGTGGTAGAGGGCAGAAAGTTCTTCCCAATCGACTCCATCGGTGGAGTGTTTCCATTCGAGTGGCATTTGTGACTCCAATGTCCGCTTGTGGCCGATAGTACCCATTCGTGACCGAGATGCGAACGGCAGCAACCGCTGCAAAGCTGCCAATGAATCTGCGCAAATCGCTTCTCACTAGTGTGTAGCCCGGGCCCAAAAGTCTGGAACTTCCGGGGCTGCACGCAGCAGCGCTTCTAGTCACCCCTTCGCCCGATGAAAAAGCCCGGCACAAGCCGGGCATCGCACTTTCAATCCCCCATCACCTGCAGCTGAAACTGCCCGCACTCTCCACATCCCCCGTGCCGTTGTAGCGCGCCACCTTGGGGTACACGCACAGCGGCCGGGTGCGGTTGGCGGACCAGCTGGCAGGCAGCTCGGCATTCACCACATTGGCGCCTGCGCCGCGCGCCTTGGCCGTCACGCTGTCGGGTGCCTTGCCTTGTTCTACCCAAGCCACCAGCGGGGCCAGCATGTCGAACTGGTCGGTGGCGGGGCCGCCGGAGCAGTGGTTCATGCCGGGCACCAGGAACAGGCGGGCAAACGCATCGGCCTTGCCGCTGTGGTTGGCCTGCAGGCGGTCCATCCAGTTGGCGGTGTCCATGGGCGAGAACACGCCGTCGGCCACGCCGTGGAAAACGATCATCTTGGCGCCCCGGTTCTTCAGGGTGCTCAGGTCGGCTTCGTTGGGCGGGGTCATGTAGGACCAGGGGGACTCGGTGTACGTGGTGTTGGTGGCGAACATCTTGGGGTAGTCCGTCTCCATGCTGAAGTTCAGCGCGTACTGCATGCCGGGGATGGCGGTGAACGCGGCCACCGTGGACGGGGGCGAGGTGAAGATGAAGGCCACGGCCCCTGCGTCGCGCGTGGCGGGCGAGCCGAAGTGCCAGGACGCGAAGTTGGCGCCCGCGATGCCGGGGTCGAACCAGGTGCCCGTGTACAGCGCTTCGCCCTTGCTGTTCTTGGGGCCCGCAAAGATGCTGGCCAGCACGCTCTTTTGTTCGCTGGTGATGCACGAACCGTCGCGCGCACCGGTGCAGGTGGGCACGTCGGTCTGCAGGTTGAAGGCGGCCTGGCAGGCGGCCACGTCGTTGACCTGGCCGTCGGCCACGCCGTCCAGCGCGTCGCACTTGGCGACGATCTTGCTGCCGATGAGCTTGAACTCGGCGGGGCTCACGGCCGTGTTCAGGTCGGGCAGGCCGGTGGTGGCGTCCTTGGTGGATACCTTGGCGTATTGCTGGGCCTTCCACAGCTGGGTGGTGGCGGCCTTGGGCAGGTGAAAGCCGGGGTTGCCCGCCAGGATGCCGTCGTACTGGTCGGCATAGCGCGATGCGCCCACCATGGCGTGGCGGCCGCCGTTGGAGCAGCCGGCCAGGTACGAGCGGTCGGGCGCCTTGCCGTAGGCGCTCTTGATGAGGTTCTTGGCCATGGGGGTGAGGGTGCCCACGGCCTGGTAGCCGTAGTCCAGCCGGGCCTGTGGGTCCACGCCGAAGAAGGGGGTGGGCGCGCCATGGCCCGCGTCGGAGCTGAGCACCGCAAAGCCCTGCACCAGGCCGGGGGCCACCGGCGCGGCGCCGCTCACCGAGCCCAGCGCGGTGACCACGCTGCCGTCCAGTCCGCCGTTGGCCTGGTGCAGAAAGCGGCCGTTCCACGCCACGGGCAGGCGCATCTCGAAACCGATGGCGTAGCTGGCGCCATCCACGGGGCCGGTGCGCTCCTTCATCTTGCCCTTGACGAGGCAGTGCGCGGGCGCCTGGGTGGTCACGCCCTGCAGGGCCAGGGGGCCCTCGGGCACCTGCTCGGCGGAGGTGATGCGCGTGTCGGGCAGGGCCAGGCTGGTGGCGAGCGTGGCGCACGACTGCAGGGGGGCCGGTGTGGCGGCGGAGAGCTGGGGCAGGGCGGCATCGGACGAGCCGCCGCAGCCCATGAGCAGGGCCGTGGTCACGGCCGACAAAGCGATGGGATGGGCGCGCATTCTGATCCTTCTTTTTTTCAAGCTCATGGTGTTGTCTCCTGTTTTTCTGAGGCGCAAGGAAACCCGCAGCGTGGCCTCAACACGCTGTGGGCGGGAGATCGGCGGAAGGCGGATTGCTACTGAATCAGGAGCTGCTGGCGCATATGGGTTGAGCGCCTGCGACCTCCTGGGGCCTGGATTCCAAGGCGTGCGCGATGCGCTGGCGCAGGATGCCGGTGCGCAGGTCGAATTCGGGCAGCACCCACAGGGCAAAGGCCTGGGCGGGGGCGGTCCAGCGGTCCGTGGCGCTGGTGGGTTCGCTCCCGCGTTCGCGGGGGCGGGCGGCGCCGATCTGGGCCCAGGCCCATTCCAGCAGCACCAGCGCCACGGCGCGCAGGTAGTCGTCGGCCACCCAGTAGGGCAGTTCGGGGTCGGACTGGGCGGCAATCGCCAGGGTCTGCGTGATCTCGACCAGCGCATGGCGGCGCGCGCTGGCGGCGGCGCTGGGGGCCGCGCCGGGCAGGCTGCCCAGCAGGGCGCCCAGGCCCTGGCCGCCATCGGCCAGCACCTTGCGCACCAGCAGGTCGATGGCCTGGATCTCGTTGGTGCCCTCGTAGATCATGGCCACGCGCGCGTCGCGCACGATCTGCTCGATGCCCCATTCACGCACATAGCCGTGGCCGCCAAACACCTGCAGGCAGGCGCTGGCCCCGTGAAAGCCCTGGTCGGTGAGCGCGGCCTTGAGCACGGGCGTGACCAGCGCGCACCAGCGCTGGGCGGCGGCGCGCGCGGCAGCGTCGGTGCCGTGCTTGGCCACGTCGAGCTGCAGGGCCGTGTGGTAGGCCAGCACGCGGCCGCCGTCGATCCAGGCGCGCTGCGTGTGCAGGATGCGGCGGATGGCGGGGTGGTCCTGGATGAGGCTGGTGTCCCTGGCGCCGGGCGCGCGCATCTGGCGGCGCTCGGCCGCGTAGGCGCTGGCCTTTTGCCATGCGGCTTCCAGGAGGCCGATGCCCTGCAGGCCCACGTGCAGGCGCGCCGCGTTCATCATCACGAACATGGCGTTGAGGCCCTTGTTCGGCTCGCCCACCAGCCAGCCGGTGGCGTCGTCAAAGCGCATCACGCAGGTGGGGCTGCCGTGCAGGCCCATCTTTTCTTCGATGCGCTCGCACACCACGGCATTGCAGCTTCCATCTTGAAGAATCTTGGGCACCAGGAACAGCGACAGGCCCTTGGGCCCCGCAGGCGCATCGGGCAGGCGCGCCAGCACCAGGTGCACGATGTTGTCGGTCAGGTCGTGCTCGCCGCCGGAGATAAAGATCTTGCTGCCGTTCACCCGCGCGCTGCCATCGGGCTGCGGCACCCCACGTGTGCGCACCAGGCCCAGGTCGCTGCCCGCGTGGGCTTCGGTCAGGCACATGGTGGCCAGCCACTCGCCGGTGGCGACCTTCTCCAGATACTGCGCCTTGAGTTCGTCGCTGGCGTGGTGCTTGATGCATTCGTACGCGCCGTGCAGCAGGCCGGGGGCCATGGTCCAGCCGTGGTTGGCGCCGGCCAGCCATTCGAACAGCACACATTCGAGCACCGCAGGCAGGCCCTGGCCGCCGTCCTCGGGCGCGCATGACAGCGACGGCCAGCCCGCCTGCCAGAAGGCCTGGTAGGCGTCGCGGAAGCCTGCGGGCGTGCGCACCTGGCCTGCGTCGAAGCGGCAGCCTTCTTCGTCGCCGCCGCGCTGCAGCGGGGCGATGGCGCTGTCCACAAACTTGGCGGCTTCGTCGAGCACCTGCGCGGCCAGCTCGCCATCGGTGTCCGCAAACGGGGGCAGCGCCTGCCAGCGGCTGGGCGCCTGCAGCACATGGGTCAGCAGATGCTGGATGTCGGCAAGGGCTTGGCGTGCTTGCATGGTTTGCTCTTGTTCTGATAGCTATTGGCGCTTGATGGACGCGCGGTAGCGGCTGTTTTTGCTTGAAATCCTGGTCGGCCAGCGGCAGCCCGCTCACCCTGATCCGGTCGAACGGGCTGCGCGAGTGGCATGCCCAGGCTTCGACAGGCTCAGCCTGAACGGGTGGGGAATGGCTGCGCCCCCTCGCGCCGCGTTGCGCACTGCCCGTGATACCGGCGCGGCCCCGGCCAGCGCCACCGTGGAGCTGGTTTTGCCAGGCCACGGGTGGCGTCCCCCTCAGGGGGAAGCGGCGAAGCCGCTCAGGGGGAGCTCAGGAATCCGCGGTGAAGCCGATCTTCTTGATCAGCGGGCCCCAGGTGTCGTACTCGGCCTTCTGCCAGCGCGCCTGCTCCTCGGGCGTGGAGCCGTGGGGCATCAGGCCCACGATGGCCAGGCTGTCGATGACCGACTTTTCCTTCAGGGCTGCGTTGATCGCAGCGTTGGCGGCGGCAATCACGGGCTTGGGCGTGGCGGCGGGGGCGTAGAAGCCAAACCATTCCTCGGTCGTCAGCTCGGGGAAGCCCTGCTCGGCAAACGTGGGCACATCAGGAACGTACTGCGAGCGCTTGGGGCCCGAGGTGGCCAGGATGCGCAGCTTGCCCGCCTTGTAGTTGGCGATGAAGTCGCCGTGCGGCGTGACCATGGCCGCCACCTGGCCGCCCACCACGTCCGTCACGCCGGGGATGGAGCCACGGTAGGGCACGTGGCGCAGGTCCACGCCGCTGTTGATGCCCAGCAGCGCGCCCAGGAAGTGGGGCGTGGAGCCCGCGCCAGGCGAGCCGTAGCTCGCGTCCTTGGGGTTGGCCTTGGCCCAGGCCAGGAAGTCCTTCACCGTCTTGACGCTGGCGGGCACCATGGGGCCCACGGCCAGGCCGTGGTGCATGATGGCCGCGATCGACACGGGCGCGAAGTCCTTGTCGGTGTAGTTCATCTTGCTGTAGATGTGGGGGTAGTTGGCCAGGGCCGACACCTGCGCCACCGCCAGTACCGAGCCGTCGGCCGGGGCCGACTTCAGGGTCTCCAGCGCAATGCGCCCGCCCGCGCCGGGCTTGTTTTCCACCACGCCGGCGTTCTTGCTGAAGGCCGAGCCACCCCATTTTTCGGCCACGCGCCGCGCCACGGTGTCGCCCGAGCTGCCGGCCGGAAAGCCGAAATACACCTTGACCTGGTCCACCTGCGCATGGGCGGCGAAGGGGTGCAGGGCGCCCAATGCGGCGCTGGCGCCAAGGGCCTGAACGAATTGACGGCGTGTGGTGGTCATGGTTTGTCTCCTGGTGTGTATCTGACGGACATCTCAAAAATCAACTGGGGTGTTCGCACACCCTCTCGTTATCAGCTGTGCGGCGCCTCCCGGGGCGCAAGAACTGGCGCTGCCCAAGCCAGCGCCACCGTGGAACTGGCTTTGCCAGGCCACCGGTGGCGTCCCCCTCCCGCAGGAGAGGGGGAAGGCGCGAAGCGACTCGAGGGGGGCATTACCGTGGCGCCATGCGCAGGGCACCATCGAGGCGGATCACCTCGCCGTTCAGGTGCCCGTTGGTCACGATGTGGCACGCCAGCTCGGCAAATTCCTCGGGCTTGCCCAGGCGTGGGGGGAAGGGGATGCTCGCGGCCAGCGATTGCTGCACGGCCTCGGGCAACTCCTTCATCAGCGGCGTGGCGAACAGGCCGGGCGCCACGGTGCACACCCGGATGCCGTGCTGCGCCAGGTCGCGCGCCATGGGCAGCGTCATGCCCACCAGGCCGCCCTTGGAGGCGCTGTAGGCCTGCTGGCCCACCTGGCCGTCGAACGCGGCGGCCGAGGCGGTGAACATCATCACGCCGCGCTCGCCGTTGGGCAGGGGCTCCAGCTTGGCGCAGGCGGCGGCGAACAGGCGGCTCACGTTGTAGCTGCCGATCAGGTTGATGGTGACCACGCGCGTGAAGTCCTCCAGCGGCGCGGCGCTTCCGTCGCGCTGCACGATGCGCTTGGCGCTGCCGATGCCAGCCACGTTCATCAGGATGCGCGCCGGGCCGTGGGCCGCAGCGGCCTTCTCCAGCGCGGCGGTGACGCTGGCGGGGTCGGTGATGTCGCAGGCGCACGCCACGGCGCAGCCGTTGCCAAATTCCTTGCCAATGTCGGCCGCAACCTTCTCTGCCAGCTCGGCGTTGCGGTCGAGCACGGCGACCTTGGCGCCCAGGCGGGCGAGTTCGCGGGCCGTGGCTTCACCGAGGCCCGATGCGCCGCCGGTCACGATGGCGGCTTGTCCTTGGATGTCCATGCTGTGTGTCCTTGAGAAAAATGTTGGGTGTGTCTTTGGCGTTCAGTGGCGCGGCACCAGCGTGCCGGGCAGCGTGCCGCCGTGCAGTGCGTCCACCACGTCCGCGCGGTGTTGCAGCACGGCGCGCTGGTTGATGGAGCCCTTGTCGGTGATCTCGCCCTTGTCCAGCGAGGGCGGCTCGGCCATCAGGTGCGCACGGGCCACGCGGGTGGCGCTGCCGGTGGACTCGGCCGCGAGCTTGTCCAGCACCTGCTGGAAGTGCTGCTGCACCGGCTCGCTCGCCAGCACCTCGTGCAGGCTGGCGCTCTCGGGCAGGTCGCTGAGCGTGCGAATGGTGGGTGTGGGCACCAGCAGCGCGCCGATCTCTTTGAGGTTGATGCCGGTGATGACCGCGTCCTGCACGTAGGGCGCGCAGGCGGCGATGATCTTGGCGCGCATCGGCCCCACGCTCACGAAGGTGCCGGTGCTGAGCTTGAAGTCCTCGGCAATGCGGCCGTCGAACTTCAGGCCCTTGTTCAGGTCGTTCTCGTCGATCCACTTCACCGCGTCGCCCGAGCAGTAGAAGCCCTCTTCATCGAAGGCGTCGCGCGTGGCTTCGGCATTGCGCCAGTAGCCGGGCGTGATGTTGGGGCCGCGGTAGCGCACCTCGACCTTGCCGTCCACCGGCACGAGCTTGAGTTCGAGCCCCGGCGTGGGCACGCCGATGTCGCCGGCCTGCACGTCGGGGCTGTTCACCGCCACGCAGAAGGGGCAGCCTTCGGTCATGCCCAGGCCCGTGTTCATCACGATGCGCTCGCCGACCTCGCGCTCGGCGCTCTCGAACAGAGAGTCCCAGATGGGCTGCGAGAGCGCGGCTGCGGCAAAGAAAAACATCTTCACGCGGCTGAGCAGGTTCTTGCGCAGCTGCGCGTCTGTCTTCATGGTCTGTGCGATCACCTCGAAACCCGTGGGCACGTTGAAGTACACCGTGGGCGCGATCTCGCGCAGGTTGCGGATGGTCTCGGCCATGCCCTTGGGCGTGGGCTTGCCTTCGTCCAGGTAGAGCGTGCCGCCGTTGTAGATGACGATGCCGAAGTTGTGGTTGCCGCCGAAGGTGTGGTTCCACGGCAGCCAGTCCACCAGCACCAGGGGCTCTTCGGCCAGCACCGGCATCGATTGGTTCATCTGCTGCAGGTTGGCGGCCCACATGCCGTGCGTCACGATCACGGCCTTGGGCAGCTTGGTGGAGCCCGAGGTGAACATGAACTTGGCGATGCTGTCGGCCGTGATGGCGCCGTGCGCTGCATCCACGGCCGGCGTGGCGGGGGTGGCCAGCAGGTCGCTGAAGGCCACGGTGCTGCGGCCCGGGATGCTGCCAGTGCCCAGCACCACCTTGACGTCGGCGGCCACGGTGGCCTCGATGGCGCGCGCAAAGCGCGTGGCGTCGCTGGCGAACACCAGGCCGGGGGTGAGCGTGTCCAGCACATGGCGCAGCTTGTCGAAGTCCTGGCTGATGGTGGAGTACGCGGTGGAGACGGTGCACTGCGGCACGCCGGCCACCAGGCAGCCCAGCGACAGCAGCGCGTGGTCCAGGTCGTTTTCGCTCAGGATGGCCACGGGGCGCTCGGCGCCCAGGTGCATGTCGAGCAAGGCCTGGGCAATGCTGCGCGCGGCCTGCCAGGCCTGGCCGTAGGTGACGTGGCGCCACTCGCCCAGGCTGCCGTCGGCGTTCTTCACGCGCTGGGCCATCCAGGTGCGGTCGGGCACGGTCTGGGCCCAGTGCGCGAGCCGGTCGGTCAGGCGCAGCGGGTAGGCCTGCAGGTCTTGCGTGGCCCGCACGTAGACCACGCCGTTGTCTGCCTGGCGCGTGCTGACCTCGGTCACGCCAAAGCGCAGCGGACGGTAGCGGGGGGATGGGTTGCTCGTCATGGGTGCGTGTCGGTGGGCTTGCGCGGGCGCGTGCTGTCTGTGCTATCTGTCCTGTCCGGGGCGCTGCGGTCAGCCCTTCTGGACCTTGGCGGCCTTGCCGTCGAGGAAGGCGCGCACACGCGCCTTGGCCTCGGGGGCGCTCTGCGCGATGGCGGCCATCATGGCTTCGGTCATCAGGCCCTGGTCCGACGGCTGCTCGGCGATGCGCGGCAGCGCGTGCATCAGCGCGTAGTTGGTCAGCGGCGCGTTCTGCCCGATGCGCTGGGCCAGCTCGAAGGCCTTGTCGAACGCCGTGCCGGTGGGCACGAGGTACTGCGCAAAGCCCACGCGCTCGCCGTCCACCGCGTTGTAGACGCGGCCGGTCATCATCATGTCGGTCATGCGCGCCGTGCCGATCAGGCGCGGAATGCGCACCGCGCCGCCGCCGCCCACGAAGATGCCGCGCGAGCCCTCGGGCAGCGCGTAGAAGGTGGACTCGTCGGCCACGCGGATGTGGCAGGCGCTGGCCAGCTCCAGGCCCCCGCCCACCACCGCGCCGTGCAGCGCGGCCACCACGGGCACGGGGCCGAACTGCACGCGGTCCAGCGCCGCATGCCACATGCGCGAGTGGTGCAGGCCCTGGCCCGCATCGCGCTCCTTGAGTTCGGACAGGTCCAGGCCCGAGCAGAAGTGCTCGCCTTCGCCATCGATCACGGCCGCGCCCACGGTGGCGGGCAGGTTGTCCATCACGTCCCGCAGCGCCAGGATCAGGCCGTCGTTCAGGGCATTGCGCTTGGCGGGGCGGGCGAGGCGGATGACCGCGATGTCCTCGCGTTCGCCGCGGATTTCGAGGGAGATGTCGGAGTGCTTGGTCATGGTCATCGAGGTGAGTTGTAGAAATTATGGTTATCAAAAATAACTAAAACAAGGCCGTGGAGGCGGTCTTTGCTAGGTGCTTTCCCTAGCTTTTCTGGGTGCTCATATGATTATGATAAATAACTAAAATGGCACCGATTCACAGCAAGGAACCGTCATGAACGCCTTCATCCCCTACGGCATTTACTGGTCGTCCCCGTTCGCCAAGTGGCAGGGCTCGCTGGCCAACCTCAACGCGCTGCCGCTGGCGGCCACGGTGGGCAAGCAGGCGCTGGCCGCGCGCGGGTACGACCTGGCGGCGGTGGACCTGGCGATCCTCGGCATCACCAACCCGCAGAAGGGCAGCTTCTACGGCCTGCCCTGGGTCACCGGCCTCATGGGCATCGACCGCGTGGCGGGCCCCACGGTGCAGCAGGCCTGCGCCACCAGTGTGCGCGCGCTGCAGATGGCCGCGCAAGAGGTGGCCTGCGGCACGGCCACCAGCGCGCTCTTGGTGATGGCTGACCGCCAGTCCAACGGGCCGGTGGTGTACTACCCCGATTCGAGCGGCACCGGCGGCTATGGCATCACCGAGCACTGGGTGCCCGACAACATGGGCCACGACCCCTACGCCAAGAACCCCATGCTGCAGACGGGCGAAAACGTGGCGGCGCGCTACGGCATCACCACCGAAGAGCAGCACGCGCTCAAGCTGCACCGCTACACGCAGTACCAGGCGGCGCTGGCCGACGACCGCGCCTTCCAGAAGCGCTACATGGCCGATGTGCCGGTCACCGACTCGAAATTCCGCAAGCAGACCGGCACGCTCAGCGCCGACGAAGGCATCTTCCCCACCACCGCCGAAGGCCTGGCCAGGCTCAAGCCGGTCAAAGAAGGCGGCACCGTGACCTTCGGCGGCCAGACGCACCCGGCCGACGGCAATGCGGGCGCCATCGTCACCACGCGTGACCGCGCCCGCGCCGTGGCCACCGACCCCGGCATCGAGGTCGAGATCCTGGGCTTCGGCATGGCGCGCGTGGAGGCCGGCTTCATGCCCATGGCGCCGTCGCCGGCGGCGTTCAACGCCTTGAAGCACGCAGGCCTGTCCATCGCCGACGTGCACGCGATCAAGACGCACAACCCGTTTGCGGTGAACGACATCGCGCTGGCGCGCGACACCGGCTTTGCGTGGGAGCGCATGAACAACTACGGCAGCTCCATCATCTGGGGCCACCCGCAGGCGCCTACCGGCCTGCGCGCCATCATCGAACTCATCGAAGAGCTGGTGCTGCGCGGCGGCGGCGTGGGCCTGTTCACCGGCTGCGCCGCGGGCGACACCGGCTACGCCACCGTGCTGCGCGTGACCGACAGCAGAACCAGCACCACCCCCAAGGCCTGACCATGACGACCACTGCGACGACAACCAGCACTGAACATTCCTTTTCCGCCCCGCTGAACGCCTGGCTGGTCGACGGCGTGCGCACGCCCATGGTCGACTACTGCGGCCCGCTCGGCCATGTGTCGCCCACCGACATGGGCATCAAGGTCGCCCGCGCCGTGCTGGACAAAAGCGGCGTGCCCGCTGCCGACGTGAACTCGGTCATCACCGGCTCGATGGCGCAGGCCGACTTCGACGCCTTCGTGCTGCCGCGCCACATCGGCTTGTATGCGGGCGTGCCGCAGAGCGTGCCGGCCATCCTGGTGCAGCGCATCTGCGGCACGGGCTTCGAGCTGTTCCGCCAGGCCGCGGACCAGATCGCGCTGGGCTATGCCGACGTGGCGCTGGTGGTGGGCACCGAATCCATGACGCGCAACCCGATCGCCGCGTACACGCACCGCACGGGCTTCAAGCTCGGTGCGCCGGTGGAGTTCAAGGACTTCCTGATGGAGGCGCTGATTGACACCGCCGGCCCCGTCACGATGATCGAGACCGCCGAGAACCTGGCCAAAAAATACGGCATCACCCGCGAAGACGTGGACGCGTACGCGGCGCGCTCGTTCGAGCGGGCGCTGCAAGCCCAGGCCGACGGCTTTCTGGCCGGCGAGATCGTGCCGGTGACGAGCGAGAAGTTCGAGTTGGCAGGCTACGCCACGCGCGGCATCACGCTGCCGCGCAAGGTGGCGCAGCTCGACCGCGACACGCACCCGCGCCCCTCGCCCGTCGAGGCCCTGGCGGGGCTGCGCACGGTGTACCCCGGCGGCGTGCAGACGGCGGGCAACAGCTCGGCCCTGGTGGACGCGGCCGTGGGAGCCGTGGTGGCCAGCGATGCCTATGTGCAGCGGCGCGGCCTCAAACCCCTGGCGCGCCTGCGTGGCGCGGCTGCCGTCGGTGTGGCGCCCGAATTCATGGGCATCGGCCCCGCACCCGCCATCCGCGCGCTGCTGGCGCGCACCGGGCTCACGCTCGACGACATCGGCCTGTTTGAAATCAACGAAGCGCAGGGCGCGCAGACCATCGCCGTGGAGCGCGAACTGGGCCTGGACCGCGACAAGCTCAACGTGAACGGCGGCGCGATTGCGCTGGGCCACCCCTTGGCCGCCACCGGCGTGCGCCTGACGGTGACCCTGGCGCGCGAGCTGCGCCGGCGCGGGCTGCGCTACGGCATCTCGAGTGCCTGCGTGGGCGGCGGGCAGGGCATTGCCTTGCTCATCGAGAACCCGGATGCTTGAAATTTAAGAGAAATAGGGCTCAAGCGCTTATGGGATAAGCGCGAGCAGCTATCGAAGTAATAGTGTTCAATTGAAGGTCACCATGAAAATCATCACCGCAGCCCAGGCCGGGGCCCTGATCCCAGACAACGCCACCATCTTTCTGGGCGGCCTGGCCGTCTCCAGCCTGCCCGAGGAAGTGCTCAAGGGCGTGGAAAAGAATTTCCTCGACACCGGCCACCCGAAGAACGTGACCACCTGGGCCTGCGGCGCCATCGGCAACAGCAAGGATGCGGGCATGGTCCACTTTGCCCACCCCGGCATGATCAAGCGCACCGTGGCGGGCCACTTCGGCCAGACGGGTGCCGAGATGATGAAGATGGTGTTTGACGGCGAAGTGGAGGCCTACAACTTCCCGCAGGGCAGCCTGTCGCACCTCACGCGCCACATTGCCAGCCGCAGCCCCGGGCTGCTGACCAAGGTGGGCCTGGGCACGTTCGTGGACCCCCGCATCGAAGGCGGCAAGCTCAACAGCAAGTCCACCGAAGACCTGGTCAAGCTCGTCGAATTCAACGGCGAGGAATGGCTGTTCTACCCCGCGCCCAAGGTCGATGTGGCCATCATCCGCGGCACCTTGGCCGATGAGAACGGCAACATCACCCTGGACAAGGAAGGCGTGCTGCTCGAGCAGATCAACATCGCCCACGCGGCCAAGGCCAGCGGCGGCATCGTGATCGCGCAGGTGGAGCGCATCGTGAAGGCCGGCAGCCTGCACCCCAAGTCGGTCAAGGTGCCCGGCGTGTCGGTGGACTACGTGGTGGTCAGCCAGCCCGAGAACCACATGCAGACCATCACCACGCAGTTCAACCCCGCGCTGTGTGGCGATGTGCGCGTGCCGCTCAACTCGCTGGCGCCGATGCCGCTGGACGAGCGCAAGGTGATCGCGCGCCGCACGGCGCTGGAGCTCACGCCGGGCGCCATCACCAACCTGGGCATCGGCATCCCGGCGGGCGTGCCGTCGGTGGCGGCGGAAGAGGGCGTGTCCGACCAGTTCACGCTGAGCGTGGAAAGCGGCATCACGGGCGGCATCCCGGCGCAGCTGGGGGACTTCGGCACTGCCTACAACGCCGACGCGATCATCGAGCAGTCGCTGCAGTTCGACTTCTATGACGGCGGCGGTCTGGACGCGAGCTTCCTGGGCCTGGCGCAGGCCGACAACCACGGCAACGTGAACGTGAGCAAGTTCAACGGCCGGCCCGTGGGCTGCGGCGGTTTTGTGAACATCACGCGGTCCACCAAGCACCTGGTGTTCTGCGGCACCTTCACCGCGGGCGGGCTGGAGGTGCAGGTGGCTGATGGGACGCTCACCATCGTCAAGGAAGGCCGCTCGCGCAAGTTCATCGAGAAGGTCGAGCAGATCACCTTCAACGGCCTGGACGCTGCGCAGCGCGAGCAAAACGTGCTGTTCGTCACCGAGCGCGCCGTGTTCCTCCTGACCACAGAGGGGTTGGAGCTGACCGAGATCGCGCCCGGCATCGACCTGGAACGCGACGTGCTGGCGCACATGGGGTTCAAGCCCCTGATGCGCGATGTGAAGATGATGGACCCGGGCCTGTTCCGTGCCCAGTGGGGCGGGCTGGCGCAGGCAATGGCCGCCAAGGCCGGGTCTGCCGACTGATACGCAGCAACCCTGCGCGGGCTCTCAGGAGGCGGGGTCCGGCGAATAGACCTTCTGCAGCAACCGGATCAGCGTCTTGCGCTCGGCGGCGGTCAGGCCCGCCGTGGCGTCCACTTCCAGCTGGGCGGCGGTCTCCTCGGCCTGCGCGGTCAGCTCCACCCCCGCGGGCGTGAGGTGCACGCCCATGGCGCGCCCGTCGCTGGGGTGCGGGCGGCGCTCGATCAGCCCGCGCCGCTCCAGCGCGGCGATCAGCCCCACCAGGTTGGGCGGCAGCACATTGAGCGTGGCGCACAGCTGGCGCGAGGTGATGCCCGGGTTGTGGGCCACCAGCGACAGCACGGAAAACTCCACCACCTTCAGGCGGTACACCGCCATGCGCTCCATGAACACCTCGATGACCGCCAGCGACGCACGGCGCGCGTTGTAGCCCACCAGCGTGCGCAGGAAGCTGGTGTCCACGGCCTCCGGCGTGGAGAGCGCGGTGGCGGGGGGCGGTGGGTTTTTGAAGGGGCGGGCGCTGGACATGGGGCGATGGGTGCCGGAGCAAGGTCGGGTTTGGCGACGCATCGGGCAAGACCACTTTCTGACTCCCTTTCGCCGCTGCCGCTTATTTTATATACATCTTTTGCTATTAAAAATATAGCTATATCGCGAAATCGAAAAACGCGGCTCCACCCGCCTCAAGCGGGGCTGCGCAGCACGCGGCGGTATTGCACGGCCTCGGCCACATGGATGACCTCGGTGGTGGGCGAGCCCGCCAGGTCGGCGATGGTGCGCGCCACCTTCAGCGCACGGTGCGTGCTGCGGGCCGACCATCCCAGCCGCGCGGCGGCGGTGTTCAGGAATCTGGCGGCCGCATCGTCCAGCCGCAGGTGCGTGTCGATCTCCTGGCCCTGCAACGCCTGGTTGGCCTTGCCCTGCCGCGCCAGCGCCAGGGCGCGGGCATGTTCCACCCGCCCGCGGATGGCGGCGGTGGGCTCGCCCGCGGGGGCCTGCACCAGTTGCTCGGCGGGGAGGGCGGGCACCTCCACATGCAGGTCGATGCGGTCCAGCAGCGGGCCGCTGAGCTTGCCCTGGTAGCGGTTGATCTGGTCGGGCGTGCAGCGGCACGCGCGTTGCGTGGACCCGAGAAAGCCGCACGGGCAGGGGTTCATCGCCGCGATCATCTGAAAGCGCGCGGGGAAGTCCGCGCGCTGCGCGGCCCGCGAGATGGTGATGTGGCCCGTCTCCAGCGGCTCGCGCAGCGCCTCGAGGGCGGCACGGGGAAATTCCGGCAGCTCGTCGAGGAAGAGGACGCCGTGGTGGGCCAGCGAGATTTCGCCCGGCCGGGGCGGCGATCCACCTCCGACAAGGGCCACCGCGCTGGCCGTATGGTGGGGCGTGCCCGTGGGCCGCTGCCCCCACAGTTCGGGGCGGAACCGCCCGGCCAGGCTGGCGATCGCTGCGCTCTCCAGCGCCTCGTCCACCGTCATGGCCGGCAGCAGCCCGGCAAAGCGCAGGGCCAGCATGGACTTGCCCGAGCCCGGCGGGCCGGCCATCAGGACACTGTGGGCTCCGGCGGCCGCGATCTCCAGCGCGCGCTTGGCCGTGGCCTGGCCTTTCACGTCGGCCATGTCCAGGGAGGCGGCTGCGGCCGCCATCGGCGTGGCTTGCAGGCGGGTCCAGCCATCGTTGTCCACGGAGGCATCGCCCGCCGCGGCGTTGCCCGGTGGCAGGAAGGCGCGCACCACGTCCAGCAGGTGCCGGGCGCGCACCACCTGCGCGGCGGGCACGAGGGCGGCCTCTTCGGCGCTGCCGGGCGGCAGCACCAGCACGGCGCTGATCTGCTGCGTCTGCAGCGCGAGGCTCGTGGCCAGCGCGCCGCGCACCGGCCGCAGTTCGCCCGACAGCGACAGCTCGCCCGCGAATTCGTGCCCCGGCAGGCGGGCGCCGTCCAGCTGCCCGCTGGCCGCCAGGATGCCCAGCGCGATCGGCAGGTCGAACCGGCCGGAATCCTTGGGCAGGTCGGCGGGGGCGAGGTTGACGGTGATCCGCTTGTTGTGGGGGAACTCCAGCCCCGCGTTCTGCAGTGCCGACCGCACGCGCTCGCGCGCTTCCTTCACTTCCACTTCGGCAAGGCCCACCAGGGTGAAGCTGGGCAGGCCGTTGGCCAGGTGCACTTCGACAGTGACGGACGGCGCCTGCAGCCCCAGAAGGGCGCGGCTTTGCACCAAAGCAAGACTCATGAAGCGATTCCTCCCCAGATGGGTGCGTTTTATGGCGTTCCCGCGCGGGCCCTTGGCGCCATGCACCAATAGCGTGCGTATGGCCGTGGCACGGTGCTGATGCTCACTGTACCGGGGATCGTTGTAACGCGAAGCAACGGCGCGCGCGGATGTATTCCGCCGCGTGGCACGGTCCGTGCTTAAAGCGCTCGTCCCTACTTTGTCCAACCGGAGGAAACATGACCCGCGCCATCATCAAGACCCTGGGCGTTGCCCTTGCAGCATCCCTTCCCCTGCTGGCCAGCGCCCAGCTCACCGGCAACGTCAGCCTGACCACCAACTACAAGTTCCGTGGCCAGGACCAGGACGCCTCCAAGGCCAAGGCCCTCAAGCCCGCGCTGCAAGGCGGTTTTGACTATGCCTTCGGCGAATCCGGCTGGTACGTGGGTAACTGGAATTCCAGCGTGGACTGGCTGGCCAACAACTCGCTCGAAGCCGACCTGTACGGCGGCTACAAGTTCAAGGCCGGCGGCGCCGACCTGGACCTGGGCGCGCTGACCTACATCTACCCCGGCAATGCCAACGGCAACACCACCGAGCTGTATGGCGCGGCCACCATGGGCCCCTTCACCGCCAAGTATTCGCACACCATCTCCAAGGACTACTTCGGCTGGGCCGGCGCCAAGTCCGGCTCCGGCCTGAAGGGCCGCAACACCGGCTACATGAACCTGGCGTTCGCCCAGGAAGTGGCTCCCAGCGTCACCCTGAAGGCCTCGGTGGGCTTCACCCGCTTCGCCAGCGACATCAAGGACCTGGGCGTGCCCAACTACATGGACTACAGCGTGGGCGGCGCGTATGACTTCGGCAGCGGCCTGTCGCTGGGCGCCGCCGTGGTGGGCGCCAACAAGAAGGCCTTCTTCGGCCACGTCAACAAGTCGCGCGTGATCGTCACGCTCACCAAAACCCTGTAAGCAAGTCTCGATGGGCGCCGGGTGCGCCCATCGTCGGAGGAACCAAAATGAAAATGGTGACAGCCATCATCAAGCCCTTCAAGCTCGACGAGGTGCGTGAAGCACTCTCGGACATCGGCGTGCAAGGCATCACGGTGACCGAGGTCAAGGGCTTCGGCCGCCAGAAGGGCCACACCGAGCTGTACCGCGGCGCGGAGTACGTGGTCGACTTCCTGCCCAAGGTCAAGATCGAAGCCGCCGTGGCGGATGACCTGGTGGACCGCGTGATCGAGTCCATCGAAAGCGCCGCGCGCACCGGCAAGATCGGCGACGGCAAGATCTTCGTGACCCACCTGGAGCAGGTGGTGCGCATCCGCACTGGCGAAACCGGCAAGGAAGCCCTGTAAGGGCCCGGCCGCATCACACCCAAGAAGAGAAACGCCATGAAAAAACTGCTTGCTTCCTTCATTCTGGGGCTGGGCCTGCTGACCATGGGCAACCTGTCCCTGGCCCAGGCGCCCGCCGCCTCCGAGCCGGCCGCCGCCGCGCCCGCTGCGGCGGCCGCTCCCGCCGCTGAAGCCCCTGCGGCTGCCCCTGCTCCCGCGGCCGCCGCTGCACCGGCCGCCGCCGCCGAAGCCCCCGCTCCGGTCCCCAACAAGGGCGACACCGCCTGGATGATGACCTCCACCATCCTCGTGATCCTGATGGTCCTGCCCGGCCTGGCGCTGTTCTACGGCGGCCTGGTGCGCAGCAAGAACATGCTGTCCGTGCTGATGCAGGTGATGGTCACGTTCTCGCTGATCGTGGTGCTGTGGTTCATCTACGGCTACAGCCTGGCCTTCACCGAGGGCGGCGCCTTCATCGGCGGCTTCGACCGGCTGTTCATGAAGGGCATCTGGGACAACGCCGCCGGCACGTTCGCCAACGCCGCCACCTTCAGCAAGGGTGTCGTGATTCCGGAAGTGGTGTTCGCCGCCTTCCAGGCCACGTTCGCCGGCATCACCTGCGCCCTGATCGTCGGTGCGTTCGCAGAGCGCATCAAGTTCAGCGCCGTCATGATGTTCATGGTGCTGTGGTTCACCTTCAGCTACCTGCCGATCGCCCACATGGTGTGGTTCTGGATGGGCCCTGACGCATACGCCTCCAAGGAAGTGGCCGACGCCATGACCGGCAAGGCCGGCCAGATCTGGCAGTGGGGCGCGCTGGACTTCGCCGGCGGTACCGTGGTGCACATCAACGCCGCCGTGGCGGGCCTGGTGGGCGCGTTCATGGTGGGCAAGCGCATCGGCTACGGCAAGGAAGCCATGGCGCCTCACAGCCTGACGCTGACCATGGTCGGTGCCTCGCTGCTGTGGGTGGGCTGGTTCGGCTTCAACGCCGGCTCCGCCCTGGAAGCCAACGGCTTTGCCGCCCTGGCCTTCATCAACACGCTGGTGGCCACCGCCGCCGCCGTGCTGGCATGGTCCATCGGTGAAGCGCTGATGCGCGGCAAGGCGTCGATGCTGGGTGCCGCGTCGGGTGCCGTGGCCGGCCTCGTGGCCATCACGCCCGCTGCCGGCAACGTCGGCATCGGCGGTGCGCTGGTGATCGGCCTCGTGGGCGGCTTCGCCTGCCTGTGGGGTGTGAACGGCCTCAAGAAGCTGCTGGGCGCGGACGACTCGCTCGACGTGTTCGGCGTGCACGGCATCGGCGGCATCGTGGGTGCCCTGCTGACCGGCGTGTTCAATGCGCCTGGCCTGGGTGGCCCCGGCTACGTGGCCGACTGGGTGACCGCCACCATGGTGACCTCCGCCGACTACTCCATCGCCGCCCAGGTGTGGACCCAGACCAAGGCCGTGCTGCTGACCATCGTGTGGTCGGGCGTGGTCTCCTTCGTGGCCTACAAGATCGTCGACCTGACGGTGGGCCTGCGTGTCTCGGAAGAAGACGAACGCGAAGGCCTGGACATCACCTCGCACGGCGAAACAGCGTACAACCGCTGAAGCAGGCCGGTGCGCCCGACGCGCCGCGGTGTCTGGTGGCACCGTGGCGTCGCAACAAGAACAAGCGAGTCGCTCCTTTGGTTGTTGAACCCGCCGGCAACGGCGGGTTTTTTTCGTACCGGGCGGGGGACTCGCTTGTCTGCATTCTGTTCTGGCATGCACGCCCAGAGCACACGTCCGCAGACATCCCTCCCGGCGGTCCCGAGCCATTTGCACGCGCGCTGTTCAAAAAATTCACGCGCTCTCCGCGTGGCGCCGGACATCGCTGGAGCTACGATGCAAGGCATGGACCTCGCCCTTGCCCAGATCGCCGACCGTGTGCGCACCGCCGCCGCCGACCAGACCCCCTTGCGCATCCGGGGCGGGGGCACCAAGGACTTCCATGGCCTGGCGCTGCATGGCGAGGTGCTCGACACCCGCGTGCTGCGCGGCATCGTGAGCTACGAGCCCAGCGAACTGGTCGTCACCGTGCGCGCGGGCACCCCGCTGGCCGAGCTGGAGGCCACGCTGGCCGAACAGGGCCAGTGCCTGCCCTTCGAGCCCCCGCACTTCGCCAAGACCCCGCCGGATGCCGCCACCGTGGGCGGCATGGTGGCGGCCGGCCTGTCGGGGCCGGCCCGCGCCAGCGTGGGCGCGGTGCGCGACTATGTGCTGGGGGTCACGCTGCTCAACGGCCGGGCCGAGCTGCTGAGCTTTGGTGGGCAGGTGATGAAGAACGTGGCGGGCTATGACGTGTCGCGCCTCATGGCCGGCGCCTGGGGCACGCTGGGCCTGCTCACCGAGGTCAGCCTCAAGGTGCTGCCGGTGGCCCCGGCCGAGGCCACGCTGCGCTTCGAATGCAACCAGGCCGATGCCTTGCGCAAGCTGCACGCCTGGGGCGGCCAGCCCCTGCCGCTCAACGCGAGCTGCTGGGTGCAGGACACGGGCACGGGCACCCTCTACGTGCGCCTGCGCGGGGCCGTGGCCGCCGTCGAGGCCGCGTGCAAGACCATGGGTGGCGTGCGCATGGACGACAGCGCCGCCGTGGCTGCCGATTGGGCCGCCTGCCGCGAACAGACCCTGCCCTGGTTCAGCGACCGCGCCCAGCGCCCCGGCCACGCGCTGTGGCGCCTGTCCCTGCCGCCCACGGCCCCCGTGCTCCAACTGCCTGCGGCGGCCCAGCCGCTCATTGAATGGCACGGCGCCCTGCGCTGGGTGCAGGCGCCGGAAGCGGCGGGCGATGCCCTGCGCGAAGCCGCACGCGCGGTGGGTGGAAGTGCTTCTGTTTTCATAGCTTCCAGCGCAGGTGCATCAAGCGGTAGCGGCCAGTTTGGCTTGAAATCCAGTGCGCTGGAGCAGATCCACGCGCGCCTCAAGCACAGCTTCGACCCCGCGGGCATCTTCAACCCCGGGCGCATGGCCCGCGCCTGGTAAGCCACGCGCCAGCCTGCGGCACCCATGCGACGCCTGCGCCATCTCACCGGACACCACCGCACGGTGGCGAGCAACCGCGTGCTGGGCCTGCTGCTGGCCTTCAATGCGGGCGCGGTCAATGCCGGGGGGTTCCTGGTGGTGCACCTGTACACCTCGCACATGACCGGCTTTGTCTCGATGCTGGCCGACAACCTCGTGCTGGGCAACATGGCCCTGGTGCTGGGCGCGGTGGGGGCGTTGCTGGCCTTCGTCAGCGGCGCGGCCACCACGGCCGTCATGGTCAACTGGGCGCGCCAGCGCAAGCTGCACAGCAGCTATGCGCTGCCGCTGCTGGTGGTGGCGGTGCTCATGCTGGTGTTCGGCCTGGTGGGCGCCATCACGCTCAACTGGCGCACGCCGTTCGCCGTGCCCACCACGGTGCTGCTGCTGTCGTTCATCATGGGCCTGCAGAACGCCACGGTGACCAAGATGTCCTCGTCCCAGATCCGCACCACGCACATGACCGGCGTGGTGACCGACCTGGGCATCGAGCTGGGCAAGATGCTCTACTGGAACCGCACCGGCACCGCGCCGGAATCCCAGGTGCGCGCCAACCAGGCCCGGCTGCGGCTGTTCGCGGGGCTCGTGGCGATGTTCCTCGTGGGAGGCGTTGCCGGGGCCGCGGGCTTCAAGCACGTGGGCTTCGTGTTCGTGGTGCCGCTGGCGCTGGTGCTGCTGGGGCTGTCGCTGCCCCCCTTGTGGGCCGACCGCGCGCGCCTGCGCCACCCCTCGCGCAAGGCGCTGCCCCTGGAGCCGCCGCTCACTCCGCCGCCCGCGCTCTGAGCGTTTCCGGCCCTGTTTTACCTTCCCCTGTCCAGGCATGCTCCATGCAAACCCAACTCGCCCCTGAATACCGCGCCCGCGCCGATGGCCTGGAGGCCGAGGCCATCCTGCGCAAATGCGTGCACTGCGGCTTCTGCACCGCCACCTGCCCCACCTACCAGCTGCTGGGCGACGAGCTCGACGGCCCGCGCGGCCGCATCTACCTCATCAAGCAGGTGCTCGAGGGCGCCGAGCCCACGCGCAAGACCCAGATGCACCTGGACCGGTGCCTGACCTGCCGCAACTGCGAAAGCACCTGCCCGAGCGGCGTGCAATATGGTCATCTGGTCGATATCGGCCGCAAGATCGTCGATGAGAAAGTCGCCCGCCCGGTGGGCGAGAAGGCCTTGCGCTGGGCGCTGAAGGAGGGCCTGCCTTCGCCCCTGTTCGCCCCCGCCATGAAGGCAGGGCAACTGGTGCGCGGCCTGCTGCCCGCATCCCTCAAGGCCAAGGTGCCTGCGCCCCAAAATGCCGGCGCATGGCCCGTGCGCGAACACGCGCGCAAGGTGCTTTTGCTGGCGGGCTGCGTGCAGCCGGCCATGATGCCCAACATCAACACCGCCACCGCCCGCGTGCTCGACGCGGTGGGCATCCAGACCGTGGTCGCGCCCAAGGCGGGCTGCTGCGGCGGCGTCAAGTTCCACCTCAACGACCAGGACGGCGGCAAGGCAGAGATGCGCGCCAACATCGACGCCTGGTGGCCGCTGGTGGAGCAGGGCGGGGTGGAAGCCATCGTCATGAACGCCTCGGGCTGCGGCGTCACCGTCAAGGAATACGGCCACATCCTCAAGGACGACGCGCAGTACGCCGCCAGGGCCGAACGCATCAGCGCGCTCACGCGCGACCTGTCGGAGCTGCTGCCGGCCCTGCTGCCCGAGCTGGCCGACAAGCTGGCGGGCCGCGCCCAGCCCGCCGCCGACGTGCTGTACGCCTACCATCCGCCGTGCACGCTGCAGCACGGCCAGAAGCTGCGCGGCGGGGTGGAAACGCAGCTTGCGCGCCTGGGGTTCCGGCTGCGCGCGGCGCGCAACGAGGCCCACCTGTGCTGCGGCTCGGCGGGCACGTATTCGGTGCTCAACCCGGACCTGGCGTACCAGCTGCGCGACCGCAAGCTCGGCGTGCTCGGCGAGGCGTTCGGCGACCAGCCCCCGGACGTGATCCTGTCGGCCAACATCGGCTGCATCACCCATTTGCAAAGCGGCACCGGCACGCCGGTGCGCCACTGGATCGAGGTGCTGGACGAAGCCCTGGCCTGACAAGGGGATGCCGCCGCTGGCGGGCTTTTCTCCAACGCTGGCATGATTGAGGGTTTTGTTGCCCTCTCCCTCACCCATTCGCACCGCCATGACCGACTCCGTGCCCGCACAAGAACAACCGAGCGCAGCCCCTGCCACACCGCTGGCGGCGCCTGTTTCGGCCGCACCGGCCGAGGCGGCTGCCGCCGCTCCCGGGGCGTCCGCCGCCGCCGACGCTGCCGGGGCACCCCAGCAGCGCGCGGGCGGATCACGCCGTGGCGGCCGCAACCGCCGCAAGCCCGAAGGGCGCCCGGCGCCAGAGGGCGGCGCCGAGGCCTCTGCCCCCGCACCTGCGGGCGCGCGCGCGCCGCAGCGTGTGCACCCCGCGCTGGAGCAGCTGGCGGGGCTCTACCCGCACCTGTTCGGCGCGGTGTTCCGCCCGCTCAAGCGCGGCATCTTCCAGGACCTGCTGGCCGCGCACCCCGAGGTGTTCGAGCGCGAGGCGCTCAAGGTGGCGCTGGGCATCCACACCCGCTCCACGCGCTACCTGCAAAGCGTGGCGGCGGGCGACCGGCGCCATGACCTCTCGGGCCAGCCCGTGGAGGGCATGGCCCCCGAGCACGTGCACCATGCGCTGCTGGAGGTCTACCGCCGCAAGAAGGCCCGTGCCACCGAGGACCTGCTGCCCAAGCTGCGCAACCGCATGATGGCCGCGTTCGAGGCCTCGGGGCTCACGCGCGAGGCCTACACCGAGCTGGTGCAGGGCCGCGACGAAGCCGCCAACGCCATCCTCGAAGAGGCCTTTGCCGAATGGTCGGCGCGCAACGCCAAGGACGAGGCCCTGCTGCGCGCGTTCGAGGCCAGCGGCCAGACACTGGAGGCCTTTGCCGACATGTACGGCCTGGTGCCCCGCACCGTGGGCCAGCAGCTCGAGCGCGCTCGCCGCCTCGCCGCCGCGCGGGTGCAGGCCGCGGCGGCCGCGGCCGTGGCCGCCATCGCACCGGCCCCGCAAGACGCCTGACGCGAGAGGCTCGCCCGTGCCGGCGGCACCTTCCAGGCTGATCTTCCTGCCCGGCGTGGGGGGCGACCCCGCGTTCTGGCAACCGGTCTCGTCGGCCATGCCGCTGCCCGCCGCGCGCGTGCTGCTGGGCTGGCCCTGGCGCGATGCAGGAGCCGGAGCCGGCGCGGGGCTGGCGCCGGACGCGGCCGGTGGCATGCAGGATCTGGTCGATGCGGTCACGCCGCACATGGACCGGCCCTGCGCGCTGGTCGCGCAGTCCCTGGGCGGCGTGGTGGCCCTGCTCGCCGCCCTCGAGCGGCCCGACCACCTGACCCACCTGGTGCTCGTGGCCACGTCGGGCGGCGTGCCCATGGACGACCTGCATCCCCACGACTGGCGGCCCGATTTCCTGCGCGCCAACCCCGCGTTTCCGCCGTGGATGGCCCAGGCGCGGTGGGACCTGTCGGCCCGGCTGGCGTCGGTGCGCGCGCCCGCCCTTTTGCTGTGGGGCGACAGGGACCCCATCAGCCCCGTGGCCGTGGGGCGGCGCCTGTGCGGCCTGCTGCCGGGCGCGCGCATGCACGTGCTGCCAGGCGGTGCCCACGACCTGGCCCGCACGCACGCCGGGGCCGTGGCCGGGCACATCCACCGCCATCTGCGGGGCGGCGCCTCAGGGGATGCCGGACAGGGCGCTTCGCAGAACGCCTAGAATCCCGCTGCGGCCCGGTTCATGGGTTGCCGTAAGCGTTTACGTCAATCAACGTGCCAACCAACGCCGGCCTTGCCGGGGTGGTGGCCCCTTTCCTGTCCCGGCGCGGCCCGCGCCGCGTGGGCGGGCGGGGGCGGCACCTTGTCTGACCGGCTGCTTTCTGGAACTGCAATGAACCACTCTTCGTCGCCCACCCCACCGCCTTCCCCCAGGACCTCCTGGGGCCTGCGCAAGCTGCCCGCGCGGTCCGCGGCCTGGGTCATGCCCCTGCTGCTGTCGCTGCTCATGACCTTCATCGTGTCCCTGATCAGCACCGTGCGCGTGGTGGGCTTCTCGCTGGATCTTCCCCGCCTGTGGATGAGCTCCTGGGCACTGTCCTGGCTCGTCGCCTTCCCCACGCTGCTGCTGGTGCTGCCCGTGGTGCGCCGGGTGACGGCCGCCATCGTGGAGCCGCAGGGCTGAGGCCCCCCGGGGCACAGGCTGCTGACACGGTGTGTCAGCAGCCTGCCGCCCGGCCCCCAGCGCGTTGCGCACGCTACTGACATCAGGCTGTCAGCAGCGGGTCCGCACCATCGGTCCTCGCAGCTGCACACCACCGATCGATCCATCGATCCCCTTCACAGACAAGAGAGGACCTGCCCATGACCACACCCACCACCGTCCAGATTCCCGCCTTCAGCGTGGCCGGCATTGCCGTCCGCACGCGCAACAGCGACGAGATGAACCCCGCCATCGCGCGCCTCGGGGGCCTGTGGGACCGCTTCTTCAGCCAGAGCTGGGAGCGCAAGTTGCCTGGCCGCGACAGCGATGGCCGCATCTTCGGCGTCTACAGCGGCTACGAATCCAACGAACACGGCGCCTTCGACGTGACCGCCGGCGTGGCCACGGCCGACCCGGAACTGGCCCAGGCGGTGCCCGGAGCCGCCCGCGTGGACATCCAGGCGGGCGACTACCTCGTCTTCACCGGCCACGGCGACATGCCCCAGATGGTGATCGACACCTGGGTCCGCATCTGGCGCTACTTCGCCGAGAACCCGCAGGTGCAGCGCCGTTTCGGCACCGATTTCGAGGCCTACGAGGGCCCGGACAGCGTGGCCATCCACGTCGGCGTGAAGCCGTAGCGCCGCCGGCCTGCCGATGGCGGCGCACCCCGCCCAGCCGCCACGCGCAGCGCCTTGGCGTTGGTGCATGATGCTATATGTTCAATAGCTTCCCGCGCTGATGGCATGAGCGGTGCAAGCCAGGAATACCCACAAGATGTCCCCTTTCATCCATGCGCCGCGCTGACCGCCTTTTCCAGATCGTCCAGCTCATCCGGGGGCGGCGCCTGTCCACGGCGGCGTTCCTGGCCGAGCGGCTCGAGGTGTCTCCGCGCACCATCTACCGCGACGTGGCGGACCTGCAGCACCAGGGCGTGCCCATTGAGGGCGAGGCCGGCGTGGGCTACCGGCTGGGCGCCGGCTTCGAGCTGCCGCCGCTGATGTTCAGCCAGGGCGAGGCCAACGCGCTGGTGGCGGCCGCGCGGCTGGCGCAGGCCTGGCTGGACGCGGGGCTCGCGCGCGAGGTGGAAGGGGCCCTGGGCAAGATCCTGTCGGTGCTGCCGCCGGCCGCGCGCGCGGCGGCCGAGGCGCAGGCGCTGTATGCGCCGTCCGTGGGGCTGGACCCCCGGGCGCAGGCCACCCTGCAGGCCCTGCGCGAGGCGGTGCACAGCCGCCACGTGGTGCAGATCGACTACGCCGACGTGCACGGCCGCCCCAGCCTGCGCCGCCTGCGGCCGCTGGGGTGCTTCTACTGGGGCAAGGTCTGGACGCTGTCGGCCTGGTGCGAGCTGCGCAACGATTTCCGAGGCTTTCGCATCGACCGCATCGTGGACCTCGTGGTGCTGGAGGAGCAGTTTCGCCAGGAGCCCGGCAAGACGCTGGCCGACATGCTGCGCAAGGTGGAGGCGGAGATGGCCTCGCGGCCGCCCGAATGGCCGCCCGCGCCGACGCCCGGGCTGACGGCCTGAGGGCCTTTGGGCCCTGGGCCGCGCCGGCCCGCCAGGCATCAGCCGCGCCGGGCCGCCTCGATCGTGGCGATGTCGATTTTTTTCATCCCCATCATGGCTTCGAACGCGCGCGCGGCCGCCGCCTTGTCGGGACCGGTGACCGCGGCCGTCAGGGCCCGGGGCGTGATCTGCCACGACAGGCCCCAGCGGTCCTTGCACCAGCCGCAGGCGCTTTCCTGGCCGCCATTTCCGACAATCGCATTCCACAGACGATCGGTTTCGGCCTGGTCGTCGGTCGCCACCTGGAACGAGAAAGCCTCGCTGTGCCGGAAGGCGGGGCCTCCGTTCAGGCCCAGGCAGGGGATGCCCATCACCGTGAACTCGACCGTCAGGACGTCGCCCTGCCGGCCCGAGGGAAAGTCCCCGGGCGCCCGGTGGACCGCGCCCACGGCGCTGTCCGGAAACGTCTCGGCGTAGAACTTCGCGGCATCCAGCGCGGTGCCGTCGTACCACAGACATACCGTGTTCTTGCTGACCATCTTGGTGCTCCTTGGGGGCGGGACAGCGCAGTAGCCTCTCACATCTGGCGGCAGGCTGCAATGCGCGCGAGGGGCCTTGGGTGGCGGGGCATTGGTGGTGCGGCGGCTTCTTGATGCTATTAAAAAAATAGCTATTTGCGCAGATTCGATAAGCGCTGATGGGACTTTGAGCTACAGATGCCCGGCCTGGAAGACGGCCCTCGCATGGGGCGCCAGGGCCGCGGGCCTGGGGTGCGGCGGTCCTGGCACCATAGTGCAACGAATTGCTACGCACCGGGATTTGCATGCGGTTTCGGGACGCTCGATCAAGGATTCCGGGCCCCCAGGATAATCCGGGCCGGCGCCGTCGCCGTCGCGCAAGATCCGCTGCCGCGCCTGGGGCGCATGGCGGCCGCGAACCCGTCGTGCCCACCGGCGCCACGGCCTCCCTGGCGGCCGACCAGGCCGGCAATGCGCGGTACCTGGGCGCCGCCCTCGTGGCACCCGGGCACGCCGTGGTGCATGAAGGAGGCTGCGGGGCGCTGGCGCCCGCGCGACTGGGGCCGGTGGTGGAGCCGCGGGTCCTGGTGGCCGGGACGGTGGTGCGGCGTGTGGCGTGGCTGCGGCCGCTGTTCGGGTTGCCGGGCGGGCGCGGGCGCGTTCCGAAGACAATGCCAGCATGCAGCCCCGCTCCCATGCCCCTGGCGTCCAGCCCGTGATCCGGCCGGCGACCGATGCCGACAGCCACGCCGGCCTGGCCCGCGTGTGGCGCAGGGCCTGGCGTTCCGCCAACCCCTCGGTGAGGCCCGTGGCTCCGCCCGGCCACTGGGAGGCGCGGGTGCGCGCGGAATTCGGTCCGCCGTGTGCGGTGCTGGTGCGTGCGGTGGGGCCGGAGGTCACGGCGTTCCTGGTGCTGGACGTGGGCGGCGCGCATCTGCACCAGCTGTTCGTGGACCCCGCATGCCAGGGCCGGGGCGTGGGGGCCGAAATGCTGCAGCAGGTGATCCGCCTGTGCCCGGGCGGCTGGACCCTGCACGTGGCCACGGGCAACCACGGCGCGCGCCGCTTCTATGCGCGCCATGGCCTGGTGGAGGGGCCGGTCGATACCCATCCGGCCACGGGCCGCGAGCGGGTGCTGTGCCGCTGGGCGCCTGCGGCGGCAGCGGCAGCAGGCTGAGCGCGGCCTCAGGCCGCGAGGGCCGCCTCGATGTCGCCCGCCAGCTTCTTGGGCGCGTCCTGCGGCGCATAGCGGCGGATCACGCGGCCGTCCTTGCCAACCAGGAACTTGGTGAAATTCCATTTGATCGCCTTGCTGCCCAGCAGGCCGGGCGCTTCAGCGGCGAGCCACTGGTACAGGGGCGACGCGTTGGCACCGTTCACATCGATCTTGGCCATCATCGGAAAGCTCACGCCGTAGTTGAGCTGGCAGAAGCTCGCGATCTCGTCGTTGCTGCCCGGGTCCTGGCTGCCGAACTGGTTGCAGGGAAAGCCCAGCACCACCAGGCCCTGGCCGCCGTACTGCTTGTGCAGCTCTTCCAGGCCCCCGAACTGGGGCGTGAAGCCGCAGGCGCTGGCGGTGTTCACGATGAGCAGCACTTTGTCCTTGTATTGCGACAAGGGCACGGTCTGGCCGTTCATCTGCTGTGCTTCAAAGTCGTAGATGCTGTCGGGCATGGCGCATGCTCCTGAAGGTGGAAGACTGTGCATGGTAGGGGTTGCGCCCCTTTTCTGCTTTTCGCCCTGGCGGTTCAGGGGGTGCTGGGGCCTGCCCTGCGGAACTGCAGCGCGGCGAGCAGGGACGCCAGCAGGATCATCGCCCCGCCCAGCACGGTGCGCGTGTTCAAGGCCGAGGCGCCCAGCAGCGCGGAAGACACGCTGGCGAACATCACCTCCGACAGCATCACCAGCGCCGTGGTGCCGGCCGCCAGGCGCGCGGCGCCGAACTGCAGCGCCCAGTTGCCCAGCATCAGCACGCCGGCCAGCAGCAGGCCGGTGACGACCCAGGTGCTGTTGGGGGCGGGGAAGGGCTCGACCACGCCCACCTGCAGCCCGAGGCCAGCCACGGCCAGCGCCATGAGCATGCAGCCGCCGAACATGGTGGCCATGCGCGCCGGCCCGGGCACGGCGTGCAGGCGGCGCAGGGTGACGTTGGTGAGCGCGAACATGAAACCGCCCAGCAGGGCCAGCGCGTCGGCCAGGCTGAGGTTCTGCAGCAGCCGGGCGGCGGGCGCGCCCTCGGGCAGCAGCACCAGCACCACGCCGGCGAAGGCCAGGGCCAGGCGCAGCAGCGCGGCGGGCGTGGGGCGTTCGCCCAGGATCCGCCAGGCCAGCAGCACGGCCCAGGCAGGCATGAGATAGAACAGCAGGATCACGCGCACCACGTCGCCGATGGTCACGGCCCAGTTGAAGGCCACGTTGTTCAGCCCCGAGGCCAGCGCCAGCAGCCACAACTGCGGATGTTCGCGCACCTGCCGCAGGATGCCCGGGCGCCAGGCCATGAGCGCGAGCAGCACCACGGCGTACATGCAGGCCGTGGCCCACAGCGGATGCAGCCCCGCCTGGTGCATGTGCTGGAACGGCCACCACGCCAAGCCCCAGACGAAGGCGTTGAACAGCAGGGCGGCAAAGGGCAGGGGAGATTGCATTGACACCCTGTGACGGGAGGAGGAATTTCGCGAGTCAGCAGTCTAAGCCAAGCGGTCCGCAGCCCTCGGAGCACCTCCAGCGGCAGGCGCCGTCATGGTGCAGGGCAGATTTAGGCCTCCGTGGAGAACGTCAGCGCAGCGGCCCAGCGTGGCGGGCCACCGTCGCGCCGAGGGCCGCGGGGGCGCCGAAGGGATTCGAGGACATTGCGCGGGGTCGCGTTGCGCAGCGAGCGGCCTGACAACTTGTCCATAGCACGCTGCGAAAGCTATCTATCATCACCATTGCGTGACAACGGCCGTCTCTGGTGCACCGTGCCGGACCAGCGGGGTTGAGGCGGTTTCCGCTTGAGCTTTGACAATAACGATATTCAGGACGAACACCCATGGGAATGAACTCTTCGGTCATGGCCACGACCGTAAGGATCAATGAGGGCAATCAGGCTGCCGCGTTGAAGAGCTTGCAGAGCGGGTGTATTTCGCACCCGGCGGTGTCGGGCTACATCGTGGATGCGCAGGAGTTCGGCCAGACCCCTTTCCTTGCCAGAGCGCTGGAGCTGCTGCACATGGAGTGCGAAATGGACGGGTGGGACGTTGTGCGCATCGGATTTGCGGGCGGCAAGAACGACATGTCTCACGATATCTGGCCCTTCCTCGAGAAGTTCGTGGAATCAGGCTCAGAGATTTCCACGCAATGGGAAACCGGTGAGGTGGAGATCGTGCGATGGGGCGGAGCCGGCGATGGCGAATATGGTGGAGACACGCCCAGCAACGTGAGCGAAGCGGCGGAGGGCTTCTTTGACGAAATGAGGCGGCGCAAGATCACCGATTCCGAACTCGATGCCATCGTCGATCTGGAGGGAGGCCTCGAATTTACCGACGAGAGCCGCAATACCCCTTTGCTGGCGGCATCTGAGAGCTACCGTTGGGCATTGCACCGCTATGCCGACGCAACGGCCGACGACGACGAGGATGCGGGCGCTGAAGCCGCAGAAGAGTGCGACATCCATGCGCACAACCTTGAAACCGTCTTGCGCCGCAATCCCGACCTGGCCGCTTGCGACAAGAATGGCTGCGACGCACTTGGGTTCGCCACCCAGTCCGGGAACGTTGAATTCGTCGACCAACTTTTGTCGCGCGGTGCCCGGGTCAACTCCGGAGCCTTCGAAGGAGCGGTGGAAAGCCTGTCCCTGGCGGTTTTCAAAAGAATCGCCGAGAACAATGCACCTTGGGCGGCTGGAGACTTGCTGGTCCGCGCTTGCGCCGCAGCGAGCTACGAGCCCGCCAAAATGGGCATGGTCCGCCATCTTGTAGAGGCCTTCGGCTGCGACGTGAACACCAGGGCGTCGGAGCCCATCTGGGTGATGGAGGGGCGCGTGGGCCGCGAGGGCACGCCCTTGATGGCCGCCGCGCTCACGGACGATATCGCTGTGGCGCGGTACCTGCTCCAAGCGGGCGCCTATGTACATGCCCTGGACAGCTATCACAACACGGCACTGCATTATTGCAGCGGGCAGACGTGGCTGGGGGGGAACGGAATGCAATGCTGGTTCGCCCGTGATGAAAACCCCCAGGTGATCGAGATATTGCGCCAGCATGGAGCAGATGCCCAGGCCAGGAATGCTGCGGGCCGGACCCCGGCCGATTTGGCTCTCAACTAGCGGGGCCGAGACGCACGGGGCGGCATGAATACCAAGTCGCCGGGCGCGCGCACAGGGGGCAACTCAGTGGTGCGTATCGTGCCGCGCAATGTGCAGCAGGTGGTTCACTTCGTCGCGGTGGTTGATGCAGTTGCGCTGGTGCCAGCGGCGGATGATCCACATGATGGCCGCCACCACGAGGCCGAAGGTGATGATCGCGCCAAACACCGACAGGCCCAGCTTGAGCGACAGGCTGTAGAACGCGCCCAGGCCCAGGATGCAGGCCTGCTCGTTGAAGTTCTGCACGGCGATCGAGCGGCCCGCGCCCATGAGGTTGTGGCCCCGGTGCTGCAGCAGCGCGTTCATGGGCACCACCAGGTAGCCGCCCAGGCCGCCCAGCAGGATGAGGAAAGGGATCGCGAGCCAGATGTTGCTGATGAACACCATCAGGATCAGCAGCAGCCCCATGGCGATGCCCAGCGGGATCACCCGGGTGGCCATGTCCAGGCGCATGCGCATCGAGGCCACCACCGCGCCCACGGCGGTGCCGATGGCCACCACCCCGGTGAGTGCCGAGGCCTGCGTGGTGTTGTAGCCCAGCGCCACGGCGGCCCAGGCCAGCACGATGAACTTGAGGTTGCCGCCCGCGCCCCAGAACAGGGTGGTGGTGGCCAGCGAGATCTGGCCGAGCTTGTCGCGCCACAGGCGGCCGTTGCAGGCCCAGAAGTCCGGCAGCAGGGCCAGCGCGTTGGAGAACACGCTGCGCGCGGGGTCGGCGCGCAGGGGGCGCATTTCCACGCCGGTGTGCGGGATGCGGGTGTTGAACCAGGCCGCCAGCGCATACACCGCGATCAGCGCGGCGATGGCGGACTCGGCGGGGGTGTCCACACCCGTGTCGATCATCGGCAGGTCGAAGCCCAGCAGCATGCCCGACAGGTGCTGCCCCACGAGCTGCCCGCCGAACAGCACGCCCAGGATGATGGACGCGATGGTGAGTCCCTCGATCCAGCCATTGGCCTTGACCAATTGCGAGGCGGGAAGGAGTTCCGTGAGGATGCCGTATTTGGCGGGCGAGTAGGCCGCGGCGCCCAGACCCACCACCGCATAGGCGATAAGCGGGTGCGAACCGAACAGCATCATCAGGCAGCCCACCACCTTGATGGCGTTGCTGACGAACATGACCTTGCCCTTGGGCAGGGCGTCGGCAAAGGCGCCGACGAAGGGCGCCAGCACCACATAGAACAGCGCGAACATGGGCACCAGGGCGGCGCGCTGCCACTCGGGAGCGCCTTCTGTGCGCAAAAGCTCCACGGCGGCCACGAAAAGTGCATTGTCGGCCAGCGAGCTGAAAAACTGCGCCGACATGATGGTGTAGAAACCGCGCTTCATCGAATGGCTGGTGGCTGCATCAGTTCGGCTGATGCCCTGTTAAATGTGGGGACCCTGGCAAGTGACGGACGGTTATATCACGCGGATAAACGGCCACGGTGCCAGAATCCTGCGCGTATTCCCCGGTAAATCCCTTGCCCCACCTGGTCCTTTCCATGCCCCGTCCCATCGCCGCCACCATCCACACCGCAGCCCTGCACCACAACCTGGAGCGTGTCCGACAGGCGGCGCCCGATGCCAAGGTCTGGGCCGTGGTCAAGGCCAATGCCTACGGGCACGGCATCGAACGCGCGTACGAAGGCCTGCGTGGCGCCGACGGCTTCGCGCTGCTGGACCTGGCCGAGGCCGAACGCGTGCGGCATCTGGGCTGGCGCGGGCCCATCCTGCTGCTCGAAGGCGTGTTCGAGCCGCGCGATCTGGAGCTGTGCTCGCGCCTGGGCCTGTGGCACGCAGTGCATTGCGACGAGCAGATCGACATGCTGGCCGCCCACAAGACGCAGGTGCCGCACCGCGTGTTCCTCAAGATGAACTCGGGCATGAACCGGCTGGGCTTCGCGCCGCAGCGCTTTCGCGCGGCCTGGGCGCGGCTCAACGCGCTGCCGCAGGTGGACGAGATCTCGTTCATGACCCACTTCAGCGATGCGGACGGCCCCCGGGGGGTGGCGCACCAGCTGGCCGTGTTCAACACCGCCGCCCAGGACCTGCCGGGCGAGCGCACGCTGAGCAACAGTGCCGCCACCCTGCGCCACGCGGCGGACGCGTGCGTGCGCGCCGACTGGGTGCGCGCCGGCATCGCGCTGTATGGCAGCGCGCCCGACTACCCCGAGCATGACGCCAGCCACTGGGGCATGCGCCCCACGATGACCCTCGCCACCCGCCTGATCGCCACGCAGCAGCTGCAGGCGGGCGACACCGTGGGCTATGGCTCGCGCTTCACGGCCGAGGGGCCGCTCTTGATCGGCGTGGCGGCCTGCGGCTATGCCGACGGCTACCCGCGCCACTGCGATACCGGCACCCCGGTGCTGGTCAACGGCGTGCGCACGCGGCTGGTGGGGCGGGTGAGCATGGACATGGTGACGGTGGACCTCACGCCGCTGCAGCAGGCGGGCGTGGCCGCGGGGTTCGGCTCCGAGGTCACGCTGTGGGGCCAGGCTGGCAACGGCACGGTGCTGTGCGTGGACGAGGTGGCCGCCGCCGCGGGCACCGTCAGCTGGGAGCTGCTGACGGCACTGGCCCAGCGCGTGCCCGTGTCGGTGGATGGCATCGGCTGATCCGAACCGTCGACAAGTTCACGCACGGCGGGGCGCGGGGCTGCACCGCCGGGCCAAAGTGGTGTGAAATGGCGCGGCGCTGGCACGCAACACCGCCGGCCGCCCCCCTCTTTCCACCGCAGGTGTTTCCTCCATGGCCACTTCCCGCAGCGACCGCCACAGCAACAGCAAGAAGAAAACCTCCACCTGGCGCTCCGTGCGCATGCCCCACCACGGCACGGTGGCACGCACCCTGCAGCAGCGCTACAGCCTGCGCTGGCATGGCCTGCTGATCGGCAGCTTCACGCTGCTGCTGATGTGGTGCACCTCCCACGTGCAGATGCTGGTGGGCGTGGAGTCGCTGGCGCTGCGGTATTTCGTCACCCTCTCGGTCGGCTACCTGGGGTACCTGCTGGTGCTGCGGGCCTGGGCGGCGCGGCTGGTGCGGCAGGACCGCGACACGGGTGGCGATGGCAGCGGCCTGGATGTGCCCGACGTGTCCTGGCCCGGCAACGGGCCGTCGGGCGGTGGCGGTGGCCAGGTACCGCTGCCGCGCACGGGCGGCGGTGATTTTGGCGGTGGCGGCGCGTCGGGCGATTTTGGTGGCGCATGGACGCAGGGCCTGTCCAGCGGGGGCTCCGGCAGCGATTCCAGTGCGCTGGGCGACCTGGCCAGTGGCGCCGCCGACGCCTTGGGCAGCGCCGACGAAGGCGCCGTGGTGGTCGTGCCCGTGGTGGCGATCTTCCTCATCGGCGCGGCGATCATTTTTGGCGCGGGCTCGCTGGCCATGCTGTTCTTTGGCTGGGATGTGCTGCTGACCGTGGCGGTGGAGATCGCCTTCTCGGTGGCCACTGCGCGGGCCGCCGTGGGCGTGGAGCGCGAGGGCTGGCTCACGGCCGCCGTGCGCCTGACCTGGAAGCCGCTGCTGGGAGCGCTGGTCTGCGCCGTGGTGCTGGGTGCCACCATCGACCATTTCCTGCCCGGCGTGCAGTCGTTGCCCCAGGCCGTGCGCGTGATCCAGGGACAGTGATGCAAAAGGCAGAATGCTACTAAATTAGTAGCTTGAAATATAGGAGTATCAAGCGGTAGGGGCCGGTTCTTTTCATGTCCTGGCGCCTCCCGGCCTGGGTCAGGCTGGCCCCGCGTTCCCTCTCCCGGCCTCAGCGGCGGCAGTCCCGGCCACCTTCGCAGCCGGTCTCGATGGCGTCCAGGTTGCTGCGCACCTGCGCCAGCAGGGCGAGCAGCTGGGCCTGCGTGGCGTCGTCGCACCCTTTGAGCAGGGACGCAGCCAGCCCCCGGCGGGCGTCGCGCAGCGCCTGGTGCAGGGCCGCACCCTGGGCGCTCAGGCGCAGGCAGCGGCTGCGTTTGTCCTCGGCATTCGGTGCGCTCTCCAGCCAGCCCTTGTCCTGCAGCATCCCCACCATGCGGGCCACCTGTGCCTTGTCGGCGCCGCTGTGGGCCACCAGTTCGCGCTGCGTGGTGCCGGGGTGGCGGCCCACGAACATCAGCGCCCGCACTTCGTTGTGCGTCAGGTCGGGGTGGATGGCGGCCATGGCGCGCACCATGTGGGCCCGGTAGACATGCAGCAGGTCGTGCATGGCTTCAAAGACATCGGCGGGCGCGTGGGTGGTCATGGGGGTTTGTGGTTGACAAAATCAACCAATGCGCAGATCATTGGTTGATTAAATCAACATTTTAAGTCATGAACGCACCCCTGCCTACCGCCACACCCCGCGCCGACGCTGCGCACCTTGCCATCGAACGCGTCCGCCACCCCTTGCAAGCCCGCCACCTCCAGGTGGTGCGGCGCACCGCCGTCAGCCCCGGTTTCGTGCGGCTCACCCTGGCCGGGCCCGAGCTGGCCGGGTTTGTGAGCGCGGGGTTTGACGACCACCTCAAGCTCATCCTGCCCCAGCCAGGCCAGGAGCGCCCGTCGCTGCCGTCGATGCAGGACGGCCGCCCCGTCTTCCCCGACCCACGCCCCGTGCTGCGCGACTACACCCCCGCGCGCCATGACGCCGCTGCGGGCGAGCTGGACATCGAGGTGGCCCTGCACGACGCAGGCCCCGCCACCGACTGGGCCGCGAGCGCCGCCGTGGGCCAGTGGGTGGGCATTGCCGGGCCGCGCGGCAGCATGGTGGTTCCGACCGGTTTTGACTGGCATTGGCTGCTGGGCGACGAAACCGCCTTGCCCGCCATCGCCCGCCGCCTGGCCGAGCTGCCCGCGCACACCCAGGCCACCGTGCGCATCCAGGTGAGCAATCCTGCCGACCAGCGGGTCCTGGCCAGCGCGGCGCGGCTCGATCTGCAATGGGTAGACGCGCTGCCTGCGGCGGTGGAAGATCTGGCGCTGCCCACCGGCGCGGGGTTTGTGTGGGCCGCCGGCGAACACGGCGACATGGCCGCCGTGCGCCGTGCCGTGCTGGCCAAGCCGGGCGTGGACGCCAGGCGCATGCGCATCTCCGCCTACTGGAAGCGCGGCGCTGCAGACCACCACGAAGACCTGGTCAGCGCAGCAGCGTAAGCGCCGCAGCCTGCTGCACCGCTTCGGTCATGCGGTGCAGCGCCTGCACGTTCAGGCGCCAGTACTGCCAGTACAACGGAACATCGACGGGCTTGCCCGGAATCAGCTCGACCAGCGTCCCGGCCTTCAGGTCGTGCTGCACCATCGGGTCCGGCGTCATGCCCCAACCCAGGCCAGCCCGGGAGGCCATGACAAACGCGTTCGCCTCGGGCAGCCAGTGCACGGGCGGCGTGAGTTTGCGGCGCGTGATGCGCCCCACGAAACGCGCCTGCAGCGCATCCTTGCGGTTGAACACCAGCATGGGCGCCTGTGCCAGGGTGGCGGCGTTCACCCCCTGGGCAAAGTGGCGCTGCAGGAAGGCGGGGCTGGCCAGCGCGCGGTACCGCAGCGTGCCCAGCGGCAGCACCTTGCAGCCCTGCACGGGTTGGGGGTCGGCCGTCACGGCGGCCATCACGCGGCCTTCGCGCAGCAGGTTGGCCGAATGGTCCTGGTCTTCGACATGGATGTCGAAGGTGACGGCCTGGCCCTCCGCGGCCTGCGCCATGGCATGGGGAAACCAGGTGGCCAGCGAGTCGGCATTGACGCCGATGGCCAGGCGCGTGGACGCGTGCTGCCCGCCGCCGAGCGTGGCCAGCGCGTCGGCCTCGCTCAGCGCCACTTCGCGGGCGTGCCGGTACAGGGCCTGACCGGCCTCGGTGGGCGCGCAGGGTGTGGCGCGGCGCACCAGCACCTGGCCCACGCGTTCCTCCAGCAGCTTGACGCGCTGCGACACCGCCGAGCGGGTGACATGCAGCACAGCGGCGGCGCGCTCGAAGCTGCCCTCGTCGATCACGGTGGCAAAGGCGTTGAGCTGGGCGGAGTCGAGGCGCATGGATGGTTAGCCATTCTGACGGATCGTTAAAAAGTATAGCTGGCGTGACCATGGCACGCGGCCCACAATCCGCGCCCATGAGCACCACTGCCTTTCTTCACGGATTCACGTCGACGGCCATCCTGATCATGGCCATCGGCGCGCAAAACGCCTTCGTGCTGCGCCAGGGCCTGCGGCGCGAGCATGTGCTGCCGGTGGTGCTGGTGTGCGCCCTGTCCGACGCGGCGCTGCTGCAGGCGGGGGTGTGGGGCATGGGCGGCGTGCTCCTGGCCCGGCCGGAGTGGGCGCAGTTCATGCGCTGGGCGGGGGCGATTTTTCTGGCCGCGTACGCGGTGCAGGCCGCCAGCCGGGCCTTCAAGCCGGCCCATCTGCTGGTGTCGGCCAACGGGCCGGGTGCGAGCCTGCGCGCCACGCTGCTCACCGTGGTGGCGCTGACCTGGCTGAACCCGCATGTGTACCTGGACACCGTGGTGCTGCTGGGCACCATGGCCAGCCCCTACCCGGTGTGGGGCCGCGCCACGTTTGCGGCCGGGGGCTCGCTGGCCAGCGCCCTGTGGTTCCTGAGCCTGGGCTTCGGTTCGCGCTGGCTGGCGCCCGTGTTCGCTTCGCCCGGGGCCTGGCGGGTGCTGGACGGGGTGACGGCGGCCACCATGATGGTTCTGGCGGTGGCGATGGGTCTAAGCTAAGAAAGATAAGTTCGTTGGGTAAAACGCGGGCTTGCTCCATAGTCGGTCTATTGACTGATCTGGAGTGTTTTCCCCATGCGTTTCAAGACCCTTTTGCTCGCGGCCGCCCTGGCCACCGCCCTGCCGATGGCGGCACAGGCCAAGACCTTCCGCTGGTCCCGGTCGGTGGACATTTCCACCTGGGACATCCACGCCCAGAACGTGGGCGTGAACAACACCATGCACGGCGCGGTGTACGACACGCTGGTCGAATACAACAGCAAGACCTTCAAGCCCGAGCCTTCGCTGGCCACCGAGTGGAAGCTCATCAAGCCCACCCAGTTGCGCCTGACCTTGCGCAAGGGCGTGAAGTTCAGCGACGGCAGCGAGTTCACGGCCGACGACGCCAAGTTCTCGCTGGAGCGCGCCAAGGCCAAGAGCTCCAACTTCGCGGTGTACACCCAGGGCATCGACCGCGTGGAAAAGGTCGATGCGTACACCATCGACATCCACTCCGACCTGCCCAACCCGGTGCTGGTGAACCAGCTCACCGAGCTGCGCATTCTGAGCAAGGCCTGGGCCGAAAAGAACAAGTCGGTCGAGCCCAAGGACATCAAGACCAAGGACGAGACGTACGCCCACCGCAATGCGCTGGGTACCGGCCCCTACCAGCTCAGGCAGTGGACGCCCGACCAGCGCGTGGTGCTGGAGCCCAACCCGCACTGGTGGGGCAAGGGCAAGTACCCCACCAACCTGACCGAGATCGTCTACACCCCCATCAAGGCCGACGCCACGCGCACGGCCGCGCTGCTGTCGGGCGAGATTGATTTCGTGATCGACCCCAGCCTGCAGGACCTGGCGCGCATCAAGCAGACGCCCACCCTGCAGGTGCTCGAAGGGCCGGAGTACCGCACCATCTTCCTGGGTCTGGACCAGTTCCGCGACGAGCTGCCCGGCTCGGACGTGAAGGGCAAGAACCCGCTCAAGGACCTGCGCGTGCGCAAGGCGCTGTACCAGGCGATCGACATCCAGTCCATCCAGCGCGTGGTGCTGCGCGGCCTGGCCCAGCCCACGGGCACGCTGATCGCCAACCAGGTCAATGGCTGGACCAGGAAGGCCGACGTGCGCTGGCCCTACGACCCCAAGGCCGCGCAGAAGCTGCTGGCCGACGCGGGCTACCCCAACGGCTTCGAGGTGGACTTTGCCTGCAGCGCGGGCCGCTACATCAACGACGAGCAGTTGTGCCAGGCCATCACGTCACATTGGGCCAAGGTGGGGGTGAAAGCCAAGCTGCGTTCGCTGCCGTTTGCCACGTATTTCCCGATGATCCAGCGCAACGAGGCCAGCATCTATCTGCTGGGCTGGGGCGTACCCACGTTCGACGCGTTCTACAGCCTGCAGTCGCTGGTGCGCTCGCCTGGCGCGGGCGGCGACGGCAACTTCAACCTGGGCCGCTTCTCCGACCCGCAGCTCGATGCCCTGGTGGAGCGCGTGAAGAAGGAGTCCGATGCCACCACGCGCAACGGCCTGATCGAGCAGGCGCTGATCAAGGAGCATGAGCTGGTGTCGCACATCCCGCTGTACAACCAGGTGATCCCGTGGGCGGCGACGAAGAAGGTGGACATCATCCACCGTGCCGACAACCGGATCGACTGGCGCTACCTCAAGGTGAATTGATCACCTGCGCCCGCAAAAAAAGCCCCGGTGCTGCCAGAGCCCGGGGCTTTTTTCCTGCCGCTACTCGCCGCGGGCTTCAGGCCAGGGCGCGCTGCACGGCGGGGCGTTGCAGCATGCGCTGGGTGTGGGCGTGCACCTTGGGAAAGAGCGCAATGTCCACGCCATCGCTGGCCAGCCAGCTGGCGATGGTGAAGAGATAACCATCGGCCACGGTGTACTGCGCGCCCATCACCCAGGGGCCGTGTTCCGCAGAGGGCAGGTAGTGGGTTTCAATCAGGTTGAAGCAGTCGGTCATGTTCTGCGGCACCTTGCGCTGCATGGCGGCAATCGCTTCGGGCTCGTCGGCCCAGCGGCTGGCGCGGGGGCGGTGCGCATGGGCGATGTGCACCGTGGACGCGAGGTAGCTGTGGAATTCCTGCAGACGCGCAAAGCCGTGGGCATCGGTGGGGGCCAGGCGCGCCTCGGGGAAACTCTGCGCCACATACGCCAGCAGGGCGGGTGTTTCGGTCAGGGTACCGTGTGGCGTGGCCAGCGCGGGCACGCGGCCCTTGGGGTTCACGGCAAGGTACTCGGGCGTGCGCTGCTGGCCCGCGGCGAAGTCCACGCGCACCAGTTGGTGCTGGGCGCCAGCCTCTTCCAAAGCGATGCGAACGGCCTGCGCGCAGGTGCCGGGGGTGTAGTAGAGCGTGAGAGTGGTCATGGTTGATGTGCTATAAAATAGATAGCTATTGGCGCTTGATAGGTAAGCGCTGACGGCCAATTTTCTTGAAATATTTCAGTACAGGCCTCGTGTGCGTGCCATCAGGCGGGTCAGGCCCAGCAGCGCATCGGTGTGGGGCGTGGGTGTGTGGGTGATCTGCCCCAGTTCACGCACCGCGCCCACCAGGGCGTCGATCTCCATGGGCTTGCCGGCCTCCACGTCCTGCAGCATCGAGGTCTTGAACGCGCCCAGCTTGCGCGTGACGGCGTGGCGGTCCTCGGGCTGCTGGTCGATGGGCAGGCCCAGTTTCTCGCCAATGGCCTTGGCCTCCAGCATCACGGCGCTGACAAAACCGCGCACCAGGTCGTCGTCCAGGATGCGGTCGGTGGTGGCGCCGGTCAGCGCGCTGATCGGGTTCATGGTGAGGTTGCCCCAGAGCTTGAACCAGATGTCCTTCTGGATGCAGCCGGTCACCTCCACATCGATGCCGCCGCGCTGCAGCGTGTCGGCCAGCGCCTGCAGCCGCTCGCTGCGGCGGCCGTCGGGCTCGCCCACGATGAGGCGGTTGCCAAAGTGCTGGCGCACAAAACCGGGCGATTCCAGCGAGCAGCTGGTGTGCACCACGCTGCCCACCACGCTGCGCGCCGGGATGGCTTTGGCAATCACGCCGCCTGCATCCACCGACTGCAGGGCATGGCCCTGCGCCGCGCCGCCAAAACCGTCGAGGAACCACCACGGCACGCCGTTCATGGCCGTGAGCACGGTGGTTTCGGGCCCGATCAGCGGGGCCATGGCGCGCGCCACCTCGGGCAGGCCCGGCGCCTTGACTGCGATCACCACCAGGTCCTGCACGCCCAGTGCCGCCGGGTCGTCGTGCGCGGTGACGGCCACCTGCGCCAGCGTGCCGTCGGCGCGCCGCATGCGCAGCCCCTCGGCCTGCAGGGCGCGCAGCGTGTCGCCGCGCGCCACCATGCTGACCGGGTGGCCCGCCTGCGCGAGGGCCACGCCCAGCCAGCCGCCGATGGCGCCCGCGCCGTAGATACATGCTTTCATGGTTGTAGAGCCTTTGTCTTCCAGGGTTGTTGTTTGTGGTGGTGAGGGATTCGGGGCGCGCGACTGCTGCGGGGCCTCAGTAGCCCGCCGGGCGCTGGGGGGTGCCCACGGCATCGGTGCGAAAGCGGGCCAGCAGATCCTGCGCGGCGCTGGCCAGCAGCATGGTGTCCACGCCCACGGCCACGAACAGGGCGCCCGCCGCCAGCCACTGGCGCGCCTGCGACTCGGTGGTGGCCAGAATGCCCGGCGCCTTGCCCGCGCGCAGGATGCGGGTGATGCCATCGTGGATGGCGGCCTGTACGTCAGGATGTCCCGGGTTGCCGGGGTGCCCCATGGAAGCCGACAGGTCGGCCGGGCCGATGAACACGCCGTCCACGCCGGGCGTGGCGGCGATCGCATCCAGGTTGGCCATGGCTTCCACCGTTTCGGCCTGCACCAGCAGGCACACCTGCTGGTTGGCCTCGTGCACATACCGGGGGTAGGCCTGCCAGCGCGACGAACGGGCCAGCGCGCTGCCCATGCCGCGCACACCCTCGGGCGCATAGCGCGTGGCGCGCACCAGCTGCCGTGCCTGCTCGGCGGTGTCCACCATGGGCACCAGCAGGGTTTGTACGCCGATGTCCAAGTACTGCTTGATGAGCGCGGTGTCGCCCACGGGAACCCGCGCAATGGGGTGGGGCGCCCGCGCGCCGGGGGCGAGGGCGCTGCTGGCGCTGGCGATGGCCTGCAGCTGGTGCAGGATGGAGCGCACGTCGTTGGGCGCATGTTCGCCATCGACCAGCAGCCAGTCGTAGCCAGTGCCGGCGATGATTTCCGCGCTGTAGGCGTCGGCCAGCGCAAGCCACAGGCCGATCTGCGACTGGCCCTGGGCCATGGCCTGTTTGAAGGGGTTGACGGGTGTCTGCAATGTGAGCTTCCTGCGGCGGGGTGCCAAGCCCTCCATCGTACGGGCTGTTGCCAGCACGTGGGGGCATGGCCGCTATAGTCGGCTGCCCCACCCCGGGGGCTTTCCCTCTACATCGCCATGGCCAAAGAAAAAACCACGTTCACCTGCACCGAATGCGGCGGCACCAGCCCGCGCTGGCTGGGCAAATGCCCGGCCTGCGGTGCCTGGAACACGCTGATCGAGCAGGTGGCGGACGCGGGGCCGGGCAAGAACCGCTACAGCGGGTCGCAGTTTGCAGGCCTGGCCCAGGCGCAGGCGGTGATGCCCTTGTCGGCCATCGAGGCCAGCGATGTGGAGCGCACACCGAGCGGCATCGACGAGCTGGACCGGGTGCTGGGCGGCGGCATTGTCGAAGGCGGCGTGGTGCTCATCGGCGGCGACCCGGGCATCGGCAAGTCCACCCTGCTGCTGCAGGCGCTCGATGCCCTGCAGCGCGTGGGCCTGCCCACCTTGTATGTGACGGGCGAGGAAAGCGGCGCCCAGGTGGCGCTGCGCTCGCGCCGCCTGGGGCTGGACCACAGCCAGGTGAACGTGCTGGCCGAGATCCAGCTCGAGAAGATTCTGGCGACCATCGAGTCCATGCAGCCCGCGGTGGCCGTGATCGATTCCATCCAGACGGTGTATTCCGACCAGCTCACGTCCGCGCCCGGCTCCGTGGCCCAGGTGCGCGAATGCGCGGCCCACCTCACGCGCTGTGCCAAGTCCACCGGCGTGGCCATCGTGCTGGTGGGGCATGTGACGAAGGAAGGCGCCCTGGCCGGGCCGCGCGTGCTGGAGCACATGGTGGACACGGTGCTGTACTTCGAGGGCGACACGCACAGCCAGTTTCGCCTGGTGCGCGCCATCAAGAACCGCTTTGGCGCGGTCAACGAGATCGGCGTGTTCGCCATGACGGAAAAAGGCCTCAAGGGCGTGAGCAACCCGAGCGCCATCTTTTTGAGCCAGCACAGCGAGCCCGTGCCGGGCAGCTGCGTGATGGTCACGCTCGAAGGCACGCGCCCGCTGCTGGTGGAGATTCAGGCGCTGGTGGACAGCGGTGGCCCCAGCCCCCGGCGCCTGTCCGTGGGCCTGGACAAGGACCGCCTGGCCATGCTGCTGGCCGTGCTGCACCGCCACGCGGGCGTGGCCTGCATGGACCAGGACGTGTTCGTGAACGCGGTGGGCGGCGTGCGCATCAGCGAGCCGGCGGCCGACCTGGCGGTGATGCTGGCCATCACCTCCAGCCTGCGCGGCAAGGCGCTGCCGCGCGGCTTCCTGGCCTTTGGCGAAGTGGGCCTGGCGGGCGAGGTGCGGCCCGCGCCGCGCGGCCAGGAGCGCCTCAAGGAGGCTGCCAAGCTGGGTTTCAGCGTGGCCGTGGTGCCCAAGGCCAACGCGCCCAAGAAGCCCATCGAGGGCCTGACCATCCACGCCGTGGAGCGCGTGGAGGAGGCGATGAACGTGGTGCGGGAGATGGGCTAGGAGGGCCTGCAGACGGCGGTGACGCGCTGGTACAGCACGTTGCCGCTGTACAGGCCCAGCACCTCCTCGCGCGTGCATTGCATGGTCAGCACATGCTGGCCCTGGGCGGAAATGGCCGCCGCCGATTCAGACCGCGCCGTGGCCTGGGTGCCATCGGCATTGACGCGGATGTCCAGCTTGCCCAGCCGGCTTGCGGAGCGCAGACCGCTGGCCTGCATGGCCTGCGCGGACTGCTGCTGCAGCGCACAGATCTCCGCGCGCCCGCCGGAGTACACGCTCGCGGGGCTGCTGCTGTGGTCTGTGAGCTTGAAACTCAGGTCGGGCGCGGCCAGCGCGCACTGGGCACGGTAGTCCGACCGGTCGCCGAGCTCCACGGCTCGCCGCAGCACACCCTCCACCACGGCCGGGGTCAGCTTGGTGATGTTCTCGGCCTTGGGGCTGCTGGCGGCGGGCGCGGCCGGTGGCGCGGAGGGCGCGCTGGCCTTGACCTTGGCCACGGGTGCCGTGGCGGGAGACGGCCGTGGGCTGGGCGGCGCGGCCGGGCGTGGCGCCTGGGCGCAGGCCCGGTCGGAGAAGGTGGTGTGCCCCTTGTCGTCCGTGCACTTGAACAGGTTCTGGCCGCTGGCCGTGGAGGCGGCCAGCATGGCGGCGAGGGCCGCCAGCAAAAGGGGAGGGTTGCGCATGGAAAGCGGTGGGGGGCTGGATGCAGAAGTGCGCAATTAGAGCAGCCGATGGTGGCGGCCCGTGCCGCACCAGCACGTCAGAAAGACTCCCAGTCGTCATCCGACGCCTTCTGGCCCGCCGGGGCCGCGGGTGCGGGAGGCGGTGCTGGGCGCGCCGCGGGGGCCTGCAGCGGCCTGGCAAGGGGCGGGGCGGCCTTGGCGGGGGCGGCTTTGAGCGCGCTGCCCGCCGCCCGAGGCCTGGGCGCCGGGGCCGGCGCGCGGGCAGGGCTGGGCGTGGTGCTGGCGGGCTGGTGGCCCACGTTGAAGACGGACACGACCTCGGCCAGGCGCTGCGCCTGGTCGCGCAGCGAGGCCGCGGCGGCCGCCGATTCCTCCACCAGGGCGGCGTTCTGCTGCGTCATCTGGTCCAGGTTGCTCACGGCCTGGTTGACCTGGCCGATGCCGTCGCGCTGTTCGCTGGAGGATGCGGTGATCTCGCCGATGAGGTCGGACACCCGGCGCACGCTGGCCACGATCTCGTCCATCGACTGGCCCGCCTGCGCGACCTGGCCCGAGCCGGTCTCCACGGTGTCGACCGAGGCGCTGATCAGCTCCTTGATCTCCTTGGCCGCGGAGGCGGAGCGCTGGGCCAGGCCCCGCACCTCGCTGGCCACCACGGCGAAGCCCCGGCCCTGTTCGCCCGCGCGGGCGGCTTCCACGGCGGCGTTGAGGGCGAGGATGTTGGTCTGGAAGGCGATGCCGTCGATCACGCCGATGATGTCGGCGATCTTGCGCGAGCTGCTGGTGATGTGCTGCATGCTCTCGACCACCTGCGCCACGACCTCGCCGCCCCGCGTGGCCGCCTGCGCGGCCGTGGTGGCCAGCTGGTTGGCCTGGCGCGCGGTGTCCGCCGACTGGGTGACGGTGGCGGTCAGCTCTTCCATGCTGGCGGCGGTCTCTTCCAGGTTGGCGGCCGTCTGCTCGGTGCGCGACGACAGGTCCTGGTTGCCCGTGGCGATCTCCACCGAGGCATTGGACATGGAGTCCACGCCGCTGCGCACCTCGGAAACCAGGCCGCGCAGGCGGGCCGCCATCTGCGATACCGAGCGCAGCAGGTGGCCGAACTCATCCTGGCGATCATCCTGCGCGGACACGGTGAGGTTGCCGCTGGCGATGGCATCGGACAGATCCACCGCCCGGTTCAGCGGGCGCGTGATGGAGCGCACCAGCAGGAACGACAGCACCAGGCCCAGCGCGAACACGGCCCCCTGGGTGATCCAGGCCAGCAGGTTGGCGCGGCTGCGGGCGGCCTGGGCCTCCTGCCGGGCCGCGTCGCGCTGGCTCTGCTGCAGCTGCACGAAGGTCTCGAGGCTGTCCACATAGCGGCCGATGGACGGCAGGTACTTGGATTCGATGAACGACTTGAAGGCGGCCCCGTCGCCACCCTGCTTGATTTCGCGCGCCTGCTTGTTGAGGGCCAGCACATGGGTGCGCTCGGCGGCCACGCGCTCGAGGGCGGCCTTGTCCGCCGGGCTGGTCGCCAGTTCCACCACCTTGGCCTGGATGGCCGAGATGCCGGCCACGCCGGCCTTCACGCGGCCGTCGAACAGGGCCGTCAGGTCCGCATCGGGCGTGGAATTGCTGGCCAGCACCCGCTCGCCGGTGGTTTCGGTGGCGCCCTTCCATTGCGCGGCGAGCGTGATGCGGTTCTCGAACGATGCCATCGACTCCATGGACCGGTCCATCACCTGGGCCACCTGGTGCTGCGCCCATACCGACACCAGCAGCATGGCACCCAGCAGCCCCACGATAGAACCCCACAGCTTGGGCGACAGGCGCACGTTATCCAATTTCATTGACCATCTCCAGAAAGGACGAGTCCGCATTTTTCGTGCTTCCGCCACGGCCGTAAACACTTGCGGGGGCCCGGCCCGCCTTCGCGTGCGATGTTCTTTCATTAATGTAGTGCTTACACAACGAAACAATTTCTCGGCCAGCGTCTGGAGGTGCCTTGCCGGCCGGTTGGCGCCCCGGCCTCGGGATCTTTGCCGGCGGCCCGGGCGCTCATATGACAATACCGCCCATGAATTTGCGCAAAATCCTGGTGCCCCTGGGCGTGGTGGGGCTGGTTGTTTTTGGTTTCATGGCCTACGGATGGCCCGGTGTGGCCGCCGTCATGGGCGGGCTGGTCATGTGGGCGCTGCTGCATTTCACGCGGCTCATGAATGTGATGAAGAAGGCCGCCAACCGCCCCATCGGGTATGTGGGCAGCGCGGTCATGCTCAACGCCCGCCTCGGCGAGGGGGTCAACCTGATGCATGTGGTGGCCATGACGCAGTCCCTGGGCGAGCAGCTGTCGCCGGCACAGGCCGAGCCGGAGGTGTACCGCTGGACGGATGGCACCCAGTCGCACGTGACGTGCGAGTTCCGCCACGGCAAATTGGCGAAGTGGACGCTGTGGCGGCCCGAAGGCGACGGTTCCGCCGCCCCGGCGGGCCAGCCCCCGGCCGCCCCGTAAAATCCCCGGTTTGCGACCCACAGCAACAAAAGGACACCCATGAGCCCCGTAGTTCCCTCGATGGCCGACCGTGACGGCAAGATCTGGATGGACGGCCAGATGGTCGATTGGCGCGACGCCAAGATCCATGTGCTGACCCACACCCTGCACTACGGCTGCGGCGCCTTTGAAGGCGTGCGCGCCTACAACACCGCCAACGGCACGGCCATCTTCCGCCTGGAAGAGCACACCGACCGCCTGTTCAACAGCGCCAAGATCCTGCGCATGAAGATTCCCTTCAGCAAGGAAGAAGTGAACGAGGCCCAGAAGGCCGTGGTGCGCGAGAACAAGCTTGAATCCTGCTACCTGCGCCCGCTGACCTGGATCGGCTCGCAGAAGCTGGGCGTCTCCCCCAAGGGCAACCAGATCCACCTGATGGTGGCCGCCTGGGCCTGGGGCGCCTACCTGGGCGAAGAGGGCATGAAGCGCGGCATTCGCGTGAAGACCAGCAGCTACACGCGCCACCACGTCAACATCACCATGACGCAGGCCAAGGCGGTGAGCAACTACACCAACTCCATCCTGGCCAACATGGAAGCGCTGGACGATGGCTACGACGAGGCGCTGCTGCTCGACAGCTCCGGCTTCGTGTCCGAGGGCGCGGGTGAGAACATCTTCGTGATCAAGAACGGCGTGATCTACACGCCCGACCTGTCGGCCGGCGCCCTGAACGGCATCACCCGCAACACCGTGTTCCACATCGCCAAGGACCTGGGCCTGGAGATCGTGCAAAAACGCATCACGCGCGACGAGGTCTACATCGCCGACGAAGCCTTCTTCACCGGTACGGCCGCCGAGGTGACGCCCATCCGCGAACTCGACCGCATCGAGATCGGCGCGGGGTCGCGGGGCCCGATCACCGAAAAAATCCAGAGTGCCTTCTTCGACATCGTCAACGGCCGCAATTCCAACTACGCCCACTGGCTCACCAAGGTCTGATGAACATGTCGCAAGCAACCGTTGAACTCCTGGCCAAGGACCTGAACGCACAGGGCGGGGTTTTCTGCCCCAGCCCCAAGGCCGACATGAAAATCTGGAACAGCCACCCCAAGGTGTACCTGGACGTGGCCCGCACGGGCGAGGCCAAGTGCCCCTACTGCGGAACGGTGTACCGCCTCAGGGCGGGCGAGCGCGTGCACGCCGGTCATTGATTGATGCCAGTTGCAGCCGGCGGCGCATCGCCGCCGCCCACGTTGACCGTGGCGGTGCTGACCCACAACGAGGCGCACCGCATTGAAGCCTGCCTGAAGAGCGCCGCCTTTGCAGACCAGCTGCTGGTGGTGGACAGTGGAAGCACGGACGACACCGTGGCCATCGCGCGGGGCCTGGGCGCCGAAGTCCATGTCCACCCGGACTGGCAGGGCTTTGCCGTGCAGCGCAACCGCCTGCTCGCCCATGCGCGCGGCGACTACATCTTCTTCCTCGACGCTGACGAAGTGATGACACCGGCCTTCGCGCGGGAGCTGCAGGCCATCGTGCGCTCGGGCGAGCAGGCCGTGTGGAAGATCCGCTGGCGCATGGTGGCGTTCGGGCAGGAGCTCACGCACTTTCGCTCGCAGTCCCAGATCGAGCGGCTGTTCGTGCGCGGCATGGTCCGGGAGTACACGGGCGTGGTGCACGAGCAGGCGCAGCTGCATGCGCTGCCCGGTGGCGGCGAGGTGCCGCGCCGCCTGATCAAGGCGCGCCTGCTGCACTACTCGCGCACCACGGTGCGCGGCAGCCTGGAGAAGCTCACGCAGTACGTGATGCTCGGCGCCGCGAAGCGCGCCGAGAACGGGCAGCGGGGGGGGGTGCTGCGGGGGCTGGCCTCGGGCACTTCCATGTTCGTGCGCCTGTACGTGTTCCGCCTGGGCTTCCTGTGCGGGGGCGCGGGCTTCCTGTACTGCTTCTTCGTGGCGCTGGAGGGGTTCTTCCGCTATGCGGCGCTGCGGTACGACCGTGACCGCCTCACGGGCCGGGTGATCCGCGGATGAAGGCCTACCGCTGGTTCGGGCGCTGCGCCAGCCTCGGCGCGTTCATGGTTCCGGGCCTGGCCCTGTGGCTGCCCTCGGGCTATTCCTATGGGGCGGTCGTGCTGCTGCTGGCCGCGCTCGCCAGCGCGCCGGTGTGGTGGAACCGGCCCGCGCCGCGCGCGGCCTGGTGGCTGACGGCGGCGTTTTCCTGCATGGCGGCGCTGTGGCTGCTGGACGTGGGGGCCACCTGGGGCTGGGGCAGCATGGACCGCCCCGTCAAGTACCTGCTGGCGCTGCCCTGCATCTTCTACCTGATGACCTTCGAGCCGCGCGCATCGTGGCTGTGGATGGGGGTGGCGGTGGGCGCGGTGGGCAGCGGCCTGGTGGCCATCTACCAGATCTGCGTGCAGGCGCTGCCCCGCGCCAATGGCTTCACCAACGCCATCCAGTACGGCAACCTGAGCATGCTGCTGGCCGTGATGAGCGGCCTGTTGCTGGTGGTGCAGTGGAAGCGCTGGGTGCTGTGGCAGCGGGTGCTGCTGGCGGCGGCCATCGTGCTGGGCGCGGCGGGGTCGGTGCTGTCGCAGTCGCGGGGCGGATGGCTGGCGCTGGTGCTGCTGCTGCCGGTCAGTGCGTGGCTGCTGGTGCGCACCACGGGGCAGCGCCGGATGTACTGGGGCCTGTGCGCGCTGGCGCTGGCGGCGGCCGCGTTGTCGCAGGTGCCCGCGGTGGAGCAGCGGGTGGACGAGGCGCGCCAGGAAGTGCAGACCTACAAGGACCACGGCGATGGCCGCAGCTCGGTCGGGCAGCGGCTGGCGCACTGGGGCCTGGCGTGGGAGATGGGCTGGGACCGGCCTTTGACCGGCTGGGGCCGCGCGGGCTATGCCGAGGAGAAGGCGCGGCGCGTGGCGGCCGGGCTGGCACACCCGGTGGTGCTCGAATTCGGCCACGCGCACAACGAAATCCTGGATCTTTTCGCCAAGCGGGGGCTGCCCGGCGTGCTGCTGTTGCTGGCGTTCTATGGCATTCCGCTGGCGATGTTCTGGCCCACGGCCCGGCGCATCCGCGATGGGGCGGGAAAGATGGACAAGGAATCGCTTTCCCTGTGCTTGGTGGGAGTGATGGTGCCCCTGTCGTACATCGGCTTCGGCCTCACCCAGGTCTTCCTGGCCCACAACAGCGGCAACATGTTCTATCTTTTCATGTGCCCGCTGCTGCTGGCCGCCCTGCACGAGCGGCGTGCCCGCATCGGCTGCGGCCGGCCGTTCTAGATGCGACACCCCCCTGAGCGGCTTCGCCGCATCCCCCCGCTCTCGCATTGCTGTGCAATGCGGGCAGGGGGACGCAGCCCTCGCTGCGGGGCGGCCCTTGCTCGGCTGCCCGGGACTGGGCCGTGCCGGTTTCAACCGTTGCGGGCCTCGCACAGAGCCATAGACAACTGAGACAGAGGCATTCTTCATGCACATCCTGCTGGTCAACAACTCCCCCATCCCCGTCTACGGCTACGGGGGAACCGAGCGCGTGATCTGGGACCTGGGCAAGACACTCGTCCAGCAGGGCCACCGCGTGAGCTACCTGGTGCCCGAGGGTTCGACCTGCGACTTCGGCGACGTGCTGCCCATCCGCCCGGACGAGCCGTGGGAGGGGCAGATCCCGAAGGGCGTGGACATCACGCACTTCCAGTTCAACCCCCGTACCGAGCTGGCCAAGCCGTACCTGGTGACCGAGCACGGCAACGCGCGCAAGCCCAAGCCGCTGCCACTCAACACGGTGTTCCTGTCGCGCGACCACGCCGCGCGGTATGGCTCCACCGAGTTCGTCTACAACGGCCTGGACTGGAGCGGCTACGGCCCGGTGGACTTCCAATCGCCGCGCCCGCGCTACCACTTCCTGGGCAAGGCGGCGTGGGGCGTGAAGAACGTGCGCGGCGCCATCAAGGTGGCACTGCGCGCGGGTGTGGAGCTGGATGTGCTGGGCGGCACGCGCATCAATTTCAAGCGCGGCTTTCGCTGGACACTGTCGCGCAAGATCCATTTCCACGGCATGGTGGGCGGCACGCAGAAGACGGGCTTGCTCAACGCATCGCGCGGGCTGATCTTTCCGGTGCGCTGGCACGAACCCTTCGGGCTGGCGGTGATCGAGAGCCTGTACTTCGGCTGCCCGGTGTTTTCCACGCCCTATGGCGCGCTGCCCGAGCTGGTGCCGCTGCACTGCGGCGTGCTGTCGGCCGAGGCGAACGTGCTGGCCGAGGCGGTGCGTGGCAACCGTTTCGATGCGCGCGCCTGCCACCAGCACGTGGTCGACCATTTCAGCGCCGAGCGCATGGCGCGCAATTACCTGCGGATGTACGAACGTGTGCTCGCAGGCGAGAAGATCAATGCCCAGCCGCCGGTGATCCAGGGGCCTGCGCGCGAACTGCCCTGGAGGCAGTGAAGCCCCCCTGAGGCGCTGCGCGCCATCCCCCGAGGGGGACGCACCCGGTGGCTCGGCAAAGCCGGTTCCACGGGTGCACTGGCGGGGCCGCGCGCTTTGCAGAGACCGGGATTGGCCGTCCGCACTGCCTCCATCACTCCCACCCGTTCGGGCTGAGCCTGTCGAAGCCAGGGCGTACACGGTGTTGCAAAGCCCGATCACTCTCCAGAGAATCCTGGTTGAATTGCCGCTAGCGCTTGTCCAGTAAGCGCTAGCAGCTATCGAATGGATAGCGTCACTGCGCTTGCAGCAACGCTGCCTGCGCGGCCAGCGCCGTCCGCCATTCCGCTTCCAGCGCGGCCACCAGCGCGGCGGCGGGCATGGGGCGCACCGCGGCGACGCCCTGGCCGGCCCACAGGGACAGGTAGTCTGCGCGGCCGGCTTCGGCGCTGGCCCGGCGCAGGGCGCCGGTGAGGGCGTTCTGCACCGGGTAGGCCGGCACCTCCGTCTCGTGCGCATGCAGGCGCTGCAGCATGGGGTTGACGATGCCGCGCGCGGGGCGGCCCGAGAACACGCGGGTGGTGCGCGTGTCGGTGGCGATGGCCTGGGCCATGGCGTCGCGGTAGGCGCGGCCGATGCCCGATTCGTCGCAGGCGAGGAAGGCCGTGCCCATCTGTACCGCCTCGGCCCCCAGCGCCTGCGCGGCGGCGATGCCGCGCCCATCCATGATGCCGCCCGCCGCGATCACGGCCACGCCGCGTGGGCGCAGCGCATCCACGCACTGTGGCACCAGCGCGAGCGCGCCCACCATCGCGGCGGCAAAGTCGGCCTGCGATGGCACGCCCGCGCGCACGGTGGCGTCCGCGGGGGCAAGCCCTTCGGCCTGCGGCCGGCCCGTGGGCAAAAAGGTGCCGCGGTGGCCCCCGGCCTCCATCCCCGACGCGCAGACCGCATCGGTCCCCACGTCGGCCCAGGCCAGGGCCTCGGCCACCGTGGTGGCGGTGCCGATCACGTAGCAGCCCGCGTGGTGCAGGCGCTCGACCTGCGCGGCAGTGAGGATGCCGAAGGTGAAGCTCGCCACGGCGGGCCGGGCCTCGACCAGGGCCTCGAATTGCGCAGGGAAGTCCTCGCACCAGCGCGCGGGCACGGCGGCCTGCAGGCCGAACTCGGCGTACAGCGGGGCCACGCGGGCCAGCGCCTGCTCGACGGTGGCGGCATCGGGCGCGGGTGTGTCTTGCACGAACAGGTTGAGCCCGAAGGGCCGGTCGGTGCGGCGGCGCACCTCGGCGGCGGCCTCGGCCATGGCCGCCGGCGAGCGCATGCCGCAGCCCAGCGTGCCCAGCCCGCCCGCGGCGGACACTGCGGCCGCCAGGGCCGGCGTGTCGGCACCGGTCATGGGCCCCTGCACGATGGGCAGGCGAAGGGAGAGGGCGGTGCGCAGGCTGCGGTCGGGCATGGTGACGTTCCGTGAAAGAAAGAAGGAAATGAAGTGGGAAACAAAGGGGGAAACGAGCTGAAGGCGGTCACTCGACCAGCACCTGCTGCAGCGCATCGAGCGCGGCCGAGCGGTAGCCCTGGCGCCAGGCCAGCAAGGTGGTGATGGTGGTGATCGGCTGCTGGCTCAGCAGGGCCGCGTTCGGCGAGATGCTGAGCACCGAGCGCGGCACGATGCCCGCGCAGCCGCCGCCCGCCACACTGGCCAGGATGGCGTGGTACGAGCCCAGTTCCAGCAGCTGCATGGGCTCGCGCCGTGGCGCGAACCAGTCCTGCGCGATGCGGCGGTAGGTGCAGCCGGGCTCGAACACCGCCAGCGTACCGGGCTGCACCTGGTCGGGCCCGGCGGCATGCGGGTGGCCGGCGGGCAGGACCAGCAGCAGCTCTTCGGTGAACACCGGCCGGGTTTCCAGGGCCGGGTCGGCGGGCTGGCCCGGCGGCCAGGCCACCAGCACCGCATCGAGCGCATGCGCGCGCAGGCGTTCCACGAGCACGCGGGTCGCGGCGGTCGTGAGCTCCAGCGCCACGCCGGGCCACTGGCGGTGCAGGCGCGCGAGCGGCGCGGGCAGGCGGCTCGCCGCGGTGCTTTCCATCGACCCCAGGCGCAGGCGGCCGGCGGGCGGCCCCGGGTGCAGCGCCTGGCGGGCTTCCTCGGCCAGCGCGAGCAGCCGGTCGGCATAGCCCAGCAGTACCTCGCCCTCGGGCGTGAGCGCCATGCGCTTGCCCTCGCGCAGGAACAGCGGGGTGCCCAGGTCGGACTCCAGCTGGCGCACCCGCGTGGTCACGTTGGACTGCACGCGCTGCAAACGCTCGGCCGCGCGCGTGACGCTGCCCTCCGCCGCCACGGTGCGGAAGATGTCGAGAGCGGCGAGGTCGAGCGGGGGTGGCCCTTTGTCCATCATGAAAAAGTATGAATTACAAAAATTCAATCTCTTGCTAAGATGATATGCAACAGCATTCCCCGTGGCAACCCCATGTCCCCAACGTGAACCCGGCGTCTCTTTCCCCTTCCACCTCCCGGCACGCTGACGGCGCCACGGCCCTGCAGGTCGCCCTGGCCGGCATGGCCGCGCTGGCGGCGGCCATGGGCATCGGCCGTTTTGCCTTCACCCCGCTCTTGCCCATGATGCTGCACGACGGCGTGGTGGACATCGCCACGGGCAGCTGGCTGGCCACGGCCAACTACGCCGGCTACCTCGCGGGGGCGCTGCTCTACATGGCCTTGCCCTGGCTGGGCCGGCGCCTGGGCGGCGTGCCCGGCAACGCGGCGCTCGTGCGCGGCGGGCTCGTGGCCACGGTGCTGCTCACGGGGCTGCTGGCCGTGCCGTGGCCGGCCTTTTGGCCCCTGCTGCGCCTGCTCGCGGGCGTGGCCAGCGCGCTGGTGTTCCTGGGCACGGCCAACTGGTGCATGGGGCGGCTGGCGCACCTGGGGCGCCCGGCCCTGGGGGGGCTGATTTTCTGCGGGCCGGGGTTGGGCATCGTCATCACCGGCCTGCCCACCAGCGCCATGGTGGCTGCGGGCTGGAGCGCCGCGGCGGGCTGGGCGGCCTTCAGCGCACTGGCGGCCGTGCTGTGCGCGGGGGCGTGGGCGGTGTTCCAGGGGGTGGACGCCCCGGCCGCGGGGGCGGCGGGGGCCGCAGGCGGCGCCTCTGCGCCCGCGCGCCCCGTGGCCGAGCGGACCCTCCTGGCCGTGGCCTACGGCCTCGCGGGCCTGGGGTACATCGTCACGGCCACCTTCCTGCCCGTCATCGCACGCGCGGCGCTGCCCGCCGGATCGGTCTGGCCCGACCTGTTCTGGCCGCTCTTCGGCGCGGGCGTGGCGCTGGGCGCGCTGCTCTCCACACGGATCGCACCCACCCGCGACCGGCGCATGCTGCTGGCCTGGGCCTACCTGCTGCAGGCGGCGGCCATCGGGCTGGGCCTGCTCTGGCCGGGGCGCGCGGGGTTCGCGCTGGGCAGCCTGTTGCTGGGGCTGCCGTTCACCGCCATCACGTTTTTTGCCTTGCAGGAGGCGCGCCACCAGTGGCCCCAGGCGGGCGCGGGCTTCACCGGCCTGATGACCGCGCTCTATGGCATCGGCCAGATCGTGGGGCCGCCCATGGCGGCGGCGCTGCTGGCACGCGCGGGTTCGCAGGCGCAGGGTTTTGACTGGGCGCTGGGCGTGGCGGGCTCGGTGCTGGTGCTGGGGGCCGTGCTCTACGGCGTCATGGCATGGCGCTGGCGCCCGCCGTGCTGACCGGCAGGCGCAGCACGAAGCAGGCGCCGCCGCCCTCGCGGTCCTCGCAGTGCACGGTGCCGTTGTGGCGCCCTGCGATGGAGCGCACCAGGGCCAGCCCCAGGCCCACGCCCCCCGCGCGCTCGCTGGCGCCCGGCAGGCGGTAGAAGGGCTCGAAGATGCGTTCGCGCTGGCTGGCTGGCACGCCTGGTCCCCGGTCGCACACGCGCACCTCGGCGTGGCCCTGGCGGCGGTGCACCACCACCGTGATCTCGCCCGTGCTGTAGCGCCGGGCGTTTTCCAGCAGGTTGCGGATGGCGCGGCGCAGCAGCTTGGAGACGCCGCGCACGTCCACGGAGTCGGCGCTGGAGCTCACATCCAGGTCGGCATCCACGCGCGCGCACTCCTCGGCGGCCAGGCCGATGAGGTCCACCAGCTCCACGGTGCCCACGTCGGCCTCGCGCGCATCGAGGCGGCTGGCCAGCAGGATCTCGTCCACCAGTTGGTCCAGCTCGGCGATGTTGCGCAGGATTTCCTCGCGGAACGCGGGCGAGGGCTGCTGCCCGCCCATCAGCTCCATGCCCATGCGGATGCGGGTGAGCGGCGAGCGCAGTTCGTGCGAGGCGTTGGCCAGCAGGGATTTGTGCGACTTGACCAGCGTTTCCACGCGCGCGGCGGCGGCGTTGAACTGGCGCGCGAGGTCGGCCACCTCGTCCTGTCCCTGCTCGGGCACGCGTACCGACAGGTCGCCCTCGCCGAACTTCTGCACGCTGCGCTGCAGCGCCTCCAGCCGCAGGGTCAGGCGCCGGATGATGGGGTACACGCCCACGGCCACCGCCAGGCTCACGATGCCCAGCAGCCACAGGAAGCCGAACGGCGGCCGGGTCCAGAAAGCCGCGTCGCCCTGATTGGGGCCGCCGGGCCGGCCGCCGCGTTCGCCGCGCGGCTGGCGGGGCGCCATCTGCAGCACGAACGGCTGGCCGGTGCCCGACTCGATATGGAACTCGGCCCCTTCGCCGGGTTCGCTGGGCTGGCGCGTGGCCAGGCCGCGCAGCACCAGGTTGCCGGCGGGGTCGCGCAGCACCATCTCGCGCGACGGCGGCACAAAAGGCTGCGCGTTCTGCGCCTTCTGCTCTTCGGCCATGCGCCAGGCCCAGCCCACGGTCAGCGTCAGCACCGCGATGCCGCCGACCACGGCCAGCCAGATGCGCAGATACAGGCGGCGGGAGAAGGGGGTGGAGAGGGACATTCAGCAAAGCGGGGTGCGCGCCGTGGCAGGGCCGCGCTCCACCGGTCAGTCTTGTTGTTTCGCGAATACATAGCCCACGCCGCGCACCGTGAGGATGCGGCGCGGGTTCTTGGCGTCGGCCTCGATGGCGGCACGGATGCGGCCCATGTGCACGTCGATGGAGCGGTCGAACGCCTCCAGCTCGCGGCCGCGCACGGCCTCCATGATCTGGTCGCGCGTGAGCACGCGGCCCGCGCGCTCGGCCAGGGCCACCAGCAAATCGAACTGGTAGGAGGTGAGGTCGGCCAGCTCGCCGGACACGGTCACGGTGCGCGCGTCGCGGTCGATCTCCAGCGTGCCGAACCGCAGCACCTGCGTGGCCGCCGAGGCACCGCCGCCATCGGTGCGGCGCCGCAGGATGGCGCGGATGCGCGCCAGCAACTCGCGAGGCTCGAAAGGCTTGGGCAGGTAGTCGTCGGCGCCCAGCTCCAGGCCGATGATCCGGTCCATGGGGTCGCCCTTGGCGGTGAGCATGAGCACCGGCACCTGCGCCGCGCTGCCCTGCAGCGAGCGGATGCGGCGGCACACCTCCAGCCCGTCCATGTCGGGCAGCATGAGGTCCAGGATCACGAGGTCGGGCAACGGCCCGGCGTCCGGCCCCTGCAGCTGCGCCAGGCCGCTCTTGCCGTCCGCGCGGTGCGTGACCTGCAGGCCCGACTGGCCCAGGTACTCGCCCACCATCTGCGCGAGGCGGGCGTCGTCTTCGATCATCAGCAGTTGGGAGCTCATGGGGGCAGTGTAGTGGGAGGCCTGGACAGAGGCCCCATGCTCGCGCGCGGGCGTCTCCCCGTGTTGAAGCCTCCGTAAAGTTGCGGTAAACCGCCGGGGGTGAAAAGCAGGCGATTGCTATAAATTGGATAGCTATTCGCGCCTTGCCATCAAGCGCCAGAGGCTGTTTTCACCCGGGATGCCAGCCACACCAGCACCAGCACCGGCAACCCCAGCATCGCGGTGGCCGTGAAGAAGTGCGCGTAGCCGAAGGCATTCACGTAGTCGCCCGAGAACCCCGCCACGAACTTCGGGGCAAGCAGCATCATGGAGCTGAACAGCGCGTACTGCGTGGCCGAGTAGCTCACGTTGGTCAGGCTCGACAGGTAGGCGATGAACGCCGCCGACGCGATGCCGCTGGCCAGGTTGTCGGCCGACACCACGGCGATGAGCGCCGTCACGTCGTGCCCGTGGCCCGCCAGCCAGGCGAACAGCAGGTTGCTCGCGGCGCTCAGGATGGCGCCCAGCATCAGGATGCGCATCACGCCAAACCGCATCGACAGCACGCCGCCCACGAAGGCGCCCGCCAGCGTCATGATCACGCCGTACACCTTGGTCACGGCGGCCACCTCGTCCTTGGTGAAGCCCATGTCCACGTAGAACGGGTTGGCCATGATGCCCATCACCACGTCGCTGATGCGGTAGACGGCGATGAGCGCCAGGATCAGCGCCGCGTGCCAGCCGTAGCGGCGCAGGAAGTCGGCGAAGGGCTCCACCATGGCGCCCTGGATCCACTCGGCCGCGTTTCTGGCCGGGGGCAGTTGCACGGGCGCGGGCTCGCGCGAGAACAGCACGGTGACCACGCCCACCGCCATCGACGCCGCCATGGCCAGGTAGGCTGCCTGCCAGGCGCCGTTCTGGTACGCGGCCGCGCCTTGCGCCACCACCTGCCCCACCGCAGGGGCCACTTCGGAGCGCGCCGCAATCCACAACACGCCCGCACCGGCCCAGATCATGGCCAGGCGGTAGCCTGTCTGGTACGAGGCCGCCAGCGCGGCCTGGTGATTGGCGTCGGCCGATTCGATGCGGAACGCATCGAGCGCGATGTCCTGCGTGGCCGAGCCGAACGCCACCGCCAGCGCGCACCACACGATGGGTCCGAGCGTCTGGCGCGGGTCGGCCAGCGCCATGCCGATGAGTCCGCCCACGATGAGCGCCTGCGACAGCAGCAGCCAGCTGCGCCGCCGTCCCAAGGCCCGGGTGAGCAGCGGGATCGGCATGCGGTCCACCAGCGGCGCCCACACCCACTTGAAACCGTAGGCCAGGCCCACCCAGCTCAGGTACCCGATGGTGCTGCGGTCGATGCCCGCCTCGCGCAGGCGAAAGCTCAGCGTGCCCAGCACCAGCAGCAGCGGCAGCCCGGCGGAGAACCCGAGCGTGAGCATGCGCAGGCTGGCGGGCTCCAGGTACACGCGCAGGGTCTGCAGCCAGGGCGTGCGCGCGGACTTTTCGGGGCTGAGGCCGGGGGGGGATGAAGTGGATGTGTCTGACATGGGGGGCGGAGGTTTTGTCTATCATCGCCGACACCCTTGCAGCCCGGCCTGCCAGCCTCCATCTGGCGACAAGCCCTGGTGTGTGGTGCGCCAGCGCTGCTTATTATTCCTTCAGGGATTGCCTGTATGTGCCTTTTCTGCCCCGCTCCCTCCGTTGCACCGTCGTCCCCGTGGTCGGCGCGCCGTGCATTCCTGCTGGCGGCCGGCGCCACTGCCGCCGCGCCGGTGCTCGCGCAGGTGGACGTGGGCACGGCGTCCAGCCTGCGCAAGCTGGTGCCCGCCGAGACGCTGGAAAACTCGGCCGCCCAGCAGTACCAGCAGATGCTGCAGCAGGCCAAGGCCAAGCGCGCGCTGGCGCCCGAGGGGCACCCGCAGCTGCAGCGCCTGCACGCCATCGCCAAGCGGCTGATCCCGCACGCCGCGCCGTGGAACGACCGCGCCAGGCAGTGGCGCTGGGAGGTCAATCTCATCGGCAGCCAGCAGATCAACGCGTTCTGCATGCCCGGCGGCAAGATCGCGTTCTACACCGGCATCCTGGACCAGCTCAAGCTCACCGACGACGAGGCCGCGATGATCATGGGCCACGAAATGGCCCATGCGCTGCGCGAACATGCGCGCGAGCGCATCGCCAAGACGCAGGGCACCAACCTCGCGCTGCGGCTGGGCTCGCAGCTGCTGGGCCTGGGCGACCTGGGCCAGGCGGCCGCCGGCCTGGGCGGGCAGCTGCTCACGCTGCAGTTCAGCCGCTCGGACGAGAGCGAGGCCGACCTGGTGGGCCTGGAGCTGGCCGCCCGCGCGGGCTACCAGCCCTCGGCCGCCGTGAGCCTGTGGAAGAAGATGGGCAATGCCAGCGGCAGCAAGCAGGGCGGGCTGGCGTTCCTGTCCACCCACCCCTCGGGCCCCGCGCGCATCCATGAGCTGGAGCTGAACGTGCCCAAGGTGCAGGGCCTGTACGAGGCGGCGCGGCGCAACGGCTGAGGCGCCGGGCGGCCCCGGGGCCGGGTGCTGGTGTTGTTTTGCTATTAAAATGGTAGCTTATTGCGCTTGTCCATCAAGCGCCAGCTGCCTTTTTTGTGCCCTGCCCCGCTCGGCATGGACGTCGGCCTCAGGCCACGCTCACGCGGTTGCGGCCCGCGTGCTTGGCTTCGTAGAGCGCCTTGTCGGCGCGCACGATGGCGGCCTGCAGGTCGTCCGCGCCATGCACCTGCGCCACGCCAAACGACATGGTGAGCGACAGGGGCGCGGGGCCGACCTCCATCGGCGTTGCTTGCACCGCGGCGCGGATGCGTTCGGCCGTGGCGCAGGCGGCGTCGAGCGGGCTGGCGGGCATCAGCGCCAGGAACTCCTCGCCGCCCCAGCGGGCGAGCACGTCGCCTTCGCGCAGGCTCTGGCTGAGCGTGCGGGCCATGGCCACCAGCACCTCGTCGCCCACGGCATGGCCGTACTGGTCGTTCACGCGCTTGAAGTGGTCCACGTCGCACAGCAGCAGGGCGATGGGCGTGCCGTCGCGCTGGCCGCGGGCCAGCGCGTGGGCGGCCAGCGCCTCGAAGTGGCTGCGGTTGTTCAGGCCGGTCAGCGGGTCCAGCGTGGCCTGCTTGCGCAGCCGGCCCTCGGCGATGAGGATGGTGCGGCGGTAGAACGCCGCCAGCGCCGCCGACATCGCGAACACCAGGCAGATGTGGATCCAGTTGACGATCTTCACGCTCAGGGGCGGCAGGGGGGCCAGCGGCCCCAGGTGGTCGCACAGCACCTGCAGGCCCAGGTAGTACGCCAGCAGCGCGATCACCATGGGCGCCGCGAAGCCGCGCGTGTTGGCGATCACGATGGCCGGAATGAACAGCAGCAGGTAGTAGTGAAAGCCGCTGTTCCAGCCGATGAGCAGCGAGCCCAGTGCCGCGTGGCCCACCACCTCCAGCCAGATCAGCGCCAGCGCGGCCGCGTTGTAGCGCGACTGGATGAGCCGGTAGGCTCCCAGGTACATCGCGATGCTCACCAGGTTGACGGCCGCCAGCGGCAGCGACCCCAGCCACAGGAACAGCACGATGTAGCCGCCGTCGATGGCCGCCGCCGTGAGCGCCACGCGCTGCACCATGGCCCAGTAGGCCTTGCCCGCCAGGCTGGAGCCGCGCTGCGGGATGGCGAACGGGCGGGGCGGGCGGGGCTCGGGGCGGGCGGATGCGGAATGTGCCATGGCGGGCAGGGGCCTCGCCGGTGTTCGGGCACCGGTGCGGCGCGATAACAAAATGTCACATTCTAGGAAGCGCCTGCGCTGCCCATCGTCCGATGTGGGCGGCAGGCGGGCCGCAATTGGGGCTTAAGGGGCGGGGGGCGCCGTGCCAGCCGCCGGCGCGCTGACGGTTTGCACGGGCTGCCAGTCCACGGCCATGGGGCTCTTGCGCGAGAACAGCTCCACGTGCGAGTCGATCGCGAACTGCACCCGGTCCAGGCTGGCCTGGTCGTCGGCGCTGCAGTCGAAGTGCAGCGCCGCGCCATCGGCCCGCAGCAGGCACAGGCCCCAGGGAAAGTGGGCCTGGCCCTGGTGCTCGTCATACGTCACGGTGATCTTGCGCGTGAAGTGGTAGCACAGGCGCTGCAGGTAGCGGCTGGCGTCGGGCGTGGGCACATGGCCCTGGCGTCGCATCATGGGAAGGGGCTGGTTGTGGTCATGGAAGAAGCGGCATCCAGCGGCAGCGCGGCGTCGGCCAGCACCAGCAGGTTGCCTTGCGAGCAGCGCTCCACGCGGGCCTGGACGCCATAGGCGCGCCGCAGCAGCGCGGGGGTCAGCAGCGGGGCCGGCGCGCCGGCGGCCAGCACGCCGCCGCCGCCCAGCACCAGCACCTGCTGGCAAAAGCGCAGCGCCAGGTTCAGGTCGTGCACGGCCACCAGGCCCACGGTGCCCTGCTGCTGCACCAGGTCGCGCACGGCCTGCAGCACCTGCAGCTGCCAGCGCAGGTCGAGCGCGCTGGTGGGCTCGTCCAGCAGCAGCAGGCGCGGCGCGCGCACGATGGCCTGCGCCAGTCCCACCATCTGGCGCTGCCCGCCCGAGAGTTCATCGAGCCGGCGCAGCGCCAGCGCCTGCAGCCCCAGCGATGCCACGACGGATTCGATGGCCGCCTCGCGCCGGGCGGCGCTCCAGTCGCTGCGCCCGGCGCGCAGGGCGCTGTGCCAGGTCTCGTAGGCCACGAGCGAGGTGCTCTGGGGCAGCGCCTGCGGCAGGTAGCCCACGCGGCGCAGGCGCTCGCGGGGCAGCAGGGTGGCCAGGTCCGTGCCCTCGAGCCACACGCGGCCCTGCGCCGGCCGCAGCCCGGCCACGGCCTTGAGCAGCGTGGACTTGCCCACCGCGTTGGGCCCCACCACGGCCACCAGCGTGCCGGCGGGCACGGCAGGCAGGTCCACGCCCTGCAGCACGGGCCGGCCGGGGTAGCCGGCGGTGAGTTGTTCGAGGGTCAGGCCGGTTGTCATATCAAGCCTCCATGGCGCTACGCACCCTCGGCAGCCAATGAAACTGACGCGGCCCGGGCCAGCGCCCCCGCGCAAGGGCCGCCCCGCCGCGCTGGGGGCGTCCTCCTCCCGCGTCGCGCAGCAATGTGGGAGAGGGGGAAGACGCGCAGCGGCTCAGGGGGTGCTTCATGTGGCCCTTCTCTGGCGCAGCACCAGCACCATGAACAGCGGCACGCCCACCAGCGCGGTGATGATGCCGATGGGCAGCACCACGCCGGGCACCAGCGCCTTGCTGAGGATGGAGGCCAGCGACAGCATCAGCGCCCCGGCCAGCGCGCTGCCGGGCAGGTAGTAGCGGTGGTCCTCGCCCAGCAGCATGCGCGCGATGTGCGGCCCCACCAGGCCCACGAAGCCGATGGTGCCCACGAACGACAGGGCGGTGGCCGCCAGCAGGCTCACGCGCAGCAGCGTGACCAGGCGCAGCCGCTCCACCCCGATGCCGAAGCTGCGCGCCTGGTCCTCGCCCGCGCGCAGCGCCGTGAGGGCCCAGGCCTGGCGCGCCGACCAGAGCATGCACAGCGCGAGCACGGTGCCCACGATGCCGATCTTGGTCCAGGTGGCGCGGCCCAGGCTGCCCATGGTCCAGAACACGATCTGCTGCAGCGCGTTGCTGTCGGCGATGAACTGCAGCAGCCACAGCAGGGCCTCGAAGCTGAACAGCAGCGCGATGCCGAACAGCACCACGGTGTCCACCGTGGCGCCCTGGCGCCAGGCCAGCAACTGGATCAGCGCCGTGGCGCTGGCCGCGCCCGCGAAGGCGCACAGCGGCACGGCCAGGTTCTCGCCCCAGGCCACGAGCGTGAAGCCCGTGACCACGGCGGCCGAAGCGCCCACGGCCGCCGCCGCCGACACCCCGAGCGTGAACGGGCTGGCCAGCGGGTTGTTGAGCGCGGTCTGCATCTCGGCCCCCGCCAGGCCCAGGCTGGCGCCCACCAGCACGGCCATCACCGCGTAGGGCAGGCGCACTTCCCACAGGATGACCTGCTGCGCCTGCGGCAGGCTGGCGGGGGCGAACAGGCCCCGCAGCACGTCGGCGAACGCGAAGGTGGAGGGGCCGAGCGCGATGTCGGCCACCACGCTGGCGCACAGCACGGCGAGCAGGGCGGCCAGCAGCAGCAGGCGCAGGCGCACGAAGTGCTGGTAGCGCCGCGCCAGCGAACCAGCGCGGGCCGCGTCCAGGGGCTGCGGCAAGGGAGACGGGGCGGCGGGGTTCAACGAAGGCAGTTCCGGGGCTGGGCGTGTGGGGTGCGAGAGGGTTCCATGGCGCGGGGCGGCGGTTTTCAGCGGGGCTGCTGGGCCCATGCCAGGGCGTCGATGAGCCCCGGCGCCATGGCGCCGCCATGGTCCACGCCGGGCAATATGCCCATGTGGACGCGCAGTTCGGGCCAGTGCAAGGCCTCCAGCTGGTCCGCCAGCGCCTGCGTGCGTTCGATCATGCGGCGTTCGTGCTGCACGGCGGCGCGCGCCGCGGTGGGAGCGGCCCGGGGCTGCTCCAGGCTGCCCACGCGCAGCTGCAGCCGGGCCCGGAAGGGGCGCGGCGCCGTCGCGTGCGCCTGCATGAACTGCGATGCCGTCTGCAGCACCTGCGCGCCGTTCCACCACACCGACGGGCTGGTGGCCGCATACCGGGTGAACAACGCGGGGCGCGTGAACAGCGCGTGCAGCACCAGCAGGCCGCCGAACGAGTGCCCGCTCAACGCCTGGCGCTGCGGGTCGATGGCAAACGCCCGCGCCACGCGCGGCTGCAGCTCGCGCGCGATGAAGTCGAGCAGGATGTCCGCGCCGCCGGCCTCGGGCGTGGCCGAGCGGCCGGGCGCGGGCGGCGTGTAGTCGCGCTGGCGTTGCGCGGGGTGGACCACGGCATCGCCGGGGTGGCCGATGCCCACGACGATGGCGCTGTCCGCGCGCATCTGCGCGGGGCGCGCGGCCTCATTGCGGGCCAGCTGGGCCGCGAGCGCAAAGGCGGCATTGCCGTCGAGCACATACAGCACGGGGTGTCCGGTGGCGGGCGCGGGGCCGGCGGGCTGCTGCACCCAGATGCGCCAGACGCGGCCGCTCGCCGGGTCGCGCAGGTCCAGCTGGCGCGTGTCCGGCAGCCGCGCGGGGCCCGCCTGCAGCAGGGACGCCTCTGGCGCGCCGCTGGCGCAGCCCGCCAGCCACAGGCTGGCACCAGAGGCCAGCAGCGCGCGGCGGCGGGTGTCGCTGGGCATGGGCATGGAGCGCATCAGAGGCTGGTCCAGTACACGCCCGTCAGCGGGATGGGCTGGAAGCGGGTGAACATCGTCTGCAGGGTGTCGCGCGGGTCCAGGTCTGCAAACAGCTCGGGGTGCAGCCATTTGGCGAACACCTGCACCGCCACGACGTTGAAGGGCGAGTTGTAGTAGTGGTGCCAGATGGCATGCGCGCGGCCGGGCTGCTGCACGGCCTGCAGCTGGGCGATGCCCCGGCGCTGCGTGGCGCGCGCCAGCGAGGCGCGGGCGGCCTCGGGCGTGGCGTCGGCGCCCAGCACGATGCGCAGGGGGGATTTCTCGGCCGTGGCCATGCTGCCGATGCCGGTGCCGATGTACAGCTGGGGCTGCGTGGCGATCAGGAATTCGGGGTTGAGCGTGCCGTGCTCGCCCGGAATGCGACCGCGCGCCACATTCTGAGCCCCGGCGGCATCCAGCAGCACGCCCACCAGGCCGACCATGGTGGCGCAGCATTCATCGGCCAGGCCCACGCGGTTCTCCAGGAACACGCCGGGGTGCCGCGTGCCGGCCGGCAGGGTGCGCAGGCGGGCTTCCACGCGGTCGAGCTGGGCCCGCCAATAGGTGTTGAACGCCTGGGCCTCCTGGCGCTTGCCCAGCACGGCGCCCAGCAGCTCCATGCTGCGCGCCGTGTTGCGGAGCGGGTCGTGGCGGAAGTCGACGAACACCACGGCCACGCCGGCCGCCTCCAGGCGGGCCAGCGTTTCGCGGTCGTTCTTGCTCGGGCCGTGGCCACCTGCCAGCCCCAGGATGGCGACCTGCGGACGCAGCGCGATGGCCTGTTCGTCGCTGAAGCTGCCGCTGCTGTTGCGGCCCACGCGCGGCACCTTGTCGATCTGCGGGAAACGGCCGCGCCACTGCGCATAGCCGGCGGCATCCAGCGTCTCGTAGTCGCCCATCATGCCCACCAGGCGGCGGGCCACGTCGTCGCGCTCGAACACGCCCAGCGCGGGCAGCAGCCGGCCTTCGCCCAGCAGGATGCGCTCCACCTTGGCCGGCAGGGTGACGGCGCGGCCCGCCAGGTCGGTCACGGTCTGCGTGCCCCCCTGCGCGCGCGTGGGCGAGGCACCCAGGACCAGGGCGCAGAGCAGGGCCGCCAGTGGCGCCCAAGGGCAAAAACGGATCAGGGGCATGGGAGGGACGGTGTGCGGGCGGCCATCGGCGGCGGCCGGTTCAATGGCCAATATTGAGAATCATTTGCATTTATTATGCCGACTTGCTAGCATCCCATGCCGCGGTGCCCGCCGTGTTTGCCAAGCGGAGAAAAACCTTTGCGCAAACGCCAGGCCCCGGGTTCCACGCGCCGTGGTGCATTGCCGTCCGCTGCCCCTGCCGCTTTTTCGCCGTCACACCTGCCTGCCCATGTCTGTCGTCAGCCCCTTGAGTGTGCTGTCCGCCGCGCCCGCGTCGGACGGCATGCAGGCGTCGCTGCAGCGCCATCTGCAGCGCCTGCGCGTGCTGCGTCCGGGCCTGCACCTGCACGCGGACGATGCGGCCGATGCGCAGGATTTCACGGCCAGCGGCGAGATGGAGACGGGCCTGCGCATCGTGGTGCTGCTGGAGGGCTCGGTGGACGTGAGCTATGGGCCGCGCCGCGTGGCGCTGTCGAGCGCGGCGGACCACGCCCGCCAGTCCCACGATGCAGGCCTGGCCAGCCTGCCGCGCGCCCTGCTGGTGTCGGTGGCGGAGCCGGAGCGCTTCGAGCGCCGCGCCCGCAAGGGCGCGTATGCGCGCCGGGTGAGCGTGGGCCTGGGCGGCGAATGGCTGGAGCAGGTGGCCGGCCCGTCGGCCTCCGGCGCCATCGAGGCCTTCCGCCGCCAGCACCTGGCCATGCACCACTGGCAGCCCTCGGCGCGCATCGCCGCCCTGGCCGAGCAGATCACCCATGCGCCGGACCTGAGCCCCCTGCTGCTGCACCTGTACCTGGAGAGCCGCGCGCTGGAGCTGGTGGGCGAGGCGCTGGGCAGCCTGGCGCAGCACGCCCCCGGGCCCGCGCCGGCACCTGCTCCCGCGCCCACCGGGCTGCGGCTGCTGCCCCACGAGCACCGGCGCATGCGGGCGCTGCATGCCTTCCTGCAGACCGAAGGGGCCATGGACCTGTCGCTCGATGCCCTGGCGCGCCAGGCCGGCACCAACGCGAACACGCTGCAGCGGCACTTTCGGGCGGTGTACGGCACGACGGTGTTCGACTTCGTGCGCGAAAGCCGCCTGCAGCGCGCCCGCAAGGCCCTGGAGCAGGAGGGCCTGACCGTGGGCCAGGCGGCGCTGGTGGCGGGCTACAACAGCGCCGCCAACTTCGCCACGGCCTACCGCAAGCGCTTTGGCATGCCGCCCAAGCTGGCGCGAGTGAGGGTCTGAAGCCCGCCGGGCCGCCTCGCGGCTCCCCCGGTCCTGGCAAGGCCCGTTCCACGGCGGCCCTGGCGGGGCCGCGGCAAACGTCTTTGTTGGGCGTGCAAACACAGGGCGGCGGGCTGCGTGAAATCATCGCTCCCATGCCGGGTGGAACCAGCCGGCACGCCTTGCAACACGTTCCGGGCACCGCGCCTGGATGGCTTCCTCGCGGAGCCACTGCGCGCCCTGAGTGAAATCGCATTCATTTCTGTTTGCAATCCGTTGGCGAGGCGGACTCCCTTCTCCTTCGTTTTTGATTCAGGACTTCTATGCAGACTCGCCGCCCATCCCCGGGTGTCCCCCGGGCACATCCTTTTGCCTTGCGCCAGGTCGCCCAGGCCTGCGCGTGGACCTTGCTGGCGGGTGCCGGCGCGGCCCTGGCGCAGCAGAACGCGCCCGCCCCGTCCGCCACGCTGCTGCGGGAAGTCACGGTGAATGCGGCCGCCGAGACTCCCGACAGCCTGCCAGCCGCGGCCCCGGGCGGCCAGGTCGCCAGGGGCACGCGGCTGGGCGTGCTCGGCAACGTGGGGGTCATGGACACGCCGTTCAACATGACGGGCTACACCGCCGAAGGCATCGCCGACCAGCAGGCGCAGACCGTGGGCGCGGTGCTCAAGAACGACCCTTCGGTGCGCACCACCACCAACGAAGGCCACATCGTCGAGAACTTCATCATCCGGGGCTTCGGCGTGGGCGCCGGCTCGCTGGCCATCAACGGTGCCTATGGCCTGGCGCCCGAGCAGAACACGCCCACCGAGATGTTCGAGCGCGTGGAGGTGCTCAAGGGCCCCGGCGCCATGATGATGGGCCTGCCCCCCGCGGGCGACGTGGGCGGCGCGATCAACCTCGTGCCCAAGCGCGCGGGCAAGGAGCCGCTCACGCGCGTGACCACCACCTATTCGTCCCAATCCAACGTGGGCGTGCACGCCGACGTGTCGCGCCGCTTCGGCGGGGAACAGCGCCTGGGCGTGCGCGTCAATGGCGTGCTGTCGGGCGGCGAGACCTGGCTCGACCACCAGACCAAGGCGCGCGAGATCGGCCACCTGGCGCTGGACTACCAGGGTGAGGGCTGGAACGTGGAGGCCGATGCCTATTCGCTCAGGAACAAGGTGCGCAAGGGCTCGCCCATGCAGCCCATCATCGCGGGCTGGACCACGGTGCCCAAGGCGCCCGACGGCTCCACCAACTTCTTCTACGGCGAGGGCGTGTACAGCAACACGCAGACCCAGGGCCTCATCGTGCGCGGCCAGGCGAAGATCAACGCGGGCTGGACGGCGTTTGCCTCGGCGGGCAAGGCCGAGCATTCCTACGACGGCTTCATCTTCGGCACCCGCCCGGTGTGGACGGCGGCGAACGCGGCCTCGGGCAACGCCACGGGCACGGCCTACAACTCCTGGGGCGAGTACGGCACCACCACGGCCGAGCTGGGCCTGCGCGGCCAGTTCGGCACCGGCGCCGTGGCGCACAGGCTGACCCTGGCCGCCAACGTGATGAATTACGAAGGCGGCAGCCGCGGCAACGGCACGGCGCCCATCAACAGCAACATCTACCACCCCACGCCCATCACCATGCCGGCCGGGGCGGCGGCATCGACCTACGGCAAGATGAACGATGACGCGATGACGGCGCTGAGCGCGGTCGACACGCTGTCGTTCGCCGACGACCAGGTGCAGCTCACCCTGGGCCTGCGCGCGCAGCGGGTGCACCAAAAGCTCAACAAGTACAAGGAGAGCGCCGTGACGCCGCTGGTGGGTGTGGTGGCCAAGCCCTGGGGCGAGACCGTTGCGCTGTACGGCAACTACGTGGAAGGCCTGAGCGCGGGCACGACCGTGAAGGCGCCCTATGCCAACGAAGGCCAGACCTTCGCGCCGTACAAGAGCAAGCAGGTGGAGGTCGGCGTGAAGTGGGTGAGCGGCAGCCTGACGCAGACCGTGAGCCTGTTCCAGATCAGCAAGCCCGCCCTGATCGAGCAAGACAACCGCCAGGTGCTCGACGGCGAGCAGCGCAACCGGGGCGTGGAGTGGAACGTGTTCGGGCAGTGGGCTCCGGCGCTTTCCCTGCTGGGCGGCGTGGCCTACACCGAGGCCGACCAGACCCGGACGAACAAGGGCGTGAACCAGGGCCGCGCGCAGTTCGGCGTGCCCCGGCTCACCCTGAACCTGGGTGCCGACTGGGCGGTTCCCGGCGTGCAGGGCCTGTCGGTGAACGGCCGCGTGAACCACACCGGTTCGCAATGGCTCACGGGCGACAACAGCGTGAAGCTGCCGTCCTGGACCACCCTGGACGTGGGCGCCCGCTACGCCACGCGTCTTGGCGCGCAACCGGTGGTGCTGCGCGCCACGGTGACCAACCTCGCCAACCGCGCGTATTTCGAGAGCATCTGGGGCGCGGGCCGGGTGAACGTGGGCGCGCCGCGCGCCGTGCGCCTGTCGGCCTCGTTCGACTTCTGATCCCGGCGAAGCACGGCGCGAGCGAAGCAACCCCGCCACGGGGTCTGGCGTGTGTCCTGGTGGGCACGCCAGGCGCCTGTGGTGGGGCTGGTTATGCTATTAATATAGTAGCTATTGGCGCTTGATGGATAGGCGCTGGCGGCCAAAAACATCCAAAACACCAAGACTTCCGTCGGCACGGCACGGCATGCAAGCCGGGCCACGGGCCGCGCGCCGCCGCGGGGCTGTCCAGCGGGGCTCAGGTCCCGCCCACGTAGGGATTGCTCTGGCGCTCCCGCCCGAACGTGCTCCCGGGCCCGTGGCCGGGAATGAACACCGTCTGATCTCCCATCGGCCACTGTTGTGACAACGTGAGGCCCAGGCTCCGAACCTCCGTGAACAGCAGGTCCAGGTTGCTCACGGGGTCCATCATGACGACCTGGTGGGGTGTTGCTGACAGAGATAGGCAGTTGCAAACAGGGATTGACGATCTCGCGGGGCCGCGCTGGAGCACCATCAGGATGCCGTGGATGCTTGGGGGCGTCGCATGGGCCCGTGCCCAGGCAAGCCGCCGGAGGATGTTGTGCCACGTCGGGCATGCCCGCACGCAGATTTTGATACGCACAGTCAATTTGTCTGAAACTCCCAGTCAATCTGGATGTGGTTGACCCTCCTAGGATGCGATAGCTGGTCAGCGATGTTCGTCTCGCGCTCACTCCAGCCAGGAGGTACTGGCTTTCATTCGGCGCCTTCTCCCCCCAAAGACTCATTCAGGGAAGACGGTTCCAGTGAAGCCATTGCAAGCCCAGTGCACAGCGGTCTTATTTCGCATTCATCAGATCCGGCGTTCGCTGTCCCGGATTTACCAGACGCCTGGCTCCCGTTGCGGGGCCATGGCGATGATCCGCCGCTCCGTCCCGGGGGCGCTTTTGCGCTGCACCGTCGCGTTGGCCATGGTGCTGCTGTCAGGTGTTGTGCAGGCGCAGACCAACACCTGGGCTGGCAGCGGCAGCCTGGCTACCGCACGCAAAGCCCATACCGCAACGGTCCTGCCCGATGGCACCGTGCTGATTGCGGGGGGCTGGGCCTACAGCAGCAGCAACCTTGCCAGCACCGAGTTGTATGACCCGGTCGCAGGCACCTGGAGCGCCAAAGGAAATCTAAATGCTGGGCGCGCGTACCACACCGCCACCCTGCTGCCCAATGGCAAGGTGCTGGTTTCCGGTGGAGCAGGGAGCCGCGGCGCGCTTGCCGGCGCCGAACTCTACGACCTTGGCACAGGCAGTTGGAGCGCCACGGGCAGCATGTCCGGCGCACGTTTGTTCCACACCGCCACCCTGCTGGCCAATGGCAAAGTGCTTGTCGCGGGGAATGGCGCAGAGGTCTACGACCCGGCCACCGGCCAGTGGAGCACCACGGGCACCATGGTCACCACGCGCGACGCCCACACTGCCACGTTGTTGCCCAACGGCAAGGTACTCGTCGCGGGGGGGAACAACGCGGACGTTGGCTACCTTGCCACCGCTGAACTTTACGACCCGGTCACTGGCACATGGAGCGCCACAGGCACTATGACCACACCGCGTATCAGTCACACCGCCACCCTGCTGCCCAGTGGCAAAGTGCTGGTGGCTGGTGGGGGAGGCAACGGCGCGCGCTCCAGTGCCGAGCTGTACGACCCGGCCACAGGCACGTGGAGCACCACTGGCAACCTGGCCAACAAGCGCAGTTCTCAAACCGCCACGTTGCTGCACAGCGGCAAAGTGCTTGTTGCCGGAGGAGATGGCAGCACTTACCTCGCTAGCGCTGAGCTCTACGACCCCGCTACCGGCACCTGGGACACTACCAGCAGCCTGGCCACCGGCCGGGTCAGCCACACGGCCTCCCTGCTGTCCAACGGTAGAGTGCTCGTTGTAGGCGGGTGGAATACTGGCGGCTACCTCGCAAGTGCCGAGCGATACGAAGTAGGCCCTGGCGCCTGGAGGGCTACCGGCAGCATGATTGGCGGGCGCAGTGTCCACACCTCCACTTTGCTGCGCAGTGGTGAGGTGCTCGTCACCGGCGGGTTCGGCGGTGGCGGGGGTTTTCTTGCAAGCGCTGAACGGTACAACCCCGCCACAGATAGCTGGAGCCCCACGGGCAGCATGATCACCGGGCGCACTTTTCACACCGCCACCGTGCTGCCCAGCGGCAAGGTACTGGTCACTTCAGGGGTCGCGAACGGCGGTGCGCTTGCCAGCGCAGAACTTTACGATCCCGTCGCTGGCACATGGAGTGCTGCCGGCACCCTCGCCGTCGCTCGCTACAACCGCACGGCCACTCTGCTGGCCAATGGCAAGGTGCTTGTCGTGGGAGGTGAGGGCGCTGGCAGCGTCTTCACCAAAGGCGAGCTCTACGATCCCGAGACGAACCAGTGGAGTGTCACAGGCAACATGGCCGATGAGCACATTTATCACACGGCCTCCCTTCTGCCCAATGGCAAAGTGCTTGTCGCAGGTGGATACACCAGCGTCGGCATGCTCTCAAGCACTGAACTCTACGACCCCGCATCCAACGCCTGGAGCCCCGCGGGCGGCATGGCCACCTGGCGCTATTCCCACACGGCCACCCTGCTGCCCGACGGCAAGGTCATCGTCGCGGGGGGGCGGGGCGTCAGTGGCATGCCGGCCGATGCAGAACTCTACGACCCTGGCGCAAATACCTGGAGCGCCGCGGGCAGTCTGGTACGCACCCGCACAGGTCACACGGCCGCCCTGCTGCCCAGTGGCAAGGTCCTCCTCGCGGGCGGAAGCAGCGGCGATTTCGCCAGCTCTGAGCTCTACGACCCGGCCACCGCCACTTGGAGCGCCACGGGCAGCCTGAACACCGGGCGCGTCAACCACCGAGCCACCCTGCTCGCTGACGGCAGGGTCCTGGCTACAGGGGGCAGCGGCAGCTCTGACGCCAGCGTCGAGCTTTATGCAACTTCTGCCCCTGCAGTGCAGACATACAGCGCCATGGTGTCCGTTCTGGTGGGTGGCGGGCCGGGCGGAGGGGGGAGCGTGGGCACGGGTGTGGGGTCGGTAGCGATCAGTGGCGGCGCGCCAGGCTGCGCGCTCGATACCACCGCCACGGGGTTCAGCAGCGCGGTGCCTTCAGGCCTGCCAGCCAACGCCAGCACGCCCGCCGGGATGTTTCGCTTCCGCTCCACAGGCTGCGCGGGCAACACGCTGACGGTGCGAATCACCTACCCCCACGCACTTCCTGCCGGGGTGCAGCTGATGAAGTATGGGCCTGCCAGCGCGGGGGCCGCCAGCAGCTGGTATCCAATGACCGGTGCAACGCTGAGTGCAGACCGGTTGACTGTGGCGTACGCGATCACCGACAACGGCATGGGCGATGGCAATACAGCCGATGCGGGGGTGATTGAAGACCCGTTCGCACCGGTGTTGCTGGCTGCGATCCCCGGCACGTCAGGCCCAGCTTCCATTCCCACCCTGAGCGAGTGGGGGCTGATCCTGTTGTCGCTGATGGCGGCTGGCCTGGGCATGCACCAGATGCGCCGTAGCAGCGCCTTCCGGTCCCGTGCCTGTGGGCGGGGGGCATAGGGCGAAATCGTAGACCTGCGTGGCGGGGCACGTCCCGAGAACTTCACGTCCTTGTCGACATGCTCGCTGCGCGCCGGCGCCGCCATGGCAGGCGTCACCAGGTAGTAGCCGTTGCGCCACTGCATCCTGGGCGAAGTCCGCTGGCAGCGAAACGGCCCAGGTCAGGTATTGCCCACGTACGGATTGCTCTGGCGCTCCCGCCCGAACGTGCTCTCGGGGCCGTGGCCGGGAATGAACACCGTCTGATCTCCCATCGGCCACAGGCGCTGCGTGATGCTGTCGATGAGCTGCTGGTGGTTGCCCTGCGGGAAGTCCGTGCGGCCGATGCTGCCTGCGAACAGCACGTCGCCCACAAACGCGCGGTCGATCTGCGGCGCGTGGAACACCACATGCCCCGGCGTGTGCCCCGGGCAGTGGCGCACGTTCAGCGTCTCGTTGCCGATCTGCACCTGGTCGCCATCGTGCAGCCAGCGCGTGGGTGTGAAGTGCTGCGCGGGCGGAAAACCAAACATCGCGCTCTGCTGCGGCAGGCCGTCGATCCAGAACTGGTCGCCCGGGTGGGGGCCCACGATGGGCAGCGAAAGCCGCTGGGCCAGCTCGCCCGTGCCGCCGGCGTGGTCGATGTGGGCGTGGGTGAGCCAGATCTGTTCGAGCGTGAGGTTAAGACGTTTTATTTCAGCGAGCAGCACCTCCAGGTCGCCGCCGGGGTCGATCACGGCGGCTTTGTGGGTGGCGTCGCACCAGACGAGGGAGCAGTTTTGCTGGAACGCGGTGACGGGGATGGTGAGGTAGTGGAGCATGGTGGGTGAGGTGGTGGTGGGTATTTTTGCAGGCCGTGGCGCACGGCAGTCGGGAGAGGCTCAAGCCCGCGCCAGCCGATCGACAAGGAAATCCACCAGCACCCGCGCGCGCAGCGGCATGTGCCGGTTGGCGGGGTACAGCAGCGAAAACGGGCGGGAGGCACCGGCATGTGCGGGCAGCACCTCCCGCAAGGCGCCGCTGTGCAGATCGGCCTCCACAATGAACCGGTAGGTCTGCAGCAGCCCCGCGCCGGCACGCGCCAGGGTCACGGGGCCCAGGATGTCGTCGGCGCAGCGCAGGCGGCCTTGGGTGGGCACCTCCACATTGCGCCCGGCCGCGTCGCGCAGTATCCATGGCACCGCCTGGCCGCTGCTGGGCAGCACGAACTGGATGCACTCGTGCGCCGCCAGGTCGGCCGTTTCGTGCGGCGTGCCGCGACGCGACAGATACGCCGGGGCGGCGACCACCACCAGGGCGGCGTCCTCCAGCTTGCGCGCCACCAGCCCCGACTCGATGGGCGCGCGACCGCGCACGGCCAGGTCAAAGCCTTCCTCGGTGAAGTCCACGTTGCGGTTGCTCAACTGCAGCTCCAGCTCCACGTCGGGGTAGGCCTGCGCAAATGCGGGCAGCAGCGGCAGGATGCGGCAGTGCCCGTAGGACGTGGGCAGGCTGAAGCGGACCAGGCCTGCCGGGCTTTGCTGCTGGCCTGACAGTTCGCGCTCCGCCTCGGCCAGCTGCCCCAGCGCCTGGCGGCATTGCTCGTAGTAGCGCTTGCCAGCGTCGGTCAGCCGCACCTGGCGTGTCGTGCGCTGGAACAGGCGCACGCCCAGGCGCGCCTCCATGCGTGCCACGGATCGGCTCACCGCCGCCGCCGTCAGCCCGGCCGCCTGGGCGGCGGCCGTGAAGCTTTGCCACTGCGCGGTCAGGCAGAACAGCTCGATGCTGCCCAGCTTCAGGTCGTCGAATTGGCGCGCCATGTCTTGTTTATTACTTCATGTAATCAGTGAAATTACTGGTGCCTAGTTTATTGCTGTTTACATCGCCAATACCATCGCTTCACCTTTCCACCACGCCCCCAAGGCCTCCCCATGAAGCTGTACTTTTCCCCCGCCGCCTGCTCCTTGTCGCCCCACATCCTGCTGCTGGAATGTGGCTTGCCGTTTGCGCTGGAGAAGGTCGATACCGCGCGCCACCAGACGGCCGACGGACAGGATTTCCATGGGATCAACCCCAAAGGCCAGGTGCCCGTGCTGGAGCTGGACGACGGCTCCCGCCTCACCGAAGGCCCGGTCATTGCGCAATACATCGCCGACCAGGCCCAGGCCACGCAACTGATGCCGGCCGCCGGCACGCGGGCGCGCTACCGGGTGATGGAGTGGCAGAACTACGTCAGCACCGAGCTGCACAAGTCCTTCACGCCCCTGTTCCACGCCGGGCTGGACGACAACGCCAAGGCCGCGCTGGCCGCCCTGCTGCGCAAGAAGATGGAGTGGCTGGACGCGCAACTGCAGGACGGCAACTACCTGACGGGCGAGCACTTCACGGCGGCCGACGCTTATCTTTTTGTGGTGCTGGGCTGGACCAAGTTCGTGAAGCTGGACATCAGCGACCTGGCCCATCTGCAGGCGTTCATGCGCCGCGTGGCCGCGCGCCCCGCCGTGCAGGCCGCGATGCGGGCCGAAGGGTTGCTGGGCTGAGACGCCGTTCATTCATCCATCCACAAGGAACACGCCATGCCTTACATCAACATCAAAGTGACGCGCGAAGGGGTCAGCAGTGCGCAAAAGGCCGCACTGATCCAGGGTGCGACCGATTTGCTGGTGCGCGTTCTGAACAAGGAGCCCGCCACCACCTTTGTCGTGATCGACGAGGTCGAGACCGACAACTGGGGTGTGGCCGGTGAGACGGTGACCGTGCGGCGCCAGCGTGCCCGGGTGGCCGCCGCAGGGAATGCGCCATGAGTGACCCGCGCTTCGACGCAGTCGCCGCCGTGCTGCAGGAATATTTCGACGGCCTGTGCCACAGCGATACACAGCGCCTGCGCCGCGTGTTCCACCCGCAGGCGGTCTATGCCTGCGCCACGACCGAGCCTGCGGTGATCCTGCGCATGGAGGCGTATTTCCCCATCGTGGACCAGCGCCCCTCGCCCGCCAGCCGGGGCGAGACGGTGCAGGAGCGCATCCTGTCGATTGAATTTGCCGGGCCGGTGACGGCCCTGGCCAAGGTCGAATGCGCCATCCTGCCCAAGCACTTCACCGACCTGCTGACCCTGATCCATGTGGACGGGCGCTGGCAGATCATTGCCAAGGTGTTTCACCACGAGCTGGATCGCTGAGGCGGCGGTGCGCGCAAGCCGGTGGGCGAGTTCCTCCTTTCGGAAGGACTCATTTATTGATAGCTGCTGGCGCTTTCCAGATAAGCGCTAGAGCCCATTTTTGCTAAAAAACCGGCGGCAGGCACCACCGGCGGTGTGCCCGCCTCACAGGTTGGTCGCCGCGACCACTTCCGACATGTCGGTCAACCCCTGCAGCACCTTCTCGATGCCGTCCTGGCGCAGCGTCAGCATGCCCGCGGCCAGTGCCGAATGGCGGATGTCCGACGCGGGGGCGCGGTGGCGGATGTGCTGGCGAATGGTCTCGTCGCTCAGCATCAGCTCATGGATGCCCAGGCGGCCGTGGTAGCCATGGCCTTCGCATTGCGTGCAGCCCACATGGCGCCACAGGCGCAGCTCGCCCTGTGCGCCACCGTGCTGCTGGCGCCAGCGCGCCACCTGTGCCGCGCGGGCCTCGGGGGTGTTGTGGGTGCCGCTGTCCAGGTACTGCGATGCCAGGCCCAGCAGCGTGTCGTGGTCGGCCACACGCGGCGCGCGGCAGGCCGTGCACAGGCGGCGCACCAGGCGCTGGGCCAGGATGGCGAGCAGCGAATCGGAGAAGTTGAACGGGTCCAGGCCCATCTCCAGCAGCCGCGCAATGCTCTCGGGCGCCGAGTTGGTGTGCAGGGTGGACAGCACCAGGTGCCCCGTCAGCGAAGCCTCGATGGCGATGCGCGCGGTTTCCTCGTCGCGCATCTCGCCGATCATGATCACGTCCGGGTCGGCGCGCAAAAAGGTGCGCATGGCGGCGGCAAAGGTCCAGCCGATGCGCGGGTTCACCTGCACCTGGCGCAGCCCTTCCTGGGTGATCTCGATGGGGTCTTCGGCCGTCCAGATCTTGCGGCCGGCGGTGTTGATGTCGCGCACCACCGAGTGCAATGTGGTCGTCTTGCCGCAGCCCGTGGGGCCGCACACCAGCACCAAGCCATAGCTTTTCTGCACCACCGCCCGCAGGGCCTGCAGGTTGGGCGGGCTCAGGCCGATGTTCTCCAGAGGCAGCGGCTTGGCGCCCGCCAGCAGGCGCAGCACCACGTCCTCCAGCCCGCGCGAGGTGGGCACGGTGACCACGCGCAGCTCCACCGGCGGGCCGCCGAAGCGGGCGAAGTCGATCTTGCCGTCCTGGGGCTTGCGGTGCTCGGAGATGTCCATGCCCGCCATGATCTTGATGCGCGCCACCATCGCGAAGCGGTAGCGCGCGGGCAGCTCCAGGTAGGGCGTGAGGTCGCCGTCGATGCGCAGGCGGATGCGCACGTTCTGCGGAGCGGGCTCGGTCTCGATGTGGATGTCGGACGCGCGGTGGTGGATGGCTTCGTCGATCACCGAGTTGATGAGCCGCACCAGGGTGTTGTCCGACTCGCTGATCACGTCGGCCTGCTCGGAGTCCGTGTCCGGGACGGTGCTGCCCAGGTTGGCGGCCAGCTCGCGCGAGGTGGCGCGGGCGGCGGTGGTGGCGTCAGAGGCGCCGCCAGGCTGGGTGCGGTAGGCGCGGTGGATGGCGGGCATCAGCGTGCCTGGCGCGGCCTGCAGCGGAATGAGCCGGCGCTGCGTGAGAAACCGCAGTTCGTCCAGCAGCACGCGATCGAGCGGGTCGGCCATCAGCAGTACCAGCGCATCCTCGCGGGCGATCAGCGGCAGCACGGATTCACGTTCGGCCATCGCCCGGGGCACCAGGGCCAGGGCCGCCGCCTCGGGCGTGATGTCGCCGGGGTGCACGGTGTACTCGCCCAGCCACGCGGCAATGACCTGGCGCAACTGCTCCTGGGTCAGGACGCCATCCTCCACCAGAATCTGTCCGATCAGCCGGTGCTGCCCGCCGCTGCGCTCCTGCTGCTGGGTCTGCAGGCCGTCTTGCAGGGCCGAGGGTGACACCATGCCGGCATGGATCAGCGCCTCGCCCAGGTGCCGCGCTTTGCCGACGGTGGGGTGGGGAGTGGAGAGCTGCTTCCACAAGGATTCCGCGTTGACGGGGCGAAAACCATGGGGCGGGGGGGCGGTGGAGGCAGCGGTGTCGGGCATCAATGGTCAGAGGCGGGCATCGTCAAAGGCTGAAGTCATAGTCCACCGTGATGGGCGCGTGGTCCGAGAATTTCTCACCTTTGTAGATGGATTCAGCACGTGCCAGCGCCGCGATCGCGGGGGTGGCAAGGTGGTAATCCAGCCGCCAGCCCACGTTGTTGGCATACGCCTGCCCCCGGTTGCTCCACCACGTGTAGGCGGTGTCGGTGGCGGTAGGTTGTAACTGGCGGTAAACGTCTATGATGCCGCCGCCTTCATCAGTTGTGTGCAACAACTTTGTCATCCAGGCCCGCTCTTCGGGCAAAAAACCACTGTTTTTCTGGTTGCTGCGCCAGTTTTTGAGGTCGATTTGCTGGTGCGCAATGTTGATGTCGCCGCACAGGATGAAGTCGCGTTCGCCCTTGACTTTCATCAGATGGGGATGGAACTCGGCGAGGAAGCGGAACTTGGCCAGCTGGCGTTCCTCGCCGGACGAGCCGCTGGGAAAATAGGCGCTGATGATGGACAGCTTGCGGGCCGGCGTGTCAAAGCGCAGTTCCACGTAGCGGCCTTCTGTATCGAACTCTGGCGACCCATAGCCAATGACTACATCAGAGGGTTCATGCCGGGTATAGATGCCCACGCCGGAATAGCCCTTTTTCTGGGCAAAGTGGAAGTGACCCTGCAGGCCGGCCAGGCGCTCGAAGCGGTTGGCCATGTCGGCCGCCTGGGCCTTCACTTCCTGCACGCAAATACAATCCGGCCGCGTGGCTGCCATCCAGCTTTCCACGCCTTTGCTGGTGGCCGAGCGGATGCCATTGAGATTGAGGCTGGTTAACTTGAACAAGGATTTCCCCATGGTGGATGTTGGCGCGCAAACCTCAGAGCAGGGCCAGCTCGCGCAGGATTTTGTACGGTTTGCCGTCGAATCAGGCGTGCTGCGGTTCGGTGAATTCAAGACCAAGGCGGGGCGCCTGAGCCCCTACTTCTTCAATGCAGGGTTGTTCGACGACGGCCGCAAGATGGGACGGCTGGCGGAATTCTATGCAAAAGCCCTGCTGGCCAGCGGCATCGAATTCGACATGGTTTTTGGCCCGGCCTACAAGGGCATTCCCCTGGCGGCCACGGTCGCGGTGGAGCTGGCCCGGCTGGGGCGCAACGTGCCTTTTGCCTACAACCGCAAGGAGGCCAAGGACCACGGCGAGGGCGGCACGCTCGTGGGCGCCCCGCTCAAGGGGCGGGTGCTGATCGTGGACGACGTCATGTCGGCCGGGACCGCCGCCCGCGAATCGATCGCCATCATCCGCGCCGCGGGCGCCACGCCCCACGCGGTGGCCATAGCGCTGGACCGGCAGGAAAAAGCCACGGAGAATGGCCAGGATGTGGACCACAGCGCGGTGCAGTACGTTCGCGGGCAACTGGGCATGCAGGTGTGCGCCATTGCCCGACTGGCAGACTTATTGCTGTACCTCTCGCACAACGGGGAAGAGGGGATGCGCTCCCATCATGAGAAAGTGCTGGCCTACCGCCAGCGGTATGGCGTCAACGAAGGGTAGATGATTTGAGCAAGTCGGCGTGGATCATGGGCGGTGTTCTGCTGGTCACCCTGGGCGCTGAGCTGGCCTCGGCACAGCCCCAGGGTGCGCCCGGCAGCATCTATACCTGTGTGGACCGCAGTGGGCGCCGGCTGACGGCCGACCGGCCCATTCCCGAATGCCTGGACCGGGAGCAGCGCGAGCTGAGCCCCTCGGGCATCACGCGCCGGCAGATCGGGCCGTCGCTCACCGAGCTGGAGCGTGCGGCCCAGGACGCCCAGAACCGCAAGGATGCCGAGGAGCGGGCCCGCGTGGTGGAGGAGCGCCGGCGCGAACGCGTGCTGGTGACGCGCTACCCCGACAAGGCGGCCCACGATGTGGAGCGCGCGGCCGCGATCCAGCTGGTGGACGATGTGACCGCCACCGCCGAAAAGCGCATTGCCGAGCTGAAAGCGGAGCGCAAGAAGCTGGATGTGGAAATGGAGTTCTACAAGAAGGACCCCAACAAGGCACCCATGACGCTGCGCCGCAAGATCGGTGAAGTCGATGACAGCGTTGCCGAGCAGCAGCGGTTCATTGCCGGCCAGGACCAGGAAAAGCGGCGCGTGCACGCGCGGTTCGATGCGGAGCTGGCCCATCTGCGCAAGCTGTGGGACGCGCAGCGTGTGCCTCCCGCCATGGGCTCGGCCAGTGCCGTTCCCCCCGTTGGCGCACCGGCGGCGCGCGTGCCCTAGGGCCGGGCTGGGGAAGTAAAAACAAAAGGGGCCCTGCGGCCCCTTTTGTTTTTTTACTGTGCCTTTGCCCCGCAGGGCAGGCCGGTCAGGCGTCAGCTGCCCAGCTTTGCGCGCAGCAGATCATTGACCTGCTGCGGGTTGGCCTTGCCCTTGCTGGCTTTCATGATCTGGCCGACCAGCGCATTGAACGCCTTGTCCTTGCCCGCGCGGAACTGGGCTACGTTGTCGGGGTTGGCGGCGATGACTTCGTCGATGATTTTCTCCAGCGCGCCGGAGTCGTTCATAGGCGCCAGATCTCTGGCCTTCACCAATTCGCCGATTTGTTCGGCGAGATTGTCGAAAGATTTGAACTCCGCTTCCAACAGTGCTTTGAACAGGGCTTTTGGGTTGGAGACCTTCTGATTAAACACAAAGTGGACGTGCATGCCCAAAAGCTCAGGGCCTATCGGCGATTGCGTGATGTCCAAACCTCGCGAGTTCAGCGTGGCGCTCAGCTCACCCAACATCCAGTTGGCGACCATTTTGGCGAGCGGTTTCTCCTGCTCCTTGGGCCCGGCCAATTTCACCGAGTCTTCAAAGTAGGACGCCATGGCCTGACTTTGCGTGAGCGTCGTGGCGTCGTACTCGGGCAGGCCGTAGTCGGCCACGAAGCGCGCGGCCATGGTGCGGGGCAATTCGGCCATCAGCGCCCGCTGTTCCTGCACCCATTGCTCCGAAATGTGCAGCGGCGGCAGGTCCGGGTCGGGGAAGTAGCGGTAGTCCGCCGCGTCCTCCTTGGTCCGCATTGCACGCGTTTCGCCCGTGTCCGGGTCGAACAGCACGGTGGCCTGCTGGATGGCGTGGCCGTCCTCGATCTGGTCGATCTGCCAGCGGATCTCGTAGTCGATCGCCTGCTGCATGAACTTGAACGAGTTCAGGTTCTTGATCTCGCGGCGCGTGCCCAGCGGCCCGCCGGGCTTGCGCACGGACACGTTGGCGTCGCAGCGGAAGCTGCCCTCCTGCATGTTGCCGTCGCAGATGCCGATCCAGGTCACGATCTTGTGCAGCTCTTTCGCATAGGCCACGGCTTCGTCGGACGAGCGCATGTCGGGCTCGGTCACGATCTCCAGCAGGGGCGTTCCGGCGCGGTTCAGGTCAATGCCGCTTTGGCCGACGAAGTCTTCGTGCAGGGACTTGCCCGCATCCTCTTCCAGATGGGCGCGGACCAGGCGCACGGTTTTCTTTTCGTCGCCGAGGAAAAATTCCACCTCGCCGCCCTGCACCACCGGGATCTCGAACTGGCTGATCTGGTAGCCCTTGGGTAGGTCGGGGTAGAAGTAGTTTTTACGGGCAAAAATACTCACTGGCGCAATGTGGGAACCGAGGGCCAGTCCTAATTTGATAGCGCAGGCCACCGCCTCGCGGTTCATCACGGGGAGCGTGCCGGGCAGGGCCAGGTCCACCGCGCAGGCCTGGGTGTTGGGCTCGGCGCCGAAGGCGGTGGGCGCGCGGCTGAAGATCTTGCTCTGCGTGGCAAGCTGGGTGTGGGTTTCGAAGCCGATGACGACTTCATAACCGTGGATCAATTTGCTGGTCGTCGTCATGTCACAGGCCTCCGGGTTGGCGGAGGTGGAAGTCGGTGGCTTGCTGCAGGCGGTGCGCAGCGTTCAGAAGGCGGGCTTCCTGGAAGTAGTTGCCGATGAGCTGCAGGCCCACCGGCATGCCGCCTTCGCCAAAGCCGGCGGGCACGCTCATGCCCGGCAGGCCGGCCAGCGAGCCGGGCAGGGTGAAGATGTCGGCCAGGTAGTCGGCCAGCGGGTCGTTGCCGTGTTCGCCCAGCTTCCAGGCCACGGTGGGGGCCACCGGCCCGGCGATGAGGTCGCAGCTCTTGAACGCGTTCTGGAAGTCGTCGGCGATCATGCGGCGGATCTTCTGCGCCTGCAGGTAATAGGCGTCGTAGTAGCCGTGACTCAGCACGTAGGCGCCGATCATGATGCGGCGCTTGACCTCGTCGCCAAAACCTTCGGCGCGGGTCTTCTTGTACATGTCCACCAGGTCGGCGTAGTCCTTGGCGCGGTGGCCGAACTTCACGCCGTCGAAGCGGCTGAGGTTGGACGAGGCTTCGGCGGGGGCAATGATGTAGTACACGGGGATGGAGAGCTCGGTGCGCGGCAGGCTGATGGGCACGAGCTTGGCGCCAAGCTTTTCGTATTCCTTCAGGGCGCCGTCGACCGCGGCGCGCACGTCGGGCGCCAGGCCCTCGCCAAAGAACTCGGCGGGGATGCCGATGCGCAGGCCGTCGATGCTGCCGTTCAGGTGGGCGCTGAAGTTTTCGGCTGGCACATCGAGGCTGGTCGAATCGCGGTCCGGGTCGGGGCCGCACATGGCGGACAGCAGCAGCGCGCAGTCTTCGGCGCTGCGGGCCATGGGGCCGGCCTGGTCCAGGCTGGAGGCGAATGCGATCATGCCGTAGCGGCTGGCGCGGCCATAGGTGGGCTTGATGCCGGTGATGCCACAGAACGATGCGGGCTGGCGGATGGATCCGCCGGTGTCGGTGCCGGTGACGGCAGGGGCCAGGCGCGCGGCCACGGCCACGGCGCTGCCGCCCGAGGAGCCGCCGGGGATGCGGTGGGTGTCCCAGGGGTTGCGCACGGGCGCGGGGGCGTCGAAGCCCACGGGCGCCACGGCCGAGTTTTCATTGGACGAACCCATCGCGAACTCGTCGCAGTTGAGCTTGCCCAGGGTGACGGCGCCCGCGTCGGCCAGGCGGGTGACCACAGTGGCGTCGAACGGAGACTGGTAGCCCGCGAGCATCCTGGAGCCTGCGGTGCTGGGGAAGTCGCGCGTGACGAAGATGTCCTTGTGGGCGATCGGCACGCCTTCCAGCGCGCCCGCCGTGCCGGCGGCAAGGCGGGCGTCAGCGGCCTGCGCCTGCGCCAGGGTGGCGTCTTCGTTCAGGGCCACGTAGGCGCCCAGGTTCTGGTGCGCCTTGGCGCGGGCCAGGAAATGCCGGGCGGCTTCGACGGCGGAGAATTGCTTGTCGCGCAGGCCGGAGGCCAGCTCGGAAACGCCCAGGTCGTGCAGGGCTTTGGTCGTTGTCGTGCTCATGCGCGCCTCACTCGATCACTTTGGGGACGAGGAACAGGCCACGCTCCACGGCGGGGGCGCTCTTCTGGTTGGCTTCGCGCTGGTTGGGCTCGCTGGCCACGTCCTCGCGCAGCCGCAGGGCCACGTCCTGGATGGCCGCGACGGGGTGCGCCAGGGGCGTGATGCCCGAGGTATCCACAGCCCGCATCTGTTCCACGATGTCAAAGAAGCCATTGAGCTGGGTCAGCATGCGCTCACTTTCAGAGGGGGTCAGCTCAAGCCGTGCCAAATTGGCGATGCGGCCGATGTCCTGGGGGGTCAGTGCCATAGGGAGGAGAATTGAGGGAAACCAGAAGTAAAGCTGTGATCCGGGCCGCGCCGGAGGGAGTTATTCACAGGGGATGGGGTATTATCCCGGCTTTGCCGCAATACCCTCCTACCTGCCGGTCATTGTGCGAAAAAAGCGATATTTGACCCCGTAAACCCGGCGATGGCAGGCCGACGTGCATGCCGTGCCTGAGAGGATTTTTGAATGTTCGGAGCTTTCCGTCGGTATTTCTCCACCGACCTTGCCATTGACCTTGGCACAGCCAACACCCTCATCTTCGCCCGCGACAAAGGCATTGTGCTCGACGAGCCCTCTGTCGTCGCCATCCGCCACGAAGGCGGGCCCCATGGCAAGAAAGTCATCCAGGCCGTAGGCCACGAGGCCAAGGCCATGCTGGGCAAGGTGCCCGGCAACATCGAAGCCATCCGGCCCATGAAGGACGGCGTGATCGCCGACTTCGTGATCACCGAGCAGATGATCAAGCAGTTCATCAAGATGGTGCACCCGCGCACGCTGTTCACCCCCAGCCCGCGCATCATCATCTGCGTGCCCTGCGGCTCCACCCAGGTCGAGCGGCGCGCCATCAAGGACGCGGCCGAAGCGGCCGGCGCCACGGCGGTGTACCTGATCGAGGAACCCATGGCCGCCGGCATCGGCGCGGGCCTGCCCGTCTCCGAAGCCTCGGGCTCCATGGTCGTGGACATCGGCGGCGGCACCACCGAGGTCGGCGTGATCTCGCTGGGCGGCATGGTCTACAAGGGCAGTGTGCGCGTGGGCGGCGACAAGTTCGACGAAGCCATCATCAGCTACATCCGCCGCAACTACGGCATGCTGATCGGCGAGCCCACCGCAGAAGCCATCAAGAAGAACATCGGCTCGGCCTTCCCCGGCTCCGAAGTGCGCGAGATGGAAGTCAAGGGCCGCAACCTGTCCGAAGGCGTGCCACGCAGCTTCACCATTTCCAGCAATGAAGTGCTCGAAGCCCTGACCGACCCGCTCAACCAGATCGTCTCCGCCGTGAAGAACGCGCTGGAACAAACCCCCCCTGAGCTGGGCGCCGACATCGCCGACCGCGGCATGATGCTGACGGGTGGCGGCGCGCTGCTGCGCGACCTGGACCGCCTGCTGGCCGAGGAAACCGGCCTGCCCGTGCTGGTGGCCGAAGATCCGCTGACCTGCGTGGTGCGCGGCTGCGGCATCGCGCTGGAGCGCATGGACCGCCTGGGCAGCATTTTCACGAGCGAGTAAGCCCCCGGGCCTGTATGCTGCAGGCACTTTTTTTGCGCTCTGAACTGCATGATTGCACCCGCTCCAATGCTTTTTGAGCATGCGTCCGTGGCCCCGGCTCCACGCGACAGATCCTGACCGCTGCGCACGATGCCACTGGGTACCCTCGAGCGCAGCGCTCCGCCTTTCTTCAAACAGGGCCCTTCGGCCCTTTCGCGCCTGGCCGTCTATAGCGCGCTGGCGCTGTTCCTCATGGTGGCCGATGCACGTTTCCAGCTCACGGGGCCGTTCCGCCAGGCGGTTGCCACCGTGCTCTACCCGGTGCAGTGGCTGATGCTCAAGCCGGTGGAGTTCGCAAGCCATGGTTCCGGGTACTTCCAGTCGCTGCAGACCGCGCAGCAGGAACTGGACGCCGCGCGCAAGAAAATGACCGTGATGGGCCAGCGCGCCAACCAGGCGGAGCAGCTGGCCCTGGAGAACGAGCGGCTGCGGCAACTGCTCGCGCTGCGCGGCCGCCTGGAGACGCCCGCGCAGGCCGCCGAGGTGATCTATGACACCGCCGACCCCTACACGCGCCGCGTGGTCATCGACCGGGGGCAGATGGGCGGCGTGGAGATGGGCGCGCCCGTGATGGATGAGGCGGGCGTGCTCGGCCAGGTGACGCGTGTCTTTCCGCTCGTGAGCGAGGTCACGCTGCTGGTGGACCGCGACCAGGCCATTCCGGTCCTCAACATTCGCACGGGTGCGCGGGGTGTCGCCTATGGGGATCCGGTGGCCGGGCATGGCGGCGGCATGGAGCTGCGCTTCATGCCCGCCAACGCCGATGTGCGGGAGGACGATCTGCTGACCACCAGCGGCGTGGATGGCCTGTACCCGTCGGGGCTCCCCGTGGCGCGGGTGGTGCGCGTGGAGCGCAGGGCCGATTCCGCCTTCGCGCGCATCTACTGCGTGCCCCTGGCCCAGGTGCAGGGCGCCCGCCATGTGGTGGTGCTCAAGCCGCTGACCGACAACGAGCTGCCGCGGCCGGAGCCCGCGCACCCGGCGCCAGCGAAACGCGGGGGGCGCAAGGGATGAGGGCATCGCCTGTGCCTGCCATGGCCCTTGTGGGGCCGCGCGTCCTGCGCGATGGCCCGTGGCTGCCGCGGGGAGGTGCGCGATGATCATGCCGCGCGGCGAGCCGCTGCTGCTTCCGGTCAATCCGGTCTTCATCGTCGCCAGCCTCGCTGCGGGGCTGGCCATCAACATGCTGCCGCTGGGCCGCATTGTCTGGACGCCGGATGTCCTGATGGTGCTGCTGGTCTTCTGGGGCGTGCACCAGCCCCTGCGCATTGGCATGGGCGTGGCTTTCGTGCTGGGCCTGTGCATGGATGTGAGCCAGTCGGCGCTGCTGGGCCAGCACGCGCTGTCCTACACCGTGCTGTCGTTTGGCGCCATCGCCATCCACCGCCGCCTGCTGTGGTTCAGCGTGCCGTCGCAGGCCCTGCAGGTGCTTCCCCTGTTCGCTCTGGCCCATGCCATCGAGCTCTTGCTGCGGATGGCGTCCGGGGGCATATTCCCGGGCCTGTGGAGCTTTCTGGCGCCGGTGCTCGAAGCCCTGCTCTGGCCGCTGGCCAGCTGGGTGCTGCTGGCGCCGCAGCGCCGGCCTCCCGACCGCGACCAGAACCGGCCTCTGTAGCCATGAAGCAACCTCCTGAGCGCCCGCGCCGCATCCCCCTTGTCCCGCAGCGCTGCGGGCCGGGGGACGGGCGCGCGCCGGTTTCAGCGCACGCCTTCGGGGCGTGGCGCGATGGAGCTGCCGCATGACCGAGGTGCGCAGCAGCGAGGCCGATGCCTCGCGCTTTCGCGTGCGGGCGCTGATCGTCGGCGCCCTGGTGTTCTGTGCGTTCTGCCTCATCGCGGCCCGGCTGGTGTTCCTGCAGGTGGTCCGGCACGAAGACCTTGCGGCGCAGGCCGAGAGCAACCGCACGGCGGTGGTGCCCATCGTGCCCAACCGGGGCCTCATCCTGGACCGCAACGGCGTGGTGCTGGCCACCAACTATTCGGCCTATACGCTGGAGATCACGCCCTCGCGGGCGGGAACGCTCGACGACACCATCGACGAGCTGTCCAAGGTGGTGGAGATCCAGAGCCGCGACCGCCGCCGCTTCAAGCGGCTCATGGAAGAGTCGCGCAACTTCGAATCGCTGCCCATCCGCACGCGCCTGACCGACCAGGAAGTGGCCCGCTTCACGGCCCAGCGCTACCGCTTCCCGGGGGTGGACATCAAGGCGCGCCTGTTTCGCAACTACCCGCTGGGCGACGTGGCCAGCCATGCCATCGGCTACATCGGCCGCATCAACCAGAGCGAGAAGGCGCGCATCCAGGATTCCGAGGACGAGGCCAACTACCGGGGCACGGAATACATCGGCAAGCTGGGGATCGAGCAGAGCTTCGAGTCCGCGCTGCACGGCGCCACCGGGGTCGAGCAGATGGAGACCTCGGCGGGCGGGCGGGCGGTGCGCAAGCTCTCCAGCCACGCGGCCACGCCCGGCGACAGCGTGATGCTGTCCATCGACATCAAGCTGCAGAAACTCATCGAGGAGCTGTACGGCACCCGCCGTGGCGCGCTGGTGGCCATCGACCCGCGCAACGGCGAGATCCTGGCCCTGGTCAGCAAGCCCACGTTCGACCCCAATCTTTTCGTCGAAGGCATCGATGTGGAGAACTGGACCGCGCTCAACGAATCCATCGACAAGCCGCTGCTGAACCGGGCCCTGCGGGGTACGTACCCGCCAGGCTCCACCTACAAGCCCTTCATGGCGCTGGCCGCGCTGCAGCTGGGCAAGCGCTCGCCCAGCCTGGTGGTGAACGATCCGGGGTACTACACCTTCGGCGGCCACACCTTCCGCAGCCACGAGGGCGGGCTGGGCGGTGTGGACATGCACCGCGCCATCCAGCAGTCGAGCAACACCTACTTCTACTCGCTGGCGGTGGACATGGGCGTCGATGCCATCCATGACTTCATGAAGCCGCTGGGCTTTGGGCAGTCCACCGGCATCGACCTCAATGGCGAAGTGCGGGGCACGCTGCCCAGCACGGAGTGGAAACGCAATGCCTACAAGCGCCCGGACATGAAGCGCTGGTTTCCCGGCGAGACCGTGTCCCTGGGCATCGGCCAGGGCTACAACAACTTCACCATGCTGCAGCTCGCGCTGGCGCAGGGCACGCTGGCCAACGGCGGCATCCGCTACCGGCCGCACATGGCCAAGGCCGTGAAGAACGCGGTCACGGGCGTCGTCACCGAGATCGTGCAGCCGCCCGGCGAAGACCTGGGGTATCTGCCCCGGAACGTGGACATCGTGCGCAATGCCATGGTCGCCGTGAACAAGGGCGGCACCGGCACGCGCGTGTTTGCCGGGGCGCCGTACACCTCCGGCGGCAAGACCGGCACGGCGCAGGCGGTGACCATGGGCCAGAACGTGAAGTACAACGCGAAGGCGCTGGAAGAGCACCAGCGCGACCACTCGCTGTATGCGGCGTTCGCCCCGGCAGAGCAGCCCACGATAGCGCTGGCGCTGATTGTCGAGAACGCCGGGTTTGGCGCGGCCCATGCGGCGCCCATCGCGCGCCGCGTATTCGACTACTGGCTGATGGGGGACTACCCGAGCGAGGAAGACATCGCGGCGGTGCAAAAGGGCCAGGCCGGCGCTCCCATTGGCAAGCCGCGCAAGGCGGCGGATGTGCCCGTGGCGGCGCCTTGATATAAAAACAATAGCTGTTAGCGCAATACAGATAGGCGCTGGAGCCCAATCCGGCATCGAATCGCGGTGCCGGCCATTCTTGAAATGAACCCGGTGCCTGCGCTGGGCGCTGGCCGATGCCGGGCCGCCCTCAGGCCGCCGCCGCCCGCGCTGGCGGTGGCTGAAGCTGGCTGAACACCAGCGCCGCCACGATCAGCGCCGCGCCGCCCAGGCCCGCCCATCCCAGCCGCTCGCCGAGCAGGGCCCAGGCGGTGAGCGCGGCGAATACCGGCTCCAGCCCGAACACGATGGCGCTGCGCATGGCGTCCACCCGCTGCTGGCCCCAGGCCTGCAGCGTGACCACCACCACGCTGGCCAGCAGGCCCAGGTACAGCAGCGCCACCCAGGCATCGGCGGGCAACTGCGCGGCGGTGTGCAGCCAGCCCATGCCGCCGCCCTGGCCCAGCAGCATGAACGTGGAAGCCAGCGCCATGACGGTCGCCTGCGCGGCCGCCATGCGCGTGGCCCGCGGCGGGCTTGCCGCCGTGCGGCGCGCGCACTCCTCCAGCGCCAGGATGTAGATGGCGTAGAACACCGTGCTCGCCAGCGTCAGCGTATCGCCCAGGTTCCAGGGCTCGTTCTCGTGGAACATCAGCGCCATGCCCGTGCAGGCCAGGGCGCACGCCGCCCACAGCGGCCAGCCGTAGCGGCGCCCCAGCGCCGCCATCGCAATCAATGGCACCACCAGCACATTGAGCCCGGTCACGAAGGCATTGCGGTTGCTGCTGGTGCGCGCCAGCCCCTCGATCTGCAGCCAGAACGCCAGGAACAGCAGGACCCCCAGCGCGCAGCCCCACCGCCGCTCGTGGCGCCGCATGCCCCACCACAGCGGGGCCAGCACCACCAGGGCGATCACGAACCGCAGCCAGATGATCTGCAGCGCATCGAGGTGCGCGGACAACAGCTTCATGGCGGGGAAGGTGGTGCCCCACACCACGGTCACCACCAGCAGGGCAATCAGGCCCAGACGTTCGGGTTTCATAGGCTCCAAAACAAGAAAGGGCTGGTCGGTTCCCCGGCCAGCCACTTGCAGAAGATTTCCTCGCAGCGCCTGCGCACGACCTGCTGCCGTCGCACTGGCGCGGCCTCAGCGAGGTAGCCGCGGAACTGGCTCTGCCAGGCCACCGGTGGCGTCCCCCTCCCTTGGCGCGCAGCGCGTAGAGAGAGGGGTGAAGGCGCGCAGCGCCTCAGGGGGTGTCAATTAAAAAGATAGCGTGCCTGCAGGTTCAGGCGCAGCATCTCGCCCTGCTGGCCGTCGAACGTCGTGCGGCGGCCGCCGATCAGCTCGCCGCCCAGCTCCACGTTCTTGATGGGCAGGTAGTACATGCCGGCATGCCATTGGTACAGCTTGTGGTTGCCTTCGGCGCCGTAGGCGTCCACGTAGGCGTCGCCCAGCTTGTGGCGCGAGCGGACCATGCCCAGCGACACGGTGCCGCGCAGCTTCTCGCTGAACACGTTGGACAGGCCCAGCACCACGCCGTGCGACTTGTCCAGGCGCACGGTGCCGCCGTCCAGCACGGGGTAGTTGGTGCCCACCAGGTAGGCGCCGTCGCCGTCGCCGTCCAGGCGCGTGTACTGCGCCATCAGCGTGGTGGTGCCGGTGATCTTGTAGCCCGCGCCCAGGCCGAAGCCGGTGCCGCGCTTGCCGATGCCGTCCACGCGCTGCTCGTGCGAGAGCAGGCGGGCGTTGATGTTGCCCCAGTCGAAGGCCTTGTCCACGCGGGCCACGAAGTTCAGGCTCTTGGCGCCGTCGGTGGGCTCTTCCACCGCGAACTGGAACTTGGCCAGGTCCGGGTTGTTGTAGGTGTAGCGCACCTGGGCAGGGCGGCGGAAGGTGGCGCCGGGTGGGCCGTTGAAGTCCACGGTCTCGGGCAGGTTGTCCACGTCCATGAAGGTCGACCAGGTCTGGCCGATCAGCCAGCCGGCGTACTCGCCGTAGGCGTGGCGCAGGCGCAGGCGGTTGCGGTTGCACTCGGCACCGCAGTAGGCGTAGAAGTCGGCCTCGATCTTGGTGTTGAAGGTGCCGATGGAGGTGGGCGTGGAGGTCTCGAAGCCGAAGCGCGAGGTCTGCGCCGTCAGGCTGCTCTTGCCGTGGCGGCTGTCGCCCAGGGGCTGCTCCATCAGGTTGGTGAAGGTGTCGCCGGGCGCCGTGCCCTTGAAGTCCTTGACCATGTTGGCCTCGGCAAAGCCGTACACGCGGATCGAGGTCTCGCTGCCCGGCAGGCGGAAGCTGCCCGGAATGTCGCCCAGCACCACGGCGTCCTTCTGCTTGAGTTCCACGGCCTCGATGCGGTCGTTCCAGGCCGATGCCGACGCGGCGGGCGCGGCAGGCGCCTGGGCCTGCTGGGCCTTGAGCTGGTTGAGCTCGGCGCGCAGGGCCTTGAGCTCGTTGCGCATCTCTTCGAAGTCCTTGGCGGACTGCGCGAACGCGGCGGGTGGCAGGCTGCACAGGCCGGCGGCCAGCAGGGCGAGGAACGTGGGGTTCAGTTTCATGGTCACTCCGGTAGGGGCTGGTAATGGCATTGCATGGGCCTGGATCTCAGGCGCTCATGCGGCCGATGAAGGCGCGGATTCGGTCGTTGGCGGGGTTGTTGAAGAATTCGGCGGGCGTGGCGTCGTGGGCGATGCGCCCCTGGTCGAAGAACATCACGCGGTCGGCCACCTCGCGGGCGAAGCCCATCTCGTGGGTCACCACGATCATGGTCATGCCGCCACGGGCCAGCTCGCGCATCACGTCGAGCACCTCCTGCACCATCTCCGGGTCCAGGGCCGAGGTGGGCTCGTCGAACAGCATCACCTGCGGCTGCATCGCCAGCGCGCGGGCGATGGCCACGCGCTGCTGCTGGCCGCCCGACAGCTGCCAGGGGTACTTGTGCGCGTGGTCCTGCATGCCCACGCGGCGCAGCAAGGCCATCGCCTGCTCGTTTGCCTGGGCCCGCGGCGTGCGGCGGATGCGGCGGGGAGCCAGGGTCACGTTGTCCAGCACGCTCATGTGGCCGAACAGGTTGAACTGCTGGAACACCATGCCGACCTCGCTGCGCTGCTTTTGCAGCGTGGCCAGGTCGTCGGTGACTTCCTCGCCGCCGATGGTGATGCGGCCGGAGTCATGGGGTTCGAGCCGGTTGATGGCGCGCAGCAGCGTGCTCTTGCCGGAGCCCGAGGCGCCGATGATCACGGTGACCTCGCCGGTGTTGAACACGGTGGACACATCGCGCAGCACCTGGTGGGCGCCGAACGACTTGCAGACCCGGTCCACCACGATGAAGGGTGTGGCCTGGCGTGTCATTGGTTGCGGCCTTCCACGTCGAAGCGGTATTCCACCGCGTTCGAGATCTGCGTGACCAGGGTGGTCAGCAGCAGGTAGGTGATGGCCACGGTGGACAGCGTGGCAATGGGCTGGAACGTGGCCGACTGGATGCGGTTGCCCACGTTGGTCAGCTCCACCACGCCGATGGCGTAGGCCAGCGACGAGTCCTTGAGCAGCGCCACGAAGTTGCTGACCAGCGGCGGCAGCGATATCTTGAAGGCCTGTGGAAACACCACGTCCAGGAACACATGCATGCGGCCCAGGCCCAGGGCCTTGGCGGCCTCGGTCTGGCCGCGCGGCACGGCCAGCAGCCCGGCGCGGATGGCCTCGGCGTTGTAGGCGCCCACGTTCAGGCCCAGCGCCAGCACGGCGGCCGCGAAGTCGGGCAGGTTCAGGCCCGGCACCAGCACCGGCAGCGCGAAGTACACGAACAGGATCTGCACCAGCAGCGGCGTGCCGCGGATGACCCAGATGTAGAAGCTGGCCACCCAGCGCACGGCGGCAAAACGCGCGGTGCGGGCGAGCGCGGCGGCGGTTCCCAGCACCAGCCCGACGCTGCCGCTGATCAGCGTGAGCCACAGGGTGGTGCGCGCGCCGTCGGAGAACGCCTGGGCGTTGGGGCCGATGGGCTCGGGCAGGAAGGACAGCAGCTTGCCGAGCAGTGCCAGCACCAGCACCATCAGGATGACGGCCGAGACGAGCGTGGCGTTGCTGCGCTGCTGGCGGCTCCAGCGCTGCGGCCAAAAGGCGGTGAGCATGAAAAAGACCCCTGTGACTACATGCGGGTCGTGCTTACTGGCAGCGGACGTCTTCGTTGAAATACTTCTTGGACAGCGCGGCATAGCTGCCGTCGGCCATGACTTCGGCCAGCGCCTTGTTCCAGCCGGCGGCCAGCGAGCTGTTGCCCTTGGCCACGGCGGCGGCGATGCGCTCGATGAACAGCATGTCGCCGAGCTTGAAGCCGGCGCCGGGGTTCTTTTCTGCCACGGCCTTGGCCACGAAGCGGTCGGTCACCCAGGCGTCCACGCGGCGCGAGTTCAGCGCGCTGCGGGCATCCACGTCGGTGGGGAAGTTCTTCATTTCCTTGATGGACGAGACCTTCTGCACGTTCTCGAGGTAGCTGGTGCCGGTCTGCACGGCCACCACCTTGCCCGCCAGGTCCTTGGCGCTCTTGATGGCGGGATCCATGGCGATGATCATGCCGCCCGAGCAGTAGTGCGGGTCGGTGAAGGTGACGGCCTTGGCGCGCTCTTCGGTGATGCCGTGCGAGGCGATCACCAGGTCCCAGCGGTCCTGGCGCAGGCCGGTGAGCAGCGCATCGAAACCCAGGGTCTTCCACTGGATCGCGAGGCCCATCTTCTTGGCCACCAGTTCGGCCGTCTCCACCTCGAAGCCGGTCAGCGTGGTGCCGTTGAAGAAATTGAACGGAGCGAACTGCCCCTCGGTCGCGATGAGGATCTTGCCGTCCTTCTTGACCTCGTCCAGCGTGCGGGCCTGGGCGGCGAATGCGGCGCAGAGCGCGAGGGCGGTGGCAACAGCCTTGAACAATTTCATGGGATGGGTCCTGTCGGGGGTATTTCAGGTACAAAAAATCCGGCATGCGGGTAGCAGGCCGGAGGCTGGTGGATCGGATGCACAGGCATCGCGAAACGCGAAGCCTGCCGTCATCAAGTAGTAACGATTATAAATATGCGAATTTTTTCCTTGGGCCTGCGGACAACCCTCAAAGCCCCGTTGTGTGCCAATTCACAACAGGTTTAGAGCGGTGTCCCCAACCGGACGCAGGCGCTACGGCTCCGTCTACAGGGCGAGGTCGGCGCTACCGGTGCGAGCCAGACCAGTGCCCCCGCGCAAGGGCCGCCCCGCCGCGCTGGGGGCGTCCCCCTTCAGGGGGAAGGCGCCGAAGGCGACTCAGGGGGTTACCGAAGAAACGCGTCGTACCCCGTCTTGAGGATCAGCGTGCTCACCACCACGATGAAGATGCCGCGCACGAAACCCGTGCCGTGCTTGAGCGCCAGGTGCGTGCCCAGCAGGCTGCCCACGACGTTGGCCACGGCCAGCGTCACCGCGAAGTGCCACCAGACGTGGCCCTTGGCGGCAAACAGCACGATGGCGGCGACATTGGTGGCGCAATTGAGCAGCTTGGCCGAGGCCGAGGCATTGAGAAAGTCGTAGCCGAGCAGCCGCACGAACAGGAAGACGAAGAAGCTGCCGGTGCCCGGGCCGAAGAACCCGTCGTAGAAACCGATCAGCACGCCGATCAGGCAGGCCGCCAGCACTTCGGCGCGGCCCGCGAAGCGCGGCGCATGGTGCCGCCCCAGTTCCTTCTTGGCCAGCGTGTAGGCCAGCACGCCCAGCAGCACCAGGGGCAGCAGCTTGCGCAGGAAGTCGGCCGACATCACCGTCACCGCCCAGGCGCCGGCGAACGAGCCGGCGAAACCGGCCGCCGCGGCCGGCAGCATCGCCGGCCAGCGGATCTGCACGCGGCGGCTGTACTGCCAGGTGGCCATGGCCGTGCCCCACACCGAGGCGGCCTTGTTGGTGCCCAGCAGCGTGGCCGGTGGCGCCCCCGGAAAAGCCGCGAACAGCGCCGGCACCATCACCAGCCCGCCGCCACCCACGATGGCGTCCACGAAGCCCGCGAGCAGCGAGGCCAGGGTAATAAAAATCCATTCCATCGCAGTATTTTCGCACCCAGCCTGCTATGGATTTAGGAACAGATACAGAGACCAGCGCACCGGGCCCGGCGACGAACGGGCAAGAAAAAGGCGCTGGGATCGCCAGCGCCTGAAAAAAAACGCACCTCGTTGGGTGCTTGAAATTTGGTTATTGGTAGAAAGGATGTCTCCTCGGGCCCCTCGCTTGGCACACCGAAGCGCGCTTTCGAGTGCCGCAACTGTAACGGCTGCACCCCGCTGGTGCATTGGGGGTTTCCCGCCCCCGTTGTGGGGCGGGAAAACCGCGCGCGGGGCCACGAATCGGGGTTCGCGGGTTGGCACGGCTCATGCAATGCGCTTGTAACAATTTGCGAAAGGGAGCCTTCATGCGGGCAGTCAACCACCGGTTCATCGCGGTCGTGTCGTTGGGTCTGGGGCTGTGCGCCAGCGCGCTGGCGCAGGCCGTGCCCGAGGTGGCGGCGGCCCCCGCCGCGCCCCTGGCGCGCCCTGGCCTGGTGGCGCACGGCGCCGTCAGCGCGGCGGACACCGCCTGGATGATGACCTCCACGGCGCTCGTGCTGCTGATGACGCTGCCCGGCATTGCCCTGTTCTACGCGGGCATGGTGCGCAAGAAGAATGTGCTCAATACCATGGCCAGCGTGGTCGCCATCGCGGCGCTGGTCAGCCTGCTGTGGTTCGGGGCGGGCTACTCGCTGGCGTTCACGCCCGGCAACGCCTGGGTGGGCGGCTGGGAGCGCGCGGGGTTCACGGGGCTGGACTTCGACCTGGCGGGCGGCAAGCTCGCCGTGAGCCATGTCGCGCCGCACATTCCCGAATCGGTGTACGCCATGTTCCAGCTCACCTTCGCCATCATCACGGCCGCGCTCCTGGTGGGCGCGTTCGTCGAGCGCATGCGGTTTTCCGCCATGCTGATCTTCATCGGCCTGTGGACCTTGCTGGTCTATGCCCCGGTGGCGCACTGGGTGTGGGAGCCGGGGGGCTGGCTGGCGCGGATGGGCGCGCTGGATTTCGCCGGGGGCTCCGTGGTGCACGTGAACGCGGGCGTGGCGGGGCTGGTGTGCGCGTGGTTCCTGGGCCGCCGCACGGGCTATGGCCGCGAGCCCTTCGAGCCCTACAACCTGGGGCTCACCATGGCGGGCGCGGGCCTGCTGTGGGTGGGCTGGTTCGGCTTCAACGCGGGCTCGGCCGTGGCGGCCGATGGCCGGGCGGGCCTGGCCATGGCGGTCACGCACCTGGCCGCCGCCGCTGGTGCGCTGTCCTGGATGCTGGGCGAGTGGGTGGTGCGCGGGCGCCCTTCGCTGCTGGGGCTGTGCTCGGGTCTGGTCGCGGGGCTCGTGGCGATCACGCCCGCCGCAGGCTTCGTCACGCTGCGCTCGGCGGTGGTGATTGGCCTGGTGGCCGGGCTGGCGTGCTACTGGGGGGCCACGGGGCTCAAGCGCCTGCTGCGTGCCGACGATTCGCTGGATGTGTTTGGCGTGCATGGCATTGGCGGCATCGTGGGCTCGCTGCTCACGGGGGTGCTGGCTAGCAAGACCGTGGGGGGCGTGCAGGGCAGCCTGCTCACCCAGGCCATCGGGGTGGGCGCCGTGATGGCCTACAGCCTGGTGGTGACGGCCGCGCTGCTGTGGATCATCAATTTTGCGATGGGCGTGCGCGTGGATGCGCAGAGCGAGCAGACCGGGCTCGACATCGCCCAGCACCGCGAACACCTGGGCGGCTGAATGAAGCCCGCTCTCCCGAGGCCCTGCGGGCCTTCCCCCGCTCTCGCACCGCCGCGCAATGCGGGCCGGGGGGCGCAGCCAGCGCGGCGGCCCGCGCCTGGGCCGCACCGGTTTCATTCGCCGCGGGTTGTGCGCAGCGCAATGGATGACTGAAATGCAGTAAGGAGCCGACCATGCCCGATTCCGACAAGCTCGCCATTGCCGCCCACCTGCATGTGCTGCTGCGCCGCAAGACGGGGCGCGTGACCGACACCGAGTGGATGGCGGCCAACGCCGAGTACGCGCTGGAGATCGTGCGGTTCGCGCGCCAGCGCGCGCAGGAGGACAACGCGCCCGAACTCACCGAATGGGCGGACCGCCTGGACCAGGCCATCCATGCCGCGCCACCGGCCGCCCCGCGCCGCCCCTTGCTGGATGTGGCCACCCAGGCGGTGCGCCAGCGCATGGCGCCGCCCCCGCCGGAGCCCGCGCCCGAGGTGCCCCGGTATGTCGGGGGAATCCGCTGACCGCGCCGCGGCCGTGGGGCCCGCGCGTGGGCGGGATCCATATCAGTGCGCTGCCGCGCCCTGCACGAACAGGCCCGCCGTGGGCAGCAGCCCGGCCAGCTTGTCGTCGCCATAGGTGCGCAGCACCTGCGCAATCACGACCTGGTAGCCGTTGAGCCACTGCGCTTGCGCCGCCTTGGCCTTCAGGTGGGCGGGGTGCTGCATCAATGCCTGCAGGGCCTCGAGCGACTGCCAGTAGTACACGTTGGACACCAGGCCCTTGCCCGTGTCCTCCCACGATTCCTCGCCCAGGTAGCCGTCGATGGAGCGGGCGGCGGTGGCAATCGCCTCGTCCAGGCGGTGGAAGGCGTCGTCGAACTGTTTGGTGGCGAAGATGAAGGTGGAGGAGTACATGGGCGCGATGGTACCCACGCCTATGCCGTGCGCCGCGCCTGGATGATCCACTCCGCCGCCTTCTCGGCCAGCATCAGGGTGGGCGAGTTGGTGTTGCCGCTGGTGATGGTGGGCATGGCCCCCGCATCCACCACCCGCAGGCCCGCAATGCCGCGCACGCGCAGTTGCGAGTCCAGCACGGCCATCGGGTCATCATCCCGCCCCATCTTCGTCGTGCCCACGGGGTGGAAGATGGTGGTGGCGATGTCGCCGGCCAGGCGCGCCAGGTCCTCGTCGCTCTCGAACTGCACGCCGGGCTTCCATTCCTCGGGCCGGTACTTGGCCAGCGCGGGCTGGGCCACGATGCGGCGCGTGACGCGCAGGCTGTCGGCCGCCACCTGGCGGTCTTCGGCGGTGCTCAGGTAGTTGGGCGCGATGGCCGGTGCGGCCTTGAAGTCGGCGTTCTTGATGTTCACCGTGCCCCGGCTCGTGGGGTTGAGGTTGCACACGCTGGCCGTGAAGGCCGGAAAGCTGTGCAGCGGCTCGCCAAACGCGTCGAGCGACAGCGGCTGCACGTGGTACTCGATGTTCGGCCAGGGCTGGTCGGCGCTGCTGCGCGTGAAGGCGCCCAGCTGCGAGGGCGCCATGCTCATGGGGCCGCTGCGTTTGGTCGCGTATTCGAGCCCGATCTTGGCCTTGCCCCAGAGCGAGCTGGCCATGGTGTTGAGCGTGGGCACGCCGCCCACCTTGAACACCGCGCGGATCTGCAGATGGTCCTGCAGGTTGGCGCCCACGCCGGGCAGGTCGTGCACCACGTCGATGCCGTGCTGGCGCAGCAGCGCGGAGGGGCCGATGCCCGAGAGCTGCAGCAGCTGCGGCGAGTTGACGGCACCGGCGCTCAGGATGACCTCGCCCGTGGCGCGGGCCGTGACCATCTCATGCCCGTCCCACACCAACACGCCCGTGCAGCGCTTGCTGCCGTCGGGCTGCGTCTCGATGAGGAGCTTGGCGGCCTGCGCGCTGGTCCACATCTCGAAGTTGGGGCGGCCGTAGCAGGTGGGCCGCAGGAAGGCCTTGGCGGTGTTCCAGCGCCAGCCGCTTTTCTGGTTGACCTCGAAGTAGCCCACGCCCTCGTTGCTGCCGCCGTTGAAATCGTCGGTGGCGGGGATGCCGGCCTGCTGCGCGGCCTGGGCGAAGGCGTCCAGCACGTCCCAGCGCAGGCGCTGCTTTTCCACGCGCCACTCGCCGGAGCTGCCCGTGGCCTTGTTGCCGTGCAGGCGCTTGAAATTTTCATTCACGCCATCGGGCTGGTCCAGGCGCCAGTGGTCCTCGTGGCGGCGGAAGTAGGGCAGGGCGTTCTCCCAGCGCCAGCTGGCGTCGCCGGTCAGCTCGGCCCACTGGTCGTAGTCGCGCGCCTGGCCGCGCATGTAGATCATGCCGTTGATGCTGCTGCAGCCGCCCAGCGTCTTGCCGCGCGGGTAGCGCAGGGTGCGGCCGTTCAGGCCCGCGTCGGGCTCGGTGTTGTAGAGCCAGTCGGTGCGCGGGTTGCCGATGCAGTAGAGATAGCCGACGGGGATATGGATCCAGTGGTAGTCGTCCTTGCGGCCTGCTTCGATCAGCAGCACGCGGTGGCGGCCGTCGGCGCTCAGGCGGTTGCACAGCAGGGCGCCGGCGGTGCCTCCGCCGATGATGATGGTGTCAAACGTGGTGTGGTCGCTCATGGGCAGGCGGTGCGGTGCAAGGGTTGGGACGGAGGGCCATTGTGCGGATGGCACCACGCGTGTCGAGAGGGTCAGTGCCTATTGCTACTAAATATGTAGCTTGAAGCGCTTGATGTCAAAGCGCTGGAGGCCTGTTTGATATTAATTTCACGCGGCCCCGGCCGGCCTGTGCTTGGCGGCCCGTGCGGGCGGGCGTAAATCCTACGCGCCGCCTGTGCGTGGCTCCGCTACCATGCACCCTCTCTTTCCCTCTTGGCGGCCGCGCCGCCCAGTCCATGACCGACCACGCACCTCGCATTGTTCGCGCCGACACGCCCCAGGGGGCGAGTGCGCAACTGCATGGGCGCTGGGGCGCGGCCGAACTGGGCACACGGTCGCAGTGGGAGGCGGTCTGCGAGCAGCTGCGCGCCAGCCCCCCCGCGCCCGGGCTGGGCTGGGACCTGACGCAGCTGCAGTGGCTGGACCACGTGGGCGCGCAGCTGGTGTGGAACCACTGGCAGCGGGCCTGGCCGGCGCAACTGGCCTGTACCGACGGCCAGCGCGACATGCTGGAGCGCGTGGCGGAGTTCACCACGGCCACCCCGCCGGCCCGGGAGCCCTGGCGCCTGGCCGAGCAGGCGGACCATCTGGGCGTGCTGGTGCTGCACGGCCTCAGCCATGCGCGGCACATGCTCGAAATGGTGGGGCAGCTGCTGCTCGACCTGGGCCGCCTGGCGCGCGCGCCGCGCCGGGGGCCGTGGCGCGACGTGTCGGGCCACCTGTACCGCATGGGCGCCACGGCGCTGCCCATCACGGCGCTGGTGGGATTTCTGATCGGCGTGGTGCTGGCCTACCTGATGAGCCTGCAGCTGCGCCAGTTCGGGGCCGAGTCGTTCATCGTCAACATCCTGGGCATCTCGCTCATCCGCGAGCTGGGCCCCATGCTGGCGGCCATCCTGGTGGCGGGGCGCTCGGGCTCGGCCATCACCGCGCAGATCGGCGTGATGCGCGTGACCGAGGAACTCGATGCCATGCGCGTCATGGGCATACCGCACGGCTTCCGGCTGGTGATGCCGCGCACGCTGGCGCTGGCGCTGGCCATGCCGCTCATCAGCGTGTGGACCACGCTGGCCGCGCTGGCCGGGGGCATGCTGGCGGCCGACATCTCCATGGACATCTCGCCCGCGTATTTCGTGCAGGCCCTGCCCGCGGCGGTGAAGGTGGGCAACCTGGGGCTCGCCATGGCCAAGTCGGTGGTGTTCGGCGCCTTCATCGCGCTCATCGGCTGCCACTGGGGGCTGCGCGTGAAACCCAACACCCAGAGCCTGGGCGAGGGCACCACGGCCTCGGTGGTCACGTCGATCACCATGGTCATCATCGTGGACGCCTTGTTCGCGGTGGCCTTCAAGAACATCGGAATATGAAGATGAGGTGGCTTCCCCCTGAGCGGCTTCGCCGCTTCCCCCTTCTCCCGAACTGCTGCGCAGCTCGGGAAGGGGGACGCCGCCAGCACCCGCATGTGAAGCCCCCCCTGAGCCGCTTCGCGTCTTCCCCCCAAGGGGGGACGCCACCCGTGGCCTGGCAAAGCCAGTTCCACGGTGGCACGGGTATTGCGCCGCGCCAGTTTCTACCGGAGCGTGGCCATGGCTGAGCGCATCGCCAAGCCCGAGCACATCGCAGTCGCGCCGGGCGAGCCGCCCATCGTGGACGTGCAGGGCCTGTGGACGGTGTTCGGCAAGGGCGACGAAGCCTTCACCGTGCACCAGGACCTGAACTTCACCGTGCAGCGCGGCGAGATGCTGTCGCTGGTGGGGGGCTCGGGCACGGGCAAGACGGTACTGCTGCGCCAGATCCTGGGGCTGGCCAGGCCGGCGCGCGGCACGGTCACGGTGCTGGGGCGGCCGGCGTCCGAGATGGGGCGCGAGGGCGCGGCCAGCCGCGTGGGCATGCTGTTCCAGCACGGCGCGCTGTTCTCGGCCTTCAACGTGCTCGACAACGTGGCCTTCGCGCTGCGCGAGCAGGGCACCCTGCCCGACGACCTGGTGCGCGATGCCGCGCTGGTCAAGCTGCAGATGGTGGGCCTCAAGCCCGAGCACGCCAGCCGCATGCCGGCCGACCTGTCGGGCGGCATGGTCAAGCGCGTGGCGCTGGCGCGCGCGCTCATCATGGACCCGCCGCTGCTGCTGCTCGACGAACCCACCGCCGGGCTGGACCCGAGCAGCTCCGACGATTTCTGCGCGCTGCTGCGCGAGCTGCGCGCCGCGCTCGGGCTCACGGTGGTCATGGTCACGCACGATCTGGACACGCTGTTCGCGCTCAGCACCCGCGTGGCCGTGCTGGCCGACAAGAAGGTCATCGTCACCGGCCCGCCGCACGAGGTCGCGCATTTCAGGCACCCCTTCATCGAGCACTTCTTCATGGGCGAACGCGGCCAGCGCGCCATGGCCCCGGTACCGGCGGCGGCGCGGCCGGCCGCCTCCCCGCCAGACAAGGAACATCCCTGATGGAAAACAAATCACACGCCCTCGCCGCAGGCATCTTCGTGCTGGTGGTGGCCGCCATGCTGGCGGGCCTGGCCATCTGGCTCACGCGCGACAACGCCAACTACGAGCAGTACGAGCTGTCCACCAAGGACGGCGTGAGCGGCCTGCAGCCCCAGGCCACCGTCCGCTACAAGGGCGTGGCCGTGGGCAAGGTCACGCGCATCGGGTTCGACCCCCAGGTCACCGGCAACGTGCTGATCCGCATCGCCGTCAACGAACAGGCGCCCATCAGCCCCACCACCTTCGCCGTGCTGGGCTACCAGGGCGTCACGGGCCTGGCCCATGTGCAGCTGGACGACGCCGACAAGCCCTATCCCGAACTGCCGCCCGGCCCCAGCGGGCTGCCCCGCCTGCCGCTCAAGCCCTCGCCGTTTGGCAAGCTCGCCGAGCAGGCGCCGGCCATCCTGGCGCAGGTGGAGGAGGCCACGCGCCGCATCAACCAGCTGCTGGGCGACACCAACCAGCAAAAGCTCACCGAAGCCCTCGCCAACATCGGCCAGGCCGCGGGCAGCGTCAACACCCTGACCCAGCGGCTCGATGCCACCGTCGCGCAGCGGCTGGACCCGGCCCTGGCAGCGCTGCCGCCGCTGGCCAGCGACGCGCGCAAGACGCTGCAGTCGCTGCAGCAGGCCGGCGCCAGCGTGACGTCCCTGGCCGCCGACGTCAGCAAGACCACCCAGCGCCTGGGCGCGGAGGGCGGCCCCATCGACCAGATCACCATCGGCACGCAGTCCCTCGCCCGCGCGGCCGACCAGTTCGGCGCCTCCACGCTGCCGCGCCTGAACCGCGCCGCCGACGACACGTCGCGCGCGGCCCGCCAGCTCGGCCGCACGGCGGGCGGCGTCACCGACAACCCGCAGCTGTTCATCTATGGGTCCGGCCGCATACCGCCCGGCCCCGGCGAGCCCGGCTTTGCGGCACCGTGAGGAGTGTTCATGAAAAGTACTATTAAAAACATAGCTGCCGGCGCCTTCCCGAAAAGCGCTGGCGGCCTGCTGGGCGGCATGGTTCTGGTGGTGGTGATCGGCCTGGCCGGCTGCTCGGCCCTGCCCAGCCCGCCCTCGCGCCCCGTGCTGTACGACTTTGGCCCCGGCCCGGTGGCCCCGGCGCCGGCCGACCGCCGGGCACCGCTGCAGCCCCTGGCCCTGGCCGACGTGGAGGCGCCCGGCCTGCCCGAGGGCAGCAATGCCGTGCTCTACCGCCTGGGCTATGCCGACGCCCAGCAGCTGCGCCCCTACAGCCAGGCCCGCTGGAGCCAGCCCCCCGCCCAGCTGCTGCAGCAGCGGCTGCGCGAGCAGCTGGGCCAGCGGCGCGCCATCCTCAAGGCCGACGACGGTGCGGCCCAGGCGCGCGACGCCAGCCAGGGCGGCCGGCTGCCCCCGGTGCTGCGCGTGGAGCTGGAGGAATTCAGCCACCTCTTCGCCAGCCCCACCGAAAGCGCTGGCGTGGTGCGCCTGCGTGCCACGGTGGTGGACCTGACGCTGGCGGGCGAGTCGCTGCGCGGCCAGCGTGTGTTCATCGTGCGCACCCCGGCGCCCAGCGCCGACGCGGCCGGCGGCGTGAAGGCCCTGGCGGAGGCCTCCACACAGGTCGCCCAGGAGCTGGCGGACTGGCTGGAACAGGTGACGCAGCGCACGAACTGAGCTGCCGGGGGCACCCCGGTCCCCGCCCGTGCGCCCTCGCGGTGCGCGCGCTCCCGGGCTCCCCGGGTCATCCGCCCGCCGCAGCGGCGTTCGCCGCGCGGTGTGGTGCCTGGCCCGCGTCAGGACCGCGGGGGCGGCGGGGCCGTGCCCGGCTCGATCCCCGTCACCACACGCGCATACCGTGCAAAGCTCCAGTACGCCCAGGCCCAGTCGAGCAGCACCACCAGCCGGTTGCGGAAGCCGATCAGGAAATACACGTGCGCAAACAGCCAGAACAGCCAGGCAAAGTAGCCCGAGAACCGCACCGGCCCCGCGGGCGAGGTGAGGTCCACCACGGCGGAGTTGCGGCCGATGGTGGCGAGGTTGCCGTAGTCGCGGTAGCGAAACGCTTGCGTGGCCTGGCCGCGCAGGCGGCGCAGGATGTTGGCGGCCGCCGCGCGGCCCATCTGCTTGGCGCCGGGCGAGACGCCGGGCACCGGCCGGGGAGGCTGGCCGGGCGCGTGGCTCTGGGCGGCGGCCAGGTCGCCGATCACGCTGATCTCCGGGTGGCCGGGCAGCGTGAGGTCGGGCGCCACGACCACGCGGCCCGCGCGGTCGATCGCGCAGCCGGTGGCCTCGGCCAGATGGCGGCCCAGCGGGGAGGCCGCCACCCCGGCCGCCCAGATGATGCATTTGCTCTTGATTTGATAGCTGACTGCGCTTGATGAGTCAGCGTCAGGGGGTGATTCAACCCTCAGGCCGTCACCGTCGATGGTGGTGACGCGGGCCTGCAGGCGCACTTCCACGCCCAGTTTTTCCAGCTGCTCCCTGGCGCGCTGGCTCAGTGCTTCCGGCATGGCCTGCAGCACCCGCGTGCCGCCTTCGAGCAGGATGATCCTGGCGCTGGCCGGGTCGATGTGGCGGAATTCGCCCGGCAGCGTGTGGCGCGCGATCTCGGCCAGGGTGCCCGCCATCTCCACGCCGGTGGGCCCGGCGCCCACGACCACGAAGTTGAGCCAGTCGGCGCGGCGGCCGGGGTCGGGCTCCTTCTCGGCGGCCTCGAAGGCCAGCAGGATGCGGCGGCGGATCTCGAAGGCATCGTCCAGCGTCTTGAGCCCGGGCGCGTGCGTGGCCCATGCATCCTGGCCGAAGTAGCTGTGCGTGGCGCCGGCCGCGACGATGAGGTGGTCGTACGGCAGGGGGGCGGAGGGATGGGGGCCGTCCTTCAGATACACGGTGCGCGCCGCCACGTCGATGCGCGTGACCTCCCCGAGCAAGGTGGTGGCGTTGGGCTGCTGGCGGAACAGGTGGCGGATGGGGGCCGCGATGGCGGGGGCCGACAGACCGGCGGTGGCCACCTGGTACAGCAGCGGCTGGAAGAGGTGGTGGTTGGTCTTGTCGACCAGGGTGATGTCCACGGCCGCGCCGCGCAGCGCCCGGGCGGCTTCCAGGCCGCCGAAGCCGCAGCCGATGATGACGACGCGGGGGCGGGACGAAGGGGTGGAGGCTGGGGTCATGCCCCCATTATTGGGGCACCGCCCGCGCCGCTTCAGGGAGGGCCCATGAACCCCATGTCCACCGGATAGTCGGGCCGGCCGGCGGCGGCGCCGAAGTGCGTGATGTTGGGCAGCACGCCGGCCATTTCGCTGTCGGCCACGCCAAACCACCTGGCCAGGGTGGCCGCGTACTGGTCCACCGAGGTGGTGGGCAGCAGGCGGCCCTGGCCCACGTGCCACTGGTCCTCGGGGGCCGCGGTGTTGGTGATGCTCACGGGCGGTGCGCTGCCGTAGAACGCCTTGCCCTTGACGGCGCCGCCCACCACCAGGTGGTGGCTGCCCCAGCCGTGGTCCGAGCCGTCGCCGTTGGAGCTCAGCGTGCGGCCGAAGTCCGACGCGGTGAACGCGGTCACCTTGTCGGCCACGCCCAGTTCCACCGTGGCGCTGTGGAAGGCGGTCAGGGCGTCGCTCACGCGCTGCATCAGCAAGGGCTGCTGCGAGATCAGGTTGTCGTGCAGGTCGAACCCGCCCAGCGACACCATGAATACCTGGCGCTTGCTGCCCAGCGCGTTGCGCGAGCCGATGAGGCGGGCCACCATCTTGAGCTGGTCGGCCAGCGAATTGTTGGCGGGGAACGGCGTGCCCAGCGTGGTGCCGGCCAGCGCGCCGGTGATCTGGCTTTCGGACGTGACCGCGCGGGTGGTCACGCGGGTGTACTCGTTCTCCAGCGTGTGCGCGCTGGGCTGCTGGATGAGCGCAGACAGCGCGCCGCGCACCGCGCTGGACCCGTAGACATTGTTCTTCACGCCGTTGATGGCCACGGCGCCGTTCGTGCTGACCTGGTATTGCAGGGCCGAGTCGCCCGAGAGGAACACCGCGTTGCCGGTGACGGCGATGCAGGTGAACAGCGAGTTGCCGTTGGACGAGAGCGCCAGGTCGCCGATGTTGCCGCCCCAGCCCACGGTGGAGCCCTCGGGCGAGGACGACTGCCACACCGACTGCTGGTCGTTGTGCGAGAACAGCTTGGGCGGGACGGGGTAGGCCTTGCGGTCGGGGCTGTTGTACTGCGCGCGCGTCAGGGGCACGACCAGCGGGCCGACGTTCAGCTGCACGGCGGCCTTGCCGCTGTTGAACAGGCCCGCCAGCCCGGTCATGGCGGGGTGCAGCGCGTATTGGCGCCCGTCGGGCAGCGGCGTGGAGGGGTTGAGCAGCGTGGGCGTGAGCGAGGCCTTGGGCAGCGCGATGCTGCCGCGGATGGCGCTGTAGCGGCCGTGGCTGGCGTCGTCGTAGGTGACCACGGTGTTGGCGTAGTCGTTGCCGCCATAGAGGAACACGCAGACCAGGGCCTTGTAGTCGTTGGCCGCGAAGGCGGCTGCCTCGCCCATCGCGGCGAGGTTCATCGCGAAGGGCAGGGCCGTGCCCGCCAGGCCCAGCTGGGTGGAGCGGCGCAGGAACGCGCGGCGGGTGTGGAGTTCGGGTTGAAGCAGGTGCATGGCGTGGCTTCTCGGGTGCGGTCCGGGCTTGTTGCTTATTTCTGGATGAGGTACTCGGCCGAGGCCATGACCAGGAAGACGGCGGCCGCCACGCGGTCGCGCCGGACGTTGTCCGCGCTGGCCGCGGTGACGTTGGTGGCCTTGAGCGCATCGGTGATGAGCTTGACGGTGCCGGCCGAGAGCTGGCCCGCGCACATGAGCAGGTTGATGCGCGCGACGAGCGCGTCCGCGTCGGCGACCAGCGCCAGTTCCTGCGCGTAGCTGGCCTTCAGGTCGAAGCCGTTGTTGGCGGTGCTGGCGTTGTGGGGCAGCTCCGGCGCGTTCACGAAGATGCCGTTGCGGATCACGCCCTGCATGAAGTTGAGGTAGCCGCCCACGCTGCTTTCGTTGACCAGCTGGAACTCTGGCGCCACCGCGCCATTGGCCGCCAGCGCGGTGGACGGCGGGATGTAGCCGGGCCGAAAGAAGTTGAACACCGAGGGCGAGCGCAGCGGGCTTTGCCCCAGCCGCGAGCCCGGGTCGCTGAAGTTGCCGATCTTCCAGCTGCCCTGGGCCGACTCCAGCCCGAAGGTGCGGCCCCACTGGACAAAGCGCAGCATGGGCTCGCGCAGCTTGCCAAACCCGGGCTGGGCGAGGCCGGCGGGCGCGCGCGCCTCGTCGTCGAGCAGGATGGCGCGGACCACCGCGCGCATGTCGCCGCGCACGCCGGCACCGTTGTTGTTGAAGGCGGCGGTCACGCGCGCCACGTAGGCGGGCGAGGGGTTGCTGGTGACCAGCCGCTGGATGAGCTGCTTGCCGATGAACGGGCCCACGTTGGGGTGGTTGAACAGGGTGTCCAGCGCCGTCTTGAGGGCCGCCGCGCCCGGCGTGCCGGCCGGGATGGTGGTGCCCAGGAAGGAGGCCGCCAGCGTGGAATGGCGCGACTCGGTGAGCGCCATCGGCAGGCGCGCGAAGGTGGTGCCGGGCACGACGCGCGTGGTTCCCGGCACGGTGGTCGGCGTGTTCTGCGACTGGTCGTAGTCGTAGCCGGTGAACACGCGCGCCAGGTTGGTCACGTCGCTTTGCGTGTAGCTGTCGATGGGCTTGCCCGCGCTGTCGCGCTGGGGCGTGCCATCGGGGTTGAGCAGCACCAGGCCGATCGACATGAGCTGCATCACCTCGCGCGCGTAGTTCTCGTCGGGCTGGCGGCCGGTGGCGGCGTTTTCCTTCTGGTTGCCGCGCGTATTGAGGTAGTAGCCCATGGCCGCGTTGAGCGTCACGTCCTGCAGCAGGTTGCGGTAGTTGCCGAACGCGTTGGCCACCAGCTGGTCCCAGTACCACGCGAGGGCATGGCTGCGCCAGCTCAGGTCCAGGCCCGAGAGCGACACCACGCAGATCTCCGACAGCGCGAGCGCCACCCGCTTGCGCACCCCGTCGCTGGACTGCAGGAGCTGGTGCCAGATCATGTAGTCGCCCGGGTAGGTGTTGTCGTAGTAGGCCGTGTCCTTGTTGACGTCGGCGTAGCCGCGCTGGTTCAGCCAGTCCCAGCCGCTCAGCGACGGGGGGGCGCTGAACTGGCTCTCCAGCCAGCTGGCGTAGGTGGTGGAGCGCAGGGCGGCGATGTCCGCGGTGGAGGCGGAGAACTGGGCCTGCAGCAGGAAGCGCGCGGCCTCCGCGTCCGTCAGCGGCGCCGTGTGGGTTGCGCCGGGCAGCGCGGAACCGGCGCCCGGGCTGGCTGTCGTGCCTTCTTCCCCGCCACCTCCGCCACCGCCGCAGGCCGCCAGCGCCGCGGATGCGGCCAGCCCGGCCAGCAGGGGAAGGGGGTTCTTCGTGTCTTGGGAAGAAACGGCGGTCGGCGCGGGGTGGCGCGGGCTGTCTTGTGCCTCGCCCGCAGTCTGCGTTGCGGGAGGCGCCTCGGAGGTGGTGTGCATGGATCGTGGGGGGTGAAGGTGCGCGTTCAAAACCAGCGCATTTCAGGACTTCACCACATGCCGTTGCGGCGTGGAAACACAAGCGTTACCAAACGAAACAGCTTGCTGGGAAGGGGCCGCGCGTAACAGTGGAGCAGTGATGGCAAATTGCAACACTTTGTTGGCCGCTGGCGAGGGGCGCCGCCCTCGCCGCCGCGCCCTGTCCTTCAGCCGCCGTAGTCCTGTGCTGACGCGTGCTGCGTGGCATGGCCTACGGTCCCCGCAGCGAATCATTTCTAGAGTCAATCCCATCGCATCACGCACCTGTTCCACGCATTCCGGGTGGATGGCTGACGCGAAATCTTTTCGAGGATGCACGCCATGAATGAAGACACCGTCAAGGGCAACTGGAAGCAGTTCAAGGGAAAAATGATCGAGCAGTGGGGCAAGCTCACGAATGACGATTTCGACGTCATCGATGGCAAGCGCGAACAGTTCCTGGGCAAGCTGCAGGAACGCCAGGGCATCGCCCGCGACGCGGCCGAGAAGCAGCTCAGCGACTGGCAGGCCCGCCACCCCGATTTCCGCTTCAACGACTGAGGCCACGGCCCCTTCGTTTCCCGGCCCCTCCCTTCCTATTTCTATCCATTACCGATCGAGGAGAAACCCATGAAATTCACCCGCACCCTGATGGCTTCTGTCGCAGCCGGCCTGCTGGCCACTTCCGCCTTCGCGCTGACGGACGCCGAATACAAGGCTGGCAAGGAACGCATTTCCGCCGACTACAAGGCCAGCAAGCAAAAGTGCGATGGCCTGCAAGGCAACGCCAAGGACATCTGTGTGAAGGAGGCCAAGGGCGCCGAGGACGTGGCCAAGGCCGAGCTCGACGCGCAGCACAAGCCCAGCCCCAAGGCCACCCGCAAGGTCGCCGACGCGCGGGCGGATGCGGCCTACGGCGTCGCCAAGGAAAAGTGCGACGACCTCAAGGGCAATGACAAGGACGTGTGCGAGAAGGATGCGAAGGCAGCCCGCGTGAAGGCCAAGGAAGATGCCAAGGTGGCCGAGACCCAGGCCAAGCCCGCGGACAACGCCGCCGAGAAGAACGCGGCGGTGGCCGAGGCCCGCAAGGATGCCAACGCCGAAAAGAACGATGCCGCCTACAAGGCCGCCAAGGAGCGCTGCGACGCGATGTCCGGCGACCTGAAGTCCAAGTGCGTGGATGACATGAAGCGCATGTACGGCAAGAGCTGAGCGCGCAGGGCCCCGGCCCGCGCCCACCCAGGAGCCCCGCCCCGTGCGGGGCTTTTTTCATGGGATGGCCGCGGCCTTGGGGCGGAACCCTGACCTGCATCAATATGCGGGCCGCCGCGAAAAACTAACCTCGCTCCCCTGTCTTTGACCTGGTGCACAAGGGGATTTGCATGGCTCAACTCGAATGGTCCGACGCCCTGGCCCTGGACCTGGCCCTGATGGACGACACCCACCGTGAGTTCGTCGACCTGCTGGCCGCCGTCGATGGCGCGGACGACGCGCGCCTGCTGGCTGCCTGGCAGGCGCTGGTGGAGCACACCGACCACCATTTCGCGCAGGAGGACGCCTGGATGGCCTCCACGCGCTTCGCATCGGGCAACTGCCACAGCATGCAGCACCGGGTGGTGCTGCAGGTGATGCGTGAAGGCACCGCGCGTGCGCAGCAGGGCGACCTCGCGGTGCTGCGCGTGATGGCCAGCGAACTGGCCCTGTGGTTTCCGCAGCATGCGCAGAGCATGGATGCCGCGCTGGCCCTGCACTTGCGCCGCGTGGGATTCGACCCCGTCTCGGGCGTGGTGCACGCCCCCGGGGCGCTGCCGGGCGAGCTGATCCACGGATGCGGCGGTGCGACCTGCTCGGAGGACGCCGGGGCTCCATCGCCCGCCGCCGCCTGCGCACCGCGGGAAGCGGTGGCCTGACCTTTCTCCCACCTGCCGGTGCGCCAGGCCCGGCCAGCCGCAATGGCCGGGGTGGGTAATGTGCTTCTGTTTTTATAGCGGCCAGCGCTTGCCAATCAAGCGATGGCGGCTATTTTCATCAAAAACCCGGCGCCGGGCACTCAGTGCCGCGGGCTGCGCGGCAGCAGCAGGCCCGCCATGCGCCATGACAGGTCGCGCAGCGCCCTGCGCAAGGCGGGGGAGTCGGTGGGGTCGCAGGCCGCATCGGGGGCGCCGCACGGGTGGTAGGCAGCTTCCAGCACGTGCTGCTTGGCGCTGAGCAGCGCCGCCCGGTCCTGCGCCCGCAGGGCCGCCGTCAGCTGATCGCGGTGGCGCTGCACGCGCTCGGCTTCCGCCGGGGTCAGCGTGGGCACGGGTGCGCCGGTGCATGCCGCCGGGTCCGCCAGGTGCTGCGCCCAGGCTGTCGGCGCGGTGTGCGTTCTCATGCGGCCTCCGCGCGGGGTGCGGTGGGGCGGGCGGCGGGCGGGGTGGGGCGGCTTGGCGCGCCGCCTTGCGACAGCCCGTACCAGTTCACCTTGCGCGTGAGCACCATCACGGCCGCCAGCACCAGGAAGAGCGCGATGGCACCGACGACCAGCGCCGTCTGCTCCAGCTGCAGCAGCAGGTACAGCAGGCCATACAGCAGCGCGATGCCGGCCCCCAGGGGAATGCCACGCGCCAGGCTGCCCAGCATGTGGCTGGCGTAGTAGGCCAGCAGCAGCACGCAGGCGGTCGCCGCCACGGCGTAGGAGGCGCCGAACGGCAGGTGCTCCGACAGGCTCACGAGCAGCAGGAAGAAGCTGCACAGCGCGCTGCCCACCAGCAGGTACTGCACGGGGTGCACGCGCAGTTTTTTCATCAGCTCAAACAGGCCCACGGCCACGAAGGTGAGTGCGATGAACAGCACGCCGTACTTGGTGGCGCGGTCGGAGAGGGAGTAGGGGTTCACCGGGTCGACGAAGGCCACGCTGAAGCTGTCCGCGCAGTCGCCCGGCGTGGCGCCGGAGGGCGCGTCGTCGCCGCGGGCGCCGTCGTCCGCGCCCCCCAGGCAGATGCGCTTGCCGTGGGCGACATCGGCCTGCGCCGTGGTGGCCAGCGACGACAGTCGCCATTGCGCCGAGAAGCCGGTCTTCTTGACTTCCCGCTCCGATGGCAGGAAGCGCCCCGCGAACGAGGGGTGCGGCCAGCTGCTGGTCATCACCACCTCGGTGCTGCCCCCCAGGGGCACGATGGCCAGGCGCTCGGTGCCCACCAGTTCCAGGTCCAGCGTGGCGGTCAGGCCATCGGCCTTGCCGCGCACCGATTCGGGCAGCACGGCGTGCAGGCCCCGGCTGTAGGTGGGGTGGAAGGTGCCGGGCTTGAGGGCCAGGGCCTGGTCCGCCAGCGTGAGCTGCGCCGTGCGGATGCCGCGCGCGTCGCCCACGGCCATCATCGCGATGGGCGCGCCGCAGTGCATGCGCGAGTTCTTCATGGTGCTTTGCGGCTCGAGGCTGGCCAGCGACCCCCACTGCGCCGTGACGTGGGCCTTGAGGTTGTAGGTGTTCACCTTGTGCAGGCCGCGCGCGCGCTCCTCCATCGCCGCGCCCGTGCTCAGCTTGAGCTGCTCGGGCATGGCCGTGAGCAGGAACTCGCGGCGCTGCTCCACCATGCGGCGCTCGTCGCCCTTGCCGGTTTCCACGTCCCAGGTCTCCACACAGGCGCTGTGGATCATGGGGCCCATCAGCGTCTGCGGCCCGGCCAGGCTGTCGGCCACGCTCTGCGCGGTGAGGCTGCGGTAGCGCTGGCGGTCGCGCACCACGTTGTCGATCATGCCCAGGCCAAGGAGCAGCAGCAGGGTGACGGCCGCGAGCGCGGCCAGTTTGGTGAACAGGGGGTGCTTGAACAAGAGGTCCTCCACAAGTGAATGTTGTGGAGGCAGTGTTGTGGGCCGGTGTGAGGGCGCTATGAAGTTTGTGAGGCCAGTGTGAAGTCTGGTGCCGCGCCGCCATGACCTGCCAGGTCATCGACGGCCGCGCCCCTTGCGCCTACAACCACCGCTTCACAACAAAGGGGCTGGCATGCGCCATGTGGTCGCGGTGATTCTGGGGGTGGTGGCGGTGGTCCACGCCCTGCCCGTGGTGGGGGTGCTGGGGGCGGGCAGGCTGGCGCAGCTGTACGGCACCCCGGTGCCGGATGCGGGGCTGGAGCTGCTGCTGCGGCACCGGGCCGTCCTGTTCGGGCTGCTGGCCGCCTTCATGGGGTATGCCGCCATGCGCCCCGGACTCCATCGGCTGGCCCTGGTGGCGGGGCTGGTGAGCGTGGTGTCCTTTCTGCTCCTGGCGTGGCTGCAGCGGGGCAGCGGCCTGGGCGCCCCGCTGGCCGTGGTCGTGCGGGTGGATGCGGTGGCGCTGGCCCTGCTGGTGGCGGGGGTGGCCGTGCACCTGCGCCAGCGGAGCTAGGCCGCGGCAAAGTCCAGCGTGGCGCGCAGCCCCGGTGCGGTGTTGCGCACCACCAGCTGCCCCCCGTGCAGCGCCATGACGCGCCGCACGATGGCCAGGCCCAGGCCCGAGCCGCTGCGCTCGCCCCCCGGGCGCGCCGTGGTGAAGAAGCGCTCGCCCAGGCGCGGCAGCGCGTAGTCGGGCACGCCCGGGCCGCTGTCCTGCACGGCCACGCAGCTGCCTTCCAGCTCCACCTGCACGGTGCTGCCCTGCGGGGCAAAGTCGATGGCGTTGTCCAGCAGGTTGGTGAGCGCCAGCGTCACCAGTTCGGCTTCCCAGGGGCCGCTGCTTCCCGTGCCGGCCAGCGCGAGCGTGATGCCGCGCTGAGCCGCGCGCGCGCGGGTCTGGCCGATGGCGGCGCGGGCGCAATCGTGCAGGGCCACGGGCGCGCGGCCTTCGGCGTGCTGGCGTTGCTCCAGCTTGGACAGTTCCAGCAGCCGGTCGATGATGCGCTGCAGGCGCTCGCTTTGCTGCACCACCTGGGTGGCGAATTCGGCGCGGTCCGCGGCGGGCAGGTCGTCCTGCAGGAGTTCGCCCGCGCCCCGGATGGCGGCCACGGGGCTCTTGAGCTCGTGCGTGAGGGCGCGCACGTAGCCCTCGATGTAGTCGCGCCCTTCCAGCCGGGCGCGCATGCGGTCCATGGCGCGGGCCAGGTCGCCCAGCTCGCCGGGCACCTGGGGCACGGCCAGGGCCGCCATGGGCGGGGTGTCGGGGTCGCGGTGTTCGCCGTCGGCCGGCCCCTGCACGCTCAGGGCGTAGTCGCGCAGGCGGCGCACGTTCCACACCATCCACAGCGTCACGGCCACGCCCACGGCGGCCGAGAGCGCCAGCAGCAGCAGCCCGCCCATGAACACCTTGCGCTCGGCGCGGTCGATGAAGCGCTGCACGGTGCGCGTGGGCTTGGCCACGGTCAGCACGCCGGCGATCTCATTGTTCACGTAGATGGGGGCCGCCACGTGCATCACGCCGCTGGTGTCGTCGCCCTCCACGTCGCGCGTGGAGCGCGCGCCGTACTCGCCGCGCAGCGTGCGGGCCACGTCGCGCCACCGCGAATAGTCAGCGCCAATGGCGCGGTTTTCGGAGTCGAACAGCACGCGCCCCGTGGTGTCGGTCACGTAGATGCGGTAGTCCAGCGACTGCTTGGAGAAACCCCAGATCGCGGCGTCGATGGGCCGGCTCGCATAGCGGCGCACGTGCTGCGCGAACGGGCTGTGCTGGCCCGTGCCGTCGGACAGCCGGCCGGCCGCCAGGTCCTCGCTGGCCAGCTCGGCCAGGATGTTGGCCGTGTCCACCATCATGTCCTCCATCACCTCGCGCACGCTGGGCTTGATCTCGGCCATGAACACGCGCAGCACGAAGAACGCGGCGATGCCGTTGATGAGGAAAAACGCAAAGAGCAGGCGGATGCCGAGGCGCATGGATCTGTGGGGTCTGCTTCAAGAACAATATCTGTCAGCGCTTGATGGGCAAGCGCCAGTGGCCCATTTGGTTTCAGACGTCAAGGCAGTAGCCCATGCCGCGGTGCGTGCTGATGTACTCGCGCGCCGGGTCCACTTCGCGCAGCTTGGCGCGCAGGGTCTTGATGTGCGTGTCCACCGTGCGGTCGGTGCTGTCGCTGTCGTCGCCCCAGGCGGCGGCCAGCAGCGCGTCGCGCGAGTGGATGCGGCCCGCGCCGCGCAGCAGGCACGACAGGAGGCGGTATTCGCGCCGCGTCAGCGGCAGGGGCTGGCCGTGCAGGCTGATGCGCTGCCCGGCCTCGTCGTCATGGAACAGGCTGGCCGTGGCGGTGGGCGCCGCGGCGAGGCGGGTGCCCGCGCGCCGCAGCAGGGCCTTCACGCGGGCCGCCAGCTCGCGCGGGCTGAAGGGCTTGGCCAGGTAGTCGTCGGCGCCCAGCTCCAGGCCCAGCACGCGGTCGATCTCCTCGCCATGGGCGCTGAGCATGAGCACGGGAACGGCCGCGGTCTGCGGGGCGCCGCGCACATCGCGCAGCAGGTCGAGCCCGCTGCCGTCGGGCAGGCCCACGTCCAGCACCAGGAGGTCAAAGCGGTGCGAGAGCATCTGCTGGCGCGCGTCGTGCACCAGCAGGCTGTGCGTCACGGACAGCCCGTCGCGTTCCAGCGCGTACGCCACGGTGCGGGCGATGGCGGGGTCGTCCTCCAGCAGCAGAAGCCTTGCAGACATGCCTAGTCGCCCCTCGTGCTGCGAGACACCCGCGGCATACGAAACTGGCACGGTCGCGGCCGGGAAGGCCGCCGAAGGCGATTCAGGGGGTGCTCCATCTCAGCGGGAGATGAGGATGGGAAAGAGCTTGCCCAGCCCGTCGGCCATCACTTCCACGGCCAGCGCGGCCAGGATCAGGCCCATCAGCCGGGTCATCACGTTGATGCCGGTCTTGCCCAGCACGCGCGCGATCGGGTCGGCCAGCGCGAAGCACACGGCCGTGGCCAGGGCGATCACCACGCCGTAGCCCACCAGGGCGGCATGCTGCCAGAAGGTCTGCGCGCGGTCGGCGTAGATCACCACGGTGGACATGCTGGCCGGCCCGGTGAGCAGCGGGATGGTCAGGGGCACCACGGCGATGCTGCTGCCCGCGGCGGCCTTCTCGGCGCCTTCCTCGTATTCGTTGGTGCTGGGCTTGGCCTCGGCGGGCTGGGCGTTGAGCATGTTCATCGCGCTGATGAGCAGCAGCATGCCCCCGCCCACCTGGAAGCTCTGCAGCGAGATGTTGAAGAAGTCCAGGATCTGCAGGCCCAGCAGGGCGCAGGCGGCGATCACGCAGAACACGCTGAAGCTCGCCACCTGGATGGTGCGCCGCCGCTGGGGGTACGAGAAACCCTGCGTGTAGTGGATGAAAAAGGGAACGATGGCCAGCGGGTTGACGATGGCCAGCAGGGTGATCAGGGGTTTGAGGTCCATCAGGGCGCTCCGGGAGGCAGGGGGCAGGGCGGTGGATCGGGCTGGGCCCGGCAAGGCAGCGCACAGGCGCCGCCGCCGGGCTGCTGTGCGCGAGTATGCGGTGTTTTTGGCGCGGTTTGGCGCCCGCGCATGCTGCACCGCAGCGCTCTAGCGCCCGCCCGAGACGTCCATCAGCGTGGCGGTGGTGTAGCTGGCGGCGGGCGACATCAGCCACACGATGGCCTCGGCCACCTCCTCGGCCGTGCCGCCGCGCAGCATGGGCACCTGGTGCGAGAGGTCGCGCACGCGGTCGGGCAGGCCGCCGCTGGCGTGGATGTCGGTCTCGATCAGGCCGGGGCGCACGGCGTTCACGCGGATGCCGTCGGCGGCCACCTCGCGCGCCAGCCCCAGGGTCATGGTGTCGATCGCGCCCTTGGCGGCAGCGTAGTCCACGTACTGGCCCGCCGCCCCCAGCCGCGCGGCGGCGCTGGACACGTTGACGATGCTGCCGCCGGCCCCGCCGTGGCGCGTGCCCATGCGCAGCACGGCCTCGCGCGCGCAGACGAAGCTGCCGATCACGTTGATGTCGAACATGCGCTTGAGGCGCGCCACGCCCATCGCCTCCACCCGCGCGGGCACATCCACCACGCCGGGGTTGTTCACCAGGGCCGAGAGGCGGCCCAGCTGCGCGTCCACCGTGCGGAACATGGCCATCACCTGCGCCTCGTCGGCCACGTCGGCCTGCACCGCCAGGGCGCGGCCGCCCTGGGTGGCGATGGCGGCGACCACGGCCTCGGCGGCGCGCGCGTCGCGGGCGTAGTTGACGGCCACGGCCCAGCCCTGGCGCGCCGCCAGCCGGGCGGTGGCCGCGCCGATGCCGCGCGACCCTCCGGTGATCAGTGCTACTTTGTGGGTGTGGGTCACTGCAAGGACTCCTCTGAAAATGGCCCGCATTTGAACAGAGGTCCGCTCAGCGGCCAGAATGGCGCGTTCAGCGGGCGCCGGGACCGGCGCGTGGGGGAGCCCCGGCACCCGCGCTGGCCGCATGCCCCCGAGTCACACATCAGTCCATCAACGCAGCAAGGAGTCAATACCATGGGTCAATTCGTCAATCTGACATCAAGCGATGGTCTCGCCGTGCCCGCCTGGGTGGCGCAGCCCGATGCGGCGCCGCGCGGTGCGATTGTGGTGCTGCAGGAAATTTTTGGCGTGAACTCGCACATCCGCGCGGTGGCCGACCGGTTTGCCGCGCGCGGCTACCTGGCCGTCGCACCATCGACGTTTCACCGCGTGCAGCAGGATGTGGACATGGGCTACACCGGCGACGACATGAAGGCCGGCATGGGTCTGAAGGCCGCGGTCGAGGCCTTGCCCGCGCCAGGCGTGATGCCCGACATCCAGGCCGCCATCGACTACGCCGCGCAGCAAAGCGGCCGCAAGGTCGGCATCGTAGGCTTTTGCTGGGGCGGCCTGTTGACCTGGCGCGCGGCCTGCACGCTGAGCGGGCTGTCGGCGGCCGTGCCTTATTACGGCGGCGGCATGACCTCTGCCGACGAAGCAGCGCGCCACCCGCAGGTGCCGGTGCTGGCGCACTTCGGCCAGCGCGACCACTACATCCCGCTCGACACCGTGCAGGCATTTGCCCGTGCCCATCCCGAGGTCGAGGTCCACATCTACGACGCCGACCACGGCTTCAACTGCGACCAGCGCGGCAGCTACGACGAGCCTTCGGCCATGGCCGCGCGCGACCGCACGCTGGCGTTCTTCGACAAACATCTCGCCTGAGGGGCGGCACCATGGCCGCCCCGCTTCAGAGTATGAAGCCTTTTTGGCATCTGGCGCTTGCTGGTAAGGCGCTGGTAGCTATCGGTTTGATAGCGTTCGGGGTCCAGCCTCATGCGGCCGACTATCCCGGGCCGCTGTTCGACGCCCACCTGCACTACAACGAAGAGGCGTGGGACGGCAAGAACGGCCCGCACCCGCCGGCCGACGTGCTGGGCCGCATGCACAAAAGCGGCGTGCGGGCCATCGTGGCCAACTCCCGGCCCAACACCGGCTCGCTCACGCTGGCCGGCCTGCGCGAGACGCGCGAGGCCGGCGTCGCCGTGGTGCCCTTCGTGCGGCTGTACCGCAGCCGCGCCGACTACACAGGCTGGTTCGCCGACGAGAGCATCTACGCCATGGTGCAGGCCGAGCTGGCGCGCGGCACGGCGGCCGGGCCGTACCGGGGCATCGGCGAGTTCCACCTGTACGACAGCGCCAATGCCGACGGCCCGGTGGCCAGGAAGCTCATGGCGCTGGCCGAGGAGCGCGACCTGGTGGTGCTGGCCCATGTGGACGACGTGGCCATCGACAAGCTCATGGCGCACACCCCCACGCAAGGGCGCAAGCTGCGCCTGATCTGGGCGCACACGGGCATCGGCGGCGCGCCGGCCGAGCGGGTGGACGCGCTGCTCGCGCGCTACCCCGGCCTCGTGGGCGAACTCTCGTACCGGCCGGGCCTGGTGTGCGACGACGACCAGCTGTGCCCCGCGTGGCGCGCGCTGCTGCTCAAGTACCCCACGCGTTTTGTCGTGGGCTCCGACACCTGGGTGAACCAGCGCTGGCAGCACTATGAAAGCCTCATGCAGGGCTACCGCACCTGGCTGGGCGGCCTGCCCGCCGATGTGGCGCGCAAGGTCGCGTGGGACAACGGCGCCGGCCTGTTCGGCGTGGCGCGGCCCTGATCGATCCCCGCGCGGTCCGCGCATCCTCCTCTTTTTCAGGCCACCGGTCCCCCCGCACAACACCATGCTCGAGCTTCACCACGCCCCCAGCAGCGCCGCCATGGTGCCGCACATCCTGCTTGAAGAGCTGGGCACGCCCTACGCGCGCGTGCCCGTGGACATCGGCCAGCGCGCCCACCAGGCGCCCGCCTATCTGCGGCTCAACCCCAACGGGCTGGTGCCCGTGCTCACCGACGGGGACCTGGTGCTCTACGAGACGGCCGCCATCACCCTGCACCTGTGCGACACCCACCCCGCCGCGGCCCTGGCGCCCGCGCTGGGCACGGCGCAGCGCGCGCAGTTCTACAAGTGGCTGATGTGGCTCACCAACACGCTGCAGGCGACGCTCATCGTGTACTTCTATCCCCACCGCTGGGTGGACGAGGGCCATGAGGCCGGTATGCTGGAGCTGCAGCGCCACGCGGAGCTGCGCATCGACGGCCTGCTGGCGCAGCTGGACGCCGAGCTGGCCCGCCACGGCGGCCCGTGGTTCCTGGGCGCGGGCTACAGCGCGCTCGACGCCTACATGTTCACGCTGTGCCGCTGGACCCGCAACTTCCAGCGCACCGCGCCGGCCCGCAGCCGTCCCCACCTGGGGCCGTACCTGCGGCGCATGCTGGAGCGCCCCGCCGTGCAGCGGGTGCTGTTCAACGAGGCGCTGGCCGAACCCTTCGTCTGACGGCGGCGGGCAGGCGCGCTCCCCTACCTGCTCGTGCGCGCCAGATAGCGCTTGCGCCAGAACACCAGCACCAGCGCCACGGCGATGAACGCCATCGAGCCCATCGCCCACCAGAAGCCGTTGGCCTTGTGGATCAGCGGAATGAACTCGAAATTCATGCCGAAGATGCCGGCGATGAGGTTCAGCGGCAGGAACACGGCGGTGAGCGCCGTGAGGGTGCGCATGATGTCGTTGGTGCGGTTGCTCTGCACGGAAAAGTGCATCTGCACGGCGGTCTCCGTGCTCTGCTCCAGCCGCCGTACGTGGTGCACCACGCGCTCGATGTGCTCCAGCACGTCGCGGCTGCGCACCTTGAGCAGGTCCAGCTCGCGCAGGCCGGCGGGGGTGTCGGGCAGGGCCCAGGTTTCGAGGGCGTCGATCCAGTCCTGCACGGCGGTGCGCTGGTCCTCGCAGATTTCATCGAGCTTGTGCAGCGCCAGCCGCGCCTCGAGCAGCGAGCTCCAGTTCACGTAGCGGGCGCGGGGCTTGAGCAGTTCGGTCTGCCAGTGGTCCAGCTGGCGCGTGAGTTCGCGGCGCAGGTCCAGGTAGCCGTCCACCATGAGGTTGACCACGCGCAGCATCAGGTCGGCCGGGCTGGTGGGCCGGCGCGCCCCGGGCACGGGGCTGCTGCGGCCCTCGCTCGCGGGGGCGGGCGTGGCGGCCAGCAGGCGCGCGGCATATGCATCGCGCACGGCGCAGTCCGTGGGGTGCACCGTCAGCAGCAGCTGGTCGAACACCGCGAAGCCCACGGGGCTGGTGTCGATGCGGCGCAGCACCGGCGGGCCGGCCCGCCTGAGCGGGGAGGCGGCGTCGCCGGGCTGCCCCGCCTCGGCCTCCGGGCCGCCGCCCTGCGCGGTGGCCAGCCGGCGGAACACGAGCAGGTCGTACTGGGAGGTGTAGTCGTAATGCGAGGGAAGCTGCGCGTTCAGCAGGTCGGAGACATGCAGGTCCACCAGCTGCAGCCCCACCAGGGTCTGCAGGCTCGCCTGGATCTCGGCCAGCCGCGCCTGGAAGGCCGGGCGCGCGCAGGCGATCCAGACAAAGCCCTGGGCAGGCATCTGCGTGGGCAGCTCGGCCAGCTCCTGCACGCTGCCGCTGTGGATGTGAAAAATGCGCATGCGACCCCGGGTAGCAATAAAAAGTGCTTCTGGCGCTTGTCCATCAAGCGCTAGCAGCTCTTATTTTCGGAGCAAGCGCGCGGCATCGCGCGCAAAGTAGGTCAGCACGCCGTCGGCGCCCGCGCGCTTGAAGGCCAGCAGCGACTCCATCATCACCGCGTCGTGGTCCAGCCAGCCATTGGCGGCGGCGGCCTTGATCATGGCGTACTCGCCGCTCACCTGGTAGGCGAACGTGGGCACATTGAATTCGTCCTTCACGCGGCGCACGATGTCCAGGTAGGGCATGCCGGGCTTGACCATCACCATGTCGGCGCCCTCGGCGATGTCGATGGCCACCTCGCGCAGGGCCTCGTCGCTGTTGCCGGGGTCCATCTGGTAGACGTTCTTGTCGGCCTTGCCCAAGGCGCCGCGCGTGCCCACCGCGTCGCGGAAGGGGCCGTAGAAGGCGCTGGCGTACTTGGCGCTGTAGGCCATGATGCGGGTGTGGATGTGGCCCTGCACCTCCAGCGCCTCGCGGATGGCGCCGATGCGCCCGTCCATCATGTCGCTGGGCGCGACGATGTCCACGCCCGCCTCGGCGTGCGTGAGCGCCTGGCCGGTGAGGATCTCCACCGTGTCGTCGTTGATGATGTAGCCGGTGTCGTCGAGCACGCCGTCCTGGCCGTGGCTGGTGTACGGGTCCAGCGCCACGTCGGTCATCACGCCCAGGCCGGGGAATTCCTTCTTCAGGGCGCGCACCACGCGCGGGATCAGGCCGTCGGGGTTGAGCGCCTCCTTGCCGTCGGGTGTCTTGAGCGCCGGGTCGATGGCCGGGAACAGCGCCAGCACCGGAATGCCCAGCTGCACGCAGTCCTCGGCCACGGGCAGCAGCAGGTCCAGGCTCAGGCGGTCCACGCCGGGCATGGAGGTCACGGCCTCGCTGCGGCCCTGGCCCTCGTGCACGAACACGGGGTAGATCAGGTCGTGCGGCGTGACGGCGTTCTCACGCACCAGATTGCGGGTGAAGGCATCGCGGCGCAGGCGGCGCGGGCGGTTCTGGGGGAAGGGGGCGGGGCTTTGGAGATGCATGTGAAGATTATCCTCCTGAGCCGCTGCGCGGCTTCCCCCAGAGGGGGACGCACCCGGTGGACCGGCAAAGCCGGATCCACGGGTGCACTGGCATGGCGGAGCGCCCGTTGCCAAACGCTGGCGCCGCAGCGCCGCGCCCTGGAAATGCCGCTTGTAACACCTCTTGCCCGGTGCTAAATTGGCGCCGGGCGGCTTGCTGCCCCCCGCTTTCCCTCCCTGAGCGGGGCCTTGGATTGCAGCGATGCAAAACAGGCTTTCCCGGCCCGGCGGATTTGCCGGGCTTTTTTTTGGCGTGGCCCCGGCGGCATGGTGCGGGCCCTTAAACTGCCCCCATGCTCTGGGTCAAAGCCTTTCACATCGTCTTCGTGGCCAGCTGGTTTGCCGGCCTTTTCTACCTGCCGCGCATCTTCGTCAATCTGGCGATGGTGGCGCCGGGCTCGGCCGCGGAGCGTGACCGCCTGCTGCTCATGGCCAGGAAGCTGCTGCGCTTCACCACGCTGCTGGCCGTGCCCGCGCTGGCGCTGGGCGCGTGGCTGTGGATGGGCTATGGCATCGGGCGCGGCCCGGGCAACGGCTGGATGCACGCCAAGCTGGCGGTGGTGCTGCTGGTGATCGGCTACCACCACGCCTGCGGTGTGCTGCTGCGCAAGCTGGCCAACGGCACCAGCCGCAGGAGCCATGCGTGGTTCCGCTGGTTCAATGAAGTGCCGGTGGTCCTGCTGCTGGCCGCCGTGGTGCTGGTGGTGGTCAAGCCGTTCTGAAGTGGGCAGCTCCCTGCGGCGCCGCGCGCCTTCTCCCTGGTCCCTTCTACCGGCCCGCTGCGGTGGCCGGGCCCCGCGCGGCGCCCCTGCCCTGTACCGCGCCCGTGCTTGCGGGGCACGGGTGACGCATGGCGCCATGGATGGCTGAGACGGCATGCACAAGACCTCCGCCTGGCCTCTGGCGCTGATCTACACGGCGCTGATCGTCTTCGCCAGCCTGTTCCCGTTCGACGGGTGGCGCGCGCAGGGCATCGATCCCCTGGTGTTCCTGCTGGCGCCGTTGCCGCCGCCGTACTGGACGGGCTTCGACATCGCCACCAATGTCGTGGGCTATGCGCCGCTGGGTTTTCTGCTGGTGCTGGCCATGCTGCGCTCGGGCTGGCGGCGCGGCGCGGTGCTGCTGTCCACGCTGGTGGGCGTGCTGCTGTCGCTGGCCATGGAGTTTCTGCAGATCTACCTGCCCCGGCGCGTGCCCTCCAACCTGGACCTGCTGCTCAACGCGGCGGGGGCGCTGGCGGGGGCGCTGAGTGCCGCGCTGCTGGAGCGCGCGGGCGCCATCGACCGCTGGAGCGACTTCAGGGGGCGCTGGTTCGTCGCCGATGCCAGCGGCGCCATCGTGCTGCTGGCGCTGTGGCCCCTGGCGCTGCTGTTCCCGGCGGCCGTGCCGTTCGGGCTGGGCCAGGTGCTCGAGCGGCTGGAGGCCGCGCTCATCGAGCTGCTGGCCGATACCCCGTTCCTGGAATGGCTTCCGCTGCGCGACGCCGCGTTCGACCCGCTCTCGCCCAGCGGCGAGCTCCTGTGCGTGACGCTGGGCCTGCTGACCCCCTGCCTGCTGGGCTACTGCGTGATCCGCTCCGTGGGCCGGCGCGCGCTGTTTGCCCTGGGGGTCGTGGCCGTGGGCGTCACGCTCACCGCGTTGTCGGCCGCCCTGAGCTGGGGGCCCGTGCACGCCTGGGAGTGGATGGGCCTGCCCACGCGCGTGGGCGTGTGGGGTGCGCTGGCGCTGGCGCTGCTGCTGCTGGCGCTGCCCCGGCGTGCCTGCGCGGCCGTGCTGCTGGTCGCGCTGGTCTGGCACCTTGCGCTGCTCAACCAGGCGCCCACCAGCGCCTACTTCGCGCAGACGCTGCAGATCTGGGAGCAGGGCCGGTTCATCCGTTTTTACGGCCTGGGCCAGTGGCTGGGCTGGCTGTGGCCCTATGCCACGCTGCTGTATGTGCTGTTGCGCGTGTCCCGGCGCGAGTCGCAAACCTAAAATGGGCGGATGAGCGACACCAACCCCTCGCCGGCCGCAGCGCCCGGCTACTACCAGCGCCACATCTTTTTCTGCCTGAACGACCGGACCAACGGCGAAGACAGCTGCGCCCACCACAACGCGCAGGCGGGCTTTGACCGCTGCAAGGCGCAGGTCAAGGCGGCCGGCCTGGCGGGCGCCGGCAAGGTGCGCGTGAACAAGGCGGGCTGCCTGGACCGCTGCGCGGCCGGCCCCGTCGCGGTGGTCTACCCCGAAGGCACCTGGTACACCTATGTCGACGATGCCGACATCGACGAGATCGTCGAGTCGCACCTCAAGAATGGCCAGATCGTGGAACGCCTGGTGCCACCGGCGGAACTCGGGCGCTGAAAGCGCCTCCATCCTGGACTTTGGAATGATTTCAGCCGCTGGCGCACGACTGCCGTGCGCTAACAGCTATTGATTGAGTAGCAATTCGTGAATGCCCAAACCGAACGCCTGAGCTTGTCCGGCGCCGCTGGCGCCATCGAGGCCGTGCGCGATGCCGCCGCGCCAGACGGCGGCGCGCCTCCCCGGGGCGTGGCCATCATCGCGCACCCCCATCCCCTCTTTGGCGGCACCATGGACAACAAGGTGGTGCAGACGCTGGCGCGCGCCTTCGTGCAGTGCGGCTGGACGGCGGTGCGCTTCAACTTCCGGGGCGTGGGCGGCAGCGAAGGCGTGCACGACGAAGGCCGGGGCGAACTGCAGGACCTGTTGGCCGTGGTGGAACAGGTGGCGCCCGCGGGCGACGCGGGGCCGCGCATCGCGCTGGCGGGTTTTTCGTTCGGCGCATTCGTCACCAGCCACGCGCTGGCCGCCCTCTGGCCGCAGGGCCGCGTGGACCACGCGGTGCTGGTGGGCACCGCGGCCAGCCGCTTCACAGTCGCCCCGGTGCCCCCCGACGCCCATCTGCAGACCCTGGTCGTGCATGGCGAGCAGGACGACACCGTGCCGCTTTCCGCCGTGATGGACTGGGCGCGGCCCCAGATACTGCCTGTCACAGTCATTCCCGCGGGCGGCCATTTCTTTCACGGACAATTGCCGCTTCTGAAAAATCTGGTGGTGCGCCACCTGCGGTCGGGGGGCTGAAACGCCCCGGCCGCGGCAGGCCACGCCGCCGCGCCTTCCTCTTCCTGTCCCGTCTTTTTTCTTCATTCCCTTTTTTTCTCGAGCCTTTCCAGCCCCCTATTGCCCCATGAAACGAATCCTGTCCGCGCTGCGATCCCTGGCCGTCCTTGCTGCGGTGGCCCCTGCCGCCTTCGGGGCCTTTGCCCAGGCGCCACAACCTCCCGAAATCGCCGCGCGCACATACCTGCTGGTGGATGTCACCGCCAACCAGGTGCTCGCGGCCAAGGACATCGATGCTCCCGTCGAGCAGGCCTCGCTCACCAAGCTCATGACCGGCTACCTGGTGTTTGATGCGTTGCGCGCCAAGAAGATTTCCCTGGAGCAGAAGCTGCCCGTGAGCGTGCGCGCCTGGAAGATGCCCGGCTCGCGCATGTTCATCGACCCCAAGATGCAGGTGCCGGTGGAAGACCTCATCAAGGGCATGATCGTGCAGTCGGGCAACGACGCCACCATGGCGCTGGCCGAAGGCGTGGGCGGCACGGCCGAGAACTTCGTCAAGCTCATGAACGACCAGGCCCAGGCACTGGGCATGAAGGGCACGAGCTACAAGAACCCCGAAGGCCTCACCGAACCCGGCCACACCACCACCGCGCGCGACCTTTCCGTGCTGGCCATGCGCCTGATGAAGGACTTCCCGGAGTACATGCACTACTACTCCACCAAGCAGTACAGCTACCCCGGCACCCCCGCGTCGAACGGCAGCAACCGCAATTCGCTGCTGTTCCGCGACCCGACGGTGGACGGGCTCAAGACCGGCCATACCGCTGCCGCGGGCTACTGCCTGGTGGCCACGTCCAAGCGCGAATTCCCCGGCGTGGGCCAGCGCCGCCTGCTGTCCATCGTGCTCGGGGCCACCAGCGAAAATGCGCGTGCGAATGAAAGCCAGAAGCTGTTGAACTGGGGCTATACCGCGTTCGAGGCCGTCAAGCTGTTCGAGGCCGGCAAGCCCGTGGCCACGCCCGCCGTCTGGAAGGGCACGGAAAACACCCTCAAGATCGGCCGCGAGGAAGCCATCGTCGTGGCGGTGCCCTCGGGCAGCGCAGGCAAGATCACCACGCAGATCGCACGGCCCGACCCGCTGGTGGCACCGTTCACCAAGGGCCAGTCCGTCGGCCACCTCAAGGTGATGCTGGGCGAGCAGGCCCTGGCCGAGGTGCCCCTCATCGCGCTCGAAGGCGTGGAGCAGGCGGGGATCCTGGGCCGGGCCTGGGATGCGATCCGGCTGTGGATCAAGTAGCAGGACCATCCCCCTGAGGCGCTGCCGCGCCTTCACCCCTTCTCCCGAATGGCTGCGCCATTCGGGAAGGGGCGCGCAGCCAGTGCAGCGGGGCGCGGCCCTTGCACGGCTGCTCTGGCATGGGCCGCACGCTTTCAAGAGCGGCGGGCAATGTTGGCGTACCGGGATAGGTTTTAAGGGGAACGCCCCACGGCACTTGCCCGTTGGGGTCCATGCTGCTACATTAGAAGGCTTTTCGGAATTTCCGAAGGGTTTCACGTTTTCGTTTTTTACGTTTAGGGACGTATTTCATGCCAACCATCAATCAACTAGTCCGTCAGGGGCGCGAGGTCGAAAAGATCAAGTCCAAGAGCCCTGCGATGGAGAACTCCCCCCAGCGCCGTGGCGTGTGCACCCGTGTGTACACCACGACGCCAAAGAAGCCTAACTCCGCTCTGCGTAAGGTCGCCAAGGTTCGCCTGACTAACGGCTTCGAAGTGATTTCCTACATCGGCGGTGAAGGCCACAACCTGCAGGAACACAGCGTGGTGCTGGTTCGCGGCGGTCGTGTCAAGGACTTGCCCGGTGTGCGTTACCACATCGTGCGCGGTTCGCTCGACTTGCAAGGCGTGAAAGACCGCAAGCAATCGCGCTCCAAGTACGGTGCCAAGAAGCCCAAGGCCAAGTAAGCCCTGCGCTTTTGCACAACAGAATTTTCGGTGCTGTCTCCCGCGTGGCGCGGTGATGCAGCGTAGTGACCCCAAACGCAGGTGTTCTGCGCGGGTCGAGTAAGTGGGAGTCCTGATTGGCTCTCGCGGTGTCTGAAAAGATGCCAACTGAAGCAAAGATAGAGGTGAAAAATGCCACGTCGTCGCGAAGTCCCCAAACGTGAAATCCTGCCGGATCCCAAGTTCGGCAATGTAGAGCTGTCCAAATTCATGAACGTGATCATGGAAGGCGGCAAGAAGGCAGTTGCAGAGCGCATCATTTACGGCGCCCTGGAACTGATCGAGAAGAAGCACCCTGACAAGGACCCTCTGGAAGCGTTCACCGTTGCCATCAACAACGTGAAGCCCATGGTCGAAGTGAAGTCCCGCCGCGTGGGCGGTGCCAACTACCAGGTGCCCGTCGAAGTGCGCCCTGTCCGTCGCCTGGCCCTGTCCATGCGCTGGATCAAGGAAGCCGCCCGCAAGCGCGGCGAGAAGTCGATGGCCCAGCGTCTGGCCAACGAGCTGCTCGAAGCCACCGAAGGCCGTGGCGGCGCCATGAAGAAGCGTGACGAAGTGCACCGCATGGCCGAAGCCAACAAGGCATTCAGCCACTTCCGCTTCTAAATCGACGAACTGCCCTCGTCGCCAAGCGCAAGGCTGCCGGCATTCTTGCCTGCAGCCTTGTGGCGATTGAGGCGGTCACAAAATTGACGGGTCGCAGCGCCACAATGCTGGGCCCTTCCCCTGAATAACACGACCCATCCAAGGATCCACCATGGCTCGCAAGACTCCCATCGAGCGCTACCGCAATATCGGTATCTCGGCCCACATTGACGCTGGCAAGACCACGACCACCGAACGTATCCTGTTCTACACGGGCGTGAGCCACAAGATTGGTGAAGTGCACGACGGCGCTGCCACCATGGACTGGATGGAGCAGGAGCAAGAGCGCGGCATCACGATCACCTCGGCTGCCACGACCTGCTTCTGGAAGGGCATGGACAACTCCTACGAAGAGCACCGCTTCAACATCATCGACACCCCCGGTCACGTGGACTTCACGATCGAAGTGGAACGTTCGATGCGCGTGCTCGACGGCGCCTGCATGGTGTACTGCGCCGTGGGTGGCGTGCAGCCCCAGTCGGAAACCGTCTGGCGCCAGGCCAACAAGTACAAGGTGCCCCGTCTGGCCTTCGTGAACAAGATGGACCGTACCGGTGCCAACTTCTTCAAGGTCTACGAGCAGATGAAGCTGCGCCTGAAGGCCAACCCCGTGCCCGTGGTGATCCCGATCGGCGCCGAAGACAAGTTCACCGGCGTGGTCGACCTGCTCAAGATGAAGGCCATCCTGTGGGATGAAGCCTCGCAGGGCATGAAGTTCACCTACGAAGAAATTCCAGGCGACCTGGTCGCATCCGCCAAGGAATGGCGCGAGAAGATGGTGGAAGCCGCTGCCGAAGCCTCCGAAGAGCTGATGAACAAGTACCTGGAAGAGGGCGACCTCTCCGAAGCCGAGATCAAGTTCGGCCTGCGTACGCGCACCATCGCCACGGAAATCCACCCGATGCTGTGCGGCACTGCGTTCAAGAACAAGGGTGTGCAGCGCATGCTGGACGCCGTGATCGACTACCTGCCAGCACCGACGGACATTCCTGACGTGACCGGCACGGACGAAGACGAAAAGCCTGTCACCCGCAAGGCGGATGACAACGAGAAGTTCTCGGCCCTGGCATTCAAGCTGATGACCGACCCGTTCGTGGGCCAGCTGACCTTCGTGCGCGTGTACTCCGGCGTTCTGAGCAAGGGTGACACCGTCTACAACCCCATCAAGGGCAAGAAGGAACGTATCGGCCGTATCGTGCAGATGCACGCCAACGAGCGTCAGGAAGTCGAAGAAATCCGCGCCGGCGACATCGCTGCCTGCGTGGGCCTGAAGGACGTGACGACCGGTGAAACGCTGAGCGACATCGACTCCCAGATCATTCTGGAGCGCATGGTGTTCCCTGAGCCTGTGATCACGCAGGCTGTGGAACCCAAGACCAAGGCCGACCAGGAAAAGATGGGCATCGCGCTGCAGCGCCTGGCTGCAGAAGATCCATCCTTCCGCGTGAAGACCGACGAAGAATCGGGCCAGACGCTGATCGCCGGCATGGGCGAACTGCACCTGGAAATCATCGTGGACCGCATGAAGCGTGAATTCGGCGTGGAAGCCAACGTGGGTAAGCCCCAGGTGGCCTACCGCGAAACCATCCGCAAGACGGTGGAAGAAGCCGAAGGCAAGTTCGTGCGCCAGTCCGGCGGCAAGGGCCAGTACGGTCACGTCGTGCTCAAGATCGAACCCAACGAAGCCGGCAAGGGCATCGAGTTCGTCGACGCGATCAAGGGCGGTGTGGTTCCTCGCGAATTCATCCCGGCCGTGGAAAAGGGTATCAACGAAGCCGTCACGCAAGGCGTGCTGGCCGGCTACCCCGTGGTGGACGTCAAGGTCACGCTGCACTTCGGTTCGTACCACGATGTGGACTCGAACGAACTGGCGTTCAAGATGGCTGCCATCTTCGGCTTCAAGGAAGGCTGCCGCAAGGCCAACCCCGTCATCCTGGAACCCATGATGGCCGTGGAAGTGGAAACGCCTGAAGACTACGCCGGCACGGTGATGGGCGATCTGTCCTCCCGCCGTGGCATGGTCCAGGGCATGGACGACATCCCGGGCGGTGGCAAGGCCATCCGCGCCGAAGTGCCGCTGTCGGAAATGTTCGGCTACTCGACCTCGCTGCGTTCCGCGACGCAAGGCCGCGCCACGTACTCGATGGAATTCAAGCACTACAGCGAAGCGCCTCGCAACGTGTCCGAAGCCATCATGGCTGCACGCGCCAAGTAAGCGCGTCGAGTGAAAGGTCTGCCCTGGGCAGCCTTTCCTCTTTTTTTGAGTCAAATTGGCTGCTGGCGCTTGTCTATAAAGCGCTAGCAGCTATTAAAACAGTAGCAAAATTCTTGCAATCTGCGACCCGGTGCCGTCCTGTTGCCCTGTGCGGGACGAACCAGCAATCGGGTGCAGACGTTAAACCCCAACACAGGCATTGCTCTTTGGAGATTCAAAATGGCAAAAGGTAAATTCGAACGGACCAAGCCTCACGTCAACGTGGGCACGATCGGCCACGTGGACCATGGCAAGACGACGCTGACGGCGGCCATCGCCACCGTGCTGTCCGCCAAGTTCGGCGGCGAAGCCAAGGCATACGACCAGATCGATGCGGCGCCCGAAGAAAAGGCCCGCGGCATCACGATCAACACCGCGCACGTGGAATACGAAACGGCCAACCGCCACTACGCCCACGTGGACTGCCCCGGCCACGCCGACTATGTGAAGAACATGATCACTGGCGCTGCCCAGATGGACGGCGCCATCCTGGTGTGCTCGGCCGCTGACGGCCCCATGCCCCAGACCCGCGAACACATCCTGCTGGCCCGCCAGGTGGGCGTGCCTTACATCATCGTGTTCCTGAACAAGTGCGACATGGTGGACGACGAAGAACTGCTGGAACTCGTCGAAATGGAAGTGCGCGAACTCCTGGACAAGTACGACTTCCCAGGCGACGACACCCCCATCATCCGTGGCTCGGCCAAGCTCGCCCTGGAAGGCGACAAGGGCAAGCTGGGTGAAGAAGCCATCATGAAGCTGGCCGAAGCGCTGGACACCTACATCCCCACGCCAGAGCGCGCTGTGGACGGTGCCTTCCTGATGCCCGTGGAAGACGTGTTCTCCATCTCCGGCCGCGGCACCGTGGTGACCGGTCGCGTCGAGCGCGGCATCATCAAGGTCGGCGAAGAAATCGAAATCGTCGGTATCCGCGACACGCAAAAGACCATCTGCACCGGCGTGGAAATGTTCCGCAAGCTGCTGGACCAAGGTCAAGCTGGCGACAACGTCGGCCTGCTGCTGCGCGGCACCAAGCGCGAAGACGTGGAGCGCGGCCAAGTGCTGTGCAAGCCCGGCTCGATCAAGCCCCACACCCACTTCACCGCTGAAGTGTATGTGCTGAGCAAGGACGAAGGCGGCCGCCACACCCCGTTCTTCAACAACTACCGCCCACAGTTCTACTTCCGCACGACCGACGTGACCGGCGCCATCGAGCTGCCGGCCGACAAGGAAATGGTCATGCCTGGCGACAACGTGTCGATCACCGTCAAGCTGATCAACCCCATCGCCATGGAAGAAGGCCTGCGCTTCGCCATCCGCGAAGGCGGCCGTACGGTCGGCGCTGGCGTCGTGGCCAAGATCATTGCTTAATTCATAAGCAGAACAAGGAACTTGCCATGTCCAAGCAAAAAATCCGCATCCGCCTGAAGGCGTTTGACTACAAGCTGATCGACCAGTCCGCTGCCGAGATCGTTGACACCGCCAAGCGCACCGGCGCCATCGTCAAGGGCCCCGTGCCCCTGCCGACGCGCATGAAGCGTTTCGACATCCTGCGCTCGCCGCACGTCAACAAGACCAGCCGCGACCAGCTCGAAATCCGCACGCACCAGCGCCTGATGGACATCGTGGACCCTACGGACAAGACCGTGGACGCCCTGATGAAGCTCGACCTGCCCGCGGGCGTGGACGTCGAAATCAAGCTGCAGTAATGGCTTTTGCGGGGTGGGTTCGCCCACCCCGCAAGGTCCGAAATAACGCGAACTTGCTTGCGAAAGCAGTTCGCGTTATACTTTAGGGCTTCACTCGATTTGCGCCTTTGAAAGGGTGCCGGCCGGGCGGAGTTTTATTAACCTTCTTTCATGCACGCAGGCGAGAGCTTGCGGAAACGCCGTAGCCAATTGAAGTTGCGGCGGTGAGAGTTTTGGAGAAAACCAATGAGTCTGAGCAACTCCCTCGGGTTGCTGGGTCGCAAAGTGGGCATGATGCGTCTGTTCACCGATGATGGGGACGCAGTGCCTGTCACGGTGGTGGATGTGTCCAACAACCGCGTTACCCAGATCAAAACCCAAGAGAACGATGGCTACGTGGCCCTGCAGGTCACGTTCGGTTCGCGCAAAGCATCGCGCGTGACCAAGCCAGAAGCCGGCCACCTTGCCAAGGCAGGTGTGGAAGCCGGTGAAATCATCCAGGAATTCCGCGTAACCGCCGATACCGCAGCCCAGTACCAAGCTGGCGCCTCGGTGGCTGTGACGTCCGTGTTCTCCGTGGGTCAGAAGGTCGACGTGCAAGGCACCTCGATCGGTAAAGGCTACGCCGGTACCATCAAGCGCCACAACATGAGCTCGCAGCGCGCGTCGCACGGCAACAGCCGTTCGCACAACGTGCCTGGCTCGATCGGTATGGCACAAGACCCAGGTCGCGTGTTCCCCGGCAAGCGCATGACGGGCCACCTCGGCGATGTCACCAAGACCACGCAAAACCTCGATGTGATCCGCATCGACGAAGCGCGTCAACTGCTCTTGATCAAGGGCGCTATTCCGGGCTCCAAGGGTGGGTTCGTGACGGTGCGTCCAGCGGTCAAGGCCAAAGCCTCCAAAGGAGCGAACTAATGCAGCTCGAACTCCTGAATGACCAAGGCCAGGGTGCATCCAAGCTGGATGTTCCTGAAACCGTGTTCGGTCGTGAATACAACGAAGATCTGGTGCACCAGATCGTGGTGGCCTATCAGGCCAACGCACGCCAAGGCACTCGCGCCCAGAAGGACCGCGAGCAAGTCCGTCACTCGACCAAGAAGCCTTTCAAGCAAAAGGGTACGGGTAACGCACGTGCAGGTATGACCTCGTCGCCACTGTGGCGCGGGGGCGGTCGGATTTTCCCGAACATGCCTGACGAAAATTTCACGCAGAAGATCAACAAGAAGATGTACCGCGCCGGTATGTCTGCCATCTTGTCGCAGCTGGCCCGCGAAGGCCGTCTGGCTGTGGTCGACTCCCTGAAGCTGGATTCGCCCAAGACCAAGGTCCTGGCCGACAAGTTCAAGGCGATGAACCTGCAATCGGTGATGGTGATCGCCGATGAAGTGGACGAAAACCTGTACCTGGCTTCGCGCAATCTGGTGAACGTGCTCGTCGTCGAGCCCCGTTACGCAGATCCCGTGTCGCTGGTCCGTTTCAAGAAAGTGCTCGTCACCAAGGGTGCAATCGACAAACTCAAGGAGATGTTCGCATGAGCACACTCAAGTTTGACGAAGGTCGTCTGATGCAAGTGCTGGTCGCTCCCATCGTGTCCGAAAAGGCCACCATGGTTGCCGAGAAGTCCAATGCTGTGACGTTCAAGGTGCTGCAGAACGCTACCAAGCCAGAAATCAAGGCCGCTGTGGAATTGATGTTCAAGGTCGAGGTCAAGGGCGTTTCTGTGGTGAACACCAAAGGCAAGACCAAGCGCTTCGGCAAGACCGTCGGCCGCCGCGACAACGTTCGCAAGGCATACGTCACGCTGCAGCCAGGTCAAGAGCTGAACCTCTCCGGGGAGGCCGCGTAATCATGGCTGTCATCAAGATGAAACCCACTTCGCCCGGCCAACGTGCCGTGGTGAAGGTCACGCGTGACCACCTGTACAAGGGTGAAGCGTACGCCCCCCTGCTGGAACCACAATTCCAGAAGGCCGGCCGTAACAACAACGGTCACATCACCACCCGCCACAAGGGCGGTGGTCACAAGCACCACTACCGCGTGGTGGACTTCAAGCGCAACAAGGACGGCATTCCGGCCAAGGTTGAGCGCATCGAGTACGACCCCAACCGTACGGCCCACATCGCTCTGGTGTGCTATGCCGACGGCGAGCGTCGCTACATCATCGCTCCCCGCAACCTGGAAGTGGGCGCAACCCTGCTGTCCGGTTCGGAAGCCCCGATCCGCGCTGGCAACACGCTGCCGATCCGCAACATCCCCGTGGGTTCGACCATCCACTGCATCGAGCTCAAGCCCGGTGCCGGTGCGCAGATCGCCCGCTCGGCAGGTGCTTCGGCAACGCTGCTGGCCCGCGAAGGCGTTTACGCCCAGGTGCGCATGCGCTCGGGTGAAGTTCGCAAGATCCACATCGAATGCCGCGCCACCATTGGCGAAGTGGCCAACGAAGAACACAGCCTGCGCCAACTGGGCAAGGCCGGTGTGAAGCGCTGGATGGGTATTCGTCCCACGGTTCGCGGCGTTGCCATGAACCCGGTGGATCACCCTCACGGTGGTGGCGAAGGCCGCACCGGCGAAGGCCGCCATGCAGTCGATCCTTGGGGCAATCTGACCAAGGGTTATCGCACCCGTAACAACAAGCGCACACAGATCATGATCGTGTCGCGTCGCAAGAAGTAAGGGGTAACAGATGACTCGCTCTCTTAAAAAGGGTCCATTTGTTGACCATCACTTGCTGGCCAAGGTCGAAAAGGCCGTTGCCACCAAGGACAAGAAACCAGTCAAGACCTGGTCGCGTCGCTCCATGGTTCTGCCCGAGTTCATCGGTCTGACCATTGCCGTGCACAACGGCAAGCAGCACGTACCTGTCTATGTCACCGACCAGATGGTGGGCCACAAGCTGGGCGAATTCGCCCTGACGCGCACCTTCAAGGGTCACCCCGCTGACAAAAAAGCGAAGAAGTAAGGAACGACCATGTCTGAAACACGTGCAGTCCTCCGGGGCGTCCGTCTGTCGGTCGACAAGGGCCGTCTGGTCGCCGATCTGATCCGCGGCAAGAAGGTGGACCAGGCTCTGAACATCCTGAACTTCACGCAGAAAAAAGCTGCGGGAATCGTCAAGAAGGTTCTGGAGTCGGCCATCGCCAACGCCGAACACAACGATGGCGCCGACATCGACGAACTGAAGGTCAAGACCATCTACGTCGAACAAGGCACCACGCTCAAGCGCTTCACCGCGCGCGCCAAAGGCCGCGGCAATCGCATCAGCAAGCCCACGTGCCATGTGTACGTGACGGTTGGCAACTAAAGGCTCGGGAAGACTATGGGACAGAAAATCCATCCTACCGGCTTCCGCCTTGCGGTCAGCCGCAACTGGTCCAGCCGTTGGTACGCCAGCAACCGCGATTTCGCGGGCATGCTGGCCGAAGACATCAAGGTGCGTGAGTACCTGAAGGCCAAGTTGAAGAACGCCGCCGTGTCGCGCATCCTGATCGAGCGTCCTGCCAAGAACGCCCGCATCACCATTTACTCGGCTCGTCCTGGTGTGGTGATCGGCAAGAAGGGTGAAGACATCGAGAACCTGAAGAAGGAACTCGCTGCTCGCCTGGGCGTGCCCGTCGCAGTGAACATCGAAGAAGTGCGCAAGCCTGAAATCGATGCCAAGCTGATCGCCGACAGCATCACGCAACAGCTCGAAAAGCGGATCATGTTCCGCCGCGCCATGAAGCGCGCCATGCAGAACGCCATGCGTCTGGGTGCCCAGGGCATCAAGATCATGTCGTCCGGCCGTCTGAACGGTATCGAAATCGCTCGCTGCGAGTGGTACCGCGAAGGCCGCGTGCCACTTCACACGCTGCGTGCGGACATCGACTACGGTACCTCTGAAGCCAAGACCACCTACGGTGTGATCGGCGTCAAGGTCTGGGTCTACAAGGGTGACACGCTGGGCCGCAATGACCTGCCCGCCGTGGAAACGCCTCGTCCAGACGAAGAGCGCCGCCCACGCGGTCCACGCCGTGATGGCCGCCCAGGTGGCGACCGTCCAGGCGCAGGCCGTGGCCCACGTCGTCCTGTCGGTGGCAACACCGCTCCGGCCGACGGCAGCGACAAGCCAGCGGAAGCTGGTGGCGCTGATAACACCGCCGTTAAGCGCGTACGCAAAGTCGCCGCGCCCGCTACAGCAGCGGACGGTAAAGGAGAATAACTATGCTGCAACCTGCTCGCCGCAAATACCGCAAGGAGCAAAAGGGCCGTAACACTGGTGTCGCAACGCGGGGTTCCTCCGTTGCGTTCGGTGATTTCGGTCTGAAGTGCACCGACCGTGGCCGTCTGACGGCCCGTCAGATCGAGGCTGCACGCCGTGCAATCTCCCGTCACGTCAAGCGTGGCGGCCGTATCTGGATCCGCGTGTTCCCGGACAAGCCAATCTCTACCAAGCCCGCAGAAGTGCGTATGGGTAACGGTAAGGGCAACCCCGAGTACTACGTGGCCGAAATCCAGCCCGGCAAGATCGTTTTCGAGATCGTCGGTGTGCCCGAAGAACTGGCCCGTGAAGCGTTCCGCCTGGCTGCCGCCAAGCTGCCGCTGCGCACCACGTTCGTCAGCCGCCTGATCGGCGCGTAATTCAGGAGAACAAGCAATGAAGACTACTGAACTGCGCCAAAAAGACGTCGCCGGCATCGAAGCCGAAATCAAGGCGCTGCAGAAGGCCCATTTCGGCCTGCGCATGCAAAAGGCCACGCAGCAACTGGGTAACACCAACACGCTGCGCACCACCCGCCGCGATATCGCCCGTGCCAAGACCATTCTTGCTGAAAAGCAAGCCGCCAAGTAAGGAGCCCACATGACGGAACCTAAAAAATCCCTCAAGCGCACCTTGGTTGGCAAGGTGGTCAGCGACAAGCGTCAAAAGACCGTGACCGTGCTGGTCGAGCGCCGTGTGAAGCACGAGCTCTACGGCAAGATCGTTGCGAAGTCGAGCAAGTACCACGCCCATGACGAAAAGGGCGAGTACAAGCTGGGCGACGTGATCGAAATCACCGAGAGCCGTCCGCTCTCCAAGACCAAGAACTGGGTTGCCACCCGCTTGGTGCAAAAGGCCGGCCTGCTCTAAGCCCTCCCGGCTTCCAGGCAGCACAGCCCCTCAAAACGACCCACAATGTGGGTCGTTTTGTTTTGTGGGCCGCATTTTTTGCAGGCCTGCAGGCGAATGTGTTCAATACCCCCAGCAACCCAAGGAGAGATCAATGATCAAAGTCGGTGACACCCTGCCAGCCAGCACCCTGATGGAATACTCGGAAGTCGAGGGCGAAGGCTGCTCCATCGGCCCGAATCCCGTGCCGGTGGACAAGGCCACGGCAGGCAAGACGATTGCCCTGTTCGCGCTGCCTGGCGCCTTCACGCCCACCTGCTCGGCCAAGCATGTGCCTGGCTACGTGGAAAAGGCAGCCGAGTTCAAGGCCGCCGGCGTGGATGAGATCTGGTGCGTGAGCGTGAACGATGCCTTCGTGATGGGCGCCTGGGCGCGCGACCAGAAGACCGACGGCAAGGTGCGCATGCTGGGCGACGGCGATGCCACCTTCGCCAAGGCGACCGGCCTGACGCTGGACCTGAACGGCAAGGGCCTGGGCCTGCGCAGCAACCGCTATTCGATGCTGGTGCGCGATGGCAAGGTGGTCACGCTCAACGTGGAGGCCCCTGGCAAGTTCGAGGTGAGCGACGCCGACACCCTGCTGGCCCAGGCCAGGGCGTGATGCCCTGATTTGCTATCCAATTGGTAGCTTCTGGCGCTTGTGAACCAGGCGCCAGAGCCCAAAAACCTCAGAAGATATCGACCTTGAGGTAGTGGGCCCCCGCAATGGGGTTGTGGTAGTAGGGCGGAATCTCCTCGAAGCCCAGGTCGGTGTACAGCGCGCGCGCCGACTCCATGTCGTCGAGGGTATCGAGCAGCACACAGGCATAGCCTGCCTGCCGCGCGAGGTCGAGCATGGCTTCGGCCAGCTCGCGGCCCAGGCCGAATCCACGGAACGCCTTGCGCACGTACAGGCGTTTCATCTCGCTCGCATTGGGGTAGTCGGCCGCATCCAGTGGCCGCAGGGCGCAGCAGCCCGCTATCGCACCCTCCACCTCGGCCAGCAGCAGGGCACCGCGCGGCGCGGCATAGTCGCCGGGCAGGTGGGCCAGCTCGCTCTCGAAGTCCTGAAAGCACAGATCGACGCCCAGGGTGTCGGCGTATTCGCGGAAGATGTCGCGGACCGCCTGAAGCTCGGCAGGCGAGGAGGGGATCCGCAGGGTGACGGCAGGCTTGTCCAAGGCACAAAGTGGTGTGAAACGACGGAAGCCGCAGTGTAGCCAGTTCGGTTCAGAACCCGGGCGCCGCCGCCAGTGTCGACACCCACCAGGCCAGCCCGAAGCTCAGTCCCAGCACCACCAGCGCGACCACCCGGGTGGCCAGATCGTCGCGCGATGCAGGCGCGGGCGCCGCCAGCAGCTTGTCGCCGTGCAGCATGGGCTTGACCAGGCGCTGCTTGCGCACCAGCACGTAGAACACGATGGCCAGCAGGTGCAAGGCCACCAGCGCCAGCACCAGGTACTGCCCGATTTCCTTGTGGTAGCCCGTGGCCTGGCCCACCACCGCATTGGGCACGAACCGGGTGAGCGGGCCGGCAAAGGCGATCTCGTCATCGCTGAGCAGGCCGGTTGCCACCTGCGCGGCCAGCACGGCCAGCAGCGCGAACACGGACAGCGCCCCCAGGGGGCTGTGGCCGATGCTGTCCTCGGCGTGCGCCGCGCCGCGCACATAGCGCAGCAGCCGGGCGGGGGAGTACAGGAAGCTCGCGAAACGCGACCAGCGCCCGCCGATCAGTCCCCAGACGGCGCGGAACACCAGCAGCGCCAGCACCACGTGGCCCAGCCGGAAATGCCACTCCATGGCGTTGCCGCCCACCTTGGCCGTGACCACCAGTGCCACGACGCAGGCGGCCAGGGTCCAGTGGAAGATGCGGGTGGGAAGGTCCCAGATGCGTACGGTGTGCTGCTGCGTCATGGTGGCGGTGGGCTGGGTGTTGAGGAGGAGAATGGCCGCATTGTGAAGGAGGCGGGGTAAACCCGGAAGGAGGGCGCCGCTGCGAAACCCGTGGTAAACCGGCATACTCCCTGCGGGTCAAAAGGTTTTTGCATTTACCCCCCCCACGAAAAAAGGAAATACCCCCATGAAAGCACTTGCCGCGTTCGCCCTTGCCGCTGCCACGCTGACCGTGTCGGCACCGGCCTCCGCCCAGTTCGCCAAGGCCGAGGACGCCATCAAATACCGCCAGAGCGCACTCTTCGTGATGGGCCAGCACTTTGGCCGGCTCGGTGCCATGGCCAACGGGCGCATTCCGTTCGATGCCAAGGCGGCGCAGGAGAACGCGGATGTGGTGGCCCACATGGCCAAGCTGCCCTGGGCGGGTTTTGGGGCGGGCACGGACAAGGGCGCTCCCACCAAGGCGCTGCCCGAGATCTGGACCGAGCAGGCCAAGTTCAAGGAACACTCCGAGAAGCTCGAGGCCGAATCCGTCAAGCTGGCCGCCGCGGCCAAGACCGGCAGCCTGGACAACCTGAAGACGGCCTTTGGCGCTGCCGCGGGCACCTGCAAGGCCTGCCACGACAACTACCGCGCCAAATAAAGTGCATCCCCCTGAGCGGCGTTGCCGCTTCTCCCTTCTCTCTGCGCGCTGCGCGCTCCGGGAGGGGGACGACGCCAGCGCGGCGGGACAGCCCTTGTGCGGCGTCCGCTGGCCGGGGCCGCGCGCGCTCAATGCGGATGCTATTAAAATAGTAGCTGTTTGCGCTGAACCCATAAGCGACAAAGGCCGATTTCGCATGAAATCGGCCTTTGCCTTTGAAGGTGCCGTAGCGGCTCAGGTCTCGGCCAGCAGCTTTTCGATGAGCTGGTGCAGCTCGGGGAAGTTGGGTGCGCCCACGTAGGTCTTCACGATCTCGCCGCGCTTGTTCACGATGAAGGTCGAGGGCGTGAGCCGCACATCGCCCCAGGCCTGGGCCACCTTGCCGGTGTTGTCGATGGCGACCTGGAAGGGCAGCTTGCGGGTTTCGGCAAAGTTCACCACGTAGCTGGGCGGGTCGTAGCTCATGGCCACGGCCAGGGTGTCGAAGCCCTTGGCGTGGTACTTGTTGTAGGTCGCCACGATCTCGGGCATCTCGGCCACGCAGGTGGTGCAGCTCGTGGCCCAGAAATTCACCAGCGTGACCTTGCCGCGCAGATCGGCGGTGGACTTGCTGGAGCCGTCCAGCAGCACGAAGTTCGACTCCGGCGCCACGGAGCGGCCCGTATCCAGGTACACATAGGCGCCCACGGCCGCGAACGCCGCCACCGCCACACTTGCTGCCCAATGCTTGATCGCCATGACTTCCTATCCATCCAGAACTGTGGGCCGGGCCCGCGCCGAAACCCGGCCGCAGCCGGTGCCCCGATTGTCGCAGCTTGGGTGGAGTCGTGTGCTGCGCAAAAGTTCGCGCAAAACGGCGCACGCGGCCCGCGCTGCGTGCTGTGCCGATAATCGGCCCATGAACCGAACACCAACCCGCGCGGCCGCCCTGCCGCCCATGCTCCTGCTGGCGTGGCTGGCAGGCTGCAGCCCCGCGCTCAACTGGCGCAGCGTGCCGCTGCCCGAGGCGGCCATCACCATCACGCTGCCCTGCAAGCCCGACCGGGCCATGCGCGCGGTGGAGCTGGCGGGCTCGCCCGTCGAGCTGGCCATGGCGGGCTGCGATGCGGATGGCGCGACCTTTGCGGTGTCGCATGCCGCGCTGGCCGACCCCGCGCAGGTGGGCGCGGCGCTCACGCACTGGCGGGCGGCCGCGATCGCCAACCTGGGCAGCGGCGCGGCCGCCCGCGCGGTCGACACGCCGTACGCGCCGCCGGGCGTGCTGCCCCTGCCCCAGTCGGTGCGCACCGTGGTCCAGGGCCAGCGCCCGGATGGCAGCGCCGTCACGGCCCAGGCCGTGTGGTTCGCGCGCGCCGTGGGCCCGCAGGTGCGGCTGTACCACGCGGTGGTCTACACCCCCAAGCCCCGCCCCGAGGTGGCCGACCAGTTCTTTGCCGGGATCACGCTCCAATGACGGCCCCCGGCGTGCTGCCGCGGCGGGCCGCGGTGATTGTCTTCCTGGCATTTGCCTTCGCGTATTTCCTGTCGGCCCTGGTGCGGGCGGTGACTGCCACCCTGGCGCCCACGCTGTCGCAGGAGTTCTCGCTGCACGCCAGCGACCTGGGGCTGCTGGCCGGGGGGTACTTCCTGGGGTTCGCGGCCACGCAGCTGCCGCTGGGCACCTGGCTGGACCGGCACGGGCCCAAGAAGGTCGCCCTCGGCTTCCTGGGCGTGGCCGTGGTGGGCAGCCTGGTGTTCTCGGTGGCGACGGGGTTCTCGGGCCTGCTGGCCGGCCGCGTGCTGTGCGGCGCCGGCGTCAGTGCCTGCCTGATGGCGCCCCTCACCGGCTACCGGCGCTGGTTCGAGCCCACCCTGCAGATGCGGGCGAACTCGTGGATGCTGATGACCGGCTCGCTGGGCATGGTGGCGTCCACGCTGCCGGTGCAATGGGCGCTGCCGCTGGTGGGATGGCGGCCCCTGTTCTGGGTCCTGGCCGCGCTGATCGCGGTATCGATGGTGGTGATTGCCGTCTGGGTGCCGGCCTGGGGCGCCGCCACCCCGCGGGCAGACGGACCGGTGCCTCCTGCCGGGGCCACCGAGGGCGCGCAACACGGCTACGCCATGGTGTGGCGCCATCCCTACTTCCAGCGCCTGGCGCCCCTGGGGTTCTTCGTGTACGGCGGCATGGTGGCGATGCAGACCCTGTGGGCCGGGCCCTGGATGCAGCGCGTGGCGGGCTACACGCCGCTGGAGGCCGCCACGGGCCTCTTCTGGATCAATGTCTCCATGCTGTGCACGTTCTGGACCTGGGGCATGCTCAACCCCTGGCTGCTGCGAAAAGGGCTGGGGGCCGACCGCCTGATGGCGGCGGGCCTCCCGCTGTGCCTGGTGGTGCTGCTGGGCACCATCGTGGCGGGGCCCCGGGCCGGGGGCGGGGCGTGGGCGCTGTTCTGCATGTCGTGCACGTTCGTATCGCTGTCGCAGCCCGCGGTGGCCATGGCGTTCCCGCAGGCGCTCGCGGGGCGGGCCTTGTCGGCCTACAACCTCGTGATTTTTGCGGGGGTGTTCGTGGTGCAGTGGGGCATCGGCCTGGCGGTGGACGCCTTCGCCGCCGCGGGCCTGTCCGCGGTGCAGTCCTTCCAGGCCGCGATGGCGGTGTACCTCGCGTGCAACGCGGGCGCCTACGCGTGGTTCCTGCTGCGGGGGCGGCGCCATAATGTGCTGCAAACCACCGCGCCATGAGCACCACCAGCATCCTCATCATCGCCCACGCCCCGCTGGCCCATGCGCTGCGCGAATGCGCGCTGCATGTGTTCCCCGACTGCGGGGGCAGCGTGTCCGCGCTCGATGTGCAGCCCAACCAGCCGCCCGAGGAGTCGCTGGCGCAGGCCCGCATCATGCTCGATCAACTGGGCGCGGATTCGACGCTGGTGCTCACCGACGTGTTCGGCGCCACGCCCTGCAACATTGCGCAGCGCCTCATCGGCAACGTGCGCTCGCGCCTGGTGACGGGCGCCAACCTGCCCATGCTGCTGCGGGCCGTGAGCTACCGCCACGAGCCCCTTGATTCGGTGGTCACCCGCGCCGTGGTGGGTGGCACCCAGGGCGTCATGCAGGTGGCCATCTCCGCACCGCAGAACCAGAATACCCGCAACCGACATGATCAAGACCCGTACGACCATCAACAATAAACTGGGCCTGCATGCCCGCGCGTCGGCCAAGCTCACCAAGCTGGCCGGCAGCTTTCCCTGCGATGTCTTCATGAGCCGTGGCGACCGGCGCATCAACGCCAAGAGCATCATGGGCGTGATGATGCTGGCCGCCGGCATGGGCACCGAGGTGGAGATCGAAACCAGCGGCGAGCGCGAACAGGAGGCCATGGACGGGCTCCTGGCCCTGATTGCCGACAAGTTTGGCGAGGGTGAATGACCTTCTCCGTCCACGGTCTCGCAGTCGCCCGCGGCATCGCCATCGGCCGTGCGGTGCTGGTGGCGTCCAGCCGGGTGGACGTGGCGCACTATTTCGTCAAGCCCGAGCAGATCGAGGGCGAGATCGAGCGGGTGCGCAACGGGCGCAATGCCGTGGTCGAGGAACTGCAGCGCCTGCAGGTGGAGATGCCCGCCGATGCGCCGCATGAACTGACCGCGCTGCTCGACGTGCACCTGATGCTGCTGCAGGACGAGGCCCTCACGGGCGGGGTCAAGCACTGGATCACCGAGCGCCTGTACAACGCCGAGTGGGCGCTCACCACGCAGCTCGAAGTCATCGCGCGCCAGTTCGACGAGATGGAGGACGAATACCTGCGCGAGCGCAAGGCCGACCTGGAACAGGTGGTCGAGCGCATCCTGCGCTACATGAAGGGCGTGGCCAGCCCCGTGGCGCCCCCCGCCAGCAGCCCGCGCCGCAAGACCCAGCAGGACCTGCTGCTCGACGACACGGTGGACGTGCCCCTGGTGCTGGTCGCGCACGACCTCTCGCCCGCCGACATGCTGCAGTTCAAGCAGAGCGTGTTCGCGGGCTTCGTGACCGACGTGGGCGGCAAGACCAGCCACACCGCCATCGTGGCGCGCAGCATGGACATTCCAGCCGTGGTGGGCGCGCGCGCGGCCAGCCAGCTGGTGCGCCAGGACGACTGGGTCATCATCGACGGCGATGCGGGCGTGGTCATCGTGGACCCGTCGCCCATCATCCTGGCCGAGTATGGCTTTCGCCAGCGCCAGGTGGAGCTGGAACGCGAGCGCCTGGCCCGGCTGCGCCACACCCCGGCCATCACGCTCGACGGCCACAAGATCGAGCTTCTGGCCAACATCGAGCAACCGGGCGACGCCGCCGCCGCCGTGCGCGCCGGCGCCGTGGGCGTGGGCCTGTTCCGCAGCGAGTTCCTGTTCATGGGCAAGAGCGGCAACCTGCCCGGCGAGGACGAGCAGTACCGCGCCTACTGCGAAGCCATCGACGGCATGCAGGGCCTGCCCGTCACCATCCGCACCATCGACGTGGGCGCCGACAAGCCGCTGGACCACAAGAGCCACAAGGACAGCTACCTGAACCCGGCCCTGGGCCTGCGCGCCATCCGCTGGAGCCTGGCCGACCCGGCCATGTTCCGCACCCAGCTGCGCGCCGTGCTGCGCGCGGCGGCGCATGGCAAGGTCAACCTGCTGTTCCCGATGCTGGCGCACACGCACGAGATCCAGCAGACCATCGCGCAGGTGGACCTGGCCCGCGCCGAGCTGGATGCGCGCGGCGTGCCCTACGGCCCGGTGCAGCTGGGCGCGATGATCGAGGTGCCCGCGGCGGCGCTCATGGTGCGCACCTTCCTGCGGTATTTCGATTTCCTCTCCATCGGCACCAACGACCTGATCCAGTACACGCTGGCCATCGACCGCGCGGACGAGGCGGTGGCGCACCTCTACGACCCGCTGCACCCCGCCGTGCTGCGCCTGGTGGGCGATGTGATCGCCGAGGGCGAACGCCAGGGCAAGAGCGTCTGCGTGTGTGGCGAAACGGCCGGCGACGTGACCATGACGCGCCTGCTGCTGGGCCTGGGCCTGCGCAGCTTTTCCATGCACCCCGCGCAGATCCTGGCCATCAAGCAGGAGGTGCTGCGCGCCGACACGCGCAAGCTCGCGCCGTGGGCGCGCCAGGTGCTGGAGGGGGACGAACCCGCGGCCGCGCTGGCGCCGTAGGGTGGTGCTGAAATGCTCCTTAATTGATAGCTTTCTGCGCTTGATGGACCGGCACCAGGGGCCGGTTTTGCCAGATTTTTTTGAAAAGTGAAGCGCGGCGTCCGCCAGCCTGCAAGGCCGGCGGATGCACTTCTCCCCGCCCGTTCTGATGGCCTGCGCTGCATCCAGAAAAACCCATGCCTCCCATGCAGCTTGCCCACGCAGACCCGTCCCTCATCGACTCGCCCCAGGCCCTGCGGCGGCTTCTTGCGACCCTGGGCCTCGTCGTGCTGGGGAACAGCAGCATGTACGTGGTGTCGGTGGTGCTTCCGGCGGTGCAGAGCGAGTTCGGAATCGGCCGCGCCAGCGCCTCGCTGCCGTATACCCTGATGATGGTCTGCCTGGGCCTGGGCGGGCTATGGACAGGGCGGCTGGCGGACCGCCACGGCCTGATGCCCGTGCTCTGGCTGGGTGCCCTGGCGGTGTTTGGCGGCTTCATGGGGGCGAGCCTGTCGGGCAGCATCTGGGCTTTCGGCCTGGCGCACGCGGTGATGGGGTTCATTGGCGGCTCCGCGACGTTCGCGCCCTTGCTGGCCGATACGGCGCTCTGGTGGAATCGCCGGCGGGGCATCGCGGTGGCGGTGTGCGCCAGCGGCAACTACGTGGCGGGCGCGGTCTGGCCGCCCATCGTGCAATACGGCGTCGACTCCATCGGCTGGCGGCCTACCTACATGGTGCTGGGCAGCATCTGCGGCGTGGGTATGCTCGCGCTGTCCCTGCGCATGCGCCAGCGCCCTCCCGCGATTCCGGCGTCTGCGGCAGCGGGCGCGAACCGGGCGGCGCCGGACCGTGCCCGCCCTTTCGGCCTGGCTCCGAACCACGCGATGGCGCTGCTGTGCCTGGCAGGCATCGCGTGCTGCGTCGCCATGGCCATGCCGCAGGTCCACATCGTGGCCTACTGCACGGACCTGGGCTTCGGCGCCGCCCAGGGCGCCCAGATGCTGTCGCTCATGCTGGCCTGCGGCATCGTGAGCCGCCTGGTCTTCGGGCTGATCTGCGACCGCATCGGCGGCATCCGCACCCTGTTGCTGGGATCGGCGCTGCAGGGCATCGCCCTCGTGCTTTTCCTTCCCTACGACGGCCTGGTGCCGCTGTACGTCATCTCGGGGCTATTCGGGCTGTTCCAGGGCGGCATCGTGCCCACCTACGCCATCATCGTGCGCGAGTACTTCCCGCCCGGCCAGGCGAGCGTGCGGGTGGGGGGCGTCATCATGGCCACGCTCGTCGGCATGGCGCTGGGCGGCTGGCTTTCCGGCTGGATATTCGACGCCACGGGAAGCTACCACGCCGCCTTTCTCAACGGCATCGGCTGGAACCTGCTGAACCTCTCCATCACCGGCTGGCTCTACCTGCGCGTGCGCCGGGAGCGCGCGGCCCCGCGCATGCCATGAATTGCTCCTGAATAGATAGCTTTTCGCGCTTTCCGGACAAGCACGGGAGGCCCGCTGGATGCAGATTTACACGGGCCGCCGCAGGGCCAGCACGCTCCAGCGCACGTCCGGCCGCCCCTGGGCGTCGTCCCGCGTGCCGCTGTGCGCGGTGGCCAGCCCGTGCCGTGCGCCCAGCGCCGCCGTTTCCTGCATCGACACGTCGAACATGCGCCGCCCCCGGGGCACGGGGCCATGGCGCAGAGACATCACCACCAGCGCGCCCGGCGCGAGCAGGTCCGCCACGGCCCGCATGGCGGCGGTGCGTTCCGCGGCGTCCAGATGCATCCACACGGCGGTCAGCAGCACCAGGTCGAACTGGCGGCCCCGCAGGCCGGTGAGCGCGGGCAGGTGGTCGTCCACCCACTCGATGGGCAGCCCCGCGTGGATGCGCTGCCCCTCCTGCAGCAAGGCCGCCGTGGGCTCGGCGGCCACCACATGGTGGCCCGCGCGCACCAGCGCGGCTGCGTCCCGTCCCGAGCCCGCGCCGATGTCGAGCACCCGGCTGGGCGTGCGCGGGAACAGGTGCAGCGTGCTGCGGTGCACATCGGCGAACGCGATGCTTTCATACTGCGCCGCCAGCGCGGCGGCGTTCGTGCCATAGCCCGCCGTGCCGGGGATGGGGAGGGTGTCCATGCGAAGATCAGGTTTGCTATCGGATAGATAGCTATCAGCGCTTGATGGGCAAGCGTCTGGGCCATTTTGATTGAATCAGCGCACTCGCATGCCCATCACGGCCGCGCCGATGATCATCACCGTGGCCAGCGCGATGCTCCAGGTGAACGGGCGGCCGCTCACCGCGATCAGCAGCGCGGTGGACGCCAGCGGCGTGACGTAGCTCAGGATGCCGATGTGCCGCGCGTCGCCCAGCTTGAGTGCCTTGTCCCACAGAAAGAACGAGGCACCCAGCGGGCCCAGGCCCAGCACGGCCAGCAGCGCCCAGTCGCGCGGCTGCAGCGCCACGGCGGGCTCCAGCAGCGCGTGGCACAGCAGCGACAGCACGCCCGACACCAGCCCGAACAGGCCGATGGCGGTGGTGGGGAACGCCGCCACCCGCTTGGTCATGAGCGAATAGGTGGCCCAGATGAAGGCCGCCGCCAGCGCCGGCAGGTAGCCCCAGGCGAGGGTGCCGCTCAGCGCGCGCCCGCCCGCGATGGCGATGGCGGCCCCGCCAAAGCCCAGCAGTGCCGCCAGCACATGCGGCGTGCGCAGCGACACGCCGGGCAGCACCACGGGCGAGAGCACGACGATGAACAGCGGCCACAGGTAGTTGACCAGGTTGGCCTCGACCGGCGGCGCGTGGCGCAGCGCGATGAACAGCAGGAAGTGGTAGGCGAACAGGCCGTACACCCCCAGCGCCAGCGTGCGCGCCGGAATGCGCCACTGCGACGGATCGCGCAGCACGAAGGGCCAGGCCGGCACGCTGCCGATGATGAGCGCGATGCCCGTGAGCAGGAACGGCGGAATGTGGGTGAGCGACACGCCCAGCGAGGCGAGCGAGGCCCACAGGGCGATGGCGCCGAGGGCATAGAGATTGGCTTGCATGGGCTTGACTGTATGCGCGAGCGGCGGCCCGCATCGTCGCGCAACGGCGGCCGCTCGTCGCGCAGCGGCGGTGCGGCGGCGCCGCACCGGTCATTCCCTCACCGATCCATGCATCCATTCATTTGCTCACTCACCCATTCGCCGGTTCATTCACCGGGGCCCGGGCTCCCCGCCGCGCCCGCCTGGCGCCGCAGCGCCGCGGTCAGCGCCGAGGGTGAACGGTAGCCCGTGCGCTGCGCCACTTCGGCCACGGCCATCCCGCCGCCGCGCAGCAGCCGGGCCTGTGCCAGCCGCTGGCCGCGCAGCCAGGACATGGGCCCCAGGCCCTGCTCGTCGCGGCAGCGGGCCGCGAACTGGCTGGGGCTCAGGTGCACGCGCGCGGCCAGGTCGGCGACCGAGAGCGCCCCGTCCCACTGCTGCGCGGCCCACTGCCGCAGCGCGGCCCAGTCGATCGGCCGCTGGCGCGAGGGTGCCAGGCCGGGGGGCCAGGCGCGGGGGCCGGAGCCTGCCAGCCACGCCTCCAGCAACAGCGCCGGGCCGTGGGCCTGCGCGAGGGGGCGGCCTTGCTGCAGTGCGCCCGCCAGATAGTGCGCCAGCGGCAGGGCCTCGGCGGGGGGCGCGCTGGCGCCCTGGCCGTGCGGCCGCAGGCAGCGCGCCCATCCGGGCTGCGCACTGTCGAGCACCAGGCACAGGCTGCCGCGCGCCGACTCGAAGTCATGGCGGTCGCCCGGGGCGATCACGCACCCCCCGCCGGGGCTGACGCGCACGCCGCGCCCCTCGACTTCGAGGTCGAGGGCGCCGGACAGCCCCAGCAGGACCTGGAAGTGGTCATGGCTGTGGCTGCCGGGAGAGGCACCGTAGCGGCGCAGCGAAAGCTGTTCGGAGGAGGGCATGTGCACCGTGGATTTTGCTGCAACCGCACACGGACCACCAGCCGGGCGGGCGCGCGCCGGGGTGGCGATTTTTTCCTTCGCGCTTTGAATTTATGTTGCTAGAGTGAATTTCAACAAGTGGCAACAAGGAATTCATATGGTTTCAAGTGCGGGCTTGGCGCAGCCTGCAGAACTTTCAGGCAGCGGTTCCGACGAGCTGTTGGCGTGCCTGCTCATTGTTGCCAGGGCCCACGGCCTGCCTTCGACGCCCGAGGCGGTGATGGCCGGGTTGCCTGCTGAAAACCACCGGCTGACCCCCGGCCTCTTTGCCCGTGCGGCCCAGCGCGCGCACATGAGCAGCCGTCTCGTGCGGGAGCCGCTGACCCGCGTCAAGGACGCCTTGCTCCCGGCGGTCCTGCTGCTGCAGGGCGAGCGCGCGTGCGTGCTCCTGGGCTGGAGCGACGGCCGCAGCGAAGCGCGTGTCGTGCTGCCCGAACTGGGGGACGCGCCCATCCAGGTGTCGCGCGCGGCGCTGGAGGCGGACTACCTGGGCACCACGGTGTATGTGCGCCCTTCCCAGCGTTTCGATGCGCGCGCCCCGCAGGTCAGGGCGGGCCGCCATGGGCACTGGTTCTGGACCGTGCTGGCCGAAAACCACGGGCTGTACCGCGACGTGCTCATGGCCGCCTTCCTGGCCAACCTGTTCGCCCTGGGCATGCCCATCTTCACGATGAATGTCTATGACCGGGTGGTGCCCAACAACGCCATCGACACCCTGTGGGTGCTGGCGCTGGGGCTGTCCATCATGCTCGTGGGCGACCTGGTGCTGCGCACGCTGCGCGGGCGCTTCGTGGACCTGGCCAGCAGCCGTGCCGACGTGAAGCTGTCGGCCTACATCATGGAAAAGGTGCTGGGCACGCGCATGGAGCAGCGGCCGGCCTCGGCGGGCTCGTTCGCGTCGAACCTGCGCTCGTTCGAGTCGGTGCGGGACTTCATCAGCTCGGCGTCCGTCGTGGCGTTCATCGACCTGCCGTTCGGCCTGATCTTCATCGTGGTGATCGGCTGGATCTCGTGGCCGATGCTGATCCCGCTGCTGTGCGGCGCGGCGGTGATGCTGCTCTACGCCCTGGCCGTGCAGGGGCGCATGCACGCGCTGTCCGAAACCACCTACCGCGCGGGCGCGCAGCGCAATGCCACGCTGGTGGAGGCGCTGGTGGGCTTCGAGACCGTGAAGGCGCTGGGCGCGGAGGCGCCCCTGCAGCGCAAGTGGGAGCGCAGCACGGCGCTGCTCGCCCGCGTGGGCGTGCAGCTGCGCCTTCTGTCGGCCACGGCCAGCAACACCTCGGCCTTCCTGCAGCAGCTCATCAACCTGGTGATCGTGATCGTGGGCGTGCACATGATCGGCGAGCGCCAGCTCACCATGGGGGGGCTGATCGCATGCACCATGCTCGCGTCCCGGGCCATGGCGCCGGTGGGGCAGGTGGCGGGCCTGCTCGTGCAGTACCACACGGCATCGACGGCCCTGACCTCGCTCAACGAGATGATGAAGCGCGAGGTGGACCGCCCCGAGGGCGCCAGCTTCATCAGCCGGGGGCGGCTGCAGGGCGCGATCGAGTTCCGGGATGTCGGCTTCACCTACCCGGGCCAACAGACGGCCTCGCTGCGCAACGTGACGCTGTCCATCAAGCCCGGCGAGCGGGTGGCCATCCTCGGGCGCATCGGCTCGGGCAAGACCACGCTGCAAAAGCTGATGCTGGGGCTGTACCGGCCGACCTCGGGCGCGGTGCTCATCGACGGCATCGACCAGCGCCAGCTGGACCCCGCCGAGCTGCGCCGCCAGGTGGGCTACGTGCAGCAGGACGTGGTGCTTTTCTATGGCTCGCTGCGCGAGAACATCACGCTGGGCGCCCCGCTGGCCGACGACGCGGCCGTGGTGCGGGCGGCCGAGATCGGCGGCATCCTGCCGCTCGTGAATGCGCACCCGCAGGGCTTCGACATGCTGGTGGGGGAGCGGGGCGAGTCGCTGTCGGGCGGGCAGCGGCAGGGCGTGTCCATCGCGCGCGCCGTCATCAACGATCCCGTGGTGCTGCTGCTGGACGAACCCACCTCGTCCATGGACCATTCCAGCGAGGAGGACATCAAGCGCAGGCTGGCCGATTTCTCGAAGGGGCGCACGCTGGTGCTCATCAGCCACAGGACCTCGCTGCTGGCCCTGGTGGATCGCATCATCGTGATGGACGCGGGCCGCATCGTGGCCGATGGCCCCAAGGAGCAGGTGGTGCAGGCCCTGCGCCAGGGCCGCATCGGAAAGGCGGTGTGAGATGGCCGAACTCAACGAGAAAGCCTTCGAGCAGATCGGCCGCGCCGTCAGGACGGGCGGGGCGGCCAGCGAATCCGTCTTCGGGCGCATGGTCCGGCGCCTGACGCCCACGGGCGCGGCCGACACGCTGGACTGGGCGGACGATGCCGACTGGGCGCGGCTGCAGCAGGAGCCCCTGCGCGCCCGGGTCCTGCTGCGCCTGGCGGTGCTCTTTCTGCTGCTGCTGGTGCTCTGGGCCGCGTATGCGGAGCTCGACGAAGTCACGCGGGGCGACGGCAAGGTGGTGCCCACGAGCCAGGTGCAGGTCATCCAGAGCGTGGATGGCGGCGTCGTGGAAGTGCTGCCGGTGCGGGAGGGGCAGATCGTCGAAGCGGGCCAGTTGCTGCTGCGCGTGGACTCCACCCGGTTCATGTCGAACATGCTGGAAAGCCGGGCGAGCCTGCTCGCGCTGCAGGCCAAGGCCCTGCGCCTGCAGGCACTGACGCAGGGCGGCACATTCATTCCTCCGCCGGACCTCCTGCGGGACGCGCCGGACATCGTTGCGCAGGAGATGCGCCTGTACCGCTCGCGGCGCGAGGAGATCAGCGCGCAGGTGTCCATCTCGCAGAACCAGCTCCTGCAGCGCCAGCAGGAGCTCAATGAGGTGCGTGCCCGCAAGGAGCAGGCCGAGCGTGGCCTGGAGTTGATGCTCAAGGAGCTGAACGCCACGCGGCCCATGGTGGCCACGGGCGCGGTGTCCGAGGTGGAGGTGCTGCGGCTGGACCGCGAGGTGGCGCGCCTGCGCGGCGACCGCGAGCAGGCGGATGCGCAGATCTCCCGCGTGCAGGCCGCGATCCAGGAGGCCTCGCGGCGCATCGAGGAGGTGCAGCTCACGGCCCGCAACCAGATGAGCGCCGAGCTGTCGGAGACCATGAGCAAGCTCTCCAGCCTGTCCGAGGGCGGCCGGGCGCTGGCCGATAAGGTCAAGCACGCGGACATCCGCTCGCCGGTGCGGGGCACCGTCAAGCGCCTGCTGGTCAACACCGTGGGCGGCGTGGTGCAGCCTGGCAAGGAGGTGGTGGAGATCGTGCCGCTGGACGACGCGCTCATCCTGGAGGCGCAGGTCAGTCCGCGCGACATCGCGTTCCTGCACCCGGGCCAGGAGGCCATGGTCAAGTTCACGGCCTACGACTTTTCGATCTACGGCGGCCTGGCGGCCGAGGTGGTGAACATCAGCGCGGACTCGGTCGTCGATGACAAGGGCAATGCCAACTACCTGGTGCGCGTGCGCACGCGCAAGGCCAGCCTGGGGGCGAACCTGCCCATCATCCCCGGCATGGTGGCGCAGGTGGACATCCTCACGGGCAAGAAGACCGTGCTGGCCTACCTGCTCAAGCCGGTGCTGCGCGCCAAGGCGAACGCCTTGTCCGAGAGGTGAATGCGATGAACCACTACCTGGCCAGCGATGTGCCGCAGTCCCTGGACCGCTGGGGGGCCGCATTCCCGCACGGCACGCGCATCGACAAGGCACAGTGGCCCGCCATGGTGGCCGCGCTGCGCGGCGGCGGCGGGGGGCGTTCGGCCATCGTGTGGCTGAGCACCGAGTACCCCGAGTGGCCGGCGCTGCTGGGCGAACTGGTCCAGTCGGACAAGCGCGCGCGCGTGGTGGTGGCCACCGGCGTGCCGGACGACCGCGAAGGCCTGAAGGCCATCAACGAAGGCGCTCGCGCCTATTGCCACCTGTTTGCCGTGCCCGAGATGCTGCAGGAAGTGGCGCTGGTGGTGCAGCACGGCGGCCTGTGGGTGGGCCGGGCACTGGTGTCGCGCCTGGCCGCCGCCACCGCGGGCCTGACGGCGCCGCACGCCGTGCCACAGGCGCACCAGGATCTGCAGCTGCGGCTGTCCTCGCGGGAGCTGGAGGTCGCGCGCGCGGTGGCCCAGGGGTTGTCCAACAAGGAGATCGCGGACCGGCTGTTCATCTCGGAGCGCACCGTCAAGGCGCACCTGGGGGCCACCTTCGAGAAGCTCGGCGTGCGCGACCGGGTGCAGCTCGTGCTGCGCATGAACCAGGGCCCGCAGGTTGCACAGGGGCCCGCATCCCATGCCTGACAAGAGCCTGCCGCCCCACGGCAATCCGCTGAGCTCCTCCGACGCCGGGCTGGCCCGGGTGACCGAGGACCTGATAGATCTGCTCATCGTGCGCGGCGTGATCCGCTTCACCGACCTGCCGCTGGCCGCGCAGAACAAGCTCCTGGAGCGCAAGGAGACCCGGGCCCGCCTGAGCAATAGCCTGGATCTATTGGGTGACGATTCGGGCAACGAAACTATTTGAGTTTCCGGGGCCGGCAGGCCCAAAAGTGGACCTAAGTCCAATAGTGGATACGGGGCGGCGTCAGTAGCCTTCACTGACATCAGTCACATGCCGTTACTTCCTGCCGCTGCGCAGGGCGTAGGGGTTTACCGGAGCCAGCCCATGTCCCAAATCGCCACCGTGGTTGCCGTCACCGGCACCGCTTTCGCGGTCGATGCCGATGGCCATCGCCGTCCCCTCAAGGCCGGAGACGCCTTGCAAAAGGGTGAAATCGTCCAGACCACGGCAGGAGGCCGGGTGGAGCTGCTGCTGGACGACGGCCAGACGCTGGCCGTGGCGCCCGCGCAAAGCGTCAAGATCGATGACAGCGTCACGCAGACCGCTGAACGCCCCACCGCCCAGGAGGCCAGCGTCGGGCAGGGCACCATCGACACGGTCATCCAGGCGCTGCAGCGTGGGGGCGACCTCAACGAGCAGCTGGACGCCACGGCCGCCGGCCTGGGCGGCGGTGCCGGGGGCGAAGGCGAGGGCAGCAGCTTCGTGCAGCTGCTACGCATCTTCGAGGGGGTGGACCCGCTGGCCTACCAATACAGCTTCACACCGCAATCGGCGCCCGACATCGACTTCAATCCATTGGCGGTGCTCACCGTCGACGCGGCCCCCACGCCGGCGCCGCCCCCGCCCGTGGCTCCGCCGCCCCCGCCGGTGCCAGCGCCTCCTCCCCCTGCGCCACCCACTCCCCCGGTGCCCGCACCTCCTCCTCCGCCGGCTCCCCCCCCACCCGGCCCTCCCCCTGCTTCGCCACCGCCACCTCCGCCTGCGCCGGAACCGGTGCGCCTGAACGTGAGCACGACGCTGGAAGAAGAATCCGCCCCGTCCGGGGGACCCAGTGGGATCCTGGGCAACAACGAGGAGGACGATGGCCTCCTCAGCTTCCACAAAGGTACCCTGGATTTGGAGGGCGGGACGGTTTTCTCCATCGGGTTGCCTGGGTTCGCGAATGTGCCGGTTCCCCCAGAGGGGGTGACCATCTATTTCGACGCACTGGGTCAGCCGATTCCGGAAGGTGATTCCACGCCGCCCGCAGTGCGTCTGTTCATCGCGCCCAACGGGAATTACAGCCTGTCCGTCATCGGACCTTTGCAGCATGCGCCGGGTGACGGCGAGAACTTCCTCGGGCTGCCCGTGGTGACTTTCAGTGGTGTCACGGGGGAAGGTGGGGAGTTCACTGCGGAGCTCAACATGTCGGTCCAGGACGACATCCCCGTGATCACGACCAGCACCGAGGACGCGCCCACGCTGACGACGTCGGACCGCGGCGTCAACCAGGCCACCAACACGGGGTACGAGGGCACGGAGAACAACCCGGACGCCGTGGACTCGGACACGGACAGCAACACCTTCAACGGCACGGCCTTTGTGGTGTCCTTCGGGGCGGACGGCCCCAAGCTGCTGCCTGGCGGCAGCGAGGGAGAAGGCCCTGCCGTGCGCGACGGCTATGCCTTCGCATTCCAGATCGGCAATGGCGGAGCCACGGGGCTCTACGCCACCGGCACCAACACAGAGATCGTGCTGAGCACGACCGGGGACCCCTCCGTGGTGGTGGGACGCGACGGCAGCGGCAACGTGATCCTGACGCTGCAGATCGACCCGCAGACCGGTGCCGTGGTGATGACGCAGACCGGGGCCATCCGGCATGCCGCGCCCGATGGCGTGGACGGCGGCGGCGACGAGCTGCAGGCGCTGGGAACCGGGGTTCTCAGCGTGGTGCTGGAGGCCACCGACAACGACGACGATACCGTGGCGGCCGAGCTGGACCTGGGCGGGCGCCTGCTGTTTGGCGACGACGTGCCGGTCCACCGCTATGACGAGGCCCCCGGGCAGGGCGAGGGCCCCGGGGAACCCGTGGAGCGCGTCCTCTCGCTGCAGGCCGAAGAAGAGTCCGCCATGGAGGGCGGACACACGATAGGCAACGACGAGAACGACCTTCCGCTCACATCCGTCGACAGTGGAGGCCTGACCCAGATCAATGGCGCGATCAACTGGGGCGCCGATGGCTTTGGCAAGCTCACGGGCGTGCGCGTGGGCAGCGGTGAAGGCGCGACCAACGTTCCTGTCGGCCAGGCGGTCTGGTTCAATGCCAACGGCGAAGTGATTCCCTCGGGCCCCGGTGGAGCGCAGCCCGACGGGGCCGCCGCCAGCCTGGTGGTCGAGGCCACGGGCAGCTACACGCTCACGGTGCTTGCCACCATGAACCACGCCGCGGGCGGCACCGTGGTGCAGGGCGAGGACTGGCTCAATCTCGAAACCGTGCGCCTCGTCGGCGAAGATGGTGACGGCGATGCCATCACCGTCGCGCTGGAAACGCGGGTGCAGGACGACATCCCCGTGCACGTCAAGCTGCTGGGCATCCCGGTGCCACTGGTCGCGCTGCTGGAGGAGGAGTCCGCGTCCAACGGCGACGGCGGCGTGATCGGCAATGACGAGTCGCTCGACTGGCTGGCCATCATCCCCGTGGGCTCGCTGAGCGCATCGACGGGTGCCCAGTCCATGACGGGGGTGGTGCGCTGGGGCGCAGACCAGTTCGGCGGCGTGGCCGCCGTCCAGGTCGGCGCCCAGGAATATGCCGTGGGCAACACCATTGCCACCGTGTACCTGGACCGCGAGGGCCAGCCCATTGCAGATGGGGACACCACAACCCCCCGGTCGGTCGAACTGCGCATCGACGGCGCCACGGGCGGCTACCGCCTGACGGTCATCGGGCCGCTGGACCACGATCCGGGCCAGGGCGAGAACCTGATGCTGCGCACCTTCACCTTCGTGGGCGTCGATGGCGACGGCGACCGGATCGGCGTGGATCTCTACGCCAAGATCCAGGATGATGTGCCCGAGCACGCCAGGGAGAATGGCAGTGCCGTCAAGCTCAGCCTGAAAGTCGAGGAAGAGTCGGTGCCCCACAGCGGCGGCACGCTGGGCAACAACGAAACGGCGGATGGACTGAGCCACGCCCACACCGACGCCACGGGCTTCCAGGGCGCCGTGAAGTGGGGCGCCGATGACTTCGGCGGCATCACGGGCGTCAAGGTGCAGACGGGCATCTTCACCGAGAACAGCTACAGCCCGGTGGCCGGCGTGGTGACCGTGTACTTCGACCAGAACGGCAAGGCCCTGCCCCCCGGGGCCACCAGCGGCGCGGCGGTGCTGACGGTGGATGCGGACGGCGCCTACCGGTTCGAGGTGCTGGACAACCTCATCCACAAAGGCGCGGGCGAAGACTGGCTGAACCTGCCCAGGATCACCTTCGTGGGCGAGGATGGCGATGGCGACAGGATCGGCGTGGAGTTGAACGCCTCCATCCAGGACGACGTGCCCATCGTGACGGTGTCCGACGCCGTGCCGGTCGCCGAGCATAGCTTCACGGTGGAGTACAAGGGCGGCGAGGCCGGCTACAACAACAGCTTCGGCTATTACTTCAAGAACCCGGATGGCTCCATCGACACCTCCAGGGGCGGGTTCGTGCTGTGGGACAACGTCAAGACCGAAGGCGGCATGACCGTGTCGCTGCCCACGGGCGTGACGGCCGACCAGATCGGTTTCTTCATCATCCCCAACGGCGACAGCCAGAACGGCGCGCTGGGCGACGCCCAGGCGGTGTCGTTCCAGCTCGTGGGCGGGAAGTGGACGGCGTTCGCCGGCGGATCGCCGCTCGCGGGCGAGGGGGCACCCATCTACTTCTCCGACCAGGCGCTCAACAGCGACGGGCAGTCCCACCTGCAGCAAACCCCGTCGGGCACGGCGGCCGGCCAGGACAGCAGGGGCAACTTCAACTGGGAAGATCTCAAGATCACCTCCGGCAGCTCGGACAAGGACTACGACGACGTCAACCTGGACCTGAACTGGAACGTGCCGCTGCTGGTCAAGGATGCGCAAGCCGATCTGGGAACGAGTTCGGACAACGACGGCAAGGCGCTGTCGGGCAGCTTCCAGTTCCACTTCGGCGCGGATGGCGCGGCGGCCAGCGGCAGCAAGACCTTCGGCCTGAGCGTCGGCGCGCAGGGCCAGGCGTCGGCGCTGAAGGACACCGCGACCGGCTCTGCCGTTCTGGTGAAAATGGAGGGCGGCGCGGCCGTCGGCTACATCCTCATCGGCGGTGTGCAGACCAATGTGTTCAAGGTCTCGGTGGCGGGCGACGCGGCCAACAACGGCCAGGTGACGGTGGAGCAGTACCGCGCGGTGGTGCACCCCACCAACGATCCGCACGAGATCGTCAACATCGGCGGCGGCGTGATCCAGCTCACCGCGCAGGCCAAGGATGGCGATGGCGACAAGTCCAATACCGCCACCTACGACATCGGCCGGCAGATCAACTTCCAGGACACGGGCCCGGTGGCTGCGGACGATGCCGCCAATCTCACGGCCTCGGCGGGGACCATGGGCACCACGGAGCATGCCGTGGGCAATGTGCTGGGCAACGACATGTACGAGGCCAAGGCGGATGGCGCCCATGCCGAAGTGGTGTTCAACCGCGCCGGTGGCGACAGGTCGGGCAACACGACCGACCTGGACGGCCCGTCGTTCGATGCCAACGGCACCCTGGGCACGCTCAGGATCGCGGCCAATGGCGATGCCACCTATGCGCTGAATGACCTCAAGGCGATGGCGCTGGGCGAAGGCGCCTCGGTCACCGACAGCTTCAACTACCAGATGAAGGATGCGGATGGCGACACCGACGTGGCCAATGTGCGCGTGACGGTGCAGGGCGTGAACGACGCGCCCGAATTCGTGACCGGCAACGACCAGACGACCGAGATCTGGGTGGACAAGGATGGTGATGGCAACAAGGACGGCGACGAGGTCTCGCGCTATTCCGGGCCGAATGCCGACCAGATCGCGGTGAGCGTGCAGGAAGACGCGCTGGAGCCGGGCAACCGCGAGAGCCCGGACCAGACCACCACGGATGCGGCCAGCTTCGGTGTGGCCGACCCCGACATCGGCGACACCGTGGGCGTGCGCTTCGATACGACGGGCAGCCTGCTGCCAGCGCTGACCTCGGGCGGTGCGCCCATCGTCTGGACCCCCAACGCGTCGGGCACGGAACTCATCGGCAAGGTGGGCGGCACCGAGATCATCAAGGTGACCATCGGGGGCACCTATGAAAGCGGCTACACCAGCAGCGTGGTGCTGCTGGGCCCCGTGGACCATGCACCGCCCCCCGCGGGCACGGCCACCGATGGCGATGTGAAGGAACTGAACTTCACCGTCATCGCGAACGACCGCCCGCTCAACCCGTCCACCGGCCTCACGGACACCATGGCGCTCAAGGTGACGGTGGAGGACGACGCCCCCACCGCCAGGCTCGTGGATGGCGCCGCCATGGTGCTGAGCGCCACGCTCGAGGAAGAGTCCGCACTGCGTGGCGGCGCGAAGATCGGCAATGACGAACGGGATGCGAGCGACCTGGCCCATGGCGCGCAGCTGGAGGCATCGACCGGCGTGCAGGTGATGACCGGCGCCGTGAAGTGGGGCGCCGACGGTTTCGGCAAGGTCACCGGCCTGCAGTTCGGCGGCACCACCGTGAACGTGGATCTGGGCACGGGGGGCAAGGTGTACTTCAATGCCGACGGGCAGCCGCAAGGCAGTTCCACGGGGGCGGCCGCCGTGCTGGAGGTCCAGGCCAATGGCGAATACACGCTCACGGTGACGGGGGCGCTCATGCACTCGGCGCAAGGCGAGGACACGCTGAACCTGGGCCGCGTGCAGATCGTGGGCGAGGACCGTGACGGCGATGCCATCGGCGTGGAGCTGGCGGCCAGCGTGAAGGACGACATCCCCGTCATCACCACGGTGGAGCCCGTGCCCGTGCCGGGCATTACCGTGCAACTGGTGGGCAGCGACGCGGGCTACAACAACACCTGGGGCTACTACATCAAGGACGCCAGCGGCATGCCCACCACGGGCACGGTGGTGTGGGACAACGTGAAGAACCAGCCGGTGACCAGCGTCACCCTGCCGCCGGGCGTGCTGCCCGGCCAGGTCGGCTTCTTCATGATCCCCAATGGCGACAGCCTCAATGGTTCGCTGGGCAACAACACGGCGGTCACCTTCTCGCAAGACAGCGGCGGCCAGTGGGTCGCGCACGCGGGTGGCGCTCCGCTCGCCGGGCAGGGCGCGGCCGCACTGTTCGACAACAGCGCGCTCAATCTCGACGGCCTGTCCCATGTGAACACCCTCGCGGTGGGCCCTGTCTCGGGCAATCAGAACTGGGAGGACATCGCGGGCGGCGGCGACCTGGACTACAACGACGTGCTGCTCAACGTCACCATGCCGCTGCTGGTGGACGACAGCTTCCTGAACATCGACGCGGAGTCCGATGTGGGCTCCACGCGCTTCACCGTGAGCTACGGCGCCGACGGTGCGGCCGCGCTGCAGGGCAAGGCCTATGGGCTGGTCCTGACCGGTGGTGAAGGCACGCCCTCGGGCTTCAAGGACACCGCGCAGTACTCGAACGGCCAGCCCGCCGATGTGCTGCTCAAGAGCGGGCCCGGCGGCACGCTCATCGGCTACGTGACGGTGGACGGCGTGGAAAAGACGGTCTTCCAGCTGTCGGTCGATGCCGCCACCGGCGAGGTCACGTTCGACCAGCAGCGCACGGTGGTGCATTCGACGCCGGGCGACTCCAACGAGGTGCAGTCGGCGCTGGCGGGCAAGATCGGCCTGCAGCTCACGGCCACCGATGGCGATGGCGACCATGTCAACGCGAGCATCGACCTGGGCCGCATGCTGTTCATCGCGGACGACGGCCCCGTGGCGAAGGACGACACGGATGGCACGCAGTGGGTGGTGGACCACTGGGTCGCCACCGGCAACGTGCTCACGGGGGCGGGCACCACCTCGGGCGATGCCGGCAAGGACCAGCACGAGGGCATGCAGGACGGCGCCAAGGCCGAGGTCGTGCAGGTGCGCGCGGGTGCAGAGGGCGCCGTGTGGACGCCTGGCACGGCCGTGGCCAGCGGTGGCAGCGCCACGGTGGCGGGCCAGTACGGCTCGCTCACCATCGAGTCCGATGGCGACTACACCTACACCGGGCACCAGACCACCGTGCAGCTCGGAGGGGGCGCGGGCGTGCCGGCCGGCACCGATGCCTTCGACTACGGCAAGCCCTACACCACGAACCTGGGCGAACAGCTGATCACCAGCCCCACGCCCGCGCAGACCGGCGGCGCCGTGGTCACCAGCCAGGGCAATGGCGCGGGCGTGGACGACCCCACCGAGCCCGTGCCGGGCGACGTGGGCGCCAGCACACCCGAGCAGGTGGGCTACTCGCCCAGCCAGGGCACGGAGGCCCTGTCGGTGGACCTGGGCACGATGGCCGTGCGGGCCGTGGTGGACATTTCCAACCTGTTCCAGAACGAATCGGGCCAGACGGGCAACCAGGGCGAGACCGGGCGCTGGGAGGCGTTCGATGCCGCCGGCAACAAGGTGGGCGAGGGCATGATCGGCGGCGCGCTGTTCCACAACGGCGCGAACGGCAGCGACCCCGTGCACCAGGGCCAGGTGGAGATCGAGGTGCTGGGCGCCGACGGCAACCCCATCGCCTTCCAGAACGTGGTGTTCTCGGGCGTGGACTATCTCGCCGGTGACAAGGGCAGCGACAGCTCGGACTACTTCGTCAAGGCGGTCAGCTTCGAGGAAGCCGTGGCGCCCGAGACGACGGACACGTTCAGCTACCAGATGAAGGACGGCGATGGCGACACCGACAGCGCCACGCTGACCATCGAAACCGGCCACCAGCAGAGCACGCAGGGCCTGGGCATGGTGTACGAGGACGGCCTGGCCACGGGCAACGTGGACAGCAGCCCGCACACCACCGATACGGCTGGCACGCTGGGCATGGGGGGCGCCACCTACGCGCTGGTGGCCCCGGTGCAGAAGATCACCTCGGCGGGCGAAGAGGTGCGCTGGAGCACGTCGGCCGATGGCAAGACCCTGACCGGCACGGCCGGCGCGGGCGCCGATGTGCGCACGGTGGCCGTGGCCACCATCGACGACAGCGGCCAGTACAAGGTGGAACTCAAGGGCCAGGTGGACCACGCCTACACCGAGAGCGGCGAGGAGAACCTGTACCTGCAGCTGGTGGCGCAGAAGACGGTGGACGGCGAGACCGAGGTCCAGGGCTTCAACATCAAGATCCAGGACGACGCGCCGGTGTACGTGGGCGGTACGCAGGACACCCTGGTCGCCAACAGCGGCGTGGGCGAGGTCACGGCGGACCTGGGCGCACGCGTGGGTGCCGACGTGGTGGGGGCGGACGTGAACCTCACGGCGACCTCGGCCACCACCGTGGGCACGTCCCCCGTGCGGTATGTCTCCATGTCGTACCTGCAGGGCGGCGATGTGCATTCCACCGTGATGACGGTGGACGGCAACAAGGTGTTCTACCAGGCCACGAGCGACGGCAGCATCAAGGCGGTGTACGACGACGGCGGTGTGCTGAAGACCGCGTTCACCGTGAACGGCGTGGTGAATGCCGACGGCACGACCAGCTACGTCACCAACATGGTGGCGGTGGCCGACAAGGTGCAGGTGGGCGAGACGGTCACACCCGGCAGCACGACGACCGTGGAGAAGACCGTGGTCTTCGGCGACAGCAAGAACGATGATGTGTTCAAGCCCAGCAGCTATACCCACTCGTCGGCTGGCGGCAGCGAAATGGGCGCGCGGTACGTGGACTCCGCCACGGGCATCTACATGCAGATCTCGGCCGACAAGGACGAGACCAAGGCCAACACCGTGCAGTGGAAGAACGGGAAGTGGGAGGTCACCCAGGACGACACCTCGCTGCAGACCGACGGCAACCAGGCCAACGACCCCGAGGTCAACTGGTCGTCCACGGGCAACGGCAATGGCGGGGGGGGCTTTGGCGTCGGCGACAACTTCATCGGCAACGACAGCTCGGTGGGCGAGCGCGATTCCGACAGGAGCGATGCCGTGAAGGCCGGCGACGGCGCGGGCGAGCGCCTGGTGGTCGAGTTCTTCAAGGCCGACGGCACGCGCCTGAACGTGACCTCCGCCGACTTCAAGCTCGACCACCTGGGCAAGGAGGAAGCCGCCGTGGTCACGGCGGTGAACACCGGCAGCGGCGGCGCCACGACCGTGGTGGGATCGCCCATCGTTCAGGAGGGCACGGCCAGCGGCGGCAACACCAATGGTGGTACCGCCAGCGTGGAGACGCCCGTCAGGGTGGATCCGGCGGGCTCGGCCACATTCAACACCGTCCAGTTCACCGCCGAAGATTGCACGGACTACCGGGTGACCGATGCGGCCACCCTGACCTACACCGAGACGGTGACGACACCTCCGGTCACGACGCCTGTCTATGCCGACCAGATGTGGATCGACCTGCAGGCCGTGATCGTCGATGGCGACGGCGACACGCTGGCGGACCCGATCGACGTCAAGATCTTCATCGACACCGGCAACACGCTCGATGGCGACGAGGTGGAGCTGTCCGATGCGGCGGCGGGCGGGCTGGCCATCAAGGGTGGCGATGCGCCGGAAACCATCGTGGGCAGCGCGGGCGACGATACCGTGCAGGCTGGCGAGGGCAATGACACCGTGCAGGGAGGTGACGGCGACGATGTGCTGGATGGGGGCCCTGGCAGCGACATCCTGGCCGGCGGCGATGGCGACGACACCATCGAGATCAACCTCGCGGACAGCAGCCCCGGCGGCACCGACAAGGATGTCGTCAAGGACCTGGAGGAGGGCGACAAGATCGAGGTGGCGGACCTGCTGACGGACGACGGTGGCGACCTGCTCGCAAGCCTGCCTCTGGCGGCGGATGCCTCGGGCGACACGAACATCGCGGTGGACAGCAACGGACCGGCGGCGGGCGGAGCGTCCCAGACCGTGGTGGTGGAAGACACCACGCCGGAGGCCCTGGCCGTGGACCTGGCCCTGGGGACCCCCGATGTGGCGACGGTGACCAAGCCAAACGACGACTGAGCCACGCACCCCAGGCGCAAGGGGCCTGGGGTGCGTGGGTTGTGGATGGGCAAGAAAAAGGCTGCCACCGCTTGTGGATCAAGCGGTGGCAGCTATCTGTTTTGATGACAGGCAAGAGGCCGGCGGCAGAGTGCCTTCGCCCTCGCTGGCACCGGACCCTTCATGTCGCGCGGAGCCGCCGCGGCGCATGACGCCGCGCCAGAGCGGCATCCCTTGCGTGCGGCAGCGCGCGAGGATGGCAAGGAAGATGCCAGGCGCCGCCGGAACGCCTCAACGGATGCCCGGCCCTGTGGCGCCATCAAAGCCCAGCGAGGCCAGCAGGGGCAGGTCGTCCCGCGATTCGACCCCCAGCGCGATGACCTGGATACCAATGGCATGGGCGATGCTGCACAGCCCCTTGAGAAACTCCTGGTTGCCCAGATTGCCCGCGATGCCGCGCACGTAGCTGGGATGCACCTTGATGTAGTCCAGCCCCAGGTCGGCGAGTTTGTTGCCTTCGGTGAACCGCTGGCCGAAGTATTCGATGCCCACGCGGCATCCGAGTTGCTGCAGGGTGTGGGCAAGCTCCTTGAACGCATCGAAGGCGCGGAACACCCCGTACTCCGGCACCTCGAAAAGCAGGCGTGGACAGATGTCGGGGTAGGCGCGCAGCAACTGCATCAGCTCGTTGCGGAAGTGGAAGTCCGCGATGGTCTCGGACGACAGGTTGATCGCGATGTCGCCGGCCGTGCCGCGCAGGTGCTCGATGGCCAGGCGCACCACGCGCAGGTCGATGGGGGCCGTGAGGTTCAGGTGCGCGGCCATCGGCATGAAGTCGCCCGCGGACAGCAGGGCGCCCGAGGCGTCGGACGCCAGGCGGATCACGCCTTCCTGGTGGATGGCGCCTTCGCCGCGTCCGTCGACAACGGGGTAGAAGGCCAGCTGCAGCCTGCCACCGGTGACGGCTTCGGTCAGCAGCGTGCGCCATTGTTCGGCGGGCCGGGCCTCGGCGGGGTGCTCGCCTTCGTCGGCGAACATGCTGTTGGGGCCCAGGGATTGCGCCCGCGCCAGCGCCTCATCCGCCCTGCTGAAAAGCGCGCCCAGGGTTTCCTGGCGCCGGTAGCCCACGGCGCAGATGTGGAACAGGTCGGGGGCCGTGGCAGACCAGTGGGGCAGCCATTGCGATGACAGGCGCGCGAAGATATCCTGCGCGGCCTCGGACGGGGACGGCGTGGAGGGGCACAGGACGCCGAACTCACCGCCGTTGAGGCGCCCCGCGCGCTGGCCGGGCTTGCCCTCGCCGCTCTTGTAGAGCACGGAGCCCAGGTGCTTGAGCAGGGCATCCACCCGCTGATGGCCCAGTTGCGCGTTCAGCCTCTCCAGATTGGCCAGGCGGACAATCACCAGGCTGCCCGATGAGAGGAATTGCTCGCCTTCCAGGGCTTCGCGCAGGTGCGACAGGAAGTACTCGCGGCTGGAGAGGCCGGTGACTGCATCGCGGTTGACCTTCTTGCGCAGCCCTTCCAGGCGGGCCGCCTCCTCCCCGAACATGGACCGCAGGCGCGCGACCATGTCGTTCATGCCCCGCGCCACGCTGCGCAGTTCGGGTGTCCGCGGCTCCGTGATCTTGATGAAACGCCGCTCCGCGATGGCCTCGGCCTGCGCGACCACATCGCGCAAGGGGCGCGTGATGCGGCGCACCGCGATGGTTCCCGCGCCGCCCGCGACAAGGCTGCCCAGGACGAACCAGGCCAGCAGTTCCAGCGTGCCGCTCCAGAGGCTGCGGTAGGCGTACTGGTCGTGGCTTGCGAGGGTCAGCGTTCCATATTGTTTCCATCCATCCTGGATCAGCGCCCTGCCAGGCTCCGCGCTGATCGGGATCAGCCGGGCGAACCAGCCGGGCGCGCCTTCCAACTGCCCGTCGAAGGTGCGCTGCACGAGCGTCTGGCCCGTGGGCGAGGCGATGCGGATGAAGCGGTAGTGGCCAGCGTCAAACTGCGCGGCGACCTGCAGCTCCACCGTGACCGGGTCCTTGTCGAGCTGCGAAAGCGCCAGCGCCAGCGACGTGGCGTTGTCGAAGTTCTTGATCTGCAGCTGCTGCTGCAGGTAGTGCCGCGCGGACAGGACGCTGACGAGCATGCTGCCTCCAAAGGCCAGCGCCATGACCAGTCCGATGGCAAGCCAGAGTTGTTTGGTGAGTGACATGGTCGCTATCTCCGGTGATTGGTGCAGGGGTCAGAAACCCTCTTGCCGCATGCGTTCGAGTACGTCGCGCCAGCGTGACAGCCGCGTCGTCGGGTCTGCCGACGATGTGGATGCGCCGGACACCCACAGCCCTTCGTTGTTGAAGCTGAACACGGGGGACAGGTCCGGCCGGGACGAGGCCGGGCGGATGGCCGTGATCAGGTTGTCCAGCACCACCGGCTCTTCGGCCGGATGGGCGTAGTAGCCCAGGACCATGTGGGCTTCGCTCTTGCTGCTGCCGGGGCCGCCGATGCGGGCCCTCACGTAGATCATCCGCAGCCTGTCGTTGGGCACGCCCATGTGCAGCAGCGTGATGTATTTGGCGATGGAGAAGTCTTCGCAGTCGCCCGCGCCGCGCCCCATGAACTCCAGCGGCGTGGCCCAGTAGTCGTTTTGCTGCCAGACCACCGCATCGCTTTCAAACAGCATGCGGCGGTTGAAGAAGCTGTTGACGTGGGCGAGCTTGTCCACCTCGCTCAGGTGCTGGCCCTCGTTGAGCATGGCGCGCCAGGCGCTGACCTGCTCGGCCCCCTTGGGGCCGTGGCGCTGGAGGGCGAGGGCTTGAATCCTGTCCAGGTCAGGGGCGCTGAATACGGCCCCCAGCAGGGTTGCAACGGCCAATGCCAGCACCACCCGGAAGTGCGCGGTGGCCCGGGGCGCGTGCTGGAAAAGTGGCTGCAGGAAATGCATGGAACACGCGAAACGCGGCTACCTTGCGCGGAAGTAACTGGATTCAACCAGTGGTTGCAGAGTTGTAAAAAAAAACTGTGCGAGTTTCAATCGAAATGCTACGTTTCAATTCTGCATCACAAATGATTCGGAGTTGTCATGAAACTTCCTCTTACCCTGATCGCCGCGGCCGTCGTGGTCAGCACTAGTGCATCCGCACAAGCTCTCCCGGAAGGCCTTGTGGACGCAGCCCGAAAGGCGGTGGTGAGCAACCCGGACGTCCAGGCGCGATGGTTCGGTTTCCGGGCAGCCGATTCAGAGCGAAGCGTTGCGCGCGCCGGCTTCCTTCCCCAGCTGGACGCGGTGGCCAGCACCGGCCGCGAGAACCGTGTGCGGCCTTCCGGCAGCACGGGCTCGTACCACCATACCGGCGCGGCGCTCACGCTGAACCAGATGCTGTTCGATGGCTTCTTCACCAGCAGCGAAGTGCGGCGGCTCGGCCACGCCAAGCTCACGCGGTACTACGAACTGGTGGAGGCCTCCGAGACAGCGGCGCTGGAAGCGGTGCGCGCCTATGCCGATGTGGCGCGGTACCGCGAACTGGTGGAGCAGGCCAAGCAGAACTATGTGGAGCACAAGCTGACCACCAACCAGATTGACGAGCGCACTTCCGCGGGCGTGGGGCGCCGCGTCGATCTCGAACAGGCGACGGGCCGCCTCGCGCTGGCGGAGTCGAATCTGCTGACGGAAATCTCCAACCTGCACGATGTCAGCGCCCGCTACCAGCGGCTGGTGGGCGAGCTGCCGCCGCCCGCGCTGCCGCCCTTGCCCGAAGGCTTTCGGCTTACCCAGCTGCCGCAAAAGACCGACGAGGTGGTGACCCTTGCGCTCAACAACAGTCCCACGATCAACGCTGCCATCGAGAACATGCTGGCCAGCGAGGCAGGCATTGCATCGCAGAAGGCCGGCTTCATGCCCCGGGTCGACTTCAGGGCCCGCCAGTCGTGGGACCGCAACCTCATCGGGGAGCAGGGGCGCTCGCGCGACAGCACCGTGGAGCTGGTGCTGACCTACAACTTCTTCAGGGGCGGTGCCGACAAGGCGCGGGAGCAGCAGGCGGTGGAGAACAAGTTCCAGGCCCGGGAGCTGAAGGAAAAGGCCTGCAGGGACGTGCGCCAGACCACGGCGATCGCGTTCAATGATGCGCGGAGGCTGGTGGAGCAGATGACCTATCTGGACCAGCACCGCCTGTCGACGGAAAAGGCCCGGGAAGCCTACCGCCAGCAATTCGATCTCGGGCAGCGCACCCTGCTGGATTTGCTGGACACGCAGAACGAGGCATTCCAGGCGAGCCGGGCCTATGTCAACGCGCGCTACGACCAGGTGGTGGCGCAGGCGCGGACCCTGGGCGCGATGGGGCAGCTGCTGGCCGCGTTGAATGTGAGCCGGGCCGACATGCCCTCGCCCGCAGACGCGGGCCAGCAGCGCAGTGGCATCGACCCCGCCGATCTGTGTCCCGCCGAAGTCCCTGTATCGATCGCCGTGGACAAGGCGAGGGCGGTTGCCGATACGCCGGCACGTCCGCGTGCCACGCTGCCCGCGCAGCCCACGGGTGCGCCCCGGCCCGCCGCTGCCCGCTAGGGGGCGAAGGCCCCGGCCGCCTGGCTTCGCGAGGCGTTCGGACTAGGCGGCGGCGACGCCTGCGGCGTGCGCCTGTTGGTCCGCGTGGTAGCTGCTGCGCACCATGGCGCCCACCGCAGCGTGGCTGAAGCCCATCTTGTAGGCCTCCTGCTCGAACATCTTGAAGGTGTCGGGATGCACGTAGCGGCGCACCGGCAGGTGGCTGTTGCTGGGCGACAGGTACTGGCCGATGGTCAGCATGTCGATGTCGTGCGCGCGCATGTCGCGCATCACCTGCAGGATCTCTTCATCCGTCTCGCCCAGGCCCACCATGATGCCGCTCTTGGTCGGTACCTTGGGATGCAGCGCCTTGAACTTCTTGAGCAGGTTCAGGCTGAACTGGTAGTCGGAGCCGGGGCGCGCTTCCTTGTACAGGCGGGGTGCGGTCTCCAGGTTGTGGTTCATCACGTCGGGAGGCGCGGCCTTGAGGATCTCGAGCGCGCGGTCGTCGCGGCCCCGGAAGTCGGGCACCAGGATCTCGATCTGCGTGGCGGGCGACAGTTCGCGGATGTTCTGGATGCATTCCACGAAGTGGCCGCTGCCGCCGTCGCGCAGGTCGTCGCGGTCCACGCTGGTGATCACCACGTACTTGAGCTTGAGGGCGGCGATGGTCTTGGCCAGGTTCAGCGGCTCGTCCTTGTCCAGCGGATCGGGGCGGCCGTGGCCCACGTCGCAGAACGGGCAGCGTCGCGTGCACTTGTCGCCCATGATCATGAAGGTGGCCGTGCCCTTGCCGAAGCATTCGCCGATGTTGGGGCAGGAGGCTTCCTCACAGACCGTGTGCAGCTTGTGCTCGCGCAGGATCTCCTTGATTTCATAGAAGCGCGTTGTCGGGCTGCCGGCTTTCACCCGGATCCATTCAGGCTTCTTGAGCACCTCGCCCTGCTCCACCTTGATGGGGATGCGCGACAGCTTGGCCGCGGCCTTCTGCTTGGCCAGCGGGTTGTAGGCTTCTGTGGATTGCGCTTCGCGGACGACTTCAGGGGTGCTCATGGCGTGTAGGCGGTTCAGGGCGCGAGCCGGATGCTGAGCTGCTGGCCCAGCACCTGTGCGGCTTCCTCCCAGGTGGTGTGGACCCCGATTGTAGAAAGGTCCACCGTTCGCAATCCTGCGTAACCGCAAGGGTTGATGCGCTCAAAGGGTTCCAGGTCCATCGCCACGTTGAGCGCCACGCCGTGGTAGGTGCAGTGCCGGCTGACCTTGATGCCCAGGGCCGCGATCTTGCCCAGGCCCGTGAAGTCCGGCGCGGCGATGGCGCCGTTCTCCGGGCGCTTCTGGGGGCGCTGCGGCAGCAGTGCATGGCTGTGCGGGTCGTCCAGGCGCACGTAGATGCCGGGGGCCCCGGCGACGCGATGGCCCGTGACGCCAAAGTGCGCCAGCGTGCGGATCGCGGCTTCCTCCACGCGGTACACATACTCCTTGACGAAGTAGCCCGCGCGCTGAAGGTCGATCAGGGGATAGGCCACGACCTGGCCGGGGCCATGGAAAGTGACCTGGCCCCCCCGGTTGGTGGCAACGACAGGAATATCTCCGGGGTGCAGGAGGTGGTCGCTTTTGCCGGCCAGCCCTTGGGTGTACAGCGGCGCGTGCTCGCATATCCATAGCGCATCCACGGTCTTGGCTGCGCGGGTGGCCGTGTAGTCCTGCATGGCCTGCACCGTGGCGGCATAGTCCACGCGGCCAAGCACGCGAAGGTCGATGGCCATGAGTGCTATCTCTATCTATCTCTGTCTGGCTGATGCGGGCGCGGGCCTTACAGCACCACCTTCACCATGGGGTGCGACGACAGCGCGCGGTACAGATTGTCGAGCTGCTCCCGGCTGGTCGCGGTGATGGTGATGGTAACTCCGAGGTAATTGCCGGCCCGGCTGTCGCGCAGTTCAATGGTGCCAGCGTCGAAGGTCGGGTCGAACTGGCGGGCCAGTTCCGTCACGGCATGCACGAAGCCATCCACCTTCGCACCCATGACCTTGATCGGGAACCTGGAGGGGTATTCGATCAGAGAGTCCTTGCGGGGATCGTTAGGCTGTGTGTCGGGGCCGTTTTCAGGCGGCAGGCTGGAGGATGTCATGGCGGAAAGTGCTTCGGTTTCAGGAGCTGGCAGGGCTTTGCCATTGTGCTTCAACGGCGTGTCCGTTGTGAAAACCCTGACCGGGCGGCATGCGCCAGATCGGTGCGCGGGGGCCGCAGGGAAAGGGAAAAAGCCGTTGGCCCGTCACCACAACGGCGCAGGCTTGCGCACCGGTTTTGGACCGGGGTTGCGGGTCTTTGTCGAGCGCCACGGGTTTTTACTTATAATTAGAGGCTTTGTGAAAGTTGCAGTCTGTAACGCGGGCGTCATTCAACAATGAAAACAATCGCGCCTGAGACTGAAACTGAGGCTGAAGAATCTGACTTCAAGCCCCTGACGGCCCAAGAGGCCGAACAGTGGCGTAGTCGCAATCCTCCCATCTCCGTATGGAAGGTGGTGGCGGGTCAGGCGCTGGTCGGGATGCTGGTGGCCCTGGTGGCCTGGCTTCTGACGGGCAGGGCGTCGGTGGGCTGGTCTGCGGCTTATGGCGCTCTGGCGGTGGTGGTTCCGGCTGGCTTGTTTGCACGGGGGGTGTTGCGCCACAAGGCGTCTTCCAATCCGCGTGCCGCCATGGTGGGGTTCTTTGGTTGGGAAATCGCCAAGATCGTGTTGACGGTGGCGCTGCTCGCAGCGGCACCCCGGCTGGTGGCGGGCCTGAACTGGATTGCCCTGCTGGTAGGCATGGTGATCACAATGAAAACGTACTGGGTGGCACTGTTGGTGCGGCCCGGTGTCCGAAAAACCGATTGATAGAGAGAAGAGTTGTCCGATGGCCGCAGAAGCGCACGCTCCGACTGCAAGTGAATACATCGTTCACCACCTGCAGCATCTTCAAAACATCAACCAGACCAAGATTGTTGACTTCACGGTCATCAACTATGACTCGATCATCGTGGGTTTGGTTCTGGGTGCCCTCACTCTTTTGATCCTGTGGTCAGCTGCCCGTAAGGCAACCTCCGGCGTGCCGGGCCGCTTCCAGGCGGCTGTGGAGATGCTGGTCGAGATGGTGGACAACCAGGCCAAGGCCAACATCCACAACGCCGAAAGCCGCAAGTTCATCGCCCCCCTGGGCCTCACGGTGTTCGTCTGGATCTTCCTGATGAACTTCATGGACATGCTGCCCGTGGACCTGCTGCCCGCGATCTGGGCCCAGATCTATGGCGCCGCCGGCCACGACCCGCACCACGCCTACCTGCGCGTCGTGCCCACGGCCGACCTGTCCACCACCCTGGGCCTGGCGTTCGCCATCCTGGTGCTGCGCTTCTGGTATAGCGTCAAGATCAAGGGCGCTGGCGGCTGGGCGCACGAACTCGTGTCGGCCCCGTTCGGCACCAGCAAGAATCCCATCTTCGCCCTGATCCTGGGCGTGGTGAACCTGCTCATGCAGGTCATTGAATATGTCGCCAACACCGTGTCGCATGGCATGCGGTTGTTCGGCAACATGTACGCTGGCGAACTGGTGTTCATGCTGATCGCCCTGATGGGTGGCGCGGCTGCACTGTCGCTGTCGGGTGTGCTGCTGCCTGTGGGCCACGTCATCGCTGGCACCATCTGGACGCTGTTCCACATTCTGGTGATCTCGCTGCAAGCCTTCATCTTCATGATGCTTGCGCTGATCTACCTCGGTCAGGCGCACAACGCGCACTAACGGTTCCCTTTCGTTTCTCTTTCCTTTTCAACCTTTCTTTTTTAACTCAGGAGTCATCATGGAAAACATTCTCGGTCTCGTCGCTCTGGCTTGTGGTCTGATCGTTGGTCTGGGCGCTATCGGCGCTTCCATCGGTATCGCACTGATGGGTGGCAAGTTCCTCGAATCGTCGGCACGTCAGCCTGAGCTGATCAACGAACTGCAAACCAAGATGTTCATCTTGGCCGGTCTGATCGACGCTGCTTTCCTGATCGGCGTGGCCATCGCCCTGCTGTTCGCATTCGCCAACCCCTTCGTCTCCACGTTCTTGGTCAACCTGCCCAAGTAATTCCCGTTCAACGCCACTCTAGAAAGGTGTTGCCGTGAGTATCAACGCGACCCTGTTCATTCAGGCCATCGTCTTCCTGATCCTGGTGTGGTTCACGATGAAATTCGTGTGGCCCCCGATCGCGAAGGCGTTGGATGAACGAGCCCAGAAAATCGCCGAAGGCCTCGCTGCTGCCGACCGTGCCAAGTCCGAACTGACCGCTGCCAACCAGCGCGTCGAGAAGGAACTGTCACAGGCACGCAACGAAACGGCCTCGCGTCTTGCGGACGCCGACCGACGTGCCCAGGCCATCATCGAAGAAGCCAAGGCACGCGCCACGGAAGAAGGCAACAAGATCGTTGCTTCCGCCCGTGCCGAAGCCGAACAGCAAACGGTGCAAGCCCGCGAAGCCCTGCGCGAGCAGGTGGCTGCGCTGGCCGTCAAGGGTGCTGAGCAGATTCTCCGCAAGGAAGTCAATGCCGGCGTTCACGCCGACCTGCTCAACCGCCTGAAGACCGAGCTGTAAGGGGACACACATGGCTGAACTCGCCACCATTGCCCGCCCCTACGCCGATGCCCTGTTCAAGGCCGCTACCGCGGGTGCGGGCATGGACCTGGCCAGCACCGCTGCCTGGGTCGATGAACTGGCGGCCATTGCCGCCAACCCCCAGTTGCGTCAGCTGGCGGACAACCCCAAGGTGACGGCAGACCAGGTGTTTGCCGTTGTCACGGGGGTTGCGCGTTCGGCGCTGTCCGACACGGCCAAGAATTTCCTGCGCACGGTCATCGACAACGGGCGCCTCAACGCGCTGCCGGAAGTCGCCGCGCAGTTCCGTGCCCTCGTGAATCGCCGCAGCGGCTCTTCGGATGCCGTGGTGCACAGCGCCTTTCCGATGGACGCAGCAGCATTGGCCGAGGTCAGCGCTGCGCTGGAAAAGCGCTTTGGCCGCAAGCTCAATCTCACCGTTCAGCTGGATGAATCCCTGATCGGTGGCATTCGCGTAGTGGTGGGTGACGAGGTGCTGGACACTTCGGTCAAGGCCCGTCTTGAACAAATGAAAGCGGCCCTCACCGCGTAACGCGCGGCGAGGACAGCGAACCAAAGAAAGAAGGAAAGAGTCATGCAACTCAATCCCGCAGAAATTTCTGAACTCATCAAGAGCCGCATCGAAGGTCTGGCCGCCAGCAGCGATATCCGCAACCAGGGTACCGTGGTGTCCGTGTCCGACGGTATCGTGCGCGTTCACGGCCTGTCGGACGTGATGCAGGGCGAAATGCTCGAGTTCCCCGCCACCAAGGACGGCCAGCCCTCCTACGGCCTGGCCCTGAACCTCGAGCGCGACTCCGTCGGCGCCGTGATTCTGGGTGAGTACGAACACATCTCCGAAGGCGACACCGTCAAGTGCACGGGCCGCATTCTGGAAGTGCCGGTCGGCCCCGAGCTGATCGGCCGCGTGGTGAACGCCCTGGGTCAGCCTATCGACGGCAAGGGTCCCATCAACGCCAAGCTCACCGACGTGATCGAAAAGGTCGCGCCGGGCGTGATCGCCCGTAAATCGGTGGACCAGCCCCTGCAGACCGGCCTGAAGTCCATCGACTCGATGGTGCCCGTGGGCCGTGGCCAGCGCGAGCTGATCATCGGCGACCGCCAGACCGGCAAGACCGCCGTGGCCATCGACGCCATCATCGCCCAGAAGGGCCAGGGCGTGACCTGCATCTACGTCGCCATCGGCCAGAAGGCTTCGTCGATCAAGAACGTGGTGCGCGCGCTGGAACAAGCCGGCGCCATGGAATACACGATCGTCGTGGCCGCATCGGCCTCCGAATCGGCCGCCATGCAGTACGTGTCGGCCTACTCGGGCTGCACGATGGGCGAGTACTTCCGCGACCGTGGCGAAGACGCCCTGATCGTGTATGACGACCTGTCCAAGCAGGCTGTTGCCTACCGCCAGGTGTCGCTGCTGCTGCGCCGCCCACCAGGCCGCGAAGCCTACCCTGGCGACGTGTTCTATCTCCACAGCCGTTTGCTCGAGCGCGCAGCCCGCGTGAACGCCGACTACGTCGAAGCCTTCACCAAGGGTGAAGTCAAGGGCAAGACCGGTTCGCTGACCGCACTGCCGATCATCGAAACGCAAGCCGGCGACGTGTCCGCTTTCGTGCCTACCAACGTGATCTCGATCACGGACGGCCAGATCTTCCTGGAAACCAGCCTGTTCAACGCCGGTATCCGCCCCGCCATCAACGCCGGTATCTCGGTGTCGCGCGTCGGTGGTGCTGCCCAGACCAAGCTGGTGAAGAACCTGTCCGGCGGTATCCGTACCGACCTGGCCCAGTACCGTGAACTGGCTGCGTTCGCGCAGTTCGCTTCCGACCTGGACGAAGCCACCCGCAAGCAGCTGGACCGCGGTGCCCGCGTGACCGAACTGCTCAAGCAGGCACAGTACAGCCCGCTGTCCATCTCGCTGATGGCTTCCACGCTGTTCGCTGTGAACAAGGGCTTCATGGACGACATCGACGTCAAGAAGGTTCTCGACTTCGAACACGGCCTGCACCAGTTCCTGAAGACCAGCCACGCCGCACTGCTGGCCAAGCTGGAACAGGCCAAGGCCATGGACAAGGACGCAGAAGCCGAATTGACCGCTGCCATCGCCGCGTTCAAGAAGTCGTTCGCTTAAACCGGACGAGGATCCATCATGGCAGCAGGCAAGGAAATACGCGGCAAGATCAAATCGGTGGAAAACACCAAGAAGATCACCAAAGCCATGGAAATGGTGGCTGCATCCAAAATGCGCAAGGCGCAGGAACGGATGCGGGCTGCCCGCCCTTACAGCGAGAAGATCCGCAACATTGCAGCCAACCTCGGCCACGCCAATCCGGAATATGTGCATCCGTTCATGAAGGTGAACGATGCCAAGACGGCCGGCGTGATCGTGGTGACGACCGACAAGGGCCTGTGCGGTGGCATGAACACCAACGTGCTGCGCGTCGTGACGTCCAAGCTGCGTGAGCTGCAGGGCGCTGGCGTGTCCACCGAGGCGGTTGCCATCGGCAACAAGGGCCTGGGTTTCCTGAACCGTGTCGGTGCCAAGGTGGTTTCGCACGTGACGGGCCTGGGCGACACGCCCCATCTGGACAAGCTGATCGGCCCGGTCAAGGTGCTGCTCGACGCCTATGCGGAAGGCAAGATCAACGCGGTGTACCTCTCGTACACCAAGTTCATCAACACCATGAAGCAGGAATCGGTGGTGGAGCAGCTGCTCCCCCTGTCGTCCGCGCAGATGCAGGCCGAGAAGACCGAGCATGGCTGGGACTACATCTACGAGCCCGATGCACAGACCGTGATCGACGATCTGCTGGTCCGCTATGTCGAGTCCCTGATCTACCAGGCGGTTGCGGAAAACATGGCGTCCGAGCAGTCGGCACGCATGGTGGCCATGAAGGCCGCCACCGACAACGCCGGCAGCGTCATTGGCGAGTTGAAGCTGGTCTACAACAAGACGCGCCAGGCAGCGATCACGAAAGAACTTTCGGAAATCGTGGCTGGCGCCGCTGCTGTGTAAGCAGCTCAACCAACATCTTTATTGGAGCGAAAAATGGCTCAAGTGCAAGGCAAGATTGTTCAATGTATCGGCGCTGTGGTGGACGTTGAGTTCCCACGCGACCAGATGCCCAAGATTTACGACGCTCTGAAGCTCGACGGTTCGACCCTGACGCTGGAAGTGCAGCAGCAGCTGGGCGACGGCGTGGTGCGTACCATTGCGCTGGGTTCGTCCGACGGCCTGCGCCGCGGCATCATGGTGACCAACACCGGCAACTCCATCACCGTGCCCGTGGGCAAGGCGACGCTGGGCCGCATCATGGACGTGCTGGGCGCGCCCATCGACGAACGTGGTCCCGTGAGCCAGGAACTGACAGCCTCCATCCACCGCAAGGCCCCTGCGTACGACGAACTGTCGCCTTCGCAAGAGCTGCTGGAAACCGGCATCAAGGTGATCGACCTGGTGTGCCCGTTCGCCAAGGGCGGCAAGGTGGGTCTGTTCGGTGGTGCCGGCGTGGGCAAGACCGTGAACATGATGGAGCTCATCAACAACATCGCCAAGGCCCACAGCGGTCTGTCGGTGTTCGCTGGAGTGGGCGAGCGTACCCGCGAAGGGAACGACTTCTACCATGAAATGGCCGATTCCGGCGTGGTGAACCTGGAGAAGCTCGAAGAGTCCAAGGTTGCCATGGTGTACGGCCAGATGAACGAGCCCCCAGGCAACCGTCTGCGCGTGGCGCTGACCGGCCTGACCATCGCCGAGTCCTTCCGTGACGAAGGCCGTGACGTGCTGTTCTTCGTGGATAACATCTACCGCTACACGCTGGCCGGTACCGAAGTGTCCGCCCTGCTGGGCCGCATGCCTTCCGCCGTGGGCTACCAGCCTACGCTGGCCGAGGAAATGGGCCGCCTGCAAGAGCGTATTACGTCCACCAAGGTGGGTTCTATCACTTCCATCCAGGCCGTGTACGTGCCAGCCGATGACTTGACCGACCCCTCGCCTGCCACGACGTTCGCCCACTTGGATTCGACCGTGGTGCTGTCGCGTGACATCGCCTCGCTGGGTATCTACCCTGCCGTGGACCCCCTGGACTCCACCAGCCGCCAGCTGGACCCGAACGTCGTGGGCGAAGACCACTACGCCACGGCCCGTGCGGTGCAAGGCACGCTGCAGCGCTACAAGGAACTGCGCGACATCATCGCCATTCTGGGCATGGACGAACTGGCTCCTGAAGACAAGCTGGCCGTGGCCCGCGCGCGCAAGATCCAGCGTTTCCTGTCGCAGCCTTTCCACGTGGCCGAAGTGTTCACGGGCTCGCCAGGCAAGTACGTTCCCCTGTCGGAAACCATCCGTGGTTTCAAGATGATCGTGAACGGCGAATGCGATCACCTGCCGGAACAGGCGTTCTACATGGTGGGCACCATCGACGAAGCCTTCGAAAAGGCCAAGAAGGTGGCCTGATTGCCCGGCGGCTGAGCAGCCTACCGCCGCTCGGCCTTCAGCAATCAAGCAACCCACCTTTTCCTAGGAGCAATGATGAACACCATCCACGTTGATGTGGTCAGTGCCGAAGAGTCCATCTTCTCCGGTGAAGCACGCTTTGTCGCGCTGCCTGGCGAAGCTGGCGAACTGGGCATCTTTCCCCGCCACACCCCGCTGATCACGCGCATCAAGCCGGGCTCGGTGCGCATCGAAATGGCCGACGGCAGCGAAGAGTTCGTTTTCGTGGCCGGTGGCATTCTGGAAGTGCAGCCCAACTGTGTGACCGTGCTGTCCGACACCGCCATCCGCGGCAAGGACCTGGACGACGAGAAGGCCAATGCTGCCAAGGCCTCTGCCGAGGAAGCACTGAAGAATGCCAAGAGCGAGATCGATCTGGCCAAGGCGCAGTCCGAACTGGCTGTGATGGCTGCGCAGATCGCGGCACTGCGCAAGTTCCGCCAGAAGAAGTAAGCAATTCAGGCCCTCGCGGATCTGCCCAGAGAAAACCCGGCTTTGCCGGGTTTTTTTATGCCGCAATGCAATGAAGGAGCCTCCACACCCCGCGCTGTCCGGGCTGCAGCGCCTGGGCGGGCGCAGGTGTTTCATGGACTGCCGCAGCGGCGGACGCCGGGCGGAGCCGGTGCCTCCACCAGATGGATGTGCAGGCCTTCGCAGGCCAGGCCAAGCTGATCATCCTCCGTGCCGGCCCCCAGCAGTTGGTGGTGGGCCAGAAAGGTGCGTGCCACGGCCAGCGAACGGACCCTGAAGGACAGCGATTCAATCCGCAGGTGCTCGCCCGGCACCAGTTCCAGCGAGACCTCCGGGGCGAGCGCGATGGAGTGGCCGCCGGGGGAAGAACCGCTCAGCGCCTGCCATTGGCGCCGATGGGTCGCCAGATCCGGCGTGCCCATGCGTACCGCGTGCAGTCCGAGCAACCCCAGGGGGCCGCCACCGCTTGCCTCCAGCACCTGCTTGTGCCGCATTCGGCGTTCCACGGGTGTGGTGGCATCGTCCCAGGGGTAGATGGGGGCGCCCGGTGCCCATTCGCAGAAGAACACGCAACAGCTGGGGGCTGACAGATCCAGCAGGACAGAGTTGGTGAAGTTCGTGACCACTTCGCCTCGGTGGCCTGCAGATTGGAAGGGGCGGGCAGGTTTGCAGGCGATGCCCAGCGAGGTGGCGTGGGCCATGGCGCCGGGCAAGGGCCCGGAGGGCTCCAATGCGAAACCATGGACCAGCGGCGGCCGCGCGCAGGCCGGCAGGTCGCCATTGTCGGCTGCCGCCCAGAACTCCAGGTCCGTGTTGCCCACATGCACCCAGCCATAGGTGGCGAAGCCGGTGCGCTGCAGGGGCCACGCCACGGGCAGGCCGAAGGTCCGGCTGAACAGTTCGAACAGAGGCTCTGCCGCAGGGAGCCGCAGCATGACGTGGTCGATGGATCGGAAGGGGGGCATGGCGGCGGCGTGGTGGGAACCATCAGCCCGGCCATTGTGACCGACCGGCCCATGCGAAAAAGGCCGGGGCCCTTCGCGGGGCCCCAGCCTTTTTGGCTTGCATCTGCACCTTCCGTCCCGCATGCGCCGCATGCGGGATCTGGGCATTACATGGCGTTGCCGATTTCGCCCGCCGAGATCTGGCCGGTGCGCACGGCTTCAGCAGCCTGGGCACGCACGGCGGCGCGGTCGGCGGTGGACTTGTAGGTCACCACGCGCGAGCCTGCGGGCTCGATGGAGCGGGTCTGGGCCACGGTGGCGGCTTCGGCGGCCACTTCGGCGCGCGTGCGGTTCGTCTCGAACTTCGTGGCGAACTGCGAAGCATCGGCTTCATCAGCCTGGGCACCGAAAGAAGCGAAAGCGGCCACGGCGGCGATGGAGAGGAAACGTGCGGTCTTGTTCATGGTGAAACTCCGGTGAAATTCAAAAAAATGAGGGCGATGTACTGGGAAATACGCAGCAGGAGGGGGCCTGGATTCAGCGAATCAAACGCTGATCAACCACGCTCGCCCGAAGGGATCTGGCCGGTGCGCACGGCATCGGCGGCCTGGGCACGCACGGCGGCGCGGTCGGCCGTGGATTGGTAGGTCACCACACGCGAACCTGCGGGCTCGATGGAGCGGGTCTGGGCCACGGTGGCGGCTTCGGCGGCCACTTCGGCGCGGGTGCGGTTGGTGTCGAACTTCGTGGCGAACTGCGAGGCATCGGCCTCGTCGGCCTGGGCACCGAAAGAAGCGAAAGCAGCCACGGCGGCGATGGAGAGGAAGCGGGCGGTCTTGTTCATGATGAAAATCCTTGAAGTTAAAAAAGCGTCTCAAAAAAACCGGAGCAAAGAGCGAGAGAGGAAAGCTGCTTCAAACCGGGTTCGGTGAGTCGCCTTGCGGGTTCGGCTCATCGATGGGATGAACTGTACGTGGATGGGGCGCGAAGAAAAACCACCGGGTCGCAAACTAACTGTTCCAGTATTGGAAACAATGAAGAGGGAACTCTGCCGCAACCCGCCGTATTTCGCGGCACGGCGCGGCATCTGAAGCCGTTTTTAGAGGAAAACCCTGGTGCGAGTTTGGGACAGTGTGAATGGCTTGGGAAAGGCCGTCGCGGCGGCTGCCGCACCCTTGCGAAGGGTGGCGGCGCACCTGCGTCCCTCGCACGCGGTCGCGGCGCGCACGGTCCGCCCGCCCGTTTCCGGCGGCGCTCGGCGCGCCCCGGGCTGCAGCCGGGTGGACTCCTAGCGCACCACGGGGGCGTCCGGCAATTCGTTGTCGCCGGGCGTGTCCGATGTCCGCGGGAAGTGCCTGCCCAGGCGGGACGACACGGCCTCGATGGCTTGCGCGAGGCCTTCTTCGTAGTGCCGCTGGCGGAAGTGGGTGGACATCTGTGCGATTACATCGCGCCATTCGCTGCCCGCCACGTGGCGGGCCAGGCCCCGGTCGGCCACGATCTCTATCGCATGCTCGGGCAGCAGCAGATAGATCAGCACGCCGTTGTTGTGCTCGGTGTCCCACACGCGGTATTTGCTGAACAGCATGATGGCGCGTTCGCGCGCGCTGGCATGGCGGCGCAGGTAGCTCCAGGGCAGGCTGGCTTCGGCGACGATGCGGATCTGGCCCGTGTGCTGCCGCTCGCTGGCCGCAACCCGCGCGGCCAGCCGCTCCAGGGCTTCGCTGGAGAGCGCACGGCGTGCACCGGGTTCGCCCCAGCGATGCCGCGCAAGGCGCCACAGGGCGGTGGCCAGGCCCGGAAAGGTCGAGGGTGCTGCAGTTTCAGGGCCCATGTCACCAGTCTCCCGAGGCGCCGCCGCCACCAAAATCTCCACCCCCTCCGGAGCTGAAGCCCCCGCCGCCGCCGCTGGTGCCGCCTCCCCAGCCACCGCCGCCGCCATGGCCCCAGCCGCCGATCGGGCCGGCGTTTCGGCCCTGCCGGGCGCCGCCGCCCACGCCGCTGAAGAGCCAGGTGTAGAGCAGTGCGATGATCCCCGCGCCGCCGGCCACCAGCAGGCTGGACGTGAACACGAAGGCAAGAAAGCCCACGCCCCCGCCCATGAACAGGCCTCCCAGCCGCCCGCCGAAGATGCTGCGCGCCAGCGGACCGGCCACCATCACGCCGAAGAACAGGAAGATCGCCAGGTCGGTCCAGTCGAAGCCTCCGCGGCCGCTGTCCTGCGGCGTCGATGGGCCTGTGCCGGCATCCGTGGGCGCGGGCAGTGCCTCGCCGGCGATGCGCGCGCCAAGCTGGGCGATGGCGTCGCGCAGGCCGCCCGCATAGTCGTTCTGCTGGAATCTGGGCTTCATGGCGCCGTCGATGATGCGCGCCGCCGCGATGTCGGGGATGGCGCCCTCCAGGGCCTTGGCGACCTCGATGCGCATCTTGCGGTCGTTCTTGGCGACGATCACCAGAACGCCATCGCCCACCTCCCTGCGGCCGATCTTCCACGTGTTGCCCACGCGGTTGGCGAACGACGCGATGTCTTCGGGGGCGGTGGTGGGCACCATGAGCACCACGATCTGGGCACCCCGGGCCTGCTCCAGCGCGCGCAGCTGCGCTTCCAGCGCCGCCGTGTCGGCGGCGTCCAGCGTGCCGGTCTGGTCGATGACTGGGCCGGTGAGCGCAGGCACGGGTAGCAGGCCCCCGTCGGCCCGGGCCCAGGGCAAGGCGAATGCTATAAAAAATATAGCTATCAGCGCTTTGTGGATAAGCGCTAGGGGCATATTTTCTCGGTTGTCCGGTGGAAGGGCAAGTCCGCTCAGGGCTTGGGTTTGGAGGCGGAGAAATCCACGGTGGGGGGCGCGGAGATCTGGGCCTCGTTGGCCACCGTGAAGCTGGGCTTGGGCTGGTAGCTGAAGGCCATGGCCGTCAGGTTGGTGGGGAAGCTGCGCGCGAGCACGTTGTACTCCTGCACGGTCTGGATGTAGCGGTTGCGTGCCACGGTGATGCGGTTCTCGGTGCCTTCCAGCGTGACGCGCAGGTCCCTGAAGCCCTGGTTGGCCTGCAGCGTGGGATACCGCTCGGAGACCGCCATCAACCGAGACAGCGCACCCGACAACTCGCCCTGCGCCTGCTGGAACTTGTTGAATGCCTCGGGGTTGTTCAGGGTTTCGGGCGTGACCTGGATCGAGGTGGCCTTGGCGCGCGCCTCGACCACGCGGGTCAGGGTTTCCTGCTCGAAGTTCGCCTCGCCCTTGACGGTGGCGACGATGTTGGGCACCAGGTCGGCACGGCGCTGGTACTGGTTGAGGACCTCGCTCCATGCGGCCTTGGACTGCTCGTCCAGGCGCTGGAAGTCGTTGTAGCCGCAGCCGCTCAGGGCCAGCACGGTTGCCAGAAGTGCAAAGATGCGTTTCATCATCATGGTGGTGTTCGCCAGGTGGAGTCAGGACAAGGGACCGGGGTGCGAATGGGCCAGACAGTGGCCGCCCGGCAGATTCTGCAACAAGTGCGCGCGCCGCCACCGCTTTCCGGTGCCGGGCAGGCCGCATGGTCACCACGCCCGCAAGGGGATGGCCGCACAATAGTGCCCTGCGCGTGGACGGGCCCCCGGCCGCCATGCCTTTCCTTCACCCCATCCTGCCGATCACCATGCCCCGTCCCCGCTCCAGCGCCGCCACCCTCGGAGGTTCCTCGGACGAAACCGAAGCCGCGTTCTACGAGGCCCTGCAGCGTGGCGATATCGAGCTGTTGATGTCCTGCTGGGCCGACGAGGACGACATCGTCTGCGTGCACCCCGGCGGGCCGAGGTTGCTGGGCGCGGGGGCGATCCGGGCGGCATTCGAGGCCATGTTTTCGCATGGCACGGTGCGGGCCCGGCCCGTGCAGGTGCACCGGGTGGTGGCCCTCACCAGCGCCGTGCACAGCGTCGCCGAACACGTGGAGGTGATGCTGCCCGACGGCCTGCACCAGGCCGTGGTGCTGGCCACCAACGTCTACCACAAGACCCCCGAAGGCTGGCGCATGGTGGCGCACCACGCCAGCCCCGGGGCCGCGCCGGACGTGCAGACGGCGGACGCGCAGCGGCCCGTGCTCCATTGAGCCGATGGCCTTCCCATGTTCAAGCCTTTTTGCCTTCTTGCCCCGGAACTGTAAGCGCTAAAAGCTATGAAATATGTAGCGCCCCGCTGGCTGCCCGGAGGCCAGCTCCAGACCATCTGGCCGGCCCTGTACTCGCGCCGGGTGTTCGGGCCCCGCCCCGAGTACCGCCGCGAGCGCTGGGAGACGCCGGATGGTGACTTCGTGGATGTGGACTTCCTGCAGGATGGCGTGGCGGTGGCCGGCGCACCCCGGCCGTTGCTGGTGGTCTTCCATGGCCTGGAGGGTTCGTCGCGCAGCCACTACTGCGAAGCGTTCGCCGACCTGGCGCGCGAGCAGGGCTGGGCCTGCGCGCTGCCGCATTTCCGGGGGTGCAGTGGCGAGATCAACCGTGCGCCGCGCGCCTACCACTCGGGCGACCACGCCGAGATCGGCTGGATGCTGCAGCGCCTGCGTGCATCGCACCGGGGGCCGCTGATGGCGGTGGGTGTCTCCCTGGGGGGAAACGCGCTCCTGCGCTGGGCCGCCGAAGTGGGCGAGGACGCCGCGCGCAGCGCGGACGCGGTGGCCGCCGTGTGCTCGCCCATCGACCTGGCCGCAGGCGGGCACGCGATCGGGCGCGGCTTCAACCGGCAGGTCTACACGCGCATGTTCATGCGCACCCTGGTGCCCAAGGCGCTGCAGAAGCTGGCGCAGCACCCGGGGCTGTTCGACCGGCAGGCCCTGGTGGCGGCGCGTGACCTGTATGCGTTCGACAACGTGTTCACCGCACCGCTGCACGGCTTTCGCAACACCGAAGACTATTGGCTGCGCGCCTCCGCCAAGCCGCTGCTGCACCGCATCCGCCTTCCGGCCCTGGTCGTCAATGCGCGCAACGACCCGTTCGTTCCGGCCGCCAGCCTGCCGCTGCCGCAGGAGGTGGCCAACGGGTTCGTCACGCTCTGGCAGCCCCCGCACGGCGGCCATGTCGGCTTTGCCCACGGGCGCTTGCCGGGGCATGTGCGCGCCATGCCCGACGCAGTCGGGGGATGGCTGGCAGAGCATGCGGGGGCCATGGCGCGCGCGGGAGCACAATCGCCGCATGGATGACATCGTCAAGCAGGCGCTGGCCAAGTGGCCCAATGTGCCCGACTGCTACGGATGGCTCGGCCTGGATGCGCGCGGCCACTGGTACCTGCGCGACGACCAGGTCCAGGCCGCGGGCCCCTTTCCGCGCAGCAAGGGGTCCCTGCTGCAGCATGAAAAGCTGGTCGAATTCATCGCGCGCAATTACGAGCACGACGCGCAGGGGCAATGGTTTTTCCAGAACGGGCCGCAGCGCGTGTATGTGGAACTGGAAGCCACGCCCCTCGTGTGGCGCATACAGCCGGATTTTTCCGTGCTTTCCCACACCGGCCGGGGGGGCGCGGTGCAGGACTGCCTGGTGGATGCGCAGGGGCGGGTCTACCTGATGTCGGAGCTGGGCGTGGGGCTGGTGCACACCCTGGACGTGCCCTTGGCCGCCGAGGCGGTGGAGGCGGGCCGCTGGGTACCGCTGGATGTGCGGGCAGAGGATTTGCCGGGGCGCTACGGCTTCGTCATGAGCCCGCATGGTCGCTGGAGCGCTGGTGGAATGCAGGGGCGGGCGCCCAGGGCGGGCATGGCGCGCACCTGAAGAAAAAAGAGAAGGAACCAGGGCGCAGAAAGTAAAAAAGCCGGTCCACAGAACCGGCTTTTTCATGGGCCCGCGCGGCGCTCCGCCGCATGCGGGAGAGAAGGGCCTACTTGGCGGCCGCGGCCATGAACTCGACGGCGGCACGCAGATCGGCATCCGACGCCTGAGCGGCGCCACCGCGGGGAGGCATCGCACCCTTGCCCTTGGCCACGCTGTTGTACAGCGCATCGATGCCGGCAGGCAGGCGGGCCGACCAGGCGGCCTTGTCACCAAACTTGGGGGCGCCGGCCACGCCAGCCGCGTGGCACACCTGGCACGCCTGCTTGTACAGGGCTTCGCCAGCGCCTGCGGCGGCAGCGGCCACAGGAGCGGGCGCTGCTGCTGCAGCAGCAGGAGCGGCTTCGGCAGCGGGCGCTGCTGCGGCCGCCGTAGCGGCAGGGGCTGCGGACGCGGCGTCGGCGGCAGCCGCGGGGGCTGCTCCGGCGGGTGCCGCGGGTTCCGCGAACTTGGCGCCGGCGGCGTTGGCCATGTATGCGACGGCCCGCGCGATTTCGGTGTCGTTGAAGTCGCCGCCGCCTTGCGGCGCCATGGCGCCCTTGCCCTTCAGCGCGGATTGGACCAGCGCTTCAAAGCCGGTCTTGATGCGGGCCGACCAGGCAGCGGCGTCCGAGAACTTGGGAGCCCCCGCGGCGCCTGTGGCATGGCAGGCCGCGCACTGGCCCTTGTAGACGTCTTCGCCGCTTCGCAGGGGGCGGTTGGCATCGCGGATTTCGACCATGCCCACCTTCTGGATGCGCTCGGCAATGGCCTTCTCGGGATTGGCTGCGCCAGCGGCCGGCTTGTCGGCCGACGTGACATACAGGACCAAGCCAATGATGGCAAAGATCGGAATCACAAACGAGAAAAGTACCGCGACCAGCAACTGCTTGGGGTTCTTGATCGGGCCGGTATGGGCTTCTTCGTGGTGGTTGTCGCTCATGACGTCCTCAGGGTGTATCGGGGGGCTTTGATGAAATCAACCCTCAATTATATCTGCGGGGCTGGTGCCTCCCCGTGAGCATCGCACAGGCGCCGCGCCAGATGCGCGAGACAGCCCGCGCGCGCCGCCACCCTGCGGTGCGGGCGCGCGTGGCCTGGCGCCGCCGTGCGCGTCAGGACGGATTGCCCGCCACCGCCGCGGCTTCGGGCGCGCCGCCGCCCAGGGCCTTGTACAGCGCCACCTGGTTTTGCAGCTGCGCGAGCTTGACCTGCACGACGGCCTGCTGCGTGGCGAACAGGGAGCGCTGGGCGTCCAGCAGGTCCAGGTAGCTCGATACGCCGTTGCGGTAGCGCAGATCGGCCAGCTGCAGCCGCGCGCCTTCCGCCTGGGCCTGCAGTTGCTGGGCCTCGGCCTGCTCACCCAGGGTGGCCTGGCCCGCCAGCGCATCCGAGACTTCGCGGAAGGCCGTCTGGATGGCCTTTTCGTATTGCGCGATGGCGATGCCCCGCCCGGCTTGCGCACTCTCGAGGTTGGCCTGGTTGCGGCCCGCGTCGAAGATGGGCAGCAGCAGGGACGGCGCGATCGTGAACCCCCACGAGCCGCTCTTGAACAGGCCCGACAGTTCGCCGCTGGCGGTGCCTGCCTGGGCCGTGAGCGAGATGCGCGGGAAGAACGCGGCCCGCGCCGCGCCGATGTTCGCGTTGGCTGCGATCAGCTGCTGCTCTGCCTGGCGGATGTCGGGGCGGCGCGTCAGCAGTTCGGACGGCAGGCCCGCGGGCAACTGCGCCATGGCGGGCGCAGCGGCCAGCCGGCTGCCCGTGAGGCTGGCGCGGATGTCGTCGGGCAGGGACTGTCCGAGCAGCAGGGCCAGGGCGTTCTCGTCCAGCGCGCGCTGGCGCTGCTGCTGCGCCAGGGTGGCGCGTGCCGCCTGGGTCAGGGACTCTGCCTGGCGGAAGTCCAGCTCCGAGGCCACGCCCGCGTCCAGCCGCATGCGCGTGAGGCGCACCGATTCCTCGCGCGACGCGAGGGTCTGGCGCGACAGGTCCAGCAGCTCCTCGTCGGCCAGCAGGTTCAGCCAGCCGTTGGCCACGGCGGCCACCAGGCTGACCTGCGCCGCATTGCGGCCCTCTTCGGTGGCAAGGTACTGCGCGAGCGCCTGCTCCTTGAGGCTGGCGATGCGGCCGAAGAAGTCGATCTCCCAGGCCGAAACCGCAAGTCCGACGCTGAACGAGTTGGTCAGGTCGCCCGTGCCCGCGGCCGGTGCGCGGCTGGCGTTGGCCGCCAGGCCCACGCCCGGGTACAGGTCGGCCCGGCGCACCTGGAACGTGGCGCGTGCCTGTTCGATGTTGAGCACGGCCACGCGCAGATCGCGGTTGTTGGCCAGCGCGGCTTCGATGAGCTGGCGCAGCCGGGGTTCGGCGAAATAGTCCTGCCAGGGGGTCGCGGCCGCAGCGCCCTGCGTGGTGCCGCTGGCGGAAGCCGCCGTGGTGTACGTGGCCGGTACGGGGGGCGCGGGTCGCTCGTAGACGGGGATGAACGAGCAGCCGGCCAGCAGCGCTGCCGCTGCCAGTGCGATGGAGGTGCTGCGGTGATTAGTCATGGGTTCCAACTCCTGCTTCTTCTGCGTGGCGGCGGTTCATTTCCTGCTGGCGCGCGCTGCCCTTGAACAGGCTGCGGACCACCACGAAGAACACGGGCACGAAGAACACGGCCAGTGCCGTGCCCGTGATCATTCCGCCCAGCACGCCCGTGCCGATGGCGCGCTGGCTGGCCGAGCCCGCGCCCGACGCGATGGCCAGCGGCAGCACGCCCAGGCCGAATGCCATCGAGGTCATCACGATGGGGCGGAACCGCAGGTGCGCGGCCGCCAGCGCCGACTCGATCACGCCCTTGCCCTGGGCCTGAAGGTCCTTGGCAAATTCGATGATCAGGATGGCGTTCTTCGCCGACAGGCCGATGATGGTGATCAGGCCCACCTGGAAGTACACGTCATTGGCATAGCCCCGCAGCAGGGTCGCCAGCAGCACGCCCAGCACGCCCAGGGGCACCACCAGGATCACGGCCAGCGGAATCGACCAGCTTTCGTACAGCGCGGCCAGGCACAGGAACACGGCCAGGATGGCAAAGCTGTAGAGGATCAGCGACTGGGAGCCCGCCAGCTTTTCCTCGCGCGACTGGCCGGTCCATTCAAAGCCGAAGCCTGCGGGCAGCTGGCCCGCGAGCTTTTCCATCTCGGCCATGGCGGCGCCCGTGCTGAAACCGGGGGCTGGCGAGCCCGAGATCCGCATGGCGGGATAGCCGTTGTAGCGCACCGTCTGCTGCGCGCCATTGACCCAGCGGGTGGTGGCGAAGGCAGAGAGCGGCACCGGCTTGCCCTGGCTGTTGGCGGCGTTGATCTTCAGCAGATCGTCGGGCTGCATGCGCGAAGGCGCGTCGGCCTGCACGACGACGCGCTGCAGGCGGCCCTGGTTCGGGAAGTCGTTCACATAGCTCGAGCCCAGCGCGGTCGACAGCGCGGAGTTGATGGCATCGAACGGCACGCCCAGGGCGTTGGCCTTGTCGCGGTCGATGTCGATCTGCAGCTGTGGCGCGTCTTCCAGGCCGTCCGGGCGCACCTGCGTGAGCACCTTGCTTTGCGAGGCCATGCCCAGCAGCTGATTGCGTGCCTTCACGAGCGCCTCGTGGCCGGCGCCTCCGCGGTCCTGCAGGCGGAACGTGAAGCCGCTGGCATTGCCCAGCTCGGGAATGGGAGGCGGGCTCAGCGGGAAGATGAACGCATCGCGGATTCCCATCAGGCCGCCGAAGGCCCGGTTGGCAACGTCCTGCGCCGATTGGCCCGGGCCGTGGCGTTCGCTCCAGTCCTTCAAGGTCACGAAGGCAAGGGCGGCGTTCTGCCCCTGGCCGGAGAAGCTGAAGCCCAGCACGCCCACCATGCTCTGCACTTCGGGCTGCTTGAGAATGAACTCCTCGACCTGCTGCATCACGGCCAGCGTGCGCTCCTGCGTCGCGCCGGGGGGCAGCTGCACGTTGACGATGATGTTGCCCTGGTCTTCGCTGGGCAGGAACGAGGTGGGCAGGCGCATGTACACCACGGCGACGGCGCCAATGATGGCGGCGTAGATGACGAGGTAGCGTGCTGCCCGCTTGAGCATGCGCGCCACGAAGCCTTCATAGCCCTTGGCGGTGCGCGAAAAGCCGCGATTGAACCAGCCGAAGAAGCCGGTCTTCTCGTGGTGGTGCCCGGCTTCCACGGGCTTGAGCAGCGTGGCGCACAGGGCCGGCGTGAGCGACAGGGCCATGAAGGCGGAAAAGCCGATGGAGGCCACCATCACCGCCGAGAACTGGCGGTAGATGTTGCCCGTGGAGCCCGCGAAGAAGGCCAGCGGCACGAACACCGAGATCAGCACCACGGTCACGCCGATGATGGCGCCCGAGATCTGGCGCATGGCCTTGCGCGTCGCCTCGAGCGGGGACAGTCCTTCCTCGCTCATGATGCGTTCGACGTTTTCCACCACCACGATGGCATCGTCCACCACGATGCCGATCACCAGCACCATGCCGAACATGGTCAGCACGTTGATCGAGAAGCCCAGCGCCAGCAGCGTGGCGAAGGTGCCCAGCAGAGCGATCGGCACCACGATGGTGGGGATGATGGTGTAGCGCCAGTTCTGCAGGAACAGGAACATCACCAGGAACACCAGCGCCACCGCTTCCAGCAGGGTCTCGGCCACCTGCTTGATGGAGATGTCCACGAAGCGCGAGCTGTCGTAGGGAATGCTCCAGCTCATGCCTTCGGGGAAGTAGCGCGAGAGCTCATTCATCTTGGTGCGCACGGCTTTCGCGGCTTCCAGGGCATTGCCGCTGGGCGACAGCTGGACGCCAATGCCCACGGCGGGCTTGCCGTTCAGTCGCGCGGCCGTGGCGTAGGCCTGGCCCCCCAGCTCCACGCGCGCCACGTCCTTGATGCGCACGGTGGAGCCGTCGGTGTTGGCGCGCAGCACGATGTTGCCGAACTGCTCCACGCTGGAGAGCTGGCCGTTGACCACCACCGTGGCCGCAATCCCCTGGCCCGCGATGTTGGGCAGGTCGCCGATCGTGCCGCTGGCCACCTGGGCGTTCTGGGCGCGGATGGCGGCGGTGATTTCGGCGGCCGAAAGGTTGAAGCTCACCATCTTGGCGGGGTCGATCCAGATGCGCATGGCGCGTTCCGTGCCGAACAGCTGTGCCTGGCCGATGCCCTGCAGCCGCTGCAGCTCGGGGACGATGTTGCGCGACGCGTAGTCGCCCAGGGCCACCGTGTCCGTCGCCGGGTTGGTCGACGATAGCATGGTGAACAGCAGGAAGTTGGAGCGCGATTTGTCCACGCGCACGCCCTGTTGTGTCACGGCCGAGGGCAGCCGTGGCGTGGCGCGCGAGAGGCGGTTCTGCACATCCACCTGGGCCAGATCGGCATTGGTGCCGGGCTGGAAGCTCAGCGTGATGCTGCCGGAGCCGTCGGCCTGGGCGACGGATTCCATGTAGATCAGCCCCGGTGATCCGTTCATCTCGCGCTCGATGACCGACAGCACGCTGTCTTCGAGCGTTTGCGCGGATGCGCCCGGATAGGCCGCGTTGATGACGATGGCTGGCGGAGCCACCGGTGGGTACTGCGCGATGGGCAGCTGCGTGATCGCCACGCCGCCCATCACCATGATGAACAGGGCGATCACCCATGCAAAGATGGGTCGGTCGATAAAGAACTTGGCCATGCTGGGGTGCCCTTTATGGCTTCGACGAAGACGCGGCAGAAGCGGCGGGTGCCGCAGGTGCTGCTGCTGCGGTCGGCGACGAGGGGGCCGCGGATGGCGCTCCCGGCGCTTGCCATGGAACCGGCTTCACCGGCGTGCCGGGCGGCAGCATCTGCAGCTTCTGGAAGCCGTCCACCATGACCTTCTCGCCAGCCTTCAGCCCGTCGAGAACCACCCAGCGGTTGTTCTGGGCCGCGCTGACCTTGATGGGGCGCTGGGACACTTTGCCGTCCTCGCCCACCACGCTGACCGTGTCACCCTGCTGGGTGCGCGTGACAGCCTGCTGGGGCAGGGTGATGGCATTGCTGGCCTGGGCCTGTTCGATGCGCACGCGCAGGTACAGGCCGGGCAGCAGCTCCCCCTTGGGGTTGGGGACTTCCGCGCGCAGCGTGACCTGTCCCGTGGTGGCGTCCACCGACAGGTCGGTGAACAGCAGCTTGCCGGTCTGGGCGTATTCCGATCCGTCGCCCAGGACGAGCTTGACGCTGGCGGCCTCGGTGCCGCCGGCGCGCTTGAACTGGCCGCTTTCCATGGCGCGGCGCAGCTGGAAGACATCGCTGGCCGATTGGGTGAAGTTCACGTACACCGGGTCGATCTGCTGCACGACGGCCAGGGCAGTGGCTTCTCCCTGCCCGACCAATGCACCTTCCGTGACCAGCGCCCGCCCGATGCGGCCCGATATGGGGGAGGTCACGCTGGCATAGCCAAGGTTGATGTCGGCGGTGCGCACCGACGCCCTGGCGGCGGCCACGTCTGCCTGGGCCTGCTTTTCGGCGGCTTCCGCATTGACGAAGTCCTGCTTGCTGATGGCATTGGCGCTCACGAGCGGGCGGTAGCGTTCCACCTGGGCGCTGGCCTGCGCGAGGTTGGCCTGGGCCTTGGCGAGGCTGGCGCGGGCGCTTTCCGACGCTGCCGCGTACGGGGCAGCGTCAATGCGAAAGAGTGGCTGGCCCGCCTTCACGTCGCTGCCTTCCTTGAAGAGGCGCTGCTGCAGGATGCCCGCAGCCCGGGCGCGCACCTGGGCGACGCGGGAAGCTTCCACGCGGCCCGGCAATTCGGTGATCAGCCCCACATCGCCGGGCGTTGCGGTGACAACCCCAACCTCGACGGGGGGCATCTGCTGCCCGCCGGCCGGGGCTTGGCCGTCGCTTTTGCCGCAGGCAGCCAGCAACACCGCCGCTGCGGTGGCTGCGACCAGGGAGATGGCCTTGTGGGTTGTAGAGGCGCGAAAGGAGGGAATGGCAGATGCGTCACGCGGTGTGGGCATGGGAGTCCTTTTGATTGGCGTCAAGGAATTGGGTTGTAGGGGAAAGGGCCGCTGGCTGGAAGCGCCCCAAGATGAGAGCCCGACAAAATAAGTGCGCGATTATACATACAAACATGAATGTATAATTGTGACCGCCGGATGTCTTGGTGCATCCGGCCGGTGACTAGGCATTGAGAACGAGGAGACATACACCCCATGGCGCGTCGAACCAAAGAGGATGCAATTGCCACGCGCAACAGCCTGATAGATGCCGCGGAGCAGGTCTTCCGGGAGAAGGGGGTTTCGCGTGCTTCCCTGAGCGATATCGCGCAGGCTGCGGGGGCGACGCGGGGGGCGATCTACTGGCATTTCAAGGACAAGGTGGACCTCTTCAGTGCCATGATGGACCGGGTGACCCTTCCGCTCGAGCAGGGCTATGGGGAATTCGAGTGCAGCACCTGTCCGGATCCGGTGCAGCGGCTGCGTGCGGTGATGGCGCTTGTGCTGCGCAGCGTGGCCTCTGACGAGCGGACGCGCCGGGTTTTCGAGATTGCGCTCTACAAGGTGGAATATGTGAGCGAGCTCGTGGGGGTGCGTGATCGTCACGTGGCTGCGTCGGATGGTTTCACCCGCCAGTTGGCGCGCGACTTCGAGCTGGCTGCGCAGTTGCAAGGGGTCGTCTTGCCAATGACGCCCATGGAGGCGGCCGTGGGCTTGCATGCCTTGTTCGATGGGCTCATCCGCAACTGGATCCTGGGCGAAGGCGGCTTCGATCTGGTGGGTGTCGGCGGGGTGAGTACCGATGCCTTTCTTGTGGGGTTGGGCCTGGCATTGCCAGGGGTTGTTGATGCCCGGGATTGCCGTGTTGCGCCCTAGTGCGTCTGTGGGTGCTCGTGTTGGTCGTGGTGCATCGGGGTGGTGTGCGTTTGCTGGCGGCGGTTGCATGCGATAATCCAAGGCTGTGCCAGTTCGGTCGTGCGGCTGTAGCTCAGTGGATAGAGTATTGGCCTCCGAAGCCAAGGGTCGTGGGTTCGATCCCCGCCAGCCGCACCAATGACGCGTGCAATCCAGGGAATGTGTCTCTTCGGGTGATCCTGCGGGGCTGCTAATTTCTCCGTGTTGCAAAAAACTAGTGCTATAATTCGAAATTCTCCGGAGGGGTGCCCGAGTGGCTAAAGGGGGCAGACTGTAAATCTGTTGGCTTACGCCTACACTGGTTCGAATCCAGTCCCCTCCACCAGTGAGAGAGTAGTGTTGAGAGTGATGTCCGGTTTTGCTTGATTGCAAGGCTGGGCGCGCAGAGGCTGTTGGCCGATGCGGGAGTAGTTCAATGGTAGAACCCTAGCCTTCCAAGCTAATGACGCGGGTTCGATTCCCGTCTCCCGCTCCATTGCTCGCTTGTGCTGGTTTGTTGAGTTAGAGATTTTGATGTTGTGCGAGCGGCATCAAGTTGCCCATGTGGCTCAGTGGTAGAGCACTCCCTTGGTAAGGGAGAGGTCGCGGGTCCGATTCCCGCCATGGGCACCACTTTCAGGTGCGTCCGATTCTGGTTGCGCCGAGATCCTGTCGTATTGGTATAGATTTTTTTCGGAGTCGGAAAAATGGCAAAAGGAAAGTTCGAGCGCACCAAGCCTCACGTCAACGTGGGCACGATCGGCCACGTGGACCATGGCAAGACGACGCTGACGGCGGCCATCGCCACCGTGCTGTCCGCCAAGTTCGGCGGCGAAGCCAAGGCATACGACCAGATCGATGCGGCGCCCGAAGAAAAGGCCCGCGGCATCACGATCAACACCGCGCACGTGGAATACGAAACGGCCAACCGCCACTACGCCCACGTGGACTGCCCCGGCCACGCCGACTATGTGAAGAACATGATCACCGGCGCTGCCCAGATGGACGGCGCCATCCTGGTGTGCTCGGCCGCTGACGGCCCCATGCCCCAGACCCGCGAACACATCCTGCTGGCCCGCCAGGTGGGCGTGCCTTACATCATCGTGTTCCTGAACAAGTGCGACATGGTGGATGACGAAGAACTGCTGGAACTCGTCGAAATGGAAGTGCGCGAACTCCTGGACAAGTACGACTTCCCAGGCGACGACACCCCCATCATCCGTGGCTCGGCCAAGCTCGCCCTGGAAGGCGACAAGGGCAAGCTGGGTGAAGAAGCCATCATGAAGCTGGCCGAAGCGCTGGACACCTACATCCCCACGCCAGAGCGCGCTGTGGACGGTGCCTTCCTGATGCCCGTGGAAGACGTGTTCTCCATCTCCGGTCGTGGCACCGTGGTGACTGGTCGCGTCGAGCGCGGCATCATCAAGGTCGGCGAAGAAATCGAAATCGTCGGTATCCGCGACACGCAAAAGACCATCTGCACCGGCGTGGAAATGTTCCGCAAGCTGCTGGACCAAGGTCAAGCTGGCGACAACGTTGGCCTGCTGCTGCGCGGCACCAAGCGCGAAGACGTGGAGCGCGGCCAAGTGCTGTGCAAGCCCGGCTCGATCAAGCCCCACACCCACTTCACCGCTGAAGTGTATGTGCTGAGCAAGGACGAAGGCGGCCGCCACACCCCGTTCTTCAACAACTACCGCCCCCAGTTCTACTTCCGCACGACCGACGTGACCGGCGCCATCGAGCTGCCGGCCGACAAGGAAATGGTCATGCCTGGCGACAACGTGTCGATCACCGTCAAGCTGATCAACCCCATCGCCATGGAAGAAGGCCTGCGCTTCGCCATTCGCGAAGGCGGCCGTACGGTCGGCGCTGGCGTCGTGGCCAAGATCATTGCTTAACTGGCAAAGGTATACAGGGGTATAGCTCAATTGGCAGAGCGTCGGTCTCCAAAACCGAAGGTTGTAGGTTCGATTCCTACTGCCCCTGCCACTTGAATGTGGCCCAAAACAAGCCCGCCAGGCCCTGGCGGGCTTCGGTGTCTTAAGTGATGCCGTGAATCGGAAGCAGGAAATACTCAAAGATGGCCACTTCACAGGTTGAAACTGTCAATACAGGCGCAGACAAGGCCAAGCTCGCAGCGGTGGTGGCTTTGGTCATCGCCTCGGTTGCGGGCTTTTATTTGCTGAGCAAGCAGGGCGCTCTCGTCCAATGGGCTGCGCTGATCGTCGGTCTGGTGGCGGCTGCGGGCGTGTTCCTGGTGTCGGAGTCTGGCCGTCAGTTCGTTGCCTTCGCAAAGGATGCATGGCGCGAGGTGAAAAAGGTCGTCTGGCCTACCCGCAAGGAAACCTTGCAGATGACGGCGTATGTGTTTGCCTTCGTGGTGATCATGGCGCTTTTCCTGTGGTTCACGGACAAGACGCTGGAATGGGTCTTGTACGACTTGGTTTTGGGTTGGAGAAAGTCATGACGACCGCTGCGGAAATCACTGGAGCAGAAGCTCCTGCAGGCGCTTCTGCTTCGGCAAATCCGGATCTGCGCTGGTACATCGTCCATGCCTATTCGGGCATGGAAAAGGCGGTGGAGCGCAATATCCAGGAGCGCATTGGTCGCTCGGGCATGCAAGACAAGTTCGGTCGCATTCTGGTGCCGACCGAAGAAGTGGTGGAGATGAAAAACGGCCAGCGCAAGACGACGGAGCGTCGCTTGTTCCCTGGCTATGTATTCGTCGAGATGGTGATGGACGACGATACCTGGCACTTGGTGAAGCACACCAACAAGGTGACCGGTTTCGTGGGGGGGGCAAAGAACCGCCCCGCCCCTATTTCCGAAGAGGAAGTCCAGAAGATCGTCAGCCAGATGCAGGAAGGCACGGACAAGCCGCGCCACAAGATCGAATTCATGGTGGGCGAGCTGGTTCGCGTCAAGGAAGGTCCGTTCACGGATTTCAATGGCTCCGTCGAAGAGGTCAACTACGAAAAGAGCCGCGTGCGCGTCTCCGTGATGATCTTCGGCCGCTCCACGCCGGTCGAACTGGAATTCGGTCAGGTCGAAAAGACGTAAGAACGTCTTCGATAAAAACCCTGATCGCCCTGGCGCGCCAGGGCAAGCAATTGGATGTCGCGCTTTTCGGCTCGGTGCGAACATCGTGATAGCGAGTCGTTAACCCCGGGGAGCCGGTTGCTGCATGGTGCAGCGCAGGCGTTATGACCCGTAAGGAGTAAAACATGGCGAAAAAAATCGTCGGTTTTATCAAGCTGCAAGTCCCAGCTGGTAAGGCCAATCCATCCCCACCCATCGGCCCGGCACTGGGTCAGCGTGGCCTCAACATCATGGAGTTCTGCAAGGCATTCAATGCGCAGACCCAAGGTGTGGAGCCAGGCCTGCCATTGCCCGTGGTCATCACGGCTTTCGCAGACAAGAGCTTTACCTTCATCATCAAGACGCCGCCTGCGACGACTCTGATCAAGAAGGCCATCAAGCTCGAAAAGGGTTCGGCCAATGCGCTGAAGATCAAGGTCGGCAAGATCACGCGCGAACAGCTCGAAGAAATCGCCAAGACCAAGATGAAGGACATGAATGCCGCGAATGTTGACGCAGCTGTCCGTACGCTGGCTGGTTCCGCACGCTCGATGGGCGTGACGGTGGAGGGTTTGTAAATGGCCAAGTTGACGAAAAAGCAAAAAGCCCTGCAGGGCAAGGTTGACAGCACGAAGTTGTACGCCTTTGCGGATGCAGTGGCCCTGGTGAAGGAAGCCGCCACCGCCAAGTTCGATGAATCCATCGACGTGGCCGTGCAGCTCGGCATTGATGCCAAGAAGTCCGACCAAGTGGTGCGTGGCGCCGTGGTGCTGCCCAACGGTACCGGCAAGACGACGCGCGTCGCCGTGTTCGCCCAGGGTGCCAAGGCTGAAGAAGCCAAGGCCGCGGGTGCCGACATCGTCGGCATGGACGACCTGGCCGCCATGGTCAAGGCTGGCGACATGCCTTTCGACGTGGTGATTGCTGCCCCTGACGCGATGCGCGTCGTGGGTACGCTGGGCCAGATCCTGGGCCCGCGTGGCCTGATGCCCAACCCCAAGGTGGGCACAGTGACGCCTGACGTTGCCACGGCCGTGAAGAATGCCAAGGCTGGTCAAGTGCAGTTCCGCGTGGACAAGGCCGGTATCGTGCACAGCACGATTGGCCGCCGTTCGTTCGACAACGAGAAGCTGCAAGGCAATCTGGCTGCGCTGATCGATGCACTGAACAAGGCCAAGCCTGCTTCGAGCAAGGGTCTGTACCTGCGTAAGGTCGCCGTGTCTTCCACGATGGGCCTGGGCGTCCGCGTGGATACGCAATCCATCGCAGCGTAATTGCGAAAAGAAATCTTCGGACCTGTCAAAGGGTCCGATGTGGTGGGCTGAAGCTGGCATTCAAGCTGCCTTCAGGCCATCCAAGACCGTTGGTGTGCAAGTTCGCACTTAATCCCCCTGGGGCCAACGCAGATGGCGATCCCGCTGCAGATGGAATCCGTTCCAAAACAGTTGGTCGCTGCAACAAGAGCGCGCAGGAGGGTGCAAGCCTGAATGTGCAATTTAAGGAGTAGACCTTGAGTCTTAATCGCAGTGAGAAAGAAGCGGTCATCAGTGAAGTGACCAGCCTCGCCGCTAAAGCTCAAACGCTTGTGATCGCGGAGTACCGCGGCATCACGGTCGCCGACATGACCAAACTGCGTGTGGAAGCTCGCAGCAAGGGCGTGAACCTGAGTGTTCTGAAGAACACCCTGGCTCGCCGTGCTGTAGCTGGCAGCGCGTTTGACGTGGTGGCTGACCAGATGACCGGTCCGCTGATCTATGGCTTCTCCGAAGACGCTGTGGCCGCCGCCAAGGTGGTGGCCGATTTCGCGAAAACCAACGACAAGCTGGTGATTCGTGGTGGCGCTTTCGGTGGCAAGGCCCTGGATGTCAACGGCGTTAAGCAACTGGCCAACATTCCTTCCAAGGAAGTGCTGCTGGCTCAGATTTGTGGCTTGCTTATGTCCCCCATGTCGCGTACGGCCGTTGTGCTGGGCGCACTGGCGGCGAAAAAAGGCGAAGGCGCAGCCGCACCGGCCGCCGAACCTGCCGCGGCTTGATAGCCGGGTAGTCAACCAACACAATTGTTAGGAAATCAAAATGGCATTCGATAAAGACGCATTCTTGACCGCGCTGGACAGCATGACGGTCCTGGAACTCAATGACCTGGTGAAGGCCATTGAAGAGAAGTTTGGCGTGAGCGCTGCAGCCATGGCTGCTCCTGCTGCCGCTGGTGGCGGTGCTGGCGCTGCTGCTGCTGAAGAAAAGACGGAATTCAACGTGGTGCTGACGGAAGCCGGCGCCAACAAGGTGTCCGTCATCAAGGCAGTGCGCGAAATCACCGGCCTGGGCCTCAAGGAAGCCAAGGACCTGGTGGACGGCGCTCCCAAGAACGTCAAGGAAGGCATTGCCAAGGCCGACGCCGAAGCTGCCGTCAAGAAGCTGGTGGAAGCCGGCGCCAAGGCCGAACTCAAGTAATTCGGTCTCGTTCAAGGGCTGGAGTGCTCCTCAAAGGGCCTCCAGCCTTTGGTGCTTTCAGAGCGCACCCGCAAGCCTCGTTTTCCACGAGTCTTTCGAGTGTCTTCTGACAACCCCGACAGCAGAAGACGCCTTGGTTCGGGTGATGTGCAATGCATCACCGTCCGCCATGGTTGGTAGTGGCCAACCGCCAAGCCCGTAAGGACACCTCTCCTTGCGGGTCAGTCGTCGAAGACCCAGGACTCATGTCTTTGCCCGGAGATCTCATGGCCTATTCCTACACCGAACGCAAGCGAATTCGCAAAAGCTTCGGCACCCGCGATAGCGTGCTCGAAGTTCCTTATCTGCTGCAGATGCAGAAGGACGCATACACCGCTTTCCTGCAGGCTGATAAAGCACCCCAGAAAAGAACCATCGAAGGCCTTCAGGCTGCATTCGACGCTGCCTTTCCTATCGTCTCCCACAACGGTTTCGTGGAGATGAAATTCATCGAGTACAACCTGGCCAAGCCCGCCTTCGACGTGCGCGAGTGCCAGACGCGTGGCCTGACGTTCGCGTCGGCCGTGCGGGCCAAGGTGCAGCTGATCATCTATGACCGCGAGTCCTCGACGTCGCAGTCCAAGGTGGTCAAGGAAGTGAAGGAGCAAGAGGTCTACATGGGCGAAGTGCCGCTCATGACCGACAAGGGCTCGTTCATCATCAACGGCACCGAGCGCGTGATCGTGTCCCAGCTGCACCGCTCGCCCGGCGTGTTCTTCGAGCACGACAAGGGCAAGACGCACAGCTCGGGCAAGCTGCTGTTCTCGGCGCGCATCATCCCTTACCGCGGCTCCTGGCTGGACTTCGAGTTCGACCCGAAGGACATCCTGTATTTCCGTGTGGACCGCCGCCGCAAGATGCCGGTCACGATCCTGCTCAAGGCCATCGGCCTGAACCCGGAATCCATCCTGGCGAACTTCTTCGTCAACGACAATTTCCGCCTGATGGACAGCGGCGCGCAGATGGAGTTCGTCTCCGAGCGCCTGCGCGGCGAAGTGGCGCGCTTCGACATCACCGACAAGTCCGGCAAGGTCGTCGTGGCCAAGGACAAGCGCGTGACCGCGCGCCACACCCGCGAACTGGAGCAGTCCGGCACCACGCACATCAGCGTGCCCGAAGACTTCCTGATCGGCCGCGTGGTGGCCCGCAACATCGTGGATGCGGACACCGGTGAGATCATCGCCAAGGCCAATGACGAACTGACCGAGGCACTGCTCAAGAAGCTGCGCAGTGCCGGCGTGCAGGACGTGCAGTGCATCTACACCAATGAACTCGACCAGGGCGCGTACATGTCGCAGACCCTGCGCATCGACGAAACGGTGGACGAGTTCGCAGCGCGCGTCGCCATCTACCGCATGATGCGCCCCGGCGAGCCGCCCACGGAAGACGCCGTGCAGGCCCTGTTCCAGCGCCTGTTCTACAACCCCGACACCTACGACCTGTCGCGCGTGGGCCGCATGAAGTTCAACGCCAAGATCGGCCGCGACGAATCCACCGGCCCCATGGTGTTGTCCAACGAGGACATCCTTGCCGTGGTCAAGATCCTGGTGGACCTGCGCAACGGCAACGGCGAAGTCGATGACATCGATCACCTGGGCAACCGCCGCGTGCGCTGCGTGGGCGAACTGGCCGAGAACCAGTACCGCACCGGCCTGGCACGTATCGAGAAGGCCGTGAAGGAGCGTCTGGGCCAGGCCGAGCAAGAGCCGCTGATGCCCCACGACCTGATCAACAGCAAGCCGATCTCGGCTGCGCTGAAGGAATTCTTCGGCGCCTCGCAGCTGTCGCAGTTCATGGACCAGACCAACCCTCTGGCTGAAATCACGCACAAGCGCCGTGTTTCCGCACTGGGCCCGGGCGGTCTGACCCGCGAACGCGCAGGCTTCGAAGTGCGCGACGTGCACGTGACCCATTACGGCCGCGTCTGCCCTATCGAAACGCCTGAAGGCCCGAACATCGGCCTGATCAATTCGCTGGCCCTGTACGCACGCCTGAACGAATACGGTTTCATCGAAACCCCGTACCGCCGCGTGGTGGAAGGCAAGGTCACGAACGAGATCGACTACCTGTCGGCCATCGAGGAAGGCAAGTACGTGATCGCGCAGGCCAACGCCGTGCTCGACAAGGACGGCCGCTTGACGGGCGAACTGGTCTCTGCCCGCGAAAAGGGTGAATCCATCCTGTGCGGTGCAGACCGTGTGCAGTACATGGACGTGTCGCCCGCGCAGATCGTGTCGGTGGCCGCCTCGCTGGTTCCATTCCTGGAGCATGACGATGCGAACCGCGCATTGATGGGCGCCAACATGTCGCGCCAGGCCGTGCCCGTGCTGCGTCCCGAGAAGCCCCTGGTGGGCACGGGCATCGAGCGTGTGGCCGCCGTGGACTCGGGCACCGTGGTCACCGCGACCCGTGGCGGTATCGTCGACTATGTCGATGCCACCCGCATCGTGGTGCGCGTGAACGACGACGAGGCCGTGGCCGGTGAAGTGGGCGTGGACATCTACAACCTCATCAAGTACCAGCGTTCCAACCAGAACACCAACATTCACCAGCGCCCCATCGTCCAGAAGGGTGACAAGCTGGTCAAGGGTGACGTGATCGCCGACGGCGCATCGACGGACTTCGGCGAGATCGCTATCGGCCAGAACATGCTGATCGCCTTCATGCCCTGGAATGGCTACAACTTCGAAGACTCGATCCTGATCTCCGAGCGCGTGGTGGCCGAAGACCGCTACACCTCGATCCACATCGAGGAACTGGTGGTCATGGCCCGCGACACGAAGCTGGGCGCCGAAGAAATCACGCGCGACATTCCGAACCTGTCGGAACAGCAGCTGAACCGTCTGGACGAGTCCGGCATCATCTACGTGGGCGCCGAAGTGCAGCCCGGCGACACGCTGGTGGGCAAGGTCACGCCCAAGGGCGAGACCACGCTGACGCCTGAAGAGAAGCTCCTGCGCGCCATCTTCGGCGAAAAGGCTTCCGACGTGAAGGACACCTCGCTGCGCGTGGACCAGGGCTCGCAAGGCACCGTGATCGACGTGCAGGTGTTCACCCGCGAAGGCATCCAGCGCGACAAGCGCGCCCAGCAGATCATCGACGACGAACTCAAGCGCTTCCGTCTGGACCTGAACGACCAGCTGCGCATCGTCGAGGCCGACGCGTTCGACCGTATCGAGAAGCTGCTCAACGGCCGCGTGGCCAACGGCGGCCCGCAGAAGCTCGCCAAGGGCACCAAGATCGACAAGGCCTACTTGGCGTCGGTCGAGAAGTTCCACTGGTTCGACATCCGCCCCGCCGAAGACGAAGTAGCCACGCAACTCGAGTCCATCAAGAACGCGCTGGAGCAGACGCGCCACAGCTTCGACCTGGCCTTTGAAGAAAAGCGCAAGAAGCTCACGCAAGGCGACGAGCTGCCAGCGGGCGTGCTCAAGATGGTCAAGGTCTACCTGGCCGTCAAGCGCCGCCTGCAGCCCGGCGACAAGATGGCCGGCCGCCACGGCAACAAGGGTGTGGTCTCCAAGATCGTTCCGGTCGAAGACATGCCCTACATGGCCGACGGCACCCCTGCCGACATCGTGCTGAACCCCCTGGGCGTGCCCTCGCGGATGAACATCGGGCAGGTGCTCGAAGTCCATCTGGGCTGGGCCGGCAAGGGCATCGGCCAGCGCATTGGCGACATGCTGCAGCAGCAGGCCAAGGCCTCCGAGCTGCGCAAGTTCCTGGAAGAGGTGTACAACTCCCGTGGCCGTACCGAAGACCTCTCGCAACTGAGCGATGAGGATGTGCTGAACATGGCGGCCAACCTCACCAGCGGCGTGCCTTATGCCACTCCGGTGTTCGATGGTGCTTCGGAAGAAGAAATCAAGGACATGCTGAAGATCGCCTACCCGGACGACATTGCCGAGCGCAAGGGCCTCACGCCCACCCGTACCCAGGCATACCTGTTCGACGGCCGCACCGGCGAGCGTTTCGAGCGTCCGACGACCATCGGCTACATGCACTACCTGAAGCTGCACCACTTGGTGGACGACAAGATGCATGCCCGTTCGACCGGTCCTTACTCGCTCGTCACGCAGCAGCCGCTGGGCGGCAAGGCGCAGTTCGGCGGCCAGCGTTTCGGGGAAATGGAAGTGTGGGCGCTGGAAGCTTACGGCGCCGCCTACGTGCTGCAGGAAATGCTGACGGTGAAGTCCGACGACGTGGTGGGCCGTACCAAGGTGTACGAATCCATCGTCAAGGGCGAACACGCCATCGAAGCCGGCATGCCGGAATCGTTCAACGTGCTGGTCAAGGAAATCCGTTCGCTGGGCCTGGACATCGAGCTGGAACGCTCCTAAGCAGAAAAGGAAAGAGTCACTATGAAATCGCTACTCGACCTGTTCAAGCAATTCACGCCGGATGAGCATTTCGATGCCATCCGCATCGGCATGGCTTCGCCCGAAAAGATCCGCTCGTGGTCTTTCGGCGAAGTGAAGAAGCCCGAGACCATCAACTACCGCACGTTCAAGCCCGAGCGCGACGGCCTGTTCTGCGCCAAGATCTTCGGCCCCATCAAGGATTACGAGTGCCTGTGCGGCAAGTACAAGCGCCTGAAGCACCGTGGCGTGATCTGCGAGAAGTGCGGCGTTGAAGTCACGCAGACCAAGGTGCGCCGCGAGCGCATGGGCCACATCGACCTGGCCGCGCCCTGCGCGCACATCTGGTTCCTGAAGTCGCTGCCATCGCGCCTGGGCCTGGTGCTGGACATGACGCTGCGCGACATCGAACGCGTGCTGTATTTTGAAGCCTATGTGGTGACCGACCCCGGCATGACCCCGCTGAAGAAGTTCAGCATCATGTCCGAGGACGACTACGACGCCAAGCGCAAGGAATACGGCGACGAATTCATCGCCAAGATGGGCGCTGAAGGTATCAAGGACCTGCTGGAATCCATCGACATCGACCTGTCGATCGAACGCCTGCGCGGCGACCTGACCGGATCCGAAGTCAAGGTCAAGAAGAACGCCAAGCGCCTGAAGGTGCTGGAAGCGTTCAAGAAGTCGGGCATCAAGCCCGAGTGGATGGTGCTCGAAGTGCTGCCCGTGCTGCCACCGGACCTGCGTCCGCTGGTGCCGCTGGACGGCGGCCGCTTCGCGACCTCCGACCTGAACGACCTGTACCGCCGCGTCATCAACCGCAACTCGCGCCTGCGCCGCCTGCTGGAGCTGAAGGCCCCTGAAATCATCGCCCGCAACGAAAAGCGGATGCTGCAGGAAGCCGTCGACTCGCTGCTGGACAACGGCCGCCGCGGCAAGGCCATGACGGGTGCCAACAAGCGCGCCCTGAAGTCGCTGGCCGACATGATCAAGGGCAAGTCGGGCCGTTTCCGCCAGAACTTGCTGGGCAAGCGGGTGGACTACTCGGGCCGTTCCGTGATCACCGTGGGCCCAACGCTCAAGCTGCACCAGTGCGGCCTGCCCAAGCTGATGGCCCTGGAACTGTTCAAGCCTTTCATCTTCTCGCGCCTGGAAGCCATGGGCATCGCGACGACGATCAAGGCCGCCAAGAAGGAAGTCGAATCCGGCACGCCGGTGGTGTGGGACATCCTGGAAGAGGTCATCAAGGAACACCCCGTGATGCTCAACCGTGCGCCTACGCTGCACCGTCTGGGTATCCAGGCCTTCGAGCCCATCCTGATCGAAGGCAAGGCCATCCAGCTGCACCCACTCGTCTGCGCGGCCTTCAACGCCGACTTCGACGGTGACCAGATGGCTGTTCACGTACCGCTGTCGGTGGAAGCGCAGATGGAAGCCCGCACGCTGATGCTGGCCTCCAACAACGTGCTGTTCCCCGCATCGGGCGAACCCTCCATCGTTCCTTCGCAGGACGTGGTGCTGGGCCTGTACTACGCCACCCGTGACCGTATCAACGGCAAGGGCGAAGGCCTGGTGTTCGCCGACACCGGTGAAGTGCAACGTGCTCTGGACGCCGGCGAGGTCGAACTCGCCGCCAGGATCACGGTGCGCATGACCGAGTGGACCAAGAACAAGGAAACGGGCGAATTCGTTCCGTCCACCTCGCTCGTGGAAACCACCGCTGGCCGCGCACTGCTGTCCGAGATCCTTCCCAAGGGCCTGCCGTTCTCCAACATGAACAAGGCGCTCAAGAAGAAGGAAATCTCGCGCCTGATCAACGTGTCCTTCCGCAAGTGCGGCCTGAAGGAAACGGTCGTGTTCGCCGACAAGCTGCTGCAAAACGGCTTCCGTCTGGCCACGCGCGCCGGTATCTCCATCGCCATCGACGACATGCTGGTGCCTCCACAGAAGGCCGGCATCATCGAGCGCTCCGAGAAGGAAGTGAAGGAGATCGAACAGCAGTACGTGTCCGGTCTGGTCACCTCTGGCGAACGCTATAACAAGGTGGTGGACATCTGGGGCAAGGCCGGCGACGAAGTGTCCAAGGTGATGATGGCCCGGCTCTCCAAAGAGAAGGTCATGGACCGCCACGGCAAGGAAGTGGACCAGGAGTCGTTCAACTCCATCTACATGATGGCCGACTCCGGTGCCCGCGGTTCCGCCGCCCAGATCCGCCAGGTGGCCGGCATGCGGGGCCTGATGGCCAAGCCTGATGGCTCGATCATCGAGACGCCCATCACCGCGAACTTCCGCGAAGGCCTGAACGTGCTGGAGTACTTCATCTCCACCCACGGTGCCCGTAAGGGTCTGGCCGACACGGCGCTCAAGACCGCCAACTCCGGTTACCTGACCCGCCGCCTGGTGGACGTGACGCAGGATCTGGTCGTGACCGAGGAGGATTGCGAAACCTCCAATGGTTCGCTGATGCGCGCCATTGTCGAAGGCGGCGAAGTGATCGAATCGCTGCGCGACCGTATCCTGGGCCGCACGGCCGCAGAAGACGTGCTGCATCCGGAAACCCGGGCGGTGCTGGTCCAGGCGGGCGTCATGCTCGAGGAAGACCTCATCGAGGAACTCGAAGCCGCTGGCGTCGACGAAGTGAAGGTGCGCACGGCGCTGACCTGCGAGACCCGCTATGGCCTGTGCGCCAAGTGCTACGGCCGCGACCTGGGCCGTGGCGGCCTGATCAACCTCGGCGAAGCCGTGGGCGTGATCGCTGCCCAGTCCATCGGCGAACCCGGCACGCAGCTGACCATGCGCACGTTCCACATCGGTGGTGCCGCTTCGCGCGCCGCCATCGCATCGAGCGTGGAAGCCAAGTCCAACGGCGTGATCGGCTTCAATGCCACGATGCGCTACGTGAGCAACACCAAGGGCGAGCTGGTCGTCATTGCACGTTCGGGTGAGATCATCATCCACGACGAGCATGGCCGCGAGCGCGAGCGCCACAAGGTGCCTTACGGCGCGACGCTGACGGTCAAGGCCGACCAGCAGATCAAGGCCGGCACCATCCTGGCCAACTGGGATCCGCTGACGCGCCCCATCATCACCGAGTTCGCCGGCCAGACCAAGTTCGAGAACGTCGAAGAAGGTCTCACGGTGGCCAAGCAGGTCGACGAAGTGACCGGCCTGTCCACGCTGGTGGTGATCGATCCGAAGCGCCGCGGCGCTGCCAAGGTCGTTCGTCCACAGGTGAAGCTGATCGACGCGCAGGGCAACGAAGTGAAGATCCCTGGCACCGACCACTCGGTGACCATCGGCTTCCAGGTCGGCGCGCTGATCCAGGTGCGCGACGGCCAGGACGTGGGCCCCGGCGAAGTGCTGGCGCGTATTCCGGTCGAAGGCCAGAAGACCCGCGACATTACCGGCGGTCTGCCCCGCGTGGCCGAGCTGTTCGAAGCCCGCACTCCGAAGGACAAGGGCACGCTGGCCGAGATGACCGGTACCGTGTCGTTCGGCAAGGAAACCAAGGGCAAGGTCCGCCTGCAGATCACCGATCCTGAAGGCCACGTGTTCGAAGAGCTCGTGCCCAAGGAAAAGAACATCCTGGTGCACGAAGGCCAGGTGGTGAACAAGGGCGAGTCGATTGTGGACGGCCCCGCCGATCCGCAGGACATCCTGCGCCTCTTGGGCATCGAGGAACTGTCGCGCTACATCGTGGACGAAGTGCAGGACGTGTACCGCTTGCAGGGCGTGAAGATCAACGACAAGCACATCGAGGTGATCGTTCGCCAGATGCTGCGCCGCGTCGTGGTCGAGAACGTCGGCGAGTCGAACTACATCGCCGGTGAGCAGGTCGAGCGCTCCGAGATCCTCAACACCAACGAGGCGCTGCAGGCCGAGGGCAAGATTCCCGCGACCTACAGCAACCTGCTCTTGGGTATCACGAAGGCTTCGCTGTCGACCGACTCCTTCATCTCGGCGGCTTCCTTCCAGGAAACCACCCGCGTGCTCACCGAGGCTGCCATCATGGGAAAGCGCGACGAGCTGCGCGGCCTGAAGGAAAACGTGATCGTGGGCCGCCTGATCCCGGCCGGTACGGGTCTGGCTTACCACCAGGCACGCAAGGCCAAGGATGCCATGGACGACGCCGAGCGCCGCGCCATCGCCGAAGCCGAAGCGGCCGAGATGGAAGCCCAGGCGGATGCCACCGAAGTCGAGGGCAGTGCCTCCACGGCCACCGACGCAGCTGCTGACTAAGCCCGAGGGCTGTCACTGAAGAGCTCCCGCCCTGTCCCTGGCAGGCCGGGAGCTTTTTTTTGGACACATCGTCTGCGCACCTTTCTTCTTTTCCTTTCTCCATTTACTTTTCGGGCCGGAACGCGTGGTGCACGCGGAGACGGCAGCTGTGCATGTGGTCATCGCCTCTTTTCTGGATTGTTTTTGCCATCGCCGTCTTCTGGGCCCTGGGCGCCTACAACCGCCTGATGCGGCTGCGCTCTGCCGTCGTGCAGGCGTTCGGCAGTTTTGACGCGCACATGGTGCGGCTGGTGGCGCTGCTGGGAGAGTTTGGAGCCGCGCATGCTGTCCAGCCCTCCACCTTGAGTGCCCCGGAACAGGAGATGGCAGCACTGCAGGGCGCCACCACCCAATTGAGTGCGTCGCTCGCAATGGCGCGTGCCCGTCCCCTGCAGGCAGATGCAATCGCCGCTCTGACGGCCGCACGCGATGTGCTGCAGGCTTGCTGGCAGAAGGCGGGGCGCAGGGAAGGGCAGGGCGACCCACCGCCCACAGCGGCTGACGCGCGGGACGCCTTGCCGTCGCCCTGGCAAATCCGGTGGGATGAACATGTCCAGCAGAACGACCAGGCCATTCGCGTCTTCAACGATGCGGTGTTGCACTACAACGCCGCCATTGCCCAGTTTCCCGCGAACCTGCTGGCCTGGGTGTTCGGATTCAAGGCCGCCCGGGGCCTGTAGACCGTTTTCAGGACCACCATGACCCAACCCCCTGCGCGCCCCACGTCTTCTTCCGGGGGGCAACCTCCTTCGCCCCGCCGCCCCGCCCACCCGCCGTCCGGGGGCGGACAGCCGGTGGCGCTGTGGCAGCAGCTGGATGCCGTGGCCGGCGCCTTGCTTGCCATTCGCGGGGGCCAGTCCGGAACCGCCGCCATGGGGGCGGTGGACGTGGGTCTGCGCCCGGGCGTGCAGTCTCTGCTGTTCCAGGTGCTGCGCCAGGCCGGGCGCGCCGAGGCATTGCGCCGCCAGATGGTCGCCCGCACGCCGCCGCCGGCGGCGGATGCCTTGCTGTGCACGGCCCTGGCGCTGTGCTGGAACCCGGACGAATCGCCGTATGAGGCCTTCACGCTGGTGAATCAGGCGGTGGAGGCGGCCAAGCGGAGCGCATCCACCCGCGCGCAGGCCTCGTTCATCAATGGGTGCCTGCGCCGCTTTCTGCGCGAGCGCGATGCGCTGGTCGCCCGCACCGGCGACGACCCGCTGGCCCGCTGGAACCATCCCCAGTGGTGGATCGCACGGCTGCGCAAGGACCATCCCCAGCATTGGGAGCAGATCCTTCAGGCCAACAACGCCCACGCGCCAATGACGTTGCGGGTTAACAAGCAAAAATGCACTCCGGCGCAATACCAGCAAGCGCTAGATGCTATTAATTTGGAAGCGTCTTCGTGGGGCGAGGCCGGGCTGGTGCTGCGGCACCCCGTGCCTGTGCAATCCCTGCCGGGCTTTGACCAGGGCTGGGTGTCGGTGCAGGATGCTGCCGCGCAGATGGCGGCGCCCCTGCTGCTGGACGGCCTGGACCTCGCACAGCCCCTGCGTGTGCTCGACGCCTGCGCCGCACCGGGGGGCAAGACGGCCCACCTTCTGGAGCTGGCCGGTGCTGGCGCCCCTGTACAGGTCACCGCGCTGGAGATCGACGCCGCCCGTAGCGCCCGCATCGGTGACACCATGCAGCGCCTGGGGCTTCGTGCGCAGGTGGTCGTGGCCGACGCCGCACGCCCCCAGGACTGGTGGCAGCAGCACTGCGGGGGTGAACTGTTCGATGCCATCTTGCTCGATGCGCCATGCACCGCCTCGGGCATCGTGCGGCGCCACCCCGACGTGCGCTGGCTGCGCCGCGAGAGCGACATTGCCCAGTTGGCCGCCCTGCAGGCCCACCTGCTGAAGACGCTCTGGCCCCTTCTGCGCCCAGGCGGGCGGCTGCTGTATTGCACCTGTTCCGTGTTCCGCGCCGAAGGCGACGACCAGGTGCAAACGTTTCTTGCACACAACACCGATGCGCAATTGCTGCCGTCGCCGGGGCATTTAATTCCCGGCAACGGGGACAAGCCCGGGGCTGTCCCGGACAATCAACCGGGTGACCACGACGGATTTTTTTACGCACTGTTGCAAAAATCGCCGCAATGAGTCCGTGATGGCTCGGTGGATGGTGGTTTGCGCAATTTTTGTGCTCATGGGATGTGCCGCCCTGCTGCCGGGGCTGGCCGCGGCAGGGCAAGCCGCCGCGCCCGAGGTGGGCGAACTGCGGCTCGAGCGGGCCGAAGACGGCCTGTACCTCAGCACCAACCTGCAGTTCATGCTGCCGGAACTCGCAGAAGACGCATTGAACAAAGGCATTCCCATGTTCTTCGTGGCGGAGGCCCAGGTGCTGCGCGACCGTTGGTACTGGTCTGACCGCCAAGTGGCGGAAACCACCCGCTATCTGCGCCTAAGTTATCAGCCATTGACGCGAAGATGGCGATTGAACATCTCCCCCGTACCGTTCACCAACAGCGGCCTGGGCGTGGTGCTGGGGCAGAACTTTGACGACTATGCCGACGCGTTGTCTGCCATTCAGCGGATTTCGCGTTGGAAGATCGCTGAAAACGAGGTGATCGAGGCAGATGCCGTGCACACGGTCAACTTCCGGTTCAGGCTCGACATGTCCCAGCTGCCCCGCCCGTTTCAGATCGGGGCCGTGGGGCGATCCGGATGGAATCTGCTGGTTTCGCGCAGCCAGCGCCTGGCAGCGGAGCCTGCGAAGTGAGCCACCCCGGCGCTCCCCGGCCGGCGGCGGCCTCCGCATCAGCCCACGCCGCCGCACGCCAGTCGCGCGCCGTGCGCTGGGCGGTGGGGGTGGGCGCCGCCGCCATGTCTGCCATCGGCTTGGTGCTGATGTTCCTGCTCACCCTGGCGACCAACAACCGCGCGCTGTACGAGCGCAACTACGCCTGGCTCTTTGGCGTGAACGTGCTGGTGGCGCTGTTGCTGCTGGCCGTGCTGGTCTGGGTGGCGGTGCGCCTGGGCATGCGCCTGCGCAAGGGGCGCTTTGGCAGCAGGCTGCTCGTCAAGCTGGCGGCCATTTTCGCGCTGGTGGGCCTGATGCCGGGGCTGCTGATCTACGTGGTGTCCTACCAGTTCGTCACCCGCTCCATCGAGAGCTGGTTCGACGTGAAGGTGGAAGGGGCCCTGTCGGCGGGGGTGAATTTGGCCCGGGTTTCACTCGACTCGCTGGCCACCGACATGGCCGCCAAGACGCGCAACGCGGGTGCGCAGGTGGCCCAGGTGCCCGATGCCGCCGCCGGGCTGGTGCTCGAACGCATCCGCGAGCAGCTGGGCGCCACCGATGTCGTGCTCTGGAACGCTGCAGGGCAGGCGGTGGCCAGCGCCGGCCAGTCGCGCTTCAGCCTGAACCCCGACCGGCCCGGGGTGCCCCTGCTGCGCACCGTGCGCCAGCAGCGCGCCACCGCGCAGATCGAGGGGCTGGACGATATATCGGACCCTGCCGCCGCGCAGAACGCGCGGGTCAAGGTGCTTGCCCTGGTGAGCAGTCCCAGTGTGGGCTTGCTCGTGGAGCCCCGGTACCTGCAAGCCACGCTCCCGCTGCCGCCCGCGCTGGTGGCGAACGCCATCGCCGTGCAGGAGGCCAACCGTGAATACCAGGAGCGCGCGCTGGCGCGGGGAGGCCTGCGGCGCATGTACGTGGGCACGCTCACGCTGAGCCTTTTCCTGGCGGTATTTGGAGCCGTGCTGCTGGCGGTGCTGCTGGGCAATCAGCTGGCACGCCCCCTGCTCGTGCTGGCCGAAGGGGTGCGCGAGGTGGCGGCGGGCAACCTCAGCCCCAAGGCCGTGCTGCAGGGCAAGGACGAACTGGGCGGCCTCACGCGGTCCTTCGCCTTGATGACCCAGCAACTGGCGGATGCCCGGCAGGCCGTGGAACAGAGCATGGGTGAGGTCGATGCCGCCCGCGCCAATCTCCAGACCATTCTGGACAACCTGACAGCGGGGGTCATCGTCCTGGATGCGCAGGGGCTGATCCGGTCGTCCAACCCCGGCGCCACGCGGATCCTGCGCGCACCCATGGCGGTGTACGAAGGGCGTCCGCTGTCCGAGGTGCCCGGCCTTGCCGAGTTTGCGGCATCGATCCAGGGCCATTTCGACGCCTTCCTGGGGGACACCGAACGCCATGGGCTGGACCACTGGCAGCAACCGTTTGAACTGCATGCGTCGTCCGGCGGCGTGGGGCAGCACGCCACCAGCCTCGTGGCCCGGGGGGCCGAACTGCCTGATTCGGCCCGATTGTTGGTTTTTGACGACATTTCGGAAATTGTTTCAGCACAGCGTGCGCAGGCCTGGGGCGAGGTGGCACGGCGCCTGGCGCATGAAATCAAGAATCCGCTGACGCCCATCCAGCTGTCCGCCGAGCGGCTGGAAATGAAGCTCTCGGGCAAGCTGCCCGATCCAGAGCAAGCCATCCTGGCCAAGTCCGTCAAGACCATCGTGGACCAGGTGGACGCCATGAAGCGGCTGGTCAACGAATTCCGTGACTACGCACGGTTGCCCGCCGCAGAACTGCATGCGCTGGACCTCAATGCGCTGGTCGCGGATGTGCTCCACCTGTATGGGGAAGAGAACGCCACCGTGCGTGTGGAAGCCGAACTGGACCCGCGCTGCCCCAGCATCGCGGGCGACGCGCAGCAACTGCGCCAGGTCGTGCACAACCTGCTGCAAAACGCGCAGGATTCCACCGAACAGGCCCGTGCCAGCACCTCCGAGCCCGTGCCCGCGGTGCGCATCAGCACGCGCTGGAGCGAGTCCTCGCGGCGCGTGCGGCTCACGGTATCGGACAGCGGCGCCGGCTTCCCCGCGCACATCCTTCAGCGGGCCTTCGAACCCTACGTCACCACCAAGCCGCGGGGTACCGGCCTGGGGCTGGCCGTGGTCAAAAAGATTGCCGACGAGCACGGTGCACGCATCGACTTGTCGAATCGCATCGAAGATGGCGTGGTGCGGGGAGCCCAAGTGTCGTTATCATTCGCCCCTGAACCAGCGGTGGCGTCATAACAACACCGCCCCGCAGTACCCAAGGCGCTTCAACACACATGGCAAACATTCTGGTGGTCGACGATGAGCTCGGCATTCGTGATCTGTTGTCGGAAATCCTGAACGACGAAGGTCACAGCGTAGACCTCGCAGAAAACGCAACCCAGGCGCGTGCTGCCCGGTCGGGCAATACTTACGACCTGGTGCTGCTTGATATCTGGATGCCCGACACGGACGGTGTCTCGCTGCTCAAGGAATGGGCAACGGCCGGCGTGCTCACCATGCCCGTGATCATGATGAGCGGCCACGCCACCATCGACACCGCCGTGGAGGCCACGCGCATCGGCGCGTTCTCTTTCCTTGAAAAGCCCATCACCCTGCAAAAGCTGCTCAAGGCGGTGGAGCAGGGCCTGGCGCGCAATGCCGCCCACCAATCGGCCCCGGCGGCCGCCACCCAGGCGCCCGTTCACGCTCCCGCCGACCCCACGTTCTCGCAACTGCCGGCCGTATCGGCCGTGATGGCCAGCGTGGACGCCGGCCCGCACGCCCACCAGGGGTTTGATCTGGACCGCCCCCTGCGCGAAGCGCGTGATGGCTTCGAGAAAGCCTATTTCGAATTCCACCTTGCCCGCGAGGGCGGCTCGATGACGCGGGTAGCCGAAAAAACCGGCCTGGAACGCACTCACCTGTACCGCAAGTTGCGCCAGTTGGGCGTGGACCTGGGGCGAGGCAAGCGCACCTAGCAGCACCGCAATAAATTCCTTCAGGTTCTTCAGAAGCCTCGATTTTTCTGGTTATAATTTGAGGCTCAGGCCCGGTAGCTCAGTCGGTAGAGCAGAGGATTGAAAATCCTTGTGTCGGTGGTTCGATTCCGCCCCAGGCCACCACCTATTCAACGCCTAGTCCCTCCAGACTAGGCGTTTTTCTTTGTGCGACAAGGACTTAGCCGCGTAATGTGGCTCACAACGTCCCAAGTCGTTCCGTTACATCCCGCATTTGCCCGTACCCCGGGCCGTACCCTAGAGTGATCCCATGACAAACGCCCTTCGGGGGTACGGGGTACGAGATGGGACTGCTGAGCGAGACGCAAATCAAGGCGACCAAGCCTGCTCCGAAGGAGTTCTTCCTTAACGATGGCGACAATCTGTTCCTGCGCGTGCGCAGCAGCGGTAAGGCGTGGATTTATCGCTACGGCAGGGACGGGAAGACCATCAAGCTAGGGTTGGGGCCATACCCTGCGGTTACGCTTGCCCAGGCGCGTTCTAAGGCCTATGAGGCCAGCAGCCTGCGTGCAGGTGGGCAGGACCTCAGGGAGGTCCGCCGGCAGCGTGAAGAGCAGGAGCGTGTCGCTGCGCTGAATACCTTCGAGCTGCTCTCCCGCGCTTGGGTCGCCAACGCCAGTAAGGACCGGCAATGGTCGAGTGGCTACGCTGGCAAGGTCATCCGGCATCTGGAGATCCACGTCTTCCCCTGGGTCGGCGACCGGCCTATCGAAAAGATCGGCCCGACCGAGATCGTGCGATGCCTGCACCGGATCAAGGATCGCGGCAACCTGGAGACGGCCCAGCGCGTGCGCGAGGCGGTGCAGCACGTGTACCAGCACGCAGTGGATGTAGGCGCACTGGAGCCGGCTAAGAACTTCGTGAATAAGAACACCGGGGGCCTGCCGGCGCCGCGCAGTCGGCATTACGCCGCCATCACCGATCCCGCCCAACTCGGGCAGTTGCTGCGTGACATCCGCGACTACAACGGTGCCTTCATCACGCGCTGCGCGCTGCGGCTTGCGCCGGTGATATTCCAGCGCCCTGGCCAGTTGCGCCTCGCTGAATGGGAGGACATCCATCTTGATGATGAACTGTGGCGTTGCCCGCCCGAGAAGATGAAGCTGCGCGAATGGCAAAAGCGGGACAGCCGCACGCCGGCACATCTTGTGCCACTGCCGCGACAGGCGATGGAAATCCTTCGGGACCTGCATCCATTGACCGGCCCGACCGGCCCGATATTTCGCAGCATGTCGCGCCGTTCAGAGAAGAGTCGCTTCATCAGCGACAACACCATCAACGCGGCCTTGCGCACGATGGGCTACGACACCAAGGAACAGATCACCGGTCACGGCTTCCGCGCTACCGCGCTACCGCGCGGACCATGATCCGGGAATACCTGGGCTGGGACCCGGATGTCATCGAGCGACATTTGGCGCACGTATCCGACGAAGAACTGGGCGGCAGCTATGACCGCGCGGTCTTCTTGGCCCAGCGCAAGACGATGGTTCAGCAGTGGGCCGATTTCCTAGACGACCTAGAGGCTGGGAGATTGCCTTTGCAGGACGAAGACACCGTGTTGCAGTACGTGCGGCCGTGCGCTCGGGATGCTCATCTTGCGTGATCTCGGAGAGCGGCGGGTTGCGGCGCAGGAGGACGCGCCTGCTCACGAAGCGACTCAGTACCGCATCAGAGCTACGCCGTCGCCACGGGAGCCTGAAGTACTTGGGCGGCCGGGGGCGCGGCATTGGCGTTCTGGAGATATCCCATCGCGAGCATATCGAATTTCCTCTTCTCTGCGTCGCGTACCTCGTAGAGTGGCTTTAGAGGCTTCCCCTCTTCTCTGGCCTTCTTGAGCGCAGCATGAGCGTCAAGCCAGATGCGCATCTGCTGCAGCGGAATTTGGTATTGCGCCCAGACATCCGGAAACCTATCTCTCTTTGCCAGCCATGCAGCCATATCCGGCGACATCCAACCTAGGAGCTCAACCCCCTTCGCATGGGCATCCCGCATCAAGTCGTCGTTGAAAAGTATTGGCTCGTGGTGCATGACTCGGTTGCGGAGGCTAGCCAGATTATTCAAGGGTTTTGAGACCTTCCGCCTCTTGCGAGTGTCCACTGGCAGATGAGGGAAGCAATCCATCAGGTCCTTCCAGAGGATCAACGACAATCCTTCCGAGAACAGGTCGGTCCAAAAATTGAAACTGACCTCCGCAACAATTTGGCCAGCCTTAACTTGTTGCTTGCTCCCAATCCCTGTGGAAAGATAAATCTTTGACGTCGCCCGCGCCACCCTATCTCGATGCTCCAAAAAGTCTTGGACTTTTAGAGCGTCGGCCGACCACCAATCTGTAGTGCCGAATTTTCCGTGAAGCTTGGTGTGAACTCGATTCCGAAGCGAAACCTCAACTACCGAGAGCAGTTGATATAGGCTCTCCGACACATTTTGGTTGGCAACGTACATGAATTCAGCTGCCAGCTTGTCCTCCGCTACCTTACTCAGGTATTTTCTAAGGCGGTCTTCTGAGCAATGCTCAAGTAGCGTCTGCCACATCTTTTCTCCCCGTTGACAGGGAAGAGCATACCCGCTATAGTTGACCATCAACTCAGTAAAGTCCTCTGCGTAAGCATCGACACTGAGTGCCGGCTTCAGGTTAAGGCCTATTGCCAACCCCCAACGGCCTACCTTCGGGTAGGCCACCCTATTCTGAAAAACGCCCCTGCTTAGGGGCGTTTTTCATTTTGGCGCCCGGCCAATGCGACTCTTGCCTCAGAGGAACTGCTGTAGTGCCTGCTGACTCGCAGAGCGGCCAAGCAGCGACTGGGCTAAACGCATCCATATCCCACCGTAGACACCTGCTGCCTGGTCGATAGGGAAGTGTTTCGCCTCCAAATGAGCGTGCGTGTTGATTTCCACGCAGAAGTGACCCACTAACCCCCAGGATTTCCATCCAAATCTGATCCACGTACTAACCCTAACCTGCTGCTTTGTTGAGCAGCAGGAGACCAGGAGTGATAGACGTGGCAACACTGAGTGTCATCAGGCGCTGGGCCCTGCGAGAGCAGCTGTCCATCAGGGAGATCGCCCGCCGCACGGGCCTCTCGCGCAACACCATCCGCAAGTACCTGCGCGCAGGCGAGGCCGAGCCGCACTATGCCAAGCGAGTCAGTCCATCCAAGCTCGATCCCTTCGCCTTGAAGCTCGCCGGCTGGCTCAAGACGGAGGCTGGCCGATCCCGCAAGCAGCGGCGCACCGTCAAGCAGATGTACGTGGATCTGCAGGCGCTCGGTTATGGCGGCTCCTACAACCGTGTGGCGGCCTTTGCGCGCCTCTGGCACGAGCAGCGCCTGGTTGCACAGCAGACCACCGGCCGAGGTACCTTCGTTCCGCTGACCTTTGGCCCGGGTGAGGCCTTCCAGTTCGACTGGAGCGAGGACTGGGCTGTTCTCGCCGGCGTGCGCACCAAGCTGCAGGTAGCCCACTTCAAGCTCAGCCACAGCCGAGCGTTCTACCTGCGCGCCTATCCGCTGCAGACGCACGAGATGCTGTTCGATGCCCACAACCATGCGTTCGTGGTCCTGGGTGGCGTGCCCCGCCGTGGCATCTACGACAACATGCGCACCGCTGTAGACCGGGTGCGCCGTGGCAAGGAGCGCGACGTCAATGCGCGCTTTGCGGCCATGGTCAGCCACTTCCTGTTCGAGGCCGAGTTCTGCAATCCCGCGTCGGGCTGGGAGAAGGGCCAGGTGGAGAAGAACGTGCGCGATGCCCGCCATCGCCTGTGGCAAGTGGTGCCGCCATTCCCAAGCCTGCCCGATCTCAATGCCTGGCTTGAAGAGCGCTGCGTGGCGCTGTGGCACGAGATCGAGCACGGCAAGCTGCCGGGCACCGTCGCGGATGTCTGGGCTCAAGAGAAGCCCGCCTTGATGCCAATGCCCCGGCCCTTCGATGGCTTTGTGGAGAACACCAAGCGCGTCTCACCCACCTGCCTTGTCCACTTCGAGCGCAATCGCTACAGCGTGCCGGCGCCGTATGCCAATCGGCCGGTGAGCCTGCGGGTCTATGCGGATCGCTTGGTGATTGCCGCCGAAGGCCAGATCGTGTGCGAGCATCAGCGCCTGATCGAGCGTAACCACCATGGTGCGGGACAGACCGTGTACGACTGGCGCCACTACTTGGCGGTGCTGCAGCGCAAACCAGGAGCTTTGCGCAACGGCGCCCCATTCCTGGAGCTGCCAGCGGCCTTCAAGCGACTGCAAGCCACCTTGCTCAAGCAAACCGGCGGCGACCGGGAGATGGTGGAGGTACTGGCACTGGTGCTGCACCACGATGAACAGGCTGTGCTCGCTGCAGTGGAGTTGGCACTGGAGTCAGGGGCTGCCAGCAAGACGCACATCCTGAACGTGCTGCACCGCCTGCTGGACGGCAAGCCCGCTCCAGCACCGGTCACGTCGCCGCAGGCCCTCAAGCTGGCGGTGGAACCCCAGGCCAATGTGCTTCGCTACGACCAATTGAGGGAGGTGCGCTATGCGTCATGACCCTGCCATCGCTTCCATCGTGATCATGCTGCGCGAGCTCAAGATGCACGGCATGGCCCAGGCGGTTGCGGAACTGGCTGAGCAAGGTGCACCGGCCTTCGATGCGGCGCAGCCCATCCTGTCCCAACTGCTCAAGGCCGAGACCGCCGAGCGCGAAGTGCGCTCTGTGGCCTACCAGCTCAAGGTGGCCAGGTTCCCTGCGTACCGGGACATGGCGGGCTTTGACTTCAGCCACAGCGAGGTGAACGAGGCACTGGTACGCCAGTTGCACCGCTGCGAATTCTTGGAGAACGCCAACAACGTGGTGCTGGTGGGTGGACCGGGTACGGGCAAGACCCACATTGCCACGGCCCTCGGGGTGCAAGCCATTGAGCACCATCACCGCAGGGTGCGGTTCTTCTCCACGGTGGAGCTGGTCAATGCACTGGAAGAGGAGAAGGCCCAGGGCAAGCCGGGGCAGATCGCGCACCGCCTGGCCTATGCTGACCTGGTGATCCTGGATGAGCTGGGCTACCTGCCGTTCAGTACGTCAGGAGGAGCCTTGCTGTTCCACCTGCTGTCCAAGCTGTACGAGCGCACCAGCGTCGTGATCACCACCAACCTGAGCTTTAGCGAGTGGGCCAACGTGTTCGGCGATGCCAAGATGACCACGGCGCTGCTGGACCGACTCACGCATCACTGCCATATTCTGGAAACCGGCAACGACAGCTACCGGTTCAAGAACAGCTCCGCACAGCAACCACCACAGACCACCAAGAAGGAGAAGATAGCCAAGAACTTATCCACAACGTGAGCGTGAAGTTCACGAACAAGGGTGGGTCAGATCGAGATGGAAATGGTGGGTTACGGTTGGATGGAAATCAACATGCAGGTGTCAGTTGGACTCCACGGGATGTTCTATCGAAGAGCCTTGTGCCCGAAGCGTTCTCAAAGTCCGACAGCCGCCGGCTCGCGGCCGAGACCGCGAGACTGCAGGCTTCAGCCCCCCGTGTAACGCTGCCCGCCTGCGCGACTGCGCAAAAGAGCCTGAAGGTGACGAAGTCAACGCGTGCGGGGTTGATGAGCGTGGGCATGGGTCAATTCTAGGAAGGTTTCGCAAAACGCGAATGCCGTGCCACAAATGAGCAATTCCACGACAGCAATGATCCTCCTACAGTCGCCCCACAGACAACGGATAAGGCGAACGTGCAAGCACTCCACGGAATCAAGGTACTGGAACTCGGGCAGCTGATTGCGGGCCCGTTTGCTGGCAAGACTCTGGCCGACTTCGGCGCGGATGTCATCAAGGTAGAGCCGCCAGGGGTTGGCGACCCGCTGCGAAAATGGCGCCTGCTCCGGGAGGGCACCTCGGTCTGGTGGGAGGTCCAATCCCGCAACAAGAGGTCGGTCGCACTGGACCTTCGCACGCCCGAAGGCCAGGACGCAACCCGTGCGCTGCTCACCGAGGCAGACGTGGTCATCGAGAACTTCAAGCCCGGAACCATGGAGGCCTGGGGTCTGGGTTGGGAGACGCTGCATGCGCTCAATCCCAGGCTCATCATGCTGCGTATCTCTGGGTATGGGCAGACGGGGCCCTACAGGCAGAAGCCCGGCTTCGGCGTTCTCGGCGAGGCCATGGGCGGCCTGCGCCACCTGACGGGCGAGCCTGGGCGGGTGCCGGTGCGCTGCGGCATCTCCATTGGGGACAGTCTGTCCGCCATGCACGGAGCCCTCGGCGTCATGCTGGCTCTCTACCACCGTGATGCCCGGGGCGGCGAAGGCCAGGTGATTGACGTCGCCCTCTATGAGAGTGTCTTCAACATGATGGAGAGCCTGGTGCCCGAATACGACGCCTTCGGCGCTGTGCGTGAGCGCTCGGGCAGCGCGCTGCCAGGAATCGCGCCGACCAATGCCTATCGGTGTTCTGATGGTGGCTATGCGCTGATTGCGGGCAATGGCGACAGCATCTTCAAACGGCTCATGGCTGCCATAGGCCGGCATGACCTGGAGCATGAACCGGCACTTGCCCAGAACGACGGCCGTGTCGCACGGGTTCAGGAAATCGACGCCGCCATCGAGGCATGGACACTCACCAAGTCGCTGGCCGAAGTGCTCAACGTGCTCGACGAGGCCAAGGTGCCTGCAGGCAAGGTCTACACGGTGGAGGACATCGTGCACGACCCCCAGTACATCGCCCGGGAAATGATTGTCGAGCAGGAAACTGCCGACGGAACGCGAGTGAAGGTACCTGGCATCGTTCCCAAGCTCAGCGCCACACCCGGACGTGTTTCATATCCAGCGCCTCTGCTGGGAGAACACACCCACGTCCTGTCGGAAACCTCAGGATGGCCAGCACGCAGCGAGAAGGAGGCCCACCATGTTTGAGGGCAGGGCGATCAAGCTCAAGATCAATGAGGTCGGCCCCCGCGACGGCCTTCAGAACGAGGCCGCGTTCGTAGAGACCGACGACAAGGTGCGGTTGGTGGACCATCTGAGCGGACTGGGGTACTCCAAGATCGAAGTGACGTCGTTCACCTCGCCGACCGCAATCCCTGCGCTCAGGGATGCCGAGGCCGTCATGCACCGCATTCGGCGCGAGCCCGGTGTTGTGTACACCGCGTTGATTCCCAATGTCCGTGGTGGCGAGCGCGCCCTGGAGTGCCGGGTAGACGAATTCAACCTGGTGATGTCGGCCAGCGAAACCCACAATCTGGCCAACCTGAGGATGACCCGTCCACAGTCGCTGCGCCAGCTGGGTGATGTAGCTGCCCTTGCCGTGTCGGCCAAGGTACCTGTGAACATTTCGCTGTCCTGCGTGTTCGGTTGCCCCATGGAGGGAGAGGTGCCGCAGGCTACCGTGCTGGACCTGGTGGGTCAGTTCGCTGGCTTGGGGGCTACAGGCGTCACCCTGTGCGATACGACGGGGATGGCATACCCCACCCAGGTCCATGGCATCTGCGAATCAGTCGCCAAGGCCTATCCCCAACTGAACATCACCGGCCACTTCCACAACACGCGGGGGATGGGCCTGGTCAACACACTTGCGGCGGTCGAGGCTGGAATCCGCCAGTTCGACATGTCGCTGGGCGGCATCGGTGGCTGCCCCTATGCCCCTGGTGCGTCCGGCAATGTGGCCACGGAGGACGTGGTCCACATGCTGCAGTGGATGGGCTACGACACGGGTGTCGATGTTCCTGGTCTCATCCAGGCGGCCCACGAGCTGGAGCGGCTGATTGGTCACGAGCTCCCCGCCCAGGTGAGCCGCGCCGGTGAACGCCTCAAGCGCCATGCGCCTCCGGCGGGCTTCGATGAAATCCGGGAGCGCGCCATCGCTCGCAACACGGCATCTGCAAAGTAGTCCACACCATGATCAGCCACCTCGACCACCTGGTCCTTACCACTGCCAACGAGACAGAGTGTGTTCGCTTCTACACCGAAGTACTGGGGATGAAGCTGGAGTCCTTCATCGGTGGCACGCCCCCGGTGGAGCGCCGGGCCTTCAAGTTCGGCAGCCAGAAAATCAACCTGCATGTGAAGGGGCGGGAATTCGAGCCCAAGGCCCACACGCCTGTACCCGGCGCGCTGGACCTGTGCTTCCTGGCATCGGTTCCGCTCGACCAGGTCATCGAGCACCTGCGGCAGCATTCGATTCCCATCGCCGAGGGCCCGGTCCTGCGCACGGGCGCCACTTCCAGGATTCGCTCGATTTACCTGCGCGACCCCGACTTGAACCTCATCGAGATTTCTCAGCTGGCGCCTGCGGGCTAGCCGCCGAACACTTCCCCGATCCTCTCAGCCCGGATGGCCTCATGGCACCCGGGATGGGGATGCTTTTTCCACAAAAAAAGGAGACAGACATGATTCGTAGAAATGCATTGCTGGGCATCGCGGTGTGCGCGGCGTTCGGGGCTGCGCACGCGGAAACCTACCCCTCCAAACCCATCACGCTCGTGGTGCCCAGTGCCCCGGCGGGTTCCACCGACATCGTGGCCCGCCTGATTGGCGAGCAGCTGCAGACGGCGCTTGGCCAGGCCGTCGTGGTTGACAACAGGCCCGGCGGCAGTGGGAACATCGGCACCGAGTTTGCGGCCCGCGCACCGGCCGATGGTCATACGCTGCTGGTCCAGTACTCGGGCTATCACGTGGGCAACCCCGCGCTGTTCTCGCAGATTCGCTGGAAGACCTCTGACTTTGCGCCCATCGCGCTGGTGATGCGCGCACCGCACGTCGTGGCGGTCAGTGCCACCCTTCCGGTCAACAGCCTGAAGGAGTTCATCGCCTACGGCCAGAAGAATCCCAAGGGCCTGTTCTACGCATCTTCTGGCAATGGCTCGATTCAGCACATTGCCGGCGAGATGTTCGGCAAGCAGTCCAAGGTCCCTGTGACCCATGTGCCCTACAAGGGCGCTGGTCCGGTCATCACCGACCTCATCAGCGGCCAGGTCGACATGTTCATCACGACGCCGCCATCCGTCATTGGCCAGGTGCAAGCGGGCAAGTTGAAGGCCCTGGCGTATGCGGGGCCCAAGCGCCATCCATCCCTTGCGAATGTGCCGACCGCTGCCGAGGCGGGGCTGCCCGGCTACGAAGTTGAAAGCTGGTTCGCCGTCTTCGCCCCCGCCAAGACACCTTCCGCCATCACGGCCCGCCTCGCCGCAGCCATCAAGACCATCGTCGAGAGCGACAACTACAAGAAAAAGATCGAAGACCAGGGCGCCTTCGCCGCCTACATGGGCCCCGCAGAACTGGGCAAGTTCGTGGACCAGGAAACAGCCGCGTGGGCCAAGGTGGTTCGCGAAGGCAACATCAAAGCCGAGTGAGGGGGCAAGGGCATGAAATTCGCACTACGTCTACGGACGACGGGTCTGTCCATGGGCCTCCTGATTTCCTGCGCATCCCCCGGTGGTGGCGCTGACACCGGCCTCGCCACGGCACGGACCGAGTCGGGCGTTGTCCATGGCCACGGCACGGACGTGAAGAAGTTCTACGGCATCCCCTACGCCGCCGCGCCCGCCGGCGACCTGCGCTGGAAGCCGCCGCAGCCAGCCGCCCCATGGACCGGTGTGCGCGACAGCACCGCGTTCGGCGACTACTGCGTCCAGCCGCAGGAGTACCCTGAGCAGCGCGGTGGCATGAGCGAGGACTGCCTGAACCTGAATGTCTGGACACCGACCCGGCGCAAAGATGAACGCCTGGCGGTCATCGTCTGGATCCATGGTGGCGGGTTCGCGTACGGCGCAGGCTCCCATCCCTCCTACGATGGCGAAGCCCTTGCCCGCCGCGGCGTGGTCGTCGTCACACTGAACTATCGCCTCGGCCTGCTGGGCTTCATGGCCCACCCCCAACTCACTGCGGAGTCGCCCCAGCGGGCCTCGGGCAACTACGGCCTGATGGACCAGGCGGCCGCGCTCAAGTGGGTGCAGCGGAACATCGCGGCCTTTGGTGGCGACCCGACCAGGGTGACCGTGATGGGCCAATCCGCCGGCGCCCATGCCATCAGCACGCTCATGACCACGGACATGGCCCAGGGCACGTTCCAGAAGGCGATCATGCAGAGCGTGGGTGTGATGCGCCCGACGATGGCGCTGAAGGATGCGGAGCTGTACGGGCTGCGTTTCGGCAGCGACCTGGGCGCGCTGCGCAAGCTCCCTGCTACCGACTTCGTGGAATTGTTCAAGAAGCAGCCCTCTGGCCGGTCTCTCGCCACCGGAAGGCCGGTGAGCATCATCAACGATGGCTACGCCGTGAAGACGCCCGACTACCAGGCGTACGCCACCGGCAAGTTCGCCAAGGTCCCCATCCTTGTTGGAAACAACGAGAACGAAGGGGGCGGGGCCACCCGCAACTGGTCCATCAAGACCGTGGCGGATTTCCAGGGCTTCGTCCAGCAGTCCTTCAAGGGCAGGGAGCAGGCAGCCTGGGCCGCGTACGCCGTGGCCAGCGACGACAAGGTTCCTCAGGCGCTGGCCGACCTCTACGCTGATACGGAGTACCTCTTTGGCACGCGGGAACTGCTGGCGCGTTACCAGGACCATGGCCTTAAAAGCTACCGCTACGTGTTCACCCGCCATCGCAATGAGGCGGCGGCAATGCCCATCCACGGGGATGAGCTGCAGTTCGTCTTCGACAACCTGCAGTCACCGCACCGCGGGAAGAACCGCCCCTTCAATGCCGTCGATGCAACCGTCGCAAGAACGATGGCGGATGCCTGGGTGCAGTTCGCAAAGACCGGCGACCCCAACGGCCAGGGCTTGGGTGCCTGGAAGCCGTACAGCGCCCAAGAGCAGTCGTACATGGAGTTTGGAGCCAGTCCGGCCCTGCGCGCAGGCTACAACGGCAAGGGCATCGACTTCGTGCGCGACCACTTCAGCTCAGCGGGGCGCTGATGCACCTGCGCAAGGGGCATCCCCGCCGCTGTCTGGCCACCTAGGCAGGCGCGTCGCCAATCCACTCCGCTGGCCAGAGCCCTTGCTCAACCAGCGAGCGCATTTCCTCGGTCACCAGCGAAATCATGGCCGCGGTCGCCGGCGTCACGGGGCGCGTCATCGAGGTCGCACATGCCACCTGGCGCGGGATGTGCGGCCGGGTGATGGTGGTGACCGCCAGGTGGCCCGCCTGCACCTCGTCGGCAACCGCGCCCGGCGACAGGATGGTGCTGGCCATGCCTTCCTGCACCGCCTTCTTGATGTTCGGCAGCGAGTCAATCTCCGCAATCACTTCCAGCTCCACTCCATGCTCCGCGCACACCCTGTCGATGATCCTGCGCAACCCGTGTTCCTGGGCGGGAAGCACGAGCGGGCGGGAGGCCAGAGACTTCAAGGAAACCTCCCTGGTGGCAGGTGTGTCCTGGGGCGTGGTCACCAGCGCGAGCCGTTCTTCAAGAAGCAGGCGGTACTCGAAAGCCGGCTCATTGCCGGATACGAACAGAACCGACAGGTCCAGCCGTCCGGCGCGCAGCCACTCGCCCAGAAAGCCGCTGTGGCTCTCGATGATCTTGAGCTTCAGCTTCGGGTACCGCGTCCTGGTGGCGCGCAGGATGGGCAGCGTTGCCACCAGCGCCACGGTCGTTGGCAACCCCACGGCCATCTCACCCTGGATGTCCAGCGCCGAATGCTGAACGGCACTGCGGGCCCGCTCGATGTCGGCAAGCACAACCCGCGCGTGTTCAAGCATGGTACGGCCCGCATCCGTGAGGGTCATTCCCCGGTTCGTCCGCACGAACAGCTGCACCCCCAGCTCGCCCTCCAGCGAGGAAATGCTCTGGCTCAGCGCTGGCTGCGCCACATGCAAGGTCTTGGACGCAGCCAGCACGCCCCCCGCCTCACAGACCCCAATCAGGTACCGAAGTTGGCGCAGTTCCATTGATATTGATTTTCACGATATCCAGTAGATGTCGAATGTATTTTACAGATATCAGATGAAAACAGAGACTTGCCCCAGGAGCTACTGATGAACCCACAAAACCACTCTTCGGCCCGTGGCGGCACGCAACCCCTGTCGGGGGTGAAAGTCGTCGACCTCTCGCGCCTGGTGTCTGGAAACATGCTGACCCACGTGCTCGCAGACCTGGGCGCCACGGTCATCAAGGTGGAGCCGCCGCGCAAGGGCGACGAGCTGCGCGCCTGGCAGCGCGAAGGCATGAGCACCTACTGGCTCGCGTACAGCCGCAACAAGGACAGCGTCGAGCTCAACCTGCGCACCGGGGACGACATGGCCAGGCTGAGGGGTCTCCTGGCCGATGCCGACATCCTGGTCGAGAACTTCCGCCCTGGCACGCTGGAGCGCATGGGACTCGGCAAGGACCGGCTCAATGCCTTGAACCCGAAGCTGGTGGTGGTTCGCATCTCCGGCTGGGGCCAGACGGGCCAGTTTGCGAGCAAGGGTGGTTTCGGCTCGCTGATTGAAGCCATGAGCGGCTTCGCGGCCATGAATGGCTTCGCCGACCTGCCGCCGGTGCTTCCACCCTTCGCCATGGCCGATTCCGTGGCCGGCATCTACGGCGCCGCGCTGGCGCTCGCCGCGCTCCATGGCCAGCGTGGCAATGCGAACGCATCGGTCCAGGAGGTTGACCTGTCGTTGTTCGAACCGCTGTTCTCCATCCTCGGGCCCCAGGCAGCGGAGTTCCAGCTGACGGGCAAGTCGACGCCGCGGTCGGGCAGCCGTTCGCCCACCCATGCACCTCGCAACGTCTACAAGACCCGCGACGAGAAGTGGGTGGCCTTGTCGGCCGGCATGGAGGGCACGCTGGCCCGCTTGTTCGAAGGCATCGGCTACCCGCAAGGCCTTCAGGACCCGCGGTTTTCCTCCCATGAGGCGCGGCTGAAGAACATAGACGCCCTGGATGCGCTCATCCAGGGGCATATCACCCAACTCACGCTGCCGGAGGCGCTGGAGTTCTTCGCGGTGCGGGACATCACTGCCGGCCCGGTCTGTGACATCGCGGACCTGCTGGAGCATCCCTATATCGCCGAAAGCCAGCTTCTGGTCGACCAGGTCGCTCCAGATGGCCGGACGGTATCCGTCCATGCGGCGCCTTACCGCATCAATGGGCAGCGCCCCCCTATTCGCCGCGGCGCGCCTGCGCTCGGCCAAGACAACACCGCCTGGTTTGGCGCCGCAAAGCCGTCTGCCGACACAGGTCCCGCTGCAGCCGCACAACCCACTTGATGCCATGAAAACTGTCCGCTCTTTCCTCTTCGTTCCGGCAGCCAATGAGAAGCTGCTGCGGAGCGCCGTCACCAAGTCCAGCGACGCTGTCATCCTGGACCTCGAGGATGGAACCCACCCTTCCCAGCGACCGGTTGCCCGTGAGCGGCTCGCGGATTCGATGGGCCGTCTGAAGGCGGTGAACAAGCTGGCCGCCGTGCGCATCAACGGCGACTGGCTCACCGCGGTCGTGGACCTGAAATCCGCGGTGTTGCCCGGCCTGGACATCATCGTGCTCCCGAAGGTGGAGCATGCACGCGACGTTCAGATCATCGCGCAGATGGTCACGGACCTGGAAGCAGCGGCGCCGGTGCCACCGGGGCATGTGCGCTTTCTCCTGCAGATTGAAAGCGCGGCGGCCTTGCCGCATCTCCACGACATCGCGGCGTCTTCGCCCCGCGTGATGGGAATGATGCTCGGCAGTGAGGACTACTCGCTCGATTGCGGAGGCCTCCCGACCGCCGACGCATTGCTCTATCCCAGCATGGCCGTCCTGACCGCGGCACGTGCGGCCCGGATCCAACCCATCGGCTTCATTGCATCGATTGCCGAGCTTGGTACTCCCGAGGACTTCAGTGCCGTGGTGCTGCGTGCCCGCGGGCTGGGGTTTCGGGGGGCCGTCGTCGTGCACCCCAAGTTCGTCGATGTGGTCAACGAGTGCTACACGCCGACCGCCGACGAAATCCAGCGGGCCCAGCGAGTGGTGGATGCCTTTGACGAGGCGTCCGCCCGCGGAGAAGGAGCCATCAAGCTCGATGGAGCCATGGTCGACAAGCCCGTGTACCTCCGTGCCCAGGAGCTGCTCGCGCAGCTCTAGGAACCCCGTTCCCCACACCAGAAATACAGGAGACAACCATGAATCCAACACGCCGCGAGTTCAGCGTCCTGGCCGCAACGGGCCTGCTGGGCTTGAATGCCTTTGCCGATACATACCCGTCCAAGCCGGTGACCATCGTCGTGCCGCAGGCGCCCGGTGGCACCAACGACACGGTCGGCCGCATCCTGGCCCAGAAGCTGAGCGAGCTGAGCAACCAGCGGATCATCGTGGACAACCGTCCCGGCGCCGGCGGGAACATCGGCACCGATTTCGCTGCGCGCGCGCCCAAGGATGGCTACACCTTGCTGTTGACCATCAGCAGCACACAGGCCATCAACCCTGCCTTGTATAAAAAGGTGCCATTCGACCCGGTCAAGGACTTCGAGCCCATCGCCCCCGTGGGCGTCGTGCCCAACGTGTTGGTGGTGAATGCATCCTTTCCCGCCAGGAACCTGGCCGATTTCATCAAGGTGGCTCGCGCCAGCAAGGAAGAGATTCAGTACGCCTCCGCGGGCAACGGCTCGCTGAACCACCTCCTGGGGGCCATGCTTTCCACGAGCACGGGCGTGCCGCTGCAGCATGTTCCGTACCGCGGTGTGGCACCTGCGTTGACCGACGTCATGGGTGGACAGGTCCCCGTGGCCTTCGCCAGCCTGCCCTCGTGCATCGAGTTCATCAAGAGCGGCAAGCTGCGCGCCCTGGGCGTGAGTTCCGCCAAGCGGTCTCCCGCGCTTCCCGATGTGCCCTCCATCAGCGAAGTGGTTCCTGGCTACGTCGGAGACCTCTGGGTAGGCCTGTTCGCGGCACGTGGCACGCCAGCACCCGTGGTATCCAAGCTGACCCAATGGGTCACCGCCGCGGTCGCCGCCCCCGATGTGCTGGAGCGATTCAAGGTTGCAGGCGTCGAGCCGCTGAGCGGGGGGCCGACACGGCTTGCGCAGCTGCTGCAGGAAGACATTGCCCGATGGGCACCCATCGTCAAGGCGTCGGGGGCGGTTGTTGACTAGACCTTTGCCTCTCTCGACGTAGACCCTCTCGTCAGCTGTCCCTGCAATGGGGGACAGCTGATTTTTGCGTTTCCACATTCCTATTCGCCTCCACTACTAAGCTGGCCGCTGCCAGGACCGCCATGAAGATTGCATTCCTTGACCGTTCCACGCTGTCCCCTGACACCACTCTGCGCGCACCTTTGTTCGAGCATGAGCTCGTGAGCTACGAAAACACGCAGCCTGGCGAGGTGGCGCAGCGCATCGCGGACGCCGACATCGTCATCACCAACAAGGTGAAGCTCGGCGCCCAGGCCCTGCAGCAGGCATCCAGGCTGAAGCTGGTGGCCGTGGCGGCCACCGGAACCGACAACATCGACTTGAAGGCATGCGCCCAGCATGGCATCACGGTCACCAACATCCGCAACTACGCTGGAAACACAGTTCCCGAGCACACCTTTGCGCTGATGTTCGCGCTCCGGCGGAGCATCTGTGCCTACCGGGAATCGGTGAAGGCTGGCCGGTGGCAGCAGTCAGGCCAGTTCTGCTACTTCGACTACCCCGTGCGCGACCTCGCCGGCTCCACGTTGGGCATCGTGGGCGACGGCGTGCTTGGCAATGCGGTGGCGGCCATCGGGCGCGCGCTCGGCATGAAGGTGCTCTTCTCGGCCTTCAAGGGCCGTTCTGGCCAGGGCAGCCTCTACACCCCATTCGACGACGTCCTTGCGCGTTCCGACATCATCACGCTCCATTGCCCGCTGAACGCCCAGAGCCACAACATGCTGGGCGCCGAAGAGTTCGCCAAGATGGCGCGCAAGCCGCTCATCGTCAACACGGCACGGGGCGGCCTGGTGGACGAGGCAGCGTTGGCCGCCGCCCTGCGCGGCGGGCAGATTTCCGGAGCGGCGTTCGACGTCGTCTCCGCCGAGCCGCCGCCAGCCGACCACCCCTTCATGGCGCTCCTGGACCTGCCGAACTTCATCCTGACCCCGCACGTCGCCTGGGCTTCCCAGGAAGCCATCCAGGGCCTTGCAGACCAGCTCGTCGACAACCTGGAGGCGTTTGTCCGTGGTGAGCCCGTCAACGTGGTGGGGACCGCAGCGTGAACCCGATTGCCGACCCCCGGGCGCTTCTTGAGCGCCTCTTCAGGGTGGCGGTGCGGCGCGCACAGCCGTCGGAGACCTTGGCGGCCCATCTACCTCCTGCCCCGAAAGGCCGCACGCTGGTGTTGGGAGCCGGAAAGGCAGCAGGGGCGATGGCGCACGCGTTGGAGGCGGCGTGGCCCGAGGGTGCGCCAATGAGCGGGCTGGTGGTCACGCGATATGGCCACACCCCGCCGCGCCCGAAGGGATTGCCGGAACGCATAGAGATCATGGAAGCCTCTCATCCCGTACCTGACGAAGCAAGCCGAATCGCCGCCGTGCGCACCTATGCAATGACCCGGGGCCTCTGCGAGGACGACCTCGTGGTCTGCCTGATATCGGGTGGTGGCTCGGCGCTGCTCACCCTCCCGGTCGCCGGACTCGATCTGGCCGACAAGCAACGCATCAACAAGGAGCTGCTGGAAAGTGGCGCCGACATCCGGGAGATGAACTGTGTCCGCAAACACCTGTCGCGCCTCAAGGGCGGGCAGCTGGCTGCGGCATGCTGGCCCGCGCAGGTCGTCACCCTCGCGATCAGCGACGTGCCCGGCGACGACGTTTCGGTCATCGCCAGCGGCCCCACGGTGGAGGACGCCACCTCCTGTCGTGACGCGCTCGACATCCTGGCCCGCTACTCCATCGCGGTGCCAGAGGCGGTCCACGCAGCCCTGGCCGAGGGAAAGCTGGAAACCCCAAAGCCCGGCGACAAGCGTTTTGCGCGGAACAGCGTGCACCTCATTGCCACGCCCCACGAGTCATTGCTGGCAGCCGCCGAGGAAGCGCGCCGCCTGGGCATGGAGACGCGCATCCTCTCCGACGACGTCGAGGGCGAGTCGCGGGAGGTAGGCAAAGTGCATGCTGCGTTGGCAAGATATGCCCTGCGCGATGGCAACTCCAGAACGAGCCCGTTGCTGCTGCTCTCTGGCGGAGAGACCACGGTCACGGTCAGGTCCCAACCTGCTGGCAGCCTGCGTGGCCGAGGTGGGAGAGCGGGAGAGTTCTGCATGGGGCTAGCCCACGCTCTTCAGGGGGAGCCAGGCGTTTGGGCGCTGGCAGCCGACACCGATGGAATCGATGGTGTTGAAGACAACGCGGGGGCCTTCGTGATGCCCGACACGATCGTCCGTGGCCGCGGGGCTGGCCTCACGCTGGCCGATCACCTGGAGAGAAATGACGCGTACGGCTACTTCTCGGCGCTCGGGGATCTTTTCGTCACCGGGCCCACCCATACCAATGTCAATGACTTCCGAGCGTTGTTGATTCTGTAGAGGTCCTGGAGTGCCCTTTCCCGTTGAACGGAGCCATGAGATATGCCATCCGCATTTTCGGCGTGGGGGGCGCGCCAGGCGCCATGCATGCGCGCTGCCCGCGAAACAGCCCTGGATGCGGCGTGAATGTCGCGCAATGCGAATGAAGTCGCATCGGTGAAGAAGGTGCCGGCGCCCTCCACCAACATGGCTCGGCTGGACCTGTTGTCCCTGCGGCTGGTGGTCGCCTGCGCGCAAACAGGTTCGTTGACGCATGCGTCTCCGCTGTGCCACATGTCGGTCATGTGTGCCAGCCGTCGCTTGAGGATTCTTGAGGAGCGCCTGGGCGTTGTGCTCTTCTATCGCCGCAAGGGGGGGCTGGTACCGACCGATGCCGGGCACATCGTCGCAACCACTTCGCAAGAGCTGCTCGTGAAACTGGACCAGATGGTCGCTGACGCCGTGTCTGCGCCAAGGCCTTCCGGCAACATCCATGAGAACTGCGGCCGGGCTGGCCACCGCCAGGTCACATTGAGCAGTCGCTTGGACAGTGCCCAGCATGCATGAACCCGTGGCCGCCGGGTGCCCGTGATCAGGAGCTTGCGTTTCCTTCGCACAGTGTGTCGATGAACTGCGCAACGAAAGGGCTGCGCAGGGTCTGCTCCCGAAGGCATATCTGCAGATGGCGCATGGCCCAGGTTTCCTTGATATCAAGCACTGCCAGGTGCTGCAGGTCAGCATCCTGGAGCGCTGAGCGTGGCACGACGCCGATGCCAGCCCCGGATGCCACGAGCTGCGCGATGGCGCGGTAGCCCGATACCTGCACCCGGATATCCAATTTGCCGCCCAGCGCCACCGCGTGATTGGCCAGAAATGTGTGCAGGGCCATGCCGGACTGAAGGCTGACGAAAGGCTCACTCAGGCACGCGCCGAAATTGATACTGCCGCGTGCCGCCAGCGGGCTGGAACGTGGCACCAGCAAAACCAGTTCGTCCTCTCGGTAAGGCAGGTAGCGCAGTTCCGAGTGCGGTTGTTCCACGGCCACGACCCCGAGATCGGCGCGCCCGGCCATGACGGCTGTCACGATGTCCAGGCTCGGCCGCTCCTCCAGGGTGATGCGCACCGATGGATGGCGCGCGAAGAATCGCGCCAGATCGCCAGGCAGGTGACTGCTGATGGCATTGTTGTTGGCGAACAGGGTGATGTGGCCTCGAATTCCATCAGCGAATGGCGCCAGGTCGGCATGCATCTGTTCGAGCTGAGCAATACACCGGCGGGCGTGTTCCAGCATGACGGCTCCAGCCGGCGTGAGTTCCATTCCGCGGGCATGGCGTTTGAAGAGTGGTGTCCCGACGGCTTCCTCAAGCTCCCTGAGGCGCAGGCTGGCTGAAGACGGTGCCAGAAAACAGCGAGCGGCGCCGCGGGAGAGATTCTGTGCATCGGCCACGGCCAGAAACACTCTCAGATCCATCAAGTCGTAGCGCATGAATTGATCCCGCACAGGAGCTTCAGTAGCGCCTAGTATGTACAAAGAGCGTTCGCGCAAGACGAAGGCTGGGTTTGGAAAAACTCGCTTGTTGGCAGAGACGCAGAGTTTGAAACTTCGGCCTATGAACACCGAACTGCTTTCAACCTCCTTGGCGTCGACCGCCCCTTCAAAAAAACCGTTCGAAGGTCTTCTTGTCGTGGCCATGGAGCAAGCCCTGGCGGCACCGCTCGCAACGTGCAGGCTGGCCGAGATGGGCGCACGGGTCATCAAGATCGAACGCCCTGAAGGCGACTTCGCGCGTGGCTACGACCGTGCGGCCAACGGCGAGGCCTCGTACTTCGTCTGGACCAACCGCGGGAAGGAATCCGTGGCGCTGGACTTCAAGCAGCCGCATGACCGCGCGGTGCTCGACGCCTTGCTGGCGAAGGCCGATGTCTTCGTGCAGAACCTCGCTCCGGGGGCGCTGGCCCGCGCCGGGCTCGACAGCGACGCACTGCGCGTGCGCCACCCCCGGCTCATCACCTGCGACATCAGCGGCTATGGCGCCGAGGGGCCCGCCAGCACGCTCAAGGCCTATGACCTGCTGGTGCAATGCGAGAGCGGCCTGGCGGGCATCACTGGCTCCCCCGAGGCGTGCGGTCGCATTGGCGTGTCGATCTGCGACATCGGTGCCGGCCTCAATGCGACGATCGGCATCCTCTCCGCCCTGGCTTCACGCGCACGCACCGGCAAGGGTTGCGGCATCTCCGTCTCGCTCTTCGATGGCGCCGCCGACTGGATGACGGTGCCTTACGTGCACGCGATCTACGGTGCCGGCGCTCCCACGCGCCAGGGTTTGCAGCACCCCTCCATTGCCCCCTACGGGGCCTACGCCACGCGCGATGGTGGCAGCGTGGTCATCAGCATCCAGAACGAGCGCGAATGGCGCAACTTCTGCGAATCCTTCCTGGGGCAGGGCGCGCTGGCGCAGGACGAGCGTTTCAGCAGCAACTACCTGCGTGTGCAGAACCGCCTGGAACTCAACGCACTCATCGCCCAGAGGTTCGCTGAACTGGATCTTGCGCAGGCCTTGCAGCAGTTGCAGGTCGCCAACACCGCCTACGGCCAGGTGCGATCCGTTGCCGATATGGCCCGGCACCCCGCGTTGCGCACTTGGCCCATGGCTGTCGGCGACAAGGAACTCGACCTGGTCGCACCGCCCGTCCGCGCCCCCTGGGACAGCGGGCGCTTCACGGCCGCGCCAGGTCTGGACCAGCACGGCGCCGCCGTGCGCGCCGAATTCCTTCCCGCATGACACGAGATCACTCCATGAGCACACTGAACACCTCGGATGGCAGCGCCATCGATCTGGATTTCCTTCGAACCTGGATGGGCCGGGAGTCTGTCGCAGAAGACACGCTGTCGGTACGCCATGCCCGCCTCATGGCCGCCACGCTGGGGCTGCCGCAGGCGCAATTCGCCGAAGGCACGCCGCTGCCGCCGTTGTGGCATTGGCTGTATTTCCTGGAAGGGCTTCCCGCCAGCGAACTCGGCCGCGATGGCCATCCGGCCCGGGGCGGGTTCTTGCCTCCGGTGCCCCTGGCGAACCGGATGTGGGCAGGCGGTCGCCTCGCGTTCCACGCACCGGTGGCGCTGGGCACCACGGTGCGCAAGCGCTCCGCCATCACCTCGGTCGAGCACAAGCGCGGCCGCAGCGGCGACCTGGTTTTCGTCACGGTGCGGCACGAGATTCTCGATGGCCAAACGGTGGCGATCACCGAAGACCACGACATCGTCTACAAGCAACCCACGCCGCCTGGCACGACGCGCGCCGCCGCGGTGGCCATGCCGGCACCGAGCCACAGCGAACCTTTCGAGGCGACCTCCACGGTGCTGTTCCGCTACTCGGCACTCACCTTCAACGGCCATCGCATCCACTACGACCTGGACTACTGCCGCAACATCGAGGGCTACGCCAACCTGGTCGTGCACGGACCGCTGCAGGCCACCCTCCTGGCGGAGCTGGCGGCACGACTGGGGACACGGCCGCTCCGGCAATTCCGCTACCGCGGCGTGCAGCCCAACCTGCTTGGCACCCCGCTGACCGTCAATGCGGCGCCCAGCGGCGACGGCCTGACGCTGTGGACTGCGCAGCCGGACGGCGCGGTGTCCATGCAGGCCGAGGCGTCGTTCTAGGCGACCTTTCCCACTTTCGCGAAAACCCGAGCACGGGCCGCCCCTGGCGGCCCGAGGACTCGCCACATCCATACACATCCATAGGAGACAACCATGCCCGCCACATCTCGCCGATTCGTTCTCGCCGCGGCTGCCAAGGCCGCTCTGGCAGTTGCACTGCCGCTCGCCACGCAACTTGCCTGTGCGCAGGACTACCCCACCAAGCCCATCACCCTCGTGGTGCCCTTCGTGGCGGGTGGGACCACCGACATCCTCGGCCGCATCGTGGCGGATGGTTTGGGCAAGAAGCTGGGCCAACCCGTGATCGTCGACAACCGTGGCGGTGCTGGCGGCAACATCGGCGCGGCGGCAGTCGCCAACGCCAAGGCCGATGGCTACACCTTGCTGATGGGCTACAACGGAACGAATGCGATCAATCCATCGCTGTATAAAAAGCTGTCCTGGAATCCCGTGAACAGCTTCGATCCGGTGTCGCTCGTGGCGCGTGTCAACAACGTGGTGGTCGTCAACCCGACACTTCCGATCAAGACCTTGCCTGAACTGGTGGCCTATGCGAAGGCCCATCCGGGCAAGGTGAACTATGGTTCGGCCGGGCCCGGCAGCATCTTTCACCTCGCGGGGGAAATGCTGTCGCAGCAGGCCGGCATTTCCATGACCCATGTGCCTTACAAAGGCGCCGCTCCCGCGCTGACGGATTTGATGGCGGGCCAGACACAGGTCATGTTTTCGACCATACCCACCGCGCTGCCTTTCATCAAATCGGGCCAGTTGCGAGCGATCGCCGTCACCGGCGCTCAACGATCCCCTGTCTTTTCTCAGTTGCCCACCGCCAGGGAGGGCGGCCTGAAAGACATGGTCGTGGACTCCTGGTTCGGCGTCTTTGCGCCCAAGGGGCTGCCTGCCCCGATCCTTGGCCGCCTGAACCAGGCGCTTCACGAAGTGCTGGTAGACCCCGCCGTCGTGCGGAGTTTGAAAGAACAAGGTGCGGAGCCCGTCGCCTCCACGCCGGCAGAACTGGCCACCTTGTTGGCCAACGACCTGAAAAGCTGGCAGGCCATCGTCAAGAGCGCCAGTGTGTCCCTCGACTGAGGCGGGCCTGGACATGGGAGGGCGAGGCGTTGATGTTCGGCTTGCTGTTGAGAATGGTCTGGGGAGCTGCGCTCCTTTTCGATTGTTCTCAATACTGGAATAGTTAGTTCGCGACCAGGTGGTTTTTCTTTGGATACCCCAGGCGTACAGTTCAACCCATCGATGAGCCGAACCCGCAAGGCGACTCACCGAACCCGGTTCAGAAATGGTTTTTGTCCCGGCTTTTTTGAGACGCTTTTTTAACTTCAAGGATTTTCATCATGAACACGACCGCACGTTTCCTCTCCATCGCCGCTGTGGCTGCTTTCGCTTCTTTCGGTGCCCAGGCCGATGAAGCCGATGCTTCGCAGTTCGCCACCAAGTTCGAGACGAACCGCACGCGCGCCGAAGTGCAAGCCGAAGCCGCCACCGTGGCACAGACCCGCTCCATCGAGCCCGCCGGTTCGCGTGTGGTGACCTACAAGTCCACGGCCGACCGCGCCGCAGTGCGTGCCCAGGCTGCCGAAGCCGTGCGCACCGGCCAGATCCCTTCGGGCGAATTCAGCGCCATGTAATTGAATTGACGCAGTTGCGGGCCTTCCCACGGTGGCGGTACTTCGCGGGTGCCGCTGCCATGGGGAGTGTTTTGAACAGACCCGCACTGATGACAAGCAAACTGGGTTCCCTTTGGGAGCCCTTTTTGTTGGTGCAGCGCATCCTTGCCAGCGGCGATAGGCCGCGAGTGCGGTGACCGCTCCTGCGCCGTGGTCCCCAGCTTCCCGCGAGTGAGCCAACTCGCAGAATCGGCCCGCATCCGCCGCCTTGGCAGGAATGTGGGCGTGGCGCTCAGTTTGGCAGCACGTTCGCGGCTTCCGCCACCTGCTTCCAGGTTGCCACGTCTTCGGCCATCAGCTGGCGCAGTTGCGCTGGCGGCAGGTAGGCCGGCTGTATTCCGAGTTCCAGCATCCGGTCCGCAACGCCTTTGTCCGCCAACGATTCTTTCAGCGCCTCCGTGAGCTTGAGCGTCAACTCCGCCGGCAACCCCCCGGGGGCCAACAGCACCCAGCTGAGCTCGCTCTTGAAATCAATGCCTTGGTCCGGGTAGGTCCCCACGTCCGGCATGCTGGGCGAGCGTGTTCCGCAGATGCCCAGCGCCCGGATCTTGCCTGCTTTCACGAGGGGCGACGCGGTGCCCATGTCGAGCACCGCCACGTTGATGTGGTTGCCCAGAAGGCCTGTGACCAGGTCGGACGAAGACTTGAAGGGGATGTGGTCGAATTTCGCTCCCGCTTTCTGAACCATGACTTCGCCACACAGGTGACCGGTGGAACCATGACCCCAGGTCGCGTACTGAAGCGGTTTGTCGAGGGTCTTGGAGTGCGCGACCAGCCCCTTGAGGTCCTTGGCGGGAAATGCCATCGTGGAAACCACCACGACCCCTGCGGTACCGATGCGGCCAATTTGAGTGAAGTCCTTCACGGGGTCGTAGGGCAGCTTCGCATAGACGGCCGGCGCAATGATGTGGGACGTCATGCCTCCCATCGTGATGGTGTATCCGTCGCTCGGCGACTTGGCCGCCTGGGCGGCCCCGATGGTGCCGCCGGCCCCCACCCTGTTTTCAACGAAGAACGATCCGTTCAAGCGCTTGCCCATCGCTTCGGCGACCAGGCGGCCCAGGGCGTCGCCGCCGCTGCCCGCGGACAAGGGAAGCAAGAGCTTGATGGGACGGTGGGGATAGTCCTTGCCTTGCGCAAGGGCCGCCACGCTCGCCAGCATCACGAGGCCGGCAAGAACGCGAGATAGCTTGAATGTCTTCGTCATCGGTTGTCTCCTTTTTGGGGTTGCACTGGCCCGTCAGCTGAGGTACTTGAACTTGAAGCCGTGACTGCATGAATGGATGCGGCCGGCGGTCGGCGCGGGGAAGTGCATCGTCAGCAGGACGGACGATGTGTCGGCAAATCGCTCACAAAGCCGTTGCCGCGTCTCCCGCGCCAGCGTGGGGTTCCAGTCGCCGGTGTTGATGAGCCCGGGCTCCAGGAAGATGATGGGGTGATGGAAGATGTCGCCCGTCATGACCCCGTGCTGTCCGTTGTCCTTCACATGGACCGTGACGTGGCCTGGCGTATGCCCTTTGGCATCCTCGAGCCAGACGCCTTTGGCCAGGTCTCCATCCACCCTGTGGTTGGAGTCGACCAAGAGGGCCTGCCCGGCCTCCACGACCGGCAGCACGCTGTCCAGGAAGGAGCCCTGGCCCACCGGAAATTCCGGCCCGCTTTGGTGCTGCCGAAGGAAATGTTCGAACTCTTCCCGTGCAAAGATGTACTTTGCGCGGGGAAAAGTCGGCATCCATCGGCCATCACTGAGCACGGTGTTCCACCCCACATGGTCGGTGTGGAGGTGGGTGCACAGAACCATGTCGATGTCCTCGGGGCCCAGGCCCAGGCGTGCCAGATTGCGCAAGTACTCCTGCGACTTGAACATGTGCTGCCACTTCGCGCGGGGCCGGTCCTTGTGATTTCCGTTGCAGGTGTCCACCAGGATATTGGCCGTCCCCGTGCGCACCAGATAGCTGTGAAAGCTCAGGTTGAGTTTCTTCGTCTCTGGGTGAATCAACGTCGGGCCCAAGGCCTCCTGGTGTTTCAAGACCGCTGACGGTTCAATGTTGGGATAGAGCCAAGTGGGGTCTACCCAGAAATTGTCGATTTCCACGACCTTGTCGACCGTGGTGTTGCCCAGGTGGATCTGTTTCATCGCAGGAAAAGCACGGATGACGACATGCGGGCACCTAGCCAATGTTCTGGCGCGTCACACCCGCTTCACGGGCAATCCGGGCCCACTGGACGAACTCGTGGGAGATGACCTTCTTGAAGTCCTCTGGCCCGACGAATTCGGCGATGGCACCGAGCTCTTCGATGCGGCTCTTCACGGCCGCAAGGGCCATCGCCTTGCGCACCTCGTCGGCGATGGTGTGCACGGCATCGGCGGGGGTTCCGGGCGGCGCCATGATGCCCACCCAGAACTCCTTGGTCTCGTTGATGACCAGCCCTGCCTCGTCCATCGTAGGGACATCGCGCATCGCCGGCGATCGGTTCCTGGACATGACCGCCAGCGGCTTCAGGTGTGCGCGTGCCGATGAAATCAGTGGAACGGCGCCCATCATGGCATCCACTTGGCCAGCCATCAGCGCCTGAATAGCCGGAGCGCTGCCGGTAAACGGCACGTGCAGCATCTCCCTGGTGCCGGCGGCGCGGCCGAAGAGCATCATGGCGGCCTGGCCGGTGGTGCCCACGCCCCAGGTCGAGAAGCTCACTTGCTGGCGCTTGGCGAGCGCGATGAATTCGCGAACGTCCTTCACGTCCAGGTCCTTGCGCACGGCCAGCGCGAACGGCACGAAGCACAGCACGGCCACGGGGACGTGGCCTTCGGGGCGGAAGTTCGGATTGTTGAAGAAGTGCGGGTAGATGGTATGGGTGTCGCTGCTGGCGGCCAGCAGGTAGTGGCCGTCTCCTGGCGACTTGCTCAGAATGCCCGATGCCAAGGTTCCCGAGGCGCCAGGCTTGTTGTCCACCACGATGGGTTGGCCCAGGGCATTGCCGATGGCGTTGGAGATCAGTCGGGCAAAGATGTCGGAGTTGCCCCCCGCCTGGCCAGGAACAATCAATTGAATCGGCTTTTTCGCCGTCCATTTGGCTTGCGCCCATGACAGGGCAGGAGCAAACACCGAGGCGGCGACCGCCGCAGTGGTTTTCAGAACGTTTCTGCGCGACTTCATATCATGTCTCCTTTTGCGGTTGAAAATCAGGCCGGGATTATCTGTTTTTGTATCCGGCAGCCCTGGGTGAGATATATGCGGGTATGGAATGCCCTTGTGTCCTTGCATAATTCAATATCCCGTCTTCGATGGCCCCTGCATCGCGGACATTCATGAAGGCCTCGCCATCGAAATTCACATTGGCTCCGTGAACGACCATGAATCCTTCCGCCGGCTCCGGTGCGTCGTCAGGCACGCAAAAAGTGTGGATGGAGCCTGCCGGCTCATAGAGGTAGCTCCCGGCGGTCTGCGGGTTTTGGGGGTACTCGACGTAGTTCCATTGCCCCTTGGTGGTGAAAAAGTGCACCGTACCCGTGTGGAAGTGCTTTGGAAGCCTGGTGCCAGGGGCGAATTTCCCATAAAGCACCCATATTCCATTTTCCCGGTCGAGAAAGAGCGGAATGATTTCCGAGCCCGGTGCTCCGCCCGGGAAATAGTCCATGTTCCTGATATTGACCGTGAGCAGCTCATCTTGTGGGGTCAGCGAGGTGGGGGTTGCCATGGGGTATCCTGTCCGCGTTAATATGAAGAAACGTTTCCGCAAAAACTAAAAATAGGCGTAAAATTGCGGCGATTGAATGATTTGAACGGACGGCGGATTCGATGGCAGCAGTTAGCATTCACGATGTGGCTCGCGTGGCGGGCGTTTCGATCAGCACCGCATCTCGGGCCATGAACCGGGCGGGCCGTGTCAGTGAAGACACGGTGAAAAAGGTTCAGGAGGTTGCGGCGCGCCTGGGTTACCAGCCCAATGCGATTGCGCGGGCCATGCGTTCCAAGCAGAGCCATGCGGTGGGCGTTATCGTGAGCGACATCTCCAATCCGTTCTACGGCCGCCTGGTCAAGACACTCGAGCGCAGCCTGTCCGAAAGTGGCTACGCCTGCTTTGTCGCCAGTTCCAACAACGACATCTCGACCGAAGTCAACCTCGTGCGCCTGTTCAAGAGCCGAGAGGTCGACGGCATCATTCTTGGCCCGTGCCAAACCGACTCCATCGCGCACCTGGTGTCTGAAATCAAAGGCACGCCAACAATTCTGTTCGACCGCGATGGAGGAAACGCACTGAGTTCGGTGAAGGTCGACCACTACCAGGGCACGTGCTCCGCGATGCGCTATCTGATTGCCAGGGGCCACCGGCGCATCGCCCTTCTGACACCGGGCAGCCAGATCCAGCCCATCAAGGACCGGATCCGGGCCTATCAGGACTGCCTCGTGGAAGCGTCCATAGGCTTCGACCCCAGCTTGATTTGCCTGGCGGATTCGTCGATGAACTTTCCTCCCGAGCGGGCCCAGATGCTCCTGAACATGCCGGGAGAGCGGCCCACGGCCTTCCTGTGCCTGGGCACGAAGATTCTGGCGGGCGTCCTGGCCGCTATACGCAGCGCTCGGCGGGCCATCCCGAAAGACGTGAGCGTGATATCCATCGGCGACTCGGACTTCTCGGAACTGCACAGCCCGTCCATCACCTCGCTGGCCTGGGACATCAAGGCGTTGTCGGGCGACATCTCCTCGCTGCTGCTCTCCCAGATGCGAGACGAATCCACAGGCCCCCGTTCGGCCGTTGTGGAGATGCGGCTCATCGAGCGGGAGTCGTGCGCGACCATCTAGCGCGCCGGCCTGAAGGGGTGGGTGTTGCACCTACAGGAGCCCGAGTTGCTGAAGCTTGAGGTCCGGCGAGGTGTAGGGGCGCTCGCAGATGATTTTCGCCGAGCCCGGCTTGAACAGGAACGTGGCCGCCATGCGCACCTTGAAGCTCTTGCCGGTCGGCGCAAACGTCCTGTCGCGCACGCGGAACTCGCCCAGGTGAGTTCCGAAAAGGAAGAACTCCACCAGCACGGTGTTCTGTGCATCGTCGGCGGCGATGGCGATGACTTCGTTGGCTTGGTCCGGGAAGGCCTGGCGCGAAGCGTGGAAGTAGGCGCGAACCTGCTCTTCGCCGTCGTAGACAGCGCCATTGCCATACATCTCATACCGCGGGTGCTCGAAGGTGTCGATGACACCGTCCCAGTCCTGGGTGCACTCCAGCGCCATGTGGTCTCGCACGGTCTGGATGCGCGCCTGGCGCAACTCTTCGTTGGTCATGGGTCCTTTTCCTTGTTGTGGAAACGTTTGCGCTATTTTGCGCAGATTCTGCCAAAGGGTTGACCGGGGTTTACCCTGCCATGCCGACAGGTGTTGATTTCTGAAATTCCCCTAAGGCAATAGGCCCGTTGCACAAATTCACCCAGCGAGCCGCGAGACCGTGGGGTTATCCCCATCCGCTCCATGACGAGGTTGGCATAGCATGAGAGGAAACGTTTCCTCAAAGGATGGGCTATGAAACTAAAAGACAAGGTGGTGCTCGTCACGGGTGCCGGTACCCTGCGCAAGGACTTCACGGACGCAGGGCAGGTGGGCAATGGGACCGCGTGTGCGCTCACCTTCGCGCGGGAAGGCGCGATCGTGGTTTGTGCAGACCGCTCGCTGGACGCCGCCGGGCTCGCTGCAAAGATGATTCACGGGGAATCCGGCCGCGCCCAGGCCGTGCAGATGGACGTCACCGACACGGCGCAAGTGAACGATGTCGTGCGCCAGCTTCTGTCGCAGCACGGGCGCATCGACGTGTTGCACAACAACGTGGGCATTGAAATGCAGGGCGACCTCCTGGAGGTGAAGGATGAGGACTGGGACCGGGTCATGGAGATCAATCTTCGCGGAGCGATGGCCACGTCACGTGCTGTGGTGCCGGGGATGCGCGCCCGCAAGTCGGGCTCCATCATCAATGTCTCGTCCACGGCAAGCCTGAAGTGGAGCCCCATGCAGTTTCTGTCGTACAGCACGTCCAAAGCCGGCCTGAACCACATGACCCGTGTCATTGCCCGGCAATATGCCGCGGACCAGGTGCGTTGCAACTGCATCATCCCCGGCATGATCCGCACCCCCCATGCCGACGCTCTGTACGGCGGCGCGGAAGAGGCTGCAGCCGGCCACCGGGCCCGTGATGCGCGATGCCCGATGGGGCGCCAGGGTTCGCCCTGGGACATCGCCAAGGCCGCGCTGTTTCTTGCCTCGGACGATTCGTCCTACATCACCGGGGTCCAGTTGGTCGTCGATGGGGGCTCGAGCTTGTAGCCACACATGGCAGGCAAGGGCCAGCGCTGCGGGTGCGAACAGCGCCCTGGCCGGAGCTTTTTTGGAGGCGGGAAAGAAAGAAGAATGCCAGCAGGGCGGGGGCGCCGATCGGGCCGATGGGCAAGAATGGAGCGCTGATGAAAGATCCGACCCACACCCTTCCCGCCCTGCGGGGCGGCCTGCTTGCGTTGCTGGCGGCCGTCCTGTTTGGCATCAGCACGCCGCTGGTGCAGAAACTCGGCCTGGGCGTTGGCCCGTTCACCACGGCGGCGCTGCTCTATGCAGGCGCTGCCTTCATCGGCGCACTGCTGCGCCAGCCCGCCGAGCGGGAGGCGCGCCTGCGGCGTTCAGACTTTCCGCGCCTGCTGGCGATGGCCTTGCTGGGCGCCATCATCGGCCCCGTGGCCCTGGCCTGGGGTCTGCAGCGCACGAGCGGCACCGGCGCGTCGCTGATGCTGACCCTGGAGGCGCTGTTCACGGCCTTGCTGGCCTGGCGCCTCTACGGCGAAACCATGGACCGCAGAGTGGGACTGGCCGTGGCACTGCTGCTGGCCGGCGGGATCGCCCTCGTGCTGGACCAGGGGCAGAGCGGAAACAGCAGCCAGTTCTGGGGACTGATGGCCGTTGTGGGCGCCACGGCAGCCTGGGGCCTGGACAACACGCTGTCACGTGCGCTGGCGGAGCGTGACCCGGGGCAGGTCGTGGTGGCGAAGGCCGTGCTGGGCGTCACCGCCACGCTGGCGCTGGCCTGGCTGACGGACGAGCCCGCTCCCGCAGGGGGGCCCGCCCTGGGGCTTCTGGCCGTGGGTGCGAGCGGTTATGGCCTGAGCCTGCGTTTCTACCTGCTTGCACAGCGCGCGTTCGGGGCGGCACGCACGGGATCGGTATTTGCCTTTGCTCCGTTCATGGGCGCGGCGCTGGCGCTCATGCTGGGGGATAGCCCCGGGGGGTGGGGCATGCTGCCGGGGGGCGTGCTGATGCTGCTGGGGGTGGCCGTTCATTTGATGGAGTCGCATCACCACGAGCATGCGCACGCGTTCCTGGAGCATGAGCACGCCCACACCCATGACGACGGTCACCATGGGCACGCCCATGAGCCCATGCCCGCGGGGCCGCACAGCCATGTGCACGTCCACGGTCCGGTGCGGCACCGCCACGCCCACGTGCCGGATGCCCATCATTCGCACAGGCACTGAGGCGCCCCGCAGCCCTCAGCGCATGCGACGGCGTCGTGCGTCCCGGGCCAGAAATGGGGCTATTCATTTCTGGCCTGGGGTCGGTCCAGGCCGGGCCGGTTCATGGCGGTCGAGATGCCGTGGAATGCCGGGTTTTTCTCACGGAGTCTCCTCCTGAAGGCCTGGCTCGATCCCGTCCAGCCAGGCGGTGAAAGCCGCCCGTGCCGCCAGCGGCAAACCGGGTTGCAAGGCTTGCGCTTCGGCGCGCAATGCGCGCGGATCGATGCCCGCCTGCGCGAGTTCGCAGGCATGGCCGACCAGCCATCGCTCGATCTGGCGGGGGTCGGCTTCCAGATGGCATTGCAGCGCCAGCACGTGGCGTCCCATGCGGAAGGCCTGGTTGGCGCAGGTGGGTGTACCCGCCAGTCGCGTTGCCCCCTCGGGAATGTCGAAGCGGTCGCCATGCCAGTGCAGCACGGGCATGTGGGCCAGCGCCGCCAGCGGCGATGCCTCGCCTTCCGGGGTCAGCACCAGGCGCGCAAAGCCGATTTCCTTGATGCCCATGCTGGCAACACCCGCACCCAGCGCGCGGGCAATCAGCTGCGCGCCCAGGCAGATGCCCAGCAGCGGTCGCCGGCTTTGCAGCCGCTGACGTATCACCGCCAGCTCGTCGTGGATGAAGGGGTAGATGTGGTTATCGAAAGCGCCGATGGGGCCGCCCAGCACCACCAGCAGATCCGCCGCGGTCGTGTCCACGGCGTGCAGATCATCCGTGGTGGCGTCCAGATAGCGCACGGCATAGCCACGCGCCGCCAGCAGCGGCTCGAGCGTGCCCAGGTCTTCAAAATGCAGATGGCGCAGGGCGATGGCGGTTTTCATGGACGTGGCTCCTGGGTGCTGGGCTCGCCGGGCCAGTAGTGGCTGTCGGGCAGGGGGCGGGCGCCAAAGATGGCCTGGCCGACACGCACCACCGTGGCGCCTTCCTCGATGGCGATCTCGAAATCGCCGGACATGCCCATGGACAGTTCCTCCAGGGCGATGTGGGCGGGCGCACTCTGGCGCAAGCGGTCGCGCAAAGTGCGCAGCAGAATGAAGCACTGCCGCACCCGCTCCGCCTCTGGCGAAAACAGCGCGAGCGTCATCAGCCCGCGCACGCGCAGCGCGGGGAAAGCGGGCAGCGCGCGCAGGAACGCCGGAACGTCCTCGGGCGACAGGCCGTACTTGCTGGCCTCGCCCGAGGTGTTGACCTGCACGAGCACATCCAGCGCGCGGCCCTCGGCCTGCAGGCGGCGCTCCAGCGCCTCGGCCACGCGCAGACTGTCCAGTGCCTGGAACTCGCTGGCGAAGCGTGCCACCAGCCTGGTCTTGTTCGTCTGCAGATGGCCGATGACCGACCAGCGCAGATCGGCCAGGTCCTGCATGGCTTCCCATTTGCCGAAGGCTTCCTGCACCTTGTTCTCACCCAGCAGGCGGCAACCCGCCGCGTAGGCCAGGCGCAGGCTGGACTCGGGCTTGGTCTTGCTCACCGGCAGCAGGCGCACCCCGACCGGGTCGCGCCCCGCGCGGCGGCAGGCGGCATCCATGCGGGCGCGCACCGCCGCCAAGTTGCGCCGGAAGTCATCGACGGAAGCTGCCTGCGGATAGCGGCCATGCTGGCCGTGGCGGGTCTGGGTGTCCGGTTGCTCAAGCATTGGCCTGGTTCCTTTCCCTCTTGACGATCGCGGGCTCTGCGGCCGCTGCCGCGGTGGCGGGGCGCCCGCGGCGCGGCAGTGTGCCATTGAGCACGGCGTGCGCCGCCAGGCCCACCACCAGGCCCCAGAACGCACCACCGATGCCCAGCAGCGTGATATTGGCCGCCGCGGCCAGGAAGGTGATCAGCGACGCTTCACGGGTCTTGGCATCGGCCAGTGCGGTGGCCAAACTGCCGCCGATGGTGCCCAGCAGCGCCAGCCCCGCCAGCGTGGTGATGAAGGTCGCCGGGAAGGCCATGAAGACGGCCGCCAGCGTCACGCCGAACACGCCCACGAGGATGTAGCACACGCCTGCGGCGATGCCCGCGATCCAGCGCTTGGACGGATCTTCGTGCGCCTCCCGGCCCGTGGCGATGGCGGCCGTGATGGCAGCGATGTTGAAGGCATGCGAACCGAATGGCGCCATCAGCAGCGAGCCGAGCCCGGTCAGCGCCACGATGGGATTGGCGCTGGTCCTGAACCCGTCATTGCGCAGCACCAGCATGCCGGGCATGTACTGGCCGGTCAGCGTGATGAGGAACAGGGGCAAGGCGACGCTCAGCAAGGCATTGAGCGAGAACGCCGGCATGGTGAAGACCGGGGCGGCGAGTCTCAACGCCAGTCCCGACAGGTCCACCCGGTCCTGCATGAGCAGAAAGAGCAGGCCCAGCACCAGGATGCCCACGACGGCATAGCGTGCGCTGAAGCGCTTGAGCGCCACATACGTCACGATCAGCAAGCCAGCCAGCACCGGATCGATGCCCATGCCGCCGAAAGCCTGGATGCCGAATTGCAGCAGGATGCCCGCGAGCAAGCCTGCGGCCACGCCCGGAGGAATCAGCCGGATCAAGTGCTCGAACCAGCCTGACAGCCCCAGCGCCACAAAGGCCGCGGCGGAGATCAGGTACGCGCCCACCGCTTCGGCATAGGGCGTGGTGGCCAGTGCAGTCACCAGGAACGCCGCTGCCGGCGTGGACCAGGCGGTAATGATCGGCTCGCGCGTCCGCCAGCTGAGCATGAGCCCCGTGACGCCCACGCCAATCGAAATCGACCACACCCACGATGCCGTCAGCTCCGGGCTCAGGCCTGCCACCCTGGCCGCCTGAAACACGAGAATGAAGGTACCGCCGTAGTTGACGATGACGGAAATGAGGCCCGCGACAATGGGATGGGCGAGATCGGACCAGCGGGAAGAGGAGGCGGGCGGTGGGGACGGCATGTGGGATCGGGGCTCCTGAAAGTGGCCCCATGGAGCAGGCCATGGTGCTGATTTATAGGCTTGAAATGGCATACTGTGCCCAGCCAATTTTTCAATGAGATACCGGCCAATTGTTCAAGCATGCGCAACTCGAATCCGTGAAAGCCTGGCTGCTCGATCCAGCGCATGGCGCTTTGCCCCTGCACGCGCGCATTCAGCGCGCCATCCGGCAACTCATCCTCGACGGTGCGCTGGAGGTGGGGGCGCCACTGCCTGCGTCGCGCGCACTGGCAAAGTCGCTGGGCCTGTCCCGCGACACGGTGGAGGCGGCATACAGCCAGCTGCATGCCGAGGGGTTTATCGAACGGCGCGTGGGCAGCGGCAGCTTCGTTTCGGAGAGGGCTCAGCGTTTGCGGGGGCGGGGCACGGGGCGGCGCCCTGCAGCACTGCGGGAACCTCTGCGGCTGAGCCAGCGCGGATCGGCCATGTTCCGCGGCGGTGGGGTGCGGGACTTTCTGGCTCCCCGCCCGTTCGCTCCCGGCGTGCCGGAAACGCGCGGCTTCCCGCTGGCCACCTGGGAGCGGCTGGAGCGGCAGGTGCTGAAGGACTGGGGCACCACGGCACTGCTGCACAGCCCACCGCAAGGGATGGAGCCGCTACGGCGTGCGATTGCGAACTACGTCAATCTCGAACGCGGCGCGCATGCCACGGCCGAGCGTGTGCTGGTGCTCACCAGCTCCCAGCAGGCCCTGACCCTGTGCGCTACCGTGCTGCTGGACGCTGGCGACCGCATCTTCGTTGAAGACCCCGTGTACCACGGCGCGCGCAAGGCGTTCGACGCCGCGGGGCTGGAATGTGTGCCCGTGCCGCTGGATGGGGAGGGAATGCGGGTGGAGCCTCTGCGCAAGGCGCGGCAACCGGGCAAGGCGGTGTTTCTCACGCCTTCGCATCAATTTCCGACCGGAGCCACCCTGGCGCTGGACCGGCGGCTGGACATCATCGAATGGGCCCGGCAGCACCAGGCCTGGATCATCGAGGATGACTACGACAGCGAGTTCCATTACGCGGGCAAGCCCACGGCCTGCGTGCAGGGCCTGGACCCGAACCAGCGAACGATCTACATCGGCACATTCACCAAGTCGATGTTTCCGGGCTTGCGCATTGCCTTCATGGTGCTGCCGCCCGAACTCGTGGCTCCGATGACCGCCGCACGCACCCTGCTGGATGGGCACAGCGCGCCGATTCCGCAACTGACCCTGGCGCGCTTCATGGAGGGTGGCCATTTCGGGGCGCACGTGCGGACCATGCGTGCCGTCTATTGTGAGCGGCGCGATGCCCTGGAACTGCTCGTGCGCAGGCACCTGGCAGACTTCGTCGAGCCTGAAGTGCCGGACGGCGGCATGCAAATGCCCTGCCGGTTCATTCGCGACATTCCCGAGCTGGAAGCCATGGGCGCAGCGCAGCGTGCCGGTATCGATCTGCTGGGGCTTACGCCATTGCATGCAGCGGGCACGAGCCGGGCCGGATTCCTCATGGGGTTTGCCGCGTATGCGCCGAAGGAGCTGGAGACCGCTGTGAAGAAGCTCGCGCAGGTGTTGCGCACGCTGGATCGTTGAAGGCGGCCGCCCAGTCCGTGGCTGGAAAGGTTTCGGATCCGTCGAGGTTGCTGCCGAAGCCCCATGGCCATTCTGTGGATGCGCAGCGCGGCCATCCACCCGCAGCGACACCCCCCAGCCGCAAGGCGCCCAGCGTATGGGGGCGGTCTGTCGGCTCATTGGCCGCCGGCACGGGCCGGACAAGCCCGGGGTTGTCTTTCCTTCAGGCACATGCCGCGTCCGGGGTGAACGCGGGCGCAGGGCATCACCGCGCGGCATGTGCGGATTTCCAGCCTCTCCGGTTTTCTGGGATGGATTTTCATCCAGGAATGCGGGAAAGGTGCCGCCATGGAAATGGAAATCTCTTTGAAATCAATGACTTCCAAGGATGGCGCCGTGTGGCACATGCGTTGCTAGATGGACATTCGTTGATCGGTTCATCGATTGCAGAAATGGATGCCGTGTGAACCATCTTCTTGCGTGATTTCAAGCCGCCATGAACAAGGCGGCTTCGTCCAACACAGGTTCAGGAACCCCCATCTCCATGCTGTCACACCCCAAGCCGCACGCCCCTCCACCCTGCCTCCACCCGTCTTGCCAGGCAGTCATCGGCGATGACGGCGAGCGCCTGGGGTGTGCATGGGCGCCGCGCACTGCTGCCAAATTCCATCGATAGCCGGATTGCCGAGTGCCAGTCCTCCAACAAGACGGTGGATCGTTTGCCGCGGAACGGCCATCCGGGGCTGTCGGCGCAGTTCCGCTGCGGCATCGAGGGTGGTCAACGGCTTTCCCTCCCATCGCCTGCGCATTGATGCTGGGTGCCTCGGTGGCATTCGCGAACCCGGCGGACTCCGCCCCAGCTGCCACGGGCCGCAGTTCCATGGCCTATGACCCGCAGCGGCATGATGCCTTGATCCTGGCGCACCGCGGGGGGCATGTCCCCCCGGCCCAAGCGCTGCAGCAGTTGAAGGACTGGCTCGACGTGCCATTGAGCGACAGCGTGCGCCAGCGTCTGGTCTCCGACGCCGTCGTGATGGCGACCGCCGGCGGCCAGTTCGCCGAAGCCGTGACATTGGGACGCCAGCAAACCGCGGCGGGGTTGAGCGACTACGCGCTGGAGGCGCTCGCCGTGGCCGCGCGGCGCGTGCAGGACACCGCGCTGCAAGGCGACACCATCAGCATCTGGCGCGCGCGGCAGCCGCAGGCGCTCGGACCCCGCATCCACGAAGCTTTCTGGCGCCTCGACAGCGGAGATGTCGTGGGCGCGAAAACAATCAGCGAGGCGCTCATGCGGAAAGCGGTAGAGCACATCGAAGTCCGTGTCGCGCTGCTGGAGTTGCGCGCTGCCGTGGCCCGCGCCGAAGACCAGCCACTGATCGCGATGGCCGCCTACGCCGAGGCCGGTGCGCTGCGCCCCGAGCGCCTGGACATTCGCCGCGAGGCCGACTTTCTGCTCGCCGACAACGGCGCGGCGCCTACCGCCTTCGACGACGCCGAAGCAGCCGCAGGGAAAAACCCCGGCGCCTTTTCCGCGCTGGCGCTGTCCATGCTGCAACAGAAGGCACTGGCCCAGCGGCTGCGCTGGGCCCTCCAGGAGCGCGACCAACGCCGGGGCGTGGCGCGCGTGGTCGCACTCGACAAGGTGCTGGCCGACCAGGAGGCCGCCCTGGTCCGGCTCGAAGCCGCGGCGCAGCAGGCCCGCGGCGCGGACGCCGAGGCCTGGCGCGTGCTGCGCAGGAATCTTGAGTCCGATCGGCTGCTCGCGCTGGTGGAGCGTGGCCGTCCCGGGGACGCCGTCGCGCTCTACGAAACCCTGAGCTTGGCGGGCATCGACCTGTCGTTCCACGGACTCGCCGCGGCGGCCCGCGCTTTCGCGCAGGAGCGCCGTTCGGCCGAGGCCGTGCCCCTGTATGAAGCCGCCATCGCGAAGGGTGGGGCGGACGTGCCGATGCCGGGCGAAATCCACTTCGGTCTGGTCTATGCCTACCTGGACACCGGCCGCTTCGAACAGGCTGAAGCGCTGCTCAAGCGGCTCGAGGAGAGCACGCCGGCGCTCACGCGCCTGGCACCCGAACCTGGCCGGCCCAACAGCCAATACACCGAGGTGATTGGCATGCGTGCGCTGATGCAGCTTTACACCGACCGGCTCGCGCTTGCTCAGCAGAGCTTCACGGCGCTGACGCTGGACGCGCCGCTCAACGCGGGCTATGCCCTTGGCGCCAGTCTCACCGAGCGCTTGCGCGAACGCCCCGAGGCCGGGCTCGCGCGCCTTGAGGCGCAGATGGCGGACCATCCCGACGACATCGGCATGCGCGTCGGCCATGTCGAGGCGCTGCTCGGTGCGGGCTGGTTCGGCGAAGCCCGCCAGCGCGCCGCATCGCTGGTGGCCGATGTTCCCGACAGCCTGCAGGTGCGCGACATGGAACGCAAGCGCGATACCCTCACCGGTGCGCGGCTTGAGGTCGACGCCGCGGCGTCGCGTGGTGGCGCCGTGATCGCCAGCAGCGAGTGGCGCATCGACAGCCGGCTGAGTTCGGGACTCATCGCAGACCAGTGGCGCGTGTTCTACGACCAGTCGCTCGCCCAGGGCAGCACCGAGGCCGGCAACGCCAAAAGGGTCCGTGGTGGCCTCGGCCTGCGCTGGCAGCGCGGTCCCTGGGTGGCCGAAGGTGCTCTGCAGCATGCCGCTGCCGGCCCTTACCGCAACGGGGTGGCCGGTCGCGTCGATTACCGCGCCAGCGATGCCTGGCGGCTGTGGGCTGCCTACGATGGCGACAGCAAGGAACTGCCCTGGAAGGCGCGGGTAGCTGGCACAGGCGCGCGCGAGATGGCGGGCGGCGTGAGCCATGTGGTGAACGAGGCGCGCCGCTTCAACCTGCAGTGGCAGCGCCTGGATTTCAGCGACGGCAATGTGCGCAGCGGCCTGGGCCTGGGCTGGACCGAGCGCTGGGTCAGCACGCCGCGCGTCCAGGCCGAGACCCGGCTCGAGGCCGGCACGGGCCGTGGCCGCGTGCTGGACACGCCGTACTTCAACCCGCCGCGCGATGCCAGCGTGCGGCTTGCGGCGCGGGCCCAATGGCTCACGTGGAAGAGCGACGACCGGCAGTTCTTCCAGGCCATCGAGGTCGGTGGCGGCAACTATCACCAGCGCGGCTTCGGCAGCGGACCGCTGTGGAGCCTGCGCTATGAACACAGCTGGAGCCTGGGCCAGCGGCTCACGCTGCGCTACGGCCTGGGCATCGCCAGCCATCCCTACGACGGCGTGCGCGAACGACAGCGCAGCGTCTTTCTGAACTTCTCGATGCCCCTGCAGTGATGTCCGCAAAGAACACCTTCCCCTTCCTGCGGGCCGCCATGGCATGGCTGCTGATCGGGCTTGCGCTGTGCGCGCTGTCCCGGCTTGCGCCCGCCCAACCGCTGCCGCCGGCTGACCCCGACGATGGCGTGAGCTTTCGCGTGATCTCGTTCCATGACGTGCGCACCGGCGTGCGCGCCAGTTTCGAGAGCTCGCCCGATGCCACCGCCATTGACGACCGCACGCTCGTGGAGGTGTTCGCCTGGCTGCAGTACAGCGGCTACCACCCGGTGAGCCTGCAGCAGATCATCGACGCGCGTGCGGGCGGCCGGCCCCTGCCCGTCCGGCCCGTGCTGTTGACCTTCGACGACGGCTACCGCAGCGCCTACACCAAGGTGTTTCCGCTGCTCAAGCGCTACGGGTACCCGGCGCTGTTCGCGCTGGTGACGAGCTGGCTCGAGGTGCCCGAAGGCCAGCCGGTGCACTGGGGCGACAAGCCGGCGCCACGCGAGAACTTCCTGCTCTGGCGCGAGGCCGCCGAAATGGCGCGCTCGGGCCTGGCCGAGTTCGCCAGCCACAGCGATGCCATGCACATGGGAATCCAGGCCAACCCGCAGGGGAACATGCTGGCGGCCGCCGCCACGCATCGCTACGATCCCGGGACCGGCCGCTACGAAGAAGATGCCGCCTACCGGCACCGCATCGAGACCGACCTGCGCCGCAGCCGGGAGATCATCGAGGCGCGCACCGGCGCCAGGGTCCGCGCCACCGTCTGGCCTTATGGCGCCTACAACGCGATGGCGCTGCGGGCCTCCGAGCGCGCGGGCATGCCGATCACCTTCACGCTGGACGATGGTCCCAATACGGCCGCCGTGCCGCTCGCACGCATCCGCCGCGCGCTGGCCGTCTACGACAATGCGGCGCCCGAATACGCCCAGCTCCTGCGCAGCCCTGCGGGCGGCGAGACGCGGCCTGTCAACCGCGTGATGCACGTGGACCTTGACTATGTGTACGACCCCGATCCGGGACAGCAGGAGCGCAACCTTTCGGCACTGATCGAGCGTGTGGCCGCCGTGCGGCCGCGCTCGGTGTTCCTGCAGGCCTACGCCGACCCCGATGGCGACGGCGTGGCCGATGCCATGTACTTCCCGAACCGCCATCTGCCCGTGCGCGCCGACCTGTTCGGCCGCGCTGCCTGGCAGCTGCGCAGCCGCGCCGGCGTGAAGGTCTATGCCTGGATGCCGGTGATGGCCTACCGTCTGCCGGCTTCGCATCCACTGTCTGCCCATACGGTGATGGCGCGGGGCGGCAAGGCGCCGGCCGACCGCTATCACCGGCTCACGCCCTTCCATCCGGCGGTGCGCACGCTGATCGGCGACATCTATGAAGACCTGGGCCGCTACACCTTCTTCGATGGCCTGCTGTTCCACGACGACGCAATGCTGGCCGACGACGAGGACGCCTCTCCCGACGCGCTGTCCGCCTACGCCCGCTGGGGCCTGCCGCCCGACGTGGGCGCCATCCAGGCCGATCCGGCGCTGCGGTCCCGCTGGACCACCGCCAAGACCCGCCACCTCATCGAGTTCACCCAGGAGCTCCTGGGCCGGGTGGGCGCCTGGCGGCCAACGCTCGAAACCGCGCGCAACCTGTACGCCCGCCCCGTGCTCGAACCCGAGGCGGAGCAATGGTTCGCGCAAAACTACGAAGCATCGCTCGCGGCCTACGACTATGTTGCGCTGATGGCCATGCCGCGCATGGAGCGCGAGAGCGATGCCCAGGGCTGGCTTGCCCGGCTGGCGCGCCGCGCAGCCGACACCCCCCGTGGCCTGGACGGCACCGTGTTCGAATTGCAGGCCCGCGACTGGCATACCGGAAAGCCCGTGCCCAACGACGAGCTCACGCGCCAGTGGGCGCAGCTGCAGCGCGCAGGCGTGCGGCACCTGGGCTACTACCCGGATGACTTTCTTGGCAACCATCCCTCGCTCGACACGGTGCGCCGCGCGATCTCGGTGCGCAAGCTGCTGCCGCGCGCGCTGCGCTCGCCGGCGGGTGCCGCGGCGACGGTCCCTCCACAGACGGCGCCTGCGGTGCCTGCGCAGGCCGGGGAATCCCGATGACCTCCGGCCCGTGGCTCGTCCAGGCGCTGCCCTCGCTGCTCTTCGGTTTCGTTTTCTACTACCCGTTCTTCATGGCATGGGTGTGGATGGCCGGCGGCCTTTCGCACGCGTGGGCGTTCGAACGCAAGGACGACGTAGAGACCGACCCTTTGCTGGCATTGCCCTCGCGGCCGTTCGTCACGGTGGTGGTCCCTTGTTTCAATGAGGCGCCTCACCTGCGAGAAGTGATCGAGCAGCTGATGCGCACGCGCTACCCGAACTATGAAGTGATCGCCGTCAATGATGGCAGCACCGATGGAACTGGCGATCTGCTCGACGCGATGACGCTGGAGTTCAGCCGCCTGCGCGTGATCCACAACGCCAGCAACCAGGGCAAGGCCGTCGGCCTCAACACCGCGAGCCAGCTCGCGCGCGGCGAGTACATTCTCGGCATCGACGGGGACGCGCTGGTGGACCCCAACGCCATCGCCTGGATGCTGCGGCGCATGCTGGTCTCGGACCGCATTGGCGCCGTCACGGGCAACCCGCGCATCCGTACGCGCACCACGCTGCTCGGGCGCATGCAGGTGGGTGAGTTCTCCTCGATCATCGGTCTCATCAAGCGCTCGCAGCAGCTTGTCGGCACGCTGTTCACGGTGTCCGGCGTGCTCGCCATGTTCCGCCGCCGCGCGGTACTCGAGGTGGGCTTCTGGAGCCCGGATGTGCTCACCGAAGACATCGACATCAGCTGGAAGTTGCAGCTCCTTGGCTGGCGGCTGCGGTTCGAGCCGCGCGCGCTGTGCTGGATTCTGATGCCGGAAACGCTGCGCGGCCTCTGGAAACAACGCCTGCGCTGGGCGGTGGGCGGTATCCAGACCATGCTGCGCATCACGCCCTCCATCCTGCGTCTGCGCAGCTGGCGCCTGTGGCTCATCTATGGCGAATACATGGCGAGCGTGGTGTGGGCCTACGCGATGGCGATCGTGCTGCTGATCAGCGCGATGCGTCCGCTGCTGCCGCAGGAATCGGTGTGGCACTCCACGCTTCTTCCGCACTGGCAAGGCACGCTGCTGGCCATGACCTGCATCCTGCAGATGCTGCTGAGCCTGTGGATCGACCGGCGCTACGACCGCGATCTCATGCGCTATTTCGCCGGAACGATTTGGTATCCGATCGCATTCTGGACCATCACGATGACCACCACCGTGGTCGCGCTTCCCAACGCTCTGATGCGCCGCCGCGGCAAGCGCGCGGTGTGGACGAGCCCCGACCGAGGAGTCTCCGATGTCTCATGAGCCCGACGACCATTCCCTGCCGCCCGCGCCGCACGCCGACGTGCGCCCACCGAGCCGGCGGCATTCCTGGGGGCAGCCAGTGGGCGAGGAGCCGATCATCGATGCCGCCCGGGTTTCGCTGCAGGCGTTCGGCGCGGGCCGGTCGCCGCGGCGCACGCTCGCCATGTACCTCTGGCTGCGCGTGCTGCGCCCTGCGCTCACTCTTGCGATCTGGTTCTGTGCGGTCTGGTACGCTTGGCCCTATGTGCTCAATGCCCGCTCGCAGCCCGAAGTGCTACATCTGCTTGGCCTGTACGCGGCAGTGATCGCCGCGATCCTTGTATCGATGCTGGTGGTGGCACCGTGGCGCCGCCGCCAGCATGAACGCGAGGCGCCATCCACCCATGAGCCATCGTCGCTGTCCGCATTGGCCTCCTACATTGACGTGCCGCCCGCCCGCCTGTCGTCCTGGCAGCGCACGCGGCAGCTGCTGGTTCACCACGACCATGAAGGGCAGCTCAGGGATGCCACCGACACCACCCCCGGGGAGCTGGAGCCCGAGCCCCCTGCATCGCGCCGGGGACGGCGCTGATGGAAGAATGGGCCTGCGCCGTGCAGGCAGGTTGACCCCACGGATCGCCCATGACGACACCCCGCAATGCCTCTTCGCTGCGGGTCTTGCCTGCGGCGGATCCGGCGCGCGATGCATCCTCGGGCGATCTCTCGATACCCGCCCGGGCGGGCACGACGCTCCGCTGGCGGTGGCGCCACGTTGTCGTGCTGGCGGCATGCGCGCTGTGCGGCGCGGTCGCCTATGTGGCCTCCTTCACTTTCTATCGGGAAGAGCAGGCCCGGGGCGCCGCGAAACGCCTCGAGTTTGTCGTGCTCAGCCTGCAGGCGCTCGTCCATCGCAACGAAGCCCTGCCAGGCATCATCGGACTCAAGTCAACGCTTGGCTCGCTGCTGGACACGAACACGCTGGCGGCCCAGGCCGCCGCCAACGCGTATCTTGAAACAGTGGCGAAGGCCTCCGGCATTTCTGCCGTCTACCTGCTGGATGCCGGCGGGACGACGCTGGCTTCGAGCAACTGGAACCAGGTGCTGACCTTCGTTGGCGAGAACTATGCCTATCGGCCTTACTTCAAGGATGCGATGGCGGGCCGCACCGGGCGCTTCTACGGCATCGGATCCACCACCGGCGAAGCCGGCTACTTCCTGGCGGCCGGCGTGGTGGCGCCGGGCGGCGCCCGCGGTGTGATCGCGGTCAAGCTCTCGCTCGAAAAGTTCGAGGAAGCCATGCGGCAGAGCACCGACGTGGTGATCCTCACGGACCGCGAGGGCGTGGTCATTCTCAGCTCCGTTCCCGAGTGGCGGTACCGCACCGTCGCCGCGCTCGCACCGGCCGCGCGCGACCGCATCCGGCAATCGCGGCAGTATGGGGACCTGCCGCTGCTCGCGCTGCCCGGGCCGGGGCTGGATTTCACCCGGTCCCACGCAACGCTCGTGCGCGAAGGGGGCATCACGCACTACACCATGGCCACCCATGCGAGCGAAGATCTGGGTTGGCGTGCCGCACTTCTGGTGGACCAGGCACCCTCGCGCCGCGCCGCCGTCCTGGCCGCACTGGCCGCCGCCTCCGTCGCCGCCTTCCTGGGGGCGCTCACCATCGGCTTTCAGGAAGGCCGGTATCGTCGTGAGGAGATGCGCAAAGCCAAGCGCGCGCTGGTGGAAGCGAATGCCCGGCTTGAGCAGCGCATCATCGAGCGCACGGCGGATATCAGCCACGCCAATGCCTCGCTGGAACGCAAGATCGAAGAACTGCGCCGTACCGAGGCGATTCTTCATGAGACGCGGGACGGTGCGGTGCATGCGGGCAAGCTCGCCGTGCTCGGGCAGATGTCTGCAGGCATGGGCCACGAGCTCAGCCAGCCGCTCACCGCACTGCGGACCCTGTCGGACAACGCGATCACGCTGCTTGACGGCGCGCGCCTGGAAGAGGTGCGCGAGAACCTTCACCTCATCAGCGAACTCACCGCCCGCATGGGGCGCATCATGGCGCTGCTCAAGGCCTTTGCCCGCGCCGACAGCACCAGCCTCGAACCCGTGGCCATGGACATGGCGATCCATCATGCGCTCATGCTCGTAGAGTCTCGGCGGTGCGAGGTGCGGGCGGATATCCTGGTCAGCTCAACGCTGGCGACCCGCCCGGTGCGGGCCGACGCCACCCGGCTCGAACAGGTGCTCGTGAACTTGATGCGCAACGCGCTCGACGCGGTCGAGTCCCGGGCGGAGCGCCTGGTGAGGGTGGCGGTCCGGCAAAAAGGGCGCCATGCCGTCATCTCCGTCAGCGACACGGGCGGCGGCATCGCGCCAGAGGCCATGCAACGGCTGTTCGAACCGTTCTACACCACCAAGCCCGCGGGCGCGGGGCTGGGTCTTGGGCTCGCCCTTTCGCAAAGCATCGTCGAGAGCTTCGGCGGGCGCATCGAAGCGCGCAACCTGGACCGGCAGGGCGCGCTCTTCACCATCACGCTGGAGGTCTATTGATGCCCGTGCCACCCATCCCTGCCGACGAAAGGCCGCGAGTTCTCCTCGTGGATGACGAGCCCGCCGTGCGGCGCGGCCTCGAGCAAGCCATGGTGCTTGCCGGCATCGCCGTGAAGGCGGTCGGCAGCGCGGAGGCCGCGCTGGATGTTTTCGAGGACGTGCAGCCGTGGGCCGTCGTGAGCGACGTCAAGTTGCCCGGCATGGATGGCCTGGAGCTGCTCAACAGATTGCGCCAGCATGATCGTGAAGTCGCGATGGTTCTCATCACCGGGCACGGGCACGTCGCCATGGCGGTGCAGGCAATGCGCGAAGGCGCCTACGATTTCATAGAGAAGCCGTTTTCCTCGGAAACGCTGGTCGGCGTCGTGCGCCGGGCCGTCGAGCGGCGCGTGCTGCTGGAAGAGAACCGGCGCCTGCGTGAGCGCTTGCCTTGCGAAGAGGGGCGTCCGCTCATTGGCCAGACACCCGCCATGCAGCGTGTCCGCCAGCTGGTTCGCGCACTGGCGGCGACCAACGTGGATGTCCTGATCGCCGGAGAGACGGGCGCGGGCAAGGAGGTCGTGGCACGGGCGATTCATGCCGCCAGCGGCCGCAGCGGTCCCTTTGTTGCGCTCAACTGCAGCGCCCTGCCAGAGAGCGTCATCGAGAGTGAAATCTTCGGCCACGAGGTGGGTGCCTTCACCGGCGCCGCCAAGCGGCGCGTGGGGCGCATCGAGTTCGCCAACAAAGGCACATTGTTCCTCGATGAAATCGAGTCGATGCCGCTCTCCGTTCAACTGAAGCTGCTGCGGGTGCTGCAGGAGCGCGAGATCGAACGGCTGGGCAGCAATGTCTCCATACCCGTCGATTGCCGCGTGCTCGCCGCCGTCAAGGGGGACCTCAAGGCCATGACGGCGGCAGGCCGATTCCGCGAGGACTTGTTCTACCGGCTCAATGTGGTGACGATCGACGTCCCGCCATTGCGCGATCGCATGCCGGACATCCCGCTGCTCATGGTCCACTTCCTGCGCGAGTTCGCCCAACACCACGGCATGGCGCAACCGGAATGGAGCGATGACGACCTGCGCCGCTGGAAGGCCCACCGGTGGCCCGGCAATATCCGCGAGCTGCGCAACGTTGCCGAGAGGCTTTGCCTGGGCCTGCCCGACGGGCTTTCGCAAGCCGATCCGCCGCCGGTTTCTACGTCGCTCACCGCGCGCGTGGACGAAACAGAGGCCGCGCTGATAAGTGAAGCGCTTCGCCAGGCACGGGGCCGCGTGGCCCAGGCCGCCGAGCAGCTCCATCTCCCCCGAAAGACGCTGTACGACAAGTTGCGCCGGCATGGCCTGGTGGCAAGAGACTTCCTGCGCGGCTAGGGTCCCGCTGCGCACGGAAGTCCCCATCGCATAGTCTTCTTCGCTCGATGGCGACACTTCATGCCCTCTGGAGCGCCACCGCTGTCGCTGCGGTGGATGCCTTGTGCTGGCGCCATCGGCCCTGAACCGGTGCCAACGATCCCGTGGCGGCTGGCTCGCGCGGAGGGCGGGGTGTCAGCCCTGCTTGTGCAGCGGCAGCCACAGCGTGAAGGTGGAACCTTGCGCCTGGGCGCCGTCACTGGTGCTCCAGGTGCAATGCGCGCCCAGCACCAGCGCGCGGCTGTGCACGTTGGGCAGGCCCCGGCGGGCGGGCGCCAGCGCCTCGGACGCCGGGGGGGTGAATGGACGGCCGTTGTCCCGTATGCACACCTGCACGCCGCGCGTGCCATCGCCGCCGCCCTCTGGCGGGGGCCAGACGGCCTCGGCCGTGCTCAGCACGATCTCCGTCGCGCCACTGTGCTTGAGGATGTTGGTGAGGATCTCCTGCAGGATGCGCAGCACGTGCAGCGCGTTTTGCGCGTCCAGCCAGGGCAGCGGCGGCAGGTCGTCCACCTGCCAGTGCATGACCAGTCCCGCGCCCTCCAGCCGCAACCCGAGCCGATAGCGCAGGCCGGCCAGCAGTGCCAGCAGATCCGCATTCACGGGCTCCAGTGAGTCGATGGAGATCTTCAGGTCGTCGATGCACTCCCGCAGCACCTGCGCCACGTCCACGGGTGCCGCCGGCGCAGTCTCTACCAGCCGCAGTGCGCTCATCAGCGAGGAACCCACGCCGTCGTGCATCTCCCGCATCAGGCGCTGGCGCTCGTGCAGCAGCGTCTGCTCGCGCTCGGCGGCGCGCAGCAGCTCGTGTGTTTCGCGCAGCTGCAATTCCTGCGCGGCCAGGCGCTCGGCCTGCACGGCATTGGCTTGCTCGGCGACTTCCAGCGCGCGGTGGTAGCGCGTGAACCCGACCAGCAGGAACATGGTGAACACGCCCATGTACACGTAGGGCGTGAGGTAGATGTGCTCGATGCTGATGCGGTAGCGCTGCATCGCCAGGTCGTGGATGGCCAGGGGAAACGAGAGCGCCACGGCCCCGGCCAGCAGCACGCTGGACCAGGAGCGTTCGCGCCAAGCGCCCAGCGCCGCCACGCACAGCACCACCAGGGCCGGAGGAAACAGCGCCAGGCGCAACAGCGGCAGCATCGCCTCGTGCCGCAGGTCCCACAGTGGCAGGGCCGCCAGCGCCACCAAGCCGCAATAGGCGACCACGGCGCGCGCCAGCCGCGGATAGCCCCGGCCCTGCATCCGGCACAACAGAAAGAAGGAGCAGGCCGACGACCCCAGCGAGCCCACGAGCGTGAGCCAGGAGAACCATTCGTCGGGCACGCCGAAGCCCTCGGCATCGACCAGGTAGAACAGCGTGGCCAGCAAGTGCCCCACCGACAGCAGGAAGAACAGCAGGTAGCCCGCCTCGCCCCGGCCGCGCCGCACCAGCCACACCGCCAGCGCGAACACACCCAGCACGAGGTAGGCACCGCGCAGGTAGGCCACCAGGTCGGTCTGCAGCAGGCTGCGCAGCCGCCACCCCGGCCAGAGCGCCTCGGCCGGCCCGGCCCACACGCTGGACAGCGCGCCGCCCACGCCGGGCAGGTTGGCCATGCGCACATGCACCTCCAGGGGAACGCCGGGCGCAGCATGGCCCGCCAGGTCCACCCACACCGGGCGGTTGAAGCTGTTCCAGACCCGGCTGCCGTGCGACTGCCAGACGAGGTGCCCATCGGCATACACCGCCACCGTGCCCACTGTCTGCCAGCGCGGGATGTACAGGCGCGTGCCCTGGGGCGTGGCGGCGAGCGCCTCGCCCGGCACCCGCAGGCGGTACCACCACACCTCGGGTGGCGCATCGGCCTGCGCGGCTGTCGAGACCGTGCTGCGTGCGCGGGCATGTGGCAGGTCCACCGTGCTCCACGGTATGGTGCTCGAAAGCACTGCATCGGGTGATTCGTGCAGCGAGGGCGGCGGCGCCCAGCCCCCGCTGGCGGGATTCCACGCCTGCGCCTGCACCAGGTGCGCGGGCAGCACGCCTGCCAGCGCCGCGCCCCCGGCGGCGGCACCGGCCAGCAAGAACCGCAGCGCCAGGCGCACGAGATCAAGCCACATCGATCCACCCTTTGCGCGCCGCGGCGCTCACCGCTTCGGCCTGGGTCGTCACCTGCAGCTTGGCGTACACGCGCCGCACGAAGGTACGCACCGTGTGGCGCGACACGCCCATCGCCCGCGCCACCTCGTCCAGGGTGTAGCCGCGTGCCACCATGCGCAGCAACTCGGCCTCGCGCGCCGAAGGTGCCACCTCCGTGATCTCCGCCGCCGCCAACCCCGGCTCCAGGCCCGCTGACGGCTTGGCTGTCACGGGAGACTGCGCGCGGCGCAGCAGCAGCTTGCGCGCCACCATCGGATTGATGGGGCTGCCCCCCGCATGCAGGCTGCGCACTTCGTCCACGACGGCGCTGGGTGGCAGGTCCTTGAGCAGGTAGCCCATCGCACCGGCCTCGATGGCGCCCAGAACATGCGCCTCATCGCCAAAGATCGTGCTCACCATGGCCGCCGCCCCGGGCCAGCGCGCGCGCAGCACGGCCAGCACGTCGAGCCCGCTGCCATCGGGCAGCCCCAGGTCCAGCAGCAGCACGTCCAGCGGCGCATCGTCCGCCTGCAGCGCCGCCAGCGCTTCGGCGCGGCTGGCCGCCACCCACTGCAGATGCATGTCGGCCGCGCCTTGCAAGGCATGCGCCAGCGCGTTGCGGCAGACGAAGTCGTCCTCCACCACCGCCACGCGGATGGCAGGGGGCGCAGGCGCCGCATCCGGCGCCCAGGGAGTTGTGCGAGGAAGGGAAACCATGCGCCGATGCTGCCACAGGCCCAGGTCAAAAGCGCCGGGCCTGGCGGGGCTGCTGTGCCCGGCAGGCCGGCTGCGCCAGCCGGTACGGTGGCAAGCGGCGGATCATGGTCGGTTCTTCGGGCTGCATGCGGGGTCGGTGGGTTTCTGCATGGGTTCCAGGTCGTCAATGCGCGCCCATTCGGCGGGTGCTCTGTCCATGCTGCCATCCCCCGGGGCCCTTGTCATGTCGCCCAAACGGGGGACATACAAAACCGTGCCCATCCGGTAACTTCCGGTCCCGCAAGCAGGGGCCTGCGCCTGAATCCACAAGAACACGGTGGCCGACACCGTTCCATCCAGGGCAAGCCCGAGCGGCTTTTCTCGAACGCACCACGGAGTGAGGAATACATGATTCGGATGGTAGAGGCCGCGATGCGGCCGGGCGCAACGGCGCGCCACAGCTCCCAGCCAGGGCGCAGCGCGGGCGCATCCCTGGAAAGGTCCCGGGCGGTCCGGGGGCTCGCGCTTGCGGCGGCGGTGGTCTTGCTGCAGGCCTGTGGCGGAGCGACCTTGTCGTCGTGGATCGAGGCGCCGCTTGTCGCCGACGGCTACACCCGCAACGCGGACTATTTCCCCTTCGAGCCCACGCTGCTCGTGAACCCCGACGCGAATGCGCAGCTGAAGTTCTCGTACGCCACGTTGCCGAGCGGAACGTTGACCAAGCTGGTCGTGGACAAGGCGAGCACGACGGCCTCCGTGGGGCAGGAAGCCTACACGCTGAATGCCGACAAGGTCGCGCGCGCGCGCCTGGTGCTCTATGTGGAGAAAGTGGCCGCGCCTGGCTACATCGCGATATTCAGCGCCCATCAGGACGGTGCCGATTGCTTCGAGCGCGAGGACACGGCACCCCACTGCGGCCAGTCCGTGGCCAGCGCCGATGCGGCCGCCACCGATGCGGACAGTCCCGCGCAGCCCCTGCGCATCACCACGCCGGGTTTCTACAGCTTCGATGTCACCAAGCTGGTCAAATACCGGTTGGCCAACAACGTCGAGTCGATGATGCGTGTGGGCGCGGCCCCCGATCCCAACGACAACACCTTTGGCAGTTTCGAGTTCGCGAGCAAGGAGCTGCCAGCGGGGCAGGCCCATGTACTGCACCAGCCCCAGCTGCTGATCACGCTCAGCGATGCGGTGGGCGCCACCAGGAACGCCTATGCCGCGACCAGCGTGCGCCAGTCGTCCATCGACCCCTCCGTGGCTTCACGGAATTTTGCCCAGGACGAAAATCTGTGGCTGAGCGGCGTCCCGGGCAACCGGGCATATGCGCTGATACAGCCGCAATCATTGCCCACGGGCGCCTTCACCTTGCGCACCGCCCTGAACGAGATGGGTTCCGTGGGGGTCAAGCAAACCATGGTGGCGTTCGTGAATGCGCCGGTGCCGGAACAGGCCACGGCACAGCCGCAGGCGAATTTCTACACCAGGCCGGGATTCACCTCGCAGAACCAGCAGGTCACCTCCTGGAACGGGGGCTGGACCGAACCATCCGCAGCAGCCTTGTTCGCCACCGCACCGCTCGACCGGGATGCGCAGAACCAGTCCCTGTTCGTCGATGCCAGTGAGGGCTATGTCTCCGCGCTCGCGGGTGCCTACAACGCGGATCGCCGCGAGAACTTCGCCATCGCCGGCTCGACGAACCTGCAGGCTCCGCTGACGCTGGACAGCGACAACAACACCCGGACCGGGCACATGCCGCGTTTCGTCGCCGCGATCACGCCCGTGTCGGACAGGATGCGCAATTTCATGAAGTTCGACAGGGACGACAGCGAACACACCCGCAACTACTGCCTTGCGCTGGGCGATGGGATGTGCAACCCGTCGCTGTCGCTGCGCGCGCGCCTGGGGCAGCTCTTCACGAGAAACCCCATCGTCATCGACCCAAGGGCATCGACCCCCGAAGGTTCCTACCTGCCCTATGCGACCCCGATCAACGTCGCGGTGCCGTCCAGCGGCGCCAGCGCGATCATTCAGAGTGATCCCGATCCGGCGGAGCAGGGCTTCATGGGCGATGGCGGCACCGGCTACTACATCTACGACGCCCGGGCCAACCGCGTCGCGGGCCAGTACCAGGGAATCATCAGCATGCCGGGGCACAACCTGCGCGCCGTCATCCACTTCGAGAACCTGCCGCTGCCCGCGCCGTCGCTCGGTGGCCCGGGCACCATCGACATGGTGCCCGGCGCCGCGTCGGTGACGGTCGCGGCCAATGCGCCGATCCCGTTCCGGCTGACCGTGGCCGACCCGGTCAATGCGAACATCGACGATACGACACGCTGGGCGATCACGAGCAGCAACCCGGGCGACACGATGCCGGGCGAGATCCAGCAAAGCGAAGGCAGCGCGGCGTTCGCGGCGACGTTTGCCGGGCCCGGCTCGCGCACGCTCACGGCGACGAGCAAGGGCGACGGCACGATCAAGACGACGATGAACGTCCTCGTCAACCAGGTGGTCCTGCCCGGCCAGGCGATCACGTTCACCTCCACGCCACCGGCGTACCCCGTCGTGGGCGGGGCCTATGCGGTGTCAGCCCTCGGCGGCGGCTCGGGCAACCCGGTCGTGTTCACCATCGATGCCGCCTCGACGGCCGGGGCCTGCTCGGTCGCGGGCAGCGTGGTGACATTTGCCGGCGCGGGCACCTGCACCGTCAATGCCAACCAGGCAGGCGACGCGAACTACGCCGCTGCCGCCCAGGTGCAGCAGACCATCGCCATCCCTGTCACCTACAGCGGCACCACCGTGCCCACCACGGGTGCGGGCGGCCCGGCCAGCGCCAGCTTCACGGGTGGAGGCGCCGGCTGCCGGTTCGACCCCGCCGCCACCGGCTTCATGGCCGCCAGCGCCGCCCCGCCGGGGCAGAGCGCGCCGCAGGGCGCGTTCCGCGTCCGGCTGGTGGACTGCACCCCGGGCGCCACGGTGCGTGTGACCACCCTGTGGCCGCAGCCGGTCGCCGGCTTCACCAAGTACGGCAGGGCCAGCAGCGGCGCCGCCAGCGCCAGCTTCTTTGCGCCGAGGAATCTCACCATCGACGGCAACGCCGTGAGTTTCGACCTGACCGACGGCCAGCTGGGGGACGACGATTGGGCCCAGAACGGCGTGATCGTGGACCCGGTGATGCCACTGGCCCCCGCGGGCCTGGCTACCGCCATTCCCACGCTGAGCGAATGGGGCGTCGTGCTGACGGGGGCCACGCTGGCTGCCATGGCCTTGCTGGGGTTGCGCCGCCGCCGGGGCTGATGGGGGCGCAGGCGCCGTCCCGGGCGCACGGCCTCTGCCCGGCGCGTGAACGCGGTCATCCCCCGGGCGGGGGAGCCGGTGCCCTGAAGCTGGCGGCCCACGCCGGGAACTCGTCTGCCGGCATGGGCCTGGCAATGAAGTAGCCCTGCGCTATGTCGCACCCCAGATGCAAGAGCTGCTCCCAGTGCTCGCGGGTCTCTATGCCCTCGGCCACTGTCTTGCGGTCCAGGTCATGGACCAGGTCGATGGTGGAGCGCACGATCTTGGCGGAGCTCTTGTCGTGTGTCATGGCGGCGACGAAAGACTGGTCGATCTTGATGCAGTCCACGGGGAGCTTCTGCAGGTATGCCAGGGACGAGTAGCCGGTGCCAAAGTCGTCGATGTACAGCGGAATGCCTTCCTCCCGCAGGGCGTGGAGCACGCCCATGGCGTATTGCGCATCCTCCATGACGGTGCTCTCGGTGATCTCCACCTCCAGCAGCCCGCGTGCCACGCCGCGCTCGCGCTGCCAGTGGCGGAACTTGGCGAACAGCTGCTCATCGCGCAGGTTGCGCGCCGAGAGGTTGACGGCGATGGGCAGGGCGCAGTCCTGGCGCTGCCAGGCCTGGAGTATGTCGAGCACGGACACCAGCATCCATTCCGTCAGCGGCTTGATGAGCCCCGTGTGCTCCGCCAGTTCGATGAAGACCCCGGGCGCCAGCAGGCCGCGCTGGGGGTGGAGCCAGCGCACCAGTGCCTCGGCGCCGCAGACGCGGCCGCTGGCGAAATCGACCTTGGGCTGCAGGTAGACCCGCAGCTGGCCGGCGTCGATCGCGTGGCGCAGCTCGCCCGCCATGTTCAGGCGCTCGGCCTGGTCCTGTTCCTGCTGAGGAATGAAAACGACGTGGTCCACGCCCATTCTCTTGGCCTGGTGAACCGCCTTGTCCATGCGGCGCAGCAGGTCGTGCACGGTTCGCCCGTGCTCCGGGAACAGCGCGATGCCGGCCTTGGCCACCACATCCAGCGCGATGCCGGCCACCGAAATCGGCTGTGACAAGTTCTGCTCCAGCATGTTCACCGTGTGGCGGGCGGCGTGCAGGTCGCTGTCCGGCAAGAGGGCCGCGAACTCATCGCCGCGCAGGCGGGCCACCAGGGCCGATGGCGGGGCGCTGCGCTGCAGCCGCCGTGCGAACTCGCGCAGGATGTCGTCGCCGTGCGCAAAGCCCAGCGCTTCGTTGATTTCGCTCAGGCGCTCGATATTGAATTGCAGCACCGCCAGCGAGCGCGGCTGTTCACCGCCTTCGTGGATGGCGGCGGCCAGCGCCTCTTCGAACTGGAGGGCATTGGGCAGGCCCGTCAACGGGTCATGCCGGGTGAAGTGGTGCATGGCGGCCTGCACGCGCTCCTGTTCGACGCGCGAGCGCAAGGTCGCGATGCCATAGGCCAGGTCATCGCTGGACTCCGTGAGCAGCGCGATTTCGTCCTCGCCAAAGGTGTCGGGTTCCGGGTCGTAGATGGACAAGGCGCCAATGACCCGGCCTGCCACCCGCAGCGGGCACGAGATGCCGGATCTCGGCCCGTGGGGCCTGCCGTGCCAGGGCGCATGGCCGGGGTCGGTGTTCATGTTGCGCACCAGGCAGACCTCCTCGGTCCGGATGGCGCTGGAGGTGACCCCCTGGCCCAGGGCCGTGCCGCTCAGGTCCAGCCCCAGCTGCCGCAGCGCGTCCATGCCGCCGGGGTAGCCGCATTCGGCCATGGGTTCAAGGGGCAGCTCCGGGCGGCTGCCGCAGTACCAGACCACGGCCATGCCATAGCCGCCGGCCGTGACGATGGCCTGGCACATGCTGTCCAGCAGATCCTGTTCCTCGCTGGCCCGCAGCATGGTGCGGTTGCCGGCGCTCAGGGTGCGCAGGGCGCGGGTCGCGTGCTCCAGCTGCCGTATGCGCTGCTCCAGTTCGGTGTTGAGCGTCTGTATGCGGTTCTCGAAGTGCTTGCGGTCCGTGATGTCGGTGCCCAGCACGTAGTAGCCGCCCACCTTGTCGTGCGCCTCGAACCTGGGCAGGTAGCGGATGGCCTGCCAGACCCCGGGGAAGGGCTGCCAGTCATAGGCCTGCGGAGTGCCCGCCAGCACGCCGTCGATCATCGGGGCGGCCTGGCCGTAGCGTTCGTCGCCGAGTATTTCCTGCACCGTGCACCCCGTGATGTCCGCGCGTTCCGGGGCGAAGCTCTGGCGGTACTGGTCGTTCACATACACATAGCGCCGCTCGGCACTCACGAACGCGATCAGCGCGGGAACCGCGCCAATGACGCTGCGCAGGTGGTCTTCGCTTTCTTTGAGCTGCGTCGTCCGCTCCCGGACGTGCGACTCCAGCAGGATGTTCTGCGCGCGAATGGTCTGCTCGGCCTGGCGCTCTGCCGTGACGTCACGGAAGACGAGGACCACGCCATGCAGCTGGCCGTTGGCATCCCGGATGGGGGCCGCGCTGTCCGCGATGGGGCATTCCGTGCCGTCGCGCGCGAGCAGCGACGTGTGGTTGGCGAGGGCTTGAATCTCGCCGGTGGCAAGCGCGGCGGCCACGGGCACCAGGGCGGGCTCGCGGGTCTGTTCGTTGACGATGCGAAACACCGCTTCCACCGGCAGCCCCCGGGCCAGCGCGATGGGCCAGCCCGTCAACTGCTCGGCCACGGGGTTCATGCGCAGGATGCGGCCCTCGGTGTCGGTGGCCAGCACGGCATCTCCGATGGAGTGCAGCGTGGTCGACAGGCTTTCTTCGCTGTCCGCCAGCGCGCGCTGGCTGGTTTCGGTTTCGCGCAGCTGCCGGCGGATCAGCAGGTAGGTCGCGCCCAGCAGGGCCACCAGCATCGCGGCGGCGATGGAGCCCGCCACCACCAGTTTCTGCCGTGCCTGGGCATGCGCGTTGGCACGCAGCGTGAGCAGGTGGCGCTCCGCCGTGTCCATGTCGCCGAGCAGCTCGTAGGTGCGTGCGCGCGTGGCCCGCAGCGGCGCCGTGGCCACGAAGGCATTGGCGGCCTCCTGGCCCTGGGTCTTGCGCAGCATCTCGACCTGCCGGGAGATCACCATCCGCTGGTTCACGATTTCCCGCAGCTGGCCCCAGCGCTGGTGCTGGTCGGGGTTGCTGGCGGTCAGCAACTGGATCCTCTCCAGCGTGCGCTCTCTCTGCGCGATGGTGTCGTCGCGTTCGGCGATGTGGGCGGGGTCTCCGCTGAGCCGGAAGTTCTGCGTGGCCAGCTCGATCTGCAGGGTATAGCCACGGGTGCGGGCCAAGTTGTTGAGCACCTCATGGGTATGCGCGAGCATCAGCGCGGTCTGGGACGCATCGTTCGCCACCCGCCAGGTGGCCGCCACCAGCGCCGCCACCACCAGCACGGCGGCGCCGAATGCAATGGCGACCTTGCTTTCGAAACTGGACCAGCGTGCCACCGTATTGACCTTTCCGTGAGGAGACCCGGCCGGATGGACCCGGATCGAACAGTACGCCGGCACCGGAAGGACGGGGTTCGCCATGCCTGCTGCATCGTGCAGCACATCAGGAATCCGTTGGCTGGCTGCTATCGGCCAGGTCGAATATACCGACTGGAGGCCTTGCGGGGAACCAATAGATGGCATGGTGGAGCTCTGTGGGCCCCCTCAGGGCGCGCCGCCCGCCGGTCCCGTGGGGCACGGCGAGTCCCTAGAATCGCGGGAGCCCACCGACCCCCCAAGAAACACGACCATGGAACGAGCAACCCGCCAGCGTGCGGCAATCCACGCCGCGATAGCCACCGCAGGGCGTCCCTTGTCGCCGCAGGAGGTCCTGGAGGCAGCACGCGCCGACATCCCCTCGCTGGGGGTGGCAACCGTCTACCGGAATCTTCGCGCGCTGATGGAGGACGGCACGATCGAGCCGGTGACCCTGCCCGGCAGCAGCGCCCGCTACGAGATGGCGGGGCAGGACCACCATCACCATTTCCTGTGCCGGGTCTGCCACCGCGTGTTCGATATCCATGCATGCCCCGGCGGCTTCGCGCACCTGGCCCCGCCGGGCTTCACCGTGGACGGCCACGACATCACCTTGTACGGCCAGTGCAGCGATTGCCAGCCCCCGCCGCCGGCGAAGAAGGCGCCGGCCCCGGCGCGCCGGGGCCTCACCCGGGGCTGACGGCCTGCCTTTCCCGTGCCCGCCGGTGGCCGCGGCGGGCGGTCGCCGGTTTCCATGCGCACCTGCCGGGGGCGGCATGCCGCTTCGGGCCGAGGGCGCGCGGAGCGTGAGACAATGCCGCCCTGCGCAGCGGCTCCACGGGAGCCCCACTGCCGCTGCCGATCCGAGGGCGCCATGCCGTGGCAGGCACCAGGCCCGGCGGCAACGCCAGGCAACGGCGTGTGAATGCGCGGCCGATGTGCCGGTACCCGCCTGCACCGCCGAAGGCCCTTGATTTGATGAAGGAATCAAGGGCCTTTTCTTTTCAATGGGCGCCCTGGGCGCCGGACGGTTTCCCCCGGCATGCCTCGCGGCATGCCATTCACCCTGTTCACGCGGCCACCGCCGCCACTCGCCGGCCCGGGCACGACAGTTCGGCCGTGCAGAGTGACTTCGCCACCGATTCTCTGACCTCCCATGACACCCTTCCTGAAGGACACCACCCTCGGCATCGACTTTGGCACTTCCAACTCCGCGATGGCCGTGCGCCAGGGCACCGGGCCCGCGCGGATGATCGCGCTCGAAGGAGGCGCCCCCACACTGCCCACCGCGCTGTTCTTCAATGCGGAAGACCACCGCACCCATTTTGGCCGGGATGCCGTGGGGCAGTACCTGGCGGGCACGGAGGGGCGCCTGATGCGCTCGCTCAAGAGCCTGCTGGGCAGCGCGCTGCTGCAGGACAAGACGGCGGTGCACAACAAGCTGGTGAGCTACCAGGACATCATCAGCCTCTTCTTGCGCATGCTGGTGCAAAAGGCGCGCGATGACCTGGGCGGCATGCCGGCCCGGGTGGTGATGGGGCGCCCGGTGCATTTCGTGGACGGGGACGCCGGCCGCGACCAGCAGGCGGAAGATGCGCTGCGCCAGGCCGCGGTGGACGCGGGGTTCGCCGAGGTGTCGTTCCAGCTGGAGCCCATCGCCGCCGCGCTGGACCACGAGCAGCGCATCACGCACGAGTCGCTGGTGCTGGTGGTGGACATCGGCGGGGGCACGTCGGACTTCACGGTGGTACGGCTGGGGCCGCAGCGCATGGCGCGCGCCGAGCGCGGCAGCGATGTGCTGGCCACCACCGGCGTACACGTGGGCGGCACCGACTTCGACCGGCGGCTGAGCCTGGACCTGCTGATGCCCCTGCTCGGATTTCGGCACACCGGCCCCGCGGGGCGCGAGGTGCCCAGCCGGGTGTTCTTCGACCTGTCCACCTGGCACCTGATCCAGTGGCTGTACTCGCCGCGCGCGCTGCGCGACGCGCAGAACCTGCGCACCGACTATTCAGATGCCCGGCTGCACGCGCGGCTCATGCGGGTGCTGCACGAGCGCCTGGGGCACCGCATGGCCAACACCGTGGAGCAGGCCAAGATCGCCGCGTCCCTGGGCGATGCCGATGCGCCCATGCCGCTGGACTGGATCGAGGCCGGGCTGGCTGAATCCATCACCCCCGAGGGGCTGGCGCGGTTCCTGTCGCAGCCCCTCGAACAGGTGGTGGCCTGCGCGCAGGAATGTGTGCAGCTGGCGGGCCTGGGACAGCAGGGGGTCGATGCGATCTATCTCACGGGCGGCTCGTCGGCCCTGCGGCCGCTGCGCCAGGCCCTCAAGGCGGCATTTCCCGGCACCCCCCAGGTGGAAGGCGACCTGTTCGGCGGCGTGGCGGCCGGGCTGGCGGTGTCGGGGTGAGAGTCCGGCGGGAGGTGCCGCGCACCCCGGCGGGTGCCGGTACTCGCCGTGGCGGGTCGGTTTGCTATTGAAAATGTAGCTGTTGGCGCTTTCCTGCCAAGGGTCTGAGGCCAATTTGGCATGAAATCCGGGCCGGAATCAGTCCGCGGTGCCGCTGTCTGCACCCCCGTCGTCCGCACCGCTGCGCTTCCATGCCAGGGCCGTGTCGTACAGCACATTGCGCGATGCGCCGGTGATCTCGGCGGCCAGGCGCACGGCGGTTTTCAGCGGCAGCTCCTGCACCAGCAGGCGCAGCACCCGCAGGCTGGAGCCATCGTCGCTGGCCACCGCCACCGGGTGCAGCAGCACCACGAACTCGCCGCGCGAACGCTGGGGGGCGCCGTCCAGCCACGCCGCCAGCTCATGGGCGGGCCGCGTGGTCACTTCCTCGAACTGCTTGGTCAATTCCCGCGCCAGCGTCACCGGGCGATCGCCCAGCACCGCCAGGGCCTGGGCCAGTTCGCCGATGCGGTGCGGGGCTTCGAGCAGCACCACGCAGCGGGGCTCATGGGCCAGCTGCTGCGCAATCACCGTGGCGCGTTCAGCGTTCTTGACGGGCAGGAAGCCCGCAAACACGAAGCCGCCGTGTTCGGTGCTGTGGGCCACGGCGCCAGCCACGCTCAGCGCGGTGGTGATGCTGCTGGCGCCGGGCAGGGGCACGGCGCGCAGGCCGGTCGCCTGCACGGCGGCCACCAGCCGGGCGCCGGGGTCGCTCACGCCGGGCGTGCCCGCGTCGCTCACGTACGCCACGCGCTGGCCCTGCTGCAGCCGCTGCACCACGTTCTGCGCGGCTTCGGCCTCGTTGTGCTGGTGCACGGCCAGCAGCTGCGAGGCCCCCTTGTCGATGCCATAGGCGCGCAGCAGGGATTGCGTATGGCGCGTGTCCTCGCAGGCCACGGTGTCGGCCATCTGCAGCACATGCAGCGCGCGCAGGGTGATATCGGCCAGGTTGCCGATGGGCGTGGCCACCACGTACAGGGCGCCCTCGGGATAATGCTGCGCAGCCGCCGCTTCACGCGCGGCGCCCTGGGCTGAAGCGAAAGATGCGCTCAATGAAATTCCTTGGAAAGAGAAAACCGGCGGAAGCCCCTGGCCCGGCCGCCAAACCCGCCACCACGCGCGAGCGCGGCAATGCGGCGGAAGACCAGGCCCTGGCCCACCTGCAGGCGGCGGGCCTGCAACTGGTGCAGCGCAATTATCGGACGCCCGGGCGCGGCGGGGGCGAGATCGACCTGGTGATGCGTGCACGGGACGGCACGCTCGTGTTCGTCGAGGTGCGCAGCCGCGCGGGCCGCGCGTTTGGCGGCGCAGGGGCCAGCATCGGCGCCACCAAGCAGCAGCGCATCATTTTCGCGGCCCGGCACTACCTGCTGCGCCTGCCTTCCCCGCCGCCCTGCCGCTTCGACGTGGTGCTGGTCGAGGAGTCCGTGCAGTGGCTGCAGGCCGCCTTCGATGCGCAGTAGGCGCGCGCCCGGTGGCCGCCATCCCTGGCGCCGGCGCCATGCAGGGAACTACGGTTTGCTACAAAAGCTGTAACACGCGGCGGGTATCATCGGGCCCTCATGCTTGAGCAACGCATCCAACAGCATTTCATCGACAGCGCCGACCTGAAGTACCAGGCCGCGCAGGTTCTGAGCCACCCCATCGCCGCCGCCGTGCAGGCCGTGCTGGCCTGCGTGACCAGCGGCGGCAAGGTGCTGGCCTGCGGCAACGGCCCCTCGGCCGCCGAGGCGCAGCAGTTCGCCGCGTTCTGCGTGGCCGGTTTCGAGCGCGACCGGCCCGAGCTGGCCGCGCTGGCCCTCACCTCCGACAGCACGCTGCTCACGGCCGCCACGGGTGGCAGCCACGATGCGGCGCAGCAGTTTGCGCGCCAGGTGCGAGCGCTGGGCCAGGCGGGCGACGTGCTGCTGGCGCTGTCGGTCACCGGCAATGACGCCAACCTGCTGGCCGCCGCCGAGGCCGCCCACGAGCGTGACATGACCGTGGTGGTGCTGACCGGCCGCACGGGCGGCAAGCTGGCCGCCCTGCTGCGCGAGACCGATGTGTTGATCAGCGTTCCGCACGACCGCGCCGCGCGCGTGCGCGAAGTCCATGCCCTGGTGCTGCATTGCCTGAGCGATGGCGTGGACGCCCAGTTACTTGGCGAACAGGAGATTCCCCTATGAAGCAAACCACCCTGAAACGTACCCGGCGCACCGTGTGCACGGTGCTGGCCGCCGCCGCGCTGGTCACGGGCCTGTCGGCCTGCGCGCCGTTGATCGTGGGCGGCGCTGTCGTGGGCGGCGTGATGGCCGTGGACCGCCGCACGACCGGCACGCAGATCGAGGACGAAGGCATCGAGCTGCGCGCCGCCAACCGCATCCGCGAAACCCTGGGCGACCGCGCCCATGTCAACGTGACCAGCTACAACCGCCAGGCCCTGCTGACCGGCGAGGTGCCGAACGCCCAGGACCGCCAGACCGTCGAGCAGATCGTGTCGCAGGTGGAGAACACGCGCTCGGTCGTCAATGACCTGGCCGTGATGCCCGCCAGCAGCCTGAGCCAGCGCTCCAACGACACCTTCATCACCGGCAAGGTGCGCGCCAGCCTGGTGGACGCCCAGGACATCTCGGCGAATTCCTTCAAGGTGGTGACCGAGCGCAACATCGTCTATCTGATGGGCCGCGTGTCGCAGCGCGAGGCCAACCGCGCCACCGAGATCGCCCGGGGCGTGAGCGGCGTGAGCAAGGTCGTGCGCGTGTTCGAGATCGTCTCGGAAGAAGAGCTGCGCCGCATCGCGCCGCAGCCCGCGCCAGTGACCACCGACAACAGCGCATCGCCCGGCGGTTGAAAGCGGGCGGTCAGGCTCGATAGCCTGCACAGCCCCTGAGTGGAAACATCCCGGTTCGCATGACGCGGACCGGGATTTTTTCTTGGAGACCCTGCATCGCGCGTTGCGGCATGAAGCTGGCACGGCACAAGCGAGTGCACCCGCAGAGCCGGCTTCGCCAGGCCGAAGAGGCCGCGAGCGCCTCTGGCGCGTGCCACCCCGGGGCGCCACAGGCGACCCAGGGGGCTATGTCAGCCTTTTGATCAGGCTCGACGTGTCCCAGCGGTTGCCGCCCATCTTCTGCACATCGGCGTAGAACTGGTCCACCAGCGCCGTCACGGGCACGCGCGAGCCATTGCGCTTGGCTTCGTCGAGCACCAGGCCCAGGTCCTTGCGCATCCAGTCCACCGCAAAGCCGAAGTCGAACTTGCCGTCCACCATGGTCTTGCCACGGTTGTCCATCTGCCAGCTCTGGGCCGCGCCCTTGCCGATCACCTCCAGCACCTGTTTCATGTCCAGGCCCGCGTTCTGGCCAAACGCCACCGCCTCGGACAGCCCCTGCACCAGCCCGGCGATGCAGATCTGGTTGACCATCTTGGCCAGCTGGCCCGCGCCGCTGTCACCCAGCAGCGTGAAGGCGCGCGAGAACGCCATGGCCACGGGCTGGGCCGCCTCGAAGGCCGCCGCGTCGCCGCCGCACATCACGGTGAGCAGGCCGTTCTGCGCGCCGGCCTGGCCGCCGGAGACGGGGGCATCCACGAAGTGCAGGCCCAGGGCACGGGCGGCTGCGTACAGCTCGCGCGCCACCTCGGCCGACGCGGTGGTGTGGTCCACGAAGATCGCGCCCGGCTTCATCCCGGCAAAGGCGCCGTCGGCTCCCAGGGTGACGGAGCGCAGGTCATCGTCGTTGCCCACGCAGCAGAACACGATGTCGGCACCAGCCGCGGCCTCGCGCGGCGTTGCGGCATGCCCTGGCGCCTTGGCGCTGGCGTACTCCGCGCACCAAGCTATGGATTTTGTAGCGGTTCGGTTGTAGACCGTGACCTCATGCCCGGCCAGCGCGAGGTGGCCGGCCATCGGATAGCCCATCACGCCCAGGCCCAGGAAGGCGACCTTGCGGGATGGGGTTGCGTCGTAGTTGCGGGGATTGGTGCTTGGCATGGGAGTGGTTCTTGCAAAAAAAGGCCGCCACGGGGGCAGCGTTTGAAACTGGCGCGGCCCAGGCCAGCGGACGCCGTGGAACTGGCTTTGCCAGGCCACCAGCGTCGTCCCCCTTCCCGCGCGCAGCGCGAGAAAAGGGGGAAGCGGCGCAGCCGCTCAGGGGGTTGTCACACAATCGCGAAGTGCTCGGTGCCCGAGGCAAGGTCCGGCGATTTGGCGCGCTGGCTGTTGAGCTTGATCTGCAGGCGCAGGTCGTTGAGCGAATCGGCGTTGCGCAGCGCGTCTTCATAGCTGATCACGTTGGCCTCGTACAGGTCGAACAGTGCCTGGTCGAAGGTCTGCATGCCCAGGTTGCGGCTCTTCTTCATGATCTCCTTGATCTCGGAGACATCGCCCTTGAAGATCAGGTCGGAGATCAGCGGCGTGTTCAGCATGATTTCCACGGCCGCAGCACGGCCCTTGCCGTCCTGCTTGGGGATCAGGCGCTGGGACACCATGCCGCGCAGGTTGAGCGACAGGTCCATCAGCAGCTGCGCGCGGCGCTCTTCGGGGAAGAAGTTGATGATCCGGTCCAGCGCCTGGTTGGCGCTGTTGGCGTGCAGCGTGGCCAGGCACAGGTGGCCGGTTTCCGCAAAGGCCACGGCATGCTCCATGGTCTCGCGGTCGCGGATTTCGCCCATCAGGATCACGTCGGGCGCCTGGCGCAGCGTGTTCTTCAGGGCCGCTTCCCAGCTGTCGGTGTCCAGGCCCACCTCGCGCTGCGTCACCACGCAGTTCTTGTGCGGGTGCACGAATTCGATGGGGTCTTCCACCGTGATGATGTGGCCGAACGAGTTCTCGTTGCGCCAGTCCACCATGGCGGCCAGCGTGGTCGATTTGCCCGAGCCCGTGGCACCCACCAGGATGCACAGGCCGCGCTTGGTCATGGTCACTTCCTTGAGCACCTGCGGCACGCCCAGGCCGTCGATGGTGGGCAGCGTGAGCGGAATCGTGCGCAGCACCATGCCGACCTTGCCCTGCTGGATGAACGCGTTGACGCGAAACCGCCCGATGCCGGCGGGCGAGATCGCGAAGTTGCACTCCTTGGTGCGTTCGAAATCGGCCACCTGCTTGTCGCTCATGATGGCGCGCGCCAGCGTGAGCGTGTGGTTGGGCGTGAGCGGCTGGGGCGACACCTTGGTCACCTTGCCATCGACCTTGATCGCGGGGGGGAATTCCGCCGTGATGAACAAGTCGCTGCCATTGCGGCTCACCATCAACTTGAGCAGGTCATTGATGAATTTACTGGCCTGATCGCGTTCCATCAGAATTTCTCCCGGGGGTGTTCGTCTGTCGGGTGGTCGTTGTGCAGGTGGTATCCGCGCATCATCATTTCTGGTTGTCGCTCAGGCGGGCGCTCACCACGCGCAGGCGCAGCGACAGCTTGCGGGCCAGCAGCGCGATCAGGCTGGCGGCGAGCTGCGGGTCCTTGGTCATCATGTCGTCCATGGCCTCGGCGCTCAGCACGGCGATCTCGCAGTCGGTGAGCGTGGTGCAGGCCGAAAAGCGGATGCCGCTGTCGAGCAGCGACATCTCGCCCAGGATGTCGCCGGGCCGGGTCTCGGCCAGGCGCAGCTGTTCGCCCCAGGGCTGCACGCGGTCCACCGCGATGGTGCCGGTGAGCAGCACCACCATGAAGTTGCCGTATTCGTCCTGGCGGATCACGTCGCGGTTGGACGGGATGGCCGCGAATTCGAAGAAACGCTCCATGCGCTCCACGGCGTCCTTGTCCAGGTGCGCCATGTACTTGTCCTTGGCCCACAGGCCCTGCAGCAGCTTGCCGCCACGGCTGGTGGGCAGGCGCTTGGCGCCCACTTCCACGGCACGCGCCTCCCAGGGCACGAGCATCGAATCGTCCACGCCCTGGCCGGCGAAGGCCGTGGAAAACAGCACCGAATCCGTGTTGTCCTCCATGGGCTTGCCGCCGCGGGTTTTCATTTTCAGAAGGCTCAGAATGCCTTTCATACAGTGCTCCGGTGTGCGGCAGCTCGTCGGGCCGCAGGGTACATGGGTGCCGCGCGCGGATCAGCCCGGGAAGTTTTCGGGGATCTTGGCCTTGGCGCGCGCCTCGGCCGGGCTGATGATGTTGCGGCGAACGAGGTCGGTGAGATTCTGGTCCAGCGTCTGCATGCCCACGCTGTTGCTGGTCTGGATGGTGGAGTACATCTGCGCCACCTTGGCCTCGCGGATCAGGTTGCGGATGGCGCTGGTGCCCAGCATGATCTCGTGCGCCGCCACGCGGCCCGAGCCGTCCTTGGTCTTGCACAGCGTCTGCGAGATCACGGCCTGCAGCGACTCGGACAACATCGCGCGGACCATTTCCTTTTCTTCGGCGGGGAACACGTCGATGATCCGGTCGATGGTCTTGGCGGCGCTGGAGGTGTGCAGCGTGCCGAACACCAAATGGCCCGTTTCCGCCGCCGTCATGGCCAGGCGGATGGTTTCCAGGTCGCGCATTTCGCCCACCAGGATGGCGTCCGGGTCTTCGCGCAGCGCGGACTTCAGCGCGGCGGCGAACGACAGCGTCATCGGGCCGACTTCACGCTGGTTGATCAGGCACTTCTTGGATTCGTGCACGAACTCGATCGGGTCCTCCACCGTGAGGATGTGGCCGTACTCGGTTTCGTTCAGGTAGTTGACCATGGCGGCCAGCGTGGTGGACTTGCCCGAGCCCGTGGGGCCGGTCACCAGCACCAGACCGCGAGGCTTCAGGGCCAGGTCGCCGAAGATCTTGGGCGCATTGAGCTGCTCGAGCGTGAGGATCTTGGAGGGAATGGTCCGGAACACGGCGGCCGCGCCACGGTTCTGGTTGAAGGCGTTGACGCGAAAGCGGGCCAAGCCTTCGATCTCGAACGAGAAGTCGACCTCCAGGAACTCTTCATATGTCTTGCGCTGCGAGTCGCTCATGATGTCGTACACCATGGCATGCACCGTCTTGTGGTCGAGCGCATCGACATTGATGCGGCGGACATCCCCGTGGACCCGGATCATGGGCGGCAGGCCTGCGGAAAGGTGCAGGTCGGAGGCCTTGTTCTTGACGCTGAAAGCGAGCAGTTGGGTAATGTCCACGGAATCCCTCTATCGTTTGATACGCTGTCAAACATTATGACCACGATTGCTAACAACCTCCAACAGGTTCTGGGCAGGATGGCGCAGGCGTGCACAGCCGCCTCGCGCGACCCGGCCAGCGTGTCCTTGCTGGCGGTTTCCAAGACCTTTGGCGCCGACGCCGTGGCCGAGGCCCTGGCCGCCGGGCAGCGCGATTTCGGCGAGAACTACATCCAGGAAGGGGTGGACAAGATCGCCGCCCTGCGCGCCGCCGCGCCCGGCGTGGCGCTGCAGTGGCACTGCATCGGGCCCATCCAGAGCAACAAGACGCGCCTGGTGGCCGAGCACTTCGACTGGGTCCACACGGTGGACCGCCTGAAGATCGCCGAGCGCCTGTCGGCCCAGCGCCCGGAGCACCTGGCGCCGTTACAAATATGCGTTCAGGTCAACATCGATGGCGGGGCCACCAAGTCGGGCGTGGCGCCGGCCGACGCGCTGGAACTGGTCCGCGCTGTCGCGAAACTGCCACGGCTGGTGGTGCGCGGGATCATGAGCATCCCGGACCAGGCTCCTGAATTCGAAGCACAGTTGGCCATCCACACCCGCGCCCGAGCGCTTTTTGACGAGATATGCGCCCTGAACGAGCCAGGCTTGGCTCGTTTTGACACGCTCTCGCTGGGCATGACGGCCGACCTGGAGGCCGCCATCCACGCCGGCAGCACGATGGTGCGCGTGGGCACCGGCATTTTTGGAGGTCGGACTTACCCCGCCTGAAGCATGAGCCGGTCGATCAGCCCGGTAGCTGGAACCGCCCCACGCAGTCCAGCGCCGCTGTCACATCGGCCTCGCTCACGTCCAGATGCGCCACCCAGCGCAGGCGCGTGGCGACGCCGTACAGGCTGCTCGTCACCCGCACGCCGTGCTCGGCCAGCCAGGCGGTGAAGGCCGGGGCCACATCCGCATGCAGGTCGGTGAAGAGGATGTTGGTCTGCCAGGGGTGGACCGTGATCTTGCCCTGCAGCACCGGATGGCGCTGGTTGATATCGCTCAGCCCCTGGGCCAGCCGTGCCAGGTTCGCATGGTCGTCGGCCAGTCGGCGCACGTGGTGCTCCAGCGCATGGTGGCCTGCTGCGGCCAGCACGCCGGCCTGGCGCATGCCGCCGCCCAGGATCTTGCGGGTGCGGCGCGCCTGGCGGATGAAGTCGCGCGAGCCCAGCACCAGCGAGCCCACGGGGGCGCCCAGGCCCTTGCTCAGGCACAGCGACACCGAATCGAAATGGCTGCACAGCGAACGCGCCTCGTCGTACACATCGGTGCCGTGGCGCGCCGCGTTGGCCGTGGCGGCGTTGAACAGGCGCGCGCCGTCCAGGTGCATCGCCAGCCCCCGGCTGCGCGCCAGATGGGCCACCTCGGCGATGTAGGCGGGCGGCAGCACCTGGCCGCCGGTCGTGTTCTCCAGGACCACCAGGCGGGTGCGGGCAAAGTGCGGGTCGTCGGGCTTGATGGCGGCGGTGATGTCGGCAATGCGCAAGGTGCCGTCGGGCTGCGTCTCCACCGGCTGCGGCTGGATGGAGCCCAGCACCGCCATGCCACCGGCCTCCCAGCGGTAGGTGTGCCAGCTCTGGCCCACGATGGCCTCGTCGCCGCGCTGGCAGTGGCCCCACAGCGCGATCAGGTTGGTCTGCGTGCCCGACGGTGCGAGCAGCGCGGCCTCGAAGCCCAGCAACTGCGCCGCATGCTCCTGCAGTGCGTTCACGGAAGGGTCGTCGGCAAACACATCGTCGCCCAGCGGGGCCTTGAACATGGCCTCGCGCATGGCGGGCGTGGGCTGGGTGACGGTGTCGCTGCGAAAGTCGGGCATGGGCGCGGTCCTCGTGGGTCGGGTCAATGAATGCAAAGACCGGCCATGTTAGTCGCGTTGGCCTCCCCTGCGGCCGCAAGGCGCTCGGCCGGCGACATGGGCGCTGCCGAGGCCAGGGACGCCGAGCCAGGGCCGCCCCGCAGCGAGGGCGTCGTCCCCCTGGGGGGAAGGCGCCGAAGGCGACTCAGGGGGGCTACGGTCTGGTCATCTTGCAGTCCGTGCCTTGCGCCAGCTCATTGCCGGTGTAGGCGGCATCGGTGCGGAAGCCATAGTTCGTGCCTTCCCAGCCCACCTTCACGGTCTTGCCGTCCACCGGCGCGATGGTGTTGACCACCTGCGGCAGCAGCAGCTGGTGGTCCTCGCCGCGCATGCGCACGGGGCCCACCACCGAGTCGATGGTCAGGTCTTCCAGCGCGCGGGCCACCTTCACCGGGTCGATGGACTGTGCCTTGTTGATGGCCGCGGCGAGGAAGCGCGGCGTCATCTCGATGCGCGGCGCGAGGAAGTCCTTGCCCGTCTTGGCCTGGTAGGCCTTGGCGAGCGCGTCCACCTTGGGGGTGTCGGCCTGGCCCGGGTGCCATTCGGCCACCCATGTCAGCTGGCCCTGCTTGGCCTGCGACACCGCCAGTACCGTGCCGGGAATGGAGCCCGCGCTGTGGTTGAAGTAGCGCAGGTTGTAGCCCGCGTCACCCGCCGCCTTGAGCAGCAGCGTCATGTCCTGCCCCCAGTTGCCGGTGATGACCGAGTCGGCCTCGGTGCTCTTGACCTTGGCGAGATAGGGCGCGAAGTCCTTCACGCGGCCGATGGGGTGCAGCGCCTCGCCCACGAACTGGATGTCGGGGCGCGCCAGGCCCACCATCTCGCGGCCGTAGTGCGCCCACTGCTTGCCATGCGCGTAGTCCTGGTTGAGCAGGTACACCTTCTTGATGTCCGGCTGCTTCTTGATGTAGTTGGCGATGGCCTTCATCTTCATGGCCGTGTTGGCCTCGAACTGGAAGTGCCAGAAGTTGCAGGCCTTGCCGGTGAGCTCGGGGTCGATGGAGGAGTGGTTGAGCACCAGGATCTCCTTGCCCGGGTTGCGCTGGTTGTGGCGCGCCGCCGCCTGCACCAGCGCCGTGACCACCGACGAGCCCGAGCCGCCCGTCACGATGGCCTTGGCCCCCTGGTCGATGGCCGCCTGCAGCGCGCTCTGGCTCTCCTGGGCCGAGAGCTTGCTGTCGAACTGCAGCAACTGCAGCTTCGTGCCCTTGAGCACGCCGCCCTTGGCGTTGATGTCCTCGATGGCGTACTGCGTGTGCGTGAGCATGAGCTCGCCCACGTTGGCGAAGGGGCCCGAGAGCGGGTCGATGTAGGCGACCTTGAAGGTCTCCTGCGACCAGGCCGTGGAGGCGGCGGCGGTGCACAGCAGGGCCGCACAGGCGGCCAGGGGCGTGAGGGAACGCGTCAGGGGGTGGCGCAGCATGGTGCTTGTCTCGCTTTCTTGTCGTGGTGAGACCGGGGCGGGCTTGCCACCCCGGCGGGAGGGAGAAGGCTGGGCCCGTCAGTCGAGCGCGATGCCCAGGCTGCGTATCAGCGGGTGCCAGCGCGACACCTCGGCCGTGATCATCTGCGTGAACTCCTGCGGCGTGTTGCCCACGGGCTCGATCCCCACCTCGCGGTACCGGGCGCTGGTCTGCGGCGACAGCAGGGCCTGGGCGATGGCTTTCTGCAGCGCCTGCACGGTGGCATCCGGCGTGGACGCATGCACCGCCACGCCCACCAGCGCCGTGGCCTCCACGCCCTTGAGTCCCAGTTCCTCGAACGTGGGGACATCGGGCAGGCGCGGGTGGCGCCGGCTGTCGGCCACCGCCAGCGCGCGCAGCTTGCCCGCCTGCAGGAAGCCGCCCGCGGCCGCGTAGTCGCTCATCACCGCCGGGATCTGCCCGCCCGCCAGGTCGGCGAGCGCGGGCGACGATCCCTTGTAGGGGATGTGCGTCATCTTCAGTCGGGCGTGGTGCATGAGCATCTCCATCGCCATGTGCTGCGGCGTGCCCGCGCCCGCCGAGCCAAAGTTGAGCGTGCCGGGCTGGCGCCGCGCCTGCTCGATGAACTCCTTCGCGTCCTTGGCGTCGCAGGCGGGGCCCACGACCAGGATCATCGGGGCGCGCGCCAGCAGCGTCACGAGCTTGAGGTCCTTGTCGGGCGCGTAGCCGAGCTTTCGGTACAGCACCGGGTTGAAGACCAGCGTGCCGTTGTCCACGTTGATGAGCGTGTGCCCGTCGGCCGGGCCGCGCAGCACATCGGCCACGGCGATGGCGCCATTGCCGCCGGGCTTGTTGTCCACCACCACGCTCTGGCCCACGGCGGCCGACATGGGCTGGCCCACCGTGCGCGCCATGAAATCGGAGCCGCCGCCCGCGGGGTAGGGCACGATCCAGCGCAGCGGCTTGGCCGGGAAAGGGGCGGAGGCGTGCAGCGCGCGGCTCAGGCCGAGCGATGTGGCGCCGAGCAGCGCCAGTGTGGATCGTCGTGACAGCAGCATGGTGGCTAGGTTTCCTTGAGGGGTGTGTGGGAGCGAAAGACTCTCGCCGCGCTCAGCGCGCGGGCCGGCGCCGGGCGCGCAGGCCCAGCACCCGGTAGGCCAGGGTGGACAGCTCCTGCGCCACTTCGTCGGCCGACAGGCGGCCGTCCGGCCGGTACCAGTTGTAGAGAAAGCCCGGCAGGCTGCAGGCCGCCAGGGCGGTGATCTTGGTGTCGTGGAACTCGAACATGCCGTCCTCGCGGCCTTCCTCGAGCAGGGCGCAGAGCTTGTCGTAGAAATGGTTGGCCAGCTGCTTCTGGGTGGCCAGGTATTCGGGGCGGTACACCTGGGGTTCGCGGTACGGAAAGAACGCCGACGGGTGGTGCGCGAGCGTGGCGCGGATCAGGCGGTCGATGCCCTCGGCCACCTTCACGTGCGCGGGGCGCGGGTCGTCCTCGGCGAAGTCCATGGCCGTGAAGCACGCCACGGCGGGTGCCCACGACAGGGTCTCGAAGATCTCCTGCTTGTTGCGGAAGTAGTAGTAGACGAAGGGCTTGGTCACCCCCAGCTTCTGCACGATCTGCTCGATGGTGGTGTTGGCGTAGCCCTGCGCATCGAACAGCGCCTCTGCTGCGCGCAGGATGCGCTCGCGCTTCTCGTCCGACCCGGCCGTGGCGGCTTTCTGCCGGCCGCTGGCCTGCATGGGGAGCTGCTGGCCCATGGCAGGCTGTCCTTTGTGTGACGGTTGATTTATACCCATGGGTAGCATTGTTCTACCACTCGGTATATATTGGCAAGACGCTGGCGGGCAGGGGTGCCTATCGCAAACCCTTAGCAAGCCCTTAGAACCAGCGATTCCAGACACCTCGGAGACAACGCCATGCCACAGACCGCACCGCAGCTGCCGCTGCACGAACACCTGCGCCGCCACGCGCGCGAAACGCCCGACCGCACCGCGTACCTCTGGTACGGCCAGCCCGTCACCTGGGCAGAGCTCGACGCGGCCAGCGACGCCTTCGCCGCGCGCCTGCAGGCGCTGGGCGTGGGCAAGGGCGAGCCCGTGGCGCTGTTCATGAACAACTGCCCGCAGTACGTGATGGCGCACTACGGCATCCAGAAGATCGGCGCCATCGTCTGCCCCTGCGGGCCGCTGAACAAGGAGCACGAGCTGGAATACCAGCTCACCGACCTGCAGGCGCGCGTGATCGTCGCGGCCGACGTGCTGCTGCCCGTGGTGGACAAGGTGCGCGCCAGCACGGCGCTGCGGCACGTGTTCGTGGTGCGCTATGCCGAGCTGCTGCCCGACGGCGCGCTCAGCATCGACGCGCCCGCCGAGCTGCTGGCCATGCGTGCCGCCATGGCGCCAGCCCCCGCGGGTTGCGAGGACTTCCTGGCCGCCACGCGCACCGGGCAGCGGCCCGCGCCCGTGGCGCTGTCCATGGACGATGTCTCGCTCATGACCTACACCTCGGGCACCACGGGGTTGCCCAAGGGCGCGATGCTGAGCTACGGCAACGCCACCTTCAAGACCGCCGCGTCGGCCGACTGCAATGGCATGACGCAGCAGGAGACGCTGCTCGCGGTGGCGCCGCTGTACCACATCGCCGGCATGGTGATGGGCGTGAACCTGCCCGTCTACACTGGCGCCACGGCCGTGCTGCTGTACCGCTTCGATCCGCTGGGCGTGGCCCAGGCGCTGGAGCGCCATCGCATTACCTGGTGGTACAGCATTGCGCCCATGAACGGCGCGCTCATGCAGGTGCCGGGCGCGCGCGCCATGGACTGGAGCGCGCTGCGCCGCAACCCGGTCACGAGCTTTGGCATCACCTTCACCGAGGCGCTCGCCCAGCAGTGGCGGCAGTTCGCGCCCCATTGCATCGCGCACGAGGCCGCCTACGGCTTGAGCGAAACCCACACGGTGGATACCGCCATGCCCGTGGACGCGATCCGCTGGGGCACCCAGGGCAAGCCCGTGCCGGGCAACACCTTGCGCATCGTCGACCCCGACACCGGCGCGCCGCTGGCCACGGGCGAGGTGGGCGAGATCACCATCCACGGCCCCGGCAACTTCAAGGGCTACTGGAACAAGCCCGAGGCCACGGCCAAGACCCTGCGGGACGGCTGGGTCTACACCGGCGACATGGGCAAGATCGATGCCGACGGCTACGTCACCTTCATCGGCCGCTTCAAGGAGATGATCAAGGTCTCCGGCTACAGCGTGTTCCCGGAAGAGGTGGAGACCCTGCTCATCAAGCATCCCGCCGTGGCCCAGGCCGCCGTCATCGGCGTGCCCGACGCGGAAAAGGGCGAGGTGGTGCGGGCCTTCATCGTGAAGAAACCCGGCCAGGACGTGGACGCCGCTGCCCTGGTGGCCTGGTGCCGCGAGAACATGGCGCCCTACAAGGCCCCGCGCGAGGTGCGCTTCATCGACGCGCTGCCGGCCACGGGCGCCGGCAAGGTGCTGCGCCGCCTGCTGCGCGACCTCTGAACCAGAAACGATTCCAGCGCTTGCCCATCCTGCGCTGGCAGCTCCACCAACCATAGCAACACCCCATGCCATCGCCCGCTCTGTTCACCAAAGTTCTTGTCGCCAATCGGGGGGAGATTGCGCTGCGCACCGTGCGCGGCCTTCATGACCTGGGCATCGCCAGCGTGGCCGTGTTTGCCGATGACGATGCGGCCAGCCCGCACGTGCAGGCCGCGGGCACCGCCGTCGCCCTGGGCGCCACCGGGCCCGCCGCGTACCTGGACGGCGCGCGCATCATCGCCATCGCGCAGGCGCAGGGCTGCGACGCCGTGCACCCCGGCTACGGCTTCCTGAGCGAACGCGCCGACTTCGCACGCGCCTGCGCCGGGGCCGGCCTGCGTTTCATCGGCCCCACGCCTGCGCAGCTCGCGCTGTTCGGCGACAAGGCGCAGGCCCGCGCGCTGGCGCTGCAGCAGGGCGTGCCGCTCATGCCGGGCACCCAGGCGGCGGTGTCGCTGGAGGAGGCCCAGGCCTTCTTCGCGCAGCAGGGCGGCGCCGGCATCGTGATCAAGGCGATTGGCGGCGGCGGCGGGCGCGGCATGCGCGCCGTGCAGGCGCAGGACGACCTGCCCGCCGCCTACGCGCGCTGCCGCAGCGAGGCGCAGGCAGCGTTTGGCGTGGACGGCGTGTATGTGGAGCGGCTCATGTCCAACGCGCGCCACATCGAGGTGCAGGTGCTGGGCGACGGCCAGGACGTGGTCGCGCTGGGCGAGCGCGAGTGCACGCTGCAGCGGCGCTTTCAGAAGGTGGTGGAGATCGCGCCCAGCCCTTCGCTGCCCGCGCCGCTGCGTGAACGCATCATCGCCGCCGCGCTGGCCATGGCGCGCGCGGTGGCCTACGAGGGCCTGGGCACCTTCGAGTTCCTGGTGGACCTGGCCTCCAGCGACGTGCCCTTCGTGTTCATCGAATGCAACCCGCGCCTGCAGGTGGAGCACACCATCACCGAAGAGGTGACCGGCGTGGACCTGGTACAGGCGCAGATCGCGCTGGCGGCCGGCCGCAGGCTGCAAGACATCGGGCTCGACCCCGCCGCGCCGCCCGCCGTGCGCGGCTTTGCGGTGCAGTGGCGCATCAACGCCGAGACGCTGGACGCGCAGGGCGGTGCCACCCCCGGCAGCGGCACGCTAACCCGCTTCGACCTTCCCACCGGCCCCGGCGTGCGCGTGGACACGCACGGCGCAGCGGGCGCCACGCCCTCGCCGCACTACGACACGCTGCTGGCCAAGCTCATCGTGCACACGGGCGGCCCGCGCTTTGCCGATGCGCTGCGCCGCTCGCGGCGCGCGCTGGACGAGTGCCGCATCGGTGGCGTGGCCACCAACCTCGCGCTGCTGCAGGCCCTGGCCGCGCGGCCCGAAATGGAAAGCCAGCAGGTGCACACGCGCTGGCTGGAGTCGGTGCTGCCAGAACTGCTGGTTGCTACCAAAAATATAGCTACTGGCGCATATGATTCAAGCGCTAGCGCTCAAAACCCCCAAAATCCGTCAGCGCCCGCACCCGAAGGCGCCGTGCTCGCTCCCATGCCCGCGCGCCTCGTGCAACTGAGCGTGTCCGAGGGCGACGTGGTGGCCGCGGGTGCCGAGCTGGCCGTGCTCGAGTCCATGAAGATGGAGCACATGCTGCTGGCGCCGAATGCGGGCCGCGTGCGCGCGCTGCTCGCGGTGCCGGGCGGCTACCTCGTGCAGGGCCAGCCGCTGCTGGTGCTCGATGCCGTGGAGGGGGCGGACCTCGCCCAGGACGCACAGGGCGCGCAGCAGGACCTGGATGCCATTCGCCCCGACCTGCAGCGCGTGCGGGACCGCCACGCCTTCACGTTCGACGCCGCGCGGCCCGAGGCCATCGCCAGGCGCCACGCCCAGGGCGGGCGCACCGCGCGCGAGAACATCGCCGACCTGTGCGACGCGGACAGCTTCATCGAATACGGCACGCTGGCCATCGCCGCGCAGACGCGCCGCCGCAGCCTGGATGACCTCATCGCCAACACGCCCGCCGACGGCATGGTCACGGGCATCGGCGGCATCAACGGTGCGCTGTTCGGGCCCGAGAAGTCCCGCGCCGTGGTCATGTCCTACGACGCGACCGTGCTCGCGGGCACCCAGGGCGCGCGCAACCACGCCAAGACCGACCGCATGCTGAGCGTGGCGCTGGCGCAGAAACTGCCCGTGGTGCTGTTCGCCGAAGGCGGCGGCGGCCGCCCGGGCGACACCGACATGCCTGTGGTGGCCGGCCTGCACGTGCACACCTTCGCCAGCTACGCCGCGCTCTCGGGCCAGGTGCCGGTGATCGGCATCGCGGCGGGGCGCTGCTTTGCGGGCAACGCGGCCCTGCTGGGCTGCAGCGACGTGATCATCGCCACGCGCGGCAGCAACATCGGCATGGGCGGACCGGCCATGATCGAGGGCGGCGGCCTGGGCGTGTTCAAGCCCGAGCACATCGGCCCCAGCCGCGTGCAGCATGCCAATGGCGTGATCGACGTGCTGGTCGATGACGAAGCCGGGGCCGTGGCGGCCGCGCGGCACTACCTGTCGTTCTTCCAGGGGCGCACCGGTGCCTGGACGGCGCCGGACGCACGGGCCCTGCGCTCCGTGGTGCCCGAGAACCGGCTGCGCGTGTACGACACCCGCGCGGCGATGGCCGGCCTGGTGGACGACGGCAGCCTGCTGCCGCTGCGCACCGGCTTCGGCGCGGGCATCCACACGGCGCTGGCGCGCATCGAGGGCCGCCCCGTGGGCATCCTGGCCAACAACCCGCTGCACCTGGGCGGCGCCATCGACGCCGATGCGGCCGACAAGGGCGCGCGCTTCATGCAGCTGTGCAACGCGCACGGCCTGCCCATCGTGAGCCTGGTGGACACGCCCGGCTTCATGGTCGGCCCCGAGGTGGAGGCCACGGCCCAGGTGCGCCACGTGAGCCGCCTGTTCGTCACCGCCGCCAGCCTGCGCGTGCCGTATTTCAGCGTGGTGCTGCGCAAGGGCTACGGCCTGGGCGCCATGGGCATGACGGCCGGGGGCTTCCATGCGCCGGTGTTCACCGTGGCCTGGCCCACGGGCGAGTTCGGGGCCATGGGGCTCGAAGGCGCGGTGCGCCTGGGTTTCCGCAAGGAGCTGGAGGCCTTGCCCGAGGGCGCCGAGCGCGACGCGCTGTTCGCCAAGCTGCTGGCCAGGTCGTACGCCAACGGCGAGGCGCTGCACATGGCGACCACGCTGGAGATCGACGCGGTGATCGACCCGGCCGACACGCGCGCATGGCTGGCACGGGGCCTGGCATCGGCGCAGGTGGCGCCGCCCGGGCACCGGTTCGTGGACACCTGGTAGGGCAGCGCGCGGGCCGCGCGCTGCATGCTAAGCTGGCCCGCCTTGCCCGCCCCACGCCGGGGCGGCGCCCCTGTTTGACGGAGACTTTTCACCATGCCCGGACTGCTGCCCGATATCGATCCCGATGGTTTGCTCGAGTTTTCGGTGGTCTACACCGACCGCGCGCTCAACCACATGTCCAAGCGCTTCACCGGCGTGATGCAGGACATCCTGGCCACGCTCAAGGAGGTCTACCACGCCCACACCGCCGTGCTGGTGCCCGGCAGCGGCACCTTCGGCATGGAGGCCGTGGCGCGCCAGTTCGCCAACCGCGAGAAGGTGCTCATCGTGCGCAACGGCTGGTTCAGCTACCGCTGGACGCAGATCTTCGACGCCGACAAGGGCCTGGGCGGCGGCTCCGTGGTGTGCAAGGCGCGCCCGCAGGGCAGCGGCCCGCAGGCGCCCTGGGCGCCGTGCCCGGCCGAGGAAGTGGCGGCCACCATCCGCGCCGAAAAGCCCAAGGTCGTGTTCGCGCCCCATGTGGAAACGGCCAGCGGCATCATCTTGAGCGACGACTACCTGCGCACCCTGACGGCCGCGGCCCACGAGGTGGGCGCGCTGTTCGTGCTCGACTGCGTGGCCTCGGGCGCGATGTGGGTGGACATGCAGGCCACCGGCGTGGACGTGCTGATCTCGGCCCCGCAAAAGGGCTGGAGCGGCTCGCCCTGCTGCGCCATGGTGATGCTCAGCGAGCGCGCGCGCCAGGCCATCGACGGCACCACGAGCAGCAGCTTTTCGTGCGACCTCAAGAAGTGGATGCAGATCGCCGAGGGCTACGAAAAGGGCCAGCACGCGTACCACACCACCATGCCCACCGACGCGCTGGTGCGCCTCTCCGAAGTGATGGCCGAGACGCGTGAATACGGTTTTGCCAAGGTGCGCGACGAGCAGATCGAGCTGGGCGCCAAGGTGCGCGCGCTGCTCGAGTCGCGCGGCTTCCCGAGCGTGGCGGCCGAGGGCTTCAAGGCCCCCGGCGTGGTGGTGAGCTACACCACCGACCCCGGCATCCAGAACGGCAAGAAGTTCATGGAGGTGGGCCTGCAGACCGCCGCTGGCGTGCCGCTGCAGTGCGACGAGGGGCCGGACTTCAAGACCTTCCGCATCGGCCTGTTCGGCCTGGAGAAGTGGCACAACGTGGACCGCACGGTGGGCCACCTGAGCACCGCGCTCGACCAGGTGGCCCCGCGCGGCTGAACCGGGCCGCCGTCCGTGTTTCGCGGGCCTCTTGAAAAAAAGCCACCCGCGGGTGGCTTTTTTTCGTGGTGGCCGGGCGCGGTGGCGGTGCCTGGGGCTCGGCACGCACCGGGCGGCAGGTGCGCGCCGCGGACCGCCCGAGACCGCAGATGCACACGGCGCGGTGATTCATTCGTGCAGAGAATCCCTAGGAGGCCTGGGTTTCGCGCTCGGCCTCTTCGGCCGCGTGGGCGCGCGCGATCGCCAGGATCACGTCGCGCGCGAGGCGCCGCTTGGGCACGGGCAGGCGCAGGTAGATGTCGAACAGCTCGCGGTCCTGGTAGCCCAGGCCCGCATGCCACTGCGCCTGCCGCTCCCGCACGCGCAGGGGCTCTGCATCGCCGTAGCCCAGCTGCTGCACCGGCACCTGCAGCCATTCGGCCAGGGTGGTGAGCTTCTTGTGGTCGGGCATGGTCTCGCCCAGCAGCCAGCGGCGCACGCCGTGCAGCGTCATGGGCTTGCCCCAGTGGCGGGTGTTGAACTCGCGCTCCAGCACCGCCGGCCTGGGTTCATAGCCTGCGTCCATCATCGCCTTGCGTAACCGGTCCGCAAACTGTCTTTTTGCATCCTGCATGCAGTCACACTAAAAAGGCGCGCAGGAGCCGCAGTGATTCTTGTATATAGTCACGCAATTAATTTGCTCGTTGGTTACGTAGCGGGTCTGCCCGCCAATTCAGGGGCAACGAGCGGCCTTGCAAGGAGGGTGGCGTGGCTGTCGAACACCGAAGGATGGAAACCTGGGAAGCCCGGCGGGAGCGGGTGGGCTGGTTTCCCGGTGCCTGCATGCGCGCGGCAGCCCTGCCGGGCGGGCGGCGGCCGCGCGGGTGGCCCGGCCGCCGGCCCATTGTGCGGGGTTCTGCATTGCGCCACAGTCACCCATGTACTTGCGCGGCGGTGACGCCCACGGTGCGCGGGCTGCCGCACTGACAGGGGGCCGGGACGTGTGCAGCAGCGGCCCCCGCCACCCCCGCGAAGGATCGCTGCCGCCCTGCGCAGGGCGGGACCACCCCGTGGGGGGCTGTTCGCAGGACGGCGCCCGGCCGGTGGCGGCGGTGGCAGTGGTGCCCGCCCCGCCCGTGGACGACCGTGAACGCCAGCGACTCATCCTGACGCCCGCCCAGCGGCAGATGATCCTGGCGAACGTGCGGCGGTTGCGGGAGCTGCGGGAGGAGGAGCGCGCCGCGCGCGGCATGCTGGCCAGGGAGCCCGCGCCCCGCGAATGACAGTGGGTGCGCCTGGACGGCCGGGGCGCGAGTGGAGACGGGGCATGCGCCGGGGCCGGGCATGGTAGGGTGAATGCATCTTGAATCCCCCGCCGGCCGGCCGCCCCGCCCGCCCGCATGCTGCATGTCCGATGCCATGACCCCGGAATCCGAACCGCTGCCACAAGCCCTTGCCCTGCAACGTGCGAGGCGCCACGCCCTCGGGCTGCTGGTGCTGGTGTCGGCCGTGTTCGTGGCCACCAGCGTGGTGGAGCGGGGCCTGTGGCTGAACTGCCTGAAGGCCGTGGCCGAGGCCGCGATGGTGGGCGCGCTGGCCGACTGGTTCGCGGTGGTGGCGCTGTTTCGCCGCCCGCTGGGCCTGCCGATCCCGCACACGGCGGTCATCGCGCGCAACCAGGCGCGCATCGGCCGCAACCTGGCGGTCTTCGTGCGCGACAAGTTCCTGGACGTGCCCTCGCTGGTGGCGCTGATCCGCCGGCACGACCCCGCCGAGCGGCTGGCGCAGTGGCTCACGGCACCCGGCAACGCCGCGCTCCTGGGCCACCAGGCCACCCGCCTGGCGTCGGCCGCGCTCGAGACGGTGCAGGACGCGCAGGTGGAGCGCTTCATCCAGAAGGCGGCGCGCGCATTGATCGGGCAGGTGGACATGTCGCGGGCCCTGGCGGCGGTGCTCGACACCCTCACGCACAACGGCCGCCACCAGGCGCTGCTGGACGACGTGCTGGGCAAGCTCATCGAGCTGCTGCAGAACGAGCAGACCCGTGCCTGGGTGGCGCAGACCATCGTGGCCTGGCTCAAGAAGGACCACCCGCGCACCGAGAGGCTATTGCCCAGCGACTGGCTGGGCGACAAGGGCTCGGCCCTGCTGGCGCGCGCGCTGGAGAGCGTGATGGCCGATGTGGCCGCCAACCCGCAGCACGCCTTGCGCGCGCAGTTCGACGCGGCGGTGCAGCGCTTCATCGGGCGCCTGCGCGGCGACCCCGACTGGGCGCGCAAGGGCGAAGAGATCCGCGCCTGGCTGCAGACCGATGCCACGGTGGGTGGCTATGTGCAGGCGCTGTGGCAGGACCTGCGCGGGGCGCTGCAGCGCGATCTGTCCGACGCGGATTCGGTGCTGGCGCGGCAGGTGCGCAACCTGGGGCAGTGGCTGGGCCAGTCGCTGGCGGGGGATGCGGCGCTGCGGCAGTCGCTCAATGACCGGCTGGAGCGGTGGGTGCGGGGCCTGGCGCCGGAGGTGTCGCAGTTCGTGGCGCAGCACATCGAGGACACGGTGCGGCGCTGGGACACCGAAGAGATGACGCGGCTGATCGAGCTGAACATCGGCAAGGACCTGCAGTACATCCGGATCAACGGGACGGTGGTGGGCGGGTTGATCGGGCTGGTGCTGTTTGCGGTGTCGCACGCGGGGGAGATTTGGCGGGCGGTGGCGGGTGGCTGAGCCTGCCGAAGCCAGGGCGCCACTCCATCCGTTCGGGCTGAGCTTGTCGAAGCCGGGGCGTACTGGTTGGCAAGCTTGCTGGTGTTGGGGGCGGAGGCCGGGAGTCGCCCGGCGTGCGAGTAACTTTCTTTTGCTTCGCCAAAAGAAAGTCACCAAAGAAAAGGCGACCCCCAGTCTGCGACCCCTTCGCGATGCGAAGGGGCAACCTGCGTCGGGGCGGTTGCGGGGTGCGCCGTGGAACTCGCTTTGCGCCTGCGGCGCGCCGCTCGGACAACCACGGCGAGTCAGTTCACGAGGCATGCGCGCTCCGACGCGCATGCCACCCCGCAACCGCCCCGCCGCAGGCGCAGCCAGCAGGGGGTGGGAGCCGAGCAGCCACACGGGCCATCGCGTTGCTCGGCCGCGGCTGGGCTGCGTCAGCTAGCGTGCTGCCTGATCCGCCACCATGTTGGCCGCGTGTTCTTCCTGCAGATGCTGCGCAATCTGCGCCCACGCCTGTTTGGCCTCGGCGTCCTGCGCCCAGGCGTAGCAACTGGCGATGTGCATGGCCGTCACTGCATGGTGCGGGTCGAGCGCAAAGGCCACCTCGCACTGCAGCGCCGCCTGGCGCCACATCGCGGCCGCGTCTTCTGATTCTTCTTTCTGCAGCGCATGGGCCTCTGCGACCCACGCCTGCCCCAGGCGAAACGCAGCAGCATGTTGAGTGGGGTCGGCGTCATGCGCCCGTTGAAACAACACTCCCGCCTGCCGCCACAGCGCCCGCGCTGCGGCGAAGTCTTGCGTGGCTACGGCTTGCGCCTGGGCGACGAGGGCGTTGCCGGACTGGAGGAGGGTGGAGGGGGAGTCGCTGAGCATCTGGTCAAAATGGCAGAGGATAGGTGTTCGGATTGTCGGCGGTTCGCCGGCTGCTATCGCTCCGTACCGACCGTTCGTGTTCAGTCAGAAACGAACTTCAACGCCTTTGGGGGCTTAATAAAACAACGTCTTCAAGAGCGTTGCCACAGCTACTTCAACACCAAAAAGCGCATAGCACGCGCGGATCAAAAATGCGTCCTGCGGATGGGTCTGCGCTAGTTGCGCCATCGCATAAGCGTGTGAGCTTGCCTTGAATTGATCAAGAAACTTGCGATGCTTCTTCGTTTTTACGACGATGACGATCCACTGAACCAACGCGAGGGCAAAGCAGATAAGCAACAGTGTGTCAAAGCTCAAGATTTTCCTGGTCTGAAAGCGATTCAAGCGATCTTACTGACCGGAATGCTAACTTCGACTTAGTCAACAAACAGGGCAGGTGGGGCCGCTGTCCTCAAAACCTCGGCAAATCCGGATGCTTGATCGCCCCCCCGCGCACCAGCATCTTCCCGTACTCCGCACACCGGTTCAGCGTGGGAATCACTTTCCCCGGATTCAACAGCCCCGCCGGGTCAAACGCGTGCTTGAGCCCGAACATCTGCGCGTTCTCCTCGGCCGTGAACTGCACGCACATGCTGTTGAGCTTCTCCACGCCCACGCCATGCTCGCCCGTCACCGTGCCGCCCATGGCCACGCTGGTCTCCAGGATGTCCGCGCCAAACAGTTCGCAGCGGTGCAGCTGGTCGGCATCGTTCGCATCGAACAGGATCAGCGGGTGCAGGTTGCCGTCGCCCGCGTGGAACACGTTGGCGCAGCGCAGCTGGTATTTCTTTTCCATCTCCTGGATGGCGAGCAGGATGTCCGCCAGGCGCTTGCGCGGGATGGTCGAGTCCATGCACATGTAGTCGGGGCTGATGCGGCCGCTGGCGGGGAAGGCGTTCTTGCGGCCGCTCCAGAAGCGCAGGCGTTCGGCCTCGTCCTGGCTGACCGAGATGGCGGTGGCACCCGTCGCGCGCAGCACGTCGCTCATGCGGCCGATTTCTTCTTCCACCTCTTCCGGCGTGCCGTCGCTTTCGCACAGCAGGATGGCTTCGGCCGCGAGGTCGTAGCCTGCGTGCACAAAATCTTCCACGGCGGCGGTCATGGGCTTGTCCATCATCTCCAGGCCGGCGGGGATGATGCCGGCGGCGATCACGGCCGCCACCGCGTCGCCCGCTTTGCGCACGTCGTCGAAGCTGGCCATGATGCAGCGCGCCAGCATGGGCTTGGGGATGATGCGCACCGTCACCTCGGTGATCACCGCGAGCATGCCTTCGCTGCCGATCACGGCGGCCAGCAGGTCGTAGCCAGGGGTGTCCAGCGCATCGCTGCCGAACTCCACCGGCTCGCCTTCCACCGTGAAGCCCTTCACCTTGAGCACGTTGTGCACCGTGAGGCCGTATTTCAGGCAGTGCACGCCGCCCGAGTTCTCTGCCACGTTGCCGCCGATGGTGCAGGCGATCTGGCTGCTGGGGTCGGGCGCGTAGTACAGGCCGTAGGGCGCGGCGGCCTCGCTGATGGCCAGGTTGCGCACGCCGCACTGCACCACGGCCGTGCGGCTCACCGGGTCGAGGTCGAGGATGCGGTTGAACTTGGCGAGCGAGAGCGTGACGCCCAGGGCATGCGGCATGGCGCCGCCCGACAGGCCCGTGCCCGCGCCGCGCGCCACCACGGGCACCTGCAGGTGGTGGCAGGCCTTGAGCACGGCCTGCACCTGCTCGTATGTTTCGGGCAGGCACACCACCAGCGGGCGCTGGCGGTAGGCGGTGAGGCCGTCGCATTCGTAGGGGGTGGTGTCTTCGGCGTGCCACAGCAGCGCGTGCGCGGGCACCACGCGGCTCAGGGCCTGGACAACCTCGGCCTGGCGTGCGGCGCGTTCGGACAGGGCTGTGGTGGGTTCGGCGGCAGTGTTCATGGCCGCCACTGTAGAGGAAGCCCGCGCGCGGGAGCGTGAGTTTTCTTGCAGCGGTCTGTGAAATGGCCTGGGTGTGGCCGTTTGCTATCAATCAATGAGCGGCTGGCGCATGTGGGCAAAGCGCTGGAGGCTCCTTTGTCTTGAATTGGGCCGGTGGGCGGCCCGCAGCCCCCCTCCTCACCCTCATCCTCCTCACACTGGCCCGGGGCTCACCGGGCGTTGGCTGCCTTCCAGAAGCCACAGGCGTTTGCTGGCGCGCGTCATGGCGACATACAGCATGTTGCGTTCGCGATAGGCCTCCTGCCGGGCGGCACTGCGCGGAAAGCGCCCGCGCTCCACCAGGGGCACGGCCACATGGTCGTATTCATGCCCCTTGCAGCGCTCCACCGTCAGCAGCTGCAGGCTGGAGGCTTCCTGCTGGGTGTGCTGGTGGATGCTGGCCTGCACCATGAGCGTGAGCCGGCCCAGGAATTCGTCCACGGACAAGCCGGCGCAGATGCGGGCCAGCGCCGCCAGGCTGTCTCTGCAGTAGCGCAGCTCCTGCGGGCTGATGGGCGCCTGCGCGAAGAAGCGGTGCACCAGCGGGTGCGCGCACAGCTGCCCCGCGTCGGCGCAGGCCTCGGGGGGCAAGGCCAGCAATTGTTCGCACACGGGGGACGCCACCGGGGCCTGGGGGTTGAAGCTGGCGCGCACCAGAAACCGGCGCACCAGGTCCTGCCTGCCGATGAGTTCCGCCGCCACGGCGCGGGTGTCCATTTCGACGGGGGAGTCCTCCACCAGCGCCTGCATGTCGAACGCGCCGTTGGCCAGCACGTCCTGGTCCGGCTGGCTGCCGCGCCGTACGTAGCGCAGCAGGCCTTCCATGGCGCTGCTCAGAATGCCCTGCGTGAGCCGCACGCCGGTGCCGCAGCCCTGCATGGCCCCCATGATGGCCAGCACCAGGGCGATCTCGCGGCGCTGGTAGAAGCGCTTCAGCCCCAAGCAGGCGTAGTGCACGCCTTCGTGGGCGAACATCCATTCCAGCAGGATGGAGTCTTCCGGCGACCGCAGCACCACGTTCAGGCAAGGAGGGGGCGTGGTGCCGCCGGGCGCGGGGGGCTGCTGGTGCAGCACGGCGTCGTGGATCGCCAGCAGTTGCCGGGCGCAATCCTCGTCGTCGGTGTAGCTGCGCCGCTCGAACGCGGAGGGCTTGGTGGGGTAGTGCGCGGCAAATTCCACGCCGAACAGGGGGTTCAGCCCCTGGCAGATGGCGTTGCCGAAGCGGTAGGTGGTGTTGAGGGCGACCACCTGGGTGTCCGCGGGCAGCTCCTGCCGGATGCGGGCCAGGCTGTCGCCGAAGACGGAGAACGCGCCGGGCAGGATGTGCTGGTTGAAGTCTCCCGCGCCGACGAACAGACCGTTGCCGCCCTGCACCAGATGCCGCAGCACCAGCATGGCGGCTTCGTCCAGGTCCTGCAGCTCATCGAACAGCACCGCATCGAAGCGCCCCTGCAGCGGCGCGAAGGCATCGCCGAAATCCAGCTCCCCGAGCTGCGTGGCCACTTCATACGTGCAGTCGCCCGGTGCGTAGAAATGCGGCTCGTGGTTCAGCCCCCGGCGCAGGCGTTCGTACTTCACCAGCAGCTGGTAGAGCCCGTAGTCGAGCTGGTGCTCGCGGCAGTAGGGCAGGGCGCCGAGGTCCGAGCGGTCCATGTCGCGCAGCAGCAGTTGCTGCTTGGCCCGGGCCTCGAAGTCGGCGAAGGCCTGCACGTCCAGTTCACGCGACAGGAAGTCGCCGGCCTCGGGCGCCCTGTCCAGCGCCGGGTCCTGGAGCAGCGCGGTGTGGGCCTGGCGGACCAGCAGGTTCTTTTGCAGGGGCTCGGTGACACGCACCAGCTCGTCGCCCTGTTCCTTGAGCACGGTGGCGCACAGCTGCTCCACGGTCATGATCTGCACCTGGCGCGGAATGGCCGGAACGAGCTTTTCCAGGCGCTGCGCAATGGCGGCCAGCCCGGCCTCCGAATACGCGAGCATCAGGATGCGGCTTGCGCCCTGGGTGCGCAGGAGGTCGGCGGCCTTGATGGCCAGGGTGGTGGTCTTGCCCGTGCCCGCGAGCGCGTTGACCAGCACCGCGCTCGCCGTGGCGTTGAGCACCGCGTTCTGCTCCAGCGTGGGGTATCTCTTCTTGAAGTGGGCGTCTTGTGGCACGGCGTGGTGAGATGGTGGAGAGGTCAAGAGACAGGACAGGCGAGAGGCGCGTGCCGGGTGACGGCGTCAGGCGGGCTGCGTGAATCTGGAACCCTGCGCGCCACAGGGGAGGGTAGGGTGGATCCGGGATGCTATAAAATGTATAGCTATTGGCGCTTTATAGGTAAGCGCTGGAGGCCAGAATGGCCTTGAATGCGGCGAGGGCTCAGGCCATGGTCTTGCGCAGCCACTCGGCGAACGCCGCGCACTCCCAGCGGTCCATGGTGCCCGTGCGCCAGCACAGGTAGTGTGCGTGGGGGCTGGTCGTATCGGTGTCGAACAGGCGCACCAGCGTGCCGTTCTCCAGCCACGGGGCCCCGAGCTTCAGGCGCACCAGCGCCACGCCCATGCCGGCGGCGGCGCCGTCGCACATCAGGCCGATGTCGTTGAACTGCGAGCCCTCGCTGGGCTCGGCCCAGTCCAGGCCCGTGGCGGCAAACCAGGTGCGCCAGGGCTCCAGCGGGCTGCGCAGCAGGGGCACGCCCTCCAGGTCCTCCGGCCGGTCGAACGGGCCGTGTTCGCGCACGAACGCGGGCGAGGCCAGGGGCGTGACCACGTCGCGGGCCAGCTCCACATGCTCCACGTCGGCGTAGTGGCCGGGGCCAAAGCGCACCATCAGGTCGGCGTCCTCGGCCACCACGTCCAGCAGCGGGATGGACACCTGCAGCGCCAGGTCGATCTCGGGGTAGGCCTCGGTGAACTGGCGCAGGCGCGGAATGAGGATGGTGCGCGCGAACGTGGGCGTCACGGCCAGCTTGAGCCGCCGGCGCCCGGGCGCCGCAGCGGCCCCCGGAAACCGCTGCAGCGCGCCCAGGCCCTCGCGCACGTGGGCCAGGTAGGCGCTGCCCTCGGTGGTCAGCGAAAAATCGGCCCGCCCGAACAGCCGCACGCCCAGGATCTGTTCGAGCTGCTTGACCCGGTGGCTCACCGCGCTGGGCGTCACGCACAGCTCGTCCGCCGTCTGCGTCACGCTGCGCAGGCGGGCCAGGGCTTCAAACGTCAGCAGGCACTGTATCGGCGGGATGCGCCGTGCCGCGCTGCTGAGGAAGGAGGACGGAGCTGCCGTGGCCATGGGGCAGAACGGGCTAGCGGAAAACCACGGTCTTGTGGCCGTTGAGCAGCACGCGGTGCTCGCTGTGCCACTTCACGGCACGGGCCAGCACCTGGCTTTCGGTGTCGCGGCCCCGGGCCGTGAGGTCTTCCACCGTGTCGGTGTGGTCGGCGCGGGCCACGTCCTGCTCGATGATCGGGCCTTCGTCCAGGTCGGCCGTCACGTAGTGCGCGGTGGCGCCGATGAGCTTCACGCCCCGGTCGTGCGCCTGGTAATAGGGCTTGGCGCCCTTGAAGCTGGGCAGGAAGCTGTGGTGGATGTTGATCGCCCGTCCGGCCAAAGCTTGACACAGATCAAGAGAAAGAACCTGCATGTAGCGCGCCAGCACCACCAGCTCGGCCCCTTCGGCCTCGATAATCTCCAACTGTTTCGCTTCGGCCTGCGGCTTGCTGGCGGCAGTCACCGGGATGTGGTGGAACGGCACGTTGTAGCTGGCCGCGAGCTGGTAGAAGTCGCGGTGGTTGCTGACAATGGCGCGGATGTCGATGGGCAGCAGGCCGCTTTTCCAGCGGAACAGCAGGTCATTGAGGCAATGGCCTTCCTTGCTGACCATGAGCACCGTCTTCATGGGGGCGGCCGTGGCGTGCAGGCTCCAGCGCATGGTGTGGGGCTCCGCGAAGCTGGCCAGGCGGGTCTTGAGCGTGGCGTGGTCATGCTGGTCGCAGGCGAACTGCACCCGCATGAAGAACAGGCCGGTGGCGTGGTCGTTGTACTGGGCGGCTTCTTCGATGTTGCCGCCGTGCTCCAGCAGGAAGCCGGAGACTGCGTGCACCAGCCCGAGGCGGTCGGGGCAGGACAGAGTAAGGATGTAGGCGTTGGTCGTCATAGCTGCCCAATTGTCGCAGCATGGCTACAGGCGCCCAAGGAACGAGGGAATCGATGGTCAATCCGGGCGATGCCCCGCGTCTTGCCCCCTGGCGGGGGATGCTGCTGTACCTGGTGCTCGGGGTGGCCTGGGTGTTCGCGGGCGACGCGCTGCTGGCCCGCTGGGTGACCGACCCGGCCCAGCTCACGCACTGGCAGACCTGGAAAGGCTGGGGCTATGTGCTGGCCACCAGCGTGCTCGCCTGGTGCATGCTGCGGCGCATGCGCTACGCCGAGAAGGTGCGCTGGGCCATGGCCCGGGAGCTGGCCCAGGTGGTGCGCCATGCGCCCGCGGGTTTCGCGCGCGTGGCGCCGGACGGCCGCTTCCTCTGGGCCAATGAGCGCCTGTGCGAGCTGCTGGGCGTGTCCCTGGCGCAGGTGCGCCACCTCAATTTCCACGATGTGATGCAGTCCCCCGACCCCGAGGGGGCAACCGCCCAGCTGGTGCGCCTGCTGGCGGGAGAGATCGACCACTGCGTGGACGAGCGCGAGTGCCGGCGGCCCGGCGGGACGCGCGGGGTGCCGGTGCTGTGCACCGTGACGCAGATACCCGAAGCGGGCGACGAGCCCGCCCACCTGGTCTGCGTGGTGCAGGACCTGGACGAGATCAAGGCCGCGCGCGCCGCGCTGCAGACCAGCGAGGCCCGCCAGCGGCTGGCCGCCACGGTGGTGGACAACACCATCGAGGGCGTGGTGGTCACCGATGCGCACAGCCGCATCCTGTCCGCCAACGCGGCCGTGACACGGCTCCTGGGCTATACCGAGGAGGAACTGCTGGGCAAGACGCCGCGCGTGTTCAAGTCCGGCCGGCACGACAAGGCGTTCTACGAGGCCCTGTGGAGCACGCTGCGGCGCACGGGCCACTGGCAGGGCGAGATCTGGAACCGGCGCAAGAGCGGCGAGGTCTTCCCCGAGCACATGTCGCTGTCGGCCGTGCGCGACCCGGCGGGCGAGGTCACGCACTACGTGTGCATGTTCACCGACATCTCCGAGGAGAAGGCGCACCAGCGGCAGCTGGAATTCCTGGCGCACAACGACGCGCTCACGGGGCTGTCCAACCGCGCCTGGTTCGGCCACCAGCTGGAGCAGGTGGTGCAGGAGGCGCGCGCCAGCGGCGAGCACATCGCCGTGCTGCTGCTCAACCTGGACCGTTTCAAGGACGTGAACGACAGCTACGGCCACACCACGGGCGACGAGGTGCTCAAGCACATCGCGCGGCAGGTGCAGTCGGCCCTGCGGCCCGGCGACGTGCTGGGGCGGCTGGCCGGCGACGAGCTGGCCGTGGTGGCGCGCCACCTGCGCCATGCGGACGGCGCTGCGGCCGTGGCGCGCCACCTCATCACCGCCGTGGCCGAGCCCTGGCGCTCGCCCGACGGCTTCGAGGTGGTGGCCGGCGTGAGCGTGGGCATCTGCATGTTCCCCGAACACGCCGCCACCACCGAACTGCTGCTGCAGGGCGCGCACGCTGCGGTGTACGGCGCCAAGGCCCGGGGCCGTGGCGCGTGGTGCTTCTTCCACGAAGCCATGACCCAGGCCGCGCGCGAGCGGCTCGCGCTCGAATCGCGCCTGCGCCTGGCGCTGGCCCAGGGCCATCTGCAGATGCACTACCAGCCGCAGGTGGACATCGCCAGCGGGCGCATCCTGGGGGCCGAGGCGCTGGTGCGCTGGAACGACCCCGAGGAGGGGCTGATCTCGCCCGCGCGCTTCATCCCCGTGGCCGAGACCTCGGGCGTGATCGGCCCGCTGGGCGAATGGGTGCTGCGCGAGGTCTGCCGCCAGGGCCAGCAGTGGCGCGCCGAGGGCCTGCCCGACCTGACGCTGGCCGTCAACGTGTCGCCGCGCCAGTTCCACCTGACCGACCTGGCGGGGTGCACCTCGGCGGCGCTGGCCGACTCGGGCTTTCCCAGCGAATTGCTGGAGCTGGAGATCACCGAGTCCGCGCTGGCCGAGCGCACCGAGGAGGCGCGCCAGGTGTTGATGCGGCTGCGCAGCGTGGGCGTGCGGATCGCGGTGGATGACTTCGGCACGGGGTACTCATCGCTCGCGCAGCTCAAGCGCTTTCCCATCGACGTGCTCAAGATCGACCAGGGCTTCATCCGCGACATCCCCCAAAGCGCGGACGACATGGCCATCAGCGCGGCCATCATCGCCATGGGGCACAGCATGGGGCTGTCGGTGCTGGCCGAGGGGGTGGAGGACGAGGGCCAGCTGGCCTTCCTGAAGGCGCGCGGATGCGACGCCTACCAGGGCTACCTGTGCAGCCGCCCGCTGCCCGCCGACGGGTTCGCCGCGCTGCTGCGGGAGCGTGGCGAGCCGCGCTGAACGCTCGCCCCGCCGCCGTCAGCCGCCCGTGCGCGCGCCCTGGCCCCATTGCTGGCGCAGTTCCGCGCAATGGTCTCGGGGCGGCGGGGCGGGGGTCTCGATCACCGCATCTGCTTCGTTTTTGATAGCTTCCTGCGCTTTGCCTGCTTGCGCCAGGGCCACCTTTGACCTGAGATCCGAGGGCCAGTGCGTGGGCACGCCCAGGCTGCGCAGCACATGGCCGCCGCCGGCCACCAGCAGCACGGTCTGGCCGGGCCGCAGGGCCTCCCGCGCGGTGCGGGCCATGCTGGCGTCGCGCGCGATCTGGATGCGGGCCATGGGGGCGATCTGCGCCTCGGGCAGCAGGCCGCAGTGGCCCTCGCGCAGCGCCTCGTGCTGGCGCTGCAGCGCGGCGGCGGGCAGGTGCCGGTCCCACGCGGATTCGCCCATCGCCGCGCGCATATCCGCGCGCGGCAGGTTGCCGCCCAGCACCGGCACGCCGGCGGCCACGGCGGCCATCACCACGGGGCCATAGGCCTGCCAGGGCCAGGCGGCGTCCTTCCATTGCAGGGCGGCCTGCACCTGGTCCGGGGTGGCGTCACGGGGCAGGCCGGTGGTGCCGTTCCCGCGCTCGGCCATCTCCAGCACCAGGGCCGCCAGCTGTCCGCGCGCCGCCAGCCACTGCACGGCCTCGCGCTGCAGGCGCTGGTGCTCGGGGGCATCGTGTTTTTCGCCCAGCAGCAGCACGTCGGCGGGCAGCAGGGCCTCAAGGCGCGCGGGCCAGGCGGCGGGCGACACCGGGGCGCTGGATTCAGGGCTGGCGCAGGCGCTCAGCGCCGCCGCCGTGGCGGCGGCCCAGGCCAGCGTACAAGCCCGCCAGCGGCCACGGGCCGGGGCCGAAGACGGTGCAAAGGTGGTCGGGTGCTGTGTGTGCATGGGGCGATGCTACGCGGCCGCGACTTGACGCAGGTCAAGACTTCGGGCGAACCCCCTGCCTACACTGGGCCGATGCGCTCCAAGCCCACCCTGACCACCAAGCTCCTGGCGATGGGTGGAGGCTTTCTGCTCGTGGCCCTGGCCTCCATCAGCCTCACGCTGTGGGTGACCTGGAAGCTGGAGGGCGGCGCGGCCGCCGTCAATGAGGCGGGCCGGCTGCGCATGAACATGCTGCGCATGGTGCTGGTGCTGCAGACCGAACCGCCCGAGGCGGTGCAGGAGCGCGCCCGTCTTTTCGATGCGAGCCTGGAGCTGCTGCGCACGGGCGATCCTTCGCGGCCGCTGTTCGTGCCCTGGAGCGCCGAGACGCGCACGCGCTTCGACGCGATCCGCGCGCAGTGGACGCAGGCGCGCAGCGGCTGGGTGGCCACGCAGCCACCCGACCGCGCGCGCACGCTGGCGCAGGCCGACGCGTTCGTGCAGCAGGTGGACGGCTTCGTCGACGCGATCGAGCTGCAGATCGCGGGCTGGACGGCCGCGCTGCACCTGTTCCAGCTGTTCATGATGGCGCTGGCCATCGTGGCGGCCGTGACCTTCATGGCCGTGAGCTACCTGCTCGTCATCAACCCCGTGGCGCGCCTGCAGCAGGCCCAGGCCCGGCTGCGCCAGGGCGAGCTGGGCACGCGCCTGCCGGTCGATACCGATGACGAGTTCGGCCAGCTCTCGGCGGGCTTCAACCTCATGGCGCACGCGCTGCAGGCCTCGCACGACGAGCTGGAGCACAAGGTGCGCGACAAGACCGTCAGCATCGCCGTGAAGAACCAGCGCCTGGCCGCGCTGTACGAGGTGAGCGCGCTGGCGTCCACCGCGGGCAGCCTGGAGCTGCTGGCCCAGGGCTTCGTGCAGCAGATCCGCCGCGTGGCCGGGGCCGACGCGGCGGCCGTGCGCTGGTCCAACGAGGCCAACGAACGCTATGTGCTGCTGGCCGGTGACGGCCTGCCGCGCTCCATGGCCGACGGTGAGCACTGCCTGCACACGGGCAGCTGCCTGTGCGGCCAGCCCCAGGCCCAGGCGCGCACGCGGGTCATTCCCATCACGCCGTCCACCCACGTCGCGCTGCCCCACTGCCGCGAAGCGGGCTTTGAAACCATGGTGACCATCCCCGTGCAGATGCAGCAGCGCCTGCTGGGCGAGGTGGACCTGTTCTTCCGCTCCCAGGTCGAGCTGACCGACGAGCTGCGCGACCTGCTCGAAGCCATGACGCGCCACCTGGCCAGCGCCATGGAGGGCCTGCGCGCGACGGCGCTCGAGCGCGAGGCGGCGGTGGCCGAGGAGCGCAGCCTGCTGGCGCGCGAGCTGCACGACTCCATCGCGCAGTCGCTGGCCTTCCTCAAGATCCAGACCCAGCTGCTGCGCGACGCGGTGGCGCGCGGCGACGAGGCCAAGCGCGACCGCAGCATCGGCGAGCTGGACGTGGGCGTGCGCGAGTGTTATGCCGACGTGCGCGAGCTGCTGGTGCACTTTCGCACGCGCACCAGCGAGGAGGACATCGAGTCCGCCCTGCGCGCCACGCTGTCCAAGTTCGAGCACCAGACCGGCATGGCCACCGTGCTCAGCATGGTGGGCCATGGGCTGCCGCTGCCGCCGGACCTGCAGATCCAGGTGCTGCACATGGTGCAGGAAGCGCTGTCGAACGTGCGCAAGCATTCGGGCGCCACGCGCGTGGAACTGCTGGTGCACCGGCACCCGCGCTGGCGCTTCGAGGTGCAGGACAACGGCAAGGGCTTCGACGTGGCCAGCGTGCCGCCCGATTCGCTGCACGTGGGCCTGGGCATCATGCGCGAGCGGGCCCAGCGCGTGGGGGCGGCCCTGCAGGTCGAATCCGCGCCGGGCCAGGGCACGCGCGTGTGCATCGAGCTGCCCACGGTGACGGCCGCCGCCTCCATGCCTGCGCCGCCGGCGCACCCGCCCGCCACCCCGCCATCCGTGGCCCGCGCCTCGCGCGGCACGCCGCCTGGCGCGGACACCCCCTCTGCCGCAGCCACCAGCCCGGTGGCGGCGCACGCACCATGAACAACACCACCACCACCGCCCCTTTTCCGGCAGCTGTCCCTGCGCACCCGGACGCCCCGGTGCAGCCGCCGGTGACCCTGCTCGTGGTGGACGACCACACGCTGTTCCGCCGGGGGCTGATCGCCCTGCTGGGGCAGGACGCGGGCCTCCTGGTGCTGGGCGAGGCGGGCGACGCCGCCGAGGCGCTGCGCCTGGCGCCCCAGCTGCGGCCCCAGGTGATCCTGCTGGACAACCACCTGCCCGGCGTGATGGGCGTGGACGCCATCCGGGGGCTGCGCGAAGTGGCGCCCGCATCGCGCGTGCTCATGCTCACCGTGAGCGAGGATTCGCAGGACCTGGCCGCCGCGCTGCGCAATGGCGCGCAGGGCTACCTGCTCAAGACCATCGACGGCGACCTGCTCGCCCAGGCCATCCGCCGCGCGGCACGCGGCGAGCCGGTGGTCAGCCCCGAGCTCATGGGCAAGCTGGTGGCGGCGTTCCAGTCGCAAGGCGCGCCCGAGGCGCCGCCAGCCCACGCCCTGGCGTCCGCGCCCGCGCCGCTGCAGGCCGATCCCGCGGGCGGTGTGGCGCCGCTCTCGCCGCGCGAGGAGGACGTGCTGCGCGAGATCGCGCGCGGCGCGAGCAACAAGGAAATCGCGCGCACCCTGGACATCGCCGAGACCACGGTGAAGATCCACGTGCAGCACATCCTGCGCAAGCTGGGCCTCACCTCGCGCGTGCAGGCGGCGGTCTACGCCTCGGACCGCCAGCGCACGGAGTAGAGGGTGCCCACGGCCGCCATCCCCGGTGGCCGCATGCGGTGATTTGCTACTGAATTGGTAGCTTCTGGCGCTTGTCCATCCAGCGCGAAAGCCTGTTTTCTTTCGATATCCAACCCCGGTGGGCCCGGCATTGGCGGCCCGTGCGCGCGCGCCGGGGACTTTGCTGCACCCAGGCGGCCCCGGTGTCCATAGTTCCTTCGGACGATGCGCGGGCCTCGCGGCGCCCTCCGGCCTAGTCCTTCTGCCGTGGCGCGGGTGTGCTTGCGAAGGATGTTCAGGGCGGCCCTGAAAACGGACCATACAGCCATACCCCAAAGAGAAGAAGGAAGAGGAACCGCGCAATGGCACACACCACCTTGCCCCCGGGCGAAAGCCCACAGCGCACCCGCCAGGCCTGGTCGGTGCTGATCGTCAGCACCTTCGCATTCACCGTCTGCTTCATGGTCTGGATGATGTTCGGCGTCATCGGCATCCCCATCAAGAAGATGCTCAACCTGAACTCCACGCAGTTCGGGCTGCTCATGTCCATGCCCGTGCTCACGGGCTCGCTGGTGCGCGTGCCGCTGGGCATCTGGACCGACCGCTTCGGCGGCCGCATCGTGATGGCCGCCGTGATGGCGACCACCGTGCCCGCCATCTGGATGATGGGCTACGCCACCGAGTACTGGCACTTCCTCACCATCGGCCTGTTCGTGGGGCTGGCGGGGGGCTCGTTCTCGGTGGGCACGCCCTACGTGGCGCGCTGGTTCCCCAAGCACCGCCAGGGCACGGCCATGGGCGTGTACGGCGCGGGCAACTCGGGCGCGGCGGTGAACAAGTTCGTGGCCCCGGTGCTGCTGGTGGCCTTTGGCTGGACCATGGTGCCGCAGGTGTACGCGGCCATCATGCTGGGCACGCTGGTGCTGTTCTGGCTGTTCAGCTACAGCGACCCGGCCCACCTGGTGGGAAGCAACGTCAAGTTCACCGACCAGCTCAAGGCGCTCAAGGACCCCAAGGTACTCAAGTACTGCCAGTACTACAGCATCGTGTTCGGCGGCTACGTGGCGCTGTCGCTGTGGATGGTGCAGTACTACGTGGGCGAGTTCGGCCTGGACATCCGCGTGGCGGCGTTGCTGGCCGCCTGCTTCTCGCTGCCCGGCGGCGTGCTGCGCGCCATCGGCGGCATGCTGTCTGACAAGTACGGCGCCCACAGCGTGACCTGGTGGGTGATGTGGGTGAGCTGGATCTGCCTGTTCCTGCTGAGCTACCCGCAGACCGACTTCACCATCGCCACCGTCAACGGCCCGAAGACCTTCCACATCGGCCTGAACGTCTACCTGTTCACCGGCCTGATGTTCCTGCTGGGCATTGCCTGGGCCTTCGGCAAGGCCAGTGTCTTCAAGTACATCAGCGACGACTACCCCCACAACATCGGCGCCATCAGCGGCATCGTGGGCCTGGCCGGCGGCCTGGGCGGCTTCATCCTGCCCATCCTGTTCGGCGCGCTGATGGACATCACCGGCATCCGCTCCAGCGCTTTCATGCTGATGTACGGCGTGGTGTGGGTCTCGCTGATCTGGATGTACTTCACCGAAGTGCGCAACACCCGTCTCATGGGCTCGCCGAACGCCGCCGCACCGGCTGGCGCCCGCTGATTTTTCAAGGAACCTCACCATGTCTGCCACCACCACCAGCGGGCGCCAGGGGCGCCTGCTCACCCTCTGGGCTCCGGAGGACAAGTCGTTCTGGGAGCGCGAAGGCGAGGCCGTCGCCAAGCTCAACCTGTGGATCTCGGTGCCCGCGCTGTTCCTGGCCTTCGCCATCTGGCAGGTCTGGAGCGTGGTCGCCGTGAGCCTGCCGGGCCTCGGATTCAAGTATTCGACCAACCAGCTGTTCTGGCTGGCGGCGGCGCCCGCGCTCTCGGGTGCCACGCTGCGCATCTTCTATTCATTCATGGTGCCGCTCGTGGGCGGACGCCGCTGGACGGCGATCTCCACCGCCTCGTTGCTGATCCCCGCCATCGGCATCGGCTTTGCCGTGCAGGACAACACCACGGCCTACCCCACCATGCTCATCCTGGCGCTGCTGTGCGGCCTGGGCGGCGGCAACTTCAGCTCCAGCATGGCCAACATCAGCTTCTTCTTTCCGAAGGAGCGCAAGGGCTCGGCGCTGGGGGTGAACGCGGGCCTCGGTAACCTGGGCGTGTCGGTGGTGCAGTTCCTGAGCCCGCTCGTGGTCACGGCCGGCATCTTCGGCATCTTTGGCGGCGAAGGCCAGACCATCGTGAAGAACGGCCAGACCGTGCAGGTGTGGACGCAGAACGCCGCCTTCATCTGGGTGCCATGGATCGCGCTGACGGCGCTTGCCGCCTGGTTCGGCATGAACGACATCGCCGACGCGCGCGCCTCGTTCGCCGCGCAGGCCGCGATCTTCAGGCGCAAGCACAACTGGCTGATGTGCGTGCTGTACCTGGGCACCTTCGGCTCGTTCATCGGCTATGCGGCGGGCTTTCCGCTGCTCATCAAGAGCCAGTTCCCCGGCGTGAACCCCCTGGCCTACGCCTGGCTGGGCCCGCTGGTGGGCGCCGTGATCCGCCCCTTTGGCGGCTGGCTGGCCGACAAGCTCGGCGGCGCACGCGTCACGCTGTGGAACTTCATCGTCATGGCCATCGCGGTGGTGGGCGTCACGTTCTTCCTGCCCTCCGGCGGCCCCGGCGGCAACGAAGGCCAGTTCGCGGGTTTCTTCGTGTGTTTCCTGGTGCTGTTCCTCACCACCGGCATCGGCAACGGCTCCACCTTCCGCATGATCCCCGTGATCTTCCTGACCGAAGCCATGCGCGGCGTGGACCGCAACGACCCGGCCGCCATCGCGCATGCCAACAAGGAAGGCAACACCCTGGGCGCGGCCACGCTGGGCTTCACCGCCGCCATGGCCGCCTACGGCGGGTTCTTCATTCCCAAGAGCTATGGCAGCTCGATTGCCCTGACCGGCAGCCCCCATGCCGCGCTGTGGACGTTCTTCGCGTTCTACATCGTCTGCATCGTCATCACCTGGTGGCACTACGCGCGCAAGAACGCCGCCATGCCTTGCTGAGCACACCTGAACAAGACAGAACAAGGAGCCCCCGATGAGCCATTTCCTCGATCGCCTTTCGTACTTCTCGCAGCCCCGCGAGACCTTTGCCCAGGGCCACGGCGAAACCAACGGTGAAGACCGCACCTGGGAAGACGCCTACCGCGACCGCTGGGCGCACGACAAGATCGTGCGCAGCACGCACGGCGTGAACTGCACGGGCAGCTGCAGCTGGAAGATCTATGTCAAGGGCGGCATCGTCACCTGGGAAACCCAGCAGACCGACTACCCCCGCACCCGGCCCGACCTGCCCAACCACGAGCCCCGTGGCTGCGCGCGCGGCGCCAGCTACAGCTGGTACCTGTACAGCGCCAACCGCGTGAAATACCCCATGGTGCGTGGCCGCCTGCTCAAGCACTGGCGCGCCGCCATCGCCCTGGCCAAGAGCCCGGTGGACGCCTGGGCCAGCATCGTCGAGAACGACGCCTCCAAGCGCGAATGGCAAAAGCAGCGGGGCCTGGGCGGCTTCGTGCGCAGCACCTGGGACGAAGTCAACCAGATGATCGCCGCGGCCAACGTGTACACGATCAAGAAGCACGGGCCGGACCGCATCATCGGCTTCTCGCCCATCCCCGCGATGTCGATGATTTCGTACGCCGCTGGCTCACGCTACCTGAGCCTGATCGGCGGCGTGTGCATGAGTTTTTACGACTGGTACTGCGACCTGCCACCCAGCAGCCCGCAGACCTGGGGCGAGCAGACCGACGTGCCCGAATCGGCCGACTGGTACAACAGTTCGTACATCATTGCCTGGGGCTCCAACGTGCCCCAGACGCGCACGCCCGATGCCCACTTCTTGACCGAGGTGCGCTACAAGGGCACCAAGGTGGTGTCCATCACGCCCGACTATTCCGAAGTCGCCAAGCTCGGCGACCTCTGGATGCACCCCAAGCAGGGCACCGACGCCGCCGTGGCCATGGCCATGGGCCATGTGATCCTGAAGGAGTTCTATTTCAAGGACGGCGGCAAGGGCCGCTCCGCGTACTTTGACGACTACGCCCGCCGCTACACCGACCTGCCGCTCTTGGTGGTGCTCAAGGAAAAGACGCTGCCCGATGGCCGCACGGTGATGGTGCCCGACCGCTATGTGCGCGCCAGCGACTTCCCCGGCCAGCTCGACCAGTCCAACAATCCCGACTGGAAGACGGTGGGCTACGACGAGCTGGGCCAGGTCACGCTGCCCAATGGTTCCATCGGCTTTCGCTGGGGGGCCGACGGCCGCCCCGACCAGGGCCTGTGGAACCTGGAGAACAAAGAAGCACGCACCGGCAACACCGTCAAGCTCAAGCTGTCGGTGATCGAGGACGGCGCGCAGGCCCATGACGTGGCTGATGTGGCCTTCCCGTACTTTGGGGGTGTGGCAACGCCCAACTTCACGGCCAACGAACAAGGTGGCGACGTGATGGTGCGCCGCGTGCCGGTGTCCCACCTGGAGCTGGCCGGGCACGAAGCCCAGGGCCGCGTGATGGTGGCCACGGTGTTCGACCTGCTGGCGGGCAATTACGGCATTGACCGGGGCCTGCCCGGCGAAGAGCCCGGTGGCGGTTACGACGCCGACCGCCCCTACACCCCTGCCTGGCAAGAGGCCATCACCGGCGTGCCGCGCGAGCAGATCATCACCGTGGCGCGCCAGTTCGCCGACAACGCCGACAAGACGCATGGCAAGTCCATGGTGATCATCGGCGCGGCGATGAACCACTGGTACCACTGCGACATGAACTACCGCGGCATCATCAACATGCTGATGCTGTGCGGCTGTATCGGCCAGAGCGGTGGCGGCTGGGCGCACTACGTGGGCCAGGAAAAGCTGCGGCCCCAGACCGGCTGGACGGCGCTGGCCTTTGCGCTGGACTGGATCCGCCCACCCCGCCAGATGAACAGCACGAGCTTCTTCTACGCCCACACCGACCAGTGGCGCTACGAGAAGCTGGGCATGGAAGAAATCCTTTCGCCCCTGGCCGACAAGAAGGCCTACCACGGTGCGCAGATCGACTACAACGTGCGCGCCGAGCGCATGGGCTGGCTGCCATCGGCTCCCCAGCTCAAGACCAATCCCATGCAGGTGGCCAAGGATGCCGCTGCCGCGGGTATGGACGCGAAGGATTACGTCGTCAAGTCTCTGAAGGACGGCACGCTCACGATGAGCTGCGAGGACCCGGACCATCCGTCCAACTGGCCGCGCAACATGTTCGTGTGGCGCTCCAACATCCTGGGCTCGTCGGGCAAGGGGCATGAATACTTCCTCAAGCACCTGCTGGGCACCACCCACGGCGTGCAGGGCAAGGACCTGGGCAAGGACGAAGCCAAGCCCGAGGAAGTGCAGTGGCACACCCACGCGCCCGAAGGCAAGCTGGACCTGCTGGTCACGCTCGACTTCCGCATGAGCACCACCTGCCTGTACTCCGACATCGTGCTGCCCACGGCCACCTGGTATGAGAAGAACGACCTCAACACCAGCGACATGCACCCCTTCATCCATCCGCTGTCCACCGCGGTGGACCCTGCATGGCAGGCCAAGAGCGACTGGGAGATCTACAAAGGTTTCGCCAAGGCCGTGAGCGAGGTCAGCGTGGGTCACCTCGGCGTCGAAAAGGACGTGGTGCTCACGCCCATCATGCACGACACCCCCGGTGAAATGGCGCAGCCCTATGGCGTGCGCGACTGGAAGAACGGCGAGTGCGAACTCATTCCCGGCAAGACGGCGCCCCAGGTCACGGTGGTCGAGCGCGACTACCCCAACCTCTACAAGCGCTTCACCGCCCTGGGCCCCTTGATGGACAAGGCCGGCAACGGCGGCAAGGGCATCGGCTGGAACACGCAGACCGAGGTGGGCCAGTTGGGTGATCTGAACGGCCGCGTGAAGGAAGAAGGCGTGACGCAGGGCATGCCCCGCATCGTGACCGACATCGACGCCACCGAAGTGGTGATGATGCTGGCCCCCGAAACCAACGGCCACGTGGCCTGCAAGGCCTGGGAGGCCCTGGGCAAGCAGACCGGCCGCGACCACGTGCACCTGGCGCTGCACCGCGAGGACGAAAAGATCCGCTTCCGCGACATCCAGGCGCAGCCGCGCAAGATCATCAGCTCGCCCACCTGGTCGGGGCTGGAGAGCGAAAAGGTCAGCTACAACGCCGGCTACACCAACGTGCACGAGTACATCCCATGGCGCACCCTCACGGGCCGCCAGCAGTTCTACCAGGACCACCCGTGGATGCGTGACTTCGGTGAAGGCTTTGTGAGCTACCGCCCACCGGTGCACCTGAAGACGCTGCACGAGGTCGAAGGCAAGAAGCCCAACGGCAACAAGGAAATCCAGCTGAACTTCATCACGCCGCACCAGAAGTGGGGCATCCACAGCACGTACAGCGACAACCTGATGATGCTCACGCTCAACCGGGGCGGCTCGGTGGTGTGGCTGAGCGAAGACGACGCCAAGGTCGCCGGCATCGTGGACAACGACTGGGTCGAACTCTTCAACGCCAACGGCGCCATCGCGGCCCGCGCGGTGGTGAGCCAGCGCGTGAACCCCGGCATGGTGATGATGTACCACTCGCAAGAGAAGATCATCAACACCCCCGGCTCCGAGATCACCGGCACGCGCGGCGGCATCCACAACTCGGTCACCCGCATCGTGCTCAAACCCACCCACATGATTGGTGGCTACGCGCAGTACAGCTACGGCTTCAACTACTACGGAACCATCGGCACCAACCGCGACGAGTTCGTGCTGGTGCGCAAGATGGACCGCGTGGACTGGCTCGACGATGAGCCCGTGTCCAGCACGGCAGCCCACGCCTGAAGCCGAAGACAAGGAGAAACACGATGAAAATTCGCGCACAAATCGGCATGGTGCTGAACCTGGACAAGTGCATTGGTTGCCACACCTGTTCCGTCACCTGCAAGAACGTCTGGACCAGCCGCCCCGGGGTGGAATACGCCTGGTTCAACAACGTAGAAACCAAGCCCGGCATTGGCTACCCCAAGGAATGGGAAAACCAGGACAAGTGGAACGGTGGCTGGGTACGCAGCCCCGACGGCTCCATCGCCCCCCGCCAGGGCGGCAAGTGGAAGCTGCTCATGCGCATCTTCGCCAACCCCAACCTGCCGCAGATCGACGACTACTACGAGCCCTTCACGTTCGACTACGACCACCTGCAGTCCGCGCCCGAGAGCAAGGCCGCGCCCACGGCCCGCCCGCGCAGCCTGATCACTGGCAAGCGCATGGAGAAGATCGAGTGGGGCCCGAACTGGGAAGAAATCCTGGGCGGCGAGTTCAGCAAGCGCAGCAAGGACAAGAACTTCGACGATGTGCAAAAGGACATCTACGGCCAGTTCGAAAACACCTTCATGATGTACCTGCCGCGCCTGTGCGAGCACTGCCTGAACCCGGCGTGCGTGGCATCGTGCCCCAGCGGCTCGATCTATAAGCGCGAGGAAGACGGCATCGTGCTGATCGACCAGGACAAGTGCCGTGGCTGGCGCATGTGCGTCTCGGGCTGCCCCTACAAGAAGATCTACTACAACTGGCAGTCGGGCAAGGCCGAGAAGTGCATCTTCTGCTACCCGCGCATCGAGGCGGGCCAGCCCACCGTGTGCTCCGAGACCTGCGTGGGCCGCATCCGCTATCTGGGCGTGCTGTTGTACGACGCAGACCGCATCCAGGAAGCCGCCAGCGTGGAGCGCGACCGCGACCTGTACCAGGCGCAGCTCGACATCTTCCTGGACCCGAACGACCCCGATGTGATCCGCCAGGCCCGCATCGACGGCATCCCGGACAGCTGGATGGACGCCGCCCGCAACAGCCCGGTCTACAAGATGGCCGTGCAATGGAAGGTGGCCCTGCCGCTGCACCCCGAGTACCGCACGCTGCCCATGGTCTGGTATGTGCCGCCGCTCTCGCCCATCACGGCCGCAGCCAACGCGGGCCATGTGGGCGTGAATGGCGACATTCCCGATGTGTCGCAGTTGCGCATCCCCGTGCAGTACCTGGCCAACCTGCTGACCGCAGGCGACACGGGGCCCGTGGTGCGGGCGCTCGAGCGCATGCTGGCCATGCGCACCTACCAGCGCGACAAGCACGTGGAGCAGCGCCAGAACCTGGCCGTGCTCAAGCAGGCCGGCCTGTCGATGGCCGAGGTCGAGGAGATGTACCACGTGATGGCGATTGCCAATTACGAGGACCGCTTCGTCATCCCATCGGCCCACCGCGAGTACGCCGAGAACGCGTTCGACATCCGGGGCGGTTGCGGCTTCTCGTTTGGCAACGGCTGTTCCGATGGCGCCACCGAGACCAGCATGTTCGGCGGAAAGAAGCCCCGCACGATCCCGATCAAAGCCACGGTCTGAAGCACAGGCAAAGGAATCACCATGTTCAAGAAGAACCCGACCTCCGTGCGCCTGACCCTGCGCGCCCTGGGCTACCTGCTGAGCTACCCCGATGCGCAACTGCGCAGCGTGATGCCGCAGCTCATCGACGCGCTGCAGGTGGAGCAGGCCCTGACCCCCGAGCGCATGGCCGAACTCGAAGCCGTGTGCCAGCACCTTGCGGCAATCGACCCGCTGGAAGCCGAGGCCCGCTACGTGGACAACTTCGACCGGGGCCGCCAGACCTCGCTGCACCTGTTCGAGCATGTGCACGGCGACTCGCGCGACCGGGGTCCGGCGCTCATCGACCTGCTGCAGACCTACGACAAGGCGGGCCTGAAGTTCGAAGCCGAAGAGCTGCCCGACCACCTGCCGGTGGTGCTGGAGTTCGCCTCCACCCAGCCGGTGGAAGTGGCCAGGGAGTTCCTGGGCGAAATGGCCCACATCCTGAACGCGCTGTTCAGCGCGCTGGTGGCGCGCAACAGCCCCTATGCCAGCGTGATTGCTGCGGTGCTCGAAGTGTCGGGCCAGCTCGTGCAGTCGGTGGCGCTCACGCCCGAGCCGCCCATGGACGAGGCCTGGGCCGAGCCCGAAGCGTTTGGCGGTTGCAGCACCCAGGGCCAGTCCAAGCCCGACCAGCCGCAGCCTCTGCATTTTGTTCGTACCCCCCGCGCCGAGCGGGCACCAGAAGGAGTCTCCGTATGACCGCCTGGCTTGACACCCTGTTGTTTGGCATCTATCCCTATATTTGCCTCGCTGTCTTTTTCATCGGCAGCTGGGCGCGGTTCGACCGCGACCAGTACACCTGGAAAAGCGATTCTTCCCAGCTGCTGCGCACCGGCAGCCTGCGCTGGGGCAGCAACCTGTTCCATGTGGGTGTGTTGTTCCTGTTCTTTGGCCATACCGTGGGCATGCTCACACCGCACTTCTTGTATGAGCACTTCATCGGCGCAGGCGCCAAGCAGCTCATGGCCATGGTGTCGGGGGGCATTGCAGGCCTGATGGGTTTCGTGGGCCTGTCCCTCCTGCTGCACCGCCGCCTGTCGGATGCGCGCATCCGCGCCACCTCCAGGACCAGCGACATCCTGATCCTGGTGCTGCTGTGGGTGCAACTGGCGCTGGGCCTGGCCACCATTCCGCTGTCGGCACAACATCTGGACGGCTCCATGATGATGCGCCTGGCTGAGTGGGGGCAACGCATCGTCACGTTCCGCAGTGGCGCGGTCGACCTGCTGGCCGGTGCGGGATGGATCTTCAAGACGCACATGTTCCTGGGCATGAGCATCTTCCTGATCTTCCCCTTCACCCGCCTGGTGCATGTGTGGAGCGGCTTTGGCACGCTGGCCTATGTGCTGCGCCCCTACCAGGTGGTGCGTGCGCGCCGCCTGAACCTGCCGCCCGGCCACATGCAGTCGCAAGACCGCCGTGGCGCTTGATTTCGCATCACAAAAGGAGCACACCATGAGCGGATGTGGAACCGGTAGCTGCGGTTGCGGCACCAGCGCAACCAGCCAGAGCGCCCCCCAAAGCATGCTCTCCCCGGAGCAGACGGCCGCCTACGAGGCGCTCTCCGCCACGGTAGGAGCGACTGCCATGGCAGATTCGCCCGCCATGGCAACCCCTCAGCCCATGGGGCAGGCCCCGGTGGCGCGCATCAACGGCGTGGCATTGAATTCAACGGCCGAGTGGCTGGATGAGGAGGCCCTGCGTCAGCGTGCCTGCACCGAGCTGCTGCGACAGGCGGCCCAGCAAGGCGGCCTGCTGGCGCAGGACGACGTGCCGGGTGTCGAAGGCGCCATCAGCACCAAGGCCTCGAATGCCATCGAGCAACTGCTGGAGCGCGAGCTGCCCATCCCCGACCCGTCGGAAGAAGCCTGCCGCCGCTACCACGACGCCCACCCTGCGGCACACGCCCATGGCGAGCGGGCCCAGCTGCGCCACGTACTGTTCGCCGTGACGCCGGGTGTGGACGTGAAGCAGCTGCGGCTGCGTGCCGAGGCCATGTTGATCGACCTGCGCTGCGCGGACGATGGGGGCGCGAAGTTTGCCGAAGCGGCTGCGCAGTGGTCCAACTGCCCCAGCGGCCAGCAAGGCGGCGACCTGGGCTGGCTGACCCGCGCCGACTGCGCCCCCGAGTTCGCCCGCGAGGTGTTTGGCAGCGCCGAGATCGGCGTGCTCGCACGCCTTGTGCACAGCCGGTTTGGCCTGCATGTGGTGGAGGTGGTGGCCCGCGACCCGGGGCAGCAGCCGTCGTTCGAGGAAGTGCGCCGGGCCATCGCCCTCACGCTGCGCCAGCAGGCCTGGGTGAACGCCCTGCGCCAGTACCTGCAGGTGCTGGCGGGCGCGGCCGTGGTGGAAGGCGTGTCGCTGGACGCGGCCGACTCGCCGCTTGTACAGTAGTTGCACCGCACGCCACCCGATTGCCTGCCCATGCCCGACGAGCTGCTTGATCGCCTGCGCCGCTTCCACAACGACGCCTTTCCCCAGTACCGCGAGCAGTTCCAGGCGCTGGTGGACGAAGGGCAGCACCCGACCACCCTGTTCATCGGCTGCTCCGACTCGCGCCTGGTGCCCTATCTGCTCACGGGCGCGGGCCCGGGGGAGCTTTTCCTGGTGCGCAACGTGGGTGCGTTCATCCCGCCGTATGACGGATCTCACGGTCACCATGGCACCACGGCGGCCATCGAGTTCGCGGTGCTCAACCTGCAGGTGCGCCGCATCGTGGTGTGCGGCCACAGTCACTGTGGGGCTATCAAGGCGATGTATGGTGAGGTTTCGCCCGAAGCGCCCAACCTGAACCGCTGGCTGGACCTGGGGCGCGAGGCCCTGCTGCCGATGCAGGCTGGCCCCGAGGTGCTGCGCCGCACCGAGCAGCGCGCGGTGGTGCTGCAGCTCGAACGCCTCATGGAGTACCCCATGGTGCGCAGCCGCGTGCAGTCAGGGCAGATCAGCCTGCACGGCTGGCACTATGTGATCGAGGAAGGAGAAGTCCATGTGTTTGATGTCAAGACGGGCGGTTTTGTGCCGGCCTCGCGGGCGGACAACAGCGGAACCGGTCCTTACCATCCGTACGTGGAGCATGATGGGCAGGTTCTTCTGGACGAGCTTTGACCTTGTCGGGCATGCTCGTGGCAGATCCGCGAGGAATGAGTCCCTCTTGATGGAACGCAAGACCTCACTGGCGTGAAACCCAAATCATCGGCCCCCATGAAACGCGAACCCCAGCCCCCCCTCAAGCCCACCTCGTCCCTGCAGCCCATCAGCCTGGATGTGCTGCGCGAGAAATACCTCAAACCCGGGGAAACCACCGCCGACGAGCTGTACCAGCGCGTGGCGCGGGCCCTGGCCTCGGTCGAAAAACCAGAACTCCGCGAAAAGTACGAAACCCTGTTCCTGGCCAACCTGAAGGCGGGCGCCATCGGGGCGGGCCGCATCATGAGCGCGGCGGGCACCGACATCCAGGCGACGCTCATCAACTGCTTCGTGCAGCCCGTGGGCGATTGCATCCAGGGTGTGGACGACGAGGGTTTCCCGGGCATCTACGAGGCGCTGCGCGAGGCAGCGGAAACCATGCGCCGGGGCGGCGGCGTGGGCTACGACTTCTCGCGCATCCGGCCCAAGGGCGCGCAGGTCAAGGGCACCGCGTCCATGGCCTCGGGGCCGTGCAGCTACATGAACGTGTTCGACCAGTCGTGCTCCACCGTGGAGAGCGCGGGCGCGCGCCGGGGCGCGCAGATGGGTGTGCTGCGCATCGACCACCCGGATGTGCACGAATTCATCACGGCCAAGCGCACGCCGGGGCGCTGGAACAACTTCAATGTGTCGGTGGGGGTGTCCGACGAGTTCATCCATGCCGTGCAGAACAGCGCGCCGTGGGAGCTGGTGCACAAGGCACGCCCCGGCACTGCCCTGCTGGCCCAGGGAGCCCGCCAGCGCGCCGATGGCCAGTGGGTCTACGCCACGGTGCCCGCGCGCGAGCTGTGGGACACGATCATGAAGTCGGCCTATGACTTCGCCGAGCCCGGCATCCTGTTCCTGGGCCGCATCAACGAAGACAACAACCTGCACTATTGCGAAGACATCGCGGCCACCAACCCCTGTGGCGAGCAGCCGCTGCCGTCGTACGGGTGCTGCGACCTCGGCCCCATCATCCTGACCCGCTTTGTGCGCCATCCCTTCGGTTTCGGGGGCGTGGCCGCGTTTGATTTCGATGCGTTCACGAAGGCCGTGGCGCTGCAGGTGCGCGCGCTGGACAACGTGCTCGATGTGACCTACTGGCCGCTTCCGCAGCAGCGCGACGAGGCCATGGACAAGCGGCGCATCGGCGTGGGCTTTACCGGCATGGGCAACACGCTGGCCATGCTGTGCCTGCGCTATGACCTGCCCGAGGGCCGCACCATGGCCGCGCGCATCGCCGAGTGCATGCGCGATGCCGCCTATGCCGCCTCGGTAGACCTGGCGCGCGAGAAAGGGGTGTTCCCCAAGTTCCAGGCCGAGCCCTACCTGTCGGAGGGCACGTTCGCCAGCCGCCTGCCCGATTCGCTCAAGGCCGCCATCCGCCAGCACGGCATCCGCAACAGCCACCTGCTGTCCATCGCCCCCACGGGCACCGTGAGCCTGGCCTTTGCCGACAACGCCTCCAACGGCATCGAGCCTCCTTTCTCGTGGATGTACAAGCGCAAGAAGCGCGAGTTCGACGGCAGCACCTCGGAGTACGCCGTCGAAGACCACGCCTGGCGGCTGTACCGCGAGCTGGGCGGCGATGTGGAGGCCTTGCCGGACTACTTCGTCTCGGCGCTGGCCATGCCCGCTGAAGGCCACATTGCGATGATGGAGGCCGTGCAGCCCTTTGTGGACACGGCTATTTCGAAGACGGTGAACATCCCGGCCGACTATCCCTACGAAGGTTTCAAGGACCTGTACCTGCAGGCCTGGCGCGCCAGGCTCAAGGGCCTGGCCACCTACCGGCCCAATGCCATCCTGGGATCGGTGCTGGAAACCCATGCCGCGCCTGAACCAGCATCTGTAGCACCCCCCGCACCTGCGGTGGACCCCATGCGTACCGTGATCGAAAGCCGCCCCCAAGGCGGCCTTTCGGCCGTGGCCGAAAAGCTCGAATACTGGACGCAGGAAGGCCACAAGACGCTGTACCTCATCGTGTCGTTCCTGCCCGTGCCCACGGGGGTTGGCAACGGTACGGTGGACCGCGCCATCGAGTTCTTCATGCCCGTGGGCCAGAGCGGTGAATCGCAGCAGTGGATCACCTCCAGCATGCGCATGCTGTCGCTGGCGGCGCGCGGCGGCTTCCTGGAGCGGGCGCTGTCCGACATGCGCAAGGTGGCCTGGGACCGGGGCCCGGTGCGCCTGGGGCAGCACCGCAAGGACGATGGCACCCTGGTGCCCATGTGGCACGACTCCGAAGTGGCGGCCATGGCCTATGCCATCCAGAACATCCTGGCGCGCCGCGTGGCCGACCCCGTGCAGCAGCTGCTGCCCCTGGACGAACCCGCGCCGCCGCCGGTGGCCGTGCCGCAGGCCATGGCGGGCAAGAAGTGCAGCGAATGCGGCGCCCACGCCGTGATCCGCAAGGACGGCTGCGACTACTGCACGCAGTGTGGACACCTGGGGACCTGTGGGTGACCTCCCGGCCGGTCATTCCCGTGCGCCCCGCGGCGGGAAAACCATCGCCTGAGGTGCTGGCCGCGCTGGACACGCGGTGGCGCTGGCGCTACCTCATGCTGGCACCGCACCGGCTGGGTTTCTTCCTGGCCATGGTGGTGCTGGTGGCGTCGGGGGGATGGTGGGCGCTGGTGCAGGTGGCCAGGTCCACCGGCTGGTGGGGCCTTTACTATGCGCTGTCCCCCACGCTCGTGCATTCGGTCGTGATGGCATTCGGCTTCATCCCGCTGTTCTTTGCGGGTTTCCTGTTCACGGCCGGCCCCAAATGGCTCGGGGTGGCGCCCCTGCCGGCGCAGGCGTTGCGCGCACCCCTGGTGGCGCAGGCCGCGGGCTGGCTGCTGTGGCTGGCGGGCGCGCATTGGCGGATTGGCGCGGCCCTCGCGGGGCTGGCGCTGGCGGCCGTTGGCCTGGTGTGGATGTCGGCGCTGTTCTGGGGCCGTGTGCGCCAGAGCCAGGCGCAGGACCAATTGCATGCGCGTGTCGTCGCGGGCGCCTGCGCGCTGGGCTGCCTCAGCCTCGCGGGCCTGTGGCTGAGCCTTGCCGTGGGAACACATGCGCTCGCCCGCGCCTGGGTGTTCACCGGCCTGTGGGGGTTTGTCGTCGTGGTCTACGTCACGGTGGCGCACCGCATGATCCCCTTCTTCACCTCCAGCGCCATGCCCATGGTGCAGGCGTGGCGGCCCTTCTGGGTGCTGTGGCTCATGCTCGCCGCCGCGCTGCTGCAGGTGCTCGCCGCCTGGCTGGAGTGGGCCGGGCTGCCCGCCACCCGGGCGGGGCCCGCCTGGACGCTGGTGCACGGCACGCTGCAGCTGGTGGTGGGGGGCGTGCTGGTCTGGCTGGCCTGCGTGTGGGGGCTGGTGCAAAGCCTCAGAAACCGGCTGCTGGCGATGCTGCACATCGGATTTCTGTGGCTGGGGCTGGCTTTCGTGCTCGGAGGCCTGTCGCAGTGGCTGGCCTGGGGCTTTGGCCTGGGAACGCTGGGCCTGGGCGCGCTGCACGCGCTGACCATGGGCTGCCTGGCGTCGCTGATGCTGGCCATGGTGACGCGGGTGTCGTGCGGGCACAGTGGCCGGGCGCTGGTCGCCGACCGCATCGCGTGGTCGCTGTTCTGGCTGCTGCAGGCGGCCACGGTGCTGCGCATCGCGTCGGCGGTGCCGGGTGTTTTCGGTATCGCGTGGGCCTGGCTGCTGCCGCTGGCAGCGTGCCTGTGGGCCGTCACCATGGGCATGTGGGGCCTCCGGCTGGGCCGGTGGTATGGCCGGGTGCGGGCCGATGGCCGTCCGGGCTGAAGCACCTTTTCAAGGATATTCCATGGCTGTCATTCCCTGGCCTTTGAACCACACGCCCCGGCCCGCGCCCCCTGCGGCGCATGGCGCTGCACGCGCGGCCGCCGCGCCGGAGGATGTCGCCGCCATGGCCGCGGCGCTGATCCAGTCGCGCCAGACCATCCTGCCCAAGCGGCTGGCCGCCCCGGGGCCGAGTGCCCTGGAACTGGCGCAGATCCTCAACGCCGCGTCCCACGCACCGGACCACGGCCAGCTGGTGCCGTGGCGCTTCGTGCTGGTGCCCGAGGCAGCGCGCCCGGCGCTGGCCGATGTGTTTGCCCAGGCCCTGCGCGAGCGCGATCCCGCAGCCACGCTGGCGCAGGTCGAGCAGGCGCGCGAGAAGGCCTACCGGGCACCGGTGCTGATGCTGGTGGTGGTGAACGGGCAATGCGGCGACCCCGGCATCGACCTGTCCGAGCGCCAGGTTTCCGCGGGATGCGCGGTGCAGAACATGCTGCTCATGGCCACAGCGCAGGGGTATGGGTCGGCGCTCACGAGCGGCAAGGCCCTCACGTCGGGCGGGCTGCGGGGGCTGTTCCAGCTGGCCCCCTGGGAGCAGGCGCTGTGTTTTGTCAGCATCGGGACCGTGCAGTCGCGCAAGGCCGCGCGTGCCCGGCCCGCGGCGGACAGCTATGTGAGCACGCTCGACGCGCAGCAGGGCGTGGTGCTGCCCGGCTTCTGAAGCGGGGCGCGCCCGGCGATTCCTTTCCTTTCATTTCCTTTCATTTCATAGAAACCTTCATGGACATTTCCAGTTTTGACGACCTGCTGCAGGCTGCGCGCCTGCAGCCCGAGCCCCAGCGCCTCCTGTTCGTGTTTGCCGCGGTGGAGCTGCCGGACGACGCCAGCCCGGCCCAGCGTGCCCGCTTCGAAGCGGGGCAGGGCGGAGCCCTGGTGCCGCTGATGTGCGTGGACAAGGCGCCGCAGGAGCTGCCTTCGTTCAGTGCGCTGGTGGAAGAGGCCAGCCAGTTCAGCGCCCCGGGCCATGACTGGGCCATGGTGTTCGCAGCAGCCCTGTCGGGCACGCTGGACAAGGCACCCACCAGTGCGGATGCCCAGGCGCCCTTGCAACGCATGGTCGATGCGATCAAGGGCGGGTCCCATGGGGCGTATATACCCTTCGACCGGCAGGGACAGCCCGTCCGGTTCGGTTGAGGCGCAGATGGCCTCGCCCGCCCCATCCGCCCGCCATATCCCCGGTTTCAGCGCGCCGGCCGTCGGGTTCGAGCAACCCTTCGCCATGCTGGAGGCCTGCCATGAGCGCGTGCAGCGTTCGCTGGCCTTGCTGGGCCGCCTGCGCGCCCATGTGCGCCTGCAGGGTGCCGACGAGAGCGCCCGCCAGGCGGCGCGCGACGTGCTGCGGTATTTCGACATCGCCGCACCGCTGCACCATGAAGACGAGGAACTCCACGTCTTCCCGCTGCTGCTCGCCCAGGCCGCGCCTGGGGTCCAGGCGCTGGTGCGCAGCCTGCAGGATGACCATGTCCGCATGGTGGCGGACTGGGCTGCAGCACGGGTTGCGCTCCAGGCGCTGGAACAAGGAGCCATCCAGGGATTCGCGGAATCGGAGGAGGCGCTCCTTGATCGATTTGCGGACCACTATGCAGGCCATATCCGCCGCGAGGAGCAGGAAGCCTACCCGGCGGCGCTGCACCTGCTGGAGCCCGCTGCGCTGGACGGGATGGGGCGGGAGATGGCGCGCCGCCGCGGCGCTGCCTGACACGGTGGTGCCCTCTGCAGCGCCCCCGTGTGCCGTGATTGAGCCGGGTGCCGCAGTACCCGTGTTCCGGAACGGTTGACTAGACGGAGCGAGCGGAGCCTTGTCCCCGGAGCCTCTCAGGTCCAGAGGCCGATGGCACCCGGGTGGAGGGCGGATCGGGACTGGAGCCGTGCAGGTGTTTACCATCACGGGATGTCACTCTCTCATCTGCACCGGGACGCACCTTGACCGACGCAAAGAAACCCCATTTTGGCCAGCCCTTCAAGGTGGGCTCCCTATCTTCCACACCGCCTGGTTTCAAGTTCGGGATCAACTACGGCACGGGCCTGGTGTCGGGCAATAGAGTCGCCGCTGAGCCAGCCCTCCCCGATGACGCGACAGCCTGCAACACGCGGGGAAATGACTGGCTGCTGTCCAACCGGACTGCCGACGCCATTCGTGCCTACGACCGGGCCATCGCACTCAAGCCCGACTACGTTGATCCGTACTTCAACCGCGGCAACGCCCTGCTGCGCCTGCAGCGCAACGAAGAGGCCTTGGCCTCATTCGACCAGGCCATCGCGCTTTCGCCGGGGTTGGTGCTGGCGCACTACAACCGCGGAACCGTCCTGCAAACGCTGGGCCGGTTGCCGGAGGCCATGGAAAGCTACCGCCGCGTGCTGGCGATGGAGCCCGGGAATGCGCAGGCGCGTTTCAACCTGGGCTGCGTGCACCTGCAGATGAAGCAGTTTGGAGAAGCCCTGGAATGCATGGACGAAGTGATAGCGCGCGCACCCGAGATACCGGAGCCGCACAACAATCGGGGCACGGCCTTGCTTCGGTTGGGGCGTTATGCCGAAGCAGTTGCCAGCTTCAGCCGGGCACTGGCCCTCCAGCCTCAGTACGCAGAGGCATACAACAACCGGGGCGAGGCGCAACTGCAACTGAGAAACCTGGAAAACGCGCTGGCGGATGTCCGCCGCGCGGTCGAGCTTCGGCCCCAGCAAGGGGAGTCCAGATTCCTCATGGGCAGGCTTCTGCGGGAGATGAAGCGGTATGACGAAGCATTGCAGCAGTTGTACCTGGCTCAGCGCCTGTCTGCCCCGATTCCTGTGCTGCAGTGCGAAATCGCCACGGCGAAGGTGAATGGTTGCATTTGGCAGGGTCTGGAGGAGGAGATCCTTCAGCTGCAGCAGGCAGTCACAGACCAGAAGCACGCGCTGGAGCCGTTCATTGCGTTGTCATTGTTCGATGTGCCCGCGCTTCACAAGGAGACGGCGCGGCTCCAGGCCGAGCGCGAGCTTCCTGCTCCGGCACTGGGCGCCATTCCTGCACGTGCAAGGCACGGAAAAATCCGCGTGGGGTACTACTCGGCAGATTTTCGAGATCACCCCATGGCGCACCTGATCGCCGAGCTCTTTGAGGTGCATGACCGCGAGCGGTTCGAGTGGTTCGCCTTCTCGGTGGGGCCTGACGTACAGGATAGGATGCGCCAGCGCGTGGCGGCGGCGTTTGATCATTTTCTGGATGTCCGTGAGCGCAGTGATATCGAGATCGCCCGTCTCTCTCGGGAACTCGGTATCGATATCGCCATTGACCTGATGGGTTTTACCATGGCGAGCCGGTTGGGTTGCTTTTCCCACCGGTGTGCCCCTGTCCAGGCCAGCTATATGGGCTATCCGGGTACCACCGGGGCCGACTGCATGGACTACGTGATTGCCGACAAGGTGGTGATCCCGCCTCAATCCCAGGCCCATTTCACTGAAAAAGTGGTCTACCTTCCCCACAGCTACCAGGTCAACGATTCGCGGCGCAAGATTGCGGAGCGCGAATTTACTCGCGAGGAGGTGGGTCTGCCAGCCAGCGGGTTTGTCTTTTGCTGCTTCAACAACAATTTCAAGATCATGCCACCCACTTTCGGCGGCTGGATGCGCATCCTCCACGCTGTCGAAGGCAGCGTGCTGTGGCTGCTGGAAGACAACCCGACAGCCGCGCGGAACTTGCGGCGCGAGGCGCAGGCCCGGGGGATTTCCGCGGAGCGCCTGGTGTTTGCGCCGCGCATGCCCATGGACCAGTATCTGGCGCGCTTGCGGCTGGCGGACCTGTTCCTGGACACCCTGCCCTACAACGCGCACACCACCGCCAGCGATGCTTTGTGGGCGGGGTTGCCGGTGTTGACATGCATGGGGGAGTCATTCGCGAGCCGCGTGGCTGCCAGTCTCTTGTGCGCCGTCGGACTGCCGGAACTCATCGCGCAGACCCAGGGCGATTTCGAGGCGCGGGCGATTGAGCTGGCCCGTGACCCCTCGCAGCTTGGGCATATTCGCGGCAAACTGCGCAGGGAGGGCCCTGTGTCGCCGCTGTTCGATGCCAGGCTCTTCGCACGCCATGTGGAATCGGCGTACACCACCATGTACGACCGCTTGTGCCAGGGTTTGCCTCCCGATGTGATCGAGGTGTGATGCTCCCTCCTTGGCAGCCCCGAGCAGCGGTGGCTGGCGCCGTCACGGGTGCGTACGCAGCGCGTGCCAATTCCACAACTTTGCTCTGACTCCAAAAATGAATCTCACCCTGTTCGGAACCGGTTATGTGGGGCTTGTCACCGGGGTGTGCCTTGCGGAACTGGGCAATGATGTCCTGTGCATCGACACGGATGCCGACAAGATTGCAGCCCTTCAGCGCGGAGAAGTGCCCATCTACGAGCCCGGGTTGCAGGAGCTGGTCGTCAGCAACTCCCGCGCGGGCCGGCTGGGGTTCTCCACCGACATGGCGCGCGGAGTGGCCCACGGGGATGTCCAGTTCATCGCGGTGGGCACTCCTTCTGCGGAGGACGGCAGTGCGGATCTGCGCCATGTATTCGATGTGGCTGGTGCCATTGCCACGCACATGACGGGCTTCAAGGTCATCGTCAACAAGTCGACGGTGCCCGTCGGCACGGGCGAAGCGGTGCACCGTGCTGTCGCCGCCACGCTGGCGCGACGCGGGGAAGGCGCGGACCCGGCCCCTGACTACGCCGTGGTGTCCAATCCAGAATTCCTCAAGGAAGGCAGCGCGATCGAGGACTTCATGCGGCCCGACCGCATCATTCTCGGCTGCGGCGACACGCCGCAGGAGCTGCGGGCCGGCAACCTCATGCGTGAGTTGTACCGCCCGTTCGGGCATGGCCACGACCGCGTCATCTGCATGGACCGGCGCAGTGCCGAGTTCACCAAGTATGCGGCGAACGCCATGCTGGCCACGCGCATCAGTTTCATGAACGAGATGGCCAACCTGGCCGACCGGCTGGGTGTGGACATCGAACCCGTGCGCGTGGGTATCGGCGCGGATCCGCGCATTGGTGAGAGCTTTCTTTACCCGGGCGTGGGCTATGGCGGCAGCTGCTTTCCCAAGGATGTGACTGCGTTGCAGCGCATGGGCGAGGAGGTCGGTCTGCCGCTGCGATTGCTCGCGGCGGTGGCACAGGTCAACGATGGACAGAAGCGGCTGCTGGTGGACAAGCTCGCCCAGCGGCTCGGACCGGATCTTTCCGACCGTCGGCTGGCGGTGTGGGGGCTTGCCTTCAAGCCCAATACCGATGACATGCGCGAGGCTTCCAGCCGGGTGCTGGTCCGTGAATTGCTGGAGCGCGGGGCGGTGCTTCGGGTCTTCGATCCGGTGGCCATGCAGGAGGCCCGCCGTTGCCTGGAGGAGGATCTGCGCGACCGGCCCGAACTGCTCGAGCATATCAGCTATGCCCAGGATCCCATTGACGCCGCGCGCGGTGCAGACGCCTTGCTGATCGTGACCGAATGGCAGGTGTTTCGCAGTCCCAATTTCGATGCCCTGCGGGCGGCCCTGCGGCAGCCCCTTGTCGTGGACGGGCGCAATCTGTACGAGCCGCGCTCCATGCGGGCCCTGGGGTTCGACTATCTGACCGTGGGCCGCAGCGCTGCGGATGCACTCGGGGCCATGGCAGCATGACGACGGAAAAGAAAATCCTGGTCACGGGAGGCGCTGGCTTTCTTGGCTCCCATCTGTGCGAGCGCCTGCTGAAGGATGGCCATGCGGTGCTGTGCGTGGACGACTTCTCCACCGGCTTGGAAAAGAACATCGCCCACCTCCTGGCCTCGCCGCGGTTTCGTGTGCTTTGCCACGACGTCGTCCAGGCCCTGGATGCCGAAGTGGACGAGATCTACAACCTGGCCTGCCCCGCGTCGCCCGTGCACTACCAGTCCGATCCGCTGCGGACCCTGCGCACCAGCGTGCTGGGTGCCATGAATCTGCTGGAGCTGGCCCGCAAGTGCCATGCCGTGATTCTTCAGGCCTCGACGAGCGAGGTGTATGGCGACCCCGGCGTGCATCCGCAGCCTGAGTCCTATTGGGGCAACGTCAATCCCATCGGTGTGCGGGCCTGCTACGACGAGGGCAAGCGCTGCGCGGAGACCCTGTTCTTCGACTACCGGCGCCAGCATGGCGTGCGCACCAAGGTCGTGCGGTTGTTCAATACCTATGGCCCGCGCATGCGTCCGGATGACGGCCGGGTGGTCTCAAACTTCATCGTCCAGGCGCTGCGCGGGGCGGATCTGACCGTTTACGGGGCGGGGACGCAGACCCGCAGCTTCTGCTACGTGGATGACCTCGTGGAAGCCCTGGTGCGCATGATGGCCACGCCGGACGAGGTGGCGGGACCGGTCAATCTGGGCAATCCAGGGGAGTTCACCGTCCTGGAACTCGCGCAGAAAATCCTCGCAGGGACGGGCTCGTCCGCGCGGATCACCTACCACCCGCTCCCGGGAGACGATCCCCGGCAGCGGCAGCCCGACATTTCGCTGGCGCGCCAGCTGCTGGGGGGGTGGGCCCCCCGCGTCGACATTGACGCGGGCTTGCGCCGGACCATTGCCTATTTCAAGGAGGCGGACGCCGGCTGAGCCCCGGGAGGCGGAGCCAGCGCGTGTCTGGCATCCGCCCCCGCTGTGCCATTCCGCGATGCCCCCCGTTCCATTTGGAACATGTCGAGGGGCCGGAGGTGCGGATATGGTGCCCGCCGGGGTTTGGTCCTTTCCGATGCCGATACCGAGCCCCCGCTGCCATGAATCTGTTTCTCCGTATCCTCCTGACCCTGTTGCTCGCTCTGGCTTGCGCGATCGGCTGCGCAGCCCTTCACACCCCGCTGCCCTGGATGATCGGCCCGCTGCTGGCCACTTCGGTGGTGTCCATCGCTGGCGGGCCCACGGAAAGCTGGGGGCCCTTGCGCAATGCGGGGCAGTGGACCATTGGCGCCGCCTTGGGCCTGTACTTCACGCCCCAGGTCGTGGGATTGATTGGCGGGCTCTGGTGGGCCATCGCGCTGGGCATCGTGTGGGCGCTGTTCCTGGGCTGGCTGTTTGGCGCCTGGCTGTACAGGGTGCATGCGCCGCGCATGCACGGGGTGCCTGCGCCGATGCTGCGGGCCACGAGCTACTTCTCGGGGGCCATCGGTGCGGCATCCGAAATGACCCTGCTGTCCGAACGCGAGAACGCCCGCACCGACCTCGTGGCGGCCAGCCACAGCCTGCGGTTGCTGATCGTCACGGTCACGATCCCTTTCGCGCTGCAATGGAGCGGACTGCATGGCCTGGACATCCTGCCGCCCACGGCCCGGGTGGTGAGCGCACCCGGTCTGGCGCTGATGGCGCTGCTGACGGGGGCCGGGGCCCTGCTGATGGACAGGCTGGGCCGGGCGAACCCGTGGTTCATGGGCGCGATGCTGGTGTCCATGGGGCTCACCATGGCAGGCATCACCCTGTCCGCCGTGCCCCAGGCGATGGTGAATGCGGCGCAACTGGTCATCGGCGTGAGCCTGGGGGTCCGCTTTCGTGCGGATTTTCTGCACACGGCGCCGCGCTGGCTCGTGTCGGTGGCGGTGGGCACCCTGGTGCTCATGGGGGTGTGCGCGTTGTTCGCGGCCTCGCTGGCCTGGGCGACAGGTCTGCCCTGGGTCACCCTGCTGCTGGGGACCTCGCCCGGAGGCATCACCGAGATGGCCATCACCGCCAAGGTGCTGCAGCTGGGCGTGCCGGTGGTCACGGCGTTCCAGGTGTGCCGGCTGATCGCGGTGCTGATGCTGGTGGACCCGCTGTACCGCAAAATCTACCCGTCCTCCGAGGCCTGATATGTGGCAGGGAGCGACTGCGTTGGGCGAGGCCGCGGCCTCCCGCACAATCAGAGTTCATGGCGATGCGTTCGCTTACACAACTATCTTGCGCGTGCCCTTGTATGGCCGCACTTTCTGATCATGAGCATCAAATACAACTTGGGTGGCCGCCCTCCACGGAGTCTCCAGACCCAGCAAACGGCATTGTTTGAGCAGGCCATACGTTTGCACCAGCAGGGGCAGTTGGCACAAGCGAATCAAATGTATAACGCCATCCTGCAGGTCAATTCGCGCCATTTTGGAGCCTTGCACATGCTGGGCGTTTTGGCGTACCAGACGGGGCATCACCAGGCTGCATGCGATTTGATTGGTCAAGCGATTGAGCAGCAGCCGAGGGATCCCGCGCCCTATGTCAACTGCGGGCTTGCACTGGGTGCATTGGGACTGCGAGAAGAGGCACTGGCGCATTTTGATCGCGCCATTGCACTGCGCTCCGATTTTGCCGAGGCCCATGTCAACCGGGGAAAGACATTGGTTGAGCTTGGACGGGTTTCAGAGGCCCTCCAAAGCTACGATCTGGCTATCGCCGTCCAACCCCGAATGGCTACCGCCCACAACAACAAAGGAACCGCGCTTCGGGCGCTCGATCGGTTGGACGAGGCGTTGGCGTGCTACCAGCAGGCCTGGACATTGGACGGCAATTACGTCGATGCCCTGTTGAACCTTGCAACGTTGAATGCAGCACTAGGCCGCACCGATGAGGCGCTAGCTGGCTTCGACCGGTTGCTCGCACTGCAACCGCTACATGCTCAGGCCCACAACGGTAAAGGCGCCATCCTGGCCCAGAAGGAACAATGGGAGTTGGCGGTACCGCATTTTCAAGCAGCCATTCAGTCAGACGAAAAGCTGGTGCCAGCGTACAAGAACCTGGGGCAGTCACTACATGCGCTGGCCCGGTACGACCAAGCCGTGCCTGTGCTGCGAAAGGCTTCTGCGCTGCAACCCCATGACTTGGACATCCTTGCACTTCTGGCGGTGGCGCTGACCGACGCAGGGCTGTTTGCAGATGCGCTGGACATATACGACTTGGCAATCCGGTTGGCTCCTGACAGGCCCGGCCTGTACTTTAACCGTGCGGGTCTCCACGTACGATTCAACAGACATGCAGAGGCTCTAGCAGACTTCCTGGCTGCGTCGGATATGCAGCCAGATAACCAGTATTTGTTCGGCTGGATTGTGAATAGCCGTGTTCATTCTTGCGACTGGAGTGAGCTATCTGCCGATTTGAAACGCTGCGAAGAAAGCATTCTTGCTGGTGAAAATAATGTGCCACCTTTTGTTGCGTTGTCGTTGTTTGATTCGCCCTCGCTGCAAATGCGAGCTGCTATTAATCGGGTGAAGGCGGATTTCCCAGAGAATCATTCTCTGGGTGCAATTCCTCAGCATGCGTCATCTGAAAAAATTCGCGTTGGCTACTATTCTGCTGATTTTTATGGTCATGCGACTGCATATCTCATGGCGGAGCTGTTTGAGGAGCATGATGGGCAGCATTTTGAATGGTTTGCATTTTCAAGCGGGCCAAATATCCATGATTCAATGCGAGAACGCTTGGTTGCCAGCTTCGATCATTTTATCGATGTGCGTGAGCACCGGGATGCTGATGTTGCCCGTATGTCAAGGGAGCTGGGTATAGACATTGCTGTCGATTTGAAAGGCTTCACTACAGACCAACGTTTTGGAGTTTTTTCTCATCGTTGTGCGCCCGTACAGGTTAGTTACCTGGGATATCCAGGAACGACAGGGGCACCATATATGGATTATGTGATGGCCGACAGGGTGGTCATTCCGGATGCCGAGAGGGAGTTTTTTTCTGAGAAGGTTGTGTACTTGCCGCACAGCTACCAAGTCAATGACGCGAAGCGAAGAATCAGTGACAGGGTATTCACTCGTGAGGAACTGGGGCTTCCAAGTGCGGGGTTCGTATTTTGTTGCTTCAACAATAATTACAAAATTCGCCCACTCGTTTTCGATAGCTGGATGCGTATCTTGCGCGCTGTACCAGGCAGTGTTCTGTGGCTTTTTGAAGGTAATGCCAGCGTAGTGACCAATTTGCGCGGTGAAGCGCAGGCGCGAGGTGTTGCTCCAGAGCGGCTGGTGTTCGCACCGCGCATGCCGTTGGATGAGCACTTGGCGCGCCATCGCTGCGCCGACCTGTTCCTGGACACGTTACCCTACAACGCCCACACGACAGCCAGCGATGCGCTGTGGGCGGAGCTCCCAGTGCTTACCTGCCAGGGCAGGTCGTTTGCTGCCCGCGTGGCGTCCAGCCTGCTCCATGCCGTGGGCATGCAGGAGTTAGTGACCCGGGACGCGGCCGAATACGAGGCCCTGGCAATTGCGCTGGCGCAGGACCCGGGGCGCTTGCAGGCGCTGCGCGCCAGACTGGCGGAGCAGAAAGTTGTCTCGCCACTATTTGATGCGCGGCAATTTGCGAGGCACCTGGAAGCGGCTTATACCGCGATGCATAGCCGACATGTACAAGGATTGATGCCAGACGGGATCCCCATTTGATCCGGCCACGAGGGGGGAGAGGCTGCGCGGCCCTTCGCGCGCCGCTCAGTGCACGACCACCGGGTTCTGCGCCAGCCCCGCATAACGGTCCAGCGCGTCTTCCACTTCTTCCTGCGTGGGGGTGTCGCGCTGCCAAGCCAGGATCTGCTCCTGGAACATCTCGGCCCAGGAGCCGTCCAGGTACACCTCTTTGCCCGAACGCTTGTCCACGATTTCAAAGCCATGGCGTGCGAGCTGGGGAACGGCGGGGGCGGTGTCGTTGAGCGCCTGGGTGCTCTTTTTCTCCACGGCGTCGGGCAGCATGTGGACCACCACGAAGGATTCTGAGTCGTAGAGCATGTGCATCGTGTTCCCCTTGTCGATATAGATGTCAGATGACAGCGGGTTCGCAGAGTTCAAGGCCCAAGGCAGCTTCCGGGAAACGCTGGCAAGGTCGTAACGCCTTGTCCTACGGATCGGTGATCAGGGGAAGCCCGCTCTGGGCTTGGCTCTCTGCTGCGTTCCAGTATTTCATGAAAAAGCGGTGCGGCCGGGCTTCCGGGGGTTTTTTACCGGTCCGGAGCTCGGGTGGCGCTCGGGCGCAACACTTTGATGCAGGAGTGGGCGCCGCAGCCGCCTGCTGTGCCGTCTTTCCTCTTGCGCAGACCAGTTTCAACCGGCCTGCCGCGACCACGCCTCACGGCGCGCCACTGCTGCGCAGCAGCAGGTCGGCGAAGTCGCCGTTGGCCTGGGTCAGCTTGATGCGCACGGGCAGGTAGTTGAGGGCGGGGGCCACCCAGAGCTCGGCCTTCTGGTCGTAGTCCTTGCGGGGCAGGCGCAGCAGCTTCAGGGCGGGGGTGGGGCCGGCGGGCAGGTCCAGCGTTTCCGGGCCTTCGACGGTGAAGGTCCAGCGGTCTGCGGTACGGGCGCTCACGGTGGTGATGGTGACCTGCGTGCCGGGCACGAAGCGGCCCGGGTCGGCCGCCAGCATGGCACCCAGCTGGATGAACAGGCTCAGCCTGTCCTGTGCGCCCGGGCCGACGGCGGCCTCGGGTGTGTTGGCGCTGAAGGTCACCCGGCCCTTGGCATGGTCGAAATGCGCGGCCTGCTCGCTGCGGGATTTGTCGGAAAACTTCTCGGGCAGCAGGCCCTGGGCCGTGATGGCGCCCACGCTGCGCTGTATGCGGCTGCCCACCAGGAAGGCGCTGACCTCCTGGCGCGCTTCGTAGCGGCTGCCGTCGTGCTGCCAGAGCAGTTCGGCGCGGGCGTTGTACGCGAACTTCTTGGCCTGCCCGCTCACGTCGAACGCCAGCCGCGTGGGGGCCGGAATGCGCACGGGCGGCGGCGGGGCACCCGCGCTGCGTGCTGTGCCGGAGCCCGGGGGCGCGATGTCGATTCCGGCGGCGGTGGTGGTGGTGGTTTCTTCCGCAGGCGGTGCCGAAGCCGCTGGTGCCGGTGCCTCGGCCTGGGGGGCTGATGCCGGGGTGGCCGCGTCTGGCGTGGCAACGTCGGCGGCTGGCGCGGCGGTGGCGGCGTTTGCGCTGGCCTCTGCACCCTCCACCTGCACGGAGGCCCCGGGCGCCGCAACCGGCGGATCTGCCGCGGCCGGGGAGGGGACGGGCGGCGCAGGTTTCCTGCGCACCACGGGCTTGGCCGCAGGCGGCGTTGGCGTGGGCGCGGCCACTGGAGCCGCGGTGGGGGCGGGCGCGGGCGGCGGGGCTGCCACGCTGCGCGTGCTGAAGACGCGGCCCGCCGCTGGCTGCTGGGGGCTGTCCCACGCCAGAGGCACCCCTGTCAGCACCAGCCAGTGCAGGGCCAGTACCAGGGCGGTGATGAGAACCAGGGCGCGCCGTGGCATCTACAGCGATGCGTGCAGGAGGGGGCGTCAGGCGCTGCCGGCGCCCAGGTCGCTCGACAGCTGGGCGGCGGCCGCGCGCAGCGGAACGTCGATGGCGCCGTCCCATTCCGGGTCGAAGGTGGCGATGGAGCCCAGCGTGGTGATGCCCAGCTCCAGATGGCCGTCCGCGTCGAACACCGGTGCGCAGAACGCCACGATGCCGGGCAGAAGGGTGTCCACCACGCGGGCCGCGCCGCGCGTGCGCACCTCCGCCAGCAGTGCGTTCACCTCGGCCATGGTGGAGGGCAGGTCGGTGCGCCGCATCTTCACGGCGCGGGCCAGCTCGTCCTTGAGCAGCGGAGCCACCACGTCGGGCGCCATGTGCGCCGCAAAGCAGCGGCCGGTGGCGGACGAGAGCAGCGGCATCACGTCGCCCAGGCGCAGGTTGGCGGTCACGGCCTGGGGCGATTCCTCCCAGTGCACGATGGTCGGGCCGTGGTTGCCCCACACGGCCAGCGCCAAGGTGTGGCCGATGCTTTCCATGAGCTCGGGCATGCGCTCGCGCGCCAGGCGCACGGCATCGAGCCGGGCCAGCGAGGCCAGCCCCAGCTTGAGGGCGGCGGGCCCCAGGTCGTAGCGCGCGGTGCGGCTGTCCTGCATGACCAGGCCCAGGCGCTGAAAGCTCACCAGATACCGGTGCGCCTTGGCCGCGCTCATGCCGGCCGAGGCCGCCACATCCTTGAGCATCAGCGGCCCGCGCGAGCGTGTCAGCCCCTCCAGCAGGGCAAAACCCACCTCGACCGATTGAATTCCTGCACGTTCTTTGTCCATGTGCACTAAAATTTGCGAGTTTTGTTTAGTTAAATCAATTTACCCAAGCGTAATTCGTGCTGGGTGAAGACTTTCAACCCCTTGAGACAAAGGTCCTGCCACCATGAAACTCGCTACCTACAAAGACGGCTCGCGCGACGGCCAACTGGTTGTCGTCTCCCGCGACCTGGGCACAGCCCATTATGCGACCGGCATCGCCAGCAAGCTCCAGCAGGTGCTGGATGACTGGGGCTTCCTGTCGCCCCAGCTGCAGGACCTGTACGACCAGCTCAACAGCGGCCGCGCGCGCCACGCCTTCCCCTTCGACCCCGCCCAGTGCATGGCCCCGCTGCCCCGCGCCTACCAGTGGGCGGACGGTTCGGCCTACATCAACCACGTCGAACTGGTGCGAAAAGCGCGCAACTCCGAGGTGCCCGAAAGCTTCTACACCGACCCGCTGATGTACCAGGGCGGCAGCGACGACTTCATCGGCCCTTGCGACGATGTGGTGGTGCCCAGCGAGGCCATGGGCATCGACTTCGAGGCCGAGATCGCCGTGGTGACCGGCGACGTGAAGATGGGCGCCACCGCCGACCAGGCGCTGGACGGCATCCGCCTGGTGATGATCGCCAACGACGTGAGCCTGCGCAACCTGATCCCCGCCGAGCTGGCCAAGGGTTTTGGTTTCTTCCAGAGCAAGCCCGCCACCGCGTTCGGCCCCGTGGCCGTGACGCTGGACGAACTGGGCGACGCCTGGGACCACGGCCGCGTGAACCTCACGGTGCAGTCCACCTGGAACGGCCGCAAGGTTGGCATGTGCGATGCGGGCCCCGAGATGACTTTTCACTTCGGCCAGCTGATCGCCCACGTGGCCAAGACGCGCAACCTGCGCGCCGGTTCCATCATCGGCAGCGGCACCGTGAGCAACAAGGGCGTGACCGACGCCAGCGGCCGTACCGAATGGCCCAAGGGCTACAGTTGCATCGCCGAAAAGCGCTGCATCGAGACCATCCAGGACGGCAAGCCCAGCACCGAATTCATGAAGTTCGGCGACACCATCCGCATCGAGATCAAGGGCAAGGACGGCGCCAGCATCTTCGGCGCGATCGACCAGACCATTGCAGCCCCCTGAGTCGCCTTCGGCGCCTTCCCCCTCAGGGGGACGCCACCAGTGGCCTGGCGGAGCCAGTTCCACGGTGGCACTGGCCTGAGGATGTGCCCGTTTCATGCGCCGTGCGCTGAACGTGTGGCATAGAGATTTTTAAGCCAAAATGGCCTCTAGCGCTTGATATATAAGCGCAAGCAGCTATCAATTGAATAGTAAAAGGAGACAGCCCCATGCACCGCAGAACCCTCTTGACCGCCCTGGCCGCCGCAGGCGCCACCTCCGCCGCCCCCTGGGCCTCCGCCCAGTCCGCGTGGCCCGACCAGCCCTTGCGCTGGGTGGTGCCGTACCCGGCCGGCGGCGGCACCGACGTGCTGGCGCGCACCGTGGCCGAGGCCATGCGCCAGACCCTGGGCCAGCAGATCATCGTGGACAACCGTCCCGGCGCGTCCACCAACATCGGCGCGCAGCTGGTGGCCACGGCCAAGCCCGACGGCAACACCTTCATGTCGGCCGACAACGCCGTGCTGGCCTACAACGAGCACCTGTTCACCAAGCTGCCGTTCAATCCCGAGAAGGACTTCACCTACGTGGGCGGCATCAGCCGCTTTCCGCTGGCGCTGGTGGTGCACCCGGCGTTCGAAGCGAAGACGGTCAAGGAATTCCTGGCCTACGCGCGGGCCAACCCCGGCAAGCTCAACTACGCATCGCCCGGCAACGGCTCGCCACACCACCTGGCGATGGAGATGTTCAAGAACCGCACCAAGACCTTCCTCACGCACATCCCCTACCGGGGCGCGGCGCCCGCGCTGCAGGACGTGATGGGCGGGCAGGTGCCCTGCATGTTCCTGGACCTGGCCGCCGGCCTGCCCGTGATCACCTCGGGCAAGGTGCGCGCGCTGGCCATCGGCTCGGCCAAGCGCGTGGCCGCGCTGCCCGACGTGCCCACGCTGGCCGAAGCCGGTGTGCCCAACACCGAGGTGTTTGCGTTCCAGGGCATCCTGGCGCCCGCCGGTCTGCCCGCTGCGATCACGGCGCGCCTGAACGGCGACCTGAACAAGGCCCTGCTCAACCCCGCTGTGGTCAAGCGCATGAACGACTTCGGCATGGAAGCCCTGCCCGGCACGCCCGAGCAGTTCCGCGCGATGGCGCGGGCGGAGTCCAAGCGCTGGGGCGAGATCATCAAGGCGGCGGGCGTGAAACTCGACTGACCCCCCTGAGCGGCTGCGCCGCTTCCCCCCAGGGGGACGCACCCGGTGGCCTGGCAAAGCCAGTTCCACGGGTGCACTCGCTTGGCGACGCGCCCTCTGCGGAGGGTGCAGCGGTGTTTCTTACTCCGGCAGGTGGCACACCGCCTCGATGTTGTTGCCCTCGGGGTCGATGACAAACGCGCCGTAGTAGTGGGGGTGGTAGTCGGGCCGCAGGCCCGGGGCGCCGTTGTCTTGGCCCCCGGCTTCGACGGCGGCGCGGTAGAAGGCATCGACCTGGGCCCGCGTGGCGGCCCGCCACGCCAGATGGCAGCCCGTAGTCGCAGGCGGGCCGCCGTAGGGCGAGGGGCCGTCGATGAACCACACATCCGCCTTCTTGCCGTCGGGCTCGGACGGAGCCGGGTAGGCATAGCCCAGCATGTTGGAGCCGTAGTTGCCTTCAAAACACAGGCTGTAGCCCAAAGGCGTGAGGACTGCGGTGTAGAACGCCTTGGTGCGGGCGATGTCGGTGACGCGGAAGGTCATGTGGTCCAGCATGGGAGGTCTCCTCGGGTTGTGGTGCCCTGTTTTATACCTGAAATACTGTTTGTAAATACAGTGTTTTTCAACCCGGCACACAATCTGTCGCGCGGATGGTGCTGCGCCCCCCTGCGTGGCCCGCAGTTCTTCAGGCCCATCCCTCCAGCACCAGCTTGCCCCGCGCCTTGCCGCTCTCGATGAGCGCATGCGCGCGCTTCAGATTCTCGGCATTGATGGTGCCAAAGCGCTGGTCCAGCGTCGTGCGAATCAGCCCCGTATCCACCAGCTGCGCCACCTCGGTCAGCAGCCGGTGCTGGCCGATCATGTCGGCGGTGCCGAAGAGCGCGCGGGTGAACATCAGCTCCCAGTGCACCGACACCGACTTGCGCTTGAACTTCGTCACGTCGAGCGACACCGGGTCGTCGATCAGCGCGAACTGGCCCTGCGGCGCGATGGCCTCGACGATCTGGTCGAAGTGCGCGTCGGTCTGCGTGAGGCTCACGATGATGTCCACCGAGGGGTGGCCGATGCGGGCCAGCTCCTGTGTCAGGGGCTGGCTGTGGTCGATCACGTGGTGGGCGCCCAGGTCGCGCACCCATTGCTGCGTTTCGGGGCGCGATGCGGTGCCGATGATCGTGAGGCTGGTGAGCCGCGCCGCCAGCTGCGTGAGGATGGAGCCCACGCCCCCGCTCGCGCCGATGATGAGCAGGGTCCTGTTCGTCGGCTGCTTGCCGGGCACCACGCCCAGGCGGTCGAACAGCAGCTCCCACGCGGTGATGGTGGTCAGCGGCAGCGCGGCGGCCTCGGCAAAGTCCAGCGATTGGGGGGCGTGGCCTACGATGCGCTCGTCCACCAGGTGCAGTTCGCTGTTGGTGCCAGCGCGTGCGATGGAGCCCGCGTACCAGACGCGGTCGCCGGGCGCGAAGAGCGTCACGTCGGGCCCCACCGCGCGCACGATGCCGCTGGCGTCCCAGCCCAGCACCTTGTACGCCTGGCCCTCGGCGGGGCCGCTGCCCTTGCGCACCTTGGTGTCCACGGGGTTCACGGAAACGGCATGCACTTCCACGAGCAGATCGCGGCCGGTGGCCACGGGGTCGGGTTGGGTGATGTCGAGCAGCGATGCGGGGTGGTCGATGGCGCGGGGGGCCTGGTAGCCAATGGCTTTCATGGTGGTGTGTCCTTGCAGAAAAGTGAGGTGGAAAAAGAGCGGTCCATGCAGTGGCGGCCAGGCGTCACGCCGCGGCCGCGTGCGCGCGGTAGTCGGAATACCCCTGGGCCGCGCCGCCGAACAGCGTGCCCGGGTCGTAGCCGGCCAGGGGCAGCCCGGCCGCATAGCGCGCGGGCAGGTCGGGGTTGGCGATGAACGGCCGGCCAAAGGCCACCAGGTCGGCCATGCCCGAATCCAGGATCTGCTGCGCGCGTTCGGGCGTGTACTTGCCCGCCACGATCACGCGGCCGCCATAGGCCGCGCGCAGGGCCTGGCGGAAATCGGCGGGAATGGAGGGGGCATCGTCCCAGTCGGCTTCGGCCAGGTGCAGGTAGGCCAGGCCCAGGGTGTCCAGCTCGCGTGCCAGGTGCAGGATGGTGGGGATGATGTCCGGGCAGTCCATGCCGCGCTGCGTGATGAACGGCGCCAGGCGCATGCCGGTGCGCTCGGCCCCGGCCTCGCTGGCCACGGCGGCGGCCACCTCGCGGGCGAAGCGGGTGCGGTGGGCCACCGGGCCGCCATAGGCATCGCTGCGGTGGTTGGAAGTGGTGCGCAGGAACTGGTCGATGAGGTAGCCGTTGGCGCCGTGGATCTCCACGCCGTCGAACCCAGCACGCATGGCGTTGGCGGCGGCGCGGCGGAAGTCGTCCACCACGCCGGCGATTTCGCTCGCTTGCAGCGCGCGCGGCACCGGGCAGTCGAGCATGTGGCCCACGCCGTCGCCGTCCGCCACCCACACCCGGGCCTCGGGGGCAATGGCCGAGGGCGCCACGGGCAGGCCGTCGGCGTGGAAACTGGCGTGCGACATGCGGCCCACGTGCCACAGCTGCAGCACCATGCGGCCGCCGGCGGCATGCACCGCGTCGGTCACCCGGCGCCAGCCCTGCACCTGCGCGTCGCTGTGGATGCCGGGCGTGAAGCTGTAGCCCTGGCCCTGGGGCGAGACCTGGCTCGCCTCGCTCACGATGAGCCCGGCGCTGGCGCGCTGGGCGTAGTAGTCGGCCATGAGCGCGTTGGGCACGCCGCCCGGCTGGCTGCTGCGGGCGCGGGTCATGGGGGCCATCACCAGGCGGTTGGGCAAGGTGAGCGGGCCGAGTTGCAAGGGGCGCGCGAGAGCGGGCGCGGTGGCGGAGGAGGTCATGGCGTTGTGCCTTGGCAAGCGGTGTGGAACATGGCCGTGATGGTGATCCTGTTGTCTTTTGTTTTAAATAGGTTGGTGGTTGAATCAATATTCAAAGAAAATTTGAAAATCCAGCCCTAAAACTCCCCACGCCACCCATGAAAAGCCTGCAGGACCTCGACATCTTCGTGCGCACCGTGGACAGCGGCAGCCTGTCGGCCACCGCGCGGGCGCTGGACCTCACGCCGGCGGCGGCCAGCGCGGCCCTCAAGCGGCTGGAGGCCGAGCTGGGCGTGGCGCTCTTCGTGCGCTCCACGCGCAGCCTGCGGCTCACGCAGGAGGGCGAGCTGTTCCTGGAGCACTGCCGCCCCGCGCTGGCCGCGCTGCAGCAGGTGCGGGGCCAGTTGCAAGGCGGCCAGGCCCGCGGATTTCGCGGCACGCTCCTGCTCGCCGCCCCCTCGGACCTGGGACGCAACGTGCTGCTGCCGTGGCTGGATGCCTTCCAGGCCGAGCACCCGGGCATCGACATCCGCCTGCAGCTGTCGGACCGCATGGCCAATGTCTACAGCGAGCCGGTGGACGCGGCCTTTCGCTACGGCAAGCCGCAGGATTCGAGCCTGGTGGCACTGCCGCTCGCGGCCGACCACCGGCGCGTGCTGTGCGCCGCGCCCGCCTATCTGCAGGCCCGCGGGGCGCCCGCCACGCCGCATGCGCTGGCCGGCCATGACGCCCTGTGTTTCATGCTCGGCGAGGACGTGCACGACCGCTGGCGCTTCTGGGATGCGGCGGGCCAGGAGGTGCTGGTGCGCGTGCGCAGCCGCAATGTGTCCAACGACGGCGACGCCGTGCGCCGCTGGGCCGTGCGGGGCCGGGGCATCGCCTACAAGTCGTACTTCGATGTGGCGGACGACCTTGCCGCCGGGCGCCTGGTGCCGCTGTGCCCGGGCTGGACCACCGAGGCCGTGCCCCTGTTCCTCGTGGCGCCCAGCCGCCGCCAGCTCACGCCGCTGGTGCGCGCGCTGCGCGACTTCATGGCGCAGCGGCTGCAGGTGTTGGCGGGCGCGGAGTCCGGTCGCCAGGGCGAAACCAGGGGTGGGGCGGCAGGGGCGCCGGATTGATCGGGGCCTCCCGGGGACCGCAGCACCTGAGGGGCGGCGCCAGCGTGGCCGTGGCCGTTGCCGCTACAGTCGGTCCACGCAGGACGCGCCACCGCGGCGCGCACGTTCCGCGCCCCACCAGGAGTTTCTTTCTTCCATGCCCGTACCCGCCCCGCCCGAATGGGCCGATGCCTTGCGCCGCGCCCTGCCACTGGCTGCCCTGCGGCCCGGCGACGTGGGTTACTTCCTGGTCAGCCCCGGTGGGCGCTATGTGGCGTGCACGACCCACGCCCTGCATTCGGTGCTGATCGACACGGCGCAGCGGCGCTACGCCGTGCTGGCCGACTGGAGCGTGCGGGGGCTTGACGATGGCGCGGTCGAGCTGGAGTCGGACGAGACCCGCCGGCAGGCGTTTGCGGTCTATGCCGACCTGTGGCAACCCGCCTTCACCGACCCGGCCTTGCCCTGGCAGGCGGCACGAGAAGAGGCCGAGGGCTGATCGATGGCCACCACCACCACTACATCTTCGGCGGCGGCGCGCGTGCCGGTGCCGGTCTGGGCGGGGCTTGGTGTGCTCGCCGTGGGCCTTGGCGTGTCGCTGGCCTTGCTCACCGGCTTCGGGCAGGCCATGGCATGCGGTACGTTCGGGCTCGATTGCATCGCCGCGGCTTTTGGCACGGTGCTGTGCACCCTGTGTGCCGCGCTGGTCCTGCTGCTGCGGGGCCTGGGCACCCTGCGCCGCAGCGGGGGATTCTCCGTGGCCAAGGTGCTGACGGTGGGCATCGCCGGCATCGTGGCGCTGGCGATGGTGTTGCTGCTCGGGTTTGCGGCGCTGGTGGTGCTGCGGTAGGCGGGGCAGGGAGGGGCATGGCGCGCTGGCGGGCCGGTGTGCCTGCCCGCCGTGTTGCGCAGGCGACGCTCGCCCCGGCCCAGGGCACGACACAATGCCCGCACCCCACCCAAGGATTGCCATGCTGAACTTCGACTTCCACAACCCCACCCGCATCGCGTTCGGCCAGGGCCGCATCGCCGACCTGGACAAGCTCGTGCCCGCCGCCGCCAAGGTGCTGATCCTGGTGGGCGGCGCCAGCGCCGAGAAGACCGGCACGCTGGCCGAGGTGCGCACGGCGCTCGCCAGCCGCCAGCACGCCACCTTCAGCGGCATCGAGCCCAATCCCAGCTATGAAACCTCGATGAAGGCCGTGGCGCAGATCCGCGAAGGCGGGTTTGACTTCCTGCTCGCCGTGGGCGGCGGCTCGGTGATCGATGCGGTCAAGTTCATCGCAGCGGCCGTGAAGTTCGAGGGCGGCGATCCCTGGGCCATTCTGGAAAAGCACGGCCGCAACGTCACCGCCGCGCTGCCCTTCGGCGCCGTGCTCACGCTGCCCGCCACGGGCTCCGAGATGAACAACGGCGGCGTGATCACCCACCGCACCAAGGGCGCCAAGCTGGCCTTTGGCAGCCACCACACCTACCCCGTGTTCTCGGTGCTCGACCCCACCAAGACCTACACCCTGCCGCCCCAGCAGCTCGCCAACGGCGTGGTCGATGCCTTCGTGCACACGGTGGAGCAGTACCTCACCTACCCGGTCAACGCGCCCGTGCAGGACCGTTTTGCCGAAGGCATCCTGCAGACGCTGATCGAGATCGGCCCGCGCCTCTTGACCGCCCCCGAGCCCGTGTACGACGACCGCGCCAACCTCATGTGGGCGGCCACCATGGCGCTCAACGGCCTGATCGGCGCGGGTGTGCCGCAGGACTGGGCCACGCACATGATCGGCCACGAGCTCACGGCGCTGCACGGCATCGACCACGCGCGCACGCTGGCCATCGTGCTGCCCGCGCTGCTGCACGAGCGCCGTGGCCCCAAGCGCGCCAAGCTGCTGCAGTACGGCGAGCGCGTGTGGGGCATCACCACCGGCAGCGACGACGAGCGCATCACCGCCGCCATCGAGCGCACGCGGGGCTTCTTTGAAAGCATGGGCATCGCCACGCGCCTGTCGGGCTACGGCCTGGGCGCCGACACCGTGGGCGCCGTGGTGGCGCAGCTCGAAGCGCACGGCATGGTCACGCTGGGCGAGCAGCGCGAGATCACGCCGGCCGTGAGTCGTCGGATTCTTGAAGCCGCGCTGTAAGCCAACGCCGCAACCTGCGCCGGGTGGGGGCGCGGCGGTGGGGATTGCGGGTAGGGTGGGAGACTCGATATTTTCAACCGCACCCAGGAAAGAGACGCCTAATGCCCCGCATCCTCATGGTTCTCACGTCGCACGACCAACTGGGCGACACGGGCAAGAAGACTGGCTTCTGGCTCGAAGAATTCGCCGCCCCGTACTACGTGTTCCAGGACGCGGGCGCCTCGGTCACCCTCGCGTCCCCCCGGGGTGGCCAGCCGCCGCTGGACCCCAAGAGCGACGCGCCCGATGCGCAGACCGATGCCACGCGCCGCTTCAAGGACGACGCAGCGGCCCAGGCGCAACTGGCCAGCACCTTGAAGCTGTCCGAGCTGGATGCCGCCCAGTTCGATGCGGTGTTCTACCCCGGCGGCCACGGCCCGCTGTGGGACCTGGCACAGGACGCGCGCTCCATCGCCCTCATCGAATCCACGCTGGCCGCCGGCAAACCCCTTGCTGCCGTGTGCCATGCCCCCGGCGTGCTGCGCGATGCCAAGGCGCCCGACGGCACGCCCCTGGTGCGCGGCAAGAACGTCACGGGTTTTACCAACAGCGAGGAAGCCGCCGCCGGCCTGACGCATGTGGTGCCCTTCCTGGTGGAAGACATGCTCATGGCCCACGGCGGGCTGTACACCAAGCAGGCCGACTGGAAGCCGCACGTGGTCACCGACGGGCTGCTGATCACTGGGCAGAACCCCGCGTCGTCCGAGCCTGCGGCGCAGGCCCTGCTGCAGGCGCTGGCGTGATGCTGCGGCCCTGACCGGGACGCCAGCTGCACGGCCTGCGCCTTTCGCCCACCGTTTCGCGCCGCCCACGGGCATTTCGTCGCATGCCGCTCCCCGTGCAGGGGGGCCGCGCCTACAGTGCCGCCATGCCGCCACCACACTTCCGCACGGTGGCGGCTTCTGGCAGACCCGACGAAAGGCGCACCGTGACCATCCTCCTCCTCCTGGCCCTGCGCTTTGCCGCGCGGCATATCCGCCCCTTCATGGCCGCCGCCTTCGTGGCGCTGACCATGCTGTCCGGCGCCGCATCGGCCCAGCACGCCGGCCTGCGTACTCTGGTCGTGCCCGGTGACGAGCCGATCAACGTCGCGCTGTTCTACCCCACCGTGCGCAGTGCAGGCGTAGTGCAGCTGGGCCCCTGGCGCCCGGTGGTCGGCCTGGGCGCGCCCGTGTCGGCCGAGCCGCTCAAGGGGCTGATCCTGGTGTCGCACGGCACGGGCGGCAATGAACTTGCACACCACAACCTGGCCACGCGCCTGGCGGCGGAGGGCTACCTGGTGGCCGCCGTGCGCCACCCGGGTGACAACTGGCAGGACCGCTCCATGATCACCTCGGGCCGCTACTTCGGCGAGCGCCCCCGCCAGGTGAGCCGCGTGCTCGACGCGCTGCTGGCCAGCCATGAGTGGGGACCCCGCGTCCCTGCAGGCCGCATCGGCGCACTGGGCCACTCGGCCGGCGGCTACACCGTGCTGGCCCTGGCCGGCGGGCAGGCCGAGCCCGCCCGTGCCGCGCAGCACTGCCGCAGCGTGCAGGACGACCCCGGCTTCTGCGGCCTGGCCCAGGGCCCCAAGGCGCCGCAGCCGGCCGCTGCCAACACTGCCACGCCCGCCAACGTGGTGCCGGACGGCGCCCTGGTCTCCGTGCCCGACCCGCGCATCCGCGCCGTCGTGGCCCTGGCGCCCATGGCCGTGGTGTTCACCCCCGAGAGCCTGAAGGCCGTCACCGTGCCGGTGCTGCTGCGCGTGGCCGAGCAGGATGCCGTGCTGACGGGCAAGTACCACGGCGGGCTGGTGGCCGCGAATCTGGCCACCGCGCAGGCGGACACCGTGCCGGGCGCCGGCCACTTCGCCTTCATGGCCCAGCCCAGCCAGAGCCTGCCGTCCGACGCGGGCGACGCCGCCGCCAACCCGGCGGGCTTCGACCGCGTGGCCTACCACGCGGTGCTGGAAGAGCAGGTGGTGCAGTTCTTCGCGCAGCAGTGGCGCTGAGTCTGATAATTTGAGATGAAAAAGCTTCCTACCGCTTGTCTGGTAAGCGGAAGTAGCTATCAAAAGTGTAGTTCCGGCTTCCGCCGGGCCCGCTAGTACGGCAGGATTCCGGGCAGCAGCGGCCGGGCCAACCGCTCGCACCACCACTTGAGCGCCTCGCCCCGGTGCTCGGACTTCCAGGCCAGCCAGAAGCTCTCATCAGCGCGGGGTTCCTCCACCGGCACCTCCACCAGGATGCCGTTTTCCAGCTCCACCCGCACGCAGGCGCGCGGCACGAAGCCGTGGCCCAGCCCGGCGGCCTGGCAGGCGATCTTGGCCTGCATCGACGGCACGGTGATGCGCCGCTGGCCCGACAGCAGACCCACCGTGCGGTCCGACAGCGTGCGCGCCCCGTCGCCCACCACCACGGCCGTGTGCTCCAGCAGGTCGCTGCGCGTGAGCGGCCGGCCCAGGCGCGCCAGCGGGTGCGACGCGGTCACGCAGAACACGAAGTCCAGGCTGCCCACCGCCACGGCCTTGTAGCCGCCGCCGGCGGGGCCTTCGCCCGCCGCCACGATGATGTCGGCGCGCCCATCGCGCAGCGCCTCCCAGGTGCCCGTCAGCGCCTCGCAGCCGATGCGCAGGCGCGTGCCGCAGTCCAGCCCCTCAAAGGCCGCGATGTCGTCGTTGAACGCGCTGGTGGGTATCAGCGAGTCGTGCACCAGCCGCAGCTCGGACTCGAACCCGGTGGCGATCTGCTGCAGGCGCGATTCGAGCTGCCGCGCCGAGGCCAGCAGCCAGCGGCCCTCCTTGAGCAGCTCGTGCCCCGCGGGCGTGAGCGCCACGCGCGGCCCGTTGCGGGTGAACAGGGCCAGGCCCAGTTGCTCCTCGAGCTTGCCCACGGCGTAGGAGATGGTGGACGGCACCTTGTGCAGCCGCTCCGAGGCGCCCGCGAACGAGCCGTAGCGGGCAATCGCATCCACCAGTTCGATGGCTTCGAGGGAGAGTTTCAGCATGGCAACAGGCCCGGATTTTCGATCATCGAAATTATCGATGATTGCGGGCCAAACCTTTCAACCTGATGCCCTGCCATGCGCCGGATACTTCATTCATCGCAGCACTGAGGACCAATGAAATCCAGCAGATTTCAAACCGGACGCCCAGTGTGAAATTCATCGACAGACATTGAAAGGAAGACACCATGCTCGACATCCGCAAAGCCCAACACCGCGGCAACGCCAACCACGGCTGGCTCCATTCGCGCCACACCTTCTCGTTCGGCCACTACCACGACGCCCACCAGCAAGGCTTTTCCGACCTGCTGGTCATCAACGACGACCGCGTGGCCCCGGGCAAGGGCTTCGGCACCCACCCGCACCGCGACATGGAAATCTTCTCGTACGTGCTGGAAGGCGCGCTGGAGCACAAGGACTCCATGGGCACCGGCTCGGTCATCCGCCCCGGCGACGTGCAGATGATGAGCGCCGGCACCGGCGTGCGCCACAGCGAGTTCAACCACTCGGGCGAAGAGCCCGTGCACTTCCTGCAGATCTGGATCGTGCCCGGCCACCGCGGCGCCGAGCCCCGCTACCAGCAGGTGCACTTCAGCGAGGCCGACAAGCGCGGCCGCCTGCGCCAGATCATCTCGCCCGAAGGGGCCGACGGCTCGCTGGCAGTGCACCAGGACGCCCGGGTCTATGCCGGCTTGTTCGACGGCAGCGAAGAAGCGGCCGAACTCAACGTGGGCCCGGGCCGCAACGTGTATGTGCACGTGGCCCGCGGCAGCCTGGAGGTGAACGGCGAGCGGCTGTCCGAAGGCGACGGCGCCCGCATCCGCGACGCCGGGGCCCTGCGCTTTGCCCACGGCGAAGGCGCCGAGGTGCTGGTGTTCGACCTGCGGCCCAACGAGCTGCCCACGATGCCGCACTGAGCGGATGGGGCGCCCTGAGGTGGGGGTGGGTGGGCGATGCCGCCCATCCCCTGCGCCCCGGCCCGCCGCATTGCCTTGACTCGTTTTTTTGTTTGTTCTTCTTCACGTACTTCATCTTCAATTTCCAGGGAGCTCACCATGACCCACGCCCACACCACGACTGCCAGCGCCAACGCCCGCCCCGTCGCCTACGCCAAGCCCGGCGCCACGCTGCTGAACGCCGACGACCACACCCTGGTCATGATCGACTTCCAGTCGCAGATGGCCTTTGCCACGCACTCCATCGATGCGATCACGCTGCGCTCCAACGCCGGCCTGGTGGCCAGCGCAGCCGCCGGGTTTGGCGTGGACACCATCCTCACCACCGTGGCCGAAAAGAGCTTCAGCGGCCCCATGTTCGAGGAAGTGACCGCACCGTTCCCCGGCCAGGCGCTGCTGGACCGCACCTCCATGAACACCTGGGAAGACGAGGCCGTGATCGCCCGGGTCAACGCCATCGGCAAGCCCCGCATCGTGCTGGCCGGCCTGTGGACCAGCGTGTGCATCGTCGGCCCGGCGTTGTCGGCCTTGGACCAGGGCTTCGAGGTGTATGTGATCGCCGACGCCAGCGGCGACATCTCGGCCGAAGCCCACAACCGCGCCATGGAGCGCATGGTGCAGGCCGGCGCGCGGCCCATCACGGCCCTGCAGTACCTGCTGGAGCTGCAGCGCGACTGGGCGCGGGGCGAGACGTACGACATGACGACGGGTATCGCCAGGAAGTTCGGCGGGGGCTATGGCCTGGGCATCACCTACGCCAAGACCATGTTCAACGCCCAAGAATCCTAAAAAAAAGGGTGCATTGGCCTACTGCGCGACCCGATCCCGCACCTGCGGTTCTCGCCGTACGCTTGTACGGCTGCGGTCCTCGATGCAGGCTTGGGCCGCTCGCTACGGCCACTGCACCCTTTTTTTGCGCTCTGCCATCGCTGAAATTTCGAAGCCAGAAGACCATGACACAACCCGCCCAAACCCCCGACCTCATCCTGCGCAACGGGCGCTTCACCACGCTGGACCGCGCCAACCCCGTGGCCAGTGCGGTCGCCATTGCGCAAGGGCGCTTCACCAAGGTGGGTGACGACCGCGAGGTGATGGCGCTGGCCGGTGCAGGCACGCGGGTCATCGACCTGGGCGGGCGCAGCGTGCTGCCGGGGCTCATCGACAACCACCTGCACATCATCCGCGGCGGCCTCAACTTCAACATGGAGCTGCGGTGGGACGGGGTGCGCAGCCTGGCCGACGCCATGGCCATGCTCAAAGCCCAGGTGGCGGTGACGCCCGCGCCGCAGTGGGTGCGCGTGGTGGGCGGCTTCACCGAACACCAGTTTGCGGAAAAGCGCCTGCCCACGCTCGCCGAGCTGAACGCCGTGGCGCCGGACACGCCCGTGTTCATCCTGCACCTGTACGACCGCGCGCTGCTCAACGGCGCCGCGCTGCGCGCCGTGGGCTACGGCAAGGACACGCCCGCGCCGCCCGGCGGCGAGATCGTGCGCGACAGCGCGGGCAACCCCACGGGCCTGCTGCTGGCCAAGCCCAATGCGGCCATCCTGTACGCCACGCTCGCCAAGGGCCCCAAGCTGCCGCACGACTACCAGGTCAACTCCACGCGCCACTTCATGCGCGAGCTCAACCGCCTGGGCGTGACCGGCGCCATCGACGCGGGCGGCGGCATGCAGAACTACCCGGATGACTACGACGTGATCCAGGAGCTGGCCGATGCCGACCAGCTCACCATCCGCCTGGCCTACAACCTGTTCACGCAAAAGCCCCAGCACGAGAAGGAAGACTTCCTGAACTGGACGGCCACCTCGCAGTACAAGCAGGGCACGGACTACTTTCGCCACAACGGCGCGGGCGAGATGCTGGTGTTCTCCGCCGCCGACTTCGAGGACTTCCGCCAGCCCCAGCCCGAGCTCGCGCCCGGCATGGAAGGCGAGCTGGAAGAGGTGGTGCGCATCCTCGCGCAGAACCGCTGGCCCTGGCGCATGCACGCCACGTATGACGAGACCATCGAGCGCGCGCTCAACGTGTTCGAAAAGGTCAACCAGGACACGCCGCTGGCCGGCCTGAACTGGTTCTTCGACCACGCCGAAACCATTTCGGAAAAGTCCATCGACCGCATCGCCGCCCTGGGCGGCGGCGTGGCCGTCCAGCACCGCATGGCCTACCAGGGCGAGTACTTCGTCGAGCGCTACGGCGCTGCCGCGGCCGAGGCCACGCCCCCGGTCAAGCGCATGCTGGAGAAGGGCGTCAACGTGTCCGCCGGCACCGACGCCACCCGCGTGGCCAGCTACAACCCCTGGGTGTCGCTGTCCTGGCTCGTCACCGGCAAGACGGTGGGCGGCCTGCAGCTCACGCCGCAGCGCAACTGCCTCACCCGCGACCAGGCCCTGCGCATGTGGACCGAGAACGTCACCTGGTTCAGCAACGAGCAGGGCAAGAAGGGCCGCATCGAAGCGGGCCAGCTGGCCGACCTCGTCGTGCCCGACCGCGACTTCTTTGCCTGCCCCGAGTCCGACATCGCCGACACGACCGCCCTGCTCACCGTGGTGGGCGGCAAGGTGGTCTATGGCGCGGGCGACTTCGCGCGCTTCGACGACGCGGCCCCGCCGCCCGCCATGCCTGACTGGTCACCCGTGCGCACCTTCGGCGGCTACGGCGCCTGGGGCGCCCAGGGAGGGCCGGACGGCGCGCCGCTGCAGGCCGTGCTGCGCAACGCTGCCGCGAACTGCGGTTGCGCCAGCAACTGCAACCTGCACGGCCATGCCCACGCCACGGCCTGGAGCAGCAAGCTGCCGGTGTCCGACCTCAAGGGCTTCTGGGGCGCCCTGGGCTGTGCCTGCTGGGCGGTGTGACGGTGCAGCACGCATTGCAATCGGCCGCCACCGCGCCCTGGGTGCAGACGCTGGCGCTGCTGTGCCTGTGCGCCGCCTACCTGCAGGGCGGCATCGGCAAGGCCCGCAACTTTGCCGGCGCCGTGGCCGAAGTGCGCTCGCTCGGCCTGGCGCCCGCCGCGCCCATCGCGGCCGCCACGCTGGTGCTGCAGCTCTCGGCCTCGGCGCTCATCCTTTCGGGCTGGTACCGCTGGCTCGGGGCGCTGGCCCTGGCGGGCTTCACCGTGCTCGCCGCTTTGCTGGCGGACCGCTTCTGGGCTGCACCGCCCGCCGATCGGCAGCGCAGCGCCAACGCATTTTTTGAACACTGGGGCCTGGTGGGCGGCATGCTGCTCGTCGCCTGGCACGACCTCGGAGGCCACCATGCCGGATAACCCACACGATCATCACCACCACCATACCCCCGCTGCTGCAGCGCCCGCGGCATCCACAGCGCCCGCGGCATCCGGCAGCTTCGCTCCCCTGGCCATCCCCGTCTTCGCGGTGCTCTGGGCCGCCACCGTGCTGGGCAACATCGGCAGCTTCATGCGCGACGTCGCCAGCGCCTGGATGGTGACCGAGCTCTCGTCCAGCCCCACCGCGGTCGCGCTGATCCAGACCGCCGCCACGCTGCCGGTCTTTCTGCTCGCCATTCCCGCGGGTGTGCTGTCGGACATCCTGGACCGACGCCGCTTCCTCATCGGCGTGCAGGTGCTGCTGGCCGCCGTCAGCGGTACGCTGCTCATCCTGGCCAACACCCACACGCTGACGGTGGAGTGGCTGGTGGCGCTGACCTTCGTGGGCGGCATCGGTGCCGCGCTCATGGGCCCCACCTGGCAGTCCATCGTGCCCGAGCTGGTGCCGCGCAGCGAACTCAAGAGCGCCGTGGCGCTCAACTCGCTGGGCATCAACATTGCACGCGCCATCGGCCCGGCGGCGGGCGGCCTGCTGCTGGCCAGCTTCGGCGCGGCCATGGCCTACGGCCTGGACGTGCTGAGCTATGTGTTCGTGATCGTCGCGCTGCTGTGGTGGAAGCGCCCCAAGGCCGAGGCCTCAGGCCTGAACGAGCAGTTCTTCGGCGCCTTCCGCGCCGGCGTGCGCTACGCCCGCGCCAGCCGCGAGCTGCACGTGGTGCTGCTGCGCGCGGCCGTGTTCTTCCTGTTCGCCAGCTCCGTCTGGGCGCTGCTTCCGCTAGTGGCGCGCCGCATGCTGGGCGGCACGGCCGGTTTCTACGGCGTGATGCTGGGCGCCGTGGGCGCGGGCGCCATCCTGGGCGCCGTGCTGCTGCCCCGCTTGCGCCAGCGGCTGGACACCGATGGCCTGGTGCTGCTGGCCTCGCTGCTCACGGCTGCCGTCATGGGCGTGCTGACCGTGGCCCCGCCCCAGTGGGCCGCCGTGGCGCTGATGCTGGTGCTGGGCCTGGGCTGGATCATCGCGCTGACCACCCTCAACGGCGTGGCCCAGGCCGTGCTGCCCAACTGGGTGCGCGGCCGCGGCCTGGCCATCTACCTCATGGTCTTCAACGGCGCGATGGCCGCCGGCAGCCTGGGCTGGGGCCTCATCGCGGGGCAGGCCGGCTTGCCGGTCACGCTGCTGATGGGCGCGGCCGGGCTGGTGGTGGCATCGCTCATCTTTCACCGCGTGAAGCTGCCCACCGGCGAGGCCGACCTGCAGCCCTCCAACCACTGGCCCGAGCCCCTGCTGGCCGAGCCCGTCGCGCACGACCGGGGCCCGGTGATGGTGCAGATCGAATACCGCATCGCCAAGCCCGACCTGCCCGCCTTCCTGCAGGCCATGCAGCGCTTGTCCCAGGAGCGCCGCCGCGACGGTGCCTACGCCTGGGGCGTGGCCGAACACACCGGCGAGCCGGGCCGGGTCATCGAATGGTTCCTGGTCGAATCCTGGGCCGAGCACCTGCGCCAGCACCACCGCGTGTCCAAGGCGGACGCGGACCTGCAGGCGGAGGCGCTGCGGTTTCACCAGGGGCCGGAGCGGCCGGTGGTGCACCACTTTCTGGCACTAACGCCGGGGGGCGTGGGTGAAGAGGGCCCAGCCCCGTCATCGAACGCTTCGCACGCACACTGAGGAGGATTTTTAGTACAAATAGCCTGTGGCGCTATTGGAGTATGCGCTGAATGCTATCAAATTGATATCAACTCAGTTGCACAGATGAGTGCGATCAGGCAAATGCCAGCGTCGGCGTTTCCACCGTGCTCGCTTCTACCTCCACCAAGCAGTCATAAAACGTCGGCGCGCGGCCCAGGTCCGTGAGGGCCTGGCTGGTGACCTCGTTCACGTTGGTGCCGTCAAGCCCCAGCTTGCGCCACCAGATGCCCAGGCCGTTGACCACGCCGGGGCGGGCGCGGCGCGAGACGGTGGCGTGGCACTGGTAGCTGCCGCGGTCGTTGAACACGCGCACCACGGCGTCGTTGGCTATGCCGCGGGCTTCGGCGTCGTCGGGGTGGATCTCCAGGATCGGGCGGCCTTCGATGTTGCGCAGGCTCGTCACGTTCACGAAGGTGGAGTTCAGGAAGTTGCGCGCGGGCGGCGAGATCATCGCCAGGGGGTAGCGTGCGTCGGTGCCCTGCAGCTCGTAATTGGGCAGGTGGTCGGGCAGGCCGTCCAGGCCCTGGGCGGCCAGGCGGGCGCTGTAGAACTCGCACTTGCCCGACGGTGACGGAAAGTTGCCTTCGGCGAACAGTGCATCCGGGATGGCCACGGTGGCAAAGCCCTGGGATTCGAGCAGCGCGTAGTCCACGGCATCCCCAAACGCCTGGCGGCACAGCGCCTCGTCGGTGTCGGCAAAGCAGGGCTCGGCAAAGCCCATGCGCGCGGCCAGGTCGCGGAAGATCTGGGCGTTGCTGCGGGCCTCGCCCAAGGGCTGGATGGCGGGGCGGTTGAGCACCACGTCGGTGTGGCCGTAGGACAGGTGCACGTCCCAGTGTTCGAGCTGCGTGGTGGCAGGCAGGATGTAGTCCGCGTAGTCGGCGGTGTCGGTCTTGAAGTGCTCCAGCACCACGGTGAAAAGGTCTTCGCGCGCAAACCCGCGCACTACCTTGCCCGAGTCCGGGGCCACGGCCACGGGGTTGCTGTTGTAGACCACCACGGCCTCGACCTTCGGGCCGAAGGCGGGCGATGCCTCGCGCAGCAGGTCGTCGCCGATGGTCGTCATGTTGATGGTGCGGGGCACGCGCCCTGAGGCCGCCTGGGGCATCAGGTCGGGCCGCTGCAGCACCGCGCGCTGCGCCGGGAACTGGCCGGAGCTGGACAGCAGCACGCCGCCCGCGCGGTGGCGCCAGGCGCCGGTGAGGGCGGGCAGGCAGGCCACGGCGCGCACCGCGTTGCCGCCGCCGCGCACGCGCTGCATGCCGTAGTTCAGGCGGATGGCGGCGGGCTTCGTGGTGCCGTAGTCCCGGGCCAGCTGGCGGATCTGCTCGACCGGAATGCCGCAGATCTCGGCGGCGCGCTCGGGCGGCCACTGCAGGGCGCGCTCGCGCAGCGGGTCCCAGCCCAGCGTGTGGCGCGCGATGTAGTCGTGGTCCAGCCAGTCGTGGGCGATCAGCTCGTGCATCAGCGCCAGGGCCAGCGCGGCATCGGTGCCCGGGCGCAGGGCGATGTGCTCGTGGCACTTGTCGGCTGTCTCGCTCTTGCGCGGGTCGATGCACACCAGCCGGGCGCCATTCCTCTTGGCCTGCTGCGCGTAGCGCCAGAAATGCAGGTTGCTGCCGATGGAGTTGCTGCCCCAGATCAGGATGAGCTGCGATTCGGCGAAGAACTCCACTTTCATGCCCACCTTGCCGCCCAGGGTCTGCGTCAGCGCTTCGGCCCCGGCGGATGCGCAGATGGTGCGGTCGAGCAGCGATGCACCGAGCTTGTGGAAGAAGCGGCGGTCCATGCTCTCGCCCTGCACCATGCCCATGGTGCCGGCGTAGCTGTAGGGCAGCACGGCCTCGGGGTCGCGCGCGGCGATGGACTGCAGGCGATGGGCGATGTCGTCCAGGGCTTCGTCCCAGCTGACAGGCGCGAACTGGCCGCTGCCCTTGGGGCCCGTGCGCTTGAGCGGAGTGAGCACGCGCTCGGGGTGGTAGCTGCGCTCGGTGTACTTGCTCACCTTGGCGCACAGCGCGCCGTCGGTGTGGCGGTGGTCGGGATTGCCCTGCACGCGGGTGGCCACGCCGTTGTCGTCCACGGTGGTGATCAGGGCGCAGGTGTCGGGGCAATCGTGCGGGCAGGCGCCACGCACCTGGACGGGGACAGCTGGCGGAGAAATGGTGGCGGAAGGCGTGGACATATGTGGGGTGGTCGTTAAACTGCCAGAGGGTTGGAAACGGCGTGCATATCTAACCAACATCTATCAAATTGCGCATCGCTTCCCCAGCAGGCTGCTCACCGGCAGCATCGAGGGGTCAGCCTCGTTGTGTTGACAGGAAGAGGGATTTCACCATGAAGCAAATGGCATTGGGGCGCAGACAGTTTTCCATCGGCCTGGGTGCGGCCGCGCTGGGGGGCTTCCAGAGGGCGGGTGCCCAGGGCGAAGGCCGCATCGTGCTGGGCCAGTCGGCTGCCTTCACCGGCCCGGCGGCGCAGCTGGGCGTGCAGTTCAACCTGGGGGCCAAGCTCTTTTTCGACCAGCTCAATGCCCAGGGCGGCGTGGGCCGGCGCATGGTGGAGATCCGCACCATGGACGATGGCTACGAGCCCGACCGCTGCGCCGAAAACACCAGGAAACTCATCGCCGACGAGGTGTTCGCCCTGTTCGGCTACATCGGCACCCCCACCAGCCTGGCCGCGCTGCCCCTGTTCACCCGGGAGAAGGTGCCGTTCTTCGGCCCCTTCACCGGGGCCGAGGCGCTGCGCCAGCCATTCAACCGGCTCATCTTCCATGTGCGCGCGTCCTACTACGACGAAACCGCGCTCATCGTGCGCCAGCTCACCAACCTCGGGCTCAAGAAGATCGCCGTGTTCTACCAGAACGACGCCTACGGCAAGGCCGGGCTCGACGGCGTGAACCGGGCCCTGGCCGAGCTCAAGCTCGCGGCGGTGGCCACGGCCACGGTGGAGCGCAATTCCACCGATGTGAAGGCCGCCGTGGACAAGCTGGTGTCCGCCCAGCCCGACGCCGTGGTGCAGATCGCCGCCTATGCGGGCAGCGCGGCCTTCGTGCGCGCGGCGCGCAAGGCGGGGTACGGCGGCACGTTCTACAACGTGTCTTTCGTGGGCACGCAGGCCCTGGCCGATGAGCTGGGCAAGGACGGCGCGGGCGTGGTGGTCTCGCAGGTCGTGCCCTCGCCCTACCAGCCCTCGCGCCAGATCACGCGCGAGTTCCTGGAGGCCATCAAGAAGGGGGGCGACAAGGTGCAGCCCAACTATTCCAGCATGGAAGGCTACCTGGCCGCCCGCATCTTCACCGAGGGCCTGCGGCAGGCGCAAGGCGGTGGCAAGCTCACGCGCGAGAGCTTCATCGCCGGCACCGAGGCGATCGGCAACCAGGTGATCTCGGGGTTTCCGGTGTCGTTCAGCGCCACCAGCCACGCGGCGTCGAAGTTTGTCGAGATGTCGATGCTGACGGGGGACGGACGCGTGAGGACTTGATATCCCCCTGAGCCGCTTCGCGTCTTCCCCCAGAGGGGGACGCCACCCGTGGCCTGGCGGAGCCAGTTCCACGGTGGCACTGGTCTGGGGGGCGCCAGTTGCAGCCCGCGTGGGGATTGCGTTGGCCAGAGGCTTTGCAGGACTTGGCTAGTCGATCGAGGTGGTGCGCGCCAGCCCCTGCATGAACGCCTCGCAGCGCGCCAGCTGTTCCAGGCTCACATACTCGTCCGGCTGGTGCGCCTGGCGGATGCTGCCGGGGCCGCAGACCACGGTGGAGATGCCGGCGTTCTTGAACAGGCCGGCCTCGGTGCCGAAGGCGACGAGGGTGGTGCTCTTCTCGCCCGACAGGGTCTGCGCCAGGCGCGTCACCGGGTCGTCCTTGCTGCCCAGGAAGCTCGGGATCTCACAGATGGTTTCGAACGAGAAGCCGGCCGCCGGCGCCACCTGCTTCATGCGCGGCTCCAGAGATTTCGCATACGCCACCACCTCGGACTGCATCTGCGCGGCGTTGGCCGTGGGCAGGTCGCGGAATTCATAGCGGAACTCGGCATCGCGCGGCACCACGTTGTCGGCGATGCCGCCGTGGAACTGGCCCACGCTGGTGGTCGAGAACGGCACGTCGAAGCCCTCGAAGCGGGGCTCCTCGCGCTCGAAACCCTCGCCCATGTCGCGCAGGCGGCCGACCACGCGGGCCGCCATCTCGATGGCGTTGACCGAATGGGGCGTGAGCGACGAGTGCGCCTCCTTGCCGCGCACGCAGCACTTGTAGCGGTACACGCCCTTGTGGGCGATGGCGGGCACCATGCTGGTGGGTTCGCCCACGATGCAGGCCAGCGGCTTGATGTTCGCTTCGCGCAGGTCGGCGATCAGTTCCTTGACGCCGAAGCAGCCGATCTCTTCCTCATAGCTGAAGGCCAGGTGCACGGCGAAGGGCGCGTTGCTGTGGAGGAACTGCTCGGCCTGCGACACGGCGATGCCGATGAAGGCCTTCATGTCGGCGCTGCCCCGGCCATACAGGCTCGGCCCCTCGGGGCCGTCCAGGACGCGCGCGCTCAGCGGGTCCATCGTCCATTCCTGCCCATCCCACGGCACGGTGTCCGTGTGGCCCGAAAGGATCACGCCGGCCGGCTTGCCTTCGCCCAGGGTGGCGAACAGGTTGGCCTTGGTCTTGTCCTCGTTGAAGGTCAGCCGGCTTTTCACGCCCAGCCGGGCGAGGTGGTCGCGGATGAAATGGATCAGCTCCAGGTTGGAGTTGTGGCTGACGGTGTTCATGCGCACCAGGGTTTGCGCGAGTTCGAGGGCGTGTGGCGAGAGCTTCATGTTGCAGTGCAAATAAACCCCGGGTGGCGCAGGGCAGGCCAGCGGGCTAGACTGTGAGATCGTAAGGATACATATCATGAACGTTATTGATTCCATCGTCACGCAGGCGGCCAGTATTGCCGCCGTGCGCCGGGACATTCACGCGCATCCCGAGCTGTGCTTCGAAGAGGTGCGCACCGCCGATGTGGTGGCGCAAAAGCTCACCGAATGGGGCATTCCCATCCACCGGGGCCTGGGCACCACGGGCGTGGTCGGCATCGTCAAGGGCCGCGACGGCGGCGCCAGCGGACGGGCCATCGGCCTGCGCGCCGACATGGACGCCCTGCCCATGCAGGAGTTCAACACCTTTGCCCACGCCAGCAAGCACCAGGGCAAGATGCACGCCTGCGGCCATGACGGCCATGTGGCCATGCTGCTGGCCGCGGCGCAGCATTTCGCCAGGCACCGCAATTTCGACGGCACCGTGTACCTGATCTTCCAGCCGGCCGAAGAGGGCGGCGGCGGTGCGCGCGAGATGATCACCGACGGCCTGTTCGAGCAGTTCCCCATGCAGGCCGTGTACGGCATGCACAACTGGCCTGGCATGCCCGTGGGCCAGTTCGCGGTGAGCCCCGGCCCGGTGATGGCGTCCAGCAATGAGTTCAAGATCACCATCCGCGGCAAGGGCAGCCATGCGGCGCTGCCGCACAACGGCATCGACCCGGTGCCGATCGCCTGCCAGATGGTGCAGGCCTTCCAGACCATCATCAGCCGCAACAAGAAGCCCGTGGACGCGGGCGTGATCTCGGTGACGATGGTGCACGCGGGCGAGGCCACCAACGTGGTGCCCGACAGCTGCGAGCTGCAGGGCACGGTGCGCACGTTCTCCATCGAGGTGCTGGACCTGATCGAAAAGCGCATGAAGCAGGTCGCCGAGCACACCTGCGCCGCGCACGACGCCACCTGCGAATTCCACTTCCACCGCAACTACCCGCCCACCGTGAACTCGCCGGCCGAGGCCGACTTTGCGCGCAAGGTGATGGCCGGCATCGTGGGCGAGGCCAATGTGCTGGTGCAGGAGCCCACCATGGGCGCGGAAGACTTCGCCTTCATGCTGCAGGCCAAGCCCGGTGCCTACTGCTTCATCGCCAATGGCGACGGCGCGCACCGCGAGATGGGCCATGGCGGCGGGCCCTGCACGCTGCACAACCCGAGCTACGACTTCAACGACGACCTGATCCCACTGGGCGCCACCTACTGGGTCAAGCTGGCCGAGGAGTGGCTGGCGCAGCCAACGGCGGCCTGACGCCGGCTTCTTGGCTGTCCTGACGCCCCGGGCCCCCTGGGTGCCCGGGCTTTCTTTTCTCTTGTTCCCAACCCACCCACGAAAGCCACCGCCCATGATCGGCATCGCCCGCGCCTTTTCGCCCAGCTACGCCCAGGCCCGCAAGAAATTTCTGGAGGCCGCGGCCGCTGCGGGCCTGCCCATCGAATCGCACGCCCACCCGCTCAAAGGGCGCGATGGCGAAGACCTGGCCATGGACGTGGTGCGCGACGGCCCGGCCGATGCGACCAGGCTGCTCATCGTGAGCAGCGCCTGCCACGGCGTGGAAGGCTACTGCGGCAGTGGCGTGCAGGTGTTTGCGCTGCACGACCAGGAGTGGCGCGACAAGGCGCGCGCGGCCGGCGTGGCCACGCTCTACATCCACGCGCTCAACCCCTACGGTTTTTCGCACGTGCGCCGCTTCACCCACGAGAACGTGGACCTGAACCGCAACTTCCAGGACTTTTCAAAGCCCCTGCCCGTGAACGAGGCCTACCGCGAAGTCCAGCCGCTGCTGCTGCCCGAGGCGTGGCCCCCGTTGCCCGAGAATGCCGCCGCCGTGCAGCAGTACATCGACACCAAGGGCGAGGCGGCCTGGCAGGCCGCCATATCGCGCGGCCAGCACGAGTTTCCGCAAGGCCTGTTCTTTGGCGGCACTGAGCCCACCTGGAGCAACCGCACGCTGCGCCAGGTGCTGCGCCAGCATGGCGCGGGCGCGTCGCACATCGCGTGGATCGACCTGCACACGGGCCTGGGCCCCAGCGGCCATGGCGAGCGCATCTACGCCGGCAACGACGACGATGTGGCCGTGGCGCGCGCACGCGCCTGGTGGGATGGCGGCGGCGCCACGCCGGTCACCTCCATCTATGACGGCTCGTCCACCTCGGCCTTCCTCACCGGCCTCATGTGGACCTCGATCTACGACGAATGCCCGCATGCCGAGTACACCGGCATCGCCATGGAATACGGTACCGTACCCGTGCTCGATGTGATGAACGCGATTCGCGCCGAGCAGTGGCTCAACCTGCACCCCGGCACCCCCGCCGACAAGGCCGCGCAGATCAAGGCGCAGATGCTGGCGGCGTTCTACACCGACACCGATGAATGGAAGGGCCAGATCATCAGCCAGGCGCGGCAGTCGATGTTCCAGGCGGTGGATGGGCTGGCACGCTGAATGGAATGGAATTGGTCGCTGGCGCTTTGTGAATAAGCGCAGAAAGCTATAAAAATGATAGCATTTGCGCCGGCGCGGGCTGCAGCCGCGTAGCGGGCTGCGCACGCACCTGCCGCCGCCTCGGGTGGGGCTTGGGGTGGCGGCCCGTGCGTGGCCGCTACCATCGCCTGAAAAAACAGGAGACTGGCGCCATGGCCCACGCAGACGACGCGCTTCGCGCAGCGCAAGACGCCCCGGCGGTATGCCGATGAGCATGCCCCCTTCCGCAACGGGCGGGCGCGGCCCCGCCGATGCCTTGCGGGCGCTCAGCCGCAGCCTGCTCGCGCTGGCGCGGGGGGCGCAGCAAGCGCCGCCGCAGGACATGCTGCACCAGGCCTTGCAGACGCTGCGGGAGCTGGTCCCCTTCGACGCGGCCTGGTGGGGCGAGGTGTCGGCCGGCGATGTGCACACCGGTCCGCGCAACTGGCTGCATGGCAGCATCGGCCTGAGCCAGAGCTTTGCGCAGGAATGGAACGAACTGTCCGCGGTGGACGAGTTCGCGCGCCAGTCCATGACCCGGCTGGGCGTGGTGATCCGCGAGCGCGATGTGGTGGGCGATATCGTGGAACACCCCGAGGTGGTGGCGTTCAGCCAGCGCCATGGCCTGTACCACTGCATGGCGCTCACCGCCGAGCTGCCCCACAGCGGACTGATGTTTTTTGTCTCGGTGTACCGCCCGCAGGCGCGTTCGGAATTCACCGACGAAGAGACCGTGTTGTTTGGCGAATTTGTGGTGCATCTGCTGCAGCACTGGCACCACGTGCTGCAGCGGCTGCAGAGCGAGTCCGCCAGCCGTCCCTGGGACAGTTTTGCGCTGGCGGAGCCCTCGGGAGAGCTGCTGTTTGCGGGCCTGCGCATCAGCATGGCGCTGGGCGAGGCGTGCCCCGGCTGGACGGGAACCCGCGTGCCGCTGGAGGTTCTGCAGGCCCTGCCACGTGCTCCCTGCAGCCTGTTGGTGGGCAAGTCCTGCCGCTTGCGGCTCGAACCCTGCGGTCCGCTGGTGGCTGTCAGCATGGCATCGCGCCACCAGAAGTCCCCACTGGCCCCGCGCGAGCTGAGCGCCGCCATGCTCTACGCCCAGGGGCGTTCCCACAAGGACATCGCCGCCACCCTGGGGCTCACCCCCGCCACCGTGCGCACCTACCTGCGCACCGCCTACGCCGTGCTGGGGGTGAACAACAAGCTGGCGCTGGTGGCGGCGCTGCGCAACGGGTAGCCAGGCCTGCTCGGTAGTTTCCCGGGCCCTCTGCATTTGCAGGGGCTGCAAGGGAGCCTTCTTTTCCTATCGTCCCCACCGGAGCCACAAGGGCTGCGGTGGCGGCCGTCCTGCTGCTGCTGCCAGTGCCTGGGCTCCTGAAAACCACCATCACTGGAGACTCCCGCATGTTCCCGATTCCATTCCTTGCCGGCGTGGCACCCCATCGCCGCGTCCACCACCGTGCCCCCCCGGGGCGGTGGGCCGCCTGCACCCTGACTGCCCTTGCCGCCGTGGCGCTGACGGCCTGCGGCGGCGGTGGCGATGCCCCCGCGCCCCTGGCCAGCAGGCCCCTGGCCGAGGCCTGCGCCGCCTACACCTCCACCGCCTTGCCCCATGGCGCCAAGGTCACGCGCACCGAGTTGCGCAAGGCCGAGGGCACGCTGCCGGACGCCTGCATCGTGCGCGGCCAGATCGTGTCCTCGCCCGAGTCGACGATCAACTGGGCGGTGGAGCTGCCCACGCTGGCGCAGTGGAACGGCAAGACGCTGACGATTGGCGGCGGTGGGTTCGACGGGTTCATTCCGACCGATGACCCGTGGTACCAGCAGCTCGTGGGTCCATCGGCCAATCCCTATGTGAAGATCAGTTCCGACTCTGGCCACCAGGTGCGCGGCTTTGCCTGGGGCAACAGCGATGTGGCGTTGCGCAACCATGCGTTCGATGCCAACCACTTCGTGCTGGAGATTGGCACCACCATCGCCACGGAGTTCTACGGCAAGCGCCCCGTGCGGCGCTACCACATGGGCCACTCCAACGGCGGGCGCTCGGGTCTGATCTCCACGCAGAAGTACCCCAAGGACTACGACGGCGTGGTGGCCATGGAGCCCGCCATCAGCCAGCAGGCGCACCAGGTCAACCTGGGCCCCACGGTGCTGCGCCACATCTTCAAGAGCCGCGAGAACTGGATGAGCCCGGCCAAGATCGCGCTGTATGCCAAGGCCGAGGCGGCCGCGTGTGATGGTCTCGATGGCCTGAAGGACGGCATCATCGGCAACGTCGAGGCATGCAACTACGTGCCCACCGACCTGCTGTGCCAGGGCGCCGACAACGACAGCTGCCTGACGGCCGGGCAGATCGAATCCATCCGCCTCATCTACAGCGACCACAAGACGCCCGTGACCCTGTCGCGCGGTGCCGTGGGCTATCCGCGCTACGGCCGGGGCGGGGCGTCCACCTCGGACTGGCAGTCGTACATGTTCGGTACCAGTTTTGAGAACCCCGACTCGTTCAACCACATGGCCGTGACGGAAGCCGCGCGCCTGGTGGAGGGCAACCCCAACGCCAGCATCCTGACGCACGACCCGACCCAGTACCAGGCGAAATATCTGCGGCTGGCCGAGATGATCGACGGCACCGACCCGGACATCTCCGCCTTTGCCGACAACGGCGGCAAGCTGCTGATCTGGTATGGCCTGGGCGACACGTGCGTGTCGGTGTACCGCACGGCGGACTACTTCGACTCGGTGAAGCAGCGCCTGGGCGCGAGCAAGGTGCAGGGCTTCGCGCGCATGGTCACCTCGCCCTCCAACGGGCATGACCTGGATGGCGCGGGCACCGAGCCGCGCTCCATCGACCTGCTCGCCGCCATGGACGCCTGGGTGGAAAAGGGCACGGCGCCCGACAAGCTGGTGGCCACCCAATTCGCACCCGGCACCACCACGCCCGTGGCCCAGCGCCCGGTGTGCGAGTACCCCAAGTTCCCGCGCTACAACGGCATGGGCGACCCCGCCAAGGCCGAGAGCTTTACCTGCTCGGCGTCCTGAACGCGGCGGGCCGCCATGGCGGCCCGTTCACCCCGCCCGGCGGCTGGTTCGCAGGTGCCGTGCCGACCCGCCTTCACCGCCGCCCACGGCACGCAGCGCCGTGGAAGGGATGGCTACGCGTACTGCGCCAGGCCATGCCCGAAGGACCAGTTCTCCTTGGCGACCTCCACGATGTTCACGAACACATCCTCGGGCCTGAGGCCCGGGCTTTCCCCGAGCAGCTGCGCGATGCGTGCAAACAGCGCCTTCTTCTGCTCCAGAGTGCGCGTGTTGTTGGCGGTGATCTGGATGAACACCACGTCGTCGCTGCGCACCACGCCCAGGTAGGTGGGGCTGTAGCGGAAGTTCGCGGCCTCGTGCTCGGTGATGGTCATGAACTGGTCGTCCTCGGGCACGTTGAAGGTTTCGCGCAGGGCGCGGTACAGCGTGTCGAAGATCGCCTGGCGGTAGGCCGCGGGCTTTCCGGCGCGCATGGCAATGTGGATGAGGGGCATCGCAAGATCCTTTTTGAACAACAAAAGAAGAAGCTGGCGAAATGCTATCCATATGAATATGCTATGGATATCTATTTCAGAAATATCAAATTCAAATGGTTGAGCGATCCCTGGATCTGGATGCCGTCGAGGCCTTCGTGCGCATTGCCGAGCTGGGCAGCTTCACGCGCGCCGCCGAGGCCATGGGCACGGCGCAGGCCGCGATGAGCCTCAAGCTCCAGCGGCTGGAGGCCCGCCTGGGCTGCCGGCTCATCGAGCGCACGCCCCGGCATGTGCAGCTGTCCGCGCGGGGCGCCGCCTTTCTGGAACACGCCCGTGAACTCCTGGCCGTGCACGACCGCGCGCTCGCCACGTTCGCCCAGGCGCGCCAGCGCCTGACCATCGGCATCAGCGACCACGTGGCCGGGCCCGAGCTGCCCGCGCTGATCGCCCGCATGAACGCGCAGGACCCGCAGCTCCTGATCGAGATCCGCATCGGCTCGTCCGGCGACCTGCTGCAAGCCTACGACCGGCGCGAGCTGGATGCGGTGCTGGCCCGCATGCACGTGGGCCGCAGCGACGGCGAGCTGCTGGCCGAAGAGCAGTTCGGCTGGCTCGCGGCCCCCGGCTGGCAGCACCGCGCGGGCGAACCCCTTCCCCTGGCCACGCTGGCCGAGCCCTGTGGCGTGCGCGCGATGGCGGGGCGGTCGCTGGATGCCGCCGGCATGGCCTGGGCCGAGGTGTTTGTGGGCGGCGGCGTGGCGGCGGTGGCCGCGGCCGTGATGGCCGGGCTGGGGGTGGCGGCGCTGGCCCCGCGCATGCTGCCCCTGGGCGCGGTGGACGTCGGCACGCGCCTTGCGCTGCCCGCACTGCCCCGCCTGCCCGTGCTGCTGCACACCCGCATCAGGGACGGCCGCCCGCGCGACGCCCTGGCGGCGCTGTCCGCGGCTTTCCGCAGCGCGGTGCGGGGCTAGCCTGGCCGAGGGCGGGCGATGATCCGCTCACTCCAGCCTGGCGCCTTGCGATGCGCCGTGGCGCGTGTCGTGGTCGTATTGCTTCTCGCGCTCGGCGTGTTCGCGCAGCAGGCGGTGGCCCAGCGCGTTGGCCTGGCGCTCCAGCGTGGCGCAGTCCGGCGCGGCGGGCAGCTGCGCAATGCCCTGGTCGATGGCGCGGGCGGCGTCGCGCCCGAACTGCACATGGCCTTGCTCGTGGCGTGACAGGGCCGGCAGGTAGCGGTCGAACAGCGCCCGCTGCGCCGGCGTGGCGCGCCGAAGCTCGGGCAGCTGCACCTCGGTGCGCAGCCGTGTGGTGACCTCGGTGATGCGGCATTCGCCCGACGAGGCCTCGCGCCCCCAGCGGAAGGTCCAGCGCACGCTCCAGCGGGTGTGGCCGTGAAAGCGCTGGCCGTCCGTGACGATGGGCGTGGCCGCGTTCAGCGCCTGGCGCAGCGTGTCGCCAGGCTCCGCATGCACGGCGTACGGGCGCTCGGCATGCTCCTCGCGCACGGCGGCCTGCGCCAGGGGCACAGCGGCCCACAGCGCCGCCAGCAGTGCGGCGGCCTTCATCCGCGGCCGCCGTGCCAGGGCCGCCAGGCCGCGCAGCGTCACAGGGTGCCGCTTCATTCGCCCCAGGGCAGCATCAGCGTGAGCAGCGAGAGCTGGTCGAACTCGGGCGCGAACGCGTCGATGATGCGCTGCGGCTCGGGGCACAGCGTGGTGTCGGTGATCACGCCGAACTGCACGCCGCCGCCATAGCTCAGGATGGAAACCCCCAGGCCGATGTCCCCCGACTGCGGCACCCAGAACATGCACTGCGTGACGCGCGCGCCGCACAGCGTGAGCTGCTCCTTGGGCCCCGGCACATTGGTCATGACCGCCGTGGTCTTGCGGCCGAACAGGTTGAGCAGCGCGTCCTGCGCGGGCTTGATCATCAGGCCCGCCACGGCGAGCATCGCGAACGCGAGGATGGGCTGGGTGCTGCCCTTGAGCGCATTCATGCGCTTGCGCACCTCGTACACGCGCTCCACCGGGTTGGCCATGCCGATGGGCAGCACCAGTGGCACCAGGCCGAAGCGGTTTCCCAGCTTCCAGGCCTCTTCCATGGGGCGCAGGTTCACGGGGATCATGGCGCGGATCTCCTGCCCCGTGGGGTCGTCGCCCTGGCTGCGCAGGTAGCCGCCGATGGCGCCGGCCACGCAGGACAGCAGCACGTCGTTGATCGAGCAGTTGAGCGCCTTGCCGATGGCCTTGACCTCCTCCAGCGGGATGGGCGGGCACCACGCCACGCGCTTGGCCTGGCCGGGCTGGCCCTTCAGGCGCGTGGGTGAATCGTCGGGCATCAGCGCCAGGGCGGCCGCGTCGCTCACCAGCTGGTAGGCCACGCGCGCCATGTCCAGGGTGCCCGACAGGCCGTTCTGCATCGCCTTCTCGGGGTCGCCCAGCATCTGCAGCGACCTGGCCGCGCTGTCGCCGGCCATATCGAGCGCTTTCACGGTCATGCCGGTGAAAGGCTTGATGAGCGTGTCGGCGATCCAGTCCTCCGCCGTGGCGGCCTCCTTGTCCGCACGGGACTTGCGCCTGGGGGGCTCGGCACCGCCATCGACCAGCGACATGGTCACCGAGATCAGCGCGATGCCGTCCGCGATGCAGTGGTGGATGCGCACCACGAGGGCGCTGCCGGGCTGGCCGTCGTCGCCCACGAAGTCCTCGATCAGGTGCATCTGCCACAGCGGGCGGCGCGCGTCCAGCGGCTGCATGGCCAGCTCGCCCACGCGGTCCTGCAGGGCGCGCTGCATGCTTTGCCCGGGGGTGCGGGGCAGCGTCTCGCGCAGCACATGGACGGCGATGTCGAACTGGCGGTCTTCCACCCAGGTGGCCCCGGCCGCGTCCTCCACCACGCGCTGGCGAAAGCGCGGGTACTGCAGCAGGCGCTGCTGCACGCGCTCGCACAGCGCGTCCCAGCCGATGCCGGGAGAGAGCGTCCACACGCCGTTGATCATCATCAGGTTGCTGGCCGAGTCCATGCGCAGCCAGGCCGTGTCGACCTTGCTCATGCGTTCGCCCGAGAGGCCCAGCATGCCGGTGGCGGCACGGCGCACGTTCTTTTGCACCACGCCGGCGGCCTTGCGCGCGGCGGGCGGAAGGGCCTGGGCCGCGCGGCGGGCCACGTCGGGGGCCTGGGCGCGCACCTTGCGCAGGGGGCTGGCGGCGCCTTCGGTGGCCGGGGCGCGGGGGGCTGGGATGCGGGTCACCATCAGATGTACACCTGTTGTGGTTGTTTTTGGGGGCTTGCCTCTATGGATGGCACCGCTTGGCGCGGTGCGCAGCCCGTAAGATACAACGCAGCAAACCCTTGCCGACACCGTTCTTTCCCTCCCCCTTCCCCTTCTTTCGTTTTCCATCCAAGGAGCAACCGACATGGCCGACCTGAACGCCACCTTCGAAGCCGCCGTAGCCAATTCCAAGAACCTCAGCGAGCGCCCAGACAACGCCACGCTGCTCAAGATCTACGCGCTGTACAAGCAGGCCACCGCGGGCGACAACACCGAGAAGAAGCCCAGCTTCTCCGACATGGTGGGCCGTGCCAAATGGGACGCGTGGGAAAAGCTCAAGGGCACTGAAGCGGATGCCGCCAAGCAGCAATATGTCGACCTGATCACGTCACTCCAGTAGCCCCCTGAGGCGCTGCGCGCCTTCCCCCTCAGGGGGGACACGCCACCGGTGGCCCGGCAAAGCCGGTTCCACGGTGACACTGGTCTGGGCCCTGCCCCTTGGTGGGCGGGCTGGCGGAGTCAAAAACAAGCGGCCTCGGCCGCTTGTTTTTTGGCAGGTCCTCAGCAACCAGAGAAAAATCAGGCGCTACCGCTTGCTGGGTAAGCGCCAAGTGCTTCAATTTTTATAGCGTCGTAACCCAGCTCGGCCAGCAGCTCCGCATTGTGCTCACCCACCCGGGGCGGCGAGAGGCGCACGCCGGGGCGCTGGCCGTCCATGGCCAGCGGCAGCAGCACCGTCTGGGTGGCGCGGCCGTCGGGCAGGGTCATGGGGGCGAGGGCGCCGGTGGCGTTCAGGTGCGGGTCGGTGAGCAGGTCCTCTGGCCGCGTGATGGGCGCAAAGGGCAGGGCGTGGCGCTCGAACACGTCGGCCAGGTGCGCGGCGCTGTAGGGCGCGAGCCGCTCGCGCAGCAGCGGCATCATCCAGGCGCGTTCGCGCACGCGGTCGTTGTTGCTGGCCAGGCGCGGGTCGGCCTTCAGGTCGGCAAAGCCGAAGGCATCGCAGAACACCGCCCAGGCGCCATCGCTCACCACGGCCAGGAAGATCTGCTCGCCGTCCTTCACCTGGAACACGTCGTAGATCGCCCAGGCCGAGATGCGCGCGGGCATGGGGGCCGCAGGCTGGCCGGTGACGGCGAACTGCATGATGTGCTGCGCGACGAGGAACACGTTGTTCTCGAACAGCGCGCTCTGCACCTCCTGGCCGCGCCCGGTCTTTTCACGCTGGGCCAGCGCGGCCATGGCGCCGATCGCGCCGAACATGCCGCCCATGATGTCGTTCACGCTGGTGCCCGCGCGCAGCGGGTCGCCGGGCCGGCCGGTCATGTAGGCCAGGCCGCCCATCATCTGCACCACTTCATCCAGGGCGGTGCGGTGGTCGTACGGGCCGGGCAGAAAGCCCTTGTGGCTCACGTAGATGAGGCGCGGGTTCAGGGCCTTCAGGCTCGCGTAGTCCAGTCCCAGCTTCTGCATGGTGCCGGGCTTGAAGTTCTCGCTCACGATGTCGGCCGTCGCGATCAGGCGCAGCACGGCCTCCTTGCCCTCGGGGGTTTCCAGGTCCAGCGCCAGGCTCTTCTTGTTGCGGTTGAACAGCGGGAAGAAGCCCGCCCCCGACCCGCGCAGCTTGCGCGTGGCATCGCCCTCGCGGCCATGGCCGATGGGCTCGACCTTGATGACCTCGGCCCCCAGGTCGGCCAGCACCAGGCCGCAGGTGGGGCCCATGACCATGTGGGTGAACTCCACCACGCGGATGCCGGTGTAGGGCAGGGCGGTCCGGCCGCCGCCTGGGGCGCTCTCGTTGTTTTCAGGCATGTGGTGTCTCCTGGGTCCAGCCCTTGGGCAGGCCCGCTTCGGGCGTCATCCCGTAGACCGGTTCGCCGGGCAGCCCCGCCTGCAGCGGCACGCGGGCCGCGAAGAGCTTGTGCAGGTCCACACCCGTGGACAGACCCATGGCCTCGAACATGAACACCAGGTCTTCGGTGACCACGTTGCCGGAGGCTCCGGGCGCATAGGGGCAGCCGCCCAGGCCGCCCAGCGATGCGTCGAAGGTGCGCACGCCCACGTCGTATGCGGCCAGGCAGTTGGCCAGGCCCAGGCCGCGCGTGTTGTGCATGTGGGCCGCGCCCGCGTGCGGGCCGATCTCGCTGCGCAGCCGCGTGAACAGGCGCCGCACCTGCGCGGGGTTGGCCATGCCGGTGGTGTCCGACAGGCCAACCTCGTCCACGCCCGCCGCCACGCAACTGGCGGCCAGGCGGATCACGTCGTCCTCGGGCACCTCGCCCTGCAGCGTGCAGCCGAACGCGGTGGAAATGCCCACTTCCACCAGCACCTGTGGCGCGGTCTCGGCGCGCAGGCGGGTGATGGCGTGCAGCTCGTCCACCATGGCCTCCGGGCTCTTGCGCACGTTGGCCAGTGAATGCGCCGCGCTGGCCGACACGGGCAGCGTGATCTTGTGCACGCCGCTGGCCAGCGCGGCCTCGGCGCCGCGCAGGTTGGGTACCAGGGCCATCACGGTGATGCCGGGGTGGGTGAGCGCGTGGCGCACCACCTCGGCCACATCGGCCATCTGGGGCAGCAGGCGCGCGGGCACGAAGGAGCCGACTTCAATTTCGCGCAGGCCCGCCGCCACGAGCGCGTCGATCCAGCGCAGCTTGTCACCCGTGGGCATGGTGGCCTTCACGGACTGCAGGCCGTCGCGCGGGCCTACTTCGCTGATGAGGATGTCGGGGACGGGCATGGGCGGATTCCTGCGGGGCTGGCCGAGCGCCGGGGCTTGACGCTGCGGAGGGTTGTCGTTCTAATAGATGGAACGAAGTTCTTTCTATTGAAATGATTGACGGTTTGCGCTTTCGCGTCAAGCCCCCGCCCCTGCGTCCTGTTTCCACCCCGCGCCCGCATGCCCCGCAAATCCGCCCATGAATCCCTGGCCGATGCCGATGCCGCACCGGGCGGCGTGGCGGCCGTGGACCGCGCGCTCACGCTGCTGGGTGCGTTCCGGCAGGGCGACGGTGCCCTGCCGCTCGCGGAACTGGCCGCGCGCACGCAGCTGCACAAGAGCACGGCGCTGCGCCTGCTCGCATCGCTGGAGCATGCACGATGGGTGCAGCGGCTCGCGGACGGTCGCTACGCCCTGGGCCCCGAGGTGGCGCGGCTGTATGCGCTGTACGCCGCCGCGTTCTCCCTCGACCGGGTGGTGCTGCCGGTGCTGCGCGATCTGGTGGCCGCCACGGGCGAAAGCGCGGCCTACCACGTGCGCCAGGGGGACGTGCGCCTGTGCCAGTTCCGGGTGGATTCGCCACACCCCGTGCGCGACCACATCCGCGCGGGCGATCTGCTGCCGCTCGAGCGCGGCACGGGCGGGCGGGTGCTGGTGGCGTTCGATCCGGCGCCCGGGCGCGTGCCGGGCGCGCGGGACCGCGCGCTGCATGCGCGCATCCGGGCCGATGGCTATGCCGCCAGCGTGGGCGACCGGCTCGACGAGGTCGCCGGAATCTCGGCACCGGTGTTCCATGCCGATGGCAGCCTGGCGGCGGCGGTCACGCTGACCATGCCCGCGCACCGCTATGACGAGCGCTACGTGAAGCCGGTGCTGGAGGCGGCACGCCGCCTGAACGGGCAGGTGTAGCCAGAAGAGGCTGAGACAGAGGTGGTGCGCGGGATTGGGCAGAAGGGCAGTTTGCGCTGCCGTTTCGCCAACCCGGCCTGCAATATGCGGCAGTTCTGGCGATTCACATTGCTGCGGCGCTCCGGGAAACTTGTCCCATCCCTTACGGAGACAAGCACCATGCGTTCCCAGAACACCTTCACCACCCTGTACCTCAGCGCGCCCGATGTCATCGACCTGGTGCGCCGCAAGGGCATCGAGGCCTGCCTGCGCGGCATCGCCGACAACATCCATGCCGATTTCCTGCGCTGGCAGGCGTTCGACAAGTCGGCGCGCGTGGCCAGCCATTCGCGGGACGGCGTGATCGAGCTCATGCCCATCGCCGACGGGGAGACGTATGCCTTCAAGTACGTCAACGGCCACCCGCGCAACACCCGGCTGGGCCTGTCGACCGTGATGGCGTTCGGCGTGCTGGCCGACGTGGCCACGGGGGCGCCCCTGCTGCTGAGCGAGCTCACGCTCACCACGGCGCTGCGCACGGCCGCCATGTCGGCGGTGGCCGCACGTGCCCTGGCACGCCCTGGCGCGCGCACCATGGCGCTCATCGGCAACGGTGCGCAAAGCGAGTTCCAGGCGCTGGCGTTCCACCACCTGCTGGGCGTCGACACGCTGCGGTTGTTCGACACCGACCCGGCCGCCACCGCCAAGCTGCAGGCCAACCTGCAGGGCGGCGGCCTGCGCACCGTGGCCTGCGCCAGCGCGGCCGAGGCCGTGCGCGGCGCCGACATCGTGACCACGGTGACGGCCGACAAGACCAACGCCACCATCCTCACGCCGGACATGCTGGCGCCCGGCATGCACATCAATGCGGTGGGCGGCGACTGCCCCGGCAAGACGGAGCTGCATGCCGACGTGTTGCGCCAGGCGCAGGTGTTCGTCGAATATGCGCCGCAGACGCGCATCGAGGGCGATATCCAGCAACTGCCGTCCGACTTCGCGGTGACCGAGTTGTGGGAGGTGCTGGCGGGCCGCCTGCCGGGCCGCGGCAGCGATGCGCAGGTGACCGTGTTCGACTCGGTGGGCTTCGCGCTGGAGGATTTTTCCGCGCTGCGGTTCATGCGCCATGCCGCAGCCGAACTGGGGGTGGGCCAGCCCATCGAACTCATCCCCGAACTGTCCGACCCCAAGAACCTGTTTGGCGTGCTGCACGCGCGCGGCCCCTTGCTGCGCGCGGCGGCCTGAGGACGTGCCCGCCCCGTCAGTCGTGCCACACCACGCTGTCGGCAGGGTCTGCCCGCGTGGTGCGAAAGTGGTTGGCGGGGTGCGCGGGGTCGGCCAGGCCGAACGAGATGCCGCAGACGATGGTGCGGTCCGCGCCGATGCCCAGCACCTCGCGCAGCACGCCGGGGTACGAGGCCAGCGCGGCCTGCGCGATGGAGCCCACGCCCAGGCTGTGCGCGGCCAGCATGAAGCTTGACACGTACGCGCCGCAGTCCACCGCGCCATAGACGCCCAGCGCCTCGTCGCTGCTGACGATGGCCACATGCGGCGCGCCGAACATCGTGAAGTTCTGCGCCGCCTGTTGCGCCGAGGCCTCGCGGTCGCCCTTGGCGATGCCCAGGGCCTCGTACAGGCCCCAGCCGCATTCACGCCGCCGCTCCTGGTACACGCCCCGGTATTCGCGGGGCCAGGGCAGGTCGGGCGCAGGGGCTGCCGCGGCCATGTGCGACTGCAGTGCGCCGCGCAGGCGCTCGAGCGTGGCGCCGCTGGCAATGGTGAGCTGCCAGGGCTGCGCGTTGCACCACGAGGCCGTGCGTTGCGCGGTGGCCAGGATGGCTTGCATGGTGGTGCGCGGCAGGGGTTCGGGCAGAAAGGCGCGGCAGCTGTAGCGGGTGTGAAGCAGCGCGGACAGGGTGTCGAACGCCGGGCTGTGGGCGGCGGTGCCGGTGGCGGTGGATGTCATGGTCCGGGCCCTGGCGGCTACGCCTTCTTGGCCTTGGCCGCAGGTTTGGCCGCCGCCTTGGTACCCGGCTTGCCGGCACCCGCCTCTGCCGCGTGTTTCTTCTTGTCGGCGGCGGGCTTCTTGGTGCCGGGGTGGGGCGCATTGAGCAGGGCATCGAGCTGTTCGCCAATTTCGGCCTCGATGCGGTCCTTGAACGCGCCGAACAGAAAACCCAGCTGGGCCTTCATCTCGAACTGCCGCGCGTCCACGAGCAGCGTGCCCTTGACGCCCGAGCGCGTGAAGGTGAGCGTGTCTTCTGTGTCGCCCTCTTCATAGACACATTCCATGTCGAATTTTTCCTCGGCCTTCTCGGCCCAGGAGAAGGCGATCTTGCGGGCCTCTTTCAGGCCCAGGTGGTGTTCGCGATGGATGTGGATGTCAGGCACAGGGTGTCTCCTTAAGAGGATTTTTGTGGGGGCTGCGCGGGCAGCAGGGCACGCAAGGCCTCGCGGCGCTGCGGCTGGGGCTGCTGCGCCAGCTGCCGTACTGCATCATAAAACCGGGGCCAGTCGCGGCCCTGCTGTTCGAACAGGGCCTCGAACGCGGGCACGAGTTCGTCGTAGGCCGCCTGGGCGGCAAAGCTCGCGTTGTTGGCCTTGGCCACCCAGCGGTCGTAGCCCGCCACCTGGGCCGTGGTGACCGAAGGCTGGGTGCCCGAAGCCGTGCCCAGCCACTGCGCGCGCAGTTGGGCGTAGCGCCCGCGGAATGCCTGCATTGCTTCATTTTTAATAGCATTCAGCGCTTGATCCTCCAGCGCCAGGGCATCTTTTTGTGCATAGATGGCGGCCAGCCGCTCGCGCGTGGCGCGCGTGAGCGCGCGGAACGCGCCGCGCCGCGCCTCGCTGGTGGCGTAGGCCTCGCGCGCCTGGGGGGTGGAATGGGTGGCCAGCCACCGCGCCACGCCAATGCGTTCGACCGCCGTGGCAAAGGACTCGTTGAACAGCGTGTCCCCTTCGGCATACACCACCTGGTGCGCCAGTTCGTGGAACAGCAGGCGCACGAAGTCGCCCTCGGGCCAGGAGATGAAGGTGGAAAGCAGCGGGTCGCCCCCCGCCCAGTTCATGTAGCCCAGCGTGGAGTACGCGGGCACGCCGTACACCTCCACCTCCAGCCCCTGCGCGGCGAGCTGGTCGGCCTCGGCCTGGGCGTCGGCCTGGGCGAAGTAGCCGCGGTAGCCGATGCAGCCCGTGACCGGAAAGCACCAGGTGTGCAGCGTGAGCGCGTGCGGCGGCGCGGCCACCACGTTCCACACGGCGGCGGGGCGTTTCAGGTCGGCGTAGCGGCGGTAGCTTGCGTTGTCGGGCAGGCCCAGCTCGGCCACGGCGAAGGCCCGGGCGCGCTGCGCCAGCTGCAGGCGCTCGCGCAGCGCGGGCGCGATGTCGGTGCGTGCCACCCAGCGGTCGATGGGCTCGGCCGACTGCATGAGTTCCAGGTGCCCCACCATGGACTGCCAGTAGTAGCCCAGCGAACCGGTCGTGCTGGCACACCCGGACAGTGCAAGGCAAAGCAACGGGGCGGACATGGCCCGCAGGCAGGGGAGAAACTGGCGCATGGGGGCAGTTTATGGGCAGAAGATCGCGCCGGGCGTGCGAACGGTTGTCAGCAGCGTGGCCGGTGCAGTTTCTAGAATGCGGCGCATGACCGCCGAACCCACCCCCGACCTGCCTGCCGGCCTGTTCGCCGACGAGGCCGGTTGCCTGCGCTGCGTCTGGTGCCAGGCCACGTCCTTCTACCGCCACTACCACGACCACGAATGGGGCTTTCCCGTGGCGGACGACCGGCGGCTGTTCGAGAAGATCTGCCTGGAGGGTTTTCAGTCGGGCCTGAGCTGGCTCACCATCCTGAACAAGCGCGAGGGCTTTCGCGCGGCGTTTGCCCACTTCGACGCGGAGCAGGTCGCCGCCTTCGGCCCGGCCGACGTCGAGCGCCTGGTGCAGGACGCGGCCATCGTGCGCCACCGGGGCAAGATCGAGTCCACCATCAACAACGCGCGGCGCGTGCTGGAGCTGCGGCGCGAGTTCGGATCGCTGGCGCACTACGCCTGGCGCTATGAGCCTTCCTCCGCCGACCGGCCCGGGCGCCTCACGCGCGAGGTGGCGCGCACCCTGTCCACTTCGCCCGCGTCCATCGCCCTGTCCAAGGACCTGAAAAAACGCGGCTGGAGTTTTGTGGGCCCCACCACGGTGTACGCCTTCATGCAGGCCATGGGGCTCGTGAACGACCACCTGGAAGGCTGCCATTCGCGCGCCACGGCGCTGCGGGCGCGCGCGGAGTTTGTGCCGCCGCGCGGCTGATCAGGGCCGCGCCACCGGCCGCAGAACCCACAGCGCCGCCAGCGCCGCGAGCCCCAGCAGCGTGGTGGCCCACAGGGCGGCTGCGCCCACGCCATCGAGCAGCATGCCGAACAGCACCGGCGCGAAGGCCTGCGCCACGCGGGCGGGCACCATCATCAGGCCCTGGCGCGCGCCGTAGCCGGCGGGCCCGAACAACACCAGCGGCAGCGTGCCCTTGGCGATGGTCAGGATGCCGTTGCCGGCCCCGTGCAGCACGGTGAACACCAGCGCGGCCGGGCCGCCCACCACCATGAGCAAGGCCGCGCCCACCGGGTGGGCCGCGGCCGCCAGCTGCGCAGACAGCAAGGGGTGCAGGCGGCGCAGGAAGCCGAACTCCAGCAACCGCGCCGCCACCTGGGCCGGGCCGACCAGCGCGGCCAGGGCCACCGCCGCCTGCAGCGAGGTGCCGCTGGCCTGCAGCAGGCGCGGCAGGTGGGCGGCCATGGCCGTGCTGGTGAACCAGGTGACGGCGAAAACGAAGGACAGCAGCACGGCGGTGCGCACAGCGTGGCCTGGCGCAGGCACTGCGGGCGCCACCGGCGTGGCGGCGGGGTCGGTGCCCGCTGGTGCGGCCGGGGCATGCTCGCCGGGCGCGGTGCGGGGCAGCCAGCCATTCAGCGGCACGCCCACCAGCAGGTGCAGCGCGGCCCAGCCCGCGCACGCGCCGCGCCAGCCCCAGTGCACCTCCATCCAGGCCGACAGCGGCCAGCCCACCGTGCTGGCAAAGCCCGCGATCAGCGTGATGCCGGTGATGGCGCCGCGCGCGCCCTGGCCATACAGGCGCACCAGCGTGGCAAAGGCCGCTTCGTACAGGCCCGACCCCATGGCCACGCCCATCAGCACCCAGGCGGCAAACAGGCCCACCGGGCCCTGTGCCAGTGCCATGCCCGCCAGGCTGGCGGCAAACAGCAGGTTGGTGCCCACCAGCACCGGCCGGCCGCCATGGCGGTCGATGGTCCGGCCCGCCAGCGGCCCCAGCAGGGCGGACACGATGAGCGCCAGCGAGAACGCGGCGAACACGGTGGGCGTGGCCACGCCCAGGTCGCGCGCCATGGGCACGGCCAGCATGGCGGGCAGGTAGTAGGACGAGGCCCAGGCCAGGGTCTGGGCCGTGCCCAGGCGCGCCACGGTCCAGCGCTGTGGCGCGGCGCTCATGCCGCGCGAGGCGCCACGGTCTCAGACACGCTGGCCCTGGGCGCTGACGACGACCTCGCCATCTTCCTTGGTGAAGGCGCCTTGCTGGGGCGAGGGCAGGATGTCCAGCACCTTTTCCGAGGGACGGCACAGCCGCGTGCCCAGCGGCGTTGCGACGAGGGGGCGGTTGATGAGGATGGGGTGGGCCAGCATCGCGTCGATCAGCTGGTCATCGGTGACGCCGGGCGCATCCAGTTGCAGTTCGGTGAAAACCGTTTCCTTGGTGCGCACGGCGTTGATCACGGGCTCGCCCGTGGCGGCGATCAGCGCCAGCAGCGTGGCGCGATCGGGCGGGGTCTTGAGGTATTCGATGACTTCCGGTTCGGCGCCGCTGTTGCGGATCATGGCCAGCGTGTTGCGGGACGTGCCGCATTTTGGGTTGTGATAGATGGTGATGGCGGTCATGGTGGGGCGTGGTGGTTTGCTGACGAAGGGGCGGTGTGAAGACCTGAAAGTTTGCCACCGTGCGCGGGCCAGCCCGGCAACCGCTTCAGCGCGTGCAGCAGTTGCTGGCCGGCGTCGTTCAGCGTTCCGTCGTTGCGCACTTCCAGGCTGGCCGCGCCCGGGGGCGGCATGAACGCCGCCGCACGCTGCACGCGGGCTTCCACCTCCCCGGGGGTCTCGCGGCCGCGCGAAAGCAGCCGCTCGCGCAGTACGTGCGGGCTGGCGGTGATGTGCACGGCCACCAGGTCGGGGAACCGCGCCAGTGCATCGGCCAGGTAGGCGCGCGAACCGTTGAGCAGCACCCATTGGCCGTGGGCCAGTGGCGCGAGCTGCGCGGCCCGGATGCCATAGCCCAGGCCGTTAGCCTCCCAGTGCAGGGCAAACGCCTGCTCACCGCGCAGCGCCGCGAAGGCCTCGGGCGGCACGCTCTCGTGCGCCTCGCCGCCGGGCGCAGCGGGGCGGCTGATGGTGCGCCGTGCCCAGTGCACCGGGCATGGGGCTGGCAGGTGCGCGTGCAGCCAGCCGAGAAGGCTGTCCTTGCCCGCGCCGGAAGGGCCCATGAAGTACACCAGCCGGGCCGTCATGCGCCCAGCTCCAGGTGGTCCAGCAGCACGAAGTCGGCGCCCGGCGCGGGCTCGGCGAACAGTGCCAGGCTGTTGAAGCGCAGCGGGGGCAGGTCGGCGAAGAACTGCTCGGCCGCATCGAGCACCAGTTCCACGGTGTCTTCACGCTCGCGCGCGAGGGAGCCGGTCAGTGACAGGTGGAAGCGGAACTCCTCCAGCACGAAGGGGTAGCCCCACTGCTGCAACAGCGCATCCTGCCGGGGCGTGAGCCCGGCCGCGCGGCGGCGCGCCAGGTCGCTGGCGGACAGGGGCGCCGCCAGCGGCTGCAGCTGCGTCACGCAGGCGGCGGCTGCGGCCTGGATCTCGGCGTTGGCCGGGTGCGAGGGCATGGGCACCAGCGCGAGGAAGTCGTCGATGCGCTGGACCTGCAGGGGCGGCATGTTGAAGGGGCGCAGGCTGCCGGCCAGCGTCTGCACGGCATGCTGCAGCGTGAGCCAGTCCACCCCCGGCGCCAGCGCGAACGGCGTCTTGAGCGTGGCATGCCAGCCATAGCGGCGCGGCGCGGCGGTCAGGCGCTCCAGTTCTTCCTTGGCCACGCCGTGGATGTCCAGTTGTGGCAGGGGCCGCAGCAGCGCCGCGCAGCGGCCCAGCCAGTGGCTGCCGGCCAGCCAGGCCAGGGTGCCGGGGTGGGGAGCGAAGTACACCGCATAGCGGTGGGCCGCCGTGGGGGCCGTGGCGTGGTTATTCGTCATGGGTGATGGTGAGTTTGACGCGGTCGCCCGCGAACCAGGCGCGCGCCCACTCGATGGGCGTGCCGGCCAGGTCCACATTCAGGCTCTCGACCAGCAGCACCGGGCGCGCGGCGGGCTGGCGCAGCTCGGCGGCCACGGCGGCATCGGGCAGCTCGGCGGTGATGCGGCTTTCGCGCCGCGTGTAGTCGGCCACGCCATGCGCGGTGAAGCCGGCGGTGATGGAGCCGGTCTCGCGCACCACGGCCGCCAGGCCCGCGAAGCGGGGCAGGGGAAAGTAGCGCTCGCTCACGTGCAGCGGCTGGCCCTCGGCCTGGCCGATCACACGCAATTGCAGCAGTGGGCTGCGCGTCGGCACCTGCAGGGCCTTGGCCAGCGCGGCCGTGGCGCGCACCGTCTGTTCCTGCAGCACCACCAGGCTGCCGCGCAGGCCGGCCTGCGCCAGGCCCTGCTGGTGGCGCACGCGCTTGCCCAGCGCCAGGTCCACCGCGAAGTCCTCCACGTAGGTGCCGCTGCCCTGGGTGATGCGCACCAGCCCCTGGCTGCACAGGCTGGCCAGCGAGCGGCGGATGGTGTGGCGGTTCACCCCGAACTGCTCGGCCAGTGCGTGCTCCGAGGGCAGGCGCTGGCCCGGGGGGTAGATGCCGCTGCCGATGGCCTCGGCCAGTTCGGCGGCGATGCGGGTCCAGAAGCTGTCGCGTGCCGGGCGTGCGGCCGGAACGGGGTTGGCAAGAACTTGTGTGCTGGTGGTGGCTGTCATGAAACCTACATGCGCGCTGTCTAAGCTGGCGCCAGTTGTTCAATTTGTCTATACAACTTAAAGAGTACCACCTCCATGTTTCAAGCCTTTGACAACCCGGGCCCGGGCCGCCCGCTCTCGCGGGCGCACTGGATGGCGCTGCTGGCCCGCGCGCCCATCGACCTTCTGGAGCCCGCGCTGCACGACCACGCCGCACTGCCCGCCCGCTGGCTGCGCGCTCCCGAAACCGGTCTGATGATGGTGCAGGGCCGCGCCGGCGGCACCGGCGAGCGTTTCAACCTGGGTGAGGTCACGGTCACCCGCTGCGCACTGCGCGTGGACGTGGACGGCGCCGATGGCGGCGAGCCCACCGTGGGCGTGGCCTACGTGCTCGGCCGCTCGCACCGCCAGGTGCAACTGGCGGCCCTGGCCGATGCGCTGCTGCAGGACCCTGTGCGCCAGGCTGCGCTGGATACCAGCCTGCTCGACCCCATCCGCCGCCACCTGGCCCAGGTGCAGTCCGAGCGCCAGGCCCGCACGGCCAGCACACGGGTGGACTTCTTCACGGTGGCCCGCGAAAGCGGTGGCAATGACGACAGCGACGAGGACCAGGAATGAGCGCCACCCCGACGATCTCCCTGTCCGCACTGGGTGCGGGCTTTTCCAGCGAGGCCCTGGGCAGCCAGGGCGTGTTCCGCGCGGTGCTGCGGGCCCTGTCGCAGCCGGGTGATCCGGTCGCCATCGTGCACGATGCCGAAGTGCCCGCCACCGGCCACGCCGCGTCGGCCGCCGTGCTGCTGGCTTTGCTCGACAGCGAATGCACGCTGTGGCTGTCCCCCCAACTGGCCACCAGCCAGGCCGGCGTGTGGCTGCGTTTTCACACCGGCTGCGTACTGGTCGAGGCGCCCGAGCAGGCGCGCTTCGCCTGGGTGGCCGCCGGCGATGCCATGCCCGCCCTGGACAGCCTGCAGCGCGGCAGCGATGAATACCCCGACCAGTCCGCCACCTGCGTGATCGACGTGGCGGTGCTGGCCCCGGCTGTGGAGGGCGCAGGCGCCTGGCGCCTTGCGGGCCCCGGCATCCGCAGTGCGCAGCACCTGCATGTCGCGGGGCTGCCAGAGGACTTCTGCGCGCAGTGGGCCGACAACCACGGCGCCTTCCCGCGCGGGGTGGACGTGGTGCTGGCCACGGCCACGCACATCGCCGGCCTGCCGCGCACCACCCGCATCGAATCACCATCCACCGTGGAGGCCTGAGCCGCATGTACGTTGCCGTCAAGGGCGGGGAAACCGCCATCCTCAACAGCTACCGCCTGCTGGCCGAGCAGCGCCGGGGCGACACGGCCGAGCCCGAGCTCTCGGTGGCGCAGATCCGCGCGCAGCTCAAGCTGGCCGTGGACCGCGTGATGACCGAAGGCTCGGTCTACGATCCCGAGCTCGCGGCCCTGGCCATCAAGCAGGCGGCGGGCGACCTGGTGGAAGCCATCTTCCTGCTGCGCGCCTACCGCGCCACCTTGCCGCGCCTGGGCACCACCTTGCCGCTGGACACTGCGCGCATGGCGCTCACCCGGCGCATCTCGGCCACTTTCAAGGACCTGCCCGGGGGCCAGGTGCTCGGCCCCACCTACGACTACACCCAGCGCCTGCTCGACTTCACGCTGCTGGCCCGGGGCGATGCACCGGCTGCCGTAGCGGCCGCCCCCGCACCTTTGAGCGATGCGCCCGCCACCACACCGCGCGTGGTGGACCTGCTCAACCAGGAAGGGCTGATCGAGACCCGCCCCATCCCCGAAGGCGATCCGGCCCCCGCCGACCTGACGCGCGAGCCGCTGCGCTTTCCGGCCAACCGGGCCACGCGCCTGCAGAACCTGGCGCGCGGCGACGAAGGCTTCCTGCTAGCCATGGCGTATTCCACGCAGCGCGGCTACGCGCACTCGCACCCCTTCGTGGGGGAGCTGCGCCTGGGCACGGTGGCCGTGGAGATCGTGCCCGAGGAACTGGGCTTTGCCATCTCCATCGGCGACATGGAGATCACCGAATGCGAGATGGTCAACCAGTTCGCGGGCAGCAAGCAGCAGCCGCCGCAGTTCACGCGCGGCTATGGCCTGGCCTTCGGCCACAGCGAGCGCAAGGCCATGGCCATGAGTCTGGTGGACCGCGCCCTGCGCGCCGACGAGCTGGGCGAGCCGGTGGAGTCGCCCGCGCAGATGCAGGAGTTCGTGCTCTCGCACAGCGACAGCCTGGAAGCCTCGGGCTTCGTGCAGCACCTGAAGCTGCCGCACTACGTGGACTTCCAGTCCGAGCTGGAGCTGGTGCGCCGCATGCGCGCCACTGCGGCGTCCCACCCCTCCGAAGAAACCACCCTGGGAGACGACGCATGAACGCGCCCCACGAGCCCGCGCTGATGGGCCTGCCCGCCGATGCCGCGCCCACCGACGGCCACTTCAACTTCGCCTACCTCGATGAGCGCACCAAGCGCATGATCCGCCGGGCCATCCTCAAGGCCGTGGCCATCCCGGGCTACCAGGTGCCCTTCGGCTCGCGCGAGATGCCGCTGCCCTATGGCTGGGGCACGGGCGGCATCCAGGTCACGGCCGCCATCATCGGGCCGGACGATTGCCTCAAGGTCATCGACCAGGGTTCGGACGACACGGTCAACGCGGTCAACATCCGCCGATTCTTCGAGCGCACCACGGGCGTGGCCACCACCACGCGCACCACCGACGCCACGCTGATCCAGACGCGCCACCGCATCCCCGAGACGCCGCTGGCCGAGGGCCAGGTGCTCGTCTACCAGGTGCCCGTGCCCGAGCCCATGCAGCGCCTGGAACCGCGCGAGACCGAGACGCGCACCCTGCACGGCCTGGCCGAGTACGGGCTGATGCACGTCAAGCTCTACGAGGACATCGCGCGCTACGGCCACATCGCCACCACCTACGACTACCCGGTGCTGGTCAACGGCCGCTACGTGATGGCGCCGTCGCCCATCCCCAAGTTCGACAACCCCAAGATGCACATGAACCCGGCGCTGCAGCTCTTCGGCGCAGGCCGCGAAAAGCGCATCTACGCCGTGCCGCCCTACACGCCGGTGGAGAGCCTGGGCTTCGAGGATCACCCCTTCGAGGTGCAGCGCTGGGACTGCGCCTGCGCCCTGTGCGGCGCCACCGACAGCTTCCTCGACGAGGTCATCACCGACGACCAGGGCACGCGCATGCACGTGTGTTCCGACTCGGACTATTGCCAGGAGCGCCAGGCCGCCGCAGCGGCAACTGTGTCCGAAGGGGCGACCGCATGAGCACGGTGACCCTGCGCGAGGCCACCGAGGCCGATCTGGATGAGGTGCTGGCCCTGTACCAGGGCATCGAGGACAGCCCCGAGCGGGTGCTCAGCCTCGCCGAGGCGAAGGCCATGCTTGCGCAGTTCCGCGCCTATCCGAGCTACCGCCTCTGGGTGGCCTGCGAGAGCGCCGAGCAAGATGCCGACGTGGTCGGCACCTACGCCCTGCTGGTCATGCACAACCTGGCCCACCGGGGCGCGCCCTCGGCCGTGGTCGAGGACGTGGTGGTGGCCGCCGACCGCAAGGGCCAGGGCATCGGCCGCCAGATGATGGCCCACGCCGTGCAGCAGGCGCGCGAGGCCGGTTGCTACAAGCTGGCCCTGTCGTCCCACCGCAAGCGCACCGATGCGCATGCCTTCTATGAATCCCTGGGCTTTGCGCAGCACGGCCTGAGCTTTTCCATCGAACCCTGATCGCCATGGACGCCACCCTTTCATCCCCCATCCCCCTGCTCAGCGTGCGCGGCATCGGCAAGCGCTACGGCCAGCGCGTCGCGCTGCAGGATGCCTCGTTCGACCTGTGGCCCGGCGAGGTGCTGGCCGTGGTCGGCGAGTCCGGCTCGGGCAAGTCCACCCTGCTCAACGCCGTGGCCGCGCGCAGCCGGCCCGATGCGGGCAGCGTGCAGTTCCAGGCGCGTGACGGCAGCCTGCAGGACGTGCTGGGCATGAGCGAGGCGCAGCAGCGCCTGCTGGCCCGCACGGACTGGGGCTTCGTGCACCAGAACGCGGCCGACGGCCTGCGCATGGACGTGTCGGCCGGGGCCAACGTGGGCGAGCGCCTCATGGGCCTGGGCGAGCGCCACTACGGCCGCCTGCGCGCCACCGCCACCGAATGGCTGCAGCGCGTGGAGATCGATGCCAGCCGCATCGACGACGCGCCGCGCGCCTTCTCCGGCGGCATGCGCCAGCGCCTGCAGATCGCGCGCAACCTGGTCACCCAGCCGCGCCTGGTGTTCATGGACGAACCCACCTCGGGCCTCGATGTCTCGGTGCAGGCGCGCCTGCTGGACCTGTTGCGCCAGCTCACGCGGCAGATGCAGCTGGCCGCCATCGTGGTCACGCATGACCTGGCCGTGGCCCGCCTGCTGGCGCACCGCATGGTGGTGATGCAGCGCGGCCGGGTGGTCGAGTCGGGCCTGACCGACCAGGTGCTCGACGACCCGCAGCACCCCTACACCCAGCTCCTCGTTTCCTCGGTACTGCAACCATGATGATGAACACCCAACCACCCATCCTGGAGCTCAAGGGCGTGGCCAAGCGCTTCACCCTGCACCACCAGAACGGCATCGAGCTGCCCGTGCTCGGCAACGTGGACCTCACCGTTGGCGCGGGCGAATGCGTGGTGCTCGACGGCCCCTCGGGCATGGGCAAGAGCACGCTGCTGAAAATGATCTACGCCAACTACCGCGCCAACGCAGGCAGCATCACCGTGCAGCCCGCCAGCGGCCCGGCGGTGGACGTGACCCAGGCCAGCCCGCGCGCGCTGGTGCAACTGCGCCGCGACACCGTGGGCTACGTGAGCCAGTTCCTGCGCGTGATCCCTCGCGTGAGCGCGCTCGACGTGGTGGCCGAGCCCCTGGCCGAAGACGCGGGCGACGACATCCACGCACTGGAAGCCGCGCGCGAGACCGCTCGCCAGTGGCTCACCCGCCTGCGCATCCCCGAGCGGCTGTGGCACCTGCCGCCCGCCACCTTCTCGGGCGGCGAGCAGCAGCGCATCAACATCGCGCGCAACATGATCAAGCCCAAGCCCCTGCTGCTGCTCGACGAACCCACGGCATCGCTCGACGCCGCCAACACCGACACGGTGATAGCCCTGATCGGCGAGGCGGTGGCGCGCGGCGCCGCCCTGGTCGGCATCTTCCACGACGCGCACGTGGGTGTCGCCGTCGCCACGCGCCGCGTGAACGTGGCTGACTTCCGCGGGGTGGCCGCATGAGCGCTGCTGCGGTCTTTCACAACGCTCGCATGGTGCTGCCCGGCGAGGTGGTGCAGGGCTCGCTCTCGGTGCAGGACGGGCGCATAGCCGCCCTGGCCTCGGGCGGCACCGCCGCGCTGCAGGGCATGGACCTCGGGGGCGACTACCTGCTGCCCGGTCTGGTGGAGGTGCACACCGACAACTTCGAGCGCCACCTGATGCCGCGCCCGAAGGTGCAGTGGGCCGAAATGCCGGCGCTGCTGGCACACGATGCCGAGATCGCAGCGGCGGGCATCACCACCGTGCTCGACGCGCTGGGCGTGGGAGAGGCCGACGTGGACAGCCTGCGCGGCAGCGCCTGGAACCGCGTGCTCGACACCATCGACACCTGCACCGAGCGCAATCTGCTGCGCGCAGACCACCACCTGCACGTGCGCTGCGAGCTGCCCGCGCCCAACACCATCGACCTGTTCGGCCCCTTCCAGGGCCATCCGCGCCTGTCGCTGATCTCGCTGATGGACCACACCCCCGGCCAGCGCCAGTGGGAGAACATCGAGCAGGCGCGCACCTACTACACCGGCAAGAAGGGCTGGAGCAGCGAGAAGTTCGAGCGCCAGGTGCAGCATGCGGCCACCCTGCAGGCGCAGTACGCCGAGCCGCACCGTGCCTACTTCGTGGACTACTGCCGCACCCATGGCATCGCCTTGGCCAGTCACGACGACACCACGGTGGCGCACGTCGAGCAGGCCCATGCCGAAGGCGCGGGCATGTCCGAGTTCCCGACCACGCTGGCGGCGGCAAGGGCAGCGCGCGAGCGCGGCCTGCTCACCGTGATGGGCGGGCCCAACGTGGTGCGCGGCGGCTCGCATTCGGGCAACGTGGCGGCGGCCGACCTGGCACGCCAGGGCCTGCTGGACATCCTCTCGTCGGACTACGTGCCGGGCAGCCTGCTGAGCGCGGTGATGCGCCTCGTCCATGACGGCATCCTCACGCTGCCCGAGGCCGTGGCCACCGTCACGCGCAACCCGGCACGCGCGTCGGGCATGCAGGACCGGGGCGAGCTGGCTGCGGGCCTGCGCGCCGACCTGGTCCAGGTGCACATGGCCGAGCTGCCCGATGGCTCACAGCAGGCCGTGGTGCGCGGTGTCTGGCGCGAAGGGCAGCGCGTGCTCTGAACGTAGCCTGACATGCAAATTTCCCGCAACTGTCAAGGCACTGTCACAGCCGCCTTCCACACTGCATTTGTATAGACGACTTGGAATCCGCCATGCCCATTGCCCTGCGCATCGAACAACTGAACAAGCATTTCGCCAACGGCAAGCACGCGCTGCGCGACATCGACCTCACGGTGCATGCCGGCGAGATGGTGGCGCTGATCGGCGCCTCGGGCTCGGGCAAGTCCACGCTGCTGCGCCATGTGGCCGGCCTGGTGGTGGCCGATGGCGACAGCCGCTCGCTGATCGAGGTCGATGGCCGCTGCGTGCAGCAGGGCGGGCGCATCCACCGCGATATCCGCAAGGTGCGCTCGCAGGTGGGCTTCGTGTTCCAGCAGTTCAACCTGGTGGACCGCCTGCCGGTGATGATGAACGTGCTGGTGGGCCTGCTGCACCGCACGCCCCCATGGCGCGGCTGGTTGCGCGTATTCCGCCCGCATGAGCGCGCCCTGGCTCTCGAGGCCCTGGCCCGCGTGGGGATCGCCGACTGCCATGCGCAGCGTGCGTCCACTCTCTCGGGTGGGCAGCAGCAGCGTGCGGCCATTGCGCGCACCCTGGTGCAGGGCGCAAGGGTGGTGCTGGCCGACGAGCCCATCGCTTCGCTGGACCCCGAATCCTCGCGCAAGGTCATGGACATCCTGGCGCGCATCAACCGCGAGGACGGCAGCACCGTCATCGTCTCGCTGCACCAGGTGGACGTGGCCATCAAGTACTGCTCCCGCGTGGTCGCGCTGCACCAGGGCCGTGTGGTCTACGACGGCCCCTCGGCCGCCCTCACACCCGCCCTGCTGCGCGAGCTGTATGGCGTGCAGGCCGACGAGATCCTGGGCGCCACCTTGCCCCTGGCCGTGGTGCCCGCACCGGCGCAGGCGCCGACCCCCGGCTGGGCCGCACAGCCGCTGGCGCAGGCTGCCTGAGGCCTGCCCGCCGTCCCCTGTCTCTTCGCCCTTCGTTTTTGCCTTTCTCCCCTCCCGCTTTCACCTTCCGGAGCCTTCCATGATCAAGAAATTCTGCGCAACCATGGCCCTTGGCCTGGGCCTGACCACGGGCGTCCTCGCCCAGGACGCCATCAACTTCGGCATGATCTCGACCGAAGCCTCGCAGAACCTCAAGGCCGACTGGCAGCCCCTGCTGGACGACATGGCCAAGCAGACGGGCCTGAAGATCAACGCCTTCTTCGCGTCTGACTATGCGGGCCTCATCGAAGCCATGCGTTTCAACAAGATGCAGGTGGCATGGCTGGGCAACAAGTCGGCCATGGAGGCGGTGGACCGCGCCAATGGTGAAGTGTTCGCGCAGATGGTCAACGCCGATGGCACGCAGGGCTACTACTCGCACCTCATCGTGCACAAGGACAGCCCCCTGGCTTCGCTGGACGACGTGCTCAAGAACGGCAAGTCGCTGAGCTTCGGCAACGGCGACCCCAACTCCACCTCGGGTTTCCTGGTGCCCGGCTACTACGCCTTCGCGCAGAACAAGGTCGACGCCAAGACGCACTTCAAGATCGCGCGCAGCGCCAACCATGAGACCAACGCCCTGGCCGTGGCCAACAAGCAGGTCGACGTGGCCACCAACAACAGCGAAAACCTCGAGAAGCTCAAGGAGCGCCAGCCCGAGAAGTTCAAGGACATCAAGGTCATCTGGACATCGCCCCTGATCCCGCTCGATCCCATGGTGATCCGCAAGGACCTGCCCGAGCCGCTCAAGGCCAAGATCAAGGACTTCTTCTACAACTACGCCAAGACCGATGCGCGCGAGAAGGAGATCGTCATGAAGATCTCCAAGCTCTCGGGCTTCAAGCCATCCACCAATGCGCAGCTCACGCCCATTCGCCAGCTCGACCTGTTCGGCAAGCGCAACAAGATCGAGGCCGATGCCACGCTGGCCGACGCCGACAAGAAGACCCGCCTGGCCGAGATCGACCAGCAGCTGGCGTCCCTGAAGTAAGCCAGTCAGCACGCAACGCATCCGGCCAGCCCGCACCATGTCTTCCGCATTGACCCCTTCGCTCGCGACCCTGGCGAGCACCACTGCGCCCAAGCGCAGCCTCGCCTGGTACCTCTCCTGGGGCATCCTGCTGGTGGTGCTGGCCGCCTCCTGGAAGGGCGCCGACATGCGCCCGCTCGACCTCGTCAAGGATTCGGGCAACATGGCCCAGTACGCGGCCGAGTTCTTTCCGCCCAATTTCTCGCAGTGGCAGATCTACGTGCAGGAGATGCTGGTCACGTTGCAGATCGCGCTGTGGGGCACGGCGCTCGCGGTGGTCACCGCCGTGCCGCTGGCGCTGCTGGCCTCGTCCAACATCGCGCCGTGGTGGGTGAACCAGCCGGTGCGCCGCGTGCTCGACGCCTTCCGTGCCATCAACGAGATGGTGTTCGCCATGCTCTTCGTGGTGGCGGTGGGCCTGGGCCCGTTCGCGGGGGTGCTGGCGCTGTGGATCCACACCACGGGCACGCTGGCCAAGCTGTTCTCCGAGGCGGTCGAGGCCATCGATCCGCAGCCCGTGGAGGGCATCCGCTCGACCGGCGCGAGCGCGCTGCACGAGATCATCTACGGCGTGATCCCCCAGGTGACCCCGCTGTGGATTTCCTACACGCTCTACCGCTTCGAGGCCAACGTGCGTTCTGCCTCGGTGGTGGGCATGGTGGGGGCGGGTGGCATCGGCGTGGTGCTGTGGGAGATCATCCGCGGCTTCCAGTACGCCGAGACCTGCGCGGTGATGCTCATCATCGTGGTCACCGTGAGCGCGATCGACGTGGTGTCGGCGCGCATCCGCAAGGCCCTGGTCTGACACAGGGGCGCACCGTGGCATTGAGCCTTGAAGACATCGCCCACCTGCTGGCCACCCGGGGCATCCATCAGTACGGCCGCGAGGCCGTCAGCCAGCTGGAGCACGCGCTGCAGTGCGCGCAATGGGCAGAGAAATCCGGCGAGACCCCCGCCACGGTGGTGGCCGCCCTGCTGCATGACCTGGGGCACCTGCTGGCGCCCGGTGGCGATGCGGCCGCACAGGACGACCTGCACCAGTACATGGCCCTCCCGTTCCTGCGCGGCCTGCTGCCCGATGCGGTGCTGGAGCCCATCCGCCTGCACGTGGACGCCAAGCGCTACCTGTGCACCCTGGAGCCGGGCTACCGGGAGACGCTCTCGCCCGCGTCGCGGCACAGCCTGGCCCTGCAGGGGGGGCCTTTCACGGCGCAGGAGGCGATGCGCTTCGAAGCCCTGCCTTTTGCCCAGGAGGCCATTCGCCTGCGCCGCTACGACGACCATGCCAAGGTGCCTGGCCTGCCGACGCCGGCCCTGGAGCACTATGTGGCGCTGATGGGCCGTGTGGCCCACGCGCCTGCCCAGGCAAAGCCTGTGGCCTACCCGTACCGCTGCTCGGCCGCGTGGGTGCGCTGACCTGGCGGGTGGGCCGGGCAGTGTCCCGTGTCAGGGCGGGGCCTTGCCGCTGCCCATCCACCCCAGGTCCAGCGGCCGGTCCTCGAACTCGGTGTTGAGCACCACGGTGCTGGTGGTGCGCGCCACCCCCGCGATGGCCTTGATTTCGTAGATCACGTCTTCCAGCGCGCGCGCGTGGGTGGTGCGCACCTTGGCCAGAAAGTCGTACTCGCCCGCCACGCTGTGCAGTTCTTCCACCTGCGGCATCGCGCGCAGGCGCGGCGCCACGTCGCGGCAGTGGATGCCGCCATCGTTGCGGATGGCCACGAACGCCGTGAAGTTCAGGCCCACGCGCTCGGGGTCCACGCTGATCGAAAAACGGCGGATGACGCCCTTGTCCAGCAGCTTCTTCACCCGTTCGTGCACCGCGGCGGTGGACAGCCCCACCTCGGCGCCCACATCGGCATAGGAACGTCGGCCATCCGCACCCAATGCCGAAATAATTCTGGCGTCCATGTCATCTGTCTGAATATTTGCTTGCATAGCCGCCTGATTTTGGTAAAAATTCCGAAAACCTCGCGGTTTCCATAAATTATTCGGTAAGGTGAAGAATATGCCGGCGATTTTCAATGCGCAAGCCCGCCCACAGCGCACCTGGGCGGTGGCCGTGGCCCTGCTGCTGGTCTATGTGGTGTGGGGCACCACCTATTTCGCCATCGGCATCGCGCTGCAGACCATGCCGCCGCTGTTCATGAGCGCCATCCGTTTTCTGTGCGCGGGCGGCGTGATGCTGCTGGTGGCCCTGTGGCAAGGGCATGCGCTGCCCACGGCCGCGCAGTGGCGCAATTCGGCCATCGTCGGCGCCCTCATGGTCTTCCTCGCGATGAACCTCGTGGGCTTTGCGCAGAAGCTGGGCATCGGCTCCGGCCTCATGGCCACCGTGGTCACCACCATGCCCATGTGGCTGGCGCTGTGGACGCACTGGGGCGGCGAACGCGTGCCGGCCACCAGCTGGATCGGCCTGGCGCTGGGCGTGGTGGGCGCACTGCTGCTGGCGATGGAGGGCGACTTTTCCGCCACCTGGCTGGGGGCCGCGCTGGCCTTTGGCGCGCCGCTGTGCTGGAGCGTGGGCTCGTACGCATCGCGCAAGCTGTCGCTGCCCGCGCCGGCCATGGCGGCTGCGGCGCAGTGGCTGGTGGGCGGCGCGATGGGACTGGTGGCCGCGGTGTGCTTCGAGCCCGTGAGCGCGCTGGGGCAGGTGAGCGCCCGGTCGTGGGCGGCGTGGGTGTACCTGCTGGTCTTTGGCACGCTGGTGGCGCTCAATGCGTACCTGTGGCTGCTGCAGAACACGTCGGCCGCGCTGGCGGGGAGCTATTCGTTCGTGAATCCGGCGGTGGCGTTGCTGGTGGGGGTGGCGCTGGGGGGGGAGTTGCTGACGGGGTGGGTGTTTGCGGCGTTGCCTTTGATTGGGGCGGCGCTGGTGTTGATTTTGTATGGCAAGGCGTTGCAGGGGTGGTGGGTGGCGCGGAGGGCGTCGTGGGTGGGGTATCGGGCTGGATAGTTGGCTGGGTATTGGGTTGGTTGTTGCCTGTTGGTTTGTTGTGGGCGGTGTGTTTGGTTTGAGGGCAGAGGCCGGGATGTCGCCCCGGCGGGCGAGGTACTTGTTCTTTGCTTCGCCAAAGAAAAGTACCCAAAAGAAAGGCGACCCCCAGTCTGCGACCCCTTCGCGTTGCGAAGGGGCAAACCTGCGTCGGTGCGGTTGCGGGGTGCGCCGCAGAACTCACTGCGCGCCTTTGGCGCTCCGTTCAGACAACTGCGGCGAGTCAGTGCACGAAGCATGCGCGCTCCGACGCGCATGCCACCCCGCAGCCGCCTCGTCGCAGGCGCAGCCAGCAGGGGTGGACAGCCCAACATCCGAACAACCATACGGGCCATTGCTGCGCTCGGCCGCGCGGTCGCGGCGCGAAGCGCCTGCGCGTTCGGGGGCCGAGCGCAGCGATGGCCCGTGTGGATGTTGGCTCCCCCAGCCCTTCAGGATGCGCCGAGGAGCGCAGTGCGGGGGGCGGGCGTGTGCCGAAGGACACACGCCTTCGTTGACTGACTCGCTGCGGTTGTCTGAGCGGAGCGCGAAGCGCGCAGCGAGTTCCGCAGCGCGCCCCCCGCACGAGCACCGCAGGTTGCCCCGCTCGCCCAGCGGGCGAGTGGGGACGCAGGCTGTAGGGTCGCCCTTTCTTTGGTGACTTTCTTTCGGCGAAGCGAAAGAAAGTTACTCGCACGCCGGGCGACTCCCGGCCTCCGCCCTTCAACCAGGCATGCTGCCCATCAGCGAGCCTGCGAGCGCACCCAGGGTCCGACAAGCTCAACCCGACCGGGCGGGAGGTCAATTCGCGGCTCTGTAGCTTCAGCCGTCACGGCTGAGCACTGCGGCGCTCGACCATGAATTACCCCCATCACGCACTATCCGGCACCACCGCCGTCGCCTCGATCTCCACCTTCGCCCGCTCCTCCATCAACCCCGCCACCTGCACACACGCCATCGCCGGAAAATTTTTCCCCAGCACCTCGCGGTACACCGCGCCCAGCTCCTTCAACCGCGCGTTGTATTCCTTGCGGTCCACCACGTACCAGGTCAGCCGCACCAGGTGCTCGGGCCCCGCGCCGCCGGCCTCCAGCACCGCACGCACGTTCAGCAGCGTCTGCCGGGTCTGGTCGATGAAATCATCGCTCTCGAACTGCTGCTGCGCATTCCAGCCGATCTGGCCGCCGGTGAAGACCATCGTGCCGCGCGCGGCCACGCCGTTGGCGTAGCCCTTGGGGGTCACCCAGCCTTCGGGTTGCAAAAGGGTGTTCTTCATGGTGTCTTGGTCGAGGAGGGGGTGGTGGTCGTGGCGGCGGCGGCGCCCTGGCGCAGCTTGAAGCGCTGCAGCTTGCCGGTCTCGGTGCGGGGCAGGGCCGTGACGAACTCCACCACGCGCGGGTACTTGAACGGGGCGATGGTCGCTTTCACATGGTCCTGCAGCGTCTTGACCATGGCCGCGTCGCCCGTGTGGCCGGGTTTGAGCACGCAGATGGCCTTGACCACCATGCCGCGCTCCTCGTCGGGCACGCCGATCACGCCGCACTCGGCCACGGCGGGGTGGCGCAGCAGGGCGTCTTCCACCTCGGGGCCGCCCACGTTGTAGCCGGCGGTGATGATCATGTCGTCGTCGCGCGCCTGGTAGAAGAAGTAGCCGTCGGCGTCCTGCGTGAACGCGTCGCCGGGATAGTTCCAGCCATCCTTCACGTACTTGGCCTGGCGCGGGTCGTCGAGGTACTTGCAGCCCGTGGGGCCGATGACGGCGAGCTTGCCCACGGTGCCCCGTGGCACCTCATGGCCATCGTCGTCCACCACCTTGGCGGTGTAGCCGGGCACGACCTTGCCAATGGCGCCGGGGCGCGTTTCGCCGCCCGCCGACGATACAAAGATGTGGAACATCTCGGTGGCGCCGATGCCGTCCGTCATGTCGATGCCGGTGGCGCCCTTCCACAGCTGGCGCGTGGCGTCGGGCAGGCCCTCGCCGGCGCTCACGCAGATGCGCAGCTGGGGCAGGCCGATCTGTTGGGCGAACGGCGCCATCTGCCGGTAGAAGGTGGGCGCGGTGTAGCAGATGGTGACGCCCGCGTCGCGCATCAGCGTCACCATGGTCTGGGGCGTGTAGGGCTGGTCCGGGAAGTACACGCTGGCCCCCGCCCACATCGGGAACACGAGCAGGCCGCCCAGGCCGAAGGTGAAGGCCAGCGGCGGCGATCCGGCCACGATGTCGTCGGGCGTGGCGCGCAGCACGTGGCGCGGCCAGGCCTCGCAGGCGGCCAGCACATCGCGGTGGGTGTGCACGGCGGCCTTGGGCGCGCCCGTGGTGCCGGAGGTGAAGGCCATGAGCGCGATGTCGTCCGCCGCCGTGGGGCAGTGCGGTGTGGTGCCCGGTTTGTCCTGGGCGCGCTGGATGAGGTCGGCCGCGTCGGGCGCGGTGTGGAAGGGCACGATGGTGGCGAGCACCGGGTGCTGCGCCTGCGCCGCCTGCAGCTCGGCCAGCAGGCGGCCGTCGCACAGCGCCAGCGTGGGCTGGGCGCGCTCGATGATGCTGGCCAGTTCGCCCGCGCGCAGCAGCGGCATGGTGGCCACCGCCACCAGCCCGGCGTAGACGGTGCCCAGCCAGGCCAGTGCCATCTCCACCGTGTTGCCGCCGCGCAGCAGCACGCGGTTGCCGGGCACGAGGCCGTGGTCCTGCGTGAGCACCTCGGCGATGCGCGCGGCTTCGGTCCAGGCGTCGCGGTAGGTATACGTGCGGTGCGGGCCGCGCAGCAGGGGCCGGTCGATGTGGCCCGCGCGCTCGGCCTGATCGAACAGGGCGTGCACGAGATTGACCTGCTCGGGGATCTGCTGCTCCGGCAGGTCGTAGCGCAGCGTGGGCCAGGCCCCGGGCGGGGGCAGGCGGTCGTGCACGAAATGGTCGGGCTGGGCGGATGCGGCTTTCATGGGATCACTCCTGCAGGACGGCCTTGCCGATGATGAGTTGCTGCACTTCGGTGGCGCCTTCGTAGATGCGCAGCGAGCGGATGTCGCGGTACAGCGATTCGACCTTGCTGCCCACTTCCACTCCGCGCCCGCCGTGCAGTTGCAGCGCCATGTCGATGACGCGCTGGGCGTTTTCGGTGGCGGTCATCTTGGCCATCGCCGCCTCGGCCGTCACCCGTGCCTGGCCGGTGTCCCGCAGCCAGGCGGCGCGGTAGGTGAGCAGCGCGGCGCTGTCCACCAGCGCGGCCATCTCGCCGATCCTGGCCTGCGTGAGCTGGAAGTCCGCCAGCGTCTGGCCGAACATGCGGCGCTGGCGCGCGTGGTGCACGGCCTCGGCCAGCGCGCGGCGCGCCATGCCCAGCGCGGCGGCGGCCACCGACGCGCGAAAGATGTCGAGCGTGCGCATGGCCAGCTTGAAGCCGCCGTGCAGTTCGCCGAGCAGGGCAGTGGCGGGCACGGTGCAGTTGTCGAACTGCAGCGTGGCCAGCGGGTGCGGCGCCATCACGTGGATGTGGCGCGAGGCGTCGAGCCCGGGCGTGTCCGCATCGACGATGAAGGCGCTGATGCCGCGCGTGCCGCCGGCGGGGTCGGTCTTGGCGAACACGCAGTAGAAGTCTGCAATGCCGCCGTTGCTGATCCAGGTCTTGGTGCCGGTGAGGGAATATGAGTCTTTTTGGCCGCTAGCGCTTGATGGATAAGCGCTGGTAGCTACTGTTTGCATAGCGCCCACGTCGGACCCTGCCTCGGGCTCGCTGAGCGCGAACGCCGCGATCAGCTCGCCGCGCGCCACGCCCTGCAGGTAGTGCGCCTGCTGCGCCGGGCTGCCGGCCAGGGTGATGGCGCCGCTGCCCAGGCCCTGCATGGCGAACGCAAAGTCCGCCAGCGGCGAGTGGTAGGCCAGCGTCTCGCGCAGCAGCACCAGCGCGCGCGAGTCGAGCGCGGGCAGCGCGCCGCCCTGTGCGGCGGGCACGCAGTAGCGCAGCCAGCCGTCCGCGCCCAGGCGCCGCACCCAGTCGCGGCAGGCGGCGCGGTCGTCGGTCTCATCGACCTGCTGGGCGGCGGCCCAGGGCACCAGGCCCTCGGCCAGCGCGCGGTGGGCGTCGTCGAAGAAGGGCAGGGCCAGGTGCGCCGTCGAGGGCGGGCGGGGGGCCGGGGGGGTGGCGACGTGCATGGGCTCAATCTCCCTGGAACACAGGTTTCTGCCTGGCGGCAAACGCCTCGTAGGCGCGTCGGAAATCTTCGGTCTGCATGCAGATGGCCTGGGCCTGCGCCTCGGCCTCGATGGCCTGCTCGATGGTCATGCTCCACTCCTGGCTGAGCATGGTCTTGGTCATGCCATGGGCGAAGGTGGGGCCGCCCGCCAGCGTGCGCGCGGTGGCCTGCACGTTGGCCAGCAGGTCGGCGCTTTCATACAGGTCGTTGAAGAAGCCCCAGGCCAGACCCTCGTGCGCCGTCATCGCGCGGCCGGTGAACAGCAGCTCGCTGGCGCGGCCCTGGCCGATCATGCGGGGCAGCAGCGCGCAGGCGCCCATGTCGGCACCGGCCAGGCCCACGCGGGTGAACAGGAACGCAGTCTTGGTGGCCTCGGTGCCGTAGCGCATGTCGCAGGCCAGCGCCATCATCGCGCCCGCACCGGCGCAGATGCCGTCGATGGCGCCCAGCACGGGCTGCGGGCAGGCGCGCAGGGCCTTGACCAGGTCGCCCGTCATGCGCGTGAACTCCAGCAGCTCGGGCATGGTCATGGTGGTGAGCGGGCCGATGATCTCGTGCACGTCGCCGCCCGAGCAGAAGTTGCCACCCGCGCCGGTGACGACGATGGCCTTCACGTCGGTGGCAAACCGCAGCGCGTAGAAAAAATCGCGCAGCTCCGAGTAGCTCTGGAAGGTGAGCGGGTTCTTACGGTCCGGCCGGTTGAGCGTGACAGTGCCCACGCCAGCATCGAAGCTCCACGCGAAATGCTCGGCCACGTAGCTGGCCTGGGGGTTGAACTGCTCGCGCATGGGGTTGCTTGCGCCGATGAAATGCTTCATTCCGTGGTCTCCAAAGAGTTGTTCTGGGTGTGTTCCTTGACCTTGCCCAGCAGGCGGTGCAGGGTGCTGATGTCGCGCTCGCCCAGCGTGGCGAAGGCCTCCACGATCCATTGCTCGTGCTGGCGCGCCATGTCGATGAACTGCTGGCGGCCCTGCGGCGTGAGGCGCACGAGGTACGCGCGGCGGTCGCCTTCCACGTCCATGCGCTCCACCAGCCCTTCGGCCACGAGCTGGTCGGTGATGCCGGTGATGTTGCCGCTGGTCACCATCATGCGGCGCGAGAGGTCCTTCATCTTCATGCCCTCGGGCGCGCGTTCCAGCTGCGCCATCAGGTCAAAGCGCGGCAGCGTGGTGTCGAACTGCGCGCGCAGGTGGCTGCGCACCTGTTTTTCGATGAGCTGGGTGCAGGTGAGCATGCGCAGCCACAGGCGCAGGGCCTCGGGGTGCTCGCTGGGGGCGGCGTCGTGCAGGCGGGCTTCAAGGTCCATGGCTAGCCTTCTTCCTCGGGTGCTCTGCTTTTGGTAGCTGCCTGCGCTTGATTGGCAAGCGCTGCAAGCTGTTTTTGCTTGGAAATCTCGCGCAGCATCTGGTCGCGGCCGCTGGCGTACTGCACGGGCCAGTCGGTGTGCGCGGCGGCCACGGGGCTCAGCTGCGCGGCCGCGTGCAGCGTCCAGGCCGGGTCGGCCAGGTGCGGGCGGGCAATGGCGCACAGGTCCGCACGGCCTGCGGCAATGATGCTGTTGGCGTGGTCGGCCTCGGTGATCGCGCCCACGGCCATGGTGGCGATGCCCACCTCGTTGCGGATGCGGTCGGCGAACGGGGTCTGGTACATGCGGCCGTACACCGGCCTGGCGGCGCGCGTGGTCTGGCCGGACGACACGTCGATCAGGTCGGCGCCGGCCGCCTGGAACAGGCGCGCGATCTCCACCGCGTCGTCCGGCGTGGTGCCGCCCGGCGCCCAGTCGTGGGCCGAGATGCGCACGCTCATGGGTTTGTCGGCCGGCCACACGGCGCGCACGGCGGCGAACACTTCGAGCGGGTAGCGGCAGCGGCCCTGCAGGCTACCGCCGTACTCATCCGTGCGCTGGTTGGTGATGGGGCTGATGAAGCTGGCCAGCAGGTAGCCGTGCGCGCAGTGCAGCTCCAGCCAGTCGAAGCCGCAGGCCAGCGCGCGCCGTGCGCTGTCCGTGAACGCGGCGGTCATCCGGTCCATGTCGGCGCGGGTCATGGCGGCGGGCGCCTGGTTCTGCTCGCCGTAGGCCAGCGCGCTGGCCGCCAGCAGCGGCCAGTTGCCGTGGGGCAGCGGCTCGTCCGTGCCCTCCCAGCCCACGCGCGTGGAGCCCTTGGGGCCACTGTGGCCCAGCTGCAGGCCGATCTTGGCGGTGCTGCTGCCGTGCACGAAGTGCACGATGCGCGTGAACGCGGCCTGCTGCGCGTCGTTCCACAGCCCGGTGCAGGCGGGGGTGATGCGGCCCTCGGGCGTGGGGCTGGTCATCTCCACCATCACCAGCGCCGCGCCGCCGAGTGCGCGCGCGCCCAGGTGCACCAGGTGGAAGTCCTGCGGCACGCCATCGACCGCGCTGTAGGTGGCCATGGGCGAGACGACGATGCGGTTCTTGAGCGTGAGGCCGTTGAGCGTGAACGGTGTGAGCATGGGGGGAATAGCAGCTTTGCCGCCTGCCAACCACGCCTCGTAGCCCTCCAGCCATGCTGCATCGCGCAGCCGCAGGTTCTCGTGGCTGATGCGCTGGCTGCGCGTGAGGAGCGAGTACGCGAACTGCTCCACCTCCATGCCGGCGTAGCGGCCCACGTTCTCGAACCACTCGGTGGAGTTGCGCGCGGCGTTCTGGATCTTGAGCACCTCGACGCTGCGGCGGGCCTCGTAGTGGGTGAGCACCTCATCGATAGGCAGGCCCGTCGAAAATTCGTTCGCCAGGTCAATCGCGTCTTCCAGCGCGAGCTTGGTGCCGCTGCCGATGGAGAAATGCGCGGTGTGCGCCGCGTCGCCCATCAGCACGATGGGCACGCGCTTGCCGCCGATGGTCTCGCGGTGCACCCAGGTGTTGCAGATCACGCGCGGAAAGCGGATCCAGTTGGCCGAGCCGCGCAGGTGCGTAGCGTTGCTGATGAGCGCGTTGCCGTCCAGGTATTTGGCAAACAGCTTCTCGCAGAATGCAATCGCCTCGGGCTGCTCCATCTGGTCCAGGCCGTGGGCCTTCCACACGGCCTCGGGCGTCTCGATGATGAAGGTGGAGGTGTCGGCGTCGAACTGGTAGGCGTGCGCCTGGAACCAGCCGTGCTCGGTCTGCTCGAAAGCAAACGTAAAAGCATCGAGTTTTTTGTGAGTGCCCAGCCAGACGAAACGGCATTCGCGCAGGTCGATGTCGGGCTGGTAGGTGGTGGCGTAGCGCGTGCGGATGCGGCTGTTGAGGCCGTCGCTGGCGATCACCAGGTCGGCCTGGTACTGGGCGGCCAGCGCCTGGTCGTCGGCCACGTCGGTCTCGAACACCAGCTCCACGCCGACCGCGAGGCAGCGGTCCTGCAGGATGTTGAGCAGCCGCTTGCGCCCGATGCCGCAAAAGCCGTGGCCCGAGGAGCGCACGCTGCGGCCCTTGAAGAACACCTTGATGTCGTCCCAGTGGTTGAACGCATCGCCGATCAGCGCGGCCGTCGGCCCGTCGGCCGCGCGCAGGTTCTCGAGCGTCTGGTCCGACAGCACCACGCCCCAGCCAAAGGTGTCGAACGGCCGGTTGCGCTCGACCACCGTGACCCGGTGGGCAGGGTTTTGCTGCTTCATGAGCAGTGCGAAATAGAGGCCTGCGGGCCCGCCGCCAATGCAGAGGATGTTCATGTGAAAATAGTTTAGACCTAAACAAAATACTGTCAATGGGGCCTTCCCGGCGGGGGCGTGCGGGGGAGGTGTTGACGCAGTGCAGCACCCATTCAAAAATAGGCGGCATGAAGCACTTGCTGCACACCCTGGAGGGGCGGCTGGCTGCGTTGCCAGTGCCCATGGCCGTCCAGCTGCCCGCCGGGCAGCAGCTGGGCGCGTCCGAGCCCGCCGTCACGCTGCGGTTTCGCGACCGCATGGCGCTGGTGGCCCTGGCGATGGGCGAGATCGGCAACGTGGGCGCGGCCATCGTCGAGGGCCGCGTGGCGCTGGAGGGCGGCATGCGCGACCTGATGGCCGCCGCGGCGGGCCTGCTCACCCGCGACCCGGCCCGCGAGCAGCACAGCGGCTGGTGGCGCCGGGTGCTAGCGCGGGCACGGTCCATGGCGGCGCACACGGTGGCCCGCGATGCCCGCCAGGTGCAGTTCCACTATGACCTCTCGGACGACTTCTACGCGCTCTGGCTCGACCCGCGGCGCGTCTATTCGTGCGCCTATTTCCGGGATGCGGGCATGTCGCTGGCCCAGGCCCAGGAGGCCAAGCTGGACCACATCTGCCGCAAGCTGCGCCTGGCGCCCGGCGAGCGGTTCCTGGACATCGGCGCCGGCTGGGGCGGCCTGCTGCTGTGGGCCGCGGAGCACTACGGCGTGGATGCCACGGGCATCACGCTGTCGCGCAACCAGCACGCGCATGTGCAGCAGCTCATCGAGGCGCGGGGGCTGCAGGGCCGTGTGCGGATGCAGCTGTGCGACTACCGCGAGCTGCAGGCGGACCGGCCCTTCGACAAGGTGGCGTCCGTGGGCATGTTCGAGCATGTGGGCCGCGCGCAGATGGAACGCTACTTCGCCACCGTGGCCCGGCTGCTGCGCCCGGGGGGCCTGCTGATGAACCACGGCATCACGGCGGGCGCGGTGGACAACGCGCAGCTCGGCGCGGGCATGGGCGACTTCATCGAGCAGTACATCTTCCCCGGGGGGGAGCTGATCCACGTGAGCGCCGTGCTGCACGACATGGCCCGGGCGGGCCTGGAAATGGTGGACACCGAGAACCTGCGCCCCCACTACGCGCGCACCCTGTGGGCGTGGTCCGACGGGCTGGAGGCCCGCCTGCCCGCGGCACGCGAGGTGCTGGCCGCGCAGTCCGGCGCCGAGCAGGGCGACAAGGTGCTGCGTGCCTACCGCCTGTACCTGGCGGGCAGCGCGCTGGGGTTCGAGCGCGGCTGGATGGCGCTGCACCAGATGCTGGCCACGAAGCCCGACGGCCAGATGGCGGCCGGGGCCCTGGCCGGCGCACAATCGGACTATCCGTTCACGCGCGACTACATGTACAACCGCTGAACCGGAGCGGCCCGCAAACGCCTGTCCACCATCGCCGTGCCGGGTTTGCCGGCCGCTTCAAGCCCTACCGAGGAATACGTTTCACCATGCTCTACAAATTCAAGTCCCGCGCTGCCGCCGATCTGATCATGCTGGAGCCGCAAGGGCGGCAGATCGTGACCATCATGGGCAAGACACCCGGTGCGAGCGGCATCGTGACGGCGGCGCAGATCCCGGGCGCCATCGCGGCGCTCGAGGCCGCCGTGGCGGCGGAGGAAACGCTGCCCCCGCCCGAGGACGCCAGCGACGACGCCGTGGCCGAGGAGCGCGCCGACACGGTGCGCCTGCGCCAGCGGGTGGCGCCGTTCATCGAGATGCTCAAGCGCAGCGCGGCGGAGGACGTGGACGTGGTCTGGGGCGTGTAGCACCGCATGAATGGCGGCGTGGCCGCGCGGGAGTGGCGGCGCGCCAGAGCGGGCTCCCGCTGTCCGCCCTGCCGGGCCCCTGTGCGGGCCGGGTGCCATGCCCTCCTGCGCTTTCCTTGTTTCACCATCCATCATGATCCACGACCCTTCGCCGCCGGCCGTCGTGCAGGCGCAACTCGATGCCTACAACGCCAGGGACATCGAGGCCCTGCTGGCCACCTACGCCGCCGATGCGCAGCAGCATGTGCTCCATGGAGAACGGCTCGCGCACGGGCATGCTGAAATGCGGCCGCGCTTTCTGGCGCGTTTTGCCGAGCCCGACCTGCATGCGCGGCTGCTGTCGCGCACGGTGATGGGCGGCGTGGTGGTGGACCTCGAACTGATCACGCGCAATTTCCCGGAGGGGCTGGGCACCCTGGAGATGCTCTGCGTCTACGAGGTGGCCCAGGGGCGGATCCAGCGGGCCTCGTTCGCCCAGGGCGAGAAGCGCTTGCTGGCCGCGCCCTCGGCGCCACCGTGACTTGACCGGCAGGCGGCTGCGCCGGGGGCCTGCCGCCGGCGTGGCGGGTCAGTCGACCTTCGCTCCCGAGGTCTTCACCACCTGCGCCCACTTCTTGTGCTCGCTGTCGATGTGCCTGGCGAAGTCCGCCGGCGTGTTGCCGCCCGGGATCGCGCCCTGCGCCACGAGCCGTTCCTTCATCGCGGGCGTGGCCAGCGACCTGGCGACTTCCTGCTGGATGCGGTGGACGATGTCGGGGGGCGTGCCCGCGGGAGCCAGCAGGCCGAACCAGGAACTGGCCTCGTAGCCCTTGAGCGCGGGGCCGCCCGCCTGCTCCACCGTGGGCACGTCGGGCAGCGCGCTGGAGCGCTCCGAGCTTGTCACGGCCAGCGCCGTGAGCTTGCCCGCCTTGATCTGCGCCATGGACGAGGGCAGGTTGTCGAACATCACGTCCGCATTGCCCGCCACCATGTCCATGAGGGCCGGGCCCGAGCCGCGGTAGGGCAGGTGCAGCATGAAGGTGCCCGTCATGCTCTTGAACAGCTCGCCCGCCAGGTGGATGGACGTGCCGTTGCCGCTGGAGGCCATGTTCATCTTGCCGGGGCTGGCCTTGGCCACGCGGATGAAGTCCTGCACGTTGTGGATGCCCTGGGCCTTGGCCTTGTCGGCATTCATCACCATCACGTTGGGCACGGCGGCCACCAGGGTGATGGGCACGAAGTCCTTGATGGGGTCGTACGGCAGCTTGGCGTACAGCGCGCGGTTGATGCCGTGCGTGCCCACGGTGCCCATGAGCAGGGTGTAGCCGTCGCCGGGGGATTTCGCCACGATCTCGGCGCCCACGTTGCCGCCCGCGCCCGCGCGGTTGTCCACGATGAACTGCTGGCCGAACGCGCGCGAGAGTTCGGGGGCCATCGCGCGGGCCAGGATGTCGGTGGTGCCGCCGGGCGCGAAGGGCACGACGATGCGCACGGGCTTGGTGGGCCAACCGCCCGCGGCAGGCGTGGCCTGGGCGTGGGCGGAGCCTGGCGCGAGCAGGGTGGCGGCCGCCGCGATGGCCATGGCGCCCAGCGCGCTCAGGGTGAATGCGAACGCCAGGGCCTCGCGGCGGCTGCGCGCCGGGGCGCGGGGCTGGGAGGTGCTGCGCGCAAGGTGGTGGTGGTGGGCTTGTCGATGTTGCGCCATGGGCGGGCTTTCGTTGTGAGGGAGGATCTGCCGGCAAGAGAATGCCACGGTGGTCCCCTTTTTACGCGGGCCGGCATGCCGGGGTTCACATGGATTACCCGGAGCGCGGCGGCGTGCGGCGGCCCGTGGCGGCGCGGGCAGGAAAAAAGCCACCAGGCCCCGGGGGGCGTGGTGGCTTGCCTGCTTCCTTCAATCCTTCAAGCAATCCTGAGCACCGCAGCCCGCAGGGTCGCGGGCTGGGGGCGCAGGTGCCGATCAGTCCGCGTAGGAGCCCGCGGCCTTGATGGCGGCGCCGAATTTCTCGGTTTCGGACAGCACGAACTTCTTGTGCTCGGCGGGTTCGACGCGCTTGTCGGTGGCCACCACGGCGCCCAGGCCTTCCTGCTTCTTGATGAACTCAGGGTCCTTCAGGGCCACCTTGAGGGCTTCGTTGATCTTGGTCAGCACCGGTGCGGGCGTGCCCTTGGGCGCGTACAGGCCGTGCCAGATGGTCACGTTGAAGTCCTTCACGCCGGATTCGGCCAGCGTGGGCAGGTCCTTGAGGGCGGGCGTCGTCAGGCGCTTGGAGGTGGTCACGGCGTAGGCCTTGACCTTCTTGGCCTCGATCTGCGAGGTGGTGTTGGTCGTCTGGTCGCACAGCAGGTCGATCTGGCCGCCGATCAGGTCGGTGATGGCGGGCGCGGTGCCCTTGTAGGGCACAGCCGTCATGTCGACCTGCACGGCGCTCTGGAAGATCAGGCCGCACAGGTGCGAGGCCGAGCCCTGGCCTGCATTGCCCAGGTTGATCTTGCCCTTGTTCTGCTGCAGCCAGCCAGCCAGTTCCTTGTAGTTGTTCGCGGGCATCGAGGGACGCGCGATGAGCGTCATGGGCACGTCGTTGATGATGCCCAGGTACTCGAAGTCATTGGCCACGTTGAAGGCCAGCTTGCGGTACATGGTGGGCATGGTGGCCATGCTCACGTGGTTCAGCAGCAGGGTGTAGCCATCGGGTGCGGCCCGCGCCACCTTGGCGGAGCCGATGGTGCTGCCCGCGCCGGCGGAGTTGTCCACCACCACGCTGATGCCGCCCAGGGGCTTGCGGATGGCTTCGGCCAGGTCGCGCGCCACGCGGTCGGTGGGGCCGCCCGCGGCGTAGGGGACCACGATCGTGATCGTCTTGTCCTTGGCGGGGAACTCCTGGGCGCTGGCGCCGAAAGCGGTGGCTGCGGCGGCAGCGATCAGTGCGAGTTTCAGCATCTTTTTCATGGTCTCTCCTGTGAATGACGGGCCATGATAGCGAGGGGGGTTTACGGGAACATTGCGGATATTACGTAGCCCGCCCGGGGCAGGGGCTTTAAGTGAAAAAGGCCTGCAGCGCCCGTCAATAAAGCGCTAAATGCTATAAAAAAAGGAGTATTGATTAGGGTAAACACTGCGGTGACCCGCCGTGCCAAGTGGGCATTTCTTGCGTTGCCGCAAACTGCAGGTGGTCCAGTGACCGGGTGCCTGTCTGTCTGCCTGCACGCTTGCACCGCACCGCTTCAGTCCTCTGCGCTCGATACCGGCGCAGGCCAGGCGGGAGGCGCCGAGCAAGGGCCGCCCCGCAGCGAGCGGGCCGTCCCCTCGGGGGAAGGCGCCGAAGGCGACGCAGGCGGCTACTTGTAACTCCGCGCGTCCTCGATCACCTTGCCGTCGTTGGGCAGGGTGCCCGGGGCCACCATCTGCACATCGCCGCGCAGCTTGGTCACCTCGCGGATGGCGTCGCCCAGCTGGCGCGCCAGGCCCTCGGCGGTTTCGCTGGTCTCCACCTGCAGCACCATCTGGTCGTTGGCCATCTCGCCGCTGACCACCAGCCGCGCGCGCAGCACCTGCGGAAAGCGCCGCGCGATGGTGGCCACCTGGCCGGGGTGCACGAACATGCCGCGCACCTTGGTGGTCTGGTCGGCGCGGCCCATCCAGCCCTTGATGCGGGTGTTGGTCCGGCCCGTGGGGCAGTCGCCGGGCAGCACGGCCGACAGGTCGCCGGTGCCAAAGCGGATCAGCGGGTAGTCGGGGTTGAGCGTGGTGACGACCAGCTCGCCCACCTCGCCCTCGGGCACGGGGTCGCCGGTGCCGGGGCGCACGATCTCCACGATCACGCCTTCATCGAGCACCAGGCCCTCGCGCGCGCTGGTCTCGTAGGCGATCAGCCCCAGGTCGGCCGTGGCGTAGCACTGGTAGCCGCTGATGCCGCGCTCGGCGAACCAGTCGCGCAGCGAGGGGGGGAACGCCTCGCCCGAGACCAGCGCCTTGGTCACGCTGGGCAGCGCGATGCCCATTTCCGCGGCCTTCTCGACAATGATCTTGAGGAAGCTGGGGGTGCCGATGTAGCCCGCTGGCCGCAGTTCGGCCATGGCCTGCACCTGCTGCTCGGTCTGCCCCGTGCCGCCCGGAAACACGGTGCAGCCCAGCGCATGGGCGCCGGTTTCCATCATCGAGCCCGCGGGCACGAAGTGGTAGCTGAAGCTGTTGTGGATCAGCTCGCCGCTGCGAAAACCCACGGCATGGATGGCCCGCGCCATGCGCCAGTAGTCGCGGCGCGTGCCCTCGGGCTCGTAGATGGTGCCGGGGCTGGCGAATACGCGGGTCATGCCGGGGCCAAAGCCCAGCGCGCTGAACCCGCCGAACACGTTGGCGGCGCGGCCCGCCTGCTGGCGCTCCAGCAGCTCGTACTTGCGCGTGACGGGCAGCTGCGCCAGCGCAGCGCGGCTGGTGACGGCGGCGGCATCCACGCCCGCCAGGATGCCGGCAAACGCGGGCGATGCCTTCTGGGCATGGGCGATCTGCCGCGGCAGCGCGGCCATCAGGGCCGCTTCGCGCTCTGCGGGGCTGCGGGTTTCCAGGGCGTCATAGAACGTGCTCATGCCTGGTGTTCCTTGTGAAGTGGTTTGAAGTGAAATTGGCCTCTAGCGCTTGTCCATCAATCGCAATCAGCTATGAATTTGGGAGTGGATTCGTCCGTGGTCTCAGAAAGTGCGCTGCTCCCGTCAGCGCACCCGTGGAACTGGCTTCGCCAGGCCACCGGGTGCGTCCCCCTGAGGGGGAAGGCGCGCAGCGCCTCAGGGGGCACGTCAAGCCAGCCAGCGCTTGCGCCGCTTGTAGCTCTTCACATCCTTGAAGCTCTTGCGCTCGCCACCGCCCACGCCCAGGTAGAACTCCTTGACGTCCTCGTTGCTGGCCAGGTCGCTGGCGGCGCCGTCCATCACCACGCGGCCGCTTTCCATGATGTAGCCGTAGTCCGAGTACTTGAGCGCCATGTTGGTGTTCTGCTCGGCCAGCAGGAAGGTGACCTTTTCCTTGGTGTTCAGGTCCTTGACGATGTTGAACACCTCTTCCACGATCTGCGGTGCCAGGCCCATGGAGGGCTCGTCGAGCAGCACCATGCTGGGGTTGGCCATGAGCGCGCGGCCGATGGCGCACATCTGCTGCTCGCCGCCCGACGTGTACGCCGCCTGCGAGGTGCGGCGCGTCTTCAGGCGCGGAAAGTAGTTGTAGACCTTCTCCAGGTTGGCCGCGATCTCGGCCTTGCTGGTACGGGTGTAGCTGCCCGTCATCAGGTTCTCTTCGATCGTCAGGTGGGCGAAGCAGTGCCGCCCCTCCATCACCTGCACCACGCCGCGCTGCACCAGGTCGGCGGGCGAGAGGTTCTCGATGCGCTCGCCACGCAGCTCGATGCTGCCCTTGGTGACCTCGCCGCGTTCGCCCTTGAGCAAATTGGAGATGGCGCGCAGCGTGGTTGTCTTGCCCGCCCCGTTGCCCCCCAGGATGGCCACGATGCTGCCTTCGCGCACCTGCAGCGAGACGCCCTTGAGCACGAGGATCACGTGGTTGTAGATGACCTCGATGCCGTTGACGTTGAGAACGATGTTGCTGTTGGAGTCCATGGTCTTGCCTTCCTGTGCCAATCCAAAAAGCTGCTGCACAACCCTTTGGATTGGCGGCTGCCAAAGAGGCAACCGCTGTTCACTGGCCCTTGAAACGGTCGCTGCCCAGGCCAGGGCCACCGCGCAAGGGCCGCCCCGCCGCGCTGGTGGCGTCCCCCTTCCCGCAGCGCGAAGCGCTAAGAGAGAAGGGGGAAGGCGCGTCAGCGCCTCAGGGGGATGGTCCGAATCAAGACTGGCAGTCCGCCGCATCCCGGCGCGTCATCTTCTTGTCGGCCAGGTACTTGTCGGCGCCCGCCTTGATCATGGGCTTGAGGATCTGCTCATCGGCCTGGTACCAGTCGGACGAGAAGTTCCACTTGGCGCCATCCCAGGTGTGCACGCGGGCCCAGGTGGAGCCCATGTGGTCGGCGCAGCTCGTGGACAGGGGGCGCATCACGCCGCCAAAGCCCATGGCGTCGAGCTTCTTCTGGTCCAGGGCCAGGTTCTCCATGCCCCAGCGCACCTGCTCGCCGGTCATGACCTTGCCCTTGCCGAAACGCTCCTGCGCGCGGCGCACCGATTCCACGGCCAGCATCTGGATGATCACGCCGCGGGTGTACAGCACCGAGCCCACTTCGTCCTTGGGTCCCGTGCCCTGGCCCTTGTCGTGCACGTTCTTCAGGATGTCCTGGATCACCTTGGGCTGCTGGCCCGAGGTGTTCAAGGCCAGCGCGTTGTAGCCCTTGGCGCCTTCGCCCACGTCACGCACGTCCGGCTCGGCGCCAGCCCACCACACGCCATACATCTTGTCGCGCGGATAGCCGGTGGCCTGGGCTTCCTTGAGGGCGGTGGAGTTCATCACGCCCCAGCCCCACAGCAGCACGTAGTCGGGGCGGCTCTGGCGCACCTGCAGCCAGGTGGCTTTCTGCTCCACGCCGGGCGCGGTCACGGGCAGCATCTGCAGCTCGAAGCCATGCATCTTGGAGCGTTCCTGCAGCAGCGGGATCGGCTCCTTGCCGAACGGGCTGTCGTGGTACACCAGGGCGATCTTCTTGCCCTTGAGCTTGTCCATGCCGCCCGCGGCCTTGCCGATGTGCTGGATCAGGATGTCGGCGCCGGTCCAGTAGCTGCCCATGAAGGGGAAGTTCCACTTGAACGCCTGGCCGTCCTGCGCCACCGACAGGCCGTAGCCCAGCGTCATCAGCGGGATCTTGTCCACGGGGGCCTTCTCGGTCAGCGCGAAAGTGATGCCGGTGGCCTGCGGGTCGAACAGCGACACGCCGGGACGCCCCTTCAGGCGCTCGTAGCACTCCACGCCACGGTCGGTGGCGTAGCCGGTTTCGCATTCTTCAAAGGTGAGCTTCACGCCGTTGATGCCGCCGTCGCGGGCGTTGATCATCTTGATGTAGTCCTGCTTGCCGTTGGCCCATGGCACGCCGTTGGGCGCGTAGGGGCCGGTGCGGTACGACAGCAGCGGGAAGAACTGCTCCTTGGCTTGTGCGAAGGCACTGGTGGTGATGGTCGACGCACCGGCGGCGACCACGGCAGCGGCGATCACGAGTTTCGAAAGCTTCATGGATGTCTCCTTTGGATGAATGTGTTGAAGCACGGGGAAGAAACCGACGGATTCAAGGGCTGCGAGCTTTGCACTGGCATGCACGAGGCCAGCGCCACCGTGGAACTGGCTTTGCCAGGCCACCGGTGGCGTCCCCCTCCCGAAGGAGAGGGGGAAGGCGCGAAGCGACTCAGGGGGTGCATATCAATCAATGCGGGAAGGGCCACAGGCGCAGCTTCTGCTTGGCGGTGGACCACAGCTTGGCCAGGCCATGCGGCTCCACGATCAGGAACCACACGATCAGCGCGCCGAAGATCATCAGCTCGGCGTGCGAGACACCGGCGGTGGACACCTCGATGCCGAACAGGCCCATGAAGGCTGGCAGGAACTGGTTGAGCACGATGGGCAGCACCACGATGAAGGCGGCGCCAAAGAACCCCCCGGAGATGGAGCCCAGGCCGCCGATGATCACCATGAACAGGAGGCGGAACGAGATTTCCACCGAGAAGGCCGCGGGCTCCCACGCGCCCAGGTGCACGAAGGCCCACAGCGCGCCGGCCATGCCCACGATGAAGGAACTCACGGCGAAGGCGCTGAGCTTGGCGTACATGGGGCGGATGCCGATCACGGCCGCCGCCACGTCCATGTCGCGGATGGCCATCCATTCGCGGCCGATGGCGCCACGCACCAGGTTCTTGGCCAGCAGGGCCACGACGACCAGCAGGGCCAGGCAGAACAGGTACTTGCTGGTGGCGCTCTCGATGGGCAGGCCGAAGACCTGCAGGTTGTTCACCGACACCGAGCCCGAGTCCGAGTTGTTGGTGAACCACTTGATGCGCAGGAACATCCAGTCGGAGAAGAACTGCGCGGCCAGGGTGGCCACCGCCAGGTACAGGCCCTTGACGCGCAGGCTGGGCAGCCCGAACAGGATGCCGAAGAACGTGGCGCAGAGGCCGCCCAGGATCAGCGCCGGAATCAGCGGCATGCCCGGAAAGCGCACGAAGAAGTTGTAGGCGCCATAGGCCCCCACCGCCATGAACGCGCCCGAGCCCAGCGAGATCTGGCCGCAGTAGCCCACGAGGATGTTCACCCCCAGGGCCGCCAGCGCCATGATGACGAAGGGAATCAGGATGGCGCGGAAGATGTAGTCGCTGGCCAGCATGGGCACGACCAGGAAGGCGACGGCCAGCAGCAGCGCGATGGCGATGCGGTCCTGCGCGATGGGGAAGATCTGCTGGTCGGCGCGGTAGCTGGTCTTGAACTGGCCGTTTTCGCGGTAGAGCATGGAAGTTTCCTGTTCTTGTTGTTATGGGTTACACGCGGTCGATGATCTTCTCCCCGAACAAACCTTGCGGTCTGAACAGAAGGAACACCAGCGCCAGCACATACGCAAACCAGATCTCGATGCCCCCGCCCACGAACGGGCCCAGGTACACCTCGGACAGCTTCTCGCCCACGCCGATGATCAGCCCGCCGATGATGGCGCCGGGCACGGACGTGAGGCCCCCCAGGATCACCACCGGCAGCGCGCGCAGCGCGACCGTGGTCAGCGAGAACTGCACCCCGAGCTTGCTGCCCCAGATCATCCCGGCCACCAGGGCCACGACGCCGGCCACGCACCATACGATCACCCAGATGCGGTTGAGCGGAATGCCGATGGATTGCGCGGCCTGGTGGTCGTCCGCCACGGCGCGCAGGGCGCGGCCGGTGGACGTCTTCTGGAAGAACACCGACAGCAGCGCCACCAGTGCGGCGGCGATGGCGGCGGCGATCACGTCTTCCTTGTTCACCAGGATGCCGCCCTGGAAGAGGCTGTCCAGCATGAAGATCGGGTCCTTGGGCATGCCCACGTCGATCTTGTAGATGTCGCTGCCAAACAGCGTCTGGCCCAGGCCTTCCATGAAGTAGGTGATGCCCAGCGTGGCCATGAGCAGCGTGGCGCCTTCCTGGTTCACCAGGTGGCGCAGCACCAGCTTCTCGATCAGCCAGGCCACCACGAACATGATGGCGCCCGCGATCACGAAGGCCGCGAGGTTGGCCACGATGGGGCTGCTGATGCCCGTCCACTTGGGAATCCACTCGGCAAAGCGGGCCATGGCCAGCGCGGCGAACAGCACCATCGCGCCCTGCGCGAAGTTGAAGACGCCCGATGCCTTGTAGATCAGCACGAAGCCCAGCGCCACCAGCGAATACAGCATGCCGGCCATGAGGCCGCCGATCAGTGTTTCGAGAAAGAATGCCATTGTTTTTTTCTCCCGCCCTTAGTGGCTCGTGCCCAGATAGGCACTGATCACGTCTTCGTTGTTGCGCACTTCGTCGGGGCTGCCGTCGCCGATCTTCTTGCCGTAGTCGAGCACCACCACCCGGTCGCTGATGTCCATCACCACGCCCATGTCGTGCTCGATGAGCACGATGGTGGTCCCGAACTCGTCGTTCACGTCGAGGATGAAGCGGCACATGTCCTGCTTCTCTTCCACGTTCATGCCGGCCATGGGCTCGTCGAGCAGCAGCACCTGGGGCTCCATGGCCAGGGCCCGGCCCAGGTCCACGCGCTTTTGCAGGCCGTAGGGCAGCTGGCCCACGGGGGTCTTGCGGAAGGCCTGGATTTCCAGGAAGTCGATGATGTGCTCGACGTATTCGCGGTGGCGGATCTCCTCGCGCTCGGCGGGGCCGATGCGCAGCGCCTGCATCAGCAGGTTGCTTTTGATCTTGAGGTTGCGCCCGGTCATGATGTTGTCGATCACGCTCATGCCCTTGAACAGCGCCAGGTTCTGGAACGTGCGCGCCACGCCCATCTCGGCCACCTGGCGCGAGTTCATGTGCGAGAAGGTCTTGCCACGGAAGGTGATGGAGCCGTCCTGCGGCGTGTACACGCCGTTGATGCAGTTGAGCATGGAGCTCTTGCCCGCGCCGTTGGGGCCGATGATGGCGCGGATCTCGTGCTCCTTGACGTTGAACGAGATGTCCGTCAGCGCCTTCACACCGCCAAACCGCAGGCTGATGTTCTTGACGTCGAGGATGACGTCACCGATCTTCTTTTTGGTCATGGATTGAATGCCTGGACTCAATGGGTGGGGTGCGGGGTCATGCGGCCTTTTTCACCGGCGCGAAGGTCTTGGTGTCCGACAGCTTCAGGGTGGCGCTCACGCTGCCGGTGCGGCCGTCCTCGAACTTGACCTGGGTCTCGATGTACTGCTCGGTGCGGCCCGCGTAGAGAGCGTCCACGAGCACGCCGTATTTCTCGGCGATGAAGCCGCGGCGGACCTTGTTGGTGCGCGTGAGCTCGCCGTCGTCGGCATCGAGTTCCTTGTGCAGCACCAGGAAGCGGCTGACCTGGCTGCCCGCCAGCATGGAATCGGTGGCGAGGTCGGCGTTGACCTTCTCGATGCACTCGCGGATCAGTTCGTACACGTCGGGCTTTTGCGCCAGGTCGGTGTAGCCCGCGTAGGGCAGGTTGCGGCGCTCGGCCCAGTTGCCCACGGCGTCGAAGTCGATGTTGACCATTACACACACCTTCTCGCGGCCGTCGCCCAGGGCGACGACTTCCTTGATGTGCGGGAAGAACTTGAGCTTGTTCTCCACATACTTGGGCGCAAACATGGCGCCATCGTTGGCGCCGCCCTTGATGCGGCCCACGTCCTTCACGCGGTCAATGATCTTGAGGTGGCCGTGCGCGTCGAGGAAGCCCGCGTCGCTCGTGTGGTACCAGCCGTCGGCCGTGAGCACCTCGGCCGTGGCCTTGGGGTTCTTGTAGTACTCCTTGAGCAGGCCGGCGGACTTGACCAGGATCTCGCCATTGTCGGCGACCTTGATCTCCACGCCCCGGATGGGCACGCCCACGGTGTCGGCGCGCGCCTGGTTGTCGGGCTGCAGGCACACGAACACGGCGGTCTCGGTGGAGCCGTACAGCTGCTTGAGGTTGATGCCGATGGAGCGGTAGAAGGTGAACAGGTCGGGCCCGATGGCCTCGCCCGCCGTGTAGGCCACGCGCACGCGGCTGAAACCCAGGTTGTTGCGCAGCGGGCCGTACACCAGCAGGTTGCCCAGGGCGTACTTGATGCGGTCGAGCGTGCCCACCGGCAGGCCGTCCATGAGCGCGGGGCCCACGCGCTGGGCCACGGCCATGCAGGCCTGGAACATCTTGCGCTTGAGGGTGCCCGCGTCTTCCATGCGGATCATCACGCTGGTGAGCAGGCCTTCGAAGATGCGTGGTGGCGCGAAGTAGTAGGTGGGGCCCACTTCCTTCAGGTCGATGGTCACGGTGCTGGCCGACTCGGGGCAGTTCACCACGTAGCCGCAGGCCAGCCACTGCGCATAGCTGAAGATGTTCTGGCCGATCCAGGCCGGGGGCAGGTAGGCCAGCACCTCTTCGCTGCTGGTGAGCTTGTCGAACTCGGCGCCCGCGGATGCGCGGTCCAGCAGCGTGCTGTGGGTGTGCACCACGCCCTTGGGGTTGCCCGTGGTGCCCGAGGTGAAGAACATCGCCGCCACATCGTCGGGCTGGGCCTTGGCCACCTCGGCGCGGAACCACTGGGGGTTCCTGGCGGCATGCGCCTTGCCCGCCTCGATCAGCGAGTCCAGCGACGCGAGGCCTTCTTCCTCGTAGTTGCGCAGGCCGCGCGGATCGTCAAAGAAGATGTTCGAGATCTGCGGGCACTGCGCGCGGATCTCGAGCAGCTTGTCGACCTGTTCCTGGTCTTCCACCAGGCAAAAGCGCACCTCGGCGTTGTTCAGGGGGAAGATGCATTCCGCGCCCACGGCGTCCTGGTACAGGGGCACCGGAATGGCGCCCAGCGATTGCGCCGCGAGCATGGTGGCATACAGGCGGGGGCGGTTGGCGCCGATCACCACCATGTGCTCGTGGCGCTGCAGGCCCGCCAGGTGCAGGCCGGCCGCCACCTGTTCCACCAGGCGCACCAGGTCGGCCCAGCTGTGGGTCTGCCAGATGCCGTATTCTTTTTCGCGCAGCGCCGGCGCGTCGGGGCGCTCGGCGGCATGCTTGAGCAGCAATTGCGGGAACGTGGTCAACATTGCAGGTTCCTAAAGATAAGAGGTGTCCGTCCGGTGACTGCCGGGATCGCGGCCTTGTGGCTGCGTATGGGTGTATGGATCGGATGCTAGGACTGACTTTGACGCCATCTTGTCTTGCCGACGACAATTTACGGGAAACTACTCGGTGGGTGAAACCCTGCCTCCCTGTCCGGGCAGGCCCCGCGCTGTGCCCGGGTACGGCCGGGGGGCGTTTCATGGCAGGGCGGTATCCTCACGGCATGTACGCCCCGTTTTTCGGTCTTCAGCATCCCCCGTTTTCCATAGCACCGGACCCGCGCTACCTGTTCATGAGCGAGCGGCACCGCGAGGCGCTGGCGCACCTCCTGTATGGGCTGGACGCGGGCGGCGGCTTCGTGCTGCTCACCGGCGAGGTGGGCACGGGCAAGACCACGGTGTGCCGCTGTTTCCTGGAGCAGATTCCGGCGAACTGCAACGTGGCCTACATCTTCAATCCCAAGCTCACCGTGGGCGAGCTGCTGCGTTCCATCTGCGACGAGTTCGGCGTGCCGCACAAGCCGGCCGTGCCGGGGGTGGAGACGGTCAAGGACTGCATCGACCCGCTCAACGCGTCGCTGCTGGCCGCGCACGCCTCGGGGCGCAACAACGTGCTCATCATCGACGAGGCACAGAACCTCGCGGCCGACGTGCTGGAGCAGTTGCGCCTGCTCACCAACCTGGAGACCAGCGAGCGCAAGCTGCTGCAGATCATTCTCATCGGCCAGCCCGAGCTGCGCGCCATGGTGGCGCGGCCTTCGATGGAGCAGCTGGCCCAGCGCGTGATCGCGCGCTTTCACCTGGACGCCCTGACCCCGCAGGAGACGCAGCAGTACATCGCGCACCGCCTCGCCGTGGCCGGGCTCAACGGGCCGATCCCGTTCGAGCGGCGCGCCATCCAGCGCGTGCATGCGCTCTCCCACGGCGTGCCCCGGCGCATCAACCTGCTGTGCGACCGGGCGCTGCTCGGCGCCTACGCGGCGGGGGCGCGCCAGGTCACCAGGGCCATCGTCAACCGCGCCGCGCGCGAAGTGTTCGACGCACCGGCATCGGCCGCCGCGGCGCGCAGCGCGCGGCCACCGCTGCCACGCTGGGCGTCCACGGGCCTGGGCGCCGTGGCGGGTGCCGTGGCCGTGGCGGCCGCGGGCTGGGCGCTGGGCCTGTGGCCCGCGCCGCAGCCGGGGCCGCAGGCGGCCACGGACGCCGGAGCCGCCGCTCCATCGCGCGCGGCCTCCCGTCCCGCCGCCACGCCCCCGCCGCCCGTAGCCGCGCCCCTGGTGGCGCCCGCGGTGCTGGCGGCGGCGTCCACCGCGTCCGCCGCGCAGGGGGCGGCCGCGGCCACCATCCCGCCGGGGGCGCAACCTTCCGCGCTGGAGCAATTCGTGCTGGCGCAGCCCGCCAGCGATGCGCCGGCCTGGCAGGCGCTGGCCTCGGCCTGGGGCGTGAAGCTGCCCGCGGGGGCGGACGCTTGCGCCACCTTGCCGCGCGAGGGGCTGCGCTGCTACCGCAACCGCCGCGCGGGCCTGAACCTGGTGCGGCAGATCGACCGGCCCGTGCTGCTCGCGCTGTATCCGTCGGATGAAGCCGAGGCCCCGGTCTCCGTGCTGCTGCGCGGCCTGGACGGCGAGACCGCCACGCTGGAAGGCGGCGGCCGCACGCTGCGGGTGCCGGTGGCCGAACTGGCGCAGGCGTGGCGCGGCGACATCGCCACGCTGTGGCGCGCCCCGGCCGGCATGCCCGATCGCGGCGAGATCAGCGACACCCCGGCCGGCGCGGCCTGGCTGGACCAGCAACTGGCCAGCAAGGCGGCCGGCGGCACGGGCTCCGGAAGCCGGCCGGTGACGCCCGCGCTGCGCCAGTCGCGCATCCACCGCTTCCAGCTGGCCCAGGGCGTGACGCCCGATGGCCGTGCCGGCCCCCTGACACTCATGCTGCTCAACCGCGCCACGGGCGTGAACGAGCCGCGCCTGCGCAACGGAGACTGACCATGTCCTACATCCTTGATGCGCTGCGGCGTGCCGACGCCGAACGCGGCCGGGGGGCCGTGCCGGGCCTGCACTCCCAGGCCGCGCCCGCGGCCGGGGAATTGCCCGCCGTCCACCGGGCGGCGCCGGCCCCGCTGTGGGCCGTGGCGGCGGCGGTGGTGGGCGTGGCCGTGCTGGCGGCCGGTGGTACCTGGTGGGCCCTGCGGCCGCAGGCCCCGGTGGCGACGGCGGTGGCCCCGGCCGCGCCCGCCGTGGTGGCGCCTGCCCCTGCCGCGCCCGCCACACCCACAGCACCTGTCACAACGGCAGCTCCAGTGGCGCCGCCGCCCCCTTGGCTTCTTCCGTGCCCGCGCCGGCGCCGGCGCCAGAGCCCGCGCTCGCCCGGACGGCCCCGCCGGCGCCCGCACCCGAGCCGCGCCCGGCGGACAGCAAGCGCGCGGCGGACAAGCGCGGCGGCACCGCGCGTGAGCGCGAGCGGCCTGTGGCCGCGGTGGTGGTGGCACCACCCGCCGCACGGGCGCCGGTGGCCGATCCGGCGCGCCCGCGTGAGTCGCTTGGCGCGCCGCTCCCAGCCAACGGGTCTGCCCCGCGCTCCACGCAGGACCCCGGCGCTGCGCCGCCGCCCGCGAGCCCGGTGTTCGCCCAGACCGACCTGCCGGACACCCTGCGCGCGCAGTTGCCCGCGCTCAAGGTCACGGGGGCCACGCATTCCAGCAACCCGGTGTACCGCATGGCCATCGTCAACGGGCAGGTGCTGCACGAGGGCGACCAGGCCGCGCCGGGCCTGGTGCTGGAGAAGATCGAGCCGGGGCGCACGGTCTGGACCTTCCGCGGCTACCGGTACGCGGTGGCCGCGCAATAGGGCGTCCCCGGGGCGCCGGCACCCCCTGGGATGCCGGCCGGTGCGTCTGCATGACGCCTGCCGCTCCACCAGGGCCGCCCGTGGCGCGGCCGTGGACTCTTTTGCTCTCCTGGCGCGGGCCGCGCTGAACGCGCTTTTGCGGGGCTGGTCGCCGCCGCAGGGCGGCGAACGCCTGGGCTCCGTGCGGCCCGGTGGACCGCGGTGCGCCACCGGGGGAGCCCGCGCCGGTGCACGGGGCGGCCACGCCTTTCTGCCGCGCGCCGCGTTCGGGGTGGGGGGTGGAGCGGGTCTTACGACCCGGCGCACAAGGTCGTAGGACATCAGTCGGATGGATTTGCCGCGCACCGCTTCGGACAATGGGCCCGGTGGCGGAGCGCTGCCTGCAAGGCCTGCGCTCCTGCCTGCCGCCGCCAAAGCGCCGTGCCTGCTGCCGGTATGAATCCAATAGCAAAGAATCAATATGGGACAAGCGTCAAAGCCACATTTGATTCAGGAATCACACCGTTCTGCCGCGCGGCGTTTTTGTTTTCTTTTGCCCTTTGCCTTGTCTTCCAGGAGAAATTTCACCATGCCCCATCTACCAGCGGCGAGGGAGCGCGCAGCGCGTTCCTGGCGCATCCGGTCCCGCCATGCAGGGACCCTGCTGCGGCTATTGGCCGCCTCCTGGATGCTGGCCGGCGGCAGCGCGATAGCGCAGGTCAGTTGCGCGCCGGGCCAGTGGCTGGCGGAGTACTTTCCCAATACCGGACTGTCCGGCGCACCGGCGCTGACCCGCTGCGAAGAGGGGCCGATCGACCGCTACTGGATGACCGACAGCCCCGACCCCCGGCTGCCGGTGGATGGTTTCTCCGCGCGCTGGACGGCCTCGGTGCCCTTTGCGGCCGGCACCGCCCGGTTCGTGACGTTTACCGACGATGGCGTGCGCGTGTTCGTCAACGGCCAGCGGGTGATCGACAACTGGACCCCGCACGGCATCACGATGGACGTGGCCGAACTGCCCCTGGCGGCCGGCAACCATACGGTGCGCATGGAGTATTTCGAGGCCGGCGGAGAAGGCCTGGCCCAGCTCGTCATCGAAGGCGGGGCCGAGCCGCCGCCGCCCGCGCCGCCACGCATCCTGTCGTTCGGGGCGGACCCGGGCACCATTGACGCTGGCGCCACGAGCACCCTGGCGTGGAGCACCGAGAACGCCGCCACGTGCACGGCATCCGGCGGCTGGAGCGGCGACCGCCCCGTCAGCGGCACCGCCCCCGCCAGCCCGGTGGTGACGACCACCTACAGCCTGAGCTGCAGCAACGCGCAGGGAGATGCCACCGGGGCCTCCACGGTGATCCTCGTGCGCAACAGCCCGCCGCCGGTGCCCCCCACCATCGCTAGCTTCGCCGCGACGCCCAGCCGCATCCGGCCGGGAGAAAGCGCGCGCCTGGACTGGCAGTCTCAGAACGCCTCCGGCTGCACCGCCTCGGGTGGCTGGAGCGGTGCGCGCCCGGTGCAGGGCAGCGAGCAGGTCAGTCCTGCCGCCAGCGCCGCCTACACGCTGGAGTGCGTCAACAGCGCGGGCCAGGCCACCAGCGCGCTCGTCAACGTGACGGTGGACGCAGGCAACCCGCTGCCCCCGGTGGGCGGCGTCACCGCCACGGCCACCCAGCAGGGCGTGCGTGTTGGCTGGAACCCCGTGACCAAGAGCGGTAAGTGGGTCAATGGCTACTACGCGGGCTGGTTCTGGAACCTGTTCCCGCCGGACGCCGTGGACATGACCACCATGACCCATTTCGTGTTCGGCCGCTATGCGCCCGCGCTGGGCTCGCTGCCCGGCGGACAGGCGGGCGATCTGCTGGAGGGCGCCGGAACGGGCCATCTGGCCAACGTGGAGGACGCGCTGATCGCCAAGGCCCATGCGGCGGGCGTCAAGGCGGTGATGATGGTGGGCGGGGACAGCGATGGCGCGGGGTTCATCGCCGCCACGGCGAACCCCACGGTGCGCGCACGCTTCATCAAGAACATCCTCGACAAGGCGGTGCAGAAAAACTACGACGGCGTGGACATCGACTGGGAAGAAAAGCTGGACACCGAGGTCGGCCGCGCCCAGGCCCTGGCGCTGCTGCGCGAGCTGCGCGCCGCCTCGGCGCTGCGTGCCCGCTACCAGGCGCCGAACGCGCCGCTGGAACTGAGCTGGCCCGGCTTCTGGGTGAACAAGAACCAGCCGGACATCACGCCCTGGCACGCCCAGGTGGCCGAGCTGGTGGACCAGTACAACCTGATGACCTACAGCATGGCGGGCGACTGGGGCTGGAAGTCGTGGCACCACTCCCCCCTGTTCGGCGAGGGCGACCTGCACCCCACGTCCATCGCCTCCACGGTGCAGGCCTACCTGAGCGCGGGCGTACCGCGCACCAAGCTGGGCATTGGCATCGGGCTCTACGGCGTGTACTACCCCCGTCCGGTGACGGGGCCGCGCCAGGACCTCACGGGCATGCAGGGCTGGGTGGACAACGGCGACTGGATGAACAACTACCAGCGCCTGGTGGAGGAAAACGCCTTCGGGCAGCCCGGCGCCGCATATCGCTGGGACGACGTGGCCAAGCAGGGGTACATCACGTACTCGCAGCCCTGGTACCGGGGCTCCACGCCGGTCACCTACCTGAGCTTCGAGGATGAGCGCTCCATCGCCGAGAAGGGCAAATGGGTGCGCGAGCAGGGCCTGGGCGGCACGCTGGTGTGGACCATCAACTACGGCTATCTGCCGCAGTCCGGCACCAACCCGCAGATGCAGGCGGTCAAGAAGTCCTTCATTGCAAGCAGTGCCGCCAGCTACCGGGTGTACCGCGACGGCGTGGCGATCGCCACGGTCACCGATCCGGCCTACACCGACACCACCGCGCCCAGCGGCAGCCACAGCTACCAGGTCAGCATGCTGGATGCGTCCGGCAACGAAGGCCCCCTGTCCGCCGCGGTGGTGGTTCAGGTGCCCTGATTCCGCCCGCGCCACGGGGCGGGCGGCGCCCGTCCGGTGGCCGGGGGAGGGCAGAACGGCCGAAGGCCGCCGAGGCCCGGGCTCAGCGCAGGAAGCGCCCGTCGCGCCCGACCAGCGTCAGCTCGACAAAACGCGAGGCGTTGCGGTCCGGGGTGGTGGCATGGATCTCGAAGCCGCCCAGGTCCCACTTCTTGAGGTTCCAGGTGGCATCGATGAAGGCGGCGCGCGTGGGGTTGCGCCCCGCGCGCTGCAGTGCCTCGGCGAACACGCGGGCGTTGATGTAGCCCTCCAGCGCCAGGTGCGAAGGTTCTGCGGTGGCGCCCGCCGCCTTCCAGGCCGCCTGAAAGTCCCGCACCACCGGCATGACCGCATTGGAGGGCAGCGGGACGACCTGCGAGATCGCCATGCCCGTGGCGTCCGCGCCCAGGGCCTTCACGGTGGCGGGCGTGCCCATCACCGACAGCGCATACAGCGTCACGCCGCGCTTGATGGCGCGGAACGCCTTCACGAACTCCAGCGTGGGCTTGCCCGCCAGGCCGATCACGATGGCCTCGAGGTTGCCGCCCGCCAGCTTGGCCGCCGCCGTGCCCGCGTCCGAGGCATTGTTCTCCACCGTCACGGTCAGCGCCTCGGGCAGCTTGAGGCGGTCCATCGACTGCTTGGCGGCGGTGAACACCTCTTTGCCGAACGAGTTGTTCTGGTAGACGATGCCGATGCGCTGGATGCCGATGGTGGACAGGTGCTGCACCAGCTTTTCGGCCTCGTCGGCGTAGCTCGCGCGGATGTTGAACACGTTGCGGGCACTCTTGGTGCGGCTCAGCTGCGCGCCCGTGAACGGCGCGAAGAACGGGATCCCGCTGTCGACCACCTTGGGCAGCATGGCGTCGATCATGGGCGTGCCCATGCAGTTGAACAGCGCGAAGGTGCCCGGATCGGCCAGGAACTGCGTCACGTTGGCCAGCGCCTTGGGCACGTCGTAGCTGTCGTCCTGGGTGACCAGCTCGATGGTCTTGCCGTGGATGCCGCCCCGTGCATTGATGCCTGCAAACGCCGCCTTGGCGCCCTGGTGCATGGCCGAGCCGAGATCGCCCAGCGGGCCGGTGAGGGCGGTGGACTGTGCAATCCGGATGGCCCCTTCCTGCGCGCGGGCGCTGCCCAGTCCCAGCCAGGGCAGGCTGACGGCCGCGGCCAGCAGCTGGCGCCGGGCAAGGCGTGGCGAAGGGCGGATGGCTGGCCGTGCCAGGCCTGCGGGCGGGTGGTTGTCGGGCATGCGTGTCTCCTCGGGTGGCCCAGGCGGGCGCATCGGCTGCTGGGGAGGCGACATCATCCCGTCACAATTGACATTTTTTTGTCGTTCTGACGACAATCCGGGTCGTGGTATTCCCGCATCGCATGCCCCCTTTGTCGCTCTCCCCCGGACCCGCACCGCCATGGACTCACGCATGAACCAGGATCTTTCGCTCCACCAGCGGCGCCGGCCGCCCACGGTGGACGAGCTCGGCGGCATACCCTGGCTGAGCCTGCTGCTGCCCGCCGAGCGCGAGCGGGCCGTGGCGTCGCTGCTGGTGGGGGACGCCAACGCGGGCGACTACGTCTGCCGGGTGGGGCGGCCGGTGACCTACTGGTTTGGCGTGGTGGAGGGCCTGCTCAAGATGAGCAGCGACAACGCGCAGGGGCAGACCATGACCTACGCCGGCCTGCCGCCCGGGGGCTGGTTTGGCGAGGGCACGGCCTTGAAGCGCGAGCCCTACCGCTACAACATCCAGGCTCTGCGCAAGAGCGTGGTGGCCGGGTTGCCGATCGACAGCTTCCACTGGCTGCTGGACCACTCGATCGGCTTCAACCGCTTCGTGATGAACCAGCTCAACGAGCGGCTGGGCCAGTTCATCGCCGCGCGCGAGATCGACCGCCTGAACAACCCCGACGTGCGCGTGGCCCGCAGCCTGGCATCGCTGTTCAACCCGGTGCTGTACCCCGGCGTGGGGGAGGTGCTGCGCATCACGCAGCAGGAGCTGGCCTATCTGGTGGGCCTGTCGCGCCAGCGCGTGAACGAGGCGCTGGCGGCGCTGGAGGCGCAGGGCGCGATCCGGGTGGAATACGGCGGCCTGCGCGTGCTGGATCTGCTGGCGCTGCGCTCGAGCATCTTCCCGCTGCAGCAGGGCGTTTGAGCGGCGGCGGGCCTCAGCCCGGCAGCGAGGGTTGCTGGCCGCGCGAAGGGGGCTGCAGGCTGGCGCGCTGCGGGGGCGCCGGTACGGGCACCGGCGCGGGCGATGCGGCGCCGCCGCTCCAGTGGTTCTCGCCGCCGCCATCGCGCGTGAGGCGGAAGGTGCCCACCATCTGGGTGAGGCGGCCCGCCTGGTCCTTGAGGCTGTCGGCCGCCGCGGCCCCTTCCTCCACGAGGGCGGCGTTCTGCTGCGTCATTTCCTCGAGTTCGCCCACCGAATGGCTCACGTGGCCGATGCGCTGGCTCTGTTCCTGCGTGGCGGCGGTGATCTCGCCCATGATGTCGGACACGCGGCGCACCGACAGCACCAGCTCCTCGATGGTCTTGCCCGCGTGGTTCACCAGGGTGCTGCCCTCCTGCACCTGATCGACGCTGGCGCCGATCAGGGCCTTGATCTCGCGCGCGGCATTGGCCGAGCGGCCGGCCAGGCTGCGCACTTCGCCCGCCACGACGGCGAAGCCCCGGCCCTGTTCGCCGGCGCGGGCGGCTTCCACCGCGGCGTTGAGGGCCAGGATGTTGGTCTGGAAGGCGATGCCGTCGATCACGCTGATGATGTCGGCGATCTTGCGCGAACTGGCGCTGATGGTGTCCATGGTGCGCACGACCTGCGACACCACCTCGCCCCCGCGCGTGGCCGCGTCGGACGCGGTGGACGCGAGCTGGTTGGCCTGGCGGGCCGAGTCGGCGCTTTGCGACACGGTGCCGGTCAGGTCCACCAGCGCGGTGGCCGCGCCCTGCAGATTGTGCGAGGTCTGCTCGGTGCGCTGGCTCAGGTCCAGGTTGCCCGAGGCGACTTCCGAACTGGCCACGAGGATGGAGTCGGCGGTCTGGCCGATCTCGCCCACCAGCGTGCGCAGGCGCTCCTGCATGGCGGCGATGGCTTCCAGCAGACGGCCGGTTTCGTCCTGGATGCGCACTTCCACCTGCGAGGTGAGGTCGCCGCGCGCGATGCGTTCCGCCACCACCACGGCGCGGCCGATGGGGGCGGTGATGCTGGCGGTGATGCGCCACGCGATCAGCGCGCCGAGCCCGATGGCCAGCAGCACCAGCAGGCCGCCCACCATGCGGGCGTTGCTCTGGGTCTGCTCGGCCGAGGCCGTGGCGTCGGCGTTGAGGCTGTTCTGCAGCTCGATGAGTTCGCGCAGCTTGGCGCGCCACGCGGTTTCCACGGGCGCCACGCGGGTCATCAGTGCCAGGGTCGCGCTCACCGTGTCGCCGTCGTCGGCCGATTTGATCGCGTTGTCGAGCTCGGGGCGAGCCTTGCGGCCCAGCGCCTGCACCTCGCCCAGCAGCTTGATCTCGGCGCGCGTGGCGCCGGCGGGGGTGAGGAGTTCGCCCAGGGCGGTTTCCTGGCGGCCGTATTCCTTGAGCGTCGCGGAAATGGCAGCGATCTGTTCGTGTGCCTGCTTGGGGTCGATGTCGTTGAGCATGGCCGCCGAGCGGCTCTGGATGCCGATGGCGCTCACGCTCTCCAGCATGCCGTTGACGAGCTTGGACTTGCTGGCGCCGGCACCGGTGACCTGGCGCATCTGCTCATGCACCTTGCCCACGGAAAGCTGGCCCACGGCAGCGACGGCCACCACCAGCACCAGCATGCAGCCGAAGCCCAGGCCGAGCCGGCTGGAGATCGACAGGGATTTGAGTGATGAAGCGGCCGGCATGGTGTTCCTTGAGGTCTCTGGGTGCAATGGATCGGGATGCACAAGGCAAAGCAATAACGGGGCCCGCATCAGCCGGGCCGGCGGCCGCGCCCCGCACGCCGGCCCAGGGCAGTGTAGGCAGAATTGACAAGAAGTGTCATGAGGCTTGCGGATGGCGCCATGCCCGTTGTGCATGGGTGTTTGTTACAAATGGCCTTCCAGGGCGTGCACCACTCCCGCAGGGCAAGAGGCGGGGTGGAGGCTGTGGGAAAATGAGGGAAAATACGGCAAAGCGGTGTACTGCATTGGGCTTTTTGCTATTTGATTGGTAGCATTTGGCGGGTGCTTCGTTGGCCGGTGGCCCCCGGTGGCGCACCCCATCATGTATAAACCCGTTACAGATGTGAGGCCTCAGGATGAACCCGCTTTCCCTCCCCCTGGCGTGCCGCGCCGCCGCCGCCGCGCTGGTGGTCGCCGCGCTCGCCAGCTGCGCCACGGCACCCGCGCCTGGGCCGGACCAGCGCGAACTGGTCGTCGCGGTCACGGCGTCGCACGAGCTCATCACCTTCCATGCCGGCCAGCCGGAGCGCATCCTGGAGCGCCGCTCCGTGACGGGCCTGGCCCCGGGCGAGCGGCTGGTGGGCCTGGACTTTCGCGTGGCGCGCGGCGTGCTGTATGCGCTCTCGCAGGCGGGGCGGCTGTACACGCTCGACATCCCCACCGGCGCCCTGCGCCCCGTGGGCCCAACGCCGGCCGTCCTGGCCCTGCGGGGGACGGCCTTCGGCTTTGATTTCAACCCCGTGGCCGACCGCATCCGCGTCGTCTCGAACGCGGGCCAGAACCTGCGGCTGCACCCGGACACCGGCGCCGTGGTGGACGGCGACCCGGCCGTCGAGGGCGTGCAGCCCGACCCGGCCCTGCGCTATGCCTGGAGCGACACGAACGCCGGCCGCGCGCCCGATATCGCGGGCGCCGCCTATACCTACAACGCGCAGGACGGCAAGCTCACCACCAACTACGCCATCGACCGTGCGCTCGGCGTGCTGGTGACGCAGGGCTCGCGGGAAGGCGCCACGCCCGTGGTGTCGCCCAACACCGGCCAGCTGCGCACCGTGGGGCCGCTGGGCCTGGGGCCCCTGACCGATGTGTCGTTCGACATCTCGGATGTCGGCAACACCGCGCTGATCGCCGTGCGCACGCCGGCCGACGGCCAGACGCGGCTGCACCTGGTGAACCTGGACACTGGCGCCACCCGTGCGCTGGGCAGGGTGGGCGAGGGCGCGCCCTTGCTGGGCATGGCCATCGAACCATGACGCATGCCTGCTTTCCCGCGCGCCGCACCGGGCGCCCGGTGGCCGCGTTCCTGCTGGCCGGTGCGTGCATGGCGGGCCTGGCCACGGCGGCGCGGGGTGCCACGGTGCAGGTGGACGTGCTGGACACCGCGGGCAAGCCGCTGGCCGACGCCGTGGTGTTCCTCGACTCGGCCGACGCGGCCCGGCAGGCCCGGCCGCTGGCCGGTGTGGAGATGGCGCAGGAGAAGCGAAGGTTCGTGCCCGGCGTGCTCGTGGTGCCGGTGGGCACCGAGGTGCGCTTTCCCAACCATGACTCGGTGCGCCACCACGTCTATTCGTTCTCGCCCGCCAAGAAATTCGAGCTCAAGCTCTACACCGGTACGCCCTCCAATCCCGTGCTGTTCGACCGGCCGGGCGTGGTGGTGCTCGGCTGCAACATCCACGACCAGATGGTGGGCTGGATCCTGGTGGTGGACACCCCGCACTACGCGCGCAGCTCCGCCGCCACGGGCAGGGCGCAGCTCGACAATGTGCCGCCCGGCACCTACACGCTGCGCGCCTGGCACACGCGGCTGCCGGTGGGCGCCCCCGCGCAGGAGCAGGCGCTGACGGTGCCCGCCGCCGGCGGCGCCGCCGCGTCGGTGCGTTTGGCGGGGCTGCAGCCTTGATGCAGCTGCGCCTGCTGCGGCGCAGCCTGATCCTGCGGCTGGTGGGACTCTCGCTGCTGCTGCTGCTCATCGTGCAGGCGGCGGGTTTTGCGGTGGTGCGCGCCACCATTGAGCGCAATGCGCGCGCCCAGATCGCCCAGGCCCTGGACCTGGACGAGAACGTCTGGCGCCGGCTCCTCGAACAGAACGCCGACAAGCTGCGCCAGGGCTCGGCCCTGCTCGCGGCCGACTACGGCTTTCGCTCCGCCGTGAATTCGGGCGACGAGGAAACCATCCAGTCCGTGCTGGAGAACCACGGCAGCCGCATCGGCGCCGCCGTGACGGCGCTGCTGGGCACCGACCTCACGCTGCGCGCGGTCAGCCTGTCGGGCAGCATGGAGGCGTTTCCGGCCACCCTGCGCGAACTGGTGCCGCCGCTGGCCGCGCAGGCCCAGGGCAGCCAGATCGCGGTGATGGACGGCGTGCCCTACCAGTTCGTGATGGTGCCGCTGCGCGCACCGGTGGTCATCGGCTGGGTGCTGATGGGCTTTCCCATCCACCAGCCGCTGGCCGACGAGATGCGGCAATTGCTGTCGGTGCATGTGGCGCTGGTCGTCCAGGGCGCGGACGGCTCGGTCCAGGTGCCCGTGAGCACGCTGCCGCCCGGCCCGCTGGCGCTGCTGCAGCGCCAGGGCATTGCTTCGGGTGAACTGCAGACGCTGGAAGGCACCTTGCTGGCGCGCACCATCCGCCTGCACAGCGTGGGCGGCGAGGTGCAGGCGCTGCTGCTGCGCTCGGTGGACGAGGTGCTCGCGCCCTACCGCCAGCTGCAGGTGCTGCTGGCCATCATCACCGTCGCCGGCGTGCTGCTGTTCGCGGTGGGCACGGGGCTGGTGGCGCAGCGCCTGACCACGCCGCTGCGCTCGCTGCTGGCCGCCACGCAGCGCCTCTCGCGCGGCGAGTACGACGTGCCGCTGGCGCACACCGCCCGCAGCGACGAGATCGGCAACCTCGCGCGCTCGTTCGACCATATGCGCGTGGACATCGGCGCGCAGCAAACGGAAATCCGCCGCCTGGCCTACTGGGACCGGCTCACCGGACTGCCCAACCGGGAGCGCTTTCGCGAAGCGGTGGTGCAGGCGATCGCGGGCGGCGTGGCGGCAGGGCCACCGCAGCCGCTGGCCGTGCTCACGCTCGACCTGGACCGCTTCAAGCATGTGAACGACGTGCTCGGCTATGCCTTCGGCGACCGCCTGCTGCAGGCCGTGGCCGAGCGCCTGCGCCAGCAGGTGCCGTTGCCAGGCCACATGGTGGCACGCCTGGGCGGCAACGAATTCGCCGTGCTGCTGCAGGGCGCCGATGCGGCCGCCGCCCACGACACCGCGCTGCGCATCACGCGCTCGTTCGAGGAGCCGCTGGCCTTCGAGGACCAGACGGTGGACCTGAGCGCCGGGATCGGCATTGCCTGCTGGCCAGGCGACGCGGACGATGCCGACACGCTGCTCAGCCGTTCCGAGATCGCCATGTACGCCGCCAAGCGCAAGCTCAGCGGGGCGCTGCAGTACGACGCGTCGTTCGATTCGGCCAGCACGCAGACCCTGTCCCTGCTGACCGAACTGCGCCGCGCCGTCGAACACCGCGAACTGCGCCTGTACCTGCAGCCCAAGGTGGCGCTGCGCGGCCAGCCCGGCCTGGCCGCCGAGGCCCTGGTGCGCTGGCAGCATCCGCAGCGCGGCCTGGTGCCGCCCATGCAGTTCATCCCGTTCGCCGAGCAGACGGGCTTTGTGCGCCAGCTCACGCTGTGGATGTTCGAGGAGGTCGCGCGCCTGCTGGCCGACCCGCGCACCCGGGGCCTGCCGCTCAGGGTCTCGGTCAACCTGTCCACGCGCGACCTGCTGGACCCGGAGCTCAGCGCGCGGCTGGCCGACATCCTGGTGCGCCATGGCGTGTCCGCCAGCGCCTTCTGCCTGGAGATCACCGAAAGCGCCATCATGGACGACCCCCAGCGCGCCGAGGCCATGCTCAACCGCCTGTCCCAGCAGGGCTTCAAGCTCTCCATCGACGATTTCGGCACGGGGTACTCCTCGCTGGCCTACCTCAAGCGCCTGCCGGTGGACGAGCTCAAGATCGACAAATCGTTCGTGATGGGCATGGCGGCGGGCGAGGACGACGCGATGATCGTGCGCTCGACCATCGACCTGGCGCACAACCTGGGGCTCAGCGTGGTGGCCGAGGGCGTGGAAACCGCGGACATCCTGGAGCGGCTGCGCTCACTGGCGTGCGACGAGGCGCAGGGCTACCACATTGCACGGCCCCTGCCCGTCGATGATTTCCTGGCCTGGCAGGCGCGCCAGGGGTAAGCTGTCCGGTTTTTCACCGGAGGCGGATGTCGCAGAGGCACCGTCGGCCGGCCTTTCCGCGCCGGGCCCGCAAGGCCCGTGCGGCCCACAGGCGAAAATACGCGCAATGTCCTCTTCCAGTTCCCGTCCGCCCGCCGGCCCCGCAGCGGCTCCCGCCCCGGATGCCGGCGGCCCGTCCGCACCCGCGCCGCGCCCCGTGCTTCGCCGTCCCGTCATCGAAGCCAAGGCGGCCAAGGCAGCGCCCGCCCGTCCCGCGCCGGCGCCCCGGCCCTCCCGCGCGCCCGCACCGCCCACCTACCGCACGGCGTCGGGTGGCTTTGTCGCGGCGGTGCGGCAGGCACCCCCGCCTGCCGCACGCACCGTGGCACCCAACGGCCTGGTCAGCTCCCGCCTGAACAAGCGCATGGCCGAACTGGGCATGTGCTCCCGGCGCGAGGCGGATGACTGGATCGCCCAGGGCTGGGTCAAGGTCAATGGCGAGGTCGCGGAGATGGGCGTGCAGGTGCTGCCCACCGACCGCATCGAGGTCGACAAGGTCGCCCAGGGGTTCCAGGAGCAGCGCGTCACCATCCTGCTGCACAAGCCCATGGGCTATGTGAGCGGGCAGGCCGAGGACGGCCACACGCCCGCCGTGGCGTTGATCAACCCCCGCACGCACTGGCGCGACGACCCCAGCCGCAACCGGTTCTCGCCGCCGCAGCTGCGTGGCCTGGCGCCGGCCGGGCGGCTGGACATCGATTCGGTGGGCCTGCTCGTTCTCACCCAGGACGGCCGCGTGGCGCGCCAGCTCATCGGCGAGGACTCCACGGTGGACAAGGAGTACCTGGTGCGCGTGCAGTACGGCGATGTCGCCACCGACGTGCAGTCGGCCTTCCCGCGCGAACAGCTCGCGCGGCTGTGCCACGGCCTGGCGCTCGACGGCCAGCCGCTCAAGCACGCCCAGGTCGACTGGCAGAACCCCGAGCAGCTGCGCTTCGTGCTCACCGAAGGCAAGAAGCGCCAGATCCGCCGCATGTGCGAGCTGGTGGGGCTCAAGGTGGTGGGGCTCAAGCGCATTCGCATCGGCCGCGTCACCCTGGGCAACCTGCCGGTCGGGCAGTGGCGCTACCTTTCTCCCGGCGAACGGTTCTGACAGGCCGGGCGCCCCGGCTTCTTCCTGTGTCGCTTGACCATTCCTGAACGGAGCCTTTCCACCCATGTCCCCATCACCGCGCCGCGGCGCCAATGCAGCCGGCCCCGGGGCAAGGCGCCCCGCCGAACCCTCCACGCCGGGCCCCCTGCGGCAGTTGCGCGTTTCCGACCTGCGCGGCGTGGCGCGGCTGGCCACGCAGGCCACCACGGGTATCAGCCGCGTGGCCGAGGGCGTGCACCAGTCGGTGCTGGGCACCCTGGGTTTGCCTGGCGGGGCGCAGCCCGGGCAGGCGCGGGGCCTCACGGGGCTGGTCTACCAGAGCATTCGGGGCGTGACATGGCTCGTGGATGCGGGGCTGCAGGCGGGCCTGGCGCGGCTGGAGCCGTTTTTCGAGCCTGCCGTGCCGCACACCGGCGTGCAGTGGGAGCGCGAGGCCGTGCTGGCCGCCCTCAACGGCGTGATGGGGGACCGCCTCCAGCGCGACGGCAACCCGCTGTGCACCCGCATGGGGTTCCACCGGGAGGGGCTGCCGCTCGACCTGCCCGCCCTGGCCGCCAGCGGCGCGGCCACCGGCAAGGTGCTGGTGCTGGTCCACGGCCTGTGCATGAACGATCTGCAGTGGCGGCACGGCGGCCATGACCATGGCGCCTACCTCGCGCAGGCGCTGGGCTGCACGCCGGTCTACCTGCGCTACAACACGGGCCTGCACACCTGCGCCAATGGCGCGGAGCTCGCGGCGCAGCTGGAATCCCTCGTGAGGGACTGGCCGGTGCCCGTGACGGAGGTGGCGGTGCTGGCCCACAGCATGGGCGGGCTGGTCGCGCGCAGTGCGTGCCACCAGGCGGTGGCGCGGGGGCTGGGCTGGCCGGCGCTGCTGCGCCACCTGGTGTGCCTGGGCACGCCCCACCATGGCGCGCCGCTGGAAAAAGCCGGCCACTGGGTGGACATCCTGCTGGGCAGCACGCCGTATTCGCGTCCCTTCGCACGGCTGGCGCAGCTGCGCAGCGCGGGCATCACCGACCTGCGCCACGGCCACGTGCTGGAATCCGACGGGCAGGGGCGCGACCGCTTTCACCGCCAGCCTGACCGGCGCGTTCCGGTGCCGCTGCCCGAGGGCGTGGCCTGCCATGCCATCGCCGCCACGCTGGCCGCGCGGCGCAGTCCGGTGGCTGAGCGGCTGGTGGGCGACGGGTTGGTGCCGTTGCACAGTGCCCTGGGCATCCACGATGATGCGCGGCGGACCCTGGGTTTTGCCAAGGATCGGCAGGCCGTGTTCCACCGGATGGGCCATCTGGCGCTGCTGGGCGATGCGGGCGTGGCGCGGCAGCTGGAGCAGTGGCTTCGGCCCGCGTGAGCGGCAAAGGGAGGAAAGCGGTCCGGTGGTCCGCTTTTCCATGCCAACGGCCTTGTGGGGCCTTGGCCCGCGGCTACCATGTGGCCATGAATATGTGACAAGGAGAAACTAGTGAGCGACGTGAAATACCGGCTGGTAACCCGCAGCGACTTCGACGGCCTCGTGTGTGCCGTGCTGCTCAATGAGCTCAATCTCATCGACGAGATCACCTTCGTGCACCCGAAGGACATGCAGGACGGCAAGATCGCCATCACCAGCCGCGACATCACCACCAACCTGCCCTATGTGCCGGGGGCCCACCTGGTCTTCGACCACCACGAATCGGAAACCGTGCGCAACTCGGGCCGGCGCGACGAAAACCACATCATCGAGGCCCATGCGCCGTCGGCGGCCCGCGTGGTCTACAACCACTATGGCGGCAAGGCGGCCTTTCCGCGCATCACCGACGAAATGATGGCGGCGGTGGACCAGGCCGACTCCGCCCAGTACTCCCGCGAAGACATCCTGGACCCCCAGGGCTGGGTGCTGCTGAACTACATGATGGATTCGCGCACGGGACTGGGGCGTTTCCGCGACTTCCGCATCAGCAACTATGCGCTGATGATGGACCTCATCCAGTATTGCCGCGACCACGACATCGCCGACATCCTGGCCCTGCCCGACGTGCAGGAGCGCGTGCAGCTGTACCGCGACCATGCCCCCAAGGCCCAGGAGCAGCTGCAGCGCTGCGCCATCCGCATCGGCAAGCTGGTGGTGCTGGACCTGCGCGAGGAAGAAACCATCTGGGCCACCAACCGCTTCATGATCTACGCGCTGTTCCCCCAGTGCAACATCTCCATCCACGTGATGTGGGGCCTGCAAAAGCAGAACACGGTGTTCGCCACGGGCAAGTCCATCCTCGACCGCAGCAGCCAGGTGCACATCGGCAACCTCATGCTGGAGTTTGGCGGCGGCGGGCATGCGGCCGCGGGCACCTGCCAGGTGGCCAACGACAAGGCCGACAAGATCCTGCAGACGCTGGTGCAGCGCATCACGATCGAGGGCTGAAGCCCGCCCCCTCAGTCGTCGCTGAGCAGCGCGCGGTAGATGGCGGCGCCCAGCAGCGCGCCTGCGATGGGCGCTGCCCAGAACACCCACAGTTCCGACAGCGCATAGGCCGGGCCAAACAGCGCCGGGCCGGTGCTGCGCGCGGGGTTGACCGAGGTGTTGGTCACCGGGATGGAGATCAGGTGGATGAGCGTGAGGCACAGGCCGATCGCCAGCCCGCCAAAGCCGCTGGCCGCGCGTTTGGCCGTGGCGCCCAGGATCACGATGAGGAACACGGCCGTCAGCACGACCTCCGTCACCACGGCGGCCACCAGGCCATAGCCGCCGGGGGAGTGTTCGCCATAGCCGTTGGTGGCGAAACCCCCGATGTCCGCGCCCGGCTTGCCGGTGGCGATGAGGTACAGCACGCCCGCCGCGGCGATGGCGCCCAGCACCTGGGCCACCACGTAGCCGGGCAGCTCGGACGCCTTGAAGCGGCCACCCAGCGCCAGCCCCACCGACACGGCGGGATTGAAGTGCCCGCCCGAGATCGGTCCCAGGGCATAGGCCCCCGTCAGCACCGTGAGGCCAAAGGCCAGGGACACGCCGACAAAACCAATGCCCAGCTGCGGGAAGGCGGCAGCCAGCACGGCGCTGCCGCAGCCTCCCAGGGTCAGCCAGAACGTGCCGAGGAACTCGGCGGACCATTTTTGAAGGGATGTGGGCATGGCAGGACGGCTCCGAAAGAAAAAAGGGCACAGGGCTCTGGAAGGCTGCTCTCTTCGGAACAGCGGCGGCGCGTGCATCTTATGGGGGGCAAATGACAAAAAATACTGCCAGTTGCCTGCAGATTGTCAACAATCTTCAGCGCCCGGCCCCGTCTGCCCGCCGTCTGCAGGGACGGACGGCAGGCCGCGCCGGAGGCCGCCGTGTGCGAAACACCCTTGAAATCAGCCAGTCCGCCCCGAGGTGAACACGCGCGAACGCCTTTCCTCGCCACCCCCGTGGCCCGTGAAAGGCGTTCCCTTGCACCTTACACAGCAATCTCCAAGACACCATGAGCACCAAACAGACCCTGTCTTTCCAGGCCGAAGTGGCCCAGCTGCTGCACCTTGTCACGCACTCGCTGTACTCCAACCAGGAGATCTTCCTGCGCGAGCTGATCTCCAACGCCTCGGACGCGTGCGACAAGCTGCGCTTCGAAGGCCTGAACAATTCCGCGCTGTTCGAGGACGCTCCCAACCTGGAAGTGCGCGTGACCTTCGACAAGGACGCGAAGACGCTCACCATCACCGACAACGGCATCGGCATGAGCCAGCAGGAGGCCATCGAGCATCTGGGCACCATCGCCAAGAGCGGCACCAAGGACTTCATGGGCAAGCTCTCGGGCGACCAGAAGCAGGACGCGCAGCTCATCGGCCAGTTCGGCGTGGGCTTCTATTCGGGCTTCATCGTGGCCGACAAGATCACGGTCGAGTCGCGCCGCGCGGGCCTGCCTGCCGACCAGGGCGTGCGCTGGGTGAGCGGCGGCACGGGTGACTTCGAGGTGGAAACCATCACCCGTCCGCAGCGCGGCACCAGCATCATCCTGCACCTGCGCGACGACGCCGAGGAATACCTCAACGCCTGGAAGCTCAAGTCCGTCATCGCCAAGTATTCGGACCACATCAGCCTGCCCATCCTGATGGAAAAGGAAGAGTGGAAAGACGGCGAGCTGATCAACCCTTCGGACGAGAACGGCGGCCGCCAGCCGGGCGCCATGGTCAAGACCGGCGAGTGGGAAACCATCAACAAGGCCAGCGCCCTGTGGACCCGCCCCAAGAAGGACGTGACCGACGAGCAGTACGCCGAGTTCTACAAGACCATCAGCCACGACCATGAAGCCCCGCTGACCTGGGCGCACAACCGCGTTGAGGGCAACACCGAGTACACGCAGCTCCTGTACATCCCCGCCAAGGCGCCGTTCGACCTGTGGAACCGCGACAAGAAGGCCGGCGTGAAGCTGTACGTCAAGCGCGTGTTCATCATGGACGACGCCGAGGCGCTGATGCCCACCTACCTGCGCTTCGTCAAGGGCGTGATCGACTCGGCCGACCTGCCGCTGAACGTGAGCCGCGAGCTGCTGCAGGAAAGCCGCGACGTGCGCGCCATCCGCGAAGGCTCGACCAAGCGCGTGCTTAGCATGCTCGAGGACCTCGCCAAACATGACAAGCACGACACCACGGCCAACGCGGACGGCGTGACCGATGTGGTCGATGCCGACGACAAGGCCAAGGAAGGCAAGTACACCGCGTTCTACAGCGAGTTCGGTGCCGTGCTCAAGGAAGGCCTGGGCGAAGACTTTGGCAACCGCGAGCGCCTGGCCAAGCTGCTGCGCTTTGCGTCCACCACCAGCGATGCCGTGACGGTGGGCTTTGCCGATTACAAGGCCCGCATGAAGGAAGGCCAGGAGGCCATCTACTACATCACCGCCGACACCCTGGCGGCGGCCAAGAACAGCCCGCAGCTCGAAGTCTTCAAGAAGAAGGGCATCGAGGTGCTGCTCATGACCGACCGCGTGGACGAGTGGGCGCTGAACTACCTGCACGAATTCGACGGTACGCCGCTGCAAAGCGTGGCCAAGGGCGCGGTGGACCTGGGCAAGCTGCAGGACGAGGCCGAGAAGAAGGCCGCCGAAGAGGCCGCCGAGACCTTCAAGCCCGTGCTCGCCAAGCTCAAGGAGGCGCTCAAGGACAAGGCCGAGGACGTGCGCGTGACCACGCGCCTCGTCGATTCACCCGCGTGCCTGGTGGTGCAGGACGACGGCATGAGCACCCAGCTCGCGCGCATGCTCAAGCAGGCTGGCCAGCAGGCCCCGGAGACCAAGCCCGTGCTGGAGGTCAATGCCGAGCATGCGCTGGTCAAGAAGCTCGACGGCAGCGTGCATTTCCACGACCTCGCGCACATCCTGTTCGACCAGGCGCTGCTGGCCGAAGGCGGCCTGCCCGAAGACCCGGCGGCCTACGTGCGGCGGGTGAATGCGCTGCTGGTGTGACAGGCATGAAATAGGCTTCTGGCGCCCGGCCATCAAGCGCCGATAGCTATTAAAAATAGAGCAAACCCCGTCGATGCCAGGGCATCACGGGGTTTTTTTGCGCCGGCGCTGGCGTCCTCCGCGCCAGCGGGCGGGGGCGGTGCGCCTCAATCCTCCGGCCGCGCCTGCTCCAGCAGGCGGTCGTGCGCGCGGTTGCGCTCCTGCGGGTCGGCGTCGATCAGCTCCTTGAGCGCGCCCTGCGGCGCCAGCAGCCCCTTGCGCCGGTCATTCTTGACGGGCAGGTTGCGCCAGCCCGAGAGCACCAGCCAGTCCCAGAGCTCGGGCGGCACGGGGCAGGTGATCGCCATCTTGACCGGCCCCCGGATGATGAACGTGCCCACCGCCGGCAAGGGCCCCACCGGGGCAGGCCGGCGCTGCTGGCGGATGGAAAAGAGGTTGCGGAACAAATCCTTCATGGCCGGGGCAACTCGCTGGGGGATCTGGGATGGCGCAGCATAGCCCAGTGCCGTGGAGTCGGTCCACTGCCCGGGGGCGCCTGCGCGCCACGGCCTGCGTGGTGGAAACAATACGCAATACGGTTCACGAACGTTAACGATTGTTTCTGCGCGGATTACGCCTGCCGCGCTCGATAAATTCAGGCCCTGCCTTTGCCCATGGCGGCCCAGGCGCGTTCACGCACTCCCTCGCATTTTTTGCCAGCCCTGAGGGGCCTGGTGAGGTCGCGGCGTGGCCGGAAGTTCGAGCCATCCACTTCAGGAGAATTCAATGCCCTATCGATTGACGCGACTATGGACGAGCGGCCGCGCTCCCTGGCGCGCGCAGACATCCAGCGGGTCCATGCAGCCTGCCAGCGATGCCACCGCGCAGGCACGCGAGGTTCCTGCGGCTGCGCCCGCGCAGCGCGCCGTGCGCCGCTTCCGCTGGCTCTTGCTGGCCAGCGGGTTGTTTGCCGGGGCCGCCCTGGCGCAGTCCGCCGACCTGGTGGTGAACCATGCGGATTCCCCGGACCCGGGGCCCGCCGGAGGCATCTTCACGTACACGCTGCGCATCGACAACAACGGCCCGAACGGCGCCACCGGCGTCACGCTGGTAGACACCCTTCCCGCGGGCTCCACGTTCATCGACGTGAACACCACGGCGGGCTCGTGCAGCGAGGCCGGCGGCACCGTCAACTGCGCCGTGGGCAACATCGCGTTCAACACCAACCAGACCGTGACGATCCGCGTGCGGCTGCCTTCCGCGGGCGTGTGGACCAACACCGCCACGGCCTCCAGCGCCACGTCCGATCCCAACACCAGCAACAACGTCAACAGCGTGCAGGACACCACCGCCACGCAGGCGGCCGACCTGGCGCTCGTGGCCACGCCTTCCACGGCCAACGTGGTGGCCGGGCAGGCCTACAGCTACGCGCTGCAGGCTGCGAACAACGGCCCGAATGCGGCCGATGGGAGCCAGCGCATCACCTTCACCGTGCCGGCCGGCGCCTCCATCACGTCGACGCCCACGGGCACGGGCTGGTCGTGCACGGCCTCGGGCGGTTACCCGCTGAACAGCGGCACGGTGACCTGCACCCGCGCGGGCACGCTCGCCAACGGAGCGTCCGCCGCCGTGCTGACGGTCCCCGCCGTGTCCAACGTCAACGGCACGGTGACCGCCGCATTCGCCATCGACGGCCTCAAGCCCGACAACTCGGCCATGCCGGACGGCAACACCTCCAACAACACCACCTCCGCCGACGTGACCTCCGCCTCCGGTGCCGATGTGGCCATCACCAAGAGCGCCGCCAGCTCCAATGTGGCCCAGGGCACCAACGTGGTGTACACGCTCACGCCGCGCCTCAATGGCGGGGAGTCGCTGGTGGGCCGGCCCGTCACGGTGACCGATACGCTGGGCGCGGGGCTCACCTTCGTGTCCGCCGTGGGCACGGGCTGGACCTGTGACGCCACGATCACCTGCACGCGCACGGAGTACACCGGTGCCAACTTCACCAACATGCCCGTCATCACCGTGACCGCCACGGCCGACAGCGCGGGCACGCTGGGCAACACGGCCGCCGTCAACACGCCGCTGGCCGACCCGGTGCCCGCGAACAACTCGGCCTCGGTCAACGTGACGGCCAGCAACGATGCGGACATGCAGCTGACCAAGACGGCCAGCATCAACCCGGTAGTGCCGGGCCAGGCGTTCAACTACACGCTGACGGCGCGCAACACCGGCCCCTTGGCGGTACCCAACGGCCAGGCGATCACCATCTCCGACGTGGTGCCTGCCGGTGTGACGCTCAACAGCCTTGTCAGCGCCACGGGCTGGACCTGCGATGCACTGCCCTTTGTCGGCAACGGCGTGGCAGCCTGGAACTGCACCCGCTCCACGGGCCTGAACGCGAACTCCAATGCGCCTGCCGTCACGGTGTCCGCCGTGCTGGCCAGCGCGGGTACCGTCACCAACAATGCCTGTGTGGCGCTGGGGGGAGGTGCGCGAGTGGACAGCAACGGGACGAACAACTGCGTGGGCGTGGGCGTCACCGCCACCGCCACCCAGGCCGACCTGCGCGTCGTGTCCAAGACCGCAGCGCCGGACCCCGTGGTCGCGGGCCAGAACCTGACCTACGTCATCACGGTCGACAACGTCGGCCCGGCGGCCGCCAGCAATGTCATCGTGTCGGACACGCTGGCCAGCCTGGTGACCACCGGCGGCTTCCAGTCCGCCGTGGCCTCGCAGGGCAGCTGCACGCCCAACGGCGTCACCAACGGCACCCCGCAGAACCTGAGCTGCAACCTGGGCACGCTGAACTCCGGCGCGCAGGCCACGGTGACCGTGGTGGTGCGCCCCAGCATCGCCGTCACCGGCCCGCGCACCAACACCGCCACCGTGCGTTCCGCCGACGTGGGCGACCCCAACCAGGCCAACAACAGCGGCAGCGTGACCAGCCAGGTCACGGCCATCGTGGACGTGACCGCCGCCAAGACGGCCACGCCCTCCACGGTCGCGGCCGGTGCGCCCATCACCTTCGTGGCGACCATCGGCAACACGGGGCCTTCCACCGCACAGACCGTGCAGATGGTGGACACCCTGCCGTCCAATGCCGCCTTTATCGACGTGGTGAGCGTGAGCGGGGGCGGCAGCTGCGTCCCCGTCGCGGCAGGCACGGTGGGCGGAACGCTCACCTGCAACTGGGCCAGCATCAATGCCGGCGTGCAGCAGACGGTGAACTACCGCATGCGTCCCCTGGGCAACGCGGCAGGCAGCAGCGTGGTCAACAGCGTCGCCGCGACCACCGCCACCACCGAGTCGAGCCTGGCCAACAACAGCGCCACCACCACGACGCCCGTCACGGCGCCGCAGCTGGACATCCTGGTGAACAAGGTGGACAGCTCCGACCCGGTGGACCTGGGGCAGTCGACGACGTACACGATCACGGTGAACAACAGCGGCCCGTCCTTCGGCACCAACGTGGTGATGACCGACGTGTTCCCCGCGCCGGGCTCCTCGCCCACGGCCACCTTCAGCTACCGGGGCTCGCTCACGGTGAATGCGGGCGGCTCCTGCACCGAGCCCGCGGTGGGTGCGACCAGCGGCACGCTGATCTGCTCCTTCCCGGGGCTCAGCAGCGGCCAGAGCGCCACCATCACCTACGTGATGCGCGCTGAAACCCTCACCGTCGCGGGGGCCACCAGCGGCACCGCGTTCAACCAGGCGAGCGTGGTGGTGGAGGAAACCGAGACCACGCTGGCCAACAACGTGGTGACGCATGACACGACCGCGCGCCGCTTCACCGTGGCCACGGACCTGGCTCTGACCAAGACGGCGCCCGCGGGCCCGATCGCACCGGGCGCGGCGCTGGACTACACGCTGGTGGTGACCAACAACGGCCCGCTGGCCAGCGATGGCGCGCAGGTGGTGGATGTGCTGCCGGCGGGTGTCAACTTCGTCTCCGCTGCCGGGTGCGTCAATGCCTCGGGCACCGTGCGCTGTGCGGTCGGCGCACTGGCGGTAGGGGCTTCGCGCACCTTCACGATCAGCACCATGCTGTCGTCCCCCTACAGCGGCGCACGTCCGCTGGTGAACTCCGCCACCGTGGATGCGCCGGGCGATACCAACCCGCCCAACAACACGGCCAGCGCCACGACCACGGTGTCCAACACCACCAGCAGCATCCCCACGCTGTCCGAGTGGGGCCTGATCCTGCTGGCAGTCCTGCTGGGGCTGATGACCTGGCAGCACCCTGCCGTGGGTCGCCGCCGGTAGTGCGCGCGTGGCAGCGGCTATCGTGGTGATCGCGCCGGGATAGCCTGCTGCTCGCGGCCCGGTCCAAGGCCAGCACGCTGCCTGCGTGCTGGCCTTTTTTCATTCCGGGATGCGTGTGGGGTGCGGGAGGTCCGCCGGGTGTGTGCCGCGGGCTGCGTGTGCGCCGCGTGGGCCGGCCCGCACGCTGGCGGGGGAGGGCGCGGGGGCCGTCTAGCCGCGCGAATCCGCGGCGTCCAGCCGGTAGCCCATGCCGTAGATCGCAGTGATCGTGTAGCCGTTGCCCGGGGTCAGCTGCAGCTTGGCGCGCAGGCGCGATACATGGGTGTCGAGCGAGCGCGAAGCCGCCTCGCTGATTTCGCCCCACACGACTTCGCGCAGGTGCGCGCGGGACAGCAGCCGCCCCGCGTTGCGGAACATGAACAGGGCCAGTTCGTACTCGCGGTTCTTCAGCGCCAGCGGAGCGCCGTGCAGGGTCAGCAGCCGCCGCTCCGCGTCGAAGCGGTAGGGGCCGAAGACCAGCGCCTCGCCCATGGTCTGCGGGTAGGCCCGCCGCAGCAGGGCCGAGACGCGTGCCACCAGCTCGCCCATGCGCACCGGCTTGGTCATGAAGTCGTCGGCGCCCCGGTTGAGGGCCTCGATCACGTCGCGCTCCTCGTTGCGCCGGGTGACCAGCAGGATGGGAAGCTGGTGCCCGATCATCTCGCGCATGCGCTGTATGACCTCGATCCCGTTCATGTCGGGAAGATGCCAGTCTGCGATCAGCAGATCGAAGGTCTCGTGGCGCACGTCCTTGAGCAGGCTCGCGCCGCTGGCATAGAAGTGGCACACGTGGTGGAGGCGCTCGAGGGCGCCCTTGATCATGTCGGGCAGGAGGGGGTCGTCGTTGAGGACGGCAATGCGCATGGTGGTGTGAGTCTTCGGGCCTGGAGGCCCTTCGCAAGTCAGAAAAATGCCCTTCTTGAAGGTCGTTTTTCTGATGGTGCGCGACATCGCACCCGCGTGCACACGGGTTGACAATCGTTTGCAATGAAGAGGCGCCAAGGGCATCGCCGGCACCCGCGGCGTGAACCCCGTGGCGCGGCACGCAGGCCGCGGGGCTGCCTCAGGCGGACAGGGGCTCTTCCTGCATGGCCTCGATCTGCTCGATCAGCATGTCCACCTGCCCGCGCCAGTAGTCGCTGGTGCCGAACCACGGGAAGTTGACCGGGAAGATCGGGTCCTGCCAGCGGCGCGCGAGCCAGGCGCTGTAGTGGATCAGGCGCAGCGTGCGCAGCGGCTCGATGAGCGCCAGCTCGCGGCGGTCGAAGCCGCGGAACTGCTCGTAGCCGTCGATCAGGGCGCCGAGCTGGTGGGTGCGCTGGCGCCGGTCGCCCGACAGCAGCATCCACAGATCCTGCACGGCCGGGCCCATGCGGGCGTCGTCCAGGTCCACGAAGTGCGGGCCGCCCCGGCCCCATTCGTCCAGCGGCGTCCAGAGGATGTTGCCGGGGTGGCAGTCGCCGTGCAGGCGGATGGGGGTGGCATCTTTCAAGCTAAATGGGGCTCCAGCGCTTGATGGATAAGCGCTGGCAGCTATCAATTCAAGAGCCTTTTCGCACTGGGCCTTCCACTGGGCCTGCATGTCGAGCGGGATGATTTCCCGGGCAAGCAGCCAGTCGTACGACGCCGTGCCAAAGGTCTGCACGTCCAGCAGCGGGCGGTGCACAAACGGCCGGGCCGCGCCCACGGTATGGATGCGGGCGAGAAAGCGGCCGATCCATTCGAGCACCTCGAAGTCATCCAGCTCGGGCTGGCGGCCGCCGCGCCAGGGGCTGACCGAAAACGCAAACCCGTCGTGCTGGTGCAAGGTGCTGCCGTTCAGCACCAGGGGCCCCACGGCGGGCACCTCGGCGGCCATCAGCTCGGCGGCAAAGGCGTGCTCTTCCAGGATCTGCGCCTCGCTCCAGCGGCCCGGGCGGTAGAACTTGGCCACCACGCGCTCGCCGTCTTCCAGCGTGACCTGGTACACCCGGTTTTCGTACGACGACAGGGCCATGAGGCGCCCGTCGCCATACAGGCCCACGCCGGCCAGCGCGTCCAGCACCTGGTCGGGGGTGAGGCGGGCGTAGGGGTGCTGGTCGGCGGGGGGGCGGGTGTCGGGAGGCAATGGGGTCATGCCCCATTGTCGCCGCCCTCCCCGGCATGTCCCGCGCGTTGCGTGTCAGCGGGGCAGCATGGTGGCGATGTGCCCGGCGCGCGGGTCGCCGCTGCCGGCCAGCACGGCGGCAAACAGCGCCTGCGTGGCCTCGGGCCCCTCATGGTTGTGCACCACCAGCCAGGGGTTGGAGGCGGTCTGTACGGCGGCGCTGAACTGGTTCCAGGCCGCCACCAGGCGGTCGTTGAGGCCCTGCGCACCCCAGTCGGCGTGGCGCTTCTTGACCTGGGCGGGCGCAAAGAACATCACCGGGCGCGGGCCGGGCAGCTGGCCGACACCGCCCAGATCGCCCACATGACTTGCACCCACCGAGCAGCTGTAGGCCAGGCCCGTGAAGTGGGCGTGGATGCGCTGGCGCAGGCCCACGCTGCCCGCGAAGTCGATGTACACGCTGGGCGTGGCGCCGTCGAGCTGCGATTCCAGCGCGTCGTAGGTGACCACGCGGTCGTAGCAGCCCAGGCTTTCGCAGAAGGCCACATTGCCCGGCGACGTCAGCCCCACGACCTCGATGCCGCCCCGTTGCGCCAGCTGGAACGCGGTGCCGTAGGCCGTTTTGCTCGACGCGCTGGACAGCAGCATGCGCCTGGCGCCGAAGAACTGCTGGTCTGCCAGAAAGTCGTCGATGAGCCACGAGGTGATGAACAGCGGCCGCAGCAGCGCCTGCACGTCCTCGTTGTCGGCGCGGTACAGCGGGTCGGTGCGGGTGCGCAGGTAGTGGTTGTAGACGGCGTGCAGGCCCGCGCGGTGGGGGGCACCGTCGTTGAAGCCGGCCGCGTTGGCGCGCTGGGGCGAGAGCACCGCCTGGGTGCCCATGGGCCAGTAGCCGTACAGCCGCTCGCCCACCGCCACGTCGGGGTGCGATGACTCGGTCACCGTGCCAAACCCCCACACGGGCACGATGCCCCAGCCGGGCTCGCTGGTGGGGAAGAACTGCCAGTAGTTGAGCATGTTCCCCAGCGCGGCATAGGTGATGTTGTTGGACGTGAGGGCGAACTGTTCGACCCGCACGCGGACCTGGCCCTCGGCGAGTGCAGGTTCTTCGGCGGCCCACTGGCGGGTGGTGGCCAGCTGGTCCTGGCGCACGAGGAGGGTGGTGGTGGTGCTCATGCCGCGACGCTAAACGAAACCCCCCGCCGGCTCAAGATGCCCGCGCCGCCTGCGCGACAGCGCGGCACGGCCGCTCAGCCGCCCAGGGGGTGCGCCAGCTGCTCGAACGGAAGCGACTGCTTGACCAGGATGACGGTGCAGGGCGCGTCGCGCGCCACGCGCATGGGCACCGTCGCGATGAAGCGCTGGGTGTGCAGGCCGTGGGTGGCCGCGCCCAGGATCATCATGCTCACGTGGTTGCTGGCGGCGTAGCGCACCAGCGCCTGGGCCACGTCGCTGGCTTCCAGCACGTGGTAGCTCGCGTGGTGGCCCGACAGGTCCAGCCCCTGCGCCCATTGCCGCAGGCGCGCCATGTGCTGGCGGTGCAGCGTGGTCTCGCTGCGTTCGCTGTCGCTCGTGCTGCTGGCCGAGGGCGAGATCACCGTCACGCAGGCCAGGCGCGCGCCGGGCCGGATGCCCAGCGAGCGCGCGACCGCCTGGCGCAGCGAATACAGCGTGGCATCGCTCACGTCGGCATGTGGCACGGCCACCATGAGGATGGGAGTCTCCTCGATCTGCTGCGCGGGCAGGGGGCTGGGCTGGTAGTGCATGCCCGCCGCGCGCACCCAGCGGCGCAGGTGCGTGGTGAGCGGCGTGCCCTGCGTGCGCTGGCCGCGCGCGGTGATGGGCACCTGCGCCGGGTGGGTCAGGTCGAACGCCAGGTGGGCGGCCGAGGGGTAGCGGCTGGCGGCCTCGGGCTCCAGGCAGCGCAGGATGGCTTCCTGCAGCCAGGGCGGGATGTCGGCGCGGTGCTTGCGGGGGGGCGCGGGCGTCATCCACAGCCGCTGGCGCAGGCCGCCCTGCGTGGTGGGCGAGCCAAAGGGCAGCTCGCCGGTGGCCAGCTCGTACAGCATCACGCCGATGGCGAAGATGTCGCTGCGCGGGTCGCCGCGCACGCCCACCACCTGTTCGGGGGCGATCCAGGTGGGCGAACCCACGGCCTGGCGCATTTCCTCGGCCAGCAGGTCGGGGTAGTGCGCGTGGCACGAGAGCCCGAAGTCCAGCAGCACGGCGTCGCCGTTGCTCTTGATGAGCACGTTGGCCGGCTTGAGGTCGAGGTGGCAGACGTTCTGCTGGTGCAGGCTGTGCGCGGCGTGGGCAATGGCCGCGCCCAGCCGCGCAATGGTCTCTGGCGGGGTGGGCGCCATGCCCGGACCGGCGGCGCCGTCCAGCCAGTGCTGCAGCGTCTGGCCCGGCACGTATTCCATGACGAGGTAGGGCAGGCGCACCAGGTCGCCGGCGGCGACGAAGCGCGGCACGTGGGGGCCGGTGAGGACCGGAAGGATCTGCAGTTCGACCTCGAAGCCCACGATGTTCTCCGCGCCGTCGCCCGCGGTCATGCGCGGGATCTTCATCGCCATCGGAAAGCCGGGGCTGCGGCCTGCCTGCGCGTACTCCACGGCATAGATATGCGCCATCCCGCCCGCGTGGATGCATTCGGCCACGCGAAAGCCGTCGATCTCGGTGCCGGGCTCAAGCAGTTTCATGTTGATTTTCCCTTGCGCCGCGTGCCGCGCTGGCGCCGTCCCCCTGCCCGCATCCCCCAGCGATGCGGGGGCGGGAGAAGCGGCGCAGCCGCTCAGGGGGGTGTTTCATCCCTACTGGCCTTTTTCCAGGCGGTCCGCATAGAAGCCGGGCAGGCCCGCCGCGCGGATGGCCGCCGCGGCGGCCAGGTGGTCGTACGGCACCCGGTGGAAGGTGATCTGCGCCGCCGCGTCGTCGAACAGCGCGTACATGGCGCGTGCGTCGCCGTCGCGCGGCTGGCCCACGGAGCCCACGATGGCGAGCCACTGGCGGTGCGGCGGCACGGGCACGGGCACGCCGGGCTCGGGCGCAAAGCGCATGAGCTTGGCGGTGGGCGTGAGGAAGTACAGCACCTGCTCGTGCACATGGCCGCAGAACACATAGCGGATGGCGGGGTCGATGGCCTGCGCCGCCATCATGCAGCGCTCGGCCGCGTTGGAGTCGTCCACGTAGCGCCACTGGGCAGGTGCGTCGGCGCTGGCGTGCACGAGCAGGGCGTTGCCGCCCAGCCGCGCGGTCAGCGGCAAGGCCTGCAGGAAGGCGTGGTGCCGCGACGCGAGGCGGTCGTGCGTCCACCGCGCGCCCAGCTCTGCGCGGTTGCGGGGCGTGGCGGGCGGCGCGAGCGCCATGGCGTCGTGGTTGCCCAGCACGCACAGCGCGCCGTTCTGCGCGAGCGCCATGGCCTGGTCTGCCACGGCCACGGGGTCGCCGCCGTAGCCCACGAGGTCGCCCAGCAGGGCGAATCGCTGGGCGCCCTGCGCGCGGGCATGCTGCAGGCAGGCGTCCAGGGCCTGGCGGTTGGCGTGGATGTCGGAGAGGAGGGCGGTCTTCATGGCGCGAGTATTGGGCACCATCATCGCGCGCGTGGCTGAATGCCAGCTTGCAGCGCGCGGGCCGGGCGCCGGGGAGCGTCATGTCGCATGTAAAAATAGCTTCCAGCGCTTGGCTGGCAAGCGCTGGAAGCTATGATTTTTGTAGCTATTACAGGCTGCGCTGGCGCGCGGGCTTGTCCAGGGCCAGCACCAGGGCCAGGGCGATGATGGCCGGCAGCGCCTGGGTGAAGAAGATCTTGGGCACGGCGGTGGCGGCGCCGAAGACCCCGGCCACGATCACGCAGCCCAGGAAGAAGATCTTGAACAGCCGGTTGCCGGTGAACAGCCCCCAGAACAGCCCGGCGGCCAGGAAGCCGTTGTACAGCCCCTGGTTGGCCGCCAGCGTCACGGTGGCATCGGCCAGCTCCTGGGTCAGGTTGAAGGTCTTCAGGCCCAGGGGCTTGTTCCAGAAGAACATCTCCAGCACCAGGATGTACACATGCTCGATGGCCACGAGGGCCACCGCGATGCGGGGAAGCAGCAGCCGGCCCATGGCTTACACCAGCGTGATGGTCACGTCGATGTTGCCGCGCGTGGCGTTGGAGTAGGGGCAGACCTGATGGGCTGCGTCCACCAGCTTCTGGGCCGTGGCCTTGTCCAGGCCGGGCAGGCTGATGGCCAGGCGCGCGGCGATGCCGTAGGCGTTCGGGATGGGGCCCAGGTCCACTTCGGCGTCGATGGACACGTCCTGCGGCACGGGGATGCCGATCTTGCCGCCCACGGCCTTCATCGCGCCGATGAAGCAGGCTGCGTAGCCCGAGGCGAACAGCTGCTCGGGGTTGGTGCCAGTACCGGAGGTGCCGGGCGAGGACAGCTTGACGTCCAGGCGGCCGTCATCGGTCTTGGCGGCGCCGTCACGGCCACCGGTCACGTGGGCCTTGGCGGTGTAGAGGACTTTTTCGAGTTGCGTCATGGTGTCTTCCTTTGCAGTGGGTCAATGAATGTCCGCGATGCGGACGGGGGGTGGAAACGAACGGTGAAAGAAAAGGGTCAGCGCGGCGGGTTGATCCGGTCGCGGAAGGTCTTGAGCTGGCCGGTCAGGGCGGTCAGCTCGGGCAGGGTGCACTGGCTGCTTTCGAGCACGCAGGGCGGAATGTTTTCCGCCTTGTCGCGCAGCGCCCGGCCCGGGGCCGTGAGGCTGATGCGCACGCGGCGCTCGTCCTGCGCATCGCGGATGCGGGCGATCAGGCCCGAGGTCTCCAGGCGCTTGAGCAGCGGGGTGAGCGTGCCCGAGTCGAGGAACAGGCGCTCGCCGAGGTCGGAGACGGTCACGCCGTCCTGCTCCCACAGCACCAGCATCACGAGGTACTGGGGGTAGGTCAGGCCCACGGCCTCCAGCAGGGGCTTGTACAGCTTGGTCATCGCCAGCGAGGCGGAATACAGCGCGAAACACACCTGGTTGTCCAGGCGCAGCGCTGCCGGGCTGGGGGTGGTGGAAGTGTTGCTGCGTGCCATGGGGTGGATTGTGCGGTGCAATTCAATTGCGTGCAATTGAATTGTGTAATCTTTTGTTGCTGGGTTGGTTTTTGCGGACGGACGCGGCGGCCTTTCGCCCACGGTGCTATCCGCGCGCAGCGCGTGCCATCAAGGCGCAAGAGGCCCGGCCCAGCCTGGCCGCGGCCTCTGCGGGCTGTCAACGCCCGGTGAAACGCGCGGGCCGCTTTTCAACGAAGGCGCGCACGCCCTCGGCCGCATCCTCGCTGTTGGCCAGCTGTTTCTGCACGGGAATGAAATCGGCCACCGCGGCGGCCTGCCCCTGCTCGATGGCCTTGAGCACGTTGAGCCGCGTGGCCACCACGGCCCGTGGCGCCTGGGCCTCGATGCGCCGGGCGATGGCGATGGCCTCGTCCAGCACCTGCGCGGCGGGCACCACCTTCTGCACGAAGTTCAAGCGCAGCGCCTCGCTGCTTCCGAACTCGTCGGCGGTCAGCAAATGCAGCAGCGCATTGCCGGTGCCCGCGCGTTCGGCCATGCGCAGCGTGGCGCCGCCCGTGGCCATGATGCCGCGCTGCACCTCCATCTGCGAGAAACGGCAGTCATCGGCGGCGACCACGATGTCGGCGCCCAGCATGAGCTCGATGCCCACCGTGAAGCAGATGCCCTTGACCGCCACCACCATGGGCTTGCTGCGGCGCCGGTAGCCGGGCAGGCCGTAGTCGTGGGGCTCCACCAGGCCTTCGGGGATGGCTTTTTCGCCGCGCTGCATGTAGGCGCTCACGGCGGGCAGGTCCAGCCCGGCGGTGAAGTGGTCGCCAAAGGCATGCAGCACGCCCACGCGCAGCTCTGGGTCATCGTCGAGCCGGGTGTAGGCCTCGGCCAGCTGGCGGAACATGGGCGGCGTCCAGCCATTGCGCTTGGCCGGGCGGTTGATGCCGATCAGCAGCACGTGGCCGAGTACCTGGGTGTCGATGCAGCCTTCGGCCGGGGGCGTGGTGGGGGTAATGCTGCTGGTCATGGGCGCAAATGTCTCCTTGCCCATGATTGAAAACCCAACGCGATGGGCGCGCCGTCCCCGGAGGGACAGCGCGCCTGGGGGCCTCAGTAGGTGTAAACGCCCTGGCCCGTCTTGCGGCCCAGGCGGCCGGCCGCCACCATTTCCTTGAGCAGCGGGCAGGGGCGGTACTTGCTGTCGCCGAACTCGGTCAGGTACACGTCCATCACGGCCAGGCACACGTCCAGGCCGATCATGTCGGCCAGCGCCAGCGGGCCGATGGGCTGGTTGCAGCCGAGCTTCATGCCCGCGTCGATGTCCTCGGGCGTGGCCAGGCCCTCGGCCAGCACGAAGAAGGCCTCGTTGATCATCGGCACCAGGATGCGGTTCACCACGAAGCCGGGCGCGTTCTTCACGGTGATGGGGCTCTTGCCCAGGGCCTCGGCCAGGGCCTTCACGGCGTCGTGCGTGGCATCGCTGGTTTGCAGGCCGCGGATGATCTCCACCAGCGCCATCATGGGCACGGGGTTGAAGAAGTGCATGCCGATGAAGCGGTCGGCACGCGACGTGGCGGCGGCCAGCTTGGTGATGGAGATCGAGGAGGTGTTCGAGGCGATCAGCACCTCGGGCGCGACCAGCGCATCCACCTGCTTCAGGATCTTGAGCTTGAGCTCGTAGTTCTCGGTGGCGGCCTCGATCACGAGCTGCGCGGCCTTGAGGTCGTCGTAGCTGGTGGAGACCTTGATGCGCGCCAGCGCCGCGTCCTTGTCGGCCGCCGTGATCTTGTCCTTCTTGATCAGGCGGTCCAGGCTGCCCGACACCGTGGCCAGGCCTTTTTGCACCGCGGCATCGGAGATGTCGACCATCACCACGTCGATGCCAGAGACCGCGCAGGCCTGTGCAATGCCATTGCCCATGGTGCCCGCGCCGATGATGCCAACCGTTCGAATCGTCATATAGAGAGCTCTCTTCAAAGTGAAACAGACGGGCAGCATGGTAAAGCGAATCGAACGCCCGTTCGGTTATCGTGCCTCCACACCGCCGCCATGTACGGCGCAGGAGGCAACACAACATGTTCGATTACATCGTCATTGGCGGCGGTTCGGCGGGCTCCGTCCTGGCGGGCCGGCTGACCGAAGACCCCGCCGTGCGGGTCTGCCTGCTCGAAGCAGGCCCGGCCGACAGCAGCGTGCTCATCCATTGCCCCGCGGGGCTGGCCGTGATGGCCAAGTTCGAACTCAACGGCTGGGGCTTCAACACCACGCCGCAGGCCGCGCTGAACCACCGCAGCGGCTACCAGCCGCGCGGCAAGGTGCTCGGGGGCTCCAGCTCGATCAACGCCATGGTCTATATCCGGGGCCAGCATGCCGACTACGACCATTGGGCCGCCCAGGGCAATCCCGGCTGGGGCTGGGAGGATGTGAAACCCTACTTCCTGCGTGCCGAGAACAACGAGCGCGGCGCCGATGCCTGGCATGCCCAGGGCGGCCCCTTCAACGTGGCGGACCTGCGCGCGCCAAACCGCTTCAGCCAGTACTTCGCCGACGCGGGGGTGCAGGCCGGGCATCCGTACAACGCCGACTTCAACGGCGCCACGCAGGAGGGCGTGGGGCCGTACCAGGTCACGCACAAGAACGGCGAGCGCCACAGCGCCGCCAAGGGCTACCTCACGCCGCACCTGGCACGGCCCAACCTCCAGGTCGTCACCGGCGCGCAGGCCACCCGCATCCTGTTTGACGGCCGGCGCGCCGTGGGCGTGGAATACCGCCAGGGCGGCGCGCTGCGGCAGGTGAAGGCCTCGCGCGAGGTGCTGCTGAGCGCGGGGGCGCTGCTGTCGCCGCAGCTGCTCATGCTCTCCGGCGTGGGGCCGGGCGCGCAGCTGCAAAGCCACGGCATCCCGGTGCTGCATGGCCTGCCCGGCGTGGGCGCGCACCTGCACGACCATCCCGACGTGGTGCAGGTCATGGATGCGCCCGCGCTCAAGGACCTGTTCGGGCTGTCGCTCTCGGGCATGGCGCAAACCCTGCGCGGCATCCGCGAATGGCGGCGCAGCCGCACGGGCATGCTGACCACCAACTTCGCCGAGGCCGGTGGCTTCATCAAGAGCGATCCGTCCGAACCCGCGCCCGACCTGCAGCTGCACTTCGTGATCGGCAAGCTCGTGGACCACGGCCGCAAGACGGTGTTCGGCCACGGCTACTCGGCCCACGTGTGCCTGCTGCAGCCGCGCAGCCGGGGCTCGGTGACGCTGGCGAGCAAAGACCCCATGGCCCTGCCGCTGGTGGACCCGCAGTTCCTCGCCGACCCCGATGACATGCGGCGCATGGTGCGCGGCTTCCAGCGCACGCGCGAGATCCTCGCGCAGCCTGCGCTGGCGAAGTTCGGCGCCAAGGAGCTGGCGGCATCCGCCAACGCGCGCACCGACGTGGAGATCGAGCAGTTCATCCGCCAGTACGCCGACACCATCTACCACCCCGTGGGAACCTGCCGCATGGGGACGGGGCCCATGGACGTGGTGGATGCCGAACTGCGCGTGCATGGCCTGTCGGGCCTTCGCGTGGTGGACGCGTCCATCATGCCTCGCATCGTGAGCGGCAATACCAACGCACCGACGGTGATGATCGCGGAGAAGGCGGTGGACCTGCTGCGTGCGCGGGTGTGAAGGAATTCACATTTGTGGCACTGAACGCGGTTTTTAAGGTTCGAAGAAGGTCTGCTTAAGGAGTTTTTAACAGGCAAACCGGCCGCGCTTTTCTAGACTTCTTTTCATGGAAGCGGGTGCATGGTGCACCCGGCCCGGCACCCCTAGAAGCAGGGTGTTGAGAGGCCCCACGAGGCCATGAAAGAAGCAGATGAAGATTGATGCCCGCGAAATTGCCGCACTGACCCAAGCCCAGCCCGCCGCTCCCCGCATGGACATGTACGCCAGCATCCACAAGGCGCTGCGCGCCTTCATGGCCGACACGCTGCTGGGCCTGGGCCGCATGGATGTGGACGACGACCTGGAGTTCGCCCACACCTGCGACCGTGTGATGCAGCTGCTGGACCTGTGCCGCGCGCACCTGCACCACGAGAACCAGTTTGTGCACGCCGCCATGGAGGCGCGCCAGCCCGGCTCCAGCCAGAGCATTGCGGGTGAGCATGTGGAGCACGAACAGGCCATCACGGCCTTGGCAGACGGGGTGAACCACCTTATGGCCTGTGCCAAGCCCGCACGGGCTGCGGCCAACCTGGCCCTGTACCGCCAGCTGGCGCTGTTTGTGGCACACAACTTCGAGCACATGCACGAGGAAGAGACTGCGCACAACCGCGTGCTCTGGCAGTGCTACACCGACGCGGAACTGGCGGGTGTGCACGATGCGCTGGTGGCCTCGATCCCGCCGCACGAAATGATGGTGGTAGCCCGCTGGATGGTGCCCTACATGTCACCGGCCGAGCGCACGGCCATGCTGTCGGACATGCAGCAGCATGCGCCCGCCCCCGTGCTGGCCGCCGTGCTGGCGCAAGTGCAGCCGCACCTCACGCAGCCCGAGTGGACCAAGCTGATGCGCAGCCTGGGCCTGCCGGTGGTGCCTGGTCTGGTGCACTGAGGCGTCAGGCGTCTTCCAGCACCACGGGGCGCAGCACGCACAGCCGAAAACGCCCGCGCCCTGTTTTTTCGATATGGATGTGCGGGCAGTTCTCCTGCAGGCGGCGCTGCAGCAACAGCAGGCGGGCCTCCAGGTTGTCGGCCACATCGGGCAGGCGCAGGGTGGGGTCCAGCCGCAGTTCGCGGTTGGTGAAGTCCACGCGCCCGGTGTGCTGGTGGTCGCGCAGCAGCTTCCAGATGATGGCTCCTGCCACGCCCTTGATCAGGTAGTCGTCGTTGATGAACACGCTGTCATTGGCCGCAAAGTGGCGCACCCGCAGCGCGCTGCCGCTCACTGGCGTTGCTACAGCGGGGGCGGGCAGGGGCTCGGTCGCATCGGGCGCTGCCTGCAGCAGGTCGATGGCGGCAGCCAGCTGGCCCGCAATGGCCACCAGCAGGTCTTCATCTTCGAAGCCAAAGCGCATGTCCTGGGGGCTTTCGGCAAACAGCACGCCCAGCGGGCGTCCGGCGGACATCAGGGGCACCGCCACCTGGCTGTGCGGCTGGGCCAGGCCCGGGTAGGGAATGTCCAGGCCGCGGGCGGGCTGGGGATCGCTGGTGCCGGCATGGGCATCCAGGCTCTCGCGGATGGCGTGGCTGTAGCGGGCGGCATTGGTGAAATGGCTGATGCGCACGGGTGTCCCTTCCTGGGCCGCGACGCCGATCACCCCCTGGCCGAGGCGGATCTCCGATCCGACGCCCGAGGTTGCGTAGCCGCAGCTGGCCACCGTGTAGAGCTGGCTGGAAGGCGCGTCGAGCAGGAGCACCATCGCGTGCTCGATGTCCAGCTGCTCGCGCAATGCGCCCAGGGTGCATTGCAGCAGCTCGTCGAGCGCGGTGCAGCGGGCCATGCGCTCGCTGCAGGCCCGCAGCGCGTGCAGCATGCCGGGGCGCGGCGCTGGCGGAGGCAGGCTCTCGCCCGCCACGGATTCGATGCGGTCCACCGCGTAGATGTCGGCCCCCTTGAGTTCGAAGACGCCCGCCATTCCCGCGTGCGAGGCAATGCCCGCCAGCTGCGCGCGCATGCTCTCGAACACCGGGCCCGTGGCTTCCGTGCGCTGGTAGACGAGGTGCAGGCGGTAGAAGCTGGCCGTGCGCGGGTCCAGGACCAGCACCGAGGCGCGGGGGTTGCGCAGGATGTTCTGGCGCGTCTTGTTGAAGAACTGGAACGACAGGGCGACATGCCCTTCGTCCACGTACACCGCCTGCGAGATGTAGGCGACGTTGGGGGTTCCATCGGCGTCGCAGGTGGCCATGACGGCCGGTATCGCTCCTTCCAGGCAGGGGCGGATCGTGTGCAGGGACAGGAGGGACTGGCTCATGGCTGCGGCGCGGGCAGCGCGGCGCCCGCGCGCGGCCCCGGTGTCTGGTCGAAGGCCCTGGCCGGCGTGAAGCTGACGGCGACCACGTCCGCCAGCGGCGCTGCCAGCATCGCGCCCACGTAGCGCGGACCGTACCCCACCAGGCCCACCTCGTGTTCCATGGAGCGCAGGTACGCCTCCAGCAGCGGCGCGTCGGCGGCGGCGGCCGGGCGCTGCACCGCCCGGCTGGCCTTGAGCTGCAGCGTGCGGTGCGTGGACGGCTCGCTGAAGACGACGGCGATCTGCCCTGTCTCGGCAATGTCCTGCAGCAGTTGCCGCGACTGGCTGCGGCGCAGGAAGACGGTGACCTGATGCCCGTCCGCGCTGATGTGGGAGCCGACCGCGCGCATGATGCTCGGCTGCAGCTGGGCGTTGCACGATGCCACGATGGCCGACACGCCCTTGGCGACCATGGCCATGCGGTCCGGATCCAGCAGCGGGGGAAGGGCCATGGCGGGTGCCGCCGGTTCAGGCCTTGAAGCGCCTGCGCGTGAGCGCCAGGGCCACCCAGAAGGCCACCACCGTGGTCACCACCAGCACCAGCCCGTGGCGCAGCGCATTGGCAGGCCACTGGTCCATGAACAGGGGCCGCACCAGCTCGACCGCATTGGTCAGCGGCAGCCAGTCCGAGATGGCGCGCACGATGGGCGGCAGCTGCTCGCGCGGGAAGAACACCCCCGACAGGAACATCATGGGCGTGAGCACCAGCGTGAAGTAGTAGGTGAAGAAGTCGTAGCCCTTGGCGAGCGCGTTGAAGATGAGCGCGATGCTGGAGAACATGATGCCGACGAAGAGCAGCACCGGCCAGGCCACGAGCAGCTTGGGGCTGTGGCTGATGGAGAGCGCGAGCATCACGCCCAGGATGGCCGTCACCGTGAACAGCGCCTTGAAGGCGGCCCACAGCATTTCGGCGAGCACCACGTCGTCAAGCCGCACCGGCGCGTTCATGATGCCGTCCCAGGTCTTTTGCACATGCATGCGCGAGAAGGCGGAGTACAGCGCCTCGAAACTGGCGGCGTTCATCGCGCTCATGCAGATCGAGCCACTGGCCAGGAACAGGATGTACGGCACCTGCGTCGTCGCGCCGCCCGCCGTCCCCACGTTCACCTGTCCCACCAGGGCGCCCATGCCGTAGCCAAACGCCACCAGCCACATCAGCGGCTCGGCGATGTTGCCCACCAGGCTGGGGATGGCCAGCTTGCGCCAGACCAGCAGGTTTCGCAGGAACACGGGCCACCAGCGCGCCGAGAGGCTGGGCGCGCGCCAGACGGAGGCAAGGGGCGGGGCGGCAGCGGTTGCCGTGGAGGGGGATACGGATTGCATGGGCTTATTGTGCTGTGTCGGGCCGGGGGTGGATAGGTGGCCGTGTCCACCGCCCCACGGGCCCGTGGGACCGGCAGGCACGGGCATTGCTTGCGGTCGTGCCATAGCGCACTGATCCGACACCCGCCCCCAAGGAGCCCCCATGAACCGCAACGACGTCACCGAGAAGATCATCAGCACCAAGGTCGCCAAGGGCCTGCAATGGGATGCCATTGCCAGGAAGGTCGGCCAGTCCAAGGAGTGGACCACCGCCCTGTGCCTGGGCCAGATGACCGCATCGCCCGTGCAGGCCAAGGTGCTGGGCAAGATCTTCGGCCTCACGGCCGAGGAGCAGAAGTGGCTGCAGGTCGTGCCCTACAAGGGCTCGCTGCCCACGTCCGTGCCCACCGACCCGCTGATCTACCGCTGGTACGAGATCGTGAGCGTGTATGGCACGACCATCAAGGAACTGATCCACGAGGAGTTCGGCGACGGCATCATGAGCGCCATCGACTTCAGCATGGACATCACGCGCGAGGCCGACCCCAAGGGCGACCGCGTGAAGGTGGTGCTGTCGGGCAAGTTCCTGCCGTACAAGCAGTACTAGGGCGTGCCATCAATCCCTACCCCCCCGCGCTGGCCCCGCAATGCGGATGGATGCGCGGAGCGGGGCGCGGCGGGGCGGGCAGCGGCCTACGCCGCTTTCCAGAAGATGTAGTCGGCCTGGTACTTCACGCTCTGGCGCTCGCCCTTGTTGGCGGCCGCACAGGGCGAGGCAGGCGCCACGCCGCCCTTCAAGGCCACGCGCTGGATGAAGGTCACACCTGCCATCGCGCCGCCGCCCATGGCGGGGTGGGCCTTGACCAGCTGGTAGGGCAGGTTGCCTGCACCCGATGGCGCCACGGCCAACTGGGTGGCCGTCAGCTTGGAGCCATCGGCCGACTCCCAGGTGGCGGGTGGGCCGTAGTAGGTGCCCACTTGCTTGCCGCTGCGGTCGTTCAGTACCGCCTTGGGGCCCACGAACACCCATTCGGTCTGGCCGGGCGCGTTGGCCTTGTCGCGGCATTCGTAGGTGATGTCGCCCACGCCCACGGTTTCCATGGCGACCCGGTTGCCGGCGGGTACCTTGATGGCGTCCGGCAGGCTGTCCTGCGAGAACATGGGGCTGGGGGTGGGCTGCTTCATCGCCCCGCAGGCGGCCAGCAGGGCCGTGGCGGCAAGTGCGCCCGTCAGGGCCGCGAAACGGGAGCGCAATGGCTGGGTGTGCATGGTATTTCCCTTTTCTTCAGTGGGTTGAAAAAGCGCAGCGGTCCCAAGAACGGTCTGCTGCCCCTGGGAGTACGCGCGCCAGCGCCGCCTGGATCCACCCGGCGCAAAAAATAGTCCGCACGCCCTGTGGCCGGGGTGGCGGGGCGCGCAACCCGTGCATTAAAGTTGGCCGATCGCCGCGGCTTCACGACCCTTTCTGCCGCCCGTCCTCACTTTTTTCTGGAAAGCCTCCCATGACCACCCTCGGAACCCCGCTGTCGCCCCATGCCACCAAAGTCATGCTGCTGGGCTCGGGCGAGCTGGGCAAGGAGGTGCTGATCGCGCTGCAGCGCCTGGGTGTGGAAACTATCGCCGTGGACCGGTACGAGAACGCCCCCGGCCAGCAGGTGGCCCACCACCAGCGCACCATCACGATGAGCGACCCGGCCCAGCTCAAGGCCCTGGTCGAGGCCGAGAAACCCCACCTGGTGGTGCCCGAGATCGAAGCCATCGCCACGCCCATGCTCGAAGAGCTGGAAGCCGCCGGCACCGTGCGCGTGATCCCCACCGCCCGCGCCGCGCGCCTGACCATGGACCGTGAAGGCATCCGCGTGCTGGCCGCCGAGACGCTGGGCCTGCCCACCAGCCCGTACAAGTTCTGCAACTCGCTTGAGGAACTGCAGGCGGCCATCGATGCCGGAATCGGCTACCCCTGCATCGTCAAGCCCGTGATGAGCAGCTCCGGCAAGGGCCAGAGCAAGATCGACGGCCCGGCCGACGTGCAAAAGGCCTGGGACTACGCCATGGCCGGCGGCCGCGTGAGCCATGGCCGTGTCATCGTCGAGGGCTTCATCGACTTCGACTACGAGATCACCCAGCTCACCGTGCGTTCGGTGGGGGCTGACGGCCAGATCGCCACCAGCTTCTGCGACCCCATCGGCCATGTGCAGGTGAGCGGTGACTACGTGGAAAGCTGGCAGCCCCACCCCATGCACCCGGCCGCGCTGGAGAAGTCGCGCCAGATCGCCAAGGCGGTCACGGACAACCTGGGTGGCCAGGGCCTGTTCGGCGTGGAGCTGTTCGTCAAGGGCGAGCAGGTGTGGTTCAGCGAGGTGAGCCCGCGCCCGCACGACACCGGCCTGGTCACGCTGTGCACCCAGCACCAGAGCGAGTTCGAGCTGCACGCCCGCGCCATCCTGGGCCTGCCAGTCGATACCAGCCTGCGCAACCCCGGCGCCAGCGCCGTCATCTACGGCGGCGTGGAGGCCCAGGGCATCGTGTTCGACGGCGTGGACGAGGCCCTCGCCGTGCCCGGCACCGACCTGCGCCTGTTCGGCAAGCCCGAGAGCTTTGCCAAGCGCCGCATGGGCGTGGCACTGGCGCGTGCGGCCGAGGTGGAAACGGCGCGCACCAATGCCAAGCTGGCGGCCAGCAAGGTGAAACCACGCACCCCCTGAGCCGCTTCGCGCCTTCCCTCTGTCTCGCTTCGCGGGAGGGGGACGCCACCCGTGGCCTGGCAAAGCCAGTTCCACGGTGGCACCGGCTTGCGCTGTGTCAGTTTTCGCCGTTGCGTGAAGCGTGGCGCACCGGAGTGCACTGATCCAGACTTCAGTTCAGCCATCCTCGCGGATCTGCCGCCCCGTGAGCTTGAGGAACAGGTCCTCCAGGTTGGCCGGCCGGTGCAGGGTGCGCAGGTGCGGGTGCGCGCCCAGCGCCTGCAGCAGGGGCCCTGCGTTCTGGGTGTAGAAGAACACCGTCTCGCCGCTGATCTCCACGCGCGCCGCCAGGGCCCGCAGGGCGGCATTCTCGGCCAGCGCCACGGCGCCCACGCCGAACACTTCCACCACGTCCGGCTCCAGGTGCTGCGCGATCAGTTCGCGCGGGCGGCCCTCGGCGATCTTCTTGCCGTGGTCCAGCACCAGGAGGCGCGAGCACAGGCGCTCGGCCTCGTCCATGAAGTGGGTGGTCAGCAGGATGGACTTGCCCTGCTGGAGCAGCAACTGCAGGCGCTCCCACATGAGGTGGCGGGCCTGCGGGTCCAGCCCCGTGGTGGGTTCGTCCAGCAGCAGCAGGCGCGGGTCGTTGACGAGTGCGCGGGCCAGGCTCAGGCGCCGCTTCATGCCCCCCGAGAGTTCGCCCGGCTTGGCGTTCGCCTTGTGCGTGAGCGCCGCGAAGTCGAGCAGGCGCGGCACGCGCTCGTCCATCACCGGGCCCTTGAGCCCGAAATAGCGGCCGAACACGCGCAGGTTCTCGGCGCAGGTGAAGTCGGGGTCCAGGGTGTCGAACTGGGTCACCACGCCCAGCTGGGCCTTGATGGCGAGGGCATCGCGCGGCATGTGCAGCGGGGCGCCGCACGGCCCGGGTGTGAAGTGCACCGCACCGCCGTCGGGCGCCGTCAGGCCCAGGCACATGCGGATGGTGGTGGTCTTGCCCGCGCCGTTCGGGCCGATGACGCCCAGGCATTCGCCGGGAGCGATGGAAAAGGAGACATCGTCCACCACGGTGGTGTTGCCATAGCGCTTGCGCAGTTGCAGGGCTTCGAAGAGTGCGGTCATGGCCTGATTGTGTGCCATGCTGGCACCCCGGGCCGCGCGGCGGATGATGGCCGCCCCCCCGCAGAGCGCCCGCCCCTTTGAACGAGAAATGCGCCATCCTGCCTGCACCATGAAACCCAGCCCCGCCGATACCAGCTATGTCGAATTGCCACTGGACGCCCTGGATGCGACCCGGATCGAAGCCGTCTGGCGCTACGACGCGGCGGCCCAAGGCCGGCAACTGGTGCTGCCGGACGGCAGGATGGACCTGGTGGTGCATTGCGCCCTGCGGCCCGATGGCATGGTGGCGTCCGTCTGGCCGGTGATCGCGGGCCCCGCCGACCAGCCCGCGTTCGTGAGCCTGCGCGCCGCGACGGTCGTCCTTGGGGTGCGTTTTCACATGGGCTGGGGCGGCGCCTGCCTGGGCACGGCGCCCGGGGCGCTGCGCAACCGGACGGTTTTCGGCGCCGAGGCCGCGCGGATGCTGGGTCCTTCTTGTGCCACCAACCCCTTGCTGCAGGCGCGCACGCTGCGGGGCGTGGAGCAGGCCTTGCGCTCCACCGCCCGCGCGCTGGCGGCCCGGGCCTCGGTGGCAGCGGCCCAGGGTCGGGCGCTCGCGGCCATCGAGCAGATGGTGCGGCAGGGCCAGACCGTGGAGGAAGGCGGTGGCGGCTGGGCCGTACCCTCCTCGCGCACGCTGCGCCGGGACATGGCGGCGGTGGCGGGCTTGCCCCTGCGGAGCCTGGCGGGCATCCTGCGCTTTCAGCGCGCCATGGACCTGCTGCAGGCCGGCCGCCCTTCGCTGGGCGAGGTCGCCTTGGCGGCGGGCTATGCCGATCAGGCGCACATGACCCGCGAGTTCCGCCGCTACGGGGGCTTCACGCCCGCCGCGCCGGCACCGGCGCCGCTGGTCCGGCGGGCGCCCTGCTTGCCCTGACGGCGTTGGCCGAAACCTTCAAGACGCGCGCGTGCGCAACGGCCAGACTTCCCTCTTTTTTGAGCCCGTGCGATGTACAGCCAATCCCTCTTCTCCATCGACGATGTCCGCGAACTGCAGGGCCTGGTGCGCTCCTACCCCCTGGCGACCGTGGTCGCGGCGGCGCACGCGGGCCTGGAGGCCCACCTGCTTCCGCTTCTGCTGCTGGCCGAAGGCGGCGGCCTGGGGCTGCTTCAGGGCCATGTGGCGCGCATGCACACGCTGGCGCGGTCTGTCCCGCAGGGCGCGGAGGTGCTCGCGGTGTTCCAGAGTCCCAATGCCTATATTTCTCCGCGCTGGTACGTGAACGGCCAGCGCAGCGCGCGCCTGGCCCCCAGCTGGAACTATGTGGCGGTGGAAGCCAGGGGGCGAATCCGCTTCGTCGACGACGGCGGCTGGATGAGGGACCACCTTGCCGCGCTCACGGCGTCCCAGGAGGCGCACCGCGCGCAGCCGTGGTCCCTGCACGATGCCTCGCCCGCCTTCATCGACGAGGCGGCGCTGCATCTGCGGGGCTTCGAGATCGAAGTCACCCGCCTCGAGGGCAAGCGCTTCCTGTCCCAGCAGCGCACGCCCGCGGACCGGTCCAGCCTCGTCGCGCACCTGGCGCTGGAGCGCCAGGGGGCGGCGCACGATGTCGCGGCGCTGATCGTTCCCTGACCGCCTGCCGTTGCCCGGAGGTGGTCTTCAGGTGGCGGCGGTCAGCCGGCCGCGGCCCGTGGCCTTGGCGTCGTAGAGCGCGCTGTCGGCCCGTGCCATCAGGGCCGCCAGGCTGGATTCTCCGGGCTGCAGCACGGCCATGCCGGCGCTGTAGTCCAGGATGAAGCCCAGTTCTGCCGCGCTGGCGTCATGCAGCTTGTGGCGCAGGCGCCGGTCGAACGAGACGCCCGCCGACGCCGTGTTGTGCAGCATCAGCACGCCGAACTCCTCGCCCCCGAGCCGCGCAATCAGGTCGCCGCTGCGGCAGGTGTCGCCCAGCAGCCGCGCAAACAGTTGCAGCGCACGGTCGCCCGCGTCGTGCCCGTGGGTGTCGTTGATCTGCTTGAAGTGGTCCAGGTCCAGCATCAGCGCGGTGAGCGGCAGCCGGTGGCGCCATGCATGCGAAAGCAGGTTTTCGCCCTGGGTGGTGAAACCTCGGCGGTTGAGCAGGCCCGTGAGCCCATCGGTCATGGCCAGCGTGCGCAGCTTCTGCTCTGCCTCGTACCGCCAGGCCACCAGCACGGCGACGGTGCCCAGCACCAGGCTCACGTTGGTGGCCAGCGCCGCGGCCAGGTTGACCGGGTGCGGCGTGCGAAAGCTGGGGTACTCGTCGGTGAAGGCGCCCAGCAGCCCGCGCGCAAGGGTGAAGGCGGCCGAGGTGGCCAGGCAGCCCAGGAGCAGGCTGCGCCAGCGCACGTCGGCGAGCACCAGCGGGTACAGCGTGGCCCGCGCCACGATGCACAGGATGACCGCCATCAGCCCGTTGGCCCAGCCCACGCGCCAGGCGTAGTGGTCAAAACCCAGCGTGTAGCCCAGCGGCGCGGCCACCACCAGCGCCAGCAGCACACGCCGCAGGGGGCGAGGGCCCAGCCATTCTTCCAGCGCGCGGTAGAGCATCCACTGGGCAGCGGCGTTGCATGCGATGGACAGCGTGGACAGCGCCCGGTCCCATAGCGAGGACGACGCGATGATGGCGGCCCAGGCCAGCGCCTGCAGCAGCATGCTGGCCTGCACGTGGCGTGCGGCGCGGCTCACATCCCGCCCCATGATGAGCGGCAGGACGGCCGAGATCATGAACAGGTTGACGGCCATCGCCGCCATGAGCGTGAGGAAGTCCAGGGGCATGGGAGACGGGGCGCTGCTTCTTTCTTGTCGTCACTGGAAGGCGACTTCGGCAAAGCTGCGCAGCTTGCGGCTGTGCAGCCTGTCCACGCCGCCGTTGCGCAGGATCTCGATGGCGCGCATGCCGATGCGCAGGTGCTGGTCCACGCGCTCGCGGTAGAAGTGGTTGGCCATGCCCGGCAGCTTGATCTCGCCGTGCAGCGGCTTGTCGGAGACGCACAGCAGGGTGCCATACGGCACGCGGAAGCGAAAGCCGTTGGCCGCGATGGTGGCGCTTTCCATGTCCAGCGCCACGGCGCGGCTCTGGCTGAACCGGCGCTGGGGCATGTTGTCGGGCAGCAGTTCCCAGTTGCGGTTGTCGGTGCTGGCCACGGTGCCGGTGCGCATGATGCGCTTGAGCTGGTCCTCCGGCACCCGCGTCACGTCGGCGACGGCCTGCTGCAGCGCCATCTGGATCTCGGCCAGCGCCGGGATGGGCACCCACAGCGGCAGCTCCTCGTCCAGCACGTGGTCCTCGCGCACGTAGGCGTGGGCCAGCACATAGTCGCCCAGCTGCTGGCTGTTGCGCAGGCCCGCGCAATGGCCCAGCATCATCCACGCGTGCGGGCGCAGCACGGCGATGTGGTCGGTGATGGTCTTGGCGTTGGCCGGCCCCACGCCGATGTTGACCATGCTGATGCCGCTCGCGTCCTTGCGCACCAGGTGGTAGCCGGGCATCTGCGGCAGGCGCGGCGGGGCGATGCCCAGCTCGTCGCCCGGCTGCGCGGGCAGGCCCGCGCGGCGAGTGACCACGTTGCCGGGCTCGATGAAGGCCACGTACTCGCTGTCTTCCCTGGCCATCTCGGCGTGGCCCAGGCGCACGAACTCGTCGATGTAGAACTGGTAGTTGGTGAACAGCACGAAGTTCTGGAACCATTCGGGCGCGGTGCCCGTGTAGTGGCGCAGGCGGTGCAGCGAGTAGTCCACGCGCGGCGCGGTGAACAGCGACAGCGGCTGCGCCTCGCCTGGGCGCGCCTGCCAGGTGCCGTTGGCGATGCCGTCGTCCATGGCCGCCAGGTCCGGCAGGTCGAACACGTCGCGCATCAGCATGCGGCGCTCGGCCGTGAGCGTGCCCTCGATGTGGTCGTGCTCGGCGAACGAGAAGTGGATGGGGATGGGGTGCGCGCTGGTGCCCACCTCCAGCTCGACGTTGTGGCTGGCCCGCAGCAGGCGGAACTGCTCGGCGTAGTAGTTGGCGAACAGGTCGGGGCGGGTGAGGGTGGTTTCGTACCGCCCGGGGCCTTCCACGAAGCCGTAGGCCAGCTTCGAATCCGCCCGTGCCACCGTGGTGGTGTGCACCCGCACGAAGGGATAGAACGCGCGCACCGCGCTTTCGGGCGTCTCGCCCGCCACGAAGCGCTGCATGGCATCGCGCAGGTGGCCGATCTGTTGCTGGTAGATGCGCTGCACCTGGGCCAGCGCTTCGGCCGGGTCGGTGTGGCGGGTGGGGGCGATGAAGTCGGGAATGAGGGGCATGCCCCTATTGTCCACAAGCCGGGAACGTGTTTGTGTGACGGGCTGGCGCCGGGGCCGCGGAGGGCCTCAGGAATTGACCGCCAGCAGGGGCTCCAGGCCGTGGAAGTCGCGCATCCAGCGCAGGATGGACGCGGCGTCCCGGGGCACCGACACCACATGGCCCTGGATCAGGTCGCACCCCAGGCCCGCCAGCAGATCCACCTGCGCCTGTGTCTCCACCCCCTCGGCCACGGTCCTGATCTGCAGGCTGCGGCCCATCTGGATGATGGCGGTGACGATGGCCACGTCGTCGGCGTTGTCCGGGGTGTCGACCACGAAGGAGCGGTCGATCTTGAGCTTGTCGATCGGGTAGCGCTTGAGGTAGGCCAGCGATGAGTACCCGGTGCCGAAATCATCGATGGAGATTCCGACGCCGAGTGCCTTGAGGGCATTGAGGGTGTCCAGCACCTGGCCCGTCTGGTGCATCAGCACGGATTCGGTGAGTTCGATCTCCAGGTACTGCGTTGCCAGCCCGGTCTCGTGCAGCATGGCCGCGATCTCGCCCGCCACGTCGCGCTGGCGGAATTCGAGGGCCGACAGGTTCACCGCCACCGGCACCATGGCCAAGCCCTGGTCCTGCCACTCCCGGAGCTGGCGGCAGGCCTCGCGCATCACCCAGCGGCCAATGGGGGTGATGAGGCCGCGGGATTCCGAGAAGGTGATGAACTCATCCGGCCCGACCAGGCCGCGCTGGGGATGGCGCCAGCGCACCAGGGCCTCGAAGCCGCGCAGCGAGCCGTCTTCCAGGCAGATCTGGGGCTGGTAGTGCAGCACGAAGGCGTTGTGGACGATGGCCTCGCGCAGCAGCCGCTCGTGCTGCAGCACATCGATGGCGCTGGCCTCCATGCTGGGTTCGTAGAACTGGCGGTTGCCCCGGCCGCTTTCCTTGGCGTGGTGCATGGCCGCGTCGGCGCAGCGCAGCAGCGCGTCGCCGGTGGCGGCATGCTCCGGAAAGAGGCTGATGCCGATGGACGGCGAGACGGTCAGCGGCACCTGGTCGAGCGTGAACACGCCGTGCATGGAGTCGAGCAGCTTGTCGGCCACCCTGGCGGCGTCATCGGGGCTTTGCACGTCGGTCAGGACCACCACGAACTCATCGCCGCCCAGCCGCGCCACCACGTCGGCATCGCGCACGCCCTGGCGCAGCCGCTCGGCCACGTTGCACAGCAACTGGTCGCCCGCGTGGTGGCCGAGCGAGTCGTTCACCGTCTTGAAATGGTCCAGGTTCACGAACAGCACGGCCGCGCGGCCGTGGCGCCTGCGCGCCAGCGACAGCACCTGCGACAGCTGCTCCATCAGGAAATGCCGGTTGGGCAACTGCGTGAGGGTGTCGTGCAGCGCGATGAAGGCCTCGCGCTCCTGCGCCTGCTTGCGCGCGGTGATGTCGCGCACCACCACGATGCGGTAGTCCGCATGGTGCAGCGGCATGGTCTTGCCCACCACCTCGACGGGGATGGCATGCCCGTCCTTGTGGCGGATGGTCACTTCGTAGGGGTCTTCGCGCCCGCTGCGGGTGTAGTCCAGCGCCACGGCCCGCCATTCGGGACTGATGAAGTGGAAGATCGAGACCCCCAGCACCTCCTGCAGCCCGTAGCCCACCAGGCGGGTGAGCGCCTCGTTGCCGTCCGTGATGATGCCGTCGCGGTGGAACACGATGGCCTCGTCCGTGGCCTCGGTGAACTTGCGCATGCGCTCTTCGCTCTGGCGCACCTGGCGTTCCGCGCGCCAGCGCTCGGTGATGTCGGTGATCAGCACGAACGAGCCCAGCTGCTGCGAGCCGGCGCCGAAGTGCGGGATCAGGTTGACCTCGATCATGCGCGTCTCGCCATTGGGCAGGATCTGCTCGCGCGTGTACTTCACGTGCTCGCGGCGCGTGGAGCGCTCCACATGCGGCTGGATCACCTGCCAGGCCTTGTCGCCAATGGCTTCCTGCACCGTGAGCCCCAGGATCGATTCGGTCGTGTGGCCGTTGTAGGCGGCGTAGCCCTGGTTGGCGAACTGGCAGCGCAGGCCGGGCAGGTCGAAGTACGCCATCAATGCGGGCACGGAATCGGCGATCAGGCGCAGCAGCGAGTCGCTGGAGCCCCCCTGGCCAGGGGCGTTGGCTGCGTTGATTGAATCTGGCATGTCCCACCCGGTGCTGAGAAGGTGTGGCGGTCTGCACGCGGCCCCGTGGAGATCGCCAGCACGTTCTTCCGTTATAGCCGATAGACCTTGCGCGCGTGCAAGGTAGTTGCCCGGATACCCCGGGCGGGATAATCGGGCCATGACCTCCAAAGAAAACCAAGCCGGCACTGACTTCAGCACGCTGGCCCTGAGCCCTGCCATGCTGTCCAACCTGCAGCAGCTGGGCTACATGCAAATGACTCCGATTCAGGCGGCCAGCCTGCCGCCCGCGCTGCTGGGCAAGGATCTGATCGCCCAGGCCAGCACCGGCAGCGGCAAGACCGCCGCCTTCGCCCTGGCCCTGCTGGCCAACCTCAACCCGCGCCGCTTCGCCGTGCAGGCGCTGGTGCTGTGCCCCACGCGCGAGCTGGCCGACCAGGTGACCACCGAGATCCGGCGCCTGGCGCGCGCGGAAGAGAACATCAAAGTCGTGACCCTGTGCGGCGGCGTGCCGCTGCGCGCCCAGACGCTGAGCCTGGAGCACGGCGCCCACATCATCGTGGGCACGCCCGGCCGCGTGATGGACCACCTGGAGCGCCAGCACCTCTCGCTGGAAGCGCTCAACACCCTGGTGCTCGACGAGGCCGACCGCATGCTCGACATGGGCTTCTTCGACGACATCGCCATCGTGGCGCGCCAGTGCCCTTCGGCCCGCCAGACCCTGCTGTTCTCGGCCACCTACCCCGAGGGCATCGCCAAGCTCAGCGCCCAGTTCATGAAGGCGCCGGTGCAGATCACGGTGCAGGCCCAGCATGCCGAGGGCAAGATCGAGCAGCGCTGGTACGAGGTGAAGCACAGCGAGCGCCTGCACGCGGTGTCCCAGCTGCTCAACCACTTCCGGCCCGAATCGTCGATCGCCTTTTGCAACACCAAGCAGCAGTGCCGCGACCTGGTGGGCGTGCTGCAGGCGCAGGGCTTCAGCGCGCTGGCGCTGTACGGCGAGCTGGAGCAGCGCGAGCGCGACCAGGTGCTGGTGCAGTTCGCCAACAGGAGTTGCTCGGTGCTGGTGGCCACCGACGTGGCGGCGCGCGGGCTCGATATCGCCAACCTGGCGGCCGTCATCAATGTGGACGTGACGCCCGACCCCGAGGTGCACATCCACCGCATCGGCCGCACGGGCCGGGGCGACGCCGAGGGCCTGGCGCTCAACCTGGCCAGCCTGGACGAGATGGGCAGCGTGGGCAAGATCGAGGTGCTGCAGGGCCGGGAGTCGCGCTGGTTCCCGGTGGCGGAGCTCACGCCCGCGGGCAGCGGCCCGCTGGTGCCGCCCATGGTCACCATCCAGATCATCGGCGGCCGCAAGGAGAAGATCCGCGCGGGCGACGTGCTGGGCGCGCTGACCGGCGAGATGGGCTACACCCGCGAGCAGATCGGCAAGATCAACGTGAACGACTTCTCCACCTACGTGGCGGTGGACCGCGCCATCGGCGCCCAGGCCGCGCAGCGCCTGAACCAGGGCCGGGTGAAGGGCAAGGCCGTGAAAGCCCGCCTGGTGATGGATTGATGGCGGCTTGCCGAGCGGGCACCCCCCCCCTCAGGATGGCAAATGCCGCTGGACCTTGTCCGGCGGTTTTTTTTGCTCCTTTTTGTGGGTAGCTGATCGTCCGCAACGGGACCCCCATTCCGAAGCCTGGGCATCCGCCGCCGTGCTTGTGGTATTCACTTATTGTGCAAAGACCTATAGAGGACTATAGTTCTTTGCCATGATCTCCCATTCAAAAGTCGTGGCGCTGGATTCCTCCCCGGGCCTGAGCCGGTACGCCGCCCTGGCGGCTGCACTGCGTGCCCGCGTGGTGGCCGGCGAATGGCCGCCCGGCTCGGCCCTGCCGGCAGAAAGCCTGCTGGCCACGGAGCACCAGGTGGCGCTGGGCACCATGCGCCGTGCGCTGGAACTCCTGGTGGCGCAAGGGCTGGTGGAGCGCATCCACGGCCGGGGCACCTTTGTGCGCCAGGGCATTGCCGGCGCCTCGATGCTGCGGTTTTTCCGGTTTGACAGCGGCGGCGGCGAAATGCCGCGCTCGCGCATCCTGTCGCGCCAGCGCATGGCGGCCCCGGCTGCCGTGGCCCGCAGGCTGGGCCTGGCGACGGGCGAGATGGTGCTGCGGCTGCAGCGCCTGCGCCTGCTGGCCGACCAGCCCTGCCTGCTGGAAGACATGTGGCTGCCGCTGGATGTGTTTGCGCCCCTGGCAGAAGGAAACACCGCCGAGTGGGACGACCTGCTGTACCCCATGTTCGCGCGCCGCTGCGGTGTGCATGTGCACCGGGCCGTGGACGACATTGGCTTTGCCATGCTGACAGCCCCGCAGGCCGTCCACCTGGGGCTGGCCGCAGGCCATCCGGGCGTGGTGGTGCAACGGGCCGCCTACGACCTGGGCGGGCGCTGCATCGAATGGCGCACCACGCGCGGCGATGCCCACGCCTTTCACTACACCGTGACCATTACATGAACGGCACCCCTGTGCGGTGCCACGGGCCTGGCAAGGCCCGTGCCGCTGCGCCTGCCGGCCTGGGGCGCGCCGCTTCAGGCGCACTCCCATGAACGACTGAAGACGAAACCAAGGAGACCCGTATGCACCATCTATCCGATCCTCTGAATTCACCAGATCTGTCGCGTCGTGCGGCGCTGGCTGCCGTGGGTGTCACGCTGGCAGCGCCCTGGGTGCGCACCCACGCTGCGGGCGTGGGGGGCGGGCGCACCATGACCCTGGTCGTCTCCTACCCCGCAGGCGGCGGCGCCGACCTGATGGCGCGCATCATCGCGCCCCGCATGGCCGAAGCGCTGGGGCAAGGCGTGGTGGTGGACAACAAGCCCGGCGCCAGCGGCCAGCTGGCCGCATCGGCCGTGGCCCGCGCCACGCCGGATGGCACGACCCTGCTGCTCGATGCGTCGTCGTTCGCCGTCAATCCATCGCTGTATCCCAAGCTGCCCTACGACAGCAACACCGCCTTTGTGCCGCTGGCCGTGCTGGCGACCTTTCCGAACGTGCTGGTGTGCCACCCGGGCTTCGGTGTCAATTCCGTCAAGGAAGTCATCGCGCGCGCCAAGGCCAAGCCCGAGGACGTGGCCTATGCGTCGTCCGGCAATGGCTCGGCCCAGCATCTGGCCGGGGCGTTGTTTGAAGAGCGCACGGGCGTGAGGCTGTCCCACATTCCCTACCGTGGGGGCGGCCCTGCCATGAACGACGTGATGGGCGGCCAAGTGCCGCTGTTCTTTGCCAATGTGGCCTCGTCCCTGGGCCACATCCAGGCAGGCAAGCTGCGGCCGCTGGCGGTAACCAGTGCGCTGCGCGCCCGATCGCTGCCGGATGTGCCCACCATGGCGCAGGCCGGCGTGGCCGACTACGAAGTGCTGGAATGGAATCCGGTGCTGGCCCCGGCGGGCATTGCGCCCGAGGTGCGCACGCAGCTGGTCAACGCCATCCGCAAGGCGCTGGCCGACCCCGAGGTGCTGGGCCGCATCCGCGCGCTGGGCGGCGATGCCTTTCCCGACGCGACCCAGGCCAGCGCCGGCAGGTTCATCCAGGCCCAGCAAGCGCAATGGGGCAAGGTCATCCGCGAGCGCAAGATCGTGGTGGGCTGACCCATGGGTGCGCTGGCCCCCTCCGCGCCGTTGCGGGATGTCCCGGAGGGATGGGACACGCATGTCCATGTCTTTGATGCCGCCGCCCCGGTCCAGGCCGGGCACTACCAGCCCGCGCACCAGCCCCTCGAACGCATTGAGGCCGAAGCCGCGAGGCTGGGCGTGGGGCACCTCGTGCTGGTGCAGCCCAGCGTGTACGGCACCGACAACCGGCTTGTGCTCGAGGCCCTGGCGCGCGAGCCGGGTCGGCACCGCGCGGTGGTCGTGGTGGATACCGACATTGCCGATGACGCGCTGCAGACGATGCACACGCTGGGCGTGCGCGGCGTGCGTTTCAATCTGGTGTCCCCGGTGGGCAACGGGGCGCAGGCCATGCAGTCGCTGGCGCCCCGCCTGAAGGCGCTGGGCTGGCATGTGCAGTGGTATGCGGCGCCTGCCCAGCTGGCGCAGATCGCCCAGCTGCATGCGCAAACGGGCCTGCCCTGCGTGCTGGACCACCTGGCGGGCATGCATGCCGCCCTGGCGCGGGACGATGCGGCCTGGCAGGCGCTGGCAAGGCTGGCCGGCCTGGGGGCGTGGATCAAGCTGTCAGGCTGGTACCGCCTGCAGGCCGCGGCGCCCTACGCCGAACTGCACGATGCGATCCGCCGCGTGGCCGGGCTGGCGGGGGAGCGGCTGGTGTGGGGTTCGGACTGGCCGCATACCGCATTTGCACCGGACTCCATGCCCGCCTACGCGAGTGTGTGGGAGCCGGTGGTGAATGCCCTGGGCGCGGTACGCGCCGACAGGGTGCGCATGGCGGGCGCAGCGCTGTACCGCTGAAGTGGGTGGGGGCAGTGCGCCCGCACGGGTGCATCCCGCATCCGCTGGCTACCTACCTGGCGCCCGCGGCCTCCAGCATCCGCACCATCTCGCTGAAGCCCCGCTGGCGGGCCAGCTGCAGCGGCGTGTTGCCCTGCCGGTCGGTCAGCGCATGGCTGGCGCCAGCCTGCAGCAGCGCCTGCAGCGTGGCCTGGTGGCGCGGGCCTCCGTCGCCCAGCACGATGGACTCGATCAGCGCCGTCCAGTGCAGGTTGTTCACATGGTCCAGCGGAGCGCCGGCGGCGATCAGCTGGCGCACCACGCCGTCGTGCCCCAGGTGGGCCGCGGCGATCAGTGCCGTGCCGTCGTACCGGCTCGTCACCTGCCCGGCGCGGGCGCCCAGGGCCAGCAGCAGGCGCAGGGTGTCTTCGTCGTCCGCCACCGCCGCGATGGTCACGGCGTCGTAGCGGTCGTTCTCCAGCGCATTCACATCGGCCCGGGCCTGCACCAGCTGCCGGATCACATCGCGCTGGCGGGCGAACGTGGCCACGTGCAGCGGCGTGCGGCCGTGGGCATCGCGGGCATTCACATCGGCGCGTGCCGCCACGAGCTTTTGCAGCATGCCCACATCGCCGCGCGCGGCGGCGGCGTGCAGGCCCTGGTAGGCCGCCGTTTGCGCCGCGGTGGGCGCCATCTGCGCCTGGGTGGGCTGCGCCAGCAGCAGGGCCGCGGCCAGGGCCAGGGGCATTGCGGTGTGTCGGTTCATGGCGTGTCCGTTCAGCGGTTCGTGGTGCTTTGGCGGGTGTCTGCGCAGCGGGCGAGCGCCCCAGGACGGGGCGCTGCGCTGTGGGCTTACTTCAGCTGGTCCGCCACCTTGGCGATGGCGGCCATGGCGCATTGCTCGTCCAGGTGGCCGCCGGGCGCGCCGCCCACGCCCACGGCGCCGATGACTTCATTGCCCACCTTCAGGGGCACGCCGCCGCCCAGCAGCAGGTAGCCGGGGATCTGGCCCAGGTTGGCGGCGGCGGGGTTCTTCTGCGAGCCTTCCATGATGGCCAGCGTGGTGTTCTTGGCCGATGCCGAGGTGTAGGCCTTCAGGCGGCTGGCTTCCAGGGTGTGGGGGCCGGCGTTGTCGGCACGCTGCACGGCGCGCACGGTGCCGGCGCGGTCCACCACGGTGGCGGTCACGTTGTAGCCGGAGGCCGTGCACGCGGCCACGGTGTGGGCGGCGATCTGGTTGGCCAGGTCCAGCGAGATGTTCTTTTCGGTGCGCACGCCTTCGGCGCTGGCAGCGGCGCAGGCGGCCAGGGACAGGGTGAGGGCGGCGGCTTTGGCAAGGGGGTTCTGCATGGTGTTCTCCGTGGGCGTTCGGTGGTTTCGGGTCCGGTGCCACCCGTTGTGGCGCCGTGGGAGAACTGTAGGAAACGGCGTGGATTCCGGCCATTCGTACGCCTACGCCAGAGCCTCCGTAGAACTACGCAGTGCCCGCCAGGCGGTGGGCGGGATGAAGGCCGCATCCGCAGCCCGCGGGCTGGCTATTGCACCAGGGCTGCGTAGCGCCGGATCAGTTGCGCCAGCGACTCGGCCCCGAGCTTTGCGAACAGGTTGGCGCGGTGGGTTTCCACCGTGCGGGGCGAGAGTGCCAGCACCCGGCCGATTTCCTTGTTGGTCAGGCCCTCGACGATGAGGCCCAGCACCTCGCGCTCGCGGCCCGAGAGCTGGGCGTAGCGCTCGCGGGCCTGCTGGTCGGCCTGGTGGCGTTCGCGCGAACGCACATGCTGGCGCACGGCGTTCTGCAGGGCTTCGATCAGCACCTCGTCATCCACCGGTTTTTCCAGGAACTCCGCCGCGCCTGTCTTGAAGGCGCGGCGGCACATCTCCACCGTGCCGTGGCCGGTGAGCAGGACCACCGGCTGGTCCACGCCCTGCGCCAGCAGCTGCTCCAGCACCGCGAGGCCGCTGATGCCGGGCATGCGCACATCCAGCACGATGGCGCCGATGCTGGCCCGGTCAAACCCGGCCATGAAGGCATGCGGGTCGGCCCAGGTCTGCACGCGCAGCCCGACGGTGCTGATGAGCAGGCCCAGGCTGTCGCGCACGGCGGCGTCGTCGTCCACCAGGTGAATGAGGGGGGAAAGGGACGTGGCGCTGTCGCTCATGGCTGCGGAGAGGGTGGCGCGGCGGCAGGGGTGCCAGGCGCCGCGGGCAGCACCAGCACGAACTCGGCGCCGCGTTGGGCGGCGGCGTTGCCTGGCGCCGCAGGGGCCAGTTCCAGGCTGGCGCCCATGGCCTGGGCAAGGCTTTCGCACAGTGTCAGGCCCAGCCCCAGGCCGCCCGAGCGCGTGGTGTAGAAGGGCTCGAACAGATGCTCGCGGGCTTCGGGCGGCACGCCGGGGCCGTGGTCGCGAACCGACAGGGCGATCCGCGTGCCATCCCGCGCCGACAGCCGCAGCGTGAGCCGGCGTTCGGCGGGGGGAACCTGCTCCATGGCCTGCATGGCGTTCATCAGCAGGTTGTGGATGATCTGCTGCAAGGCCACGGGCTCGGCCAGCACGGGCGCCAGGTCGGGCGCCACCGTCACCTCGGCCGCGATGGCGCGCTGCGCCAGCTCGGGCTCCAGCAGGTGCAGCACATCCTGCAGCGCCGTGGCCAGGTGCAGCGGCTGGGCCTGCGCCGACAGGTCGGGTCGCTCCACCAGGCGGCGCAGGCGGCCCACCACCGTGGAGGCACGCCGGGCCTGCTCCACCGCGCGCGCCATGGCTGTCTGGGCCGTCTCCAGATCCGGCGGGTCGTCCGCCAGCAGCCGCTGCGCGGCCTGGGTGCTGGACAGCAGCGCCGTGAGCGGCTGGTTCAGCTCGTGGGCCATGCCCGCGGCCAGCTCGCCCAGGGTGTTCAGGCGGGCGACCTGGCCGAGCCGCAGCAGCTCTTCCGCCCGCTGGCGCGCAATGCGCTGGCGCCACAGCGCCCGGCCCGCCGCCCACAGCGCGGCGGTCAGCACGCACCAGCCCAGCATGCCCAGCCAGGGAAGCTCGCGCAGGCCCACATGGCGCTGCGCCACCACATCCAGGGGCTGGCTCGGCGCCGCGAGCAGCTTGTGAAAACCATACGACCAGCCCAGGCCCCAGCGGCCCGGTCCCGTGCGGCCCGGCTGCACGACGAAGGCCGTGCCGCCCTGGGCGAGCGTGACGCGCACCGGACTGCTGTCCACGGCCATCGGCCATTCGTCCCGGGGGATGGTCATGCGCAGGTCAATCTGCAGCGCATAGCTTGCGGGGGTGCTGGCCAGCACCAGGTGGTAGCGGCCCGCAGGCAGGTCGGGCAGTGCCATTTCGGCATGGCCTGACTGGCGCGATGCGGCCTCGGCGGCCGCCAGGGCCGGCTGCAGCGCGGTGGGCCATGCGCCCCCCGCAGGCCGCTGCAGCACGGAAAGGATCTGCGGGTAGACCGAAGGCAGGCGCGGCAGCGGGGAGGCTGCCGTGGCCTCTTCGATGGCGCGCGCGGCATCCGGGGTGGCGCCTGGCTCCGGAGGCTGCAGCAGGGCCAGGGTGGCCATCACCGCGTCGTGCTGCACCACGCGCTGGCTCAGGAGCCGGTGCACGATGCGGGCATCGGTCTCGAAGGCCTCCCGCAGCTGCTGCAGGCGCGCGTGAACCAGCCAGCCCGCGCCCGCGCAGGCCACCACGGCCCACAGCAGCAGGCCGGTGAAATGAACCCGCGCGAAACGGCGGCGCCATGCCCTGGTCATGCGCCGATTCTGGCATGGGGCCCTGGCGGTGGCTGCGCGGCGCAGCCTCTCTGGCTCTGGTGTAATCGGCTGCGCTCGCCGGTTTCCGTTTCCCCTGTCGCGTCTGGATGCCTCTCTCATGCCTGCAACTGCCCCCGTGGTCCATCGCTGGTTCTCGCCCCGCAACCTGCTGTGGGCTTCCGTGGCGGTGGCCGTGGTCACCATCCTGCTCAAGACCCTGGCCTGGCTGGTGACGGGGTCGGTCGGGCTGCTGTCGGATGCGATGGAGTCGTTCGTCAACCTGGCCAGCGCGATGTTCGCGCTGGCGATGGTGACCGTGGCGCAGCGCCCGGCCGACGACGACCATCCCTATGGCCACCACAAGGCCGAATACTTCTCGTCGGGGTTCGAGGGCATCCTGATCGTGGGCGTGTCCGTGGGCATCCTGTGGGCGGCAGGCCACCGCCTGGTGGCGCCCCAGCCCCTGGAGCAGGTCGGCTGGGGCCTGGGCCTGTCGGTGCTCAGCTCGGTGCTCAATGGCCTGCTGGCCTGGCTCATGTTCCGTTCGGCGCGCGAGCACCGCTCCATCGCTTTGGAGGCCGATGCCCGCCACCTTGTCACCGATGTGTGGACCTCCGCCGGCGTGCTGGTGGGCATCGCCGGCGCGGCCCTGACCGGCTGGCTGTGGCTGGATGCGCTGGCGGCGATCGTGGTGGCGCTGAACATCCTGAAAGAGGGGCTGGAGCTGGTCTGGCGCTCGTCCCAGGGCCTCATGGATTCGGCGGTGGAACCCGAGGTGCAAGCCACCATCGACGCCACCTTGCAGCAGTTCGTGCAATCGCAGGCGCCCGGCGCCGTGCGGTTCGACCATGTCTCCACCCGCCGCGCGGGCCAGCGCCGGTTTGTGGACATGCACCTGCACATGCCCGCCCACTGGACCCTGCGCCACGCCGCCGAGCTGCGCGGCCAGGTCGAGCGCGCGCTGATGGCCGCCGTGCCCGGCCTGCGCGCCACCATCGAGCTGCTGCCCTCCGACGTGGAAGCGCATTTCGACGACCCCCGTGACGATTTGAAGGATGCCGTGAAGTGATCAGCGTATTGCAACGTGTGCGCGGAGCGCGCGTAGATGTGGACGGGCAGACCGTGGGCGCCATCGGCGCAGGCCTGCTGGTGCTGGTGTGTGCCGAACGCGGTGACACGGAGATGGAGGCCGACAAGCTGCTGGCCAAGATCCTCAAGCTGCGCATTTTTTCGGACGCCGCAGGCAAGATGAACCAGAGCGTGCAGGACACCGGTGGCGGCCTGCTGCTGGTCAGCCAGTTCACCCTGGCGGCAGACACCACCGGCGGCAACCGCCCCAGCTTCACCCAGGCGGCTGCACCCGATGAGGGGCGGCGGCTATACGACTATGTGGTTGCCCAGGCGCGCAAGGTGCACCCCGAGGTGGCCACGGGCCAGTTTGCCGCCGATATGCAGGTGCATCTCATCAATGACGGCCCGGTGACCATCCCGCTGCGGATACCTCCTAGAGCGGATTGGCAGTCAAAAAAGATAGCATTCAGCGCTTGATGGATAATCGCTATGGCCTTGTTTCCTTCTTGTTTTCGAGGGAAACCAAGGGCGACACCGGCAGCACCCGGAACCCTGCCGACGCCAGCGCCAGCCAGGTGGCAATGGCCAGCATGACGGCCGTGTAGGCATCCCACCCCTGGCGCTGCGCCCAGGTGGCGACGATGCCAGTGAACCACTGCATCAGCGCCACCCCCAGGAACATCGCCATGGTGTAGGCCGACAGTGCCCGGCCTGTGAGCGTGGGCGGATAGGAGGCCCGCACATCGGCGTACTGCAGCACGCCGTAGCCCGACAGCAGGCCCATCAGCAAAATCAGCACCACGCTGGCCCAAGCGTTCCCGTGCAGGAACGCCAGCACGATGAACAGGCTCGCCATGAGCAGCGAGGCATTGCCGATCCAGCGCCTGCGGCGGGCGATGCCCGGGTCCAGCCGACCGCCCAGACCCGGTGCGAAGAGGGCAATCAGCGAGAGCCCCAGCGCAACGTTGCCACTGTCTACCAGCGAGAGGTGGTAGCGGTCCATCAGCAGCGGTGCCAGCCACAGGCCGCGCAATGACAGAAACGCGGCGTAGCCCGACATGCCCAGCAGCAGGATGCCCCAGGTGTGCGGCACCGTGAGCAACTGGCCAAAGCCCAGCAGCGCCTGGCCCCAGGTTTCGCGCTGCGCCGGGGGCTGCACCAGCGGGGTGGGCTCATGCACGCGCAGCCAGATCAGCAGCCACGACAGCGCGCTGAGCACCGCCAACACGGCATAACCCGTGCGCCAGCCGCCGCCGTGTTGCACCAGCCAGGCCAGCGGCGTGCCGGTGAACAGCAGGCCCAGGCCACCCACACCCATCGCCACGCCCGACAGGTAGGCAAACCGCTCTGCCGGAAAATGCCGCGCAATGAACAGCGTGCAGGCCAGAAACGCGGGCGAGCAGCCCACGCCGATCAGCAATTGCCCTGCCATCAGCCAGGGGTAGGCCGGCGCGGTGGCCGAGAGCGCCGACCCCGCAACCGCCAGCGGAAACGCCGTGAGTACCGTGCGCCGCAGGCCGTACAGGTCCAGCCCCACGCCCATCAGCAACTGGGCCACGCCGAAGGAAAGGCCAAACAGCCCCGCAAACGCGCCCAGCGACCCTGGCGAGAGCCCGAAGTCCGCCGTCAGTCCCTGGGCCACCATGGCCGTGGTGGTGCGAAAGGCCTGGCTCAGTGCAAACCCGCTGAGCAGCGCAAGCAGCATGGCCCACAGCGCACGCGGTGATGGCCGGCCGCTGCCCGCGGGCAAGGATGGAGGCGCCGACGAGGACGGCAGGGGATTGCCGCTCACTGCCGCCAGAAGAACAGAGCGGCCATGACCAGCCCGGTAGCCACAATGCCCCAGCGCAGCACGTTGGCAGGCAGCTTGCGCGCTACGCGTGCACCGCCGTACCCGCCAGCGGTGGCGGCCACCATCATCATCAGCGCCTGCGGCCACAGCACCACGCCACCCGCTGCATAGATGAGCACGGCAATGGCTGTGAGCAGGGCCGACACCCAGTTCTTGAGGCCGTTCATGGCGTTCAGGTTCGTCTGCCCCAGCAGGCCGAACAGCGCCAGCAGAAGGATGCCCAGCCCGCCGTTGAAGTAGCCGCCATAGGCGGCCACCGCCAGCACGCCCACCGTGGCCTTGGCGGTGGAGGGTTTGCCGCCCGCCAGCATCCGGCGCAGCTGAGGCCCGAATGCAAACAGCGCCGTGGCCGCCAGCAGCAGCCAGGGCACCACGCGGCGGAAGGTGGCGTCGGGCGTGACCAGCAGCAGCGCCGCACCCGCCGCGCCGCCGATGAGCGACAACACCACCAGCAGCCGCATCGACAGCCCTGGCGGCGGTGCCGTGTCCTCTCGAAACCCCCATGCGCCGGCCATGTAGCCCGGCAGCAGCGCCACCGTGCCCGTGGCATTGGCCACCACGGGCGGCACGCCGGTGAAGACCAGGGCGGGAAGGGTCAGGAAGCTGCCGCCTCCGGCGACGGCGTTGAGGGCGCCGGCGACGAAGGCGGCGGTGAGCAGCAAAGGGATGTCGAGCATGCACCGATGGTAGGGGGTGGCGCTGCCGCCATTGGCGACGGCGCGGATGCAACACTTTTGCTTGCGACCACGTCGATGGGGGCCGGTTGCCATTGCGGCCAAGGCCGCACAACGACCGGCGCTTTCAGCGCCTCAGTACAGATAGGCTGCGTTGGGCACGGCGGGTGTTACGCCATCCGTAGCGCTGCTGGTGCCCACGGCCAGGGTGCTGGCATCACCGGAAAGCGCTACGCCAGCGCCGAAGCTCGCGAGTGCTTGCGGTTGGGGGGGCTTGAGATAGGCGCGGTGGCCCCAAGTCGTGCCGTCGCGGCGGTAGACATTGACGGCTCCGGCTGAATATAAGGCCTGGTTGTTGGGGTTGCCATTGATGCCAGAGGCGTTGCTGGCATCGTTGAGGTCGCCCACGGCGAGCGTGCGGCCGTCCGCAGAAAGCGACAACATGACACTGTTTGTAAAGAACCCGCCGGCAGCCTTGACCGGCAGTGCGGGCTGCTGCGTCCAGGCGTCCCCCGCCGTGCGTGTGAATGTTCGCAGCTGAACGTCAGTACCTCCAGAGCGGTCCAAGACGGCCAGTGTGCTTCCGTCCCTGGACATTGCAAAGGGATTGTGCGAAGCCGGTAGCACACCGGCGGCTGGAACGCGCCACACCTGCGTGGGTGCACTCCAGGCACCCCCGAGATGGGTCAGGACCGAGACGTCCTTGTCGGTGTTCGCCGCAAGCACGGTTCCGTCGCTGGACAGGGCTACAACCGCCCCGAAGCGGGCCATGGTCGGGTCGGCGCTGCTGCCTGGCAGGTGCGCCTGCTCGGCCCAGCCGCCGTTGTTGCGGGCAAAGGTGTGAACGGCTCCCACGCCGCCCCCAAAAATGGTTTCGCCGGTGAAGGAGAGCCCACCCAACACGGCGGCAGACCCCGGGGTGAAGTTAGCGCCTTCTTCGGGCGCTCCTACCGCCAGCAGGTTCCCGTCGGCTGACAGAGCCACGCTGAAGCCAAAGTGTTGGGGGGTGCAGGGAAATATAGCCGTGCCCATGATGTCCAGGCGGCTACAGGTTTCGACTTTCGCAGGCGTGTTGCGGGACTTGATGTAGGCCTGCTGGCTCCAGGTGCTGCCGTTGTCCATGAAGATATACGCAGCCCCCGCGCCATACGCGTCGCGGTTGGCCGCATCGCCGTTGATGCCGCGTGCATTGCTTCTTTCCTCTGGTGCACCCACTGCCAGCGTGCGACCGTTGGCCGACAGTGCCAGGCTGGCGCCAAAGGCCATCTTTGCGGCGGGAATGCCGCCTTCCAGCCGCGCCCGCTGGCTCCAGGCACCGCCTGGCATGCTGTCGCCTGGCATGCTGTGGCCTGGGCCTGGCATGCTGCGGCTGAAGACGTACACCGCGCCCGCCCCTGCCAGGTCACCTGAGCTGCCCTCGCTGGGCGAACCGACGGCCAGCGTTGCACCGTCGGCCGACAGGGCAATTGCGTTCGTGTAGGCACCTAATCGCTTGGTCGGATCGCCGCCAGCAAGGTCGAAGCGCCCTATTGCCTGGGTGAGGTCGGGTGTTACCGCGGCAGTGAACGGGCCGCAGCCACTCGCGTCGCAGGCGCGCAGCCGGTAACTCGCGTTCACCCGCTCGTGCAGCGGCACCCGAATCTGTAGAGAGAAGCTGGTGACGTTGTTGGCGTTGGCGCTGCCGAACAGCGATTCGGGTTGGGAGCCTCCCGCGCCATCAGGGTCCTCGAACAGTTCGTAGCGTATCGCGCCCGGGGTGACGGCCCAACCGAAGTTGTAGGTCTTGGGGCCGTAGCTCGCCACGCTGAAGCCGGAAGGGGCCGAGAGTCCGGCGGGCTCCGATTCGCCATTGCCGCCCCCGCACGCCGCCAGAACGAGTGGCGCCGCCAGCAGCAATGCGCGATGCAAGGATGGGAGGCCCGAATTTGCCATGGGGGCAGGGTGCCGCGGGAAATTGGTCACAGAGAAGACTCCTGAAAGAATGGGGGAAGACAGGCAGGGCGCGCGGCGGGAGTGCTGGCAGGTCTGCGAGACGCCCACTGGAGGAGTCAATCGTCGCTTATCAAGACAACGCCGGGCCCCGGCAGATGCGAGCACTTTGTACCAAATGGTAAAAATTGCGCCGCTGCCCTCGGCAGTAGGGATGGCGTTCAGGAGGTCGCGTACGGATCGGCAAATCCCAGCTCCCGCAGGATGTCGGTTTCGTACGCTTCCATCTCCTGCGCATCTTCTTCGCTGGTCTCGTGGTCCCACCCCTGCGCATGCAGCGTGCCGTGCACCAGCATGTGGGCGTAGTGCTCTTCCAGGCTTTTGTTCTGCTCTTTGGCCTCGCGCTCGATCACGGGGGCGCACAGGACCAAGTCGGCGGTCACGACCGGCTCCTGGGTGTAGTCGAAGGTGAGCACGTTGGTGGCGTAGTCCTTCTTGCGGTACGCGTGGTTGAGCTGGCGGCCCTCGTCCTCACCCACGATGCGCACGGTGATCTCGGCGTCGGTGGCCAGGGCGTGGCGAATCCAGCGCGTGACCTTGTGGCGTGGCAGCACGGCGCGGTGTGCCGCCGCGCCGTCAAATGCGCCGAATTGCAACGACAGGGAGAGGTGGTTCAAGGGCATTGGGGCCTCAGGCGCTTGATTGGAAGGCGCAGATAGCTATAGAAACAGGAGCAAATGCTCAGCGGCGCGCAGCGGGCGCCGCACGGCGTGGCGCGTCGTATGCATCCACGATGCGCGCGACCAGCGGGTGGCGCACCACGTCGGCGGAGGTGAAGCGGGTGACGGAAATGCCCTTCACCCGCTTGAGCACGCGCTCGGCGTCGATCAGGCCGCTCATCGCGCCCTTGGGCAGGTCGATCTGGCTCACATCTCCCGTGACTACCGCCTTGGCTCCAAAGCCGATGCGGGTGAGGAACATCTTCATCTGCTCGGGCGTGGTGTTCTGTGCCTCGTCCAGGATCACGAAGGCATTGTTCAGCGTGCGGCCCCGCATGAAGGCCAGCGGCGCGATTTCGAGTGCGTTGCGCTCGAAGGCCTTCTGCACCTTGTCGTAGCCCATCAGTTCGTACAGCGCGTCGTACAGCGGGCGCAGGTAGGGGTCCACCTTCTGCGCCAGGTCGCCGGGCAGGAAGCCCAGGCGTTCGCCGGCCTCGACCGCCGGGCGGGTGAGCACGATGCGCTGCACGGCGCTGCGCTCCAGCGCATCCACGGCGCAGGCCACGGCCAGGTAGGTCTTGCCGGTGCCCGCGGGGCCGATGCCGAAGGTGATGTCGTGGCTGGCGATGTTTTCAAGGTACAGGTTCTGCGTGGGCGTACGGCCGCGCAGGTCGGCTCGGCGGGTGTTGAGCACGATGGCGCCCTCGGGCGCCTCCACCAGAGCGGTATCACCCGCCAGCATGAGCTGCAGGTAGTCCTCGGTGATGGGGCGTTCCGCCATTTCGTACAGGGCCTGCAGCAGTTCCATAGCCTGCGTCGCCCTGGCCTTGGGGCCATCGACCTTGAACTGCTCATGGCGGTGCGCAATGCTCACCTGCAGGGCCACTTCGATGGTGCGCAGGTGCGCGTCGGCCGGCCCGCACAGGTGCGTGAGCCGGGTGTTGTTGTGGGGGGTGAAGGTGTGGCGCAGGATCACGCGGATAATTCCAGTCAGGCAACGGAAAAACAGCAAGAACGACGGCGCAGGGTGTCATGCCAGCGGCGTCAAAGGACATCAATGATAGGCAAATTGACCGGCACCCTGCTGGAGAAGAATCCCCCCGAGGTGCTGCTGGACTGCCACGGCGTGGGCTATGAGGTGAATGTGCCCATGAGCACGTTCTACAACCTGCCCGCCGTGGGCGAGCGGGTGAGCCTGCTCACCCAGTTCATTGTGCGCGAGGACGCGCAGCTGCTGTATGGCTTCGCCACGGCGCCGGAGCGCCAGGCATTTCGCGAGTTGATCAAGATTTCGGGCGTGGGGCCGCGCACTGCGCTGTCCATCCTGTCCGGCATGGGTGTGGCCGACCTGGCGCAGGCCATCACGCTGCAGGAAGCGGGCCGCCTGGTCAAGGTGCCGGGCATCGGCAAGAAGACGGCCGAGCGGCTGCTGCTGGAGCTCAAGGGCAAGCTGGGGGCCGACATGGGGGCCGTGCACGGTGGCGCCACCAGCGACGCGCAGGCGGATATCCTCCAGGCATTGCTGGCGTTAGGGTACAACGACAAGGAAGCCGCGGCGGCGCTCAAGGCGCTGCCGGCGGACGTAGGGGTAAGTGACGGGATCAAGCTGGCGCTGAAGGCGCTGGCCAAGTAACGGGTTCAACCGGAGGGATAACCGAGATGACGTATCGCGCTTCGTTCAAATTTGCCGGACTGCTGGTCGCGCTGGCCATGGCGGCTTGTGGCGGCGGCGGCGGGGGGGATTCACCTGCAGCGCCCCCGGTGCCGACCACCCCGGCCGGCCCGGAACAGCCTACCACCCCCACCGTTCCCGTCACGCCAACGCCGGTGAGCACCGACCGTATCGAGCCGCTCGACACGGGGCTTCCCAAATCCGCCAGCAGCGCCGGAGCCAAGGTCGCAGTGCGTAGCGGCACCGCCGTGCAGGCGACGTCCATCCGCCTCGGCCCGCTGGAAGGCGACACCCAGGCCCTCGTGAAGAAGGCCATGCAACCCGCGGGGCTCACCAAGGGTGATCCCCAGCAGATTGGTGTGGCCCGCCCGGTGGCGGCCACCGCCAAGGCGCGCGACCTGATGGGCCAGCTCAATTGGCAGCCGGTAGGTGCGGGCTTGCAGCGGGCCGCCATCAGTTTCACAGCAGAGGGCGCCCTCGGCGTCCGGCTGGGGCTGGTGGTGCGCCAACTGCCCGCTGGTACGGTGCTGCGGTTTTACGCCCAGGCCGGCGGCGATTCGGTGCAGGTTTCGGACGCCGAAGTGCTGCGCAGCATCCAGCGCAACCTGGATGCCGGCGACACCGGCGATGCGGCACGCACCTATTGGAGTCCGGATTTTGGCGGGGCCGAGACCACGCTGGAGCTGGAGGTTCCCGTGGCCGCGCGGCTGGAGCAGGAACTGGACATCGCGGTGCCCATGCTCTCGCACTTCTTCGTGTCGCCCGACCAGGCCACGGCCGCAAGCTTTGCCAAGGTGGGTGAATCCGGCACCTGCAACATCGACGTATCTTGCAAGCCCGAACTCAGCGCCGAAAGCCGATCGGTGGCGCGCATGGTGTTTGTCGTCGAGGGCGGCAGTTTCCTGTGCACGGGCACCTTGCTCAACGACGCCCCGTCGAGCAAGAAGCCGCACTTCCTGTCGGCGCACCACTGCATTTCCACCCAGACGGTCGCATCGTCCCTCACCACCGACTGGTTCTACCGCTCGTCGGCCTGCAACAACGCTACCGCAAATCCCGGTACGCAAAAGGTCAGGGGCGGCGCAGAGCTGCTGTTTGCCGACTCGCAGACTGACACGTCCTTCATGCGCCTGAACAGCGCGCCGCCGCAGGGCGTTGTGTATGCGGGTTCGTACGTCGGGTCCGTGAACACCTCCGCCGCCGTGGTAGGCATCCACCATCCCCGTGGCGACCTGCAAAAGACGAGCGCTGGCTCGGTGGCCCAGTTCAGCTATTGCAGCGGCGAACGGTGCTTCCCCGAAACGCAGCAGGACGGAAAGTTCTACGCGGTGGGATGGACGGAGGGCACGACAGAGGGCGGCAGCAGCGGCTCCGGCCTGTTCTTCACCATCGGCTCCAGGCGGTACCTGGTCGGCCAGCTCTACGGCGGATCGTCCAGTTGCGCGGCGCCCACGGGCCTTGACCACTACGGGCGCTTCGACCTGCCTTTCAAGCTGGCTCTCAAGACCTGGTTGATGCCCGGTTCCTGATGCCGGAGACGGCGAGAGCGCACACAAAAAGATGACCATCCAGACCGACGATTTCGCCCCTGCGCCCTCCAAACGCGTGATCTCCGCCGCGCCCGCATCGCCCCAGGAAGAAGCCATTGAACGCGCCCTGCGCCCCAAGCTCCTGCAGGAGTATGTGGGCCAGGCCAAGGCGCGCGAGCAGCTCGAGATCTTCATCGGCGCGGCGAAGAAGCGCGGCGAGGCGCTCGACCATGTCCTGCTGTTTGGCCCGCCGGGGCTGGGCAAGACCACGCTCAGCCACATCATCGCGGCCGAACTGGGCGTGAACCTGCGCCAGACCAGCGGCCCTGTGCTCGAAAAGCCCAAGGACCTGGCGGCGCTGCTCACCAACCTGGAGAAGAACGACGTTCTCTTCATCGACGAGATCCACCGCCTCTCGCCCGTGGTCGAGGAAATCCTCTACCCCGCGCTCGAGGACTACCAGATCGACATCATGATCGGCGAAGGGCCCGCGGCGCGCAGCATCAAGCTCGACCTGCAGCCCTTCACCCTGGTGGGCGCCACCACGCGCGCGGGCATGTTGACCAACCCGCTGCGCGACCGCTTCGGCATCGTGGCGCGGCTGGAGTTCTACACATCCGAAGAGCTGGCGCGCATCGTCAAGCGCAGCGCTGGCTTGCTCAACGCGCCCATGGACGACGAAGGTGGTTTCGAGATCGCCCGCCGCTCGCGCGGCACGCCGCGCATCGCCAACCGGCTGCTGCGCCGCGTGCGCGACTATGCCGAGGTCAAGGGTGACGGCCGCATCACCAAAGGCATTGCCGACAAGGCGCTGGCCATGCTGGACGTGGACCCGCAGGGCTTTGACGTGATGGACCGCAAGCTGCTCGAAGCCGTGATCCACCGCTTTGACGGCGGCCCCGTGGGCCTGGACAACATCGCCGCCAGCATTGGCGAAGAGGCCGGCACCATCGAGGACGTGATCGAGCCCTATCTCATCCAGCAAGGTTTTTTGCAGCGTACGCCGCGCGGGCGCATCGCCACGCTGGCGGCATTCCGGCACCTGGGGGTGGCGCCGCCCAGCGCCGGGGCGCCGGGGTTGTTTGGCGCCTGAGAAGCCTCCTACCGACCTTCACGTCCGCCGCCGCCCAGGCCGCGCAGCACCGCCATGGCAACACCGCGCAAGCATCCCAAGAAGAGCGACCGACGCCGCCAGTTGCGCGCCGAGGCCCGGACGCGCGCTGCGCGGGGCTGGGCGGGGTCGGACGGACCCGTGACCGTGCCCGAGCAACAGTTCCTGCGGTCCTGCGCCGTGGCCTTGCTGGCGGGCACGGTCGCATTGCATGCGCTGGGCGCGCTCATCTATGGCCAGCTGTCCATCTTTGTGCTGGAAGGCTTTGCCGACCTGCGCGGCCGCGTCGCCGTGTGCGCGGCGGTGGCCGAGGCCGCACTGGTGGCAGGCCTGGCACTGCACCTGATCGACGGCCACAGGCGGGGCAGGACGACCGCCGCGTGGTCGCACCGCCTGCTGGTGTGGCGTGCCAGCGCCTACATCCTGTTCGCCGTGCTGGTGCCGGTGACCTTTGTGCTGTGGATGGTGGACAGGCCGCGCTTCTCCATGGACCTGCCTGCGCAGCGCTGGCCGGGGCTGGCCGCGCAATCGGAATGGCTGTTGGCGCCCTTGCCCTGGGCCTGGCATTGGCTGCTGCCGGTGGCCAGCGACCGCCTGCAGGCCTGGCTGGTGGCCGGTGCGGTGCTGGCCGGTTGCCTGGGGGTGTGGTGCACGGCAGGCTCCACCAAGCGGTGGCGCACCGGGTACGCCTTCTATGGCCTGGCGCTGGTGCTGACCGGCTTCTGGGCCCTGGGAGGCGCCGTGTACCACTACACCGCCGGGCGGGGCTTGATTGCCGTGCAGGAAGCGGCCATGGCCGCCCTGCTGCAGGCGCGGCCTGGCTGGTACAACGCCGACACCCTGCTGTGGTTGCTGAGCGCCGGCTCGTTCACCCTCGCCGGTGTGCTGTTCATTGCGGGTGCGGCGTACATTCCGGCCGCAGCGCTGGCCCGCACGTGGTCGCATTAGCCACGACAGGAACAGAAGCAACAACGACCGGCGGGCTGTCAGGCACCGTGGCCTCGAGCGCAGGCACCAGCAACGCCTTCAGCACCCCCGCCACGATGCACGCCTGCGCCACGTAGTAGGTGCCCAGCACCCACACCTGCGACCACGGCAGGGGCTGCACGAAGCGGTGGGTGGCCAGCAGGGAATCGCTGAGCATGAAGAACACCGCCCCCACCGCCACCAGCACCGACGCTCCATCGCGCAGCACGCTGGCCCGACCGATGGCCTGCGCGGCCATCAGTGCAATCACCAGCACATAGGCTGCCACCGGCCCCCGCAGCGCGGCGGGCAACCCGCCCATCCACAGAAAGGCATACATCGCCACGCCGACACCGAGCGTGCCCGCCAGCGCGCCGCGGTGCGGAAACCACCGCTGCCCGGTCTTGAACAGCGCCACATAGAACAGATGGGCCACCAGGAAGCTCACCAGTCCGGGGATGAAAAAGCCCTCGAACATCAGAAACACATCGCCCGCCAGCGACCCTGCCAGCGCGGCACCCAGCAGTGCCAGGGTTTTTGATGCAAATCTGCCCCTGTCGCTTGACTGGTAAGCGCTGGCAGCTACCAAGACAATAGCAATCACCATGGTCAGCGGCTTGAACACCCAGTGCCACTGCACGAACCCCAGCGCGCTGGTGGCCGTGGCCAGCGCGCCGCTTTGCAGCACCAGGGCCATCAGCATGCCGATGCGCCCCTGCATCACCGCGCCCAGCGCCCACTGCGCGACCAACAGCGTGGCGAACCAGACGGCGTTCCTGGCCAGCGGCGCGCTGTCGGCCTGCCACAGAAAGGCCGCCACCCCCGTGAGCAGCAGCGCGAACTGCACCAGCGCGAACCACTGCACCGCGCGTGCCATCGGCGGGTGGTACAGCTGCATCTGCGCCATGCTGAAGGGGGGCTTGGGAAAACGCTCTGCCACATCGGCGGGCCGCCAGCCCGGGGGCTTGAGCCACACCCGGAGCTTGTCGGCCCAGCTGCGCGCATGCCAGCTGTCGTGCGCCAGGCCCGCGTATACCTGGGCATTGGCCCACAGCGGGTCCCAGCTGTTGAGCAGGCCGCGCGTGCCGTACACGCAGCGGTCCTGGTCGTCTTCGTCCTTGAAGGTGCCGAACAGGCGGTCCCACACGATGAGGATGCCGCCGTAGTTCTTGTCGAGATAGGCGTCGTTCACCGCATGGTGCACGCGGTGGTTGCTGGGGCTGCAGAACCAGCGGTCGAACCAGCCCAGGCGCCCCACCTGCTCGGTGTGCACCCAGAACTGGTAGAGCAGGTCGATGAGCGCCACCACCGCAAACACCAGCGGCGGCACGCCCGCCAGCGCCATGGGCACATAGAAGATCCAGCCCAGCGCTGCGCCAGAGCTGGTCTGGCGCAGCGCGGTGGACAGGTTGTAGTCCTGGCTCTGGTGGTGCACGGCATGCGCCGCCCACAGCACCGCCGACTCGTGCCCCATGCGGTGCAGCCAGTAGTAGCACAGGTCGTAGAACACCAGCGCCAGCAGCCAGCCGGGCAGGCTGGTCCAGAACGCGTCGTTGCGCCACAGGGCCACGTGCTCGAACAGGGCGGTGTAGATGCCGATGCGCAGCAGCCGCGTGAACACGGCGCTCGTCTGGCTGAGCATCCCCAGGCTGATGCTGCTGACCGCGTCGGCCAGCCGGTAGGTATTGCGCCGGCGCCGGTAGCCCACCACCAGCTCGATGGCGATCAGCAGGAAGAAGACGGGGGTGGCGAGAACGATGATCTGGCTGGGGCTCACTGGATTACCTCGGTGCTGCGCATTGCGGTGCGAGCTGGCTGGCGCGGCCCGGTGCGGCGCTCATGCCGCAGCATTCTTGCCCCAATCAGGTCAATGCGCCTCTGGCATCAACCCTGATGATGCGCTCGACCACGCCCGCGGCCAGGCCGCCGCGCACCCCGGTCATGAAGTCGTGCAGGTTCACCGTGGGGTCGCAGTGCCCCGGGATGAGCCACAGCATGCGGCCCAGCGCGGGCAGGCGGGCCTTGGGGCCATCGGCGTGGAGCACGCCGTGTTCGTCGCCTCCATTGGAAAAGCGCAGCGCGCGGTCCGGGGGCAGCAGGGCCACGGTGGGCAGGCCGGAGTCGATGGCGTGGCTCTTGTGGCCCGCGTCGCACACCGCATGGGTGTCGCGCACCGATACCACCTGGGTCTTGATGAAAAGCGCGTGCTCGAACGGGGGCTGCGCGGGTTCGCGTTCGTTGCGCGCGTAGTCGGCGTCCATGAACAGGAAGGATCCCGCCTGAAGCTCGCCGAACACCCCGCTGGCCGCCTCGTGCACCAGCGTGCCGGTGCCCGAGCCCGTGACCAGCGGCACGGGCACGCCGGCGGCCTCGATCAGCTGGCGCGTGTGTTCCGCGGCGCGCACCACGGCGGCGATGGCCTCCCTGCGGCCCACCGTGCTGGCCAGGTGCTGGGCACGTCCGTGGTAGGCCTGCAGCCCCGCAAAACGCAGGCGGGGGCTGCGCGCCACGGCCAGTGCCAGCGGCACGGCGGCCTCGCCCGGCGGCACGCCGCAGCGGCCCTGGCCGACGTCGATCTCGACCAGCACGTCGATGCCCGCGTCGCTGCCGGATTGCGCCATCGCCTCGTTCAGGCGTTCGATGCCCTCCAGGTGATCCACCGCCAGGCCCAGGCGGCCCCCCCGTGCCGCCAGCAGGGCCGCCAGCCGTGCCACGCGGTGCAGCTTGGGCATGGCGATGACCTGGTTGGTGATGGTGATGTCGTCCACGCCGCCCGCCGCCAGGGCCTCGGCCTCGGCGACCTTCTGCACGCACGCCCCCTGGGCGCCCGCGCGCTGCAGCTGCAGCGCGAGTTCGGCGCTCTTGTGCAGCTTGGCATGGGGGCGCCAGCGCACCTGGTGCTTGCGCGCGAAGTCGGCCATCCGCTGGATGTTGCGGTCCATGGCGTCCAGGTCGATGACGAGGGAGGGGGTGTCGATCAGGTCCACCCGCAGGCCGACGGTGGCCTGGAGGGCGTCAGGAATGGGTTTCATCGCGCGCTGCGTTGTCCAGGTGCTGGGTGTCGGCCCAACCCACGAGGGTCAGGCCATCCGGGGTCCACAGCAGCCGGTTGATGGCCGCGTTGGAGAGTTGCCAGGTGCGCGGCGCCTGGATGTCCTGGCGGGTGGCCAGGCGGTACAGCACGTCCAGCACACCGCCGTGCGCCACCATCACCACCTGCTCGCCCACATGCTGCTGGGCCAGGGCCGTCACGGTGCGCTCGATGCGCTCGCGCAGCGCCACCAGCGATTCGCCGCCCTCGGGCGTGTAGTGCGGATCGCGCTTGCGCCAGCGCAGGGCATCTTCGGGCAGCTCGGCCTCGATCTGCGAGAAGGTGCGCCCCTGGAAATGCCCGAAACTGCGCTCGCGCAGGCCGGGCTCCGCCGTGAGGGGCGCACCGGTGGCGCGGGCCACGGCCTGGGCCGTGGCTTGGGCGCGCTGAAGGTCGCTGGTATAGATGGCGGCGATCGACTCGCCCGCCAGGGCGCGGGCGACCTGGTCGGCCTGCCACAGGCCGGTGTCGTTGAGGGGGATGTCCAGGTGGCCCTGGATGCGGGTGTCCACATTCCAGGCGGTTTCGCCGTGGCGGATGGCGACGATGCGGGTGGCGTGCATGCAGGTGGCGGTGTGTGTGGGCGGGCGGGCGGAAATGAAACAGTGTTTGGTGAGCGTTCTTCAGGGCGCGGGCGGCGCCAGCGGCAGCCGCACCTGGCGTACCCCGCCGGGCGGCTTGGGGAATCCGCTGAGCGCGGCATCGAACAGCACGCCATAGACGGCCGGGTCGCTCACCCACACGTCCTCGTGCACGGCGGAGGTCTCGTACACCACGGCCTGCGTGGCCGCGTCGCGCAGCACGATGCTGACCGCGCGGCGGTGCAGGGGCGTGGGTTCGTTGAACCGCCAGGCGCCCTGCATGCCCCAGCCCCGGCCGTACCAGCCGCCAAAACCCCAGGGATAGGGGCCGTAGGGGCCGTACGGACGGAAGGGGTCGTGGCGCGGCACGGCGTCGGCGTGGGCGCCGATCTGCACGAGCAGCCGGGGGGCGGTCTCGTCGCGCTGCAGGCCCGCGCGCGCCAGCGCCTGGTCAGCCAGGGTGGCGATCGGGTCGAACGACGGCGTCTGTTGCGATGGCAGGCGCTCGATGCGGTAGGTGGCGGGCGTGGGCAGGGCCGCCAGGGTGGAAAAGCTCTGCACCTGGCCCTCGACGATCCGGGGGGCGCTGCTGCAGCCCATCAGGACGGCCGCGGCCGCATGCAGGAACAGGGTGGAAATCCATCGGCGCGTCATGGTGAAGCCTCCTGGGCGGAAGGAAAAGGGATTCCCGTCAGAGTGCTGCGGCACCCGGGAGGTTCACGACAGCTGGACCACCTGCACACCCGGCAGCGAGGGCGCCGGCGCCGAGAACTCCTCCTTGTCGAAGGCCTTGTCGCCGTCCTCGTTCGCCACGCCCGTGGCCTTGGCATTCTTGAAGTCGTACAGGCCGCCGTCGAGCAGGTGCGAGGGCACCACGTTCTGCAGGGCGTTGAACATGTTCTCCACGCGGCCGGGGAATTTTTTCTCCCACTCGCGCAGCATCTCGCCCACCTGCTTGCGCTGCAGGTTCTCCTGGCTGCCGCACAGGTTGCAGGGGATGATGGGGAAGTCGCGGTGCGCGGCCCAGCGGGCGGTGTCCTTCTCGGCCACGTAGGCCAGCGGGCGGATCACCACGTGCCTGCCATCGTCGCTCACCAGCTTGGGGGGCATGCTCTTCATCTTGCCGCCAAAAAACATGTTGAGCAGCAGGGTCTGCAGGATGTCGTCGCGGTGGTGGCCCAGCGCGATCTTGGTGCAGCCCAGCTCGTCGGCCACGCGGTACAGGATGCCCCGGCGCAGGCGGCTGCACAGGCTGCAGGTGGTCTTGCCCTCGGGGATCAGGCGCTTGACGATGCTGTACGTGTCCTCGTTCTCGATGTGGAACGGCACGCCGGTGCTCCGGAGGTACTCGGGCAGCACGTGCTCGGGAAAGCCGGGCTGCTTCTGGTCGAGGTTGACGGCCACCAGGTCGAAATGGATGGGCGCCCGCGCCTTGAGCTTGAGCAGGATGTCGAGCAGGGCATAGCTGTCCTTGCCGCCGGACATGCAGACCATCACCTTGTCGCCTTCCTCGATCATGTTGAAGTCGACGATGGCCTTGCCGACCTCGCGGCACAGGCGCTTCTCGAGCTTGTGGGTTTCGCGCTCGATCTTGAGTGGCGCAGGGATGCCTTCTGGCAGGCTAACGGAGGCGGACTGGGCGGTAGGAAGCATGGCGGGATTATCGCCCTTCGGCCTTCAGGGCATCAGGCCTTTCCAGCGCAAGAACCCCGCCGCCAGATTGGCCTCCGCCGGGGGGACGCGCGCTCTCTGTCGATTGATTTCGGCAATGACGCCGTGATGCGCTGTGGGCGGATCGGGTGGGCGTACCCAGTGTGTGCGATCGCCGTCCAGCTGCACGAACAGCAGATCAGGCTCGTCCTTGACCTTGATCAGCACGCGGTCTCTCTCCATTCCTTGTGCGTGAAAGATGTACCTTGGCTGCTGCCGAGGCTCGACAAAGCGGCCTTGAAAATCGCTGGTGCATGAGCGCATGCCCAGGGTGGACAGCACCGATGGAACGAGGTCTGCCTGTTGCCATTGCCCGGCAATGCTGCCGATGCCTCGGTAGCCAACGCCAGCGATGACGGCCGGAACCCGCGCATGCGCCGCAGGTCCAATGGTCCTGGCCTCACCGGGGCGCTGAATGGTCATGCTTCGGTGGTCCCCCATGATGATCAGAATGCCTTGGTCCAAAAAGCCCCGCTTTTCCAGCTGGCGCACGAAGTGACCCAGGGCGCGGTCCGCGTACCGCACCGCAGCCTCCTCGCCATGCTGACTGGAGCCCGGGATCACGAAGGGCGGGTGGGTGGTGATGGTTTGTATCACCGAGAAAAAAGGCCCAGGAGCGCGTTCGTGATCAAACCACTGCAGGTAGCGTTGGTATAGGGCTTCGTCTCCAGGATCATTGAACGAGCCCCGGGGCATGCTGTTGTAAAAGGGGTGTTCGGGCCCTTCGATATACGAGAACTGGAGTTTTTTCAGCCAGTCCCCCATGCCGATAAACCCCAGGTCGGAAGTCGAAAAATACGACGTTGGAATACCTGCCGCCTGCAGCGGGCCCAACATATCCTGCTTTGGGCTGTCATACCCTTGGTAAATGTCGATACTGTGGTAACGGTTGATGTTGGGAATGGGGGCATAGCCGGTCAGCAGCGCAATCAGCCCGCCGTCGGTGGAAAACCCGTTGGCATAGAAGGACTCCAGATGACCATATTTGCTCGCGATGGTGTCCAGTTCTGGGGTGTAGTCTTCGATGCCGGAAAACTTCTTGCTGTGGTAAAGCGAAAGTGATTCGACCACCAGCAGGATCACGGGGCGAGGTGCATGCCGGGGCTTGGCGCATGTTTGCGCGGGCGGTGCCTGACGCTCCAACTCTGCGCGCTTTTGCGGTGTGTAGGGCGTGTCGATGCCACTGGGGAGATTGTTGGTGATGTAGTCCGTGTAGACCTGCCCAGCAGCGTAGGGCGTCGTGGCTGGGAGGGTGCGGGCCGCGAGAAGGCCCAGCGCCGCCACCGTGAACACGCCCAAATGCTTGGCGCCATGGCGCATGCGCAGCGCCAACACCCAGAATGCGAGGCATCCCGCCAAGGTCAAGGTGAACAGCGCCGCCCCAGATGGTGACGCGAAGTGGGGTAGGGCCACGGTTTTGTTCAGTTCTACATCGTCCGCATATTTGATGATGTCGGCGATGTCGAGGCGAATGTTCAGCAGATCGGCAACAAAAACGTCCGTGCTGTAAAGCAGGAGAATCACTCCTCCCACGGCGGCCTTCAAAGGCCGGGCCCAGCGAGGTAGTACTCCGGCAAACCCTAGCAGAAGCACCAGCAGTCCAAAAACTCCCGCATCGTAAGCTGGGGCTTCCCAGCTCCAGCCGCAATGGCGGCAGTCGGTGGCAAGAACGATGGCATGGCGTATGTGGGAGAGCCGGACGAACATCAGACCGGTGCATGCCAGGGCGAGAATCAAGCTCCAAAAAAGAGTGCTGCGCTTGCTCACCACTGTCCTGTCTCTACGCGAATCGCCACTTCGCAGTCATCAAAAATCTCCAGCTTGGCGATCTTCACGCGCACGCCCAGCACGCCGGGCAGCTGCATGAGGCGGTGGGCCAGCTTGCCGATCAGGCTCTCGAGCAGGTTCACATGTTCGGCCCGGCATTCGTCGATGATGATCTGGCGCACCTTGCGGTAGTCCAGTACATGCAGGATGTCGTCGTCGCGCGGCGTGAGCGGCTGCACGCCCAGGCTCAGCTCGGCATCCACCTGGATGGGCTGCGGCGTCGTCTTCTCATGCGACAGGATGCCCAGGTTGGCGTCAAAGCGCAGTCCGGTGAGCGTGAGGATCTGGGTGCCAGCGGCGTTGTTCATGGATGGATGCTTTCTGCGTGAGCATGTGCTCACATCATGGAGAAGTCGCGCTCGAACTTCATCAGGTGCTGGCCGCCGTCGACCAGCAGCGTGGTGCCGGTGATCGAGCGGTTCTCCAGCGCGAATTTCACGGTCGCTGCCACGTCCTCGGCCGTGGACGATCGGCCCAGCGGGCTCAGCGCATGCAGCTGCTGGAACTTTTCCTGCGCCAGCATGTGGCTCGTGATCGTGAGGCCGGGAGCCACGCCGACCACGCGCACCCGCGGTGCCAGGGCCAGCGCCAGCATGGTGCCGGCGGCTTCGAGCGCCGCCTTGGACAGCGTGTAGCTCACGAAGTCGGGGTTCTGGTTCCAGAGCTTCTGGTCCAGCAGGTTGACCACGGCGCCCTGCGCGTCGGCCTCGCCCTTGGCAACGCGGTCGGCCACGTGCTGGTGCAGCGCCTGGGCCAGCAGCACGGGGGCGGCGGTGTTGCTGCGCAGGTGCTTTTCGAGCGCGGCAAAGCCAAAGGTGGCGGCGTTGTCATGCTCGAACAGCGAGGCGCTGTTGACCACCGCATCCACGCCGCCAAAGTGCGCCACCACGCGGGGCAGCAGGCCACGCACGGCGGCCTCGTCCTCGAAATCAGCGTCAAAATGGGCGCTGGCGCTTGTCAGCTGTGCGCAAGCAGCTACGGTATCGATAGCATCCTGCTTGGATGAACGGTAGTGCACCGCCACCTGCCAGCCCCCCGCCGCCAGGGCCAGCGCAATGCTGCGGCCCAGGCGCTTGGCGGCGCCTGTGACCAGAACGGTGCGTGCGGGGGCGGGGTGAGACATGTGGGGTGGGAGACAATGCGGGCCGTGACCCAAAGACCCGACAGTTTAACGACCGCCCTGCACCAGCACATTGCCCAGGCCATTGCCGCCGAGGGGGGATGGCTGGGTTTTGACCGCTTCATGGCGCTGGCCCTGTACACCCCGGGCCTGGGCTATTACGCCAACGATTCCACCAAGTTCGGCGCCATGCCCGAGTCCGGCAGCGACTTCGTCACCGCACCTGAGATGACCCCGCTGTTCGGCCAGGCGCTGGCCGTGCAGGTGGGCGAGGCCCTGGCGCAGACTGGTACCTCCGAGGTGTGGGAGTTTGGCGCGGGCTCAGGCGCGCTGGCGCTGCAACTGCTGGATGCCCTGGGCGACCAGGTGCGGCGCTACACCATCGTCGATCTGTCGGGCAGCCTGCGGGCTCGCCAGCAGGCCAAGCTGGTGGCGCATGCCGACAAGCTGCGCTGGGTGGATGCACTGCCCGACCAATTCAGCGGCGTGGTGGTGGGCAACGAAGTGCTCGATGCCATGCCCGTGCAACTGCTCGCCCGCCACGGCGGCCAGCAGAATGGGGCGTGGCACGAGCGCGGCGTGGTGGTGCAGGCTGACGGCAGCTTTGCCTGGGCCGACGTCCCCACCGGCCTGCGCCCGCCCGTCGACATCGACGGCCCGCAGGATTACCTGACCGAGATCCACACCCAGGGCGAGGGCTTCATCCGCACGCTGGCCGACCGGCTCACGCGCGGCGCGGCTTTCCTGCTGGACTACGGTTTTGGCGAGAGCGAGTACTACCACCCCCAGCGCCACATGGGCACCGTGATGTGCCACCAAGGCCACCAGGCCGATGGCGACCCGCTGGTGGAAGTGGGGCGCAAGGACATCACCGCCCATGTCAACTTCACCGCCATGGCCCTGGCCGCGCAGGAGGCCGGGTTGAACGTGCTGGGCTACACCACGCAGGCGCACTTCCTCATCAACTGCGGGTTGCTGCAAAAAATGGAGCAACTACCGCAAGCACAGCGGGCGATAGCGGCCAAATTGATCATGGAACATGAAATGGGCGAGCTGTTCAAGGTGCTGGCCCTCGGCGCGGGCGAGGCGTGGGAGCCCGTGGGGTTCGTGCACGGGGACCGGTCGCACCGGCTGTAGTCAGGCCGTGGCGGGCCCGCCGGGCAACACCTTGCCTGCCGCGCTCCCCACCACCACGCCATCACTGCGGTCCTTCAGGCCCACGCCCGTCAGGGCCAGGCGCCGGGCCTCCTGGCACAGCCACCACAGGCGTGCTGCGGCAGCCGACGGCGCCAGCCCCTCGGCCCGCACGTTGGAGATGCAATTGCGCTCGGCATCGCTGCGGCCCACCTGCGGGTGCCAGGTGAGGTAGATGCCCAGGCTGTCGGGCGAGCTCAGGCCCGGGCGTTCGCCGATCAGCACCGCCACCAGGCGTGCGCCCAGCAGCGCGCCCACCTCGTCGCCCAGCGCCACGCGGGCCTGGGTGGCGACGACCACCGGGCCGATCCGCCAGCCCTGCGGCGCGGTGCGCACGATGTTTTCCACAAGGGGCACGGCGTTGCGTTCGACGGCCAGGGACGAGAGCCCGTCGGCCACGACCACAAGCAGGTCGCAGGGTGTGTGGCCGTCCCCCAGACCGCGCAGCCGCTCCGCATCCGCATCGCCAAGCCGCCGGCCGAGGTCGGGCCGCAGCAGGTAGGTGGCGCGGTCGGGTGCGGCGCTGGCCACCTGCAGCGTGCTGCAGCCCAGCGCCCTGATTTGTGCCGCCAGCGCCTCCGCGCCGAGCTGCAGGTGCACGGCATCGCGCGCCTGCGCGTGGGCCAGGCCAAAACGGAGCAGCTCGCGCGTGGGGACGGCCGTGCCCGCGCGGCCCAGCGCCAGCCGCGCGGCGGTGTGGGCGCGCAGGTCATCCCAGGGGTCGGGCAGAGGGCCGGTGATAGGGGCCGGCTCGCTCATCTCCGCATCCCGATCTGCCGCAGCTGCGCAATGGCGGCCTGCTGCTGTGCGGCAGGCAGCAGCCGGCCCGCGCCATCGGCCAGGTGCATGTGCTGCAGCCAGGCCTCGAACTCGGGCGCGCGTTGCAGACCCAGCACCTCGCGCAGGTACAGCGCGTCGTGGAAGGAAGTGCTCTGGTAGTTGAGCATGATGTCGTCCGCCCCCGGCACGCCCATGATGAAGGCCACGCCCGCCACGCCCAGCAGCGTCATCAGCGTGTCCATGTCGTCCGAATCGGCCTCGGCATGGTTGGTGTAGCAGACGTCGCAGCCCAGCGGCACGCCCAGCAGCTTGCCGCAGAAATGGTCTTCGAGGCCGGCGCGGATGATCTGCTTGCCGTCGTACAGGTACTCCGGGCCGATGAAGCCGACCACCGTGTTGGTGAGCAGCGGCGAGAACGCGCGCGCCACGCCGTAGGCCCGGGCCTCGCAGGTCTGCTGGTCCACGCCATGGTGGGCGTTGGCCGACAGCGCGCTGCCCTGGCCGGTCTCGAAATACATCACGTTGTCGCCCCGGCCATCGCCAAAGTCCGTGCCGCGCTTCAGGGACAGGGCCGCCTCGCGTGCTTCGCGCAGCAGCGCCAAGTTGATGCCGAAGCCGGTGTTGGCCTTCTCGGTGCCTGCGATGGACTGGAACACCAGGTCCACCGGCGCGCCCTGCTCGATCATCTGCACCGTGTTCGTCACGTGCGTGAGCACACACGACTGCGTGGGAATCTGCAGCTTGGTGATGACGTCGTCCAGCATGTGCACCAGCCCCGTGAGGGCAGCGATGCTGTCCGTCGCCGGGTTGATGCCGATCACCGCGTCGCCCGCGCCGTACAGCAGGCCATCGACCATCGACGCCGCGATGCCACGCACATCGTCGGTCGGGTGGTTGGGCTGCAGGCGCACGGCCAGGTGGCCGGGCAGACCGAGGGTGTTGCGAAAGCGCGTGACCACGCGGCAGTTGCGCGCCACGGCGATCAGGTCCTGGTTGCGCATGAGCTTGCTCACGGCGGCCGCCATCTCGGGCGTGAGGCCCGGTGCCACGGCGGTCAGGGCGGCCGTGTCAGCTGCCAATAGCCAGTCACGCAGCCCGCCCACGGTGAGGTGGGCGATGGGCGCAAAAGCCGCCGCGTCGTGCGTGTCGATGATGAGGCGCGTGACCTCATCGCTCTCGTAGGGCACCAGCGCCTCGTTCAGGAAGCGCGCCAGCGGCACGTCGGCCAGGCACATGCGCGCGGCCATGCGCTCCACCGCCGAGCCTGCGGCAATGCCGGCCAGCGTGTCGCCCGAGCGCGCGGGCGTGGCCTTGGCCATCACCTCGCGCAGGTCGCAGAACGACCAGCGCTGGCCGCTGACGGTGTGGTGGTAGGTCGCAGGCATCGGCAAGGATGGAAGTGGGCCCGGTGGCGATGATGGCATGTGCGTGCCGCAGAGCGCCATAGCGGGTGGGAGCCACAGGGCACGTTAGCTGTTTTGGTTGTTAACAACTGAGAAAACCTTCGTTCCCTGAATAAGCAACGCGGCCTAGAGTGCAGACCTCGGGGCACGCCTGTCCCCATTCCCCACGAGGCTCCCATGTCGGCTGTTCCGTCATTCCCGTCCCTTTCCGCCACCGATGGCGACGCGCCACCGCAAGGTCTGGTGATCCGCACTGTGGCGGGCTCTGCCGGCCCGCTGGGGGCCGAGGTGCTGGGCCTGGACCTGTCGCGCCCGCTGGGCCGCGAGGACTTCGCGCGCATCCACCGCGCGCACCTGGACCACCATGTGCTGGTGTTCCGCGACCAGCGCATCACGCCGCAGCAGCACATCGACTTCAGCCGCCTGTTCGGGCCGCTGCAGATCCACGTGCTCAAGAACTTCCAGCTCGCGGACCACCCCGAGATCCTGATCGTCTCCAACATCAAGGATGCGGCCGGCCAGCCCATCGGCCTGGGCGACGCGGGCCACTACTGGCATTCGGACCTGTCGTACAAGGACAAGCCCAGCCTGGGCTCGCTGCTGCACGCGCAGGAGCTGCCGGGCGAAGGCGGCGACACCCTGTTCGCCGACCAGCATGCCGCCTACGATGCGCTGCCCGAAGCGTTGAAGGCGCGCATCGCGCCGCTCCAGGCCGAGCACAGCTACCTGGCCAAGTACGAAGAACTGCGCGCCAGGAGCCCCTGGCGCCCGAAGCTCACCCAGGCGCAGATCGCCGAGGTGGCGCCCTCCATCCACCCCGTGGTGCGCACCCACCCCGAGACGGGCCGCAAGGCCCTGTTCGTGAGCGAGCACTTCACCACGCGCATCGTCGGCCTGCCCGAGGACGAAAGCCAGGCCCTGCTGGCCGAGCTGTTCGCCGCCAGCGTGCGCCCCGAGTTCACCTACCGCCACCCGTGGCAGCCGCACGACCTGGTGTTCTGGGACAACCGGTCTGTCATGCACCTGGCGGCGGGCACGCCAGACACCGAACGCCGCAAGCTGTACAGAACCACGATCGAAGGCGACCTGCCTTTCTGAGTTTGCTCTGTTTTTAATAGCTGTCAGCGCTTGTTGGATAAGCGCTGAGGCCATATTTTGTTTGATTTTTGATTTGAAGGACTTCCATGACCACCTCCACCCACCACCGTTTTGACCGCCGAAGCCTCGGCCGCAAGACCGCCGCGTGGCTCGCTGCCACGGGCCTGCTGCTGGCCGGTGGGTTGAGCGCCACGGCCCATGCTGCTGAAGGCCAGCTGCGCATCGCGCAGCAGTTCGGCATCGTCTACCTGCTGCTCAACGTGGCGCAGGAGAACAAGCTCATCGAGAAGCACGGCAAGGCCGCGGGCGTGGACATCAAGGTCGAGTTTTTGCAGCTGTCGGGCGGTTCGGCCGTCAACGATGCGCTGCTGTCGGGCAACATCGACATCGCCGGTGCCGGCGTGGGCCCGCTGTTCACGCTGTGGGACCGCACCAAGGGCCGCCAGAACGTCAAGGGCGTGGCCTCGCTGGGCAACTTCCCCTACTACCTGGTGAGCAACAACCCGGCCGTGAAGACCATTGCCGACTTCACCGACAAGGACCGCATCGCGCTGCCGGCCGTCGGTGTCTCGGTGCAGTCGCGCGTGCTGCAGATGGCCTCGGCCAAGCTCTGGGGCGACAAGGAGTTCAACCGCCTGGACAAGAACCAGGTGGCCCTGCCGCATCCCGATGCGGCGGCCGCCATCATCAAAGGCGGCACCGAGATCACCGGCCACTTCGGCAACCCGCCCTTCCAGGAGCAGGAGCTGGCCGGCAACCCCAAGGCGAAGATCGTCCTCAACTCGTACGACGTGCTGGGCGGCCCGGCATCGGCCACCGTGCTCTACGCCACGGAGAAGTTCCGCGCCGAGAGCCCCAAGACCTACAAGGCCTTCGTCGATGCGCTCGACGAGGCCGCGAAGTTCGTCGCCGCCAACCCCGAGAAGGCGGCCGACATCTACCTCAAGGTGTCGGGCGGCAATACCGACCGGGGCCTGCTGCTCAAAATCATCCAGAACCCCGAGGTGCAGTTCAAGGTGCGCCCCGAAAACACGCTGGGCATGGGCCAGTTCCTGCACCGCGTGGGCGCCATCAAGAACCAGCCGACCGCGCTCAAGGACTATTTCTTCGAAGACGCGCACACGGCGTCGGGCAACTGAGAGAGTCTCGGGCATGAGCGAGCACACCCTCCGCATGGGCCCCTTCTCGCCGCCGCTGCAGAGCGAACGCAATGCGCTGGAGGACGAGGCGCAGGCACTGGCACTGGGCTGGGCCATGGGCGAGGGCCGTGCCTCCGCCGCGCCCACCCGCCCCAACGCCGCCTTGCTGCAGGTGCAGGGCGTGAGCATCGACTACCGCACGCGCGAGCGCGTGGTGCGCGCCACGCACCGCGTGGGTGTCGACGTGTTTGCGGGCGACCGCTTCGTGCTGCTCGGGGCCTCGGGCTGCGGCAAGTCCACCTTGCTCAAGTCGATCGCCGGCTTCATCGCGCCCAGCGAGGGCCAGATCCTGCTGGACGGCCGCGCCGTCACGCGGCCCGGGCCCGACCGGGTGGTGGTGTTCCAGGAGTTCGACCAGTTGCCCCCGTGGAAGACCGTGCGCGAGAACGTGATGTTCCCGCTGCTGGCCTCGCGCAGCGTGGGCCGCAAGGAGGCGGCCGAACGCGCGGCTCTGTACATCGACAAGGTGGGCCTGTCCAAGTTCGCCGACGTGCATCCGCACCAGCTCTCGGGCGGCATGAAGCAGCGCGTGGCCATTGCGCGCGCGCTGGCCATGCAGCCCCAGGTGCTGCTGATGGACGAACCCTTTGCCGCGCTCGACGCCCTCACGCGCCGGCGCATGCAGGAAGAACTGCTCTCGCTGTGGGACGAGTTTCGCTTCACGCTGATCTTCGTCACGCACTCCATCGAAGAGGCACTGGTGGTGGGCAACCGCATCGCCATCCTCTCGCCGCACCCGGGGCGGCTGCGCGCCGAGGTCAACAGCCACCAGTTCGGGCTGCACAGCCTGGGCGGCACCGAGTTCCAGGCCACGGCCCAGCGCATCCACCGCCTGCTGTTCGACGAACCCGATGCCGGGGCCGTGCCGGGGTCGGTGCAGGCCGATGCCGAAGCTCTGGCACCTGGCCGCCGTGGTGGCGTGCCGCTCATTCCCCCACAGCGGCCTGCGGGTTCGCTGCCCTTCCAGATTTCCGTATGAGTGCCTCCCTGCTGACCCCTCCCGTGCGCCCCGAGTTCGAGCGCAGCCTGGAGCCGCTGGGCGGTATCGCGCCCGTGTTGCCCCTGCCCCTGGCCGCGCGCATCTGGCAGCAGGCCTTTGTGCGCAAGCTCGTGATCCTGGCGGTGCTGGCCGTGCTGTGGGAGGTGGTGGCGCGCTGGCAGGACAACGACCTGCTGCTGCCCACCTTCCTGCAGACCGCCAGGGCGCTGGTCGAAGGCCTGGCCTCGGGCGAGCTGATCGCCAAGACGGCGATCTCGCTGTCGGTGCTGCTCAAGGGCTACCTCGCGGGCATCCTCGGGGCCTTCGTGCTCACCACGCTGGCCGTGTCCACCCAGTTCGGGCGCGACCTGCTGTCCACGCTGACCTCCATGTTCAACCCCTTGCCAGCCATCGCGCTGTTGCCGCTGGCGCTGCTGTGGTTCGGCCTGGGGCAGGGCAGCCTGGTGTTCGTGCTCATCCACTCGGTGCTGTGGCCGCTGGCGCTCAACACGTACGCGGGCTTCCAGTCCGTACCCGAGACCTTGCGCATGGCCGGCCGCAACTACGGCCTCACCGGCATCCGCTATGTGCTGCAGATCTTGGTGCCGGCCGCGCTGCCGTCCATCCTGTCGGGCCTGAAGATCGGCTGGGCCTTTGCCTGGCGCACGCTGATCGCGGCCGAGCTGGTGTTCGGCGCCTCGTCGGGCAAGGGCGGCCTGGGCTGGTACATCTTTCAGAACCGCAATGAGCTCTATACCGACAAGGTGTTCGCGGGACTGGTGCTGGTGATCCTGATCGGCCTGGCGGTGGAGAGCCTGGGTTTCCACACGCTGGAACGGTTGACGGTGCGGCGCTGGGGTGTGCAGCGCTGAAGGGGTCGGCGCCAGCCCGGCGCTCGTGGCGCGGGATGCCGTGAGGGCACGCCGCATGCCTGCGCCGTGGGGGGGCGACCGGGTCTGCAGCCCTACACTGTGGGCATGATCCGCTGGCTTCTCGTCATCTTCCTGGCTCTGATGTTGCTGAGCTGGCTGTCGCCCCTGCTCAGGCGCATGGGGTTTGGCCGCCTGCCCGGCGACCTGCGCTTTCGCTGGCTGGGCCGGGACTGGGACGTGCCCTTGGCGTCGACGCTGCTCCTGAGCTTTGTGGTGAGCCTGCTCACGAAGTTGCTCTGACCCCCTGCGGCACGCGCACCGGGGCAGAATGTGCCGCCGCGCGTGGCGGCTTCAGTCGCCTGCCGCCTGGAGCGCCTGCAGGAACGACCTGCGCCACCAGTGCACGTCATGTTCGCGGATGCGGGCCATGAGCTTTTGGTGGCGAGCCTGGCGCTCGGCCAGCGGCATCTGCAGCGCCTGCTGGATGGTGTCGGCCATGCCCTGGGTGTCGTAGGGGTTCACCAGCAGCGCTTCCTTGAGTTGCTCGGCCGCCCCCGCGAAGCGGGACAGCACCAGCACCCCCGGGTCGTCCGGGTCTTGCGCCACCACGTATTCCTTGGCCACCAGGTTCATGCCGTCGCGCAGCGGCGTGACCAGGCCCACGGCGGCGGCGCGGCACAGGCCCGGTACCCGCTTGCGCGCCACCATGCGGTGGATGTAGCGCACCGGCATCCAGTCCAGCTCGCCATAGTCGCCGTTCACCGCGCCGCACAGCCCCTCCAGCTCCTGGCGCAGGTCGGCATAGGCATGCACGTCGTCGCGCGAGGGCGAGGCGATCATGATCATGGTGGCGCTGTTGCGGTTCTCGGGGTAGCGGTCGAGCAGCTCGCGGTAGGCGCGCACGCGGTGCGGTATGCCCTTGGAGTAGTCCAGCCGGTCGATGCCCAGCAGCAGGCGCCGGCGCGAGTACTCGTCGCGCATGTTCTCGTAGGTTTCCACCGCGTCGGGGGCCTGCGTGAGGCGCGTGAACTCGTCCACGTCGATGCCGATGGGAAAGGCCTTGACGTGCACCGTGGCGCCAAAGGCGCGCAGGCGCTGGGCATCCACCTCCTCGGCACTGCCTTCATTGCGCACGTAGCGCGTGAAGTGCGACACGTCGGCTTCGCTCTGCAGGCCCACGAGGTCGTAGGCGAACAGCGAGCGCATCAGCCATTCGTGCTGCGGGATGGCCGCCATGATGAGCGGCGGCGGCATGGGGATGTGCAGGAAGAAGCCGATGCGCTGCCTGCAGCCCATGGCACGCAGCTCGGCGGCCAGCGGAATCAGGTGGTAGTCGTGCACCCAGATGATGTCGTCGTCGCGCAGCAGGGGCAGCAGCTTGCGCGCGAACATCTGGTTCACGCGCCGGTACCCCGCGATGTAGCGGGTGTTGAAGTCCGCCAGGTCCAGCCGGTAGTGGAACACCGGCCAGAGCACGCTGTTGCTGTAGCCGTGGTAGTACGTGTCATGGTCTTCGCGGCACAGGTCCACGGTGGCGAGCGTCACGGGGCCCGCCTGGCGGGTCTGGAGCTCGCCTTCGCCGGGCGTGCCCGCCTCCGCGATGTTGCCGCTCCAGCCAAACCACAGGCCGCCCGTACGGTTGAGAGTGTCGCCCAGTGCCACGGCCAGACCTCCGGCTGCGGGTTTGCGGGGGTCTGCGATGCGGTTGGATACGACGACGAGGCGGCTCATCCCCCGATCATCGGCGGGGTTGGGGGGCGCCGCCTGTCGGACACGGCCTCAAATCACGCTGTCCCAGGGCGCGGACAGGCGCACGGCGGCGTTGATCACGCCCACCATCGAATAGGTCTGCGGGAAGTTGCCCCACATCTCGCGCGTTTCGGGGTGCGTGTCTTCGGACAGCAGGCCCAGCGGGTTGCGCGCGGCCAGCATGGTCTCGAAGATGGCGCGGGCCTCGGCCTTGCGGCCGATGCGCGCGAGCGCGTCGATGCGCCAGAAGGTGCAGATGTTGAACGCCGTCTCGGGCTTGCCGAAGTCGTCGGCCGCTTCATAACGGCGCATGTACGGGCCGTCGCACAGGCTCTTTTCCATGGCCTCCACCGTGCTCACGAAGCGCGGGTCCCTGGGGTCGATGAGGCCGACCTCGGCCATCAGCAACACGCTGGCATCGAGTTCATGGCCGCCAAAACTCTCGGCGAACGCCTGGCGCGCTTCGCACCAGGATTTGTCGAGGATCTCGGCGCGCATGCGGTCCGCATGCTGCTGCCAGTGGCTGGCGCGGTCTGCCAGTTGCAGGGTGGCGGCGATCTTGGCCAGCCGGTCGCAGGCCGCCCAGCTCATCAGCGCGGACGAGGTGTGCACCCGGGCGCGCGTGCGCAGCTCCCACATGCCCGCATCGGGCTGGCCATAGACGCGCACCGCGTTCTCGCCCACCTGTTCCAGTCGCGTGAATTCGGCCAGGCCCGCGCGGTGCAGCAGGCGGTGGTCGTGGAAGGCCTGGGCCGCGCCCAGCACGATGTTGCCGTACACGTCATGCTGGAAATGCTCGGCTGCCTGGTTGCCCACGCGCACGGGGCCCATGCCCCGGTAGCCCGCCAGCTGGGGCACGAGGCTTTCGGGCAGGTCGTGCTCCAGGCCAATGCCGTACAGCGGCTGGATGTGGCCGTCGCCGCCTTCCACCACCACGTTGCTGAGCCAGCGCAGGTAGTCCTCCATGGTGCCGACCTCGGAGATGCTGTTGAGCGCGCGCACCACGAAGAACGCGTCGCGCAGCCAGCAGAAGCGGTAGTCCCAGTTGCGCCCGCTGTGGGCGGATTCGGGGATGCTGGTGGTCATGGCGGCCACGATGGCGCCGGTGTCCTCGTACAGCGAGAGCTTGAGCGTGATGGCCGCGCGGATCACCGCGTCCTGCCACTCCAGCGGCACGGCCAGGGCGCGGGTCCAGTTGCGCCAGTACGAGGTGGTTTCCTGCTCGAACAGGCGGGCGGTGTCGGCGATGCCCTCCACCAGCGTCTCGTCGGCTCCCAGCAGGAAGTTGTGTTCGCGCGTGAGCACGAAGGCCTGGCCCGACAGCACGTGCGAGACCGGCGCATCGGTGGACAGGCGCAGCGTCATGCCCTCGCCCACATAGCGGATGTGGTTGCTGCCGCGCGTGATCCGGGGTTCCGTCTGCCCCCAGTCGTAGCGCACCTTGAGCGCCACGCGGATGCGCGGCGCGCCCTGGATGGGGCGCACCCGGCGTACCAGCGTCATGGGCCGGAAGTAGCGCGAGCGGCTGTAGAAGCGCGGGGCGAAGTCGGTGATCTCGATGCCGTGGCCCGCCTTGTCGAACAGCTGCGTGCGCAGGATCGCGGTGTTGGGCTCGTACCACTGGTGGGCCGAGGCCAGGTCTTCCAGTTCGACGGCGAAGTGGCTGCCCTCATCGCCGGGCTGCAGCAGGGCGTTGAAGACCGGGTCGCCGTCGAACCGGGGCAGGCAGCACCACACCATGCGGGCGTGGTCGTCGATCAGCGCGCTGATGGCGCAGTTGCCAATCATGCCCAGGTTCAAGGACCCGGGCTGGGGTTCGGTGGCTGGCGTGTTCATCGTTCGCGCTCCCAGGTGGTGCGTGCAGAAGACAGCCAGCCGCGCAGCGCGGCGGATGTCATGCAGCGGTGTTGTGCCATGGTCGGCCCCTCGCCGACCTTGATGCCCCATCCCCCCAGCGCCTGCACGGCGGCAAAGCCGGCCTCGTCGGTGACGTCGTCGCCCACGAAGACCGGCGTGCGGCCCGCGAACGGCGGCTGGGTCATGAAGTCGACGATGGCCTGGCCCTTGTGGACTCCACGGGGCTTGACTTCAAAGACACATTTGCCGCGCAGCAGTTCCACGCCGTCCACATGCTGCATCGCGCGCACCAGGGTGTCGTGGCACAACGCTTCCAGCGGGGGGGCCAGGCGGTAGTGCAAGGCCACGCTGGCGCGCTTGGCCTCCACCAGCAGGCCGGGGTGCCGCGCCGCGAGGTTCCGCGCGGCCTGCAGGACGGGCGCCAGGTCCGGCGGCTCGATGGCGGGGTGGGAGGTGTCGCCCAGGCGGTATTGCGCCCCGTGTTCGCTGGCCAGCGGCAGGCGCAGCGGCGCGAGGAATCCATCGATGTCGGACTCGGGCCGCCCGGTCACGATGGCCAGCGCCCCCCCCAGATGGGCATGCAGGGACGCCAGTGTGGGAACCAGGCCGGAGGCTACGCGCACCGCCTCGGGGCGCGGTGCCAACTCGGTCAGCGTGCCGTCGAAATCGAGAAAAAGCGCATGGGCAGTTGTCAGTAACGGGAGCAGCTGCATGGGGCAGGACCTTAGCAGATGGCGCTAAACCGCCTCCCGTGGAAGGGGGCTTTGGCCGTGGTAATCGTGCGTAACTTCCTGCCACTGGCCGTGCGCGGGTTTGCGCCGGGCGAAGAGTTGCCGGCCGCGGCTTGAAATGCCGCGCCTTGGCCGCACTGTGCAGAAGGAAGCGATCCCCTTACCCCTCCACCCACCACGTCCACCGCATGACCGACGCCCTGCACATCGTCTGCCCGCACTGCCACACCACCAACCGCGTGCAAGGCGCCGACCTGGCCAGCGCGCCCGACTGCGGCAAATGCCACCAGCCCCTGTTCGCGGGCGCGCCGCTTGCGCTCGACGCCGACACTTTTGATCGCCATGTGGGCCGAAGCCACATCCCGGTGCTGGTCGATTTCTGGGCGCCGTGGTGCGGGCCATGCCGGCAAATGGCCCCGGCGTTCGCGCAGGCCGCCCGCGAGCTGGAGCCGCGCGTGCGCCTGGCCAAGCTCGACACCGAAGAGCACCAGGCGATCGCGGCGCGCTATGCGATCCGCAGCATTCCGACCATGATCCTCTTCCAGCAGGGGCGCGAGGTGGCGCGCATCTCGGGGGCGCTCGGCGCGGCGGACATCGTGCGCTGGGTGCGGACGGCGGTGGGCTAAAAAAAAGCCCACGCGTCAGCGAATTCCGAGCGCCCGGTCGAGCGACACCTTGCCCGCGCCGCGCCCCGCCAGGTACAGCAGCAACCCCGCCCACGACAGGTGCGTGGGCCAGGCATCGGGGTAGACAAACACCTGGATGACCAGCGTCATGCCGAGCAAGGCCAGTGCGGACAGGCGCGTGCACAGGCCCAGCACCAGAAGGACAGGGAACACATGTTCGGCCACGGTGGCCATCTGCGCAGCCAGCTCCGGCGCGATCAGGGGCAGCCGGTACTCCTCGCGGAAGAGCGCATAGGCGCTGTCGGAGAGGGTGAACCAGCCCTCGACCTTGGTGCGCGCCGATCGCCAGAAGATGCCCGCCACCGCCACCCGGTTGACCAGGGCCAGCAGGCCGTGCGGGGTGAGGCGGGCGGCGGCATCGGCCAGCCGTGCCAGCAGCACGCGGGGGCCCTTGGCGGGGGCGGTGGGGAAGTGGGTGGTTGTTGCCATGGGGGCTCCTCAGCCTGTGTGTGAAGGGGGCGGGACCAGGGCGCCCGCGTCCAGCAGGGCGCCCATCAGCGCGGCAAGATCGGTGGCGGGGTCGGTGGCCAGTGCGCAGGTGGCGGCAGCCTCCAGGGGCAGGCCCCCGGCACAGGCGTCCAGCAGGGCCATCCCCGCACGCGATAGGGGGCGCCATGCCACTTCGGCCCGGGGCCGGGTGAGCAGGCCGCCATCACCTACCCAGGCCAGGTGCGTGGGGATGTCCAGGCCATCGCGGTGCCTTTGCCACAGGGCGTAGGCGGGGTGTTCGTCGCACCAGGGCCAGCGCGCTGCGGGGTGCGGCCGCAGCCGCATGCCGGGCAGCGCACCGGGCGCTTGCCGGGCCCACCAGCCACGGTCCACGGCGGTGGCATCCGCCGCCAGGTGGCATTCGGTCCAGCAGCGGTCCAGGCGCGCCACCGCGGGCAGGTAGGGCAGCCCGGCGGCCGGTTCGAACCCGGCCAGAAAACCGCCAAACCCCGCGCCGTAGTCCATCAGCAGCCCGTCACGGGGCGGCCGCGCACGGGCATACACCCCCGCTGCCGCGCGGAACCAGTCTTCGCCCACCAGCTGGCACACCGTGGGGTAGCTGGCCTGCAGGGCGTCGATGCAGCCCTTGAGCACGGTGTTGCGGTACACGGCAAAGCCGGGCTGGGCCTCCAGGGCCGCTGACCACGCGGTGGCCGGGGCACGGCCGGTGCCGAGCAGGGCGGCCGAGAAACCGTCCTGAAATTCGGTCAGCTGCATGCGGCCTCCCCGGCGTGCGCGGCCATGAGTGCGTGGTGGGCCTGGTTGCGCTCGCCCAGCAGTTCACTGAAGCCGGGCAGGTTGCCATCGCGCTCGATGAGGGTGGGGATGGGACCTGTGCGCTCGATCACGCGTTGGTACAGCGCCCACACGGCGGGCGCCACCGGGGCGTCGTGGCTGTCGATGAGCAAGGCGTTGCCATGCACCGGGTCGGCGTGGTGGCCCGCCAGGTGGATCTCGGCCACGGCGTGCAGAGGGAACGCCTCCAGGTACGCCTGCGCGCAAAAGCCCAGGTTGCTCGCGCTGACATGGACGTTGTTCACGTCCAGCAGCAGGCCGCAGCCGGTGCGGCGCACCAGCTCGGCCAGGAATTCGGTTTCGGCCCAGTCGTGGCCGTCGATGTGCAGGTAGTGCGCGGGGTTCTCGATGGCGATGGGCCGCTGCAGCACGTCCTGCGTGCGGGCGATGTTGCCAGCGATGCGGTGCAGCGCCGCGTGCGTGCGGGGAAACGGCAGCAGGTCGGGCAGGTACTGCCCGCGCCAGCGGGACCACGCCAGGTGTTCGGACACCAGGACGGGTTCCACGCGCCGCGCCAGTGCGGCCAGGCGGGCCAGGTGCGCTGTGTCGGGCGGTTCATCGGCAGCGAGCGACAGGGACACGCCATGCAGCGCCACGGGGTGGCGCGCGCGGATGGCTTCCAGCCAGGCCAGGCGCGGGCCGCCGTCGGCCAGGTAGTTCTCGGGGTGCACCTCCCACCACAGGCCGGGGGCGGTGCACCGCAGCGCCTCGTCGTAGTGCAGGGGCTTGAGGCCCAGGCCGGCGGTGGAAAGCGCCATGGCCTCAGGCCTTGGCGGGTGTCAGCGAACCCATGCCCTTGGGCGTCTTGATCGATGCGCAGGTGCCCGCGGGCACGAACTTCCAGGCGTTGCCCTGGTAGTCCATCTTCGAGGTGCCGGCGCAGGTGGTGCCGGGGCCGGCGGCGCAATCGTTCTTTCCGGCCATCGAGACGCCGTAGCACTTCTCCATGGCGGGCTTGGCGCCGTCCATCGGGGCGGTCTGGGCGATGGCGGCGCCAGAGGCCAGGGCGGCAAGGGCCAGGGCGCCGAGGCTGAGGGTGCGTGTGGTCATGGTGGGATCTCCAAGGGTTGAGAGTTGCATCCGACCGGGGCGCTGCACGAAGGTGGATTCCAGCTGCCCGATCTGCGTTGTAATTCGCGCAGTGCGGCGGGCCGGTTACGGCGCTGCGCAAAAAAATGCGGTGGCAGTGCAAGAAAATTTTTTGCGGTGCCTGTAACCCGTTGGCCCCGGCATACGAATTGCCTGCAGGGAGACGCCATGGAGATTGTGGAAGAGCGCCTGCGCGGTTTGCTGCTGCAGGGGCTGGATGCCGATGCAGCCGCTTACCAGCGCTTTCTGAAGGAGCTGAGCGCGCACCTGCGCGCCTTCCTGCGCCGCCGCCTGGCGCAGCGGCCCGATGAGGTGGAGGACCTGGTGCAGGAAACACTGCTGGCGGTGCACAACCAGCGCCACACCTACCGGCCCGAGATGCCGGTGACGGCCTGGGCGCATGCGATTGCGCGCTACAAGCTCATCGACTGGCTGCGTTCGCACGCCGTGAAGGAAGGGCGCAACGACCCGCTGGACGATGCCAGCGAGCTGTTTGCCAGCAGCGACAGCGAGGCCGCCGAAGCCCGGCGCGACCTGGGGCAGCTGCTGCGCACCTTGCCGGACAAGCAGCGCCTGCCGATCGAGTACGTGAAGCTGGAAGGTCTGTCGGTGGTCGAGACGGCGCGCCTCACGGGGCTGTCGGAGTCGGCCGTCAAGGTCGGCGTGCACCGGGGGCTCAAGGCCCTGGCCGCCAGGATCAGGGATATGACTCACGCAAAACAGGGCTTGCGCAAATCCCCCGCCACGGCCGACGGGTCGTTGGCGCGTCCTGATTTGCGCAAGTCCCAGGAGGAATGGCATGAAAACCGATGAATTGATCCACCTGCTGGCCGCTGATGGCGGACCGGTGCGGACCACCGCGATAGAGCAACGGTTTGCCGTGGCCGCCGCCGTGGGCATTGCCGGTGCCGGGGTGCTGATGCTGGGCCTGTTCGGCCTGCGCCCGGACCTGCCGGCGACCCTGGCGCAGCCCATGTTCTGGGGCAAGCTGGTGTTTGCCGCTGCACTGGCCGCCGCCGGGCTGGCGCTGCTGCGCCGCATGGCCCGGCCGGGCATGGCGGTGCGGCCTGCGGCGCTGCTGCTGGCGGTGCCGCCGCTGCTGCTGTGGGCCCTGGCCCTGCTGGCCCTGTCGCAGGTGACGGCGGCGGAGCGGGTGCCGCTCATCCTGGGCAGCACCTGGCGCACCTGTCCGTTCAATATCGCCGCGCTGTCGGTGCCTGCGCTGGCCGCGGGCTTCTGGGCCCTGAAGGGTGCCGCACCCACCCGCCTGGCCTGGACGGGCGCGGGTGCCGGCCTGCTGGCGGGCGCGCTGGGCGCGCTGGTGTATGCCCTGCATTGCCCCGAGATGGCCGCGCCGTTCCTGGCGGTCTGGTACCTGGCGGGCATGGCCCTCCCGACGGCGCTGGGGGCCGTGCTGGGGCCGCGCCTGCTGCGCTGGTAGCCGCTATCGGCGCAGGCCCGGCGGCGGGCCGCCGCTCAGGCCGCCACCCGCCTGTTGTAGGCGCGAAAGACCGTGTCCAGCGTCCACCCCAGCGATTCATACAGCGCCTGCGCGGCGGTGTTGGTGTGCGCCGTGGTCAGGTCCATGCGCACCTTGCCGTGGGCGCGGGCCGTGGCCTCGGCGGCCACCAGCAGGCTGCGCCCGGCGCCCGCCTTGCGCGCCGTGGGGGCCACGAACAGGTCGTACAGCGTGTAGATGGGCGCCGCCTCCACCGAGCAGAACGTGGGGTACAGCTGGCAAAAGCCCACTGCCGCCCGGGACGCGTCCTGCGCCAGCAGGATCACCGACTCTGCGCGCTCCAGCCGCTCCGCAATGAATGCCCGTGCTCCGGCGAGGTCCGGCGCCTGCTCGTAGAACTGCCGGTAGGCATCAAACAGCGGGGCGATGGTGTCGGTATCGGCCGGGGTGGCCAGGCGGATGTGCACAGTGGTCATGGAGGCGTGGAGAGGGCCGCGGGGCGCGAAAATGCGCCCCCGGGGCTGGCAAGAGGCGCACCCCGGAGGGGGTGCGAGCGGACGCGGATTGTAGGCAGGGTTCTGCCCGCGCTGTGGCGGCGTTTTGCGCGGGGTCAGTCAGCCTCGCTGCGGGGGTGTTGCCACCGCGCCACCGCCGCCACCCGCGCCTGGTGGATCAGCGTGCCCACCTGCGGGCCGCTCAGGCCCTTGGCCGCCGCCTGCGCGGCAATGTCGCGCGTGGCCACCGACTGCACGGCACCCAGCACGGCCAGGAGCCGGGGGCGTTGCGGGTAGGCCGATTCCTCGAACCCCAGGCGCCCGCGCGCATCGCATTCGCAGGCCAGCAGGATGTCGGCAAAGCGCGCAGGCTTGCGAATGGCGTCGCAGCGCTCCAGCAACCGCACCAGGGCGGCGGCCGACAGCTCGTTGCTGCGGTGGATGTGGCCGTGCTCGCGGGCCACCACCTCGGCCGTCTCGCGGCAGTCCACGGGCACGCGCAGACGCTCGGCCACGTCCTTGAGCAGCGCGGCGCTGCGCTCCTCGTGCCCGATGTGGCGCGGCAGCACGTCGGCGGGCGTGGTGCCCTTGCCCAGGTCGTGCGCCAGGCAGGCAAAGCGCACCGTCAACGGGGATTGCAGGCGGGCGGCCATGTCCAGCACCATCATCAGGTGCACGCCCGTGTCCACCTCGGGGTGGTACTCCGCCCGCTGGGGCACGCCCCACAGGCGCGCCACCTCGGGCAGCAGCACCTGCAGAGCGCCGCACTCGCGCAGCACCTCGAACATGCGCGACGGCTTTTCTTCCATCAGCCCGCGCGCCAGCTCCTGCCACACGCGCTCGGCCACCAGGTGGTCCGCCTCGCCGTGCTGCACCATCTCGCGCATCAGCTGCATCGTCTCGGGCGCCACCGTGAAGTCGGTGAAGCGCGCCGCAAACCGCGCCACGCGCAGGATGCGCACCGGGTCTTCGCGAAAGGCATCCGTCACGTGGCGCAGCACCCGCGCCGCGATGTCTCTGGCTCCCAGATAGGGATCAAATAGGCCTGTGGCGCTTGTCCCATCGGCGCTGCTAGCTATCGCATTGATAGTAAGGTCGCGGCGCGACAGGTCTTCTTCCAGTGTCACGTCGGGCGAGCTTTGCACCACAAAACCCCGGTAGCCCCGCCCGCTCTTGCGTTCGGTACGGGCCAGCGCGTATTCCTCGCGCGTCTCGGGGTGCAGGAACACGGGGAAGTCGCGCCCCACGGGCAGATAGCCCAGCTTCAGCATCTGCTCGGGCGTGGCGCCCACCACCACCCAGTCGTGGTCGTTCACGGGCCGGCCCAGCAGCTTGTCGCGGACGGCGCCGCCCACCATGTAGATTTGCATCGGTGTAGTTTAGGCCGGGCCCCCGGCCGTATATTCCAGCCCACCATGCCCCTATCGTCCGACCTCACCATTGCCCAGCTCAACCCCGACGGCAGCGTGCCCGTGCCCACGGCGCCCGACGCGGCCGCCGAGGCCCTGCAGCGCGAGGCGCAGCTCGAAGCCCTGAAAGCCAAGGTGGACGACCTGCAGGAGATCCTGGCCAAGCCGCTGAACGAAATCCTGGCCGACCGCGACAAGTTCAAGGAAGCGATGGCCGCGTGGGATGCCTTTGGCGCGATGTGGATGCTGTCGCAGCGCGCCATGAAGCGCGTGGCGCTGGACCTGGCCGCGCAGCAGGGGGTGAGCGAGGAAGAGGTGGTGGCGCGTGCGCTGGCCTATGCCAACCAGGTGCTCAACGCGCAAGAGGAGGACCTGGGCGGCACCGTGGCCCCCGCCCAGTTGGCGCACATCGCGCGGCACAAGCCGTTCTTGCGCAAGCAGTTCCGGTAGCGTGGCCGGGCTGCCCGTGCCCGTTCAGCTGAACACCGGCCTGAAAAAACTCCGCTCGTAGCTCACGATGCACCCCGTCTCCTCGGCATAGCGGAACGCCGCCTGGCATTCCGCATCCTGCATCGACTGCTGGCGGTACACCTCGTAGGCCGCCAGGCTCTCGAACGTGAACAGCGCCAGCGCGATGTTGTTGGCGCCCTCGCTGGGCATGAAATAACCGTGGTGTTTACCGCCGAACTTCTCGACCAGCGGGATCCAAAGTTTTCCGTAGTGCTCGAACTCTTTCAACTTGCTGGTGTTGAGCACGTAGCGCAGGTAGATGGTGACGGCCATGGCGCTGCTCAGCCTTGCGTGTGGCGCAGGCGGTAGGGCTCTTCGAAGTCCAGGAAGTCCTTCTCGGCCAGGGCCTCGTCGATCCAGTCCTTCACGCCGGGCAGGGCGCGCACGCGCTGCACGTAGTCGGCGATGTGGGGTGGCACGGGCAGGGCGTAGGTGTGCAGGCGCATGCACACGGGGGCGAAGTAGGCGTCGGCCACGGTGAATTGGCCGAACAGCATGGGGCCGCCATGTTCCTGCAGCAGCGCGCTCCACATGTCCACCAGGCGCTGCACATCGGCGCGCACGCCGGCCTGGTCGCGCCAGATCAGGGCGCCGGTGTCGGCCAGGTTGGCCTCGATGTTCATGGGGCAGTGGCTGCGCAGGGCGGTGAAGCCGCTGTGCATCTCGGCGCAGATGCTGCGGGCGCGTGCGCGGGCCTTGGCATCGGCGGGCCAGAGCTTTTGGACGGGGTGGGTTTCGGCCACGTATTCGGCAATCGCCAGGGTGTCCCACACCACCAGGTCGCCGTCGACCAGCACGGGCACCTTGCCCGTGGGGTTCACGGCGCCGATGGCGCGCTTGAATTCTGAATTGGCTTCGAAGCTGTCGAAGCGCACGCGCACTTCCTCGAACACGATGCCCGCCTGCTTGAGCAGCACCCAGGGGCGCATGGACCAGGACGAGTAGTTCTTGTTGCCGATATAGAGCTTGAGCATGGGGCACCTGCCGATGGAAATCAGAGAAAAGAAAGCCAGCCCGCCATGCTAGCGGCAGTGGCGCGCGCCAGCGATGCGAAAACGCGGCCTCAATGATGCGCGGCACGCATCACGGGCCGTGCTGGCCCTGTTGGCGGGTCAGACCGGCCAGACCACGCCGTTGTCGTTCAGGATGGCATCGAGCGGCAGGTCGAACGCTTCGGGCTCGAAGTCGTCCAGGTAGCCATGGGTGAAGCCCAGGCCCACGGTGAACGGCTTGGGCTGCAGCGTGGCCAGGGTGCGGTCGTAGAAGCCGCCGCCATAGCCCAGCCGGTAGCCGCCCGGCGCGTAGCCCACGCAGGGCACGAAGAGCAGGGTGGGCACGATGACCTCGGTGTCCTTGGGCTTGGGGATGCCGTAGGCGTCTTCCTCCATGGGGCAGCCGGGGTACCAGGCGTGGAAGGTGAGGGTCTTGTGCAGCTTGTTCACCACCGGCAGGCCGATGCGGCGCAGCTGGGGTTCATCGAGCAGCTCGCCGTCTTCCTTCCAGCGGTGCAGGGCGGGCAGGGGGTCGAATTCGCCCTTGATGGGCCAGTAGGCGCCGATCACGGTGTCGGGCCGGTTGACCAGCCAGATGCGCATCACCTGCTGTAACAGGTCGGCCCGCTGTAGGCGGTCGGGCAGGTTGAGGCGTTCTTCTATCAACGCGCGCCGAAGGGCTGCTTTGTCCATCAGATAATTCCCCCATGCAATTTCTCAGAGCGATTCTGACACCCCTTGTCGCGGCCAGCCTGCTGGCCGCCACCGCGCCCCTTGTCATGGCGCAAAACCGTGGTGACGATACCCTGCTCGAAATGCAGCAGGCCTTCCGCAAGGGAGACCGCAAGAAACTCGAGCAGCTCCTGCCCGCCGCACGCGGCCATGCGCTGGAGCCCTGGGCGGCCTATTGGGAGCTCAAGCTGCGCCTGGGCGAGGCGTCGCCATCGGAGATCCAGTCCTTCCTGCAGCGCTACGCGGGCAGCTACCAGGAAGACCGCCTGCGCAACGACTGGCTGCTGCTGCTGGGCCAGCGGCGCGACTGGGGCCAGTTCGCCGAGCAGCACCCTGGCTACCGCATGTCGGACGACCGCGAGGTGCGCTGCTACGCACTGCTGATCGACCAGATCAAGGGAACGGCCAGCCCCACGGTGGCCGAGGACGTGCGCAGCAACTGGTACGCCCAGCGCGATGGCGACGACGGCTGCACCCACGCGGCGCGGGAGCTGCATGGCTACAAGAAGCTGTCGGCCCTGGACATCTGGCGCAAGGCCCGCCTGGGCGTGGAGGCCAACCGCCCCCGCGTCGTGCGCACGGCGGTCGAGATCGTCTCGCCCGAATCGCTGCCGCAGGTCAAGGAGGTGCTCGACGCGCCCGCCAAGTACCTGCTCTCGCGCGCCACGGCCGCCGGCAAGGCCAGGCAGGAACTGGTGCTGCTCGCGCTCCTGAAGCTGGCCACCACCGACCCGGAAGGCGCTGCCCACCAGCTCGACAGCAAGTGGGGCGTGCACCTCTCGTCCGAGGAGCGCAACTGGGCCTGGGCCGTGATCGGCAAGACCGCCGCGCAGAAGCTGGCCAGCAACGCCCACGGCTACTTCGCCAACGTGACGCGCGACAGCGACCTGAACGACGACCTGCTGGGCTGGAAGGTGCGGGCCGCGCTGCGCGCCGGCCAGTGGAAGACAGTGGGCAAGGCCGTGGACGCCATGGGCGCCGAGGCGCGCCAGGAAAGCACCTGGGTGTACTGGAAGGCGCGCTCGCTCCTGGCGGGCCGCGTGACCGACGCGGAGCGCGCCGAGGCGCGCCAGCTGCTCGAAGGCATTGCCAGCACGCGCGGTTTCTACGAGCAACTCGCGCTGGAAGAACTGGGCCAGCGCATCACCGTGCCGCCCGCGCCCGCGCCGCTCACGCCGGAAGAAAAGGCGGCAGCCCGCGCCAACCCGGGCCTGAACCGCGCGCTGTACGCCATCCTGCTCGGCCTGCGCAGCGAGGGCGTGCGCGAGTGGAACTACACCACCAACCTGCACCAGAGCGGCGGCATGGCCGACCGCGAGCTGCTGGCCGCCGCCGACTTCGCGTGCCAGCGCGAGGTGTGGGACCGCTGCATCAACACCAGCGAGCGCACCAAGGCCGTCGTGGATACCACGCAGCGCTTTCCCACGCCGTTTCGCAGCGCCGTGGTGGAGCGCGCCACCGGCATCGGCCTCGACCCGGCCTATGTCTACGGCCTGATCCGCCAGGAAAGCCGCTTCATCATGGATGCGCGCTCCCACGTGGGCGCCTCGGGCCTGATGCAGGTGATGCCCGCCACGGCGCGCTGGACGGCCAAGAAGATCGGCCTCGCCAACTTCACGCCCGACCAGATCAACGACCGCGACACCAACATCACCATCGGCACGGCCTACCTCAAGCTCGCGCTGGACGATTTCGCGGGCTCCATGCCCATGGCGGCGGCTGCCTACAACGCCGGCCCGGGGCGCCCGCGCAGCTGGCGCAACGGCCCGGTGCTGGACGCCGCCATCTGGGCCGAAAACGTGCCCTTTGCCGAAACGCGCGACTATGTGAAGAAGGTGCTGTCCAACACCACCAACTACGCCGCCATGCTCACGGGCCAGCCCCAGTCGCTCAAGAGCCGCCTGGGCACCATCGGCCCGCGCGATGCCTCCGCGCCCGAGGTGAACAAGGACCTTCCCTGACACGGGGAGGGGGTGGCCGCCGCATGGGATTGCTATAAAAACATGAGCTGTCGGCGTTTTGGGGAAAAGCGGTGGAGCCCATTGGAATCAAAAACTACGGAGGGAAGCGAGATGAGAGATGCCAAAAAGATGGCGGCCCGTGCCGCCATGGCGGTGGCGGTGATGGCCATGGTCCTGGGCACCGGTGCCCAGGCGCAGCCGGTCTACAAATGGGTGGATGCCGAGGGCAAGACCCACTATGGCTCCCAGCCGCCGCCGTCCAAGCAGGATGCCGAGCCGCTGAAGCTGCAGGGCACCAACGGAACCGGTGGCGCCGGTGCGAGCGGCAAAGGGGGCGGCAAGCCCGGCAGCGTCCAGTACAACGCGGACGGCACCAAGAAGATTCCCAAGGACGTGCAGGAGTTTGCCGAGGGGGCCACGAAGGCCCTGGGCACGGTCGACAGCAAGCAGGTGCCGCTGAACTGCCAGGCCGCCGTGGGCAACATCCACGACCAGGCCGACTCCATGCTGGAAGTGGGGCAGAAGAATGTGCGCGATGGCTACATGGCCCAGGCCGACTTCGACAAGACGGTGCCCAAGATCCGCGAGGCGAAGGGCAAGTACAGCGTGTCGGACTGCCAGGGCGCGTCGGGCAACAAGAAGTCGTTCTACCAGTGCATGTCCAGCAGCTACAACCACGTGATGGGGTGCGACAAGCAGTACAAGCATTGAGCCTGCCGTGAGGCGCCGCGCGCCTTCCCGCAGGGGGGGCGCCGCCGGGCCGCGTGCGGTGGCGCGGCCGCCTGCAGCCGCCCCCGCGCGGCTTACACGTTGTGCAGCACCTCGCCCTGGCGCAGCGCGGCGCCGGAGCGCACCAGGTCATCGGCCAGGCTGCGCAGCCATTCGGCCTGCGTCTGCTCCGCGAAGTGGCGCTCGCGCAGCATCCCGAAATAGGGCGTGGCGTCGGCCCAGGCCGTGAGGTCGGCCATGCTGATCTGCTGCCACTCCAGCAGCTTGTACTTGAGCAGCACCTTCGCGGCGTAGAGCGCGTGCTTGGCCGGGTTGCGCACGAAGCCGTCCAGGCGCCGGCGCGCGCCGTCGATGGCGCGGGGCGCATCGGCAAACACCGGCCCGTGGCCGGGGATCACCACCTGGGGCGAGAGTTTCTCGATCACGTCCAGCGTGGCGCCCACCTCGGCAAAGGCATCGTCGCCTTCCAGCTCGGGAAACACCACGCCAAAGCCGCTTTCCCAGAGCGCATCGGCCGAGATCAGCACGCGGCCCTGGGGCTCGAACAGCACCACCGAATGCGGGTCGTGCCCCGGGGCGGCATGCACCTGCCAGGGCTTGTCGCCCAGCAGCACGCAGGAGCCGGGCGTGAGCAGCGTGTCGGCCCGAAAGGGCGGGCATTCCTGGCCCGTGGGGGTGTAGCTCAGCGCATAGGCGTCCCATTGGCGCACATGGTCCGCCTGGCCGGGCGGGATGGCCGTGAGCACGCCCGGCCAGGCCTTTTGCAGCGCGGCGTTGCCGCCGCAGTGGTCGCTGTGCAGGTGGGTGTTGAGCACGCGGTCCAGCGGGCGGCCGGCCAGCGCGTCACGCACCAGGGCGACGGTCTGCTCGGCATGGCTGCAGTAGCCCGTGTCCACCAGCGCGGTGTCGTGGTGGCCAATGAAGAGAATGTTGTTGGCAGACAGCCAGCCGCGTTCGAGGACGGTGATTTCGGGGGGCAGGAGGTCGTGGGGCGCGGTGGTGGGCATGGGGGCGGGAATTCGATGGCGTCTGTGGCGGGCATGCGTGCCGCGCCGTGGGCTGCTGCCCAGCGTACCGCAGGTGGGGGCCGCCCGAAGCCCTCCAAAACCCGCAGCTCGGCCTGCGATGGCTGCTGCGGCCGGGTGGCGGTAACTGGCAGCGCGTCGCTACTGCGGCAGGCTCACTTGTGATGCAGCATTGCGCGTGGTGAAGTACAGCTTCGAGTCGCGCACCGCGACGCCCACAGGCGTGTGGATCACTCCTGGGAGATCTCCGCCCACGAATCCTCTTTGCCCTGCTTGGCCCACCAAGGTCGTCACCTGGCCCTCTGCGGAGATCTTGCGGATTACGCTATTGACGGGGTCGGTGAGGTACAAATGGCCCTTGGAGTCCACGGCAAGACTGGCCGTTGCGCCATCCTCCCCGTGGCTGGAGCCGAAGTCCTGGCCCAGGTAGACCCCGCCGGCCGTATAGGTGCTGTAACTGGCGACAGCAAAGCGTGCGCTACCGGCAGGGCCATCCGCCAGGCCCGCAGGCAGATCGGCTCGACCGGCGATGGTGCTCACCATGCCTGCCGGGGTGATCTTCCGGATGGTGGGGCCAATGCCGGTGAACGCGTCGTTGAGTCCATCCACCACATACAGGTTACCTGCCTGATCCAGAGTCATGTTCCCCAGGATGGCAAAGCGTGCGGTGCTGCCCGGCCCATCTACATGGCCCAAAGTGCCGGGACTTCCGGCCAGCACGCTGACCGAGCCCGCCGCAGTGATCTTGAGGATGACGCCATTGACGCCACTTGCGTACACGTTGCCAGCGTCGTCGGCAGCAATCCCATTGATGCCTGCAAAGTAACTGTAGGTCCGACCGCCCGATACAAAGGGGGCGATCCATGTGGACACATCTGCCAATACAGCGCCCTGGCCTGCGGGGGTGAACCGGTAAATGAGATTGGGCGAGTCCCGCATGCTGGCCGTCGACGCAACGTAGATGTTGTCTTGTCCGTCCACCGCCATGGCCCGCCAGGAAGGGCCTTCAGCGCCTGCGGGCCACTGAAGCGCGCGGGTCCTCGTGGTGCCATCCGGGTTGACGATGCGCATCCGCGATTTGTCGTAGTCACTCACATACAAAGAGCCAGACTTCGCCAATGCCAGGGCCAGAGGTGCCCTGAACCGTGCATCCACGCCGGGTCCATCGGGCGGGGGGCCTTCGAGATCTGGTTGCGTCGGCCTACCGGCAAGGATGGTGCGGGTGCCGTCGCGCTGATACTTCTGGACCCACGTGGATAGGCCGTTGGAGAGGCTGGCAACGAAGTTGCCGCTGCGATCAATCACCAGGCTGGTGCCGCCCAGCGCCTCAGGAGCATTGGTCGCTACTGTGGATGCTGTTCCGTTCTTGGCGATGTGGCGAATGGTGGCGGAACGGAGTCCATCCAGCGCGTAGAGCTCGTTGGCAGCATCGATTGCCAGGTCCTGGAGGATGCCGAACCGGGCCGTTGTTGCATCACCATCGGTTGTTCCTTGGATGTCTTTGTCGCCGGAGATGTGGGTCAGTTCGCCAGTCGGGGCATATTTCTTGATGGAACTGCCATCCGTGACGTAGATGGTGCCGGAGGCATCCACGACGAAGCTGGAGCGTTCCGGTATCGGCAATGCAGCGTCCAGCGTACTCGTCAGACCCGCGGGCGTGATTTTGCGAATTTTCGGATAGGTGTAGGAGCTTTGGCCGACATAGAGATTTCCGGCGCTGTCCAGCTTCAGCCCCCGGGGGGCGCAGACTGTCGAGTCCTGTGGCGCACCGTCTGTATTGCCACACACCCCGGCCTTGCCCGCGAAGGTGGTGACTGCGCCTGTGTTGTCGATCTTGCGCACCAGGTGGTTGGCGGTGTCCGCCACGTAGGTATTGCCTGCTGCGTCCGACACGATCGCCGATGGATAGTAGAAGCGGGCTGTAGTACCCGGTCCATCAGCGTATTGCCCCTGTATGGACGGGGATGGTTCGGGGCTTTTGCCGCCAGCCACCGTGCTGACCATGCCGGAGGCCGTCAACTTGCGGATGGCGTGGTTGCCCGTGTCGGCCAGCAGCAAGTCGCCCGTGGAGGAGAGCGCCAGTGCAGGCGCACTGGCAAAAAGTGCGTCAGCAGCGGGGCCATCTAGATAGCCAGAGCCGCTGGTGGCCCCAGCGAGCAGGCTGAGCGAAGCCTTGACTGCGGGTGGTGTAACCGGCGTACCCTGATCGCTTCCGCCGCCGCACGAGATGATTAGAACGGACGCACCTAGAAGTAAGGCCAGCCAGGTACGGGCAGCCGGGCGCTTTCGCGACATGGTTTTCATGGGCGGATTCTCCCGATGCGTGTAAAAAAGCCGCACCAATGTGGTGCTTTGTCTGTGAAATGATTATGCGTAGACATTAAAAAAACGTGACCGCTGTTTCAATCCGTTGCAAGTCGACTCTGGCGCCTTGTGGGCCTTGGAGAACTGCAGACCTGAAAAAGCACCCCTCAGATCTTGTAGGCTGGTCGTCTATCACAGCCTGAGGTTGAGGCAGCGGGCATCAGAACGTCACACCCGCCACCAGGATCACGTTGGCATACGGCGTGCACTCCCCCGTGCGCACCATCACGCGGGCCTGCTGGGTCAGGCGCTTGAAGTCGTCGTGGGGCACGGCCTGCGGCTCCACCGGGAGCTGGCACCAGCCGGGCAGATGGCCTGCGCCGCGCTCCACGGCCTCGGTGGCGATCACGGCCTTTTCCACCTGCATCTCCGACAGCACCACGCGCAGCACGTCGGCCACGGCCGGGATGCCCGGGGTGAGTGCCAGGTCGATGCGGCGGGGGCCGGGCGGGATGGGCAGGCCCACGTCGCCGATCACCAGCATGTCGCCGTGGCCCAGGCTGGCGATGGCGTGGGAGAGTTCGGCATGCAGCAGGGTGGTGCGTTTCACAGGGCGATCCAGTCGGGAGGCAGGGGGCTGTGCGCCACGGCGGCGCGGGTGGGGATGGAGGGCTGGGCGCCCGGCTGCGTCACGCACAGCGCGGCGGCGCGGATGCCGTCGCGCACGCCGGCATCCAGGGGCTCGCCGCGCGCAAGCGCCACGGCCAGCGCGCCCAGGAAGGTGTCGCCCGCCGCCGTGGTGTCCACGGCCCGCACCACCCTGCCGGGGTGGTGGCGGCTGCCGGCAGCGTCGGCGGCCACGGCGCCTGCCGCGCCCAGCGTCACCACCACCTGGGCCGGGCCCTTGGCGCGCAGGGCTTGCGCGGCCTTGGCTGCTTCCACGGGCGTGGTCACGTTCTGGCCTGCCAGCGCCGTGGCTTCCAATTCGTTCACCACCAGCGTGTGCACCAGCGGCCACAGGGCTTCGGGCAGGGGCTGGATGGGCGAGGGGTTGAGCACCACAGGGCAACCAGCGGCATGCGCCATCTCGGCGGCGGCCAGGACCTGGGGCAGGGGCGTTTCAAACTGCAGCACCAGGCCGCCTGCGCCTTGCAGTGCGGTGCCCAGCGCGGCGGCATCCAGCACAAAGCGGCCATTGGCGCCCGGCACGACCACGATGCGGTTTTGCCCGCTGGCCTCCACGGTGATGGCGGCCACGCCGGTGGTGGTTTCTGTGTCGGTTTGCACGCCGCCGTGGTCGATGCCGTCGGCGTCAAGCCCCGCGCGCAGCGTGTGGCCGTAGCCATCGTCGCCCACGCGGCCAAACAAGGCCACCCGGGCGCCCTGGCGGGCGCAGGCCACGGCCTGGTTGCCGCCCTTGCCGCCGGGCACCAGGTGCAGGGCGTCGGCCAGCACGGTTTCGCCGGGGCCGGGGGCGTGTTGCACCTGCAGCACCAGGTCCATGTTCAGGCTGCCGACCACGGCGATGCGCGGCACGCGCGCGGCGGAGGCGCTCATGCGCGGGTCTCCAGGGCGGGCGGCGCGGTGGAGGCGCGCACGCGCAGCTCGGGCTGCAGCATCACCTTGCGCGCGTCCTGGCGCTTGCCGTCGATGCGTTCGAGCAGCATGTCCACCGCCAGCGCGCCGATGCGCTGCTTGGGCTGGGCCACGGTGGTCAGCGGCGGGCTGGTGAAGGCGGCCAGCTCGATGTCGTCGAAGCCCACGATGGACAGCGCCTCGGGCACGCGCAGGCCCCGTTCATGCGCGGCGCACAGCGCGCCCATGGCCATGAGGTCGTTGCAGACGAAGACGGCGGTGGGCGGCGTGTCCGCGCGCAGCAGGGCGTGCATGGCGTCGTAGCCGCCCTGGCTGGTGAAGTGGCCGTTGCACAGCATGGGCGCCTCGCCGCGGGCATCCGCAGCCGCGGACAGGGCGGCGCGCCAGCCCGCGATGCGCTGCTCGCTCGGCACCAGGCCCTCGGGCCCGCTGATGCAGGCGATGCGGCGGTGCCCCAGGTCCAGCAGGTGCTGCGTGGCGAGCTGCCCGCCTTGCATGTGCGCGGTCTCGACGAGGTCGCAGGGCTGCTCGGCGATCTCGATCTCGCGGTCCACCAGCACGGTGGGGATGGACAGGCCCGCCAGCTGTGTGGGCAGGGTGGCGTCATGCCCGGTGGAGACGACGATGAGTCCGTCGATGCGCCGCTCGGCCAGCACCTGCAGGTAGGTGCCCTGGCGGTGCGCCTCGTCGTTGGTGTTGCACAGGATGAGGTTGTAGCCCGCGCCGAAGCAGCGGTCTTCCACGCTGTGCACGATCTCGGCGAAGTAGGGGTTGGAGCTGTTGGGGATCAGCATGCCCAGCGTGCGCGTGTTGTTGCTCTTGAGGCTGCGCGCGATGGCGCTGGGCACGTAGCCCAGCGCGCGGATGGCTTTTTCGACGCGCTCGCGCCCCTCGGGGCTCACGCGGCGCGTGCCGTTGACCACGTGCGACACCGTGGTGACCGACACGTCGGCGTGGCGCGCAACGTCCTTGATAGTGGCCATGGGAAGAAGAAAAAAATTGGGAGGAGAGGAAGTCGGTGGGCAAGGAGGGAGGGGTGTCAGGCGGCGGCGCGGCGCTGGCGCAGCGTGTCCACGATGACGGCCGCCACGATCACGAACCCCGTGATGATGCGCTTGCTGGGCTCGCTCGCGCCCACCTGGGCCAGGCCCGCCTCCAGCACCGCGATGATGAGCACGCCAAACGCGGTGTTCACCACCGAACCGCGCCCGCCCATGAGGCTGGTGCCGCCAATCACCACGGCGGCGATCACCTGCAGTTCCATGCCGGTGCCGGCGTTGGGGTCGGCGGCTTCGAGCCGGGCCGACTGCATCAGCCCCGCCAGCCCCGCGAGCAGGCCGGTCATGGCAAACACGATGACGCGGATGGGGCGCGGGTCCACGCCCGCCAGGCGCATGGCTTCCTCGTTGGTGCCGATGCCCACCACGCAGCGGCCGAACACGGTGCGCGACAGCACCAGCTGCGCCACCACCACCAGCAGCACCGCCAGCAGAAAGGCGAACGAGATGCCGCCGAAAAACGGCGCCGACAGCCACGAGATCGCATCGCCGACGTACTGCGTGCGCGAGTCGGTGACCACGTACGCGCTGCCGCGCACGGCTTCGAGCATGCCCAGCGACACGATGAACGAGGGCAGCCGCCAGGCCACCGAGATGGCGCCCGTGATGGTGCCGCACACCAGGCCGGTGGCCAGCGCCAGGGCTGCGGCGGCGGGCACCGTCCAGCCCCATTGCAGGATGGCGGCGGCCGAGGTGGCGGCGGCCAGCGCCATCACCGAGCCCACCGACAGGTCGATGCCCGCGATGATGAGCACGAAGGTCATGCCCACGGCCATCACGGCCAGGGCCGGGATCTCGTTGGCGATGGTGATGAAGGTCTCGGCGCTCCAGAAGTAGTCGGACAGCGACGAGAACAGCGCCACCATGCCCGCCAGCACGGCCAGCAGGCCCAGGTAGGTGCCCAGCTGGCTGCGCCAGACGGAGGAGGCGGAAGGTGCCGCCGCGGGGGCGGCAGAGTGTGCGGGGGCGTTCATGCGGTGACAGGAGAAGGGGTGGAAGGGGTGGTGCCGGTACGGCCGCCGGGCTCGGAAAACGCGGCCGCCAGCAGCGATTGCTCGGACCACTCGCCGCGCTCGAACACGGCCACCAGGCGGCCCGCGCTCATCACGCCGATGCGGTCGGCCATGGCCATGAGTTCGCGCAGGTCGGACGACACCATGAGCAGCGCGCGGCCTTCCGAGGCCATGCGGTCGAGTTCGCCATACAGCTCGGCGCGCGCGCCCACGTCCACGCCGCGCGTGGGTTCGTCGAGCAGCAGCACGCGGCCCTGGCGGTGCAGCCAGCGGGCGAACACCACCTTTTGCTGGTTGCCGCCCGACAGCTGCCCCACGGGTTGCTCGGGGCTGCGGCAGCGGATGCCGAGCGTGCGCACAAAGCCCTGCACCAGCCGGCTTTCGAGCCCGCGCAGCAGCCAGCCGCCGCGCGAGACGGCCGACAGGTCGGACAGCGTGGCGTTGATGCGGATGGGCTGCGCCAGCAGCAGGCCCTGCGATTTGCGGTCTTCGGTGACCAGGCCCATGCCGGCGGCGATGGCCTGCAGGGGGGAGGCGAAGCCACGCGCAATGGTGCGTGGTGTGGCGAGGGGCGCCTTGGCCCCCTGGTTTGCTATGTTTTGTGTAGCTGCTTGCGCTTGTCCATCAAGCGCTGGGGGCTGTTTTTGCTCAAATTCCGGGTGCAGCGTGATGCTGCCCCGGTCTGCCCGGTCGGCGCCAAACAGCAACCGGACCAGCTCGGTGCGGCCGGAGCCGACCAGCCCGGCAATGCCGAAGATCTCGCCCGCGCGCAGTTCCAGGCTCACGTCCTGCACGGCGGTGCCCCGGCCCAGGCCCCGGGCGCCCATCACCACCGGGCCGGCGGGGCGGCGCGGGCGGTGCTCCAGGTCGCTCACCGACCGGCCCACCATGCGCTGCACCAAGTCGTCCTCGCTCATTCCGGCCATGGGGCGCGCGTCCACCAGGCGGCCGTCGCGCAGCACGGCCACGCGGTCGGCGATGCGCCGCAGCTCTTCGAGCCGGTGCGACACGTAGATGATGGCCACGCCGCGCGCGGTGAGGTGCGCGATCTGCTCGAACAGGTAGTTGGTCTCGCGCGGCGTGAGCATGGCCGTGGGCTCGTCGAGCACCAGGATGCGCGTGTCGTCCTGCAGGTTGCGCGCGATCTCCACCATCTGCTGCTGGCCGATGCCCAGCCGCGACACCGGCGTGGCGGGGTCGATGCCGCGCAGGCCAATCTTGTCCAGCTGCGCGCGCGCGGCCGTGTGCAGCGCATCGCGCCGCAGCCAGCCCAGGCGGTGCGGCAGGCGGCCCATCAGCAGATTCTCGGCCACGGTGAGCGTGGGCACCAGGCCCAGCTCCTGCATCACCATGCGCACGCCCTGGCGTTCGGCGTCGCGGCGGGAGCCGGGGGTGTAGGTCTGCCCCGCCAGGCGCATGCCGCCCCGCGTGGGCGACTCCAGCCCGCAGATGATCTTGGAGAGCGTGCTCTTGCCCGCGCCGTTCTCGCCCGTCAGCGCCAGCACCTCGCCCGCGTTCAGCGCCAGCGTCACGCCGTCCAGCACCGTGGCCGTGTAGTCCTTGCCCACGGCGTCGATCGTGAGCAGGGGAGTGGCCAGGGCGGGGGCGGCGGTCGTGCGGGGCATGGCGGGCGAAGCGGGTGCGGCTGGGGTCGGGGTGCGTCTTACTTGCTGCCCTTGGTCACGAGCACCACGTCGGTCTTCACCAGGGCGGGCAGCTGCGCCTGGGGTGTCTTGGCGGCCAGGGCCTTCTGCGCCAGCTCGATGCCGAACACGGCCTGCTTGGCGGCGTACTGGTCGGCGGTGGCCAGCACGCGGCCGTCGGCCAGCATGGGCTTGATGGCGCCGATGTTGTCGTAGCCCACCACCTGCACCTTGCCGGTCTTGCCGGCGGCCTTCACGGCGGCCACGGCGCCCAGGGCCATGCTGTCGTTGCCGGCCAGCAGCGCCACCAAGTCGGGGTGCTCACGCATCATGCCGGCGGCCACGGTGTTGCCCTTTTCAATTTCCCAGTTGCCGGACTGCACGCCCACCACGGTGATGTTGGCGGCCTTCATCGCGTCCTGGTAGCCCAGCGTGCGCTGCTGCGCATTGAAGGTGGTGGACACGCCTTCGATGATGCCCACCTTGTCGCCGGCCTTCAGTGTCTTGGCCAGGTGGTCGCCCACCAGCTTGGCGCCCGCGCGGTTGTCGGGGCCCACGAAGGGCACGGTGATGTTCTTTTCCTTCAGCGCGTCGGCATCGAGCTGGTTGTCGATGTTGACCACCAGGATGCCCTTGTCGATGGCGGACTTGACCACGGGCACCAGCGCCTTGGAGTCGGCCGGGGCCAGGACGATGGCGCTGACCTTCTGCGCCACGGCCTGCTCGATCATCTTGATCTGCGCGGCGGTGTCGGTCTCGTTCTTGATGCCGTTGGCCACCAGCGTGTATTCGCTGGCGTGCGCCTTCTGGTGCGCCTTGGCGCCGTCTTCCATGGTGCGGAAGAACTCGTTGGCCAGCGACTTCATGACCAGGGCGATCTTGGGCTTGTCCTGCGCGAACGCAGGGCTGGCCAGCAGGCTGCCCACGACGGCAAGGGCGGCGGCGGTCTGAACGGAACGGCGGGTGAACTGCATGGTGTCTCCTGTTGGAATGGGGCTTCAAGCGCCAGCGGCGCCCACAAAAACGCTTCGGGCGACCCGCCAAAGCGATGCCGCGGCGCGAATCATATCGAAAGCAAACGTTTGCGCAAACGTTTGCTGGTTGGTGAAAACCCTGAAATAGCACGCAATGGCCTGGCGGGGAGAAAGCCGGGAACGGCTCTGCCGCCGTGCCGCCCTGCGCGGAGCCCGGCCCTGGCTTCGCGGGGCTTGGAGGGGGTGGATGGGAGGAGGGGCCCCGCAGAAAAGAGCAAGGGCCGGGCCGTGGCGCCAGGGCGTGGAAACCTGCGCGCTGCCTTGCCAGAAACACCGCGCAAGGCCCGCCCCCGCCGCGCCGGTGTTGTGCCCCCTTTTCCTGGCGCGAAGCGCGTGAGGAGAAGGGGGAAAGGAAGGAGAAGAGGAAAGGGGGCGGAGCCGCTCAGGCGGCGGTTCTCAATTCCCGCCGCAGGATCTTGCCCACGTTGCTCTTGGGCAGCTCGTCGCGGAACTCGATGTACTTGGGCCGCTTGTAGCCGGTGAGGTTCTCCTGGCAGTAGCGGGCCACGTCTTCCTCGCTGAGCGTGGGGTCGTTCTTGATGATGAACACCTTGATCGCCTCGCCCTGCTTTTCGTCGGGGATGCCGATGGCCGCGCATTCCACCACGCCGGGGCACAGGCTGATGACCTGCTCCAGCTCGTTGGGGAACACGTTGAAGCCGCTCACCAGGATCATGTCCTTCTTGCGGTCGATGATGCGCGTGTAGCCCTCGCTGTCCATGATGCCGATGTCGCCCGTGCGCATGAATCCATCGGGCGTGAAGGCCTTGGCGTTCTCCTCGGGCTGGTTGTAGTAGCCCGTCATCACGTTGGGGCCGCGGATGCAGATCTCGCCCGGGTCGCCCTGGGGCACGCTGTGGCCGGCGTCGTCCTTGATGGCGATGTCGATGCCCGGCAGCGGCAGGCCGATGGTGCCGCTGAAGGTGGTGTTGTTCACCGGGTTGTTGGTGCCGATGGCGCAGGTCTCGCTCATGCCCCAGCCTTCGATCATGGTGCTGCCCGTGACCTTTTGCCATTGCTTGGCCGTGCCTTCGCTGGCGGCCATGCCGCCGGCCTGCGACACGCACAGGTGCGAGAAGTCGAGGGTGCGGAACTGCGGGTTCTGCAGCAGCGCGTTGAACAGGGTGTTCACGGCGGGCAGCATGTGGAAGGGGCGCTTCTTGAGCTCGGCCACGAACTTGGGAATGTCGCGCGGGTTGGGGATCAGCGTGAGGCTGGAGCCCTGGCGGATGGCCAGCAGGCACAGCGTGAGCGCGAAGATGTGGTACAGCGGCAGCGCGGCGATGGAGTTGGCCTTGCTGATGTCGCCCACCTTCGACAGCGCGGGCGTGAACCAGGCCTCGGCCTGCAGCGTGGCGGCCACGATGTTGCGGTGGGTGAGCACCGCGCCCTTGGACAGGCCCGTGGTGCCGCCCGTGTACTGCAGGAAGGCGATGGAGTCGAGCGTGGCCTGGCTCGGGGCCAGGGACTTGTGCTCGCCCAGCGACAGCGCCTTCTTGAAGGTGACGAGCTTGCGGCCGCCGGTCAGGGGCAGCTCGTAGGCCGGCACCATCTTGGCCAGGTGGCGCACCGCGAAGGTGATCCAGGCGCCGAACGCGGCGCCCAGCAGGTCGCCCATCGAGGTCATCACCACGTGCTGGATGGCGGTGCGGTCCACCACCTCGGCCAGCGTGTGCGCGAAGTTCTCCAGGATCACGATGGCCGTGGCGCCCGAGTCCTTGAGCTGGTGCTCCAGCTCGCGCGCCGTGTACAGCGGGTTCACGTTCACGCAGGTGTAGCCCGCGCGCAGCACGGCCGCCATGGTCACGCCGAACTGCGGGATGTTGGGCAGCATGATGGCCACGCGCGCGCCGGGGGCCAGGCCCAGGCTCTGCAGGTAGGCGCCCAGCGCGGCCGAGCGGCGCTCCAGTTCGCCATAGGTCATCCACCGGTCCATGCAGACCGAGAAGGGGCTCTTTGCGTGCTTGCGGAAGGATTCCTCCAGCAGGTGGGCCACGGAGCGGTATTGCTCGGGCTGCACATCGTGCGGTACGCCCGGGGGGTAGCTCTTGAGCCAGATCTTTTCCATGCGCTTGTTTCCTTGTGCTCGCCAGTGAAAGGGTGGGCACAGATTGTGGAAGCGCGGGCGTGCAGTCAGCTACCGGGCTTGTCCTAGGGTGCGCGCCAGTTGGGTCTCGCAGGTGACAGGATCGGCATCGAACAGCTGCGCCATCAGCGCGCCTTCGCGCTCCTGGATGGTGGCCAGGAACTGCTCGACCCCGCCGCGCTGGCGCGCGAGCTGGCCAAAGGTGTCGAAGCCCGCCTCCAGGAACCGCTGCAGCGCGCCCATGCCGGCCGCCTGGGCGGGCGCGCGCATCATGCGCAGCATCATGCGCAGGCCGGGGGTGCGGGTCAGGCGGGCGAGGTCGGTGCCCATGGCCAGCACGCGCTGCAGTTGCTGCTGGCGCGCATGGCGCTGCCCCACGGCGCGCCAGGCGGCGGTGTAGCGGGCGGCGTCCGGCATGCCGCCCCCGCCGGAGGCGTCGAGCCAGGCGCGGCCCATCTCCTGGTCGAGCCCCTCGGTCTGCGCATGCAGCACGGCCAGCGCCACGGCGGTGGCCACCACGGGCTGGGGGAACATGGTCTGCAGCGTGCCCGCGATGCGGCCGAACTGCAGGTCGCGCTCGGTGTAGTCGGTGTCGCTGTACAGCTCCTCGAGGAAGAACCGGGCCGCGGGGCCGAACGAGGGCGAGCCCATGAGGTCGGCATAGGTGCCCCTGAAGCGCCGTGCCTGCAGGGTCTTGACCTGGCCCACCGCCGCGCCCAGTGCGGCATCGCCGGTGCGGTGCAGGCGCAGGGCCGTGACGTCGGCGATGCAGTCGCGGATGGTCTGGGCGGCATCCATGGGGCGGGGTCCTTTCTACGTGCGGGGGGCGCCAGGGCAGGGCCCAGACCGCACAATGCGGCTGGTCAATTACAACATCTGCCCATCACCACCATGATCGCGCGCTGGCAACGAACCCTGCTCCTGTTCATCCTGCTGACCATGGCCGCCTGGCTGGTGTGGCAGTGGCCGCATTCGCCCTTGCGGGCCGTGCTGGGGGCGTTGCTGCCCCTGGGGATATACCTCGCGGTGATGGCGGTGGAGTTTGTGCTGATGCACCTCACCAACCGCCAGGACGCCGCGCCCCGTGCGCGCCTCTCCCAGGTGCTGGCCGCCTGGTGGGCCGAGGTGTGGGTGGCATTGATGGTCTTTGGCTGGCGCCAGCCGTTTCGCCACCAGTCATTGCCCGACTGGCTGCCTGCGCAGCCGACCGGAAAGCGCGGCGTGGTGCTGGTGCACGGCTTCATGTGCAACCGGGGCCTGTGGTTGCCGTGGTTCGCGCCATTGCAAGCCCGGGACCATGCCCATGTGGCGGTGAACCTGGAGCCGGTGATGGGCTCGATTGACGAGTACGCCGACATCATCGAAGAGGCCGTGCGCAAGGTGACGGCGGCCACGGGCCAGGCGCCGGTGTTGCTGTGCCACAGCATGGGCGGGCTAGCGGTGCGGGCCTGGCTGCGCGCGCACCAGGCGGACGGGCGGGTGCACCGGGTGCTGACGCTGGGCACGCCGCATGGGGGCACGTGGCTCGGGCGCTTCAGCCGGGCGGTGAATGGGCGGCAGATGAGCCTGGCGGGGGACTGGGTGGTGGCGCTGCAGCGGGCCGAGCCGGCGGGGCGGGCGGCGTTGTTCACGTGCTGGTATTCGAACTGCGACAACATCGTGTTCCCGGCGAGCACCGCGGCGTTGCCAGGGGCGGACAACCGGTTGGTGGAGGGCGTCGCGCATGTGCAGATGGCGTTTGACCCTGGGGTGATGGAGGCTTGTCTGGAGGAGATAGGTCGAGGGTGATTCTGTGAGTTTTTTTGACTGCTGGCGCTTTTCTATAAAGCGTTGGTAGCTATCAATTTTGTAGTTTTTGTTAGGTGTGCTGATTTGGCCGTATGCCTTTGCTGAGGGCGGGAGCCGGGTTGTCTCCCCGGCAGGCGAGTAACTTTCTTTTGCTTCGCCAAAAGAAAGTCACCAAAGAAAAGGCGACCCCCAGTCTGCGACCCCTGCGCTTTGCTCCGGGGCAAACCTGCGTCGTGTCGGTTGCGGGGTGCGCCGTGGAACTCGTTTTGCGCTGCGCGCGCCGCTCAGACAGCCACGGCGAGTCAGAGCACGAAGCATGGGCGCTGCGACGCCCATGCCACCCCGCAACCGCCCCGCCGCAGGCGCAGCCAGCAGGGGGTGGACAGCAGAACATCCAAACAACCGAACAGCCGGACATCCATTCGGGCCATTGCTGCGCTCGGCCCAGTTTGAGCAGCGCGTGGCGCTTGCGCCCGCGAGAGGGGGCCCAGCGAAGCAATGGCCCGTGTGGATGTCCGTTTTTGGGTTCCCTTCTGCGCGTGCCGAGAAGCGCAGGGCAGGGGGTGCGTGCGTGTGCCGAAGGACACACGCACTTCGTGTACTGACTTGCCGCAGTTGTTTGAACGGAGCGCGTAGCGCGCAGTGAGTTCTGCGGCGCACCCCCTGTCCGAGCATCGCAGGTTGCCCGTAGCGTAGCGAAGGGACGCGCGCAGTAGGGTCGCCCTTTCTTTGGTGACTTTCTTTCGGCGACGCGAAAGAAAGTTACTCGCATGCCGGGCGACTCCCGGCCTCCGCCCTCAACCCAGGCACAGAGACCGATACATCCACAACCTCCGACAGCCTCGGCCAAGTATTGCTGGGTGCAAAAAGGGGTGCTATCAAAGACGTAGCTGTCAATGCATGATTCACTAGCGCTAGCAGCCAATATCACCAAAAATCAAGCCGCCACAGCCTCCCGCTCATCCGCCGCAAACTCCGGCAACCCCCGCAGCCGCTCATAGATCGGCGCAAAGTCCGCCGCCGTCATCTCGAACAGCTGCTCGAAACTGTCGATCACGAAATACGTCTGCTGGTACGTATCGATCTTGTAGCGCGTGCGCATGGTGCGCTCGAGCTGCAGCGCAATGCGCTGTGGCTCCGGGCTCTGCACGGAATACGCCAGTTCGCCCGAAGAACTCAGAATCCCCGCGCCGTACGCCCGCAACTGCCCCGCCTCGCGGATCAACCCGAACTCGATCGTGTACCAGTACAGGCGGCTCAGCATCTCGCACGACCCCAGCCCCTGCGCCTTCAGCCCGCCCTGGCCATAGCGCTGCACATAGTCCGCGAACACCGGGTTGAACAGCAGCGGCACGTGGCCGAACAGGTCATGAAAAATGTCTGGCTCGACGATGTACTCGAACTCCTCGGGCTTGCGGATCCAGTCCGTCACCGGGAACTTGCGGTGGGCCAGCAGCGTGAAGAAGGGCACCTCGGGGATCAGGCCGGGCACGCCCACCAGCTCCCAGCCCGTGGCCTTGTAAAGGCGCTCGTTGACTTCCTCAAAACGCGGAATGCGGTCGCTGGCGCCCAGCGAGGGCAGGGCGTCGATGAACGCCTGGCTCGCCAGGCCCGGCAGCAGGGCGCGCTGGCGCTCGTACAGGCGGCGGTAGGTGTCGTGGTCTGCGGCGGTATAGGCCGCGTAGTCCTGCGGGCAGGTGTAGTCCTCGCTGGCGCGCGAGTAGTCGCCCCGGGGTGGGCGGGTGGATTGGCCATAGACGACGGGGGCTTGTCCCATTTTTTGCTCCTTGGCCGTCCTGGTGCGGCGCGCCGGGTGGCGCGCACCTGCCCGGGCGGCGGTTATTCGATCTTGATTTTTGCGGCCCGGATCAGGAACTCGTACTTGCTGTTTTCCGAGCGCACGAATTGCGCGAACCCGTCGAGCGTCAGCTCTTCGGGCGTGATGCCCATCTTCTTGAACTTCTCCTTGCCAGCGGGCGACTGCATGGCCGCCGAGAACGCGTTGGCGTAGCGGCGCGCGTCGGCGTCCGGCAGCGAGGCGGGCGCGAACAGGCCAAACCAGGTGGACACGTTGAAGCCCTGCACGCTGTCGTTGATGCTGGGCACGCTGGGCAGCGACTCGTTGCGGCTGAGCGTGGTCACGCCCAGCGCCAGCAGCTTGCCCGACTGGATCTGCGGCAGCGCCGAGGCCAGGTTGTCGAACACCATCAGCACCTGCCCCGACTCCAGCGCCGCCAGGGCGGGCTTGGAGCCCTGGAACGGCGTGTGGCCCATGCGGGTGTTGGTGAGCGACTTGAACATCTCGGCCGAGATGTGGCCGATGCTGCCGTTGCCGCCCGAGCCGTACTTGGCCTGGTCCGGGTTCTTCTTGAGGTACTGCACCAGGTCCGGCGTTGTCTTGATGCCCAGCCTGGCGGCCTGCTCCACGTTCACCACCAGCACATTGGGCGTGCGCGCCACCAGCACGAGGGGCTTGAAATCCTTGAGCGGGTTGTACGGGAAGTTCTTCTTGTACAGCCAGGGGTTGACCGCATGCGTGGCCACCGCGCCCATCAGGATCTGGTTGCTGGTCTTGGGTGCCTTGGCCACCTGGTCGGCCCCGGTGCCCCCGCCGGCGCCAGGCTTGTTCTCCACGGTGATGGAGCCCAGCTGGGCTGCGGCGCCTTCGGCCACGATGCGTGCCGAGGTGTCCAGCGGGCCGCCGGCAGGGTAGGGGACCACGATGGTGAGGGGGGCGGACGGGTTCTGCGCCTGCGCCGCCGTGGCGGCGCAGAGCAGGACGAGAACAACACTGGACAAGGTGCTACGGAGCGACATCGGGATCCTTTTGAGTTCCGGGGAGCGCGCAGTATAGGCATCTGGTCAGGGTTAACCCGGGATGTCTGATGTCTTAGGTGTTGAGCACCCCGCGCCGGATCTGGTCGCGCTCCAGCGATTCGAACAGTGCCTTGAAGTTGCCTTCGCCGAATCCGTCGCGGTAGTCGCCTTCGCGCTGGATGAACTCGAAGAACACCGGGCCCAGCATGGGCGTGGAGAAGATCTGCAGCAGCAGGCGCGGCGTGCCGTCGGCCGTGGTGCCGTCGAGCAGGATGCCGCGCGACTGCAGCTCTGCCACCGGCTGGCCGTGGCCGGGCAGGCGGGTGTCCAGCATCTCGTAGTAGACGTCGTTGGGCGCGGTGGCCAGCGAGACGCCGGCCATGCCCAGCTTGTCCACCACGTCCTGCAGGTTGTCGCAGATCAGCGCGATGTGCTGGATGCCTTCGCCGTTGAACTGCATCAGGAATTCCTCGATCTGGCCGCCGCCCTGCTTGGACTCTTCGTTCAGCGGGATGCGGATCTTGCCGTCGGGCGCGGTCATGGCCTTCGACGTCAGGCCCGTGTACTCGCCCTGGATGTCGAAGTAGCGGATCTCGCGGAAGTTGAACAGCTTCTCGTAGAAATTGGCCCAGAAGCCCATGCGGCCCCGGTACACGTTGTGCGTGAGGTGGTCGATCAGGTTCAGGCCGTGGCCCACGGGGCGGCGGTCCACGCCTTCGATGAATTCGAAGTCGATGTCGTAGATGGACTTGCCGTCCTCAAAGCGGTCGATCAGGTACAGCGGCGCGCCGCCGATGCCCTTGATCGCGGGCAGGCGCAGCTCCATGGGGCCGGTGGGGATCTCGATGGGCTGGGCGCCCAGCTCCAGCGCGCGGTTGTAGGCCTTGTGCGCATCCTTCACGCGGAACGCCAGGCCGCAGGCCGAGGGGCCATGCTCGGCGCCGAAGTAGGCCGCCTGGCTGTGGGGCTCGCGGTTGAGGATGAAGTTGATGCCGTTCTGGCGGTACAGCACCACGTCCTTGGAGCGGTGCTTGGCCACCAGGGTGAAGCCCAGCTTCTCGAACACGGCTTCCAGCACGCCGGGTGTGGGCGAGGTGAATTCGACGAACTCGAAGCCCATCAGGCCCATGGGGTTGTCCCAGGCTTCCAGCTGGGTGGCGGTTGTTTGGGGCAAGGCGGCGTTCATGGGGTGTCTCCGGCATTCGTTGAGGAATGCCATGGACTGTAGGCGTGCCCTGCCTCATGTTTCTGGCGAAATCAAGAGGCTTTGGCCTTTGATTTGCAGGAATGTTGCGAATGGTCAAAAAATGGCGCAGGACAGGCGCGCCGCCCGGGCGCGCCGTCGAATGACACCGGCGCCCTGCGCTCAGGAGCCCGGCGTGGCCGGCGGGAGCTTTCGCAGCGCCAGGGCGGCATCGAGGCGCTGCTGCTCCTGCGGGGAGAACAGCTGCTGGCGCAATGATTCCAGTGCCCTGCCGTCGCCCGGCTGGGCACGGGCCTGGCTGTACTGGTCCAGGCGCTGCTGCCAGCTTTGCTCCTCCCGGTCCAGCTGGGCCATGGCGTGGGCCGCGGCCTCGCCGTACTGCGCGCTGCGCGCGGCGTGGCGGGTGCGTTCGTCGGTGTTTTGTGCGTTGAACGCGGCGGTCTGGGCCGCCGCGCTCAGGTGTTCGGTGGCCGCTGCGCGCTCCGCGCGGCGCGCCTGGGGCAATTCGTTCTCTGCATCGCGCAAGGCCTGGGTGCGCTGTTCGGCGGTGAGCCGGGGGTTGCGCTCGATCTCCAGACGCGCCAGCGTGTAGCGGTCCAGGTCCGCCTCGCGGGCGAACAGGGCGTCGTGCTCGGGGCCGTCAAAGAACTGCTGGCGCACCTTGTGGCGCGCCTCCAGCGCTTCGCGCAGCGCGCCGGGGTCGGTCGGGTCCGGGGGCGTGCGCAGCTGGCCCAGCGCCACGCGGTAGTCCACGTAGCGCTCGGCCAATGCCAGTGCCCGGGTGGCCAGTGCCGCCGGGAAGTGCTTGCCCACCAGGCCCGCCAGGCGCTGCTTGAGCGTGGCGGGGTCCGCCGCGCCGCCGTCCTGCGCTTCCATCAGCAGCGCCTCCAGCGTATCGCGCAGGCCGTGCACCAGCAGGGGGTCTTCGTGGCGGTCCGGGCCGGCGGCGCGGCGGGCGGCGAAGAAGCTGCTCTCCATCGGCCGTGCCGAGCCCGACGGGTTCTGGCGCGCGCTGCCGGCCTGCGGGCCGGCGGCGCCGGCGCCTGGATGCGGGTCCTCCGCGCCCTGCAGGCCGTGCGGGGCCGTCCACCAGACCACGGCGGCCGTGGCGGCGGCCAGGGCCACTGCGGCGGCGAAGGCGCGGGACCTTCTTTCCACGGCTTACAGACCCTGCGCCTTGAGGCGGTTGGCGTGCTGGCGGTACAGCGTCACCGGGTCGGTGGAGAACCAGTCGCGCAGGCCCAGCAGCTGGTTCACTTCGTCCAGGTGGTTCTGCCGGTGGTCGCCCAGGTGTTTGCCCAGGCGCGACGAGCAGGCGGAGACCAGGCCGTCGTTGGCCTCGCCAAAGACCAGGCTGAGCACGCTCAGCAGGCCATCGCTGGCATCGAGCACGTTGGTCAGGGGCTGCGTGCCCGTCCAGGAGTAGTAGCGCACGCCGTTGGCCAGCTCCGCACCGCTGCCGCAGCCGCTGGGCAGGGCCTGCGGAAAGCGGCGATTGAAGTCCGCGAGCCCGGCGGTGGTCAGCGAATCGAGCGCGGCGGTCGGCATCTGGGGCAGGGCCGAACCTCCGGATGTGAGGTTGATCAGGCTGACCAGCGCCCTGGCCGCGCCGCTGGCCACGGCCTCCGACACCGAACCGGCGGGGGCCACGCCCCGCAGGATGTCCGCCACGCGCGATCCCTTGTTGACCCCGCCCACCGAGGTGACCGACGCCACCAGCTGCGGCGCGACGCCCGCCACATAGCGCGTGGTGGGTCCGCCATGGGAGTGGCCCACGAGGTTGACCTTGGCCGCTCCGGTGATCGCCAGGATGGTCTTGACCTGCGCCAGCAGCTGCTCGCCCCGGACCTCGGTGCTGTTCGCGGCGGACACCTGCGCCACGTAGACCTTCGCGCCGCCCTGGCGCAAGGCGTCGGGAATGCCATAGAAGTAGTCGATGCCCAGGGCCGAGTCGAAGCCGAAAAGGCCGTGCACCAGCACGATGGGGTAGCGCGTCTGGGTGTAGCCGCTCTGGGCCTGGGCGCTGGCCCCCAGGAGCAAGAGCCCGGCGCTGGCCGCCAGCGCGAGGCGCCGCAGAATGCGGCTGAGGAATCCGGTCATGTGGTTGTCTCCGTTGGATATGGTTTTTGTGCCTGCAAAAAACGAACGACCGTGCGTTTTTGCGGGATTCATTCTTCTGGTCCGGGCGTGGTGTCACTATCGGGACATACCCCATCATGCAATCTGGCAAGCGAAAAATGCGCAGATTCCATAGAATCCTGCGCTATGCAAGCCTCAAGCGCACTCGACAAGCTGGACAGGGCCATATTGCGCCGTCTGCAAGAAAATGGCCGGGAGACGTATGATGTCATCGGTGAGCAGGTGGGCCTGTCGCCCAGCGCGGTGCTGCGCCGCGTCAAGCGCCTGGAGGAAAGCGGGGTGATCGACCGCTACGTGGCGCTGGTGCCCCCCGAGGCCGTGGGCCTGGGGCTGACCGCCTACCTCAATGTGCGGCTGGAAAAGCACACCGAAAGCCACAAGCGCAACCCCATGGACCTGTTCCGCGCCAGCGTGCAGACGTGGCCCGAAGTGGTGGAATGCGCATCGCTCACGGGCGAGATGGACTACCTGCTGCGCGTGGTGGTGGCGGACATGGCGCACTACAGCCGCTTCATCATGGACACCCTGCTCAAGCACCCCAGCGTGCAGGACTGCAAGACCAGTTTCGTGCTCGACCGGGTCAAGGCCACCACCGCCGTGCCGGTGTGATGGCCTCGCGCCCCGGGCCGCTTGCCGCGCGATGGCCGCCGCTATACCCTTGCGGGCGGCCGGCACCCGGCGCTGCGGGGCCGGGATGGGTCGCGCAGAAGACATCCGTGGGCCCTGGTGCAAGGCAATTGCTATGAATTTAGTAGCGGATAGCGCCCATGGACAAAGCGCCGAGAGCTATTTTCTGCCTTGATTTGAGGCATCTCACTACTTTGCTGCAATGCAGCAATTTGTACTGGAAATAATGAGGGAAAACCCTTATATTTACAGCCATGTTCGCAACGAAAGACTGGCTCAAGGCATCCTGGCACGCAGGCAGGGACATGCTGCGCCCGGTGACGGGCGGCCCGTCTCCCCATGACACGCACGCAAAGCAGGAGGTGCCCATGATGGTTCCCATCCGCGCCCTGGGCCCGTCCTACCGCGAGCGGATCACCCAGCATCTGCTGAAGCTCGAACCGGCGGACCGCTATCTGCGCTTCGGCTACGCGGCCAATGACGAGCAGATCCGCCGGTATGCCGAGCACCTCGATTTCAACCGCGACGAGATCTTCGGCATCTACAACCGCCGCCTGGAACTCATCGCGATGGCCCACCTGGCGTTCTCGGAGCATCCCGAGCACAAGCACTGCGCCGAGTTTGGCGTTTCCGTGCTCAAGCAGGCGCGGGGCCGTGGTTTTGGCGCACGCCTGTTCGAGCGCGCGGTGATGCATGCGCGCAATGAAGGCGTGAACATGGTCTTCATCCATGCGCTGTCCGAGAACACCGCGATGCTCAAGATTGCCCGCAAGGCGGGCGCCACCGTGCGCCGCGACGGCTCGGAGTCCGAGGCCTACCTCCAGATCCAGCCCGCCAGCCTGGACACGCGCATGGCCGAGATCGTGGAGCAGCAGTTTGCCGAGGTGGACTACCAGATCAAGAAGCAGGCCAAGCAGTTCTGGGATTTCCTGGCGGGCGTGCAGGAAGTGCGCAGCGGCGTGCAGCACGCGCGCCACCAGTCCGCCGAGTGACCAGCGGCGGGCCCGGGCCGCAAGGCGCGGGCGCCATGGCGCGCTGTCACAACAATCCGCTATCCTAGGGGCCTGATTCACTACCCGCACGTCCTCAGTGTCTGACCCGCACCCTGCGCACCCCGGGCGCTTGCCCGAGAGGGAAGACAAGCGCACCTTCCTGCAGAAAGTGGCCGAGTTCATCCATCCGGGGCCGGACTCCACGGAAGAGCTCATCGAAACCCTGGCCGAGGCCGAGGACAACGAGGTCATCGGGGCCGAATCGCGCGTGATGCTCGAGCGCGTCATCCGCATGGCCGACATGACGGCGGGCGACGTGATGGTGGCCGCGCCGCGCATGGACCTCGTCAACATCGACGCGCCGTTCGACGAGCTGCTGCACCTTGTCATCAACACCGCGCATTCGCGGTTTCCGGTGTACCAGGGCGAGCGCGAGAACATCATCGGCATCCTCATGGCCAAGGACCTGCTCAAGCTGCAGCGGGCGCCCGAGCTGAACATCCGCGCGCTGCTGCGCCCCGCCGTCTTCGTGCCCGAAAGCAAGGGCCTGAACGACCTGCTGCGCGAATTCCGCGGCAACCGCAACCACCTGGCGATCGTGATCGACGAGTTCGGCCGCGTGGCCGGGCTCATCACCATCGAGGACGTGCTCGAGCAGATCGTGGGCGAGATCGAGGACGAGTTCGACATTCCCGAGGACGACGGCGACATCTTCGGGCTGGCCGACCGCACCTACCGCGTGAGCGGCGACACCTCGGTCGAACGGGTTTCCGAGGCGTTCGACGTGCTGGTCCAGGGCAGCGACCCCGACGAAACCTTCGACACCATCGGTGGCCTGATCGCCCACGAAATGGGCCATGTGCCCAAGCGCGGCGAGCACCTGCAGCTGGGCGGGCTGCACTTCGTCGTGCTGCACACCAAGGGCGGCGCCGTGCGCTGGTTCAAGGTGTCGCGGGTCGAAGACGCCAGCGCCGGCGGCTGATGGCCCGCGCGCGCACGACGCCGGGGCTGCCGCTGGCCCTGCAGGCGCTGCTGGCCGTGGCTGCCGGCGTTGCGCAGGCGGCCTCGCTGGCCTGGCCGTGGAGCGGCGAGCCCCTGTGGTGGCTGCAGATCGCCTCCATGGCGGTGCTGGCCTGGCTGGTGCGCCCGCAGGCCACCGCGTCCGTGGCCTGGCGGCGCGGTGCCGCCATCGGCGGCCTGTTCGCCACGGCCTGGCTCGCGGGCACGTTCTGGTGGCTTTTCATCTCCATGCACACCTACGGCGGGCTGGCCGCGCCGCTGGCGGTGGCGGCGGTGCTGGGCCTCGCGGCGTTCCTGGGCAGCTACTACGCGGTGATGCTGGGGCTTTTTTGCCGCCTGGCGCTTGCCAACAGGGCGCTGACAGCTATTGTTTTCGGAGCGTTCTGGCTGCTGGCCGAACTGGCGCGCGGCACGCTGTGGACGGGTTTCCCGTGGGGCGCGGGCGGCTACGCCCACGTTGACGGGCCGCTGGCGGTGCTGGCGCGCATCCTGGGCGTGTACGGCATCGGGGCGGTGGCTGCGATGCTGGCGATGCTGGCCGTGCAATGGCGCCCGGGGGACCTGCGCCACTGGCGCCTGTGGGGGCTGGCCGGCGTTCTCGCGGCGGGCCTGGCGGGCGCCACGCTGGAGCGCCATTGCGCGGTGAACCTGTGCCATACGCCATCGGCCCGCGCGGCGCCGCCGATGACCCTGGAACTGCTGCAGGGGAACATCCCGCAGGACGAGAAGTTCCAGCAGGGCAGCGGCGTGCCGATGGCGCTCAAGTGGTATGCCGATGCGCTGCGCGACGCCAGGGCCGACCTGGTGGTGGCGCCCGAAACCGCCATCCCGCTGCTGCCCCAGCAGCTCATGCCGGGCTACCTGGAAGGCATCCAGCAGCGCTACGCGCAGGGCTCCCAGGCGGCGCTGCTGGGCATTCCGCTGGGCAGCGAAACGCTGGGCTACACCAATTCGGTGCTGGGCATCGGCCCCGGCCACCAGAAGACGCCGTACCGCTACGACAAGCACCACCTGGTGCCGTTCGGGGAATTCATCCCGCCGTTCTTCAGATGGTTCACGGCCATGATGGACATCCCGCTGGGCGATTTCAACCGCGGAACCGTGGGCCAGGCCCCGTTTGCCTGGGCAGGCCAGCGCATCGCCCCCAACATCTGCTACGAAGACCTTTTTGGCGAGGAACTGGGCGCGCGGTTCGCCAACCCGGCGCAGGCGCCGACGGTGTTCGTCAATTTCAGCAACATCGGCTGGTTCGGCGACACCGTGGCCATCGACCAGCACCTGCACATCAGCCGCATGCGTTCGCTGGAATTCGAGCGCCCCATGGTGCGCGCGACCAACACGGGCGCCACCGCCATCATCGACCACCGGGGCGTGGTCACCCACCAGCTGGCGCGGCACACGCGGGGCGTGCTCAAGGGCGAGGTGTGGGGCCGGGGGATGGATGCTGCCAGTGGCTGGCACATCACCCCGTACGCGTGGTGGGTGTCGCGCTGGGGGCTGGTGCCCCTGTGGATCTTCGGGGGGCTGGCCCTGGTTTTTGCCCTGGTGGCGAGGCGGTGGCAGACGGTGCGCGGGAATTGATCCAGGTCATGTGCTGCCGGGGTGTCCCGGTGCCTTGCCGGGCCAAAACCGGGATGTGTCTTTCTCTGCCTTGATAATGGAGCCCCACAAGCGGGGGCTTGTGTTTGCATACAACGATGATTTGAAGCGGGCCCACCGCTGTTCTGGAGCACGACTGAAGATGGCTGATTCCTTTTCCTACGAACAACTGATCGCCTCGGGCGAGGGCCGGCTGTTCGGCGCTGACAGCGGGCGCCTGCCGCTGCCGCCCATGCTGATGTTTGACCGCATCACGCACATCGACAGCGATGGTGGCGCGCACGGGCTGGGAAAGATCCGCGCCGAACTTGACGTGCGCCCGGACCTCTGGTTCTTTGCCTGCCACTTCCAGGGCGACCCGGTCATGCCCGGCTGCCTGGGGCTGGACGCCATGTGGCAGCTCATCGGCTTTTACCTGACCTGGCTGCAATTGCCTGGCCGCGGCCGGGCGCTGGGCGCGGGCGAGGTCAAGTTCACCGGCGAAGTGGGCCCGGACGTGAAGCTCGTCACCTACGAAATCGACATCAAGCGCGTCATCAAGCGCAAGCTGGTCATGGCCATTGGCGATGCCCGGCTGCTGGCCGATGGCAAGGAAATCTACGTGGCCAACGACCTGCGTGTGGGCTTGTTCAAACGCGAGGAAGATGGCGCCGCACAAGGAGCCGCAGCATGAAACGCGTGGTGATCACGGGCGCGGGCATTGTCTCGTGCATCGGCAACGACATGGGCACCGTCACGCAGTCGCTGCGGGAGAGCCGCTCGGGCATCCGTGCCATGCCGCAGTTCACCGAGCTGGGCATGCGCAGCCAGGTGGCGGGCGTGCCGCAGATCAACCTCGAAGAGCTGATCGACCGCAAGCAGCTGCGCTTCATGGGCGATGCGGCAGCCTATGCGCACATCTCGCTGGCCAACGCGATCGCCGAATCGGGCCTCACGCCCGAACAGGTGTCGCACCCGCGCACCGGCCTCATCATGGGCTCGGGCGGCGGCTCGCCCGCCAACCAGATCGAGGCGGCCGACATCCTGCGCAGCAAGGGCATCCGCCGCGTGGGGCCCTACCAGGTCACGCGCTGCATGAGCTCCACCGTGTCCGCCTGCCTGTCGACCAACTTCGGCATCAAGGGCATCAACTACTCCATCACCTCGGCCTGCAGCACCTCGGCCCACTGCATCGGCGCGGCCGCCCAGCAGATCGCCTGGGGCATGCAGGACGTGATGTTCGCCGGCGGCGGCGAGGAGGTCACCTGGGGCATGGGCCTGCTGTTCGACGCCATGGGCGCCATGTCCAGCGCCTACAACGCCACGCCCGAGAAGGCCTCGCGCGCCTATGACGCCAACCGCGACGGCTTCGTGCTGTCGGGCGGCGGCGGCGCCGTGGTGCTGGAGAGCCTGGAGTATGCGCAGGCGCGCGGCGCCACCATCCTGGGCGAGGTCATCGGGTTCGGCGCCACGTCCGACGGCGCCGACATGGTGGCCCCTTCGGGCGACGGCGCGATCGCCTGCATGCGCCAGGCCATCTCCACCGTGAGCGAACCCATCGACTACATCAACACCCACGGCACCTCCACGCCCGTGGGCGACGTGCCGGAGCTGCGCGCCATCCGCGAGGTGTTCGGCGACGCGATTCCGCCGTTCTCGTCCACCAAGTCGCTCACCGGCCACTCGCTGGGCGCCACGGGCGTGCAGGAGGCGATCTACTGCCTGTTGATGCTGCGCCAGGGCTTCATCGCGGGCTCGGCCCACATCGAGACGCTGGAGCCCGCCGCCGAGGGCATGCCCCTGGTGCGCGAGACGCGCGATGCGCCCATCCGCACGGCACTGTCCAACAGCTTCGGCTTCGGCGGAACCAACGCCAGCCTGGTGCTGCGCCGCTGGGATAACTGAGCCGCGAGGTTTTCAGCGCAACCCGCCATCCTGCGAGGGATGGGCGGGTTTTTTCATACCGCCTTTGCCGAAAGGGCTCGGTGCAGCAGCCCCGGCAGCATGGCCAGCATGCGCGTGGCGGGCAGGCCCTGGGGCAGGGCGCGGGCGTGGTAGCTGTACAGCGACATGGGCGGCAGCTCGTGCAGCTCCAGCGCCACCATGGTCCCGGGGTCGAGCTGGGTGGCGGTGAGAAAGTCGATCACCGTCCAGCCCATGCCCCGGCGCACCAGGTCCAGCGCCAGGCGCGAGGTCTGCACCTGCAGGCCCGGCCCCGCGGGCGTGCCCAGGCGCTGTGCGAGGTCGTCGATGGACTGGCGCATGGGGTCGTCCCCCACCAGGCGGATCACCGGCACCTGCGCCAGCCGGGCGCTGGGCGCCACGGCGCGCGGCGCGCGCGTCCACACGGACTGCGCCACCGCCAGGTACATGCGCCCGCTGACCAGCAGATCGCTGCGGATCTGCGGGTGCGGGTGCTTGTAGAAGCCCAGGCAGAAATCCACGCTGCGAGTGAGCAGGGCCTGCGTCATCTGGTCCTGGTGGATGGTGCGCACTTCCACGCCCACCTGCGGGTAGCGCAGCGCATGCTCCTGCAGCACCAGGGGCAGGAACTCGTGCGTGATCGAGGGGATGGCCGCCAGGCGCACGTCGCCCGTGTCGCTGGTGCCCAGGTTGCGCGCCGTGCGGCGCAGGGCGTCGAGCTGGCGGTGGATGCCCGTGGACTCGGTGGCCAGCACCTGCGCCTCGGGCGTGGGCGTGAGGCCGGCCGGCGTGCGCACGAACAGCCGGTAGCCCAGCTGCAGCTCGGTGTGCGCCACGGCCTTGCTCACGGCCGAGGGCGTGATGCACAGCAGCCGTGCCGCGGCGCTCATGTTGCCGGTTTGCAGAACGGCCTGGAACACCTCGAGTTGCCGCAGGTTCATGGCCAGGGTCCGGTGGTAGGGGTATGAGTGAAATTCACAAGAAGAGGCTGATTATTCCCTAACGATGTGTGTGACTCTCTCATACGATCCGGCACCGCCAACGAGCGGCCGGGCTGTCAGCGCATTCCGCTGGCGGCCTCTTCATAACAACTGTCTGGAGATTTCTGTCATGCGCATTTCCCCCCCCGTGCACCGCTGGCTGGCCGGCCTGCTGCTGTCCGCCGCCTCGGCCGTGGCCATGGCCCAGGCCGCCAAGCCCCATGTCGTGGTGCTTGCCACGGGCGGCACCATCGCCGGTGCGGGCGCCTCGGCCGCCAACAGCGCCACCTACGCCGCGGCCAAGGTGCCGGTCGACAAGCTGCTGGCGGGCCTGCCGGAGCTGGCCAGCGTCGCCAAGGTCTCGGGCGAGCAGGTGTTCCAGATCGCCTCCGAGAGCTTCACCAACGAGCACCTGCTCAAGCTCGGCCAGCGTGTCTCGGCCCTGTCCAAGCAGGCTGATGTGGACGGCATCGTCATCACCCACGGCACCGACACCCTGGAAGAAACCGCCTACTTCCTGAACCTGGTGGTGCGCACGAACAAGCCCATCGTCGTGGTCGGCTCCATGCGCCCCGGCACGGCCCTGTCGGCCGACGGCGCGCTGAACCTGTACGACGCCGTGAGCGTGGCGGCCAGCAAGGACGCCGCCGGCAAGGGCGTGCTCGTCACCATGAACGACGAGATCCAGAGCGGCCGCGACGTGAGCAAGACCATCAACATCAAGACCGAGGCCTTCAAGAGCCAGTGGGGGCCGCTGGGCATGGTGGTGGAGGGCAAGAACTACTGGTTCCGCGCGCCCGTCAAGCGCCACACCGCCAATTCCGAGTTCAACATCGACGAGATCCAGGCCCTGCCCGCCGTGGACATCGTGTACGGCTACGGCAACATGAACACCACGGGCATCGAGGCCTACGGCAAGGCTGGCGTGAAGGCGCTGATCCACGCCGGCACGGGCAACGGCTCGGTGGCCGCGCAGGCGGTGGATTCGCTCAAGGCGCTGCGTGCGGCGGGCGTGCAGATCGTGCGCTCGGCCCGCGTGCCCGACGGTTTCGTGCTGCGCAACGCCGAGCAGCCCGACGACAAGTACGACTGGGTGGTGGCGCATGACCTGCGTCCGCAAAAGGCCCGCATCCTTGCCATGGTGGCGCTCACCAAGACCAACGACAGCAAAGAGCTGCAACGCATCTTCTGGGAGTATTGAGCTCCCCCCTGAGGCGCTGCGCGCCTTCCCCCCTGAGGGGGACGCACCTGGTGGACTGGCGGAGCCAGATCCACGGGTGCTCTCGCGATGTCCGCGTGTCCAGTTGGACCTTGGGTTGTGCGAGTCGAGCGACGGATTTTTATTGATTTGGCGTGCTGCTGTGCGCCGATGGTTGCCTGCAAGGGCGGCACCTGCACGCGGTGGCTTATGGGCGGCGCGGATGGGTTGGAAAGGCTGGGGCTCCACGAGGGCTCTGGCCTTTTTTCATGGGGCGGGCGGTTTCGACCTCTGGCTGCTGGCAGCGACTGGCGGTGGCGTCGCGGTGTTTGCAGGGCGGCCTTGCTGCGGCGCCGTAAAATGATCGGTTCGCGTGTGCGATGCCCGTCCGTGCTGCCCGGGGTGGTCGGCAGGCCTTGCGCCCACGCCTTGCATCGTTTTCTTTTCTCCTCCTACTTGCCCGGCCCTGGCTTGCCAGTGCCACAGACGCCATGTTGACATTCCAGCAAATCATCTTGAAGCTGCAGTCCTACTGGGACGCGCAGGGTTGCGCTCTTTTGCAGCCCTACGACATGGAAGTGGGCGCCGGCACCTCGCACACCGCCACCTTCCTGCGCGCCATCGGACCCGAGCCCTGGAAGGCCGCCTATGTGCAGCCCAGCCGCCGCCCCAAGGACGGCCGCTACGGCGAGAACCCCAACCGCCTCCAGCACTACTACCAGTACCAGGTGGTGCTCAAGCCCGCGCCGGCCAACATCCTGGAGCTGTACCTGGGTTCGCTCGAAGCCCTCGGTTTCGACCTCAAGAAGAACGACATCCGCTTTGTCGAAGACGACTGGGAGAACCCCACGCTCGGCGCCTGGGGCCTGGGCTGGGAGGTGTGGCTCAACGGCATGGAGGTGACGCAGTTCACCTACTTCCAGCAGGTGGGCGGCATCGACTGCAAGCCCGCCACCGGTGAGATCACCTACGGCCTGGAGCGCCTGGCCATGTACCTGCAGGGCGTCGACAACGTCTACAACCTCAAGTGGACCGACACGCTGAGCTATGGCGACGTGTACAAGCAAAACGAGGTGGAGCAGTCCACCTACAACTTCGAGCACAGCGACGCGGACTTCTTGTTCACCGCCTTCAACGCGCACGAAAAGCAGGCCAAGTACCTGATGGAGCAGCAGCTGGCGCTGCCCGCCTACGAGCAGGTCCTCAAGGCCGCGCACAGCTTCAACCTGCTGGATGCGCGCGGCGCCATCAGCGTGACCGAGCGCGCCGCGTACATCGGCCGCATCCGCAACCTGGCCCGTGCCGTGGCGCAGAGCTACTACGAGAGCCGCGAGCGCCTGGGCTTCCCCATGGCGCCGCGCGAGTGGGTGGAACAGATGACGAAGAAGGCTGCGTGAGAGAAATGACGATGACAACCCAAAACCTTCTCGTTGAACTGTTTGTCGAAGAGCTGCCGCCCAAGGCGCTGCAGAAGCTGGGCGATGCCTTTGCCACCGTGCTGGGCGACCAGCTCAAGGCGCAGGGCCTGGCCACGGCAGCGTCCGTGGTCACGCCCTTTGCCTCGCCCCGCCGCTTGGCCGCGCATGTGACCGGCGTGGCCGGCAAGGCGGCTGACAAGGCCGTGCAGCAAAAGCTCATGCCCGTGACCGTGGGGCTCGACGCCAGCGGCAACGCCAGCCCGGCGCTGTTGAAAAAGCTGCAGGCCCTGGGTGCGGATGTGTCCGACCCGGCAGCCGCCGTGGCGGCGCTCAAGCGCGCGCAGGACGGCAAGGCCGAGGCCCTGTTCTACGACAGCGTGGTGCCTGGCGCGACGCTGCAGGACGGCCTGCAGAAAGCGCTGCAGGAAGCCATCGCCAAGCTGCCCATCCCCAAGGTCATGAGCTACCAGCTCGAGACCGACTGCGAACTGCCCGGCTGGACCAGCGTGAACTTCGTGCGCCCCGCGCACGGCCTGGTCGCGCTGCACGGCAGCACCGTGGTGCCGGTGAAGGCGCTGGGCCTCACGGCGGGCAACAGCACGCAGGGCCACCGTTTTGAAGCCGCCGTGTCGCCCGTGGTGCTGCAGGACGCCGACAGCTACGCCGCCACGCTCAAGAAGGACGGCGCCGTGATCGCCTCCTTTGCCGAGCGCAAGGCCGAGATCGCCCGCCAGCTGGCCGCGGCCGCCGCCCAGGTGGGCAACGGCGCGCGCCCCATTGAAGACGAGGCGCTGCTCGACGAAGTGACCGCGCTGGTCGAGCGCCCCAACGTGGTCACCTGCTCGTTCGAGACCGAGTTCCTCGATGTGCCGCAGGAGTGCCTCATCCTCACGATGAAGGCCAACCAGAAGTACTTTCCCCTGCTGGACGCCGCGGGCAAGCTCACCCACAAGTTCCTGGTGGTGAGCAACATCAGCCCCGAAGACACCAGCTTCGTCACTGGCGGCAACGAGCGCGTGGTGCGCCCGCGCCTGGCCGACGCGAAGTTCTTCTTCGACCAGGACCGCAAGAAGACCCTGGCCTCGCGCGTCGAGGGCCTCTCCAAGGTGGTCTATCACAACAAGCTGGGCACACAGGGCGAGCGCGTGGAGCGCGTTAGGTCAATAGCCAAAGCCATTGCCACGCAATTGGGCGATGCTGCGCTGGTCGCTGATGCCGACAAAGCCGCGCAATTGGCCAAGACCGACCTCGTGACCGACATGGTGGGCGAGTTCCCCGAGCTGCAGGGCATCATGGGCGGTTACTACGCCCTGAACGACGGCCTGGGCGAGACCGTGGCCCACGCCATCGAAGACCACTACAAGCCCCGCTTTGCGGGCGACACGCTGCCGCGCAACACCGCCGGTGTGGTGGTGGCGCTGGCCGACAAGCTGGAAACCCTGGTGGGCATGTTCGGCATCGGCAACCTGCCCACCGGCGACCGCGACCCGTTCGCGCTGCGCCGCCATGCGCTGGGCGTGATCCGCATGCTGGTCGAAAAAGACCTGCCGCTGCAGCTCAACGACCTGCTCGCCGGTGCGGTGCCCGCCTTTGGCGACAAGATCACCGACGCATCCGCGCAACTCGCCGACTTCATCTACGACCGCCTCGCCGGCAGCCTGCGCGAGCAGGGCTACCGCGCACAGGAGGTCGACGCCGTCATGGCCCTGCGCCCGCAGCGCCTGGCACTGGTCGAAAAGCAACTGGCGGCCGTGCGCACCTTTGCCGCACTGCCCGAAAGCCCGGCCCTGGCCGCGGCCAACAAGCGCGTGGGCAACATCCTGAAAAAGGCCGAGGTCGAGGGCCCGGTGGATGCCCACGTGAACCCCGACCTGCTGCAGGAAAAGGCCGAGCAGGACCTGTACGCCGCGCTGCAGCGCTTCGTGCCCGAGGCCAACGCCCAGTTCGACGCGGGCGACTACACGGCCAGCCTGCAGACCCTGGCCGTGCTGCGCGCGCCGGTGGATGCGTTCTTCGACGACGTGATGGTCAACGCCGAGCAGCTGGATGTGCGGATGAACCGCCTGGGCCTGCTCAAGATGCTGCACAACGCGATGAACCGCGTGGCCGACCTCTCGCGCCTGGCCGTTTGACCGGATGGCCCAAGCTGATAGGCTGGCGATTCTCACAAGGTAACCAAGCCCCATGAAACTCGCCATCCTCGACCGCGACGGCACCCTCAACCCGCTGGGGGAGGACTACATCACCTCCGCCGACGAGTGGACCGCCGTGCCGGGCGCGCTCGAAGCCATCGCGCGCCTGAACCATGCCGGCTGGCATGTGGTGGTGGCGACCAATCAGCCGGGGCTGGGCCGGGGGCTGTTCGACGTGGTGGCTCTCAATGCCATCCATACCAAGATGCACCGGCAGGTGGCCGCCGTGGGGGGGCGCATCGACGCGGTGTTCTACTGCCCGCACGCGGCCGACGAGGAGTGCGCCTGCCGCAAGCCCGCCCCGGGCCTGCTGGAGCAGATCAGCGACCGCTATGGCGTGGAGCGGCAGGACGTGCGGGTGGTGGGCAGCTGTGCCGCCCATCTGCAGGCCGGCGCCGCGCTGGGCGCGCAGCTGCACCTGGTGTGCACGGGGCAGTCGGCCCAGGTGCACCCCGGCGGGCCGCTGCCGGCGGGCATTCCGGCGGGCACGCTGGTGCACGCCAGCCTGGGGGATTTCGTGGACCAGCTGCTGCCCGCGGTGCAGGTGCCGGCGGCAGCGCTGGCGGCCATTCCCCTGCCCCTGCACGGCAGTGCCCCATCGTCTTGATGCTATTAATTTAATAGCTGACAGCGCTTGATGATCAAGCGCTGGCAGCCGAAAACTCCTAAAAATGGCTTTTATCCGTTCCGTCATTCACCTTCTCTGGATGGGCATCACCGTCGTGCCCTATGCGCTGGCCATCATGCTGGGCACCCTGCTGGGCGTGCGGGGAGGGCCGCTGTACCGCATCGCACGGGCATGGCTGTCGCTGTGCATCAGCGGTGCCCGGGTGATCCTGGGCGTCCGCGCCCATGTGACCGGCATGGAAAACCTCCCGCAGGGCGAGAACGCCGGGGCCGTGCTGCTGGTCAAGCACCAGTCCACGTACGAAACCTTCCTCATGCCCACGATCATGCCGCGCCCGCTGGCCTACGTGTTCAAGAAGGAGCTGCTCTACGTTCCCTTCTTTGGCTGGGCGATTGGCCGCCTGGACATGATCCACATCGACCGCAACCAGCGCACGCAGGCGTTCAACAAGGTGGTGCAGCAGGGCAAGGACCTGCTGGCCAAGGGCATCTGGATCATCATGTTCCCCGAGGGCACGCGCATCGAGCGCGGGCGCAAGGGCAACTACAAGACCGGCGGCACGCGCCTGGCCATCGACACCGGCGCGCCCGTGGTGCCCATCGCCGTGACCTCGGCCAAGGTCTGGCCGCGCAAGGCCTTCATCAAACGGCCCGGCGTGGTGGACGTGTCCATCGGCAAACCCATTTCCAGCGTGGGCCGCCAGCCCGACGAGCTGATGCGCGAGGTCGAGGCCTGGATCGAGGCCGAGATGCGCCGCCTGGACCCCGAGGCCTATGAGAACACCCCCTGAGCTGCTCCTCCTGAAGTGCCGCGCCGCGCGGGAGGGAGGGCGCCACCAGCGCATGCCGGCAAGGCGCCGCCAGCGTGGCGGGGCGGCCCTGGCGCGGCGGCTGCTGGCCTGGGCAGCGCCGGTGGCGGATGCCCTGGATGGCTGCTCGCCGCTGGGGAGCTATTGATTCCATGCACCGGCTTGTGCAATTGGCGCTCGACCTTTTCGACCCGCCGGCCGCACCGGTTGCGGCATCGGCGGCGCAGGCTTCAGGTTTCAAGCCTGGAGCGCCGCTGGCGCAGAATGATCAAGCGCCGGTAGCTCCTAGAACGATAGCAAGCAGGCCTGCGGCACCGGCGGTGCCCTTGCCGTCCCTGCTGTCCCCGGCCGAGTTCCGCCACCCGCAGGCCAGCCGCGAAGTGCTGCTGGGCGACGCCGTGGTCGCCTATGCGCTGCAGCGCGCACGGCGACGCACCATCGGCTTCACCGTGGGCGCGGATGGCCTGTCCGTGCGCGCGCCCAGCTGGGTGACCCTTTCGGCGGTGGACGCCGCGCTGCGCGACAAGTCGGACTGGGTCCTGCGCAAGCTGTCGGAGGCCCGCGAGCGCCAACAGCGCATGGAGGGCGGCCGCATCCTCTGGGCCCATGGCGCGGTGTTGCCGTACCTGGGCGAGCCGCTCACGGTGGTGCTGGACCCAAGCCATGGCTTTGCCGGCAGGGGCGGGGCGCTGGTGCCGTCCGCGCCGCCCTCGGCCGGGGAAGAGGGCATTGCCGTCGCCCGCAGCCTGCACATCGGCCTGCCCCACAGTGCCAGCGCCGCCCAGATCCGCGACGCCGTGCAGGCCTGGCTCATGCGCGATGCACGCCGCCACTTCACCGCGCGGCTGGACCACTTCGCCCCGCTGCTGGGGGTGCGCTGGGCCAGCCTGCGCCTGTCCAGCGCGCAGACCCGCTGGGGCAGCGCCAAGGCCGACGGCTCCATCCGCCTGAACTGGCGCCTGCTGCACTACCGCCCGGCCATCATCGACTATGTGGTGGCGCACGAGCTGGCCCACCTGCGCGTGATGGACCACAGCCCGCGCTTCTGGGACACCGTGGCCACCGTGGTGCCCGACTACGCGGTGCTGCGCAGCCGCCTGCGCGATGAACCCGCTCCATTGTGGGAGTGACGCATTCGCCCCTGTGGCGGGCCGTGGGCCCGTCCCGTGGACCGGTTAACCGAGATGAAAGGAGCTAGCTGATGACCATCCCGCAAACGATCACTCCCGCCGAAGGCTACGCGGGCGATGTCACGCCGCAGCAGGCCTGGCAGTGGATGCAGGCCGGCCAGGCCGTGCTGGTGGACGTGCGCAGCGACGCCGAACGCGAATGGGTGGGACAGGTGCCCGGGGGCGCCGCCGTGGCCTGGAAGCAGTGGCCAGGCATGGCCCTGAACGCTGGATTCGACACCCAGCTGCGCGCGGCCGCACCCGCCGGCGCCACGCTGGTGATGCTGTGCCGCAGCGGCGTGCGCTCCATCGCCGCGGCGCGGCGCGCCACCGAACTGGGCTTCACGGCCTACAACATCCTGGAAGGTTTCGAGGGAGATGCCGACGCCCAGGGCCAGCGCGGCAGGACGGGCGGCTGGCGCTTTCACGGGCTGCCCTGGCGGCAGAACTGAGAGACGACCCGCCGGTGCGCGCGATGGGCGCGCCCAAAAAAAAGCGGGCCTGGTGGCCCGCTTGCCCGTCAGGACGTCTTGCCCTGCTCAAAGCGGCGGAATGCGCAGCTTCTGGCCGGGGTAGATCTTGTCGGGATGGGTCAGCATGGGCTTGTTGGCCTCGAAGATCGCGGGGTACTTGTTGGCGTCGCCATAGAACTTCTTGGCGATGGCGCTGAGCGTGTCGCCGCGCACCACGTCGTGGTACTGGGCTTCGGGCTCGGGATTGGTCACCTCCATCAGGTTCTCGACGCTGGTCACGCTGGCCACGTTGCCGCAGCACAGGGTGACTTTTTCCTTGGCGCCTTGCGTGGGGGCGGTGCCCTTCACGGTGACCTTGCCCTGCGTGCCGTCGAACGCCACCTGCACGTTGCTGGCGCCCAGGTTCTGGGCCGCGATGTAGGTCTCGATGGCCTTGGCCGCCTTGGCATTGAGTTCATCCTGCGTGGGCGCAGCGGCCGTGGCTGCCTGGGCCTCCTTGCCGCCGAACAGCTTTTCGCCGGCTTCCTTGATGAAACTGAAAAGACCCATGTCGTACCTCCTAAAGTTGCAGAAACAGGAACGACCACTGTAGCGTGCAAAGCGTGGCGCTGGTGTGTCGCACAGGCGCGCGAAACGATTTTTGACATTCTTTCCGCGCCATCCCGCCGCCGGCGCCTGTCGCCGCGGGTACGCGGGGGCGCCGCAAAACTCGGGATAATCCCCCGCATGACATTTCTGGCCATCGACGTCGGCAACACCCGTCTCAAATGGGCGTTGTACGACGCTCCCCGCCCCGGGGCTGCGCTGCTGGCGCATGGCGCCGAGTTTCTGGACCACATCGACCGCCTGGCCGAGGGCAGCTGGGCGCCCTTGCCGCACCCCCAGCGCATGCTGGGGTGCGTGGTGGCGGGCGACGCCGTCAAGCGCCGGGTCGAGGAGCAGATGGAGATCTGGAACGTCGAGCCCTCGTGGGTGGTGTCGTCGGCGCAGGAGGCAGGCCTTGCCAACGGCTACGACCATCCCTCGCGCCTGGGCTCCGACCGGTGGGTCGCCATGGTCGGTGCGCGCCACCATGTGCTGCGCCAGGGCCCGGCGCGGCCGCTGGTGGTCGTCATGGTGGGCACGGCGGTCACGGTGGAGTGCATCGACACCGAGGGACGGTTCATGGGCGGGCTCATCCTGCCGGGCCACGGCATCATGCTGCGCGCGCTGGAGTCCGGGACCGCCGGGCTGCACGTGCCCACGGGCGAGGTGCGCATGTTTCCCACCAACACCAGCGATGCCCTCACCAGCGGCGGCACCTATGCGATCGCGGGGGCCGTGGAGCGCATGGTGCAGCACGTCATCCAGCACTGCGGCGAGGAGCCGGCGTGCCTGATGACCGGCGGCGCGGGCTGGAAGATGGCGCCCAGCATGACGCGCCCTTTCGAACTGGTGGACAACCTGATCTTCGACGGCCTGCTGGAGATTGCCTTGCGCCGCTTTGCCGGCTGACCTGGAGCGCGCGGGCTTCGCGGCCCGGCCGCATTCCGCGGCGCCACGGGCGGTCCTGGATTTTCAGGACGGGCGCGGCCAGGCCAGGGGGTGTTCCGAATTCAATCTTCCAGTTCGGCGCGCGCCATCTCCACGTCCAGGCGCTCCATCGCATCGGCGGGTTCGCTGGCGGCGGCCTTTTCGTAGAACCCGGTGGCTTCCTTCATCTTCTTGTCGCCTTCGAGCATGACCAGGGCGTTGGCGTATTCGATCATGCAGATGGCCGAGCCGGGGTTGAGCTTGAGGGCCTCCTGGAACAGCTTGAGTCCGGTGTCCTTCTTCGCGCCGTAGGTCATGCCGCCGATCAGCGAGCCCACCTTGTCGATCACCTCGGCATGGAATGCGCCCAGTGCGATGCGTGCATCGGCGTGCTTGGGCGACAGCGCGATGGCCTTTTCCAGCGATTCCTTCACCTTGCCGCCCAGGCCCTGCGCCAGCGCCTTGGCCACGCTGATGCCCTGGCTGTAGCGGCCCAGCGCGTAGGCGTGCCAGTACCAGGCATTGGCGTTGCCGGGCTCCGCCGCGGCCTGCGCCTCGGCGCGCTCCGCCACCTGGGTGAAGAGGTCGAGCCGGGTCTTTTCCCTTTGCTCCAGGTAGTTGGCGTAGATGGAGGCTGCCTTGTTGGCCACCGTGATGCCAGGGCCGCCAGCCGCCAGGCCGGCCGCCGCTGCCTTCTCGAAGTCGCCGTTGTGGAACATCGCCCAGGCTTCGAGCACCGCGGTGTCCTTGGGGCAGGGCTCGGCATCGCCGCTGTGCAGCCGGGCCCAGTGCTTCTTGACGCTCGCGGCGTCGAACGCATAGTCGCCTGCGTGGGGGAAGGGGGTCCATTTGGCCATGGTGTGTGTCTCCTGAAGTTCTTGTGGGAGGGGGGCCCTGTCGTGCTGCCGTGAGGCGGGTGCTTGCTGTCTGCGCCTATCCCGGCGCAGCGGCGTAAGCGCCCACCAGCTCCAGCAGGTGGGCCCGCTGGCTGCTTTCGAGGTAGGGCATGAGCAGGTTCAGCACATGGTGGGCGCCGCGCAGGAGCGCGGCCTGGGCGCTTTCAGGCTCCAGCGCGCGGCGCGGGTCGCGCACGTACTCGAAGCTCAGCCAATAGGTCAGCACCACCACCATGCTGGTGGCAGTGGCTTCCAGCTCGCGCGAGTCGATGTGCAGGCTGTCCGCGCGGCCCATGCCATCGAGCATGGCGCGCACGGCCCGGGTCTTGTTCTTGAGGATGGCCTGGAAGTGGGTTTCCAGGCGCCGGTTCTTGGACAGCAGGTCGTTCAGGTCGCGGTACAGGAAGCGGTACTGCCAGATCAGCTCGAACAGCGTGTGCATGAAGAACCAGGCATCCTCCACATTGCGCACGCCGTCACTGGCCGTGAGGAGTTCGGTGAGCGAGCGTTCGTAGCGGTCGAACAGCGCGTTGATCAGCTCATCCTTGGCGGGATAGTGGTAGTAGAGGTTGCCCGGGCTGATGCGCAGCTCGGCGGAAATCAGGGTGGTGGAGACGTTGGGTTCGCCGAACCGGTTGAACAGGTCCAGCGTCACTTCCAGAATGCGTTCTGCGGTGCGGCGTGGCGCTTTCTTCACCATGTGTGCGGGCCCCTTCGCGTCGTTTTGCGTCGTTGTTTCGATGTCTCTGGTGGTTACTCTAACCGACACAGAAATGCTGCACTGCGGCATCGCGCCTGCATATCAGCGCCGCTGTAGCCCTGCCGTGGGCGGCCTGGCGCGAAGGCGTGGGCTCCGGCCAAAAAAAGGCGGCCAACACGCTCTCGCGCATTGACCGCCTTTTTTCAGGGGCGGCACGGTGGTGTTGCCTGCCGCCTGCCTGATGTGCAATCAGCTGCCCGATGGGGTGTTGGCGCCGGTGTCGGCTGCCGCGCGTGCGGCAGGCTTCTTGGCGGCGGCCTTCTTGGCCGGAGCGGCCTTGGCGGCGGGCTTTGCAGCCGCCTTGGCAGGGGCCGCCTTTTTCGCGGGGGCCTTCTTGGCCGGGGCCTTGGCGGCGGGCTTTGCGGCAGCTGCGGCCTTGGCGGGGGCTGCCTTGCCGCCCTTGGCCAGTGCATCCACGCGGGCGCTCAGTGCCTGCAGGTCGCGGGCCGATGGCACGCCCAGCTTGGACAGGGCCTTGGCGACGCGGTCTTCAAAGATGTTCTCGAGCTTGTCCCACTGGCCCTGGGCCTTGGAGCCGATGTCGCTGGCCATGGTGGTCACGCGGCTGGTGGCCTCGGTGATCTTTTCCTCGGCCACGGCCTGGGTCTTGCGCTGGATGGTCAGGCCTTCCTTGACCAGGGCTTCGAACACCCGGCCGCCTTCTTCCTGCGCCTTGGAGAAGGCGCCCAGGCCCGCCAGCCAGATCTGCTGGGCGGAGTCCTTGACGGTGCTGGACAGTTGGGCGTTGCTCTTTTTCTTGTCGGCGCTGAGTTTCTGCAGTTTCTTGACCATGGGGCCTCCGTTGTGCGGTTGGGTGGGTTTGCCAGGGCGGATTGCTTCTGACGCATGGCCGCACTGTACGCCGCGCGGCGCGCAAGGTGTAGGCGCGCGCTCCTAAAAATGTAGAGCGTGCCGTCTAGCCCGCGCCGGGCTGCGGGCCCTAGGATCGGCGCGGGTTTCTGCTGAATCGGTGCGCGCAGGCCTTGGGCAAGAATGAAGCTATCTCACAGGAGTTTTCCATGCAGTATTTCGTGACGGGGGCAACGGGTTTCATTGGCAAGCGGCTGGTCAAGAAGCTGCTGGAGCGCAAGGGCGCGGTGGTGCATTTCCTGCTCCGCAAGGAAAGCGCGGACAAGGTGGCCGACCTGCGCAGCTTCTGGGGCGTGGGTGCCACGCGCGCCATTCCCGTGTTTGGCGACCTCACCGCGAAGAAGCTGGGTGTGGCTGCGGAAGACGTCAAGAAGCTCAAGGGGCAGATCGACCACTTCTACCACCTGGCCGCCGTGTATGACCTCTCCGCCGACGAGGAAACCCAGGTCGCCGTGAACATCGAGGGCACGCGCAACACGGTCGATCTGGCCAAGGCCATCGACGCCGGGCACTTCCACCACGTCTCGTCCATCGCTGCCGCGGGCCTGTATGAAGGCGTGTTCCGCGAGGACATGTTCGAGGAGGCCGAGGGCCTGGACCACCCGTACTTCCAGACCAAGCACGAGAGCGAGAAGATCGTGCGCCAGGACTGCAAGGTGCCTTGGACGGTGTACCGCCCCGCCATGGTGGTGGGCGACAGCACGACCGGCGAGATGGACAAGATCGACGGCCCGTATTACTTCTTCAAGCTCATCCAGCGCCTGCGCCAGCTGCTGCCGCCCTGGATGCCCACCGTGGGCCTGGAGGGCGGGCGCGTGAACATCGTGCCGGTGGACTTCGTGGTGAACGCGCTCAACGTCATCAGCCACCAGAAGGACATCGGCAAGAAGTGCTTCCATCTGGTGGACCCGGTCGGCTACCGCGTGGGCGATGTGCTCGACATCTTCAGCCGCGCCGCGCATGCGCCGCGCATGAACCTGTTCGTCAACGCCGCGCTGCTCGGCTTCATCCCCAAGAGCATCAAGAAAAGCCTGATGGCCCTGGCGCCCGTGCGCCGCGTGCGCAATGCCGTCATGAAGGACCTGGGCCTGCCCGAGGACATGCTCACCTTCGTGAACTACCCCACGCGCTTTGACTGCCGCGAAACGCTGGCGGCGCTCAAGGGCTCGGGCGTGACCTGCCCCAACCTCAAGGACTACGCCTGGCGCCTGTGGGACTACTGGGAGCGCAATCTTGATCCCGAGCTGTTCATCGACCGCACGCTCAAGGGCACGGTGGCGGGCAAGGTCGTGCTGATCACCGGGGGGTCTTCGGGCATCGGCCTGGCGGCGGCGCACAAGTTCGCCGAGGCGGGTGCGACCACCATCATTTGCGGGCGTGACCAGGACAAGCTCGACGAGGCGTGCGCGGAGGCCAAGGCCAAGGGCTACGCCTTCATCGCGTATTCGGCCGACATCGCCGACATGACCGATTGCGACCGCTTCGTGCAGCTGCTGATCGACAACCACGGCGGCGTGGACTTCCTGATCAACAACGCGGGCCGCTCCATCCGCCGTGCCATCGAGTCGAGCTACGACCGCTTCCACGACTACGAGCGCACCATGCAGCTCAACTACTTCGGCTGCCTGCGCGTGACCATGGGCTTTCTGCCCGGCATGGTGGCCAAGCGCAAGGGCCATGTGGTCAACATCAGCTCCATCGGCGTGCTGACCAACGCGCCGCGCTTTTCGGCCTATGTGGCCAGCAAGGCGGCGCTGGATGCCTGGACACGCTGCGCATCGAGCGAGTTCGCCGACCAGGGCATCACCTTCACCACCATCAACATGCCGCTGGTGCGCACGCCCATGATCGCGCCCACCAAGATCTACAACAACGTGCCCACGCTGAGCCCCGAGGAGGCGGCCGACATGATCGCCCAGGCCTGCATCTTCAAGCCGGTGCGCATCGCCACGCGCCTGGGCATCACCGGCCAGCTGCTGCATGCGCTGGTGCCCCGCGTGGCGCAGATCACGATGAACACCAGCTTTCGCATGTTCCCGGATTCCACTGCCGCCGCCAAGGGTGACAAGGGCGCCAAGCCGCAGCTGTCGGCCGAGGCGGTGGCGCTGCAGCAGATGATGCGCGGCATCCACTTCTGATGACCGTCCGGCCCGCGCAGATGCCCATGCGTTGAACTCTGTTACCTGGTGGCCGGGCAGGGTGGGATAATCGCGGGTTCTGCCGAGCTGGCATTTCACACAGCCCTCCCTATGATTCTGGTTACTGGCGGCGCGGGTTTCATTGGCGCCAACTTCGTTCTTGACTGGCTTGCTGCCTCCAGCGAGCCCGTGGTCAACCTCGACAAGCTCACCTACGCTGGCAATCTGCACAACCTGGACAGTGTTCAGGGTGATGCGCGCCACATCTTCGTGCAGGGCGATATCGGCGACACCGCCCTGGTGGCCCGCCTGCTGGCCGAACACAAGCCCCGCGCCGTGGTCAACTTCGCGGCCGAGTCGCATGTGGACCGTTCCATCCACGGGCCGGAAGACTTCATCCAGACCAACATCGTGGGATCGTTCCGCCTGCTGGAGGCCGTGCGCGCCCACTGGAGCGCGCTGCCCGAGGGCGAGCGCGCGGCGTTCCGCTTCCTGCATGTGTCCACCGACGAGGTGTACGGATCGCTGGCCCCCACCGACCCGGCCTTCGCCGAGACACGCGGCTTCGAGCCCAACAGCCCCTACAGCGCCAGCAAGGCCGCCAGCGACCACCTGGTGCGCGCCTGGCACCACACCTACGGCCTGCCGGTGCTCACCACCAACTGCAGCAACAACTACGGTCCCTATCACTTCCCCGAGAAGCTGATCCCGCTGATGATCGTCAACGCCCTGGCCGGCAAGAACCTGCCCGTGTATGGCGACGGCATGCAGGTGCGCGACTGGCTGTACGTGAAGGACCATTGCAGCGCCATCCGCCGCGTGCTGGAAGCCGGTGCGCCCGGCGAGACCTACAACGTGGGCGGCTGGAACGAGAAACCCAACATCGAGATCGTGAACATGGTGTGTGCGCTGCTCGACGAGCTGCGCCCCCGTGCCGACGGCCAGAGCTACCGCTCCCAGATCACCTATGTGAAGGACCGCCCCGGCCACGACCGCCGCTACGCGATCGACGCGCGCAAGATCGAGCGCGAGCTGGGCTGGAAGCCTGCCGAAACCTTCGACACCGGCATCCGCAAGACGGTGCAGTGGTACCTGGAGCATGCCGACTGGGTGGCCAGCGTGCAGACCGGTGCCTACCGCGACTGGGTGCAGACCCAGTACGCGCAGGAGGCACCAGCCGCTGCCGTCGCGGACGCCAGCGCATGAACATCCTGCTCTTTGGCAAGGGCGGCCAGGTCGGGTGGGAGCTGCAGCGCAGCCTGTCCTTGCTGGGCACGGTGACGGCCCTGGACCATGACAGCACCGACCACTGCGGCGACTTTGCCAACCCGGCGGGGGTGGTCGACACGGTGCGCGCCCTGCGCCCCGACGTCATCGTCAATGCCGCGGCCCATACCGCCGTGGACAGGGCCGAGAGCGAGGCCGACTTTGCGCGCACGCTCAATGCCACCACTCCCGGCGCCATCGCGCAGGAGGCTGCGCGGCTGGGCGCCTGGCTGGTGCACTACAGCACCGACTATGTGTTCGACGGCAGCGGCCGCCGCCCCTGGGTGGAGACCGATGCGCCTGCCCCGTTGAGCGTCTACGGCCGCACCAAGCTCGAAGGCGAGCAGCTGATCGCAGAGGCCGGTGCCAAGCACCTGATCCTGCGCACCAGCTGGGTCTACGCCGCGCGCGGCGGCAACTTCGCCAAGACCATGCTGCGCCTGGCCCAGGAGCGCGATCGCCTGACCGTCATCGATGACCAGTGGGGAGCCCCCACCGGCGCGGACCTGCTGGCGGATGTGACCGCCCATGCACTGCGCCACCTGCAGCAGCGCCCGCAGGACGCCGGGCTCTACCACTGCGTGGCGGCCGGCGAGACGAACTGGAACGAATACGCAAAATACGTTCTTGCGCAAGCACAGCTTGTACAACCTGCTATTGAAATAAAAGCAAAAGAAGTGGCGCCAGTTCCGACAAGCGCATTCCCCACCCCTGCGGTGCGCCCGCACAACTCGCGCTTGAACACCGGCAAGCTGCAGGCCGCCTTTGGCTTGCAGATGCCGCCTTGGCAGTCTGGCGTGGCGCGCATGCTGGCTGAAACTCTCTGAACGGCACCTGACCATGACGCAACGCAAAGGCATCATCCTCGCCGGAGGCTCTGGCACCCGGCTGCACCCGGCCACCCTGGCCATCAGCAAGCAACTGCTGCCGGTCTACGACAAGCCCATGATCTACTACCCGCTGAGCACGCTGATGCTCGCGGGCATCCGTGACATCCTGGTCATCAGCACGCCGCAGGACACCCCGCGCTTCGAGCAACTGCTGGGCGATGGCAGCCAGTGGGGGCTGAACCTGCAATATGCCGTGCAGCCCAGCCCGGATGGCCTGGCCCAGGCCTTCATCATCGGTGAAGCATTCCTGGACGGCGCGCCCAGTGCCCTGGTGCTGGGGGACAACATCTTCTACGGCCATGATTTCCATGAGCTGCTCGGCAATGCACAGCAGCGCACGGTGGGTGCCAGCGTGTTTGCCTACCATGTGCACGACCCGGAACGCTATGGCGTGGCTGAATTCGACGCGCAGGGCAAGGTGCTGTCCCTGGAGGAAAAGCCCGCCCAGCCCAAGAGCAGCTATGCCGTCACCGGCCTGTACTTCTATGACAGCCAGGTGGCACAGATGGCCAAGAGCCTCAAGCCGTCGCCACGGGGTGAACTTGAAATCACCGACCTGAACCGCCTGTACCTGGACCAGGGCCAGCTGAATGTCGAGATCATGGGCCGTGGCTACGCCTGGCTGGACACGGGCACCCACGAGAGCCTGCTGGAGGCCAGCCAGTTCATTGCCACGCTGGAGCACCGCCAGGGCCTCAAGATCGCGTGCCCTGAAGAAATCGCCTGGCGCTCGAACTGGATCGACAGTGCCCAGCTCGAGCGCCTGGCCCAGCCTCTGTCCAAGAACGGTTACGGCCAGTACCTTCAGCGCCTGCTGAACGACAAAGTTTATTGAACCGCCATGCATTCCATCCGCCAATCCATCCCTGATGTCGTACTGATCGAGCCCAAGGTGTTCGGCGACAGCCGGGGGTTCTTCTACGAGAGCTTCAACCAGCAGGCCTTCCAGGAGGCTACCGGCGTCCAGTGCGACTTCGTGCAGGACAACCACAGCCGAAGCAGCCAGGGCGTGCTGCGTGGCCTGCACTACCAGCTGCCTCCCAGGGCCCAGGGCAAGCTGGTGCGGGTGGTGCGGGGCGCGGCGTTTGATGTCGCCGTTGACATCCGCAAGGGATCGCCCACCTTTGGCCAGTGGGTCGGAGCGCTGCTGACGGAAGACAACCACCGGCAGCTCTGGGTGCCGCCGGGGCTTGCCCATGGTTTCCTGGTGGTGTCCGAATCGGCTGATTTCCTCTACAAGACCACCGATTACTACAGCCCTGAGCACGAACGCTGCATCCGCTGGGACGATCCACAGCTGGCCATCGCCTGGCCTGCCGTCGATGCCGCCATCCAGCTGTCCGCGAAGGACCAGGCGGGACGCTGGTTCGCCGAGGCGGACCTTTGAGCTTGGCACCGACGCAGGTGCTTGCGACCGGCGCCCGCACAAATCCGGCCGCGCTGCGGATCGCCATCCTCGGAGCCCGGGGCATTCCGGCGAGTTATGGGGGGTTCGAGACATTCGCCGAACAGCTCGCTACCCGCCTGGTGGCGCGGGGCCATGAGGTCACCGTGTATGCGGAAACCGGCGAGTCGTCGGTGCAGGACACTTTCTACCAGGGTGTTCGCGTGCGGTACAAGCGCCGTCCGCGGTGGGGGGCGGCATCGGTCCTGGCCTACGATTGTGCTTGCCTCTGGGATGCCTGCCGTGGCTACGACCTTGTCTACATGCTGGGCTATGGCGCTGCATGGGCCTGCTGGTGGCCCCGGGTGTTCGGTGTCCCGGTCTGGATCAACGTGGATGGGCTCGAATGGGCCCGCAGCAAATGGGGCCGGGGCGCGCGCCTGTATTTGCGTTGCATGGAATGGGTAACCACCAAGGCCGCGACGCGCCTCATCGCCGACGCCGAGGCCATTGCGCAGCGGTTCCGCCAGACCTATCCCCGGGGGGCGCCGTCGAGCTTCATCGCCTACGGCGCGGAACTGGTCGAGGGGCGGCAAGTGGACCCTGCCGTGCTTTCCCTCTGGGGCCTGCAAGCCCATCGGTACATGCTGGTGGTGGCGCGGCCCGAGCCAGAGAACCATATCCTCGAGATCATCCAGGGCCATGTGATGCACGGCGGAGACTGGCCACTCGTCATCGTGGGGGATGTCTCGGGTGCCACGGCCTACCAGCGGCAGTTGCAGCAGCACGCGAGTGAGCGCGTGCGGTTCATCGGGGGCATCTACGACGGCGGGCAGCTGGCGAGCCTGCGCGTGCATGCCGCCTGCTACCTGCATGGCCATTCGGTGGGGGGGACGAACCCTTCGCTTCTGGAGGCCCTGGCCTGTGGAAACTGGGTGATCGCGCACGACAACCCGTTCAACCGCGAGGTTGCGCGCGATGCGGCCGACTATTTTGCGACCCCCGAGCAGCTCGCGCGCAGCCTGGATCTGGTGGTGCGCGAGTCGGACGCCCTGCGGCACCGGCGCGCCCAGCGCGCGCGGGGCATTGTGGCGGAGCACTACACCTGGGATGGCATCACGGATGCCTATGAGGCGCTGATGCATTCGGAATGCCGCCCTCGCAGCGCGGCGGCAGGCACGAGGGCGCCGTGATCTCCCACGCGGATGGGCCCATTTCCTTGCCCGCTGGATCCGGCGGGGCTGCCACCACGGCGCTGCCGCTGGTGGATGTGCTGCTGGCAACCTACAACGGGGCCAAGTACCTCGAAGGCCAGCTCGACTCGATCTGGGCCCAGACACACAGGAACTTCCGGCTCCTGGTCAGCGACGATGGCTCCTCGGATGCGACGCTGGCGATCCTGGAGCGCTCCAAGGAGCGCTTTGGCGAGCAGCTGGTGGTGCTGCCCCATCCGTCGCGTGGCCATGGGGTTGTCCGCAATTTCGAGAATCTCATGGCAGCCAGCCTGCGTGACGGGCTGGCGGAATGGGCCGTGTTCTCGGACCAGGACGATGTCTGGCTGCCCCGGAAAATAGAGGTTTCGTTGCAGGAGATGATGCGGATGGAGGAGGAAGGAGGGCGTGGCCTGCCCTGCCTGGTCCATGGCGATCTGACCGTGGTCGACGAGAGCCTGAATGTGATCTCCGATTCGTTCGCCGCGTACCAGAGGATGGATCCCCGGCAATGTTCCCCGCTCTCCCTGCTCAGCGTGAACGAGGTGACGGGATGCACGATGATGGTGAACCGCACCCTGCTGCAGATGGCCTTGCCCATGCCGCCCCATGCCATCATGCATGACTGGTGGTGTGCGCTGGTGAGCGGGAGTGGCCGTCGGAGCTTCCTTCGCACCCCGCAGATCCTGTACCGCCAGCATGGCGCCAATCAACTGGGCGCCAAGGACCGCAGCCTGGGGACGCGCTTGCTGCGCTTTTTCACCAACGGCCGCGGGGTCGTCAGGCGCGTCAGGTCGCTGGGAGAGGGCACCTATCTGCAGGCCCGGGCGCTGCAGCAGCGGTTGCGAGCCCTGGGGCTGGACGAGGGCTACGTGTCAAAATACTTGGCGTGGAGGGACGGGCCGCTTGTGGCGAGGATTGTGGGATATCGCCAATATTATGTGGGTCCCGAGCTGGATCGATTAAGCCGCTGTTTGTTGTGGTTCAAGTGATTCGCCCCTGCGGGTGATGCAAATCATGCCTGGGTATTTTGGTTGTTGAAAGAATGTTCAAAGGCGTCGGTAATGAAGCTCTCGGCTGAAGTAGGTGAAGTGGAAAGCGTTGATGTCGCTGCGCCCAGGCTCGGGGAGATGCTCCTTGCGGACCAGAAATTGTCGCGCAACGACCTGGAGAGGGCGCTGGAGGTCCAGCGCTCCATGGGCGGACGCCTGGGCCGCCTGCTCATCAGCCTGGGACTGGTTTCCGAGGTCGACGTGTACGCCGCACTCTCCCGGCAGATTGACCTGCCTCTGGTGCGCCAAGACGCCTTCCCCAAGGAGAAGCCCGCCACGTCGCGGCTCAATACCAGCTTCTTGCTGGCCAACAACCTGCTTCCCCTGGGCAATGCGGAGGATGCGGACTCCATGCCGGAGTTTGCATCGGTGGACCCCCGGAGCGCTGCATTGCGCGATGCATTGCGCCTGGTGTTCGGGGATGTGCCGAAGATATTCTTCGGCCTCGAAACCGAAATATCCAGCCAGCTCAACGAGTGGTACGTCCAGGACCCCGAACAGAACGAAGAAACCGGGGGCGACCAGTTCGAGGCCTCCGAATTCATCGAGCACCTGCGGGACATGGCCTCGGAGGCCCCCATCATCCAGCGGGTGAGCCACATCCTTTCACAGGCGGTGGCAGCCCAGGCCTCGGACATCCATATCGAAACCTACGAAGAAAAATCGGTGGTCCGCATTCGGGTGGACGGCGAGCTGTATCCCATCGACGAGATCGACAACAAGGATGCCCCCGCGGTCGTGTCCCGCATCAAGATCCTCTCGCAACTGGACATTGCGGAACGCCGGATGCCCCAGGATGGCCGCACCAAGCTGCGCGTGCATGGAAAGGAAATGGACTCGCGCGTGTCCACCATCCCCACCATGTTCGGCGAATCCGTCGTCATGCGGTTGCTGGAAAAAAACTTCGACCTGCTTTCACTGGAAAGCCTGCATTTCACGCCGCCCACGCTGAAAACCATGCGCCAGCTTCTGAGCGTGCCGCATGGCATCTTTCTGGTGACAGGGCCCACGGGGTCGGGTAAATCCACTACGCTGTATGCCTCGATGCAGGAGCTGGAGGGCGAAAACCTCAAGATCCTGACGGTGGAAGACCCGGTGGAGTACCGGTTGCAGTGGCTCAACCAGGTGCAGGTGCAGCCCCAGATCGGACTGACCTTTGCCAAGGTGCTGCGCTCTTTCCTGCGCCAGGACCCGGACGTCATCATGATCGGAGAAATGCGCGATGGCGAAACCGCCGAAATCGCCGTGCAGGCCGCGCTGACGGGTCACCTGGTCATGTCCACGCTGCACACCAACAGTGCGCTCGGCGCCATCGTCCGCCTGATCAACATGGGGGTGGAGCCCTATCTGATCACGGCATCCGTGGTCGGCGTGCTGGCGCAACGCCTGGTGCGCAAGCTGTGCGAGGAGTGCAAGACCCCGCTTTTGCCGGACCAGGCGCAGGCCGCGGCGGCATCCCTGGGGGTGCCTTTGCAAGAGGGGCAGGTCATTTACAAATCCGTGGGTTGTGCCGCCTGCCGGGGCACGGGCTATCGGGGGCGGATCGCCGTCCATGAACTGCTGGTCCTTACGGAAGACGTCAAGAAGGTGGTCCTTGAGAGGGGCTCCAAGCTCAGCAGCGAAGACGGCGCCTATGCCGGGGGGAACTTGTTGCAGGATGGCGCCACCAAGGTCTTCAAGGGTCTGACAACGGCAGAAGAAGTCCTGCGCGTCGCTCGTCAAAATGATTGAATTTCAATACGATGGCATCACGTCCGACGGCAAGGCCTGCCAGGGGACCGTCCGCGCGCTGAATCTGGAAAGTGCGCGGCTGCGGCTTATCGGGCAGGGCGTGACACCGGTGCGCATCGCGGATGGATCGGGGGCGGTCTCCCAGGATGAGCCGCAAGGTCGGGGCGCAAAGCTCAAGCGCAGCGAAATACTGCTGTTCAGCCGTGAGATGGCACATCTCAAGCAGGCCAACATGCCGCTCGACAAGGCGCTGGTCATGCTCAAGGAGACGGCGAACACGGAGCGGCTGAAAGCATTCATTGCCAAGGTGGAGGAGGGGGTACGGGGCGGGAAATCGCTGTACCAGTCTCTGCTGCCTTTCGAGCGGGACCTGGGGCGCCAGTATCTGGTCCTGATACGGGCTGGGGAAACCTCTGGTTCGCTGCATGTGGTCCTGAAGGAACTCACGGTCCAGCTCGAGGCCGAGGACAAGCTGCGCAACTACGTCATTTCTTCCATGACGTACCCGGTCATCTTGCTGGTGGTCGCTGTCTTGTCCGTCGTTCTCCTGCTGGCGTTCGTGGTTCCCCAGTTCCGGGAAATCTTCGACTCCATGGGCGACAAGCTGCCCTATTCGACCCGGCTGGTGGTCGACCTCAGCGATCTGATCCGCTCCCACTGGATGGCGATCCTGTTAGGCTTGGCAGTTGCGCTGTTCCTGGGCTCGCGATGGAGCGCAACGCCCACGGGGCGGTTGCGTCTCGACAGCGTGCTGCTGGATCTTCCCCTGTTCGGCAAGGTGCTGCGGAACCTGCAGTTCGCCATCTATTTCCGGACCTTCGGCATTTTGCTGCAGCGGGGCGTTCCGATGGTGGATGCCTTGCGCATTGCAGTGGATACGTTGACCAATACCGCGCTGCGCAAGGATATCGAGCCGCTGGTCGGTATCGTGAAAACCGGCAAGCGGCTTTCCACGGGTTTTTCGTCTCCGTACTTTGCAAAATCCAGCACTCCGCAGCTCATTCGCGTGGCAGAGGAAACCGGCCAACTGGATATTACGCTGCTGGGCTTGGCGGATCGCTACGAGGATGAGGGCCGCCGGACCATGGGGCGTGTCTTGGCGGCCATGGAGCCTTTGATAATTATTATTCTGGGGGCCTTGGTTGCATTCATCATTATTGCAATCCTGGGTGGTGTCTTGTCGATTAACGACACAATTTGATTTTGATTGTTTAAGAGATTTGATATGAATGTAAAGAATTCTGGCAGCAACGGAATGGCGCGGGCGAAGCGTTCGTCGGGCTTCACACTGATCGAATTGCTGGTGGTGCTGGTGATCCTCACGCTGCTTGCAGGGCTGGTGGGCCCGAAGGTGCTGGATCAGCTTGGCGGCGCCAAGTCCAAGACCGCCCGTATTCAGATTTCTGAAATCGAACAAAGCCTGGATCTCTTCAAACTGGATGTGGGCCGTTACCCCAACGACGCCGAGGGGCTGCGCGCCCTGGCGGACCGGCCCGCGACAGCGCCGGGCTGGAATGGACCGTACCTGAAGAAGGGCTTGCCCTCTGACCCATGGGGTGCCGCCTATCTTTACAAGAACCCGGGCCGCAACGGGGGGCCGGACGTGTTTTCCCTGGGGGCCGATGCCAAGCAGGGCGGGGATGGCGAAAACTCGGACGTTTTTAACTGAGCCGCGTCCCCGTTTGCAGCACCGCTTGGTGGTTTCTTTCGCATGAGCCCTCTCTTGATGGCGCCATTGCGCCGCGTCCAGGGCTTCACTTTGCTGGAGATGCTGGTCGTGTTGGTACTGGCCGCCATTACCGTGTCGGTGGTCGGCGCCGGGGGGCAGGCGTACATGGAGCGGTCTCGCTACAGCCAGGTGGTGCGGGACGTCTCCAGCCAGCTCAACAAGGCGCGCGCACTCAGTGTCCAGGAGGGTCGGCCGGTGACCGTGACCTACCAGCCGGAAATCCGCAGGCTTGTAGTGGACGGACGGTTGACCCTGGACGTGCCTGGACCATTGCTGGTTCAGTGGGAAGCCATCGAACGCAATCCCAAGTCCACCAAGGCTGCAGCAGGCGCAGCGGGAGAGCCGATTTTTGTATTCAGTGCAGACGGTGGTGCTCGAGGCGGGCGGTTGGCGGTCCTGCGCGGCGGGCAAGGTGTCACTTTTCGCGTGAACTGGTTGCTCGGAACGGTGGAGCAAGCCACGACCGTGGCCCCGTCATGACGGTGAAACGCTGCCTGCCCCCTTTTCTGAACCCGCTTTTTCAGCAATGCAGGCGAGAGCCTCGACCGCAGCGGGGGTTCAGCCTGCTGGAGGCGCTGGTTGCCATGGCCATCGCTTCCATTGCACTGGCAAGCCTCTATCGAAGCGTGGGGCAAAGCTCCAAGAATGTCATGGATGTGGAGGCTCGCGTGGAGGCCTCTTTGGTGGCCAAGTCAGCGCTGGCCGCCGGGGTTTATGCCGAAGATCTGATCAAGCAGGATTCCGGGCAGTCGGGCGTGTGGCGCTGGCGCATCCAGGTGGTGCCCGAGCAGGTTCCCATGATGGACGAAAGCGGTCGTCCTGCGCCAGGAGGGCCCGTGCGCGCGGCGCGGGTCACGGTGGAGGTCAGCAGAGATGGGGTGACCGCGGTGACGTGGACCACCTGGAAACCATACAGGTCTGCGTCATGAGCCAGGCCTTTCGCAAAACCTCTCGCGGGTTCACCTTGCTGGAGCTGCTGATCGCCCTGGCCGTCACGGCAGCCGTGGTGGCGCTGATGTTTGCGGGTGTCGGCGTGATAGGCCGCTCCGAGGAGCGCAACCAGCGGGTGATCGACCGGTCCGAGCGGATGATGGTGGTCAGCCAGTGGCTGGGGCGCAAGTTTGACACCCTGCGTTTGCTGATGCAGCGTACGAGCGAAAACAAGGTTGTGACATTTTTCAGCGGCAATGCGGCGGGTGTCATTTGGGTAGCCCCTTTGCCGGAGCGTGGCGATGCGGGAGGGCTGTATGTGTTCCGCACAACACCGTTGCGCCATGAGAATGGTCGTGTCGATCTGTCTGTCGAGGCTATCCCCTATGACGGGGCTCTGATGGCGTTGGATTGGAGTCGTGCCTTGCGAGAGACGCTTTTGCCGGACGTTCGAACACTCCAGTGGTACTACCAGGATGGTCAGACAGGGGAGTGGACGCAACAGTGGGACTCCACCAAAGCACAGTATCCTGCGCGGGTCAAGGTTGAGCTTGCCGATGCGCAGGGGGACTGGCCCATGCTGATTTTCCCTTTGACGAGGGCAAGATGATGGCCCGCAGTAAACGCCGTAGCAAAGGCGCAGCGTTGATTCTGGTGCTGTGGCTGGTGGCTTCCCTGTCATTGGTTGTGATGGCGAGTGCTCGGGGTGTTCGTCAGCAGACACAACGCGCGGCTCTAGATCTGGAGCGCATGCGTTCGGAGACCGTGCTGGATGCGGTCATCCAGCTGGCGGTGCAGCGGGTCATGTCGGAGAAGACTGCGGACAGTGGATACCGCATTCAGCGTTTGTCCCTGGGGGGCAATGAAGTTTGGGTGGAGATCACGCCCTCCGGCGGGCTGGTGGATGTGAATGTCGCAAGTGAAGCCTTGATGCAGGCCTTGTTCCAACGGGCGGGCGGCCTGACATCCGGCGAAGCCGCTATCCTGGCTTCGCGCGTGCGGGATTTCATCGATCCTGACGATACGCCTGGCGGTGTGGGGGGGGCCGAGTTGGCTCAGTACCGTGCGGCGGGCTGGCCCGCCAAGCCCCGCAATGCGGCCCTGGATGACCTCTCTGAGTTGAGATCGGTGCTGGGAATGACGTCGGAGCTCTATGAGATAATCGCGCCCCACTTGGGTATCAATGGGCAGCAACGCATCGAAACCGGTTCGGCTCCTCCAGCACTGATCGACGCCCTTTCGGGGCAGCCAGGCTTGGGGGCTCGCATCCACAACTCCTCTCCAGAAATGCGGGCTGCGGCGCTCCAAACAGGAGCCGCAGCCGACTTTTTCTCGCCTACCCGGGCAGGCGGTGGGCAAACAGTGCGTGTCAAGGCGTTTGTGCGGACTGAGGGTGATCGATGGTGGCAGCGTGAGGCATGGGTTGATCTCAGCGAGCGTCCAGGCAACTTGACGCCGTGGACAATGCTCTCGCTGGAGCCGACACGCCGCTTTAACAAGCCAGAACAGGAATTCAAGCCATGACAGGTTGGGGGCAACTATCTCTTCGTGCGCAAAAGGTGCTGGACCGAATGGCCTGGGGTTTTGGTGATCTGAAGCGAGTCCTGGTGGAGCATGGGGCTTGGCCCTCGATCGCGAATCCCGCCGTGGCTTCCGATGGCGGACGCTGGTCCATTTCAGGAACGCGTCTGCGCAAGCGCACCAACAACCGCAAGGCGGCCAGCCTGCTGGTGCCAGAAGCTGACTGCCTATGGGGCACGGTGCAGTTGCCGGACATGCCCCAGCGCTCCCTGGCCGGGGGGGTGGAGGAAGCCCTTTGGCGGGTTTCACCCATGCCTCCAGAGCAAATCGTGGCTGCCTGGCGTGCTGAGCCGAAGGCCCAGGGCGGATGGGTGGTCGAGTGGGGTATGTGCCGGCGCAGCTCCCTGGAGCAGCAACTGGCGCAGCACGGATTTGCGGGGAATGCACCGGTGTACATGGTCCGCCAAGGGCGCGCTCTCCCTGTCCATGGTGCGGCATGGCAAAAGCAGAGCAGCCGCCAGCACTGGATAGATGGAGCCGCCGCAGCATTTTTGTTGCTGTTGCTGGTCGCTTTGTCGCTGCCCGCATTGATGCCACTCGTACTAAAACGGCAGGCGGTGGTCCGCGCTGTGCAGCATGTCGGCATGCTTGAGCCCAAGGCGGCTCCTCTGCGCCAGAAGATGGATGAACTGCGCAGTCAGGCTGGAATGGCGGAAGAGTTGCGCAAGAGTATCGCCATCGACATGCCTCTGGCCAGCGTGATTGACGGGCTCTCATCTGCGATCCCGGCCGACACCTGGCTCGATCGTCTCGAAGTCAATGGATCCGAGATAAAGATCACTGGCCTGACTGCCAATGCCACCGAACTCATTGGGCACCTCGGACGGCAACCGGGATTTGCTGATGTCCGGGCAACTGCTGCGAACGTGCGCGATGGCGCGTTGAACAAGGAGCGCTTCACGATCGAATTGCGCTGGCGAGGTGAGGGGGCAAAGCCATGAAGATGAATGTTTGGCGGCGTCATTCGATCGTTTTGCTGCTAGTGCTGTGCATTGGTGCGCTGGCATGTGCTGCATTGGTCTATAGAGCACTCTGGGTACGCTACGAAGGTGCGCTGCATCAGTTGGAGCCTCGCAGCGAGCGGCTGGAGGGCGTGGTCAACGCGGGCTCTGAAATCGAGACGCTGCTCAGCTCCGCGAGCAATACCGTTGCCCCTTTGCTTCACCCCGCCGGTGAGGCTGCGCAGAACGATATCCAGCAGAAGATCCGCCAGTTGATCATGGCCTCTGGGAGTACGCTGGTTTCCTCCCAGGTTGCGTTGGAGCCAGGGGGGGAGGGCAAGCTGGCGCGCATCCGCCTGACGGCCACCGTCAGCGGCGAATGGGCCAAACTTGTGAATTTCATGGAAAGCTTGCAAACGCAACGTGCGCCGTTCTGGGTGCGCACTGCCAACATCATGCGCGAGGGGGGGAGCTCCGGGCCCGGTCCCCAGACTGCCCGTCTGACGCTGCAATTGGAGGCTCCCTTGGCACCAGAAAAGGTCAAGCCATGATCAAACCTTGGCATCTTGGCCCGGTACTGGCGGTTGCCGCATTGGCGGCCAGTGCTTACTGGTGGCATAACGAAAAAGATCGATGGAGTCCACCGCCGCCGCGCAAGCCTGACCTCCCCAAGGTCGAACCCATGCCCGAGCCAATAAGCGTCCGCGCTAAGCAGGCCGTAGAGCGTCCATTGTTCTGGACGTCTCGGCGCCCGGTGGTTGTGGATGAAAAGAAGACCAGCTTGGTTACGGAATTGACGCAGTCACGCCTTACGGCCGTACTGGAATCCGGCCTGCAGCGTGTAGCTATCCTTCAGCGTGCGGATGGCACCACACTCAAGATCACCGGGGAAACAAAACCGTGGCGGATAGAGTCATTTGACGGCCGCAACGCGGTGTTTCTATCTGCGGACGATCAACGCGTAGAACGCCCGCTGGAAGCAGGAAGCGCTGCGGCGCCCAAAGCCGGTCCTATTGGCGATCGCCTGCGCAGGCCCACCATAAATCAGTAAGCCACTGCGGCATACCCCCATATTGGAGCTATATCTCTATGAACATTCGGCCATCCATCCTTTTGCTGGCGTTGCTGGCTGCGGGTTGCGCCAGCACACAGGGCGGGCCTGCCGCGGCTCCTTCGCCCGAGCAAACGGTGGCGGCATCATCCGATGTTGCTGCAAGCCCGTCGCCTAAGGCGGCTGCGCCTGCGCCAATTGCCCCTGTGGCACCCAATACTGCGGAGGCTGCGAAGGGGGCCAAGGTCCCGGAGCAAAAGAGTGCGCCTTCCAGCACCCGCCTTTTTCCTGGAAATGACCAGTTCTTCAAGCGTGACGTTGCGCCGCAAGTAGACCCCGTCCTCGCCAAAGGAGACAAGGTCGCACTCAACTTCGAGAATGTCACGGTCAGCAATCTGGCGGTGGCGTTGCTGGGTGACTTGCTCAAGCTCAACTACACCATTGACGCCGGCGGCGAAACGGTGGTGAGCCTGCATACCCGCCAGCCGCTGCTGCGCAGCCAAGTCCTGGACGTGCTGGACGCTGTGCTCCTTCCCCATGACCTGGCGATCGTCCGCGACAACGCAGGCGTTTACCACGTTACCAAGCGCACCGTCACCTTGGGAGCTCGCCCGGTAGTGGGCGCGTCGCGTTTCAAGGATTTGTCGGGGGCCGGGACCGTCATCGTTCCGTTGAACCACATCGCTGCGGCCGAAATGGCCAAGATACTGGCGCCCATCGCACCGCGCGAAGCCATCGTCTACGTGGATGCCATGCGCAACCTGCTGGTGCTGCAAGGAAGCAAGGCCCAGTTGGGTGGCTGGCTGGAGATGGTCGAAGCCTTTGACGTGGATTTCCTTTCCGGAATGTCGCTGGGAGTGTTCGTGCTGGAGAATGCCAACGTCAATGTAGTGCGTGATGCGCTGCAGGCGATGTTGGGTGCGGACAGCGGCACCGGTGCGGCGCCACCAGGAGGCGCGGCACCAGCACCAGCGGGAGTGGGTGGATTGCCAAATGCGGGTGGCGGAGCGAGCGCTGGAGGCGGCGGAGCATCCGCGCAGGTGGCCACTCCCTTGGGCGGGCTCATTCGGGTGTTCCCGGTTGAACGTCTCAATGCCCTGGTCGTGGTCACTCCGCGAAGCCACCTGCTGGCCCAGGTGGAAACCTGGATTCGGCGCCTGGATCGCCCGACCGATACGTTGGAGGCCAGTCTGTTTGTCTATCCGGTGCAAAACGGCTCGGCTTTGCAACTGGCTGAAATGCTCAATGGCCTGTTCGGTGGGGGGCAATCCGGGCAAGGCAGATCCGGCGGTGTGGCATCGGGCTCTGCTCCCACGCAGTTTTCCCAGGGCGCGGGTCTGGGTGGGGGGGGATTTGGTGCTGGCTCCGGTCTTTCAAGCAGCAGTTCCAGCCCCTTTGGCAACACGGGCAGCACGGGCGGCATGGGCAGCGGTTCCCTGGGGGGTGCCCTCGGTGCCGGCGGGAATAGAACAACATCTCCCAACAACACATCGCTCACTTCGACCAGCCAGTTGGATGGCAATGTGCGGGTTGTAGCTGATGAAAAACGCAATGCCCTCCTGATCCGCGCCCCACGAACCGAGTACCGCCGCATTGAGCAGGCGTTGCGGGAGCTTGACAAGGCGCCGATGCAAGTGCTGATTGAGGCCAGCATCGTGGAAGTGAGCCTAACGGGAAATCTGGAGTACGGCGTTGAGTGGTATCTGCAGAATGGCCTCAGTGGCGGCCGTGAAGGGCAGGCGTCGCTGAACATGAACACGAGCGGGGGAATAGGGCCAAAGCAACCGGGTTTTTCGTACAGCATCGTGAACTTGAGCAAGGCCAATCTGGTGCGCGCCACGCTTAACGCACTCGCCGAAAAGTCGCAGGTGCGCTTGCTGTCCAGCCCCTCCGTGCTGGTACTGAATAACCACAACGCCACCATCCAAGTGGGCCAGCAGCAGCCTATCAAGAGTTCTACCGCGGTCACGACAGGCAATTTGGTGACCGAATCCATCACCTACAAGGACACGGGGGTGATGCTTTCAGTGACGCCTTCTGTCAATGCGGGGGGATTGATCAGCATGGATATCTCCCAGCAGGTCACAGACGTTGGTGAGCAAGACATCGCGACGACTCAACGGGTGTTCCAGACCCGCCAGATTCAGACGCGCGTTGCCGTGCGTTCGGGTGAGCCTATCGTGCTGGGTGGGCTGATTCGTGAAAACGACAGCGGAAGTCGCAGCGGTATTCCAGGCCTGGCGGATATCCCGGTGTTGGGCTCATTGTTCTCCACCACGTCCAACAAGCGCAATCGCACCGAATTGCTGGTGCTGATGACGCCGCGTGCCCTGGAGGATGACGACCAATTGCGTTCGGCCAGCGCTGAAATGCGCGAGCGCATGCGTTCGCTGTCCTTGCAGGCGCAGCCTTTCAACATTCGTCCCGCCGATGTGCCGCTTCAGCCATGGCGCTGAGCTGTCTCTGTGACAGAGTCAGTATCAGTAGCGTTAAGCCCACGTCCGACACCTAGACATCAGGAGATTCTTTACATGACGCAATCTTTTACCCGCCGCCACTTGTTCAGGAACCTTGCAGCTCCGGCTGCCGTCATGCTTGTACTGGCGGGGTGTGCTACCACTGGTGGGGCGGTGTCGCCCGAGGCGGACAAGGCTGCTTTGCTGAAACGTGCCCAAGCCTATTGGGCATTGTTGCGCGCCAATGACAGCTTGGGGGCATGGCCCTATGAGGAAGCGTCCAAGGACCCGAAAGCAACGGTGGAGGAATACCTCAAGCGCGGCGGAGTGGCCTATGACGCGGTGGAGGTGCGAGGCGTGCGTAGCATCGAAGGCGACCGTGCTGTGGTGAACTTGTGGATGCGCTATTCGCTCCCGCTGCTGCGCCTCAAAAATCAGGAAACAGCAGTAGAAGATGAATGGCGCCGCATTGATGGCGTATGGCACCACGTTCTTCGCCGCAGCGTGATGTTCACCAAAGACAAGGAGTGAGCGTCGTTGTTTGAGTGCAACAAACGCACAGGGAGCGAGTTTCTGGTGGAAATAGGTTGAAAAAATTAAAGGTATCAGTATAAGATTGCATCAACCCAAACGGAGTACGGATGGGTTGCAGATCCCGCACAGGGTGGGAAAGCTTCCTTCAATTATCTAAGGACTGAGAAGATGAAAAAATTTGCAGTGGCAGCCGTTGCAGCCGCTGCGCTGAGTGCTGGTGTGGCGCAGGCGTACACCGTGGGTACGTACAGCAATGGCGTGGTGGTTCCTAACGTGATCCACAACGGCGCAGCAGACACGACCGCAGTTGGCCTGATCAACCAATCCGGCGGCACCCGTGCTGTGTATTGGACGTTCTTCGACCAGAACTCCAACCACATCACCGACGGTTGCTTCCCCATGACCAACCGGGACTACCAGTCCTTCATCTGGGCTAACGAATCGGGCGGCAGCCTGACCAACGTGCGTGGCTACCTGGTGTTCGCGCTGGGTGCAACCACCGCTGGTGGCGCTGCTCAAACTGCTTGCTCTGGCGCCGCTGTGCTGGCTACCGGTACGGACGCTGTTGGCATTTCTGCCAACGCATTCCAAGTGAACGCTGTTGCCAAGGACGTCGCTTTCACGCCCGTGATCGATGGCCCTCTGTTGATCGGTTCGGCCGTTGACATCACCAAGATGGATGCCAACAGCCTGGTCGCTGTGGCCGGCGCTGCTCAGACCTTTGGTGCAGTTGCTCCTACGTTCAGCATGCGTTACGCCATCGACCAAGCCCAACTCGGCCTGGACACGGCTGTTGTTGTCTGGTCCACGGGTGACCACCGCGGCACGCACACCGTCAACATCTATGACGACAAGCAAAACCGCAAGTCTGTCAACTTCGCTCTGAAGAAGGCTGAGCTGGACTGGTTCGATCCAGAAACCATCCTGGGCCTGCCCGCAACCTTCACCGATGGCTTCATCGAGTGGACGCCGAACGTGGTTCCTGGTGACTTCGCTGCTCTGGGCGGCACGCCCGGTACGGCTCTGGCTCAGCAGACCCAAGGTTCCGTGTTCACGTACTCGTCGATCAGCTCGACGGCCTTCGGTGCAGTGCAAACCCTGCTGGGCGCGCACACCGTTGTCGCTCCTTAATAGGACAGCCTGATATTGCAAGTGCTACGGCACTTGCTTATTAGGATTCGCCTGATCGTTGCCGTTCTCAAGAGGGCGGCATGCAGATGGCAATAAAAATAGCGCCGCAAGGCGCTATTTTTTTTGCGTTGTAAGGGGGTGTGGGTTATGGCATTGAAGTCTCGATTTGTGTCTTGCTGCGCATTGGTTTTTATGGCCGCAGGGATTCTGGCGGGCTGTCAGACGGCTGGCTTACAAGAGGATTCTGCGGGAGGGCGTGGCGCCGAGCCCGCTCCAGTCTCACGGCAGCTTTCGATCCCGGTTCCTGTTTCCTGGGGGGGGGAGTTGCGGTGTGGTACGGGGGGGTGTTTGCTCGTGGCGGTGGAGCACGAAAACAATATGGTTGCATTGCATCGCGTAGACGGTCGCAAATCCGTGCAACTCGACCGCCAGCCCGTGGCATACCATCCCGATTCAGCCGTGTGGCTAGCGGATGACTTGCTCGTGGCCGCGGTGGAGGCCACGGCCAGTCTGGACGTCTTTCGCGTCAAAGGTTCGAAGCTCGAGCGTCTGCAGCAAATCCCTGTGGGTTTTCCGCCGCGTGACGTGATGGTGGCAAAAGCGGAGCGGGGCCGGTACACATTGTTGGCTACTCCTTATAGTGGTAAAGAGGTTGCATGGGTGATGGACTGGTCTGTCGATGATCGCCAGGCACCCACTGTCAAGAAGGTGGGCTGGTGCGAAGCACCTTGGCATCCCGTCAAGCTGAGCCGTGCGCGCGGCATCACCGGGCCAGCCATCGCCGTGGCGTGTCTGGATGGCAAGCGCCTGGTTGCGGTTCCCGAATCCAGCGTGCTGTCATCGCCGGTCGTTCTGGCATCCTTCCCTGTCATTTCGCGCAATGCCGCGCCTTCCCCGTCGGGCGACTGGGTGTATGTTTCGCTGGAAACGGGTGCTCGCAATGCCCGCGTCCATATGGAAACCGGGGAACTCCAATGGATTCAATCCCCTCTGACCGGCAGCGTGTCAGTTGCACCCCTTGAAGACGATCTTGTCATGTGGGGAGAGGATCAGGAGCTCTATCTGCAGCGTTTGGGCGCCAAGGGCGAGGTTCTTGAAACCCGTTGGCAGAACGTCAGCGGCTTCGCAACGCGTCTGCAGATTCTGGATGTGGACCAGGACGGTGAGCGCGATGTGGTCGTTTTCAATTCTGGTGGCGAGGTAATTGATGTCGTGTACGGCCCTCTTTGGGATGGCGCCAAGGTGCAACGTGTGCCGCGGAAACGCGCACGCTGATGGAGTTGTAAAAAAGATGAGTAAATGTTTTGGTGGTTACCGCAGTGTTCTGGGCGCGTCCTTGTTGTTGCTGGCGGGTATTTGGGGTGTACCGGCCGGGGCCGCTGACTTGGTCAAGTTCGCGGATGGTGAAGTCATCACCTCGTCAGATCTGTCGCAGTACCTGGACCGCCGAGTGGATCTGCGGGCTAGCGTCCGCAACAAATGGGGCGTGGAGAAAGTCCTCCGTGAGATGGCGATTGCGCGTGCCCTCACACAGGAGGGTACGCGCATGGGCGAACCGCGTCCGTCCGGTAAGGAGTCTGAGCGCTTTGACGATGCTTATGCCTTTGCCATTTTCAAAAAGCTGGCTCCGGCTTGCAGTCCGCCGGCAGATAGCGCAGCTGCGCGAAAATTCTACGACGAGAATCCCAAGGCATTCCTCGTGCCCCCCATGGCACGTGTGAGCCGGGTGATGTTGCCAGCGGGGGAAACGATCGAGTCGCAGGACGCAATGGCGTGGCTGATGGCGCAGGCGCAGGCCATTGCAGCGGGGGGCAAGACTTTCGACGACCTCGTCAAGAAGGCCGACACCCTTTACCGCCTAGATCCCCAAGGTGACGTCGGCTGGGTGGCGCTTGTGAATGAAAACACTATTTTGCGCACGCTGGCATCGGCCAAGGCGGGAGACATGGTGGGGCCCGTGCGAGAAGGGGACTTTGTGTACTTTTTCTCAATGGTCGAGAAGCGCGAGGGGCGTCAGCTTGCCTGGGACGAGGTGGCCGTTTCGGTTCCTGCGCGGGCGGTAAGCTATTGCCGCCAGGTCGGCACACAGAAGCTCGAAGCTGATCTGCTTGCCAAGTACGGCGTGGTCATGGATCCCGCGGCTATCAACAGCTTGTTTGACAAGCCAAAGTCCAAATAGAGCTGTCGAAGCGGTGTGTTGGCTCGGTTACAAGTGGCCTTGCCTCGCAAGAGGTGAACAGTACAATACTAGGTTGCCTGGAACGGAGCGCTTTGCCATGCCAAACGTTCTGCAGCCTTCGGGCTAGTCAAGCCTTCCCTTTGAGCGACTGCAACAGCAGCCCTATTGAATGACCGATGTCCGCGCTTCCGTATTAATCCCTGTCAAAAACGGCGGCCTCCTGCTCGGTGAAGTGCTGGACACCATTCTGAAGCAGCAAACCCCTTGGCCTTTTGAAGTCATTGTGGTGGATTCGGGGTCCAGGGACGGATCTGTGGAACTGGTCCGGGGACGCGGCGTGCGGTGCGAAGTCATCCCACCAGAAGAGTTCGGTCATGGCCGCACGCGGAATTTTCTTGCGTCTCTGGCCAAGGGGGAATTCCTAGTTTTTCTGACCCAGGACGCCAAACCTGCGAGTGCGCATTGGCTGCGTCATATGGTGGAGGCATGCAGCACAGAAGAGTCCGTGGCTGGGGCGTTTGGCCCCCACAGAGCACATCCCCATGCTAGGCATGTCACGCACTGCGAACTGAGCCTGCACTTCGCGGGATTTGGGGACAAACTCTCGGTGGTTCGCCTGGAGGACAAGAACCGTTTTGCGGTCGATCCGGGCTACCGCCAGTGGCTGCATTTTTTCTCCAGCAACAATTCTTGTATCCGCCGGTCGGTGTGGGAGCGGCTTCCGCTGCCGGACGTGGCTTTTGCAGAGGACCAGACCTGGGCCTTGCGAGCGATCGAGGCGGGCTACGGCAAGGCCTACGCGCCTGAGGCCATGGTGTACCACTCGCACGACTTTGGTGTCTGGGAGACACTGCAGCGCAATTTTGACGAAGCGCGCTCCTTCAACCTCTATTTTGGCTACCGCATTCAGGACAGCCTGGTGCAGGCCTTGAAGTCCGGCGTGCACCTTGCAAAGCGTGATCTGGGCTGGCTGCGCAGCGGCGGGTTGCGCGGCTGGCGGCTCTTCAAGAACGCGGGCTACATGAGCCTCGTGGAAATGGCGCGGGTCGCAGGGCAGTACCTGGGCACCCGGCACGACCGCTTGCCGGCATGGCTATTGCGCTCGGTGTCGCGCGATGAGCAATTGCAGCGCGCGGGGGCGGCCTGACCATGGCGTTGAACCTGTCAAAGAAGCTCTGGCGCGTGAAGGAGATGGCGCGCAAGGAAGGGGTGTTCGCCGCCTTGCGGGCCGTGGTGCGCCGCCTGCGCCAGGGGCCTGGGCGGTATGTCGATGTCTTTCGGCACTACGGCTTTGCGTTGCCCTATGTCCTGCCGGCCCAGCCGGGCGAGCCCGCAAAGGGGTCGCTGCTGTGGTTCATCCCGGACTTCAATCTCGGCTCCGGCGGTCATCTGAATATTTTCCGCACCATCTGGCATCTGGAGCAGATGGGGTACACGTCCAGCATCGTGATCGGTGCGCCCGTCATGCACCAGGATGCGCAAGAGGCCCGCGATGCCATTCGCGAGCATTTCTTTCCCCTGCAGGCGCAGGTGCTTCTGGGGCTGGAGAACTTGCCGCCATGCGAATTTGCGGTTGCCACAGGCTGGGACACGGCGTACGCGGTCCGCGCATTCACCGGTGCCACGCACAAGCTGTATTTTGTGCAGGATTACGAGCCGCATTTCTACCCGGTGGGGTCGGAGTCGGTGCTGGCGCAGAATACCTACCACTTCGGTTTCTTCGGCATCACGGCAGGGGGCTGGCTGGCCACCAAGCTGGCGCAGGAGTATGGGATGGTCACACATCCTGTGGGGTTCGGCGTGGAACTGGAGCGCTACCGGCGCCTGCCGCGCAGGGAGCCCGAGATACGCCGGGTTTTCTTCTATGCGCGCCCGCCCACGCCCCGGCGGGCATTTGAAATTGGCCTGCTGGTGCTGAATGCCGTGTGGGAGCGCATGCCCGACACGCAGTTCGTGCTCGCAGGCTGGGACACCGCCGGCTACCATATTCCGTTCCCCCACCTTGCCTGCGGCACCGTGGCGCTGGATGACTTGCCCGATCTGTACAGCCAGTGCGACGTGGCGCTGGTGCTCTCGCTGACGAATGCCTCGTTGCTGCCCCTGGAGCTGATGGCCTCCGGCTGCGCCGTGGTGTCCAACCGGGGCCCCAATGTGGAATGGCTGCTCAACGACGACGTAGCCATGCTCGCCGATTCTTCTCCGGAGGGCTTGACCAATGCGGTTTGCGCGCTGCTGCAGGACGATGCGCGGCGCCATGCCCTGAGCGAGCGCGCCGAAGTGTTTGCCCGGGCGCAGACCTGGGACATGGTGGCGAAGGACTTCGAGTCGGCCCTGTTGCATGCCCGGGCCCAGAATCCGCGGGGCGAATCCTGATGCGTTGCGCGATTCTCGGAGGGGCGGGTTTCCTGGGGCGCCACATTGGCCGGGCCATGGCGGCCGAAGGAGCACATGTGTGGTCGGTCGACCGCGCATTGCCCGCGCCGGGCAGCGCCCCCTGGTTGGCTGGCGCAGTGCAGGCGGACTGTTTTGACTTGCCCTCCTGGTGGGATGCGGTGGGAGGGGCGGACGTCATCGTTCACCTTGCTTCCTCCACGGTGCCAGCCACGGCCAGTCAAGATCCGATCCAGGACGTGCAGACCAATCTGGTGGGCACCTTGCGCCTGCTGCAGGCGCTGCGTCAGAAGGCTGCACGTCCCAGGTTGCTGTTCGCATCCTCGGGAGGCGCCGTCTATGGCCGGCCGCAGTCGGTACCTCTGGCAGAGACACACCCCACCATGCCCATGGGCGCCTATGGGGCCACCAAGCTGGCGATCGAGCACCATTTGCGCATCGAGGAGGCGCAACACGGCCTGCCGTGCCGGATACTGCGTTTGAGCAATCCGTATGGGGAATGGCAACAGCCCCACGGCGTCCAGGGGGTGATCGCTGTTTTTGCGCACCGCGCGCTCAAGGCCCTGCCTGTGGATGTATGGGGGGATGGTTCCGTGGTGCGCGACTTTGTCTATGCCGCCGATGTGGGGCGGGCTTTCGTGGCCGCCTCGCGCCATGAGGGGGAGACCCGGGTCTTCAACATTGGTGGCGGCGCGGGGCACAGTGTCAATGACATCGTGCGCACGCTGGAACAATTGATCGGGCACCCTGTGGAACGGCGTGTATTTCCGGCACGCCCGTTTGATCCGCCCGTCAATGTGCTGGACATTCAGCGCGCCCAGGAAGAACTGCACTGGAAGCCGGCCATGGCTTTCGATGAAGGGGTGTCCAAGTCGGTCGAATGGCTCCGGACGGTGGCATGACGCGTCCTGTATCTTCTTCGTCCGCCGTGTCTTCGGCCGCGCCACGCAATCCGCGCCAGTTGTGGGTGTTGTGGCGGTACTGGATGATGCGTGAGTTCAAGACCCGCTATGCGGGCTCGGTACTGGGCTTTGCGTGGGCGTTCGTCCAACCCCTTGCCACCCTGGCCATCTTCTACGTCCTGTTTGGTCTGGTTCTTGCCGTGCGCGTTCCGGGACTGGACGTGGGCAATGGCTACCTGCTGCACTTGCTCGCCGGGCTGGCCGTTTGGCTCCCCTTCACCGATGCGATTGGACGGGGCGTGGGAAGCCTGGCCGCCTATGAGGATTTTCTGCGCAAGCAGCCCATGCCGGCCGAAATCCTGCCTGCGGTATCGGTGGGCGGGAGCCTGCTGGTTCTCGGGATCGGCTATGGGTTGCTGCTGGTGCTGTCCGTGGCGCAGGGCGTGGGGCCCTACGCATCGATGGCGTGGCTGCCTGTGCTGGTGCTGGCACAGATTGCTTTGACCTTTGGCCTTACCCTGTTGTTGAGCATGGCCCACTTTCTCTGGCGTGATGTGGGTTCGATGGTGGCTTTCGCGTTGCAGCTTTGGTTCTATGTGACGCCCATTGTTTACCCGCTGTCCCAGGTGCCCGAGAAGTTCCATGGCTGGTTCCTCTTCAATCCCTTGGCGTGCCTGGTGCTGATGGTGCAAAGCACGGTGCTGCACATGCCTGTCCCGCCGGGAACTCCGGTGGCCCTGGCCGTCTGGGTCGTGCTGCTGGCGGGGGGCGGATGGTGGTTTTTCCGTTCCATGAAGTCGGCATTGGGCGAGGCCTTGTAACGCCATGACCATACGCTTTGAGGGCATAGAAAAAACCTACATGGTGTACGGCCGCCCCCAGGACAGGCTGTGGGAGTGGGTGACCCGCAGGCAGCGCCACCGCGTGCACGTGGCGCTGACCGGGGTGGACTTTGAAGTCCAGGCAGGAGAAACGTTTGGGCTGATCGGTGAAAACGGCGCGGGCAAGAGCACCTTGCTGAAGATTGCCGCCGGCACCATTCGGCCTACCCATGGCCAGGTGTCGCAGGAAGGCCGTGTTGCCGCGCTGCTGGAACTGGGTGCCGGATTCCACCCGGAGGAGTCAGGCTACGACAATATCCGCTTCATGGCCGCACTGCATGGCCTGGAAGGCGGTGCCATGGAGGATTTCATCGTCCGGGCCACCGCATTCTCCGAGTTGACCAGGGAGACGCTCGAACGGCCGGTGAAGACCTACTCTTCAGGCATGTTCATGCGGCTGGCATTTGCCGCAGCGACGGCCATCGATCCCGACGTGTTGATCGTGGACGAGGCCTTGTCGGTGGGGGATCTGCATTTTCAGAAGAAGAGCCTGAACCGCATCCTGGAGCTGCGCGAGCGTGGCGCCACCGTGCTTTTCTGTTCCCACAACCTGTACCAGGTGCGCAGCCTGTGCCAGCGGGCGGCGTGGATTCACGGTGGCCGCATACAGGCCATCGGTGCCACCGAGGGTGTAGTGACTGCCTATGAAGCCCACGAGCGGCGCCGGTACGCCCATTTGCGGACGGATGCAGTGGCCGATGCTCCCCCGAATGCCGCGTCTCCCGCGACCGCGGCGGGAATCACCACGGCCCCGCTTGTCAAAATCACACACCTGATTACGGAAACAAGCGATGGCACCAATCCGGCGCAAGTCGACTCGTTCCAGGACCTGACGGTAGAAATACAGGTCGAATCCTACTGCGATGCCAAATTTCACATAGGCTTCTCCATAGTCCGGCCGGACAAGGACAACGTGTTTGGAACCAGCACGCAGTTTCACAATCCTCCGCGCCCTCTGTGCGGAGCAGGAACGCATCGGCTGCGTGTCCGATTTCCTCGTCTGCCCTTGCTCTCTGGCGAGTATCTCTGGAATGTCTACACCTTGGACGATACGGGCCTTCAGGTGTTGGACATGGCCGAGCTGATTCAGCCGTTCACGGTGTTGAATCAGAAGAATCGCGAAGTGGGTCTTGTGTGGCTGGATCACGAATGGCTGCCGAGCGAATGATCAATGAGTGGCGCCTGCGGTTTGCGTTCCCTGCTCTGAGCAGAATGCCCACCACCCTTCCGTGGCACCTTGCCTCGGTCATCGGGCGCGACCCTTCTTCGGCACGTCGTCTGACAGAGCAATTTCTAGTGGCGCGTTTTGAGCAGGTATTCCCTGAATCCACGGCGGTGGCTCATCGTCAGTGGGCGCGTGCGCATTTGGCGATGCTGGCTCAGGAAATCATGGATGCGTCCGCGCTGCACCGTTTGGGACAGCCCAATGGTCCTGCCATTGAGGTCACAGGATGGGAGCATGTGGATGCCCTGATTAGAAGAAAGCAAGGCTTTGTTCTGGTATTGAATCATTTCGACCGTTTGCTGACATCGGCAGTCGCATTGGCTCTGAGAGGGCTGTCGCTGAACACGCTGACAATGCCGATTCTCGAAAATCCTGGTCTGGGAGTTGTCCAGCGTGACTTTCTGATTCGGAAGGTGCGTTCATTCACGCAGATCGCCCGGGGCCAGTGGCGGACCTCCACCGAGGGAATGCGCCCGGTGTATGAGAGCTTGAGGGCGGGGCAGGCGTGGGGAATTCTTGCGGATGCATGGGCTCCAGGGTTCACCCGATTGCGCAGCCACCCTTTCCTCGGAGGACAGTTGCACCTGCCTACAGGGATCGAGCGCCTTGCGGAAGCAGCCAAGGTCCCTTTGTTGCACGCGGTGACATATTCGGAGCGACCTGATCGGCTTCGGGTGGTGGTGGAGACTTTGCCAGAGAATCCACGCCAGGCCATTGATGCGGTGATTCAACGGTTGGAGCAGGATGTACGGGAGCGTCCATGGGCTTGGTGGCACTGGGGGCAGTGGGAGCAGATGTGGACACCGTCCGCATCGGAGGCAACGCATGACCAATATTGAGCGATACGACTACGCATTCGACCCGGACGGCAAGGAGTGGGCGGCCCGGTTGCTGCGCCGTATTCCGTCCGACGGAGGCTCGGTGCTGGAGCTGGGGCCCGGGCCCGGCGCCATGACCCGCGTCCTGCTGGCGCGGGGCCATCGCGTCACGGTGGTTGAAAACGACCCCGAGGCACTGGAGGTGCTCAAGACGCTGGGCGTGGAGGTCATTCCCGGAAATCTGGATGGCACGGACTGGCTGGATGCGATCGCGGGCAGGCGGTTTGATGCGGTGATGGCCTGCGATGTGCTGGAGCACCTCAGAAAACCGGAGGACGTGCTGCAGCGGTTGAGCGAATTTGTGGCCCCCATGGGCCGCCTGCTGATCTCCGTCCCGAACATTGCCTATGCCGGGGTGCTGGCGGCGATGCGCAATGGCATCTTCGACTACTCGGACAAGGGCCAGCTGGACAGGACCCATGTCCGGTTCTTTACCAAGCGCAGCATTGAAAAAGTACTGCTGGACTGCGGGTGGGCTCCCCGGATCTGGGAGGCCAACAGGGTGCCTGTCGAATGCAGCGAATTCGCCTGGTACTGGAGCGCCCTACCCGGCGAGCAGCGCCAGGCCTTGCTGGCGGGGTGGCAGGATTTCGATGTGTACCAGTGGATGGTGGTGGTCACGCCCTCCATCGACGCTTCCGCCTGGGAGTTGGCCGAGGCACGTGGCACAGCGGACAGGCTGCGCGACGAGTTGCAGGCCCTCACGGTGGTGCACCAGCGTGAGCGTGCATCGTTGCTGGAGCACCAGAAAGCCTTTTCGGAAGCCAAGGAAATCATCGCGAAGATGCAGCTGGAGATCAAGGATCTGCGCGCTGACATGGAGCTGCTGCGGACGGAAAAGACCGCGGTGGAGGCCGAACTCTCCGCGCTGCAAGCGCAGCCCCAGCCCGAACCTCCTCCTCCGGCAGGCCCATGGCTGCGGCTGCAGCGCAGACTCCTGGGCCGCGCGGACGGCGCGTGACGGATTGCGGAACGGACATGTTGCTCGGGGTTCCTGATTTCACGGCATCGCATGACGGCGTGGACAGCATCGGTGCGGATTGCCGGATCGATCCGTCCGTTTCCGTCATGCGGTTTGGGCAGCGCCCTGGCGTGCTGTGCCTGTCGGACGGGGTCAGCATCTACGCGCAGACAAGGCTGGTGCTGGGGGATGTGGTCGCGGACCCTTGCGTGGGAATCCGCATCGGCGCCCGCACCATTGTCAACGTGGGCGGCTATCTGTCTGGCGAAGGGGGCCTGGAGATTGGCGAGGACGTTTTGATCGGCCCCCACGTCAAGTTGCTGTCGGCCGGCCACGCCATAGACGAAGGGGATGCGGTCATCGCGCGCAACCGCATCACCCGCGCAAAGATCGTCGTCGAGGACGGCGCCTGGATAGGGGCTGGAGCCATCGTGCTCGAGGGGGTTACCATCGGGCGCGGCGCGGTGGTGGCTGCCGGTGCGCTTGTGCGGCAGGATGTTCCCGCGGGGATGGTGGCGGCGGGAATGCCCGCTCGGCTGCTGCGCTCGCGCCGTGGCGATGCATGGCCGGCGGCACAGGCCCCCGTGCCATCCCCCTGGTTTGAACGGGTCGGGGTCCGGCTGAAGAGCTTCTTGTACCAGGGACGCGGTGCCAAATGACAAGCAAGAGTGAATTTCGCAGAAGCTCCGACGGGCGCGGATGGGGATCGAACATGGTGGAAAGCCTGCGCAGGGCGGCGCTCACAGTGATCTTCCTGATGGGGCTCCCTGCCTCTTCCTGGGCCGACCAGGTGTGGGAGTTCGTGGACAAGGATGGAGTGACACACATTGGCAACGTGGCGCCGGGGGCGGCCGCGTCGCGGGGGCTGGTCTGGCTCCAACGTGTGCCTCCTGCCTCCGTGATGAGGAGCAAGGAGCGCGGCACCTCCGCACTGCAGTTTCCTGGCTACGACGATGTCAAGCAGCACCTGGAGGCGGCGGCGGAGGCGCAGTCGCTGGATCCGGCATTCGTGATCGCCGTTGCCGCTGCGGAATCGGCCTTCAATGTGAAGGCCGTTTCGCGCAAGGGCGCCCTGGGCCTGATGCAGGTGATGCCCGCGACGGCCGAGCGCTATGGGGTCGCGGCCCGTCCGCCTTCAGAGGGAGAACATGCCGCCATGGAGCCCAAGGTGAATGCGCAGATCGGCACCCGTTACCTGGCGGACCTGCTGCGCATGTTCGATGGCGACAAGGAGCTGGCACTGGCGGCCTACAACGCCGGGGAAGGAGCCGTGATCAAGCACGGCCGCCGGATTCCGCCGTATCCCGAAACACAGCAATACGTGGAAAAGGTGATGCGCTTTTACCGCGGCATGGCGCGGTAGTGGCCCTGGACCCTGCAGCGTGGGCTTTTTCGTGAACCGTCTGCGCCGGCGCTGGCCTGGGTTGACCCTGTGTCCAGGCAGCCGAGGCGCCACTGCCGACTTCCTGCGGCGGGCGGCCGTATTTCACGCAAACGGCGCGGGGATGCCGTCGCGGGCAGCGCCAGCTAGCGCTTTCTTACAGGCATCCGCGCAGAGTACGGGTACCATCGGCCGCTCATGATCTGGTTATCTGTGGTGGCATTCATCGTTGCAGCGTTGGCGGCAGGGTTCATCGTGCGGTGGATGCGCAGCCACGCTTCCGTGTATGGCAGCGCCATGCCACAGCGTTTTCACCTCGGGGATATTCCCCGCCTGGGCGGAGGGGCGCTGCTGTTGGGTATCGGGTGCAGCTGGAGCCTGGGCATGCTGCAGTCGTCCCATTGGGGAGATCCTGGTTCCCTCAGGTTGGGGGCATGGGTCGGCGGCTGGCTGGTGGTCATGCTGCCGGCTGCTCTGGGGGGGATCGCGGAGGACATGACCCAGCGCCTGTCCGTCCGGTATCGGTTAAGCCTGACGGGCGCATCCGGTGCCCTGGCGGTGGTCTTGCTGGACCTGTCCCTGCCCCGCATGGGGTGGCCCTGGCTGGACTCCGTGCTGGCCGCTGCCCCGTGGCTGGGCATCGCCATCGTTGTCCTTGCCGTTGCGGGGCTGCCCCACGCGTTCAACATCATCGACGGCTACAACGGCCTGGCGGGCATGGTCGCACTGATCGTGTGCCTGGCCTTGGCGCACGTGGCATTGCAGGTGGGGGATCGCGCCCTGGCGGCGCTGCTGGTGTCCACCGCCGCCGCCACCGGGGGATTCCTGGTGTGGAACTACCCACGGGGAATGCTGTTTGCCGGAGATGGCGGGGCGTATATCTGGGGCGTGGTCATCGCCCTGGCCAGCATTTCGCTGGTGCAGCGCAACGCCGACGTGTCACCGTGGTTCCCCATGCTTTTGCTGATCTACCCTGTCTGGGAAACGATCTTCTCGATCTATCGCAAGACGGTGCGGGGCGTGTCACCCGGCGTGGCCGATGCACTGCATTTTCACCAGCTCATCTACCGGCGCATCGTGCGGGGCGTTTTCCACGACGACGAATCCCGCAGGGTGCTGATGCGCAACAACCGCACGTCGCCCTACCTCTGGGGCTTCACCTTGCTCACGGTGGTGCCGGCGGTGCTGTTCTGGAGCAATACCCCGCTGCTGATGGCGTTTTGCGGCTTGTTCGTCATCAGCTATGTGATGGCATACCTTGCCATCGTGCGGTTCAAGGTGCCGCACTGGCTGCGCCACTGAGGGCTGTTGCGCAGGCCACCCCAGGGTGCCGCGCGAATGCGGCACAATTTGCGCCTCACCGTTTTCTCTGGATGGCCCGCCTCCATGACCGACCTTCTTTCGATTGCTCCGCGCGACAAGGCTGAAATCCTGGCCCAGGCGCTGCCCTACATCCGCAAGTTCCATGGCAAGACCATGGTCATCAAATACGGTGGCAACGCCATGACGGACCCCGCGCTGCAGGCCGACTTTGCCGAAGACGTGGTGCTGCTCAAGCTCGTGGGGATGAACCCCGTGGTGGTCCACGGCGGCGGCCCGCAGATCGAGACGGCCCTGAACCGCCTGGGCAAGAAGGGCGAGTTCATCCAGGGCATGCGCGTGACGGACGCCGAGACCATGGAAGTGGTCGAGTGGGTGCTGGCCGGCGAGGTGCAGCAGGACATCGTGGGCCTGATCAACCAGGCCGGCGGCAAGGCCGTGGGGCTCACGGGCCGCGACGGCGGCATGATCCGCGCGCAGAAGCTCAAGATGGTGGACAACAAGAACCCGAGCATCGAGCACGACGTGGGCCAGGTGGGGGACATCGTGGCCATCGACCCGAGCGTGGTCAAGGCGCTGCAGGACGATGCCTTCATCCCCGTCATCAGCCCCATCGGCTTCGGCGAAAACAACGAGAGCTACAACATCAACGCCGACGTGGTGGCCAGCAAGCTGGCCACGGTGCTGCAAGCTGAAAAACTCATGCTCCTGACCAACACGCCCGGCGTGCTGGACAAGGCGGGCAACCTGCTCACCGACCTCACGGCCCGCGAGATCGACGCGTTGTTCGCCGATGGCACCATCTCCGGCGGCATGCTGCCCAAGATCGCGGGCGCGCTCGATGCCGCCAAGGCCGGCGTGCACGCCGTGCACATCATCGATGGCCGTGTGCCGCATGCCATGCTGCTCGAAATCCTGACCGACCAGGCCTACGGGACCATGATCCGCTCGCATTGACCCTTTTTCGTAGCCTGCTATGCGCCTGCTGTTGGTTGAAGACGATGTCATGGTGGCCAGCGGCATCAAGTTGGGCCTGACCGACGCCGGATACGCCGTGGATTGGGTCGGCAGCGGGGAGCGCGCCGAAGAGGTGCTGCGCACGGAGTCTTTCGACGCGGCCATCATCGACATCGGCCTGCCCGCCATGGATGGGCTGGAGCTCACCCGCCGCCTGCGCCGTCCCGACATGATCAGCCCCGCCATGCCCGTGCTGATCCTGACCGCGCGCGATGCCCTGCATGACCGCGTGCAGGGGCTGGACCTGGGGGCGGACGACTACATGGTCAAGCCCTTCGAGCTGCCCGAGCTGCTGGCCCGCCTGCGGGCCCTGCTGCGCCGCTCGCAGGCCGCCACGACGGCGGTGCTCAGCTTCGGGCCGCTGGAGCTGGACACGGCAGGCCGCCGCGCGAGCATCCGCACCGGCGAAGGGGAGCAGGTGATCGAACTGGGTCCCCGTGAATGGACCGTGCTCGAATACCTGCTCATCAACGCCCCCAAGCCTGCGAGCAAGGACAAGCTCCTGCAGGCCCTGACGGGGTGGGACAAGGAGATCACGCCCAATGCGGTGGAGGTCTACGTCTCGCGCCTGCGCGGCAAGCTCGAGCCGCATGGCGTGGCGCTGCGCTCGATCCGCGGGTTCGGCTACCGGCTGGAACTCCAGGCCGCCTGAGCGGAATCGGTCTGGCTCAGCGCCCGCGCCGGTGAAGACCCACCATGACGATGCCGGACCGGGCCCCTCCTTCCCAGCGGCTTGGCCTGCGCGCCATGACCTCCGACCTGCGCAACCGGCTGCTGCTTTTGCTGGTGCTGCCCTTGTGCCTGCTCGCGCTCGCGGGCGTGTGGCTGGACTACCGCTCGGCCGATGAGGCCGCCGGACGGCATGACCAGCGCCTGCTGCGGCTGCTTCCGGCGCTGGCCGATTCGGTGCTGGCACCCGCGATCCGTGACAACGAGCCGCCCCTGCTGCTGCTGGCGCCGCCGGTCGAGGACTTCCTGCGCCAGAACGCCGGGTTTGCCGGGTACAGCGTGCGCGACGCCTCGGGCCGCCTGCTGCTGGGGGACGACTGGGTGCACAGCGCCGTGCCGACCACGCAGGCCCCCGAATTCCACAGCGTCGAATTTGGCGGCGTGACCTACCGGGTGGCCGTGCAGCGCGGCCGCACGGGGGCCGGCGAGCTGGTGGTGGCGCTGGCCGACGGGTCGGACCCGCGCCAGCAATGGGCGCAGCAGCTTCTGCTGCGCGTGCTGCTGCCCAACCTGGTGCTCGTGGCCGCCGCCGCGCTGGCCATCCACTGGGCCGTGGGGCGTGCGTTCAAGCCGCTGGTGGATCTGGCCGAAGCGGTGGAGCACCGCTCGCCGCGCGATCTCAGCCCCATCGACGAGGCCTCGTCGCCCGCCGAGGTGCGCCCGCTCGTGCATTCGCTCAACCGGCTGTTCGCGTTGGTCAATGCGCAGGCGGAAGGGCAGCGCCGCTTCGTGGCCGACGCGGCGCACCAGCTGCGCACCCCGCTGGCGGGCCTGCAGGCGCAGGTCGAGGCCTGGGCGATGATGGCCAAGGCCGCCGGCCCGCGGGTACCGCTGCCGGATTTTGATCGACAAATGCCGCTGGCGCAGGATGGTCAAGCGAAAGGCGCTATTGTTTTAGGAGTTGATCAGATCGAGAAGCTGCGCAATGCCACGCGCCGGACCTCGCAGCTCGCGCACCAGCTGCTGGCCCTGTCGCGCGCCGACGCGCGCAGCCTGGATGCGCAGCCGCCGCAGCGCGTGGACCTGAAGGACCTGTGCGAGGCGCTGCTCGAGACCTTTCTCGATCCGGCCACCGGCAAGGGGCTGGACCTGGGGCTCGACGTGCAGCCCGTGCATGTCACCGGCCATGGCTGGCTGCTGCGCGAACTGCTGTCCAACCTGGTGGACAACGCCATCAAGTACACGCCGGCGGGGGGCATTGTCACCATCCGCTGCGGCATGCGCCAGGGGCGCACCGGGCCACCCCGCGTGTACCTGGAGGTCGAGGACGACGGCCCGGGCGTGCCCGAGGCGGAGCGCGCCCGCGTCATGCAGCGCTTTTACCGCGTGCCTGGCACGGTGGGGGAGGGCACGGGCCTGGGGCTGGCCATCGCCGACGAGATCGCGCGCGTGCACCGCGCCTCCCTGACGCTCGGGACGGGCCCCCAAGGGCACGGGCTGCTGGTGGCTGTGGTGTTTCCGCTGTAGATCCGCCCCCGCGCGCTCCTTGCGCGTGTCCGTGTGCGGGCCGGGCAAAAGCCTGTGCGAGAATCATTTCCATACATGATTTACGCCTGCCGCTGGCCCGTGCATGCCCATCCGGCATGTGAACCGGGCGCCGGGTGCCACTGGCCGCATGGCCCTACCAGAGCCCCTGTCCTGCATGTCCGAACTTTCTCCCCTTCCAGAGCCCGCCAGTACCGACGACGCGGGTGACACGCCGGCCGCGCGCAAGCGGCCCAAGCCGGGCGAGCGCCGCGTGCAGATCCTGCAGGCGCTGGCGGCCATGCTGGAGCAGCCGGGCGCGGAGCGCATCACCACCGCCGCGCTGGCGGCGCGCCTGTCGGTGAGCGAGGCGGCGCTGTACCGCCACTTCGCGAGCAAGGCGCAGATGTTCGAGGGGCTGATCGACTTCATCGAGCAGTCCGTGTTCACCCTCGTGCAGCAGATCACCGGCCGCGAGGTGCCCGACCCCGCCCAGCCGCCCGACGTGGGCCAGCGGCAGGCGGCGCGCATCGTGGCCGTGCTGCTGCAGTTTGGCGAGCGCAACCCCGGCATGGTGCGGGTGATGGTGGGAGACGCCCTGGTGTTCGAGCACGAGCGCCTGCAGCAGCGCATGAACCAGTTCTTTGACCGCATCGAGTCCACCCTGCGCCAGTGCCTGCGCCCGGCCGCGGCGGGCTCCGCGACGCCCACGGTCGATGCCCAGGTGGCGGCCAGCGTGCTCACGGCGTTTGCGGTGGGTCGCCTGCAGCGCTATGCGCGCTCGGGTTTCAAGCGCCCGCCTTCCGAGCACCTGGAAGCCAGCCTCGCGCTGATCCTCTAGCACCGCCACGCTGGCGGTGCCGCCGGCGGGGCCCCGGCACGCTGGAGAGCGGGCCCGCCAGGCGGTGGCGCCGCCGCAACGGGTGATTTGGGGGCCGCTCCCTATTTTTTCCCGGGGTTTTGGCCGGTCGCTGAATTTGCTGCAGAATAGAACGAACGTTCGTTTTTATTTGCCAGCATGTCCGCCACCTCTTCATCCAGCCAGGTCACCCGCATCCCGCGCGCCCGCAGCGGTACCGGCCGCGCCCTGCAAAAGGGCCAGCAAACCAAGGCGGCCATTGTCGAGGCGGCGCTGGGCCTGGCCACGCACATCGGGCTGGAAGGCCTGTCCATCGGGGCGCTGGCCGATGTCACGGGCATGAGCAAGTCGGGAGTGTTCGCCCACTTCGGCTCGCGCGAAGAGCTGCAGATCTCCGTCATCCGCGAATACCACACCCGCTTCGAGCAGGAGGTGTTCTACCCCGCGATGTCCGCGCCGCGCGGCGTGGCGCGCCTGTCGGCCATGTTCGACAACTGGATGAAGCGCACCTCCATCGAAATCGACTCGGGCTGCATCTACATCAGCGGCGCGGTCGAGTTCGACGACCGCACCGGCCCCGTGCGCGACGCGCTGGCCAGCTCGGTGCTGACATGGCACGCCGCCATGCGCCGCGCCATCGAGCAGTGCAAGGGCCTCGCAGAGCTGCGCGCGGACACCAATGCCGAGCAGATGCTGTTCGAGATCCACGGCCTCATCCTCGCGCTGCATTACGAAGCGCGCTTCCTGCAGACCCCCGGCTCCATGGGCCGGGCCGTGCAGGGCTTTCACAACATCCTGGCGCGCTACAGCGCCGACACGCCGGCCGCCGCCGCGCCAGCCACCCCTGCTGCCGCCAAGCGCCGCAAAGTTTCCAACCAAACCACCACCTCCAAGGAGTAAACCCATGCCTACCTACACGCCGCCCCTGCGCGACATGCAATTCGTCATGCACGAAGTGCTCAAGGTCAGCGATGAATTCAAGGCAATGCCGCCCCACGCCGAGGTGGATGTGGACACCATCAATGCCGTGCTGGAAGAAGCCGGCAAGTTCGCCGCCGAAGTGACTTTCCCGCTCAACATCAGCGGCGATACCGAAGGCTGCGTGCTGGACAAGGCCACGAACGAAGTCAAGCCCCCGTCGGGCTTCAAGGACGCCTACGCCAAGTACGTCGAAGGCGGCTGGGCGGCGCTGTCGTGCGACCCCGCCTATGGCGGCCAGGGCCTGCCCTTCGTGCTGAACCAGTGCCTGTACGAAATGATGAACTCGGCCAACCAGGCGTGGACCATGTACCCCGGCCTGTCGCACGGCGCGTACGAAGCCCTGCACGCCCACGGCACCGACGAGCAAAAGAAGATCTACCTGCCCAAGCTCACCAGCGGCGAGTGGACCGGCACCATGTGCCTGACCGAACCCCATTGCGGCACCGACCTGGGCCTGTTGCGCACCAAGGCCGAGCCCCAGGCCGACGGCACTTACAAGATCACCGGCAACAAGATCTTCATCAGCGCCGGCGAACACGACATGACCGCCAACATCGTGCACCTGGTGCTGGCCCGCCTGCCCGACGCGCCCAAGGGCAGCAAGGGCATCAGCCTGTTCGTCGTGCCCAAGTTCAACGTGAAGGCCGACGGCTCGCTGGGCGAGCGCAACCCCATCTACTGCACGGGCCTGGAGCACAAGATGGGCATCCACGGCAACGCCACCGCGCAGATCGCCATCGATGGCGCCATCGGCACCCTGGTGGGCCAGCCCAACAAGGGCCTGGCCGCCATGTTCGTGATGATGAACGCCGCCCGCCTGGGCGTGGGCAACCAGTCGCTGGGCCTGACCGAAGTGGCTTACCAGAACGCACTGGCCTACGCCAAGGACCGCATCCAGATGCGCAGCCTGTCGGGCGTGAAGGCCAAGGACAAGGATGCCGACCCCATCATCGTGCACCCCGACGTGCGCAAGATGCTGCTCACCGCCAAGGCGTACGCCGAAGGCGGTCGCGCGCTGCAGATCTTCTGCACGCTGCTGCTGGACAAGGTGCACAGCCACCCCGATGAAAAGGTGCGTGCCGAATCCGAAGAGATGGTGGCGCTGCTCACGCCCATCGTGAAGGCCTTCATCACCGACAACGGCCACATCAGCACCAACGCCTGCATGCAGGTCTTCGGCGGCCACGGCTTCATCAAGGAATGGGGCATGGAGCAGTACGTGCGCGACAACCGCATCAACATGATCTACGAAGGCACGAACACCGTGCAGTCGCTGGACCTGCTGGGCCGCAAGATCCTGGGCAACAACGGCGCCACGCTCAAGAAGCTGGGCAAGCTGATCGGCAAGCTGGTGGAAGAAGAAGGCGTGAACGAGAAGATGGCCGAGTTCATCAACCCCGTCGCGATGCTGGGTGACCAGATGACCAAGTTCACCACCGAAATCGGCTTCAAGGGCATGCAAAACCCCGACGAAGTGGGCGCCGCCGCCGTGGACTACCTGCGCGTGGCCGGCCACCTGGTGTTTGGCTACCTGTTCGCCCGCATGGCCCAGGTCGCGCTGCGCGAGATCGCCGCCGGCAACACCGACCCGTTCTACGGCGCCAAGCTGCAGACCGCGCGTTTCTACTTCGCCAAGCTGTTCCCTGAAACGGCGACGCTGATGCGCACGGCCCGTGCCGGCAGCAAGGTGCTGATGGACACCGATCTGGCCCTGGCCTGATCGGTGCATCGTGCGGATTTCAAGCCTTTTTGCCACGGAGCGCTTATGTACAAAGCGGTAGCAGCTATTGTTTTGGTAGCGGGTGCGGTGCCGGCCTGGGCGCAGATGACGCCTGAAGGCCTGTGGCGCAACATCGACGACAAGACCGGCGAGGCCAAGGCGGAGATCCGCATCCGCGACATCGGCGGCGGCGTGCTGCACGGAGCGCTGGAAAAGCGCCTGTCCAAGGACGCCAAGCCCGACGATGTCTGCGACGAATGCTCGGACGACCGCAAGGGCAAGCCCCTCCTGGGGCTGGAGATCATCCGTGGCGCCAAGAAGGCCGAGGGCAAGGAAGTGTGGGAAGGCGGCAAGATCCTCGACCCCGAGAACGGCCGCAACTACACCCTGCGCATGACCCCCATCGACGGCGGCAAGAAGCTCGAAGTGCGGGGCTCCATCGGCCCCTTCGGCCGCTCGCAGACCTGGATCCGCGTCCAGTAAACCCAACGCCCGTGGCCTGCCTGCCCGTCTGCCTGCGCCGTGCCCGGCGCGCGGCGGCGCCAGGCCACCAACAAGGAACCAACCCATGTCCCGATTTCAAGTGAAGAAAGTCGCCGTGCTCGGCGCAGGCGTGATGGGCGCGCAGATTGCCGCCCACCTCGTCAACGTGAAGGTGCCCGTGGTGCTGTTCGACCTGCCCGCCAAGGAAGGCCCGAAGAACGGCATCGTCACCAAGGCCGTCGAAGGCCTCAAGAAGCTCAAGCCATCGCCCCTGGGCGTGGCCGACGACGCGGCGCTGATCCAGCAGGCCAACTACGAAGAGCACCTGCACCTGCTCAAGGAATGCGACCTCGTGATCGAGGCGATTGCCGAGCGCATGGACTGGAAGCTCGACCTGTACACCAAGATCGCGCCCCACGTGGCCAAGCACGCCATCCTGGCGTCCAACACCTCGGGCCTGTCGATCACCAAGCTCTCCGAAGTGCTGCCCGAGAGCATCAAGCCGCGCTTTTGCGGCATCCACTTCTTCAACCCCCCGCGCTACATGACGCTGGTGGAGCTGATCAACACGCCCACCACGCAGCCTGAAGTGCTCGACCAGCTCGAAGCCTTCGTCACCAGCGGCCTGGGCAAGGGCGTGGTGCGCGCGCACGACACCCCCAACTTCGTGGCCAACCGGGTGGGCATCGCCGGCATGCTGGCCACGATGAAGGAGGTCGAGAACTTCGGCCTCACCTATGACGTGGTGGACGACCTCACGGGCAAGAAGCTCGGCCGCGCATCGAGCGGCACCTTCCGTACCGCCGATGTGGTGGGCCTGGACACCATGGCCCACGTGATCAAGACGCTGCAGGACAACCTGAGCATCGAGACCGATCCGTTCTACGAAAGCTTTGGCACGCCCGCGGTGCTGAAGAAGCTGCTGGAGCTGGGCAACCTGGGCCAGAAGGCCAAGGCCGGTTTCTTCAAGAAGGTCGGCCGCGACGTGATGCGCTTCGAGCTGGACAGCGAAGAGTACGTGCCCGCCGGCCAGAAGGCCGACGAGGTGTATGCCCGCATGCTCAAGAAGCCCGCCGCCGAGCGCCTGCGCCTGCTGCGCAACGCCGAAGGCGCGCCCGGCCAGTTCCTCTGGGCCATCCTGCGCAACGGCTTCCACTACGCCGCCGTGCACCTGGGCACCATCGCCGACAACGCGCGCGACGTGGACCAGGCCATGCGCTGGGGCTTCGGCATGAAGCAGGGCCCCTTCGAGCTGTGGCAGGAAGCCGGCTGGCTCGACGTGGCGAAGATGATCCAGGAAGACATCGACGCGGGTAAAGCGCTGTGCAAGGCACCGCTGCCCGAGTGGGTCTTCAAGGGCCCCGTGGCCGAAGCCGGTGGCGTGCACACCGCGCAAGGCTCGTGGAGCGCATCGCAGAACAAGTTCGTGCCGCGCCGCCAGCTGCCCGTGTACGAGCGCCAGATCTTCCCCGAGACGCTGCTGGGCGAGACCAACCTGCCCGACTGGCGCACCGCCGGCACGACCATTGCAGAGTCCAAAGCCCTGCGCACGTGGACGCTGGATGGCCAGGTACTCATCGCCAGCATCAAGAACAAGATGCACGCCATCAGCCCCGAAGTGATGGAAGGCTTGATGGAAGCGTTGGAGCTGGCCGAGGCCGAGTACCAGGGCATGGTCATCTGGTCCGGCGACGCCCCGTTCAGCGTGGGCGCTGACCTGGAAGCCACCATGCCCGCCTTCATGGTCGGCGGCGCCGATGCGGTCGAAAGCATCGAGCAGGAACTGCAGAACCTGATGATGCGCATCCGCTACGCGCAGGTGCCTGTCGTCGCGGCCATCCACGGCATGGCGCTGGGCGGCGGCTGCGAGCTGGCGGTGTATTCCGCCAAGCGCGTGGCCCACATGGAAAGCTACATCGGCCTGGTCGAAGTGGGCGTGGGCCTGGTGCCCGGCGCGGGCGGCCTGACCTACATCGCCCGCCGCGCGGCCGAGAACATGGCGGCATCCACCGGCAAGGACATCCTGCCCTTCCTGACCGAAGGCTTCACCGCCGCCGCGATGGCCAAGGTGGGCACCAGCGCGCTCGAATCGCGCAAGCTCGGCTACCTGCTGGAGTCCGACGTCATCGTCCCGCACAAGGACGAACTGCTGTTCGTGGCCATCAACGAGGCCAGGTCCATGGCCGCCAGCGGCTGGCGCGCGCCGCACAAGCGCCTGTTCCCCGTGGCGGGCCGCAGCGGCCTGGCCACCATCAAGGCGCAGCTGGTGAACATGCGCGACGGCGGCTTCATCAGCGCCTACGACTTCAAGGTCAGCACCATGATCGCCGAGGTGGTCTGTGGCGGCGATGTGGATGCGGGTGCGATGGTGAGCGAGGAATATTTGCTCACGCTGGAGCGCAAGGTGTTCTGCCACCTGATCGCCCAGCCCAAGACGCACGAGCGCATCCTGGGCATGCTCTCCACGGGCAAGCCTGTTCGCAACTGACCGGCATCACCATGACGAGCCAAGCCCCCAACAAACTCCAGCGCTCGCTGATGCGCCTGGACGAGGCCCCCGCCTTCCTGCGCGGCTTCGTGCAGAACATCATCTTGCGCCGGGCCGTGCCTTTCACCGGCACGGCCGGGGTGAAGTTCGTGTCGCTCACGCCCGAGCGTGTGGAAGTGCGCCTGCCCAATGAGCACCGCGTGCAGAACCACATCGGCGGCGTGCACGCCTCGGCCATGAACCTGTTGGCCGAGACGGCCACCGGCATGGTGGTGGGCATGAACGTGCGCGATGACTGCATACCGCTGGCCAAGGAGCTCTCCATGGCGTTCAAGAAGCGCGCCACGGGTGGCTTGAAGGCCGTGGCCACGCTCACCGCCGAGCAGCGCGCCGCCATGTTGGCCAGCGACAAGGGCGAGGTGCAGGTCACCGTCACCGTGACCGACGAAGCCGGCGTGGAGCCGGTCGAATGTGTATTTACGTGGGCCTGGATTCCTTCCAGCCGCCCCGCCAAGCATTGAAGGAGTTTCAACACCATGGCTCAAAAACAAGTCCAGGACGCCTACATCGTTGCCGCCACGCGCACGCCCATCGGGCGCTCGGGCCGCGGCTATTTCAAGAACACCCGCCCCGATGACCTGCTGGTCGCCGCCATCAAGAGCGCCATGCTGCAGGTCCCCACGCTGGACCCCAAGGCGATCGAGGACGCCATCATCGGCTGCTCCTTCCCCGAGGGTGAGCAGGGCATGAACATGGCACGCATTGCCGTGGGCCTGGCGTTCGACCACCCCGTGGGCGGCGTGACCGTGAACCGCTTTTGCGCATCGGGCATCACCGCGCTGCAGATGGCCGCCGACCGCATCCGCGTGGGCGAGGCCGACGTGCTGATCGCCGGCGGCGCCGAGTCCATGAGTCTCGTGCCCATGGGCGGCAACAAGCCATCGTTCAACGCAGAGATCTTCGCGCGCGACGAGAACGTGGGCATCGCCTACGGCATGGGCCTCACGGCCGAGAAGGTCGCGCAGCAGTGGAAGATCAGCCGCGAGGCGCAGGACGCCTTCGCGCTCGAATCGCACCTGCGCGCCATCAAGGCGCAGAAGGCCGGTGAGTTCAGCGACGAAATCACGCCCTTCGAGGTCGTGGAGCGTTCGCCCAACCTCGCTACCGGCGAAGTGGTGGAAAAGCGCCGCACCGTGAACCTGGACGAAGGCCCTCGGCCCGACACGTCCCTCGAAGGTCTGGCCAAGCTCAAGCCCGTGTTCGCCGCGCGCGGCAGCGTCACGGCGGGCAACAGCTCGCAGACCAGCGATGGCGCCGGTGCGCTGATCGTGGCCAGCGAAAAGGCAGTGAAGCAATTCGGCCTGACGCCCCTGGCCCGCTTTGTGAGCTACGCAGCGCGTGGCGTGCCGCCGGAGATCATGGGCATTGGTCCCATCGAGGCGATTCCTGCGGCGCTGCGGTATGCAGGCCTGAAGCACGAAGACATCGGCTGGTTCGAGCTGAACGAAGCCTTTGCCGCGCAGTCGCTTGCCGTGATCAATACGCTGGGGCTGGACCCGAGCCGGGTGAACCCGATGGGCGGCGCGATCGCACTGGGACACCCGCTGGGCGCCACGGGTGCGATCCGGGCGGCGACGGTGGTGCATGCGCTGCGCCGGCACAAGCTGAAGTACGGCATGGTCACCATGTGCGTAGGTACCGGCCAAGGTGCAGCTGGAATTATTGAAGCGTTGTAACTGGCTACTGCGCGGGTCATCTGCGTCGTCGGGCGGTGCTCGCCATCCTCACGTACCTTGAGTACGTTCCGGTGGCTCCGCTCCGTCCGCCTAGCAGCTGATCCCGCTCGCTGCGCCCTGGAAGGTGGGGTGTGAAGGCAGGGGAACCGGGGCAGGTATTTGGATGGTCTCGTCCCGACCCTTACCCGACCCCGCCCGTTCGGGCTGAGCCTGTCGAAGCCAGGGTTCTGCCCTCAGCGATAGTTTTCTTTTCAAGCCGGCGCAGATCGGTTTCGAACCAAGGAGACAGACATGGACAAGCAAACTTTGCAGGTCAACGGGGCAGTGTCATTGGCGCTGCGTGTCTACCAACCCGAGGGCGCTCCGCGCGCCAGTGTCGTGATCGGCGGCGCGATGGGGGTGCGGCAGTCGTTCTACGAGGCCTTTGCGCTGTGGATGGCGCAGCAAGGGTTTCGGGTCACCACGTTCGACTACCGGGGCCATGGCGATTCGTTGCAGGGCGCCATGCGCGATGTGAAGGCGGATCTGTTCGACTGGGCACAGGACTACGAGGCGGTGATCACAGCCGCCAAGGCCGCGCTGCCGTCGCAGCCGCTGTACTTGCTGGGCCACAGCCTGGGGGCGCAGTTGCCGGGCCTGTTGAAAAAGCCCGAGCAGGTGGATGGCTTGCTGAGCGTGGCCGCGGGCAGCGGCTACTGGCGCGACAACGCGCCGCAGCTCAAGCGCATCGTTCCGTATTTCTGGTGGGTGCTGGTGCCGCTGGCCACGCGGCTGTGCGGGTACTTTCCGGGGCGCACGCTCAAGAAGGTGGGCGACCTGCCTGCGGGGGTGATCCTGCAGTGGCGGCGCTGGTGCTTGCATCCTGCCTACAGCGTGGGTGCCGAGGGGCCTGCGGTGGCGCAGAGTTATGGCGCGGTGCGGTTCCCGGTGCTGGCGCTGTCGATGGCCGACGATGAGCTGATGACCTTGCGGGGCACGCACAACCTGGTGAATTTGTACGCCAACACCGAGCGCCGCGTGGAGAGCATCACGCCGGCCGATCTGCAGGTGCGCCGCATCGGGCACTTCGGTTTCTTTCGCGACCAGTTTCGCCAGAGCCTGTGGCCGCGCGCGGCGGCTGCGCTGGCCGCCCTGGGTGGCGGCGTGCACCACGGCGAAGTCTCCGGTACGACGGCCTGAGCGGTCGTTTCGCGGCACACTCGCAGCATGACTTCCTCTTCATCCACTTCTTCGTCCTCCGCAGCCCACCCGCTGGACGAGGCGCTGCAACTGACGGCCTCGTCCGCTCCGACCGGCCAGTACGAAGGGCAAACCCACCCCGGCTACTGGAACATGGTGGGCCCGTTTGGTGGCATCACCGCCGCCACGCTGCTACAGGCCATCCTGCAGCACCCTGACCGGCTCGGCGACCCGTTGTCGCTCACCGTCAACTACGCGGGCGCACTGACAGCCGGTGTGTTCACCGTGCAGGCAACGCCCGTGCGCACCAACCGCTCTACCCAGCACTGGACGCTGTCGATCCTGCAGGCCGGTGCTGACGGCGCGCAGGTGGTCACCACCACCGCCACGGCCGTCACGGCGGTGCGCCGTGAGACCTGGAGTGTGGGCGATGTGCCCATGCCCGAGGTGCCTCCCCCCGCGGAGCACAAGGCCATCGTCGCGCCCAAGGGGGCGGTGGAATGGCTCAGCCGCTATGAGATGCGCCCCATCGCGGGTTTCATCCCGCGCACCTGGGACGGCAGCGGCGACCACAGCCTCACGCAGCTGTGGATGCGCGACGCGCCGCCGCGCCCGCTCGACTTCACCTCGCTGGCGGCACTGGCCGACGTGTTCTTCCCCCGCGTGTGGCTGCGCCGTGCGCGCCAGGTGCCTGCGGGCACGGTGTCCATCACCGTGTACTTCCATGCCACGGCAGAGCAGTTGCAGGCCACGGGCTCCGGCTACCTGCTCGGCCAGGCGCGCGGGCAGGAGTTTCGCAACGGTTTCTTCGACCAGACCGTGCAGCTGTGGAACGAGGCTGGCACCATGCTGGCCACGAGCCACCAGATCGTTTACTACAAGGAATAGGAAGTCGGCCTGTTGCTCTGCACCGTGCATTCCTCCCGTCCTCATCCATCCGACCCCGGAACCTTCACCACCATGACCGACGCCACCCAAGACATCCTCGTCCACACCGAAGCCGGTGTGGCCACCATCACCTTCAACCGTGTGGACAAGAAGAACTCCATCACCACCACCATGTATGCCGCCATGGCCGATGCCCTGGCCGCTGCCGAGGCCGATGCCAGCGTGCGCGTGGTGGTGTTCCAGGGCGACGTGGCGATCTTCAGCGCGGGCAATGACATCGGCGACTTTTTGAAGCAACCGCCCGCCACGCAGGATTCGCCCGTGTTCCGCTTCCTGCACGGCATCGCGGCCTTTCCCAAGCCCATCATCGCCTCGGTGTGTGGCCCCGCCGTGGGCATCGGCACGACCATGCTGTTCCATTGCGACCTGGTCTATGCGGGCGACAACGCGGCGTTCTCCATGCCCTTCGTGAACCTGGGGTTGTGCCCCGAGGCCGCATCGAGCCTGCTGGTGCCGCAGATGCTGGGGTATCACCGCGCTGCGGAAGCCTTGCTGTTGGGAGAGCCGTTCATGGCCGAGGCCGCCCTGGAGGTGGGCCTGGTCAACCGCGTGGTGCCGCCGACCGAGTGCAATGGCGTGGCGCAGGCGCAGGCGCGCAAGCTGGCGGCCAAGCCGCTGTCGGCGCTGATCGAGACCAAGCGGCTGATGAAGGGGGGGCAGACGGGGAAGGTGCTGGCGGTGATGGCGGAAGAGGGCGCGAGCTTTGGTCGCATGCTGCGCGAGCCGGCAGCGCGGGAAGCGTTCTCGGCGTTTATGGAAAAGAGAAAGCCAGATTTCAGCAAGAGCTGAAATCTGGCCGCCGCGATAGCGGTGCAGACCGCGTAGCGGGCTGAACGATCTTTTGGTAAAAGCGCCGGCTGGATTTCGGCGCACTCTGGGCCCCCGGTTCTTGGTCATTTTGGCTGCTAGCGCTTTTCTATCAAGCGCTAGCAGCTATCGTTTTTATAGTTATCGAGTTTCTGCCTACCGTTCGGGCTGAGCCCATCGAAGCCAGGGCGTGCTGGTTTGAAAAGCATGCTTGGTTTGAGGGCAGAGGCCGGGAGTCGCCCGGCATGCGAGTAACTTTCTTTCGCGTCGCCAAGAGAAAGTCACCAAAGAAAGGGCGCCCCCCAGTCTGCGACCCCTTCGCAGTGCGAAGGGGCCACCTGCGTCGGGGCGGTTGCTGGGTGCGCCTTGGAACTCGCTTTGCTGCTGCGCAGCGCCGCTCGGACAACCACGGCGAGTCAGAGCACGAGGCATGGGCGCTGCGACGCCCATGCTCACCCCGCAACCGCCCCGCCGCAGGCGCAGCCAGCAGGGGGGGTGGACCGCCAAACATCCAGACAGCCGAATAGCCACACGGGCCTTTGCTTCGCTCGGCCCCATCTCGCGGGCGCAAGCGCCAAGCGCCACGCGCTGCGCAGGCTGGGCCGAGCGCAGCGACGGCCCGAATGGATGTCCGGCTGCGGGTTCCCTTCTGGATGCGCCAACGGCGCGCAGCGAGTTCTGCGGTGCACCCCGTGACCGAGCACCCCAGGTTGCCCCGTAGCGCAGCGAAGGGGTCGCAGACGGCAGGGTCGCCTTCTCCTTGGTGACTTTCTCTTGGCGACCCAAGAGAAAGTTACTGCGCCGCCGGGCGCACACCCCGGCCTCCGCCCTTCGTTCAGGCACGCTGCATACTATAAAAACAATAGCTTCTAGCGCTTGATGGATAAGCGCTAAAGGCAAAAAAACATCCAAAATCCCGCCAGGCAAAACAACCCGCAATCGCAGCACCTATTTTTACCAAGCACTTGCTTGCTAAAAATAAACAGTTTTGCTATCGTGCCTGCATGGACTCACCCGTGCCGCGCGCCCGCGCCATCACCCCCCCGCAAAAGAAAACCCCGGCCCGCCCCCGTGGCAAGGCCGCAGCGTCCCTCGTCGCCAACCCCATCCCCACAGAAACCACGGCAGCCGAAGACCCCCCACGCCGCCCCCGCGGCCGCCCGCGCAAGACCGCCGAAGAACTCGACGACGGCAACCGCCGCCGCAAGCTCATGGACGGCGCCGCCAAACTGTTCCGCACGCAGGGCTTCGCGGCCACCAGCACGCGCGATATTGCCGCCGCCGCAGGCATGCACAGCGGCTCGCCCTTCTACCACTTCGAAAGCAAAAGCGCGCTGCTTTACGCCGTGATGAGCGAGGGCATGACCATGGCCACGCAGAGCCAGCAGCAGGCGCTGGAGGCCCTGCCTGCTGGCGCAGCGCCACGCGCGCAGCTGCGCACGCTGATCCGCCACCACTTCGAGATCCTGCTCGGCCCGCGCAGCAGCTTCATCCCGGTGATGCTCTACGAATGGCGCTCGCTCACGCCCGCGCAGCGCAAGGGCATTGCGCGCATCAAGGACAGCTACGAGGCCGCGTGGATGCCCGCGCTCGATGCCCTCGCGCAGCAGGGCGCGCTGCAGGCAAATCCTGGCGTGGCGCGGCTGTTCATCTTTGGCGCGCTCAACTGGGCCGTGCAGTGGTTCTCGCCCAAGAAGGGCAAGTCGCTCGATGCGCTGACCGACGAGGCCCTGGCCCTTTTCATCCGCGCATAAACAAAAAAATACAAAAAAGGCTGGACCACCATGGCCCCGACGGCTCCGAATGTTTATCAGTCTGTGTTTGCCCCGGGCCTGTTCGCCGGCCAGGTGGTCGTCGTCACGGGCGGCGGCTCGGGCATCGGCCGCTGCACAGCGCACGAGCTGGCCCGCCTGGGCGCGCAGGTGGTGCTGGTGGGCCGCAAGCCAGAGAAGCTGCAGGCCGTTGCCGATGAGATTGCCGCGGATGGCGGCCCAGCGTCCTGGCACGCGTGCGACATCCGCTCCGAAGACGCGGTGGTGGTGCTGGTGCAGCAGGTGCTGGCCGCGCACGGGCGCATCGATGGACTGGTGAACAACGCGGGCGGGCAGTTCATGTCGCCGCTCGAATCCATCAGCGCCAAGGGCTGGGAGGCGGTGCTGCACACCAACCTCACCGGCGGCTTCCTGGTGGCGCGCGAGTGCTACCGGCAGTGGATGGCGTCGAACGGCGGCTCAGTAGTCAACATCGTGGCCGACATGTGGGGCTCCATGCCGGGCATGGGGCACAGCGGCGCGGCGCGCGCGGGCATGGTCAGCTTCACCGAAACCGCCGCGCTCGAATGGGCCTGCAGCGGCGTGCGCGTGAACGCCGTCGCGCCGGGCTACATCGCATCGAGCGGCATGGACAACTACCCTCCCGCCGCCGCGCACACGCTGCGCGCCATGCCGCAGACCGTGCCGCTGGGCCGCTTCGGCAACGAGGCCGAGGTGTCGGCGGCCATCGTCTTCCTGCTCAGCCCGGCAGCCAGCTTCATCAGCGGCAGCACGCTGCGCGTGGATGGCGCGCGGCCGCAGGTGCGCCTGGGCTGGCCGCTGCGCGTGCCCGATGCCGCCACGCAGCAGCGCGCCGCCGTGAAGCCCTATGGGGGCTTTCACCGCGCACAGGTGCCGCGCGTGTTTGCGGCGTCTGCCGAGCAGGCTTCCAGTGCGTCCAAGGACTCTGAATGACCACCGCCTTTGCTTCGCGCTTTCACTCCGGCGCACCCGATGCGCAACAGCGCCGCGCTGCCCTGGCCGCGCGCCTCGATGCCCTGCGCGCGCTGGAAGAGCGTGCCGCCGCCGCCTCGGCCCGGTCGCAGCCCCAGTTCGACAAACGCGGCCAGCTGCTGCCGCGCCAGCGCGTGGCGCTGCTGCTGGATGCGGGCGAGCCCTGGCTGCCGCTGTGCACCCTGGCGGGCTACCTGCAGGATGTGAAAGACCCTGAGAAGTCCGTGCCCGGTGGCGGCATGGTCGCGGGCATCGGCTTTGTCAGTGGCGTGCGCTGCATGGTGGTAGCCAGCGACTCCGGCATCGAGGCGGGGGCCATCCAGCCCATGGGACTGGAAAAGATCCTGCGCGTGCAGGAGATCGCGCTGCGCGAGCGCCTGCCCTTCGTGCACCTCGTCGAGAGTGCCGGCGCCAACCTCATGCGCTACCGGGTCGAAGGCTTCGTGCACGGGGGCACACTGTTCCGCAACCTCGCGCGGCTGTCGGCGGCGGGCATTCCGGTGATCACCGTGCAGCACGGCTCGGGCACTGCGGGCGGGGCCTACATGCCGGGGCTGTCGGACGTGGTCATCATGGTGCAGGGCCGCTCGCGCGCCTTCCTGGCCGGGCCGCCGCTGCTCATGGCCGCCACGGGCGAGGTGGCGACCGAAGAGGAACTGGGCGGTGCCGAGATGCACACCGCCGTCTCGGGCCTGGGCGAATACCTGGCCCAGGATGACCGCGAGGCGATCGGCCTGGCGCGCGATGTGGTCGCGCAGCTGGGCTGGAGCATGCCCCAGCGACCGAGCGCGCCTGTACCTCTCTTGCCGGCAGACGACCTGCTGTCCCTGATGTCTGCCGACCTGCGCCAACCCGTGGACATGCGCGAGGTGATGGCGCGGATGGTGGATGGCTCTGAGCTGCTCGAATTCAAGGCACGCTACGGCATGGCCACTTTGTGCGCGCAGGGCCACATCGGCGGGCACGCCGTGGGCTTCATCAGCAACAACGGCCCCATCGACGTGGCGGGTGCCAACAAGGCCACGCACTTCATCCAGTGGATGTGCCAGCTGGGCCACCCCATCATCTACCTGCAGAACACCACGGGCTACATGGTGGGCAAGGACAGCGAGCAGGGCGGCATGATCAAGCACGGCAGCAAGATGATCCAGGCCGTGACCAACGCCACCGTGCCGCAGATCACCATCCAGTGCGGCGCCAGCTTTGGCGCGGGCAACTACGGCATGTGCGGGCGGGGCTATGCGCCGCGCTTCCTGTTCAGCTGGCCGGGGGCCAAGACAGCCGTGATGGGCGGCGAGCAGGCCGCGCGCACCATGCAGATCGTGACCGAGGCGGCACTGGCGCGCAAAGGCATCACGCCCGACCCGGCCGAGTCGCAGGCCCAGTTCGACAAGATCGTCGCCATGTTCGAGGCCCAGGCCGATGCGTTCTACACCAGTGGCCTGTTGCTGGACGACGGCGTGATCGACCCGCGTGACACCCGTGCCGTGCTGGCGTTTTGCCTGGACACCTGCGCCGAGGCACAGGCCCGCACGCTGCGGCCCCTGAGCTTTGGCGTGGCGCGGATGTAAGAGCCACGCCAAAGCACGCAATCACCACGATGGCCGAGCCTCTCAAACACCTGCTCAACGACACCGTGCCGCCGCGCATTGCGGCCATGGTGCGGCGTGCGTGGCGCAAGTTCGATACCACCGCGTTTCTGCAGCAAGTAGAGCCCGGCTACGAATCGCTGGAGCTGATGGCACGCGGCCAGCGCATCGCGCAGTCCCTGCAGGCGCACCTGCCGCAAGACATACCGCGCGCACTGGCCGTGCTGGTCGATTCGATGGACCCACCCATGGGCCTCGATGCCGCTGGCGAACCCGACGCGGGCGACCGGCCCTACAGCGCCTTCCTGTACCTGCCGCACAGCATCTACATCGGCACACACGGCCTGCCGCATTTCGAGGCGGCCATGGCCGCGCAGCACGCGCTGACCCAGCGCTTTACCGCCGAGTTCTGCATCCGCCCCTACCTGCTGCACCACCAGGGCGCCACGCTCGCGCGGCTGCGGAACTGGGCGCAGGACGGCAATGCCCACGTGCGCCGCCTGGTGAGCGAAGGCACGCGGCCCCGCCTGCCCTGGGCACCGCGCCTGCCCGCGTTCCAGGCCAACCCGCAACTGGCCCTGCCGTTGCTCGATGCGCTCAAGGACGACCCGTCGTCCTATGTGCGCCGCTCGGTGGCCAACCACCTAGGCGACATCGCCAAGGATCACCCCGACCTGGCCGTGGGCACCGCCCGCACCTGGCTGCAGGGCGCATCCGCCCCGCGTGAAGCCCTGGTGCGCCACGGCCTGCGTTTTCTCATCAAGCGTGGCGACGCTGGTGCGCTCGATGCCCTGGGCGTGGGGCATGCCGTGGCGCTGGACGTGCGGGCCGCGCGCGTGCTGCCTGCCAGCGCACGCATCGGAGACAAGGTGCGCATCGAGGCCGAGCTGCACAACCCCACGCCACGGCCCCAGCGCGTGCTGGCCGACCTGAAGGTGCACTACGTCAAGGCCCACGGCGGTGCCGCGCCCAAGGTGTTCAAGCTGCAAACGCTGGACATAGCGCCTGGCGCCACGGTGGCCGTTGGCAAGACGCTGTCGCTGCAGCAGATGACCACGCGCACCCACTACCCCGGCGCGCACCAGGTGGAACTGGTACTCAACGGGCGGCCGCAGCCGCTGGGGCAGTTCCAGTTGTCGTGATCGAGATCCACACAAACAAAACACCGGAGACAAACACCATGCAGTTCACGCACGAGCACCGCGAGATCCAGAAGACCCTCAAGCGCTTCATCGACGAAGAGATCAACCCCCACGTGGACGAGTGGGAGGCGGCCGAGATCTTCCCCGCGCACGAGGTCTTCAAGAAGATGGGCAACCTGGGCCTGCTGGGCCTGTGCAAGCCCGAGGAATACGGCGGGCAGGGCCTGGACTATTCGTACAGCCTGGCCATGGCCGAGACGCTGGGCCACATCCACTGCGGCGGCGTGCCCATGGCCATTGGCGTGCAGACCGACATGTGCACCCCGGCGCTCGCGCGCTACGGCAGCGAAGAGCTCAAGCGCCAGTTTCTCGCCCCGGCCATCGCGGGCGACATGGTGGGCTGCATCGGCGTGAGTGAGCCGGCGGCGGGCAGCGACGTGTCCGGCATTAAAAGCGTGGCGCGCAAGGATGGTGACGACTACGTGATCACCGGCCAGAAGATGTGGATCACCAACAGCCTGCAGGCGGACTGGATGTGCATGCTGGTCAACACCGGCGAAGGCCCCGTGCACAAGAACAAGAGCCTGGTGATGGTGCCCCTGCGCGATGGCCCCGGCGGCAAGCTGACCCCGGGCGTCGAGGTGGCGCAGAAGATCCGCAAGATCGGCATGCACAGCAGCGACACCGGCCTGATCTACTTTGACGAGGTGCGCGTGCCGCAGCGCTATCGCATCGGTGCGGAGGGGCAGGGCTTCATCTACCAGATGCAGCAGTTCCAGGAGGAGCGCCTGTGGTGTGCCGCCAGCACGCTCGAATCGCTGAACCACTGCATCCAGTGGACCATCGACTATGCGCAGGAGCGCAAGCTCTTTGGCAGCACGCTGGCCGACCAGCAGTGGGTGCAGTTCAAGCTGGCCGAACTCAAGACCGAGGTCGAGGCCCTGCGCGCGCTCACCTACCGCGCGTCCGACCTGTATGTGAACGGGCAGGACGTGCTGGAGCTGGCCAGCATGGCCAAGCTCAAGGCCGGCCGCCTGAACCGCGAGGTGCCCGACACCTGCCTGCAGTTCTGGGGCGGCATGGGCTACACGCTGGAGAACAAGGTCTCGCGGATGTACCGGGACGGGCGGCTGGCGTCGATTGGTGGGGGCGCCGACGAGGTGATGTTGGGCATCCTCGCCAAGCTCATGGGCATCGCCAAGAGATGAGCAACACCCCCCTGAGCGACTTCGTCGCTTCCCCCCGCTCTCGCATTGCTGCGCAGTGCGGGCAGGGGGACGCAGCCCTCGCTGCGGGGCGGCCCTTGCTCGGCTGCCCTGGCACTGGGCCGCGCCAGTTTCGTATGTCGTGCGTAGCGCGCAGCACGGTGGAGACCTGACATGCCTTTACAGATAACCCGCGCGCCGCTGGCCAGCGGCTGTGTGGAAACCTGGACGCTCAACGACCCGGCCAGCCGCAATGCGCTGTCCGAGGCGATGGTGGACGCCCTGCTGTCCGCGTGTGAGCGGGCTGCGGCCGATTCCGATCTGCGCGGCGTGGTGCTGCGGGGTGCCGGTGGGCATTTCTGCGCGGGTGGCAGCCTGGGCGACTTTGCCAAGACGATTGGCCAGCCGCTGGCTGCGGGCGAAGCTGACCCGCTGGTACCGCTGAACCGCCGCTTTGGTGCGTTGCTGCAGGCCCTGTGTGCGTTGCCGCAGTGGTTCATCGTGGCGGTGGAGGGCGCTGCCATGGGCGGTGGCTTTGGGCTCGTGTGCTGTGCCGATCAGGTGCTGGCCCACACCAGCGCGCAGTTCGCCACGCCCGAGGTCACGCTGGGCATCGTGCCGGCGCAGATCGCGCCGTTTGTCGTGCGGCGCATTGGACAAGCGGCAGCGCGGCGGTGTTTGTTGACGGGCGAGCGCTGGGATGCCGCGACGGCTCAACGTGCGGGGCTGGTGGATGAGGTGGTAGCTGGCGACATGGAGGCTGCTGTGCAAGCCGCCATCGCGCGCCACGCCGCCGCAGCGCCGAAGGCCGTGGCCGCCACAAAACGTTTGTTGCTGGCCCAAGTCGAAACGCCGTTGCCCGCGCTGCTGGACGAAGCAGCAATTGCTTTTTCGCAAGCGCTGCGTGGCCCCGAGGCGCCGCAAGGGCTGGCGGCGTTTGCTGCGCGCAAGGCGCCGCCGTGGAGTGCGACCTGATGAAAAAAATCCTTATCGCCAATCGCGGCGAAATCGCCCGCCGGGTGATTCACACCGCCCACCGTATGGGCATCGAAACGGTTGCCGTCTACTCCGACCCCGATGCCAACGCCCTGCATGTGCGCGAAGCCACCCAAGCCGTGACGCTGGGTGGCGAGACCAGCGCCGACACCTACCTGCGCACCGACAAGCTGCTGGCCGCCGCCCGCGCCGCCGGGGCCGATGCCGTGCACCCCGGCTATGGCTTCCTCAGCGAGAACGCCGACTTCGCCCAGGCCGTGGTGGATGCGGGCCTGACCTGGATCGGCCCGCCTCCCGGCGCCATCCGTGCACTCGGCAGCAAGGCCGGTGCCAAGGCGCTGGCCCAGGCGCATGGCGTGCCCTGCCTGCCCGGCTACGCGGGGGATGACCAGAGCGACGAGCGCTTTGCCGCCGAGGCTGCGCGCATCGGTACACCCCTCATGGTCAAGGCCGTGGCAGGCGGGGGAGGGCGTGGCATGCGCCTGGTCACCGACCTGGCGCAGTTGCCTGCCGCGCTGGCCAGTGCCCGGTCGGAGGCGCTGGCGGGCTTTGGCTGTGGTGACCTGCTGATCGAACGCGCGCTGCTGCAGCCGCGCCATGTGGAGGTGCAGATCTTTGCCGACGCCCACGGCGCGTGCATCCACCTGGGCGAGCGCGATTGCTCGGTGCAGCGCCGCCACCAGAAGATCATCGAAGAGTCCCCCAGCCCGGCCGTGGACGCCGCGCTGCGCGAACGCATGGGCGCCTGTGCCGTGGCGCTGGCACAGGCTGCTGGCTATTTGGGGGCGGGCACGGTGGAGTTTTTGCTGGATGGCAGTGGCTTGAGCGACGCCGGGCCGCCCCAAGTCGCGAAGGCCCCCTCGGGGGGCAGCGAACCACGCGACGCGGGGAGCGTGGGGGCCAGTTTCTACTTGATGGAGATGAACACCCGCCTGCAGGTGGAGCACCCGGTGACCGAGGCGCTCACGGGGCTGGACCTGGTGGAATGGCAAATCCGCGTGGCACGGGGCGAACCGCTGCCACTCGCGCAAGACCATGTGCATCTGCAAGGCCACGCCATCGAAGTGCGCCTGTGTGCCGAAGACGCGCACTTCCGCCCCCACACCGGCCGCGTGCTGCAGTTCAGTGCGCCACAAGCCACCGCGTTTGAACGGGCCACCCCCGGCGCGCTGCGTTTTGACCATGCGCTGGAAGAGGGCGCCGAGGTCTCGCCCCACTACGACGCCATGCTGGGCAAGCTCATCGTGCATGCGCCGACGCGGGCCGAGGCCGTCGACGCGCTGGTCCGAGCGCTGCACAGCACCCGCGTGCTGGGCCTGCCCACCAACCGCGCGTTTCTGGCGGCGTGCCTGCAGCACCCGGTGTTTGCCAGCGGGGAGGCGCTGGTGCCGTTCCTGGCAGAACATGCTGCTGGCTTGCAAGGATTGCTATTGAAAGAGGAGCTATCAGCGCTTTTCCCTCCTGCGCTGGAGGCCATTCTTGCTTCAAAACCCGCATCGATCCTGCCGTGCCCCATGGCGCGGCCCCTGCGCCTGCGCCACCAGGGCGAGGTGCACGCCGTCGCCGTGCGAGAGCTGGGCAGGGGGCGGCTGCAGGTAGAGCAGGCCGGGGTAGGGCCCACCACCATCACGCTGCAGTTGCCTCAGCGCGGTGTGCACTACGTCGCCGTGGAGCCGCTGCGCTGGCATTGGCAGATCGGCGGTGTGGACGGCTGGGTGGAAGACGCATCGTGGGAGCCGGCAGCCCGCGCGGGCGCCACTGGTGGCGCCACCGAGCTGCGCGCGCCCTTCAACGGCAAGGTCGTCGCGCTGCCCGTGGCTGCAGGCCAGGCGCTGGCGGCGGGCGATACGGTGGTGGTCATCGAATCCATGAAGCTTGAACACAGCCTGGCCAGCCCCGCCGCCGCCACGGTGGCTGAGCTGCTGGTAGCGCCCGGCCAGCAGGTGTCGCCCGGCCAGGTGCTGGCCCGCTTTGCACCCGCCACGCAAGGAGCGCCCGCATGACCGCCACGTCCGATGCAAGTTCTGTGAGCGACGAAGACCGCACCGCACTCACCGACACCGTCACCCGCTTTGCCCGCACCGAGATCGCGCCGCATGTGGATGCTTGGGATGCCGCCGGTGAGTTCCCCCGCAGCCTGTACCGCCGCGCGGCCGACCTGGGCCTGCTGGGCCTGGGCTACCCCGAGCCGTACGGCGGCACGCCTGCCAGCTACGCCTTGCGCTTGCCGCTGTGGCGCGCGCTCAGCCGCCACGGCGCCAGCGGCGGTGTGCTGGCCAGCCTGCTGTCGCACAACATCGGCCTGCCGCCGGTACTGGCCCATGGCAGCGACGCTGTGCGTGCCGAGGTCATCCCGCCCGTGCTGGCAGGCGAGCAGATCGCGGCATTGGCGATTACTGAGCCCGGTGGCGGGTCAGACGTAGCCCAGCTACGGATCACCGCGCGGCGCGAGGGCGATGAGTACATCGTCAACGGCGAAAAAGTGTTCATCACCTCCGGCATGCGCGCGGACTGGATCACGGTCGCTGTCAGAACGGGAGAAGCTGGAAGCAAGGGCAGTGGCGGCATATCGATGCTGCTTGTGCCCGGCCACAGCGCAGGCTTGTCGCGCAGCAAGCTCGACAAGATGGGCTGGCTCTGCTCCGACACCGCCCACCTGCGCTTTGACAACGTGCGCGTGCCTGCGCGCTACCTGCTGGGCGAAGAGGGCGCGGGCTTTCGCATCATCATGGCCAACTTCAATGGCGAGCGCTTTGGCCTCGCCGCATCGGCCCTGGGCTTTGCCGAGGCCTGCTACGACGAGGCCCTGGCCTGGGCCCGCCAGCGCAAGACCTTTGGCGCCGCGCTGGTGGAGCACCAGGTCATCCGCCACAAGCTGGTGGACATGCAGATGCGCATCCAGTCCACCGCCGCGTGGTGCGAATCCGTGGCCGCACAGGCTGATGCAGGCCGCACAGGCCCTGAATGGGTCGCAAACGTCTGTCTGCTCAAGAACCACGCCACCCAAACCATGCAGTTCTGCGCCGACCAGGCCGTGCAGATCCTGGGCGGCATGGGCTTCATGCGCGGCACCGTCAGCGAGCGCATCTACCGCGAGGTCAAGGTCATGATGATCGGCGGCGGGGCGGAAGAAATCATGAAAGACCTGGCTGCACGCCAGCTCGGCATTTGAATGAAGGAGACAGGCCCCATGCACAGCACCGACCACGGCAGCAAAGCCATCATCACCTGCGCCATCACCGGCGTGCTGACGGACCCCGGCCAGCACCATGTGCCCGTCACGCCCGAGCAATTGGCGAAAGAAGCCCGCCGCGCCTACGACGCAGGCGCCGCCGTGGTTCACGTGCACTTTCGCAACCAGGAGCCCGGCAAAGGCCACCTGCCCAGCTGGGACCCGCAGGTGGCACGCGACTGCGTGCAAGCCATGCGCGAGGCCTGCCCGGGCTTGATCATCAACCAGACCACCGGCGTGGTCGGCCCCCATTACCAGGGCCCGCTCGACTGCTTGCGTGCCACCCGCCCCGAGATGGCGGCGTGCAACGCCGGCTCGCTCAACTACCTGAAGGTGCGCAGCAACGGCACCTGGGCCTGGCCGCCCATGCTGTTCGACAACCAGCCCGCCAAGGTCAAGGACTTCATCGACGTGATGCTGGAGACCGGCACGCTGCCCGAGTTCGAATGCTTCGACGTGGGCATCGTGCGCTGCGTGGAGATGTATGTGCAGACCGGTATGTACACGCAGGGCCTGCCTGAATACAACTTCGTGATGGGCGTTGAATCCGGCATGCCTGCGGACGCGGACCTGCTGCCCATCTTGCTCAAGCTGAAAATCAAGGACGCCCCCTGGCAAGCCACCGTCATCGGCCGCAGCGAGATCTGGCCCGTGCACCAGCGCGTGGCCGAGCTGGGCGGGCATTTGCGCAGTGGGCTGGAGGACACGTTCTATCTGCCGGATGGGACGAAGGCGGATTCAAATGGACCGTTGATTGAACAGTTGGCGCAATACGCGCGCAATGCGGGGCGGGAGGTGGCTTCGCCGCAGGAGGCGCGTGGGATGTTGGGGTTGGCTGGCGCATAGCGCAGGCCACGCATTGCCCGCCTCTGGCGCGGCTTTGGCAGGCAGGTCGCGTACTTGCACCCCCACCGGCATTCGAGCAAGGTCTTTGTGCCCCGTTGGTCTGTTGCAATTTTCTATGATGGCTTACCTGCCTTTACAAGGTAGAGTGCCGACGCCACCCACCTAGGCGGCCTGCCGCAGGTCTTGCGCAGGCATGCCCAGCAGGCACCCCCACTAGCTTTCATTCTTCCAACAACGAAGGACTATCGATGTTGCGCCCTTGGTCTTGCGCCCAATTTTTCGCTGTCCCTCTCGTTGCACGCAGTGCACTGCGGCGCCTGGCGGCTGCAATGCTGATGGTGACCGCATTACCGGCGGCCCAGGCGCAGACGATTACGGCAGGCGCGCTCGCGACCTCAGCGATACCAGTCGACCACCCTGGCGCCTTGCTGCTGCTGGCAGTGGCCATGGTGGCCTGCATGGGCTGGATGGTGCGCAACAAGGGCCTCGTGTCTTCCTCCACCTTGCGCAGCGTGGCGCTGGGTGCCATGGCCATGGTGCTGGGCGCCTTGGTGGTGTGGGGTGATGCTGTGCAGGCCCAGTTGCAGGAACTGCAGGCTGCCTTCAACCAGGCGGGTGGAGAAACGCTCACGATTCCCGTGCAGTCCACGGGCACCACCCCCGGTGGCGATCCTTCGGGATTCCTGCCGGTGGTCTACACCAACCAGACAGCGACCGGCTTGCGCATCACCAGCATCACGCAGCCGACCTGGAGCACCTGCTTTCCACTGGGCATTCCGTCGCCCCTGCCTGTGACACCGGCCCGCCCGGGCACCGTATGTGCCGTTGGCACTGCACTGCCTGCAGGCGGCGCGTGCTGGGCCGATGTGGCGGCACTGTGCGCTGCTGCGGCCACCGCGGCGCAGGGCCATCAGTCCAGCACCTTGCAGGCCGATACCGTGTCGGTGGTGGCGGGAGCGCAGGCCACGGGCGATGTGCTGCTCAATGACCTGGACCCCGACGGCCCGCTGGTGCTGGCCAGTTTCACTTACCAGGGCACGCGGTACGAGGCCGGCACGCCGGCCACGGTGGCAGGGCTGGGCATGTTGACCATGCAGAGCAACGGTGCCTACACCTTTGTGGCGGCCTCGCCGTTCACTGGCGCCAGCCCGCTGGCGGTGACCTACACCGTGCACACGGGCGCGTCCAGCACTCTCAGCATCACCGTGAACCATGCGCCCGTGGCGGTGAATGACACAGTCTCCACCAATGCCAACACCCCGGTGACCGTCGCTGTGCGCGGCAACGACACCGATGCCGACGGTGACCCCCTCACCGTTGCCAGTGTGACTGCGGGCACTCACGGCTCGGTGGTGATCGATACCGTCATGAACAACCCCATTTACACACCCAACGCAGGGTTTGTCGGTAGTGACAGCTTCACCTACACCATCAGCGACGGCAAAGGCGCAACATCCACCGCAACCGTCACGGTCACGGTCAATGCACCGTCTAATGGCGCGCCCGTGGCCAATAACGATGTTGCGACAGTGGATGAAGGTAGCTCGGTGATCATTGCCGTGCGCAGCAACGACACGGACCCCGATGGCGATTCGCTCACGATTGTTGGAGTGACTCAGGGCGCCAATGGCTCGGTGGTGATCGATGCCGTTACACGCAACCCCATCTACACCCCCAATGCCGGGTTCACCGGTACAGACACCTTCGCCTACACCGTCGACGATGGACATGGCAATACAGGTACCGGCACCGTCACGATGACCGTGAATCCCATCGGTAACCAGGCGCCGGTCGCTGCCAACGACACGGCCCTCACGCGCATGGATACGGCCATTTCCATTCCCGTGTCCATGTTACTGGCCAACGACACCGATGCGAATGGAGACGTGCTGACCCTGGTGTCGGTACAGGCGGCAGTGAACGGCACGGTCAGCCGCATCGGCAACAACGTCATCTTTACGCCAGCCAGCGGCTTCGAAGGCGCCGCCAGCTTCACCTACACCATAGAGGATCCCTCCGGTGCCAGCAGCACGGCCACGGTCAATATGACTGTCGGCTCGGCCACAACGCCTTCGTTGGTGATTTTGAGGTCCCTGGTGGTCAATGCGCACGGCACTGGCGGAATCAGCGCCAGGTTCCCTATCACTACGACCCTTGGAGACACGGATGGCTCCGAGAGCCTGTCGATCAGGGTGAGCAACGTGCCCACGGGCGTTTCATTCAATGCAGGGCTCAACCTGGGTGGCGGCGTGTGGCAGCTTGTCGAGGCGGACCTGCCCAACCTGATGCTGAATCTTCCAGGCAGCTACGCCACCAATGCAACCCACCTGACCGTTCAGGTCACATCCACAGAAATAAACGGTGGCGTCACTGCCAGCGTGAGCAGTATCGTGACGCTCAAGGCGGCTTACACCACGATAGACATCGCCACGACGGAGAGTGGCAGCTACACCGGCAGCTCGGCCAGCGAATTCATCCAGGGTGGGAATGGCAACAACACCATCAATGCCTCCAATGGGAACAACATCGTCCACGGTGGTGGTGGCGATGACGACCTCTCTGCTGGTAGCGGGTCCGACATGCTCTACGGCGGCAGCGGCAACGACACCATCAACGCCGGCAGCGGTGCCGACGTGATCTCGGGCGGCCCGGGCAACGACACCTTGATCGGCGGCGATGCAGGTGAAAGCTTCGTGGACGTGTTTGTCTGGAACCTGGGCGACCAGGGCGCTGCCGGGACTCCTGCGGTGGACACCATTGAGAACTTCTCAACGGCGGCAGCGGGCAGCAATACCGCGGGAGGCGACGTGCTTGACCTGCGCGACCTGCTGCAAGGAGAGCACGTGGGCCCATCCAACGGCGCGGGCAACCTGGCGAACTATCTGCACTTCGAGATATCGGGGGGCAACACCATCATCCACATCAGCCACACGGGTGGGTTTGCTGCGGATTCTCACATCGTAGGAGCGGCCTACACCAGCGCCACCGAAACCCAGCAGATCGTTCTTTCGGGGGACGACCTGCAGTCTCTCTACTCGGGCGCCACCACAGACCAGCAGATCATTACCCAGCTGCTGAACAACAACAAACTCATCGTGGATTGATGGCGGCGAGCTGGCCGGGCTCGGCCAGTGCCTGCCGTTGCGGGCGGGGGTGTATCTGACAGGCAGGGCATCAGCCCGGCTCCGATGCAGCCACGAGCGGTTGGCGGCTGGGCTGCTGGTCCTTAGACCCCCTGGATGCAGCCTGGCATCTGGCCCTGCAGCCCAAGTGGCGGCCGTTGGCATACTAGATTTCAATATTTTTAGGCCTCTGCCGCCTGTTGGTAAAGGAGTGATTGCTATTGATTTGATAGTATGTAATTGATTGCGATGCCTTGGACGCTCAGGGCAAGCTCAGCACAGCACCATCACCGTCTGCCCTTGCCAGCCAGGGGCGGCCAGCAATAAAAAGCCAAGCATCCACCACCATGTTGACCACCGCCCAAGCCATCGCGTTTCTTCTCACCGCCGTCATGCTCACAGCCACGCCCGGCCCCGACAACCTCATGGTGCTCAGCGTCGGCATGTCCAAAGGCCGCCGCGCTGGCATCGTGTTTGGCCTGGGTTGCGCATTGGGTTGTCTCAGCCACACCGTGCTGGCCGTCATCGGCGTAGGCGCAATCCTGGCCGCATCGCCAGTGGCCTTCACTGCGCTCAAGTGGGCAGGTGGCGGGTACCTGATCTGGCTCGGCACCCAGGCCCTGCGCCACGCAGGCGCTGTGCGCATCGAAAGCGCCAATAGCAACTCCAGCAGCCAACCCGCTGCTGAATCTCTCGGCCGCACCTTCTGCAAGGGCCTGATAGCCAACGCCATCAACCCCAAGGTCGTGCTGTTCTTCCTGTCATTTCTGCCGCAGTTCGTGGACGCATCGCGCGGCAGCATAGAACTGCAACTGGGCTTGCTGGGGCTGCTGTTCACTGCCCAGGCGGCGGTGCTGTTCGGGTTGCTGGGCTACTTCTCAGGCAGCGTCGGTGGGTGGATCAACCGCAAGCCCCAGGTGGGTGTATGGCTGGATCGGCTGGCGGGGACGGTGTTTATTGCGCTGGGATTGCGGATGGTGGCGCGGTAACTCCGCCAATTCTCATCCCTGCAAATTGATCGGGGTGCGATCAATTTGCAGGGATGTTTCCGGGGCGCACCGAATCAGGGATCCTTGCCAACCCGGGTTGGCGAACCGCATTTCTTAAGTACAGGATCAAGCGCGCCGTTCTAGCGGCTATCAGTCACTGACTCGCGTGAGAATTGGTGTGTACGCCTGGCAAGAAATTGAAAGATCTTGGCCATGCTGCTGTCCTCAAGAGCTGGTGCCTGATCATTTGAACGCAAGCGCAACAGTCCAGGCGTTGGGTCGATGGACTGAGCAAGTATTCTGGTGACGATTTGGTTGTGGCGATCTGTCTCAATAGGGAAGGACGCTTCTCGCTGGAAGATTTGATGCTTCCAGCTCTGCGCATCGCAGAGCTGTGGTTTGTGCTCTCCACAACACCGAATCAGCAGATATGGCAGCTGGTCGGGGATGCGCTGGGTGTGCCAGAAGCGAGCTCCTTTAGCTATCCGGTTTGACTGAACTATGGTCAGTCAATAGGTCGGCTGAAAATCTCGAATGACATCTCGGGCTTTTGCTTCCAAAACAAACCCTGCCCCGTACTTCGCCGCCAGTTCATCGGCACGCTGAAGGAATGCCTCCACCCCGGTTCCATAAACGAACTGCATCGCCCCCCCCGTCCACGCCGGAAACCCAATCCCAAAGATCGACCCGATGTTCGCGTCATGCACGCTGGTCAGCACGCCCTCTGCCAGGCAGCGCGCGGTCTCGATGGCCTGGCGGTAGAGCAGGCGGTCCTGAATCTCCTGCACGCTCCACTCCACGCCGGGCTTCTCAAACAGCGTTTTCAGCTCCGGCCACAGGTGCTTCTTGGCGCCTGCGGGGTAGTCATAAAAGCCGCCGCCTCCCGCGCGGCCGGGGCGCTTCAGTTCCTTGACCATGCGCTCCACCAGCAGCTCGCCGGGTGTGGCGGTGTAGGTTTTTCCTTCGGCCGCGTAGTCGGCGCGGGTCTGGTCCAGCACATGCACGCTCAGGGTCAGCGCGGTTTCGTCCAGCACGGCCAACGGGCCCACGGGCAGGCCGGCCTGCATGGCGGCGTTTTCAATCGCGGCGGCGGGGATGCCTTCGCCCAGCATGGCGGCGCCTTCCATCACGAAGGTGCCAAAGGTGCGGCTGGTGTAGAAGCCGCGTGAATCGTTGACCACAATGGGCACCTTGCCCAGGGCCTGCACATAGTCGAAAGCGCGGGCCACGGTCTCGTCGTCCGTCTGTTTGCCGCGGATGATCTCCACCAGCTTCATCTTGTCCACGGGGCTGAAGAAGTGGATGCCGACAAACTTCTCGGGCCGGCTGCTGGCCGTGGCCAGGCCGCTGATGGGCAGGGTGGAGGTGTTGCTGGCAAAGAAGCCGCCGGGCGCCAATTGCGGTCCGGCCTCTTGTGTGACCTTGGCCTTGAGGTCGCGGCTTTCAAACACGGCTTCGATGATGAGGTCGCAGCCCGCCAGGTCGGCCGCGCTGGCGGTGGGCGTGATGCGCGCCAGCAGCGCCTGCTGCGCCTCGGCCGTCATGCGGCCTTTGTCCACGCGGGCTTGCGTGAGCTTGGCGCTGTAGGCCTTGCCGGCCTCGGCCTTCTCGGCGCTCACGTCCTTGAGCACGGTGGCGATCCCCCGGCTGGCCTGAGCCCAGGCGATGCCCGCGCCCATCATGCCGGCGCCCAGGATGCCGACCTTTTGGGGCTTGTAGCGTGGCGTGGTGCCGGGGCGCGACTTGCCGCTCTTGATCGCGTTCATGTCGAAGAAGAACGTGTTGATCATGTTGCGCGCCACGGGGCCGGTCATCAGGCGGGCGAGGTAGCGGCTTTCGATGCGCAGGGCGGTGTCGTAGTCCACCATGGCGCCTTCGACCATGGCGGCCAAGGCAGCCTCGGGCGCGGGGTAGCGGCCGCGCGTGGTCTTCTTGAGCATGGCGGGCGCCACCGTCAGGGCGCTGGCGATCTTGGGGTTGGCGGGCGTGCCGCCAGGCATCTTGTAGTTCTTGTCATCCCACGGCTGCACCGCGTGCGGGTGGGTGGCGATGTGGGCCAGGGCGGCGGGCAGCAGCTGATCGCGGGTAGCCACCAGTTCATGTACCAGTTGCAGCTCCAGCGCCTCGGCGGGGTTGAAGAGCTTGCCCTCCAGGATGAAGGGCTGCGCGCCCATCAGGCCCAGCAGGCGCGTCATCTTGGTCACGCCGGTGGCGCCGGGCATGAGGCCCAGCGTGACCTCGGGCAGGCCGAACTGGATCTTGGGGTCGGCCACGGCGATGCGGTAGTGGGCGATCAGGGCCACCTCCCACCCGCCGCCCAGCGCGGCGCCGTTGAGGCAGGCCACCACCGGCAGCCCCAAGGTTTCGAGCGTGCGGAAGTGCTTCTTCATGCGCTCGATTTCGCCAAACGCGTTGGGCGCATCGGCGGGCGTGAGGCGCATGGTGGCCTTGAGGTCGGCACCGGCAAAGAAGCTGGTCTTAGCGGATGCCAGCACGATGCCTTTGAGCGCAGCGCCCAGGCGTTCGCGGTCACCCAGCACCTGTGCGGTGACCTCGCCCAGCTCTTGCTGCCACTGGCGGCACATGGTGTTGACGGGCGAGTTGGTTTCGTCAAACGTGATGACGGCGACCTGGCCTTCGGTGTCCTGGGCGGGGATGAGTTCGTAGCGGATGGTTTGCATGCTGATGTCTCCGAATCGGTAATGCGCCATGGCGCAGCTATGGGGCGCGGCCTTGGATGAAGCGTGGCCGAGGCCAGCGGACGCCGTGGAACTGGCTTTGCCAGGCCAGTGGCGTCGTCCCCCTTCCCATCGCGCAGCGATGAGAGAAGGGGGAAGCGGCGCAGCCGCTCAGGGGGTTGTTCCTCATACGCGTTCAACGATGGTGGCGATGCCCATGCCTCCGCCCACGCACAGCGTGGCCAGGCCATAGCGCTGGCCCCGGCGGTGCAGTTCGTCAATCAGGGTGCCGAGGATCATGGCGCCCGTGGCGCCCAGCGGGTGGCCCATGGCGATGGCGCCGCCGTTCACGTTGACCTTGTCGTGCGGCACGCCCAGCTCGCGCATGAAGCGCATGGGCACGGCGGCGAAGGCCTCGTTCACTTCGAACAGGTCGATCTGGTCGATGGTCATGCCCGCGCGGGCCAGCGCCTTCTTGGCGGCGGGCACGGGGCCGGTGAGCATGATGGTGGGGTCGGCGCCGCTGAGCGCCGTGGCCACGATGCGTGCGCGCGGCGTCAGGCCATGGGCCTTGGCGGCGGCCTCGTTGCCGATGAGCACGGCGGCGGCGCCATCCACAATGCCGGACGAGTTGCCCGCGTGGTGCACGTGGTGGATGCGTTCCACCTGCGGGTAGCGCTGCAGCGCCACGGCGTCAAATCCCATGCCGCCCAGTTGCTCGAACGAAGGTTTGAGCGCACCCAGTCCTTCAAGGGTCGTCTTGGGCTTGATGAATTCGTCCTCGGCCAGGATGGTCTGGCCGATGAAATCGCGCACGGGCACGACCGAGTTCTTGAAGTAGCCCGCTGCGCGCGCTGCGGTGGCGCGGCGCTGCGATTCGAGGGCGAAGGCATCCACGTCGGCGCGGGTGTAGCCATCCAGCGTGGCGATCAGGTCGGCGCCGATGCCCTGGGGCACGAACAGGGTTTCCGAATTGGTGGCGGGGTCTTGCGCCCAGGCGCCGCCGTCGGAGCCGATGGGCACGCGGCTCATGCTCTCCACGCCGCCCGCCACCACCAAATCCTCCCAGCCGCTGCGCACTTTCTGCGCGGCCAGGTTCACCGCTTCGAGGCCCGATGCGCAGAAGCGGTTGACCTGCACGCCCGCGCAGCGAAAGTCCCACCCGGCCTTGAGTGCGGCCACCTTGGGCAGCACCGAGCCCTGCTCGCCCACGGGCGAGACGATGCCCATGACCACGTCGTCCACCGCCGCCGTGTCAAAGCGGTGGCGAGCCTGCAGCTCGGTGAGCAGGCCCACGAGTAGGTCGATGGGCTTGACCTCGTGCAGGGTGCCGTCCTTCTTGCCCTTGCCGCGCGGGGTGCGCAGCGCGTCGAATACATAGGCTTCGGTCATGAATGGTCTCCGGTGGTCTTTAAACTGGAAGCTCGCTGGGTGATTGGGCAGGCGCTTGGGAGGCGCGCCCCATGCGGGTCGGCAGCGAGCGGTGCCTCGGCGGCGCACACCACAACAGCGCGCTTTCTGACGCGCGTGCGGTGGTTTTTGCACTATCTTTCTGCGGTTGCTCTCTCATTTTTGGCTATGAAACGAAATACATCCTCTGCATTGCAGCGCATGGTCCGTGGCGCTGTGGAATACGACGACACGCGCGATGGGTTTGCGCTGGAACACCATGTGGTACTGGCCGCATCCAGCGCGCTGGCGGTGGCGGCCTTCATGGCACCCAGCCGCAGCTCGGCAGCCATTCGCGGCATCGGCGCGGGTTTGCTGCTGATGCGTGCCCTGAGCGGCAGCCAGGGTGTCCGCTCCTGGTTGAATGTCACCGACCGCCGCCCCGGCGCGCCGCTCAGCCCCGAGGAAGCCCGCGCCGCCTGGTACCTGTGACGGTGTTGGGCGCCCGTCGCGGCGCAGTCCGTGGCGCTGGTCATGGTGCTATTTGCCCAGGCCCATGGCGCGCGCAATCACCTCTTTCATGATCTCGTTCGTGCCGCCGTAGATGCGCTGCACGCGCGCATCCGCGTAGGCGCGGGTGATGGGGTATTCCCACATGTAGCCGTAGCCGCCGAAGAGCTGCACGCATTCGTCCATCACCTTGCACTGCAGGTCGGTGGTCCAGTACTTGGCCATGCTGGCGGTATCGGTGTCGAGCTGGCCCTCCACGATCAGCTCGCAGCACTTGTCCACGAACACGCGGGCCACCTGCACCTGGGTCTGCAGCTCGGCCAGGGTGTGGCGGGTGTTCTGGAACGAGGCCACGCTCTGGCCGAAGACCTTGCGCTGCTTGACATAGTCCACCGTCCAGTCGATGGCGGCCTGCGCGGACGCCACGGCGGTGATGGCGATCTGCAGGCGCTCCCACGGCAGCTGCTCCATCAGGCAGATGAAGCCGCGCCCTTCCATGGCGGGGCCGCCCAGCAGGTTGGCGGCGGGCACCTTCACGTCGGTGAAGAACAGCTCGGAGGTGTCCTGCGCCTTCATGCCCATCTTCTTGAGGCGCTGGCCTTTTTCAAAACCGGGCATGCCGCGCTCCACCAGGAAGAGGCTGGTGCCCTTGGCCCCGGCCGCCGGGTCGGTCTTGGCGACCACGATCACCACATCGGCATGCCAGCCGTTGGTGATGAAGGTCTTGCTGCCGTTGAGCACGTAGTGCGATCCATCTGCGCTTTTCATGGCGGTGGTCTTGATGCCCTGCAGGTCGCTGCCCGCGGCAGGCTCGCTCATGGCGATGGCGCCTACCATGGCGCCGCTGGCCATCTGTGGCAGGTAGCGGCGCTTTTGCTCCTCGGTGCCGTAGTGCAGGATGTAGGGCGCCACGATCTCGCTGTGCAGCCCGAAGCCGATGCCCGTGGTGCCGGCGCGCGCCAGCTCTTCCATCTGCGCCACGGAGTAGAGCTTGTCGGCCCCGGCGCCGCCGTATTCCTCGGGCAGGCTCATGCACAGAAAGCCGTTGGCGCCCGCCTGGCTCCACACCTCGCGCGCCACGTAGCCCTGGTCTTCCCAGTCGGCGTGGTGGGGCGCCACCTCCTTGTCGATGAACCGGCGAAAGCTGTCGGCAAAGGCCTGGTGGTCGGGCTGGAAGAGGGTGCGTTCGATCATGGCGGTGGATTCGGTCTATTTATGCAAAGTTACTGCTTGGTTAAATTCTGCCACCGACTGGGGCCGAGCGCATCCCCTGAAACACAAAAGCCGCCCGAAGGCGGCTTGGGAGCGGGTGGTCAGGCCCTCATGGCTTGACGTAGTCGGACACCACCTTCCACTTGCCATCGGTGATCTGCGACAGGCGCGAAAGATCGCTGCCCAGGCGCTTTTGCGGGCCGTAGGTGGCCTCGGCGCTGCCGAACATGTCGGGCGGGATCACCATGGTGTCCATGGCCTTGATGAAGCTGTCGGTGGTAAGGCTGGTGCCTGCCTTCTGGGCTGCCTTGATGAAGGCATCCACCGCCCCGTAGCCGTAGACCGAGAACACCGTGGGGTCTTCATTGAACTTGGTCTTGTACTTGTTGGCCCAGAAGCGGATGGGCTGGCTGGCCTCGTCCAGGTAAGGGTGCTGCACCGTCATGGTGGCGTACAGGCCGTCCATGGGCTTGCCGCCCAGCTTGTGGATGAGGTCGGTGTACGCGGCGCTGGAGCCCAGGAACGTGGGGTTGAAGCCCGTTTTGCGCGACTCGCCGATGGTGCCGATGGTCTCGCGGATGATGGTGCCCAGGATCACGAAGTCGCAGTCCGACGACTTCATCTTAGCGACCTGCGACGAGAAGTCGGTGGCGCCGCGTTTGTACGACGTCTTCTCGGTGAATTCCATGCCCAGGGACTTGAGCGCCGCCTCGCCGCCACGCATCACCTCCAGGCCGAATTCATCGTCCTGGTAGATGGTGCAGACCTTCTTGGCGCCTTTTTCCTTGATGAGCTTGGGTGCGGCCAGGCGGATCTGGTCGTAGTAGGTGGCGGCGAACGAATACTTGAGCTTGTGGAAGGGCTCGTACATCTCGCGCGCGGCGGTGACCGGGAAGAAGTTGATCACGTTCTTGCTGAACTGGACGGGCATGGCGGCCAGGTTCTGTGCCGTGCCGATGTGCGCCACCATCATGAAGATCTTGTCCTGGTTCACGAGCTTCTGCGCGGCCAGCACGGCTTTCTTCGGGTCGTAGCCCGAGTCTTCCACCTTCAGGTCGAGCTTGCGGCCGTTGACGCCGCCTTGCTCGTTGGCCTCGTCCACGCGCAGCATCATGCCCAGCCGCACCTGCTTGCCAAAGCCCGCCAGCGGGCCGGACAGGTCCTGGATGGAGCCCAGGGTGATGGTGTCCTTGCTCACGCCCTGGCTGGGCTGCGCCTGCGCAGCACCTGCGGCCATGGCCACGATGGCCAGCGCGGCAATGTGATGAAGTTTCATGGCACGTCTCCTTGAATGGATCAGTCGTTATAGAACGATGCCCTGGGTGGGGCACCAGCACTTTCCCTATGCCGCGCGCCACCTGGCGCAGGCTGCCTAGCGGTACATGGCGTCAATCTGGGGCGCGTACTTCTGCTGCACCAGCTTGCGCTTGAGCTTCATGGTGGGCGTGAGCTCCTCGTCCTCGGCGGTGAGCTGCGTGTCGAGCAGGAAGAACTTCTTGATCTGCTCCACTCGTGCGAACCGGGTGTTCACGCGGTCGATCTCAGCCTGGATCAGGTCCTGCACCTCGCGGGCGCGGGTCAGGCTGGCGTAGTTGCTGAAGGGCACGTCGTTGTCCTGCGCATATTTCTCCACGTTCTCCTGGTCGATCATGATGATCACCGTGAGGTAGGGGAGCTTGTCGCCGATGACGACGGCGTCCGTCACGTAGGGGCTGAACTTGAGCTCGTTCTCCAGCTCGCTGGGCGTGATGTTCTTGCCCCCGGCCGTGATGATGATGTCCTTCATGCGGTCGGTGATGCGCAGGTAGCCGTCGGCGTCGATGGTGCCCACGTCGCCCGTGTGCAGCCAGCCGTCGGCGTCGATGGTCTCGGCCGTCTTTTCGGGCAGGTTGAGGTAGCCCTTGAACACATTGGGGCCGCGCACCAGGATCTCGCCCGTGGCGGGGTCGATGCGCACCTCGTTGTAGCTGGCCGCCGGGCCGATGGAGCCGGGCTTGATGCGGCTGGCGGGCACGCCGGTGGCGGCGCCGCAGGTCTCCGTCATGCCCCACACCTCCAGCATGGGCACGCCCAGGGCCAGGTACCACTTCACCAGTTCGGGCGAGATGGGCGCTGCGCCCGTGACGAGGAAGCGCGCGCGGTGGATGCCGATGAGCTTGCGCACGTTGTTCAGCGCCAGAATGCGCGCCAGCATGAACTGCGCCTTCAGCAGTCCCCCTACCGGCTGGCCCGCCAGCACGCGGTCTGCAATGCGGGTGCCCACGCCAATCGACCAGGCATAGGCCGCCTGCTGCAGGCGCGTGGATTCCTTGAGCGCGATCATCACGCCCGAATAGAACTTCTCCCACACGCGCGGCACGGCGGTGAACACCGTGGGCGCGATCTCGCGCACGTTCTCGGGCACGGTGTCGGGGTTCTCGACGAAGTTCAGGCGCGAGCCGGTGTACAGCGAGAAGTACTCGCCGCCCATGCGCTCGGCGATGTGGCACAGCGGCAGGAAGCACATGGCCTCGTCGTCTTCGGTGCGCGATATCAGCGTGTTGTAGCCGCGCACCGTGTAGGTGAGCGCGGCGTGCGTGTGCATCGCGCCCTTGGGCTTGCCGGTGGTGCCCGAGGTGTAGACGAGGATGGCCACGTCCTCGGGCTGGCAGGCCTGTACCCGGCGCATGAGCGCGTCGGGGTTCTGCTGGTTCCAGGCGCGGCCCATGTCGCGCAGCGCATCCAGGCTGATGACGCCCGGGTCCTGAAGGCCGCGCAGGCCCTCCATGTCGAAGACGACGATCTTGCGCAGCAGCGGCAGGTTGGCGCGCACCTCCAGTGCCTTGTCGAGCTGCTCATCGTCTTCGACGAACAGCACGCTGGTGCTGGAGTCTTCGCTCAGGTAGTGCACCTGGGCGGCCGCGTCGGTGGGGTAGATGCCGTTGGACACGCCGCCGCAGCTGAGCACGGCCAGGTCGGCCAGCACCCATTCGATGTTGGTGCTCGACAGGATGGAGGCGCAGTCGCCGCGCGCAAACCCCAGCGACATGAGTCCGCCCGCGATCTCGCGCACGGCCTCGGCGGTCTGGTCCCAGGTCCAGCTCTTCCAGATCCCCATTTCCTTCTGGCGCATCCACACGCGCGGGCCGCGCTCGGCCACGGCGTTCCAGAACATGGCCGAGATGGTGCTGCCGGCCAGCACGTCGGTGCCGGCGGGCTGGATGTGATCGAGGTCCCAGAGATTGCTCATGTAGTCCTCACCGCCAAGTCTTTTTCTTCTTCCACCGCCGCTCACCCCGCACGCCGACATCCTTCATGCCCAGGTAGAACTCCTTGATGTCGTCCTTCTCGCGCAGGCGCTCGCAGCTGTCCTCCATCACGATGCGGCCGTTCTCCAGCACGTAGCCGTAGTCCGATGCGTTGAGCGCCATGTTGGCGTTCTGCTCGACCAGCAGGATGGTGGTGCCGCGCTCGCGGTTGATGCGCACCACGATCTCGAAGATCTCCTTGGTGAGCTTCGGGGACAGGCCCAGGCTGGGCTCGTCGAGCAGGATGAGTTCGGGGTTGGCCATGAGCGCGCGCGAGATGGCCAGCATCTGCTGCTGCCCGCCCGAGAGCAGGCCCGCGTCCTGCGCGGCGCGTTCCTTCAGGATGGGGAAGTAGCCGTACACGGTTTCGATGTCGCGCGCCACCGCGTCGGCGTCGCCGCGGGTGTAGGCGCCCATGAGCAGGTTGTCGCGCACCGACAGCAGCGCGAACACCTCGCGCCCCTCGGGCACATGCATGAGGCCCCGGCGCACGATGGCCGCCGGGTCGTTGGCGGTGATGTCGGCGCCCTGGAACTCGATGGAGCCCTTGCGCGGATCGATGATGCCGCTGATGGTCTTCAGGATGGTGGTCTTGCCCGCGCCGTTGCTGCCCAGCACGGCGGCGATCTCGCCGCGCCGCACCTGCAGGCTCACGCCCCGGATGGCCTTGATGGGGCCGTAGGCGCTTTCCACATTCTGCAGGCGCAGCAGAGGTTGGTCGGCCGCCGCGGCGGCTGGTGTGTTGACGGCGGCAAGTACGGCGCTCATTCGGAAACCTCCGTGCTGCGCACTGCGGTGCGAGCTTGCTGGGGGCGGCCCGGGGCGGCGCTCATGCCCGGACCCCCAGGTGGGAACCCGCCGGGCGGCGCAGGTTGCTCACATCGTCGATGGTGCCCAGGTAGGCCTCGATCACGCCGGGGTGCGACTGCACCTCGCGCGGCGTGCCCATGGCCACGACCTCGCCCTGGTTCATCGCCAGCACGCGGTCGGACACCTTGGAGACCAGCGACATGTCGTGCTCCACCATCAGCACGGTGATGCCCAGCTCGTGCTGGATGTCCTGGATCCAGAAGGCCATGTCGTCGGTCTCCTCCACGTTCAGGCCCGACGAGGGTTCGTCGAGCAGCAGCAGCTGCGGCTCGGTGCACAGCGCGCGGGCCAGCTCCACCACCTTGCGAACGCCGTAGGGCAGGCCGGCCACCAGCGTGTCGCGGTAGTGCTGCAGGTCGAGAAAGTCGATGACCTGCTCGGCCTTCTCGCGGGCTCGCACCTCGGCGTCGCGCACCTTGCGGGTGAACAGCATGTCGGCCCAAAGGCCGGTCTCGCGCCGCGTGTGGCGGCCGATCAGCAGGTTGTGCAGCACGCTCGCGTGCTCGAAGAGCTCGATGTTCTGGAAGGTGCGCGCTATCCCCAGGCCCGCCACCTTGTGCGGCGGCTGGTCGGTGAGCGGCAGCATCGCGCCCCCCGGGCCCGCGTAGGCGATGGTGCCGGTGGTGGGCGTGTAGATGCGGCTGATGAGGTTGAACACCGTGGTCTTGCCAGCGCCGTTGGGGCCGATGAGGGTGAACACCTCGCCCCGGCGCACGTCGAAGCTCACGTTGTTGACCGCCAGCACGCCGCCAAAGCGCACGCTGAGGTTCTGGGCGCTGAGCAAGATGTCGTCAGTCATGGGTACAGCAATTGGGGTCATTTCACTGGTCCATTGCGCTGAATGCCGCTCGCTGCCTTTGCGACTGGCGTGACCGAGGCCAATGCCCCCGCGCAAGGGCCGCCCCACCGCGCTGGGGGCGTTCCCCTCCCGAATCGCACAGCGGGTCGAGAGAGGGGGAAGGCGCGAAGCGACTCAGGGGGTGCTTCATCTCAGCCTGTCCGACTTCTGGAAGGACTTCTGCCGCTTGAACAGGCCCTTGCGGTAGAACGGGAACATCTGCAGCCAGGTGCGCACCTTGAGCCAGCGGCCGTACAGCCCCATGGGCTCGAACAGCACGAAGGCGATCAGGACCGCGCCATAGACCACCGCCTGCAGGCCCGGCGCCTGGCCCACGGCGGCGGGCAGCCAGTCCTTGCTCAGCGAGATCAGCTGGGGCATCGAGATCAGGAAGATCGCGCCCAGGAACGCGCCGTGCACCGAGCCCAGGCCGCCGATCACGATCATCAGCAGCAGGTCGATGGACTGCAGGATGTTGAATTGGTCCGGCGAGATGAACTGCAGCTTGTGCGCATACAGCGCGCCACCGATGCCGGCCAGGGCCGCCGAGATCGAGAACGACAGCGTCTTGTAGCGCGCGAGGTGGATGCCCATGCTCTGCGCCGAGATCTCCGAATCACGGATTGCCACGAAGGCCCGGCCCGTGGGCGAGCGCAGCAGGTTCAGGATGGCCAGGGTGCTGACCACGGCGATCACGAGGCACAGGAAGTAGAAGGACTCGGTGGATTCGAACTTGAAGCCCCAGATCTCGGGCGGCACCAGGTGCTTGCCGGAGTTGCCCCCGGTGACCGACTCCCACCGCGCGAACACCTCCTCGACGATGAAGCCGAACGACAGCGTGGCCATGCCCAGGTAGATGCCCTTCACGCGCAGCGCGGGCAGCCCCACCACCACGCCCACGGCGGCCGACAGCCCCGCCGCGCAGGCCAGCGACAGCGCGAACGGCCAGCCCATGCCCGTGAGCACCGCCTGCGTGTACGCCCCTACGCCGAGGAAGGCCGCATGCCCCAGCGAGAACAGGCCCGTGAACCCGGCCAGCAGCATGAGCCCCAGGCCCACGATGGCGTAGATCAGCACAAAGGTGAGCTGGGCCAGCCAGTACTCGGGCGCCACCCAGGGTGCTGCGACCAGCCCTACGGCCAGCAGGCTGTACCAGAAGACATGCCCGCCATGTTTGGCGAGGCGCAGGTCTTGTTCGTAGCTGGTCTTGAAGATGAATCTCATGGGGTCACACCTTCTTGCGCAGCTTTTCGCCGAACAGTCCATTCGGTTTGACCATCAACATGATCAGCACCACGATGTACGCCGCCGTGTCCTTGAAGCCGTCGGGCAGATAAAAACCCGAGAGCGATTCGACGATCCCGATGACCAACCCTCCCACGATGGCGCCCGGCAGGCTGCCAAAGCCGCCCACTACGGCGGCGGGAAACGCCTTCAGCCCGATCAGCCCCATGTTGGCGTGCACGAAGGTGATGGGCGCCAGCAGCAGCCCCGCCACGGCGGCCACGGCGGCGGCCAGGCCCCAGGCCAAGCCGTTCAGACGCTGCACGGGGATGCCCATGTAGTACGCGGCCAGCTGGTTCTGCGACGAGGCCTGCATCGCGATGCCCAGCTTGCTGTAGCGGAACATCGCGAACAGCAGCACGCACAGCGCGGCCGTGGCGCCGATCACCACCAGCTGTTCGGCGTTGAGCACCAGCGCGCCCAGGCGGAACGACAGGTCCTTGTAGGGCACGGGCAGCGTGTGCGTGTCGGTGCCGATGTTGGGAATCATGGTGACCAGCCCGCGCAGCACGTAGCCGATGCCGATGGTGAGCATGACGATGGAGAACGCGGGCTGGCCGAGGATGGGGCGGATCACCGCGCGTTCGAGCACCACGCCGAAAAGGCCCATGGCCAGGATGCTGGCGAGCACCGCCACCCAGAAGGGAAAGCCCAGCACCGTCATGAGCGCCAGGCCGCAGAACGCGCCCAGCATCATCAGCTCGCCCTGGGCGAAGCTCACGGTCTCCGTGGCCTTGTAGATGAGCACGAAGCCCAGCGCTATCAGGCCGTAGATGCACCCCTGGGAGATACCGCTGATCAACAGTTGCAAGAATTGCACCCTGGCGCTCCAGAATATTTTTACAAAGCGATTGCTTTGCATAAATAATGGTGCCTGTGCCGGACGCATCCCGCACTCGGGGCTAACCCTGATCGGTCCCGGCGCATATTGACGCAGTGCGCGGCGGGGCGCAATAAGGGTTGCGTCCGATAGGCGCACCCCGGGGCGCCCTCCGGCAGGGCCGGGGAAGGCGCGCAACACCCTCTGAGAGAACGCCATGTCCGTACAGATAGAGACCGAGGACCGTGTCACGCTGGTGACACTGCACCGCCCCGACGTGCGCAATGCCGTGGACGCGGCGACCGCGCGAGCGCTCCACGCCGCGTTCCTGGCGTTCGAGCAGGACGGCGCGGCCGACGTGGCGGTGTTCCATGGCGCTGGCGGGCATTTCTGCGCGGGCTGGGACCTGCAGTCGGGGGCGCGGCTGCAGGCGCAGGGCGTGGCGGCCGAGGCGCTGGCCGGATCGCTCGATTTCACGGCCGACACCCCGCTGCCGCTGGGGCCGATGGGCCCCAGCCGGTTGCACCTCACCAAGCCGGTGATCGCCGCGGTCAGCGGCGCGGCCGTGGCCGGTGGCATGGAGCTGGCGCTGTGGTGCGACCTGCGCGTGATGGAGGAGGACGCGTACTTCGGTGTCTTTTGCCGCCGCTTCGGCGTGCCGCTGATCGATGGCGGAACCGTGCGCCTGCCCCGCCTGGTGGGCCTGTCGAACGCGCTGGACCTCATCCTCACCGGCCGCAAGGTCGGGTCGGCGGAGGCCTTGCGCATGGGGCTGTGCAACCGCGTGGTGCCCCCGGGGCAGGCGCTGCAGGCGTCGCTCGCGCTGGCGCGGGAGATCGCTGCATTCCCGCAGGCCACGCTGCGTGCCGACCGGGCCAGCGCGCTCGCGGCCGAAGGGCTGCCGCTGCAGGAGGCCCTGCTGCGCGAGTGGGCGGGGGGGCGGGCGTGCCTGGCCGACGCCCTGCGGGGAGCGGCGCGGTTCGCCGACGGGCAGGGACGCCATGGTGAGTTTTGAGTGAAAATGGCCGCCAGCGCTTATCGTGAAAGCGTGGTGCGCTATATAAAATATAGCAAATGACGTTCGTGGGCCCGAGCTGCCCGCGCGCACTCCCCCAGGAAACCCATGAGCAAATCCACCACACCGCCCCCGCAAGCCTTCGAGCCCGACTTCATTGCCGGGCTCAAGGCCATCTTTGAAGAGAAGATCGTGTTCAACCAGGTGCTGGGCCTCAAGATCACCTCCCTCAAGCCCGATGGCGTGGTGGGCCGCATCGACATGAAGCCGGACCTGGTGGGCCACTATGCGTACAACCGCATCCACGGCGGCGTGATCAGCGCGGGGCTGGACGCCATGGGCGGGCTGGCCGTGATGGCGGCCATCGGCGCCAAGCACATGGACGAGGCGCCCGAGCAGCGCCTGCACCGCTTTGCCAAGCTGGGCACCATCGACCTGCGCATCGACTACCTGCGCCCCGGCATCGGCAGCCACTTCGAGCTGCGCGCCAACGTGCTGCGGCTGGGCTCGCGCGTGGCCAGCACGCGCATGGAATTCCTCGGCCCGGACGGGGAGATCATGTCGGCGGGGGCCGCGGCGTACATCGTGTCGTAGCGCCCTGAGCGGCTTCACCGCCAACGCGCTGCGCGCGCACCCTCTTCGGACACGGGGGCGAGGTCACGGCCGTTGCCGCGCCCCATCGCGTGGATGTGTGATCCCGCAAGCCTTGCAAGCGCATGCTACGGACGAACCGTTTGGTTACCGTTCTTGCGTAACGAAGGCATCTTTCACAGGGCCCCAAACCTACGATGACTTCTTTTCAAGGAGATCTGATGGCCGTGCAAAATCCCTTCTTTGGCAAGCGTGAACCTGAGTCGTTCCAACCCCGCCATGGCACCACCACTTCATCATCCTCATCTGCCGCCTCCAGCCTGAGCGGCACGGCGGCCAGCAGCGCGGCGACGGCGCAGTCCGTGGCCGGCACCGCCGCCAACCGGTCTTCCAGCGACTCCTCGGGCAGCAAGCTCACGGTGGGCCCCAACATCAAACTCAAGGGCGTAGAGATCACCGATTGCGACACGCTCGTGGTCGAAGGCACGGTCGAGGCCACCATGGATTCGCGCGTCATCCAGATCTCTGAAAACGGCGCCTTCCGCGGCTCGGCCGAGATCGACATCGCCGAAATCCATGGCGAGTTCAATGGCACGCTCACCGTGCGCCAGAAGCTCGTGATCTACAGCACCGGCAAGGTCAACGGCAAGATCCGCTACGGCAAGCTGGTGGTGGAGGAGGGCGGGCAGCTCGCGGGCGAGATCGAGGCGGGCTTTGCCAGCGGCGCGTCGTCGTCCGGCGCGCAGCGCACGGCGTCTGCACCGCTGCGGGCCGAGCCCACGGCGATGGCGGCCTGATCCGCATCGCGGCACACAGATAACCAGGGCATTCAGGCACCCGCGGCAGCCCGGCCTGGCTGGAGCCGTCACGGGTGCCTTGTGCCGTCCTGCGTGCCGGTGGCGGCGCGGCGCGGGTGCGGAGAAGGCGGCATGGAAATGGCTTTGTAAAATTTCCACGTCGTCCTGCACTCCGGGCGCGCTTTCTTCGCGCCATCGCCACCATGACACGAGTTCTATTTGCCACGTGCCTTGCCCTGGCTGCGCTCAACGCCTGGCCGCAGGCCGAGCCGTCCGAGCCCGTGCGGCGCGCCACGCGGCAGCCGGTGCAGCGCGATGCCGCGCCCGGCCCCGCGCAGGCACCCGCACCGGCCGGCGCCCTCACGCCCTTCGTGGATGCCCATGTGCACCTCAACAGCCTGCCGATGCAGCTGGAGCTCATGGCGCGCTGGGGGGCCAGCCACGCGGTGGTGTTCTGGGGCGGGCGCAGCAGCAATGAGTCCGTGGCCGAGGCCGCGCGCCAGCACCCCGGCGTGCTGATTCCGTTCGCCTCGATATCGCCCGAACGCACGGCGTACCGGCCGCACTGGGAGCACAACGGCGTCGAGCTGCTCACACAGCTCGACGCCATGCTGGCGACCGGCCTCTACAAGGGCATCGGCGAGATCTCTGTGGCGCACTTTCCCTCGGCCGGCTTCGCGGAGACGGACTTCGGCGTGGCCGGCCCGATGATGGCGGGCATCCTGGAGCTGGCCCGCAAGCACAAGGTGCCGGTGATGGTGCATGTCGAAAGCACGCGCATGGCGGAGCTTTCACAGCTCTTGCAGCGGTTCCCGGATGTGCCCGTGATCTGGGCGCACGGGGGCTATACGCCGCTGTTCCTGGCGCGGCGCATGCTGGAGCGGCATCCCAACCTCTACTACGAACTGAGTGCGCGCACCTGGCCGCACCATCCCCGCTCGCCGGACTACACCATCCTGCGCGATGGCACGCGCGTCTGGCCCGAGTGGCTGGCGCTCATCGAGGAGCAGCCCGGGCGCTTTCTGGTGGGAACGGATGCGAGCCACCGCTCGGCCGCGAGCGACGACATGAAGTACGCGAGCGTGCAGGGCTTCCTGGCCCAGCTGTCGCCTGGCGCGCGCCAGCAGGTGGCGCGGGGCACGCTGATGCGGCTGGTGGGGCTCGGGCAGCCCTAGGCCGCATGCCGGTCCGGGCCTTCCCGGAAAGCCTGCGCAAAGGCCGGGCCATGCGGGCCGTTTCTCCCCTACGACGGATTCGGCGCCAGCTTGGGCACGGGGCGCGGGCGTCCCTGCTCGTCGATGGCCACGTAGGTGAGCCGCGCCTCCGTCACCTTCACGTACCGGCCCTGCTCGGCAAAACGCTCGGCATACACCTCCACCTCCACGGTGACCGAGGTGTTGCCCACGCGCGTGATGGACGAGAAGAACGACAGGATGTCGCCCACGCGCACGGGCTGCTTGAAGATGAACTCGTTCACTGCCACGGTGGCCATGCGGCCCTGCATGTAGCGCGCGGGCAGCACCGAGCCGGCGAGGTCGACCTGTGCCATCACCCAGCCCCCGAAGATGTCGCCGTTGCCATTGGTGTCGGCGGGCATGGGGATCACCTTGAGCACCAGTTCCTTGTCGGAGGGCAATGCGGCGGGGGGCGGGCTGAAAACGGCAGACATGGGCACAATCTCGGTTGGGGCTGAGCCAATCCTTGGGGAACCAGGGGTTTCATCACAGGCTCGCGCCCTGCAAAAAACCACCTGGGCATCAGCCGGGTCGGTAAAAACAACAACTGGAATTGTCCCCCATGCGCCACCACGGCGAAACCGCCCCTTCCGCCACTGCCACCATTGCACCGCCTGCACAGTCCGACTGGAGCACCCTGAACCGCCTGCTGCCCTACCTGTGGCAGTACAAGTGGCGCGTGATCGCCGCCATCGTGTTCATGGTGGGTGCCAAGGTGGCCAACGTGGGCGTGCCCCTTCTGCTCAAGACGCTGGTCGATGCGATGAGCTTCAAGCCCGGAGACCCGGCGGCGCTGCTGGTGGTGCCCGTGGGGCTGCTGGTGGCCTACGGCGCGCTGCGGCTGTCCACGTCGCTGTTCACCGAGCTGCGCGAACTGGTGTTCGCCAAGGCCACGCAGGGGGCGGCGCGCTCCATTGCGCTGCAGACCTTCGAGCACCTGCATGCCCTGAGCCTGCGCTTTCACCTGGAGCGGCAGACCGGCGGCATGACGCGCGACATCGAACGTGGCGTGCGCGGCATCGAGTCGCTGATCTCCTTCACGCTGTTCAACGTGGTGGCCACGCTGGTCGAGGTGGTGCTGGTGCTGTCCGTGCTGGCCGTGAAGTTCGACGCCTGGTTTGCCTGGATCACGCTGGCGGCGCTGGCGTTCTACATCGTCTTCACGGTGCTGGTGACCGAGTGGCGCACCCAGTTCCGGCGCGAGGCCAACGAGTTCGATTCGGCCGCGCACACCAAGGCCGTGGATTCGCTGCTCAACTACGAGACGGTCAAGTACTTCAACAACGAAGGCTTCGAGGCCCGCCGCTACGACGAAAGCCTGGAGCGCCTGCGCCGCGCGCGGCTCAAGAGCCAGACGACGCTGTCCCTGCTCAACACGGGGCAGCAGCTCATCATCGCCGCCGGGCTGGTGGCCATGCTCTGGCGCGCCACGCAGGGCGTGGTCGATGGCCGCATGACACTGGGCGACCTCGTCATGGTCAACGCCTTCATGATCCAGCTGTACATCCCGCTCAACTTCCTGGGCGTGATCTACCGCGAGATCAAGCAGAGCCTGACCGACCTGGACAAGATGTTCACGCTGATGGACAAGGAGCGCGAGGTGGCCGACCGCCCCGGCGCATTGCCCCTGGCCGGGCTGGACCAGCCCGCCGTGCGCTTCGAGGACGTGCATTTCGCCTACGAGGTGCGCAAGGGCGGCGACCTTGGCAGCGGCCGCCCCATCCTGCAGGGCATCAGCTTCGAGATCCCCGCGGGCAAGACGGTGGCGGTGGTCGGGCCCTCGGGCTCGGGCAAGTCCACGCTGGCGCGGCTGCTGTTCCGCTTCTACGACATCCAGCAGGGCCGCATCACCATCGCCGGGCAGGAAATCCGCGCCGTGACGCAGGCCAGCGTGCGCCAGGCGATCGGCATCGTGCCGCAGGACACGGTGCTGTTCAACGACACGGTGGCCTACAACATCGCCTACGGCCGCCCCGGCGCCAGCCAGGCCGAGGTGGAAGCGGCCGCGCGCTCCGCCCGCATCCACGACTTCATCGCCAGCACCCCCAAGGGCTACGGCACCATGGTGGGCGAGCGCGGGCTCAAGCTCTCGGGCGGCGAGAAGCAGCGCGTGGCCATTGCGCGCACCCTGCTCAAGAACCCGCCCATCCTGATCTTTGACGAAGCCACCTCGGCGCTGGACTCGGCCAACGAGCGCGCGATCCAGGCCGAGCTGCAGAACGTCTCGCAGAACAAGACCACCCTGGTGATCGCCCACCGCCTCTCCACGGTGGTGGAAGCGCACGAGATCCTGGTCATGGACGCGGGACGCATCATCGAGCGCGGCACGCATGCCCAGCTGCTGGCCCTGGGTGGCCGCTACGCGGGCATGTGGTCCTTGCAACAGGAAAGCCCCCCCGAGTCGCCTGCGGCGCTTTCCCCCTGAGGGGCGGCACCCCCGCCATGGGGCGGCCCTTGCCGGGTGCCTCTCGCGCGGGCCGCGCCGGTTTTGTACGCTCTGCGCGCAAGGAGACGATGCACGCCGCACGGCTCTTGTTCTCGCAGTTTTTTTCCATTGACATTGCATTGACCCATGAAGCCTGTCCTGCTTGCCCTCATGTTCCTGTCCGAAGAGCACATCGCCCAGATGGCTCAGACCTTCGAGGTGGTCTACGCCCCCGACGCGCCCCAGGCCGCGGCTGCCATTGCGCAGCATGGCGGGCGCGTGCGCGTGGTGCTCACCATCGGTGCCGTGGGCCTGAGCCCCGCGCAGATCGACGCATTGCCCGCGCTCACCCTCATCTGCGTGCTGGGCGCAGGCTATGAGAACGTGGCCGTTGCGCACGCCAAGGCGCGCGGCATCGTGGTGGCCACGGGCGCGGGCACCAACGACGACTGCGTGGCCGACCACACCTGGGGCCTGCTGATCGCGGCGCAGCGCCGCATCCTGGCGCTGGACAAGGCCACGCGTGCGGGCATCTGGCGCACGGCGCTGCCGCTGCCGCCCAACGTGTCGCACAAGCGCCTGGGCATCATCGGGCTGGGCACCATCGGCAAGAAGATCGCGCAGCGCGCGCTGGGCTTCGAGATCGAGGTGGGCTACCACAACCGCAGCGTGCGCACCGATGTGCCCTACCGCTACTTCGCAGACGTGGCGGCGCTGGCCGGATGGGCGGACTTCCTCGTGGTCGCCACGCCGGGTGGTGCAGGTACCAGGCACCTCGTCAATGCCGCTGTGCTGGATGCCCTGGGCGCACGCGGCGTGGTGGTCAACATCGCGCGCGGCAGCGTGATCGACACGGCCGCCCTGGCCGCCGCGCTGCGCGAAGGCCGCATCGCGGCGGCGGGCCTCGATGTGTACGAAAGCGAGCCCGCGCCCCCGGCCGAGCTGCTGGACCTGGACAACGTGGTGCTCACGCCCCACGTGGCGGGCTGGTCGCCCGAGGCGGTGCAGGCCTCGGTGGACCGGTTCATGGAAAACGCCCGGCGCCACCTGGCGGGCGAGGCGCCCGTCACGGTGGTGTGACAGAAGGTTCAATAGTGATATCGGCTGCTGGCGCTTGCTGGACAAGCGCTGGCAGCTATTCCATCAGGAGCGACTCATGTCCGTCGATTTGAATGCGCTGCAGGCCCGGCTGCGTGTGTTTGCGGCCGAACGGCAGTGGCAGCCGTTCCACACCCCCAAGAACCTGGCCATGGCGCTGATGGTGGAGGCGGCCGAGCTGGCCGAGATCTTCCAGTGGATGACGCCCGAGCAGTCGCGGTCGGTGCGCGACGACCCGGCGTTCAAGGAGCCCATCGCCGATGAAGTGGCCGATGTGCTGCTGTACCTGCTGCAGCTGGCCGACCATGCGGGCGTGGACCTGGCCGAAGCGGTGGAGCACAAGCTGCGCAAGAACGCCGTCAAGCACCCCGCACCAGAAAACCTGAAGTGAACGAGGGCGCCTGCACCGGTGTTGCATGCCGGGTGCTCTCCATTTGGCGGTGACGGGACGCCCATGAAAAAGCCCCGCCAGGGCGGGGCTTTTTCATGCTGCACGCACCGGCTTACTTCCGTGCGCCGGTGATGGCATTGCTCACTTCTTGCGCGCGGCGATCGCCTTCTCGGCCGAGCCCACCAGGTCGGCGCCGATCTGGCCCTTCCACTTTTCGTACACGGGGCGCGTGGCCTTCACGAAGGCATCGCGCTCGGCGGTGGAGAGCTGCGTGACGGTCACGCCATTGGCGGCGATGTCCTTGAGCAGGGGCTTGTCGGCCTCGACCATGCCCTTGCGGGCAATGGCGATCTCCTCCTTGCCGGCATCGATGGCGGCCTGCTTGACGATCTCGCGGTCGGCGGGTGTCCAGGACGCCCAGATGTCCTTGTTGACCACGAAGATCAGCGGGTCGTTCACGTAGCCCCACATCGTCACGTGCTTTTGCGCCACGGTGTGCAGCTTGGCGGCCATGTACACGGCAATCGGGTTCTCCTGGCCGTCCACGGCGCCGCTGGCAAACGCGGGCTGTGCATCGGCCCAGCTCATCTGGGTGGGGTTGGCGCCCAGCGCGGTGAAGGTGTCCAGGAACAGGGGCGAGCCCACCACGCGGATCTTCAGGCCCTTCAGGTCCTCGGGGGTCTTGATCGCCTTCTTGGAATTGGAGATCTCGCGGTAGCCGTTCTCGCCCCAGGCCAGGGGCATCACGCCCGCCTTGTCCAGGGTCTGGAAGATCTGCTTGCCCACGTCGCCCTGCGTCACCGCGTCCACCGCCGCGTAGTCGGGGAACAGGAAGGGCAGCGAGAACAGGTTGAGCTGCTTGACCTGGGGCGACCAGTTGATGGTGGAGCCCACAGCCATGTCGATCACGCCCTGGCGCAGCGCGCTGAACTCGCGCGTCTGGTCGCCCTGGATCAGCGAGACGCCGGGGTACAGCTTGATGTTGATGCGGCCGCTGGTGCGCTCGCGGACCTTGTTGGCCCAGAGTTCGCCGCCCTTGCCCCAGGGGAAGGCGGTGCCCAGCACCAGCGACATGCGGTACTCGCTCTTGTAGGCCGTCTGGGCAATGGCGGCGGGGGCGGTGAAGGCGAGGGCGGCCGCAGTGGCGACGGCGGAAGTGAGGAAAGTGCGCAGTTTCATTGTTTCAGTCTCCTTGTAGAAATCAGGGGTCAATGTGTGAATCAATAACCGAGTTTGGCGGGCAGCCACAGGGCCAGTTGCGGGAAGGCGATCACGAGCACCATCACGAGGAACATGGCGAACAGCATCCAGCCCACCCAGCGCACGGTGGATTCCATGCGCACGCCGGCGATGCGGCACGAGACCATGAGGTTCACGGCCAGCGGCGGTGTGAACTGGCCCAGGGCCACCTTCAGGGTCAGGATCACGCCGAACCAGACAGGGTCCCATTTGTAGAACTGCATGATGGGCAGCAGCAGCGGCACGAAGATCAGGAAGATCGAGATGCCGTCGAGGAACATGCCCACGGTGATGAGCAGCACGATGAGCAGCGCCAGCACGCCGTACTCGCCCAGGCCGGAGTTCACGATGGCGTTGGCCACCGGGTCGATCACGCCCAGCGTGGACAGCGAATACGCAAAGATGCCCGCGAGCGACACCACGATGAGGATCACGGCCGACAGCTCGCCCGATTCGCGCAGGATGGGGAACAGGTCGCGCACCTTGATCGTGCGGTGGATCACCATGCCCACGAACAGGCCGTAGAACACCGCCACCACGGCGGCCTCGGTGGGGGTGAACCAGCCGGCGCGCATGCCGCCCAGGATCAGCACCGGCGCGGCCAGGCCCCAGGTGGCCTCGCGCAGGCTCTTCCAGAACGGGGGGCGGGGCATCGTGGCTTCCAGCGCGCCCATCTTGTGCTTGCGGGCCATCCACACGGCCGGCACGATCAGCGCGATGCCTGCCAGGATGCCGGGGATCATGCCGGCGGCGAACAGCGCCGGCACCGAGGCGCCGGGCACCAGCACCGAGTAGATGATGAACGCGACCGAGGGCGGGATCAGGATGTCCGTGGCCGCTGCCGCGCCCACCACGCTGGCCGAGAACGAGGGCGGGTAGCCCGCGCGCGACATGGCCGCGATCATCACGCCGCCCACGGCGGCGGCGTTGGCCGGGCCCGAACCCGAGATGCCCCCGAGGAACATGGCCACGGCGATCGCCACCAGCGGCAGCATGCCCGGGCCGCGTCCGACGATGGCCACGGCGAAGTTGACCAGGCGCAGCGCCACGCCCGAGCGGTCGAAGATGGAGCCGACCAGCACGAACATGGGGATGGCCAGCAGCGGGTACTTGCCCAGCCCGGCGTAGAAGTTCTGCGGCACGGCCAGCAGGCCGAACCACTGGCTGTCGGCATTGGCCAGCGCGATGGCGGCGGCGCCCGCCAGGCCCAGCGCGGCGCCGATCGGCACGCCCACGAACATCAGGCCCAGGAAGGCCACGAACAGGAGCGTGGCGATCATGGCCGGGCGTCCTCGGCAGATTCATCGGTGGCCCCGGGCGCCGCGCGCGTGCGCCGCACCAGCAGCCCGACGGCCCGCGCCGCGATCAGCGTGGACAGCACGGGCAGCCAGATTGAATACCACCACTGCGGCACGCCGATTCCGGGCGAGGTCTCGCCGAAGCGGTAGTCGTCCCACACCACGCGCACGCTCAGCACCGCGATCAGCCCGAACAGCAGGGCCACGGTGATGGCTCCCAGCTGCGCCAGGCGCCTGCTGCGCAGGGCCGAGCCGCCTTCGGCGAAATACTCGATGCGGATGTGCTGGTCGCGCGCCACGGCGGCCGAGCCCGCCACCAGGGCCAGCACGATCATCAGGAACACGGAGATTTCCTCCGTCCAGGCGAAGGAGGAGTTGGTGAAATAGCGCACCAGGACATTGGCGAACGTGATGAGCGCGAGCGCCGCCATCACGAGGACGGTGAGCCAGTCTTCAAGGCGCAGCGAGCGGGGCTCGGCGTCGGGGCTGGCAGCGCCGGGCGATGCATCGGCCGCGGGCCCGGGGGGGGAAGAGGAGGACATGGGAGCAGGGGTGGAGGGGAACAAACATATGCGAATGCCGGCAGCCCTGCCCGGCGGTGTTGTGCACCGGGGGCTGGGGCGAATCCCGCCCCGAGCGCAAAAAAAGCGCGGTAAGCGCTGCTTTCTATTATGCGATGGTTGCTATGCATGCACACCATTGGTGCGCCTGGGGCGGGCTGTGAAAACCCTCATATCTTTACGAAGCACGTCCGCAGGCGCGCGCGGATAATGCGCCCATGGAAACCAAGTGGCTAGAGGATTTTGTCAGTCTTGCGGAAACGCGCAGCTTCAGCCGCTCCGCCCAGTTACGCCACGTGACGCAGCCCGCCTTCTCCCGGCGCATCCAGGCCCTGGAAGCCTGGGCGGGCACCGATCTGGTGGACCGGAGCTCCTACCCCACCCGCCTCACGCCCGCCGGCAAGACCCTGTACGACCAGGCGCTGGAAATGCTGCAGGCACTGCAGAACACGCGCGCCATGCTGCGCGCGCACACCAGCGCCGGCAAGGACATGATCGAGTTCGCGGTGCCGCACACGCTCGCGTTCACCTTCTTCCCCGCCTGGGTGTCCAGCCTGCACGACAAGTTCGGCCCGTTCAAGAGCCGCCTCATCGCCCTGAACGTGCACGACGCCGTGATGCGGCTGGTGGAGGGGGGCTGCGACCTGCTGATCGCCTACCACCACCCGTCGCAGCCGTTCCAGCTCGATGCCGACCGCTACGAGATGGTGAGCCTGGGGCAGGAGGTGCTCTCCCCTTACAGCAAGGCCGACGCGGAAGGCCAGCCGCTGCACCGCCTGCCGGGCCGCGCCGGGCAGCCGCTGCCCTACCTGGGTTATGCGCCCGGTGCCTACCTGGGGCGCGTGACGGAGCTGATCCTCAAGGAGTCCGGCACGCCCATCCATCTGGAGCGGGTGTACGAGACGGACATGGCCGAGGGCCTCAAGGCCATGGCGCTCGAGGGCCATGGCGTGGCCTTCCTGCCGCACAGCGCGGTGAAGAAGGAACTGCGCTCGCGCCGCCTGGTCAGTGCGGCGCCGCCCGATACCGAAGGACTGCAGATGACCATGGACGTGCGCGCCTACCGCGAAAAGCCCGCAGGCAAGGAAGCCCCCAAGGGCACGGCGCAGGCCCTGTGGACTTACCTGCAATCCCAGGCAGGGTCATGCTAAGGGTAAATACGGATATAAACACTTTGCATAGTTGCGCGCGCAAACGGCATTGGAATTTCACGGTAACGACACGTACAGTCTGCGCCATCGACGGGTCGGTTACCGCAGCGCGCGCCCTCTGAAGGCCCCACGGTGGCACGAACATTGCAAATCCGATCCATCCACTCACCGAGACACCGTATGAACGTTCAGCATTGGGGAATTGCCTGGGGCCTTGCCGCCCTGTGCAGCGCTTTTGCGACTTCTGCGCAGGCCTCGGTGCTCGAGCGCATCGGCGCTGGCGGCAAGCTGGTGATCGCCCACCGGGAATCGTCGGTGCCTTTCTCGTACATCGACACCCAGTCCGGCAAGCCGGTGGGCTACGCGATGGATCTGTGCCTGCGGCTGGCCGAGGTGGTGCGCAAGAAGACCGGCAAGAAGGACATGGAGGTCGAGTTCGTGGCGGTCACGCCGGCCAACCGCATCGCGGTGATCGAGCAGGGCAAGGCCGACATGGAGTGCGGCTCCACCACCAACAACGCCGAGCGGCGCCAGAAAGTGGCCTTCACGATCCCACACTTCATTACCGGCGCGCGCCTGCTGGTGAAGTCCGCCAGCCCCATCGACCGCGTGGAAGACCTCAACGGCAAGAAACTGGTGTCCACCAAGGGCACGACGCCGCTGAAGGCGGCCGACCAGGCCAACCGCGAACGCCTGATGGGCATCACCATCGTGGAGGCGCCCGACCATGCCAAGGCCGTCGAAATGGTGGAAAAGGGCGAGGCCGACGCCTTCGTGATGGACGACGTGCTGCTGTACGGCCTGGCGGCCGGGCGGCCCGACCCCAAGGCGCTCAAGGTGGTGGGCCGCTTCATGACCACCGAGCCCCTGGCCATCATGCTGCCCAGGAACGACCCCGAGTTCAAGAAGCTCATCGACGAGGAGATGCGCCGCCTGATCACCAGCCGCGACATCTACCCGATCTATGACAAATGGTTCAACAAACCCATCCCCCCGAACAACACGGTGCTGAACCTTCCGGTCAGCTACTTGTTGCGGGACTTCTGGAAATACCCTACCGACCAGGTCCCGTTCTGACTAATATCCCTGGTCGAGGTTTCCATTTTTGGAGAATGCGGTCTGCCGGTACCCCCGGCAGGGTCGAATCTCTAGAATCCATCCCTTTTTTCGCTTCACACACAAGGAGATACCAATGAAGAAGCATTTGCTCGCGGTTGCCGTGACCGCCCTGGCTGCAGGTAGCGCTTTCGCTCAGGCCACCGACACCCTGGCCAAGATCAAGGCCTCGGGCAGCGTGACGCTGGGTGTGCGCGAGTCTTCGGGTCTTTCCTACACCCTGGGCAACGGCAAGTTCGTGGGCTTCCACACCGAAATGGGCGAAGTCGTCCTGGCCGACATCCAGAAGCAGTTGGGCCTGCCCAAGCTGGACGTCAAGTACCAGCCCGTCACCTCGCAAAACCGCATCCCCCTGGTGACCAACGGCACCGTGGACCTGGAGTGCGGCTCCACCACCAACAACGCTGCGCGCCAGAAGGACGTGGCGTTTGCCGTGACCACCTATGTGGAAGAAGTGCGCACCGCCGTGAAGTCCAGCTCGGGCATCACGTCGATCAAGGACTTGAACGGCAAGACCATCGCCACCACCACGGGCACCACGTCGGTGCAGACCCTGCGCAAGCACGAGCGCGCTGGCGGCATCGACTTCAAGGAAGTCTTCGGCAAGGACCACGCTGACAGCTTCCTGATGCTGGAAACGGGCCGCGCTGACGCTTTCGTGATGGACGCCTCCATCCTGGCGGCCAACATCTCCAAGTCCAAGAACCCCGCCGACTACAAGATCGTCGGTGAAGTCCTGAGCGTGGAGCCCATCGCCTGCATGCTGCGCAAGGACGATGCAGCCTTCAAGAAGGCCGTGGACGACTCCATCAAGCGCCAGATCGCGGACGGTTCGCTGGCCAAGCTGTACGACAAGTGGTTCATGCAGCCCGTGCCGCCGACCAACACCAAGATCGGCCTGCCGATCTCCGATGCCACCAAGGCCGCCTGGGCATCGCCTAACGACAAGCCCATGGAAGACTACGCAAAGAAGTGATCTTCTGAGCGCTTGTGCCCCTTCGGCCAGCCGGTTTGAAGGGGCTTTTTTGTTGGGCTCGCGAGCGGTAGCGGCCAACGCAACACCAAGAATTAAAGGGGTGCTCCTATGAGTTGGGATTGGCAGGTGTTCTGCCAGGACACCATGGACCGGGAAGTCGTGCAAAGCTGCTTTGGCAAGGGCGGCGACATCACGTACCTGGACTGGATGCTGTCTGCCTGGGGCTGGACGGTGTCTGTTTCTCTGCTGGCACTTGTGCTGGCACTTGTTTTGGGCTCTTTCATCGGCACGCTGCGCACTCTGCAGGACCGGCCGGTGATCGTTCGGCTGGGCAATGCCTGGGTCGAGCTATTCCGCAATATTCCGCTGCTGGTCCAGATCTTCCTCTGGTACCACGTCCTGCCGAGCCTGTTCCCGGTGCTCAAGGGCGTTCCGGGGTTTGCACTGGTCGTGCTGGCCCTGGGCTTCTTCACCTCGGCGCGTATCGCCGAGCAGGTGCGTTCGGGCATCCAGACGCTGCCACGCGGCCAGCGCTATGCCGGCCTGGCGGTGGGGTTCACCACGTTCCAGACCTACCGCTATGTGCTGCTCCCCATGGCGTTTCGCATCATCATCCCGCCGCTGACCAGCGAGACGATGAACATCTTCAAGAACTCGTCGGTGGCGTTTGCCGTGTCGGTGGCCGAACTCACCATGTTCGCCATGCAGGCGCAGGAAGAAACCTCGCGCGGCATCGAGGTGTACCTGGCCGTGACGGCGCTCTACATCATCTCGGCCTTTGCCATCAACCGGATCATGGCGTTCATCGAGAAGCGCGTGCGCATCCCGGGCATGGTCGTGGCCAGCAGCGCAGGCGGAGGTCATTGATATGAATCTCGACTTCTCCTTCTACAACTGGGATCTCATCTCCAATTTCGTGCTCAAGGGGCTGTACTTCAGCCTGCTGCTCACCTTCGTGGCCACCATTGGCGGGGTGATCTTCGGCACCGTGCTCGCGCTCATGCGCCTGTCGGGCAAGAAATGGCTCGACGTGCCCGCCACCATCTACGTCAACGGCATGCGCAGCATTCCGCTGGTGATGGTGATCCTGTGGTTCTTCCTGCTGGTGCCCGCCATCATCGGGCGGCCCATCGGCGCGGAAGTGTCGGCCGTGGTGACCTTCATCGCGTTCGAGGCCGCCTATTTCAGCGAGATCATGCGCGCCGGCATCCAGTCCATTCCGCGCGGACAGGTGCATGCCGGCCAGGCGCTGGGCATGACGTATGGCCAGAACATGAAGCTCGTGGTGCTGCCGCAGGCGTTCCGCAACATGCTGCCGGTGCTGCTCACGCAGACCATCATCCTGTTCCAGGACACGTCGCTGGTCTACGCCATCGGCGCCTACGACATGCTCAAGGGCTTCGAAGTGGCAGGCAAGAACTTCGGCCGGCCCATCGAGGCCTACCTGGCGGCCGCCGTCCTGTACTTTGTGATGTGCTACGCGCTGTCCTGGATGGTCAAGCGCCTGCACCAGAAGATCGCAATTATTCGGTAGCCCCCCTGAGTCGCCTTCGGCGCCTTCCCCCGAGAGGGACGGCGCCAGTGGCCTGGCAAAGCCAGTTCCACGGCGTCCTCGCATGGGGCCGGATCGGTCTCATGCGCAGCGCCCTGAACAAGTGACGAGAGAAGAGATTGGAGAAAGAAATGATCGAACTCAAGAACGTATCCAAGTGGTATGGCCCCGTGCAGGTGCTCAACGAATGCTCGGCCACCATCAACAAGGGTGAAGTGGTGGTGGTGTGCGGGCCCTCGGGCTCGGGCAAATCCACGCTGATCAAGACCATCAACGCGCTGGAGCCCTTCCAGAAGGGCGAGATCACCGTGGACGGCATCCGCCTGCACGATCCCAAGACCGACCTGCCCAAGCTGCGCAGCCGCGTGGGCATGGTGTTCCAGCATTTCGAGCTGTTCCCCCACCTGTCGGTGACGGAGAACCTGACGATCGCGCAGATCAAGGTGCTGGGCCGCAGCGCGGACGACGCCAAGAAGCGTGGCCTGAAGATGCTCGAACGCGTGGGCCTGATGGCGCACAAGGACAAGTTTCCGGGCCAGCTCTCGGGCGGCCAGCAGCAGCGCGTGGCGATTGCCCGTGCGCTGTCGATGGACCCCATCGTGATGCTGTTCGACGAACCCACGTCCGCGCTCGACCCCGAAATGGTCGGTGAGGTGCTGGACGTGATGGTGGGCCTGGCCAACGAAGGCATGACCATGATGTGCGTGACCCACGAAATGGGCTTCGCACGCAAGGTCAGCAACCGCGTGATCTTCATGGACGTGGGCGGCAAGATCCTGGAAGACTGCTCCAAGGACGACTTCTTCAACAACCCCGACGCCCGCCAGCCGCGCACCAAGGACTTCCTCAACAAGATCCTGCAGCACTGATGGCTCCCCCTGAGTCGCCTGCGGCGCCTTCCCCCAGGGGGACGCCACCGGTGGCCTGGCAAAGCCAGTTCCCCGGTGGCGCTGGCTTGGGCCGCGCCAGTTTCATGCGGCGAGTGGCGTGCAGGTGTTCAGGATTAAAAGCAAAAAGCGCTCTTCGGAGCGCTTTTTTTATGGGCGCATGCAATGCCAAGGAGCCCAGGCTAACGCTTGCCCCGCCGGCCGGCCGGCGGGCTGCCCTCCACGATGAGCTGCGACTCAAAATCCGTCCACAGGTCGTCGCGATGCTTCAGGGCCTCGGACACGGCCTTGTGGCGCAGCTGGGCCACGGCCGACACCAGGGCGTTGCACAGGAAGAAGGCCGCGGTGTAGGAGTCGAACGGTGATGCGTTGGAGGTGCGCACCTGAAGCCGGTGCTGGGCCAGCCGCGCCAGCGGCGCGGCCGCGCTGTCGGTGATGGCCAGCACCTGTGCGCCCGCATCGCGAAAGCGCTGGGCCACCTTCACCGGGCCGCTCGCATAGCGGCGGATGCTGAAGACCAGCAGCGTGTCCTCGGGCTGCACCCACAGCAGTTGGTCGGTGGTCGCCACGGCGCCCACGCCCAGCTCATGTACCCCGGGGCGGCACATGTTCAGGTGCAGTGCCAGCCACGCGGCCACGGGTGCGCTGTTGATCTGGGCCAGCACGAACAGGCGGCCCCGGGCCTGGGCGATGCGCCGGGCGATGGCCTCAAAGGCCGCCATGTCCAGGCCGTCGCGCGTGGCGGCGATGTTGTGCTGGTCGTGCAGCAGCGCATCGTCCAGGCACTGCTGCAGGCTGCGCTCCGTGCCGATGGTCACCGGTGCGCGCTGGCCGGCCGTTTGCAGCAGCGCCGTGACTTCGCCGCGCGCCTCGCGCTGCGCCTGGGCATAGCTTTCATAGCCCAGCTTGGCGAACAGCCTCACCACCGTCGATGCGCTCGTGCCGTTGCGCGCCGCCAGCGCCGTGGCGGACTCCAGCAGCGCGTGCGGGTAGTCGCGCCCCAGCGCCTCGGCCAGCGCGCGCTCGCTGGTCGTGAGTTTGGCGCCCTGGCGGGCCAGGCGCTCGGTCAGCAAGCCGGCGGATTCTTGCAAGGATGATTTCATGAATGTCTCTTTTATGAAAAATGTATTGCAAACAGAGGCAGCGCGTGCAACACTTCGGCCCAATTTTCGCCCCGCGTTCAGGGGCAGGACCCAAGGACACAGATGCAGGATACCCTTGAAGCAAGCGGCTCCCAGGTGCGCCGTCGCATCCTGGACTGGCTCGCTGGCCAGTCGCAGGCCATGCAAGACCTGTTGCAGAAAGTCGTGAACATCGACAGCGGCAGCCGCGACGAGGCGGGGGTGACGGCCGTGGCCACCGTCCTGCGCGAGCGGCTCGAGGCCGCCGGTGTGGCCGTGCGGTTCGAGCCCGTACCGGGTTACGGCGTGCTGCTGCATGCCCACGTTCCCGGCGCCGCCGACGGCCCGCCCATCGTGCTCATGGGCCACATGGACACCGTGTTCCCCTCGGGCACCGTGGCGCGGCGCCCTTTCCGCGTGGAGGACGGCCGTGCCTACGGCCCGGGCGTGGCCGACATGAAATCCGGCCTGGTGATGAACGTGTTCGTGGCCGAGGCCTTCGCGCGCTGCGGCGGGCTCCAGGGGCCGCTGCAGCTGTTCTTCTCGTGCGACGAGGAGATCGGCTCGCCCGCCACGCGCGAGCGCATCATGGCCCAGGCGCGCGGCGTCAAGGCGGTGCTCAATGCCGAGCCGGGACGCGTCAGCGGCAACCTGGTGACGAGCCGCAAGGGCTCGATGGTGGTGGAGTTCGAGGTGGAGGGCGTCGCCGCCCACGCCGGCATCAACCACGCGGCGGGCGCGAGCGCCATCGAGGCCCTGGCCCGCAAGACGCTGGCGCTGCACGCACTCACCGACCCCTCCACGGGCACCACCGCCAACGTGGGCGTGGTGCAGGGCGGCATCGTGCCCAACATGGTGGCGCCGCACGCCAAGGCCGCGGTGGACCTGCGCTTCACCTCGGACACCGACCCCGAGGAACTGCTCGCCAGGGTGCGCGCCATCGTGGAGGAGGAATCCGTGCCACGCACCAAAGGCCGCATCACCGAATCGCGCCGCACGCTGCCCATGAAGCCCACGCCCGACGCGCTGCTGGCGCTGTACCAGCGCGGCGCCCAGTCGTTGGGCTTCGAGGTGCAGGGCGAATTCACCGGGGGCGCGGCCGACAGCGGCCTCACCGCCTCCGTGGGCGCGCCCACGCTGTGCGGCACCGGCCCCGTGGGCGGCCACCCGCACACCGAGCGCGAGTACTGCGAGCTGTCCACCTTCGTGCCGCGCGCCCAGGCCGTGGCGCTGGCCATCCTGGACCATCCCTGATCCCTCCCCATTCCTTTTCGAGAGAAGACCCCATGCATTCCACACAACCCAACCGCCGCCATGTTCTTTCCGCCGGCCTGGGGCTGGGCCTTGCGGGCCTGGCGCCGGTAGCAGCCCAGGCGGACGAGAAATTCCCCTCGCGCCCCATCACCCTGGTGGTGCCGTTCCCGCCCGGCGGGTCGGTGGACATCATGGCCCGCCAGTATTCCGAGCCGCTCTCGCGCGTGCTGGGCGTGCCCATCATCGTGGAAAACCGCGCGGGCGCGGGCGGCTCGGTGGGCGCGTTGTACGTGGCGCGCGCCAAGCCCGACGGCTACACGCTGGTCGTGTCGTCGCAAAGCAGCCACCTGGCCAACCCGCTCACCCAGCCCAAGGTGGGCTACGACCCGGTCAAGGATTTCGAGAACATCGCCATCCTGGGCCGCCAGCCCAACGCGCTGGTGGTGCACAGCAGTCTGCCGTTCAAGACGTTCGCCGAGTTCGTGGCCTACGCCAAGAAGAACCCCGGCAAGCTCAACTACGGCAGCGGCGGCGTGGGCAGCATGGGCCAGCTCAACGTCGAGATGTTCAAGGCCGCCACCGGCGCCTTCACCACCCACATTCCCTACCGTGGCGGCACGCCGCTGATCACGGCCGTGCTGGCCAACGAGGTGCAGTTCATCCTCGACAACCTGGTGATCATGCTGCCGCACGTGCAGGCCGGCAAGGTCCGTGCCCTGGCCGTGGCGGCCGACCAGCGGCTGGCCCAGCTGCCCGATGTGCCCACCATGGCCGAGGTGGGCTACCCGGAGCTCAACCTCACCTCGTGGACAGGCCTGGCGGCCCCCGGCGGCACGCCCGATGCCATCGTGCAGACGCTGTACAAGGCCGTGCGCCAGGTCGCCACCTCGCCCGCGATGCTGGCCAACCTCAAGGAGCGCGGCGTGATCGCCCCCGAGGAGATGGCGCCCGCCGCCTTCGAGAAGATGATGTCCGAGCGCCTCGTGAAATTCGGCGAGGTGGTGCGCAAGGCGGGCATCACGGCGGAATGAGGTCGTGCTGGCCTGCTGTTCGTGATTGCTTTTGGCTGCTGGTCCTTGTTTGTCAAGCGCCGGCAGCTATCAAATTGATAGTTCCAAAGCCGATGGGACAATGCTGCCCATGACCGCCGCCCTCCACCCCCCCATCGACTCCCTCACCATCACCCGGCCCGACGACTGGCACCTGCATGTGCGCGACGGCGAGCCGCTTTCCACCGTGGTGCCGCACACGGCCGCGCAGTTCGGCCGCGCGATCATCATGCCCAACCTGCGCCCGCCCGTGACCACGGCCGAGCAGGCCCTGGCCTACAAGCAGCGCATCCTGGCCGCCGTGCCCGCCGGCGTGCAGTTCGAGCCGCTGATGACGCTGTACCTCACCGACAACCTGCCCGCCGACGAGATCGCGCGCGCCAAGGACGCGGGCGTGGTGGCATGCAAGCTCTATCCCGCGGGCGCCACCACCAACAGCGACGCGGGCGTGACCGACATCCGCAAGACCTACAAGACGCTCGAGGCCATGCAGAAGGCTGGCATGCTGCTGCTGGTGCATGGCGAAGTCACGAGCAGCGACATCGACCTGTTCGACCGCGAGGCCGTGTTCATCGAGCAGCAGCTCATCCCGCTGCGCCGCGACTTCCCCGAGCTCAAGATCGTCTTCGAGCACATCACCACCAAGGACGCGGCCGACTACGTGCAGGCGTCCGACCGCTTCACCGCGGCGACCATCACGGCGCACCACCTTCTGTACAACCGCAACGCGATCTTCGTCGGCGGTGTGCGCCCGCACTACTACTGCCTGCCCGTGCTCAAGCGCGAGACGCACCGCGTGGCCCTGGTGCAGGCGGCCACCAGCGGCTCGGCCAAGTTCTTCCTGGGCACCGACAGCGCGCCACACCCCGCGCACCTCAAGGAGCACGCCACCGGCTGCGCAGGCTGCTACACCGCGCATGCCGCCATGGAGATGTACGCCGAGGCGTTCGACAACGCCGGGGCGCTCGACAAGCTCGAAGGCTTTGCCAGCTTCCACGGCCCCGACTTCTACAGCCTGCCGCGCAACACCGGCACCATCACCCTGCGCCGCGAATCCTGGACGCCGCCCGAGAGCTTCGTCTTCGGCGAGGCCAACCTCAAGCCCCTGCGCTCCGGTGAAGCGCTGCCGTGGCGGCTGGTGTAAGCCCCTCCTTCGACGCCATCGACTGGAGCGCTCCCTGGCTGGCGCCGTGGCGCGGCCTGGGCCAGCCCATCGCGCGGCAGGTGCAGGGCGGCGGCGCGGTGCACGAGGCATTGCAGTCCGCGGCGCCCGGCGCGGTGCCCATGCTGTTCGCGCCGCAGGCCGCGCTGCCCGACGGCGTGGCCTACGAGCAGTACATCTGGGACACCCGCCGCGTGCCCACGCGCGACAACCTGCACGACTTCTTCAACGGCCTGGTGTGGCTGCATTTCCCGCTCACCAAGCGCCGCCTGAACGAACTGCAGGCCCAGGCCATCGCCGCCGACGGCGTGCAGGCGGTGCGCGGGCCGCTGCGCGATGCACTCACGGTGTTCGATGAAAACGGCGCGCTGCTGCAGGCGCCCGACGCGCTCTGGGATGCGCTCCGGGCGCGCGACTGGCAGCGCCTGTTCGTCGACCTGCGCCCGCTGTGGCGCGAAGCCCGGCTGGTGCTGTTCGGCCATGCGCTGCTGGAGAAGCTGGTGGCACCCCGAAAACCCATGGTGGCGCACGTCTATCGAGCGCCTGCAGCTATTGAATCCATAGCGGGTCTGGATGCCTGGCTGGCGCGGCGGGTGCAATCCCCCACCTGGGACGCCAAGCCTTTCACCCCCCTGCCGGTGCTGGGCGTGCCCGGCTGGTGGCGGGCGAATGAGGTGCCGGGCTTCTATGCCGACGCCCAGGTGTTCCGTCCGCCGCGCGCTGCACCCGCTCCCTAATTCCCGTCAAGGCTTGTGTGATAAGGCCGCGCCACAGGTTTGCACCTACCATAGCGCGATGAAATCGCGGCCATGGGCGGCGGGCGCGGGGGCTGCAGCGGCCCGCCACGCCCGAGGGCGTACCGCTTGAAGCGCGGTCCCCGGCCCCCATCTGGACCAGCGGACACTGTTGTTGTTGACCCCACGGAGAATTCATTCCATGAAGCGGATCCTGTTATTTGTGATGACCAACCTGGCCGTCGTTGTCGTGCTGGGGGTGGTGGCCAGCCTGCTGGGCGTGAACCGCTACCTCACGGCCAACGGGCTGAACCTGGGCGCGCTGCTGGGCTTCGCGCTCGTCATGGGCTTTGGCGGCGCGATCATCTCGCTGCTCATCAGCAAGCCCATGGCCAAGTGGACCTCGGGCGTGCGCGTGATCGACGGCTCCGGCTCGCCCGACGAGCGCTGGATCGTCGAGACCGTGCGCAAGTTCGCCACCGAAGCCAAGATCGGCATGCCCGAAGTCGGCATCTTCGAGGGCGACCCCAATGCGTTCGCCACGGGCGCGTTCAAGAACTCGGCGCTGGTGGCGGTGTCCACCGGCCTGCTGCAGGGCATGACGCGTGAAGAGGTCGAGGCCGTGATCGGCCACGAGGTGGCCCACATCGCCAACGGCGACATGGTCACCATGACGCTGATCCAGGGCGTGATGAACACCTTCGTGGTGTTCCTGTCGCGTGTCATCGGCTACGCCGTGGACAGCTTCCTGCGCAAGAACGACGAGAGCAGCTCGGGCCCCGGCATCGGCTACTACGTGACCACCATCGTGCTCGACATCCTGCTGGGCTTTGTGGCCGCCATGATCGTGGCCTGGTTCAGCCGCCAGCGCGAATTCCGCGCCGACGCGGGTGCCGCCCAGCTCATGGGCCGCCGCCAGCCCATGATCAACGCCCTGGCCCGCCTGGGTGGCATGCACCCGGCCGAGCTGCCCAAGAGCATGGCCGCCATGGGCATCGCCGGCGGCATCGGCAAGCTGTTCAGCACGCACCCGCCCATTGAAGAGCGCATTGCCGCGCTGCAGAACGCGCAGCAGCAGTAGCAGGGCTGATCCGGCTCGGGCCTCGGCCCCTGCAGGCCGCCACGGGAGCCCCCGCGGCGGCCTTTTTGTTGGTGGGGTGGGCAGGCCGCCTCGTGGCAAGGCTCAAGGGCTTGTCACCTTGTGTCGATAAGGTGGTGGCGACCCAGGCCCGCATGCCGTGCGGCGCGCGGTTGCATCATTGACCTTCATTCCCACGAGAGCACTCCATGTCCATTTCCCACGCGCGTGTTGCGGTCCGCCTGGCCCTGGCCTTTGGCGTTGTCTGCCTGGTCATGTCGCTGTCGGCCGCCGTCGGCATCTGGCGGCTGGCGGGGCTGCAGGACATCGCCGACGACCTGGGCGGCGCCTCCTCCGAGCGCGCACTGCTGGCGCGCGAGCTGCACGCCATCGTGGTGCTCAGCTCCGTGCGGGCCGAAACCCTGCTGGAAATCGACAACCCCGCCTACGCGGCCCGCATCGATGCCGACCGCAAGGTCACCTCGGCCCGGTCCGCCGACGTGCGCAAGCGGCTGGACGAACTGGCGGCGGACCCGGACTCCCAGGCCCTGTTCGATGCCATCGACAAGGCCGGCAATGGTTTTCGCACCGTGCGCGACGACCTCGTCAAGCGCCGCAAGGACGGCGAGGCCCTGCCGCCCGACGCCATCGCCACGCGCCTGCGCCCGGCGGCTGATGCCTATGCGGCGGCCGTGAACCAGCTGGCCGATTTCCAGCGCCAGCGCGTGGCCGAGGCCCGCGATGCCGCCGCCCGCAGCGAACGGCAGGGCATCACCCTGCTGGCGGCGGGTTCCGTGGTGGGGCTGCTGCTGAGCCTGGCCTGTGCCTGGCTGCTGTCGCGCTCCATCCTGCGGCCGCTGGCCCGTGCGTCCGAAGTCACCGACCGCATCGCCGAAGGTGACCTGACCTCGGCCGTGCCGGCCCCGGGCGCGGGCAACCGCGACGAGCTGCAGGCGCTGCTCGCGCGCCTGGGCGGCATGCAGGCACGCCTGGCCGCTCTGGTGGTGGGCATGCGCCAGGCCAGCACTTCCGTGGCCGGGGCCAGCAGCGAGATCGCGGCGGGCAACAGCGACCTGTCGGCCCGCACCGAGCACACGGCCTCCAACCTCGAAGAAATCGCCGCGAGCATGGAGGAACTGCTGGCCACCGTGCGCCACAGCGCCGACGCCGCCGCGCAGGCCAGCAGCCTGGCCACGGGCGCCAGCGGCGTGGCGCAGCGCGGGCGCGAGGCCGTGGACCGCGTGGTGGGCACCATGGATGGCATCGCGCTGTCGTCCCGCCGCATCGCCGACATCACCAGCGTGATCGACGGCATCGCGTTCCAGACCAACATCCTCGCGCTCAACGCCGCCGTGGAAGCGGCCCGGGCCGGAGAGCAGGGCCGGGGCTTCGCGGTGGTGGCCGGCGAGGTGCGCAGCCTGGCCCAGCGGTCGGCCACGGCGGCCAAGGAGATCGGCGGCCTGATCAGCGACAGCGTGCGCCAGGTGGACGAGGGCGCCAAGCTCGTGCACGCGGCGGGCAGCACCATGGGCGAGATCGTGAGCTCCGTGCAGCAGGTGGCCACCATCATTGGCGAGATCAGCACCGCCGCGCGCGAGCAGACCACGGGCCTGAGCCAGGTGGGCGAGGCGGTCTCGCAGCTCGACCAGATGACGCAGCAGAACGCCGCGCTGGTGGAAGAGTCCTCCGCCGCCGCGCAGGGTCTGCGCGCGCAGGCGCAGCAGTTGGCCGAACTGGTGGAGGCGTTCCGCCTGCCGGCTGGCAACGCGCTGCCGCGCTAGACAAGGGCGTCTTCCCTGGAGTGAAGCGCGGCGTCCAAGGCTGGCGCGGCCAAGCCGGCGCCACAGGGCGGTCACGATATTTCCACCCGCCAGCGCCTGCGCGGCGCGCGCAGCGCATGGCGCTTGCGGTACTCCGCCGGCGCCATGCCGGTGTAGCGCGCGAAGATGCGCCTGAAAGCCGCCGGGTCGGCGTAGCCGCAGGCCACGGCGACGCTGGGCACGCTCTCCAGCGTCACTTCCAGCATGACCTTGGCGCGGCGGCAGCGCAGGCCGTGCAGGTAGTCGAGCGGCGACTGCGACAGCTCCTGCTGGAAGTGCCGCAGCAGCGTGCGCGTGCTCACCGACGCGGCCTCGGCCAGCCGGGCCAGGGAGTACGGCTGGTCCAGGTGGGCTTCCATCCAGGCGATGGCGCGCGCCAGGGTGCTGTCGCGCGTGGCCGGGATGTGCTGCTGCGCGTTGGCCTGCAGGGCCGCGCGCGCACGCTGGTGGTCCGGCGCCATCACGGTCTCGCAGGCGGCGGCCAGTTCCTCACCCAGCGCGTGGCGCACCAGGGCGATCGCCAGCAGGTTCACGCTGTGCGGCAGCGCGCAGCTGAGCCAGGGGCCGTCGTCCGACAGGTCCCGGCCCAGGCTGTGGCCGATGCCCGGGAAGTCCCGTTCGAAGCCCGCGATGTAGAACCAGGGCAGGCTGGCCTGGCGCCCGTTCAGGCGGCCGCTTTGCGCCGCCAGCCAGGCGCCGTTGCCCACCGTGAGCAGTTTCTGCCCGGCATCGAGCGCGACGCCCAGCTGCCGCGACAGCGCGCGGTGGCGGGCCGCCACCGCGCGGATGGCCGGAATGTCCGCGGCATGGAACGAGGGGATGAACAACGCGTGGGCCGGGGCGGAGGGCGCCGCCGTGTCCCCGGCTGGCGTGTAGGCCGCCAGCGGCCCTGGCAGGGGAGCGAGGGGCAGCCCCCCGGCATCGAGCAGCCGCCAGGCCATGCGCGGCGCCTGCGCGCCCATGCGCAGGCCCGCCAGCAGGTTGGCGCCGCGCAGCAGGTCGATGAACTGCAGCGCATTGCCCACGGCGGACTCTGGCAGCAGCGGAATGTCCACGCGAAAGACCGGCGGCCTGGCGGGACTCGGGGGCAAGGACGAAGGTGACTGCGGCATGGCGGTATTGGCTCGTTGGATGGCCATTTTCGCTTGTCATGAAGAGGGTGCCGGCTTTTAGCATGAACGTGCTTTTTGCTCCCTGCTCCAGCCTTGCAAGCTGTCACCCACCCTATGGATCTGCCCATGCACAAACCCCTTTCCGCCATCGCGCTTGCCGCCGGCCTCGCCGCCAGCGGGCTGATCGCCGTCTCTTCGGCCCACGCCCAGGCGCTCGATGCCGCCGGCCTGCAGGCCATCGACACCGCCGTGAACAAGGTGGCGCCCAAGATGGTCAATTGGCGCCGCGACATCCATGCCCACCCCGAGCTCTCGGGCCAGGAGGTGCGCACCGCCAAGCTCGTGGCCGAGCACCTGAAGAAACTGGGCATGGAGGTGCAGACCAACGTGGGCGGCACCGGCGTGGTGGGCACCCTGCGCGGCGGCCTGCCGGGCAAGGTGGTGGCCCTGCGCGCCGACATGGACGCATTGCCCGTGCCCGAGAACACCGGCCTGCCCTTTGCCTCCAAGGTCAAGGCCAGCTATCTGGGCAAGGAAGTGCCGGTGATGCACGCCTGTGGCCACGATGCCCACGTGGCCATGCTCATGGGCGCGGCCGAGGCGCTGGCCGGCATGAAGGCCCAGCTGCCCGGCACCATCAAGTTCATCTTCCAGCCCGCCGAGGAAGGCGCGCCCGTGGAGGCCGACGCCAACGGCAAGGTGCCCAGCTTCGGGGCCAAGGCCATGGTGGAAGAGGGCGCCTTGAAGGATGTGCAGGCCATCTACGGCCTGCACATCACGGCCAACCTGCCGTCCGGCGTGGTGGGCTACCGCAGCGGCCCGCTCATGGCCGGATCGGACAACATCAGCATCCAGGTGGAAGGGCGCGGCGGCCATGGCTCGTCGCCCTGGAACGCGGTGGACCCGGTGGTGGCGGCCAGCCAGGTGGTGCTGGGCCTGCAGACCGTGGTGAGCCGCCAGCTCAACATCAGCCAGGAGCCCGCGGTGGTCACCATCGGCTCCATCCACGGCGGCACGCGCTACAACATCATTCCGGACAACGTGGAGCTGCTGGGCACCCTGCGCACCTTCGACGAGGGCATGCGCCAGGAGGCCTTGAAGCGCATCACCACCACCGCCGAGCAGATCGCGGCGTCGAGCGGCGCCAAGGCCAAGGTGCGCTTCGGACCCGTGGCCTACCCGGTGACCACCAACCCGGCCGAGCTGACGGCCGCCTCGCTGCCCGCGCTCAAGCTGGCCACGGGGGGCAAGGCGATGATCATCCCCAAGGTGAGCGGTTCGGAAGACTTCTCGGAGTTCCAGAAGGTCGCGCCCGGCTTCTTCTACTTCCTGGGCGCGCCGCCCAAGGGCGCGGACTTCAACAAGGCTCCATCCAACCACTCGCCGTTGTTCGACATCGATGAAGACCAGCTGCCGGTGGGTGCGCGCACGCTGGCGGCGCTGGCGGTGGATTTCTTGCAGCGCAAGTAAGGCGTGGGCCTTGGCGCTGGGTGTGGTGCCGACGGGGCCGCATGGGGTTGGGGCTCTTCAGGTTGCGCGGGCTGAGCTTGTCGAAGCCTGGGTTGGCTCTTTGGCTGATGGATGCGACATGCCTGTATTGAGGGCGGGAGCCGGGGTGCGCGCCCGGCGGCGCGGTAACTTTCTCTTGGTTCGCCAAGAGAAAGTCACCAAAGAGAAGGCGACCCCCAGTCTGCGACCCCTTCGCGTTGCGAAGGGGCAAACCTGCGTCGGGGCGGTTGCGGGGTGCGCCGCAGAACTCACTGCGCGCCCCCCGCACGAGCACCGCAGGTTGCCCCGCTCGCCCAGCGGGCGAGTGGGGACGCAGGCTGTAGGGTCGCCCTTTCTTTGGTGACTTTCTTTCGGCGACGCGAAAGAAAGTTACTCGCACGCCGGGCGACTCCCGGCCTCCGCCCTTCAACCAGGCATGCTGCCCATCAGCGAGCCTGCGAGCGCACCCAGGTTCCGACAAGCTCAACCCGACCGGGTGTGGAGCGCGGCGCCCCGGCCCACCAGCAGCCGAAACGGCAGCAGCAGCGCCACGCCCAGCACCAGCTTCACCCCCAGGTCCCCCAGCGCCCACGTCACCCACGGATCGTTGCTGCCAGCAAAGGCGATGCTCCAGAACACCGCCGTGTCCAGCACCGCAGCCATCAGCGTGGCCACCAGCGGCGCGCGCCACCAGGTGCCGTGGCGCAGCCGGTCGAACACGGCGATGTCCAGCCATTGCGACAGCAAAAACGCCGTGCCGGACGCGATGGCAATGCGCGCAGGTGCCAGCACCAGCGACGCGGCCACCGCCACGGCAAAGCCCACCCAGGCCACGCGGCGAGCCTGCTGCGGGCCGTGGGCGCGGTTGACCAGCTCACTCACCAGGAAGGCGACCGGGTAGGTGATCGCGCCCCAGGTGAGCCAGTCGTTGATCGGGAACTGCACCAGGATGTTGGAAGCCAGCACCACGGCGGCCATGGCCAGGGTAGCGGCAGCGAACTGCGCGCGGGTGGGCAGTGTCAGCGCAGCAGGCATGCCACCACCACGTCAGGCACGGCCCAGCAGAGCGCGCGCAACCGCCTCGCCCACCTTGATCCCGTCCACCCCCGCCGACAGGATGCCGCCCGCATAGCTGGCGCCTTCGCCCGCCGGGTACAGGCCGGCGGTGTTCAGGCTCTGCAGGTTTTCATTGCGCCCGATCTTGAGCGGCGACGAGGTGCGTGTCTCCACGCCGGTCAGCACCGCGTCGTGCATGTCGAAGCCCTTGATCTTGCGGCCGAACACGGGCAGCGCCTCGCGCAGCGCCGCGATGGCGTAGCCGGGCAGGGCGGCGTGCAGGTCGCCCAGGGCCACGCCGGGCTTGTACGAGGGCTCCACATCGCCCAGGTGCTTCGATGGAGTGCCCTGGATGAAGTCGCCCACCAGCTGCCCCGGCGCGCTGTAGTCGCGCCCGCCGAGCACGAAGGCGTTGGATTCGAGCTGGCGTTGCAGCACGATGCCCGCCAGCGGGTGGAACGGGCCCTGCGGCAGCGCTTCGATGCCGTGGGTGTGGCCCAGATGGGTGTCGAAGGCGGCGGCATCGGTGGGGTAGTCGCTCGGATCGATCCCCACCACCATGCCCGCGTTGGCGTTGCGCTCGTTGCGGGAGTACTGGCTCATGCCGTTGGTGACCACGCGGTTCGGCTCGCTGGTGGCGGCCACCACGGTGCCGCCGGGGCACATGCAGAAGCTGTACACCGCCCGGCCGTTCTGCGCATGGTGCACCAGCTTGTAGTCGGCCGCGCCCAGGAGCGGGTGGCCGGCGTGGCGGCCCCAGCGGGCGCGGTCGATGATGCCCTGCGGGTGCTCGATGCGAAAGCCGATGGAAAACGGCTTGGCCTCCATGGCGACGCCGCGGTCGTACAGCATGGCAAAGGTGTCGCGCGAGCTGTGGCCCAGGGCCATCACCACATGGTCGGCGCGCAGGTCGGTGGTCTCGCCCGTGGCCTGGTTCAGCACCTTCAGGCCACGCAGGTGGCGGCCCTCCCCGGTGCCTTCGACGACCACGTCCGTCACGCGCTGCTCGAAGCGGATCTCGCCGCCCAGCGCGATGATCTGTTCGCGCAGGTTCTCCACCACCTTCACCAGCTTGAAGGTGCCGATGTGCGGGTGGGCCACGTACAGGATTTCCTCGGGGGCGCCGGCCTTCACGAACTCGTTCATCACCTTGCGGCCCAGGTGGCGCGGGTCCTTGATCTGGCTGTAGAGCTTGCCGTCGCTGAAGGTGCCCGCGCCGCCCTCGCCGAACTGCACGTTGCTCTCGGCATGCAGCTCGCGCTTGCGCCACAGGCCCCAGGTGTCCTTGGTGCGCTCGCGCACGGGCTTGCCGCGCTCGAGCACGATGGGCCGGAAGCCCATCTGCGCCAGCACCAGCGCCGCGAAGATCCCGCAGGGGCCAAAGCCCACCACCACGGGGCGCAGGGGCAGCTCGGCCGGGGCCTGGCCCACGGGCTGCCAGGCCATGTCGGGCGTGGGCTGGATGTGCGGGTTGCCCGCGAACTGCGCGAGCAGCGCGGCCTCGCGCTCTGGCTGGGCGAGGGTGATGTCGATGATGTACACCGCCAGCAGTTCCACCTTGCGCGCGTCGAAGCTGCGCTTGAAGACGTGCAGGTGGGTGATGTCGGCCGGGGCCAGGCCCAGCAGCCTGGCGGCGGCGGCGCGCAGCAGCGCGTCGGGGTCTTCGGCCGCCGTGAAGGGCAGCCGGATTTCGGAGAGGCGGATCATGGTCTTGCGGGCCCGTGTCGATCGGGCGGGGTGCAAAGTCGTGGGGCCGTGATTTTACCGGGCCGCTGGCGCGCGGCCCCGTGCCTGCCGTGGGCGCCCTTGGCCTGGGGTAGGCGATTTTCAAAAATGATAGCTGCTACCGCTTGATGGATAAGCGCTGCAACCGGTTTTTATGCGGATCTTCCGTCGCCGGTGGCCTCGCCCCTGCGCCAGCGCAGCTCGGCCACGCCAAAGCCCAGCGCGGCCAGCAGCAGGGGCAGGAAGTAGTACAGCGCCCGGTACGCCAGCAGGGCCGCCAGCACCTTGTCCTGGCCCAGCGCGCCGTGGGCCAGCAGCGCGACGCCCACGGCCTCCAGCACGCCCAGGCCCGCGGGCACCCGCAGGACCAGCCCGGCCACCGCTCCCAGCTGCACGGTGGCGAGCGCGGCGGGGTAGCTCACCGCGCCCTGCAGCACGGTCCACAGCGCCGCGCCCATGAGCATCCAGTTCGTGGCCGACGCCGCCACCTGCCACAAGGCCACGGGCCACCGGGGCAGCGGAAAGGCGTGGCCGCGCAGCGTGAGGGCCCGTCCGCCGCGCGCGGCGCACAGCGCCACGTACGCCACGGGCAGGCAGCCCAGCACCGCGCCGCCCAGCCGCCATTGCCATGGCGTGGCGGCCCAGCCGGCCAGCAGCGGGGGCTGCCACAGCCAGGGGAGGACCGCCGCGAGCAGCAGGTAGCCCACCCAGTTGGTCAGCACGCTGGTGCCCACCACCTGCCCGATGGTGCCCGCGTCCACCCCGCGCCGCGCGTACAGCCGGTAGCGCACGCCCACGCCGCCGATCAGCGAGCCCAGGTTGAGCGTGAAGGGATAGCTGGTCATCGCGATGCCCAGCGTCGCGCGGCGCGTGAGCCGGTGGCCGCTGCAGTGGCGGCCCACCCAGTCGAAGCTGCCGTAGGTGAAATGGCTGGCCAGGGCCAGCGCTCCCGCCACGGCGAGCGCGCTGGCGGGCAACGCCTGCAGGGCGCGCAACACGGCGGGCCAGTCCACCAGGCGCGCCTGCCGGAAGATGAGCCAGGCCACCCCCCCGAAGAACGCCGCCGCGAGGCCGCGCGTGAGCCACGGCCACCAGGGGCGCTGGGTGAGGCCGCGCCAGCCGGAAGGGGCGCCGGGGGCCTGCCTGCCCGCGGCCAGGGGCGGCAGGGCCGGGTGGCGCGGGGTCGTGGTGGTGGCTGCCATGGGATGCCGGGGCCGCCTAGGCGGCCACGCCCGCGCTGCTGTTGTTGTTGGTGCCGTTGCCGTTGCCGGCGGCATCGCCCGCGGGCTGCGCGGGGGCCGGCGCCTTGCGGACCATGGTGATGGTGGGCTCGTGGCGGGGCAGCCAGCCGGCCCAGGTGGGAAACCACCGCATCAGGTGGAAGACCACGTAGCTGCGCAGCAGGCGCAGGCCGTCCAGCCGCCCCGGCGGCGGGGCCTCGATCTGCCGGCAGTTGTTCTCCATCAGCCGCGCCAGGCGGCGATGGAGCTGGGCGTTGAAGCCGCGGTCCTGGATGATCACGTTGGCCTCGAGGTTGAGCGACAGGCTCAGCGGGTCGAGGTTGCTGGAGCCGACGGTGGACCATTCGTCGTCCACCAGCGCCACCTTGCCGTGCAGGGGCCGCTCGCAGTATTCATACACCTGCACGCCCGCGCGCAGCAGGTGGTCGTAGAGCATGCTGGCCGCCGTGCGCACGATGGCCATGTCGGGCTGGCCCTGCAGGATGAGCCGCACGTCGACCCCGCGTTTGGCGGCGCGCCGCATCTCGCGGATGAAGCGGTAGCCCGGGAAGAAATACGCATTGGCGATCACCACGCGGTGGCGTGCCGACCGCAGGGCCACGCGGTAGTGGCGTTCGATGTCGCTGCGGTGGTCGTGGTTGTCGCGGGTCACGAAAATGGCATGGGCGGTGCCCGCGTGGGGCCGCCCCGTGGCGGCCGCGCCGCCCGGGCGCCGGCGCTGCGCGCCCTCCTGCACGGCCTCGCGAAGGAAATGGTGCATCTGCGCCACGATGGGGCCACGCACCTGCACGGCGTAGTCCTGCTTGGCCTCAGGGCCGAAATCCGCCACGTGGTCGGCCGAGTAGTTGATGCCGCCGATGAACCCCAGCTCGCCGTCCACCACCACCATCTTGCGGTGCATGCGGCGCAGCATGTTCAGGCGCTGGCCCATGAAGCGGCGGCCCGGGTCGAAGATGCGAAAGCGCACGCCCGCCTCGACCAGGCTGCCCACGAAGCCGTCGGACAGGTCGGGCGAGCCGAACCCGTCCACCAGCACATGCACTTCCACGCCGCGCCGGGCGGCCGCGAGCAGGGCGGCGTGCAGTTCCTGGCCGATCTTGTCCTCGAACAGGATGAAGGTCTCCAGCAGCACTTCGCGCCGTGCCTTTTCAATCGCGCCGAACACCCGGGGGAAAAACTCCTCGCCGTTTTCCAGCAGATCGAAGTGGTTGCCCGGCACCCAGCGGGATGAGCGTGGTGCGCGAAACGAGCGGGAAGATAGGCTCATAGCAGGATCTCCGCCGCCAGGGGTGCGTGGTCCGAAAGCTTGTCCCAGGGCTTGCGCGGCAGCGACAGGGGCGCATGCACGGCCGCGTTGCGCACGTAGATGCGGTCCAGCGCGAGCAGCGGCATGGACGCGGGGAAGGTGCGCACCGCCCGGCCGAAGGCCTGCACGAACACCTCCTGCAGGCCCGCCCCCCGCTGCAGGATGGCGTGCGCGCGGTGGCGCCAGTCATTGAAGTCGCCGGCCAGCACCACGGGCTCGCCGGGCGGGAAGGTCTTGAGCAGCTCGCACACCCGCTGCAGCTGGCGCTGGCGGTGGGCCTCCTGCAGCCCCAGGTGCACGCACACGGCATGCACGGGCAGGTGGTGGCCGGGCGGCTGCAGCACACAGTGCAGCATGCCGCGCCGCTCGGGCCCGCTGATCGAGATGTCATGGTTCTCATAGTGCGTGATGGGGAACTTGGACAGCAGGGCGTTGCCGTGGTCGCCGTTGTCATACACGGCATTGCGCCCATAGGCGTACTGCGACCAGATGGTGTCGGCCAGGAACTCGTAGTGCGGCACCTGCGGAAAGTTGGCGAGCCGGCTGGCATGGCGGTGGTGCGTGCCCTGCACCTCCTGCAGAAAGACCAGGTCCGCCGCCACGCTGCGCACCGCCTCGCGCAGCTCGTGCAGCATGAAGCGCCGGTTGAAGGTGGTGAAGCCCTTGTGCACGTTCACGGTGAGCACCTTGAACGCGATGGGTTGTGAGGGGAGGGTGTCCATGGGCAAACAATCGTTGTGGGGCCCTCCGGCGCGGGGCGCCGCCAGGGGCGGGCCGAAGGGTGAAACGATTGTTGGGGCCGCAGTGCGCCGCCGCTGTAGGACGGCTGGCCGTGGGTGTGTGCTGCGCTGGCCGAAAAAGGCTTTCGGCCCTGAACCCGTGCCTTGGCTACGTGCTGGGTTCAGGGCTGGCACCAGGGGCCGGCCGCCCCGCAGCACCTTGGAAACTGGCGCGCCCCAGGCCAGTGCACCCGTGGAACTGGCTCTGCCAGGCCACCGGGTGCGTCCCCCTGGGGGCTGAGACGCCGCGGCTCCAAGCCTGCCTGCGCAGGCTTGGACGGCATCGAAGAGACACCGCCTCTGGCGGTGGCACCAAGCGGTTGCGCCTCGGGGGGCAACTTATGCAGGCAGGAACCCCTCCACCGACAGATAACGCTCGCCCGTGTCGTAGTTGAAGCCCAGCACCTTGGCGCCCGCAGGCAGCTCGGGCAGCTTCTGCGCAATGGCGGCGAGCGTGGCGCCCGACGAAATGCCCACCAGGATGCCTTCTTCACGCGCGCAGCGGCGTGCGTATTCGCGGGCGGGTTCGGCATCGACCTGGATCACGCCGTCGAGCAGGCTGGTGTCGAGGTTCTTGGGGATGAACCCCGCGCCAATGCCTTGGATGGGGTGGGGCGCCGGCGCGCCGCCCGAGATCACCGGCGATGCCGTGGGCTCCACCGCGAACACCTTGAGGTTCGCAAACCTGGCCTTGAGCACCCGCGCCACGCCCGTGATGTGGCCGCCCGTGCCCACGCCCGTGATCAGCACGTCGATGCCGTCGGGGAAGTCCGCCAGGATCTCCTGCGCCGTGGTGCGCACATGCACGTCGATGTTGGCGGGGTTCTCGAACTGCTGGGGAATCCACGAGCCCGGCGTCTGCGCCTGCAGCTCCTGTGCGCGGGCGATCGCGCCCTTCATGCCCTTTTCGCGCGGGGTCAGGTCGAACTGCGCGCCGTAGGCCAGCATCAGGCGGCGGCGCTCGATGCTCATGCTGTCGGGCATCACCAGGATGAGCTTGTAGCCCTTGACGGCCGCCACCAGCGCCAGGCCGATGCCGGTGTTGCCCGAGGTGGGCTCGATGATGGTGCCGCCGGGCTGCAGGGCGCCGGACTTCTCGGCGTCTTCCACCATCGACAGCGCGATGCGGTCCTTGATGGAGCCGCCGGGGTTGCTGCGCTCGGACTTCACCCACACGTTGGCCGCCGGGCCAAACAGGCGGTTGATGCGCACGTGGGGCGTGTGGCCGATGGTTTGCAGAATGTTGTCAACTTTCATGGCGTCTCCTGTGAGGTGCAAAGAGGGGTGTGACGCGCATTCTGAACCACTTGTTCTGCTGTCTGGGTGATATGGATATGCCGGGGCCTGTGGGTTGCGGGCGGCCGGCAGGGGTTGTCCCCGGCCCCGGCCGCGCGGCGGGCCCGGGGGGCGGGCTACGCCGGTGTGATCTCGACCCGCATGGCCTCGTCCACCGGCGTGGTCTGCACCCGCACCGGCAGGCCCAGCGCGATGGTCTGCGCATTGGTGGCCGTGTGCTGCGTCACCTCGGTGCAGGTGTAGCGCGCGGCTTGCCCGCTGCGCCACACCGCCAGGGCCAGCGGCAGCATCCACTGGTCCGCCAGGTGCGGGCCCAGGGCGCCCGTGCTGCGCTGGTAGGCGCGCACCTCGTCCACCAGCCGCTTGGCGACCTGCTCGGCCGACAAGCTGCGCGCGCCCAGCTGGCAGAACACTTCGGTGACGTGCTCGTACTCCAGCGTGGCGATCAGCGCATTGCCCGGCCCCTCGTTCTGGCGCGTGGGCGGCTGGCGCAACTGGCCTGCTTCAAAGGTCCAGCCCATCCGCTGGCCCAGGGTCTCCAGCTCCCGGTAGGGAATGTTGCGGGCCAGGCCGGGCGCCAGCGCATCGGCCCACCCGGTCTTCAGCGTGCCGCGCTCCAGCACGTCCACCGGGGCCAGGGTCTGGGCTGGGGGCGTGATGTGCGCCAGCACCTCGCCGCCCCCGGCGGGGTAGAAGCCCCGCCGCTGCAACTGCAGATCCAGCCCCACCCCCAGCCGCCGCACCAGCGGCGCAAACGCCCGTTCCAGAAAGTCAAACGGCGGCGCCATCGGGTTGTGCGTGCCGCCCGACAGCTGCACACGGCTCTCGCCGTCGGCCAGCATCAGCGCGGGCAAGACCGTTTGCAGCACCAGCAGGCAGCTGCCCGCCGTGGCGATCTGAAAGCGGTAGTCGCCAGAACGCACCGCGCCCGGCGTGAACCGCAGCGTCTGGGAGCCCAGCTCCGCCCCCTCGGCCTGCCCGCCGCACACGGCGGTGGCCGCCTGCACGCAGGCCAGGTGCTGGCGCATCAGTCCCGGCTTGGGCCGCCCGGCGCGGATGCGCGTGATGTGCAGCGGCCGGCCGGTGGCCATGGAAAGGGCCAGGCCGGTGCGCAGGATCTGGCCGCCGCCTTCGCCGGTGGAGCCGTCGAGGGTGAGTGAGTGCATCTTCGTGAGATAGTTTTTTGTTTTTCCATCAAGGATCGTTTGAAGCCGATCACGTTAAGTCGGCACATCCTTGCGGGCTTCATACGTAGCAAGTAAATAGATAGCTAGCGCGCCTGAGAGATTGACTGCCAGTTCTGCATGCCTCGCTGCAGGTCGAATGCCTACTTTCCCCTTTCCGTGGGCATCGCCCAAGCGATTCCGAAGCGCTGCTAGGCCCTCAACGACTGCCGTGCACCCCCCCAAGATTTGTTTGAAAACTTGTTCGGTGTGTTGGGATGGCGCTATTCGCAGCTCCTCTGCTGTGAGCCGATACAGCTTGTTCATGTCTGGGTTGTCGTCATGCGCAACGTTGCACTCGTCAAGAATTTGCTTACATACCGACTCAAGAAGTGTTCGAGCCAGTGTGATAGCACCCTCTGGATCGGCCGCCCTCCGATCAAGTGCCTTCGACCATATCGCTTGGGCGTACGCTGAGTTCATTTTTTCGACGGCTCCAGAGACCAATGAATCGGCGGGATAGTCCTGATCTGATTCAATCCTCTCCAAAAGGGGGCGAAACTCGCCCCATATGTAGTCTCTTCGCTCGGCATATTTGGCGTATTTGCCTTTTACAAATTGCCAAAACTGGGGCAGGCTTCGGCAGGTTCTCACGAAGCTTGGAACCAGTGAGTCAAATCGCGTCTCGGACAACACGACCTGTCTGAGCCTCACATAGTCGGCGTCGTTTTCGTCGTTGCCGGTTGCTCGTGAAATCATCAGGTTCTGGAGTGTTTCCACCTGCTCTTTGTAGACGTTCATGCTTTTCACCCCTTCACACACACCACCTGCTTGAGCGTGTACACCACCTCCACCAGGTCCTGCTGCGCCGCCATCACCGCGTCGATATCCTTGTAGGCCATCGGGATCTCGTCGATCACGTCGGCGTCCTTGCGGCATTCCACGCCCTGGGTCGCGGCGATCTGGTCGGCCACGGTGTACATCTTCTTGGCCTTGGTGCGGCTCATGGTGCGGCCCGCGCCGTGGCTGCAGCTGTTGAAGCTCTCGGGGTGGCCTTTTCCGCGCACGATGAAGCTCTTGGCCCCCATGCTCCCCGGGATGATCCCCAGCTTGCCCTGCTCGGCACTCACCGCGCCCTTGCGGGTCACGAACACGTCCTGCCCGAAGTGCGTTTCGCGCTGCACGTAGTTGTGGTGGCAGTTCACGGCTTCCACGTGCGTCTCGAACGGCTTGGTGATCACCTTGCGCAGCGCGGCAATCACCCGGCCCATCATCACTTCGCGGTTGGCGGCGGCGAACTTCTGCGCCCACCCCACGGCCTTCACGTAGTCGCCGAAGTACCGCGCGCCTTCCTCGAAGTACGCCAGGTCCTTGTCGGGCAGGTTGCGCTGGTTCATCTCGGCGTCCTTCTTGGCCAGCTCGATGAAGTGGGTGCCGATGGCGTTCCCCACCCCGCGCGAGCCCGAGTGCAGCATCACCCACACGGATTGGTGTTCGTCCAGGCAGATCTCGATGAAGTGGTTGCCCGTTCCCAGCGTTCCCAGGTGCTTGTAGTTGTTGGTGTTCTTGATGCGCGGGTGCGCCTCGCAGATTTCCTCGAACTCGTCCACCAGCGCAGCCCAGGCGCGATCTGTCTCGGCGGGCGGGGTATCCCAGCTGCCTTTGTCGCGGCCAAAGCGCTTGGGCGTCATCCCCACCGGCACGGCGCGCTCGATGGCGGCGCGCACACCGGCCAGGTTGTCGGGCAGGTCGCTGGCGGTCAGCGTGGTCTTGCATGCCATCATTCCGCACCCCAGGTCCACCCCCACCGCGGCGGGAATGATGGCCTTGAGCGTGGGCACCACCGAGCCGATGGTGGCACCGATTCCCAGGTGCACGTCGGGCATCACCGCCACGTGCTTGAACACGATGGGCAGGCGCGCGATGTTGCGCAGCTGGTTCCGGGCTTCTTCTTCCACGGGCACACCGTTCGTCCACATCTTCACGGGCACGCCGTTCGGCACTTCGTATTGTTCGTAGTTGTTGTTGGTCATATTGTTCTTTCGCATTTTGTTGTTCATTGCACCATTCCGCGCGCTGCGGCCTGGGCGTAGTTCTTCAGTTCGTCGTCGTTCTTCACCTGGCGGATGAAGGCGTCCATGTGCGCCTGCAGTTCCTTGGGCCGCTTCAGGCGCACGCCCTCGTGGCCGATCCCGTGCAATGCGGACTCCTGTGCGGCCCTGAACGGCATCGCCAGCATCTCGCAGAACACCTGCCACATCGCGTCGCGCCATTCAGGGATGTCCTTGGCGTTCCAGAACGTGGGCCACACGTCAAACCACATGTAGCTCACGAAGTAGAGGCGGTCGCTTCGGCTCCCGATGGGGCTCGGCCCGGTGTCCAGGCGCGGGCCGAGGCAGTCGCGCCACAAGGTGGGCAGGGCCCGCATCATGCGCATCGCGTCGGACAAGGGCACCGAGGGGTCGTTCGCCATGTGCGGGATGTCGCCCGCGTTGTTGCTCATCACATGGTTCAGGCCCATGCCCACCTGCTCGTCGCTGTAGGGCGCCAGGTCGGTGCCCGCGTTGGCGAACAGCACGGTCTGGATGTGTGTCCATTGCAGTGGCGTGGCGTCGAACTCCGGCTCGTCGATCAGCCAATACCACTCCTGCCCGCTCTTGTCGGGCACGGGGCGGTCGAAGAGGTAGCGCAAGGCCGCGCTGTACACCGCCGGGTCCAGGCCGACGGATGCGCAGGTGGCGGATGCGGTGTCCCGCTGCAGGCGCTTTGCTCTCGCTGTCAGTTTCTTGTTTTTCATGGCAGTTCCTGCTTTTCCATTTTTTCCATTTTTCTCAGCGCATCTTCACGAGGCCGTTCAGCACCTGGTCCAGGCCTCCGAACACCGAGATCTTGTCGATGCGCTCGGCCACGCGCTCCAGCGTCTCCAGTTCTTTCATGCGCAGGGCGACGGGGTTGTCCTCCATCACCTTCGCCGTGTTGAGCAGCGAGCGCGTGGCAGCCGTTTCCTCGCGGCGGCGTATCACGTTGGCCTCGGCCTGCTTCTGGGCCTGCACCACCTGGGTCAGGATGGCCTTCATCTCGCCGGGCAGCACGATGTCCTTCACGCCCACGCTCTCCAGCTGCATGCCGAAGGGCTGCAATTTGGCGGCCATGTGCGCGGTCACCACGTCGTCGATCACCGTCTTGCTCTCCAGCAGCTCATCGAGCGTGCGGGTGCCCACGGCGGCGCGCAGCGCGAACTGCAGCTCGCGGTACAGGTAGTCGGCGGGCTTTTGCAGCTGGGCGAAGGCGCGCAGCACATCGGTGGTGCGAAAGGTGGCAGACAGGTTCAGCCGCAGGCTCACCTTGTCGCGGGTCATGATGTCCTGGCCCGAGACCTCCACGGCCTGCAGGCGCAGGTCCACCAGCTCCACGGCGATGGTGCGGCCGTACTTCCAGAACGCGTAGGCGCCTGCAGGCAGCAGCCGATCCACTTTGCCGTCGATGGAGAGCAGCGCGCACTGGCCCTCGGGCACCTGCACCTGCAGCACGCCGGTCAATCCGGCCACGCTGCGCTGGCGCAGTTGCGTTTGCGTCAGGCGCGCCACCAGGGCGGCGGGCAGCTCGGGGCCTGCCTGCAGGTCGATCACCTGCACGCTCACCTCCACCAGGCCTTTCCAATAGAGGCGGCGCGTGCCGGGCGGCAGCACCTCGACCAGCACGCCGTTCTCGCTGCGCAGGCCTACTTGCTGTTCCGACAGGTTCACTTGCACAAACTCTGCCGCCACCACGGCGGGTTCCTGCGCCATCAGGTAGTCGGCCAGGCCGTGGGTGAAGGCGGGTTGCTCCAGGGCGAAGGTCTCCACGCGCAGCTGGTCCATGCCGGCAAACAGCCAGTGCGTGCCGCTGTGGAGCACGCGGTCAAAGCTGCCGTTGCGCAGCAGCAGGGCGCGTTCGTTCTTCTTCACGGTGGTGCGTTGGATCAACTTCGTCATTTTTCTTCTCCTTGTTCTGTCGTTGTCGTTACTTCGCTGTCATTGCAATCAGGGTGCCGTTACAGCGATGGCGGGGTGCCAGGGGGCACAACCTCGGGCCTTGCAGTGCGCCGTGGCTGCTGCCCTGCAAGCAGGGCGGCAGCGTGGCTGGCTGCGGGCGCGGGCCGTGCCGGGTGCTGGCACAAACCGCCACCGGCTGACGGGGCCTTGCCTTGCGGTGGCGTTCCCAAAAAACGCCACCCTGGGGCAACTCCCCGCGTTCGGCGGGTGGTCTTTCGACCGTTACTTCCAAGTGCTGGCCTTGCGGCCTTGGGCAGGAATCGAACCTGCAACAGACCCCTTGCGGGGTTGCTCTACCAATGAGCTACCAATGGAGGCACGCCTGGAGTCGAACCAGGCATCCCTTGCGGGATGGCTACCACGGCCGTGCCGTTACCCAGCGTTTGCGGCGTGCGGCATGCGGGGAATCGACAAGAGCCCTGAGGCTCCGGATTCCCTGCACCGGCGGGGCGAACGTGTGTCCTAACCCCGGCCTGTGAGCGGTCACCGCTTGCGCTGGATGTCTTCTTTATTGCCAGATGCGTGCCAGCCTGTGGCTTGTGGTTCGATTTCTTTCAAGTCGTTGATTTGTAAGGGGAAATTTCTTCGATTGTTTTTTGGTCTATTCGAGGTGCATGAAGTAACTAGAATGAAAGCTAGTTGAATAGATAAATGGAATGCGCAAAAACAAAGTCGTCATCGGTTTCCTGGGCACCCAGCTCGACGCCGGCAGGGGCGCGGGGCGGTGGGAAAAGTGGCGCCCCACGGTGTCGCTGGTGCAGCATGAGGACGTGGTGATCGAGCGGCTGGAGCTGCTCTACACGCCGCCCCATCAGGACCTGGCGCAGCAGGTGCGCGCCGACATGGCCATCGCCTCGCCCGAGACCACGGTGAATCTGGCGCCCCTGCCCATTGCCGACCCGTGGGACTTTGGCGAGGTGTATGCCAGGCTGTTTGACTGGGCGCAGGCCTACCGCTTCGACACCGGGCGCGAGGAGTACTGGACGCACATCACCACCGGCACCCACGTGGCGCAGATCTGCCTGTTCCTGCTGGTGGAATCGCGCCGCATTCCAGGCGTGCTGGCGCAGACCTCGCCGCCCAAACGCCAGCAGATGGGCGATCCGGGCAGCTACACGCTGATCGACCTGGACCTGTCGCGCTACGACGGGATCGCCCAGCGCTTCGGCGCCGAGCAGCAGGACGCGGTGCAGTTCCTCAAGAGCGGCATCGCCACGCGCAACGCGCGCTTCAACGCGCTGATCGACGAGGTGGAGCGCGTGGCGGTGCGCTCGCGTGCGCCCATCCTGTTCACCGGGCCCACGGGCGCGGGCAAGTCGCACCTGGCGCGGCGCATGTTCGAGCTGAAGAAGTCGCGCCACCAGGTGGAGGGCGAGTTCGTGGAAGTGAACTGCGCCACGCTGCATGGCGACGGCGCGGCGTCCACGCTGTTCGGCCACAAGAAAGGCGCCTTCACCGGTGCGGCGGCCGACCGCGCGGGCCTGCTGCGCACGGCGCACAAGGGCGTGCTGTTCCTCGACGAGATCGGCGAACTGGGCCTCGATGAGCAGGCCATGCTGCTCAAGGCGGTGGAGGAAAAGCGCTTCTACCCCCTGGGCAGCGACCGCGAGGTGGCCAGCGACTTCGAGCTCATCGCGGGTACCAACCGCGACCTGCGCACCGAGGTGACGGCAGGGCGTTTTCGCGAAGACCTGTATGCGCGCATCAACCTCTGGAGCTATGTGCTGCCGGGCCTGGCGCGGCGGCCCGAGGACATCGAGCCCAACGTGGACCACCAGCTGGCCCGCGCAGGCGCCGAGCTGGGCCGCGGCGTGCGCTTTTCCAACGAGGCGCGCGCGGCCTACCTGCGCTATGCCCAGTCGCCCGAGGCGCTGTGGACGGGCAACTTCCGCGACCTCTCGGCCAGCGTCACGCGCCTGGCCACGCTGGCCGACAGCGGCCGCATCGGCCTGCCCCTGGTCGAGGCCGAGATCGCGCGCCTGCGCTGGCTGTGGCAGCCCGCCAGCGATGCGCGCAGCGGTCTGGCGTCCATGCCCGGCGCGGTGGGCCGCGGCGATCTGGCGGACCTGCTGGGCGAGGAAGCGGTGCACGCCCTGGACCTGTTCGACCAGCTGCAACTGGCGGCCGTGCTGCAGGTGTGCCGCCAGGCCCGCACCCTGTCGGACGCGGGGCGCCAGCTGTTCCAGGCCTCGCGCACGCAGCGCACGGTGGTCAACGATGCGGACCGGCTGCGCAAGTACCTGGCGCGTTTTGGCCTCGACTGGGATCGCGCGAGTGCCTCTGGGCAGTAATCCTAGAAACGGCAGTTGACCGCTTGGTTTCCTTCAACTTGCCATCTGAAGTCAGGTATGTGCTGCTTCGATGGCGTTCACTGGTTGGATGGGCACGCTATACACCCGCCAGCACCGCGCTCGGCGTGCCATGCGGCGTTGCTCCTCCTTGCAGGCAAGAGCCTGCAGCGTCGTCTCGCCTTGCCTGACGCACCGATCACGGCACTGACGGGCGCATTCAACTGCCGTTTCTAGGATAATCCACCCCGTGAAGCGCGCCAGACCGCCGCTGGTGCAATCTGGGAAACCAGGCACTGGAGGAACGTCCGGACTGCACAGGACAGCGTAGCAGCTAACGGCTGCCCACCGTGAGGTGAGGATCAGAGCAACAGAGACGAGTCCGGGTGGAAACTACCTGCCACGGAGTGTTCTGTGAGGCGCCAGCGCAAGCTGGCGAGAGGACAGCGAGAGCTGTCCGAACCCGGCGCAAGCCGGGTCCGAACAGCCACCCCGAGCGGGCAAGCCCGCTCGGGGTGAAACGGGCAATCTCTACGCGCAGCAATACCAAGTAGGCCAGCGTTGATGTGGTTCCGCAGAGCTGGCGGGTAGGTAGCACCGAGCCGTGGTGGCGACACCCGGCCCAGATTAATGGCGGTCACACTGCGGGCAACCGTGGTGCACAGAATCCGGCTTATCGGCGCGCTTCACACTTTATTTCCCCCAGCCTCAGCCTGATGTAGGCGCTGATGTGCCGGTCGTGCCCGGCGCGGAGCACGCCACGGCGCGCTCAGCCTTTCGCGCAGTGGGGCGCATGCCCCTTCTCCAGCTCCGTGGCCCGCTCCACGGTGTCGGGGTGGCTGCTGAGCAGCGACCAGACCGGGTGCGACGCCATGTCTTCCGCCATCTTGCGCTTGCGCGAGCGCTCCGGGCTGCTGGCGCCGGGTTCGGCCGCTGTGGCCGCCTGGTCCTGGCCTGCTTTCTCCTTTTTCTTGTTGTCTTCTTCCTCTTCTGCTTCTTCTTCATCCTTCGCGATGGCCAGCAGCAGCTGGCCCATGGGCGCCGTGGGCAGGGCTGCCTGGCCCATCACCGCGATGGCGTAGCAGTCGGCTTCGCGCTCGTGGCTGCGGCTGTAGGCCAGCCCCGTGAGCACCGAGGCACCGGTGGAGACAATGCCGGACACATCGCCCAGCGCCAGCCCCAGGCCCATGCTGAGCACGCCCTGCTGCACCACCATGCGCGTGGTGTGCCGCTGCACCACATGGCCGATTTCGTGCGCCAGCACGCCCACCAGCGCGTTGTCGTCCAGTCCCTTGTCGGCGGCGGCCTTCACGATGCCGTCGGTCATCACCACCTTGCCGCCCGGCAGCGCAAAGGCGTTGGCGCCCATGCCCGAGCGGAATTCCAGGCTCAGGGGAGGCTGGTAGCCGGGGTAGCGCCGCAGGCCGGGGGGTGTGTGCTGCACCAGGGCGTCAAAGCGCGCCTTGAGCTGCTCCTGCCGCTCCCTGGGGAGCTTGCTGGGCTTGAGCGTGCCGCCGTCCATCTGGCGCAGCACGTTCTCGGCCACGCTGGTTTCCCAGGACAGGGGTACAAAGCGCGTGAGCTGCGTGGCGGCCCAGGGGGTGCCGTAGCGGTAGAACAGCGTGAGGCCGATGGCCGCCACCGCCACCACGCCCAGCAGCACGGGCCAGCGGGTCTGCATGCGCTGGGCCAGGCCCGGGCGTTCGCCAGCGGCGGCCAGGGCGGCGCGCCAGTCGTTCACGGCATCGATCTCCAGGCTGCCGTGGTCCCGCAGGTCCACGACCACGCGGGGCTGGGGCTTGCGCTCGTTCCAGGCCTCCGGCCAGCCCACATCCTTGCAGGCGAACACGGCCGGCGCGGCGCCTGGCTGCGAGAGCGGGTGCAGCACCAGCGACGGGCCCCGCGGCGTGGGGCGCAGGCCCACCATCACGGGGCGGGCTCTGCTGCTCTGGCCGTCGAACCAGCGGCCAGGCACGAGGGATGCAGCGTGAAGGGGGTCGTTCATGTCAGTCATCCATCACGTTGTAGGTGGCCCCGGGGCCGGTGAAACTGGCGGCGGCACGGGCGAGCGGCCGCCCTGGCCGGACGCACCGGGGCGCGAAGCGCCTCAGGGGGATGCCCTCTACCCGCTATCCAATCAGGTCCAGGCCCGCCGCATCGGCCAGCGCATCGCCCAGGCCGCCTTGCTGCTGGCGCACCATGGCGCCCGCCACCTGTTCCACGCCGCCCTTGACATGCAGGGTGACGGATTCGCATTTCATGCGGTATTCGCTCACCCGCGCAAACGGACGGTACAGCCCCAGCGTGAGCAGGGTGAGCAGCATGTTCTTGATGCGCAGCCACACGTAGCGCCCGCTCTTCAGGTGACACTTGAACCGTGCCACGTGGCTCACGCCGGTGTTGTTCCACATCAGCTGGAACATGCGTGCCTCGCGGTACGCGCGGGCGGGGGCCGAGGCCAGGATCAGCATGAAGATGCCCGCCACGATCGACACGATGATCACCACGAACAGCCACAGGCCCATGCGGTCGCTCTGGCTGGCCACCAGCGCGATGGAGCTGCCCGCCAGGATGCCGATCAGCGCCGAGATGCCGACCACGCACAGGATGAACACGGCCACCGTGGCCAGCCACACCTTCACGAAATCCATGTACACCGGCTTCCAGCGGCCTTTTTCTGCGCCCACCTGGGCCTTGAGCACCAGCAGGCTCTTGTAGTTGTATTCGAGGCGGATGAAGCACAGCACCGTCAGCACCAGGCCCAGCAGCAGCAGGCCGCCCATGGCGGGGGTGAAGGCGGGCAGGGACCGCTTGGTGGTTTCTTCCTCGGCGGCCTGGAGCGCCTCGGCCAGTCCGGGTGACAGCACCTGCATGCCGAAGAACACGCCGAACCACACCAGCGCCAGCGCGAACATGGGCCAGCTGGCGATGTAGACCTCTTTCCAGCTGGCGGTGAACTGCAGGCGCAGCCCGCGCCAGCGCGTGGCTCCGAGCCGAAAGCGCATGGCGCTGCCCCAGATCAGGGGCGAGAGCACGGCGCCGGTCAGCAGGAACACGCCCACGGCCGCGTCCTGTCCGGTATTGGCGGCGATGTTGTAGGCCAGCGTGAGCAGCACCAGCAGCACGAAGCCCATCACCATCTTGCGCTGCTGCGCGGTGAATTCGAGGGGGCTGCCCGCCACCAGCGTGTGGCTGTAGAAGTACTGCGCGGTGCGGCGCCTGGCCCAGGGGGTGTAGATGCCCAGCGTGACGATGGACAGCAGCACGTTGACGATCCACACCCGGAAATACTCGCCGCCGCTGCCGGTGAATTCGAGCGGATGCGCGTCGATGTTCTGCGGCATGAACGTGGACATCGGCCCGGCGGCGCCGTCTCTGTCTGATGGAACTTGGCTCATGGACTCCCTCCTGTTTGTGGCGCAGTGTAGCAGCGGTCTGTGGAAAAAATATCGAGCCAGATGGGCCTCTGGCGCCTTTCCATCAAGCGCTGATAGCTATGTTTTTGGTAGCAATCGTTCTGGCGGTGGTTCGGCCCGCCCCGCCCCGCCGCCGGCAACTGGCGCACCTCTGCCAGCGCACCCGTGGAACTGGCTTTGCCAGGCCACCGGGTGCGTCCCCCTCAGGGGGATGGCGCCAAAGGCGACTCAGGGGGAGTCAGAACTTCTCCCAGGGCTGCAGATAGCGCCACTGCCCCTCGGGCACCTTGGCCAGCGGCACGCGGCCGATGCGGATGCGCTTCAAGGCGACCACGGCCAGGCCCACGGCGTCGCACATGGCCGGGATCTGGCCGGGGCGGATGCCCTTGAGCGCAAAGCGCAGTTTCGTCTCGCTTTGCCAGCTCACCTTGATGGGCGGCAGCGGGCGGCCGTTGAACGACAGGCCGTGGCACAGGCGCTGCAGCCCGTTCGGTGCGATATCGCCCTTCACCTCGACGATGCATTCCTGCTCCAGCGACTCGATGTCTTCCGCCAGCTTGCGCGCGATGCGCTTGTCCTGGGTGTAGACCACCAGGCCGCTGGCCTCGGTGGGCAGCGGGGTGAAGCATTCGAGCTGCCTGAAATGGCGCAGCAGCACGCGGATGCCCGAGGCGTCCTCGGCCAGGTGGGATGCAGCGCCCAGCAGCGTGCTGGCGGCCGTGGCGCCCTGGCTGCGGCTGGCGTGCGCCGCTGGCCCGGCGGGCAGGCCCAGGCCCGCTTCAAACCCCACCGGCTTGTGCAGCAGCAAGGTCACCGGGGTCAGCTCCAGCAGGCTGGCGTCCTTGGCCACCGCCACGGCCTGGTCGGGGCGCACGCGCGCGCCCGGGGCTTCCACCACCTGGCCGTCCACGCTCACAAAGCCGCCTTCGATGAATTGCTCGGCCGTGCTGCGCGAGCAGTTCAGTTGCTCGGCCACGCGTTTGGCCAGGCGGATGTGGGTGGGGTCAGGGTTTTTGTCATTCATGGGTGGGGGCGGCTTTCTTTGTTGGATGGATTGTGTGGGCACGCCTCTTGTTGTTCGTGGCGCGTGCAGCGGGCGCTCTCTCCGCCAGGGACGCCAAGCAAGGCCGCCCCGCAGCGAGGGCGTCGTCCCCCGGATGGGGGAAGGCGCCGCAGGCGACTCAGGGGGCGAGCATTCTTATTCGCTCTACATGCGCCAGCAGCGAGCGCTGGGCCACGGGCCACATGCGCGGGGGCACGTCGTCATACGCATGCTGCACCCAGTCGTCCACGCTGCCCTGGGGCAGCGCCTGCATGGCGGCCAGCACCTTGGCCTCGCGCGCCAGGCGGTGGGCCTTGAGCCTGGCGATCGCGCCGCGCGCGTCGCCCAGCACATAGCCGTGCGCGGGCAGGATGAACTCCACGCCATGTGCGGCGCAGACCGCATCGAGCTTGTCCAGAGAGTCGAGGTAGTCGGCCATGTTGCCGTCGGGTGGGTCCACCACGGTGGTGCTGCCGTTGAGGATGTGGTCGCCGCTGAACAGCAGGGCGTCTTCCACGAGCAGCAGGCACAGGTGGTTGGCCGCGTGGCCCGGGGTGTGGATCACCTGCAGGGTGTGGGTGATTTTGCCCTCTGGCGCTTGTCCTTCCAGCGTGAGCAGCTCATTGTTTTGTAGCAAGCGGTCGGGCGTGAATGCGCTGGCAGCGCGCGCCGTGGGGGCCGATGGCAGGCCCAGGATGGGGGGGGCGCTGCGCCCGGCCCGGGTGCACATCGCCTGCAGCGGCGCGGCGCCGGGCGAGTGGTCGGGGTGCGAGTGGGTGCACACGATCGTGCGGATGTCGCCGCCGGCGGCGCGCCAGAGCCTGTCCAGGTGCTCCGCGTCGGCCGGGCCCGGGTCGATGGCGATGTAGCCGGTGGCCGGGTCGCCCACCAGGTAGCTGTTGGTGCCGGGCCCGGTCATCACGCCGGGGTTGGGCGCGGTCAGGCGCTGCACGTTGCGCAGCAGCGGCACGGGCCGGTCGGTCTGCCAGTCGAGCGCGTGCACGATCTGGCCGTCGGGGCACACCAGGGCCAGCTCGCCAAAGGGGGCGTCGCCTTCCATGTAGCGCGCCTCTTGGCCCGCCAGCGTGCCGGCGCGCGGGCAGCTCACCCACAGCGGCTTTTCATCGGCCAGGGCGTCAAGAACCGCCTGCGCGCTGGCGAACAGGGCGAGCCGCTGCAGCGTGCGGATGGTGGGAAAGATCATGAAGAACTGCCCCGCCGCGTGCCGCGCCAGCGCATCGGCCGGGCGCACCCACACGGGCTCGAACTGCTCGGTTTCGTCGGCCACGGGCTCCTGGCCCTCGGGCATGCGGGCCACGAGGAACGGCACGTCGAAACGGCGCGGTAGGTCGCGGTCGGCCGTCCAGTGGGCCAGCAGGTACACGCTGTCGGCCGCCAGGCGCAGGCCGCGCGCGCCGCACTGGGCGGCCAGCGGCTGTTGGCGGTCGATGGCGGCGATGTCCCGTGCGTCGGCCATGCGCCCATCGGCATGGCGGGCCAGCAGGATGCCCAGCTCCTCGAAGCTTTCGCGGATCGCGGCGATGGCCTGCGTGAGGTGCTGGTCGCTCTGCGTGGGGCGGCGGTCGGCGGCGGCGTGCACCTGCGCGTCCAGCGCGTCGATGCCCCCGCCCGGGAACACGTAGGCCCCGGGCGCGAAGCTGGCCGTGGCCGAGCGCCGGGTCATGAGGACTTCCAGTCCGCCCGGTTCGCCCTGCGCATCGCGCAGCAGCAGCACGGTGGCTGCCGGGCGGGTGGCAACAGGTTCGCGGTGGGGGTGCAGTTGTTGGGTGGTGCGGGGCATCGGGCCATTATCGAGGCGCGCGGCGCGCCCCGCACGGGCGGGGCGGTTCAGTCCCAGGCGGGCGCCAGGCCTTCGGGGTTCACCAGCCGTTCGCCGCGGTCCAGCGCGGCGATGCGTGCCATGTCCTCGCCGGTCAGCCGCAGCGGCCGGGCTTTCAGGTTGCTCGCCAGGTTGTCGCGCCGGGTGGACGAGGGAATCACGGCATACCCCAGCTGCATGGCCCAGGCCAGCGCCACCTGCGCGGTGGTGGCGCCGTGGGCCCGCGCGATGTCCGCCAGCACCGGGTCGCCCAGCACCTTGCCGTAGGCCAGGGTCATGTACGAGGTGGTGTGGATGCCCTGGCTGCGCGCGAAGTCCGCCACGGCGCGGTTCTGCAGATAGGGGTGCAGCTCGATCTGGTGCGTGGCGATGCGGTCGGCGCCGACGGCCGCGATGGCTTCGCGCAGCAGGGCGGTATTGAAGTTCGACACGCCGATCAGGCGCGTGAGGCCCCGGGCCTGGGCCTCGGCCAGCGCGCCCATGAACTCGGCCACGGGCACGGCGCCGCCGGGCGAGGGCCAGTGGATCAGCGTGAGGTCCACCTGGTCGGTGCGCAGCCTAGCCAGGCTGTCCTTCAGGCTCTGGACGAGCCGGTCGCCCGCCAGGTGTTCGGTCCAGACCTTCGTGGTGATGAAGAGCTCGCCGCGCTGCACGCCGCTGTCCGCGATGGCCTGGCCGACCTCGGCCTCGTTGCCGTAGATCTGCGCCGTGTCGATGGCGCGGTAGCCCAGGTCGAGCGCGTTGCGCACCGAGTCGATGACGACCTGGCCCTGGAGGCGGAAGGTGCCCAGGCCGAAGGCGGGAAGGGAAGGGGAAGAAGTCATGGCGATTCCTGAAACGAAGCAAGAAAAGGGGTGGGACAGAAAGAGTTGAGGGGGCGTGGGCTGCTCAGTGCCCCACGGGCACCGGCCCGCTGCCGCGCACCGGGATGCCGCTGCGCCGGTCCAGCACGCCGCTGTAGTGCGTGAGCGCCAGGGACACCAGCACCACCAGGGCGCCGATCCAGGGCGTGTGCATCAGGCCCAGGTGCGTCACGATCAGGCCCCCGGCCCAGGCGGCGCCGGCGATGCCCAGGTTGAACGCCGCGATGTTCAGGCCCGAGGCCACGTCCACCGCCTGGGGCGTGAAACGCTCGGCCTGCTTGACCACATACACCTGCAGCCCGGGCACGTTGCCGAACGCCACGGCGCCCCACAGCAGCACGGTGGCCAGGGCCAGCCAGGGGTGGGGCGCGGTGAACTGCAGCAGCAGCAGCACGGCGGCCAGCAGCGCGAAGATGATGCGCAGCGCGGGGATGGGCCCCAGCCGGTCGGCCAGGCGGCCCCCCCAGATGTTGCCCACCGCCACCGAGACGCCGTACACCAGCATCACCCAGCCCACGGCGCCGGCGCTGAAGCCCGCGATGTCGGTGAGGATGGGGGCGAGGAAGGTGAACGGGATGAACGTGCCGCCGTAGCCGATGGCCGTCTTGGCGTACACCAGCAGCAGGCGCGGCTCGGCCAGCACCCTGGCCTGCTGCACCAGCGAGGCGGGCGGGGTGTGGGCGATGTTGCGCGGCACGAAGATCGCGCTGCCGATGAAGGCCACCACGCCCAGTGCCGACACGGCCAGGAAGGTCTCGCGCCAGCCGAAATGCTGGCCGATGAAAGTGCCCAGCGGCACGCCCGTGACCAGCGCCACGGTGAGGCCGGTGAACATGATGGCGATCGCGCTGGCGGCTTTCTCGCGCGGCACCAGGCCGGTGGCGATGGTCGAGCCGATCGAGAAGAACACGCCGTGCGCCAGCCCGGTGAGGATGCGCGCGGCCACCAGCGTTTCGTAGCTGGGCGCCTGCCAGGCCAGCAGGTTGCCGGCGGTGAACAGCGCCATCAGCGACAGCAGCAGCGCCTTGCGCGGCACGCGGCCGGTGAGGGCGGTGAGCACGGGCGCGCCCACGGCGACGCCCAGGGCGTACAGGCTGACCAGCAGGCCCGCCGAGGGGATGCTGATGGACAGGTCGGCCGCCACGGTGGGCAGCAGGCCAACGATCACGAACTCGGTCGTGCCGATGGCGAAAGCGCTGAGCGTCAGCGCGAGCAAGGCAATGGGCATGGAAACACTCCTGTGGACATGGGAAGGAGTGTGGGCGCTTCAGTCTTGCAGAAAAATACCGTTACGCTCCATAGATACTTGATCCGAAGTCAACAATGGAGGCCCATGAAAACCACGCTCGAAGAACTGCAGGCCTTTGTGGCCGTGGTGGACGGCGGCTCCATCACGGCGGCGGCCGACCAGCTGGGGCAGACCGTCTCGGGCATCAGCCGGGCGCTGGCGCGGCTGGAGAAGAAGCTCGATACCACGCTGCTGCGCCGCACCACGCGCCGCGCCGCGCTGACCGAGGAGGGGCAGGCCTTCCTGCTGCGCACGCGCGCCATCCTGGCGTCCATCGACGATGCCGAGGAGCACATGGCCGCGCGCCGCCAGCAGCCCGCGGGCCGCCTGCGCGTGAACGCGGCCACGCCCTTCATGCTGCACGCCGTGGTGCCGCTGGTGCCGGCGTTCCGCGCGGCCTACCCGCAGATCACGCTGGAGCTGGACACGGACGAGCTGAACATCGACCTGCTCGAGCGCCGCACCGACGTGGCCATCCGCATAGGCCACCTGCGCGACTCGACCCTGCACGCGCGCCCGCTGTGCACCAGCCGCATCCGCGTGCTGGCCAGCCCGGCCTACCTGGCCGCCCGGGGGCGGCCGCGGGCGGTGGAAGACCTGGCGCGGCACACCCTGCTGGGCTTCACGCAGCCGGAATCGCTCAACCGCTGGCCCCTGCGCGGCGCGCATGGCGACGAGTGGCCCACCGTGCCGGAGATCGCCGCGTCCAGCGGCGAGACGCTGCGCCAGCTCGCGCTGCAGGGCGCGGGCATCGTGTGCCTGTCGGATTTCATGACCGCCGCCGACCGCGCGCGCGGCGATCTGGTGCAGGTGCTGGCCAGGGACACGGCGGACGTGCGCCAGCCCGTGAGCGCCGTGTACTACCGCAACACGCAGCTGGCCGCGCGCATCGCGTGTTTCCTGGATTTTCTGCAGGAGCGCATGGGCTGACCGGTGCCACGGCCCCTGCAGCCAGGGCCTGCTCAGCCGCGCGCCGGGATGTTCAGCCCCCTGGCCACGGCCGGGCGCGCCACGAAGGCTTCCAGCACGCGCTTTATTTCCTTGAACTGACCGAACTCCACCAGATCGCCCGCGCCGTAGAAGCCCACGAGGTTGCGCACCCAGGGCAGGATGGCGATGTCGGCGATGGTGTACTGCTCGCCCATCACCCACTGGCGGCCCTTCAGGCGCTCGTCCAGCACCTTGAGCAGGCGCCTGGACTCCGCCACATAGCGGTCGCGCGGGCGCTTGTCCTCGTAGTCCTTGCCCGCGAACTTGTGGAAGAAACCGAGCTGGCCGAACATCGGGCCCACGCCGCCCATCTGCCACATCACCCACTGCAGGGCCTCGTAACGCCCGGCCGTGTCCTGCGGGATCAGCTGGCCGGTCTTGCTCGCCAGGTACACCAGGATGGCGCCGGATTCGAACAGCGCCAGGGGCTTTCCGTCGGGCCCGTTCGGGTCCAGGATGGCCGGGATCTTGTTGTTGGGATTGAGCGACAGGAACTCGGGCGAGGTCTGGTCGCTGGTCTCGAAGCTCACCAGGTGCGGTTCGTAGGGCAGGCCCAGCTCTTCCAGCGCGATCGACACCTTCACGCCGTTGGGCGTGGGCAGCGAGTACAGCTGGATGCGCTCCGGGTGCCGGGCGGGCCATTTGCGGGTAATGGGAAAACTGGCGAGATCGGGCATGCGGGTCCTCGTTGGCGAATGGGGGGGTTGGGGAGGCGGCGGCCGGCGCGCGGGCGGGCCGCCACACGGCACAGCCTAAACCGGCGGAAAAACCGGTGCAGGCCGGGGTTCATTGGCGGGGTGGGGGTTCTGTCACAAGTTGCCCCGGGCGGGGTGCCGCGCACGCCGGCCCACCGACGATAATCCGGCCATGCAGATTCCCTTTACCAAAATGCAGGGCGCGGGCAACGATTTCGTGGTGCTCGACGAAACCCGGGGCCGCCTGGGGCTCGGCGCCGCCCAATACCGTTTCCTCGCCGACCGCCACTTCGGTGTGGGGGCCGACCAGATCCTCACGGTGCGGCCTTCGCCAGCGGACGGTATCGACTTCGAATACGTGATTCACAACGCCGATGGCGGCGAGGTGGAGCAGTGTGGCAACGGCGCCCGCTGCTTCGCGCGCTTTGTGCACGACAAGGGCCTGTCGGGCAAGGACACCCTGCGGGTGCAGACCAAAAGCGGCGTGATCGCCCCCCGCCTCACCCCCGATGGCCGCGTCACCGTGGACATGGGCCGACCGCAGTTCGAGCCCGCCCGGGTGCCGTTTGATGCCAGTGGTTTGACCGCCGTGGCACAAGGTTCAGGACAAAAATGGCCGCTGGCGCTGGATGGTAAAGCGCTGACAGCTACTGTTTTGGTAGCGGTTGTCTCCATGGGCAACCCGCACGCCGTGCAGCTGGTGGACAACGTGGACACCGCCCCGGTGCTGGAAGCGGGCCCCCTGGTCGAGCGCCATGCGCGTTTTCCGCAGCGCGTGAATGCAGGCTTTTTGCAGATCGTGGACCGCGCCCATGTGCGGCTGCGCGTGTTCGAGCGCGGCGTGGGCGAAACCCTGGCCTGCGGCTCGGGGGCCTGCGCGGCCGTGGCGGCCGGCATCCGCCTGGGCCTGCTCGACAACGAGGTGCATGTGGACACGCGCGGCGGCCGCCTCACCATCGCCTGGAGCGGCCAGGAGGCCGATTCCGTTTTCATGACCGGCCCCGCCACCACGGTGTTCGAAGGCCGGATCGACATTCCTGACACCCTCCTATGACGTCCCACATCCCCCCGATCACCGAAGACGACATCGCCCAGTTCCTCACCAACACGCCGGGCTTCTTCGAACGCCATGCCGAGGTGCTGGCCAGCGTGCAGATCACCAGCCCCCACGGCGCGCGCGCCGTGAGCCTGCAGGAGCGCCAGGCCGAGATGCTGCGCGAGAAGATCAAGGGCCTGGAGCAGCGCATCATGGAAATGGTGCGCAACAGCACCGAAAACGCCGCCATCGCCCACAAGGTGCACCAGTGGACGAGCGCGCTGCTGCAGGTGCGCGACCCGTTCGACCTGCCGCAGGCGGTGGTCGATGGCGTGCGCACCCTGTTCGACGTGCCCCAGGCCGCGGTGCGCGTGTGGGAGGTGGCCGCGCCGTACATCGATGCCGACTTCACCCAGGGCGCCAGCGAAGACGCCCGCGCGTTCGCCTCGTCGCTGACCATGCCGTTCTGCGGCCCCAACCTGGGGTTCGAGCCCGCAGGCTGGCTCGCGGCCGAGGCGGGCGAACCCGCCCAGTCGCTGGCCCTGCTGCCGCTGCGCGAAGGCGCCATCGACAGCGCCACGCCCGCGTTCGGCCTGCTGGTGCTGGGCTCGCAAGACCCCCAGCGGTTTGATGCCACGATGGGCACGGAATTTCTGTCGCGCATGGCAGAACTCGCCAGTGCCGCCCTGCTGCGGCTGAAGTGATGCCCCCCTGTGCGGCTGCGCCGCTTCCCCCCTGCGGGGGGACGCCACCCCCGGCCCGGCAAAGCCGGTTCCACGGTGGCGCTGGCCTTGGGGCGCGCCAGTTGCCTGGGTAATGCCCCGTGTCCGACATGCTGGCCACACAGATTCCCCCGGACCCGCACGTCCTGCGTTACCTGGAGCATGTGCGCGTCGAAAAGCGGCTGGCGGCGCGCACGCTCACGCTCTACACCCTGGACCTTGAAAAGCTCGCGCAGTTTGCGGCGGGGGTCGGCGTGCCCCTGCTGCAGCTGCAGACCGCGCACATCCGCCGTTTTGTGGCGCAGATGCACAGCGGCGGGCGCAGCGGGCGGGGGATTGCGCTCATCCTCTCGGGCTGGCGCGGGTTCTTCATCTGGGCGGGGCGGCAGGGGCTGATCCCGCACAACCCGGTGCAGGACGTGCGCGCCCCCAAGGCGCCCAAGCCCCTGCCCAAGGCGCTGGGTGTGGACGACGCCGTGCGGCTGGCCGAATTCGACAACACCGGCGCCGACCCCTGGCTGGAGGCGCGCGATGCGGCCATGGTGGAGCTGCTGTATGGCTGCGGCCTGCGCGTGGGCGAACTCGCGGGGCTCGACGCCATCCCCAACGCCGACACCCAGCGCCTGGGCCGGGGCTGGGTGGACCTGCAGGCCGGCGAGGCCCATGTGTTCGGCAAGGGCAGCAAGCGCCGCAGCGTGCCCGTGGGGCGCGCGGCCACTGCAGCGCTGCAGGCTTGGTTGCTACTGCGGGCCACGCCCTTCGGCGGTGAAGGATCAGCGCGGCTTGACACCGCACTGTTCGTCGGCCAGCGCGGCAAGCGGCTCACGGCGCAGTCGATCTGGCTGCGCCTGCGCCAGCGCAGCCAGCAGGCGGGCCTGACCACGCCGGTGCACCCGCACATGCTGCGCCACTCGTTCGCCAGCCACCTGCTGCAAAGCAGCGGCGACCTGCGCGCGGTGCAGGAGCTACTGGGCCACGCCAACATCACCACCACGCAGGTCTACACGCGGCTGGATTTCCAGCACCTGGCCAAGGTGTATGACGCGGCGCATCCTCGGGCTAGAAAGAAGCCCCCCTGAGGCGCTGCGCGCCTTCCCCCGGAGGGGGACGCACCCGGTGGCCCGGCAAAGCCGGTTCCACGGGTGCACTGGTGGGGGCGGTGCGCGCTGCGGGCGTTGGTGGCGTGTGGACGGCTTCTGGCGCTGATCGGGCATGCCGGTGGGCTGCGGCCGTGGGCCGGTGCCACGGAACCAAGATGTGACGCCGTGCATCCGAGCAAGGGGTGCTTGCTGTAGGGCGCCTTGGAGTGTCTCGCCATGCTGCTGAAATGGATCAAATCGAACCGTGGGTTCCTCGTGCTGCTGCTGTGCTTCGGCATCTTTCGCACGGCGGTGGCGGACTGGAATCCGATTCCTTCGGGGTCCATGCGGCCCACGCTGCTCGAAGGGGACGTGGTGTTCGTCAACCGGCTGGCCTATGACCTGAAGCTGCCGCTCACCGATGTGGTGCTGGCGCGCCTGGGCGAGCCCGCGCGGGGCGATGTGGTCACGTTCTCGTCGCCGCGCGATGGCACGCGGCTGATCAAGCGCATCGCGGCGCTGCCGGGCGACACGGTGGAGATGCGCGACGAGGTGCTGTACCTCAACGGCGAGGCCGCGCGCTACGACGCGCCCGAGGCGGTGACCGAACACCTGGCCGAGCTGGGCGCGCAGGTGCCCGCCACCCGCTGGACGGAGCACCTGCAGGGCCACGAGCGCCGGGTGCAATTGCTGCAGGGCGTGACGGCACACCGCAGCTTCGGCCCGGTGACGGTGCCCGAGGGCCAGTACCTGGTGCTGGGCGACAACCGCGACAACAGCGCGGACTCCCGCTACATCGGCTTCGTCCCGCGTCACCTGCTCATCGGCCAGGCGCGGCGCGTGCTGGTGTCGGCCGACATCCTGGAGAACTGGGCGCCGCGCATCGGGCGCATCGGCCACCCGCTCTGACGCGGGCAGGCCGTCAGCAAGTGCGGGGCGGCACGGCCAGCGCCCTGCAGCACTGGCCGGCGGCGGGGCGCATTCACGCGACAATCGCCCCATCATGAAAACCCTTCGCCTTCGCCCTGGCAAAGAGCGCTCGCTCTTGCGCCGCCACCCCTGGATCTTTGAATCGGCCATCGCCAAGGGCGGCGGCGACAGCGGCGAGACCGTGCGCGTGGAATCGCACGAGGGCCAGTTCCTGGCCTGGGCGGCGTTCAGCCCCAGCTCGCGCATCCGCGCGCGGGTGTGGAGCTTTGATGAGGCGCAGCGCATCGATGCTCCTTTTTTCATAGCTGCTTGCGCACGATCCATCATCGCCAGAGCCCGTTTTGATGTACAAAGCGACGGTGTGCGCCTGGTGCACGGCGAGTCCGACGGCCTGCCGGGCCTCATCGTGGACCGCTACGGCGACACCCTGGTCGCGCAGTTCACCAGCGCCGGGACCGAGCGCTGGAAGGACGTGATCGCCGATGCCCTGCTGCGCGAGACGGGTCTGGTCAAGCTCTATGAACGCTCGGACGCCAGCGTGCGCGCGCTCGAAGGCCTCGAGCCCGCCACCGGCTGGCTGCGCGGCGGCCCCACGGGCGCGCCGGGCGCCGGCGAAGGCCCGCCGCTCGAGCTCACCATCCACGAACACCAGTGGAACCTGACGCTGAACATCGCCGAAGGCCACAAGACCGGCTTCTACCTGGACCAGCGCGACAGCCGCAAGCGTTTTGCCGACTACGCGCAGCGCCTGGGCTTCAAGGACGTGCTCAACTGCTTTTGCTACACCGGCGGCTTCAGCGTGGCCGCGCTGGCCGGCATGCGCGCCAGCGGCGCATCGGCGGACGGGCATGTGACGTCCATCGACTCCTCCGGCCCCGCCCTGGAGCGCGCCCGCGCCCATGTGGCGCTCAACGGGTTCGACTTGAACCACGCGAGCTTCCTGGACGCGGACGTGAACGCCTCGCTGCGCCAGTTCCTCAAGGAAGGCCGGCGCTTCGACGCCATCGTGCTCGACCCGCCGAAGTTCGCGCCCACGGCGGCCCACGCCGAGCGCGCTGCACGCGCGTACAAGGACATCAACCGCCTGGCGCTGCAGCTGCTCACGCCGGGCGGCGTGCTGTTCACCTTCTCGTGCTCGGGCGGCATCAGCGCCGACTTGTTCCACAAGATTGTGGCGTCGGCCGGCGCGGATGCCGGCGTGGACGGCTTCATCCTGGAGCGCCTGGGCGGCGCGCCCGACCACCCGATGACCCTGGAATTCCCCGAAGGCGAGTACCTCAAGGGGCTGGTGGTGATGCGCAAGGGCTGAGCGCGGCAAGGGCTTGACAGCGTCGGTACACTGAAAACAACCCCTTGCGCCACGCACACCCGGCCCGCAGTGCCGGGTGCAGCGCATGGGTTCATCCCTTGAAGGACAAGAAACATGGCATTGATCCCCGTCACCATCCTCACCGGCTTCCTGGGCTCGGGCAAGACCACCTTGCTCAAGCGCCTGCTCTCCGAAGCCCACGGCCAGAAGATCGCCGTGATCGAGAACGAATTCGGCGAAGAGAACATCGACAACGACATCCTCGTGACCGAGTCCAAGGAGCAGATCGTGCAGATGAGCAACGGCTGCATCTGCTGCACCATCCGCGAAGACCTGCGCGAGACGCTGCAGCTGCTGGCCGCCAAGAAGCGCAAGAACCTGCTGGAGTTCGACCGCATCGTCATCGAGACCACCGGCGTGGCCGACCCCGGCCCCGTCGCGCAGACCTTCTTCATGGACGAGGAGATCGCCGAGACCTACCTCATCGATTCCATCATCACGCTGGTGGACGCCAAGCACGCGCCCCAGCAACTCAACGACCGCCAGGAAGCGCGCCGCCAGGTGGGCTTTGCCGACCAGATCTTTTTGTCCAAGACCGATCTGGTCAGCGCCGAGGAAACCGACGCGCTGATCCATCGCCTCAAGCACATGAACCCGCGCGCGCCCATCAAGGCCGTGCATTTCGGCGAGGTGCCGCTGTCGGAAGTGCTGGACCTGCGGGGCTTCAACCTCAATGCCAAGCTGGACATCGACCCCGAGTTCCTCAAGGAAGAGGGCGACGGCCATGACCACCACGACCATGACCACGAGCATGGCGAGCACTGCAGCCACCCCTCGCACCAGCACGACCACGGGCAGGGCCATCACCATCACCACGATGACGACGTGAAAAGCTTCGTCTTCCGCTCCGAGCGGCCGTTCGATCCGGCCAAGCTGGAGGATTTTCTCGGGGCGATTGTCAACATTTATGGCCCGCGCATGCTGCGCTACAAGGGCGTCCTGAACATGAAGGGCACCGAGCGCAAGGTGATCTTCCAGGGCGTGCACCAGCTCATGGGCAGCGACCTGGGCCCCCAGTGGGCCGAAGGCGAGCCGCGCACCAGTAAGATGGTCTTCATTGGCATCGACCTGCCCAAGGACATCTTTCTGCAGGGGCTGGAGCAGAGCCTGGTCTGACCCCGGCGGGGCGGCCCGAGGGCAGGGGGTTGGCGGCTGGTTTGTGTTGTATCTGCAACGTTTCCGTTTGCGTCAGCCCAGGTCGATACAATCGCGCCCCGGTAAAACCCCGGAAGGCTTGCCACCCGCCCTTGGCTGCGAATGCGGCTGGGGCCCGCCCGTATTGCGAGGAGACCAGGAAGTGAAAGCCGACACCAGCAAATCCAAGGGGGCCACCAAGGCAACCCCTGCCGCGGCGAAAACCGCCGCCGCCCCTGCGGCAACCAAGGCTGGCGCGAAGGCCGCCGCCAAGCCGGCTGCAGCACCCAAGGTCGCCGCCAGCCCGGCGGCCGTGGCGACTCCCGCTCCAGCACCCGTGCTGCAGGCCGGTTCGCAGGTACCCGTGCGCACAACCCGGCCTTCTTCCCGATTGGCCCAATTGACCGTACCATCCATGGCACAGACAGTGGCTTCGACCGCTGCCAAAGCCAGTTATCTACATACCATGCCCACGACCGTGCAAGCGCAGCCCACCTATACGGCTGCCAAAAAAGACCCCAAGCTGGCGAACAACTGGAAGACCAAGTCCGCCGCCGAGCTGACCGACGCCGAAGTCATGGCCATGCCTGACAGCGAGTACATGAACGACAAGCAGATGGCGTTCTTCCGCCTGAAGCTCGTGCAGCTCAAGCAGGACATCCACAACAGCGCCGGCGAAACCACCGAGCACCTGCGCGAAGACACCGTCGTCGTGCCCGATCCCGCCGACCGCGCCACGATCGAGGAAGAGCATGCCCTGGAGCTGCGCACCCGCGACCGCGAGCGCAAGCTGCTCAAGAAGATCGAGCAGTCCATTGCCCGCATCGACGCGGGCGACTATGGGTACTGCGATGAGACCGGCGAACCCATCGGCGTGGGCCGCCTGATCGCCCGCCCGACGGCCACGCTGTCGCTGGAGGCGCAGCAGCGCCGCGAACTCAAGCAGAAGATGTTTGGTGATTGACCTGGCCGCCCGGCCTGATCCCCACGCGCGCCCTGAGCCATGAGCAAGGAAGAAACCACCCCTGGCGGACTGCTTTCGAAGGTGGTGCGGTTTGTGCGCAATCCCACGGTCAACTGGACGGAGCTGGACTCCGCGCAGAATGACCGGGAGAGCCAGTACAGCAAGCAGATGCTCAAGGAGATGATCGAGCGCAAGCGCCGCAACGATTTCGTGCGGCGCCGCGAGTTCGATCAGCTGCGCAAGCTGCGCCAGCGCGAGGTGCTGCAGGGGCAGCGCACCGAGGACCCCACCGCCAGGCCGTCGTTCTTCCAGAGCAGCATGGCGTCGCCCGACGAACGCGCCGTGACGCTCAAGAAGATCGACGAGATCGAGGCGCAGATGTCGCAGCAGTGGTGGAAGAGCAAGCAAGGGGCCGAGGCGCCCACCCAGCCGGGCGTCATGCCCGAGCCCCCCAGCGCGGCAACGACGGATTCCGCGCACGCCAGGGCCTACGCGCCCACCGCGCCCGGCAGCCTGCCTGCGCCGCTGGGCGACAACAACAACCAGGCCGCCGGTGTCCAGCCGCTGTTTGCCGATGACAGCATGGCGATTGGCCGGTTTGGCGGCACCGATGCGCAAATGCTCGCGGGCCCAGGCCCGGGCGAAGCGTCCTTCAGCCCTGCGGCGGCTACAGCGGCAACGCCAGCGCCGGCATCCGAACCGGAGGAATTCGTGCACGAACCCGATCTAGAAGAAGCCGCCATCCGGTTCGCCAATGGCGACCACGCGGGGGCAGAGTCCGGCCTGCTCGACGTGCTGGCCCAGCACCAGCAGGATGATCCCGAAGAGCAACTCGAAATCTGGATGACGCTCTTCGACCTGTACCGCGCAACCGGTCAGCACGACCGGTTCGACACCCTGGCCATCGACTTCGCCGCACAGTACAGCCGTTCGGCGCCGCTGTGGTTCTCCATGCCGCAGCAGCTGGGCATGGCGCCGGCTCCCGCCGCGGCGGCGCCCGGTGCCACGGGCGCCGCGCCGGCCGGCGCGGTGCGCCGCGATTTCAGCTGGAATGCCCCGGCCTCCCTGGCGGTGTCGTCCGTCGCCGCGCTGCAGGCCTCCCTGGCCCGCGCCGCATCCCCCTGGACGCTGTCCTGGACGCGCCTGGCCGCCATCGACGAAGCCGCGGTGCCTTTGCTGGCCGACCAGTTCACCCAGTGGGCCGAGCGTGACGGGCAACTGGTGTTTTCGGGGGTCGAGAAGCTCAATGCGCTGCTCGACGCCAAGACCCAGTCCGGAGACCGTGCCACCAGCCCTGAGTGGTGGCGCCTGCGCATGGCGGCGCTGCGGCTCATGGGCAAGCCCGACGAGTTCGAACTGGTCGCGCTCGACTACTGCGTGACCTACGAGGTGTCGCCGCCCTCCTGGGTATCGCCGCGCTGCGGATATTCAGACAACGAGGGCGTGTCTTCCGGGGCCGCGCCGCTGTCGGTGGACAGCGACTTCATGGCGTCCGACCTGGGCGAGTCGGTGCCCGCGCCCGCGGAGACGGGGCCCGTGGCCCAGCTCAGCGGCCACATCGACGGCGATGCCACGCCGCTGCTGGAGCCCTTCCAGGCCCTCCTGCGGCCCGGCGTGCCGCTCACCATTGCGTGCGACAAGCTCATCCGCGTGGACTTTGCCGCCGCGGGCTCGGTGCTCAACTGGGCGGCCGAGCAGCAGGGCCAGGGCCATGTGATCCAGTTTCACAACCTGCAGCGGCTGGTGGCCATCTTCTTCAATGTGATCGGCATCAACGAGCACGCCTGGGTGGTGCCCCGCAAGAACTAGGGCCACGCCCTGGGCGGCTGCTCCGCTCGGTGCGGCCGCCAGAGACGGCGGCTCTTCGGAACCGCCCTGCCCGGGCAGGCATGCCTGGAACCGCGGCCTCCGCCCCTTCTGCCGCGCGCAGCGCCCGTGGTGGCGGTGTGCTTGCAAAATGGGGGCCTGTCCCCATCTGCGGCTGCTATGGACTCATCACCAAACCAATCCCCGGTGTTCCACGGCACCACCATCCTGAGCGTGCGCCGCGAGACCCCGGCAGGCATCCAAGTGGCCATTGGCGGCGACGGCCAGGTCACCCTGGGCAACATCGTGGTCAAGGGCACGGCCCGCAAGGTGCGCAAGCTCTACCATGGCAAGGTGCTCGCGGGCTTCGCGGGGGCCACGGCCGATGCCTTCACGCTGTTCGAGCGTTTCGAGGCCAAGCTCGAAAAGCACCAGGGCCACCTCACGCGCGCGGCCATCGAGCTCACCAAGGACTGGCGCACCGACCGCGTGCTGCGCCGCCTGGAAGCCATGCTGGCGGTGGCCGATGCGAGCGCGTCGCTCATCATCACGGGCAACGGCGATGTGCTCGAACCAGAGCAGGGCATCGTGGCCATTGGCTCGGGCGGCGCCTATGCGCACTCGGCCGCCAAGGCGCTGCTGGTGAACACCGATTTGTCCGCGCAGGACATCGTCAAGAAATCGCTCGAAATCGCCGGCGAACTGTGCATCTACACCAACATGAACCACACCATCGAGACGCTCTGAGCGCGCGGGATGGTCCTGCCCCCGGGGATGCCCCGGAGCGGTTTGCTCTGTTTTTTATAGCTGTTGGCGCTTGTTGAGCATGCGCTGGAGCCTCATTTGATACCAGGAAGACCTGTATGTCGTCCATGACCCCCCAGGAAATCGTCTCCGAACTCGACCACCACATCGTGGGCCAGGCCAGCGCCAAGCGCGCGGTCGCCATCGCGCTGCGCAACCGCTGGCGCCGCCAGCAGGTCGAGGGCAGCCTGCGCCAGGAGATCACGCCCAAGAACATCCTCATGATCGGTCCCACCGGCGTGGGCAAGACCGAGATCGCGCGCCGCCTGGCCCGGCTGGCCGACGCGCCCTTCATCAAGGTCGAGGCCACCAAGTTCACCGAGGTGGGCTATGTGGGCAAGGACGTGGATTCCATCATCCGCGATCTCGCCGAAATGGCGGTGAAGCAGACCCGCGAGTCCGAGATGAAGAAGGTGCGCACCCGCGCCGAAGATGCGGCAGAGGAGCGCATCCTCGACGTGCTGATCCCGCCGGCCCGGGCCGCGGCAGGCAGCGAGCCCGCGGCGGACAACACGGCGCGGCAGGTGTTTCGCAAGAAGCTGCGCGAAGGCGCCCTGGACGACAAGGAGATCGAGATCGACGTGGCCGAGGGCCGCCCCCAGCTGGAGATCATGGGGCCCCAGGGCATGGAGGAAATGACCGAGCAGCTGCGCGGCATGTTCAGCCAGATGGGGCAGGACAAGCGCAAGACGCGCAAGCTCAGGATCGCCGAGGCCCTGAAGCTGCTCACCGACGAAGAGGCTGGCAAACTCGTCAACGAGGACGAGATCAAGGCCCGGGCCGTCGCCAATGCCGAGCAGAACGGCATCGTCTTCATCGACGAGATCGACAAGGTGGCCGCCCGCCAGGAGACCAGCGGCGCCGACGTGTCGCGCCAGGGCGTGCAGCGCGACCTGCTGCCGCTGGTGGAGGGCACGACCGTGTCCACCAAGTACGGGATGATCAAGACGGACCACATCCTGTTCATCGCCTCCGGTGCCTTTCACCTGTCCAGGCCCAGCGACCTCATTCCCGAGCTGCAGGGGCGTTTCCCGATCCGGGTCGAACTGGAATCCCTGTCGGTGAAGGACTTCGAGGCCATCCTCACGCAGACCCATGCCTCCCTGGTCAAGCAGTACCAGGCCCTGCTGGCGACCGAGGGCGTCACGCTCGAGTTCGCGCCCGAGGGGATCACGCGCCTGGCGCACATCGCGTTCGAGGTGAACGAACGCACCGAAAACATCGGCGCGCGCCGCCTGTCCACCGTCATGGAGCGCCTGCTGGACGAGGTGAGTTTTGATGCCACGCGCCTGTCGGGCCAGACGGTCACCGTGGACGCCGCCTACGTGGACGCCCGCCTGCAGACGCTGAGCCAGGACGAGGACCTGTCGCGCTACATCCTGTGACCACTCGGTCAAGCCTTGAGAGGTCACTTTCATAGGCCTCTCTAAGTGCTTCTTTTTCAACGACTTTTGGCTTTCCTGTGCCTACAAAGTCGCGCCTAAGTCGTTGATTTCATTGCAAAAGTTTGTTGGACACCCCCTTGTTCGGTGTGCTTTTCCTGCTACAGTGCAAAAAAGTGCAATTAAGTGGTGAAAAGTGCCCTCCAGGTCCATTGCACGGACCGGCGAGGCGCAAAAACCGAGTTGGGAAATCCGTCCGTGTTTCAAGGTGCTTCGTCGCTGAGTCTCGATGCGAAGGGTCGGCTGTCCGTGCCGACCCGGCATCGTGACGTCCTCGCGGCCACGGCATCCGGCCAGCTCACCATCACCAAGCACCCGCACGGCTGTCTCATGGTCTTCCCCCGCCCGGAGTGGGAGAAGTTCCGCGAGCGCATCGCCCAGCTGCCCATGTCCGCCCAGTGGTGGAAACGCATCTTCCTGGGCAATGCCATGGATGTGGAGATGGATGCCACGGGCCGCGTGCTGGTTTCGCCCGAGCTGCGCGAGGCGGCCGGTATCTCCAAGGACACCATGCTGCTGGGCATGGGCAACCATTTCGAACTCTGGGACAAGGCCACCTACGACGAGCAGGAGGCCAAGGCCATGCAGGGCGAGATGCCGGATGTCTTCAAGGACTTCTCCTTCTAAGGCGCGCGGTGACATCCTCCTTGCAACACACCACCGTCCTGCTCGAAGAAGCCGTGGATGCCCTGCTGGGCGGCGCCGGCGCCACGCCCGCGGGCACCTGGGTGGACGCGACCTTCGGGCGCGGGGGGCATTCGCGCCTCATCCTGCTTCGCCTGGGGCCGCAGGGGCGCCTTGTCGCCTTTGACAAGGACCCCGAAGCCATTGCCGAAGCAACGCGCATCACCGATGCGCGTTTTTCCATTCGGCACGAGGGTTTTCGCCATCTGGCCGACCTTCCGCCCGCCAGTGCGGCGGGCGTGCTGATGGACCTGGGCGTGAGCTCGCCCCAGATCGACAGCCCCGAGCGAGGCTTCAGTTTCCGTTTTGACGGCCCGCTGGACATGCGCATGGACACCACGCGCGGCGAAAGCGTGGCCGATTGGTTGGCCACGGCCGAAGTCGGTCAGATTGCGGAGGTGATACGTGACTACGGTGAAGAACGGTTTGCTGGCCCCATTGCAAAGGCGATTGTTGCTCGGCGCGAAGAACGGGGTCCTCTTGCAACCACCGCCGAACTGGCCGACCTCGTGGCTGGCGCGGTCAAAACCCGCGAAGCGGGCCAGAACCCTGCAACGCGCACATTTCAAGCTCTTCGGATTTTCATCAACGCCGAGCTTGAAGAGCTGCAACAGGCGCTAGAGGCCAGCCTCTCGGTGCTGCAGCCGGGCGGGCGGCTGGTGGTGATCAGCTTCCATTCGCTCGAAGACCGCATCGTCAAGCAGTTCATCGCCAAACACTCCAAGGAGGTCTACGACCGCCGCGCGCCCTTTGCCGCGCCCCAGGCTATGAAGCTCGTGGCCCTGGACCGCATCAAGCCCGGTGCCGCCGAAGTGGCGGCCAACCCCCGTTCGCGCAGCGCCATCATGCGCGTGGCCGAGCGCACCGAGGTGCAGTGATGAAGCGCCCCCTGAGCCGCTTCGCGCCTTCTCCCTCCAGGGGGACGACGCCCTCGCTGCGCAACGGCCCTGGCCCGGTGTCCCTGGGTGGGGCCGTGGCGGTTTCATGCTGCGGCATGGCAGGCAACTGACATGACAAGGCTCAACGTCGTCTTGCTGGTGGCCGTGCTGGCCAGCGCGATCTATCTCGTGCACACCCAGTACGAGTCGCGCCGCCTGTTCACCGAACTCGACCGCGCCACCGCCGAGGCGCGCCGCCTGGAAACCGAACACCAGCGCCTGCAGGTGGAAAAGCGTGCGCAGGCCACGCCGCTGCGCGTGGAGAAGATCGCGCGCGCGCAGCTCAACATGCGCACGGCCACGCCGGCCATCACGCAGTATGTGTCCGACCCCCAAGGAGTGGCCGCCGCCACGGCCTCCGCGGCCGCCAGTGCGGCGCCGTCCCGGACCGAAGGAGCGCAGCCATGAGCCGCAGCGTGCTCTACACCTCCAGCCCGCTGCTGGCGAGCAAGACGCCCGTCTGGCGCAGCAAGTTCATCGTGGCGGCGATCGCGCTGGGTTTCATGGGGCTGGCGGGGCGCGCTGCCTACGTGCAGGTGTTTGGCAACGCCTTCTTCCAGCGCCAGGGCGAAGTGCGCTTCGCGCGCACGCTGGAGCTGCCGGCCAACCGCGGCAAGATCGTGGACCGCAATGGGCTGATCCTGGCGTCCAGCGTGCCGGCGGCCAGCATCTGGGCCATTCCGGAAGACGTGGAGCAGGACAGGCCCGAGGTCCGCGCCAAGCTCAAGCAACTGGCCAAGCTGCTCGACATGCCATTGGCCGAGCTGCAGCGCAAGCTGGCCGATGAAGACAAGACCTTCGTCTGGATCAAGCGCCAGCTCGACTGGGATGTGGGCCGGGAGATCGCGGCACTGGACATCAAGGGCATCTACCAGCGCAAGGAGTACAAGCGCCAGTACCCCGAAGGGGAAGCCGCGGCCCACGTGGTGGGTTTCACCAACGTGGAAGACCACGGGCAGGAAGGCATGGAGCTGGCCTTCGACAAGGAGCTGGCGGGCAAGGCGGGCTCGCGTCGCGTGATCAAGGACCGCCTGGGCCGGGTGGTCGAGGGCGTGGGCGAGACCGTGCCTCCGGTCGATGGCAAGGACATGCAGCTGTCCATCGACAGCAAGGTGCAGTTCTTTGCCTACCAGAAGCTGCGGGACCAGGTCGCGCTGCACAAGGCCAAGGCGGGCAGCGTGGTGGTGCTCGATGCCCACACGGGCGAGCTGCTGGCGCTGGCCAACTACCCGAGCTACGTTCCCGACAAGCGCCAGAACCTCACGGGCGAGCAGCTGCGCAACCGCGCGCTCACCGACGTTTTCGAGCCCGGCTCGACCATGAAGCCGTTCACCATCGGCCTGGCGCTGGAATCGGGGCGTGTGCGGCCCGACACCATCGTGGACACCAATCCGGGCCGGATCAACATCACGGGCTCCACCATCTCCGACACCAGCAACCACGGCGTGCTCACGGTGGAAGGGGTGATCCAGAAGTCGAGCAACGTTGGCACCACCAAGATCGCCATGCAGATGCCCGCGCGCGAGATGTGGGAGACCTTCTCGGCCGCGGGCTTCGGCCAGAAGCCGCAGCTGCATTTTCCTGGCGTGGTGACGGGGCGCCTGCGCCCCTACAAGACCTGGCGCCCGGTGGAGCAGGCCACCATGTCCTACGGCTACGGCCTGTCGGCCAGCCTGTTCCAGATGGCGCGCTCGTACACGGTGTTCGCCAATGGCGGCCGCGTGATTCCGGCCACCATGTTCAAGACCTCCGAGCCCGCCCTGGGCGTGCCCGTGTTCTCCGAACGCACCGCCGACCAGGTGCGCAAGATGCTGCAGATGGCCGCGGGCCCCGGCGGCACCGGCCAGAAGGCGCAGACCCTGGGCTACTCGGTGGGCGGCAAGTCCGGCACCGCGCGCAAGCAGGTGGGCAAGAACTACGCCTCGGGCAAGTACCGGGCATGGTTTACCGGCATGGCGCCCATCGACAAGCCGCGCATCATCGTGGCCGTGATGATCGACGAGCCCAGCAACGGCGTGTTCTACGGCGGTGCCGTGGCCGCGCCCGTGTTCAGCGAAGTCGTGCAGCAGACGCTGCGCATGATGGGCGTGCAGCCGGACATGGCGGTCAAGCCGCAGATCGTGGCCAAAGAGGTGGAGGAATCGCTATGACAACGGCCTTGCCTTTGCTCGCCTCGGTGCACGACGCCGTCGCCTGGCTGCGCGAGCGGGTCACCGGCACGCTGCAGACCGACAGCCGTCAGGTGCGCCCCGGCGACGGCTTCATCGCCTGGCCCGGCGCCGCCACCGACGGCCGCGCACACATCGCGGACGCGCTGTCGCGCGGCGCCGTGGCCTGCCTGGTGGAGCATGAGGGCGTGGAGGCATTTGCGCTCGAAGGCTTGCCGGTGGCGGCGCTCCATGGCCTGAAGGCGGCCACCGGCCTCATCGCGGCCGACTGGTTCGGGCAGCCCACGCAGCGCCTGGATGTGTTGGCCGTGACGGGTACCAATGGCAAGACCAGCACGAGCTGGTGGCTGGCCGAGGCACTTAATGTGCTATCAAAAAATGAGCTTATTCCGCAAGGTGGATGTGCGCTGGTAGGCACTTTGGGTATGGGCACACCGCCCGCACTCACCAGCACCGGCATGACCACGCCCGACCCGGTGCGGCTGCAGCGCGCGTTCCAGCAGTTCACCGATGCCGGCCGCACGGCCTGCGCCATCGAGGCCTCGTCCATCGGGCTGGCCGAGCACCGCATGGCGGGCACGCGCATCCGCGTCGCGCTGTTCACCAACTTCACGCAGGACCACCTGGACTACCACCCCGGCATGGCCGCCTACTGGCAGGCCAAGAGCATGCTGTTCGACTGGCCCGGCCTGCAGGCCGCGGTGGTCAACATCGACGACCCGCGCGGTGCCGAGCTGCATGCCTCGCTGGCGGACCGGCTGCTGGACCTGTGGAGTGTTTCCATCACCGGCCCCGCGCGGCTCGCGGCGCGCGACATCGCCATGGGCGAGGGTGGCCTCTCCTTCACGGTGGCCGAGGGCGTGCACACGCATGTGCTGCAGACGCGCGTGATCGGGCAGTACAACGTCTCCAACCTGCTGGGTGTGCTGGCCGGGCTGCGCGCCTTGGGCGTGCCGCTGGAGCACGCGCTCTACGCCTGCGCCCAGCTCTCGCCCGTGCCCGGCCGCATGGAGCGGATCCACCACCCCGGGCAACCCCTGGTGGCCGTGGACTACGCCCACACGCCCGACGCGCTGGACAAGGCCCTGCAGGCGCTGCGCCCGGTGGCCCGGGAGCGCGGCGGCAAGCTCTGGTGCGTGTTCGGCTGTGGCGGCGACCGCGATGCGGGCAAGCGCCCCCTGATGGGCGCCGTGGCGCAGCAGCAGGCCGACCTCGTGGTCGTGACCAGCGACAACCCGCGCAGCGAAGACCCCGCGGCCATCCTGCACCAGATCCTGCAAGGCACCATCGCCAGCAACGTGGTGCGTGCCGAGCCCGACCGTGCCGCCGCCATCGCCTTGGCCGTGGCCGAGGCCGCGCCCGCCGATGTGGTGCTGATCGCCGGCAAGGGCCATGAAGACACCCAGGAGACGGCGGGCGTGCGCGTGCCGTTCTCCGACATGGCCCATGCGCAGAGCGCGCTGCAGGCCCGCGGAGCACGCCCATGAGCGCCACCCCGGCCGTGATGATGACCCTGCAGCAGGCGCTGGCCCTGGTGCAGCCGCGCATTCCCGCCGCGCGCCTGGTGGGCGATGGGGCCACGCCGCTGGCCCGCGTGCACACCGATACGCGCAGCTTGCAGGCGGGCGACCTTTTCGTGGCGCTCAAGGGCGAACGCTTTGACGCCAACGCCTTCCTGGCCGATGCCCGCGCCGGTGGCGCCGCCGCCGCCATCGCCCATGGCGGCCTGCAAGCCGCCGGCCTGCCCGGCATCGAGGTGCCGGACAGCCTGGCCGCGCTGGGCGCGCTGGGCGCGCTGGCCGCGGGCTGGCGCGCGCAGTTTGGCCTTCCGTTGATCGGCGTGACGGGCAGCAACGGCAAGACCACGGTGACGCAGATGATCGCGTCCATCCTGCGCGCCTGGAAAGGCGAGGCCGCGTTTGCCACGCAGGGCAATTTCAACAACGACATCGGCGTGCCTTTGACACTGCTGCGCCTGCGTGCCGGCCATGCGGCGGCCGTGATCGAGATGGGCATGAACCACCCGGGCGAGATCGCCACGCTGGCCGCCATGGCGCGGCCCACGGTGGCACTGGTCAACAACGCGCAACGCGAGCACCTGGAGTTCATGCACACGGTGGAGGCGGTGGCGCGCGAGAACGGCTCCGTGTTGGCCAGCCTGCCCGCCGACGGCGTGGCGGTGTTTCCTTCGGGGGATGCCTACACCGCCCTCTGGCGCTCGATGGCGCCGGGGCGCCGCACCGTCACCTTTGGCGAAGGCGGCGATGTGGCCTGCCCACAGGCTGCGTGGGGCCAGGGTGCCTGGGCCGTCACGCTGGCCACGCCGCGGGGCGAGGTGGCCACCCACCTGCACATTGCCGGGCGCCACAACGTGGCCAACGCGCTGGCGGCCGCGGCCTGCACGCTGGCGGCGGGCGCACCGCTGGCCGCCATTGCGCAGGGGCTGAACGATTTCGCACCGGTCAAGGGCCGCTCGCGCGCCTTCAGCGTGCGCATCGCGGGCCGCGAGGTCACCGTGGTGGACGACACCTACAACGCAAACCCCGACTCCATGCGCGCCGCCATCGACGTGCTGGCCGAACTGCCCGGCCCGCAGCTGCTGGTGCTGGGCGATATGGGCGAGGTGGGCGACCAGGGGCCGCAGTTCCATGCGGAGGCCGGTGCGCATGCGCGCGCGGCCCGCATCCCCTGCCTCTTTGCGCTGGGAGACCAATCGGTGCACGCCACCACGTCCTTTGGCGAGGGCAATGGCGGTGTGGCCCGGCATTTCAACGATAGGGGCGCGCTGCTGGATGCGGTGCGCCAGGCCCTGCCCACGGTGGGCAGCGTGCTGGTCAAGGGATCTCGATTCATGAAGATGGAACAGGTGGTGGAGGCGATCGCCTCTGCCGCGCAAGCGCAGGACAACCAGGAACAACAAGAGCGACAACCGCCGACGCAGGCACGGGAGGGACACCATGGCGCAACGCATTGAGAGCGTGCTGGAAGCAGCAGTCGGAGCCTGCGTCCGTGCGGCGCGGCCGCCCGTGGGAGGTGCCGCATGCTGCTGATGCTGTCGCAATGGCTGCAGGGCCTGTCGCCCGAGTTCGGCTTTTTCCGCGTGTTCCAGTACCTCACGTTCCGGGCGGTGATGGCGGCCATGACGGCGCTGCTCATCGGCCTCATCGCGGGGCCCAAGGTGATCCGCGTGCTCACCTCGCTCAAGATCGGCCAGCCCATCCGGGGCTATGCCATGCAGACGCACCTGTCCAAGAGCGGCACGCCCACCATGGGCGGCGTGCTCATCCTGCTGTCGATCGCGATCTCGACCCTGTTGTGGTTCGACCTGTCCAACCGCTTCGTGTGGATCGTGCTCATCGTCACGCTGGGCTTTGGCGCGATCGGCTGGGTGGACGACTGGCGCAAGGTGGTCAACAAGGACCCCGAGGGCATGCGCTCGCGCGAGAAGTATTTCTGGCAGTCGGTCATCGGCCTGATCGCCGCGCTGTACCTCGTGTTCAGCATCTCGGAAAGCTCCAACGCCAAGGTGTGGGAGCTGTTCGTGGGCTGGGTGCAATCGGGCTTCTCGCTCGATTTGCCGCCCAAGGCGGGGCTGCAGCTGCCGTTCTTCAAGGAAATCAGCTACCCGCTCGGAGTGCTGGGCTTCGTGATCCTGACCTATCTCGTGATCGTGGGCTCCAGCAATGCCGTGAACCTGACCGACGGGCTGGACGGCCTGGCCATCATGCCCGTGGTGATGGTGGGCTCGGCGCTGGGCGTGTTCGCCTACGTCACCGGCAGCTCGGTGTATTCCAAGTACCTGTTCTTTCCGCACATCCCGGGCTCGGGGGAGCTGCTGATCTTCTGCGCGGCCATGGCGGGCGCGGGCCTGGCCTTCCTGTGGTTCAACGCGCACCCCGCGCAGGTGTTCATGGGCGACGTGGGCGCGCTGGCGCTGGGCGCGGCGCTGGGCACCATCGCCATCATCGTGCGCCAGGAGATCGTGCTGGCCATCATGGGCGGCATCTTCGTGGTCGAGGCGCTGTCCGTGATGCTGCAGGTGACCTGGTTCAAGTTCACCAAGAAGCGCTACGGCGAAGGCCGGCGCCTGCTCAAGATGGCGCCGCTGCACCACCATTTTGAAAAGAGCGGCTGGAAGGAGACCCAGGTGGTCGTGCGCTTCTGGATCATCACCATGCTGCTGTGCCTCATCGGCCTGTCCACATTGAAACTGCGATGAACCCGGACGATCCCCTCATCCCGGCGGCACCAGCCGATCCTCCCGTGGCGGCCACGGGCATGGATGCGCCTGCCGCAACGCCGGAGGTGGAGCTGCCACCAGAGCGGTCCACGGCGGATGTGGTGCCGGGCGATCCAGGCGTGACCGACGTGGCCGGGCCCGGCGCGCTGTCCGCCGCCGAACCCGTGGACGCCACGGCCGGCGCGACGGAACCTGCGGCAAGCGCCGATGGCACGGCCGGGGCTCCCGGGCCCGCCACAGGCGCACGCGCAGCCAACGCGGCGGCCAATGCCTGGGACCCTGAAAAGCCGCCCGCGGTCTCCGCCGCCAAGGCCGCCGCCGATTTCGTGGCGCAGATTTTTGCCGAGGTGGTGGCCCCCGAGGCCGCGTCTGCGCTGCCGCAGGTGGCTGATGAAGAAGAAGCCACGCAGGACGCTCTAGCCGATGGGCCCGCCGAGCCCCTGGGCCGGCCCGGCGAAGGCCTGCGTCCGCTGCTGGGCCAGAAGATCCTCATCCTGGGCCTGGGCGCCTCGGGCCTGGCCATGGCGCGCTGGTGCGTGCGCTGTGGCGCCGAGGTCACCGTGGCCGACACGCGCGCCGCGCCGCCGCAGCTCGCGGTGCTGCAGCAGGAGCTGCCCCAGGTGCGTTTTGTGGCCGGTGCCTTCGACGCCAGCCTGGTCGAAGGCCAGGACCTGCATGCGGTCTACCGCTCACCGGGTTTGAGTCCTCAGACAATTGCTCCTGTTTTGGTAGCTGCCAGCGCTTGTGGAATAAGCGCTGGTGGTGAATTGAGCTTGTATTCCATGGCGCTGGCTGCGCTCAAGGCCTCGCACGGCTACGCCCCGGCGGTGCTGGCGATCACGGGCACCAACGGCAAGACCACGGTGACCTCGCTCACGGGGCAGCTCGTGGAGCGCTCGGGCCAGAGCGTCGCCGTGGCCGGCAACATCGGCCCCACGCTGCTCGACACGCTCGCCAGCCACATCGACGCGGGCACGCTGCCCGAGGTGTGGGTGCTCGAACTCTCAAGCTTCCAGCTCGACGGCGTGACCGGATTCGAGCCCACGGCGGCCACCGTGCTCAACATCACGCAGGACCACCTGGACTGGCACGGCGACATGGTGGCCTATGCGGCGGCCAAGGCGCGCATCTTCGGCCAGACCGGGCTCATGATCCTGAACCGCGAGGACGCGGCCGTGATGCAGATGTTGCCGCCGCCGGTCAAGGTCAAGCTGCAAAAGCCCCAGGTGCGCGAGCACCTGACGTTTGGCGCCGACATGCCCCAGCGCCCCGGCGACTTCGGCATCGAGGTGGTGAGCGGCATGCCCTGGCTGGTGCGTGCCATGGATGCGGACGAAACCCGCAAGCGCGGCCGCAACGAGGCCGCAGAGGACCTGCACGTCCAGCGCCTGATGCCCGCTGACGCGCTGCGCATCCGGGGCCGCCACAACGCCGTGAACGCGCTGGCCGCACTGGCGCTGGCATCGGCGGCAGGCTGCACGCTGGCGCCCCTGCTGTACGGGCTGCGCGAGTACCGGGGCGAGCCGCACCGCGTGGAGCCCGTGGCCGTCATCCACGGCGTCGAGTACTTCGACGACAGCAAGGGCACGAACGTGGGCGCCACGGTGGCGGCCCTCACCGGCCTGGGCGCGGAGCGCCGCATCGTGGTCATCCTGGGCGGCGATGGCAAGGGCCAGGATTTTTCTCCGCTGGCCGCGCCCGTGGCGCGCCATGCGCGCGCGGTGGTGCTGATCGGGCGCGATGCGCCGCAGATCCGCGCCGCGCTGCAGGACAGCGGCGTGGCACTGGTCGACGCCGAGACCCTGCCGCAGGCCGTGGAACTGGCCTCGCAGCGCGCCCATGCGGGCGATGCGGTGCTGATGTCGCCCGCCTGCGCGAGCTTTGACATGTTCAGGGGCTACGAGCACCGCGCCCAGGTCTTCTGCGACACGGTGCATGCCCTGGCGGACGATGCGACAGGAGGCGCGGCATGAGTGCACCGGCCAGCAGCTTCCTGCAGCGCGTGGCGGGCTGGTTCGGCGGCCTGCCCGGCAAGGCCGTGGACGTGCTGCCGGTGCGCGTGGGCGGCACCGACTACCGGCCCCGCACCACCAGCACGCCGGCGAGCGTGCTCGGGTTCGACCAAGCGCTGCTGTGGGTGGTGGTGGCGCTGCTCGCCTGGGGGCTGGTGATGGTGTATTCGGCCTCCATCGCGATGCCGGACAACCCGCGTTTTGCCAACTACGCCTCCACCCATTTCCTCACCCGCCACGTGATGTACCTCGTGGTCGGGTTCGTCGCGGCGCTGCTGGCCTTCCAGGTGCCCATGGCGCTGTGGGAGCGCATGGCGCCCTGGCTCTTCGTCGTGGCGCTGCTGCTGCTGGTGGCCGTGCTGATTCCCGGCGTGGGCAAGGTGGTCAATGGCGCGCGGCGCTGGCTGTCGCTCGGGCCCATCGGCTTTCAGCCCTCCGAGGTGGCCAAGTTCGCCGTGCTCATCTACGCGGCGGACTACATGGTGCGCAAGATGGACGTGAAGGAGCGGTTCTTCCGCGCCGTGCTGCCCATGGGGGCGGCCGTGGCCATCGTGGGCGTGCTGCTGCTGGCCGAACCGGACATGGGGGCCTTCATGGTGGTGGCGGTGATCGCCATGGGCATCCTGTTCCTGGGCGGCGTGAACGCCCGCATGTTCTTCCTGATCGCGGGCGTGCTGGTGGCGGCCTTCGGCATCATGATCGCCAGCTCCCCCTGGCGGCGCGAGCGCGTGTTCGCCTACCTGGATCCGTTCAGCGAGGAGCACGCCCTGGGCAAGGGCTACCAGCTCTCGCACTCGCTGATCGCCATCGGGCGCGGCGAGATCTTTGGCGTGGGCCTGGGCGGCAGCGTGGAAAAGCTGCACTGGCTGCCCGAGGCCCACACCGACTTCCTGCTGGCCGTGATCGGCGAGGAGTTCGGCCTGGTGGGCGTGGTCACGCTCATCGTGCTGTTCCTGTGGATGACGCGCCGCATCATGCACATCGGCCGCCAGGCCATCGCCCTCGACCGCGTGTTCGCGGGCCTCGTGGCGCAGGGCGTGGCGATCTGGATCGGCTTCCAGGCCTTCATCAACATGGGCGTGAACCTGGGCGCGCTGCCCACCAAGGGGCTCACGCTGCCGCTGATGAGCTTCGGCGGGTCGGCCATCTTGATGAATCTGGTGGCATTGGCCGTGGTCTTGCGTGTGGACTATGAAAACAAATTGTTGATGAGGGGAGGGCGCGTATGACGCAAAAAACCGCCCTCATCATGGCCGGCGGCACCGGCGGCCACATTTTCCCCGGGCTGGCCGTCGCCGAGGAGCTGCGTGCACGCGGCTGGCGCGTGCACTGGCTGGGCGCACCGGGCAGCATGGAGTCGCGCATCGTGCCGCAGCACGGCTTCGCGCTGGAGCTCATCGACTTCTCGGGCGTGCGCGGCAAGGGCCTCGTCACGCTGGCTTTGCTGCCGGTGCGCCTGCTGCGCGCGTTCTGGCAGGCGCTGGCCGTGGTGCGGCGCGTGAAGCCGGATGTGGTGGTGGGCCTGGGCGGCTACATCACCTTTCCGGGCGGCATGATGGGCGTGCTGGCCGGCAAGCCCCTGGTGCTGCACGAACAGAACTCCGTGGCCGGCATGGCCAACAAGGTGCTGGCGGGCGTCGCGGACCGCGTGTTCACGGCCTTCCCCGATGTGTTCAAGAAGGGCCAGTGGGTGGGCAACCCGCTGCGCACCGCCTTCACCCGGCAACCCGGCCCGGCCGAACGTTTTGCGGGCCGCTCCGGCCCGCTGCGCCTGCTGGTGGTGGGGGGCAGCCTGGGCGCACGGGCCCTCAACGAGATCGTGCCGCAGGCCATCGCGCTGATGCCCGCCGAACAACGCCCCACCGTGGTTCACCAAAGCGGCGCGACGCAGATCGACGCGCTGCGCGCCCACTATGCGGCCGCAGGGGTCGATGCGGAGCTGACGCCATTCATCGACGACACCGCCAGCGCGTTTGCGGAGGCCGACATCATCGTCTGCCGGGCGGGGGCGAGCACCGTGACCGAAATCGCGGCCGTGGGCGCGGCGGCCGTGTTCGTGCCGTTCCCTTCCGCCGTGGACGACCACCAGACCACCAACGCCCAGTTCCTGGTGAACGCCGGCGGCGGCTGGCTGGTGCAGCAACGCGACCTGACGCCCGAGGGGCTGTCCGGGATGCTATTGAATATGCAGCGTTCCACCCTGGTGGGTGTGGCGCTTAAAGCTAAAGACATGCAAAAAACCAACGCCACCCGCGAGGTGGTGACTGCCTGCGAGGAGCTTGCAACACCATGAAGCACGCCATTCGCCATATCCATTTCGTCGGCCTGGGCGGCGCCGGCATGAGCGGCATCGCCGAGGTGCTGTTCAACCTGGGCTACCGCATCTCGGGCTCCGACCTGGCCGACAGCGCCACGCTGCGCCGCCTGGAGGGCCTGGGCATCAAGACCTGCCTGGGCCACGCGGCGGCGCACATCGAAGGTGCCGATGCCGTGGTCACGTCCACGGCCGTCACGCCCGACAACCCCGAGGTGCTCGCAGCCCGGGAAAAGAAGATCCCGGTCGTACCCCGCGCGCTCATGCTGGCCGAGCTGATGCGCCTGAAGCAGGGCATCGCCATCGCGGGCACGCACGGCAAGACCACCACCACCAGCCTCGTGACCAGCGTGCTGGCCGAGGCGGGCCTGGACCCCACCTTCGTGATCGGCGGGCGGCTGAACAGCGCGGGGGCCAACGCCAAGCTGGGCAGCGGCGACTACATCGTGGTCGAGGCCGACGAGTCGGATGCCTCGTTCCTGAACCTGCTGCCCGTGATGGCCGTGGTGACCAACATCGACGCCGACCACATGGACACCTACGGGCACGACTTCGGCCGGCTCAAGGGCGCGTTCGTCGACTTCCTGCACCGCATGCCGTTCTACGGCACGGCCGTGCTGTGCGTGGACAGCCCGGCCGTGCGCGACATCCTGCAAAGCGTGACCTGCCCGATCACGAGCTACGGCTTTTCCGAAGATGCCCAGGTGCGTGCCATCAATGTGCGCGCCGAGGCGGGGCAGATGCGCTTCACCGTGCAGCGGCGCAACGGCGTCACCTTGCCGGACCTGGACATCGTGCTCAACCTCGCGGGCGAGCACAACGTGCTCAACGCGCTGTCGGCCATCGCCATCGCCGTGGAGCTGAACATCCCCGACGAGGCCGTGCAGCGCGCGCTCGCCGGCTTCAAGGGCGTGGGGCGGCGCTTCCAGAGCTACGGCAACCTTCCCGCCCGGGATGGCGGCCAGTTCACCGTGATCGACGACTACGGCCACCACCCGGTGGAGATGGCCGCCACGTTGGCAGCGGCGCGCGGCGCCTTCCCGGGCCGCCGCCTGGTGCTGGCCTTCCAGCCCCACCGCTACAGCCGCACGCGCGACTGTTTCGAGGATTTCGTGAAGGTCATCGGCCATGCCGACACCGTGCTGCTGACCGAGGTGTACGCCGCCGGCGAGGCGCCCGTGGTGGCGGCCGACGGCCGTTCACTGGCGCGCGCGCTGCGCGTGGCCGGCCGCGTGGAGCCGGTGTTCATCGACAACGTGGCCGACCTGCCGCAGGCCATCGCCGACAACGCGAAGGACGGCGACGTGGTGATGTGCATGGGCGCGGGCTCCATCGGCGCCGTGCCCGGCAAGGTGGTTGATTTGCTACAAAATAATGAGCTTAAGGCGCTGGAGGGGAGCGCGCTATGACCCTTTTTGATTCGAATTTTGATGTGAAGTCCCTGGGCAAGGTGGCCGTGCTGATGGGCGGCGACTCGGCCGAGCGCGAGGTGTCGCTGATGTCCGGCAGCGGCGTGCTGCAGGCCCTGCGCTCGCGCGGCGTGGACGCGCATGCGTTCGACCCCGCGCAGAACCCGCTGGGCGATCTCAAGCGCGACGGCTATGCCCGCTGCTTCATCGCGCTGCACGGCCGCCATGGCGAAGACGGCACGGTGCAGGGCGCGCTCGAACTGCTGGGCATCCCCTACACGGGCCCGGGCGTGATGGCCTCGGCCATCGCGATGGACAAGGTCATGACCAAGCGGGTGTGGCTGGCCGAGGGCCTGCCCACGCCGCGCTACGTGTGGCTGGCGCCCGACCGCCAGCAGCGCGAGGTGGTGCGCACCGTGCCCGACGAGCTGGGCCTGCCGCTCATCGTCAAGCCGCCGCGCGAAGGCTCGTCCATCGGCGTGACCAAGGTGCGCGGCTATTCGGACATGCAGGAGGCCGTGCAGCTCTCCGCGAAATACGACCCCGATGTGCTCTGCGAGGAATTCATCGACGGCGAGGAAGTCACCTGCGCCGTGCTGGGCCAGGGCGCCGGCGCGCGCGCGCTGCCCGTGATCCGCATCGTGGCGCCCGACGGTGCCTACGACTACCAGAACAAGTATTTCACCGACGACGTGAAATACCAATGCCCGAGCGGCCTGCCCGAAGCGGAAGAGCGTGAGATCCAGCGCATCGTGCTGGACGCCTACCGCAGCCTGGGCTGCCGGGGCTGGAGCCGCGCCGACCTGATGCTGCGCGCCAGCGACCGCAAGCCCTTTCTGCTGGAGATGAACACCTCGCCGGGCATGACGGGCCATTCCCTCGTGCCCATGGCCGCGCGCGCTGCGGGCATCAGCTACGAGGAGCTGTGCCTGCGCATCCTGGCCGATGCCGTGCTCGACACGCAAGGAGCCGCCGCCAAATGAACTCCGCGCTGCCCGCACCGCTGGACGTCAAGCTCATGAACCTGACCGCGTCGGTCCTGTTCGTGGGCTGCGCCCTGCTCGTGCTGGCGGCGGGTGCCTGGTGGATGCTGCGCTATCCGGGCTTCGCGATCGCGCGCATCGTGGTGCAGGGGGAGCTGGTGCACAACAACGCCGTCACCCTGCGGGCCAATGTGGCGCCGCACCTCGCGGGCAACTTCTTCACGGTGGACCTGCGCGCCGCGCGCGCGGCGTTCGAGCAAGTGCCCTGGGTGCGCCGCGCCGAGGTGCGGCGGGTCTACCCCGGCAGCCTGCAGGTGGAGCTGCAGGAACACGAGGCCGTCGCGTACTGGGGACCGGAGAGCGGCTCGGCCATGGTCAACCGGCAGGGCGAGGTGTTCGAGGCCAACGTGGGCGATGTGGAGCAGGACGGCCTGCCCCGCCTGCTGGGCCCGGCGGGCAGCTCCCCCGAGGTGCTGCAGATGTTTGGTCTGCTGCAGCCGGTGTTCAAGCCCCTGGGGCTGGAGGTCGAGTCCCTGGAACTGACCGGCCGGGGCGGCTGGCGCGCCAGGCTCGACAGCGACGCGGTGGTGGAGCTGGGGGGCGGGGCACCGCAGGAGGTGGTGCAGCGCACGCAGCGCTTCACGCGCACCTTGACCCAGGTGGCGGCGCAGTACGGCCGGCGCGTGGAGTCCCTGGAATCCGCGGACCTGCGGCACGCCGGGGGGTATGCGCTGCGCATGCGCGGCGTGAGCACCGTGATCCCCGATGCCATGGGCGCCGCGGGTGGCGTGCGCAGGAGGTGACGGCATGCAACAGCAGCAGCAACAACAGCGGTGCGTGGCGTGGAGAGCGGGGCGGTTCGTGAATGAGGCCGGGGTGCGGCGGGACAGAACAGAGAAGGGCAGAGACTGATATGGCAAGAGAATACAAAGACGTCGTGGTGGGGCTGGACATCGGCACGGCCAAGGTCATGGCCGTGGTGGCCGAGGTTCTGCCCAATGGCGAGCTCAAGCTCGCAGGCCTGGGCGTGGCCCCGAGCAATGGCTTGAAGCGCGGCGTGGTGGTGAACATCGACGCCACCGTGCAGAGCATCCAGCAGGCGCTGAAGGAGGCCGAGCTGATGGCCGACTGCAAGATCCAGCGCGTGTACACCGGCATCACGGGCAGCCATATCCGGGGCCTCAATTCCAGCGGCATGGTGGCCGTGAAGGACAAGGAGGTCACCTCGGCCGACGTGGCGCGTGTGGTGGAAACGGCCAAGGCCATCAACATCAGCAGCGACCAGCGCCTGCTGCTGGTGGAGCCGCAGGAGTTCGTGATCGACGGGCAGGATGTGAAGGAGCCCATCGGCATGAGCGGCATCCGCCTGGAGGCCAAGATCCACATCGTGACCGGTGCGCAGAGCGCGGCCGAGAACATCATCAAGTGCGTGCGCCGCTGCGGCCTGGAGGTCGAGCAGCTCATGCTCAACCCCCTGGCCAGCAGCCAGGCGGTGCTGACGGATGACGAGCGCGAGCTGGGCGTGGTGGTGGTCGACATCGGCGCGGGCACGACCGACGTGGCCATCTTCACCGGCGGCGCGATCCGCCACACGGCGGTGATCCCGATCGCGGGCGACCTCATCACCAGCGACATCGCCATGGCGCTGCGCACGCCCACGAAGGACGCCGAGGACATCAAGGTCGAAAGCGGCTACGCCAAGCAGTTGCTGGCCGACCCCGAGGCGCAGGTGGAAGTGCCCGGCCTGGGCGACCGCAGCCCCCGCATGCTCAGCAAGCAGGCGCTGGCCGGCGTGATCGAGCCGCGCGTGGAAGAGATCTTCTCGCTCGTGCAGCAGGTGGTGCGCGAGTCGGGGTATGAAGAAGTGCTGTCGTCGGGCATCGTGCTCACCGGCGGCAGTTCGGTGATGCCCGGGATGATCGAGCTGGGCGAAGACATCTTCCTGAAGCCCGTGCGGCGCGGCATTCCGAAGTATTCCAGCGCCTTGTCTGACATGGTGGCACAGCCCCGGGCTGCTACCGTCATGGGCCTACTGGAAGAGGCGCGCCTGGCGCGGCTGCGCGGCTTCAAGGTGGCACAGAAAAGCGGTTCCATGAAGACGGCGTTTGGCCGTTTCAAGGACTTCATCGTGGGGAATTTCTGACCATGAAATTTCCTCTTTGGCTGGCGAGAGGCAGTCCGCACCGAATACCGCGTGGGCGATGGCGACGATGTACCGGACCGCCATCCCCGCTGCGCACGATGACATACCGAACAACCCATTGGCAGTTGCACACGAGATTGCAAACGAATTCAGTGAAAGAAACAGGAGCTCCAACATGACCATCGAAATGATCGAAGCCGAAGAATTCAACCAGGGCACCCAGATCAAGGTGATCGGCGTGGGCGGCGGCGGCAGCAACGCCGTCGAGCACATGATTGCCCGCAGCGTGCAGGGCGTGGAGTTTGTCTGCGCCAACACCGACGCGCAGGCATTGACCCGCAGCTCGGCCCACCGCCACATCCAGCTGGGCGGCAGCGGCCTGGGCGCCGGCAGCAAGCCCGACAAGGGCCGTGAAGCCGCCGAGGCCGCGGTGGACGACATCCGCCTGGCCATCGACGGCGCGCACATGCTGTTCATCACGGCCGGCATGGGCGGCGGCACGGGCACGGGCGCCGCACCCGTGATCGCCCGCGTGGCCAAGGAAATGGGCATCCTCACCGTGGGCGTGGTCACCAAGCCCTTCGACTGGGAAGGCGGCCGCCGCATGACCAACGCCGACAATGGCCTGGCCGAGCTCGAAGCCAACGTGGATTCGCTGATCGTGGTGCTCAACGAGAAGCTGCTGGAAGTGCTGGGCGATGACATCACCCAGGACGAAGCCTTCGCCCATGCCAACGACGTGCTCAAGAACGCCGTGGGCGGCATTGCCGAAATCATCAATGAATACGGCCACGTGAACGTCGACTTCGAAGACGTGCGCACCGTGATGGGCGAGCCCGGCAAGGCCATGATGGGCACGGCCACCGCCAGCGGCCCGGACCGCGCCCGCATCGCCGCCGAACAGGCCGTGGCCTGCCCGCTGCTGGAAGGCATCGACCTGTCGGGCGCCAAGGGCGTGCTGGTGCTGGTGACGGCCGCCAAGGGCAGCCTGAAGCTGTCCGAATCGCGCCTGGCCATGAGCACCATCAATGCCTACGCCTCGCCCGACGCGCACGTGATCTACGGCGCTGCCTATGACGACAGCCTGGGCGACGAGATCCGCGTGACCGTGGTGGCCACCGGCCTGTCGCGCCCCAACGCGCGCCGCCAGCCGATTTCGGTGGTGCAGGGCGGCCTGCGCACCGGCACGGACAACGTGGCCTACCAGATGCCCATCGCGGGCACGGGGGCCCTGGGCTCGGCCATGGGCGTGCAGGGCGGCCATGCCGGCAGCGCGCAGGCCGACTACGGCAGCATGTCGGTGCCCAGCGTGTGGCGTACCAACCGCACCCAGGCCGCGGCGCGCGTGGACGCGCTGTCCTCGGGCGGCATGGACGACCTGGAGATTCCGGCCTTCCTGCGCAAGCAGGCGGATTGATTCGGTACTCCCCCTGAGCGGCTACGCCGCTTCACCCCCTCTCTCGCTGCGCGGGAGGGGGCGAGGTCTGCGGCTCCCAGCCCGCCTGCGCGGGCTGGGACAGACCGAGCGCCCCTTGACTCTGGCAAGGGGTTTCTCGACATGCGCGGCGGGGCGGCGGCCCTTGCGCGGTGTCTCTGGCATTGGGCCGTGACGGTTTCCACCACCGCGCTTCCTATTTGGCTCGTATGCTCCTCAGCTGCGCAGTCACCGCCGTCTGGTTGCGCGTGGCGCGTATGCAGTCGCTGCGGGGCGCTACCCACGCGTCTCCGGCAGCTTGTAAGCCGCCCCTGCGACTCTCCGTTTTCTATCAGGGTCATAGGAAGCGGCGGATGGTTTTTGCGGGGTCCCCCCACTAAAATCCCCGGATGCTCCAGCAACGCACCCTCAAGACGATCACCCGCGCCGTGGGCGTGGGCCTGCACAGTGGCCAGCGGGTCGAGCTGACCCTGCGGCCTGCGCAGCCGGACACCGGGATCGTGTTCCGCAGGGTGGACCTGCCGCAGCCGGTGGACATCCCCATCCGGGCGGAGGCCGTGACCGACACCCGCCTGGCGTCCACCATCGCCGTGGGCAATGCCAAGGTGCACACCGTGGAGCACCTCATGTCGGCCTGCGCGGGGCTGGGCATCGACAACCTCTATGTGGACATCACCGCCGAAGAGGTGCCCATCCTGGATGGCTCTTCGGCATCGTTCGTGTTCCTGCTGCAAAGCGCGGGCATCGAGCTGCAGAATGCCCCCAAGCGCTTCATCCGCGTCACCCGCCCCGTGGAAGTGCGCGAAGGCGAGGGCGCCGCGGCCAAGTGGGCTCGGCTTGCGCCCTACCACGGCTACAAGCTCAGCTTCGAGATCGACTTCGACCACCCCGCCGTGGATTCCACGGGCCAGCGCGTGGAGTTCGACTTGGGGCAAGGCAACTACAGCCGCGACATCGCCCGCGCGCGCACCTTCGGCTTCACGCGCGATGTGGAGATGATGCGCTCCAACGGCCTGGCGCTGGGCGGCGGCCTCGACAACGCCATCGTGATGGACGACTACAAGGTGCTCAACAGCGACGGGCTGCGCTACGACGACGAGTTCGTCAAGCACAAGATCCTGGACGCGATGGGCGACCTGTACCTGATCGGCAAGCCCCTGCTCGCGGCCTACAGCGCCTTCCGCTCGGGCCACGCCATGAACAACCTGCTGCTGCGCGAGCTGCTGGCCCAGCGCGATGCCTGGGAGGTCGTCACGTTCGAGGACGAGCGCCAGGCGCCCGGCGGGTTTGCCCAGCCGGCGCGCGCCTGGTGAGCATGAAGCACCATTCCCGGGCCGCAGCCCGGAGCCTCCTGCCAGTGCCGCGCCCGTTTTCACGGCGCCGGGAGTCCCTGACATGCTGATCTTTCGCTGGCTGGCCATGCTGCTGCTCCTGGCGGCGGCCGTGTCGTTTGCCTTCTATGCCGGCACGGGGCAGGCGCGCTACAAGCGCCTGGGGCTCGTCATCCTCAAGTGGACGGTGATCGCGGCCGTCTTCTTCTTTGCGGTGGTCCTCATCGGGCGCCTCGCCTGACCGAGAGGCTCCGCGGCGCGGTTTTCTCTCTCTGGCCTATACTCGCGCCTGCTCCGGGGTGTGCGTAAGCGCTGAGATGCGAGGTGGCTGAAGAAATTCGGCAGGCCTTGCGAACCCGACGAACTTGATCCGGTTCATACCGGCGGAAGAAGAGCCGACCTCCTTGTCTCCGTGCCCGCAGTCCCTGCTGGCACGCCATGCCTCAGGTGCAGCCGCACCCGAGGGGCGCACAGGTCCATTCCGGAGCAGCACCCACCGCCACCGGAACCAGGAGACCTGCCCATGAACGCCCCCGACCCCCACGCCAAGCTGGCCACCCCCGAGAAGTTCGCCGAGTTGCTCGCACGCACGCGCGAACCCTTTCCTGCCTCACGCAAGGCCTACCTCCCCGGCCACCTGCACACCGATCTGCGCGTGCCCGTGCGCGACATTGCGCTGACCAACGGCGAACTGGTCAGCGTGTACGACACCTCCGGCCCGTATACCGACCCCGAGACTGCGATCGATGTGCGCAAGGGCCTGGCGGGAGTGCGCGGCGGCTGGATCACCGGCCGTGGCGACGTGGAGCACTACGAAGGCCGCGCGCCCGTGGCGCTGGACGATGGCCAGAAGAGCGAAGACGCCACCCGTCTGGCCCAGCTGCGCGCCGAGGCCGCGGCCCTGCAGCGCAAGCCCTTGCGCGCCAAGGCGGGTGCCAACGTCACGCAGATGCACTATGCGAAGAAGGGCATCGTCACGCCCGAGATGGAATACGTGGCCATCCGCGAGAACGGCAAGCGCGAGTGGATGGAGCAGTACATGGCCGACGCTGGCCGCGAGCAGCGGCTGATGGGCAACCCCATGGGCGCGAGCATCCCCAAGATCATCACCCCCGAATTCGTGCGCGACGAAGTGGCCCGGGGCCGCGCCATCATTCCCGCCAACATCAACCACCCCGAGGTGGAGCCCATGGCCATCGGGCGCAACTTCAAGGTCAAGATCAACGCCAACATCGGCAACTCGGCGGTCACGTCGAGCATCGAGGAAGAGGTCGAGAAGCTCGTGTGGGCGATCCGCTGGGGCGCCGACAACGTGATGGACCTGTCCACCGGCAAGAACATCCACACCACGCGCGACTGGATCGTGCGCAACTCGCCCGTGCCCATCGGCACGGTGCCGATCTACCAGGCGCTCGAAAAGGTGGGCGGCGTGGCCGAAGACCTGACCTGGGCGATCTTCCGCGACACGCTGATCGAGCAGGCCGAGCAGGGCGTGGACTACTTCACCATCCACGCCGGCGTGCGCCTGGCCTACATCCACCTCACCGCGCAGCGGCGCACGGGCATCGTCTCGCGCGGCGGCTCCATCATGGCCAAGTGGTGCATGGCGCACCACCGCGAGAGCTTCCTGTACGAGCACTTCGAGGACATCTGCGACATCATGAAGGCGTACGACGTGTCGTTCAGCCTGGGCGACGGCCTGCGCCCCGGCTGCGCATCGGATGCCAACGACGAGGCGCAGTTCGCCGAGCTGCACACGCTGGGCGAGCTGACCCAGGTGGCCTGGAAGCACGACGTGCAGACCATGATCGAAGGCCCCGGCCATGTGCCCATGCACATGATCCAGGCCAACATGACCGAGCAGCTCAAGACCTGCCACGAGGCGCCGTTCTACACCCTGGGCCCGCTGACCATCGACATCGCACCGGGCTACGACCACATCGCATCGGCCATCGGCGCGGCCATGATCGGCTGGATGGGCACCGCCATGCTGTGCTACGTGACGCCCAAGGAGCACCTGGGCCTGCCCGACCGCGACGACGTCAAGCAGGGCATCATCGCGTACAAGATCGCCGCGCACGCGGCCGACGTGGCCAAGGGCCACCCGGGGGCCCGCGCGCGCGACGACGCGCTCTCCCAGGCGCGTTTCGACTTCCGCTGGCAGGACCAGTTCAACCTGGGCCTGGACCCCGACACGGCCAAGGAATACCACGACGAAACGCTGCCCAAGGACAGCGCCAAGGTGGCGCACTTCTGCTCCATGTGCGGCCCCAAGTTTTGCTCCATGAAGATCACGCAGGAAGTGCGCGAATTTGCCGCCCAGAAGGGCGTGGCGGAGGCCGAGGCGCTGGCCCAGGGCATGCAGACCAAGGCGGCGGAATTCCAGCAGCGCGGCGGGCAGTTCTACATTCCCGTGACACCGGTGGCATAAGCCCGCCTACTGACCCCGGGGATTCCCTGCAAAGGGCCCCGGGGCGGTGCTTACCCTGTGCGGCGGGGGCGGCAGCCCGGCATATAGTCCGGCCACACTCGGTTCAGAAGACCGGGGGGAGGGCGTGGCACCAAATTTGCTATGCTGGATTGTCTGTTAAAAATTGTAAGGAAGAGCCATGAATGCTCTGGGCCGCTTCTCCATCCGCACGCGCCTTTACTTCGGAACCGTCTTTTCCCTGATCCTGCTTGTTGTCATCGGCGCCATGGGCTACGTGGCGCTGGACCGCACGCGCGGCACGCTGCAGGTGCTGTTCTCGCAGCGCGTACAGACCCTCACCGACATGTCGGAGCTGCGCACCACGCTGGGCGACCTGCGCCGTACCGAAAAAGACATCATCATCAACTTCAACAACTCGGTCGAGGTCTCCGCGCTGCGCGAGACCTGGGCCAAGACACTGGCCGCGCTGCGCAAGAGCCTGGCCGACGTGCGCCAGGTGCAGTCGGGCGATGCGGCCTTCGTCGAGTCCATCGACAAGTCGCTGGCCGAGATCAAGCAGTACGAAACCGGCATTTCCCCCATCTTCGAGAAGATCGAGGGCGCGCAGCTCGATGGTGCCGGCGGCGGCGCCTATGCCGACCGGCTCAAGGTCCACATGGAGGCCACCGACAAGCTGTTCTCCAGCCTGGCCACCACGGCCCGCGCGCAGATGGACGAGGCCCGCGCGGGCGTGGAGTCGCGCACCTCCACCATGTCGGCCTTCATCGGCATCGGCCTGCTGCTGGGGCTGGCCGTGCTGATCCCGCTCACGTTCTTCAGCGTGCGCTCCATCACCGGATCGCTGCGCCAGGCGCAGGAGCTGGCCGACCGCATCGCCAGCGGCGACCTGTCGCGCGATGTGGAGGCCATGAACCAGGATGAGGTGGGCCAGCTGGTGGCCGCCATGGGGCGCATGCAGGATGCGCTGCGCGGCCTGGTGCGCCAGGTGCAGGACACGGCGGGCAACATCTCCACCGCCAGCTCCGAGATCGCCAGCGGCAACCACGACCTGAGCCACCGCACCGAGCAGACGGCGGCCAATCTGGAGGAAACCGCTTCGTCCATGGAGATGCTGACCAGCACCGTGCAGCAAAGCGCGCAGTCCTCGCGCCAGGCCAGCGACTTCGCCTCCACGGCCGCCGAGGTGGCCGCGCGCGGCGGCACCGTGGTGTCGCAGGTGGTGACCACCATGGACCAGATCACCACCAGCTCGCGCAAGATCGCCGACATCACGGGTGTGATCGACTCCATCGCCTTCCAGACGAACATCCTGGCGCTCAATGCCGCGGTCGAGGCCGCGCGCGCGGGCGAACAGGGCCGCGGCTTTGCCGTGGTGGCGAGCGAGGTGCGCAGCCTCGCGCAGCGCAGCGCGGAGGCGGCCAAGGAGATCAAGGGCCTCATCAGCTCCTCGGTGGAGCGGGTCGAGGACGGCTCGCGCCTCGTGAGCCAGGCCGGCCAGACCATGACCGAGATCGTGAGCAGCGTGCGCCGCGTGTCCGACATCATTGGCGAGATCACCGCTTCGTCGGCCGAGCAGAGCGACAACATCGGCCAGATCAGCCAGGCCGTCTCGCAGCTCGACCAGATGACGCAGCAGAACGCGGCCCTGGTGGAGCAGTCCACCGCGGCCTCGGAATCGCTGCGCGAACAGGCGGTGCAGCTGACCAGCGCGGTCCGGCAGTTCAAGCTGCAAGGGGGGGGCTCGGAGCTGCCCTCCTCGCCTTCATCGGCACCGCTGGCCTCGCCCGCGCCCGCCGTTTCACCGGCGGGCCGGCGCCCCGCGCTGCAGATCCGCTGACCCCAAGCGTTTTGGGCCTCTAGCGCTTGCTTGTCAAGCGCGGATTGCTATTAAAAAAGTAGCAAAATGATCCCGGTGGCGCACCGCCACCGAGAGGGCCTGTGGCGCGGCCGCCGGCCCGTGGGATCAGTCCCGCGTCACGCGCAGCACTTCCTCGCGGCTGGTGATGCCCGCCGCGATGAGCCGCTCGCCATCCTCCCGCATCAGCGCCATGCCATCGGCCAGCGCGGCGGTGCGGATGTCGGCCTCGGAGGCCTGGTTGTGGATCTGGGCGCGGATCGCGTCCGTGGTCACCAGCAGCTCGAACACGCCGGTGCGGCCGGTGTAGCCCGTCTGGCCGCAGTGCTCGCAGCCTGCCCCATGGCAATGGCTGCAGTATTTGCGCACCAGGCGCTGGGCCAGCACGCCCAGCAGCGAGGACGACAGCAGGAACGGCTCCACGCCCATGTCGGTCAGGCGCGTCACGGCGCTGGCCGCGTCGTTGGTGTGCAGCGTGGCCAGCACCAAATGGCCTGTCAGCGAGGCCTGGATGGCGATCTGCGCGGTCTCGAAGTCGCGGATTTCGCCGATCATGATGATGTCCGGGTCCTGGCGCAGGATGGCGCGCAGGGCCTTGGCGAAGGTCAGCTCGATCTTGCTGTTGACCTGGGTCTGGCCCACGCCGGGCAGCTCGTACTCGATGGGGTCTTCCACCGTCATGATGTTGTTGCGCGTGGCATCGAGCCGGCCCAGCGCCGCATACAGCGTGGTGGTCTTGCCCGAGCCCGTGGGGCCCGTCACCAGGATGATGCCGTGTGGCTGGCTGATGAGGCCCTCAAAGCGGCGCAGGGTGTCGCCCTGCATGCCCACGGCTTCCAGGCTCAGCTTGCTCTCGCTCTTGTCCAGCAGGCGCAGCACGGCGCGCTCGCCATGGGCGCTGGGCAGGGTGGACACGCGCACGTCGATGGCGCGGGTGCCCAGGCGCAGGCTGATGCGGCCGTCCTGCGGCAGGCGTTTCTCAGAGATGTCCAGGTCGGCCATGATCTTCAGGCGCGAGATCAGGGCGGCGTGCAGCGCGCGGTTGGGCTGCACCACCTCGCGCAGCGTGCCGTCCACGCGAAAACGCACGCTGGAATGGCGCTCGTAGGGCTCGATGTGGATGTCGCTCGCGCCGTCGCGCGCGGCCTGCGTGAGCAGGGCGTTGAGCATGCGGATGATGGGCGCGTCGCCAGCCGATTCCAGCAGGTCTTCCACGGCGGGCAGTTCCTGCATCATGCGCGAGAGGTCGGCGTCGCTCTCGACCTCGCTCACCACCGTGGCGGCGCTCGATTCGCTGTGCGAATACACGGCACTGATGCGCTGGGCCAGGGCCGGGGCGTCCAGCGGCAGCAGCTGCTGCACAGGGTGCTTGCGCAGCACTTCGGACAGCGCTCCCGCGTCGGGGCTGGGGCCATGCCACAGCACCAGCTGGTGGCCGTCGTCCTCCAGCAGCAGCTGGGCCGTGCGGGCAAAGGCGTAGGGTAGGGGGTGGCGCATGGGGGCTCGGTCCTCAGAGCGCCTGGGCCGCCACCGTGGCGTTCAAGGCCGTCTGGCTGCGCACCGTGGCCGCAGCCGCCTGGGCGGCGTCTTCCGTGGCGAACGGGCCTACGCGCACGCGGGTGGCTTTGCCCCGGTTGGTTTCCACCGCCTGCAGGGACAGCGGCAGCGCGGAGTCGCGCAGCTTGGCCATCGCGCTCCTGGACTGGGCGTCCTGGCCCATCACGCCGACGTTCACGTAGTACAGGGGCACCGGCACCTTGGCCATGGGCGTGGCGGCGGTGCCGGGCTGGGCCGGGGCGCTGCTTTGTGGGGCCGTGGCGGGGTTGACTGGCTGGGGCGCGGGCACCGGGGTCAGCTGCTGCTGCTGTTGCTGCTGCAGGGGCGCCGGCATGGCGGCGGGGGCGGTGCGTTCGGGTGCCACGGGCAGTGCGGGCAGCACCGGGGCCCCCGATACCGTACCCATCATCAGGCTAGGGGCGGGCTGGGTGGCGTGCTGCAGCGCCCGGATGGCTTCGTAGCGGTCCACCACCAGGGCGTCGCTGGTCGCGTTGTCGCGCACCACGATGGGGCGCAGGAAGATCATCAGGTTGGTCTTGCGGCGCGAGCGGTTCTCGCTCTTGAACAGGTTGCCCACCACGGGCAGGTCGCCCATCACGGGCACCTTGTCTTCGCCCTGCGAGTAGGTGTCCTCCAGCAGGCCGCCGATGACGATGATGCTGCCGTCGTCCACCACCACGTTCGATTCGACCGCACGCTTGCTGGTGGTGGGGCCGGTGGCGTTGGACAGGGTGGAGCGGTCGATCTTGGAGATCTCCTGGTAGATCGCCATTTTCACGGTGCCGTTCTCGCCGATCTGCGGGCGCACCTTGAGCATCAGGCCCACGTCCTTGCGCTCCACGGTGTTGAACGGGTTCACGGTGCCGCTGTTGCCGGTGTTCGCATACGAGCCCGTGACGAAGGGCACGTTGTCGCCGATGAGGATGCGCGCCTCCTCGTTGTCCAGCGTCATCAGATTGGGGGTGGACAACACGTTGGCGTCGCCGCTGTTCTGCAGGAAGTTGGCCAGCGCGCCCAGGTAGTACTGGCCGTTGATGCGCGGCGCGAGCGCCAGGTTCAGGCCCCCGCCCAGGCCGCCCGCGGCGGTGGCGATGCTGCTGGCACTGCCCGAGGCCAGCGCGGCGGTCAGCCCCAGGATGTTGGCGCCGGCCGCGCCGGAGTTGGTGCCGATCACACCCACGGTTCCATCGCCCTGCTTGCCCAGGATGCCTTGCCACTGGATGCCGAACTGCGCCACTTTGTTGGCCGACACCTCCACGATCAGACTTTCCACCAGCACCTGCGCGCGGCGGCCGTCGAGCTTGTCGATGACGGTGCGCAGCTGGCGGTACAGCGGCTCGGGCGCCGTGATGATGAGCGAGTTGGTCGTCGGGTCGGCCTGGATCTGGCCGCCGGTGGAGGGCTGGTTGTTGTTGGTGCTGCTGGTGCCCATGCTGGAGCTGCCAGAGCCCAGGCCGGAGTTGCCGCCGCCCCCGGACAGGCTGCTGCCCGTGGACAGCATGCTGCCGCTGTTGTTGCCACCGCCCACGCCTGCGCTGGGCGCCGCCGGTGCGGCGCTTGCGCCCACGCCGCCGCCGCCCGTGTTGCCGCTGCCGCCCATGGCCGCCATGGCGGCGCGCAGGGTGGTGGCCAGCTTGGTGGCGTCGGCATTCTTCAGGTAGACCACGTGGATGTTGCCAGTGGCCGCGCTGCTGCCGGGCGCGGGCGCCTGGTCGAGCTGCGCCACCAGCGCGCGCACCTGGGCCACGCGGGCCGGGTTGGCCGCGCGCAGGATCAGCGCGTTGCTGCGCGGCTCCGCGATCAGCGTGGTCTTGAACGAGGTGTCGGTCTGGCCCTGTGCGCCTGGCGCGCCGGGGGTGGCGCCGCTGCCGCCGTCGATCAGGCGCGCCACCAGCGGCGCGAGGTCGGTGGCGACGGCGTTGCGCAGCGGGATCACTTCCACGTCGCTGGCGTTGGAGACATCCATGGCCGCCACGATGCGCGCCAGGCGCTGCAGGTTGTCGGCGTAGTCGGTGATCACCAGCGAGTTGTTGCCGGGGTTCACGTTGATGGTGTTGTTGGGGCTGATCAGCGGGCGCAGCACGGGCACGAGGTTGGCCGCGTTCTCGAAGTTGAGCTTGAAGATCTGCGTGACGATCTGCCCGCCCCCGGGCGCGCTGCCGGCGTTGCCCTGCACCACGCTCACGCTGCCGCCCTGCAGCTTGGCGTCGGCCTCGGGCACCACCTTGTACAGGCCTGCGGCCTCCACCACCGTGAAGCCCTGCAGGCGCAGCGCGGCCAGGAACTGCTGGAAGGCGGCGGCGGGTGTCACGGCCCGTTCGGTGACCAGGTTGAGCTGGCCCTTGACGCGGGGATCGACCACCACGTTGCGGCCGGTGATGGTGGCCATGGTGCGCGCCACCGCCTCGATCTCGGCATTGGCGAAGTTCAGCGTGACCGGTTCGCCCGAGCGCACGCTGCCGGTGCTGGTGTCAATGGCGGTCTGCGCAATGATCTGGCCGCCAGCGCAGGTCAGTAAAGCGCTGAAAGCTATTGTTTTGAGAGCAAAACCCGGGCGGTGCGAAAACAAGGAAGTCATAGGTTCAACCCACGGTGATGATGGAGCGCGCGCCGCTGCGCCGTCCGATGATGTTCAGGAGATTGGACAGGGCGGCCTCGCGCTCGGGGGTGGCGCTGGCCTCGCCCGCAAACCGCAGGCGCTGGCCCACCCACTGGCCGGTGCCGCTGAGCTGCAGGTGGCCGTCGAGCGTGCTGAGCGTGAGCGCGGGCACCTCGCCGCCCGCCAGCAGCAGCCGGTAGCTGCCCATGGGCCGCAGGGTGGACAGGCGCGAGGACATGGCCCGCGCATCCATCTGGGCCTGGCCCTCCAGCACCATGCGGCCCGCGGTCCAGCTGAAGGCCAGGCCGCGCGTCTGCAGCGTGAGCTGGCCTTGGGGCTGCAAGGTGTTCCAGGGAGTCCCGAGCCCGGCCAGGATGGCGGCGGGCCACTGGCTTTGGCCATCGGCCAGGGTCAGCCGGGGGCCGGCCCAGCGGGCCTGTGCGTGCAGCTGCAGGGGCTCGGGCGTGCAGCAGCTCGCATGCAGCTGGGCGCGCAGGCCGGCGAGGCCGGGGCGCAACCGCCACTCCACCCGGCCGGGCAGGGCCGCGCGGTCCTGGCTCGCCGCGCCGCCGGTCAGCACCAGCTGGGCCGAGCCGGTCCAGACCGTGCCGCGCGCCTGCAGCAGTTGCACCTGGCCATTGGTGGCGCGGGCCAGGCCCCGGGCCAGCCAGTGCGCTGGCGCGAAGGCCAGCACGGCGGGCAGCACGCCGGCCACGGCGCCCGCCAGCGCCCAGCCCCAGGCGGAGCGCGGGGCACGGACGGGAGGCTTGCGGGTGCGGGTGCTGGTGGCCACGGTAAGGGAATATCTGTCTGTCTGTCTGTCTGTCTGTCGGCTGGTCTGTCTGGCGGGCCGTGTCAGCGCTGGGCTGGCAGGGCGAGGACCAGCGTGCCGTCCCAGCGCGGCATGGCCGAGGCCGGGGCGCCCAGGACGGCGGGTGCCGCGGTGCCCGGGGGAGGGGCGGCCGGGGCGCTGCGGGCCAGCCGCGCCTCCACCGGCGTGGCCCGTGCGTTGCTGCGCGCCTGGGCCAGCCACTGGCCCAGGGCGTCGGCGGGCGCGCCCTTGAGCGTCACCGTGGCGCGGTCGCCCACCACATTGAGCTGGGCGGTGTTGCCCAGGCGCTGGGTCAGGGCGGTGCGCAGCGCGCCCACCGCGTCGCCGGTGCTGGTGCGCGGGGCGGATTGCAGCTGCTGGGCCTCGGCCTGCAGGCCCTGCATGTGCTGAAGCTGCGTGTCGAGCGCGGCATGGCGGGCGGGCGCGGTCCGCAGCGTGGACAGGGCGGGGGCCACGGCCACCCACCACAGCAGGGCGAGGGCGATCAGGCCGCCCGCGGCCAGGACCAGTGTTTGTTCGCGGGGTGCCAGCGCCTGCCAGCGGTCCCGCAGCGCGGTGGTGTTGCGTGTCATGGGGTGCCTTGCGCATGGGGCCGTGGGCCGCCTTCGGCGGCGCTCATCAGCAGGCTGCCGTCTTCCAGCCGCACCCGGTAGCCCGCGGCTTCCAGGCGGGCGCTGAGCGCGGGTTCCTCATCGGGGGCCAGCGCCACGCCGCGCAGGCGCAGCTCGCCGGGGGTGTATTCGATGCCGGTGGGCTGTCGGCCGCTGGGCAGGGCGGTGCCCGCGGCGGCCAGCAGGGGCTCCAGGTCGCGCGCCGAGACGCTGCCGGCGGCCTGCCGCAGCTGCGCCAGCTCGCGCTCCATCTGCACGGGGGCATCCACCACCACCTGCACCTTGGGGAAGGTCTGGGTCAGCGTGGCGCGCACCGCGGCCTGCTTGGCCGCCAGCGCCTGGCGCTCCTGCCAGGCCCAGGCGTTGAGTCCCACCAGATGGGCCGCGGCAAGCAGCCCGGCACCCCAGCGCGCCGCGCGCCACTGGGGGGCGTACAGCAGTGCGCTGGCCACGCTGCCCGCCTTGCGCAGCGCGCGCGTGCGTCCCGTGCTGGCCAGGTCGAACTGGGCCAGGTCCCAGTCGCCGCGCGCGGCTTCCAGCGCCCGCTGGCTGGCCGTGTGCAGCGCCGCGCGCTGGCCCAGGGTGCGTTCCGCGAGGGCCGCCACGGCGGGCTCGGCGCGCACGACGGGAGCGTCGCCGTCCTCGCCGGAAGCCGCCTGGGCGGGCATGCCCGCGCGGGCCAGCGCCATGGCCATGTTCGACAGGGGCAGCACGGCCACGCCGTGGTCCGCGCCCTGGCCCGTCAGGACCACGCAGGCGTCCTCGGGCGTGCCCAGCACGCACAGTTCGGGGCGGCCGCTGGCGGTCGGGCCGGGGGCGAACTCGGGCACCACGCGCGCCACGCGGCGGCCCGCGGCCTCCAGCGCCTGCAGGTTCTCGCGCAGCCAGGCGCGGTCGCACACGGCCACCCACACGGGTTCGCCGGGGTGCGCCGCGGGCTGGATCGCGAAGTGCAGCTGGGAGGCATCGTCAAGCACGCGGTCTTCGAGCAGCCCCTCCAGAACGGACCGCAGGCGCGGTGTCTGCTGCCCGGCGCCCAGGGGCAGGCCGGGGGGCAGCTGCACCTTCTGCCACGACAGCGCCCGCGCGGGCACCACGGCCACGACCTCGCCGCCAGGGCGCGTGGGCTCGGGCAGCAGCGCCGCCGGGGCGCTGGCATGTCGGATGGCGGTGTGTCCGTCCGCCGTCAGCGTGTAGCTGTACTCGGTGGCGGGGCCCGGGCGGGCGGGCGGCAGGAAAAGGATGAGGGTGCTCATGGACGGGTTTTGCGGGCCATTTTAGGGGGAGGGCTTGACAGTGCAGGGCCCAACCCGCGGATGTGTTGCGGATGTGTTGCGTCTCAGCGCGGAGGCTGCGGCGCGGCCCCGGTGTTTTCGCGGTCAAAAGCGCCGCGTTCGCGCCACAGCGTGGTCACCTCGATACCCTGTTTGCGCACCAGAGACCGCTCGTCCACCATCGCATCGCCCAGGCGCAGGCGGCCCCGCACCTCGAAGTAGGAGGAGGCCACCGCATGGGCGCCTTCATTGATGTCGATGTTCGCGCCCAGCAGGTCGCGCACTTCGCTCAGGGTGCGGAAATGCCGTGCCTCGCGGACCTGCAGGATCTTCTGGGCGCTGGCCATGTCCAGGCCGTCGATGGCGGCCAGCAGCACGTCGATGTCGGCGGTGTTGATGTTGACCGGGGTGCGCACGGGCAGCAACGCCACGTGCGGGGTCAGGTGGACGACGGTGGCGGGCGCCAGGCCCAGCCAGCCCAGCTGGGACACGGTGGGTGGCATCAGTGGCGCCGTACTGCTGTCGCTGCCCGTTGTGGCCTGTGCCTGCCGCAGGGCCTGCGCGAGCAGGCCGAGCTCCTGCTGCGGCAGCCCCAGGCGTTCGAACAGCCGCGTGAACTGCCGCATCGCCACGGCCTGCTCGGGCCCGGTGGCCGCCAGGTTCATGAGGTTCATGCGGCCTTGCATGTCCGAGATCTGCCCCGACAGGAAGGCCTCGGTGGTGTCGGTGCTGGCGTCGTCCACCTGGCTCACGTTCTTGTCCGCCGCGAGAAAGGTCGACAGCCGCGCCTCCTGCAGCGGCACGGCCCAGGGCTCGGCCAGGTGGTCGGCGCCGCCCGAGCGGCCATCCTCGCGCAGGATCAGGCGCGACCAGTCGAGCGCGCCGACCAGGATCCAGGTGGACTGCACGCGGCCGCGCTCGGCCGTCTCGACCTCCACCGCGCGCCACTGCTGCCACATGGCCGCGGCCGCGAAGGTGGCCACCAGCGTGACGGTGAGCATGGCCAGCAGCAAAGCGGCCCCCCGTGAGGCGCTGCGCGCCTTCCCTCTCTCTCGCTGCGCGGGAGGGAGACGCATCCGGTGGCCCGGCAAAGCCGGTTCCACGGGGGCACTGGCGTTGGCCGTGCCAGCGTCATGGGTGCGTGGTGCGCGGCGCCTCACGACCTGCCTCCGCCCAGCACCGGGTTCACCCAGTCGCGCGTGAGGCGCCCGACCAGGGCCTGGCCTGGCGGCAGGGTGATCTGCAGGCGCACGCCGTCGGGGATGGCCGCCGCGCCGCTCGCGCTGGCGCCGCTGCTGGAGAGCGGGTTGGACCAGGCGCCGCCCCGGTAGTAGAAGATCTGCCAGTCCGCCAGCGGCAGCAGCGTCATCTCGTGGCGCCGCTCGGCCTCGCCCGGCGTGCGCGCCCATTGCGCCGCCAGCTGCCAGGCCTCCTGCCATTGGGCGCGCGTGCGCACCGGGGGAGACTGCCAGCGCATCCACTGGCCCTCGCCCTGGGCGCCCCGGCGTGTCCAGGCCACCACCAGGGCGCCTTCGTCGGGCACGGCGCTGCTGCGCCGCGTCAGGCGCAGCACCTGGCCGTCCCAGTCGAGCGGCGTGGTGTTGGCGATCGGCGTGAGCGCATCCAGGTCCGTGCCCCATTGGCCCAGCGCCGCCTGCAGCACCAGCATTTCATCCGCCCGCTGGCGCGTGATCTCCTGCGCCCGCACCATGCCATCGAGCCCGCGCCAGCTCAGGATGGCCAGCAGGCTCATCACCGCAATCGCCAGCAGCAGTTCGACCAAGGTGAAGCCACCGTGAGTGCGACATGACGGGTTCCTTCTGACATGCGGCCGCGCATCGCCGGAGGCCGTGGAACCTGGCGCGCCCCAACGCCAGTGCCACCGTGGAACTGGCTTTGCCAGGCCACGGGTGGCGTCCCCCTGGGGGGAAGGCGCGAAGCGACTCAGGGGGGGCATCTGGTCAATACCTTCCAATGATGGTCGAGATGCGCAGGATGGAGTTGTCGCCATCCAGCACCTGCGCGTCCACGCGGCGAAAGCTCGGGTTGGGCGTGGGGCGCACGCTCACGGCGACGGTGAGCGTGCGCCCCGCCTGTTCGCAGGCGAGCGTGCTGTCGCCCACGCTGGGCATCTGGCGCGACAGGCGGGTGTACACGAGCTCGTTCTCGGCGCACAGCTGGGCCAGCACGATGTCCGACTGGCGCAGCGCGTTGCGGGTGAGCGCGGTGGTGGCCTGCAGGCCCGCCATGAGGGCGATGGCGACGATGCCCAGCGCCACCAGCACTTCCACCAGCGTGAAGCCGCGCTGCGGCGCGCTGCGTCGATCCGGGCGCGGACGGCTGCTCACTGGACCGGCTCGACGGTGAAGGGGCGCACGCCATCGGTGGCGACGCGCAGCGCGCGTTCGGGATGGGCGTGGTGGGTGATCAGCACCTGCTGCGGGCCGATGAGCGGCTCCGGTCCCAGCACCAGCACGGTGGGGGCGCGCGCCGTGGTGCCCGCATCCAGCCACTGGCTGGGCAGCGCCTGCTGCGCGCTGGGCGGCAGCCCTTCGAAGCGGAACCCGCGTGCCTCGGTGCGCCAGCGCACGGGCATGCCGCCGGCGCGCGACTGCGCGCGCGCGGATTCCAGCAATGCCGCCAGCCGGGCCGCCTCGCGCTCGATCAGCGTCTGCCCGCTGTCGCGCATCGCCACGCCCACGCCCGCCGTGGCGAGCGCGATGATGCTGATGACCACCAGCAGCTCCAGCAGCGTGAAGCCCCCCTGGGCCGCTGCGCGGCGTCCCCGCAGAGGGGCCGGGCCACCGGTGGCCCGGCCAGCCCGGTTCCACGGCATCCCCGGCCTGGGGCGCGCCAGTGTCATGGGGCGGGGGTGCACGGCGAAGGGCCGGCCCTCATTGCCAACTGCCAATATCGGCATCCTTGCCTTCGCCGCCGGACTGGCCATCGGCGCCGAACGACATCACGTCGATCTCGCCCTTGATGCCGGGGTTCAGGTACTGGTACGGGCGGCCCCAGGGATCGTTGGGCAGTTTTTCGAGGTACAGCTTCCAGTTGTTGGGCACCGGGCCCGAGGTGGGCTTGACGATCAGCGACGGCAGGCCCTGCTCGGCCGTGGGGTAGCGCTGGTTGTCCAGGCGGTACAGCTTGAGCGCCTGCATGATGTTGGTGATGTCGGTGCGGGCTGCCGTCACGCGGGCGTCGTCGGCACGCTCGAGCACATTGGGCACGATGAGGGCGGCCAGCACGCCGATGATGACGAGCACCACCATCAGCTCGATGAGGGTGAAGCCCCGGGAGAGGCTGCGGCGGGCGGAGCGCAAGAGGAAGGGGAGGGAAGTGTTCACTGCTGGCGGTCTCTCGGATGGTCGGATCGCGTGAATCATAATCCCCGCATGGTGACCAATTCACACAGCAAATGGGGCGTGCGCCTGGGGACCCTGGCGCTCTGGGCCGCGGCGGGCGCCAGCGTGGTCTTCTGGGGCCTGCGCCTGTCGGCGCCGGCGGGCGGCATCGCCGCGCCCGCGGTGTTGCCAGCGCCGGTGGCGCCCGACGCGCAGGCGCTGGCCCGCCTCCTCGGGGCGGTGGCCTCCCCGGCGGGCGCTGCGCCCGCGCCCGCTGCGCCTACGCTGGCCAGCCGGTTCGCGCTGATCGGGGTGCTCTCGGGCCGCAGCAGCGGCGGCGGTGCCGCGCTGATCGCGGTGGATGGCAAGCCGGCCAGGCCCTTCCGCGTGGGCGCGGCGGTGGACGAGGGGCTGGTGCTGCAGGCGCTGGGCCCGCGCCAGGCGCAACTGGGCGCCGAGGTGGGAGGCGCCGCCACGCTCACGCTGGACATGCCCCTGAAGCGCTGACCCGGCGCGTGGCGGGCGCAGTCGCCCGCCAGGGCCTCCATTCTCAGATGCCCCGGTGGGCGATGTCCCACTCGCCCCAGCCCGGCGCGGCAAGGGGCCATTCTTCGGAGCGCGGCAGCTCGCCCCCATGTGCCTGCAGCCAGGCCACGCAGCGGATCACGCCGGCATGGGTGATCCAGGCCACATCCCGTGCGGTTTCTTCTGCGGGCGGGAGGGAATGCAGCGCGGCCGCCACGCGCTCCAGCATGGCCGCCAGGCTTTCACCATTCCCGGGGCGGTAGCTGGCGAACGCGGCCGTCCAGGCGTCGATGTCGGAGCGGGCGATGGCATCCCAGGCCAGCCCTTCCCAGCTGCCAAAGTCCATTTCGCGCAGGCGGGCGTCAGGTTTGGGTATCAAATCAGGCCGCAGCGCCTGCAGTTCCATCGCAAGCTGCTCACATCTTTGTAGCGTGGAGTGAAACACCTGGATCCGGGGCGGCAGGGTGGCGGCCAGGCGTTCCGCGGCGGCGCGGGTGGCGGCGGGGTCGGCGGGGACGTCCAGCGCGCCGTAGCAGATGCCGGGCGCCACCCGCAGCTGGGCATGGCGCACCAGCCAGAGGCGGGCGCCGCGCTGCGGTCGGGCCACGGGCTTCACATCCAGCGCAGGGCCAGCGCCGCGCCCAGGTAGAAGCCGATTTCGCTGACCTGCTGCGTGGCGCCCAGGCAATCCCCCGTGAACCCCCGCAGCCGGCGCGCAAACCAGCGGGCCATCCAGGCGGCGGCGAGTGCGCTCAGCACAATGGCTGCTATTAAATATGTAGCTGATTGCGCTTTCCAGACAAGCGCCAGCGGCACAAAACACCATGAAAATGCCGTCGCCAGCGCAGTGCCCGAGATCTGGTCGGCCAGCGGCTTGCTTTTGGAGCGGGCGGTGTCCCCCACATGCGGCAGACTGCGCACGATGAGCAGGGGCCAGAAACGCGACACCACATGCGCCCCCGCCAGCGCGGCCACGGCGGCCAGCAGGCTGTGGGAGCCCAGCAGCGCCAGCACGCTGAGCTTGGCCAGCAGCGCCAGCACCAGGGCCATGGCACCGAACGCACCGATGCGCGAGTCCTTCATGATGTCCAGCGCCCGCTCGCGGTCGGCACTGCCGCCCAGGCCGTCGGCCACATCGGCCAGGCCGTCCTCGTGGAAGCCGCCGGTCATCAGCACCGTGGCGATGGTGCAGAACACGGCGGCCACGGCCGGTGCCAGCGGATTGGGCGCCAGCGCCCAGTGCAGCGCGGCATAGACGCCCGCCGCGAGCAGCGCCGCCAACCAGCCAATGCCCGGAAAGTGCGCCGCGCTGGCGCGCAGCATGGCGGGGCTGTAGCCCACCCACTGCGCCAGCCGCCCGGTCACCGGGATGCGCGTGAAGAACTGCACGGCCAGCAGGTAGTGGCGCAGGGCTTGCATGGACGGGCGGAGGAGGCTATGTCAGATTTGATAGCTGCCAGCGCTGGTTGGATAAGCGCTGGAGGCCGGTTCGACCCATATTCTGGTCACTTGGAACGCAGGAACAGCCGGTAGGCCGGGTTCAGCGTCTCTTCCACGTACGGGTAGCCCAGCGTGGCCAGGAAGGCGTCGAACGTGGCGGTGTCCTCGGGCGGCACCTGCATGCCCACGAGGATGCGGCCGTAGTCGGCGCCCTGGTTGCGGTAGTGGAACAGGCTGATGTTCCAGGTCGGCTGCATCAGGCTCAGGAACTTGAGCAGCGCGCCCGGCCGCTCGGGGAAGGTGAAGCGCATCAGCCGCTCGTCCTGCGCCAGCGCCGAATGGCCGCCCACCAGGTGGCGCAGGTGTTCCTTGGCCAGTTCGTCGTGGGTCAGGTCCAGCGCCTCGAAGCCGTGGCGGCCGAAGTTCCGGGCGATCTTGTCCGATTCGCCCTTGCCGTTGGTGGTCAGGCCCACGAACACATGGGCCTGGGCGGCGTCGCTGATGCGGTAGTTGAACTCGGTCACGTTGCGCGCGCCGCCGGGCAGGTCGCCCACCACCTCGCAAAAGCGCCGGAAGCTGCCCCGTTCTTCGGGGATGGTCACGGCGAACAGCGCCTCGCGCTCCTCGCCCACCTCGGCGCGCTCGGCCACGAAGCGCAGGCGGTCGAAGTTCATGTTGGCGCCGCACAGGATGGCGGCGTAGGTCTCGCCCCGGGTCTTGTTCTCGGCCACGTACTGTTTGATGGCGGCCACGGCCAGGGCCCCCGCGGGCTCGACGATGCTGCGCGTGTCCACGAAGATGTCCTTGATGGCGGCGCAGACGGCGTCGGTGTCCACGGTGATGAAGCCGTCCACCAGGCCGCTGTGGGTGATGCGGAAGGTTTCCTCGCCCACGAGCTTGACGGCCGTGCCGTCCGAGAACAGGCCCACATCGAGCAGCGTGACGCGCTGGTGCGCGTTGACCGACTGGATCATTGCGTCCGAGTCGTTCATCTGTACCCCGATCACCTTGATCTCGGGCCGCACGGCCTTGATGTAGTTGGCCACGCCAGAGATGAGCCCGCCGCCGCCGATGGCCACGAACACGGCATCGAGCTGGTTGCTGCCCAGGCTTTGCAGCTGGCGCAGGATCTCCATGGCGATGGTGCCCTGGCCCGCGATCACGTCCGGGTCGTCGAACGGGTGCACGAAGGTCAGGCCCTGTTCCTTTTCAAGCGTCACCGAGTGGCCGTAGGCGTCGGAATAGCTCTCGCCAAACAGCACGACCTCGCCACCCAGCGTCTTCACGGCATCGATCTTGAGCTGCGGCGTGGTGGTCGGCATCACGATGACCGCGCGGGCGCCCAGCTTGTGGGCGCTCATGGCCACGCCCTGCGCGTGGTTGCCGGCCGAGGCGCAGATCACTCCGCGCGCGAGCTGCTCGGGCGTGAGGTGCGCCATCTTGTTGTAGGCGCCGCGCAGCTTGAAGCTGAACACCGCCTGCTGGTCCTCGCGCTTCAAGAGCACCTTGTTGTGCAGGCGGCGGCTGAGGTTCTTGGCGGGCTCCAGGGCCGACTCCACCGCCACGTCGTACACGCGGGCGGTCAGGATTTTCTTCAGGTAGTCGGCGGGAGTGAGGTGCTGGGTCATGGCGGGAGCTGGTGGGGCCGCCGCTGGACAGCGGCGGGGGCCACATCATAGGGCGTCGGTTTCCGGCCTGGCCCGGACGCCACACGGGCGGCGCGCGGCCGGACCGGCCAAAAAAAAGCCCCGGGCCGTGAGGCCTGGGGCTAATCCATCCTTTGAGGAGATGGAGGAGACAATCGGTGCGGGGCAAGTACCGGATTCCGGACTTCTTGCCGCCTGCCGTTTCCTTTTTGTTCGAAACCGGCAGCGCATGGGCGAAGTTTAGCGCGAGTCTTGTTGCGATGCAGCAAAATTCGCATCAAATTCTTTTCGTTTCGGTTTTCCGTGCGAAAAAAACCACGTGTCACACAGGAGAAACACAAATGGAATGCACAGTCAGTTGGACAGGAGGGGCAGGAACACGCTCCGGCATGGGCTTTGTGGCCGAAACCGGCAGCGGCCATGTCCTGGCCATGGATGGCGCCCCCGATGCCGCCAACCCCGCCAATGGCGGGCAGAACCTGGCGCCCCGGCCCATGGAGACGGTGCTGGCAGGAACGGGTGGCTGCACCGCCTATGACGTGGTCCTGATCCTCAAGCGGGGCCGCCACGATGTGCGCGGCTGCAGCGTCAAGCTCACCACCGAGCGGGCCCAGACCGACCCCAAGGTGTTCACCAGGATCCACATGCATTTCACCGTGACGGGCAAGGGGATTCCCGCCTCGGCGGTGGAGCGCGCCATTGCCATGAGCCACGACAAATACTGCTCGGCCAGCATCATGCTCGGCAAGACCGCCGAGATCACCACCGGCTTCGAGGTGATCGAGGCCTGACGGCCGCCCCGAACCGCGGCGGGCGCCCGGGCCGCACGCACTTTCCCGGTGCAGGGCTCCGGGGGAACGGTCAGATGTAGTGCGCCGTGGTGGTCATCACCTTGGCGGCGGCCCTCATCGCGGCGCGGGCGGGTGCCGGCAGCTGCAGCGCGCCGGAGGCCCGCGCCTGCGCCGCGTGGCGCTCCTCGTCGTCCTTCATCCGGGCCACCACGGCCCGGGAGGCCAGGTCCTGCTCGGGAAGCCGCGCAAGGTGGCCCTGCAAATGCGCCGCCACCTGGTTTTCCGTCTCCGCCACGAACCCCAGGCTGGCCCGGTCGCTCACCTTGGCCGCTACCAGGCCCAGCGCGAAGGCGCCCGCGAACCACAGCGGATTGAGCAGGCTGGGGCGTGCTCCCAGGGCCTCCAGGCGCCCGCGTGTCCAGGCCAGATGGTCTGTTTCTTCCCGGGCGGCCTCCAGCAAGTGCACGCGCAGCCCGGCATCGCGTGTGACTGCGGCCTGCGCCGTGTAGAGGGCTTGCGCACAGACTTCACCCACGTGATTGACCCGCATCAATGCCCCCGCCAGCTTCTTCTGGGCGGGGTCGAGGTCGGCTTCCGCGATGCCCAGGGCGGGCGTGGGCTCGCAGGCCCGGGGGGGCGCGAAAAGCGTGCGCAGGGCGTTGTCAGCGGCGGTCAGCAAGGGGTCCATGGCAGCTTTCAGGATGGCAAGGGGCAGGAAACACAATTTTCACTTGGATACAAATATTCGGCAGGTGCCGACGGGGGCCGCAAGGGTGCCGAAACCGATTTTGCTGGCGCTCCGTGAAATGTTGCAACACTGCAACGATTTTCCCCTTTCGGGTCGATTGTGGGTGAATTCCTTTGCGAAACCCGGCCGGGTCTGGTGCAATAAGAGCAACTTCCCCACCAGGAGGTTGGCCCGGGGAACCGGCGGGACTGTGCAGGTGCTTTCACCATAGACCCCCCGTACCGGCGCCCTATGTTTAACCTTGGAGTAACTCGCAATGAAAAAATCCCTGATTGCCCTGGCTGTGCTGGCTGCTTCCGGCGCTGCAATGGCTCAATCGTCCGTGACCCTGTTCGGCGTGGTTGATGCAACCTACGCTTACGGTTCCGGCAGCGTCGCTAACAAGTCCCAACTGACGAACTCCGGCTACAACAGCAGCCGTCTGGGTTTCCGCGGCGTTGAAGATCTGGGTGGCGGCATGTCCGCTTCGTTCTGGCTGGAAGCTGGTCTGAACAACGACAACGGCCAAGGCGCTGCTACCAACGCTACCAACCAAGGCGCTGCTGCTGCCCTGGGCAACGGCCAACAAGGCCTGACGTTCAACCGTCGTTCGACGGTCAGCCTGAACGGCGGCTTCGGTGAAGTGCGTCTGGGCCGTGACTACACGCCCCAATTCTGGAACCTGACCGTGTTCGATCCGTTCGGCACGAACGGTGTTGGCACGACCCAAACCCTGAACTCCAGCCTGGGTGGCCCAACCACCATCCGCGCTTCGAACGCCATCGGCTACTTCCTGCCTGGCAACCTGGGCGGCTTCTACGGCCAAGCACAGTACTACATGGGTGAAAACCTGAGCAACGCTGCCAACAAGAAGGACGGCAACGGCCTGGCTCTGCGCGCTGGTTACGCCAACGGCCCCATCAACGTGGCTCTGGCTTTCTCTGACACCAAGTTCCTGAGCGGCAACATCAAGGCTGTGAACGTGGGCGGTCAATACGATCTGGGCGTGGCCAAGATCATGGCTCACTACAACCAAGACGACATCAAGAACGGCAACGAAGGCAAGGGCTTCCTGATCGGCGGTCTGGTGCCAGTTGGCGCAGGCGAAATCCGTCTGTCTTACTCCACCTACAAGATCGAAACCCCCGGTGCTGATCCCCGCGCCAACAAGCTGGCTCTGGGCTACGTGCACAACCTGTCCAAGCGCACGGCTCTGTACGCAACGTACGCTCACGTGAGCAACAAGAACGGCTCCGCTCAGTCCCTGAACGGTTCCGTGACTGCTGCTGGCGAAAACTCCAACGGCTACGACTTCGGTATCCGTCACAGCTTCTAATATCAAGACTGGCCCTTGGCCAGTTGACGATATCAAAGCTAAAAAGCCGCCTTCGGGCGGCTTTTTTTTGACCGACTGACTGACTGGTTGTCTGCGGTTGATTGCGGGAGTTGAATTGTGGGTTGCCCGAGTGAACAATCCAGTGCGACATGGCATGTAACTCCGGATACATGCCTTCTGCCGCTGCAATGCCTGGCACCTTCCGGAGGGCCTTGTTGGCCCTGTCTCCGTGGTTTCTTTCCCTTCTTTGCCCCGGTGCAGATTCTTGGCACCATCCTTGCGTGCTGGAACGACGCAAAAGCAACGTAAATCCACCCTCAGAGGCCCTTCTCGGCGCTGGAGATTCAGGGATTTCCCGTTGGCTATAGAGCAACCTTTACTGCATAGTAAAACTTTTAATCAAGAGGGTTCCATGAAACTCAAATACAGTCTTTTGTCGGTAGCTGCCATGGCTGCACTGCTTGCAGCACCAGCGCTGCATGCCAAGCCCTTCAAATGGGCGAGCCAGGGGGAGATTGCGACCTGGGATATCCATTCCCAAAACAATGCACTGCAAAACGGCATTCATGCCAATGTGTATGAGAGCCTGGTCTACTACAACAGCAAGACATTTGACGTGGAGCCCGTCCTGGCGACCTCCTGGAAAGAGGTCAGCCCCACACAGGTGCGCTTCACGCTGCGCCAGGGAGTGAAGTTCCATGATGGGTCGGCGTTCACCGCCGATGACGCCGTGTACTCGCTGCAGCGCGCGATGGCGAAGACGTCGAACTTCACGCCCTACATCCAGGGCATCAGCAAGGTCAACAAGGTCGACGCGCAAACCATCGACGTCATCCTGACGGCCCCCAATCCCGTGCTGCTGCGCCAGATGACCGAACTGCGCATGATGAGCAAGGCCTGGGCGGAAAAGAACAAGTCCGTGGAGCCCAAGGACATCAAGGGCAGCGATGAAAACTTTGCCCACCGCAATGCCATGGGCACCGGCCCCTACACGCTGGAGTCGTGGCAGCCCGATGTGAAGATGGTCTTCAAGCGCAACCCCAACTGGTGGGGCAAGATGGACGGCAACGTCACGGAAATCGTCTATACCCCGATCAAGTCCGCCGCCACGCGCATCGCTGCGCTGCTGTCGGGCGAAGTGGACATGGTGCTGGACCCCACGCCCCAGGATCTGGGTCGCCTGCGCGCCAGCCCCGACCTGAAGGTGATCGACGGTGTGGAGAACCGCACCATCTTCCTGGGCATGGACCAGTTCCGCGATGAGCTACCAGGCTCCAACATCAAGGGCAAGAACCCGCTCAAGGACGTGCGCGTGCGCAAGGCCCTGTATCAGGCCATCGATGCCGACACGATCTCGCGCAACATCATGCGCGGCCTCGGCAAGCCTACGGGCACCATCGTGGCGCCCCAGGTGGCCGGATACACCGAAGCCGTGGGCAAGCGTTTCCCCTACAGTGTCGAAGCCTCCAAGAAGCTGCTGGCCGAAGCGGGTTATCCCGATGGCTTCGAAGTGGATTTCGCCTGCCCGAACAACCGCTACATCAACGACGAGGCCATCTGCCAGGCCGTGACGGCCATGTGGTCGCGTGTGGGCGTGAAGGCCAAGCTGCGCACGCTGCCGCTGGTGAACTATTTCCCCATGATCCAGCGCTACGAAGCCAGCATCTACATGCTGGGCTGGGGCGTGCCGACGTTCGATGCGTTGTACAGCCTGCAGTCGCTGGTACGCACCGTGGGCCAGGGGGGTGACGGCAACTACAACGTGGGCCGCTACAGCAACCAGCGCATGGACTACCTGGTGGACCGGATCAAGGCCGAGACGGACGCTCCCGTGCGCGCGCGCATGCTGACGGAGGCGCTGCAGCTGTCCAATGACACCGTATCCCACCTTCCTCTGCATGACCAGGTGATACCCTGGGCTATGAAGAAGAACGTGGAGCTGGTCCACCGCGCCGACAACCGCGTGGACATGCGCACGGTCAAGGTGAACTGATCGATTGTCGATACGCTGAGAGCAAGGGCCTCGAGGCCCTTGCTCTCCTTGATTCAGTTTGACGACGACGTATTGCCAGTCAGTGCCCCTGCCATCAAAAGTGGCCGCGGTGCTTTTATCGAACACTCACTCGACTTCCCGATGCTTGCCTTTATATTGCGCCGCCTGATACAGGCTGTGATTGTCATGGTCACGGTGGCCTTCATCTCCTTCATGCTGTTCCAGTACGTGGGAGATCCCGTGGTGTTTCTGCTGGGACAGGATGCCACCCCTGAACAGATCCGGGAGCTGCGTGCCTCCCTCGGCCTGGACAAACCCTTCTTCGTGCAGTTCTGGCACTTTCTCGTGAATGCGGCGCAAGGCGAATTCGGCCTGAGCCTGCGCCAGGGTGCCAAGGTCTCGCGCCTCATTGCCGAGCGTTTCCCCGCCACGCTGGAGCTGGCGCTGGTCGCCGCGGTGCTGGCGCTGGTGATCGGCGTGCCCATGGGCGTGTATGCGGCGCTCAAGCGCGGCACCTTCACCAGCCAGATGTTCATGACGCTTTCGCTGCTCGGCGTGTCACTGCCCACCTTCCTGATCGGCATCCTGCTGATCCTGGTGTTTGCGGTGACCCTGGGCTGGTTCCCGAGCTTTGGCCGCGGGGAAGTGGTGCAGCTGGGATGGTGGAGCACCGGCCTGCTCAAGGCCAAGGGCTGGCACCACATCACGCTACCCGCCATCACGCTGGCCATCTTCCAGCTCACGCTGATCATGCGGCTGGTGCGCGCGGAGATGCTGGAGGTGCTGCGCACGGACTACATCAAGTTCGCGCGGGCCCGGGGCCTGTCCAATCGCGCCATCCATTTTGGGCACGCGCTCAAGAACACGCTGGTGCCCGTGATGACCATCACCGGCCTGCAACTGGGCGGCCTGATCGCGTTTGCGATCATCACCGAGACCGTGTTCCAGTGGCCCGGCATGGGCCTGCTGTTCATCCAGGCCGTGACCTTTGCGGACATTCCTGTGATGGCGGCGTACCTCTGCCTGATCGCGCTGATCTTCGTGGTGATCAACCTGGTGGTGGATCTGCTGTACTTCGCGGTGGACCCCCGTCTGCGCGTGGGCAAGGCAGGAGGCCATTGAATGAGCTCCCCCCTGAGTCGCTTCGCGCCATCCCCCCGGAGGGGGGATGCTCCCAGCGCGGCGGGGCGGCCCTTGCGCGGCAGCACTGGCCTGGGCCGCGCCGGTTTTGCCGGCTGCTGGCGCTGCACGAGCTTTCCGGGCGTCTGACATGCAGTCGCTCCGATACAAAGCGGGTGGCCGGGCGTTTGCGCACATCGCGCAGTTCCATCCGGAGCTGACCGCCCTGCGCCGCGATCTGCACGCCCATCCCGAGCTGGGCTTTGAAGAAATCTATACAGGCAACCGCGTGAAAGAGGCGCTCAAGGTGTGCGGCGTGGACGAGATCCACGACGGCATCGGCCGCACGGGCATCGTTGCGGTGATCCGCGGCCGCAGCACCTCCAGCGGCTCCATGGTGGGCCTGCGTGCCGACATGGATGCGCTGCCTTTGGCAGAGCACAACGACTTCTCCTGGAAGTCGTGCAAGCCCGGCCTCATGCACGGCTGTGGCCACGACGGCCACACCGCCATGCTGGTGGGCGCGGCGCGCTACCTGGCCGAGACCCGCAATTTCGACGGCACGGCCGTGCTCGTGTTCCAGCCAGGCGAGGAGGGCTTGGCGGGCGCCCGCGTGATGATGGAAGACGGCCTGTTCGACCGGTTCCCGGTGCAGTCCATCTATGCCATGCACAACTGGCCGGCCATGAAGCCCGGCACCGTGGGCATCAACCCGGGCCCCATGATGGCGGCGGCCGACCGCTTCACCATCGAAATCACGGGGCGCGGCGGCCACGGCGCGCATGCCTACCAGACGGTGGACGTGCTGGTGGTGGCCGCGCACATCATCACGGCGGCGCAGAGCATCGTGTCGCGCAACGTGCGCCCCATCGAAAGTGCCGTGGTCAGCATCTGCGCCGCGCAGGCAGGCGATCTGGGCGCCTTCAGCGTGCTGCCCGGCTCCGCCACCCTGGTGGGCACCGTGCGCACGTTCGATCCCGTGGTGCAGGAGATGGTGGAAAAGCGCCTCAAGGAACTGTGCAACGCGATTGCTCTGGGCTTTGGGGCCAATGCCACGGTGCACTACGAGCGCATCTACCCGGCCACGATCAACAGCGAGAGCGAGGCCGTCTTCGCGGGCGACGTGGCCGAATCCCTGCTGGGCGCGGACCACGTGGTGCGCGACCTGGAGCCCAGCATGGGCGCGGAGGACTTCGCCTTCATGCTCCAGACCCGCCCGGGCGCCTACCTGCGCATCGGCCAGGGTACCGGCGCCAGCGGCAGTGCGCTGCACAACAGCCGCTACGACTTCAACGACGACATCCTGCCGCTGGGCTCTGCATTGCATGCGAGCCTGATCGAGCAGTCCATGCCCCTGGCGGTGCCCTGAGGGCTGCGTCCCCTTCGCGCAACGCCAGCATCCAATCCCTGGATCCACCACCTTTCGCACCCCTTTTCACTACGAGGAGATTTCCATGAAATTCCAGAAAAAAGCCGCCCTTGCCGCACTGTTTGCCGCGATGGCCGCAACCAGCATGGTCGCCAATGCGCAGACCATCCGAATTGCCAACCAGGGCGATGCGCTCTCCATGGATCCGCACTCGCTCAACGAATCGCTCCAGCTGAGCGTGACCAGCAACGTGTACGAGCCGCTGGTCGGCCGCAACAAGGACCTGAGCCTGGCGCCGGCGCTGGCCACGGCCTGGAAGCAAACCGCACCCACCGTGTGGCGGTTCGAGCTGCGCAAGGGCGTGCAATTCCATGACGGCACCCCCTTCACGGCAGACGACGTGGTGTTCAGCTTTGGCCGCATGAAGGGCGAGGGCTCGGACATGAAGGCCACCAACAGCGACATCAAGCAGGTGCGCAAGATCGACGATCACACCGTCGAGATCGAAACCATGGCGCCGCAGCCCATCCTGCCCGACGTGATCACGACCTCCTACATCATGAGCAAGAAGTGGTGCGAGACCAACCAGGCCGTGATGCCCGTCGACCGCCGCAAGGGCATCGAGAACGCTGCCTCGTTCCGCGCCAACGGCACAGGCCCCTTCCGCCTGCGCGAGCGCCAGCCCAACGTGCGCTCGGTGTTCGTGCGCAACGGCTCCTACTGGGGCAAGATCGAGGGCAACGTGACCGAAGTGGTGTTCACGCCCATCGCCAACGATGCCACGCGCGTGGCGGCGCTGCTGTCGGGCGAAGTGGATGTGATGGAGCCCGTGCCGGTGCAGGACATCGACCGTGTCAACAACAGCCCCAACACGCGTGCGGTGACCGGCCCCGAGCTGCGCACCATCTTCCTGGGCATGGACCAGAAGCGCGACGAGCTGCTGTACTCCAACGTGAAGGGCAAGAACCCCTTCAAGGACAAGCGCGTCCGCCAGGCCTTCTACCAGGCCATCGACATCGACGGCATCAAGAAGACCGTGATGCGCGGCGCCTCCAACCCTTCCGCGCTGATGGTGGGCCCTGGCATCAACGGCTTCCAGCCCGAGACCAAGCGCCTGCCGTACGACGTCGAAGCCGCCAAGAAGCTGATGGTGGAAGCCGGCTACCCCAATGGCTTCGAAGTGTCCATGAACTGCCCGAACGACCGCTACGTGAACGACGGCCGCATCTGCCAGACCGTGGCCGCCAACCTCTCTCGCATCAACGTCAAGATCAACCTGCAGGCCGAGACCAAGGGTACCTACTTCCCCAAGGTGCTGCGCCGCGACACCAGCTTCTACATGCTGGGCTGGACGCCCACGACCTACGACGCGCACAACGCGCTCAACGCGCTCATGATCTGCCCGGACGACAAGGGCGGTGCCGGCCAGTTCAACCTGGGCGCCTATTGCAACCCCAAGCTCGATGAACTGACGAAGAAGGTGCTGGTCGAGACCGACAAGGCCAAGCGCGACGCGATGATCAAGGAAGCCTTCGACCTGCACAGCGCCGACATCGGCCACCTGCCGCTGCACCAGCAGGCGCTGGCCTGGGGCGTGAACAAGAACGTGAAGCTCGTGCAGATGGCCGACAACTTCATGTACTTCAAGTGGATGACCATCGGCAAGTAAGCGGTCAGAAGATTTCGTACCTAGATCGTCGCAAAAGAATCAAGAGAAACGACAACCGGTTCTTTTGAAAGTCCACACCACCGCGAGGCCGCTACCCGGGCCTGGCGGTGGTGCCTGTTTACTGGTTCCCACAATGAAAACTACCCTTGCCCGCTGGCTCGACAGCGATGTTGGCTACAGCTTCCGCACATCGCCGGTGGCCATGCTGGCCGCAGCGATCGCGCTGGTCTGCGTGTTCTGTTCGGTGTTCGCCGGATGGGTCGCGCCCCACAACCCGTTTGACCTGGCCACGCTCGAACTCAGCGATGCGCGGCTGCCCCCGGCCTGGAGCGCCGAAGGCTCCATGAAATACCCGCTGGGCACCGATGACCAGGGCCGCGACATCCTTTCCGCGCTGATCTACGGCGCGCGCATCTCCCTCGTCGTGGGCATCGCGTCGGTGCTGCTCTCGGTGGTGGTGGGCGTGGCGTTTGGCCTGCTGGCGGGATTTCGCGGCGGCTGGATCGACGCGGTGCTCATGCGCCTGTGCGACGTGATGCTGTCGTTTCCGGCCATCCTGGTCGCCCTGCTGATTGCCGGTGTGGGCCGCGCGCTGTTTCCCAACGCGCACGAGTCGCTGGCCTTTGGCGTGCTCATCATCTCGATCTCGCTGACGGGCTGGGTGCAGTACGCACGCACCGTGCGCGGCTCCACGCTGGTGGAGCGCAACAAGGAGTACGTGCAGGCCGCGCGCGTGACGGGCGTCTCGTCGCTGCGCATCATGCGCAAGCACGTGCTGCCCAATGTGATGGGCCCGGTGCTCGTGCTGGCCACCATCCAGGTCGCCACCGCCATCATCACCGAGGCCACGCTGTCCTTCCTGGGCGTGGGCGCGCCGCCCACATCGCCGTCGCTGGGCACGCTGATCCGCATCGGCAACGACTACCTGTTCTCGGGCGAATGGTGGATCACCGTGTTCCCCGGTGCCATGCTGGTGCTGATTGCTCTTTCCGTGAATCTATTGGGCGACTGGTTGCGTGATGCCCTCAATCCGCGCCTGCGCTGAACAAGAACAAGAAAAGCGATATCCCCATGAGCCTTCTAGAAGTCAAAAACCTCGTTGTCGAATTCCCGGGCCGCCGCGGTACCCTGCGCGCCCTGGACGACATTTCCTTCTCCATCGCACCCGGCGAGATCCTGGGTGTGGTGGGTGAATCTGGCGCGGGCAAGTCGCTCACCGGCGCCGCCATCATCGGCCTGCTGGAGCCACCGGGCCGCGTGGCATCCGGCCAGATCCTGCTGGAGGGCCAGCGCATCGACAACCTCAGCAACGAGGAAATGCGCCACATCCGCGGCCGCCGGATCGGCGCCATCTTCCAGGACCCGCTGACCTCGCTGAACCCGCTGTACACCGTGGGCCGCCAGCTCACCGAGACCATCCTGGCCCACCTGCCGGTCACGCCCGCCGAGGCCCGCCAGCGCGCCATCGCGCTGCTGCAGGACACCGGCATTCCGGCGGCGGCGGAGCGCATCGACCACTACCCGCACCAGTTCTCCGGCGGCATGCGCCAGCGCGTGGTGATCGCCCTGGCCCTGGCTGCCGAGCCCAAGCTCATCGTGGCCGACGAGCCCACCACGGCGCTCGACGTGTCCATCCAGGCGCAGATCATCACGCTGCTGAAAAACATCTGCAAATCGCGCGGTGCCGCCGTGATGCTGATCACCCATGACATGGGCGTGATCGCCGAGACCTGCGACCGCGTGGCCGTGCTGTATGCCGGCCGCGTGGCCGAGATCGGCCCCGTGCACGACGTCATCAACAAGCCATCGCACCCCTACACCAGCGGCCTGATGGCCTCCATCCCCGACATGGCGGTGGACCGCGAGCGCCTGAACCAGATCGACGGGGCCATGCCCCGCCTGAATGCCATCCCCAAGGGCTGTGCCTACAACCCGCGCTGCCCCAAGACCTTTGACCGCTGCATGACCGAACGTCCCGACCTGATGGATGCGGGCTCCACCCGCGCCGCCTGCTGGCTGCACGCCGGCGCCACGACGAAAAACGCCGAGGTGGCCGCATGAGCACTACGACCACCACCACCGCCGCCGCAGGCAAGGCCCCCGTCGCCGCCCAAGGCCGGCCCCTCGTGCAGGCGCACGATCTGGCCAAGACTTTCGATGTCTCCGCCCCCTGGCTCAACCGCGTCATCGAGCGCAAGCCCCGCACGCTGCTGCATGCGGTCGACGGCGTGAGCTTCGAGATCGAACGGGGCAAGACACTCGCCCTGGTGGGCGAATCGGGCTGCGGCAAGAGCACGGTGGCCCGTTTGCTGGTGGGCCTGTACGAGCCGACACGCGGCGGCCTCACCTTCGACGGCCAGGACGCGCACGCCGCCTTCAAGGGCAACGATGCCCAGGCCATGCGCCGGCGCATCCAGATGATCTTCCAGGACCCCTATGCCAGCCTGAACCCGCGCTGGCTGGTCGAGGACATCATCGGCGAGCCGCTGCGCGAGCACGGCCTCATCACCGACAAGGTCGAGCTCAAGGCCCGCGTGGGCGAGCTGCTCAAGTCCGTGGGCCTGTCGCCGCTGGACATGGTCAAGTACCCGCACCAGTTCTCCGGCGGCCAGCGCCAGCGCATCTCCATCGCGCGCGCCCTGGCCACCGAGCCCGAGTTCCTGGTGTGCGACGAGCCCACCTCGGCGCTCGACGTGTCGGTGCAGGCGCAGGTGCTCAACATCATGAAGGACCTGCAGCGCGAGCGGCAGCTCACGTACCTGTTCATCAGCCACAACCTGGCCGTGGTGCGCCACGTGAGCGACCAGGTCGGCGTGATGTACCTGGGTCGCCTGGTGGAACTGGCCGACAAGCACACGCTGTTCGATACGCCACGCCACCCCTACACGCGCATGCTGCTCGATGCCATCCCCAAGATGCACGACACCGGCAAGGCGCGCACGCCGGTGCAGGGCGAGGTGCCCAACCCGCTGAACCCGCCCCCTGGCTGCGCCTTCAATCCGCGCTGCCCGCACGTGAACGACCGCTGCCGCGCCGAACGGCCCCAGTTGCTCAGCATTGGCGGCATCCGGATCGCCTGCCATGCGGTGGAAGAGGGGCGGATCTGAGAGATTGCTCCTGAATCTATAGCTGCTTGCGCTTGATGGGAAAGCGCTGAGGGCCTATTTGTTTGTCAAACTGGCTGGTGTGCGCCTTGCCGGGAGTACCTGGCTTGGCGCCATGGAACACCCCCGACGCCGGCTGCCGGGGCCTGGGCCCCGCAGCGACCCGTGGGCGGCACCCGCGGTCGCCCCGGCGGTGCGTACCAGGCGTCGGTGGCTGTGGGCTCCGCGCTTGCCAAATTGCGCTTGGTGGGTTGGCAAGTGGTTCGTATGATGTCTTATTACCAGATGTTGCAGAGCCGGATCGCTACAGCGTCCCTTTGGGGAAACCGGCCTCGTCCACCCCTTTCTTTTCTGAATCCATGCTCGCTCTTGTGCTTGCGACGCGCCTGCGCTCTGCGCGCCGCATTGTTTTTCAACAATTGACCGTGCTCTGGCGGTCGCCGTGGTTGCGCGGCGGCCGGGGCCTTCTCCATGCCGTGGTTGCTGTGCTGGCCGTTGCCTCCCTGGCGCATGCAGCGCCCGCCCATGCCGCCACGGAGATCCGCACGCTGATCGACAGCGACAACAACCCCGCGACCGGCTGTACCGTCGCCACTCCGGGCGGGGCCTTCGGGGGCGTGGAGCAGGCTGCCATCACCCGCATCGACCTGCTGGCGGCCGAGCCGGTGGGGGACGTCGCCCGAGAGGTCTGCCAGAGCGGAGTGCTGGTTGCCGACCCCAGCTTCGTGCCCAGCGCGCCCTTGCACTGGCCTCTGGGTGTCGCTGCCGCCGGCATGCACACGGACGTTGTCGAAAGTTATGCGCAACTGGTGAGTGCGGCGGCGTCCGGCGTGCGGCTCGGATTCGTCGCCAGCACCACCGACGGCAGCGCGCCGCCCAGCGCCCTGTTGTCGGCTGATGGCAGCGGCGGTTCGCCGATCCATCTGGCCGCGGCGGCGGCAGCTGCCGTGGCCGTGCCCGCACTGGGCGGGGCCGGCCTGCTGCTGGTGGCCTGTGCGCTGGTCTTTGCCACTTACCGCTTTGCCCGCGTTCGCCGCTACGCGGCCACCGGCGCCACCTTGTGCCTGTTGCTCGTGGTGAGCCTGGCCTGGGCCGCGATCGTGCGCGACGGGTCGCCGTCGGACTGGGGCGGTACGCCGCCCGTGGCGACGGCTTCCACCACCGGCCCGCACCAGATCGCGGCCGTCTACGGGCGGCTGGAAGGCAGCACCCTGCAGCTGCGCTATGACCTGGACCTCGGCGTGCGGGACGGCGCGCCGCTGGACGATGGGCCGTTCGCCGCCACCGTGGGTGCCCCACTGTCCGTGCCCGCACCGGGCCTGCTGTCCAACGATGCGCCTGGTTCCCCGCCGTTGCAGGTCCGCGAGTTCCGCGTGCAAGGCGCGGTCTCCAACACGCCGGCGGGCGGGGTGGTCGCGTTCGCGGGCAACTCGCTGACGGTGGCGGCGGATGGTGGATTCACCGTGGGGCCGCCCACGCTCCCCGGCACCTACCGCTTCGAGTACCGCGCGCACAACCGGCTGACCCCCGGAGGGTGGGGCGTGGCGACGGTCGAGGTGGCGGCTGCCAACGTCTGCGGCGACGGGGTGCGCACCGGCGCCGAGGTCTGCGATGACGGCAATGCCGTCACCGAGACCAGCTGTCCCTATGGCACCGTGTCCTGCACCACCTGCAACGCCACCTGCACGGCAACGCTGAGCCTGACCGGCCAGTTCTGTGGCGACGGCGCTCGCAACGGCGCCGAGGTCTGCGACGACGGCAACAACGTGACGGAGACCAGCTGCCCGGACGGCACGGCCACCTGCCAGGCATGCAACGCCACCTGCACGGCGACGCTGAACCTCACGGGCGCCTTCTGCGGCGATGGCATACGCAACGGCGCGGAGGTCTGCGACGACGGCAACAACGTGACGGAAACCAGCTGCCCGGACGGCACGGCCACCTGCATGAGGTGCAACGCCACCTGCACGGCGACGCTGAGCCTCACGGGCGCCTTCTGCGGCGATGGCATACGCAACGGCGCCGAGGTCTGCGACGACGGCAACAACGTGACGGAGACCAGCTGCCCCTATGGCAGCGCTTCCTGCATGGCCTGCAACGCCTCCTGCACGGCGCCGTTGAGCCTGACGGGCGGGTACTGTGGTGACGGGGTCGTCAACGGCGGGGAGGTCTGTGATGGCACTCCGGGCTGTTCGGCCATGTGCACGCCGCTGTAGGGGCAGCCATCCGGGCACCGGCCGGCAGAGGGTGTGCCGTCGGCGCCGCCGGGCCGGCGGTGGTCGGCGGTTCTGGGCACGCAGGGGCCGATGTCCCGAGGGTGGCGGATCCTGCGGGCGGCAGGGCGCCTACGCGTAGCGCTTGGCGCGGAGGTTTTCCTTCATCTGCTGCAGGATGGGCTGCAGCGAGCTGCCGATGCGCAGCGCCACGCAGGTCGCCAACACGTCGATGATCAGCAGGTGCATCAGGCGCGACACCATCGGGCTGTAGCGGTCGTAGCCCTCGGGGTGGTCGGCGGCCAGGTGGATCTGGCAGGTGCTGGCCAGGGGCGAGCCGCTGGCCGTGATGACGATGGTGGTCGCGCCGTTCCTGCGCGCGATGTCCGCCGCGTCCATCAGGTCGCGCGTGCGGCCCGAGTTGGAGATGATCACCGCGCAGTCGCCCGGGCCCAGCAAGGTGGCGCTCATCACCTGCATGTGGCCGTCGCTGCTGGCGATGGAGGTGACGCCCAGGCGAAAGAACTTGTGCTGGGCGTCCTGCGCAACGATGCCCGAATTGCCCACGCCGTAGAACTCGATGCGCTTGCCCGTCTTCCAGGTCGCGGCAATCGCCTCGGCCGCGCGTTCGATGGCCACGGTGCTGGCCGCGTTGCGGTACTGCAGGAAGGCGGCCACCGCGTTGTCGACGACCTTCACCAGCACGTCGCCCGTCTTGTCATCCGCATCCACGCTGCGGTGGATGAAGGGCACGCCCTCGCTCACGCTGCCCGCGAGCTTGAGCTTGAAATCGGCCAGCCCGTCATAGCCCATGCTGCGGCAAAAGCGCACCACCGTGGGCTTGCTCACGTGGGCGCGCTCGGCCAGCTCGCGCACGGGCAGCCGTGCGAACGCGCGGGGGTCGGTGAGCACCAGCTTGGCCACCCGCTGTTCGGCGGGGGCCAGCGAGGGCAGGGAGGCGGTGATGCGGTCGAGCATGTCGGTGAAGGCGTGTCAGTGGCGCCGGCAGCCGGGCGGGCCAAGGCGGCGCATCGACGGGGAGCAAGACAGGGCGGGCATGGGCGGGCTCGTGGTCGGCGGCGCCGCCGGGGATGGCGGTGTCGCATGTTCGCCTAATGTAACTTGGTTCCAAACGCCACGGGGAGGGGGCTGGCCCTGCCTTTCATCCTGCTTGCACCATGCCTGCGGGGTTCCCCCCTGACCCGGCCAGGGCCGCGGCAATAGCATCCTTGCATCACGTAATCCCGATACCTAGGAGCCTTTCATGCGCAAACCTCTGCTGAAGAACCTGCTGGCCGGAGCGGCCCTTGCGACCGCGGCCTGCGGCAGCTGGGCCCAGGGCCAGGTCAACATCATCTGTTCGGTGCAGGCCGAGTGGTGCAACCTGATGTCCACGGTGTACGCCAAGACCACCGGCACCAAGGTCAACATGACGGCCAAGGGATCGGGCGAGGCGCTGGCCCAGCTCAATGCCGAGAAGGCCAACCCCAAGACCGACATCTGGTTCGGCGGCACGGGCGACCCGCACCTGCAGGCGGCCGAGCAGGGTCTCACGCTCGAATACAAATCGCCGCAGCTCGCTCAGCTCTACCCCTGGGCGCAGAAGCAGGCCACCGATTCCAAATACCGCACCGTGGGGGTGTACCTGGGCCCGCTGGGTTTCGGCTACAACAAGGAGCTGCTGGCCAAGCGCAAGCTCAACCCGCCGCAGTCGTGGGCCGACTTGCTCAAGCCCGAGTTCAAGGGCGAGGTGCAGATGGCCAACCCGGCCTCCAGCGGCACGGCCTACACCATGATCGCCACGCTGGTGCAGATCATGGGCGAGGAAAAGGCGTTCGAGTACCTCAAGGCCCTGCACCCCAACGTGAGCACCTACACGCGCTCGGGCACGGCGCCGGTCAAGGCCGCGGCGCGGGGCGAGACCACGGTCTCCATCAGCTTCGTGCACGACGTGACCACCGAGGCGGTCAACGGCTTTCCCGTCGGGTCCATCACGCCCTCGGAAGGCACGGGCGCCGAGGTGGGCTCGATGAGCATCGTCAAGAACGGCCCGAACACCGAGGCGGCCAAGAAGTTCTACGAATGGGCTCTCACGCCCGGGGGGCAGCAGTTCGGCCTGGCGGCCAAGCAGTTCCAGCTGCCCAGCAACACGCAGGTGCCCAAGGACCCGCGCATGACCGACCCTGCCAAGATGAAGCTCATCAACTACGACTACGCCAAGTACGGCGCGAGCGCCGAGCGCCGCCGCCTGATCGCGCGCTGGGAAAAAGACGTGCAGAACGCTGCGCGCTGAGGGATGGTGGTGTCGGCAGCAGCCGCGGCGGCGCACGCAACTTTTCGAACCTCAGCGCGAAGCGCCTCGGTCAACCGGCCCCTGTGGGTCTGGTGGGTCGTGGGCGTGCTGGGCTATCTGGCATTTCCCTGGTATGCGCAGCAGGATGCCAACGGCCTGCTCGCGGTGGGACAGGTCTTCAGCAGCGAACAGGCGGCCAACGGGCTGATGCAGGCGGCGTTGTTCGGCCGGTCGTGGCTCTGGCTGGGCCTGGTCGGCTTGGCCGTGGCCGGGCTGGGCGCCTGCCTTCCCGCCGGCCGCACCCAGGGTGCGGTGCTGGCCGCAGGGGGCGCGCTGGGGTTGCTGGCGCTGCTGGCGAGCGGCTTCACCATCGGTGCGCGCGGCTGGGCGTTTGAATGGATGAACACCTACCTGGGCGAGCTGGGCGCGCGCCAGCCCGGCATGGGCTGGGGCGGGTTCGTGGTGCTCTCTGCGCTGCTGGTGCTGCTGGCATTTGGCGTCGCGCGGCGTGGGTTCTTCAAGGGCGACCTGTTCGTGGCGGCGGCCGTGCTCACCTGCGGCAGCCTGCTGGCGCTGTTCATCGTGTTCCCCGTGCTCAAGGCGCTGTCGGCCGCGTTCTTCCTCGAAGACGGCCCGTTCTCGCTGGCCGTGGTGTGGGAGCGCATCGCGCACGAACGCAACTTCGGCCTGTCGTGCCTGGCCGGTGGCCAGCGCTGCGGCGTGGCCTGGAACACGCTGTTCCTGGGGCTGATGACGGCCACCAGCACCACGCTGCTGGGCAGCTTCATGGCGCTGATGGCCGAGCGCGCCTCGCGCCGCTATGCGCGGCCGCTGAACATCGTGGCGCTGCTGCCCATCATCACGCCGCCGTTCGTGGTGGGGCTGGGCCTCATCCTGCTGTTCGGCCGCGCCGGGGTGTTCAACCAGTTTCTCGAATACGCGTTCGGCATCACGCCGTCGCGCTGGTTCTATGGCTGGCTCGGCGTGTGGGTGGCGCAGACTTTTGCCTTCACGCCCATCGCCTTCATGATCATGCGCGGCGTGGTGCAGGGCGTGGCGCCCAGCCTGGAGGAGGCCGCGCAGACCCTGCGCGCCAGCCCGCACCGCACCTTCATGACCGTGACCCTGCCGCTGCTCAAGCCCGGCCTGGCCAACGCATTCCTGGTGGGCTTCATCGAAAGCATGGCCGACTTCGGCAACCCCATCGTGGTGGGCGGGCAGTTCTCGGTGCTCTCCACCGAGATCTTCTTCGCCATCGTGGGCGCGCAATACGACCAGGGGCGTGCGGCGTCGCTGGCCTGGATCCTCACGTTCTTTGCGCTCACCGTGTTCGCCATCCAGCGTGGGCTGCTGGGCAAGCAGAACTTCACCACCGTGTCGGGCAAGGGCGACGCGGGCATCGCCATGCCGCTGCCCGCCGGCGTGCGCCGCGTGGTGCATTCCATCGCGCTGCCGTGGATGGCCTTCACGCTCATCGTCTACCTGTTCGCGCTGGCCGGCGGCTTCGTGCAGACCTGGGGGCGCGACTACACCATCACGCTGGCGCACTTTCGCACCGCGTTCAGCGTGGAGTGGGGCCAGTTCGGCGTGGTGTGGGCGGGCACGGCGTGGAACTCCTTCTTCACCACCGTCAAGCTCGCGGCCATCTCGGCGCCGCTCACGGCCACGCTGGGCATCGGCATCGCCTGGCTGCTGGCGCGCACCGAGTTCCGGGGGCAGGGCGCGTTCGAGTTCGCGGCGCTGCTGGCCTTCGCCATCCCGGGCACGGTGCTGGGCGTGAGCTACATCCTGGCGTTCAACGTGCCGCCGTTCGAGCTCACGGGCACGGCGCTCATCATCGTGCTGTGCTTCATGTTCCGCAACCTGCCGGTGGGCGTGCGGGCGGGCACGGCGGCCTTCAAGCAGCTGGACCGCTCGCTGGACGAGGCCTCCGTCATGCTGCGCGCGGGCAGCGTGCAGACGCTGCGCCACGTGGTGCTGCCGCTGCTCAAGCCCGCGCTGGTCGCGGCGCTGGTGTACAGCTTTGTGCGCGCCATCACCACGGTGAGCGCGGTGATCTTCCTGGTCACGGCCGAAAACGAGCTGGCCACCACCTACATCATCGGCCGCGTGGGCAATGGCGACTATGGCGTGGCACTCGCGTACTGCACGGTGCTCATCCTGCTCATGTCCGCCTCCATCGGCCTGATCCAACTGCTCGTCGGCGAGCGCAAGCTGGGCCGCCGGGGCGCTGCACGCACGGCACCCGCCGCCGCGCACTGACACCTTTCAAAAAGAAGATACGCCATGAACAACAGCGATGCGGGCATCGTGTTCCGCAACATCACCAAACGCTACGGCAGCGACCCGTCCGCGGGCCTGGCGGTCAAAGGCATCAGCTTTGAGGTGCCGCGCGGCACGCTCACCACCATCCTGGGGCCCTCGGGCTGCGGCAAGACCACCACCTTGCGCATGATCGCGGGGCTGGAGTCGCCCACCGCGGGCGAGATCCTCATCGGCGGCAAGGACGTGACCACGCTCGGCCCCGCGCAGCGCAATGTGAGCATGATGTTCCAGAGCTATGCGCTATTCCCGCACATGAACGTGGCCGAGAACGTGATGTACGGCCTGCGCATGTCGGGGTTCTCCAAGGATGTGGCCCGCGCCAAGGCCGTGGAGGCCCTGCGTGGCGTGGGCCTGGTGGGCTATGACGACCGCCTGCCCAGCGAGCTGTCGGGTGGCCAGCAGCAGCGCGTGGCCCTGGCGCGCGCGCTGGTGCTGGAGCCCGAGGTGCTGCTGTTCGACGAACCCCTGTCCAACCTGGACGCCCGTCTGCGCCGCGAGATGCGCGAGGAAATCCGCGCGCTGCAGCAGCGCCTGTCGCTCACGGTGGCGTATGTCACCCACGACCAGGCCGAGGCCATGGCCGTGAGCGACCAGATCATCGTGATGAACCAGGGGCTGATTGCGCAGAAGGGCTCGCCGCGCGCGCTGTACGAAACGCCGCACAGCGAATTCGTGGCGGGCTTCATGGGCGAGGCGATGTTGTTCCCGGCTACTGCGCAAGCCGATGGCTCGGTCTTGCTCGGGCCGCTGGCGCTGCGCCCGCGCATGGCGGTGCACGGCGGTTCGGTGAAGGTGGCGGTGCGCCCCGAGGCCTGGCGCATCCACCGCCAGGGCGATGGCCTGTTGCCGGCGCGGCTCGCCAAGTCGGCCTACCTGGGGGCAGTGCACGAATACACCTTCGAGACGGCGCTGGGCGGCATCTTCGTGGTGTCGTCCGACCTGGACGACGTGCTCGCCGTGGGCGAGGACGTGTTGCTGAGCCTGGGCACCCACGGCGTATCGGTGGTTGGTAGTACCGATGGCGCCCTGGCCAATGCGGAATAATGACACCATGACGAACCAACTCGACGCCCTCAAACAGTTCACCACCGTGGTTGCCGACACCGGCGACTTCAAGCAACTGGCGCAGTTCCAGCCCCAGGATGCGACCACCAACCCCTCGCTGATCCTGAAGGCCGTGCAAAAGCCGGAGTACGCACCGCTGCTGCAGGACACCGTGGCGCAGTTCCGGGGCCGCCCGATGCATGAAATCATCGACCGCCTGCTGGTGCGCTTCGGCCGCGAGATCCTGGCCACGATTCCGGGCCGCGTCTCCACCGAGGTGGATGCGCGCCTGAGCTTCGACACCAGCGCCACCGTCGCGCGCGCCGAGCGCATCATCGAGCTGTACCAGGCCGAAGGCATCCACATCGACCGGGTGCTCATCAAGATCGCCTCGACCTGGGAAGGCATCCAGGCCGCCGAGCAGCTCGAGCGCAAGGGCATCCATACCAACCTCACGCTGCTGTTCTCGTTCGCCCAGGCCGTGGCCTGCGGCCAGGCCAAGGTGCAGCTGATCTCGCCGTTCGTGGGCCGCATCTACGACTGGTACAAGAAGCAGGCCGGCGCCAGCTGGGACGAGGCCGCGCGTGCGGGGGCCAACGACCCGGGCGTGCAGTCGGTCACGCAGATCTACAACCACTACAAGCACTTCGGCATCGCCACCGAGGTGATGGGCGCGAGCTTTCGCAACGTGGGCCAGATCACGGCGCTGGCGGGTTGCGACCTGCTCACCATCGCGCCCGACCTGCTGGCCCAGCTGGCGGCCAGCGATGCGCCGCTGCAGCGCGCGCTCGATGCGGACGCGGCGAAGGGGCTGGACCTGCCCGCGGTGAACTATGACGAGGCGGGGTTCCGGTTTGCGCTCAATGAAGATGCCATGGCTACGGAGAAACTGGCGGAAGGCATCCGGGCGTTTGCGGCGGATGCGGTGAAGCTGGAGAAGCTGATCCTGGCGGCTTGAAGTCGGCTTTGAGTGCTTTTGGCGACCGGTGCTTGTGTGGCAGGTGCCGGCCGCTATGGTTTTTGTGGCTCTGTAGCTTTTGCGCGTTCGGGCTGCGCTTGTAGGCGCCTGGGTTTGTGTGTTGGTCTGACTGTGTGCCTGGTTTGAGGGCGGAGGCCGGGATGTCGCCCCGGCGGGCGAGGTACTTGTGCTTTGCTTCGCCAAAGAAAAGTACCCAAAAGAAAGGCGACCCACAGTCTGCGACCCCTTCGCGTTGCGAAGGGGCAAACCTGCGCCGGTGCGGTTGCGGGGTGCGCCGTGGAACTCGCTGTGCGCTGGCGCGCGCCGCTCGGACAACCACGGCGAGTCAGAGCACGAGGCATGGGCGCTGCGGTGCCCATGCTCACCCCGCAACCGCCCCCCGCAGGCGCCGCCAGATGGGGGTGGGGAGCGAACAGCCAAACAGCCACACGGGCCTTTGCTTCGCTCGGCCCGGAACGCGCGGGCGCTTCGCGCCGCGACCGCGAGGCCGAGCGCAGCGATGGCCCGAAGGAATGTCCGATTCGTGGGTTTCCTTCTGGATGCGCCTGGGGCGCGCAGCGAGTTCTGCGGTGCACCCCGTGACCGAGCACCCCAGGTTGCCCCGCAGCGCAGCGAAGGGGTCGCAGACAGCAGGGTCGCCTTCTCTTTGGTGACTTTCTTTTTGGCGAAGCAAAAGAAAGTCACTGCGCCGCCGGGCGCACGCCCCGGCCTCCGCCCTTCACTCAGGCACGGCGTGAACTATAAAAACAATAGCTGCTAGCGCTTGATAGATAAGCGCCAGGAGCCAAAACACCTAAAGATTCACCCCGCAGGCAAGCGCATCCCCACCCGCAATCCCCTCGGCACCACCCCCTCGGCCACCGTCCGGCCCCCATGCCGCAGCGCGATCTCCTCCACGATCGACAGCCCCAGCCCGCACCCGCCCGCCTTGTCCGACCCCCGCCAGAACCGCGCGAACAGATCGCCCAGGTGCTCGGCCGGCACGCCGGGCCCGTCGTCCTCCACCACCAGCAGGGCCCAGCGCCCGGGCTCCTCGCGGCCCACGCGCACCGTCACGGTGGCGCCTTCGCCCGCGTAGTGCAGCGCGTTGTCGATGAGGTTGTTGAGCGCCTCGCGCAGCAGCAGCGGGTGGCCCTGCACCGCCAGCTGGTCGTCGCCCTCATAGCCCAGGTCCATGCCCTGCGCCAGGGCGCGGGCCGCCCATTCGCGGGCCACCTCGCGCGCGAGCGCCGCCAGGTCGATGGACTGCATCTCCACGTTCGATTCCGAGCGCGCCAGCTGTAGCAGCTGGTGCACCAGGTGGGCGCTGCGCTGCGCGGCCGACAGCACCTTGTGCAGCCGCTCCTGCACCGCGGGCTCATGGCTCTCGTGCAGCGCCAGCTCGGTCTGGCCGATGAGCCCCGCCAGCGGCGTGCGCAGCTGGTGCGCGGCATCGTTGAGGAAGCGCTTTTCCTTTTGCTGTCCGCGAGCCACGGTCTCCAGCAGCCGGTTGATGGTGCTGGCCAGCGAATGCACCTCCTGGGGGGCCGAGGTCAGCTCGATGGGCGGCAGGGGCGTGGTGCCCGCCTGGGGCCGGGCGCCGGCCTGCTCGATCTGGGCCTCCAGGCGCTTGAGCGGCTGCAGGCCGCGCAGCACGCCCGCGTAGACCACCGCGCTCAGCGCCAGCCCCATCAGCCCCATCGGGAACACCATCTGCTCCAGCAGCTCCTGCGCGATGCGTTCGCGCACCGTGAGGCTCTGGGCCACCTGCACGCGCAGGGTCTGCCGCGTCTGGGGCGTGCCGTAGTCCACGTCGAGCAGCGCCACGCGCACGGGGCGGTCGTCCACCCGCGCGTGGTAGAGGTACGGATCGCCCACGCGCACCTCCACCGGCGGCGGCGCGGGCAGCTGGGCATTGCCCAGCAGGAAGCGGCCGGGCGGGGACGACACCATGTAGGTGATGCGGTCGGCCGGGTCCTGCTCCAGGATGTCCTGCGCGGCCTTGGGGAAATCCACCAGCAGCCCGTCGCCAATGGGCTTGATCTGCCGCGCCAGCGCGCGCACCGACTGGGTCAGCGTCTGGTCGATGCCCTTTTCGCCGTTCTGCAGCGCGATGCGCCACGCCAGGAAACCGCCCGAGAGCCACAGCACGAGCTGGGGCAGCAGCAGCCACAGCAGCAGCTTGCGCTGCAGGGAGACCCCCGGGACCTGCCGCATGTCAGTGGTGGCCCAGTGCAGGCCGTATGAAACTGGCGCGGCCGATGCCAGGGCCGCCGCGCAAGGGCCGCCCCGCCGCGCTGGCGGCGTCCCCCTTCCCGCGCGCAGCGCGAGAGAAGGGGGAAGGCGCGCAGCGCCTCAGGGGGTTGTTCATGGTTTCGCCAGCATGTAGCCCAGGCCCCGGATGTTGCGGATGTTCAGCGGCGATGGGTCGAGCTTCTTGCGCAGCCGGTGCACGTAGACCTCCAGCGCATTGGAGTTCAGCGGCGCGGCGGTCTGCCCGGGCTCGGGCGGGCTGGCGCGCCAGGCGGCCAGCACGTCGTCGCGCGTGACCACCTCGCCGCAGCGGTTCACGAGCAGCTCCAGCAGCTCCCATTCGCGCTGGGTGAGGTCCAGCGGCTCGCCGTCGAGGGCCGCGCTGTGGCTGGCGTGGTCCAGCGCCAGGGGGCCGATGGTGGTGCCGGGGCCCCCGGCGCTGCTCGCCTGGGTGAACGCCGGTTGCCGCGCGCGGCGCAGCATGGCCTGCAGGCGGGCCTGCAGCTCCTGCATGTTGAAGGGTTTTGTGATGTAGTCATCGGCCCCGGCGTTGAGGCCCAGCACGCGGTCCTCCACGCCGTCGCGCGCGGTGAGAATCAGCACCGGCAGGCCGGCGATGTGGGTGCGCGCCCAGGTCAGCAGCTCCATGCCGTCGGCGCCCGGCAGGCCCAGGTCCAGGATGATGCCGTCCACCGCCTGCGCCTGCAAAAGGGCGGTGGCCTCGGCCACGCTCGACGCCGTGCAGACGCCGAACTCCAGCTGCTGCAGTTGCCCGGTCAGCGCGTCCAGCAACAGGGCATCATCTTCGACTATCAGTATCGTGGCCATGGGATTGAGCATAACAAAGCGGCCTGCGCGGCCGCGCCGGTCCGCCTGCCCGGGGTGGCGCGGGGGTGGGCCTGCGCGCCGCACGTAATCCGGTAACAGGGTGGAGCCCTGGCGGAGAAAGCACACCCCGGGAAAGTCCTGATATGTTCATTAATTATTGTAATTAAAGTACCGACTGCGCTGAACGGCACCGGTCTGCTGCGCACCAAACGGATTCAAACATCGAGGAGACAAGGGTATGTGGAAGATGACAAAGATCGCCGCAGTGGCGGTGGGCCTGGCGGCAGCGATGTCCGCCAGCGCGGGGGAGGTCGAGGTCCTGCACTACTGGACTTCGGGCGGCGAGGCCAAGTCGGTGGCCGAGCTCAAGAAGATCATGCAGGCCAAGGGCCACACCTGGCGTGATTTCGCCGTGGCCGGCGGCGGCGGCGACAGCGCCATGACCGTGCTCAAGAGCCGCGTGATCTCGGGCAACCCGCCTTCGGCAGCGCAGACCAAGGGCCCGGCCATCCAGGAGTGGGCCTCCGAAGGCGTGCTGGCCAACATGGACGCCCTGGCCAAGGCCGAGAAGTGGGACGAGCTGCTGCCCAAGGTGGTCGCCGATGTCATGAAATACAAGGGCGCCTACGTGGCGGCCCCCGTCAACGTGCACCGCGTCAACTGGATGTGGGGCAGCTCCGAGGCCCTGAAGAAGGCCGGCGTGGCCGCCATGCCCAAGACCTGGGACGAGTTCTTCGCCGCCGCCGACAAGCTCAAGGCCGCGGGCCTGGTGCCCGTGGCCCACGGGGGCCAGAACTGGCAGGATTTCACCACCTTCGAATCGGTGGTGCTGGGCGTCGGCGGCCCCAAGTTCTACCAGGACGCCCTGGTGAAGCTTGATGACAAGGCCATCAACAGCGACACCATGAAGAAGTCGCTGGAAACCTTCCGCCGCATCAAGTCGTACACCGACCCCGGCGCACCCGGCCGCGACTGGAACCTGGCCACGGCCATGCTGATCCAGGGCAAGGCGGGCTTCCAGCTCATGGGTGACTGGGCCAAGGGCGAGTTCCTGGCGGCCAACAAGGCGCCGGGCAAGGACTTCCTGTGCGCCGCGGCGCCGGGCACGACCACGTCGTTCACCTTCAACGTGGACTCGTTCATCCTGTTCAAGCTCAAGGATGCCGCCGCCCAGAAGGCGCAGAGCGACCTGGCCAGTTCCATCATGAGCCCCGAATTCCAGGAGGTGTTCAACCTGAACAAGGGTTCCATCCCGGTGCGCGCCGGCCAGAAGATGGACAAGTTCGACGACTGCGCCAAGGCCTCGGCCAAGGACTTCGCCGACACCGCCAAGAGCGGCAGCCTGCTGCCCAGCGTGGCCCATGGCATGGCGATCGCGCCCGCCACGGAAGGCGCCATCAAGGACGTGGTCAGCCAGTTCTGGAATGACGACAAGGTGAGCGTCGCCGACGCCATGAAGAAGATCGCGACCGCCGCGAAGACCAAATAAACCACCACCACTGAGGGAATCAACATGATGAAAAGAAACCGCCTCACGGCGGTGGCTTTGGCCGCCGCATGCGCGATGAATGGAGCCATGGCACTGGAAGTTGCCGGCTTCGAGATGAACGGTTACTCGCGGGGTGGCCCCGTGTTCAACCACTCCGACGGCGTCAAGGGCAACCTGTCGCTCGGCGGCGAGCTGCAGAAGTTCCGCCTGGGCAACGAGGGCGACAACGGCATCGAAGTCAACTTCGCGCGCGGCTTCGAGACCAACGGCATCAAGTGGAAGGTGAACTACATGCCCGCCAAGTGGGGCAGCGGCGACATCAGCACCGAGCAGGCCTACGTGGAAATGAGCGGCTTCTCGTTCTCGCCCGAGGCCAAGTTCTGGGCCGGCCAGCGCCGCCTGCGGATCCAGGACGTGCACATCGTCGACTACTTCCTGCTCAACTACGGCGACAACATCGGCGCCGGCGTGACCGACGTGCCGATCGGCGGCATGAAGCTGGGTGTGGGCGTGTTCACCGGCGACAAGTTCGACGGCAACCTGCCCAACAACGTCAAGGCGCACCGCATCAACGCCGACCTGTCGGAAATCAACACCAACCCCGGCGGCAAGCTGCGCGTGCTGCTGACGGCCGTGGGCGGCAAGGGCCAGGCCAATGGCGGCTCGGGCTCGGGCGTCTCGCTGATGCACACGCAAAAGGAATTCCTGCTGCCCAGCATCAGCAATACCCTGTACCTGCAGACCTCGCGGGGCCATGCCCGCATCGACGGGGAGTTCGAGGCCATCGACGGCAGCCGGCCCGGCCGGCGCTCCACGCGCATCGCCGACTCCATCAACTGGCAAAGCGGCCCCTTCGGCGGCCAGGCGCTCATTGGCTACCAGACCAACAAGGCCGACCTGACCGGCGTGGAGACCAAGGACTTCTCGCTGGGCGGCCGTGGTTCGTACGCGTTCACGCAGAACTTCAAGATGCTGGCCGAGCTGTCCACCACCACGCGCAAGGGCACGGGCCCCGACCAGCGCCTGTCCAAGGTCACGCTGGCGGGTGCCCTGGCCCTGTCGGAAGATTTCTGGTCGCGCCCCGAGCTGCGCCTGTATGTGACCAAGGCCAACTGGAACCAGGCCGCCGCCGTGGCCAATGCGGCCACCTTCGGTGCCAACGGCAAGACTTCGCGCACGCTGGTGGGTGTGCAGTACGAGGTCTGGTGGTAAGTGATTCCACTTCGGGCCGCAGGGAGGCGCGGCGCGGGGCTTGGCCCGGCGCGGCGGCCCCTGTGGCCCGGACATGGAATGGTGAAGTGAGTTAGCGAGTTAGTCAGAGGTGACTTTGTTCTTTGGGGGGCACTCTGTGCGTGCCCCCCTTTTTTTTCATATGCAGGCACATGCCAGAAATTTTTTCGCAGCCATGAAAAATGACCCCCACGCTCCGCCGCCGCGCGGGTCGCTGCCCCCGAGGGGGATGTTTCTTCACCATGGGGTGGCCCGGCGATGACCAAGAATACGTTCGAGACATGGTTGCCCAAGCTGGTCGTGACACCGGCTTTTGTTCTGGGCTTTGCGTTCATCTACGGCCTGATGCTGTGGAACGGCGTATTGAGCCTGACTGTTTCGCGCATGCTGCCCAACTACGAGTGGGCGGGCCTGGCGCAGTACGAGCGCCTGTGGGAGATGGACCGCTGGTGGGTGGCCTTGAAGAACCTGGGCATCTTCGGCGTGGGCTACGTGGGCGGGTCCCTGGCCATCGGCGTGGTGCTGGCCGTGCTGCTGGACCAGAAAATCCGCGCCGAGGGCGCGCTGCGCACGATCTACCTGTACCCGATGGCGCTGTCGTTCGTCGTCACGGGCACGGCCTGGAAGTGGCTGCTGAACCCGGGCCTGGGCATCGAAAAAATGGTGCGCGACTGGGGCTTTCCCAACTTCGAATTCGGCTGGCTGGTGGACACCGAGATGGCCATCTACTGCGTGGTGATCGCCGGCATCTGGCAGAGCGCGGGCTTTGCGATGGCGCTGTTCCTCGCCGGCCTGCGCGGCATCGACGACAGCATCATCAAGGCCGCGCAGGTCGATGGCGCATCGCTGCCGCGCATCTACTGGCGCATCGTGCTGCCCGCGCTGCGGCCGGTGTTCTTCTCCACGCTCATGGTGCTGTCGCACCTGGCGATCAAGAGCTTCGACCTGGTGATGGCACTCACGGCCGGTGGCCCCGGCTTTGCCACCGACGTGCCCGCAACGTTCATGTACACCATGTCGTTCTCGCGCGGCCAGATCGGCCTGGGCGCGGCCAGCGCGACCATGATGCTGGCCACCGTGGCGGCGCTGGTCATTCCTTATCTCTACAGCGAACTGCGGACCAAGCCCCATGACCGCTAAGCCTTCTGTATTTCCTTCCGTGGGCCGCCTGCTGGTCTACGCGGTGCTGGCCCTGGCCACCGCCTTTTTCCTGCTGCCGCTGTACGCGATGCTGGTCACGTCTTTCAAGGACGCCGAGGAGATCCGCAGCACGTCGCTGCTGGCCTTGCCCGCCGCGCTGAACTGGTCGGCCTGGGGCACCGCGTGGTCCAGCGCCTGCACCGGCGTGGACTGCAACGGCCTGCGCCCGTTCTTCCTGAACTCGGTGGCCATGGCCGTGCCGGCGGTGCTGATCTCCACCGTGTGGGGCGCGCTCAACGGCTACGTGCTGAGCCTGTGGAAGTTCCGGGGCAGCGATGCGCTGTTCGGCATGCTGCTGTTCGGCGTGTTCATGCCCTTCCAGGTGGTGCTGCTGCCCATGAGCCAGGTGCTCGGCTGGCTGGGGCTGTCGAGCTCCATCACGGGCCTGGTGCTGGTGCACTGCCTGGCGGGGCTGGCCGGCACCACGCTGTTCTTTCGCAACTACTACGCGGCCATTCCGAAAGAGCTGGTGAACGCCGCGCGCATGGACGGCGCGAGCTTCTTCCAGATCTTCTGGCGCATCGTGCTGCCGCTGTCCACGCCCATCATCATGGTCACGCTGATCTGGCAGTTCACCAACATCTGGAACGACTTCCTGTTCGGGGTGGTGTTCTCGGGCACCGACTCCAAGCCGGTGACCGTGGGCCTGAACAACCTGGCCAACACCAGCAGCAGCGTGAAGGCCTACAACGTGGACATGGCGGCCGCGATCATCGCGGGCCTGCCCACGATGGTGATCTATGTGCTGGCCGGTAAGTTTTTTGTGCGCGGGCTCACTGCCGGCGCCGTCAAAGGTTAAGAAGGTAAGTAGAGATCATGGCGTCATCACTCGACATCGCAGGCATCAACAAGCGTTTTGGCAAGGGCGACAAGAGCGTGGAGGTGCTGCGCAAGGTGGACATCCACGTCGCGCCAGGCGAGTTCCTCATCCTGGTCGGCCCCTCGGGCTGCGGAAAGTCCACGCTGCTGAACATCATTGCGGGCCTGGACGAGCCCACCGAGGGCGAGATCCGCATCGCCGGCAAGAACGTGGTGGGCATGCCCCCGCGCGACCGGGACATCGCCATGGTGTTCCAGAGCTACGCGCTGTACCCCACGCTCTCCGTGGCCGACAACATCGGCTTTGCGCTGGAGATGCGCAAGATGCCCAGGCCCGAGCGGCAAAAACGCATCGACGAAGTCGCGGCCATGCTGCAGATCAGCCACCTGCTGGACCGCCGGCCCAGCCAGCTCTCGGGCGGCCAGCGCCAGCGCGTGGCCATGGGCCGGGCGCTGGCGCGCCAGCCGCAGCTCTTTTTGTTCGACGAACCGCTGTCCAATCTGGACGCCAAGCTGCGCGTGGAGATGCGCGCCGAGATCAAGCGCCTGCACCAGGCCAGTGGCATCACCAGCGTGTACGTGACGCACGACCAGGTCGAGGCCATGACCCTGGGCTCGCGCATCGCGGTGATGAAGGGCGGCGTCGTGCAGCAGCTGGGCACCCCCGACGAGATCTACAACCGCCCGGCCAACACCTACGTGGCGACCTTCATCGGCTCGCCCACCATGAACCTGCTGCGCGGTGGCGTGCAGGCCGGCGGGCAGTTTGGCATCGTGGGAGCTGCGCTGGACCTGGCACCGCCCGCGGGCGCCGCGGAGATGCTGCTGGGCGTGCGCCCCGAGCACCTGCAGCTGCAGCTGCAGGACGGTGCGCCCTGGCGCGGGCAGGTGAGCGTGGTGGAGCCCACGGGCCCCGACACCTATGTGATGGTGGACACCGCCGCAGGCAGCGTCACGCTGCGCACCGACGCACAAACCCGCGTGCAGCCGGGCGACCAGGTGGGCCTGACGGTGGCACCGGCCAACGCCCACTGGTTCGATGCGAAGTCCGAAGAGCGATTGACGGGCTGAGAAGGACGAGCCTCCCGCCGCTGGGTCGCCGCAAGAAGGGGCTTTGGTCTTTGCCTGAAGAGGTAATTCAGGTAAAAAGAGGCTCCAGCGCTTGTCCACAAAGCGCGAATAGCTATATAAATAATAGCATTCATGATCCACGGGCCGCCGTCTGCCGCAGGGCAGCGGGGCGTGTGACCTTTGGTCTCCATCTTTTTCCTATGCACCCTCAGCGCCTTCTCGCCGACATCGGCGGCACCAACATCCGGCTGGCCTGGCAGAACGAGCCGGGCGGTCCCTTGAACGACACGCGGGTGCTGCCCTGCGCGCAGTTCCCCACCGTGGATGCCGCGCTGGCGGCCTACCTGAAGGAAGTGGGCGTGCCCGCGCCGCGCGAGGCGGCGTTCGGCATCGCCAACCCCGTCACGGGCGACGCGATCCGCATGACCAACCACAGCTGGAGCTTTTCGCAGCGCGCGGTGCGCGAGGCGTTTGGTTTCGAGCGGCTCGTGGTCATCAACGACTTCACCGCATTGGCACTGGCGCTGCCCCTGCTCACGCCCGACCTGCTGCGCCCCGTGGGCGGCGGCGAGGCGGTGCCGGGCGCCGCGATAGCGCTGCTGGGCCCGGGCACGGGCCTGGGTGTGTCGGGGCTGGTGTTCCCGCCCGGCTCCAGCAACGGCGTGCCCTTGTCGGGGGAGGGCGGGCATGTGTCGCTGGCGGCGCAGACGCAGCGTGAATTCGACGTACTGGCCATCCTGCAGGAGCGCTACGGCCATGTGTCGGCCGAGCGCGCTGTGTGTGGTGCGGGGCTGGTGGACCTGTACCACGCGCTGCGCCGCCTCGCGCAGCGGGGTGGAAAGGAGGTCAGCTCGGCCGCCCAGGTGACTGAGCTGGCCCTGCAGTCCCACGACGCGCTGGCGCTGGAGGCGCTGGATCTTTTCTGCGGCTTTCTGGGCAGCGTGGCGGGCAACCTGGCACTCACCCTGGGGGCACGCGGGGGCGTCTTCATCGGCGGGGGCATGGTGCCGCGCCTGGGCGCGTGGTTCGACAAATCCTCCTTCCGCGCGCGGTTCGAGGCCAAGGGGCGGTTTCAGCCGTACCTCGCGTCGATACCCTGCTGGGTCATCGATCCGAGCGCCACGCCCGCGCTGCATGGCGCGTCGCGCGCGCTGGACATCGCGGGCTCCGGAGGATGAGCGGCCCCGCCTTGCAGGTCAGCGGTGTGCACCATGTGGCCATCATCGCCAGCGACTACGCACGCTCGCGCCGCTTCTACACCGAGGTGCTGGGCCTGCCGGTGGTGAACGAGGTGTTCCGTGCCGAGCGCGAGTCGTACAAGCTGGACCTGCAATTGCCCGATGGTTCGCAGGTGGAGCTGTTTTCCTTTCCGAACCCGCCGGCCCGCCCGTCGTATCCCGAGGCCTGCGGCCTGCGCCACCTGGCCTTGCGCGTGGCGGATATGGACGCCAGCCTGGCGGCATTGGCCGCGCATGGCGTGGCGGCAGAGCCGGTGCGCATCGATCCGTTCACGGGCGCGTCGTTCACTTTCTTCGCCGATCCGGACGGTCTGCCGATCGAGCTGGTGGGGCCGGGGCCCGTCAGGCGCTAGACCGCCGGGGCCGGGAGCAAGAAAGGCCCCGCAGGGCCTTTCTTTTCCATGGCATCACATCTCTTCGCTCCAGCAATGCCCGTCGCGCGCGATCATGGCGCTGGCGGCGCTCGGGCCCCAGCTGCCCGGTGCGTACGGCCGCGGGCCCGCGGGGTCGTTCTTCCAGTGCTGCAGGATGGGCTCCACCCAGCGCCAGGCTTCTTCTTGTTCGTCGCTGCGCACGAACAAGTTCAGCCGCCCGGCGATCACGTCCAGCAGCAGGCGCTCGTACGCGCCCACGCGCTCGGTGCCGAAGCGCTGGTCGAAGTCCAGGTTCAGCGCCACCTGCGACAGCGCGGGTTCGGTCTGGTGCTGGGCCGCGCCCTGGGCCAGCAGGTGCAGCTCCAGGCCGTCCCTGGGCTGCAGGTTGATCACCAGCCGGTTCACCGCGCCCGAGGGCATCTTGAAGATGGGGTGCGGCACGGGGCGGAAGTTGACGACGATGTGCGCGTCGCGCCCCGCCAGGCGCTTGCCGGTGCGGATGTAGAACGGCACGCCGGCCCAGCGCCAGTTGCTGATCTCGGTGCGCAGCGCCACGAAGGTCTCGGTGGTGCTGTCGCTGGCCACGCCTTTTTCCTGCAGGTAGCCCGGCACGTTGTGCCCGTGGGTCTTGCCCGCGGCGTACTGGCCGCGGATCACATGCTGGCCAATGGTCTCCATGCTCCAGGGCTTGAGCGACTGCAGGACCTTGAGCTTCTCGTCGCGGATCGCATTGGCGCTGGAGTTGATGGGCGGCTCCATGCCGATGGCGCACAGCAGCTGCAGCGCGTGGTTCTGCACCATGTCGCGCAGCGCGCCGGTCTGGTCGTAGAAGGCGCCGCGCGTTTCCACGCCCAGCTCCTCGGCGATGGTGATCTGGATGTTGGCGATGTTCTCGCGCCGCCACAGTGGCTCGAACAGCGCGTTGCCAAAGCGCATCGCAAACAGGTTCTGCACCGCGGGCTTGCCCAGGTAGTGGTCGATGCGAAAGACCTGCTCTTCCTTGAGCACGCGGCGCAGCGTGTCGTTGATGGCCTGGTTGGATTTGAGGTCGTGGCCCAGGGGCTTTTCCAGCACCACGCGGGTGGCGGGGCCGTTCAGGCCCACGGCGGCGATCTGTTCGCACACGTTGGTGAAAAGGCTGGGCGCGGTGGCCACGTACATCACCACGGTGTCGGCGGCGCGCTCGTGCAGCAAGGTGGCCAGGCGCGCGTAGTCCTGCGTTTGCGACAGGTCCATGCGCAGGTAGTGCAGCAGGGCGCCGAAGCGTTCGAACTCGTCCGGGGTGGGGCGCTTGGCCAGATCCACGCTGTCAAAGCGCGACTGGATCAGGCTGCGGTATTGTTCATGGCTCAGCTCGTCGCGCGCCACCGCAATGATGCGGCCTCCCTCGGGCAGCGTTCCGTGCCGGAACGCCTGGAACAACGCCGGCATGAGTTTGCGCCACGCCAGATCACCTGTTCCACCGAACAGGACAAGGTCAAAACTCATGGGGTCTCCATATCAGGGTGTTGTTGTGCGTCTGAGGCTGGAAATTGTAATCTCGTTACATTGGGTTGTGTAGCTGTAGAGGCTGTAAACGTTTTTTGACAGTTCGTGCGCAGAAAAGTATCAGAAAAATTGTGTAATCAAGTTACTATCTCGCCGGTTTTCACCTCCCCGATATCCTGAATCCACCATGCCCTCCCTCCGTTGCGACCAAACCCTAGAGTGGCCTCAGTTGCAGGCCGCGTTCACCGCAGATGGCAGCCGTCTGGACCTGCGGGAGGCCTTTGCCAGCGATGCGCAGCGGTTTGGGCACTTCAGCCAGCACGCGCCCGAGGTGTTTGCGGATCTTTCCAAGAACCTGTGGGACGCCGCCACCGAGGCGCTGCTGCTGGACATGGCCCGTGCCTGTGGCCTGGAACAGCACCGCGACGCCATGTTCGGTGGCCAGCCCATCAACAGCACCGAAGGGCGCGCCGTGCTGCACACGCTGCTGCGCCGGCCCCGGGGCCTGGCGCTGCCCGGCGACGGGCCGGACATCGCGCAGAAGCTGGCCCAGGTGCACACCACGCTGGATGCCATGCTGGCCTATGCCGACACGGTGCGTGCGGATGGCGCCATCACCGACGTGGTGAACATCGGCATCGGCGGTTCGGACCTGGGCCCGCACATGGCCGTGCTGGCGCTGGAGCAGTTCCGCGCGCGGGGCAAGCGGCTGCACTTTGTCTCCAACGTGGACGGCCACGAACTGCACACGGTGCTGCAGTCGCTCAAGGCCGAGAACACGCTGTTCCTCATCGCCTCCAAGACCTTCACCACCGCAGAAACCATGACCAACGCGCGCTCGGCGCTGGCCTGGTTTGCGGCGCAAGGCGGTCAGGATGTGGGGCGCCACTTTGCGGCGCTCACCACCAATGTCGATGCCGCGAAGGCGCTGGGCATCACCACCACCTTCGGCTTCTGGGACTGGGTGGGCGGGCGCTATTCGCTGTGGTCGGCCATTGGCCTGCCCATCGCGATCGCGATTGGCTCGGCGGGCTTCCGCGATCTGCTCGCCGGAGCGCACGCCATGGACGAGCACTTTCGCACGGCGCCCCTGGCGCAGAACCTGCCGGTGCGTCTGGGCCTGCTGGACATCTGGTACCGCAACTTCCATCGCTTCACCAGCCGCTGTATCGCGCCCTACCACGCGGCATTGCGCCGCCTGCCGGCCTATCTGCAGCAGCTCGAGATGGAAAGCAACGGCAAGCGCGTGGGGCTGGACGGCCAGCCGCTGCCCTATGCCACGTCGCCCGTGCTGTGGGGCGAGCCGGGCACCAACGGCCAGCACGCGTTCTTCCAGATGCTGCACCAGGGCACCGACGTGCTGCCGCTGGAGCTCATCGCCGTGCGCCAGCCCACCCATCCCCTGGAAGGCCACCACGACAAGCTGCTGGCCAACGCCCTGGCGCAGGCCCAGGCGCTGATGGTGGGCAAGGACGGGGAGGACGGCCACCGCCACTTCCCGGGCAACCGGCCCAGCACCTTCCTGCTGCTGGATGCGCTCACCCCCGCGTCGCTGGGCGCGCTGATCGCGCTGCAGGAACACCGCGTGTTCGTGAGCGGCAGCCTGTGGGGCATCAACAGCTTCGACCAGTGGGGCGTGGAACTGGGCAAGGTGCTGGCCAAGGACATCGAGGCGCGCCTGGCCAGCGGCGATGCCGCAGGGCTCGACGGCTCCACCGCCGGGTTGCTCGCCCGGCTGCGCGCCGGCATTTGACAAAGACCGGTGGCGGCCGTCCTGCGGCGGCGCGACCACGGGCACTGGCGATTTTTCGAGGAGACACCATGACCGCACCCCGGCCGGATTTCCGGTCCGCCGACTTCCTGCGCGCGCACATCCGCCAGACCATGGCGTTCTACGAGCCCGTGGCCACCGACGCGAGTGGCGGCATGTACCACTTCTTCCTGGACGACGGCACGGTGTACGACACGCGCACCCGCCACCTGGTCAGCGCCACGCGTTTTGTGGTCACCCATGCCATGCTCTACCGCACCACGGGCGAGGCGCGCTACCAGAGCGGCATGGTGCACGCGCTGCAGTTTCTGCGCACTGCGTTCCTCGACCCCGCCACCGGCGGCTACGCCTGGCTCATCGACTGGCAGGGCGGCCGTGCCACGGTGCTGGATGGCACGCGGCATTGCTACGGCATGGCGTTCGTGATGCTGGCCTATGCACGGGCGCTGGAGGCCGGAGTGCCCGAGGCACGCGGCTGGCTGGCCGATGCCTTCGACACCGCCGGGCAGCACTTCTGGCAGCCCGCGCAGGGCTTGTACGCCGATGAGGCGTCGCCCGACTGGGTGCTGGCGGACTACCGGGGCCAGAACGCCAACATGCACGCCTGTGAGGCCATGATCTCGGCTTTTCGCGCCACCGGCGAGCAGCGCTATATCCAGCGCGCCGAACAGCTCGCGCAGGGCATCTGCCAGCGCCAGGCCGCGTTGTCGGACCGCACCTCGGCCCCTGCTGCCGAGGGCTGGGTGTGGGAGCACTACCACGCCGACTGGTCGGTGGACTGGGACTACAACCGCCACGACCGCAGCAACATCTTCCGCCCCTGGGGCTACCAGATCGGCCACCAGACCGAATGGGCCAAGCTGCTGCTGCAACTGGACGCCCTGGCGCCGGCGGACTGGCATCTGCCCTGTGCGCGCTTCCTCTTCGACACAGCGCTGGAGAAGGGCTGGGATGCCTTGCACGGCGGCATCGTCTACGGCATGGCGCCCGACGGCAGCATCTGCGACGACGGCAAATACCACTGGGTGCAGGCCGAGAGCATGGCGGCTGCGGCGGTGCTGGCTGTGCGCACGGGCGACGAGCGCTATTGGGACTGGTACGACCGAATCTGGGCGTATTGCTGGGAGCACTTCGTGGACCACGAACACGGCGCGTGGTTTCGCGTCCTCGACGGTGCCAACCGCAACCACACGCGAGAGAAGAGCAACGCGGGGAAGGTGGACTATCACAACATGGGGGCGTGTTATGACGTGCTGGGGGCGATGAAAACGGGTGATTGAGCCGTGGGCTTCGTCGCCTCGGCTGGCACCGCACGCGGCTGCGGCGGCGCATGCATGGCGGGGCGGGTATGGTGCACAGGAACGATCCCGCCAAAAGGAGCAGTTCATGAACAGGTCACTCGCCCGAATCCACTTCGGGCTGTCAATCTTCTACGGCATCGGCGCGGCGCTGCTTTGCGTCATTTACTTGGCCGGTGACAACGCGAGTGGAAGCGGGGTGTTGATTCTTGCGGGCATCTTCGGCACGCCTTTCGTGCTTCATTGCGCCGCATTGCGTGGTGTCCGCTCCGGCCATTTGTGGGGTCGGAATTTATCGCGAACTCTCGGAATCCTGCTGCTTTTTGCATTCCCCATCGGAACGGTTCTGGGTGTGCTGATCCTGATGCGGACCCGGCGGACGGACTGGGAGCAAGGATTGAAAAGTCGCGCTGGCCCCCGCCCGGTGCTCACCCGGTAAGTTCAGCCGCCGCGACGTCTACTGCGCTCTCAACTTTGAATGGGCAATATGCCGCGAGGCCCCGCCCCGCGCGCCTTTGCCTGCCCGGTTCAGGCCTTGAAGCGGTTCACCGGAAGACCGGTCACCGTGACCCGTACGCTCAAGAGCGACCCCGCAGGAATCGCTGCCTCCTGTTCCTCCACCGGCCTTCCCGCCCGCGCCGACGTGATGTACAGCGTCCGCAAATCCGCCCCTCCAAAACACACCATGGTCGGGCACTGCACTGGCACTTCAATGCGCTGCAGCACTTGCCCCGCTGGAGACAGCTGCAGCACACACGCCCCCTCGTACATCGCCACCCAGTAGTTGCCCTCCACATCCACCGCCGCGCCATCCGGCCGGCCGCCGTAGGGCTGGCCTTCCACCTTGCGGCCGAACTGCACCCAGGGCTGTCGGTTGGCGATGGCGCCCGTCGCCACATCGAAGTCAAACCGGTCGATGCGGTGCTCCGGGGTGTTGGACCAGTACAGATACCGGTTGTCGGGGCTGAACGCGAGGCCGTTGGCGGTGAAGTTGTCGCCCGCCATGTAGTGCACGCGGTAACCACCCTCGGCCACCTCCAGGCGCCAGAGCGCGGCGTCGGGGGCCGTGCGCGGGCTGATGACCGACCCCGCCCAGAACCGGCCCGCCGCATCGCAGCGACCATCGTTCAGGCGCAGCACGCGGGTGTCGTGGCGGGCGGGGGGCAGCAGGGCCAGCAGGGTGAACGCGCCGGTGGTGGTGTCCAGCAGGTAAAAGCCGTCCCGTAACCCGATTACTATTTTTTTGTCGGCGACGGGCGCGCAGCAGCCGGGTTCGCTGGGGGTCTTCCATTGCCGGTGGCGGCCGTCCCCCGGGGTCCAGGCGTGCACCGCCAGTCCCTGTATGTCACACCAATAGAGGCATTTTTCCTCGGGGTGCCAGAACGGCGATTCGCCCAGTTCGGAGGGCGCAAGGGGCAGGCACTGCAAGGTCATGGGTTGAAATGGGATGGTTATCGAGTTACATTCTAGGGCCTCAAACAGTGGCCTGCGCTGGAACAGGTGCCCAGGCCCAACCCACCGATGGAGCATCCCATGCATTCAGTCGTAGCGCGCGTGACGGCCCGCATCATCGAGCGCAGCAAGGACACCCGCGCCGCCTATCTGGCCGGCGTCGAGGCCATGATCCAGCGCAAGCCCGCGCAAGACCGCATGGGCTGCGCCAACCTGGCCCATGCCTACGCGGCCCTGCCCGGCGCCGAAAAATTCAAGGTCACCGTGGAGAAGGCGCCCAACATCGGCGTCGTCACGGCCTACAACGACATGCTGTCGGCCCACCAGCCGTACCAGAGTTACCCCGCCATCCTGCGTGACGAGGCCGCGCGCCACGGCGCCACCGCGCAGGTGGCGGGCGGCGTGCCCGCCATGTGCGACGGCGTGACGCAGGGCACGCCCGGCATGGAGTTGTCCCTGTTCTCCCGGGACGCCATTGCCATGGCCACTGCGGTAGCGCTGTCCCACGATGTGTTCGACGGCGTGCTTCTGCTGGGCGTGTGCGACAAGATCGTGCCCGGCTTGCTCATCGGCGCGCTGCATTACGGGCATCTGCCCTGCGTGTTCGTGCCCGCGGGCCCCATGGGCACGGGGCTGTCGAACAAGGACAAGTCCAAGGTGCGCGAGCAGTACGCGCAAGGGCTGGTGGGGCGCGACGAACTGCTCAAGGCCGAGTCCGCCGCGTACCACAGCCCTGGCACCTGCACTTTCTACGGCACGGCCAACAGCAACCAGATGCTGCTCGAGGCCATGGGCCTGCACGTGCCCGGCGCGGCCTTTGCACCGCCCGGCACCGAGGAGCGCGAAGCCTTCACGCGCCAGGCCGTGCGCACCGTGCTCGACATCGGCAAGCGCGGCCAGCGCTTCACGCCCATCGGGCGGATGGTGGACGAGCGCTGCATCGTCAATGCCATGGCGGCCTTGCTGGCCACGGGGGGCTCCACCAACCACCTGATCCACTGGGTGGCCATTGCGCGCAGCGCGGGCATCCTGATCGACTGGTCGGACTTTGACGAGCTGTCGTCCGCCGTGCCGCTGCTGGCCCGCGTGTACCCCAATGGCGATGCCGACGTGAATCAGTTCCAGGCCGCGGGCGGGCCCGCATGGATCCTGCGCGAACTGCTGCAAGGGGGCTTCATGCACCCGGGCGTGGGCAGTGTGAACGCGGGCGGCATCGCCGCGGGCGGGCAGGGCGCACCGGCGGTGTCGGGCGACGAGACCGTGCTGCGCCCGGTGTCCCATCCGTTTTCCCCCACGGGCGGCCTGCGCCTGCTGCAGGGGCGCCTGGGCCGCGCGGTGATCAAGGTCTCGGCCGTGCCCGAAGACCGCCACGTCATCGAGGCGCCCGCGCGCGTGTTCGATTCGCAGGAGGCCTTGCTGGCCGCGTTCAGCGCGGGCGAGGTGCAGCAGGACATGGTGGCCGTGGTGCGCTTTCAGGGCCCGCAGGCCAACGGCATGCCCGAGCTGCACAAGCTCACCCCGCCGCTGGCGGTGCTGCAGAACCAGGGCTTCAAGGTGGCGCTGGTGACGGACGGCCGCATGAGCGGCGCGTCGGGCAAGGTGCCCGCCGCCATCCACGTCACGCCCGAGGCGCTGGCCGGCGGCCCGCTGGCCAAGGTGCTGGATGGCGACATCGTGCGGGTGGATGCCGTGGCCGGCACGCTGGATGTGCTGGTCGATGAGGCCACCTGGGCCGCCCGCCCCCTGGCGCCCTACACCGCGCCCCCCGCCACCGGCTTCGGCCGCGAACTCTTCACCAACTTCCGCCGCCACGCGGGCGGTGCGGAACAAGGCGCCTGCACATGGCTGTAGCAGGATGCACCCCCTGAGTCGCTGCGCGGCTTCCTCCTCCCTCCCTGCGCGGGAGGGGGACGCACCCGGTGGCCTGGCAAAGCCCGTTCCACGGGTGCACTGGCATCGCGCCGCGCTAGTTTTGTAGGCCGCTTGCGGCATCCGACACCGAACACACCAAGGAGCACAAACCCATGAATCCTCTCGACATCGCCAGCCATGGCCCGGTCATTCCCGTCATCGTGATCGACCGCGTGGAAGACGCGCTGCCCCTGGCCGAGGCCTTGCTGGCCGGTGGCGTGAAGGTGCTGGAGGTGACGCTGCGCACCGCCGCCGGCCTGCCCGCCATCGCTGCCATCGCGCGCCAATTGCCCGAAGCGGTGGTGGGCGTGGGCACGGTGCTCAACGCCGACGATGCGCGGCGCGCCAGCGAGGCCGGGGCGCGTTTTGCCGTGAGCCCTGGCTACACGTCCGAGGTGGGCAGCGCCTGCAAGGGGCTCAACCTGCCACTGCTGCCGGGCGTGGCCACGTCCAGCGAGATCATGGCGGCCTTGGCGGACGGGTTTTCGTTCCTCAAGCTGTTCCCGGCGGAGGCCGCGGGCGGCATCCCGCTGCTCAAGTCCTGGGCCAGCCCGTTCGGCCAGGTGAGCTTCTGCCCCACGGGGGGCATCACCCAGGCCACCGCGTCCAACTACCTGGCGCTGCCCAACGTCCGCTGCGTGGGCGGCTCGTGGCTGACGCCCGCCGACGCCGTGCGTGCGGGCGACTGGGCGCGCATCACCCAGCTGGCGCGCGACACGCATGCGTTGCGCAAGGCCGCGTGAACACCAGGATTCATGCTCAAATAGGCCGTCAGCGCTTATCCGGCAAGCGCTGCAAGCTATAAAAAAAGAAGCAAAATTTGCCCTGTGGCCCGGCTGCCAGGCGTGGGGCCGCCGATGGAGTGGTGGGACGTGTGGACTGGATGCCCTGTGCGCCCCTATCATGGCGCGGGGCTTGGCCCTGCCACAACGGCTTCACGTTTCAAAGAGAGGGAGTTCTGTATGGATTTTGTTTCGGCTGTCAAAAGCTGCCTGACGCAGTACGCGGGTTTCTCGGGTCGCGCCGTGCGCTCCGAGTTCTGGTGGTTCTTTCTGTTCCAGGTCGCGGTGATGGTGGTCGCCAGCTTCCTGGGCGACGTGATCTCCGGCATCGTCTCCCTCGCGCTGGTGCTGCCCGGGCTGGCCGTGGGCGCGCGCCGCCTGCATGACATCGGCCGCTCGGGCTGGTGGCAGTTGCTGACCCTGACCGGCATCGGTGTGCTGGTGCTGATCTACTGGTGGGTGCAGCCCAGCGAGGGCTGATCCCGCCCCAGGCAGGCCCGCCTGGCCTGCAACCCGCGAAGCCCGCTTGCCTTACGGCCGGCGGGCTTTTTTGTTGGGGCCGCGCTTGTGGGCATATGGGCATCGCCCTGGTTTTTCTGGAGGGAGTCCGCCGCCCGGATCGTGAATAAAGTGGCCTTTGCGCTTGATATACAAGCGTGAGCTGCTATTAAATTTGATGAATTCAGGAAAAAATCGGGGGCCAAGGATGTTGTCGTTGTACGACATCCCGCGCCGGATCCGTCCAGGAGGCTGCTTTGATTTTTAAAATGGTAATCATTCTTACTTCCATTCTGAAAAATCATGGCAATCCAACATCGGCAGACGGCGGTCTGCATGGGCATCGCGCTGGCCTTCGGTTTGGCCCCTACCTGGGCGGTGGCACAGGGCGCGGCGGCCACGCTGTCCGAGGTGCGCGTCGACGCCAGCGCGGAGAAGGAGACGGCTACCGGCCCGGTGGTGGGCTACCGCGCGCGCAATGCAGCCACCGCCACCAAGACCGACACGCCGCTGTCGGAAACCCCGCAGTCCGTCACCGTGGTCACCCGCGACCAGCTGGTGGACCAGGGGGCCACCACCTTCCAGGAGGCGCTGCTGTACGCGGCGGGCGTGCGCAGCGACGCCTACGGCCTCGACAGCCGTTCCGACAGCGTGCGCGTGCGCGGCAGCTCGCCAGACACCTACCTCGACGGGCTGCGCCAGAACTACAACTGGTACACCAGCAGCACCCCCGCCGAGCCCTACACGCTGGAGCGCCTCGAGGTGCTGCGCGGCCCTTCGGGCATGCTGTTCGGCGCAGGCACGGTGGCCGGCGTGGTCAACATGGTGAGCAAGCGCCCCCTGCAGGAGGCGCAGCGCGAGGTGGGCGTGCAGATCGGCAGCTGGAACCGCAAGCAGCTGCAGGCCGACCTGACCGGCCCGCTCACCCAGGACGGCGAATGGTCGTACCGCCTGGTGGCCGTGGCGCGCGATGCGGACACGCAGACCGATTACGTGCAGAACGACCGGCGCCTGATCGCGCCCTCGCTTGCCTGGCGGCCCAATGCCGCCACGTCGCTCACCCTGCAGGCCCATTGGCAGCAGGACCGCACGGGCAGCACGGCGCAGTTCCTGCCCTGGTCGGGCACGCTGCTGCCCAACCCCAATGGCATGCTGCCCATCAACCGCTTCATCGGCGAGCCCGGCGACTACTACGACAGCGACCGCGAATCCATCGGCTACCTGTTCGAGCACCGTTTCAACGATGCCTGGACGGTGCGCCAGAACCTGCGCCTGGCGCGCAACGAGAACCGCGGCGGCTACCACTACGCCGATTTCTTCACGGTCCCCGGCGGGTTCGGCTGGGACCCCGTGAACCAGCGCCTGACGGGCCGCATCTACGGCAAGAACGTCACGCGCACGCGCATGGCCGCGGTCGACACCCACCTGCAGGGCAACCTCACCACCGGCGCGCTGAGCCACCAGCTGCTGCTGGGCGTGGACTGGAACCGGCAGACCGAGAACAAGAACGAGGCGGACGATGCCTACAACACGCCCATCGACGCCTATGCGCCGGTGTACGGCCACCGCCTGAACCCCACGCTCATCGCCAGGCCCGAGAACGTGCAGCGCCAAAGCGGCCTGTATGTGCAGGACCAGATGAAGTGGGGCCCGTGGATCTTCATCGCCGGCCTGCGCCACGACCGCGCCGTGAACGGCCTGGCGGGCCAGACGGATGACCGCACGAGCGACACCACCAAGCGCCTGGGCGTGATGTACCAGCTGGCCGGGGGCTGGACGCCCTACATCAGCTACGCGGAGTCCTTCAGCCCCGTGAGCGGCACCAACGCCTATGGCCAGCGCTTCAAGCCGCTGCAGGGCGAGCAGATCGAGGTGGGGGTGAAGTACGCGCCCGCGGGCAGCTCCACGCAATTCACGGCGGCGGTGTACGACCTCAAGGAAAAGAACCAGAAGGTGGCCGACCCGACCAACCCCGACAACTCGCTGCAGGTGGGCCAGACCCGCAACAAGGGCCTGGAGCTGGAGTACAAGGCCCGCGTGGCCACGGCCTTCGACCTGACGGCCCATTACAACTACACGGACGTCGATCCCCTGCTGGAAGGGCTTCCCCGCCACCAGGCCGCCGTGTGGGGCGTGTACCGCTTTTCCATCGGCGGTGTGCGCGGCTTCTCGGCGGGCGCGGGCTACCGCTGGCTGTCGTCGTTCCGCGACGGCACCGGCCCCGAGGTTCCGTCCGCCGGGGTGGTCGATGCGCTGCTGGCCTACGATACCCAGGACTGGCGCTATGCCCTCAACATCAGCAACCTCGCCGACAAGAAGTACATGAGCACCTGCCTGTCGCGCGGTGACTGCTGGTGGGCCACGCGCCGCAACGTGGTGCTGAGCGCGACGTATAGGTTTTAACCCCCATGAGCCGCCTCGCGTCTTACCCCGAGGGGGACGCCGCCCATGCGGCGGGGCGGCCCTTGCACGGCGGCACTGGCACGGGACAGTGCCCATGCGAAGGCCGGGCCCTTTGCTCTGGGCTGGCGCTGTGCAGTGAATCGCGATACAAATGTCGAAAGAGCGGCCCGCGCCACGACGTGCTTCACGTGTTCCAAGTAAAAAACCCCGCAGGTCTTGCGACCTGCGGGGTTTTTTGTGGGCTACCGGGCAGAACCTGGGTTCCACCCGGAGCGGCCGGGCAATTACATGCCCATGCCGCCCATGCCACCCATGCCGCCCATGTCGGGCATGCCGCCGCCAGCACCGGCCTCGTCCTTGGGTGCTTCTGCAACCATGGCTTCGGTCGTCAGCAGCAGCGATGCCACGGAGGCAGCGTTCTGCAGGGCCGTGCGGGTGACCTTCGTGGGGTCCAGGATGCCCAGTTCGAGCATGTCGCCGTACGTGTCGTTCGATGCGTTGAAGCCGTAGTTGCCCTTGCCGGCCAACACAGCGTTCACCACCACCGAGGCTTCGCCGCCGGCGTTGTTCACGATTTCGCGCAGGGGCGCTTCGATGGCCTTGAGCACCAGCTTGATACCGGCTTCCTGGTCGGCGTTGTCACCCTTGATCGAGTCACCCACGGCTTGCTTGGCACGCAGCAGGGCCACGCCACCACCGGCCACAACGCCTTCTTCCACAGCTGCGCGCGTTGCGTGCAGCGCGTCTTCCACGCGGGCCTTCTTTTCCTTCATTTCGACTTCGGTGGCAGCGCCGACCTTGATCACGGCCACGCCGCCAGCCAGCTTGGCCACGCGTTCTTGCAGCTTTTCGCGGTCGTAGTCGGACGTGGCTTCCTCGATCTGCACGCGCACTTGCTTGACGCGGGCTTCGATGTCAGCAGCGGCGCCGGCGCCGTCGATGATGATGGTGTTTTCCTTGCCCACTTCGATGCGCTTGGCCTGGCCCAGGTCGGCCAGGGTCACCTTCTCGAGGGTCAGGCCCACTTCTTCAGCGATGACCTTGCCGCCCGTCAGGATGGCGATGTCTTCCAGCATGGCCTTGCGGCGGTCGCCAAAGCCTGGAGCCTTGACGGCCACGACCTTCAGGATGCCGCGGATGGTGTTGACCACCAGCGTCGCCAGGGCTTCGCCTTCGACTTCTTCGGCAATGATCAGCAGCGGACGGCCGGCCTTGGCGACTTGCTCCAGCGTGGGCAGCAGGTCGCGGATGTTGCTGATCTTCTTGTCGAACAGCAGCACGAAGGGGTTGTCCAGAATCGCGGATTGCTTTTCTGGGTTGTTGATGAAGTAGGGCGACAGGTAGCCGCGGTCGAACTGCATGCCTTCCACGACGTCCAGTTCGGAGTCGAGGGACTTGCCGTCTTCCACGGTGATCACGCCTTCCTTGCCGACCTTGTCCATGGCGTCAGCGATCAGCTTGCCAATGGTTTCGTCGGAGTTGGCGGAGATCGAGCCCACCTGGGCGATTTCCTTGGAGGTGGTCGTGGGCTTTGAAGCCTTCTTCAGCTCGGCGACCAGGGCCGTCACGGCCTTGTCGATACCGCGCTTGAGGTCCATCGGGTTGATGCCGGCGGCCACGTACTTGAAGCCTTCGCGCACGATGGCCTGGGCCAGCACGGTGGCGGTGGTGGTGCCGTCACCAGCGTTGTCGCTGGTCTTGGAGGCCACTTCCTTCACGAGCTGGGCGCCCATGTTCTGCAGCTTGTCCTTGAGTTCGATTTCCTTGGCCACGGACACACCGTCTTTGGTCACGGTAGGGGCGCCGAACGAGCGCTCCAGCACCACATTGCGGCCCTTGGGGCCCAGGGTCACCTTGACCGCATTGGCCAGGATGTTCACGCCTTCAACCATGCGTGCGCGGGCTTCGCCGCCGAAAACTACGTCTTTTGCTGCCATGTTTGGCTCCTACAAGATTTGAATCAAAAATGCTTCTAGCGCTTATTGGTAAAGCGCTAGCAGCTATGAAAAAGTGAGTAAACCGAAGGAGAAAGGATTACTTCTCGACGACTGCGAACAGGTCGTCTTCCTTCATGACCAGCAGTTCGTCGCCCTTGACCTTGACGGTCTGGCCCGAGTACTTGCCGAACAGAACGCGGTCGCCGACCTTCACGTTCAGGGCGATCAGTTCGCCCTTGTCGTTCTTCTTGCCGGGGCCAACGGCCAGCACTTCACCTTGATCGGGCTTTTCAGCGGCGTTGTCAGGGATCACGATGCCGGAGGCGGTCGTGGTTTCGCTTTCGATACGCTTGACGATCACGCGATCGTGCAGAGGGCGAAGGTTCATTGCATTGCTCCTGTTTTCAGTGAAAAAAAGCTGACTTACCAGCACCCGGGGGACCAGGCGCTGCGAAATTTCCGGCAGGCGGTGCGGTGTTAGCACTCGTCTGTGGTGAGTGCTAATGATACGGGCATTTGTGGCGGTTTCAAGACGCCGCGCACATTTCGGCTGTCTGTTACTGCGGATGTTGCGGAACGTGCGGAACGCCACTCTACTTTCGTTGTTCCGCCATTCAACTTTAGATTTCGGCACCCGCGACCGTGAACCTGAGGAGCACCTCGCATGAACGCCATTTAGCTGAGCACCAGCCACAGAGGTTTGAACTGGAAGTGAGCAATAACGCACTTTGCCATTGACCACTGCGGTCGTACTTCAAGGTCAGCTACAGGCTGTACCAAGTCATTCGCGTCGACAACCTGAGCGACGGCTTCGTATTGAGCGGTCAATCGACGGGCAGCCGCACCGACGGCCACTGCTCCGCCGAGACCGGGCGTTCGATCGTTGCCGACGGGGATACCGGTGCGAGTGACCGGTTTGGTGTGTGACCGGCGCGTGTCGACCCAGAGGAACCATGCGCCGTCGTGAACCGAAGGTTGTCCTCTGTCTTTTCCTTGGTTGCCTTCCCGTGGCTTCCACCTCGTTGACTGCCCCCCCGGGTTCGTGACGACTGCGATCGTGCACATGACGGGGCGCCGCGCCCATATTATGGTGAGCTGTGTGATGTCATCAGTTCTGAGGACAGACAACGGCCCGGCGCGATGGCAGCATCGCGCGCACCACTCGCCTGTGCGCAGGCGCATGGCTGAAGAACTATCAAAACAATAGCTGCTTGCGCTGAATGGATAAGCGCCGGAGGTCAAAACATGCCAAGAAACCTGCTGTCCGCGCGCCACCGTGCCGCCTTGTGTCTGGCCTGGCTGCTGGGGGGCTGGCTGCTGCTCCAGGCGGGCGCTGCGCAGGCGCAGGCTGTGGGCTGGGCCAGCGGTGCCAGCCTGGCTGCCGCGCGCAGCGACCACAGCACCACCGTACTGCCCAATGGCAAGGTGCTGGTGGCCGGTGGGCAAGTGGCAGGCAACGCGCGCACCGCCAGCGCCGAACTGTACGACCCTGCCACCGGCGCCTGGGCGGCCACGGGCGCCATGGCTGCGGCGCGCCAAGGCCACACCGCCACGTTGCTGCCCAGCGGCAAGGTGCTGGTGGCGGGGGGCATGGATGGCGCTGTCCTGGCCAGTGCCGAGCTGTATGACCCCGCCACTGGCACCTGGGCCGCCGCTGGCGCCCTGGGCCATGCCCGCCGCGAAGCCACCGCCACGCTGTTGGCCAATGGCAAGGTACTCGTGGCGGGGGGATGGCCCCCCGGCCCAGCCACCAGCCCGGCGGAGCTCTTCGACCCCGCCGCGAACGGCGGCTTGGGCGCCTGGTCCGACACCGGCGCCCTGGCCCAGCCGCGTTTTGAACATACGGCCACCTTGCTGCCCGATGGCAAGGTGCTCGTCGCAGGGGGCACGGTCAATGGCAGCGCCGCTTTGAATAGCGCCGAACTCTACGACCCCGCCCTGGGCACCTGGACCACCGTCGGCAATACGCTGGCCACCGCGCGCTATGACCACACGGCCACCCTGCTGCCCAGCGGCCAGGTCCTTGTGGTGGGCGGAGCCGACAGCCTGGCCCTGGCCCTGGCCCAGGCCGAGCTGTACGACCCCGGTGCCGGCACCTGGACCGCCGTCAGCCCGCTGACCACGGGGCGCTTCAGCCACACGGCCAGCCTGCTGCCCGACGGCACGGTGCTGGTCGCGGCAGGCTCCAACTTGATCCATGGGCTGCTCGGCAGCGCCGAGTTGTTCAACCCCGGCACCAACAGCTGGACTGCGGCCCCCGCGCTGGCCAGCCCGCGCCTCTACCACACGGCCACGGTGCTGCCCGATGGCACGGTGCTCGCCGTGGCTGGCGCCGGCGCCGGCCCGCTTCTGGCCAGCACGGAGGTCTACACCCCCGCCAGCGGCGCGTGGAGCGCGGCGGGCAGCATGGGCATGGGGGGCAGCGTCACGCGGGCCTCGCTGCTGCCGTCAGGCAAGGTGTTGGCGATTACCAGTTTGTCGACCTCCGCACGGCTGTATGACCCCGTGGGCAACAGCTGGAGCCCTGCCGCCAACCACCTCACCAGCCGCGAAATGCCCACCCTGACCTTGCTGGCGTCCGGCCAGTTGCTGGTGGCCAGCGGCACAGGTGCCAGCGCCGAGCGCTACGACGAGAACACCAACACCTGGACGGCCACCGGCCCCATGAACGCCGCACACAGAGGCGGGGGCGCCGCGCTGCTGGCGTCGGGCAAGGTACTGGTGGTCGGCGGGGCCAACGGGACAGGCCCGTCCAGCAACACCGTGGAGCTCTACGACCCCGCGACCGACACCTGGGCATTGCGCGCGCCGATGCTCTCGGTCCGGCACTACTTTGGCAGCAGCGTGATGCTGCCCGATGGGCGCGTGCTGGTGGCGGGCGGGTTCACCAACGGTGGCCGCACCGCCCTCGCGGAGATCTACGACCCCCAATCAGACACCTGGACCGCCACGGGCGCGCTGGCCATCCCGCGCAGCGACCACACCGCGACCCTGCTGCCCTCGGGCAAGGTGCTGGTGGCGGGCGGCGCCACCGGCCCCTTCAACAGCCCCACCGCCGAGCTGACCGCCGAGCTGTACGACCCGGCGACCGGCACCTGGTCGCCCGCGGGCACGCTGGCCTCAGGTACCGGCGGCAGCGATCCAACGGCCATGCTCCTGCCCGGCGGCCAGGTGCTGTTGGTTGGGGGCTACCTCAGCGGGGCACGGAGCGGCAGCCAGCTGTACGACCCCGCTGCCAACACCTGGGCCAGCACGCCACCGCTGATCACGGGCCGTGCGCAGCACGCCAGCGTGCTGTTGCCTTCGGGCCACGTGCTGGCCGCGGGCGGCATTGGTTCCGGTGGCAATTTGGCCAGTGCCGAACGCTATGACCCCGCTGGAGGCACCGTGCCAGCGGCCCGCGTGCCCCAGCTTGCCAGCGGCCCGGCCCGCCTGGTGGACGGTACCGCCTTCACCCTGGGCGGCTTGCGCCTGCACGGCGACAGCGAGGCCAGCGGCGGTGGCACGGGCGCATCGCCCACGCCGCTGCCGCTGGTACAGCTGCGGCGGCTGGACAACGGCGCCACGCGCTGGCTCACGCCCACGGCATCGTCGGCCACCACGGTGGACGTGGCCGCGCCGGGCGTGTTGCCGCGTGGCCGCTACGCGCTGCGCGTGTTCGTCAACGGCATGGTGTCCGACGCGTTGCCGACAAGCACCCATGCCACGCCCGCGCTGGCCCTGGCCGCCAGCGCCAACCCCAGCCCCGTAGGTGCCAGTGTCACCTTCACCGCCACGCTGTCCGGGGCGGACAGCCCCACGGGCACGGTGGCGTTCAGCGCAGGCGGCGTGCCGCTGTGCGCGGCCGCGCCCCTCGTCGGCGGCGCGGCCGTCTGCGCCGTGAACACCCTGCCCATGGGCACGCAGGCCATCACCGCCAGCTACGGCGGCGACGCCAACAACATGGGCGCCCTGGCGGGCATCACGCACACCGTGAGCCCGGTCAGCCTGCCGCTGCCCGGCGGCGGCATGGGGCAGCAGGTGGTGGTGGGCATCAGCGGCGGCCCGGCGGGCTGCGTGGTGAGCAGCCTCACGTTGAGCGCTGCCACCGCAGGCGACAACCTGCCCGCCAACGCCACGGCCCCGCTGGGCGTGCTGCGCTTTGCCGCCACGGGCTGCGCGGGCGCCACGCTGGCGGTGCAGATGGACTACCCCGCAGGCAGCCTGGCGGGCCTGCAGCCCCACAAGTTCGGCCCCGCCAGCGTGGGCGCCCCGGCGTCCACGTGGTTCCCTCACGGTAGCGTGGCGGGTAACCGGCTGACCTTCACCGTGACGGACAATGGCGTGGGCGACGGCGACACCACCACGCCGGGCGCGATCACCGACCCGCACGCGATGCTGCTGTTTGCCGCGCCACCCGTAGTGGGTGCGCAGGCCATCCCCACGCTGTCGGAGTGGGGCGTGCTGCTGCTGTCGGCGCTGCTGGGCGTCCTGGGCTGGCGTGGGCGGCGGCGCCTGGGGGTTTGAATGAAACTGGCCTCCAGCGCTTTTCCAATAAGCGCAAACAGCTATTGATTCAATAGCATTCCGCTTTTTTCGGCCTCCAGCAGGCGCGTGAGCAGCGGGTGCATCACCTTGCGCGCGCTGTAGATCAGGTGGAACTGCTCCTGCGCGTCGGGGCTGGTGCCCACCTGCACCAGTCCATGGGTCTTTTGCAGGTGCGCGCCCACCGACACGGGGGCCGGCATCACGCCCATGCGCCGGTTCCTACGTTTGCTTCGCCCTGGCCATCGGAAGGCGCCACCAGATGGATTGGCGATGGCAGAAAACCCCCGTCACTGCAGGGAGGACCAACTGCGCAGCTTGCCGGGGTTGAGCAAGCCCTGCGGGTCGAAGCGGCGCTTCGTGCCCACCACGGCAGGATCCAGGTTGTTCTGCTTGCCGTCTTCCACGATATACACATGCGGGTTGTTGATCTGCACGCCGTGGTCGCGGTAGATCTGCATGATCTGGTTCAGGCGCTCTTCGGTGCTGTAGCGGATGAGCTGCAGCCCGCTGCAGTTGAAGGCGCCTTCCTTGGTGCGCAGGAACTCCAGGTGCATCATCACCTCGCCGCCCAGGGCCTTTTCCAGCGCCTTCACCTGCTCCAGCCGGGTGGCGGGGTTGAAGCCGCTCTGGATGTAGGTGAGCGTCTTGTCCACCTTCAGCGCATGCAGGGTGGTGTGGTTCCAGGTGTACTCGAGCAGGGTCTTGTGGCTCTTTTCCACCTCGTCGGCGGTCTTGCGGTAGCTGACGCTGCCGCCGTACCGGGTGGCCATGTCGCGCATGCCGTCTTCGGAGTGCGGGGCCACCAGCAGCATCACTGCGTGGCAGCCCGCGGGCAGGTGCTCGGCCAGGCTGGTGAAGTAGGCCGGGATGGGCGCGGCCAGAAAGCACACCTCCTTTTTCTCCAGCCCCGGTGCGGCGCCAAAGCGGTCGGCGAATTCCAGCGCGGCGTCGAAGTCGGTGAAGGTGACGATGCACTCCGTCCATGCCACGGCGGGGGTCAGCGCCACCTCCAGCTCCAGCACGATGCCGTTGGTGCCGTAGGTGTGGTGCAGCAGCATGGCCTCGGGGCCGCGCAGCTCGATGACCTGGGGCTCGGGTTCCACCGTCATGGCGCGCACCGCCAGCACGTTGCCCGGCGCGGCCAGCGGCCCGTGGTTGATCGACCCGGCGCCGCCGAAGCCGCCGCCGAACAGCCCGCCCAAGGTGGCGCTGCGGTAGGTGGAGGGCAGCCAGCGCAGCTCCTGCCCCAGGGGCTTGGCCTGCGCGTCGAAGTCCGACAGGCGGATGCCCGCCTGCGCCCGGCCCACGGCGCCGCGCACCCAGCCAAAGCCGTTGTAGCCCGACAGGTCCAGGATCACCCCGCCATGCAGCGGCGTGCTCTGCCCGTAGTTGCCGGTGCCGCTGCCGCGCACGGTCAGGGGGATCTGCGCGCGCGCACAGGCCGCCACCACCTGGTGGATCTCATCCTCGGTGCGCGGGCGCACGGCCACGTCGCCGCGCTTGCCGGCCAGATCGCGCTTGAGCACGGGGCTGAACCAGGCGAAGTCCTGCGACAGGCGGCCCACGCGCAGCGGGTCAGCAATCCAGTCCAGGCCGGGCAGTTGTTCGGGCAGTTGGGGGGCGGTTACGGTGGTCATATGTGTCTCTCCTGTCTGTGCGGCGGGTGGTGGCGGGCAATGCGCGGCCCCACCACGCGTGCGCGGTGTCAAAAAATGAATGCGGTTCGGTCGGGGGGTAGGGTCAGTCGTGCGAGTTTTCGCTGGCGTGCCAGCTGCCCAGGGCCAAGCGGGTGCCCCAGGCCATCAGCGCGAACAGCGCCACGCCGGTCAGCGATATCAGCAGCAGCGCGGCGAACATGCGCGGGATGTTGAGCTGAAATCCCGCCTGCAAAATCTGGTACGCCAGGCCCGCGCCCTGGCCGCCCGTGCCGGCCACGAACTCGGCCACCACGGCGCCGATCAGCGCCAGCCCGCTCGATATGCGCAGCCCGCCGAAGAAGTAGGGCAGCGCGCTCGGTATGCGCAGGCGCAGCAGGGTCTGCATGCGCGTGGCGCAGTTGAGCTTGAAATAGCTTTGCAGGTCCGGCTCCACGCTGCGCAGGCCCAGCGTGGTGTTGCTGATGATGGGGAACAGCGCCACCAGCGCGGCGCAGATCACCATCGACGCGGTCGGGTCCTTCACCCAGATGATGATGAGCGGCGCCACCGCCACGATGGGCGTGACCTGCAGCAGCACGGCGTACGGGAACAGCGCCGTCTCGATGCGCTTGCTCTGCACGAACAGAAACGAGATCAGCACCCCCGCCACCGTGGCCACGGCAAACGCCAGCACGGTGATCTTGACGGTGACCCACAGCGATCCGCCCAGGGCCGCCCAGTCGGTGAACAGCGTCTTGAGCATGAGCAGGGGCGAGGGCACCAGGTAGGGCGGCAGCTCCATGGCCGTGACCAGACCCTGCCACAGCGCGATGAGCACCAGACCCACGAGCAGCGGGTAGACCACGCGCTGCACGCGCGGTTGGGCCATGAGGGGAACGCGCGCTGCGACGGGCTTGGGCGCCTTGGCTCGGGCGGGTTGCGCGCTGCGCTCTGCCGGTGCGGGCGCTGCAGGTGCAGTAGGGTAAGGTGTGCTCATGCTGCGGTCTCCTCGGTGTCGGCGCTGGCGCGCAGCAGGCTGTCCTGCAGCTGCTTGGCATAGCGGCTGAATTCGGGCGAGACCATGAAGTCCGCCGTGCGCGGGTAGGGCGCGGCTATGCGGAACTCCTCCACCACGCGGCCGGGGCGCGCGGCCATCATCACCACGCGGCTCGACAGGAACACCGCCTCGTGGATCGAGTGCGTCACGAAGATCACCGTGAGCTTCTTCTTGCGCCACAGGTCCAAGAGGTCGGCGTCGAGCTTGTGGCGCGTGATCTCGTCGAGCGCGCCGAAGGGCTCGTCCATCAGCAGCAGGTCGGGCTGGGTTACCAGACCGCGCGCGATGGAGACGCGCATCTGCATGCCGCCCGAAAGCGCCCGCGGCAGCGCGTTGGCAAACTTCGACAGGCCCACCAGGGCCAGCGCCTCGGCCACGCGGGCATCGGCCTCCTGGCGCGGCACGCCGGCCAGGTCCAGCGGCAGGCGCACATTGGTCTGCACGCTGGCCCAGGGCATGAGCGTGGGCGACTGGAATACGAAGGCCATCTTCTTGCCGCTTTCGTCGAGCTGGGCCACGGGCTTGTGCCACAGCTGCAGCCGGCCGTCGGTGGGCTCCAGCAGGCCGGCCACCATCTTCAGCAAGGTGCTCTTGCCACAGCCCGAGGGGCCGAGCAGGGTGACGAACTCGCCTTCCTCGATGGTCAGGTCCACCGGCAGCAAGGCCTGCGTGCCGTTGGGGTAGGTCTTCTCGGCCGACAGCACCTGCACGGCGGGGGTGCTGCGCGGCGCGGGCGCCAGGGTGGGGGAATCAGCGGGGGCGGTGGGGGTCATGGTGCGCGCCTTTCGATGGATGCGCCCCGCCGCAAGCAGCGGGGCGCTGTTTCAGGGCAGTAGTGGCGATCCGAGGGTCAGGGCATGACCTTCAGGTCTTTGGTGAAGGAGGTCGTGTAGGTATCGGCCAGCTTCACCTTGGCCGGATCGATCAGCTTGGCCTCCACCAGGAAGTCGTAGCTCGCCTTGGCGCGCGCATCGGTCATCACGCCGATGCCCATGCTCGCCGCATCGCCACCCGTCACCATGCCCATCTCCTTGAGCTTGGCCACGCTGTAGGCCAGCTGCTCATCGGTCATGTTCGGGTTGTCCTTCTTGATCAGGGCATTGGCCGGGGCCGGGTCGGCCAGGTAGCTCTTCCAGCCTTCCATGGTGGCCTTCACGAAGGAGGCGACGGCGGTGCCGCGCTCCTTGACTGTCTTGTCCATGCAGCTCACCGTGGTGGCATAGGCGGGGTAGCCCTGGTCGCTGAACATCAGGGTGTTGGCCTTCACTCCGGCCTTGGCGATGGCGAAGGGCTCGGACGTCAGGTAGCCCTGCTGGGCAGTGTTCTTGTCGGCCACGAAGGGCTGGATGTTGAACGTGTAGGGTCGCGTCTGTGCATCGTTGAAGCCGTACTTGGCCTTCAGCCAGGGCCAGTAGCCGCGCTGGGCCGACGAGGCGATGAGGATGGTCTTGCCCTTGAGGTCCTCGAACTTCTTCACGTCGTCGTGCGCGATGAGTACCTGCGGGTCTTTCTGGAAGACGGCCGCCACCGTGGTCACGGGCACGCCGCCCTCGCGCATCTGGATCATCTGCAGGTCGCTCGATCCCATCACGCACTCGGCCTGGCCGGCCGCCATCATCTGCACGATGTTGACCTGCGGGCCCCCCATCTTGATGGTCACGTCCAGCCCGTACTTCTTGTACAGGCCCGTGGCCACCGCCTGGTAGAAGCCGCCATGCTCGGCCTGCGCATACCAGTTGGTCATGTAGGTGAACTTTTCCTGCGCGTGGGCCTGCATGGTGCCGGCGGCACCAACAGCGAGCAGTGCGGCTGCACCAAGTTTGGAAAGGCGGGAGGCGGTCTTCTTCATCATGGCAGTGCTCCGGTAGGTGGTGGAGGGGGAACAGGGACGAAAACGGGGGAGGGATGCGGCTGCGTTCGCAGGTTTCAAGCCAGGGCGGTGGAGTGCTCCACATGGCCCGTGTGGTTGGCGCGGCCCCAGGTGGCTTCGGCGCGCGGGGCCCAGCGCAGCTGGTGCAGCTCGGTGATGGCGGCGGCCCAGCTCACGGCCAGCGAATCGAGGATGGCGTGGCCCTGCTCGGCCGTGGCCGGCAGCGGGTCGCCGATGATGCCGCTGGGCCCGAAGTCGCGCGCGCTCCAGGCGCAGGCCGGGCGGCCGTCGGGCGACAGAAGGGGCGAGCCGAACACGGGCGGGTAGTTCACCACCGCGCGTTCCATGTGCACGGTATCGGGCGCCAGGGCCAGCATCAGCGCCGTCTCGGCATGGCCGGCGTGCATGGCCAGCTTCTTTTCCTGCTCCGACAAATACTTGCCCGCCACGTGCGGCACGCGCCAGGTGAAGCTGGGCACCACGATGAAGTCGCCATGGCGCAGGCGCAGCTCGCGCGCGCACATCTCCATCACCTGCGGCTGGCCGCCGTGGCCGTTGACGAACAGCAGCTTGCGAAAGCCCGCGCGGTAGACCGACTCGCCCACCTCGTTCATGGTGGCCAGCAGGGTCTCGCCGCTCAAGGTGACCGTGCCGGGGAAGTGCAGGTGCTCCTCCGACTTGCCGTAGGTGATGGGGGCCATGGCAAAGGCCGGCACCTCGGCCGGCAGGCGCGCCAGCGCATGGCCCACCACGCCCGCGCTGATCACCGTGTCCACCGCGCAGGGCAGGTGCGGGCCGTGCTGCTCGGTGGCGCCCGTGGGCAGCACGATCACGGTGTTCTCCTTGTCCGGCAGGTCGGCGATCTCGGTCCAGCTCAGGTAGGGCAGGTAGCGGTGGGGCGGGGTGTAGCCGTGCAGCATGGGCGGGTCTTTCGTGAAGGGGGATGGAGAGGTCAGCGCAAGGGGAGGTAGGCAGTCGCTTCGACCTCGATCAGGATGTCGGCAGTGGGCAGCATGCCGGTGACCTCCACCACGGTGGAGGCCGGCGGCTCACCCGGGAAGAACAGCTTGCGCACGCGGCTGTACTGGGGGAAGTGGTCCAGGTGCTTGAAGTACTGCACCAGCTTGAACACGTCGGACATCTGGCCGCCCGCGGCCTCGATGGTCTGGCGGATGCGGTCGAGCACATACCAGCTCTGCGCCAGGATGGGCCCCTCCTTGATGTCGCTGCTGAACTCGCCCGTGCGGCCGATCAGCGTGGCCGCCTCGTCGGGGATGTCGGCATAGCCGCGCACGATGCGGCTGGCCGCAGGGTCCACGGCAATGATTCCGGACAGGAACACCAGGTCGCCCGCGCGGCGCCAGGCGGCATAGCGGGCCAGGGGCTGGGCAATGCCCGAGGGGGTGGTGGAAGCGGTCGTCATGCAAGGCTCCGGTCAGGAATGGGGGAGGGGGCTGGGGTGGCGTTGGCCACATGCCACGCCGCGCTGGCATGGCCGCTGGTGACGCGGCCCTGGCGCAGCACCACGCGCTGCTGCGTGCGCGATGGAAAGCCCCAGCCATCGGCCTGCTGGAAGACGATCAGGTCGGCCGGCATGCCGGGCTGCAGCGGCAAGGCATCGGGCCCGCGGCGCAGCCAGTCGCTGCGGCACAGCGCTTCGGACCAGCGGTCGAACGGCGCGTCGAGCTGCGCCGCCAGCACGCCGGTGGCCAGGGCCTCCAGCGGGTCCAGGCTGCCCACGGGGCAGAACGGGTCCTGGATGTTGTCGCTGGCCACCAGCACCGGGATGCCGCGCGCATGCGCCTCCTTGATGAGGGTGATGCCCCGCTGGCGTGGCGTGCGGCCGGTCACGGCGTCCTGCAGCAGCAGGTTGGTGATGGGCAGGGTCACCAGGGTGATGGGGCAGCGCGCCACGGCATCCAGCGTGGCCAGGGCGGTGGCCTCGTCCTGTGCGGCCAGCGCGCAGGTGTGGCCGCAGACCACGTGGCCTTCGAAGCGCAGCTCCTGCAGCAGCGCCGCCGTGGTGGCCAGGCCCTGGGCGCCGGGGTGCAGTTCCTCGTCCACATGCAGATCCACGTCCAGGCCGTGGTGCTGCGCGGCCTCGAACAGGTGGCGCAGGGCCTGTGGGTCCCAGTTCGTGGAATGCACGAAGCCCCCCAGCAGCGCGCCCGGGCCGCTGTCGGCCACGGTGGCGGCCAGCCGCATGGCGGTGGTGCGTTCGGTGTACAGGTGCAGGGGGATCAGGGCCACGCGCTCCAGCAGCAGGCGGCCGGCCCATTCGTGCGCCAGGCTGCGCAGCACATTCCAGGCGAGCGGTTGCGCATCGGGCTCCCACCAATCGCAGTGGGTGCGCAGGTGCACGGTGCCGGCCTCGCAGGCCCATTGCAGGGCGCGGCTGGCGCGGGCGCGGATGTCGGCCTCGGTCCAGCCCTGGCGGTCCACCATCATGGCCTCGATGGCGCCCAGCAGGCCGGGCTTCACCGTGCCCATGCGTGGCAGGGTGAAGGCCTTGTCCAGGTGGGTGTGCGCATCCACCAGGCCGGGCAGCACCAGGGCGCCGGCCAGGTCCCAGGTGGCGCCCGTGGCCGGGGGCTGGGCAGGGTGGTGCGGCGTGATGGACTCGACGCGGCCCTGCACCAGGTGCACATCGGCCAGTGTGGGCTGGCTGCCCCGGGCGGGCCATTGGCGCGGCAGCAGCCAGCGCGGCAGCCGCGCGCGCAGCAGGTGGTCGGGGGCGTTGGATGCGTGCATGGACAAGATCCCCTCAGGCAAAGCGCGCCATGGCCTGGCCCACGCGCGCCTTGAAGGCGGCCAGCCGCGGCGGCGTAGCCACGTTCATGTGGTAGTAGGCGTGGTAGTCCACACGCGCCTTGCCGCCGGTCAGCAGGCGCATGTAGCGCGTGACGGACTTGCGTGGCGGATCGCCCATGAGCAGCGCCGTCCAGCGCGGGCGGCCATAGGTCACCACGGCCGAGATGCGCTTGATGTGCGTGAGCGAAGGCTTGACGTTGTGCGGGTCGCTGATGTCGAAGGCCACGCCGGGCATCAGCACCCGGTCGAAAAAGCCCTTGAGCATGGCCGGCATGCCGAAGCACCAGGTGGGAAAGCAGAACACCACCGCCTCGGCCCACAGCAGCCGGTCCACATAGCCCTGCACCGGCAGGCGGTTGCTCGGCACCTCGTGGTAGCCCAGGCGCTCCTCGCGGCTGAGCACGGGGTTGAAGCCCTCGGCATACAGGTCGCAGTCGTCCACCTCGTGGCCGGCCGCACGCAGGTTGCGCACCACCTCGTCGTGCAGGGCCGCGTTGTAGCTGGTCTCCACCGGGTGGCAATAGATCACGAGGATGCGCATGGCGGGGGCTCCTTCTTCAAAGGTCGAGCGTGAGCGTGGGCCCGTGGCTGCGCGCGCAGCACACGGCCACATGGGTGGCCTGCTCCTCAGGGCTCAGGCAGCTGTCGCGGTGGTCGGGCGCGCCGGCCAGCCAGCGCGTGGCGCAGGTGCCGCATACGCCCTGTTCGCACAGCGTGTCGATGGCGATGCCGGCGAGCTGCAGCACATCGGCCATGCTTTCGCCAGGCTGCACGGGCAGCCGCATCTGGCTGCGCGCAAGCACCAGTTCAAAAGTCTGTTCCGTGGCGGGCAGCGGCGCTGCCGTGGCTGGGGTTTGCATGTTTGACCACTTGATTTGATCGATTGGTCAAACTATTGCAAATGCTGTGCCAGCAGGCTTTCGGGCCGTGGCCTGCCTTGCCCTGGGTCAAGGCGCCGTACAGGGGCTCTGCCACGCCCGCAAGCGTGCAGGCCTGTTCACTCTGGTGCGAAATCGGGTGCCAGGCCGCAGCCCAGCAGCACGAAATTGGTGAGCTCGCGCACGATGGGTTCGCGGTCGATGGTCTCTTCGGGCGCCAGGCCCAGCATGATGTGCACCTGCACGCCGTAGTCGGCGTAGTGCTGCGTCATGCCCCAGATCTGCATCAGCAGCAGGCGCGCGTCCAGCGGGCGCATGCGGCCCTCGGCGATCCAGCGGTCGATCAGGTCCACCTTCTGCTGGGTGGACTTCACGGCCACGGGCCAGTACCGGCCCAGGTTGCGCCCGCCGCCCAGCACCTCGGTGGTGAAGATGCGCGACAGCCCCGGATTGTCCAGTGCGTAGTCGAGCTTCTTGCGCACATAGGTGCTCAGCACCTTCTTGGGGTCGTCGCTCTCGCTGTCGAACTGGAAGGCGCCCGACCAGCCGTTGAGCACCGAGTACAGCAGCTCCTCGTACAGCTCTTCCTTGCTGGCGATGTAGTAGTGCAGCTGCGGCTTGGTCAGGCCCGCGCGCTCGGCGATGGCCTTGGTGGATGCGCCCTTGAAGCCGTGGCGGCTGAACTCGGCAATCGCCGCCTCGCGGATCGCGCCCAGGATGCGCTCGCGCCCCTGCTTGGAGCGGCTGAGCAGTGCGCCGGAGACATTGCTGCTGCCATCGGCTTCGGGTTCGGTCATGAGCGGGGCTTTGGGCGGCATGGTGGGCGATTGTCGCTGGTTGCTCAGAGCTTCCAGAAGCCCACGTGCGAGGCACTCGCTTCCGCGATGAGGGCCGGCCCGATGCATTCGATGGCGTGCGGCGATGCGGCGAACACGTCGCGGCACGACAGTTCGGCATCGCGCTGCTCGGCGCGTTCGCCGCGGAACCCGCGCAGCCGCACCGCGTCGATGCCGAACACCACGCGGCCGATGCCCGACCAGAAGATGGCGCCCGCGCACATCACGCAGGGCTCTGCCGATGAGTACAGGGTGGCCTGTGCCAGTGCATCGCGGCCCACGCGCGGGCTGAGCTGGCGCACGGCATTGGTCTCGGCGTGGCCGGTGCAGTCGCCGGTCTCAGTGGTATTGCAGTAGGCCTCGGCCAGCAGCCTGCCATCGGCGCTGATCGCCACCGCGCCAAAGGGCCGGTTGCCGCGTGCACGGGCCTTGTCGGCCAGGACGATGGCCTGGCGCAGGTACCTGCCGTCGCGCTCGTCGATGGTGGCCTCCTGCGGCAGCAGTGCGGCGGGTGCTGCGCTGCCGTTCATGCCACCACCTTGCGGTCGGCCAGGGCCGGCAAAAAGGCCGGGTTGAACACGCGCTCGGGCGCGGGCTTGCGCGCCAGGTTGAACACGGCCGCCACCTCCTCGATCTGGTGCGCCAGTATGGCGCCCTGCACGCCGCCCAGGCCCACGGCCTGCGATTCGGCCGTCTGCAGGTATTGGCGCGTGATGGCCCAGCGCTCGCGCTCCACGTCCATGTTCAGAATGGCCTCGCGCGCCTTGATGGCGGCAAACGTGGCCTCGGGATTGGCCAGCGTCTCGCGCAGGGCGCGGTTGCTCGCGCGCAGGAATGCCTTGGCCACCTCGGGCTTCTCCTGCAGAAGCTTCCCGGCCAGCACGGCATTGCCATACAGGTTCAGGCCCGCCTTGTTGTATTCGAGCACCGACAGTTCCTTGGCCGGCACGCGCGCGAACAGCGACACGGCCGAGTCGTGGAAATAGGTGGCCGCATCCACATCGCCGCGCACCACCACGTTGTCGCGCGCGCTGAAGTCGGTGGTCACCCAGTCGAACAGCTCGGGCTTGGTCTTGAGTGCGCGGGCCACCATGGGCCAGCTGCGGCGCGTGGCTTCCACGGCGGCCGCCGCCACCTTCTTGCCCTTGAGCGACTGGAAATCGGTGGTGATGCCGCGGTCCTTGCGGCCGATGATGACGAAGGGCGCGCGGTTGTAGTACTGGTAGATGGCCTGCACCGGCGTGTCGGCGTTCTGCGCGTGGAACTCGGCCAGCGAACTGATGTCGCCCAGGCCGATGTCGTAGGCACCGCTGGCCACGCGTGTGATCGATGCCACGGAGCCTGCGCCCACGTCGATGGTCACGTCCAGGCCCTCGTCCTTGAAGTAGCCCTTGGCCTGCGCCAGGAAGAAGGGCGAGGTCTGGCTCGTCACCCGAAAGTCCAGCGTGAACTTGAGCGGGGTGAGTGATGCGCCCTGCGCACGCACCACGGCAGGGGCACCCAGCGTGGCGGCGATGGAAGGGGCGAGGGTGGTCAAGAGAAAGCGGCGGCGTTGCATCAACATGGTGGTGGCCCAGGTTCGGTGGAATGCCCTGTACCCACAGGCGTGTGCCGCCGCGGTACCGGGTCGAACTGAGCAATTTCCGGGCGCTACCACCCGCAAGGGATGGCAGCGCTGAACGCTTCTACTCGGCAGGAGCTGATGCAGAAAGCGTGCCCGGTGTCGCGAAAGCGCTGCGCCGTGCTGAGCGCCAGGCACGTTTTGCCCAGATCTTGCCTTGGCGCAAGCCGCTGCGGGGCCCCCTGTGCGCTGGAGCTGGCAAGCGCTGGGCACGCATTTGCGGTGCGCAGGCTTGGTGCGCCGCTGCCCTGGTTTGGTGAGTGTCCGGGCCTTGGGCCGCATGGCGCGGTGCGGCTTTCCTATGGAGTGCGCGACGGCATTGCTGGCCTGCCGTTTGCTAGCATCCGGGGTAAGAGTAGAAGCGTTCAGTCCAGCCCATCCGCATTGCGTGGACCGGCTGGCGGGTCATTGCTCTTGAAGCCGGTGGCGGCTTGCGTGCGGTGCGTGGTGCCTGTTGAAGGCCCGCGCAGCCTGCGGGCCGTTGCCATTGTCCCCTTCAAGAGCCACATGGCGCCGTGCCGCAACTTCACTCCTTGCTGCGGCCTGCCGTGTGCCTTGTTGCCATTGACGACTCAACGAGGAAATCACGCCATGCACAGCACTGCCGCAACCCCCACCACATCCCCCGTCTACGAACCGACCGTCGCCCCCGACGTGCTGGGCGAGCTCGAAAAAGAATCGCGCATGGGCGGCGCGATGGACGGCGAGACCTCCACGCGCGAAGTGCGCTGCATCGACATCTCCGACTTCGACAACCGCAAAGAGGAAATCGCCGAGCAGCTGTGGAGCGCGTCGGTCGACATCGGCTTCTTCCAGGTAACGAACCACGGCATCCCCGTCGAGGACATCCGCGCCGCCTTCGCGCGCGCCGAAGCCTTCTTCGACCAGCCCCAGGCCACCAAGGCCCAGTGGCCCCTGTCGCGCAACGCCGGCTGGGAGCACAAGGCGCAGATCCGCCCCTCCACGCGCACGCCGGACCAGAAGGAGTCCTACCAGGTCACGCGCCCACGCATGGCGGGCCTCTGGCCCACCGAGGCCGAACTGCCCGGCTTCCAGGCCGCCACGCTGGCATTCGAGCGCCAGTGCTGGGAAGTGGGCATGCGCCTGCTCTCGTGCTTTGCCTACAAGCTGGGCTTTGATGCGGACTTCTTCAACCGCGCCCACGACCCCGACCTGCCCACCTACCAGAGCACGCTGCGCATGCTGCACTACTTTGCGGTGGATCCGGCGCTCAAGGACGAGCTGGGCCTGTGGCGTGCCGGCGCCCACACCGATTTTGACTGCCTCACCCTGCTGTTCCAGCGCCCCGGCCAGGGCGGCCTGCAGGTGCTGCCCGGCAAGGAGGCCGAGGGCCGCCAGTGGACCAGCGTGGAGCCAGCCGAGGGCGTGATCACCTGCAATATCGGCGACATGCTCACGCGCTGGAGCGACGACCAACTGCCCAGCAACTTCCACCGGGTGCGCAACCCTCTGCCGCACGAGTACCAGGGCGCGCGCTACAGCCTGGCTTTCTTCTGCCAAGCCAATGAGGACGCGCTCATTGAAGGCCCGGCGAAGAAGTACCCGCCCATCACGGGCGCGGAGTACCTGCGCCAGCGCATCAGCGCGAATTTCTCGAATAGGTACTGACCACAACGCCGTGGGCTGTGTTGAATCGTCGCGGGGCCTCAAACGCGTCTCGGAAAATTTGATCCAAATACCTTGCTCCGCTTGCTGGATTGCCTCGTCTTGGACCAACGCCGTCAGCGTATGGAAATCACTTCCGCTTCGTATACATCAATCTGCGGAGCCTCCTCACACAAGCTTGCCATCGAGTGTGCGAAATCGCGCGAGGCTTCTACTCGGAAATGGGCCTGCAACGCGGCCAGGTCGCTCCAGCGCTCAATGAACACAAAGCGCAGCGGCTGCTGCACGTCGCGGCTCACCTCGTGGGACACGCATCCCGCCTCCATCCGGGAGCGCAGGACATGCTCCAGGGCCAGCCGCTCAACGGTGTCCTCCGTGTCCTTGCGTGCGATCACATGGCCGGTAACGATGATCATGGTGTGCCTTCCTGTCGTCGGTGGTTGAAATGATGATGCCGCGCTAGCGCGCGCTGGCGCCGCCGTCGATAGGGATGATGGCACCGGTCATGTAGCTCGAGGCGGGTGACGCCAGCAGCAACGCAAGCCCCTGGATCTCGTGCGGCTGGGCGATACGGCCAAGCGGGATGTAGGTGCGCATGCGTTCGGCGCTTTCCGGCAGGCGCAGGCGTCCTCCGTTGATGCCGGTGGCAAATGGGCCGGGGGCGATGGCGTTCACCAGGATGTTGAAGGGCGCCAGCTCGATGGCCGCCTGGCGCACGACGTTGTTCACCGCAGCCTTGGAGGCCACGTAGGCATATCCGGAGTGCGCCTCCGCCCGCAGCCCCGCGATGGACGAGGTCACGATGATTCGCCCCTGGCCCCGGGGCTTCATGTGGCGGGTGGCCGCGCGCAACGTGGCCAGCACGCCGCTCAGGTTCACCTGGAGCACCCGCTCCCAAGAAGCCGGGTCCACGTTCTCCAGGCGCCCAGGCTCCACCAGGAATCCGCGCCCGGCGCTCATGCCCGCGTTGGCGAACACGCAATCGATGGGCCCCTTTGCCGCCATCGCGTCGATGTTGCGGTCCACATCGGCGCCATCGCTCACGTCGATCACCCGCTGCTGCACCTTCGCGTGCGTCTTGCGCAGGCGGTGCACCTCGGCGTCCAATGCCTGGGCGTCGCTGTCGGACAGCACGACTTCCGCGCCCGCGTCCAGCAGGGCTTCTGCGATGGCCAGCCCGAGGCCACTGGCGGCACCGGTCACGAGCGCACGTTGGCCGGTCAGATCGAACAAGGAAGGCAACAAGGCCATGGCGGCTCTGCTGTGCATCAACGCTCCACCTGCAGGGGAATGAGGTGGTCCCAGCGCTCGGCAGCCTCGATCATGTAGTGCACGCTCAAGGTGACGCGTTGAAAGAACCACTGCCCATCCAGATGGATGTACTCGTCGTCAAAGCGGCCCACCACGTAGTAGCTCTTGCCGTCCCGCACGGGCCGACCGTCCAGGTAGCTGGACCCCGTGCCCCGGTCGCCCTGCACCTGCACGACATGGCTATGGATGAACTGCCGGGCCGATTGGACCGGAAACGCAGCGAAGAACGCACGGATGTTGTCCCGGCCCCGCACCTCAGGACGCCCGCCGTAGGCGACGTAGGCATCGGGGGCAAACAATTCGTAGAGGCGGTTCCCCGCATCCTCATTCACCATTTCGTGGTATCGGGCGCGCAGCGCGCGGATGGCTTCAATGCTCTCCATGCGTTCAACGCGTTCCGTGAGCGCTCGGACAAGGTCCTGCGAGGCTGAAAGGTCGGCTGGTGGGTGGACTGCGGTCACTGAAGACTCTCCTGGTGAATGTGGTGGAAATCGCCCATGATCTTTTGGCTGCGGTCCCTCACGGACGCACCCGTGTGGGCATGGGGAATGACGTAGAAGCGGCGCGCATGAATCGCCTCGACCGCGGCGCGCGCTACATCCTCGGCACTGATGGCAGAAGCGGCCATGCCAGCACGCACCGCCAGTCGTCGTCCGTGGCATTCCAGGCTGTCCCGAGCACCGCCACGCCGGCGTTGTTGAATAGCCAGTCCACACCGCCCCACCGGTTCCAGCTGGCCTCGGCCAGCCGCTCCACGTCCGTGGCGTCGGACACGTCGCAACACTGTGCCAGGCAGGCGGCGCCTGCCGTCTCCACCAGCACCTGCGTGTGCGCCAGGATCTCTGCCTCGATGTCGGCCGCCACCACCGCCATGCCTTCGCGGGCACAGGCCAGCGCGAGCGCGCGTTCGATACCGCTGCCCGCGCCGGTGACAACGGCTACCTGGGGCGTCGGCATCAGAGACTCGCTCCGGACTTGCGGATCACCTCGCCCCACTTGGCGGCCTCGGCGGCCACGAAGGGGGCAAACTGCTCGTGCGGCATGCCCATCTTGACGCTCGAAACCGCGTCCAGCGACGCCGTGACCTCGGGCGAGTTCAGTGCCTGGCCCACCGCATCGGACAAGCGCTTGACGATGGGCGCAGGCGTGTTGGCTGGTGCAAAGACACCGCCCCAGTTCATGGCCACCACGCTGGGGATTCCGGCCTCGGCCATGGTGGGCACATTGGCGAGCACGGCCAGGCGGCTGGTGCTGGTGACGGCCAGCGCGGCAATTTTCCCGTCCCGGATCTGCGCGCGGGAGGTCTGCACGTAGTCGAACATCACATCGAGGTTGCCGGCGATCAGATCGACCATGGCCGCCGTGCTCGACTTGTAGGGGATATGGTTGAAGCGCGCGCCGGTCTGGGTTTGCAATAGTTCCAGGCAAAGGTGCGCTGACGTACCGTTGCCACCAGACCCAAAGTTGGGTTTTCCTGGTTTCTGCTTGCCGAACGCGATCACATCGGCCATGGTGCTGAACTTCAGGCCTGGATGGGATACCAGAACGTTGGCGTTCCCCGTCAGACCGTGGATGGCCACGAAGTCCTTGACCGGGTCGTAGCGGATGTTCTTGAAGAGGGCGGTGTTGGTGCCCTGCGTGCCCTGCGTTCCGATCAGGAGGGTGTACCCGTCGGGCGCCGCACGGGCCACGAATTCGGCGCCGATGGACCCGCTCACACCGACCCGGTTGTCGATGACCATGGGCTGGCCCAGGTTGTCGCTCAGCGCCCGTGCGATCAAACGGGCCTGGACATCGACCACGCTTCCCGCGGAGAAGGGCACGACCAGTGTGATGGGGCGCTGCGGGTAAGCGTTCTGTGCAAATGCCGAGGGCGAGAGTGCCAAAGCACCCATGGATGCCGAGAAGTGGCGGCGGTTCATCATGGTCTTGTCTCCTTGTTGTGTGTTCGGCAGTGCCGCGTGTGAATGCAGCACCTCTCACCACATGATCGGAACCGAAGTGGCTTGCTGGAGCGTTTCGCCCTGCTTCAAACCATCGCGAACCCGCCGGATGCACCGATGGTCTGCCCCGTGATGAACAGCGCGCGGTCTGACGCCAGGAACGCGACGATGCCGGACACATCCGTTGGGCGGGAGAGGCGCCCCACGCCCTTGGAGATGGGGTATGCGTTGAGCATCTTGCCCAGCAGCTCGTTGTTTTCCACCGTGGCGTGGATGTTCAGCGGGCCGTCCTTGATGCCCTCGTGGGACACGGCGCCAAGGGCCACCGAGTTGACCGTGACGGCGTGGCGGCCGTGCTCCCTCGCGAGAGCCTTGGCGAACCCGGCAATCGCCGCCTTGGCGCCCGAGTAAACGGCCATGTTGGCCTCGCCGATGCGGCCTGCTTCCGAGATGATGTTGATGATGCGGCCCGTCTTGCGCCCGACCATGCCGGGCAGCACGGCGCGGCAGCAGTGCATGGTGCCGTAGACGTTGAGGTTCACGATCTTGGCCCAGTCCACCACGGGTGTATCCACGAAGGCGGGTGTGCGGCCACCTTTCTCGCGGCGCTCGGGAATGATCCCCGCGTTGTTCACCAGCACGGTGACGGGCGCGCCGAAGTGCTGGGCAGCACCTGCCACCATGGCATCGACCTCCTCCAGTTGGGTGATGTCCGCAGGCGCTGCATAGGCCTTTCCGCCAGCGGCGTTGATTTCATCAACCACCGCTTGGGCACGCTCGGCAAAAAGGTCGTTCACCACCACGCGCGCCCCTTCGGCTGCGAGTTCGATGCAAATTTGCCTGCCCACGCCTTGTCCGCCGCCAGTGACGAGAGCGACCTGTCCGTTCAATCCGAGTTCCATGGGATTCCTTTCGTGCGTGTTGTCTGAATGAAGTCACCAGTGCGGTATTGCACTAGCCGGTATTGCACTAGCGTCCTTTGAATTGGGGTTCGCGTTTCTCGACGAAGGCGCGCATGCCCTCGATGCGGTCTTCGCTGTCCACGATCATTGCGGCCGCGTAGCGTTCGTACTCCAGGCCCGAGTCCAGGTCGGTCTGCATGCCGCGGTTGATGGCGCGCTTGGCGAAACGGACTGCCAGCGGGGGGTGTTGCGCTATGCGCTGGGTCAGTTCCAGCGCAGCCGTCATCAGCTCGGCCTGCGGCACCACACGGCTGACCAGGCCGTAGCGCAGCGCCGTCTCTGCATCCACCAGGTCGGCCGTCAGGATCAGTTCCTTGGCCCGGGCTTCACCCACCAGCCGTGGCAGCCGCTGCGTGCCACCGGCCGCCGGGATGACTCCCAGCTTGATTTCTGGCAAGCCGAAGCGCGCGTGGGAGGCCGCGATGCGCAGGTCACAACACAGCGCAATCTCCAGCCCGCCGCCCAGGGCCACGCCGTTGATGGCAGCGATGACGGGCTTCTCGAACTCTTCGATGTTGCGAAACAGTTCGTGGGTCGCCTTCTGGCGCACGAAGTACTCCGTGCCGCGCACCACGTCGGTGGCGCGCTCCTTGATGTCGGCGCCCGCGCAGAACGCCTTGTCGCCGCTGCCGGTGATCAGAACCGCGCGCACTTGGTCGTCGTTGCGGGCCAGTTCGAAGAAGGCGCGGGCGAGGTCGGGCTTCATCGTGCTGCCCAGCGTGTTCATGCGCTCGGGCCGGTTGAGGGTGATCACGGCCACGCGGTCGCGCACCTCATAGAGCAATGTGCCCAGGTCCTGGATGTCAGGGGTAGTCATTGGATTGCTTTCCACAAAGAAGTGTGCGGCGCCGTCAGGCCGATGCCGACAGCACGTGGGCGACGGAGACCGAGCCGAGCCCGATCATGTGGGCCATGCCCCAGCGCGCGTTGGGGTGCTGGCGACCCTCCGCCTCGCCCCGCAGCTGACGCGTGATTTCTGCCAACTGGCCGATGCCCGTGGGCCCGAGTGGGTGGCCCATGCCGATCAGGCCGCCCGATGCATTGATGGCGCAGCGGCCACCGATGTGCGAATCGCCACGCGCCAGATAGCGGGCGCCCTCGCCTGGGTCGCACACACCGATGGCTTCGCTGTACAGCAGCTCTTCCACGGAGAAGGCGTCGTGCAGCTCCAGCAGGTCGAGCTCCTTGGGTGCAATGCCTGCTTGGTCAAACGCGGCCTGCGCGCTGGTGCGGACCAGCTCCACGGCGCTGTCGCCGTATTGCATCTCGGGGCGCTCGCTGCCTGCCACGGAAGCCTTCACGCGCACGCAGCGCCGCGCATCCAGTCCCAGCTTTCGGATGGCGTTGCCAGAAACCAGCATCACCGCCGCGGCCCCTTCGCCGCGTGGACAGCATTGCTGCACCGTGAGGTCGCCCACCACGCGCGGCGATGCGAGCACCTGCTCCAGCGTCCGGGGCTTGCGAAACTGAGCAAACGGATTGCGCGCTGCGTTGCCGTGGTTCTTCACCGCCACGCCGGCCATCTCCTCCACGGAGGCGCCGCGCTCGCGCAGGTAGGTGCGCGCCATCATCGCGAACTTCACCGCCGGAATGGTGGCGGTCTCGCTGAGCCTTTCCAGTCCGTCCTTGTTGGCAGCGCGGCGCCCGTCACCGTGCTTGTCCACGCCCACCGCCAGCACCACATCGCTCATGCCGCTAGCCACCTCCATGCATGCCTGCCGGAAAGCGAACGATCCAGAGGCCGACGCGTTTTCCACCTGCGTCACCGCCAGACCCGTGGATCCCAGGTGGCGCAGCATCACGCGGCCGGCGGCCATGCCAATCGAGGTTGTGCCCACGTAGGCACTCTGCACACGGGCCCAGGAAACACCCGAGTCCTCGAGTGCGGCACGCACAGCCCTGAGGCCCAGCTCGGTGTAAGGTGTCTCGGTGGGGAACTGATAGGGGTGCAGACCGACACCGGCGATGAACACACCGCCATGGGCATCCAGCCAGTTGCCTGCAGTGGATTGATTGGTATTGCTCACTGCGCGGCTCCTTCATTCGCGGGTACAAAGCGGCAGGCGTAAACACCTTCTTCCCGCTTCACCTCGGCAACGGCACGAACCGCCATGCCGTGCTTCAGCGCCGTCTCGTCCCCAACGGCCATCACACCTTCTTCGACGATGCCGGGCGCGATGCGGATGTCTCCAGCAATGCTGGGCGCCGCCATGCCAGGCAACAGCGGCACGTGCAGGGTCACGAACTCCAGCAACTCTCCTCCCCCCGGGCGCGTGACGCGTTGCGCTCCGCTCAGCGGGTCTCCGCAGTGCATGCATCCCGGTGCGTTGGCAGGAAAACTCATCCCACCGCAGGCGCCGCACTGCGCAAAGAAGAAGTTGAGCGAGTGGCCGTCATCAGCCAGCTCATACAGAGTCGGCTGCAACGGCTTCAAGGAGGTCTTTGAATCGGTCATAGAAAGAAGGGGGTGAAAGGGAAAGGTGGGGGGGCGGGCATGTAGTGCCCGCGACCCCGTCAATCGAGCTTGGCGCCCGACTGCTGAACAACCGCACGCCACCGGGTCATCTCCGATTTCACGAAGGCACCCAGCTTGGCGTCGCGCAGGCCGGCGAGCGGGACACTGCCGAATTTCTCGGTGGCTTGCAGCATTTCGGGGTGAACGATGGCCTTGGCGATCTCGTCGCCCAGGCGCTTCACGATGTCCGGCGGCGTCTTGGTCGGAACGAACACCGCGCCCCAGGCCGTGGATTCCGCTTCGGGAACGCCCAGCTCGCCCACGGTGGGCACGTCGGGGGAGCTGGACAAACGCTTTTTGGAGGTGACCGCCAGCGCCTTGAGCTTGTTCGCCTGCACCTGGGGCAACACCACCGCCGGGTAGTCGAACATCAGGTCGATGCTCCCGGCCATCAGGTCGCTCAGTGCCGGCGCGCTGCCGCGGTACGGCACATGGGTCATCTTGATGCCCGCGGCGGTCTGGAACAACTCGGCCGTCAGGTGGGTGCCCGTGCCTGGACCGGCGGAGCCGTAGTTGAGCTTGCCGGGATTGGCCTTGGCATAGGCAATCAGCTCGGGCACCGTCTTGAACGGGCGTGAGGGGTTGATCACCAGCATGAGCGGTGTTTCGGACATGGCATGCACGGGCACGAAGTCCGTCACGGGGTCGTAGCGCACGTTCTTGTACAGCGCCAGATTGGCGCCATGCGTTCCCTGCGTGCCGTAAATGATGGTGTAGCCGTCTGGCGGCTGGCGCGAAGCCGACTCCACACCGATGGAGCCACCGGCACCGGGACGGTTGTCCACCACCACCGACTGTCCCAGCTGTGCGCTGAGCAGCTTGGCCAAAAGCCGCGACGTGTTGTCCGTGATGCCCCCGGGTGGGAACGGCACCACGAAGGTGATGGGCTTGCTCGGCCACGCATCTCCTGCTGCATGCAGGACGCCAAAGGCCAACGAGGCAATGACAAAAACAATCAGTTCTCGGAAGGTTCTACGCATGCTTGTCTCCATTTTTGTTGCCACTTCATTGCGGCTGGTCGTAGAATACTTCAATATTTCGTAGAAATGCAAGCAATCTTGTGAGCTGCATTCAAAAGAAAATTTGAATCTCATAAGGAATGGTCTGCTGCAATCGCGCTCACCTCAAAGTTATGATTCGTTGACATCTACGAAATACCGGAGAACTTATGCCAACCATTGTCCCCGCCGCTTCTCGCACCATGGCCCTGCTGGAGGTCTTTGCCCGGGAGCGCCGCGAACTCTCCAATTCAGACCTTGCGCGCCTGATGGACCTTCCCGAGAGCAGCTGCTCCGATCTGCTGCACACGCTGCATGAGTTGGGCTACCTGATGCGGACGGCGCGAACCCGACGCTTCTATCCAACGGCCCGTCTGCTCACGATTGCCAAAGGCATCGCTGCGGGTGATTCGCTCTACGCCGTGGCGTCCGAGGCGTGCGAGTTGCTGCGTGACAAGACGGGAGAGACAGGGATGTGCGGCCGCGTGGAGGCGGGCGTGGTCAAGGTACTGGCGTTTGCCGAGGGAACTCATCCGCTGCGCTATGTGGAAAACGTGGGCAACAAGATTGCGTTGCACGTGTCCGCGCTGGGCAAGGCGGCGCTGTCGCTGGGTACACCCGAAGAAGCCGCACGCCAGCTGCGGCTCAAGCCGCTCAAGCAGATCGCCCCCGGGTCCATCACGGACCTCGCAGCACTGGAGGCACAGATCGAACAAGCACGCCAGCAAGGCTGGATCTGGGTGGAAAACGAAGGCTTCGACGGCCTGGCCGCCATCGCCGTCGCTGGCTACCTGGGCGATGAACCCCTCGCGCTGTCGATCGCCGGCCCCACCGAACGCCTTCGCCGTACCAAGGACGCCTGCCTGCAAGCCTTGCAAGAGGTGCAGGCACTTGTGTTCCACCCCCAGAACGCGGCTCCCACGCTGCGCGCCACGGCATCCGGCCGGCGCGGCGCGGGCGCCAAAGACACCACCGCCGCCTAGCGGCGGATCCATGCATTCAACCCAGGAGACCTAGCCATGTATGCAACGATGAATTCCGAACAAGAAATGCTGCGCGACAGCGTGCGCCGCTTCATGAAAAGCGAAGTCGCTCCCCGCGTCGCCCAGCACGACAGGGACAAGACCTTTCCCTTCGAGCTTCTCAAGGAGCTGTCGCAGTTCGGATACATCGGCGGCAGGCTGCCCGAGGCCCTGGGCGGCATGGACATGGACCAGATGACCTGGGCGATGCTCATGGAAGAGGCGGGCTACACGTGGCTGTCGTTGCGCACGATGGTGAACATCACCAATGCGGCCATCAACAAGCTGGCCGCAGAGGCGAACGAGGAGCAGCGCGAACGCTTCCTGAAGCCCTTGCTGGCATCTGACCGCCGCGTGTTCAATGCCATCAGCGAGCCAGGCACGGGCTCCAACATCGCCCAGGTCCAGACCCGTGCAGACCTGCAGGGGGACCACTACGTCCTCAACGGCCGAAAACTGTGGATCACGAACGGGGCATTTGGCGACTTCGGCATCGTGGTCGCGCGTACGTTCAGCCCCGACTGCCAGGGGCAGCTCTCCACCTTCCTTGTGGAGCGCGAGGTGTCTCCGTATGAAGTGCGCAACGTCGACACGATGGTGCTGCGCAGCACCGGCACGGCGGAACTGGCATTCGACAATGTCAAGGTGCCCCGCGAGAACCTGCTGGGCGAGGAAGGCAAGGCGCTCAAGAAGATGCTCATCGGCCTGGACGGCGCCCGTGTCAACATTGCCATGGGTGCGGTCGGCGCCGCGCAAGCGGCCCTCGACCTCTCGATCGACTATGCCCGCACCCGTACACAGTTCGGCAAGCCCATCGGCAGCTTCCAGCTGGTGCAAAAGCTCATCGTGGACATGACGATCCGGGTGGAAGCCGCACGCGCACTGAGCCTGCGTGCCGCTGCCGCGCTGGATGCCAATGCCGATGCGCGCACCGCCTGCTCCATTGCCAAGCTCTACGCCACCGAGGCTGCGCATGAAGTGGCCAGCATGGCACTGCAAGTGCATGGCGGGCTGGGTTACGCCACCGACTACCCCATTGAGCGCATCTTTCGCGACACGCGCGGCGGAACGATTCCCGAAGGCACCACCGAAGTGCAGACCTTGATCGCAGGTCGGGAAATCCTGGGCATCTCGGCGATTGCCTGAGCCTCCACGCCACCCCAATAACGACCAGGAGACAAGATTGACAGACCTTTCACGACTGATCCGCCCTCGCTCGATTGCCCTCGTGGGCGCCTCGGACCGCCCGCAAAGCATCGGCGAGCGCACGCTGACCAATCTGCTGGACCATTCCGAGTTCGACGGAGACATCTACCTCGTCAACCCGACCAAGGCGGAGATTCGCGGGCACCGTTGCTGGCCCAGCGTTGCGTCACTGCCAGCCACGCCCGACGTTGCTGTGATCGTGGTGCCCGCATCCGGCGTGCTGGCCGTGGCGGAGGAATGTGCCAACCGGGGCGTCCTTTTTGCCATCGTGTTGACATCGGGCTTTGGCGAGGCAGGCGAAGAAGGCGAACGCGCTCAGGTGCGCCTCAAGGAAATCGCCGACGCGGGCGGCATGCGCCTGTACGGGCCGAACTGCCCGGGCCTCACCAACGTCAACCACCGCCTGGGACTGACTTTCTCGCCATCCTTCCCGCACGACCTCGTCAAGGGTCCCATTGGCCTGGCCACGCAAGGTGGCGGCCTGGGGCGCAACGTGATGCAGGCCATGGACCGCGGCATTGGCATTGGCCTGTGGGCCTCCACCGGCAACGAGGTGGACTTGCAGGTGGCCGACTTCATCCATTACATGGCCGATGCACCCGACATCAAGGTGATCGTGACCCTGCTGGAAGGCATCAAGGATGGCGCGAAGTTCGTGGCTGCCGTGAACCGCGCAGCCGCCAATGGCAAGCCAGTCATTGCGCTCAAGGTCGGCAAGTCTGAGTACGGGCAAAAGGCGGCGCAATCGCACACAGCGTCCCTCACGGGGTCGGCCGAGGTGAACAGCGCGGTGTTCAGGCAGTGCGGTGTGATCGAGGTCGATGACATCGACGAGCTTGTCGATGCAGCCTGGCTGTTCGCACGCGCGGAGCCGCCCCCAAGCGAAGGGGTGGCCATCTACACCTCTTCGGGCGGGACGGCGGCGTTGACGGCGGATGCTGTGGGCACCGCAGGCCTGACCCTCGCTCAGTTCACCCCGCACACGCGGGAGGTGCTGGCCTCGCTGCTGCCCGACTTCGCGGCCCTGGACAACCCGGTGGACACCACCGCCGCCGTGCTGAGCGATGCGGCGCTGATCGAAAAATCGCTGAGTGCGGTGGCCGTGGACCCGAACCTCGGCTGCGTGATCGTTCCGATTGCACTGGACTATGGCGACACCACGATCCAGCTGGCGCGCACCATCATCGCGGCGCAGAAAGGCTGCGCAACACCCATCATTCCCATCTGGATGAGTGACCGCATGGGGGAGGGGTATCGCATGCTGGTCGAAGGCGGTTTCGCGCCGCCGCGTTCGGTGGGCAAAGCCATCAAGGCCATTCAGCGCTGGGTTGAATATGGCCGCTGGAAGCGCTCGCGTGGCACCCAGCCGCCCATGCAGCCTGTGGTCGTTCTGCCGCCAGCCGCCGCCACCCTCAGCCTGTCTGAAGCGCAGGCCAAAGGCCAGCTGCAGGCTGCGGGGATCGGCCTGCTGCCCAACATGCTCGCGTCCACTATGGAAGAAGCGTTGGTGACCGCCAACGCCATGGGCTACCCCGTCGTGGCCAAGATCGCCAGCGAGCAGATCGTCCACAAGTCGGACATCGGCGGCGTCAAGGTGGGGCTGCAAAATGCCGACGAACTGCGCCAGGCCTGGGCGGACATCATGGACGCCGCGAAGCACCACCGGCCCGACGCGCACATCGACGGCCTGCTGATCGAGAAGATGGCGCCCCGCGGCGGGCTGGAGCTGATGGTCGGCGTTACGCGCGACCCGGTGTTCGGCCACGTGATGACCTTCGGCCTGGGGGGCATTTACGTGGAGATCCTGCGCGATGTGACACGCCGCATGTTGCCGCTCAGCGCCAGCGAGGCCGCGGCGATGGTGCGTGAGATGCGGTGCTTTCCCCTGCTGGAAGGTGCGCGCGGCCGCCCAGCGGCGGACCTGGAGGCGCTGCAGACGCTGCTGCTGCGCATCTCGGACTTCGTGATGCACAACGCTGGCCGCATCGAGGAAATGGACCTCAACCCGGTGTGGATTGGCGCACGCGGAGAAGGCGTTTTGCCGCTGGACGCCGTGATCATCGAAAGAACCGCCGAAGGAGCGTCCGCATGACGGCCACCGCCGCCCGGCCGCCGTTGCAGGGCATCACGGTGGTGGATTTCAGCGAGCTGCTGCCGGGGCCGTTTCTGACGCAGAACCTGGCGGAGATGGGCGCACGCATCATCAAGATCGAGCGCCCGCCGCATGGCGACAACGCCCGTCACCTGGGCCAGGGCGCTTTCGAGGCCGTGAACCGGGGCAAGCAGAGCCTGTTGGTGGACCTCAAGGACGAAGCCCAGCGCGACAAGGTCCGCGAGCTGATCGCGTCGGCCGATGTCGTGGTCGAGTCCTACCGCCCTGGCGTGATGGCGCGCCTGGGCTTGGATGCCGCTTCGCTCTGCCAGGCGCATCCGCAACTCATCTATGTGTCTCTCAGCGGCTACGGCCAGACCGGTCCCTGGGCCGACCTGCCGGGGCATGACATCAACTACCTGGCTGCCGCGGGGGTGCTGGCCGTCTCGGGTACGCCGGACGGCGCACCCGCGCAGAGCTTCGGCCTGCCCGTGGCCGATCTGTGCGGAACCATGTACGCGCTGTCCGCCACACTCGCCGCGCTGTTTCAGCGCCAGGCCACCGGCCGGGGGCAGCATCTGGACGTGGCGCTGGCCGATTGCGCCTTGCACTGGATGAACCCGCGGCTGGGCGCCTACCGCTCCGCAGGCGCAGGCACGCTGCAAGCGCAGCGCGAGGCAACGCTGGTGAAGGCGGCTTACGGCGCCTTCCGGTGCAAGGATGGCCGCTACGTGTCGATTGCTGCGCTGGAGGATCATTTCTGGAAGCGCCTGTGTGCGGTGCTGGACCTGGCTCCCTTCGACGGCGCGAAGTACGCCACCCACAAGGCGAGAAAATCTGTGGCGGATGCGATCAACCTGCGCATCGAGCAGGCCACGCAGCACCTGGATTCGCACGAGGCCTTTGAACTGCTGTGCCGGCACGATGTGCCCGCCGCGCCAGTGGTGCCGCCCGCAGAGTTGGCCGCCCAGCCGCACTTTGCCTCACGCGGCAAATTCGCTCCCGGCGAAGACTTGCCCTTGGTCAGGTTCCCCGTTCCACTCGAGGGAATGGGCGGTGCAGACCTTGCAGGCGCACCGCAGCTCGGCAGTTCAGGCTGGTAGGCCATGGGCAGCGTCTTGCACACGAGGATCACCCGGCTGCTGGGGATCGACCATCCCATCCTGGGCGGCGGCCTCATGTGGCTGTCCGACGCACGGTACGTTGCCGCGCTGGTGAATGCGGGCTGCATGGGCTTCATCACGCCCCGGTCGTACGCCAGCGAAGCGGATTTCCGCGAAGCCCTTGCGCTGTGCTCGGAACTGACCCATGGCAAACAGTTTGGCGTCAACCTCACGCTCTCGCACCGGCCCGAAGCCAACACCATGATTCCGCGCTGGATGGATGCAGCCCTGACGCACGGCGTGAGGATCTTCGAGACAGCCGGACATGCACCGGCGGACCTCATCACCGCTCTTCACAAGGCAGATGCCATCGTCGTTCACAAAGCCTCGAACATCCGCCACGCTCTTTCGGCGGAGCGCGCTGGCGCCGATGCCATTGCCCTGGTCGGCATGGAGGAAGGCGGGCATCCGGGCATGAATGAGCTGCCCACGATGCTCATGGGGGCGCTGGCATACGGCCAGTTCAGCGTGCCGGTGGTGCTGGGCGGCGGCATCGGCCGCGGCAGGCAATTGGCTGCGGTGCTGGCCCAGGGGCTTGACGGCGTACTCGTCGGCAGCCGCTTCCTGGTGTGCGAGGAAATCCAGGCGCACCCTCGCTACAAAGAGCATCTGCTGACCTGCGACGAGCACTCCACGGTGCGGCTGCTGCAATCGCTGGGCACCACCTGGCGCGTGCTGCTCAACGACACTGCGCGCCAGGTTCAGGCCATCGAACGGGCAGCCGCCACCGAACACGCCGCGTTCGGCGACCTCATCAGCGGAACGGTCGCGCGCGACCGCTGCTACGCCGAGGGCGACTGGCGTCATGGCATGGCCTCCCTGGGGCCAGCCATCGCATTCGCCAAGCGTATCGAGCCGCTGCAGGCCATCGTAAACGGCCTGGTGGACGAAGCAGTGCAGGCCATCACGGCCCTGCGCACAGTGCATTCACTGGATTCAATGGAGCAAGAATGAACCGACTGCCTTTCATGGAGCGGCTGGTGGTGCCCGTCATTGCGGCCCCCATGCTGCGTGTCTCGGGAATCGAACTGGTCTCCGCTGCCTGCGCCGCTGGCGTCATCGGCGCATTTCCCACGGCCAACTGCACGTCTCTGGACGAGTTCGAGACCTGGCTTCAGCGGCTTCAGCGCGAGGCCGAAGAACAGCCCAGCCGGGCGCCCTATTGCCCCAATCTCATCATGCGCCGCGACCCCGCACGCCTCAAGGCCGAAGCGGACTTGATCGTGCGCCACGGCGCAGAGCTGGTGATCACCAGCGTCGGGTCGCCCGCGTCGGTGATTCCCATCTTGCACGACGGCGGCTGCCTCGTGTTTGCCGATGTGGCCTCGCTGCACCATGCAGAGCGTGCTCTGGAGGCGGGCGTCGATGGCCTGGTGCTGCTCTCGTCCGGCGCGGGTGGGCACACCGGCTGGGCCAACCCGTTCGCTTTCGTGCGCGCCGTGCGCCAGCTGTTCGATGGCCCCATCGTGCTGTCAGGTGGCCTGTCCGACGGTGTGGCGTTGCGCGCAGCGACGGTCCTGGGTTGCGACCTGGGGTGCGTGGGAACGCGATTCATCGCCACCAAGGAAAGCCTGGCTGGGGGAGACTACAAGCAGATGCTTCTGGAAAGCTCCATGGACGATGTGCTTGCGACGCGTGCCTTTACGGGGTTGCCCGCGAACTTCTTGAAATCGTCCATCGTCCGTGTCGGACTCGACCCCGATGGGCTGGACGAGACGGTATCCGTGCAGGAGGCCCGCAAGAAATTCGGAGGCGGATCTGAAGGACCCGTCATCCAACGGTGGTCGGATCTGTGGAGTGCGGGGCATTCGGTGTCGGGTGTGACGTCCCTGCCGACTGCCGCCGAACTGGTTCAGTCCATGAATGTGGAGTATCGGTCGTTCAAATAGCAGGACTCAGGCTCGAGGCCCTCCGAGGTCAGGCCTCCATTCGTGCAATGCGGCGACACCGCATCAGGCTACCCCACATGGGCACGCAGCCAGGCCACGATGTCGGCAGTCACCTCATCACGATTCGTCTCATTGAGGATTTCGTGGCGGGCAGCCGTGTACAGCTTGACTGTCACGTCGGTGATGCCTGCATCGCGGTAGCGCTGACCCAGCAGCTGAATCAGCGCACCGCCCCCCGCGAGCGGATCTGCGTCGCCAGAGGCAATGAAGATTGACAGGTCACTGCGGATACCTGCTAGCAGCGCTGGATCCGCCAGCCGGGAAGCCGGAGCGAACAGCGACGGGATCACATCGTCCGGCACATCCCACCCACACCACGGATCCGCTACATAGGCATCGACCTCCGCACCGTCCCGCGAAAGCCATTCGTATCCCGTACGGTGCTCAAAACCTGCGTTGAATGCCTCCAATCCGGCAGGCGCGTCTGCGGGAGCATTGGCCATCGCTGCGGCGAGCGCATCCAGCGCGGTTGAACCTGAGAGCAACACACCTGACCAGGTCGATGCGTGATCCAGGATCGCCGCCTGCGCCGCAAACGAACCCATCGAATGCCCAAACAGAAACAGCGGCAGGCCGGCGTGCTGCGTGCGCAGCAGTGCGCCGTACTGGGCCACATCGGCAATGAGCCCGCTGAAAGCTGCGGCGCCAAAGTCCCCCAACCTGCCACCAGCGGTGCGCCCGTGCCCGCGATGATCCACGGCATGGACGATGAAGCCGGCAGCGTTCAAGGCCTTCGCAAAGCGGTCGTAGCGCTCGCCGTGCTCGGCTAGTCCGTGAGATATCTGCACGGCGCCCACGGGTTTGCCGGGGGTCTCGGCCCAGGTGTAGGTGATGACCGGGATGCCGTCTGCGCTAGACAGAAAGGAGGAGGATGTCGATGTGCTCATCGGGTCATTCTGGCATGGTGATCTGATCCAGGTGTTTCGGGCACATCACCTGCAGCCAGCCCTGCCTTTCCGTCACCATCCAACTGTTGTCTTCCGGTGAATTCATGGTCACCATTCACTTCAGCCAGCCCAGCATCCACTACCCGAACATGCCCCTTCCCCCTGTCCTCGACCGTTTCCTGCAAGCCCAGGATCCCGTCTGGCCCCGCGTGATCGCCGAGCTGCGGGCGGGCAAGAAGCGCACGCACTGGATGTGGTTTGTGTTCCCGCAGATCAAGGGACTGGGGCATAGCGACGTGGCCCAGCGCTATGCCATCCAGTCGCTGGCCGAGGCGCAGGCTTACCTGGCGCATCCAGTGCTTGCCGGCCGGCTGCGCGAGTGCTGCCAGATCCTGCTGGGCCTGGGGACGTGCTCGGCGCTGGATGTGTTTGGCACGCCGGACGACCTCAAGCTGCGCTCCAGCATGACGCTGTTTGGCGAAGTTTCTGCGCCGGGCAGCGTGTTTCACGCCATGCTGCAAAAGTATTTCGACGGGTGCAAAGACCCGCGTACCATCGAATTTTTCGATTGAAAATGGCATCTACCGCTTGTCCCATAAGCGTTGTTTGCTATTGATTTTGAATATTGCTCCTCTTTTTCTGGAACATGTGTGGCGCGCGTACGCATCCGATAGCCCGCGGACAGCGGTCGCACGTTCCAGCGCTGCTGCACTGCCCCTCAAGCGCCCCTGGGCAAAAACATCGCGAACAGCATGGCAATGGCACCAGGGCCGATGAGATACAGCACGCCCTGTCCGCCCCACGTCGTCTCTACCGCAAGGAAAGCAGCGCGCCGAGAATGGGGCCTTCCATGGTGCCGATCCCTCCCCGCCAGCGCCATGAAGATCATTTAGGCCGTCCACTGCGCGCTGAAATAGGTTTTGGGCGGAGACATGAGGACTCGGCATCTTGAATGCTCCGATGGCGTGGTGCTGCTTGGTGTGACTAGCTGGCGCTGGCACTGGGGTACGCCGGAGGCTGGTCATGGCGCTGCGAGTGACATGTGGTCACCGGGCAGAGGGCGTCGGAGGCGGGCGCGGTGTGCAGAGTATCTCCAGCGCCTCTCTCGCGATCGCCAGCGACAGCTCTTCCTGCAGGATGCCGGCCTTGAGCACCAGGTGCTGCAGGCGGCGCTCTCGGCTCGCTTCCTTGCCCATGAAGTCGCGCTGTTCGATGCGCTGGTAGACGGCCAGCTTGTCCTCGTGCATGGCCTGCAGGCGGGCGATTTCCTTTTCCAGACCGGTGGGGCCGACGGCGGCCTCGGCGCGCAGGCGCACCATGAGTTCGTCGCGCAGGGGCGTGGGGTCCTGTTGCTCGGCGATCCAGCGGCGCAGTTCCTTGCGACCCGCGGGCAGCAGGCGGAACTGGCGCTTGCGGCCGCGGCCCGTCTCGGCCGGCAGGGCCTCGATCCACCGTGCTTCTTCGAGCCGCGCCAGCTCGCGGTAGATCTGCTGGTGCGTGGCGTGCCAGAAGTAGCCGATGGACTTGTCGAAGCGCTCGGCGAGTTCCGAGCCCGAGCAGGGGTGCTCGACCAGGGCGGTGAGAAGGGCGTGGGGCAGGGACATCGGAAGAGGGCGCCGGAGAAAGCTGCGTAGTTCGCCATCTTGCCTGAATCGGGACTGCTCTCCATTGTTTACGCAACCAGTTGCATAAATGCGTGATGCTGGCTATATTTGTGCAACTGGTTGCATAAACAAGGAGACCCCCGATGAACGCCGTCCCGAAACCTGCCCCGGCTCCACAGGCTGCTGGTAGCGGCAGTCCCTATCCCCACCTGCATGCCCCGCTGGACCTGGGCTTCACCACGCTCAGGAACCGCGTGCTCATGGGCTCCATGCACGTGGGGCTGGAGGAGGTGGCCAACGGCTTCGAGCGCATGGCGGCCTTCTATGCCGAGCGGGCGCGTGGCGAGGTGGGGCTTATCGTGACCGGCGGCATTGCGCCCAACGAGCGCGGCCGGCCCATGCAGGGCGGGGCCATGCTGGTCAACGAACACGAGGCCGGGCAGCACCGCAAGGTGACGCAGGCCGTGCACGCCGAGGGCGGCAAGATCGCCATGCAGATCCTGCACTTCGGCCGCTATGCCTACCACCGCGACCTGGTGGCCCCGAGCGCGCTGCGCGCACCCATCAACCCCCACGTGCCGCACGCGCTCACGGCGGAAGAGGTGGAGCAGACCATCGAAGACTTCGCGCGCTGCGCCGCTCTGGCCCAGCACGCGGGCTACGACGGGGTGGAGGTCATGGGCTCCGAGGGCTACCTGATCAACGAGTTCATCGCAGCGCGCAGCAACCACCGCGATGACGAATGGGGCGGCAGCTATGCCAATCGCATGCGCTTTCCGGTGGAGATCGTGCGGCGCACGCGCGAGCGGGTGGGGCCGAATTTCATCATCATCTACCGCCTGTCCATGCTCGACCTGGTGGAGGGCGGCTCCACGCTGGCCGAGGTGATACAGCTCGCCCAGGCCATCGAGGCGGCGGGCGCCACCATCCTCAACACCGGCATCGGCTGGCACGAGGCGCGCATCCCAACCATCGCCACCAAGGTGCCGCGCGCGGCCTATGCGTGGGTGACGAAGCAGGTGATGGGGCGGGTGGGCATACCGCTCATCACCTCCAACCGCATCAACACGCCCGAGGTGGCCGAGCGCCTGCTGGCCGAGGGCTGCGCCGACATGGTCTCCATGGCGCGGCCGCTGCTGGCCGACGCCGATTTCGTGCGCAAGGCACGCCAGGGCCGGGCCGACGAGATCAACACCTGCATCGCCTGCAACCAGGCCTGCCTGGACCACACTTTCGGCGGCAAGATCACCAGTTGCCTGGTCAACCCCCGTGCCTGCCACGAGACGGAGCTGGTCATCGCGCCCACCGCCGCCAAGAAGCGCATCGCTGTGGTCGGCGCCGGCCCTGCCGGCCTGAGCTTTGCCGTCACGGCCGCGCAGCGGGGCCATGCGGTGGTGCTGTTCGATGCGGGCAGCGAGATCGGCGGCCAGCTCAACATCGCCAAGCAGGTGCCGGGCAAGGAGGAGTTCTACGAGACCCTGCGCTACTACCGCCGCCAGCTGGAGCTGCATGGCGTGGAGGTGCGCCTTTCCACCCGCGTGGCCGCGCAGGAGCTGGTTGGCCAGGGCTATGACGAGGTGGTTGTGGCCACGGGCATCCGGCCGCGCACGCCCGACATCGACGGCATCACCCACCCCAAGGTGCTGAGCTACCTGGACGTGTTGCGCGACAAGCAGCCCGTGGGCCAGCGCGTGGCGGTGATCGGCGCGGGCGGCATCGGCTTCGACGTGGGCGAGTACCTCACGCACGAAGGCGAGAGCGGGGCCCTGGCGCCCGCCAAGTTCAACGACGAATGGGGCATCGACACCGCCTATGCCCAGGCTGGCGGCCTGCGCGCCGCGCAGGTGGAGGCGCCCGCGCGCCACGTGCATCTGCTGCAGCGCAAGGCCAGCAAGGTGGGCGACCAGTTGGGCAAGACCACGGGCTGGATCCACCGCACCTCGCTCAAGGCGCGCAACGTGGGCATGAGCTCGGGCGTGGCCTACGAGCGCGTGGACGACGCCGGTCTGCACATCACCATCGACGGCCAGCCGCGCGTGCTCGATGTCGACCACATCGTGGTCTGTGCCGGCCAGGAGCCGCTGCGCGAACTGTACGACGTGCTGCTGGCCGCGGGCCAGAGCGCGCACCTCATCGGCGGTGCCGATGTGGCCGCCGAGCTCGACGCCAAGCGCGCCATCCTGCAGGGCACGACGCTTGCAGCCTCGATCTGATTTCTTTGAAAACCACCCCAGGAGACATCCCATGACTGAAGCCTTGAAGAACATCCACCCCGCCGTCGCCCGCTCGCTCGACACCTGGCACCACATGGTGGCCAGCCGCGACCTGTCGAACCTGCTGAGCATCGTGCACCCGGACGCGGTGTTCCGCTCGCCCATGGCGAACACGGCCTACACCTCGGCCCCGGCGCTGATGCTGGCCCTGTCCACCGTGATCCAGGTGTTCGAAGACTTCACCTACCACCGCCAGCTGGCCACCGACGAGGGCCTGAACATCGTGCTGGAGTTCAGCGCGCGCGTGGGCGACAAGCAGCTCAAGGGCATCGATCTGGTGCGCTTCAATGAAGAGGGGCAGATCACTGAGTTCGAAGTCATGGTGCGCCCCCTGAGCGGCCTGCAGGCGCTGGGTGCCGAAATGGGCGCGCGGCTGGGTGACAAGCTCCCAGCGTTCAAAGCCAAGGCCTGATGCGTTCATAAAAAGAAGAGACAGGAGACAAGCCCATGACCGCCACCGCGGCGCCGCTGCCGCGCATGGCCGACGCGCTGGTGCGCGGGCAGGCGCTGGAGCCCGTCGAACACCGCAGCCACCCCGTGGCGGTGTACCAGTACACGGGCGGCACCACCGGGCGCAGCAAGGGCGCAGTGATCACGCACAGCAACATCCTGGCCACCTTGCGCATCACGCGCGATTTTCTCGACGCCTACGATGGGCCGAAGCAGGGCGAGACCATGCTCACCGTGCTGCCCATGTACCACGTGTTCGCCTTTATGGTGAACTTCCTGGTGTTCTTCGAGGTCGGTGCACGCAACCTGCTGGTGCCCAACCCGCGCCCCATGTCCAACCTGCAAAAGACCTTCGAGCAGTTCGACGTGCAGTGGACTGCCGGGGTGGACACGCTGTTCGCCGGCCTGCTGGCCGAGCCCTGGTTCCAGGCCAGGCCACCGAAGCTGCGCTACACCTTCTCGGGTGGCACGGCCCTGCGCACGTCGACCGCGCAGGCCTGGCAGGCGGTGGTCTGCCCCATCCTGGAGGGCTACGGCATGACCGAGACATCGTGCATCGTCTCGTGCAACCCGCCCTCGGCTACGCCGCGCCTGGGCACCGTGGGCGTGCCCATGCCGGGCTGCCGCGTGCGCATCGTCGATGACCAGGGGCGCGATCTGCCCCAGGGCGAGCGCGGCGAGTTGCTGGTGCAAGGGCCGCAGGTGGTGGCCGGCTACCTGCATGCGCAGGAAGATAGTGCCAGCGCGATCCGGGACGGCTGGCTGCACACGGGCGACATTGCGCAGCTGGAGGAGGGCGGTTTCATCCGCATCGTGGACCGCAAGAAGGACATGATTCTGGTGTCCGGCTTCAACGTTTACCCGAACGAGGTGGAAGACGTGCTCGCGGCCCACACCGACATCGCCGAGGCCGCCGTCATCGGTGTGCCGGATGCCGGCACCGGCGAGGCCGGGCGCGCCTTCGTGGTCGCGCGCAACCCGGCGCTCAACGCAGAGGACGTGGAGCGCCACTGCCGCACCCAGCTCACGGCCTACAAGGTGCCACGCCAGATCGTTTTCCGCGAGCAACTGCCCAAGTCGTCGGTGGGAAAGATCCTCAGGGCGTCGCTGCGCGAAGAGGCCTGAAAGGGGTCTGAGCAACGGCCTGGTCTGCAGCGGTGAGGCCAGGCCTTGCAGCTGCCGAACAGTCGATGGAATGATGTTGGTGGTGCCAAGAACGATCAAGCCCTTGCGAGCAGTGGGGCGGGCCGAAGCGGTGATCCCCGGGGGGAATGCCGTGTCCCGGTGTGATCTATTTCTCCGCACATGGGTCACGCGGCAGCGCAGCAATGAACACTGAATCCATATCCCTCATCACAATAGCTGTTGTCTATTGACAAAATATTACAAATCTACTGACCATAACGCAGATGAACATTGGGGGACTGCGATGGGTTTTCAGAACATGACGATGCGGGCGAGGTTGGCACTGTCGTTTGGCTTGATGGTGGTGCTTATCGTGGTCCTGTCCGCGTTCGCCATCAAGGACATGAGCAGCGCCAAGACGCAATTTCATGACTTCGTGACCGGTATCGACGCACGGGCACATGTGGCCCAAGGAATACGGAGCGCCGTCGACGCGCGCGCCGTGGCCGCCCGGAACATGGTGCTGGCGACCAAGCCTGCAGAACGCGACGCGGAAAAGGCGGCTGTCGTCAAAGCCCACGAAGACGTCCAAAAACGCCTGGCCCTGCTCAAACAGGCGGTAGAAGGCCCAGGCATTCCAGCCAACGTCAGGACGCTGGTGGCCGAACTCGAAAAGATCGAGCAGTCATATGGGCCGGTGGCCCTGTCCATCGTCGATTTGGCGATGGCCGACAAAAAGGACGAAGCCATTGCGAAAATCAATGACGAGTGCCGGCCGCTTCTCGCCGCCCTGATTGCCAAGACCGACGAGTACCAAAAGACAACCGATGAGCGCTCCAAACAGCTGGTGGATTCCTCCGAGGCCGATTTCGAATTCCAGCGCCGGCTCTTGATCGGCCTCGCATTGCTGGCCACCGTGATGGCGGTGGCATGCGGGGTGACCATCACCCGCGGAGTGCTGAGGGCCCTGGGTGCCGAGCCCGATGCACTGAGCAGTGCCGCCAGCAAGGTGGCGGGCGGCAACCTGTCCAGCATTGCGGGGGCGAGCGCTGCCCCCGGCGGCAGCGTGCTGGCATCGCTGAGTGCCATGCAGCAGAACCTGGCCAGCATCGTGAGCAAGGTACGGGGCGCCACCGACTCCATCTCCACCGGCACGAGCGAGATCGCCATGGGCAACGCAGACCTGAGCCAGCGCACCGAAGAGCAGGCCAGCGCTTTGCAGCAGACCGCCGCCACCATGGAAGAGTTCACCTCCACGATCCGCAACAACGCCGAGAACGCCAAGATGGCCGATCAGCTGGCCATCAGCGCATCCGCCGTGGCCACACGAGGCGGCGAGGTGGTCTCCAAGGTCGTCACCACCATGCGGGACATCAACGACAGCTCGCGCAAGATCTCGGACATCATCGGTGTGATCGATGGCATTGCCTTCCAGACCAATATCCTGGCGCTGAATGCCGCGGTAGAGGCTGCCCGCGCCGGCGAGCAGGGCCGAGGCTTTGCGGTGGTGGCCACCGAGGTGCGCAACCTCGCGCAGCGCAGCGCCAGCGCCGCCAAGGAGATCAAGGCGCTGATCAACGAAAGCGTGGAGAAGGTGTCCGTGGGCACGGGCCTGGTGGATCAAGCCGGGCAGACCATGGTTGAGGTTGTGGGCGCGATCAAGCGGGTGACGGACATCGTGGGCGAGATCAGCTCCGCCAGCTCCGAGCAGAGCACGGGCATTTCCCAGATCGGCCAGGCCGTCAACCAGATGGACCACGCCACGCAGCAGAACGCGGCTCTGGTGGAGCAAAGCGCCGCCGCCGCCAAGAGCCTGGAGCTGCAGGCCCAGCAACTCACCGAAGCCGTGAGCACCTTCCAACTGGAGGATGCGCCTGGAGTTACGCTGGACCGTCCTTGGGCACGCGCCGTTTCCCGCGCCGTTCCGCGCGCGCTTCTCGAACAAGCTTAAGCGGCAGAAGGTGAGAGGTCGTTGTGACTGTTCAGCAAAGGCGCCTTGAGAGCCCGGGAGCCGCCACGCGCCCTGTCGCGAGGAATGGCCTTCTACTAAAACCTGGGCGCTTCATGTTGGCCCTCGCTGTGACGGCGCTTACTACGTATCTGCGCTGAAGGATGACATGGGCATTCAATCGGACCGTCCGTAGCGTCCGCTCACCTCAACGCTCAGCATTGCCTCTACCCCATGCAATCAGTCTGTCAGTTACTGGACGCGGAAAAGCTGGGTGCCGAATCTCGCATAGAACCATGCGTGTGGCATCAGCACGTCGATGATCGAGAGATCGTTGGAGCCTGCGCACCGCGCTGGCGCAAAGGTATTTGAGGTCCGACAAACTGAGTTTTGCCCCGAGCGCGATGGGCTCTTCGCTTGGTACAAGAGCTGCGCTGCTTGAAATGGCGATCGGTTCGGGACGGTCATCCACTATAGGACACAGATCGTCCGATATGGCGATGGCTACACCTCTGCTCAACTCGAACGCTGAACTGAACTGCCTTGGCCGATATTTCCCAGGGCTGCGCCTGTGTCGGGATCGCTGCAACCTAGATGTTGATCGTTCCAGCCATGGGCAGCGCCCTGGCACCTCGTAGACTGAAATTTCTCTGTACAAATATGGCCCAGGCACAAAGGGGATTCAATTGGTCCTCTCGCAACATGGGGCGATGGCAGTCTGGGAGGCGAAACAAGCGAATGCGATTGAACCCGAACCAAACATTGTCTACGGGAAACCAGAAGGGAACCGGACACAATCTAAAGTCCAGTGGCATGGAATCCTCGCGAACCAATCCAGAGTGGCACAGGTATCTAAACCTTTCTGTCGTGTGCTGCCAAGGGCTCAAACAAATCAATGATTTACGTAACGCTCGAGACGAAGGCGCGATGGCGTTCCGCACCTACAATGCCCCGCATAAGCAAGGCCCTGTGCATTTGTTTGATCTTCTGGGCGCCTGAAGCCTGCGATGTGGTCGCCCGACAGCTACTGTGGCTGTTTTGACCCCCGCAACGGGATGCTCCTAACCTAATTAACTTAAGAGGGGGAGACCACCTGATGGCATCCTTGCAAGCAACCACGGCATTGATGGGAATAGGCTTAGCTGTGCTGATCCTCTATCTGGTTCGCCGCGATCATCTGTACCTCATGCATGGCCTTTTCTGGGTGGTCGTGGCCGGCGCCGCAGCACTTTTGGGGATGTGGCCCGGCTTGATCGACGGCTTGGCACTGCTTCTCCGCATCAGCTACCCCCCGGCGCTATTGTTACTTTTTGTTTGCATTGTTCTTCTGTTGAAGGCCTTGCATGTTGATATGGTCAACACCCGTATCGAACGCGATATGCGCCGTCTCAATCAACGGCTGGCTATTCTGGAGGCCGAAATACGCCGCTCACGCGACAAGGCCTCTTCGTCTGATATCCCCCATCCATGATCCATCCACTGCTGCCAGTCATCTTGTGTGGCGGCTCAGGCACCCGTCTGTGGCCGCTGTCGCGCGAAACCTATCCCAAGCAATTTCTCTCCGTTCGGGGAAACGGAATTTCCATGCTGCAAGACACGGCCAGGCGCCTGGACGGTGTAGGGCCCCACATCCCCAGGGCTGCGCCCATAGTGGTGTGCAATAGCGAGCATCGGTTCCTGGCGGCGCAGCAACTGCAGGAAGCTGGCTTCGACGATGCCACTCTGGTGCTGGAACCCGTAGGCCGCAACACCGCACCCGCATTGACTCTCGCGGCCTTGGTGGCAGATCCGCATGCCATCTTGCTGGCCATGCCCGCGGACCATGTCATGTCCGACGTAGCGCGGCTCCACCAAGCCGTTGAAATCGCTTGGCAGCTCGCCCAGGGGGGTGACATGGTGACTTTTGGCATCGTGGCCAGCCGTCCAGAAACCGGGTATGGCTACATACAAAAAGGTGAGGCCATCGAAGGCGGTAACGCATTTGCCATTCAGAGCTTTGCTGAAAAACCCGACTTGGCCCTGGCGCAGGACTATGTTGCCAGCGGTAGCTATCTATGGAATAGCGGTTTGTTCATGGTGCGCGCCGACCAATGGTTGCGCGCCATGGAAGTCCTGCAGCCTCAAATGCTCCAGGCTTGCCAAGCTTCCATCGAAAGAAGTGTCCGCGACATGGACTTCGTACGCCCAGACAACGAAGCTTTTGCTGCTTGTCCGTCAAATTCCATCGACTATGCCGTGATGGAGCACCTGCCCGGCAACGATGCGCTGGGCATAGCCGCCCGCGTGGTACCACTGGATGCGGGATGGTCTGATCTGGGGGCATGGGACGCTCTCTGGGATGTTTTGCCACATGACGCTGACGGCAATGCGCATGCCGGCCAGACGCTGGCCATCGACACTCGCAATAGCCTATTGTTTTCCGAGTCTTGCTTGGTAGCCACCGTGGGGATGGACAACGTGGTGGTGGTGGAAACTCCTGACGCCATATTAGTGGTGGAAAAAAGCCGTACGCAAGACGTTAAAAAAATCGTGGCTGAACTCAAAGCCCAAAAGCGCAGCCTGGCTTCAACCCACCGCAAAGTTCACCGGCCCTGGGGCTGGTACGACAGCATCGATGGCGGCGAACGCTTTCAGGTCAAACGCATCGTGGTCAAACCCGGTGCCCAATTGAGCCTGCAGATGCATCATCACCGCGCCGAACATTGGATCGTGGTCAAGGGCACCGCCCAGGTCACCAACGGGGACAAGGTTTTTTTGCTGGGCGAAAACGAGTCCACCTTCATCCCCCTGGGGCATGTGCACCGGTTGACAAACCCTGGCAAAGTGCCCCTTGAAATCATTGAAGTGCAATCTGGCAGCTACCTGGATGAGGACGACATAGTGCGGTTTGAGGACACTTACGGCCGGGCGATGCCGGCACCGCAAGGCAGCAGTGCCAAAGAGGGTTGACCTTGCTATGCCCGGCCTACCCATGCTGAAAGCCCTGTGGGGCTACCGTGGCTTCGTGTGGAGCAGCGTCATGCGCGAGTTCCACGGCAAGTACCGCGAATCCTTGCTCGGCGCATTCTGGTCAGTTGCCAACCCGCTGACCATGATCGTCATTTATACCGTCGTGTTCGGTCAGCTCATGCGACCTGGTCTTGCAGGCCATGAGCAAACACCGTTTGCATTCAGCATCTATCTGTGCGCCGGGGTCCTTACCTGGAGCCTGTTTGCAGAAATGCTCGGACGACTGAATGGCGTATTCCTGGAGCACGGAAACCTGATCAAAAAATCCAGCTTTCCACGCATTTGCCTTCCGGCGATTGTGGCGGTGTCTGCGCTGGTCAACTTTGGCATTGTGTTTGGGCTGTATCTCGCCTTTCTGGCACTGATTGGCCATTGGCCGGGCTGGGCCTTGTGGGCGATGGTGCCGTTATTGGCCTTGCAGGTGCTCTTTACGCTGGGACTGGGCATATTTTTGGGCACGCTCAATGTGTTCTTCAGAGACGTGGGTCAGCTCACGGGCATCGTGGTGCAGTTCTGGTTCTGGCTCACGCCTATTGTGTATGTATTCGACTCCTTGCCAGCCGCTGCGCGGGCGGTGCTGCAGTACAACCCGATGCAGCCTTTGATGGTGGCCTATCAGACCCTATTTTTGAATCAGCGTGTTCCAGATTTTGCTAGCTTGGCTCCGCTCGTTTTTCTGACGATGTTCTTTTTGATTTTGGGCGCTTGGTTCTTTTTGTCGCGCGTCGGTGAACTGGTGGACGAACTCTGATGGGAACTATTGTTGTTTCGAATGTTAGTAAGGCATATAAACGCTACCCCAATAAATGGGCGAGGATGCTTGAATGGATAACTGGTCACGATCAACATAAAAAAACATGGGTGCTGCGAGACATCAATTTCACTATTGAGCCAGGGGAGGCAGTGGGAATTGTGGGGGTCAATGGTGCAGGTAAGAGCACCTTGCTGAAAATAATTACGGGAACTACACAGCCGACTACTGGCGGCGTTCATGTCAAAGGGAGAGTAGCCGCCTTGCTTGAATTAGGGATGGGATTTCACGCTGATTTCACGGGGCGTCAAAATGCGTATATGACCGGGCAGTTGCTGGGGTATAGCGTTGATGAAATCCATGCCTTGATGCCGAAAATAGAGGCATTCGCTGATATTGGTGATTATATTGATCAGCCTCTGAGGACGTATTCAAGTGGAATGCAGGTCAGGCTGGCTTTCGCAGTTTCTACCGCAACTCGGCCGGACATACTGATTGTCGATGAGGCCCTTTCGGTCGGGGACGCTGCTTTTCAAAGAAAGTGTTTTAGACGCATCGAGGAGTATAAGGAGGCGGGGACTACCCTGCTTTTTGTTAGTCATGATACAGAGACGGTAAAAAAGATATGTGATCGGGCTATTCTTGTTAATAACGGAATAATATCTGAAATTGGGAAAGCTAGAACCGTTTGCGATGCATATGAGCGATTGCTTTTTGGGGCTGCAAAAGATACGAGAGAACAAAAAAAAGAGATAGTCCCGCTGTATGACTCATCCTTGGCCTCTAGCAGTGTCGAGGTTCAATACGGAAGCAGGGGGGCCGAAATAGTCAATGTTAATATTTCAGATAACGATGGGGCTGTAACGAATATTATCCCTGAAGGACATCCCATATTTGTTAGTTATGAGGTTGATTTTAAAGAGCCGGCTGATCGCGTGAATTTCGGAATGATGGTGAAGTCTGTGGATGGAGTATGCGTTTATGCTACCAACGCAAATGCCAATATTGGAAATCCGAAAAGATCTTTCCAATCTGCTGAATCTGCTCGGATTCGGTTCGGGCTACAAGGAAATTTGGTTCCTGGGACTTATTACCTTAATGTGGGAGTGACGAGAGAAGGGCGCGACAAGGAAGAGATGTTGCATCGCAGAGTAGACGTTTTGATATTTCGTGTAATAAGTGCACATGCTTATAGCTCTTATGGCTTTGCGAACCTATTTGGCAATGTTGAGGTGGAAAAAAAGTGATAGTCATCGTGGCGGGGATGCAGAGAAGTGGATCGACATTTTCCTATAACGTTGTCCGAGAGCTTCTTGATGCAAGAGGCGGTGTTTCTACATCCTCTTCAAATTCGATAAACGACGTTCTTTCTGAATGTGACGGGCCAATCAATGCAATCGTCAAAAGCCATTCGCCTGATGAGCTGATAAATGCACTTCTAAATAAAAGAGGTGTTCCATGTGTTTGCACTGTGCGCAAACCAGAAGACGCTATTGCGTCATGGATGAATGTTTTTGGTTTTTCCCTAGCAGAGTCCGTTGCTACTTATGAGCAGTGGCTTTCGTGGCACCAAAAAATGCACAAAAATATGTTGAACATAAAATATGAGGATATTGATCGATATCCTTGGCTTGTGATAAGGAAAATCAGCAAATACCTTTTCGGGAAATGGGGTGCATTTGAGGTTCAAAAAATCTGGCTGAACAATAAAAAGAAAGCGGTATTTAAAAAAACTAGTAATATGGATGTGGGCGATAGCGTCGATATAGGTTTTAGTTTTTATAATAAAGTCAACTTTTATCACCGACGCCATGTTTCATCGTTGAGATCCAAAGATGCATCTGAGTTGCTTAGCCAAGATCAGATAAGTTTTATCAGGTCCAATTTGAATCGCTATCTGGATAAAAACGGCACCTACCAGTGGTAGCTGAAAATACAATGATTTCTTATGCCCAGAACTTTGAAGATGTGATGTTGATGCGCGCACTCGCAAACATAGAGCGGGGGCGCTATATCGACGTTGGTGCGGCTTGGCCTGATCAGGATTCAGTCACCAGAGCATTCTATGAAAAGGGCTGGCATGGCATTAATATTGAGCCAAACCCGGATTTTCTAAAGCTTCTACAAAATAAGCGTCCTCGCGATAATAATGTCGGAATGGCGCTTGGTCGTGCACCGGGGACGCTTCCAATTACTATTTTCGAAGGCTCCGGGCTCTCCACTCTTGTGGATTCAATTGCTGAGGAGGGGGTGGTTGCGGGGCGGCCTTATATTCGTCAGCAGGTTTCTGTAACGACCCTTAATGCAATTTGGAATAGTTATTTTCCACGGGGAGAGGAAGTTCATTTTTTGAAAATTGATGTAGAGGGTTTTGAGCAAGCGGTGCTGGAGGGGAATGATTGGACCAAGAATCGCCCCTGGATTGTTCTTGTCGAAGCCACCATTCCAAACTCTCAAATTGAGGTGTATGAGGGTTGGGAAAAACTGCTGCTGACCTCGGAGTATTTTTTTGTTTACACGGATGGATTGAATAGATTCTACGTTGCGAAAGAGCACGCCTATTTAATTCCGGCATTTAAATTTCCACCCAATATATTTGATGGATTTAAATTGCGTGCTCAATTTGAAATCGAGCAAAAACTCTTGCAGTCTGAGGGAATGGTTGAAGCTTTGAAGGCGAAGGCATCAATATTGAAAAGCGAGGCCAGCGAGGCAGACCGGGCGTTTGCCAAAAATGTTGAAAGAATGGAAGCGAGGCTGGTGGCTCTGGAACGCAGGGCGGTGAATGCAGAGCATGAGATCTCGAGATTGCGTCAAAGCATGTCATGGCGCATTACTTTGCCATTGCGTCTCCTTGCAGATCTGGCACTTCATTTCTTCCCTCTGATCCGTCATGGTCTCAATCGGGCAATACATGGTGCAATCAATGCGTGTCGGCGGCCATTATCGTATTTGATCTCCTTCGTTTTGCAAAAGCCAAAAGCCAGTGCCAGAATAAATCAATGGCTTTTGCAAAAATATCCGGCGTTGCACGCGCAATTGCTGGACATTCACTCCCGACCGGGAAGAATCGATAGTTTTATGATTGCTGGATTTAGCCAATCAAAAGAGCTGAGCAGAGAAGATCTTACGCCCAGAGGTCATAAGATATACACAGATCTTCGAGGCGCCTGCAAGAGTAGTCACTGAGTAATGTTTCAATTGACAATAGGCATTGTCCTGATTTGCTTAGAGCTGCTTATTTCCTAGCATTTACATTTATTAATGAAAATTCTGATTGATCTTCAGAGCTGCCAGTCTGGTAGCAGATTTGGTGGAATCGGCCGCTATTCCATGGCTTTGGCGAAAGCAATGATGCGAGTAGGCCATTGCCACGATTTTTATGTCCTTCTGAATAAATCATTGCCCTCAGAGAATGAGGTGCGGGCTGAATTCATTGACTTGATTCCTCAGCATAAAATATTAGCGATCGATATTCCTTCAGATGTTGCAGAAAATAAGACCGCTGCAACTGGTCAAATTGGTTTGACAAGGATGGCGGAGCTTATTCGAGAGAAATTTATCGCAGACCTTTCTCCTGACATCGTGCATGTGACCAGTTTGATAGAAGGCTTGGGCGATGATGTCGTTACTTCGGTTGGCCTGCTTTTTCCCGCATCCAGGACTGCGGTGACACTATATGACTTGATTCCGTTGGTGGAGCGGGAGAAGTACCTTACAAATCATGTGCTTGAAAAGCATTTTTTCAAAAAAATCGATCACATGCGCAATGCCGGAATTCTTCTGGCTATTTCTAACTATTCAAAAATCGAGGGGCATGATGTCGGTGAATTCGCATCAGACCGCATTGTAAATATCTCGTCTGCCGTAGACTCAAAATTCAAGCCACGCCTAATATCGATAGAGCGAGAGCAGGATCTGCGAGATAGATTTAGTATCCGGCAAAAATTTCTCATTTATGTTGCGAGCTTTGATTCTCGTAAAAATCAGGAGGGATTAATAAGGGCTTTTGCACTGACATCGTCTGATATTGTGAACAACTATCAGCTGGTTATTGTCGGAAAAGGCTGGGATGAGATTTATCGTCGCCTTAAAAAAATCGGCAAGGATTCGGGTCTAAGGGATGATGCCGTTCTTTTTTTGGGCCATATTGCTGATGAGGATTTGATTGATTTATATAATCTTTCTTCCTTATTTGTTTTTCCATCTTTCAGGGAAGGCTTTGGATTGCCTGTTCTAGAGGCGATGTCTTGTGGCGTGCCCGCGATCGGCTCTAACACGACAAGTATTCCTGAGGTTTTGGGTCGATCCGATGCGATGTTTGATCCACAAGACACGAGTGCGATTTCGGCTAAGTTGGAGAAAGCATTGCTTGATCAGTCTTTTTATGAGTCTTTGAAAAAGCATTCTCTCGCGCATTCGAAAAAATTTTCCTGGGAGATGTCTGCAAAAAGAGCAATAGAATTCATGGAGACCACTGAGCGTCTTATTGATGACAAAGAGTCTGCTCTGGGCGGCGGCATTATTTATCGAAAATTTCTTTCTAGAGTGGCGGAATGCCCTGATATCAAGAACGTTCCCGATAATTTTTTGCTCAGGTCCTCTTCGGCTGTAGCGGATAATGAAATCTCCGCACTTCTTGCTTTGGGTAAGCTAAAACGGGAGGTGAAAATCGGATGGGTTACTACTTGGAATACGAAGTGTGGAATAGCGTCGTATTCTAAGAACTTGGTAGGTGCTATCAATCAACCATCTGTCATTTTTGCTCCGTTCGAACAAGCCCTGATAGATAATGATGGGGTAAATATCATTCGCTGTTGGAGAAATGGCGGCGGCAATCTCTCGATGCTCAACGCCTCCGTAGACCGTGCTGATGTTGACGTATTATCCATACAATTGAATTTTGGTTTTCACGATTTTTCTGTTCTTTCGGATTTTATAGTTCGCCAAAAAACCAAAGGCCGGGTGGTGACAGTGACGCTCCATTCCACAGTGGATCCTCCGCCTGAAGTGATCAATCGTCGGCTCTCTGAACTTGCCCTAGCTCTTGGTGTGTGTGATGCTGTCTTGATACATTCTCTTAATGATGTGGTGAATCTCAATCGATTGGGCATTCATAAAAACTTGGTATTTTTCCCTCAGGGCGTTATTAAGGCATCAGCATCTGAGAAAAAAACCGAGGGAGGTATATTTAAAGTCGCTTCTTACGGTTTCGCGTTGCCTCACAAAGGTTTGGAGCAACTTATTATTGCAGTGGACATGTTGTCCCGGCAGGGTGTTGAAATAAGGCTGGATATGGTCAATGCCATATATTCCGATTCAGCGTCGGAAGCGCTGATTAATCGGTGCAAAAAAATTATCAGCGACCGAGGTTTGTCTTCAAGAATTCGAATGATTACTGATTACTTGGAGAATGAGGATTCTTTAAGTCTTTTGTCCTCAGCTGATCTCGTAGTCTTTCCTTATCAAAATACTTCTGAATCGTCAAGTGCTGCTGTAAGAATGGGGTTGGCCTCTGGAGTTTTGGTGGCGGTTACTCCTTTAAGTATTTTTGAAGATGTTCGTAATTTTGTGTATGAATTGCCAGGAACAAATTCAGAGGATTTGGCGCTGGGCATCGGTAAAATCATCCATGCCGTCGGGCAAGATGTAGAGGAAATAGCCAAAATAAGGGAGCAGTCTCAGCGGTGGAGGCTGTGTAATGATTTTGAGCAGTTGGGTAGGTATTTCTCTGATCTTGTTGTCGGTTTTGTGGAAAAAGTAGCGCGCTGATTAATATAATTCGAAGGAGTTGAGATGTCTTTTGATGGTGATTATGAGATCTATGTCAAAAAAATGAACGCGGCATTTCGTGCTCACGACATATATGTAGAGGATGGGTGTTTCAAATTTTCTGATTCTGCCCTGCTTGCTGCAAGAAATGGCAACTGGTTGGGCGCGGTTGGCGATTTGAAAAATAGTCTAGAGCGTGTGCTTGGGAAAAATTTGAACTCCAGTCACCGGTTTTTGAAGAAACCGTATGTAAGGGACTTCAGATTTGATGGGGGTGACGGGCTATCTGTTGCGATAATTAATGAGCAGTCTTTGGAGTGGTATGGGAGGGATGGCGCAGAGCATGCTTTTGATTTCCTTTTGGAGTCAAAACGTGGGCTATTCGCAAACTCCAAGCGCTATTTGGACCTGGGCGGACATCAGATGATATGGGCATGCTACTATGCGCTGCAATCTGATACGACTGAGGTCATTTCTTATGAGCCATCCATTCTAAATGTCGCTATTGGGACATTTAATTGCTTCATAAATGGCGTCATCGGTAAGGTTACTGTTATTCCGTTTGCGGTTCTGGCCTCCAACGCATCAGAAGGGGATGAAAATTCCAAGATGCTAGTGGATTTTATGAATATGCCTTTGCGCGGCTATCGTATTGATCGAATGGATGATCTGAAATTTGACTTCACTAAGACGGATATAGAGGGATATGAGCTCGACCTACTGGCATGCCCCTGTTATGCCAGAATTTTGAAGCATGCTCGGTATTCGCATTTGGAGCTCCATCTTGGGCATCTCCAGGGGCATGGCATTGGGACTGATGTGTGGGTAAACCGGCTCCAAGCCGCCGATTTGAATGGAAAAGAGCTCTATTCTGGGCGTGACATGTTCGAATTCCTGTCGGAGGCCAGTCCAAAAGGATTTTATTCATTTATATTGGAATGATTAATTAATTTCGATCATGAAAAAAGCAATTGTTACTGGGATTACGGGGCAGGATGGTGCATATCTGGCGGAGCTTTTGTTGCTAAAAGGATATGCCGTTTATGGTACTTATCGACGCACGAGCTCGGTCAATTTTTGGCGAATCGAAGAATTGGGGATTGAAAGTAACCCCCATCTTCACTTGCTTGAATACGATCTTACAGATTTGGGTTCGAGTATTTCATTGCTGCAAAAGGTTCAGCCCGACGAAATTTACAATCTGGCTGCTCAGAGTTTTGTGGGGGTGTCGTTTGAACAGCCAACTGCCACGGCTCAAATTACCGGCCTCGGTGCTCTCAATTTATTGGAAGCTATTCGTTTGGTTAATCCGGATATACGCTTTTACCAAGCAAGTACGTCTGAAATGTTTGGTAAAGTCCAGGCCGTGCCTCAAGTGGAAAGCACACCCTTTTATCCGCGCAGTCCATATGGTGTTGCAAAGCTTTATGCGCATTGGATGACTGTAAATTACAGGGAGAGCTATAGCATATTTGGCAGTAGCGGTATCTTGTTTAATCATGAGAGCCCATTGCGCGGTCGTGAGTTTGTAACTCGAAAGATTACCGACGGCGTGGCCAGAATCAAGCTAGGGAAACTCGATGTTCTGGAGTTGGGCAATCTGGACGCCAAGCGGGATTGGGGTTTTGCCAAAGAGTATGTAGAGGGTATGTGGCGCATGCTGCAGGCGAATGAACCCGATACATTCGTATTGGCTACCAACCGCACGGAAACTGTGCGTGATTTCGTGCGCATGGCATTCAAGGGGGCCGGTATTGAAGTGGACTTCATCGGCTCGGCTGATCACGAAATGGCTGTCGATGCTGGGACAGGCAGAACGGTCATGCGCGTAAATCCAAAGTTCTATCGTCCGGCAGAGGTGGAGTTGCTCATCGGCGATCCTGCCAAGGCGAGAGCCAAACTGGGGTGGGAGCCGCAGACAACGCTGGAGCAGTTGTGCCAGATGATGGTAGAGGCTGACTTGAGGCGTAATCAGGCTGGTTTCTCGTTCTGAAGGCAAGGGCTTGGATGCCATGACCCAACCGAGAGCGCTGATCACCGGCATGAAGGGATTTACTGGCCGCTATGTGGCTGCAGAGTTGCAGTCGCATGGATGGGACGTCTGGGGTGTCGGAACGCAACCCGATGCGGCCGACCCTCGCTATCGTTGTGCAAATTTACTGGACGCATCTGCATTGCAGCTGGTGGTGGAAGACGTGCAGCCCGATGTGGTGGTTCATTTGGCGGCCATAGCGTTTGTGGGCCATGGAGATGCAGATGCGTTTTATCGTGTGAATCTGTTAGGCACGCGCAACTTGCTGGCGGTGCTTGCAGACGCTCGGCGCAAGCCACAGTGTGTGCTGTTAGCCAGCAGCGCCAATGTGTATGGCAACTCTATAGAAGGTGTGTTGACTGAGGCCGCGCCCCTCAATCCGGCAAACGACTATGCAGTGAGCAAACTTGCCATGGAATTCATGGCGCGGCTGTGGATGGACCAGTTGCCCATTGTGATTGCCAGGCCCTTCAATTACACCGGTGTGGGGCAGTCTGAGGACTTTCTGCTGCCTAAAATGGCGGCGCATTTCCGCAGGCGCGCGGATACCATTCAATTGGGAAATCTGGATGTTTGGCGAGACTTTTCAGATGTGCGCGCTGTTGCACAGGCCTATCGCCGGTTGTTGCAGATATGCCCTGCTGGGGCCACAGTCAATGTGTGCTCTGGTCGCATGCACTCGCTGCGAGAAGTCCTGCACATGATGGGGCGCATTTCCAGCCACAGCCTGGATGTTCAGGTCAATCCAGCATTTGTCCGCGGTAACGAGGTTCGCTCGCTAAGAGGGAGTGCGGACAAACTGCTTGGTCTGATTGGTGATTGGGAAGTCCCGCCGTTGGAGGAGACGTTGCGCTGGATGCTTGAAGCTTGAAGTGGCGTAGCCAAGTAGTCTCGGCAACAACTAAAGCGATGTCGTGCATAGTATTCTTTTCGCGTCTGCAAATCGCCAACGCAACGAATATATGCGCTGAATCAGCGCCTCTTCCTAGGCTGCCAAAATCCTTCGTAAATAAATTTCATCAGCCATTCGTGCCGAAGCTGACCATGACGCACGAAGTTGTATTGTATAGGTAGAAAATTTTCTTGTTGTTGGTCTTTGAGAAGAGATATAGCGCCATGAATCTTGAAGCCTGCTCTGGGCGATCAGGGGGGATTCGCAAGTTGGTACAGCTTCCCCCGGGGAACGTCGAAACCCCCGGGGTCGGTAAGCGCCAAAAAGAGAGATTTCCATTGATTCCGGTATATTGTTCAAATCGAAGGTAAACTGGATCTTCCTCGATGTAGAAAGTCTGAGCCTGCGCGGCGTGGACCCAAAGTGCACCAATGGTTGTTGCAAGAATGCAGAAGTATTTTTGGAGTTTCATATATCCTCTTGGCTCGTCTTAATTCAAAAGCAGGAGATTTATAATTGTGCCGATGTCTGGGGGGGCTTGCATTTGATAGCTGGCGGCCAACGTTAATCCGGAAAAAGGCTCATAGCCAGTGAGCATAATGTGGTAAGTGCCTGCTGCCGGTGTGGTGAGTGTACAAGTCTCAATATTACCAATGAGATATGGCCTGCAATCGTAAGACGACAGGGTTGGCACTTGGCCCAGTTTGACGTAGAGATCTGAATCTCCCGTGCCGCCGCTGATCTGAATCACGAGATTGATGGCTCCGGCAGGAACCGCCACGGAAAAGTACTGCGTAGAGCCAGCACTGCCAGATAAATTGCTTTGTAGCAGAGGTGTCGATGTGCTGCCACCGGAACTCAGATTGAACTGGGCATTGACGGTCGTGTTTGCGTTGACCGTGAATGAGCACGAACCCGTGCCGGTGCAAGTATCCCCACTCCATCCCGTGAACGTGCTGCCGTTGGCGGGCGTGGCTGTGAGGGTGACGATCGAGCCAGGGGGCAGCGATTCAGTGCATGTGTTGCCGCAATTGAGGGCGCCTCCGGATCTCACCACAGTGCCGCTGCCGGTTCCTACCTTGGCAATGGAGAGAACCCCTTGTGGTGTGGGTACAAAACTGGCCATGACGTTCTTTGCCACATTCATCGTCATGGAGCATGGCCCGTTCCCCGTGCAGTTACCGCTCCATCCCGAGAAGGTGTAGCCCGTTCCCGCTGTAGCTGACAGCATGACAGTAGTCCCTGCCGCGTAACTTTCATTGCAGTCAATTCCGCAGTTAATGCCCGCGGGAGAACTGGTTACGGTGCCGGTGCCGGAAATGCCCACCGCCAAGGGAAAAGTGCCAGATGTATCAAGCGGTAGCTTTGATTGGGCTTGGCTTGACATGACGGCAGGCACGCGATCTGGATTCACACCGTATGGATGACTGGTTCCAAATGTCCAGGCGATATTGCCCATCGAGCCATTCAAAAGATGGCAATAGCTCATGATGGTGCCGTTGCGTTGGCCAGCCCCTCCCCCTGAAATTGATGAGATACCTGGCAGATACCCAAGGCGTCCAGCCCCTCCGAGTGAGATACCACATTGCCCGGTGGCGTCCCCCGAGAAGCAGCAGTCAATGGCGCCCCCATTGTTTGGTGATGGCGCAATGAATGGATTGTCATAGTCATGCGTGTGTGAGCTTCCAAAGGCGTGCCCAATTTCGTGGGCAACCACTACAGAATCCCAGATGACTTGGGGGTTTGAGGGAGTGAAGTTGCCCGAAAGTCCTGCGCTAACCCCATAGGCAATAGTTGGACTGGCCAAACTGCCCACATAGGCTATGCCACCGCCTATGTTTTTGCCGCTCATGAGGTGCACATGGTGTCTGGAAACCGATGCGTTTGCGCCCGAGTTCCAAAAAGCTTGAAGTTCATCGAGCATCTCACCTGTTGTCGTTTTGCTCCACGGGTCTGCTGAGGTTGTACGGATGAGTATCTGTTTGAGGTTGAAGCGCGTGGCAACTTCCGTTTGGTACCTGCTGCTAATGTAGGTGAGAAGGTTTGTGATGTACGTGAAGGTTGCGGCTTCAGATCCAAGCTTTTGATAGAGCTCGTAGTCGCTGTCAATGATGATGTCGGCGCGGCGCGGGCTATCCGCTTTTTCTGCAAGAATTTGAGAAGAGTTTGCCTTGCTCGTTTTTAAAATCTCATCTAAGCGAATATTGCGTTGAATCGGCTCACTTTGAAGAAAAGTGGGTGTTACACCACAAGAAAATTCTCGATTGACAAAATCCTTATGATGATCAACCAGCCGCGACGCGACTTTCCCTCCGCTACTGCCGTGCGCGGGGAGTAGTTCATTCACTATGACATCATTATCTCGGTGAATGATGGTTCGGATTTCGCCATCTGGGGTTATTGTTGCGAAAGCATAACTTTCGGGCTTTCCCTCTAGGCCGCCAATGAAATGGGCGTTACCGGCAAATGGAAATGCGCGGGCCCCTTTTCCATCTACCACCACATACTGGGTATCGCTGCCAACCACCTCGGAGCGGTGAAGCTCAAGATGAACTACTGAAGGATGCTTGTCATCAACTATCAGATTTTCGATGCGCAATGCCTCACCAGGTTTTGTGTTGAGTGCCGCAGTTGTCGTGCCGGCAAGGGGCGGCTGCCCGGGGACGAGTTGCAATACTTTTTGTGCGCGGACCGTTCCCGGAAAAGCGATGGCCGTAAAAATCGATAGAATAATTATCGATTTCCATATTAATTCGCTTGGTTTTTTTATATTTGTCATTTCATTTGTACTGCATCGCTGGGAAAATACAAATTGGCATTGAATATGGGTGGTCTTCGGGTTGATGGCCGGGAGAAACGCACAACTTTGGATGATCTAGGGCGCCTTCCGCTGGCCAATGTCCCATCGAGCCAAGCAAAGCAATGTTGTTGCAACCATGTATTTGGCCACGCTGATCCACGAGTTGAATATGCGTGATGTCCCCACTGCACGCAAATTCATGGACACGGGAACTTCCGAGATCGTAAGACCGGCCCTGCGTACCAATAGCAGGGCCCCGAGGTCTTGGTAGTCCAGCAACGTGGCTTCGCGGGATGCGAGAACCCTCATCGCATGATGGTTGTACAGTCTGAAACCGGAAGTCAAGTCCCGCAAATCAAAACCTGCCAGTTGGCGAAACCATTGCCATGCAAGATGGCGCAAGCGGCTGGCCCGTTCTGGAAAGGCGCCAACGACCAAGTCTGACTGGTTTCTTGCCTGAAGCAGCACGGGGAGTTCATCCACCTCGTGCTGTCCGTCCGCGTCCATGGTGATGACGCCCCGATAGCCTTGCTGCAGGGCATAGCAGATGCCGGCTTGCATGCCGCCCCACGCCCCCATGGGCAGGGCTGGGTTCAACACATGTGCACCTGCGGCGGATGCAATGGCGCCTGTATCGTCGGTACTTTGATCATTGATGACAACGATGTTGTGCCAACCCTCTGCCTTCAGACGCAATAGCAATGCACCTATTGTTGCCGCCTCGTTCCGAGCAGGAATGACGATAAGAATGTCTTTGGGGGGACGGCGGAAATGATCGGCTTCCGGAGCCGCCAGTACGTACTGATCGGCAACAGCCTGCGCGCAAGCATCAATCGAAAAGTATGTTTGCAAGGCAGCTTTCCCTGTTTCACCTTTCAGGGCGCGAAGTGCGGGATCGTTCTGCATCTGCCGAATGGTGGCCTCCCAGTCGGCTACATCTTCAGGACGCGCCTGGAGTCCGGCGCCGGCGGTGGCTACAACCCATGGCATCCCGGAGCCTGGCAGCGCCGACACGATACACGGTCGTGCATAGTGCATCGCCTCAAGCAACACCATGCCAAAGGCTTCGGTACGTTCATGCGAGGCCAGGCAAAACACATCGCAGTCCTGCAGGAGAGCATTCTTCTCTTCGTCGCACACATTGCCCAACAAGCGCACATTCGCTGGCTTGTCAGTGGGCGCAAGCGCGCCAATCAGCGCCTGTAGCTCGCTGCGAAGTTCTCCATCCCCAACGATCAGCAACTCCACGTTCTCCATGCGGGCTGCCGCTTTGATCAGCGTTTTAAAGCCTTTGTAGTACGTGAGCCTTCCAATGGACAGCAAACGAAGCCTATTGGCCTTCCATTGGGAGGGCGTGGGCACCTCGAACGTCAAATTCTCGGTATCCAGGCCCAGGGGAATGACGGAGCATTTGTGGCGCCAAGATTGCAGAGGTTCGCTCGATTCGAGATAAGGTTGCGAAGTAGCGATGACGCGCTTGGCGTGGTCCAGCACAGCCTGCTCGAATGGGCGATATAGCCGGTAGGCAAGTCCTATCGCGCTCTGCATGCGCGAGACCACCACGTCTGAATGCCAGTGCACGACCCACGGTATTCCTCGCGCCGTCCCCAAAGTGAGAACCCAAAGTGCCGAATTGTTTGGCATGTGTAAATGCAGGACATCGGGCTTGTGCTTGGCAATGGACCTTGCCAAGGCCGAACGAAACCCGATTGCTATCGGCGCATAGACAAGTTGTAACTGCACAGGTACCCGTGTAATCCACGGCGGATCGTTTGGCTCGGGAGTTCCGTGCACCAGCGCGGCTGCATCAATTCCTGCGGCGCGCTGTGCCTTGATGAGGTCGGCCAGGAAAACTTCCATGCCCCCCCGATGGGGTGGATAAAACTTGCCGATGTGCAGGACACGCAGAGCCACAACGTGTCACGCCTTATTTTTTCTTGGGGGTCGCGAATACTTCCCGCATCTGAGGATATTGCGGATGCTTCGGGTCCAATTTGATGGCTTGGTCCAAGTCGTCCAAGCTTTCCTTTTGATGACCCGCACGGTGGTGTGCTACGGCACGTCCGTAGTATGCGGCCGCGCTGGGGTTGCTTGCAATGAGTTGATTGAACACTTCAATAGCGGCTCCGGTTTCGCCTTTTCCTACCTGCGCCATTCCCAATCCAAGCAGAAGTCGGGGGTCATTGGGCGCGGTTTGAAGTAGAACATGGAAGCCTTTGATAGCTTCATCATAAAGCTCCGCTGCCATGGCGGTCTCGATCTGGCGCACGCGCACCGTGGGCAGGATGCTTGCCTGTTCAGGGTCCTTCTCTGCCATGTCCAGCGCCGTACTGAAGCTCTCAAATGCAGGCGCCAGCTGTCCAAGCGCCGCTTGGGATTCGCCACGATGGTAGTACAGGGATACTTCTGCATACCCCTGGGCTTCGGCGGTGGCGAAAGCACGGAGCGCTTCTGTATGGTTCTTCTTGAGTTGGAGGATCACGCCCGTATTGAACAGCGTGCTATTCCCCAGCTCTCCCTGGTCGCCAAGGGCTTTTGCAACAGACAGATTTCTTTCCGCTGGATCGACCATCTTTTTGCCAAGGTAATACGCTCCCAGATTCAGAAAGGGGCGACTGCGGCCCACTGCGCTGGGGGGCGCCTTGAGGTTGATTTTCTCCGCGGCATCCGTCCAGGCAGTCACCTCGTCACGCAACGACAGATTGCGCTCCAGCGCCAGTGCAGCAAACAACAAACCGAGTACGGCGCCGAGTGCATAGATGGTACGGGGCCTGAAGCCCGTGAGTGCTATCGCCAGCAATCCAGCAAGCGCCACACCCCAAAGATAGCTGCGATACAGCACAAGTGGATCCTGTACCCAGACGGTGGCGAACTCCGTGGCAAACCACAACAGTGGAAAAAGGAGGAGCAGCGCCGCAAGGCTCAGTGCGCCCGTGCGCCGCAGCAGCAACCAGGCGGAGCCGCAGAGCAGTGCCACATAGCCCAAGGCTCCCACAATATGCCAGGATGAGGCGAAGCCCAACGGAAATGCCGGGCGCAAATCGATGGACATCCATCCAACATAAGGCACCACCCACAGCAGGCCGTAGGCAAAGAAAAGTGCAGCCTGGTTGAGGATGCTCAAGGGGAACATCTGCTGCGAAATTCCAGGCCGCAGCGTCTCAAGCTGCTGGGCGAAGGCCACGGACTGCGCATCAAAGAGCTGGCCTATCAGCTCGCCGCGAAAGCGCAGGAGCGCGGCAGTAGCCAAGGCCAGCAGCAAGAGCGTGGCCCCCATCGCCATGGCGATGTTTTTGAGGCTGGGGCGGCGAACATGGACATACAGTGCCATGCCCACGGCGACGGTCATGACCGCATGCTCTTTGGACAGCAAGGCCAGCAAGTAGCTGGCCAATGCGCCCACATACCAGACCACTCGCTGTGTTTCCAAAGCGCGCACAAACGCCCAGCACGCGAGCACCGAGAACAGCGTTGCCATGAGGATTGATCGCTGTACCAGGTAGCCCACCGCGTAGACGGCTACCGGATTGAGCGCAAACAAAGCGATGCCCACGCGCAATGCGGCGTCTTGGGATGATGCGAAGTGAGCCTGTTCCTCGATGTCCTGCGGGAAGCGGGTATGGGCCATCAGCGACTTGAAGAGCGCGTACATCGCAGCCACCACACCCAGGTGCAACGCCATATTGACCAGCCGCTGCTTCCACCAGCCGCTGCCCACGAGCTGGTCGACCCAGACGAAACTGCCATACGACACCATGCGCTGCTTGATCTCCAGCAGGTTGCCGTACCTGCCGAAGATGGAACCATCCGTGAGCCGCATGTCATCAAACAGCAATTCGTTGTGGAGTCCAGGCACGTAGACGCCCAGCACGGCCAACAACAAAATCAGAGCGTAAAGATAGGGTGCTTTGCCGTGTGCAGCCATGAGGGCGAGTGGGGGATGTGGGCTGCGCGCCTGCAAGAAAACGGTACAGCGAAGGCAGTGTAGCAGACCAAAAATACGCGGCGAACCGTGAAAAAGCCCACAAAACAACTGCCTGCGGCGTTGCATATGCCGCACATACATTCGCTTTCTGTGGTGTTGATTTGTTACATGCGCACCTCGCCCGCGGACCACGGCACCCGTCATTCCCGGGCACTGTGGGCCAGCATCAATTCCAGGTTCTGAACCGCGGCCCCTGAAGCCCCTTTGCCCAGGTTGTCGAACACCGCGGTCAGAAGCACCTGTCCATGGCGGTCGTTGGCGAAGACCCCCAACTGCAGCTGGTTGGTGCCGTTGAGGGCCTGCGGGTCCAGATGCTCGGCCGCCTCGGCCTGGGCAAGGTCCATGACGTCGACATGCGCCGCGCCAGCGAAGTGGCGCGCGAGGCAGGCGTGCAAGTGCCTGCCCGTCGTGCCCGCAGGCAGCTGCCGCAGCAAGAGGGGAATGGTGAGCGCAATGCCCTGGCGAAAAGAGCCATAGGCGGGCAGGAAGAACGGGCGCTCAGACAGGCCTGCGTGCAGGGCGATCTCGGGCGTGTGCTTGTGTTCCAGCCGCAGGCCGTAGATCTGGAAGGCCGGCGCGTTGGCGGTGTGGGGGCCTTCATGCTCCTCCACGCGCGCCCGGCCGCCACCTGAATAGCCAGAGACTGCGTGGATGGTGATGGGGTGGTCCGCAGGCAGCAGGCCCGCCTGTACCAGAGGCCGCAGCAGGGCGACGGCACCGGTGGGATAGCAGCCGGGATTGCTCACGCGCCGGGCGCGGGCGATTCGCGCGGCCTGCTCTTTGTCCATTTCGGGAAATCCGTAGACCCAGCCGGGGGCGGTGCGGTGCGCGGAACTCGCATCGATCACGCGGACCGCGGGGTTGACGACGGCGGCGGCCGCTTCCCGCGCCGGGGCATCCGGCAGGCAGAGGATCGCGACGTCGCAGCTGTTGATGGCCTCGGTCCGCCGGGCCGCGTCCTTGCGCTCGCCCTCGGGCAGCGTCAGCAGGCGCAGGTCTGTGCGATGGCGCAGGCGGTCGTGGATCTGCAGCCCGGTGGTGCCCTGGTCGCCATCGATGAAAACAAGGGGAGCGCTCATGGGGTGTTCCTGGTGTGTGAATGTTGGTACGGAATCTTCAACGGAGGCATAGAATTTGAAAAGTTGAATTTCACAAACATCAGCATCAGTTTTACTGAACGTCATGCGCGAACTCAATCTGGACCGTCTGCGCACGCTGGTCACCATTGCCGACCTCGGCTCGTTCGCCGAGGCCGCCCGCGTGTTGCACCTTGCCGCGCCCACGGTCAGCCTGCATGTCGCCGACCTGGAGGCGCAGATAGGCGCGCCCCTGCTCGTGCGCAAGCGTGGCGAAGTGAAACCCTCCGGCGTGGGCGAATCCCTGGTCGAGAGGGCGCGCCGCCTGCTGGCGGATGCCGAGGAGGCGCTGGACGTCGTGCAGCGGCAGGTCCAGGGCCTGTCGGGCCGCGTGCGGCTGGGTGCCTCCACCGGTGTCATTGCGCACCTGCTGCCCCGGGCGCTGGAGGTGGTCGGGCAGCATCACCCCGGCATTGACGTGCAGGTGGCTGTGCTCACTTCGCAGGAGACCATGGCGCGCTTGGCCAACGGCTCGCTGGATGTGGGCCTTGTCGCGCTCCCGCAGGGCGCCGTGCAAGGTGTCAAGGTGCTGCCGTGGCGGCGTGACCCGGTGATGGCGTTTGTTCCGGCCGCATGGCCCGCACCCCGGCGTGCGACGCCGCAGTGGCTGGCGAGCCAGCCGCTGATCCTCAACGACGTGGGCACCAGCCTGTCGCGCCTGGCCAGCGAGTGGCTCGCCCTGGCGGGCAGGCATCCCAAGGCGCGCATCCAGCTCAACTACAACGATGCCATCAAGAGCCTGGTGGCGGCGGGTTATGGGGCCACCCTGTTACCGCACGAGGCGTCCGCGGCCGTGCCACTGGACCCGCGCATCCGCATGCTGGCGCTGCGCCCCGCACTGTGGCGGCCACTGGGCATCGCGCACCGGGCGGGGGCGGTGGAGCGGGCGACCCAGCATGTGCTGGACGTGCTGTGGCAGCAGCGGCAGGCGTGAAGGCGCAACGAAGGCGTGTGGGCGGCCTGGGGAGCATTGGCGTCGCGGCGCGCCGGCAAGAACCCCTACCGAGAAGATCTGCCGGTGGCGCCCGCCTCTGCATGGCCTCGTGCTACGGATTGAGTAGCGGTTTGGGGGCCCTGGCGGCGTTCTTCACGGTGCACGCCTTCGGGGCCCTGGCGGCGTCAGGCCACGGCATCCGGCGCAAGCGCGCTCAGCACCATGCGCACGATCAACGCTTCGGCGTTTTCATAGTCGCGTTCGGTCAGTGACGGCTTGCCCAGCAACAAGGCGAATTGCGCTTCCTGTTCCGCATAGGCCTGCGTCACGGACCAGATGATGAACATCAGATGGGTGAAGTTCACCTTGGCGATGCGGCCTTCGCGCGCCCAGCGCTCGAAAGTGCGCACCTCGGTCTTGAGCAGCGGGCCGACGCGCTCGCGGATGGCCTTGCCATAGCGTGGTGCACCGGCAATCACCTCTTTGGTGAATACCTTGGCTCCCTGGGGGTGCACGCGCGAGTATTGAAGCTTGGCGCGGATGTAGCGGCGCAGGGCCTGCTGGGGATCTTCGCTGTGCGAAAGGTCCTCCATGCCGGCCAGCCACTGGGTGAGCACGTCGTCCAGCACACGCTGGTACAGCGCTTCCTTGCTCGGAAAGTAGTACAGCAGGTTGTGGCGGCTGATGCCGATGGCGGCCGCTATGTTCTCCAGCGAGGCGCCTTCGAAGCCGAATTGCGCGAAGTGGTTCTCGGCCTCCGCCAGGATGCCCTGCTCCTTGAGCAGGCGGGATGCCGTGGGCGCGCGGGTGGCGGCCGTGTCGTCGGGGGCGGGGGATCTCGGTGCCTTGGCCCGCGGGGGCGCGGCGGGATCTGGAGGGGACTGGCGGGCGTCTGTCATCGCACCATTGTGGAACAAGCGAGGCCTCGAAGACTGGCAATTGGCTGGCATGGCGCTTGCTCTAGGGATTTTACCAATTGGTAAATTTTTACGGGTTGGTAAATTTACCCACATCGCAGGGCACCGCGGCAAATAAAGCGGCGGGCACCTGCACCCCACAGCGAGGACCACGATGAAACCTCCGAAGTTCGCGGGCGCAAGCATTCTGGCTTGCGCTGCGTTGGCTGGCACGCGGCATGCCCGCCACAGGTGCCACAAAGCCCCAGGGCGCGGGGCGGCCCGTGCCGCGCATGCCTGGATCTCCACCCCGAACCTTCCGGAGCAAGACTGATGGACACACCCGCAAGCCGTGCCTGCGGCATACATGCCGCGCGCCTGAACCTGGCCGACTACGCCCGCAACTTCAGCGACGCGCACCCGCCGCTCACCCGCCCGCAGGCGCTGATCGAAGCCGAACGCTGCTACTACTGCCACGACGCTCCGTGCGCCACGGCATGCCCCACGGGCATCGACATCCCGTCCTTCATCCATCGCATCGCGCAGGACAACAACCGGGGCGCGGCCCGCGCCATCCTGCAGGCCAACCCGCTGGGCGGCATGTGCGCCCGCGTGTGCCCCACCGAGGTGCTGTGCGAGCAGGCCTGCGTGCGCAACACCAACGAGGACAAGCCGGTGGAGATCGGCTCGCTGCAGCGCTACGCCACCGACGCATTCTTTGCCAGCCCGGGCGCACCGTTGTTCCAGCGCGCAGCCTCCACCGGCTGCCGCGTGGCGGTGGTGGGCGCAGGGCCGGCTGGCCTGGCATGTGCCCACGGCTTGGCCGTGCGCGGCCATGACGTGGTGCTGTTCGAGGCGCGCCCCAAGCTGGGCGGCCTGAATGAATACGGCCTGGCCAGCTACAAGACGACCCACAACTTCGCGCAGAAGGAAGTGGAGTGGCTGCTGTCCATCGGCGGTATCGAGGTGCGCACGGGCCAGCAGCTGGGCCGTGACATCACGCTCGACAGCCTGCTGGGCGGCTACGATGCGGTGTTCTTGGGCCTGGGCCTGCAGGGCGTGAACGCGCTGGGCGTGGCTGAGCCCACGGCCACCGGCCTGCGCAATGCGGTGGACTTCATCGCCGAGCTGCGCCAGAGCACCGATCTCTCGACCCTGCCCGTGGGCCGCCGCGTGGTGGTGATCGGCGGCGGCATGACGGCAGTGGATGCCGCCGTGCAGTCGCGCAAGCTGGGCGCCGAAGAAGTGACCATCGTCTACCGTCGCGGCGCAGAGGCCATGTCGGCGTCCGCTGTGGAGCAGCAGTGGGCGCAGACGAATGGTGTGACCATCCGCCACTGGGCTGCACCGAAAGAGGTGCTGAGCGAAGGCGGTGTTGTCAAGGGCGTGCGTTTTGCCGCCACGGCGCTGAGTGGCGGCAACTTGGTGGAAACCGGCGAGACCTTCATGCTGGAGGCCGACATGGTGCTCAAGGCCATCGGCCAGACCTTTGTGGCCGAGCCGGTGGGTGCCTCCATCGCGCTGGAAGCCGGGCGCATTGTGACGGACCTGGAGGGCCGCACCAGTCTGGCGCGCGTCTGGGCCGGAGGCGACTGCCGCGTGGGTGGCCGCGACCTCACGGTGGAGGCGGTGGAGCACGGCAAGGTCGCCGCTGTCTCCATGCATCAAGCGCTGAGCGTGCCCGTGGCACTCGTGGCCTGACGTCGTCAACTGCAACTCACGGGAGCACCCCATGGCAGACATTCGCAGCAATTTTCTGGGCATCCAAAGCCCCAACCCCTTCTGGCTGGCCTCCGCACCGCCCACCGACAAAGAGATCAACGTCACCCGCGCCTTCGAGGCGGGCTGGGGCGGCGTGGTCTGGAAGACGCTGGGCGAAGACCCGGCCGTGGTCAACGTCAACGGCCCGCGCTACTCCACGCTGATGTCGCAAGACCGCCGCGTGATCGGCCTGAACAACATCGAGCTCATCACCGACCGGCCGCTGCACACCAACCTGGAAGAGATCAAGCGCGTCAAACGCAACTGGCCCGACCGCGCCATGATCGTCTCGCTCATGGTGCCTTGCGAGGAGCAGAGCTGGAAGAGCATTTTGCCGCTCGTCGAGGACACCGGCGCCGACGGCATCGAGCTCAACTTCGGCTGCCCGCACGGCATGAGCGAGCGCGGCATGGGCGCCGCCGTGGGCCAGGTGCCCGAGTACATCCAGATGGTCACGGCCTGGTGCAAGCACTACAGCCGCCTGCCCGTCATCGTGAAGCTCACCCCCAACATCACCGACGTGCGGCACCCGGCGCGCGCCGCCAAGGCGGGCGGGGCGGACGCGGTGTCGCTCATCAACACCATCAACTCCGTGATGGGCGTGGACCTGGACCGCATGGTGATGAGCCCCAGCACCGACGGCTGGGGCTCGCACGGGGGCTATTGCGGCCCGGCCGTCAAGCCCATCGCGCTGAACATGGTGGCAGAGATCGCGCGCGACGCGCAGACCGCCGGCCTGCCCATCAGCGGCATTGGCGGCATCACCACCTGGCGCGACGCGGCCGAATACATCGCCCTGGGCTGCGGCACGGTGCAGGTGTGCACGGCGGCCATGGTCTACGGTTTCAAGATCGTGCAGGACATGTGCGACGGGCTGTCGAACTTCATGGATGAGCACGGCTACGCCACGCTCGACGACTTCAAGGGCCAGGCCGTGCCCACCGTCAAGGACTGGAAGAACCTCAACCTCAACCACATTGAGAAAGCCGTCATCAACCAGGATGCCTGCATCCAGTGCGGCCGCTGCCATGTGGTGTGCGAAGACACCTCGCACCAGGCCATCACCTTCACCAAGGACGGTGGCGTGCGCAAGTTCGAGATCAACGAGGCCGAATGCGTGGGCTGCAACCTGTGCGTGTCGATCTGCCCCGTGCCTGAGTGCATCACCATGCGCGCGCTGGAGCCCGGCGAGGTGGATGTGCGCACGGGCAAGACGGTCACCGGTGAATACGCCAACTGGACGACGCACCCCAACAACCCGCAGCGCGTGCCGGCGGCGGCATGACGCTGGAGGCGCCCGATGTGGTGCGCGTTCGCAACGCGTGCTGCGCTGCATCTGGTGCGGTCCTTGCGTGATCTATAGCATCGCTCGCTTCCTTTGGCCCGCATCTGAATGCACCGGGGCGCCGGACCAGACAGCGGGTTGTGTGCAACCCCAATGAGGTCTTTGACAGGAGTACAGGCATGACGAACAGTACCGGTGGCGCTGCCCATGTGGCGGGGCTGATGCCCGGCGCAGCATCCAACACGCTGGCCAACGAAGATTTGCTCCCCACCACCGCCGCGCAGCGGCACTGGACCTGGAAGGACTTTGCCGCGCTCTGGGTGGGCATGGTGGTCTGCGTGCCCACCTACACCATGGCCAGCTCCATGCTGGACCAGGGCTTCTCCTGGCAAATGGCCGTGTGGCTGGTGTTCCTGGCCAACTGCATCGTGCTGGTGCCCATGGTGCTCATCGGGCGCGTGGGCCCCAAGTACGGCGTGCCGTTTCCGGTGCTCGCCCGCGCATCGTTCGGCGTGAAGGGCGCCAACCTGCCCGCCGTGCTGCGCGGCCTGGTGGCCTGCGGCTGGTTCTCCATCAACTGCTACTTTGGTGCGCTGGCGCTGCATGGCTTCCTGAACATCGTGGGCATGAACCTCGCGGGGCCGGCCGATGGCCAGACCATCAGCACCTCGCAGTTCATGTGTTTCCTCGCCTTCTGGGCGGTGCACATCTGGTTCATCTGGCGAGGGCCGGAATCCATCCGCAAGCTGGAGGTGATCGCCGCGCCGCTGATGATCGCCGCCTCCATCCTGCTGGTGGTGGTGCTCATGGTGCGGGTGCCCTCGGGCCAGCTCTTCAACCTGCCCGCCAAGGTGGTGGAAGGCGGGCCCAAGACCTGGGCCGCGCTCACCGGGCTGGTGGGCTTCTGGGCCACGCTGGCGCTCAACATTCCGGACTTCACGCGTTTCGCCAGATCGCAGAAGGACCAGGTCCTGGGCCAGGCCATCGGCCTGCCGATTCCCATGGCGCTGTTCTCGATGGTGGGCGTCATCGGCTTTTCCGCGTCGGCCATCCTGTACGGCAAGGCCCAGCTGTTCCCCGACGGCCTGTTGACCCAGATGGGCAGCGTGGCGGCCGGCCTGGGCCTGCTGGTGATCCTGCTGGCCAACCTGACCACCAACGTGGCCGCCAACCTGGTGTCGCCTTCCTATGATTTCAGCCAGTGCGCGCCTACCAGGATCAGCTTTCGCATGGGCGGCATCATCGCCGCGCTGATCGGGCTCGTGTTCATGCCCTGGAAGATCCTGGCCACATCAGGCGGCTACCTCTTCACCTGGCTGGGCGGCTACGGCACGCTGCTGGGCGCGATCGCGGGCATCCTGCTGGTGGACTACTACCTGGTGCGCAAGAGCGAGCTGAAGGTGGACGACCTGTACCGCCGCGGCGGCGAGTACGAATACAGCAACGGCTGGAACCTGCATGCGCTCATGGCCTTCTTCCTGGGCGTGCTGCCGTGCCTGCCGGGCTATCTGGCGGTGTCGGGCGTGGTGGACAAGGCCAGCATGCCCGCCATCTGGCTCACCCTGTTCGATTCGGGCTGGTTCTTCAGCCTGGCCGTGGCCGGCACCTACTACTACCTGACCGCGAAGAAAAAGCAATGACCTCCGGCCCTGCCTGGGCCTGGTGCCAGCGCAGGGCCTCTTTTTGATCTGCATCCCTGAAGGAGATCCCCATGACCCAAGCCCTTGTGATCCGCGGTGGAACCGTGGTCAATGCCGACCGCGAGCAGCCGGCCGATGTGCTGTGCGTGGACGGCCGCATCGTGGCCGTGGGCGAGAGCGTGGCGGCGCAGGCCCCCGCGGGCGCACAGACCCTGGACGCCAGCGGCCAGTACGTGCTGCCTGGCGGGATCGATCCGCACACGCACATGCAATTGCCGTTCATGGGCACCGTCACCATGGACGACTTCTTCACCGGCACGGCCGCGGGCCTGGCCGGGGGCACCACGAGCATCATCGACTTCGTGATTCCCGACCCGCAGGAGCCCATCCTCGACGCCTACCGCAAGTGGCGCGGCTGGGCCGAGAAGTCGGCTGCCGACTATTCCTTCCATGTCGCCATCACCTGGTGGAGCGAGCAGGTGCGCGCCGACATGGGCACCCTGGTGCAGCAGGAAGGCGTGAACAGCTTCAAGCACTTCATGGCCTACAAGAACGCCATCATGTGCGACGACGAAACCCTGGTGAACAGCTTCAAGCGCGCGCTGGAGCTGGGCGCCATGCCCACGGTGCATGCCGAAAACGGCGAGCTGGTGTACCTGCTGCAGCAGGAGGTCGCCAAGATGGGCATCACCGGCCCCGAGGGTCACCCGCTCTCGCGCCCGCCCATGGTCGAGGCCGAGGCCGCCAACCGCGCCATCGCCATTGCCGACGTGCTGGGCGTGCCCATCTACGTGGTGCATGTGAGCTGCATGGAGTCGGCCGACGCCATCGCCCGCGCCCGCGCGCGCGGCCAGCGTGTGTACGGCGAGGTGCTGGCGGGGCACCTGCTGGTGGACGACAGCGTGTACCGCGACCCGGACTTCGCCAAGGCCGCCGCCTATGTGATGAGCCCGCCCTTTCGCCCCAAGGTCCACCAGGAGGCGCTGTGGCGCGGCCTGCAGTCGGGCCAGCTGCACACCACCGCCACGGACCACTGCACCTTCTGCGCCGCGCAGAAGGCGGCAGGCAAGGACAACTTCGCCAAGATCCCCAACGGCACGGGCGGGGTGGAAGAGCGCATGGCCGCCATCTGGGATGCGGGCGTGAACACCGGGCGCCTCACGCCCTCCGAGTTCGTGGCCATCACCTCGGCCAACTGCGCCAAGCTGTTCAACATCTACCCGCGCAAGGGCTTCATCGGCGAGGGTGCCGACGCCGACCTGGTGCTGTGGGACCCTGAAGGCACCAAGACCTTCTCGGCCAAGACGCAGTTCAGCAAGGGCGACTTCAACATCTTCGAGGGCCGCACCGTGCGTGGCATCCCGAGCCACACCATCAGCCAGGGCCGCGTGGTGTTCGCCAACGGCGACCTGCGGGCCGAACAGGGCAAGGGCCGCTACATCAAGCGCCCCGCGTTCGGCGCCAACTTCCAGGCCGTGCAAAAGCGCGCGCAGGACCTGGCGCCTACCGCTGTCGCACGTTGATGGACTCGCTGACCGATTCAATGCCTCTGGAGAACACCATGGACACCAAAGTCAAACCCGATATCGAGAACCTGCGCATCAACGGCCAGCGCCTGTGGGATTCGCTCATGGAGCTGGCGCAGATCGGCGCCACCCCCAAGGGCGGCGTGTGCCGCCTCACCCTCACCGACCTGGACAAGCAGGGCCGCGATCTCGTCACCCGCTGGGCGCGCGAGGCGGGCATGACGGTGACCATCGACAAGATCGGCAACGGCTTCATGCGCCGCCCCGGGCGCAACAACAGCCTGCCGCCCATCATGACCGGCAGCCACATCGACACCCAGCCCACGGGCGGCAAGTTCGACGGCAACTACGGCGTGCTGGCGGGCATCGAGGTGGTGCGCACGCTCAACGACCACGGCATCGAGACCGAGGCGCCCATCGAAGTCGCGTTCTGGACCAACGAGGAGGGCAGCCGCTTCGTGCCCGTGATGATGGGCTCGGGCGTGTTCGCCAAGGCCTTCACGCTGGAACACGCCTACGCCGCCACCGACACCGAGGGCAAGACCGTGAAGGGCGAGCTGGAACGCATCGGCTACATCGGCGACCAGGAACCCGGCGACCACCCCATCGGTGCCTACTTCGAAACCCACATCGAGCAAGGTCCGGTGCTGGAAGACAACGACAAGACCATCGGCGTGGTCAGCGGCGTGCTGGGCATCCGCTGGTTCGACTGCACCGTGACCGGCATGGAAGCCCACGCCGGCCCCACCCCCATGGCGCTGCGCAAGGATGCGATGCTGGCCGCCACGCGCATCATGCAGGACGTGGTGGCGGCAGCCCACCGCCACCCGCCGCACGGACGCGGCACCGTGGGCATGGTGCAGGTGTTCCCGAACAGCCGCAACGTGATCCCCGGGCGGGTCAAGTTCAGCATCGACCTGCGCAACAGCACCGACGAACTCGTGGACCAGATGGCCGCCGAGGTGAAGGCCCTGGCCGGGCAGGTGGCCCAGGAACACGGCGTGCAGGTGCACATCGAGATGGTGTCCAGCTACCCGGCCCAGGCCTTCCACGAGAACTGCGTGGAGGCCGTGGGCCGCGCGGCCGCCAAGCTCGGTTACAGCCACATGCCCGCTGTCTCGGGCGCGGGGCACGATGCCGTGTACATGGCCAAGCTGGCGCCCAGCGGCATGATCTTCATCCCGTGCAAGGACGGGATCAGCCACAACGAGATCGAGGATGCCAAGCCCGAGCACATCACGGCGGGGTGCAACGTGCTGCTGCATGCCATGCTCGAGCGGGCGGGGACTTGATGCTATCTGAATGATAGCTGTCAGCGCTTGATGGACAAGCGCCGGCAGCAGTTCTTGCCCGAAATGCGGCCCTGCGCCGTCAGTGCAGTTCCGTCAGCCCCAGGAAGTGGTCCAGCATGTGGAAGTGGTCTTCAAAGAACTCCTCTTCCAGGCCCGCCAGCTGGCCGATGGGCGTCCACTGCACCAGCATCGCATCGTCATCGGCCTGCACCACGGGAAAGGGCGCGTCCCCCAGATCGAAGTAGTGCGCATGCGTGAGCGTGCGCCCGCGCTGGCTGCGGTCGGGGTGGTCGAACACGGCCACCGACTGCAGGGCGGCGCGCATGGTGGCCTCGGGCAGGTGGCAGTGGGTTTCTTCCACCAGTTCGCGCAGGCACGACTGCCACACGGTCTCGCGCTGTTCGATGAAACCGCCGGGCACCGCCAGCTGGCCCTTGCCGGGGGCGTGGGCGCGGCGTATCAGCAGCACATGGTCGCGGCAGCGCAGCACGGCGTCCACCGTCACGAACACGGGCGGATAGGGCGCGGCCGCCCAGGCCTGGCGGTAGCCGCGCAGCATCCGCCACTCCTGCTGCAGCGCCAGGTAGTGCGGGGTCTGCGCGAACTGGACCAGCGTGGCCAGGGTGCTGGGGGGCATCTGGTTGGCCAGGGGGGCGAGGGCGGAGGGAACGGTGTCGGGGCTCGCACCAAACCAGGCGTCACGGATGGCCGTGGCGTCGATGGGGCCCTGGCGCTCCACATGGATGAGCTCCCAGCCGGGGAACGCGCTCAGGTAGCCGCTGGTGGCGTCCTTGAAGTGGCCCACCAGCCCGGTGCGCGCATTCGGTGCGGTCAAACGCGCCACACCCTGGCGCACGGCCTGCACCCACACGGCCTCGTTGTAGTAGTCGCGCATGGGCAGCACCTGCACGCGGCTGCGGTCGGCCTCGGGCAGCGCCATCAGCAGCATGGCTTCGCGCTCCTGCCAGGTGAAGGGGTTCTTGGGCGAGCGCGCCTGCCAGGCCGAGCCCACCACCACGATGACCTGCTGCGCGCTGTCGAGCGCGCGCCGCAGCAGCGCGATGTGGCCGTTGTGCACGGGTTCAAAACGCCCGATGTAGATGGCGGTATCGAGCATGTGTCTCCATTGCTGGGTTGTATTTTTGAGGTTTTTTGGCCGCTGGCGCTTGTCCATCAAGCGCCAGCAGCTATCTTTTTTGTAGTGATTTTATCTGATCGATGGTTCATGCATACCGTGCCGCAATCGGCATCTGCCGCCCGCTGCCAAAGGCCCGGGCCCGCACGCGCACGATGGGCGGGGCCTGGCGGCGTTTGTATTCGTTGCGCGCCACCATCATGCGCACGCGCTGCACCAGCGCGCGGCCGGCTTCTTCCTGCTGCAGCTGCGCCACGAAGGCCTGCGCGGCCGCATGCTCGGCGCTCGACAGGCGGTCGCCCTCGATCAGCAGCTTGAGCACTTCGTCCAGCACCGGGTAGGGTGGCAGGCTGTCCACGTCGCGCTGGCCGGGCGCCAGCTCGGCGGACGGTTCCTTGTCGATGATGGCCTGCGGAATCAGCTCGCGCCCGGCGTGTTCGTTGACATGGCGCGCAAGCGCGAACACCTCGGTCTTGTACAGGTCGCCGATCAGGCCCAGCCCGCCGTTGGTGTCGCCATACAGCGTGCAGTAGCCCACCGAGATTTCCGACTTGTTGCCGGTGGTGAGCAGCAGGTGGCCGAAGGCGTTGGAATACTCCATCAGCACCGTGCCACGGATGCGCGCCTGCAAATTTTCAAGCGGCAGGCCCGCCAGCGGCGGGCCAAAGCTGGCCTCGAACTGCCGCGCGTAGCCCGCCACCAGATCGGCGATCGGGTGCGTGAAGAGCTGCACGCCCAGGTTGCGGCACAGCGCCACCGAGTCATCGACCGAGCCGCTGCTGGAATAGCGCGAGGGCATGGTGATGCCCACCACGTTCCCGGGTCCCAGCGCCTCGGCCGCCAGCGCGAGGGTGAGCGCGCTGTCGATGCCGCCCGAGCTGCCCACCACCACCTGCGTGAAGCCGCAGCGCCGCGCGTAGTCCGAAAGGCCCAGCACGATCTGCTGGCGGTAGAAATCCATCGTGGGCAGGCCCTGCTCCGGCACGGGCGCGGGGCGTGCGCCTTCCGCCGTGAAGAAGCTTCCGCCCTCGAATCGGAGCGTGCGCACGTCCTCCACGAAGCGTGGCGCCTCGAAGACGATGCCGGCCTCGGGCTCGGCGGCGAACGAGGCGCCGTCATACACCACCTGGTCGTGCCCGCCCACCTGGTTCACATACAGGATGGGCAGGCCGTGCCGGCGCGAGGAGCCGCCAAAGATCTGGTGGCGCTGTTCGCGCTTGCCGATGTGGCTGGGGCTGGCATTGATGCTCACCACCAGGTCGGGTGCCGCGTCGCGCATGCGCTCGAAGGGGTTCGTCGCGTAGTCGGCGCCGTGGTCGTTCCAGCCGTCCTCGCAGACCAGCAGGCCCACCTGGGCGTTGCCGATGCGCAGCACCTTGGCCACGTCGGGCCCCGGCTCGAAATGGCGGCGCTCGTCAAAGATGTTGTAGGTGGGCAGCAGCTGCTTGGCGTATTGCAGGCGCACGGTGCCGCCCTGCAGCACCAGCAGGCTGTTGTGCAGCCGCTTGCCGGGGCCGCGCGCGGGCGTGGGCGCACCCACCACCCAGTGCAGTTGCGGCAGCCCGGCGGAGGCCTGCTGCAGCGCGGCCAGGCCGGCCTCGATGCGCTGCTGGAAGGTGCTTTCCTCCAGCATGTCGCCGGGGTAGTAGCCGCACAGCGACAGTTCGCTGAACACGATGAGGTCGGCCTGTTCGCGCGCCGCCTGCTGCGCGGCGGCCACCATGCGGGCCACGTTGCCCTCGATGTCGCCGACGGTGAAGTTGAGCTGGGCGATGGTGATGCGGAGCATGGTGTCATTCCTCCTAAGGTTCGATTTCGTCGGCAGCCGCCGACACGGGCGCAGCCCATGCCAGGGACGCCGAGCAAGGGCCGCCCCGCAGTGAGGGCGTCGTCTCCCCGGAGGAAGGCGCGAAGCGACTCAGGGGGCTTCTTATGCAATGCTGAAGACCTGGCGCAGGTATGCCAAGTATGTTTCATCGTCGCACAGCGTCTTGCCGGGCGTGTCCGAGAGCTTGGCCACGGGCTGGCCGTTGGCGTGCGTGAGCTTCATCACGATGTTGAGGGGCTTGTGGTCTGCGCCCATGTCGTTGGTGAGGTTCGTGCCAATGCCAAACCCGAGCTGCGTGCGGTCGCCAAAGTGGCGGTACAGCATGAGGGCGCGCTCCAGGTCGAGGCCGTCGGAGAACACGAGCCGCTTGGTGTGCGCGTCGATGCGCAGCCTGGCATAGTGCGCCAGCGCCTTTTCGCCCCAGGCCACCGGGTCGCCCGAGTCGTGGCGCAGGCCGTCGAACAGCTTGGCGAAGTACAGGTCGAAGTCGGCCAGGAAGGCGTCCATGCCCACCGTGTCGGTCAGCGCGATGCCCAGGTCGCCCCGGTACTCCTGCACCCAGTCCTCCAGCGCGGCCTTTTGAAAGTCGCGCAGCCGCACGCCCAGCGCCTGGTAGCTTTGCAGGTATTCGTGCGCCATGGTGCCGATGGGCACCAGGTTCAGGTCGCGCGCCAGCAGCACGTTGCTGGTGCCCTTGAACCACTGGGGTGTCTGCTCTGCAAATGTCTTGACCACCTCGCGCTGCCAGTCGCCGCTGTAGCGGCGGCGCAGGCCGAAGTCGAACAGCTCGAAGGGGTGGCGCAAGGTGGCTTGCCGGGCCAGGTCCTGCAACCGCTGTACCTTGGCGGCCAGGCGCTCGCGCCCGCTGGCCAGCGCTGCGGCCGCGTCGAAGCGGCGAAAGTACAGTTGGTTCACGATGGCCAGCACGAAGATCTCGAAGCCCATCACATGCACCTGGGGGCCGCGGGCCACGATGGTCAGCGTGTCGCCCTCGGCCCGCGCCTCGATGAAGTTGCGCTGGAACTGGAAGAGGCGCAGGAAGTCGACGAAGTCGCTCTTGATGAAGCGCAGGCCGCCGAGGTAGTCGAGCTCGCCCTTGGTAAAGCGCAGCGAGCACAGGTGGTCCAGCTCGGCGTTCACCTGCGGCAGCAGCTCGGCCAGCGGGTACAGGGGCTGGTTGCGGCACACGAAGCGGTATTCGCTTTGTGTTTGCGGATGGCGGTGCAGCAGGGCCTGCCACATGGTGAACTTGTACAGGTCGGTGTCGAGCAGGCTGGTGATGATGCGGGTCATGATGATGCTCCTGTTTTTATAGCTTGTCGCTTGTTCAGCAAGCGCTAGAGGCCGATTTCCGTGCTGGTGGCCAGCTGCACCCCTTGCGCGCGCATGGCGTCGAGGAAGGCCTGGTGTTGCGCCTCGAAGCCGCCCACGGGGCTCATGCAGTCGGTCAGCAGCACGATGTGGCCGGGCCGGGCGCCCGCCGCCTGCAGGCGGGGCAGGTGCTGCACGATGTGTTCGGTGGTGGCGCGCACGCAGTGGCTGCTGGCCTCGCCGGCGATGAAGAGCAGGTCGGCGGTGTCGAGCGCCGCGAGCAGGCGGGTGTTGAGGGCGGTGTCCGGGTCGGCGGCATCGACCACCTCGGCCTGGATCGCGCTGTAGTGCTCGGTCCAGGGGTTGGTGCCCTTGAACACGTGGTGCACCGCGCGCTGTAGCTGCAGCTGCCAGTCGCCGCAGGCGGCCAGCACGTCGGCATGCACGCCGTGGCCCCAGCTGCCGATCTCGCAGTGCACCGGCCAGACCATGAGCGTGTAGCGGCCCTGGGCTTCCAGCGCATCCAGGTAGGCCAGCGTGCGGGGCAGTGCGGCGGCGCTGCGGGGGGTGAAGGCGCCGCTGCGCACCTGGGCCGCCGTGATGGGCGTGAAGGGCGCGACGGCCGACCCGTCGGCCTGCTGCCAGAAGCCGGGGTGGGCGATGTCGAAGCGCTGGTGCGAATCGAGCGTCACCGTGATGGCGTCGAGCCGCCCCGCCTGCGCGCGGATGAAGGCGGCCGCGCGCTGCAGGTCGGCGTGGGCGCCAGCCACGGGCAGGCTGGGCATCGTGCGGGTGCCGTCCGGCTGGCGGGGTTGCCAATCGGCCGGCAGGTCGCAGAAGTCGTTTTGCGGGTCGATCACCAGCAGCTGGATATTGCGGGCCATGGGCTTCTCCTTCGGTATGGGAACAGTGTAGGTTTGTTAGGTTAATAATGCAACTAACTAATGTGAAACCTCATGTTTCCGCTGTGCGCCAGCGGCCAGCACGCAAGCGCTTGGGGTTTGCGCCGCCCGGTGGTAGCCTCGTTCGTATATCTCTGCAATGAACCATGTGCCTTCCCCCATGAACGACGACAGCGCCTGTGCCGTGATCTGCACCGTGGATGTGGTGCTGCTGACCCTGGAAGAGGGGGTGCTGAAGGTGGCCCTGGTGCGCCGGGAGCACGCGCCGTTCGCCCAGGCGCTGGCGCTTCCGGGCGGTTACATCCACGCTCAGGACGATGTGGACGCCCAGGCCGCCGCCGCCCGCGTGCTGCGTGCCAAGGCGGGCCTGGAGAGTCCCTATCTGGAGCAGCTGGCCACCTTCTCGGGCGCGGTGCGGGACCCGCGGGGCTGGTCCCTGGCGGTGGCGTACTGTGCGCTGGTCCCGCCCGGGACGCTGGCCCAGGCGGAGGGCCGTGTGCAGCTGGTGGCCGTGGACGGCGGCCTGCCGCCGTTGCCGTTCGACCACCGCCAGATCGTCGATGCCGCCGTGTTGCGCGTGCGCAGCAAGAGCCAGTATTCGTCCATGCCCGTGCACCTGTGCGCCGAGCCCTTCACGCTGCCGCAGCTGCAGGCGGTCTACGAAGCCGTGCTGGGCGAGGCGATCAACAAGGTGAGCTTTCGCCGCAAGATGGACGAGCTCGCGATGCTGGAGGCACTGCCCGGTGCCCTGCAGACCGGCGGCGCCCACCGGCCCGCGCAGCTGTACCGGGTGCGTCACGCCTACCGGCGCAGCCTGTCGCTGAGCGCACGGGGGCTGTAGCGCCCTGGCGGCGGCGCGCACGCACGCACGAACGAACGAAAAAGTTGGACCGCGCCGGGGAAATCTGGCACAAACGCAAACTTTGTGTCCCACGAAGGGTGGGTGCGCGCCGGCGGGCCGGGAGGGCCGCCGCCGCACCGCCAACAACAACAAGCCGGCCCGACGCTGGCGCCTGAGGGTCATCCATGTCTTTGCGGCTGAAATTCAATCTGGTGCTGGCGGGTGTGCTGCTGCTGGCGGTGGTGGGGGCGGGGCTGTACGTGCACCGATTCCTGCAGCAGTCGGCGATCGAGGAGGTGCAGCACAACTCGCAGATCATGATGCATGCGGCCATGGCGATCCGCGACTACACCACCGAGCTCGTCAAGCCGCATCTGGACGTGACGCTGGCGGAAAAATTCCTCCCCCAGACGGTGCCAGCCTATGCCGCCACGGAGACCCTGCGTCGCCTGCAGAGCCGCTTTCCCGGGTATGAGTACAAGGAGGCGGTGCTCAATCCCACCAATCTGCGCGACCGCGCCACGGAATGGGAGGAGCGCATCATCGGCGACTTCCGCGAAGGCCGCGCGGACCTCAAGAAGGAGGTCTCCGGCGAGGTGGGCGAGGGCATGCACCGCGCCCTGTACGTGGCCCGCCCCATCACCATCAAGCAGGCCCAGTGCATGGCCTGCCACAGCACACCGGCCGTGGCGCCCCCCACCATGCTCAAGGTGTATGGCGACAAGAACGGCTTTGGCTGGGGCATGAACGAAACGGTGGGCATCCAGGTGGTGAAGGTGCCGATGTACTTCCCGCTGGAGAAGGCGCGCCAGACCTTCTATACCGTGATGGGCGCGCTGCTGGGCAGCTTCGTGCTGCTGTTCGTGGTGCTGAACCTGTCGCTGTCCTCGCTGGTGATCGAGCCCATGGCGCGCCTGAACCGCAAGCTCGAGGACCTGGCCACCAAGGACTTCCTGACCGATCTGGTCAACCGCCGCCGCTTCTTCGAACGGCTGGAGACCGAGATGGCCGACACCCGCATCAAGAAGAGCCACCTGTCGGTGGTGATGTTCGACATCGACTTCTTCAAGCGCATCAACGACACCTTCGGGCACGATTCGGGCGACGTGGTGCTCAAGAGCACGGCACTGCGCGTGCGCGAACTGCTGCGCTCGTCCGACTGCGCGGCGCGTTTCGGCGGGGAGGAGTTCATCATCCTGCTCAAGGAAACCCCGGTGGACGCCGCCATGGCCATGGCCGAGGCCGTGCGTGCCCGCATCGCCGGCGCGCCCTTCGATTCGGTGGGCCATGTGAGCGCGAGTTTTGGCGTGGCGACCTGGGACCATCACGAAGACGCCCATGCCCTCATCAAGCGCGCGGACACCGCCCTGTATGTGGCCAAGTCCCGGGGCCGCAACTGCGTGGTGCAGGCCGAGGAAGCGGTGGCCTGAGGCGCTGATCACGTTCCCCCGCGGGGGCGCGACGCGCAATTCACGCACTGTCTTCACATGGGGTGAGAAGGATGCCGTCGCCGCTCAGGCAGTCGTCGTCTTTGCTTCTTCGTAGGTCGCCAGGTATTCCTTGGCCAGCTGCATCTTCTGCTTTTCGGTCAGCAGCTTGCCGGCCATCTGGAAGAATTTGTGTTCCTCTTCTTCCAGGTGGTGCTCGACCTTCTCGGCCAGTTTTTTGGCCAGCGGCAGCCAGGCGGGCGTTGCGGGGTCGGCATCCTCCAGCGATTCCACCAGTTCATCGAGCTGGTGGTGTTCGGAGATCGCGTGGCGGGATAGATCAACGCCCGCATCGTGCGCCATCAGCGGAATGTAGAAATGCCGCTCCTCGGCCAGCTCGTGCGCCAGCAGTTCTGTCTTGAGCTGCTCGAACAGGTCGTGCCGCTCGGGCGTGTCGCCGCTGGTATCGACCAGCTGCTTGCACAGCGCGCGCTGCCGTTCGTGGCTTTCGCGCAGCGCTTCAAAGATGTTGAGGGCCATGGGATTCCTGATTTCTTTTCTTGTGCGTGGATCGTGGGGGTGCAACCAAGCCGTGGCGGCTACTTCAGCGCCTTGCGCGCGGCGCCCACGCCCACGGCGGCGAGGACCACGAACACCACGGCGATGATCAGGAAGATCACGAACAGCACTTTGGCAATGCCAGCGGCGCCGGCAGCCACACCGGTGAAGCCCAGCGCGCCTGCAACCAGGGAAATCAGGGCAAAAATGATGGCGTACTTCAGCATGATGGTCGCTCCTTGCGGGGGTTGAAGAGCAGCCCGGGGCTGCGTGAGGGTGTGCAGGAACGATACCGGTGGGGCGGGTGCGCGGCCGTCAGCCCGGGCGGGTTGCCGCTGTAGGAGAGGGCCCCTGGGCGCGGCTGCCAGACGCAGCGCGAAAAAAAGCCGCAACGCCTGGGCGTTGCGGCTTGGGGCCGGGGAGGGCTTACGGCGCGTGATTCGCGCGGTGGGTTTTACAGCCCTGCTGCTGCGCGCAGTGCCGCCGCCTTGTCCGTCTTTTCCCAGCTGAATTCGGGCTCTTCGCGGCCGAAGTGGCCGTAGGCCGCCGTCTTTTCGTAGATCGGGCGCAGCAGGTCCAGCATCTGGATGATGCCCTTGGGTCGCAGGTCGAACTGCTCCTTCACCAGCGCGGCAATGCGCTCGTCGGAGATCACGCCCGTGCCTTCGGTGTAGACCGTGATGTTCATCGGCTCGGCCACGCCGATGGCGTAGGCCACCTGGATCTGGCACTGGCGCGCCAGGCCGGCGGCCACGATGTTCTTGGCCACGTAGCGGGCGGCGTAGGCGGCCGAGCGGTCCACCTTCGTGGGGTCCTTGCCGCTGAAGGCGCCGCCGCCATGGGGGCAGGCGCCGCCGTAGGTGTCCACGATGATCTTGCGGCCTGTGAGGCCGCAGTCGCCCTGCGGGCCGCCGATGACGAAGCGGCCCGTGGGGTTGATCAGGTAGCGGGTGTCCTGCAGCCATTCCTTGGGCAGCACGGGCTTGATGATCTCTTCGATGATGGCTTCGGTGAACGAGGCCTTCATCTTGGTTTGCGTTTCGCTCTGGTCGGGGTGGTGCTGGGTGGAGAGCACCACGGTGTCGATGCTGTGGGGCTTGCCGTCCACGTAGCGCATCGTTACTTGCGACTTGGCGTCGGGGCGCAGGAAGGGCAAGCGGCCGTCCTTGCGCAGCTGGGCCTGGCGCTCGACGAGGCGGTGCGCGTAGTAGATGGGCGCGGGCATCAGCTCGGGCGTCTCGTCGCAGGCGTAGCCGAACATCAGACCCTGGTCGCCGGCGCCGGTGTTCAGGTGGTCGTCGGACGCATGGTCCACGCCCTGGGCGATGTCGTTGGACTGCTTGTCATAGGCCACGAGCACGGCGCAGCCCTTGTAGTCGATGCCGTAGTCGGTGTTGTCGTAGCCGATGCGCTTGATGGTGTCGCGCGCCACCTGGATGTAGTCCACGTGGGCGTTGGTGGTGATCTCGCCGGCCAGCACCACGAGGCCGGTGTTGGTCAGCGTTTCGGCGGCGACACGCGAGCGGGGGTCCTGCTTGAAGATCGCATCGAGAATCGCGTCCGAGATCTGGTCGGCCACCTTGTCGGGGTGGCCTTCGGAGACGGATTCCGAGGTAAAGAGAAAGTCGTTCGCCATTTGAATAAACTCCTGTGTTCCGGCATTTGGGGCGTTGCCCTCACCCCGAAGGAGCTTTGGCGAACGCTTTAGCAGATTTATTTAACGTCGCCCTGCAAGTTGCTCATTTAACTCAGCGACCCATCCATTTTAATGCCAGTCGTCTTCCGATTCTTTTCCGTATTTCCGCTGTGGTTGCTGCACATCATGGGCGCGGCCATGGGCTGGGTGGCGTTCGCCGCCTCGCCCACCTACCGGCGCCGCTTCCTGGCCAATGTGGCGCTGGCGGGTTATCCGTTCGGGACCGTGCGCGCGGCCGTGGCCCATGCGGGGCGGATGGTGACCGAGCTGCCCCGCCTGTGGCTGGGCGCGCCCATGCCCTGCCGGCTGGAGGGAGAGGCCTGCGTCGAGGCGGCCTACGCGGCCGGGCGCGGCATCGTGTACCTCACGCCCCACCAGGGGTGCTTCGAGCTGTCGGCGCAGGCCGCGGCCCGGCGCTGGAGCGCCGAGCGCGGGCCCATCACCGTGCTGTACCGCCCCGCGCGCCAGGCCTGGCTGGCCAAGGTGATGGAAACCGCGCGCAACCGGCCCGGCATGCTCGCCGTGCCCACCACGCTCGCGGGGGTGCGCCAGATGATCAAGGCCCTGCGCCGGGGCGAGGCCGTGGGCCTGCTGCCCGACCAAGTGCCGCCCGAAGGGCAGGGCCACTGGTCACCTTTCTTTGGCCGGGACGCCTACACCATGACCCTGGCCGTGCGCCTGGCCCAGCAGACGGGCGCGGCCGTGGTGCTGGCGCGCTGCGAGCGCCTGCCCTGGGGCCGGGGTTTCGTCACCCACTTCGAGCCGCTGGCACAGCCGCTGTCCGACCAGATCGACGTCGCCGTCCTGCAGATCAACCAGGCCATGGAACACCTCATCCGCCAATGCCCCGAACAGTACCTGTGGGGCTACGCCCGCTACAAGCAGCCGCGCGCTGAGTCCGCCGCGGCGCCCGAGGTGGCCGCATGACGGGCCGCCTGGGGGTCTGGTTCATGCGCGTGCTGGCGCGCCTGCCGCTGCCGGTGCTGCGCGGCATGGGCTGGCTGATCGGCCGCATCCTGTTCGTGCTGGCCGGGCCGCGCCGGCGTGTGGCGCTGCGCAATCTGGCGCTGTGTTATCCCGATGCCAGCGAGCAGCAGCGCCGTGCCTGGGCGCAGGAAACTTTCGTGGTGTTCTGCCAGTCGTGGCTGGACCGCAGCTGGCTGTGGTTCGCGCCCCGGGATGTGGTGCTCGAGCGCGTGAAGCTGCGGGGAGCGCTCAACGAGCTGGAGGGCGACACGCCCACCATCATTTTCGCGCCGCATTTCTACGGCATGGATGCGGGCGGCTCGGCGCTCACGCTGCACACGTCGCGCGCGTTCACGTCGATCTTCTCCACCCACCCGGACCCGGCCGTGGATGCCTGGTTCCGCGAGGGGCGCCAGCGCTTTGGCGACGTGCGCATGCTCAACCGCAACGACGGGGTCAAGCCCATCATCGCCAATCTGCGCAAGGGTGGCCTGCTGTACCTGTTGCCCGACATGGACTTCGGCCGCAACGACTCGCTGTTCGTGCCGTTCTACGGCATGCAGGCCGCCACCGTGCCGTCGCTGTCGCGCTTTGCGCGGCTGGGGCGGGCCAAGGTGATCGCGATGGTCACGCGCCTCACGCCCACGGGCTATGTGGCCGAGATCTCGCCTGCCTGGCCCGGCTACCCCACCGACGACGTGCAGGCGGACACCGCCCTCATGAACGCCAATCTGCAGCGCTACATCGATGTGTCGCCCGGCCAGTACTACTGGGTGCACAAGCGCTTCAAGACGCGGCCCGAGGGCGAAGGCTCGGTGTACTGAATGAAGCCAGGCGCAGCCGGCTCTTGCTGGCTGGCCGCTCGCGGGCGCGGACAGACGGGGAACCCGTTGTCACTGGGTGAAAACAGGCTGCAGCGCTTACGCTTCAAGCGCTGACAGCTATCATTTTTGCTGCAAAAAGTGCCGCAGCTCCATCGCCACGCGCTCGGGGTGTTCGTGCACGACCCAGTGCGAGGCCTGCTCCACGCGGTGCAGCTGCAGTTGGGGAATCCAGCCCGGCAGGCCGTCGAGCAGCCCGGGCAGCAGGGCCGGGTCGTCCATCGCCCAGAGCACCAGGGTCGGCACGGCCACGGTGAGCATGCTGTCCGGCAGGGTGATCGCCTGCACGCTGTCGTCGCCCTCGCGGGGTGGGCGCAGGGGGCTGGCGCGGTAGTAGTTGCAGGCCCCGGTCAGGCCCTGCTGCCACAGGGCGCGGTACTGGGCGCGCACGCTCTCGGTGAGCCAGGCGGGGGCGCGGCCGTCCGGTGCGTCGAAAAAGCCGAACAGGCGGCGAAAATCGTTCTCGGCCAGCAGCGCCTCGGCGTCCGGGCGGCAGAGAAAGTGCATGTACTGGCTGGCGGCCTGCTGCGCGGGGCTGTGCTGCAGCTCGCGCAGGAACGTGCCCGGGTGGGGCGAATTGATGATGGCCAGGCGCTTCATCAGCCCCGGCTGCTGGTTGGCCAGGTTCCAGGCCACGGCCCCGCCCCAGTCGTGCGCCACCAGGCATTCGAGCGGGCCGCCAGGGGACTCGGCCGCGATCAGGGCCGCGAGGTCCTGCACCAGGTGTTTGGCGCGGTAGGCCTCGGCCTCGGCCGGGCTGCTGGAGGGCCCGAAGCCGCGCAGGTAGGGTGCGATGCAGCGGTAGCCGCCGTTTTCGGGCCGAGCGAAGTGCAGCAGCAGTTCGTCCCAGATGAAGGCGCCTTCCGGGAAACCGTGCAGCAGCAGCAGCACCGGGCGGCCGGCCACGCCGGTCACGCGGCAGTGCAGGGTGATGCCGTGGGGCAGGGTGACGGAACGGGTCTGGATCATGATGCTATGAATTGAATAGCTAGCAGCGCATGACAGACAAGCGCCGTGCCTAATTTTGCTGAGAATCCTCAGGGGCTTCCGGTGCGGCGGTGCCGTCGGGCGCTGCTGCGGGGGCGGCCGGCTGTACCGGGTGTGCCCATTGCCACAGCAGCTGCGCCACCTCGTCCACGCCTTGTTTCTTGAGGGCCGAGAACATCTTCACCTCTCCACCGCCCGCGTTCAGTCGCGTAATCGACAGCACCTTGGCCTGCTCGGCGCGGGTGAGCTTGTCGGCCTTGGTCAGCACGATGAGGAACTTGAGACCCTCTTCGACGCGCGGGCGCACCACTTCCAGCAGGGCCTCGTCCAGCTCGGTCAGGCCCAGGCGCGGGTCGCACAGCAGCACGATGCCCGTGAGCCCGGGGCGGCTGACCAGGTAGTTCACCATCACCTGCTGCCAGCGCACCTTGTCCGAGCGCGACACGGCGGCGTAGCCGTAACCGGGCAGGTCGGCCAGCACCGCATCCATCACGCCCTGCTTGCCCAGGGAAAACAGGTTGATGTGCTGGGTGCGCCCGGGCTTCTTGGACGCGAACGCGAGCTGCTTTTGCTGGGTGAGCGTGTTGATGCAGGTGGATTTGCCCGCATTGGAGCGGCCCACGAAGGCGATTTCGGGCACGTCGATGGGCGGCAGGTGGTGCAGCTGCGCGGCCGTGGTCAGGAACTTGGCCGTGTGCATCCAGCCCATGGCGGTCTTGGCGTCAGGTGCGGGCGGAAGGGAGCCAGCAACTGGCGCGGTAGGAGATGTCGTCATGGGGAATTGGGATGCGAGGGAGCCTCATTGTAGAATCGCGAGGTTTTGCGCACATAAACACAGACCCTCGATATGAAGTTGCTCGCCTCCTTGCTGACGGCTGCCGCACTGGCAGCACCTGTTATTTCGGCCTTTGCGGCGGGCGATGCCCCCAAAGCGGCCAAGCCGGATCTCGTCAAGGGCGAGGCCAGCTACACCGCGGTGTGCGCCGCCTGCCACGGCGCCGATGGCAACTCGGCCATCGCGGCCAACCCCAAGCTGTCGCAGCAGCACCCCGAATACCTGGTCAAGCAGCTGCAGGAATTCAAGTCCGGCAAGCGCAACAACGCCGTCATGAAGGGTTTCGCCAGTGCCCTGTCGGATGACGACATGCGGAACATCGCGTACTGGGTGACCGCCAAGCCCGCGAAGGCCGGCTTCGCGAAGGACAAGGACCTCGTCGCCCTGGGCGAGCGCATCTACCGTGGCGGCATCGCCGACCGCCAGATCGCTGCCTGCGCGGGCTGCCACAGCCCCAACGGTGCCGGCATCCCCGCGCAGTACCCCCGCCTGTCGGGCCAGCACGCTGACTACACCGTGGCACAGCTCAACACCTTCCGCGACGGCTCGCGCGCCAACAGCATCCAGATGACGCAAGTGGCGGCCAAGCTCAACGACAAGGAAATCAAGGCCGTGGCCGACTACATCGCCGGCCTGCGCTGAGCGATTTGATTTTCGTCAATCTTGTGGCCCGAAAGACCGGGCCGCACGGAACCTACCGCCAATAACAATCCCAAAACGGGCGGGCCCATCGCACAGATGGTCCCGCCCTTTTTCTTTCTTTCGCGCCCCGAAGCCCACGTTTCCATCCATGTCCGACAACACCCAAGGCCTTCGCATCCAGTCTGGTTCCCAGGCCTTGCGCGCAGGGATCGAACTGCTGTCCTCGATGCGGTTCGCCATCTCGCTGCTGACGGTGATCTGCATCGCCTCCGTGATCGGCACGGTGCTCAAGCAGCATGAGCCGGCGGTCAACTATGTCAACCAGTTCGGGCCGTTCTGGGCCGAGCTGTTCGGCGCCATCCAGCTCAACGCGGTCTACAGCGCCTGGTGGTTCCTCCTCATCCTGGCGTTCCTGGTGGTCAGCACCTCGCTGTGCATTGCCCGCAACACGCCCAAGATCCTCATCGACCTGAAGGTCTACAAGGAAAACATCCGGGAGCAAAGCCTCAAGGCCTTCCACCACAAGGCCGAGGCAGGGCTGAGCGGGTCCGCCGAGGCCGAGGCGCGCCGCATCGGCACGATGCTGGCGGGCGGCGGCTGGAAAGTGCGCCTGCAGCAGCGCGACACGGCCGCCGGCCCCGGTACCGGCTGGATGGTGGCCGCCAAGGCGGGGGCTGCCAACAAGCTGGGCTACATCGCGGCGCACAGCGCCATCGTGCTGGTGTGCGTGGGTGGCCTGCTGGACGGTGACCTCATCGTGCGCGCCCAGATGCTGCTGGGCGGCAAGACCCCGTACCAGGGCGGCGGGCTGATCGCCGATGTGAAGCCCGAGCACCGCCTGTCGGAGCGCAACCCGACCTTCCGCGGCAACCTGCTCGTGGCGGAGGGCACGCAGTCGAGCACGGCGATCCTGAACCAGTCCGACGGCGTGCTGCTGCAGGACCTGCCGTTCGCCATCGAGCTCAAGAAATTCATCGTCGAGCACTACTCCACCGGCATGCCCAAGCTGTTTGCCAGCGAGATCGTCATCCATGACAAGGCCACGGGCGAGAAGACCCCGGCGCGCGTGGAGGTGAACCACCCGGCCAGCTACCGCGGCATCGAGATCTACCAGTCGAGCTTCGACGACGGTGGTTCGCACCTGAAGTTGCGGGCCGTGCCCATGGTGGCAGGCGCCAAGGCCTTTGATGTCGAGGGCGTGGTGGGCAATTCCACCCAGCTGACCAACAACGGCGGCGGCACTGGCAGCGAGACGCTGACGCTGGAATTCACGGCGCTGCGCACCATCAATGTCGAGAACTTCGGCGGAGCAGGCCCGGGCGGCACCGGTGTCGATGTGCGCAAGGTGGACCTGCGCGAGTCGGTGGAGTCCCGCTTGGGCGCGGCCAACAAGACCGTGACCAAGAAGGAGCTGCGCAACGTGGGCCCCAGCGTGAGCTACAAGCTGCGCGACGCGGCGGGCCAGGCCCGCGAGTTCCACAACTACATGCTGCCCGTGGACACGGGGGACGGCGTGCCGGTGTTCCTGCTGGGGGTGCGCGAGAGCCCGGCGGAACCGTTCCGATACCTTCGCGTGCCGGCCGATGACAAGGGCGGCATGGACGGCTTCATGCGCCTGAAGGCCACGCTGGCCGACCCGGTGGCGCGCGAACAGGCGGTGCGCCGCTATGTGGCGCAGGCCATCGATGCCTCGCGCACGGATCTGGCCGAGCAGCTGCAGCAGTCCGCATCGCGGGCGCTGGCCCTGTTCGCCGGACGCGGCATGGTGGACGGCAAGCCCACCGGTGGCCTGCAGGCGGTCTCGGACTTCATGGAGGCGAATGTGCCGGAGGCCGAGCGCGCGCGCGCCGGTGAAGTGCTGGTGCGCATTCTCAATGGCACGCTGTTTGAGGTGGCCCAGCTGTCGCGCCAGAACGCGGGCCTGCCGCGCCTGCCGCAGGATGAACAGACACGGGGCTTCATGACCCAGGCCGTGCTGTCGCTCAGCGACGCGCAGATATACCCCGCGCCACTGGCGTTCGAGCTCAAGGACTTCACCCAGGTGCAGGCCAGCGTGTTCCAGGTGGCCCGAGCCCCTGGCAAGAACATTGTCTATCTGGGTTGCGCCTTGCTGATCCTCGGTGTTTTTGCCATGCTGTACGTGCGCGAGCGCCGCGTCTGGGTCTGGGTGGCGCCGCAGGGCGGCGGCAGCCACGCCACCATGGCGCTGTCCACGAACCGCAAGACCATGGACGGGGACCAGGAGTTTGTACAGCTCGCACAGAAACTGATCGGGGCCGGCAAGGCCCCGGAAGGCACCGCATGAACACCGCCACCGGCAACACGAATACCGCGATCACCCTGAATGAGGGGTTCTTCGCCCGCCGCAACTGGTTCGACTGGCTGTTCGCGGCCATCGTGGCGGTGGGCGGCCTCTATGCGCTGCAGCGCTACGGCAGCTACATGGATGTGTACGAAAAAGGCATCCTGCTGGGTGCCATTCCCTGCACCATCTGGCTGGGCTGGTTCTGGCGGCCGCTGCGCGTGCTGATGCTGGTGGTGACGGCGGTGGCGCTTTTTGCCATCGGCCTGTACCAGCAGGACGGCGCGGGCAGCCTGGCGCGCGCGGACACGGTGTTCGGCCTCAAGTACTTCCTGTCGAGCCAGTCCGCCATCCTCTGGATGAGCATGCTGTTCTTCATCAGCACCGCGTTCTACTGGATTGGCATGTTCTCGCGCGGCGAAGGCAGGACCATGGGCATGCTCGGCTCGCGCATCGCCTGGGTGGCCGTGGCCATGGCGCTCATCGGCACGCTGGTGCGCTGGTACGAGAGCTACCTCATCGGCCCGGACATCGGCCACATCCCGGTGAGCAACCTGTATGAAGTGTTCGTGCTGTTCTGCTGGATGACGGCGGCGTTCTACCTGTACTACGAGCAGCAGTACGACACCCGCGCGCTGGGCGGCTTCGTGATGCTGGTGGTGAGCGCGGCGGTCGGCTTTCTGCTCTGGTACACCGTGGTGCGCGAGGCGCATGAGATCCAGCCCCTGGTGCCCGCGCTCAAGAGCTGGTGGATGAAGCTGCACGTGCCCGCCAACTTCATCGGATACGGCACGTTCGCGCTGGCTGCCATGGTGGCGTTCGCCTACCTCATCAAGCAGCAGGCCACCGAAACCCGCTGGTACAAGCTGGCCCCCCTGTGGCTGCTGGGCGTGGTCCTGTGCTTCGAGCCCATCGTGTTCCGCCAGGGCGCCACCGAGAACGGCGGCAGCTACTGGATGGTGTACTTCGGCATCTCGGCATTCATCGTGGCGGGCATCCTCTTCGGCCGCAAGCGCATCGCGGCGCGCCTGCCGTCGTTCGAGATCCTGGACGACGTGATGTACAAGTCCATCGCCGTGGGCTTTGCGTTCTTCACCATCGCCACCGTGCTGGGGGCGCTGTGGGCGGCCGAGGCCTGGGGCGGCTACTGGAGCTGGGACCCGAAAGAGACTTGGGCGTTGATCGTCTGGCTCAATTACGCGGCCTGGCTGCACATGCGCCTCATGAAGGGCCTGCGGGGTACCGTCTCGGCCTGGTGGGCGCTGGTCGGCCTGGCGGTGACCACGTTCGCGTTCCTGGGCGTGAACATGTTCCTGAGCGGGCTGCACAGCTACGGCACGCTGTAGGCCCGCGGCTGCCCGCACGCCCCTGCCCGGCAGGCAGGCAGGCGGCGCCTGCAACTATTGTGTCTTCGGTGTAACCTGAACGGCCCAGGGAACGAACTAGCAGTTGTTCCGCTCTATCGCAGAGTCCGTTTCAACCGAGAACCACCGGAGACACCCATGCTGATTCCATCCCGCGAACCGGGTTTCAACCACCCGCATTCCTCCGAGATCACGCCGCGCTCGGTGTACGAGGAGCGGCGCAGGATGCTCCGGCTGATGGCCGGCGGGGCGGCGGGCGCGGCACTGGCCGCCTGGGCCGGGCGCGAGGCGCTGGCACAGCAGGGCACTGTCGCGCGTCCTGGCAAGCTGGCGGCGCTGGCCAGTGCGAAGTCCACCGTGCCGGGCGCCATCTCGATGGAAAAGCTCACCGACTACAAGGACGCGAGCACCTACAACAACTTCTATGAGTTCGGCACCGACAAGGCCGACCCCGCCCGCAATGCTCACACCCTGAAGACCACGCCATGGACCGTGGAAGTCGAAGGGCTGGTGAAGAAGCCTGGCAAGTACGGCATGGAAGACCTGCTCAAGCTCAGTGCCCAGGAAGAGCGCATCTACCGGCTGCGCTGCGTGGAGGGCTGGTCGATGGTGATTCCATGGGTGGGCTATTCGCTGTCCGAACTGATCAAGCGGGTGGAACCGCAAGGCAGCGCCAAGTATGTGGAGTTCGTGACGCTGGCCGACAAGGCCACCATGCCGTTTGTCGGCTCGCGCGTGCTTGACTGGCCCTATGTGGAGGGCCTGCGCCTGGACGAGGCCATGCACCCGCTGACGCTGCTGGCGTTCGGCATGTACGGCGAAGTGCTGCCCAACCAGAATGGCGCGCCGGTGCGCCTGGTGGTGCCCTGGAAATATGGATTCAAGAGTGCCAAGAGCATCGTCAAGATCCGTTTTGTCGAGAAGGAGCCAGGCACGGCGTGGAACAAGGCGGCCAAACAGGAGTACGGCTTCTACTCCAACGTGAACCCCGAGGTGGACCACCCCCGATGGAGCCAGGCCACCGAACGGCGCATTGGCGAAGACGGCCTCTTTGCCAAGAAGCGCAAGACGCTGATGTTCAACGGCTACGAAGCCCAGGTGGGGCAGCTGTACGCGGGCATGGACCTCAAGAAGTTCTACTGACCGCCGCGTCCGCCCGGCTCCGCCGTCACGTCCGGTGGCGAAAGCCCGGCCCGGCCCTTACCCCCATGCGAAAACTGCTGCTCCATCCTGCCGCCAAGCCCGGGGTGTTCGTGCTGTGCCTGCTTCCGCTGGCCTGGCTGGTGTATGCCGCGGCCGCCAACGAACTGGGGGCCAACCCTGCCGAAGCCCTGATCCGCGCCACGGGCGACTGGACGCTGCGCGCGTTGTGCCTGGTGCTGGCGGTGACACCGCTGCGCGTGCTCGCCTCCACGCCCCAGCTCGCGCGCTTTCGGCGCATGCTGGGGCTGTTCGTGTTCTTCTATGGGTTGCTGCACCTGCTGAGCTACGCCTGGTTCGACATGGGCTTTGATGTGGCCGACATCGTGCGCGACATCGTCAAGCGGCCCTTCATCCTGGTAGGGTCCCTGGCGCTGCTGGTGCTCACGCTGCTCGCCGCCACGTCGTTCAACCGCGCCATCAAGGCGCTGGGTGCAAGGCGCTGGCAGGCCCTGCACCGCAGCGTGTACGCGGTGGCGGGGCTGGCCATCCTGCATTTTTTCTGGATGCGCGCGGGCAAGAACGATTTTGGCGAGGTGGCGGTCTACGCGGTGGTGCTCGCGGCCCTGCTCGGCTGGCGGCTGTGGCACCGGCTGCGCAAGCGGCAGGCGGCGCAGGGGGCGGCGGCTCCCCGCCGGACGGCCGCTGGGGCCCGGTAACGCAATGCGGATGGGATGCTAGATCGATTGCTATAAAATATATAGCTAGCTGCGCTTGCCAGTAAAGCGCCAGGCCCTGTTTTTATTGAAGATCGAGCAAACGGCCCGTGCTACCGCCCCAGCCCGGGCCGCAGCTGCCGGGTCACCGGATCGATGTAGCTGGTGGGCAATTGGTAGGCCCGGTCGTCGAACAGGTCGATGCCGCACATCAGGTTCTCGATCCAGTCCATGAAGTCGCTGATGGCCTGCTTGCCGATGATCGGCGCGCCGTGCTGCGGAACGAGCATGGAAATATCGAGCTGCCGCGCCATGCGCACCCACAGCCGCAGGATCTTGTTGGAGACCATGTAGCGGCGGTGAAACCCCTCCATGCGCGGGATGTGCGCCTTGAGGTCGGTCACCGGCACGCGTGCCTCGGCACCGGACATCATGGACACCCCCAGATCGCCCGTGAACAGGATGCGGCTGACCGGGTCGTAGAAATGGAAATTGCCTTCGGAATGCATGAAATGCGCAGGCAGCAGCACCAGTTCATGGCGGCCCAGCGGCAGGTGGCCGCCGCTGTCGGGCACCCCGATGACCCGGTTCTCCGTCTTGCCGACCTTGGTGAAGTGCGGGGCGAAACGCTCCCACACGCGCGAGATCACCAAGTCTGCCTTGGTGCTGGTCATCCACCGGTCCAGCGAGGCAATGATGTCCGGGTCCGCGTGCGAGGCGATCAGGTACGACAGCTTGTGTGGCGGGAAATGCTTGGTCATTCCCATGAACAGCTCGTTGAAAGCGAGGTTGCCGCCGGGATCGATGATGGCGCCCGTGTCGTCGTCCACGATCAGGAACTGGTTGGCCTGCACGGCCTGGCCGTCTTCCTCGATGAGGTCGGTGAACATCAGACAAGCGTGATTCTTGTCGCGGTAGAGTTCCAGGGCCATGGCCATCCTGCAGTGCGATAAAGCACGGACTGTACGATTGACCCTTCGAGGTGTCCTTGATGGAAATCAAGCACCTCGGCATTGGTAGTGGCAGCCAGGTGGGCCGCAGGCCCCTGCCGGCGATTCGCCGCGGCTTAACGCGGCTGCGATGCGGCAGCCGCCGGTGCCTGGGCGGGCGTGGTCGTGCCGACGCTGGGTGTCAGGGTCTGCGGAAGGGTTGCGCGCTGTGCAGCCGCGGGGCTGCTGGGAAGATACAGGGGGCCTCGCTGGCCGCAGCCGGCGAGGGCCGCCGTACTGGCGGCAAGGACAAGCGTCCTGACTAGAATTTGGGAAGCTATCAACATGCGCAAATTGTAATGACCGACCTTGAATTCCTGGACCACGCCGAAAAACTGCTTCTGGCCGTCGAGCGCAGTTGTGATCGTATCAACGACGCGACCGAGGCCGATGTGGACGCCCAGCGCTCGGGGGGCATGGTGACGCTGACCTTCCCCAACCGCAGCCAGATCGTGATCAATCTCCAAAAGCCGCTGCACGAGGTCTGGATGGCGGCGCGCTCCGGTGGCTACCACTACCGTTTCGATGGCCAGGCATGGCAAGACACCAAGGGCGCGGGAGAGTTCTTTGACTGCCTGAGCCGTGACGCAGCCCGGCAAGCGGGCCTGCCGCTGCAGTTCTCGGCCTAGGGAAACCGCCTCAGCCTGGCTCAAGCTTGCTGCCCCCCAGGCTGGGCCTCTGATAGTCCCGGCCGTGTCAGTTGCGGAACAGGTCCAGGATGCGGTTTCGCTCCTCCGCCGGGGGCGGTGCGTGCGGGGCCACCGCCGGTGACGCAGAGCGGTCATCAATGCCCACACTGGAGATGCCGCTGTGGCGGGCGTACTCCTCGTAGAACCACTCCCCGCCGACGTTGACGACGCCAGCCGGCACCGTGGGTTCCATGACAGGCACACCCTTGAGCGCGCGTTCCATGAAATTGATCCATACCGGCAGGCTGAGCCCGCCCCCGGTTTCGCGGCTTCCGAGGTTGCGGGGCGTGTCGTAACCAATCCAGGTCACGGCGGCGATGGTGGGCTGGTAGCCGGCGAACCAGGCGTCAACCGAATCATTGGTGGTGCCGGTCTTTCCGTAAAGGTCCGGGCGCTTGAGCGTGGATTGCGCGCGCGCGGCGGTGCCGGACCGTGTCACCTCCTGAAGGAGGCTGTTCATGATGAAGGCGTTGCGGGCGTCGATGGCGCGGGGCTGCTCGCTGGTCACCGGTGGCGTTGTTTCCGAGATCACGCGGCCCTTGTGGTCCGTGACCTTGGCGATCAGCCAGGGGTTCACACGGTATCCGCCATTGGCGAACACGGAATAGGCGGTCGCCATCTGCAGCGGCGTGACCGAACCCGCGCCCAGGGCCATCGTGAGGTAGGCCGGGTGCTTTTCCGCATCGAAGCCAAAACGCGACACCCATTCCTGGGCCGTCTTGGGGCCCACGGCCTGCAGGATCCGGATCGAGATCATGTTCTTGGACTTGGCCAGGCCGGTGCGCATGCTCATGGGCCCGTCGTACTTTCCGTCGTAGTTCTTGGGCTCCCACGGCTGGCCGCCCGTGACGCCGGCGTCAAAGAACAGCGGGGCGTCATTGATGACCGTAGCGGGCGTGAACCCCTTTTCCAGCGCCGCGGAATAAATGAAGGGCTTGAAGCTCGACCCCGGCTGGCGCCAAGCCTGGGCCGCGTGATTGAACTTGTTCTTGTCAAAGTCAAACCCACCCACCAGGGCCCGGATCGCCCCGCTGCGCGGGTCCAGGGCCACGAACGCGCCCTCGACTTCAGGCAGTTGTGTGATCTCCCAGGCGTTCTTGGGGGTCTTCACGACCCGGATCACCGCACCTCGGCGAATCTTGATGTTCGGCGGTGCCTTGTCGCTGAGGCCCGACTGCGCGGGCTTCAGGCCGTCGCCGGTGATCTCGAGGTTGTCGCCATTGGCCCGGGCCGCAATGATCTTGCGGGGAGAGGCTTCCAGAACGACGGCGGAGAGGACATCCCCGTTGTCCGGGTGATTGGCCAATGCGTCGTCAATGGCATCCTCGACCTCCTGGGCTGCAGTGGGCAAGGCCACGAACTTCTCCGGCCCCCGGTACTGTTGTCGCCGCTCGTAGTCCATGATGCCCCGGCGCAGCGACCCATAGGCAGCTTCCTGCTCTGCCGCGTTGAGGGTCGTGTAGACATTCAATCCCCGTGTGTAGGCCTCGTTGCCATACTGAGTGAAGATCAGCTGGCGCGCCATCTCGGCGACGTACTCCGCATGGATCCGGGTGTTGTCCGGTCCTGACCGGATTTTGAGTTCTTCCTTCTTGGCGTCCGTGGCCTGCTGGGCTGTGATGAATCCGTTCTCCTCCATGCGCTCGATGATGTACAGCTGCCTGGAGCGCGCCCGTTTCGGATTGCTGATCGGGTTGTACGCGGAGGGCGCCTTGGGCAGGCCGGCCAGCATGGCCGCCTCTGCCACAGACACGGATTTCAATGGCTTGCCAAAATACGCCTCCGAGGCCGCCGCAAATCCATAAGCGCGATTGCCGAGATAAATCTGATTCATGTAAATTTCAAGAATCTGATCCTTGCTCAGTAAATGCTCAAGCTTGAATGTCAGTAAGATTTCGTAAATTTTGCGTGTAAATGTTTTCTCTGAAGAGAGGTAAACATTGCGTGCAACCTGCATCGTGATGGTGGATGCTCCCTGGCTTTTCACGCGGCCCAGATTGGCGAGACCGGCGCGAACCACGCCCTTGTAATCAACGCCGCCGTGTTGAAAGAAGCGGGCATCTTCAATGGCCAATACTGCGTCCTTCATGACCTTGGGGATTTCTCCAATGGGGGTGAGATTGCGGCGCTCTTCCCCAAATTCGCCGAGCAAAGCACCTTCCGCTGAATAGACGCGCAGGGGCAGCTTGGGCCGGTAGTCGGCAAGATCGGAAATGTCCGGCAGGTTCGGGTAGGCGACGGCCAGGGCCACGGCGATGGTCAGCGCCAGCCCGAAAGCGGCTGCAGTTGCCAAGCCTGCGATCCAGAGGATTGCACGCAGGAACCAACGAAGCCAGGTGGGACGGTGGGGAGCGGGGGAGGAGTCCGGCTTGTCGGTGGACTTCGATGGAGAGGGCGGCATATCGCTCCGGAGGGGTAGGACCCCCCATTATAAAAATGTCTGCTCCTGAGCACGGAAAATCGCAGCGCCGTGCGATGAGCAGGTCGCCAAAAGGCGCGCCACCCTCCCCAAACGGTCTTGCAAAGCGCGAAAAATTCGTCTGCTTTTGGCAACGCTCCGCAAGTGTTACGCGGGGAAAAATCTTTGCTGGAGAACTATCTTACTGATAGCATTCATGTGAAGTGTTAAGTTTTGTTGCCTCATTTTGGCAAGTTACAGGGGACCAATCTTGAGCTCAATGGGGTCTTTGTTCAGTCGCCAGTCTGCGCCGCTGCTGGGAATCGACATCAGTTCTTCCAGCGTCAAACTGGTCGAGCTGGGGCGTGATAAGGCGGGCAGTCTGGTGCTGGAGCGCTGTGCGATCGAGCCGCTGGAGCGCGGGTGGATCGCCGATGGCAACATCGAGAAGTTCGATGAGGTCGCTGATGCCCTGCGCCGACTGGTCAAGAAAAGCGGCACGCGCACGAAGAACGTCGCCTTGGCGTTGCCGCCGTCGGCTGTCATCACCAAGAAGATCACGCTGCCAGGCGGGATGACAGAACAGGAACTCGAAGTTCAGGTCGAGTCCGAGGCCAATCAATACATTCCCTTCTCCCTCGACGAAGTGAGTCTGGACTTCTGCGTCATCGGGCCCAGCAAGAACGCTCCTGGCGATGTGGACGTCCTCATTGCCGCGTCGCGCCGCGAGAAGGTACAGGACCGGCAAGGTTTGGCGGAGGCAGCCGGGCTCAAGCCGGTGGTGGTGGACATTGAATCCCACGCGTCCCGTCTGGCTGCAGGCCGCCTGATTGAGGCGTTGCCGAAGAAGGGGGTGGATGCCATGGTCGCACTTTTTGAAGTGGGTGCCCTGACCACGAGCATGCAGGTCATTCGCAACGAGGAAGTTCTTTACGACCGCGACCAAGCATTTGGTGGGGCGCAACTTACACAACTGATTGTTCGCCAGTACGGGTTCTCCATCGAAGAGGCCGAAAGCAAGAAGCGAAATGGTGACCTTCCTGAAGATTATCAATCTGCCGTCCTTCGACCTTTTGTAGACAGCATGGCACAAGAAATTGGCCGGGCATTGCAGTTCTTCTTCACGAGTACACCCCACAACCGCGTTGATCACATCATGTTGGCCGGAGGATCTGCTCCATTGCCAGGCCTTACAGAAGCAGTGACCCAGCAGACCGGATTCGCGTGCAGCGCCGTCAATCCATTTGACGGCATGGAAATTGGAAGTTCCGTTCGTTTGAAAAAAATGGTGCGTGAAGCACCGTCGTATCTGACCTCATGCGGTCTGGCCATGCGGAGGTTCCTGCAGTGATATTGATCAACTTACTTCCTCACCGGGAAGCTGCGCGCAAACGTCGAAAAGAGGCCTTTCAGGCCACGATGTTTGCATCATTTCTCATTGGTTTGGCTATTGCGGGTGCGATTTACTGGTGGTTTCAGATGATGATCACAGCCCAGCAGGAGCGAAATACATTCTTGCAGAGCGAAATTAAAGTTCTTGAAGGGCAGATCAAGGAAATCGCGACGATTGAAGATGAGATTGCTGCTCTGCGAGCAAGGCAAAAAGCTGTAGAAGATCTCCAATCTGACCGCAATCTGCCCGTTCATTTGCTCAATGAGCTTGTGCGTCAGATACCGGAGGGGGCGTATGTGACCAGCATCAAGCAAACTGAGCAGGTCATTGCCATGCAAGGCGTCGCTCAATCCAATGAACGTGTTTCTGAGATGCTCCGCAATCTCACGGATAACACCCCGTGGTTATCGAAGCCGGAATTGGTGGAGATTGTGGCAAGTAACGTTGCGCTTTCCTCCAAGGATCAGCGTCGGGTCTCATCCTTCAATCTGCGCTTCCGGCTGATGCGCACCGGGGAAGCACAAAAAGCAAAAGACGCTGCCAGCGCCGCGATTGGGAAATAAATATGGCAAAAAAATCAAAGGCAAATATTGATTTCGTTGCTTTGCAGGACGGTCTTTCTAGGCAATTTCGAAACCTGGACCCTAAAGATCCTTCGTTGTGGCCGGTAGTCCCTAAGGTATTGCTTTGCTTCTTTATTGCAGCTGCTGTAGCAACTATCTTATGGTTCGTAAAAATCAATGAGTATGAGGTGGAGCTCACTGCTGAAGTGGCGAAGGAGCAAGCTCTTCGTCAGGACTATCAATCTAAATTGATTAAGGCGGTGAGCTTGGAGGCGTTGAAGCGACAGAGAGAGCAGGTACAGCAATACGTGATTCAGCTTGAAAAACAGCTGCCTAGCAAGGCTGAGATGGCGGCGCTCTTGTCCGATATCAATCAGGCGGGGCTCGGTCGGAGCTTGCAGTTCGACCTGTTTCGACCGGGGCAAGTGGTCGCAAGGGAGTATTATGCCGAGTTACCAATCCAGGTGCGTGTCACGGGGAAGTACCATGATATGGGGGCGTTCGCATCAGATATCGCTCATCTTTCTCGAATTGTCACTCTTAATAATATATCAATAAATCCCGTTGCAAAGGATGCAAACGGAGTCCTGACAATGGAAGCGACGGCGCGTACTTTCAGGTATCTTGATCCCGAAGAAATTCAGGCTCAGAAGCAGGCGATAAAGGCTAATAAAAAATGACGTCTTATAAACTGACTGGGTTGGTTTTCGTCTCTTTATTATTGAGCGGCTGTGGATCATCGGGCGACGAAGAGTTGCGCCAATGGATGTCTGAATTGCGCGCGACAACCAAGCCTCGCATTACTCCGTTGACCGAACCGAAGCAATTCATTCCTCAGGCCTATTCGATGGATTCGGGCGTGGAGCCTTTTAACGCGGTGAAATTGACGCAGGCGCTACGCCGGGAGTCTACGCAATCTACTTCAAACGCCGCTCTCATCGCGCCAGAGATGGCTAGACGAAAAGAGCCGCTCGAGGCTTATCCGTTGGATGTCATGGCCATGGTCGGTAGCCTGGATAAAAAAGGAATGCCCACCGCACTTTTAAAGGTTGACAAATTACTTTATCAGGTACGAGTTGGAAATTATATCGGGCAAAATTACGGGAAAATAACAAAAATAACCGAAAATTCAATTCAACTGCGAGAGATCGTGCAGGACGCTACAGGTGACTGGGTCGAGCGCGCAGTTTCGCTGGATCTGCAAGAGGGCAAAAAATGAAATACTCGAAAGCTTACATAGTAAAAATCTGCCGAATTGCGATTGGGTTCTCAATCGCAATTCTGGCTCCTCTTGAGGTTCTTGCAGATACTGTTATCCGTTCTGTGACGGGGAGCGTGCAAAACGGTGTGGACGTCATACGTATTGATTTTGCGGAACCTCTTAAGGAAATTCCAACAGGCTTTGCGATTCAAACGCCTCCGCGCATTGCCTTGGATTTTCCTGGTGCATCGAATGCAATCGGAAAAAACAATATCGAAGTCGGTCAGGGGAATGTAAAATCTGTCAATGTGGTTCAAGCTGGCGATCGGTCTCGGGTTGTTCTTAATTTGAAGCAATCGACATCCTATCAAGCTGAAATCCAAGGAAACTCGTTGTTGATTTCTTTGGCAACAGCTCCTTCAGCGTATTCCGCATCCCAGCCTTCTCAGGCGCTAACGTTTTCGGATCCTGCAAATAATGATATTCAAACATTAAAAGACGTGGATTTCAGGCGGGGAAGCGATGGCTCCGGACGGGTCATCGTGACGCTTCCATCCAGTCAGGTTGGGGTTGACATACGCCAACAGGGCAAGGGCTTGGTCGTCGATTTTCTGAAGTCTTCTTTGCCGGAAGGTCTGCGCCGTCGCTTGGATGTAGGTGATTTTGGTACGCCTGTGCAAGCCATTACGACCATGCAGCAAGGTGAAAGAGTGCGGATGACGATCGATCCCGTTGGCGATTGGGAGCACAGTGCATATCAAAGTGATAGCCAGTTTGTAATTGAGATTCGCCAAAAGAAAGTGGATCTGAACAAGCTTACTCAAGGTCCTGGGTTCAATGGAGAGAAGTTGTCGCTTAACTTCCAGAACATTGAAGTTCGCTCACTTTTGCAAGTGATAGCTGATTTTACAAATTTCAATATTGTTACCTCGGACACCGTCTCGGGCTCACTAACTCTCCGCCTCAAAGATGTGCCCTGGGATCAAGCACTCCAAATCATCATGGATGCCAAGGGCCTTGGCATGCGTAAATCAGGAACGGTTTTGTGGATTGCCCCCAAAGATGAAATTGATGATCGGACAAAAAAGGACTATGAATCCGCGCTGGCGATTCAAAAGCTGGAACCGCTAAGGACTCAGGCATTTCAAATGAACTATGCCAAGGCGGTGGACATGGTCACCCAATTGACTGCGTCAAGTAGCGGTGGGGGATCCGGAGGGACATCAAATAGATTCCTTTCTGAGAGAGGGAGTGCAATTGCCGAACCCAGAACCAATCAACTGTTTGTGACTGATACTGCGAGCAAGTTAGAGGAAGTTCGCCAGTTGCTGTTGACTCTGGATGTCGCTGTTCGGCAAGTGATGATTGAGGCAAGAATTGTCGAGGCTTCCGATACTTTTGGGCGTTCGCTGGGTGTTCGCTTGGGTGGGACAGATCTGCGCGCTAATCGTGGCGGGACAGGCGGGTACAACCTTGGCGGTGGTAATAGTGTTGCTTTCGGCACTAGCTACAGCAACGCTGTCGCATCCTCTGGTGCGGGCGGGACTGCAAATACCTTGGGTAACTTTGTTAATCTACCTGCACAGGCGCAAGGTGGATTCGATCCAGCTAGTTTTGCAATATCTATTTTCAATTCCGCGGCCAATCGATTCTTGAACCTTGAAATATCGGCGATGGAAGCTGATGGGAAAGGCAAGATTGTCTCCAGTCCCCGGGTTGTGACTGCAGATCAGACCAAGGCATCGATAGAGCAGGGTACGGAATTTCCTTATCCAGTGACTGCTCCTAATGGCGGAACCGTCATAGCCTTTAAAAAGGCTGTGTTGAAGTTGGAGGTCCTGCCTCAGATAACCCCTGAAGGAAATATCATTCTTGATCTGGATGTTAACAAAGACAGTCCAGGGGAAATTCTTCAGAATGTACGGGCAATTAATACCAAACATATTAAAACCCAGGTATTGGTTGAAAATGGCGGAACGGTTGTGATTGGCGGGATTTTTGAACTTTTTGAAGATGATGCAGAGGCCAAAGTTCCGTTTTTGGGAGACATCCCAGGTGTCGGAAATTTATTTAAAACAAAAACCAAGCAGGCAAATAAGCAGGAAATGCTCATATTTATTACGCCCAAGGTAATTACTGAACGTACTGCGGTTCGTTGATGCAAATTTATAGGGAAAGAAAATGCAGAAAAGATTCAAAACTCTCATGATCGCAACAACCATTGCGCTGTCGGCGTGTGGTGGAGGTGGTGGAAGCCCGGGTGAAACCCAGGAGCACTACACCATTACTTTACGTGCGGACAAGGCACAGTTGCCGATCAATATCGCCGACGCGCTGCCCGGTCTTGGTGCTTACCGACCCTACACAACAACTCTTTACGTTGAAGCCCGAAAAGGAAATTTGCCAATACCTGGTGGCGAGGATATTTTTGCATGTAATGTCGCGGGAGGTTTGGATTCCGGTGCGCTGTATTATCTGGATGGTAAATCGGAGCACGAAACAGAAGTTGATGATGGCAATGGTGGGACGGTTAAAGTTCCTAGCGCATATCGAAATATTACGCTAGGCTCAAACGCTGGTGGCAATTCTTTTCATTTCCATGCAGGGGACCAGGCGGGAAATGCCCGCATTACGTGTACGGTTCAAGACCCTCTTGATAAGCAACAAAGATCAGCCAGCGTGGAGATTTCCGTTGGAGGTGCAACGGGCAAGCCTGCCAGCGTCCGTCTGGCAGCCCAAGTCAATGATATTCTGGGAACCAAGTTCAATGCGAACGGTATTCTGAATCAAATGGCCATTCAGGCGTTTGTCATGGATGATGCGAATCAGCCAACTGGCAGCACGTCGGGTTCGAATGTACAGGTTCGTATTCTCTCGGGAACCGACGCAGCCGTAGGCGCCCGTTTGGTTGCGGGGAGCCAGAGTGGCAGTGTGCTTCAGTTGCCTTCGATTGGCGGGGTTGCACTCTTTTCGCTGCTGAGCGGTACGGAAACCGGCACGATCTTCCTGGAAATGACTGCTGATCGTGCTGACAACAATGTAAGCAACGGCATCTCGGATCCGATGGTTGGCATTCTCCCGATTCAAGTGATGGCGGCACGTACAGTTGCGCCTACGATCGATAATAAGGATCTAGGAACCATTACTAAGGGTATCCCATTCACGGCATACTTGGAGGCGAAGAACGGTTTGCCACCCTTCACCTGGGCGGCTACTGGCCTGCCTACAGGGCTCACCGTGGATGCGAGTACGGGTATTCTGAGCGGTACGGTAAGCCAGGATGCGGCAGAGCGTGAGTACCGTGTTACGGTCACTGCCACTGATAAGAACAAGATATCTGCAACTGCCACGATTACATTCAAGGTGGTCGGCGGCCTGCCAGAAGATTTTGCCATCGGCGATTGCAACTCTACGGCAGTTTGCTCGCTGGGATCTGCGCCTGTCGGGAAAAACTTCACTTATTCGTTCGTCTCGTCGACAACGGGTGTGACGTGGTCCTTTGGCGGTTTGCCAGCGTGGTTGACTGCAGGAACATCGCCTACGGCTGGCGTTTTGAATGGCGTACCGAAGGTGACTAATTGCGGTAGCCAACGATTCTTGGTCACGGCGACGAAGGGGGCGACGTCGGTGACTCGCACGTTCAATATTGACGTTGTGACCGGACCAATACCTCCTGGTGGTGTGCCGGAAGATTACACGTGCCCCTGAGTAGCTAGCCCGCCACCCCTGAGAGAGATGGAGGGTGGCAGGTAATTAATCAGAATTTCTATGACTTTATCCCCGGCATGTCCGGGGATTTTTTCGTCTCGAGTTTGAGCGACCGGGTGATTCTGGCTCCTGACTAGCATCTTCTCCAGATTGGTTTTTGTCAGGCGAGGTGGAGGTCTTGCTTAGCATGGTTGGTGCACACACACACCCGTCGGGGCGAATCTTTCTCGCCACAGGGCGTATGTGGACGCTCTTGCCGGGATTGATTTGTCCCCGGCATCTCCAGCATGCACAATAGCTTTGGCGACGAAGCATCGCGTCGTCGTAAAAATACCTTTTTTTATGTCCCTTACTGCCCAAGAAGTCGCTATTGACTTAGGTGACCGCAGCTATCGCATTGCGATTGGCGGTGGCCTATTGAGTAGTGCCACCACTTATGATGGCCTGCCGCGCGCCGGTGCCGCATTGATTGTGAGCAATACAACGGTCGCCCCGCTCTACATGGCGGCACTGAGGGCCGCGCTGTCGGAGCGCTACCCGCAGGTTCATGAGGTACGGTTGCCGGATGGCGAAGCACACAAGGACTGGCAGACCCTGCAGAAGATTTTTGATGTGCTGCTGGAGCGCGGCTGCGACCGCAAGACGGTCCTGTTTGCGCTCGGTGGTGGTGTAGTGGGTGATATGACCGGCTTCGCCGCTGCGAGCTACATGCGTGGTGTGCCATTCGTGCAGGTGCCGACCACGTTACTGGCGCAGGTGGATTCATCCGTGGGGGGCAAAACGGCGATCAACCATCCGCAAGGCAAGAACATGATCGGCGCGTTTTATCAGCCTCAGCTGGTGGTGTGCGATCTGGATGTGCTCGACACGCTGCCTCCGCGCGAACTCAGCGCGGGTCTGGCGGAAGTAATCAAGTATGGACCGATCGCGGACATGGCTTTCATGGAATGGCTTGAAGCCCATATCGATGCCCTGCTGGCGCGCGACCGCGCTGCGCTGGTCCACGCCGTGCGTCGCAGTTGTGAGATAAAGGCATGGGTGGTGGGGCAGGACGAACGTGAATCGGGCTTGCGTGCCATTCTGAATTTTGGCCACACCTTTGGACATGCGATCGAAGCCGGAATGGGATATGGCGCTTGGTTGCATGGTGAAGGTGTGGGAGCCGGTATGGTGATGGCAGCTGAGCTGTCGCATCGCCTGGGTCTTGTGGATGCGGCCTTTGTGCAGCGACTCACGGTGCTGATCGCCCGCGCTGGGCTGCCCACCCAAGGACCAGTGCTTGATTCAAACGACAACGCGGGACGCTACCTGGAGCTGATGCGCGTGGACAAGAAATCGGAAGCAGGCGAAATTCGTTTTGTCGTCATCGATGGTCCCGGCCGAGCTGCCCTGCGTTCCGCGCCCGACCGTCTGGTGCGTGACGTGATCGATGCCTGCTGCAAGTGATACAAACGCGATGCAATTGCAATGCCGATTGCTGCTATTTTTTTGTAGCTAGAAATGCTCGATAAAGACGGAGCGCTGGCCCCCAATTGGGGGCGCAACTCGGATCTCCGCCCCTATGCCTGCGACCCCGCAGTGAGCCGTGGGCGGCGCTATCCTGAGGCAGCTGCGCCTACGCGGACGGAGTACCAGAGGGATCGGGATCGAATTGTTCACTCCACAGCGTTTCGGCGGCTGGTCTATAAGACGCAGGTGTTTCTGAATCACGAAGGAGATCTGTTTCGCACCCGGTTGACCCACTCCCTGGAGGTCGCCCAGTTGGGGCGTTCCATCGCACGGTCCCTGCGCATCAATGAAGATCTGGTGGAGGCCATTTCGTTGGCGCACGATCTGGGCCACACGCCCTTCGGGCATGCTGGCCAGGACGCGCTGCATGGCTGCATGGCCGAGCACGGGGGCTTCGAGCACAACCTGCAGAGCTTGCGCGTGGTGGACAAGCTGGAGGAGCGCTATCCACAGTATGACGGGCTGAATCTCACGTTCGAAACGCGGGAAGGGATTCTCAAGCATTGTTCCCGGCAGCACGCCCGGCAGCTGGAAGACGAAGAACCCGATGGCGTCGGTGCGAGGTTCTTGCGCCACGAACAGCCGAGCCTGGAGGCACAGCTGTGCAATCTGGCAGACGAGATCGCCTACAACGCGCACGATATCGACGACGGTGTGCGCTCGGGGCTGATCACGCTGGACCAGTTGCAGGATGTGCCATTGTTCGACGAGTACCGGGCTGCTGCCGAGTCGGAGCATCCGGACCTTGCCCAGCTGCCACGCCAGCGGCGCCTGCTGTACGAGGCCATACGGCGCATGCTCAGCGCGCAGGTCTATGACGTGATCGACACCACGCGGACGGCGCTTGCACGGCATGGCCCGGCCAGCGTCGATGGAGTTCGCCAAGCCCCCGCGCTGGTGATGTTCAGTGATGGCATGCGGGAGCGCTCCCAGGTTCTCAAGCGGTTTCTTTTCAAGAATCTGTACCGCCATCCGCGTGTGATGGAGACCACGGGCCGCGCGCAGGAAGTGGTTCGCGACTTGTTCGCGGCTTACACGGTGTCGCCGCAAGAGATGAAGGCAGCTTTCGCGGAGCAGGCCTCGGCAGACCAGGGCCCGTTGAGGGCACGGGCGGTGGCGGATTTCATTGCGGGCATGACCGACCGATTTGCGGCGCGCGAACATGAGCGCCTTACTGGGCGGCGACTTCTCGACTGAGGGCTGCGCGCGGCTGTGCGCATGTGGGGCGTGTCGTTGCAGGCGGAGGCTGTCGCCGGAGGCAATGGCGCCCGGTAAAATCCGCAGGCACTTCATTGCGCTTCGCGCGCCTCCCCATGACTTCATTCCCTTCCACGGCTACGGTGGGCTCCGAGGAGCCTGCCGCATTGTTCATTCGCGACACGGTCCAGTGGCTCGAGCGGGCGGTGATCGGCCTCAACCTGTGCCCCTTTGCAAAGGGCGTTCACGTGAAGGGGCAGATTCACTACGCGGTAGCGCTGACTGGGGATCTGGCAACGATTCTGGAGGTACTGCGCAGTGAACTTGCCGCCCTGGCGGCTATTCCTTCCGAGGTGCGAGACACCACGCTGCTGATCCTTCCCCATTGCCTCCATGATTTCCTGGATTTCAACGACTTCCTGGAAGAGGCGGAGGCCGTGCTGGAAGAAGTGGGCATGGAAGGCACGCTGCAGATCGCCAGCTTTCACCCGCAGTTCCAGTTTGCGGGTACGCGGGAGGACGATGTGACCAACTGCACCAACCGCTCACCCTATCCCACGTTGCACCTGCTGCGCGAAGAGAGCATCGACCGCGCTGTCGAGGTGTTCCCCGAGGCGGAAACGATCTTCGAGCGGAACATCGAGGTTTTGCAAGAACTAGGCATGTCGGGTTGGGCCGCTCTGAGCGTAGGGCCTGGGGCCTCCCTGCCGGCGCCGCCAGCGGTAAAAGACACGGAGCGAGGACCATGGCAATGACGAAAGCCGCGAAAGAGAAAGCTGCCCGCACCCATTCCCAGGCGCCGAACTCCTCGGGTAGTGGTGCTGACGCTAAGGCCAAGGCTGCCCCGACCGGGGAACTGTCCGAGCTGCGGCCAGGCCAATCCGTGGAATTGCTCAAGGAACTGCACATCCTCACGCGCGATGGGCGCCTCAATCAGGACTCGCGGCGCAAGCTCAAGCAGGTGTACCACCTGTTCAACTTCATCGAACCACTGCTCGCAGAGCTGTCCACCACCAGCCAGGGGCCCACGCTCGCAGACCATGGCGCGGGCAAGTCGTACCTGGGCTTCATCCTGTATGACCTGTATTTCAAGGCGCTCGGGCGTGGCCATATCTACGGCGTGGAGACGCGCGCCGAGCTCGTGGAAAAGTCGCGTGTGCTGGCGCACAAGCTGGGCTTTCAGCGCATGTCGTTCCTGAATGTGTCCGTGGCGGAATCCACTGGCGCAGATGAATTGCCAGCCCACATCGACGTGGTCACCGCCCTGCATGCCTGTGACACGGCCACCGACGATGCCATCGCCTTCGGCCTGCAGAAAAACGCCCGGGCCATGGTGCTGGTGCCTTGCTGCCAGGCCGAAATGGCCGCCTGCCTGCGCCGGGGCAAGGCCCTGCAGCTGGCGCGCACGCCACTGGCCGAGCTCTGGCGCCATCCGCTGCACACCCGCGAGCTGGGAAGCCAGGTCACCAATGTGCTGCGCTGCCTGTACCTGGAGGCCAGTGGCTACCAGGTCACGGTGACGGAGTTGGTGGGCTGGGAGCACAGCATGAAGAACGAGCTCATCATTGCCCGGTACACAGGCCAGAAAAAGCGCAGCGCCTCGGATCGGCTGCGCGCCATTCTGGAAGAGTTCGGGCTCGACAGGACGCTGGGGGCGCGTTTTGGATTGAAGCCGCAGGCTGGCGATACGCCAGTGGCTGCGGATGCAGTGCCACACTAGCCTCGCACCGCACGCAGGGCTCCGCCTGGACGGGATAATCGGGGACGGATTTATGATCGCCCCCCATCCTTGCTCCCATCGACATCCATGGCCCGCCTGCCACGCCTGACCTTGCCCGGTCATCTGCACCACGTCATCCAGCGTGGAAACAACCGCCAAAGCATCTTCATCGACCACGAAGACTTCGAGAGCATGCTATTGCTGCTGGCGGACAACGCTCAGAAATACGGGGTGGCTGTGCATGCCTATGTGCTGATGGACAACCACTTCCATCTGCTGGCAACTCCCACCACCGTCGATGGCTTGCCGCAGATGATGCAGGCGGTGGGGCGGCGCTATGTGCAGTATTTCAACCGTCGCCATGCCCGCACCGGTACGTTGTGGGAGGGGCGCTACCGCTCCACGGTGCTGCAGCCTGAGCGGTACCTGCTTCCGTGCATGGTCTACCTCGATCTGAACCCCGTGCGCACGGGGCAGGTGGTGCAGGCCTGCGACTACGTGTGGTCCAGCCACGCCCATTGGCTGGGCCTGCGCCACGACCGCCTGCTCACGCCCCATGCCCTGTACTGGGCGCTGGGCAACACGCCGTTTGCGCGCGAGGCGGCGTACGCCGCACTGGTTCAGGCGGGCATCGGATCGCAAGAGCAGGCCGCGCTGACGTCATCCGTGCTCAGCGGCTGGGCGCTGGGCGACCCCGGCTTTGTGCAAGAGTTGCAAAAACACACTCCGCGTCGGGTGACCCGGGGACAGGCGGGACGGCCGGCGCTTCACAAAAAATCTGAATGATTCGTGGCCATGCATAAGGCCGCATCGGGTCTATGGCTACCAAAAATTATGTGTCCCCAATAAAAATGATGAGCTGATCTGTAGCTATTGATTAAGAATCTGACCCTAATTAATGTGCTTGCCAAAAGATGTTGCAATGCACTAATCTTCCACTCCCTGCGAAAAATATGAGGAGTGCGCCATGACCACGGCTGCCGAGATCCAGCATCTGCAACAACACGGTTTGTATTCATCGGGTAACGAACACGACGCCTGCGGGCTCGGCTTCGTGGCCCACATCAAGGGTGAAAAGCGCCACGACATCGTGACGCAGGCCCTGAAGATCCTGGAGAACATCGACCACCGCGGGGCGGTGGGTGCCGACAAGCTTATGGGTGACGGTGCCGGCATCCTGATCCAGATTCCCGACGCGCTGTACCGCGAAGAAATGGCGAAGCTGGGCGTCACGCTGCCCGCCGCCGGTGAATACGGCGTGGGCATGATCTTCCTGCCCAAGGAGCATGCCTCGCGCCTGGCTTGCGAGCAGGAGATGGAGCGCGCCATCAGGGCCGAAGGCCAGGTGCTGCTCGGCTGGCGCGATGTGCCGGTGAACCGCGACATGCCCATGTCGCCCACCGTGCGCAAGAAGGAGCCCATCCTGCGCCAGGTGTTCATCGGCCGTGGCAACGATGTGATCGTGCAGGACGCGCTGGAGCGCAAGCTGTACGTGATCCGCAAGACCGCCAGCGCCAACATCCAGGCGCTGAAGCTCAAGCACAGCAAAGAGTACTACGTGCCGAGCATGTCCAGCCGCACCGTGGTCTACAAGGGCCTGCTGCTGGCCGACCAGGTGGGCACCTACTACCTGGATCTGCAGGACGAGCGCTGCATCTCGGCCGTGGGCCTGGTGCACCAGCGTTTTTCCACCAACACATTCCCCGAGTGGCCCCTGGCCCACCCGTACCGCTACGTGGCGCACAACGGTGAAATCAACACCGTCAAGGGCAACTACAACTGGATGAAGGCGCGCGAAGGCGTGATGGCCTCGCCCGTGCTCGCGGCCGACCTGCAAAAGCTCTATCCCATCAGCTTCGCTGACCAGTCCGACACCGCCACGTTCGACAACTGCCTGGAGCTGCTGACCATGGCCGGCTATCCCATCAGCCAGGCCGTGATGATGATGATCCCAGAGCCCTGGGAGCAGCACACCACCATGGACGAGCGCCGCCGCGCCTTCTATGAATACCACGCCGCCATGCTCGAGCCCTGGGACGGCCCGGCGTCCATCGTGTTCACCGACGGCCGTCAGATCGGCGCCACGCTGGACCGCAACGGCCTGCGCCCCTCGCGCTACTGCATCACCGATGACGACCTGGTCATCATGGGCTCGGAATCCGGCGTGCTGCCCATCCCCGAGAACAAGATCGTGCGCAAGTGGCGCCTTCAGCCCGGCAAGATGTTCCTGATCGACCTGGAACAGGGTCGCATGATCGACGACGACGAACTGAAAGCCAACATCGTCAACACCAAGCCCTACAAGCAGTGGATCGAGAACCTGCGCATCAAGCTCGACAGCGTGGGCACCGACACCGCGTCCACCCCTGAGGCCGCACCCTTGCCGCTGCTCGACCGTCAGCAGGCCTTCGGTTACACCCAGGAAGACATCAAGTTCCTGATGGCGCCTATGGCCAGGAACGGCGAAGAAGGCATCGGCTCCATGGGCAACGACAGCCCGCTGGCCGTGCTCTCGGGCAAGAACAAGCCGCTGTACAACTACTTCAAGCAGCTGTTCGCGCAGGTGACCAACCCGCCCATCGACCCGATCCGCGAAGCCATCGTGATGTCGCTCAACAGCTTCATCGGCCCCAAGCCCAACCTGCTGGACATCAACCAGGTCAACCCACCGATGCGGCTCGAGGTGAGCCAGCCCGTGCTCGACTTTGCCGACATGGCCAAGCTGCGCGACATCGAAAAATACACGCAAGGCAAGTTCAAGAGCGCGACCATCGACATCACCTACCCCCTGGACTGGGGCCGTGAAGGCGTGGAAGCCAAGCTCGCCTCGCTGTGCGCGCAGGCCGTGGACGCCATCAAGGGCGGCGCCAACATCCTGATCGTCAGCGACCGTGCCGTGAGCGCCACCCAGGTGGCCATCCCCGCGCTGCTGGCCCTGTCGGCCATCCACCAGCATCTGGTGGGCGCAGGCCTGCGCACCACGGCCGGCCTGGTGGTCGAGACCGGCACCGCGCGCGAAGTGCACCACTTCGCCGTGCTGGGCGGCTACGGCGCCGAGGCCGTGCACCCCTACCTGGCCATGGAAACCCTGGCCGACATGCACAAGGACCTCGCGGGCGACCTGTCGGCCGACAAGGCCATCTACAACTACGTCAAGGCCATCGGCAAGGGCCTGTCCAAGATCATGTCCAAGATGGGCGTGAGCACGTACATGAGCTACTGCGGTGCCCAGCTGTTCGAGGCCATCGGCCTGAACACGGAAACCGTGGGCAAGTACTTCACCGGCACCGCCAGCCGCGTGGAAGGCATCGGCGTCTTCGAGATCGCCGAGGAAGCCATCCGCATGCACAAGGCCGCCTTCGGTGACGACCCGGTGCTCGAGACCATGCTGGACGCCGGTGGCGAATATGCCTGGCGCGCCCGTGGCGAAGAGCACATGTGGAGCCCCGATGCGATCGCCAAGCTGCAGCACAGCACGCGCGCCAACAACTGGAACACGTACAAGGAATACGCCCAGATCATCAACGACCAGAGCAAGCGCCACATGACGCTGCGCGGCCTGTTCGAGTTCAAGATCGACCCTGCCAAGGCCATCCCCGTGGACGAGGTCGAGCCCGCCAAGGAGATCGTCAAGCGCTTCGCCACGGGCGCCATGTCCCTGGGCTCCATCTCCACCGAGGCGCATGCCACGCTGGCCGTGGCCATGAACCGCATCGGCGGCAAGAGCAACACCGGCGAGGGCGGCGAGGACGCCGCGCGCTACCGCAACGAACTCAAGGGCATCCCGATCAAGCAGGGCGATACGCTCAAGAGCGTGATCGGCGCCGAGAACGTCGAAGTCGACCTGCCCTTGCAGGATGGCGACTCCCTGCGCAGCCGCATCAAGCAGGTGGCTTCGGGCCGCTTCGGGGTCACGGCCGAATACCTGTCGTCGGCCGACCAGATCCAGATCAAGATGGCCCAGGGCGCCAAGCCCGGCGAAGGCGGCCAGCTGCCGGGCGGCAAGGTCTCCAACTACATCGGCAAGCTGCGCCACAGCGTGCCCGGCGTGGGCCTGATCTCGCCCCCGCCGCACCATGACATCTACTCCATCGAAGATCTGGCCCAGCTCATCCACGACCTGAAGAACGTGGCGCCGCACGCCAGCATCAGCACCAAGCTGGTGTCCGAAGTCGGCGTGGGCACCATCGCCGCGGGTGTGACCAAGTGCAAGAGTGACCACCTCGTGATCGCCGGCCATGACGGCGGCACGGGCGCATCGCCCTGGTCGTCCATCAAGCATGCTGGCGGCCCCTGGGAAATCGGCCTGGCCGAAACCCAGCAGACCCTGGTGCTTAACCGCCTGCGCGGCCGCGTGCGCGTGCAGGCCGACGGCCAGATGAAGACTGGCCGCGACGTCGCCATCGGCGCGCTGCTCGGTGCCGACGAGTTCGGTTTCGCCACGGCACCCCTGGTGGTCGAGGGCTGCATCATGATGCGCAAGTGCCACCTGAACACCTGCCCGGTGGGTGTGGCCACGCAGGACCCCGCGCTGCGCGCCAAGTTCTCGGGCAAGCCCGAGCACGTGGTCAACTACTTCTTCTTCATCGCCGAAGAAGTGCGCCAGATCATGGCCCAGCTGGGCATTCGCAAGTTCGACGACCTGATCGGCCGCACCGATCTGCTCGACATGCGCCAGGGACTGGAACACTGGAAGGCACGTGGCCTGGACTTCAGCCGCCTGTTCGCCCAGCCCAACGTGCCCGCCGATGTGCCGCGCTTCCACGTGGACGTGCAGGACCACAACATCGAGCACACACTGGACCGCAAGCTCATCGAGCGCAGCAAGCCCGCGATTGAAAAGGGCGAGCGCGTGCAATTCATCGAGGTGGCGCGCAACGTGAACCGCTCCGTGGGCGCCATGCTCTCCGGTGCCGTGACGCGCGTGCACCCCGAGGGCCTGCCGGACGACACCATCCGCATCCAGCTCGAAGGCACGGGCGGGCAGTCGTTCGGTGCGTTCCTCACGCGCGGCATCACGCTGTACCTGATCGGCGACGCCAACGACTACACGGGCAAGGGCCTGTCGGGCGGCCGCGTGATCGTGCGCCCCAGCATCGACTTCCGCGGCGACGCGGTGCGCAACACCATCGTGGGGAACACCGTGATGTACGGTGCCACCACGGGTGAAGCCTTCTTCAGCGGTGTGGCGGGCGAGCGCTTCGCGGTGCGCCTGTCGGGTGCCACGGCGGTGGTCGAAGGCACGGGCGACCACGGTTGCGAGTACATGACCGGCGGCACGGTGGTGGTGCTGGGCAAGACGGGCCGCAACTTCGCCGCGGGCATGAGCGGCGGTGTGGCATATGTCTATGACGAGGACGGCCAGTTCGACACGCGCTGCAACATGGCCATGGTCAGCCTGGAGCGCATCCTTCCGGCTGAAGAGCAGAAGGCCAGCGTGCCCCGCGCCATCTGGCACAACGGCCAGACCGACGAGGCGCAGCTCAAGAAGCTGCTGGAGGACCACAACCGCTGGACGGGCAGCAAGCGTGCGCGCGAGCTCCTGGACAACTGGGCGGCATCGCGCAGCAAGTTCGTCAAGGTCTTCCCGACCGAGTACAAGCGTGCGTTGGCTGAAATTTATGAACGAAAAGTGCTGGAGGAGTCCGCTACGCCAGCGGTAGCTGCTACCAAAAAAGAAGCGGTCCCCGCCAAGTAAGGCGATGCCGCAGAGACCAGCACAGCATTCATAGACAAGGACATCGTCATGGGAAAAACTACCGGCTTCATGGAATACGAGCGCATCGAAGAGGGCTACAAGCCCGTGCCCGAGCGCTTGAAGCACTACAAGGAATTCGTCATCGGCCTCGACGAGAGCCAGGCCAAGGTGCAGGGCGCGCGCTGCATGGACTGCGGCACGCCGTTCTGCAACAACGGCTGCCCGGTCAACAACATCATTCCGGACTTCAACGACCTGGTGTACCACCAGGACTGGAAGAGCGCGATCGAGGTGCTGCACAGCACCAACAACTTCCCCGAGTTCACCGGTCGCATCTGCCCGGCGCCTTGCGAGGCGGCCTGCGTGCTCAACGTGAACGACGACGCCGTGGGCATCAAGTCCATCGAGCACGCCATCATCGACCGGGCCTGGGACGAAGGCTGGGTGCAGGCGCGTCCTGCCAAGCACCAGACCGGCAAGAAGGTGGCCGTGGTGGGCTCGGGCCCAGCCGGCATGGCGGCCGCGCAGCAACTGGCGCGCGCTGGACACAGCGTCACGCTGTTCGAGAAGAATGACCGCGTGGGCGGCCTGCTGCGCTACGGCATCCCGGACTTCAAGATGGAGAAGTCGCACATCGACCGCCGCGTCAAGCAGCTCGAAGCCGAAGGCGTGGTCATTCGCACCAGCGTGTTCGTGGGCGCGCCCAAGGACGGCCTGGGCAAGGGCTCCAAGGTCACCAACTGGGCCAAGGAAACCGTCACGCCCGAGCAGCTCCACAAGGAGTTCGACGCCGTGCTGCTGACCGGCGGCGCCGAGCAGTCGCGCGACCTGCCCGTGCCGGGCCGCGACCTCGACGGCATCCACTTCGCCATGGAATTCCTGCCCCAGCAGAACAAGGTCAACGCGGGCGACAAGCTCAAGGGACAGCTGCGCGCCGACGGCAAGCACGTCATCGTGATCGGCGGCGGCGACACCGGCAGCGACTGCGTGGGCACGAGCAACCGCCACGGTGCGGCGAGCGTCACGCAGTTCGAGCTGATGCCCCAGCCCCCCGAAGAAGAAAACCGCCCCATGACCTGGCCCTACTGGCCGATCAAGCTGCGCACCAGCTCCAGCCATGAAGAGGGCTGCGAGCGCGAGTTCGCGATCTCCACCAAGGAGTTCATCGGCGACGGGAAAGACGGAAAGTCCGGCAAAGTCACCGGCCTCAAGACCGTGCGCGTCGAGTGGAAGGACGGCAAGATGGTCGAGGTGGCCGGCTCCGAGCAGATCCTCAAGGCGGACCTCGTGCTGCTGGCCATGGGCTTCGTGAGCCCCGTGGCTGCCGTGCTGGAGGCGTTTGGCGTGGACAAGGATGCCCGCGGCAACGCCCGCGCCACCACGGACTTCGATGGCGGCTACGCGACCAACGCGCCCAAGGTGTTTGCCGCCGGCGACATCCGCCGGGGCCAGTCGCTGGTGGTGTGGGCCATTCGTGAAGGCCGCCAGGCCGCCCGTGCCGTGGATGAGTTCCTGATGGGATATTCCGACCTGCCGCGCTGAGGCAGTGTCGCACTGCAACAACGGCGCCCTGGGGCGCCGTTTTTTTTCGCCCGAGGGAGCGGCAGCGCCACCGGCGCGGCCAGGACGCCCGTCGGTCAGGGCCTTGGAGCAGAGCGCAGCGGATGGCGGCCTTTATTGGCACAATCGGTGCCTGTCAATCGGTGCCTGTCAATCGGGGGTTGCCGCACGCGGGATAGCTCCCGTGGCCCCGCCGGCGGCGGCGTTGAAACGCAAACATACATGAATGTATGTTTCTTCGGCTACCATCGCCGCTGTGTGAGCGCAGCATGTTCCCATGCGTCGCGGCCGCCCGTTCTCCGGATTTCCGAACCCCTTCCATTGCATGCCTGAGTCTTCCTGCCTTGCCGAATTGCGCAATGTCACGTTCTCCTACGGTGACCGCGTCATCCTGCGCGACGTGACATTGGCGGTGCCCAGGGGCAAGGTGACGGCGCTGATGGGTGCCTCCGGAGGGGGCAAGACCACGGTGCTGCGCCTGATCGGCGGCCAGCAGTGCGCGCAGGCTGGCCAGGTGCTCCTGAATGGCGACGACGTGGGGCGCATGGACACCCACCAGCTCTATGCAGCGCGCCGCCGCATGGGCATGCTGTTCCAGTTCGGGGCGCTGTTCACGGATCTGAGCGTGTTCGAGAACGTGGCGTTCCCGCTGCGCGAGCACACCGACCTGTCCGAGGCGCTGATCCGGGACGTGGTGCTGATGAAGCTCCATGCCGTGGGCCTGCGCGGCGCGCGCGACCTGATGCCCAGCCAGATTTCCGGGGGCATGGCGCGGCGCGTGGCGCTGGCGCGTGCCATTGCGCTGGACCCCGAACTGGTGATGTATGACGAGCCGTTTGCGGGGCTGGACCCCATTTCCCTGGGGACGGCGGCGCAGCTGATCCGTCAGCTCAACGATGCCCTGGGCCTCACGAGCATCGTGGTCTCGCACGACCTGGAAGAGACCTTCCGGCTTGCGGACCATGTGATCATTCTGGGCGCGGGCGTGGTGGCCGCGCAGGGCACGCCCGACGAGGTGCGGGCGAGCGCCGACCCGCTGGTCCACCAGTTCGTGAACGCGCTGCCGACCGGGCCCGTGCCGTTTCACTACGCGGGCCCGACCGTGGAGCAGGACTTCGGTCCGTTCGGGGGGCGGGTGCTATGAGCTGGTACAAGCCGTCCGACGTGGGCTTCGCCGTGCGCCAGAAACTGTCTGATATCGGCATGGCCGCCCGCCTGTTCGCGCGGCTCCTGCAGCTGGTGGGCGCGGCCTTCATGCGGCCATCGCTGGTGCGCGACCAGATCCATTTTCTGGGCAACTACTCGCTGGCCATCATCGCGGTGTCGGGCCTGTTCGTGGGTTTTGTCCTGGGCCTGCAGGGCTACTACACGCTGCAGCGGTACGGGGCTTCCGAAGCCCTGGGGATGCTGGTGGCGCTGTCGCTGGTGCGTGAGCTCGGGCCCGTGGTGACGGCCCTGCTGTTCGCCGGCCGCGCGGGCACCTCGCTCACGGCCGAGATCGGCCTCATGCGCGCGGGTGAGCAGCTTTCCGCCATGGAGATGATGGCCGTGGACCCGGTGCGCCGCATCCTCGCGCCGCGGTTCTGGGCCGGTGTGATCACCATGCCCCTGCTGGCGGCGGTGTTCAGCGCCGTGGGGGTGGCTGGCGGGTGGATCGTGGGCGTGCTCATGATCGGCGTCGACCACGGGGCGTTCTGGAGCCAGATGCAGGGCGGCGTGGACGTCTGGCGCGATCTGGGCAACGGCGTGATCAAGAGCGTGGTCTTCGGCTTCACCGTCACGTTCGTGGCGCTGCTGCAGGGGTATGCCGCCAAGCCCACGCCCGAAGGCGTGGCGCGCGCCACTACCCGCACGGTGGTCATGGCGTCCCTGGCCGTGCTGGCGCTGGACTTCGTGCTCACGGCCCTGATGTTCAGTATCTGAGGCGGGCCCGAAAAGCCGCCGGAGTGGAGAAATCAAACAATGCAACCATCCAAAAACGATCTCTGGGTAGGGCTGTTCGTCATGCTCGGCACGGTGGCGCTGGTCTTCCTGGCGCTGCAGTCGGCCAACCTGCTGAGCCTGAACTTCCAGCCCGGCTACCGCATCACCGCGCGCTTTGACAACATTGGCGGCCTCAAGCCCCAGGCCGCGGTGCGCGGTGCCGGCGTGGTGGTGGGCCGTGTGGAGTCCATCACGTTCGACGACAAGACCTACCAGGCGCGGGTGACGCTGGCGATGGAAAACCGCTACGCTTTCCCCAAGGACAGCTCCCTCAAGATCCTCACCAGCGGCCTGCTGGGTGAACAGTACATCGGCATCGAGGCCGGTGCCGACGAGAAGAACCTGGTGGCGGGCGACATGGTCACCGCCACGCAGTCGGCCGTGGTCCTCGAGAACCTGATCGGACAATTCCTCTACAACAAGGCCGAAGACGGCAGCAACAGCAAGCCCGCAGGGGCAGGTGACAAGAAATGACGACGATGACCAAGCTTTCCCAACCCGCCGCCCGCGCCGCCGCGTGGCTGGCCTTTCTGCTGGGAGCGGCACTGCTCACGGGCTGCGCCACGGTGGCCAACCCGGACCCGCGCGACCCGCTGGAGTCCTACAACCGCAGCATGACCAACTTCAACGAGCAGGTCGATGCGATGGTGCTCAAGCCGGTGGCGATTGCCTACAAGGAAGCCACGCCCGCACCGGTGCGCACGGGCGTCAGCAACTTCTTCGCCAACGTGGGAGATGTGTGGTCGTTCGTGAACAACGTGCTGCAATTGCGGGCGGAAGCCGCCGCGTCCACCTTCATGCGCGTCAACGTGAACACCTTCATGGGCCTGGGCGGCGTGCTCGATATCGCCAGCGAACTGGGCATCGACCGCTACAAGCAGGATTTCGGCCTCACGCTGGGGTACTGGGGCATGGGCACGGGCCCGTACCTGGTGCTGCCGATCCTGGGCCCCTCCACCGTGCGCGACACGCTGGCCCTGCCCGTCGACTGGAAGGGCAATGCGGTGAGCTATGTGGACCCGGTATCGGCCCGCAATGCGCTGTATGCACTGCGTGCCGTGGATGTGCGCGCCAACCTGCTGCGCGCGGGGTCCGTGCTCGACAGCGCCGCCCTGGACAAGTACAGCTTCACCCGCGACGTGTTCCTGCAGGTGCGCAGCCAGCAGCAGGCGGGCACGGCGCAAAATGGCGATGACAAGGACGAGCGCAACGCCAATGATGGCGTGCTGCCCGAAGAGCCTCCGCGCTGAGGCGGTGGTGCAATCCGTGGCGGGCCATGCCCGGGGCAGGCGTGTTGCACTTGCTTGCAATCCGCAACCCGCGCGACGCACGGGGCCTGCGCTGGCCGCCCACAATGAATGAACGCCGGGTGCCACCGGCACCCGCAGCTCCCGAGAAAGTAGAAGACATCATGACGATGAACCGACGTACCCTGGGCCACATGGCCCTGTGCCTGACGGCCGTGGCCGCGCTGGGCGCCGCGCCCCTGGCCGCCCTGGCCGCGGATGAAGCTCCCGATGCGCTGATCAAGCGCCTGTCGGCCGATGTGCTCAGCACCGTGAAGGCGGACAAGGCCATCCAGAGCGGCGACCTGGCAAAGATCATCGCGCTGGTGGACAAGACCGTGATGCCCAACGTGAACTTCCGCCGCATGACCGCCGCGGCGGTGGGCCCCGGCTGGCGCCAGGCCACCCCCGAGCAGCAAAAGCGCCTGCAGGACGAGTTCAAGGTCCTGCTGGTGCGCACCTACGCGGGGGCGCTGGCGCAGGTGAACGACCAGACCATCCAGGTCAAGCCCCTGCGGGCCGCCCCGGAGGACAAGGACGTGCTGGTGCGCACCGAAATCGTCGGCCGTGGCGATCCGATCCAGCTGGACTACCGGCTGGAAAAAACCCCCGGCGACGGTGCGGGATGGAAAATCTACAACCTGAACGTGCTGGGCGTGTGGCTGGTGGAAACCTACCGCGGCCAGTTCGCGCAGGAGATCAACACCAAGGGCATCGACGGCCTGATCGAGACACTGGTGGCCCGCAACAAGAGCAATGCCGGCGCCAAGGGCTGAAATGGCACACCGGTTTCATGCGCCGCGGCCGGCGCGCGGCACCACGGGGCACTGACATGCTGGTATTGCCCGCCGAACTGACCCACCGCCAGGCCACGGTGTGCCTGCACATGCTGCTGCAGGGCCTGAAGGCGCACCGCGAGCCCTGCGTCATGGTGGATGCCCATGCGCTGGCGGTGTTTGACACGTCGGCGCTGGCGGTGCTGCTCGAATGCCGGCGCGAAGCGATCGACGATGGCAAGACCTTTGCCGTCCAAGGCCTGCCCGCCGCCCTGCGCAGCCTGGCGGGGCTGTATGGCGTGGGCACGCTGCTCGCGCCAGCGTCCTGACAGCGGCGGCAGGCCGGGCCGGCGACGGCCCAGGGGCCGTGCCAGACCCCGGTCGGCGTTCTTTGGTGCAAGGCCGTAAAATCAGGGGCTTCATGCCCGCAGTCTCATTCCAAGCCATCTCCAAGACCTTTGCCACGCCCAAAGGCCCTTTCCAGGCACTGAACCAGGTCAGCCTGGACATCGAGGAGGGCGAGTTCTTCGGGCTCCTGGGCCCCAACGGTGCCGGCAAGACCACCCTCATCAGCATTCTCGCGGGCCTGGCCCGTGCCAGCAGCGGCCGTGTGCTGGTGCAGGGCAGCGACGTGCAGGCCGACTTTGCCCAGGCGCGCCGCAAGCTGGGCGTTGTGCCGCAGGAGCTGGTGTTCGACCCTTTCTTCAACGTGCGCGAGTCGCTGCGCATCCAGTCCGGCTACTTCGGCGTGAAGAACAACGAAGCCTGGATCGACGAACTGCTGGAAAACCTGGGCCTGGCCGACAAGGCCACGGCCAACATGCGCCAGCTGTCGGGCGGCATGAAGCGCCGCGTGCTCGTGGCGCAGGCGCTGGTGCACAAGCCACCCATCATCGTGCTCGACGAGCCCACTGCGGGCGTGGACGTGGAGTTGCGCCAGACGCTCTGGCATTTCGTGGCGCGCCTGAACAAGGAAGGCCACACCGTGCTGCTGACCACGCACTATCTGGAAGAAGCCGAGGCCCTGTGTGGCCGCATCGCCATGCTCAAGTCGGGCCGCATCGTGGCCCTGAACCGCACGAGCGAGCTGCTGCAGGCGGCCTCCGGCAGCATCCTGCAGTTCAAGACCGATGCGGTCCTGCCGCCTTCGCTCAACGCGCTCGCCCGCGTCACGGGCCGCATCGTGCAGTTGCCCGCGCACGACGCGGCCGAGATCGAAAGCCATCTGGCCGCGCTGCGGGTGGCGGGCGTGGACGTGCATGACATGGAGATCCGCCGGCCCGACCTGGAAGACGTTTTCCTGCAGGTGATGTCGGGCACCTCGGCATCCAATATTCCTCTGGCGGGGGTGGAGGCCGCCGCAGCGCCGGGCCGCCCCAGGCAGGGCGCAGTCCCCTTGGGGGGCGGCGCGGAGACCGCAGTGCCGAGCGTGGGAGCACAACGATGACCGGCTGGCAGACCCTGTTCTACAAGGAGGTGCTGCGCTTCTGGAAGGTGAGCTTCCAGACCGTGGCCGCGCCCGTGCTCACGGCCGTGCTGTACCTGCTGATCTTCGGCCACGTGCTCGAAGACCATGTGAAGGTCTACGACCGCATCAGCTACACCGCCTTCCTGGTGCCGGGCCTCGTGATGATGAGCGTGCTGCAGAACGCCTTCGCCAACAGCTCGTCGAGCCTGATCCAGAGCAAGATCATGGGCAGCCTGGTGTTCGTGCTGCTCACGCCGCTGTCGCACTGGGCCTGGTTCCTGGCCTATGTGGGCTCGTCCATCGTGCGCGGGCTGGTGGTGGGGCTGGGGGTGTTCATCGTCACGCTGGCGTTCGCCCGGCCCGAGTTCGCCGCGCCGCTGTGGATTCTTGCGTTCGCCTTCCTGGGGGCGGCCTTGCTGGCCACGCTGGGGCTGATTGCCGGGCTGTGGGCCGACAAGTTCGACCAGCTCGCGGCGTTCCAGAACTTCGTGGTGGTGCCGATGACGTTCCTCTCGGGCGTGTTCTATTCCATCCAGTCGCTGCCGCCCTTCTGGCAGACCGTGAGCCACCTCAACCCGTTCTTCTACATGATCGACGGTTTCCGCTACGGCTTCTTTGGCCAGAGCGATACCTCGCCGTGGCTCAGTCTCTCCATCGTGGGCGTGGCCTGGCTGGCCGTGAGCGCCCTGGCGGTCCACCTGCTGCGCACCGGCTACAAAATTCGGAATTGACATGACCGCAGACCAACTCAAAGACATCATCGCCGCTGGCCTGGCCTGCGAGCACATCGCGCTCGAGGGTGACGGCCGCCACTGGTACGCCACCATCGTCTCGGCCGAGTTCGAGGGCCGGCGCGCCATCCAGCGGCACCAGCGCGTGTACGCCACGCTGGGCGCCAAAATGCACACCGACGAGGTGCATGCGCTGTCGATGAAGACCTTCACGCCCGCTGAATGGGCCGCGCAGCCCCGGTGATTGCTGGAATGCTCCTCTTTTAATAGCTGCCTGCGCTTGATGGAAAAGCGCTGGCGGCACTTTTTATTCATATTTCTGGTTTCGAGATGGACAAACTCCTGATCCGCGGCGGCCGCCGCCTGCATGGCGAGGTGCTGGTATCCGGCGCCAAGAACGCCGCCCTGCCGGAGTTGTGCGCCGCGCTGCTCACGGCCGAGCCAGTCACGCTGCTGAACGTGCCGCAGCTGCAGGACGTGAGCACCATGCTCACACTGATCCGCAACATGGGCGTGGCGGCCGCGCGTGCCGACGATGGCACGGTGCGCATCGATGCCAGCGGCCTGAACACGCCCGAGGCGCCGTACGAGCTGGTCAAGACCATGCGCGCCTCGGTGCTCGCCCTGGGCCCGCTGCTGGCGCGCTTCGGCGAGGCCACGGTGTCGCTGCCTGGCGGCTGCGCCATCGGCTCGCGCCCGGTGGACCAGCACATCAAGGGCCTGGCCGCCATGGGCGCCGACATCGTGGTCGAGCACGGCTACATGATCGCCAAGCTGCCCGCAGGCTGGACGCGACTGAAGGGCGCGCGCATCACCACCGACATGGTCACGGTGACGGGCACCGAGAACTTCCTCATGGCCGCCGCGCTGGCCGAGGGCGAGACCGTGCTGGAGAACGCCGCGCAGGAGCCCGAGATCTCCGACCTGGCCGAGATGCTGATCGCCATGGGCGCGAAGATCGAAGGCCACGGCACCAGCCGCATCCGCATCCAGGGCGTCGAGAAGCTGCACGGCTGCACCCACCGCGTGGTGGCCGACCGCATCGAGGCCGGCACCTTCCTGTGCGCCGTGGCCGCCACGGGCGGCGACGTGGTGCTGCGCCATGGCCGCGCCGACCACCTGGACGCCGTGATCGAGAAGCTGCGCGAGGCCGGTGTGCAGGTGCAGGCCGTCGACGGCGGCATCCGCGTGCAGAGCGCGGGCGGCGCCACGCTCAAGGCGCAGGGCTTTCGCACCACCGAGTACCCCGGCTTTCCCACCGACATGCAGGCGCAGTTCATGGCGCTCGACTGCATCGCGCAGGGCACGGCCACGGTGACCGAGACGATTTTTGAAAACCGCTTCATGCACGTCGACGAGCTGGTGCGCCTGGGTGCCAAGATCCAGACCGACGGCAAGGTCGCCATCATCGAGGGCGTGCCCCGCCTGTCGGGCGCCACCGTGATGGCCACCGACCTGCGCGCCTCGGCCAGCCTGGTCATCGCGGGCCTGGTGGCCGACGGCGAAACCATGGTGGACCGCATCTACCATCTGGACCGCGGCTACGACTGCATGGAAGCGAAATTGCGCGGCATCGGCGCGGACATTGAACGGATCACAGCATGAGCAGCAGCATGATTACCCTGGCGCTTTCCAAAGGCCGCATCTTCGACGAAACCCTGCCTTTGCTCGCCGCCGCCGGCATCGAGGTGCTGGAAGACCCCGAAAAGTCGCGCAAGCTGATCCTGCCCACCAACCAGCCCAACGTGCGCGTGGTGCTGGTGCGCGCGACCGACGTGCCTACCTATGTGCAGTACGGCGGCGCCGACATCGGCGTGACCGGCAAGGACACGCTCATCGAACACGGCGGCCAGGGCCTGTACCAGCCGCTGGACCTGCAGATCGCCAAGTGCCGCGTGAGCGTGGCCGTGCGCAACGATTTCGACTACGCCCGTGCCGTCAAGCAGGGTTCGCGCCTGAAGGTCGCCACCAAGTACACCAGCATCGCGCGCGACTTCTTCGCGACCAAGGGCGTGCACGTGGACATGATCAAGCTCTACGGCAGCATGGAACTCGCACCGCTCACCGGGCTGGCCGATGCCATCGTGGACCTGGTCTCCACCGGCAACACGCTCAAGGCCAACCACTTGGTGGAGGTCGAGCGCATCATGGACATCAGCTCGCACCTCGTGGTCAACCAGGCCGCGCTCAAGCTCAAGCAGGCGCCGCTGCGCCGCATCATCGATGCGTTCGCCGCGGCCATTCCTGCGGAAAAGAATTGACCCCCACCCACTGACTGACACTATGACTCTGGTAGCTGCTCCCGCCCGTCTGTCCACCGCTGCGGCCACTTTCGAGGCTGATTTCGCAGCCCGCCTGCACTGGTCGGCCGACACCGACGCGGCCATCGAGCAGCGCGTGGCCGACATCCTGGCCGACGTGCAAAAGCGCGGTGACGCCGCGGTGCTGGAGTACACCGCCCGTTTCGATGGCCTCTCGGCCCCCGATATGGCGGCGCTGGAGCTGACCCAGGCCGACTTCAAGGCCGCGTTCGACGCCATTCCAGAGGCCCAGCGCGACGCGCTGCAGGCTGCCGCCAAACGTGTGCGAAGCTACCACGAGGCGCAGAAAAAAGCCTCGGGCGAGAGCTGGAGCTACCGCGACGAGGACGGCACGCTGCTGGGCCAGAAGGTCACGCCGCTGGACCGCGTGGGCATCTACGTGCCCGGCGGCAAGGCCGCGTACCCGTCCAGCCTGCTGATGAACGCCATCCCGGCCCACGTGGCGGGGGTGCAGGAAATCATCATGGTCGTGCCCACACCGGTGCGCGGCAGCGTGGCCACCGGTGGAACGGGCGAGGGCACTTCGACGAAGGGCGAGCGCAACGAACTGGTGCTGGCCGCCGCCTACGTGGCGGGCGTCACGCGCGCCTTCACCATCGGCGGCGCGCAGGCCGTGGCCGCGCTGGCGTACGGCACCGAAACCGTGCCCAAGGTGGACAAGATCACCGGCCCTGGCAACGCCTACGTGGCCAGCGCCAAGAAGCGCGTGTTCGGCACCGTGGGCATCGACATGATCGCGGGCCCCAGCGAAATCCTGGTGCTGGCCGACGGCAGCACGCCGCCCGACTGGGTGGCGATGGACCTCTTCAGCCAGGCCGAACACGACGAGCTGGCCCAGAGCATCCTGCTGTGCCCCGACGCCGCCTACCTCGACGCCGTGCAGCGCGAGATCGACCGCCTTCTGCCCACCATGCCGCGCGCCGAGATCATCGCCAAGAGCCTCACCGGCCGGGGCGCGCTGATCCTCACCAAGGACATGGAAGAAGCCTGCGCCATCAGCAACCGCATCGCACCGGAACACCTGGAGGTGAGCAGCACCGACCCGCACCGCTGGGAGCCGCTGCTGCGCCACGCCGGGGCGATCTTCCTGGGGGCGTATACCTCCGAGAGCCTGGGCGACTACTGCGCGGGCCCCAACCACGTGCTGCCCACCAGCGGCACCGCACGCTTCTCGTCGCCCCTGGGCGTGTACGACTTCCAGAAGCGCAGCAGCCTCATCGAGGTGAGCGAGGCCGGTGCCCAGGTGCTGGGCACCATCGCCGCCGAGCTGGCCTACGGCGAGGGCCTGCAGGCCCACGCGCAAGCCGCAGAGATGCGGCTGACGACGTCCCTCAAGCCGCGCTGATCGCACCCCGTGGCAGGGTGCCTGGCGCGGGTGCCGTCGCCTTGGGCTGAGAGGCTGCAGCGGGGGCGGGCGGGCAGGCGGCCCCTGCCACGGACCGGTGCTTCGCCCAGTTCAGGCGGGCGGGCCGGTGGCCTTCGGCGCTCACGCGCAGCCGCACGGGCCCGGTGAACGACAGGCGCTGGCCGGCCTCCAGGAAATAGTCTTCCAGCAGGCCGTCGCAGGTCACCCACACGCGGCCTTGTTCCACTTCGAGCAGGGCCATGTCGCCCGCACGGAAGTCCAGCACCTGGACGGCCTGCAGCGGCGGCAGCGGCTGGCGCTTCCATTGCAGGGTGAGCGGGACCGCTGGCTGGGTCGGCAGAGCGGGCGACGGGAGGGTGGGGGTGTGCAGCGAGTTCATGCCTTCACTGTGCGGCCACCCGCCGTGCGCCGCCAGCCACAGGCATGGACCATCTGGGCCAGTACAGAACCATGTACCAGCCCATCTGTACTGGTTGTACTGGCCCGCCTCTGTACTGTCTTCCGGCCAGGGTGCCAGTACAGAATGCAGCATGGCCACCGATGACGCACCCCCGCTGTACCTGCAGATCGCCGAGCAGCTCGCGCAGCTGATCCGCAATGGCACCCTGGCGCGCGGCGAAAAGCTGCCGTCGGTGCGCGAGCTGGCGCGCCAGCATGCCGTGGCGCAGACCACGGTGGTGCAGGCCTACCACTGGCTGGAGGATGCGCGCCTGATCACCGCGCGCCCGCGCTCGGGCTTCTTCGTCGCGGCGCGACCGGTGAGCCTGCCCGAGCCCAGCACGCCGCGCCCCCTGCGCCGTCCGCGCGAGGTGTCGGTGGACTGGCTGGGCCAGCGCATCCTGGGCCGCAACCAGCCGGTGGACATGATCTCGTACAGCAGCGGCACGCCCGGCCCCGAGCTGTTCAACCCCGACCGCGTGCGCCGCGCCGTGGTGCGCGCCGCGCAGCGCCACCGCAACCTGTTGTGCACCTACCCCAGCTCCTCGGGCCACGAAGACGCCCGCCGCGCCATCGCGCGCTACGCCGTGGGCCTGGGCTGCAGCCTCGACCCCGAGAACATTGTGGTCACCGGCGGCTGCATGGACTCCATTGCGCTGTGCCTGCGCGCCGTCACCCAGCCGGGCGACGTGGTGGCGCTGGAGTCGCCCACGCATTTCTCCTTTCTGGAGGTGCTGCAGGGCCTGCACCTCAAGGCGCTGGAGATTCCCACCCACCCGCGCAACGGCCTGTCGCTGGATGCGCTGCAGCTGGCGCTGGAAACCCAGCCGGTCAAGGCCGTGATGATCGTCCCCACGCTCAGCAACCCGCTGGGCAGCTGCATGCCGCAGGCCGAACGCAAGCGCCTGGCGCAGATGGCGGCGCGCCATGGCATGGCGGTGATCGAGGACGCGATCTACAACGACCTCGTGGAGGTGGACGAGATGCGCCGCACCGTCAAGTCGTACGACACCACGGGCCACGTGATGCTGTGCGATTCGTTTTCCAAGACGCTGGCGCCGGGCCTGCGCCTGGGCTGGCTGGAGGCCGGGCGCTGGGCCGACAAGCTGCGCGCCATCAAGGACCTGCAGGCGGGCGGGCAGTCGGCCGTGCTGGAGCTGGCGCTGGCCGACCTCATCACCCAGGCCGGCCATGCCGCCGCGATGCGCCAGCTGCGCGCGGCCGTGGCCGCGCGCATGGACGAGGTGCGCCGCATCATCGCCGCGCACTTTCCGCAGGGCACCCGGGTGAGCGACCCGCCCGGCGGGCTGCTGCTGTGGCTGGAGCTGCCGCGCGCGCTCGATTCGGTGCAGCTGCACGAGGCCTGCCTGGCGCAGCAGATCCTGATCGCGCCCGGCACGGTGTTCAGCGCCAGCGGGCGGTTTCGCAACTGCCTGCGCATTGGCGTGGGCGGTGACTGGTCGCCTGCCCATCTGGCGGCCCTGCGCACCGTGGGCGACATGGCGTGCCAGATGCTGCGGGCAGGGACACAGCTCAAGGCCGCGTAACCGCCCAAAAAACAACACGAAGTTCGTGGCGCACGAAGTTCGTGTAATATTTCAGCCATGAAAAACATCACCGTGACCATGGACGACACCGTCGCCGAATGGGTGCGCGTGGAAGCCGCCAGGCGCGGCAGCAGCGTCTCGCGCCTGCTGGGGGAATGGCTGGCCGAAAAGATGCGCCAGGAAGACGCTTACGCCCAGGCCATGCGCGAGGCGCTGGGGTTCGAATCCTGGGGCGCGTCCAGCGGACCGTACGTGCCCCGCGAGACCCTGTTTCTGCGCTGAGCGGTGCAATACCCATGAGCACCGTCCCCATCTTTGTCGATACCGAAATCCTGCTGGCCAGCGTGGACGACCGCGACGCCGAGCGCCAGGCGCGGGCCCGCGAATGGATCAGCTTTTGCTGGCAGACGCGCAGCGGCCGCATCAGCTCGCAGGTGCTCAACGAGCTGTACAACCAGGCGATCCAGCGCTTTGACGGCCCGCAGGTGCTGCAGCAGGTGCGCGCCCAGGTGCGCCGCCTGCGCGTGTGGCTGCCGCCGCACCTGGACTCCTACACCGTGGACGGCGCCTGGGACCTGCAGGACCGCTACCGCCTGGGCTACTGGGATGCGCTCATCCTCTCGTCCGCCCACCAGCAGGGCTGCCGCTACCTGTTGACCGAAGCCCTGCCGCACGGCGAGCCCCTGGACGCCGTGCGCCCCATCAACCCGTTTCTCATCACCCCCAACGAACTGGACACCACCGAATGACTACTCCCGCGTCGTCTCCCCTCCAGGCCCTGGCCCGCATCCGCCCCGACGTGCGCGCCATGCACGCCTACGGCGTGCAGCCTTCCGCCGGCATGCTCAAGATGGACGCGATGGAGAACCCGTTCCGCCTGCCCGCGCACCTGCAGGCCGCGCTGGGCCAGCGCCTGGGCGCGGTCGCGCTCAACCGCTACCCAGGCGACCGCCTGCTGGACCTGAAGGCCGCGCTGGCCCAATACGCCGGCCTGCCCGAGGGCTACGGCATCGTGCTGGGCAACGGCTCGGACGAGCTCATCACCCTGCTGGCCCTGGCCTGCGCGCAACCCGGCACGGGCCAGCGCGCCACCATGCTGGCGCCCATGCCGGGCTTCGTGATGTACCCGCTGTCCGCGCAACTGCAGGGCCTGGATTTTGTGTGTGTGCCGCTCACGCCCGATTTCGAGCTGGATGAGCCCGCCATGCTGGCCGCCATCGCGCAGCACAACCCCGCCATCACCTACATCGCCTACCCGAACAACCCCACGGCCACGCTGTGGGACGAGGGCGCGGTGCAGCGCATCGTCGACGCCGCGGGCGCGCAGGGCGGCATCGTGGTCATGGACGAGGCCTACCAGCCCTTTGCCAGCCGCACCTTCATCGACCGCATGCGGGCCGAGCCCGCCCGCAACGCCCACGTGCTGCTGATGCGCACGCTCAGCAAGTTCGGCCTGGCGGGCGTGCGCCTGGGCTACCTCATCGGCCCCGCCGCGTTCGTGAGCGAGATCGACAAGGTGCGCCCGCCCTACAACGTGAGCGTGCTCAACTGCGAGGCCGCGCTGTTCGCGCTGGAGCACGCCGACGTGTTCGCCGGGCAGGCCGCCGAGATCCGCTCCGAGCGCACGAAGCTCCTGGCGGCCCTGCGGCAGATGCCCGGCATCGAAAAATGCTGGGACAGCGAGGCCAACATGATCCTGATCCGCGTGGCGGATTCCGCCCGGGCGTACGAGGGCATGAAAAACCGCAAGGTCCTGGTCAAGAACGTTTCTACAATGCACCCATTGCTGGCCAACTGCCTGCGCCTCACGGTGGGCGCCGCCTCCGACAACGCGCAGATGCTGGCCGCCCTGCAAGCCTCCCTATGACTTCCTCCGCACTCGTCACTTCCGCAACACCCGATCCCCTGGCCGACCGCATCGCCGAGGTCAGCCGCAACACCGCCGAGACGCGCATCCGTGTGCGCATCAACCTCGATGGCACGGGCCAGGCCAAGCTTTCCACCGGCATCGGCTTCTTCGACCACATGCTCGACCAGATCGCCCGCCACGGCCTGATCGACCTCGACATCGACTGCGAAGGCGACCTGCACATCGACGGCCACCACACGGTGGAAGACGTGGGCATCACGCTGGGCCAGGCCTTTGCGCGCGCCGTGGGCGACAAGAAGGGCATCCGCCGCTACGGCCACGCCTACGTGCCGCTGGACGAAGCGCTGTCGCGCGTGGTGGTGGATTTCTCGGGCCGCCCGGGGCTGCACATCGACGTGAAGTTCACGGCCGGCAGCATCGGCCAGCTCGATACGCAGCTGGTGTACGAGTTCTTCCAGGGCTTCGTGAACCACGCGGGCGTCACGCTGCACATCGACAATCTCAAGGGCATCAACGCCCACCACCAGTGCGAGACCATCTTCAAGGCCTTCGGGCGCACGCTGCGCGCGGCGCTGGAGCGCGATCCGCGCTCGGTGGGCGTCATTCCGTCCACCAAGGGCTCCTTGTGAAATTTTTGAGCCAGATCAAGCGCTAACGCTTGATGAATAAGCGCCAATAGCTATGAATATGGAAGCAAAAACCGTTGCGGTCGTGGACTACGGCATGGGCAACCTGCGCTCGGTGTCGCAGGCCGTGCAGGCCGCCGCAGAGGGCACCGGCTGGACCGTGGTCGTCACGCAGCGTCCCGAGGACGTGCGCGCGGCGCAGCGCATCGTGCTGCCGGGGCAGGGCGCCATGCCCGACTGCATGCGCGAGCTGCGCGAATCCGGCCTGCAGGAATCCGTGCTCGAAGCGGCCGCCGCCAAGCCGATGTTCGGCGTGTGCGTGGGCATGCAGATGCTGCTGGACCACAGTGCCGAGGGCCCCCATGGAGGAACGCCCGGCCTGTCGCTGATCCACGGCGATGTGCGCAAGTTCGACCTGGCGGGCCGCACCCAGCCCGACGGCAGCCGCTACAAGGTGCCCCAGATGGGCTGGAACCAGGTGCGCCAGGTTCCGCACGGGGGCAAGGTGCACCCGGTGTGGGCCGGCGTGCCCGACCACAGCTACTTCTACTTCGTGCACAGTTTCTATGCGGTGCCGCGAGACGCGGCCCACTGCGCGGGGCAGGCGGACTACGGCGGTGTGTTCGCCGCCGCCGTTGCGCGCGATAATATTTTCGCCACGCAATTTCACCCTGAAAAGAGCGCGGAGCACGGCCTGGCCCTGTACCGCAATTTTCTGCACTGGAATCCCTAATCCAACCCGTTCGGGCCGAGCCCTGCCTCGCCCTTTTCCTCCCGAACTTCACCACCATGCTGCTCATCCCCGCCATCGACCTCAAGGACGGCCACTGCGTACGCCTCAAGCAAGGCGATATGGACCAATCCACCACCTTCGGAGAAGACCCTGCCGCCATGGCGCGCAAGTGGGTGGATGCCGGTGCGCGCCGCCTGCACCTGGTGGACCTGAACGGCGCCTTCGCGGGCGTGCCCAAGAACTACACCGCCATCAAGTCCATCCTCCAGGAGGTGGGCGACGACATCCCGGTGCAGCTCGGCGGCGGCATCCGTGACCTGGACACCATCGAGAAATACATCGACGGCGGCCTGCGCTACGTGATCATCGGCACGGCGGCGGTCAAGAACCCCGGCTTCCTGAAGGACGCGTGCAGCGCCTTTGGCGGCCACATCATCGTGGGCCTGGATGCCAAGGACGGCAAGGTCGCCACCGACGGCTGGAGCAAGCTCACGGGCCACGAGGTCGTGGACCTGGCCAGGAAGTTCGAGGACTGGGGCGTCGAGTCCATCATCTACACCGACATCGGCCGCGACGGCATGCTCTCGGGCATCAACATCGACGCGACGGTGAAGCTCGCGCAGTCGCTCTCCATCCCGGTGATCGCCTCGGGCGGCCTGTCCAACATGGCCGACATCGAACAGCTGTGCGCCGTCGAGGAAGAGGGTGTCGAAGGCGTGATCTGCGGCCGCGCCATCTACAGCGGCGACCTTGATTTCGCGGCAGCGCAGGCGCGCGCCGACGAGTTGAATGGATAACCCCCCTGAGCGGCTGCGCCGCTTCCCCCAAGGGGGACGACGCCAGTGGCCTGGCGAAGCCAGTTCCACGGCGTCCGCTGGCCTCGGCAACGCCCCATCCACGAATCGCTGACTGACATGCTTGCCAAACGCATCATCCCCTGCCTCGACGTCACCGGAGGCCGCGTGGTCAAGGGCGTCAACTTCGTCGAACTGCGCGATGCGGGCGACCCCGTCGAGATCGCCGCGCGCTACAACGCGCAGGGCGCCGACGAACTCACCTTCCTGGACATCACCGCCACCAGCGATGGCCGCGACCTGATCCTGCCCATCATCGAGGCCGTGGCCAGCCAGGTGTTCATCCCGCTCACCGTGGGCGGCGGCGTGCGCACGGTCGAGGACGTGCGCCGCCTGCTCAACGCGGGCGCCGACAAGACCAGCTTCAACTCGGCCGCCATCGCCAACCCCGAGGTGATCGACGCCGTCTCGGCCAAGTACGGCGCGCAGTGCATCGTGGTGGCCATCGATGCCAAGCGCCGCTCGCCAGAAGACGCCCAGCGCACCGGCGCCAACGGCCGGGCCGTGGGAGAGGGCTGGGACGTGTACAGCCACGGCGGGCGCAAGAACACGGGCCTGGATGCCGTGGCCTGGGCCGCCGAGATGGCGCGCCGGGGCGCCGGCGAGATCCTGCTCACCAGCATGGACCGCGATGGCACCAAGTCCGGCTTCGACCTCGCCCTCACGCGTGCCGTGAGCGACGCCGTGGGCGTGCCCGTGATCGCCTCGGGCGGCGTGGGCAACCTCGACCACCTGGCAGACGGCATCCAGACCGGTGGAGCCGACGCGGTGCTGGCAGCCAGCATCTTCCATTACGGCGAATACACCGTGGGCCAGGCCAAGGCGCGCATGGCCGAACGCGGCATTCCCGTGCGGCTGTGAAGCAATTGCTATTAAAAAAATAGCTGTCGGCGCTTGATGGAAAAGCGCCAGATGCTCAAAAGACTGAGTAAATCCGGGGGCACGCACGTTCCCGGCGATCCAAATCGCCGACAATCCCGCCCATGAACTGGCTCAACGAAGTGAAATGGGATGCGCAGGGCCTGGTGCCCGTGATCGCGCAGGAGCAGGGCACGGGCGACGTGCTGATGTTTGCGTGGATGAACCGCGAGGCGCTGGAGAAAACCGCGGAGCTCGGCCGCGCCGTGTATTTCAGCCGCTCGCGCGGCAAGCTGTGGTTCAAGGGCGAGGAGTCCGGCCACGTGCAGACGGTGCATGAAATCCGCCTGGACTGCGACAACGACGTGGTGCTGCTCAAGGTGACCCAGCTGGGCCACGAGCCCGGCATCGCCTGCCACACGGGCCGCCACAGCTGCTTTTTCAGCGTGCTCAAGGATGGCGCCTGGCAGGCGGTCGATCCGGTCTTGAAAGACCCTGAATCCATCTACAAGTAAGAGCCATGAGTTCCAACGATTCCCTCGCACGCCTGGCCGATGTGATTGAAAGCCGCAAGCCGGCCAACGGCGGCGATCCCGAGAAGAGCTACGTCTCGCGCCTGCTGCACAAGGGGCCGGACGCGTTCCTGAAGAAGATCGGCGAGGAAGCCACCGAGGTCGTCATGGCCGCCAAGGACGTGGACCACGGCGCCGACAAGTCCAAGCTCGTCTACGAGGTGGCGGACCTGTGGTTCCACTCCCTGGTGGCGCTGGCCCACTATGGCCTCACGCCCGCCGACGTGCTGGCCGAGCTGGAGCGCCGCGAGGGCACCAGCGGCATCGAGGAAAAAGCCTTGCGCAAGGCCGTTGCGCGCGCCACCCAGGAGGGTTCCCCATGAACGATATCGTCGACGTGCAGACCACCAGCCAGAAGGCGCAGGGCCTCAAGAACATCGGCTGGGTCAGCTATGTGCTGCACCTGATCGTGGCGGTGGGCGCCGTCCTTCCGGGGGCGCAGGGCAGCCTTGTGCTGCTCTTGATTGCGCTGGTGCTGGATCTGGTCAAGCGCGGAGATGCCGAAGGCACCTGGCAGGCCAACCATTTTTCCTGGCGCATCCGGTCCGTGCTGTGGGCCGGCGTGCTGTACGCGGTCACGTCGCCGCTGTGGCTGCTGCTGATCGCGCCGGGCTGGATCGCCTGGGGCGTCATTTCGCTGTGGTTCCTGTACCGCATCGTGCGCGGCATGCTGGCCATGAGCAAGAACCAGGCCGTGGATGCCTGAGCCTGGCGCGCCGCTCCCCCGCCTGAACCTGGCCCTGCAGGGCGGCGGCTCGCACGGCGCGCTGACCTGGGGCGTGCTGGATGCGCTGCTCGAGGACGGGCAGTGGCACTTCGAGGGCGTGAGTGGCACCAGCGCTGGAGCCATGAACGCCGTGGCCCTGGCACACGGCTTTGCCAAGGCCGCACACGAACACAAGGACCCGCACGAAGCCCACCTGGCGGGCTGCCAGCAGGCGCGCGAGACGCTCACCCGCCTGTGGGAAGGCGTGGGCACGCTGGGCAGCCTGATGTGGGGTTCGCCGCTGTCGGCCGCCAACCCCATGATGGGGCTGATGCGGCAGTGGCTGTCGCCCTACCAGACCAACCCGCTGGACATCAACCCGCTGCGCCGCCTGCTGGAGCGCGAGGTGGATTTCGACCTGCTGTGCACCGCGCGGCGCGCCAGCAGCGCGGCGGGCGGGCCCAAGGTGTTCGTCTGCGCCACCAACGTGCGCACGGGGCGGGGCGAGATCTTCTCGGGCTCCAGGCTCAGCGCCGATGCCGTGATGGCCTCGGCCTGCCTGCCGCTGATGTTCAAGGCCGTGGAGATCGACGGCCAGCACTACTGGGATGGCGGCTACTCGGGCAACCCCGCGCTGCACCCGCTGATCTATCAGACCGAGGCCTCGGACATCCTGCTCGTGCAGATCAACCCCATCGAGCACCTGGAGCTGCCGCATTCCGGCGCCGAGATCATGGAACGCATGAACGAGGTCACCTTCAACGCCAGCCTGCTGGCCGAGATGCGCGCCATCGAGTTCGTGCGCCGCCTGCTCGCCGAGGGCAAGCTCGACCCGCGCCGCTACAAGAGCGTGCGCATGCACCGCATCGACGGCGGCTCGGTGCTGGCCCCGTTCGGCGCCGACAGCAAGATGCGCGCGGACCTGGCCTTCGTGCGCAAGCTGTTCGCCCTGGGCCGCACGGCCGGACAGGAATGGCTGCATGCGCACCGCAAGGATGTGGGCGTGCGCCCGACCATCAAGATCGCTGACAATGCGTGAAGCCTCCTGTGTCGCCTGTGGCGCCTTCCCCCTCGGGGGGACGCCACCCGTGGCCTGGCGGAGCCAGTTCCACGGTGGCGCTGGCCTGGGACGCGCCGGTGGCAATGGCTTGGGGTTGAGCAGCGCCCGGTGAACTGTTAACTTCGTACCGACATTTTTCTCATGCACGATCCGAACTGCCTTTTCTGCAAGATCATCGCGGGCCAGATTCCTTCGAAGAAGGTCTATGAGGACGAGGAGATCTTCGCCTTCCACGACATCCACCCCTGGGCGCCGGTGCACTTTCTGATGGTGCCCAAGCGGCATGTCCCTTCGATGGCGCAGGTCACCGCAGACGATGCGGGAGTTCTGGGGCGCATGATGGCGCTGGCGCCCCGGCTGGCCCTGGAGCAGGGCTGCAACCCGTACCCCGAGGGTGGCTTTCGCGTCGTGGTAAACACGGGGCTTGAAGGCGGGCAGGAAATCCACCACCTGCATGTTCACGTGATGGGCGGCCCCCGCCCGTGGCTCAAAGGCTGAACCAGGCTGACGGCGCGTGCCGATAGTTTCCCGCTGGCGGGCAAGGGCGTCGGACTTCGGTCGCGGCCCCCGTCTAAAATGACTGCAATTCGTTAGGAGATATTCCATGGGCTCTTTTTCCATCTGGCACTGGCTGATCGTGCTGCTGATCGTCGTCATGGTGTTCGGCACCAAGAAGCTCAAGAACATGGGCTCCGACCTCGGGGGCGCCGTCAAGGGCTTCAAGGACGGCATGAAGGACGGTTCGGCCGATGCCCCCGCCACCCCTCCCGCAGGCCAGGTTGCCAACAACCCGGCGGCCGACAAGACCACCATCGATGTCGAAGCCAAGCAAAAGAGCTGAGCGCGCCGTCCGCACCGGCCCCCGCATGCCTTTTCGCCTGACCCATGATTGATATTGGCCTGTCCAAGATGGCGCTGATCGGCGCGGTGGCACTCATCGTCATCGGGCCGGAGAAGCTCCCGCGCGTGGCCCGCACGGTGGGTACGCTGCTGGGCAAGGCCCAGCGCTACGTGTCCGACGTCAAGGCCGAGGTGAACCGGTCCATGGAGCTCGATGAGCTCAAGAAAATGAAGGACACGGTGGAGACCGCCGCACGCGACGTGCACAACTCCATCCAGACCAGCGCCAGCGAGTTCGAGAAGGACTGGGCCTCGGCCACGGAGACCAGCAACGCCGACCTGCACGAGCCGCAGGCGCCCGTGGTGCCGGCCTACAAGCACCCTGGCAAGAACTGGCGCCTCAAGCGGGGCGCGGTGCCCCAGTGGTACAAGTCCCGCAGTGGCGTGCGCACGAAGGCGCAGTCCGGCGCGGCGCGCGTCGCGCGCTACCGCCCCCAGAAATTCCATTGATGACGACGATGCGGCGCGGCGTGCCGTGCGCGCTGCATGGGCGGCCTCCACGCCCCTGAAAACCCAATATGTCCGAAACCCCCTCCAAAGAAGACGAGCTGGCCGGTACCGAGCAGCCCTTCGTGCAGCACCTGATGGAGCTGCGCGACCGGCTGGTCAAGGCGCTCATTGCCATCGCCATCGCGGCGGCGATCCTGTTCTTCTTTCCCGGCCCTGGCGCGCTGTACGACTTCCTGGCGGCGCCGCTGGTGGCCCACCTGCCCAAGGGCGCCACGCTGATCGCCACCTCGGTGATCTCGCCGTTCATGGTGCCGCTCAAGATTTTGCTGATGTCGGCCTTCCTGCTGGCATTGCCCTTCGTGCTGTGGCAGGTGTGGGCCTTCGTGGCGCCGGGCCTGTACTCGCACGAGAAGAAGCTGGTGCTGCCGCTGGTGGTCTCCAGCACGCTGCTGTTCTTCATCGGGGTGGCGTTCTGCTACTACCTCGTGTTCGGGCAGGTGTTTGCGTTCATCCAGAGCTTCGCGCCCAAGAGCATCACGGCCGCGCCAGACATCGAGGCCTACCTGAGCTTCGTGCTGTCGATGTTCCTCGCGTTCGGCCTGGCGTTCGAGGTGCCCATCGCCGTGGTGGTGCTGGCCCGCATGGGCATCGTGAGCGTGCAGAAGCTGCGCGAGTTCCGCGGCTACTTCATCGTGCTGGCGTTCGTGATCGCCGCCGTCGTCACGCCGCCGGACGTGGTCTCGCAGCTGTCGCTGGCCGTGCCCATGTGCCTGCTGTACGAAGTGGGCATCTGGGCCGCGCAGATCTTCATCAAGCACACCAAGGCGCCTGAGGACACCGAGGAATCCGCCTCCGCGTCGTCCTGATCGATCGGCGCGCCGCCGTGGCGCGCTGGAAGGCGGGGTTGCACCGGGAGCCCCGGGTCTCCTGCTCCGCAAGGAATATCCAGATAAAAATAGCTGCCAGCGCTTGTCCGTCAAGCGTTGGCAGCTATTTTTTTGATAGTGCGCCGCAGCGCGGCCGCAGCTGCGTGGCCATCGGTGGGAACTGGCGCGCAGCCAGCCCGGGGCCATGGAACGCGGGTTTCGCCGGGCCGTCCGCGGCGTCCCCGTTGAGGGCGCCGCGCGGCGGCGCGGGGCTTGTTACCTCTTTCTCGGCTTTGGGCGCACGCCAGGGTTGATGCTCAGCTCCACCAGCTTGTCGCCGCGCTGCACGTTGAACGGGGCCACGGTTCCGGGCTTGAGCCCCGCCACGGCGGTCAGCAGTTCGGACACATTGCCCACGTTTTTTCCATCCACGCGCACGATCACGTCGCCGGGCCGCATGCCGGCCTGGGCCGCAGGGCCGTCCTGCAGCACGCCGGTGATGATCACGCCTTCGGTGGCCTTCACGCCGAAGGTCTCGGCCAGCTCGGGGGAGAGCTCGTTGGGCTCCACGCCGATCCAGCCGCGCGTGACCTGGCCGTCCTTCACGATGCCGTCCAGCACCAGCCGCGCGGTGGACACGGGGATCGCAAAGCCGATGCCCATGCTGCCGCCCGAGCGCGAGTAGATCGCGGTGTTGATGCCCATGAGGTTGCCGTTCACGTCCACCAGCGCGCCGCCCGAGTTGCCGGGGTTGATGGCCGCGTCGGTCTGGATGAAGTTCTCGAAGGTGTTGATGCCCAGCTGCGTGCGGCCCAGCGCGCTCACGATGCCGCTGGTCACCGTCTGGCCCACGCCGAACGGGTTGCCGATGGCCAGCACCTGGTCGCCCACGGCGAGCACGTCCGAGTTGCCCAGCACGATGACGGGCAGCTTGTCGAGTTCGATCTTGAGGATGGCCAGGTCGGTGTCGGGGTCGGTGCCGATCACGCGGGCGCGGGCGCGGCGGCTGTCGGTCAGCGTCACCTCGATCTCGTCGGCGCCCTCCACCACGTGGTTGTTGGTCAGGATGTAGCCGTCGGGGCTCACGATCACGCCGCTGCCCAGCCCGGCCTGCGCCTGCGCGCCCTGGTCGCCAAAGAAGAACTGGAACCAGGGGTCGTTGCTGCGCGGATGGCGCACGGCCTTGCTGGTATTGATGCTGACCACCGCGGGCGCGGCCTGGCGCGCGGCAGCGCTGAAGCTTCCCGCCGCTGGCTGCGGGCTGGCGGTGGTCGCGGGAGCCTCCAGCAGCGCGATGCCCGCGCCCGAGCGCGTGGTGGCGCCCCGGCCCAGCCAGCTCGGCTGCAGCGTGGCGACGACGAAATAGGCGGCAACGAACACCGTCACGGCCTGGGAAAACAGCAACCAGATGCGCTTCATGAAATTCTTCTGTACCGATGAGGAAGGGGCGGAAGGGGGTGTGGGGCTGGGGCTTTCGGCCTGCACGGCAGGCCCTGGCCGCCTCTGCGGGCACATTGTCCCCCAACTGGGACCGCCGGCGCGCGCGACAATAGCCGCATGAGCATTTCACGCACCCACCTTCTGCAGGCCTTCGACAGCCTGCTGCAGCCCGAGCGTTTCAAGGACTACGGTCCCAACGGCCTGCAGGTCGAGGGCAAGGCCGAAGTCCGCCGCATCGTGAGTGGCGTGACGGCCAGCCGCGCCCTGATCGAGGCGGCCATCCGCGAGCGGGCCGATGCCATCTTCGTGCACCATGGCCTGTTCTGGCGTGGCCAGGACGGCCGGGTGACGGGCTGGATGAAGCAGCGGCTGCAGCTGCTGCTGGCGCACGACATCAACCTGTTCGCGTACCACCTGCCGCTGGATGCGCACGCGGAACTGGGCAACAACGCCCAGCTGGGGCGCGTGCTGGGCCTTGCCGCCGATGCGCGGTTCGGGGAGCAGGACCTGGGATTCTCCGCGCCGGCGGCCTTCGCCGACGGCCAGGCGCTGGCCGACCACGTGGCCCGGGCACTGGGACGGGCCGTGACCCTCGTGCAGCCCGAGGCGGCGGGCGCGCAGCGGCAGCAGCCTCTGGGCCGCGTGGCCTGGTGCACGGGCGGCGCCCAGGGCTACTTCGAATCAGCGATTGCCGCGGGGGCGGATGCCTTCATCACCGGGGAGATTTCGGAGCCCCAGGCCCATCTGGCACGCGAGATGGGCGTGTGTTTCATCGCGGCGGGGCACCACGCCACCGAGCGCTACGGAGCGCCGGCCGTCGCCGCGCACGTGTCCGGGCAACTGGGCCTGGAGCATGTGTTCATCGAAATCCCCAACCCGGCCTGAGGGCCGCGAAGCCTTTTGGTGATATTGCTATTTAATCAATAGCATTTGGCGCTTTTCCCTCCGGCGCTGGACGCTGATTCCATTTCCATTCCATCCCCATGACACCACTGGCCATCACCCAAGGCGATCCCGCAGGCATCGGCCCCGAGATCGTCGCCAAGGCCTTCCGCGATGCGCCCCAGGACCTGCAGGGCTGTTTCGTGGTGGGCGACGTCGCCACGCTGCGCCGTGCGGCGCAGGCCATCGTGCGCCCCGGCGTTCCGGCCGTGCCGGTGGCGCAGATCGCGGCGGCGGCGCAGGCCCTGGCGATGCCTCCCCGCTGCATTCCGGTGCTGGCCCTGCCCGGCATCCCGGGACCGCAGCCCTGGGGGCGGATCAGCGCCGAGGCGGGGCGGGCGGCGGCCGACAGCGTGGTCTGGGCCGCGCGGGCAGCGCTCCGGGGCGAGGTGGCGGGCCTGGTGACGGCGCCGCTGCACAAGGAGGCGCTGTCGGCCGCCGGCGTCGCTTTCCCGGGCCATACCGAGCTGCTGCAGGCCGAGGCCGCTGCGCACCAGGGCGTGGCACTGGCGCAGATGCCCGTGCGCATGATGCTCGCCAGCGACGAGCTGCGCACGGTGCTGGTCAGCATCCACGTGTCGCTGCGCGACGCCATCGACGCGGTCACGCCAGGCAATGTGCTGCAGACCCTGCAGATCACGCACGCCGCATTGGCGCGCAGCCTGGGCCGCGCGCCGCGCATGGCGGTGGCGGGGCTCAATCCCCACGCGGGCGAGGGCGGGCTGTTCGGGCGCGAGGAAGTGGAGGTGATTGCACCGGCCATTACCGCGGCGTGGGCGCAGGGCCTGGACGTGCACGGCCCGTTCGCGCCGGACACGGTGTTCATGCGTGCGCGCAGCACACCCGCGCGCGCTGGCGAGTTCGACGTGGTTGTCGCGATGTACCACGACCAGGGCCTCATCCCGGTGAAGTACCTGGGCGTGGACAAGGGCGTGAACGTGACCCTGGGCCTGCCGCTGGTGCGTACCAGCCCCGACCATGGCACGGCGTTCGACATCGCGGGGCAGGGCGTGGCCGACGCCGCGAGCCTCATCGAGGCGGTGCGCATGGCGCGGGCGCTGTGTGAGTGAATTGCACGCTGGCGCTTGATGGTAAAGCGCTGAATGCTACTGTTTATATAGCAATCGAGAGAGTGGCACCAAACCAGCGCCACCCGCGAAACCGGTGCACCTCACGGCAGCGCACCCGTGGAGCCGGCTTTGCCAGGCCACCGGGCGCGTCCCCCGTGGGGAGGCGCGCAGCGCCTCAGGGGGCTATCTCTTCAGGCTGTCCCGGATCTCGCGCAGCAGCACGATGTCTTCCGGTGGCGCGGCCGGGGCTTCGGGGGCAGCGGGGGCTTCGCGCTTGAGGCGGTTGATCTGCTTGATCATCATGAAGATGATGAACGCCAGAATGATGAAATTGACGGCAACGGTCAGGAAGTTGCCGTAGGCAAACACCGGCACGCCTGCCTTCTTGAGGGCGTCCAGCGTCATGGCGGTGCCCGGCGGCACTGTGCCCAGCACCACGAACAGGTTGGAAAAATCGAGCTTGCCGAACACCAGCCCGACCACCGGCATGATCAGGTCCGACACGACCGAGTCCACGATCTTGCCGAAGGCCCCCCCAATGATGACGCCCACGGCGAGGTCAATCACATTGCCCTTGACCGCGAACTCCCTGAACTCCTGCATCATCCCCATGTTGTGCTCCTTGTGTGAATGGCGATCCCGGAGTATTGCCCGGAGCGGTGGCCTGTCAAGACAGTCCCTCACTTTGAAATAACCATTTTCACTCCGCTACAATTCGCGGTTGACCCCAATCTAGCGATGTTCATCGAGGATCCCCATGAGTGACACTCCAATCGACTCCAGCAAACGGACGTGGCTGATCGCGTCCGGCTGTGCTGGTGCGGTGGGCGGCGTGGCAACCGCCGTACCTTTCGTGAGTACTTTTCAGCCCTCCGAGCGCGCCAAAGCCGCCGGTGCTGCCGTCGAGGTGGATATTTCCGCCCTCAAGCCCGGAGAAAAAGTCACTGTGGAGTGGCGCGGCAAGCCCGTCTGGATCATCAAGCGTACGCCCGAGCAGCTCGCCGAGCTGCCCAAGCTCGATGGCCAGCTCGCGGATCCCAAGTCTGAACGCAAGCCTTCCGAACTCACGCCCGAGTACGCGCGCAACGAAGCCCGCTCCATCAAGCCGGAAATCTTCGTGGGCGTGGGCATCTGCTCGCACCTGGGCTGCTCGCCCTCCGACAAGTTCCAGCCCGGCGCCCAGCCGTCGCTGCCCGACGACTGGAAGGGCGGTTTCCTGTGCCCCTGCCACGGCTCCACGTTCGACATGGCCGGCCGCGTCTTCAAGAACAAGCCCGCACCCGACAACCTCGAAGTGCCCCCCCACATGTACCTTACCGAGACGCGCCTGCTGATCGGTGAAGACAAGAAGGCTTGAAGGAGCACGACGACATGGCTGAATTCAAGGAAATCTCTCCCAACGCCTCGGCGGGCGCCAAGGTCACGAACTGGTTCGAGAACCGCTTCCCGACCGCTTTCGACGCCTACAAGGTGCACATGTCGGAGTACTACGCTCCGAAGAACTTCAACTTCTGGTACATCTTCGGCTCGCTGGCGCTGGTCGTGCTGGTGATCCAGATCGTGACCGGCATCTTCCTGGTCATGCACTACAAGCCCGATGCCAGCCTGGCGTTCGCGTCGGTCGAGTACATCATGCGCGACGTGCCCTGGGGCTGGCTGATCCGCTACATGCACTCCACGGGCGCGTCGGCGTTCTTCGTGGTGGTGTACCTGCACATGTTCCGTGGCCTCATCTACGGCAGCTACCGCAAGCCGCGCGAGCTGGTCTGGATCTTCGGCTGCGCCATCTTCCTGTGCCTGATGGCGGAAGCCTTCATGGGCTACCTGCTGCCCTGGGGCCAGATGTCGTACTGGGGCGCCCAGGTGATCGTGAACCTGTTCGCGGCCATCCCTTTCATCGGTCCTGACCTCGCGCTGCTGATTCGTGGCGACTACGTGGTGGGCGACGCCACGCTGAACCGCTTCTTCAGCTTCCACGTGATCGCCGTGCCGCTGGTGCTGCTCGGCCTGGTGGTGGCGCACTTGCTGGCGCTGCACGATGTGGGTTCCAACAATCCCGACGGCGTGGAAATCAAGGGCCCCAAGGCGCCCAAGGATGCCAATGGCAAGCCGCTCGACGGCGTGCCTTTCCATCCCTACTACACGGTGCATGACATCTTTGCCTTGTCCATGTTCCTGATGGCCTTCACGGCGGTGGTGTTCTTCGCGCCCGAGTTCGGCGGCTACTTCCTCGAGTACAACAACTTCATCCCCGCGGATCCGCTCAAGACGCCCGCGCACATCGCGCCGGTCTGGTACTTCACGCCGTTCTATTCGATGCTGCGTGCCATCACCACCGAAATGATGTACGTGCTGGTCCTGTGCGTGGTGGCCGGTGCGGGCTTTGGCGTGCTCAAGGCGAAGCTGCCCAGCTTCATCAAGGTGGGCATCGCGGGTGCGGCTGTGGTCGTGATCGCGATGATGCTGTCCATCGACGCCAAGTTCTGGGGCGTGGTGGTGATGGGCGGTGCCGTGGTCATCCTGTTCTTCCTGCCCTGGCTGGACCACAGCCCGGTCAAGTCGATCCGCTACCGTCCGGACTGGCACAAGTACCTGTATGGCGTCTTCGTGATCATCTTCCTGATCCTGGGCTACCTGGGCGTGCAGCCCCCGTCTCCCATCGGCGAACGCGTATCGCAAGTGGGCACGCTGTTCTACTTCGGCTTCTTCCTGCTGATGCCCTGGTGGAGCCGCATTGGCGAGGCCAAGGCAGTGCCCGACCGCGTGACCTTTGTGGCGCACTGAGCCTGGAGACAACAACAATGAAGAAACTCATCCTCACGCTGATCGCCGCGGTGGGCTTGGCGGCCGGTGCCGCCCACGCCTCGGGTGGTGACACCATCGCCTGGGACAAGGCGCCCAACAAGACCAACGACCTGGCCTCCCTGCAAAACGGCGCCAAGGTATTCGTCAACTACTGCCTGAGCTGCCATTCGGCTGCCTTCATGCGCTTCAACCGCCTGCGCGACATCGGCCTGACCGAGCAGCAGATCAAGGACAACCTGCTGTTCACGACCGACAAGGTCGGCGAGACCATGAAGGCGTCCATCGATCCCAAGCAGGCCAAGGAATGGTTCGGCGCCAACCCGCCGGACCTGACCGTGATCGCGCGTTCGCGCGCCGGCCACGGCGGCACGGGTGCCGACTACCTCTACACCTTCCTGCGCACGTTCTACCGCGACGACACCAAGGCCACCGGCTGGAACAACCTGGCTTTCCCGAGCGTGGGCATGCCCCATGTGCTGTGGGAAATGCAGGGCGACCGCCGCCCCGTGTTCGAAGAGCACGAGAGCCATGGCCACAAGACCCAGGTGTTCAAGGGCTGGGAGCAGGTCAAGCCAGGCACGATGACCCCGCTGCAGTTCGACCAGACCGTGGGCGACCTCGTGAACTACCTGCAGTGGATGGGTGAGCCCGCCCAGAACACCCGCGTGCGCGTGGGGGTGTGGGTGCTGATCTTCCTCGGTTTCTTCACCATCATCGCCTGGAGGCTGAACGCAGCCTTCTGGAAGGATGTGAAGTAAGCAGCACGAGCCGTAGATCCATGAGAAGGCGCCCTTCGGGGTGCCGCCGGATTGTTTGCAGAGTGGGCGCTTTTGGCGTCCCACTCTTTTGATTTTTAGGAGCCTCCCACCATGATGGTGCTTTATTCGGGTACGACCTGTCCCTTCTCCCACCGCTGCCGCTTCGTCCTGTTCGAAAAAGGCATGGACTTTGAAATCCGCGATGTGGACCTGTACAACAAGCCCGAAGACATCAGCGTGATGAACCCGTACGGCCAGGTGCCCATCCTGGTCGAGCGCGACCTGATCCTGTACGAGTCGAACATCATCAATGAGTACATCGACGAGCGCTTCCCGCACCCCCAGCTGATGCCCGGCGACCCGGTCGACCGCGCCCGCGTGCGCCTGTTCCTGCTCAACTTCGAGAAGGAACTGTTCGTGCACGTGAACATCCTGGAGTCGCGCGCCACCAAGGGCAACGAAAAGGCGCTGGAAAAGGCGCGCGCCCACATCCGCGACCGTCTCACGCAGCTGGCCCCCGTGTTCCTCAAGAACAAGTACATGCTGGGCGACAACTTCTCCATGCTGGACGTGGCGATTGCCCCGTTGCTGTGGCGCCTGGACTACTACGGCATCGACCTGTCCAAGAACGCGGCGCCGCTGCTCAAGTACGCCGAGCGCATCTTCTCGCGCCCTGCCTACATCGAAGCGCTGACGCCGTCCGAAAAGGTCATGCGCAAGTAATCTGCGGCCTGCCCAATTTCTCTTCATCTACCGCAGCAGCCACCCATCTTCATGACCGCACAGGAATCCACCTCCACGCGCCCGTACCTCATTCGTGCCCTGTACGAGTGGTGCACCGACAACGGGCTCACGCCCTATGTGGCCGTGCGCGTGGACGATTCCGTGCAAGTGCCGCGCGAGTACGTGAAGGATGGCGAGATCGTCCTGAACATCAGCTTTGACGCGACGAGCGCCTTGCAGCTGGGCAACGATTTCATCGAGTTCAAGGCCCGCTTCGGCGGCAAGCCGCGCGAGATCCTGGTGCCCGTGGGCCGGGTCATCGCCATCTATGCCCGTGAAAACGGCCAGGGCATGGCGTTTCCTCCCCCGGTGGATGTGCTCGCTGGCAGCAGCGGTGCGGGCCCGGCGGCGCCAGCGCTGCCGGAGGCATTGCCATCGGCGCAGGATGTGGTGGCGGCCGGGGCTGTGCCTGCTCCCGAGGACCGCGTGGTCCAACTGGTGCCCTCCGACGATGGCAAGAAGGACGGCGACGGCGGCGACGCGCCGCGGCCTCCCCCGGCAGCGGGTGGTGCCCGGCCTTCTCTCAAGCGGGTCAAATAACGGCCCCAGCATTTTTTTGAGGCTGCTTTTTCCACTATAAAATGCAGCCTTCGCCGGTTTAGCTCAGTTGGTAGAGCACCCGCCTTGTAAGCGGTAGGTCGTCAGTTCGATTCCGACAACCGGCACCATGTCCCTGGTGTCTCCCACGCATTCCCCGATCCTGGCGCAGGCCGTCAGGTTTGAACTTTCAGGCGAATCGCGTTAACCTCCCACCCCCGGCTGCGCAAATGCGCCTGCAGAGCAGGCAGCAGTTGGCGTATTTTTGCCGCTGCGGCATTGCTCTTGACGAGCAGGCACCAGGAGTCCCCATCGATGGGCCCCGCCTGGACCGTGGGACGCAGCGCCGCAGGAATCAGCATTTCAATGGCCTTGAGCCGATCACTGGAATCGCGTGTCAGCGCTGTGAGCTTGGCCAGCGTGGGAGAGTCCTCGCTGGCCTGCTGCAGGCTGATGGCGTAGTGGCGGCGGTTCATGGTGTGCGTCTTCGGGCGTGGAGAATTCGTAGTGCATCTGATTATCACGGACGCCAGGCTGGCGCGCAGCCGGGCCATTCACCTGTCGGGCACGCGCCTGCTGCTGGCCGGGCTGGCGGTGTCGCTGTGCCTCATGCTGGTGGCTGCGACGCTCTACCACTGGGTTTTCCTCAAGGGCGCGCGCGAAGGCTGGCCGATCGTGGGTTCGCTGGTCCGGCTGGTCGTGAAGGACGAGTTTGCCGAGCGGGACCGGTTCATGCGCGCCAACCTGGATGCGATGGCCCGCCGCGTCGGCGAGATGCAGGCCCGCATGGTGCAGCTGGAATCGCTGGGCGACCGCGTCCTGGGCCTGGCGGGCATGGCGCCCTCCGATATCCAGAAATCGGATGCCCGGGGGGGCGTGCTCGTGAGCGCGCGCAATCTGTCGATGGAGGAGCTGCAGTCCACGCTCGATGAGCTGGAGCGCCTGACCAACCAGCGGGTGGACCTGATGACGGTGCTCGAATCGCGCCTATTCGACCAGCACATCCGAAAGAAGATGATTCCCACTCATGCGCCGGTGACCGGCCGCGTGCCCGGCTCGTCCTTTGGCTGGCGGGTGGACCCGATCACGGGCCAGTCGGCGCTGCACACGGGGCTCGACTTCCAGGCCGATACGGGTACGCCCATCCTGGCCGCTGCCGGTGGCGTGGTGGTGACGCAGGAATACCACCCCGCCTACGGCAACATGATCGAGGTGGACCACGGCAACCAGCTGGTCACGCGCTACGCCCACGCATCGCGCACCCTGGTCAAGCAGGGGGACATCGTGCGCCGTGGCCAGAAGATCGCGGAGGTGGGGACCACGGGGCGTTCCACGGGCCCCCATCTGCATTTCGAGGTGCTGGTGCAGGGTGTTTTCCAGGACCCGCAGAAGTTTCTGAGCGCGGGCGGCGCGGGCCCCGCGGCGCAGGTTGCGGCGGTCCAGCCCCGCGCATCGCCCGGCCAGCCGGCCGTGCCCGCAGCGGGCAGGTAAAATCGCGGGTCCGGTGTTCAGGCCCGGGATTGCAAGGAGCTTGCAATCCATGGCGATGGACCCACCTGAACTCAATTCATCTTAGGGATTTCGGTCGCTTGGCGCGCTGATTGCAGCGGGCAAGCGGTCCTGTTCGCATGGCCACCAACTTCCTCACCAAACTATTCGGCAGCCGCAATGACCGGCTCCTCAAGCAGTACCGCAAGACGGTGACCCGCATCAATGCGATGGAGCCCGACTACGAAAAGCTGTCGGACGAGCAGCTTCGCGCCAAGACGCAGGAGTTCAAGGACCGTGTAGCCAAGGGCGAGTCGCTGGACGATATCCTCCCGGAGGCTTTCGCGGTGGTCCGCGAGGGCTCCAAGCGCATCATGAAGATGCGCCACTTCGATGTGCAATTGCTGGGCGGCATGGCGCTGCACTTTGGCAAGATTTCCGAAATGCGCACGGGTGAGGGCAAGACCCTCACCGCGACCTTGCCGGTGTACCTCAATGCCTTGTCGGGCAAGGGCGTGCATGTGGTGACCGTGAACGACTACCTGGCCAACCGCGACGCGCAATGGATGGGCCGGCTGTACAACTTCCTGGGCCTCACGGTGGGCATCAACCTGCCCAACATGCCGCGCGAGCAAAAGCAGGAAGCCTACCGCGCCGACATCACCTACGGCACGAACAACGAATACGGCTTTGACTACCTGCGCGACAACATGGTCTATGAAGCACAGGACCGCGTGCAGCAGGGCCTGAACTTCGCCATCGTCGACGAGGTGGACTCGATCCTGATCGACGAGGCGCGCACGCCCCTGATCATCAGTGGCCAGGCCGAAGACCACACGGCCATGTATATCGCCATGAACAAGGTGGTGCCGCTGCTGGTGCGCCAGGAAGGCGAAGCCGATCCGCGCACGGGCGAGGGCGTGACCAAGCCGGGCGACTTCACGCTGGACGAAAAGACCCACCAGGTGTTCCTGACCGAGCAGGGTCACGAGAGCGCCGAGCGCATCCTGGCCAGCCACGGCCTGATCGCCGAGGGCGCCTCGGTGTACGACCCGGCCAACATCACGCTGATGCACCACCTGTATGCGGCGCTCCGGGCCAACCACCTGTACCACCGCGACCAGCACTACGTGGTGCAGAACGGCGAGATCGTGATCGTGGATGAGTTCACCGGCCGCCTGATGTCGGGCCGCCGCTGGAGCGAAGGCCTGCACCAGGCCGTCGAGGCCAAGGAAGGCGTGAACATCCAGGCCGAGAACCAGACGCTGGCCTCCATCACGTTCCAGAACTACTTCCGCCTGTACAACAAGCTCGCGGGCATGACCGGCACGGCCGACACCGAGGCCTACGAGTTCCAGGAGATCTACGGCCTGGAAACGACCGTGATCCCGCCGAACCGCCCGAGCCGCCGGGACGACCAGCTCGACCGCGTGTACAAGACCACGCGCGAGAAGTACGAAGCGGCCATCAAGGACATCCGCGAATGCCATGAGCGCGGCCAGCCGGTGCTGGTGGGCACCACGTCGATCGAGAACTCCGAGATCATCGACCAGCTCCTGAACAAGGAAGGCCTGCCGCACCAGGTGCTCAACGCCAAGCAGCACGCCCGAGAGGCGGACATCGTGGCCCAGGCCGGCCGCGAGGGCATGATCACCATCGCCACCAACATGGCGGGCCGTGGTACCGACATCGTGCTGGGCGGCAACATCGAAAAGGATGTGGCGGCCATCGAAGCCGATGAAAGCCTGTCCGAAGCCGACCGCGCCGCCAAGGTCAGCGCCTTGCGCGAGCAGTGGAAGATCGACCACGAGAAGGTCAAGGCACTGGGCGGCCTGCGCATCATCGCCACCGAGCGCCACGAATCACGCCGCATCGACAACCAGCTGCGTGGCCGCTCGGGCCGCCAGGGCGACCCCGGTTCCTCGCGCTTTTACCTGAGCCTGGACGATTCGCTGATGCGCATCTTCGCGGGCGACCGCGTCAAGGCGATCATGGACCGCCTGAAGATGCCCGATGGCGAGGCCATCGAGGCAGGCATCGTGACGCGCAGCATCGAATCGGCCCAGCGTAAGGTCGAGGCCCGCAACTTCGACATCCGCAAGCAATTGCTGGAATACGACGACGTGGCCAATGACCAGCGCAAGGTGATCTACCAGCAGCGCAACGACATCCTGGACGCATCCGACCTGTCGGACGTGATCGCCGCGATGCGCGAAGACTGCATGACCGACCTGGTGCGCCAGTACGTGCCGGCCGAGTCGGTGGAAGAACAATGGGACCTCGCGGCGCTGGAGAAGGCGCTGGTGGACGAATGGCAGGTGTCCATTGCCCTGCAGCAGCAGGTGCAGGGTGCCAGCGCCATCACCGACGACGAGATCCTGGACAAGGTTCTGGCGGCCGCCCATGCCTCCTTTGACGGCAAGGTGGAGCAGGTCGGGCGCGAGAACTTCACCCAGTTCGAGCGCATGGTGCTGCTGCAGAGCTTTGACTCCAACTGGCGCGACCATCTGAGCGCGCTGGACTACCTGCGCCAGGGCATCCACCTGCGCGGGTACGCGCAAAAGCAGCCCAAGCAGGAGTACAAGCGGGAGGCGTTCGAGCTGTTCCGCCAGCTGATCGACCAGGTCAAGAACGAGGTCACCAAGATCCTCATGACCGTGCAGGTGCAGTCGCAGGCCCAGCTCGACCAGGCTGCGCAGGACATGGAAAGCCGCGGCGAGAGCATTGCCAACGTGACCTATACCGCCCCCACCGAAACGGGGGAGGTGGAGACCACCGCGGGCGCGCAGCCCGGCGACGGCCTGAACCTGCCCGAAGGCATGCGCGTGGGCCGCAACGACCCCTGCCCTTGTGGCAGCGGCAAGAAGTACAAGCAGTGCCACGGCAAGCTGGCCTGAGGCCCCGGGGCACCGCCCCCGCGTGCAGGCGTTGAAACCAGGCCTGTGGATTTACATGACACGGGCTTCGGCCCGTGTTTTCATTGGCAGGCCACGGTTTTCCGGATAATCGGCCGCAGTTTTTATCAGAAAGGCCCTGTCTCCCATGCCTGTCAATCTTGTCGCCCCCGTGGCCGCCGATCTGCACCCGATCGCCGGCGTCCGCATTGGTGTTGCCGAAGCCGGTGTCCGCAAGGCCCATCGCAAGGACCTCACCGTGTTCCTGCTGGACGAGGGCGCCAGCGTGGCGGGCGTGTTCACGCAGAACCGTTTTTGCGCCGCACCGGTGCAGATCAGCCGCGACCACCTTGCCGCCGGCCAGGCGATCCGTGCGATGGTGGTCAACACCGGGAATGCCAATGCGGGCACGGGAGCCGATGGCCTGGCGCGTGCTCGGGCCACCTGCGGCGCGCTCGCGCGCCAGCTCGGCGTGGCGCCCGAGCAGATCCTGCCGTTCTCCACCGGCGTGATCATGGAACCCCTGCCCAGCGACCGCATCGAGGCCGGCCTGCCCGCCGCGATTGCCGACGCGCAGCCCGGCCATTGGGCCCGTGCGGCGGAAGGCATCATGACCACCGACACGCTGCCCAAGGCGTTCTCCGCGCAGGTGCAGATCGGCGGCGCCACGGTGTCCATCACCGGCATCAGCAAGGGCGCCGGCATGATCCGGCCCAATATGGCCACCATGCTCGGCTTCATGGCCACGGACGCCTGTGTGGCCCCGGCCGTGATGCAGCAGCTGGCCCGCGAACTGGCCGACGGCTCTTTCAACCGGGTCACGATCGACGGCGACACATCGACCAACGACTCGTTCGTGGTGGTGGCCACCAACAAGGCCGCGCATGCGCCCATCGCTTCCCTGGCCAGCGCCGAGGGCCAGGCCCTGAAGGCAGCCATGCTGGCGGTGTCGCAAAAGCTCGCCCAGGCCATCGTGCGCGACGGCGAGGGAGCCACCAAGTTCATCACCGTCCGGGTAGAAGGTGGCAAGACGGGTGACGAATGCCGCAAGGTGGCGTACACCATCGCCCACTCGCCCCTGGTCAAGACAGCGTTCTATGCCAGCGACCCGAACCTGGGCCGTATCCTCGCGGCCGTGGGGTATGCCGGCATTGATGATCTGGACCAGACCGGCATCGACCTGTACCTGGACGATGTGCATGTGGCGGTCAAGGGCGGCCGCAATCCGGCCTACCGCGAGGAGGATGGGCAGCGCGTGATGAAGCAAAGCGAGATCACCGTGCGTGTCCTGCTGGGCCGGGGCAGCGTGTCCGACACGGTCTGGACCTGTGATTTCAGCCACGAGTACGTGACCATCAATGCGGACTACCGTTCGTGAGTAACTCCTGATTTGATAGCTGCTAGCGCTTTATTCACAAGCGCTGAAGGCGAAAATGAACGAAAAATTTGAACACCTGATCGAGCGGGCCGAGCAACTGATCGCCCGCATTGAATCCGTGCTGCCCCAGCCGCTGGGCGCGCCCGACTGGTCGGGCTCGATCGCCTGGCGCTACCGCAAGCGCAGCAGTGGCCACGGCACCCTGGAACCCGTGCGCCATGTCGCCGGCATGCAGCTGTCGGACCTCAAGGAAATCGACGGGCAGAAGGAGAAGATCGCGCGCAACACGGAGCAGTTCGTGCAGGGCAAGCCCGCCAACAACGTGCTGCTGACCGGAGCCCGCGGCACCGGCAAGTCCTCGCTCATCAAGGCCTGCCTCAATGCCTATGCGGGGCGGGGCCTGCGCCTGATCGAAGTGGACAAGGCCGACCTTGTCGACCTGCCCGACATCGTGGACGTGGTGTCCGACCGGCCAGAGAAATTCGTCGTGTTCTGCGACGACCTGAGCTTTGAGGAGGGCGAGCCGGGCTACAAGGCCCTGAAGTCGATCCTCGACGGTTCGGTGGCGGCGGCCACGCCGAATGTGCTGATCTACGCGACGAGCAACCGGCGCCACCTGCTGCCTGAGTACATGGCGGAAAACCTCACCTACACCCACACCGAGGATGGCGAAGTGCACCCCGGCGAAGTGGTGGAAGAGAAGATTTCGCTGTCGGAGCGGTTCGGCCTGTGGGTGAGCTTCTACCCCTTCAGCCAGGAGGAGTACCTGACCATCGTGGCCCAATGGCTGTCCTCCCTGGGGGTGTCCGGGGCCGCGATCACGGCCGCGCGGCCCGAGGCACTCGTCTGGGCGCTGGAGCGCGGCTCGCGCAGCGGCCGCGTGGCCTACCAGTTCGCGCGCGACTATGCGGGACGGCACAGTGGCTGATTCCGCAACCACGCCCCTGGTTCCCGCCCCGCAAGCCAGCCGAAAGCACACGGAGGTCGCGGTGGGCATCCTGCTGCGCGCCGATGGCGCCATGCTGTTGTCCACCCGCCCGCCGGGCAAGCCCTATGCCGGGTACTGGGAGTTTCCGGGCGGCAAGCTGGAGGCGGGCGAAACCGTGGAGCAGGCACTGCGCCGCGAATTGATCGAGGAGCTGGGCGTGACCATTGGGGCGGCCAGCGTATGGAAAGTCACCGAGCACGACTACCCGCATGCCCTGGTGCGCCTGCACTGGTGCAAGGTGTGGGAATGGTCGGGACAGTTCGAGATGCGCGAAGGGCAGGCCATGCAATGGCAGCAGATTCCGCTGACGGTATCGCCTGTCTTGCCCGGTGCCTACCCGGTTCTGCAGTGGCTTGCGCAGGAGCGGGGCGCGGAGTTTTCGCCGCCACCTCCGTAGACTGCTATTGAATTAATAGCTATTTGCGCTTGCAGATCGGGCGCTGGGCGGCGATTTCCCTGAAGATGCGGGCTGGCCTGCCAGCCGGGGTCAGTGTTGCAGGCGTGGATCGCCGTACTGTGCATCGGTGGGCGGGGCCTCTGCGGGCATCCGGAAATCCTCGCTTGCCCAGGCACCGAGGTCAACCTGCTTGCAGCGCTCGCTGCAGAACGGGCGGTAGGCATTGGCAGGGCTGTAGACGCTGTCTCCACCGCAGGTGGGGCAGGTCACGGTGCGGGCGGCGGTTGCCGCATCGGGGCGGGGGGCGGGAGCGGCCATGTCTCGTCGTCGTCCTCAAATCACGACCCAGCGCCGAGCCTCAGGCGCACAGGGTCAGTTCAAACGCAGCGTCCTCGCTGCAGGCGTGCAGGCGTCCATCGCCCTCCAGCCGCATGAGCCGCACCGAGACGATGAGGCGGTTGCCGCTGATTTCGGGAATCAGGTCCAGGGCGGGATCGATGCGCAGGCGCAGCAACTGGAACGTGCGGCCCTGCGGCAGATTCTGCTGGAACTGGCCGCGCTCGGCAGCCACCTTCTGGGGCACGCCGGAATCGCGCAGCAGCTTGAGCAGCACGTAGATGGATTCAGCGAGGGGGGCCAGTGTGGACGCCCATTCCTCGAGCGCCTGCTGCCGCACGGCGGGCGCATGGTGCTGCCATGCGTAGTAGGCGGGCAGGTCAAAGCCGCATGTACCCCCTGGAATGCCGACTCGGCTGCGGATGCTCATCAGCCAGTCGTTTTCCGTGAGCGAGTGGCCCGACTTGCCGGACTGGGTATTGAGCGCGGTGAAACAACGGTCCAGCTGGGCGATGATCGCATCCAGCGCCGCTTCGGAGATCGAGGGATTGCCCCGGTAGCTGTCGAGCTGGTGCTTGTGCTTCTCGATGTCCTTGAGCACGTCCGACTTCAGGTCGGCCCGCGCTGCGACGTCCATGATCTCGAAGATCGTGACCAGCGCGAAGTGATGATCGAGCGCGTGGGAGCGGGGTATCAATTCCCCCAACCGGCGAAACAACTGCTCAAGCCGCAGATAGGTTCTGAGACGCTCGTTAAAGGGATATTCGTAAAGGATCACGCTGGCGGGTTCCTGGGGGCTCAGGGGGTATTCTGACGCCGGTGGCGCACGGCATGGAGTGAAAGCACAAACGGTTTCGTTCGCATCATAGCCCGAACAGCGCCGCTGCCTGCCGGGTTTGCGCGTGCAGGTTCTCCAGCGTGCAATCCCTGTCGTTGGCAATCACGGCATCTGCGACGGCCCGCCGGGCCGGGCGGCTGGCTTGCGACGCAATGATGCCCAGCACCACCTCCCGTGTCAGGCCGTTGCGCTGCATGACGCGTTCGATCTGCGTTTCAGCAGAGCAATCGACCACCAGCACCGCGTCCAGCCTGCGGGCCCAACGACCGGATTCCGCCAGCAGCGGAATATCGAACACGATCAGCGCATGGCCCTCGTGCGCCGCCTGCTCGGCCTTCAAATTGCCGTGAAGGGTGACGAGCGGGTGCACGATCCCTTCGAGCTGGGCCCGTGCCTCCGGCCGGCTGAAGGCCAGTGCACGCATGCGGCCCCGGTCCAGCGCCCCGGTGGCATCCACGAAGTCGCTGCCGAAAGTCGCGCGGATGGCCTCCATGGCCGCTCCGTGCGGGCCTGTGACCTCACGGGCGATCTGGTCCGCGTCGATCAGGCTGGCGCCCAGGGAGGCCAGCACATGGCCCACCGTGCTCTTGCCGCTGCCAATGCCACCGGTCAGGCCCAGACGCAAGGGATGCTTGCGTGGATTCATCGTTCAAAGGCCCAGGAGTTTCAGCACCGTGTCCAGAATGGCTTGGGGCCCGAACACCATCGCCGTGAATCCCGCCCCCACAAGAAAGGGGCCGAAGGGGATGTAGCCGCCTTCACGCAGGCTGCTGAAGATTTTCATCGCGATGCCGATGACGGCGCCGATCACCGAGGACATCAGAATGATGGGTACGAGGGCCTGCCAGCCGAACCAGGCTCCCAGCGCGGCAAACAGCTTAAAATCCCCATACCCCATGCCTTCCTTGCCGGTGGCGAGCTTGAACCCCCAGTAGACCAGCCAAAGCGAAAGATAGCCCGCCACGGCGCCGAACACCGAGGCGTGCAGCGGTACTGCGATCCACTGCAGGGCAGACGACAAAAGGCCGGCCCACAGCAGCGGCAGGGTGATGTCGTCGGGCAGGAGGGTGGTGTCCCAGTCGATGAATGCCAGTGCCACCAGGGCCGCCGAGAAACCACACCATGCAATCCCCGTGGCCGTGACACCCCAGCGCTGGATGCAAAAGAAGAACAGGGCACCGGTCGCCATCTCGATCAGAGGATATCGGAGCGAGATCCGCGCCTTGCAGGCCGAGCAGCGGCCCCGCAGAAAGAGATAGCTGACGACAGGAATGTTCTCGTACCACTGCACCAAGTGCCCGCAGGACGGGCAGCGAGAGCGGGGGACCATGAGATTGAACCGCTCTGGCTCGGGATGCGCCGGGCTGGTATCAGCTTGTGCGGCCGGCGCCTGCATCGCCTGCACCTCTTCAGTCCACCGGCGCTCCATCATCTTGGGCAGCCGGTAAATGACCACGTTGAGAAAACTGCCGATCAGAAGCCCCAATACCGCACCCCAACTCGCATTCCACCAAATCTCCATCTCCATCACACGACTTGGCCAAGCTTGAAGATGGGGAGGTACATCGAGACCACGATCCCGCCAATCAACGTTCCCAGGAAGACAATGATGATGGGTTCCATGAGGCTCGACAGGCCTGCCACCATTTCATCCACTTCTGCTTCGTAAAAATCGGCAGCCTTGCCCAGCATGTGGTCGATGGAGCCCGATTCCTCGCCAATGGCACACATCTGAAGCACCATGGACGGGAAAATATTGGCATTGCCCATGGCTGCGGTAAGGCTCGTGCCGGTGGAGACTTCCTGCTGGATTCTTTCGGTGGCCATCGAATATACGGAATTGCCCGAGGCGCCGCCCACCGAGTCGAGCGCTTCGACCAGAGGCACGCCAGCCGCGAACATGGTGGATAGCGTTCGGGTCCATCGCGCCACACAGGACTTCTCCACCAGCGCACCGAAGATTGGAATCTTCAACAGTATTCGATCCATGAGCATCTGCATTTTTTCATTTCTTTTCCATGCTTGCATGAAGAAGAAAAAACCACCGCCTATTGCGCCAAAAATAAGCCACCACCATTTCACAAAAATCTCACTTATTGCCATTACAAACAAGGTGGGTGCAGGCAAATCTGCTCCAAAAGAAGTAAAAACTTCTTTGAATGCAGGAATTACAAATATCATAATCACAGTAACAACAACGAATGCAACAATAATAACTGATATTGGATACATTAGTGCTGATTTGATTTTTGATTTTATGGCCTCCGTTTTTTCCATGTAGGTGGCCAGTCGATCAAGCAGTGCTTCCAGAATACCCGCGGCCTCGCCCGCTTCCACCAAATTGCAATACAAGCTGTCAAAATACATCGGATGCTTGCGGAATGCAGCATTCAGCGACGTGCCTGTTTCCACGTCAGAGCGGATGTCATTGAGCAGTTTGGTAACGCTTGCATTTGTATTGCCTCGCCCCACAATGTCAAATGATTGGAGGAGGGGTACCCCAGCTTTCATCATGGTTGCAAGCTGCCGAGTGAACAGAGCAATGTCCTTGGGCTTAATCTTCTTGCCCGACCGCATGCGCCTTTTCTTGATCTTTGTCGGGAAAACACCCTGGCGGCGCAGGGTGGCTTGCACTTGGTTTTCCCCGGAAGCGCGCACCTCGCCGCGCACGATTTTCCCATGCCGGTCCTTGCCTTCCCACTCGAAAACAAATTCCTTGATATCCCGTGATGATGCAGCAGTTGCCATGCTGGTCCCTCTAACTCGTTATTCGTTGGTGACGGCAAGCACTTCTTCCAGCGAAGTGAAACCTAATCTTGCTTTGTGCAGGCCGGATTCGCGCAGTGAGCGAACACCTTCCGCTCGTGCCTGCTCGGCGATCTCAAGCGCGCTTCCGTCTCGCAATATGATGCGCTGGATGTCTTCCGAGATTGGCATCACCTGATATATGCCGACCCGGCCCTTGTAGCCGTTGTTGCAGGCCGAGCAGCCTACAGGACGGTAGGTTACCCAGCTTCCGTCGATGTCCTCATCCTTGTAACCCGCTTCGAGAAGGGATTCGTGCGGTATATCGGCCGGCACCTTGCACACGGGGCACAGCCTGCGCGCAAGGCGTTGCGCGGTAATAAGAATCACGCTGGACGCGATATTGAATGGGGCAATCCCCATATTGCGCATCCGAGTCAGGGTCGTGGGGGCATCGTTGGTGTGCAGGGTCGACAAAACCAAGTGACCCGTCTGCGCTGCCTTGATGGAAATATCTGCGGTCTCCAGATCGCGAATTTCACCGACCATGATGATGTCGGGATCCTGCCGCAGAAAGGATTTCAGGGCCACGGCAAAAGTCAACCCCGCTTTTTCATTGACGTTGACCTGATTGACCCCGGGCAGGTTGATTTCCGACGGGTCTTCCGCGGTGGCAATGTTCACGCCCGGCTTGTTTAGCAGGTTCAGGCAGGTATATAGCGACACGGTCTTGCCGGAACCCGTCGGGCCCGTGACCAGAATCATTCCATAGGGGCGCCCTATGGCCTCCAGCAGCCGCTCTTTTTCCTGGGGTTCGTAGCCCAGCGCATCAATCCCAAGCTTGGCGCTGCTCGGGTCCAGGATACGAATAACGATTTTTTCCCCAAACAGGGTGGGGAGGGTGCTCACACGGAAGTCGATCACCCTGTCCGGGCCCACTTTCAATTTCATGCGTCCGTCTTGCGGGACTCTCTTTTCTGAAATATCCAGGCGGGAGATCACCTTGATGCGGGATGCGAGCTTGTCCTTGATCGCGATGGGCGGGGACGCGATTTCCCGGAGTTCTCCATCGATCCGGAATCTCACCCGGTACTGGTGTTCGTAGGGTTCAAAATGCAGGTCCGAGGCCCGCATATTGAATGCGTCGAGCAGCATCTTGTGCAGGAACTTGACGATGGGCGCATCTTCCACATCGCCGGCACCGGCGTCGTTGTTGTCGGGTGCTTCTTCTACGGCTACATCGTCGAAATCAAAGTCGCCTCCACCGCTCACCAGGGTGTCCATCGACTCACTGGTTGATTTTGTGGTGGATTCTACCAGTCGGCTGAGCTTGTCATATTCAGCGATAATCCAATCCACCCCCATCTGGGTCGTGAATTTGATTTTCTCGGCAGCTTCCTGGTCGGTGGGATCGGCGGTCGCGACGATAAGGCGATTATTGCGTTTGCTGAGGACAACGACCCGGTACGCCTGGCATATTTTGGGGTCGAGAAGCTCTTTGGGCAGTCGAAGCGGATCAATCGCTTCCAGATCCAGCAAGGGCGCACCAAACACGGCTGAAACGGTGTGCGCCAAATCGGCAGCCGACACGGCACCAGATCCCGTCAATTCCGCAATAAAACTGGTGCGGCTGATTTGTGATTTTTTGTAAATGTCCTCTGCCGACTTTTGGGTCAACTTGCCGGCGGACATCAACGCCCTGCCCAATCCGGGAAGGGCCACTGCAGAGGCTTCTTTGGGGGCAGTATCAACAGCGGCCATGTAACCGGTAATGTGTTAGGTGTGGAAAAGAATCCATCCTATCATCACCGATCAGCCACAAGCTGTACAGCCATCGATATTGGCAACAGCACCACAGAACCGGCGCTTTTGTTGAAAATGCGGTCTTGTGGTCGGGGTGAGAGGATTCGAACCTCCGGCCTCTACGTCCCGAACGTAGCGCTCTACCAGGCTAAGCTACACCCCGTTGTGTGCGATTGCACTCGAAAGTGGATGCAATGGGGCATCTCAGTTGCGTCGTGCAAGCAATTGTGCGGCCAATTCTAGCAAACCTGCTGAATAGGCATTGGCGGGTAATTGCTCGGCCGCGGCCATGGCGCGGCGGGCCTCGCCGAAGGCCGCCGCCCGGGTGATGTCCAGTGCGCCGGTGTCGCGGACAATCTGCACGATCTCGGCCAATTGGTCGGTGGAGCCCTGTTCAATGGCGTGGCGCACGGTCTGCGCCTGGCTCTGCGTTCCGCGTTCCATGGCGGCGATCAGGGGCAGGGTGGACTTGCCTTCCCGAAGATCGTCTCCCAGATTTTTACCCATTTCCACTGCGTCGCCGTCGTAGTCGAGAACGTCGTCAATGATCTGGAAGGCGGTTCCCAGTGCCTGCCCGTAGGTTGCGCAGGCCTCTTCGACATCGGGCGGACTGCCCGCCAGCACCGCGCCGAGGCGGGCGCTGGCTTCAAACAGCTTGGCGGTCTTGGACCGGATGACACGCAGGTAGCCCGCTTCGTCCAGCGATGCATCGTGCATGTTCATGAGCTGCAGCACTTCCCCCTCGGCGATCACATTGGTGGCTTCCGAGAGTATTTCCATGATGCGCATGCTGCCCGCCTCGACCATCATCTGGAAGGAGCGGGTGTGCAGGAAATCGCCGACGAGCACGCTGGCAGGATTGCCGAAAGTTTCGTTGGCAGTGGGGCGGCCGCGGCGCAGGGTGGAGGCATCCACGACATCGTCGTGCAGCAGGGTGGCGGTGTGGATCAGCTCCACGACGGCCGCGAGACTGTGGCGCTGCGCGCCTCGGTAGTCCAGGGCTCCGCACACCATGAGCAAAAGCGCGGGCCGCAGGCGCTTGCCGCCGGCGGCAATGATGTATTGGGATATCTGCGCGACCAGGGGAACGCTGGAAGTCAGGCGCTGACCGATGACCTTGTCGACCTCGTGCATGTCTTGTGCAACGAGCAGGAGGGGCGATGCGGCGGGGGCGGTGTGGTCAGTCAAGATGGTGGTCGCAGAAAGAGACCGGATTATAGGAAGCCCTGAAGGCGCCCCGGCGCGTTGCGCGAGGCCGCCGCTCGGCCGGCATGCGGGGGCTGGCGCTGCTCGGATCGATGCGCTATACTCTTGGGCTCTGCGGAAATTCGTCTGCAGAACTCATATCAAGAGGTCAACATGTACGCGGTCATAAAAACCGGCGGCAAGCAGTATCGCGTTGCTTCCGGCGAAAAAATTAAAGTAGAACAGATTGCTGCGGACGTAGGCCAGGAAATTGTGATCGATCAGGTTTTGGCAGTCGGCAACGGCGCTGAACTCAAGATCGGTACGCCCCTGGTGTCCGGCGCAACCGTGAAAGCCACTGTCGTGGCCCACGGCAAGCACGACAAGGTGCACATCTTCAAGATGCGCCGTCGCAAGCACTATCAAAAACGCCAAGGCCATCGCCAGCAGTTCACTGAGCTGCAAATCGGTGCGATTGCTGCTTAATCGAAGGAGCTAGTCATGGCACAGAAAAAAGGCGGCGGCTCTACGCGAAACGGGCGCGACTCCAAGCCAAAGATGCTGGGTGTCAAGGCGTTCGGTGGTGAACTGATCAGCGCTGGCTCGATCATCGTGCGCCAACGCGGCACGCGTTTCCACCCCGGCAACAATGTCGGCGTGGGCAAGGATCACACCTTGTTCGCCCTGGTGGACGGCCACGTGTCGTTCGGCACCAAGGGTGCGTTGTCCAAGTCCACGGTCAATGTGACTCCTGCCTGAGGTTCATTCCTCCGGTAGCCATCGAAGCCCCGCTTTGCCGGGGCTTTGTTGTTTGGTCTGTACGATGGCGCGTTCAAGCCATTCGCAGACAGCGCCTCCGAGGCGTTCCGCTGCTCCGACCTGCCGGGTAACCTGCCGTCGGTGCCGCGCCCTTTTGTAAACTGGATATCCCATGAAGTTCGTCGATGAAGCCTTTATTGACATTGCCGCAGGCGATGGTGGCAATGGCTGCGTGTCTTTCCGGCATGAAAAGTACAAGGAGTTCGGCGGTCCCAACGGGGGCGACGGTGGGCGCGGCGGGCATGTGTTCGCGGTGGCGGATCCGAATCTGAACACCCTGGTGGATTTTCGCTACTCGCGGCGCCACGAGGCCAAGCGCGGGGAGCATGGCATGGGATCGGACATGTTCGGTGCCGCTGGCACCGACATCACCCTCAAGATGCCCGTGGGCACCATCATCACCGACGCTGAAACAGGCGAAGTGCTGTACGAGCTGCTCAACCCGGGCGAGGTCATCACCATCGCCAAGGGCGGGGATGGTGGTTTTGGCAACATGCGCTTCAAGAGCGCCATCAACCGCGCGCCCCGCCAGAAGACGCCGGGCTGGCCCGGCGAGAAGAAGAACCTGAAACTGGAACTGAAGGTGCTGGCCGACGTGGGCCTGCTGGGCATGCCCAATGCGGGCAAATCGACCTTCATCACGGCGGTGTCCAACGCCCGCCCCAAGATCGCGGACTACCCGTTCACCACGCTGCACCCCAACCTGGGCGTCGTGCGCGTGGGCCCTGAGCAGAGTTTTGTGGTGGCCGATATTCCCGGGCTGATCGAAGGCGCTTCGGAAGGTGCAGGCCTCGGGCACCAGTTCCTGCGCCACCTGCAGCGCACCCGCCTGCTGCTGCACATTGTCGATCTGGCGCCCTTCGATGATGCGGTGGATCCGGTGGCCCAGGCCAAGGCCATCGTGAACGAGCTCAAGAAATACGACCAGCAGCTGTACAACAAGCCGCGCTGGCTGGTGTTGAACAAGCTGGACATGGTGCCCACCGAAGAGAGGGAAACGCGGGTGAAGGACTTCGTCAAGCGCTTCAAGTGGAAAGGGCCCGTCTTCGAGATTTCTGCCCTCACGCGCGAAGGCTGCGAGCCGCTGATCCATGCCATCTTCCGCCACGTGCAGTCCGAGCAGCGGGTGGAGAACGAGCCGGTGGAGGTGGATCCCCGCTTTGCCGGAGATGCTCCGGCCTGATCCGCCGCAAAGCCTTTCTGGTTTGAGTGCTATATTTTTAATAGCTATCGGCGCTTGATGGACAGGCGCTAGTGGCCAAAAACACTAAAAAAATGGTTTCCAGCGTATTGCGTGATGCCCGCCGCATCGTGGTCAAGGTGGGTTCCAGTCTTGTGACCAATGAGGGGCGTGGCCTCGACGAAACCGCCATTGGTGAATGGAGCCGCCAGCTGGCGGCCCTGGTGCGTGGCGACGGCGGCGTACCCCGCGAGGTCGTGATGGTGTCCAGTGGTGCCATTGCCGAAGGCATGAAGCGCCTGGGCTGGACCACGCGGCCGCACGAAGTCCACGAGTTGCAGGCCGCTGCCGCCGTCGGACAGATGGGACTGGCGCAGATGTACGAAACCAAGCTGCGCGAGCAGGGCATGGGCAGCGCGCAGGTGTTGCTCACCCATGCGGACCTGGCTGACCGCGAGCGCTACCTGAACGCGCGCTCGACCTTGCTCACGCTGCTGCGCCTTGGCGTGGTGCCGGTGATCAATGAGAACGACACCGTCGTGAACGACGAGATCAAGTTCGGCGACAACGACACGCTAGGTGCCCTGGTGGCCAATCTGGTGGAGGCCGATGCGCTGATCATCCTGACCGACCAGAAGGGGCTGTACACGGCCGATCCGCGCCGTGATGCATCGGCGCAGTTTGTCCACGAAGCCAAGGCGGGCGACCCGGCGCTGGAGGCCATGGCCGGCGGCGCGGGTTCCAGCATCGGCAAGGGCGGCATGATCACCAAGATCCTGGCGGCCAAACGGGCTGCCGGCTCGGGGGCGTCCACCGTGATTGCCTGGGGGCGTGAATCCGACGTACTGGTCCGCCTCGTGCGGGGCGAGGCGCTGGGCACCTTGCTCGTGGCCCAGACGCAGAAGAAGCAGGCCCGCAAGCAGTGGATGGCCGACCACCTGCAGCTGCGGGGTTCGGTGGTGGTGGACGCCGGGGCGGCCGCCAAGGTGCGGGATGAAGGCAAGAGCCTGCTTCCCATCGGGATGACGGCGGTGGAGGGCGACTTCTCCCGTGGTGACGTGATTGCCGTGCGCGACGCCTCCGGCGCTGAAATTGCCCGCGGCCTGGCCAACTATGCGGCGGCCGAGGCGCGGATGCTGTGCCGCAAGCCCTCGACGGAGTTCGAAAGGCTGCTGGGGTATGTTGCGGAGCCGGAGATGGTGCACCGCGACAATCTGGTGCTGGCTGCCACCAGCTGATGGCCAAGTCCCAGGCCACTCGCACACGGTCAAACGCCTGCTCTGTGCAGGCGTTTTTCATGGCGGCTGGCCACTGAAGGGCTAGCGCGGCGTGGTGACCGTGGGCAGGCCGTCCAGCTCCCCCGGCACACTGTTCTGCGGGTCGGGATCGAAGCTGGCGCCCGGAGGGAGCTCCATTCCCGGATTGATCAGCATGGACCCGGTTCGGAACATCGTGCCCGCGTGCTCCCCTTCGCGCGTGCGCATGCCGCTGCGCAGGTAGCGGTTGCGCTGCTCGTGGCGGGGCAGGTAGCGCGCCAGTTCCGTGAGGGCCATCTCATAGACGCCTCGCTTGAATTCGACCACCACGTCCAGAGGAACCCAGTAGTCGTTCCAGCGCCAGGCGTCGAATTCCGGGTGGTTGGTGGCACGGAGGTTCAGGTCCCAGTCGTGGCCCACCAGTTGAAGCAGATACCAGATTTGTTTCTGGCCTTTGTAGTGTCCGCGTGCATCGCGGCGGATGTACCGGTCAGGCACCTCATAGCGCAACCAGTCCCGGGTGCGGGCCACCACGCGCACGTGGTTGGGCAATAATCCCACTTCTTCATGCAGTTCACGGAACATGGCCTGTTCGGGGGTTTCACCCCGGTCAATGCCGCCTTGCGGGAACTGCCAGCTGTGGGTGCGTATGCGCTTGCCCCAGAACACCTGGTTTTTCTGGTTGAGCAGGATGATGCCGACGTTCGGCCGAAAGCCGTCCCGGTCAAGCATAATCAAACCCCAAATTTTTAAACTATGTCCATTATGCACGGCGCCTAGCGTGCAGCAAGTGGGCTGCCCCGTTCTGCCCGAAATCGATTCCGATGAAAGCCTCCCAATTCTTTATTTCCACCCTCAAGGAAGCTCCGGCGGATGCCGAAGTGGTCAGCCACAAACTCATGACGCGGGCGGGGCTGATCAAGAAGCTGGGCGCTGGCATCTACAACTACATGCCCATGGGGCTGCGGGTGATCCGCAAGGTCGAGGCCATCGTGCGCGAGGAGATGAACCGCGCGGGGGCCGTGGAGCTGACCATGCCCGTGGTGCAGCCGGCCGAGCTGTGGCAGGAAACGGGCCGTTTCGACAAGATGGGCCCCGAGTTGCTGCGCATCCAGGACCGCCATGGCCGCGATTTCGTGGTGCAGCCCACCAGCGAGGAAGTGATCACTGACATCGCGCGCCAGGAGCTCAAGAGCTACAAGCAGCTGCCCAAGAACTTCTACCAGATCCAGACCAAGTTCCGCGATGAGCGCCGCCCACGCTTTGGCCTGATGCGTGGCCGCGAGTTCATCATGAAGGACGCCTACAGCTTCGACCGCGACCAGGCGGCGGCCAAGGCCAGCTACCAGGTCATGGCACAGGCCTATCGCCGCATTTTTGACCGCTTTGGCCTGACCTACCGCGCCGTGGCGGCCGACAGCGGCGCCATCGGTGGCGACCTTTCCGAAGAGTTCCAGGTGATCGCCGCCACCGGCGAGGACGCCATCGTCTACTGCCCGGCGAGCGACTACGCCGCCAACATGGAAAAGGCCGAAGCCCTAGCCCCCGCCGGTCCACGCGGCGCTGCCACGGGGGCGCTGACCAAGACGGCCACGCCGGGCAAGAGCACCTGCGCCGACGTGGCAGAGCTGCTTGGCGTGCCACTGGCGACCACCGTGAAGTCGCTGGTCCTGGCCACGGACGAAACCAATGAGGCGGGCGAGATCGTCAAGACCCAGGTCTGGCTGCTGCTGCTGCGCGGCGATCACGACATGAACGAGATCAAGGTGGCCAAGGTGCCGGGCATGGCGGGTTTCCGCTTTGCCACGCTCTCCGAAATCGAGGACCACTTTGGCTGCAAGCCCGGCTACCTGGGCCCCATCGGCCTGAAGAAGCCTCTCAAGATCGTGGTGGACCGCGAGGTGGCCGTCATGGCCGACTGGATCTGCGGCGCCAACGAGCCCGATTTCCACATCACCGGCGTCAACTGGGGCCGCGACCTGCCCGAGCCCGATGCCGTGGCCGACCTGCGCAACGTGGTGGCGGGCGACCGCTCGCCCGACGACAAGGGCGAACTGGCCATCGAACGCGGCATCGAGGTGGGCCACGTGTTCTATCTGGGCACCAAGTACAGCAAGGACATGAACGCCACCTTCCTGGGTGACGACGGCAAGCCTGCCTTCTTCGAGATGGGCTGCTATGGCATCGGCGTCACGCGCCTGCCCGCCGCCGCCATCGAGCAGAACCATGACGAGCGCGGCATCATCTGGCCCGACGCCATCGCTCCGTTCACCGTGGTCGTGTGCCCCGTCGGCATGGACCGCAGCGAGGCCGTCAAGGCCACGGCCGAATCGCTGTATGCGGACCTGCTGGCCGCGGGCGTGGACGTGATCCTGGACGACCGTGGCGAGCGCCCTGGCGCCATGTTCGCCGATTGGGAGCTGATCGGCGTGCCGCACCGCGTGACCATCGGCGACAAGAGCCTCAAGGAGGGCGTGGTCGAATACCAGCATCGCCGTGACACGGCGGCCACCAAGGTGCCCACGGCAGACATCCTGGCCCACGTGAAGGGCCGCATGGCGGTATGAGCGAGGCGCGGCTGGCTTTGGCGGTAGGGGGGACGCCCGAGGGCGGCGGCCTGTCCCGCCGTGCATGCCTGGCCGCCCTGTCCGCCCCCGCGGCGTGGCTGGCGGCCCCTGCAGCGGCGCATGCGGGCGGCCAGCTCGAAGAGCCCCTGATGGACTCCGTGCGCACGGCGCTGAGCTCGGCCATTGCCAACCAGGCCCCGCCCGAACCCGAGTTCTTCACCACCGAGGCCCGCATCCACTACCTGCGCTGGCTGGGCACCATGAGTGACCGGCTGCGCCGCCGCAAACCCGAGTGGGAGATCCGGCGCGACTTCCTGCAGACCGCCTGGTACGAATCCAAGCGCGCCGGGCTCGATGTCTCCCTGGTCCTGGGGCTGATCCAGGTCGAAAGCGCCTTCCGCAAGTTTGCCGTCTCCAGCGTGGGCGCTCGCGGCTACATGCAGGTCATGCCGTTCTGGACGCGCGTGATCGGCGACGGCGATGCGGGCAAGCTGTTCCATCTGCAGACCAATCTGCGCTTTGGCTGCGTGATCCTTCGCCACTACGTCGACCGGGAACGGGGTGACCTGTTCATGGCGCTGGGCCGCTACAACGGCAGCCGTGGGCGCTCGCCCTACCCGGATGCGGTGTTTGGCGCCCAGCGCAACTGGCTGTTTGGCGAGAAGCCTCAGCTGCCCGCAGCCTGAAGCGGTCCCCTGCGGCGCCCGGCCTTGGTGCCAACGCAGCCCGGCGCCGGAGGACAGACCCGTGGAATCCGCGCAGCGGCCATCGATGCGGATACGGGTGCTCCTATTCCTATAGCTGCTGGCGCTTATGCTGAGGGCGTTGGAGCCCGATTTGATCCATGCTTTGGCAGGCCGCTGTGGCAGGCGCCGTGCCGCACCGGGCCCGACGGGCATGACCGCGAAGGCATCCCTACTTCACAGGCGCCGCGGTGCTGTCCGCCGGAGGGGGCGCGGCAGGGCTTTCCGCCTGGGGCGCACCCAGGCGGGACACCATCACCTGGTCGATGCGGTAGCTGTCCACGTCCAGCACCTCGAACTTGTAGCCGCCCCAGCTCACGCTGTCCGTGCGGCGCGGTACGCGGCGCAGCATCACCATCAGGAAGCCGGCCAGCGTCTCGTATTCTTCCGCGTGGGGCAATTCGTCGAGCGACAGCGCATGCAGCACGTCTTCGATCGGCGTGACACCGTCGATGAGCCATGAATTCTCGTCGCGCCGCACGATCTGCTCTTCGTCCGCCGGGCCCACCAGGTCGCCCATCACCGTGCTCATCACGTCGTTCAGGGTCACCACGCCCACCACCAGGCTGTACTCGTTGACGATGACGGCAAAGTCCTCGTGCACCTGGCGGAACTGCTCCAGCACCTCCGAGAGGGTGAGCCGGTCGGGCACGATCAGCACCTTGCGCACCAGGCTGTCGTCCGCCAGCGAGATGGGCTGGTTGTTCAGCACGCGCTGGAAGAGATCCTTCGCGTCCACGTAACCCACCACGTGGTCGATGTCGCGCTCGCAGACGGGGTAGGTCGAAAACGGCTCGGCCGCGATGCGCAGGCGGATGACGGAGTCGGGCTCGTCGCGCAGGAAGAAGGCGATCCGGTCGCGGGGCGACATGGCGCTGGACACCGTGCGCGTATCCAGCTCGAACACGTTGGTGATGACCTGCTGCTCGCGGGCCGCCAGCACCCCGGCGCGCGCGCCCGCCTCCATCATCGCCAGGATGTCGTCCGAGGTGATGCGGTCATCGCGCAGGGACGACATGCCCAGCACCCGGAACAGCGCATCGGCCCCCCGGCTGTAGAACCACACCACGGGGCGCAGCAGCGTCATGCACCAGGCCATGGGCTGTGCCAGCCGCACCACCAGGCGCTCCGGCTCGGCCATGCCCAGGCGCTTGGGAAACAGGTCGGCAAACAGGATGAACAGCGAGGTGATGACCAGGAACGACGCGAGGAAGCCGGCGGTCTGCGCGGTCGGCTCCGAAAACCACAGTCCGAACAATGCGCTGAAATGGGGGCTCAGCGCTCCCTCGCCCACGATACCGCCGAGGATGGCCACGGCGTTCTGGCCCACCTGCACCACCGTGAAGTAGTCGCCGGGCTGCTCCTGCATGCGCAGCACCCGGTCAGCGCGCGCGTCCCCCTCATCGGCCATCTGGCGCAAACGCAGGCGGCGCGCCGCCGCGAGCGAAATCTCGGCCATCGAAAAAAAGGCGCTGGCCGCGATGAGCAGGCCGATGATGAAAAGGCTTTGGGACAGGGTCATGGGACGGGCTACGGCGAAGGCGGGCAGGGCGCTGGGCAAGCCCCTTGGACAAGTGTAGCGGCCAGCCTGCCTGCCGTCCCAGTGCGCGCCCACGCTGCCGGGGCTGGAGGAGGCCCGGCAGCGCTGGCGCCTGGGCCGCCTCCAGCCAGCGTTGCCTGGCTACTGCATGAAACCCATGCGCCCCTTGGCGCTGGCGGCGCGCGGCAGGTCCGACACCTCCACGGTGCTGCGCTGCGCGAGCCGCGCGTTGCCGAAGCCGGTCATGAGCGCGCGGCGCATCTCGCGCGGCGGCATCTGGGCCAGCTGGTCCAGCACGTCCGGCGTGGGGTCGGGGTCGAGGCGCCGACCCCAGTCGTGCCCCGCGCGGATGCCGTGGTAGAGGTTCAGGGCGATGGCGCGGGCCTGTTCCTGGTTGGGCGGCTGCACCTGGTACACATTCATGCGGTTGAGGATGGGGTCGGGAATGCCCCGTTCATCATTGGCCGTGGTGATCCAGATGACCTGGCTCGCGTCGATGGGGATCTCGGCGAACTCGTCGGTGAAGCTCTGCGCCGTGTCGTGCTCCAGCAGGCTGTACAGCGCGCCCATGGGGTCGTACTGCGCATCGGTGCTGGCCTTGTCGATTTCGTCGACGACGATGACGGGATTGGCGTATTCGCCCTCCACCAGGGCCTCGAACACCTTGCCCGGGCGCGCTCCCTTCCATTGCGCCGATGAGCCCGACAGCAGCCAGCCCGCGGTCATGGAGCTCATGGGCAGCAGGTTCATGCCGGTGCCCAGCAACTCGGCCAGATGGCGCGCGAAGTGGGTCTTGCCGATGCCGGGCGGGCCCAGCAGCAGCATGGGCGTGACCTCCAGGCCGTCGCTGCTGTCCTGCGCCAATGCCACGTGGCGCTTCACGTCGTCCAGCACCTCGGTGAAGTTGGGCAACTGCCCGTACAGGCTGGCCATGTCGGGGATGCCCGAGGGCTTGACCTGAAAGCGCTCCGGGCCACGCTCCAGCATGCGTTCGTAGACGGTGCGCAGGGTTTCGTATTCGCGCTGGTTGCCGGACTCCTGCAGCCGTGCGAGCTTGCGCTCGACATCGCCGGGGTGGAACACGTTGCGCATCTGGGCCACCGGCAGGCGCAGGGCGGGTGGCTGGGGAACAAGGCTATGGCTGGTCATTGCATGCTCCTTCGTGGTGTGAGGTCACGCAACCATTCAAGCACACAACGTGCCGGCCGGATGATAGGGGTTCAATGGATCGGACGAAAGTCCATTGAATCTCTCGAAGTGTTACAAAGCCTCTCGAAGCTCTACGGGCCCAACCAGTTGGCTATTGCACCTTCTGGAAGGGGATGCCCTCCGACATGCTGGCGCCCAATTCGGATGGCCGATTGAAGAAATACATGGTTGCGCCAACCCGGTGCATCGCCACATTGATCTCCTGAATGTGGGAGCTTGGGCGCAGGTAACACTGCCGACCTCCGATGGGAACCGGCAAGCAAGAGTAGACGCCAAACTGGATGAACTCATGGACCTCGGGACCAACGAGTGTCCAGCCAACCGTGCCAGTAGAAACAAAATCGTCGAACTCGGCGGTGATGTTGATTTCAGGATAGTGCGCAGAATTCCACGTGCGTGCAGTACGCGTGGTTTGCCCAGCGTGTGAAAGAACGCGGGGCGTTTGTGTTAGTTCAGCTCTGGCGTCCCCCGTACAACCTGGGCCGGTGTAATAGGTGCCTTTTGCCACCAGGCCCAAGCTGCCATTCTCGTTCAGAGTGATGGAGTAAGTCGTTTTGAGGAATGCAGATGAGCAGGCTTCCCAGGTGCCCACATATTTCGCGAGCCCGGAGGGCACAGTTGGCGGGTCGGTCGGGACTGGATTGCCGGGCGGTGGCTCGGACGCAACGGGTGGACTCGGGTCGTCTGAACCACCGCATGCCGCGAGAAGGGCCGTAAGAAAAAAGGCCGCGACAACGCGCGATACACGTCTGCCAAAAGTGCTTTTGGGATTCATGGGTGTCTTGGGGGAGAGCCTGAGCAGACGGCGGTTTTACCATGAAGTCAAACATTCTCGGTTGCCCCTCCATGGGGTAGTTTCCCCATTTCCATATCGCCCTGGAGCGAAAGCAAAAAGCCGCCCGCAGGCGGCTGTGTGGGTGCGAACCGATATGGGCTCAGCCTTCGGTGCCCAGCACCTGCTTGAGTTCGCCCGACTCGTACATCTCCATCATGATGTCCGAGCCGCCGATGAACTCGCCCTTCACGTACAGCTGGGGAATCGTGGGCCAGTTGCTGTAGTCCTTGATGCCCTGGCGGATTTCGTCGTCCTCGAGCACGTTGACGGTGACCACGGCTTTGGGGTCCACGCCGCAGGCCTTCAGGATCTGGATGGCGCGGCCCGAGAAGCCGCACATGGGGAAGCTGGCGCTGCCCTTCATGAACAGCAGGATGTCGCTGGATTTGACGAGGGCGTCGATGCGTTGCTGGGTGTCGCTCATGGGGATACTCCTTGAAAGAGGCGGGCGAGCCTCACCGGCCCGCGATGGGGGGATTATTTCACTGTCGGCCACTGTCCGCCCGAGCAGCGCGCGATGCCGGCCAGATCGTTGCGGCTTTGCACCTGGATGAAACCGGTGGCGGCGAGCAGGGCCCGCACGGCGGGGGCCTGGTCGTGCCCGTGCTCCAGCAGCAGCCAGCCGCCGGGCCGCAGGTGCGCGGGGGCCTGGGCCACGATGGCGCGGATGTCGTCGAGCCCGTCGGCGCCGCTGGCCAATGCCTGCAGGGGCTCGTGCCTGAGCGCGGCCAGGTGCGGGTCGGCGCTGGCGATGTAGGGAGGGTTGGAGACGATGGCATCGAACAGGCCCGGCACGCCTGCCAGCCAGTTCGCTGGCTGGAACTGCACGGCCAGGTCCAGGCGCCGGGCGTTGGCCTGCGCCACGGCCAGCGCATCGGCGCTCGCGTCCACCGCCAGCACCTGGGCGGTGGGGCGCTGGTGCTGCAGCGCCAGCGCGATGGCGCCGCTGCCGGTGCCCAGGTCCACGACGCGGGGGGCGGGCAACGGGGCCATCACCTCCAGCGCCCAGTCCACCAGCGTTTCGGTGTCGGGGCGCGGGTCCAGCACGCGCGCATCCACCTCCAGGGGCAGGCCGTAGAACTCCTTGCGGCCGGTGAGGTAGGCCACGGGCTCGCCCGCCACGCGGCGCTGGCACAGGGCGATGAACCAGGCGTGCACGGCCTCGTCCAGCGCGTCCGTGTCGTGCGCCAGCAGCCAGGCGCGGCCGGCGTCGGGCCGGGCCAGGGCGTGCAGCAGCAGCAGTTGCGCATCGATGCGTTCCAGGCCCAGGGTGCGGGCCTGGGCCAAAGCCTGGGCAAGGGTGGGGGAGGTGTTGTTCACTACTATTTTGATAGCTACTGGCGCATGTCCATCAAGCGCCAGAGGCCAGTTTGGTTCAAATCCTGGAATGGAGATCAGCCCGTGGTGCCCATCTCCAGCTCTTCCAGCTGCTCGGCCTCGCGCGCGTGGGCCAGGGCCTGCAGCACGTCGGCCAGGTCGCCTTCCATCACGTACAGCAGCTTGTACAGCGTGAGGTTGATGCGGTGGTCCGTCAGGCGCCCCTGCGGAAAGTTGTAGGTGCGGATGCGGTCGCTGCGGTCGCCGCTGCCGATCAGGCCCTTGCGCAGCGCGGCCTCCTTGGCGGCACGCTCGCTGCGTTCTTTTTCTTGAATGCGCGCCTGTAGCACCTGCAGGGCCTTGGCCTTGTTGGCGTGCTGGCTGCGGCCGTCTTGGCATTCGGCCACGATGCCGGTGGGCAAGTGCACCACGCGCACGGCGGAGTCGGTCTTGTTGATGTGCTGGCCGCCCGCGCCGGATGCGCGGAAGGTGTCGATGCGCAGGTCGGCCGCGTTGAGCTTGATGGCCTCGTGCTCGTCGGGCTCGGGCATCACGGCCACGGTGCAGGCGCTGGTGTGGATGCGGCCCTGTGTTTCGGTGGCGGGCACGCGCTGCACGCGGTGGCCGCCGGACTCGAACTTGAGCGCGCCGTAGACGTTCTCGCCTTCGATGCGCAGCACGATTTCCTTGTAGCCCCCCAGCTCGGCCGCGTTCTCGCTCACGATCTCCACCTTCCAGCCCACGCGGTCGGCGTAGCGGGTGTACATGCGCGTGAGGTCGCCCGCGAACAGGGCCGATTCGTCGCCGCCCGTGCCGGCGCGGATTTCGACGAACGCATTGCGCGCGTCGTCAGGGTCCTTCGGCAACAGCAGGCGCTGCAATTCGTCTTCCAGCTGCAGCAGTTCGGCTTCGGCACTGGTGATTTCTTCCTGCGCCATCTCGGCCATGTCGGGGTCGGCCAGCATCTCGCGCGCGCCGGCCAGGTCGGCCTCGCGCTGCTGGTAGCGGGCGTAGCGGCCCGCCACCTGCGTGACCTCGGCATGCTCGCGCGAGATGGTGCGGTACTGCGCCATGTCGCTCATGATGTCCTCGCGCGAGAGCAGGAAGTCGAGTTCGCCCAGGCGCTGCGCGTAGCGCTCCAGCTGGCTTCGGAGAAAGGGTTTCATGGAATCCTGGAGAAATGGGTTGCTACGGATTTTGTAGCTGTTAGCGCTTGTGTATCAAGCGCTGAGGGCCGATCTGGCTTGAAATCGGAACGGGCTGGGGTGCGGGCGGGCGCCGCTACAGGCCGTTGTGGGGGGTCTTGCTTTGCGAGCGCAGGAACAGGCGCGAGACGGTCTGGGCCGTCTGGGCGCGCATCTCGGCGTCGCCCGCGCGCAGCTCGGCCAGGGTGCCGTGCAGCATTTTCTGTGTGAGGCCACGCGAGAGGGCTTCGAGCACGGCGTCCACATCCTCGCCCTTGGCCAGCAGCTTCTTGGCGCGCGCGATCTCCAGGGCGCGCCACTCGTCGGTCTGGGCGTTGAGCTGCTGGATCAGCGGCACCACGCCGCCGGTCTCGCCGGCCGGGCTGCGCAGCTCCATCCAGTGCATGAAGCTCTGCACGCCCGCGTCGATGATGGCCTCGGCCTGCGCCACGGCGGCCTGGCGGTTGGCCTGGGCCGTCTGCACCACGGTGGCCAGGTCGTCCACGGTGTACAGGTACACGTCGCCCAGGGCCTTGACCTCGGGTTCGATGTCGCGTGGCACGGCCAGGTCGACCATGAAGATGGGGCGGTGGCGGCGCTTTTTCAGCGCGCGCTCCACGGCGCCCAGGCCGATGATGGGCAGGCTGCTGGCGGTGCAGCTGATGACGGCGTCGAACTCGTGCAGGCGCTCGGGCAGGTCGGCCAGGCGCATCACCTCGCCGCCAAAACGGGTGGCGAGCTTTTCGCCGCGCTCCAGCGTGCGGTTGGCAATCGCGATCTGCTTGGGGTTCTTGGCCGCGAAGTGCGTGGCGCACAGCTCGATCATCTCGCCCGCGCCGACGAACAGCACGCGGATCTTGCCGAGGTCTTCGAACAGCTGGCTGGCCAGGCGCACGGCGGCGGCGGCCATGCTGATGCTGTGCGCGCCGATCTCGGTGCTGGTGCGCACCTCCTTGGCCACGGCGAAGCTGCGCTGGAAGAGCTGGTTGAGCGTGGTGCCCAGGGCGCCAGCGGTCTCGGCGGCGCGCACGGCATCCTTCATCTGGCCCAGGATCTGGGCCTCGCCCAGCACCATCGAGTCGAGCCCGCTGGCCACGCGGAAGGCGTGGCGCGCGACCAGGCTGTCCTCGAGCGTGTAGGAGTGCGAGCGCAGCAGCGCGGGGCTCACGCCGCCGCTCTGGGCCAGCCAGCCCAGCGTGTGGTCCATGGCGGGCTGCTCGCCCGCGCAGTAGATTTCGGTGCGGTTGCAGGTGGAGATGATGGCCGTTTCCACCCCGGGGTGGCGGCTGGAGGTGCCCAGCGACTGGCGCAAACCGTGCAATGTGGGGGCGATCTGGTCGAGCGCGAACGCGAACCGGCCGCGCAGATCGAGCGGCGCGGTGGTGTGGTTGATGCCGAGGGCCCAGACTGCCATAGTTCCCGATTATAAAATTGTTGGCCCGAACAGGCGGCCTTGCCTGTTCAAGCCTTGATGTGGGTCAATTCCATGGGTCCTCTGGACGTTTTCAATCACCTGCTCAACTTCGTGGCACCCGCCGCGGCCGCGGCCCTGCTGCTTGCCTTGTCGGGGCGCTTCATCGGCTCCAGAACACCCCTGCCGCTGTCTGGCGGGTTTCGCCTTGCGATCGTCTTCACCGTGGGCGCGGCAACCCTGGCCGCCGGACTGGTGGTGTGGGGGCGCGACGGCCGTATGCTGACCTATGCCGCGCTGGTGGTGGCCTGCGCCACCTGCCAGTGGGTGCTGGTGCGCGGCTGGAAGGCCTGACCGGCCGCACACCCGCGCGCAATGCCGTGCCATGCCCCGCACCCGCCGCCGGGCGGGGCGGGTGCACACTCCCCGATCCTCAACAACACAAAAACCTGGAGATAGAACACGATGACGCTCAAGCATTCCTGGCCCGTACTGGCCGCGGGGCTCGCCCTGTCGGTGGCCGCGCAGGCCCAGCAGGCCTTTCCTTCCAAGCCCGTGCGCATCGTCATCGGCTTTCCGGCCGGCGGTCCGCTGGACCAGCATGCACGCTTGCTCACCGACAAGCTGCAGGCCGTGCTGGGCCAGCCCGTGGTGGTGGACTACAAGGCCGGTGCGGGTGGCACCGTGGGCGCGCAAGACGTGATGAAAGCGCCGCCCGACGGCCACACCATCATGCTGGCCAACACGGGCGTGATGGTGATCAACCCCGGGCTCTACAGCCGCCTGCCGTATTCCACGCTCAAGGATTTTGTGCCCATCGCGCGCACCGCCATGCAGCCGTTGGCCCTTTTGGTGAACCCTGGCGTGCCCGCCAAAAACCTGCAGGAGTTCATGGCCTACGCCAAGTCGCGGCCGGGCCAGGTCAACTTCGGCTCGGCGGGCAATGGCGGCATCAGCCACCTGGTGCCCGAGATGTTCAAGACGGCCACCGGCCTGTTCATGGTGCACATCCCCTACCGGGGCAGCGCACCCGCGTTCACCGACCTCATGGGCGGCCAGGTGCAGTTCATGGCCGAAAGCATTCCGCAGGCCGCCAGCTACCACAAGCAGGGCAAGGTGCGCGCCCTGGCCGTGACCAGCAAGGAGCGCAACCCCGCGCTGCCTGACGTGCCCACGGTGATCGAGAGCGGCATCAAGGGTTTCGAGGTGGTGGGCTTCTACGGCTTCCTGGCTCCGGCCGGGACACCCAAGGATGTTGTCAACAAGCTCAGCGATGCCTTCGGCCAGGTGCTGCAGATGCCCGAGGTGCGCAACCGCATGGTGACTCAGGGGGCGGACCCGGCCTTCCTGGGGTCGGACGACTTCGCGAAATTCCTGGCTGCAGAGATGCCGCGCTGGGCCGACGCGGTGAAGAAGTCGGGCGCTAAATTGGACTGATCCCCTGAGGCGCTGCGCGCCTTCCCCCTGGAAGGGGGACGCCACCGGTGGCCCGGCAAAGCCGGTTCCACGGTGGCGCGGGCCTTGGGGCGGGGTTGGGGCGGGGTTGGGGCGATGGCAGGCCCTAGGGCGTGGCGGGCGAAAAAAAGTCCACGCGGTCGGTGATGATGCCGTCGGTTTCCAGGTGGAGGAGCCGCTGCGCGGCCCAGTCGTCGTTCACCGTGTAGCTCAGCGCACGCAGGCCCGCGCCGTGGACCTGCGCGACCAGCGCCGCATCCCACAGTGCGTGGTTGCACACGATGGCCACGCAGTCCAGCTGGCGGGCCAGGTCCAGCCAGCCGTCGCGCAACGTGTCCAGCAGCAGCGCGCGCGGGATGTGGGGGGCCGTGGCCCGGGCGCCCGCCAGCGCGTCGGGCTGGAAGGATGAGAACAGGGGCTGCACGGCCTGGCCCTGCCACAGACGCGCCGCATGTTCCCCTACCACCCGGCCCGTTTTTTCCTCGACCCCGGGCGTTGGCTTGATCTCGATGTTCAGGAAGAAGCCGTTGGCGATGCAATAGCGCGCCGTGTTCTCCAGGGTGGGCAACGGCTCGCCCGCGTGGGTGCGCGAATGCCAGCTGCCCGCGTCCAGCTGGGCCAATGCGCTCCAGGGGTGATCGCCCCCGGTGCGGCTGTCGGTGGTGCCCAGCGCCTGCGCCGCGTTGGTGGTGCGGTCCAGCGTGGCGTCGTGCATCAGGAACGGCACGCCGTCGGCACTCAGCTTGGCGTCGCACTCGAACATGCGGTAGCCATGCCGGGCGCCCAGCCGGAACGCGGCCAGGGTGTTTTCAGGGGCCAGCTTGCCGGCGCCACGGTGGGCGATCCAGCGGGGGTAGGGCCAGGGAGTAGACATGGTCATCTTGCCTCGTGGTTTGCGTGCCACGCCGCGGTGGCCACTGGCACGGCACCGCGCGCGGACGCCGAGCAAGGGCCGCCCCGCAGCGACGGCGTCGTCCCCCTTTCCGGCGCAGCCGGGAGAAGGGGAAGGCGGCGAAGCCGCTCAGGGGTGGGTCACTTTCTTTTTCCGGTGGTGGCGTCGAACGCATGCAGGCGGTCTGGGCGCGGCACCACGTGGATCACCGAGTCAGGCGCGGGCGCATGGGTGCCTTCTTCCACGCGCACAATGATCTGTTCGCCATGGATGCGGCCGTAGATGAGGCGCTCGGCGCCCAGCAGCTCCACCGTCTCGACCTTGACTTCCCAACCTTCGCTGCGCACGTCCAGGTGCTCGGGGCGGATGCCCAGGATGGTGCCGGGCGCGGCGCTGGGGGCGTTCTTGAGCAGGTTCATGGGCGGCGAGCCGATGAAGCTGGCCACGAAGGTGGTGGCGGGCGTGTGGTAGACCTCTTCGGGCGTGCCGAACTGCTCCATGTTGCCGGCGTTCATCACGATCATGCGCTGCGCCAGCGTCATGGCCTCGACCTGGTCATGCGTCACGAACAGGCTGGTGATGCCCAGTTCGCGGTGCAGCTTCTGGATCTCGAGGCGGGTCTGGGCGCGCAGCTTGGCGTCCAGGTTGGATAGCGGCTCGTCGAACAGGAACACCTGGGGCTGGCGCACGATGGCACGGCCCATGGCCACCCGCTGGCGCTGGCCGCCCGACAGCTCGCGCGGCTTGCGTTCGAGCAGATGGCCCAGTTCGAGGATCTTGGCGGCCTTGTCCACGCGCGCCCTGATTTCCTCCTTGGGCACCTTGGCGATCTTCAGGCCATAGGCCATGTTGTCGAAGTTCGTCATGTGCGGGTACAGCGCGTAGTTCTGGAACACCATCGCGATGTCACGCTGGGCGGGTTCCAGGTTGTTCACCACGCGGTCGCCGATGCGAAGCTCGCCGCCGGAGATTTCCTCCAGGCCCGCGACCATGCGCAGCAGGGTGGACTTGCCGCAGCCCGAGGGGCCCACGATGACGATGAACTCGCCGTCCTGGACCTCGGCGTTCACGCCGTGGATCACCTGGTTGGCCTTGGGGCCATGGCCGTAGCGCTTGATGATGTTGCGAAGGGAGATGGATGCCATGATGCAATGAATTTGATAGCTACAAGTGCTGAATGGATAAGCGCTGGCAGGGGTTTTGTCTTATTTCTCGGTGTCCACCAGGCCCTTGACGAACCAGCGCTGCATGACCACCACCACGAAGGCCGGAGGCAGCATGGCCAGGAGGGCCGTGGCCATCACGATGTTCCATTCGTTGCCCGCGTCGCCGCCGGCCAGCATGCGCTTGATGCCGATCACCACGGGGTACATGTCTTCCGAGGTGGTCACCAGCAGCGGCCACAGGTACTGGTTCCAGCCGTAGATGAACTGGATCACGAACAGCGCGGCGATCGACGTGCGCGACAGCGGCACCAGGATGTCCTTGAAGAAGCGCATGGGGCCCGCGCCGTCCACGCGGGCGGCCTCCACCAGTTCGTCGGGCACCGTGAGGAAGAACTGCCGGAACAGGAACGTGGCGGTGGCCGACGCGATCAGCGGCACCGTGAGGCCCGCATACGTGTTGAGCATGCCCAGGTCCGACACCACCTGGTAGGTGGGGCCGATGCGCACTTCCACCGGCAGCATCAGCGTGATGAAGATCAGCCAGAAGCAGATGCCCTTGAAGGGGAAGCGGAAGTACACGATGGCGAACGCCGACAGCAGCGAGATGGCGATCTTGCCCAGCGTGATGACGATGGCGGTGACGAAGCTCACCCACATCATGCGCGCCACCGGCGCGGTGGAGCCCGCGCCCGTGCCGCCGCCGAACAGGGCGTCGTGGTAGGTCTGCCAGAAGTTGCCGCCGGGCACCATGGGCATGGGCACCTGCACGATGTCCTGCGCGGTGTGGGTCGAGGCCACGAAGGCCAGGTACAGCGGAAAGCCGACGATGATCACGCCCAGCACCATGATGAGGTGCGAGAACGCGGTGAGATAAGGACTGCGCTCTACCATGCGAGGGCTCCAGGAGAGAGGGGCGATGAAGAAGACATGCGTGAATTAAGGAGTGCCAATGCGCGTGCCACCGCGGAACCGGCTTTGCCGGGCCGCTGGAGGAGCCCCCTCGAGGGGGAGGCGCCACAGGCGCTTCGGGGGGGAGTCATCTAGTACTGCACTTTCTTCTCGACGTAGCGGAACTGGATCACGGTGAGCACCACCACGATCACCATCAGCACCACCGACTGCGCGGCCGATCCGCCCATGTCCATGGCCTTGAACCCATCGTGGTACACCTTGTAGACCAGGATGGCGGTATCGCGGCCCGGGCCGCCCTGCGTGGTGGCGTCCACGATGGCGAAGGTGTCGAAGAAGGCATACACCACGTTGATCACGAGCAGGAAGAACGTGGTGGGCGAGAGCAGCGGAAACTGGATGCTCCAGAACCTGCGCCAGGGGCCCGCGCCATCAATGGCTGCGGCTTCGATGAGCGACTTGGGGATGGACTGCAGGCCCGCCAGGAAGAACAGGAAGTTGTAGGAGATCTGCTTCCACACCGCGGCGATCACGATCAGCGCCATGGCGTGGTCGGAGTTGAGCATGTGGTTCCAGTCGAAGCCCGACTGGCGCAGCATGTAGGCCACCACCCCGAGCGACGGCGAGAACATGAACATCCACAGCACGCCCGCCACGGCGGGTGCCACGGCATAGGGCAGCAGCAGCGCGGTCTTGTAGACCATCGCGCCCTTGATGATGCGGTCGGCGAAGATCGCCAGGATCAGCGACAGGCTGATGCCGCTGACCGCCACCAGGATCGAGAAGAAGGCGGTGGTCTTGAACGACGCCAGATAGCCCGGGTCCTGGAACAGATCCCGGAAGTTGTCGAAACCGACCCATTCCCTCGAGAAGCCGAAGGAATCCTGCATCTGGAACGACTGCACTAGGGCCTGGCCTGCGGGCCAGAAGAAGAAGACGCTGATGATGGCCAACTGGGGTGCCAGAAGCACCCACGGCAGCCACGCAGAGCGAAAGAGAACGCGTTTTTCCATGTCCAGACTCTCAAAAAATGCCCCCGTGCTGGCTGTTGCGCAGGGGCGCTGCCCCTCCGGGGGGCCGCTTTTTGCCCCGGGGCAGTCCGGCGGCAAAAAAAGACAACCCGCCGCCCAGTGAACCGCAGGGGTTTACAGGGGCGGCGGGCTTTCGATGTCCCCAGGCCGCAAGGGCCCGGTCGCATCCATAGGCGCTCGTCAGAACTTACTTGTTGGCGCGCGCGAACCGGGCCAGCTGTTCGTTGCCGCGGGTCACGGCCGTGTCCAGCGCCTCCTTGGGGGTCTTCTTGCCCGACCAGATCTGTTCGGTTTCCTCGTCGATGATGGAACGGATCTGCACGAAGTTGCCCAGGCGGATGCCGCGCGACTTGTCGGTGGCCTTGCGGATCATCTGCGTGACGGCGACGTCGGTGCCGGGGTTCTTTTCATAGAAGCCCGAGGCTTCGGTGAGCTTGTAGGCGGCCGTGGTCACGGGCAGGTAGCCCGTGCGCTGGTGGCTGGCCGCCTGCACCTTGGTGTCGTTCAGGAAGTTCAGGAAGTCGGCCACGCCCTTGTACTCTTCGGACTTCTTGCCGGCCATCACCCAGAGGCTGGCGCCGCCGATGGCGGTGTTCTGGGGCGCGCCCTTCACGTCGGCGTAGTAGGGCAGGGCCGAGATGCCATAGGCGAACTTGGCTTCCTTGGCCACGCGGGCGTACAGGCCCGACGAGCCCGTGATCATGGCGCACTCGCCCGAGGGGAAGGACGCGTCCGGCACATTGCCGCGGCCCTTGTAGACGAAGCTGCCGTCCTTGGAGGCCTTGGCCAGGTTCTCGAAGTGGCGCACGTGCAGCGGCGTGTTGATCTGCAGCTGGGCGTCGTTGCCGTCAAAGCCGTTGTTCTTGGACGCGAACAGCGTGTTGTGCCACAGCGAGAAGCTCTCCAGCTGCGTCCAGCTGATCCAGCTCGTGGTGAACGGGCAGCTGTGGCCGCTGGCCTTGAGCTTGGACGCGGCGGCGAACACCTCGGGCCATGTCTTGGGCGGGGTGTTGGGGTCCAGGCCCGCCTTCTTGAAGGCGTCCTTGTTGTAATAGAAGATGGTGGTGGAGCTGTTGAGCGGGTAGCTCAGCATCTGGCCGTTGGGCGCGGTGTAGTAGCCGGCCACGGCCGACACGTACTGGGTGGGGTCGAACTTGAAGCCGCCGTCATTGAGCACCTTGGCCGCGGGCACGATGGCACCCTTGCTGGCCATCATGGTGGCGGTGCCTACTTCGAACACCTGGAGGATGTGGGGTGCATTGCCCGCACGGAACGCGGCGATGGCACCCGTCATCGATTCGTCATACGTGCCCTTGTAGGTGGGCACGACCTTGTACTTGGTCTGGCTCGCGTTGTACTGTTTTGCCAGGTCGTTGACCCAATCGCCGAGCGCTGCGCTCATCGAATGCCACCACTGAATCTCGACCGGCGCCTGAGCCTGGGCTTGTGCAGGCAGGCACGCCGACATGGCGATGGCAGCGCAGACCGCCAGATGCTTCGTTTGCATGAATATTTCCTCCGAGGATGACAAAAAGCACAAGGGCCGGATGCTATGCAGCCGATGTGACATTGATATGTCGTTGTCGCATGAGCCTGTCGCTTGCAACAACCGGGGAAACCCCTTGGGGTCCCCATGAGGGAAGCGATTGTGACTCTTTTGTGACAAGGTGTGGCGCATTTGCCGAGGCTTGCAAGGTTTTGTGCAATGCACCATGCTGTCGGTCGCGCGCAGGCCTCTGCCGCGCCGGTTCGTTCGCGTCGTCGCGCGCCGGTTTCTTTTCCCCCTCTCCTCCTTCTTCCTTATTGCCATGGCCATCAATTCGCTGGACAAGAACAAGATCAAATTCCTGTTGCTCGAGGGCATCCACCCTTCCGCGGTGGATGTGATCCGCGGTGCCGGCTACACCCAGATCGAGACGGTGTCCGGCGCGCTGCCCGACGACGAACTCAAGCGCAAGATTGCCGACGTGCACTTCGTGGGCATCCGTTCGCGCACGCAGCTCACCGAGGAGGTGTTTGCGCAGGCGCACAAGCTGGTGGCCGTGGGCTGTTTTTGCATCGGCACCAACCAGGTGGACCTGAACGCGGCGCGCGAGCGCGGCATTGCCGTTTTCAATGCCCCGTATTCCAACACCCGTTCGGTGGCCGAGCTGGTGCTGGCCGAGGCCATCCTGCTGCTGCGCGGCATTCCGGAGAAAAACGCGGTGGCCCACCGTGGGGGCTGGCTCAAGTCGGCCGACAACGCCTATGAGATCCGGGGCAAGACGCTGGGCATCGTGGGCTACGGCTCCATCGGCACGCAGCTGTCGGTGCTGGCCGAGGCCATGGGCATGCAGGTGGCCTTCTTCGACGTGGTGAGCAAGCTGCCCCTGGGCAACGCGCGCCAGGTGCAGCATCTGCACGACCTGCTGGGCCAGAGCGACATCGTGAGCCTGCACGTGCCCGAGCTGCCGTCCACCGAGGGAATGATCGGCGCGGCCGAGATCGCCGCCATGAAGCCCGGGGGCATCCTCATCAACGCCGCGCGCGGCACGGTGGTGGATATCGAGGCCCTGGCCGGGGCCCTCAAGGCCAAGAAACTGCTGGGCGCCGCCATCGATGTGTTCCCGGTGGAGCCGCGCACCAACAAGGACGAGTTCCAGTCGCCCCTGCGCGGGCTGGACAACGTGATCCTCACGCCCCATGTCGGCGGCTCCACCATGGAGGCGCAGGCCAACATCGGCCTTGAAGTGGCGGAAAAGCTCGTGAAGTACAGCGACAACGGCACCAGCACCTCGTCGGTCAATTTCCCCGAGGTCGCGCTGCCCGCGCACCCTGGCAAGCATCGCCTGCTGCACATCCACCGCAACGTGCCGGGCGTGCTGTCGGAGATCAACCGCATCTTCTCGGACAACCAGATCAACATCTCGGCCCAGTACCTGCAGACCAACGAGAAGATCGGCTACGTGGTCATCGACATCGACGCGGCCTCGTCCGATCTGGCGCTGGACAAGCTGGCGAAGGTCGGCGGCACGCTGCGCAGCCGGGTGCTGTTCTGAACGGGGGGGGCCTGGGCGGGGCGGGCGCCGGCAAGGGAAGGCACGGTGGCATAAAATCACGCCCCCACCCCAGGTAGACCCCCATGAATGTTCCGATTGCGTTGGCTGCCTTGCAGATGCAGGCTGCCGAGCCCGTGCGTCTGCGCGAGATTCCCTATAACTACACCTCGTTCTCCGACCGGGAGATCGTGATCCGCCTGCTGGGGTCCCCGGCCTGGGACGTGCTGGACCAATTGCGCAAGGAGCGCCGCACCGGGCGCTCCGCCCGCATGCTGTATGAGGTGCTGGGCGATATCTGGGTCGTGCAGCGCAACCCCTACCTGCAGGACGACCTGCTGGACAACCCCAACCGCCGCAAGCTGCTGGTCGATGCCCTGCAGCACCGCCTGGCCGAGATCGACAAGCGCCGCACCCCCGACGACGACGCCGGGCGCGACCGCCTGGTCGGCGAACTGGTGGTGGCGGCGCGCCGCGCCGTGGCCGAATTCAACGCCACCTTCGAGCAGGCCGCGCAGCTGCGCCGCCAGATCCAGAAGACCCTGGGCCGCCTGACGGCCAAGGACAACATCAAGTTCGACGGCCTCTCGCGCGTGAGCCACGTGACCGACGCGACCGACTGGCGCGTCGAGTACCCGTTCGTGGTGCTCACGCCGGACACGGAAACCGAGATGGCAGGCCTGGTCAAGGGCTGCATCGAACTGGGCCTGACCATCATTCCCCGCGGAGGCGGCACCGGCTACACCGGCGGCGCCATCCCGCTGACGTGGAAAAGCGTGGTCATCAACACCGAAAAGCTCGAAGCCATGACCGAGGTGGAAATGCGCCGCCTGCCGGGCATGGACCGCGAAGTGGGCACGGTGTGGACAGAGGCCGGCGTGGTCACCCAGCGCGTGGCCGATGCGGCCGAGCGTGCGGGTTTTGTGTTTGCCGTGGACCCGACCAGCGCCGAAGCCAGCTGCATCGGCGGCAACATCGCCATGAACGCGGGCGGCAAGAAGGCCGTGCTGTGGGGCACGGCGCTGGACAACCTGGCCAGCTGGCGCATGGTCACGCCCGACGCCCAGTGGCTCGAAGTGACCCGCCTGGACCACAACATGGGCAAGATCCATGACGTGGAGACGGCCACCTTCGAGCTGCAGTACTTCGAGGCCGACGGCAAGACGCCCGTGCGCACCGAGCGCCTGGCCATCCCGGGCCGCACCTTCCGCAAGGAAGGCCTGGGCAAGGACGTGACGGACAAGTTCCTCTCGGGCCTGCCCGGCATCCAGAAGGAAGGCTGTGACGGCCTGATCACCAGCGCGCGCTGGGTGGTGCACCGCATGCCCGAGCACACGCGCACCGTGTGCCTGGAGTTCTTTGGCAACGCCAAGGACGCCGTGCCCAGCATCGTGGAGATCAAGGACTTCATGTTCGCCGAGCAAAAGCGCTCGGGCGTGCTGCTGGCCGGCCTGGAGCACCTGGACGACCGCTACCTGAAAGCGGTGGGCTACGCCACCAAGAGCAAGAAGCACGGGGGCGGCCTGCCCAAGATGGTGCTGTTCGGCGACATCGCGGGCGACAACGCCGACGACGTGGCGCGCATCACCAGCGAGGTCGTGCGCATCGCCAACTCGCGCAGCGGCGAAGGCTTCATCGCCATCAGCCCCGAGGCGCGCAAGAAATTCTGGCTGGACCGCAAGCGCACGGCCGCCATCAGCCGCCACACCAACGCCTTCAAGATCAACGAAGACGTGGTGATCCCGCTGCCGCGCATGGCCGAGTACACCGACGGCATCGAGCGCATCAACATCGAGCTGTCCCTGCGCAACAAGATCAAGCTGTGCGACGCGCTCACCGAGTTCTTCGAGCGCGGCAACCTGCCGCTGGGCAAGCACGACGACGCGAGCGAAATCCCCTCGGCCGAACTGCTGGAGGACCGCGTGGCGCAAGCCCTGGCGCTGGTGGCCGAGGTGCGCGCGCTGTGGGCCGGCTGGCTGCAGGATGTCGAACCCCTGTTCCCGCAGCTGCAGGACCACACCCTGCGCGCGAGTTGGAAGACCCAGCTGCGCGCCCCCCTATCGGGCATCTTCGCGGGCGCGGCGTTCCAGCCCATCCTGGACGAAGCCACGGCCATCCACAAGCGCGTGCTCAAGGGCCGCGTGTGGGTGGCGCTGCACATGCACGCTGGCGACGGCAACGTGCACACCAACCTGCCAGTCAACAGCGACGACTATGAAATGCTGCAGACCGCGCACGAGGCGGTCGAGCGCATCATGGTGCTGGCGCGCAGCCTGGACGGCGTGATCTCGGGCGAGCACGGCATCGGCATCACCAAGCTGGAGTTCCTGACCGACGCCGAGCTGCTGCCGTTCGCGCAGTACAAGCAGCGGGTGGACCCCGAAGGGCGCTTCAACAAAGGAAAATTGCTCCGAAATCAGGAGCTGCCTGCGCTGGATGGGAAAGCGCTGGAGGCCCATCTGGCTTCCAAGCCGGCTTCCAGGCCCGCCGCCTTGCATGCCGACCTGACCAATGCCTACACGCCCAGCTTCGGCCTCATGGGGCACGAGTCGCTGATCATGCAGCAGAGCGACATCGGCGCGATCGCCGATTCGGTCAAGGACTGCCTGCGCTGCGGCAAGTGCAAGCCCGTGTGCTCCACGCACGTGCCGCGCGCCAACCTGCTCTACAGCCCGCGCAACAAGATCCTGGCCACCTCGCTGCTGGTCGAGGCGTTTTTGTACGAAGAGCAGACCCGCCGCGGCGTGAGCATCAAGCACTGGCAGGAGTTCGAGGACGTGGCGGACCACTGCACGGTGTGCCACAAATGCGAGAGCCCCTGCCCGGTGAAGATCGACTTCGGCGACGTCACCATGAACATGCGCAACCTGCTGCGCAAGATGGGCAAGAAAACCTTCCGGCCTGGCAACGCGCTGGCGATGACCATGCTCAACGCCACGAATCCGGACACCATCAAGTTCATGCGTTCGGCCATGGTGGACGTGGGCTTCAAGGCCCAGCGCCTGGCCGTGGACCTGCTGCGCAAGGTGGGCCGCAAGCAGACGGCCAAGCCGCCCGCGACGGTGGGCACGGCTCCGATCAAGGAGCAGGTGATCCATTTCATCAACAAGAAGCTGCCGGGGGGATTGCCCAAGAAGACGGCGCGCGCACTGCTCGATATCGAGGACAAGGACTACGTGCCCATCATCCGCAACCCGGCCACCACCACGGCCGAGACGGAAGCGGTGTTCTATTTCCCGGGGTGTGGCTCGGAGCGCCTGTTCAGCCAGGTCGGCCTGGCCACGCAGGCCATGCTGTGGCACACCGGGGTGCAAACCGTGCTGCCCCCGGGCTACCTGTGCTGCGGCTACCCCCAGCGCGGCTCGGGCCAGTTCGACAAGGCCGAGAAGATGATCACCGACAACCGGGTGCTCTTCCACCGCGTGGCCAACACGCTCAACTACCTTGACATCAAGACCGTGGTGGTGAGCTGTGGCACCTGCTACGACCAGCTGCAGGGCTACGAATTCGACAAGATCTTCCCGGGCAGCCGGATCATCGACATCCACGAGTACCTGCTGGAGAAGGGTGTCAGCCTGCAGGGCAAGGGGGCGTACCTGTACCACGAGCCTTGCCACAACCCGATGAAGCTGCAGGACTCGATGAAGACCGTGAAGGCGCTGGTGGGCGAGCAGGTCCTGAAGAGCGAACGCTGCTGCGGAGAGTCCGGCACGCTGGGCGTGACGCGCCCGGATGTGTCCACGCAGGTGCGCTTCCGCAAGGAAGAAGAAATCAAGAAGGGCGAGGCCCAGTTGCGTGCCAGCGGCGCCGTCGGCGCGCAGGACAACGTGAAGATCCTCACCAGCTGCCCCAGCTGCCTGCAGGGCCTGAACCGCTACGAAGGCGACCTGAACAACGGCCTGCTCGAAGCCGACTACATCGTGGTCGAGATGGCGCGCGAGATCCTGGGCGAGAACTGGATGCCGGACTATGTGCAGCGCGCCAACAACGGCGGCATCGAGCGGGTGCTGGTGTGACGGCCTGCCCGTTGTGCGCTGAAGACGGTGGCGCACTGGTCTGGCGCGGTGAGCGCCTGCGTGTCATCCGTGCGCAGGAGGCGGGGTTTCCTGCCTTCTACCGCGTGGTCTGGAATGCGCATGTAGCCGAGTTCTCTGACCTGGCTGCTGCCGAACGTGCCCACTGCATGGAGGCCGTGACGGTGGTGGAGCAGGCCCTGCGCCAGCACCTGTCGCCCACCAAGGTCAACATCGCGGCGCTGGGCAACATGGTGCCGCACCTGCACTGGCATGTGATTGCGCGGTTTGACTGGGACAGTCACTTTCCCTCACCCGTGTGGGCGGCTGCGCAGCGCCCCAGCCCTGTGGCGCAAGAGGCTTCCGTGCAGGCGCTGCTGCCAGCGCTGGAAAGCGCCTTGCGCCAGCAACTGGCGACCCTGGCTACTGCGTGACTGGCGCTCTGTCAGGAGTCGGTGCGTCTGCCGGCCCTCTGGGCGGTGGGGTCTGCGGCGGGTGGGACAATCACAACCGCCTTTTCTGACAACAGTTTTCTCACAGGTGAATCCATGGCAGGTTTGAAAGCGGGCGCGCCCACGCCGCAGGCAATCACGGTGCACGAAGCATCACGGGTGCTCGAAGTGGGGTTCTCCGATGACGCCACGTTCCGCATTCCGTTTGAGCTGATGCGGGTGTATTCACCGTCGGCCGAAGTGCAGGGTCATGGCCCGGGCCAGGAAGTGCTGCAGACGGGCAAGCGGGAGGTCACGCTGGTCAACCTGGAGCCCGTGGGCAACTACGCGGTCAAGCCCACGTTCTCGGACGGCCACGACAGCGGCATCTTCACCTGGGACTACCTCTACGAACTGGGCCAGAAGCAGGACGCGCTGTGGACGCAGTACACCGAGCGCCTGGCCGCGGCGGGCGTGGACCGCGACGCGCCGATGGCGCCCAAGGGTGGTGCAGGCGGGCATGCCTGTGGCGGTCACTGAAGGGCAGCCCCTAAGCCCTTGTTAACCAATGTGCTATTGAAAGAAGAGCTTCCAGCGCAATATAGGCAAGCGGTAGCGGCTGTTTTCTCTTTGATGGCGTTGTCCTAATTGCGACACAAGCCCCATTTCAGTGCGGGGTTGTCGCTGTACCTCTGGCGCTTGCGCGCCTAGCATGATTCTTATGAGCACCACACATTTTGGTTTTCAGTCGGTCGACGAGCAGGAAAAGGCGCGCCGCGTGCGTGGCGTGTTCGATTCGGTCGCCTCCAAATACGATGTGATGAACGACCTCATGTCGGCCGGCCTGCACCGCGCCTGGAAGGCCTACACCGTGATGGTGGCCAACCTCGGCGAGGGCAGCCAGGTGCTGGACATCGCGGGCGGCACGGGCGATCTCGCGCTGGCATTTTCGAAGAAGGTGGGCGCCACGGGGCGCGTGGTGCATACCGACATCAACGAAGCCATGCTGCGCGTGGGCCGCGACCGTCTCATCGATGCGGGCGTGGTGCTGCCCACGCTGGTCTGCGATGCCGAAAAGCTGCCGTTCCCGGATGCGCATTTCGACGTGGTGAGCGTGGCCTTCGGCCTGCGCAACATGACGCACAAGGACCAGGCCATCGCCGAGATGTGCCGCGTGCTCAAGCCCGGCGGCAAGCTGCTGGTGCTCGAATTCTCGAAGGTGGCCAAGCCGCTGGAAAAAGTGTATGACTGGTATTCGTTCAAGGTGCTGCCCCAGCTGGGCAAGCTGGTGGCGGGCGACGATGCCAGCTACCGCTACCTGGCGGAGTCCATCCGCATGCACCCGGGACAGGAAGAACTCAAAAGCCTCATGCAGAAAAATGGCTTTGGGCATGTGGACTATCACAACATGACGGGGGGAATCGTGGCCCTGCATGTTGGAATCAAGTGCTGAGTGAGCGTTTCGCTCGGTCATTAACGGAGACGGAGAAGTCATGATGAAACTGTGGTCTGTGGTGTTGGTCGCGATGCTGGCGTTTGCACACGCCGATGCCGACGCCCGGCGACTGGCTGGTGGCAAATCGGTGGGCAAGCAGTCGAGCAATGTGACGCAGCGCGAGTCGGCAACGCCGCCCGCAACGCCGGGGGCTCCGGCACAGAACGCGACCAATGCGGCAGGCGCCAAGCCGGCCACGGCGGGCGCGGCACCTGCCGCCGCGGCTGCGAAGAAGCCCTGGGGCGCGATGCTGGGTGGCCTGGCCGCGGGCCTGGGCCTGGCCTGGCTGGCCAGTTCGCTGGGCCTGGGCGCAGGGTTCGGCAATATTTTGATGATCGCGCTGCTGGCGCTGGCCGCGTTCGCCATCTTCAAGATGGTGATGCGCGCGCGCAGTGGCGCCAGCCAGGGCGGTGGTGCCGCTGGAGGCGCGCCGTTCGCCTTCCAGGGGGCAGGGGCCGCCTCGCCGGCGGCTGCGCAGGTGCCTCCGCAGTACAGCCCCAACAACGTGGGCAACGACGCCTCGGCGCGCCCCTGGGAGCGCAGCAGCATGGCGTTCGATGCCTCGCGCGCAGCGCAGGGCGGGGCCGGCACGGGTGTGGTCATCGGTTCGGGTCTGTCGGGCTCGCAGAACTGGGGCGTTCCGGCCGATTTCGACACCGAAGGGTTCCTGTCCGCCGCCAAGCGCAACTTCGTCACGCTGCAGGCCGCCTGGGACCGCTCGGACATCACCACGCTGCGTTCCATGATGACGGACAGCATGCTGGACGAGATCCGCACCCAGCTGACCGAGCGCGAAGCGCACCGCGGCGTGCAGCCCAACCACACGGACGTGGTCATGATCGAGGCCCAGTTGCTGGGCATCGAGGACCTGGGCGACGGCTACATGGCCAGCGTCGAGTTCTCCGGCATGATCCGCGAGGAACCCTCCGCGGGCCCGAGCCCGTTCCGCGAGGTCTGGAACATGACCAAGCCCAAGGCGGGCAGCAGCGGCTGGCTGGTGGCAGGGGTGCAGGCCCTGCAGTAATAAAGGAGATACCCCCATTTGGGGCTATCCCAGTTCAGGGAATAATCGGGGACTATGGCAACACCACAGTCCCCTTTTTCGTTTCTGGACGGCCTCTTCGAGCGTGTGGCCGCCGGCCCCCAACCTCCGCAGTGGCTGGTGCACGAGATGCAGCAGCGCATGGTGCTGTTCCTCAACCATGTCCTGATGCGGGAAAAGGAGGCCACCGACCGTCTGGTGCGCCAGAAGGGGCGCATCGCCCGCGTGCAGTGGCGCGCCTATTCGATGGCGCTTGTCATCACGCCCGCAGGCCTGTTCAACCTGGCGCCCGAGACCGCGGCGCCCGACCTGCGCCTTGAAGTGACCGAGAGCTCGCCGCTCACGCTCGCCCAGGCGGCCCTGCGGGGGGACAAGCCCTCCATCCGCATCGAAGGCGATGTGCAGCTGGCCGCCGAGATCAACTGGCTGGTCGACCATGTGCGCTGGGATGTCGAGGAAGACCTCGCACGCGTGATCGGCGATGCCCCGGCGCACACGGTGGCGCAGGTTGCGCGCCGCGCCGCGCAGGCGCTGCGCCAGTTCGTGGGCGCGCGCGTGGCGCCGTCGTCCTTTGCGGCCGTGCCCGTGCCCCCCATGCCGGCAGCGCCGGCCAGCGGCTCCGACCGGGCCGGCGCATGAAGCAATTCCTGCGGGGCGCCGCCATCCTCTGGGTGGGGTTCCGGTACGGCCTGGACGGCCTGGTGCTCGACAGCTTCCAGAAGCCCTGGCTGCGGCCGGTGTCGCGCATCCTGTCGTTCGGGCGCAACCTGGACGCCCCCCGGGGCCAGCGGCTTCGCCTGGCGCTGGAGCGGCTGGGGCCCATCTTCGTCAAGTTCGGCCAGGTGCTTTCGACCCGGCGCGACCTGCTGCCGCCCGACGTGGCCGACGAGCTCGCCCGGCTGCAGGACCGCGTGCCCCCGTTCCATCCCGAGGTGGCGATCGCCACCATCGAGCGGGCGTTCCGCAGGCCCGTGGATGAGGTCTTCACGTCCTTCGATCGCGTGCCGGTGGCCAGCGCCTCGATCGCGCAGGTGCACTTCGCCACGCTGCGCGACCGCCACGGCATCGAGCGCGAGGTGGCGGTCAAGGTGCTTCGCCCCGGCATGCTGCCGGTGATCGAGAAAGACCTGGGCCTCATGCGCATGATGGCCGGCTGGGTGGAGAACCTGTCGGCGGATGGCAAGCGCCTGAAGCCCCGCGAGGTGGTGGCCGAGTTCGACAACTACCTGCACGATGAGCTGGACCTGGTGCGCGAGGCCGCCAACGCCGCGCAGCTGCGCCGCAACATGCAGGGGCTGGACCTGGTGCTGATCCCCGAGATGTTCTGGGACTTCTGCCACCCCGAGGTCATGGTGATGCAGCGCATGAACGGCGTGCCCATCAGCCAGACGGAGCGCCTGCGCGATGCCGGGGTGGACATCCCCAAGCTGGCGCGCGACGGCGTCACGATCTTCTTCACCCAGGTGTTCCGCGACGGCTTCTTCCACGCCGACATGCACCCGGGCAACATCCAGGTGAGCCTGGACCCGGCGACCTTCGGGCGCTACATCTCGCTCGACTTCGGCATCGTGGGCACCCTCACCGAATCGGACAAGGAGTACCTCGCGCAGAACTTCGTGGCGTTCTTTCGCCGCGACTACAAGCGCGTGGCCGAACTGCACATCGAAAGCGGCTGGGTGCCGCCCGAAACGCGGGTCAACGATCTGGAATCGGCGATCCGCGCGGTGTGCGAGCCGTACTTCGACCGGCCGCTCAAGGAAATCTCGCTGGGCATGGTGCTGATGCGGCTCTTCCAGACCTCGCGCCGGTTCCATGTGGAAATCCAGCCCCAGCTCGTGCTCCTGCAAAAGACACTGCTCAACATCGAAGGCCTGGGCCGCGAGCTCGACCCTGAGCTGGACCTGTGGAGCACGGCCAAGCCCTTCCTGGAGAAGTGGATGCTCGAGCAGATGGGACCGCAGCGCGTGCTGCGCGAGCTGCGCGCCGAGGCGCCGCACTACGCCAAGCTGATTCCCGAGCTGCCCCGGCTGCTGTACGACTACCTGCGCCACAAGCCGCAGGACCATCGGCGCGAGCTGCTGGAACTGCTGGCCGCGCAAAAGCGCACCAACCGCCTGCTGCAGGGCATCATCTACGTGGGCGCGGGCTTCGTGCTGGGCCTGCTGTCGCTGATGCTGGTACAGCAGTTGCAAGTGCTTCTGCGTTTCCGGATTTTCTAGGTTTCCCTTCCCCACCCCTTCGCGACATCGAGGAGCATGCCGTGCTGTTGACCCTGGTCATTGTCTATCTGTTGATCACCATCGCCATCGGCCTGCTGGCAGCCCGGCGAGTCAAGAATGCCGCGGATTTCGCCATTGCAGGGCGCCATCTGCCGCTGTACATGATCATCACCACCACGTTTGCAACGTGGTTCGGCTCGGAAACGGTGCTGGGCATCCCGGCCAAATTCATCGAGGGCGGGCTGGGCAACGTGGTCGAAGACCCCTTCGGCGCCGGCTTCTGCCTGATCCTGGTGGGCCTGTTCTTCGCGGGCAAGCTCTACCGCATGACGCTGCTCACCATCAGCGACTACTACCGCGAGCGCTATGGCCGCACGGTGGAGATCGTCTGCTCCCTCATCATCATGCTCAGCTACCTGGGCTGGGTGTCTGCCCAGGTCACGGCGCTGGGGCTGGTGTTCAACCTGCTGTCGGCCGGCGCCATCAGCATCCCCGTGGGCATGACCATCGGCGTGGTCTCCATCCTGGCCTACACGCTGTTTGGCGGCATGTGGTCGGTGGCGGTGACCGACTTCATCCAGATGATCATCCTGGTGGTGGGGCTGGCCGTGATCGCGGTGTTCGCGGGCAACATGGCGGGCGGTGCCGGCAAGGTCATCGAGTTCGCCTCCAGCCGCGAGCTGTTCCGCTTCCTGCCCGAGCCCAAGTTCCATGACGTGGTGTTCTTCATCGCGGCGGGCGTCACCATGATGTTCGGCTCGATTCCGCAGCAGGACGTGTTCCAGCGCGTGATGTCGGCCAACAACATCCAGGCCGCCACGCGCGGCCCGGTGATCGGGGGCATCTGCTACATCCTGTTCGCCTTCGTGCCCATGTTCCTCGTGGCCAGCGCGCTGATCATCATGCCCGCCGAGACGGCCGAGCTGCTCAAGGACGACCCGCAGAAGGTGCTGCCCACGCTGGTGCTGTCCAAGATGCCCTTCGTGATGCAGGTGCTGTTCTTCGGCGCGCTGCTGTCGGCCCTCAAATCCACCGCGTCGGCCACGCTGCTGGCGCCCAGCGTCACGTTCACCGAGAACATCTGGCGCCAGTTCCGCCCGCACAGCTCGGACAGGCAGCACCTGCGCACCATGCGCGTCACCACGCTGGTGTTCAGTGCGCTCGTGCTGGCGTATGCCATCTACATGCAGGGCACGTCGATCTATGAGCTGGTGTCCGGCGCCTATCAGGTGCCGCTGGTGGGGGCCTTCGTGCCCCTGGTGTTTGGCCTGTACTGGAAGCGCGCCACGACGCAGGGCGCCATCTTCGCGATCGTGCTGGGCTTGCTGACCTGGCTGCTGTTCCTGGCCACGCCCGCGGGCGCGGTCTTCCCTGCCCAGCTGGCAGGGCTGCTGGCCGCGCTGGCGGGCATGCTGATCGGCTCGCTGGGCCCGCAGGCCATCCGCAACAGCCATGCGGCGCACCACAGGCTCGTCGGCACGGAGTGACACGGTGGCCGGGGGCATGCCGCCTATAATTGAGGGTTTTGCACTTTCCCTCAACACTCTGACATGCCTATCTACGCCTACAAATGCGGCTCCTGCGGCCATGCCAAGGATGTGCTGCAAAAAATCTCCGACGCGCCCCTGACGGTCTGCCCCGCCTGCGGCGCGCAGGCCTTTTCCAAGCAGGTGACCGCGGCGGGTTTCCAGCTCAAGGGCTCCGGCTGGTATGTGACGGATTTCCGCGGCGGCAACGGCGGGAATTCCGCCCCCGCCACCGAGGCCAAGCCGGAGTCGAAGTCCGACGCGCCCGCTCCCGCCAGCACCGGAGATGCTCCTAAAAAAGAAGCATCCAGCGCAGCTGCACCAAGCGCTGGCGGCGGTTCAAACTCCACAACCCCTTCGTCGAACTGAGTACCTTCATGGCTGCCTTGCGCAAATGGCTGTTGACCGGCCTTCTGGTGATCGTGCCAGGGGTCATCACGGCGTGGGTGCTCAACTGGATCGTGAGCACGCTCGACCAGACCCTGCAGATCCTGCCGGGCGCATGGCACCCCGACAAGCTGCTGGGAATCCACATTCCCGGCTTCGGCGTGGTCCTCACGCTGCTCATCCTGCTGGTGGTGGGCGCCATCGCCAGCAACTTCGCGGGCCGCAAGCTCGTGCAGTGGGGCGATGCCCTGGTGCACCGCATCCCGGTCGTGCGCTCCATCTACTCCAGCGTCAAGCAGGTGTCGGACACGCTGTTCTCCGAAAGCGGCAACGCGTTTCGCAAGGCCGTGCTGGTGCAGTGGCCGCGCGAGGGCGTCTGGACCGTGGCCTTCGTCACCGGGGCGCCCAACGGCGAGGTGGCGGCCTACCTGCGCGACGAATTCGTGAGCGTGTACGTGCCCACCACGCCCAATCCCACGGGCGGGTATTTCGTGATGCTGCGCAAGAGCGACTGCGTCGAGCTCGACATGAGCGTGGACGCCGCCCTCAAATACATTGTTTCGATGGGCGTGGTCGCTCCGGCGGACCCGACGCTCGTTTCATCCAAGTAAGTAATCCCCTTAACGCGCCCCCTGGGCGCCGGAAGTTTCTGCCATGGCCATGCGTTCCCACTATTGCGGTCTTGTGACCGAAGCCCTGATGGGCCAAACCGTCACCCTGTCGGGCTGGGTGAACCGTCGCCGCGACCATGGCGGCGTGATCTTCATCGACCTGCGCGACCGCGAAGGCTACGTGCAGGTGGTGTGCGACCCCGACCGCGCCGAGATGTTCAAGACCGCCGAAGATGTGCGCAACGAGTTCTGCGTGCAGGTCAAGGGGCTGGTGCGCCCCCGTCCCGACGGCACCACCAACGACAAGCTCAAGAGCGGCCAGATCGAAGTGCTGTGCCACGAGCTGAACGTGCTCAACCCCTCGGTCACGCCTCCGTTCCAGATGGACGACGAGAACCTGTCCGAGACCACCCGCCTCACGCACCGCGTGATGGACCTGCGCCGCCCGCACATGCAGCGCAACATGATGCTGCGCTACAAGACGGCCATCCAGGTGCGCAACTTCCTGGACAAGGAAGGCTTCATCGACATCGAGACGCCCATGCTGGGCAAGAGCACGCCCGAAGGCGCGCGCGATTACCTGGTCCCGAGCCGCGTGCACGATGGCCAGTTCTTCGCGCTGCCCCAGTCGCCCCAGCTGTACAAGCAGATGCTGATGGTGGCCGGCTATGACCGCTACTACCAGATCACCAAGTGCTTCCGCGACGAAGACCTGCGCGCCGACCGCCAGCCCGAGTTCACGCAGATCGACTGCGAGACCTCGTTCCTGGGCGAGGAAGAGATCCGCGCGATCTTCCAGCGCATGATCGCCGAGGTGTTCCAGACCCAGCTGGGCGTGGACCTGGGCGAGTTCCCCATCATGACCTACCAGGAGGCGGCTTTCCGCTTCGGCTCCGACAAGCCCGACCTGCGCGTGAAGCTCGAATTCACCGAGCTGACCGAAGTGATGAAGGACGTGGACTTCAAGGTGTTCTCCGCGCCCGCCACCACCAAGGGTGGCCGCGTGGTGGCCCTGCGCGTGCCGGGCGGCGCGCAGATCTCGCGCGGCGAGATCGACGCGTACACCGAGTTCGTGAAGATCTACGGCGCCAAGGGCCTGGCCTGGATCAAGGTCAACGAGGTGGCCAACGGCCGCGAAGGTTTGCAGTCCCCCATCGTCAAGAACCTGCACGACGCAGCCATCGCCGAGATCTTGAAGCGCACCGGCGCCCAGGATGGCGACCTGCTGTTCTTCGGTGCCGACAAGGAAAAGATCGTCAACGACTCCATCGGCGCACTGCGCCTGAAGGTCGGCCACAGCGACTTTGGCAAGAAGAACGGCCTGTTCGAAAGCCGTTGGGCACCGCTGTGGGTGGTGGACTTTCCGATGTTCGAGCATGACGAAGAGAACGACCGCTGGGCCGCCGTGCACCACCCCTTCACGTCGCCCAAGGATGGCCATGAGGACCTGATGGACACGGACCCTGGCAAGTGCATCGCCAAGGCCTACGACATGGTGCTCAACGGCTGGGAGCTGGGTGGCGGCTCGGTGCGTATCCACCGCGCCGATGTGCAAAAGAAGGTGTTCGATGCCCTCAAGATCACGCCCGAAGACGCACAGGCCAAGTTCGGCTACCTGCTGGACGCGCTGCAGTACGGCGCGCCTCCGCATGGTGGCCTCGCCTTCGGCCTGGACCGCCTGATCACGCTGATGACCGGTGCCGAGTCGATCCGCGACGTGATCGCCTTCCCCAAGACCCAGCGTGCGCAGGACCTGCTGACGCAGGCGCCTTCGCCGGTGGACGAAAAGCAGTTGCGCGAGCTGCACATCCGCCTGCGCAACCCCGACGCCATCAAGGCGGCCTGATCCGGGGCATCCGCCAGATCGATCCCGCAGATGCACTCCGGCGGCATCGCACCACAAAGCGGCAGGGGCCTCGGCCCCATGCCGCTTTTTTCTTGGCTGGTTCCCCAGCGTTGAAAGGAAGCCTTCCATGCGTTCCATGACGATCCCGGCCCTGCTGGCAGGGGTGTTGCTGCTGGCCCTGGCGGGCTGCGGCGAAAAGAAGACCGAACTGGGCCAGGGCGGCTCGGTGGTCACCGGTTCGGCCGGGCCCCAGGGCGCGCAGAACGCCGCCCGCGAGCTGGTCCGCTGCGAAGCACCCGTGGCCACGCTGGCGCTGGCCGAGAACCCCAACGGCTACACCGTGGGTTCGGGCTACCACCTGCCGGCATCCCCCGTGCCCCTGGTCAAGCTGCTGGCGCAGCAAAGCGGCTGCTTTCGGGTGGTGGACCGCTCGGCCGGCCTGCGCGGCACCATCCAGGAGCAGGACCTGAAGGACTCCGGCATCCTGCGCAAGAACAACTCCACCGTGGCCAAGGGCAAGGGCTATGAGGCGCAGTACACGCTCACCCCCAGCCTGACCTTCAGCGAGCAGGATGCGGGGCGCGGCCTGGCCGGGGTGATCGCGATGATTCCGGTGCTGCGCGACATTGCCGGCCTGGCCGGTCTGGTGGAGCAGGTCAAGTTCAAGGAGGCGCAGACGGCCCTGCTGCTGTCCGACAACGAAACCACCGAGCAGGTGGCCGCGGCCACCGGGGCGGCACGCACCACCGACCTGGGGGTGGGCGGGCTCGTGTTCGGCAAGCTCGGTGGCGCGGCGGGGGCGGGCTGGAGCAATACCAACGAGGGCAAGGTCATCGCCGCGGCGTTCCTGGATGCGCACAACCAGCTGGTGGTGCAGGTGCGTGCGCTGCAGGCCAAGGAATTGCCCCCGCCCGTGCCCACCACCGCCGCCGCCACGCGCTCCAGGGGCGGGTGAGGAGGGCGCCATGGTGGCAGCGCAGCGGCCCTGCAAGCTCCCGGAGTCGGTGCTGGTGGTGATCCACACCCCGGCGCTGGAGGTGCTGCTGATTCGCCGCGTGGGCGGCGAGGGGCACTGGCAGTCCGTCACCGGCAGCAAGGACCGCCTGGAGGAGCCTTTTGAGGAGACGGCCCGCCGCGAGGTGGCGGAGGAAACCGGCATCGATGCGCGGTCACCCGGCTGCGTGCTGACCGATTGGGCGCTGGAGAACGTCTACGACATCTGGCCGCAGTGGCTGTACCGCTACGCGCCCGGCGTGGTGCGCAACCGGGAGCGTGTGTTCGGGCTGCGCGTGCCTTCAGGCACCCCGGTCGTGCTCAGCCCGCGCGAGCACGATGCGTTCCGGTGGCTACCCTGGCAGGCCGCCGCGGACGCCTGTTTTTCCGCGTCGAACGCCGAAGCCTGCCTGCTGTTGCCCCGGTTCGCCGGGCAGGCCTGAGGCTGGGGGGGCGCCAGGCGCGTCGCCGATGGCACCGGAGGGGCGTCCGTCCAGCGGCGCGTCCCCGGGTTTTCAGACCGGCCGCAGGCGCAGCGCGGCTGCGGGGTCGGGAGGCTCGGCGGGGTCGGGGGCCAGGCTGTCCTGGGGCGGCGACGGGATGCGGGTGGGCTCATCGCCGCCGCCGCGCACGCGCAGCACCACGCCGCCGGGCCGGCGTTCGCTGTCCTGCCCCAGGATCGCCCGCGTGGGCGCGGTGCCCACACGCGTGCGCAGCGCGTCGATGGCGTCCTGCAGAGTTTCGGGCGAGGCCATGCGCGCGCGGTGGCGCAGCAGCACCTGCTGGGACATGTCCACCAGCTTGGAGTTGAGCGTGTGCCCGGCCTGCAGCAGCAGGTGGTTCACGGCGCCCGCCGGGTCGCCGGCCAGGCTTTGTGCCATGGCGGCCTCGGCGGTCTTGTTGATCTGCACGAGGCAGTCGCGCACCATCTCCCCGTAAGGTGCGTGCAGGCCGCAGGCGTTGGCCAGCAGCTCGGTCAGGCCCCGTGTGTTGGCGTAGCGCATGCCCAGCGCGCGCACCCAGCCCTCGCCCTCGGACAGGTCGATCGAGGTGACCGCGAGCACGGCCAGCAGGCTGCCCAGGTTGCACGCGGCCTCGAAGTCGAAGCCGCTGGAGGTGATCTCGCCGGCCATGCCGCGCACGGATTCCACGGCCTGCGAGAACTGGCGCTGCTGGATGAGCTGCAGCGTGCGCGCCACCGCCGCGAAACGCCGGATGCGGGCGCTGGACTCGTGCCGCTCCAGGATGCGGCCAAAGTCGGCCATGCAGCGCTCGATGCCCTTGCGGTCGTTGTCGGCGAAGTACGAGAACGTGAGCAGCACCAGCGACTGGAAGTCGAACAGCTTGGAGTCGATGCCCAGCACGGCCGCCCGTGCCAGCACCTTGGTGGCGGTTTCGCGGTCGCCCATGTAGTACGACATCATCCCCAGCTTCTGCAGCCGCACCACCGAATCCGGCGTGAGGCCGCTGGCCGTGCGGTAGGTCTCGATGGCCTGCGAGAAGTTGCCCAGTTCCACCTGCGCGCGGCCCAGCACGTCGTAGGCGTCGGCGAAGGAGGCGTCCTCGCCGATCAGCTCCTGCAGCGTGGTGATGGCCCGCGCCGCCTGCCCGGATTCGATCTGCGCGCGTGCCACCCCGAGCTTGGCCCAGGGCAGGGCGCGGGCGGCGATCACGGCCTCGAACAGCGTGCGGGCCTCGTCGTGGCGGGACAGGCGCAGCAGCAGTTCGGAGCCGATGCGCGCGGCATACAGCCAGTAGGGCTGGCGCGATTCGAAGCGCTCCACGCACAGCTGCGCGGCTCGCTCGAAATCCTCGGCCTCGATGGCGTCGAAGATCGGGCGCAGATGGATCTTGCGCAGGCGCGCCAGGCTCAGGCGCTCGAAGAGCGCGCTGGGCGTGAAGGGCTTGAGCAGATAGCCGTCGAGCGCGGACTCGGCGGCCTCGGCCACGGCGGCGTACGAGGCCTCGGACGTGACCATGAAGAACACGGTGGAGAAGGGCAACAGCTGCGCGCGCCGCAGGTCGTCCAGCAGGGTCTGGCCCGAATAGCCCGATTCGCCGAAATACTGCTCGCACAGCACGTAGTCGAACACCGTGTGCTCCAGCCGGCTGCGCGCATCCTGCACCCGGGTGCACTGCACGATGCGGGTCACGCCGTACTCGCGCAACTGGCCCACGAGGATGCTGCGGGAAGTGGCATTGCTGTCGACGATCAGCGCCAGCACCGCAGGCGCGGCGGATGGGTCGTTCTCGGTAGCCATCAGGGTGTGTGCCGGCCCGCCATGGCGGGGGAGTGGAGTGCAACCAAGTGTAAGCCGCCGCCGCGGCTTTCAGCGTCGGGCAAACCCGCAGCCAGCGCGGCTTGCGACACAATCAGGACATGGAACACGACGATATTCTGCGGGTGGCCACCTACAACATTCACAAGGGCGTGCAGGGCATCGGGCCCGCGCGCCGGCTGGAGATCCACAACCTGGGCCTGGCGGTGGAGCAGCTCGACGCCGACATCGTCTGCCTGCAGGAGGTGCGCAAGCTCCACCGGCGCGAGGCGACCTATTTTCAGCGCTGGCCCGAACTGCCCCAGGCCGAGTTCCTCGCGCCCGAGGGCTACGAGGCCGTGTACCGCACCAACGCCACCACCAAACACGGAGAACATGGCAACGCCCTGCTGTCGCGCTGGCCCGTGATCGGGCACCAGCACGAAGACATCTCGGACCACCGCTTCGAGCAGCGCGGGCTCTTGCATGTCGAGGTGGATGCCCACGGGCGGCGCATCCACGTGATCGTGGTGCATCTGGGGCTCATTCCCGGCAGCCGCATCCGCCAGATCGAACGCCTGCAGCGCTTCATCGAGCGCGAGGTGCCGTCCGGCGCGCCCGTCGTGGTGGCCGGGGACTTCAATGACTGGGGCCAGCAGGTCAAGCGCATGCTGGCCGGCTTTGCGCTGCACGAGTTCGACGCGCCGCGCACCTTCACCTACCCGGCGCGGCTGCCGCTGGCGCAGCTGGACCATGTGTACGTGCGCGGCCTCACGCCGCTGTCGCTGCATGTGCCGCGCGGCCGCATCTGGTGGCGCATGTCCGACCACCTCCCGCTGATCGCCGAGTTCAGGCTATGACCCCCGTTGTGCCGTTCGCGGCGCCTTCCTCCCTGGAAGGGGCGACGCCCCCGCCGGGCGACGGGCTTCCGAAATGAGAAGAAAGCCTTTCGCGCGGGCCCATGGGGCAGGATTTTCCGACGACCACCAGGTGCGCCTGCTGCAAGGGGCCGAGGAGCTTTTTCCCGCGCTGATCCAGGCCATGGACGCCGCCCTGTCGGACATCCAGTTCGAGACCTACATCTTCGACTTCACCGGCGCGGGCGCCGCCGTGGCTGAGGCCCTGATGCGCGCGGCGCAGCGCGGCGTGCGCACGCAGCTGGTGGTGGATGGCGTGGGCACGGGCGCCTTGCCCCACGGCTGGGCGCAGCGCCTGCAGGCGGCCGGCGTGCAGTACCGCGTGTATTCGCCGCTCGGCCCCCTGGGCCTGCTGCTGCCACACCGGTGGCGGCGGCTGCACCGCAAGCTGTGCGTGGTGGACGGCTGCATGCTGTTTTGCGGCGGCATCAACGTGCTGGACGACTTCCACGACCCCAACCACGGCGCGCTGGAGGCGCCGCGCTTTGACTTCGCGGTGCAGGCCACGGGCAGCCTGGTGGCATCGGCCAGCGAGACCATGGACCAGCTGTGGTGGCGCATGCAGGCGGTGCGCGACGCGCGCCAGCGCCGCCTGCCCGAGGCCCTGCAGGCCTTGCGCGCCGCCAGCGCGGCCAAGCATGCGCTGCAGGCCGCCGAGGCCGGCCCGCCCATGCGCGCCGCGCTGGTGCTGCGCGACAACGTGCGCAACCGCAGCCGCATCGAAAAGGCCTACCGCCGCGCCATCGGCGCCGCGCGGCACGAAGTCATCATCGCCAACGCCTATTTCATGCCCGGCGGCAAGCTGCGCCGCGCGCTGGTGATGGCGGCGCGCCGGGGCGTGCGGGTGCGCCTGCTGCTGCAAGGGCGCTACGAGTACTTCATGCAGTACCACGCGGCACGGCCCGTGTATGGCGCGCTGCTGGAGGCGGGGGTGGAGATCCACGAATACGCGCCCAGCTTCCTGCACGCCAAGGTGGCCGTGATCGACGCGATGGGCGACAGGCCCTGGGCCACGGTGGGCTCGTCCAACCTCGACCCCTTGAGCCTGCTGCTGGCGCGCGAGGCCAATGTGGTGGTGGAGGACGCCGCCTTTGCCACCGACCTGCGCCAGCGCCTGGTGCATGCGATGCAGCATGCCGGCCGGCGCATGGACCCGGCGCGCTACGCGGGCCGCCCGCTGCGCCAGCGCGTGCTGGACCGCATTGCCTTCGGCCTCATGCGGCTGGCGCTGTGGATCACCGGAAAAAGCTATTGAACCGCCCTGAGCGGCTGCGCCGCTTTCCCCCGGGGGACGCCACCCCGTGGCCCGGCAAAGCCGCTTCCACGGTGGCACTGGCGTGGGGCGGCGCCCTTGACAAGTATTGCTATGAATAGCATAGCTGCTGGCGCTTTACCATCAAGCGGTGGAGGCCCAAAACCTTTGAAATCTGCGGTGTGTCAATCGCTGTTACGATTCTGACCATGTCCAGCCAACCCGCCGCCGATATGACGTCCACCCCGCCGGATGATGAAGGCACGCCTGTCTCCGTCAAGATCCGAGAGCGCCTTGCCGCTGCCCGCAAGCGTTTTCATGCCAATGACAACATCGCCGAGTTCATCGAGCCCGGCGAGCTGGAGAAGCTGCTCGACGAGGTCGAGGTCAAGATGCAGGGCGTGCTCGACAGCATGGTGATCAACACCGAAGGCGACCACAACACCAACAACACCGCGCGCCGCGTGGCCAAGATGTACCTCAACGAGGTGTTCAAGGGCCGCTACGTGGCGCAGCCGGCCATCACGGAATTCCCGAACGCCGAGCACCTGAACGAGCTCATGATCGTGGGCCCCATCACCGTGCGCAGCGCCTGCAGCCACCATTTCTGCCCGGTGATCGGCAAGATCTGGATCGGCGTGATGCCCAACGAACACACCAACGTGATCGGCCTGTCCAAGTACGCGCGTCTGGTGGACTGGGTCATGGGCCGCCCGCAGATCCAGGAAGAGGCCGTGGTGCAGCTGGCCGACCTCATCATGGAAAAGACCCAGCCCGACGGCCTGGCCATCGTGATGGAGGCCAGCCACTTCTGCATGTCCTGGCGCGGCGTGCGCGAGATGGACAGCAAGATGATCAACTCCGTGATGCGTGGCGTGTTCCTCAAAGATTCGGCGCTGCGCCGCGAATTTCTGTCCCTCATCCCTGGAAGGAACTGACCATGCTCGTACGCCTGCTCTATGCCAGCCGCGCGGTGGACACTTCGCCCGCCGCCATCGAAGCCATCCTGACGCAGTCGCGCCAGCACAACCCGGGCTGCGGCATCACCGGGGTGCTGTGCTACGGCGGCGGCGTGTTCCTTCAGGCCATCGAAGGCGGGCGCTCCGCGGTGAGCGACCTGTACGGCCACATCCAGAAAGACCCGCGCCACAAGAACGTGGAGCTGCTGCACTACGAAGAAATCGCCGAACGCCGCTTCGGTGGCTGGACCATGGGGCAGGTGAACCTGTCCAAGATCAACCACTCCATCCTGCTCAAGTACTCGGAGAAGCCCGAGCTGGACCCCTATGCCGTGTCGGGCAAGGTGTCGTTCGCGCTGCTCGAAGAACTGATGGCCACGGCCTCCATCATCGGCAGAGCCTGAAAGGCGGGGTGTTTTGCTGCTGCGCGGCCACACCCCGGGCCTGCGGTACTCGCCGCACGGGAGTGGGGCTGCGTTCCTCCACCCAGGCTGAGACCGCTCGCTACGCAAGTCACCCCACTTTTCGCTGATGCTCTGGCCTCGTTGTTTCGGCCGCAGCCCACCCGGTTCTGCGGCTTTTTGCATTCAGGCCGCTCTTCTTCTCATCCGTGACCCTTACCGCCTTCGCCCTCATCATCCTTGCCGGCCTCATCCACGCGTGCTGGAACATCGTGGCCAAGAAGGCCGGGGGCGATTCGCGGTTCGCGTTCTTCACCTCGGTGATCATGATGGTCATCTGGGCGCCGTTGGGCTGGTACCTGGGGCGCGATGCCGTGCCGCTGTGGGGGGCCACGGAGTGGGCCTTCGTCGCGGCCAGCGGGCTGCTGCACGTGGGCTACTTCGTCATCCTGCTGCGCGGCTACAGCAAGGCCGATCTCACCGTCGTTTACCCGCTGGCGCGCGGTTCCGGGCCGCTGCTGTCGTCTCTGGTGGCGGTGACGGTCCTGGGCGAGCGCATCTCGGCGCTGGGCGTGGCCGGCATCGCCGGCGTGGTGGGCGGGGTGTTCCTGATCGCGGGCGGCCCGGGCCTGCTGCGCGCCGCGCACGACCCTGCCGCCCGGGCGCGCGTGCACAAGGGCATGCTCTACGGCCTGCTCACGGGCGCCTTCATCGCCAGCTACACCGTGGTGGATGGCTATGCGGTCAAGATCCTGCTGATGTCCCCCATCCTCGTGGACTACATGGGCAACTTCGTGCGCGTGGGCTTGCTCGCGCCCGTGGTGCTGCGCGACCTGCCCACGGCCCGTGCGCTGTGGCTGGCGCAGTGGCGCTTCGCGCTGCTGGTGGCGGCGGTGAGCCCCGTGGCCTACGTGCTGGTGCTGTACGCGATGCGCGAGGCGCCCATGTCCCACGTGGCGCCCGCGCGCGAGGTGTCCATGCTGTTCGCGGCGCTCATCGGCGGCCACCTGCTGGGCGAGGGCGACCGCGTGGCGCGCATTTTTGGCGCGCTGTGCATTGCCGCGGGTGTCACCGCCCTGGCGCTGGGGTAGGCCGTCATGGCGGAGCCCATCCGTCCCCTGCTGCTGGGCTGCGATTTCTCCAGCAGCCCCACGCGGCGCAAGCCCGTCGTGCTGGCGCTGGGCCAGCGCCAGGGCGCGCGGGTACAGCTGGCCGCGCTGGAGCGCTTTGACACGCTGGCCGCGCTGGGCGATTGGCTCGCCCGGCCGGGCGATTGGGTGGGCGGCTTCGACCTGCCCTTCGGCCTGCCGCGCGAGCTGGTGCGGGCGCTGGGCTGGCCGGTGCAGTGGCGCGCCTGCATGCAGCACTACCGCGGCCTCAGCCGCGCGCAGATCCGCGACCAGTTCGCCGCGTTCTGCGACGCACGCCCCGTGGGCGGCAAGTTCGCGCACCGCGCCACCGACGGGCCCGCGGGCTCCAGCCCGTCGATGAAATGGGTGAACCCGCCCGTGGCCTACATGCTGCACGCGGGGCTGCCGCTGCTGCTGGACGCCGGTGTCCACCTGCCGGGCCTGCACGGCGGAGACCCGCGCCGCGTGGCGCTGGAAGCCTACCCGGGGCTGCTGGCGCGCGAAGTGCTGCAGCGGCGCAGCTACAAGAGCGACGACCGCGCCAAGCACACGCCCGACCGGCTCATTGCCCGCAAGGACCTCGTGAATGCGCTGGAGATGGGCCAGACCCGGCTGGGCCTGCGCCTGAAGCTCAGCCACGCGCAGCGCGATGTGCTGGTGGACGACGCGAGCGGCGACAGCCTGGACGCCGTGCTGTGCCTGCTGCAGGCCGCCTGGGCCCAGCAGCGCCATGCAGAGGGCGACGCGCTCTACGGCCTGCCGCCCGGGCTGGACCCGCTCGAAGGCTGGATCGTGACCGCCGATGCCGCCGATATTGCCGCTTTTCCGGGCATCGGTCCGGCGCACGGTGCGTAGCATGGGCGGAACCCACGCCTGATATCTTCACCACCCCCATGCCGGTTGTCGCCCGCTCCCTGCTTGCCCTCGCCCTGCTGGCACCGCTGATGCCGCCCGCACAGGCCGCCCCCGCGCCCTGGTACTACTGGCGCAGCATGGTGGATGGCGCACGCGTCTGCGCGCAAGCCTCGCCGGGCCATGGCTGGCAGCGCGACAGCGCCGCCTACGAAGGCCCTGGCTGCCAGCCGCGCCGCAAAGTGCTCATCGTGCCCATGCGGTGACGTGCCGCACGGTGGGTGGTGGACAGGCTGCTGTTATAAAAAACATAGCTATCAGCGCTTGTTGCATAAGCGCTAGCAGTCAAAAGTGCTTGCAATCATGTGCATGCATTCGATAATGGCATGCATGACTGAATTGATTCTGATCCGCCACGGCGAGACCGACTGGAACCGCGAACTGCGCTTCCAGGGCCACGTGGATGTCCCCCTCAACGCCACCGGCCACGAACAGGCCCGCCGCCTCGCCGAACGCCTGGCCGCGGAACAGATCGTGGTGGACCACCTGGTCTGCAGCGACCTCATCCGCACGCAGCAGACCGCCACGCCCAGCCTGCAGGTGCTGTTCCCGGAACTGCGCATCGACACCCTCACCGACAGCAGCCTGCGCGAGCAGAGCTTCGGCGTGGTGGACGGCAAGCGCGTGGACGACATCAAGATCGAACACGCCGATGCCTGGACCCAGTGGCTGCGCTTCGAAGCCGACTACGGCATGCCCGGCGGCGAGACCACGCGCCAGTTCCACACCCGCGTGATGGACGCCGTGCGCCGCATCGCGCAGCAGTACCAGGGCCGCAAAGTCATGGTTGTGACCCACGGCGGCGTGCTCGACATGATCTGGCGCACCGCCCGCGGCACGGGCCTGGACGGCCCGCGCCAGAGCGACATCCCCAACGCCGGCCTGAACCGTGTGCGGGTGGATGGCGATGTGGTGGAGGTGCTGGACTGGGCCGACGTGCGGCACCTGGCGGACCTGCCGGCGCAGCCGGTGTATGACCAGACGAAGCTGCTGGTGAGATAGCCTGGCGGCAGGCACAGGGGAGGGCGGGCCGCGCCCGCGCCTGCTTCTATCGCCGGGCTCCGCTATCCCTGGTGCGGCAGCAGCAGCCCCAGGGCGCCATTGACCACCTCCACCTGCCGTGCGAGCCGCACCGACTCCGGCTGCGCATTGGCCATCGGCTGCAGCAGGTTCTGCACCGCCGCCCACTGCCCGTTGCGCTGCAGCGCATCCAGCCAGATCTGGTGGAACAAATCCCGCTGCGCGTGGCTGCCGCCGATCTCCAGCAGCCGTGGCAATGCCAGGCCCAGCTGCTCCGCCGCCGTGGCCCAGTCGCCTTGCGCATGCGCCAGCAGGCCGCGCGCGGCGGGCTCGCACACCTGCTTCCACACGGTGCGTTCATGTGCCTCGGTGCGCGTGGCGGCGTGGGCCTCGATGTTGTGCAGCAGCGTGCGTGCCGCCTCCGTGCGGCCCGCGCGGGCCAGGCCGTAGAGATACTGCAGGTCCAGGAACGGCAGTACATGGTCGGCCAGGCGCAGTGCCAGGTGGCCGGCCACGTCGGCCCAGCGGTGGCCCACATCCACGCCCGCCAGTTCCAGCCGCGCCAGCAGCGAGACGGCGTTGATCTGGTCCTGCGTGTATTCCTTGACCACGCCCCACACCTGGCTGTCGTACAGCGCCAGCACCTCGGCGTGCCGGTCCTGCTCCAGCAGGAAGAGTGCCTGGTGCCACCAGTTGTGCGTGACCATGAAGGAGTTGAGCCCCGTCCAGGTGTCGCTCACGCCGGCCATGAAGTCCGCGCCTTCGCCGATGCGCCCCTGTGTCAGCATCACGTGTGCAAGGGCATGGTGGGCCCAGGGTTCCTTGCGGCACAGGCGCACCGCATGGCGCGCGGCGGCTTCCGCTTCGGTGAGCCGGTGGCACTGCTCCCAGCCAAAGGCCAGCATGCCGTGCAGGTAGGGCACGTCGGCGGCCGCGGGCAGGGCCTGCAGCGCCAGGCGCAGCATGCCGGGTGAGTCGCCGCGGTTGAACAAGTGGTATTGGCCGAGCTTGAGGGAGGCCAGGTCGCGCGGGAACAGGCGGGCCTGCTCCTCGTGCAGCGCGATGGCGCGCGGCAGGTCGCCATGAACCCAGGCGGCGACGGCGGCCACGAAGCGCTGTTCGCGCTCGCTCGCCGCAGGGGCATGGGCGAGCGCCCGGTCGATGAAGGGGCGTGCGTTGCCCGGCGCCTGCGCCGATTCGGCGAACATGTGCAGTGCCGCGCAGCAGGCCTGCACGATGGCGCTGGGGTCGCCGGCGGCCTGCAGCACGTTCACCGCGCGGGCCTCGCAGGCGATGAAGCCTTCCACGAAGTCATTCAACGCCGCCGCGCTGCCTGGCTCGCGCAGGGTGGCGGTGTTGCCCAGGCTGTCGGTCAGTGCGTGCGTGGCGGTGGATGGCATGGGGGCATTGTTGGGCGGCAGGGCTCAGCCGCCCTTGATCAGCGTCAGATAGGCCTTGCGTGTCTCGGCCGATACGGAGGCCACCAGCTGCTCATGCGGCGTCTGGTGGCGCGCCAGCATGCGGGCCGTGGCAACGGTCTTGGACTTGCAGAACCAGTGGCAGGTGTGCTGCATCAGGAACAGCTCCGCCGTCATCATGTAGGCCCGGTCCTTGGGCGACAGGTGGCTGGTGTTCTGCACCACGTGGGTGATGCCGCGTGCATGGATCGCCAGGGCCCGCCGCATGTCGAAGGTGAACGCCGGCAGGATCTTCTCGGCGAAGGGGATGGCCATCGCGAGGCGGCTGACCCGCGCGTCGGCGTCGCTCACCTTGGCGAAGTCCGCGGCGAAGCGGCTGAACTGCTCGCTCAGCTGCTGTTCGGTGGTGCTCAGCAGGCTCCAGATCTGGCTGCGGCGCTCGTCGGTGCTTTCACCCAGGGCCCGCAGGTAGCCGTCGGTGAGCGCTTCCATCAGCTTTTCGATCTGGTAGTGGGCCAGATGGTTGCCCAGCAGCACGATGCGCTTGCGCTGCTCCTTGGCGTTGAGCATGAAGGTGCCGGTGGCGATGAGGATCGCCAGGATGAGGATGTCCATGCGGTGATTCGTTGAAGTGGTGCGTGTCGTGGTGGCCCGGGGCGCAGGCCAGCCCGGAGGGGGCGCCGCACGCGGGGCGTGCGTGTTGCCAACCCCTAGGTTACCAACATCCACCCCGCCGGGCCCTCGGGGTTAAGCCGCAGGCGGCAGCGGCCAGGCCTTTTGCGGCTCACGGATCAGCTCGAACGCATGGGCCACCTGCAGCACGCCCAGGTCGTCGAAGCGCGCGCCGGCGATCTGCAGGCCGATGGGCAGGCCGCTGGCGGTGTAGCCGCAGTTGACCGAGGCCGCCGGCTGTTCGGACATGTTGAACGGCACGGTGAAGCCGATGTGCTCGAGCGGGCGCAGCGGGTCGTTGGTGGGCGAGGGCAGTTCGGCCTGGAAGGCGGGCATCGGCGCCACGGGCGAGATCACGTAGTCGAACGCGCTGCAGGCCTTGACCGTATTCACGCGCGTGAGGTGGAACTGGTGGCTGGCGTTGAAGACCTCGGTGCCGCTCATGCTGGCGGCGCTGTCGGCCCAGGTGCGGATATAGGGCAGCACCTTGTCGCGCTGCTGCGCGGGCAGGGCCTTCAGGTCGATGTGGGAGCGCATGCGCCAGAAGTGGTCCATGCCGTCGAGCATGGCCTGGGTCATGAAGGGCAGCATGGGCACGATGGTGGCGCCAGCGGCCTCCATCAGGCGGGCTGCGCGTTCCACGGCGGCCTTCACTTCGGGTTCCACCGGCAGGCCGCAGCCCGCGTCCAGCAGCAGGCCGATGCGCAGGCCGCGCAGGCGCTCCACGCCCTTGTTGAACTGGCTCCAGGCGATGTCCTGCGCTGGCAGGCTCATGCTGTCGCGCGCGTCCGGCTGGCTGAGTACCTGCATCATCAGCGCGGCGTCGGCCACCGTGCGGGTCATGGGGCCGGCGGCACGGCCGGTGTAGGGCGGGTCGATCGGGATGCGGCCCAGGCTGGGCTTCAGGCTGAAGATGCCGCACCAGCTGGCGGGCAGGCGCAGCGAGCCGCCGATGTCGGTGCCGATGTGCAGCGGCCCGTAGCCCGCCGCAGCGGCAGCACCGCCACCGGCGCTGGAGCCGCCCGGGCCCTTGCTCACGTCCCAGGGGTTGCGCGACAGTGGGTGGAAGGTCGACAGGCCCGAGGACAGCATGCCGTAGTCGGGCATGGTGGTCTTGGCCACGATGACGGCACCGGCCTCGCGCATGCGGGCGGCGGGCGGCGCATCGGCGGCGGCGGGCACGAGTTCGACAGCGGCGGTGCCCAGGGGGGTCGGGTCGCCTTGCGTCGAGATGTTTTCCTTGATGGTGCTGGGCACGCCGTCGAGCGCGCCCTTGGGCTCGCCACGCAGCCAGCGCGCTTCCGATTCGCGGGCCTGCGCCAGGGCGGCCTCGGGCCGCAGCAGGTAGGTCGCCTTTATGTGGGGCTCCCAGCGCCCGATGTGGGCCAGCACGGCCTGCGTGACCTCGACGGGCGAGAGGCGGCGCGCGCGGTAGGCGGCCAGGAGGTCGTGGGCGGGCAGGTCGTGCAGGGCGGTCATGGTAGAGAGATTTTTGATAAAAAAGGCTGATAACGCTTATGGATAAAGCGCTAGCAGCTATTGTTTCAGGAGCTATCTGCTCCCGAGCGTTTCAGCTATTCATTGCTCGGCGCGCCACCCACAGCCTCTGAAAAGGGCACGGCCCAGGCGCGGGCAGCCGAGCAAGGGCCGCCCCGCAGCGAGGGCTGCGTCCCCCTGCCCACATCGCGCAGCGATGTGAGAGCGGGGGGAAGGCCCGCAGGGCCTCAGGGGGGTGTCTCATCAACTCCAGGACAGCGTGGAGATGTCGTTCACGAACACGGGCATGTCTTTCCACAGGCCCTTGAGGTTCTTGTTGGCCACCGTGATCCACTGGTTGGAGTACAGGAACGCGTGCACCGCATCGTTGGCCAGCAGGCGCTGCGCGTCGCCCAGCAGGCGTGCGCGGTCAGCGGGGCGCGGGGCGTTCTTGATCTGGTTGAACAGCTCGTTGAACTTGGGCGAGTTGTAGGCCCAGTAGTAGTCGGGCTTGGCGAAGTTGCCCAGGTCGAACGGTTCCACGTGCGAGATGATGGTCAGGTCGTAGTTCTTGCTGCCGTAGGTGCCGGACAGCCACTGCGCCCATTCCACGTTCTGGATCTTGGCGATGATGCCGACCTTGGCCAGCTGGGCGGCGACCACCTCGCCGCCCTGGCGGGCGTAGGGCGTGGGCGGCAGCGTCAGGGTCAGCTCCAGCGGTGTCTTGATGCCGGCCTCGGCCAGCAGCTTCTTGGCCTTCTCGGGGTCGTAGGGGTTCACGCCCGTGGTGTCCACGTAGCCGAACGCGCCGGGCACGTAGTGGCTGCCGATGGGCGCGCCATAGCCGTCGCCCGCACCTTCGATCACGGCCTTGCGGTCCACGGCGGCGGCGATGGCGCGGCGCACGCGCACGTCGTCCAGCGGCTTCTTGCCGTTGTTGATCGCCAGGATGGTCTTGGCGCGCGAGCCGCTCACCACCACCTGGAACTTGGGGTTGCCCTTGAACTGCGGCACGCTGCGGGGCGTGACGCGCGGGAACGCATCCACGTCGCCGGCCAGCAGGGCGGCCACCTGGGCGGCGGGGTCGGAGATGAAGCGGAACGTGGCGCGCTTGATCTTGAGCGCCTTGGCATCGCGAAAGCCCTCCCAGGCCGTCAGCACCACGGAGGAGCCCTTGTTCCAGGCCTGCAGCTGGTAGGGGCCGGTGCCCACGGGCTTGTTCGCGTTGGTGTCGGCGCTCTTGGGCTCCACGATGATGGAGGTGGCCTGGCCCAGCACGAACAGCAGGTCGGGGTCGATGTCCTTGTTGAGCAGCACGACGGTGTAGTCGTCCACCACCTGGGTGGTCAGGCCCGCAAAGGTGCGCTTGTCCTTGTTGGTGCTCTTTTCGCCGCCAGCGCGGTCGTAGGAGAACTTCACGGCGGCGGCATTGAAGGGCTCACCATTCTGGAACTTCACGCCACGGCGCAGCTTGAAGGTGTAGGTCTTGAGGTCGGGTGAGACCTCCCAGCTCTCGGCCAGCAGCGGCGACACGCTGCCATCGGCGTTGATCTTGGTGAGCGTCTCGAAGATGTTGTACTGCACGATCTCGGCAATGGCCGAGGCGGCGCCGGCCGTGGGGTCCAGGCCCGGGGGTTCGAGCGTCATGGCCAGCACCACGGCGTCTTTGCGGCCCTGCGCCAGGGCGCCGAGCGAGGTGGACAGGGGCACGGCGGCGATGGCGCCAGTGGCTAGGACGGTACGGCGGTTCAGCATGTTCGGACTCTCCAGACAAAAAAACCAGACGAAAGCCCCGGTGTCATTTCAATTTGTTACCGGGGAGCACAAAAGCTTTTTACACCATCGCGTGCGCATTTGGTTATGCGGTTTTTGCGGTGGCCGTGGCAGCGGCCGCCGCGGCGCGGCGTGCGCGCGCCCGGCCGGGCTGCACCTGCGGCACGGCGCCCACCAGCGACTGGGTGTAGGGGTGCTGCGCGTTGCGGAACAGTTCAGCCGGCGAGCCGCGTTCGACGATGCGGCCCTGGTACAGCACCACGACTTCATCGCACAGATGGTTGACCACCGCCAGGTCGTGGCTGATGAGCATGTACGTGATGCCGAACTCCTGCTGCAGGTCCTGCATGAGGTTCAGCACCTGGGCCTGCACGGACACGTCGAGCGCGCTCACGGGCTCGTCGGCGACGATGAGGCGCGGGCGCGTGATGAGCGCGCGCGCGATGGCGATGCGCTGGCGCTGCCCGCCCGAGAATTCGTGCGGGTACTTGGAGAGGTCGTTGGTGCGCAGGCCCACCTGGGCCAGCACCTGGCCGGCCTGCTCGCGCTGGGCGGCGCGGCTGGTTTCACCCTGGGCCTGCAGGGGCTCGGTCACGATGCGCTCCACCGTCTGGCGCGGATCGAGCGAGCCGTAGGGGTCCTGGAAGACCATCTGGAAGTCGCGTCGCGCATGGCGCAGCTGCTCTGCGGGCAACTGGTGCAGGTTGCGGCCCTGCAGCTCGACGGTCCCGGAGGTCGGCGTGTCCAGCGCCATCACCAGGCGGGCCAGGGTGGATTTGCCCGAGCCCGATTCGCCGACGATGCCCAGGCTGCGGCCTGCAGCCACCGAAAAGCTCACGCCGTTGAGTGCATGCACCTTGCCCGGGGGCTGGAACAGATGTTCCCGCGGCAGCGTGTATTCACGCACCAGGTCTTTCACCTGCAGCAGGGGGGCGTTGGAAAGGGACGCCAGGGGGGTCATGCGGTCACCTCGACAATGTTCACCGCCTGGGCACTCTGGGCCTCGGCGATGGCTTCGCGGCGCAGGCAGCGCACCTCGTGGTCGCCATCGGCATCGGTGGCCACCAGCGTGGCTTCGGGCCGATCGTGGTGGCAGGCATCCACGGTGTAGCTGCAGCGCCCGGCGAAAGGGCAGCCGGCCGGCAGGTCCACGAGTTCCGGCACGGTGCCGGGGATGGTGGACAGGCGCGGGCGCTGGCCAGGTGCATGCACGGCGCCCAGATGGGGCCGTGCCGCGAACAGTCCGCGTGTGTAGGGGTGGGCCATGGCGGAGAAGACCGAAGCGGTGGAGCCGCTCTCGACCACGCTGCCGCCATACATCACCATCATTCGGTCCACGTTCTGCGAGATCACGCCGAGGTCGTGCGAGATGAGGATCAGCGCCATGTTGCGCTCGGCCACGAGGTCGCTGATGAGGTCCAGGATCTGTTGCTGGATGGTCACGTCCAGCGCGGTGGTGGGCTCGTCGGCGATCAGCAGGTCGGGCCCGCAGGCCAAGGCCATCGCAATGGTGATGCGCTGGCGCTGGCCGCCCGAGAACTGGTGGGGGTAGGCATCGAAGCGCTGCGCGGCGTGGGGGATGCCCACGCGGTCGAGCAGCGCCAGGGCCTCCGCGCGCGCGGCCGAAGCGCTCATGCCACGGTGCAGACGCAAGGGCTCGGCCACCTGGCGGCCAATGGTGTGCACGGGGTTCAGGGCTGTCATGGGCTCCTGGAACACCATGCCGATGCGGTTGCCGCGCATCTTGCACATCTGCGCATCGGTGCGGCCCACCAGCTCCTGGCCATCAAAGCGGATGCTGCCCGTGACCTGCGCGCTGTCGGGCAGCAGGCCCATGAGCGACATGGCGGTGATGGACTTGCCGCAGCCCGACTCGCCGATCAGGCCCAGGGTTTCTCCGCGCGCCAGCGAAAAGCTTACGCCGCGCACGGCGTCGGCGGGGCCTCGGTGGGTCTGCAGGCGGATGCGGAGGTTGGAGACTTCTAACAGAGACATCGTGGGATTCTGGTGGTCTGCTTGGCGGGATCAGCGCTTGCGTGAAAGGCGGGGGTCCAGCAGGTCGCGCAGGCCGTCGCCCAGCAGGTTCAGGCCCAGCACGGCCAGCGCGATGGCAACGCCGGGCCACACGGCCAGCAGCGGCGCCTGGAACATCAGGGTCTGTGCCTCGCTGAGCATGCGGCCCCACGAAGGCTGGGGTGGCTGCGTGCCCAGGCCCAGGTAGGAGAGGGCGGCTTCCGCCAGGATGGCGATGGCGAACTGGATGGTGGCCTGCACGATGAGCACCGACAGGATGTTGGGCAGCACATGCTCGAGGGTGATGCGCCAGCCGCCCTTGCCGCAGGCGCGCGAGGCCATGATGTACTCGCGCGACCACACGGCGTTGGCCGAGGCGCGCGTGACGCGCGCGAAGGTGGGGATGTTGAAGATGCCGATGGCGATGATGGAATTGACGATGCCCGCCCCGAACACCGCCGTCATCATGATGGCCGAGAGGATGGCGGGGAACGCGAACGTGAAGTCCGCCAGCCGCATGATCAGTTCTTCCACCCAGCCGCGCTTGGCGGCGGCCAGCAGGCCCAGGGCCGTGCCGATGGTCAGGCCGATGCCCACGGCGATCACGCCCACCAGGATGGAGTTGCGCGCGCCCACCAGCAGCAGCGACGCGACATCGCGCCCGAAGGCATCGGTGCCCAGCCAGTGGGTGCCGGATGGACTCGCCAGCTTGTTGGCCAAGTCCATCTCGTAGGGCGACCAGGGCGTCCAGACGAAGGAGAGCAGCGCAGCAAGGATCAGCAGCGCTGACAACACAGCACCAATGACAAAACTGCGGTGGCGCAGGGCGCGGTGCAGCCAGCCGGGGGCGGAGGGCGTGGAAGAGGAGGGGGTGGACACGGCGGCGCTCATGGGAATCAGATGTCGGAAGCCTTCACGCGGGGGTCGATCACGGCGTAGAGGATGTCCACCACGAAGTTCACGATCACCACCATGGCCGCGAGCAGCATCACGCAGTTGCGCACCACGATCAGGTCGCGGTTGGAAATCGACTGGAAGATCAGGCGCCCCAGGCCTGGCAGGTAGAACACGTTCTCCACCACGATGGTGCCGGCCAGCAGGTTGGCGAACTGCAGGCCCATGACGGTGACCACGGGGATCATGGCGTTGCGCAGCACGTGGCCCCAGAGCGCGGCGCGCTGCGACAGGCCCTTGGCGCGCGCGGTGCGCACGAAGTCCTCGCGCAGCACCTCCAGCACGGCCGAGCGCGTGATGCGCGCGAGGATGGCCGCCTGCACCACGGCCAGCGCGATGGCCGGCAGCAGCAGCGCCTTGAGAGCTTCCAGCGGGCCGCCGCCGGCGTCCTCCGTCCAGCCGGGGAAGCCGCCGGCGGAAAACCATTGCAGCTTCACGGAGAACAGCAGGATCAGCAGGATGGCGAACCAGAAGTTGGGAATGGCGATGCCGATCTGCGCCAGCCCCATCACGCCCACGTCGCCGAGCTTGTTATGGCGCGCGGCGGCGTAGACCCCCGCCGCGAGCGCCAGCACCGTGGTGATGACCATGGCCATGAGGGCCAGCGGCACGGTCAGGGCCAGGCGCTCCAGCACCAGATCAAGAACCGGGGAGCTGTAGGCATAGCTGTCGCCCATGTTGCCCACCACCAGGCCGCTGACCCAGTTCCAGTAGCGCAGGCCGGCGGGCTGATCCAGCCCCAGCTTGGCCGCCAGCGCGGCCACGGCATCGGGAGAGGCGTCGGGGCCCATCAGGATCTGGGCGGCGTTGCCCGGCAGGATCTCTAGCACCAGGAACACCACGACCGAAGCACCGATCAGCGTGGCCAGGAGGGTGATGAATCGCTTGAGGAAAAACAGGCCCATGGGAGGGTGGCGTCAGGAAAAAGGAGGAAGGCGCGAGTGCGTCAAATTAATGTGTATACACAGCATAACGGTAAAAACATCCCCGTCGGCGGTGGTGGGTTGCAGTGTCGCATGCAAGGCACATGCCACCATCGCGGGATAATACGGAGCATGAACTGCGCTGCGTACCTTCTGGCCCCTGCTTCCGGCTCCATGCCCAGGGAGGCCGCATGGCGCTGATGATCACCGACGAGTGCATCAACTGCGATGTCTGCGAGCCCGAATGCCCCAACCAGGCGATCTACCTGGGGCAGGAGATCTACGAGATCGACCCGAGCAAATGCACTGAATGCGTGGGGCACTTCGATGAGCCCCAGTGTGTGCAGGTCTGCCCCGTCGCGTGCATCCCCGTGAACCCGCAGCACGTGGAGAACCGGGAAACCCTGTGGCAGAAATTCCAGCGGCTGCAGGCTGCGCCGTCGGCCTGATTTCAAGCCTTGGAGGCGGTAAGCGCTTGTGTATCAAGCGCAGGATGCTATGAAATAAATAGCAATGGCTGCCATGCCCTGTGGGCAGGGCCACGCCGCCGGGGGGGTCAGTCTTCCGCGGGACGGGGTGGCTTGGGGCGTGGCGGCTTGGTGGTGTGGATGAGCAAGGTGGCCTTGTCCATCTCCCCCGCCAGCATGGCCGGGTAGGCCTTCAGGGAATGGGCGATGCTGTCCTCGATCAGCGTGCGCTGGTCGGGCGAGGGTTTCTTGAGCACCCAGTTGGCGACTTCACTTTTCACGCCCGGATGGCCGATGCCCACGCGCAGGCGCCAGTAGTCGGGCGAGCCCAGCTGGCCGTGGATGTCGCGCAGCCCGTTGTGCCCGGCATGGCTTCCGCCGCGCTTGAGCTTGACCTGCCCGGGCGGAATGTCCAGTTCGTCATGCACCACCAGGATTTCTTCGGGCTGGATCTTGAAGAAGCGCGCCAGCGAAGCGACGGACTTGCCCGAGAGGTTCATGAAGGTCTGAGGCTCCAGCAGCCACACGCTCTGTCCATGCACCGTGGTGCGCGCGACCAGCCCGTGGTAGCTGCGCTCGGGCACCAGCGTGGCCTTGAGCTCCCGCGCCAGGGCATCGATCCACCAGAAACCGGCGTTGTGGCGGGTGGCCTCGTAGTCTGGCCCGGGGTTTCCAAGGCCTACAAACAGCTTGATCATGGGCGGGATTATCCGTGTGCGGCGGTGGTGCGAACTGCAAGGGGTGCGGAGCGGCTCCGCCGGGGAAGAGGGGTTTGCCCGGCAGCGGGACGGGGCCCGCCGGGCCGCGTCTTCCAATGAAAACGGCCCACGCAGGGTGGGCCGTTTCGGTGGCCAGCGTCGCCGGAGCGCGCTGGCCGTGGGGAAGAAGCAAAGGGTCGTCCGTGAAGGACGGCTGATTACTTCTTGCCCTTGCCCTTGCCCTTGGCGTCGGCCGCGGGGGCTGCTTCGGCAGGGGTCTCGACGACCACGACCGGAGGCACCACGGACACCAGAACGGGGTTGTTGTTCTGGCCACCACGGACCTTGGCCACCACGCCCTTGGGCAGCTTGATGTCCTTCAGGTGCAGGGATGCGCCCTTTTCCAGCTTGGACAGGTCCACAGCGATGAACTCTGGCAGGTCCGAAGGCATGCAGGTCACGTCCAGTTCGTTCACGATCGGGTTGACCATGCACTTGTCGACCTTGACGGCGTTGGACTCTTCAGCGCCGCTGTAGTGCAGTGGCACCTTCATGTGCAGCTTGGTCTTTTCGTCCACGCGCTGGAAGTCGATGTGCAGGACGAGCTGCTTGTAGGGGTGGTATTGCACGTCGCGCAGCAGGACCTTGGAGGTCGTGCCGGCCACTTCCATGTCCAGCACGCTGGAGTGGAAAGCTTCCTTCTTGAGGGCGTGCCACAGTGCGTTGTGGTCCACCTCGATGAGTTGGGGTTCGGTGGTGCCACCGTAGACGATGCCAGGCGTCTTGCCCGAATTGCGCAGACGGCGGCTCGCACCCGTACCTTGCTTGGCGCGCTCAAAAGCGACGAAGTTCATAACTAGCTCCTGAAAAGGACAGACCGCGACCAGTCTTGTCCTGTTGAAAAAAGCCTGCGGTGCCATTCCTGGCGGCAGGCCCATGCAATGCCCTCGAACAGGCAAGCCTCCCGAAGGAGGCCTGCACGCAATCCGGTCCGCAACGCTCCCGTGGGAAGCGCGTCAGAACAGGTTGTCCTGGTCCGAGAACAGACTCATCACCGACTCACCCTTGGCAATGCGCTGTATCGTCTCTGCGATCAGCGGTGCCACGGAGAGCTGGCGAATCTTGGTGCATCCCCGGGCGTTGTCGCTCAAGGGAATGGTGTTGGTCACCACCACTTCGTCGAGGGCGGAACCCTTGGCGATGCGTTCGATGGCAGGACCCGAAAAAATGGGGTGCGTGCAGTAGGCGTACACCTTCTTGGCGCCACGCTCCTTGAGCACTTCGGCCGCCTTCACGAGCGTGCCGGCGGTATCGATCATGTCGTCCATGATCACGCAGTTGCGGCCTTCGATCTCGCCGATCACGTGCATGACTTCCGACACGTTGGCCTTGGGGCGGCGCTTGTCGATGATGGCCAGGTCGCAGTTGAGCTGCTTGGCGAGCGCACGCGCCCGCACGACGCCACCCACGTCGGGCGAAACCACGATCAGGTCTTCGTAGTTCTTCTGGCGCAGGTCACCCAGCAGCACGGGCGATGCGTAGATGTTGTCCACGGGGATATCGAAGAAACCCTGGATCTGGTCGGCATGCAGGTCCATGGTCAGAACCCGGGCAACGCCCACGGCCTGCAGCATGTTGGCCACCACCTTGGCGGTGATCGGCACGCGCGTGGAACGCGGGCGGCGATCCTGGCGGGCATAGCCGAAGTAGGGGATCACGGCGCTGATCCGCTCTGCCGACGCGCGCTTGAGCGCATCGACCATGATCAGCAGTTCCATCAGGTTTTCGTTGGTCGGCGCGCAGGTGGACTGCACCACGAAAACATCCCGTGCACGCACGTTCTGTTTGATTTCTACGGTGACTTCGCCGTCGGAGAAGCGACCCACGTCGGCTGCACCGAGGGTGGTGCCGAGGTGTTGGGCGATTTCAGCTGCCATGCCAGGATTGGCATTGCCGGTGAAAACCATGAAGTCGGGGTGGTTGGCTTGCATGAGCGTCCCAGCAGTCTGAAAAAAAAGCCCGTACGCGAAAAGAAATTTGGCAGGGGAAGAAGGATTCGAACCTTCGCATGCCGGAATCAAAATCCGGTGCCTTAACCAGCTTGGCGACTCCCCTACACAGGTCAACTGCCGAAGGCAGCGAACCTTAATTCTCGTCTGATGCCCAGCCTGCCAGAGGATGGATCATCAGATTTTCACATGCCTTGATCTGCCAGCCCTCGGGGGCGCGGTCCAAATCAACTGCGTGTGACATTTGTGCAAACACCGCACTGCCTGAGCCTGTCATCCGGCCTTGCAACCCTCGCGACCTGAGCCATTCAATGGCTTCGGTGACTTCGGGACAGAGCGCCTGGGCAACGGGCTGCAAGTCGTTTCGACCGAAGTCAAAGTGTGCTGCAGCAAAGCCTAAGATTGTAGCACTATCTGAATCGCGTTTCAAACTTGGTGACGAAAAAATTGATTTTGTCTCCAAGCCTGCTGCGGGCTTCACGATGGCAAAGCGCGCTGGCGGCAGTTGGTGTGCTTTCTCAAGCGGCGTGATTGTCTCACCAATTCCTTCGACCCAGGCGTTGTGGCCGCGTAAAAAAAATGGAATGTCGGCGCCCAGCGTCAATCCGATCTTTTCGAGTGCCGTGCGCGGCAGGTCCAGGCCCCACAGCCGATTGAGAGCCAGCAAGGTGGTTGCGGCATCCGACGAGCCGCCGCCCATGCCCGCTTGCGAAGGCACGCTCTTCAAGACGCCGATGCGCGCGCCCTGGCGGCAGCCCGTGGCCTGCTGCAGGGCACGGGCCGCCTTGATGGTGAGGTCTATCTCCGGCAATGCGGGGCCGATGTCTTCACGCGTGATCTCGCCTGACGCGCAGCGCTCGAAATGGAGCGTGTCGCACCAGTCGACCAGCATGAAGACCGACTGCAGCAGGTGGTAGCCGTCCGGGCGTCGGCCTGTGACGTGCAGAAAAAGGTTGAGCTTGGCCGGGGCCGGCACGTCATACAGGGCTTGCATGGCAACAAACGGTGCGCGAGGAGGGGATGCGGGCTAGCGGGTCAGGGCGATGCGCAAGGTGGCCTGTGGCACGGGGTCGTCCCGGTGCGCGACCAGCCGCCCCTGCTCCAGGGCGGAGAGGTCCGCTCTCCAGCCTGGCACCGTGGCTTGCACGCCCTTGAGCCAGCCAAACAGGGCCGCGACGGGGATGCGCGTGCCGGTCACATCCTGCAGCAGTGCATCCAGCGAATCGGAGGTGCGGGTCTCCTGCGCGCTGACGAGCTGCGCGTGCCCATCCTTCCAGTCCAGCTGCGCGATGCGGCTGCCCAGGGGGCTTATCAATGCAAGCCCCCCGCTCTGGGCATTGCCGCGCAGCTCGAACATGGCGGAAAACGACTGCGATGCCTGCCCATCGACTTGCAGGGCCAGGCGACCGCTCCATGCGTCTTCTTCAGGAGCGGTTTTTTGCATCGGCTGCGCACAACCGGCCAGCCACAACGCGCAGGCAAGCCATGCGAGCAACACGGCGAAACGCCGCAGACCTGCAAGGCCGACCATGGGGTGCAGCGGTGTCGTTTGCCAGCCCCGCATCAAAGGCTGACTCCGAGGCGCGCCAGTGTTTCCTTGAGGGTCTCGTTGTCGGGGCTCGCGCGCTGGCCTTCCTTCCAGACCCTGACGGCCGCTTCCCTGTCTCCCAGACTCCAGAGCACCTCGCCAAGGTGCGCGGCGATTTCCACGTCCGGACGCGCCTTGTACGCGGTTTCCAGGTGCCGCCGCGCTTCCGCCTTGTTCCCCATCCGGAATTCCACCCAGCCCAGGCTGTCCGTGATGAAGGGGTCCGACGGAGCGAACTCCATGGCCTTGAGAATCAGCTGCTTGGCTTCGTCCAGGCGCAAGCCTCGCTCCGCCAGGGAGTAGCCGAGCGCGTTGTACGCATGATGGTATTGGGGCTTTTGCGCGATGACCTGTCTCAGCAGCCGTTCCATCGTCTCGGGTTGGCCCGCTTTCTCCGCCAGCATGGCCTGGTCGTAGACCAGCTCCGCGTCATCGGGCGCCAGCACCACGAGATCGCTCTGGACCGCGTAGGCCTCCCGGTACAGTCGCAGGTCGCGCAGCAATTGCACTTCGGCCAGCAGCTTCATCCGCTTGTCTTCGGCCGACGTACCGGGCAGGTTGCGCAGCAGCGCGCGCGCCTGGGCCACCTTGCCTTGGCGCGCCAGCAGGGATGCGCGGCGGCTTTGCGCGCTGAAGACTTCATCGACGTTGTCGATGCGTCCCAGCCATGCCTCGGCGGCCGCGAAATCCTGCTTCTTCTCTGCGATTTGCGCGTACAGCAAGTAGGCTTGCGTCAACCCCTTCTGGCGTACGTCCGCATCCGGAGAGGCCGACACAAGTTCCATGAAGCGCTGCAGCGAACTCTCCGACGCGGGCAGGCGGTTGTCCTGGAATTGCAAGGTGGCGAGCACCAGCCATGCTTCCACCAGTTCCGGCTTGTCCCTGGTGACAAATTCCAGCTGATGGCTGGCGTCCGGATAGCGCTGCAAGCCCAGAAGCACCCGGGCATACGCCATCCTGAGCTCGGGGACCGGCTGCTTGGCGAGTGCCTGTGTCACCAAGGGTTCGGCCTCGGGGGTGTTCTCTTCCATCAGCTCGAGCGCCAGCACGGCGGCAGCCTCGTTGGCGTTGTCCAGGGCCTGTGCCCTGCGCGCAGCGTCCAGCGCTCCCGGCTTGTCGCCAGCCGCCATGCGCAGGCGCCCCAGGGACACCCAGGCCACCGGTCCGGTGGCGGGGTGCGCGAGTTCGTCGACAAGGGCCGCTTCCACCACCTTGGCCGCCAGTGCCTTGTCACTCGCGCGTCCGTACATCTGGGGCAGTGCGGAAAGCGTGGACGCCTTGGCGCGGGGCGGGGACTGGGCAAGCTCCTGGCGCAGCAGATCGGGGGTTTCGCCAATCCGGTTCAGCGCAACCAGAATCTGGAGTACATAGCGGTTGGCTTCCCGTGACTGCGGCAGTGCTTCCTTCCACGCCTTGGCGGCTGCCAGCGCGTACTCGCCCGAGCGCGACTGCAGTGCGATGTCCGCTGCCCTCTGGTAAAGCTGTCCATCCGCGCTGCGGCGTGCCGCCTCGAGCATGAACGCGTAGCCGGCACCCGGGTCACCGGTCCGCGCACTGATCTCGCCCAGAAAAATCTCGTAAAACAATTCCGCATCCAGCGCCGGATTGGATGCCACGGGGGCTTCGCCGGTGGCGGGAGGGGCGTCGCCCCCCGGCTGTTGCGCCCATGCTGAGTGGGCAGCTACCGCGATAACGGTAGTCAATGCGGCGATCCGAAAACTGTGAAATGGCACCATCGGGTCATAATAATCCATGCCTGTTAACCCATTGCCGGGGTCTTCGTATGCCTGAGTTGCCCGAGGTGGAAGTGACGCGCCGCAGTTTGGCCGATGCCATCACTGGCGCCCGCATCGAGGCCGTCACACTGGGAAAACCCCTGCGCTGGCCCCTGGGTTGCCCCCCTCAGACCCTGATAGGCCAGCACGTGGTGGACCTGCGCCGTCGCGGCAAGTACCTGCTGGCCGATACCAGCAGCGGGGTCCTGCTCCTGCACCTCGGGATGTCCGGAAGCCTTCGGTTCACCCGAGGGTTGCCTGCGGCGGGCGTCCATGATCACTTCGACATGGTGACCAGCCAGGGAACGCTGCGGCTGCATGACCCCCGCCGGTTCGGTGCGGTGGTTTACGCCACGGGGGAGGAGGATCCGGTCGCTGCCAAGTTGCTCGGGGGATTGGGCATGGAGCCTCTGTCCGATGCGTTTTCTCTCGCGGCCTTCCAGTCGGGGCTGAAAAAGAGCCAGATGCCCATCAAGCAGTTGCTCCTGGCCGGCCGGCTTGTGGTGGGGGTTGGCAACATCTATGCCTCGGAAGTGCTTTTCCTGGCCGGCATCCGGCCGACCACGAGTGCTTCGCGCATTGGGCCCGCACGGGTGCGGAAACTGCATGAAGCCATTCGCGTGGTGCTTGCGCGGGCGGTGGAGCTGGGGGGCAGTACATTGCGCGACTTTTCCAATGCGGATGGCACCGCGGGGCACTTTCAGACCCAGGCAAATGTCTATGGGCGCGATGGAGCGCCGTGCCACGTGTGTGCCACTCCGATACGCGTTCTGCGCCAAGGACAGCGGAGCAGCTATTTTTGCCCGGCATGCCAGCGGCCCTGAGGCGAGCGGGGGCGCGGCTCGGTCCAAATGACAGCCCGTGGGCCGTCGATGCTATATTTTGTGTATATGCCTGCCTTGTAGGCCATACATAGATCTCTGGGAGCACAGTGGGACCTTCATTCAACGAGCAGTTCGACCAGCACGGCGTCTGGCGGCGTGAGTTCGCCCAGCAACTCAAGCGGCTGGCCGAGTGGATGTCTTCGCACGAGCTCATGGACGCTGCCGTGCAGGAACGGCTGCACCGTCTGGAGGAGCAGGTTCGCAGCGACAAGGTCATGGTGGCGTTCGTTGCCGAGTTCTCGCGCGGCAAATCCGAGTTGATCAACGCAATCTTCTTTGCCGACTATGGACGCCGCATCATGCCTGCGAGTGCGGGGCGCACCACCATGTGCCCCACGGAACTCGGCTACGACGCCAGCGTGGCGCCCAGCCTTCGGTTGCTGCCGATTGAAACCCGCCTGCAGATGCAGAGCCTGGCCGAGTGGAGGGTCAAAACGGATCGCTGGCAGGAGATTCCTCTGGACGTCGGCAACGCAGACCAGATTGCCAAGGCGCTCGAGAAAGTCGCCGAAGTGCGCAAGGTCAGCCTGGACAACGCGCGCGCACTGGGCTTCTGGCACGATGACCTGACCGATGAGAACCCCGTGCCCGACGCCCAGGGGCTCGTGGAAGTGCCCATGTGGCGCCACGCCATCATCAATATTCCGCACCCCTTGCTCAAGCAGGGGCTGGTGATCCTCGATACCCCAGGGCTGAACGCCGTGGGCGCGGAGCCCGAACTCACGGTCAATCTCATCCCGCAGGCACATGCGGTCGTTTTCATCCTGAGTGCCGACACCGGCGTGACCCGTTCCGACCTGTCCATCTGGCGCGAGCATCTGGCCATTTCAGCGGACAGCATGGATGCCCGGCTGGTGGTGTTGAACAAGATCGATACGCTGTGGGACACGCTCAACTCGGCCGAACAGGTGCAGGCGCAGATGGAGCGCCAGTGCAGCACTTCCGCGGAAATGCTGGGGGTTCCCCTGGAGAGGGTGGTCCCGGTGTCCGCGCAGAAAGGCCTGGTCGCCAAGATCACCGCCGACGATCTGCTGCTGGAAACCAGCGGACTGCCGGTGTTGGAAGAGGCTCTGGCCAAGGGCATCATGGGCCGGCGTCAGTCGATTCTGCGGGCGGCGGTGGCCAATGGCGTCGCCAGCCTGCGCACTGAAACCTCCCGCGTCATCAATATCCGGCGCCGCGATCTCGACGACCAGATGGCCGAGTTGCGCAGCCTCCGTGGCAAGAACGCATCGGTGATCGAATCGATGCGCCACCGCGTCGAGCAGGAGCAGCGCGAATTCGACCTGAGCACGACCAAGATACAGGCGGTGCGCGCTGTTCACCTCAAGCTTCTCCGTGACGTGTTCCAGCAACTGGGCGCCAAGGCGCTCAAGGCGGAACTCTCTGAACTGGCGCAGACGCTGCAACAGAAGGGGCTCAAGCTGGGGGTCAAGAAAATTTATGTCCAGACCTTCGACAAACTGCGCGGCACGCTGGACAAGGCACAGGCATCGGGCACCGAGATCCAGGCCATGCTGGGTGGAACGTTCAGGCAACTCAATGCCGAGTTCGGGTTCTCCCTTCAGGTGCCTTCAGCCCCTCAGCTGGAGCATTTCACGCACGATCTGAACCAGATCGAACAAAGCCATCTGCAGTACCTCGGCATGGGCAATGCGCTGAAGCTGGCACAGCCCGAGTTCGCGGAACGCCTGGTGCGGGCCTTGGCCATGCGGCTGCGCACCGTGTACGAGTCCGCAGCGAACGATCTGGAACTGTGGAGCAAATCCGCCACCGCCCAGCTGGATGCCCAATTGCGTGAACGTCGCCGCAGTTTTGCGCGCCGCATCGAAGCCGTCGATCGCATACAGCATGCGGCCAGTGGCTTGGTGGAGCGGATCGCGGAAATAGAGTCGAGCGAGGACGAGCTGGTTCAGCTGGAGCACAGGCTGCAGGAACTGACCGCGAAGCTCATTGCCCTGCCGGGACTGGAATCCGCGACCACCGACAGCAGCCATCCTGTCTCGGCATGAGCGCCACGGAGCACGGGAGCGTGGCGGAGCGCGTGGTCGCATGGCAGTCGACGCACGGGCGCAACCATCTGCCCTGGCAGCAAACACGTGATCCGTATAGGGTCTGGCTGTCGGAAATCATGCTGCAGCAAACCCAGGTTGCCACGGTTCTCGACTACTACGCGCGTTTTCTTGCGCGTTTCCCCGATGTGAGGGCGCTGGCGCAGGCCGGGCAGGACGAAGTGATGGGGCTGTGGAGCGGGCTGGGCTACTACACCCGTGCCCGCAACCTGCATCGCTGCGCCCAGCAGGTGGTCGCCGAACATGGGGGTGTATTTCCCGACACTGCCGCGGTGCTGGCGACTTTGCCGGGGATTGGCCGGTCTACGGCGGGAGCGATCGCAGCCTTCTGTTTTTCTGAGCGAGTCCCCATTCTGGATGCCAATGTCCGCAGGGTGCTCACGCGCCTGCTGGGGTTCGACAAGGACCTGGCGTCGGCAGGAAATGAACGTCTGTTGTGGGAGGAGGCGCAGGCACTGCTCCCCAGGAAAAACCTGCATGCTGCCATGCCCCGCTACACGCAGGGGCTCATGGATCTGGGCGCCTCGGTCTGTACTCCAAAAATGCCGCGCTGCGGGCAGTGCCCCCTGGCAAGCGGCTGCGCAGCGTCCAGGGCCGGCGACGCGGAGCGTTATCCCGTCAAGACGCGCAGGCTGGTGCGCCGTTCAGAATCCTGGCAACTGCTCGTGCTTCGAAATCCCGGGGGCCGGGTTTGGTTGCAGCGTCGTCCGGCGGCTGGCATCTGGGCGGGAATGCACTGCGTTCCGGTATTTGCCGACGGTGCCTCTCTCATGGGCTGTGTCGCGTCTTTGGGCGATGCGTCCCGCATTTCCTGCAATGAGCTGCAGCCGTTTCTTCACGTGCTGACGCACAGGGATCTGCATCTTCATCCCGTTCTGGTCGCGGGGGACATTGCAGAGCGTCCCACGGAAGACGGCGGGTGGTTTGGTGCCGACGAATGGCACTCCATCGGCCTGCCGGCGCCTATCCGCAAGCTGCTTGATTCGACGCAGGCGCAGCTTTGGTGATGGGGGTGGGGGTGTGCGCGTTACCGCGCCTTACCGCCCATCCAGTTCCCGGTGCCTCTTCAGTGCGGTCCAGCGGCTGTTCAGAACCTCGGCGAGGCGCTCCACCAGATAGACCGAGCGGTGCTGGCCACCGGTGCAGCCTATGGCCACGGTGACGTAGCTGCGGTGGTTGCGGTCAAGCATTTCCAGCCAGTGCGCAAGGAACTGCTCGATGTGCGCCTGCATCAAAGAGACGTCGGGCTGCTGGCGCAGGAAGTGGGCAACAGGCTCGTCCAGCCCGGTCAGATCACGCAATGAGGGCTCATAGTGCGGATTGGGCAGCATCCGAACATCAAAGACGTAGTCCGCGTCCATCGGTATGCCGCGCTTGAACGCAAAGGATTGAAACACCAGGGTCATCTGCCCCCGGGTCGTGACGATCAAGCTCTTGACGTAGCTTTGCAGTTGCGAGGCCCGTATCGTGCTCGTGTCGATCACATGCGACTGCTCTCGTAGCTCGGCCAGCAGCTCGCGCTCCAGTTCGATGATCTGCACCAGCGCCTTGCGCCCCTGCTGGAGGTCGTCGTGCGACAGTGGGTGGCGTCGCCGTGTTTCCGAAAAGCGCCGCACCAGGGTGTCGATCGTTGCATCCAGAAAAATGGATTGCACCAGCACACCCTGGCTCCTGAGCCTATGGAGCTCCTGCGGCACCTGGTGCAAGGATGTGGCGCTGCGGACGTCCATTGCGATGGCAACGCGGTTCCCGTGGTGGCGGTGCTCCAGTGCCACGAAGGCCGGCAACAGTTCGGGCGGCAGGTTGTCCACGCAGTAGTACCCAGCGTCTTCCAGGGCATGCAGCGCCACGGATTTTCCGGAGCCCGACATGCCGGTGATGAGGACGATTTCGAGCGCCATCAGCCGTTTCCTTCCGAAGTTGCGGCAGCGATATCCAGCATTTCCCGTGCGTGGGCGAGTGTCGTGCCCGTGGAGCGTTCTCCTCCCAGCATGCGGGCGATCTCCGCGACACGTTGCTCCTCCTGAACCGCCAGGACGGTGCTGGTGGTGCCTTGTGGGCTCTTGCGCTTGGAAACCTTCAGGTGATGGTGGGCGCAGGCTGCCACCTGGGGCAGATGGGTGACTGCGAGCACCTGCCGGTTGCTGCCCAGTTGCTGCATGAGGCGTCCCACGGTTTCGGCCACCGCACCGCCGACACCGGAGTCCACTTCGTCAAAGATGAGCGTGGGCGCCATGCCCAATTCGCTGGTCGTCACCGAGATGGCAAGGGAGATGCGCGACAGCTCGCCCCCCGACGCCACTTTGCCGATGGGTTTGGGGGTCATGCCGGGATGGCCGGCCACGAGGAAGACGACGTCGTCGATGCCATGGGCTGAAGGCTCCTGCGCTTTGGTGACGGACACCTCGAATTTCCCTCCTTCCATGCCAAGGCCCTGCATGGCCAGCGTGATGGCCTGGGACAGCCGGGGAGCTGCCTTTGCGCGGCCCAGTGACAGAGACCGCGCCGATGCCTGGTAGGCCTTGGCGCTGGAGGCTTCCGCGGCCTGCAGCTGCTCCAGATCGGTGGCCGCATCCAGGCGGCGCATGTCTTCCTTCCAGCCTCCGAGCAGGGCAGGCAGCTCTGCGGGAGTGCGCTTGTACCTGCGCGCCAGAGTCATCCAGAGCGATATGCGCGCGTCGAGTTCTGCCAGGCGCTGTGGGTCGATCTCCGCATGCCTCAGGTACAGCTGCAGCGAGTGCACGACATCGCTCGCCTGCGCGAGGCTGGAGGAGAGGATGTCCGCAAGATTGGCGAACTCGGGCTCAATATGTTCCTGGCTTTGCAGGAGGGCGTGCGCGCGCGCGAGCCCGGCGAGCGCCCCGGCCTCGTCGTCCTGCAGGGTCTGGATCGCGCCCTCCGCGCCTTCCAGCAGGGCCTGCGCGTGCGAGAGGCGCTTGTGCTGGGCGTCGAGCTCTTCCCATTCGCCATTGGCGGGGGCCAGCTTGTCCACCTCGCTGATCTGCCACTGCAGGCGCTCACGTTCCTGCTGCAGCGTGGCCTGCGCCTGGCGCGCCTGTTGCAGGGCCTTCTGGTCCGCACGCCATTGGGCCCAGCGTGCAGTGGTCTCTGCGGTGCGCACTCCTGCAAATGCGTCGAGCAGCCCGCGCACGGAGTCGGGCCGCGTAAGGCTCTGCCACGCATGCTGGCCATGAATGTCCAGGAGGCTGTCGCCCAGCGTCCGCAGTTGCGCCGCAGTGGCGGGCGTTCCATTGATCCATGCCCGGCTTTTACCCTGCGCGTCCACGGTGCGGCGCAAGAGCAGCAGGTCATCGATGTCGAAGCCCGCTTCCTCCAGCCAGGGGTGAACATGGGCCGGGCAGTCGAATTCCGCACACAGGTCGGCCTTGCTTGCGCCCTCGCGAACCACGCCCGCATCCGAACGGGAGCCCAGCACCAATTGCAGGGCATCAATCAGGATCGACTTGCCGGCGCCGGTTTCTCCGGTCAGCACGGTGAAGCCGGAGCCCAGTTCAAGCTCCAGCGCCTGAACGATCACAAAATCACGCAGGGTGATCCGCCTGAGCGCCATGGTCAGGAACCTCCTTCGTTCCAACGTAGTTTCTTGCGCAGCGTGGCAAAGTAGTTCCAGCCCAGGGGGTGAAGGAACCGCACGCAGTGCTCCGACCGTTTGACCAGGATGCGGTCCCCGTGCAGCAGAGAGGCCAGGGACTGCATGTCGAAATTGGCGCTGACATCCCTTCCGCTGACCACCTCGACCGCCACTTCGGTGGCATCCGACAGGACGATGGGGCGGTTGGACAGCGTGTGGGGGGCAATGGGCACGAGCACCCATCCTGGAATGGAGGGGTGCAGCATCGGCCCGCCGGCGGAAAGCGAGTAGGCCGTGGACCCCGTCGGCGAAGCAATGATGAGGCCGTCTGCGCGCTGGTTCGCCACCAGGCGGCCGCCCACCTCGACACGCAGCTCCACCATGCCCGACGTAGCGCCCCGGTTCACCACCACATCGTTCATCGCGAGGGCCTCAAAGACAATCCGCTCATCCCGCACCACCGTGGCGTGCATGAGCGGCCGCAGGTCTTCCTCGTACTCGCCCTGCAGCATGGGCAGCAGGGTGGCTTGGTACGTGTCAAACGGAATGTCCGTGATGAAGCCCAGGCGTCCCTGGTTGATGCCGATCAGGGGGGTGCCAAACCGGGCGAGCCTGCGACCTATGCCGAGCATGGTGCCATCGCCTCCGACCACGAGGCCCAGGTCGCACTGGCTGCCTATCTGGTCTACATTCAAGGCTGGGTAGTGTGTCAGCCCGGTGTTGCTGGCGGTTTCAGCCTCCAGCATCACTTCACAGCCTTGGCGCTCCAGAAAATGGGCGATGTCTTCCAAGGCTTGGCGAGAGCTGTCGCCCATGGAGCCTGCCGATGAAGCCTGGTACTTGCCGATGAGCGCAACATGGCGGAAATTGGACGTCATCGCGAAATTACATCATTAAAATCATTCCATGCTCGATGACCGTGCCAAGTTGTTGCTCAAAGCGCTGGTCGAGCGCTATATCGCCGATGGCCAGCCCGTTGGATCGAGGACCTTGTCGCGCGCGTCCGGGCTCGATCTCTCGCCAGCCACCATCCGCAATGTCATGGCGGATCTGGAGGAACTGGGACTGATTGCAAGCCCCCACACTTCGGCAGGGCGCATTCCCACGGCACGTGGCTACCGGCTCTTTGTAGACACCATGCTGACGGTGCAAAGGGATCCGCTGACACCTCCACAGCTTGCGCCGGAGCAGCCCCAGAAGGTGATTGCGAACGCGGCGCAGTTGTTGTCAAACCTCTCGCAGTTCGTCGGGGTGGTCATGGCGCCACGGCGCACTTCGGTATTTCGCCACATCGAATTCCTGCGGCTTTCCGAGCGTCGGTTTCTGGTCATCATCGTTTCTCCCGAGGGGGACGTTCAGAACCGCGTCATCTTCACCGAGGCGGACTACTCGCAATCGCAGCTCATTGAAGCCTCCAACTTCCTCAACGCGCACTACGCGGGGCTCGCGATGGAGCAGGTGCGCGAGCGCCTGAAGTCCGAAGTGGATGTGCTGCGCGGCGAGATCGCCTCCCTCATGCAGGCGGCCGTCAACGTGGGTTCCGAGGCCCTGTCGGAGGCGCAGGACGAGGTTGTTATTTCGGGCGAGCGCAACCTGCTGGCTGTCAGCGATTTTTCCAGCGACATGGGAAACCTGCGGCGGGCCTTCGATCTGTTCGAGCAAAAGACCCAGATACTGCGGTTGCTGGATATCTCCAGCCAGGCGGAAGGTGTGCGCATCTACATCGGCGGCGAAAGCCATGTGGTGCCCTTTGAAGAGCTGTCCATTGTCAGTTCGCCGTACGAAGTGGACGGCAAGGTCGTGGGCACGCTGGGTGTGATCGGCCCTACGCGCATGCCCTATGACCGGATGATCCAGATCGTGGACATCACGTCCAAGCTCGTGTCCAACGCACTCAGCCATCGCAAGTAAAGCCCCTACAATACGGCGCTTGCCCCGTTGTATGGCGCTGGAGCATGGCTTGGGGCGTTAGCTCAGTTGGTTAGAGCAGAGGACTCATAATCCTTTGGTCGTTGGTTCAAGTCCAACACGCCCTACCACCCGTCGTTCGCACGGGCGATCATCGCGATTGCAGCCATTTTTCTTGTCGCAGTGCAGTCCTTTTCTCTTTGGAGTCTCTGGAGTGCATTACAATCCTGGCTTGCGTTGAGTTGAGTGTCTGATTGAGCTTGCCTTCAAGGCAGGAACAAGCAGAAAAATCTGATTTCAAGGGTCGCCAAGAAATCATGCTATAATTCAAAGCTTAGCGGCTGTAGCTCAGCTGGATAGAGTACTTGGCTACGAACCAAGGGGTCGTGGGTTCGATTCCTGCCAGCCGCACCAATGTTTAAAGCCTGCAATCGAAAGATTGCAGGCTTTTTCATTTGTCCAGAGCGCTTTGCGCTGATCGGGAGATGTGGCTATGAGCAAGGCTTTTACCAAAGAAACCGACGGTGGCGACGAAGATGAATTGGCGCTGCCTCCGCTGCCTGCGGGTGGCAAGAACTACATCACTCCCGCTGGCTATGCCCGCCTGCGGGATGAGCTGCTTGACCTGATCGACAACGAGCGTCCCAAGATCGTGGACGTCGTGCATTGGGCCGCCAGCAACGGCGATCGCTCCGAAAACGGCGACTACCTGTATGGCAAGAAGCGTCTGCGCGAAATCGACCGGCGCATCCGGTTCCTGACCCAGCGGCTGGAAATTGCTGAAGTGGTGGACCCCAGCCTTCACGCTGGAAGTGACCAGGTGTTTTTCGGGGCCACGGTGACCTATGTGGATGATGAGGCCGTGGAGCGCACCATCACCATCATGGGCATCGATGAGGCGGACAGCCACGAGTCGCAGGTGAGCTGGATTTCTCCGGTCGCCCGCGCATTGCTCAAGGCCCGTGTCGGTGACGAGGTGCAACTGCCCACGCCGGGCGGTGTCCGCAATCTGGAGGTGGTGGAGGTGAGATACCCGCCGCGAGCCGGGTAGCAGCCAACCGCGCAGCAACTCAGCCGAAGCCGAGTGGCTGGTGGGGCCTCCAGGCCAGCTGGATTTCCTACGCCTGTGGCGTGATCCTGGCGGCGCGAATGACTGCCTGGGTGCGGCGCAGGTTTTTCAGCGCCAGTTCCAGGTGTGCCTGGTCGCGCACGGCAACGATAAACCGCAGGTCGGTGGTGTCGAGCGCGGCCTCGTCATCCATGTCGACATGGGTGATATCCGCTTCTGAATTTGCCAGTTCCGCGGCCACGCGGGCCAGGACACCCTTGCCGTTGGTGACGGTGACCACGACCCCTGTTTCAAACATGCGGGTGGGCTCGTCGGACCAATCCACCGCGATGAAGCGTTCGCTGTCCTTGTGCTGCAGGCGCTTGGCCACCGTGCAGTGCACGTTGTGGACGACCAGCCCTTCGCCCCGGCCGAGATAGCCGACGATGCTGTCGCCGGGCACGGGCCTGCAGCAGGTGGCGTATTGCACCGACGCGTTTTCGCTGCCGTCGAGCGTGACGGCCCCCTGGGACAGCGTTTCATGCGAGGTATAGCGCTCGCGGGTCATGAGCAGCGCGTCGGGGCGGTGGCCATGCTCGGACATCAGCACCATGAGCCGTTTTGCGACGATGCTGGCAATGCGCTTGCCAAGGCCCAGGTCCGTCATCAGTTCGCTGCGGGTGCGGTTGCCGGTGAAGCGCAGCAGCTTCTCCCACATCGGCTGGGTTTCCGCGTCCAGCGGTGGCAGTTGTTCAAGGCCTTCGGCGCGGATGGCCTGAGTCAGCAGCTTTTCCCCCAGCCCTTCCGATTCGGTCTGCGCCAGGGTTTTCAGATAGTGCCGGATCTTGGAGCGCGCCCGGCCGGTGCGCACAAAGCCCAGCCAGGCCGGATTGGGGGTGGAGACGGGCGCGGTGATGATTTCCACCACGTCGCCGTTCTTGAGCTCGGTGCGCAGCGGCACCTGCTCGTTGTTGATCTTGGCGGCGGTGGTGCGGTCGCCCACGTTGCTGTGGATGGCGTAGGCAAAGTCCACCACCGTCGCGCCGCGGGGCAGGGCCATGATCTGGCTCTTGGGGGTGAACACGTACACGGCGTCGGGGAACAGGTCCACCTTCACGTGGTCCCAGAACTCGGCGGCATCGCGGGTTTCGTTCTGGATGTCGAGCAGCGATTGCAGCCATTTGGTGCCCAGGCGTTCGGCAGACGTGCCGTCGCCATCCTGTGCCTTGTACAGCCAATGCGCCGCCACGCCGGCCTCGGCGATCACGTGCATTTCGTCCGTGCGCATCTGGAACTCGATGTTCACGCCCGAAGGGCCGACAAGGGTGGTGTGCAGCGACTGGTAGCCGTTGAGCTTGGCGATCGCAATGTGGTCCTTGAACTTGCCGGGCACGGGCTTGTACATCTGGTGCAGCACGCCCAATGCGGTGTAGCAGTCCGTTACCGTGGGCACGATCACCCGGAAGCCGTAGATGTCCGTGACCTGGGCAAAGCTCAGGTGCTTGAGGTCCATCTTCTGGTAGATGGCGTACAAGGTCTTTTCCCGGCCGGCCAGGCGAACCTTCATGCCGATTTTCGAGAAGGCGGTATCCACCTCGGCCTGCACCTTCTGCACCAGGTCGCGCCGGCGGTTGCGCGATTTGTTGACGGCCTTGGACAGCGTGGCATACCGCCACGGATGCAGATGCCGGAATGCCAGGTCCTGCAATTCACGGTAGGTCTGGTTGAGCCCCAGGCGGTGGGCGATGGGGGCGTAGATCTCCAGCGTTTCGGATGAGATGCGGCCCCATTTGCTGCGCGGCATGTCGGACAGCGTGCGCATGTTGTGGGTGCGGTCCGCCAGCTTGATCAGGATGACCCGCACGTCGCGCGCCATCGCCAGCAGCATCTTGCGGAAGGACTCCGCCTGGTTTTCCTCGCGGGTGTTGAACTGCAGCTTGTCGAGCTTGGTCAGGCCGTCCACCAGCTCGGCCACGGGGGCCCCAAAGCGGTCGATCAGGTCGGCCTTGGTGACGCCGCAATCTTCCATGGCATCGTGGAGCAGGGCCGCCATCAGCGCCTGTGCATCGAGCTTCCAGGTGGCGCACTGGGCCGCCACGGCGATGGGGTGGGTGATGTAGGGCTCGCCGCTGTTGCGCAACTGGCCCAGATGGGCCTCGTCCGCGAACCGGTAGGCCTGGCGCACCTGCTCGATGCTGCCGGCGTCCAGGTAGTCCAGGCTGTCCGTCAGCGCGGCAAAGCTGGCCGCAGCGGCATTGGCGGCCGCTGCGGCTGCCGAAAGGGTGCCCGCCGTTGGCGATTCGCCAAACCGGGGCTGCGTTGCAGAAGGTGAGTTGAGCACCGCGTTCATGCCTTAAATGTAGCGCGGGAGCGCATCAGACGACTTCTGGGCAAAAAAAAGCACCGCTGCCGCGGTGCTCTTTAGGGACTTCGCCCGGGAAAATGCTCAACCAGGAACCTTCTTGAGCATTTCCAGGCCAACCTTGCCTTCGGCGATTTCGCGCAAGGCAGTCACGGCGGGCTTGTTGCGGCTTTCGATGCGGGGGGCGTGGCCTTGGCTCAGCATGCGGGCACGGTACGTGGCGGCCAACACGAGCTGGAAGCGGTTGGGGATCTTTTCCAGACAGTCTTCTACGGTGATGCGTGCCATCGGTTTACTCCGGATTCAGGTGATATTGAGCGACTGGAAGGTGTCAGCACGGGCGCGGCGCTGGGCGGCGTACTTGAGTCGCTGGGCGTGAACTACGGCTTTCAGGTCGAAAAGCGCGCGCTCAAACAACTCATTGATTATAACGAAGTCGAATTTGCTGACTTGCGCCATCTCGATGGCCGCGTTCTTGAGGCGGACTTCGATGACATCGGGAGAGTCTTCGCCCCGCCGTTCCAGGCGCGAGCGCAGTTCTTCCCAGCTGGGAGGCAGGATGAACACCAGGATGGCGTTGGCAAATGCCTGCTTGATCTGCAGGGCGCCCTGGAAATCGATCTCCAGGATCACGTCCGAGCCCTGGGCAATCCGCTCCTCGATGGCTTTCTTGGAGGTGCCGTAGCGGTTGCCGTGCACATGCGCCCACTCCACGAAGGCATTGCCCTCCACCATGGCGTCGAATTCGGACTGCGAGGCAAAGTAATAGTCGCGGCCATGTTTTTCCTGGCCGCGTGGCGCGCGGGTGGTGTGGGAGATGGACAGGTGGACGTGGGAGTCCAGCTCCAGCAGGGCCTTGACGAGGCTGGATTTGCCAGCCCCGCTGGGGGCTGCAACTACGATGAGATTTCCGGGGTAGTCCATAGTTGATGTGCGCTGCGCGCTATCAAAAAATGAGTATTACTCGATATTTTGCACTTGCTCGCGCATCTGCTCGATCAGCACTTTCATGTCCACGCTGATGCGTGTGAGGTCAAGCGCGGCAGACTTGGAGCCCAGCGTATTGGCCTCGCGGTGCAGTTCCTGGATCAGGAAGTCCAGCCGCTTGCCCACTTCGCCGCCCTTCTTGAGCAGGCGTTCGATTTCGTCCAGGTGGGAGTCCAGCCGGGTGATTTCCTCGGCCACGTCGATACGGATGGCAAAGGCGGTGGCTTCTGTCAGGGCGCGGTCGCGGGCGGCCTCGGGCAGGGTGGCGCCATCGGTCAGGGCCATGGCCTCCTTCCAGCGCTCCATGAAGCGCAGCCGCTGCTGCTCGACCAACAGGGGCACCATGGGGACGGCCTGTTCCGCCAGGGCGCGCAGCTGCTTGACCCTGTCCAGAAGCATGGTGGCCAGGCGCTTGCCCTCCCGCTCGCGGGCGGCCATGAGCGCGGTCAGCGCTTCTTCCGCGAGGGCGGGCACGGCTTCGCTCCAGTCCTCGGAGCCCGACGGGGCGTTGGCGCACAGGCGCAGGGCATCGGCCACCGTGAGGGGGGCGGCGGTGGGCAGCCATGCCTTGACGGAGTCCTGCAGCGAGTTGAGCCGCTGCAGCAGCCGCGCGGGCGGATCCTGCAGGGTGTTGCTTTCCTCGTTCTCCAGGGCGGCCCGGACCTCGACCTTGCCCCGCTTGAGCCGGGCGGTCAGCAGGCTGCGCAGCGCGGGCTCCATGGCGCGCAGTTCATCGGGCAGGCGGAACGACAGGTCCAGGAAGCGGCTGTTGACCGACCGGATTTCCAGCCCCAGCCTGCGCGATTGGGACGCGCGGGCCTCGGTTTCTGCGCCAGTGGCGGACGCGCCGTGCTGTGCGCTGGCGTATCCGGTCATGCTGTAAACTGGCATTGGACTTTTTGATGGTTGCTTGCGATCCGGCGATTATCCGGGTTCCGCTCTACCCCCGAGTCATCTTCGCAAAATATGTCAAAAATCAAGCCGGCTCCCTTGCCGCCCGACACCGCCATTGGTGGATACCGCGTGGTTCGCAGGGTGTCCTCCGGGGGCTTTGGCGTGGTCTACCTCGCCACGGACAGCGAAGGACAGCAGGTCGCCATCAAGGAATACCTTCCGTCGTCCCTGGCGACGCGCGCGCCTGGCGAATTGCTGCCCAAGGTGCCGTCCGAGAAACTCTCGCTCTACCGCCTGGGGCTCAAGAGCTTTTTTGAAGAAGGGCGCTCGCTGGCCCAGATCTCGCACGCCTCCGTGGTGAGCGTGCTCAATTTCTTTCGCGAGAACGAAACCGTCTACATGGTGATGAACTACCTGGAGGGCGCGACCCTGCAGGACTTCATCATCACCGCGCGTGACCTCAAGACGCAGAAGGTGTTCCGCGAGTCGACCATCCGCTCGCTGTTCGACGAGGTGCTGCGCGGCCTGCGCATCGTGCACCAGCACAAGATGCTGCACCTCGACATCAAGCCGGCCAACATCTTCATCACCGACGACAACAAGGCCGTGATGATCGACTTCGGCGCCGCGCGCGAGGTGCTGTCCAAGGAGGGCAACTTCATCCGCCCCATGTACACGCCCGGCTTTGCCGCGCCCGAGATGTACCGGCGCGACTCGTCCATGGGCCCGTGGACCGACATCTATGCCATCGGTGCCTGCATCTACGCCTGCATGCAGGGCTTTCCTCCCAACGAGGCGCCCCAGCGCATCGAAAAAGACCGCCTGTCGCTGGCGCTGACCAAGCTGCGCGGCGTGTACTCCGACAACCTCATCGAGGTGGTGGAGTGGTGCATGGCGCTGGACCCGCTGTCGCGCCCGCAGTCGGTGTTCGCGCTGCAAAAAGAGCTCAGCCGCGAGGGCGAGCGCCGCTACACCAAGCTCACGGTGGCCGAGAAGATGCGCCTGCAACTGGACACCCTGGTGTCCGACACCAAGAAGAACGTGCAAAAGGTGGGTGAAGCCACCGGTATCGGAGCCAAACCCAAATGAAAACGACCCACGCGAAGCGGGTTGGGGCGGGGCGCCTGTTCATTAACGATGCCGTGGTGCATCCTTGTTTGCGTGGGTCACTATGAAGTTCTCGGTTTTCCAGATCAGCCGCCGTGGCGGCCGCGAGAAGAACGAAGACCGCATGGGCTATTGCTACACGCGCGAATCGGGCCTGTTCGTGCTGGCCGACGGCATGGGCGGCCACCCCGAAGGTGAAGTGGCCGCGCAGATCGCGCTGCAGACCATCTCGGCGCTGTTCCAGCGCCAGGCCAAGCCCCAGCTCAAGGACGTGCAGGAATTTCTTTCGGGCGCACTGCTGGCCGCGCACCACCAGATCCTGCGCTATGCCACCGACAAGGGCATGCTCGACACGCCCCGCACCACGCTGGTGGCGGCCGTGCTGCAGGCTGGCACGGCCACCTGGATCCACTGCGGCGATTCGCGCCTGTACATGGTGCGCGACGGCGACCTGCTCACCCGCACGCGCGACCATTCGTACATGGAGCTGCGCAATTCGCCCCCGCCGGGGCTCGAGCGCATCAACCGCAATGTGCTGTTCACCTGCCTGGGCTCGCCGACCAAACCCATCTACGACATCACGGGCCCGGTGTATCTGGAGCAGGGCGACCGCATCCTGCTGTGCTCGGACGGCCTGTGGGGCACGCTCAGCGACGAGGAAATCGCCAAGCAGCTCGCCCGCAATGCGGTGTCGCACGCGGTGCCCGAACTGGTGGAGGATGCCCTGCGCAAGGCGGGCGACAGCAGCGACAACGTCACGGTGGTGGCGATGGAATGGGAAACCCCCGACGCGTTCGAGTCCACCCAGGGCGTCTCGACAGACAGCATCAGCGACGACGTGTTTGCGTCCACCATCCAGGCGGGCCCGCTCGACGGGCTGGTGGATGACCTGGACGACGCGGCCATTGAGCGGTCCATCGCCGAAATCAACGAAGCCATACGCCGCTCTGCCGCCCGCAAGGCGTGAGTTCCCGGCCGGCCAGGCGCCGATGGATCTGGCGGCCTGAGTTTTTGGGGCGCGGGAGTGTGTCCCTGCACGCAGGTCCTTCACTCATCCGCCTTGTGTTTTTTTACGAGCCACCCACACCATGACACCCTTTGTCCGTACCGGCGGCCGCGCCGCCGACCAGTTGCGCACCGTGCGTATCACCCGCCACTACACCATGCATGCCGAGGGCTCGGTGCTCATCGAATTTGGCAACACCAAGGTGCTGTGCACCGCGTCGGTGGAGGAGCGGGTGCCGCCCCACAAGCGGGGCAGCGGAGAGGGCTGGGTGACGGCCGAGTACGGCATGCTGCCGCGCGCCACCCACACCCGCAACGACCGCGAGGCCGCGCGGGGCAAGCAAAATGGCCGCACGCAGGAGATCCAGCGTCTCATCGGCCGCTCGCTGCGCGCCGTGTTCGACCTGAAGCTGCTGGGAGAGCGCACTCTCCAGCTCGACTGCGACGTGATCCAGGCCGACGGCGGCACGCGCACCGCGGCCATCACCGGCGCCTGGGTGGCGGCGCAGGACGCGGTCAACCAGCTGCTTGCCAGCGGCAAGATCGCCCAGTCGCCGCTGGTGCAGCCCGTGGCCGCCATTTCGGTGGGCATGGTTCAGGGCACGCCGCTGCTCGACCTGGAGTACGTCGAAGACGTGGACTGCGACACCGACATGAACATCGTGATGACCGGCGCTGGCCATTTCGTGGAAGTGCAGGGCACGGCCGAGGGCGCGGCCTTTACCCGCGCGGAGATGGACCAGCTGCTGGCGTTGGCGGAAAAGGGCATTGCAGAGCTGGTGCAGCTGCAGCAGCGGTCGCTTCTGGAAACCCCATGACAGGAATACTCATTTATTGATAGCTGCTAGCGCTTGATGGATAAGCGCCAGAGGCCATTTTGACCTATGAAAATTGTTCTCGCATCCAACAACCGCGGCAAGCTGGCGGAGCTGCAGGCCATGTTCGAGCCGCTGGGCGTGGAACTGGTGCGCCAGGCCGACCTCGGCGTGGGCGAGGCCGAAGAGCCCTTTCGCACCTTTGTCGAGAACGCCCTGGCCAAGGCCCGCTTCGCCTCGGCACACACGGGCCTGCCTGCATTGGCGGACGACGCAGGCATGTGCGTGGACGCCTTTGGCGGCCTGCCGGGCGTCGATACCGCCTACTACTGCACCCAGTTCGGCTACGAGAAGAGTGACGACAACAATGTGCGGGCCCTGCTGGAGCAACTGCAGGGCGTGGCCAACCGCCGCGCGGCAATGGTCAGCACCCTGGTCGCCGTGCGCAGCCCGCAGGACCCGGAGCCGCTGATTGCGGTGGGCCGCGTGGTGGGCGAGATCACCACGGCCCCCCGGGGCAGCAACGGTTTTGGCTTCGACCCCGTGATGTTCATCCCTGAATTCGGCAAGACCTTCGCCGAGCTGCCCGTGGAGGTGAAGAACGCCCACAGCCACCGTGGCCGTTCTGCCGCGCAGATGCTGGCGCTGATGCGCGAGCGCTGGCTGGCATGAAGTTCCCCCTGAGTCGCTTCGCGCCTTCCCCCAGAGGGGGACACCGCCAGCGCACGCAAGTGAAACGCAGCTGCGCCGCCTGGGCGGCCCTTGCGCGGCGGTCGTGCGCGCGACAGCTCCCGCTGCAGGCGGGTACCGCGGCGCGAGCGCTATGAACCTTTGAGGCTTGCAATGGCTATTCCCATCATTCCTGCTGCTGCTGATGCGCCCGCCGTGGTGCGCGACATCCAGCACTACATGCGGCCCGGCCTGCTGCAATTGCCCAGCCTGCCTCCACTGTCCTTGTATGTGCACCTGCCCTGGTGCCTGAAGAAATGCCCGTACTGCGACTTCAACTCGCATGAGTACCGCGAGGCCGCCGGTGATCCGGGAGAGGGCGGTTTGCCCGAGCAACGCTACATCGACGCGTTGATGGCCGACCTGGAGGCGGCGCTGCCGCTGATCTGGGGCCGCACGGTGCACAGCATCTTCATCGGCGGGGGCACGCCCAGCCTGTTCTCGCCCGCAGCCATTGACCGGCTCATCGGCGACATCCGCGCCCGCCTGCGGCTGGAGGCCGATTGCGAGATCACCCTGGAGGCCAACCCCGGCACCTTCGAAAAAGACCGCTTCCGAGCGTTCCGTGCAGCGGGCGTCACGCGCCTGTCGGTGGGGGTGCAGAGTTTCAACGACCGGCACCTCCAGGCCCTGGGCCGGGTGCATGACCGCGCCCAGGCCCTGGCGGCGGTGGAGGAGGCTGCCCAGGCCTTCGACACGTTCAACCTCGACATCATGTACGCGCTGCCGGGGCAAACGCTGCAAGAGCTGGAGCAGGACATGCAGACGGCGCTGGCCCTGAAACCGCCGCACATCTCCATCTACCACCTGACCATCGAGCCCAACACCTACTTCGCGAAGTTTCCGCCGGCCGTGCCCGAGGATGACCAGGCCTATGCGATGCTGGACCGCATCACGGAGATGACCGGGCAGGCGGGCCTGGGGCGCTATGAAATCTCGGCCTACGCCCGGTCGGGGCACCAGTGTTTTCACAACACCAACTACTGGCAGTTCGGCGACTATCTGGGCATTGGCGCGGGCGCGCACAGCAAGCTGAGCTTTGCGCACCGCGTGGTGCGCCAGGTGCGCTTTCGCGATCCGGGCCGCTATATGGACAACGCCCTGGCCGGCCGCGCCCTGGCCCAGGATGACGAGGTGCGCCGCGCCGACCTGCCGTTCGAATTCATGCTCAATGCCTTGCGGCTGCGCGAGGGCTTTGCGCTGCAGGACTTCATGGCCCGCACCGGCCTGCCCGTCACCGCCATCGCCAAAGGCCTGGAGGCGGCCGAGCGCAAGGGCTTGATCGAACGCGACATGGCCCGCGTGCGCCCGACGGAGCGGGGCTTCGATTTCCTGAGCGACCTGCAGGAACTCTTTCTGGCCGACTGAAGGATCGCGGGCGCCCGCCGCGTGCCCGGTGTCGCGGGCCGGATCAGCCGCAGCGCACGGCGATGATGCGCCCGTTGGCATCCACCTCCAGGTTCAGGCGCTGCGCATCAAACTCCTTGGTGATCATCTGCCCCGGCCGCAGGATGCGGGCCAGTTGCGCGCCCGATCGGGCGCGTGCGGACTCCATGACCGAGGAGGTGCTGTTCTGCCCCACCGCGAACTGCGCGGGCTGGGCGTTGCACACCGCTGCTGGAGGCGCCGCCGGTGGAGGCGTGGCGCTGCCGGGCCCGCTGGAGGAGGACGGGGCGGGTGTCTGGCCATAACCGGAGCAGCCCGTCATGGCGGCGGCCAAGGTCACGCCGCCCACAAGGGCAAGAGAAGCTTTCAACATGTGGATCCTTCGGGTATCGAATCCGCTCACCATACTAGAACCCTCCGCCGGGCGGCGTGTCCGCGCGTAACAACCCGGCCTGCGGGTTTGCATCGGCCCGGTAGCCCCTGCCCGCGGCGGCGCGGACCGCACGCGATGTTGTCCTACAGCTGGCACAAGACGGGCGTTTTAGGATGCGTGCGTCGATACCCTCTCGACATCCCTCCCGCTTGCACAAGCAAGTGTTCAGCCCGCGCACTGCGGGCTTTTTTTTGCGTGCTGGCCGGGGGCGCTGAGGGCCTGCGAACCAACGGAGCCGGTCCGGACAGCAGCCGCGAGGGCTTGGTTTCGAGTCAGCGGCCGCGGGGCTTCACCCCTGCCCGCCGCCTGCCGTGCGGCCACGTGCGCAGCCAGAAGTTGGCCGACTTCTCACGGCGTGTTACAAACGTCCGCTCACAGGGGGAATCAATGAAAATCGTCCAATGCGCGGCCATGGCGCTGGTGTTTGCTTGCGGCCATTCACACGCTGCGTACACGCTGAATTTTGTCCAGAGCGGTCCAGATGTCGTCGCCACGGGAAGCGGCAGCATCAACACCTCGGGTGCGACTTTTGCCGGGAACACCATTTCACCGGCGGTGATCATCCCCAATCTTGGAATGGCTCTGGTCGGAACGCCGCCGTCGAGCATCTATGCGATCACCACGCTGGGGCCTGCGGACTATGGGGCTGGCGCAGGCATCCTGTCCTCCAGTACCTCCGGCGACGCGGCGGGCATCACGTCGGGCGCGTGGATTGGAGTGCCCGTCGGCTATGTTTCCGGCGCCCCCCTGGCGCCCTCCACAACGACCTGGGCGGGAACCACGATGGCGGCCCTCGGCCTCACCCCGGGCTCCTATACCTGGACCTGGGGGGCTGGGCCCACCGCAGATTCCTTCACCATTGTGGTGGCTTCGACAGCCAGCATTCCCACGCTCAGTGAATGGGCCATGCTCCTCATGTCTGGCCTGCTGGCCGCCGGTGCCCTCGTGGGGCTGCGGCGCCGGCAACGCTGAGCCAGGCTGTTGCACAGCGCAGAGCCCACTCCGTTGGGCTTTTTTTGCGCCCTGCTGCGTGGTGCGAAGGTGCAGGGATGATGGCGTCAAGGACATCGCGGTTCGCACAAGCACCTCGGCCATTGCGCGCGGCCAGTCCATTCATCCATCCATCGCAAAGATAAAGGCGAGGATGTAGGACCGCGCCCATAGACGGATGCCGCGCGGTGGCGCAAGCTGGAGGCGGCATCGATGACCGCTGGGGCTGGGTCTCTTCGCTGCAAGCTCAGCAACCCTGCAACCAAGGTCAGACATGAACATCCACATCACCATTGCACAGAAGGTGCCGCAAGAGGCTTTTGAACGTGTGCTGGACGTAATGCGTTGCCTTCAGCAGACCGACGCCAACTTCGACGGCGTTGCCATCGCGGTCACCCGGGGCCCGGTCGAGGAGTTCGTGGTCACCGACACTGTCGACAGCTTGCGCGAGAACCTCCTCCGGCTCGTGGTGGAAGACGCGCTGAAAGGTGGCTTTGTGAATGCGCCGCGCAGCGCGCAGGGTGCCAGGCACGCGATGAATGATTGAACCTTGAGGCGCACTGACCGGCTTCGCCAAGGACTCCATGAGCAGCATCATCACGGTTGCGAATTCGATTTCGGACAGCGACTATGCACGGGTTGAGATCCTGGCGCGCCACCTGCAATCCACCACGGGCGACGCGAACTTCAATGGGCGCGCCATCTGGGTGCAGCGCGGCCTCGTCACGGGGGTCACGGACACCAGCGACGACTTGCGCGCAGCACTCTTGATGCTGCTGGTGGACGGCGTGCTGGGCTTCGCCCCGCCGGTTTCCGGGGGGTGATGGATGCCGGGTCGTTGATGGATACCGTTCAGGATGACCGAAGGTGCGCCACCACGGTGCTTGCCATGGCCAGCCGTAGCGAGTTCGGCTTGTGCGGAAATGAAAGGCCTGTCGGATGCCCTTCGTTGTGATCGGCCACGCGAAGACAAAGAGGTCCCCACTGCGGGGGTGCCATTCTTGCGTTCTGGCGGAGACTGTGGTTTTCGAACCAACCACTTTTAGGGATTTCTAGAGCGGTGCGTGTTTGTGCGCTTGCCTGAGGGGACTCTTCTGGTTGCGTATGCCGCGACCATGCGGATCGTGTGTCGCAAATAGCACCGCTGATAGACTTTCCGCTATCAGCCAGGAGCGGAAATTCACGATATGTCGAATACCTCAATAGCCGAGCGAGTGCTGGAAATTGCGGACAAGTACGCTACTGGCTTAGCTCCCGCGAGCGCAATTGCCGCAAGTCTTGAGCTACATCTTTCGGCGCTTGAAGGCGTCCCCAAAGACTTGCAGGACAGGCTTCATGCGTTGTCTATTTTGGTTATCGCAGAAGATGTTTCGCCACAAGAAGCGGAGGAGCTCGGAATGCTACCTTGCAGCAATTCACTATCTGAGCTTCGGAGGATTCTTCGCCAACTTTGAGCGAGAAACAGATGAGCATCCCTGTCTGCTTTGGGCCCTAAGGCGACAGTGGTAATGATGGCTCAGAGGCGTCAACGGTACTCAGCGCTGGTCAGAGCGAGGAATAGATGTTGTGTGTTTCTTGAGCAAGTTTTCTGGACTTCGCGGACTATCTTGCTTTGCCGGTACATTGGCAGCGGTCCCTGATTGCGAAAGACGAATCATGCACATGCGATACGCGGCGCTTTTGCTGCCGCTCCTACTCGTGCCTTTGCTATTCACCTCACCCGTTGCGTGCGGATGTGAGCCCGACCCAGGCTCCATGGCAGGTCAGATGTCGATCTATGTATCTCCCGGCGGCCGACCAGTATCCGCCTCTGAGAATCAATCACTCGCCAACATCGCATTTGCAGGCAAGGACATCCGCCACCTTGCCGCTGAGGGGTCTTCTCATCAAAATTGCCAGCGGACCAGCCCGACTCACCTTGAGTGCATTTATTGGAATGAAGTTGGCATCGTCTACAGCAGCGGCCGAGTGGTTCACGTGGCTGCCGATGCGACCTATCGGGTTACTGCCGTCACCGTTTCGACTATCCGAAAACTGTTTGGAGTGTCTTTCGGGTGAGGCGCTAGTCTTTTAATGGAGCCCTGCCACTTGATTCACACGCTGACAGCCTGAGTCAGCAATAGGGCTACGACCGCTTCTGGCCGTTTCCTGTCTGTGCAATGAGATACGCACGTCGCTATCTTAAGCTGCTGTGCTCAGGTTTCGTGATTCTGTAAATTGCACGTTTGACACTGGAAGTGTGCACGCCAAAGTGATCCGCTAGGGCCTGCATTGTGTAGTTGCCTGAGAGGTACATGCGGACCAGTTTGGCTTCGGTCTTTTTGGGCATAGAGCGGGCTCTTCCAAATGTCTGCCCCCTTGCTTTGGCGGCCTCAAATCCAGCGGCGCAGCGCTCACGAATCATGGCCCGTTCGAACTCCGCGAAGGCGCCCAGCATGTGGCAGAACATGCGGCCCGCTGGGCTGCTGGTATCGATGGATTCCGTGAGGCTGCGGAACGTGACGCCAGCTTGCTCCAGGGACTCCAGCAGCCGGAGAAGATCACGCAGGCTGCGAGACAGGCGGTCGAGCTTGTAAACGACAAGAACATCACCGGGACGCAGGCGAGCAAGGAGGCTTTGCAGCTCAGGGCGTTGCGCGACGCCGCTGCGCTTTTCCTGCACAACGTGTTTGATTCCTGCGCGCTTGAAGGCCGCGAGCTGTACGGCGGTGTTCTGCTCGGTGGTGGAAACGCGCGCGTAGCCGTAGGAGGTCAACGGTCTACGTACTGGCCTTCAAAGCGCTTTCGAGCAACCATGTGTTCGTTGGCGCACGGGGTGGTGCCGGGGTCGATCTTGCAGTTGGGAGAAGGCTGGTAGAACTTGGCCCAGGCAGCATCTTTGCGCTGCTGGCGCTCGGTTTCCAGCCGCTGCGCGAGGGCCTTGGCAGATCGGAGTTGATCCGCCTCAAGCTGCGCTGCATCGAGAGCTTCGGCCTCGGCTTGGCGACGACGGGCGTCTTGCTTTTCGATGCGGTCCGTTTGGGCTTTGACTTCCTCTTGCACCTTACGTATCGCCATTTCAGCCCGGTATGCAAGGATGGCTTCGTACGTGAAGGCGGCTGCAAGCCCGCCGATGAATACACCGATTGCAATCTTGATGATGTCCAGCAGAAACGACCCTTCGTCCTCTGTCTGGTACGAGCGCCTGTGCATGTTGTCCCTCCTGTAAAACAGTGTATCGCTGGTCTAGATAGGGCACGGGCTGCATAACCGGCTGACATGGGGTTTTTCACCCCATACCCCGACCCCACCACTGCGGCACAGGGCCTCCGTTCCCGGGGCCCCGGTTTGTCTCTCAGAACGATGTGGCGCGCCGTCAGCCGCCTTGACTGCCGCTGTTGTGCGGGTGGACGTTGAACGCAGGGTTTCTGATGCCCAGCGCCTGGGGGATGTCGGCCTGGGTGATCTGGCCTGACGGCTGCGGTTCGGGCTTGGGCATGGGCACCGTGCGCACCTGCTGCGGTGGTGGCTCTGAGGGGCGCCCCCGGGCCTGCATAGGCTGCATCTGCGGGCCCTGAATGGCGTGCTGGCCCTGTTGCTGGTTCTGCTGCTGCCAGTCCACAAAGAAGCCCTGCGCCACGATCTGCAGGCACACGGGGCCGCTCACCTGCAGGAGCGTGGCCTGCTGTGTGTAGCACTTGCAGGTTTTACCCATCGTGATGCACGCCGCAGGGTATGGGGCCACGGTGGGCTTTGTCACCTCGTCATAGGCCGGGGCCGTGTGCGGGAAGTCTTTGAGGCGCGGTGAGCGCTCTTGGATGTACTGGTCGGGCGTGAGCTTTGCCGCTACCTGCTGCGGCATCGCATTGGCCTGCGCCTGGGCCTCGCTGGCGGTTTTCGCTAGCACCTTCGCCTCGGTCTTTGCCAGCAGCTTGGACGATGCAAACCAGATCAGCAGCGGGATGAGCAGCACGCAGGCCAGGAACACCCAGAGCTTCCCGGGCAGCTTCTTTTTGCCGGTGTGCAGGCTGGCGCTTTTGTACCAGCCGTAGACCTCCTTCGGAAAGGCTTGCATGGTCACCGTGCCGGTTTTGCCACTGCCGTCCTTCTCGCAGTTTGGATTGACGGCGGACCACTCCAGCACGCTGACCATATCGACACCGAAGGAGCGCTTCAGATGCCGGTGCCATCCAGGCGGGCCGACGAGCCTACGCACGAAGCTGTCGAGGTTCTGGGGATGCTGGGTGACCAGATAGAAATCAAAGCCGCGCCTGCGGTGCTCTGCCAGCATCTTGATGGGGTCCGGCACTGCGGCCCCTGCCGGGCGGTTTGGCAGATCATTGTGTGCCTCATCGATCAGAAAGATCGTGCCATCCGGTTCTGCCTGCCAATCCTTGAAATCAATCTTTTTCCAGCCCGCAAGCTCCCCGCCTTCGACGGGTTCAAAGCGCCCGTTGTGACACACGGGGCGGTTTTCCTTGAGCTGGCGTTCACGCACCCACTTGAGGGTGTTCAGGGTCTTTCCTGCGCCGTTGGCGCCGCTGATGATGTGCAGCATGGGCTATACCTTGAGCGCCCAGCGCTTGAACGTATCGGACGTGAGGCCATCGAGCAGCATGCGTGCCGCCATGGCGCTGGTCACGATGCTGATTGCCACCCCCACCTTCATGGCCGCAAGCATCGAGAACACCTCAGGGGGCAGGGATGAGAACTGCTGAATGGCTTGATTCTTGAGCTCATCCAGCGCGGCATTCACGCCGGTATAGGTGATGACGCACATGCCCAAGGCGATCAACACACGGCCGACCAGCGAGCCGACGAGATTCAAGAGCATGCCGCCGATGGCAGCGATGAATACAGGCATGGCTTACCCCCTCACAAGAATACGAGCGGCCAGCAGCAGCGACACCGCGACCATGATGTTTCCAATGACCGCGATGCTTGGACAGATCTTGCTGAAAGGCAGGGTCATAGACTGGCCCATCACAACGACGCTCAGGTCCTGAATGCACTGACCACCACCACCCAATGCATCGCTCATGTTGATGCGGCCCGTCATGGTCTCGGACTTGTTGCCGGGAAGGTCTTTTGTCTGCTCACCCTCCTTGCCCTTTTCCTTGCCGTAGAGCTCAGACTCCGCGCTTTTGTCGTCAAACAGCTTGCAGGCCCTGATGTGCTGTTCTTTCGCAATCGCGCACTGGATGGCATCGCCCTCGCATGAGAACCCCGCGACACACGAGCCAGCAAATCCGCTCTCTCCGTCGCCGTCGCCATCCCCGTTGCCATTGCCATTGCCGCCCCCATCGGGCGGTACACCGGCATTCCAAACGCACACTTCATTCACCAAGTGCGTACCCACGGGGCAGGTGCCGCCTTCGGGCGGTTTGGGATTGATCACGCACCAGTTCCCCTCACGGTGGAAGCCCGGGCCACAGTCGCCGTTCTCGTTTGGCTTTTCCGGTATGGGCTTGCCGGGCGGCGAGGGAGAAACGCAGCTGGTGCCTACCTTGGAGGTTCCAGGGGGACACGTGCCGTTGCTGTTTGGAGGCTGCGGCGGCGGGGTGGGCGCATAGCAGTTACCGTTGCTGTAGCGCTGGGTTCCAGGCGGGCAATTGCCATTGCTGTCCGGGGGGACCGGAGGCGGCGGCGGAGGGGGCGGATTGTTAGGGTCCGGTGGCTTGGGACCGCCACCAGGGTTGGTGCCAGGATCAGTACCAGGACCCGTGCCGGGACCTTCGCCCGGACCCTCGCCAGGTCCTTCACCGGGGCCAGTGCCGGGACCATCGCCGCCACCCGTGCCACCCTGGCACTGACCGCCCGTGTATGTGCCGCGCCCATAGTAAAACGTCTTGCCGTTGTAGCTGACGTCCATGTTGTTCACCAGCTTGATCATGCAGTACTGGACCGGGCCGTCATAGCTCACGCCCTGGTCTTCACATGTGTACTCCGTGGCCGCAGAGGACATCTCCCAGCCATCCCCGGCGCTGGTGCCAGCCTTCGGGCATTTGTCTTTCACGCACTTGCCGTTGATGCGGGTGTATCCAGGCTCGCAGGGAGGCTCTTTGACGCACACGCCGTTGACGCGGACCTCATCGGGTTTGCAGTTGTCGGGGACGCAGGCGCCGCCTTCCTCATGCATACCTTCCCCGCACGGGTTGTCGCGCTTGCACGCGCCATCGGTGCCACGGGTCCAACCCGCCGCGCAAGCGGGCAGGCATTGATTCTGGAACTCGTCAAACCCAGCGTTGCACGTGCATTGCCCTCCCCCCAGCGTGCTGCCAGAGGGGCAGGTAGATGCCGCATACCGACTCACAAGGCCCTTAAATCCCGTGGTGCCGGACTGATAGCAGTACGCCTGATCATTGCTGAAAGAGCCAACAGATGTACCGCCTAGCGACTGACATGCAGCAAGCGCGGTCGGAAACCCATTCTGGCCGTTAGATGCGCTGTAGCTATGGCCGGGCGTGGGACTGAAAGCAGCCCCAACCGGCGGCGAGACTGCAGCAGCAATCAACAAGACCGCCAGGGCGAGCACGCTAGAGATCAAGCGGTAAAGATCAGCCATGCGGCCCCCAGGATTGCGACGATGACGAAGAGGCCCATTTGCTTTGCACCTTGAAGAAGCCCACCGCGTGGACTTTTGCAAGGCCCCTGCCGGCCGGTCAGGGAGCACATGCGAGGGACGCTTAGGAGATAGCGCGACGCACCCACTTGAACGAAGCCACGGCCACCACAACCAGCAGCACGGCAGCGCCGATCAGGCCGATGGGAGTGACAGCGGCACCGATTTCAGTGACCACGGCGGTCACATCGATGGCGGCGTGCGCGTTGTTGGCGAGGGCCAGGGCACCGACTGCGGCGGCAGTGGCGAAGCGGCGGGTTTGTGCATTGAAGCGGTTCATTTTTCAGTCCTCTTGGGTTGATGAATTTCCATCGGATCGAATGGTCTGGATGAGGGCACGGAAGGCCCACCCCACAGACCACACCAGCAGGATGGCGCTGCTGATTTGTGCCGCTTCAGCCGGGCTCAGGTCGAGCACGGGAAGCGTGATTTCGTGCACCACGGTGACCGTGCAGGCCGAGGCGCATTGAATGGTTTGTTCAGGCATGACCGGAAGCGCGGGCACGTGCCTGGGCGATGCGTTGACGGCGCATGGCGCGGGCGTGCAGGCGTGCGGCCAGGACACCGAGGGAGCCGGTAACGAGGGTCCACAGGGCAGCGCCAACGAAGCCACTGCAGATGCCCAGGATGGCGAGTTGCCGGGCCACGTGAGGGAGGTCGATTTCAGGCATGAAGGGACTTTCCATAGAGGTCGTCAAGGTCCACGACAGCGGGCCGGTGAAACGGCTCGGCGTGGTCTTCGATCAGCTGGACGCAGGTCTCGACGTCATCCAGCGTTGCAGCCTCGGACAGCAACATGACCCATTCGGGCTGTCCGTCCTCAACGTTGGGCGCGAGAAAGCAGCCCGTGGTGCGCGACTGGATGACGAGGCGCATGGTCAGGCTGCGGCTTTGGCCGTGGCTGCGGGGCGGATGCCCAGGAGCGTGAGCTTGGTGGAGTTGTCAGCACCGGCCACAACGTCGAATTCGCAATCGCACATCACGCCGGTGATGGGCCATTTGGCCTTGAGGTGGGCCCACTTCTGGAACTCCGACGAGTCGCCGAACTTGAACGGGCGGGTGACCACGCCGATGCTCTCGCCGCTGGAACTTTGACCCATGTCCACCGAGAGGTGGAACGTGGTGGAGTCGAAAGCGCGGCCTTCGTAGTCGCCCTTGCTGGACTTGATACCGTGCAACACGGCTTGGCTTTGCATACGCATTTGGGTTTCCTTTTTTTGGCCTGGGTTATGCAGCGAACGCAGCGGGGCCAACGCTGGTGCCAGAGACTTTTTTGAACATCGCTTGATAGACGCGCTCGACCTCCTGACGCTTGAACTTCGACAGGCGGCCAGGAAGCTCGGCACAGTTCTCGATAAAGCCCGCCAGGGTTTCTCGGTCCATGTAGAGGAAGGCCAGGGCGGCGGATTTGCCAGCGGTGGAGAAGAACCAACGTGCGTTGCGCGTGCACTCGGCCATCAGCGTTTCGAGCGGTAGGCGCGGCTCTGTTTTGATGGGTTCTGCCTGGGCCACTTCGCCGTGCTCGGCCAGCAGCAGCGCGTGCCATTCGCTGGTGCCTGCAAAGAAGTTGGCGGGCCTGCGCAGCAGATCGACAGGGAGCAAGCGCTTTTGGTTGCCGTAGCGCACTTCGATGCGTTGCCAGCCGGTGGCATCCTGCTCGCCGTACAGCTGCACACCCTTGTCATAGACGTTGGTCTGCTTGCCTGCGGCCTTGCTGCCGAAGTAGAAGGAGCGGCCGACGCCACCAGCGCGCCATGCACCCACGCAGCTGTGTTTAGGCCGGTGGCCGAGGTGATCCATCAAACCCGCGTCATAGTCGGCGCCGATGCGGTCCATGCCGCCTGAGATGCCCTCGAAGAAATCAAGCGCCAGATCGCAGCGCGTGACCACTGCGCGGTGCTCTTCCAGATAGTCGGCCATCTGGTAGTGCCAGCCAGGGCGGGCGAAAGTGCAGGCCGCGCCGTAGAGGTTGCAGTGCAGGGTTTTGGCCTGGGCGGACTGCCGCGGGCTGTCGCCGCTGGACAGGCATCCGACCCAGCCGCATTCGGAACCAGCGCGCATGATCGACCAGCGGTAGCGGTAGAAGTCGTGGCCCTTCTTCAGCTCAGGGTCCACGGTGAAGCCATCGCCCAGCAGTTCGCACACGTTCTCTGCAAGCTCCAGGGCCTGGGTGGTGGCTGCGAAGTCGGGATCATCCAGGCCACGAAGGATGCGGGCCAAGTCGTGGCGTCGGCGGTCTTCTTCGCTGATGGTGTGGGCGGATTTTTCCCAATCGGCGGTGTCGTCACGTGGGGGAAACAGGGTGTCCACCGTGGGGATGGGAGCGAACCGGAGATTCAACGTGAAGCGCAGCCAGTCGATATGGACTGGCGAACCCGTCACGGTGCGCTCTTCGTGCAAACGAAGCAGGACTTCGTTCCCATCGAGGACGAGGGGGGTGGCGATGGTCACGCTCTGCCCCCTTCGAAGTTGTCCCCGTGATTACCATCGGGGACAGCTGTTGCTGACGCTACGCACCCCCCAAAATTGATAGCAGAAGAATCAGCAACAACAGCCGACGCGGCCGCGCCCGCGCTTCGCTTGCCGGTCGCGGCCGCGTCGTCTTGCTTGGGTAGTGCATCGAGGAAGGCGAGGACGTGCTGCCATTGGTGAGGGGCGCGACCAATGAACATGGGCACCATGCCTGCGCCGGATTGACGGTTGAAGATGGGCCTATCGGTCATGCGAAACTTCCTCCTGCAACGGAGGGAGTACCAATGAAAAATTTATTCGTTTTGCTGGCAGTGCTGGCCCTGCTGCTGGTCGTCGTGGCAGTGATGACAGGGGCGAACAAGAAGCGCGGAGGCAAAGGCGAAAAGCCCAAACAAAAAGCACTGATGACCGAACGTGAGCAAGCCATGTACAACCGGCTTGTGCAGGCTTTACCTGAGCTTGTCGTGCTGGCGCAAGTGAGCTTCAGTGCGCTACTGACAGCACGGTCATATGCGGCGCGCAACACGTTCGATCGCAAGGTTGCGGACTTCGTGGTTTGCGACAAGGCATTCCGCGTTTTGGCTGTGGTGGAGCTGGACGACAGCAGCCATCGAGGGCGGGAGAAGGAAGACGGAGCCCGCGATGTGCTGCTAGTGAATGCGGGGTATCGGGTGCTGCGATATCCGCGAGTGCCGGACATTGACCGCGTCAGAGACGACTTCGAATCACCAGCGGTTCCGACCATGCCCGCCGAATTGATGGACATGCGCGCCGAGCGATAGCAGCGCAGCAGGGTGCACACCCCCTGCCATGCTGAGACAGGAGCCGCCAAGCTGATGCCTCGGCGTTGATTGGCAGGGGATGTGCAAACGGTCGTGTACAAGGCGGCTCCTGTTGGATAACAGGGCGTTAGGCTAACTACCTGTTATGAACGCGGGCAACGAAAAATGCTAAAACCCTGTTATTCCAAACGGGTACTTAGCATGAACACGACTATGGATTTGTGGGCAAAAGCCCTCGAAAAGCAGCACCCTGCGCAATGGGCGCGACAATTCAATGTGACGCCTGAAGCGTTCTATGTTGCGAGAAGCAAAGGCCGGTTAAGCCCTGTCATGGCTGGCAATGTTGCTATCGAATTAGGAGAAAATCCAGAGCACTGGATTGCTATCGCGGCTCTCGAGGCTGAGAAGGACAGCGAGCTACTTGCACGGCTGAAAAGCCGCGTCAAGGCATGGCGGAGACTGTGAGATTCGAACTCACGGACGGTTGCCCGTCGGCAGTTTTCAAGACTGCTGGTTTAAACCGCTCACCCAAGTCTCCGGGAGGGAAGGCGCGAATTCTAGCCCACGGCGGGCGCGGGTTTTTGCAGCATGCCGCGCGTCTCGATGAACTTCACCACATCGGCCACGCCTGCCAATGTCTTGAGGTTGGTCATCACGAAGGGCTTGAGGCCCTGGGCGTTGGTGCGCATGCGGGTGGTGTCGGCGTGCATGACGTCCAGGTTGGCGCCCACGTGGGGGGCCAGGTCGGTCTTGTTGATGATGAACAGGTCGCTCTTGGTGATGCCGGGGCCGCCCTTGCGGGGGATTTTTTCGCCGGCGGCGACGTCGATGACGTAGATGGTGAGGTCGCTCAGCTCGGGGCTGAAGGTGGCGGCGAGGTTGTCGCCGCCGCTTTCCACGAACACGATGTCGGCATTGGGGAACTCGCCCAGCATGCGGTCGATGGCTTCGAGGTTGATGGAGCAGTCTTCGCGGATGGCGGTGTGGGGGCAGCCTCCGGTCTCCACGCCCAGGATGCGCTCGGGGGGCAGCGCGCCGCTCACGGTCAGCAGGCGCTGGTCTTCCTTGGTGTAGATGTCGTTGGTGATGGCGATGAGGTCGTAGTCGTCGCGCATGGCCTTGCACAGCATTTCCAGCAGCGTGGTCTTGCCGGAGCCTACCGGGCCGCCGATGCCCACGCGCAGGGGGGGCAGTTGCTTGGTACGGTTCGGGATGTGGTGCAGGGTGCTGGTGGTCATGATCGGAAGAGGCGGGAGTATTGGGTTTCGTGCTGGGAACTCAGGATGGCCAGCATGGGAGAAAAGGCCTGGCGCTTGCTGTCCATCAGGCCGATGGCGTGGTCGGCGGCGGGGGGGATGGCATCGGCCAGGCGCGCCAGGATGCGCTGGCCGGCGCTTTGACCCAGTTGCATGGACTTGAGTGCGGCCTGGACCATGTTTTCGGCCCAGCCAAAGGCGTAGGCCAGCAGCACGTCGCGCACGGGCGCCTGGGTGGTGGAGGCGGCCAGCGCGAATGCCACGGGGTAGGTCGGGGGCAGTGCGGCCAGGTGGCGGATTCTGGGCAGGGTCTCTTCATCGTCCTGGTGCTGGTTGCGCAGCCAGTCGGCCATCGACCGGCCCATCTGCTCGGTCTGCAGCCTCAGTTCGCTGGTTTCACGGGTGTGCAGCACCCAGTCGTTGAGTTCACGCACATGCGCCCAGTCGGCGCGGCGCCAGGCGCCCACGGCCTTGGCGATCAGGGCCATGTCGCCGCGTGCCTGGGTGATGTGCAACTGGTCCAGCAGCCAGTCGGCCACGGCGGCTTCGCTGGCGATGCCTGCGTTTTCAATCGCGCTTTCCAGCCCCTCGGAATACGAGAAACCGCCCACGGGCAGCGCGGGCGAGGCGAGCCAGATGAGCTGCAGCAGGCTGGCTGCCGGCAGGGAGGCGGGGCGTTCGAGGCGCATGGCGGGGAAGGGATGTACTCAGCCCGTCAGTGGCTGTGTCCGTGGCTTTCATGGTCATGGCCGTGGTTGCAGCCGGGGCCGTGCACATGGCCCTGGGCGACGACCGGGATGGCCACGGGGCGGGCGCGGGCCGGGGCGGCGCCTTGTTCGTGTCCGTGCGCATGGCCGTGACCCTGGCCGGCATCGTGGGAATGCCCATGATCGTGCCCGTGGTCATGGTCATGGCCGCCGTGCCCTGCGGCATAGGCGCCGCCCTCGGGTTCAAACGGCAGGTCCTGCGCTTTGACGATCAAGTGCATGGCGCGCAGCATGTCGGCCAGCACGTGGTCAGGTTCGATCTTGAGGTGATCGGGCTGCAGCTCGATGGGCACATGGCGGTTGCCCAGGTGGTAGGCGGCGCGGGTCAGGTCGAACGGGCTGCCATGGTTGGCGCAGTGTGTGATGACCAGCACGGGCTGCGGCGCCGCGATCACGCGGACCATGGAGCCGTCTTCGGCCACGAGCACATCGCCACCGCGCACCAGCGTGCCGCGCGGCAGGAAGATGCCCAGCTCGCGCCCGGCGGAGTCGGTGGCCGCGAAACGGCTTTTCTGGCGCACGTCCCAGTCCAGTTCGATGGTGGTGGCGCGCTTGGCCAGAACGGGAGCAAGGCCTTTGCCTTGGGGGATGAGCTTGGAGGCTTGGATCATGGCGTTTCTTTTCTTTGTTCCAGCGGGTAGACCGCGCATTGTCGGCCAGGGGCGCAACCCTGTTGGGCGCCCCCGGTTTACAGCCGACGGGTCATGAAGAAGCTGTAAGGGTCGGGGCCGTAGTCGGCAAAGGGGCCGCACTCGGAAAAGCCGTTCTGGAAATACAGCTGGCGCGCGGGCTCGAAGAAGGGCTGCGGGCCCGTCTCCAGGCTCATGCGGGCAAAGCCGCGCGAGCGGGCCTCGTGGAGCAGGTGGTTCAGCAACTGGCGGGCGATGCCCTGGCCCCGGTGGCGGGCGCTGGTGCGCATGGACTTGAGTTCGGCGTGGGTGGCGTCGAGCTGCTTGAGCGCGCCGGTGCCCACCAGCACGTCGCCCTCCGCGTCAGGCAGCCAGGCGGACCAGAAGGCGATCTCGGGCTGGCGCAGCTGGTCCATCTCCAGGGCATGCACGCTTTCCGGCGGCGACACCGCGTACATGTCCTGCAGGTGTTCCTGCATGAAGGCTTCGATGCGTGGATCGCTCAGATCGTCCAGGCGGATGTGCAGGTCTTGCAGCACAGCATTCACGGAGCGCGACCTCAGAACAGGAAGTACCGCTGCGCCATGGGCAGCACCGTGGCGGGCTCGCAGGTGAGCAGTTGGCCGTCGGCGCGCACGGTGTAGGTTTGTGCGTCCACTTCCATCTTCGGGGCGTAGCTGTTGTGCACCATGTCGCGCTTGCGGATGCCGCGGATGTTGTGCACGGCGGACAGCGTCTTGCGCAGGCCGAAGCGTTCGCCAATGCCGGCGGCCAGACCCGCCTGCGACACGAAGGTGAGCGACGTCTTGGCAATGGCCCCGCCGAACGCGCCGAACATGGGCCGGTAGTGCACGGGCTGGGGCGTGGGGATGGAGGCGTTCGGATCGCCCATCGCGGCCATGGCGATCAGCCCGCCCTTCAGGATGAGCGCGGGCTTCACGCCGAAGAACGCGGGTTTCCAGATCACGATGTCGGCCCACTTGCCCACCTCCAGCGAGCCCACCTCGTGGCTGATGCCGTGGGCGATGGCCGGGTTGATGGTGTACTTGGCCACGTAGCGCTTGATGCGCGTGTTGTCGCTCCGGGCGGTGTCGCCGGCCAGGCTGCCGCGCTGCACCTTCATCTTGTGCGCGGTCTGCCAGGTGCGCAGGATGACTTCGCCCACGCGGCCCATGGCCTGGCTGTCGCTGGACATCATGCTGATGGCGCCCAGGTCGTGCAGGATGTCCTCGGCGGCGATGGTCTCCTTGCGGATGCGGCTTTCGGCAAAGGCCAGGTCCTCGGCAATGCTGGCATCGAGGTGGTGGCACACCATGAGCATGTCCACATGTTCATCGAGCGTGTTGTGCGTGTAGGGCATGGTGGGGTTGGTGGAGCTGGGCAGGAAGTTCTCCTCGCCCACCACGCGCAGGATGTCCGGCGCGTGGCCGCCACCCGCACCTTCGGTGTGGAAGGCGCAGATGCCGCGCCCGCCCACGGCGGCGATGGTGTCCTCCACAAAGCCCGATTCGTTGAGCGTGTCAGAGTGGATGGCCACCTGCGTGTCGGTGGCTTCGGCCACGTCCAGGCAGTTGCTGATGGCCGAGGGGGTGGTGCCCCAGTCCTCGTGCAGCTTGAGGCCGATGGCGCCCGCGTTGATCTGCTCATGCAGCGCATCGGGCAGGCTGGCGTTGCCCTTGCCCAGAAAGCCCAGGTTCATGGGGAAGGCGTCTGCCGCCTGCAGCATGCGCTCCAGGTTGAAGGGGCCCGACGTGCAGGTGGTGGCCAGCGTGCCCGTGGCGGGGCCGGTGCCGCCGCCCAGCATGGTGGTCACGCCGCTGGCCAGGGCTTCCTCGATCTGCTGCGGGCAGATGAAGTGGATGTGGCTGTCGATGCCGCCCGCGGTGACGATGTTGCCCTCGCAGCTGATGACCTCGGTGCCGGGGCCGATGATGATGTCCACGCCCGGCTGGGTGTCGGGGTTGCCCGCCTTGCCGATGGCGGCAATGCGGCCTGCCCTGAGTCCGATATCGGCCTTGAAGATGCCGGTGTGATCCACCACCAGGGCGTTGGTCAGCACCGTGTCCACCGCGCCTTGTGCATTGCTGCGCTGGCTTTGCGCCATGCCGTCGCGGATGGTCTTGCCGCCGCCGAACTTCACTTCTTCGCCATAGCTGCCGGCGCGCAGCGTGTGGTCGGCCTCGACTTCGAGGATGAGTTCGGTATCGGCCAGGCGCACGCGGTCGCCCACGGTGGGGCCGAACATTTCGGCGTAGGCGCGTCGTCCAATGGTTGCCATGGGGTGTGCTCCGCGAGAACTGATGACTATATTTTTGATAGCTGCCAGCGCTTATTCAACAAGCCCTGGAGGCCGTTTTGGCTTGATATTTCTACAGGGCGCCGTGCGTCAGGCCTTGAAAGCCATACACCCGGCGCTGGCCCGCGTAGTCCACCAGTTCCACGGTGCGCTCCTGGCCGGGCTCGAAGCGCACGGCCGTGCCCGATGCGATGTTCAGCCGCATGCCGCGTGCGGCGGCGCGGTCAAAGCCCAGTGCGTTGTTGGTCTCGGCAAAGTGGTAGTGCGAGCCCACCTGGATGGGGCGGTCGCCGGTGTTGCGCACCACCAGCGTGAGGGTGCGGCGGCCCGTGTTGAGCGGGTGTTCGCCGGGTTCGGTGAAGAGTTCGCCTGGGATCATGGGATGCTCCTGTGGGGCGGATTGGCTCAGGCCATCTGCGCCAGCAGCGCACCACCGAACACTGCCACGCCCGCACCCGCAGCGCGCGCCAGCCACACGTGGCGGTGGCGCAGCGCCCAGCCCGCCGCCAGGCCCGCGCCATGCAGCAGCACGGTGGCGGCCAGCATGCCCGCCAGGGTTTGCCAGGCGCTGTCGCTGCCCGCCAGCTCGTGGCCGTGGGCCACGCCATGGAACACGGCAAACACCCCCACGCCCAGCGCGGCCACCAGGCCGGGAACGCGCAGGCGCGACACGACGAGCAGGCCGGTGGCCAGCAGCGAGGCCGCAATCATCGGTTCCACCGCGGGCAGTGCCACACCCTGCAGGCCCAGCACGGCGCCCGCCAGCAGCATGGCGGCAAAGCCCACGGGGCCCCACAGCAGTTCGCGGCCGGCGCCGCGCGCGGCCAGGGCGCTCCACAGGCCCACGGCCACCATGGCGGCCAGGTGGTCCAGGCCAAAAAATGGGTGGGCAAAGCCGCTCAGAAAACTGCTGTGGATGTGGGTTTCAGCGCCGGTATGGGCGACGGCACTGGTACTGATGGCACTGGCAGCCATGAAGAGAAGAGCGGCTGTGTGGCGGTGTGAGAGTGCGATGCGCATGGGGGCTCCACAGAGAGAAAGAGGGAGAAAAGGGGTCAGACGATCGGCTGGTGCACGGTGACGAGCTTGGTGCCGTCGGGGAAGGTGGCCTCGACCTGGATGTCCGGAATCATCTCGGCGATGCCGTCCATCACGTCCGCGCGGGTCAGCACCGTGCGGCCCTCGCTCATCAGCTGCGCCACGGTCTTGCCGTCGCGGGCACCTTCCATCACGGCGGCGCTGATCAGGGCCATGGCCTCGGGGTAGTTGAGCTTGAGGCCCCGGGCCTTGCGGCGCTCGGCCAGCAGGGCGGCGGTAAAGATCAGCAGCTTGTCTTTTTCGCGAGGCGTCAGTTCCATGTCGTTGTACTCAATGCTGGTGTTGTTGGCTCGCGCGTCAGCCGATGCGGGGTGACCACGAGGGGCGTGCTATGGCGCACGGGGGTGATCTGGCGAGAGCTGTTCCATCATAGGCAGCAAGCCCCGTGCCCGCCATACGTCATCTGGCGCACGTCCCCAGGTGCAGTGGCATGGAAACTGCACCTGAAGGGGTGACCGCCGCCATTGCCCATGCCTTCCCACACCGCCTCCATCGCCCCTGCTGACGCCACCCCGCTGCAGCCGACAGAGCCCGGCATGGCTGCACACGAGCCCCAGCAGGCCCCGCAGCAGGTCGTCAAGGTCCGGCGCGACTACAACAGCTGGGTGGCCACCGAGACCATGGAGGACTACGCGCTGCGCTACACGCCCCAGCGCTTTCGCAAGTGGTCCGAATGGCGCGTGGCCAACACGGCTTTCGGTGCGGCGTCGTTCCTGATCCTGGAGGCCGTGGGCGCGACGCTGCTGGTGCAGTACGGCTTCATCAACGCCTTCTGGGCCATCGTGGCCACGGGGCTCATCATCTTCCTGGCGGGGCTGCCCATCAGCGTGTATGCGGCGCGCTATGGGGTGGACATGGACCTGCTCACGCGCGGCGCGGGCTTTGGCTACATCGGCTCCACGCTCACCTCGCTGATCTACGCCAGCTTCACCTTCATCTTCTTCGCGCTCGAAGCCGCCGTCATGGCCTATGCGCTGGAGCTGGCACTCGACATCCCGCCCACCTGGGGCTACCTCATCTGCGCCATTGTGGTGATTCCGCTGGTCACCCACGGTGTGTCAGCCATCAGCCGCCTGCAGGTGTGGACGCAGCCGCTGTGGCTGGTGATGCTGGTGGTGCCGTTTACCTATGTGCTGGTGCGCGATCCTGGTGCATTTTCCGGGGTTGTGCACTACGGTGGTGAATCGATGCGCGGTGCCACGTTCCAGTTGCCCTTGTTTGGTGCGGCGCTCACGGTGGGCATTGCGCTCATCACCCAGATGGGGGAGCAGGCCGACTACCTGCGCTTCATGCCCGCCAGCACGCCCGCCACGCGCGGGCGCTGGTGGCTGGGCGTGCTGGTGGGCGGACCGGGCTGGGTGGTGCTGGGGGTGCTCAAGATGCTGGGCGGTGCGCTGCTCGCCTACCTGGCGCTCACCCACATGGTGCCGGCCGACCGGGCGGTGGACCCGAACCAGATGTACCTGGCCGCGTACGAATATGTGTTCCCCCACTACGGCTGGGCGGTGGCGGCCACGGCGTTGTTCGTGGTGGTCTCGCAGCTCAAGATCAATGTGACCAATGCCTACGCGGGCTCGCTGGCGTGGTCCAACTTCTTCTCGCGCCTCACGCACAGCCACCCGGGGCGCGTGGTGTGGGTGGTGTTCAACACGCTGATCGCCTTCATGCTGATGGAGATGAACGTGTTCCGCGCCATGGGCGAGGTGCTGGGGCTGTACTCCAACATCGCCATCGCCTGGATCATGTCCGTGGTGGCCGATCTCGTCATCAACAAGCCGCTGGGGCTGTCGCCCCGGGGCATCGAGTTCAAGCGCGCGCACCTGTACGACATCAACCCGGTGGGCGTGGGTTCGATGGCGCTCGCGTCCATCCTGTCCATCAGCGCGCACCTGGGGTTGTTCGGCCCGCTGCCGCAGGCGTTCTCGGCCGTGATCGCGATGGCTGTCGCGTTTGTCACGGCACCGCTCATTGCCTGGGCCACCGGGGGGCGCTATTACATCGCGCGCCAGTCCGAGCCCGCTGCGCTGGCCGACGTGGTGGCGGTACCCCTGCACGGCCCGGTGGGCCGCAAGGCCGGCGGCGGAATGGATGCGGCCCTGGGCAGCTACGTGCGCTACACCGTGCAGCGCTGCGTGATCTGCGAGCGCGAATACGAAGCGCCCGACATGGCCCAGTGCCCCGCCTACCGGGGCGCGATCTGCTCGCTGTGCTGCACGCTGGACGCGCGCTGCGGCGACCTGTGCAAGCCCGACGCCAGCATGGCGGTGCAATGGTCTGCCGCCCTGCGCTGGGTGCTGCCGCGCGCCATGTGGCGCTACCTGGACACGGGCCTGGGCCACTTCCTGCTGCTGATGCTGGTGATCGCGCCGCTGCTGGCCTCCGTCATGGGGCTGCTGTACCACCAGGAGCTCAACACCATCGCCAATGCGATGACCGACACGGAAGTCCTGGCCGCCCCGGAGGTCGCGTTGCGCTCCGGCCTGCTCAAGGCCTACCTGGCGCTTCTCGTCATCTCGGGCATCGTGGCCTGGTGGCTGGTGCTGGCGCACAAGAGCCGCCAGGTGGCGCAGGAGGAATCCAACCGCCAGACGGGCCTCTTGGTGCGCGAGATCGAGCTGCACCGCCAGACCGACGAGGCCCTGCAGACCGCGCGCAGCGTGGCCGAGCAGGCGCGCCAGGTGGCCGAGGCGGCCCAGCGCGCGGCCGACCAGGCCAACCAGGCCAAGAGCCGCTACATCAGCGCCATCAGCCACGAGATCCGCACGCCGCTCAACTCCATCCTGGGCTACGCGCAGCTCATGGGCGAGGACGCGGGCGTGCCCCCGCACCGCAAGCAGGCGGTGCACGTGATCCGGCGGGGGGGCGAACACCTGCTCTCGCTCATCGAGGGCACGCTCGACATCGCGCGCATCGAATCCGGCAAGCTCACGCTGGATGTCACGCCCATGCGCTTTGCCGATGGCCTGCACGAAATGGCCAGCCTGTTCGAGCTGCAGGCCGCTGCCAAGGGCCTGGCCTTCCAGTTCGATGTGCTGGGCGTGATTCCCGAGGTGGTTCGTGCCGACGAAAAGCGCCTGCGCCAGATCCTCATCAACCTGCTGGGCAACGCGGTCAAGTTCACGGCGCACGGCACCGTCACGCTGCGCGTGCGCTATGCGCGCGAGATGGCGCGCATCGAGGTGCAGGACACGGGGCCGGGCCTCGCGGCCGAGGAGATCGAGCGCATCTTCGAGCCCTTTGCGCGGGGCGGCTCGGGCGGTGGCAACACCGCGGCCGCGCCGGGCGCGGGCCTGGGCCTGACCATTGCCAAGATGCTCACCGCGCTCATGGGCGGCGAGCTGACGGTGAGCAGCACCCCCGGCGTAGGCTCGGTGTTCCACGTCAAGCTGTTCCTGCCCGAGGTGCATGGGGACGCGCTGGGCAAGACCGCGCCAGCGCCCGCCGCATTGGCCACTCGCACCCAGCGTGCGCGCAGGGGTTACGCGGGGGACCGCCGCCGCATCCTGGTGGTGGACAACGAAGAGCCCGACCGCGAGCTGCTGGTGCAACTGCTCGAACCCCTGGGCTTCGAGCTGCGCCAGGCCGCCAGCGGGCACGACGCGCTGGACCTGCTGGCCACGGGCTACCGGCCGCACGCGATCTTCATGGACCTGGCCATGCCGGGCATCGACGGGTGGGAGACCCTGCGGCGCGTGCGGCAGATGCACCTCGCGAACGTCCACTGCGCCATTGTGTCGGCCAATGCGTTCGACAAGGCGCTGGACAACGACGTGGACATCCGCCCCGAGGACTTCATCGTCAAGCCCGTGCGCCACACCGAGCTGCTGGACTGGCTGGAGCGCCGCCTGGGCCTGCAGTGGCAGCACGGCGAGGCCGACGCCGCCCCCGCCTTGCCCGCGGCAGCGGATGCGCCCCTCACGTACCCCGATGCCACCGCCCTGGCGGCCTTGGCCCAGGTGGTCGCGCTGGGCTACTACCGGGGCATCCTCAACACCCTGGACGACATCGAACGCGGCCAGCCCGCGCACGGCGCTTTTGTCGGCACCATGCGGCAGCTGGCCAGGCAGTTCCAGTTCGATGCCATGGGCCACATCCTGGAGCAGGCGCCACCGTGACGACCACCGCGACCCCACCCTCCCTGCCGGTGCATGCCGTGGCCCTAGATCGCGGCGACAGCGACGTGGTCCTGATCGTGGACGACGTGCCCGACAACCTGGCCGTGCTGCACGACGCGCTCGATGAATCGGGCTACACGGTGCTCGTGGCCACGCACGGCGAGGCCGCGTTGCAGCGCGCCGCGCAGGCATTGCCCGACATCGTGCTGCTCGACGCCATGATGCCCGGCATGGACGGCTTCGAGGTGGCGCGGCGCCTGAAGGCGTCGCCCGCCACCGCGCACATCCCCATCATCTTCATGACGGGCCTCACCGAGACCGAGCACCTGGTGGCCGCGCTGGAGGCGGGCGGCGTGGACTACTTGACCAAGCCCATCAAGCCGCGCGAGGCGATGGCCCGCATGGGCGTGCACCTGGGCGCGGCGCGCAGGGCGCGCCAGGACGCGAGCCAGGCCCGCGAGGCGCGCAATGCGCTCGATGCCTTCGGCTATGCCAGCATCACGGTGCGCGCGGTGGACGGCCGCATCGTGTGGCAGACCCCGCTCGCTCGCGAACTGCTGCAGGGCTACTTTGGCGAAGCCAGCCCCTGGGCGCCCGGGATCGTGCAGGCCTGGCTGCGCCGCCATGTGCTCGCCGAAAACGCGGCGGAGCTGCTGGCCCATGCGCTGGCCGAGCCGCCGCGCCTGGCCATCGAGCAGGGCGCGCGCCGCCTGACCTTCCGCCTGCACCAGCAGGCGGGCGACAGCGAAGGCGGGGGCGACTGGCTGATCGTCATGCGCGAGGTGTCGGACGCCAAGATCATCGAATCCATGAGCCTGTCCTTCAAGCTCACCGCGCGCGAGGCGGAGGTGCTGTACTGGGTGGTCAAGGGCAAGATCAACCGCGACATCGGCGACATCCTGGGCGCCAGCCCCGCCACGGTGAAGAAGCACCTCGAACGCGTGTTCGCCAAGCTGGGGGTGGAAACGCGCACGGCGGCGGCCGCCATGGCGATGAACCGCATCCGGCAGCTGCACCCGCAGTTCGAGGGCTGATTCTTCAGTATTTTAGGCTCCTGGCGCTTGTGGAATAAGCGCGGAAAGCTATCAATTTAATAGCTTTGGTGAGGCCTGGGCCTGCGGTGCGCAAGGCCGGCCGGGTGCCGCTCAGCGGCCCACCGCGCGTTCCAGCTCCTGCTTGTTCATCCTGGAGCGGCCCTCGATCCCCTTGCGCCGGGCCTCTTCGTACAGCTGGTCGCGCGTTCGGCCCTGCGCGCCCTGGTGGGACCGCTGGCCGCCGCGCACCGGGGCCGGGGTGTCGCGCAAGGTCTTGGGGTTGGCGGTCTTGCTTTCGCCGTGCTGGGCGCGTTCCTTGTTCACGGTGCGCGCCGCAATCTCTTCGGCCGTGTCCGTGCTCTTGCCGCGCTGTTTCAGGCTGGTCTTGATGTGTTCGTACTGGCGTTCGCGCTTGGCGCTCCACTGGGCTTGGGGCATGGCGGGCTCCTTCGATGGGTTGGCGGGCGGGGCAGCCAGGCTGGCCCCGCATCTGAGCCCAATCTATCCGGCGCGCGGCCCGCGTGCGTCAGCAGGCCCGGCATGCAGCTGTAGGACAGCGGACCTCCTCGCTGACAACGGCCGGGGCCGCCATGCCCCATGGTGGCGGTATGAAAAATGGCCGTGGCGCTGGATCGGCAAGCGCCGGGAGCTGCATTTTTGATAGCGAATGGCCTGCGGGCCACGGGGCGGCCGCAGGGGCCGCGCTACATCCCCAGCGACTTGAGCAGCGCGTCCGTGTCGTCCTGCCCGGCGGGGGGAGGCGCGGGCACGGGGGGCGCGGCCTGCGACTGGGCCATCAGCGCATCCGGGTCCGGGGCCTCCTGCGCCTCGAAGTCGTAGAGCTTGATGAATTCGGTGCGGTCGATCGCCAGTTCCAGGTAGAAGATGTTGTTGTTGCTGGTGTAGAAGGTCACGCGCCGCGCCTCGGGCTTGTCCAGGTTGGCGTCCACGCTCAGCATCACCTGCTTGTTCAGCACCAGCATCTTGGGCTGGTTCTGGGTGATGTGGGTCTGCAGCTCGCGCCGCACCTTGCCGGTGAAGTCGCCCACCACCTGGTTCATGAGCTCGCCCATCACGTTGCTGACCTCGTCCGAGGTGTAGGAGGTGACCAGGTCGTCCTTGGACATGCCCATGTTCAGCAGGTAGTTGGCGTACAGCTCCATGGCCGCCGTGGCCGAGAAGTTGATGATCACCAGGCCCGAGAAGCCGCCATCGAACAGCACGAAGCAGCCGATGTCCGGCTTCAGGCAGGTCTTGCTGATGCGCTGCACCATGCCGGAGTAGTGGATCTGGCTGTGGGTGGCCACGTTCAGCACCCGGGTGACGGAGTTGCACAGGCTGATCAGCAGGTCTTCGGTGCCGTAGACGGAGTTTTTTTCAGGGTGGCTCATGGTGTGTGTGGATGGCGGACAGTCGAATTTCTGGCGCGGTGCGCTGGGCAGAGCATAGGCGAAGCCGCCGCGCGAAACCAGAGTGCTTTCCGCGCCATGGGCCGCGGCGCGGCCCGCTGCCTACCACGCTTTGGCCTTTGTTCCGCGCGGGATGGCGCGGGTTGACAACCGACCGGGCTGGCGTATCGTGCCAGCCATCCATGAGAGGGGCGAGAGATGGGTGTTTATTCCTACGGGCTGAACGAGTTCCAGTCGGTGGCGGACGGCGCGGCGGTGCTGGCCAGCGGCGGCGGTGGCAGTTACCACGACGCGTGCTCCATCCTGGAGGAGCTGGCCCGCCAGGGCTTCACGGGCACCGTCCAGGTGCAGGACTATGACGGGGCGACCAACGCCTGCGTGCTGGCCATCATGGGCTCGCCCGACGCGGCCGACAGCCTGACGCTGGCCGCCATCCAGAACTCCATCCGCAACACGGTGCAGGTGCTGGCGGACGCCACCGGGGCGTCGCCGGGGGCCTACATCCCGGTGGAGATCGGGCCCATCAACTCGCTGGTGCCGCTGATCGGCGCGGCCATGGGCGGGGGGGCGGTCTGGGTGGTCAACGGCGACGGAGCCGGGCGCGCGGTGCCCGAGCTGCCGCAGACCACGTTCACCGGCAATCCGCCGCTGGCTCCGTGCCCCGCGGCGCTGGCCAGCGACGCGGCCAGCCCCGCCGACATCGAATCCGCCGTGCTGGGCGCGAGCACGGCCGCGCGGGTGGAAACGCTGGCCGGCGGCGTGGTGGGCGGCTTTGGCGGGTATTCCGGCATCGCGATGTGGCCGTCCAACGCGGGCAACGGCTTTGCGCTGTCGGGCAGCTACATCGCGGGCACGCTGGAGCAGGCGCGCGCGCTGGGGCAGTTCCTGCGGGACAGCGGCACGCCGCAGGCCACGGGCGCGGTGGCCGATGCCATCGCCCTCATCACGGGCCGGCCCGCCGCCGCCGTGGCGACCAACTTCTTCATCACCTCGGTCTCGCAGTCCACGTCCAGCGCATCGCTGGATTCGGGCATCATCCGCCTGGACAACACGCAGGATCCGCGCCAGAGCACGCAGACGCAACACCTCTACAACCTCAACGAGAACCTCATCATGTACTCGTCGTCGAGCGCGGTGCCCGACATCATTGCCCCGGACTCGATCTGCTACTACTCCGAAAGCACCGGGCGCGGGTTCTCCAATGCCAGCGACGATCTGGCGCTGTACTTCGATGCCGCCACCGGCCAGAGCACGGGCCGGATGGTGAGCGTGATCGCGGTGCAGACAGCCCCGCAGCTGTACGGCACGCCGGGCGTGGTGGCCTCGTTTGCGTCGCTGCTGCGCAACATCGGCTACGCGGGCGCCATGCCCCCGGCCTGACCATGCGCAGACAGACAGACAACCAGCCCACCAGCCAGCAACCGGCCGGGACACGGACAGCGCGATGAAGGCAAGCCGCCATGGGTGAAGCAGATCTGAACCGGGAGCGGCTGGAGCTGGCGCTGGAGGCCGCCGGGCTGGACCTGTGGGAGAACGACCTGGTGACCGGCAATGTCACCCGCAAGGCGACCAAGACCTTCCTCGAACTGGGCTTCACCGAGGAGGAGATCGTCTCGGGCGTGCAGGACATCTACGGCCTGTTCCATCCGGAGGACGTGGACAGTGTCCGGCAAGCCGTGGCCGACCACCTCTGCGGCGTCACGCCGCAGTACCGCTGCGAATTCCGCCTGCGCGCCAAGGGCGGCGACTGGGTCTGGTACGCGAACTATGGCCGCATCATGGACGGCCACAGCGACACGCCGGGCAAGCGGCTCATCGGGGTCACCTTCAACATCGACGACCGCAAGCGCAAGGAAGACGAGATCGCCCAGATCAACCGCCAGCTCGTGGAGCAGAACCGCCTGCTGCAGCAGCTCAATGCCGCGCTGGAGCTGCTGGCGGCCAACGATGCGCTCACGGGGCTGTCCAACCGCCGCACGCTGATGGAACTGGGCGCCAACGAATGCCAGCGGACCCAACGGTTTGGCCACCCGCTGTCGCTGCTGGTGGTGGACATCGACCTGTTCAAGCCCGTCAACGACGTGTGGGGGCACCTGGCGGGTGACCGCGTGATCTGCGCCGTGGCCCAGGCCTGTGCGTCGCGCAAGCGCAGTGGCGTGGACATCGTGGCGCGTTTCGGGGGCGAGGAATTCGTCATCGTGCTGCCCGAGACCGATGGGGCCAGCGCCCAGCGCATGGCCGAATCGCTGCGCCACGACGTGTCGGCGATGAGCGTGCCCGTGAACGACGAAGGCGCCAGCATCTCGGTCACCGTGAGCATTGGCGTGGCCACGCTGCACCAGGGCTCGGGGCTGGATTTCGAGGAGCTGGTCAACCGCGCCGACAAGGCGCTGTACCGCGCCAAGGAGTCGGGGCGCAACACCGTGCACTGCGCGGATGCGCACCCCGCGCACGCCCGGGTGCATGTGCTGCCCAACCCGGGCGAGGCACCGGGCGGCGTGGTCGCAGCCTGAGGCCCGCGGGCCGCCGCTCACTCCTCGCTGGTCCACTCCACCTGCACGCCCAGGCTGCGCAGGTTCTCCACGAAGCGCGGGTGGGCGCGGCGGATGGGCGTGGCGTTGCGGATCTCGGAGCGCCCGGGCGTGCTCGCCGCCACCATGAACAGCGCGATCGCCACGCGGATGATGTAGGGGCTCTCGACCACGGCCGGGCTCAGGGGGTTGCCCCCGAAGGTGACCAGGCGGTGCGGGTCGGACTGGAACACGTGCGCGCCGAACTTCGACAGCTCGCCCGCCCAGCCCAGGGCCCCGTCGTACACCTTGTTCCAGAACAGCGCGTTGCCCTCGGCGCGCACGCCCAGGGCAATGAAGATGGGCAGCAGGTCCACCGGAAAGTACGGCCAGGGCGCGGCCTCCACCTTGGTCAGCACATTGCTCGTGAAGGGCGTCTGCACCTTGAGCGGCCCGTCGCACGCCGCGCGCGACCAGCCGTCCTCGTGCGTGACGGTGACGCCGAACTTGGCGAAGGTGCGGTCGATGAGCGGAAAGTTCCCGGGCGCGCTGTTCTTCACCACCACGTCCCCGCCGGTGATCGCGCCCAGGGCGAGGAAGGTCGTGATCTCGTGGAAATCCTCGTCGAAACGGAACTCCCCGCCGCGCAGGGCCGTGCCGCCGTGCACGGTGATGCGCGAGGTGCCCATGCCCTCGATGCGCACGCCGATCATGGCCATGAAGCGGCAGAACTCCTGCACGTGCGGCTCCGACGCCGCGTTGGTCAGCACCGAGGTGCCCTCGGCCGTGGCGGCGCACAGCACGAAGTTCTCGGTGGTGGTCACCGATGCGTAGTCCAGCCAGTGGTGGTTGGCCTGCAGCCGGCCCGCGCTGCGGATCAGCAGCGAGCCCTCGGCCCGCTCGACGGCGCCCCCGAAGCGGCGGAACACCTCCACGTGCGGGTCGATCTCGCGCACGCCCAGCGTGCAGCCCTTGACGTTGTCCTCCAGCCGCGCCACGCCAAAGCGCGCGAGCAGCGGGGGCACCAGCATGATGGACGAGCGCATCTCCTCGGGCAGCCGGTGCTGCGCGGCATCGAACACCGTGGCGTGGTGGTGCAGGTCGAGCGTGCCGGTGGCGTGGTCCATGCGGACATCGCTGCCCAGGGTGCGGAAGATCTCCAGGATCTTGCGCACATCGGTGATGTCGGGCACGCCCAGGAGCTTGAGCGGCTCGTTGGTGAGCAGCGTGGCGCACAGCACGGGGAGCACCGCGTTCTTGTTGGCGGAAGGCGTGATGCGGCCCCGGAGCGGGGTGCCGCCGTGGACGACGAGGTTGGACATGGGTGGGGCAGGGGCTGAAGAAGGGGCCGGGCAGGCCGGGGGGGCTGCGCGAGGTCGATACTCTAACTGGGTCTGGTTTCCCGTGGTGGGGGAGGGGCTGGATGCTATGCAATCAATAGCATTCCGCGCTTGGCAGGCGTGCGCGGAGGCCATTCCAGAGGGGTGGCATCCTGGCGCCCGCCTGGCGTCTGGTCCCCGGAGCTTGCCGCCATCCCCCGGGGCACGGGGCGGGCGTCACGCCTTTTCCGTGGCCGCCGCCTGGTGGATCGCCGCGCGAATCCTCTGGTAGGTGCCGCAGCGGCACGCGTTGCCCGACATCGCCGCGTCGATGTCCGCATCGCTGGGCCGTGGCGTCTTCTTCAGGAGCGCGCAGGCCGACATGAGCTGCCCGCTCTGGCAGTAGCCGCACTGCGCCACATCCAGCACCGTCCATGCGGTGCGCAGGGCGGTGGCCTCGGGGCCGTGCAGGCCTTCGATGGTGGTGATGTCGGCGTCGCCCACGGCCGACAGGGGCGTGATGCAGGCGCGCACGGGCTCGCCGTTCAGGTGCACGGTGCAGGCGCCGCACAGCGCCATGCCGCAGCCGAACTTGGTGCCGTTCAGATGCAGCTCGCCGCGCAGCACCCACAGCAGGGGGGTGTCGGGTTCGGCGTGGACGGAGATGGCTTTGCCGTTGATGCGCAGGGTGGTGGGCATGGAGGGTTCCTTCAAGCCGGTCAGGCCAGTTTCAGGGGCAGGGCGCGCAGGCGCTGCCCGGTCAGGGCAAACAGCGCATTCGCCACAGCGGGCGCGATCGGCGGCACGCCGGGTTCGCCCACGCCTTCGGGCGGCTCGGCGCTGTCGATGATGTGGGTCTCCACGCGCGGGCAGTCGGCCATGCGCAGCAGCGGGTAGTCATGGAAGTTGCCCTGCTGCACCTGCCCGTCCTTGACCGTGACCTCGCCGTGCAGCGCCGCCGTGAGGCCGAACACCACGGCGCTTTCCATCTGCTGCGCGATCAGGTTGGGATTGATGGCCGCGCCGCAGTCGATCACGCACACCACGCGGTGCACGCGGATGGCCTTGTCGGCGCCCACCGACACCTCGGCCACCTGGGCCACGATGGAGCCGAACGACTGGTGCAGCGCCACACCGCGCGCACGTTTCTCACCTGCCGCGCCCGGTGCCATTGGCTTGCCCCAGTCCGCCAGCTCGGCCGCCTTGTGCAGCACCTTCAGGTGGCGCGGGTGTTTTTGCAGCAGCGCGGCGCGGAAGGCCACCGGGTCCTGCCTGGCCGCTGCGGCGGCCTCGTCCACAAAACTCTCCTTGAAGAACGCCTGGTGCGAATGCCCCACCGAGCGCCAGAAGCCCACGGGCAGGGGCACGTCGACCACCTCATGCGCGATGCGCGCATGGGGCCATTCGTAGGGCTGGTCGAAGGCACCTTCGGACGTGGTCTTGTCGGGGCCCGCGCCCGCCAGGCCAAAGGTGCGCACCAGCACCTGCGGCACGATGGCCTGGCCCACGGAGATGTTGTGCCACGCCACCAGGTGTCCTTGCGCATCAAACCCCGCCTTGAAGCGGGCCATGCAGGCGGGGCGGTAGAAGTCGTGCTGCGTGTCCTGCTCGCGCGACCACAGCGTCTGCACCGGCGCGCCCCCGGCGGCCTGGGCGATGGCGGCGGCCTGGCCCACGTAGTCCACCTCCAGCCGCCGCCCAAAGCCGCCCCCCAGCAACAGCTGGTGCACGGTCACTTTCTCTTCGTCGATGCCCAGCGCCTTGGCGGCTGCCCTGCGGGCCAGGCCCGGCACCTGGGTGGATGTCCACACGGTGGCGGCCCCGTCCTTGAATTGCACCGTGCAGTTGATGGGCTCCAGCGCCGCGTGGGCCAGGTAGGGCGCGCGGTAGTCCGCGGTGATGGTGCTGGCCGCGCCCTGCAGGGCCGCATCCACGTCGCCCGTGCTGTGGTAGCCAAAGCCCTTGGCCTGGTCCAGCGCCTGCGCCATGCGCGCCATCACGGCGTCGCTCGACAGCGTGGCGGCGGGGCCGTGGTCCCATTCCACGGTGACAGCGGCGGCGGCCTTCCTGGCGCGCCAGGGCGTGTCGGCGATCACGGCCACGGCGCCGGTGCCGCCGTGCAGGGGCGCCACGGCCAGCACGTGTTTCACGCCCGGCAGCTTCCGGGCGGCGGCTGCATCAAAGCGCGCCACCTTGCCGCCGCGCGTGGGGCACATCACCACGCTGGCATGCAGCAGGCCGGGCGGGTGGGCGTCGATGCCGTACACGGCCGAGCCATCCAGCTTGGAAGGCGCCTCGATGCGCGTGAGCGGCTTGCCGATGAGCTTGAACTGCGCGGGTTCCTTCAGCGTGACCTTGCCCCGCATGGGCTGCTGCGCGGCCAGGGCGGCCAGTTCGCCAAACGTGGCGCGCTGGCCGGCCACATGTTCCACCACGCCCGCGTTGGCCGTGCACTCCGCCGCCTGCACGTTCCATTGCGCGGCGGCGGCGCGGATCAGCAGGGCGCGCGCGTGGGCGCCGGCCTCGCGCATGGGCAGCCATAGGTCCTTGATGCTGCTCGATCCGCCCGTCATCATCACGCCCACCTCGCGCATGGTCTTGGCCGTGAGCCAGCCCGCCACGGCCTTCATCGAGCCGTCGTTGTCGGGGTGGAAGGGCAGGCCGTCCACCACGGTGGCCAGGTTGTTGTAGATGTCGTCGATAGGCGCCATCTCCAGCCGCACCTGCGCCCAGTCGGCATCCAGCTCTTCCGCCAGGATGGCGGCCAGGCCCGTGTGCGCACCCTGGCCCATTTCGGATTTGGCCATCATCACCGTCACGGTGTTGTCGGCGCCCACCTTGAGCCAGCCGTTCAGCGCCGCCTGCCCGCTGGCGCTGGGCACCGGGTCGGCCGGGTGCAGGCGCTGGCGCGGCGGCATCACGCCCCAGCCAATGACCAGCGCGCCCGCTGTCGCGGCGCCACCGAGGAGCACTGTGCGTCGTTTCACCATGGGGTTGTTTCCTTCGTGGCGTAGGTTGGCTGGATGGGGGCATGCGAGCCCGGCGCATGGGGTGATGGTTCAAATATCGTAAACCTGCGACCGAGATTCCCCCGCCCTTCGGGGACTTGGATTTTGAGTGTTTTTGGCCTCCAGCGCTTATCCATCAAGCGCTAAAAGCTATTAAATGAATAGCGTTTCGCCTACCCGACACAAGCTGGGTGAGCAGACCCTGGCGGCCTGCGGCCGGGCCACCGTGTACGCCACCCGGCGTATTTCCCAAGCCGGCCTCGCTCTCCAGAATCCATTCCATCGCCCGATCCGCCACGGCTCCACCACGGAGCCCGCCGGGCGAAGCGGTTTGATTGATTCACTGATTGAAACCACCACCGGAGAAGCACACATGCAACGTCGTTATTCCCTCAAGGCCCTTGCGGCCGTCGCTGCGCTCGCTGGCCTGTCTGCGCTGCCAGCCCACGCACAGGACACCATCAAGGTCGGCATCCTGCACAGCCTGTCGGGCACCATGGCCATTTCCGAGACCGTGTTGAAAGACACCGTGCTGATGGCCATCGACGAGATCAACGCCAAGGGCGGCGTGCTGGGCAAGAAGCTCGAGCCCGTGGTGGTGGACCCCGCCTCCAACTGGCCCCTGTTCGCCGAAAAGACCAAGCAGCTGCTGGGCCAGGACAAGGTCTCGGTCATCTTCGGCTGCTGGACCTCGGTGTCGCGCAAGTCGGTGTTGCCGGTCGTGGAAGAAATGAACGGCCTGCTGTTCTACCCCGTGCAGTACGAAGGTGAAGAGCTGTCCAAGAACGTGTTCTACACCGGCGCCGCGCCCAACCAGCAGGCCATCCCCGCGGTGGACTACCTGATGAGCAAGGACGGCGGCAGCGCCAAGCGCTGGGTGCTGCTGGGCACCGACTACGTCTACCCCCGCACCACCAACAAGATCCTGCGCGCCTACCTCAAGTCCAAGGGCGTGAAGGACAGCGACATCGACGAGAAGTACACGCCGTTTGGTCACTCTGACTACCAGACCATCGTCGCCGACATCAAGAAGTTCAGCCAGGGCGGCAAGACGGCCGTGGTGTCCACCATCAACGGCGACTCCAACGTGCCCTTCTACAAGGAACTGGGCAACGCGGGCCTGAAGGCCAAGGACGTGCCGGTCGTCGCATTCAGCGTGGGCGAGGAAGAACTGCGCGGCGTGGACACCAAGCCGCTGGTGGGCCACCTGGCCGCCTGGAACTACTTCCAGTCCATCAAAAGCCCGGCCAACACCGAGTTCATCAAGAAGTGGAGCGACTACGCCAAGGCCAAGGGCATTGCCGGCCACAAGGACAAGCCGCTCACCAACGACCCGATGGAAGCCACCTACATCGGCATCAACATGTGGAAGCAGGCTGTCGAGAAGGCCAAGAGCACGGATGTGGACAAGGTGATCGCCGCCATGGCCGGCCAGACCTTCAAGGCACCGTCGGGCATCGTCAGCAAGATGGACGAGAAGAACCATCACCTGCACAAGAGCGTGTTCATCGGCGAGATCAAGGCCGACGGCCAGTTCAACGTGGTGTGGAAGACGCCGGGCCCCGTGAAGGCCAAGCCATGGAGCCCGTACATCGAAGGCAACGACAAGAAGAAGGACGAGCCGGACGGCAAGTCGAAGCTGTGATCTCCCCCTGAGCGGCTACGCCGCTTCCCCCTCTCTCACGCTGCGCGTGGGAGGGGGACGCCGCCAGCGCGGCGGGGCGGCCCTTGCGCGGCAGCCCTGGTCTGGGCCCTGCGCGCTGCACAGGCCCATCTTGTTCGACGCCACTGGCCCTTCCATGCTTTCTTCATTCTTTTCTCGCTTGATCGCCTGCCTGCTGTTGTGCACAACGGTGCAGGCGCACGCGCTCACGGCCGAGGCGGCGCGGGCCATGGCGGCGGGTGATACCGACGACCGGATCGCCGCGCTGCAGAAAGCCATCGCCACGCCCGACGAGGCCACTTTGGCGTTTATCCGCGCGATGGGTGACGACGCCGTGAAGATCGCGGGCGACAAGGCCATCGTGATCAAGGGCGACAAGGGGCTGGACCCCGTGACCGGCGCCGAGGTGCCGGTGCCTGACGACGCCGAAGACATCGTCAACAACAACCGCATGCGCGGCGAGTTCGACACGGCACTCGCCTCGCTGCAGCTCATGTCCACGGATGTGGCCCAGCGCCGCAAGGCCATCGAAGCGCTGCGCGAAGAGACCGACGAGGCCCGTCTGCCGCTGGTTGAGAAGGCCCTGGCCGCCGAGCAGGACGCAGCTCTCAAGGCACGCCTGGCCAGCATCCGCGCGCGCATCCTGCTAAGCAGCAGCGACGCCGCCAATCGCCTGGAAGCCGCCCAGCACCTGGCCGCCAGTGGCAACCCCGCCACGCGCACGGTGCTGCTGGAGCAGCTGCGCAACGAACAAGATCCCAAGGTCAAGGCCGCCCTGCAGGCGGCACTCAAGACGGTGGAAGACAGCCTGAAATGGGGCGAGCGTCTGGCGGCGATGTTCACGGGCATCAGCCTGGGCTCCATCCTGCTGCTGGTGGCGCTGGGCCTGGCCATCACCTACGGCCTCATGGGCGTGATCAACATGGCCCATGGCGAGCTGATGATGATCGGCGCCTACGCCACCTACGTCATGCAGGGCGTGTTCCAGCGCTACTTTCCGGGCGCGTTCGACTGGTACCTGGTGGCCGCCGTGCCCGCCGCCTTCATGGCCTCGGCGCTCATGGGCGCGGTGCTCGAGCGCGGCGTGATCCGCTTCCTGTACGGCCGCCCGCTGGAGACCTTGCTGGCCACCTGGGGCATCAGCCTGATGCTGCAGCAGCTGGTGCGCACCGTGTTCGGCGCGCAGAACGTGGGTGTGGAAAACCCCTCGTGGATGAGCGGCGGCGTGCAGCTCATGGAGAACCTGCAACTGCCCTGGAACCGCGTGATCATCGTGGCGTTTGCGCTGGCGGTGTTGGGCGGCGTGGCCTTTCTCATCAGCAAGACGCGCCTGGGTTTGTTCGTGCGCGGCGTCACGCAGAACCGCCCTATCGCCTCGTGCATGGGTGTGAACACGGCGCGTGTCGATACCTACGCCTTCGCGCTGGGCTCCGGCATTGCGGGCCTGGCAGGCTGTGCCCTCAGCCAGGTGGGCAATGTGGGCCCGGACCTGGGCCAGGGCTACATCGTCGATTCGTTCATGGTGGTGGTGCTCGGCGGCGTGGGCCAGCTGGCCGGCACCGTGTACGCCGCGCTGGGCCTGGGCGTGCTCAACAAGTTCCTCGAAGGCTGGACGGGCGCCGTGCTGGCCAAGATCGCCGTGCTGGTGTTCATCATCATCTTCATCCAGAAGCGGCCGCAGGGCATCTTCGCGGTCAAAGGGCGTACCGCCGACTGAGCGGATCGAGACAGAACATGACGACGACTACGCCTTCCTCCTCCATCCAACTCCCCGCACCCGCGCCGCTGCTCACGCGCGGCGGCTGGTCGGCCTTCATCGTGGCGCTCATCGTGGTGTGCGCCGTGGCACCCGTGCTCAACCTGTGGGTGCCGGCCGGCAGTGCGCTGCACCTGTCCGACTACGCCGTGGCCCTGCTCGGCAAGATCATGTGCTACGCCATCTGCGCGCTGGCCATGGACCTGATCTGGGGCTACACCGGCATCCTGAGCCTGGGCCATGGCCTGTTCTTCGCGCTCGGCGGCTACGTGATGGGCATGTACCTCATGCGCCAGATCGGCCGCGACGGCAACTACCAAAGCGACCTGCCCGACTTCATGGTGTTCCTCGACTGGAAGGAGCTGCCCTGGCACTGGATGCTGTCGGACAGCTTCGTTGCCACGCTGATCCTTGTCGTCGCGGTGCCCGGTGCCATCGCCTTCGTGTTCGGCTACTTCGCGTTCCGCTCGCGCATCAAGGGCGTGTATTTCTCGATCATCACGCAGGCCATGACGTATGCGGCCATGCTGCTGTTCTTCCGCAACGAGACGGGCTTTGGCGGCAACAACGGCTTCACGGATTTCAAGCGCATCCTGGGCCAGCCCATCGCCACGCAGAACATGCGCATGCTGCTGTTCGTGATGACGGGCGTCACGCTCTTGGTGTTCTTCCTGCTGGCGCGCTGGCTGGTGCGCAGCAAGTTCGGCAGGGTGCTGCAGGCGGTGCGCGATGCCGAGACGCGCGTCATGTTCTCGGGCTACTCGCCGCTGCCCTACAAGCTCACCATCTGGACCATCAGCGCCATGATGTGCGGCGTGGCGGGCGCGCTGTACGTGCCCCAGGTCGGCATCATCAACCCCGGCGAGATGAGCGCCGCCAACTCCATCGAGATCGCGGTGTGGGCCGCGGTGGGCGGCCGTGCCACGCTGATCGGACCCATCGTGGGCGCCTTCATCGTCAATGGTGCCAAGAGCTGGCTCACCGTGACGGCGCCGGAGTTCTGGCTGTATTTCCTCGGTGCGCTGTTCATCGCCGTGACGCTGTTCCTGCCCGATGGCGTGGTGGGCCTGGTGAAGAAGCTGAAGAAAAACAAGAAGACCGAAGGAGCCGCGCCATGACCCCCGATCTGATGGACGAAGGCGCAAGGCGCATAGAGGCCAGGCTGGCGCCCGCCGCCCTGGGCCAGACCGAATCCGGCGGTCGTGCTGCAGGTTTCTCGCGCATTGCCACGCCCGGTGAGGTGGACATCACCCACGGCCGCATCCTGTACCTCGAAGACGTGAACGTGAGCTTCGACGGCTTCAAGGCCATCAACAACCTGAGCCTCGATATCGCGCCCGGCGAGCTGCGCTGCATCATCGGGCCCAACGGTGCGGGCAAGACGACGATGATGGACATCATCACCGGCAAGACTCGGCCCGACAGCGGCACGGTGTACTTTGGTTCCACCATCGACCTCTTGCGCCACAACGAGCCGGAGATCGCGAGCCTGGGGATTGGCCGCAAGTTCCAGAAACCCACGGTGTTCGAGCAGCTCAGCGTGTTCGAGAACCTGGAGCTGGCCTTGAAGACGCACAAGGGCGTGACGTCGAGCATGTTCTTCCGGCTGGATTCCGCGCAGTCGGACCGGCTGGCGGAGATCCTGCACACCATCCACCTGGCCGACAGCGTGGCGCGCATGGCAGGGAACCTGAGCCATGGGCAAAAGCAGTGGCTGGAGATCGGGATGCTGCTGATGCAGGACCCCAAGCTGCTGTTGCTCGACGAGCCCGTGGCGGGCATGACGGACGAGGAGACGGCGCGCACGGCGGAGCTGTTCCTCACGCTCAAGGGCAAGCACTCGCTGATGGTGGTGGAGCATGACATGGGGTTCATCCGCACCATTTCGGAGATCGTGACCGTGTTGTGCGACGGGGCGGTGCTGGCGCAGGGCACGCTGGACCAGGTGCAGGCGGATGAGCGGGTGATCGAGGTCTATCTGGGGCGGTGATGGAGGTTGCCTGTTCTCTTTTCCTGGCGGGCGGTGGGCTGTTGCGAAGGCTGGGGCCGGGGCGACTCTCGGAATCCGGACTCGGCACAGGCGCACCGAATGCTTCCAAATTCATAGCTGCTGGCGCTTGATGAACAAGCGCCAGAGGCCCAAAACACTCCAAGTACCATGCTCACCGTCCAGAACATCAACCAGTACTACGGCGGCTCCCACATCCTGCGTGATGTGAGCCTCACGGCGCAGGCCGGCAAGGTCACCGTGCTGCTCGGCCGCAACGGCGTCGGCAAGACCACGCTGCTCAAAAGCCTCATGGGCCTGGTTCCCATCAGGAGCGGGGGCATCACGTTCGACGGCAAGCCCATCGACAAGGCCACGCCGTACGACCGTGCCCGCGCAGGCATCGGCTTTGTCCCCCAGGGGCGCGAGATTTTCGGCCGCCTCACGGTGGAAGAAAACCTGCGCATGGGCCTGGCCTACAAGAGCGGCGCCACCCCCGTGCCGCCACACCTGTACGAGCTGTTCCCCGTGCTCAAGCAGATGCTCGGCCGCCGGGGCGGCGACCTTTCGGGCGGGCAGCAGCAGCAGCTGGCCATCGCCCGGGCGCTGGCGCCGGGGCCGCGCCTCTTGATCCTGGACGAGCCCACCGAGGGCATCCAGCCCAGCATCATCAAGGACATCGGCCGCGTGATCCGCATGCTGGCCGACAAGGGCGAGATGGCCATCCTGCTGTGCGAGCAGTACTACGACTTCGCGCAGGAGCTGGCCGACGACTACCTGGTGATGGAGCGTGGTGAGGTCATCGCGCGCGGCCCTGGCAGCGAGATGGAGGCCAAGGGCATCCGCAACCTCGTCGCGATCTGATGGCTCATGGCCGTTGCGCCGTAGCGCCGGGGGCGGGGCCGCGCCAGCGCGACACACTCTCCATGATCAGCACCGTGCACACCATCCAGGTGCCGCCCAGCAGCCAGCCCGCGAGCACATCGCTGGCGTAGTGCACATGCAGCACCACGCGGCTCCAGCCGGTGGTGAAGATGAACGCACCGGCCAGGAGCGCCGCGGGTGCGTGCCAGGGGCGGGGCAGCAGCCGCGTGGCCAGGTAGGCCAGCATCGCGTACGCCACCATCGACGCGCTGCTGTGGCCGCTGGGAAAGCTGTAGCCCTGGGCCTGGGCCACGCCGTGCACGTGCTCGGGCCGGACACGCTCGAACACCTCCTTGAGGACTTTGGTCAGGGCGCCGTTTCCCGCCATGGCGACGAACCAGCCCGTGGCCAGCAGCCGGTGCCGGCGCAGCCACAGCGCCAGGGCCACCACCAGCGTCAGCCCGGCCAGCACCCCCGAGTCCCCCAGGTGGGTGAGCGCGGCGAACCAGCGCAGCACGGCGGTGTCCGCCTGCGCGCGCAGGCCGTCGGCAAGGGCGTCGTCCAGCACGCCCCAGCGGCCATCGGCGGCGCGCCCGCTGTCGGCCAGCTCCGCCATCGCGGCGCCCGCCAGCACCAGGGTGCAGGCCGACGCGCCCATGGCCGCGATCATCACCCAGCGCGCCCGTGCCGGCAGGAGCCGGCGCAGCGGCGGGGCCGCGCGGCGCAGGCCGCGCAGGCCCGCCAGGCCGCCCAGCCCCAGCAGCGCGAAGGCGAGCGTGCCCGCCCACCACCAGGCCATGGGGTGCTGCGCCAGCAGGGCGCCAATGTCGGATGCGGGGAGGGTCATGGGTTGCGGGCGGCGTCAGCTTCTTCTTCGCCAGGCTAGGAGGGAGCCCGCGTTTGTACCGGAGTTCCCAGCGGCCCTGCCGGGCATGGGTGAATCGTCGTGGCGCCGTGGCGCCGTGGCGCTGCCCCGGCCCTGTCGGCGGGCGCTGACAGGGCAAAGGCGTGGCTACCGGCTGCGCATGCGCTGCCCGCCCGCCATCATCGGACGACCGCACCGTAATCCCCGGCGCGCAGCCAGCACGGTGCCGGCCTGGCGCCCGGGTCCGGTGCCGCACCTGTTGCAGACCTTTCTCTTCATGACACCTTCAGAGCGTCCCGTTCCTGCCCGGCCCCACGGCCCCATCCACCTGGTGGTGCCCCGGCGCCCCGGCGCCGACCTGGACCTGCTGCGCGCCAAGCTCGAGGGCGTCTCGGCCCTGCAGGCGCACAACCTGGTGTGGCACGTGCCGGACCAGCGCGGCGACATCGTGGCGCTGGCGGGCGAGGCGGCGCATGCCGCGCGCGCCGACGGTGGCCTGGTGGTGGCCGCGGGCGGCGACGGCACCATCAACGCGGTGGCCGCCGCGGTCCTGCGCCTGGGTGTGCCCATGGGGGTGGTGCCGATGGGCACCTTCAACTATTTCAGCCGCGAACACGGCCTGGCGCTGGACCCCGAGGTGGCCGTGCAGGATCTGCTGCAGGCCCTGCATGCGGGCGACATGCGCCCCGTGCAGGTGGGCTATGTGAACCGCCAGCTGTTCGTGGTCAACGCCAGTGTCGGCCTGTACCCCAAGCTGCTGGCCGAGCGCGAGAAGGCGTCGCGGCGCTTTGGCCGCTCGCGCCTGGTGGCCGTGGCGTCGGCGGTGTGGAGCATGTTCCGGCCCGCGGCCGGCCGCCGCTGGCGTGTGGTGATGAAGACCCACGAGGGCGCACGGGACCGGCAGGAGGAGCACCTGGTCACCACGCTGTTCGTGGGCAACAACCCGCTGCAGCTCGACCGCATGGGCCTGCCCCAGGCGCAGATGGTGGCCGATGGCGGCAAGATGGCCGTCGTGCTGCTGCAGCCCCAGGGCCGCTGGGCCGTGGCGCGCACGGTGTGGAACGCGGCCACCGGCCAGCTCGACAGGGACGGCGCGGTGACCAGCGTGGCGTGCACGGAGCTGACGGTGGCCCCGGCCAGCTGGCGCCCGCCGCAGGTCAAGGTGGCTTTCGACGGCGAGCGCGCGTGGATGGCGCCGCCCCTGCATTTCCGGATCAGCGCGCGGCCGCTGTGGCTGGTGGCCTCGTCCACGCTGATCCGTGACGATGCCTCCGCGCCCGCGCCGCCGGCTGCCATGCCCGTGCAGCACGAAGGGGCGTCGGCCGCCCCTCCGGTGGAAGGGATGCTGCCGGCATGACGCAGCAGCCTGGCCGCCCAGCCCCGTTCGGAGAGTGCCCATGGACGTCCTGATGCACCTGTCGGATCTGCATTTCGGGGCGCACGATCCCGATGTGTGCGCCGCAGCCCAGCGGCTGGCGCAGCGGCTGGGGGTGTCGATGGTGGTGGTGTCGGGCGACCTCACGCAGCGTGCCACCGCCAGCCAGTTCGAGCAGGCCGGGCGTTTTGTGCAGGGCCTGCACGCCCGCTCCACCCTGGTGCTCGCAGGCAACCATGACCTGCCGCTGTTTGCCTGGTGGATGCGCTGGGGGCGGTCGTACGAGCGTTTCGCGAGCCAGTTCGGGGTGGACCACGAACCCGTGCGGCAGGCGGGCGCGTTCTATGTGGTGGGCGTCAACACCACGCGTGCCTGGCGGCATGAACGCGGCAGCCTGTCGTCTGCCCAGATCCACCATGTGGCCGACCTCCTGGCCCGCGCCCCCCTCGATACCTGGCGCATCGTGGCCAGCCACCACCCCCTGGTGGCGCGCGATCCGGCCGACCGCGCGCACCGCCCTCACCGGGCCGACGAGGCCCTGCAGTGCTGGCGCTCCGCCGGTGCGCAGATGCTGCTGTCGGGCCACGCCCACCAGCCTGCGCTGCTTAACCCCCTGCCCGGGCTGTGGGCCAGCCACGCGGGCACCGCCGTGTCGTACCGCCTGCGCCACGGCAGCCCCAACAGCCTGGTGGTGCTGACGGTCGAGGCATCCGGCGCGGCGGAGGGCGGCTGGGCGCGCTATGCCGCCCGCTGGGACTACGACGCGGCGTCGGGTGAATTCCAGCGCGTGCTGCGGCAGACCGTGGGCTAGGGCGGACGGTCCCGGCTCCGTGGCCAGGAAAACTGTTGCTATATTTTTGATAGCTACTGGCGCTTGAAGGGAAAGCGCCAGAGGCTCGAAACATCTGAAGTGGCCGCCGCGCGCAGCAGTAGGCGCGCATGCCCCCGCACGCGGGTGCAGGCGGCGGTGTGGGCGGGCAACGGGGTGTTTTCACCGGTTGACCGGCCGGAGGGCGCCACCTATTCTGGTGGCCTGGCGGGCGGGCCGTGCGGCGGATGCGGGGCCGGGCCGTGCCGCCGTTTTTGCAGCCTCTCGTCACTCATGCACAAAGAATTCAACCACGATGCGGTGCGCCGGCTGCAGGCGCTGATCGAGCGGGAGACCGGTGCGCCGCTGGGCGAAGGGGCGCAGGCCGAGATGGCGGCGATCCTGCGCGGCAGCGAATGCCCCGATGGCGCCGCCGCCGAAGGCCTGGCCGTGGCACCGCGCGAGGTCACCATCCTGCTGGCGGACCTGCGCGGCTTCACCGCGCTGTCGGGATCGCAGCCGGCGGCGGTGGTCATCGCGGCGCTCAACCGCTGTCTGGCGCGGCTGAGCGAGGTGGTGTTCAAGCACCAGGGCAGCATCGACAAGTTCATGGGCGACTCGATCATGGTGCTGTTCGGCGCGCCCATGGGGCGCGACGACGACGTGGACCGCGCGCTGTTGTGCGCGGTGGAGATGCAGATCGCCATGCGTGACCTGAATCTGGAGCACCTGCGCGAACGCCTGCCGCAGGTGTTTCTGGGCATTGGCGTGAACACCGGCAACGTGATGGCGGGGCGCTTCGGGTCGGAGCTGTATTCCGAATACACGGTCATCGGCGAAGAGGTGAACCTTGCCTCGCGCATCGAGGCCTTCAGCCTGCGCGGGCAGGTGCTGATCAGCGAGGCCACCTACCAGCGCTGCTGGGGCCTGGTGTCGGCCACCGCGCCCATGCAGGTGTACGTGAAGGGCCGCGTGCAGCCGGTGAGCCTGCGCGAGCTGGTGGCGATCCCCTCGCACAAGCTCAAGGTGCCGCGCCAGGAGTTCCGCCGCAGCCACCGCGTGGACACGCGCCTGCCCTGCCTGTGCCAGCGCATGCAGGACAAGATCATCGTGCCGCACATCGTGCACGCCGCCATCCGCGACATCGGCTACCACGGCCTGCTGATCGAGGTGGCGGAGCCGGTGGCGCTGCACAGCGAGGTGAAGGTGGAGTTCGACCTCACGCTCGTGGACTACCACGCCACCGACGTGTATGCGCGCGTGGTCACGCTCAAGCCCGAGCGCGAGCAGTGGCTGGCCGGGCTGGAGTTCACCTCGATCAGCCCCGAGTGCAACGCCAAGGTGCAGATGTTCGTGCAGCTGCTGGTGGCGGCGCGGTAGCCGCGGCCTGGGTCGGCAAGGATTCCGCGGGCGGCCTCGCTGGAACCGGCGCGGGGGCGGCGCCTGCGGGGTGGCACGCGCCGCTCTCAGCAGCCCAGCATCCGCGCCAGGTCGTTCAGGTCGGTGGCATGCAGATCGTTGCCGGGCTGGGGCGACCCGTCCTTGGGCCGGGCCTTGCCGAGTTCGTGCGGGCGCTCGATGTAGGCGGTGCGCAGGCCGCAGGCGCGTGCGGCCGCCAGGTCGTCGTGGTGGGTGGCCACCAACGCCACCTGTCCGGGCCGCAGGTCGAACACGCGCGCCACGCCCAGGTAGGCGTCGGGGCTGGGCTTGTAGGCCTTGAACACTTCCGCGCTCAGCACGCAATCCCACGGCAGCCCCGCGCGCTTGGCCATGTGCGTGAGCAGGCTGATGTTGCCGTTGGACAGCGTCGTGAGGATGAAGCGGGTTTTGAGCCGCGTGAGGCCAGCCACGCTGTCGGGCCACGGGTCCAGCCGCTGCCACACATGGTTCAGGTGCTGGCGCTCGGCCTCGGCCAGGTGGGCGAGGCCGAAGCGCGGCAGGATGCCGTCGAGGATGCCCCGGTGCAGCGCGTCGATGCGCGTCCAGCCCTGCTCGCCGCGCATCACCCGCGCCATGGCCGGCTGGTAGCCGCTGCGCCAGGCGATGGCGAACGCGTCGCCGTCGATGGCCGGGTACATCGCCTGCATCTCGCGCACGATGCTGCCGTGCCAGTCCACCACGGTGCCGAAGATGTCGAAGGCCAGCACCTTCACGCTGCTGGCGATGGGGTCTGCCGTGCTCTGGGTCGTCGTCATTCGCGGTCCTGGGTGGGGAGGAAGGAAGGGCGGGGTCGGGGCGCCAGCGTAGCAGCCTTGCGTGCTGGGCCGGTGCGCCGGGGTTGCACATGCCCTCGCCCCTGCAGGGCGGCGCGGAGCGTGCTATGGTTACAAAAATCGGGTTTACCCCCGTAACTGCGTTTCTTCTCCGCCCCCGTCCATCGCCTGCGCCGCCCGCCGCCTGCCGGTGCAGCGCCCCTTTGTTGCTGTTGTTCCTGCTGCCATGACCGCGCCCCTGACTCCCACGTCGTCCCTCGCCCACGCCCCGACCGACGACCGCACCCTGGTGCGCGCCGTGCTGGCCCTGGGGGTCGGCGGCTTTTCCATCGGCACGGGCGAATTCGTCATCATGGGCCTGCTGCCCGAGGTGGCGCGCGACATCGGCGTCAGCATTCCGCAGGCCGGCCACGTCATCAGCGCCTATGCGCTGGGCGTGGTGGTCGGTGCACCGGTGCTGGCCGTGCTGTGCGCCCACTGGGGGCGGCGCGCGCTGCTCATGGCGCTGATGGTGGTGTATGCGCTGGGCAACTTCGCATCGGCGCTGGCGCCGGGCTACCTGTCGCTCAGCGCCATGCGGTTGTTCACCGGCTTGCCGCACGGCACCTACTTCGGCGTGGCCGCCCTCGTGGCCGCGGCCCTGGCGCCACCGGGGCGCCGCGCGCGCGCCGTGGGCTGGGTCATGCTGGGGCTGACCACGGCCACCCTGGTGGGCGTGCCCATCGCGGCGGCCCTGGGCGAATACTTCGGCTGGCGCGCGGCGTTCGTCTTCGTCGGGCTCATCGCCGTGGCCGCCGTCGCCATGGTGCGCCTGTGGGTGCCCGACATGCCCGCATCGCACGGCGCCAGCCCCCTGCGCGAACTGGGCGCGCTGGCGCGCAAGCAGGTGTGGTTCACCCTGGGCATCGGCGCCATCGGTTTTGGCGGCATGTTCGCGGTGTTCAGCTACATCAAGCCCACGCTGCTGGAGGTGGCCGGCATGCCGCCCGCGCTCATGCCTTTCGTGCTCTCGCTCTTCGGCCTAGGCATGGTGGCGGGCAACATCGTGGGCTCGCGCATGGCCGACAAGGCCCTCATGCCCGCCATCGGCAAGGTGCTGCTGTGGTCCATCGCGGTGCTGGCGCTGTTCGTGCCCGCCGCGCACCACCCCGTCACCGCCGCGCTGGCCACCTTCTTCCTGGGCACGCTGGTCGCCATCGGCCCCGCGCTGCAGATCCGCCTGATGGACGTGGCGGGCGACGCGCAGACCCTGGCCGCCGCGCTCAACCACTCGGCCTTCAACGCCGCCAACGCGCTCGGTGCCTGGCTCGGCGGCGTGGCGATTTCCGCCGGCATGGGCTGGACATCCACTGGCTGGGTGGGCGTTCTGCTGGGCATCGGCGGCGTGGGCATGTTCGCGTGGTCGATGGGCAGCGAGCGGAACACGCAGCGCGCCACGGCGGGCCTCAAGGCCTGAGCGTAGCGGCGGCGCTACAGCGCCGCCCTCTGCAGACCGGCCACCGCGTTCTGCGTTACAGTGAACCCGGGCCAACCCCATTGTTGGCCACGTCGCTCGGACGGTTCCGGGCGCTTACGTGAAAGTTCACCAGCATGTCTGCTTCTCAGGGCAAGCGCCGCTTTGCGCGCATCGATCGCCTTCCCCCCTACGTCTTCAACATCACGGCCGAGCTCAAGCTCGCAGCGCGCCGCCGTGGCGAGGACATCATCGACATGAGCATGGGCAACCCCGATGGCGCGACCCCGCCGCACATCGTGGCCAAGCTCACCGAGGTGGCCCAGCGGCCCGACACCCACGGCTACTCCGCGAGCAAGGGCATCCCCCGCCTGCGCCGCGCCATCAGCCACTGGTACAAGGACCGCTACGCGGTGGACATCAACCCCGACACGGAAGCCATCGTCACCATCGGCTCCAAGGAAGGGCTGGCCCACCTGATGCTGGCCACGCTGGACCGGGGCGACACCGTGCTCGTGCCCGACCCGAGCTATCCCATCCACATCTACGGCGCGGTGATCGCCGGGGCCGACATCCGCAGCGTGCCCGTGGCGCCCAACGTGGACTTCTTCGCCGAGCTGGAGAAAGCCATCCGTGGCAGCTACCCCAAGCCCAAGATGATGATCTTCGGCTTTCCCAGCAACCCCACGGCGCAGTGCGTGGAGCTGTCGTTCTTCGAGCGCGTGATCGCCCTGGCCAAGAAGCACGACATCCTGGTGGTGCACGACCTGGCCTATGCCGACATCGTGTACGACGGCTACCGCGCCCCCAGCATCATGGAAGTGCCCGGCGCCAAGGACGTGGCCGTGGAGTTCTTCACCCTCTCCAAGAGCTACAACATGGCCGGCTGGCGCGTGGGCTTCATGGTCGGCAACCCCGACCTCGTGGCCGCGCTCGCGCGCATCAAGAGCTACCACGACTACGGCACCTTCACCCCCCTGCAGGTGGCCGCCATCGCCGCGCTGGAGGGCGACCAGCAGTGCGTGAAAGACATCGCCGCCCAGTACCAGCGCCGCCGCGACGTGCTCTACAAGGGCCTCACGGAGTCGGGCTGGGCCGTGGACTGCCCCAAGGCCAGCATGTACATCTGGGCCCGCATTCCCGAGCCCTACCGCGCGCTGGGCTCCCTCGAATTCGCGCGCCAGCTGCTCGACAAGGCCAAGGTCTGCGTCTCGCCCGGCATCGGCTTCGGCGACCAGGGCGACGAGTACGTGCGCTTCGCCCTCATCGAGAACGAGGCCCGCATCCGCCAGGCGGTGCGCGGCATCCGCGCGATGTTCAAGGCCGATGGTTTGCTGAAGGTGCCTGCGGCTGCGGCGGCCTGAGGCCTGCCGAAAACGCCCGCCGGGATGGCGGCTGCTTTCGAAGCGGGCCCCGGCGGGACGGGCCGCCGCTGATCGGGCGGGTTCATGGGGGCCCATCGGCGTATAGGTATTGCGGGCGAATGCCTATACGATCCCTCTCCTGTTGTTTCACAAAACGCGGAGGGGGGTCCATGAAGGAATGTATGAAGAATTGGCTCGCGGCGCTGGTGATGCTGTGCGCCGCAGCCGTGGCCCATGCGCAGCCCACGACCTACGTGGCCACCGCGACCGGCAACTACAACCTGTTCATCAATTTCACCCTGTGTGTGACGGGTCCCTGCCAGAACTTCAATACAAGCATGGGCGCATCAGGCTCGTTCACAACCTCCGCCCCGCTGGCGGCCAATCTCTCTGCCGCGAACGTGGCGCCCCTGGTCACGGCCTTCAGCTTCTCGGATGGCATCAATACCTATTCCAGTGCAGACCCGGCCGTCCGCATCTTCTTTTTCAACGTATCCACCAACGCCTCCGGCGCCATCACCACCACGAACATCCGGATCCAGCGCTGGCTGACCGGAACCTCTCCCCATGTGCCGGGTGACCGGCATTCCTGGGTCTTGTTCCTGGCAACAGGGGAAGTCGACCACAACGCGCAGTGCCTCACCGTCGGCGCCTCGCCCGCGGGTGTGCCGGATTCATGCGTTCTCGTCCTGGGTGCCGACACCAGCCGGTCGCTGGCATTTGGTTCCGCCCGGGCCTGGGCCGTGGCGCCCTCTGCCGTCACCGCTGTTCCCACCCTGGCCGAATGGAGCCTGGCCCTGATGGCCGTGTTCATGGCGATTGCCGCCTTGGTGGCACTGCGCCATCGTTCCCGGGCCAGCGCAGGCTCCATGCCCTCCTGACGGAACGCGGCCTGGCCCCGCCGGGCGCAGCACTGCGGCCGGGTTTCGGCCCTGCCGTGTGTGCCGCCCTGGCCAGGCCGGGCCAGCAGGCCTGCAGGCCCTACATGGCCCTACATGGCCCAGATGCGGGGCGCTTCGCCCTCCAATTCCCACAGCACCTCCCGCCAGGCCATGCGCACGGCCTTGAGCAACTGCATCGCGGGCTCCACCTGTGGCGCCAGCACGCGCAGCACGACCATCTGCGCATTGGGGCTGGTGGCGCCGGCGCTGGCCTGGAGTGCATGGCCGTCCACCACGGCGCGCGCGGCGTCCAGGGCGGCGTCGCGGCGGGGGCGGTCCAGCGGGGTGCCGGCGGCAAAGAACAGGCTGGCCAGGCAGCGGTGCCCCGCCAGGCCCAGGGGACTGTTCAGCAGGCGCTGGTCGGCCGCGTCGATCACGCCGCGCTCCAGCCACAGGCCGGGCACTTCGAGGTGCTGTGCGAAGCGGCCGGTGTCGAACGGCTGGTTGGCGTGGGGCAGGCCCAGGGCCGTCACGTCCCAGCCCATGCATTCGGCGCCGGGGGCGAGGTTCAGCGTGAGGTGGTTCTCGGCATTGCAGGCGCTGTAGCACAGCGCCTCCAGCGGCAGCCATTCGAGCCGCGCACCCTCGGCCAGGGTGAGGTGGCTGCGCTGCAGCGCCAGCGGGCCGGTGGATCGGTAAAAGCGCGTGGCGCCCGGTGTGGTGACGAGGCCGTGCGCGCCCGGGCCCACGGTGGCGGTGATGTCCAGCGTGTCGCCGCCCACCAGTCCGCCGGGCGGATGCACCAGCACGTTGTGGCAAATCGCGTCGCCTTCGGGGTACAGGCTCTGCAGGATGCGCAGCGGTCCGCTGTGCTCATGGCGCGCCACGGTGCGGGTGTTTTCTACCGAGTAGTTCAGCTGCAGGCGCGCGTGCCAGGGCATGGTGCGGGTGTCTTTTGCTATTAAATAAGTAGCTGATTATGCCCCGTGGGCAAGCGGTGGCGGCCCAGGCGCCGGGCCCTGGCGAAGCCTTCTCGCTCAGGACGACCAGAACCCCACGTGTGGCGCGCTGGCTTCGGCCACGAGGGCGGGGCCGATGCATTCGATGAAACGGGGCGACGCCGCCAGCACGTCGCGCCCCGAGAGGGCTGCTGCTGCCGCATAGGCCTGCCGGGAGCGGGGCACCTGCAGGGCGTGCAGGCGCGCCGCGTCGATGCCGAACACCACGCGGCCGATGCCCGACCAGAAGATGGCGCCCGCGCACATCACGCACGGCTCTGCCGAGGTGTAGAGCGTGGCACCCGCCAGCGTGTCGCGGTCCACGCGCGCGCTGATCTGGCGCACGGCATTGGTTTCGGCATGGCCGGTGCAGTCGCCCGTTTCGGCGGTGTTGCAGTACGCCTCGGACAGCAGCTCGCCCTGCGCGCCGATCACCACCGCGCCAAACGGCGGGTTGCCGCGCGCGCGGGCACGGCACGACCACGCGATGGCCTGGCGCAGGTACACGCCGTCGTTGGCGGCAAGGGCGGCTGCTTCGCCGGGCTGGGGGGGCGCTGCGGACATGAGGGCAGGCATGGGCTGTCTCCGGGCATGGTGTGTTGCGCCCAGCGGCATGCATGGGGCATGCCAAGAACATTGTGTGACATGTGTGCATGGCTTTCGCCGTGCTGCCCGAGGCGCGGGGCGGTCCCCGGTGGCGCGGTGGGGGTGTGGTGGGCACGCCGCAGCAAGGAGCCGTCCCGTGACGTGGGCGATACCGCCCCGGGCGCGCATGTCGCGCAGCGGGGCCGCGCCTTCGGGGGCCTGCCGGGCCGGCGGGCTACCTGCCGGGCGCGGGGCAGGGGTCGTCCAGCCCCGCCATGCCCGCCAGCCTTTGCAGACGCGAGCGGTTGTCCAGGCAGGCCTTGTACTCGGCCTCCAGGACCTTTTGCAGGGCTTGCTGCGCCGCGCGGGCGCGCTCGGCCTGCAGCTGCGCGATGCGTTCGCGGATCTGCGGCATGGCGGCCAGGGCGGCCTTCTCGCCTTCCAGGATCGCGCCGGCGCGCTGGCTGAAATCCGCCGGGCCGATGTCCAGCACCTTGGGGCTGATGATGACGTCGGCGCGTGCCAGTTCGGCCTGGCCCAGCTTCTGGCCCATGATGGCGATCGACTGGTTCAGCGCGCCCAGCATGTTGCCTGGCGACTGGCCCCGGGCCTTGTTGGAGATGTCCACGGCGACCACGATGTCCGCGCCCAGCTGGCGCGCCGCATCCACCGGCACGGGGCTCACGATGCCGCCGTCCACGAAGTGGTACTTGCCGATGGTGACCGGCTGGAACACGCCCGGCACGCTGCTCGAGGCGCGCACGGCCTGGCCCGTGTTGCCGCGCGAAAACACGGTGCGCTCGCCGTCCTCGAGCCGGGTGGCCACCACCACGAAAGGCTTGGCCATTTGCTCCAGGGGCTTGCGGCGCACCTGCTCGTTGACGTAGTCCTCGAGCTTCTGGCCCAGCACCAGCCCGCCGGACGACAGCTGCAGGTCGCGGATCTTGGCTTCGTCGAGCGCCACGGCTTTTTCCTGCATCTCGAACGCATTCATGCCGCTGGCGTACAGCGCGCCCACCACGCTGCCCGCGCTGGTGCCGGAGACGACGGCGGGGGCGAAGCCATTGGCTTCCAGCATCTTGATCACGCCGATGTGCGCGAAGCCCTTGGCGGCGCCCCCGCCCAGGGCGATGCCTACCTTGATGGGCGCGCCTGGGGATGGGGTGCCGGTGGCGGCCGCGCCCTGCGCGGGCGTGGCGGGCTGTTGCGGGGGCGTGCCGCCGCACGCCGCGAGGCCCAGGCAACCCACAAGCGCCAGGGGGCGCAAAAAGACTTCCAACCGCATGCCAAGGAATCCTGTTGTCGACGGGGCGGCGAGTATAGCGGCAGGCTGTAAAGAAGAGAGGCGCTGCCCGTGACGCCGGGGCCTTGCACGCCGCTACCGGCGCGGCCGGGCCTTCACTCTCCCTGCGAGCCCCGGTGGGCCCAGCCGGTGGTGCGCTTTTCAACCCAGCTGAACAGTTCGTACATCACCATCGCCATCGCGCCCACCACCATCAGGCCGGCGAACGCCAGGCCCATCTGCATGGAGGAGCCCGCGCTGATCAGCAGGTAGCCGATGCCTTCGTTGGCGGCGGTCATCTCGCTCACCGTGGTGCCCACGAAGGCCAGCGTGATCGCCACCTTGAGAGAGCCGAAGAAGTAGGGCATGGAGCGCGGCAGGCCGACCTTGGTGAGCACGTCCCAGCGCCTGGCGCCCAGCACGCGCAGCACGTCTTCGAGTTCGGGCTCCAGCGTGGCCAGGCCGGTGGCGATGTTCACCATGATCGGGAAGAAGCTGATGAGGAACGCCGTGAGGATGGCCGGCCCCACGCCGATGCCGAACCACACCACCAGGATGGGCACGAACGCCGCCTTGGGCAGCGCGTTGAAGGCGGTCATCAGTGGATAGACCGCCGCGTAGGCGATGCGCGAACTGCCGATCACGAAGCCCAGCAGCACCCCCACCACGATGGCGATGCCAAAGCCGGCCATGGTCACCCAGAAGGTGCGCCATGCGTGGCCCGCGATGACGCCGCCGAACTCGACCAACTGGGTGGCGATGGCCCAGGGGCTGGGGAAGATGAACTCGGACACGTTGAAGGCCGAGCAGATGATCTGCCAGAGCAGGATGATCGCGACCAGCAGGATCCAGGGAGACCAGCGTTCTACGGTTTTCTTGTGCATGGAAACAGGCTCGGATCAATCTATTGCTGGAGGGGCGCGCCGGCCTTGCGCAGGGCGCCGATGTGGCCGCGCAGCTCGTGCACGATGTCGGTGAATTCCTTGGTGTAGGTGATCTCCAGCTCGCGCGGGCGCGGCAGCTCGATCTCCTTCCTGACGACGAAGCGGCCCGGGCTCTTGCTCATCACGTACACCGTGTCGGCCAGGAAGACCGACTCGCGCAGGTCGTGGGTGACCAGGATCACGTTGAACCGCTGTTCGGTCCACAGGTCGCGCAGGATGCACCAGAGCTCCTCGCGCGTGAACGCGTCGAGCGCGCCGAAGGGCTCGTCGAGCAGCAGCATCTTGGGCTCGTGGATGAGCGCGCGGCAGATGCTGGCGCGCTGCTGCATGCCGCCAGACAGCTGCCAGGGGAACTTGTCCTCGTAGCCGGCCAGGCCCACCTTCTGCAGCAGGCGGCGCGCGCGCTCCTCGTACTCCTTGCGCTTTTGCTTGAAGCTGCTGCGGTACGGCTCCACGATCTCCAGCGGCAGCAGCACGTTGTCCACCGTGGTGCGCCAGGGCAGCAGCGAAGGGGCCTGGAAGGCCATGCCCGAGATCTTGAGCGGGCCGGTCACGGGCTGGCCGTCGATGAGGATCTTGCCCATCGACGGCATCTTCAGGCCCGTGGCCAGCTTCATGAAGGTGGACTTGCCGCAGCCCGAAGGACCGACGATGGCGATGAACTCGCCGCGCCGCACCTGCAGGTCGATGGCCTCGACGGCGAAATGGTTCTGCGCGCGCAGCTCGTCGTTGTAGGCGAGCCAGACGTCACGAAAATCCACGAAATAGGAATCGGCAGCCTGCATCAGGTGTCCGTAAATAAAGGTTGCGCACCGGGCCGGGCGAGCGGCCCATGCATTTCAGTTTTCAACAGCGCCGAGCGCCACCCACCCCGCACGAAACTGGCGAGGCTCAAGCCAGCGCCCCCGTGCAAGGACCGCCCCGCCGCATGGGGGGCGGCCCCCTCCGGGATTGCGAAGCCATGTGAGAGAGGGGAAAGGCGCGAAGCGACTCAGGGTGTGTTTCACTTCTTGGGCAGGATGTTCAGCTCGGCCGCGCCGGGCAGGAAGCTGGCGTTCCACACATCGTCGGCGTTCACGCGCGTCTTGGTGTTGAACGCATCCGACACCTGCGAGGCCATCAGCGACAGGCGGCCGGGCTTGGCCTGGCCAAAGCCCTCGGCGCGCGCGTCGGGGCTGTTGATCACGGTGTCGATGGCCAGTTGCAGGCGGCGCGTTTCCAGCGGCACGTTCACGATGCCGTCGCGCGCCTTCACGTGCTCGATGGCCGCCCCGGGGTTGGCGATCACTTCCTTGGCGCCCTTGGCGAAGGCCGAGAGGAAGGCCTTGATGGCCGCGGGGTTCTCCTTGATGAGCTTCGGCGACGCGATGATCACGTTGCCGTAGAGCTTCACACCGAAGTCGGCATAGGGCAGCACCACCACGTCGGCCGCCTTGGCGCCACGCGCCTCCAGGTTCAGGAGCGAGGTGAAGGTGAAGCCGGTGATCGCGTCCACGTCGCCGCGCACCAGCATGGTCTCGCGCAGGGGTGGGTCCATGGCGGTCCATTGCACGCTGCCGATGGCGTTGGCCTTCTGGAAGATGGGGAACGCGCGGCGGCCCGCGTCGAACACGGGTGCGCCCAGCTTCTTGCCCGCCAGGTCGGCCGGCTTGGCGATGCCGCTCTTCTTGAGCGCCATCACGGAGGCGGGCGTGTTGTTGTAGACCATCATCACCGCCACGGGCTTGTTCTGCGCGTCGGGATTGTTGGCGTGGAACTCCATCACGGCGGCCAGGTCGGCAAAGCCCATGTCGTAGGTGCCCGAGGCCACGCGCTGCACGGCGCCGCCCGAGCCGTTGCCGGCATCCACCGTCACATCCAGGCCCGCCGCCTTGAAGTAGCCCTTGGCCACGGGCTGCAGGAAGAGCGCGGCGGGGCCTTCAAAGCGCCAGTCGAGCTGGAACTTGATCGGCGTGGGCGTTTGCGCCTGGGCCAGCGAGAACAGGCCGGTGGCGGCCATCATCAGCACGGTGGTTTGCAAGAACGAGCGTTTTTTCATGGGGGCTCCTGTCAGAAGACGGCAAGGGACGCGGCGAGCGAAGAACAAGGACGAAGAAAGAAGAACAAGAAGGGCAGGCGAGAGGGAAGGGCAACACGGCGACCGACCGGTGGGGCCGGGCGCGCGGGGCCCATGCCGTCAGGGTCAGCAAAAACGATGCCCGCTTTGGTGGTTGTAATGTCAGGCAGCGGACCATTGTTCACCGAAGCGGTGCAGGCGCGCATGCAGGGTTTCCCGAAATGGTGCGCCGCAGGCACACCCGCCGGCCGCTCCGGCGCTGAAGGCCCCGCCACGGTGCATGCCGGGGGGCTGGCAGGCGCCGCGGGCATTGCACCCGCGGCGCGGTGCCCTTACTTGGGGCGTGCCGCCGCGCTGGCCACGGCCAGCGCCGTCATGTTGAACACGCGGCGCACGGTGGCGGCGGGGGTGAGGATGTAGGCCGTGGCCGCACCGCCCATGAGGATGGGGCCCACGGTCACGCCGCCGCTGGTCGTGGTCTTGAGCACGTTGTAGAGGATGTTGGCCGCGTCCAGGTTGGGGCAGATCAGCAGGTTGGCCGAATCGGTGAGCGTGGAGTCCGCCATGTAGGCGTTGCGGATGTTGGGCTCCAGCGCGGCATCGCCATGCAGTTCGCCGTCGCATTCGATCCCGGGGTGGGCGGCCACGAACAGGTCGCGCGCCTCGCGCATCTTGCGGGCCGAGGCGCGCTTGGACGAGCCATAGCTGGAGTGCGACAGGAAGGCGACCTTGGCCGGCAGGCCAAAGCGTTGCACCTCCTGCACCGACATCCAGGCGATGTCCGCCAGCTGCTGGGCCGTGGGGTTCTCGTTCACATAGGTGTCGGCGATGAAGAGCGTGCCCCGGTTGGTCATCAGCGCGTTGAGCGCGGCGTAGTCGTTCACGCCCTCCTCGCGGCCCAGGATGCTGTGGATGCGTTCCAGGTGCGTTTCATAGGTGCCCACCAGGCCGCAGATCATGGCGTCGGCATCGCCCAGGGCGACCATCAGCGAGGCGATGATGGTGTTGGAGCGGCGCACGGCGGCCTTGGCCACCTCGGGCGTGGCGCCGTTGCGCTTCATGAGCTGGTGGTAGTGCTCCCAGTACTGGCGAAACCGGGGGTCGTCCTCGGGGTTGCACACTTCCACGTCCTGTCCCAGGCGCATGCGCAGGCCGGCCTTCTCGATGCGGGCGGCGATGACGGCGGGGCGGCCGATCAGGATGGGCACGGCGATCTTGTCGTCGATGGCCATCTGCGCGGCACGCAGCGCGCGCTCGTCCTCGCCGTCGGCATAGGCCACGCGCTTTTGCGCGTCCGGCAGGGCCTTGGCCGCGTTGATCACGGGGCGCATCAGCATGCCGGTCTGGTAGACGAAGCGCGACAGGGCCTCCTTGTAGGCCTCCATGTCGGTGATGGGGCGCGTGGCCACGCCCGATTCGGCCGCGGCCTTCGCCACGGCGGGCGCGATCTTGAGGATCAGGCGCGAGTCGAACGGCGTGGGGATCAGGTAGTCCGGGCCGAAGGTGAGCTCCTTGCCCGCATAGGCGCTGGCCACCTCTTCGCTGATGTCGGCCTTGGCCAGGTCGGCGATCTGGCGCACGCAGGCAAGCTTCATCGCCTCGGTGATCTTCGTGGCGCCGCAGTCGAGCGCGCCCCGGAAGATGTAGGGGAAGCACAGGACGTTGTTGACCTGGTTGGGATAGTCCGAGCGGCCCGTGGCGATGATGCAGTCGGGGCGGATGGCCTTGGCGAGTTCGGGGCGGATCTCGGGCTCGGGGTTGGCCAGGGCCAGGATGATGGGTCTGTCGGCCATCGTCTTGACCATCTCGGCCGTGAGCACGCCTGGGGCCGAGCAGCCCAGGAAGACATCCGCGCCGTGGACGGCGTCGGCCAGCGTGCGCGCGTCGGTCTTCTGGGCGTAGCGCGCCTTGGATTCGTCGTAGCCGCCGGGGCGGCCTTCATAGATCACGCCCTTGGAGTCGCACATGAAGATGTTTTCCACCTTCACGCCCAGGCCCACCATCACGCCCACGCAGGCAATCGCGGCCGCGCCCGCGCCCGAGACGGCGATCTTCACCGCGCCGATGTCCTTGCCCACCAGCTCCAGGCCGTTGAGCAGCGCGGCGCTGGAGATGATGGCCGTGCCGTGCTGGTCGTCGTGGAAGACGGGAATGTTCAGCCGGTCGGACAGCTGCTTTTCGATGTAGAAGCACTCGGGAGCCTTGATGTCCTCGAGGTTGATGCCGCCCAGCGTGGGTTCCAGCGCGGCGATGATCTCCACCAGCTTGTCCGGGTCGCGCTCGGCCAGTTCGATGTCGAACACGTCGACGCCCGCGAACTTCTTGAACAGGCAGCCCTTGCCCTCCATCACCGGCTTGCCGGCCAGCGGGCCGATGTCGCCCAGGCCCAGCACGGCGGTGCCGTTGGTGATCACGCCCACGAGGTTGCCGCGCGAGGTGTAGTCGAACGCCTTGGACGGGTCGGCCTGGATGTCCAGGCAGGGGTAGGCCACGCCGGGCGAGTACGCCAGCGACAGGTCGCGCTGGTTGGACAGGGGCTTGGTGGGAGTGACCGAAATCTTGCCCCGGCTGGGGTTGCGGTGGTACTCGCGCGCGGCGTCGCGCAGGGCCTCTTCGGCGGCGGAAAGTGTCTGGGTCATACGGAAATCCTGGAGATGCTCAGCAAAATGCCAAATGAGCTTACCCCATGGCAGGAGGCGCCGGAATGGGGGTTAATGCCTTCATTGCATGGAATCCGCCCCTCGCGGGATACCGGCCGCCCGGGCGCGCGCGGGGCCCGTGGAGGGCCCGCGCAGCGGCAGGGGCAGCGCGGGCCGGGCGTGGGTGGGGCTTGCGCGGGCTGCGGGCTTCCACGTCGCCCCCGCGCACGCCGTTGCGGAGGCACTCTGCGTTGCGCGTTCGGCCGCCCATTCCATCTGCCTTGGTCACAGGTGTTTTGCTGCGGCGGGGCCGGCTGCCCGATGCCGCCGGCCCGCCCCGGCGCCGGGGTGGCGCGCGGCCGCGGGCCCCTCCATCAATGTGCGTCGGCCTGGCGGGCCGCATTCACGGCGGCCGAGGTGTCGCGGCTGGCGCCATTGAAGAACACATTCAGCGCCACGGCCGTGATCGAGGCCAGCAGGATGCCGGATTCGATGAGGGGGTGGATGGCGTGTGGCATCCACTGGCGGAAGTTGGGAGCGATCAGCGGGATCATGCCCACGCCGATCGACACCGCCACGATCATGGCGTTGAAGCGGTTGTTCTTGAAGTCCACGCCGCCCAGGATGCGGATGCCCGTGGCGGCCACCATGCCGAACATCACCAGGCCCGCCCCCCCCAGCACCATGGTGGGCAGGGACTCCACCAGCGCCGCCATCTTGGGCAGCACGCCCAGCACGATGAGGATCACGCCGCCCGCCACGCAGACAAAGCGGCTCTTGACGCCCGTGACCGCCACGAGCCCCACGTTCTGCGAGAAGCTGGTGTACGGAAAGGTGTTGAAGATCCCGCCCAGCAGCGTGCCCAGGCCGTCGGTGCGCAGTCCGCGCGTGAGCGCGTTCTGGTCGATCTTGCGGTCGGTCATCTCGCCCAGCGCCAGGAACATGCCCGTGGATTCGATCATCACGACGATCATCACGAGGGTCATCGTCAGGATCAGGATGGGGTCGAACACGGGGCTGGCGATCTCGAAGGGCAGGACCAGGTCGAACCACTGGGCCTTGGCCACCTTCTCGAACGACATCAGCCCCATGGCCACGGCCACCACGGCGCCGATGACGATGCCCAGCAGCACCGAGATGTTGGCGATGAACCCCTTGGCGAACTTGGCGATCAGCAGGATGGAGACCAGCACCAGGGCCGAAATGCCGACGCCCGTGAGGTCCGCGTAGCGCGGGTTGGGCACCGTGGGCACCACGGCGAATCCCTTGGGGACGGGGGGCAGCGACGAGCCCGGAGCGCCCGCCGCGGACTGCATCTCGGTGAGCCACTTGAGGTGCTCGGGGTTCACCATGCTGGGGGCCGTGGGGCCCACCGGGTTGCCAAAGATCCAGTTGATCCCCACGCGCATGAGGCTGATGCCGATGGTGGCAATGATGGTGCCGGTGACCACGGGGGGGAAGAACCGCAGCATGCGGCTGACCAGGGGCGCGATCAGGATCGAGATGACCCCCGCGCCGATCACCGATCCGAAGATCAGCCCGGCGCCGGCCGTGCCGCCCGTGCTCTGCGCCATCGACACCATGGGCGCGACGGAGGCGAAGGTCACGCCCATCATCACCGGCAGCTGGATGCCGAACCAGCGCGACGCGCCCAGGGCCTGGATCAGGGTGACGAGCCCGCAGACGAACAGGTCCGCCGAGATGAGCTTGGCCACCTGGTCGGGAGTGAGGTTGAGGGCCCGGCCCACGATGAGGGGCACGGCCACGGCGCCGGCATACATCACCAGCACGTGTTGCAGGCCCAGGGCCGTGAGCCGGCCCACCGGCAAATGTTCGTCCACGGGATGTACGGGCGGGTGCATGGGAGGTTCCTTTGGGTTGACGGGGGTGTGGGGATTCAGGGGTGGAGACGGCGCATCAGATGGTGCACAGTTGTCCATACAAAAATCGTATACACATTAGCCCGGCCGTTGATCAAGGTAAACCCTAGGGCGTGCCAGGGCCTCGCGCGCCGCACGAAAAAAAGGAGCGGTCGGCCGGGGCCGCCGCAAGGGAGGGGGGCGGCCCGGCCGCTAGGGACCGGCCGGCGCGCGCTTGCCCAGCGGTGTGAGCGAGTCGCGCAGGCGGTCCCGCACCAGGGGCTCGGTGGGGTTCAGCGCGCCTTCCACATGGCCGATGTGCGTGAGCATGCGTTCGCGCGCCAGGGCGGTGTCGCCGGCCTCCAGCGCCTGCACGATGGCCGCGTGTTCGGCGCAGGACTGGCTCGCCTCGTGCCGCGACTGGTAGAGCGACGCCGCCAGCGTGGTGCGCGCCGTGAGGTCGCGCAGGATGTCGCTGAGGCTGCGGTGGCCCATCGCCTCGGCCAGGCAGACATGGAAGTCCGCCAGCAGGAAGGCGCGCGTCGCGGCGTCGGCGCCCTCGATGGCCTGCTGTTCCTGCGCGATGTGGGCGCGCAGGCGGCGCGTCACGGCCTGCAGCGGCCGGCCCGCGTCCGCCAGGATGCCCGACTCGATGATGCGCCGTGCCGAGAAGGCATCGCGCGCGTCCTCCACCGAGGGCTCCACCACATACCAGCCCCGGCGCGGGCGCACCTCGACGAAGCCGCGCGCCTGCAGCTGCATGAGGGCTTCGCGCACCAGGGTGCGGCTCACGCCGAAGAGATCGGCCAGTTCCTGCTCGCCCAGGCGCTCGCCCGGGGCGAGCTTCTGGGCGAGGATGGATTCCACCACCTGCTGGGTGATCTGGGTCTGGTTGATGCTCATGGCCGGATTGTCGCGTGGTGGGGGGGCGGGGCCCTGTCAGGCGCGCGGCAGCGGCGGCTCGCGGCCGTCCAGCACGGCGTGGGCCCGTTCGCGGTCGATGTCGCCTTCCCAGGCCGCCACGGCCACGGTGGCCACGCAGTTGCCGATCAGGTTGCCCAGGGCGCGGGCGATGCCCATGAACCAGTCCACCGACAGCACCAGCACGAGGCCGATGGCCGGGATGGCGGGAATCGCCTGCAGCGTGGCGGCCAGCACCACGATGGCCGAGCCCGGCACGCCGTGCGCGCCCTTGGACGTGACCAGCGAGATCGCCAGGATGGTGAGCAGGTCGGCCATCGAGATCGGCGTGTTCGTGGCCTGGGCGATGAACACGGCGGCCAGCGTGATGTAGATCGAGAAAGCGTCCAGGTTGAACGAATAGCCCGTGGGGATGACCAGGCCCACGGTCGAATCGCGGATGCCCAGGTGCTTGAGCTTTGCCATGATCTGCGGCAGCACGCTGTCGGACGAGGTGGTGGCGAACACCACGGCCAGCTCCTCGCGCAGGTAGCGCAGCAGCTTGAACAGGCTGAAGCCCGAGAAACGCATGATGAGGCCCAGCACCACCACCACGAACAGGAACACCGCCGCATAGAACAGCACCACCAGCATGCCCAGCTGCTTGAGCGAGCCGATGCCGTACTTGCCCACCGTGAAGGCGATGGCGCCCAGCACGCCCAGCGGCGCCAGCTTGATGATCAGGCCCATGGTCTTGAAGAGCACGTGCGACAGGTCTTCGATGAGGGTGGTGACCCGCGCGCCACGCTCGCCCATCAGCGCCAGCGCGCAGCCGAAGACGATGGAGAACAGCAGCACCTGCAGCACGTCGCCATTGGCGAAGGCGCTCACGGCCGTGGTGGGGATGAGCTTGAGCAAGAAGTCGCTGAAGCCGCCGCCGGTGAGCTTGCTCGCGTTTTCCGCATAGGCGCCCATGGCCTTGGGGTCGAGCGCCTTGGGGTCGATGTTCATGCCCACGCCGGGTTCGAACCAGAACGCGAGCGCCAGGCCGAGCACCAGCGCGATGGACGTGACGACCTCGAAGTAGATCAGCGACTTGACGCCCACGCGGCCCACGCGCCTGAGGTCGCCTGTGCCGGCGATGCCGTGCACCACCACGCAAAAGACGATGAGCGGAATCAGCATCTTGATGAGCTTGATGAAGCCGTCGCCCAGGGGCTTGAGCTGCACGGCGGTATCGGGCCAGAACAGCCCGACGGCCACGCCGGCAATCAGGGCCAGGATCACCCGGCCAAACAGGGAGTTGAGGAAGCGGAGCATGGGAAACCCTTTGAAAAGGAAGGAACTTGCATGGCGATCAATCTTGCATACAAGAACTGTAGACAAGTGCGGCCGCCCGGAACATGGGGTTATCCCGGGCTGGGGCCTGCCCGGGAAGGGGCCTCAGTGCGCCCGCACGGGTGCGTGGAGCCCTGCCGCCGGCGTGGGCGGTTGAAGTTCTTTTGACTTGCGCGCGGGGTATCGCCGGGCGTGGTGCGCCACAATCGCCCGCGGAGACCACCCATGACCCGCAACGACCCCGTGCCCGATCCCGTCCGCCAGGGCGGAGACTTCCTCGAATACCTGTACCGCGTGGCCGTGCGCCGCGCGCTGCCGCTGCACAACACCGCAGCTTTCCTGCCCGCGCCGCCCAGCCGCGAGAGCGGCGGCCGCACCCTGGTGCTGGGCGCGGGCAAGGCCGGTGGCGCCATGGCGCAGGCCGTGGAGGCGCTGTGGCCCGCCGACGCGCCGCTGTCGGGCCTCGTGGTCACGCGCTACCACCACACGCCGCCGCGCCCCGAGGGGCTGGCGCAGCGCATCGAAGTGGTGGAGGCCGCCCACCCCGTGCCCGACGCGGCGGGCCTGGCCGCCGCGCAGCGCATGCTCGAATGCACCCGGGGGCTGACCGGGAACGACCTCGTGCTGTGCCTGATCTCGGGCGGCGGCTCGGCCCTGCTCACGCTGCCGGCCGAGGGCCTGACGCTCGAGGACAAGCAGCGCATCAACAAGGCGCTGCTGGAGAGCGGCGCCGCCATCGACGAGATGAACTGCGTGCGCAAGCACCTCTCGCGCATCAAGGGCGGGCGGCTGGCGGCGGCCTGCGCGCCAGCGCGCGTGGTCACGCTCACCATCAGCGACGTGCCGGGGGACGACCCCTCGGTCATCGCCAGCGGCCCCACCGTGCCCGACGCCACGACCTGCGCGGACGCGCTGGCCATCCTGGCGCGTTATCGCATCGACATCCCCGACAGCGTGCGTGCCGCGCTGGAGGCGGGTGATCTGGAAACCCCCAAGCCCGGCGACGCCGTGTTCGCAGGCCACGCCGTGCACATGACGGCCACGCCGCAGCAGTCGCTGGAGGCCGCGGCCGAGGCCGCGCGCGCGGCGGGCGTGCCGGCCTACATCCTCTCGGACGAGATCGAGGGCGAATCGCGCGAGGTGGGCAAGGTGCACGCCGCGCTGGCCCGTGCCGTGGCGCGCCACGGCCAGCCGTTCGCGCGGCCCTGCGTGATCCTCTCGGGCGGCGAGACCACCGTCACCGTGCGGCAGCGGCCACCTGGCGCCCCCAGGGGCCGGGGCGGCCGGGCGGGCGAGTTCTGCATGGGGCTGGCGCAGGCGCTGCAAGGGCAGGCGGGCGTGTGGGCGCTGGCGGCGGACACGGACGGCATCGACGGCGTGGAAGACAACGCCGGTGCCCGCGTCGCGCCCGACACCCTGGCGCGCGCTGCCGCGCAGGGCCTCTCCGTCACGGACCACCTGGACCGCAACGACGCCTATGGCTACTTCGAGGCGCTGGGCGACCTCGTCATCACGGGGCCCACGCACACCAATGTCAACGACTTCCGGGCGATCCTGATTTTGTAGCGGCTCGCGCTTGTCTTGCCAGGGTTTCAAGCAATAAATGCCTGAAACCGTTGACTGGCAAGCGCGGGCAGCTCACTTTTTTGACAAGCCTTCGCGCGGCAAGGACGCCACCCAGTCCTTGCCGAAGCGCCCCTGCAAAAACGCGACGAAGGCCTGCACCTTCTGCGGCACCAGGCGCGGCGACGGGTACACCGCATGGATCTCCTGCTCGGGCAGGCGGCAGGTCTTGAGCACCTCCACCACGCGCCCGGCGGCCAGCGATTCGACCGCCACGTAGTGCGGCAGCGCCGCGATGCCCATGTGCGCGCGCGCCGCCGCCAGCAGGGCCGAGAGGTTGTTGGAGCGCAGCCGCCCCGTGACGGGCACCGACACCGCCTCGCCGCTCGCATTGCGCAGCCGCCACAGGTCGTTGCCCTGCACGCTGCTGTAGATCAGCGTGGCGTGGTCCTTCAGGTCCGACGGCCGGCGCGGCGTGCCGTGGCGGCGCAGGTAGGTGGGCGAGGCCACCAGCACCCAGGGGTTCATGCCCAGCGTGCGCGCACCCAGGGCCGAGTCGGCGAGCTTGCCCAGGCGGATCGCCACGTCGATGCCCTGGGCCACCAGGTCGGTATAACGGTCCTCGAAGCTCAGGTCCAGCTGCACCTGCGGGTTCTGCGCCATGAACTCCAGCGCCAGCGGCACCACCACGCGCCGCCCGAACGCGACCGAGCTGCCCACGCGCAGCTGGCCGTGCACCTGTGTCTGGCGCACGCGCACCACGCTCTCGGCCTCGGCCACATCGGTCACGATGGCCTTGCACTTTTCGTAGTACAGCGCGCCGGGCTCGGTCAGGCTCACGCCGCGCGTGTTGCGGTTGAGCAGCCGCACCTTCAGGTGCGCCTCCATGGCGGCGACCTGCTTGGTCACCGTGGGCTGCGTGGTGGCGAACTCCCGCGCCACCTTGGTGAAGCTGCCGGTCTCCACCACGCGCACGAACATCTGCATGGCATCGAGGCGGTCCATGGTCTGTCTCCTGTTGCTGTCCAGATTTATTCCTGGCTGGAATAAATTTTATGGTCCATCGCCACCTTCCGCCCACCGAGGGGCTTGCCTAAAGTTTGACCATCCACAAGGAGGTCAAGCAATGGCAAGAATGAAGGCAATCGAAGCGGCCGTGAAGGTGCTCGAGAAGGAAGGCGTGAGCGTCGCGTTCGGCGTGCCCGGCGCCGCCATCAACCCGCTGTACGCGGCGCTGAAGGCGCATGGCGGCATCGGCCACATCCTGGCGCGCCATGTCGAGGGCGCCAGCCACATGGCCGAGGGCTACACCCGCGCCGTGGCCGGCAACATCGGCGTGTGCATCGGCACCAGCGGCCCGGCCGGCACCGACATGGTCACCGGCCTGTACTCGGCCAGCGCGGATTCCATCCCCATCCTGTGCATCACCGGCCAGGCGCCACGCGCCCGCCTGCACAAGGAAGACTTCCAGGCCGTGGACATCGCCACCATCGCCAAGAGCGTGACCAAGTGGGCCACCACGGTGCTGGAGCCCGCGCAGGTGCCGCAGGCGTTCCAGCAGGCGTTCCACCTCATGCGCTCCGGCCGGCCCGGGCCGGTGCTTATCGACCTGCCCATCGACGTGCAACTGGCCGAGATCGAGTTCGACCCCGACACCTACGAACCCCTGGTGCCCTACAAGCCCGCCGCCACGCGTGCCCAGATCGAGAAGGCGCTGGCCATGCTGAACGACGCCGAGCGCCCGCTGATCGTCGCGGGCGGCGGCATCATCAACGCCGATGCATCCGGCCTGCTGGTGGAGTTTGCCGAGGTGCTGGGCGTGCCGGTGATCCCCACGCTCATGGGCTGGGGCAGCATCCCCGACGACCACCCGCTCATGGCCGGCATGTGCGGCCTGCAGACCAGCCAGCGCTACGGCAACGCCACGATGCTGGCCAGCGACTTCGTGCTGGGCGTCGGCAACCGCTGGGCCAACCGGCACACGGGCTCGGTCGATGTCTACACCCGGGGCCGCAAGTTCGTGCACGTGGACATCGAGCCCACGCAGATCGGCCGCGTGTTCGCGCCGGACTTCGGCATCGTCTCGGACGCGGGCGCCGCGCTCAGGCTCTTCGTGGACGTGGCGCGCGAATGGCAGGCCGCGGGGCGCCTGAAGGACCGCAGCGGCTGGGCCGCCGAATGCCTGGGCCGCAAGCACAGCGTGGACTACCTGCGCAAGACCCACTTCGACAGCGTGCCCATGAAGCCGCAGCGCGTGTACCAGTGCATGAACCGCGCGCTGGGCAAGGACGTGTGCTACGTCTCCACCATCGGCCTGTCGCAGATCGCGGGCGCGCAGTTCCTGCACGTGTACCAGCCGCGCCACTGGATCAACTGCGGCCAGGCTGGGCCGCTGGGCTGGACGGTGCCCGCCGCCCTGGGCGTGCGCGTGGCCGACCCGGCGCGCAAGATCGTGGCGCTGTCGGGCGACTACGACTTCCAGTTCATGATCGAGGAGCTGGCCGTGGGCGCGCAGTTCAAGCTGCCCTACCTCCACGTGCTGGTCAACAACAGCTACCTGGGCCTGATCCGCCAGGCGCAGCGAACCTTCAGCATCGACTACTGCGTGCAGCTCGCGTTCGACAACGTGAACATGCCCGAGGGCGAGGTGGCGCGCGGCTACGGCGTGGACCACGTGAAGGTGGTCGAGGGCCTGGGCTGCAAGGCCATCCGCGTGCACCGCCCCGAGGAGTTCGCGCCCGCCCTCGCCCAGGCCGAGGCCTGGATGGCCGAGCACGCAACGCCCGTGGTCATCGAGGTGATCCTGGAGCGCGTGACCAACATCGCCATGGGCACCGAGATCGACAACATCGTCGAGTTCGAGGAACTGGCGACGCAACCGGCCGACGCGCCCAGTGCGCTGGCCATGCTGGATTGATGCAGCGCCCGTCGGGGCAGATCTATCCCGCCAACCGTCCGCCCGGAGTCTGTCGAAGGCCGCCCCTGCGCCCTGGCTCCGACAGGCTTGGCCCGAAAGGTTGCTGGCCAGGAGCCCGCCCCAGCCTCCATTCTCTTTTCACCGATACCGGAGACTTTTTCATGCCCCGTTTTGCTGCCAACCTCAGCATGCTGTTCACCGAGGTGCCTTTTCTCGATCGCTTCGAGCGCGCTGCGCGCACGGGCTTTGAGGCCGTGGAGTTCCTCTTTCCCTACGAGTTTGCGGCGGAGGACATCCGCGCGCGCATCGACACACACCGGCTGCAGATCGTGCTGCACAACCTGCCCGCCGGCGACTGGGCCGCAGGAGAGCGCGGCATCGCCTGCCACCCCGATCGCATCGCCGAGTTCCGAGCGGGTGTGGCCCAGGCCGTCACCTACGCCAAGGCCCTGGGTGTGCACCAGCTCAACTGCCTGGCGGGCAAGGCGCCTGCCGGTGTGGCGGCCGACGTGCTGCGCCGCACCCTGGTCGAGAACCTGCGCTTTGCGGCCACCGAGCTGAAGGCCGCTGGCCTGCGTCTGCTGATCGAGCCCATCAACCCGTTCGACATCCCGGGTTTCTACCTGACCCGCACGGACCAGGCACTGGACATCTTGGGCGAAGTGGACGCCAGCAACGCCTTCGTGCAGTACGACATCTACCACGCGCAGCGCACCGAAGGCGAAATCGCCGCCACGCTGCAAAAGCACCTGCCGCGCATCGGCCACGTGCAGTTGGCGGACAACCCCGGCCGCAACGAGCCGGGCACGGGCGAGATCAACTACCGCTACCTGTTCGCACACCTGGACCGGCTGGGCTATGACGGCTGGGTCGGTTGTGAATACAAGCCCACGCGCACCACCGAAGTCGGCCTGGGTTGGCGCACGGCGCTCACCGCATGAGTCACAACCCGCGGATGGACGAATCACCACAACACAAGGAGAAAAAGAACATGACCGACACCCCCCTCAAACTCGGCTTCATCGGCCTGGGCATCATGGGTGCGCCCATGTGCGGCCACCTCATCGCCGCCGGCCACCAGCTGTACGTGCACACGCGCGGCCGCGTGGCGCCGCAGATCGCACAGAGCAGCGCCACGCAGTGCACCACGGCGCGCGGCGTGGCCGAGCGGGCCGACATCATCTTTCTGATGCTGCCCGACACGCCCGATGTGGAGAAGGTGCTGTTCGGCGCCGACGGCGTGGCCCAGGGTCTGAAAGGCAGCACGGCCAAGGTGGTGGTGGACATGAGCTCCATCTCGCCCGTGGCCACCAAGGACTTCGCGGCGCGCACCGAGGCCGTGGGCGCGCAGTACCTGGATGCGCCCGTCTCCGGCGGCGAGCTGGGCGCGAAGAACGCCACGCTGTCCATCATGGTCGGCGGCCCCGAAGCGGTGTTCGAGCGCGTCCGGCCGCTGTTCGAGCGCCTGGGCAAGAACATCACCCTGGTGGGCGGCAACGGCGACGGACAGACCGCCAAGGTGGCCAACCAGATCATCGTCGCCCTGAACATCGAGGCCGTGGCCGAAGCGCTGCTCTTCGCCGCCCGCGCGGGCGCCGACCCAGCCCGCGTGCGCCAGGCGCTGCTGGGCGGCTTCGCCTCGTCCAAGATCCTGGAGGTACATGCCGAGCGCATGATCCGGCGCACCTTCGACCCCGGTTTTCGCATCGGGTTGCACCAGAAGGACTTGAACCTTGCGCTGTCGAGCGCGCGGGCGCTGGGCGTGCCGCTGCCCAATACGGCCATGGCGCAGGAGCTGTTCAATGCCTGCGTGGCGCATGGCGGCCAGGGGTGGGACCACTCGGCGATGGTGCGGGCGCTGGAGAAGATGGCGAACTTCGAGATCGGGCAGGCAGTGCCGGCCTGATGCGGGCCGCCATGAAAAATCCCGCTGGCCTTTCGGCGAGCGGGATCTTTGAAAAAATGGCTGCCAGCGCTTGTCCATCAAGCGCGGTTAGCTATTGATTCAGGAGCAATCAATACCCCAGCGTCTTCCCATCCGGGTTGCGCGGGTCCGAGTATCCGTACAGCGCGCCGCCACGGATCTGGATGGTCTGCGTGCGGCCCATCGACGGCTTGACTGCGATGTTGTGGCCGCGCTGCTTGAGGAGCGCGATGGTGTCGGGCGAGAGGCCCTTTTCCACGCGCAGCTCGTCGGGTGTCCACTGGTGGTGCACGCGGGGGGCGGCAGCGGCTTCGGCGGGGTTCATGCCGAAGTCGATGGTGTTCACCACCGTCTGCAGCACCGTGGTGATGATGCGCGCGCCGCCAGGGCTGCCGGTCACCAGCGTGGGCTTGCCGTCCTTCAGCACCAGGGTGGGTGTCATCGACGACAGGGGGCGCTTCTTGGCGGCCACCGCGTTGGCGTCGCCGCCGACGAGGCCGTAGGCATTGGCCACGCCGGGCTTGGCCGAGAAGTCGTCCATCTCGTTGTTGAGCAGGATGCCCGTGCCCTTGGCGACGATGCCGCTGCCGAAGTTGGTGTTCAGCGTGTACGTCACGGCCACGGCGTTGCCGGCCTTGTCCACCACCGAGTAGTGGGTGGTCTGGTCGCTCTCATACGGCTGGGGCTGGCCGGGCTTGATGCTCTTGCCGCTGCGTGCGGTGTTGGCGTCGATGCCCTTGGCCAGGGATTCGGCGTAGCGCTTGGAGGTCAGGCCCTTCAGGGGAATCTTCACGAAATCCGGGTCGCCAAGGTACTCGGCGCGGTCGGCGTAGGCGAGCTTCATGCTCTCGGCCATGTAGTGGATGGTCTGCGCGCTGTTGGGGCCCCACTGGGCCAGGGGCAGGGGCTCCAGCATGTTCAGGATCTGCACCAGGTGCGGGCCGCCGGAGGAGGGTGGCGGCATGGTCACGATTTCGTAGCCCCGGTAGGTGCCGCGCGTGGGCACGCGCTCGGCCACCTTGTATTCGCGCAGGTCCTGCAGGCTGATGGCGCCTGCGTGCGGGGCCATCTCGGCCGCGATCTTCTGGGCGATCTCGCCTTCGTAGAACGCCTTGGCGCCCTGCTGGCCGATCAGGCGCATGGACTGGGCCAGGTCTTTCTGCACCAGCGGGTCGCCCACCTTCAGCGGTTCGCCGTTCTTCCAGAAGATGGCCTGGGTGGCGGGCCATTTGCCCATGTTCTTCTTTTCCTGCTGCAGGATCTTGGCCAGCGTTTCGCTCACCGGGAAGCCCTTGTCGGCCAACTCGATGGCGGGTGCGATCACACGCGACAGGGGCAGGGTGCCCCAGGTCTTGAGCGCGTGCTCCATGCCGGCCACGGTGCCGGGCACGCCCACGGCGTAGTGCGTGTACAGCGACTTGCCGTCCACCACGTTGCCCTTGGCATCCAGATACATGTCGCGCGTGGCCTTGATGGGCGCCACTTCGCGGAAGTCCAGAGCCACGCTCTTGCCGGTCTTGGCGTCGTGCACCACCATGAACCCGCCGCCGCCCAGGTTGCCCGCATTGGGCAGGGCCACGGCCAGCGCAAAGCCGATGCCGACGGCGGCGTCCACCGCGTTGCCACCGGCTTTCAGGATGTCGAGGCCGATCTGCGAGGCCAGCTCCTGCTCGGTGGCGACCATGCCGTTGCGTGCCACCACGGGGTGGAACACGTCCATGTCGAAGTCGTACGCGGCGCTGGCGGCCTGGGCCGATGCGGTCTGCTGTACGGCGGGTGCGGGCGCTGCTGCCGTGGTGGGTGTGCTGCCGCAGGCCGTGAGGCTGGCCAGCGCCAGCGCCAGGCTGGAGGCGAGCAGCGTGTGTCGGATGTTCATGGGTGATGCTCCTGAGATGGTTTTTTGCTCTGTAGGAAGGGGAGGGCGGGTGGACCCTGTGAAGGGCGCCCGCGGCAAGTGTAGGGTGGGCCCGCGCTGCGTGCGGGCGGCGGGTTATGCCGATTGAGTATGCAGCCTGTGTATGCCCGTCATTCCCGCTTTCTGTGCAGAAGAATGCGGCACGGGGCCGCGCTCCTCGATGCCTCAGCGCGGTGGTTGCGAAGCCCCTGGGCCCAGTGATTCGCGCACCTGGGTCAGCGAGCGCCGCTGGCGCCCCTGCGCATCCTGGTTGTCTTCCGACAGCCAGGCCTCGAACGCCTGCCGCAAACCAGGCCATTCGGTGTCGATGATGGAAAACCAGGCGGTGTCGCGGTTGCGGCCCTTGTAGACCACGGCCTGGCGGAAGATGCCCTCGAACTGGAATCCCAGGCGCGCGGCGGTGCGCCGCGAAGGGGCATTGAGGCTGTCGCACTTCCACTCGTAGCGGCGATACCCCAGCGTGTCGAACACGTAGGCCATGAGCAGGAACTGCGCCTCCGTGGAGGCGGGTGTCTGCTGGAGCAGGGGCGAAAACATCACGTTGCCGACCTCGATGGCGCCATGGGTGGGATCGATGCGCATCAGCGCCAGGGTGCCCACGGCCTTGCCCGTGGCCTTGTCCACCACCGCGAAGTGGCGCGGGTCGGTGCTGAGCGCGGCGGTGTGTGCGTAGCGGCCGTAGTCCTCGGGGGTGTCGAACGGGCCGGTGAACATGTAGGTCCAGGCGCGTGGGTCCGGCGCGAGCCGGTAGGCCGCATCCAGGTCGGCCGCGTGGCGGTCGGCCTGCAGCGGCTCCAGCTGGCAGTGGCGGCCCACCAGGGTGACGGCGCCGGGCTGGGGGCGGGGTGTCCAGCCGGGCACGGGGGTACCAATGGGCTGGGCGAGATCATTCATGGAGGTGGACATGGAATTGCGCGGTCGAAGGGTCAAAAAAAGAGAGGCTGAACCGGTGACTCTAGGATTCTTGTGGACCATTCAAAAGATCCACTCGTGCACAATCTGATGGTGCCACCGAGGCTGTGAACTGGTGGTTTTTCACCGGCCACCATGACCCAACGCCTCCCCGCCATCGACCCCGTCCGCCATGTCCTGCTGGAGGCCCCGCTGGTGCGCGACCGGCAGGGCGACTCGCTGCAGCGCCAGCTCCTGACCCGCATCCGCGATGCCATCCTGGATGGGCGCTTCCCTTCGGGCTGCCGCCTGCCGGGGTCGCGGGATCTGGCGGTGGACCTGGGCGTTTCGCGCAATAGCGTGACAGCGGTCTATGAGCAGCTGGGGGCCGAGGGCTACATCGCGCTGAGCCGCCGGGGCACCAAGGTGTCCGCGCTGGACCGCAGCCGGGCCCGGGGCCATGCGGACCCCGCACGCGCAGCGCCGCCCCGCCTGTCCGAGCGCGGCACGCGGGTGGTCAGCCGCTTTGCCGATGCGGCCGAGACCCTGGCTTTCAGGCCGGGCGTGCCGGCGCTGGCGCGGTTCCCCCTGAGCGCATGGAAGAGCTGTTTTGACCGCGCCTTCAAGGCATCTGGCGTGTCGGCCCTGGGCTATGGCAATCCGGCGGGCGAGCCCGCCTTGCAGGGCGCCATCATGCGGCACCTGGCGGTGGCACGCGGCGTGCGCTGCGAGACGGGGCAGGTGGTCATCACCGAAGGCGCGCAGGAGGCGCTGAACCTGTGCGTGCGGCTGGTCACCAACCCGGGCGACACCGCCTGGGTGGAGGACCCGGGCTACCGGGGGGCGCAGACCGCCTTCCAGTGCGGAGACCTGAAGGTCGAAGCCCTGCGGGTCGATGGCGCGGGCCTGGTGGTGCCTGCCGATGCATGGTCGGCGGCGCCGCCCCGGCTCATCTACACCACGCCGTCGCACCAGTACCCCACGGGCGGGGTGCTGCCCGTGGCCCGCCGGCTCGCGCTGATCCGGCAGGCGCAGGACTGTGGCGCCTGGATCATCGAGGACGACTACGACAGCGAGTTCCGCCACGCGGGCGAACTCATTGGTGCCATGCAGGGCCTGGTGCCACAGGCGCCGGTGATGTACGTGGGCACATTCAGCAAGACGCTGTTCCCTTCCTTGCGGCTGGGCTTTGTGGTGCTGCCGCAGGCTCTGGCCGCAGCGGCCGCGCCGCTGCTCAAGGAGACCCTGCGCGGCGGGCATCGCCATGAGCAGCTGGCGCTGGCGGAGTTCATCGACAGCGGGCAGTTCAGCCGGCACCTGGGGCGCATGCGGCGCCTGTACCGGGGCCGGCAGGCGCTGCTGCGCGATGCGCTGGCGCAGCACCTGGCCGTGCCCCATGCGGTGCTGGGGGGCGACAGCGGCATGCACCTCACGGTGCGCCTGCCGCCCGAATACCCCGACCAGGCGATTGCCGAGGCGGCCCGCGCCTACGACATGGCGCCGGCACCACTGTCGCGGTTTGCCCTGCGCGCTCGGCCCGAGGACAACGGCCTGGTGCTGGGCTACGGCAATACGTCCGAATCGCAGTACCCGGCCCTGGTGCAGCGGCTTTCGCGGCTGGCCCAGGCGCGGCGGGCACGGCGCAGCGCCTGAGAGCGAGATCGGATCAGGCCAGCAGGTCGCTCAGCGAGCGCGCAATCACCTTGGTGGCGCGGCGCAGGTCTTCGAGCTGCAGGCGCTCGTCGGCGCGCTTTGCGTGCGATTCGAGCACGGTGCGCGGGCCGGAGCCGTAGATCACGCCCGGGATGCCGCGCTCCACATACAGGCGCACATCGGTGTACAGCGGCGTGCCCACCGCGGGCACGGGCTCGCCGATCACGGCCTGCGCATGCTTCTGGATGGCGTCCACCAGCGGCTGGTTGCCGGCCAGCGGGGTCATGGCGTTGGCCAGCAGCAGGCGCTTGATGTCCACGCTGATGCCCGCGCGCTCGCCCGCGGCCTGCTCGATCACGCGGCGGATGGCGGCTTCGACCTCCACCGGGTTCTCTTCGGGGATCATGCGGCGGTCGAGCTTGAACATCACCTTGCCGGGCACGACGTTGGTGTTGGTGCCGCCCTCGATGCGGCCCACGTTCAGGTACGGGTGCTTGATGCCCGCCACCTTGGACGTGACCTTCTTGTACTCGTCGTTCTGCGCATACAGTGCGTTCAGGATGTGCACCGCACCCTGCAGCGCGTCCACGCCGGTGTGGGGCACGGCCGCGTGGGCCATCTTGCCGTGCACGGTCACTTCCATCTGCAGGCAGCCGTTGTGGGCGGTGACCACTTCGTAGCTGAAGCCGGCGGCGATCATCAGGTCGGGCTTGGTGAGCCCCTTTTGCAGCAGCCAGCCGGGGCCGAGTTCGCCACCGAATTCCTCGTCGTAAGTGAAGTGCAGTTCCACCGCGCCCCGCGAGGGCTTGGCGGCGGCTTCCAGCGCGCGCACCGCGAAGGTGAAGCTGGCGAAGTCGCTCTTGCTCACGGCGGTGGCGCGGCCGTACATGGCGCCATCGACGATCTCCGCACCGTAAGGGTCGTGCGTCCAGCCTTCGCCGGGGGGCACCACATCGCCGTGTGCGTTCAGGGCGATGGTGGTGCCGCCGCTTCCGTAGGGCCTGCGCACGATGAGGTTGGTGATGGACTCCATGCCGTAGGCCAACACGTCTGCGGCCGGTACTGCGTGTTTTTCAGCGGTGTAGCCGAACTCGGTCAGCAGCTCGGCCGTGCGTTCGGCGTGGGGGGCGTTGTTGCCGGGCGGGGTGTCGGTGGGCACGCGCACCAGGGCCTGCAGAAAGCGCACTTCCTCGTCGAAGTGCTGGTCGATCCAGGCGTCGAGAGCGGCGTAGTTGTTGGGGGTTGTCATGGTTGTTGTTCCTCTGCAAGTTGGCGCAGGACCTGGGTGAAGGCGTCCACGGCCAGCTGCATGTCGTTGTTGGTGGTGGATTCGAGCGGGTTGTGGCTGATGCCGGAGTTCAGGCCGCGCACGAAGAGCATGGCCTGGGGCATGATTTCATGGAGTTTCATCGCGTCGTGGCCGGCGCCGCTGGGCATGCGGAACACGGGCACACCCAGGGCATCGACGGCGCGTTCCCACTGGTGCTGCCATGCGGGCGCGCTGGGGGCTGCGGTAGCGCGCATGGATTCCTCCAGCGTGTAGCGCAGGCCGCGCCGGGTCGCAATCTTTGCAAGCTGCTCCTTCACGTCGCTCACCAGCGCGTCGCGCTGGGCGTCGGTGGGCGCGCGCAGGTCCAGGCTGAATTGGCAGCGGCCCGGCACCACGTTGATGGAGCCCGCGGGCACCTGCAACTGGCCGATGGTGCCGACCGAGTCGCCGTCCTGCGCGGCGCGCTGCTCCAGGTACAGCGCCAGTTCCGCCACGGCCACGGCTGCGTCGCGGCGGCGGTCCATGGGGGTGGTGCCGGCGTGGCTGGCGGTGCCGATCATCTCGCACAGAAAACGCACGCTGCCGTTGATGGAAGTGACCACGCCCAGGGGCAGGTCCAGCTCGTTGAGCACGGGGCCTTGTTCGATGTGCACCTCGATGAAGCCCAGGTACTGCGCGGGGTCGCGCTGGAGCTTGGGGATGTCATCGATGCACAAACCCGCGTGCTGCATGGCCGCGCGCATGGTCACGCCGTCCACATCCTTCTGGTCGAGCCAGGCGGGGTTGAAGTCTCCGATGAGCGCGCCCGAGCCCAGGAACGTGGCCTTGTAGCGCTGGCCTTCTTCTTCGGCAAAGCCCACCACCTCGATGCCGAAGGGCAGGCGTTTGCCGGCGCGGTGCAGCTCGCGCACGCAGGCCATGGGCACGAAGATGCCCAGGCGGCCGTCGTACTTGCCGCCATTGCGCACGGTGTCGTAGTGCGACCCGGTGATGAGGTAGCGGGCCCCTTCCGTGGCCGGGTGGTAGCGCCCCACCACGTTGCCCACGGCGTCAATCTCCACCTCGTCGAAGCCGCAGTCGCGCATCCAGTGGCTGATGCGCTGGGCGCAGGCGCGGTGCGCGTCGGTCAGATACGTGACGGTGAGCTGGCCCTTTTCAGCGAAGCCGGGGTCGGAGTGTTCGGCCAGCTTTTCCTGCCAGTCCCACACGTCGTTGCCCAGCACGGGCTCGGCGGCGAACTTGTCGTTCAGGCGGATCTCGGCGATGCGGTGGATGTTGCGCAGGGCCTCGGCCAGTTCGAACTCGGGATGGTTGTCCAGGCGCCGCGCAAAGGTGTCGATGATCTCCTGCTTGGGCAGGCCCGTGCCGCGCGGCCCGCGCACCGCCAGGATGAACGGGAAGCCGAAGCGCTCGTTGTAGGCGGCGTTGAGCGCCTGGATGCGCGCGAACTCCTCGGGTGTGCACTGGGTGAGGCCCGCCTTGCTCTGCTCGTTGGTGGACTCGGCCGTGAGGTTCTTGGCCACCATCGCTTTGCCCGCCAGTTCCGGGTGGGCGCGGATCAGTGCCAGCTGCGCGTCCTGGCCCGCCGTGCGCACCACCTGGGCCAGCGCGTGCTGCAGGTGGGCCTGCGAGCGGAAGGGCCGCTGCGCCAGCGCCTGCTCGGCGATCCAGGGCGAGTGCTCGTACAGGCCATCGAGCAGCTGCAGGGCCTCGGCGCTGCTGGCGGCGTTGAGTTGTTCCAGTGTCAGGGCCATGGTCAGCCTGCTTTCTGTGAAGGGTAGGGGTGCGCCTGCTTCCAGTGGCGCGCGATGTCGATACGGCGGCACACCCACACGTCGCCGTGCCGCTCGATGTGGTCCAGGAAACGCTGCAGCGCGGTGATGCGGCCGGGCCGGCCCAGCAGGCGGCAGTGCATGCCGATGCTCATCATCTTGGGCGCGTTGTCGCCGGCCGGGTCGCCTTCGGCGTACAGCGCGTCGAACGTGTCCTTCATGTACTGGAAGAACGGGTCGGCGTGCGAGTAGCCCTGCGGCAGCGCGAAGCGCATGTCGTTGCAGTCGAGCGTGTAGGGCACGATGAGCTGGGGCGCGGTGATGCCATCGCTCTTTTTCACGTCCATCCAGAACGGCAGGTCGTCGCCGTAGTAGTCGCTGTCGTATTCGAAGCCGCCGAAGTCGGCCACGAGGCGGCGGGTATTGGGACTGTCGCGGCCGGTGTACCAGCCCAGGCCATGCACATGGCCTTCCGAGCTTCCTCGGGGGCCCGTCATGCGCTCAATGATCTCCATGGCCTCGACCATGTGGGCGCGCTCGACCTCTTCGGGCACATGCTGGTAGTGGATCCACTTGAGGCCGTGGCAGGCGATCTCGTGGCCCAGCTGCACGAACGCCTGGGTCAGCTCGGGGTGGCGCTGCAGTGCGCTCGACACGCCGAACACGGTGAGCGGCAGCTTGCGCTTTTCGAACTCGCGCAGGATGCGCCACACGCCGGCGCGCGAACCGTATTCGTAGATGCCTTCCATGCTCATGTGCCGCTCGGGGTAGCTCGCGGGGTTGAACATTTCGGACAGGAACTGCTCGCTGCCCGCGTCGCCGTGCAGCACGGCGTTCTCGCCGCCTTCTTCGTAGTTGAGCACGAACTGCACGGCGATGCGCGCACCGCCCGGCCATTGCGCATGGGGCGGGGTCTTGCCGTAGCCGATGAGGTCGCGGGGGTAGGGCTGGGTGGAGTCGTAGATCATGGGCATGAAGGATTCAAGGGGTCTGTCACGCGCTGGGATGTCACGTGCTGAGCGCGGCGGCCAGGTCGCTGGCCGGGCGCTTGCGGTCGAAGGTCAGGCTGGCTTCCACGTGCTCCAGGTGGGCCTGCATGAGGGAGACGGCCAGGGCCTCGTCGCGCGCGGCGAGCGCGGCCACGATGTCGCCATGCTCCTCGTGGGAGTGTTCGGCGGCGCTGGCCGACTGGTACATCAGCGTGATGAGGGCACAGCGAGAGATCAGGTCGCCCAGCATCTGCGCCAGCACCTCGTTGCCCATGAGCTCGGCCATGCGCACATGGAAGTCGCCCAGCAGCTCGGTGCGGCTGCTCGCATCGGCCGTGCCCATGGCGGCCTTCTCGCTGGCGACGTGGGCGCGCAGCGCCTTGATCTTGGCGGGCGTCACGCTCTGCACGAAGGCGCGCGTCATCTCGGTCTCGAGCATGCGGCGCACGGCGAACACCTGGCGGGCCTCTTCGACCGAGGGGGTGGACACGAACGCGCCGCGCGCGGGCTCCAGCGTGACGAGGCGGTTCTGCGCGAGCTGGAACAGCGCCTGGCGCACCAGCGTGCGCGACACGCCGAAATGGTCGGCCAGTTTCTGCTCGGCCAGCTTGGTGCCCGGCTGCAGGCGGTGCTCGACGATGGCGCGGGTCAACGCGTCGACAATGGCACTGGTGGATGAAGATTCCATGGTTGCATGATACGTTGGATGGCGAAAAGTGTATACACTTTTGGTCTACACGCTGCGATCTGGCAATCCTCGCCGATCGGCCGTGGTCCCCACTTCAGGAGATTCCCTATGGGATTGAGCACCCACGTTCTGGACACCATGAATGGCTGCCCCGCGGCCGGCATGGAGATCGCCCTGTATTCCACCGACGGCGACAACGCCACCCTCATCAAGCGCCTGGTGTTGAACCATGACGGCCGCACCGATGCGCCGCTGTTCGACAATGCGACCCTGCGCGCCGGCACCTACCGGCTCAGCTTCAATGTGGCGGGCTACTTCAAGGCGCGCGGCGTGCAGCTGCCCGAACCCAACTTCCTGAACCTGGTGAGCCTGGATTTCGGCATCGCGCACGCCGACCAGCACTACCACGTGCCGCTGCTGGTGAGCCCGTGGAGCTATTCGACCTATCGCGGGTCGTGAGGGGCGGGGCCCAGCCAGGGCCCGCGCGCACGGGGATGTGCCTACAGCTGCCCTTCGGTCAAGGTATCGAGCTGGAAATGCCCGCTCTTGTCCCACAGCCAGGTGTCGGTGTAGGTGACCTTGCCCAGGCGCGCGGGCACCGGGAAGGGCGCCGCTGCGCGCACGGTGCGCTCGATTTCCGCGACCACCTCGGGGGCGTGGCGCGGGGCGCGCATCCACCGCAGGCGCGTCACCTTGCCAGCGCGGTCGATATCCACCTCCAGCACGCCGATCGCATACAGCATGGGGGGCAGCTTGCCCTTGAACACGCGCTGCGCGTTCAGGCCGTAGAGGTGGGTGGCGGCGTCCTGCCGGTACGCCCGGGGGGTGGTCGCCGCCGAGGCGCGGGCCGAACCGGCGCTTGCGGGCACGGGGCCCTTGACGCCGCTGGAGGCGTCGGTGCTGGGCGCACGGCTGTCCTGCGCGGGCGGCGCAGGTTCGGGCGCCGACTTGCATGCCGCCACCAGCGCTGCGATGGCGGCCATGAGCCCGGCGAGCAGCCAGTGGCTGCGGGTACTGGGGGTGCGCTCGGGGGCTGGGGACGGCATGATGGCTGGTGTGGGCTGGAACGGAACGGGGACCCTGGGACCCCGATGGCGCGAAGGATCTGGATTGACTGATGTGCTTTTACTGCTGGACGGCCTTGCGGCCGCGCCCGCCTGTCTGGTAAGGGTGGAGTCTACCGAAGGCTCGGTGCCGCGTGAAGCCGGGGCCTGGATGGCCGTGTTCGCCGAGCGGATAGTGGGCACCATCGGCGGCGGCCACCTGGAGCACCAGGCCATTGCCGAGGCCCGCCGGCGCCTGGGGGGCGTGCCCGGCCCGGCCCGCATGCGCTATGCGCTGGGCCCGGCGCTGGGGCAGTGCTGCGGGGGCGTGGTGCACCTCGAATTCGAGACGCTGTCCGCACCCGCCGACCAGGCCCTGGCCGACCGCCTGCGCGCGCGCCTGTCGCCGCGCCGGCATCCGGTGGCGCTGTTCGGCGGCGGGCATGTGGGCCACGCGCTGGCCCGGGTGCTGGCGCCGCTGCCGTTCGCGCTGACCTGGATCGACAGCCGCGACGGGATCTTTCCGCAGCCGGCGCCGGACGGCGTGGCCTGCGAACACTCCGACCCGGTGCAGCTGGCGGTGCCGGACCTGGCCTCTGGCACCCGCGTGCTGATCATGAGCTTCAGCCATGCCGAGGACCTGGACGTGGTGGCCGCCTGCCTGCGCCGCCAGCGCGAGCGGCGCGACCTGCCGTTCATCGGGCTCATCGGCAGCAAGACCAAGTGGGCGACGTTCGCAAACCGCCTGCATGGGCGCGGGTTCGCGCAGGAGGAACTGGCGCAGGTCACCTGCCCCATCGGCATCCGGGGCATCGACGGCAAGGAGCCGGAGGTCATCGCCGTGGCCGTGGCCGCGCAGCTCCTGCAGACCCTGAGCGGTGGGGGCGCGAACGGGTTCTGAGGGTAACTCCGCTCCCGCGTGCCTTCGAGGGGGCTGGAATCGAGAACAATTTCTGCATACACTTTTCACTGTCCTGATTCGGTATTTCATGGGTCGCAGCGGTGCCCCGGCAGAATCTCTGCCAAGGTGCGCGACCCCCTTCTTCTGCTCAGAGCGCCCGCAGTGGTGAGCAGGTTGCACAAAGGCGGCGCCTTCGCGCCGCCAAAGTTGAGAGACTTCCATGGAAAGCTACTTTCTCGACTGGGCCAACCTGCTGCTGCGCTGGGTCCACGTCATCACCGCCATCGCCTGGATCGGCTCCTCGTTCTATTTTGTCTTCCTGGACAGCAGCCTCACGCCGCCCGAGGACGAGGACCTGAAGAAGCAGGGCGTGAGCGGCGAGCTCTGGGCCGTGCACGGCGGCGGCTTCTACCACCCGGTCAAGTTCGCCGTGTCGCCCCCGAAGCTGCCCGGCCACCTGCACTGGTTCTTCTGGGAGAGCTACAGCACCTGGATCAGCGGGTTCGCGCTGTTCACGGTGTCGTATCTCTACAGCGCCAGCACCTACCTCATCGACAAGTCGCGCATGGACTGGGCCCCCGCCACGGCCATCGTGGTGGCGCTGGCGTTCTTCGTGGTGTTCTGGCTGCTGTACGACGCGATCTGCCGCATCTTCGGGCAAAAGAAGAACGGCGACGCCATCGTGGGGGCGCTGGTGCTCGTGCTGGTGTGCATCGCCTCCTGGCTGGCCTGCCACTGGTTCGCGGGCCGCGCGGCCTTCCTGCTGGTGGGCGCGATGATCGCCACGGCCATGAGCGCCAACGTGTTCTTCTGGATCATCCCCGGCCAGCGCACGGTGATCGCGCAGATCAAGGCCGGCGAGCCCGTGGACCCCATCCACGGCAAGCGCGGCAAGCAGCGCAGCGTGCACAACACGTACTTCACGCTGCCCGTGCTGTTCGCCATGCTGAGCAACCACTACAGCTTCACCTGGAGCCACCCGCAGAACTGGCTGGTGCTCATCCTCATGATGTTCGCGGGCGCCGCCATCCGCCAGTTCTTCGTGATGCGCCACGGCCACAAGCTGGGCCGCAACGGCAACCCGCTGCCGTATGCGCTGGTGGGGGTGGTGGTCATCGTGGGCGTGATCGCCTGGATGCGCCCCGCGCCGGTGGCGGCCCCTGCCACGCCGATGGCGGGATCTGCTCCTGTTTCAGGAGCTGCTGGCGCAGGTGGGCAAAGCGCTGGAGGTCAAAATGACTATGCATCCCTGCAGCCCGTGCTGGCCCAGCGCTGCTACATGTGCCATGGCGAGCAGGTGCAGATGAAGAACCTGCGGCTGGATGCGCCCGACAGCGTCAAGCAGCATGCGCAGGCCGTCTACCAGCAGGTGGTGGTGCAAAAGCTCATGCCGATGAACAACGCCACGGGCATGACCGATGCCGAGCGGGCGCTGGTCAAGCGCTGGTTCGAGGCTGGAGCGGCGGTGGGCACTCCCTGAGCCCCTGCGCGCTTCACCCCGGGGTCCGGCCGGACCCGTTCCATGGAGGCACCCGCCGGGGCGCGTGATTTTTGGGCGCCCTACGCCGCCAGCGCGTCTTGCAGCGCGCGGGTGGCGGCCAGTGCGCCCAGGCTCGATTCGGTAAAGCCGCCATGCAGCACCACCCCCGTGGCCGCCTGCTTGGCCTCGTGCTTGGCCACCGCGGCCAGATTGGCCACTTCCTCGGCATGGCGGAAGCGCCCGGGCGTGATGCGCACCGCGCCGATGGCCAGCGTGGTGCACGGAAAGAACCGCTGCACGCCGTGGCGGTCCTCGGCGTCGATGCCGCCGGCCTGCCGCGCAGCGTCGTCGAACAGCGTGAGCGCCTCGCGCGCGAATTCGTCCACGATGTTCTTGCAGCGCTGCAGCCAGTTGCTGCTCTGGAACACGAGCATGAAGTCGTCCCCGCCCACATGGCCCACGAAGTCGCGCCGCGCGTCGCAGTGCGCCGTGGCCAGGCGCGCCACCAGGCGGATCATCTGGTCGCCGCGCCAGTAGCCGTAGTGGTCGTTGAAGGGCTTGAAGTTGTTCAGGTCCGCATAGCAGGCCACGAACTCGGTGTGGTGGTCCAGCAGGCGCTGCATGTGCAGGCTGATGGGGATGTTGCCGGGCAGGAAGGTCAGCGGGTTGGCGTGCCGCGCCGCCTCGATGCGCGTCTCGGTCACGGCGCGCACCAGCTGGTCGCCCGTGCCCAGGCCCAGGTAGCGGCCGTTGTCGGTCACGATGTAGCCGTCGCTCAGGTAGCGCTGGTCCTGCGAGGTGAGGATGCCCACGAGCTGGTCCACGTCGCAGTCCAGTTCCACCACGCGCGGGGCCTGGTTGGCGAAGGCCAGGCACGGCTTGCGGCCATGCACTTCGCGGAAGTACAGCGTGGCGTAGTGGTTCATGAACTGCTGGCGGTTGATGAGCGCCACGGGGCGCGTGCCGTCCACCACGGCCAGCGCATGCAGGTCGGTGCGTTCGTGGAACATCGCCGCCACCGCGTCATTGCTGGTGGCGGGCGCGGCGGTGGGTGCCTGCACCACCAGCACGCTGCGCAGGATGCCCGGGCGCGCCGTCTGCCCCAAGTGGGGCAGCACGGCCACGCGGCGGTCCTGCATCACTTCCAGCGCGGGGCCGTCCACCGTCTCGCGGGGTGTACGGGCCGGGCGGCCCAGCAGCCAGCCCTGGCCGTAGGGGATGTCCAGGTCGCGCAGCGCGCGCAGGTCGTCGCGTGTCTCGATGCCCTCGGCGATCAGCGTGGTGCCGAATACATCGGCGATGCCCTTGATGGCCTGCAGCATCTGCAGGTTCTCGGGGTGGTCGCTGATCTCGCGGATGAAATACTTGTCGATCTTCACGAAGTCGGGCTTCACCTCGGACCACAGCCGCAGGCTGGAGCGGCCGTCGCCGAAGTCGTCCAGCGCCATGCGCGCGCCGCAGGCGTGCACGGCCTTGATGGCCTGGCGCAGCAGGGGCATGTCGGACACGCGCTCATGCTCGGTGATCTCCAGCACCAGCATGCGCGCGCTCGCGCCGAAGCTGCGCACCGTCTCGCCCAGTTTCTGGGCGCCGACCAGTGCCACGCCGTGCACCAGCGCGTCGGCGCTGATGTTCACGAACAGGCGGCCGGGGGCCTCCTGCGCACCCCATTGCTGGAGGGCGGTGAACACGCACAGCAGCTCGAAGTCCTGCAGGATGCGCTCGCGTCGGGCCATCTCCAGCAATGCGTCGGGGGTGTGCCAGGGCGTGCCGCGAGGTCCCCGGATCAGGGCCTCATGGGCATAGATGCTGCCTTCGCGCAGGTCGGCCAGCGGCTGGAAAACGCAGTGCAGGCCCCCCTCGCGCATGAGCCCCGCCAGAGGGCCCGTGCCATGGCGCGCGGCCGGCGACAGCAGCGCCAGCATCGCCTCCAGCCGGCTCCAGGGAGTGTTCTGCATTGCGTGGGATGGGTGGTCTCTGGGCAAGGTGCCCACGATAGCGGCGGGCTGTGACAATGTGGTTACAAGCTGTCACGTTTCTGCCGGCCGCCGGCGCCGCGCCCCCGGGGCCGGGTAGTGCGCCGCCGCCCGTGTGCTGGCGCAAGGCCCCTGCGCGGCGGGGCCGGCGGCGAGGTTCCGGTTTGATCTTGCTCAATGCCCGGCGGGCGCCGGCACGGCACAGTCCGTCCCATGCTGCCCTCTATCTATTTCTCCCTGCCCGCCGAAACCGAGGTCATTGCCGCCGGTGAAGTGCTGCGCAGGCGCAACGAGGTGCTGACGTCCGTGCTGCACCTGGAAAGCGGCCGCGTGCTGCGCGGCGTGCTGGACGATGGCTACCTGCGCCACCAGCTGGGAGCCGTGGACGGGCCGTTCTGGCTGGACGCCGCGTCGGCGCTGATGGGCCTGCCGTTGCCGGTGGACATGGTGGCCGACACGCGCCTGCAGGTGCGCCGCCTGCCCATCGATGAATTTCATCGCAGCCTGGCCGAAATGCCCGCGGGCGCGCGCGGCCTGCTGCTGGACATGGCGCAGGGTTACCGGCAGCAGTCCGAGCTGGCCGTGAGCCGCCTGGCGCAGGATGCCGAATCGCGCTGCGCGCAATGGCTGCTCAAGCATGCCGAGCAGGACCACAGCGGGGCGATGCAGGTCACGCTGCACCAGCGCAAGCGCCTGATCGCCGCGCAGCTGGGCATTGCGCCCGAGACCTTCTCGCGCGTGCTGCGCCACCTGCGCGAGCTGGGCCTGATCCACGGCACCGGCAACGTGCTGAACCTTCCCCACCCCCGCGCGCTGCAGTCCATGGCGGGTTGCTAGAAAACACGCCCTGAGTCGCTGCGCGCCTTGACCCTGCTCTCGCTGCGCGGGAGGAGGGCGCACCCGGTGGCCTGGCAAAGCCAGTTCCACGGGGGCACTCGCCCCGTCCGCGCCAGTTTCAGAGGCTGGCGCGCGGCGGAAGGGCCGCCGGTGCGGATGGTCCTTTGACCGCAGTGTGGCTCAGGGTTTGTCCTTGGGTTTCACTGAGGGTTCTACCCAAGCCCCGGGCTGCAGGGGCTGCGTATATTTGTTGGGACCTGTCCGGTTTGACCCGTTCCGATGCCCAACGCCACTTCCCGTGCTTGCCGGGGTGCTCCCAGAGCGGAGTGTCCATGAAGCCTCCCGCCCACCCCGCGCCGCCGCACGACGCGCCGGGCTGGTTTGTGCCTGGGACCCTGGTGCTTCGGCTCATGCTGGCGGCGGTGCTGGCGGTGGCCCTGTCGGGCACGGTGTCGGCATGGCTCGTCACGCGGGCGTCCGGGCAGGAGGCCGTGCGGCGCGTGGTGAGCCAGCAGACCGACGAGGTCGAGGTCGTGGCCCGCCTGCTGGCCAGCAAGATCGAACAAAGCCAGAAGGTGCTGCGCACCGTGGCCGCCGGCATCACGCCGGGCATGCTGGAATCCCCGTCCACCCTCGAATGGCTGCTGCAGCAGGGCCTGCCGGCCGTGCAGTTCTTCGATGCCATGCAGGTGGCCCGCGACAACGGCGAACTGCGGCTGAACCTGCGGGCGGGGCGCCTGGAAAAGGCGGCCGACCTGGACCCGGCCGAGCGCGACGCCCTGCGCCGCACGCTCATCGATGGCAAGCCGCTGGTGTCGGAGCTCATCGCGGGCCGCACCGGCGATGCGCGTGTGATGTTCACCATGCCGCTGCACCGCGAGGATGGCGCCGTGCTGGGCGTGGTGGCGGGTGCGCTGCGGCTGCAGTCCCAGGGGCTGCTGCCGCCGTCCATGGCGCTGCCCGCGCGCGATGACTCGCGGCTCATCGTCTTCACGCGCGACGGCACCATCCTGTCGCACTCGGACCCCGCCCGCATCCTAGGCAAGGTGCGCGACGAGGCGGGCCTCGCCCCCGTGTACGCCCGCTGGCTCGACCAGTCCCAGCCGGTGGTGGGGCGGGGCACGACCCACCTGGAGGCCCAGCACATCGTCAGCATGGCGGGCATGCCGCTGCCGCAGTGGATCGTGGCGCGCGTCAGCCCCTCGCAGGCGCTGCTGGCGCCGCTGGAGGGCGCGCAGCGCGAGGCCTGGTGGCTGGCCGCCGCCAGCATGGCGCTGTGCATGCTGCTCGTGGCCGTGCTCATGGCCTGGATGGCCCAGCCCCTGGCGCAGCTCACGCACAGCGCGCGCCAGATGCTGCGCCGGGGCGCGCGGGCCGGGGTCGTGCAGGACATTGCCTGGCCGCGCGCGGACGGCGAGGTGGGCGAACTCGTGCGCGTGTTCCAGGGCATGGTGCAGCAGGGCAGCCTGCAGCAGCAGCACAAGGCCACGCTGGACGGGCAATTCCAGGCCGTTCTGGACAGCGCATCCGTGGGCATCGTCATCTCGCGCCACGGCATCCTGGAGGTGGTGGGCCGCCAGGCCTGCGTGATGCTGGGCTACGCAGAAGGGGAGCTGCAGGGCCGACCCGCCCGCACCCTGTACGCCAATGATTCCGACTATGTGCGCATCGGCGAACGGGTGCAGGCCGAGTTTGCCGCGCACGGTGTCTTCGACGGCGATGTCTGCTTCATGCGCAAGGACGGCTCGCCCGTATGGGCCCGTGTGCAGGGCCGCGGCGTGCGGCCCGACGAGATGGGTGGCGGCACGGTCTGGATCCTGGAGGACATCACCGCCGCGCGCGAGGCGCAGATGCAGCATGCCTGGGAGCGCACGCACGATGCGCTCACCCAGCTCTACAACCGCAGCGCGTTCGACGAGCGCCTGGGCCTGCTGCTGGCCGAGCGCTCGGCGCGGCCGCGCGCGCCGGAGGGGGACGGCGGCGACACCGCCGGGGACGGCGTGGTGCTGTTCCTGGACCTGGACCACTTCACCGTGGTGAATGACATCGCCGGCCACGATGCGGGCGACGATGTGCTGCGCCATGTGGCCCGCCTGCTCGAATCCCAGGTGCGCCAGGTCGGCTGGGCCGCGCGGCTGGGCGGCGACGAGTTCGCGGTGGTGCTGCCCGGCTGCGCGCTGGCGCGCGGCCAGGCCGTGGCCGAGCAGCTGCGTGCCTCCGTGCAGGACTGGGAGCCTTCGTACCAGGGGCGCAGCTTCACGCTGGGGGTGAGCATCGGCCTCGTGGTGCTCGATGCCAGCCTGCAGGACGTGCCCTCGGTGCTGTATGCGGCGGACATGGCCTGCTATGACGCCAAGCGGGCGGGGCGCAACCGGGTGGAGACACGGCACGCGAACCAGGCGACCGCATCGGGGAGGATGGCGCTGGGGCCTGCATGAAAAGCCCCCTGAGCCGCCTGGCGTCTTCCCCCTGGGGACACCGCCAGCGGCCTGGCAAAGCCCGTTCCGCGGCGTCTGCCGGCCTGGGCCGGCCAGTGCCCGGGGGCTCACTCAGTCCGTCAGGCGTCCCAACGCCCGCAGCACATTCTCCGCGGTCGCCGGTGCCGTCAGCACCACGGGCCCCGTGGCTTCATCCCCACGCCCCGCCGCCACCGCATTGCGCAGCGCCTCGTACACGCTGATCGCCAGCATGAACGGCGGCTCGCCCACCGCCTTGCTGCCGCCCACGTTGTCCTCGCGGTTCGCCTCGGGCCACAGGTTCACGCGGAAGTGCGCGGGGATGTCCCCCGTCGCCGGGATCTTGTAGGTGCTCGGTGCGTGCGTGGCCAGGGTGCCCTTGTCGTTCCACACCAGCTGCTCGGTGGTGAGCCAGCCCATGCCCTGCACGAAGCCGCCCTCGATCTGGCCGATGTCGATGGCCGGGTTGATGCTGTGGCCCACGTCGTGCAGGATGTCCACCTTGAGCACGCGGCTTTCGCCGGTGAGCGTGTCGATGACCACCTCGGAGCACGCGGCCCCGTAGGCAAAGTAGTAGAACGGCCGGCCCGTGAGCGTGGCCTTGTCGTAGTGGATCTTGGGCGTGCGGTAGAAGCCGTCGCTCCACAGCTGGATGCGGTTGGCGTACGCCTCCTTCACCACGTCGTCGAACAGGCGTACCTTCTTGGGCGAGATCACCTGCCCGCCCTCGAAGCGGATGGCGCCGGCGCCGCAGCTGTCGAGCCCGCACACGAAGGAGGCGAGGTTGTCGCGCACGTTGCGCGCCGCGAACTGCGCCGCGCGGCCGTTCAGGTCGGTGCCGCTGGACGCTGCCGTGGCGCTGGCGTTGGGCACCTTGCTGGTGTCGCTGGCGGTGACGAGCACCCGGGACAGCGGCACGCCCAGTTCGTCCGCCACGATCTGCGCCACCTTGGTGTGCAGGCCCTGGCCCATCTCGGTGCCGCCGTGGTTCACCTGCACGCTGCCGTCGGTGTACACATGCACCAGCGCGCCGGCCTGGTTGAACAGCGTGGCCGTGAAGCTGATGCCGAACTTGACCGGCGTGATCGCCAGGCCCCGCTTGAGCACGGGGCTGGTGGCGTTCCAGGCCGCGATGGCGTGCTGCCGCTCGCGGTAGCCGGCGTCGCGCTCCAGCTGCGGCATCAGTTCGTGCAGGATGTTGTCCTCCACGGTCATCTGGTAGTGGGTGACGTTGCGACCCTCCCCGGCGTCCTTGCCGTACAGGTTGGCCAGGCGCACGTCCTGGGCATCCCGGCCCAGGGCGCGCGCGATGTCGCCCAGGATGGCCTCGATCACGATCACGCCCTGCGGCCCGCCAAAGCCGCGGAACGCGGTGTGGCTCTGGGTGTTGGTCTTGCAGCGGTAGGAGGCGATCTCCACGTCGCTCAGGAAATAGGCGTTGTCGCTGTGGAACACGGCGCGGTCCGCCACCGGCCCCGACAGGTCGGCGCTGAAACCGCAGTTGGCCGCCATGTGCAGCGCGAGGCCGGTGATGCGGCCCGCGCCGTCAAAGCCCACGTCGTACTGGTACGCGAACGGGTGGCGCTTGCCGGTGACCATGAAGTCTTCATCGCGGTCGAGCCGCAGCTTGACGGGGCGCCCGAACTTGCTGGCCGCCACCGCCGCCCACACGGCCAGGTGGCCTGCCTGGGTCTCCTTGCCGCCGAAGCCGCCGCCCATGCGCCGGCACTCCACGCGCACCGCGTGGTTGTCCAGCCCCAGGGCGTGGGCCACCCAGTGCTGCACTTCGCCCGGGTGCTGGGTGCTGGAATAGATCCACCACTGCCTTTGCTCCAGCGGCAGCGCGTAGGCAATCTGGCCTTCGAGGTAGAAGTGTTCCTGCCCGCCCACCTCGAAGGCGCCCTGCAGCCGGTGCGCCGACCGCGCGAGGCCGGCCTGCGCATCGCCCCGGCGCACGAACACGGGCGGCAGCACATAGCTTTCGGCCCGCAGCGCTTCCTTCACGGTGAGGATGGCGGGCAGCGGCGTGATGTCCAGCTTCACGGCGCGCACGGCGCGGCGCGCCTGCATCACCGAGTCGGCCACCACCAGGCCGATCACCTGGCCGACGTGCTGCACGGTGTCGATGGCAAACACGGGCTCGTCGTGCGCGAAGGCGGCCAGCAACTTGTCGCCGGGCACGTCGGACGACAGCACCACGCCGCGCACGCCGGGCAGGGCCAGGGCGGCGCTGGCATCCACGCTGTTCAAGGTGCCGTGCGCCACGGTGGAGAGGATGGGCGCCGCATAGAGCGTGCCCTTCACCTCGGGCAGGTCGTCGATGTAGTGGGCCGCGCCCGCCACCTGGGCGCGCGCGCTTTCGTGGATGTGCGACTGGCCCATGGCGCGGGTGCTGGCGGGCGTGCTGGCCTGCGGCGGGGCCAGGGGTTCGGCGGCGTGGGCGTCGGCGCTGGCGACCACGGGGTCGTCCACAGCATCGCGGCTCACGGGCAGGCCGCCGGGCAAGGTTTCGCGCTGGTTCATACGGCTTCCTCCAGGCGGAAGTTCTCCACGCTCACGGCCTCTTCGCCCTGGCTCTCCAGCCAGAAGCGCTGCAGCAGGCTGGCCAGCACCGTGCGGCGGTAGGCACCGCTGGCGCGCATGTCCGAGATGGGATTGAACTCGCCCTGCAGCGCTTGCGCGGCGCGGGCGATGGTGTCGGCGTTCCACGGCTGGCCGGCCAGCGCCGCCTCGGTCTGGCGCGCGCGGGCCGGGGTGGCGGCCACGCCGCCCGCGCCGATGCTGGCGCGGCGCACCACGTCGGCTTCGATGTCCAGGTTGATGACCAGGCACACGGCGGAAATGTCATCGTCAAACCGCTTGGAAATCTTGTAGGCCCTGAGCACTTCCGTGACCCCCGGCCTGGGCACCACGATGCGCACCAGCAGCTCGTCGGGCGCCATCACGTTCTGCCGGTAGCCGGTGTACAGGTCTTCCAGCGCCAGGGTGCGTTCTCCCCGCACGCTGGCCAGCACCACCTGGGCGCGCAGCGCGATCAGGAGCGGCATGGAGTCGCCAATGGGCGAGCCGTTGGCCACGTTGCCCCCCAGCGTGCCCGAATTGCGCACGGGCAGGCCCGCGAAGCGCGTGGCAAAGGTGTGCAGCTGCGGCCACTGCGCGGTCAGTGCGGCAAACGCGTCGGTCAGGGTGACGGCGGCCCCGAGCGTGATGTGGTGCGCGTCCTGCTGAACCTGCCGCAGCTCGGCCACGCGGGTCACGTCCAGGATGCTTTCGTATTGCTTGTGCTGCTTGGTCACCCACAGGCCCACGTCGGTGCAGCCTGCCACCACCTGTGCTGCGGGGTGTGCCGCCCGCGCGGCCAGCAGATCAGGCAGTGTGGTGGGTGAAATATAAGAAGAATTGGCCTCTGGCGCTGGATGGGTAAGCGCAAGTTGCTCTAATTTTTGTAGCAAAACAGGTTCATTCACCGCCATGGCGGGCAGGGCGGCCATGTGCTGCGCGGCGTCCAGGATGGGGCGGTAGCCCGTGCAGCGGCACAGGTTGCCGGAGAGTTCTTCCTGCGCCAGTTCGCGGGTGATGGGCTGGCCGTGGCGGACGTGGTCGAGCGCCGACGGGCCGCCCCTAGGCGCGAGGGCCCCGGGCGCGCGGGAATCCGGGGGCCCTTCCCCGGATGGGGGCCGCGAACCACACGCAGTGGGGAGCGTGGGGGCGATGTGTTTCTGGTACATCCCAAAGAGACTCATCACAAAACCGGGGGTGCAAAACCCGCATTGAGAACCGTGGCACTGAACCATCGCCTCTTGTGCGGGATGCAGTGTGATGGGTGGACGAGGAGCCGGGGCGGCATCGCCCACGGGCTGGATCAACGGGTCTTCCGCCAGGTCCTCCACCGTCCACAGCGCCATGCCGTGGACCGAATGCGCCAGCCGGATGCAGCTGTTCACCGCGCTGTAGTGCACCTTGCCGTCCCGTGCCTCGCCCAGCACCACGGTGCAGGCGCCGCAGTCGCCTTCGCCGCAGCCCTCCTTGGTGCCGGTGTTGCCCAGGTCTTCGCGCAGCACCTCCAGCAGCGTGCGATCGGGTGGTACATTGCCCAGCGCCACGGGCTGGCCGCGGCGCAGGAATTGCAAGGGTTGGGTGGTCATGACGGATGCCGCTTCTTCGATTGCTGTCAATTCATGAGGACCTGCGCACATCGGGATGCGACGTCCGCATTGCCTTGGAGCGATGCGGTTTGCCTGAGCCCTGTTTTGCGCAAGTCGTGTTCATCAGAGGGTAGGGCGCCCAATGGCCGCCAGCATAAGTACAAGCTTATGACATCAATGCACGCACTGCTATGAGAGACCACGCCCTTTTCGACAAGATAGACCTCCATCTCATAAGGGTCTTGCACACCGTGCTCACAGAACGCAGCGTATCGAGGGCCGCCGTCCGCCTGGGCATGCACCAGCCGGCGGTGTCGGCCGCGCTCAAGCGCCTGCGCGACCTGGCGGGCGACCCGCTGCTGGTGCGCTCGGGCGCCAGCATGATGCCCACCGACGCCGCGCTGCGCATGGTGGAGCCCGCGGGCGCCATCCTGCGCTCGGCCGAGGCGCTGTTCTCGGATGCGCGCGGGTTTGATCCGCGCACCGCCACCCGCACCTTCCGCGTGGCCGCCAGCGACTACCTCGATCCGCTCTTCCTGCCCCAGCTGGTGTCCCGCATCAAGGTGGAGGCCCCGCTGTGTCCCATCGAGATCCTGCCCCTCTCGGCCGACGCGCACTACCATGCGCACCTGGCGCAGGGCGAGGTGGACGTGGTGATCGGCAACTGGCCGCAGCCGCCGGACGACCTGCACATGGGCCGCCTGTTCGGCGACGAGGTCGTCTGCCTGGTGGGCAAGGACCACCCCGCCGTGCGGCGCGGCTGGGACGTGGAAAGCTGGTTGGCGGCCGAACACATCGCGCCCACGCCCACCCACCCCGGCGCGCGCGGCGTGATCGACGCCCACCTGGACAACCTGGGCATGCAGCGCCACATCACGGCGCGCTGCGCGCATTTCAGCCTCATCCCCAGCATCGTGGCCTCGAGCCTGCTGGTGCTGACCACGGGCCGCCAGTATTGCGAGCGTTATGTGGAGCAGCTGCCGCTGGCCATCCTGCCGTGCCCGGTGCCTTTTCCGCGCCTCATGTACTACCAGCTGTGGCATGCGCGCACGCACCACTCCGCCGCTGCCGCGTGGTTGCGCGAATGTGTGAAAACCGTGGCCTCTTCGCTACGAAAAGAATAGCTGCTTGGGCATGCTGAACAAGCGCAAGAAGGTGTTTCCATTCTTATAACAAGTTGTAAAACTGAGAGACAATCCACCGCATGAGTTCACCTCCTACTCCTCCCGCCCCGGGCGCGCCGCCGCCGCCCCGGCTGCAGCTCATGGGCATCACCAAGCGCTATCCGGCCGTGGTGGCCAACAGCGGCGTGTCGCTCACGGTGCTGCCCGGCGAGATCCATGCGGTGCTGGGCGAAAACGGCGCGGGCAAGTCCACGCTGATGAAGATCATCTACGGATCGGTCAAGCCCGACGAAGGCAGCGTGTTCTTCAACGGCCAGGCCGTGCAGGTGCGCAACCCGCAAGAGGCGCGGGCGCTGGGCATCGCCATGGTGTTCCAGCACTTCAGCCTGTTCGACACCCTCACGGTGGCCGAGAACGTGTGGCTGGGCCTGGACAAGAGCCTGCAGCTGGCCGAGGTGACGCAGCGCATCACCGCCAAGGCGGCCGAATATGGCCTGGACATCGACCCGCTGCGCCCCGTGCACACGCTCAGCGTGGGCGAGATGCAGCGCGTGGAAATCATCCGCGCGCTGCTCACCAACCCCAAGGTGCTGATCCTGGACGAGCCCACCTCGGTGCTCACGCCCCAGGCGGTCGAAAAGCTTTTTGTGGTGCTGCGCAAGCTGGCCAGCGAGGGCTGCAGCATCCTCTACATCAGCCACAAGCTGCACGAGATCCGCGCGCTGTGCACCGCGTGCACCGTGCTGCGCGGCGGCAAGGTCACGGGCGTGTGCAATCCGGCGGAAGAATCGAACGCGTCCCTGTCGCGCCTCATGATCGGCGCCGAGCCGCCCGCGCTGGAACACCGCGCGCTGCAGACCGGCGCCACGGTGCTGCGTGTGCAGGGCCTGTCGCTGCCGCGTGCCGACCAGTTCGGGGTGGATTTGATCGACCTGCAGTTCGAGGTGAAGGCGGGCGAGGTGGTGGGCATTGCCGGTGTGTCGGGCAACGGGCAAAAGGAACTGCTCTACGCGCTGTCGGGCGAAGACCAGCGGGCTGACGCGGCCTGCATCCAGGTCTCCGGCCAGAACGCGGGTCGCATGGGCCCCGGCCAGCGCCGCGCGCTGGGCTTGCACTTCGTGCCCGAGGAGCGCCTGGGCCGGGGCGCCGTGCCCACCATGGGGCTGGCGCACAACCTGCTGCTCACCCGCACCAATTCGGTCGGCGGCAGTGGCTGGATCAAGGTGGGCGCGCTGCAAAAACATGCCGAGGACATCATCCGGCGCTTCAATGTGAAGGCGGGTGGACCCAACGCAGCGGCCAGGTCGCTGTCGGGGGGCAACCTGCAGAAGTTCATCGTGGGGCGCGAGATTGACGCCAACCCCAAGCTGCTCATCGTCTCGCAGCCCACCTGGGGCGTGGACGTGGGCGCGGCCGCGCAGATCCGGGGCTCCATCCTGGCGCTGCGCGATGCGGGCTGCGCCGTGCTGGTGGTGAGCGAGGAGCTGGACGAATTGTTTGAAATCTGCGACCGGCTGCACGTGGTGGCCAAGGGGCACCTGTCGCCTTCGGTGCCGCGTGCCGAGGCCACGGTGGGCCTCATCGGCGAATGGATGAGCGGCCTGTGGCATGCCGACGTGCAGGCGCACCTGGCGCAGCAGCACCAGCAGCAGGCGCGGGCCGGGGAGGTGCAGCATGCTTAAGCTGGAACCGCGTCCCCAGGCGTCGAAGCTCTGGACCTATGGCTCGCCGCTGCTGGCGCTGGCCATCACGGTGCTGATCGGCGTCGCGCTGTTCGTGGCGCTGGGCAAGGACCCCGTGCGCGGGCTGCAGGTGTTCTTCTGGGAACCCGTCAAGTCGCAGTACGCCATCGGCGAACTCATGGTCAAGGCCACGCCGCTGCTGCTCATCGCGCTCGGCCTGGCCGTGTGTTTCCGCTCCAACGTGTGGAACATCGGCGCCGAAGGCCAGTTCGTCATCGGCGCCGTGGTGGCGGGCGGCGTGGCGCTGCTGGCCGACAAGACCACCGGCCCGTGGATCGTGCCCGCCATCCTGCTCGCCGGGGTGCTGGGTGGCATGGCCTGGGCGGGGCTCACGGCGCTGCTGCGAGACAAGTTCAACGCCAATGAAATCCTGGTCAGCCTGATGCTGGTCTATGTGGCCACGCTGGTGCTGGGCTATCTGGTCTACGGCCCGTGGAAGGACCCCATGGGCTACAACTTTCCGCAGACCAAGACCTTCGATAAAGTGACGCAGATCCCGCGCCTGATGCAGGGTTCGCGGGTGTCCATCGGCCTCTTGCTGGCGCTGGCCGGGGCGGCGGCGCTGTGGGTGTTCCTGTTCCGCACGCGGGCCGGTTTCGCGCAGCAGGTCGGCGGACTGGCCCCGGCGGCGGCGCGGTACGCCGGGTTCTCCTCGCGCAAGGCGCTGTGGACGGCGTTGCTGATCTCGGGCGGCGCGGCAGGCCTGGCGGGAGCGCTGGAAGTGGCGGGGCCGATTGGCCAGCTCACGCCCTACGTGCCGGCGGGCTACGGCTTCGCGGCCATCATCGTCGCCTTCGTGGGGCGCCTGCACCCCGTGGGCATGATCCTCTCGGCCATCCTCATGAGCATGTTCTATATCGGTGGCGAGCTGGCGCAGTCGCGCATGGGGCTGCCCAAATCGCTCACGGGCGTGTTCCAGGGCCTGCTGCTGTTCACGCTGCTGGCGTGCGACACGTTGATTGCCTACCGCGTGCGCTGGGTCGGCACCAGGAAAGGAGGTGTCTGATGGAGTCCTATGCACTGCTCATCGGCGCCACGCTCAGCGCGGGCACCGTTCTGGCCATTGCGGCCCTGGGCCTGCTCATCAACGAAAAGGCCGGCATCGTCAATCTTGGGGCGGAAGGCATGATGCTGTGCGCCGCCATCGCGGGCTTCGCCACCGTGGTGCACACGGGCAACACCTGGCTCGGGTTTGCGGCGGGCATGGCCGCCGGCGCCGTGCTGGCCGCCATCTTCGGCGTGCTGGTGATCTGGCTCAACACCAACCAGTACGCCACCGGGCTGGCGCTCAGCCTGTTCGGCGTGGGGTTCTCGGCGTTCGCCGGCATCAGCTACGTGCAGGCCAAGCTGCCCGAGCTGCCCAAGTACGCGGTTCCGGTGCTGGGCGACGTGCCGCTGCTCGGGCCCGCGCTGTTCCAGCAGCATCCGCTGGTGTACCTCACCATGCTGCTGGTCGCGGGGCTGATCTGGTTCCTGTACCGCTCGCGCGCCGGGCTCGTGCTGCGCTCGGTCGGCGAGTCGCCCGAGTCGGCCCACGCGCTGGGCTATCCGGTGCGGCGCATTCGCCTCGCGGCGGTGGTGGCGGGCGGGGCGCTGTGCGGGCTGGCGGGCGCTTACATCTCGACGGTGTATACACCCCTGTGGGTGGAGGGCATGGTCGCCGGCCGGGGCTGGATCGCCCTGGCCCTCACCACGTTCGCGACATGGCGCCCGGCACGGGTGTTGCTTGGTGCCTATTTGTTCGGCGGCGTGACCATGTTGCAGTTCCACCTGCAGGCCACGGGGGTGCAGGTGGCCAGCCAGTTGCTGAGCATGCTGCCGTATGTGGCCACCATCGTCGTGCTGGCGCTGATTTCGCGCAATCCGGCGTGGATCCGCATCAACATGCCGGCGTCGCTGGGCAAGCCGTTCTATCCGGGCTCCTGAAATGGGCGGGCCGGTGCGTCAAAAACTGGTTACCCCACGGTAGATCGCCCCATAATTGCTGCTTTCGTCCCAAACCTTTGCAAGTCTCACTCTTCATTCAACAAGGAAACCGACATGACTGATCTGCAGAAACGCTCCATGCTCAAGGTGGCAGCGCTCTCCGCCGTTGCCGCCGCCGCGCTCGTGGGCTGTGGCAAGAAGGAAGAACCGGCACCGGCCCCCGCGCCCGCACCGGCCCCTGCGGCAGAAGCGCCGGCACCCAAGCCCGAGCCTCTGAAGATCGCGTTCGCCTATGTCGGCCCGGTGGGTGACGGCGGCTGGTCGTTCGCGCACGACAACGGCCGCAAGGCCATCGAGAAGGAATTCGGCGACAAGGTGGTCACGAGCTTCGTGGAAAGCGTGCCCGAGTCGGCCGACGCCGAACGCGTGCTGCGCGACCTGGCCGGCCAGGGCAACAAGCTGATCTTTGGCACCACCTTCGGCTACATGGAGTCGATGCTCAAGGTGGCCGAGGACAACAAGGGCATCAAGTTCGAGCATGCCACCGGCTACAAGACGGCCGAGAACATGCGCACCTACGACAGCCGCACCTACGAAGGCGCGTACATGGCGGGCGTGATCGCCGGCGCCATGACCAAGACCAACACGCTGGGCGTGGTGGGCTCGGTGCCGATTCCTGAAGTGATCCGCAACATCAACAGTTTCACGCTGGGTGCGCAGTCGGTCAACCCCAAGATCAAGACCAAGGTGGTCTGGGTGAATGAATGGTTCAGCCCGCCCAAGGAAACCGAAGCCGCCACGTCGCTCATCAACGGCGGCGCCGACGTGCTGTTCCAGAACACCGATTCGCCCGCCGTGCTCAAGACGGCGCAAGAAAAGGGCAAGCGCGCCTTCGGCTGGGATTCCGACATGACCGCCTACGGCCCCAAGGCCCACCTGGCATCGGCCGTGATCAACTGGGGCCCGTACTACATCAAGGCCACCAAGGACGCGCTGGAAGGCCAGTGGGCCACGGGCCAGAGCTGGTGGGGCGTGAAGGAAGGCGCGATCGACATCGTCTCCATCGCCGAAGACGTGCCTGCCGACACCAAGGCCAAGGTCGAAGCCGTGAAGAAGGGCCTGGCCGATGGTTCGTTCCAGATCTGGAAGGGCCCGATCGTGGGCCAGGACGGCAAGGAAGTGCTCGCCAAGGATGCGGTGGCCGACGACAAGTTCCTCGGCGGTGTCAACTTCTATGTCAAGGGCGTGGAAGGCAAGATCCCCGGCGGCGACAAGAAGTAAGAAGCCGCACGGGCTTCCCGGCGCTGGCGCCGGGAGCGCTCCCCTGAAAAAGGCCGCCCCCGGGCGGCCTTTTTGCTGGGCGGGCCGTTTACCTCCCCACGCGGTCCAGCAGGCTGTACCAGGCCACGCCGGCCGCGATGTAGAAGCGCTGCAACCCGTGCAGCGGAAGGGGCTGAAGGGGCGTGACCGGGAATGGGCAGGCCGCCGCGCCGCCGCCCGCCACCAGGGCCGCCACGTGCTGGCCCAGGCTGGTGGCCATGGCGATGCCGCGCCCGTTGTAGCCCAGCGCCATGGTGATGCCCGGCGCGGGCTGGTGCAGGTGCGGCATGAAGTCGCGCGTGACGGCGATGCGCCCGGCCCAGCGGTACTCGTACTGCACGGGACCGAGTTGCGGAAACATCAGCGCCAGCGCGCGCTCGAGGTGTGCGAAGTCCTGCGACCCCTGCGGGTCGGCGAAATGGCCACGCCCGCCCATCAGCAGTCGGCCCTGCGCGTCCTTGCGGAAGTACAGCAGCAGCCGCTGCGAGGTCGATCCCGTCTCGCCGCCGGGCAGGATGCTGGCGCCCGCCGGGCCCAGCGGCCGCGTGGCCACGATGAAGCTGTTGGCCGCGAGCACCGTGCGCGCCAGCCCTGGCCACAGGCCGTCGGTATAGCCGTTGGTGCCCAGCACCACCTGCTGCGCCTGCACGCGGTGGCTCCCGGTTGGTGTGGCCGTGGTGGCGATCCAGTGCGCGCCCTGGCGCTCCAGCGCCACCACGGGCGAGCCGCCGTGCACCTTCACGCCCAGGTCCTGGGCCGCGCGCACGAGGCCGCGCACGTAGGCCAGCGGCTGGATGCCACCCGCGCGCCCGTCGAGCCAGCCGCCCGCGAAGGCCGGCGTGCCGATGCGCGCGGCCGTGGCGGCGCGGTCGAGCATGTCCACGCGCACGCCGCGCCGCTCCCACTGCCGGGCGCGCGCGTGCATGCCATCCACGGCCTGCTGGGTGTAGCCCACCTGCAGCCAGCCCGCGCGCACCGGGGCGCAGTCGATGGCATGGCGCGCGATGAGGTCGTACACGAGGTCGGCCGAGCAAGAAACGGCATCGATCAGCGGCTCGGCGCGCTCGGCGCCGTACAGGCGCACGAGGTCGTCAGGGTCGTGCTTGAGCGTGGGGTTGACCTGCCCGCCGTTGCGGCCCGAGGCGCCCCAGCCGGGCTCGTGCGCGTCGAGCACGCACACGCGCGCGCCGCGCTCGGCCAGGTGCAGCGCGGCGGACAAGCCCGTGTAGCCCGCACCGACCACGAGCACGTCGGTGGAGAGCGAGGCGTCGAGCGCGGGCGTGGCGGGGGCCGCGGGCGCCGTGGCGGCCCACAGCGAGGGGGCGTCGGGGTGCGATGCGATGGCGCGGGCGCTCATGCCGCGCCTCCATCCGGCGCGCGCAGCACGCGGCGCAGGAAGTCCTGCGTGCGCGCATGGCGCGGCGCGCCGAGCACCTGCGCGGCAGGACCTTCCTCGACGATGCTGCCGCTGTGCAGGAAGCACACGCGGTCGGCCACCTCGCGCGCGAAGCCCATCTCGTGCGTCACCACGATCATCGTCATGCCCTCGTCGGCGAGCTGGCGCATCACGCCCAGCACGTCGCCCACGAGCTCGGGGTCGAGCGCCGAGGTGGGTTCGTCGAACAGCATGGCCTCGGGCTTCATGGCCAGCGCGCGCGCAATGGCCACGCGCTGCTGCTGGCCGCCCGAGAGCTGCGCGGGCCAGGCCTGGGCCTTGTCGGCCAGGCCTACCTTGCGCAGCAGCTCCAGCGCTTCGGCTCGGGCTTTCGCGGGCGATTCGCCCTTCACGTGCACGGGGCCTTCCATCACGTTCTCGATCACCGTGCGGTGCGGGAACAGGTTGAAGCGCTGGAACACCATGCCCATGCGGCTGCGCAGCGCATGAATGGAGGCCGCGCGGTTGTCCACGCGCTCGCCGAAGGCGCGCACCTCGCCGCCCTGGTACGACTCCAGGCCGTTGATGCAGCGCAGCACCGTGGACTTGCCCGAGCCCGAGGGGCCGATCAGGCACACGACTTCGCCGCGCTCCACGCGCAGGCTCACGCCCTGCAGCACGCGGTGCTCGCCGTAGGCCTTCTCCAGGCGGTCGATCTCGATCATGGCGCTTTCCTCCCCGCGCCGAAGCGGCGCTCCAGCCGCCGCAGGCCCCAGACCAGCGGCAGACTCATGGCCAGGTAGAGCAGGGCGACGAGCGTGTACACGGTCATGTTCTGGAAGGTGGACGAGGCGATGAGCTGGCCCGCGCGCGTCATCTCGGCCACGGTGATGGTGGAGACCAGCGACGAGTCCTTGAGCATCATCACCAGCGTGTTGCCATAGGGCGGCAGCGCGATGCGGAAGGCCTGGGGCAGGACCACTCGGCGCATCAGCAGCGCGGGCCGCATGCCCATGGCCAGCGCTGCCTCGCGCTGGCCGGGGTCCACGGCCTCGATGCCGGCGCGAAAGTTCTCGGCCTGGTAGGCCGAGTAGGCGATGCCCAGGCCGATCACGCCAGCCTGGAAGGCGGAGAGCTGGATGCCGATGTCGGGCAGCACGAAGTAGATGTAGAAGAGCTGCACGATGATGGGCAGCCCGCGGATCACGTTGATCACGGTGGAGGCGCATACCGAGACGGCGCGCACGGGCGAGAGCTTGCCGAGCGCGAGCACCAGCCCGATCACGCTGGACAGCAGGAACGACAGCACGGTGACCTGCACCGTGACCACCGCCCCCTGCAGCAGGATGGGCAGGAACTCGCGCGCATGCTGCAGGAAGGCTTGCATGGCGTACTACTGGATTCAGGCGAAGACGGCGCGGGCGGGGCTCAGATGCCCCATTTCTTGACGATGTTGGCCAAAGTGCCGTCGGCCTTGACCGCGGCGATGGCCTTGTTCAGGCGTTCGAGCGTGGCCGTGTCGCCTTTGCGCACCACGAGGCACACATCACCCACATTGGTGGACTTGTAGCCTTCGGCCAGCTTCACGCCCTGGAAGGTGTTCTGGCGGATCTGGTAGGCGATGATGGGCTGATCGCCCAGGCCCGCCTTGATGCGGCCGAGCGCGAGGTCGCGCGTCATGTCGGCCACCGAGTCGTAGCTGCGCACCTCCTTGAAGATGCCCTTCTTCTGCAGCATGTCGATGAACACCGTGCCCACCTGGGCGCCGACGATCTCGCCCTTGAGGTCGTCGAGCGAGGCGTAGGCCTTGGCGTCGTCGGCCTTCACGATCAGGCCCTCGCCGTAGGAGTAGACGGGGTCGCTGAAATCCACCACCTGCTGGCGCGCGGGGGTCTTGAGCATGGCCGCCGAGACGATGTCGATCTTGTTGGCGGTGAGCGAGGGGATCAGCGCCGAGAACACGGTCTGCTGCACGTTGACCTGGAAGCCGCCCGCCTTGGCCACGGCCTGCACGGTGTCCACCATCATGCCCTGGATGCTGTTGGTCTTCACGTCGAGGAAGGTGAACGGAATGCCCGTGGCCGTGGCACCCACGTTGTAGGTGGCGGGCGCGCTGCCCTGCGCGGCGGCCAGCGTGACGGCGCCTGCGGCGCACAGGCCTAGTGCAATGCGGTGGAAGTGGCGGACGAAGCGGTGCATGGTGTGACTCCTGTGGCGAACGAGAGGGATGAGGACCGTCGTGGGCAGTCGCGGACACCGAACCGGCATCCGCCCCACGCCTGCAACATTGCAAGAACGGTGCCAATTATCGATTTTAATAAATCTTAGATAAATAGGTGCAAACCACTAAAAGATTTATATGAATCGATATGCGATATTTTCTGGTGAGAGAGCTATACTCCGTTGCATGAATACGCCGCAGCCGCCCGACGAAGACGCGAACCCTCTGTTCAACCAGTCGCTGGAGAAGGGGCTGGCCGTGCTCTGCGCCTTCAGCGCGCAGCGGCGCAGCATGACGCTGGCCGACGTGGCGGCGGCGGCGGGCATCAGCAAGAGCTCGGCGCAGCGCATGGTCTTCACGCTCGAGCAACTGGGCTTCGTGCGCAAGCACCCGCAGACGCGCCGCTACCAGCTCACGCCGCGCGTGATGCGCATCGGCTACAACTACCTCGCGGCCAACCCGCTGATCGACCTGGCCAACCCCTACCTCTCGGAACTCACCAACGTGACGACCGAGACCACTTGCCTTACCGAAGCCGACGGGTTGGAGATGGTGTACGTGGCGCGCTTCATCAGCGCGCAGTTCGTGCCGGTGCACATGCCCATCGGCAGCCGCATCCCCATGTACTGCACGGCCTCCGGGCGTGCCTGGCTCAGCGCGCTGCCCAACGAGGAGGCGCTGGCGCTGCTGCGCGCGAGCGAGCGCGCGGCCCACACCCGCCACACCATCACGGACGAGGTCGCGCTGCTGGCCGAACTGGACCAGGCGCGCCAGCGCGGCTATGCCATCAACCGCGAGGAGCTGTTCCTGGGCGACATGACGCTGGGCGCCCCCGTGATCGGCAGCCATGGCCGCCCCGTGGCGGCCGTGCACATCGTGGCTCCCACGAGCCGCTGGACGCCCGAGGAGGCCGAGAGCCGCCTGGGGCCGTCGCTGCTGGCCTGCGCGCGCTCGCTGAGCAACTCGGTGCGCGCCCTGGGCTGACGGCGTTCTTCGTTTCTCCATTCATTCCCCTTTCAAGGAGTCGCCCCATGGGCATCCAGGCCATTGCGCAGAGCGCCACCACGCAGGATTTGCAGGAGCAGGGCCCCGTTGCGGTGCCCCTGAGCACGCCGGCCTGCACCATCCGGGGGCTGGACGTGCGCATGCCGGGTCGGCCCGACTGCGACACGGGGCTGTGGGAGTGCTCTCCGGGGCGCTTCCGGCGCCAAGTGGCGTCGGGCGAGGTCATGCACATCCTTGCGGGCGCGGGCCGTTTCACGCCTGAGGCGGAGGGCGCGGCACCGTTGGAGTTTCGTGCGGGTGACACGCTTTTCTTCCCGCCCGACACGCGCGGTGTGTGGGAGATCCGCGAGACGGTGCGCAAGCTCTATGTGATGGTCTGACCAAGGGGCGCTCTCACACTCTCGCCTTCGTCGCCCCGAAACGAAGGGGAGCGGGCCTCCAGGGCGGCGGGGGAGGCGTGGAACGGCGCTTGCGGATATGCTCGCCCGCAGCCCCCGCGCGATCGGGGCGCGATCATCACCATACGCACCACGAGATTCCCTGCCCACCATGATCGAAGCCACTCTCTGGCATCCTGTCGCGCCCTCGGAGGATGTCGTGCAGGCCCCGCTGGCCGCGCGCCTGCTGGAGCGCGACATCGTGCTCTGGCGCGATGGCGAGGGCCATGCGCAGGCCTTCGCGGACCAGTGCCCGCACCGGGGTGCGCGCCTGTCGCTCGGCCGCGTGCACGAGGGCCGGCTTGAATGTCCCTACCACGGCTGGCAGTTCGCCGCGAACGGCCAGTGTGTGCACGTGCCCGCGCTGCCGCATTTCACCCCGCCCGCCACGCACTGCGCCCACCGCCATGCCGTGCACGAAGCCCACGGCCTGGTGTGGGTGCGGCTCGAGGCCGGCGATGCCGCGCCGCCCCCCTTTGCCGCCGAGGACGATGCGCGCCTGCGCAAGCTCAACTGCGGCCCCTATGACGTGGCGGCGAGCGCGCCGCGCATCATCGAGAACTTCCTGGACATGTCGCACTTCGGCTTCGTGCACGAAGGCTGGCTGGGCACGCGCGAGGCCACGGCCATCGACGACTACCGCGTGGAGTCCCTGCCCACGGGCCTGCGCGCCACGGGCTGCAAGGCCTGGCAGCCCCAGTCCAACCTGCATTCGACCGCCCCGGCCCAGGTGGAGTACACCTATGAAGTCACGGCCCCCTATGCCGCGGTGCTGACCAAGGTGCCCGAGGCCGGCACCACCGCGGTACGGGATTGGCGCGAGGCGATCGCGCTGTTCATCTGCCCCGTGACGCCCGTGCGCAGCCGCGTCTGGTTCCGCCTGGCGGTGGCGGATTTCGAGTCGCCGGCGGAAAAGCTGCAGGCGTTCCAGCACACCATCTTCATGCAGGACCAGCCCGTGCTGGAGTCGCAGGTGCCCCGGTGCCTGCCGCTGGACCTGCGGGCGGAGTTGCATACCGCCGCCGACAAGGCATCATCCTTCTACCGCCGCTTTCTGCGCCACAGCGGCATCACCTTTGGAGTCTGCTGATGTTTAAAGTGCCTCCCATCTCCACCGAACGCCTGCCCGAACTGCTGCGCGCCATGCCCAAGGCCGAGCTGCACATCCACATCGAGGGTTCGCTGGAGCCCGAACTCATCTTCGCGCTGGCGCAGCGCAACGAGCTGGCATTGCCCTATGACAGCGTGGACGCGCTGCGCAGCGCCTACGCGTTCACCAACCTGCAGAGCTTTCTGGACATCTACTACGCGGGCGCCAGCGTGCTGCTGCACGAGCAGGACTTCTACGACATGGCGCGCGCCTACCTGGGGCGCGCGGCGCGCGACAACGTGCTGCACGCCGAGATCTTCTTCGATCCCCAGACCCACACCGCGCGCGGCGTGGCCATGGAGACGGTCATCAACGGCCTGCACCGCGCCTGCCAGGACGCGCGCACCGAACTGGGCATCAGCGCGACCCTGATCCTGTGTTTCCTGCGCCACCTGAGCGAGGAGTCCGCGTTTGAAACGCTGGAACAGGCCATGCCGCTCATCGACAAGATCGTGGGCGTGGGGCTGGATTCCAGCGAGGTGGGCCACCCGCCCGAGAAGTTCGCGCGCGTGTTCGCACGCTGCCGTGAACTGGGCCTGCACCTGGTGGCGCATGCGGGCGAGGAGGGGCCTCCCGCCTACATCTGGAGCGCGCTGGATGTGCTCAAGGTCGAGCGCATCGACCACGGCGTGCAGGCCGTGCACGATGCCGCGCTGATGCGGCGCCTGGCGCAGGACCGCATCGCCCTCACGGTGTGCCCGCTGTCCAACCAGAAGCTGTGCGTGTTCCCCAACCTCGCCGACCACAACCTGGGCCAGCTGCTGGACGCCGGCCTTGCGGCCACGGTCAATTCGGACGACCCGGCTTACTTTGGCGGCTACATCAATGAGAACTTCACGCAGGTGTTCGCGGCCGCGGGCCTGACCGCCCGCCATGCCTACCAGCTCGCGTTCAACAGCTTCGAAGCGAGTTTTGCCGGCAACGCCGACAAGCGCGTGTGGGAACACAAGCTCAAGGAAGCCTTCGAGCGGTGCGTGGAGCACGACTACTGAACGCAGGTGCACGCTCCCCGAGCGGCAGGTGGAGGCTGGCCATGCCGGCCCTTCGCGGGAGCCGCCGTTTTTGAGGGGATTTCGCTGCGCGGGGGTGCCGCGTGCGCCGGACCGTCGCACACGTTGCAGGTGAAATCCGGGTAAACCCTAGAATCATGGTTTTCTGTAAGCATTTGTTGGTATCCACCGGATGCCCGCGTGCCCTGAAACGGCCCTGCGGGGCCCTAATTATTTGTGCAGGCGTCTGCGCTGTTTCCTACCGGAGTGTTTTCCATGTTTCTCAATCAGTTGTCCATCGGCAAGCGCCTTACCCTGGTGCTCGGTGTGATCCTCGCGCTGTTCCTGGCGAGCAGCATCGTGGCGGTGGTCCGGCTGGGCCAGCTTGGCGCCGAGATCGACACCATGGTCAACGACAACGTCAAGACCGAACGGGCGGGCTCGGACTGGCTGCGCCACACCACGTCCGGGGTGCAGCGTGCCGCGGCCATCGCCAAGAGCAGCGATGCCAGTCTGATCCCGTACTTCGCGCCCGCCACGGCGGCTTCCATCCGCGACACCAATGAACTGCAGAAATTCATCGAGTCGAAAATGGACACGCCCGAGGAAAAGCAGCTGTTCACCAAGGTGGGCGAACTGCGCAAGAGCTATCTGGCCGCGCGGGAAGAGGTGAGCAAGTTCAAGCAGGCGGGTGACGCCGAGAACGCGAACAAGGTGTTCACCGAGCGCTTCGAGCCCACCTCGCGCAGCTACCTGGCCGGCGTGCAGGAAATGGTGGATGCCCAGCGCGCCCAGCTGGACGCCGCCGGCAAGCGCAGCGAAGAGCTGCGCGCGCAGACCACCTTGCTGCTGCAGCTGTGCACGGCCATCTCGCTGGTGCTCGGGGGGCTGCTGGCCTGGCTGCTGGCCACCAGCATCACGCGTCCTTTGCGCCACGCCGAGGCCATTGCCGAATCGATCGCCGACATGGACCTGACCGGTGCGCCGCAGGCCAGCTACGCCAACGACGAAACCGGCCGCCTGCTGCGGGCGCTGGACCTCATGCGCAGTGCGCTGCACGGCTCGCTGCAGCAGGTGCGCGGCGTGGTGGACAGCATCTCCACCGCCAGCACGCAGATCGCCATCGGCAACCAGGACCTGAGCGCGCGCACCGAGCAGACGGCCGCCAACCTCGAGGAAACGGCGAGCTCCATGGAAGAGCTCACCAGCACCGTGCGCCAGAGCGCCGACTCCGCCGTGCAGGCCAACCAGATGGCCGCATCGGCCGCCCAGGTGGCGCAGCGCGGCGGCGAGGTCGTGGCCCAGGTGGTGAGCACCATGGACGCGATCAACGCCAGCAGCAAGAAGATCAGCGACATCATCGGCACGATCGACGGCATCGCCTTCCAGACCAACATCCTGGCGCTGAACGCGGCGGTGGAAGCCGCCCGTGCGGGCGAACAGGGCCGCGGCTTTGCCGTGGTGGCCAGCGAAGTGCGCAGCCTGGCGCAGCGCAGCGCCGAAGCGGCCAAGGAAATCAAGACCCTGATCGGCCAGTCGGTCGAGAAGGTGGAATCGGGCGCCGCGCTCGTGCAGAACGCGGGCAGCACCATGGACGAGATCGTGAGCTCCGTGCGCCGCGTGACCGACATCATCGGCGAGATCAGCGCCGCCGCGTCGGAGCAGAGCCAGGGCATCAGCCAGGTGAACGTGGCGGTGAACCAGCTGGACCAGATGACGCAGCAGAACGCCGCCCTGGTGGAGGAGTCCACCGCCGCCGCCGAGAGCCTCAAGGACCAGGCCGCACGCCTGGCGGACGTGGTGGGCGCGTTCCGCCTCGGCGCGCCGTCGAACACGCCGCGGCTGCGCTGAGGAAGCGCTGCGCCAGTGCGGACGCCCCCCGCTGGCTACAATACCGCCCTTGCAAAGGCTGCTGTCCCGGCAGCCTTTTGCTTTTTCTGTCATCGGGACCATGTAGAGGAACACCATGTACAAAAACCTCGCCACCGCACTGCGTGCGGCTTGTGTGAGTGCGCTCGCGGGCGCCGTTTTCATCTCCCCCGTTTTTTCCCAGACTGGCGCGGCCGCTCCCAGGGCGGCGCCCGCCGAACCCGTCAAGGCTGGTTTCGTCTACGTCTCGCCCATCACCGAGGCGGGCTGGACGCGCCAGCACGAAGAAGGGCGCAAGGCGGTGGAGGCCGCGCTGGGCAGCCAGGTCAGGACGACCTTCGTCGAGAACGTGGCCGAGGGGGCCGATGCCGAGCGCGTGATCCGCGACCTGGCCGCCACGGGCCACCAGATCATCTTCACGCCCAGCTTCGGCTACATGGAGCCCACGCTCAAGGTCGCGCAGGACTACCCGAACGTGAAGTTCGAATCCATCACCGGCTACAAGACGGCCGCCAACGTGGCCGTGGCCAATGCGCGCTACTACGAAGGGCGCTACCTGGCGGGCATCGCGGCGGGCCGCATGAGCAAGACCGGCGTGGCGGGCTACGTGGCGGGATTCCCGATCCCCGAGGTGCTGCAGGGCATCAACGCGTTCACGCTGGGCATGCGTTCGGTGAACCCCCAGGCCACCGTGAAGGTGGTGTGGATCAACGTGTGGTTCGACCCGCCCAGGGAGCGCGATGCGGCCATGGTGCTCTTCAACCAGGACGTGGATGTGATCGCCTTTCACACCGGCTCCACGGCCGTGATGGCCGCCGCGCAGGAGCGCGGCAAGATGGCCGTGGCCTACCACTCGGACATGCGCCGCACCGGGCCCGATGCCCAGATCGTGGCCGTGACCCACCAGTGGGGCCCCTACTACACCGAACGCGTGCGCGCCGTGCAGAACGGCACCTGGAAAAGCGCCGCCCTCTGGGGCGGGGTGCGCGAGGGCATGATCCGCGTGGGCGACTTTGGCTCCCGGGTGCCGGCGGCCGTGCAGCAGGAGGTGCTGGCCGCGCAGAAGGCCATTGGGGCGGGCAGGCTGCAGCCGTTTCGCGCGGGCAAGGCCCCGGTGCGGGACAACGAAGGGCACGAAGTGATCGCTGCGGGCCAGGCACTCTCCGATGCGCAGATCCTGCAGATGAACTGGCTGGTGGAAGGGGTGCAGGGCAAACTGGCGCGGTGATCCTGCCGTCTCGCCGGCGCGTGCTATAGCCACTATGGGGCGCGCCATATGCAAGCCGCCGTCCCTGCCGCTAAGCTTGCGCCATGCCTGTCTACCGATCCGCCCTCCTGCGCTTTGCCGATGACGGCACGGCCCTCTACGATGAAGACGGCCTGCTGGCCGTGGGCCCCGACGCCGGCGGCCGCCAGCGGGTGCTGGCGGCGGGCGGGTGGCAGGCCTTGTCGCACCGGTACGCCGGCGAGCCTGTCGTCCACCTGCCGGGGCGCATTCTGGCGCCGGGCTTCGTGGACATGCACATCCACTTTCCGCAGACCGATGTGATTGGTTCCCCCGCCGAGGGCCTGCTGCCCTGGCTGGAGAACTACACCTTTCCGCACGAGTCTCGTTTTGTCGATCCGGCCTACGGCGCCGAGGTGGCGGGCTTCTTCGTCGACGACCTGCTGCGCAACGGCGTGACCACGGCGCTGGCGTTCGCCACCTCGCACCCCGCATCCGTGGATGCGCTGTTTGGGGAGGCGCAGCGCCGGCAGATGCGCCTGATCACCGGCAAGGTGCTGCAGGACCGCCACTCGCCCGACGGCGTGCGCGACGAGACAGAGCAGAGCCTGCTCGACACCGAGGCCCTGATCCAGCGCTGGCACGGCGTGGACCGCCTGGGCTACGCGATCACGCCGCGGTTTGCGCCCACCAGCACGCATGAACAGCTGCGCGGCGCGGGCGAGCTGGCCGCGCGCTATCCGGATGTATGGATCCAGTCGCACGTGGCCGAGAACCGCGACGAGATCCGCTGGGCGCGCGAGCTGTTTCCGGATGCGCGCAGCTACCTGGCGGTGTATGACGGCTTTGGCCTGATGCGCGAGCGCGCGGTGTACGCCCATTGCATCCACTTCGACGACGACGACCGGGCGCTGATGCGCGACACCGGCACCGTGGCGGCCGTCAGCCCCACCAGCAACCTCTTTCTGGGCAGCGGCTTCTTCGACTACGCGGGCGCGGACCGCGTGGGCTTTGGCTACGGCCTGGCCAGCGATGTGGGCGGGGGCACCAGCTTCAGCCCGTTCCACACCATGCTGGCGGCCTACTATGTGGGCCGTGAAGGGCAGAGCAAGCAGGGCCTGAGTTTGTCGCCCCGGCAGCTGTGGTGGCGGCACACGGCGGGGGCCGCGAAGGCGCTGGGCCTGGCGGGCGTGGTGGGCAATCTGCAGCCGGGCTGCGAGGCCGATTTTGTGGTGCTGAACCCTGAGGCCACCCCCCTTTTGGCGCGCAAGACCCGCCAGGCGCGCAACCTGGATGAGCTTTTGTTTGCGCTGATCGTGCTCGGCGACGACCGGGTGGTGCAGGAAACAGTGATTTCTCAAGCAAAATACGGCTCTAGCGCTTGATATTCATGCGCTACCAGCTACGTATTTAATAGCGCCCGGCAGTCCACCACTGTGCGGGCCACAGCGCAGGGAGTTCTGCTATGAGCATCAAGAGCGACAAATGGATCCGCCGCATGGCGGCCGAGCACGGCATGATCGAGCCTTTCGAGCCCGGCCAGGTGCGCGAGGCCGAGGGCCGCAAGATCATCAGCTACGGCACCAGCAGCTATGGCTACGACATCCGCTGCGCGCCCGAATTCAAGGTGTTCACCAACATCCACAGCACCGTGGTGGACCCGAAGAACTTCGACGAGAAGAGCTTCGTGGACTTCCATGGCGACAGCTGCATCATCCCGCCCAACAGCTTCGCGCTGGCCCGCACGATGGAGTACTTCCGCATCCCGCGCAACGTGCTCACCATCTGCCTGGGCAAGAGCACCTATGCGCGCTGCGGCATCATCGTCAACGTGACCCCGTTCGAGCCCGAGTGGGAAGGCTACGTGACGCTGGAGTTCTCCAACACCACGCCGCTGCCCGCGCGCATCTACGCGGGCGAGGGCTGCGCGCAGGTGCTGTTCTTCGAGAGCGACAAGGACGACGTGTGCGAGGTGAGCTACCGCGACCGCGGGGGCAAGTACCAGGGCCAGGTGGGCGTGACCCTGCCCAAGGCCTGACATCGGCCGCCCGCGCGGCCGGCGGGCCGCCAGGGGCCGCGTCCTACAGCGCGTCAGCCCGTTGGCTGAAGTGCAAGCGCAGGTAAGGTTCTTAGCATCGTGTCATGCCACGCCGATGTCGCGGTGGGCAAGAAGGAGTCCTCCCATGCTGACCTTTGCTGCGCCGTTCACACCCGCCAAGGCCCGGGGTACGGGCCTTTCCCTGCACGCCGCCTGTGGCGCGGGCGACCTCGGTTTCGCGCCCTCGCAGCCGCACGGCGGGCCGCAGGCGCATTATTGGCCGTGCGAATCGCTCAATGCCTTCGTCCTCAAGATGGCGGCGGCGGGCCATTGCGTGAACACCGCGATGATGCTGGGACACCGGCCCTACGCGCTGGAACAGCTTGCCATGGCGCGCGCCGCGAACGACGGCGGCCTGAATGCATTGGCCGAGCGGCTCCAGGCCTATTTCGACGCGACCGCCCCGCAAGGCTGCGCCGTCGTGGCGGACATCGACGGGGCCTAGGTGGCACCGGGCCACGCGCCAGCGCGGCACCTCCATCTACCCACCCACTCACCCTCCGTTTCTCAGGCCTCCACGCAGACCCGGTTGCGTCCCTGTCCCTTGGCTTCGTAGAGCGCGGCGTCGCCCCGGCGCAGGAGGTCCGTGCCGTTGTCCTGCAGGCTGCGCATGCTGGCCACCCCGGCGCTCACGGTGATGAGCCCGACCACCGGGTCCTGCTGCCCTGCCATGGCCGCGACCAGGGACTGGGCAATGGCCTGGGCGCTCGCCAGGTCGGTATCGGGCAGCAGCGCCACGAACTCTTCCCCGCCCAACCGCGCCACCACGTCCGAGTTGCGCAGCCGCACCTCCAGCGTGCGTGCCAGCCGGCGCAGGACTTCGTCGCCCGCCTCGTGGCCGTAGGTGTCGTTCACGCGCTTGAAATGGTCCACGTCGATCGTGATCAGGCTCAAGGGGCGGCCGCTGCGCCGGGCCAGCGCCAGCGCAAACGCCATCTGCGTTTCGAAGCCCCGGCGGTTGAGCAGGCCGGTCAGCGCATCGGTGCGGGCCTGCAGGTCCAGCGCGCGGTTGGCCGCCTCCAGCTCCAGCGTGCGCACGCGCACCTTCTCTTCCATGGCCTCGCGGGATGCCAGAAGCCGGTGCGTCATGCGCCCGAGGGCACTTGACAGCTGGCGCACCTCGCGGCTGCTGTGCGCCTGCGGAATGCGGGCCCCGGCCTTTTCGGCTTCCACGGCGCTGGCGGCATCGGCCAGCGCGTACAGATCGTCGCTCAGCCGGCGTGCCGCCAGCCAGGCCAGCACCGAGGCCAGAAGCGCGGCAGCCAGCCCGATGGCCAGGGCCATGCGCACGGTGCGGCTCGCCTCGGCGAAGGCCAGCTCCACGGGCTCGCGGGCGACGACCCGCCATCCGAGGTCGCTGGCGCTGCTGCGCGCCCGCAGCGGCACCATCGCCGTGAGGTAGCTGCGGCCGTCCCTCCACGGCACCACGGCCGCCGGGCTGGCGGCCCGGTCTCCGGGCGCCGCGGCCCCGGCCGGCAGGTGCTGCCCGGCCTCCCGCAGGGCCTGGGTCTGGCCGCCGGGGGCATAGATGAGCTGGCCCTCGCGGTCAAAGACAAAGAGTTCCACCGCGCTGTCTTCGGTGTGCGCGGGCGTGAGGCTGACCATGACCTCGCGGGTCCATTCCCAGCTGCCATGGATGCCCACCACGCCCACGGTGGTGGGGCCGATGCGGATGGGGGCCGCGAAGTCGACGAGCCGGTAGGGTTCGCCCGAGGGGTTGGGGGGCAGCAGCTTTTCCAGCAGCTTGGCAGCGTGCACGTCCCCCACGTGCAGTTTCTGCAGACCTTCCTGGAACCAGGGCCGCTGCGCCACGCTCTGGCCCACGAGCAGGCCGCCCGTGGCCGTGCGCACCACCCCCTGGGCGTCGGCCACGCCGATCCACACGCTGTGGGGCTGGGTGGCCTGGCTGCGGGCCAGCATGTGGTGGCCTTCGGGGGTGTCCAGCCCCTTGACCCAGACCACTTCGGCGGCGGCCAGCACCTCGGCTTCCCGGCTGCGTTCCAGCAAGCCGTTGGCCAGCAGCTTGCCGGCGTTCTCGGCGATCACCTGCAGGGCGGTGCCGGCATCGCGCTCGATGCGCCGCTTGAGCAGCTCTCCGAAGGCGAGGGACAGCAGCACCGCCAGGCCCACCACCAGCGCGCCGAACACCAGCGCGATCTGGGCGCGCAGGCTGTGGTCCGAGAAGCGGAGGGGGGTCATGGCGTGGCCCGCGGGGCGTGCCCTGTCGACACCGGCGGGTGCACCGCGAGGCGTGCCGCCGCCAGGTCCCAGCCTGCCCAGCCGCAGCTCTTGAACAGCACGGGGCCTTCCGGGGGGATGGGCCGGCCGTGCAGCACGTCCCGCAAGGTAGGCAGCACGCTCACATCCATTCCTGCCTGCAGCAGATCGCCGGCCTCGTGGCGCGCATCGTCGCTGTCCAGCACGATGTGTCCCCGCAGCGCCACGTGGCGGCACAGGGCCGGCGCCAGCTCGGCCATCGCGGGGGTGTAGGCGCCCACCGCCGCCACGAAGGCATCGGGTCGTGGCGGCGCGGCCAGCACGACGGCGTGCGCGGGCGTGCAGGTGGCGATCAGCGGGCAGTGCGGCACCGCGTCGTCCGCGTTCGCCACCACGCGCGCCCGGGCGCCCAGCGCATGGGCGCGCCGGACCAGCGCCTCGGCGCTGGCCGCGCTGCGCGAGGCCACCCACACCTCGCGCACCGCCATGCCCAGAACAAACGCCTCCAGGTGGGCCAGGCCCTGCACGCCGGCACCCACGATGAGCAGTGGCCCCTCGGGCGCGCGCGCGAGGTGCCGTGCGGCCAGCAGCGACACCGCCGCGGTGCGCCGCGCGGTGATCGTGGGGCCGTCGAGGACCAGGCGGCGCTCGCCGGTCGCGACATCAAACACCACCACATCCCCCTGGATCGCGGGGCGGTGGGTTCCCGCGTTGCCTGGTGTCAGTGTGATGAGCTTGGCCATGGCCACGCGGCTGTCGGCCGCGGGCATGACGAACAGGTTGGCGCCCCCGGCCAGCGCCACCACCGTGCGCGCAGGAACCGCCACCGAACCGTCCCGCAGCAGGGCCGCGATCTCGTCGGCGAGCGCATCCCAGGGAAGGCATGCCGCGGTGGCCGCGGCGTCCAGCGCGCGGGGGGATCCGGAAAGAAGGTGGGAAGGCATCGCGAGACTTTATACAGGGCCATGGTGCCGGGGAAGCGGGCAAGCCCGTGGTGCGGAGACCGGCATTCAGTCAGTGCGTGGCGCCGGCGCCCAGCGCGATGTCGTGGCGGACCAGCATGGCGGCCCACAGGGCGGCATGGATGCCGCGCACCATCTCCCGCAGCGCCAGGTGGGGCGTGCCCTGGCCTGGCAGCCAGGGCACGTGCACGAAGCCGCCGCGGGTGCCCGGAAGGTCCGCGTCCTGCGCCTGCAGCATGTGCATCAGCCCGTACAGCACATGGTTGCAGACAAAGGTGCCCGCCGTCTGCGACACCTCGCAGGGCACCCCCGCGCGTTGCACGGCGCGCAGCATGGCCTTGACGGGCAGGCTCGCGAAGTAGGCGGCGGGGCCGCCGGGCACCACGGGCGTGTCGACGGGCTGGCGGCCGGCGTTGTCGGGAATGCGGGCATCGTTGATGTTGATGCCCACCCGTTCCAGCGACAGCGCGCCGCGCCCGCCCGCCTGGCCCAGGCAGACGATCAGCGCGGGCCGGTGGGCCTCGGCCAAGGCCCGCAACTGCTGCAGCGATTCCCCGAACACGGTCGGCAGTTGCGCGGCCACCACGCGGTGGCCGGCGATGTGCTGCCCGTGCAGGGCCTCGGCGATGAGCCAGCTGGGGTTCAGGGCGTCGCCCCCGAAAGGGTCGAACCCGGTGAGCAGGATCACCCCACCCGCGAGGGGGGCGTAGTGCGATGCGTCGTGGAGCATGGAGGGAGTGCGGGCGGGTTGTGGGCCAGGTCGATGGTGGAGCATGCCCGCGGGGCGCGGACAGGCAGGCCATCGTAATCTGCCCTTGGAGTTCCTGCCGGGCGCGTAATATGGCGGCAATGCCTTCCGCAGGGCGAGGGCGCTGGAGATACGGTATGAAATGGGAAGGCAATCGCGAATCGGACAACGTGGAGGACCGCCGCGGCGAAGGCGGCGGCGGATCGCCGGTTTTTGGCGGACGCAGCATCGGCATCGGCACCATCGTCATCGCCCTCGTGGGCGGCTGGGTGCTGGGCATCAACCCGCTGACCATCCTGGGGCTGCTCAGCGGTGGCGGCCCCCCCGCGCAGGTGCAGTCGCAGGGGCCCGCCCAGCGCCCGCCGGCGGATGACACCATGGCCCGTTTTGTCTCGACCGTGCTGGCCGATACCGAGGACGTGTGGAAGGCCGTGTTCCGCCAGGGCGGCGGCAGCTACCAGGAACCGCGCCTGGTGCTGTTTCGCGGAGCCACGCCCACGGCCTGCGGCACGGGCCAGGCGGCCATGGGGCCGTTCTATTGCCCGGCCGACCAGAAGGTCTACATCGATCTCGGTTTCTACGAGACCCTCAAGAGCCGCCTGGGCGCCCCGGGCGATTTCGCGCAGGCCTACGTGATCGCGCATGAGGTGGGCCACCACGTGCAGAACCAGCTGGGCATCAGCGGCAAGGTGGACCAGATGCGCGGGCGCGTGAGCAAGACGGAATACAACGCGCTGTCGGTGCGCCTGGAACTGCAGGCCGACTGCTTCGCGGGCGTGTGGGCCCACCATGCGCAGAACGCGCGCCAGATCCTGGAGCAGGGCGATGTGGAGGAGGCCATGAACGCGGCCGCCAAGATTGGCGACGATGCGCTGCAGCGCTCGAGCGGCGGCGCGGTGGTCCCCGAGAGCTTTACCCATGGCACCAGCGCCCAGCGCCAGCGCTGGTTCAACAACGGGCTCCAAAACGGCAGCGTCAAGGCCTGCGACACCTTCTCGGCCCGCAGCCTGTAGCGCGCTGGCCGCCGCGGCGGGTTGCACCCGGTGTCCGGCGGCCCGCAAGCCCTGAGAAAAAACACGGTTGCCATGTCCGCCACCGCCTTGTCTTCGACGGCTTCGACCCACGGTCCCTCCGGCGGCGCCAGCAGCGGGGTGGCCGGGCCCCTGCCGCAGCCGCCCTCCTCGGGGGTCGCGGCGGCATGGTCGGCCGCGGCGGTCACGGTGCCCCATGCGGTGGGGCTGGGCCTGCTGGCGTTCGCACCGCTGGCGGGCGACTACCCGCTGGCGGCACTGGCGCTGTGGTCCGCCGCGCTGCCGGGGCTGCTGCTCACGCTGGCCGCGCCGCGCGCCGGCGTGGTGTATGCGCCCACCACCGTGGTCGCGCTGCTGTTCGCGGCGGTGCTGGCCACCGCCCACGGCGCGGCCCCCGCGCTGGGCCTGAGCGCGCGCCAGGTGCTGGCCGTGAGCGGGGCGACGGTGGGGCTGGCCTTCGTGTTCCAGTGGCTGCTGGGTGTATTGCGGCTCGCTTCCGTGGCGCGGTTCCTGCCGATCTCGGTGACCCACGGCTTCGCCGCGGGGGTGGGCTTGTCCATGGTGGTGGGCCAGGTGCGCAATGGGTTTGGCGCGGGGCCCGACGCGCTGTGGGACGCGCGCACCGGCTGGCATGCGCTGGCGGCCGCGGCCGTGGTGGCCATCGCCTGGGCGCTGCGCCACCGCTGGCCCCGTTCGCCGGGCCTGCTGTCCGCGGTGGTCCTGGTCACGCTGGGGGTGGCGCTGGCCGGGCTGTGGGGCGGCGGCCTGGGGGCCGTGTTCGCACCCGCCGTGCAGCCCAGCAGCTTCGCCGGGCCGCTGTGGCCCGACTGGACGGGCATCCCCTGGATGGCGCTGGCCCAGCAGGAGGGCTCGGCGCTGGTCGTGCTGGCCTTGCTGATGGCCCTGGTCAACAGCCTGGAGATCCTGGTGTTCAACCAGGAGCTGGAACTGGAGCACGGGCTGCGCGGCAATGCCAACCTGGCCCTGCGCCGCGAGAGCCTGCTCGGAGCGCTGTGCGGCCTGGCCGGAATGATCCCCGCATCGACCAGCGCATCGCGTTCGCGCATCGTGCTGGCGCAGGCCGGGGCCTCGCGCGACGCGCCGCGGTGGCATGCGGCGATCATGCTGGGCGTGGCCGCCACGGGCGCATGGTGGCTGCACTGGGTGCCCATGGCCTGCCTGGCGGGAGGCCTGGTGCTGGCGGGGCTGCTGCAGGTGCCTGGCCTCATGTGGTCGCTGCGCTATGCGCGCAGCTCGCGCGTGACCTGGGCGCAGAGCTGGCTGGTGGCGCTGGTGTTCGCCGTCATGGGCGGCGTGGGCGCGCTGGTGGCGGGCCTGGTCGTGGCCACGTTCGTGCTGCTGCACGACTCGGCCGCCAAGGTGCTGCGGCATGTGCGGCTCGATGGCGAACTGCGCTCGCGCCGCCTGCGCCGGGCCGGGTCCGACACCTGGCTCGTTCCGCGCATGAACCAGATCGCCGTCTTTGAGCTGCAGGGAGTGATGTCGTTTGGCGTGGCCGCCCACCTGGCCGAGCAGGTGCGTTTGCTGCTGCAGCCGCGCCACCGGTGGGTGATTCTCGATGCGGGGCGCGTGCCCGCGTGGGACAGCACCGCGCTCGCGCAGCTGCGCGCCCTGGTGCGCGACCTGGGCCACCAGGGCATCGCGGCGGCCGTGGCGGCGCTGGACCCCCTGGCCGCCGAACAGGCCAGGGACCATGTGCGCTCCTTTTCCGATGTGGACCGGGCCCTGGAATGGGCGGAGGCCGGCATCCTGTCGCAGCGGCCCATCGAGCAGCGCCCGGCCCATCCCGCCCGGGACCTGCTGGGCGAGATCGGGGAAGGCGTGCCGCGCGCGGCGAGCGACGCCCTGCTGGCCTTGCTCGAGCGCGAGACGGTGCCGGCACGCGGCGTGGTCTTCAATGCGGGCGACACCGACCACGACCTGCTCGTGGTGCAGTCGGGCCACATCACCCTGGTCACGCAGTGGCCCCCGGAAAAGGGGCTGCGCCTGGCCACCGTCGGTCCGGGCATGGCATTTGGCGAGATGGCGTTCCTCAATGGGGCGGCCCGCAGCGCCAGCGCCGGGGCCGAGCGGGGCAGCGCACACCTGGTGCGCCTGTCCCGCGCGCATTTCGACGCGTGGGCCCGCCAGTACCCGGAGGCGGCGCTCACGGTGATGAATAACCTCGCCCAGATCGGGGCGAGGCGCCTGGCGGCCACCACCCGCCAGCTGCGGGCGGTGCTGGAGTAGTTTTCCGTCCAGATGGCATGCAGCGCTTGTCCCTTATGCGCTGGCAGCTATCAAAAACATAGTGAATGGCCGTCGTGCGTGCCCTGCACCACGGCTGCCGACGTGCCGCCAAAACGCTAAAAATGGCATTTTGGGCCACCGGTGCGACAATAGAGGGCTAAATGACAAGTTCCTTTTCCAATCTATCGCTGGCCGAGCCGCTGGCGCGCGCCGTGGCCGAAATGGGCTACGAGTCCATGACGCCTATCCAGGCGCAGGCCATTCCGGTGGTGCTCACCGGCCAGGACGTGATGGGCGCGGCCCAGACCGGCACCGGCAAGACGGCGGCGTTCTCGCTGCCCCTGCTGCAACGCCTGCTCAAGCACGAGAGCAGTTCCACCTCTCCCGCCCGCCACCCCGTGCGTGCGCTGGTGCTGCTGCCCACGCGGGAGCTGGCCGACCAGGTCGCCCAGCAGATCGCGCTGTACGCCAAGTACACCAAGCTGCGCAGCACCGTGGTGTTCGGCGGCATGGACATGAAGCCGCAGACCATCGAGCTCAAGAAGGGCGTCGAAGTGCTGGTGGCCACGCCGGGCCGACTGCTCGACCACATCGAGGCCAAGAACGCGGTGCTCAACCAGGTCGAGTACGTGGTGCTCGACGAGGCCGACCGCATGCTGGACATCGGTTTCCTGCCCGACCTGCAGCGCATCCTGTCCTACCTGCCCAAGCAGCGCACCACGCTCTTGTTCAGCGCCACGTTCTCGCCCGAGATCAAGCGCCTGGCCGGCAGCTACCTGCAGAACCCCGTCACCATCGAGGTGGCCCGCCCGAATGAGACGGCCTCCACGGTGGAGCAGCGCTTCTACAGCGCCAACGACGACGACAAGCGCCGCGCCATCCACCAGGTCCTCAAGACCCGGGGCTTGAAGCAGGCCTTCATCTTCGTGAACAGCAAGCTCGGCTGTGCCCGCCTGGCGCGCAGCCTGGAGCGCGAAGGCCTCAAGACGGCCGCGCTGCACGGCGACAAGAGCCAGGACGAGCGCCTGAAGGCCCTGGAAGCGTTCAAGAAGGGTGAAGTGGACCTGCTGGTGTGCACCGACGTGGCCGCCCGCGGCCTCGACATCAAGGACGTGCCGGCGGTGTTCAACTTCGACGTGCCGTTCAACGCCGAAGACTACGTGCACCGCATTGGCCGCACGGGCCGTGCGGGCGCCTCGGGCCTGGCGGTCACGCTGGTGTCGGGCAGCGATGCCCGCCTGGTGGCCGACATCGAGAAGCTGATCAAGAAAAAGATCGAACTCGAAGCCATCGAATACGAGGAAGACCAGCCGCGTGGCCGCATCAACGACGGCCGCCGCGCCTGGCGCGAAGCGGGCGAGACGGGCGACGGGCGCGATGCGATCTCGGCGGGCCCCCGCCGCGAGCGTGAACGTGAGCGCGACCACCGTGGCGGCCGCGAATCCCGCGAGACACGCGAGCAGCACCGGGGCTTCCGTCCTGCGGTCGCTTCGCGCGATCCCTTCTTCGAGAAACCGTACGAGGCCAGCACCGCCGCCGATGCGGCCCCTGCCTGGGAAGCCGCCAAGTCGGCGCCGCGCAGCAGCGTGTCGGCCAACATCAAGCCCAAGCGCAAGGTGGCCGCGCTGTTCAAGGCAGTTCAGCCGCAGACCGAGACGTCGGCACAATAATTGGGTGAAATTGGCCGCTGGCGCTTGATGAGCAAGCGCTGGATGCTCTATTTTTGATAGTGCATTGAGATCGTGGCTACGGCTGCGGTGGGCCTGCATGGACGGCGTGGTCCTGCCGCCTGCCCGGGGCCAATGACCGCAGCAGCGCCGCGTCGATGGCGCTGAACCCCAAGACCCGCCCACCACGCCGCTGCGCAAAGTGCTGCGCCGCGGCAGCGTCGGCAAAGGCCGGCAGGTTGCCCGCGCGCATGGGCCCTCGCGCGGAAGATCCATGGACATACAGCGCCTGCCGGGCATCCAGCCACGCGCCGGTGTCCGCATCGGTGACGTAGCGGGCCACGATGGCCTGCGCCGTGCGCCCACGCGCATAGTGGCCCACGTTGCCCAGGTACATCATCAGGCTCAGGGGCGAATCCAGGAACTGGGCGTCCCCGTCCGCAAAAATGACCTGCGCCGCCCAGTCGCGCGCGCGGGCCGGGAACATGCCGCACACGGGGCAGCGTGCCTCGGGGGGCACTTCGCGAGCGGCCTGCGGCGGCTGGCCCAGCGCGGGGTCGTACGGCGTCGTCGGGGCCACCACGCACACATCGTCGCCCACCATCGCGGCATCGGCGGCTGCCGCCGGGGCGCGGCGCCACCTCGGGGGCCATTGCCAGGCCCCCAGGCTGGCGGTGCCCAGCAGCACCGCCGCCAGCGCCATGCGCCGCGTGGGCGCGCGGGACGGGGCGCGGGCCGAGGGGGCCGGCCGTGGGGGCATGGGGGGCTGCATCGCCTACATCCGCGTGTCGTGCAGTGCCCCGCCGCTCAGGTCCACCATGGCGGGCGTGATCTCGGCAAAGCGCAGCACCTTGCCGCCGTATTCGGCGGCGAACTTCTTCGCGTCGGCCTCTTGCGCGAAGCTGCCGATGGTGGGGCCCATGGAGCCGTGGCGCTTGCCGCCCACCACGTAGAGGGCGGTCTTGCCGTCGATCCAGTGGCCCTGCGGGGCATTCCAGTCGGCCTGGCCCATGTCCTGCACATACACGGCCTGCACGGCGCGCACCTGCTCGCCGGCCAGCAGGGTGCTGAAAAGCTCCACCGTGTCGCAAAAGAACGAGGGCCTGTCCTGCCCCGCGAAACGCACCTGCGCCTTGGGGCCAGGGTAGTCGGCGAGCAGCATGCCGTCGAGTTCGCAGCTGGTGGTGCGGTCGATCTCCACGGGCTGCAGGGACTGCGCGCTGTTGTCCGCCTGGCTGCAGCCGGTCAGGCCCGCGAGGCCGGTGAGCGTGCCCAGCGATGCGAGGGCCGCCCAGCCCAGCAGTTGGCGCCGCGTGGCGCAGGCGCATTGATATTGGTTGTGGGTTTTTTTCGTCATGGCTTGAATCTCCAGCTCGCCAGGCCCAGCGGCACCACGATCCAGCCCGCCATCACCGCGCCCATCAGCCATGGCTTGGCCAGGGCGGGGGGCACGATGCTGGTCAGGCCGTACAGGGTGCGCACGTCGTCGAGCGAGAACACGTTGAGGATGCGGAAAACGTCGGCCGGGTTGAGCAGCAGCAGGTAGGCCATGGCCTCGCCGCCGACGCTGCCGCCCGTGGCCACCAGGGCGCCCAGCAGCAGCAGGTCGAACACCAGCACAAAAAAGAACCAGGCGGCAATCGCCAGGCCCGAGGCGCGTGTGCGCTCGTGCGTGAGCACCGAGAGCAGCACCGCCATGCTCAGGAACGCCAGCCCCAGCAGCACCGAGCTGATCATGAAGCCGCCGTAGTGGAACAGCGCAGCCCCGCTGAACTGCCGCACCAGCAGCACCGCCACCAGACCGAACCCCGCCAGCGTCGAGAGCGTGAGCGCCGCCGCCAGCCCCAGGTACTTGCCCAGCAGCAGCTCCAGCCGCGTGATGGGCAATGACAGCAGCAGGTCGAGCGAGCCGCGCTCGCGCTCGCCCACGATGGCGTCGAAGCCCAGCAGCAGCGCGATCAGCGGGATGAGGTAGATGACCAGGCTGACCAGGCTGGCGATGGTGAATTCGATGGAACGAAAGCCCACCGTGCCCTGCTGCGCGCCGCCAAAGTAGGCGATGGCCAGCGAGAACACGGTGAACACCAGTGCCACGGCCAGCACCCAGCGGTTGCGCATGCGGTCGCGGAACTCTTTGCCCGCGATGGTGAAGATTTGTTGGAATTCCATGGCTAGCCCTTGCGCAGGTCGAAGTACACATCCTCCAGCGAGGGCTCCTGGATCTGCAGGTCCTGCAGCGCGGCGCCCAGCGGGGCCAGCGCACCCAGCACGGCCATCTTGCTGCCGCGCGGGCAGTCCACGTGCAGGCCTTCCGGCGTTTCCGTCCCGGTGACGCCGGGCACGGCAGCGAGCAGTCCCAGCGCGGCAGGCCGGTCGGCCGCGGCCAGCGTGAGGTGGATGGTCAGCGGCATGTGCGCCTGCTCGCGCAGCGCCTGCACGCTGCCCAGGGCCTGCAGCTTGCCGGAGGCCAGGATGGCCAGGCGGTCCACGCGCTCCTGCAGTTCGGCCAGGATGTGCGAGGTGATGACGATGGTCACGCCACCCGCCTGCAGCCCGCGCAGCGTGGCGTAGAAGTCGCGGATGGCCTGCGGGTCCAGGCCGTTGGTGGGCTCGTCGAGCAGCAGCACCCGGGGCTCGCCCAGCAGGGCCTGTGCAAACCCCAGGCGCTGGCGCATGCCCTTGGAGTATTCGCGCACGGCGCGGTTGCCCGCGTGGGCCAGGCCCACGCGTTCCAGCAGCGCGGGGCATTGCGTGAGGGGCGCACCCTTGAGGCGGGCGAAGAAACGCAGCGTTTCCAGCCCGTTCAGGTTGTCGTAGAGCACCACGTTCTCGGGCAGGTAGCCCAGGTGGCGGCGGGCGGCGCGAAAGTCGCGGCCCTGCACCGTGGCGCCGCCCACCCGGATCTCGCCCGAGGTGGCGGGCGTGAGGCCCAGGATCATCTTGAACAGCGTGCTCTTGCCCGCGCCGTTGTGGCCGATGAGGCCAAAGATCTCGCCGCGCGCGATGCGCAGGTCGATGCCGTCCACGGCGTGCAGTGCGCCGTAATGCTTGTGCGCGCCCCGCACCTCGATGGCGGGGGGCTCGCTCAGGTCAATGGGGGGAGGGTTGCGTGTCACGCTGAAAATTCCGTTGGGGTTGGTTCGGTTGCATGCGGGGTTTTGGGTCCACCACGGTGGGCACGCGCAGCACCGGAAACTGCTGGCCCACCAGGCGCAGCGCCTGCACGGCAGGGCTGGCCAGCAGCAGCTTGATGGCGGGGTGGCGCCAGGTCAGGCGGTCCACCATGTCGTTGGCCTCGTAGGGCACGTCGCCCACGCCGTTGCCGTCGCGGTCCCAGCCCAGGTAGTTGCTCCAGTGGTTGCCGCCCTCGGTGCCCCAGCGCTCGTCGCGGGCGCCCACATAGCGCACCTGCTCGCGGTTGCCGATGAAGTCGTTGCCTTCGACCTTGTTGTTTTTGGAGCCGGCCGACAGGTGCACGCCCACCGTGTTGCGGGTCACCAGGTTGCCGCGCAGGGTGATGTACTCCACGTCGTAGATGAAGAAGCCTCGGGCGTTTTCGGCCACCACGTTGTTCTCGATCACCGAGTCCTGCAGGGTGCGCAGCATGATGCCGTGGTCGCTGTTGCCCCAGGCGCGGTTGTTGCGCACCACCTGGTCGCGCACCTCCATCAGCGCCAGGCCGCCACGGTTGAGGTAGGTATCGTTGTCCTCCCACAGGTTGTAGTAGGAGTTCATGTAGTGCGTGCCGTAGCGGCTGTGGTGCAGCCGGTTGCCGCGAAACACCGCGTGGTGCGACACGTCCACATACAGCGCGTCGCGCACAAAGCTGATGTGATTGCCCTCGATGCGTGCGCCCGTGGTGTTGTACAGCTGTACGCCGTTGCCGCGCTGCGACGAGTTCACATCGCGCAGGCCGGTGATGGTGTTGTGCAGCACCTGTACATCGTTGGCCTTCTCGATCCACAGGCCGAACAGGTTGTAGGTGAGGTCGTTGTGGCGCACCACGGCGCGGTGTGCACCGGGGTAGATGTAGATGCCCGCGTTCTGGTCCTTGAGGCTGGTGCCCGAGTCGCGCACGATCAGGCCTTCGATCACCACGTCAGGTGCGGTGACGCGGATGGTGTCGCCCGCCTGCCCGCCGGTGAGCGTGGGGCGGTCGATGCCGCGCAGGGTCAGGGCCTTGTCGATGCGCAGGTTCACGTGGTAGAAGCCCCGCTGCACCTCCACCGTGTCGCCTGGCGCCGCAGCCATGATGGCGGCCTGCAGGTCCTGGCCGGGGCGCACCAACACGGTGGCAGCGTGGGCGGGCAGGGCCAGCAGACACGCAGCCAGCGCCACGCATGCGGTGAATGCGGTTGCGGCAAGGGAGGGCTTCATCACGCCAATCCCACCACGGCCTTGATGGCCAGGAAGAGTGCTGCGCCGATCAGCAGGTTCTTGAAGCCCACATAGCTCAGCATGTCCATCACGCCCGCCCGGCGGTACTGGCCCTGCCACCAGGGGCCGTCCTTCACATAGCGCTTGCCCGACAGGCGGATCAGCACCTCGTACACGCTCCAGCCAAACCACCAGCCGATGATGGCGCCCGACGACAACGTGCCCAGGGCGGTCATCACCCAGGCCACGCTGGCGGCCACGGCCAGCGAGAAGCCCGCGATCTGCAGGCCACGGCCTGATGCCCAGCCTTCGCGGCTCCAGGGCCACAGGTGGTCCACCAGCTCCAGCCAGATCCAGCGCAGGCCTTGGCTTCCAGCCTTGTGGGCGGGGTGTGCAGGCGTTGTGGGCATGCGCGGGTCGGGCCCCTTGGCGGCCTTGGCCGAGATCTGGTCCTGCACCGTGGCGGGGTGGATCGGGATGAAATAGCCGTTCTTGCCGATGGGCGTGATTTCCAGGCCGTCCTTTTCGCGGCGTTTGCGCTCCTTGGCCAGGGGCGGGCAGCCCTTGGTGTCGGTGTAGAGAATCATGCAGTCGAGGCAGTGCAGGCATTCGCGGTGGTCGATGCGGCCATCGGCGTCGATGGCCTGGGCGCCGCAGCCCACGGCGCAGGCCTTGCAGCTGTTGCAGTCCTGCTTGCGCTTGAGGCCAAACCAGCGGAACGTGCTGGGCATGGCCAGCGAGGCGCCCAGTGGGCAGATGTATTTGCAGTAGGGCCGCTCGATGAAGATCGAAACGCCCAGGATGGCCGCCACAAACAGGCTGTAGGGCCAGGCGCGGTTCAGCACACCGACGAGGAAGGTGGTCTTGAACGGCTCCACCTCGGCCAGCTTTTCGGCCAGTCCCATCGAGAACATCGAAACCACTAGCAACCCGAAGAACACCGCGTACTTGATCCACTTGAGCCGGTCGTGCCACTTTTGCGGCAGCTGGGTCTGAAAGCGCTTGAGGCCCACCGCGCGCGCGATCTTGTAGATGCCCTCCTGCAGCGAGCCAAACGGGCACATCCAGCCGCAGAACAACCCGCGCCCGAACAGGAACACCGTGACGATGATGAAGATCCAGAACAGGAAGATGAACGGGTCGGACAGGAACAGCGACCAGGTCCACTGGAACAGCAGCGAATGGAACCAGGTCAGCACCTGCGTGATGGAGGGCTGCGCCATGGCGCCAAAGCCGATCCAGCCAATGCTGAGGGCCCAGAAGCTGTACTTGAAGGCGTTGACGGGCCACTTGTTCTTGTGGGTGGACAGGCGCGTGAGCTTCTCGCGCAGGGCATACACCACGGTGACGGCGACCAGCAGCACGGCGAACAGCGCGATCTCGACCGCGCGCGACTTCCACACGCGCACCCAGGGGGCGTCGGGCTCGTCGAGGGTGGGGCGCCCGCCTTGCAGCGTGGCGGCGGGCAGCCAGTAGGGCGTGTCGAAGCTGGTGAAGCTGCGCGCGCCCGTGGCACGGTCCACGCGGTTGCCCAGAAAGCTCAGCTTCCACGGATAGGCGGCCGAGAACGCGGGTGAGCGGATGATGAAGATGACCGACTCGTTGTAGCTGGGCGCGCCTGCGGCCTCGATGCCGTACAGGTTGAGCGCATCCAGATCGCGGAAGGTGAACGAATCCGCCCCCTGGCGCACCTGCACGCGGTCGTAGATGCCGCCGCGCACGAAGCCCGAGCCCTTGAACGATTCCTTGCCGCCGGTGCGGATGATGAAGAAGGCGTGTTCGCCCTCCTTGAGCTGCAGGCGCAGGTTGTTCCAGCCGTTCTCGCCCAGCAGGCTCCTGCCCAGGTCGGGGTGGTTCAGGTCGCCAAACCACAGCTCGATGAACGGGTCGGGGCCCTTGTCCAGCCCCACCTGTTCGGGCGCCACCCGCAGGCGCTGTACGGTGCGTTGCTGCACCAGCTCGGCCCAGCTCAGGCGCTTGCCGGTTTCCGCATAGCGGGCCGGCTCGCGCACCGTGGGCGCGAGGATGCCCACCTGCCGCGCCACGGCCGAGCCCGAGGCCATCATGACCTGGTTCTGTGCGATCACGGTGACGGTGGCGCCGGAGATGGCGTCGAGGCCCAGCACGTTTTCATCGGGGCGCGACTGGCCCACCTCGATCTTGTCGGCCACCGACTTGCCCAGGTACTGGGCGTTGAACTTGAGCAGCGCGGATTCCGGAATGCCCAGCAGCAGGATGGGCTCGGAATGCTTGAGCACCTTCACGCCCACGAAGCGGCCCTCCTTGTCCATGCCGATCAGCGTGACCACGGGCTTGCCCGAGTAGGCGGGGGTGTCCGTGATGTCGGTGGACAGCATCACATAGCCCAGCAGCTTTTTCTGGGCACTGTTGTTGTCGTAGGCCTCCACATAGGGCGGCTGGCCCTTGCGTTCAGAAAAATGACTGGCGCCGGGAAACACGTCCTTGCACGGCACCAGCGCGCACATGTCGCGCGCGGTAGCGAGTTCCGCAGGCAGCTCGGCCTCGTAGGCGCCTGCCGCAGCATGCGCGCGCGGCGCCAGCCAAAGTGCTGCCAACAAGACCAGAAGAAGCGTGGCGAACTGCCGACGAAGGGAAATCATGGGACTATCTTTTTGATAGCTGCTAGCGCTTATTGATAAAGCGATAGAGCAACATTTGGCATAAAAATGGGGCGCCATCGACGCAACTGGCGCGCCCCCAGACCAGGGATGCAGAGCAAGGGCCGCCCCGCAGCGAGTGCATCGTCCCCCTTCCCGGAGCGCGAAGCGCGCAGAGAGAAGGGGGAAGGCGCGCAGCGCCTCAGGGGGATGCTCCGAATCAAGCTTCCACAATCATCCGCGTGCGCATCTCCAGGTGGAGTGCATGGCAGAAGTGCGTGCAGTAGCACCAGAACACACCGGGCTTGTCGGCCACGAAGGACACGGACGCGGTCTCCAGCGGATTCACGATGAAGTTCACGTTGTAGTTCGGGATCGCGAAGCCGTGCGTCAGGTCTTCGATCTTGTCCAGGTTGGTCAGGATCAGCGTGACCTCGTCACCCTTCTTGAGCTTGAACTCGCGCAGGCTGAAGGCCGGGGCTTGCGAAGTCATCTTCACGGTGACCTTCTTGCCGTTGCGGAACACGCCGGACTCCTTGGGGTCCTTGACGGCCAGCGGGAACTCGTCGAGCGTGTAGACCTGCTTGGGGCGTACCAGGTCGCGCTTGAAGATGATGAAGTCATGCGGCTCGCCGCGCACGGGGTGGTCGGCCATCAGCACCATTTTCTCGCCCGAGATGTCGATGAGCTGCTCGTTCTCGGGGTGCAGCGGGCCCACGGGCAGGAAGCGGTCCTTGGAGAACTTGCAGCCCACGGCCAGGAACTTGCCGTCGGCGGCCTTGGTCTCGGACTGCGAGGCGTTCAAGTGGCCCGGCTGGTATTGCACATCGAGGCGGTCCACCACGTACTTGGCGGTCTTGTCGCCCGCGTGGAACTTGATGGCGGCCTCCACGTTCCACTTTACGACCTGGCTGTCCAGGAAGAGCGTGGTGTAGGCATTGCCACGGCCGTCGAAGGCGGTGTGCAGCGGACCCAGGCCCAGCTCCACCTCGGCCACGATGGCGGAGTCCAGCTTTTCGAGCTTGCCGTCGAAGTAGTCCAGCACCTTGGCCAGCTCGATCACGGTGCCGGTGGGCGAGAGCTTGCCGGCGCAGATGAAGTACTTGCCATCGGGGCTGGCGTTCACGCCGTGCGGGTTCTTGGGCACCGACACGTACGCGGTGAGCGCCGTCTTGGGGTCCTTGTTCGCCTCGTGGGTGCCGTCCACCACGGGCACCTTGCTGGTGCCGATGGTCTTGAACTTGCCAGCCTTCACGGCGGCCTCGATGCGGCCCACGTTGAAGAACAGGCAGGCGTCGCGTTCGGCGGCCATCATGTCCTCGTACTTCGCGCCCATCTCCACGTTGTACTGGTTGGTGGCCGCGAGCTTGCCGTCGTACGACGTGGCGACCAGGTCGCAGTTGCCGTCGATCAGCACTTGCCAGCGCACTTCCATCGTTTCTGCATCGACGCAGCTGAACATGGAGCGGTACTTGCTCGAATCTTCCGTGCCGGTGTTGGGCATGGGAATGGCGAATTCACCGCCGCAGAACACGCGCGTGGTGTAGTTGATGGCCGGGTCCACCGGGTCGGCCTTGTCCGGGAAGATGCCGTGGAAGCCCTGCACGTTGGGCAGCTCGGTGATCTTGTCGCAGATGAAATAGTCAAGGCGGATGCGCGCGATGCGGCTGTTGATCTTGTCGTTGATCCAGGCGTAGCGGCCGTCGTAGTTGCCGTCCTTGTACGAGGCGTGCGTGTGGTGGGTGTCGGCCACCGTGTACTTCAGGCTGCCATCGGGCTTGGTGCCCATGATCTTCTTGCTCTCGTTGGTCACGCCCCAGCCCACGAGCGCGTCGGGCACGAAACAGGGGATGCGTGTGATCTCGCGGCCCGAGGGCAGGCCCAGCACGCGCATGTCGCCGGTGTGGCCACCGCTCCACAGGCCGTAGTACGTGTCCAGCTCGCCGGGCTTGAGGTGCGGGTTCGCGCCGGTGCCGGCATGGCCTGCCGCGGACGCGGCCGGAGCGGGTGCCGCGGGGGTGGCCGCATTGGGCTTTTCGGTGCAGGCGGCGACGCCGGCGGTCAATCCGACCAGGGCCGCCGTGTTGATGAAGCTGCGTCGGCCCATGCCGGCGGCGGGTTGCGGACTGTCTTTTCTCTCGTTCATGGTTTTTCCTCTTTTGGGATGGCTCAGTTGAAAAAGGGGGGCGCCCGGGCGGGCGGGTGGGTCCGTGCGCTGGCGGCCATGCAGCGGCGCAGGGGCGCGCGGGGCGTGCCATCGGGCGGGGCCGTGAAGGCCTGTGCGGCGGCGGGTGCCACGGGCGGCGCGTCGGCGGCCAGGCACAGCGGGCATTGCATGCCGGCGGAGTCGGTGGAGACCAGCCCGTCGGCGGTCCGCAGGAAAAGCTGGGCGCCGCCACTGCCCGCGCAGATGAGTTCGACGGCCTGTGGCTGCAGCATGGGCGAGGCCACCGCGGCACCGAGCGCCATGACGAACCACGCCAGCACCCACAGGCGCAGTGATCGGAGGGCGTGGTGATCTTGCATGGCCTGGATAATAGATTCACATAATATGAATCAATTTGATCTGGATCATGCTTCGGCGGGGCCCGCACCTGCCCAAAACTGCCTCTTGCACCTACAGTCAATACGCCAGCCTGAAGAGGGCCCGGGCATGGCCCGCAGGGCTGCTTTCAGGTTGCACCGTGGACGCGTTTCGCGCGGGGCCACGGGCTCTTTGGACTGGTTGTTTCAATGACGAAGAACAGGATGTATGCGATGCAAAAGAAAACCGTGATGGTCGCCGTGGCGATCCTGGCTGCGCTGCTGGCCGGCTGTGGCGACAAGAAGCCGGAGCCCGCCCCGGCCGCGGCCCCCGCTGCCACGGCGGCACCGGCCCCCGCGCCCGCGGCGGCCCCTGCCGCCCCGGCCGCCGCAGAGAACGAACTGGGCAAGAGCGTGTTTGGCAAGACCTGCGCCATGTGCCATGCCGCTGGCGTGGCCGGTGCCCCCAAGCCGGGCGACAAGGCCGACTGGGGTCCGCGCATCGCCCAGGGCAAGGACACGCTGTACAAGCATGCGATCGAGGGCTTTACCGGGGCCAAGGGCATGATGCCCGCCAAGGGGGGCTCCGCCAACCTGACCGATGCCGAGGTCAAGGCCGCCGTGGACTTCATGGCCGACAAGTCGCTCTGACCGGAGGCGCCATGCAGCAAGCATCTGTGCGTCCCCACGGCCTGTCGCGCCGCCGCCTGGTGATGGCGCTGCCCTTGCTGGGCGGCGCGGTCTGGAGTGCGGGAGCGGCCGCAGGTGGACGGGGGTTGTCTGAACGCAGCTCGCGGCCCCTGATGGGCACGCAGGTGGACATGGCGGTGGAGGGCGTTGACCGCGCGCTGCTGCGCCAGGCCATGGACCGGGCCTATGCGGAGATGCAGAGGCTGGAGGCGCTCATGAGCCGCTACCAGCCCCGCAGCGTGGTCAGCCGCATCAACCTCGCGGCGGGCATCATGCCCGTGGCGGTGCCACCCGAAGTCATGGCGGTGCTGCAGGGCGCGCAGCGCGTGTCGGCGATGAGCCGTGGGGCCTTTGATGTGACCGTGGGGGCTTTCAAATCCTGGAACTTTGGTCCCGGCGACAAGGTGGTGCCCGGCGCCAGCGAGATCGCGCGGCAGCTGCCGCTGGTGGATGCGCGCGGCCTGGTGCTGGATGGGGCCGCAGGCACGGCCTTCCTGGCCCGTCAGGGCATGGCGCTGGACCTGGGCGGCATCGCCAAGCTCCCGATCCTGGAAGCCGGCATGAACATGCTGCGCTCCGAGGGGGTCGAGAACGCCATGATCAACGGCGGCGGCGATGTGCTGACCCAGGGGTTGTGGCAGGGCCGGCCCTGGCGCGTGGGGCTGCGCGACCCGCGTTCCCCGGAGCATCTGCTGGGCGTGGTGGCCGTGGCGGGCACCGGTGTGGTGGCCTCGTCGGGCGACTATGAACGTTTCTTCTTCCACGAAGGCCGGCGCCAGCACCATGTGCTCAATCCGCGCACCGGCCGCCCGTCATCGGGCGTGCATGGCGTGAGCCTGGTGGCGCGGGATGTGGCGGCCGTCAACGGCCTGGGCGCCGCGCTGATGGTGCGGGGCCCGCAGGCGGGCAGGGCACTGGCGCAGCGCATGCCGGGGCTGGCCGTGCTGATCGCCGGGCAGGACGGCGGGGTCTGGCAGTCGGCGGCCATGTCGGCCCTGCTGGAGCCCGTGCCGTCCTGAGGGTGCATTCAGCCCGGGGCCTGGGCCTGCTCGCAGTGCACCTGCAGCAGTTCGCGCTCCGCCAGCGTCGCGCCAAAGCGCACGGCGCTCAGGCAGCCGCCCCACACGCAGCCCGTGTCCAGCCCCAGCAGATCGTTGCGGTGGAGCCAGCCCAGCGTGGACCAGTGGCCGAAGGCCACCAGCGTGCCCGCAGTGCGCCGGCCCGGCACGTCGAACCAGGGCATCAGGCCGGGCGGTGCGGCATCCGCGCTTTCGGTGCTTTCGAAATCCATCACGCCGTCGGCCGAGCAAAAGCGCAGCCGGGTGAGCGCGTTCACGATCACGCGCAGGCGGTCAGCGCCTGTCAGGTCGTCCCGCCACTGGTCGGGGGTGTTGCCGTACATCGCGTGCAAAAAACCGGGCAGATCGGGGCCGCGCAATACCGCGTGCACTTCATCCGCGTATCCCAGGGTATCTGCGGCAGACCAGGCGGGCAGCACGCCCGCATGCACCATCAGCAGCGCCTGCCCGGCATGCGTGTGGGCACGGGCCAGTGGCTGCTGGCGCACCCAGTCAAGCAACGCAGCGCGGTCGGGGGCGTCCAGCACGGTGCCCAGCGTGTCGCGCCGCGAGGGCTTGCGCGCGCCGTGTGCGGCGGCCAGCAGGTGCAGGTCGTGGTTGCCCAGCAGGCAGCGCAGGGCGTCGCCCTGGGCCATGCAGCGGCGCAGGACCGCGGCGGAGTCCGGCCCCCGGTTGACGAGGTCGCCCAGCAGGTAGACGGTGTCGCGGCTGGGCGAAAAGCCGATCACGTCGAGCAGGTGCCCGAGGGCGCTGTCGCAGCCCTGAATGTCCCCGATACAGTAAAGTGCCATGGTGTGTTTCTTATCCGGTGAAGCATGGATTTTCTGCTGATCGCGCTGCTGACCTTGCTCAATGGCGTGTTCGCGATGTCTGAACTCGCCCTGGCGTCCAGCCGCAAGTCGCGCCTGGCCACCATGGCCGAGGCCGGTGACAAGGGCGCGCAGGCGGCCCTGGCGCTGCTGGACAACCCCACGCAGTTCCTCTCGTCCGTCCAGGTGGGCATCACGTCCATCGGCATGCTCAACGGCATCATTGGCGAGGCGGCCTTCAGCGACGGCCTGGGTATCTGGCTGCAGGAGGCCGGAATGCCCGCCCGCCCCGCCGGCATCGCGGCCACCGCGCTGGTGGTGACGGTCATCACCTTCATCACCATCGTGTTTGGCGAGCTGGTGCCCAAGCGCATCGGCCAGCTTTATCCGGAAACTGTGTCCCGGGTGGTCGCGCGCCCCATGGCCTGGGTGGCGAAGGTGGCCAAGCCATTCGTGCGGCTGCTCTCGCTCTCGACGCAGGGCGTGCTGGCGCTGATGCGCGTGGACAACGCGGCGGGGCGCGCCGTCACCGAGGAGGAGATCGTGGCCAGCCTGGAAGAGGGCCGCGATGCCGGGGTGATCGAGCACCATGAGCACCAGATGGTGCGCAACGTGTTCCGGCTCGATGACCGGCCGCTCACCTCGCTCATGGTGCCCCGCAGCGACGTGGCCTGGCTGGATGCCGGACTGACGGTGGCCGAGGGGTTGCGCATGGCCGGCAGCGGCGGGGAGCAGGGAGCGCATTCCTGGTATCCGGTGTGCCGGGGCTCGCTGGATGAGGTGGTGGGGCTCCTGAGCGTGGCGCGCCTTCTCGAACTCGGCCCGCAGGCGCAGGGGCTGCTCGAGCGCCATGCGCAGCCCGCGGCTTTCCTTCCGGAAACGCTGAGCGGCATGGAGCTGCTGGAGCAGTTTCGCGCGCGCTCGGGGCGCATGGTGTTTGTGGTCGATGAATATGGCGTGGTGCAGGGCATCATGACCCCGCGCGATTTACTCGAAGCCATTACCGGCGAATTGCAGCCGGGCGCGGCCACGGACGCATGGGCCACCGCGCGGGGCGATGGCACCTGGCTGCTCGACGGCCTGGTGCCGGTGGCCGAGCTCAAGGCGCGGCTGGATATTCGGGATTTACCCGGTGAAGGGCGGGGGCGCTATAACACTTTGGCCGGCCTTTTGATGGCGGAAACCGGACATTTGCCTGCCATTGGCGAGAGAATCGGCTGCGCCGGATGGATATTTGAAGTGCTCGAGCTCGACGGCAAGCGCATCGACAAGGTATTGGCGCAGCCGGAGCCACCGGCCGCCTCCAGTCTCTGAAAGGCCCGGCACCAATACCCCGCCGCCGGGTGCCATTCATTATGGGCATGGCGGGTAATATGGAAATTCCATGAATTTGAAGAGGCGGATGGCAAAGGCGGCAGATTATTCATATAATTCATCCGTCACACTTTCCTCCACCCTGAACCCTGACACCATGACCACCAGCTATAAAGAACTGTTGAAGCAGCGCGAAGCCCTTGAGCAACAAATCAGCGAGGCCCGCCGGCGTGAATTGTCGGACGCGGTGTCCCAGGTTCGTTCCCTGGTGGCCGAATATGGCTTGACCGCCCAGGACGTGTTTCCCGCGGGCAAGGCCGCTGGCAAGGCCACGGGGCGCAGCTCCACCGCTGGCACCAAGGTGGCTCCCAAGTACCGCAATCCCGCCACGGGCGAAACCTGGACGGGCCGTGGCAAGGCGCCCAAGTGGATTCAAAACGAGAGCCGCGAGAAGTTTGCCATTTAAAAAGGCGGCAAACCGCTGCCGCCAGGAATTCTTCAGGCATATCGGATGGCCTGATTCGCCTGAAGGCCCGGTACGGCATGGCTGCACAGCCATCGCACAGAAAATAAAGCCCGCACCCGCGGGCTTTTTTATGCGCCATTTACTTCGTGCATTCAGCGAATGAGCCCGGGTACCCCGGGGCCTCTTGGGGCAGCGGCGGCGGGGCAGGGATTTTTTATGGGCTCGCGGCCGCTGAAGGCCCTTCGAGCCCATTGGTATCACGCGGGTTCCTGCGGATGTGGTTGCGAGGCCACCTTGCGCAAAACCTCCGCCGTGAAATCGTCGGCCGGAAAGAATGATTCCACGGCCAGTTCCTGCAGGGTCACGTCCACCGGGGTGCCAAATATCGTGGTCGTGCTGATGAGCGAGAGCATTCCGTGCACGCTTTCAAAGCAGAACGGCATTACCACGCCCAGCATTTCACCCGCCAGAACCGGCGCGCCCGGTGCCTGCGGCGCGGGATATTCCTGTAACTCGGCCTGCAGGGCGATCAGCGCCGGGTCGGCGGTGGCCTGTATTTGCTGGCGCAGGCGTTCAAACAGGTGGGCCCGCCATTGCGGCAGATTGGCGATGCGGGGGGCCAGGCCCTGGGGATGCAGGCTCAGGCGAAACACGTTGATCGGGGGCGCGAGCAGTTCCGGGCTCACGTGCGAGGCCAGCAGGGCCTGGGCGGCCTGGTTCGCCGCCACCACGTTCCAGCAGCGGTCGAGCGCGATGGCGGGGCAGGGTTCGTGCCCCTTGAGCACCAGCTCGACGGCCTGGCGCGCCGCCGCGAGGGCGGGGTCGTCCAGTGCGCGCTCACGGTACATCGGCGCGTAGCCGGCCGCCACGAGCAGGGCATTGCGCTCGCGCAGCGGGATGGCCAGCCGTTCGCACAGGCGCAGCACCATGTCGCGGCTCGGGTTGGTGCGTCCGGTTTCCATGAAGCTCACATGCCGCGTGGAGATGTCGGCCTCGTCGGCCAGTTCCAGCTGGCTCAGGTGCCGCTGCTGGCGCCAGGTGCGCAGATGGTCGCCAAACGATGCGGGCCCCGGCGGCGGCGCGCGGTGCGGCAGGCTGGGGCGCACAGGGCGGTGCGAAGGGGGGGATGTGGAGGTCATGGGCCACATCCTAGGGGGAAAGAGCGTGCAGGCCATTACCTCCCAGGTCATCGACGCGGTGCACCGGGACGGGAACGATGCAGGCCTGTTCTTCATTTTTTTACCCACCAAGGAGTCTTCCATGTTCAACCTGATGTCTTCCCCCCGATTCCTGCGCGCCGTGGTCTGGTTCGATGCCTCCACCGGTGTGCTGCTCGGTGCCATGCACCTGCTGCTGACGGCGCCGCTGGCCGGGTGGCTGGGCCTCGCGCCGGGGCTGCTGCAGGCCTCGGGCGTGCTGCTGCTGGGCTACGCCGCCCTGGCCACCGCCATCGCGCGGTCCGAGCCCATGCCCCGTGGCTGGCTGTGGGTGCTGATCGTTGGCAACTTCGCCTGGGCGCTGGCCAGCCTGGCGCTGCTGCTGGGCTCCGCGGCCGCGCCCACCCTGCTGGGCCAGGCCTATCTGCTGGTGCACGTGGTGTCCGTCGCCCTGCTGGCCGAACTGCAGTGGATGGGCGTGCGCCGCCTGCCCGCATGGGCCACCGCTTGACGGGTATTCATCTTTTGCTCTTGAATTAATAGCCCCTGGCGCTTGTCACGCAAGCTCCAGGGGCATTCTTGATTCATTTGCCATGCGGCGGCGGCGTGGGCCGGAGCCCCGGCCTGCGCCGCACCGGCACCGGAGCCCGGCGGCCCGCATAGCCCCACGATTGCACCGTCACGCAGGACTGCCAGAATAGGCCTTGTTGCCTTTCACAGGAGTTCGCCATGGCCTCATCGCCCAAGCCCGCCCGTCACGCGTTTGCCAACACCCTCAAGAGTTTCAGGACAGCGTCCGGCAAGGAGGGCCAGTTCTACTCCCTGCCCGCGCTGGCCCGGCAGTTTCCCCAGATCCACCGCCTGCCCGTGTCGATTCGCATCGTGCTCGAATCGGTGCTGCGCAACTGCGATGGCCGCAAGGTGACCGCCGAGCATGTCAAGGAGTTGGCCCACTGGGTGCCCAAGGCAGACCGCAAGGACGAGATTCCCTTTGTGGTCTCGCGCGTGGTGCTGCAGGACTTCACCGGCGTGCCGCTGCTGGCCGACCTGGCCGCCATGCGCAGCGTGGCCGTGAAGCTGGGCAAGAACCCCAAGAAGATCGAGCCGCTGGTGCCCGTGGACCTGGTGGTGGACCACTCGATCATGATCGACCACTACGGCAAGAAGAATTCGCTCGACCTGAACATGAAGCTCGAGTTCCAGCGCAACCGCGAGCGCTACGAGTTCATGAAATGGGGCATGCAGGCGTTCGACACCTTCGGCGTGGTGCCTCCGGGCTTTGGCATCGTGCACCAGGTGAACCTCGAATACCTGGCGCGCGGCGTGCACAAGCGCAAGGACGGCGTCTACTACCCCGACACCCTGGTGGGCACCGACAGCCATACCACCATGATCAACGGCATCGGCGTGGTGGGCTGGGGCGTGGGCGGCATCGAGGCCGAGGCCGCCATGCTGGGCCAGCCGGTGTATTTCCTCACGCCCGACGTGGTGGGCTTCGAGCTCACGGGCCAGCTGCGCGAGGGCGTGACGGCCACCGACCTCGTGCTCACGGTGACCGAGATCCTGCGCCAGCACAAGGTGGTGGGCAAGTTCGTGGAGTTCTTTGGCGAGGGCACGCGCACGCTGTCGCTGCCCGACCGCGCCACCATCGGGAACATGGCGCCCGAGTACGGCGCCACCATGGGCTTCTTCCCGGTGGATGAAAAGACCATCGACTACTTCCAGGGCACGGGCCGCACCAAGGGCGAGATCGAGGCCTTCGAGGCGTACTTCAAGGCCCAGGGCCTGTTCGGCGTGCCGCTGGCGGGCGAGATCGACTACTCGCAGGTCGTGCGGCTGAACCTGGGCGACGTCACGCCCAGCCTGGCGGGCCCCAAGCGCCCCCAGGACCGCATCGAGCTGGGCAAGGTCTGCAGCCAGTTCGCCGACCTGTTCAGCAAGCCCATCGCGCAAAACGGCTTCAACCGCCCGGCCGAGCTGCTGCACACCCGCCACCATGTGCGCCCGTCCGATGCGCCGGCCGAGGTGAGCGCACCCGCCGAGAAGCCCCTGCCTTCCGGCGCGCCGCGCTTCGTGGTGGAGATGGAGCACAACAAGCCCACCCTGGCCGCCGCGCACGCCGAGGTGCCCGCCCAGCAGGCCAGCCGCGCTGGCGACGTGACCCTGGGCAACGGCGACGTGCTGATCGCCGCCATCACCAGCTGCACCAACACCAGCAACCCCAGCGTGCTGCTGGCCGCGGGCCTGCTGGCCAAGAAGGCGGTGGAGGCGGGGCTCAAGGTCAAGCCGCACATCAAGACATCGCTGGCGCCCGGCTCGCGCATCGTCACTGAATACCTCACGCAGACCGGCCTGCTGCCCTACCTGGAAAAGCTGGGCTTCGCGCTCGCCGGCTACGGCTGCACGACCTGCATCGGCAATGCGGGCGACCTCACGCCCGAGCTGAATGAGGCCATCACCAGCAACGACCTCGTGTGCGCGGCCGTGCTCTCGGGCAACCGCAACTTCGAGGCGCGCATCCACCCCAACCTCAAGGCCAACTTCCTGGCCAGCCCGCCGCTGGTGGTGGCCTACGCCATCGCGGGCACCGTGCTCAAGGACCTGATGACCGAGCCCGTCGGCAAGGGCAAGGGCGGGCGCGACGTCTACCTGGGCGACATCTGGCCGACCAGCGACGAGATCCACCAGCTGATGAAGTTCGCGATGAACGGCAAGGCCTTCCGCGAGAACTACGCCAAGGTGGGCTCCGACCCCGGCAAGCTCTGGGAAAAGATCAAGGGCGTGGGCGGCAATGCCTACACCTGGCCCGCCAGCACCTACATCGCCGAGCCGCCGTTTTTTGCCCAGTTTGCTCTCGAAAAAGGAGCTGCCAGCGCAGATGCATCAAGCGCTGGCGGCCAAAATGACGCAAAGCTTCCGTCCGTGCTGGGTGCGCGCATCATGGCGCTGTTCGGCGACTCCATCACCACCGACCACATCTCGCCCGCCGGTTCCATCAAGGAAAGCTCGCCCGCGGGCCAGTGGCTGCTGCAGCACGGCGTGATGAAGCAGGACTTCAACAGCTATGGCGCGCGGCGCGGCAACCATGACGTGATGATGCGCGGCACCTTCGCCAACGTGCGCATCAAGAACCTCATGATTGCCCCCACGGCCGACGGCTCCCGCGAGGAGGGCGGCGTCACGGTGTTCCAGAACGAGGGCGCGCTGCAAGGCGAGAAGATGTTCATCTTCGACGCCGCCATGCAGTACATCGCCCAGCGCACCCCCACGGTCATCTTCGCCGGCGAGGAATACGGCACGGGCTCCAGCCGCGACTGGGCGGCCAAGGGCACGCAGCTGCTGGGCATCAAGGCCGTGGTGGCGCGCAGCTTCGAGCGCATCCACCGCTCCAACCTAGTGGGCATGGGCGTGCTGCCCCTGCAGTTCCGGGCGGGCGAGTCGTGGGAGACGCTGGGGCTCACCGGCAGCGAGGTGATCGATGTGGTGCCGGACCCCGCGCTCACCCCGCAAAGCGATGCGCAGCTCGTCATCCGCCGCGCGGACGGCTCGCGCCAGGAGGTCACGGTCACGCTGCGCATCGACACGCCGATCGAGGTGGACTACTACCAGGCGGGGGGCATCCTGCCCTTTGTGCTGCGCCAGCTGCTGGCCGGCTGAAGATGATGCGGGGGTGGCCGGCGCTGCGGCGCCGCGCCCCGGGGGCCGCGCGCCCAGTCAGCCGTGTGCCAGGGAGACCGTAAAGAATGTGAATGCCTGCTTACTCGCCGATACACTTGTGACGTTGTGTCGAAATAGAGTCCCGCACTGCCTCACGCCCGTATGCCCCCTTCCACCCGCTTCAGGCCCTATCGCGCGCTGCTGACGGACACACCAGCCGTCACGGTGGTGCTGGTGGTGGCCGCGCTGGCGGCCGTGATGGTGCCGCTGGCGCAGATGATGGGCGATGGCGCGGGTTCCCAGCACGGCCTGGAGCCTTTCATGGAACTGGTGGCCGTGCTGCTCGGGCTGCTGGTGGTGTCGGTATCGCTGCACACCCTCGAAGCCCCCGAGCAAACCCGTGCCAACGTGCTGGTGGCGGGTTTCGGCGTGGCGGCGGCATGCAATTTTCTCCACGGCGTGCTGGCGCATTCGACCTCGGTCCACATGCCCACGGGCACGGCCGGCATCTCGCTGTGGCTCAGCAGCTGGGCCCGGGTGGCGGAGACGCTTACCCTGCTGCTCACGGCGGTGCACCTCACCGCCGCGGGCCCTGCCAAGGCGTGGCTGGCCGCCTCCGCCGGCATGGCGCTGCTGCTGCTGGGAACGGCGCTGGGGCCGCTGCCCGCATCGTTTGCGCAGGCCGCGGGCGGAGCCTTGCGGCAGTACCTGGCGTTCGGGCTCGTGCTGGTGCTGGCGGCGGTGGCCCTGCTGCTGCACCGCGATGCGGTGCGCCGGGGGCAGGCGCGCGAGCGCGTTTTCGCTTGGGCGGCGGCGGCCTTCGCCTGCGGTGAACTTTCGGTGGGCCTGCTGGGCGGCCATTCTCCCGTGGGCGGCCCGCTCGCCCACGGCTGGCGCATCGTGGCCTATGCGCTCCTGTACCAGGCGGTGTTCAACGCGGGCATCCGCCAGCCGTTTGCGCGTGTGCAGGAGGCCGAGCGGCTGCTGCGCGAAAGCCAGGGCCGCCTGTCGCTGCTTGGGCGCAACCTGCCCCACAGCGTGCTGTACCAGGTGGTGCGCGAGCACGACGGGCGCACGCACTTCGTGCACATGGGCGAGGCCATTGCCCGCCTCAACGGGGTCAGCGTCGAGGACGTGGTGCGCAACCCCAGCGTCCTGTACGGGCAGATCCTCGAGGAAGACCGCGCGCGCCTGCTGCGGGCCCAGGAGAACTCCTTCGTGAACATGGCGGCGGTGGAAGAGGTCTTCCGGATGCGCCGCCCGGACGGCCAGCTGCGCTGGATGCACCTGAGCGCCTCGCCGCGCCGGCTCGACGATGGCCGGGTGATGTGGGACGGTGTGCAGACCGATATCACCGCGCACCACCTGGCCGAGGAAGCCTCCCACGCGCACGAGGCCCTGATGGCCAACATGCTGCGGCAAGTGCCTGGCGGGGTGGCACGGCTGGACCGCGACCTGCGTGTGCTCTACGTCAACGAACAGCAGGCCCGCTGGCTGCACCGCGAGCCCGCGCAGCTGCAGGGGCAATTGCTGAGCGATGTGCTGGAGCCCGAAGTGATGCAGCGCATGCAGCCTCATTTCGACAAGGCGTTCGCGGGCGAGGCGGCGGTGTTCGAGAACCGCATCGACGGACCCGGCGGCACCCAGTGCCACCACACCACCATCGCCCCCGAAAGCGTGACGGACCAGGGCGTGCCCGCCGTGGTGCTGTTCGCCTACGACCTCACCGAGCTCAAGCGCATCGAGGAAGAGCTTGCGCACCAGAAGGCACACCTTGCGCGCGTGGTCAACGCCATGCCGGACATGGTGTTCCTCAAGGACGCGCAGGGTGTCTACCTGTCGGTCAACCCCGTGTTCGAGCGCTTTGCCGGGCGGCCGGAGCGCCAGATCGTGGGTTGCAGCGATTTCGATCTGGTGGCGCAGCCCGAGGCCGAGCGGTTCCGCAACTACGACCTGCGCGCCATGCAGGCCTGGCAGCCGCTGGTGTACGAGGAAACGCTCACTTTCGCCGAGGATGGCTACCAGGGCCAGTTCGAGACCATCAAGACCCCCATCCGCGACCTGCACGGCCGCGTGACCGGCGTGCTGGGCGTGTGCCGCGACATCACGGACCGCAAGCGAGCGGAGCAGGAGATCGAGCGCCTGGCGTTCTTCGACGCGCTGACGGGCCTGCCCAACCGGCGGCTGCTGCTCGATCGCCTGCAGCGCTCCATCGCCGCGTGCCAGCGCACCAGGAACCTGGGCGCGCTGCTGTTCATCGACCTGGACAACTTCAAGGACCTCAACGACACCCTGGGCCACGACATGGGCGACCAGCTCCTGGCGCAGGTGGCCACGCGCCTGGTGGGCAGCGTGCGCGAGGCCGACACCGTCGCGCGCTTTGGCGGCGACGAATTCGTCGTCATGCTCGAAGCCCTGGCGCCCCAGCTGCCGCAGGCGGCCGCGCAGGCGGAAACCGTGGCCGAGAAACTCCTGGCCAGCCTGAACCAGCCCTTCGAACTGGACGGCGCCCAGCACTACAGCACCCCCAGCATCGGCATCACCCTCTTTGGGGACGAACGCCTGAGCGTGGACGAACTGCTCAAACGCGCCGACCTGGCCATGTACCAGGCCAAGGCGGCGGGGCGCAACACCCAGCGCTTCTTCGACCCGGACATGCAGGCGGCCGTCAACGCGCGCTCCAACCTGGAGGCCGACCTGCGCCAGGGGCTGGCGCGGGGAGAACTGCTGGTGCACTACCAGCCCGTCGTGGACCACCAGTCCCAGCTCATGGGCGCCGAGGCCCTGGTGCGCTGGCGCCACCCCCAGCGCGGGATGATCAGCCCCGGCGACTTCATCCCCCTGGCAGAGCAGACAGGCCTGATCCTGCCGCTGGGGCAATACGTGCTGCAGACCGCGTGCCGGCAACTGCAGCGCTGGGCAGAGCACCCGGACACGGCGCACCTGTCCATCTCCGTGAACGTGAGCGCGCGGCAGTTTCGCCAGGCCGGCTTCGTGGCCGAAGTGCTGCAGACCCTGCACAGCCACCAGGCGGACCCGCGCAGGCTCAAGCTGGAGCTGACAGAAAGCCTGCTGCTGGGAGACATCGAGGACACCATCGCGCGGATGGTGCAGCTCAAGAGCGAAGGGGTGGGATTTGCGCTGGACGACTTCGGGACAGGGTACTCGTCCCTGTCGTACCTCAAGAGACTGCCGCTGGATCAGGTGAAGATAGACCAGAGCTTCGTGCGGGACGTGCTGGCGGACCCCAACGACGCGGCGATCGTGCGCACGATCCTGGCGCTGGCCAAGAGCCTGGACCTGCAGGTGGTGGCCGAGGGGGTGGAGACGACGGGGCAGCTGTCGTTCCTGCGGCTGCATGGCTGCGAGGGGTTCCAGGGGTTTCTTTTCGGGCGGCCGGTGCCCATCGACGTATTTGTGCGCGAGCACCAGCTGGGCCTGTTCGCGCAGCCCGTGGTGGCCGTGGCCGAGGGGCGCAAGCCATGACCGCCGGGCCAGGCATCCTCTGGGTGGACAGCGACACGCAGCATGCCGCGGTGGCGCGGCGCCTGATCGCCGCGCACCACCCGGGCTGGCGCGTGGTCAACAGCCCCACGCCGGACACCGCGCGGGCGCCGCTGGCCTCGCAGGCCTGGGATGCCGTGGTGCTGTGCCTCAAGCCCTCGGTGCAGGATCTGCCCGGCGTGCTGGAGCTGTGCGCCGGGCGCCCCGTGCTCATGTGCATCGACGCCCACCAGGAGGCCCTGGCCGCGCGCGCGTTCCGCTGCGGACTGGGCGACTACATGGTGCGTGACGCCGATGGCGTGGCCCACCTGGGCGAGCTGCTGCACCGGCTGGCCGCGCTGCTGCACAGGACCCAGGGGCAGAGCCAGCCCGTGCGCATGGTGGACGCCCGCATCTGGCAGGATGCGCTGACCCTGCTGCAGGAGCAGCGCGCCACGCTGCAGGTCACGCTTGCCAGCATGAGCCAGGGCATCTTCAAGACCGCGCCGGATGGGAGCATCACCGTCTACAACCAGCGCGTGCTCGAGCTGCTGGACCTGCCCGAATCCCTGATGGCCACGCGGCCCACCCTGGCCGACCTGACCCGCATCCAGGCCGAGCGGGGCGACTTTGGCGAAGGCCATCGCCTCGTGGACCGGCGCGGGCATGCCTACGTGGCGGGGGGCGCGGTCGCCGCCGCCCCGTCGGTCTACTGGCGCACCACGCGCGATGGCCGTACCTTCGAGGTGCGCACCACCGAGCTGCCCGACGGCGGCCTGGTGCGCACCTTCGCCGATGTGAGCGACTACGTGCGCGTGGAGAACGAGCTGCGCGAGAGCGAGGCACGCTTTCGCTCGCTGAGCGACCTGTCGTCCGACTGGTACTGGGAGCACGACGCCGAAGGCCGCTTCGTGCAGCTGGCGGGCGATCTGAGCGTCAATGGCATCCCCCTGTCCAACGTGATGGGCCGCACCCGCTGGGAGATCGGCGCGCTCAACATGACCGAGGCCGACTGGGCGGCGCACCGCGCGGTGCTGCAGGCCCGGCAGCCGTTTCGCGACCTGGAGCTGCAGCGCCACCGGCCCGATGGCAGCATGCACTGGATCTCGGTCAGCGGGGTGCCCGTGTTCGATGCCCAGGGCGCGCTGTGGGGCTACCGGGGCGTGGGCCGCGACATCACCGAGCGCAAGGAGGTCGAAAGCCAGATCGAGCGCCTGGCGTTCTACGACATGCTCACCGGCCTGCCCAACCGCCGCATGCTGGTGGACCGCCTGCAGCGCGCGATGGCGGTGGTCGCCCGGTCGGGTGCGCAGGGCGCGCTGCTGTTCATCGACCTGGACAACTTCAAGGACCTCAACGACACCCTGGGCCATGACACGGGCGACCAGCTGCTGCTGCAGGTGGCCCAGCGCCTGAAGGGCTGCGTGCGCGAGGCCGACACCGTGTCGCGCTTCGGCGGCGATGAGTTCGTGGTGCTGGTGGAGGGCCTGAGCGCCGACGGCCCCCATGCCAGCGCCGAGGCCGCCCTGGTGGCCAGCCACATCGCCACCACGCTGGGCAAGCCCTACGCGCTGGGCGAGACCAGCCACCACAGCACGCCCAGCATCGGCATCGCGCTGTTTGGCCAGCAGACCTGCAGCGTGGACGAACTGCTCAAGCACGCCGACCTGGCCATGTACCAGGCCAAGGCCGCGGGGCGCAACACTCAGCGCTTCTTCGACCCCGACATGCAGGCCGCCGTCAGCAACCGCTCGGCGCTGGAAGCCGACCTGCGCCGGGGCCTGCAGGAAAAAGAACTGGTGCTGTATTTCCAGCCCGTGGTGGACGGCAAGGGCCGCCTGCAGGGCGCGGAGGCCCTGGTGCGCTGGAAGCACCCGCGGCGCGGTCTCGTATCACCGGCCGAGTTCATTCCGCTGGCCGAACAGACGGGGCTGATCCTGCCGCTCGGGCACTGGGTGCTCGAAGCCGCCTGCGCGCAGCTCGTGGCCTGGTCGCGCAGCTCGCTCACGCGCCAGTTCTTTCTGTCGGTGAACGTGAGCGTGCGGCAGTTCCGCCAGCCCGATTTCGTCGAGCAGATGCTGGGCATCCTGCACAAGAGCGGCGCCAACCCCGAGCGCCTGAAGCTGGAACTGACCGAAAGCCTGCTGCTGGCGGATGTGGAGGACGTGATCTCGCGCATGGAATACCTGCGGCGCTACGGCGTGGGGTTCTCGCTCGATGACTTCGGCACGGGCTACTCGTCGCTGAGCTACCTCAAGCGCCTGCCGCTGGACCAGCTCAAGATCGACCAGGGCTTCGTGCGCGACCTGCAGACCGACCCCAACGACGCGGCCATCGTGCGCACCATCCTGGCCCTGGCGCACAGCCTGGACCTGGCCGTGGTGGCCGAAGGCGTGGAGACCACGGGGCAGCTGGAGTTCCTGCAGCGCCACGGCTGCCAGGCTTTCCAGGGCTATCTGTTTGGCCGCCCCATGCCGGCGGAGGTGCTGGAGCGCGCCCTGCGGCCCGCGCTGTGACGGCGCGCTGCCTTCCTCGCGCGGGCCCTGCGCCATGACAAGCCGCGGCGGGCGTCCGCACGGCACAATCGGTGCATGAAGAAGCAGGTACTGGTCGCCGGTGGCGGCATTGGGGGGCTGGCAGCGGCGCTGGGCGCATCGCGGGCGGGCTGGGACGTGCGGCTGTACGAGCGCGCCGCAGCCTTCAGCGAGGTGGGCGCGGGGGTGCAGATCGGGCCCAACGTGGTGCGCCGCCTGCAGGCCTGGGGCCTGCAGCAGCCGCTGCAGGCCGTGGCGGCGTTTCCGAGCCGGCTGCAGGTGCGCAATGCCGTCAGCGGCCGCGAACTGGCCGTGCTGCCGCTGGGCCCGACAGCGGTGCAGCGCTACGGCGCCGCCTACGCCACCATCCACCGCGCCGACCTGCATGGCCTGCTGCTGGCGGCGCTGACCAAATACACCGACACGCAGCTGCACCTCGCGCACGCGATCGAGGGCTTTGCCGATGGCGATGGCGTCGTCACCGTGCGCACGAGCCGGGGCAAGGAGGTGGAAGGCGATGCGCTCATCGGCGCCGACGGGCTGTGGAGCCGCACCCGCACGCAGCTGCTGGGCGCGGTGGCGCCGCGCGTGACGGGGCACCTGGCCTACCGCGCCCTGGTGCCGCAGCACGCGCTGCCCGGCGCGCTGCGCACCGCGCAGGTCACGGCCTGGCTGGGCCCGCGCCTGCATGCGGTGCAGTACCCCGTGCGCCGGGGCGAACTGCAGAACATCGTCGTCATCGTGCAGGGCCCCGCGCCGCAAGACCTGGAGAACTGGGACCATGCCGCCAACGCCACGGGGCTGGAACACGCCCTGCAGGGCACCTGCACCGCGCTGCAGGACGTGGTGCGCAGCGTGAGCGACCAGGGCGGCGCGGGCGGCTGGCGCCTGTGGCCGCTGTGCGACCGGCCGCCTGTGCGTGGCGCGGGCGACATGGCGCAGGGCCTGGTCGCCCTGCTGGGCGATGCCGCCCACCCCATGCGCCCTTACCTGGCCCAGGGCGCGGGCATGGCCATCGAGGACGCGGCGGAGCTGCAGCGCGCGCTGGCCATGCACGACCTGGAGGTGCCGCTGCGCCTGACCCGGTATGCCCTCAACCGCTGGCAGCGCAATGCGCGCGTGCAGGCCCGCTCCACGCGCAACGGGCGCATCTTCCACGCCATGGGCCCCGTGCGCTGGGGGCGGGATCTCTCATTGCGCCTGCTGGGCGAACGGCTGCTGGACGTGCCCTGGCTGTACCGGGGCGATGGCTCCATTGCCAGTTCGCTGTGATGCCCTTGCGCGATAGCTGGCCGCGCTGGATGGCGGGGCCCTCGCACCAATGAACTTTGCGCGGCATGCCTGCTCTATCCATGGGGGGCCATGGATGTAAAAAGCACCGCATGCGCACACAAACACCCTGTTCAAGGGCGGACCATGGTGCTACAAAGAGATGAGCCAGTAGCGATTCCCACTGCAACACCGTGGCACTTCCCGGGCCCGCCAGGGGTGCCGCCACAGGAGGTCGTATGGATGCCATCAGCAGTTTCGCCGCGCGCTACGCCCGCAGCCGCGAAGAGGAAATGTCGATCGACGAGTACCTCGCCGAGTGCAAGCGCGATCCCATGGCCTATGCCACGGCGGCCCAGCGCATGCTGGCCGCCATCGGCGATCCCGAGATGGTGGACACGCGCAACGACCCGCGCCTGTCGCGCATCTTCGCCAACAAGGTGATCAAGCGCTACCCCACGTTCGCCGAGTTCTACGGCATGGAGGATGCCATCGAGCAGGTGGTGAGCTTCTTTCGCCATGCCGCGCAGGGGCTGGAGGAGCGCAAGCAGATCCTCTACCTGCTGGGGCCGGTGGGCGGGGGCAAGAGTTCCATCGCCGAGCGGCTCAAGTACCTGATGCAGAAGGTGCCGTTCTATGCGATCAAGGGCTCGCCGGTGAACGAGTCGCCGCTCGGGCTGTTCGACGCGATGGAGGACGGCCCGGTGCTGGAGGAACAGTTCGGCATTCACCGGCGCTACCTGCAGCGCGTGCTGTCGCCCTGGGCGGTCAAGCGGCTCGACGAGTTCGGCGGCGACATCCGCCAGTTCCGCGTGGTCAAGCGCTACCCCAGCATCTTGAAGCAGGTGGGCATTGCCAAGACCGAGCCGGGCGACGAGAACAACCAGGACATCTCCAGCCTGGTGGGCAAGGTGGACATCCGCAAGCTCGAGACCTTTGCCCAGGACGACACCGACGCCTACAGCTACAGCGGCGGCCTGTGCCTGGCCAACCAGGGGCTGCTGGAATTCGTGGAGATGTTCAAGGCGCCCATCAAGGTGCTGCACCCGCTGCTCACCGCCACGCAGGAGGGCAACTACAAGGGCACCGAGGGCTTCGGCGCGATCCCGTTCGACGGCGTGGTGCTGGCCCACAGCAACGAGAGCGAGTGGAAGGCCTTTCGCAACAACAAGAACAACGAGGCCTTCCTGGACCGCATCTACATCGTCAAGGTGCCGTACTGCCTGCGCGTGAGCGAGGAGATACGGATCTACGAGAAGCTGATCCGCGAATCGTCGCTGGGCAACGCCGTGTGCGCGCCGGGCACGCTCAAGATGATGTCGCAGTTCGCCATCTTGACGCGCCTGAAGGAGCCCGAGAACTCCAGCATCTTCAGCAAGATGCAGGTGTATGACGGCGAGAGCCTGAAGGACACCGACCCGCGAGCCAAGAGCTACCAGGAGTACCGCGACTACGCCGGCGTGGACGAGGGCATGACCGGCATCTCCACGCGCTTCGCGTTCAAGATCCTGTCCAAGGTGTTCAACTTCGACAGCGCCGAGCTGGCGGCCAACCCGGTGCACCTCATGTATGTGCTGGAGCAGCAGATCGAGCGCGAGCAGTTCCCCTCCGAGCTGGAAACCAAGTACACCAGCTACATCAAGGAGTTCCTGTCACCGCGCTATGCCGAGTTCATCGGCAAGGAGATCCAGACGGCCTACCTGGAGAGCTACAGCGAGTACGGGCAGAACATCTTCGACCGCTACGTCACCTACGCTGACTACTGGATCCAGGACAACGAGTACCGCGACACCGACACCGGCGAGGTGTTCGACCGCAGTGCGCTCAACGCCGAACTCGAGAAGATCGAGAAGCCCGCGGGTATTGCCAACCCCAAGGATTTCCGCAACGAGATCGTCAACTTCGTGCTGCGCGCGCGCGCCAACAACCAGGGCAACAACCCGAGCTGGACCAGCTACGAGAAACTGCGCCTGGTGATCGAGAAGAAGATGTTCTCCAACACCGAGGAGCTGCTGCCCGTCATCAGCTTCAACGCGAAGGCCAGTGCCGAGGAGGCGCGCAAGCACGAGGATTTTGTCACCCGCATGGTGGACAAGGGCTACACCCCCAAGCAGGTGCGTTTGTTGTGCGAGTGGTACCTGCGCGTTCGAAAAAGCAGTTGATCGGGGTTGCCAGCGCGTCCCGCCGGGGCGCCTGTCCATGCATGGGAGCTAAGCAGATGGCATTGCAAATCATCGACCGCAGGCTCGCAGGCAAGAACAAATCGGTCGGGAACCGCGAGCGCTTTGTCCGCCGCTTCAAGGAGCAGATCGCGGACAGCGTGCGCCGCGCTGTGTCCAGGCGCAGCATCCGCGACATCGAGCAGGCCGAGAGCGTCACCATCCCGCGCAAGGACATTGGCGAGCCCGTGTTCCACCATGGCCAGGGTGGCATCCACGACGTGGTGCACCCCGGCAATGCGGAGCATGTGCGCGGCGACCGCATCGCGCGGCCCAAGGGGGGCACCGGCAGCGGCTCGCAGGCCAGCGACAGCGGGGAGGGAGAGGACGACTTCACCTTCACGCTGACCAAGGAAGAGTTCATGCAGCTCTTCTTCGAAGACCTCGCGCTGCCGCGCCTGCTGCGCACGCACATCGGCGAGAACCCGAAATGGAAGTCGCGCCGCGCTGGCTACAGCCAGGACGGCATTCCCAACAACCTGGCGGTGCTGCGCACCATGCGCGGGGCGCTGGGGCGGCGCATCGCGCTGGGCAAGGCGCCACACCGCGAGCTTGTGGCGCTGCAGGCGCAGCTCGACGCGCTGCTGGCGCAGGATGACGGCACCAGCGAGGCGGTGGCCGAGCTGCAGCGCCGCATCGACACGCTCCGGCAGCGCATCGACCGGATTCCGTACCTCGACCCCATCGACCTGCGTTTTCGGGCCAGAGTGCAGGTGCCGGTGCCCAACAGCCAGGCGGTGATGTTCTGCCTGATGGACGTCTCGGGCTCCATGGACGAGGCCCGCAAGGACCTGGCCAAGCGCTTCTTCATCCTGCTGTACCTGTTCCTCACGCGGCACTACGAGACGATCGACATCGTCTTCATCCGCCACCACACCCAGGCCACCGAGGTGAGCGAGGAGCAGTTCTTCCACTCCACCGAGAGTGGTGGCACGGTGGTCAGCAGCGCGCTGGTGCTGCTCGACCAGATCATCCGCGCGCGCTACCCCGCTGGGGACTGGAACATCTACGCCGCCCAGGTCAGCGATGGCGACAACTTCACCAACGACAGCGGCAATTGCCGCAGCCTGCTGGTGGAGCGGATCCTCCCGCTGGTGCGCTACTTTGCCTATGTGCAGGTGGCCCAGGAAGAGCAGAACCTGTGGGACGAATACAGCCAGCTGCTGGCGCTCCATCCCCATTTCGCCATGCGCAAGGTCTCCGAGCCGGGCGACATCTATCCCGTGTTCCGCGACCTCTTCAAGAGCGAGGGGGTGCAGGTATGAACATGACCCAATACCCGGTGCTGGAGCGCCGCATCCGCGACAACCCCTGGAAGACCGCCCTCGTCGGCGAGCGCCGCCACCGCACCGTGCCCGAGCAGCTCCTGCCCGCCGGGGCGCGGCCCGCCCAGCCGCTGCCCGACCCGGGCGACTGGACGTTCGAGCTGATCGAGCGCTACCACGGCGCGATCGCCGCCACCGCCGAGCGCTTCGGCCTGGACACCTATCCCAACCAGCTGGAGGTCATCACCGCCGAGCAGATGATGGACGCCTACTCCAGCGTGGGCATGCCGGTGAACTACCGCCACTGGAGCTACGGCAAGGAGTTCCTGGCCACCGAACGGCGCTACCGGCGCGGCCACATGGGGCTGGCCTACGAGATCGTCATCAACGCCAACCCCTGCATCAGCTACCTGATGGAGGAGAACACCACCGCCATGCAGGCGCTGGTGATCGCACATGCGGCCTACGGGCACAACAGCTTCTTCAAGGGCAACTACCTGTTTCGCATGTGGACGGACGCCTCCTCCATCATCGACTACCTGGTGTATGCCAAGGACTACGTGGCCCAGTGCGAGGAGCGCTACGGCTTCGACGAGGTGGAGCGGCTTCTGGATTCGTGCCACGCGCTGGCCAACTTTGGCGTGGACCGCTACCGCCGTCCCTCCAAGAAGAACCTGGCACGCGAGCGCCTGGAGCGCGAGCAGCGCGAGGCCTACGCGCAGCAGCAGGTCAACGAGCTGTGGCGCACCCTGCCCACCCGGCCCGGCAAGGACGGCGCGGCGCAGGAGCACAACCGCTTTCCGAAGGAGCCGCAGGAGAACATCCTGTACTTCATCGAGAAGAACGCGCCGCTGCTGGAGCCCTGGCAGCGCGAGATCGTGCGCATCGTGCGCAAGATCGCGCAGTATTTCTACCCCCAGCGGCAGAGCCAGGTCATGAACGAGGGCTGGGCCACTTTCTGGCACTACACCCTGCTCACCACTTTGTACGACGAGGGCTACCTGAGCGACGGGGTGATGATCGAATGGCTGGGCTCGCACACCAACGTGATCTTCCAGCCCCCCGTGGGGCACCGCGCCTACAGCGGCATCAACCCCTACGCGCTGGGTTTTTCCATGTACCGCGACATCCAGCGCATCTGCCAGAACCCCACGGCCGAAGACCGGCGCTGGTTTCCCGACGTCGCGGGCTCCCCGTGGCTGCCCACGCTCGACCATGCCATGCGCAACTTCAAGGACGAGAGCTTCATCGGCCAGTACCTGAGCCCGCACCTGATGCGCGAGATGCGGCTGTTCGCCCTGCACGACGATGCCAACGAGCGCGAGCTGGTGGTCAGCGAGATCCATGACGAGAACGGCTACCGCGGCCTGCGCCAGATGCTCTCGCAGCAATACGACCTGGGCACGCGCGAGCCTAACATCCAGGTGTGGAACGTGAACCTGCGCGGTGACCGCAGCCTGACCCTGCGCCATACCCAGTACCAGGGCCGCCCGCTGGGCGACGACACGCAGGAGGTGCTCAGGCACGTGGCGCGCCTGTGGGGTTTTGGCGTGCAGATCGAGAGCGTGGACGCCTACGGCAACCACCCGGTGCTGCTGCACACGGTGCCTGGGTCCATCGCGTGAGCGCGTTCCAGCCGCCGCTGCGGTGGCTGGAACGGCCCTGCCGTGCCGGTGGCGCCACTGCAATCACTGCCTTGATGCTATCAAATCAATAGCTTGCAGCGCTTTATGGACAAGCGCAAGAGCCTTTTTTTGCTGAAAGTTCTGAAGCGGAGCGGGCCTCAGCCAGCCTGCGCCGCGCGCAGCGGGCAGTCGGTGGCCACGCGTTCGGCCAGCGTCTGGCGCAACGCCTGCAGCGCGGCGATGCGCGTGTCGATCTCCTGCAGTTTGGTGGCCAGCACCTGCGCCAGCGCGGGCGCGGGGTCGGGCGTGTCCCAGATGCCGGGCAGCCGGTCGCCAATCTCCGCCAGCGTGAAGCCCAGCTGCTGCGCCATGCGGATGTACTGCACCAGCATCACCGCTTCGGGTGGGTAGTCGCGGTAGCCGTTGGCCAGCCTGCGCGAGCGGATCAGCCCTTGCTGCTCATAAAAGCGCAGCGCCTCGCGGCTCAGTCCCGAGGCGGCGGCGAGCTCACCGATCCGCATGGGCGTCCCCGGTGCCGGCCTTTTTTTCCGATGCCAGCACCCAGCGCAGGATGGCAGCCTGTACCGGCAGCAGCAGTTCCTTTTGTGCGTAGCCCACGAAGCCGGGGTAGGCCAGCGGGTCCACCGCCAGCTCGCGGCCCAGGGTGAAAGGCGGCGTGGGCAGCAGGGCGGGGTGGCCCATCGCGGCCAGATGCTCTTCGGTCAACGGCGCCAGGTCGGCCTGCGTGGTGGCGCCGGCCTCGGCGCTGGCGGGCCAGCTGTCGGTGACCACCACATCCACCGCGTCCGGCAGCGCGGACGGCTCCACGAATTGCACGTTCGGCAGCGCCTCGTGAAAGCGCCGGTCGCACACCTGCACCAGCCCGAACCCCATCACCCGTGCCAGTTCGTGCCATGAGCGGAACACGTTGGTGCTGGGCCCCCACAGGCACACGCGTGCTTCCCGCAGCGGCTTGATCCGGCTGTCGACGTAGTACGCGTCGGTCAGCACCTCGCAGGGGTGGCCCTGGGCCGACATCGCATTGATCACGGGCCGGCGCGACGCCGCCGCGAAGGCCGAGAGCCGGGGGTGGTCGGACTCGCGCACCACGTACAGCGCGTAGAACGGGTCCAGGTAGCCGGCCAGGTCCTCGGGCCGCTCCCCGGTCTTGAGCAGATGGGGAAGCTCGGTGAACGCCAGGCCCAGCTGCCGGAACGCCTGGATGAACGTGGTGCGCGTGCGGATGCCGTTGCCCTCGAACGACCACGCCACGGTGCCCGCCAACGCGGGGCCCGGCGCGCCGCCCGCGAGCGCCCAGATCTGGCGTATGTCGGCAGGCTGCAGGTCGGCCAGCTGAAGAAGGTCCATGCGGATGCCCCAAAAAAGTGCTTGACCCTGAAGCGTACTTCAGGCCTGAAGCTCGGGGCCTCTTTCACTTCGATGACCGCACCGCCATGGCCACTTTCGCTGCCACGTTCCCAGCCTTTTCCGAATCCCGCTACCTGCGCGTCGTGCGTGCCAGCGGCTGGTACGACCTGCTCGTGACCTGGCCGTTCGCGCTGCCCTGGACCTTTGCCTGGCTCTACGCGCAGCTGGGGCTTGTCGCCCAGGCGCTGGCCTTGCCAGGCACGCTGCACCCGCTTGATACCACCCACATGCTGCTGGCCAACCTCCTGGGGTCGGTGGTGGTCGTGTGGTCGGCTGCGCGCATCGCGGCGCCTTCGCTGCTGCTGGGGCGGCTCGATGGCGTGGCCCGTTTCCTGTTCGCGGCATGGCAGATCTATGCCGTGGCCCATGGGGCCAGCGCCATCGTGCTGGGCTTCACCGCGTTCGAGCTGCTGTTCGGCGTGCTGCAGTGGTGGCGCGTGGCGGGCGCGGGCCTGGCGGCCTGCCCGCCCGGCCGCGGCCGCGTCAATGCGCGGGGGCCGGTGCGGGCAGCAACCTGAAGGCGAGCACGCCCGCGGCCAGCATGCCGGCGATGGTGAGCATCACGGCCACGTACGGGTCCGCGCCCCGCGCGGCCGCCTGCGAGGCGGCCAGGCCCGTCACCCACTGCATCAGCGCCACGCCCAGGAACAGCGCCATGGTGAACACCGCCATGGCACGCCCCGTCATGGCCGCCGGGTAGGACGAGCGCACGTCTGCGTACTGCAGCACCATGTAGCCCGACAGCAGGCCCACGGCGATGGAGCCGCCCACGTCCAGCCACTCGGCGTGCAGGAAGCCGATGGCGGCGAACAGCCCGGCGAGCAGCACGGTAAAGCCCGCCAGCCAGCGCCTGCGCCGCGCGGGGCCCGGGTCCAGCCGGCCGAAATAGGCCGGGGTGAACAGCGACACCAGCGACGACAGCATGGCCACGTTGCCGCTGGCCACCAGCGAATAGCCGTGCCGCTCGATCAACAGCGGCCCCAGCCACAGCCCGCGCAGCGTGAGGAACGACGCATACGTCATCAGCGCCAGCAGCATGATCCCGGCCGTGTGCGGCAGCAGGAACAGGGCGCCGAAGCCGCGCACCGCATCACCCACCGACTCGCGCGGCTGCGGGGCCTGCGCGGCGTGAACGGGGTGGGTGGGTTCATGCACTCTCCAGAAGATCAGCAGCCAGGCCAGCGCGGCCAGGCCCGCCAGCACGGCGAAGCCCATGCGCCAGGACGACTGCTGCACCAGCCAGGCCAGCGGCGTGCCCGTGAACAGCATGCCCAGCCCGCCCACGCCCATGGCCACGCCCGACACCATCGCGAAGCGGCTGGCGGGGAAGTAGCGCGCGATGAACACCGTGCAGACCAGAAACGCGGGCGCGCAGCCCACGCCGATGAGCACCTGGCCCAGCAACACGCCGCCGTAGCTCGGGGCCAGCGCCGAGAGCAGCGAGCCCGCGATGGCGAGCGGAAACGCCACCAGCAGCGTGCGCCGCACGCCGTACAGGTCGATGCCGATGCCCATGAAGAGCTGCATGGTGCCGAAGGCGAAGGCAAACGCCCCCGCGAAGACCCCCAGTGCCTCGGCCGAGAGGCCGAACTCCGCGCGCAGCCCGGTGGCCATGATGGCGGTGATGGTGCGAAACGCCTGGCTCAGCGCGAAGCCGGAGACCAGCGCGAGCAGCATGGCCCAGGCAGCGCGGGGCGCCAGAAGCGGGGAGGGCGTGGGGGAAGGGGGCGCCTGCACGGTGATGGATCTCCTGTAGTGCGCGGCGCCCCGGACTGCGGTTCAACCAGGCAAAGGGCGCGCTGCCCACCGAGGGTAACTGCACGGCGGCGCCCTGGCTGTCGCTGGCGGACAAGCCGGGCGGCTGCGAGGGCGCCGCGCGAAGGGGCGCCTAGGGTATGTCCCGATCCCCTGCCGGCGGCCGGCGCGGCGTGTCGGCCACCCCGCATCTTTGGCGAAATGTGCTCTCAATCGGGCGCAGCGCAGCGCATTGCGCCGCTGCATGGCTTCAATGGCACCCCGCGAAGGGGCTTTGGGGTCCGTCACGAGGGCGCCACAGGGGCGGGACAGACTTTAGAGGAGGCTCTCGATGTGGGGATCACCCCAATGACGGGCCAGGGGGCCTGAGGCACTCTTGTGGGCATGCCTTGCGCCGGTGTGGGTCATGGTTCTGAAGTCGCTGGTTTCGGTCTCTCGCAAGCAGGATGGCGCAGGCAGTGGGTGGTAGTGGCAAGGTTCGTGCTTATGGGGCCAGGGGGCCTCGAGCCGTTGGACGTTGGAAGTTGTCGGGTGGGCTGCAATGTGCACCGCGACGTCAGGAGTGACCGATGAAGAAGATGGTTTTGCTGAGTTCAGGCGCGCTGGCGACCCTGATGCTGACGGGCTGTGCCAGCCAGCCGCCCGCCCTGCAGGCTTTCAGTGAGCCGGTGGACCGCAGCAGCATGCAGTTCGCGTGCGGCAACGGCGAAAAGGTGGAGATGCAGTTCTATCCCGAACAGGGCATGGGTGTGCTGCTGCGCAGTGGCTGGACGGTCGATCTGCCCAAGCAGGTGGCCGAGACGGGGTACGCCTACAGCAATGGCCCGACGACCGTGCTGGGCAAGGGCAACGAGCTGACCATCCAGATCGGCCACCTGGCACCGATCTGGTGCCGCAGCAGCCGCCCCATGATGGTGGCCGGCAGCGCCCGGTAGCCTTCCTTTCCGCCCCGCTTTTTTCCTCGCCTTCTCCTTCAGGCGGGGCCGCGGGGCCGATGGCATGGCGCACGCCGGCCATCCCTGCGGTGTGCTGCGTGGCGCCCGCTCCATGTTCGTGCCCAGGGCCTGTGCGACGCCGCGGGCAGGTGCCCCGCGCGCCAGGCTCCGTGCGGCCCGGGCAATCCCCTTCCCTTGAACCCCGTACTTCGCGTGGCTGCGGCCGAAGTCCAACTATCCGGCGCGCGTGCGTGCGGGCGGATGTGATGACGGAAGGCGGGCTGCGCCGGCCGTTCGCCCGGCCTGTGCCGCCATCCGCACCGCCCCCCGCCGCCCGCCCGGCCCCTAGCTGCCGGCGGTGCACGCCTCGGGTGAGGCGGCGGCCGGGCGCTGCTCCAGCGTCAGCGGCTCCACCAGGTGGTTGCCATGGGCGTCGCGCACCGTGGCGGCCACCTCCCGGCTGTTGTCAGCCCGCGTTTCGCTGAACTGCAGCCGCAGGACCGCGGGCACGGTGCCCGTCAGCGCCAGGCCATTGTCGAAACCCGTGGTCTCCAGGGTGCCTTCCAGCACGGCCAGGCCCTGGGCGTCGATCTCCCAGGGGCCGGTGTGGATGAAGCGCCGGCAGGTGACGGTCAGCTCGACCAGCTCATCCTCCAGCCGCAGATTGACCTGGCCGCAGGTGGGACAGGGCACGCCCGCCGAGAAACCCGAGCCCGAGAAGTTGAGCACCCCGCTGATGGGCCCCGTGCCGGTTCCGCCCGTGCCGGGGCCGCAGGCGGCCAGGGCCAGCAAGGTGGCCAGTGTGAGCAGTCTGGCCCCGCGGGCCAGGCGTTCAGGAAGGACGTTCATCTTTGTCTGCGGCATAGAAGTAGCTGCCAAAGCGGGCGCGCCGGTTGCGCTCGCCGGGCGGGGTGTTGTGCTGGTCGTGGTCGTAGCGGGCCTGGGCCTCGGTCATCACCGTCTTGAACGCCTGGCGCCATGCCCTGGCCGCCACCGCATGCAGGCGCTGGGCGGACTCCTCGCTGAGCTGGTCCACGAAGACGGCCTGCTCCAGGTAGTTGTGCCCGCCCTGCAGGTTCAGGCTGGCGGCGGCCAGGTGGTCGTGCAGGTTGTCCTGCATCAGCCGCGCCATTTCCGCGAAGCCCTGGCGCGGCACGAAGCCTGCCGCCAGCAGCCGGACCTGCCCATCCCCGCTTTCCTCGGCCATGCCCAGCCGCACCAGCTCGTCGAGCACGGCACGGGGCCGCACGTCGCTGCTGATGCCGGCCACCAGCGCATCGAAGTGGGGCGCATCGCCATTGCTGCTGCTGCTGCTGCTGCTGCTGCTGCTGCTGCTGCTGCTGCTGCTGCGGGGCAGCGCGCGGGGCTGGCCTTCGTCGTCCAGGCAATCGGCCTGGCTCAGCCAGCGCGCCGCGACCTGGCTGGCCATGCTGAGGGGGGTCTCGGCGGGCCCGTCCTCGGCGGCGGGCTCGGCCAGGCGGCCCAGGTTGCGCACGTCGCGCCGGTGCACGCCGGACATCAGGCTCAGGGCGCTGTCGGTGGCCTTCTTGCCCGTGCCCTGCAGTTCGTCCTGGGCGGCCTCCAGGAACACCTTCTTCATGGCCGCCGCGAAGGCCGGGTAGGCCACGCCATTGCGCAGCAGCAACCGCGCCAGAGGGCGCAGCACATGCAGGGCGGAAGCCAGGACGATGGCGGAGCGGGAAGGCATGCGGGTGTGGGCGCGGGGCGTGTCAGGGGCGGGGGGCCATTGTCATACGGTTGACCGGTGGAAATTTTGTGGGATATTATCCCACTTATACAAGTCGAGGCCGGTGGCGAAGGCGCCCGGGGCCCAGATCCATCCACAGGGAGAAAAATCGAATGGCATACCGAGGGTTGATGAAGAAGGTCGCGGGCGTGCCGCCCGCCTGGCTGGCCGTGGCAACGGCCGCATTCGTGTCCGGGTGCGGCGGGGGCAGCGGGGATGGCGGCGGGCCGCTCACGCCCAACGAGGCGCGGCTGCAGGTCACGCGCTCTGGCGATCTGGTGGCGTACTTCAAGGCCAAGATCTCCCAGCGGGCCGCGCTGGGCTACAGCGGCACGGCCATCACCGTGCCCACCGTGGGAGCGCTGAGCGCCGCGGGCAGCGTGGTCGCCAACACGGGCGTGCCGCTGGCCGGGCCTGCGGTGGAGGAAGACGGCCTCATCAAGGCCGAGGGCGGCATGCTCTACGGCCTGCACCGGGCCTACGCCACGGACGCGGGCCGCGAACCTCCGCGTTTCTCGGCCCTGGCCCGCGCGGCCGATGGCAGCCTGAGCAACGTGGGCCGCGTCACGCTGGACGCGAAGTTCATCCCCCATGGCCTGTACGTGGCGGGCGGCGGCACGCGTGCCGCCGTGTTGTCCCAGCAGGACCCGTATGCCGACCGGCAGCCCATCGTGGCGGCGGACGCGGGCATCACCGTGATGCCCGAATACAGCCGCATGCTGTCGCTGGACCTGTTCTCGGTCGGCAAGGACGCGGCCCCGATGCAGCTCAAGCAGATGCGCATCGACGGGCTGCTGGTGGGCAGCCGCCTGATTGGCAACACGCTGTACCTGGTCACCACCTGGTCGCCCGACCTTCTGCGCTTCAACGTGCCTGCCGGGGCTTCGGCATCGGCCGTGGAGGCCGCGCTCAAGGACCTGAACACCGCCGCGCTGATTCCGACCCTGCGCGTGGACGGCGGCCAGCCCCAGCCGCTGGTGAACGAAGCCGACTGCCTGGTGCAGACGGGCAATGCCTCGCTGTCGCTGCAGCTCACTTCCATCACGGCCATCGACCTGGCGTCATCGAACCTGGCGCGCACGAGCCGGTGCTTCGCGGGGGGCAGCGAGGCGGTGCACCTGGGCGCGCGCAGCGTGTACGTGGCCAGCTCGCGCCAGTACCGCTATGGCGGCGACGTGATCAACACCGTGTTCCCGGCGGGCAGTCGCACCGACATCCACAAGTTCACCTTCCGGGGCGCGCAGGTGGACTACGACGCATCGGGCAGCGTGGACGGCCACCTGGGCTGGGACCTGCGCCGCATGCCGTCGCGCCTGAACGAGCACCAGAACGACCTGCGCGTGCTGACCTTCACGGGCGCGGCGGGCCAAAGCGGCATGCCGCCGGTGACCATCCAGGCGCAGCAGGCCTCGCCCGCGCTGCTGACGGTGCTGCGCGACAGCGGCAGCGACAGCCGCCTGAGCGTGCAGGCCAAGCTGGCCCTCAAGCCGCGCACGGCACGCGGCGACCAGCAGGTGGACACCGTGTTCTTCGCGGGCCCACGGGCCTATGCCACCACCTTCGCCGCGGCCGAGCCCGTGTGGGTGCTCGACCTGGCCAGCCCGGCGAACCCCACGGTGGCGGGCGAGCTGGCGGCTGGCGGCCATGCGGACCACCTGGTCCCGCTGCCCGGCGGGCTGCTGCTGGGCGTGGGCAAGGACAGCACGCTCGGCGGCACGGCCGAGGGCATCCAGCTTGCGCTGTTTGACGTGCGCAACCCGGCGCAGGGCCGGCGGCTGGCGGCCGGGAAGCTGGGTGGCCGTGGCAGCATCACCACGCTCGACAGCACGCGCCCCGTGCTCGACGTGCAGGCCCTGGACACCCGGGTGCGCCTGGCGTTTCCCGCCCGGGTCTACCAGGCCCCGACGGCCGCCGGCACGTCGCCTGCGCTGCGGGGCTACCAGGGGGCCGCACGGCTGGAAGTGAACACCAGCGCCGGCACGCTGGCGCTGCGCTCCATGGCCGTCTCCACGCCTATCCTGAACGGCGACACGCCCGAGCTCCACCAGCGTTTCGACATCACCAGCGAGCGCAGCCTGCAGGTGGACAACGCCGCCTACCAGCTCTCGGGCGGGCAGGTGTTCACCAAGGTGGGGGACTGAAGGCGGCGCCAGGATGAACGTCCCGGCGCGGCCAGTGGCGGGCTGGACGGGGACGCGTGCTCAAGGGAGAAAAAACTACAAAAATAATAGCTGCCAGCGCTTGTGTGGAAAGCGCTGCCGGCATCTCGAAGGCCTGTCCGCCAGGGGGCGGCAGGCTTCTTTTTTGCGTGCTGGCAGGCCCGTGCCCCGCTGCTCAGAGGTCCGTGCGCAGCTTCCAGATCTCGGGGAACAGCACCACGTCCAGCATCTTGCGCAGGTAGCTCACGCCGCCGGTGCCGCCCGTGCCGCGCTTGAAGCCGATCACGCGCTCCACGGTGGTCACGTGCCGGAAGCGCCACAGGCGGAATGCGTCTTCCAGGTCGGTGAGTTCCTCGCCCAGCTGGTACAGGTCCCAGTGCTCCTTGGGGTTGCGGTACACCACCAGCCAGGCCTGCTCCACGCCGTCGCTTTCCGCGTAGGGCTGGGTCCAGTCGCGCTCCAGGTGGCTGGCGGGCACGGGGATGCCGCGGCGCGCCAGCAGGCGCAGGGCTTCGTCGTACAGCGAGGGCGCCTCGTACGCGGCCTGCACCTGGGCCAGCAGGTCGGCACGGTGCTCGTGGGGCTTGAGCATGGCGCGGTTCTTGTTGCCCAGGGCGAACTCGATGCTGCGGTACTGGTAGCTCTGAAAGCCGCTGGACTGGCCCAGGTACGGGCGCATGGCGGTGTATTCGGGCGGCGTCATGGTGGCCAGCACGTCCCAGGCGTGCACCAGCTGCTCCATGATCTTGGAGACGCGCGCCAGCATCTTGAAGGCCATCTGCAACTCGTCGTTGGCGATGTGCGTTATGGCCGCGCGCAGCTCGTGCAGCATGAGCTTCATCCACAGCTCGCTGGTCTGGTGCTGCACGATGAACAGCATCTCGTCGTGCGCGGGCGAGAGCGGCTTTTGCGCGGTGAGGATGGCGTCGAGCTGCAGGTAGTCGCCGTAGCTCATCGACTGGCTGAAGTCGAGCTGGGCGCGTTCCTCGTGCACGATGGACTCGGGCAGGGGCGTGGCGGACGCTGCGCCGGCAGCGCCTTGCGACGGGGTTTGCGAGAAGGGGCACATGGTCAATCTCCTTCCCGGTCAGGTCACGGCGTGCGTCTGGTTGAACTCGGGCTTTTGCCAGTCGCCGCTCTCCAGCACCTGGCGCAGGTGCTCCACGGCATTCCACACGTCTTCAAAGCCCAGGTACAGCGGCGTGAAGCCAAAGCGCAGGATGTCCTTGTGCGGGCCCTGGCCGCCGTCCCCCTTGCGGAAGTCGCCGATCACGCCGCGCGCGATCAGCGCCTGCACGATGGCATAGGCGCCGCTGCCCTGGCCGTTGACGCCCGCGCCCTCGTCGCGCGTCAGGCACACCTGCGAGCCGCGCCGGGCATGGTCGCGCGGCGTGGCCAGGCCCAGGCCGTGGCCCGCGCAGCGTTCTTCCACGAGCTGTATGAACAGGTCGGTGAGTGCCAGCGACTTGGTGCGCAGCGCGGCCATGCCGCCCAGCGCCTGCGCGGCCGTGAACACGTCCAGCCCGCACTGCAGCGCCGACAGGCTGATGATGGGCTGCGTGCCGCACAGGTAGCGCGTGATGCCGGCCGCAGGCTGGTAGTCGGGCGTGAAGGCAAACGGAGCCGCGTGGCCCCACCAGCCCGACAGCGGTTGCCAGAAGCGATTGGCGTGGCGCGGGTGCACCCACACAAACGCCGGTGCGCCGGGGCCGCCATTCAGGTACTTGTAGCCGCAGCCGATGGAGAAGTCGGCGCCCGCGCCATGCAGGTCGACCGGCACCGCGCCCGCGCTGTGCGCCAGGTCCCACACGCACAGGATGCCCTGGGCATGCGCTGCGGCCGTGATGGCGGCCATGTCGTGCATGGCGCCGGTGCGGTAGTTCACGTGGGTGAGCATCAGCACGGCCACGTCGGGGGCCAGCGCGGCGGCGATCTCCTCGGGCTCCACCAGCACCAGCTCCAGACCGCGCTCCTTGCACAGGCCCTCGGCGATGTACAGGTCGGTGGGGAAGTTGCTGCGCTCGCTCACGACGCGCTTGCGCGCCGGGCCGTCCTCGCGGGCGATGTTCAGCGCCGCGCTCAGCACCTTGTACAGGTTGATCGAGGTGCTGTCGGTGCACACCACTTCGTTCGGGCCCGCGCCGATCAGCGGGGCCAGCTGGTTGCCCAGGCGCTGAGGCAGGTCGAACCAGCTGGCGGTGTTCCAGGATTTGATGAGGTCCGTTCCCCACTCGCGCGTCACCACATCGGCCACGCGGGCGGCCGCGGCCTTGGGGGCCACGCCCAGCGAGTTGCCGTCCAGGTAGACCACGCCCGGGGGCAGGGTGAAGTGCCCGCGCAGCGGGGCGAGGGGGTCTTGCGCATCGAGTGCGCGGCAGTCTTGTGCGGTGAGGGTCATGGTGGCAGGTGGATGGTTTGCTTCTGTTTTGATAGCTATTGGCGCTTGCCCATCAAGCGGTGGTGGCCAAAAAGGCTTGAAAATGCGATGGTTCAGGCCAGCCGCCGCAGCACGGCGCGCACCGGCGATGCGTCGGCGGTGGCGAGCCTGAGCGGCAGGGCGATGAGCTCGTAGTCGCCCTCGGGCACCTCGTCGAGCACCAGGTTTTCGAGCACGCGCAGGCCGCGGTGGCGAATGACCTGGTGGCTGTCGAGCGTCTTGCTGTCCGCCGGGTCGATGCTGGCGGTGTCGATGCCCACCAGCAGCACGCCCAGGTCGGCCAGCCGCTCGATGGTGCCGGGGGCGTAGGCCGCCAGCGCGCCATCCCAGCGGTCCACCGGCATGTGTTCGTAGGTGCGCACCAGCACGCGCTGGGGCAGGGTGGCGTCCACCGCGTGCGCGATGTGGTCCCAGGTGATGAGCGGCCCGCGCGCGATGGCGTGGATCACGCGGCAGGGGCCCAGGAAGGCGTCGAGCGGCACGTCGCCGATGCTGGCGCCATGCTCGTCGTAGTGCAGGGGCGCATCGGCATGCGCTCCCACGTGGGGCGACAGCGTGATGGCGCTCACGTTCACCGGGCAGCCGGGCCCGATCGTGGCGCACCACTGCTGGCTGTAGGCCGTGTCGCCGGGAAACACGGGGCTGCCCGCATGCACGGGCGGCGAAATGTCCCAGAGCCTGCGGGCCGTGGAAGAAGAGGGGCTGGTTGGCATGGGACAAAGTTTGCATGTCCCGCAAAAACCATGGTGTCGGTTATTTCCAACACCTTTCGCATTTTGTTGAAGCCTAAACGATCTGCGTGGCAGGCCTGGAAGATCGGCCCTGCCCCCAGCGGCGGCAGCCCGTGCCGCGTGCGCGCCCGGTGGCTGGCGCGGTCTCTGGCCTGGAACCCCCCGGCAGGGGGACGGGCGCCCTGCGCAGATGCCGCAGGCGGCCGGATGCGCCTGGCGGGGCGGCCCAGGAAGGGCCTGTCAGGCAGCGCGCGGGAGGGGAATGCCGACGAAAAAGCCCACGCCCCGGCCATTCAGGCCGTCCCCCAGCCGCACCTGCCCACCCATGCGCAGCACGGCCTGCCGCACGATGGCCAGGCCCAGCCCCGAGCCGTTGGCGGCATGCCCCAGGCCCCGGTAGAAACGCTCGAACACCCGGCTGCGCTCGGCGGCGGGAATGCCCGGCCCGTCGTCCTGCACCGCCAGGTGGAGTTCGCCGGCTTCCTCGCGCAGGGTGAGCGACACGCTGCCGCCCGACTCGGCATAGCGCACGGCGTTGTCGATGAGGTTGTGCGCGATGGATTCGAAGGCGGGCAGGTCGAGCCGCGCGGGCAGGCTGTCGGGCGCGTCCAGCGACAGCTCGATCTGCCGCGCCATCGCCTGCGGCGCGGCCTGTGCGAGCGCGGCGCGCAGCCACTGCGCCACGTCCAGGTCGCGCGGTGCGGGGCGCTGCGCCTCGTCGAGCGCGGCCAGGTCCAGCAGCTGCTGCGCCAGGTGCGAGGTGCGGGCAATGGCCTGCTCCAGGTGCGCCTGGGCCTGCGTGCGTTCGTCCTCGCTCTGCGAGCGCGCCATCACATGGGCCTGCGCCGTGATCACGGCCAGCGGCGTGCGGATCTCGTGCGCGGCATCCTGCACGAAGGCCCGCTCGCGCTCGACCTTCTGGCGCAGCTGGGCGAAGAGGTGGTCCAGCGACTGTTCCAGCGGCTTGAGCTCGCGGTGCCGCGCGTTGAAGCCCACGGGCTTCAGGTCGTCGGTGTTGCGCTGTGCGATGCGCCGGGCGAGTTGCTGCAGGGGGCGCAGGCCATTGCGCACCGACAGCCAGACGGGCAGCAGCACGAAGGGCGAGGCCAGCAGCAGGTAGGGCACCAGCGCACGACCGTTGTACTGCAGGAAGTTGGAGTCCGTGCGTTTGGGCTCGATCACCCGCAAGGCCCAGCGCGCGTTGTGGCCCGTGTAGATGCGGTAGACGGTGCCGCCCAGACGGGCCTCCGTGATCACGCCCACCGCTTCTGGCGTGGCGGGCGGCGGCGTCAGTGGTTGCAGTCCGGGCGATGCGAATACCGGCTGGCCGGTGGCGGCGTCTTTCAGTTCATGCAGCAATGTGCCGGGCAGCAGGCCGATCTGGCGGCGGCGGATGTTGGTCCAGTGGTCGGTCGAGGCCAGAGCGGCGGAGGCTTGCGAACGATCCGTGAGGTGAGCCAGCGAGTCCAGCACCGCGTCGCCATACTTCTGCAGGCCCGGGTCATAGGTGATGGCCTGCTTGTAGTTGACGTAGTTGTAGCCGAGCAGGACAACCCACACCAGGACGAAGGCCACCATGACCGAGATCACGCTGCGGCGCACCAGCGTGGGCTCCGCCAGCCTGGTCCAGGCGGTGTGCAGCTTGCGGGGAAGGGAGATGGGGCGGGTCATGCCTGCAGCAGATAGCCCACCCCGCGCACGGTGCGGATCAGCTCCGGCCCGATCTTGCGGCGCAGGTTGGACACGTGCACTTCGATGGCGCCGAAATCCACCGGCTCGCCCAGCGGGTCCAGCCGCTGGGCGAGCACGCCCTTGGGCACCACGGCGCCGGGCTCGCGCGCCAGCTCCAGCAGCAGCTGGAACTCGCGCGGCGACAGATCCAGCGGCTCGCCGCCGCGCCGCGCCTGATGGCGCCGGGGCTCGACCACCAGCTCGCCCAGCACCCAGCGCTCGCTGGCCTGCCGCGCGCTGCGGCGCAGCACCGCACGGATGCGCGACATCAGCTCGGCCGTGGCGAAGGGCTTGATCACGAAGTCGTCCGCGCCGCCGTCCAGCCCCGCCAGCCGGTCCTCGACCGCCGAGCGCGCGGTGATCACGATGATGGGCACCTGCTGGCCCTGCGCGCGCCAGCGGGCGAGCAGGTCGAACCCGCTGCCGTCGGGCAGGGTCAGGTCCAGCAGCACGCAGTCGATGGTGTTTGCGTCCACCGTGGCCGGCGCATCCACGGCGCGGCGCAGCCATTCGCTGGTCAGGCCCTCGACCTTGAGCGCGGACTGCAGCGCGCGGCCCAGGTCGAGGTCGTCTTCGATGAGCAGGATGTGCATGGCGAGATTGTGGCGGGTGCCGTGCCTGCTGGGCGGAGCCAGAAGGTCCGCCTTTGGCTGACGTTAAGGCAGCGGTTTGCACAATGGCAGCGCGCGCAGCGCAACATGGCTTGCTCACCGACGTTTGAGAGAGAAGAATGAATGAAAGAAGCTGGGGAGGATGCCCTTGTGGGTGAGGACAAATCGATGATGGGGCTATCGGCACCTTCACGGCTGGTGCTGCGGCCCCTTCGCGGCCCATCGGACTTCCCGGGCATGGCCGAGGTAGCCAACGCCAGCTTTGATGCCGACGGGGTGCTCGCACGGCGTGCACCCGAAGATCTGGCGCGCGATTACGCCGCGTTCACCCAGTGCGATCCGTATCAGGACGCGGTGATGGCCGAGCTGGACGGTGAACTGGTGGGCTATGGCCGTTGCTGGCGGTTCACGCAGGCCGACGGGTTGACGCTTCACTCGCAAATTGGCTTTGTGCCAGGGCGTTGGCGCGGACGCGGCATTGGCCGTCTGCTGCAGGGCTGGATCGAGCAGCGGCACCACACCGTGGCAGCGCAGCAGCCGGGCGGCCCGCATGTGCACCATGCGTATGTGCAACAAGGTGAAGATGCGCGCGCCAGGCTGCTGCAGGCCAGCGGCTATGCGCCTATGCGGTATTTCTTCGAAATGCTGCAGACGCAGCTGCATGCTGTGCCCGACTTTCCCATGCCCGAAGGGCTGGAACTGCGGCCCGTGTTGCCCGAGCACTACCTCACCATCTGGGATGCGCACCACACCGCGTTTGAGGACCATTGGGGGACGGCGCCGCCCACGCCTCAGGACTACGACGCGTGGCTGGGCAGCAGAGTTTTCCGGCCCGCACGCTGGCAGGTGGCATGGGACGGCGATGAGGTCACAGGCCAGGTCCGCACGTACATCAACGAGGACGAAAACCGCCATCTGTCCAGGCGACGGGGCTACACCGAGTTCATCAGTGTGGGTCGCCGCTGGCGTGGCCGTGGCCTTGCCAGAGCGCTGATTGCCCGCAGCCTGCGCCTGCTGGCGCAGGAGGGCATGTCGGAGTCGGCGTTGGTGGTGGACGGCGAAAACCTGACGGGCGCCAACCGGGTGTATGAGGACTGCGGGTTCCACACGGTCAAGCGCCACACGATCTACCGAAAACCGCTAGTGGTACCCGAGGTATAGGCGCAACGTGCGCTGGCGCCGCAATTTGCCTGTCGCAGGGATACAGCAGTTCCGCGACGCCATGGGGCAGAACGTGCTGGTCTTAGGCTGCGCTTAAGCCTTGTCCCCGGACAATCCTTGGCAGAGAGGATGTCTATGAGAAAAAAACATACCCACCGCGTCGTTGTCTGGGCGGCGTGCCTGGCAGGTGGCGCCGCATGGGCCCAAGGGTCGCCCGATGGAACGGGGGCCGGGGCATCAACGCCGCAGCTCGATGGCGTCACGGTGACCGCGCGCCGCTCGCTGGAGCAGCGTTTTTTTGCCGCCGGTTCGCTGGTCGTGGTGGACCGCGCCGACATTGAGCAAATGGGTGCGTTCTCGGTGGCCGACGTGCTGCGCCAGTTGCCGGGTGTGCAGGTAGTGCCATCTGCCGATGGCAGCGTCGAGATCCGCATGCGCGGCATGGAGCGCGGCGCCACGCAGTTGCTGATCGACGGCCAGCGCGTGGGTGGCAAGCGCACGCAGCTGCCCATTGACCAGCTGCCGCCCGAACTGATCGAACGCATTGAGGTGGTGCGCGCGCCCAGCGCAGAGTTTTCGGGCGCCACGGGCGGCACGCTCAACATCGTGTTGCGACAGGCCACTGTGAAGCGCGAGACGGTGCTGCGCCTCACCGACAACCACGTGTGGGGACGCAATGCGGGCCAGGCATTCTTTTCGCGCACGGGGCCTTTGGGCGGCGCTGTGAAGCCTGCCAAGGGCGCCCAAGGCTCCGATGGCGCCGAGGAGGTGCTCGAGGCGGAGAACAGGGAGCCGTGGTCCTATTTCGTCGCGGCCTCTGCGACGGGTTTGTTGCTGGGCTCGGACACCCACCGCAGCACGCAGGTCGGCGGTGCGGAGGTCGCACAGTCCGATACCAGTGCCCGCTACAAGCGCACCGACTACGCACTGGTGCCGCGTGTCAGCGGAAAGATCGGTGCTGCGGATCAGCTGACGCTGCGTGCCACGCTCAGCAAGGCCGATTTTGGCGGTACCGCGGACAGCGTGGGCAGCGGCGATGGTACGTATGCGGCGCGTTCGCATGAAGCGCACAACTACGACCGGCGCTATCTGCAGGCCGCAGCCGACTGGACGCACCGCTTTGCGGCCAGCAAGCTCGAAACGACGTTGTCAGCGAGCCGTGCCAGCGACACCGTGGACCGCAGGGGCGACTTGCTGCGCAACATCGGCGTTGGCGGTGCTGCAGTCACGGACAGCTATAGCTTTGTGGACGACCGGCGTGAAGACGTCTGGAACCTCAGCACCAAGCTCACGGGTACGGCCGACGCACTGCTGTGGAGCGCCGGGGCGCAGCTGGAAGACCGCAAACTTTTTGTCAACACGACGGCGAGTGGCGACCTGCCGGTGAACTCGGGTCTGGATGCCGGCATTCGCCGGTGGGTGGTCTGGGGGCAGAACGAATGGGAGCTGCCCGCGACCACCACGCTCACGCTGGGCCTGCGCGGCGAGCGCGTGGAGCTGAGCGGTGGAAGCTCTGCAGTGACGGGCAGCAAGCAGTGGAGCATTCTGCAGCCATCACTGCATACACGCACGCCCTTGTCCGAGGACCTGCAGTGGCGCGTGAATCTCGCGCGCGTCACCCAGTTGCCGCGCGTGTGGGATCTGGTGGACCGCGCCATCCCCAGTCAGGGCAGCAACAGCCTGAACAATCCTGACACCATTGGCAATCCGAACTTGCGTCCCCAGGTGGCCTGGACACTGGACACCGGTTTTGAGCGGCGTCTTGCCACTGGCCACGCGGGCGTGAACCTGTTCGTGCGCCGGATGAGCGACGTTCTTGCTCCCACACTGCAGTTGATCGGCGCACGCTGGGTGGAGCAACGTGGGAATGTGGGAGACGCCATCGTGTGGGGCCTGGAGGCCGATGCCCGCACGGGGTTGGGCTGGGTGGGCCTGGGGAGCGAATGGACGCTGTCGGCCAATGCCAGTGCGCTGCAGTCACGCATGACCAGCGGGCCCAACGAAGGACGGCGCATTCCGGGGCAGGCACGCTATGTGGCCACGCTGACAGCGGCAAAACCCATGCCGCGCAATGGCGGCTGGTATGGCGGAGCCACGCTGTCGATGACGGGGCCGGCCGACCAGGACATCAACGGGACGTTGACCGGGAAGAATCGCGCAAGCGCCATGCTGGATCTGTATGTGGGTCAGCTGGTACGCGGGCTGGGTTACTGGCGATTGGGGGTCTACAACGTGGGTGATGCCCATTTCCGCAGGGATCGCGTCGACGCGTCGGGCGTGGTACCGGTCGTGAGCACCAGCAGCATGCAGTGGACGCCGCGCGCGTACCTCACGGTGGGGACGCAGTTTTGAAGGCGGCAGGACGCCTGGGCTGGGGCTCACGGGCTCGGTGCGTGGTCTTCATCGCATGGTCCTCGCTGGCCTCTTTGGTTTTGCCGGCGGGCGCAACCCCGATGGCACCTGCAACAGCATCCGGAACAAGCGCTCCCGCTGAACCGGTGTTCACCCGGGCACGCCTGGTTTCGGTCCAGAAAGAGGATGGGAATCGGCTGTATGTGCGCCTGAAGCTGCTGCCAAGCTCGAAGCTCCCTTTCACGACGCAGAGGTTCAAGGTGAACGATCGGGCGCTGCTGACGGGCATCCCGGAGGGCTCATGGGTCAAGTTCACGGCGCGCCACATGGACGGCGAGAACACCCTGACCTCAATCCAGTTGACCCCGGAGTGCAAGCGCTTTCAGCCCTGCGACTAACGCGCGGAGCGTGAATGTGGGGGGTGGCGGGTGCGAGGTCTGTGCCGTCGCTGCACCCCTCAGACGTACAGACGGCCGTCCTTCAAGGCGTGCAGCGCATGGGCCAGGTTGCTGCGGGCCTGCACCTCATAGCGTGTCTGGAACCATTCGGTGCCGTAAATGCGCGGCCGCTCCAGAAACCCCTGCAGCACCGCGCTGCGCCCCGCTGCATACCGAGGCCAGCGCACGAAGAAGTACTCACGCCGCACGTTGCGCTCGAACTGGCGGTACACCGCATCGCTCTGGCCGAGGATGGCCAGGTCGATGTCGACAACCCATTGCGCATCACCGGCCAGCGCGCCGGGGTTGTGGCGGGTGTCGAGGATGTGCTGGTGCACGCGCAGGACCATGGGCTCGGGCAGGTTCTGGCTGCGCAGGAAGCGCATGGCCTCGTCGGCACTGCGCTCCTCGTTGTGCTTGCTCCACGGCCAATAGATCGCGTCATGGAACCACAGGGCGAGGGCGGTGGCATGGGGGTCTTGCAGGGCACCGGGCTGCTGATCCTGCACCGTTTGCAGGTGCCGCAGGCAGGCCCACAGATGGGTGGTGTCGTGGTACGCGCGGGGCCAGTGGGCCCAGCCCAGGATGAGGCGCCGGCCCTTGGCGCGCCAGGCGGGGGTGTCGCGACCCAGCGACTGGCCCAGCGCGTTCCAGTGCGCCTGCAGTTCGGCGCCATGGACGGGCTGGCGGCGCCAGGGCATGGTGGAGAAGTGGATCAGGCCACGCGGCCGAGCAAAAGGTACTCCATGAGTGCCTTTTGCACGTGCATCCTGTTTTCTGCCTCGTCCCACACCACGGACTGCGGCCCGTCGATCACGTCCGCTTCGACTTCTTCGCCCCGGTGGGCGGGCAGGCAGTGCATGAACAGGGCGTCCGGCTTGGCGGCGGCCATCATTTCGGCGTCCACGCACCAGTCGGCGAAGGCTTTCTTGCGCTCTTCGTTCTCGGCCTCGTAGCCCATGCTGGTCCACACGTCGGTGGTCACCAGGTCGGCGCCTTGGCAGGCTTCCAGCGGGTTGCTAAAGAATTGATAGCTGCCAGCGCTGATTCCGCCTGCGCCAGCGGCCAGTTTCTCATCCACTTCGTAGCCGCGCGGCGTGCTCACGTGCACCTTGAAGCCCAGCAGCGACGCCGCCTGCAGCCAGGTGTTGGCCATGTTGTTGCCATCACCCACCCAGGCCACGGTCTTGCCCTTGATGGCGCCGCGGTGCTCGATGAAGGTGAAGATGTCGGCCAGGATCTGGCAGGGGTGGTATTCGTTGGTCAGGCCGTTGATGACCGGCACGCGCGAATTGGCGGCAAAGCGCTCGATCTTGGCCTGCTCGTAGGTGCGGATCATCACTAGGTCGACCATGCGGCTGATGACCTTGGCGCTGTCCTCGATGGGCTCGGCGCGGCCCAGCTGGCTGTCGCCCGTGGTCAGGTGCACCACGGAGCCGCCCAACTGGTACATGCCGGCTTCAAAACTCACGCGCGTGCGCGTGCTGGCCTTCTCGAAGATCATGGCCAGCGTGCGGTCCACCAGCGGGTGGTGCTTTTCGTAGGCCTTGAATTTCTTCTTGATGAGCGCGGCGCGCTCGAACAGGTAGGCGTATTCGTCGGCGGTGAGGTCGTTGAACTGCAGGTAATGTTTCATGGATGCAATGTATCGCGGCGGGCCTATTCGGCCAGGATGGCCTTGACCAGCGGGGTCAGCTTGGCGACGATCTCGTCGGCCTCGGCGGTGGTGAGGATCAGCGGCGGCACCAGGCGGATCACGCTGTCGGCCGTGACCGACAGCAGCAGGCCCGCCTCGGCCGCGCGGCCAATCAGCGCGCCGCAGGGCTTGGCAAGCTCGATGCCCAGCATCAGGCCCTGGCCGCGAATCTCCTTCACGCCGGGCAGGCTGCCCAGCTCGCGCTGCAGCGCCGCGCGCAGGTGGTCGCCCACGGTGACGGCGTTGTGCAGCAGGCCGTCCTCTTCCATGATGCGGATGGTCTCGACCCCGGCGCGCATCGCCAGCGGGTTGCCGCCGAAGGTGGTGCCGTGGTTGCCGGGCTGCAGCACGTTGGCGGCCTTGGGGCCGGCCACCACCGCGCCGATCGGCACGCCCGAGCCCAGGCCCTTGGCCAGGGGCATCACGTCGGGCACGATGCCCGCCCATTGGTGGGCGAACCACTTGCCGGTGCGGCCCATGCCGCACTGCACTTCGTCGATCATCATGAGCCAGCCACGCTCGTCGCACAGCTTGCGCAGCTGCTGCAGGTATTCGATGCGCATCGGGTTGATGCCGCCTTCGCCCTGGATGGTCTCGAAGAACACGGCCACCACGTTGGGGTTGCCTTCGGTGGCCTTCCTGATGGCTTCGATGTCGTTCAGCGGCACGCGGATGAAGCCTTCCACCAGCGGGCCGAAGCCGCTGTAGATCTTGGGGTTGCCCGTGGCCGACATGGTGGCGATGGAGCGGCCGTGGAAGGCCTTCTCGTACACCACGATCTCGGGCTTGGCGATGCCCTTGTCCACGCCGAACTTGCGGGCGATCTTCAGGGCCGCCTCATTGGCTTCCAGGCCCGAGTTGCAGAAGAACACGTTCTGCATGCCCGACAGCTCCACCAGCTTGGCCGCGAGCTGTTCCTGCAGCGGCACGTGGTAGTAGTTGGAGGTGTGGATCAGCTTGGTGATCTGGTCCTGCAGCGCGGGCACGAGCTTGGCGTGGTTGTGGCCCAGGGTGTTCACGGCGATGCCGCCCAGGCCGTCCAGGTATTCCTTGCCGTTCACGTCCCAGACTCGGCTGCCCTGGCCACGGGCCAGCGCGATGGGTACGCGGCCATAGGTGTTCATCACGTGGGGCGAAGCTGCCGGGGTGGTGGCGGTCATGCAGAAATCTCCTGACGGTACGGTGATGGGCTGCCCTTGAGGGATCGAAGCCCGAGAAAGCGAAGCACGATTCTAGGGGGAGCACGATGAACGGCTGTTGACGATTGCGCATTACTGCAATGCGGCGCGGCCCACGCTGTTTCGGGGCCTGATCCGGAGTCCAGCATGTGGATTAGGGTCCCAGCTCTTATATAAGAGTTAGAATGCGCGTTGCGGTGCAGCATGCAGTGATCCTGCCTTGGCCGCGCCCCACTACCACTCCAATCCCGATGGTTTCCCCCACCTCCAAAGAAGTCTTCATCCAGGGCATTACCCATGACGGGAAGACCTTTCGCCCCAGTGATTGGGCCGAGCGGCTGGCCGGGGTGATGAGCAGTTTTCGCCCGGGCGGAGCGCGGCCCGGCAGCCATCTGAGTTACTCGCCCTGGTGCATTCCGACCACGCTCAACGGGGTGAAGTGCGTGGTGGTGCACCGCGACCTGCGCGACCACGAACCCATGGCCTGGGACTTCGTCATCAACTTCGCACGGGACAACAATCTGCAGGTGGCCGAAGCCTGCCTGTTGCCAGACCCGCTCCCGGCGCCTTCCGCCAGGCCTTGACCTTTCCCCCGGTGCGCCGGCGCGGGCGGGTGCGGAGCGTCTTTCGTGGCGTGGCCGGCCACTTCCGGGGCCCCGGTCCCACCGCCGTTCAGTGTTTTGCGATCACGCTGCACCGTGGTCAGGATCCGGTGCGGGGCTGGCGCGCAGGAGCTGGTCCGACCGCAGCCTGGCCATCCAGGCCTTCTCCACGAACGGGTCCGTCACCCCGTAGTGCCCGTGCCGGACGCGCATGAGCAGGTTGGCCGAGGTCATCATCCCGATCACGCCCTGCACCTCCTGGGCCGTGGCCTCGCGGCCAATCTGCGCTGCGTAGGCCTTGAGGGCGTCGGCGGTGAACACGCCCTTGACGTCGCCACCGATGCTGCAGATGCGCGAGAACACGGCTTCGGCCAGAGGGCCCATGGCTTCCACCTTCTGCAGTTCGACGTCGGCCGCGGCCGCGCCCAGCGATTGGGCGATGGTCGGCAGATGTTCGTCGGGCCGCGCGTCCGGCGGCAGGCTGCGCAGGATGTTCAGGGCCTTCATCAGCTCCTCGGGCCGGCTCCCCATGCTTTTGAAGGCCGCCTCCGCGACGTCCGGGGCCGGGAGCATGGGCCCGAGCTGGGGGCGGACCTGCTCCAGCACGTAGTCGATGAAGTCCCGGCCCAGCACCGGAAACTCGTTGGTCACCGCGCCGTTGAACGCCTGGTTGCCCTTGAGCGTGAGCTCCTGCACCCGCGCGCGGTGGGAGCCGGTGCCCAGGAACAGGAAATAGCCGGGCGTGCCGGGGCGGGTGTTGATGGCGTCGCGCGCGGCTTTGAGCGCGTGCAGCATGTTGTCGCCGTCGGCGCTGCCCAGGGCGTGCTGGACCTCGTCGATGATGAGCACCACGTCCGTGCGGGCCTGGTCGATCAGTTCCTTGAACGCCTGGGCCAGGCTCACACCTTTTTCCTTGCCCACATCGGAGAGCTTGAACCCGAACTTGAACCCCGCCGCGCCGGCATCGACGCTGGAGACATCCTTGAGCCGCCTGAGGATGGCCGAGCCCGGCGTCTGGAGCTCCTTCAAGGCCTTGCGGATCGCCTCGTGCACCAGGTCGGCCGGGTTGGCCTGGGGCTGGCTCCACAGGTCCACATAGACCACGATGGCGCCCAGGGCCTCCAGCGCGGGGATCAGGTCGGTGGCCAGGAAGGTGGTCTTGCCCACGCGCCGCTGCCCCGCCAGGAACAGGCCCGAGCGCAGCGACGTGTCGAGAAACGAGGGCCGCAGCAACTGCGTGGCCATCTCCTGCGCGAGGGCGGTTCGCCGGAAGGTCATGGTTTATTGGTTTTTATGAAATTCCAATAATTATGGTTCTTCAATAATTTATCGTAAAGAGACGGGGCGCGCCATTTGCATCCAGAAACGAAAAAACCGCCCGAAGGCGGTTTGTTCGTTTTGCTGGCAGCGCACCCGTTACAAACGGCGAACGGCGGATGCCGTTCGGGCTGTTTGCCTGAAGTGGGTCAGGCGGCCAGGGCCAGGGCTTTCACCTTGGCGGACAGACGGCTCTTGTCGCGAGCAGCCTTGTTCTTGTGGAAGATGCCCTTGTCAGCCACGGTGTCGACCACGGCCTGCATCTTGGCGAACAGTTCGGTCGCCTTGGTCTTGTCGCCAGCCAGAACAGCCTTTTCGACGTTCTTGACAGCGGTACGGTATTTGGAGCGCAGCGAGGTGTTCGCAGCGTTGATCTTGACGTCCTGACGGACGCGCTTGCGGCCCGACGCCAGGCGCGGGTTCTTCTTCTTGGGTTTAGCGGATGCCATGGTTTTGATTCCTTGAGTCTGAGGATGATGCCAGCAAAGCCCGCGATTATAGCCCAGAGCCACTTACCGTGGTCACGGCGGCTGCTGCCGGCGCGTTGCCATCGCCTGCGCACCCGTGGAACCGGCTCTGCCAGGCCACCGGGTGCGGCCTCCCTGGGAGACGCTCCTGGGGGACGGCGCGCAGCGGCACAGGGGGGCTACACTTCTTGCGGTGTCACTGTTCAAAGCCGCCTCCACCGTCTCCCTCCTGACCCTCGTCTCCCGCATCACCGGGCTGGTGCGGGAGCTGCTCATGGCCTCGGTCTTCGGGGTCAGCGCCATGACGGACGCCTTCAATGTGGCGTTCCGCATTCCCAACCTGTTTCGCCGGGTCCTCGGCGAAGGGGCCTTCAGCCAGGCGTTCGTGCCGGTGCTGTCCGCCACCCGTGCCCAGGAGGGCGACGAAGGGGCCCGGGCGCTGATCAACCATGTGGGCACCTTGCTTGCATGGACGCTGGTGCTGCTGTGTATTGCCGGTGTGCTGGGCGCCCCCTGGATGGTGTGGGGCATGGCCAGCGGGCTCCAGCAGTCGCCCCAGGGTTTTGACGCCGCCGTCACCATGACGCGCTGGATGTTCCCCTACATCGGCTTCATGTCGCTGGTGGCCCTGGCGGGGGGCATTCTCAATACCTGGAAGAAGTTCGCGGTGCCCGCGGCGTCGCCGGTGCTGCTCAACATCGCGCTCATTCTCTCGATCGTCCTGGGGGCGCCCTGGTTCGCCCGCCATGGCATCGAGCCCATCTACGCGCAGGCCGCCGGGGTCATGGTGGGGGGGCTGCTGCAGCTGGCCATCCAGGTGCCCGCGCTGGCGCGCCTGGGGCTGCTGCCGCGCATCGGGGTGCGCTGGGCGGCGATCCGGGCCGCCTGGTCGGACCCCACCACGCGCAAGGTGATCCGCCTGATGCTGCCCGCGCTGCTGGGGGTGAGCGTGGCGCAGGTCTCGCTGCTCATCAACACGCAGATCGCTTCGCACCTGGCCACCGGCAGCGTGAGCTGGATCACCTACGCCGACCGGCTGATGGAGCTGCCGACCGCGCTGCTGGGCGTAGCGCTGGGGGTGGTGCTGATGCCGCAGCTGGCCAGCGCCCGCGCCAAGCAGGACGACGAAAGGTACTCGGCCATGCTTGACTGGGGGCTGCGCCTGGTGGTGTTGCTGTCGGTGCCCTGCATGGTGGCCTTGCTGGTCTTTTCAGAGCCGCTGGTGGCGGTGCTGTACCACTATGGGGCCTTTGGTGACCAGGACGTGCGCCAAACCACCCTGGCACTCACGGGTTATGGCGTGGGCCTAGTGGGCATTGTGGCCATCAAGGTGCTGGCGCCCGGTTTCTATGCCAAGCACGACATGCGCACCCCCATGCTCATTGCGGTGGCGGTGCTGGTGCTGACGCAGCTGATGAACCTGGTGCTGGTGCGCTACCTGCAGCACGCCGCCCTGACGCTGACCATCGGCATCGGGGCCCTCGTCAATGCCGCCTGGCTGCTGATCGGCCTGCTGCGGCGCGGCAGCTACCGGCCCTTGCCTGGCTGGGGCAAGTTCGCCCTGCAGGTGATCGCCGCGAGCGCCTTGCTGGCCCTGCTGCTGGCGTGGGGCGCGCAGCACTTCGACTGGGTGACGATGAAGGGGCAAACCCTTCGGCGCATAGGGCTGCTGGCCGGGCTCATGGCTGCGGCGGCCGTGCTGTACTTCGGCGCGCTGTGGGCGGCCGGCCTCAAGCTGCGCCAGCTGCTGCGGCGCTGACGGCGGCAAAGGCCGCAAATGTGCTGCCAAGCGGTGCCTTCTGTCGCTTGACGCAGGCCGGCGCGGCACTTACAACCCTGCCATATGTCCCTGAGCTATTCCGTGCCCACCTCGCTGGAGTACTTTGCATCGCTGGTGCAGAGCGACGACCACTTTCCGCTGCTGGAGGCCGCGGCCAGCCTGGCCCACGACGAGTACCCGGAACTGGATGTGCAGCAGTTGCTGGGCGACATGGACCAGCTGCTCGCCCGCATCAAGCGCCGCCTGCCCGCCGATGCGCCCGCGCTGCAGCGCCTGCGCACCCTCAACCAGTTCTTCTTCGCCGACCTGGGTTTTGGCGGCAACGTCAACAACTACTACGACCCCGAGAACAGCTACCTCAACGCCGTGCTGCGCACGCGCCGGGGCATCCCGATTTCGCTGGCCGTGCTGTGGATGGAGCTGGCCCAGGGCCTGGGCCTGCATGCGCGGGGCATCGCGTTCCCCGGGCATTTCATGGTCAAGGTGCTGCTGCCCAAGGGGCAGGTGGTGCTCGACCCGATCTCGGGCCAATCCCTCAGCCGCGAAGAGCTGGCCGAGCGGCTGGAACCCTACAAGCGCCGCAACGGCCTGGTGGACGACTACGATGTGCCGCTGGGCCTCTACCTCCAGGCGGCCACGCCGCGCGACATCATCGCGCGCATGCTGCGCAACCTGAAAGAGGTGCACCGCACGCAGCAGGACTGGCAGCGCCTGATCACCGTGCTCGACCGGCTCATCGTGCTGCTGCCCGAGGCCTGGGGCGAGCGGCGCGACCGGGGGCTGGCCCATGCCGAGCGGGGCAATACCGCCGAGGCCGTGGCCGACCTGCAGGCCTATCTGGCCCATGCCGAAGACGGTCTGGACATCGACCTGATTGCCGACCGCCTCAACGCACTGCGCGGCTAGAACGGCGCGCTGTGCGCGGGCTGGTCGGCCCGTAGCTGTGCCAGCTGCCGGCGCAGCTCGGTGTTCTCGGCGGTGAGTTCCGCCACGCGGTGGCGCAGGGCCTGCAGCTCGTCGGCACTTCCCTCGGCGCCCGTGCCCGGCTGTGGCGCGGCCTTTTCTTCCTTTTCTTCTTCCTCTGAACGCGCTTCGTCGCGCGGCTTGCGCTTGTTGAGTTCGCGCACGCGCTTGGCGGCCTGCTTGAGCTCATCCTTGCCCGCGGCGACGGCCGCCACCTGCTCCTCGGCGGGCAGCGTGGACACGGCGGCGGCGGCGTTGATGGAAATGGTGCCGGACTTCACGGCGGCCACCAGCTCGGGGGCGGCCTGCTTCTGGATCTTCTCGATCATCACCACCTGGCTGCTGCTCAGCCGCGCGGCCCGGGCGATGGCCTCGCGGCTGGCCAGCGGATCGGGGGCGGGCAGGGCGGCAGTGGCCTCGGGCGCCGCCGGGGCGTCCGCGGCCAGGGTGTCGGGTGACTCCGAAGGCTCCGGGGCGCGTGCCTTGCGCTCGGCCATGATCTCGCGCTTGCGCAGGGCCAGCACACCGCGCTGGAAGTCCGACACGCTGCGGCGCCCCAGGTGCTGGTCGATCATCCACAGGTGCACGTCCTCCATCGACTGGAAACGCGGGTTCTGCACCGTCTGGAAGGGCAGGCCGTGCTTCTGGCAGATGCCGTAGCGGTTGTGGCCGTCCACCAGCACGTCGCCCCACAGCACCAGCGCGTCGCGGCAGCCCTCGGCCAGGATGCTGCGCTCCAGGGCCTCGTGCTCGTCGGGGGTCAGGGGTTCGATATAGGCTTTGAGTTCTTCGTTGACGACGATGTTCATGGTGGAAAGCGGTCCGGGAGCAGGGCAAGGGGCGCGATTGTAGACATGCCCGGGCCCGCACCTACCGATCGCGGGTGTCCCGCAGCGCCAGCCAGCCCGCCACCGCCGTGAAGGCGGCCACCACGGCCACGATGATCCAGAAACCGTGCCCGTTGTCCGCCAGCGGCACGCCGCCCACGTTCATGCCGAACAGCCCCGCCAGGATGTTGATGGGCAGGGCCAGCACGGTCACCACCGTCAGCACGAAGAGGCTGCGGCTGTTGGCTTCCTGCACGTTGGCGGCGATCTCTTCCTGCAGCAGCTTGATGCGCTCCTGCAGGCCCTGCATGTCGCGCAGCACCACCGAGAATTCCTCCGTGGAGTCGCGCAGCTCCTGGGCATCGTCCGCGCCCATCCATGCGGGCGGGTGCTGCAGCAGGCGAAACAGCGCGGCGGGCTCGGGGGCCAGCAGCCGCTGCAGGCGCACGAGCAGGCGCCGCAGCACCCCGAGCCGCGCGCGCTTGTGGTCCAGGCGGCCGGCCAGCAGCTCGTCCTCCACGTCGTCGATGCGCTGGGTCACGCCGCGCACGATGTCCACCAGGCCCGAGGCCTGGGTGCGCATCAGTTCGGCCAGCAGGGCCACGCTGGATCGCGGCGCCTGCCCGCTGCGCACCGCCGTGCGCAGCGCATCCACCGAGCGCAGCGGCCGCGTGCGCCCGGTCACCATCAGGCGCGGCGCCACGCTGGTCCAGAGCGTGGCGATGTCCGAGGGCTCGAACGCGAAGTCGAAGTGCGCGTCGTTGAGGACGGCGATCAGCGTGTCGTCGTCGCGCTCGATGCGCGTCGATACCGAGCGGTCCTTGAGCGCATCGAAGAAGGCCTCGGGCAGGCCGGCGTGCCGCTCCATCCAGCGCACGGCCTGCGCGTGGCTCAGGTTGAAATGCAGCCACAGGAAGGTGGTGGCGTGCTCCGCTTGCGGCGCTGCGGTGCCCGTGGCTGGCGGATGCCGCAGCGCGCTCAGCCACTGCGCGGCCTGCGCCGAATCGACTTCGCGCGGGGGTGCGTCGGCATCCAGCAGATAGCCGCAGATCAGCCCGGCGGCATCGCCGCCGTAGTTCCGGTGGGCATTCACGGCAAAGAGGGCGCGCGGCGGAAAGGAGGGAGACAGGCTGGCACCGCCGCATGTTGGCGCGCGGGCGTGACAGCGCCGTGACAGATCACGCCGATGTCACAACACTGTCACCTGCCGGCGCCACGATGGCGCATCTCTCTGTCTATTTGCCTGCACGGATCGGTTGCCCATGTTTCACCAGAACACCCTTGACACCCAGGACTTGATGCAGCGCATCGCCAACGACCTGATCGACAGCTACGACGAAGAGCTGGAGCTGGAGATCGAGGACCGCAACGTGGACGATCTCGGCGCGCCCCAGCCCACGGACAAGCTGGCGCGCCAGCTTTACTTCAAGGAGCTGTTCCGCCTGCAGGGCGAGCTCGTCAAGCTGCAGGACTGGGTGCAGCACAGCCGCCAGAAGGTGGTGATCCTGTTCGAGGGGCGCGACGCGGCGGGCAAGGGCGGCGTGATCAAGCGCATCACCCAGCGCCTGAACCCGCGCGTGGCCCGCGTGGCCGCGCTGCCCGCGCCCAACGACCGCGAGCGCACGCAGTGGTACTTCCAGCGCTATGTGGCGCACCTGCCCGCCGCCGGCGAAATGGTGCTGTTCGACCGCAGCTGGTACAACCGCGCGGGTGTCGAGCGGGTCATGGGCTTTTGCACCGACGACGAATACGAGGAATTCTTCCGCACGGTGCCCGAGTTCGAGAAGATGCTGGTGCGCTCGGGCATCACGCTCGTCAAGTACTGGTTCTCGATCACCGACGAGGAGCAGCACCTGCGCTTCCTCGGGCGCATCCACGACCCGCTCAAGCAGTGGAAGCTCAGCCCCATGGACCTGGAAAGCCGCGTGCGCTGGGAGGCCTATACCAAGGCCAAGGAAACCATGCTGGAACGCACCCACATCGCCGAGGCGCCCTGGTGGGTGGTGCAGGCGGTGGACAAGAAAAAGGCGCGCCTGAACTGCATCGCCCACCTGCTGTCGCAGCTGCCCTACCAGGAGGTGCCGCATCCGGCGGTGGTGCTGCCCGACCGCGTGCGCAACCCCGAGTACCTGCGCCAGCCGGTGCCCGCGTCGATGTACGTGCCCGAGGCGTACTGAAGCCCTCGGGGCAAGATGATTGCTATTATTTATATAGCTTTCAGCGCTTTCCCATCAAGCGCTGGAGGCCAGAAAAGCCTCAAGTACAGGACTGCGGCGCCGCACCCCTGAGCCTCTGGACCGTCGGGACCACATCCCGCTCCTGCAGCGCCTTCGCGAGGGGACTCTGGCACGGCGGTGTCCGTGTGGCCGGGGCAGGGCCCTTGTGGATTGGCCACGCCACGCCGCACAGTGGTCTCCTGGGTGTTCCTTCTCAGTGGGGCCGCCGCGCCGTGCCCTGGGACGGCGTGCCGCCCCGGCCGAACTGGTGCCAGGCGCGGCGCAGCTGCGTGTCGGAGCTGAAGCCCGCCATCTGCGCGGCCTGGGTGACGTTGCGCCCGGACTGCAGGGCCGCTTCGGCCGTGGCCAGTCGGATGCGGCGCAGGTACGCCAGCGGCGCGATGCCCGCATGCTCCAGGAACAGCCTTGTGAGGTGCCGGGGCGAGGTGTGCGCCACCTCCGCCATGGCGGGCACGCTCCAGTCGGCCTGGGGTTGCTGGCCCACGGCGTCCTGCACGCGGTGCAGCGCGGCGTGCAGGTGGTTGCGGTGGTGCAGGAAGGGCGAGAACTGCGGGTCGTCCGGGCCCCGGCGAAGCCCGATCACCATCGCCTGCGCCACCTGCACGGCCACGGTGGGGCCGCACAGGTCCGAGATGCGGTGCAGCAGCAGGTCGATGCCGGTGGTGACGCCCGCGCTGGTGTAGATGGGCCCGTCGGTCACGAACACGCGGTTGGCGGCCACGTCGCAGCGCGGGTCCACCTCGGCCAGTTCGTCGAGGTGCAGGTGGTGCGTGGTGGCGCGCCGGCCGGTGAGCAGGCCGGCATGCGCGGCGAGCACCGCCCCGGCGCACACGGTGACCAGCTCGAGCTGCCCGGCCACCGGGCGCAGGCCGCGCAGCCAGTGCAGCAGCGCCTGGGCCTCGCCGTGGCCCACGTCGATGCGCCGGCCCGGCAGGCCCACCAGCACCACCCAGGCGGGGCTGGGCAGCACCTCGGGCAACGGCGCCAGGCCCGTGAGCGCGACGCCCACGGAGGTCATGGACTCGGGCGTGGGGCTCACGAAGTGCTGCACGAAGCGCTCGGGCAGGCCCCGTGCGCGCAGCGTCTGGTTGGCGATGCGCAGCGCCTCCGCGGGGCCTGCCCAGTCCAGCACCAGGCTGCCGGGCAGCAGCGCGAAATAGACGTGGATGGGGGCGGGTGGCATGTCCTGCATCAGTGTTTCCTTGCTTTGTCCGCGGCCTTGAGAACCGGCACGGCCGGGGCCCCTGCCCCCGGAGCCGGCCTTGCCAGGCCCCGGCGGGAGAGGGGGAGGGGCGGCACGGGCGGCCTTCAGGGCGCGGGATTCCAGGGCGTGTCCATCTGGCGGGCGGTGCGCTGGGAGAGCGCCGAGCCCGCCAGGCGCGTGACCAGATGCAGGCTCATGTCGATGCCCGCGCTGATGCCCGCAGACGTGACGAACGCGCCCCGGTCCACCCAGCGCACATTCTCCTGCACGTTGAGCGCGGGAAACTGCGCGCGCAGGTCCGCGATGTCCTCCCAGTGCGTGGTGACGGGCCCTTCGGTGACCACGCCGGCCGCCGCCAGGATGAACGCGCCGGTGCATACCGAGGCCGTGACCCGCGCGCCGCGCGCGGCCCGGGCCACCCAGGCGCGCGTCTGGGCGCAGGCGGCGGCTGCATCGACCACGCCCCCGGGCACGATGAGCACGTCCGGCGCCACGGCGGTGGCGAAGTCGGCATCGGGCAGCACCCGCAGGCCGGCGCGCGCCTGCACCGGCTGCATGCCGCGCGCCACGCACTGCACGGCAAAGGGCGCGGGTGCGCCGGGCCGCAGGCACTGCTGCATGCGGGTGGCGGTGGTGAACACCTCGTAGGGGCCCGCGAGGTCGAGGGCCTCCACGTCGTCGAAGACGAGGATGGCGATCTTCAGCGGATGGGGGGCAAGGGTGGCTTCGGTCATGGTGCGGTGGCGGGCTGGGGTGGCGTGGGGGTGGAAAAGACGTAGCGCGGGTAGGTGTCCTGCGCGGCGGCGACCGCCTGCAAGTCCAGGTCCACGGTGCAAAAGGGCTGTGCGGGCGTGGTGCGCGCAAGCATGGCGCCGTCGGGGCTGATGGCCCAGCCCGCGCCGCCATAGGTGCCGGCGGCGGCATCCACGCGGTTGGACGACAGGCTGTAGGCCCCCGTGCGCACGGCGGCCACGGTGCCCACCGCCAGCCATTTGGCGGTGGTGGCCGCCGCCGTGGCACGCGGCGACAGGATGGCCTGCACGCCGCCGAGCGCGGCATAGGCGCCGTAGGTGTCCAGCGCCCAGAGTTCGGAGCAGATATTGAGCCCGAAGCCGAGCGCACCGGCCTGCAGGCGGGGGAAGGCGGCGTCGCCGCGCTCGAACCAGTGCGCCTCCCAGCCGCCGGGTTCGTCGGGCAGGTGGAACTTGCGCCGCAGCGGCAGGTAGCCGCCCTGGCGCGACCAGGCAAAGCCCTCGTTGAAGCGCTGTCCGCCCACCGTGACCGGGCGGGCGCCCACCACCCAGTCGGTGTCCAGCGCGTGCAGGCGGGCTTGCCAGGCGTCGCTCAGCGCCACGGCGGCATCCCAGCGGGCGGGTTCGGGGGGCAGGGTCTCCCACAGGGGTTCGACAAACGCGAACTCGGGCAGCAGCACCAGCCCGGACCGCTCGGCGCGGGTGTGCGCGCACAGGGCGGCCCAGGCGGCCTCCAGCAGCGCGGGTTGGCAGGGAAGTTCACAGACGGTGGCGCGCATGGCGGTGGATCCTCGTGGCATGGGCAGGGTGGAAGCGGGCGGACAAGGGTGCGGTGCCGATCACTATCGGACAAATCTCAAGAGGCCTGCTTCTGCAGCGGGTATCTTGCAGCGCTCATAGTGCCTGCGGGTACTGGATGTGTCCGAACTCGATGGGACAGGTTTCGATCAATTTGCGCCATATATCGGGCGACACCTGCCGCGTGGATGCCGGCAAGGTGCCCAAGGGCTCTGGAAAGTCCGAGGAAATGGCCCACCACGCTGGATGGACAAGGGGTTCCAGCTATCAAATTGAGAGTTTCGTGCGCGGGAGGCCAGATGCTGTTATGGTGATTAGGGTTTTCCCTTGTTCCGTGGGGCGTCCCACCGCCTGCACTGGCCACGCCCCACCGCCGTTTGTTTGCCGTCCTTCATTTTTTTCTATTCCCCCACACCAGCACACCATGGCCCCACGCTCCCGCCTGTTCTCCCTGTCAGCGCTGACGCGGGCGTACCAGCGCAACCTGAAGGCCCTGGTGCGCGCGACACGGCCCGCGCGCCCGGTGCGGCGCAAGGCGGCGGTGCCGCTGGCGGCGCCAGTCGCCGCGCGGGCTGGAGCGGCGGCACCCGGCGCGCGCGCCGCGCAGCGCCGCCGTGCGGGGCGAATGGCTGGCGGGGGTGGCGCCGGGGCCCGCGGGGGCGCGGCGCTACCACCTCTACATCCCGCCGGGGCTGGCGCCCAGGCCGGGTGAGCGTTTTCCGCTGCTGGTCATGCTGCACGGCTGCGGCCAGACGGGGCGCGATCTGGCCATCGCATCGCGCATGAACCGGCTGGCCGCGCGCGAGCGGTTTCTGGTGCTGTACCCCGAGCAGGAGCGCGTGGCCAACGCGCACGGTTGCTGGAACTGGTTCGAGCGCCGCAGCGGCAAGGCACAGGCCGAAGCCGCCACGCTGCTGGCCGCCGTGGACAAGGTCGCGCGCCGCCAGCCCGTGGACCTTGCCCGCGTGGCGGTGGCGGGCCTCTCGGCCGGCGCGAGCATGGCGGTGCTGATGGCCGCGCTGTATCCCCACCGGTTCTGCGCCGTGGCCATGCACTCGGGCGTGGCGCCGGGCACGGCCGAGTCCGCGGCCACCGCCATCGCGGCGATGCACGGGCGGCGCGAGGCGCAGCTGCCCGAGCCCCTGCAGCGGCGCGTGGCCAAGGCGCCGGCCATCGTGGCTGGTGGTGCGGCGCCCATCCCCGCGCTGCAGCCCGTGCTGCCTCCGCTGCTGGTGCTGCATGGGGACGCGGACGGCGTGGTGTCGGTGCGCAACGCCGCGGCCACGGCGTTGCTGTGGGCCCAGGCGCTGGGCGCGCGCGCCGGAGCGGTGCGCACCCTGCAGCGTGGCCAGCGGCACGCCATGCAGGTCACGGAATACAAGGCCCGGGGCCGCACGGTGGTGGCGCTGCGCGAGGTGGTGGGCCTGGCCCATGCGTGGAGCGGCGGCGCGGCCCACCAGCCGTACAGCGATCCGGCGGGGCCTGATGCCTCGGCCCTGGTCTGGGCCTTCGTGGCGCGGCAGTTCGATCGCAGGCGGTTTTGAATGAAATGGCGTCCAGGCGCTTGCTGGATAAGCGCTGAATGCTATTGATCAAGTAGCAAAAGAGCCGCGCGGCGTGCCATGGCCGGGCGGTGCGCGAGAAGGACGCGCGCGCGGTGCGAAGCCCCGCCGTCAGCGCAGCTGGCGCGGCGCCGCGGCCTCGGGCAGGGAGGGCGCCGCGTGGCCGGCGCCATGCGCGCCGTTCAGGTGAAAGGCCGCGACCACCTGCTTGAGCTCGTGCGCCTGCTGCTGCAGCGCGGCGGCGGCGGCGGTGGCCTGCTCGACCAGCGCCGCGTTCTGCTGCGTGCCCTGGTCCATCTGCGCGATGGCCTCGTTGATCTGCTCGATGCCGTCGGTCTGCTCGCGGCTGGCCTGGCTGATCTCCTCGATCACGGCCGACACGCGCAGCACGCTGTCCACCACGTCCTGCATGGTGGCACCGGCCTCCTGGGCGAGCTGGGCGCCGGCTTTCACCTGCTCGGCGGAGTTCCCGATCAGGGCCTTGATTTCCTTGGCGGCTTCGGACGAGCGCTGCGCCAGGCTGCGCACCTCGGTGGCCACCACCGCGAAGCCCCGGCCCTGTTCCCCGGCGCGCGCCGCTTCCACGGCGGCATTGAGGGCCAGGATGTTGGTCTGGAACGCGATGCCTTCGATCACGCCGGTGATGTCGGACACCTTGCGCGACGAGGCGTCGATGGACCCCATGGTCTGCACCACCTTCTCCACCACCGCGCCGCCCTTGCGCGCCACGTCGGAGGCGGACTGCGCCAGCACGCTGGCCTGGTGGGCGTTGTCGGCGTTCTGCTTGACGTTGGAGGTCATCTCCTCCATCGACGCCGCCGTCTGCTCGAGCGCGCTGGCCTGCGATTCGGTGCGCGCGGAGAGGTCCTGGTTGCCGGACGCGATCTGCTGCGAGGCGCTCGCGATGTGCTCGGTGCCGTCGCGCACGCGCTGCACGATGCGGTGCAGGCTGCCCTGCATGCCCTGCATGTCCAGCAGCAGGCTGGAGCGATCGCCCTCCCGGGTCTCCACCGACACCGACAGGTTGCCCTCGGAAATGCTGCGGGCGATGGTGCGCGCGTAGCCGGGCTCGCCGCCCAGCTGGCGCAGCAGGTTGCGCGAGATCAGCGTGCCCACCACCAGCAGCGCCGCGCCCAGCAGCAGCGCCACGGCACCAAAGCCCAGCGCGCGCTGCCAGATGGCGGAATTGACCGTGTCGATGTACACCCCCGAGCCGATGACCCAGCCCCAGGGCGCGAATCCCTTCACGTACGAGGTCTTCTCCACCGGCGTGTCGCTGCCGGCCTTGGGCCACAGGTAGGGCACGAAGCCCGCGCCGCCGGCCTGCACGGTGCGCACGAACTCGACGAACAGCTGTTTGCCGTTGGGGTCCTTGTTGGCGGTGAGGTCCTGGCCGTTCAGCTCGGGGCGGATGGGGTGCATCACCATGCGCGGGTGCATGTCGTTGATCCAGACATACTCGTTGCCGCTGTAGCGTAGCGCCTGGATGGCCGCCGCCGCGCGCTTGCGGGCCTCGTCATCGGGCATACCGCCCTTGGTGCTCAGGTCGTGGAAATGCGTGGCGATGCCGTGTGCCGCCTCCACGACCTGGCGCACGCCGGTCTGGCGTTCTTCCAGGATCAGCTGGCGCTCCGACACCAGGAACCATGCTGTCATCACCACGATGCCGAGGATCGCGCTCAGCACCAGAAGGGCCAGTTTTCTTGCGATGGTCATGGGAAGCCTTTACAACGGGAAGGTCTGGACGCGGTGGTCCTGCGGGCTGCACGGCACTGTCAGGCAGGGTACTGCCGCAGCCTTTGCGCAAGCCTTGGCGAAAACCCGCATGAGCAGGGCACGGCCGGCAAAAGAAGGCGGCCCAGGCGGGGCCCGGGGCGGGATATGGCGCCGGCGTTGTCCGGCCCCGGCACCCCCGGCGCGGGGGGCGCGGCGTCTACACGAGCCGCGCCGCCACCAGTTCCTTCTTGAGGTAGGCGTAGAACAGCGGCGCCGCGACCAGCCCCGCGGGGCCGAAGACGGCCTCGGCCACGAACATCACGCTGAGCAGCTCCCACACCCCCATCTGCGTGCGGCGGCCCACCACCTTGGCGTTGATGACGTATTCGGCCTTGTGGATGAGGATCAGAAAGCCCAGGCAGGCGGCAGCGGCCAGCGGCGATACCGACAGGCCCACGATGGTGATCACCACGTTGCACACCAGGTTGCCCACGATGGGCACGAGCCCGGCCACGAAGGTGAAGGTGATGAGCACGGTCGTGTAGGGCAGCGCCAGGCCCCACAGCGGCAGCACGAACAGCAGGAACAGCGCCGTGAGCAGCGTGTTGAATGCCGCGATCCAGAACTGCGCCGCCACGATCTGGCGGAACGCCTCGCCGAACAGCGTGATGCGCAGCTTCAGCTGCTGGGCCAGCGGCCCCCGCGCCAGGGCAGGCGGGCGCACGGCGGCCAGCGCGCCGATCAGCAGGCCCACATAGGCAAACAGCAGGCCGGCCAGCCAGGCACGCCCCGCCATGGCCAGCGCGCCCGCCTTGGCGCCCAGGTAGCCGGCGATGATGCGCTGGATTTCCGCCGCGCCTTCCGGCAGGTGGGCCGCGACGTCGGCGGGCAGCTTCAGGCGCAGTTCCAGCACGGTGCGCGCCATGTAGTCCAGCAGCTCGCGGTACTGCTGGGGCGCATCGACCAGGTAGCCCCGCGAATGGGTGAGTCCCGCCGCCAGCAGGGCCAGTGGCAGCAGCATGACCAGGCCGGCGGCCACGACCTGGGCCGCCCGCACGCTGCCGGCGGAGGGCGTGGCCTGGCGCTGCGCCCGGCCCAGGCCGTGGGCGAACCAGCGCGTGAGGGCGCGGGTGAGCAGGAAGCCCAGGCACACGCACAGCAGGCCCGGGAGCAGGCCGCGCCACATCACCAGCAGCAGCACGGCCGCCACCAGCAGGTAGCTGGCCACCACGATGCCCCGGGTCAGGGTGCGCGGTGGCAGCGTGGCGGGCGTGGGTTCTGGCGGCGCAGAGGAGAGGGGGGCCGAAGGGGGACGCTGCGCCATGCGCGGAAGCGGGCTGGGGTGGTGGGGCGAAAGTCGATCGGTCAGGCCACGACCACGGCGGCGCCATCGCCGCGCGGCGCGATCGCACCGATGGTGTACACCTTCTCGCCCGCGGCGGCCAGCGTGGCGGCCGTGGCGGCGGCGTTGGCGGCGTCCACCACCACGACCATGCCGATGCCGTTGTTGAAGGTGCGGTTCATCTCGATGTCGTCGATGCCGGCGGTCTTCTGCAGCCAGGCGAACAGCTCGGTCTGGGGCCAGCTGCCCTTGGTGAGATGGGCGGCCGTGCCGTCGGGCAGCACGCGCGGGATGTTCTCCAGCAGCCCGCCGCCGGTGATGTGGGCCAGGGCCTTGATGGGGTGGGCGGCCAGCGCGGCCAGCACGTTCTTCACGTACAGGCGCGTGGGTTCCATGATGGCCTGCTTGAAGGGCTTGCCGTCCAGCGTGGCGGGGGCGGTGGCCCCTGCGCGGTCGATGCACTTGCGCACCAGCGAGAAGCCGTTGGAATGCACGCCCGCCGAGGCCAGGCCCAGCACCACGTCGCCGGGGGCCACGTCCCTGCCGGTCAGGATCTTCGACTTTTCGACCGCACCGACCGCGAAACCGGCCAGGTCGTATTCGCCGGCGGGGTACATGCCCGGCATTTCGGCCGTTTCCCCGCCGATCAGGGCGCAGCCCGAAAGCTCGCAGCCCCGGGCGATGCCGCCGACCACGGCCGCGGCCGTGTCCACGTCGAGCTTGCCGCAGGCGAAGTAGTCGAGGAAGAACAGGGGCTCGGCGCCCTGCACCAGCACGTCGTTCACGCTCATGGCCACCAGATCGATGCCCACGGTGTCGTGCATGTTCCACTCGAACGCCAGCTTGAGCTTGGTGCCCACGCCGTCCGTGCCGGAGACCAGCACGGGCTCCTTGTAGCGCTTGGGCACCTCGAACAGGGCGCCAAAGCCGCCGATGCCCGCCAGCACGCCTTCGCGCATGGTCTTCTTGGCCAGCGGCTTGATGCGCTCTACCAGGGCGTCGCCCGCGTCGATGTCAACGCCGGCGTCTTTGTACGAAATGGGGGTGGAGGGGGCAGAAGAGCTCATGGGTGGTGTGGTGCAGATAGGCCCGCGCGGCGGGCTGGAATCCGGGGATTTTAAGGGGCATGCCCCGCCGTGCCCCCTCAGCCCTGTGCCGGCGGGGGCTTTGGGGTGGCGCGGCGGGCCGCCGCGGCCTGCAGCAAGACGCCCGCCAGCGCCAGGGCGGCAAAGCACATTCCGGCGCCGAAGGTTGCACTTGCGCCCCACTGGTCCCACAGCAGGCCGGCCAGCGCGCTGGCCACCAGCAGGGCCAGGCCGCTGACCAGGTTGAACATGCCGAAGGCCGTGCCGCGCAGGTCGGCGGGGGCGGTATCGGCCACCATCGTGGCCAGCAGGCCCTGCGTCATGGCCATGTGCAGCCCCCACAGGGCGATGCCCAGCCAGGCGGCGATGCCCTGCCCGGTGAAGGCCAGCAGCGCATCGGCGGCGATCAGCACCACCAGCCCCCCGGCGAGCAGCGTGGTGTGCCGGGCCGTGTCGGAGAGCTTGCCGAGCGGGTACGCGCCCAGCGCGAAGACCACGTTCATCAGCACCAGCACCAGGGGCGTCAAGGCGAGGGGCAGGCCGCCTTGCTGCATGCGCAGCACCAGGAAGGCTTCGCTGAAGCGGGCCAGGGTGAACACCGCGCCCAGGGCCACCACCCCCCAGTAGGCGGGGCCCAGCCGCCGCAGGCTCTCGCGGCGGATGGGGTTGGCGCGGGCGGCGCCGGCGGGGCGCTCCGGCTCGCGCACGCCCACGACGAGCAGCACCACGCACAGCGCGGCCGGGAGCCCCGCCACCCAGAAGACCGCACGGAAATCGTTGGCCCAGAGCAGCATCAGCCCCATGGCGAGCAGCGGGCCCAGAAAGGCGCCCACGGTGTCGAGCGACTGCCGCAGTCCGAAGGCCGCGCCGCGCATGCCGGGCGGGGCCAGGTCGGCCACCAGCGCATCGCGGGGCGCGCCCCGGATGCCCTTGCCCACGCGGTCCAGCAGCCGCGCCGCCACCACCAGGCCGACGGTGGTGGCCAGCGCGAACAGCGGCTTGGACAGGGCGCCGAGCCCGTAGCCCAGGATGGCCAGCGGCTTGCGCCGGCCCCACCAGTCGCTCAGGACGCCCGAGAACACCTTCAGGATGAGGGCCGTGGCCTCGGCCGCGCCCTCGATGAGGCCCACGGTGAGCATGCTGACCCCCAGCGCCGCGACCATGAAGACGGGCAGCAGGCTGTGGATCATTTCGGACGAAATGTCCATGAGCAGGCTCACCAGGCCCAGGGCCCAGATGCTGGCCGGCAGGCGCTTGGAGGGGGAGGGTGGAAGGGCCATGGGTGCTGACGAGGCAGAGCGTGGGGAAGCCGGCGGCCGAAGGGGGCCGGCGGCAGACTAAAATCGGCTCCATTGTCGTTGCCGGGCCTCTTCGCAAGGAGTTCCTGCCCTGGCAACGGGCCGTCGGCCACCACTTTCGCCGCACCCGCCGCAGTCACCTACGGCCGGGCGCTTCCAACTTCATCCGTGATGCTGCTGCTGATCCCTTCCTTGTCTGCCGCTCCCGCACTGAATGCCACGGGCCTGGCCATGCTGCCCGGGTGCCGCGCATGAAGCAGCTGGCGCTGGACATCGGCCTGGCCACCGGCCCCACCCTGGCCCGTTTTTTCGCGGGCCCCAACGAGGCGGCCCTGCAGCACCTGCGCCTGGCGGTGGGCGAGGGCAGCAGCCAGGCCACCCGCTCGCCGGTGCCCACCTACCTCTGGGGCGAGCCCGGCAGCGGCAAGACGCACCTGCTCACGGCCGTGCGCCACGCCCTGCGCGAGCAGGGTGCCAGCGTGGGCTGGCTCGACCCGTCGGTGGCCGAGCCGCCGGATTTCGATGAGCGCTGGGCCGCCATCGTCATGGACGACGTGCACCTGTACAGCACCGCCCAGCAGGCCACGGCCTTCAACTGGTTCGTGAATGCCATCAGCCCGGCCAGCGGCAGCCAGCGCTGGGTGCTGGCCGCGGGCGACCTGCCGCCGGCCGACCTGCCCCTGCGCGACGACCTGCGCAGCCGCCTGGGCTGGGGCCATGTGTTCCAGCTGCAGCTGCTGGGCGAAGCCGAGCGCCGCTCCGTGCTGCGCCAGGAAGCCGACGCGCGCGGCGTGTTCCTGGGTGACGAGGTGATGGACTACATGCTCAACCGGTTCTCGCGCGACCTGGGCAGCCTCATGCAGCTGTTGGACCAGCTCGACGCGTTTGCCTTGCGCACCCAGCGCGCCATCACGATTCCCTTGCTCAAGACGATGCTGGAATCGGAATGATGCCGACCCATGCGCCCCTTTTTGTCTGTGAAACTGAATGACTTCTGAACCCCGCCGCCTGCGGCTTGCGCTGTTTGACCTGGACCACACGCTGCTGCCGCTCGACTCCGACTACGAGTGGGGCGAGTTCACCATCCGCATCGGCTGGAACGACCCCGTGGAGTTCGCGCGCCGCAACGACGAGTTCTATGCCCACTACCAGGCGGGCACGCTCGACGTGCACGACTACGTGCGCTTCGCGACCGAGGCCGTGCGCCTGCGCGGCCCCGAGGCGGCGGCGGCCGCGCACCTGCAGTTCATGCGGGACGTGATCGGCCCGGCCATCCAGCCCCAGGCGATCAGCCTCATCCGCCAGCACCAGGCGGCGGGCGACGAGGTGCTGATCGTCACCGCCACCAATGAGTTTGTGACCACCCCCATCGCCCAGGCGCTGGGGGTGCAGCAACTGCTGGCCGTGCAGCTGGCGCGCGACGCCAGCGGCTGGTACACCGGCGAGATCGACGGCATTCCCACCATGCGCGAAGGCAAGGTGCGGCGCATGGAACAATGGCTGGCCGAGCGGCAACTCGGCTGGGGCGATGTCGACAGCACGTTCTACAGCGATTCCATGAACGACGTGCCCCTGCTGGAGAAGGTGAACCACCCGGTGGCCACCAATCCCGACCCGCGCCTGCGGGCCCTGGCCCAGGAGCGCGGCTGGCGCATACTGGATCTGTTCACGGCCCCAGCCGGCCAGGATGCCGCCTGACACCTGCGCCCCGCGCCAGACCCCCCTGATTACTCCCTACCCATGATCAAGAAGTTCATCGACAAATTGCTGGGCAAATCGACGCCCGGCACCTCGGGCGGCAAGCCGCATTTCGGCAAGCGCGAAGAGGTGCCCGCCTCGGTGCACGGCATCAACCCCGAGCTGGTGGACCGCCGGGCCGCCGAGGTGGTGGCCACGCTCAAGCAGGCGGGCTTCGAGGCCTACATCGTGGGCGGCGCCGTGCGCGACCTGCTGCTGGGCCTGCGCCCCAAGGACTTCGACGTGGCCACCAACGCCACGCCCGAGCAGGTCAAGGGGCTGTTCCGCCGCGCCTTCATCATCGGCAAGCGCTTTCGCATCGTGCACGTGGTGCACGGACGGGGCCGCGAGCACGAGGTGATCGAGGTGTCCACCTTCCGCGCCTACCTCGACAACGCCGCCGCCGGCCAGGTGGCGGGCAACGAAAAGACCAGCAAGGCCCAGCTGTCGGGCATGCAGCATGCCGTGGACGCCAGCGGCCGCGTGCTGCGCGACAACGTCTGGGGCCCGCAGGACGAAGACGCCACGCGCCGCGACTTCACCGTGAACGCCATGTACTACGACCCGGTGAGCCAGATCGTGGTGGACTACCACAAGGGCCTGCAGGACGCCAAGAAGAAGACGCTGCGCATGATCGGCGATCCGGCCACGCGCTACCGCGAAGACCCGGTGCGCATCATCCGCGCCGTGCGCTTCGCGGCCAAGCTCAGCCCCCTGGGGTTCAGCATCGACGCCAAGTCGGCCGCGCCGCTGGTGCAGTCGCAGGCCCTGCTGGCCGAGGTGCCGCAAAGCCGCATGTTCGACGAAATGCTCAAGCTGCTGCAGACGGGGCACGCCATTGCCACCATCGAACAGCTGCGCAAGCTGGGCATGGCCAAGGGCATCTACCCGCTGCTGGACGTGGCCGTGGAGCGCGCCGACACGCCGTTTGTGAAGGCTGCCCTGGTGGACACCGACCGCCGCGTGAACGAAGGCAAGCCCGTGGCCCCGAGCTTCCTGCTGGCCTGCGTGCTGTGGGAAGACGTGCGCAATGGCTGGCAGGAGCGCCTGAACCAGCGCCAGCATCCGCTGCCCGCGCTGCAGGAGGCCATCGACGAGGTGTTCGACAAGCGCATCGGCGACGTGTCGGGCCGCGGCAAGCTGGCGGCCGACATGCGCGAGATCTGGGTCATGCAGCCGCGCTTTGAAAAGCGCGTGGGCAACACCCCGTTCGGCATGGTGATGCAGCCGCGCTTTCGCGCCGGGTTCGACTTCATGCGCCTGCGCGCCGATGTGGGCGAGGTGGAGGAGGCGCTGGCCGAATGGTGGCAGGACTTCCAGGCGGCCGACGACGAACGCCGTGACGACCTGATGGACCAGGCCAAGGAAGAGCAGAAAGCCCGCCAGAAAGCCCAGCCGGTGGTCAAGCGTGTGCCGCGCCAGGCCCCTGCCGCCGGGCCAAGGGCTGCGGGGGGAGCGGACGCGGAGGGGGATGGGGATGCCGCCCAGGGCGCGGCCGACTTTCCTTCCGAGGGCGGCGCTCCCAAGAAGCGCCGCCGCCGCCGCCGCAAGCCCGGCGGGGGCGACGGTGGGGCGGGCCCCGGCGGGTCCGGTTTCGCGGTGGATGCCTGACCCGCTGCGGTCCGATGCCGTGCGCCCCGGCACCGCGCAGGCCCTGGTGCCCATGAAGGGCCACCGGAAGAACCGATGACACCGATCCAGCCCACGGCCGCTCGCCAGTCACCCCCGGCAAGTACCGGCAGCACGGCCTACATCGGCCTGGGCGCGAACCTGGGCGACGCCCCCGCCGCGCTGCGCGCCGCCGTGCAGGCCATTGCCGCCTTGCCGGCCACCCGGGTCCTGCGGTGGTCGGCGCTGTACCGCAGCGCACCCGTGGATGCCGCCGGCCCGGACTATCACAACGCCGTGGTGGCCGTGCAGACCGCGCTGACACCCCACGGCTTGCTGGCCGCGCTTCAGGCCATCGAGGCCGCAGCCGGCCGCGAGCGCCCCTACCGCAACGCGCCCCGCACGCTGGACCTGGACATCCTGCTCTTTGGCGGGCAGGTGCTCGACACCCCCGCACTCACCGTGCCCCACCCGCGCCTGCGTGAGCGGGCCTTCGTGCTGCTGCCCCTGGCCGAGATAGCGCCAGAGCAGGTCCACCCCGCATGGCTGGCGGCGGTGCAGGACCAGCACATCGAGCGGCTGCCAGCCGCATGGTGCGAGGCCGTGTAGCCTTTCCGCTCCGCTTTCCGCAAAGCGGTAGCTGGCGTGGCACGGGCCCCGCGCCGCCACGTCCCGGATGTGAAGCGCACGCGTGGGCAGGCGCAGGGGCGCCTCAGGGGCTCACCCTTGCCTGGCGCGCTGGTTCGAGGCAAACACGTTGTCCTTGGGCAAGGCCTGGCCCGCCTGCACGGCCGCCACCCAGTCGCGGGTCGAAGCGGCGGCGGCAAAGTTGCTGTGGAACACCACGCTGAACACACGGTGGATTTCCTCGGCGCTGGCGCTGCCCGCCGCATTGGCATAGGGCAGGGCGCCGCTCGCGTCGCTCAGGAACTCCACGGCCAGCCCCCGGTGCGAGGCCTCGTAGATGGTGCTGGCATCGCAGTTGTGCGTCATGTAGCCCACCACGGTCAGGGTGTCGATGCCACGCCCGGCCAGCCACTCGGCCAGGCCGGTGTTCGTGAAGGCGCTCGCCATGCCTTTTTCGATGTGGTGGTCGGCAGGGCGGCGCGCCACTTCGGGGTGCAGCTGCCAGCGCTCGGTGGCCTTGTCGAACACGGGCGCACCGGACGGGGCGGTGTGCTGTACCACGACCACCGGCACACCGGCCGCGTGGGCGGCATCCATCGCGCGGGCGATGTTGGGCAGCGTGTCGGCCACGGGCGGGTACTCGATGGGCAGGTTGCCGCCCGCGAAATACTCGTTCTGCACGTCGATGACGATCAGGGCGCGGCGCGGAGCGGTGGTGGAAGAGGAGGTCATGGTCACAGTCCTTTGATGGGGTGAAAGAAGTAGGTTGCGGGGAAGGAATGGAGTGATTGTTCGCGTGGCCGCCCGTCCTTGAAAGTGGCTTGATTGACACTCATCGATAGAATCGGGCCATCGTGCCCCATCCTGCCCAATCCTCCATCCGCCTGGTTTCCTCCTCTGCCCCGGACACCGTGGCGGTGGTGGCCTTCGACGGTATCAGCCCCTTCCACCTCTCGGTGCCCTGCCTCGTGTTTGGCGAGGACCGCACGGCCGAGGGCATCAACCGCTACAAATTGGTGGTGTGTGGCATGGCGCCGGGCCCGCTGCGCACCTCCGCCGGGTTCGGCATCGAGGTGGGCCATGGCCTCAAGGTGCTGCGGCGTGCACAGACCATCGTCGTGCCTTCCTGGCGCGACGATCTGGCGCCCGTGCCCCCGGCATTGCTGGCCGCGCTGCGGGCCGCGCACCGCCGGGGTGCGCGCATCGTGGGCCTGTGCCTGGGCGCTTTTGTGCTGGCCGAGGCGGGGCTGCTGGATGGCCGCACCGCCACCACGCACTGGGCGCTGGCGGCCCAGTTCGCCCAGCGCTATCCGCGCGTGCAGCTCAAGCCCGAGGTGCTGTACGTGGAGGACGGGCTGGTGCTCACCTCGGCCGGCACGGCGGCGGGCATCGACTGCTGCCTGCACCTGCTGCGCCAGCAGCACGGCGCCGAGGCCGCCAACCGTGCCGCGCGCCGCATGGTGGTGGCGCCCCACCGCCAGGGCGGCCAGGCGCAGTACATCCAGCAGCCCGTGGCGCCGTCGGTGCGGGGCGACCGGCTGGCGCCGCTGCTGCAGTGGCTGGGCGAGCACCTGCACGAAACCCACACCCTGGAGGCCCTGGCCGAGCGCGCGGTGATGAGCCCGCGTACCTTCACGCGCCGCTTTCGCCAGGTCACCGGCACGACGGTGGGCCAGTGGCTGCAGAACCAGCGCGTCGCGCTCGCGCAGCAGCTGCTGGAGGGTGGAGACCTGTCCGTCGAGGCCGTGGCCATCGAGGCCGGCTTCGGCTCGGCCGTATCGCTGCGGCAGCACTTCGCCGCCACGCTGGGCATTGCGCCGTCGGCGTACAGGCAGCAGTTCCGCAGCACTGGCTAGCGGCGGATGCTATCGACGGGATGGAGTCGGGCCGGGTTCAAAAGATCGCTCAGTTGCAGGTTCTTGCTGAGAAGGCGCGGCCCTCGGCGCCCCGCATTCGTTGCAAGGGGGTGGGCGACCCCGCCACCGCTCATGCGGAACACGCGGCCTGCGGCCAGGCACGCCCCGTCTCCAGCATGGTGACGATGCGGTCGACCTGGCCGCGCAGGTTCTTGTGCTTCTTCATCTTCTGTGCGTTCCGTGCCAGGTCCAGGAGGGACTGGCCGTGCGAGGCCGGTGTGGACGGGTCGGCGCCGCAGGCCAGCAGTGCACCCACGGCAAGGTCGCTGCAGGAGACGACGGCCATCCACAGCGGCGTGCGGAGCGGGTCGCCGGCTTCGGGGGCATGCACGTCGCGCGACAGGCGGATCAGCTCGGGCACATAGCGGTTGTTGCCCTGGCAGATGCGGTGCAGCACCCGGGAGCTGTCGTCCCAAGGTGCGTCCACGTCGAGCACGCCCGCGTCCAGGATGCGCTGGAACAGGGCGTCGGAGCGCGCATCCAGTTCGCGGTCATGCAGATCGGTGAGGCGCAGCACCGGCATGTGGTCCCGCGTGGCGGAGTGGCAGGCTGCACCCAGGTCCAGCGCGGCCATCACCGCCGCATGGCACCCGGGCCGCCACAGGGCGGCCAATGTCAGTGGTTCGACCGCTCCGTAGGTCTTCTGCGCCACGAGGGCGTTGTGGTACAGCGGCATGCCGCCCTTGGCCAGCAGGTGCACCATGTCCACGTCATTGCCTTCGATGGCCAGGACCATGGGGTAGGTGTCGTCGAAGTTTTCGCCCTGCCACAGGGCCCTGGCGTCGCCACCGTCTACCAGCCAGGTGCGTGCGGCGCCGTGGTCCTGGGCCAGCACTGCGGCCTGCAGCGCGCGTTGGGAGGTGAGCAGGGCCAGTCGTTCGTTTCTATTCATGGTGATGTGTGTGGCCCCTTCCAACAGGTTCATGGAAGGGCCAGGGTCGCGGCGTTGCAAGAGCCGCCATTTTGCAAGCGCAAGGCAGTTTGGCGGCTGACAACTTGTCCACCGCGAAAAGCCTGGAACGGGCGCATTTCTCCGTATATTTCCTGGGGCATGAGCCGACTGCAAAAGTGTCCCTTGCAGCCAGGACGGCACGAGGAGGAGTTTTTCTTGACGCGAATCTTGACGCGAACCCTGACGCGAAAGCCCCTGCGGAGCTGCTTGGAGGGAGAAGATTGCTTTGGTGGGCGTGCCCGGCACGGAAAACCATGTTGATCAACATCGTCGGCAACTTCACTTTCGAGCAGCGCGGCGATGCGATGCTCATCGGCACCGAAGAATCGGCGGCGCTGATCTGCAACGGCCACGCACGGCTGGTGCCCCCGGAGCCAACCTTCCTGCGCTTCAGCGCGCCGGGCGTCACGGCCCGCGTGCACTACGCCGACGGCCCGCCGACCATCGTGCGGCACGGCGACAAGGAATGGCACCTCCACGACGTGCTGCTGGGCGGCTCGGACGCGTATGGCGTGGCATCCCCGGGCAACGAGCGCATCTTCATCGTCCACGATTGGAGCGGCGATCGCCTGGCTTCGCTACCCAAACGGTTGGGCCCCAAGCATTTCGGCCGTGCCGCCATCGTGCTGACCGACACCTATACCTATCCCCAAAGCGAATACACGGAGATCTATCGCCCGGATGGCGAGTTCCTCACCCGCTACACCTTGCAAAGCCGCGGGGCGGGGCGCCAGGAGCTGGCGCACTTCACGGACGCACGGGCTTTTCTGCGCACGGGCAACGCCCCCTCCACGTACCAGCTCTTCGACCTGCACAGCTTGCAAGCCTGCAGCGTCCTGCCCGTGGCAGGCGCGATCCTGGGGGTCTGCGCATTGCCGGATGGCAGCAACCTGTGGGTGGATGCCGAGGGCATGCACCGGCTGGCGCCGCAAGGCCAGGACCAGCCGCCGCAGACGCTGCACCGCTTTGCCGATCCCCTGGACGTGGAGCAGGCCAAGCTGCTGCTGTGGCACGACACGCAACGCGTCTATGCGGCGATCGACCATGACCGGGAGCGCCAGAGCCTGATCGCCCTGCCGCTCGAAGGTGTCAACGCCGCAGCGCAGGAGCTGCATTGGTCCGACACCTGGATCATCGCTTTTCAAGGCGGTTTCCTGGCCGGGCAGAACTATCTGCAGCTCAAGCGCAAGACGCTGCTGGCGGACAACGCGGTGGTGCTGTGGCAGCCCGGCGATGTGCTGAGCCCCGCTTTGCTCCAGACGGATGCGAGCCCGGTCGTCGAAGTCAGCCAGACGCGCTCCACCGTCAAGGGCAAACACGGTTACCGCCTGCGCATCCAGGATGCTTGCCCCAACCGTGCGATCCGCTGTGCCGCGCTGGAGCTTGGCCGGTTGTTGGGCGACACCTGCAAAGGCGCGTACCAACAGGGCGATGACGTGCCGGACCGCAAGTTCGACGGGTGCTTCACCATCGACATCGCCACTGCCAGCGCGCCCACTGCGTTCGAGCAGGCCTTCCTGCCGGCCTATCTGGCCTATTACCGCGACATCGGCGACCTCTCGCCGGAAGGCAGCAGGGCACGGCTGGCGCCGCTGGCAATCACCTGGGCCATTGACGAAACGCTATACAAAACGTAGCCCAAAGCGCTTTCCAGAGTAAGCAGAGAGACTGATTTTGATGACCAAAACGTCCCAAATCATTGCCGCCATCCTCAAAAAAGCAGGCATCGCCTTCCAGCCCCTGCCCAAGGACTGGGACGGCTCCCACCTGGGCCAGATCTTCCACCACATGGTTCCCGAGCGGATCTGCGAGCTGGACCCGAAGTGCATCGCCGAGGCGGCCGACTACGTGGGGGTGCTCCAGGAATTCGCACAGGCCACCCAGGGAGAGTTCGCCCCCGAAAGCGCGCGAGCCGAAGGGAGCGTCGGCGGCAAGGTGGTGCTGGAGTTCCTGCATGCAGGGCAGGCCATCCGCTTCAAGTTCACGCAGGAAGGCCGCTGGGTGGCCGACGACTTTTACGAGCAACTGCGCAAGTTCTGCAAGAAGCACCTCAGCGGCAGTTACCTCAGCGTGGGCAGCGATCTGGCCACCGAGGTCTATTTACCGCACAAGGTGGTTGCGCAGATTCAGAAGAAGACGCGCACCTTTGATAGCGTCGAGGCGCTGGTGCAGTTCGTGGTGGAGGGCGCATCCCAGAGCGACCTGATCAAAGCAGGGGAGGGCCTGCCTTGGCAGTTGAAGGCGGGCTATACCCGCGACGGCGACAGCCTGCTGACCGCGCTGCTCAAGTCCGAGGCGGACACGGACAGATGCCTGAGTGCCTATGAGCTGCTCGAAGCTCCCGCACTGCCCAGTCGCCATGGCGAATCGCCCCTGGAACTGGCGCAGCGCCTGCGGGGGGTGGACCTCCGAGGCGAGTACGGCGGCGAGGCCAAAGCCACCCTGGGCTATGCCGAGATCCGCGAGAAGTGGAGTCAGCGGCTCTGGCACAGCTATCTCCCCGAATACATGCGCATCGTCGATGCGCTGGAGGCGGACCTGGCATCCATGCGCTTTTCCGAAGCAGGCAACTTGTACGGCATCGCCATGTGCCATGCGCCGCTGCTGGACTGCGGGTCGGAAGTCGCGCAAGTGCACTACTACGAATACAACGGCGCGTACACCCTGAATTTGCTCACCCAGGGACCTGGAGGCGGCGCCTTGCACTTGCAACTGCCCCTCGATCAGGTCGACACGGTGATCGACCTGCTGCGCAGGTATTGCCGCCGTACGTTGTGGACAACGCCCGGCCAAGACGGCGCTTGGCTGGTTGCCCCAGAATAGCCTGCTGCCACGGGCGCAAAGCCAGCGCGCGCCGAACGCACATGGATACCGGGCAGCCGGTGCAGGCGGTTCGTGCCCGCCTGACGATTGCTATATAAAAGGTAGCAAAAAGCGCTTTCTGGAAAAGCGCCAGAGGCCGATGGAGCTCGAAGTTCTCAATCCACCTTCGCGCCCGAGGCCTTCACCACCTGCTGGTACTTGGCGCGCTCGGCGGCCATGAAGCTGTCGAACTGCGCGGGCGTGGTGGCCACGGGTTCGGCGAGCAGGGCGCCGAAGCGGGTCTTGGTCTCCGGCGCGTTCAGGGCCGCCACGAAAGCCTTGTTCAGCTTGTCGATGATGGGCTTGGGCGTGGCCGCGGGCGCTACGAGGCCCCACCAGGTGTCGATGGAAAAGCCCTTGAAAGTAGCAGACAGGGGCGGCACGCCCGGCAGCGAGGCCGATGCGTCCAGCGAGGTCACGGCCAGCGCCTTGAGCTTGCCCGCGCGGATGTTGGGCGCGGCGGCCGCCAGGTTGTCGATGTTGAAGTCCACCTCGCCCGCCAGCAGCGCCAGCTGCGCAGGGTTGGCGCCCCGGTAGGGAATGTGCAGCGCGAAGATGCCGGCGCGCTGCTTGAACATTTCGCCCGCCAGGTGGCCCGCGCTGCCGTTGCCGCCGCTGCCGTAGTTCAGCTTGGCGGGGTTGGCCTTGGCGTAGGCGATCAAATCGGCCACGGTGTGGATCTTGAGCTGCTCGGCCTTGGCCGCGTTGATGACCAGTACGTTGGGCACGCGCACCATCTGCGTGATGCCCGCGAAGTCCTTGGCGGCGTCGTAGGGCATCTTGGAATAGAGCCACGGGTTGACCGCGTGCGTGGCGGTGGCGGAGATGCCGATGGTCAGGCCGTCGGGCGCCGCCTTGGCGATGGCGTCGGCACCGATGTTGCCGCCCGCGCCGCCCTTGTTGTCGATGATCACCGTGCCCAGCGAGTCGCGCACGCGCTCGGCCAGGGCCCGGGCGGTCACGTCGATGGGGCCGCCGGCCGCATACGGCACGATCAGCCGGATAGGCTGGCCCGAGTCCTGCGCGAGCGCGGTGTGGGAGGAGAAAGCCGCTGCGATAGCGGCGCTGGCGAGGAGGATGTTTCTGCGGTTCATGGGTGCCATTGTGCAAAAAAATCGTAAGAAGGCTTACGAAAACCTTGAAGCGGGGTGTTCAGGGCGTGCGGGAGGGGTTTTCCGAGAGGCCCAGGTCCTCCACCAGCATGCCCAGCTCGTGCGACGAGCGGATGTCCAGTTTCAGGAAGATGGCCGAGCGGTGCGTGTCCACGGTGCGCGGGTCGATGGGGCGCCCGGGGTCGCGCTGGGCCAGCGCACGGGCCGCTTCCTTGCTGCTGATGCCGGTGGCCAGCAGGCGCGCCACCTCCTGCTGGCGCGGGCTCAGCGCGTTCCAGCGCTCCCGCAGCAGGGCGTGCCGCTGCGCGCGCGCGGCCACGCCGTGCGACAGGGTGGCCGCGCGGTGCACGGCGGCCAGCAGGGTGGCCTCGTCGCAGGGTTTTTCCAGCCAGTCCACCGCGCCTTGCTTGACGGCCGCCACGGCCGAGGCCAACTCGCCGTGGGCGGAGAGGAACACGGTCTTGAGCACCGTGCCCCGCTGGCGCATGGCCTCGAAGACCTGCAGGCCGCTCATGCCGTCCATGCGCAGGTCGAGCAGCACGCAGCCGGGCCGGGCCAGGTCGGCGCCGGCCAGGAAATCCGGCCCGCTTGCGAACGACTGGGCCGCGTGGCCGCCGGCCAGCAGCAGCGCGGCGAGGGAATGGCGCACGCCTTCGTCGTCGTCCACGATGTAGACGCGCAGCGGGGCAAGGGTGGGGCCGGGGGCGGTGGGGTGATCGGTCATGGGGAGGCCACGGGCGGCGTTGCGTGCAGGGGAAGCCGGATTTCGAAGACCGCGCCGCCGCCCTCGCGGTTGCGCGCCAGCAGTTCGCCGCCCATGCTCTCGACGATGGAGCGGCAGATGTTCAGGCCCAGCCCCAGGCCGTCGGAGCGCGTGGTGAAGAACGGCTCGAACAGGCGCTCGGCGATCTCGGGGGGCAGACCCGGGCCCCGGTCCTGCACTTCGAGGCAGGCGTGCCCGGCATCTGCCCGGGTGCGCAGCAGCAGTTCGTGGTCCATCGGGGGCGTGGCGTGCACCTGCATGGCCTGCAGCGCGTTGAGGCCAAGGTTCAGGACCACCTGCTCCAGGAGCACGCGGTCGGCGCGCACCCGCAGCGGTTCGGGCGCGAGGTCCAGGCGCACCGCCACCCCATGCCGCCGTGCCTCGGCGCGCAGCAGCAGGCCCAGGGACTGGTCCACGGCGGCATTGAGGTCGCAGGGTTCGCGGGCCTCGGGATGCTGGCGCACCCAGCGGCGGATGCGCCCCACGATGTCGGCCGCGCGCAGCGCCTGAGTGGACAGCGCGGCGAGGCTTTCGTTGAGCAGTTCGGTCCGGCCCTGCGCGGCGAGCGCGCGCGCCGCGGCCGCGTAGTTGACCAGGGCCGCCAGCGGCTGGTTGAGCTCGTGCGCGAGGGTGGAGGCCATCTCGCCCACGGTGATCACGCGCTGCACGCGCTGCAGTTGCGCCTCGCGCTGCTGCTGCTGTTCCTCGGCGCGCTTCTGGGCAGTGATGTCCACCACCGAGCTCATCCAGCCGATGTGCCGGCCATCACCGTCGATGAGCCGCGCCGTGTAGAACATGGTGTAGACGTCCGAGCCGTTGCGGTGCCGCAGCCGGTTCTCGTTGCCCTGGGGCGTGGCCTTGCCCGCCAGCGAGGTGTCGCTGTCGTTCCAGTGGCGGTCGAGGTCGTCGGGATGCCAGTAGGGGTAGGGGGGCAAGCAGCCGATGAGTTCGGAGGCGGCGTAGCCCACCATGTCGCACATGGCGGCGTTCACGTACACGATGCGGCCCTGCAGGTCGCGCGCACGCATGCCGACGAGCAGGGAGTCTTCCATGGACTGGCGAAAGGCCTGCGCCTGCTGCAGCGCGTGGGTGCGCTCGTGCACGCGCTGTTCGAGTTCGATGCGGGCCTGGCGGTTCTCCTGCAGGCGCCGCTCGCGCAGCTGCCAGTAGAGCGCGCCCAGCACCAGCAGGCCCGACGCGAGGCTGGCCAGCGCCCAGGCCTGCTGGCGCGCCAGGGCCACCACCTTGCTGTCGGCCGTGAGGGTGAGGGTCCAGCCCAGGTCGGGCAGGTGTTCCGCGAAGGCGAGATAGTGCTTGCCGCTGCCGGGCAGCCGAAGCTCGGCACCCGGCTGGTCCGGGCGCTGCAGGAGCTTCCAGGGCACCGGCGCGGGCTGCCATTGCGCGCCGTACTGCTCATCGTGTTGCACCTGCCGCACGGCCTCGGCGGGCAGGGGCTTGCTGGTCTTGTAGAGCCAGGACGACACGGAGCCCAGAAACAGAATGCCGCGCTCATCCGTGACGAACACCGGGTCGAGCAGTTGCGCCCAGGTGTCCACGATGGGCTGCATGCGCACCTTCACGGCCACCACGCCGATCACCTTGCCATCGCGCTGCACGGGGGCCGAGGCGAACAGCCCGGGCTCGCCCGTGGTCTTGCCCACGCCGTAGAAGCGCCCCGCCTGCCCGTGCAGTGCGTCGCGGAAGTAGGGACGGTTGCTGTAGTTCTGGTCGACGAAGCTGCTGGGCGTGTCCCAGTTGCTGGAGGCCAGCGTGAGGCCCTTGTCGTCCATGAGGTACAGCGTGTCGGAGCCGGCGTGCGCATTGACGGCCTGGAGGTACGCGTTGGCCGCCTCCCGCACGCTCTCCGATGCGGGATGGCGCAGCAGGTCCGCGACCAGGGGTTGCTGCGCCGCCGTGAAGGGCAGGTAGCTGTAGCGCGTGGCCACGCCGCGCAGGGCCAGGGCCTGGACCTCGCTGGAGCGGCGCAGGTTGTCCCATTGGGTTTCCAGCTCGTTGCGGGTGGCCCATTCGCCGGCGCCCAGGATCAGCAGCACGGCCAGGCCGAACACGGCGGCCATGGGGCCGGCTCCGCGCAGCCCATCGCGCAGGCGTCCCAGGGGCCTGGGGGGAGGCAACGGTGCTGTCACGGGTGTGGCTGTGGCCGGTGGTGGCGCGGGCGGCAAACCCACACCCTCCCGCTCATCCGCCGTGCTTGTCCGCCTCGGAGGTGAAGGAGTCCGCATAGAACTCTTCCGCTGGCAGGCCCCGCTGCGCGCTGTAGGCCACGCGGGCGGAATCGACCACGATGGGGGCGCCGCAGGCGTACACCTGGTGGCCCGACAGATCGGCGTGGTCGTCCATCACGGCCTGGTGCACAAACCCGGTGCGACCGGTCCAGCCGTCCTCCGGCAAGGCGTCGGAGACGACGGGCACGTAGGTCAGGTGGGGCATGTCGGCCGCCCGGGCCAGCACCCAGTCGTGCATGTACAGGTCGCCGGGGCGGCGGCCGCCCCAGTAGAGCACCGTGGGGCGCGTGATGGCCTTGAACTGCATGTGCTCGATGAGCGCCTTGATGGGGGCAAAGCCCGTGCCCGAGGCCAGCAGCACGATGGGCTTGTCCGAGTCCTCGCGCAGGAAGAAACTGCCGAACGGGCCTTCCACGCGCAGGATCTCCTTTTCCTTCATCGCGCCGAACACGTGGTCGGTGAACTTGCCGCCCGCCATGTGGCGGATGTGCAGCTCCACGCCGGGTGCGTCGGCCTGCGTGTGAGGTGCATTGGCCATCGAATACGCCCGGCGTGCTCCGTCGCGCAGGATGAATTCGATGTACTGGCCCGCGTGGTACCGGAAGGTGTCCGCCGCCGGCAGCTGCAGTCGCACCCGCATCACGTCGTGCGATTTCTTTTCGAGGGTGGCCACCCGCACGGGCATCTTCTTGACGGGGTAGGCGCTTTCATCGGTGACCTGGCGCGATTCGAGCACCACGTCCGTCAGGGGCTGGGCGCAGCAGGTCAGCACGAGGCCGGCGGCCTCTTCGTCGGCCGTGAGCGCCTTGGACTGGTGCTCGCCATGGTGCACGGTGCCGCTGAGCTTCCTGCACTTGCACGAACCGCAGGCGCCGTCCTTGCAGCCATAGGGCAGGCCGACGCCGCTGCGGATGGCGGCGGCCAGGATGGCCTCGCCAGCGTTGGCCTGGAAAGCGCGGCCGCTGGGCTGCACGGTGATCTGGAATGCTGCGGTGCTCACAGCCTCGGCGCTGGTCATCTTGTGGGTATCCTCGGGACGTAGATCTTCAAGAACCGGTTGGTGCCGCCGTGGGCCCCTGCCAGGAGATGCCGGCTGGTTCTTTACAAACGGACCCGATTTTGCCTTCAAACCAAAACCCCCTTGGCGCCCTGCCGGCGCGCTTTCGCCGCGAACGCCTGCTGATCGTGGGGTGTGGTGACGTGGGCCAGCGCGTGGCGCGCCAGCTCCAGGGCGGCCCGGGCGCCGGGCGCGTCCAGGTGCTGGCGCTCACCTCCAGCCCCGAGCGCAAGCCGGCGCTGCGCGCCCTGGGCATCCGCCCCCTGTGCGGAAACCTGGACGATGTGGCCACGCTGCGCCGCCTGTCGGGCCTGGCCACGCGCGTGCTGCACCTGGCCCCGCCACCCGGCGAAGGCGCCGGAGGGGATGGCTGGTGGCGCGATCCGCGCACGGTGGCCCTGGCGCGCGCGCTGCGCCTGCGCAGCCTGCCCGCCTCCCTCGTCTACGCCTCCACGAGCGGCGTGTATGGCGACTGCCAGGGGGCGATGGTGTCCGAGACACGGCCCGTGGCCCCCGCCACGCCGCGCGCGCAGCGGCGCGTGAATGCCGAGCGGGCGGTGCGGCACCTGGGCCGCGGGGGGGTGCGGGCCACCGTGCTTCGCATTCCGGGCATCTACGCCCCCGACCGGGACGGTGGCACGCCCGAAGCGCGCCTGCGCCGAGGCACGCCGGTGCTGGAGCGCGAGGACGATGTGTTCACCAACCACATCCACGCCGACGACCTGGCGCGCATCTGCCTGGCCGCGCTGTGGCGTGCGCGGCCGCAACGCGTCTACAACGTGAGCGATGCCACGGAACTGAGGATGGGCGACTACTTCGACCTGGCGGCCGACCTGTACGGCCTGCCGCGTCCCCCGCGCGTGCGCCGCAGTGCCGCGCAGGAGCAGCTGTCGCTGATGCTGCTGAGCTTCATGAGCGAATCGCGGCGGCTGGACAACCAGCGCATGCTGCGGGAGCTGGGTGTGAAGCTGCGCTACCCGACCGTGGCCGAGGGGTTGCGGGCGGCGCGCCCGTCGCCTTAGGGCGAGCGCGTTCGCCGGGGCCTTTGCCCGTCCGCCGGGTTCAGCAGGGCGCCTGGCCTCCGTTGGAGCGGCACACACCGCCGGGACCGGGGAACCGCCCGGGACCGGCGCGGGGATAGGTATTGCCCTGGTTGTCGGTGCAGCGAAAGTCACCGCATTGCGTCAGGCGAGTTGGAGGTTGCGGTGTGCCTGTCTGCGGGAAGGGGTCAGGAAAAAGGGGGCGATGCCGCGATGGCGGCACGACCACCACCCGGGGCTGGTGGGCACGCGCTTTTTCGACTTCCGCATACCCTTGTGGACCCAGGCAATCCAGGTCCACTTGCCGCTGCGCGGCCTCCAGGCGCAACTCCTGTTCATAGGTCGAGCGGGCCAGGCCCGCAGCCACCATATCCAGGTTGCGCCGCGAGCGCGCGCATTCGGGGGATCGGGCGTAGTCCTGGGGCTGGGGCGTGGCCGCCGCGGCCTGTGCGGCGCGGGCACGGTCGCGTTCGGCGTTGCGGCGGGCATCGGTTTCCGCCGCGGTGGCCTCTGCCTGCAGCCGCTGTTGCTTGCGCTCCAGTGCTTGCGCTGCCAGCTCCCGTTCCTGCTGGATCTCCTCGGGGGTTTTCCGCGCTTCGACCTCGCGCGCGGTGGCGCCACCGGTGCATGCGCCGTCGGTATAGGTCACCTGTCCCGTGCGGGCATCGGTGCAGCGAACCACCTGGGCGCTGGCGCCCGTGGCAAGCACGGCGGCACCCAGGCAGAGAATGAAGAGGCAGGGGCGGATCGTCACGGTCGGCTGCCAGGCAGGGGGAACGACGGCGCGGGACGGCGCCGCATTCAGGGTTTTTCGGGGCTGTTCGACTGCTGGCGTGAACGCCAGTCGAGCGGATGCGGCGTGTAGCTGTCTGGCGCCATGCGGCCAGGGCGGGCTTCACGGTTGCGGCGGTCTTCCGCGGCGCGGCGGTCGCGTTCCGCCTGGTCTCGCAAGGCCTGCTCCCGGTCCCGGTTGCGGCGATCGGCCTCGCGCGCCTGCTGGTCGCGGCGGTCGCGTTCACGCTCCCGGGCTACGCGGTCACGCTCGGCCCGTTCTCTGTCACGCTCGCGCTCGCGCCAGTCGTTGCGGTTGCGGTCGCGTTCCCAGCGGTCGTCGCGATCACGTCCGCCGTAGTAGATGACGGAGGGCGGGGCCGAATACGCAGGGTAGACGGGGGGCGGGCTGGAGTACACCGACGGGGTGTTGTAGATGTACCCCGGCTGCTCGTAGACCCTGTACGGCGTGGGTTCGTAATAGGGGTCGCCCGGCACGGTGGCGCAACCCGTCACCACGGCGCCCAGGACCGTGGCAGAAATGATGCGGGCGAGTGTGTATGTCATGCTGTTCAGACCCCCTACAGGGCGTGGGTGTTCCGCGCTGTACGTAAAGCCCCCGAAAAGCACCCCGGCGGGGTGTTACAAGTTTCGGAGTGGCGTTTTCAATGCCTCCCACTGTAGCGCCCGGGGGGCCCATTTGGTTGACCTGCATGCCGATGCAACGGGTAGGACGAAATCCCATGCCGTACCGGGCTGGTGCCTTGGCGCACCGGCTTTTGAAATCAAAATTGATAGCGAAAGCGCGTGGCTGGCAATGCGCGAGCCGCCCTTTTTATGCGCGGCGTGTACGCCGTGGCGAAGGGCGCGCGGGAAGCTGGCCTGCTTCCCGTTTATTTGGGCAGCACCCGGCGGATGGTTTCCGCCAGATCTTCCGCCACGAACTTGGCGACATAGCCGTCGGCGCCGACGCTGCGCACGTGGTCTTCGTTGGCCGAGCCGGACAGCGAGGAGTGGATGACCACCGGCAGCCCGTGGAAGCGCGCATCCTGCTTGATGTTGCGCGTGAGGGTGAAACCGTCCATTTCCGGCATTTCGAGGTCGGTCAGCACCATGGCCACGCGGTCCAGCACGCTCTTGCCCTCGGCTTCGGCGCTCCTGGCGATGGCGTTGAGCCGGTCCCAGGCTTCCTTGCCGGATTTCACCATTTCATAGGGCGCATGCAGCACCTTGAGTTCCTGCTCGATGAGCGAGCGCGCCACGAACGAATCGTCGGCCGCCAGGATGATGGTGCCGGGCTTGAGCTTGAGCTTGGCGCCGACCTTCTCTTCGGTGACCTCGTGGCCGTCCGAAGGCGACACCATCTGGAGGATGGCTTCCACGTCCAGCACCTGGGCCAGGCGGGATTCGTCGGTGTTGCCATCCAGGCGGGCAATGCTGGTCACCAGCTTGCCGGCGGCGCCGCTGGTTTCGGCGGAAAGCACCTGCTTCCAGTCCAGCCGCACGATGTCTTCCACCGACTCCACCGCAAAAGCCTGCGTGGTGCGCGCGTATTCGGTCACCAGCATGATGTTCAGTCCCGTCTGGGGCTTGCAGCCCACGATGGAAGGCAGGTCCAGCACCGGAATCACCTGGCCGCGCAGGTTCACGACCCCCAGCGAATGCGGCGTGGTGCCCGCGATCGGCGTGATGCTGGGCATGGCCACGATCTCGCGGATCTTGAACACGTTGATGCCGAACAGTTCGGATTTGCCCAGGGCACTGTCGGTGCCCAGACGAAACAGCAGCAGTTCGAACTTGTTGGTGCTGGTGAGGTTGGTCCGCTCGTCGATGTCCTGCTGCACTGCTTTCATGATGGGTCCTTCGCGCAGAAAAGAAGAAGAAACGCGCGTTTACAAATTCTAGGATCAGAACGGCATGTGCAGTGCGCTAAATGTTCAGGCAATACCCGAATAGTGCGCTGCAGCATCCAGGCGTCGCAGCGCCGTCACGCGCGCTGGCGGCGCGGGTCATGCCGAGGGCGGCAGCGCCACCGGGGTGAAATGCACCACCGTGGGGAACGGGTCGTAGAAATGGTGCAGCAGCCGTTTCCATTCCTGGTAGGGCGCCGACTGGCGAAAGCCGATTTCGTGGTCCTCGAGCGTGGCCCAGCGCACCAGCAATGCGTAGTCCTGCGGGCGTTCCACGCAATGGGCCAGTTCGTGCGACAGGTAGCCGGGCATCGAGGCGATGATCCGCTGCGCCTGGGCAAAGGCTTGCTCGAACGCGGCATTCTGGCCGGCGCGGACGGTGAGGTGGGCGATTTCAAGGACCATGGCGGCAGGTGTGGGCTGGGGGCAACCCCCTTTGTACCGCACCTTGCCTGCCGTGCCAGCGGCGGGCCCCACCTCAGGCCGCGCTGCTGCGGGAAAGGTCCGGTGGCGTCTTGAGGCTGGAGGCGAGGCGGCCCAGCAGCGCGAGCAGGGGCGCGTCCGATGCGTCGCAGGCCAGGCCCAGATGGCGCGAGAAAGCCAGCGGACCGTCCAGGGGCCGCACGACCGAATGGCGTGCGTGGGCCGCGTAGGACTGCGGCACCACGGCCACGCCCAGGCCGCTGTCCACCATGTGCAGCAACAGCTCTTCGCGCGCGGCGCTGGCCTGCACCTCCAGCGCGATCCCGCGCTCGGCCAGCAGGCGGATGAACGACTGGTGCAAGGGGCAGTACGGCCATTCGATGAGCGGAACGCCCTGCAGGTCGGCCAGGCCGAATTTCTTCTTGAAACGCAGCGGGTGCTGTTCGGGCAGGAGCATCACATAGGGCTCGCGCCACAAGGACATGAAGGTGTCGCCAGACGGCTTGCAATGCTCGGCCACCAGACGCAGGCGCGCCTCCTGCGCGCTGGCCGTGAGCCGCACCAGGGCGTTGGGCATGAGCTCGCCAATCTGCGCGAACAGCGGCGCGGCCGGGCCCACCATCAGGTCGTCCTGCAGGAACACGCCCAGCGTTTCGCGCGGCGCATCGCGGAAGTCGCGCACCATGGCGCTCGACTGCGCCAGCAGGCTGCAGGCGCGCGGGTACAGGCGGTGGGCGGCGGGCGTGGGCGCCAGGCCCTGGCGGCTGCGCTCGAAGAGCACGGTGTCGAGCGCATCCTCCAGCCCCTTGATGGCCATGCTGATCGAGGGCTGCGCCACGAAGCAGCGGCGCGCGGCCGTGGTCACGGAGCGTTCTTCGTAGGCCGCCACGAAGTAGCCCAGGGCGCGCAGGTCAAACAGCATGGTGCGGGGGCCACGGAGGGCCGCGGTCAGGTCGGGGTGATGGTGGTGACGGTTTCGCGGAAGTAGTCGAGCTGGCCGTTGCGCGAGTGGCTCACGATCCAGGTCAGCGATTCCACTTCGCGCTGTTGTACCGCATAAAAGAAGCGCTGGTGGAATTTCGTGATCACCCAGTCGTCGCCCAGGGGCTGGCTGTGGGTGTGCACGATCTTCGTGCCCTGCGGAAAGACCTCGGTGCCCAGGCGCTGCACCACGGCCAGCACGTCGGCCTTGTGGCGGGCGACCTGCCAGCTGGTGTCCGCCTCGTCGCGGTAGTGGTCGATGCGGAAATCCACGTCGTCGGAGATGCTGTCCAGCAATGTGGGCACGTCACCCTTTTCAAACGCGGCCAGTACGCGGTCGATGGGGAAGTGGGTGGTGGGGTTGGTCGTCATGTGCGTTCTCCGGTCGGGTTGAAGAAAGGTCGTGGAAGCAGGTACCGGAAGGCGACTGTAGGCAGCCCGCGCGGCATGCACAACGATGGAATTTGTGGGGTGATGCGATAAAAAAATGATGGATGGAAGGATGCCGGGCGCTGCGTTCACGCCACTGCCATCCGCCACCGTGCTGCGCGCCGGCCAGGGTCGGTGAAACCAGCGCGGCCAGGTCGCCGCGTCTTCTTTTTCTTTTTTCTTTTCCCTCCTCCCACGCCGCAGGACAGGGAACGGGTCCGAAGGCGGCCCCGAGAGCCGCCCCTCAATCCGTGACGCCCGGCACCTGGCTCAGATAGCCGTGCAGCGCCGCGATGGCCTGGCGCACCTTGGCGGGCTGTGCGTCGCGCTGGGGCGTGACGGCCCAGATGTCGAGCGTGCCGAAGGACCAGTCGGGCAGCAGCCGCACCAGCTGCCCGGTCTGCAAGGCCTCGTGTGCGTCCATGCTGCCCACGAGCGCAAGGCCCAGGCCGGCCTCGCACATCTGCTGGATCGACAACTGGTTGTTGCTGGCGATGCGCGGCTCCACCCGCAGCGCGCGCGGTTCGCCCGTGGGGCTGCGCAGATCGATCAGCAGGCCGCCGCTCTCGCGCGCAAAGCCCAGCCAGCTGTGCGACAGCAGGGCGTCGGGGTCCTGCGGCACGCCATGGTTGGCCACCCACCCGGGCGAGGCGCACAGGTACCACCGCATCCCGCCCAGGCGCCGGGCAGCCCAGCTGGAGTCGGCCAGCCGCCCGTAGCGCACCGCCAGGTCGATGCGGGCGTTGATCAGGTCGATGGGCGAATCGTCCACCAGCAGCCTCAGGCGCAAGGCAGGGTGGGCGGCCAGCAGCTCACCCAGCGCGGGCGCGATGTGCCGGGCAAAGCCCACGGTGGCCGAAAGGCGCAGCTCGCCGCTGGGCGCATCGCGCGACGCCGCCAGCTCGGCACGTGCCTGCTCGGCCGCGGCCCACATGGCGGCGCAGCGCGCGTGGTAGCGCTGGCCCGCCTCGGTGAGGGCCAGCTTGCGGGTGGAGCGGTGCAGCAGCGTCACGCCGCCGTCGCTCTCCAGCCTGCGCACCTGCTGGCTCACGGCCGAGGTGCTCATGCCCAGGGCGCGGGCCGCGCCGCTCATCGAACCGTGCTGCACCACGGCGGCGAACACGGCCATGCGTTTGAGGTCTTCCATCGGTGAATTTGCTTGATCGTGAAGCTGGTCTTCAAAGTGAAGGCATTTTTAGCCCTCTAGTGCGGTCTTTGACAAGCCCATATTCTCACCCTATCGCAACTTTGAACCGAGGAACTCCCCATGAACATCGCCCTGATTGGTGCCACCGGCTTCGTCGGCTCGGCCGTGCTCGATGAACTGCTGCAGCGCGGCCACCGCGTGACCGTGCTGGCCCGCAACCCCGGCAAGCTGGCCGCGCGTGAAGGCTTGACCGTCGTCGCCGCCGACGCGCAGGATGCCGCCCAGGTCGCCAAGGCCGCCGCCGGCCACGATGCGGTGGTGAGCGCCTACAACCCCGGCTGGACCGTGCCGGACATCCACGACCAGTTCCTCAAGGGCACCCGCGCCATCATCGACGGCACCAAGCAGGCGGGTGTGCGGCGCCTGCTCGTGGTGGGCGGCGCCGGCAGCCTGTTCGTGGCGCCCGGCGTGCAACTGGTGGACACGCCCCAGTTCCCGGCGGAATGGAAGCAGGGGGCCCTGGCCGCGCGCGAGGCACTCCACTGGATCCGCACCGAAAGCACCCTGGACTGGACCTTTCTCTCGCCCCCCATCCTGCTGGCTCCCGGCGAACGCACGGGCCAGTACCGCCTGGGCACCGAAGCCCCGCTGATGAACGGCGACCAGCCCGGCGGCATCAGCGTGGCCGATCTGGCCGTGGCCATTGCCGATGAGCTGGAAACGCCGCGGCACCTGCAGCAGCGGTTCACGGTGGCGCACTGAGCCTGGGCATCCCGGCCGGCGCGGCGGCGGGCCACCGGGGGTGCGGGCGGGGGCTGCATCCCGGCCGACGGCATCTCAGCCGGTTCGCCTACAGGCGCATGGGGCCGCAGCACCTGCAGGCGGCGGGATTGATGTGTAGATTGGTGGTGCCGGCGACGCCTGCAAGCGCAGGCAGGCCGGCCGGCCACGCTGCTGCCCTTGCCGCCCACCCGGGTGCGGCGCCAGAGCAGGGCGTGTTGTCCCGCCCCACTGCTGCCTGTCGGAGTACCTTCGTGCATTCGATCTCTACCGCCTTGCCACCCGTCCCCGCCCCCGCAGCATGCGGCGGGGCGCAACGTCCTCCCTCTCCCGTTTCCTGGCCGCGTACCCTGGCGCTGCTGGGAGTGTTGGGGGCACTCGCCACGGCGGCGGGTGCCCAGGATGCGGCGCTGCAGACCGCCCCCGAACCCCGGCGCATGTTCATCGACGGCGCACGCGCCGCGAGCGATGTGGGCCTGGTGTCGGTGGGGGTGCAGCTGCCATGGGAATGGCGCCGTTCCTTCCTGGGCGGCGAATTGACGGGGCACTGGGACGCCCACATCGCCCACTGGCGCGTCCCTGCGGGCTCGGCGGCGTCCGATCGCAGGCACTGGACGCAGCTGGCCCTGGTGCCCACGCTGCGGCTGCGCTTCGATGGCGGGCGTTCGGCGTGGTTCATGGAAGGCGGCATCGGCGTTTCGGTGCTGGACGGGCACTACGCGATGCGGCACAAGGCCTTCAGCACACGCTTCAATTTCACCGACCATCAGGGGATCGGCTTCAACTTTGGCGCGCGCCGCCAGCATGAGCTGATGTTGATGGTGCGCCATGTCTCCAACGGTGGCATCCGCAAGCCCAATCCCGGAGAAGATTTTGTCCAGGTGCGCTATGGACTGGCATTTTGAGCCGGTGCCCTGGTGCAGGCGGTGTCGATGCTCCTCAATTCATAGCTGCCAGGGCTTGGGTGGCGGGCACAGGAGGCTGTTTTCGTCTCAAGGCCCCGGGGCGGTGGCGCGTGGGCCCCTGTCGGCAGCCGTGCGTGCTCCGCGCCGGGGCGCGTCCCGTCAGCCGTCGATCAGCTTCGGGTCCCACGCAAACACGGTCTGCTCCTGCTCGCCCAGCTTCTCGATGCCCAGGCGCATCACGTCGCCGGGCTTGAGGAACTGCGCCTGGGGCTTCTTGCCCATGCCCACGCCGGGCGGGGTGCCGGTGGTGATCAGGTCGCCGGGCTCCAGCGTCATGAAGCGGCTCAGGTAGCTCACCAGCTGCGCCACGGTGAAGATCATCGTGCGGGTGCTGCCAGTCTGCTGGCGCTCGCTGTTCACGTCCAGCCACATCGACAGATTCTGCGGGTCGCCGACCTCGTCGGCGCTCACCAGCCAGGGGCCGATGGGGCCGAAGGTGTCGCAGCCCTTGCCCTTGTCCCAGGTGCCGCCGCGCTCGAGCTGGTATTCGCGCTCGGAGATGTCGTTGATGGTGCAGTAGCCGGCCACATGCTGCAGTGCATCCGCCTCGCTCACATAGCGCGCGCGGGTGCCGATCACCACGCCCAGCTCCACCTCCCAGTCGGATTTGACCGAGCCCTGCGGCAGCACCACGGGGTGGTTGCAGCCCACGGCGCAATCGACGGTCTTGGTGAAGATGATGGGCTCCTGGGGGATGGCCATGCCGGCTTCGGCCGCGTGGTCGGCGTAGTTCAGGCCGATGGCGATGAACTTGCGCATGCCCGTCCACGGCACCGCCAGGCGGCCCTGGGGCACGACGGGCAGGGTGGCGGCATCGATGGCGGCCAGCGCGGCCAGGCCAGAGGGTGACAGGTTGGCGGGGCTGATGTCGGGCAGCACGCCGCTCAGGTCGCGCACCGTGCCGTCGGTGTGCAGGAGTGCAGGTTTTTCCTGGCCCTTGGGGCCGTGGCGAAGCAGCTTCATGGTTCGTAGTGGTGAGGGGTTGGATGGTGGGTGGCGCGAAACGCAGAGCGTAGATGAAATCAGTTGGACCAGCCGCCGTCGATGACCTGGGCGGTGCCCGTGGTGAACGATGACTCGTCGCTCGCCAGGTACACCGCCAGCGCGGCGATCTCCTCGGCCCGGCCCAGGCGGCCCATGGGTTGGCGCTCGACAAAGCCAGCCTCCACGGCGGCCAGGCTCTGGCCCGTGGCCGCGGCCTGCGCGGTGATGCGGTCCTGCAGCGACGGCGACATCACGGTGCCGGGGCAGATGGCATTGCAGCGGATGCCCTGGGCCACGAAGTCGGCGGCCACCGACTTGGTCAGGCCCACGACCGCCGCCTTGGTGGTGCCGTAGACGAACCGCCGGGGCGCCCCTTTGATACTGCCCGCCACCGAGGCGACGTTGATGATGGACCCGGCGCCGCGCGCCAGCATGCCGGGCAGGAACGCCCGGATGGTTCGAAACTGCGCGCGCACGTTCAGATCGAACGCGAAGTCCCACTCGTCGTCCGTGCAGTCGAGCACACTGCCCGCGTGCACAAAGCCCGCGCCGTTGAACAGCACATCCACCGGACCCACGGCGGCGGCTGCGTCGCGCACGGCCTGGGCCTGGGTCACGTCCAGCACGCGGGTCTCGCAGCCAGTGTCGCGCTGCAGGGTGGCCAGCGCGGCGGCATTGATGTCGGTGGCGATCACCCGCGCGCCCTGGGCCGCGAAGGCAATGGCGGTGGCGCGGCCGATGCCCTGGCCGGCGGCGGTGAGAAAGGCGGTCTTGCCTGCAAGTCGGAGTGTCATGGAATGCGGGGCGTGAAGAGTGGGTGGGAGTGCTGTGGGGCAGGGGTGGGCGCCGTCAGCCCGTGAACCAGCGCAGCGGCGCCAGCACCGTCTGCGGAAAGATCACCATGATGAACATCACCGCGAACTCGGCCGCCATGAAAGGCAGCACGCCGCGCGTCACCTCGTCCATCTTCATGCGCCCCACACCGGCCACCACGTTCAGGATCGTGCCCACCGGCGGCGTGACCAGGCCGATGGAGTTGTTGATGATGAACAGCACGCCGAAGTACACCGGGTCGATGCCTGCGGCCTTGATCACGGGCATCAGCACGGGGGTCAGGATCAGGATGGTGGGCGTCATGTCCATCGCCGTGCCCACCAGCATCACCAGCACCATGATCGCGATCAGCAGCAGCGTCTGGTTGCCCATGAAGGGCTTCAACAGCTCCACCATCTGCGCGGGCAGGTTGGCCACGGTGATGAGCCACGACGACACCATGGCCGCCGCCACGAGGAACATCACCACTGCCGTGGTCTTGGCCGCGGTGGTGAAGATGGGCAGCAGCGCGCGCAGTGGCAGCTCGCGGTAGATCACGCTGGCCACGAACAGCGAATACACCGCCGCGACCACCGCGGCCTCGGTCGGTGTGAACACGCCCATGCGCAGGCCCACCAGGATGAACACCGGCAGGGTGAGCGCCCACACCGACTCCCGCGCGGTGCGCCAGACTTCGGCTGCAGTCTTCTTCTCCGGCATGGCCAGCACCTCCTTGCGGCCCACCCACCACCAGGTCACCGCCAGGCCCACGCCGATCATGATGCCCGGCACGATGCCCGCGATGAACAGCTTGCTGATCGACACGTTGGCCGCCACGCCGAAGATCACGAAACCGATGCTCGGCGGAATGATGGGCCCGATGACGCCCGAGGCCGCGATCAGCCCGCCCGACACCTCCTTCTTGTGCCCGGCCTTGACCATCATCGGCAGCAGCAGCGCCGTGAGCGCCGCCGCATCGGCCACGGCCGAGCCCGACAGCGACGACAGCAGGCAGGCGGCCAGGATCACCACGTAGCCCAGGCCCCCCTTCACATGCCCCACCAGTGCCAGCGCGAAGTTGACGATGCGCTGCGACAGCCCGCCCACGTTCATGATCTCGCCGGCCAGCATGAAGAAGGGCACGGCCAGCAGCGGAAAGCTGTCGGCGCCATTGATGAAGTTCTGCGCCAGGATCTGCGCGTCGAACAGATCGAGCTGCCACATCAGCGCGACGCCGGCGGCCAGCAGCGCATAGGCGATGGGGATGCCCAGGGCCATGGTGCCGATGAGGGCCCCCAGAAAAATCAGCACGGTCATGTGTTGTCTCCGTTATTTTTGATGTGCCATCTGTGAATGCATGCATGCATGCGTGCGTGCGTGCGTGCTTATTGGCCGCGTTGCTTCGGCGTCTGGCCCAGCGCCCGCGCGGCCGCGTCTTCGCGCGCCAGCTCGGCCTGCAGCGCTTCCAGTTCCGCCTGTTCTTCGGACTCCTTGACCATCACCAGTTCGTCCTCGCTCGCCTTGCCGGTCAGCACGCGCAGCAGTTGCAGCGTCAGCAGGAAGCCGGCGCACACCGAGAACACCACGCCCGAGGCATAGAAGATGGCCATCGATGCGCCCGTGACCGGGGCCTCCACATCCCAGTTGATCTTCATCTGCTGCCAGCTGCCGTCGAAGAACAGCCAGGTGATGTAGAGCATCAGCACGTGGCCCAGCGCCATGCAGGCTTTCTTGCCCCGCACCGACAGGCGCGACACCAGCATGTCGGTGCCCAGGTGCGCGTTCTCCTTGATGGCCGCCACCGCGCCCAGGAAGGTGATCCACACGAAGAGCCAGCGCGACAGCTCCTCGCTGACGGCGATGCCGGAGTTGAAGACGTAGCGCAGCACCACGTTGCCGAACACCAGCACCACCATGGCGGCCAGCGCCAGTGCGATGAGGAGGTTGATGGCCCGGACGTAGCGGTCGATGAAGGTATTGAGCATGCTGAGGTCTCCGTGGATGGCGTGGCCGGTCTGTTTTTTTTTGAGGCGTTCAGAGCGCTGCGCCCTGCAGCAGCCCGCGCGCGGCCAGGTTGGCGATGAAGGCCCGCAGGCCGAAGCGCCAGGGCGGCGCGCTCTCGCTGTGCGCCACGGTGTTGTGCAGCGCGCCCAGCCAGGCGCTCTGGATGGTGACCACGTCGCCCAGCTTGTGGGTGAAGCCGCCGCCGGGCTGGTCGCGGTCTTCGATGGGCGCGAACAGCGTGCCCAAAAAGAGCATGAAGCCGTCCGGGTACTGGTGCGCGGCCAGGGTCTGGGCCACCAGGTCGGCCGGGTCGCGGCTGATGCTGGCCATGGTGTTGATGCCACGCAGCGTGAAGCCGTCGGTGCCCGCCACGCGCAGGTGCACGGTCTCGTTGCGCACCTGGTCCAGCCCGAAGCCGGCGTCGAACAGCCGGATGAACGGGCCGATGGCGCACGAGGCGTTGTTGTCCTTGGCCTTGCCCAGCAGCAGCGCGCTGCGGCCCTCGATGTCGCGCAGGTTCACGTCGTTGCCCAGCGTGGCGCCCACGATGGCGCCGCGGCTGTTGACGGCCAGCACCACCTCGGGCTCGGGGTTGTTCCAGGCCGAATCGGCGCGGATGCCGATCTCCTCGCCCGTGCCCACCGATGCGAGCACCGGCGCCTTGGTGAAGACCTCGGCGTCGGGGCCGATACCCACTTCAAGGTACTGCGACCACAGGCCCTTGTCCTGCAGCAGTGCCTTCAAGGCCATCGCCTGCTCGGAACCGGGACGGATGTCGGCCAGGCTCTCGCCGATGAGCCCCACCACCTGGCTGCGCAGGCCCTGGGCCCGGGCCGCGTCGCCGCGCGCCTGCTCTTCGATCACGCGCTCGATCAGGCTGGCCGCGAAGGTCACGCCAGCCGCCTTGACCACCTGCAGGTCGCAGGGGGCCAGCAGCCAGGGGCGGGACGTGTCGCGCACGCCATGCTGGCCGGTTTGGCTGTTGGCCAGCAGTTCGTCCACGCTGCACAGGTACTGGCCCTCGGCGGCTCGCACTGCCTCGGCGGGCGCGGGCGTGTCCAGCAGCGTGCTCATGGTGGGGTAGTGCCGGCTCAGGTCGAACACGCCACCGGTGCGCAGGGCTACCACCGCCGGGCCGGGCACGGCGCCGTGCACCCAGGCGCGGCCGACCAGGGTGCCGGCCAGGCCGTCGTCGGGAAGAATGTGGGCGCGCGCCGCCCCACCGGCCGCTGTGGCCGCTGTCGTTTCACTCATGGGAGTTCCTTGGAAAAGGGTTCTGAATCGGTGCCGCGCCCGCCCAGGCGCAGCGTCTCAATGGTTGTGGCGCGGCGTGTGTTCGGAAATCCGCCGGTAGTCCAGCGCAAAGTCGAGCGTCGCGCCATCCACCAGCTGGCCGGTCTTCTCTCGGTACAGCGCTTCCCAGGGCGACTGGCTCCTGGGGATGGGCGGCGCCGGCAGTTCGCGGCGGCGGCGCTCGATCTCCTCGGGGGCCACCAGCGCGTCGCACCGGCCGGCGTTCAGGTCGATGCGGACCATGTCGCCGCTGTGCAGCCAGGACAGGCCCCCGCCCACCGCGCTTTCGGGGGAGACATTCAAAATCGACGGGCTGTCGGCCGTGCCCGACTGGCGCCCGTCGCCCAGCGTGGGCAGGGTGTTGATGCCACGGCGGATCAGCGCGTCGGGCGGCTGCATGTTGATCACCTCGGCCGAGCCGGGCCAGCCGATGGGGCCCGCGCCGCGCATCACCAGGATGCAGCCTTCGTCGATGCCGAGCGACGGGTCGTTGATGCGCGCGTGGTAGTCGTCCGCGCCTTCGAACACCACGGCGCGCGCTTCGAAGATGCCTTCCGCGCCCGGTTGGCTCAGGTAGCGCTGGCGGAAGGACTCGGAGATCACCGATGTCTTCAGGATGCCGAAGTCGAACAGGTTGCCATGCAGCACCAGGAAGCCGGCTTTCTCCATCAGCGGTGCGTCGAAGGGGAAGATCACCTCGCGGTCGCGCGTCTCGCGGCCCTGCAGGTTGTCGGCCAGGGCCTTGCCGGTGACGCTCAAGGCATCGGCATGCAGGCGGCCCGCCTGCTGCAGCTCCCACATCAGCGCGGGCACGCCCCCGGCGCGGAAGAACCGCTCGCCCAGGTATTTGCCGGCGGGCTGCATGTTCAGCAGCAGGGGGAGGTCGTAGGCATGCTGCGTCCAGTCCTCGGGGCGCAGGTCCACGCCCGCGTGGCGCGCCATGGCCATGATGTGCACCTGCGCGTTGCTGCTGCCCCCGGCCACGCTGACCACGGCCAGCGCGTTGAGAAAACTCTCGCGGGTGAGGATGCGCGAGGGGCGCAGGTCCTCGTACGCCATCTCCACGATGCGCCGCCCGGTCTCGTACGCCATCTGCCCGCGTTCGCGGTAGGGCGCCGGAATGGCGGCGCAGCCCGGCAGCGAGAGGCCCAGCGCCTCGGCCACCGCGTTCATGGTCGATGCGGTGCCCATGGTGTTGCAGTGGCCGGCCGACGGCGCGCTGCTGCAGGCGCGCTGCAGGAATTCTTCCTCGTCGATGTCGCCCGCGGCCAGCTGGCGGCGGCTGCGCCAGATCACGGTGCCCGAGCCCACCAGTTCTCCATCGTGCCAGCCGTCCAGCATGGGGCCGCCCGAGAGCACGATGGCCGGGATGTCCACCGTGGACGCCGCCATGATGCCGGCCGGGGTCGTCTTGTCGCAGCCGGTGGTCAGCACCACCGCGTCGATGGGGTAGCCGTACAGGATCTCCACCAGCCCCAGGTACGCCAGGTTGCGGTCCAGCGCGGCGGTGGGGCGGCGGCAGTTCTCGAAGATGGGGTGCACCGGAAACTCCATCGGGATGCCCCCGGCGTCGCGGATGCCCTCGCGCACGCGCCGCGCCAGGTCCACATGGATGCGGTTGCAGGGGGACAGGTCGCTGCCGGTCTGCGCGATGCCGATGATGGGGCGGCCCGAGCGCAGCTCCTCGGGCGTGAGCCCGTAGTTCATGAAGCGTTCGAGGTAGAGCGCGGTCATGTCCGAGCGTGCGGGGTCGGCAAACCACTCGCGGGAGCGGAAGGGGCGGCGGGGTGTTTTGGTCATGGATCGCGATGTGTCAGCAGGCGGGAAGGGCGCTGCAACAGGGGTTGGCATGTTTGACTCGAACCACAAACCGTTCGGGCTGAGCCCGTCGAAGCCTCGCGCGGCGCTTCGGCCGCGCTCGGTGAACGGTTGTGGCGGAGCAGAAAAGTTACTTGCCGCCCCGCACCTTGGCAAGTTCGGCGTTCATCTCGCCGGTGGTTTCCTCGCCGAATTCCTTGGCGTACTTGGCCAGCACCGGCTGCAGCTTGGTGCGCATCTTGGCCTGCTCGGCCGGGGCCAGTTCGGTCACCTGCATGCCCACTTTCTTGAGCTCGCCCAGCGCCTTGTCGCTGAACGCGCGGATGGTCTTGCGCTCGAACAGGGTGGCTTCGCGCGCGGCGTCCTGCACGATCTTCTGCTCCTGCGCCGACAGGCCGTCCCAGGTCTTCTTGGACATGAGCAGCACCCAGGCGCTGTACATGTGGCGCGACAGCACCAGGTGCTTTTGCACTTCATAGAACTTGCTCGACAGGATGGTGGCGGGCGGGTTCTCCTGCCCGTCCACCGCGGCCTGTTCCATGGCCGAGTACAGCTCGGTGAAGGGCATGGGCGTGGCGTTGGCACCCAGGGCGTTGAATGTATCCAGGAACAGGGGGCTCTGGATCACGCGCAGCTTCAGGCCCGCCAGGTCTTCCGCCTTGGTGATGGCGCGGCGCGAGTTGGTCACGTGGCGAAAGCCGTTCTCCCAGAAGCCCAGGCCCACCAGGCCCTTTTCGGGCAGCTTGGCCAGCAGCTTCTGGCCGAACGGGCCGTCGAGCACCGCGTCGGCCTCCTGCTCGTTGTTGAAAGTGAGCGGCAGGTTCAGCACGCCGAAGGGCTTGATCAGCGCCATCAGCGTGGAGCTGTCGGGCACCGTCATCTCCAGCGTGCCGCCGCGCAGTGCCGAGGTCATGCTCACGTCGTTGCCCAGGGAGCCGCTGGCGTACAGCTTGGCCACCAGCTTGCCGCCGCTTTTGGCAGAGAGCTGCTCGGCAAAGTGCTTGACGGCCTGCGCCTGGGGGTGGTCGTCGTTCAGGCCGATGCCGACCTTGAACACGTGGTCCTTGATCTGCGCCGACACAGGTGCGGCCACGGCGGCCAGGATCGTGGCCGCCAGGGCCAGGGCTTTGAATTGCATGGTGTTGTCTCCGGATATGGAATGGCTGGGGCACGGTGGGGCACGGCCAAAAAACGGTCCACCGGCGCCATCGGGTCTCTGCTGGACCCTCCCGACGCAGGCGAGAGATTAGGTTTCGCAGGGCGCGGGGTCCACTCACTTTTTTGCTAGCATCCATTCCAAATGCTGATGAGTTGCCGTGACCTCCACCCCTGTGTCGGGTAAACCCTTGTCGATGGCGCAGGCCTGCGCGCGGCTGCGCTTTCGGCACCTGCAGTTCCTGGACATCCTGGGCCAGACGCGCAACCTGCGCCTGACGGCCGAGCAGATGCACATCACGCAGCCGGCGGCCACCAAGATCCTGATGGACATCGAGGACATCCTGGAGGCGCGGCTCTTCGAGCGCCTGTCGCGCGGCATGCGGCCCAACGAACTGGGCCTGTTCACGCTGCGCTACGCCGCCAGCGCGCTCGCCGGCCACCGCAAGTTCGTCGATGAGTTCAATGCGCTCAAGGAGGGCGGCCACGGCCACCTGGCGATCGGCGCCATCACGGGATCGGCCGCGCACGTGCTGACGGCGTCGGTGGCCGAGATCCAGCGCCTGCGCCCGCTGCTGGTGCTCAAGGTGCTGGAGCAAAGCAGCGACCAGCTGATCGTGTGGCTGGCCGAGCGCAAGATCGACCTGATGATCGGCCGCTTCACCGACGACGCGCACCGCACGCAATTCCACTACGAACGCCTGTCCAGCGAGCCGCTGCTGGTGGTGGGCGGCCTGCACCACCCCCTGCGCGGCGCGCGCGACCTGGACATGGCCGAGCTGTCGCACTGGCCGTGGATCCTGTACCCCGCGTCCACCGCGGTGCGCAAGGTGTCGGACGACATCTTCGGGCGGAGCGGCCTGGCACTCGGCTCGGGCGTGGTGGAGACCCCGTCGTTCCTGTTCGCGCTGGAGATGATGCAGGCCACCGACATGCTGTCGCTGCAGCCCCAGGCGCTGGTGGAGCGCTACATCGCCAAGGGCCTGCTGGCCCGCATCCCCGTGGACTTGCCGGACCGCATGCCCGACTACGGCCTCATCACCCGGCTGGGGGAGCCGCCCACGCCCGCCATGCAGGCCTTCACCGACGTGCTGCGCGAGGTGGCGAACCCGGTGACCGATGCGCCGTGACGGGGGGGCTGGCGCCGGTCGCCATCAATAACCAGCGGTTATTGAAAATGCATGCTCCCGCCTCCGTGCCGGGGCCGTTATGCTCTGCGCCCTTTCCCTGAATCTTCTGCGACCCTTTTCCCCATGCAAGACACCCCCGACACGCCCGACACCATCCAGGAGCCTCGCCGTTGGAGCGACGGCCAATGGACCGCGCAGGTCATCAAGAACGAAGACGACGACGGCTGGGCCGTGTCCATGACGCTGCGGGGCGAGGCCGAGCCCGCGCTGGTGGGGCCCTGGACCATGGGACGCGACAAGAAGAACCCCAAGCCGCTCGATGTCTCGGCCTTCCACACCCTGGTCAAGACCGCCAGCGAGGTGCTGCGCCGCCACGAGCAGCAGTTGCATGCACAGCTCCACAAGAACGTCGCGGTCACGGTCAATGGCCAGCGCCTGCGCGTGCAACTGGCCATCGTGCCCGACGAAGAGGGCGCCACGGCCACCCTGAGCGCCCAGGATGAACTGGGCGAGGAACTGGCGCGCGTGCCCGTGCCGCCCACGTTCAAGCTCACGCCCGCCAGTGCCACCGCCTGGGCCGAAGCCGGGTTCGAACGGCCCCGCTGACGGTGCAGGCAATCGCCTGGGCGACGGCCCGCCCCGCGGGTAACCCCTAGAATCGCGCCGCTGGCCTCCACAGCTTGTGGGGGCCGGCAGCGTTCTCAGGGCGGGGCGGAATTCCCCACCGGCGGTATCTGCGGGTGGCTGTTGCTACAGCCGCACCGCAGCAGCCCGCGAGCGCCCGGGCCGCGCCAGGCATGGCGGCGGCCCGGGGTCAGCAGATCTGGTGCGATGCCAGAGCCGACGGTCACAGTCCGGATGAAAGAGATCGCGAAGCCATGGCCGCCCATCGGGATGGGTGCCCGTGTGCAGTGGTACGGGTGTTCGCTGGTGCGGGCGGGCGGGCGCGGTTTGCCGTGCGCGCCGCCGTGCGGCTGCCCGGGCCCGGCGCGCGGGTGCCTGCTTGCCGTTGTGGTGTGCCCTGTTCGCGCGCGCCCTGATTCTGGTAATCCTTTTCTTTGCTACGAGAAAATCCATGAATCAGTCCTTCCATTCCCACCATGCCGCCGCTGCCAATGCCGAACAAGGCCGTGCAGACTCCGCGCGCCGCAGCGAACGCGTTGCGGTCATCTGCGCCGGCTGGCACCGGGACATCGTCCACCAGGCCCGCGACGCCGCCGTGGCGGAGTTCGCCCGCAACGGCCTGGCTGCGAGCCAGATCGAGCAGTTCGAGGTGCCTGGCGCCTTCGAGATCCCGCTGCTGGCCAAGCGCCTGGCGCAAAGCGGCCGCTACGACGCCATCGTGGCCTGTGCGCTGGTGGTCAACGGCGGCATCTACCGCCACGAGTTCGTGACCACCGCCGTCATCGACGGCCTGATGCGCGTGCAGCTGGACACCGAGGTGCCCGTGATGTCCGCCGTGCTCACGCCGCGCGACTTCCACGAGCATGAAGACCATCTGAAGTTCTTCCGCGAGCATTTCGTGAAGAAGGGCACGGAGGTGGCCGACGCGTGCCTGCGCGCCATGGCGCAGTTCAAGGCGCTGGAAGCGGCGCACGGCGACTGACCGGCCGCAGAGGGTGGCCTGGCGCGCTGGCGGGGCCGCGCGCCATGGCACAGGAACAGGCTCATGGTGCTATTAAAAACATAGCTGTTTGCGCTGGATGGTTGGGCGTTAGAGGTCGTTTTGATTCAATTTTCTTCGCCGCCCGGACCGCCCGTCCTGTCAGGCCGCCGCCAGCCGGGGCACGCGCGCCCCCGCCGCCGGGTGTTCGCCGGGCGACAGGCGGAACACCGAGACCGCGTCCACCAGCTGCTGCGCCTGTACCTTCAGGCTGTCGGCCGCCGCCGCGCTTTGCTCCACCAGCGCCGCGTTCTGCTGCGTGGCCTGGTCCATCTGCATCACGGCCTCGCCCACCTGGGCCACGCCCGCGCTCTGCTCGCTGCTGGCGGCGCTGATCTCGCCCACGATGTCGGTCACGCGGCGGATCGAGGCCACCACTTCCGTCATCGTGGCGCCGGCCCTGTCGACCAGGGCCGTGCCCTGTTCGACCCGCTCCACGCTCGCGTGGATCAGGCTCCTGATCTCCTTGGCGGCCTCGGCGCTGCGCCCGGCCAGGCTGCGCACCTCGCTGGCCACCACCGCGAAGCCCCGGCCCTGCTCGCCCGCGCGGGCGGCTTCGACCGCAGCGTTCAGCGCCAGGATGTTGGTCTGGAAGGCAATGCCGTCGATCACGCTGATGATGTCGGCGATCTTCTTGCTGCTGTCGTTGATGCCCTTCATGGTGGTCACCACCTCGGCCACCACGTCGCCGCCCTGCACGGCCACGGTGGACGCATTGACGGCCAGCTGGTTGGCCTGGCGCGCGTTGTCGGCATTGGCCTGCACGGTGGAGCTGAGCTCTTCCATCGACGCCGAGGTTTCCTCCAGTGCGCTGGCCTGCTGCTCGGTGCGCGCCGAGAGGTCGTTGTTGCCCAGCGCGATCTCGGTGCTCGCGGCGGCCACGTTGTCGGCGTTGTGGCGCACGTGGCTCACCACGCTCGACAGGCTCAGCTGCATGCCGTGCAGCGCATTGAGCAGCAGCGCGATCTCGTCCTTGCCGCGCACGGGCTGCGCCACGGTCAGGTCGCCGCTGGCCACGGCCTGCGACACCCGCACCGCGTTGTCCAGCGGGTTCACCACGGTGCGGCTGAAGGCGATGGCGCCGGCGATGCCGAGCGCGCACACCACCAGCATCACGGCCAGGCTGATGGTGGTGGCGCGCTGCGCGGTGGCGGCGGCGTGTTCGGCCACTTCGCTGCTGGCCCGGGCGATCAGTTCGCCCGCCTGGTCGATCAGCTGCGAGGGCTCGCGGTCCATGCCCTGCACCGCCTTGTCGCCCGCCTCGGCATCGTGCCCGGACGCCTTGAAGGCCTCGAAGCCCTTGCGGTAGGCGGCGCCCATGCGTTCGTGCGCCTGGGCGAACTGCGCCACGCGGTCGCGGCCCTCGCCCGGCGGCAGGCCAGCCAGCAGTTTCTTCGCCTGCACGCCGATGGCCTGCTCCTGCTTTTCAAACGCTGCCCAGTAGCGCGTGAGCTGGGCCGGGTCCTTGCCGCGCAGCAGTACGTTCTTCCACTCCTGCACCTGCACCTTGAAGTCATTGAGCATGGAGGAGGCCAATCGCTCGTGCTCGAAGCTTTGCGCCACGGTGGTCTGGTAGGTGCCCAGGGCCTGGTTCAGGCGGCTGATGCCGAACAGCGCCGCCGCGAACAGCAGCAGCAACGCCACGGTAAAGGCCAGGGGGAGTTTGAGGCTGAGCTTCATGGCGGACTCCTGAGGTTCCACGGAACGGCGCCACGGCATGCACCCATGGCGCGAAAATGAAAGCTGCAAAGTCTCTGCGGGCCTGTCATCGGGCGTGGCGGCGGGGAGACTCCCGCTGCCATTATGGCGACGGATGTAATTTTTTGTACACGGAATTCGCGCCATGCCGCAAGGGGTGCGCCGCACGGCGGTAAGATGCCTCCCCGCGGTGCAAGCCGCGCCCGGGCCCGCGGGAAGGGTTGAACCCACTTGCCGACTCCAGGAGCACGTTCGTGCTCCTTGCAGAGCTGACTTTTCATCCTTTGTGCTGCCGGATTTGCGGGCCGTCGGCGATCCATGCACGGAGGTTCTCGTGAAACGCATTCCCCCACGGCCCGACCTGGGCCATCTCAAGAAACAAGCCAAGGACCTGCTCGCCGGCTGCCGCAGCGGCGAGCCCGAGGCGCTGGCGCGCTTTCGCGCCGCGCTGCCGGCGGCTGCGGGCCAGGGCGATGCCGCCATCGCCGCCCAGGGCCTTCGGCTGCACGACGCGCAGTCCTGCCTGGCGCGCGAGCATGGCTTTGCGTCCTGGGCCGACTTCCAGGGCTTTGTGCTGGCGCGGCGCGCGCTGGTGGACGACCCGGTGCGCGCCACCCTGCAATGGCTGCGCCTGGTCTATGCGGGCGACATCGCGGGCGGCAACCACAGCGCCCGGCCGGGGCTGGCCGAGCGCCTGTGGGCCGATGGCGCCATCCCCCGGGACGAAGACCCGTGGCTGGCCTGCGCCGTGGGGGATGAGGCCCGGCTGCGCGAGGCCATCGCGCAAGACCCGGGCTGGGTGCACCGCCCTGGCGGGCCCTTGCAGCTGCCGCCGCTGGTGGCCGTGGCGCATTCGAGCCTGGCGCGGCTGCCGGCCTTTGCCGACCGCCTGCAGGCCTGCGTGGCGCTGCTGCTGGAGGCCGGGGCCGATGCGAACCAGTGCGTGGCCAACCGCTGGCCGCCCGCCTCGCTGGCCGAGCCTGATGCATCGCACCCGCTGTCTGCGCTGTATGGCGCGGCCGGGCAGAACCAGCACGCGGGCATGGCGCGCCTGCTGCTGGACGCGGGCGCGGACCCCAACGATGGCGAATCGCTGTACCACGCGCTCGGAAGCCTGGACTGCACGCGGCTGCTGCTGGAGGCGGGCGCGCGGGTGCCGGGCACGAACGCGCTGTGCCGCGTGCTCGACATGGACGACCTGCCCGCGCTGCAACTGCTGCTGGCGCATGGTGCGGACGCGAACGAGCAGCCTGCCGATGGCGCGGCGCCGGGCGGTGCGGCGCCGCTGCTCTGGGCCATCCGGCGGCGGCGGTCGCTGGCCCATGTGCAGGCCCTGGTGGCGGCGGGCGCCGACCCGGCTGCCTGTGCCGCCGATGGCACGCCCGCGCACATCCAGGCGCTGCGCTACGGACTGCCCGGGGTGGCGGCCTTTCTGCGCGCGGCGGTGGGCGAGGGCGACGTGCCTGTCGACGAGCGCTTCGTGGCCGCGTGTGCCCAGGCCGACGAGGCGCAAGCACGCACGCTGCTGGCCGCGCGGCCCGGGTTGTTGGACGCGCTGTCGCTGCCCCAGCAGCGCCTGCTGCCCGAGCTGGCCGCCCAGGCGGACTGCGGCCATGCCGTGCGGCTCATGGTGCGCCTGGGCTGGCCCATCGACACCACAGGGGGCGACTGGGACGGTACGGCGCTGCACCTGGCCATCTTTCGGGGCGACGCGGCGCTCACCCGCTTCCTGCTGGAGCACGGCGCGCGCTGGCAGGCCCGGCATGGCTTTGAGGACAACGCCTGCGGCGCGTTGTCGTGGGGCTCCATCAACACGCCCGAGCCCGATGGCGACTGGGCGGGCTGCGCGCAGGCGCTGCTGGACCATGGATTGCCACCCGCCGCGCCGGACCCCCAGGGCTCCGAGGCCGTGTGGCTGGACGGCCGCCCCATGCGGTTTTCTGACGAGGTCGCGGACTGCCTGCTGGGCGCCGCCGCACCGCTGCCGCAAGCACCGAAGTAGCGTGGCCGCGAAAAGACCAACGCCCCGCGGCGGGATGCCGCGGGGCGTTGCGCAAGAGCGGGTAAATCAGTGAGGGGCTACACCACGCCCGAGGCCCGCAGCGCCGCGATGCGCGCCGCGTCCAGCCCCATTTCGGCGAGCACCTCGTCCGTGTGCTGGCCCAGTGCCGGCGGCGCGTTGCGCAGCACGGGCGGCGTGGCCGACAGGCGCAGCGGGCTGGCCACGCCGGTGATCTGCCGCACGTTGTCGGTGGCGGCCTCGCCGTCCTTCCAGCGCGGCAGCGTCACGGCCAGGCCCCGGGCCTGCACCTGCGCGTCGTCAAAGGCCTGGGCGATGGTGTTGATGGGGCCGCAGGGCACGGCCTTGTCTTCCAGCAGCGTGATCCAGTCGGCCGTGGTGCGCGTGCGCGTCACGGCCTCCATCGCAGGGATCAGGTCGGTGCGGTGCTGCACGCGCAGGGTGTTGGTGGCGTAGCGCGGGTCGGTCGCCCACTGGGGCTGGTTGGCGGCGGCGCAAAAGCGCTGGAACTGCCCGTCGTTGCCGATGGCCAGCAGCATGTTGCCGTCCTGCGTGGGGAAGTCCTGGTAGGGCGCGAGGCTGGGGTGGCTGTTGCCCATGCGGCCGGGCGCCTTGCCGGTGGCGAGGAAGCCCGAGGCCTGGTTGGCCAGCACGGCCATGCCCACGTCGAGCAGGGCCATGTCGATGTGCTGGCCCTGGCCCGTGCCAGTGGCCGCGTTGTCGCGCACATGCAGCGCGGCCAGGATGGCGTTGCTGGCGTACAGGCCGGTGAACAGGTCGATCACCGCCACGCCCACGCGCATCGGGCCGCCGCCGGGCTGGCTGTCGGCCTGGCCGGTGATGCTCATCAGGCCCGTCATGGCCTGCACCATCAGGTCGTAGCCCGCGCGCTCGGCGTAGGGCCCGTCTTGGCCGAAGCCGGTAACGGAGCAGTAGATGAGGCGCGGGTTCAGCGCGCGCAGGCTCTCGTGGTCCAGGCCGTATTGCTTCAGGCCGCCGACCTTGAAGTTCTCCACCACGATGTCCGCCTCTTGTGCCATTTGCTTGATGAGCGCCTGGCCCTCGGGCGAGGCCATGTCGATGGTCACCGAGCGCTTGTTGCGGTTGCAGGCGGTGTAGTAGCTGGCCTGGTTCGTGTCGTTGCCCTCGGCGTCCTTCAGGAAGGGTGGGCCCCACTGGCGCGTGTCGTCGCCCACGCCGGGGCGCTCCACCTTCACCACGTCCGCCCCCAGGTCGGCCAGCACCTGCGTGCACCAGGGGCCCGCGAGCACGCGGGAGAGGTCGAGCACCTTGATGCCTGCGAGGGCGCCTGCGTTGGATGTGGTCATGGTAGTGATTGCTATAACTTGAATAGCTGCTTGCGCTTGTTCAGTAAGCGCTAGAGGCCAAAATCGTATTGAATGGGCGTGGGAGGCGCGGCGGGCGTGTCTCCAGGCCACCGGCGTCGTCCCCCTTCCCCGCGAAGCCGAGAAAAGGGGGAAGGCGCGCGGCGCCTCAGGGGGGTGTCAGCTGAACGCCGCGATGCCGGTCTGCGCACGGCCCAGGATCAGCGCGTGCACGTCGTGCGTGCCTTCATACGTGTTCACCACTTCCAGGTTCACCAGGTGGCGGGCCACGCCGAACTCGTCGCTGATGCCGTTGCCGCCCATCATGTCGCGCGCCAGGCGGGCAATGTCCAGGGCCTTGCCGCAGCTGTTGCGCTTGATGATGGACGTGCCTTCCACGCTGGCGGTGCCCGCGTCCTTCATGCGACCGAACTGCAGGCAGGCCTGCAGGCCGATGGCGATCTCGGTCTGCATGTCGGCCAGCTTCTTCTGGATGAGCTGGTTGGCGGCCAGGGGGCGGCCGAACTGCTTGCGGTCCAGTGTGTACTGGCGGGCGGTGTGCCAGCAGAACTCGGCCGCGCCCAGCGCGCCCCAGGCGATGCCGTAGCGCGCGCTGTTCAGGCAGGTGAAGGGGCCCTTCAGGCCCTGCACTTCAGGAAACGCGTTCTCTTCCGGCACGAACACGTCGTCCATCACGATCTCGCCGGTGATGGAGGCGCGCAGGCCCACCTTGCCGTGGATGGCGGGGGCCGTGAGGCCCTTCATGCCCTTTTCCAGCACGAAGCCGCGGATGGGGCCCACAACATCCTTGCCATCGCCGCCTTTGATGACTTCCTTGGCCCAGACCACGAACACGTCGGCCACGGGGCTGTTGGTGATCCACATCTTGCTGCCCTTGAGCTTGTAGCCGCCATCGACCTTGTAGGCGCGCGTGGCCATGCTGCCGGGGTCGGAGCCATGGTCGGGCTCGGTCAGGCCGAAGCAGCCGATCCACTCGCCGCTGGCGAGCTTGGGCAGGTACTTCTGCTTTTGCGCTTCGGTGCCGAACTCATGGATGGGCACCATCACCAGCGACGACTGCACGCTGGCCATCGAGCGGTAGCCCGAATCCACGCGCTCCACCTCGCGGGCGATCAGGCCATAGGCCACGTACGACAGGCCGGGGCCGCCGTACTGCTCGGGGATGGTGGGGCCCAGGAGGCCCACTTCGCCCATCTCGCGAAAGATGCTCACGTCCATCTTCTCGTGGCGGAAGGCATCCAGCACGCGCGGGGCCAGCTTGTCCTGGCAGTAGGCGGCGGCCGCGTCGCGGATGGCGCGCTCGTCGTCGGTCAGTTGCTGGCTCAGGAGGAAAGGGTCATCCCATTGAAAGGCGGCGTGGGCCATGTGCGTGTCTCCAGGTGGAAAAAAAGAGTGGCAACAAAGGTGTTCTGGGGCAGATCGTAGGCCTCGCGCCAGCGCGCCGCAAGCGAGTTCTTTTCATCCAGATATGCATAACTGGAATGTATGAAATACTTTGAGTTAGAGATCAGATGCTTAGCCGGACCCTTAAAAGTTCATTTTCATCATGCGCCGCAATATCCCATCGACCCAGGCACTGGCCTGTTTTGAAGTCGCCGCCCGGCACGAGAGCTACACCCGCGCCGCGCAGGAACTCTCGCTCACGCAAAGCGCCGTCTCGCGCCAGATCCAGGCGCTGGAGGAGTTTCTGGGCGTGCAGCTGTTTCGCCGCACGCGCCACGGTGTGGTGCTCACGCCCGCCGGCGCGCACTACGGCCGCCAGGTGGCGCGCTGGCTGCAGGGCCTGGAGCGCGACACGCTCGACGTGATGGCCCACCAGGGCGAGGGCGGCACGCTGTCGCTGGCGGCGGTGCCCACGTTCGCCACGCGCTGGCTCATTCCGCGCCTGCCGCAGCTGGCCCAGCTGCACCCCGACATCGTGGTGCACATCGAGACGCAGACGCGCCCTTTTCTGTTCGCCGACACCACCTTTGACGCGGCCCTGTACGCCGGCACCCCGGAGCAGGTGGCCAACTGGCCCGGTGTGCAGGCGCAATTGCTGATGCACGAGGATGTGCTGCCCGTGTGTTGCCCGCGCCTGCTCGAATCCGCCGCGCCGCGCGCGCGCGGGCGCGCCCACCAGCCCGTGGCCGCCGATGCGCTGGCCCGGCTGCCCCTGCTGCAGCAGAGCACGCGCCCCTACGGCTGGCGCCAGTGGTTCGACGCCATGGGGGTGGACGCACCCCATGCGCTGGACGGGCCGCGCTACGAACTGTTCTCCATGCTCGCCGTGGCGGCCACGCATGGGCTGGGCGTGGCGTTGATTCCGCCCTTGCTGATCGAGGCCGAGCTGGCCAGCGGCGAACTGGTGGTGGCCTGCGCGCGGCCCCTGCGGGGGGAGCGGGGCTATTACCTCGTCAGCCCCGCGCAGGCGCAGCCGCCCGTGCTGGCGGTGTTCTCTAAGTGGCTTCAAGACGCCGCGCGGGCTGCGGCAGAGTAGGGCGCTTGCCGGCTTGCGCCCCGCGGCGGACAGGGCTACGCTGGTGGCACTCGCTGCAGGCGGCGGGAAGAAGATGGACGGAACGTATGTGGTGTGCAAGGGTCACACCCAGCGGGCGGCCCGGTGGGCCGTACCAGGCACCTCATACCTTTACTATTTCATCAAGGAGCCGTTATGTCATTGAACGCAACCTACCATGCCCCCCATTTCGAGCCCACGGTGGACGAACTCGCCACGCTGAAGCACCTGGAGATGGAGAACATCAGCGTGGTTTCAGCGCTGAAGGAGCATATGTCCGGACGGTTGTACGAACACGGCTTCATCACCAAGAATGCGTCGGGCCAGCTGACCATCACCGACACCGGCCGCCACCTGGTGCGCAGGCAGAACAACTGAGCCGATTTTCCCGGGTCGCTTTCCCGGCGGCCTGGGCCTGCCGGTGGTGGCCGGGCCCGGCCAAGGCGTGGCGCGGGGCCGCGTTCGCCAGCGCAACCGTCCTCATGGGCCCGTGCGGCCGCCCTGCGCGGGGGCTTTGGCGGCTGCGCGCTTACTCCGCCTTGGCGCCGGCCGCCTTGATGACGGGATCCCAGCGCCTGATCTCGGCAGCGGTCTGCTGGCGCAGCGCCTCGGGCTTGAGCCGGTCGCCCTGCGGGATGATGACCCCCATGTCGGTGAAGCGCTTGACCAGGCCGGCATCGGCCAGGGCCCCGCGCACCGCCTTGTTCAGGCGTTCGACGACGGCGGGTGGTGTGCCCTTGGGCGCGTACACGCCGTGCCATACGGCCAGCTCGAAGCCCGGCAGCCCGGACTCGGCAAAGGTCGGCACCTCCGGCATCGTCGGGATGCGCTCCCTGGTCGCCATGGCGTAGGCCTTGAGGGCGCCGGACTGCAGGTGCGGCCCGGTGGCCACGGGCTGGTCGCAGATCAGGTCCACGTTGCCCGCCACCAGGTCCTGCAGCGCCGGGCCGGTGCCGCGGTAGGGCACCATCGTCACGGTGGTGCCGGCCGTCTGGTTGAACAGCATCGCGCACAGGTGCGATGTGGCGCCGACGCCCGCGTGCGAGAACTTCACCTCGCCCGGCCTGGCCTTCATGTGCTGGATCAGCTCGGTCACGGTCGCGGGCGCGAAATTCTTGTAGCGCACCAGGATCATGGGCACCTCGCCGGCCAGGGCGATGGGCTCCAGGTCCTTGTTCACGTCGAAGGCCAGCTTGCTGTACAGCGCCGGGGCCGTGGCGATGCCCATGTTGTGCAGCAGGACGGTGTGCCCGTCATTGGGCGCGCGCACCACCTTGGCGGTGCCGATGGTGCCGCCGGCTCCGCCCGCGCTGTCCACGATCACCGGCTGGCCCAGGTCGCGCGCCATGGCCTCGGCCAGCACGCGGGCCAGCACGTCGGTGGAGCCCCCGGCCGCATAGGGCACCACGATGGTCACGGGCTTGGTGGGAAAGGCGGCCACCGCCGTCGAGGCCAGGGCCAGCGCGGCCGCGAGCAGGGTCTTTGTCTGGTTGCGCATTGTCTTGTCTCCGGAAAGGGTGAGAGCAGCCAAGGCCCGGCCTGCCAGGCGGTGGCACTTGCTTGTTTGTTTGCTGGCTTGCGGCGGGCGCCCTGCCGGGTGCCCGGGGGGACGGTCAGGGCTTGCCGACGAACCGGTACAGCTCGGTGTGGTCGGCCCTGGGGCCCAGCGCGGCGCTGGCATCGGCCGTCATGGCGTACACCTTCTGGGCCAGGTCCATCGGCACCTGCAGGGAGCGGCCCAGTCCGGCCGCGATGCCCACGTCCTTGGCCTGCAGCGCCAGCGAGAAGCCCGAGTTGAAAGCCTGGTTCAGCATGAACTGGTGGGCCTTGTTTTCGGTCGTGTTGTTCTTGCCGGTCGATGCGTTGATCACATCCACGATGGTGGCCGCATCGATGCCGAAGGCCGCGCCCACGTGGATGGCCTCGGCCGTGGCGATCAGCGCGGCGGCGGACACGTAGTTGTTCAGCGCCTTGAGCGCGTGGCCCGCGCCCACGGGGCCCACGTAGCTGATGGCCTTGCCCATCACTTCGAGCACCGGCCGTTGTCGGGCGAAATCTTCGGGGTCGCCGCCCACCATGATGGCCAGCGTGCCATTGACGGCCTTCTTCACGCCGCCGGAGACGGGTGCGTCGATCAGCGCGATCCCCGTGCCGCGCAGCGAGGCTGCGAGGGCCCGCGTGCGGATCGGGTCGGCGGAGCTCATCTCGACGACGCAGGCCCCGGCCCGCAGGTGGGGTGCCAGGTCGGCCACCACCGCGTCCACGACGTCGGAATTGGGCAGCATGGTGATGACCACGTCGCACCCTGCGTACGCGGCATTGTCGGTGGCCACCACGGCACCGGCATGCGACGCGGCGAACTGCGCCTCGGCTTCAGGATGGGCGTCCTTCACCACGAGCGGGTGGCCTGCGGCGTGCAGCAGGTGGGCCATGGGCTGGCCCATCATGCCCAGGCCGATGAATGCGATGCGGCTCATCGTCGCGCCCCTGCTCAGAGGTCCATCTCTTTGAACACTTCCGAGGCCACGCGGAACGAGTCGATAGCCGCCGGCACGCCGCAGTAGATGGCCGTCTGCAGGAAGACTTCCTTCACCTCGTCCTTGGTCAGGCCGTTGTGGATGGCGCCGCGCACGTGCAGCTTGAGCTCGTGCGGGCGGTTGAGCGCCGTGATCATCGCCAGGTTGAGGAAAGAGCGGGTCTTGCGGTCGAGGCCCGGGCGGTTCCACACATCGCCCCAGCAGTACTGGGTGACGAGTTCCTGCATGTCGATGTTGAAGTCGGTCGCGTTCTTGATCGAGGCATCGACGTACTCTGCGCCCAGCACCTCGCGGCGGGTGGACAGGCCCTGGTCGAAGAGGGCGGGGTTCTTGGGGGCGTAGGGGCGGGTCATGGAAGGCTCCTGGGGTGGCAAGGGATCAATAGATAGATAGAGAGGGGGGGAGAGAAGGCCGGCAACGCGGCGTTGCAGTGGATGAACTTTATTAGGATTGTCAGACAATCATACATATGGAAAATGTGGATTGACGAGTGATTCATATGTTTGTATGACAATCAGCGTGTATGAACCACATTAGGATGGCGCCATGAACCAGATGCTGCTGCGAGTCCCCCGCGAAGAGACCTCCCTGCGCCAGCGTGCTACCCAGACGCTGCGCCAGGCCATCCTCGACGGCCACTTCACGCCGGGACAAAAGTTGTCGGAGCGCGAGCTCTGCGAAAGCCTGGACGTGAGCCGATCCTGCGTGCGCGAGTCGCTGCAGCACCTGCAGGCCGAGGGGCTGATCACCATCATTCCGCACCGGGGCCCCGAGGTCACCACCATTTCACCCAAGGAGGTGCGCGACATCTACGAAGTGCGCGCGCACCTCGAAAGCCTGGCGGGCCGGGGCTTTGCGCTCAATGCCTGCAAGGACCAGGTGCGGGCGCTGCGCGCCAAGCTCACCGAGCTGTCACAGCCCGAGATCACGCAGGACCGCGCCTTGATGCTCAACGTCAAGAACCAGTTCTACGAGATCCTCATCGCGGGCTGCGGCAACCTGGTGGCCGGGCAATTGCTGCAGCAGCTCAACAACCGCGTGACGGTGCTGCGCCGCATCTCCATGGCCCAGCCTGGGCGGTTTCCGCACACGCTGGTGGAGCTCGACGCCATCGTGGCTGCCATTGAGCAGGGCGACGGGGAGACGGCGGCGCGCCTGTGCGAGGAGCATGTGCGCAAGGCGGCCGCCAACGTGCTGCAGAGCATGCAGCCGGCGGGGGCGAAACTGCAGGCCTGACTGCGTGCGGGCCTTGCAGGGTGATCAGCGTTCAGGCGGCGACACAGGCCAGGCTGGAGGCTTTGCCACCAGTGCTTGCTTGCCCTGGCGATCAAAACCCACGTGCTCGTAAAACCGCAAAGTTGCTTCGTCTTTTCGACCTGTCGGCAACATCACCTTGTAGCAGTTCCGACGCCAAGCTTTGCTCAGAGCATGTGAAAGGACAGCCCGACCCCAGCCTTGACCACGGTGCGCAAGGTCGGTGACGACGTTCTCAATGACGCCATATGGACGGCAGGCGCGCGTGAGGTTGGGTATGACAGCGCGGCGCATTCACCAGGCCGCCGCCCGCCGTCGTGCGGGGGCTCCATTGCGGGTGTCGCTTCCCCGCGCCAGGCCATGTCCCGGCGCACGCGGGTCGCATACGATGTGTTCACCATGGACACGAACGACCCGACCACGCCGCTGCCCCGAAGGTTTCTGCGGTTTCTCGGTCCGCTCGTGGCCACGAACCTGCTTCAGGCGCTGAGCGGCACGGTCGTCACCATCTGCCTGGGCCAACTGCTGGGCGCGCAGGCGCTGGCCGCAGCGGTCAGCTTCTTCCCGTTGTTCATGTGCTGCATTGCCTTCGTGATCGGGCTCGGTGCCGGAGCCTCGGTGCTGGTGGGCCAGGCCTGGGGTGCACGCGACGCGGACAAGGTGCGCCGCGTGGCTGGGGCCGTGCTGCTCGGTGGGTTCCTGCTCGGCTGCGTGGTAGCGGCCGTGGGCGCCACAGCCATCGGCAGCCTGCTGCGTGTGCTGGGTGTCAGTGGCGAGGTGCTGCCGCAGGCCATCGCCTACGCGCGCGTGCTGTTCCTGGCCATGCCCGTGCTGTTCCTGCACCAGCTCAGTGCCGCCCTCCTGCGCGGCCTGGGCGACACGGCAACGCCGCTGCGCGCGCTCACTCTGGCCTCGGGCCTGTGGATGCTGCTCACTCCTGCTTTCATGCTGGGATGGCTGGGCCTTCCCCCGCTGGGCACCGCCAGTGCGGGTTGGGCCAGCCTCATCGGCAATGCCGTGGCCCTGGCATGGCTCGCGTGGCACCTGCATGCCAGGGGCCATGTGCTGGCCTTCTCGCACCTCAGGCCCCACCTGCGCTGGAACACCCCCTTGCTTGCCACCGTGGCGAGGCTGGGCGTGCCCACCGGTCTGTTCTTCGTCACCAGCTCACTCGCCGACGTGCTGCTGCTGCGCTTGGTCAATGGCTACGGCTGGCAGGCCACGGCGGCGTGGGGCACCGTCAATCAGGCCATGGCCTTTGTGCAGCTGCCCGCCATGTCCATCGCCGTCGTGGCCTCCGTGTTCGCCGCGCAAGCCATTGGTGCCGGCAAGCCGGAGGATGTTGCGCATGTCACGCGGGTCGGCCTGTGGATGAATCTGGCGCTGACCGGCAGCCTGGCCCTGCTGGTGGCGGTGGTGTCACCGCAAGTCGCCAGCCTGTTTACCCGCGATCCCGCCGTGGTGGACCTGGCCGCCACCGTTCTGCGCGTCACGGTGTGGGGCAGCCTCGCGTTTGGGCTGGCCAGCGTGTTCACCGGCGTCATGCGCTCGGCAGGAACCGTGCGCGTGCCCACGGTGATTTCCCTGTCCTGCCTCACCTTGCTGCTTGTGCCGCTGGCCTACGCGCTGCAGCACCTGCTGGGCCTGCAAGGCATCTGGGCCAGCTACCCGCTCACGTACCTGTGTGCGCTGGCACTGCAGGCCATCTATTTCCACGCCATCTGGAAGAAGCGGCCGATCAGGCGGCTGGTGTAGCTGGGGGCATGGGGTGGTGCAGGGCCTGCGCTGGGGCCCTCTGTGATCCATCACGCATCCTCTACCTGCTTTTCTTGATGGAACGCCCGGGCCTGGGGGACGCGGGCTTTCAGCTGTAGTCCCTGGGGCCAGGCCCATGGCCGCGAGGCCTGCCAAAGCTTGGCGGGTGGATTGACGCTGCTGGGAGAGGATGGGATCTGAAGGCTTTTTGCGGGGGCGCCCCAGCGCACAACACGTGGCCGGTACGTTGCGTTCCTGTAGCGACAATGCGGCCGAACCCGGCTGAAAGTAGACATTTTTTGGCCGATTCGCTACCTTATGTCAGCTCTCTGAGTGGTGGCCGCGCTCTTTGTCTGGCGTGTATGTGGCCCCAGAAGGCGACTAACCCCCCGCGAAAAAACCGTGTAGTCTTCCGCGGCTGCCCGAGGGCGATCGTGATTTTTGAGCGCCGGTGGGACCGCCATGCACCTTTGTTTCACAAGCCCGACAGAAGGACCTATGAAGTTGATTCGACGCACTGCCCAAGCAACCCCCATTCGGCAATTGGCACGCCCGGCAACCCTTGGTCTGGTGACCCTGCTGTGGCAGTTTCATGCACTTGCCGCGGTCGGCTGGAATGTCGACGCTCCCATGGCGGATCCCCGGGCGCAACACGCGGGGGCGCTGCTGGATGACGGCTCCGTGGCTGTTTTCAACGGCGTTAACCGCCTGGGATTCGTCGCCACCGGTGAGCGATATTCGGGCGGCTCCTGGTCATCAATAGGCGGCACTGGGATTGCCGGCAATGTGACCGAAGCCGTCACGCTGGGCACGGGCCATGTGCTTGTGCGCTCTGATGGCAGCCTGAATGCCCGGCTGTACGACCCTGTGGCCAACACCTGGCTCCCGGCTGGCACACAGTCCGCATCTCGCTCGCTGCCGTCGATGACGTTGCTCGCCAATGGCAAAGTTCTGGTGGCAGGAGGAAGCAATCTCAATACGGCCGAACTGTATGACCCCGAAACGCGCACCTGGACGGCGACTGGGAGCATGTCGGTGGTTCATCGAGCCCATGGCGCCGTGTTGCTGCGGGATGGCCGTGTTCTGGTGGCTTCAGGGTTCAACGCAGGGGGCGAAGTCCCCGTCGCGGAACTCTACGACCCTGTTGCAGGCACATGGTCATTGGCGGCGGCGCCCCTCGTGCCGCGTCACTATGCGAGCCTGACGCTGCTAGCGGACGGCAGAGTATTGCTCGCAGGTGGCTTTACAGCCGGCGGCGTTACAACGCATGCAGAAATCTACGATCCTGTGGCCAATACGTGGACCGCCACCGGGGCCCTGAACTTTCCCCGCAACGGTGCAATGGGCTCGCCGCTGGCCCATGCGACAGTACTTTCCTCTGGCTTGGTGCTGATGGCGGGGGGCTCGGATATCGCAAGAAATACGCAGCCCATAGCGGAGTTGTATGACCCAGCAACGGGAAACTGGTCGCCAGCAGGTTCCATGGGAACAGCGCGGGAGAACGGGACGGCCAATCTGTTGCCCAATGGCGATGTACTGTTGACGGGCGGGTTCTCGAGCAATCCTAGCCTCACTTTCTATAGCGCGGTGGACCGTTATGTCCCAGCCGTGCCGCCTGGGCCTGCTGCGGTGACGAATGCATTGCCGCTGCTTCAGCGTGCAGGCGCGGCGTTGATTCTCAACGGAACGGGTTTTACGGGCGGCACAGGTACCAGTACGCCTCAGCTTCAGCTGCAACGCGCGGAGAACGGCGCGATCAGCTTATGGGCTCCCGCCAGCCATACCGCTACCAGTTTCACCTCGCCCCCGCTGGGCACCTTACCCGCCGGGCTCTACATGGCGCGGCTTATCGTTGACGGTGTTCCGTCCGAGGGGCGATTGGTTCGTTTCACAGACCCTGTGGGAACGCCAGCCGGTGTCCCCGGCAACGCGCAGGTCACTGTGAGCTGGGCGCCTCCTGTGGACACCGGAGGCAACCCGCCAGACAGCTACACCGTGACATCGAACGCCGGACCGGGTTGCTCCGTGGCAGCACCCGCGACGAGCTGTACTGTCACTGGATTGGTGAATGGCACTCCCTACACATTCACGGTGCGAGCGCAGCACCCAAATGGCCTGGGTCCCGTGTCGTTGACCTCGGCTGCGGTGACGCCCACGGCTATGGCGGGCCCCGGCCCTACACCAGTTCCGGGACTGTCCCCGTTTGGTGTGGCGTTGACGGCGCTGATGGCCGCAGCATTGGCGGGCCTGAGCCGAAGGGGTTGGCGAAGCGCTGGACGATGATCTGATGGCGCAAAAAGAAAAGCCCCGACATCACTGCCGGGGCTTTTTTGCTTTTTGGCGCCAGACCTGTGCCTGGCCCCTGTTCACGTGACGCTCAGGTCGTCGCAGCCGCCTCCACTCGCCGCAACTGCACCCCAGCTCCAGCGCCAATGGCCTTGAGACGCTTTCAGATGAACTTCCTGCGTCGCGGGCCCGTCCATCCTTTGCGTGCCCGCCACTGCCCGAGGGTTCCGGCCCGTGCCCCCTCAGCGCCACGGCCTGCGTGAGCGCTTTTCGAACTCCGCCAGGGCAGTGGCCCTGAGGTGCATCGGTGCCCCCATTTTTTTAAAATGTGCCCCCCAATGTGCCCCCAATTTTCTCGGATGGGGGTGGACTGGTCTGGACGGGGACGGACAGCCAAGATGCTGATTTCAAAGGAAAAATAAAAAAGTCCGGAAGAGTTTGGACTCTTCCGGACTAGTCGATGGTGCCGGGGCCGGAATCGAAAAGTGTCCTGTAAGCCTCATGGATATTGGGTTTGACGGTTTTTGTTTTGAAATGTACCGACAAAAGTGCCGTCATTTTCAAAAGTCTCTGGCTTGTGGCGGCACTCAGACGGTCTAAGGCTGGAGGTTTCAGGACTGTACCCGTTGATACGGGGACATCACTGAAAAATTGAAATTCGGTGTCCTTGTGATCGTACTTTTCGGATGCGATGAATTCGGGGTTTCGGGACTCTCGCCATCGGCATCACGTTGGAATGTTCCCGTAGGTCATTCCTTCGCATTCCTCGGTGGACCTCTTTGATCTGGGCGGTCTGACCATCTCTTTCATCGATCTGGGCCAACTGAAATCATGGATTCAAATTTCAGAAGACCATAGTTATCTATTAGCAGTCGTCGTAACTGCTCTCAGATAGTCTCATCGGTGCAAGGGTTTCGCTGCTGATACGTCAATACGGCTGCATCATCGCAAAGTCCAGTCAAGGCGCTGGAAGCGTCTCTAGCCATACTTAGGAATTCCGAAATTTCACGCGGCGCGCGCGATTTCAAGTTCATGGCGGTAGCTGTAGGGATTGAATAGAGCGTAGTCAATAGACTCATCTACGTCGGCTTTCGTGCGATTTTTCAGCATGTATTTCAGCCAGCCTTCGTCCCTGTACTGCTTGAAATCATGGGCTTTGGGGTCCGCCCATTTGAGGCTTGTCCAAGCTGTTTCACAGATGTTTTCGTATGTGCTGCGAGTCAAACCTTTTGGAACCTCTATCACGCCATGCGCATGAAATCGCGCCTTGGTATGGTCTTCGCGACTGACCTCACCTTCGTAGGCAACCATGAATTGGAGTTTGGCTGGGTTCTTGCGGCGTGTTGCCAGAGGACCGTATGCCTCCCTGCATAGGCCGTTGTAAAACCGGCGAACCGTTGCAACGGCAATCGGTTGGGTCAGATGCCCGCCATCTAGCCACTGACGGAACTTCAATGTGAAGGCAATGACTTTTTTGCCGTCAATCTCTTTCGCCATCCACTCCACATATCCAGCCTTGATGTCACGTCGCATTAGTTTCTCCAGAAGTAAATTTCTGATGTACTAAGGGGCGGAAACATCAGGCGCAATGAGAGGCAGGCGAAACAGGGATGCCCCCTGACTGGCCTGCAGACACCCACACGGGAAATCAAATATCCAGCTTGGGCAGCGCCGCCACAATCTTCTGGGTTTCCAGACTGACGGTTACGACCCGTTGGAAGAGTTCCAGCGGGTATTTCGGGTTACCCATGGTTTCAACTGCCCAGTCGTTCGCATCGTTCACGATGCCGCTGGCCTTGTCAGTTCTGACCGACTGGCGTTCCATAACCCAGTCCAGCGCCGCCTTACCGTTCACCACGTAGTCCCATGCTTCGGCGGGAATATCGCGCAGCGTGATCTTGCCGTTGTAGATGACGGTGGACGTGTCCCCCTTCTTGGCGAACTTCATTTTTTCTACGCAATAGTCTGCATCGGATTGCACACCCTTGGCGTCAATCGTCAACGGGTAAGGCTCCACCGTTTCGTAGTTCAAGTGCCAATGCGCCAAGTCACGGCCAGCCTTGCTGAATGCCCAAAAGTCGTCTGCGGCTTTTACGCGAGGAATACGTGGTAATTCCTTGCTTAAATTGTCTGCATAGCGTTCGCGGTATTCGGCTGAATGTAGAAGCCCGTAAGCGTAATAAAAGACATCTTCTTTGCTGATAGTCTGTCCAGAATAAGCCTGTTGGAAATACGATAAACCTATATCGGTAATGGCATCTCGGCGTTTGCGCGAAGTTGCGGCCTGCTCAGTAAACATGTCGCCAGTGCTGCCTTCGATCTTAATATCTTCATCGTAGAGATAGAGAGGAAAGCATTGCGCACCGCCATCAGGTTGCAGGCATGAAATATTATCGATCATCACCACAAAATGGCCCTCGCCACGCCAATTGCCCTTCGCCATAATTGCGAGATTTTTGGACTTCGCATCGGGAAAGATGCGTGGCATTTGAAGCACCATCTCGTTAAAGGTACGATTGAAATAAAGCCATTGCTTTGTAAATGGGCGATAGAGTGATGGGGTCAGAGCTGTGTCTTCATAATCGAAAGTTCGATTTTTAACTAACTCTTGTTTCAAAGCCCGTGTCCAACTAATATTCTCTGGATTGGTGTTGATAAAACTATCTACAACAGCCTCTCGGGATTTCTTTTCCAGTGCCGGATAGGTATTGTTAAATCGCTGAACTTCTGTGTTGTAGAAGTTTATCATGCGGCTCATGTTGGATTTAAGACTGATCTTGCTCGCGTTGTAGGCCCAGGCATCGCGATTTGTCACAACGCCTTGAGAATAATTTTCAAAGAGCGTTGGGGAGTCGCCTTTTTTATCTCCAAAAGCCAAAAAATCTCCAAAGCTATCATCACGCTGCTTCAACCAGTCGCCATGATTGTCAGGTGTGATGGTATGCCAGTCCGTAATGCCAGATACGCTTACGTAGTTTTCAATTTTTTCGAGTTTTTCTTCACGACTCAGATAGTCACCGATGTCGTTAAAGTGGATGCTCCCATGCTTTGCAGAATTCGGGTTTTTAACCAAAATAGAAATGGCAATTGGTGCGCGGCTCCCCATTCCAAATACGTTGTCTTTTTCTTTTCGACGTGTTTCACCGCTTGTACGTGCGTTGCCACGTAGATGAAAAACATAAATGCTAGAAAATTCGTCTGCTAAGCACTTCCGCAAGCCATCAGCGGAGGTGGCCTCCAGAAATCCTGCGTTTGTTACAAAGCCAATCACACCCGCATTGCCGATGCGGTCGGATGCCCAGCGAATAGCGCGAATGTAGCTGTCATAAAGCCCTCTAGAAAGGGCGGCATTGGAGCGTGCCGCGTAAGTTTTTTCAATCTGCCGATCAAGTTCGGGATAGCTAACATTTTGGTTATTGTCGTTCTGATTGCCCTGCCCGATGGAATACGGTGGATTTCCAACAATAACCCGAATATCCAATTTCTTTTGCCGCTTGCGGCGTGCGCTGTTATCCACCATCAGCGCATCGACCAAGTCATCCTTTTCGTACATCTGGAAGGTATCAGTCAGGCAGATACCTTCAAACGGAACGTACTTACCTCCAATCAGGCTGTGATACGTCGCTTCGATATTGATGGCTGCGATGTAGTACGCCAGCAAGACGATTTCATTGGCATGTAGCTCCTGCTTGTACTTGTGGGGGAGTTCATCCGGACTGATCAGCCCAGATTGAAGTAAGCGAGTAATAAACGTACCGGTGCCGGTGAACGGGTCGATGATGTGTACGCCCTTACTTCCTAGAGTCTGATTGAATTCCTTTTTAAGCAGATCGTTGACGCTATGCAGGATGAAGTCCACGACTTCAATAGGCGTGTAGACGATCCCTAGACGCTCGGTCATCTTGGGGAAAGCATTCCGGAAGAATTTGTCGTACAGCTCCACGACAATTTTTTGTTTTCCGGTAGCGTTGTCGATACCCTCTGCACGCATCTTCACACTGTCGTAGAACTTCTGCAGAGTGCTGGCTTCCTTGTCCAGATTGTGTTGATGCAGGGCGTCCAGAACACCCTGCATGGCCTTGGACATGGGGTTGTGTTGTGCGAAGCTGTAGTCGCTGAACAGCGCGTCGAACACCGGCTTAGTGATCATGTGCTGGGCCAGCATCTCGACAATTTCACCGTCGCTGATACTGTTGTTCAGGTCGTCACGCAGTTCATTTGCGAAGGCGTTGAACGCTCTCCGCTCTTCAATGTTTGCCGGGTTGTCCAAGATGGCTTGGATGTTATCGATATGCGTGTGAGCGATCTTGGCGATGTCATTGGCCCAATCTTCCCAGTGGTGGCGATTGCCGACCTTCTGAACCAATTTGGCATAGATGGCCTTCTCGATTTCGCCCACTTCGAACTGAAGTTCGCTTTGCATATCCTCTTGGCTGGGGCCCCTGGCTTCCTTCCGGCCTATGGTGCTGCCACCACGACCAGCGGTCTTGTTCTTGACGCCGTTTTCGTCTTTCTTGCGCTTCGACTTTTGCTGGATTTTGTCGCTGACGGCGATGATTTCGATCTTGGATCGGTCGTTGCCGACCAGTTCCAGCTTGTTGACCATGGCGTCGAACTTGTCGTCGTGTGAACGCAGGGCTTGCAAGACTTCCCAGACCACCTTGTAGGTCTTGTTGTCGTTCAGGGCTTCGTGGGGCTCAACACCGGCAGGGATGACTACGGGCAGCACCACGTAACCGCGCTTCTTACCGGGCGCGTTGCGCATGACCCGGCCTACGGATTGCACCACATCCACCTGTGAATTGCGAGGCGTCAGGAACAGGACGGCATCCAAGGCCGGAACATCTACACCTTCACTCAGGCAGCGCACGTTGCTGAGGATTCGACAGGTGTTCTCTGGCGGCTCGTCCTTGAGCCATGAAAGCTTGCTTTCTTTCGCGCTGGCGTTCATTCCGCCATCCACGTGTTCTGCCTCGCATTGGAGGCTGTAGGCGGGGCTCGCCTGCAACTCCTCGTCATCCAAATTTTCACTGTCTTGGTATGCCTGAACCACCGCCTGAAACATGTTGGCGATGTTCTTGGAACTGACTTTGTGGACCTTTGCGCCCTTGTTGGTTTCAATGACTTGGCAAAACGCCACAGCGCGCTTCATCGGATTGGTATCGCCAATCAAATCCGGAGTCAGTTCCTGTTTGGCGAGTGCTTTCCAGCATCCGATGATCTTGGCCGCATCGTCTACGCGCAGGTCGTTGTCTGCACTGCGTAACAGCTCTTGAATACGGCGATTGACGTGGCTTTCTTCGACGGACAGAACAATGACCTTGTAGTCACACAACAGCCCCAAGCGCACGGCTTCGGAAAAGGTGATGACATACAGCTCGGGGCCGTACAGGTTTTCATCGTCCATGGAACACAAGACGACGTTGTCTTTTTCTGCGCTGGCCTTTGCGTTGTTGCCATAAATGCGCGGCGTCGCCGTCATGTACAGGCGTCTGCTCGCCTGAATAAAGCCAGCGTCATGTACCTTGACGAAATTGCTTTCGTCGTCATCGTCAAAGGTGGCGCCTGTGGTCCGGTGTGCTTCGTCGCAGATGATCAGATCGAAAGCGGGAAGACCGTTTTCTTTCTGCGCCTTGCTGATGGTTTCGATGGAATGGTAGGTGCTGAACACCACACTCATGTGCGCGTCATCGTGACGCTTGCCCATTTCCAGCGCCAGCCGCGCCGGGTCAGTCGTTGCGGGGTAACGCAGTTCGTGCGTGAACGTCTGTACGACGTCGTCGTCTTTCTTGCGGTGCTTGCCGACATCACTGTCGGAACAGACGGCGAAGCTATGTAGCGGGGTTGTGCTTTCCTGCGTCCATTCGGTCAGGGTTTGCGACAGAAGGGAGAGGCTGGGCACCAGGAACAACACGTGTTTACCTGCGCCTGCGTAGGCTTCAGCAATCTTCAAGCTGGTGAAGGTTTTGCCCGTTCCGCAGGCCATGATCAGCTTGCCACGGCTTTCGCGTTCAAAACCTGCCAGCGTCGCGTTAAGGGCGCTTTGTTGGTGCGGGCGAAGCGACTTCTTTGGCTTGAGTACCGGTGCCTGATTGGGTTGGTATTTGGCCCAGTCAATCTGACTGTTTTCCAAGTCATGCAGATCAATCTTGGTGACTGGGGGCTGCTGGTCAATCAACGCGTTTTCTGCGTTGTCGCTCCAGATGTTTGTCGTGCTGACAATGACGCGACGGGAGAAAATCTTCTTGCCGGATGCAGTGAAAAAACTGTCGATATCGCTTTTCTGTAGGCGGTATGTGGGCGCGTACAGCTTGCATTGGATGGCATGAAATTCACCTGTGTCAGCGGTCTTCGCGACCAAGTCGATTCCCGCGTCATTCTTGGGAATTCCCTGAAGTTCGGCCCATTGCGCATACGTCCAAACATCGCTGTACAGGTCTTTGTACGTGGCTTCGTTGCGCAGGTAGCAGATGGTCAGTTCTTCAAAGTACGTTCCTTTCTCGCGTTCGGTGACCGATGCATTTCGGTAGGCATCAAGAATGGCGATCAGAGGCGACTTGTTGTTGGCGTCAGTCATTGTTGGGTCAGCAAGTGATTTTTGAGATTTTTTCTACGATGGCGTCAAGGCGACTGGTGCTGGTGCCAGAAATCAGGCAATCCTCCCAGAACCATTTGTCGAACACTTGAATAACAGCTTCGCGAATGGGAGCGCCCGCGCCGATCATTGATGCGATTTCTTGGGCTTGAAATTCGTATTCATCCTGCATGGCATCGTCACCTTTGCAGCCTGTTCGCATGGGATCAAGTTCGCAGAGGACAGACGAAATTTCCTCCGCGTGGATGTTTGTGTTCAAGGTTTGCTTGGCTGTTGTCATTTGGTTTTTTCTTACGGTGGACGCTACAGCGCAAAGCAACCCGAATCGTCTTGCTAGGGACGTGCAGCAACTGTCTTGCGAACGTCGGGTTCGGCACCTTCCTCGCTGGGAAATTCGAAACCGGGGGCGAGTGCAGAGCTACCTGCGTCGCTTAGTTCTGTCGGGTCCAGCAGACGCAGCCTAATTTCAGACCCTCGCATGCTGGCGTCTGGGCTGCAATCGACTTGCCACTGGCGCATCACGTAACCAGCCACCGCGCCGCGTAACGATACCCTCAATCTTCCATCATGCATTCCAAAGTCTTTTGCAATCACCTCCGGATGCGGGCGCGATGGATGGGGTATCAAGGTCAGCGTGAACATGCGATTCCATTGCGTGTCGGCGCTGATCAGTTCCTGCGGTGATGGGGTAGGGCAGTCCACCAGAGCGCGCACATCTTCCATGCGCGTCAGCACCAGATCGCGGAAATGTCCTTTGGTCCGATCAAACGCCCGGACGTGCCAGCGAAGCCCTGAATCCACAAGCGAGTGGGGCACGATGACCCGAGGACTGGGGCCTTTTTTCATGGACAGGTAGGTGAGTCCAAGCGCCTGTCCCTTATGAATAGCTCGCGTGACGGTGGCAAGGGTGTTCAGGTCTGGTTGGTTCAGACGCTTGGGCGTTGCATGGGAAATGGTTTCGCCGCTGGTGCCGGTGTCTGCGGCAGTTGTCCCCGTCGTCAGCGCTGCGAGAACCTTGTCCGGATCGTGTTGGAACAAAGGCTGGAAAGTCGGCAGATACCGATACTGCTTTTGTTCGTAGCTGACGTTGTGGGGCGCAAGGTGCTTGTACAGCATCAAGTCGCGGGTACCTGCGGCAGTCGCTACTTCAAAGCGTTCCAACACGTGCTTGCGGGCCACTCCTCCGTAAAACCAGACCCGAAACTCGATGAAGGCCAGACGCAGGCGCTGGCCCGCCGACAACGTGGCGATGGTGCTGTCTTGTTTCATTAATCTAGAAAAGAGTCCTGCAATGCGTTTGGTTGCCCATTAAGAGAATTTCTTCAGAGCTTTCGAGCTGGAACCACCCTTGCCAAAGACGCTGAATGATTCACTTTCGCCATCTACTTGCACATCAATGAATGTTCCGATGACCGAGTCAGCGTCAAAGTAGTCGTCAAACTCGTCTAGCAGGACAGCCTCGCCGGGCTGCACCAAGTCATAAGAGATCGTAAATTCCGAGGTCGCAGCACCTCCGCCTTCGTCGTCGGTCCTGACAAGCCCCACAGAACTGTTGGTGACCTTGTCCAACACCAGCGCTGTCTGATTCAGGAAATAGAGTTTCCCTCCCGTCCTATGGACGGAAAACTGTACTTTCGGGGTATTTCCGGGCGTCTTCTCCGGCCTGGAAGGAAGTAGAGAGTCAATGGTGGTGCGATGCGGTTCAGTCATGGTGATCCTATTGGGTTGCCTTGTGCGTTCAGAGTGCCCTATGTTGTTTTCCATGCCAGCAACAATTCGCGCACTTCAGCGTATTCACGGCATCGCGCATAGTCCTTGTCCGTTGGATTTGGAATGCGCGACAGGTCCATGTTTTCTGCGTTGTCCGCCAGCTTCACCTTCCTGGCGACGGGGTCAGCGGCGGCCCGAGCTGCCGCTTCAAGCCGTGTTTCGCCAGGAAGCTTGGTTAACGCTGCGACGGCTCGCAGGACTTCAGGTGGAAATCCCTCTCGTGCAAGATCGTCGATGGTTATGGAAGTGTCTTCGACGACATCATGCAGAACCGCTGCCATCTGTTCATGTTCGCCATCGACGCGAAACATGACCCGAAGCGGGTGCAATATGTAGGGCTGTCCAGCCTTGTCGCGTTGTCCAGTGTGGGCGGTTGCAGCAATCTCAATGGCGCGTTCTATGGTCGGCATGGAGGTTCCAAGGGCGAATAAGCAACGCCATTTTATGTGGATAAGATCAAAATGATCTGAATAATCGAATCATTTTGATCTTATTTTTGGGGTCGGCCGCTAGTGCAAGTTCTCCGGACGATGAACGGGCGGTGCTGCGTCACGCCAGTTCTGCAGTTCAGTTGCGTCGAACACGGTACAACGCGAACTTAGTTTTCGGGCCTTGGGAAAGTCGCTTCTCTCTTTGGCCCAGCGCCACAACGTGGCGGGACTGATACCCAGATACTCTGCTGCGGCCTTGGGCCGGATGGATGAATTAAGTTGAACCATGTGTACTCCATGTTGTTTTCCGCTTCTCCCAGTGATTGGCGGCATGGAGTGATTGCAGCATGACTATCCTGATTTCTCAGGACCTCATGTTGTCCATTTCATGATCGTGCTGGCATGGTAGTGACGCTGCTGGCAACCTCTGCTTGCCAAGTGCGACACCATCGCTGAATGGTTTCAGGGTTTTCTAGTGCTTGGTACTTGGAAAGCATGTCGAAAGCGAATTCCTTCATGCTTCTGTAGCGCCCTGGGTCGCGGTGCCACATTTCCCAGCATTCTTTGACCTGCTGTTTGGCGGCTGTCTTCGGACTATTGGCCCATCGACTTCTCGCGCCGGATTCCGCCATGGAGCGTCTGGCAACGTCCTGCGCTTCGGATTCAAGCTTACGCACATGATCGGCGGTGCCCGCAGGCAGCTTTTCCTGAACAAGTCTTCGTTCTGCCGCGCAGACCATTTCCATGGATTCGATGGCCGCAGCGGTGGCGCGCAAAAGAGTATCTGCAGGCAGCTCTCGCGGAGGGTACTTCGACACCAAGGCATCAATCGTGAAAATCTTCTCTAGGGCCATCAATGCGTAGGCTTGGGCCTCAGATGGAAAGTCTGTCTGGTCACTCTTGCGTCGCAGGCGGACGACTTCTTCAAGGGCTTCGATGTCGCTGATTTTCTGATCCGGAAAACCATCGGGGAGTCGGGTTGGATCGGGCCAGTTTTCCAGCAGGGCTTTGACATCTTCGTGTGTGATGTGGACCGTCCCGTCTTCATCGCGCATGTAGCTGGGAACAAACTGAAGCTCCCATCCACCTTCTTCCACCAGCCGCTGAGCGAATTCATCGCTGAACTGTTCTAGTTCTCTGGCGTATTCGCCTTCGATCAGTTGATCCATGGCCGTGCGCAATGCCGTCATGTCAGAACGCCATTGATGCCGACTACGGGGATTCAGAACCTGTATGGCTCGCAAGTAGATTGCCCCAGTGGAGGGGAATGAAGTGTTGTCCGCTGGCTTCATTAGGGGCGTCTGTCGGGGTTCTGCGTGGACGACTGTTACGCGGTTTTCAACTGAATCACTGTCGCCCCGGTACGCAACTTGTCCAGATAGTCGGCCCATCGCTGCATCATTGCCCGTCTGGCGGGCAGGTGCGCTGTGCGGTTGTAGGCACGTCCGTTCACGTCTCTCACCGCGTGGGCCAGTTGGTGTTCTATCAGGTCAACCCGTTCTTCCAACACCTCATCCATGATGGTTCTGGCGGTTGCCCGGAAGCCGTGGGCGCTGTGAACTTCCTTCGGGTATCCCATTCCGCGCAAGGCGGCATTGATGGTGTTATCGCTCATAGGACGTTCACCAGTTCGAATGCTGGGGAAAACGTATGTCCCGTGACCTGTAGCCGGTTGCATGTCTTTGAGGATGGTCAGCGCCTGAGTGGACAACGGAACTATGTGATCGGTCTTCATCTTCATCTTGCTGCCGGGGATGCGCCACTCAGCAGTATCGAAATCGATTTCACGCCATTCCATAGTTCTCAGTTCGCCGGGGCGAACGAACACCAGTGGTGACAGCTTCAGGGCCGCAACGGTGTAGGGATGACCGCTGTAGCCGTGGATCGCGCGTAGTAGTTCACCGAGTTTTTTGGGGTCGGTGATGGCGGCGAAATGCCCGGGAGTTGCTTTTGCAAGAGAACCTTTCAGGTCTTGCGTGACATCCCGTTCGGCTGCGCCGATGGCGACGGCATACCGGAAGACTTGCCCAGTGACTTGTTTGACCCGCTGAACACTATCAAGAGCGCCCCGTGCTTCCATCTTTCGCAGGGCGGCGAGGACATCCCTTGGACCGATTGCCGAAATTGGCATCTTGCCGATGTAGGGGATGACGTCCTTCTCCAGCCATGAAGTGATCTTCTTCTGTGTGTTGGCTGATCGTTCCGCAGCGGTTTTACCGAGCCATTCACGTGCCACCAGTTCGAAACTGTGTGCTACCGCATCGGCCTTGGCTTGCTTTTCTTGTCGTTTCGCGCCGCTGGGGTCGATGTCGTCGGCCAGTTGTTCCTTGGCTTTGTCGCGCCGCTGGCGGGCTTTCGCGAGGGAAACTTCAGGGTAGACGCCCAGCGCCAGCGTCTTGCGCTTACCGGCGAAGCGGTAGTCCATGCGCCAGTATTTGGCCTGTCCCTTCACCAAAAGGTACATGCCATCGCTGTCGGCCATCTTGTAACCGCTGGGCTTGTCCCCGGGCTTGGCGTTTTTGACAGCGGTATCGTTAAGTGCCATCTCATCCCCTTTGTGACGGTATCTCCACTGGCGGTATCTGGCTGATACCGTCGAAAGTACCGTCTTTATGACGGTATGTCATGCTACCGATTGAGATGGGGCGAGACAATGAAAAAACCCGCATGCCTAGGAGACATGCGGGTTTTGAGGGGTCCTGATCGGGTCTGAGACGATCAGATGGTGCCCGGGGCCGGAATCGAACCGGCACGCCTTGCGGCGGGGGATTTTGAGTCCCCTGCGTCTACCAATTTCACCACCCGGGCTGGAATTCGTGAAGCCGCAAATTATGGCACAGTAGGGCGCATGAAATATCCGACGATTGAAGACGCGGTGGGCAACACGCCGCTGGTGGCGCTGCAGCGCATTGGGGCCCAGGACAACGCGGCGCGGGGCAATGTGGTGCTGGGCAAGCTGGAGGGCAACAACCCCGCGGGGTCGGTGAAGGACAGGCCCGCCCTGTCGATGATCCGGCGCGCGGAGGAGCGGGGCGACATCCGGCCTGGGGACACGCTGATCGAGGCCACGTCGGGCAACACCGGCATCGCCCTGGCGATGGCGGCCGCCATCAAGGGCTACCGCATGGTGCTGGTGATGCCGGAAGACCTCTCCATCGAGCGCGCGCAGACCATGAAGGCCTTTGGCGCGGAGCTTGTGCTCACGCCCAAGAGCGGTGGAATGGAGCATGCGCGCGACCTCGCCGAGGCCATGCAAAAGCGCGGCGAGGGCAAGGTGCTGGACCAGTTCGCCAACCAGGACAACCCGCGCATCCACTACGAAACCACGGGCCCCGAGATCTGGGAGCAGACCGGCGGGCGCATCACGCACTTCGTGAGCGCCATGGGCACCACGGGCACCATCACCGGGGTGTCGCGCTTCCTCAAGGAGAAGAACCCGGCCATCCAGATCATCGGCGCGCAGCCCGAGGAAGGCTCGCGCATTCCCGGCATCCGCAAGTGGCCGCAGGAGTACCTGCCCAAGATCTATGACGCGAGCACGGTGGATGAGCTGGTGTATGTGAGCCAGGACAATGCCGAGGACATGTGCCGCCGTCTGGCGCGAGAAGAGGGCATCTTCGCGGGCATCTCGGCGGCGGGGGCCTGCTGGGTGGCGCAGCAGATCGCGGCGCGCGACAGCCATGCCACCATCGTCTTCGTGGTGTGCGACCGGGGCGACCGCTACCTGTCGACGGGGGTGTTCCCCGCCTGAGGACGAAAGGCAGCGAAGGCGACCCCTTCACCTTCCTTGCAATGAAAATGGGCCGTCTGCGCTGGATAGGAAAGCGCCGATAGCTATCAAAATAAGAGCATATGCACTACGAAACCCGCTACTGCACCCACTGCGGCACCGCGCTGCAGCCGATCACGCTGGCCGAGGACGGTGGCGACAAGGAGCGCCTGCGCTGCCCCGCCTGCGGCTGGACGCACTGGAACAATCCCACGCCCGTGCTGGCCGCGATCGTGGAGGTGAATGGCAAGGTGCTGCTGGCCCGCAACGCGGCCTGGCCCGCGAAGATGTTTGCGCTGATCACGGGCTTCATGGAGGCCGGGGAGTCGCCGCAGGAAGGCATCGCGCGCGAGGTCAAGGAGGAAACCAACCTCGACGTGCGCTCCACCACGCTGGTGGGGGCCTACGAGTTTCTGCGCATGAACCAGATCATCATTGCCTACCATGTGGTGGCCGAGGGTGAGGTGCGGCTGTCACCCGAGCTGGTGGACCACCGGTTCTACGACCTGCACGAACTCAGGTGCTGGCCCGCCGGCACGGGCTATGCGCTGGCGGACTGGCTGCGCACGCGAGGGCATGAACCGGTGTTTTTCACGGCAGAGGAAAACGAAGAGCGCCGCCGGGGGCTCAACCTGCCGCCAAAGGATTGATGAAGACCATGGACATCCACAAAGAAATCGATACCCGGGGCTTGAACTGCCCCCTGCCCATCCTCAAGGCCAAGAAGGCACTGGCGGACATGGCCAGTGGCCAGCTGCTCAAGGTGGTGTCCACCGATGGCGGCTCGCTGCGCGACTTTCAGGCCTTTGCCAAACAGACGGGCAACGAGCTGGTGGAGCAGCAGACGATGGGCGAGGAGTACATCCACGTCCTGCGCAGAAGGTAGTTAAATAGAAGCGAAACCCTGACGAGGTGGTGCGCCTTGCCCTCTGCCGCCACTGTGCGAGGGGCGCGTGCGCAGCCTGGGCAAACCGGGCCCACGGGCTCGGCAGGCGACGCGGCGCTGGAATTCGCCTGGTTTCTGCTGGCGCCTGGCGCAGGCCACAGCAGTGCCTCAAGGCAAAAAATCCTCCACAGCCCTGGTGGGCTGCCGGAGGATTTTTTTTCTGGTCATGCAGCCGCGCAGATCGCGGTGCAGGCGCTGCCTACAGGCTCAGGCCCTTCAGGTATTCCCGGAACGACGCGCCCACTTGAGGGTGCTGCAGCGCCAGTTCCACTGTGGCTTCCAGAAAGCCTTCCTTGCTGCCGCAGTCATAACGCTTGCCCTGGTACTGGAAGGCGTACACGGCCTCGCTCTGCATCAGGCGCGCGATGCCGTCGGTGAGCTGGATCTCGCCACCCACGCCGCGCGGCTGGTTGCGGATCTCGTCGAACACGCCGGGGGTGAGGATGTAGCGGCCGGCCACGCCCATGCGGGAGGGTGCCACGTCGGCCTTGGGCTTCTCGACGATGCGGTCGATGCGGATCAGCGGACCGCCTGCGGGCTCGCCGGCCACGATGCCGTATTTGTGCACCTGGTCTTCCGGTACTTCCTGCACGGCGATGACCGAGCGGCCCTGTTGGCGGAAGGCGGTGGCCATCTGGGCCAGCACGGGTGGGCCGCCCTGGGGGCCCACCATCAGGTCGTCGGCCAGCAGCACGGCAAACGGCTCCTTGCCCACCAATGGCTCGGCGCACAGCACGGCATGGCCCAGGCCCAGCGAGCGGGGCTGGCGCACAAACGCGCAGTCCATGTCGTCGGGCTGGATGGAACGCACCAGCGCCAGCAGTTCCTTCTTGCCGGCGGCTTCCAGCTCGGCCTCCAGCTCGTAGGCGGTGTCGAAGTGGTCTTCGATGGCGCGCTTGCTGCGGCCGGTCACGAAGATCATGTGGCGGATGCCGGCGGCGTAGGCCTCTTCGACGGCGTACTGGATGAGCGGCTTGTCCACCACGGGCAGCATTTCCTTGGGGCTGGCCTTGGTGGCGGGCAGGAACCGGGTGCCCAGGCCCGCGACGGGGAATACGGCTTTGCGGACGGTGGTGGCAACAGTCATGGAATTCCTTTTGGGGATAGGTAATCGGGTCGGATGGAGCCCCGCCGCCAGGGCGGGGCCCGTTGCGCCACGCAGTATGGCGGCTGTTTTCAGCCCAGGCGTGTCAGTTGATCGCGCAATCTGCCCAGCGTGGTGCCGAAGTCCGCCACCCGTTTTTTCTCCTGGTCGATCACGGCGGGTGGCGCCTTGGCCACGAAGGCTTCGTTGGACAGCTTGCCGTTGGCCTTGGTGATCTCACCCTCGATACGGCTGATTTCCTTGGACAGGCGGGTCTTCTCGGCGGCCACGTCGATTTCCATGTGCAGGCACATGCGCGCCTCGCCCACCATGGCCACGGGCGCGGCCTGCGCGGCGGCGGCCCAGGCGGCCTCGTCGTCGAATACCTTGACCTCGCTGAGCTTGGCCAGGGCCTGCAGCACCGGCGCCACGCCGCGCATGAAGTCCGTGTCGCCCACGGTGTACAGCGGCAGGCGGGTCGAGGGCGAGACGTTCATCTCGCCGCGCAGCGTGCGGCAGGCATCCACCAGGCCCTTGACATGCTCCATGTGCGCAATGGCGGCCTCGTCGATCTTGCTCGGCTGCGCCTCGGGGTAGCGGGCGATGCTGACCGATTCGCCTTGGAGCCCCGCCACGGGCGCCACGGTTTGCCACAGGGCTTCGGTGATGAACGGGATGATGGGGTGGGCCAGGCGCAGGATGGCTTCCAGCGTGCGGATCAGGGTGCGGCGCGTGGCGCGCTGCTCGGCCTCGGTGCCGGTCTGGATCTGCACCTTGGCGATCTCCAGGTACCAGTCGCAGAACTCGTTCCAGACGAAGTCATAGATCGTGTTGGCCACGTTGTCCAGCCGGTACTCGGCAAATCCCTTGGCGACTTCCGCCTCGGTCTTTTGCAGCAGCGACGCTATCCAGCGGTCGGCCTGGCTGAAGGCCATGTAGCCGTGGGCGGGGCCGCCGGGCTGGCATTCTTCCTTGGTGTGCTCTTTCAGGCCGCAGTCCTGGCCCTCGCAGTTCATCAGCACGAAGCGGCTGGCGTTCCAGAGCTTGTTGCAGAAGTTGCGGTAGCCCTCGCAGCGCTTGCTGTCGAAGTTGATGCTGCGCCCCAGGCTGGCCAGCGCCGCGAAAGTGAAGCGCAGCGCGTCGGCACCGTAGGCGGGGATGCCTTCGGGGAATTCCTTTTGCGTGTTCTTGCGCACCGTGGGCGCGGTCTCGGGCTTGCGCAGGCCGGTGGTGCGCTTGTCGAGCAGCGGCTCCAGCGCGATGCCGTCGATCAGGTCCACCGGATCGAGCACGTTGCCTTCGGACTTGGACATCTTCTTGCCCTGCGCGTCGCGCACCAGGCCGTGGATGTACACGTGCCTGAACGGCACGCGGCCGGTGAAGTGCGTGGTCATCATGATCATCCGGGCGACCCAGAAGAAGATGATGTCGTAGCCCGTCACCAGCACGGTGCTGGGCAGGTACAGGTTGAAGTCGTCGGTGGGGCTGTCGCCCTGTTCAGGCCAGCCCATGGTGCTGAAGGGCACGAGCGCGGACGAGTACCAGGTGTCGAGCACGTCCTCGTCGCGGCGCAGCAGCTTGCCGGGGGCCTTGGCCTGCGCCTCGGCTTCGCTGCGGGCCACGATCACGTTGCCGTCTTCGTCGTACCAGGCCGGGATCTGGTGGCCCCACCACAGCTGGCGGCTGATGCACCAGTCCTGGATGTTGTTCATCCACTGGTTGTAGGTGTTCACCCAGTTCTCGGGCACGAACGTCACCTCGCCCGTGGCCACGGCGTCGATGGCCTTTTGCGCAATGCTCTTGCCCGTCGGGTCCTGGTCGCTCACCTTGCTCATGGCCACGAACCACTGGTCGGTCAGCATGGGTTCGATCACCTGGCCGGTGCGGGTGCAGATGGGCACCATGAGCTTGTGTTTCTTCACCTCGACCAGCGCGCCCGTGGCTTCCAGGTCGGCCACCACGGCCTTGCGGGCCACGAAGCGGTCCATGCCCCGGTACTTGGCGGGTGCGTTGTCGTTGATGGTGGCCTGCAGCGTCAGCACCACGATCATGGGCAGCTTGTGGCGCTGGCCCACGGCGTAGTCGTTCTGGTCGTGCGCGGGGGTGACCTTCACCACGCCCGTGCCGAACTCCTTGTCCACGTAGTCGTCGGCAATCACCGGGATCTGGCGGTCGCACAGCGGCAGGTTGACCATCTTGCCGATCAGGTGCGTGTAGCGTGCGTCTTCAGGGTGCACCATCAGGGCCACGTCGCCCAGCATGGTTTCGGGCCGGGTGGTGGCCACCGTGAGGCTGCCCGAACCATCGGCCAGCGGGTAGGCGATGTGCCACAGCGAGCCGTCTTTTTCCTCGCTCTCCACTTCCAGGTCGGACACGGCGGACTGCAGCTTCGGGTCCCAGTTCACCAGGCGCTTGCCGCGGTAGATCAGGCCCTGCTCGTACAGCTTCACGAAGGTGTCGGTGACCACGGTGGACAGCTTGTCGTCCATGGTGAAGTACTCGCGGCTCCAGTCCACGCTGTCGCCCATGCGGCGCATCTGCGTGGTGATGGTGTTGCCGCTCTTTTCCTTCCACTCCCACACCTTGCTCACAAAGTTCTTGCGCGCCTCGGGCGGGGTGGGGCCCATGTCGTAGCGGCTGATGCCCTGCTCCTGCAGCTGGCGCTCGACCACGATCTGCGTGGCGATGCCCGCGTGGTCGGTGCCCGGCACCCACACCGTGTTGAAGCCACGCATGCGGTGGTAGCGCGTGAGGCTGTCCATGATGGTCTGGTTGAACGCATGGCCCATGTGCAGCGTGCCCGTCACGTTGGGGGGAGGCAGCTGGATGGAGAAGGCCGGCTCGCCGGCTTGCGCCGCGCCCGTGCCTCTGAATCCCGCGACGCCATAGCCGCGGCGTTCCCATTCGGGCCCCCAGTGGGCTTCCAGGGCGGCGGGTTCAAAAGACTTGGACAGGCTGTCGAGGCCGGGTTGTGTGGGGGTGGTGCTCATGGTGGCCAATGAAAACGGCATCCCTGGGGATGCCGTGGGGAAAGGATGGATGCATTTTATCGTTGCCGGGGAGCTACCATATTGATAGCTACCTGCGATCTGCTGGTGGGCGCTGAAGCCGATTTTTATCAAGAAACTGCGCAGGCATCGCGCGGGGCCGCTACACTGCGGCGGCCCATATCCTGAGCCGCCATGTCCCCAACGCCTGCAGCCCCCCAGCTCCTGCACCTGACCTCGCGTGATTACACCGGCCGCGACAAGACCGCTGCGCTGCGTGAGTTCTACGGACGCGAATTGATGCGCGTGGAGCTGCGGCCCTACGAAGGCGCGGGCGCAACCCAGGACGGGCTGGACTTCGCCAGCACCATGCTGCCCCTGGGCGGCGACTCCATCTACGTCCATACCCAGTGCACACCCAGCCGCATGTGGCGCTCGCCCGAGATGCTTCGCGACGGGGACGACGCCCTGTACCTGGCCGTGGCCTGGGGCGGCGGCGTTTTTCACACGCCGCGCGAAAGCCACCACCTGTCCGGCGGCCGCTACGCCATCGTCTCCAAGGCCCGCGCGCACGAGTTCATCAATCTCCGGGGCGGGGCCAGCGCCTGCATCCAGGTGCCGCATGCCGCCATGGCGCGGCGAGTCGCGGGGCTGGAGGAGGCGCCGATGCGCATGCTGTCGCCCGACATGCCAGAGCCCGCCTTGGCGATCGGCTATGCGCAACTGCTGGCCCGCAGCCCCGAGCTTTCCGCGCCGCTGCTGCAGTCGGCCCTGTCGCATCTGCAGGAGCTGGTGGCGCGTGTGCTGGCACCGACGGCGCAGGCCCCTGCGCAGGATGCCGTGGACGTGCCCCGCCTGGCGCTGATCCGCCGCGACATCCTGGCCCGCATCGATCGGGCCGACCTGAGCCTGGCGCAGATCGCACGGCTGCACCACCTCACCCCGCGCCAGGTGCAGCGCCTGTTCGCGCGGGAGGGCATGTACTTTTCCGACTTTGTGCGCGAGCAGCGGCTGATGCGCGCCCGCGCCATGCTGGCCGATCCCGCGCAGCGCCACCGCCGTGTGCTGGAGATCGCGCTGGACAGCGGGTTCGACGACGTATCGGCCTTCAGCCGCGCTTTCCGGCGGCAGTTCGGCATGTCGCCCAGCGAGGCGCGCGGCAGCTGAAGGCTCCTGGTGCCCATGTCACTTTGGGCACAGCGATTGTCATTTTGGGCACGGACGGGGCGCGGCGGTTTCCCAAGAATCGCCGCAGTTTTCCGAATGTTACGAACACGCCCATGCGCCTTCACTATTTCTCCCAGCACGCACTGCTTGCGGCCCTTGCCTGCACCGCATCCGCCCATGCCGCCCCCGTTGTCGTGGGCACCGGTACGCCCGCCAGTTGCACCGAAGCTGCGCTGGACGCGGCACTGGTGGGTAGCAACCAGATCACCTTCAACTGTGGCGCAGTCCCGCACACCATCACGCTGACGGGCATGAAAGCCCCGGCGTCGGGAACCACCCTCGACGGCGGCGGGCTCGTTACCCTGGATGCCAACCTCGTGGCGCGTCACTTCTACATGAACTCCGGTACCTATGCGCTGGCCGGGCTCACGCTCGTCAATGGCCAGGCGGACCACGGCGGCGCCATCTATGCCAACAACGTGACGCTATCGCTCAGCAACGTCACCTTGCGCAACAACCGGACGCTGGCGGGCGGTGACGGCGGCGCCCTGTTTACCGGGGGCAATCTGGGCTCCCAGGTCACCCTGCAAAGGGTACGCGCCATCGGCAACAGGGCCGACTATGGGGGCGGCGCCATCTACGCCAATAGTGAGTACGACACGCTGGCGCTGAATGAGTTCGTGGCGCAGAACAACATCAGCGCCAATGGCGGCGGCGCGATCGACCACCATGGCGCGGCCCTCACCATCACACAAAGCCTGTTCCAGAACAACTCGTCCACGGCTTCGGGGTCCTCCGGCGGGGCGGTGAATGTCGACCCGATCACGTCGAGCACCTTGTCCATCACCAACACGACCTTTGTGGACAACTCCCTGGGAGACGGCTCCGGTAGCGCTCTCAGCATCACCGGCGTGGCGGGCGGCAGCATTGCCAACAGCACCTTCGCCAACAACAGCGGAACCGTGGCGATTTCTGTCTGGGCCGCTGGCACGCAGGTCACGGCGAGGAACACGCTCATCAGCGCCACCTTGGGTGGCATCAACTGCAATACCCAGGGAGGGGCCGTGTTGTTCGACGGGGGCAACAATCTGCAGTTTGGAGGTACGGCGGCACAATCGTGTGGCGCATCGATGCCACAGGCCGACCCGCTCCTGGCCCCGTTGGCCAACAACGGCGCGGGCTATTTCAGCCAGACCATGGCCTTGCAGCCGGGCAGCCCCGCCATTGATGCGGGCAGCGGCTGTGAAGTGGTGGACCAGCGTGGCGTGGCACGCCCCATCGGCCTGGCCTGCGACATCGGCGCCTTCGAAGCCCCGGTGGCCGCGCCGCCCGGCAATGGCGCGATTGCAGTGCCTGCGCTGGACTGTGGCGGCCTGGCCTTGCTTTCCACGCTGCTGGCGGGGCTGGGGGCGCTGCGCCGCCGCAAGGTTGGTTTGCTATAATTTTTATGGCATTTGGCGCTTTATGGGTAAGCCATGAAGGCCAATTCGGCCCAAAAAAACTGCGCCATGCCACTCAGTGGGGCACGAACTCCGGCCGGTCATTGTTCTCGGGCTTGAGCGGAGCGGCCACCTTGCCCTCGGCGCGCTCCTTGCGCCACTGCTCCTTGCGGGCCGTCCACTCGTTGAGCCGCGCATGGGCCACGGTGCTGTCCTTGGCCATCTGCTCCTCGTTGGCCAGCTGGGCCGACAGCTCCAGGCGGATGCCGTTGGGATCGAAGAAATAGATGCTGTGGAAGATGTGGTGGTCGGTCACGCCCAGCACCTCGATGCCATGGGCTTCCAGGCGCTTCTTGGTGTTCTCCAGTTCCTCGACCGTGTTCACGCGGAAGGCGATGTGGTTGACCCACAGCGGCGTGTTGGGCGAGGGCTCGGCCTTCACGTCGTCGCCCAGGTCGAAGAAGGCGATGAACGAGCCGTCCCGCAGGCGGAAGAAGAAGTGTGTGTAAGGGCAGTACTCGCCCGTGCTGGGCACGTAGTCGCTCTGGATGATGTGGTAGAGCGGCAGGCCCAGGATGTCTTCGTAGAAGTGGCGCGTCTCTTCCGCGTCGCGGGCCTTGTAGGCGTAGTGGTGCAGCTGCTGGATGGCGGCAGGCGCGGGCAGGGTGGCCAGATCGGGCGTCGGGGCGGCATTCATGCGGTGTCTCCTCAAATGGATGGCTGCAATTCTACTATTCGTAATTGATTTACGTTAAGTTAATTTTTATGTGGGTGATTTGCGGTACATTCCGCAGTCACACCCATTCGTGCCGAGGTATTACTCCCATGCGCCTTTGAGCCTCTTCAAGCCGTTCCCCTGCCGCCCTTTGCGGGCCAGGTGGTTGCATGTCTTGTTTGGAGTGCTTTTGCATGGCGACACCTTCAGGGGGCGAATCCGCCCATGGCAGCCGCAGCGCTGCCGCAGCCTCGGCTGCTGATTTCCCATCATCATCTTCTTCTGCTCCTTCATCGCAGGCCCCTGCCAGGCAGGGCAATGCGGCGCCCGGCGCGGGCCAGGCCGTGCTGCAGTTCGCCGGGGTTGGCTGGAGCCCGCCTGGCGGCCAGGCCCTGTGGGGCCGTCCGCTGACGGTGTCCCTGGGCCCGGGCGTGACGGGCATCGTGGGTGCCAACGGTTGCGGCAAGAGCGTCTTCCTGCGGCTCGCGGCGCGCGCGCTGCAGCCCGCCAGCGGCGCCGTGCTGGGCGATCCTTCGCTGCATGTGGTGGCGCAGGAGGTGGCTGCTGCGCCCGGTGCCACGGTGGCTGACGTCGCAGGGCTGGGGCCGGCGCTGGGCGCCCTGGCGCGGCTGGAGGCGGGCGAAGGCACGCCCGATGACCTGCTCGTGGCCGATGGGCGGTGGGACCTGCCCGCGCGCTGGCGGCAGGCGCTGCACGCCCTGGGGCTGGGCCACCTGCCGCCGGCACACGCCGCGCAGCGGCTCAGCGGGGGCGAGCGCATGCGCGTGGCGCTGGCGGGGGCTTTCCTGTCCGATGCCGAGCTGCTGGTGCTCGATGAGCCCACCAACCACCTTGACCGCGCGGGCCGGCGATGGCTGATGGAATCGCTGGCGCAGTGGCGGGGCGGCGTGCTGGTGGCCAGCCACGACCGCGAATTGCTGGGCGCGGTGGGCAGCATCGTGGAGCTGTCGCCCGCCGGGCTGCAGCGCTATGGCGGCCACTGGGGGCTGTACCAGGCCCAGCGCCAGGCCGAGGCCGCCGCCGCCCAGGCCGCGCTGGACCACGCGCGCACCGAGCGCGAGCAGGGCCTGCGGGCGCTGCAGCGCGAGCATGACGCCCAGCAGCGCCGCGCGGCACGCGGGCGCGCGGAGGGGCGCACCACCAACCAGGCGTCCATCCTGCTCGACCGCCGGAAGAACAGCGCACAGGCCCACGCCGGCCGCGAGCACGAGCGGCAGCAGCAAGAGCGCCAGCGGCTGAACGAGGCCGTGCGCGAGGCTGCCCTGCGCGTGCCCGCGCAGGCAGCCGCGGCGCTGGTGCTGCCGCAAAGCGCCGTGCCGGCGGGCAGGCAGGTGCTGGCGTTCGAGCAGGTGCAGGTGCCGCATGCCCCACCGGGCTTGCCTGCGCTGAACGGCGTGTGGAGTGGCCCCGTGCGCATAGCGATCACCGGGCCCAATGGGTGTGGCAAGAGCAGCCTGCTGCGGCTGGTCGCGGCGCCGGATGGCGTGCCTGAAGGCGGTGTGCGGCGCGGCGTGCGGGCCGCCTGGCTGGATCAGCACAACACCGCCGCGCTGCCCCCGCAATGCAGCGTGCTGGATCGGCTGCGGGCACTGGGCTCGCCGCTGCCCGAAGCCGCGCTGCGCACGCACCTGGCACAACTCGGGCTGGATGCGGACAAGGTGCATCGCCCGGCCGGTGTGCTCAGTGGCGGCGAGCGCATCAAGGCCGCGCTGGCCTGCGCCCTGTGGTCGTGCGAGCCCGCGCAGATGCTGCTGCTCGACGAGCCCACGAACCACCTGGATGTGGATGCCGTGGACGCCTTGCAGGCCGCGCTGGGGGCCTTCACGGGCGCGTTGGCCGTGGTGTCGCACGACACCGCCTTCCTGCGCGCGCTGCGGCCGGACGTGGTGTGGGCCTGGCGGCCGCAGGGCTGGGACCTGGACGCCTCGCTGGACGCCGCCTGAATACACCCTCGGGCAGCTTGCACCCCGCTGGATGGGGTGTGCGCAATGAAGAAAAAAGCCACCCGCTGCGCTGAGGCTGCGGGTGGCTTTCGGGCAAGGCGCCAGCGGCGCCCTGCGGGCAGTGACGACCGTGATTACTGCTTCACGGCTTCGATCTGCACCACCAGGCGCACGTTCTTGGGGAAGCCCCACTCCACGCCGTAGTTCATGCCCCACTGGGTGCGGTCGATCGTGGCCTCGAAGTCGCCACCGCACACTTCGCGCTTGAGCATGGGGCTGTCATAGCAGTTGAACTGCGTGGCCTTGAGCGTGACGGGCGCGGTCTTGCCCAGCAGCGTGAGCTGGCCGGCCACTTCGCTGACCTTGTCGCCGTTGAAGCTGAACTTGTCGGACACGAACTTGATGGTGGGGTGCTTGGCGGCATCGAACAGGTCGGCGCTTTGCAGGTGCTTGTCGAACGGGGGCGTGCCCGAGTTCACCGAGGTGGTGTCGATGGTGATGTCCACCTTGCCGGACTTGGCCGCGCGGTCGAACTCCACGGTGCCTTGCTTCTTGTCGAAGCGGGCGCGGTTCGTGGTCGTGCCGAAGTGGCCGATCTCGAACGTCACGAAGGTGTGCGTGGGGTCGATGGCGTAGTTGGCGGCCTGCGCGGCGCCGGCGGTCATTGCGGTGGCAGCGGCCACGGCGAGCAGGGAGAACAGGGACTTGCGCATGGGTAAATACTCCTGGAGCAGTGGTGGAAAGAAAAGGAAGGAAAAAAGGAAAAAAATCAGCGATTCAATGCCGTGCGACGCGGGGATCGGGCACGTTCAAGCCAGCGCTCCCGCACAAGGGCCGCCCCGCCGCGCTGGCAGCGTCCCCCTCCCGCGTTGCGTAGCAATGCGAGAGAGGGGAAGGCGCGAAGCGACTCCGGGGGAGCTTCATTCAAATCTTGCCCACGCCGGTGAGCGCGAGCTTGAATTTCACGGTCACGTCGTCGGCCACCATCGAGGTGTCGGCCCACTCGTTCTCACCGATCTTGAACGCCAGGCGCTTGATGGGCAGCGTGCCTGTGGCGGTGGTGCTGGCCCCGCTTTGGGTCAGCGTGACGGGCACCACCACGTTCTGCGCCGTGCCCTTGATGGTGAGCTTGCCCGCCACCTCGAACTTGCCGCCACCCAGCGCCTTGATGGCGGTGGATTCGAACTGCGCCTGCGGGAACTTCCCCACGTTGAACCACGTGGGCTTGGGCAGCTCGGCATCGGTCTCGCGCGATCCGAGCGTGGCGCTGCCGGTATCGACCGTGAACGCGATCTTGCTGGTGGCCGGCTTGGCCGGGTCGAACGCCACCTGGGCGCTGAACTTCTTGAAGTGGCCGTCCAGCGGCACGCCCATCTGGCGGGCGGTGAACTGCACTTCGCTTTGGGCGGGCACCAGTTGTTGCTGGGCCAGGGCGGCCTGGGCGCCCACGGCCAGGGCGGCGCCCAGCACGATGTGGGACAGGGTGGAAGAAGACAGATTCATTCGAAAACTCCGTTCAAAAGACAGAAAAGAGAAGGTGGGGCGGTCGGCTGGTGTAAGACAGGGGCGCGCATCCGCCAGTGCGCCCGTGGAGCCGGCTCTGCCGGGCCTGCGGGTGCGGTCCCCTCCCGCCGAACAGGGAGACGGCGCGAAGCGGCTCGGGGCCCGCCTCATCCACCAGGCAGCATGCGGGCGAGCAGGCCGTCGCGGTCCACGATCTGGTGCTTGAGCGCGCCCGCGATGTGCAGCACCACGAGGCCCGCCATTGCAAATGCGGTGTACTGGTGCCAGGGCTTGATGGCCTCGGCCAGCTCCTTGCTCACGGGCACGAAGTCGGGCAGCTGCCACAGGCCCAAGAACACGATGGGGAAACCGGCGGCCGAGCTGTAGGCCCAGCCGATCAGCGGCACGGCGAAGAACAGCGCATAGAGCAGCCCGTGCGTGGCGTGGTGCGCCAGCTTCTGCCAGCCGGGCATGGCCTGCTCGATCGCTGGCGGCAGTGCGGGGGGGCGGTGCGTGGCGCGCCACAGCAGGCGCAGCACCGACAGCACGAGGAGGGTGACACCCGCCCACTTGTGCCAGTTGTAGAGCTTGAGCCGCTGCGGCGAGAACGGCAGGCCCGTCATGTAGATGCCCACGCCAAACAGGCCGATCAGCGCCAGGCCCAGCACCCAGTGCAAAAGCATGGCGGTGCGCGTGTAGCGGCGGGGCGTTGCGGCGGCCGGGAAGGCGGTGGTGGCAGGGGCAGTCATCTGGGAGCAAAAAGCAAAGCGGGTGGTCAGGTGGAGGCGCCGGGCCAGCGCCTCTCGGCCAAGGCTGACATTCGTCAAGCAATGGGGCAGTGTAGAAAGCCGTCACCGCATTCGGTTTCAGGCAGATTGATGCTTCAATTCAAAAAAAATGAATTGAGAGGGCCTGAGCGCTCAAAGTTCCCCAATGCTGTGCGGCTTGTGCATGGCCCGGGGACGGGGGAGGCGCTGGGCATGGGGAATGCCCCATCAGGGTGCATGCCGAGGGACTGAAACCGCGGCGGGGCGCGTGGTGGCGGTTACCGCAAGCGCGCACGGCGCGGTGCGGCGGCCTGCCTTGAGAAAAGGGAGAGGCCGGGGTGCTTACTGGCCGAGCGCGGCCTTCTTCCAGGCCTCGGCGGCAGCGGCCTCGTCCCCGCGCTTTTCGGCCAGTTCCGCCAGATGGCGCCAGGCGCTCGCCCGCAGGCTGGTGTCGGCGAGCTGCTGCGCCGCCTGGGTGAGCAGCTGCTGGGACTTGCCCCACAGCTGGCGCTTGAGGCAGGCCATGCCCGCCAGGTACTGCAGGCGCGCATCGCGCGGGTTGGCCTGGTGCGCGGATTCGATGCGGGCCAGCCAGGGCGCGTCCAGTGCGTCCAGCCCGGCTTCGAGCGCGCGTACCAGCTTCAGCGCATGGTGCTCGGCCAGTGCGTCGGGCAGGTCCACCATGCGTTCCCACACCGGAAGCAGCCAGGCGCGCACCTGGGTGGCATCGCCGCCCAGGGCGGCCAGCCGCTGGGCGGCATGGATGGCGAGTTCGGGCATGTTGCGCTCGGAGGACTCCAGCGACATCCAGATCTGCTGCAGCTGCGCGGTGTCGTGCGCGCTGTTGATGAGCTCGGTGGCCAGGCCGCGCACGATGCTCTGGGCCGCGGCGGGCGAGAACGCGCGGTGCTTGCCCAGCAGGCGCGCGGTATCGAGCGCCTCCTGCGTCTGCCGTGCCAGCCGGGTCGCCTTGAGCTTGATGCGCAGCGACAGCGTGCGCCGCGCCGCGCCCTGGGGCAGGGCGGCCAGGCGGTCGAGCGCCGCGCCCGCATCGCGGTCGTCCAGCGACCAGCGGGCCGCGCGCATCTGCGTGCCTTCGCGCATTTCCTGCTCGCTCACGGTGCCGCGCGCGGGGGCTTCCTGAAGCGCGTCCTGCAGGTGGCTCTCGCGCGTGGCGCTGTCCTGCAATGCGTGCGAGGCCTCGGCCGCGATCATGTGGGCCAGGGCGCGCAGCTGGCGGCCGTGGGGCACGGCCTCGCCGGCGGCGCCCAGCGCATGTTCCTGCGACAGCGCGGCCACCGCCGCCTTGCGCGAGCGGATGAAGCGCCCGCCGAGCATGTGGGTCAGCGCATCGAGCAAGGCCGCGTGCATGGCGCGCTCCTTTTGCTGCACGCGCCAGCGGCGGGCCTGGTGGGGCAGTTCCAGCAGGGCGGCCAGCGCGCGCAGCGCCGCGTACACGGTGACGAAACCGCCTACCAGCAACAGCACCACCATGTTCAGCGACAGGTCGATGCGGTAGGGCGGCCAGTACAGGGTGACGGTGCCCTGGTTGTTGCCCGCGAACAGCGCGGCGGCCACGGCCACGCCAAACAATGCCAAAAGCCAAAGTGCTGCGCGCATGTCGTCAGTCCGTTATTCCACCGCGCAAGGCGGCGCCCGCAGCCCGTGGCACGGGCGCGGTCCAGGCGAGCGCCACCGTGGAACTGGCTGTGCCAGGCCACCGGTGGCGTCCCCCTCCCGCAGGAGAGGGGGAAGGCGCGAAGCGACTCAGGGGGTGATTCATTTACCTTCCCGCTGCGGCAGTGGCCAGCGCGGACAGGGTTTCGTCCAGGCGCGGCTGCTCGGCCGCCTTCATGCTGGCCTGGGCCGTCTGCAGCGTGCTGGCCGCGTTCTGCGTGCGCCGCGAGGCCGGGTCGAAGTACTTGTTCAGCGCCACGGTGGCGGCGGCCAGGTCGGCCCGGGCCGAGTCGAACTGGCGCGCGAGCACGCCCAGGCGGGCGTTGAGCAGCTTGAGCTTGAGGTTCTCGCGCAGGAAGAAGGTCTGTTCGGGCGCCAGAAGGATCGCCTCGGGCTGGTCGATGCGGCTCACCCGCACCAGCCCCCGGGCCTCGTCGCGCACCACTTCCCAGCTGCGCTGCAGCGCGGCCTGCCACCAGGCCATGCCGCCGGTGGAGGCCGGCATGCCGCCCGGCGCCGGGGGCGCGGCCGACAGGCGCCGCGTGGCGGCGGCCTGGGCCACCGCATTGAGCACGGGCAGCTCGTCCACCTGGCGCACCAGGTCGTCCAGGCGGGCCAGCAGGCCGGCGGTGTCGGTGACGGTGGCGCGGGTCAGGCGGTCCAGGTCGCGGCCGATGGCGCGCTGCACGGGCGCCAGCCGGGGCTGGGCGGCGCGCTCGATGCGCAGGTTGGCGCTTTTGAGCGCGGCCACCAGGGGCTCCAGGCTGCCGGTGAGCTGTGCCTGCTGCTGGGCCAGGCGGATGGCGGATTCGATGTCCACCACCAGGTTCTCGTCGCGCGAGCGCGACAGGCTCTGCATGAGTTCCTCGAGCTGGCTGCGTTGCAGCGCCACCTCGCTCACCCGCGCCTCGGCCACCGACAGGCGGGCGGCCGTCTCGCGCACCAGCTCTTCGGCCTGGCGCGCCATGGTGCGGGCCTCGATGGCCTGCGCGCCCGAGTCCGCAGACTGCCGGGCGAGCTGCTCCTGGATGGAGCTGAGTTTTTGCCACAGCAGGCCGCTGCTGACCAGTGCCGCCGCCGCCACGGTGCCCAGCAGCAGCGTCACGGGGCCGCCCCGGCCGGGAGCGGGTGCCGGCGCGGCGTGCGAAGGCGCGGGGCCCGCTGCGGGTGCGCCCACGGGCGCGCCGCCACGGGGGCTGCGGCGGGTGCAGGGGGCAGATCGTTGGGGGGCACGAAACTCATGCCGCCGATTCTATCGAGGCCACCACGTCTTCCAGGGCCGGACGGCATTCCCGCACGGCGCCAAAGCCCGCCGCACGGGCCGCCTCGGCGATGCGCGGGTGCGTGGCCAGCGCCTGCGCGGCGCCCCAGGGCTGGCCGGGCAGGGCCTCGGCCAGGTGGGCCACGGCTTCGGAACTGCTCAGCAGCCAGAGGGAACCATCGTGCGCCGCCTGTTGCGCCAGCGCCACCTCGTGCGCTGAAAAGCGGGGCGCGCCGCGTTGGTAGGCCACCACAAACTCCACCGTGCCGCCCGCTGCCTCGATCTGGCGGGCCAGCCAGTCGCGGCCGCTGCCCTGGGCGGACTCAGGCACGCTGCCGGATCTTCCGCGCACGATCAGCACGCGGTCGCCGGGCCGTACCTGCGCGGCCACCTGCTGCCACAGCGCTTCCGAGTCGAACTGCGGCGCATCGGGCGCCGGACCGTCGATGCAGGCCGAGGGCACGCCGGCCTGCTCCAGCGCGCGCGCCGTGCCGGGGCCGGGTGACCATGCTCTTGTTTTGATAGCGGTCAGCGCTTGTCCATCCAGCGCTGGAGGCCTATTGGATCCAAAAAAATGGGCCACGGCATTGCCACTGACAAACATCAGGGCGCGGTACTGCGCAAGGTGGGCCCTGGCCCGGGCGAGCGCCTGCTGCGCAGCGGGGTCGCGGCAGGGGCCGATGGCGATGAGCGGCAGCGCCACGGCGCCGATGCCGTGCGCGCCCAGCATCTCCACCCAGTGCGCGGCCTCGCGGGCGGGCCGCGTGACGATCACCCGGGGCGAGGGCATGGGCGCCTCAGGGTTGTGGAAGGCTGGCGGGGTCCGCGCCCCGTGCGCCGCCCGCGCGCAGGCGCTGGGCAATCGCGTCGCCCAGCGCTTCGGCCTGCGCCAGTGTGCCGACGGGGGCGCTGGCCTGCGCGCGCACCAGCGGGGCTTGGCCGTCCGGGTCGCCCCAGGCGGCATCGAGCTGCAGCACGCCGGCGGCCAGCGTGCCGTGCGCCGCCAGCGGCATCGAGCAGCTGCCGCCCATGGCGCGGCTCACGGCGCGCTCGGCGGCCACGGTCAGCCAGGTGGGCTGGTGGGCGAGTGGCGCCAGCGCGTCGATCAGGTCTTGCCGGTCGCTGCGCACCTCGATGCCCAGCGCGCCCTGGCCCGCCGCGGGCAGCATGGCCGTGGGCTCGAACGTGGCGCGGATGCGGGAGGCGAGCCCCAGGCGTTTCAGGCCCGCCGCCGCCAGCACGATGGCGTCGTACTGGCCTTCGTCCAGCTTGCGCAGGCGCGTGTCCAGGTTGCCGCGCAGCGGCTCGATCCTCAGGTCGGGCCGCAGGGCCTGCAGCAGCACCTGGCGGCGCAGGCTGGAGGTGCCCACCACCGCGCCCTGGGGCAGGGCATCAATGTTCGGGTAGTTGGGCGAGACAAACGCATCGCGCGGGTCTTCGCGCTCCATCACGCAGGCCAGGGCAAAACCCTCGGGCAGCTCCATGGGCACATCCTTGAGCGAGTGCACGGCGATGTGCGCGCGGCCTTCTTCCAGCGCCACCTCCAGCTCTTTCACGAACAGACCCTTGCCGCCCACCTTGCTCAGCGACCGGTCCAGGATCTGGTCGCCCTTGGTCGTCATGCCCAGCAGCTCCACCGTGTGGCCTCGTGCGCGCAAAAGGGCCTGTACATGCTCGGCCTGCCACAGGGCGAGACGGCTTTCGCGCGTGGCAATGACGATGGTGAGGGGTGTCTGGGGCATGCTCAAGTTCGTAACCTGTTTGTAATCATTCAGGGGCGGGCGATGCTAGCATGCGCCCGCACTGGGGCTGGTGCGGCCCGGGGGCATGCCGGGCGGACGGCGCCGGCGATCCCCCCATCCCATTCCGGAGACCACCGCATGAAACGATCCGACAAGGACCAGCCCCTGATTGACGACATCCGCCTGCTCGGCCGCATTCTGGGCGACGTGATCCGGGAGCAGGAGGGCGTGGCCGCGTATGAGCTGGTGGAGCAGGTGCGCAAGCTGTCGGTGGCGTTCCGCCGCGATGCCGATCAGGAGGCCGACCGCGCGCTCAAGAAGCTGCTCAAGTCGCTCTCGGGCGACCAGACGGTGAGCGTGATCCGCGCCTTCACCTACTTCAGCCACCTGGCCAACCTGGCCGAAGACCGCCACCACATCCGCCGCCGCGCCGTGCACGAGCGCGCGGGGGACACGCAGGAGGGCAGCATCGAGGTGGCCCTGTCGCGCCTGCGCTGGGCGGGTATCGCTCCCAAGACGATTTCGCAGACGCTGGCGGGCAGCTACGTGGCCCCGGTGCTCACGGCCCACCCTACCGAAGTGCAGCGCAAGAGCATTCTGGATGCCGAGCGCGACATTGCCCTGCTGCTGGCCGTGCGCGACGACATCCAGGTGCGTGCCCAGCTGTACAACAGCGCCAAGGACGCGCTCACCCCGCGCGAACTGGCCGCCAACGAAGCCCTGCTGCGCGCCCGTGTGGCCCAGCTGTGGCAGACGCGCCTCTTGCGCTACAGCAAGCTCACCGTGGCCGACGAGATCGAAAACGCGCTCTCTTATTACGAGGCCACCTTCCTGCGCGAGATCCCCAAGATCTACGCCGACCTGGAGAACGAGCTGGGCCAGTACCCCGTGCACAGCTTTCTGCGCATGGGCCAGTGGATCGGCGGCGACCGCGACGGCAATCCCAACGTCACCGCGCAGACCCTGCAATACGCACTGGGCCGACAGGCCGAGGTGGCCCTGCGCCACTACCTGACCGAGGTGCACTACCTGGGCGGCGAGCTGTCGCTGTCGGCGCGCCTGGTGCAGGTGTCCGCCGAGATGGAGGCCCTGGCCCTGCGCTCGCCCGACACCAACGAACACCGCCAGGACGAGCCCTACCGCCGCGCACTCACGGGCATCTACGCCCGCCTGGCGGCCTCGCTCAAGGAACTGACCGGCGGCGAAGCCGCGCGCCATGCGGTGGTGCCGCAGAACCCCTACGGCAGCGCCGAGGAGTTCCTGGCCGACCTGCGGGTGATCGAAGCCTCGCTGCAATCGCACCATGGCGAGGCCCTGGCGGGCGAACGCCTGCACCCCCTGATCCGCGCCGTGCAGGTGTTCGGCTTCCACCTGGCCACGGTGGACCTGCGCCAAAGCTCCGACAAGCACGAGGAGGTGGTGGCCGAACTGCTGGCCAAGGCGCGCATCGAGCCCCACTATGCGGGCTTGCAGGAAGCCGCCAAGCGCGCGCTGCTCATCAAGCTGCTGAACGACGCGCGCCCGCTGCGCGTGGTGGGCGCCGAATACTCTGCCCATGCCAAGGGCGAACTGGCCATCTTCGAAACCGCCCGCGTGATGCGCGAGCGCTTCGGCCACGAGGCCATCCGCCACTACATCATCAGCCACACCGAAACCGTGAGCGACCTGCTCGAAGTGCTGCTGCTGCAAAAGGAAGTGGGCCTGATGAATGGGACCTTGGACACCGAGTCCAAAAACCACCTTATCGTGGTGCCGCTGTTCGAAACCATCGAAGACCTGCGCAACGCGGCGCCCATCATGCGCGAGTTCTATGCACTGCCTGGCGTCGCCGCCCTGGTGCAGCGCAGCGGCGGCGAGCAGGACATCATGCTGGGCTACAGCGACAGCAACAAGGACGGCGGCATCTTCACCAGCAACTGGGAGCTGTACCGCGCCGAGATCGCCCTCGTCGAACTCTTCGACGAACTCGCCACCAGCCACGGCATCCAGCTGCGCATGTTCCACGGCCGGGGCGGCACCGTGGGCCGGGGCGGCGGCCCGAGCTACCAGGCCATCCTGGCGCAACCCCCCGGCACCGTGCGCGGCCAGATCCGCCTCACCGAGCAGGGCGAAGTCATCGCCTCCAAATATGCCAACCCCGAGATCGGCCGACGCAACCTGGAAACCCTGGTGGCCGCCACGCTCGAAGCCACGCTGCTGCAGCCCACCAAGCCCGCCACCAAGGCGTTCCTCGACGCCGCCGCGCAGCTCTCGCTGGCCAGCATGGGCAGCTACCGCGCGCTGGTGTACGACACCCCGGGCTTCACTGAATATTTCTTCAACTCCACGCCGATCCGCGAGATCGCCGAACTGAACATCGGCTCGCGCCCCGCCAGCCGCAAGGCCAGCCAGAAGATCGAAGACCTGCGCGCCATCCCCTGGGGCTTCAGCTGGGGCCAGTGCCGTTTGACGCTGCCCGGCTGGTACGGCTTTGGCTCGGCGGTCGATGCGTTCGTGAACCTGGAAGGCAAGGACCCCAAGACCCAGCTGGCCCTGCTGCAAAAGATGTACCGCCAGTGGCCGTTCTTCCGCACGCTGCTGTCCAACATGGACATGGTGCTGGCCAAGAGCGACCTGGCGCTGGCCTCGCGCTACAGCGAACTCGTGACCGACGCGCGCCTGCGCAAGAAGGTGTTCACCAGCATCGAGGCCGAATGGCACCGCACGGCCGAGGCGCTCACGCGCATCACGGGCGACAAGCAGCGCCTCACGCACAACGCGGCGCTGGCCCGCTCCATCAAGCACCGCTTTCCGTACATCGACCCGCTGCACCACCTGCAGGTGGAACTGGTGCGCCGCTGGCGCGCGGGGCAGGGGGATGAGCGGGTGCAGACGGGGATTCACATCTCGATCAACGGGATCGCTGCGGGGCTGCGCAACACGGGCTGAGGTCGTCGGCTTCCCTGGGGGGCGGTGGCGCCCTTTGCAAGATGCGGGCAGGCCCGATAGCATGGGCCCAGGGGGGAGAGGACACGCGGGCAGATCGCCGGCCGCCTCTTCGGACGGGGGCGGGGAATCTGGGGGCTGCCGGGCAGGCTCCAGGCGGCATCCTCGCGGTCGCTTCAGGGTGGGAGGCATGGCTTGGGCATTGATCTTGCGTTCTGGCGGCTGTTACTGTCCCGGCGGCTGGAGGCCGTGGCGAGGGCCGACGCGATGCGTGCCATTCGCGAAGGGCTGCTCTGGGTCCTGCCGTGCCTGATGGTGTCGGCCGTCCTGCTGGTGCTGTCGGTGCTGGCGCGCATGCTGGGCCTGCCGGCCTCCGTGGCCGACTTGCTGGCGGACCTGCACGGGGAGATCAGCCGCATCCTGCCGCTGCTGATCACCGCCTCCATCGGCTACATGCTGGCCATCCGCCACCGGTTGCCACGCTTGCCCGTGGCCTTTCTGTGTTTCGTCCATGCCGCGCTCGCCGCCTACCTGCTGCGCGGCCATCCGCGGGCGGCGGCCACGCTGGTGCTGTTCATCGCGATTGCCGCCCCGCTTGTCACCGTGCCGCTGATGGCCTGGCTGATGCGGGTGCGCGGGCTGCGGGTCGCGCGCATGGCCCAGGTCAGCGAGAACGTGGAGGACGCCATGAACATGGTGGTTCCCGGCATCGCCACCACCGCGCTGCTGGTGGTCGTTCTGGCCTTGCTGCAGCAGTGGGAGGGGCTGGTGCACTGGCGCCTGCCCATCGATGTGGCCAACCCCGATCAGTCCTATCTCAACGCCGTATTGCTCACGGGCCTGAATTCGCTGCTGTGGTTTTTTGGCATCCATGGCTACCACGCGCTGCAGCCGCTGTTCCAGTCCCTGGACCAGGCCGTGGGCTGGAACGCCCTCGCCCTGCTGGCCGATCAGGTGCCGCAGCATCCCCTGAACGCGGGCCTGCTGGGGGCATTTGCCTTCATCGGCGGCTCGGGCGGAACCTTGTCGCTGGTGCTGGCCGTGCTGTGGCGCGCCCGCAGCCCCGGCCTGCGCCTGCTCGCGCTGGCGAGTCTGCCGATGGCGCTGCTGAACGTGAACGAGCTGCTGCTCTTCGGCATCCCGCTGATCCTGAACCTGCGGATGCTGCTGCCGTTCCTGGCCGTGCCCGCCCTCAATGCCTGTCTGGCGCTGGCGGCCGTGCAGGCGGGCTGGGTGTCCGTGGCCAGCATGCCCATGCCGCTCAATGCGCCGGTCGTCTTCAATGCCTATGTCAGCACCCAGGGCGACTGGGGCGCGGTGGCCCTGCAGCTGGCGCTGGTGCTGCTCGGCGCCTGCCTGTATGGGCCTGCGGTGCGCTCGCTGGAGCGCCACAACGAAACCACCGTGCACCTGCCCGGGCTGGACACCACCTTCACCCGCCTGCAGGAGGAGGGAAGCCTCTATGCGCGCGATCCCGTGGTGGTCGCACAACAAGGCCAGGCACGCCGCGAGGAACTGCTGGCCCAGGTGCGCCGCATGGGGGACTACGAATTCTTCCTGGAGTACCAGCCCCAGGTGTCGCTGCGCACCGGCCGGTGCACGGGCTGCGAGGCCTTGCTGCGGGCCCGCGATTCCCGGGGCCGCGTCCAGCCCCCCGGGGCGTTCCTGGCCTGGCTGTCCGAGGCGGGCCTGATGAAGGATGTGGACCTGTGGGTGGCGGCTGCGGCGCTGCGGCAGTACCGGCGCTGGCGCAACGCGGGCTTCGAGCTGCCCATTTCCATCAACATCACGGGCCCCACGCTCATGTCGCAGGAGCACTGCATCCGTCTGGTGGACCTGATCGCGCCAGCGGCCGGCTGCATCAGCATCGAGCTGACCGAGGATGCCCTGGCCGCGGATGTCTTCGGAATGCGCAACGCCATCGCCCGTGTGCACGCTGTGGGCGCGAAGGTCTCCATCGACGACTTTGGCACCGGCTACTCATCCCTGAGCTACCTGCATGCCTTCGAGGTCGATACGATCAAGATCGACCGCAGCTTCGTGCTCGCCAGCGCGCAGGCGCAGGGAGGGCGGGTGCTGGAAGGCCTGCTCAACTTCTGCCAGGGGCTGGGCTGCGGAATCGTGGTGGAAGGGGTCGAGACCGCCGAGCAGCTGCAACGGCTGCCCCGGACCATGGACCTGGAGGTGCAGGGCTGGTATTTCGGCCGGGCGGTGCCTGCAGACGAGCTTCCCGCGTTCGTGCAGCAGCGCCTGGACCTCAGTCCCCCAGCAACTCCCCCACCGCCTTCAGATCCTCCACCCGGTCGCACACCGCCTTGACGGCCATCATCACCGGGATGCCCAGCAGCAGGCCCCACAGGCCCCACAGCCAGCCCCAGGCCAGCACGCTGACGAACACGGCCACGGGGCTCATGCTGCTGGTGCGGCTGGTGAGCCAGGGAGTGAGCAGGTTGCCCACCAGGGTATGGATGACCAGCGACGCGCCGCCGATGGCCAGCGCCATGTCCAGGGTGCCGAACTGCAGGAACGCCACCAGGGCCGATGCGCCGGTGACCAGGGCCGAGCCGATGTAGGGCGCGAGGTTGAGCACCCCGGCCACCACGCCCCACACGGCCGCGTTCTCCAGGCCCAGGGCCCAGTAGGCCAGGCCCGTGGCCACGCCCACCAGGGCGCTGGTGAGCACCTGCACCAGCAGGTAGCGCTGGATCTGGTTGGTGATGTCTTCCAGCACGTGGATGGTGACCTTGCGCCGTTCCAGGCTGGTGCCCGCGATGCGCAGCAGCTTGTTGCGAAACAGGTTGCCGGAGGCCAGCGCGAAGAAGGTGAGGAAGACCACCACGGTGAGCTGGCCCAGGGCCGACATCAGCCCCATGGTGCCGCTCCACAGGTAGTCGCGGATGTTGAACGGAGGGCGCTCCACCACCACGCGCTGCACGCCCCGCCGGGTGGGGCTGGCGGCGCTGTTTTCGTTGGCGGCCTGCTCGATCTGCGTGGCGGCCTTCTGCACGGTGTCGAGCGGGCTGCTGGTGCCTGCGCGCGCCTTGATGCTGTCGCGCACCTTCTTGGCGGCCACGGGCAGCGAGTCGACGAGCTGCGCGGCCCCGTCGCTCAGCGACCAGGCGGCGCTCGCCAGCCCGAAGACGATGGCGATGAGCAGCACGCCCGCGCCCAGCCAGCGCGGCACGTGGCAGCGCCGCAGGAGCTCGACGGCGGGCCGCAGCGCCGTGGTGAGCAGCAGGCTGAGCATGATGGGGATGAACACGGCGCTGGCCCAGTGCAGCAGCGCCACGCCGGCAAACAGGGCCAGCAGCGCGAGCGAGAGGTTGCGCACGTCCACGGGCATGTGGAGCATGAGCGGGCCGGTGAGGGGTGCGGTGGCTGCGGGCGCGCCGCTTGGCAGCTGCGCAGGCGGTGGGGGGCTGTCTTGGGTTGACCTGGCTTTGGCGGGTGGGGCCGCTTCGGCCGCTTGGGCCGCTGGTGCGGGGCCGTCCGCCACAGGCGCGTGGGGGGGCAAGGTCGGGGCTGCGTCAGCGGCGGGGTTGTCTGGCTGTGGCGGCTCGGCAGCGGGGGCGGGCGGGGATGCAGGGGTGGGCTCGGTCATCATGCGCGGATTGTGATGGGACTCGGGCCTGCTGGGTTGTAGGTCGGGCTGACATGCAGCGTGTCGGCGGCGGGATGCTGCGGTTCGCACGCTCTGGCGGGTGGTTTGCCCGGCGACCCGCCAGCGGTGCCTGTGTGGCAGGGTTCGGCGCCCTGCCCGGTGGCATCAGCACAGCGGCAGCGGGCGCTTCTTGTTGAGTGCATCCACCGTGCCCAGCAGTTGCTGCCAGTAGGTGGGCAGTGACGACCACGAGGCGCCGATGGCCAGATTGGTGGCATAGACCATGCCGGTGTTCAGGCGGGGCCGGTGGGCGTGCTTCACGGCGGCCTGCATGTCGGTGCAGGTGCTGGCGGTGTGAACCAGCATGGCCTGGGCGGTGTTGTCCTTGGCGTAGACCCAGGTGCTGGCGGGCTGGGGGTCTGTGGCCTGGTAGGCGGCGGCATTGCCTGCGTAGGTGACCAACGTGTCGGCCACACCCGCATAGGCCGCTACGGGGTAGGTGCCTGGGTTGCCGATCACGGTGGGCGCGTTGGGCGGCGTGGCGCCTTTGCTCATGCCCGAGGCCCGGGCCTTGGCGTAGTTGTAGACGTCCTGAAAGTACGCCAGCCGTGCGCTGTCGGTGGCCATGCCGTCCAGGAAGAAGCCGTCGAGCTGGTCGGGGTAGAGGCGGATGTAGTTGTCGATGGTGGCCTTCACGTCGGCCACCGAGCGCGACCCGCCGCTGCCCGAGGTGGCCACGTAGGCGACGACTTTGTTGGTAGTGCCCGCCACGGCCTTGAAGTCTTTGATGGCCGTAAGCAGGTCGTCGTCAACCTCGGAGTCCGCAGTCAGCACGCCGTCGCTGGCGCTGGCCACGGCGGTGATCTGCACGTCCGGGTAGCTGGCTGCGCCGCTGGTGAGGGTGGCCCAGGGCGACGAGGTGCCGCTGGCGCTGAAATACGCGGGCACCAGCACCTGCAGGTTTTTGTGGGTGGGGCGCACGTAGTACGTGAGGCTGTCGCCCGCCGTGTTGGCGCTGCTGGTGGCCGTGGCGCTGACCTGGAAGGTGGCGCTGGGCGGCAGGCTGCTCACGGTGAGCGTGGTGCTGGCCACGCTGGCCACGGTGGTGGGCGCCACGGGGGAGAAGGTGGCGGCTGCGGAGGGGTTGACGGTAAAGGTGACCACCGTGCCGTTGGGGGCTGCGCCGCCGTTGACGGTAACGTCGGCCGCCAGCGGCTCGGATGCGCCGGGTTCGAGCACGTTCTCGGTGGGCTGCACGAAATGCAGCGTGACGGGCGCGCTCGCGGGCGGCGGCGGGGCGGCCGTGTTGTTGTCCTTGTCCGTGGCGCCGCCGCAGCCCGCCAGAGCCGCAGTGAGGGCCATCAAGGACGCGAGGCGGTGGGTGCGGGTTGTGGTGAGCATGGTCGTGACGGAGTGTTGGTATGAATGGGTTGATTGTGAAGGTTCGTGCGGGCGGCTCCAAGGGCTGAAACGGCCGCTTTGACCGGGAAAAACGGCCTTGTTGCGCCGATTGCAGCAGGCGGGCGCCAGTACCATGGCCCACATGCCATCCTTCCTTCACCGCATTCCGGCCGCCGCAGCAGCCTTGCTGTGCGCAGCGCTGCTGGTCGGCTGCGGCACGCTGGACGTGCCGCGTGCCGACAACTATCCCGCCACCGGCCAGAAGAAAGCCCGTGCCGTGCACCACTGGGATGTGCTGGCGGGCGATGTGGCCGGGCGCGTGGCCGAAAAGATCGCATCCTGGCCCGAGGGCGAATACCCGCTGTACGTCACGGTGGCGGACAACTCCAGTTTCAACCAGAGCTTTCTCAAGTTGCTCAAGGTGCACCTGCTGAACCGGGGCGTGGCGGTGTCCACGGTGCCCACGGCGGTGGAGCTGGAGGTGCAGACGCAACTGGTGCAGCACGGGTCTGGCTCGCCGCGCGGCCTGCCCGTGCCCATGGCCGGCACCATCATCGGCACTGGCGTGGGCGTGTGGCGCGACTGGGCGGTGCACTATTCCGACCGCACCCTGTTGCCGGGTGTGGCCACGGCCCTGGGCGTGGGGGCGGGGGTGGCGCTGGACATGGCCCAGCTCTACACCCAGGGCGCCGCTGCGGGCGGCCCCACGCGCACGGAGGTGCTGATCACATCCACGCTCAAATCGCGCGACAGGTACCTGGCCGGCACGGCCGATCTGTACTACATCGAGGGGGCCGACGCGGTGCTGTATCAGCCCGAGCGGCCGCCCGCGCCTGCACCGATGACGCCCGTCAAGACCTGGCGGGTGGTGGCGCCATGAAGGGGCTGTGGACGTCGCAACAAGCTCCCCGGGGCGCACGCGCCGCCAGCTGGTGGGCGGCCGCCGCTTTTGCGCTGGCGGGCCTGCAAGGCTGCGAGACCACCAACCCCATGCACAGCTACTACTACGGCGACCGGGCGGGCGGAGTATCGCGCAGCAACCTCATCGAGCTGAATGAACGCGCCACCGATGCGCTGCTGCAGACCGCACCGCTGGACGCCAACCAGCCCGTGCTGGTGGCCACGCTGGTCAGTGTGGACCGGCTCACCGAATCGTCGCGGCTGGGCCGCATCTTCTCCGAGCAGATCGCGGGCCGCATGGTGCACCGGGGCCTGAAGGTGACCGAGGTGAAACTGCGCGAGAACCTGCTGCTGCAGCGCGACCAGGGCGAGCTGCTGCTGTCGCGCGAGGTACGCGAGGTGAGCCAGGCCCAGGACGCGCAGGCGGTGGTGGTGGGCACGTACGCGGTGTCCACGTCGGTGGTGTACATCAGCCTCAAGCTGGTGAACCCCGTGGGCAACACCGTGGTGGCGGCGCACAACTATGCGGTGCCCATGGATGAAAACGTGCGGGCGCTGCTGGCCGGGAGGTAGCAGGGCGCTCGCAGGCCTCAACCGGATTTGATATTAATTTGATAGCTGCTTGCGCTTGTTTTATAAGCGCAAAGTGCCAGTTTGACTTGGATTCTTGAACGCTCGACCCGACCGGGCGAGCCTTGCGAACTGGCGCTGCCTTCTCCCTTGCCAGGGATGCCAGGCAAGGGCCGCCCCGCAGCGAGGGCATCGTCCCCTTTCCCGAATCGCGTAGCGGTTCGAGAGAAGGGGGAAGCGGCAAAGCCGCTCGGGGGGATGTACTTAATGCAGCATCAGTGCACCGGCCGTCTTGCTCTTGCCAGCGCGGGCGGGTGGGTTGCACAGGCCACAGGTGAAATGGCGGTTCTCGTACAGCTCGGTCACGAACTGGCCGCTGCACTGGGCGCACTTGGTGCGGGTGAGCATGCCGGCATCCACGAACTTCACCAGACGCCAGGCGCGGGTGAACGACAGCAGGGGTTCGATCTCGGCCGTGGCCACCTGTTCGTTGTACAGGCGGTAGGCCTTGGTCAGCAGCTCCACCGAATCCAGGTCCACGCCCTTGGACAGGTATTCGTAGATGTTCAAAAACAGCGAGCTGTGGATGTTCTCCTGCCAGGTAAGGAACCAGTCGGTGGAGAAGGGCAGCTGGCCCTTCGATGGCGACTTGCCCGCGATTTCCTTGTACAGGCGGATCAGGCGCTCGTACGACAGCGTGGTTTCCGACTCCAGCACCTGCATGCGGGCGCCCATCTGGATCAGCATGGCGGCGCGTTCGATCTGCTTGGATTCGTTCAGAACGCTCTTGGCTGGGGCTTTGGCGGCGGTGGTGGAGGACATGGCGGGCTTTCGGCGAGAGAGATGGAGGGCGTTCGGTGCAAAGGTCTGGCGGTGGGCTCAGAGCACTTCGGACACGCGGCTGGCCATCAGGATGTTGGCGTGCAGCGTGTTGGTGGCCTCGTTGCCCACCTTCTTGGCCGAGTGGTTGGTGAGCAGGCTCCACACCAGGTTGTCGTCCACGCGGAAGCTGCAAAGAAGCGTGTTTCTGGAGGCCAGTTTCATCACTTGCGCCGCCGACAGCGATGCGAGAATATCGGCAGACTCCTCGTTCATGCCCAAGCGGAACACGGCCTCTGCCTTGTCCTGGCGAATCAGGGTCTGGGCCAGCATCAGGTAAGTGAGGTTGGCTTCGCGGATTTCAGCGAGGAGTTGTTCGTTGGTCATGGCGGCTTCCTTTGTTCCAGTTCCGGGTCTTGCGTGGTGGCCTGCTGTTTGCAGGTTTTCGCGATCCGTTGAAATGGATTGTGAAACCGCCCCAATCAAAAATTAAGTCGGGGTTTGGCTGTGCCGCGTGTCTGGTTCTGCGGTGGGCTGTGTAGGAATTTGCCCTACACGCACATCAGGTGCAGGCTGGCATTTCAGGCGGTGGTCGTTGCTGTGGCAGTGGGCCCAGGCTGCCCACTTCTGTTCATGGTTTTGATAGCACCCTCAAAACCATCTTTTTTGCACTTTTACAACCTGCGCTGCCGTGCTGGACGCTGGATCAGCCTTTTTCGACCGGGCGCGTGGGGTCTGAACACCACTCGCTCCAGCTGCCAGCAAACAATGCTGTCGGGCCGAGGCCGGCTATCTCCATGCCCAGCAGATTGGGCACGGCGCTCACGCCGCTGCCGCACTGGTGCACCACGGTGGCGGGGTCACGGCCGCCTAGCAGCGCTTCAAATTCAGAGCGCAGCACGTCAGCAGGCTTGAAGCGGCCATCGGCGGCGATGTTCTCGGTGAACGGGCGATTGAGCGCGCCGGGAATGTGGCCCGCCACCGGGTCCAGCGGCTCCACCTCGCCACGGTAGCGGGCACCCGCCCGCGCATCGACCACGGTCTGGCCGGGCTGCCGCAGCCGGGTCAGCACGTCAGCGGCAGTGGCCAGCCGGCGCAGGGGTTCGCCCAGCTGGAAGTTGGACTGAAAGCGCGCGGGTTCCTCGCCGCTGGCCACCGGGCCGCCCGCGGCCTGCCAGGCCTGCAGGCCGCCATCGAGGACGGCCGCTGCATCGTGGCCCGCCCACTTGAGCATCCACCACAGCCGGCCGCAGTAGTTGGCACCCTGGCGGTCGTACACGACGGCCTGCATGTTGTTGGCGAAGCCCACGCTGGACAGCCACATGGCAAACCGTTCGCGGCTGGGCAGCGGGTGGCGGCCGCCGGACGCGGGCAGGTCGGCTTCCTGCGCGGTGAGCGTGCCGCCGGCGCCGGGCGCGCCGTGTCTGGCGCTCAGGTCGTTGTTGAGGTCGGCGTACACGGCGCCGGGAAGGTGGGCCTGCGCGTACTGTTGGGCGCCCGCGCTGGGATGCATCAGGTCGAAGCTGCAGTCGAACACCATCAACGGCGCGCCGCTGGCGGCCAGGGCTTGCAGTTCGGGGGCGGAGATGAGGGTCGTGTAGGTCATGGGGTGCGGTCCGGTGCGAAGGGAAAGACGGGCTCCATTGTGTCCAGTTGGAAAGCCGATGGCATGCCCACTTCGTATCAATGTTCTTCGGCCGGCGCGCCGGGCGCGGCGCGGGCCCGCAGGATGGTGGCCACGATGCCGCTGCCCACGATGAGGGCCATGCCGATCCAGCCGATGGGCGGAATCTTGTCGCCAAACAGCAGCACGCTGTAGACGGCGGCGAACACGATCCCCGAATACTGCAGATTGGCCACCACCAGCGTGCCGCGCTGGGTCTTGGCGCTGGCGTAGGCCTTGGTCATGCACAGCTGGCCGCCCGCGGCCAGCACGCCGATGGGCAGCAGCCACAGCGCCTGCCAGCCCGGCCAGGCCGAGGTGCCGGTGAACAGCATGGCCACGCCGCCCGCCACCGCCGAGCCGACGGCGAAGTAGAAGACGGTGCGCGACTCGGGCTCGCCCAGGCGCGACAGCGCCACCACCTGCATATAGGCAAACGCAGCCGTCAGGCCCGACATCAGCCCGATCAGGCCGGCAAAGGCCTGGTTCTGGTCCAGGCTGGGGCGCAGCATCAGCACCACGCCCACAAAACCGACCAGCACGGTCAGCACCAGCGGGCCTTGCAGGGCCGGGCGCGGGGTGGCTGGCGAGGGGCGCCAGGCCAGCAGCGTGCCCCCGATCAGGAAGGCGGCGATCCACACGCTGCTCATGTAGTTGAGCGTCATGGCCGTGGCCAGGGGCAGGTGGGCGATGGCGAAGAACCAGGCTCCGAGCGAGGTCACGCCCACCAGGCTGCGCCAGGCGTGCATGCCGGGGTATTGCGTCGCCAGCGTCACCTTTTGCGAGCGCGCCAGCAGCCACAGGATGAACATGCCGATCAGGCCCCGGTAGCACACCAGCTCGGCCGAGTTGAAAAAGTCCGACGCGATCTTGACGCACACGCCCATGCTGGCAAACAGGAACGCGGCCAACACCATCCAGAGGGCTTGCATCGGGTTGTGGTCTCTCGAGGCGCGCCGTGGGGCGCAGAAATGAAAATAGCTGCCAGCGCTTATTTTTTAAGCACTGGCAGCTATTGTAATGAGAGCAGACCATGGTGGGCCTGCGGATTGGCGGGGTTTTGCCGCCGTATTCAGCGTTTTGGCGTTGCCGGGTCGATGGTGTCCGAGCCCATCGCCTCGCGGTACCACTCGTGGAAGTGCTGCATGCCGTCTTCCATGGGGCTTTGGTAAGGGCCCACTTCGTTGTCGCCACGGGCCAGCAGGGCCTTGCGGCCGGCGTCCATGCGTTCGCCGATCTCGTCGTCCTCGATGCAGGTCTCCATGTAGGCGGCCTTCTGCGCCTCGACGAATTCGCGCTCGAAGGCGGCGATCTCCTCGGGGTAGTAGAACTCCACCATGTTCAGCGTCTTGGTGGGGCTGACGGGGTGCAGCGTGGACACGGTGAGCACATGCGGGTACCACTCCACCATGATGTGGGGGTACAGCGTGAGCCAGATGGCTCCGTGCTTGGGCGGCTTGCCCTCCCGGAAGGCGAGCAGGGCCTCATGCCAGCGCTCGTACACGGGGCTGCCGGCCTTGCCCAGGCGGTTGGCCACGCCCACGGTCTGCACCGAGTAGTTCTTGCCGAACTCCCAGCGCAGGTCCTCGCAGGTCACGAAGCTGCCCAGGCCCGGGTGGAAGGGCCCCACGTGGTAGTCCTCCAGATAGACCTCGATGAAGGTCTTCCAGTTGTAGTTGCACTCGTGCAGCTCCACGTGGTCGAGCACGTAGCCCTCGAAGTCCAGGTCGGCGCGCGGGCCCATCTGGGCGAGGTCGGCGGCCACGTCGTAGCCGTTGTCCTCGAACAGCAGGCCGTTCCACTCGCGCAGCTTGTAGTTGTTCAGGTTCAGGCAGGGGTCGTTCGCGAAGTGCGGGGCGCCCAGCAGCTCGCCCTGGGGGCTGTAGGTCCAGCGGTGCAGGGGGCACACGATGTTGCCGCCCGCGCTGCCCTTTTGCTGGGTGTGCAGCGAGCCCTTGCCCTTGAGCATGACGGCCTGGCGGTGGCGGCAGACGTTGGAGACGAGCTCGACCCCGCCCTGGGCGTTGCGCACCAGGGCGCGGCCCTCGCCCTCCTGGGGCAGTGCGTAGTAGTCGCCGACGTTCGGCACGGACAGTTGATGCCCCACATAGCGGGGCCCGCGCTGGAAGATGGACTCCAGCTCGCGCTGGAACAGCGCATCGTCAAAGTAGCTTGAAACTGGTAGTTGGCTTGCGGCCTGCTGCAGTTGAAGACTTAAATCAGACATGGGTGACCTGACCTAAAGACTCCCCACAGGGAGGTGCGCCTGGGCGCATCTGGAAAAAAGAAACCGGCTCAGGAGATGAGCCGGCTCGACGGGAATGGGATTATAGGCGGTGGGGTTATTCCCGCATCCCACTTACGTGTATTGAAACCCCTGTTCCGGCCATCTGCTCACGGCGCGCCGCGGCCCCGTGGCGGGCCGGACACAGGCTTCTGGCGCCGGGGGCGGAGCGCGCCGGGGGGCGTCCCGCGCCGCGCCGCGGTGGTGCGCCTAAAATGACCGGTTTTTCACCCGCGCACCGTCGCCCCCTCCATGCCCAAGGCTCCCGCAACTCCCGCGCCCCCCGCCGAACCCGCTAGCTACGAAGCGGCGCTGGAAGAGCTGGAGCAACTCGTGGCCCGCATTGAATCGGGCCAACTGCCGCTGGACCAGATGCTGGCCGGCTACCAGCGCGGTGCGGCGCTGCTGGCGTTCTGCCGCCAGCGGCTCGATGCCGTGCAGGACCAGATCAAGGTGCTGGACGAAGGACAGCTGCAACCATGGAACCAGGAATGAGCGCGGTGCCGATGGCGTGTGCGAGCCGACCCCTTGACATGAATCTCTGGAGCCAGAACCACCTGGCACGCGTGGAGCAGGCCCTCTCGCAGTGGGTGGGCCACGGCGCGCCCGCCGGGCTGGGCGATGCCATGCGCTACGCCGTGCTCGACGGCGGCAAGCGCCTGCGGCCCCTGCTGGTGCTGGCCGCCTATGAGGCGGTGTGCAGCGGTGCCTCCGCCTCCGCGGTGTTCGACGACGCGGCGCTGCGCGCGGCCTGCGCGGTGGAGCTGATCCACGCCTACTCGCTGGTGCACGATGACATGCCCTGCATGGACAACGACGTGCTGCGCCGGGGCAAGCCCACGGTGCACGTGCAGTTTGGCGAGGCCCAGGCGCTGCTGGCGGGCGACGCCCTGCAGGCCTTTGCGTTCGAATTGCTGACGCCGGACAACACCCTCATCCCCGCGGCCACCCAGGCCGCGCTGTGCCGGCTGCTGGCCTGCGCTGCGGGGTCGGCCGGCATGGCGGGTGGGCAGGCGATCGACCTGGCCAGCGTGGGGGTTGCGCTCACGCAGGACCAGCTGCGGCAGATGCACCGCCTCAAGACGGGCGCGCTGCTGCAGGGCAGCGTGCTCATGGGCGCGGTGTGCGGCCATGCGGTGGGCGCGGCGTACCAGGCGCTGTCCGACTATGGCGCCGCCATGGGCCTTGCTTTCCAGGTGGTCGACGACATCCTGGACGTGGTGGCCGATTCGGCCACGCTGGGCAAGACGGCGGGCAAGGACGCGGCGGCCGACAAGCCCACCTATGTCTCGCTGCTTGGGCTGGAGCCCGCGCGGGCCCATGCCGACGAACTCCTGGGCGAGGCGCATGCGGCGCTGGCCCGCAGCGGCCTGCCCGATACCCGCGCACTGGCGGCCCTGGCGGACATGGTGGTGCGCCGCTCGCACTGAGCAGGGCCCGGGCCGTGCCGCGTCGCGATGAATAAACATACCAAACTGGCCACTGGCGCTTATCGGTAAAGCGCTGGAAGCTATAAAAAGAATAGTAAATGTCCACGACGTCCTTTCCCCTGCTGCAGAACATCAATGACCCGGCAGACCTGCGCAAGCTCTCGCGCGCAGACCTCAAGGCGCTGGCCACCGAACTGCGCGAGTTCGTGCTGCAGAGCGTCTCCCAGACCGGCGGCCACCTCAGCTCCAACCTGGGCACGGTGGAGCTGACCGTGGCGCTGCACCACGTCTTCAACACCCCCGAAGACCGCCTCGTGTGGGACGTGGGCCACCAGACTTACCCCCACAAGATCCTGACCGGCCGGCGCGACCGCATGCATACGCTGCGCCAGCTGGGCGGTATCTCGGGGTTTCCGCAGCGGGCGGAAAGCGTGTATGACACCTTCGGAACCGCGCACTCGAGCACCAGCATCTCGGCGGCACTGGGCATGGCGCTGGCCGCCAAGCGCAAGGGAGAAGACCGGCATGCGGTGGCCATCATCGGCGACGGCGCGATGAGCGCCGGCATGGCCTTCGAGGCGCTCAACAACGGCGGCGTGGCCGACGCCAACCTGCTTGTCGTGCTCAACGACAACGACATGAGCATCAGCCCGCCCGTCGGTGCGCTCAACCGCTACCTGGCCCAGCTCATGAGCGGCCAGTTCTACGCCGCCGCCAAGAACGTGGGCAAGACCGTGCTGCGCCCCGTGCCGCCCTTGCTGGAGCTGGCCAAGCGCTTCGAGCAGCAGGCCAAGGGCATGGTGGTGCCCGCCACGCTGTTCGAGAAGTTCGGCTTCAACTACATCGGTCCCATCGACGGCCACGACCTCGATTCGCTGATCCCCACGCTCGAGAACATCAAGAGCCTCAAGGGCCCGCAGTTCCTGCACGTGGTCACCAAGAAGGGCCAGGGCTACAAGCTGGCCGAGGCCGACCCCGTGGCCTACCACGGCCCCGGCAAGTTCGACCCGGCCGTGGGCCTGGTCAAGAGCAGCGCCGCGCCGAAGCCCACCTTCACCCAGGTGTTCGGCCAGTGGCTGTGCGACATGGCCGCGCACGACGGGCGCCTGGTGGGCATCACGCCCGCCATGCGCGAAGGCTCGGGCATGGTCGAGTTTGAAAAGCGCTTTCCGGACCGCTACTACGACGTGGGCATCGCCGAGCAGCACGCCGTGACGTTCGCCGCCGGCATGGCCTGCGAGGGCGTCAAGCCCGTGGTGGCGATCTACTCCACCTTCCTGCAGCGCGGCTACGACCAGCTGATCCACGACGTGGCGCTGCAGAACCTGCCCGTGGTGTTCGCGCTCGACCGCGCCGGGCTGGTGGGCGCGGACGGCGCCACGCATGCCGGGGCGTATGACATCCCGTTTGTGCGCTGCATCCCGAACATGAGCATGGCCTGCCCGGCCGACGAGCGCGAATGCCGCCAGTTGCTGAGCAGCGCCTTCGAGCAGGACCACCCCGTGGCCGTGCGCTATCCGCGCGGCAGCGGCGCGGGCGTGGCGCCGCTGGCGGGCCTGGACAGCCTGCCCTTTGGCAAGGGCGAGATCCGCCGCGAGCGCCAGGGCACCCGTGCCGGTGCCCCGCGCATCGCCATCCTGTCGTTTGGCACGCTGCTGTACCCCGCGCTCGAAGCGGCCGAGGCGCTGGACGCCACGGTGGTCAACATGCGCTGGGCCAAGCCCGTCGACGAGGCGCTGCTGCGTGAAGTGGCCGAGCGCCACGATGCGCTGGTCACGCTGGAAGAAGGCGCGATCATGGGCGGCGCGGGCAGCGCCGTGACCGAAGCGCTCAACGCCATGGGCATCGTGTGCCCGGTGCTGCAGCTGGGCCTGCCGGACGTGTTCATCGAGCACGGCGATCCGGCCAGGCTCCTGGCATTGCAGGGGCTCGACGCGGCGGGAATCCGCAACGCGATAGAGAAGCGGTTCCCGGGCTAGGGCGAACGGCCGCGCTGCGCGGACTGGCTTCGCCGACGGCCGCATGCCGTGGGTGGATGCGCAGGCCGCGCCCTCTGCTTTTTTCCGGGACAGGGTGGGGCGCTGACGGCGGGGCCGCCAGCCGGTGCCGCGCATGGCCTTGCGTGCCCGGGAAAACCTAGAGGGCCAGCCGCGGACCCTCCTCCTACAATTGCGACAAAAGGCAACAGTGCCCGTCCCTCGCCAGCGCCGCAATGGCGCCATGCGCCCGCGCCTGCCAACACCCCTCTTGGAGACAAGTTCTATGGATCGCCGCTCTCTCGTCAGACACGCAGGTATCGCAGGGGTCCTGGCCACCGGCGTGGCGCCCGCGGTGTTTGCGCAGGCATCCATCCGGTGGCGCCTGGCCTCCAGTTTCCCCAAGTCGCTGGACACCATCTATGGCGGCGCGGAGGTGTTCGCCAAGGCCGTGAAAGTGATGACGAACGGCCGCTTCGAGATCTCCGTGCACGCGGGGGGCGAACTCGTGCCGGCATTTGGCGTGGTGGACGCCGTGCAGGGCGGCGCGGTCGAGATGTGCCATACCGTGCCGTATTACTTCTACGGCAAGAGCCCCGCCTTCGCGCTGGGCTCGGCCATCCCCTTCGGCTTCAACGCGCGCCAGATGAGCGCCTGGATGCTCCATGGCAATGGGCGCAAGCTCATGGACGAGTTCTACGCCGGCTTCAGCATGGTCAGTTTCGCGGGGGGAAACACCGGCACGCAGATGGGCGGGTGGTACTTGCGCGAGATCAAGAGCCCGAGCGACTTCAAGGGCATGAAGATGCGCCTGGGCGGCGGTCTGGTGGGTGAAGTGATGTCCCGGCTGGGCGCCATTCCGCAGAGCATTCCGGGGGGCGAGATCTACCAGGCCCTGCAAAAGGGCACCATCGACGCCGCCGAATGGGTGGGGCCGTATGACGACCAGAAGCTGGGGTTCAACAAGGTGGCGCCCTTTTACTATTACCCCGGCTGGTGGGAGGGCGGACCCGAGGTGGATTTCTTCATCCACAAGAAGGCGTTCGACGGCCTCTCGGCCGACAACAAGCTCATCGTGGAGGCAGCCGCCGCCATTGCGCACGCGGACATGCTGGCCAAGTACGACGCGCTGAACCCCACCGCGCTCAAGCAGCTGGTGGCCGCCAAGACCAAGGTGCTGCCGTTCTCGCAAAGTGTCATGGATGCGGCCTTCAAGGCGTCCATGGAGGTCTTTGCGCACAACGATTCCAAAAGCCCCGAGTGGAAGAAGATCTACGGGGACATGCGCAACTTCCAGCGCGACCAGATCCTCTGGTTCCGCTTTGCCGAAGCGCGCTACGACACCTTCATGTCGGCGCAGAAGATCTGACGCCGCTTGCGGGCGATGCGGCCCGTTGCGGCCTTGCGTGCGCGGGGCGCAGCCGATGCTTGCAGAACCCTGAAGCCCTGATCGGGTGTCTGGGATTTCACGGGAAAACCCGCAAATCCGGCACAGGGCATGTTCCTACAATCGACTCCGGTAAAAAGGTTCTTGGCCCGTGGGTTACCGCCCGTTGCGCCAAGTTGTGCAATCGAGTTTTCGGAGATAACCACATGGATCGTCGTTCAATCATCAAGCATGCGGGCATCGCGGGCGTGCTGGCCGCGGGTGTTGCGCCTGCCGTTCACGCGCAGGCTGCCGTGCGCTGGCGCCTTGCGTCGAGCTTCCCCAAGCCCCTTGACACCATCTACGGCGGTGCCGAGGTGTTTGCCAATGCGGTGAAGGCCATGTCGGGCGGCAAGTTCGAGATTTCGGTGCACGCTGGCGGCGAACTGATGCCCGCCATGGGCGTGGCTGACGGCGTGCAGCAGGGCTCCGTGGAAATGTGCCACACCGTGCCGTACTACTTCTACGGCAAGAACCCCGCGTTCGCGCTGGGCTCCGCGATCCCGTTCGGCATGAACTCGCGCCAGATGAACGCGTGGATGATGCACGGCAACGGCCGCAAGCTGATGGACGAGTTCTACGCAGGCTACGGCATGCTGAGCTTCGCGGGCGGCAACACCGGCACGCAGATGGGCGGCTGGTACCGCAAGGAAATCAAGTCGGTCGCTGACCTCAAGGGCCTGAAGATGCGCCTGGGCGGCGGCCTCGTCGGCGAAGTGATGCAGAAGATGGGTGTTGTTCCCCAAAGCCTGCCAGGCGGCGAAATCTACCAGGCGCTGGAAAAAGGCACCATCGATGCGGCGGAATGGGTCGGCCCCTATGACGACCAGAAGCTGGGCTTCAACAAGGTGGCGCCTCACTACTACTACCCCGGCTGGTGGGAAGGCGGTCCTGAAGTGGACTTCTTCATCAACCAGAAGGCCTTCGATGCCCTGTCGGCCGAGAACAAGGCCATCATCCAGTCCGCTTCGTCGCACGCCGCCGTGGACATGCTGGCCAAGTACGACGCCCGCAACCCCGTGGCCCTCAAGCAACTGATCGGCGCGAAGATCAAGCTGCTGCCCTTCACCAAGGACGTGCTGGACGCTTCGTTCAAGGCTTCTCAGGAGGTGTACGCCGAGAACGATGCCAAGAGCCCCGAGTGGAAGAAGATCTATGCGGACTTCCGCAACTTCCAGCGCGACCAGGTGGCGTGGTTCCGCGTGGCCGAAGGCCGTTTCGACAGCTACATGCAGACCCTCAAGCTCTGACGCCCCACCGCGCTCAGTGCAACAAGAAAACCGCGCCCTGGCGCGGTTTTTTCATGGGCGTCGTTTTTCTATTCGCTGTTCGGTCCGCTCGCCAGAGGATGGGCCCACGCAGCGGGAGCCGGGGCCGCCGCCGGGCTCCTCATCCCCGTGGCACGCAGCTCCACCCATGGCCAACCCCTGGCTCACCTTGCCCTGCGTGTGGCATGCAGCGCCCCCGGTGGCCGTGCGGGGAGTGTCCAAGAGACCTGGGGGCAAGGCGCGGGAGGTTGCACGCGGGCCCCGGGAACGTCCGCCAGGAGAGTAGTCGCCGCTGCGCGTTGGCGAGTCGGGCCCGCCATTGTGTGGAGAACATGAAAAAGGCGGGCACCCCTCTCGGAGTGCCCGCCTCTCCACGAAGCCGTGGCGGCTCAGAATTGCCGGAAGGCGCTGAGCTCTTTTCCCATGCGCTCGAACTCGCCGATCAGTGCGGGCGTGGCGCCATAGAACACCGTGAACTTGCCGGCGAGCGTGCGCACGTACAGGCGGGGAGCGATGAGCCAGCTGAACCCGCGCACGCGGATCAGCCGCACATAGGCCAGGTCGTCGTAGGGCATGGCCTTGTCCCACACCCAGCGCTGGTGCAGGCCTTTCGTGTCCATGCGCGTGGTGCTCACCATGATGCTCCACCAGGTCCAGGCCATCAGCGCCAGGCCCGCGATGAACCATCCGGTGCCCGTGCCCACCGAGTTGCCCAGCGCTCCCCGTGTCCACAGCTGGGCGAACCACAGGGCGCAACCGCCCACGATCACGGTGGCCATGAGCCGGAACGAGCGCGAGAACGCGGGGCCCACGACCGTGCCGCCCTCGGGTGTAAATCGAAAGGGCTCGGGCAGGGGCAGCGGGGTGAGGTTCAGCATGGCAATGGGAGCGCGGGGATGGGCCTGTTGTGCATCACTTTGCCGGTTCCGACGCTGCTTCAGCCGGGGCGTTGCCGAAAGGGTTCTCGCCGGCGGTTTCTCCGCCCGCATCGGGCGTGGCTTCCGAGCGCATCAGGTCATCCGTCGGCACCTCGATCTGGACCTTGTCGGTGTCGATGATCTCCTGTTTGGGCAGGAACATGGTCACCGTCTGTGGCACGAAGATCACGATGGTCACCAGCAGCAGCTGCATGATCACCCAGGGAATCGCGCCCATGTAGATGTCGCTGGACAGCACGGGCTTGGGAATGCGGCCTTCCTTGAAGAGCGTGTTGGCGATACCCCGCAGGTAGAAAAGCGCGAAACCGAAGGGCGGGTGCATGAAGCTCGTCTGCATGTTCACGCACAGCAGCACGCCGAACCAGATCAGGTCGATGCCCAGCTTGTCGGCCACGGGGCCCAGCATGGGCAGGATGATGAAGGCGATCTCGAAGAAGTCGAGGAAGAACGCCAGGAAGAAGATGAACAGGTTCACCGCGATCAGGAAGCCGATCTGGCCGCCGGGCAGGCCCGAGAGCATGTGTTCGACCCACTTGGCACCGTCCACGCCCTGGAACACCATCGAGAACACGCGTGCACCGATCAGGATGAACACCACCATGGCGGTCAGGCGCATGGTGCCCTGCATGGCTTCCCACATCAGGGCCAGCGTCAGGCGCTTGTGGATCGCGGCCAGGACCATGGCGCCCACCACGCCCATGGCGCCCGCCTCGGTCGGCGTCGCAATGGCGGTGTCGATGCCGGGCAGGCCGCCCATGGAGCCCAGCACGGCGAAGATCAGCAGGGCCGACGGGATGATGCCGCGCAGGCACTTGAGCCACAGCTTGGCGCCCGACATGGTGCGCGCTTCCTTCGGGATGCCCGGCAGGTAGTGGGGCTTGAAGACGCCCAGCATGAACGTGTAGCCCGCGAAGATCAGCACCTGCAGGATGGAGGGACCCCAGGCGCCGCGGTACATGTCACCCACCGAGCGTCCCAGCTGGTCGGCCATCACGATCAGCACGAGCGAGGGCGGCACCAGCTGCGTGATGGTGCCCGAGGCGGCCAGCACGCCGGTGGCGTAGCGCATGTTGTAGCCATAGCGGATCATGACGGGCAGCGAGATGAGCGCCATGGCGATCACCTGGCCCGCCACCGTGCCGGTGATGGCCCCCAGGATGAAGCCCACGATGATCACCGAGTAGCCCAGGCCGCCGCGCACGGTGCCGAAGAGCTGGCCCATGGAGTCGAGCATGTCTTCGGCCAGGCCGCATTTCTCGAGGATGGCGCCCATGAAGGTGAAGAACGGAATGGCCAGCAAAAGCTCGTTGCTCAGGATCCCGAAGATATTGATGGGCAGGTTGGCCATGAAGACGGCGGGGAACCAGCCCATCTCGATGGCGAAGAAGCCCGAGGCCAGTCCCAGCGCGGCCAGCGAGAAGGCGACGGGGAAGCCGATCAGCATCACCACCACCAAGCCCGCGAACATGATCGGGGCAAAGTTTTCCATTTGCATTTTGTTGTTCCTGAAAATCCGGAATTGAGAGCGTGGCGCGGCGGGCTTCGCAGCTCAGCGGCACCACGGGTTCATGGTTCGGCGCTTGCGGGCCGGATTACTGAACCGGTTTCTCGTAGTGGGTGCTCATCTGGTAGATGCCGCGCAGATAGGCCACGCGCTTGATGATCTCGGCCAGGCCCTGCAGGAACATCAGTGAAAAACCGATCGGCATGAGCAGGATGGCGGGCCAGCGGATCAGCCCCCCCGCATTGCCCGACATTTCGCCCGAGAAGAAGGCACGGGTGAACAGCGGCCAGCTCAGGTAGGCGATCAGCAGCATGGCGGGCAGCAGAAACACCACCAGGCCCGCGATGTCGACATACACCTGCTTGTTGCCGCGCAGCTTGCCGTAGATGATGTCGACGCGCACGTGCTCATTGAGCATGAGGACGAACGGGGCGCCCAGCATCACGGTGGCGGCGAACAGGTACCACTGGATCTCCAGCCAGGCGTTGGAGCTGAGGTCCAGGCCATAGCGGATGAAGGCGTTGCCTGCTGAGATGAGCGCCGCGGCCAGGACGGTCCACGTGGCCACCTTGCTGAGCTTGCCGGAAATCCAGTCCATGCCCAAGGCTAATTTGAGTAGTGCTGACACTTGGTGTCTCCTGAGAGTATAAAAAAGGGGCGGGCCCAATGCGCTGCTGGGCCCAGGGGCATGTCCGCGGCCTGCACGGCGCGCAGCAATATCCCAACGGGTGTCCGAAAGTAACGCGCATCCTACCCCTTCGCCGCTGAAGAAAGCCTGACGCGCGGACATGGGGTTTTCCTCAGGGGGGCGGGTGTCTGCCCCTCTTTCTCCTGCCTTTTTTCTCCGGTGTCCGCCCACCGCGCCGTCTCCCGGCGGGCGGCCTGCTGCCCATGCCTCCTGTGGCTTCGGAGCCGCTTCAGCGGACTCCCGGGCCCCTTCCGTCCCTCAGGCCGTGGCGCGTGCCCGGCGCTTGGGGCGGGCAAAGCGCCACCAGGGCAGCACGGTGCTCATGGCCAGGACTTCGCCGCAGTGCAGGGGGGTGTAGCCCGGCAGGGCCCCCAGCCGCTCCAGCCATTCGGGGGTCTGCAGCAGCGCGCGCAGCGCCTGCGTGGCGGGCTGGTCCAGGCTGGCCTTGAGGCATGCCAGGTGGTAGCGCTCGTGCACCAGCGGCACGAAGCCCAGTCCGCGCGCCCGCGCGGCCAGCTCGATGCCCATGCCCACGTCCGCGGCACCCGCGGCCACGGCCTGCGCCACCGCCGTGTGAGAGGGTTCGTTGAGCGCATAGCCCGCGATGGAGGTGGCCCCGATCCCGGCTTGCGCGAGCAGGTCGTCGAGCAGCACGCGCGTGCCGGTGCCCAGCGGCCGGTTCACGAAGCGGGCCCCGGTGCGGGCGATGTCGTCCAGGCCGTGCAGCGCCAGCGGGTTGCCGGGTGCGACGATGAGGCCCTGGGTGCGCTGGGCAAAGCCGATGATCTTGTGCAGCCCGGGCTGCAGCAGGGGCTGGTAGGTGCGTGCCGTCAGGGAGTCCGCCTTGGCGTTGTCCACGGTGTGAAAGCCCGCCAGCGTGCAGCGCCCTTCGTTCAACGCGCGGATGGCATCCACGCTGCCGGTGAAGCGGATGTCCAGATGCAGCGCGCCCGTTCCGCCGTGCGCCGCGGCATGGGCGCGCAGCGCGGCCAGCGCGTCGTCATGGCTGGCGTACAGGGTGAGCACATGGGCGTGGGGGTCGAAGGCCACGGCGAATGCGCGTTCCAGGTCGGCGTGCAGCGCGGCGATCTGCGGCGCGAGCCGTGCCTGGGCCTGCCGCTCCGCCCACAGCAGCTTGGCGCCGAACTCGCTGAGCTGCGCCGACTGGCCCTTGCCCCAGATGATGAGTTCGCCGCCCAGCTGGTCCTCCCAGCGCTTGAGGGCCCCCCAGACGTGGCGGTAGGACAGGCCCAGCCCCCGCGCCGCGCCGGAGATGGACCCGTGCTCCGCCACCGCCTGCAGCAGTTCGGGCAGCGGGTTGCGGATCAGCGCGTTGCCGGCATCGCGGCTGAGTGTGTAGTGAAGTTGGACCCTATGCACGGGAGTTCATATCGCTGGATATTGGTTGGGTGCCTACGATAGCCGAACCCATGTCCACACTCTCGGAAAGCGCGAGCACAGCGCTGCAACTCACTCTCTCGTCCGACCCCGTCCTGTGGACCATCGTGGGCCGCTCCCTGTCGGTCAGCGCCACCGCATGCCTTCTTGCCTGCGGCGTGGGCCTGGTGCTGGGCGCCTGGCTTGGCGTGGCCCGCTTCGCCGGGCGCGGCGCCGCGCTGGCGGTGCTCAACACCTTGCTGGCGGTGCCGTCGGTGGTGGTGGGGCTGGTGGTGTACCTGGTGCTCTCGCGCAGCGGGCCGCTGGGCTCGCTGGGCTGGCTGTTCAGCTTCAAGGCGATGGTGCTGGCGCAGGCCATCCTGGTGTTGCCGGTGGTCACGGCGCTCACGCGCCAGGTGGTGGAGGATGCCGAGCGCGCGCATGGCGAACAGCTGCGCTCCATGGGCGCGGGCCCGCTGCTGCGCGCCCTGCTGCTGGCGTGGGACGAGCGCTACGCCCTGCTGACGGTGCTGCTGGCATCGTTTGGCCGCGCGATCTCGGAGGTGGGCGCGGTGATGATCGTGGGCGGCAACATCGACGGCTTCACGCGCGTGATGACCACCGCCATCGCCCTGGAGACCAGCAAGGGCGACCTGCCCCTGGCGCTGGCGCTGGGCATCATCCTGCTGGCCGTGGTGCTGGCGCTCAATGTGCTGATCGCCCTGGTGCGCCGCTGGCGCGAACGGGTGGACGGCTCTGCCTCCAGCACCCCCGTGGGGGTGGCGGCATGAGTGGGCCCTTGGCAAACCCCTGGGTCGACCTGCGCCAGGTGACCGTGCGCTACGGCCACGTGCAGGCGCTGGACCGTGTCACGCTGCGCATCACCCCCGGCGAGCGCGTGGCGCTGGTGGGCGCCAACGGCAGCGGCAAAAGCACGCTGCTGCGCGTGCTCAACGGCCTGGCCGATGCCAGCGGGGGGGGCCTGCAGTGCGATGCCGCGCTGCGCCAGGCCATGCTGTTCCAGCGCCCGCACATGCTGCGCACCAGCGCACGGAACAACGTGGCGCTGGCCCTGTGGCTGCGGGGCGTGCGGTGGCGCGATGCGCGAGTCACGGCGCTCACGGCGCTGCAGCGCGTGGGGCTGCGGGACATCGCCGCGCAGAACGCGCGCACCCTGTCGGGGGGGCAGCAGCAACGCGTGGCGCTGGCCCGCGCCTGGGCGCTGCGGCCCGACGTGCTGCTGCTGGACGAACCCACCGCCAGCCTCGACCCGCATGCCAAGCGCGAGGTCGAGGCCCTGATGGCCGACTTTGCCGCCAGCCACAGCGCGGCAGGCCCGGCGCACCCCGTGACCATGGTGTTCAGCAGCCACAACCTGGGCCAGGTCAAGCGCCTGGCCAGCCGCGTGATCTACATGGAGCATGGCCGCCTGGTGGCCGACCTGCCGGTGCACGATTTCTTCAACGGCCCCCTGCCGGAGGCCGCCCGTCTGTTTGTCAAAGGAGAGCTGGTATGACGAGTTTCAAGCCTTTTCGCGCTGCAGCGCTGGTACCCAAAGCGCTGGTAGCTATTGTTTTGGTAGCGTCTGGTTCCGCGTTTGCGCAGAGCATCACCATGGCGTCCACCACCTCCACGGAGCAGTCGGGCCTGTTCGGCTACCTGCTGCCCGAGTTCAAGAAGGCCACCGGGCTCGATACCAAGGTGGTGGCGCTGGGCACGGGGCAGGCGCTGGACATGGCGCGCCGGGGCGATGCCGACGTGCTGTTCGTGCACGACCAGGCGGCCGAGGAAAAGTTCGTGGCCGATGGCTGGGGCGTGAAGCGCTATCCCGTGATGTACAACGACTTCATCCTGATCGGCCCCAGGAACGACCCGGTGGGCACCAAGGGCAAGGACATCGTGCAAGCCCTGCAGAAGTTGTCCGCGGCCAACGGCGGCTTCATCTCGCGCGGCGACAAGAGCGGCACCCACGCGGCCGAGCTGCGCTACTGGAAGCTCGCGGGCGCCGACGCCACCAAGGGCAGCGGCTACAAGGAATGCGGCTGCGGCATGGGGCCCGCGCTCAACATCGCGGCATCGAGCGGCGCCTACGTGCTGGCCGACCGGGGCACCTGGCTCAACTTCAAGAACCGCGCCGACCTGGCCATCCTGGTCGAGGGCGACACCAAGCTCTTCAACCAGTACGGCGTGATGGTGGTGAACCCCGCCAAACACCCGCACGTGAAGGCGCAGGACGCGCAGAAGTTCGTGGACTGGGTGGTGTCGCCCGCGGGCCAAACCGCCATCGCCAGCTACAAGATTGGCGGCGAGCAGCTGTTCTTCCCGAACGCAGCCCCGTGAGAACGCGCCATGGAGCACCGCGTGAGGACGGCGGCCTTGGCCGCGGCCGTGGTTTGTGTGCTGGCCCTGCCGCTGGCGGGCTGTTCCACGGTGGCTGCCGAGGCCTTGGGCGCTGAAAAGGCACCCGTGCAGGTCTATGCCGCCGGCAGCCTGCGCGAGGCCTTCACCGAGATCGCGCGCGACCATGAAGCCCGCACCGGCCAGAAGGTGGCGCTGACCTTCGGGGCCTCGGGCCTGCTGCGCGAGCGCATCGAGAAGGGCGAGGCGGCCCAGGTCTTTGCCTCGGCCGACACCGACCATCCCGAGCGCCTAGCGGCCCGGGGCGGCTGGCGGGCGCCGGTGGTGTTCACGCGCAATGCGCTGTGTGCGCTGACCAGCGAACAGATCAGCGCCACCCCCGGCACCTTGCTGGCCACCTTGCTGCGCAGTGACGTGCGCGTGGGCACGTCCACGCCCAAGGCCGACCCGTCGGGCGACTACGCCTGGGCGCTGTTCCGCCAGGCCGACAAGATTCAGCCGGGCGCCTATGCCCAGCTGGATGCCAAGGCCCTGAAGCTCACGGGGGGCGCGGACTCGCCCAAGCCGCCCGCCGGCCGGGGCACTTACGCATGGGTGATGGACCAGCGCCAGGCCGATGTGTTTCTGACCTATTGCACGAACGCGGTGGCCGCGCAGGCCGAGGTGCCGCGCTTGCGGGTGGTGCAACTGCCCCCCGCGCTGCAGGTGGGGGCCGCCTATGGCATGGCGGTGCGCGCCGATGCCCCCGCTGCGGCGCAGGCGTTTGCCACCGCGCTGCGGCAACCGGCGGCGCAGGCCGTGCTGCGGCGGCTGGGGTTCGGGCCGCCCTGACAACCGAATCCGAATGCGTCGGTCGGCGGTTGCTGGGTACACACGCCATGCCCGCCCGCCTGGTGGGGTGGGCATGGCGTGTGTTTTTTTCCGGTGCCGCCGGGGGCCGCCGTGTTCAGTCGTCGTCGCGGTGGTGGCTGCTGCGCCAGATGGCGCGCACCAGCCACAGGCCGCAGACCACCGCGCCGAAGAATCCGAGAAACCCGAAAGCCGGCAGGCCGAACAGCGTGGGTCCGCCCTTGACGGTCATCACGATGGACGAGCCGATGATCAGCGCGGCAATCACCAGCGCCATCGCGAGCCGGTTGGCCGAACGGTCGATCTGGTCGCCCACGCGCTTGAGGTGGGCCAGCTCGATGCCCACCTGAAAATGCCCGCGCCGCGCATTGCGCAGCAGCCGCGCGACATCGTCGGGCAACTGCTCCACGGTCGATAGCGCGCGCCGCAGCGTCCACCAGGCGCGGCCCGCCAGCGCCCGGGGGTGGTAGCGGTCGCGCGCCACCTGCTGGAGCAGGGGCAGGGCCTCGGTGGCCATGTGGAAGTCCGGGTCCAGGTTGCGGCCCATGCCTTCGAGGGAGATGAAGGCCTTGATCAGCAGCGCCAGGTCCGCCGGCAGGCCCAGGTGGTGTTCGCGCAGGATGGCGGTCACGTCGGCCAGCATCTGGCCCAGGCTCAGCTGCGCCAGCGGCACGCCGTGGTACTGGTCCACGAAGGCCTCCACCTCGGTCTCCAGCTGGCCCAGGTTGACGCCGTGTTCGTCGCCCGTCCAGTCCAGCAGCACATCGGCCACCGCCTGCGGCTGGTGCTCCACCAGGCCCAGCAGCAACTGCAGCAGCTCTTCGCGCCGGCGCTGCGACAGGCGGCCCACCATGCCAAAGTCGATGAAGGCAATGCGGTTGCCCGGCAGGTAGAACACGTTGCCCGGATGCGGGTCGGCATGGAAGAGTCCATCCTCCACGATCATCTTGAGCACGGCCTGCGCGCCGCGCCGGGCGAGCACCGAGCGGTCGAATCCGGCTTCGGGTACCAGCGCCCCCAGCGCGCCGCCTGGCGTTCCGTCGATGAAGTCCTGCACATTCAGGCGCTCGCGGGTGTGCTCCCAGTACACGCGCGGGATCACGATGTGGGGCAGCTGCGCCAGGTTCAGCGCGATGCGCTCGGCCTGCCGGCATTCGCCGGCCAGGTCCAGCTCGCGGCGCAGGGAGCGCGCGAACTCGCGCACCAGCTGCTGCGGCCGGTAAGGCTTCAGCGCAGGCAGTTCGGCCTCCGCCAGCGCGGCCAGGCGCAGCAGCAGGCGCAGGTCGGCGTGGATGGTGTCGGCAATGCCGGGGCGGCGGATCTTGACGATCACCTCGGTGCCATCGCGCAGCCGCGCGCGGTGCACCTGCGCGATGGAGGCCGCGGCCAGCGGCGTGGCGTCGAACCAGGCGAACACCTCTTCCGGCTCGGCCCCCAGGTCTTCCCGCAGTTGCGGGCGCAGCACATCGAGGGGCACGGCGGGCACCTGGCTGTGCAGCTTTTCAAACTCGGCGATCCACTCGGGGCCGAAGAGGTCCGCGCGGCCCGCCAGGATCTGCCCGAACTTCACGAACGCAGGCCCCAGTTCTTCCAGTGCCAGCCGCACCTGGGCGGGTGGCTCGACGCGGGCCAGGTCGGCGGCATGCGCCCAGTGCAGGGCCTGGCCGGCGCGTTCGAGCCTGTCGGCCAGGCCGAGGCGGCGCACGGTGTCGCCAAAGCCATGGCGCACCATCACACCCAGAATTTCCTTCAGGCGCCCCAGGTCGCGCGCCGTGTCCAGGGTCTCTATGAGCATGGGGCGATGATAGTCAGAACGCCAGCGCAGGCTTGTTCACCATCAGGTAGAACACCACCGCCATGGCCGCGAAGGCGGGGTAGCCCAGCGCCTCCCACCGGCGTGCATAGCGCCAGTACCGCGCGGGCGGGGTGCTGCCGCTGCGCGCCGCCTCCGCCGCCATGTCGCGCATGCGCAATTGCAGCCACACCACCGGCACCCAGCACGCACCGGCCACCGCGTAGAGCACGAGCGATGCGGCCAGCCACGGCGTGCTCCACGGCAGGCCCGCCATCGCGGCCATCGCCAGCCCCGTGGCCGGCTGGATGAAGACCGTGGGGGTGGTGAACCACCAGTCGGCGCGCACCACGAGGCGGCTGACCACGGCCTGCGCCTGCACGTTGCCGCTGCGGTTGGTGAAGAAGAGGTAGAACGCCGAGCCCAGCCCGGTGCCCACCAGCAGCACGCTGGAGACGATGTGGATCCACTTGAGGATGAGGTACAGGCTCATGGCGGGGGCGGCGAGGTGGTTGTGTCCTGCAGCAGCACCCACAGGATGGCGGCGATGGGCAGGTTCTTGGTGAGCGGCCCCAAGGGGTGCAGCCACCATGCGGGGTGGATGAGCGTGGCCAGCAGCGTCATGGCGGCCATCAGGAGCAGTGCGGCCGCATATGCGCAACGCCCGGGGCGCAACGCCAGCCACAGCCCCAGCACGAGGTCGGCAGCGGCCCCGGCCAGGATGAGGGCGGTGGGCAGCCACGGTGCACCACCGTCGGTCCACGCCCTGGGCAGGCCCGCCAGCAGCTCGCGGCTCTGGCCGTGGAGCTCCCACACGCTGGCGAAGGCGGTGGCCAGCCAGACCGCGACCAGGCTGTAGCGCAGCAGACGGTGTTGCGGCGGCGCCATCATGGTGGCGCGGGCTCCTCGACCACATCCGTCTGCATGCCCCATCGTGCGAATTCGGGGGCGAAGGCCTCCAGCGGGAGGAGTCCGGTACTGGTATGGGCGCCGGTCGGCAGGGGATGCCCGGCGGCGAGCCGCCGGGCGAGCAGGATCGCGGCCATGCAGGGGATCTCGGGGCCGTGGTCGTGGTCTGCCGCGATGTGCCAGGCCCGGCGGCACGGCTGGCCCTGGGCACCGGTGCCCGCCGCGCGCACCACCATGCCCCCCAGCGGAGTGCCCAGGAAATCGAGCACGCCCCCGGTGTGGTGCATCAGGCCCGCCAGCATCTCGGGGCGGGGCAGGATGCCCCAGCCGCGCAGCGCGGCGATGGCGGCGAAGGTGCGCTGCGCCAGGCCGACTTCCAGCGCGGCGCGGAAGGTGACGCGGTCGGTGGCCTGGTAGTGCGCGGGAAAAATCTCGAGGTCCGGGATGTCGCATACCGCGCCCAGGCGCGGCCGCAGGCGGTGGAACTGGACGCGGCTGGGTTGCGCCCAGCCGCGCCGGGGCTGCCAGCGCCCGCCCTCCCACACGGGAATGGGCAGGCCGCAGTAGCTCAGCACCGCGGCCAGCGTGGCCTGCCCGCGCGGCGCGCGCTGCGCGGGGGCGATGCAGATGTCGATGCTGTCGATGCGCTGCCAGCCCGCGCACAGGTGGTCGATGACGGCCGAGGACAGCGCCGGCACCGTGCTGGCGCCCGTGACGGCCGTGCGCTGCGCGGCGGTGAACGGGCCGTGCATGGCGGCAGGGAAATCGCACACGAATCGGCGGCCGTCGGCCAGGTCGACGTAGTGCGCTCCCGCCTCGGCGGCGGCCCGGGCCACGCCGTAGCCCTGTGCCTGGAACGGCCCGGCCGTGTGGATGACCAGGCCCACGCCCCACTGGCGCAGCGTGGCGGCCAGGCCGGGTGCCTGGTGGTCCAGCGCCACGCCCCGGGCTCCATGCCCGAGCGTGCCGGCCAGCGCCTGGGCGCGTGCCGCGTCACGGCCCGCCACCAGCAGCGCCACGTGGCGCGCCGTGGCGGGGTCGCCGGCCAGCGCGCGGCAGATGCGCGCGCCGAAGTTGCCGTAGCCGCCGAGGACCAGGGTGGTGAGTGCCGTCACGGGTGGTGCATGTCCAGGAGAAGAGGGGGTGAAAGGAGAAGGGCAGGCGCCAGGCCGGGTGGCTGGCGGTGTTTCCGGCGGCGCGCGGTGCGTTCGCATTCCCTGCTGGCGCGCTCCCGCGCGGTTGCGGTGGGGTGCGGGGGGTGCGGGGGGGGCGCCTTGGGGGTGGTCATGTTCCGGGCACCCAGGGCGCCGGGCCCCGCGCGGAGGCCGTGGGCGCGCGCGCCGCCGTCGCGGTACCCTTCGCGGGCACCAGCTCCTGCAGCGCGGCACGCCGGGGCTGCATCTGCGTTTCGTGCCAGGCGGGCACGTCCGCCGCGGGCATGGGGCGGCTGTACACATAGCCCTGGATGCCGTGCAGGCCCACCGACCGCAGGATGCGCAGTTCCTCTGCCGTTTCAACGCCCTCCACCACCACGGACAGCCCAAACTCCTGCGCCAGCGTGCCGATGTGCCGCAGCAGCGACTGGCGGCGCCGGTCCTGCGGCAGCTGCTGCACGAACAGGCGGTCGCATTTGATGCCGGCGATCGGCAGGTCGGCCAGCATGCCCAATGACGAGTATCCCGTGCCAAAGTCGTCCATCACCACCGCCACGCCCAGGGTGCGCAGGCGCTGCATCGCGGCCACCATCTGCGCGCCCAGCGCGATGATGGCGTGCTCCGTCAGCTCGAGCTTGAGCGCGCGGGGCGGCAGGGCGCGCTGGGCCAGTTCGCCGCGCAGCCAGGGCACGAAGCTGTCTTCCAGCAGCGTGAGGGGCGCCACGTTCACGCTGATGGTGACGTCGTGCAGGCCCTGGGCCTGCCAGGACTTCACGCAGTCGAGCGCGTTGGCCAGGATGGTGCGGTCCACTTCGACCGTCCGGCCCTGCAGTTCGCACACCAGCAGGAACATCTCGGGGTTGATGGGCCCCAGGGTCTTGTCGGTGATGCGCAGCAGCGCCTCGAACTGCACGCCCTGCTGCCGGAAGTCCAGGATGGGCTGGAAGTGCAGCGCCAGCCGTTGCGGCCGCAGCAGGCTGGGCAGGTGGTCGGCGATGAGCGACAGCTGCATGTCGCGCTCGGGGTTCTGGGCCATGTTGGATACCCGCATCATCGACAGGCCCCTGCGCAGCAACTGCTGGCGGCCGGTGTCAAACCGCATGTTGCTCAGCTGTTCCATGGCCAGGGCGATGCCGAACACCAGCACGATGCCGAGCAGCGCATGGCTCTCGGGTTCGCCGCGTGGCGTGCGGGCGTGCAGGGCAAAGGTGTTGACCAGCAGCCAGTGCAGCAGCAGGATCGCGGCCCCGCACAGCACCTTCTCCTCCCACGACTGGCGGCGGTAGCGGGGGGTGAGCACGCTCAGCCTGGCCGAGCGGTGGCGCATGGACGTGACGGTGGCGATGCCCATGGCGATGGCGAAGGCCAGCGCGATGGCCGTCCAGTTCACCGAGGCGAAGTCCTGCACCTGGTCCCGCGTGATCGTGAAATGCGCCACCAGCATGCCGACGGCCAGGCACAGCCCCGCCACCGCGATGCGTGCCTTGCTGGCACCGGTGCTGAGCGTGGGAATCGTCAGGCGCGCGCTGACCACCATGATGATCAGCCCGCTCAGGGCGGGCACCAGGTCCAGCGCCGCGGCGTGGTGCGCCAGTTCCGCATACATGAACAGGCCGACCACATCGAGCGCCCAGACGATGCAGCCGATGCACAGGGCAGCGTGCGACGCGCTGATGCGCCGGCTGGACGGATCGACCGAAAATGCCGTGTGCTCCACCAGCCGCTGGCAGACATGCACCACCAGCGACGCGAACAGCCAGAACAGCAGGCACTGGAGCAGCGGCGGAAACCCCACCGCGAACGCCTGCGCTGCGTTGTGCCAGATTGAAACCACCATGTCCCGCCCTCGTTGTGGAGGGGCATCATACGACCGTTGGGCGGCCGGTCCGGCGCCTCGCGGCACATCCCTGGACAGTGTCGGCTGTCCGACACTCAGTTGACGATGGCGATGCCCTTGACCTGCGCGAAGACCGCCTTGCCGGGCGCCAGCGCCAGTGCCTGGGCCGAGCGCTGGGTGATGCGCGCCAGCAGCCGCGTGGGCCCCAGATCCAGCGCCACCATGAGCTGCCCGGGGCTGTCCTCGGCGACCTGGGCCACGGTGGCGGGCAGGACGTTGAGGATGCTCGTGTGTGCCGGTTCGGTGAGCGCCAGGCTCACGTCGCGTGCCTGCACGCGCAGGCGGATGGGCTCCCCGGCCGCGCGCGCCACCGGGCTCACCAGCAGCAGCCGCCGCCCCGCGAACGCCACCGTGGTGACATGGTCGTCCGGGTCGTGCCCGAGCACCTCGCCGTCGATCACCGTGGCCGCCGCATCGCCATGGGCCAGGGGCAGGTCCAGCCTGACGATGAGCTCGTGCGTGCTGCCCTGGGCCTGCACCCGGCCCGCCTGCATCAGCACCATGTGGCCCGCCAGCCGGGCCACCTCGTCGATGGAGTGGCTGACGTAGAGCACCGGGATGTCCAGCGTGCGGTGCAGGCGCTCCAGGTAAGGCAGCACCTCGGCCTTGCGCTGTGCGTCCAGCGCGGCCAGGGGTTCATCCATCAGCAGCAGGCGCGGACTGGTGGCCAGGGCGCGGGCCATCGCCACGCGCTGGCGTTCGCCGCCCGACAGCGCATGGGGCTTGCGGTCCATCAGCGGGCCGATGCCCAGCAGCTCCACGGCCTGCTCCAGCGCCACCTTGCGGCGCGCGGCGGGCGTACGCCGCAGGCCATAGCCGATGTTGCCGCGCACGCTCAGGTGGTCGAACAGGCTGGCTTCCTGGAATACATAGCCCAGCGCGCGCTCGTGCGTGGCGCGCCAGACCCGCAGCGCATCGTCCTGCCACACCTCGCCGTTGACTTCCACCCGGCCCGGCTGCGCCCGCGCCAGCCCCGCGACGGCGCGCAGGCAGGTGGTCTTGCCGCAGCCCGAGGGCCCGAACAGGGCCGTCACGCCACGCCCCGGCAGGCGCAGGTCCACGTCCAGCGTGAAGCCGGGGCGCTCCAGCTTCAGCCGGGCGGTGATCTGCGGGGGGAGCGTTTCGTCCTGGGGTGCCATCGCGCCGGCCCTCATTGCACCATGGACGCCGGCCGGTGCCGCGTGAGGTTCAGCCCCAGCAGCACGACGAACGAGAACAGCACCATGCCGCCGGCCAGCCAGTGGGCCTGCGTGTATTCCAGCGCCTCCACATGGTCGTAAATTTGCACGGACACCACGCGCGTCACGCCGGGGATGTTGCCGCCCAGCATCAGCACCACGCCAAACTCGCCCACCGTGTGGGCGAAGCTCAGGATGGCGGCGGTCACGAAGCCCGGGCGCGCGAGCGGCAGCGCCACGGTGAAAAAACGGTCCATGGGCCCGGCGCCAAGCGTGGCGGCGGCTTCCAGCGGGCGCTGGCCGATGGCCTCGAACGCGTGCTGCAGCGGCTGCACCGCGAAGGGCAGCGAGTAGATGAGCGAGCCCGCCACCAGCCCCCAGAAAGTGAAGGGCAGCGTGCCCAGCCCCAGCGACTGCGTGAACTGGCCCACCGGGCCGTGGGGGCCCATCGTGACCAGCAGGTAAAAGCCGATCACCGTGGGCGGCAGCACCAGCGGCAGCGCCACCACGGCCGACACCGGGCCCCGCCAGCGCGACGGCGTGTGCGCCAGCCACCAGGCCAGCGGCGTGCCCAGCACCAGCAGCAGTGCCATGGTGGTGCCCGCCAGGCGCAGCGTGAGGCCGATGGCCGCAAGGTCGGCGCTGGAAAAAGGCATGGGTGGCTGAAAAGCGGATGGGGAGGTGGAGGGAAATCGCCGGGGCCGCGGCGCCGGCGCGTACGGGCCGCTGGCTCAGAAACTATAGCCGTAGGACCTGATGATGGCGCGCGCCTTGTCGCCGCGCAGGTACTGGAGCAGTGCCGCGGCGGCGGCGCTGTCCTTGCCGGGGCTGAGCAGGGCCGCGTCCTGGCGGATGGGTTCGTGCAGTTCGGCCGGCACCTGCCATGCGGACCCGCCCGTGATCTTGCCGTCGGCCATCACCTGCGACAGCGCCACGAAGCCCAGCTGCGCATTGCCCGTGGAGACGAACTGGTAGGTCTGGGCAATGTTCTCGCCCTGCACGAAGCGCGGCTGCAGCCGCGCGGTGACGCCCAGCTTGTCCATCACCTGCATCGCGGCCAGGCCGTAGGGGGCAAGCTTGGGGTTGGCGATGGCCAGGTGCTTGAAGTCGCCGGTCTTGAGCACGGCGCCCTGCGCGTCCACGGTGCCGGGCTGCGCGCTCCACAGCACCAGCGTGCCGATGGCATAGGTGAAGCGCGAGTTGGCGACGGCCTTGCCTTCCTTCTCCAGCCTGGCGGGGGTGGTGTCATCGGCCGCCAGCAGGATCTGGAATGGCGCACCGTTGGTGATCTGCGCATGGAACTTGCCCGTGGCGCCGAAGGACAGCTCCGCCTTGTGGCCGGTGTCGGCCTCAAACGCCGCGGCGATCTTCTGCATGGGGGCGGTGAAGTTGGCGGCCACGGCGACCGACACGCTGTCGGCATGGGCGGCCTGAAACATCGCAAGGCAGATGGCGGTGGCGGCAAGGGAGCGGGGCACAGGAATGAAGCGGAACGGCATGGCGGCATGGCGCAGGTGCGCTATTCATTGATGGAATAGCGAGAGTATATGAAGCCACGGCGGCCCGGCGCCTGGCGGCAGAAAAAATCGCGCCCCGGACATGCGCTGGCGAGGGACATCCCTGCGCCAGGTCAACAGACGGGTCCGTTGCCACTGCCGCGTTGCGCCGGGGCGCGAAGGCGGGGCGGGGGCGGTGCGCCGTCCGGTCAGAATCCCATGCCGGCCCTGGCCACCAATCCGATCTTCACCATGCCTTCCTCCCTTTCCATTTCTTCCGCGCTGACCCACGCCCTCACCGACAAGCGCATCGACATCCTGCGGCAGATCGGCGCCACGGGCTCGATCTCGCAGGCGGCCCGGGTGGTGGGGGTGAGCTACAAGGCGGCCTGGCAGGCGGTGGACACCCTGACCAACCTCGCGGGCAGCGCGCTGGTGGCGCGGGCCGTGGGTGGGGCGGGGGGCGGCGGGGCGCGGCTGACCGAGGCGGGGCAGCAGTTGCTCGCCGCCGCCGATGCCATGGCCCAGGCGCGCGGCGCGGTGCTGTCGCGCTGGCAGGCCACGCCCCATGCCGGGCCCGCGCTGGCGCGGCTGGCCGTGCGCACCAGCATGCGCAACCAGTGGCCGTGCGTGGTGCGGCGGCTGGAGGTGCAGGGGCAGATCGTGCGGGTGCACCTGGCGCTGGAGACCGGGGAGGGCGGGGGCGGCGCCCTGGCGGCGGCCGTGCTCATCTCGCGGATCACGCGCGAGAGCGCCGAACTGCTGGGCCTGCAGCCCGGGCTGGCGGTGCAGGCGCTGTGCAAGGCCACGGCGGTGCGGGTGGAACGCCTGGCGGGCCCGCGCACCGAGACCGGCACGCAGGGGACGGAGGAACCCGCCCGCTGCCGCCTGCCGGCCAGGGCGGTGCGCGTGGTGCGCGGCGCGTCGGGCGACGAGGTGTCCGCCGAACTGGCCGCGGGGGTGCGGATGGTGGGTTTTGCCCCCGCGGGCAGCGGACTGCGCGCCGGCAGCAAGGTGGTGCTGGTCGTCGATGACAGCGCGGTGGTGCTGGCCCTGGCGGAGGTCTGAGGCGGGTGCAGGGCGGCCGCTGGGGGCCGCCGACAGGCATGCTGGCGGGATTGCTATTGTTTGAATAGCTGCAGCCGCTTGTGTGACAAGCGCGGTGCGGCATTTTCGTGCATGAACGCAGTCCTTGTGCCGGGCCTGACTGCCTGCGTGCCGGGCCCGAAGACCCGCCCTCAGTGCCCCCTCGGGGCCCCCAGCTTGCGGTACACGGTGGCGCGGCTGATGCCCAGGGCGCGGGCCGCCTCCGCCACGTTGCCGCGGGCATCCTGCACCGCCTGGCGGATGAGGGCGGTTTCCGCCTCGCGCAGCGGCGCGGGGGCCGCTGCGCCGGCAAGGCGCGGCCCATTGGCGGGCAAGGTGGCCTGCGCGCCCGGGGGCGCGGCCGCGAGGCCGTGGACACCCGCCGCGCGCGTGCCGTGGTGCGCCAGCCCCTGCAGCCGCAGGCCGGACCACAGGGGCAGATCCAGCGGCCTGGCCGCGCCGCGCTGGCGGGCGGCGTCGAACAGCAGGGTCCAGGGCAGCGCGATGAGGTCACCGCAGTGCAACGGGCTGCCGGGCGCGCGCAGGGGCTGGGGCAGCAGCTGGCGGGCCACGCTGTTGCTGCCGATCACATAGCCATCGCCATCCAGCGCCACCAGGCCGTCGCCTTCGGCGCCCAGCGGGCAGCCGGGCCAGTTCAGGCGCAGCAGCAGCGCATGGGGCATGTGCAGCAGCAGCGCGTCTTCCATGGCTCGGGCCGAGCGCGCCACCAGGTGCCGCAGCTCGGGGCGCTCGGGCACGTCCACGCCGGTCAGGTCGAGCATGCCCATGCAGTGGCCGTGCGGATCGAACAGCGGCGCGCCCGCGCAGCTGTAGCTGGCGTTGTCGTCAAAGAAGTGTTCGCCCCGGTGCAGCCAGACGGGCTGCAGCTCGGCCAGCGCGGCGCCGATGGCCGTGGTGCCCACCGCGGCCTCCGAGAGGTCGATGCCCACGCGGCCGATGGCGCGGGCGCGCGGGTCGCGGCGGTCGAAGGTGCCCTGCACATCCACCACGATGCCGCGCGCATCGGTCAGGATGGCGAAGTAGCGCATGCCCGCGATGGCACGGGTGAGCTGTGCGAGCACCGGCCGCGCGGCCTGCAGCAGGGGGTGGTTCTGTTCCCGGCTGCGGCGCAGCGCGGGGGCGCTGACCATGTCGAACGCCACGTGCTGCGCGGGGCGCAGGCCCTGGGCCAGGCAGCGCTGCCACGATCGCGTGATCCAGGGCTCCACATCGGCGCGCGCGGGGACCGCGCCATCGGCCAGCAGCGCATGGCGGGCCTGCGCGATCAGCGCGTGGCGGTCGGCGGCCGGCAACGGCGGTGCAGCGGAAAGCATCGGACAGACCCCTGGGACGTGGAAGGCGGAGCGGCGCGCGGAACGCCGTGCGCATGATGCGCCGGTGTGCGGCGCAACATGTTTCATTTTGAGAATATCCCGCGCGCACTCCCGTGAATCTAGGGTTCTCCCTAGGGGTGGGGCCGGGGGGCAGGCAGAAGATTCAACGGCCTATCCAGCCAAAACTCTTCCAGGAGACAGCCAGATGCAAGTCCAGTTCACGGTCAACGGGCGCGCTGCCAGCGTTGACGTCCCGCCCAACACCCTGCTTGTCCATGCGCTGCGAGAGCACCTGCTGCTCACCGGCACGCACGTGGGCTGCGACACCAGCCAGTGCGGCGCGTGCACCGTGCACGTGAACGGCCGCGCCGTGAAGTCCTGCGCCATGCTGGCCGTGCAGGCCCAGGGCGCCGAGGTGCAGACCATCGAAGGCCTGGCCGCCGCGGACGGCACCATGCACCCCATGCAGGCGGCGTTCAAGGAATGCCATGGCCTGCAGTGCGGCTTCTGCACGCCGGGCATGGTGATGAGCGCGGTGGACCTGTGCAAGCACCATCCCCAGGCGAACGAAGGCGAGATCCGCGAGCTGCTCGAAGGCAACATCTGCCGCTGCACCGGCTACCAGAACATCGTGCGCGCGGTGCAGGTCGGCCAAAAAGCCATGGCATCGGCATAAAAAGGAGAACGACCATGGGTGCATCCGACTTTTCCAAGCTGCCGCACATCGGCGAATCGCTCAAGCGCAAGGAAGACTACCGCTTCCTCACCGGCGCCGGCCAGTACACCGACGACGTGGTGCTGGCCGCGCAGAGCCATGCCGTGTTCGTGCGTTCGCCGCATGCGCACGCGCGCATCAACAGCATCAACGTGGACGCCGCCAAGGCCGCGCCCGGCGTGCTGGGCGTGTTCGTGGGCGCCGACGTGGCGGCCGACAACATCAACGGCCTGCCCTGCGGCTGGCTCATCACCAGCACCGACGGCCAGCCCATGAAGGAGCCGCCGCACCCCATCCTGGCGCAGGGCAAGGTGCGCTACGTGGGCGACCACGTGGCCATGGTGGTGGCCCTCACGCAGCAGCAGGCGCGCGACGCGGCCGAGCTGGTGGAGGTGGATTACGACGTGCTGCCCGCCGTGGTCAGCGTGGCAGATGCCGCCGCAGGCACGGTGGCGGGCGCGGGCCTGCATGACATCGCCGAGGACAACCACTGCTACAAGTGGGCCATCGGCGACAAGGGCGCGGTGGACTCGGTGTTCGCCAGTGCCGCGCACGTGACGAAGCTCGACCTGGTCAACAACCGCCTCATCCCCAACGCGATGGAGCCGCGCACGGCCATCGGCTCGTACAGCCGGGCCAACGACGAATACACGCTGTACGTGAGCAACCAGAACCCGCACGTCGAGCGCCTGCTCATGACGGCCTTCGTGATGGGCCTGCCCGAGCACAAGGTGCGCGTGATCGCGCCCGACGTGGGGGGCGGCTTCGGCTCCAAAATCTTTTTGTATGCCGAGGACGTGTGCCTGACCTGGGCGGCCAAGAAGCTCAACCGCAACATCAAGTGGGTGGCCGACCGCAGCGAGTCCTTCCTGTCGGACGCGCATGGCCGCGACCATGTGAGCCATGCCGAAATGGCGATGGACAAGGATGGCAAGTTCCTGGCCATGCGCGTGCACACCGACGCCAACCTGGGTGCCTACCTCTCCACCTTCGCCACGGCCGTGCCCACCATCCTCTATGCCACGCTGCTGGCGGGGCAGTACACCACGCCGCAGATCTATGTGGAGGTGGATGCCTGGTTCACCAACACCGCGCCGGTCGATGCCTACCGGGGCGCGGGCCGGCCCGAGGCCACCTACCTGCTCGAGCGCCTGGTATCGCGCTGCGGCTGGGAGATGAACCTGTCGCAGGACGAGATCCGCAAGCGCAACTTCATCACCAGCTGGCCCTACCAGACGCCGGTGGCGCTGCAGTACGACGTGGGCGACTACCACGCCTGCATGAACCAGGCGCAAGAGCTGGCCGACGTGGCGGGCTTTGCGGCGCGCAAGGCGGCCAGCGAGGCCCAGGGCCTGAAGCGCGGCATCGGCTACAGCAGCTACATCGAGGCCTGCGGCATCGCGCCGTCCAACATCGCAGGGGCGCTGGGTGCGCGCGCGGGCCTGTTCGAATGCGGGGAGGTGCGCGTGCACCCCACGGGCAGCGTGACGGTGTTCACCGGCTCGCACAGCCACGGCCAGGGGCACGAGACCACCTTTGCGCAGGTGGTGGCCGCGCGCCTGGGCATTCCGGTGGAGAACGTGGACATCGTGCACGGCGACACGGGGCGCGTGCCCTTCGGCATGGGCACCTATGGCTCGCGCTCCATCAGCGTGGGCGGCGCGGCCATCATGAAGGCGCTGGACAAGATCGAGGCCAAGGCCAAGAAAATCGCCGCGCATCTGATGGAGGCCAGCGACGCCGACATCGACTTCAGCGGCGGCGAGTTCACGGTGCGCGGCACGGACAAGAAGATCCCGTTCGGCCAGGTGGCGCTCACGGCCTATGTGCCGCACAACTACCCGCTCGACAAGCTGGAGCCGGGGCTCAACGAGACGGCGTTCTACGACCCGACCAACTTCACCTTCCCCGCAGGCACCTACATCTGCGAGGTGGAGGTGGACCCCGCCACCGGCAGCACGCGCGTGGACAGGTTCACCGCGGTGGACGACTTCGGCACCATCATCAACCCGATGATCGTGGAAGGCCAGGTGCATGGCGGCCTGGTGCAGGGCATCGGCCAGGCATTGATGGAAAACTGCGTGTACGACCGCGAGACGGGCCAGCTGCTGACGGGCAGCTTCATGGACTACGCCATGCCGCGCGCTGATGACTTCCCCGAGTTCAAGCTCGGCCATGTGTGCACGCCCTGCACGCACAACCCGCTGGGCACCAAGGGCTGCGGCGAGGCGGGGGCCATCGGCTCGCCACCGGCGGTGATCAACGCCGTGCTCGACGCGCTGCACCCGCTGGGCGTGAAGGAGTTCGACATGCCCGCCTCGCCGCACCGCGTGTGGGAAGCCATCCAACAAGCCAAGGCCTGAGGAGACACACCATGTACGCCTTCACCTTTGAAAACCCATCGTCCACCGCAGCCGCCGCGCAGCTCATCGCCCAGGGCGGCAAGCTGCTGGCGGGCGGGCAAAGCCTGCTGCCGTCGATGCGGCTGCGCCTGGCCAATCCCGAGAAGATCGTCGACCTGAACAGTATTCCCGAGCTGGCGGGCATCCGCCGCGAGGGCAACGCGCTGGTGATCGGCGCCATGACGCGCCACATGGACGTGGCCAACAGTGCAGAGGTCCAAAGCGCCATCCCCGCGCTGGCCGACCTGGCCGCGCACATCGGCGACCGGCAGGTGCGCGCGCGGGGAACGCTGGGCGGGTCGGTGGCCAACAACGACCCCGCGGCCTGCTACCCCAGCGCCGTGCTGGGCCTGGGCGCCACCATCGTCACCAACCAGCGCGAGATCGCGGCCGACGACTTCTTCGTGGGCATGTACACCACGGCGCTGGAAGAGGGGGAGATCATCACCGCCATCCGCTTCCCCATCCCCAAGCGCGCGGCGTACCTGAAGTTCAAGCAGGCGGCATCGCGCTTCTCGCTGGTGGGCGTGTTCGTGGCGCAGACCGATGGCGGCGTGCGCGTGGCGGTGACGGGTGCGGCCAGCAGCGTGTTCCGGCACGCGGGGCTCGAGGCCGCGCTGAACCAGAGCTTCACGCCCGCATCGGCGGCGGCGGTCAGGATTGACGCGGGCGATCTCAACGCGGACATCCACGCGAGCGCGGCCTACCGCGCCAACCTCATCAGCGTGCAGACCCAGCGGGCGGTGGCGCAGATGCTGGGCTGACGGGCGGGAGAGTGCCCGCTGCCGCTGTCCGGCATCCAGGAGCGGGTGTTTGAATGAAATTGGCCTCCAGCGCTTGTCTGTCAAGCGCTGGTAGCTATTAAAAATATAGTGATGAACGTTTCCCCTGCTGCGCCCGTGACCGCGCCCGCGCTGTCCTCCATCGATGCCCTGGTGCTGGCCTTGCAGGGCGTCGGGTACTTTGCCGACCGGCGGCTGGCCACGGCCGTGTTCCTGGCGCTCCAGCTGCAGCGCCCGCTGCTGCTGGAAGGGGAACCCGGCGTGGGCAAGACGGCGCTGGCCCAGGCACTTGCCAAGGTGCTCTCGCGCAGCCTGATCCGCCTGCAGTGCTACGACGGGCTGGAGCAGCGCGAGGCGCTGTACGAATGGAACTATGCGGCCCAGCTCTTGCACATGCGTGCGGCGGAAGGCCAGGGCAGTGCCGACATGGCGCAGGTGGAGCGCGAGGTGTACCAGGACCGCTACCTCATCCGCCGCCCCCTGTTGCAGGCGCTGCAGGCACCAGCCCCCGGTGCGGTGCTGCTCATCGACGAGGTCGACCGTGCCGATGAGCCCTTCGAGGCCTTCTTGCTCGAATACCTGGGCGAGTACCAGGTGAGCATTCCCGAGATCGGCACCGTGCGCGCCACGGCCACACCGGTCACCATCCTCACCAGCAACCGCACGCGCGACCTGCACGACGCCGTCAAGCGCCGCTGCCTGTACCACTGGCTGGACTACCCCGAGCGCGAACGCGAGCTGGCCATCGTGCGTGCGCAGGTGCCGGATGCCAGCGCGGCCTTGGCCACCCAGGTGGCGGATTTTGTGGGCCGCCTGCGCAGCCAGCCGTTCGCCAACGCCTTTCAGCGCGCGCCGGGCATCGCGGAGAGCGTGGAGTGGGCCAAGGCGCTGGTGGCGCTCGACACCATCGTGGTGGACCCGGAGGTGGTGTCCGACACCGCCGGCATCCTCTTCAAACAGCGCGAGGACGTGGCGGCGCTCACGCGCGACATGGCGGCGCAGCTGCTGCAGCCCGCCGAGACGGATGCGTGAAGGCTCGCGCCATGGCTGAGGGCATGACGATCTCGCAGCTGGGGGATGCCCGCACCGGCAAGCTGGCCGACAACCTCACGGGTTTTGGCCGCACGCTGCGCCGTGCCGGCGTGCCCGTGGATGCGGCCCGCATGGCCCTGGCGCAACAGGCCGTGATGCTGGTGGGCGTGGGGCGGGAGGACTTCGGCGCCGCGCTGGAGTCCGTGCTCATCAGCCGCGAGCAGGACCGGCAGGTGTTCCGCGAGCTGTTCGACGCCTATTTCAAGAACCCCGGCATCGCACAGAAGCTGCTGGCCCAGATGCTGCCCAGTGCCGAGTCCAGGGCCGAGCCCGCCAAACGCCGCCCGCGCGTGAGCGAGGCGCTGGCCCCGGTGCGCGCCGCGCGCGATGCGCCAGCGCCGCGCGAGGATGACAAGATCGACTTCGACGCCGCCATGACCGCCAGCGACCTGCAGCGCCTGCGGCACGCCGACTTCAACCAGCTTTCGGCCAGCGAATACAGGCTGGTGGAGCGGCTGGCGCGTGAAATTCCCTTGCCCCTGCCGCGCTATGCGGCCCGCCGCACCCGCCCGGGCACGCGCGGCGGGCGTCCCCGCTGGCCGGGCGCCATGCAGCAGGCCGCGCGCACGGGCGGCGAGGTGCTGCGCGTGCCTTTGCTGCAGCGGCGCCGGCAGCCATTGCCGCTGTGCGTGCTGGTCGATGTGTCCGGCTCCATGGAGCGCTACGCGCGGCTCTTGCTTGCCTTTCTGCATGCCGCCAGCGCGCCCCGCCATGCAGGCGCGGGCCTGCGCCGCGACGTGTTCGCGTTCGGCACCGGCCTCACCGACCTCACGCCCGCGTTCCGCCTGGCCGATACCGATGCGATGCTGGAGGCGGCCAGCCAGGCGATCCCTGACTTTGCCGGCGGCACGCGCCTGGGCGACAGCCTGGCCCGGTTGCGCGTGCAGCACGCGCGCCGGCTCGTGGGGCGGCGCACGCTGGTGCTGCTGGTCAGCGACGGGCTCGATACCGGCGCGCCCGAGGTGCTGGAGAGGGAGCTGGGCTGGCTGCGCCGGCACTGCGGCCGACTGCTGTGGCTCAACCCCCTGCTGCGTTTCGAGGGCTATGCGCCCACGGCGCGTGGCGCCGCGGTGCTGCACCGCCAGGCCCACGGCATGGTCGCCGTGCACAACCTCAGCCGCCTGCAGGACCTGGCTGGCAGCCTGGCCGAAGTGCTGCGCCAGTGAGCGCGTGGCCCGCACGCGCACAGCCCCCCCAATTGTTCAGGAACCCGGAGGACTCCACCATGGAAATGCAAGCCAGCCGAACCCTCGCCGTCAGCCAGCAGCAGGCCTGGGACGCACTCAACGATCCCGAGGTGCTCAAGCTGTGCATCCCTGGCTGCGACAAGGTCGAGCCCACGGGCGAGCACCAGTACAGCGTGGCGATGGCGCTCAAGATCGGCCCGGTGTCCGCCAAGTTCGCGGGCAAGATCACGCTCTCCGAGATCGTGCCGCCCGAAAGCTACACCATCGCCTTCGACGGATCGGGCGGCGTGGCCGGGTTTGGCAAGGGCAGCGCCCAGGTCAAGCTGGTGCCGCTGCCGGCCGATGCGGCCGGGCAGGACAGCTGCGAGCTGCACTACACCGTGCACGCCACCGTGGGCGGCAAGATCGCCCAACTCGGCCAGCGCCTCATCGATGGCGCGGCCAAGGGCATGGCCGAGGATTTCTTCAAGCGCTTTGACACCGAGATGCAGCGCCGCCATCCGCGCGCGCCCGTGGCCGACGACCCCGAGCCCGGGGCGGGGGGCGGGGCCGCCGTTGCGGCGTCGGGCGCGCTGGCGGCATCGGCGGATGAGGACAATCCCCCCAGCGGCATTCCGGTCTGGGTGTGGGTGGTGGGCGCGGCGGCGCTGGTGCTGTTAGCGTGGTGGTGGAACTGAGCCCCTGCAGGTTTTGAGCCCCGCCCGAGGCGCCGCGCGCACCCTGTGTGGGCTGCGGGGCCGGAGGCAGGGGCCGTAGAAATGAATGGGCAACGAAGCAAATGGAAAACCTGGATGTGATGGTGCTGCGCACGCTGCAGGGCTGGCGGGCCGCGGGCCGGAGGGCGCTGCTGGCCACGGTGGTGCGGACCTGGGGCTCCTCGCCCCGGCCGGTGGGTTCGATCATGGCGCTGTGTGAAGACGGCTCGGTGGTGGGATCGGTCTCGGGCGGGTGCATCGAGGACGACCTGATCGACCGCCACACGCGGGCCTATGCGCAGGCGGCGGCGCAGGCCGGCACGGGCAATGGCGGCGATAGGCGCATTCCGAGCGGACCTCCCGCGTTTGTCAAATACGGCGTCACGGCCGACGAGGCGCACCGGTTCGGGCTGCCCTGCGGCGGCACGCTGGAGCTGCTGCTGGAATACGACCCCGACCCGGCCAGCCTCCGCGAGCTGATCCTTGCGCTGGAGGGCGGGCGGCTCATGCAGCGCACCGTGCGCCTGGCCGACGGGCTGGCCACCGTGCAGCCCGCCGCTGCCCCCGCCGAGCTGGCGGTGGACACCCGGCAGCTGACCAACACCTTCGGCCCGGAGTACCGGATGCTGCTGATCGGCGCCGGCCAGCTGGCGGAATACCTGGCCACCATGGCGCTGTTCAACGGCTTCGCGGTCACGGTGTGCGACCCGCGCGAGGAATACCGCGGCAGCTGGAACGTGCCCGCGGCCACGCTGGTGAGCGGCATGCCCGACGATGTGGTGCTGGCCTTCAGGCCCGACCGGCGCAGTTGCGTGGTGGCGCTCACGCACGACCCCAAGCTCGACGACCTGGCGCTGCTGGAGGCGCTGGACACCGAGGCGTTCTATGTGGGCGGCATCGGCTCGCGCCGCAACAACGAAGCGCGCCGTGCCCGGATGATGGAGCATTTCGGGCAGACCGCCGAGAGCCTGGCCCGCCTGCGCGGCCCGATCGGCATCTACATCGGCAGCAAGACGCCGCCCGAGATCGCGGTGAGCGTGATGGCGGAAATCCTGGCCGTGAAGAACGGCGTGGCCCTGCCGCGCGACGTGGAGGTGGCGCAGGCCAAGAACGAGCGGGAACTGGCGCGGAACGACCCCGGGCCGCTGGTGTGCGGGCTGCGCTAGCGCGGCCCGCCCCTTCCCGCCGTGGCGCCGTCAGGCGCCCATCACCACCGGCCCGCCCTTGGCGATGCCGCGCTGGTACGCCGGGCGTGCCTCCATGCGCTGGCGGTAGGCCTGCAGGCGCGGGCAGTTGCCGGCCGTGCTGGCGCGCGAGAGCGCGGCTTCCACCGCGAAGCTCATCTGGAAGTCGGCCATGGTGAGGTGCTCGCCCGCGAACCAGGTGTGCCGGCCCAGGTGCTCTTCCATGAAGGCCAGCGCGGTGGCCACGTTGGGGTCGATCACCTTGTCCTGCACCTTGCCGCACAGCGCCCGGGCGATGGGCTTCACGAAAAAGGGCATGGGCTGCGTGGGAATGGTCATGAACACCAGCTTCATCACGAGCCAGTTCATGAGCGAGCCCTCGGCGTAGTGCATCCAGAACCGGCACTGGCGGTATTCGGGCGTGCCGGGGGCGGGCTGCAGGTGGGCCAGGTCCCCGCTGGCGCGGGCGCCGTAGGTTTCCACCAGGTATTCGATGATCGCGGCGGATTCGGCGATCACCTCGCCGCCGTCGGTGATCACGGGCGACTTGCCCAGTGGATGGATCTTCTTGAGCTCGGGCGGGGCCAGCCGGGTGGCCTTGTCGCGCTGGTAGATCTTGAGCTCGTAGGGCACGCCCAGTTCTTCCAGGAGCCACAGGACGCGCTGCGAGCGCGAGGTTTCGAGGTGGTGAACGGTGATCATGGGCGGATTAGAACCTGTCCACGGCGGTTCGGGGCCGGGTTGGTGTCGCCTGCACGATGTTCGCGCCCGCAAGCCTGGGGGGCCTTGCCCGCGCCGGCCCTGGCGGGGGCCAGAAAGCAAAAAGCCCTCTGGCGAGGGCTTTTGCGGGGGCCGGCGCAGCCGGCCGTGGCGATCTGGCGATCAGCCGCCCTTCTTGGAGCGCTTGCCGGGGTTCTTCTTGCTGCGGGTGGCAACACCGCGCTCCAGGCTCACGCGCTGGCCGCGGCCAGGGGTGGCGAGGGTGTAGCCGGGCACCGGCGTGGGCCGGGGGGTGCGCTTGCGGTCTGCTTCGGTGACGATCTTGTTGCCCATGGTAGGTCTCTGAGATAGTGGAAAAAAGAGTGATATTAGGCCACAGCCGGGGTGGGGGGGCTTCCCGGCCACCGCCATCCGCCCCTAGGACCCAGGGGTTTGGCGGCCCATGGGGCGCGAAAAAGCACGGTGCGCGGGCGCACCGGCACCCCTTCACGGCGCGATGAAACCCGCCGCCACGCCCGCACCGTGGTCGGTGGAGAGCGCATCGGTGCAATGGCAGGGCAGCACGAAACCCCGTGCGGCGTCTTCCACGGCCTGGGTCCGTATCACCGGGGGCTGTGCCCGCACGCCGCCGAAGATGGTGGCGAACGCCACGTCCGCCGCATCGCGGCCGGTGCCAAAGCGCAGCAACCCCATGGGTATGGCGGTGCCCGAGGGGTCGAAGATGTACCACCGGTCTCCCAGGTAGGCCTCGACGTAGGCATGGAAGTCCGGCGGGCCCAGGGCCGGGTCGGCACCGTAGTCGGTGCCGGTGGTGAAGCGCGCGGGAATGTTCACGGCGCGGCACAGGGCAATCATCAGGTGCGCGAAATCGCGGCACACCCCCACCTGCTCGACCAGGGTATCGACCGCCGAGGTGTTGGAGTTGGACGTGTTCGAGGTGAACGCCACATGCCGCTGGACCCAGTCCCGGATCGCCTGCACGCGGCTATGGCCTTGCCAGAGCCCGCCAAACTCGTTGAGGGCAAGGCGCAGCAGGCGGTCGGACTGGCAGTACCGGCTGGGGTAGATGTACCCCATGACTTCCTGCGGCAGGCGCCGCACGGGGACCTCCGCCAGCTGGGAGGGGTCGGTGCGGTAGTGGGTGATGTCCACCGTGGCGGAATACGACACTTCCAGGATGCCGGGTTCGCCGTGCAGGCGCAGATAGCGGTTGCCGGTGGCCGGGTCGGTATGGATATTGTGGGGAATGTCCTGGTTGATGACGAGCCGTTCGCTGCTGACCGCCTGGCTGGGCGTCTGTGCGGCATGGATGTTGAACACGAAGTCCGCGCCGTACTGGTCGATCTCATAGCTCAGGTCGATCTGCAACTCCATGCGCACCCGGCGGTGGCCCTGGTGGATCGCCGGCGCGCGCGCCACCGGGCTGGCCGCAGCGGGCTGGGTGGAGGGCGGCAGCGAGGGAAGGGTGGCTTCACCGCCCTGCGCCAGGGTGTTTTCACGGCCCGCGCCAGTGGGCAGGGCCAGGGGTGAAGCCGTGCTGCCGCCGCAGCCTCGAAGAAAAGGCTGGGACCGGGCAGGGGCGCGGGACGGGGTGCTTTCCATGGAAATATCCTTCGTGCGCTGCGCGTCGGGGCATCCGACACGGCGGCGTGATCCGAGGATAGGGCGCGGGCCCCGGGGGCGGTGTAGGCGGACGGCCCGCGCTCACGCAGGCATGCGAGGCAGCCCCGCACCGCGCCGCCGCGTCAGTCGATGGCGAACGCTTCGCGCAGGGCGCCGCAGAAGCCCGCATGCCCGCTGAGCGACAGCGTGACCGTGGTCCGGGGAGGGGCCGGGGTGCCGGGCACGGTGGCGATGCGCCCGCTCGCTGCATCGAAGTCCAGCGCCAGCGGCGTGCTCACCTCCTGCACGCCCTGCAGGTCGTATTGCCACTCGCCACCTTCCTCCGAGGGACCGCAGGCGTCGGGGTACTGCGCGTGGGCCCAGCGCAGCACCTGCGCGATCTCGGCGTGCAGGGCGGGCATCTGCGCGGGCGACACGCTGGCCATGGCATCGAAGGTGCCGGTGCCGTCCGTGTCTTCGCTGTAGTCAAAGTCCAGGTAGTGAAGTGGCATGGTGTCTGGTGTCTCGTGGTTGCGGTCCGGGTTCATGTCCAGGTGCGGGCGAGGGCCTGCGCCGCCTCGCTGAGCCGGGGCACCTGCTGCAGGGCCCGCGCCAGCGGCATGCGCACCGCCGGGGCCTGCAGCGCCACCGCGCTGTGCACGCTGCGCCGCCCCCCCGCCGGCACGGGCACCGCCACGCACACCAGCCCATCCACGAACTCCTCGGCGTCGGTGGCATAGCCCTGGCGCGCGATCTGCTCCAGTTCGGCCTCCAGGGCCTTGCGGTCGGTGAGGGTGGTGGCCGTGTGGCGCGTGAGCGGCAACCCGTCCAGGATGGCGCCGCGCCGCGCCGCCGACAGGTAGGCCAGGAAAAGCTTGCCGCTGGCCGAGCAGTGGATGGGCACGCGGGTGCCCGGCCGCAGCTCCAGGCGCAGCGGAAACGCTGATTCCACGCGGTCCAGGTAGATCACTTCGGCGCCGCTCAGGGCGGTCAGGTTGCAGCTCTCGCCGATGTCGGCCACCAGCTGGCGCAGCACCGCGTGGCGCACGCTTTGCTGCGTGCCCGCGCTCAGCGCGCTTTCGGCCAGCCGCAGCAGGCGGGGCGCCGGGGCGTAGCGGCGCCCGCCCGGTTCGCGCGCGAGCAGCCCGCCGCCCTCCAGCTGGCCCAGCATGCGGTGCACGCTGGGCTTGGGCCAGCCGCAGGCCTCCACCGCATTGGCCAGCGTGAACGGGCGGCCCTGGGCGCACAGGATCTCGAGCAACTCAAAGAGCCGCAGACTGGGGGATGTTTCTGTCATAAATACCGGAATTCGAGACGAATTCATAAATCATTCCGAGATTATTCCGCACTGTGGCTAAGCTGCAAACCCATATCCCCTTGAACAACACATGTCCATGACAGCCTCATTCCAGAACGCGGTACTGACGGGCGCCTGTGGCGGCCTGGGCCAGGCATTGGCGCGGGAACTGATCGCACGGGGCGCCGCGGTGGCGCTGGTGGGGCTGCACCTGCCCACGCTGCAGGTGCTGGCCGCGCTCGCGCCAGAGCGCTGCGCCGTGTACACGCCCGACGTGGCGGACAGTGCCGCCATGCAGGCCATGGCGGCCGACTGGATGGCGCGCGCGGGCGCGCCCGACCTGGTGATCGCCAACGCCGGCGTGGCCGGCGGCTATGACACCGCGCAGGCGGACGACCTGGCCGTGCTGCGCCGCATGCTGGAGATCAACCTCCTGGGCGCCGCCACCACCTTCCAGCCGTTCGTGACCGCGATGCGCTCGCAGCGGCGCGGGGCCCTGGTGGGCGTGGCCAGCATCGCGGGATGGCGCGGCATGCCGGGCAACGGCGCCTATTGCGCCAGCAAGGGCGGCCTGATCCGCTACCTGGAGAGCCTGCGCGCCGAAATGCGCGGCGGGCCCGTGGCGGTAGTCACGGTGAGCCCGGGCTACCTGCGCACGGCCCTCACGGCGGGCAACCGGTTTGCCATGCCCGGCCTCATGGAGCCCGATGCCGCCGCGCGCGCCATGCTGGCTGGCATCGCGCGGGGCCGCACCCACATCGTTCTGCCCGCGCGCATTGGCTGGCTGGCGCGGCTGCTCAACCTCTTGCCCGGCGCCCTGCACGACCGCCTGCTGCTGGGCCAGCCGCGCAAGCCGCGCAGGGGCGAGGCGGGTGCCACGCCGATACCGGGCCTGGCGCCCCCCACCGACCCCCGCGCCTGACCTGCCCATGGCGGGATGGGCCCCAAAAAAATGCCGACAGAAAGCAAAAAAGACATGACACCGGAGACAACCCCCACCGTGGTGGACACCCGCACACAGATCGCGCTCATCGGCGCCGGCCCCAGCGGACTGGCGGCGGCGCGCAACCTGCAGAAGCTGGGCGTGCCATTCCAGGGCTTCGAGGCCCACACGGACGTGGGGGGGCTGTGGAACATCGAGAACCCGCGCAGCACCGTCTACGAATCCGCGCACCTGATCTCCAGCAAGACCACCACGGAGTTCACCGAATTCCCCATGCGCGCCGGCGTGGCCGACTACCCCAGCCACCGCGAGATGCGGCAATATTTCTTTGATTTCGCGGAGCACTTCGCGCTGCGCCCGCACTACTGGTTCGGCTGCCGCGTATTGAACGTGGAGCCGGCGGGGGAAGGGGCGGCCCCCTTGTGGCGCATCACCTGGAGCCAGCACGGGGGCCCCGCGCAGACCGCGCAGTTCAAGGGCGTGGTCATTGCCAACGGCACGCTGGCCGAACCCAGCATGCCGCGTTTCGAGGGCCGGTTCGACGGCGAGCTGCTGCACACCAGCGCCTACAAGAGCGCCGAGCTGTTCAAGGGAAAACGCGTGCTGGTGGTGGGCGCGGGCAATTCGGGCTGCGACATCGCCGTGGATGCGGTGCACTACGCGCGCAGTGTGGATCTGTCGGTGCGGCGCGGCTACTACTTCGTGCCCAAGTACGTGTTTGGCAAGCCCTCCGACACGCTCGGTGGCAAGTTCAAGATGCCGCCCTGGCTCAAGCAGAAGGTCGACAGCGTGGTGCTGCAGTGGTTCACGGGCGACCCGGTGCGTTTTGGCCTGCCCAGGCCCGACTACAAGATGTACGAGTCGCACCCCGTGGTGAACTCGCTGGTGCTGCACCACCTGGGCCACGGCGACATCCACGTACGGCCCGACATCGCGCGCCTGCGGGGGCACACCGTGTTTTTCAAGGACGGCAGCGCGCAGGACTATGACCTGGTGCTCTGCGCCACGGGCTACAAGCTGCACTACCCCTTCATCGACCACAGCCTGCTGAACTGGCAGGGCATGGCGCCGCAGCTGTACCTGAACATCCTTTCGCCGCGCTTCGACAACCTGGCCGTGATGGGCATGATCGAGGCCAGCGGCATCGGCTGGCAGGGCCGCTACGAGCAGGCCGAACTGGTGGCGCGCTTCTTCAGGGCGCAGGCCGAGGGATCGCCCCGCGCCGATGCGCTGCGCCAGGCCAAGGCCGGCCCGGCCCCCGACCTCTCGGGCGGCTTCAAGTACCTCAAGCTCGAACGCATGGCGTACTACGTGCACAAGGACACCTACCGCAGCGCGGTGCGCGCGGCGTCTGCCGCGCTGGCCTGAATTCCCTCCCCACTATTCCGAAGGGCCCACCATGCTGCCTGTCGACGAAATCCGGCTCAATTTCAATCCCGCATCGCTCGTGGTGCTCAACGTGGTGCTGGGCTTCCTCATGTTCGGCATCGCGCTGGACACGCGCGTGGCCGACTTCAAGCGCGTGCTGCGCATGCCGGGCGCCATGGCGGTGGGCGTGGCCGCGCAGTTCATCGTGCTGCCGGCGGTGACCTTCGTGCTCACGCTGCTGCTTTCGCCCAGCCCCAGCATCGCGCTGGGCATGATCCTCGTGGCCTGCTGCCCGCCGGGCAACGTGAGCAACATCCTCACGCACCGCGCGGGGGGCAATGTGGCGCTGTCGGTGTCGATGACGGCGATCTCCAACGCGCTGGCCATCGTGCTCATGCCGCTGAACTTCGCCTTCTGGGGCGGCATGCACCCCACGGCGGCGCCGCTGCTGCGCAGCATCGCGCTGGACCCGCTGGAGATGGCGGGCCACATCGTGGCCATCATCGGGCTGCCGTTCGTGCTGGGCATCCTGTGTGCCGAGAAGCTGCCCCGCTTCACGCGGCGGGTGCACAAGCCCGTGCGCATCCTGAGCTTCGTCTGCCTGATCGGCTTCATCATCGGTGCGGTGGCGGGCAACTGGCGCTATTTTCTCGACTACGTGGGGCTGGTGCTGCTGGCGGTGGCGCTGCACGATGCGCTGGCCTTTGGCACCGGGTATGCCTGTGCGCGGCTGAGCGGCCTGTCCGACTACGACCGGCGCGCCGTGAGCATCGAAGTCGGCATCCGCAATGCCGGGCTGGGCCTGGTGCTGATCTTCAGCTTCTTCGGCGGCCTGGGCGGCATGGCCGTGGTGGCGGGCGTCTGGGGCTTCTGGGACATCATCGCGGGCCTGGCGCTGGCGGGATGGTGGGGGCGGCGGCCGCCCGTGGTGCCGCATGCCGTGCGGGAGGGCGGCGCATGATGGCGCGCATTCTCGTGACCGGGGCCGACGGTTTCCTGGGCCGCGGCGTGGTGGCGGCCCTGGCGCGCGAGGGCGCCCCCGTCATCGTCGCCGCCGACGTGCGCGAAGTGCCCGCCGAGCGCCGCCTGCCCGGCGTCACCTACGTGGTGCAGGACGTGCGCGACCCGGCGCTGGCGCAAACGCTGGCCGAGCACTCCATTGACAGCGTGGTGCACCTGGCCTCCATCGTCACGCCCGGCAAGGGCTCCAACCGCGAATTCGAATACTCCGTGGACGTGCTGGGCAGCCAGAACGTGCTCGACGCCTGCGTGGCCACGGGCGTGCGGCACCTGGTCGTCAGCTCCAGCGGCGCGGCCTATGGCTACCACGCCGACAATCCCGACTGGCTGCGCGAAACGGATGCGCTGCGGGGGAACGAAGTCTTTGCCTATGCGCACCACAAGCGCCTGGTGGAGGAGATGCTGGCGCGCTACCGCACACAGCACCCGCAACTCGCGCAGACCGTGCTGCGCATCGGCACCATCCTGGGCGAGCGGGTGGACAACCAGATCACGGCGCTGTTCGAGAAGCGGCGCCTGCTGGCCATCCGGGGCAGCGCCAGTCCGTTCGTGTTCATCTGGGACGAGGATGTCACCGGTGCCATCGTGCACGCGCTGCGCACGCGCCGCGCCGGGTGCTTCAACCTCGCGGGCGATGGCGCGCTGCCGCTGCGCGAGATCGCGGCGCGCCTGGGCAAACCGGTGCTGGACCTGCCGGCGGGCCTGCTGCGCGCCGCGCTGGCGATGGGGTCGGCCCTGGGCGTGAGCCGCTACGGGCCCGAGCAGCTCGACTTTCTGCGCTATCGCCCGGTGCTGCTCAACACCGCGCTCAAGGAGGTGCTGGGCTACGTGCCGGCCAAGACCAGCAGCGAGGCCTTCGACGCCTTCGTGGCCGCGCGCGAACGCCAGGGGCGTCCGGTGGCGGCGGGCAGCCGCGTGGTGTCCGCATGAATGCCGCCGCGCTGAGCCGGGGCGACCTGCTGCGCGCCTTGGCGGTGGTGGTCATCTGGGGGCTGAACTTCGTGGTGATGAAGCTGGGCCTGCAGGGGCTTAGCCCCATGCTGCTGGGGGCGCTGCGGTTCTCGGCCGCGTCGCTGCCCTTCCTGCTGTTCGTGCCGCGCCCGGCGCTCCCCTGGCGGTTCGTGCTGGGCTATGGGCTGGCCCAGGGCCTGGGCCAGTTCGGATTCCTGTTCCTGGGGTTGCAGCTGGGGATGACGGCGGGCATGGCGTCGGTCGTCATGCAGACGCAGGCCTTCTTCACGCTGCTGCTGGCCGCCCCGCTGCTGGGCGAGCGCGCCCGGCCCTGGCAGTGGTGGGGCCTCACGCTGGCCTTCGCGGGGCTGATGACCATCGGGCTCGCCCATGGCGAAGGCCCCAGGCAGATGACGCTCGCGGGCTTCGTGCTCACGCTGGCGGCCGCCTTCATGTGGGCGGTGTCCAATCTCGTGGCGCGCCGTGCCGCGACGGCGGGGCCGTACGGGCCGTTCCCGTTCATCGTGTGGAGCAGCACGGTGCCGATCGTGCCTTTCTTCGCGCTGGCGCTGTGGACCGATGGCGCGCAGGGCGTGCTCGCGCAGCTGCGGGCGGTGGACGGCGTGGCGCTGGCGGCCGTGCTGTACCTCGCCCTGCTGGCCACCTTGCTCGCCTACACGTTGTGGACGCAGCTGTTGCAGCGCCACCCCGCCGGGCGGGTCACTCCGTTTTCGCTGCTGGTGCCGGTGGTCGGGCTGTGGGCCGCATATGCCTTTCTGGGAGAGCAGCCCGCGCCGCTGCAGTGGGCGGGAGCGGGGGCCGTGCTCTGCGGGCTCGTGGTCAACCAGGCCGGGGGCTGGCTGCGGGCGCGGCGCGCGAGGCCGGCGGCCTCCTAGAATCCCCTCTTTTCTTCTTTTCGCAAGGATGCATGGTGGCCGACAGCGTGGTGTTGCAGGTGCAGGGGTTGCGGTTTGCCTACCCGGAGTGCGCGGTGCTGGAGGGCTTCAGCCTCGCATGGCCCGCGGGGCTGGCGCTGGTGCAGGGCGACGAGAGCACGGGCAAGACCACGCTGCTGCGCGTGCTGGCGGGTGAGCTGGCGCCCCAGGCGGGCGATATCACGCTGCGCGGCGTGCGTCGGGGGGCGGTGCCTGCCGCGGCCTGGCGCGCGCAGGTGTTCTGGCAGGACCCGCGCGCCACGGCGCTGGACCCGCTCACGGTGCGCCAGTGGCTGGGCAGCCTGCCTGCGCACTGCGCGCGGTGGGACGCCGCCGCCCTGGCGGCGCATGTGGAGGGGTTCTCGCTGGAACCTCATCTGGACAAGCCTTTTTTTGCCTTGTCCACCGGCAGCCGGCGCAAGGCGCTGATGGCCGCCGCGCTGGCCAGCGGGGCCGCGCTCACGCTCATCGACGAGCCGGTGGCGGGGCTCGACAAGCCTTCGGTCAGCTACCTCGGCCAGGCCCTGGCCGAAGCCGCGCGCCAGCCGGCGCGGCTGGTGGTGGTGGCGCACTACGAGGCGCTGCCGGGCGTGCCCTGGGACAGCGTGGCGACATTGGCCCGGCCTCGCTAGGGCCTGTCAACACTGTTTTCGCCAGTGCCAAGGCCGGGGCCTTGGCTAGGAACGCAACGACGAGTGGCCTGGATGGGATGCAGTGGGCGGCCTCCCCTTCGGGTTGCGATGCCAGCAAAAATAGTGCTGACAGCCCTAAACTGGGCGACCCTGCCTGCCCATTTCTCTTGAAGGACACCCCATGGACGCGCTCCTCTTCGCCCCGGTGGCCGTGGCCATTGCGCTCACGCCCGGCCCCAACAACTTCTGCGGCCTCAACAACGGCATCCGCGCGGGCATCGGCGCGGCGCTGGTGGCCACGCTGGGGCGGGTGGCGGCGTTCGCCATCTTCCTGGCCATCTCGGCCGTGGGCCTGGGGGCGATGCTGCTGGCATCCGAGATGGCGTTCACGGTCGTCAAGTGGGTGGGCGCCTGCTACCTCTTCTGGCTGGGCTGGAAGGCATGGCGCAGCCGTGAGTTCAGCGGGCTGGAGGTGGTCGAGGGCGGCGACGTGAAATCCTCCGGCGCCCCGGTGCGGCTGAAGGCGCTCATCACCCAGGAGTTCCTGCTGGGCATCACCAACCCCAAGGCCATCATCCTGTTCGCGGCGATCTTCCCGCAGTTCATCGACCCGAGCCAGCCGGCCGTGCGCCAGTTCGTGGTGCTGGGCGCCGTGTACCTGGCGGCGGAGTTCGTCTCCACGGCCGTGTATGCCGCCGGCGGGCGCCAGATCCGCCGCTTCATCCGCACTTCGCGCGGCGTGGTCCGGCTGAACAAGGCCACGGGCGGTTTCTTCATGGGGGCGGGCGGCCTGCTGCTGGCCACCAATCGCTGACACCGGGGCGCGGGCGCGCCGCTACATCGCCTTGAACAGGTGGGCGTAGAGGCGGCTCACGGGCAGCTTCTCGGGTCGTCCGGCCAGCTCCAGGTGCAGCTTGCCCGCCTCGTCGCGGGTCACGGTGGTGATGCAACTGGCGCGCACCAGCGTGCTGCGGTGGATCTGCCAGAACACCTGGGTGTCGAGCTGGCCGATCAGGTCCTTGAGCGGGGTGCGGATCAGGTACTCACGCGCTGCGGTCAGCACCCGCACGTACTTGTCGGCCGCCTCGAAATACAGCACGTCGGCCACCGGCACCATGTGGATCTGGCTGCCGCTGCTGGCCTGGATGAGCGTGAGCGGCGTGCCCGTCGCCGGTGCAGCGGGCGCAGCTGCGGCAACGGGGGCCGCCACCCCCGGCGCCACCAGCAAATGCCGCAGTTGCGCCATGGTTGCTTCAAAATCAATAGCGGCTGGCGCTTTGCTGGCAAGCGCCAGCTGCAGTTTCTGCACTGTTTTTTGCAGCCGCGCGGCCTGCACGGGCTTGAGCAGGTAGTCCACCGCCTGCGCTTCGAACGCCTGCACCGCGTACTGGTCGTAGGCGGTCACGAACACCAGCGCCGGGAAGGGGCGGCCCGCGGGGCCTTCCGTTGGCCAGGCGTCGGCCAGTTCCACGGCCGCGTCCAGCCCGCTCTGGCCGGGCATGCGGATGTCGAAGAACAGCACGTCCGGCTGCAGCGCCAGGGCCTGGCGCACGGCGGACAGACCGTCGCCCACGGTGGCCACGACCTGCAGCCCGGGCCAGGCCCGGGCCAGCTCTTGCTGCAGCGCGGCGGCGAGCAGGGGTTCGTCTTCAGCAATCAGGGCGCGCACGGCAGGCTGGGTCATGGGGTGGTGGTCGACGGGCTCGATTTCAAGGGAAAAGTGACCGTAGCGCTTGTCCCGCCAGCGCTGCCAGCTATCAATTTCAGAGTACCCGCCGTTCCGTGCAGTGTGGCCAGCCGCTCACGCGCCTGGGCCAGGCCAAAGCTCTGCCCCGGCCCCGGGGTGGGCAGGGTGTCGGGCAGGCCCGCGCCGGTGTCGGTCACCTCCAGCACCAATAGCGGCCCGCTGTCACTCTGCCGCGTGCTGGCACGCACGGTGATGTGCCCGCCCTCGACCTGCGGCTCCAACCCGTGGCGGATGGCGTTTTCCACCAGGGGCTGCAGCAGCAGCGGCGGCACGGGCACATCGCGCAGCGCGTCGGGCAGGTCCAGCGTGTAGGCCAGGCGCGGGCCCATGCGCACCGCCATCAGCTCCAGGTAGTCACGCAGGCGCTCGAACTCGTTCTCCAGCCGGTGTTGGGTGCTGCGCGAGGCGCTGAGCGTGGCGCGCAGGTAGCCGATCATGCGGTCCAGCATCTCCTGCGCGCGGGCCGGGTCGGTGCCGATCAGCATGCGCAGGTTGGCCAGGGTGTTGAACAGCATGTGGGGTTCGAGCTGCGTTTCCAGCAGCTTGAGCTGCGCTTCGCTCGCCTGGCTGCGCACCTCGTTGACCTTGGCCAGCAGCCAGGCGCTTTTGCTCTTGGTGTAGAAGTAGTAGGTGCCCAGGAACCCCGCCACCACGGTGATGCCGATGGAGATGCGCAGCTGCGCACGGCCACCCTGGTCCCACGACGAGCTGCCGCACCACCAGTCGCCCAGCAGCGTGCCGCCCAGGTAGCCCAGCACGATGCTGGCAAACGGCAGCAGGAACCCGGACAGGCCCGTGGGCCAGCCCGTCTCCTTGCTGGACGGAAACAGGTGCCGGCCGAAGTCGATCAGCGCCCAGGTCAGCGAGCCGATGGCCAGCGAGTAGCGGGCCGGGATGTCGTAGGCCTTCTCGGGCTGGAAGGCGTACTGCAGGGCCGCGATGGCCAGGCAGAAGGCCAGCACCTGCAGCAGGTGCTGCAACTTCTCGATCCAGTCGATTTTCATGGCGGCGCGGGCGTGGTGGTCGAAGGCGCAGGCCGTGGGGCCTAGCGCTGGTTGCGCTCTTGCTGGTCGCGCAAAAGCCGCTCGCGCTCCTTTTGCACCATGCGCTCGCGCAGGCCGCTGCCGGTGCCCAGCACGAACACCGAGATGCCGTGCAGCGCCAGCCCCAGGCCCCAGCCCAGCAGCGGGAACACCGACCACGGCCGGTTGCCGAAGCCGTAGCGCGACAGGCTGAACAGCACCAGGTTGACCACGACGAAGGCGGCGGCGTGCACATACCAGCCCAGCTTGGCGCCAGCGCGCCGGCGGGCCAGTTGTTCGATGTCGTCGGGGGTCATGGGTTGGGGCATGGTGAGGGGTCGATTCTAGGCGGGCGCCGCGCGGGCTCAGCCCTGGCAGGCGTGGGCGATGGTGCGCACGGCCAGCGCGTTCAGCGTGAGGCCGATGTGGTTCACGCCGGTGTGCCGCGTCATGCGGTCACGGAGCGCCACGGCGCGGCAGCGGCAGCAGGTGCTGCTCGAAGTAGCGCACGATCCGCAGGTCGACAGCGTGCATCTGGCTGCGGTCGAAGCCCGGCGGGTCGCCCAGCAGCCGCGCCGCCAGCGCGGACATCCGGTCCCGGGGCGGCGGTGGGGAGAGCAGCGCGCCGTGGCCGGCGTCGGGCAGGGCGGCCAGCAGGGTGCAGCGGTCGGCGCAGGCCTGGAGCACACGGTCGCTGTGAAAGCGGGGCACCAGCCACAGGTCGTGCCCGGAGGTGATCAGCGCCAGGGGCACGCGCGGCCTGGCCAGTGACTCCATGTCGAAATCCGCCGCGGCCGGCACCCCCGCCACCACGGCCGCGATGCGCGGTTCGCCATGGGCCTGCCAGGCGGCGTCGTCAAAACGCTGGCGGATGACGCCCAGCGCCACGGCCTTCTTCACGCCGTCGAGGAGGTTGCCCTTGAGTTCGGTGGCAAGCCCCACGCAGGTCGCGAAGTCGTCCGCGATGTGGGCTTCGCAGTGCTGCCGGAACAAGGCGGGCGACCAGCGTCCGCCAGCCAGGCTGAGGGCGGTGTGGCCGCCGGCGGACATGCCGTACATGCCCACCCGGTCCAGCGACAGCAGGGGCGCCAGGGCCGCGTCCTTGGCGATGGCGTCGATGGCGCGCGAGACCTCGGCCGGGCGCCGCTTCCAGCTTTCGGGGCCGGGGGTCGACGGGTCTTTCGCGTTGTCGCCGGCGTGTTCGGGCAGGGCCACCACGAAGCCCGCGCCCACCAGGGCGCGCGCCAGGTCCGAGTGCACCCACGGGTTGCCGCCGGAGCCGTGCGACACCACGACCAGCCGGCCGTTGCCCGCCACCGGAGCGCCTTGCCAGGCCGCCTGGAGGCTGAAGGGGCCGCGCTGCAGTGCCTCGTCGGGTGCGCTGCTGGGGTAGTACACGGTGACGGGGCCGTCGCCCTGCATGCCCGGAATCTCCATGAGGCCCGTACCCGCCTGCGCCAGGCTGGCGCACACGGCGAGCAGGCCCGCCAGGATCAGGAAAACGTGGTGGTGGGTGTGCAGCTGTTTCATGGAGCCTCGCTCAGGATGGGTTGTGGTTCTGGGCAATGCGGTCGCGCTCGGCCTGCACCATGCGCTCGTGCAGGCCGGACCCACCAGCCAGCAGAAACACCACGATGCCGTGCACGGCCAGGCCGATGCCCCAGCCCAGCGCGGGGTAGACGGCCCAGTGGCGGCCGCTGCTGGCGGACAGCGTGACGAGCAGCAGGTTGACCAGAAGATAGACGCTGGCGTGCATGTACCAGCCCAGCTTGGCGCCGGCGCGTTTGCGGGCCAGGCGTTCGATGGGGTCGTTGAAGGTCGGTTCTTGGCGCATGGCGGGTTCTCCTAAACAGTCAGGCAAGGCAGGGAAGGGGAGGGCAGGCAACGGGCATGGCCGGGGTTCAGGTGCCCACCGGCGAGGCGCCGAAGACCGCGCTGTGCTGCGCCAGGCGCCACAGACGCAGTGCCCGGGCGGCAAACAGGCCGTTGAACACGCCGTAGAGGGCGGAGATCTGCAGGGCGAACGCGCCGTCCCGGGCCAGGGACGGCTGCAGGGCCAGCTCGGCGCCCACGAAGTACTTGGTCAGGAAGATGCCGATGATCAGCGCCAGCGGCATCGCGCTGCCCGGAACGTGGAAGCTGCGCGAGGAGGCCGCGTAGAGCGTGCCGGCCGGCGCGGTGGGCTGGAACCACAGGGCCAGCGCGCCGATCAGCACCGCGGCCACGAGCCAGGCGCCGACCGCCTGCGCCGCCGTCTGGCCCGCGCCGCCAAACGCCGACACGACGCCCGCCACGGAGAAGATGGCCATGCCCACGGGCATGAGCAGGGTCCGGCGCAGGCTGGCGGTGCGGTCGCACAGCTGGCTGGCCCCCAGCCCCACGAGGGCGGCCAGCAGGCCCCAGACCCAGTAGGGAGTGTGCGTGACGATCTGGATCAGTGCCTGGGGCTGGTGAACAATCACATTGAGCAGCATGGTGTGGTTCCTTGGTGTGGAGGGGATGTGGGGGCTGGAAAGGGGCGGGGTCAGAGCAGGCCCAGCTGGCTCCAGAGCGAGTGCCCCAGAAAACGCCCGGGCAACAGGGTGAAGCCGCCTGCGACGATGCAGGCGCCGATGTAGATGCGCTGCATGACCACGCGGTGGCCGGCGATGTTGCGCCGGGCCAGGTAGATGAAGGACAGCACCAGCATCCCCAGCGTCACCGGGATCAGCAGGTGGATGAGCCCGAAGCTCCCCCAGCGGGGACCATTGCCGCCGCTGATGAAGATGGCGGAGACCGCGGTGGCCACCATGAGGGTGACCCAGGCATATCCGGCGGCGCGGTGCAGGCGGGGGCGCTGGGTGGCGCCCTTGCGCGCCCACAGGGCGAGGGGGCCGATGGCCGTGGCGGCGAGGGCGGCGGCGAGGTGGATGGCGATGACGGGGGTGAGTTGCATGGGGTGCTCCTGGCGCGTTCGATGGAGCGGACTGTGCCGCCGCCCGCCCGGGGCCGCCAGCGCCTTGCGACGAAACGCGGCCTGGCTGCCGCGAAATGCAGGATGGCGGTGCGGCCTGCAGGGCCTTGGGCCCCCGATTTCATGCAAACTCCGGGGAATGTGGGGACGCCGCCCGCCCGGAACGGAAGGTGCCCTGGCGCCCGGCCTCCCAGGTTTACTTTTCTTCGCACAGCGTTCAAGGCAAAGCTTGAATTGACTCTCTACGATCAGGCATGGCGCGATCCCCGCCGCCGCCTGTTGCCATTCCCCCAGTCCGGCCCGCAGCCCAAGAACACGAATCAGGACCGCCATGAACCCGCAAGACGTCAACGCGCCCCCGCCATCGGCCATTCCGCCCGCCCCCGCGGCCCCACCGCCCCGGCGCTCGCGATGGGTGGGCAGCCTGCTGGCCCTGGTGCTGGTGGGCCTTGTCGGCGGGGCTGCCTGGTACCTCGTCCAGCGTTCCGGCGGCGAGCAGGGCGCCGGGCCCGGCCGGGGCATGCCCGGGGGCGGGCGCCCCATGGTCACCGTGGGCGACGCGGTGGCGCGCAGGGCGGAGCTGCCCGTGGTCATCGACGCGCTGGGCACCGTGATCCCCGCCACCACCGTCACGCTGCGGCCCCAGGTGTCGGGCATGCTCACGCAGGTGCTTTTCACCGAGGGCCAGATGGTCAAGAAGGGGCAGGTGCTGGCGCAGATCGACCCCAGGCCCTTCGAGCAGGCGCTGATGCAGGCCCAGGGCACCCGGCAGCGGGACGAGGCCCAGCTGGAGAATGCGCGCCTCACGCTGGAGCGCTACCGCACCCTGCTGTCGCAGGACTCCATCGCCCGCCAGGACGTGGACACGCAGGCCGCGCTGGTCAAGCAGCTTGAAGGCACGGTGATGACCGACAAGGCCCAGGAAGGCACGGCGCGCCTGAACCTGGACTACACGCGCATCACCTCGCCCGCCACGGGCCGCATCGGGCTGCGCACGGTGGATGCGGGCAACTATGTGACATCGGGCGACGCGGCGGGCATCGCCACCATCACCCAGGTGGCCCCGATCGACGTGCAGTTCTCGGTCCCGCAGGACCGCGTGGGCGATGTCCGGGCGGCGCAGGGCGCGGCGCCCACGCTGGCCGTGACGGCACTGGACCGCACGCGCAAGGTCGAACTCGACAAGGGCCTTTTTTCCACGCTGGACAACCAGGTGGACACCACCACAGGTACCGTCAAGGCCAAGGCGCGCTTCGAGAACGCGGCGGGGGCGCTTTTTCCCAACCAGTTCGTGAACGTGCAGCTGCTGCTGCGCAACGTGCCCGCGGTGGTGGTCCCGGTGACGGCCGTGCGCACGGGCGCCAATGGCGACTATGTCTATGTCATCAACGAAGACCGCACCGTGTCCCTGCGCAAGGTCAAGCGCGGCCAGGCGACCGTGGGGCTCATGGCCATCGCCGAAGGGCTCCGGGAGGGCGAACGCGTGGTGACCGAGGGCGGGGACCGCCTGCAGGACGGCATGGCCGTGCAGCTGCCCGGTGCCCCGGCGGCCGCGCGCGGCCCCCGCCCGGGCGCCAGCGGGCCCCGCTCGGGAGCGAGCGGGCCGCGTGGCGGTGCCTCCGGTGAAGGTCAGCAGCGCCGCCAGCGCCCCGCGCAGAACCCCTGAGCCGCCACCAGCATGAGTCCTTCACGTCCCTTCATCGAAAGGCCCGTGGCCACCGCGCTCCTGATGGTGGCCATCGTGCTCGCCGGGCTGCTGGGTTTCCGCTTCCTGCCGCTGTCCGCCCTGCCCGAGGTGGACTACCCCACCATCCAGGTCCAGACGCTGTACCCGGGCGCAAGTCCCGAAGTGATGAGCCGCACCGTGAGCGCGCCGCTGGAGCGGCAGTTCGGCCAGATGCCGGGGCTGGAGCGCATGGCCTCGACCAGCGCCTCGGGCGTGTCCATCATCACCCTGCAGTTCGGCCTGGGCCTGGCGCTGGACGTGGCCGAGCAGGAGGTGCAGGCGGCCATCAACGCCGGCAACTCGCTGCTGCCCGCCGACTTGCCCGCGCCGCCGGTGTATGCCAAGGTGAACCCCGCCGATGCGCCGGTGCTCACGCTGGCCATCAGCTCGGACACGCTGCCGCTGACCGAGGTGCAGAACCTGGTCAACACCCGCCTGGCGCAGAAGATCAGCCAGGTCAGTGGCGTGGGGCTGGTGTCGCTGGCGGGCGGGCAGCGCCCCGCGGTGCGCATCCAGGCCGACAGCAAGGCGCTGGCGTCGTACGGCATTGGCCTCGATACCCTGCGCACGGCCATCACCTCGGCCAATGCCAACAGCGCCAAGGGCAGTTTCGACGGGCCGCAGCGCTCCTACACCATCAACGCCAACGACCAGCTGCTGACGGTGGACGACTACAAGAACCTCATCGTGTCCTGGCGCAACGGCGCGCCGGTGCGCATGCTGGAGGTGGCGCGCGTGGTCGACAGCGCCGAGAACAACCGCCTGGGCGCCTGGGCCAACGAGACCCCGGCCATCATCCTGAACGTGCAGCGCCAACCGGGCGCCAACGTGATCGCCACGGTGGACAACATCAAGAAGCTGCTGCCCGAGCTGCAGGCGGGCCTGCCCGCGTCGCTCAAGGTCCAGGTGCTGTCCGACCGCACCACGGGCATCCGCGCCTCGGTGCACCATGTGGAGATGGAGCTGGTCCTGGCCGTGCTCATGGTCGTGCTGGTGATCTTCTTCTTCCTGCACAGCCTGCGGGCCACGGTCATCGCCAGCCTGGCGGTGCCCATCTCGCTCATCGGCACCTGCGGGGTGATGTACCTGCTGGGCTACAGCCTCAACAACCTGAGCCTGATGGCGCTGACCATCGCCACCGGCTTCGTGGTGGACGATGCCATCGTGATGATCGAGAACATCGCGCGCTACCTGGAGGAGGGCGAGCCGCCGTTCCAGGCCGCGCTCAAGGGCGCCACGCAGATCGGCTTCACCATCATCTCGCTGACCGTGTCGCTGATCGCGGTGCTCATCCCGCTGCTGTTCATGAGCGATGTGGTCGGCCGCCTGTTCCGCGAATTCGCGGTCACGCTCGCCATCACCATCCTCATCTCCGGCATCGTGTCGCTCACGCTGGTGCCCATGATGGCCGCGCGCTGGCTGCGTGCCGAACCCGTGGGCGGCCCCCGGGGGATGGCGGGGCGCATCAACCGGGGGTTCGAGCGGGTGATCGCGGGCTACGACCGCTGGCTGCAGTGGGTGCTGCGCCACCAGGGCGTGACCCTGGCGGTGGCGGTGCTCACGCTGGCGCTCACGGCCCTGCTGTATGTGGTGATTCCGAAGGGCCTGTTTCCCACGCAGGACACCGGCCAGCTGCAGGCGCGCATCGAGGCCTCGCAGGACGTTTCGTACGACCGCATGAGCGAACTCCAGCAGGCGGCCGTGCGCGCCATCCTGCAGGACCCGGACGTGTTGTCGCTCAGCTCTTTCGTGGGCGTGGATGCCGCCAACAACACCATGCTCAACGCCGGGCGCATGCTGATCAACCTCCAGCCCCGGCGCGACGCGCAGGAGGCGATCATGCTGCGGCTGCGCGAGCGGGTTCAGGCGGTGGCGGGGGTCACGCTGTACCTGCAGCCCACGCAGGACCTGACGATCGACGCGGAGACGGGGCCGACCGAGTACCGCGTATCCATCGGCGGCGTGGATTCCGCGCAGGTCAACGACTGGACGCGCAAGCTGGTCGAGCGGCTGCAGAGCGAACCCAAGGTGCGCAATGCCACCACCGATGCGGGCGCGCAGGGCCTGTCGGCCTATGTGGACATCGACCGCAACACGGCGTCGCGCCTGTCGGTCACGGCCAGCACCGTGGACGACACGCTGTACAGCGCGTTTGGCCAGCGCATCGTGTCCACGATCTTCACCGAGACCAACCAGTACCGGGTGATCCTGGAGGCGCAGCAGGAGCAGCTCAATACGCCCGAGGCGCTTGGCACGCTGCAGCTGCGCACCGGCTCCGGCACCCCGACCCCGCTGGCGGCCGTGGCCACCATCCGGGAACAGCTGGCTCCGCTGCAGGTGACGCGCGTGGCCCAGTACCCGGCCGCGACGCTGGGATTTGACAAGGCCGAAGGCGTGTCCCTGGGCAGCGCGGTGGACGCGATCCGCGCCGCGGCCAAGGAAATCGGTGTGCCGCCGGGGCTGTCGATGGAGTTCCTGGGTGCCGCGGGGGCCTACGAAAAGTCGCTCTCCAGCCAGCTGTGGCTGATCCTGGCGGCGATGGTGTGCGTCTACATCGTGCTGGGCGTGCTCTACGAAAGCTACATCCACCCCGTGACGATCCTCTCCACGCTGCCATCTGCCGGGGTGGGGGCGCTGCTGGCGCTCATGGTGTCGGGCAACGACCTGGGCGTGATCGGCATCATCGGGATCATCCTGCTGATCGGCATCGTCAAGAAGAACGCGATCATGATGATCGACTTCGCCATCGACGCGGAACGCCACCAGAACATGCCGCCGCAGCAGGCCATCCACCAGGCCGCGCTGCTGCGCTTTCGGCCCATTCTCATGACGACCCTGGCGGCGCTGTTCGCGGCGCTGCCGCTGATGCTGGGCTGGGGCGAGGGCGCCGAACTGCGCCGCCCGCTCGGGCTCGCGATTTTCGGGGGGCTCATCCTGAGCCAGATGCTCACGCTGTTCACCACGCCGGTGATCTACCTGGCGTTTGACCGGCTGGGCCGCCGATGGACGGGCAGGGGCACGGCGGCGGCGCCCTTGCAGGCAGGAGAGGCGCCATGAACCTGTCGCGCCCCTTTGTCGAGCGGCCGGTCGCGACCGTGCTGCTCACCATCGGCATGGCGCTGGCGGGGATCGCGGCTTTTTTCGTGCTGCCGGTCTCGCCTTTGCCGCAGGTGGACTATCCTGCCATTTCGGTATCGGCCAGCCTGGCGGGGGCCAGCCCCGAGACCATGGCCACCAGCGTGGCCACGCCGCTGGAGCGGCGGCTGGGGGTGATCGCGGGGGTCAATGAAATGACCTCGTCCAGTTCCAATGGCTCGGCGCGGGTCAGCCTGCAGTTCGACCTGAACCGCGATATCGACGCGGCGGCGCGGGAGGTGCAGGCCGCCATCAACGCCGCCCGCGCCGACCTGCCCGCCACGCTGCGCAGCAACCCCACCTACAGAAAGCGCAACTCGGCGGCGTCGCCCGTCATCATCCTCGCGCTGACGTCCAAGACCCGCACGCCGGGCGAGATCTACGATGCCGTCTCCAACGTGGTGAGCCAGCGCCTGTCGCAGGTGGAGGGTGTGGGCGAGGTGGAGATCGGTGGCGGCTCGCTGCCCGCCGTGCGGGTGGAGCTGCTGCCGTTCGCGCTCAACCGCTACGGCATCAGCACCGAGGATGTGCGCGCGGCGATCCAGGCATCGAACGCCAACCGCCCCAAGGGCGCCATCGAGGGCGATGGCCGCCGGCTGCAGATCTACACGCCGTCGCCCGCGCGCAAGGCCGCCGAGTACGAATCGCTGATCGTCGCCTGGCGCAACAACGCCGCCGTCCGGCTCGGGGATGTGGCGCGCGTGGTGGATGGCGTGGAGAACCTGCGCACCGTGGGGCTGTTCAATGGCGAGCCCGCCATCATCGTGCTGGTCACGCGCCAGCCCGGCGCCAACATCATCGAGACCGTGGATGCCGTGCGCGCCCTGCTGCCCGATCTGCAGGCGCAGTTGCCGCAGGACATCCAGGTGGCGGTGGCGTCTGACAGCACCAATTCCATCCGTTCGTCCCTGCACGAGATCGAGCTCACCCTGATGGTGTCCATCGCCCTCGTGGTGCTGGTGGTGGGCCTCTTTCTGCGCAAGGCGCGCGCCACCGTGATTCCGGCGGTCGCCACGGTGGTGTCCCTGCTGGGCACTTTCGGCGTCATGTATTTCCTGGGCTTCAGCCTGAACAACCTGAGCCTGATGGCGCTGACGGTGGCCACCGGCTTCGTGGTGGACGATGCCATCGTGGTGCTGGAAAACACCATGCGGCACATCGAGGCCGGCATGGGCCGCATGGAGGCCGCGCTGCGCGGCGCGCGCGAAGTGGGGTTCACCGTGCTCTCGATCAGCCTGTCGCTGGTGGCGGTGTTCATTCCGCTGCTGTTCATGGACGGGCAGGTGGGGCGGCTGTTCCGTGAGTTCGCGATCACGCTGTCGGCGGCGGTGATGATCTCGCTGGTGATCTCGCTCACCACCACGCCCATGATGTGCGCGTGGCTGCTGCGCGAGCATGATCCTGCCAGCGACAAGCCGCCGTCGCGCCTGGCGCGATGGGCCGAGCGCGGCTACCAGGGCGTGCTGCGCGGCTACGAGCACAGCCTGGACTGGGCGCTGGCCAGCAAGGCGCTGGTGGTTCTCATCCTGCTGGCGGTGATCGGGCTCAACGTGTACCTGTTCGCCAAGATTCCCAAGGGGTACTTCCCCGAGCAGGACAACGGACAGCTCAATGCGGGCCTGCGGGCCGACCAGAGCATCTCGTCCGACGCGCTGGCGCGCAAGCTGCGCGAGGCCGTGGAGATCATCCGCAAGGATCCAGCGGTCGATACCGTGGTGGGCTTCTCGGGGGGCAGCCGCGCTGGAGGCGGCTTCATGTTCGTGAATCTCAAGCCCCTGGCGCAGCGCACGGACAGCACGCCGGCCGTCATCGCGCGCCTGCGGCCGCAGCTCAACCAGATCACGGGGCTGCGCGTGTTCCTGAATCCGGTGCAGGACCTGCGGATGGGCGGGCGCTCCAGCAATTCCACCTACCAGTACACGCTCAAGAGCGACAACATGGCGGACCTCAAGCAATGGGCCGGCAAGCTGGCGGAGCGGCTCAAGGATGAACCGCTGCTCAAGGACGTGGACACGGACCAGGCGGAGAATGGCGTGGAGACCTATGTGGAGGTGGACCGCGCCAGTGCCTCGCGCCTGGGGGTGAGTTCATCGGCCGTCGACAACGCGCTGTACAACGCGTTCGGCCAGCGCTCCGTGGCCACGATCTATGGCGAACTCAACCAGTACGCCGTCATCATGGAGTGGGCGCCCGAATACACGCGGGGTCCGCCGGCGCTCAAGGACATCTACGTGGCGTCCAACCCGACCGGCGCCACGGGGACGGCGGCGAACCCGGGACAGCGCGGCGCGTCCACGGGGCAGGTGATCAGCACCACGCCCTCCACCATGGTGCCGCTCAGCGCCATCGCGCGCGTGGTGGAAAGGGCCTCGCCCACCTCCATCAGCCACCAGGACGGTGAACTGGCCACCACCATCTCGTTCAACATCGACCCCGGTACCACGCTGGGCCAGGCGCGCCAGGTGATCGAGCAGGCGGAGGCCGACATCGCCATGCCGACCAATGTGCGTGGCAGCTTCCAGGGCACGGCGCTGAGCGCGCAGCAATCCCAGGGGCAGCAGGCGTTCCTGATCATCACGGCCGTCGTGGTGATCTACATCGTGCTGGGCGTGCTGTATGAAAGCCTGATCCATCCGGTCACCGTGCTCACCACCCTGCCCTCGGCGGGGGTGGGGGCCGTGCTGGCCCTGCTGCTGTTCAACATGCAGTTCACCATCATCGCGCTCATCGGCGTGTTTCTTCTCATCGGGATCGTGAAGAAGAACGCCATCATGATCATCGACTTTGCCCTGGAGGCCGAGCGTGCCCGCGGCTTGACGGCGCTGGAGGCCGTGCGCGAGGCCTGTGTGCTGCGCTTTCGCCCCATCCTGATGACCACCATGGCCGCCGCGCTGGGCGCCTTGCCGCTGGCCATCGGCTTCGGCCAGGGGTCCGAGCTGCGCCAGCCCCTGGGCGTGGCGATCATCGGCGGGCTGATCGCCAGCCAGCTGCTGACCCTGCTCACCACCCCGGTGGTCTACGTGCTGCTCGATAAGCTGCGCACGCCCGCCCCCAACGAACAACACCTGAGCCGCGCCGGAGCCCCCGGCACGGCCACCTGATCGGTGCCCATGACACATTTCCATGCCCCGCTCACACCCGGCGCGCCCACGGCGCGCCGCGCCGCCCGCTACCCTGCGCCACGCCCCATGGCCCGCCCGGCCTCCCTGGCGGTGGTGGCGGCCATCGCGGCCCTGCTGTCCGCCTGCTCGGTCACGCCGCCTTACCAGCAACCCGACATGGCGGTGCCCACGTCGTTCAAGGAGGCGGGTGCCACCTGGGCCCCCGCGGCGCCTGCCGACGCGCTGGACCGTGGCCCCTGGTGGGAGCTGTTCCAGGATGCCGAGCTCAACCGCCTGGCCGAGCAGGTGCAGCTGTCCAACCAGAACATCGCCGCCGCCGTGGCGGCCTACGCGCAGGCGCAGGCCGTGGTGCGGCAACAGCGCGCGGGCCTGCTGCCGTCCGTGAGCCTCTCGGGCGGCGCCACGCGCACGGGCGGCGAGGGCGCCACGCGCTCGGGCCTGTCCACCCAGGCATCGCTGGGGGTGGACTGGGCGCCGGACCTCTGGGGACGCCTGCAAAGCGGCGTGAACAGCGCCCAGGCCAGCGCGCAGGCGAGCGAGGCGGACCTGGCCTCCGCGCGCCTGTCGGCCGTGGGCACGCTGGCCTCGGCCTACTTCCAGCTGCGCGAGGCGGATGCGGAGATCGAGCTGCTGCAGGCCACGGTGGAGGGCTATGAGCGCAGCCTGCAGATCGCCCGCAACCGCTACGGCGCCGGCGTGGTGGCCCAGACCGATGTGCTGCAGGCACAGACCCAGCTGGCCAATGCGCGCGCCGACCTGGCCACCGTGCGGCAAAACCGCGCGCGCTTCGAGCATGCGCTGGCCGTGCTGACCGGGCGCGCCCCGGCCGATTTTTCGCTGCCGCGCGCGCAGTGGGTGGCGGCGGTGCCCGAGGTTCCGCTGGGCGTGCCCTCGACGCTGCTGCAGCGCCGGCCCGACATCGCGGCGGCCGAGCGCGCGGTGGCGGCCGCCAATGCGCAGATCGGCATCCAGCGCGCGGGCTACTTTCCGAACCTGAGCCTGGGCGCGTCGGTGGGCAGCGGGGGCAGCAGCGTGGCCGACCTGTTCAAGGCGTCCACGCTGGTGTGGTCGCTCGGGCTGTCGGTGGCGCAGACGATCTTCGATGCCGGGGCCACCGCGGCCCGCGTGGAAGAAGCCCAGGCCGCGCGCGAGGGCCGCGTGGCGGTCTACCGCCAGACGGTGCTCACGGCCTTCCAGACGGTGGAAGACCAGCTCACGGTGCTGCGCACCTTGCAGGAACAGGAGCCTCTGCGCCGCGAGGCGGTGGCCGCGGCGGAGCGCACGGCGCAGCAGTTGCTCAACCGCTACCGCGAAGGGCAGGTGGGCTACACCGAGGTGGTCACGGCCCAGGTCTCGGCGCTGTCGGCGCAGCGCGCGCTGCTGCAATTGCAGGTCAACCGCCAGCTGGCGGCGGTGACGCTGGTGCAGGCGCTCGGCGGCGGGTGGCAGGCGCCGTGGCAGGAGCAGCAGCAGGCTCCGGCTCAAACGCTCCCGCATTCCCGGCCCTGAGTGGGCTGGGGCCTGCGCGGGCCCGCCACAGGCTCGCTGCGCATATACTCCTGTTTTGATAGCTGCTAGCGCTTGCCAGGCAAGCGGTAGAGCCCGATTTGACTTAAATTTTCTTTAAGGAGTGCGCGTGGACGTTCTATTGCTGGTCAAGGCCGCCATCATGGGCGTGGTCGAGGGCCTGACCGAGTTCCTGCCCATTTCCTCCACGGGGCACCTGATCCTGGCGGGCTCGCTGCTGGGCTTCGACGATGCCAAGGCCAAGGTGTTCGACATCGCCATCCAGACGGGCGCCATCTTCGCCGTCATCCTGGTGTACTGGCAGAAGATCCGCGAGACGCTGGTGGCCCTGCCCACCGAGCGCCAGGCCCAGCGGTTCGCGCTCAACGTGTTCATCGGCTTCCTGCCCGCCGTGGTGCTGGGCCTGCTGTTCGGCAAGATGATCAAGGCGCACCTGTTCACGCCGGTGGTGGTGGCCAGCACCTTCATCCTGGGCGGCTTCATCATCCTGTGGGCCGAGCGGCGCTCGCCGGCCGCCACGCGCATCCAGACGGTGGACGAGATGACGCCGCTCGATGCGCTCAAGGTGGGCCTGGTGCAGTGCCTGGCGATGGTGCCCGGCACCAGCCGCAGCGGCGCCACCATCATCGGCGGCATGCTGCTGGGGCTGTCGCGCAAGGCGGCAACGGACTTCTCGTTCTTCCTGGCCATCCCCACGCTGATCGGTGCCGGGGTGTACAGCCTGTACAAGGAGCGCGCGCTGCTGTCGGTGGCCGACATTCCGATGTTCGCGACCGGCCTGGTGTTCTCGTTCGTCAGCGCCTGGCTCTGCGTGCGCTGGCTGCTGCGCTACATCAGCAGCCACAGCTTCGTGCCGTTTGCGTACTACCGCATCGTGTTCGGCGTCGTCGTCCTGGCGACCGCATGGACGGGCTGGGTGCAATGGGCGGGCTGATAATCCGCGCATGAACCGTCCTGTTCCGTTTGCCTGTCTGTGGTCCTGTGCTGCGGCGCTGGCGTGCCTGGGCGCCACGCCGCTGGCGCGCGGCGCGCAATCGCGCGCTGCCGAGGGGCCGCCCGCCCCCCAGTTCAACTATGCGCTGGGCGCCATCATGGGCTCCAGCCCCGACTATGCGGGGGGCGATGGCCGCAAGAACAGCCTGCGGCCGGCATGGGCGATCGAGTACGGGCGCTTTCGGCTCAGCACATCGCGCGGGAGCGCCTTCATGGGCCACGGGCTCGGTCCACGCGAATCGGGCGCCAGTGCCACGCTGGCGCAGGGGGACCAATTTCACCTGGGCGCGTCGCTGCGCATCGACAAGGGGCGCGATGGATCGGATGCGCCCATCCTGGTGGGGCTGCCCTCGGTGCGCTCCACCTTGCGCGCGAGGGTGAGTGCCGGGTATGCGCTGACGCCGCGGTGGTCCGTGGGCGCGGGCTTCTCGCAGGACATTCTCGGGCGCGACGGGGGCGCGCAGATGTCCGCCAGCGTCGGGTATGCATGGCCCGTCACCGCGCAGACCACGGTGACCTTCGGCGCGGGTGCCAGCTTTGGCGACCGCAGCTACCTGCGCGGCCATTTCGGCGTGCCGGCGGGCGGTGCCAGCCCCTTGCCGGCATTTGACCCCGGCGCCGGGCTGTACAGCGTGGATGCGGGCGTGGAGGTCATGTCCGCCATCAATCGCCACTGGGTCGTGCTGGGTGCCGCGCGCGTGTCGCAGCTCAAGGGCGACGCACGCCGCAGCCCGCTGACGGTGGAGCCCACGGGGTACTCCGTGACCGTGGGCCTGGCGTACCGCTGCTGCCGGTAGCGGCGTGGGCGGACCTGGCCGCCGGTGCGAAAGAACGCGGTGGGGGCGAGAGCACCCGCAGGCAGGCCGGGGACGGGTGCCCATCGAAAGTGATAAGCTGGGGTAGACACACTGTTACCTGTAGCAGGGCAATGCGAAACGCGTTCCGCCACGGCGGGGCCGGCGCGTGTTGCCTCATCTGTTGATGATCCTTTCCCCGCCGGGGGCTTTCGCCGCATGATGCAAGACGAGCCTGAGTTGCCGCCGCCCGCCTACGCCGCCCGCAAGGAGTCCTGGTCCAAAGCGGAATTGCTCGATCTGATCACCCGCAGCGCCGGGGCGACCATGGCTGTGGTGGACCGCAGCCTGACCATGATCTATGTCAACGATGAGTATGCCCGGTGGTTCGGCACCGTGCCCCACCACCTGATCGGAAAGTCCCTGGTGGAGGTGTACGGCGAGATCGATTGCGCGCGCTTCATGCCCTTTGTCGAGCGCGTGCTGCAGGGCGAGCGCGTGCAGTACCAGCGCCTGCTGCGCACGCCCTATGGCTTTGACGAATGGCGCACCATCTGCCTGACGCCCTGGCACAACCCGCACGGCGTGATCGATGGCTTCATTACCACGGCGCTCGACGTCCATGAGCTGCAGGTCACCATGAACGCGCTGCGCGCCGCCAACCAGCGGCTTTCCTCGCACATGGAAAACAGCCCGCTCGCGGTGCTGGAGATGGACCACAACCTCAAGCTCCTGCATTGTTCGCAGCGTGCCGTGCAGCTCATGGGCTGGCTGCATGTGGCGGGGCTGGAGGGGCGGCTGCTGACGGAGCTCGTGGACCTGTCGTCCCAGGACGATGGGCTCGAGCATGCCCTGCAGCGCCTGCAGTCCGGGCAGGAGTCCCAGAACCGCGCGGAGACCTGCTTCACGCGGGAGGACGGGACCGAGGTGCATTGCGAGTGGTTCAACTCCGCGTTGACCGATGCCCAGGGCCAGGTCACCTCGATCATGGCGCTGGTGCAGGACGTCTCGGCCAAGATCCAGATCGCACGCCAGCAGCACTACCTGGCCAACCATGATTCGCTCACGGGCCTTTTCAACCGGGCGGCCTTTCAGAACCGGCTGGAGCAATCCCTGAGCCAGGCGCGGCGCAATGCGGGCTCCGTGGCGCTGCTGTTCATCGACCTGGACGGCTTCAAGGGCGTGAACGATTCCGAAGGCCATCGCGCCGGCGACGAGGTGCTGCGCATCGTCGCCCAGCGCATTGCCAGCACGGTGCGTGCGGGCGACACCCTGGCGCGCCTGGGCGGCGACGAATTCCTTGTCATGCTGGACCGGGACGTGACGCGCGATGTGACCGACACCATCGGCCAGCGCATCATTGACGCGCTGCACCAGGCCATGACCGTGGAAGGGCGGGATCTGTTCGTCGGCGCCAGCATCGGTGTCGCGGTGCACCCCCCGCTGGAGGGCGACATCGATGCCCTGATGAACCGGGCGGACCAGGCGATGTATTCCGCCAAGCGCGCGGGCAAGGGCCGGCTGCACTACGCGGACGCCGTCTGCCCTTGAGAGCCTGCCGGACCGGGGGCCCTGGCCCCGGCGCCGGGGCCGCGCGGCTTGCTCAGCCGTTGGGCAGCCGGATGCTCTGCTGGAAGTGGAAGAAGTTCGAGGGGTCGTACCGCGCCTTGACCTGCTGAAGGCGCGGATAGGCCGGGCCCCAGTAGGCCGTGGGGAAGTCCTGCAGGCTCGCGTCCGGGTAGTTCTGGTACACATGCCCGTTCAGGAACGGCTTGACCAGGTTCATGAAGCCATCGAGCCAGGCTTCCATCTGGGTGCGCTCCTGCGCATTGGTCCAGAACACGTCCACCACCAGGTCTGCATCGACATGGCGGTGGATGAAGGCGCTGTCGGCCACCGGGTAGCGGTTGATGGCGCCGCCATAGGGCTCCAGGTATGCGAGCGACCAGGGATTGGGGGAGGTCTGGAAGTAGTCGATGATGCGCTGCCAGTCCGAGCGCGACAAAGGCGCGCTGATGTAGCCGCTGGCCTTGGTCTCCGCGACGCCGTCGGGCAGGTTGTCCGGCAAGGTGTAGGGATGGTCCTCGAGCCAGATGTTCATCTCGGGGTAGGTGCCCGTCTTGTCGACCAGCAGCTGCGCGCTCGGGATCGCCATCAGCCGTGCGATGGCCTGCATGCCCGCCTCGCGCGTGCCGCAGAACATGCCTTGCACCATATAGACCGGCACACCGTTCTGGTAGCCCAGATTCATCATGTAGCCCAGCGCATCGGGGGCACCGGTTTTCATGTAGTGGGCCTGCATCGTCGTGAGCACGTCCGCCGCGTGCGCCGCATCCCAGCTGATGGCCCAGGCCCACACCTGGTCCAGCCTCAGCATGCGGTAGGTGACCTGCAGCAGCACCCCGAAGTTGCCGCCCGTGCCGCCCCGCAGGGCCCAGTAGAGATCGGGGTTCTCCTGCGCGCTGGCGGTGACGATGGTGCCGTCGGCCAGCGCCACCCGCAACGACTCCACGAGGTCGCTCTGGATGCCGAAGGCGCGCGACGTATAGCCGTAGCCGCCCCCCTGCACGAACCCGCCCACGCAGACGCTGCCGCATGCCCCGGTGGGCACATGCCAGCCGGTGTGGTTCATGGCGCCGTTGAAATGATCGAAATCCGTACCCGGCAGCACGTAGACGCGCTCCCGGGCGGGATCGAGCACCACGCCCTGCAGTTCGCTCAGGTCCACCACCATGCCGCTGTTGACGGAATAGCCCGCCGTGCTGTGACCGCCGCAACGCACGGCCACCCAGACCTGATAGGTGCGCGCGACGGAAAGGCATTCGAGCACATCGTTCTCGCACGCGCAGTACACGATGATCTCGGGATAGGCCTGAAACGCGGGATTGGACTCCTGGCGGGCCGCGTTGTAGTCGGGGCTCGATGGCAGCACGATGCGGCCCACCAGCCTGGCCTCCAGCGCAGCGACCGCGTCCCAGGTGAGTGTCGCGCCGGGCGCGTTCTGGGCGGTGGCCTGCCGGGCGGCAAGCGACCGGAAGTGCGCGATGCGGGCGTCTTTGGCAACGCGGGCGGGACTTTTGCGATGGGCCATGGCGAACAATCCTTCGTGAAAACGCGAAGTCCCGTGTTTAACTGAAGCCAGGCTGTTTGACCAGTTCGGAATGGCCCGTGTTGCCGGCGGTGCTCAGGCGGAGGACAGTGCGAGGTCGCCGGTATTGCGCCGAAGGCAGAATTTGCCGCCCTGCTTGCCGCTGTACATGGCCGCATCCGCCAGCTTCAGAAGGCCGATGGCATCGTTGCTGTCGTCCGGGGCAATGGCATAGCCGATGGTCAGGCCCACTTCCACCCGCACGTTGCCCAGCGAGAAGGGCGAGCGGAATGCGTCCAGCAGCTTGTGCCCCAGCTCCTGCGCCTGTTGTTCGCTGCCCAGGTGGCCCGTCATCACGACGAACTCATCACCCCCCAGGCGGGCCACCACGTCGCTCTGGCGCACGTGGCCCTGCAGGCGCCGGGTCACCGCGACGAGCAATTCGTCGCCCACGTCGTGGCCGTGCTGGTCGTTCACGGGCTTGAACCCATCCAGGTCCATCACGTACACAGCCAGCAGCTTGTCGGGCCCGCAGCGCGCCAGCGCGGATGCCAGCGCGATGTTCAGGCCGCGCCGGTTGGGCAGGCCGGTCAAGGGGTCCGTGTGCGCGAGGGAGCGCATGGCGTCGCGCTCGCGGTTGGCGTCCAGCGCCTCCAGGCGCAGTGCCTTGGTGCGCAGGCCCAGCACGCGCATGAACAGCAGCATGTCCAGCGTCGCGCCGAACTCGAAGGAGTGCAGCGTCCAGAAGTTCACCGGCACCCAGCCACGGATCACGCCGATCACCGTGGCCGTGGCCGCGAAGTAGACCAGCCACGCCAGCAGCAGGCTGCTGCCCACGGGGTCGCCCTGGCGCGCGCGGCGCACGGCGCCCGGGATGCCCATGAGCGCGGGAACCAGGCCGAGGATGCTCACGATGGCGGCAACGGCCGGCGTGCTCAGGATGTCCAGCGCATGGATGAAAGCCAGCAGCACGCACAGCAGGGCGCCACCGCGCATCGTGCGCAGCAGGAGGCTCTTGGGGCGGTGCCCCACGAGGGCCTGGCTGATGAAGAGAAACGATCCGCAGGTGGCCATCAGCGCGGACAGGCCCGCCGCGTGGACTTCGAACCAGAGGCTGTCCTGCCAGAGGTACTGCGTGCCCAGGCCGAAGAGATGCAGTGAGAACAGCAGGCTGCCCGTGAGCAGCAGCGCGTACTGGATGAACAGCACGTCCCGCAGATTGATCCATTGCGCCAGGCTGTAAACCAGCAGGCACAGTGCCAGGCCCGTCAGGATGCCCTGCAGCATCTGCTCGTTCATCGCGGCGCTGTGCCATGCGGTGGGTTTGTTCAGCGTGACCGGCAGCACCATGGCGCCCCGGGTTTCCACGCGCAGCAGCAGGTCGTAATCGTGCCCGGGCTGCATGGCGAGGGCCAGGGCGTGGGTGCGGCTGCGCAGCGGTCTTTGTGAAAAAGGCTGCAGGCTGCCCAGCGTGGCCTGCTGGCTGACATGGCCGTCTGTGGTGAGATAGACCTCGACGCGGTTGAGAACCGGGTAGTCGATGTCGGCGATCCAGATGCCGTCGGAGGTGGGCGATACCGTCAGCGGGATGCGGATCCACATGGCGTCGGACCGCACGCCCAGTGTTCCGCTGGTTCCGGGCGGCGCGGAGAAATCCGGGGCACGGGCCATCGCATCCTGCACCGACTGCAGCCGGGTGGGATCGGCCAGCACCGTGACCGCTGGCCAGACGTTGACCGAAGGCACGTCGTCGCGCAGAAGCAGCCGGTCCGTGGCGGCCTGGCAGCCCTCGCCCGCGTGCACGAGCAGCAGCAGGCATCCCAGCACCCATTGCCAGGCCGGGGCCGGCAGCCATTGCCACGGGAGCAGGGAAGGGACTGGGCGCATGGTGCTCGTCAATGCGCTGTGAGTATAGGAAGGCCCGCAACGCCTGGCACGCGGTATTTGCGCACGCCGGGGTCCCGCGCTTCCAGGGAGGATGTGATGCCCGCTCCACCGGCCCCGCCGGCCCCGCCCGCCCGGACGCTGTGGGTGCGCTGCCGGATGTTCGCCACAGCGGCCAGCGTGCCACTGCGCGAGCATGGATTCACGGCGGGCGCGTCGCCATCTGTGCTTGCCATGTTGCTCCCCGGCCTGCAGGGCGACAAGGGACTGCGGTGCTCCATCATCCCGCCAGCGCCGGTGTGGTGGTGATGCGCCGCACCGAGTGCTTGCCGCCTTGTTTGCCCGCGTACATCGCGGCGTCTGCGTGCCGCATCAGGGCCTGCGGGTCATCACTGTCCAGGGGCGCCAGTGCGTACCCGATGGTCAGCCCCACCTGGATGTGCAGGTGGCTCAATGTGAAAGGCTGCTCGAAGGCCCGCAACAGCGAGCGGCCCAGATCTTCGGCCTGCTCGGGCGTCGCCAGGTCGCGGGCCATGATGATGAATTCGTCGCCGCCGAGCCGGGCCACGAGGTCGGTCTGGTGCCGCACGTTGGCCTGCAGGCGCCGGCCCACGGCCACGAGCAAATCGTCGCCCACATCGTGGCCGTGCGCGTCGTTCACGGGCTTGAATCCATCCAGGTCCATGAGGTACAGCGCCACCAGCCGCTGCGGCGAACACTGGGCCAGCGCGGCCTCCAGGGCGTGCTGCAGGTCGCGCCGGTTGCTCAGTCCCGTGAGCGGATCGGTGTGGGCCAGCGAGTGCATCACATCGCGCTCTCGCATGGCCTCCTGGGCCTGTGCCTTGGCGGCCTGGGCGCGCAGGCCCAGCACGCGAAAGAAGAGCAGCATGTCCGCCGTGGCGCCGAACTGGAACGAGTGCAGGGTCCAGAAGTTCGCGGACACCCAGCCCTGGACCAGGCACACCATCACGGCGGCGGCCACGCCGAAGGCGATCCAGGCCACCAGCAGGGTGGCGCCGATGGGGTCTTTCTGCCGCACCCGCGCGACGGCGGCAGGCAGGCTGATGAGGGAAGGCAGGGTGCCCGCCAGGCTCATGAACGCGATGGCGATGGGCACGCTCAACCAGCCGAACACGACGGCTGCGCAGACCATGGCCGTGATTGCTGCGCCCGCCCGCATGGTGCGTGCGTACCGGCTGCCCTGCGTGTGGCCGGCCAGGGTGTGGCCCAGGAAGAGGAACGAGCCCGCGAGGGCCGCCAGCCCCGCCACCAGGCCCGAATACCGATCCATCCATGGATTGCCAGGCCACAGGTACTGCGGACCGATGCCGAAGAACTGCAGCGAAAAGCCCGCGCTGCCCAGCACCACCAGCGCATAGAAGCCGAACATGGGATCGCGCTGCGTGACCCACTGCATCAGGCTGTACATCAGCAGGCAGAGCGCCAGCCCGTTGAGCAGGCCCTGCAGCATCTGCTCGCCCAGGGCCTGGCGCATGTGAATGGGCATTTCGCTGACCGTGATGGGCAGGATCAGCGGACCGGTGGCCTGCACGCGTATCAACAGGTCGTAGGGCTGCCCGGCCCGCAGGTCGAACACCATCGCCGGCGTGCGGCTGGACCGCTGCGTCTGGTCAGACGGGCTTGTGCGGACCTGCTGAAGCACCTGGCCGCCGCTGGCCAGATACATTTCGGCCTGCAGCGAGCTGTAGCCGATATTGACCACCCAGGGGGTGCGCGGCGCCTCGGGCGCGATGATGGGGATGTGCAGCCACATCGCTGCCTTGTGCACGCCCAGCGAGCCGCCGCGCCGCGCGGGCGCCTCGAATTCGTCCAGGCGGCCCAGCATGTCCTGCGCCGAGAGCTGGTACGTGGGATCGGCCTTGAGCGTGATGGCCTCCCAGGCATTCACTTGCGGCCTCTCCTGCGTGAGCACCAGGGGCGTGCCCGCCTGCGCGCCCACGGGCAGGGCCAGGGGAGCGAGCAGCCACAGCAGGATGGATGCCCTGCGGCAATGCGCGCGCCAAAGCCGGGCCAGCATCAGGAGAACGCGGGGCAGCAGGTGCATCGGCGTGAGAACAACGGCTACGTGGCTTGCCGCGCCGGGCCCGCGCTGGCGGCCTGCGCCTTCCCGGCCAGGCCCAGGCTCCAGCTGCCATGGGTGGTCAGCCGGTCCTCGATGCGGTTGAGCCAGCGGGGGGCGTGGGGGTCATCGCTCCAGCTGTGCATCACTTCGTCCACCTGGTTGAGCAGCTCGGTGGGCAGCTGGAGGGGGCGGGTCTGGCTCATGAGCACCTTGCTCATGAAGTGGTAGCCCAGGATGCGGGTGAGGGCCCGCACGATGGAGAAGCGGGGGAGCACCATCCGCGCAGCCACGTCGACGGCCCGCGCCAGCAGCAGCACTCCCCAGAACAGCAGCGCCGACGGCCAGGGCACGGGCTGTGTCAGGCCCAGATCGCTCGCCGTGTCACGCCCGCACAGGTAGCGGGTCATGAGCCGGGGAAAGGGCTTCACGATGGGCCAGGGCAGGGCGTTCTCCATGGTCTGCATCAGGGCCTGGCCCAGGGCGGGACGGGGGTCTGGCGTGACGGGTTCGGCGCGGCCGCGGGCCTGCATCCGCGCCATCAGGGCCTTGCCCTGGTCCATGGTGTCCACCATCAGGGCGCGGTCGATGCCCAGGATGTGGCCCACCACGTTCCAGGCATGCAGATAGGCTTCCTCGTCGGCCGCCCGCAAACCGATGCCCAGGCGGCGCAGGCTGCGCAGGAACACATAGCCAAACGTGAGCAGGGTGTAGGCCAGTTCTTCCTGGTTGCAGGGCAGGCCGTCACCTTGGAGGTTCCAGCCACGGGCATACAGCGTCTGGAACATGGCCTGGCGTCCGCCCTGGGTCTGCAGGGCCTGCGGCGCAATACGCCCCGCGCCGCCCGCCAGCAGGTCCCTGACGGCATTCTGGGGGCTGCCATGCAGGATCAGGTTGCGGATGGTGGCGTGGATCAGGCGTACCTTGAGCACCTGCGCCACGCCGGCGCCGCGCTGGCTGAGGCCACCATGCATCATCACCGGAAAGATCATCGCGGCGGTGGAGCGGATGCGGTACTCCGCGTTCTGCTCCAGCTGGCCGGAGGTGTGCAGCACGCTCGACAGGTCGGGAATCACGTAGCACTCGGGCAGGCTGGCGCAGAACAGCAGGATGCATGACAGCGCCCCGTGTTCCATGAACAGCTTCTCGGCGCGCTCGATCTTGCGGGCATCGGCCCAGGGCGGCAGCACCTGGGCGGTCTGTACATAGTGGTCCAGGGCCTTGGACATGGCCGCATCCACCCCCTCGCCCTGGGCGGTCCAGCCCACCAGGCTTGCGTTGTCCGCCCACTGGCCGAACAGGCGGTTCACGGTGTCGATGCGCGACCATTGCGGTGCGTCCATCGCCACGTCCCCTTCGGGCCAGTCGCCCAGGATGTCGGCGATGGTCTGGTCGGCCAGCGGGTCGGCGTGGCGCTGCATGCCTGCAAGCTCCGAATCGGGCAGAGGGGATGGTGAGAGGGTCTTGCCGTGGTTCATGCTGCGGTCTCCGTGGTTGCGCGCCAACGCTGAAAGCCCGCCAGGGCGCACAGCAACGGGATGCCCATGGCGAACGGCGCGATCGAGCGGATCTCCACCGGATTGCCCAGGATCATCTGGAACACCATGCCCGATGCGTAGATGGCCAGTGGCACCAGCGCATGGCGGCGCAGGAAGGGGCTGGTCGGGCGAAGCGCGAGTTTGCGCACCGACATGCGAAAGCCAAAGATGATCACGAAGGCCACGAACACCCAGCCAAAGAAGCCCTGCACCGTTTCGCCAAACCAGGCGCCGTCGGTCTTGGCCATGATCCAGGCTTTCAGGGTGTAGACCAGGTAGGGGTCGGCGCCCAGGTCGAACGCGGTGACGATCATCGCCGCCAGGAACGACAGCATCGCGGCGTGGCCCAGCCCCGGCGCGCCGTCCACCGGCGACTGCCAGACGATGAGGTTGCTGATCACGTAGCCCGCATACGTCAGCGCGAACCACATCATGGGAATGACGATGGGAACATCCACAAACCGCGCGCCCAGCACCTCGGTGTAGGTGTAGTGCCCGAAGAACCAGCCATGCGTGGTACCCATCTGCTCGGCGAACCAGCCCAAGCCCAGGGCGATCAGCACGAACTGCAGCGCGGGCCGGGCGCCCAGCAGGTGCGTGGCGCTGGCCCAGCAGCACGCGAACATGAGCACCGAGGCCGTGACGATGGCGATGGTGGTGTCGTTGTGGGTGCGCACCGCCGTGGCCACCAGGAAGGCGGCCAGCAGGGCAAAGCTCAGCGCCGGCAGGCGCGCGGCCAGTGGGGTCCGTGCAGGCATGTGTGTATCACGCTGTAACAAACCTCCAGTGTAGAGGATGGAGCCAAAAATGGCGCGGCCTGTGTGTCCTGCGCATCAGCGCGCTTTTTCGGCGCTTTTGGCGGCTGCTCCGGTGCTATACCGCTGGGCTCAGGGGGTCAGCGACGCCAGGTTGAGCAGGGAGGCCTCCATGGCGGCGGCCGTGGCCAGCGGCTGCTCCATGGGGAAAAGGTGGCTGCCGTCGAGCATCATCGTGCGGCCCTGGGTGATGCGCAGCGTCATGGCCATGCCCACCTGCTTCATTTCGTCCGAGTCCCGCCCGCCGATGAAGGCGGCCGGGCATTGCAGCGGATGGGTGCCGAGCAGCCGGCCCAGGTTGTGCGGCAGCGTGTTGTAGATGGCGGTTTCCACCGCACGGTCGAATCCGAGCACGCGCTTGCCATCGTGGTCCTGCAGTCCGTGGCTGATGTAGTCCTGCAACACGTCCGGATGCCACTGTGCAAAGGCCTTCTTCTTGCGGAAGTGTTCCAGCGCCTCGTCATTGCTGGCCCAGCTGAAGCGCCGCTGCCGGCTGATCTTGCCGGGCGAGATGGAGCCCACCACCTGCGCGCGCTTGGCCACGCCGACCGCGTTGGCCTTCCAGCCGCCCAGCAGGGGCGAGTCGATCAGCAGCACGCCGCGCACGAGCTCGGGGTGGCGGGCCGCTGCCATCACGCTCAGGAAACCGCCGAGCGAATGCCCTGCCAGAAACACTGGCGCACCCAGGCGCTGGACCTGCGCCGTGGCGAAGTCGGCGAGCTGCTGCACCAGGTGCGGCCAGTTGTTGGTGACGGGGTACCTGGGGTCGTGCCCATACCGATCCACCGCGCTCACTTCGAACCCGCGGGCCCGCAGGTGCTTGAAAAGGACGCGGTAGGTGCTCGCTGGGAAGCTGTTGGCGTGCGAAAAGACGATGGGAAGCATGGGGTACCCGGCAGGAGGGGAGGTCGGGCGCTGCGGCCCCGCGGCCGTCAGATCAGCTTGTCCAGATGGTTGGTGATCTTCTTGAGCGGCTTGCTGCGCGCCGGGTTCACCATGATGGGCACGGTGGTCACGCCGCCGCCCCAGGCGGGGTCTTCGATGCTGTCGAACACCTGGCGCAGCTTCTGGCCCCAGCTGTCGTGCAGCATGCGGAAGTAGGGATTGTTCTCGTCGATGCACACCACTTTCGCGGTCGAGAAACGGTCCACCTCATAGACGACGAGGTCCAGCGGCAGGCCCACCGAGAGGTTGGACTTGAGCGTGCTGTCCATGGAGACCAGCGCGCACTTGGCGGCTTCGTCCAGCGGTGTTTCGGGCGTCAGCACGCGGTCGAGCACGGGCTTGCCGTACTTGGATTCGCCGACCTGGAAGTACGGCGTCTCGGACGTCGCCTCGATGAAGTTGCCGGCCGAATACACCTGGAACAGGCGCATGCCCTCGCCCTTGATCTGGCCGCCGAACACCATGGACACATTGAAGTCCACGCCCGAGCGCTTGAGCGCCGCCCCGTCGCGCTCGTGCACGTGGCGCACGGCGGCGCCCAGCACGCGGGCCGCGTCGAACATGCTTTTGGCGTTCCAGATGGAGATCGTCTCGCCCGAGTCACCGTCCTTGAGCTGCTCGGTCTGCAGGATCTCGCGCACCGACTGCGAAATGGACAGGTTGCCCGCCGACAACAGCACCATGAAGCGGTCGCCCGCCTTCTCATACACCATCATCTTGCGGAAAGAGCTGATCTGGTCCAGGCCGGCGTTGGTGCGCGAATCGGACAGGAAAACCAGCCCGGCGTTGAGTTTGATGGCGACGCAATACGTCATGGAAAAAGTGGGGTCGTTGGAAGAGAGGAACCCGCGAGTTTAGTCTGGCGTGGGAAGGCCCCCTCGGGAGGTGGTGCCGGACGGCTCTCCTGTGCTCCGTGGCGGGTATGCGAAATTGATAGCAATGGAGGATGGATGGACAAGCGCTGCAGGCTATTTTTATTAAAAATCGGCTTGCTTCAACCCCCCGCCGCCAACCCGGGGCCACAGCAGTTGGCAAGGCAAGGTCCGCCGCGGGGGCAAAGGGCTATTCCTCCCGGGCCAGGCAGCATGCGCCCGCCGCTCCTATCATCCGCCGCTTCACCTGAAGGGCCCTGCCGTGTTGAAGAATCCACTGATCCTGTCTGGAACCCGCCGCGCCTGCGCGCTGGCCCTGGTTGCATTGCTGGCGGCCTGCGGCGGGGGCGGCACGGAAGAACCTGGCGATGGTGGCAATCCGCCAGCGCCACCGCCCGTCCCGGTGCGCTCCGGCCAGCTCGAATCCGCCGCCGCGCTGGGCACCGTGCCGACCGCCGACATCGCCGCGGCCCTGGCCGCCAAGGAGTCGCTGGCCCAGGACGTGGTGCCGCGCTACAGCGTCGCCTCCTACCGGCTCGAATACCTCACCACCGATGCCGACGGCAAGGAGGTGCGCGCCTCCGGCCTGGTCAGCGTGCCGCAAAAGCCCGCCGGTGCGAAAAGCCCGGTGCTCAGCTACCAGCACGGCACCATCTTCCGCGATGCCGAGGCGCCCAGCAACAACGCGGTGGCGTCGGAGGTGTCGGTGGTGCTCGCATCGCTGGGCTACATCGTGCTGGCGCCCGACTACGTGGGTTTTGGCGCCTCCAAGGGCACGCCCCACCCCTACCTGCTGGCGGCGCCCTCGGCGGCCGCCACGGCGGATTTTCTGACGGCCGCCCGCACCTGGCGCGGCCAGGCCAACGTGGCGGACAACGGCCAGCTCTTTCTGACCGGCTACTCCGAGGGCGGCTACGTCACCATGGCCACGCACCGCGCGCTGCAGGCGGGCGGATCGCCGCACCTGCAGCAGCTGCGCATGGTGGTGCCGGGCGCGGGGCCCTACAACGTGCAGACCACCATGGATGGCCTGGTGGACCTGGTGCGGCAAGAACAGCCGGTGATCGGCGCACTCATCAACCCGGGCTTCCTGCGCTACCTGGGCGGCAGCGTGCAGCGCGAGGTGCGCCGCCTGCTGCTGCGTGCGCTCATCCCGGGCGATGCCGACGTGGCCTATGACACGCGCTTCATCGACCACTTCCTGGCCGACGATGTGCAGGCCCTGGCCAGCGCCAGCAACGTCTACGACTGGAAACCCAACGTGCCCGTGCGCCTGTACCACGGCCGCGACGACCGCACGGTGCCCTACGCCAGCTCGATCAGCACCGTGCGCGCCATGCAGAATCGCGGCGCGGGCGACCTGGCCGGCCTGACCGAGTGCCGCGCACGACCGGTGGCCGGGCATCTGCAGTGTGTGCCGCCGTTCATCACCTTCATGCTCGGGCAGCTGGCACCAGTGGCGCAGGATCTTTGAGCCGGGGCGCCGGGCCGGGAGCCTGGCGCCGTCGCCTCAGCCCGCCATCTTCTTGAGCTGGTAGAGCGCATCCAGCGCCTCGCGCGGGCTCAGCGCATCGGGATTGATGCCCGCCAGCGCGGCCTCCACCGGGCTGGCGCCCGCGCCCTCGGGCGCGGCCGGGGTGGCGAACAGGTCCACCTGCAGGTCGTTCTCGCCCGCGCGCTCCTCCAGCGCGGCCAGCGCATGGCGGGCGTGGTGCAGCACCGGCGAGGGCATGCCCGCGAGCTTGGCCACCTGGATCCCGTAGCTGCGGCTGGCCGGCCCGGGCTGGATCTCGTGCAGGAACACGATGTCCGCGCCCGACTCGGTGGCGCTCACGTGCATGTTGATCGCGTGGCGCGCCTTGGCGGGCAGCTCGGTCAGCTCGAAGTAGTGCGTGGCAAAGAGCGCGAACGCGCGGGTCTTGTCGTGCAGGTGCGTGGCGATGCCGCTGGCCAGCGCCAGGCCGTCGAAGGTGCTGGTGCCCCGGCCGATCTCGTCCATCAGCACCAGGCTGTGGGGCGTGGCCGCGTGCAGGATCTGTGCGGCCTCGGTCATCTCCAGCATGAAGGTCGACTGCGCGTTGGCCAGGTCGTCCGCCGCGCCGATGCGGGTGTGGATCGCGTCGATGGGCCCCAGCCGGCAGCTGGCGGCCGGCACGTGGCTGCCCATGCTGGCCAGCAGCACGATGAGCGCCACCTGCCGCATGTAGGTCGACTTGCCGCCCATGTTGGGGCCGGTGATGACCTGCATGCGCGTATTGGCGTTCAGCCGCGTGTGGTTGGCGATGAAGCTGCCGCTCGACGTCTCGGCCAGGCGCGCCTCGACCACGGGGTGGCGGCCCCCTTCGATCTCGATGCAGGGCTCGGGCACGAACTGCGGCGCGCACCAGTTCAGCGTGAGCGAGCGCTCGGCCAGCGTGCACAGCACGTCCAGCGTGGCCAGGGCCTGCGCCAGGCGGGTGAGCGCGGGCACGTGGGGCTGGAGCTGGTCGAGGATCTGCTCGTACAGCCACTTCTCGCGCGACAGGGCGCGCTCGTTGGCCGACAGCGCCTTGTCCTCGAAGGCCTTGAGCTCGGGCGTGATGAAGCGCTCGGCGTTCTTCAGGGTCTGGCGGCGGCGGTAGTCGTCGGGCACCCGGCCAAGGTTGCTGCTTGTCACTTCGATATAGAAGCCGTGCACCTTGTTGAACTGCACGCGCAGGTTGGCGATGCCGGTGCGGGTTTTCTCGCGCGTTTCCAGGTCCAGCAGAAAGGCATCGCAGTTGGTCTGGATGGCGCGCAGTTCGTCGAGTTCGGTATCGAAGCCCGGGGCGATCACGCCGCCGTCGCGCACCAGCGCGGCGGGCTCCTCGGCGATGGCCGCACACAGCAGGGCGGTGCAGCCCTCGGGCGGATGCAGGTGGCTGAAGATCTGAATCAAATAGGGCTCTGGCGCTTGTCCAGAAAGCGCTAGCAGCTCTGATTTTTGTAGCGTCTTGCAGAGCGCGACCAGCTCGCGCGGGCGCACCTGGCGCAGCGCGATGCGGGCGGTGATGCGCTCCACATCGCTCACGCCCTTGAGTTCGCCGCGCAGTGTGGACCAGGGGCCCGCACCGCCGCCTGCGCCGCCCGCACCCCGCAAGGCTGTGGTGGCCGACAGGCGCTGGCGTGCCTCGGCGCGGTCGCGGCGCGGCTCCAGCAGCCAGGTCTTGAGCAGGCGGCTGCCCATGCCGGTCATGCAGGTGTCCAGCAGCGAGAACAGCGTGGGCGCGTCGTCGCCGCGCAGGGTCTTCACGAGCTCCAGGTTGCGCCGCGTGGTGGCGGGCAGGTCGATGAGGTCGTCGCCGCGCTGCACCTGCACACTGTGCACGTGCGTGAGCGTGCGGCCCTGGGTGTGCTCGGCATAGGCCAGCAGGCCGGCCGCGGCGGCGTGCGCCTCGCCCAGGTCCTGCGCGCCCCAGGCCTGCAGGCTGGCGGCGCCCAGGTTTTCGAGCAGCTTGCGCTCGCCCAGGGCGCTGTCGAACTGCCAGTCGGGCCGGGGGCTCATGGGGCAGTTGAAGGCGCCGCCCTGGCGCAGCGCCTGCAACTGCTGCTCGAAGCGGTCCGTCACGCCCGCGCTGTAGATCAGCTCGCTGGGGCCCACGCGCGCGATCCACCCGCCCAGTTCGTCCTGCGCGCATTCGGCCAGGTACACGCGCCCTTGGGTCACGCTCAGCCACGCCAGGCCGCAGCGCGCGCGCGGCGCCTGGTGCACGGCCATGAGTAGCGATTCGGACTTGTCGGACAGCAGCTCCGTGTCGGTCAGCGTGCCGGGCGTGACCACCCGCACGACCTTGCGCTCCACCGGCCCCTTGGCCGCGCCCACTTCGCCCACCTGCTCGGCGATGGCCACCGACTCGCCCATCTTGATGAGGCGGGCCAGGTAGTTCTCCAGCGCATGGAAGGGAACGCCCGCCATGGTCACCGGCTGGCCGCCCGACTGGCCGCGCTGCGTGAGGGTGATGTCGAGCAGGCGCGCCGCCTTTTCGGCGTCGCCATAGAACACCTCGTAGAAATCGCCCATGCGGTAGAACACAAGCGTTTCGGGATACCCGGCCTTCAGGGCCAGGTACTGCTGCATCATGGGGGTGTGGTGCTCGAGCGTGTCGGACATGCGGGGGGGCCGGGAAATGAGGCGTGGACTGTAGCAGTTCGCCCGGCACGCGCCGCCGCGGGCCCCGCGCGGCGAAACCTGGCGGCGGGCCCGTGCCGGTCCCTGCGGCGTGTCCGGCGGGCCTCGGGTTTTCCCTTGGGGAAATGCCCCAGGTTTTGAACGAATGTTACGTTTAGACATACTCTTGCCTGTATGCTGGCACTTTGGCTTTTGACCGTCGGCCCCGCCCTGCGCAGGCGGGACCCATCCCAACCGCAGGCTTCAGAGGTTCCAGAGCGACCGTGATCTCGTCCGAACTGTTGACCGATCTCCTCGCCCCCGCTGGTGAGGGCCCCATAGAGCCCATGGCGCAGGCGCGCTTGCAGGCCCTGGTCGATGCCGTTCCGGTGGCATTGATGGAGTTCCGGCTGCAGCGGGGCCGCTTGCTGCTGTTGGCCGCCAACGCCGCCGCCCGCCGCATGCCCGGCCTGGGCGCCGTGCGCAACCCGGGCGCGGATGCGAGCGAGGTGTTCGACCTGCTGGAAGGCACGGCGCTGCTGGACCAGCTGCACGGCGTGGTCCGGGTGGGGGCGCCGCTCGAATGCCGCCAGGTGGTGCGCGAGCCGGGCCGGCTGCTGCTGGCCTGGGATCTTTCTGCCCGCCGCGTGACCAATGACTGCATCGTGGTCACGGTGCGCGATGCCACCGAGGCCGAAACCCTGCGCTCGGCGCTGGCCGCTTCCGAACGCGCGCTGGAGGAGGTGCGCCGCGAGCTGCGCGAGCAGACCGAGGTCTTCAACGCCATGGAGAGCCTGGCGCGCACCGGCCACTGGCGCCGCATCGAAGACCCTGGCGAGACGGTGCTGCTGTGGTCCCCGGGGCTGTGCGAGATCGCGGGTTTCGAGCAGCAGGAATGGGTGGACCCGGAGCGCGCCGTGAGCGGCATCCTGCCCGAAGACCGCCAGGTGTTCGACAAGGTGCGCGAGCGTGGAGCCGGCGGGGATGTGGAATACCGCTGGCGCCGTCCCGATGGCGAGGTGCGGTGGATGCGTTCCCGCGTGCGGCGCACGCTCCCGCGCGACGGGGTGCAGGTGGTGATGGGCGTGGTGCAGGACGTGACGGACGAGCACCGCGCCGCCGAGCAGTTGCGCGAACAGCTGCTGTTCATCCAGCGCATCGCCAGCCGCATTCCGGGCTTCATCTACGAATACCGCCTGCACGCGGATGGCGGCACCAGCGTGCAGTACATCAGCGATGCGGTGCGCGAATTCATGGGCGTGGAGCCGCACGAGGTCACGGCCGACCACGGCGTGCTCATGCACCGCGTGCTGGCCGAGGATCTGCCCCAGGTGCAGCGCTCCGCCATCACCTCGGTGCGCAAGCTGGTGCCCTGGCAGTGCGAATACCGCGTGCGCATGCCCGACGGCAGCGTCCGCTGGCACATGACCAATGCCATTCCGCACCGCGAGCCCGATGGCTCGGTGGTATCGCACGGCTTCACGATGGACATCACGGACCGCAAGCGAGCGGAGCAGGAGATCGAGCGCCTGGCGTTCTTCGACGCGCTGACGGGCCTGCCCAACCGGCGGCTGCTGCTCGATCGCCTGCAGCGCTCCATCGCCGCGTGCCAGCGCACCAGGAACCTGGGCGCGCTGCTGTTCATCGACCTGGACAACTTCAAGGACCTCAACGACACCCTGGGCCACGACATGGGCGACCAGCTCCTGGCGCAGGTGGCCACGCGCCTGGTGGGCAGCGTGCGCGAGGCCGACACCGTCGCGCGCTTTGGCGGCGACGAATTCGTCGTCATGCTCGAAGCCCTGGCGCCCCAGCTGCCGCAGGCGGCCGCGCAGGCGGAAACCGTGGCCGAGAAACTCCTGGCCAGCCTGAACCAGCCCTTCGAACTGGACGGCGCCCAGCACTACAGCACCCCCAGCATCGGCATCACCCTCTTTGGGGACGAACGCCTGAGCGTGGACGAACTGCTCAAACGCGCCGACCTGGCCATGTACCAGGCCAAGGCGGCGGGGCGCAACACCCAGCGCTTCTTCGACCCGGACATGCAGGCGGCCGTCAACGCGCGCTCCAACCTGGAGGCCGACCTGCGCCAGGGGCTGGCGCGGGGAGAACTGCTGGTGCACTACCAGCCCGTCGTGGACCACCAGTCCCAGCTCATGGGCGCCGAGGCCCTGGTGCGCTGGCGCCACCCCCAGCGCGGGATGATCAGCCCCGGCGACTTCATCCCCCTGGCAGAGCAGACAGGCCTGATCCTGCCGCTGGGGCAATACGTGCTGCAGACCGCGTGCCGGCAACTGCAGCGCTGGGCAGAGCACCCGGACACGGCGCACCTGTCCATCTCCGTGAACGTGAGCGCGCGGCAGTTTCGCCAGGCCGGCTTCGTGGCCGAAGTGCTGCAGACCCTGCACAGCCACCAGGCGGACCCGCGCAGGCTCAAGCTGGAGCTGACAGAAAGCCTGCTGCTGGGAGACATCGAGGACACCATCGCGCGGATGGTGCAGCTCAAGAGCGAAGGGGTGGGATTTGCGCTGGACGACTTCGGGACAGGGTACTCGTCCCTGTCGTACCTCAAGAGACTGCCGCTGGATCAGGTGAAGATAGACCAGAGCTTCGTGCGGGACGTGCTGGCGGACCCCAACGACGCGGCGATCGTGCGCACGATCCTGGCGCTGGCCAAGAGCCTGGACCTGCAGGTGGTGGCCGAGGGGGTGGAGACGACGGGGCAGCTGTCGTTCCTGCGGCTGCATGGCTGCGAGGGGTTCCAGGGGTTTCTTTTCGGGCGGCCCGGACCGGTGGGAGATATCGATGCCTTGCTGTATCCCGCACGGTAGGCCCTGCCCGGGGCACGGTCCAGGCACGGCTGGGGGTGGGGCGTGACGCGGGTTGGCGCAGGCGTGGGAGTGTTCCTGGACAAGGTGCTGGACCGCAATGCCCCGGGCGCGCGGGGCTTTGTGCTGGTGGTGGTGGCGGCGCTGGCGGGTGCGTGGCTGGTGGTGCTGGCCGCGATGCACTGGCAGGGCGCGGAACGCGCCGCCGAGCGCGCGAAGCTGCTGCAGCAGACCGTCGACGTGCTGCAAAACCGCATCACCGGCGGTGGCATGCTGGGGGCGGTGTCGCTGCTGGGCCTGAGCGAGCCGCTGCTCAAGGCGATGGCCCGGGGCGAGCTGCCGCCGGACGATCCCGAGGCCCTGGCGCGCCTGGGGGTGGCGCGCGGCCGGTTCCTGGTGAGCGGGGTCTACGTGATGTCCGGCGACGGCACCGTGGTGGCGCACGAGACGCCGGGCACCCGTTCCACCGGCCTGAACCTTGCGTTCCGGCCCTATTTCCAGCAGGCCATCAAGGGCGCCATCAGCGTGTATGCCGCGATCGGCAGCAATTCGCAGGAGCGGGGCCTGTACTACGCCGCGCCGCTGTACGAGAGCGACACGCCGTCGAGCACCATCATCGGCGTGGTGATGTTCAAGGTGGGCTTCGAGTCGTTCGACGAAGTGCTGCGGCGCACCGAAATGCCGACCGTGCTGCTGTCTCCTCACGGTGTCGTGTTTGCGTCCACACGGCCCGAATGGCTGTTCGCCGTGGCGCCGCCGCTCACCCAGGCGCGCATTGACGCGATCCGCGCCTCGCGCCAGTTCGGCAATCATTTCGACAAGGGCCTGGCGTCCGCCCTGCCTTTTGCGCCGGATGCGGGCGAGGTCGTCCTCGACGGAATGACCTATGCGGTGGAGCGCCGCCGCGTTGACTGGGGCGACCCGGGCGGCCAGTGGCAGCTGGCGATGCTGGACGATGTGAGCGCGCTCATGCCCGCCACCGAGCGCCTGCAGGTGGGGGGCGGGGCGTTCGTGCTGCTGTGCCTGCTGGGCCTGCTGCTGCTGGATCTGCTGCGCAGCCGCGCGCGGATGGCCGCCGCGCTCGAGCGTTTCAGCGTGCTGGGGGCCGCGCTCGAAAGCAGCCCCGCCTCGGTGGTGATCACGGACGGGGATGGCCGCATCGACTGGGTCAACCCGCAGTACGAGCGCAACACCGGGTACACGCTGGAAGAGGTCCGGGGCAAGAAGCCATCGATGGTCGCCAGCGGCCAGACCCCCGCACGCACCTACCAGGACATGTGGTCCACGTTGCTGTCGGGCCGTTCCTGGCGGGGCCAGTTCGTGAATCGCCGCAAGGACGGAACCATCTACCACGACGAGGCCACGCTGTCTCCGGTGTTCGATGAACGCGGCAAGCGCATCGCCATCGTCGGCCTGCACGCGGATGTGTCCGAGCGCATCCAGGCCCAGCAGGAGCTGGAGCGGCGCGAGCGCCTGCTCAATGAGCTGCTGGAGCAGCAGACCGCGATCTTCGACAACGCGCCTCCCATCGTCTTGCTGTGCGATGGGCAGGTCCGCCAGTTCAACCCGGCGTTCGTGGAGCTGATGGGGGGCACCGCGTCCCAGTTGCTGGGGCAGGGCGTGTCGGCGCTGTTCGGCGGCGCGGCCGGTTCGGACCGGTTCAACGCGCGCGTGGGGGGCGACCTGGCGGCTGGCGAGGCCGTGCGCGAGACCACGTCCCTGTGCCGCCTGGACGGCAGCCGGTTCGAGGCGCGGCTGGCGGGCCGAAGCCTGCAGATGGACGGCTGCAGGACCGCCTCCATCTGGGTGATCGAGGATGTCAGCGAACAGCGGCGCGCCGAGATCGCGATGCAGCAGGCCAAGGAGCGGCTGGAACTGGCGCAGGAGGCCGGCAAGATCGGTGTGTTCGACATCGACCTGGCCACCGGCCAGGTGTTGTGGAGCGAAAAGCTCCTGGCCATGTTCGGCCTGCCGCCCGGCACCGGGGAGCGTACGCAGCAGGACTGGATGGAGCGCCTGCACCCCGAGGACCGCGACCGGGCCGCCGCCGCGTTTGCCGGTGCGCTGGCGGGGGGCGAGATGCATCTGCGTGATTCGTGGCGCATCGTGCGGCCGCAGGGCGAGGAGCGCTGGTTCCTGTCGGCCGCCCGCATCTTTCGCGACGGCAGGGGCAAGGCGGTGCGCGTGGTGGGCGTCAACGTGGACGTCCACGACCAGAAGCTGCTCGAGGCCCGCGTGGCCGAGCAGCTGGACTTTCAGCAGGCGCTGATCGACGCCATTCCCGTGCCCCTGTTCTACAAGGGAGCGGATGGCCGCTACATCGGCTTCAACCGCGCCTACGAGCAGGCCTTTGGCGTGCAGCGCGAGGCGCTGATCGGCAAGACGGTGCTGGACCTGGCCTTCCTGCCCGAGGCCGAGCGGGAGCGCTTCGACGCGGATGCCGAGGAAGCCCTGAACGGGGTCCAGTCGGTGCACAAGGAGGTGGACCTGCCGTATGCCGACGGAATGGTCCACCACACCCTGTTCTGGCTGCACGGGTTCTCGCGGCCCGACGGCTCGCCCGGGGGCGCCATCGGCACGTTTGTGGACATCACCGACCGGCAGCGCGCCGAGCAGGACCTGCGCCGCGCCAAGGAGCTGGCCGAGGAGTCCACCGCGCTCAAGTCGAACTTCCTGGCCAACATGAGCCACGAGATCCGCACGCCCATGAACGCGATCATCGGCATGTCGCACCTGGCGCTCAAGTCGGGCCTTTCGGCGCGCCAGCACGACTACGTGAGCAAGATCCAGCAGGCGGGCCAGCACCTGCTGGGCGTGATCAACGACATCCTCGATTTTTCCAAGATCGAGGCGGGCAAGCTCACGGTCGAGAAGCAGCCCTTCGTGCTCGACCGCATGCTGGAGAGCGTGTCCGACGTGGTGGGCTACAAGGCCGGTGCCAAGGGGCTGGAGCTGGTCTGCGACGTGGGGGCAGACGTGCCCCCGAACCTGGTGGGGGACTCGCTGCGGCTGGGGCAGATCCTCATCAACTTCGCCAACAACGCCATCAAGTTCACCGACACCGGCGAGATCAGCATTGCCGTACGGCTGGTGGAGGAGGCGGGCAACCGCGTGCTGCTGCGCTTCGAGGTGCGCGACACGGGCATCGGGCTCACCGTGGACCAGATGGGGCGGCTGTTCCAGAGCTTTCAGCAGGCGGACACCTCCACCACGCGCCGCTATGGCGGCACGGGGCTGGGGCTGGCCATCTGCAAGAGCCTGGCGGAACTGATGGGCGGCGAGGTCGGCGTGCAGAGCATCCATGGCCAAGGCTCCACCTTCTGGGTCGCCGTGCCGCTCGAGCGCGGGGCACCCGCGCGGATGCTGCTGCCGCCGCCGGACCTGCGGGGGCGCAGGGTGCTGGTGGTGGACGACAACCACACGGCGGCCACGGTGCTCTCCGACATGCTGCACGCCATGGGCTTCGAGGTGGAACAGGCCTATTCCGGGCTGGAAGCGCTCGACAGGCTGCGCGAATCCATGGCGCGGCACCAGCCTTTCGGCCTGCTGCTGCTCGACTGGCACATGCCGGGCATGGATGGCATCCAGCTGGCGGGCCACATCCGGGGGCTCGGGATGGCGCAGGTGCCCAAGATGCTCATGGTCACGGCCTACGGGCGAGAGGATGTGATGCGCGCCGCGCGCGCACAGGGCATCGACACGGTGCTGATCAAGCCCGTCAACGCGTCGCTGCTGTTCGACACGCTGATGCAGCCGCTGGAACACTCCACCTACAGCCCGCGCCGCGTGGTCACCCCGGCGCCTGCGGCGGACGAGCTGCCGCTCGCGATCCGGGGCGCGTCCGTGCTGCTGGTGGAAGACAACGAACTCAACCAGATGGTGGCGGTCGAGCTGTTGCGGGAAGCCGGTTTTTCCGTCGATGTGGCCGAAAACGGCCAGATTGCGATCGAGCGCATCGAGCGCAAGCCCTATGACGTGGTGCTGATGGACATGCAGATGCCCGTCATGGACGGAGAAACCGCCACGCGGCGGCTGCGCAGCGACCCGCGGTATGCCCAGCTGCCCATCGTGGCCATGACGGCCAACGCGATGGAGGCCGACCGCCAGCGCTGCTTTGCCGCGGGCATGAACGACCATGTGGCCAAGCCCATCGAGCCCGCGGCGCTCTGGAGCGCCTTGGGCCGCTGGATCCGGCCCCGGCCAGGCCTGGGCAAGCCGCCCGCGCCGGGCCTGCCCGCCACGGCTCCGCCGGATGGCGAGGCGGCGTCCGGCCTGTCCTTGCCCACGGTGGCGGGGCTGGACACGGCCCTGGGCCTGCAGCGCGCGCTGGGCAAGCCGGCCCTGTACGCCGAGATGCTGCGCCGGTTCGTGCAGGGGCAGTCACGGGTGCTTGCCGACATGGAGCAGGCCAGCGCCGGCGGCGACACGGTGCTCGCCGAGCGCCTGGCGCACACGCTGCGTTCCGTGGCGGCCAACATCGGGGCCGAGGAGGTGTCCTCCCATGCCCAGGCGCTGGAGCACGCCCTGCGCAGCGGGCAGGAGGCGGGTGCCGCCGCGGCCCTTCTGGGGGCCGTGGACTCTGCGCTGCAGCCCCTCCTGGACGGCCTGCAGGCGTGGATGCAGCGGCACCGGCCGGCGGCGCCGGACAGCGTGGCTGGCGCGGGTGCGGGCCACGAGGGGCTGGACGGCGCAGGTGCCCTGCAGCACCTGCGCGGCCTGCTGGAGCAGGACGATCCTGCAGCGCCAGAGTTTTTCCAACACAATGCCCCTGTGCTGAAGCCCGTTCTGGGGAGCGCCTTCACGGTGGTCGAGATGCACACCCTGAATTTTGATTTCGAGCAGGCCCTGGGGGCCATGGCCGATGCGCCAGGCTCCGAACACCCTGCCGCCCACACCCCCTGAGCGGCACAACACGCAGGAAATTCCATGGACAACGCGCCCTTTGCCTCCCCGCAGGCCGTTCTCGTTGAAAAACCGATCGCCACGGTGCTGGTGGTGGATGACACGCCCGACAACCTCACCCTGATGGGCAGCCTGCTGCGCGAGCATTTCCTGGTGAAAGTGGCCAACCATGGGGAAAAGGCCCTGAAGATCGCGCAGTCGGGCACGCCGCCCGACCTGATCCTGCTGGACATCATGATGCCCGAGATGGACGGCTACGAGGTCTGCCGGCGCCTGAAGGCCGCGTCCTCCACGCGCGACATCCCGGTGATCTTCCTCACCGCGCGCTCCGACCCCGATGACGAACGCATGGGCCTGGCGCTGGGCGCGGTGGACTACATCACCAAGCCCATCAGTCCGCCCATCCTGCTCGCGCGCGTGAACACCCATCTGGCGCTCAAGGCCACGGCGGATTTCCTGCGCGACAAGAGCTCCTACCTGGAGCGCGAGGTCGCCATGCGCACGCTGGAGGTGCAGGCCATCCAGGATGTGACCATCATGGCCATGACCTCGCTGGCCGAGACGCGCGACAACGAAACCGGCAACCACATCCGCCGCACCCAGCTGTACGTGAAGACGCTGGCCGAGCGGCTGCGCCACCACCCGCGGTTCGAGCCGGTGCTCAACGACCGGATGATCGAGCTGCTCTACAAGTCGGCGCCGCTGCACGACATCGGCAAGATCGGCATCCCCGACAGCATCCTCCTGAAGCCGGGCAAGCTCACCGTGGAAGAGTTCGAGATCATGAAGACCCACACCACGCTGGGCCGCAACGCGATTGAGGAGGCCGAGCGGCGCCTGGGCATGCGGGTGGCTTTTCTGAGCGTGTCCAAGGAGATCGCCTACTGCCACCAGGAAAAGTGGGATGGCTCGGGCTACCCGCAGGGGCTGGCGGGGGATGCCATTCCGGTGTCGGCGCGCCTCATGGCGGTGGCCGACGTGTACGACGCGCTCATCAGCAAACGGGTCTACAAGCCCGCGTTCTCGCACGACCAGGCGTGCAACACCATCGTGCGGGGCAAGGGCACGCATTTCGACCCCGACATGGTGGATGCGTTCGTGGACATTGCGGAAGATTTCCGCAGCATTGCCCAGAAATACCCCGACCCGAACTGAGCACAGTCCCGATAGGGGACGGTGCTCAGGCATACATCAGAACGGTGCGTCTTCGCTCTTGGGGGCGTCGGCCTGTGGGGCGGCACCCGTGGTGTCGGACTCCACATCGGCTGCAGCCTCGGCTTCAGCGCTGACGGGTGCGTCTGCCGCAGCCGCCTGGCGCACGGCCGCCTTGTCACCCGCGCTCGCAAACTTGCTGTACTTGCCCAGGATGGGCACCAGCTGGCCGTAGATGCGGGGGTTGCCGGCCAGGCATTCGCGTTGCTCCAGGAAGTCGGCTTCGCCCGTGAAGTTGCCCACCAGGCCGCCGGCCTCGGTCACCAGCAGCGAGCCGGCGGCCACGTCCCAGATCGACAGGCCGGTCTCGAAGAAGCCATCCGTGAAGCCCGCGGCCACGTAGGCCAGGTCCAGGGCGGCGGCGCCGGGGCGGCGCAGGCCGGCGGTGCGCTGCATCACGTCGGCCATCATGTTCAGGTAGCTCTTGAAGTTGTCGCCCGGGCGGAAGGGGAAGCCCGTGGAGATCAGGCAGTCCTTGAGCTGGGTGCGCTTGGAGACGCGGATGCGGCGCTCGTTCAGGTAGGCGCCGCGGCCCTTGGTGGCCGTGAACAGGTCGTTGCGCGAGGGGTCGTAGATGACCGCCTGCTCGACCTTGCCGCGCACAGCCAGCGCGATGCTGACGCAGTACACGGGAAAGCCGTGGATGAAGTTGGTGGTGCCGTCCAGCGGGTCGATGATCCAGACGAATTCCGAATCCTTGGCGCCGTATTCGCTGCCCGACTCCTCGGCCAGGATGCCGTGGCCGGGGTAGGCCGTGAGCAGCGTCTCGATGATGATCTTCTCGGACGCGTGGTCCACTTCGGTCACGAAGTCGTTGATCTGCTTTTGCGAGATCCGCACCGATTCCACGTCCAGGGCCGCGCGGTTGATGATGGCGCCGGCGGCGCGTGCGGCCTTGATGGCCACGTTGAGCATGGGGTGCAGATTGGACGACATAGATTGTGGTGGTGGGCAGGGCGCCCGCCGAAGGGGCAGCCTGCGAATCAGGAGCGGTGCGATCCGTCCCGGCGATGCGGGCGGCGACAATGAGGGCGGGATTTTACCCGGAGTGCCATTTTTTGCCTAACCCGCGGGCCTTTGTCCGCACCGCTTCCACGCTTCGCCTGTCCTGTTCGTGCCCCGCACACCCTCCTTTTCCGCTGCCATGAAGACCCGTTTTGTCCTGATCAACACCAGCCACGCCGGCAATGTGGGCGCCGCCGCCCGCGCCATGAAAACCATGGGTTTTGACGACCTGGTGCTGGTGGCCCCGCGCTGGGCCAACGTGCTGCGGCGCGAGGAGACCATCCAGCGCGCCAGCGGCGCCCTGGACGTGCTGGAGAACGCCCGCATCGTCGCCACGCTGGACGAGGCCCTGGACGGCATGAGCCACCTGTGCGCCACGGCCATGACCCCGCGCGACTTCGGGCCGCCCACGGCAGCACCCCGTGCGCATTTCGATTTGCTATTAAAAAATGAGCTATCAGCGCTTGACGGAAAGGCGCTGGAGGCCAAAAACACCCACAACATTGAGGAATCGGCACCCACCGCATCGGTGGCGGGCCGCCAGGCAGGCGTGGCCTTTCTGTTTGGCTCCGAGCGTTTTGGCATGACCAACGAAGACGTCTACCGCTGCCACGTGGCGCTGTCCATCCCCACCAATCCCGGCTTTGGCTCGCTCAATCTGGGCGCGGCCATTCAGGTGATTGCCTACGAATGGCGCATGGCGCTGGGCGGGTTCCCGGTGCAGGATGCCACGCCCGCCCGCGCCCTGGCCGACGCCACCCAGGTGGCGGGCATGCTGGGCCATTGGGAGCAGGCGCTCACCACCATCGGCTTCCTGGACCCCGCCGCGCCCAAGAAGCTCATGCCCCGCCTTAACCAGCTTTTCAACCGCGCGCAGCTCAGCCCCGAGGAAATCCACATCCTGCGAGGTGTCGCCAAGGCCATGATCGAGGCGAGCCAGTCAAAACGATAGACTGTGCAGCCCATAAACACATAACGAAAAGAACCGATGCTCGCCCGCCTGCGCTCCGATATCCAGTGCATCCTCGACCGCGATCCTGCCGCGCGCAGCACGTGGGAGGTGGTCACCTGTTATCCGGGCCTGCACGCGATCTGGCTGCACCGGCCGGCGCACTGGTGCTGGCACCACGGCCTGAAATGGTTCGGGCGCTTCATCTCGCACTTCGCGCGCTGGTTCACCGGCATCGAGATCCACCCCGGGGCCAGGATCGGCGAGCGCGTGTTCTTCGACCACGCCATGGGCGTGGTGGTGGGCGAGACCGCCGAGATCGGCGACGGCTGCACCATCTACCAGGGCGTCACGCTGGGCGGCACCTCGCTCTACAAGGGCGCCAAGCGCCATCCCACGCTGGGCAAGGACGTGGTGGTGAGCGCGGGGGCCAAGGTGCTCGGCGGCTTCGAGGTGGGTGACGGCGCCAAGATCGGCAGCAACGCCGTGGTCATCAAGCCGGTGCCCCCGGGCGCCACGGCGGTGGGCATCCCGGCGCGCATCATTCCGTCCAAGGCGGGCGAAAGCGCCGACGTGACCGAACCCCAGCAGGCCCGCAAGTTCACGGCCTATGGCATCACGCAGGAGGACGACCCCCTCTCGCAGGCCATGCGCGGGCTGATCGACAACGCCTCGTCGCAGGAGCACCAGATCGCGCTGCTGTGGCAGGCCATCGAGAAACTGTCCGCCAACCCGCAGAACAAGGACTGCGTGCCGTGTGATGCGGCGCTCAAGGAGCAGTTCGAGGCGGGCAAGCTCAACGAGCTGGTGGGCAAGTAGCGGCTTGCCTGCGCTGCATTCAAGAATCAGAATGCTATAAAAATTATAGCTGCCAGCGCTTGTTGAATAAGCGCTGGCAGCTATTTTTGCTTTGAGCCGTGAGAAATCAGGCCGGGCGAGGCGCTCGCACCGCGTTCTTGGGCCGGAACGCCTTGCAGACTTCGTCGCGCGTTTCCAGATACGGGCCGCCAATCAGGTCCACGCAGTACGGCACGGCGGCAAAGATGCCGGGCACGATCTGCTTGCCGTCGGCGTCCTTCAGGCCTTCCAGCGTCTCGGCAATCGCCTTGGGCTGGCCGGGCAGGTTGATGATGAGGCTCTGGTCGCGCACCACGGCCACCTGGCGCGACAGGATGGCGGTGGGCACGAACTTCAGGCTGATCTGGCGCATCTGCTCGCCAAAGCCCGGCATCTCCTTGTGCGCCACGGCCAGCGTGGCCTCGGGCGTCACATCGCGCGGGGCGGGGCCGGTGCCGCCGGTGGTCAGCACCAGGCAACAGCCTGCGTTGACCAGCTCGATCAGCGCGGCGCTGATGCCGTCCTGCTCGTCGGGGATCAGGCGCGATTCAAAGGCGATGGGGTTGAGCAGGGCGCGCGCGAGCCAGTCCTGCAGCGCGGGCAGGCCCTTGTCTTCATAGACCCCGGAGCTGGCGCGGTCGCTGATGGAGACGATGCCGACCTTCACCGGGTCGTGTCGGGCCTCACTCATCGCCGTCGTCCTCGTCGATGCCGCTGGCGTCGTCCGTGCCCGTGCCGCCCAGGTGCTCGCGCACCAGCTGGAACAGTTCGCGGTAGGCGCGGCCCTTGCGTGGGGCCAGGCCTTGCGACACGGCGGCCTTGTCGGCGGGGGGCGCATCCTTGCGCGCCTGGCGGATCAGCGCGCGCAGCTGCTGGGTGTCGGTGCCTGGGTGTTCGGCCATCCAGGGGGCCAGCGCCTCGTCGTCGGCGATCAGGCGGTCGCGCCAGTGTTCGGCCAGGTGCAGCTGCATCTTTTCGGTGGCCGAGCCCTTGTGCTGCTCCTGCAGCGCCTGGCGGGCCGCCTGCACCAGCTCGGGTTCGAGCTTGCGCATGATCTTGCCCACGTACTGCATCTGGCGGCGCTTGCCCTCGAAATTGGTGATGCGCTTGGCCTCGGCCAGTGCGTCCACCAGCTTGTCGGGCAGGCCCACGGCGTCGAACAGGTCGGCGCGCAGCGTCAGCAGTTCCTTGCCCAGCTCCTGCAGTTCGTCGCTTTCGCGCTTGAGGTCGGTGCGGCTGGCATCGGGCGTGCCTTTGAGTTCGGCCTTGAGCTGAATGTCCATTTCGCTGCCTTCGGCAACGAACTGGCCTCGCACAAAGTAGCCTTTTTTGGGTTTGCGTGACATGGGTGGGGGCAAAAAGAGAAGCGGCGCAGAGCGCGCCACAGCGGCAAGTATCATAGCTTCCGCTATGAATAAACCCTCCACCCGCGCCGCGCGCCTCCAAAGCGCCCCGCCCGCCGCGCAAGCCCCTGCCACTTCCCGCGCCACCCCCGACAGCGGTTTCAGCTACAGCCGCCCCTTCTTCGAGGAACTGGTCGACCGCGCCCTGGCCCATGCCAAAAAGCTCGGCGCCACCGACGCGGGCGCCGAGGCGTCCGAGGGCTGCGGCCTGTCGGTCAGTGTGCGCAAGGGCGAACTGGAGAACGTGGAGCGCAACCGCGATAAATCCCTGGGCGTGACCGTGTACCTTGGCAAACGCCGTGGCAACGCCAGCACTTCCGATTTCTCGAACAAGGCCATCGAGCAGACCGTGCAGGCAGCCTACGACATCGCCCGTTTCACGGCCGAAGATCCCATGGCAGGCCTGCCGGACGCCGATGACATCGCCCCGGCCGACACACACCGCGACCTGGACCTGTTCCACCCCTGGGCCCTCACGAGCGAAGAGGCCGCTGAAATCGCCAAGGCCTGCGAGGCCGCCGCGCTCAAGACCCACCGCCGCATCACCAACAGCGAAGGCGCGGGCGTGTCGGCGCAGCAAAGCCATTTCTTCAGCGCCCACACACGCGGCTTTCGCGGCGGCTATGCCAGCTCGCGCCACAGCTTCTCGGTGGCGCCCATCGCCTCGCTGCCCGGCCGCAACGCAGAGATGCAGCGCGACGCCTGGTACAGCTCCATGCGCGACGCCACCGAACTGGCCTCGCCCGAGGCCGTGGGCCGGTACGCCGCGCAGCGCGCATTGAGCCGTCTCGGGTCACGCAAGATCCCCACCACCCAATGCCCCGTGCTGTTCGAATCCACCCTGGCCGCCGGCCTGCTGGGCGGCTTCGTGCAGGCCGTGAGCGGCGGCTCGCTGTACCGCAAGAGCAGCTTCCTGCTCGACTCGCTGGGCAAGATGGTGTTTCCCAAGCACATCGACATTCTGGAAGATCCCTTCATCCTGCGCGGCAAGGGCAGCTCGCCGTTCGACGAGGAGGGCGTGCGCGTGGCGCCGCGCAAGGTGGTGCAGGGCGGGCGCGTGCAGGGCTATTTCCTGTCCAGCTACTCGGCGCGCAAGCTGGGCATGAAGACCACGGGCAACGCGGGCGGCTCGCACAACCTAGTGATGACATCGCGCCTCACCCAGGCCAGCGACAACCTGGACGCCATGCTGCAGAAGCTGGGCACGGGCCTCTTCGTGGTCGAGCTCATGGGCCAGGGCGTGAACTACGTGACGGGCGACTACTCGCGCGGTGCGAGCGGTTTCTGGGTCGAGAACGGCAAGATTGCCTACCCCGTGCACGAGATCACCATCGCGGGCAACCTCAAGGACATGCTCAAGGGCATCGAGGCCGTGGGCGCCGATGCCTACAACTATGGCGCCAAGACCGTGGGCTCCATCCTCGTGAACCGCATGAAGGTCGCAGGCAGCTGAGCGGACGGCGGACGGGCCCGTTCAGGGCAACTTCCGGCAAACAAGGGCCCTCGCCATGGCGAGGGCCTTTTTGCATTCGGCCCCTGAACACCGGGCCGCACCGGACCGCACCGGGCCGCACCGGGCCGCACCGGGCCGCACCGGGCCGCACCGGGCCGCGCGGCCGTGCGCGTCCATCGACGGGACACACGCCGGCATCATTGTATGTTGACATGATACAGACCTGTATGTAGTATTAAGAACATACAGGTCTGTATCTATTTCTTGAAAGGTCACCATGCATTCCCCTCTACAGTCCATCGCCGTCTACGGCGCCACGGGCCACACCGGCCAGTTTGTCGTTCGCGAGGCCCGGCTGCGCGGCCTGCCCGTGGTGGCGGTGGGGCGCAGTGCCGCCCGGCTTGGCTCGTTGTTTCCCTCCGGCGTCGCCTGCCGCGTGGCGGGCCTGGACGACCCCGGCGCGCTCGGGCAGGCCTTCGCGGGCTGCGCGGTGGTCATCAACTGCGCGGGTCCTTTCCTTGACACCGCGCCCCCGGTGGCGCGGGCCGCGCTGCGGGCCGGCTGCCACTACATCGACGTCACGGCGGAGCAGCCCAGCGCGCAGGCGAGCTTTGCCGACCTGGATGCGCCAGCGCGGGCCGCCAGGCGGGTGGTGATGCCGGCCGCCGGCTTCTATGGAGGGCTGGCCGATCTGCTGGCCAGCGCGCTGGCCTCGGCGGGGCGCATTGACGAGATCACGGTGGCCATGGGGCTGGACCGCTGGTGGCCCACCGTGGGCACCCGCGAGACGGGCGAGCGCAACAAGGCGCCGCGCCAGGTGGTCCAGGGCGGTGCCCTGGTGCCCCTGGTCCCGTCGTCCGATGTGCCGGACTGGACCTTCGCGCCGCCGCTCGGGACGTATCCGATGGTGGAGCTGCCGTTCAGCGAAACGATCACGCTCGTGCACCATCTGCGGGCCGACACGATCCGTTCGTTCCTGAACCGCTCGGCGCTCGCGGACATCCGCGATGCGGCGACGCCGCCGCCCACGGCGGTGGACGGCAGCGGCCGGTCGGCGCAGCGCTTCGAGCTGGCGGTGCGGCTTGTGCAGAACGGGCAGGCCCGCACGGCGCGCGTGCGCGGGCAGGACATCTATGCCGTGACGGCGCCCCTGGTGATCGAGGCGGCGCAGCGCCTGATGGCACCGTCGTTCCAGCGCAGCGGAGCGCTGGCCCTGGGGCAGGCCGTGGACCCTGCGGACACGCTGCGCTCGCTGCACGGCCGGGCCCTGGAGGTCTTCGGCGACGCGCTGCCGCGCTGAGGCGAAGACAGGCCGGGCTCAATAGGCGGCCGCCGCGCCGCCGCCGGGCGGCGCCTTCGGCCCGCTGCCGCCGAAGTGGGCCCGCAGCCTGCGTGCCGCGTTGGCGAACATCAGCACATCCACGCCCACGGCCACGAAGGTGCAGCCCAGGTCGAGGTAGCGCTGCGCCAGCGTGGGGTCGGAGGTGAGGGTGCCCGCGGCCTTGCCGCTGGCGATGATGGTTCGCATGGCGCCTTCGATGGCCGCCTGCACCTCGGGGTGGCCGGGGTTGCCCCGGTGGCCCATGGAGGCGGCGAGGTCGGCCGGGCCGATGAACACGCCATGCACGCCGTCCACGGCGCAGATGGCGCCGAGGTTGGCCAGCGCCGTGGTGGTCTCGGCCTGCACCAGCAGGCACACTTCGTCGTCCGCGATGTTCAGGTAGTCGGTGCGGGCGCTCCACTGCGACGCGCGGCCCACGGCGCTGCCCACGCCCCGGATGCCCAGCGGCGGGTAGCGCGTGGCCGCCACGATGCCCCGTGCCTGTTCGGCGGTGTCCACCATGGGCACGAGCAGGGTCGTGGCGCCGATGTCCAGCATCTGCTTGATCAGGGCCGTGCTGCCTTCCACCACGCGCACCACCGGCTGGGACGGGTGGGCGGCCACCGACTGCAGCGCGGCCAGGGTGCTGCGCACGTCATTGGGCGCGTGCTCGCCGTCGATCAAGAGCCAGTCGTAGCCGCAGGTGGCGGCGGCTTCCGCCAGGTACGGGTCGGCCATGGAGAGCCACAGGCCGATTTGCGGATGGCGGCCGGCGAGCGCGGCCTTGAAGGGGTTGTGTGCGGGCATGGGATTCCTTGTGGGAGGGGAGCTGGGCGCCGCATGCGGCGCCGCGCGAAAGCTGCGGGTCAATCGAGCCCGCCCTGGCAGACGTACTTGGTGTGCAGGTAGTCGTCGAGGCCGTGCGTGGAGCCTTCGCGGCCGTAGCCCGACTCCTTCACGCCGCCAAACGGCGCGGCCTCCGCCGCCAGCGCCCCCTCGTTGATGCCCACGATGCCCGTCTCCAGCGCATCGGCCACGCGCCAGATGCGGCGCACGTCCTGGCTGTAGAAGTACGCGGCCAGCCCGAAGGGCGTGTCGTTGGCGGCGGCGATCACTTCCTCTTCGGTGTCGAACACGGTCAGCGGCGCCACGGGGCCGAAGGTCTCTTCGCAGGCGCAGGCCATGGTGGCGTCGGCGCCGGTGAGCACGGTGGGCGCGTAGTAGGTGGCGCCCAGCTCGGCCAGGCGCCTGCCACCCGTGAGCACCCTCGCCCCCTTGGCCACCGCGTCATTCACGTGGCGCTCGATCTTCTGCACGGCGCGGCCGTTGATCATGGGGCCGATCTGCGAGGCCGGGTCGCTGGCCGGGCCGACCTGCAGCGCCGCCACGCGCGCCGCGAGCTGGTGGGCGAACGCCTCGAACACGCGGCGCTGCACGAACACGCGGTTGGGGCACACGCAGGTCTGGCCGCCGTTCCTGAACTTGGCGGCCATGAAGCCGTCCACGGCGGCGCCGACGTCGGCGTCCTCGAACACGATGAAGGGCGCGTTGCCGCCGAGTTCGAGAGAGAGTTTCTTGAGCGTCTCCGCGCTGCGCCGCGCCAGGTGCTTGCCCACGGGGGTGGAGCCCGTGAAGGTGATCTTGCGCACGCGGCTGTCGTCGAGCCACACGTCCACCACCTCGGGCGTCTTCTCGCGCGAGGCGGTGACGATGTTGAGCACCCCCGGCGGCACGCCGGCCTCGTGCGCGAGCAGCACCAGGGCCAGAGAGGTCAGCGGCGTGTCCTCGGCGGGCTTGCAGACCACGGTGCAGCCGGCGGCCAGGGCCGGGGCGATCTTGCGCGCGATCATCGCGGCCGGGAAGTTCCACGGCGTGATGGCGGCCACCACGCCCACGGGCTCGCGCAGGGCGAACATGCGCCGGCCCGGCACAGGCGCGGGGATGACCTCGCCGTTCATGCGCGTGGCCTCTTCGGCGAACCATTCGATGTAGCTGGCGGCGTAGGCCACTTCGCCCTTGCCCTCGGCCAGGGGCTTGCCCTGCTCGCGCGAGATGAGCTTGCCCAGGTCGTCCTGGTGGGCCAGCACGAGGTCGTTCCAGCGCTTGATGATGGCGGCGCGCTGCTTGGCGGGCACCTTGCGCCAGGCGGGAAATGCGGCGTGGGCCGCGTCCAGGGCCGCCAGCGCATCGCCAGCGCCGGAGTCCGGCACGCAAGCGATGGTGTCGCCGGTGGCGGGGTCGGTCACGTCAAGCCGGGCGCCGGTGGCCACGGTCCATTCGCCACCGATGAAGTTGGCGCTGCGGATCAGCGCGGGGCGGGTGAGGGTCAGGGGCATGGTTTTCAATGAAATAGGCCGAAAGCGCTTGTTCAACAAGCGCAGGATGCTATGTTTTTGGGAGCAAATTCTCAGGACACGATGCCCAGGTGCCAGGGCACGAACTCGTGGTCGCCCAGGCCCAGGGCCTCGCTCTTGGTGGCCTCGCCGCTCGCGTGGCGCAGGATCTGCTCGAAGATCTTCCGGCCCATCTCGGGCACGCTGCATTCGCCGTCCACGATCACGCCGCAGTTGATGTCCATGTCCTCTTCGAGGCGCTGGTACATGGGCGTGTTGCTGGCCAGCTTGATGGTGGGCGCGGGCTTGCTGCCGAACATGGAGCCGCGCCCCGTGGTGAAGCAGATGAGCTGCGCGCCGCTGGCGATCTGGCCGGTGGAGGCCACGGGGTCGTAGCCGGGCGAGTCCATGAACACGAAGCCATGCTCGGTGATGGGTTCGGCGTATTCGTACACCGCGCGCAGCGGCGTGGTGCCGCCCTTCATGGCCGAGCCCAGCGACTTCTCGAAGATGTTGGCCAGGCCGCCGGCCTGGTTGCCATGGCCCACCACGCCGTTGAACTGGGCGTTCTGGCCCGCGGTGTAGCGTTCCCACCAGGCCAGGCGGTCCAGCAGCTTCTGGCCCACGGCGGGGCTGATGGCGCGGCGCGTGAGCATGAACTCCACGCCGTGGATCTCGGGCGTTTCCGACAGGATGGCCGTGCCGCCGTGGCGCACCAGGATGTCCATGGCCGCGCCCAGCGCGGGGTTGGCGGTGATGCCCGAGAAACCGTCCGAGCCGCCGCATTCCAGTCCGATCTTGAGGTGGCTCGCGCTCACGGTGCTGCGCCGCGCCTGGTTGGCGATGGGCAGCATCTCCTCGATGGCGGCGATGCCCGCCGCGATGGTGGCGCGCGTTCCGCCCACGTCCTGCATCACCAGCGTGCGCATGAGCTTGCCTTCCTGCAGCCCTTGCGACTCCACCAGGGAGGCGACCTGGTTGCGCTCGCAGCCCAGGCCCACGATGAGCACGCCCGCCAGGTTGGGGTGGCGCGCATAGCCCGCCAGCGTGCGGCGCAGCACGTCGAAGTGCTCGCTGGGCGAGGACATGCCGCAGCCGCTGGTCTGCGCGAAGGCGGCCACGCCGTCCACGTGTGGAAAGTCGGCCAGGCGCTCGGGCGTGAAGTGCGCGGCGATGTTCTTGATCACGGTGGCCGAGCAGTTCACCGACGACAGAATGCCGATGAAGTTGCGCGTTCCCACGCCGCCGTCCGCGCGCACGAAGCCCTGGAAGGTGGCGCGCTCGCCCTCGGGCACGTACGCCACGGGCCGCACGTCGGCGCCAAACGCCGGGTCGCGGTAGTGCTCCACCAGCCGCAGGTTGTGGCTGTGCACGTAGTCGCCGGGCTCCAGGTCGCGCGTGGCGACGCCGATCACGGTGTCGTACTTCTTGACCTGCTCGCCCTCGGCGATGCGGCGCGCGGCGATCTTGTGGCCCGCGGGCACCTGGGCGCGCGTGCGCACGCCGAGTTCGGGAATTTCCTGCCCCAGCGCCAGCGCCGTCTTGGCGACGAGCACGTTGTCGTGGGGGTGCAAGTGCAGCAGCGGGCTGGCGAGCAGGCCGGGGGCCGTGGGGGCGTTCATCGTGGGCCTTGTGGTGGGGGTGTGATTCTGGTGGCTGCGGGGCTCAACTGCGCATCAGCTCTCGCAGCTTGAGTTTTTCGATGAGCACGGTCTCCTTGGCGTAGACCGTGTTCACGTACTTTTCGTAGTCAGGGCCGTCCAGGTACAGCAGCGGCGCGTCGAGCTTGTCGGCCACGGCCTTGAATTCGGGGCTGGCCACGGCCTGCTTGAAGGCTTCACGCAGCCGGGCGGCGATGGCGGGGTCCAGGCCCCGGGGCGCGCCGATGCCGTTGGGAGCGTCCACCACCACGTCATAGCCGGATTCGCGCAGCGTCGGGACCTCCTTGAAGCGGGCCGTGCGCTGCTCGCCCCAGGTGGCCAGCAGGCGCAGCTTGCCGGCCTCCACATGCGGCGCCCACGAGCTGGAGTCGGCGAGCGCGTCCACGTGGCCGCCCAGCACGCCCTGCAGCGCCTCGGCGCCGCCCTTGTAGGGCACGTGGTTGAGCTGGATGCCCGCGGCGCCCGCGAACTCCTCCATGCCCACATGCGTGGCGCCGCCCACGCCGGCATGGGCATAGGTCACCTTGCCGGGGTGGGCCTTGGCGTGCTGCACGAAGTCCTTGAGCGTCTTGAACGGCGAGCTGGCGGGCACGGCGATGCCGAAGGTCTGGCCCGAGGTGCGCGCGAGGTAGGTGAAGTCCTTGCGCGGGTCGGCCTGCAGCGTGCCCAGCTGCGAGAAGCGCGTGACCGAGATCGGGATCTGGCCGACGGTGTAGCCGTCGGGCCTGGCCGAGGCCAGCGCCTTGGCGCCGATCATGCCGGACGCGCCCACCTTGTTTTCCACCGCGATGCTCTGGCCCAGCACCCGGCCCGCCACCGCGCACAGCGCGCGCATCGACTGGTCGGCCGTGCCGCCCGCGGGCCAGGGGCAGATGAAGGTGAGGGGGCGCTCGGGCCAGGCCTGGGCGAAGAGGCTGCCGGACGGGGTGGCCGTCAGTGCGCTGGCGCTCAATGCGCCCAGCACGAACTGGCGCCTTGCGATGCGGGGGGTGTTGTGCATGCCTGTCTCCTGTTGTTTGTGGGGTCGGGAGCCGCCATTGTTCAGAACCGGTGCATAACAATCCAATGAAGATATGGACTGGCTTCATTGCCTTGAAGTAATGTATCGAGCCCGCCAGAAAGAAGACCACGATGGCCAAGATCGACCGCGTACTGCGCTCCAACCTCAAGCTGCGCCACCTGCAGATGCTCGTGGCGCTCGACCAGTTCCGCCACCTGGGCCGCGCGGCGGAGTTCCTGTCGGTCACGCAGCCGGCGGTCTCCAAGACGCTGGCCGAGATCGAGCGCATGTTCGGCCTGCCGCTGTTCGAGCGCTCCACGCGCGGCACCGAGCCCACGGCCGCGGGCGCGAGCGTGGTGCGCTTCGCCCGTTCGGTGCTGGCGGGGTATGACCGCACGCGCGACGAAATCGCCGCCGAGGCCAGTGGTGCCGTGGGCCGCACCAGCGTGGGGGCCATGGTGGCGGCCACGCCGGTGCTGCTGGCGCAGGCGGTGGAGCTGCTCAAGGCGCGGTCCCGCCGCACCACGGTGCTGATCGACGAAGGGGACCTCACGCGCCTGCTGCCCAAGCTGCGCCTGGGCGAGCTGGACCTGTTCGTGGGCCGCCTGGAGCCCGGCTATGCCTCGCCCGACCTGGAGACCGAGGCCCTGTATGGCGACCCCATGGTGGCCGTGGCGCACCCCACGCACCCCCTGGCCCGCAAGCGCAAGGTCGGGTGGGCCGAGGTGGCCGCGCAGCCGTGCGTGCTGCCCCCGCCCTGGGCGTCGCTGCGGGTGAAGCTGGAACAGCAGTTCTTCGCGCACGGCCTGCACCCGCCGCAGGACATCATCGAATCGGCGTCCTTCCTGTCGCAGATCAGCTTCGTCCAGCAGCGCGGCGCCGTGGCCTTCATGGCGCGCACGGTGGGCCGGCATTACGCCGCGCAGGGGCTGGTGGCCGTGCTTGCGCTGCCCGTGCCGGTGGACCTGCCTCCCGTGGGGCTGATCACGCTGCGCGGGCAAAGGCCCACACCCACCACGGGATTGCTGGTGGAATGCTTGCGGGAGGTGGCCGCGGGCATCCAGGGAAAGGGAACGCGGCGGCCGCGGTGAAGGCGATATGCTGCCCTCATGCCGCCCGTGACTCCGGATCTCATTCCCCCGCGCGAAGACCCCGCCGACCTGCCGTCCAGGCCGGACGGGACCGGCGCGCAGCAGGACCCGGCCCTGCTGCGCCGCCTGCTGCGGGCGAAGGACCACATGGACGCCGCCTCGCACGAAGCGTGGCCGGTGAAGCGGCTGGCCCGGGTCAGCGGCGTCTCCGACGCCCATTTCGCGCGCTCGTTCCGGCAGGCCTTCGGCATTCCGCCGCACCGCTATTTGCTCACCCGGCGCATCGAGCAGGCGACCACGCTGCTGCGGGACACGGACCTTCCCATCACCGAGATCGCCTATGCCACCGGCTGGGAAAGCCTGGGCACTTTCGGCCGCACGTTCCGGGACGTCACCGGAAAAAGCCCGAGCACCCTGCGCATCGACGCCCGGCGCGAGGCGCAGCAGCTGGGCAGCGTGCCCGCCTGTTTTCTGAAGGCCGCGCAGCGCCCGGACCTTGCCACCGCAGTTTCGGAGAAGCGCCGCCGCCTGGCGGAGGGTACAAACCGGCCCTCAACCAAGGAGATGTGATGAGCCAAGGTATCGGTGTGGTGGGTGTGTATGTCAACGACCAGGACGAAGCCCTGGCGTTCTATGTCGACAAGCTCGGATTCCGCGTCCACACGGACGTGCGCAATGGTGCCTACCGGTGGCTGACGGTGCAGCACCCCGAGCAGCCGGCGTTTCAGCTCGGGCTGTTCACGCCGGGGCCGCCGATGCACGACGAGGCCACGGCCCAGGCGTTGCGCGCCATGGTGGCCAAGGGGGCGATGCCGCCGCTGGTCCTGCATGTGCGCGACTGCCGCGCCGCATACGCGCACATGCGCGCCCAGGGCGTGGAGTTCACCCAGGAGCCGGTGGACCGGTTCGGCCAGGTGGATGCGGGGTTCCGCGACCCGGCGGGCAACGGCTGGAAGATGATCCAGGCCGCGGGAGGCCCGCAATGAGCCGGGGCCAGGGCGTGCGGCGGTTTCACCGCTGGGTGTCGATGGCCTTCACGCTGGCCGTCGTCGCGAATTTCGCGGCGATGGCCCTGCGGGAGGGCAGCCCGCCGCCCTGGGTGACCTATGCGCCGCTGCCCCCTCTGGGCCTGCTGCTGCTGACAGGGCTGTACCTGCTGGCGCAGCCCGGCCTCCAGCGGTTCGGGGCGTGGTGGTCTTCTTCTGCAGGGGCACGGCAGGCTCCGCCGCCCGTGTGAACCCACGCCGGCACTGCGCGCGGCCCGGCGCAAATGCCGTGCGAGGGCACGCGCCCCGGGGGCGCGGGGCGAGGGCCTACCCCTTGGAAACCAGCGCCGCGATGGCCGCGCCCACCTGCGTGGTGTCGGCCGAGCCGCCCAGGTCCGGCGTGCGCGGCCCGCTGCGCAGGACCTCCTCGATGGCCGCCACGATCGCATCGTGCGCCTGCCGCCCCGCGCCCTGGCCCTGGGTGAGGAAGTCCAGCATCAGCGCGCCCGACCAGATCATCGCGATGGGGTTGGCGATGTTCTTGCCGTAGATGTCCGGCGCCGAGCCGTGCACGGGCTCGAACAGGCTGGGGAACGTGCGCTCGGGGTTCAGGTTGGCCGAGGGCGCCAGGCCGATGGTGCCCGTGGTGGCGGGGCCCAGGTCGGAGAGGATGTCGCCGAACAGGTTGGTGGCGGCCACCACGTCGAAGCGCCCGGGCTGCAGCACGAAGCGCGCGGTGAGGATGTCGATGTGCTGCTTGTCCAGCGTGATCTCGGGGTAGGCCTTGGCGACTTCCTCGGCGCGCTGGTCCCACCAGGGCATGCTGATGGCGATGCCGTTGCTCTTGGTGGCCAGGGTCACGTGCTTGCGCGGGCGGCTCTGGGCCAGGTCGAACGCGAACTTCAGCAGGCGGTTGGCGCCGTGGCGCGAGTAGACCGATTCCTGGATCACGATCTCGCGGTCGGTGCCTTCGTACATGATGCCGCCGAGCGAGGTGTACTCGCCCTCGGTGTTCTCGCGCACCACGTAGTAGTCGATGTCGCCGGGCTTCCTGCCCGCCAGCGGGCACGGCACGCCCTCGAAAAGGCGCACGGGGCGCAGGTTGATGTACTGGTCGAATTCGCGGCGGAACTTGAGCAGCGACCCCCACAGCGAGACGTGGTCGGGCACGGTGGCGGGCCAGCCGACGGCGCCGAAGAAGATCGCGTCCATGCCCGAGAGCTGGGCTTTCCAGTCGTCGGGCATCATTTTTCCGTGGGCGGCGTAGTAGTCGCAGCTGGCCCAGTCGATGGTGGTGGTCTCCAGCGGGATGCCGAAGCGCTGGGCGGCGGCCTGCACCGCGCGCAGGCCTTCGGGCATGACTTCCTTGCCAATGCCGTCGCCGGGGATGACGGCGATCTTGTAGGGGGTGTTGGTGCTCATTCGGGGTCCTTGGTGCCTGGGGAAGAGAAAGAAGGGAAAAGAAAGCCAGGGGGAATCAGCACGGATTGTTTGGCAGTGCGGCAAAAAATACAATCCGGCAACTGTGCTCATATTCTTCACACATCGTGCATAAAAATCCGGCCACCGACGACCTGCGCGTGTTCACCGTGGTGGTGCGCAAATCGAGTTTTGGCGACGCGGCGGCGGAGCTGGGCACCTCGCCCGCGTACGTGAGCAAGCGCATCCGCCTGCTGGAGCAGGAGCTGGCCGTGAAGCTCCTGCACCGCACCACGCGGCGCGTGGCCGTGACGGAGGAGGGCGAGCGTGTCTTCCACTGGGCGCAGCGCATCCTGGACGACATGGATCAGTTGCTGCAGGAGGTGGCCATCACCCGGCGCGAGCCGCGTGGTCAGCTGCGGGTGAGCAGCAGCTTTGGCTTTGGCCGCCAGATCGTGGCGCCCGCGCTGTCGCGGCTGGTGGAGCAGCACCCCGGCCTGCAGGTGCGGCTGGAAGTGTTCGACCGGCTGGTGGACGTGGCCGGCGAAGGGTTCGACCTGGACGTGCGCGTGGGCGACGAGATCGCGCCGCACCTGATCGCCCGCCGCCTGGCGGACAACCACCGCGTGCTGTGCGCGGCGCCCGCCTACCTGGCGCGCCACGGCACGCCGCGCGCGCTGGCGGAGCTGTCCAGCCACGACTGCCTGGTGATCAAGGAGCGCGACCACCCGTTCGGCGTGTGGCGGCTGCGCAGCGGCGCGGTGGACGAGACGGTGAAGGTACGCGGCCCGCTGTCGGCCAACAACGGCGAGATGGCGGTGCAGTGGGCTGTGGACGGGCGCGGCATCGTGCTGCGCTCGCTGTGGGACGTGGGGGCGCACCTGCGTGCGGGAAGGCTGGTGCAGGTGCTGCCCGACTGGCGGCAGGAGGCCAACGTGTGGGCCGTGTACCCCACGCGGCTGGACCGCTCGGCCAAGGTGCGGGTGTGCGTGGAGTTTCTGGAGGTGTACTTCCGCCAGGAAGCGGGGCGCCTGCAGGGCATGCCCGGGACGGCCTGAGGCCGGCCGGGGTTGCCATGGACCGGCGCGGCCCGGGCGCCGCTGCCAGTGCCGCCCCACGGCGGCCCGCGCCCGCCGTTCAACGGGTCCCGAGCAGCGCGGGCAGCTGCGCGGCCAGCGCGTCGATGACGACGCGCGTGCGCCGTGGCAGGGCGCGCGCCTGGGGCCAGACGGCGTGCAGCTCGTAGCCGAAGGGGCGCGCCTCGTCGAACACCTTCACCAGCGTGCCGGCGGCCACCGGCTCGGCCGCCAGCCACTCGGGCAGCCGCGCGATGCCCAGCCCCGCCGCCGCCGTGGCGGCCACCACTTCCAGGCTGTCGCAGCGCACGCGCGCGGGCACCGCGAACGTGCGCGGCTCGCCCGTGGCGTCATCGCGGTAGTGCCAGGGCTTGAGCCCGTCGTCGCGTCCGTAGCTGGCGAAGGCGTGGCGGGGCGCCTCGGCCTGCAGCGCCGCCCAGCTTGCCGGCCGGCCGTGCCGCGCCAGGTAGTCCGGCGCGGCATACAGGCCCATCCATTGGTGCCCGAGCGGGCGGGCCGCGAGCGTGCTGCTGTCGTCCAGCACCCCGCTGCGGATGGCCAGATCGATCCGCTCTTCCACCAGGTCCACCCGCCGGTCGCTGAAGTGCAGGTCCAGCCGCAGGCCGGCGTGCTCGCGCGCCAGGCCCAGCAGCACGGGCGCGACGCAGGCGCGGCCGAACAGCGCCGGCATGCTCATGCGCAGGGTGCCCACGGGCTCGTGGCGGCCGGCCTCCACGGCGGCATCGGCCGCGTCGAGTTCGGCCAGCGCGCGGCGGCAGCGTTCGTAGTAAGCCTGTCCGTCGTCGGTCAGGCTCTGGCTGCGCGTGGTGCGGTGGAACAGCCGCACCCCGAGCCGCTGTTCCAGCCGCGCAATGCCCTTGCCCACCGCCGAGCGGGTGCGGTGCAGCCGCGCCGCCGCCAGCGCGAAGCTGCCGGCCTCCACGGCCGCCACGAAGGCCTCGATTCCCTGCAAACGTTCGTTCATTGGAGAATTTTGCTATCCAGTCATGGGAAAAACAAGAACAACTGGCATCCATGAAGCGCCAATAGCATCGAAATCTCTTTCTTTCCCTGGAACTCGACGATGCACGACACACCCGCCACCCTCCAGCGCTGGCAACTGCCCCGCTTCGGCCTCGCCCACCTGGAGCGCACCGAGGCGCCCATGCCCGCGCCCGGGCCGAGCCAGATCCTGGTGCGCACCGAGGCCGTGGCCCTCAACTACCGCGACCTGCTGATGGCGCAGGACGGCATGGGCATGCCGCTGGAATTTCCGTTCACCCCCGCCTCGGACCTGGCCGGCACGGTGTTGGCCGTGGGCGCGGGCATCACCCGCTGGCGCCCCGGTGACCGGGTGCTGAGCACCTTCTGGGGCGGCTGGCTGGAGGGCGAGCGCCCTGCCGCTGCCGTGGCCCTGGGCGCGCCGGGGCCGGGCGTGCTGGCCTCGCACGTGCTGCTGGAGGCGGACTGGGCGGTGGCCGCGCCGGCCACGCTGGGCGCCGCCGCCGCGAGCACCCTGCCCATCGCCGGGCTCACGGCCTGGTTCGCGCTGGTGGAGACCGGCCACGTGCGCGCCGGGCAGGCCGTGCTCATCCATGGCACCGGCGGCGTGGCACTGTTCGGCGTGCAGATCGCCCGCCAGCACGGGGCCGTGCCCATCGTGGTCTCGGGCGATGCGGGCAAGCGCGAACAGGTGCTCGCCCTGGGCGCCGCCCATGCGCTGGCGCGCGAGGCCGACTGGCCCGCGCAGGTGCGGGCGCTGACCGGGGGGCAGGGCGCCGACCATGTGCTGGAGACGGTGGGCGGCCCCAACCTGGGCCGGTCGATGCAGGCGCTGCGCCACGGCGGGCGCGTGTCGGTCATCGGCACCCTGGCCGGCGACACGGTGAGTGCGTCGGTCTACAGCTTCCTGCTGGGGCGGGCCACCGTGCAGGGCATTGGTGTGGGCCACCGCCGCGCGCTGGAGGACCTGGTGCGCGCGGTGGATGCCACCGGGCTGAAGCCGGTGATCGCGGGCGAGTATGGCGCCGACGAAGCGCCGGCTGCTTTCGCGCACCTGCAGCGCGGCGCGTTCGGCAAGGTGGTGGTGCGCTTCTGAGCGGGTGCGCCAAGGAGCGCGTGGATGCGATATTTCAAGTAAAAATAGCCACCGGCGCTTGTCGATCAAGCGCTGGCAGCTATTGAATTGATAGTAAATCGCCGGGCGGCGAGGCGGGCGGTCAGCCGGCGAGCGCGGCCTTGACGGCGGCGGACACCTGGCCCATGTCGGCCTTGCCGGCCAGGCGGGTCTTGACCACGCCCATGACCTTGCCCATGTCGCCCGGGCCCGCGGCGCCCAGCTCGGCCACGATGGCCTTGACGGCGGCCAGGGTCTCGTCGGCCGACATGCGCTCGGGCAGGTAGGCCTGCAGCACGGCCATCTCTGCCTTCTCCTTGTCGGCCAGGTCCTGGCGGCCCGCGCCCTCGAAGGCGGTGATCGAGTCCTTGCGCTGCTTGATGAGCTTGTCCACGATGGCGACCACGGCCGCATCGTCCAGCACGATGCGCTCGTCCACTTCCCTTTGCTTCATCGCGGCCTGCAGCAGGCGGATGGTGCCCAGGCGCTCGCTGTCCTTGGCGCGCATGGCGGTCTTCATGTCTTCGGTGATCTGGTCCTTGAGGCTCATGATGGCTTCCTTTTTATGGGGTTTCAGACAGGGACGGAGGGTTTGCACAAAGCCCCTCTGGCCAGGCGCAGCGCCGCAGACAGTAGTCTTCTTGCTACGGCAAGGCGCTGCAACGACGCCAGAGGGGCTTTGTGCAAGCCCGGAAAAGCAAAAACCCGCGCTTGGCGTCCCTAGCGCGGGTTCTGGGACCCAAGCAAGAAGGCTTGGGGCCGAAGATCCATCAGTACATCTTCTTGGGCAGTTGCATGCTGCGAACGCGCTTGTAGTGGCGCTTCACGGCGGCTGCCTTCTTGCGCTTGCGCTCGGCGGTGGGCTTCTCGTAGAACTCGCGGGCGCGCAGGTCGGTCAGCAGGCCGAGCTTTTCAATGGTGCGCTTGAAGCGGCGCAGGGCGACGTCAAAGGGTTCGTTTTCTTTTACGCGGATCGTAGTCATTAGCTAATGGTTTCCAAAATGTTGCCCGCAGAGGGTCTTGGGGAGATCGGGCCTCAAGACCGTGCGTGGCGGTTTCCCCGTCTGTAACTAGTATTTGGCCGACGGGGCATTGCCAGCAAAGCCGGAGATTATAGCTGAAGCGGGTTCCGCCTTGGGGTGCTTCGTGCTTCCCCCCTCTCGCGGCACGGGTGGCGGGGTCCCGCCAATCGCCCGGCACGGGCTCCCTGGCAGGGCCGCGCCGGCTTTCCGGGGGGCTCGGCGTCGGCGAACCGGGCGCATCGCAGGCGGATCGGCGAAATGGCGTGGAAATTGCTTCATGTTGTAACACTCATCTTCCACCGTCGGTAGGCTGCCCGGGTCATCCGCCCGGGCGGGCCTTCGCCGCAGACACCATGGCATTCATGCACCGCGTATCGGGCTGGCTGGGCCGCCTCAGTGTGGGCCGCAAGCTCATGCTCATCTATCTGCTCGACCTGTCGGCGGTGATCTATGTCTCCAGCATCCTGATCCACGAAAAGTACGTGGCCATCGATTTCACGCGCAAGGAAATCGTGGGCACCACCTATGCGGCGGTGCTGCGCGACGGGCTCATGGGGCAGTTCCTCGATGCATCGCAGCAGCCGCCGCTCGTGGCGGACGTTCTTGCGCGGCTGGCGGGCGTGCGTGCGGCCCACGACGAGCAGTTGCATACCGAGGAGCAGGGCGAGCGCTTCAGCGGGGTGCTGCAGCAGCTGGCCGCCCACCCGCCGGCGGCCACCGATGCGCCGTCCCTCACCCGGCTGCGCAGCCAGCTGCTGCGCGACGGCCGAGAACTGCTCACCACCGTGGGCAACCAGTCCAACCTGATCCTGGACCCGGACCTGGACAGCTACTACGGCATGTCGCTGGTGGTGCTGCGCTTCCCCGAGTTGCTGCAGGCGGTGCACGACACCGTGGTGTTTCTCCATGCCGCGCCCGCGGGGCGCGGGCCGCAGTGGTCCTCCGAACTGCTCACGCTGGTGGGCCGGCTCGACGCGGTGATGCAGGGCATCGAGTCGGACTACAACCAGGCCTTCATCGCGGGCTCTCCCGAGATGCGCACGGCCCTGATGGGCCAGCGCGAGGCGCTCAAGGCCTCGCTGGAGAGCTTCCAGGCGCTGCTGCAGGGCGTGGCGGCGGGCGAATCGCGCCTGACCCTGGCCCAGGTGGGGGCGCAGCAGGCGCAGGTGCTGGGCGCCCTGCGCGATGCCTGGGCGGTGGGCATCGTCGACCTGGAGCGGTTGCTCAACCGCCGGGTGGACGGGCTGTACGCGCGCATGTGGCTGCACCTGGGCACCGCGCTCGTGCTGCTGGGCTGCATCCTCTCTCTGGTGACGCTGGTGGCCCGGCAGATCGCCAAGCCGCTGCAGCAACTGGCGCGCGTGGCCGATGAGGTGCGCAAGAGCGGCGACCACACCCTGCGGGCCCACTGGAGCAGCAGCGACGAGATCGGCCGGCTGGTCACGGCCTTCAACGACATGCTGGCCCAGCTGGACCGCGAACGCCTGCTGCAGCAGGAGCTGGCGGCCAGCGCCCGCGCGGCCGAGGCCCAGCGCGAGCTGGTGGAGGCCTTCCCCATCCCCATGGTCGTCACCTCCATCCCCGAGCACGAGGTGCTGCATTCCAACGCCCCCGCCGCCCACTGGCTCAATGACCGCAAGACCGACCCCTGGGCCGCCGGGCTGGAGCCGGGCGTGCGCGCGCGCTTCTTCCAGCGCCTGGCGGACCAGGGCTCGGTGGACGAGTTCGAGGTGCGCTGGAAGGGCAGCCCCGAGCCCTCCTGGGCGGTGCTGTCGGCGCGGCGGCTGCAGTTCCAGGGGCGCGACTCGGTGCTCACGGCCTTCACGCCCATCAACGTGCTCAAGGTCATGGAGCAGCGCCTGGAGCTGTGGGCCAAGGTGTTCGAGGCGTCGTCCGAGGGCATCATCATCATGAATGCCGACCAGCAGATCATCAGCGTGAACAAGGCGTTCTGCCGCAGCACGCACTACGACTTCTACGAGGTGCTGGGCGAAGACCTGGGCTTCCTGCTGGAGGAGTCCGGCGGCGAGCCCCTGTCCACCCAGATCCGCCGCACCATGCTCGACAAGGAGTCCTGGCAGGGCGAGGTGCGGTTTCGCCGCCGTTCGGGCGAAACCTACCCGGCCTGGCTCATGGTGTCGGCCGTGCGCGAGGGCAAGGGCGGCGGCGCCGTGGCCAACCACATCGGCATCGCCATCGACATCACGGACCGCAAGCGCAGCGAGGAGCGCATCCAGTTCCTTGCGCACCACGACGTGCTCACCGAGCTGCCCAACCGCTCGCTGTGCGTGCAGCGCCTGCAGCTGGCGCTGGCGCAGTCCAGCGTCACCGGCGAGAAGGTCGCCGTGCTGTTCATCGACCTGGACCGCTTCAAGGCCATCAACGACACGCTGGGCCACCACATCGGCGACGGGCTGCTGCGCTCGGTGGCCGGGCGCCTCACGCAGGCCGTGCGCAGCCGCGACACCGTCAGCCGCCTGGGCGGCGACGAGTTCGTGGTGGTGATGCGCGACGTGGCCGGGCGCGAGGACGTGCAGCAGCTCGTGGAGCGGCGCCTCATCCCCCTCATCCGCCAGAGCCACCCGGTGGAGGGGCATGAACTCAATGTGTCATGCAGCGTGGGCATCGCCGTGTACCCCGAGGACGGTGGCGACATCGACGAGCTGATGCGCCGCGCCGATGCGGCGATGTACGAGGCCAAGACCACGGGCCGCGACATGGCGCTGTTCTATTCGGCCGAAACGGACCAGCGCGCGCTGGCCCGCCAGTCCATGGAACAGCACCTGCGCCGCGCGCTGGAGCGCCATGAGCTGAGCCTGCACTACCAGCCCCGGGTGAGCGCCAAGAGCGGCGGCCTGCTGGGGGTGGAGGCCCTGCTGCGCTGGAACAGCCCCACGCTGGGCGCCATCCCGCCCAGCGAGTTCATCCCCATCGCCGAGGAGACCGGCATGATCCGCGCGATGGGCGGCTGGGTGCTGCAGCAGGCCTGCGAGCAGTGGGCGCGCTGGCAGGCACCGCCCGCCGGCCATCCCGCCGGGCGTGCGCCGGCCCACCCGCTGTCGGACGTCTCCATCTCGGTCAACCTCTCGGCCGCGCAACTGGCGGACCCGCAACTGGTGGCCGACATCGAGGCGCTGCTGGCCCGCACCGGCATGCCCGCCCACCGGCTCGAACTGGAAATCACCGAGTCGCAGCTCATGGACAACGCCCACGCGGCCGAGCAGCAGCTGGCCGCGCTCAAGTCGCTGGGCGTGCAGCTGTCCATCGACGATTTCGGAACCGGCTACTCCAGCCTGGCCTATCTGAAGCGCTTTGACATCGACCGGCTCAAGGTCGACAAGTCCTTCGTGCACGACATGCTGAGCAACCCCGCCGACATGGCGATCACGCGGGCCATCATCGCCCTGGGCCACACGCTGGGGCTGCGCATCGTGGCCGAGGGCGTGGAAGACCTGGCCACGGCCCAGGTGCTGAGTGCGCTGGACTGCGAGGAGCTGCAGGGCTACCACTTCAGCCGCCCGCTGCCGCCCGAGGCCCTGCTCGCCTGGGCATTGCAGCACTGCGTGCTCCATGGCGCGCCAGTGCGCGGGCTGGCTTCCGAGTGCCTTCAGCCAGCCCCCCTGGCCGGATGATGTCTCATCAATGCCGCCGTGGTCCCCATCATGCGAGCCGGATGTGCAGCGCAACGGCGAGCCCGACCAGGAGGACGCCTGGCGAGAAATTGCCCAGACACAGGGAGAGGCGAGAGGTCGAACGGCCCGAGATGCGCGAGTCGGCCCGCAGGTAGGCATCACCTTCGTCGGTGAGCAGCCACCGCACCATCACCGCGCCCCCGGCCAGCGACCCCATGCCCAGTGCCGCAAGGATCGCGATGAAGATATTCCCGGCCATGCTTGCGGCCGGCACAAGGGCAATCAGCGCGCCCGTGGCCGTGGCAGCCGCTTGCCACCTCTCCGCGCGTTCGAATCCGTCCATGCCGAGGCTCCCCATGGCTGGTAAAGCGTTTGTTTGTATGTCTGACCGGAGTGCAGGAGCCATCCCTGGGGCGCCACCTGCACAGGCGTCCTCCGCCGCCTCAATGCGCCGCCAGCGGCAGCGCCTGCGCGCAGGCATGGGCGCTGGCCCAGGCCCACTGGAAGTTGTAGCCGCCCAGCCAGCCCGTCACATCCACCACTTCGCCAATGAAGTACAGGCCCGGCTGCGTCTTGCACTCCATGGTCTGCTGCGACAGCACGCGCGTGTCCACGCCGCCGAGCGTGACCTCGGCTTTCTTGTAGCCCTCGGTGCCGGTGGGCGTGAGCTCCCAGCGCGCCAGCTGTTCGGCCAGCCGCGCCAGGGCCTTGTCGCTGGCCTCGTTGATGGGGCGCTGCCAGTCGGCATCGCGCTGGGCCCAGGCGTCCGCCAGGCGGCCCGGGACGAGGGCGGCCAGCTCGTTGGCAATCAGCTTGCGCGAACGGGCCTTGCCCTGCGCCAGCGCGGCGGGCAGATCCACCGTGGGCGCGAGGTCGATGGCCAGCGGCGTGCCTTCCTGCCAGTAGCTGGAGATCTGCAGCACGGCCGGGCCCGAGAGGCCGCGGTGGGTGAACAGCAGGTCTTCGTCGAAGGCCATACGGGCTTTCTTGGCACCGGTGCTGATTTGCACCGGAAGCGCCAAGCCCGCGAGTTGCGCATACGGCGCCCAGCCCGCGCCATCAAAGGTCAGTGGCACCAGACCCGGGCGGCGTTCGATGAGCGGGATGTTGAACTGCTGCGCCAGCCGGTAGCCGAAATCGGTCGCGCCGATCTTGGGAATGGACAGCCCGCCCGTGGCGATCACCAGCGAGCGCGCCCGCACCGGGCCCCGGTCGGTATCAATTTGATAGCTGCCAGCGCTTGATGGATCAGCGCCAGGGGCTGAAAACACTATATTCTTGACCGCACAAGGCTGCCAGCGTGTCACCTGGCCCGCCGCGCACTCGGCCAGCAGCATGGCGATGATGTCCTCGGCCGAGCGGTCGGCGAACAGCTGGCCCTTGTGTTTTTCGTGGAACGCGATGCCGTGTTTTTGCACCAGTGCGATGAAGTCGGCGGGGGTGTAGCGCGAGAGCGCCGAGCGGCAAAATTGCGGGTTCTGACCCACGAAGTGCTTGTGGGGCGCGGCGGGATCGAGGTCGCGGTTGGTGAAGTTGCAGCGCCCGCCGCCCGAGATGCGGATCTTCTCGGCCACCTTCTCGGCATGGTCGATCAGCAGCACCTTCAGGCCCCGCTGGCCCGCCTGGGCGGCGCAGAACAGGCCGGCGGCGCCGGCGCCGATGATGACTACGTCGAATGGAGGGGAGGAAGCGTGGGGCACGGTGGGGCGAAGGCGGCGTTGGCGGGCCGCCATTGTCGCCGCAGCGTTCGCACGGGGCGGGTAGGCCCCTCGAACCGGTGCCTATTGCCGGTACACGCCACCCGAGCCCACCACCGCGATGTCCACGAAGTTCGAGCCGTGGTGGTTCTGTGCGCTGAACTGGTAGCCGTAGCCGCCCAGGTCCAGGTTGCCCAGCCCCTGCATGGCCTGCACCAGACTCGCGCGCGTCACGCCGGGCCCCGCTGCGCGCAGGCCCTCGATGAGCACGCGCGCATCCATGTAGCCGGTGTAGCGGTCGTAGTCCACGGGCTTGTCGTGGCGCTTCATCGACGCCTGGAAGTCCCGCGTGAGCGCGATGGTCGGCCGGCTGGGCGAGGGGCCCGTGCGTGCCACGGCCAGGCCGCGCGCGTCTTCGCCCAGCGCCCGCAGCACCGCCGAGCCCGCGCCCAGCGACAAGGTATACACCGGCACGCCCAGGTGTGCGCGGTTGGCGCGCACGTACGCCACCACCGGAGGGCCCGCCGCCACCAGCAGCACGGCCTGTGGCTTGTGCGCGGCCAGCGCCTTGGCGGCATCGGCGGCGTCCTGGCCTTTGGGGTCCAGCGCGTGCGAGCCCGCCATGGTGGCGCCTTCGGCCACGATCGTTTTTTCAACCAGCGGCAGCAGCAGCTTGCCGAAATCGTTGTTCTCGTAGGCGACGGCAATGCGCAGGGTCTGCACCGCCACCAGGTTGCGCACGATCCTGACCAGCTCATCGGCATAGCTGGCGCGCGTGGTGAACAGGTACGGGTGCTGCTGCGCGCGCACCGCCGGGCTGCCGGTGTACACGGAGATCAGCGGCAGCCTGGCCTGCGCGAGGTAGGGCAGCAGCCCGATGACCTGCGAGGTGCCCGACACGCCGAACAGGGCCACCACGCCTTCTTTTTCACTCAGCTGCACGGCGTTTTCCAGCGTGCGGCGCGGGTCGAAGCCATCGTCCATGGTCACCAGGCGGATCTTGCGTCCCCCGATGCCGCCCTTGGCGTTGGCGTCCTCGATGGCGGCATCCTGGCCTTCATGGATGGGCTGCAGAAACGGTGCCATGCCGCCCGACAGCGCGGTGGACCTGCCGATCAGGATGTCGCCCCTCACGTCTGCGCGGGGCTGCGCCTGGGCCATGGCCGGCAGTGGCGACAGCGCGGCGGCGGCCCAGCACAGCAGGGTGCGGCGGCATGGGCCGAAGGGGGCGCGGGCGGCGCTGGCGGCAAGGGCGAGGCGGGCGTCGGAGGGCGGCACAACGGGCATGGGGTCTCCAGGGGCGGCAGGGGGAGCCCATGGTAGGAAGGTTGCCGCGCGGGCGGCCACGGGGTTTCCCCGCAAGCACCGTCGCCCGGGGGACTGGCCGCGCGGGGCGTTAGCATGCGCCATCCATCCGCCAAGGACTGTTCCATGAATCCGATCCGCTATGCCGCCTGCGCCCTGCTGCTGCTGGGCTTTCTGGCCCCGGCCTGGGCCATCAACAAATGCACGGACGCCGATGGCAAGGTGTCGTTCCAGGACGGGCCCTGCCCGGGCCAGGGCGAGAAGGTCGAGGTGCGGCCCGCCATGCAGGGCGCCACCCCCGTGCAGCCTGCCCCTTCCACCGCGAAGGAAGGCGCTTTCGGCGCGACCTGGCAGCGCAAGCACTATCTGCAGAACCAGGGCGTACCCCAGGCGCGCGCGGCCGTCGAGCGCAGCCAGCAGGAATGTGCGGCCACGGCGCCGGATACCGCCGTGGCCCACGCCGGCCCGCTGCGGCGCAGCACCCTGGCCTCAGGCTCCCAGTTCGCGCAGGAGCGCGCCGCCGGTGCCGACAAGGACAAGGCCGCGTGCGAGGCGCGAACCAACGAGCTGCGCAACCAGCTGAAGTCGCTCGAAGCCGAGCTCGGCAAGCTGTAGTGCGTCGGACGAACCCGCCTCACCCTTTCCAGGTGAACGGGAACTTGAACTGCTTGACGAACCCGTTGGGCACGTAGTCGCCCAGCACGCCGTAGTGCTCGGGCCAGAGCTTGGTGCTTTTCACGGCGGTGCCGAACAGGTAGTCGAGAAACGCGAAGTGCGCCGCGTAGTTCTTGTCCAGCGCCTCCTGGTCCTGGCTGTGGTGCCAGTGGTGGAAGTTGGGCGTGACCAGCACGTAGCGCAGCGGCCCCAGGCGCACGCTCACGTTGGCGTGGTTGAACACCGCCTGGAAGCCGACGACCACGATGTAGGCGTCGATCACTTCCTTGGAAAAGCCCAGCACGTAGATGGGCGCGAGCACCAGGGTGCGCGTGATCAGCAGCTCCAGGATGTGCTGGCGCGAGCCGGCCATCCAGTCCATGCTTTTCACGCTGTGGTGCACGGCGTGCAGGCGCCACAGCAGCGGCACCTCGTGGTAGGCGCGGTGTGTCCAGTACTGCACGAGATCGGCCACGAGCACGATGAGGAACAGCGCCACCCAGAAGTTCAGGCCCTGCACCCAGCCGCGGATGCCGTCGTTGGCGGCCCAGCCGAAGAACTTGTGCACCAGCAGGTTGGTGGCCAGCAGCACGAAGCCCACCACCATGTGGTTCACGATGAAGTGGTGGAAATCGGTCTGCCACTCGGCGCGGAAGATGGGCTGGTCCTTGCGCAGCGCGAACAGCTTCTCGATGAAGATGAAGATCAGCGAGCTGCCCAGCAGGTCCAGGATGAACCAGTCCAGGCCGATGTAGGGCGTGTTGTCGGGAAAGTTCGGGTCCACCTCCACCTTGTGGCCGCCCAGGAAGGCGGCCAGCGCCACCATGGCGAAGGCAAACGTGGCCAGCCAGCGCGAGCGGTTGAGCAGGATGTTGACCAGCGAGATGCCGCCCGCGATCGCCATGGCCGCCAGCATGATGGTGCGGATCACCGTCACGTCGTAGCTCTTGCGCAGCTGTGGCGTGGTCAGGTATTCGGGGAAGTGGAAGGCCAGCACGCCCAGGAAGCACAGGATCGCGAGCGTGAGCGCGATCACGCCCGACACCAGTCCGCGCCCCGTGCGCAGCGCGCCGTGGCTTTCGGTGAATTCATTGAGCTTGTCGATTTCGAGCATGTTTTCCCTCCGGCACCAGGTGCCTTGAACTGGCTTGTGTGGCGGGAGTGTAGCGGCCGTGGCGTTGTGCCGCCGAGACGGTGCGGCCCCTAGAATCGCGGCATGAACATCCCTTCCCACCAACTCAGCATGACCGTGCTCATGTCGCCCGACATGGCCAATTTCTCGGGCAATGTGCACGGTGGCGCCATTCTCAAGCTGCTGGACCAGGTGGCCTATTCGTGCGCCAGCCGGTATTCGGCGTGTTACGTGGTCACGCTCAGCGTGGACCAGGTGATGTTCCTGCAGCCCATCCATGTCGGTGAGCTGGTGACCTTCCTGGCCAGCGTGAACTACACGGGGTCATCGTCCATGGAGATCGGCATCAAGGTGGTGGCCGAGGACATCCGCTCGCAGGTGGTGCGCCATGTGAACAGCTGCTTTTTCACCATGGTGGCGGTGGATGAATCGCGCAAGCCGGTGACGGTGCCGGCACTGTCGCCGTCCACGGCTGACGAACGCCGCCGCTGGGAAGCGGCCCTGCTGCGCAAGGCGCTGCGCAAAGAGCTGGCGCAACGCTTCCAGCAGGTGCGCGAGTCGGCGGGCACCTGACGGCTTGATGGACGGGCTGGCTGGAGGTATGTGCGCCGCCGCGCGACGGCGGCGCGGGGTGATGATCAGCGGACGGCGCAGAAGCCGAATTCGGCCGCCGCTCCGGGAGAGAGCGTCTTGTTCCAGTCCACGCCAGAGGCGTTGAGGTTGCTGCCCGCCTGGGACCAGGTGGCGTTCCACAGGTTGTTGACGGTGCCGCTCACCGGGACGGTGATGGCCCAGTTGCCCTGGGTGGTGCCCGTGTTCACGATCTGGACCCGCTGGCAATAGCCGGAACCCCAGTCGCTGTCCGTCGTCTGCAGGACGGAGAAGTTCGCGGCCGGGGTGGGCGTTGGCGTCGGGGTGGGGGTCGGAGTCGGCGTAGGGGTTGGCGTGGGTGTGGGCGTGGTTGCATCGCCCCACAGCCGTTGCAGCAACTGGACCTTGTCGGCGCGCACGGTGGTCCAGTCGTCGTCCAGGATGCCGCCCGTGTCGCCACTGTTGGGGTTCCACGACCAGTAGAAGCCGCTGCGCATGCCCTTGCCGACCATGTAGTCCACCAGCGCGTTCTGCCACAGCACGTCGCGCGCATCGCCACGGCCCAACTTGCCGCCGAACTCGCCCAGCATCACGGCATAGCCCGCCTGCACGAATTGGCCGAAATGCTGGTCCCAGATGGCCGGCATGTTGCTCGGGAAGTTGGAGGCGTTGAAGTAGGGCTGTACGTAGACGTCCGGCCCGTAGGTGTGCGGCGCCAGCAGCAGGCGGTTGGCCGGGATGTTCAGCGGCGTGCAGGCCAGGGGTTCCAGATTGCCGCCCCAGAAGTGCGCGTTGCCGCCCGAGCAGCTGGGGTTTTCGCCGATGCCTTCCACCGCGATCAGCCACTGGGGCGCCACCTGCAGCACGGCCGCCGCGGCGCGCTCGGCCGCGCGGTTCCAGTCGGTGGCGTTGTTGCCGGTGCCCCAGGTGGCCGCGCCGTGGGGTTCGTTCTTGATGTCGATGCCGATCACGCCGGGCACGCCCGCATAGCGCTGCGCCACAAAGGTCAGGTCGCTGATCCACTGCTGCTCGCTGTAGCCCGGGGTGTACCAGAGCTCGCTGATGGTCTGGCAATCGGGGGTGTGGTGGTCCAGCAGCACATACATGCCGCGGTTGCTCAGCTCGCCGACGACCTTGTCCATCACCTGGATGGCCGACAGGCCCTGCAGGTCGGCATTGCGGCCGTAGTCGATGCTGCTGGGCGTGGCGGAGCCATGCAAGGTGGCGGGGCAGAAGGGCAGGCGCACGGCGTTGAAGCCCTGCGCCTGCATCTGCGTGATCATGTCGGTCCAGTTGCGTGCCCACAGGCCGTGCACCACATGGTTGTTGGTCTCGAAGCCAAACCAGTTCACGCCGCGCAGCTGGATGGCCTTGCCCGCACCGTCCAGCACCTTGCCGGCGTTGATTTCGTAGCTCCAGGCCGCGCTGGCGCTGGCCAGCAGGCAGCCGGCCAACGCCAGGCTCTTGCACAGGGTGGTGATCTTCATGGCTCGCGCATCTCCCGAAAATGGTGTTGTGTCTGGCAGTCAGCGGGCAGGCCCCTGGCGGGCGGGCCTGCGCTCTCGCAGTGTGGGCGCTCCGCGCACCGGCGGCGTTTCCATGGATGCCAATTGTAAGAGGCTGTTCGCGGTCTTCCGGGACGTTCGCACCATCTTTGCGGAATGGGGGTCAGGCCGCGTTGCGGGTGCGGCCTGCCAGCGACACGGCCTGCAGCGAAAGGCCGTCGATTTCGTGGGTGATGCCCGAAAGCACGTTCGCCACCACGGCAAATTCCCGCCCGTGCTGGCCCGCGCGCGCCGCCATGACCTGCGCATTGAAACTGACCACCTTGGCCTCGCGGGCCACCGTCTGGATGGACTCCACGATGCCCGCCAGTTCCTTCATGAGGGTTTCGGACTGGGCCTTGCCCACCTGGTCGAACACCGTGGTGGCGGTGTTGAGTGCCTCCAGCACGCCGTCGGTGGTCTCCACCAGCCGCGCGAGCACTTCCTCGACGCGTGGGCTGCGGCGCTCCGTCAGGTCCAGCGCGGTGGCGACCTGCTGGGCAAAGGCATCGATGACGGTGCCCACGCCTCCGGGCTGCCCATACACCTTGCGGATGCGGTCGGCGTCGGGAGCGTTGAAATGGCGGGGTGTGTCCACAAGCCGGGCCTGGCTGGCGGTGAACAGGGCCAGGGTGCCGCGCGCGGCCTTCAGGTGCAGGTCGCTGCCGCCGGCGGCCAGCACGGTTTGCAGCACCATGCGCTGGGACAGCATGCGCTGGCGGGCGGCGAGGTTGACCAGCGACATCTCGGCATCGCGTGCCGCCGGTGGCGAAGGCATGGGCAGGGTGGAAGGCGGTGCGGACGTGCCCGGGCGTGGGGAGAGGGAATAGGCTGCCATGGTGGTCCTTGTGCTCATTGCATTCAGATACATACTTCAAGCAATAGCCGGGCCAGCGCGTGGCCGCCGGATGGCCGCCGTGCGGGGGAACGATGGGATGAGGCGTGGCCACGGCGCACCGCCAGCGGCGTGCCGTTGGCGGCGGGGCGCACGGTGCGGCGGGGCGGGGGCCCCGGGACGGTGGGGAGGCGGCGTGGCGTCCGCGGCCTACACGGCGCGGCGCGCCAGGGGAGCGTCCTGCGATGCCAGGGCCACGCCGCGCACCACATCGCCCACCACGATCACCGACGGGCTGGCCAGCCCTTCGTGGGTGATGGTGGCATGCAGCGCTCCCAGCGTGGTCACGGCCTGCCGCTGGTGCGGCAGGCTGGCGTGCTGGATGATGGCCACGGGGGTGTCGGCCGGCAGGCCGGTGAGCAGCTCCTGCTCGATGGTGGCAGCACCGCTCACGCCCATGTAGATCACCAGCGTGAGCCTGGCGTCGCGGGCCGTGGCGGCCAGCTGGCGCCAGTCGGTGCCCGCGTCGCCGGGCTTGGCGTGGCCGGTGACGAAGACCACGCCGTGGGCATGCTCACGGTGTGTGAGCGGCGCGCCCAGCGAGGTCAGGCCCGCCAGGCCCGCCGTGATGCCGTTGACCACGGTGACCGGCACACCCGCTGCGCGCAGGTGCTCCACTTCTTCACCACCACGGCCAAAGATGAACGGGTCGCCGCCCTTGAGGCGCACGACGTTCTCGCCTTCGTTCACCGCCATCAGCATCAGCTTTTCAATGAAGGCCTGGGGGGTGCTCTTGCAGCCGCCGCGCTTGCCCACGTAGATGATGCGTGCCGTTGGAGATGCGTGGGCCGCGATGGCATCGCTCACCAGGTCGTCCACCAGCAGCACGGTGGCTGCCTGGATCGCCTTGAGGGCCTTGATCGTCAGCAGCTCCGGGTCGCCCGGGCCCGCGCCGACCAGCGTGCAGCTGCCGCCGGTGCCCAGGTGGGGCTTGGAGGGGGGCAGGGTGGCGGGGGGTGTGGGGCGGCTCATGGGGATGTCTCCGAAACTGTTTGATCGGCAAGTTGCAAGATATGTTCCACCTGGCGCGCAATCGCGGGTGGAACCGGCAACTCACCCGCCAGCACGCGGCGCGTGTAGGTGGCGGTCGTGGCGACGTCGATCTCGGCCGGCAGGCCCGGCACCTCGCTGGCCGTGCCGGGCTGCTGCGCTTCCAGCACCTTGTGCACGCCGTGCACGAAACCGTCGTAGCGGGGCGTGCGGCGGGGGTCGGTGGCGACCTCGCCTTCCAGGCCGCGCGAGAGCAGCGCGCTCATGTCCAGCGTGTGGAAGGTGGTCTGCAGCATCTCGAAGTATTCAGGATGGGTGTAGGCCGTGACCACCACCGAGGGCCCCGCGCACGGGCTCATCAGCTTGACCACGCTGTGCCCGGGGTTGCGCAGGCCCACCACCTCGCGCACGGCCAGCAGGCGCGCCAGGCCCGCGTGCAGGTGCTGGGTATGGATGTGGCGCACCGTGCCATTTGCTATCTTTTCAGGAGCTGTCAGCGCAGGTACGTCCAGCGCTAGCAGCACATCCGATGCCAGAATGCGGCGCGCCTCGGTGCGCATGCCATGCAGCAGCACGGGCAGGCCCTCGCGCGCCAGCAGCAGGGCCAGCAGCGGCGTCAGCACGGGCAGCTTGCGCGCACCGTTGTAGCTGGGCAGCACGATGAGCGGTCGGTCGGTGGCGGGCAGCAGGGCCAGGCGCTGGTGCGTGGCATCCAGGAAGCCGCACATCTCCTCCGAGGTCTCGCCCTTGATGCGCATGGCCAGGCAAAAGGCGCCGATCTCCAGGTCGCTCACCTGCCCATCCAGCACCTGGCCGAACAGATCCGTGGCCTGCGCGCGCGCGAGCGGCTTGGCGCCGCGCGCGCCACGGCCGATCTCTTTGATGTACTGACTGATGCCCATGGTGTTTTTTTGCGGGACTTGTGAAACAGGGCTCCAGCGTCGTTATTTCGGCTTGCCGTACAGGCGTACTGTCTGCGCCGAAAATGCCTAGCTGGAGCCCTGTTGCACAAGTCCTTGTGGGGGTTCTAGGGGGAACTGAGCCGCTATTTTCCTGCAACCCAGAGAACTTTTGGTTATATGGTGGCCTGCGCCAGGGGCTTGGACGCCAATGGGCCGGTGGCGCGCACCATGCGCTTGAGTTCGGGCAGGCACGAGCCGCAGTTGGTGCCGCAGCGCAGCTTGCCTTGCAGCTGGGCCAGGCGGTCGTCGTCGGTGCCGTGGCAGCGCGCCAGCTCGGCGGTGATGGCGGTGTCCGTCACGTTGAAGCAGGTGCACACCGACTTGCCGCGCGACTGCACGGCCACGGGGGCCTTGGCGCCGGGCACCAGCAGCAGGCGGCCGTAGGTCTGCGCGGGCAGTTCTTCCTGCAGCAGGGTCTTGAGCCAGCCCTCGGCGCTGGTGTCGCCCGCCAGCACGATGCCTTCGAGCGTTGTGGTGTCACCGTGGCGTGCCAGCCGCGCGGCGCGGCGCTGGCCGCGTTTCTTGTCGGCGTAGCGCAGCGTGTCGGTGGTGGCCAGGCCCATCAGGGCTTCGATGTGTTCCACCGTGGCGTCCGGCGGGGCTTCGTGCGCGGCGGCGCGCAGCAGCACACCCACGCGCTCGCGCCCGGGTTCGCCCAGCGGCGTGTTGTTGCTGAAGGGCACGCAGCTGGCAAACGGAAACTGCGCCATCAGCGCGGACAGCGCCTCGCGCGTGGCCTGGGCGCTGCTGGCGGGCAGCCAGGCCATGGCCAGCAGCGTCCAGGGCAGCTCGGCCTTGAGGACCTTGACGGCCGCGTGCTTGAGCTCGGGCTGCTTGGACGTGGGGCAGTAGGCCGAAGTAGTGAGCGCGTTCACGCCTGCCAAGCGCTCTCCGGTGGACGAGCAGCCGCTCAAGAACTCGCTGCCCCAGTGCATGGCCATGAAGGCCTGCGACAGGCCCACCGTGGTGTCGGCCTGCGCGGGCACCACGATGGTGCCGCGCTTGCTCGTCACATAGACCAGGTCGCCGTTCTTCAGGCCGCGCCGCTCCATGTCCTGCGGGTGCAGCTGCACGCTGGGCTCGGCCACGTGGCCGAAGAGGCGTCCCAGCGTGCCGGTGCGGGTCATGCCGTGCCACTGGTCGCGCAGGCGGCCCGTGGTCAGGCTGAAGGGGTAGCGCGATTCGCGTTGTTCGGCCGTGGGCAACCAGGCGTGCGGGGCAAAACGTGCGCGGCCGTCGGCGGTGGGGAACACGCCGTCTTCGTACAGGCGCGCCTTGCCGGTGGTGGCGCCCTCGGGCAGCGGCCACTGTTGTGGCCCTTGGGATTCGAGCATCTCCCACGACAGGCCGGTGATGTCCAGGTCACGCCCTCGCGTGCTTTCGCGGTGCTCGTTCCACACGGTTTCGGCGCCCTGGTCGGCGTCGCCAGTGGCGTAGGGGAACAGCGTGGGTTGGCCGGGCCGCAGGCGGGCCTCCAGCTGGTGCGCGAACTGCACCGCTATGGCCCAGTCGTGGCGTGTTTCGCCGGGGGCGGGCACGGCAGAGCGCACGCGCGAAATGCGGCGCTCGCTGTTGGTCACGGTACCGGTTTTTTCACCCCAGGTGGTGGCGGGCAGCAGCAGGTCGGCGTACTGCGCGGTGGCGGCGGTGGCAAAGGCCTCCTGCACCACCACGAACTCGGCGCGCTGCAGTGCGCGGCGCACGGTGGCCTGGTCGGGCATGCTCTGCGCGGGGTTGGTGCAGGCAATCCACAGGGCCTTGATCTCACCATCGGCGGCGGCCTGGAACATCTCCACCGCCGTCTTGCCGGGCTTGCTGGGCACATCGGCCACGCCCCACAGCGCGGCCACTTCGGCGCGGTGCTGCGGGTTGGCCAGGTCGCGGTGGGCGCTGAGCAGATTGGCCAGGCCGCCCACCTCGCGCCCGCCCATGGCGTTGGGCTGGCCGGTCAGGCTGAACGGGCCCGCGCCGGGCTTGCCGATCTGCGCGGTGGCCAGGTGCAGGTTGATGAGCGCTGCGTTCTTGGCCGTGCCGCTGCTGCTTTGGTTGAGGCCCTGGCAGTACAGGCTCAACGTAGCCTTGGACGTGGCAAACCACTTGGCTGCCGTGGTCAGGTCGGCCACCGAAATGCCGCACACCTGGGCCACGCGGTCGGGCGTGGCTTCGCGCACCAGGGCCTTGAGTTCGTCGAAGCCCGTGGTGTGCGCGCCGATGTAGGCGGCGTCGATCCAGCCTTCCCACAGCATGATGTGCAGCATGCCGTTGAACAGCATCACGTCGCTGCCCGGCTGGATGGGCAGGAACAGGTCGGCCATGCCGGCCGTGTCGGTGCGGCGCGGGTCAGCCACGATGACCTTCATGCCGGGGTTGGCGGCGCGCGCGTCCTCGATGCGGCGGAACAGGATGGGGTGCGCCCAGGCCGCATTGCTGCCCACGATGAACAGGCACTGCGCGTGTTTTACGTCGTCGTAGCAGGCGGGCGGTGCGTCGGCGCCCAGCGTCTGCTTGTAGCCCGCCACGGCGCTGCTCATGCACAGACGCGAGTTGGTGTCGATGTTGTTGGTGCCGATCAGGCCCTTGGCGAGTTTGTTGAAGACGTAGTAGTCCTCGGTCAGCAACTGGCCGCTCACGTAGAAGCCCACGGCGTCGGGGCCGTGCTGCTGGATGGTGTGGGCAAACTTCTCGGTGGCCAGGCCCAGGGCCGTGTCCCATGAGATGGCGCGTGGAGCATCGCTGCGCTGCAGACGTTGCTGCGGCTGCAGCAACCGGGTCTGCAGCGTGATGGGGCTGCTGGCGGTGAGGTGCAGGGTCGAGCCCTTGGTGCACAGGCGGCCAAAGTTGGCGGGGTGGTCCGGGTCGCCCCGCACGCCGGTGATCTGGGGGCCGTCGCTTTCGATGATCACGCCGCAGCCTACGCCACAGTAGGGGCAGGTGGATTTGGTTTCTTGCATGGCGTGGATTCCGGTGTTTTTGTGCTCCAGCGCTTGTGTGGTAAGCGCTGAAAGCTATGAATTTGTTAGCGTTTTCGGGCGACAGGCCTTCTGGCGCGGAGCTGGCTCCGGGGCTTCTTCTTCACGCCGCCACGCCGCGCCGCGCGGGCCCGGCCAGCGGCCGTGCCAGGTCCAGCGCGTGCGAGGCCAGTTCCGTGGCGTCCAGGTACACGCTGCCGTCTTCCACCTTCACGGCGAAACGCGGCGTGCAGCCTTCGTCGGGCGCCGAGGCCTGGCCGTCGCACAGGCCGATGGTCCAGTTGTGCAGCGGGCACGCCACGTGGGTGCCAAACACGATGCCCTGCGACAGCGGACCGCCCTTGTGCGGGCAGCGGTCCAGCAGCGCGAACACGCCCCCGGCGTCGTTGCGGAACACGGCCACGTCCAGGCCCTGGGGGCGCGCCACGCGGCGCGAGCCCAGCTCGGGGATGTCGTCCACGCGGCAGATCAGCTTCCAGTCGGCGGGGGTGGTCGTGGTCATGGTCATGGCGATGATTCCTTCGATTTTTTGTGTTGCGGGGCCGTGGGACGGGGTACCGGACGAACAGCCGGGCTCAGGCGGAAAGCGCGGCGTACAGGCCGGTCACGCGGTCCATGCTGGAGAGCAGGTTCTCGCTGGCCACGAACACCTCGGCCACCTGGCGGTTCACGTTGCCGCCGCCCTGCATGCGCTGCAGCGCGGCGTCGAAAAACACCCACTGCCCGTCGGCCAGCTGCAGCTCCTGGCGGATGCGGCTGGTGGCCTGGGGGGCGTTGCGCAGCAGCTCGGTGGCGGCGATGAATTCGCCGCGCGCCTTGGCGATCTCGGTGGTGGCGGTGGCCGCGTCCACGGGCAGCATGGCGGCCAGGTAGAACTTGGCCATGCGCTGGCTCAGCATGCGCTGGCGGCCCGCAACGTTGACCAATTGGCCCACGGGCTTGCCCAGCGCGGCTTCGTACTGCGTGGTGCCCTGATGGGCCAGGGCCAGCACCTTGGCATCGGCCTGCAGCATGGCGCTGGCGTTGTCGGCGGACGAGGTTTCGGCCGCCAGCGTGACCTTGTGGGCGGCCCAGGCGGTTTCCAGCTTCACATAGGTCTCGCGGATGGCGGGCGAGGGCGCAAAGGCCTTGAGCTCCGCCAGCTGGCGCTCGAACAGCGCGATGGACTGGCCCAGCACCTGGCGCGCCGTGGGCGTGTCGGCCTTGTGGGACAGGGCCAGCCAGGCCTTGCCCACGCGCTGGCTCAGCATGCGCTGGCGCCCGGCCTTGTTGATGGCGTCGTTGAGGTCGGTGACCTGGGCGTGGGCGTTGCCCAGCGGGGCCAGGGCGCCACAGGCCGCGGCGGTCAGGAGGGTTCTGCGTTGCATGGGGTGTGCTCCGTGGGGGCTCAGGCGCCCAGGGGGGCGAACTGGCGGGTGTCCACCGCCGCCTTGTCGAACTCGAACCAGGGGTCGGGCTCGCCGTCGAGCGCGAACTGCAGCTGCTCCCACAGGGCCTTGCGGCCTTCGTGGTCTTCGAGGATGCGTTTTTTGACGTAGTCCAGGCCCACGCGGTCCACGTAGTGCACGGTGCGCTCCAGGTACCAGCCTTCCTGGCGGTACAGCTCGCAGAACGCGCCCGTGTACTCCAGCACTTCTTCCGACGTCTTGAGCTTGGTGAAGAAGTGCGCCACCTCGGTCTTGATGCCGCCGTTGCCGGCCACGTACATCTCCCAGCCCGAGTCCACACCGATGATGCCCACGTCCTTGATGCCGGCCTCGGCGCAATTGCGTGGGCAGCCGCTCACGGCGAACTTGACCTTGTGCGGGGCGTACATGCGCCACATGGCGCGCTCCAGGTCCTTGCCCATCTGCGTGCTGTCCTGGGTGCCCATGCGGCACCACTCGCTGCCCACGCAGGTCTTCACGGTGCGCAGGGCCTTGGCGTAGGCGTGGCCGCTGGGCATCCCGATGTCCTTCCACACGTTGACCAGGTCTTCCTTCTTCACGCCCAGCAAATCGATGCGCTGGCCTCCCGTGACCTTGACGGTGGGGATCTTGTACTTGTCCACCGCATCGGCGATGCGGCGCAGTTCGTCGGCCGTGGTCTCGCCGCCCCACATGCGCGGGATGACGCTGTAGGTGCCGTCTTTCTGGATGTTGGCGTGGCTGCGTTCGTTGATGAAGCGGCTTTGCGGGTCGTCCCTGGCCTCCTTGGGCCAGGTGCTGATGAGGTAGTAGTTGACCGCGGGGCGGCAGCTGGCGCAGCCGTTGGGCGTCTTCCATTCCATGAACCTGAACACGTCGGCGATGGTCACCAGCTTGGCTGTGCGGATCGCATCGCGCACGGCCTGGTGGCCGTGGTCGGTGCAGCCGCACATGGCCTTGGTCTTGGGCGTGGCGCTGTAGTCGCCGCCCGCCGTGAACATGATGATCTGCTCCACCAGACCGGTGCACGAGCCGCAGGATGCGCTGGCCTTGGTGTGCTTGCGCACTTCGTCCAGCGTGAACAGGCCTTTTTCCTTGATGGCCTTGCAGATGGCGCCCTTGGTCACGCCGTTGCAGCCGCAGACCTCGTCGCTGTCCTGCATGGCGGCGGCCTTGCTCTGGCCCTGGTGGCCCGTGTCGCCCATGTTGGATTCGCCGAACATGAGCCGGTCGCGGATGTCGCTCACCGTGCGGCCGTCGCGCAGCAGCTTGAAGTACCAGCTGCCGTCCACCGTGTCGCCGTACAGGCACGCGCCCACGAGCTTGTCGTCCTTGAGCACCAGTTTCTTGTACACGCCGCCGAAGGGGTCGCTCATCACGATTTCCTCGGTGCCTTCGCCGCCCTGGAAGGCGCCGGCCGAGAACAGGTCGATGCCGGTGACCTTGAGCTTGGTGGAGGTCAGTGAGCCCTGGTAGCGGCCGATGCCGAACTCGGCCAGGTGGTTGGCCAGCACCTTGCCCTGCTCGAACAGCGGGGCCACCAAGCCATAGGCGATGCCCCGGTGCGCGGCGCACTCGCCCACGGCGTAGATGCGCGCGTCGGTGGTGGTCTGCAGCGTGTCGCTCACCACAATGCCGCGGTTCACGTGCAGACGCATCTTTTCAGCCAGCGCGGTGTTGGGACGGATGCCCACGGCCATCACCACGAGGTCGGCGGGCACCTCGGTGCCGTCCTTGAATTTCACACTGGCCACGCGGCCATCGGCGTTGCCCACGAGTTCCTGCGTCTGCGCACCGATCAGGAACTGCATGCCGCGCTGCTGCAGCGAATCCTGCAGCATCTTGCCCGCCACGTCGTCGAGCTGGCGCTCCATGAGCCAGCCCGCCACGTGCACCACGGTGACCTGCATGCCGCGCCTCATGAGGCCGTTGGCGGCCTCCAGGCCCAGCAGGCCGCCGCCGATGACCACGGCGTGTTTGTAGGTGGCGGCGGCGTCGATCATCGCCTGGGTGTCGGCGATGTCGCGGTAGGCCAGCACACCCTTCAAGTCCTTGCCCGGCACGGGCAGGATGAACGGGTTCGAGCCGGTGGCCATGATCAGGCGGTCGTATTCGGCGGTGATCACATCGCCTGCGGCACTGGTCGCGCTGACCACGCGGCGCACGCGGTCCACGTCGGTCACCGTGAAGCCGGTGTGCAGCGTGATGTGGTTGTCGGCATACCAGGACCAGTCGTTCAGAATGATCTCGTCGATGGTCTGCTCGCCGGCCAGCACGGGCGAGAGCAGGATGCGGTTGTAGTTGGGATGCGGCTCGGCGCCGAACACCGTGATGTCGTACAGATCGGGGGCAATCTTGAGCAGCTCTTCCAGCGTGCGCACACCGGCCATGCCGTTCCCCACCATCACCAGCTTGAGCTTTTTCATCGTGACTCCGTCCGTTGCGCCGCCGGGGCGGCGCGAAAAACAAAAAAGGCGTCCACACGATGCTGCTTCGAATGCGATTCGAAACGGCATGTGGGGACGCCTTTGTCCGTACAACTCCTCGGTGCGCCATTGCACGGCTGAATTGCGGGACCCCGCAGGGTCGTTGCCTACGTTAAGCAATGCTTGTGCCAGTCGCCCTGCACGCATCTGGGGCGCGGGCTGGCGCCGGGCCCGGAGAATGGGGCAGGCCGGGGCCGGACCCGTGCCGCCCCGCGCCCCCGGCGGGCGCGGCATGCACCACCTTGGGCATGAAACCTGCATGGAGCTGGTGCATGAGTTTTGAACTGGACTTTGGCTACACCTCGCAGGCCGGGCGCAAGGCGTTGAACGAGGACTTCGCCGCGCTGGTGTCCGGGCAGGGGCGCGAGCGCGAGCGGGGTGCCATCGCCGCCATCGCCGATGGCGTGAGCACGGGCGGCAACGGCCGCGAGGCCGCCCAGACCACGGTCAACACGCTGGTGAACGACTACTTCGCCACGCCCGACACCTGGGACACCACGGTGGCGCTGGACCGCATCCTGTCCGCCCACAACGGCTGGCTCGCGTCCATGAACCGGCGCCGCCAGCCCGCGGTGGGGCTGACCACCGTGACCGCGCTGGTGCTGCGCGGCCAGTCGTATACGCTGGCCCATGTGGGCGACACGCGGGCCTACCTGCTGCGCGGCGGCCGGCTGCAGCAGCTGACCGCCGACCACGTGATGTCGCAGCACGACTTCGCCCACCAGCTCACCCGCGCCATGGGCCTGGATGACCATGTGGTGGTGGACTACAGCCAGGGCGAACTGCACAGCGGCGACCTGTTCGTGCTGCTCTCCGATGGCGTGCACGGCAGCCTTCCCGTGCGCGAACTGCGCCAGCTGCTGCGCCAGGGCGGGCCGGCGCAGGCCCTGAGCGACGGGCTGGTGCAGGCCGCGCTGCGCCGAGGCAGCAGCGACAACGTGACCGCGCTGATCGTGCAGGTGCAGGGCGTTCTGGAGGCCACGCTGCAGGATGAATCCCGCCGTGCGCAGGACCTGCCCGTGCTGCCCCTGCTCAAGGTGGGCGACACCGTGGATGGCCTCACGGTGACGGCCCTGGTGGCCGACAGCGGCATCCACCGCATCTACCAGGTGCGCGACGGGGCCACGCAGCGGCTGTATGCCCTCAAGACCCTGCTGCCCGCGCGCGCCCACGACGCGCAGGAGCGGGCCACGCTGGCGCACGAGGCCTGGGTGGCGCGGCGCATGCAGTCGGGCCAGGCCGCAGCCCATCTGGCGCGGCTCAACGACTGGCCATTGGGTGCCACCGGCACGGGCGACGGCGCGGGGGCCAGCGCGTTTTACCTGCTGTACGACTGGCATTCCGGCGACACGCTGGGGCAGCGCCTGCGCCACCGCCAGCACCTGGCCGTGGGGCAGGCCGTGACGGTGACCGTGCAGGCCGCGCGCGTGCTGGGCTGGCTGCACCGCCAGGGCGTGGTGCACCGCGACATCAAGCCCGACAACCTGCACCTGGGCGACGACGGCGTGCTGCGCGTGCTGGACCTGGGCGTGGCCCTCTCGGGCCGCGAGCCCGAGGCCACGCGCCGCCTGCACGCGGGCACCCCCAGCTACATGAACCCCGAGCAGTGGCCGGGCTACGAACGCAACGGCGATCCCGCCGGCCAGCTGCCCGACGCGGGCAGCGACCTGTTCGCGCTGGGCGTCACGCTGTACCAGCTGCTCAGCCACGGGCGCCTGCCCTATGGCGAGGTGGTGCAGTACCAGCTGGGCCGCTACCACCGCGACCCTGTGGCCCCCAGCCGCCACAACCCGGGCGTGCCCATCTGGCTCGACCAGATCGCCCTGAAGGCCGTGGCGCGCCACCGCGCGCAGCGCTTCGAGACGGCGGAGGAACTGCTGCTGGCCCTGGAGCGCGGCGCGTCGCGGCCCCTGTCGGCCCCCGGCCCCCAGCCCCTGATGCAGCGCGATGCCACGGCCCTGTGGAAGATCGCGCTCGCGGTGAGCGTGCTGGTGAACCTGCTGCTGATCTACTGGCTGCTGTTCCTGCCCCGGTAGGGGGCGGCAATGGTGGTTGATTGCTATTGAAAACATAGCTGCTGGCGCTGATGGAGAAAGCGCCAGGGCCTGTTTTTCCTTCAAGATAACATCACGGTGGTGCGCGGCCACTGAAGTCGCCCCGGCCCCTGCGGGGATGCCGGGCAGGGGCTTTTCCTTTCGGGCGGCCCATGCCCGCGCCCCCGGGGGCAGGCACAAGGCAAGGCCGCAACGCCTCAGGAGGAAGTCCTGGCCCGTCCGCCGCGTTCGGCCCAGGTCCGCGTCCAGCGGATCTGCATCACGCGCAGCAGCAGCAGCATGGCCAGCGCACACACTGCGATGCCCACGAAACCCCACAGGTAAGTGCCCGTGTACTGGCGCGAGATGCCCATGCCATTGGGGATGAGGCCGCCGCCCAGCGCGCCGATCTCACCGATCATCGAGCCCGCCACCGCCGTGGTCAGCGGCCAGCGCAGCGGCACCAGCTGGAACAGTGCGCCGTTGCCCGCGCCCAGCGCCGCAAAACACACCAGGAACAGCAGCATGGTGATGGGCAGCGAGTTCTCTGCCAGGCCACACAGCACCATGCTCACGGCCGTGATGGCGAGCACGCCCGTCAGTGTGTTGACGCCGCCCCAGTGGTCCGACAGCCAGCCGCCGAATATGCGCAGGGCCGCGCCCAGAAAGGCCGCCATCATCGTGAGCTGGCCTGCCTGCACTTTGCTCACGCTGAACTGGTCGTAGAAGTAGCTGGGCAAAAAGGCGGTCAGGCCGATGAAGCCGCCAAACGTCACGGCGTAGATCAGGCTGAAGGCCCAGCCGTCCTTCTCGAACAGGCAGGCAATGTGTTCACGAAAGCTGCTGTGGGCCGCGAGGTCTGGAGGTTCTTTGGCGTAGACGGCCATCACCAGCGCGGGGATGGCCACGCTCACGGCGGCAAAACCATACACGGCCTGCCAGCCGAACTTTTGCGCCAGTGCGGGGGCGAGCAGCGCGGCCACCGCCGTACCCACGTTGCCGGCGCCCACGATGCCCATGGCCAGGCCCTTGTAGCGCGGCGGAAACGAGCCCGAACCCAGCGACAGCGCGACGCCAAAGCTGGCGCCCGCCACGCCCAGCAGGATGCCCATGGCCAGCAGGTCGTTGTAGGTGTGCACGAACATGTAGCCAAAGCCCATGGCCAGGAAGATGCCGGCCATCTCGACCAGCGTGGCGTTCTTGCGGCCGATGTACTGCGCCAGGATGCCCAGCGGAAAACGCATGAGCGCGCCCGCGAAGATGGGGATGGACAGCATCATGCCCATCTGCGTGGGGGTGAGCTGGAAGGCTTCGCGGATGAACGGCGCCATGGCACCGTTGATCACCCAGATTGCGCACGAGAAACCGAAATACAGAAAGGACGACCACAGCGTGGGCGCGTGGCCGGACTTGAGGAACTCGCGAAATTGAAGCATGGCGATCTTGTGCAAAAGGGCCGTGGTGCCTGCTGCAAGCACACCCCAGCCGGGCAGAAAAACAAAAAGGCGCCTGCATGGACTGCTCGGGCTGTGTCCCAGCCTGTGCCTGCCCATGAAGACGCCAACGTCCTGTTCGCCCAATCCGCCGTTGCACCGGGCTGACACGCGGCCCGCATTGGCCGCAGGCTTCCTCAAGCAATGGCTGTGCCAAGCCGGTGCATTGCCAAAGCGCAAAAGGAACCCAGCCCGGGCGCCGTCATGCGCCAGCGTTCGCTGCGGCCGGGATGGGTGCCCGGCCGGCGGGGTGCCTGGAATGGTGCAGCGCAACGCACCAACCCGGTGTGGGCGCGATGCACCTGTTTGGGGAATTTTGGCGCGGCACGGCCCGAATTTGTTTCAGGATTGCAAGTTCCTGGATTAGCATGGTTTGCATCCGTGCCTGGCGTGTCTTGTGGTGCCAGGGGGCGGTGGACCGAGCAACGGCCTATTCCCATTCTTTGATGAGGGACCCACCATGCGCGTCAATCTGCCCGTCAGCACCCAGGAATATGCGTTTCCCGCCGGCCAGACCCTGGTGTCCACCACCGATCTCAAGGGGCGCATCCTGTACTGCAACCCGATGTTCATCGAGGTCAGCGGGTACGAAAAGGAAGAACTCCTGGGCCAGCCCCACAACATGATCCGGCACCCGGACATGCCCGAGGAGGCGTTTCGCGACATGTGGGACACCATCGCCAGCGGCGCACCCTGGTCGGCGGCGGTCAAGAACCGGCGCAAGGACGGCTCTTTCTACTGGGTGATGGCCAACGTGACGCCGCTGATGCAGGGCGACCAGCCCACGGGCTACATGTCGGTGCGCACCGAGGCCACGCGCGAAGAGATCCAGGCGGCCGACCGGCTGTACCGGCAGATGCAGGCCGAGAAGCAGGCCGGCACGTCCGTGCACGTGCTGCGCGCGGGCCAGCTGGTGAAGAACACGTCCTGGGGCCGCGTCGCCGGCTGGGTGCGCCTGGGGCCCCTGGGCAAGATGATGCTCTGCACGCTGCTGCTGGTGCTCGCCTCGTTCGGGGCCGCATGGCTGGGCGGGCATGCGGTGACGCTCGCGTCCGGGGTGGCGTGGGTGGCCGTGGCGCTGCTGGCGCTGGCCATGGCGGCCTACCTGCACAAGGTCACGGTCGCGCCGCTGGCGCAGATGCTGCGCTGGGCCAACCGCATGGCGGCAGGCGACCTGACGCAGAAGATCAGCGCCACGCGCAGCGACACGGTGGGCGACCTGCAGAAGGCGCTGGCGCAGCTCAACGTGAACCTGCTGTCCATCGTGCGCGACGCGCGCCAGGAGAGCGAGCACATGCAGGTCTCCACCCGCGAGATCGCGCAGGGCAACCAGGACCTGTCGGCGCGCACCGAGGCGCAGGCCGGCAACCTGCAGCAGACGGCCGCGTCGATGGAGGAGATCACCGGCACCGTCAAGCAAACCGCCGAGTCGGCGCGCCAGGCCACGGTGCTGGCCACGCAGGCCACCGGGGTGGCCGAGCGCAGCAGCGAGGCCGTGGATGGCGTGGCCAGCACGATGAAGCAGATCCAGGCCGCGTCGGGCCGCATCAGCGAGATCACGCAGCTCATCGACTCCATCGCGTTCCAGACCAACATCCTGGCGCTCAACGCGGCCGTGGAGGCCGCGCGCGCGGGCGAGCAGGGGCGGGGGTTCGCGGTGGTGGCGTCGGAGGTGCGCAGCCTGTCGCACCGCACGCAGTCCGCCGCCAAGGAAATCCGCCAGCTGATCGACGACTCCGCCACCAAGGTGAGCGAGGGCCATGAAAAAACCGACGCCGCGCAGAAGACCATGGCCGAATCGCTGGAGCTGGTGCGCAGGGTGAACACGCTGATCGGCGAGATCCACAGCGCGTCCAACGAACAGCTCAGCGGCATCTCGCAGGTGAACTCGGCGGTGGCCCAGCTCGACACCATCACGCAGCAGAACGCCGCGCTGGTGGAGGAGAACGCCGCGTCGGCCATGCAGCTCAACGGCCAGGCCCAGACCATGACCGAGACGGTGCAGGTGTTCCGCATCGATGCCTCGGCGCCCGCGCAGACGCGCGATGCGGTGGCGCTGCGCAAGGAGATGAAGGGCGGCCAGGCGGCAAAGTCTTCCAGCCGCGCGCTGGCGCCCGTCTGACAGGCGCCGGGCGGCCGGTTGCGTGGGCGGCGGCCCGCGGCCTCGCGGGACATGGGTTCTTGCACGCCCGCCCCCCGCCGGTAGGGTGGCCGCGGCCGGCGGTGTGCGGTAGCCTTCGCGGCCAGGCCAGGGCGGGGCGCGGGTGCCTGCCTGCTGATGGAGACCATGGCACTATCAACCACCGAACGATTCATCGCGACCTGCCTGCATGGCTGCGTGCGCGCCTGCTGCAAGAGAACGCAGGCACCGTTGTGCGGCGCAGGGCTGGTGCCTGGTGCAGCCGTACCTCCATCGGCCCGTGGCCGGGGGCTGGAGTGCGTCGGCAAACTGGGCAGCCGCCCTGTGCGGGCTGGTGCGCTGAAGGCGTGGCCAAGCGGCACGCCGCTGTTGCCGTACCAGGACGCGCGGGTGTCCGTGGCACGCCACGCCGGTGCATAGTGCGCACATCACAGGAGTCGATCCCTATGGCATACACCTGCGCGAGCTGCGGCAAGGACCACGATGAACTCTCGCCCTACATGATGTGGCGGCTGCCGGACCCGGCCCTCGAGCGTGAGCATGAACTCGTGTTCGACGACGACTTCACCTGCCGCATCGGCGACGAGCAGTACTTCATCAGCTGTGAGCTGGAGGTCCCGTTCAAGGCCGATGACCTCAAGCCGCTGGGTTTCATCTGCTGGGCCCGCGTGGACCGCGAAACATACGACCGCTACCGCGGCTATCGCGAGCACGAGGACACGCTGGCGGAATACGCCGAACTGGTGCCGGGCACGTTGGCCAATCCCATCCCCTGCGTGCCCGGCTCCTCTGGCACGGCCGTGGGCCTCAAGGTGCTGGCCGGCGACCCCACGCCCTACATTCGCTGGGTGGATCCTGGCTCGGCCGTGGCGCACCTTCTGGCCCGGGGCGCAACGGTCGGGTATTGGCACGAGGCCATGGGCGCGGGCTGAGGATGTGGGCTGGGGGCGCGGCGGGGTCCTTGGTGAAATCAAAAACCATAGCGGCTAGCGCTTTGTGCATGAGGGCTGGAGGCCAAAAAGGCTAGAAATCCAGGGTTTCCGGCCCCTGTGCTGCTCCTCCCTTCAGGTGCTCCCCCGCACGGTCAACTCAAAGCCCAGGTCGACCGAGTTCCGCTCGGGCGCCTCGCCGCGCATCAGCGCGAGCAGCATGCGCGCACTGGCCTCGCCGATGGCCGAGCGTGGCGTGCGCACCGTGGTCAGCGGCGGCAGCATCTGGTCGCTGCCGGCCAGATCGTTGAAGCCCGCGATGGCGACCTGGCCGGGCACCTGCAGGCCCAGCCGCTGCGCTGCCAGCAGGCCGCCCTGCGCCAGGTCGTCGTTGCAGAAGAACACGGCATCGACGCACGGGCGGGTGCGCAGCAGTTCCTCCAGCAGTTCTCCGCCCAGCCGCATGGACGAGGGCTGGGGGCTGAGCAGTTCCAGCTTCGGGTCGTACAGGCCGGCTTCCTTCAGACAGCGGCGGTAGCCTTCGGCGCGCTGCATGGTGCGGGGGTCGAGCTGGGCCGCGACAAACGCCACGCGGCGACGGCCCCGGGCCAGCAGATGGGCCGTCATGCCGTGGCCCCCGTCCTGCTGCGAAAAGCCCACGCAGTACACGCCGGGCGCGGAGGTCATCTCCATCAGGTGCACGCACGGCACGCCACTGGCGGCGATCATCTGGCGCGATGCCTCGGTGCGGTCGAAGCCGGTGACCAGCAGCCCCGCCGGGCGGTGGGCCAGGTAGGTGCGCAGCAGCTGCTCTTCTTCCTGCGGGTCGTAGTGGGTCACGCCGATCAGCGCCTGGTAGCCGTGGGGGAACAGCGCGCGGTGCACGGCCTCCAGCACGTCGACGAACAGGGCGTTGGACAGCAGGGGCACGAGCACGGGCACCTGCACGCTGCGCTGGGAGGCGAGGGCCCTGGCGGCGGGGTCGGGCACGTAGCCCAGCCGCTGGGCGGCGTCTTTCACGCGCTGCACCAGTTCCTGCGCCACGCCGCGCTCGCCGCGCAGCGCGCGGGAGGCGGTGATGGGGCTGACCTCGGCGGCCTGGGCCACGTCGCTCAGTGTCATGCGGCCGCTGGAGCGGCGCCTTGTCTCGGGTTTGTTCAAGGGTTAACCCTTATTGGGGTGCGGATCGATGTAGTTAGGATAGCGCTGTCCAAACGATGGGACAAGGCATTGACGCCCATTTTGGACGAAGTTGCAAAAGTTGCCACGGTTATTGCGGCATCCAGCCAGGGTGCCTTTTTTATGGATCAATTGGATAGCGCTACCAATATGAGTGTCTTGCCGTCAACGGTTTTTCTGGTGGTCATGGGCGTGGCGGGCTGCGGCAAGTCGAGCCTGGGCTCGGCCCTGGCGCAAGCCGAGGGCCTGCCGCTGATCGAGGGAGACGACCACCACAGCCCGGCGAGCCGTGAAAAGATGCGCCAGGGCATCGCGCTGACCGATGCAGACCGCGAGGGGTGGCTCGCCACGCTCGGGCAGCTGCTGCAGGCGCAGCCCCATGGCGCGGTCCTGACGTGCTCCGCGCTCAAGAAGTCCTACCGGGACCGCCTGCGCGATGCCTGCCCGGGGCTGCGGTTCGTTTTCCTGGAGATCGACCGTGCCAGCGCGGGCCAGCGCGTGGCCGACCGTGCCGGGACCCACTTCTTTTCCAGCGCGCTGGTGGATAGCCAGTTCGCCACGCTCGAGTCGCCCGTGGGCGAGGCGGGCGTGCTGCGGCTGGATGCACTGGCCGCCCTGGCCGTTCTTCAACAGCAGGCCTCGGCCTGGATCGCCGCCACGGAGGCCGCATGACCACCCCGGAAGATTCCACCCCCGTGCGGCCCAGCCGGTACGTTGCCGCCTCCCAGGTGCTCATGGCCGCCTGCCTGGCCGTGATGGCCGTGGCCGTGTTCGTGAATGTGGTGCTGCGCTACGGCTTTGGCAGTGGCGTCGTGGCGAGCGAAGAACTCTCGCGTCTGCTTTTCGTGTGGATGGTTTTCATTGGCGCCGCGGCGGCCTACCCCGCCGGCGAGCACATGGCCTTCACCAGCCTGGCGGGCCTGCTCGCCAAGCGTCCCCTGGCATTTGGCGCGCTCACGGCGTTGATCCGGCTGCTGGTGATCGCGGCCTGCGCGATGCTGGCCTGGGGCGCCTGGCACCAGGTGATCGTCGGCATGGACAGCCATTCCGTGGTGCTGGGCTACCCGGCGGCCCTGTTGCCGCTGCCCGCCTTCCTGTGCGCTGTCGCCATCGGCGTCATGGCGCTGATCGAATTGATTCAACGCAAGCCGCTGGACCTGGGTCACGGCGCCGAGGTGGAGTAACCGATGATGTCCCTGGGACCCGAAGCGCAGGCTTTTATTGTTTTCTCCGTGGGCATGCTGGTGCTCATGGGCACAGGCATGAACATGGGCCTGGCCCTCGTGCTCACGGGCGCGGGCATGGCGTGGGTGCTCGACTTCTGGGATGCGCAGCTGCTGGCCCAGAACCTGGTGGCGGGGGTGGACAGCTTTCCGCTGCTGGCCGTGCCGTTCTTCATCCTGGCTGGCGAGCTGATGAACTCGGGCGGCATCAGCCGCCGCATCATCGACATGGCGCAGGCCTGGGTCGGGCACATCCGGGGCGGCCTGGGCTACGTGGCCATCGGCGCGGCGGTGCTCATGGCCAGCATGAGCGGCTCCGCGCTGGCCGATACGGCCGCGCTGGCCACCATCCTCTTGCCCATGATGCGCCAGCAGGGCTACCCGATGAACACGTCGGCCGGGCTGATCGCCTCGGGCGGCATCATCGCGCCCATCATCCCGCCCTCCATGCCGTTCGTCATCTACGGCGTGACGACCAACACCTCGATCTCTGCGCTGTTCGTCTCCGGCATCGTGCCGGGCCTGATGATGGGCGCGGGCCTCATCTTCGCCTGGCGCTGGGTGCTGCGCGGCATGGACCTGCCGCAGGGCGAACCCTTGCCCGTCAAGGACCGCCTGCGCGCCACGGTGCGTGCCTTCTGGGCCATGCTGATGCCCCTGATCATCATCGGCGGCATGAAGTCGGGCGTCTTCACGCCCACCGAGGCCGCCGTGGTGGCCGCGTTCTACGCGCTGGTGGTGGCGTTGTTCGTCCACCGCGAAATGAAGATCGCGGAAATCTACGGCGTGCTGGTGCGTGCGGCCAAGACCACCTCCATCGTGATGTTCCTCTGCGCGGGCGCCCAGGTGGCCAGCTACATGATCACGCTGGCCGACCTGCCCAATGTGCTGACCAGCTGGCTGGGTCCGCTGGTGGAGAACCCCCGCCTCCTGATGGCGGTGATGATGATCGTGCTGGTGCTGATCGGCACGGCGCTCGACCTCACGCCCACCATCCTGATCTTCGCGCCCGTGATGCTGCCCATCGCCGTGAAGGCGGGCATCGACCCGGTGTATTTCGGCCTGATGTTCGTGCTCAACGGCGCGATCGGCCTCATCACGCCGCCGGTGGGCACGGTGCTCAACGTGGTGGCCGGGGTGGGGCGGATATCGATGCACAGCGTGATCAAGGGCGTGAACCCGTTCCTCTTCACCTACGTGCTGATCCTGGCCTTGCTGGTCGCCTTTCCACAGATCGTCACCGCCCCCGTGGTGTGGCTGCGCTGACCGCCCGTTTCCTCCCCTCTTTTTTCCTTTCCCACCCGCTAATGGAGACAACCATGAAAACTTTCCGCCGCACCCTTCTGGCCGCCTTGTCGGTGGCCGCCCTTGCCTGCTCGTTCCAGGCCGCCGCGCAGGATTTCAAGCCACGCATCATCCGGTTTGGCTACGGCCTCAACGAAGTGTCCAACCAGGGGCGTGCCACCAAGCTGTTCGCCGAAGAGGTCGAAAAGGCCTCGGGCGGCAAGATGAAGGTGCGCGCCATCGGCGCCGCCGCCCTGGGCTCGGACGTGCAGATGCAGCAGGCGCTGGTCGGCGGTGCGCAGGAGATGATGGTGGGCTCCACCGCCACGCTGGTGGGCATCACCAAGGAAATGGCGATCTGGGACACCCCCTTCCTGTTCAACAACGCGAAGGAGGCCGATGTGGTGCTGGACGGCCCCGTGGGCCAGAAGGTGATGGACAAGCTGCAGGAAAAGGGCCTCGTGGGCCTCGTGTACTGGGAGAACGGCTTTCGCAACCTGACCAACAGCAAGCGCCCTGTCACCAAGCTGGAGGACATGAATGGCATCAAGCTGCGCGTGATGCAGAACAACGTGTTCCTCGACAGCTTCAAGACCCTGGGAGCCAATGCCGTTCCACTGCCGTTCTCGGAACTGTTCACCGCCCTCGAGACCAACACCGTGGACGGCCAGGAGAACCCCTACAACACCATCCTGTCGAGCAAGTTCTACGAGGTGCAGAAGTACCTCACGGTGACCAACCACGTCTACAGCCCCTGGATCGTGCTGGTCAGCAAGAAGTACTGGGACGGCCTCAACAAGGCCGAGCAGAAGGTGCTGCTCGATGCCGCGAGGAAGAGCCGCGACTTCGAGCGCCAGGATACGCGCGCCGAGGCCGACAAGGCGCTGGCCGACCTCAAGGCCAAGGGCATGCAGGTCAACGAACTGTCGCCCACAGAAGCCAGCCGCATGCGCGAGAAACTGGGGGCGGTCAACACCAGCATTGCCGCCAACGTGGGCGAGGCGCTGTGGAAGGACGTGCAGGGCGCCGTGGCGCAGGCGCGTGGGAGCAAATAAGCCTGGGTGAGACGCGGCTGCCGCAACGCCATTGCGGCTCCCAAAGACAAAAGGCCGAGGCCCCGAAAGGGGCCTCGGCCTTTTTGCATTTGCAACTGCCTGCCCGCACCGCCTTGCGGCGCGGGCCGGACGGATTACAGGGATCCGATTTCGCCGGACGAGATCTTGCCAGTGCGCAGGGCGTCTGCAGCTTGGGCATTCACCGCGTTGCGGTCAGCGGTGGAGGTGTAGACCAAGGCACGCGAACCGACGGGGATGGCACCGCTGGTTTGGGGCACTGCCGAGGCTTCGGCTTGCACTTCGGCACGGGTGCGGTTCGTTTCGAACTTCGTGGCGAACTGCGAGGCATCGACTTCGTCGGCCTGTGCACCGAAAGAAGCGAAAGCGGCCACGGCGGCGATGGAGAGGAAACGTGCGGTCTTGTTCATGGTGAAACTCCGGTGAAATTCAAAAAAATGAGGGCAATGTACTTGGAAATACGCAGCAGGAGAGGGCCTGGATTCAGCGAATCAAACGCTGATCAACCACGCTCGCCCGAAGGGATCTGGCCGGTGCGCACGGCATCGGCGGCCTGGGCACGCACTGCGGCGCGGTCGGCCGTGGACTTGTAGGTCACCACACGCGAACCGGCGGGCTCGATGGAGCGGGTCTGTGCCACGGTGGCGGCTTCGGCGGCCACTTCGGCGCGGGTGCGGTTCGTCTCGAACTTCGTGGCGAACTGCGAGGCATCGGCTTCGTCGGCCTGGGCACCGAAAGAAGCGAAAGCAGCCACGGCGGCGATGGAGAGGAAGCGGGCGGTCTTGTTCATGATGAAATCCTTCAGGAAGAAAAAAGCGTCTCAGAAAAACCGGGACAAAAACCATTTCTGAACCGGGTTCGGTGAGTCGCCTTGCGGGTTCGGCTCATCGATGGGATGAACTGTACGCCGCGGTGGTACAAAGAAAAACTACTCGGTCGCAAACTAACTGTTCCAGTTTTGGAAACAATCCAGACGCCTGTCTTTCTGCCTGCGGCCCGAGGGCCGGTAGCCAGTCGCAAGCGATCGTGGTGGCAGGAGAAGTGGGCGGTGAATCCTTTCGAAAGCGCGTTGGACATGGGCTGTATCGTGCCGGGCGGCGCGGCATGCGTCGTCTCAGCGCGGTTTCGGTTCTTTTCGGTTTGTTTCGGGTTCTCCCGAATGCAACAAGTGCGAAACATGTGCATCGAGTCCGTGGGTAACGCGCCAAAGGTGTGGTGAATGGCACTTGCGCGGGTTGCATCGGCAAGGCTTATGGGCTGAAATCACTCTGTACCTGTTTCAGCCATCACGAGGGAGGTTCCAATGACCGTAGTCGCCAAGATTCTTCAATCCAAACCCGATGCCACCGTGCATACCATCGGGCCCGCCACTTCGGTGTTCGATGCGCTCAAGCTCATGGCGGACAAGGGCATCGGTGCGTTGATCGTGACCGAAGGCGCCGACATCGTGGGCATCTTCACCGAGCGGGACTACGCGCGAAAAATCGCGCTCATGGGGCGCACGTCCTCGGTCACCCAGGTGCGGGACGTGATGACGACCGCCGTGCTGTTCGTGCGGCCCGACCACACCAGCGAGCAGTGCATGCAGCTGATGACCGGCAACCGGCTGCGCCACCTGCCCGTGGTGGACGACAGCAGCAAGCTCGTGGGCATGATTTCCATCGGTGACCTGGTCAAGGACATCATTTCCGAGCAGAAATTCATCATCGAGCAGCTGGAGCAGTACATCACTGGGGCGCGCTGACAGCAGGAGATGCCCGGCAGCCCAGGCGCGTGGGCGAGAAAACCGGTTGGCCGGCAGCCTGGATCGGCCGAGAAGCCGCTGCTAGCCGGCGACGAGAATCGGCTCGCAAGCCTCACCGGCTTGCTGGCGCTCGAACATGATCCGGTAGGCCGTTTCGAGGTCGCGTGTGAAGCGTTGACCATCAAACAGCGGCGAGTTGGTGCGCAGCCTTTGAAGCTTGGCACGAACGGCCGCCAAGGTCTCGGGTTGGCTGGCAAGTTCAATGGCACGGGCTTCGTAGTCCCGCGGGGTGTGGGTAATCAATTCGGGCAAACCCACTGCGGTGAGCAGGCTGGCGGCCACTCGTCCCGCGAAGGCCTGGCCCGCGAGCGTGAGCACGGGTAGCCCGGCCCAGAGCGCGTCGCTGGCAGTGGTGTGGGCGTTATAGGGCAGGGTGTCGATGAAAAGATCTGCCGCCCGATGGCGCGCAAGATGGTCGTCCAGCGGCATCCGCTGTGCAAAGACCAGGCGAGCGCCACCCACGCCGCGCTTTTCGGCCTCCTTGACGAGATTCTCGGCGGCGGCCTCGTTGTCCTTGAACAGCCACAAAACGCTGCCAGGTACCGCCTTCAGGATGCGCATCCAGCAGTCAAAGGTGCCCGGAAGAATTTTGTAGTTGTTGTTGAAGCAGCAGAAAACGAATCCGCTGTCTGGCAGGCCCAGTTCCGCGCGTGTGAACTGGCGGTCGGAGATGGGGCGGCGGCTGTCGTTGACCTGGTAGCTGTACGGCATCCAGACTGCTTTTTCAGTGAAGAATCCCTGGTGCTCCGGGGGGATGACGACTTCGTCTGCAATGACATAGTCCATGTAATCGGCACCGGTGGTGCCGGGGTAGCCGAGATAGCTCACCTGAACGGGTGCGCAGCGGTTGGCAAAAATGCCCATGCGCCCATCCCGGGTGAATCCTTTCAAGTCGACCGCGATGTCGATTCCCAGGCCCCGAGCCATGGCGGCGATCTCCTGATCTGTGCGCCCATCGACCTCGTGAAAATGGTCCACACTCTGCTCGATACGGCGGCGGATGCCATCCATCACCTGGGGGCCAAGCGAAAACGCGTGAATCTCGAACTGTTCCTTGGCGTGGCTTTCGAACAGTTCGGCCATCAGGTAGGTGGTGGCATGTGTGAAGTAGTCTGCAGAGAAGTACCCCACTCGGATGCGTCCGGGCCGCCGTGCAGGGAAGCTGTGCTGTGCAGCTTTGTCCAGCCGATGCAATTTCAGATATGCACGCGCCAGCTGGAGGTGAAGGAGTGGGTCGTCCACTATCGCAAGGAAGGGAAAGGGGCTGCTTCTTTGCAGCGCACCCTTGCTCCGCAATTCCTCCAGGTAGGAATCGAATCCTGTCCAGTCGCAGATATGCATGCGCACGGGTTGCGCGACGGCTGGATCGGCGTGGCAATGCGCAAGGCTGTCAATGGCGGCGGTGAATCGCTTGAGGTCGATTTCCGATGCCGCCTTGTGAAAGTGGGCAGCCTCCAGCGCGGGGTCGATTTCCAGGGCCTTTTGGTAGTTGGCGATCGCGTCATCGTGCCTTCCCATTCCTGCCAGAGCCCGTCCGCCGATGACGTAGGCGCTGGCTTGCTGCGGATTGATGGAAAGGGCATTTTCCACTTGCGCAATGGCCTGTTCGTGGAGGTGCAGGTCCAGAAGGCAGCCTGCATGGTCCAGCACCACCTGCGCATTGCCAGGCTGCAGTTCGGCGGCACGCCGCAGCAAAGGTTCTGCTTCTAAAAGCAGGCCCTGCGCAGCGAGCGCGCGGGCTTTGGTCAAACACGCCTCTGCATACTGAGGGTGAATCGCCAGCGCCCGGTCGGCTGCAGCGATGGCCGCATCAAGCTGAGCTGTTTCTATGAGGGCGCACGCCAGGTTGTTGAGGGCCTTGAGGTTTTCAGGGGCTGCCGCCAGCACGTGCTCGAAAGCGGCAATCGCTTCCTCGGACCTTTTCAGTTCCAGCAGGGCAATCCCCTGGTTGACCCGTAGCTCGGGGTGGTCGTGCCCCGCTTCGATAAGTTGGCTAGCGCTGGCCAGCGCTTCTTCGTGAAAACCTGCCTTGATGAGGATGCCAACGCGGTTCATTTGTGCGGCGGGCATTTCTGGCTGCAGATCTAGGGCCTGATTGATGCGCTCTAGGGCCTCGTGGGGCTTGCCGCCCCCGGCCAGTGCCAGAGCCAGATTCACGTGAGCACCCGCATCCTGTGGCAACAACCGTACTGCCTGCCCAATCAGCCGTTGCGCGTCTGCAAATGCGCCGCTGCCCAGCGCCACCACGCCCAGCATGTGCAATGCGCCAGGATGATGGGGACTCCTGGCCAGAATCTGCTGGTAGAGGTTGGCAGCGCCCTGCAGTTGTCCACTGCGATGCAGGGTCAGGGCCTGTTGGAAGGCTTGGTCAATCTGGAAGGCGGCGCTTGCGGTGGGCTGGTGGGGCCTGAAAAAAGGGGGAGATGTCATGTGGAAAGTCGCCATGGATGCGGGATGCCAGGCCCGTCTTCCACAGGAAGCGAATGCGGCCTGCGGATGGGGCCGCATTGTGCCGTATTGGCCCAAGCCAAGGCCGCTTCCCGATGCCCGCCGGGGAAAAGCCCCGGAGGCTCTGGCAGTCAGGCCGCCTTCTCCACATGCGCCTGCCGCGTGTACAGAAAGTCGATCACCGCCTTGCGGCACTGCACGTAGCGCGGGTCCTCGGCCAGCTCCACGCGGCGGCGGGGGCGGGGCAGGTCGACGGCCAGCACCTCGCCAATGGTGGCGGCGGGGCCGTTGGTCATCATCACGATCTTGTCGGACAGCAGCACGGCCTCGTCCACGTCGTGGGTGACCATGACCACGGTGCTTTGCGTGCGCGCCACGATCTCCAGCAGCTCGTCCTGCAGCTTGGCGCGGGTCAGGGCATCGAGCGCGCCGAAGGGCTCGTCCATCAACAGCACCTGGGGTTCCATGCCCAGCGCACGGGCGATGCCCACGCGCTGCTTCATGCCGCCCGAGATCTCGCCGGGGCGCTTTTGCCCGGCGTGCGTGAGGCCCACCAGCGCCAGCGCCGCATCGGTGCGGGCCCTGAGCTGGGCCTTCGTTTCCTTGCCGCCAAACACGCGTTCCACGGCGAGGTAGATGTTGTCAAAGCAGGTGAGCCAGGGCAGCAGCGAGTGGTTCTGGAACACCACAGCGCGCTCCGGCCCCGGGCCCCTGATCTCCTTGTTGGCGCACAGCAGTGCGCCGTTGGTGGGCGTGGTCAGCCCCGCGATCAGGTTCAGCAGCGTGGACTTGCCGCAGCCCGAGTGGCCGATCAGCGCGACGAACTCGCCCTTGGCGATGGTGAGGTTGATGTCGCGCAGCGCCGGGAACAGGCCCTTGGCGGTCTTGAAGGTCTGCTCCACGCCATGGACTTCGATGAACTTGGTGGTGAGAGAGGTGTGCATGAGGAACTCCGGGTTGTTTCGAGGACCGCCGCGGCACCGGCTTGGCCGGGCCACTGGGGGGCACCTGAGGGGATGACGCGCCGCAGGCGCGGCTCAGGGGTGGGTCAGGTTTTGACCTCTTCGAAGGTGAACGCAGTGGCCAGCTTGATGAGCGCGAACTCCAGCACCAGCCCGACGATGCCGATCACGAAGATCGCGATGATGATGTTCTTGACGTTGAGGTTGTTCCACTCGTCCCACACCCAGAAGCCGATGCCCACGCCGCCGGTCAGCATCTCGGCGGCCACGATCACGAGCCACGCGGTGCCCACGGCCAGGCGCACGCCGGTCAGCATGTAGGGCAGCACGGCGGGGAACAGGATCTTGGTGGCGATCTTCCACTCCGACAGGTTGAGCACGCGGGCCACGTTCATGTAGTCCTGCGGCACACGCTGCACGCCCACGGCGGTGTTGATGATCATGGGCCAGATGGAGCAGATGAAGATCGTCCAGATGGCGGCCGGGTTGGCACCCTTGAACACCAGGAGGCCGATCGGTAGCCAGGCCAATGGAGACACCGGGCGCAGCAGGCTGATGAGCGGGTTGAACATGCGCGACAGGAAGTTGAAGCGCCCGATCACGAAGCCCGCTGGAATGCCCACCAGCGCCGCCATGCCAAAGCCCACGGCCACGCGTTCGAGCGACATCAGCACGTTCCAGCCCACGCCCTGGTCGTTGGGACCGTTGCGGTAGAACGGGTTGCTGAAGATTTCCAGCGCCTGCTTCCAGGTTTCCACCGGGCCGGGAATGCTGTTGCCCGTGGTGGCTGACACCACGGCCCACAGACCCACCAGCAAGCCCAGGCCACACAGCGGCGGCAGCACCGCCATCCAGAAGCCGCGCGACAGCGCCGCCCAGTCGCGACCGGCGGGGGCTGCAGATGCCGTGGGCGCAGGGCTTGCCGCCATTGCCGTTTTTGACTGTTTTTGGCTTCTGGCGCTTGCGGGCGAAGCGCTGCTAGCTACATTATTCATAGCGTTCTGTGCAACCACGGGGGCTGCATCCAGCGGGGAGTGAAAGACGGCACTGACCATGGTGTTCTCCTGTGCAGGGTGGACGGGGCAGGGCGCTTACGCCTTGATCTTGAAGCTGTCGGCGTACTTGGCGGGGTCCTTGCCGTCCCACACCACGCCGTCCATGAACTTGCTCGTACGCATTTCGCTCTTGGGCAGCGGCGTCTTGGAAGCGGCGGCCGCCTGCTTGTAGACGTCGATGCGGTTCACGGCCTTGGCCACGTTCAGGTAGTCGGGGTGGTCCTTGACCAGGCCCCAGCGCTTGTGCTGCGTGAGGAACCACATGCCGTCCGTGAGGTAGGGGAAGTTCACCGTGCCCTCGTTGAAGAACTTCATGTGGTTGGGGTCGTCCCAGGTCTTGCCCATGCCGTCCTGGTAGCGGCCCAGGATGCGCTGGTTGATGGCATCGACGCCCGTGTTCACGTAGGCCTTGCCGGCAATGGTCTCGGCCATCTTGTTCTTGTTGGCCAGGCCTTCGTCGATCCACTTGCTGGCCTCCAGGATGGCGGCCGTCACGGCACGGGCCGTGTTGGGGTACTTCTGCACGAATTCGGACGTGGTGCCCAGCACCTTCTCGGGGTGGTCCTTCCAGATGTCCTGCGTGGTCGTGGCCGTCACGCCGATGCCGTCCATGATGGCGCGGTGGTTCCAGGGCTCGCCCACGCAGAAGCCGTCCATGTTGCCCACGCGCATGTTGGCCACCATCTGTGGCGGGGGCACGGTGATGACCTTGGCATCCTTCATCGGGTTGATGCCGTTGGCCGCCAGCCAGTAGTACAGCCACATGGCGTGCGTGCCGGTGGGGAAGGTCTGTGCGAAGGTGTACTCGCGCTTCTCGCTGGCCATCAGCTTGGCCAGGCCCGCGCCATTGACGGCGCCCTTGTCGGCGAGCTTCTTGGACAGCGTGATGGCCTGCCCGTTGTGGTTCAGGTTCATCAGCACGGCCATGTCCTTCTTGGGCCCGGCCAGGCCCAGGTGCACGCCGTAGACCAGGCCGTACAGCACGTGGGCGAAGTCGAGTTCGCCGTTGACCAGCTTGTCGCGCACACCGGCCCAGGAGGCTTCCTTGGTGGGGATGATGGTCACGCCGTACTTCTTGTCGATGCCGAGCACCGAGGCCATCACCACGCTGGCGCAGTCGGTCAGCGGGATGAAGCCGATCTTGACTTCCTTCTTCTCCGGCGCGTCCGAGCCCTGGGCGTGCACCAGCGCACGCAGCGCGGGGCTGACGCCGACGGCGCCCACGGTGGCGGCCTGCAGCACGGTGCGGCGGTTGAGGCTGGTTTTGAGCAGATCGGTCATGGGGCACTTCCTCATAGCGTTGAAAACAAAAAAGGCGTCCTCCCGAGCAGCCTGCATACATGCAGCACCGGTCGGTGAGGGACGCCTCTGTCCATGGCGATACCCGATGAAGGGTTCGCCCAGCACCGGCCCGCCTTTGGGCCCGTGCTGTGTGGGGGTGAGACCGCCATTGGTCTCGCAGGGGTTAATGCAAGTGGCGTGCCAGGCCTTGCCGCACGGGCTCCGCATCAGTTCGGCGCATGGTTTGCTATTGAATTAATAGCTGCTTGCGCAAATGGATCAAGCGCTGGGGGGCTTTTTGACCTGCAAACGCGCGGAGGTGGTGCGCGCGGTGAATGCCGCACTGCCTTTGTGCGGCGCACCATCCGGGAGAAGCCGGTGGACCTGGGCGTAGCCCAGGCCGGGGATGCCGGGCAAGGACCGCTGCGCAGCGAGGGGATCGTCCCCTTTCCCGAGCCGGGCAGCGATTCGAGAGGAGGGGCCAAGGGCCGCGGCTCCAAGACTGCCTGCGCAGTCTGGACGGTCCCCGAGAGCGGGCGGCCTCTGGCGGCTGCACCGATGCGCGCAGCGCCTCAGGAGGATGTCACCTGCTTACCCGAGCAGGTCCATCACGTCGAGCATGCGCTGGGCCACATCCACGAGCTTGAGGCCCTTGTCCATGGCGGTCTTGCGCAGTTTCTCGTACGCGGCCTGCTCGGTCAGGCCCTGGCGCTGCATGAGCAGGCCCTTGGCGCGGTCGATGGTCTTGCGGTCCTTGAGCTCGGTCTTGGCATCGGCGAGCTCGGCGCGCAGCGCCTGCTCGTGCTGGAAGCGCGCCATCGCCACGTCCAGGATGGGGCGGATGCGCTGGGGCGCGAGGCCGGCCACGATGTAGGCCGACACGCCCGCGGCCACCGCGTCCTTGACGTGCGAGGTGTCCTCGTCGTTGGTGAACATCACGATGGGGCGGCGTTCGTCGCGCGTGGCCACCACCACGTGTTCCAGCGCGTCGCGGGCCTCGCTCTCGGCGTCCACGATGATCAGGTCGGGCTGCAGCTGGGCGATCCGCTCGCTCAGGAATACATCCGCGGGCAGCGTGGCGATCAGGTTGAAATTGTTCTCCAGCAGCCCGATGCGCAGCGCCCGCGAACGCTCCGCCTGCAGCACGGCGTGTTCGTCGTCGGGGTCGGCAATGGCCAGGTCCGGGGCCACCACCACGATGCGCAGAGACTCGTTCATACCCCGGAGCATAAGCAATTTTTACGCCACAAATTGGTGCGCCGAAGCGGTGCGCCCCGGGCAGGTGCCGGGTTCCGGCAAGGGCCTTGCCTTGCAGGGTCTGAAACTTGCTAATAGTTTGCCGATTGGCAGGGCATACCCGATAGCGCCTTTCCTCCGTCGTCGCATATACATCTGGTCACATTGACATATTGATGAGGATTCCGCATGAACAAGCATATTGACCGGCGCCGTTTCGCCGCCGGGCTGGCCTTGACCACCGCCGCGTCCATGGCGCTGCTGCTCCTGTCCGGGTGCGGCAAGGTGCCCGACACCATCAAGATCGGCGTGGCGCAGCCCTTGAGCGGCCCCCTGGGCGCCCTCGGGCAGGACTTGCTCAATGGCGTGAACCTGGCCGTGGCCGAACTGAACAAGGGCGGCTACACCGTGGACGGCAAGCGGGTGACGCTGGAGGTGGTGGCGGTGGACGACAAGGCCGACGCGGCCACCGGCAAGACGGTGGCCCAGCAGCTGGTGGATGCCGGCGTGGTGGCCGTCATCGGGCACCTGAATTCGGGCGTGAGCATCGAGACCGCGCCCATCTACGCGGCCAAGGACATCGCGCAGATCGCCATCTCCACCAACCCCAAGTTCACGCAGCTGGGTTTTTCCACCACCTTCCGCATGGTGGGCAACGACACGCTGCAGGCGCGCGCCATCGGCTCGTTTGCCGCCACCCAGCTGGGTGCCGCGCGCTATGCCGCGCTGGACGATGGCACGCCCTACGGCAAGGGCCTGGCCGACGGGGCCGCCGCGCAGCTCAAGGCCGAGAAGAAAGAGGTGGTGGTGCGCAAGTCGTTCGACGACAAGACCACGGCATTCGACGAACTGGCCGGCGAACTCAAGGCCGCGAAGGTGGAGGTGATCGTCTCCACCCTCAATGACTTCCAGGCGCTGGCGTTGCTGGAAGCCCTGCGCAAGGTGGGGCACACCAAGGTGAGCCTGCTGGGCGGCGACACCATCAAGACCACCGACATGACCAAGGGGGCCGGCATCGTCGAGGGCGTCTATGCCACCTCGCCCGTGCTGGAAGCCAAGGAGTTTTCCACGGGCAAGCCCTTCCTGGAAAAGTACATCGATGCCTACAAGAAGCCGCCCGCGTACGGCGGGCACTACAGCTACGACAGCATGTACGTGCTCTCGGCGGCCATCCAGAAGGCCAAGTCCGCGGACCCCAAGGACATCACCAAGGCCATGCACGGCATCAACGGCTACGCGCCCGTGATCGGCACGATGACCTGGGATGACAAGGGCGAGCAGCGCTACGGCGCGGTGGGCGTGTACGAACTGCGCAGCGGCAGCTGGGAGCTGCGCATGCGCTCGGACCGCTGGTAGGCGCGGCCTGCGACCCTGGGGATGCACGACCCCTGCCGGCCACCGCCGGCAGGGGTTTTTGCATCAGGCCCCCCGCGAGCCCGGGTTTTACACTCGGGGCATGAGTCTGTTGATCCTCGGAATTGAATCCTCGTGCGACGAGACCGGCGTGGCGCTGGTGCGCTCCACGGGCGATGCCGTTCCCACCCTGCTGTCCCACGCCCTGCACAGCCAGATCGAGATGCACCAGGCCTATGGTGGCGTGGTGCCCGAGCTGGCCAGCCGCGACCACATCCGCCGCGTGCTGCCGCTGGCCACACAAGTGTTGACCGAGTCCGGCCAGACGCTGGCGGACGTGGACGTGGTTGCTTACACGCGCGGCCCGGGCCTGGCGGGTGCCCTGCTGGTGGGGGCCGGCGTGGCCTGCGCGCTGGGCGCGGCGCTGGACAAGCCGGTGCTGGGCGTGCACCACCTGGAGGGGCACCTGCTCTCGCCCTTCCTGAGCGCGGACCCGCCCGAGTTCCCCTTCGTGGCCCTGCTGGTCTCCGGCGGCCACACCCAGCTCATGCGGGTGGACGGCGTGGGCCGCTACGAGATCCTGGGCGAGACCATCGACGACGCGGCGGGCGAGGCCTTCGACAAGTCGGCCAAGCTCATGGGCCTGGGCTACCCGGGAGGGCCGGCGCTGTCACGCCTGGCCGAGCAGGGCGATCCGGCGGCCTTCAAGCTGCCGCGCCCGCTGCTGCACAGCGGCAATCTCGACTTCTCCTTTGCCGGGCTCAAGACCGCCGTGCTGACCCAGGCCAAGAAACTGGGCGACGGGCTCGAAGCGCGCAAGGCCGACCTGGCGGCCAGCACCGAGGCCGCCATCGTCGAGGTGCTGGTGAAAAAGACGCTGGCGGCGCTCAAGCAGACCGGCCTCAAGCGCGTGGTGGTGGCCGGTGGTGTGGGCGCCAACCGGCATCTGCGGGCGCAGCTCAATGCCGCCTGCGCGGCGGCCAGGGTGCGGGTGCACTACCCCGAATTGCACCTGTGCACCGACAACGGGGCCATGATCGCCATGGCGGCGGCAATGCGGCTGCAGGCGGGGCAGCAGGAGGCGAACACCGACTATGCGTTTGATGTGAAGCCGCGGTGGCCGCTGGATTCCATCGTGCCAGTCGGCTGAAATGGGCTGGTCATTCCAGCCCCGTCGACAAAACTATCCTGGAGAACCGCGCTGTTGCCTGCGCAGTCCCATCCAACCCAGGATGGCAGCCAGTGCAGCCAGTGCCCACGGGTTGTTGACCGGGATGCTGGTGGGGTCAGAGCCCAGTGCCGGAGCCAGCGGATCGCGGATACGCCCTGCGGCAATGTCTGAATCACCTATGCCGTTGTCAGTGATGCTGTACGTCACTGTGCGGCGGTCCGGGCTGAGCGCTGCTTCGGTCCATAAGAACCAGGTGGAGGTCTGTGCTCCTGCCGTAGCCGGTCCGAACTTCCAGAACCGCACGCCTTCAGGCAACGGAGTCGGGTACGTGATGGAGATGGTGACGCTGCCGGTGCAGCCGGTGGCGAGGAACTCGAACGCGCCGTGAGGCAAGGTGCGGTTGGCGGGGGCCGTAGAAGGCACCGTGAATGCGGAGCTGGAATCCAGCGTACAGCTTGCGCCTCCGCCAGCGAGGGTGACTGAGCCGGTGCCTGACATGCCAGGTACCGCGCCGGTCACTGTCGAAAGTGTTGGTGTGACCACATTGCTGATGCCTGCGGCGGAAGGCCCCTTGTTGTTGGTAGCCACGACGCGGAAGCTGTACGCCGATCCGTTGGTGAGGCCAGAGACCGTGCAGCCGAGCGCACCCGAGGTCGTACACGTTTTGCTGCTGTCTTGCACCGCTGTGACCGTGTAGCCGGAGATGGCGCTGCCGCCATCGTGGGATGGTACTTGCCAGTTCACGGTCGCTTGCCCGTTGCCAGCCGTGACGCTGACGTTCTGGGGCGCGCCAGGCACATTGGCCTCGACCTGGATGGAGTAGGACTGCGAACCCGAACAGCCGCTGGCGTCCGCGACTGTCACTGTGAAGTTGAAGGTTCCAGTGGCCGTTGGCGTGCCGGAGATGGTGCCACTACCACCCAGCGTCAACCCGGGGGGCAAAGCACCAGCAGTCACCGCATAGCTTGGCGCTCCCAGTGCACCCGTCTGTGAAAGGGGGGTGCTATAGGCCTGACCCCAGACTGCCGGGGCCAGCGCGCCCCCCGGTGTCATCGTGAATGCCGGGCACACATAGGGTGTGTACACCGTGTTGTCGATACCAATGTAGTCGGAATTCGTTCCGAGAGCACCGGCCGAGGTGACGAAATAGCGAAACGCCATGCGTCCAGAGGTGGGGGCTGGAAGTCCCGAGATAGTGATGGTGTATTGCGTCCACGTCTGGGGATAGCCGCCGGCCACCAGCGTTGGATTGACGCTGAGCAGCAGCGCCGTGAAGTCCCCCACGGCGGTGGCGCCTGATCCCACATTTGTGCTTGCGCCATTGGTGCTCAGCCGGACTTCCAGCCGATCGGGATAGTCGGTCCCCGTGGGTTTTCTTGTGAAGAAGGTCAGCACATCCCCATTGCGCAGCGTCCGGTTTGGCATCGCGAGCCAGTTGCTGATGGTGCCGGTGCTGCCGGTGTTGTTGTAGTTGGCGCCAATGTATGCATTGGCTGCGCCGCTATACGCGTTGAAGGGGCCGGGGGTTGGCGTCGCTGTGGTTGCTGTCCCCTGGAACCAGCTGGTTGAGCCGGCCGGGGTGCTGTTGTTCTGCATGAACCATCCATTGCCCGTGAGCAACGTGATGTTGTCAAAATCTTCTGTGAATGCCTGGGCCCAGGCCTGGCTGGAAAAACCAACCACAAAGAGAATCATTGTGGCAATACGAAAACAAATCCTGCTCATGTCTGGCTGTCCGCTGTAGTGATTGACAACGCTGATGCGTGTCCGCTCCCGTGGGAGGCACATTTGCGGCGGTTCGTTTGTCGCGCCATTCATGCTGGACAGCACATTGCGCGAATCTAGTGTGCTGTCACCGCTCAAGCCACATGTTCACGAAATCGGATTTTCACACTCGGTACCGCACTGCAAGTCCTCGATACCGCTGCGGTGGTCACTGAGGGGGGCGCCTGCTTTTTTGAGAATGAAGCCATCGACTTCGTTGCATGCAGCTATTTCCGGGCCGGCGCACTAGCCGATGAATGCTGAAACAATCGCTAACAACCTTATGGGGTGGGCTACCAGCTGTCAAGAAAAAAAGCGCAGGCATCGGCGATGCCCGCGGGGTTGTGCGACGGGCGCTGATTTCTGTGCACCTTTCCCAGAACCTTTGAATACGCCTCTCAAGCTCGGACGCAGGAGGGTGAATGGCGGCTTGACCGACATTGACCAGGCGCGCGGCATTCAGGTGGACGCTCATGCCCGTCCACCGTATATGGGGGCCGTTTCAACGCCCTCAAAATGGATAGTGCCTCGGGGTTGTCTGCACCGTGATCCAGCGCAGCTCCGTGAACTCCCGCACCCCCGCCATCCCCCCAAACCGCCCGTACCCCGAACTCTTCACCCCACCGAACGGCATCTGCCCCTCGTCATGCACCGTCGGCCCGTTGATGTGACAGATCCCCGACTCGATGCGCGCCGCGACGTTCCACGCCTTGGCCACATCGCGGCTGAACACGGCGGATGACAGGCCGAACTCGTTGTCGTTGGCGCAGGCAATGGCTTCTTCCACACCATTCACGCGCACCACGGGCTTGACGGGACCGAACGACTCCTCGCGGTAGATGTCCATCTCGGCCGTCACGTGGTCGAGCACGGTGGCCTGCATCAGCGTGCTATCGCTCTTGCCGCCGCACACCAGCGTGGCGCCCTTGGCCAGCGCGTCGTCGATGAGCGCGTTGCAGCGGTGCACCGTGGCCATGTCCACCACCGAGCCGAGCACCACCGGGCCCTTGCGTGGGTCGCCCAGGGGCAGGGCCTTGGCGCGCTCGCCGAGCTTGGCCACGAACTCGTCGGCCACGGCGTTGTCCACGACGATGCGTTCGGTGGACATGCAGATCTGGCCCGAGTTGGCGAACGAGCCGAACACGGTGCCCGCCACCGCGGCATCCACGTCTGCATCGTCCAGCACCAGCAGCGGGGCCTTGCCACCCAGCTCCAGCACCACGGGCTTGAGGTACTTGGCACACGTCTGCGCGATGATGCGGCCCACCTTGGTGGAGCCCGTGAAGTTCACGCGGCGCACGGCCGGGTGGGCCACGATGGCCTCGACCACCGCACCGGCATCGGCGGGTGCGTTGGTCACGAAGTTCACCACGCCCTGGGGCAGCCCGGCTTCCTGCAGCGCCTCAATGATCAGGCCGTGCGTGGCGGGGCTCAGCTCCGAGCCCTTCAAGATGACCGTGTTGCCGCAGGCCAGCGGCGTGGCAATGGCGCGCACCCCCAGGATGATGGGCGCGTTCCACGGCGCGATGCCCAGCACCACGCCTGCGGCCTGGCGCACGCCCATGGCCAGGCTGCCGGGCACGTCCGACGGAATCACCTCGCCGGCGATCTGCGTGGTGAGGGCCGCAGCCTCCTGCAGCAGTCCTGCCGCCAGGTGCACGTTGAAGCCGGCCCACAGGCCCGATGCGCCGGTCTCTGCGGCCATGGCGGCAGCAAAGGCGTCGCCCTTGGCTTCGAGTGCGTGCGCGGCCTTGAGCAGCAGCGCGCGGCGCGCATTGGGCCCCAGGGCTGACCAGGCCGGGAAGGCCTTGGCCGCGGTGTCGGCGGCGGCCTTGGCATCGGCCACCGTGGCGGCCGGGGCCGTGGTGGCCACGGACCCGTCCAGCGGGTTGCGGCGCTCGAAGGTGGCTCCGCCTGTGGCCTGCACGCGCTCGCCGTTGATCAGCATGGAAATGGCAGTCATGGAATGTCTCCTGGATGAATAGGAAGGAAAAGTCGGATGGGGATGGGGTGCGGGACGTTCAGGCAACGCCCAGGTAGGCCTGGCGCACGGCGTCGGACTGCAGCAGCGTGGCGGCATCGCCCGAGGCGACGATGCGACCGCGCTCCAGCACATAGCCGCGCTGGGCCACCTGCAGCGCCTTGCGCACGTTCTGCTCCACCATGAGCACCGTGACGCCCTGGGCCGCGATGCGCTGCACGATGGCCAGCAGCTCGTCCACCATGCGCGGTGCCAGCCCCAGCGAGGGCTCGTCCAGCATCAACAGGCGCGGCCCGCTCATCATGGCGCGGGCCACGGCCACCATCTGCTGCTCGCCACCGCTCATGGTGCCCGCCAGTTGCTGGGCGCGTTCCTTGAGGCGCGGGAAGTCCTCGAAGGCCTGGGCCAGCCGGTCTGCCCGCACACGCGCAGGCATCAGCCAGCCGCCCAGCTCCAGGTTCTCGGTCACCGTCATCTGCGGGAACAGTTGGCGGCCCTCGGCCACCAGGGCCAGGCCGCGCTGCACGCAGGCGGTCGCATTGAGGGCCGGCACGGCCTGGCCGTCGAGCAGTACCGTGCCCTGGCGCGGCAGCAGTCCCGCTAGCGCTTTGAGCAGCGTGGTCTTGCCCGCACCGTTGGGGCCGACGATAACCGTGATGCCGGGCTGGGCCTCAAGAGATAAATCCTGCAGCACCTGGAAGCCGTTGTAGCCCGTGGTCAGGCCTTGTACCGTGAGGTGTGCGCCGCTCATGCCGTGGCTCCTTCGGGCGTTGCCTGAGTGCCCATCTCATCGCCCAGGTAGGCCTCGATCACCTCCGGGTTGCGCACCACCTCGGCGGGCGTTCCATCGGCGATCTTGCGGCCCTGGTGCAGCACCAGCACGCGCTCCACGTACTTGAGCAGCGTGGTCACCGCATGCTCGATCCACACCACCGTGAGGCCCCAGTCGTCGCGCAGGCGGCGGATGCGCTGGGCCATGGCGTCGACCTCGGCCTCGGTCAGGCCGGCGGCCACCTCGTCGAGCAGCAGCAGGCGCGGGCGCGTGCCCAGGGCCATGCCGATCTCCAGCAGGCGCTGCTGCGAGGGCGTCACATCGGCGGCAGGGCGCTCGGCCAAGGCCGACAGGCCCAGCATGGCCAGGATCTCGTCCTCGCTGCGCAGGCCCACGGGCCCCTGGCGGTGGCGGCCCGCGAACTGCATGCCAAAGCGCACGTTGTCGCGCACCGTCATGTCCGGGAACACGCGCGGCGTCTGGAAGGTGCGCGCAATGCCGTGGGCCGCATAGTGGTGCGGGCCCTTGCCGGTCAGGTTGTCGGCACCGCAGTGCAGCGTGCCCGAGGTCGGTGGCTGCACGCCCGAGATGGCGTTGAAGAACGTGGTCTTGCCCGCGCCGTTGGGGCCGATGATGCCGATCAGCTCGCCTGCGTGCAGGCTGGCGCTCACGCCGTCCACGGCGGTCAGCCCGCCAAAGCGCACGGTCATGCTGTCGATGGTCAGCAGGGCTTCAGACATGGCTGGCCTCCGTTGCAGGCGTGGCCGCCCGCTTGCGCTGCCACAGCGTGGCCAGCCCGTTGGGCAGGTACATCACGCACAGGATCAGCAGCAGGCCCAGCACCATCATGTAGCCATAGGGCAGCTGCAGGCGCAGCGTCTCGGCCAGCAGGCTGAAGACGATGGCCGCGAGCACCGGCCCGCCGATGCTGGCCGCCCCGCCGATCAGCGCGATCAGCACCGTCTGGAAGCCGATGAAGGGGCTGAACACGGCGGCCGGTTCGATGTAGGTCCAGCGCACGGCCATGGCCGCGCCCACGGCGCCCGCAAACGCGGCCGTGATGCCGAAGCCCGCGATCTTCGCCAGGCGCGTGTCCACGCCCAGGGTCTGCGCACGCTGCTCGTCGGCCCCGATGCCCGAGAGCGCCAGGCCGAAGCGGCTGCGCTGGATGGCGATGGCGGTCGCAATGGCCGCCGCCGCGATCAGCAGCACCGTGAGGTACACCGTCTCGTTGCTGGGCACCACCGTGAGCACACGGCCCACCGTGCCCGATACCTGCTTTTCGACAAAGGTCACCGCGTGGCGGATCAGCTCCGTCATGCCGAAGGTCAGCACCGCGAAGTAGGTGCCGCGCAGGTGCAGCACGGCGGCCCCCATGACCACGGCCACCACGGCGGCGATCAGCGCGCCGGCCACGATCACCAACGGCCAGGGCAGCACTTCCAGCAGCGTGGCGCTGGCGTACGCGCCGATGCCGAAGAAGGCCGATGTGGCCAGCGAGAGGTAGCGCGTGGCGCCGCAGAACAGCGACCAGCTGGTGGCCAGTGCGATGTACATCAGGCAACTGAGCAGCACTGAGGCCACGAACTCGGACACCAGCCAGGGCAGGGTGCCGACCACGGCCGTGCCCGCGGCGAGCGCCAGCCAGGGCTTGTTGGAATGGAGAGATTTCATTTTTTGGAAAAGAGGCCGTTGGGGCGCCAGATCAGCACGCCGATGAACACCGCATAGCTCAGCAGCATCTTGAGGGAGGGGCTGCTGAAGTGCATGCCCAGGGCCTCGACCACACCCAGCAGCAGGCCGCCGGCCAGGCTGCCCGCCAGGCTGCCGAAGCCGCCCAGCGTGATCACGATCAGCGCCGTCACGGTATAGGGCTCGCCCATCGAGGGGGAAATCTCGTAGGTCATCGACAGCAGGGCCCCCGCCACGCCCGACAGGCCCAGGCCGATGCCGAACATCATCGGGTGCAGGCGCCGGGTGTTGATGCCCACCAGCTGTGCCCCCGTGGGCGACTGCATCAGCGCCCGCACGGCCTTGCCCAGCAAGGTGAGCTTGAGCAGCGCGATCAGCGCGGCCGACAGCGCCAGCGCCACGCCGAACAGCACCAGCTTGTTCTCGGTGAAGCGCATGCCCGCCACCTGCACCGGGTCGGCCAGGTACTCGTAGCCGCGCAGGTCGCCGCCCCAGATCAAGAGGGCGGTGTTCTGCACCAGGAACATCAGGCCGAAGCCCACCATCAGGCTGCGCGCCTCGAACACGTCCACGTTCGGCGCGCGCGCCGCCAGGCGCTTGAAGCACAGCGCATGCACCGCCACCCCCAGCACGAACAGCGCGATGAAGGCGATGGGCATCAGCAGCAGCGGCGACCAGCCCCAGGCGGTGTGCGCCCACCAGGTGAGGAAGGCGCCGAGCATCAGGAACTCGCCATGCGAGATGTTCATGATGCGCATCAGCCCGTATTGCAGGTTCAGGCCCATAGCCACCAGCGCGTAGATGCCGCCGGTAATGAGGCCGCTGGCGACCAGTTCGGCCCAGGAGGTCAAGGACATGCCGTCTTACTTCCAGGCAGGCTTGTTGGTGTTCAGCTGCGCCGTGGCGCGGTCCTTGGGCCACACCACCTCGAAGTCGCTGCCCTGCCACTGGCTCACCGTGCCAGGGATGGAGGCGTTCTCGCTGCCTGCAAAGCGGATGCCGCCCAGGATGGTCTTGAACTCGTTCTTGGCGATGTGCTCGCGCAGCGCCTTGCGGTCCAGGCCCACCTTCTCCACGGCCTGCTGCAGGATCTGCAGGCCCGCCCAGGCATGGCCACTGGCCCAGCGGTCGGGCTCCTTGTTGAACTTCTTCACGTGGGCGTCGAAGTAGGCCTTGGCCTCGGGGCTGGTCTTCACGCTCCACGATCCCATGCCGATCACGCCTTCGGTGTTGGCCTGCATCACGTTCTTGTACAGCTGGAAGGCGGTGCCCACCGAAGCGTAGAAGAATTTGGGGTTCAGCCCCACCTCGCGCGCCTGGCGGCTGGCCAGGATGGTGTCGGGCGGGTAGGTGATGCCGATGAAGGCGTCGGGGTTCTGGTCCTTGATGCCGCGCAGCACGGGCGCCAGGTCCTTCACGCCCAGCGGGTAGCTCTTGCGCTCCACCACCTGGATGCTGGTCTTCTTGAGCGCGTTGTTCAGCGCCGCGAAGTTTTCCAGGCCGAACAAGTCGTCCATGTAGACGATGGCCACCGACTTCACGCCGTTGGCCACCAGCATGTCCACCAGCGCGCCCATCATCTTGTCGGGCTGCTGCAGCAGGGAGAAGAAGTAGGGCAGGTTCATGTCGATCAGCTTGCGCGACAGGGCGGTGGGCGCCAGCAACGGGTAGCCAAAGCGGTTGGCCAGCGGCGCGATGGCGAAGTTGGCGCCCGAGCCCCAGGGCGGCAGGATCAGGTCCACCTTGTCGCTGCCCATGAGTTTCTCGAAGGTGCGCACACAGGTCTCGGTCTCGCTGCGGTCGTCGTAGCCGATGAGTTCGATGGGGCGCTTGGCGCCCTTGATGCTCAGGCCGCCCGCCGCGTTCACCTGTTCGGCCCACAGCAGGTAGTTGGGCTCCTGGCTGACCTGGGCGCCTGCGGCCCAGGGGCCTGTGCGGGCAATCGCGTAGCCGATGCGCACGGGGGCGCTGCCACTGCCTTGGGCCAGCAGCTGCGGCGCCACGGCCAGCGCGCCCACGGTGGCGGCGGCCCCCTTGATCCATTGGCGCTTGGAGGGTTGGGATGGTGAATGCGTTGTCATTGTGTGTCTCCTCGGATGGGAGGCCCGCGCAGTGCAGGCCGTACCCGGATCGTAGGAAGACGCCGCCCGGTACGCTGGGCTGAGCGTGCACAAAAGCCTTGTCCCAGCGTGCACGGCGCAGGGGGTTTACCCGGATTTCCGTGCCCGCCGCAGGAATAGCGGCGCGGCCGATAATCCCGCTGAGACAGGCGGCACCGTCTGCATGACGACTGGAGACACCCATGGCCCACCCTCTGACCGAGGTATCGACCGACACTGTGCCACCGCGCGACCGCCTGCACCTGTGGGGCGATGCGGTGTGGCGCCTCATTGGCGGGCTGGAGTCCGATGCGTTTGGCGACGAGGCCTTCGCGGGCCACATCACGTCGGGCCAGGCGGGCTACGTCAACCTGTGCCAGCTCGACGTGAGCCGCCACCGTGTGGTGCGCACCCCCAGCCTCATCCGCAGCAGCGACCGGGCCTACATCAAGGTGGTGGCGCAGCTCGAAGGGCGCGCCTGCTTCGAGCAGAACGGCCGCCAGGTGTGGCTGTCGCCGGGCGAATGGAGCGTGTACGACACCACGCGCGCCTACGCGGTGAGCAACCCGGAGGCCGTGCGCCAGATGGTGCTGATGATCCCCAAGGAACAACTGCCCGAGCGCAAGCTCAAGCTCGACGACCTGATGGTGCAGCGGTTTTCAGGCACCACGGGCGTGTCGCGCCTGGCGTGGGACACCATGCGCGCTGCGTTCACCGAGCTGCCCAGCATGTCCGACGCCGCTGCCGACGGCGTGGCCGACGTGATCACGCACCTGGTGCAGCTGTCGCTGCTGGAGCGCAACGGCCAGCACAGTGCCGTGTCGCAGCGCGAGGCCCTGCGGGACCGTATCGGCCAGTACATCGACCGCCACCTCGCAGACCCGGACCTCACCATCGACCGTATTGCGCAGGCGCTCAACTGCAGCAAGCGGCACCTGTACAACGCGGTGGCGGACGAGGAGAACACGCTGGCCACCATGATCCAGCACCGGCGGCTGGAGGCGTGCCTGCAAGACCTGCGCAGCAGCGCGCAGGCGCAGCGGTCGGTCACGGACATCGCGCTGTCCTGGGGTTTCTCCAACAGCGCCCATTTCAGCCGTGTGTTCCGCGCACATGTGGGTTGCAGCCCCAGCGAATACCGCACGCGGGCCCGGGTTCCGGCATTGCCACATTGAGCGCGCTCTCCGGCCGCTGCGCAGCCCTGTCGGCAGGTCGCTTCATAGGAAAAAACGCTCCTACCGCTTGCGGCAAGGGCGCTTTCAGCTATTGAATCAATAGCGGTCGTGCTGGCGGCAGGCGGCCCGCCCTGTGCTGGCGGGCGGGTAACTGTGCAAGCGCCGCCGTTTACTGGATGCTCAGAGACGTGGCCCGGCTCACGGGCTCCAGGCGGGCCAGCGTCAGGGTCAGCACGCCGTTTTCCAGCTTGGCGGAGCTGTTGGCGGCATCGATGTCGGTGGCCAGCTCCCAGGCGCGCTGCACCTGGCGAGGCGCGCCTTCCACGCTGTGCAGGCGCACCTGGTTGCCTTCGATGCTGATGGACAGCTGCTCGCGGGCCAGGCCCGGTACATCCAGCTGCAAGGTGGTGGTCTTTTCGTCCTGCGTCACGGCGCAGCCGGCAGAGGCCGGGGCTGCGGGTGCGGCCAGTGCGCCCATCAGGAAACGCTGCAGCGCCAGGTCGGCGGAACGGGGGGACTGGGCATAAGCGGCACGGCGGATCACGGGGGCGAAGATCATGGGTAACTCCTATAAACTGCGCGGCTCTCGACGTGGTCGCCGCATGCCAAGGAGTTGTGTACGGCCGGGTTGCTTTTCAAGGGAAAAATGGCATGAATAAATTGCGCTCCGTGGGCTTGAAAACAGGCGCAGCGGCATTACGTCAACCGGTTTTGGCGCTGGCCGCGGCGCTGGTCTGCGCTGTGGCCCCCCTTTCCGCCAGCCATGCCCAGACCGCGCCCGGCACCACGGCCGCGGCCCCGGCCAAGCCGGTGAAGGTGGCGCTCATCGAAAGCCTTTCGGGCGCGTTCGCCAACACCGGCGAGGCGGTCTATCGCAACGTCTACTGGGCCATGGAGCGTGTGAACGCACGCGGCGGCGTGCAGTTGCCCGCCAGCAGCGGCGGTCCCCGCCCGCTGGCGCTGGAGCGCTACGACAGCAAGGGCCAGAACGAGGAGGCCTTGTCGGCACTGCGCGCGGCCATCGACGACGGCGCGCAGGTCATCCTGCAGGGCAATTCTTCGGCCACGGCGGCGGTGCTGATCGAAGCCATCAACAAGCACAACGAGCGCGAGCCGAACAAGCGCGTGATCTTTTTGAACTACTCCGCGGTGGACCCGATCCTCACCAACGAGAAATGCAGCTTCTGGCACTTTCGCTTCGACGCGCATGCGGACATGCGCATGGCCGCGCTCATGGAAGTGATGCGCGAAGACAAGGGCCTCAAGAGCGTCTACCTCATCGGCCAGGACTACAGCTTCGGCCAGGCCGTGCTGCGCGAGGCGAAGAAGCAGCTGGCCGCCCAACGCCCCGAGGTGACGGTGGTGGGCGACGAGCTGCACCCCATCGGCCGGGTGAAGGACTTCGCGCCCTATGCGGTGAAGATCAAGACCAGCGGCGCGCAGGCCGTGGTCACGGGCAACTGGGGCAATGACCTCACGCTGTTGGTCAAGGCCGCGCGCGAGGTGGGCTACGAAGGCAGCTTCTACACCTTCTACGGCAACGCCCTGGGCGCGCCCGCCGCCATCGGCGACGCGGGCATCGGCAAGGTGGTGGCCGTGGCCGACTGGCTGCCCAACGTGCCGGGCGCGCAGAGCGAGGCGTTCTACCAGTCGTTCCGCACGCGCTTTCCCAAGCCGCAGGATGACTACGTGCACATGCGCATGCAGCTCATGGTCGAGGCGCTGGCCCAGTCCATCGAACGCGCGGGCAGCACCGACGCCGTGGCCGTGGCGCGGCAGATGGAGAGCGCGAATGTGCAGCTGTCGGGCCAGGGCGGCAGCATGCGCGCGGCGGACCACCAGTTCCAGCAGGCGCTGGTGGTGGGCGTGATGGACAAGAAGGGCGCACCGGGCGTGAAGTTCGACGTGGAAGGCTCGGGCTACGGCTTTCGCGTGGTGCGCCAGATCGCCGCCGCCAAGGCCCAGCAACCCCACAGCTGCACCATGCAGCGCCCCTGACCCACGGCGCGGGCGGTATGCGGCGCAGCGCGCGCCGCATATCGATATGAAAAGTTAGCGCAACCGGTGCAGGCCGTCGGGCCACAGAATTTGTCGCATTGATCACCCATGCGCGAATCGCTGCCTCCACCGTGTCCTACACCCTCTCCCTGCTCGACAAAAGTCCCATCCCCGACGGAGCCACGGCGGCCGAGGCGCTGCAGCGCACCGTAGCGCTGGCCCAGCGCGCCGAGCAGCTGGGCTACCGCCGTTTCTGGGTGGCCGAGCACCATGGCAACCCGGGCCTGGCCGGCTCGGCGCCCGAGGTGCTGGTGGCCCACCTGCTGGCGCGCACCTCGCGCATTCGCATCGGCTCGGGCGGCGTGATGCTGCAGCACTACAGCCCCTTCAAGGTGGCCGAGGCCTTCAAGGTGCTTGCGTCCCTGGCGCCCGGCCGCGTGGACCTGGGCGTGGGCAAGGCGCCCGGCGGCCTGCCGCTGTCCACCCGGGCGCTGCAGGCGCTGCACGATAAATCCCGGCCTGCGGACTTCGGCGCGCGCTTTGCGGAGCTGGACGCCTTCCTGCACGGCACGCTGGACCCGGACCACGCGCTGGCGGGCGCCGTGGCCTACCCCGCACCGCCCAGCCTGCCCGAGCGCCACCTGCTGGGCGGCAGCCCCGACAGCGCGGCGCTGGCGGCACGGCATGGCTGGCACTTCACGTACGCGGGCCATTTCAATGGCGACCCCGTCAACATCGAGCGCACGGTGCGCGTGTACCGCGAAGCCGCTGGCCGCGCCCCCTCGCTGGCGCTCTATGCGCTCGTGGCCCCTACCCAGGCGCAGGCCGACAGCCTGGTGGGCGCATTGCGCGTGTTCAAGCTGCATTTGTCCACCGGGCAGAGCGTGAACCTGCCCAGCGCGCAGGCCGCCGCGGAGTTTGCACGCCAGGCCGGCGTGGCGGACTACCGGCTTGAAGAAACCCGGCCCCACGTGATCGCCGGTTCGCCCGACACGGTGCGCGAGCAGCTCGATGCGCTCAGCGAGCGCTACGGCATCGAAGAGTTCGTGGTCGACACGCCCGTCACGGGCTTTGCCGACCGCCTGGCCTCGGTCGAGTTGCTGGCGGGCGCCTATGCCACCGCCGAGGCCTGACCCGTTGGCCGCCCCCCTTTCCCCAGGAACAGACACCATGAGCAACACCCCATCCCCCATCCGATTCGGCGTCATGCTGCATGGCGCAGGCGGCCACATGAATTCGTGGAAGCACCCCGCAGGCCCCGCGGACGCGAGCGTCAACCTCGACTTCTACATCGAGACCACGCGGAAGGCCGAGGCCAACGGCATCGCCTTCGCCTTCGTGGCCGACGGGCTGTTCATCAACGCGAAGTCCATCCCGCATTTTCTGAACCGCTTCGAGCCCATCTCCATCCTGTCGGCGCTGGCCGTGGCGACGTCGAAGATCGGGTTGGCGGGCACCATCTCCACCTCGTACAGCGAGCCATTCACGGTGGCGCGGCAGTTCGCGTCGCTGGACCTCATCAGCAAGGGGCGCGCCGGCTGGAACGTGGTGACCACACCGCTGGAGGGCACGGCCAGCAACTACAGCCGCAACCACCCCGACCATGCGCTGCGCTACGAGATCGCCGACGAATACCTGCAGGTGACGCAAGGCCTGTGGGACAGCTGGGACGAAGACGCCGTGGTGCGCAACCGCGCCACGGGCCAGTTCTTCGACCCCGCCAAGCTGCACACGCTGAACCACAAGGGCCGCTTCTTCCAGGTGGCGGGGCCGCTCAATATCGGCCGGTCGCCGCAGGGGCAGCCGGTGATCTTTCAGGCGGGTTCCTCCGACGCTGGCATCGGCCTGGCGGGCAAGTACGCCGATGCGGTGTTCACGCATTCGCCGTCGGTCGAGGAGACGCGCAGCTTTCTGCGCAAGGTCAAGGCCAGCGCCGTGGTGCATGGCCGCCAGGCCGACGACGTGAAGATCTTCCCCGGCATCGGGCCCGTGGTGGGCGCCACGCAGGAAGAGGCTGGCGCCAAATACCAGGCCATCCGCGAGCTGCTCACGGTCGATGAAGCGCTGGCCTACCTGGGCCGCTACTTCGACCACCACGACTTCAGCCAGTACCCGCTGGACGCGCCCTTTCCGGAGCTGGGCGAGATCGGCCGCAACAGCTTTCGCTCCACCACCGACCGCATCAAGGCCGACGCCAAGGCACGTGGCCTGACCCTGCGCCAGGTGGCGCTGGAGGCCGCCACGCCGCGCTCGCAGTTCGTCGGCACGGGCGAGCGCGTGGCCGACGAGATCATCCGCTGGGTGGATGAGGGCGCGGCCGATGGCTTCATCCTGGGCTTCCCCGTGCTGTCGCAGGGGCTTGATGATTTCATCGCGCACGTGATTCCGGTGCTGGAGTCGCGGGGCCGCTACCAGCGCACGCTGCCGGGCCACACCCTGCGCGACCACCTGGGCCTGCCGCGCAAGGCCAGCCGGTACGCGCAGGCCGATGCGGACGCAGCCACGGCGCCAGAGAAGAAGGTGGCGTGATGGGCGCAGCATTGCCCGTAGCGGCTTCCGCACACGACGTGCAGCGGGTGAAAAGCGTGGAAGAGGGCATTGCCGCCTTCATCCACGAGTTCCAGGCATTGCGCCGGGACCTGCACCAGCACCCCGAGCTGTCGTTCCAGGAGCACCGCACCTCGGCCATTGTGGCCGAGCGCCTCGCGTCCTGGGGGTACGAGGTGACCACCGGCATCGCGGGCACCGGCCTGGTGGGCACGCTGCGCAAAGGGCAGGGCACCAAGACCCTGGGCATCCGTGCCGACATGGACGCACTGCCCATCACCGAGGCCACGGGCCTGCCCTATGCCAGCCGGAACGCCGGGGTGATGCACGCCTGCGGGCACGACGGGCACACCACGGTGCTGCTGGCTGCGGCGCGCTTCCTGGCCGAGTCGGGCCGCTTCGACGGCACGCTGAACCTCATCTTCCAGCCCGCCGAGGAGAACGGCGGCGGTGCACAGCACATGATCGGCGAGGGCCTGTTCGAGCGCTTTCCGTGCGACGCGGTGTTCGGCCTGCACAACTGGCCCTGCGTGGGCGCGGGGCACTTCGGCTGCGTGACGGGGCCTGCCATGGCCTCGGTGGACCAGATCACCATCACCGTGCGCGGCAAGGGCGGCCACGGCGCCGCGCCGCACGAGACGGTGGACCCGGTGGTGGCCAGCGCGCACATCATCACCGCGCTGCAGACGGTAGTCTCGCGCAATGTCGATCCGCTCGACATGGGCGTGGTCACGGTGGGCTCCATCCACGGCGGCAACGCGCCCAACGTGGTGCCCGAGAGCGTGGAGCTCAAGCTCACGGCCCGCGCCTTCAAGCCCGAGGTGCGCGAGGTGCTCAAGGAGCGCATTCCGGCCATCGCCCGCGCGCAGGCCGAGAGCTTTGGTGCCACGGCCGATGTGTCGTACCGGTCCGGCTACCCGGCGGTGCTCAACCATGAAGCCGAGACGGAGCTGGCACGCAGTGTGGCCATCGACACCTTCGGCGCAGCCCGCGTGGACGCAGGCTTTCGCCCGCGCACGGCCAGCGAGGATTTCGCCTTCATGCTGCTCAAGCGCCCGGGCAGCTACGTGTTCGTGGGCAATGGCGATGGCGCATCGCTGCACAGCCCGTACTACGACTTCAACGACGCCATCCTGGCGCCCTCGGCCACGTACTGGGTGCGGCTGGCCGAGCGGTTTCTGGCCTGAGACCCTTTCACGAGAAAGCCCTCCCCATGAATGACAGCTTCATCTACACCTCGCCCGCCGATCCCCTGGCCCGCCCGCTCATCGACGAGCTGTCGCACGAGTACGAGTCGCGCTACGGCGAGTTCTACGACCGCGAAGGCGGGCAGCGTGAGATGGAGAAGTACCCGCCCGAGCTGTTCACGCCGGAGCATGGCGGCAACTTTGTACTGCTGCTGCGCGGCGGACAGGCGATTGGCGGCGGTGCCTTCAAGCGCCACAGCGACGCGCTCACGGCGGAGCTCAAGCGCGTGTGGACGCACTCGGCCCACCGCCGCCAAGGGCTCGCCGCCAAGGTGCTGCAGGAGCTCGAAGCGCAGGCGCTGCGCCAGGGCTATGCGCGGCTGTACCTCACCACCGGCTTTCGCCAGCCTGAGGCCGTGGGGCTGTACTTGGGCCATGGGTACACGGCGCTGTTCGACACATCGCTGCCGCACGAGACGTACCGCCATCTGCCGTTCGAGAAGACTCTGCGCGCCGTGGACGGTCTGGAGTCCACCGCCACGTTGACGGCGCCCGCCACACCGCACGCCCTGGGCGTGGGGCGCGCTGCGGTCGTGGCGCAAGCAGCCTGAAGCCCGCCACAGACACCTGCCCAGCCCACCCCGCTCTTTTCCACGAACCCCGACAGCCTGCGAGACCTCACCACCATGTCCACCTCCACCACCCTGGACGCCGCTGCCGGTCTGCCGCTGGGGCCAACCCCTGCCGCGCCACCAGTGGCCAACAGCCATGCGCCTAGCGCTCCGGCCGCCACCCCATCGCCCGCCCTGGTGAAAGGCGACTATTCCCACTACAAAGTCGTGCCCGCGAGCTACCGGGCACGGGCCGCCGACACGGTGTTTGCCGCCGTGGTCATCGGGCTGGTGCTGTACTCGGTGTTCACCAACCCGCGCTGGGGCTGGAGCATCTTCGGCGAGTATTTCTTCTCTGAGCCCGTGCTGGTGGGCCTGGGCCGCACGCTGCTGCTCACCGCGCTGGGGGCGCTGTTCGGCTTCACGCTGGGCACGGCGCTGGCGCTGGCCCGCGTGTCGCGCTCGCCGCTGCTGGCGGGGCTGTCGTGGACCTTCATCTGGATCTTCCGGTCCATCCCAGTCATCGTGCTGCTGCTCATCATCAACAACCTGGGCTACCTGTACGAGACCGTGAGCCTGGGCGTGCCTTTCACCGGCTGGGCGTTCTTCTCGTACCCCACCACGCAGCTCATCAGCCCCTTCGTGGCGGCGCTGATCGGCCTCACGCTGAACCAGGCAGCCTTCGCGTCGGAGATCGTGCGCGGCGGCATCCTGTCGGTGGACCAGGCAGCTGGAAGCGGCGGCCGCCCTGGGCCTGCCGCGCCGCCGCCAGGCGTTCCGCATCGTGCTGCCGCAGGCCATGCGGTCCATATTGCCGGCGGGCTTCAACGACATCATCGGGCTGGCCAAGGGCACGTCCAACGTGTACATCCTGGCCCTGCCCGAGCTGTTCTACACCATCCAGATCATCTACCGCCGCAACCTGGAGGTGATCCCGCTGCTGATGGTGGCCACCGTGTGGTATCTGGTGATCCTCACGGTGCTGTCGCTGCTGCAGTACTACATCGAGCGGTATTTTTCCAAGGGCGCGCTGCGCAGCCTGCCGCCGTCGATCTTCAGCGGCATTGCGCAGCGCCTGCGGCCTGGGCGGCGCGTGGCCGTGCAAGCTGATACAGCGGTGACCACACCGGCAGCAGCGCCCACGCCCGCCGTCACCACCGTGCCGCGCTGGACGGGCGAGCGCAACCGCGGTGGTGAAGTCACCATCCACGGCGTGTCCAAGAGCTACGGCGCCTTGCGCGTACTGAAGGACGTGACGCTGACGGTGCCGCCCGGCAGCGTCACGGTGATCCTCGGGCAGTCGGGCTCGGGCAAGTCGACCTTGCTGCGCACCATCAACCACCTGGAGCGGGTGGACGATGGTTTCATCGCCATCGATGGCGAGCTGATTGGCTACCGCCAGGACGCGGACACCCTGTACGAGCTGGGCGAGAAGGACATCCTCCAACGCCGGGTGGACGTGGGCATGGTGTTCCAGAACTTCAACCTGTTTCCACACCTCACCGTGCTGGAGAACATCGTCGAAGCCCCGGTCAGCTTGCGCCGGCTGCCCCGTGCAGAGGCCGAAGCCCTGGCGCTGGAGCTGCTGGCGCGCGTGGGCCTGTCCGACAAGGCGCACAGCTATCCGCGGCAGCTCTCCGGCGGCCAGCAGCAGCGCGTGGCGATTGCCCGGGCACTGGCGCTCAAGCCCAAGGTGCTGCTCTTCGACGAGCCCACGTCTGCGCTGGACCCCGAGCTGGTGGGCGAGGTGCTCGATGTGATCAAGGAACTGGCCCGCACCGGCACCACGCTCATCATCGTGACGCACGAGATCGGCTTTGCCCGCGAGGTGGCCGACACGGTCGTCTTCATGGAGCAGGGCCGCGTGCTGGAGACCGGCACACCCGCCAAGGTCTTCAGCCAGCCCGACCACCCCCGCACGGCGGAGTTCCTGGCCAAGGTGCTCTGAGCAGTCGGCCGCCTCACATTCCCTCACCCGCAGCGGCCTTTCTGGGCCAACCGGCCTGTGGCCCAGGCCGGGCTGCGGCATGGGCGCCGCTGTGATCTGCCCGATTTTTTTGCTTCCTTCATTTGCCTGCTTTCCTGACCCATCCATTTCATCCCCGGAGCCGATCCATGACCCTTGTGAACCGAACCCTCGCAGCCCTTGCACTGGCCGCTGCGTCCATCGCCGCACTGGCACCCATCCACGCGGCTGCGCAGGCCATCGACCTGAGTCCCGAGCAGCCCACGCGCCCCCGCTCGCAGAAGGTGGACGAGGCGATCAAGCTCGTCGGCAAGGATTTCAAGTTTGCGAAGGAGGGTGTGCTCACCGTGGGCACCACCACGGGCCGGCTGCCGTTCGGCGCCTATGCCACCGACAACAAGACGCCCGTGGGCAACGCGCCGGACATCGCGCAGCTGGTGGCCGACAGCCTGGGGCGCAAGCTGGAGCTGGTGTCCGTGGCCTGGGCCGACTGGCCGCTGGGCCTGCAATCCGGCAAGTTCGACGTGGTGATCTCCAACGTCACCGTGACCGAGGAGCGCAAGGAGAAGTTCGACTTCTCGACCTACCGCAACGACCAGCTGGGCGTGTATGTCAAGGCCGACAGCAAGATCACGTCCATCAAAGAGCCGAAGGATGTGGCGGGCCTGAAGGTCGTGGTCGGCGCGAGCACCAACCAGGAGCAGATCCTGCTGCGCTGGAACCAGCAGAACATCGCCGCAGGCCTTAAGCCGGTGGACATCCAGTACTACGACGACGATGTGGTGCTGTACCTGGCGCTGGCCTCGGGCCGCGCCGACGCGTACCTGGCCCCCAACGGCATCGCCGCGCACAACGCGCGCGATGGCAAGACGAAACTGGTAGGCACCTTCTCGGGCGGCTGGCCGCAGGCGGCCGAGATTGCCGTGACCTCGCGCAAGGGTTCGGGCATTGCCGACGCGATCACCACGGCACTGAATGCGCAGATCAAGAACGGCAACTACGCCAAGGCGCTCGAGCGCTGGAACCTGCAGTCCGAGGCCATCCAGGTCTCGCGCACCAACCCTCCCGGCCTGCCCAAGAAGTAAGGCTGCGGCTTTCAAGGACCTTCCATGACTCTCCATTCCCTATCGCGCCGCAGCTTGGTGGCCCTTGCCTCTGTGTGTGCGCTGTCCTGCGCGTGGACCGTGGCCGGTGCGGCCACCGCGTTTGACTTCAGCCCCGGGCAAAAGGGCCGCATCCGCGCCGAGAAAGACGCAGCGGCCGTCCAGTCCATTCCGAAGAATTTCAAGTTCGTGAAGGAGGGCGTCTTTACCGTGGCGATCGCGCCGTTTGCGCCGCCCATCGCCACCTATGCCAGCGACGCCAAGACCGTGGTGGGGTTCGATCCGGACTATGCACAGCTGATTGCCGACGCACTGGGGCTCAAGCTCGAACTGCTGCCGATTGCCTGGGCCGACTGGCCGCTCGGGCTCACCTCGGGCAAGTACGACGCGGTGATCTCCAACGTGGGCGTGACGGAGCAGCGCAAGGAGAAGTACGACTTCTCCACCTACCGCCTGGGCCTGCACGGCTTCTATGTGCGCGCCGACAGCAAGATCACGTCCATCAAGGAGCCCAAGGACATTGCGGGGCTGAAGGTCATCACCGGATCGGGCACCAACCAGGAGCGCATCCTGCTGGAGTGGAACAAGCAGAACGTCGCCGCGGGCCTCAAGCCCGTGGAGCCCGTGTACTTCGACGACGACGCCGCGCGGCTGCTGGGCGTGGTGTCGGGCCGGGCCGACGCCAACTTCAACCCCAACGCGCCGCAGGCCTACCACGCGGCCAAGGACGGCAAGATCAAGCTCGTGGGCACGGTGAACGCGGGCTGGCCGCTCAAGTCCGACGTGGCCATCACCACGCGCAAGGGCTCGGGCCTGGCCGATGCGCTGACGCTGGCCACCAATGGGCTCATCAAGAACGGCAAGTACACGCAGGCGCTGCAGCGCTGGAGTCTGCTGGAGGAAGCGTTGCCCAAATCGGAAACCAATCCCCCGGGCTTGCCCAAGTTCTGAAGCCCTCTGAGCCGCTGCGCGACTTCCCCCTCAGGGGGACGCACCCGGTGGACTGGCGGAGCCAGATCCACGGGTGCGCTGGCGTGGGGGCGCGCCGGTTGCGGGCGTCTGTCGGTCTGATCGGCGTCTGTTGATCCTTTTTCTTTTTCATCCATGGCTATTTCTCATCTCGCATTTCTGACGCCGGGCAACTATGCCGAGGACAGCCCGCTGCAGGGTTTGGAAGACACCTTGCGGCTGTTCGAGCTGGGGGAAGCGCTGGGCTACCAGGGCGCGTGGGTGCGCCAGCGGCATCTGGAGCGGGCGGTGTCGTCCGCGGCCACGCTGCTGGCCGCCGCCACGCAGCGCACGGGGCGCATCGCGCTGGGCACGGCGGTGATCCAGATGGGGTATGAGAACCCTTTCCGGCTGGCCGAGGACCTGGCGACGGTGGACGTGCTGTCGCGCGGGCGCCTGCAGGTGGGGCTGAGTGCGGGGGCGCCACCCTACGGGCCGCTGCTGGGCGGGCGTTTGTTCGACGGCGATGCGCAGGCCATCGATTTTTCGCACGCGCGGGTGGAGCGGCTGCGCAGCAACCTGCGCGGTGATTATTTCGGCGACGACGACTTTTTCGTGGAGTCGCCCGCAGGACGCCAGCGCCCGCGGGTGCAGCCGCATGCGGCGGGGCTCGTGGAGAGACTGTGGTACGGCGGCGGGTCGCTGAAGTCTGCGCAGTGGGCGGGTGCCCAGGGCTACCACCTGCTGATCGGCAATCTCAACCGTGGTGAGCAGACAGACGATTTCTTCGCGGCGCAGCGCAGTCAGCTCGAACTGTTTCATGCCCACTGGTCGGCTCCCCACGCCCCGCGTGTGGCGCTGGGCCGGGTCGTCGTGCCGCTGGACAGCGCAGATGCTGCGAGCCGGGCGCGCTACCGAGCCTGGGCGGCGCTGCGCGAGGTTCGCACGATGGCACCCCAGGGCGAGCGCCGTACGCTGTTTGCGCGCGATCTGGTGGGGACGTCCGATGAGATCCTGGAAAGCCTGCGCCAGGACCCGATCGTGCCGCGCGTGCAGGAGCTGCGGCTGGAACTGCCATATGATTTCAACGTGCACGAGTACGCGCAGATCCTGAGTGACACCGCGCAGTACATTGCGCCGGAGCTGGGCTGGGTTCCAGCGGCGGCCGGCCCGACTGTCGACGGCTACTGCGTGGACCGCGCAGCCGCGACTTCGCTGCCCAGCTCGATCACCGACATGGCGTAGTAGATCGACCAGTTGTAGCGGGTGATGGCGTAGCGGTTTTCGGTGCCCGGCACGTAGCTCGGCGTATCACGCCGTTGTGTAGTTCGACGAGGCCAGGGGCGCGGCGGCGCCATCCAGCACGCCGCCCTTTGCTTGTATGCTGGCAGCGCTGAAGGTGGGCAGGAGTCTTGCGGTAAGAGGTGATCCAGTTGCAGCAGGCTCAGACCGAACGGGTTGTTTCAAGTTCAAAATGCTGACTCTATGAAGCACCGCCCAGCCCACGTCTTGCGGTGCGTTCAGCGCCGGATGCGCCGTCCCGTCTTGAACACCCACCACACCACGACAAGGCACAGGGCCATGAACACGAATGTCATGCCCGCGCTCACGCCGATGTGGACATCGGCCTGGCCGTAGAACGCCCAGCGCAACCCGCTGATGAGATAGACCACCGGGTTGAACAGCGAAACGGTCTGCCAGAACGGCGGCAGCATGCTGATGCTGTAGAACGCACCGCCGAGAAACGTCAGCGGTGTGATGACCAGTAGCGGTATCACCTGCAGCTTTTGAAAGCTGTCAGCCCAGAGGCCGATGATGAATCCGAACAGGCAGAACGTGACGGCGGTGAGCACCAGAAAGCCCACCATCCACACTGGATGCGCCACTTCGTAGGGCACAAACACCCTGGCGGTGGTGAGGATGAGCACCGATACCAGCAGCGACTTGGTGGCCGCGGCGCCGACATAGCCCAGCAGCACCTCGACCCAGTTGACCGGCGCGCTGAGCAGCTCGTAGATGGTGCCGGACCACTTGGGCATGTAGATGCCAAAAGCCGAGTTGGAAATGCTCTCGGACAGCAGCGACAGCATGAGCAGGCCGGGGATGATATAGGCCCCATAGCTCACGCCGCCGATGTCGCCCATGCGCGAGCCAATGGCTGAGCCAAAGACGATGAAGTACAGCGCTGTGGACAGCACCGGTGCGATCAGGCTTTGCATCCAGGTGCGAAAGGCCCGGTTCATCTCGAAGCGATAGATGGCACGCACGCCATGCAGGTTCAGGCCGGTCATGCTCGGGATGCTTTCTGTTGCGACGGGGCGTGGTCCTGGTCCTTGTCCTGGTGCACCAGGCCCACAAAAATGTCTTCGAGCGAACTCTCGCTGGAATGCAGGTCCTTGAAGTCAATCCCGTGTTCGGCCAGCGCGCGCAAAAGTGCGGCAATGCCTGTGTCTTCTTGCTGGGTGTCAAAGGTGTAGGTGAGCATGGTGCCTCCCTGGCTAAGCACCAGTGGCCAGCGGGCCAGCGACGCGGGTATCTGCTGCATCGGTTGCTGCAGCGTGAGTGCAAGCTGCTTCTTGCCCAGCTTGCGCATCAGCACATCTTTGTCCTCCACCACGATCAGCTCGCCCTTGCGGATCACGCCGATGCGGTCGGCCATGTCCTCGGCTTCCTCCAGGTAATGCGTGGTCAGGATGATGGTGGTGCCCGCATCGCGCAGCGCCCGCACCAGGCGCCACATGTCGTGGCGCAGCTCCACGTCCACGCCCGCGCTGGGCTCGTCGAGGAACAGGATCTTGGGCTCGTGCGACAGCGCCTTGGCGATCAGCACGCGGCGTTTCATGCCGCCCGAGAGCGCGAGGATCTTGCAGTCCTTCTTGTCCCACAGCGACAGGTCCTTCAGGATCTTTTCGATGAAAGCAGGGTCGGGAGCCTTGCCGAACAGCCCTCTGCTGAAGTTGACCGTGGCCCACACGGTTTCAAACGAATCGGTGTGCAGCTCCTGGGGCACGAGGCCAATGGCCGCGCGGGCGGCGCGGTAGTCCCGCACGGTGTCATGGCCGTCGGCGCTGATGGAGCCCGCCGTGGCATTGCTCATGCCGCAGATCACGCTGATGAGCGTGGTCTTTCCCGCGCCGTTGGGCCCGAGCAGGGCAAAGATCTCGCCGCGCCGGATGTCCAGGTCGATGTTCTTGAGTGCCTGGAAACCGCCAGCGTAGGTTTTGCTCACGCCGCGCACACGGACGATCGCGTCCGCAGCGGGCATGGAAGAAGGTGATGCAGGCATGGGATGGTGGTCAGGAATAGTGCGTGCCGCCGCGGCGGTTGCCGGGCAAGCGGGGGAGCGACGCATTGTGGCTTGAGTTGCGCAACCGTGCTGGCAGGCGCTGGCAAACCCCGCTTTGGCCCTGCGGCCAGGACAGGTCTTTCCCCTTCGCCACCGGATGCGTGCGGTGCGGGTAGCACAGCTGGCTCCGATCCGCAGCCCCACCAGGCAGTTCGGCTCGCGAAGGGTATTGCGGGCCATCCGGTGCTCGGCCCCTCGGTCGACCCTGTGCGCCTGCTCCGGCCGCCGCAGCGCCAGGATCAGCGCGTTCGCGCCGCCGCCACCTCGCGGCCCAGCTCAATCACGGCCATCGCGTAGTAGCTGGACCAGTTGTAGCGCGTGATGGCGTAGAAATTCTCGGTGCCTGCCACATAGCTGGCGGGCTCGCCGCCGTTTTGCAGTTCCACCAGTGCCAGCGGGCCGGTGTGCTGCGCGCCCTGGGCATCCAGCACCGCGCCTTTGGCTGTCATGCTGGCCACGCTGAAGGTGGGCAGGATGTCGGGTGCCAGCAGGTCGTCGAGCTGCAGGCGCGCGGCGTCGAACTGCACGCCAAAGTGCGTGGGCATGCCTGGCGTCCAGCCATGGCCGCGGAAGTAGTTGGCCACCGAGCCGATGGCGTCCGCCGGGCTCTTGAACAGGTCCACGCGGCCGTCGCCATCGAAGTCAATCGCATAGCGCACCCAGCTCGACGGCATGAACTGCCCCAGGCCCATGGCACCGGCGTAGCTGCCACGGGGCTCGAACGGGTCGGTGTCGCTGCGGTTGGTGAGGCTCAGGAACTGCTCCAGCTCACCGCGGAAAAATGCGGTGCGCTCCTTGGCACGCGGGTGGGCTGACGGGAAATCAAACGCCAGCGTGGCCAGCGCGTCCATCACCCGGAACGTGCCCATCTGCTGGCCGTAGATGGTCTCCACGCCGATGATGCCCACGATGATCTCGGCGGGCACGCCGTACTCGCGCTCGGCCCGCTCCAGCGTGGCCTCGTTCTCCTGCCAGAACCGCTGGCCGGCGCGGATGCGGATGGGGTCGATGAAGCGGCTGCGGTACACGCGCCAGTTCTTGGCGGTGCCTTTGGCTGGCGGCAGCATGAGGCGGGGGACCTGTGGCAGGAAGTGTGCCTGCCCGATGGCCTGGCGCACCCATTCGCGGTCCAGGTCGCGGCGCGCGGCCAGGTCGTCGGCAAACTGCAGGGCCTCGGGGCGCGATGCATAGGGCACCGCGGGCTTTTGCTTCGTGGCGGTGGATTTAGAGGGTTTTTGGGGGCTGGCGCTTGCTGTTATTGCGCAAGAAGCTATTAAAAATAGAGCAATATTGGCCCATCGGGCTGTCTTCTTCATGTCGGTTGTTCGTTACTTTGTTGTGTCCCTGCGCCGCGCAACCGGCGCGGCCCGGGCCAGCGTCACCGCGCAAGGGCAGCCCCGCCGCGCTGGCGGAGCCGAGAGAAGGAGCTGGGGGCCGCGGCTCCAGGCCTGCCAGCGCAGGCTGGGACGGCCCCGAAGGGCTGCCGTCTCTGGCGGCTGCACGGAGCGGCGAAGCCGCTCAGGGGATGATTCATTTCCTTGGCCAGGGCAGGGTGCGGAATTCGCGCCGCAGCGTGCCCAGTTCGGTGTCGGGGTGGGGGGCGTAGCGCAGTCGCTCCAGCCGCAGCAGCCAGTCTGCCACTGCGTCGGCTGGCGCCCCGAATTGTGCCCGCACCCGTTCGGCCATCGCGCGCGGTGGCAGGGTTTCCGGCAGCGGCAGGCCCGCGCGCGCCAGGCGCTGGCGCGTGCGGGCCAGCAGCCGCAGCCAGGGGTCGTGCTGGCTGCGTTCCCACAGGCTCCAGCCCATGCCGCCCAGCGCGGCCGCGATGACCAGGGTGCCCAGCACGGTGGTGAGGTCCTGCCAGCTGGGGGATTCAAACCCCAGCGCCTTGAGCAGGTCCATCTGGCGGCTCTGCGTGTAGTTGAGCACCCACTGGTTCCAGCTGTTGTTGACGGCTTCCCACACGGCGCGCAGGTTCTGCACCATGCCCGGGCTGAGCGCGCCCATCGCTGCCGCAAACGCGCCTTGGGGCGCCTGCAGGCGCTGGAACGCCCCCACGCGGCCTGGCGAGACGGCGCCCGTGGGGTCCACGCGCACCCAGCCGCGGCCTTCCATCCACACCTCGGCCCAGGCGTGGGCATCGGCATTGCGCACGGTCCAGTAGCCGTCCACGGGATTGCGTTCACCCCCTTGGTAGCCCGTGACGATGCGTGCGGGCACATCCAGGGCGCGCATCAGCACCACGAAGGCCGAGGCAATGTGTTCGCAAAAACCTTCCTTGCGGTCAAACCAGAACTCGTCGGCGGTGTGTTCGCCATAGACGCCGGGATCGAGGGTGTAGGTGTAGCCGCCCGTGCGCAGGCGCTGCAGGGCCGCATTGACCAGCGCGCTTGTTCCGCCGCTGGCCAGCGCGGGGTCTGCGCGCATTTGCGCGGCCAAAGCCAGGGTGCGGGGGTTGAAGCCGGGGGGGAGCTCCGTGTACACGCGCAGCTGCCGCACGGACTGCTGGGGGCCATGGCGGTACTCGGGGTAGCTCACGGCCTGGTAGCGCATCACCTCGGTGATGGGGCGTGAGGTCATCCACTGCAGGTCCTGGGTCATGTAGGCCCGCATGTTGTTGGGCAGCTCGGGCGCCTCGGGGGTGGCTTCCAGCACCATCAGCCAGGGTTGCCGCTGGGGCTCGAGCGTCACTTCGTAGCGCACGGCCGGTCCGCTGACCTGCAGGTTGGCTGGCAGGGCCGCGCGTGCGGCCCAGGCGCTGTCTTCCCGAAACGGCTCGGCCTGCCATTGCCGGCCATCGAACGCCGTCATGACGGGGCCGCGGAAGTACAGCGCCGATTGGGGCGGGACATCGGTGGGCGCCCCCGCGAAGCGCAGGCGGATGGCCACGCGTTCGTCGAGCGCGATCTCGGCCATCTCGCCGATCTTCATGGTGCCCGACAGACCACTGCGCCCCGTGAGGTTCTCCCCGGGCATGCCCCACAGCGGCGCCATGCGCGGAAACAGCATGAACAGCGCCACCATGATGGGGGCCCCCAGCAGCGCCATGGTGCCCGCCATGCGAAAGGTCTGCGCCAGGGGCGGGCGCCCCACCGGCATGTGGGCATTGACCAGCGCCATGAGCAGGCCCAGCAGCGCCACCAGCATGGCGGCGGCGGTGAGCAGCGACTGCGAGAAGAAGAAGTTGCTGAGCATCGTGAAGAAGCCCAGGAAGAACACCACCATCGCGTCGCGGCGCGCGCGCAGCTCCAGCATCTTGAGCGCCAGCAGCATGACGACCAGGGTGACGCCCGCATCGCGCCCGAGGATGGTGCGGTGCGTGAACAGCGTGCCCGCCACCGCCACCACCAGCAGGGCGCCCACGGTCCAGCGCCCGGGCAGGGGCCGGCCTTTCCAGGCGAGCCAGCCGCGCCACAGCAGCAGCCCGCCGGCCAGCAGGCTGGTCCACACCGGCAGGTTGGACACCTGAGGTGCGATGACCCAGACGATCACGAACAGCAGAAAGAGCGTGTCGCGGGCGTCGCGCGGCAGGGAAACAAGGGTCCGGCGCAGGTTCATGGCAACGGTCCAGGCCCGGCTTGGAGTGGTGGGTATGCTATAAAAAATATAGCTGCCTGCGCTTTGCCTGTATGCGGCAGGGGCCCACTGGATACGGATTTTGAAGCGGGGTTCAGCACAGCGCCAGTGCCTCCAGGCAATTTCGTCGGTGCGCCGCACCCGTGTCCGGGGCGATCTCGACACCCGGCAGGCGCAGGCCATAGTCCAGCCCCAGCCGGTCGGCCTGCAGCACCCAGGCGGCCAGGCGTGAGATGCGGGCTTCGTGGTCGGGCAGCGAGGCGCGGGCCAGGTCCAGCCACAGTTCGTGCCGTTGGGGTTGCTGGGCGTCGCGGCTGACCAGGTCGTCCGTGCCAGTGCCCAGCGATTTGGCGGCCTTCTTCCAGACCACGAGCTTGAGCGGGTCCCCCCGGCGGTAGGCGCGCACGCCGTCGAATTCGCCAATGCCCTGCGTGGGCGTGTTGCCGGCGCCGCCCGCGCGCGGTTCGCCGGTCGGCAGCGGCGGTGCCGGGGTCTCGGGCGCGGGGTAGACCAGCACCTGGGCCGCGGGCCGCCAGTATGTCCAGACGCGGAAGGTGCCGAGCGGAAAGCGCGTCTCGGCCGTCAGCGTGGGCACGCGGTGCAGGCCCCGGCGCGGGGGCTTGAAAGCGACCTGCACGCTCGACTGGCCCTGCGCGGGCACGTCGGTCCAGGCCCAGTGGTGTGCCTCCTTGCCCGTGCCGTGCACCGACAGGGCGATGCCGTAGCGCGGCGTCTTGCGCTCGCTGGACAGCTGGATGTCAAACGCCGTGCTGGTGCCCATGAAGTGTGGCTCGGGCGCCTTCAGGTGCAGCGTGAGGCCGCGCAGGTTGGCGTGGCAGATGTGCATGCCCACCACGGCGCTGCCCGCCAGCAGAAAGGTCAGCAGGTAGCCCAGGTTGAGCTGGTAGTTGATGGACGCGATGAGCAGCACGATGAGCGTCAATGCCAGCATCCAGCCCGAGCCGGTGGGCAGGATGTAGACATTGCGCTGCGTGAGCGCGAGCGTGTCGCTCAGCGGCAGGCGCGCCTGCCACCAGCGCTGGAAGCGGCGGCGCAGTGGCGCAAGCGGGCTCACCCGGGCCAGGATGGCGCGCCAGCCCCCGGTCGGGCGGAGCGTGGCGGGGGGATGGGCGGCTGTCATTTCACGGCAGCGGCACGGCCTCGACCATGGCGCGCACCTGTTCCACCGCGCCGCGTCCGGCATCGCCCACGGGCACCAGGCGGTGGGCGATGGTCTGGGGCAGCACGGCCTGCACGTCGTCGGGCGCCACGTAGTCGCGCCCGCTGATGAGGGCCTGCGCCTTGGCCGCACGCACCAGCGCAATGCCCGCGCGGGGCGACAGGCCCTGCAGGAACCACCGGCCCGAGCGCGTGGCGGCAATGAGGTCCTGCACATAGTTGAGCAGCGGGTCGGCCGCATGGATGGCCTGCACCTGGCGCTGCAGCTCGGCCAGTTCCTCGTCGGACAGCAGGGGCAGCATGGTGTCCACCATGTCGCGCCGGTCCGCGCCCGCCAGCAGCACGCGCTCGGCCGCGCGGTCGGGGTAGCCGATGGAGATGCGCATCAGAAAGCGGTCGAGCTGCGATTCGGGCAGCGCGAAGGTGCCCAGCTGGTCGTGCGGGTTCTGGGTGGCGATCACGAAGAAGGGGTGGGGCAGGGCGCGCGTCTCGCCCTCTACCGACACCTGCTTTTCCTCCATGGCTTCGAGCAGCGCGCTTTGCGTCTTGGGGCTGGCGCGGTTGATTTCGTCGGCCAGCAGCACCTGGGCGAACACCGGGCCGGGGTGGAACACGAAGGCTTCCTTGCCGCGCTCGTAGACCGAGACGCCCGTCAGATCGCTGGGCATCAGGTCGGCCGTGAACTGCACGCGCGAGAACTGCAGGCCGAAAGTCCGCGACAGCGCATGGGCCAGGGTGGTCTTGCCCACCCCCGGAACATCCTCGATGAGCAGGTGCCCGCCGGCCAGCAGGCAGGCCACGCAGTCCTGTACCTGGGCCTGCTTGCCCACGATCACCGTGTTAAGCTGATCCAGAAGCGATTTGATCTTGTGCTGTGCATTCATTGTCATGGCGCGACGTTATCCGAAAACTATCCAAAAAAATACGAGACACGGGGATTGACTGTGAGCAAGACGGGCTATTTCACCCATCGGGATTGTTGGAAGCACGAGATGGGCCCGGGCCACCCAGAATGCCCCGAAAGGCTCGATGCCATCGAAGACCGTTTGCTGGTCACCGGGGTGGGCGATGCGCTGGAGCGCTACGAGGCCCCCGAGGCCTCGCTGGCCGACATCGAGCTGGCGCATGGCCGGATGCACATCGCGGCGCTGCGGGGCCTGTCCGACCGGCTCAACGAAGAGCTGATGGCGGGCGGCCCGAGCTACGCGCAGATCGACACCGACACCTCCATCAACGCCCACACCTGGAAGGCGTCGCTGCGCGCCGCGGGTGCCGCGCTGGCCGCCACCGATGCGGTGATGGCCGGCGAGGTCGAGAACGCGTTCTGCTCCGTGCGTCCGCCCGGGCACCATGCGTGCCGCGACAAGGCCATGGGTTTTTGCTTCTTCAACAACGTGGCGGTGGCCGCCAAATATGCGCTGCAGCGCTACAACCTGCAGCGCGTGGCGGTGGTGGACTTCGATGTGCACCACGGCAATGGCACCGAGGACATCCTGGCGGGCGACCCGCGCGCGCTGATGGTCAGCATCTTCCAGCACCCGTTCTACCCGTACAGCGGCGACCAGGACCCGGCCCCCAACATGGTCAACGTGCCCGTGCCAGCGTACACCCGTGGCATGGACATCCGCGAGATCATCGAGATGATGTGGATGCCGCGCCTGGAGGCCTTCAAGCCCGAGATGATCTTCGTCTCCGCCGGCTTCGACGGCCACCGCGAGGACGACATGGGCCAGCTGGGCCTGACCGAGCAGGACTACGCCTGGATCACCCAGCGGGTCAAGGACGTGGCGCGGCGCTATTCCCAGGGCCGCATCGTGTCGTGCCTGGAGGGCGGCTATGTGATGGGGCCGCTGGCGCGCAGCGTGGAGGCGCATCTGCGCGTCCTGGCTGATCTTTGACTCCCCCCGAGCAGCCTGCGGCGTCTTCCCCCTGAGGGGGACGCCACCCGTGGCCTGGCGAAGCCAGTTCCACGGTGGCACTGGCCTCATGCGCGCCTGTTTCAAACGCCCCTCGCATTGCTGTGCACAGGAGAAACAACATGACGATTCCGAATTCTGACGAGCTGCTGCTGATCACCCGTGATACGCGCGGTGTGATCACCCTCACTTTGAACGACCCTGCACGCTTCAATGCGTTGGGCTCTGAAATGCTGACAGCCCTGCAACAGGCGCTGGACGAAGCGCACCGCGACGAATCTGTGCGCGTGGTGGTGCTGGCCGCAGCGGGCAAGGCCTTCTGTGCCGGGCACAACCTCAAGGACATGGCGGCGAACCCGGAGCTGGCGTACTACCAGAAGCTGTTTGCCCAATGCAGCCGCATGATGCTCACCATCCACAAGCTGCCCGTGCCCGTGGTCGCCAGGGTGCAGGGCATGGCGACGGCGGCGGGCTGCCAGCTGGTGGCGCAGTGCGACCTGGCCGTGTCGGCCGACAGCGCGAGTTTTGCCACCAGCGGCATCCACTACGGCCTGTTCTGCGCGACGCCCAGCGTGCCGCTGGTGCGCAATGTGCCCGCCAAGCGGGCGATGGAAATGTTGCTCACCGGCGATTTCATCGATGCCCCCACCGCGCTGGCACAGGGCCTGGTGAACCGCGTGGTGCCCGCCGATGCGCTGGACGCCGAGGTGGAGATGCTGGTGCAGTCCATCCTGCAAAAGCCCCGCGTGGCCGTGGCCATGGGCAAGGCGCTGGTGTACCAGCAGCGCGAGCTGGGCATGGATGCCGCCTACCAGCTGGCGGGCCAGGCCATGGCCACCAACATGATGGACGAGGCCGCGCAGGAGGGCGCGCGCGCCTTTGCGGAAAAACGCCAGCCCCGCTGGAAGCGCTGAGGATCGCCACGATGGACAAGCCGATGCTCGACGATGTGGGCCTGTGGGTGCAGTCCTTCCTCAGCCCGACGGTGCTGGTGGAGCTGGCGGCCTTGGCGGGGTGCGTCGCCCTGGCCTGGGGCCTGGTCTCGCTGCTGCAGCGGGGCCTGCACCGGGGCGATCCACGCTCCATTCTGTTTGGCACCCGCATCGTGGATGGCGCGCTGTTTCCGCTGGTGCTGCTGAGCCTGGCCTATGTGGCGCGCACGCTGCTGCACCACTGGGTGGCGCTGGCCGCCTTCAAGCTGGCGATCCCGGTGCTGGTGGCGCTGGTGGTGATCCGCATTGGCGTGAAGGTGCTGCAGGTGGCATACCCGGACGCTGCCTGGGTGCGGCCCATCGAACGCTCCATCTCCTGGCTGGCCTGGCTGGGCATGGTGCTCTGGGTCACGGGACTGCTGCCGCTGGTGCTGGAGGAGCTGGACCAGATCCATTGGAAGGTAGGGGGCGCGACGCTGTCGGTGCGCACCATCATCGAAGGCGCGCTGACCGCCGGTGCGGTGCTGCTCATCGCGCTGTGGATCTCCGCCGCCATCGAGTCGCGCCTTCTGCGCTCGGCCACGGGGGCGGAACTGTCGCTGCGCAAGGCGGTGAGCAATGCCGTGCGGGCGCTGTTGATCTTCGTCGGGCTCATCATGGCGCTGTCGGCCGTGGGCATCGACCTGACGGCGCTGTCGGTGCTGGGTGGTGCCGTGGGCGTGGGCATCGGCTTTGGCCTGCAGAAGCTGGCGTCCAACTACGTGAGCGGGTTCGTCATCCTGGCCGAGCGCAGCATGCGCATCGGCGACAACGTGCGCGTCGACAATTTCGAAGGCCGCATCACCAACATCAATGCGCGCTACACCGTGGTGCGTTCGTCCACGGGGCGCGAGTCCATCGTGCCCAATGAAATGCTGATCACCCAGCGGGTGGAAAACCTGTCATTGGCCGACCCCCGCGTGTGGCTGTCGACCGTGGTGAGCGTGGCCTACGAAAGCGATGTGGACCTGGTGACCCGGCTTCTCGCGGACGCCGCGCTGGCCAGCAGCCGGGTGCTGCGCGATCCCGCCCCCAGCGTGGCCCTCTCGGCGTTTGGGGCCGACGGGCTGGAGTTCACGGTCGGCTTCTGGATCGCCGACCCCGAGAACGGCTCACTGGGCCTGCGCTCGGAGATCAACCGCGCCATCCTGAGCGCCTTGCGCGCCCACCAGATCGAGATTCCCTACCCCCAGCGGGTCATGCACGTGCAGGTCGAAGGGGGGCTGGCGGCGGCTCTGTCACCCGGCGCGCCAGCGGCGCCTGGGGCTGCCACCGCGCGGTGACCGGGCCCCGGGGGCCGCGAACGGGGGTGCCGCATGCGACAGCAGACTCTAGACAGGCGCCCGGTGCACTCGCCTATAATCGACAAAAAGCACGATCGTTCTTTTTTTGGAATCGTGAGGTCTGTGTTCCGGCCCCGTAGCGCTTTCGTTGCAGTGCGGCATAGAATGTTCTAGTTTACGTAAACGTCAATTCAACCAACTCTATCTAGGAGCCGCAGCAATGAAGGTCTTGGTCCCTGTCAAGCGCGTGGTGGACTACAACGTGAAGGTCCGCGTGAAGTCGGACAACACGGGTGTGGACATCGCCAACGTGAAGATGAGCATGAACCCCTTTGACGAAATCGCCGTCGAAGAGGCCGTGCGCCTGAAAGAAAAAGGCCTGGTGACCGAAGTCATCGCTGTCTCGTGTGGCGTGGCCCAGTGCCAGGAAACCCTGCGCACCGCCATGGCCATCGGCGCCGACCGCGCCATCCTGGTGGAAACCGACGTCGAGTTGCAGCCTCTCGCCGTGGCCAAGATCCTGAAGGCCCTGGTGGACAAGGAGCAGCCCGGCCTTGTGATCCTGGGCAAGCAAGCCATCGACGACGACGCCAACCAGACCGGCCAGATGCTGGCGGCCCTGGCCGACCTGCCCCAGGCGACCTTCGCCAGCAAGGTCGAACTGTCGGCCGACAAGGTCAGCGTGACGCGTGAAGTGGACGGCGGCCTGGAAACCCTGGCCTTGACCCTTCCAGCGGTCATCACGACCGACCTGCGCCTGAACGAGCCCCGCTACGTCACCTTGCCCAACATCATGAAGGCCAAGAAGAAGCAGCTCGATACCGTCAAGCCCGAAGACCTCGGCGTGGACGTGGCTCCGCGCCTGAAGACCCTGAAGGTCACCGAGCCCGCCAAGCGTGGCGCGGGCGTGAAGGTGGCCGACGTGGCCGCCCTGGTCGAGAAACTCAAGAACGAAGCGAAGGTGATCTAAATGTCGGTACTCGTTATTGCTGAACACGACAACGCGTCCATCAAGGGCGCCACCCTGAACACCGTGACCGCCGCCGTGGCCTGCGGTGGCGACGTGCACGTGCTGGTCGCCGGCCACAATGCAGGCGCTGCCGCTGCCGCCGCGGGCCAGATCGCTGGCGTCGCCAAGGTCATCCATGCTGACGCGCCCGGCCTGGAACACGGCCTGGCAGAAAACGTCGCCGCGCAAGTCCTGGCCATCGCCTCGAACTACAGCCACATCCTGTTCCCCGCCACCGCCAGCGGCAAGAACGTGGCGCCCCGCGTGGCCGCCAAGCTCGACGTGGCCCAGATCAGCGACATCACCAAGGTGGTCGCCGCCGACACCTTCGAGCGCCCCATCTACGCGGGCAACGCCATCGCCACCGTGCAAAGCGCCGACAGCGTGAAGATCATCACCGTGCGCACCACCGGCTTTGACGCCGCAGCCGCCACCGGTGGCTCGGCCGCCGTCGAAACCGCTGCTGCTACCGCTGATGCAGGCAAGAGCAGCTTCGTGGGCAGCGAGATCGCCAAGAGCGACCGCCCCGAACTGACCGCCGCCAAGATCATCGTCTCCGGTGGCCGGGCGCTGGGCAGCAAGGAAAAGTTCGACGAAGTGATGACCCCGCTGGCCGACAAGCTGGGTGCCGCCCTGGGCGCCAGCCGCGCCGCGGTGGACGCCGGCTACGCCCCCAACGACTGGCAAGTGGGCCAGACCGGCAAGATCGTGGCGCCGCAGCTGTACATCGCCGCCGGCATCTCGGGCGCCATCCAGCATTTGGCGGGCATGAAGGACTCCAAGGTGATCGTGGCGATCAACAAGGACCCCGAGGCACCGATCTTCAGCGTGGCCGACTACGGCCTGGAAGCCGACCTGTTCACGGCCGTGCCAGAGCTGGTCAAGGCCCTGTAAGAACGCCACCGTGCACACAAAGGCATCGCTCGCGATGCCTTTTTTTTGACGAAATTCCCCGGAGACACCCATGAGCTACACCGCCCCCCTCAAGGACATGCTGTTCGCCATCGAGCACCTGGCCAACATTGAACAGATCGCGCAGATCCCCGGCTTTGAAGACGCAGGCCTGGACACGGCCGCCGCCGTGTTGGAAGAGTGCGCCAAGTTCAACGAAGGGGTGCTGTCTCCGCTCAATTTCGAAGGCGACAAGAACCCGTCGAGCTGGAAAGACGGTGTCGTCACCACCACCCCCGGCTTCAAGGAAGCCTTCCGCCAGTACGGCGAAGGCGGCTGGCAGGGGTTGCAGCATCCGGCCGACTTTGGCGGCCAGGGCCTGCCCAAGACCATCGGCGCGGCCTGCATCGAGATGACCAACAGCGCCAACATGAGCTTCGCGCTGTGCCCGCTGCTCACCGACGGCGCCATCGAGGCGCTGCTCACGGCCGGCAGTGACGAGCTCAAGGCCACGTACCTGGAAAAGCTGGTGACGGGCGAATGGACCGGCACCATGAACCTGACCGAACCCCAGGCGGGCTCGGACCTGGCCCTGGTGCGCACGCGTGCCGAACCCCAGCCCGACGGCACCTACAAGATCTTCGGCACCAAGATCTTCATCACCTATGGTGAACACGACATGGCCGAGAACATCGTGCACCTGGTGCTGGCACGGGTGGCGGGCGCGCCCGATGGCGTGAAGGGCATCAGCCTGTTCGTGGTGCCCAAATTCATGGTCAACCAGGACGGCAGCCTGGGCGCGCGCAACGACGCCCATTGCGTGAGCATCGAGCACAAGCTGGGCATCAAGGCATCGCCCACGGCGGTGCTGCAGTTCGGCGACCACGGCGGCGCCGTGGGCTACCTGGTGGGGCAGGAAAACCGGGGCCTCGAATACATGTTCATCATGATGAACGCAGCCCGCTACGCCGTGGGCATGCAGGGCATCGCGATCTCCGAGCGCGCCTACCAGAAGGCCGTGCAGTACGCCAAGGACCGCGTGCAAAGCCGCCCCGTGGACGGCAGCATCAACGCCAGCGCCGCCATCATTCACCATCCCGATGTGAAGCGCATGCTCATGACCATGCGCGCCACCGTGGAGGGCTGCCGCGCCATGGCCACGGTGGCGGCTGCTGCGTTCGATGCCGCCCACCACCACCCCGATGCCGAGACGCGCAAGCAGAACCAGGCCTTCTACGAATTCATGGTGCCGCTGGTCAAGGGCTACAGCACCGAGACCAGCCTGGAGGTGACCAGCCTGGGCGTGCAAGTGCATGGCGGCATGGGTTTCATCGAAGAAACCGGCGCGGCGCAGTACTACCGCGACGCCAAGATCCTGACCATCTACGAAGGCACCACCGCCATCCAGGCGAATGACCTCGTGGGCCGCAAGACGGCACGCGATGGGGGCCAGGTGGCCAAGGGCATCGCCGCGCAGATCGAGACCACCGAAGGCGAGCTGCTGGCCAGCGGCACCCCGGCCGCACTGGCCGTGGCCAGGCGCCTGACGGCCGCGCGCAAGGCGCTGCTCGACGTGATCGACTTCGTGGCCGGTGGCACCAAGGCCCAGCCCAACGCCGTGTTCGCGGGCAGCGTGCCCTACCTGATGCTGGCAGGCAACGTGGTGGCGGGCTGGCAGCTGGCGCGCAGCCTGCTGGTGGCACAGGACCTGTTGCACAAGGGACAGGACGCAGCCTTCATGCGCGCAAAAATCACCACGGCCCAGTTCTATGCCGAGCACATCCTGGTGAAGGCACCGGGGCTGCGCGACAGCATCGTGGACGGCGCCGCCAGCGTGACCGAACTGGCGCTGGACGCCTTTTGAAGGTTGAGCGTGTTGTGAGGAGACTGACTGCCCGCAGAGCGGGCAGCTCATTGATATAAAAATGATAGCTGCTAGCGCTTGATGAATAAGCGCTAGAGCCCTATTTCATCCAAAAACCTGTTCAGGAAGTTGTCGCCATGTCCAAACTGCCTCCCGTGTTGCAAAACCTGTCGCTCCCCGTCATCGGCTCGCCGCTGTTCATCATCAGCAACCCCAAGCTCGTGATCGAGCAGTGCAAGGCGGGTGTGGTGGGCTCCATGCCCGCGCTCAATGCCCGCCCCGCCGAACTGCTCGATGAATGGCTGGCCGAGATCACCGAGACCCTGGCGGCCTACAACAAGGCCCATCCCGACAAGCCCGCCGCGCCCTTCGCCATCAACCAGATCGTGCACAAGAGCAATGACCGGCTGGAGCACGACATGCAGGTGTGCGCCAAGTACAAGGTGCCGATCATCATCACCAGCCTGGGCGCGCGCGAGGACGTGAACCAGGCCGTGCACGCCTGGGGCGGCGTGGTGCTGCACGACATCATCAACAACAAGTTTGCGCACAAGGCGATTGAAAAGGGCGCCGACGGCCTGATCGCCGTGGCCGCCGGTGCGGGTGGCCATGCGGGCGTGAAGAGCCCGTTTGCGCTGATCCAGGAAATCCGCCAGTGGTTCGACGGCCCCATCGCGCTGAGCGGCTCCATCGCCAGCGGCGACGCGGTGCTGGCGGCGCAGGCCATGGGCGCGGACTTCGGCTACATCGGCTCGGCCTTCATCGCCACGCACGAGGCCCGCGCCAGCGATGACTACAAGATGGCCATCGTGGAAGGCAGCTCGGACGACATCGTCTACAGCAACCTGTTCACCGGCGTGCACGGCAACTACCTGGCGCCGTCGATCCGCGCGGCGGGCATGGACCCCGACAACCTGCCCGAATCGGACCCGAGCAAGATGAACTTCGGCGGCGACGCGAAGAAGGCCTGGAAGGACATCTGGGGCTGCGGCCAGGGCATCGGCGCGATCAATGCGGTGACCAGCACCGCCGAGCTGGTGGCCCGGCTGCGCGCGGAGTACGAGGCTGCCCGGGCGCGCCTGAAGCTCTGATCCCCGGCGAGGCCTGCCTTGTGCGCCCGCAGCGTGCCATGCGCTGCGGGCGCAGCCGTTTGTGCAGCCCCGTGGGGCGGGTGTGGGCTGGTCGCGACAGGGCAAACCCCCAATGGACGGCAGCGCAGCCCGTGGACAATGATGATGATTAATAACCAGATGGGTGCCGCGTCGTGTGGCGCCGTCCGTCATCGTCGCGGGGAAGGTGCCATGCTTCGTTCATGTTTGCTGGGGCTGATGCTGGCCCTCTGTGCCAGCCAGGGGGCGCACGCCCGCAATGAGGGCGTGACCGGCGACGAGATCCGCCTGGGCGCGTCCGCCGTGCTCTCCGGGCCGCTCGGCGCTCAGACCGCGCAGTATGGGGAAGGGTCGCGGCTGATGTTCGACGCCGTGAACGCGCAGGGTGGCGTGCACGGCCGCATGATCCGCTACACCACGCTGGACGACGGCTTCGACACCCAGAAAGCCGTGGAGAACACGCGCCAGCTGCTGGAGAACGACAAGGTCTTCATGATCTACAACAGCACGGGCACGGCGCAGACGGCGGCCATCCTGCCCCTGGTCAAGGAACACCGCACGCTGCTGTTCGGGCCGGTCACGGGGGCCTCGGCGTTTCGGGAAACCTTGAATCCCTATGTCTTTCACGTGCGGGCCGGCTACGCCAGCGAGGCCGGCAAGATCGTCTCGCAGCTGCGCCACCAGGGCATCAGCCGCGTGGCGGTGTTCTACCAGGACGACGGCCTGGGCAAGACGCTGCTGGCCGAGCTCAAGAAAGCCTCCGAGGAGGAAAAGCTCGCCTTCGTCGCCGAGATCAAGGTCGACCCCAAGCAGCCCGACTTCGCGGCCGCCGCGCAGGCCACCGACAAGGCACAGCCCCAGGCCGTCATCGTGGCGACGGCGGGCACCACGTTCACCAGCTACATCAAGGCGGTGCAGTCCACGGCGGCGCGGCCCGCGTACTACGGGTTTTCCGTGGCCAGCATGGACGTGATCCACCGCGAGCTCAAGGACAAGGCGCGCGGCATCATCCTGGCGCAGATCATGCCCTCGCTGCGCAGCACCACGGTGCCCGTGGTGGCCGAGTACCTGGCCCTTCTGCGCGCCAAGTCACCAAGCGCCCAGCCGTCGGCCTCGCAGTTCGAGGGCTTCGTGCACGCCCGGCTGCTGGTGGAGGGCCTGCGCCGCACCGGGCGCAACCTGAGCACGGAGTCCTTCATCAAGACCATGGAGGATGCGGGCGATATCTCGTTCGGGCGCTTCAACGTCAAGTATTCGCCCAGGAGCCACAACGGCTCCACCTATGTGGAGCTGGCCATCGTGGATGCCGAGGGCAGCTTGCGGTATTGATCCCATATCTGGGGCGCAGCGCGCCCGCCTCCAGGGGGAAGCCGCCCGTGCTGCGGGCGGGCCACGGCGCCCTGGCAGCGGGCCTGGGCGCGTGTCACAGCCCGTAGGTCAGCTCCCGCGCCTTGCCCCAGAACACCCGGTACATGAAGACCGTGTAGACGATGATGGCCGGCAGCGTGATGGCCACCCCGATGCCGATCACCGCGAGGGACTCCGGTGCGCTGGCGGCTTGCCACACCGTGAGGCGGTCGATCACGATGTACGGATAGATGCTGTAGGCCAGCCCGAAGAAGGCCAGCACGAAGATCAGCACCGTGGCCGCGAACACGATCCAGCCATAGCCCGCCTCGACCACGCGGGGCGTGGCCAGCACGTGGCGGATGGCGAAGAAGGCGGCCACGCAGGCCAGCGGTATCGGCAGCAGAGCGAACAGTTCGGGCAGCACGAACCACTTGGCGAACACCGTGTGGCTGACCAGCGGCGTGGCCAGCGAGATGCCCATGAGCGCAAACCCCATGGGCCACAGGGCCCCCTGGCCCCAGCGGGCAGCCTTGCGCTGCAATGCGCCGTCGGTTTTCATGAGAAGCCAGCCGGCGCCGAGCATGGCGTAGGCCGCGGGCAGGGTGATGGCGATGCCCGTGGAAAACAGCAGGCCCCAGGTGTCGTTCTGGAAGCCGGTGACATAGGCGCCCAGCATCCAGCCCTGGGCCAGGGTGGTGACCAGCGAGCCCGCGGCAAACAGGCGGTTCCAGGCCGTCTTGTGCGAATCGCGGGCCTTCACGCGGAAGTCGAACGCCACCCCCCGCAGGATCAGGCCCACCAGCATCACGGCCACGGGCAGGTACAGGGCGGACAGCACCACGCCGTGGGCCATCGGAAAGCAGATCAGCAGCACGCCCACCCCCAGCACCAGCCAGGTTTCATTGGCGTCCCAGAACGGGCCGATGCTCGACACCATGACGTCCTTTTCCGCATCGCTCGCGAAGGGCAGCAGGATGCCCACCCCGAGGTCATAGCCGTCCAGGATCACGTAGGCGAGCAGCGCCAGGCCCATGATGGCCATGAACGCCAGGGGCAGGGTGTGGGCCAGGGTCATTTCCATGGTGTCCTCCTTACAGCGGATGGGGTGGCGCGGCGGGCGGCGCCACGGCGGGAACCGGCATGGCCGAGTGCTCCGCCATGTACTTGATCACCCCGACGTAGGCCGCGAGCAGCAGCACGTACACGGTGAGGTAGGCGGCCAGGGTGGAGGCCACCATGGCCGGAGGATGCGCCGCCACGGCGTCGGCGGTCTTGAACAGGCCATAGACCAGGTAGGGCTGGCGGCCGATCTCGGTCACGTACCAGCCGGCCAGGGTGGCCACCCAGCCGGAGAACGTCATGCCCACCAGCGCGTACAGCATGGGCCGGGGCAGGGTGGCCAGGTCGTGCCTGCGGCGGCGGTACAGCACGACAGCACCCGCCCAGGCGACCGCGAGCATCAGCATGCCCACGCCGACCATCACGCGGAACGCCCAGAACACCGGCGCCACGGGGGGATGGGCGCCAGCAAACTCGTTCAGGCCCTTGAGCTCGGCATCGATGTCGTGCGCCAGGATCAGGCTCGCCGCCTTGGGGATCTGGAGGGCGTAGTCGGTGCGGCCTTCCTTTTCGTTGGGCAGCCCGAATAGCGTGAGGGGCGCGCCCCGCTCGGTGTGCCAGATGCCTTCGATCGCCGCGATCTTCGCGGGCTGGTGCTCCAGCGTGTTCAGGCCGTGCATGTCGCCCATGAGGATCTGCAGCGGGATCGCCATGGCGACGGCGGCGACGGCGGTGCGCAGGGCCTTGCGGGTGCCTTCGGTGGCCGTGCCCTTGACGAGCTGCCAGGCGCTCACCCCGGCGATGAGAAAGCCCGCGGTCAGGGCTGACGCCAGCAGCTTGTGGCCCAGCCGGTAGGGGAAGGAGGGGTTGAAGACGATCGCCAGCCAGTCCACCGCGTGGAACTTGCCGTCGATGATTTCGTAGCCCACGGGGGTCTGCATCCAGGAATTCAGGCTCAGGATCCAGAACGCCGACAGCGTGGTGCCAAACGCCACCATGAGTGTCGCGACGAGGTGCATGCGCTCGGACACGCGGCCCCGGCCGAACAGCATGATGCCCAGGAAGGTGGCCTCCAGGAAAAAGGCCGTGAGCACCTCGTAGCCCAGCAGGGGCCCGGCGATGTTGCCCACGTGCTCCATGTAGCCCGGCCAGTTGGTGCCGAACTGAAAGCTCATCGTGATGCCCGAGACCACACCCATGGCAAAGGTCAGCGCGAACACCTTGGTCCAGAAATAGTAGGCCTGCTCCCAGCCCGGCGCGGCCGGTGTGCCGCGCGTGGCCGAGTGGCGCAAGCGGAAGAACACCAGGAACCAGCACAGCGCGATGGTGATCGTGGGAAACAGGATGTGAAAGCTGATGTTGGCGGCGAACTGGATCCGCGACAGCATGAAGGTGTCCATGATTTCAGGCTCCCTGGTGGTTGCTCTTGCCCTTGGCGGGGCCGCCCTTGCCGGTCAGCCGGTCCTTGAATTCGAGCACGCGGGTGACGGCGGTGCCCATGCCCATGAGCTGCATCGCCGTCTCGGGCGCGAGGCGCTGCACGTCGTCGAACCAGGTCATGAGCCGGTCGATCAGTTCGTGCATGTCGCGCATGCGCTCCTGGGCATGGCGCTCTTCGTCCGATCCGGGCTCCTCGAGCAGCGCCATGCGCAGCATCGACAGCGTGGGCTCGATCTCGCGGCGGCGGCGCTCCTCGGCCAGGACGCGAAAAATCTCCCACACGTCCTTGGGCGCCTCGAAGTACTCGCGCCGGTCGCCGGGCTGGTGGCTCAGCTTGACCAGGCGCCAGGCCTGTAGCTCCTTGAGGCCCATGCTCACGTTGGAGCGCGAGAACTCCAGCGTCTCGGCGATCTCGTCCGCGTTGAGCGGGCGCGGCGACAGGAAGATGAGCGCATACATCTGGCCCACGGTGCGGTTGATCCCCCACCGGCTGCCCATCTCGCCAAAGTGGGCGACGAACTGGCGGTTCAGGGGTGGCAGATGATTGATGTAGGTCATGGACACCGATTGTGCCTCATTTCCTGAATTTTCAGTAAATACTGAAAATTCAGGAAATTGTGGATTGCAGGGCTGGGTTATCCGGCAAGACACCTGGGCGACCAGCATCGAATCCGAAGGACGGCGACAATAGAGGGTTTTGGGCTGTGTTCCTGTAGGCGCACGGCTTGCCCACTACCTGCCGCAGCATGTCCTCTTCCCTTTCCCGCACGCCCGTCATCGACATGGCCAAAGGCCTGGCATGCATCGCTATCGTCTGGCACCACCTGGCCTTCTACGGGCCCATGTCGGACATCGCGCAGCCTCTGGCCCCGGGGCTCATCGCCTGGCTGTACGACTACGGCCGCATGGCGGTGCAGGTGTTCCTGGTGATCGGCGGCTACCTGGCCTCCGCCAGCCTGGCGCCGCAGGGCGTGCCGCGCTTCGACCACGCAGGCCACGCGATCGCCAAGCGCTTCGTGCGGCTGGTGGTGCCCTATGCCGTGGCGCTGCTGCTGACGGTGGTGGTGGCCGCGCTGGTGCGGCCGTGGATGGAGCACGCTTCCGTGCCGGACGAGCCCACCCTGGCGCAGCTGCTGGCCAACGCGCTGCTGCTGCAGGACATCGTCGGCGAGAGCGCGCTTTCCGCGGGCGTCTGGTACGTGGCCATCGACTTTCAGCTGTTCGCGGTGAGCGTGCTGGCATGGGCTGGAGCGCGCGCGTTGCCTGGCGCCTGGGCCCGGCGGCATGCGGCGCGGCTGGCGCAGGGCGCGATCGTGGCGGGCGTGGCCCTGTCGCTGTGGGTGTTCAACCGCATGCCCGAGCTGGACATGTGGGCCGTGTATTTCTTCGGCGCGTACGGGCTGGGCATGCTGGCCTACTGGGCCGTGCGGGCGCGCCAGGCGTGGGGCTGGCTCGCCGCGATGGTGCTGCTCGGGGGCGTTGCGCTGGCCATTGACCACCGTGGCCGCATCCTGGTGGCCCTGGTGACGGCGCTGTGCCTGGTGGCTGCCCTGCGCTCGGAAGGCGTGCGGTCATGGCGCGGGGTGGGGCCGCTGGTGCAGCTCGGGCAGATGTCGTACTCGGTGTTCCTGGTGCACTTCGCGGTGTGCCTGCTCGTGAACGCGGTGGTCAGCCACCTGTGGCCCGCATCGCCGGTGCCCAACGCGCTGGGCATGCTGCTGGCGTTCGTGCTGTCGCTGGCGGCGGGGCGGCAGCTGTATCTGCGCGTGGAGCGCCACGTGCCCTCCTGGACCACGGCCTTGCGCTGGCAGATGGGGCTGGTGGGGGCGGGCATGCTGGTGGCGGTATCCAGCAACTGGGCATGAGGCAGGAACAGGTTCTGGGGGCCGCAGCAAACCCCTGAGGTGCCGCGCGGCGGCACCTGGCGCAATCAGCCTCGCAGCTTGCGTTCCCGGCGCTTGCGCTGGCGGTCGAGGAACCAGGCCATGAAGGGCAGGATCAGCATCGATCCAGGAATCACCCAGATGAAAAGGTAGGGGCTGACGGAAGACGCCGACCGCATCACATCGCGCAGGTGCGTGCGTTCGTCGGCGGTCCAGTTGCCCTGGCGGCGCTGCTGCACCAGCCACACCACCGAGCCCTTCATCGTGGCCATCTCGCGCTTGAGGCGGCTCTTCTCGCGGCTGTTGCCGGCCAGGAACGAGCAGAACCATTCCGGCGCGCGCTCCATCCGCCTTTGAAAGGCGACGGTCGAGTCCGGGTCGAACGTTTCGATGAGCGGGTTGTCGGGGGGTGGAGGCGGGCTGGTCATGGCGGATGCCATTGTCACTGCATGTGGCGGTGGCACCAAGCGTGGTGCCGCCAGGCGACGTTTCGTCGCGCGGTCAGCGGTGGAGTTCGCCCGCGCTTTCGGGCTGGTACAGGAGGTCCTTCACCCGCACCGTCATCGACTTGCCGCCCGGGCCGGGCCAGGCGAGTTCGTCGCCCACGGACAGGCCCAGCAGGGCGCTGCCCACGGGCGCGAAAATCGAGATCCGGTCCGCGCTGCCGTCCATGTCGCGGGGGTAGACGAGCGTCAGGCAGAACTCCTTTCCCGTCTCCAGGATCGAGAACTGCACGGTGGAGTTCATCGTGACCACGTGCGGCGGGATTTCTTCCGGGGCCACCACGTCGGCGCGGTCCAGCTCCGCCTGCAGTTCGGCCTTGCCCGGAAAGACGCTGGCCGGAATGGCTGCCAGAAGGGCCTCGATGCGGTCAACGTCCAGGGACGACAGGATGATCTGGGGCTTGCGCGCCATGGCGGTACCTCGGTGGTGTGTTGCAAAGCGCGGGACTGTAGACCATCGCCAATCTCGCACTGCCGCGCACGGTCATTCGGGGCGGCCCCACGGCGGCCCGCCCGTTTCCCCCGGTGGGGACGGCGCTGGGGGCCCGGAGGGTCAATCCCCCTGGATGTTGCGCGCCTTGATCAGCGCTCCAAACCGTGTGCTGTCGATGGATGCACGGGCGTTGAAGTCGGCCGGGGACATCGGTGCGGGAACGCCTCCGAGTGCCGCGATGCGCTCCCTCACGGCCGGTGTGGCCAGCACCTTGTTGATCTCGCGGTTCAGGCGGCTGACCACCTCGGGCGGCGTGCCAGCCGGGGCGTAGAAGCCGAACCAGGTATCGGCATCGAAGCCCTTGAGGCCCACCTCTTCGAGCGTGGGCACGTCCGGGAACAGCGGCGAGCGCCTGGAGCTGCCCACCGCCAGCAGCTTGAGCTTGCCCGCCTTCACGTGCTGCAGGCCGATGCCGGGGTCGAACATGAAGTCCACCTGCCCGCCCAGCAGGTCCTGCATGGCGGGGGCCGCGCCGCGATAGGGCACATGCACCGCGAACACGTTGGCCTGGGCCTTGAGCATCTCGGCCGCCAGGTGCGGCGAGCTGCCGTTGCCCGGCGTGCCGAAGGTCAGCTTGCCGGGGTTGGCCTTGAGGTACTTCAGGAACTCCTGGATGTTGTTGACCGGCAGCGTGGGCCGGACCTCCAGGAACACCAGCACCCGCGCCGCGGCGGCCACCGGGACCAGGTCCTTGGCGGGGTCGAACGGCATCTTGGGGTACAGGTGCGGGTTGACCGACACCATGCCGCCCGAGCTCATGAGCAGGGTGTAGCCGTCCGCCGGCGACTTGGCCACGGCTTCACCGCCGATGTTGCCGCCGGCGCCGCCCCGGTTCTCCACCACCACGGGCTGCCCGAGCGCGGCCTGCAGCGGCACCGTGACCGCGCGGGCGATCTGGTCCGCCGCGCCGCCCGCCGGGAAATTGACCACCACCTTGATGGGTTTGCCGGGCCAGGTGTCGGCGCGTGCCGCGGCGGGCAGCAGCAGCAGGCTGGACGCGGCGCCGGCCAGGGCTAGCGCGCCCAGCAGGCGGCGCGTGGTGCGAGGGGGAAATGAATGCATGCTTGTCTCCAGGTGTGGCCCGGGCGTGCCGGGTCTTGTGTGCTTCTTTTGCGGGGTGAAACCAAGGGATGGCGGGGCTCGCCGTGGCGGTCGTGTCAGGCCACGTCCACCTCCACCAGGATGGCGCGCGGATGGGCCAGCGCCGTGCGCAGCACGTCCGGCAGCTCGCTGGCGTCGCTCACGCGCACGGCATCGCAGCCCTGGCCCCGGGCCAGCGCCAGGAAGTCCAGGTCCGGCAGGTCGGTGCCCTCCAGCTTGTCACCCTCGTGGAAGCCGAAGGTGGGCGCGAACTCCTGCAGCGCCGCGTACCGGCGGTTCTTGAGGATGATGAACGTGATGGGTAGCTCGAGCTGCGCGGCGCTCCACAGCGCCTGGATGGAGTACATCGCCGAACCATCGCCGATGAGGCCGATGACCTTGCGGTCGGGCCTGGCCAGCGCCACGCCCACGGCGGCGGGCAGGCCGTAGCCCAGGCCGCCGCTGCACATGGTGTAGAAGGTCTCGCTCTGCAGGATGGGCAGGTAGGCGTGCATGGCCGCGCGGGAGCTGGGGGCTTCCTCCACCACGATGGAGGCCGCTTCGCGCACCTCGGCCAGCGTTTGCATCACATAGGGCACGCTCATCAGGGCGGAGGGCTCCGCGCGCGGCCGTGCGGCGCGCGCGGGGGGAAGGTCGCGCCCGGCGGGCGCGGGGCGTGCGAGCAGATCCTGCACGCCCAGGCGCACGCTGCCCACGGCCGAGGTGCCCTCGGGCGTCCAGGCGGCCGTGCCGGGGTCGTCGATCAGCTGCACCAGATGCGCGCCGGGGGGCACGTGCGGCCCGAAGCCTTCGACGTGGTAGGTGAACGCGGCGGCGCCGAGCGCAAAGACCAGGTCATGGCCGCCGAGCAGCGACACGATCTTCTCGCGCATGGCCGGCAGCACGCCCGCGAACAGGCGGTGGTCCTGCGGAAAGCCGCAGCGGCCGGACATGGGGGCGATCCATACGGCGGCGCTGTGCCGCTCGGCCAGGGCCAGCACGTCGTCCCAGGCGCGGTCGCGGTCCACGGCGGCGCCCACCACGAACACGGGGCGCCGCGAGGCGTCCAGTGCGTCGCCGATGGCCTGCAGCACGCGGGGCTCGGGGCGCGACCCGGTGCTCACGGTGCGGGCCTGCAGCGGCTCGCAGGGCTTGTCCCAGTCGTCCGCGGGGATGGACACCAGCACCGGCCCGCGCGGCTGCTGCATGGCGATGTAGTAGGCGCGCGCGATGGCCAGCGGCACGTCCTCGGCGCGGGCGGGCTCGATGCTCCATTTCACATAGGGCTTGGGCAGCTCGGTGGCTTGGCCCGAAAACAGGAACGGGTCGAACGGCAGGATGGACCGCGCCTGCTGGCCGGCCGTGATGACCATGGGCGTGCGGTTCTTGTGCGCCGTGAAGATGTTGCCCATCGCATGGCCCACGCCGGCCGCCGAATGCAGGTTCACGAAGGCGGCGTTGTGGCTCGCCTGCGCATAGCCATCGGCCATGCCCACCACCACGGATTCCTGCAGGCCCAGGATGTAGCGGAAGTCGCTGGGGAAGTCGAGGAACAGCGGCAGCTCCGTGGAGCCGGGGTTGCCGAAGATGGTGTTGATCTCGAAGCCGCGCAGCAGGTCGAGCACCACCTCGCGCACCGTGGGGCGGCTGGAGGGGGCGGGCGCGGCAGGGGCCGTGTTCTTGGGGAGAGCCTGGAGCATGGGGCGTGGCGGTGCTGAAGAGGAAGGCCTTGATCTTCGGCGGGCATGCGTCATCCATCAATACAATGAAACGACTAAGCGGTATTCATCCAATGCATATCAAGGACATCGACCTCAATCTGCTGCGGCTGTTCGACGCGGTCTACCGCACGCGCAACGTGAGCCGGGCCGCCGAACTGCTGGACCTCACCCAGCCCGCCGCCAGCCAGGCGCTGACGCGGCTGCGCCTGCTGATCAAGGACCCGTTGTTCGTGCGCGCGGGCGGCGGCGTGGAGCCCACGCCCAAGGCCGACCGGCTGGCCGATGCGGTGCGCGGCGCGCTCGGACTGCTGGAGGAGGCGCTCAACGAGTCCGCGCTGTTCGACCCGGCGAATTCGCGCAAGGTGTTCCGCATCCACATGAGCGACATCGGCGAAGGCCGCTTTCTGCCGGACCTGATGGTGGCGCTGCGGCGCGAGGCACCCGGCGTGCGGCTGGAGACGCTGCCCGTGCCGCGCAGCGAGATCGCGCAGCGGCTGGACAGCGGGCGCATCGACTTCGCCTTTGGTTTCCTGCCGACGGTGAAGGACACGCAGCGCGTGGAGCTCATCCAGGACCGCTACGTGGTGCTCCTGCGCGCCGGCCACCCCTTTGCCGCGCGAAGGCGCGCCGGGGCCGGCCTGCTCAAGGACCTGCGGCAGCTGGAGTTCGTGGCCGTGCGCACGCATTCGGACACGCTGCGGATCCTGGAGATGCTGCAGCTCGAAGACCGCCTGCGCCTGACCACCGAGCACTTCATGGTGCTGCCCGCCATCGTGCGGGCCACGGACCTCGCGGTGGTGATGCCGCGCAACATCGCGCGCACCTTCGCGGCCGATGGGGGCTACACCCTCATCGAGCCGCCCTTGCCGCTGCGGGATTTCACGGTGTCGCTGCACTGGAGCCGCCGGTTCGAGAGCGATCCGGGCAACCAGTGGCTGCGGGGGGTGATCGAAAGGCTCTTCCGCGAGTAGGGTGTGGTGGGGGGAGGGCGGTGCACCTCGCTTCAAATAACTGTATATTCATACAGCCATGAAGCCAAACCCTGCCACCGACTCCGACCTGCCCGACGCACCGGCGGAAGTGCGCGTCCCCCTGCAGGCCATCCGGGGCCGGGGGGCCGCCACGGCCATGCCGCACCGGTTCAGCCGCGATGTGCGGGAGGTGGTGGATGATGGCTGGAACCACGGCCCGCAGGGCGCGGGAGGGGCGGATGGGGATGATGATGGCGGCGGCGGCGGGCCCGCCCCCGCCCCCGCCACCACGGTGCACCTGGAGACGGCCCGCAGCGCCATCTGCGCCAACGACTCCCCCGACATTTTTTTCGAGCTGTCCGTCAATCCCTACCGGGGGTGCGAGCACGGCTGCGTGTACTGCTACGCCCGGCCCACGCACAGCTATCTCAATTTTTCGCCCGGGCTCGACTTCGAGACCCAGATCGTGGCCAAGCACAACATCGCCGAGGTGCTGCGTCGCGAACTGGCGCAGCCGCGTTATGTGCCGCGCCTGCTTAACATCGGTTCGGCCACCGACTGCTACCAGCCCGTGGAGCGCGAACTCAGGCTCACGCGCGGCCTCATCGAGGTGATGCGCGATGCACGGCACCCGTTCTCGCTCATCACCAAGTCGAGCGGGGTGGAGCGCGATCTCGATCTGCTCGCGCCGCTGGCAGCGCAGCAACTGACCGCGGTGTACGTGACGATCACCACGCTCGACCCGCTGCTGGCGCGCCGCATGGAACCGCGCGCCGCCGCCCCCCACCGGCGCCTTCGCACGCTGCGCACGCTGGCCGAGGCCGGCATTCCGGTGGGCGTGAGCGTGGCCCCGCAGATCCCCTTCGTCACCGAAGACATGGAGCAGGTGCTGGAGGCCGCGCGCGATGCGGGGGCCAGGAGCGCGTTCTATACCGTGCTGCGCCTGCCGTGGGAGCTGGACGCGGTGTTCCGCGAATGGCTGCAGGTGCACTACCCGCAGCGCGCGGCGCGCGTGATGGCGCGGGTGCAGGATTTGCACAACCTCGATGCGGCCCAGCGCAGTGCAGGCAAGAGCTACGACAGCAGCTTCGCCACCCGCATGAAGGGCAGCGGCCTGTGGGCGGACATGCTGCGCCAGCGGTTCGCGGGGGCGTGCCGGCGGCTGGGGCTCAACCGGGAGCGGCTGGAGCTGGACCTGTCGCAGTTCAGGCCGGGGCTTGCGCGCGGGCAGGGCAGCCTGTTCTGAGCCAGGCCGGGCTGCGAGGGAAGTGGAAGTGGCCGGAGCTGGCCGGAACGCACAAGTCCGGCTTGCTCGCCGTCACAGCCTGCGGCTGCCGCCGGGGGGCGCGGCCATCGCCTGCGCCTGGTGGCGACAGGCGGTGAACATGTCCAGGTCCGGGTTGTAGGCCCCCGTCGTCACGTCCAGGAGGCCGAGTACGGAGTGAAAGTAGTTGTCGTGCGTGATGCGCCGTTCGGCCAGGTCCTGCTGCAGGCAGCCCGTGGCCGCACCCGTGCGCGATTGCATGGCGGGCGAGAGCCAGGTGATCCAGGGCACGTGCTTTTGCACGTCGGGCGCGATGGCGTAGGGCAGGCCGTGCAGGTAGAGGTTGTTCTCGCCCAGTGATTCACCATGGTCTGCTACATAAACCATAGCTGTCTGCGCTTGTTCGGAGCGCGTGGAAAGCCATTTGAGCACTGAGTCGAGGAAAAAGTCGGTTTCCACGATGCTGTTGTCGTAGGCGTTCACCACCTGCTGGCGTTCGCATTCCTGCAGCGCCGTGGAGGTGCATTCGGGCAGGAATTTCTTGTGCTCGGGTGACGAGCGCTTGGAGTAGGCGGGCCCATGGCTGCCGATCTGGTGCAGGACCACCACGGTCCCGCGCTGGCGCTGCTCGGCGGGCAGCGCGGCAATGCGGGCGTCCAGGTCCTTGAGCATGATGCGGTCCAGGCATTCGCCCCGGGTGGGGCACAGCGCGGGGTCCTGCAGTGCCGACGTGTTGGTGTCGCCCAGGCGGTCGCACACCCCCTTGCAGCCCGACTGGTTGTCCACCCAGAGCACGGCCAGCCCGGCGTGGTGCAGCACATCGACGAGGCTCTCGAAATTGGCGGCGCGCGCCTCGTAGCCGGTGCGCCCCAGGTGCGAGAACATGCAGGGCACCGACGCGGCGGTGCTGGTGCCGCAGGACCACGCGTTGCGGGCGCTCACGAGGTCGGTGCGGGCCGAAAGAAGCGGCGTGGTGCCACGGCCATAGCCGTTGAGCCCGAAGTTGCCGCTGCGGCCGGTTTCGCCCAGCACCAGCACCAGCAGGGGCGGTTGTTTCTGCCCCGCATAGCTTGCGCCCAGCCTGGCATCGCGCCCCAGCGGCAGCAGTTTGCTGGTGTCGATGCGCAAGGGCCTGGTGGCGATGTTGCCCAGCGCGTACACGCTGTTGAGCGGGTTGATGAGATAGCGCAGCTTGGTGTGGTTGCGCATGGTGGATGCGAAGTCCTGGAACACCATCAGCAGGCACACCACGATGACCGCGATGGCCCCGAGCAAGAGCGCGCCGTTGTGGGCCGCGTGCCGCAGGCCGCCCAGGCGCTGCACCGGAGTGCGGTAGAGCCACGCCAGCGGCGGTACCGCCAGCGCCAGCACGGTGCCCGCCATGCGCCAGCCGAGCAGGTCGCCCGCCTCGTGGGCATCGGTCTGCAGCACGTTCACGAGCATGCTGGCATCGATGGCGATGCCGTAGGCGAGCATGAAGTAGGCCCCGAAGGCTGCCATCACCACCAGCACCGCTGCCGCGGGCTTGAGCGTGCCCCGCCAGGCCAGGAGGCTCAGCAGGGCCGCGTTGCCGGCGGCCACGATGACCACGAACGCCGCGGCAAAGGCCCAGCCGCGCGCGCTGCCGTGGCCGGGCAGCTCGGCCACCTCGCGCCACAGCGGCACGTTGCAGGCCGTGGCCAGCCAGGCGCTGATGAGCACCACCACCCAAGCGGGGTGCAGGTGGCGCGGTGCGGGTGCGGAGGAAGCTGGGGCTGGAGACCGGGGCCCGGCGCCCGTGGCTGCATGGGAAAGCAGCAGGCGCTGCAGGATCAAAGGCATGGGCGCACTGTGGCGCCCGAGACTTAAGGCCGCATTAACGTCCGGGGGCCTGCAGGGTCCTGGCGTGGTGCCTCAGGTGGTCGGCCATGAAGCTCTGGATGAAGTAGTAGCCGTGGTCGTAGCCTTCGTGGCGCCGCAGGGTGAGCGGCTGGCCGATGGCCTGGCACGCCTCCTCGAACAGATGCGGGTGCAACTGCGTGGGCAAGAACTTGTCGGCCAGGCCCTGGTCGATCAATATGCCGGCCGGGTAGGGCGCCACCGGCTGGTGCTGCATCAGCACCGTGGCGTCGTGCTCGATCCAGCCTGTGCGGTCTGGCCCCAGGTAGCCCGTGAAGGCCTTCTCGCCCCAGGGGCACTGCGTGGGTGCGCAGATCGGCGCAAAGGCCGAAAGGCTCTTGAACCGCCCCGGGTGGCGCAGCGCCAGGGTGAGCGCGCCGTGGCCGCCCATGGAGTGGCCGCAGATGCCCAGGCGCTCGCCATCGATGGGCAGTTGCGCCGCCACCTGCGGCAGCAGTTCCTTCATCAGGTAGCTTTCCATGCGCCAGTGGCGCGCCCAGGGCGCGGCCGTGGCGTCCAGGTAGAAGCCCGCGCCCACGCCGAAGTCCCAGCTCTCGGCCTCGCCCGGCACGTTGGCACCGCGCGGGCTGGTGTCGGGCGCGACCAGCGCCAGGCCCAGCTCGGCCGCCAGGCGCTGGGCACCGGCCTTGACCATGAAGGTTTCTTCCGTGCAGGTCAGCCCCGCCAGGTACAGCATGGCGGGCACAGGGCGCTGCCGCGCCTGCGGCGGCAGGAAGACCGAGAACTTCATCGGCAGGCCGATCTCGGCAGAGGCGTGCTGGTAGAAGCGCTGATCGCCGCCAAAGCAGGCGTGGCTGCCGAGCAGGTCCAGGGAGGTGGTCATGTGGATTGCTTCAAAATTGATAGCTTGCAGCGCATGAAGGATAAGCGCTAGGGGCTGTTTTTACCTTGATTGATCGCCTGCGGGGCAGGCTCAGGCGGCATACTTGACAACGGAGCGGATGGACTTGCCCTCGTGCATCAGGTCGAAGGCTTCGTTGATGTCCTTGAGGCCCATGGTGTGCGTCACGAAGGGCGCCAGCTGGATCTTGCCGGCCATCGCGTCTTCCACCATGCCGGGCAGGTCGCTGCGGCCCTTGACGCCGCCAAACGCCGTGCCCAGCCACTTGCGGCCGGTGACGAGCTGGAAGGGGCGGGTGGAGATCTCCTGCCCCGCGCCCGCCACGCCGATGATGACGCTCTGGCCCCAGCCGCGGTGCGCGCATTCGAGCGCCGCGCGCATCACGTTCACGTTGCCGATGCACTCGAACGAATGGTCCACGCCCCAGGTGGTCATCTCGACGATGACCTGCTGGATCGGCTTGTCGAAGTCCTTGGGGTTGATGCAGTCGGTGGCGCCGAAGGTGCGGGCCAGGTCGAACTTGGAGGGGTTGGTGTCGATGGCGATGATGCGCCCGGCCTTGGCCAGCTTGGCGCCCTGGATCACCGCCAGTCCAATGCCGCCCAGGCCGAACACCGCCACCGTGTCGCCTTCCTGCACCTTGGCCGTGTTCTTCACCGCGCCCAGGCCGGTCGTCACGCCGCAGCCCAGCAGGCAGACCTGCTCGGGGTTTGCGTCGGGGTGGATCTTGGCGAGCGAGACCTCGGCCACCACCGTGTACTCGCTGAAGGTCGAGCAGCCCATGTAGTGATAGATGGGCTGGCCGTTGTAGCTGAAACGCGTGGTGCCGTCGGGCATCACGCCCTTGCCCTGCGTGGCGCGCACGGCCACGCACAGGTTGGTCTTGCCGCTCTTGCAGAACAGGCATTCGCCGCACTCGGCCGTGTACAGCGGGATCACGTGGTCGCCGGGCTTCACGCTGGTCACGCCTTCGCCCACTTCCACCACGATGCCAGCGCCTTCATGGCCCAGCACCACGGGGAACAGGCCCTCGGGGTCGTCACCGCTCAGGGTGAAGGCGTCGGTATGGCACACGCCGGTGTCGGTGATGCGGATGAGCACTTCGCCCTTCTGGGGCGGGGCCACGTCGATCTCGACGATCTGCAGGGGTTCTCCGGCCTTGAAGGCCACGGCGGCTTTGGATTTGAGGGTCATGGTGGGTCAACGGGTTGGTCGGGGAAGGGCGGCGGCGAGGCTCTTTGGCCGGCAGCGCGCAGGGGGACCGCATGACTGTAGGCCATGTGCAGGGCCTGGTGGAGCCCGTGGCCGCAGATCCTGGGGTTATGGCCGGATTCGACGGCATGGGCGGCAGCCGGACATTGCCTCCCGTATAGTCGGGCGCCTTTCATTTCCGCTCTGCCGACCGACCCCATGGACCACCACCACGCCAACAGCCCGCACCGCGTCGACCTCGTGGTCTACCCCGGCTTCAAGGCGCTGGAGGCCGTGGGCCCCATGTCCGTGTTCGACTATGCCAACGTGCACCTGCGCCAGCATGGCCGGCCCGACGGCTACGCGGTGCGCGTGGTGGCCGCGCAGGCGGGCGCGGTGCCATCGGACACCTTGATGGCGCTGAATGCCACCCACACCCTGGCCGAACTGGAGCAGGGCGGCGCGGGTTGCACCGTGATCCTCGTGGGGTCGCGCAATATCGAGCAGGTGCTGGCGGCCTCTCCCGAACTCGTGGCCTGGGCGGCAAGCGTGGCCCCGCGCGTGGACCGCATGATCGCCCTGTGCTCGGGCAGCTTCTTCCTGGCCGCCGCCGGCCTGCTCGACGGCCGGCGCGCCGCGACGCACTGGAGCGTGGCGGCCCTGCTGCGCCAGCGCTATCCGGCCATCGAGGTGGACCCGGACGCCATCTACGTGCGCGATGGCCCCCTGTGGACCTCGGCCGGCGTCACCGCGGGCATCGACCTGGCCCTGGCGCTGGTGGAAGAGGATTTTGGCCACGCCCTGGCGCTGGAGGTGGCGCGCGACCTCGTCATGTACCTCAAGCGCCCCGGCGGGCAGTCGCAGTTCAGCGTGCAGCTGGCCAGCCAGGGCACGGGCCACCGCGACATCCAGGCGGTGCAGAACTGGGTGCTGGAGCATCTTGCGGAGCCCATGCCGCTGGCGGCCCTGGCGGCACGCGCGGCGATGAGCGAGCGGCATTTCCGGCGCGTGTTCACGCAGGAGACGGGGCAGACCCCCTCGGCCTTCGTGGAGTCCGCGCGGCTGGAAGGAGCGCGGCGCCTGCTCGAGTCGCAGGCCGGGTTGCCGCTCAAGACCGTGGCCGCGCGCATGGGCATGGGTTCGGAGCAGGCCTTGCGGCATCTGTTCGTGCGCCATCTGGGGATCACGCCGCTGGCGTACCGGGATCGGTTCAGCAGGGCGGGCGGCTAGTGGCCGCCGGACGGGCAGCCCGGCCGTAGCACGCCCGCATCCGGCGTGGCCCACGCTCATGCAGCAGCCTGCGCCGTGCTGCGCGGCGGTGCCGCGAAAACCTCGCGCGCGGCGGCCAGCCCGTTGAGCGCCGCGGGAAAGCCGGCGTACACCGCCATCTGCATGATGACCTCGACGATTTCCTCGCGCGTGACGCCCACGTTCAGCGCCGCCTGCAGGTGCACCTTGAGCTGCGGCGTGGCGTTGCCCATGGCGGTGAGCGCCGCGACGACGGCGATCTCGCGGCTTCTGAGGTCCAGGCCGGGGCGTGAATAGATGTCGCCGAAGGGAAACTCGATCAGGTAGCGGGCAAAGTCCGGTGCGATGCCGGCGAGGCTGTCGATGACCTGTTCGCCAGCCTCACCGTCGATTTCGCGGAGTTTGGCCAGCCCTTGTTCGTAGCGTGTGCGGTGGTGCATGGAGGGTGCTTTCATCAGGGGTGGATGCGGTGTCCAGGGAAACCTCGACCGCCCGGTAGTGCGCGATCTTGGCCTGCAGCACCTGGGCCGACTGCTGCATCGCCGCGATGGCGGCCTGCACGTCGTTCAGGTGCGCTTGCAGCATCGCGCGCCGTTGCGGCACCGTGGCATCCCCTTCGCCGCGAAGCCTGGCGAAGGCCTGCATCTGCCCGATGGGCATGCGGGTCTCGCGCAGGCGCAGCAGGAACCCTATCCACTCCATGTCCGCTGCCGCATAGCGGCGCTGGCCGCCCGCCGCGCGGGCCACTGGTGCGATCAGCCCCGCGCGCTCGTAGTAGCGCAGGGTGTGCGCCGTCAAACCCGTGCGCCGTGCGACATCGTTGATGGTGAGGTGGGATTCCATGAAAGCGATCCTAAAAGTTCGAGTGCACTCCAAGTCAAGGGGCATCTTGCGCCGAGGTGCGCAGGAGGGGCCCGCGCGCCATGCGGCGGGGCGCAGGGCCTGGGGCCTGGGCCGCGAGGGGCGGCCCCGGCGCTTGCGCACAGGCAAAGAAAAAGCCCGCCAATGGCGGGCTTGGGGAGGTTGTCGCGGATTGGCGCCCCAGGGAGCGCCGCGCCGCCAGCCAGCCAGCCGTGGACGGCTGGCGCGCGGCCGATCAGCGCTTGGACAGGGGCGGTACGTCGCGGCGTTCGGAGCCGGTGAACAGCTGGCGGGGGCGGCCGATCTTGTACTCGGGGTCACCGATCATTTCGTTGAGCTGGGCGATCCAGCCCACGGTGCGGGCCAGCGCGAAGATGCCGGTGAACAGGTTCACGGGGATGCCGATCGCGCGCTGCACGATGCCGGAGTAGAAGTCCACGTTCGGGTAGAGCTTGCGCTGCACGAAGTAGTCGTCTTCCAGGGCGATCTTTTCCAGTTCCTTGGCCAGCTTGAACAGCGGGTCTTTTTCCAGGCCCAGCTCGGCCAGCACTTCATTGCAAGTCTCTTGCATGAGCTTGGCGCGCGGGTCGTAGTTCTTGTACACGCGGTGGCCAAAACCCATGAGCTTGACGCCGGAGTTCTTGTCCTTGACCTGCTTGATGAACTCGCCGATCTTTTCCACGCCGCCCTGGGCCTGGATGTCGTACAGCATGTTCAGCGCGGCTTCGTTGGCGCCGCCGTGGGCGGGGCCCCAGAGGCATGCCACGCCGGCGGCGATGGCCGCGAACGGGTTGGTGCCCGACGAGCCGCACAGGCGCACGGTCGAGGTCGAGGCGTTCTGCTCGTGGTCTGCGTGCAGGATGAAGATGCGGTCCAGCGCGCGTTCCAGCACGGGGTTGACCTTGTACTCTTCGCAGGGCGTGCCGAACATCATGCGCAGGAAGTTGCCTGCGTAGGAGAGGTTGTTCTGCGGGTACATGTAGGGCTGGCCCATGCCGTACTTGTAGGCCATGGCCACCAGCGTGGGCATCTTGGCGATCAGGCGGATGGCGGCGATCTCACGGTGCTGCGGATTGTTGATGTCCGTGCTGTCGTGGTAGAAGGCCGACAGGGCGCCCACCAGGCCGGTCAGCACCGCCATGGGGTGCGCGTCGCGGCGGAAGCCCCGCAGGAAGAACTGCATCTGCTCGTTGACCATGGTGTGGTTGGTCACGCGGCTGGTGAAGTCGGTCTTCTGCGCTTCGTTGGGCAGGTCACCGTACAGCAGCAGGTGGCAGGTTTCCAGGAAGTCGCAGTTCTGGGCCAGCTGCTCAATGGGGTAGCCGCGGTACAGCAGTTCGCCCTTGTCGCCATCGATGTACGTGATGGCCGACTGGGTCGCTGCCGTCGACAGGAAGCCCGGGTCATAGGTGAACATGCCCGTCTGCGCATACAGCTTGCGGATGTCGATGACATCCGGGCCGATGCTGCCCTGGTAGACCGGCAGGTCCACGCTGGGGCTGCCGTTGCTGAAGGACAGGGTGGCTTTGTTGTCAGCTAGCTTCATTGTTACTTTCCTTGGGTAGGTTGCCGATAATGATCCGGTCTTGGGGCATGCACCTTGGCCGCGTCAGGCGTGGAAAGCCGTCATCGCGCCACCGCTTTGTCTCAGCATGCCGAGCACTTCGCGCGCTTCTTCTGTGTCTTGTTCGCCCTGCGGCTCGCGCCGCCGCAGCAGCAGGTCCAGCAGGTCGTTGTCCGCCAGGTCCATGAGCGCGCGCAGGCCCTGCGCATGGCGCTGGGTGAGCGTGGGCTCGTAGCGGGCAAAGAACTGTTCGATGAACAAGTCGTTTTCAAGCAGGCCGCGCCGGCAGCGCCAGTGCAGCTTGCTCAATTCGCGCTCGTCCAGCAGCGGCGAGCCCGCTGCTGGCGCGATGGATGGAGTGGACAGGATTTCCATGGACTGGCGTCTGGGAGGGGGGGTGCCAGGTCAGATGGCGCGGCGCACCATCAGTTCCTTGATCTTGCCGATGGCCTTCGTGGGGTTCAGGCCCTTGGGGCACACGTCCACGCAGTTCATGATGGTGTGGCAGCGGAACAGGCGGTACGGGTCTTCCAGGTTGTCCAGGCGCTCGCCGGTCGCGTCGTCGCGGCTGTCGGCGATGAAGCGGTAGGCCTGCAGCAGGCCGGCGGGGCCCACGAACTTGTCGGGGTTCCACCAGAAGCTGGGGCAGCTCGTGGAGCAGCTGGCGCACAGGATGCACTCGTACAGGCCGTTGAGCTCTTCGCGCTCTTCAGGCGACTGCAGGCGCTCGCGGTCGGGGGCCAGTTCTTCGTTAATCAGGTAGGGCTTGATCGAGTTGTACTGCTTGAAGAACTGCGTCATGTCCACGATCAGGTCGCGGATCACGGGCAGGCCCGCCAAAGGCTTCAGGACGATGGTGCCCTTGAGCGTGTTCATGTTGGTCAGGCAGGCCAGGCCGTTCTTGCCGTTGATGTTCATGGCATCCGAGCCGCAGACGCCTTCGCGGCACGAGCGGCGGAACGACAGGGAGGGATCCTGTTCCTTGAGCTTGACCAGTGCGTCCAGCAGCATGCGTTCGTGGCCGTCGAGTTCGATCTCGATGGTCTGCATGTAGGGCTTGGCGTCCTTGTCCGGGTCGTAGCGGTAGATTTGGAATGTGCGCTTTTGCATGTTTCTTCTCTCGTGGGGCTACTGTTTAGAACGTACGGACCTTGGGGGGCACGCTGTCCACCGTCAGGGGCTTGAGGTTGACCGGCTTGTAGTCGAGGCGGCTGCCTTCGCTGTACCACAGGGTGTGTTTCATCCACTCCTTGTCGTTGCGGCCCAGCGGGAACTCTGCGTGGTCGGCAGGGTGCTCGTAGTCGTACACGGTGTGGGCGCCACGGCATTCCTTGCGGGCCGCTGCCGAGACCATCGTGGCCTGCGCCACTTCGATCAGGTTGTCCACTTCCAGCGCTTCGATGCGCGCGGTGTTGAACACCTTGGACTTGTCCTTCAGGGTCACGCTGCCGACGCGGCTGCGGATCTCGGCGATCTTCTTGACGCCTTCGTCCATGCTGACCTGGGTGCGGAACACGCCGGCATGCTGCTGCATGGTGGCGCGGATGTCGCCCGCCAGGTTCTGCGCGTAGATGCCTTCGTTCGATTGGTCGAGCTGGTTCAGGCGCTCCAGCGTGCGGTCGGCCGCATCCTTGGGCAGGGGCTTGTGTTCCTTGTTCTTGTTGTTGAACTCGACGATGTGGCGGCCGGCGGCCTTGCCGAACACCAGCAGGTCCAGCAGCGAGTTGGTGCCCAGGCGGTTGGCGCCGTGCACCGACACGCAGGCGCATTCGCCCACTGCGTACAGGCCATTGACCACTTCGTTGTGGATGCCATTGGCCTGGCGCACCACCTGGCCGTTGATGTTGGTGGGCACGCCACCCATCTGGTAGTGAATGGTGGGCACCACAGGAATCGGTTCCTTGGTGATGTCCACGTTGGCGAAGTTGACGCCGATTTCGTACACCGAGGGCAGGCGCTTGTGGATGGTGTCTGCGCCCAGGTGGTCGAGCTTGAGCAGCACGTAGTCCTTGTTGGGGCCGCAGCCACGGCCTTCCTTGATTTCCTGGTCCATCGAGCGGGACACGAAGTCGCGCGGTGCCAGGTCCTTCAGCGTGGGCGCGTAGCGCTCCATGAAGCGCTCGCCATTGCTGTTGAGCAGGATGGCGCCTTCGCCGCGGCAACCTTCGGTCAGCAGCACGCCAGCACCGGCCACGCCGGTGGGGTGGAACTGCCAGAACTCCATGTCCTGCAGCGCGATGCCGGCGCGTGCCGCCATGCCCAGGCCGTCACCGGTGTTGATGAAGGCATTGGTCGATGCAGCAAAGATGCGGCCTGCGCCACCGGTGGCCAGCAGCACGGTCTTGGCTTCCAGGATGTACAGGTCGCCGGTTTCCATTTCCAGGGCGGTGACGCCCACCACGTCGCCGTCGGCGTCGCGGATCAGGTCCAGGGCCATCCATTCGACGAAGAAATTGGTCTTGGCCTTCACGTTCTGCTGGTACAGCGTGTGCAGCATGGCGTGGCCGGTGCGGTCAGCGGCGGCGCAGGCGCGCTGCACGGGCTTTTCACCGTAGTTGGCCGTGTGGCCGCCGAAGGGGCGCTGGTAGATCGTGCCGTCGGGGTTGCGGTCGAATGGCATGCCGAAGTGTTCCAGCTCGTACACCACCTTGGGGGCTTCGCGGCACATGAACTCGATGGCGTCCTGGTCGCCCAGCCAGTCGGAGCCCTTGATGGTGTCGTAGAAGTGGTAGTGCCAGTTGTCCTCGGACATGTTGCCCAGCGAGGCGCTCACGCCGCCCTGTGCCGCCACGGTGTGCGAACGGGTGGGGAACACCTTGGACAGCGAGGCCACGTTCAGGCCTGCGCGGGAGAGTTCAAGCGCGGCACGCATGCCGGAGCCGCCTGCGCCGACGATGACGACGTCGAACTTGCGCTTGGTGATGTTAGCGTTGGTGTAGCTCATTATTTTTTGCCTTCAGTCGGGGGATTCAGAGACGCCACAGAACCTGGATACCCCAGCCAGCACAGCCGACCAGCCAGACGATGCTGAACACCTGCAGCGCCAGGCGCAGGCCCACGGGCTTGATGTAGTCCATCAGGACTTCACGCAGGCCGATCCACGCGTGCCAGGCCAGCGCAATGATCACGGAGAAGGTCAGCACCTTCATCCACTGGGCCGAGAAGATGCCGGCCCACTTGTCGTAGCCGATGGGGCCCTTGGAGAAGATGACCTGGGCCAGCAGGGCCAGGGTGAACAGGGCCATCAGGACCGCCGTGACGCGCTGGCTGAGCCAGTCGCGCAGGCCATAGTGGGCGCCGACGACGACGCGCTTGGAACCGTAATTGACGGACATGGAGATTTCCTATCGTTTTCGGCGGGCACTGCCTGGCAGCAGCCACCGTTTCATGGGTTGATCGATCAGTACAGGCCGAAGAGCTTGGCGCCCAGCACCAGGGCCAGGGCGATGCTGATCGCGAGCACGGTCAGGGCCGAGGTCTTGCCGAATTCCTTGTTCACCGCGCTGTGGCTCACATCCATCCACAGGTGGCGCAGGCCGGCGGTGAAGTGGTGCAGGTACGACCAGATCAGCGCCAGCGCCACCAGCTTGATGAACCAGCCGGGCACGAAGCCGATGCCGATGCTGAACGCCGAGGTGAATTTGGCGAACGAGATTTCGGACGACACCGAGGTGTCGAACATCCAGATGATGAAAGGCAGCAGCAGGAACATGATCAGCCCGCTGCCGCGGTGCAGGATCGAAACCCACGCTGCAGGCGTCATGCGGTAGGTGGTCAGGTCCTTGAAGGCATTGATGTTGCGGAATTCAGGCCGTTTCTTGGCGAGTTCTGTCATGTTGTGTGCTTTCGTGGATGTAACTGCTTTGTAATTTGAAGATGCAAAGAACGCAAAATTCTATTGCAACGCAACAAGCATGGGTTTGTCGCAGGTGGAATGTTCGACGTTTCCGCTCAGGTGCCAGGGTGGTGTCAGCTCAGTTCGTTACGGTAGTGGTGGGTGTCGGTGAGGTAGAGGCCCCGCCGTAACTCCATGGGAACGTCGTTGTAGGTGTAGGCGATGCGCTCCACGCTCAGCAGCGGCGTGGCCTGCGGGATCTGCAGCATGGCCGCCTGGTCGGCGTCGGGCAGCACGGCGCGTATTTTCTCCTCGGCGCGCACCATGCGCACGCCAAAGTCGAGCTCGAACATCGCGTAGGTGGGCCCCTGGTAGCTGGCGAGCTGGTCAGTCGTCAGCCCTTTGAAAGCCTGGCCCGGCAGCCAGATGTCCTCCAGGATGGTGGGGACGCCCGCAAACGACAGGATCCGGCGGGCCTGGATCACCGGGTCGGCGCTGCGCAGGGCCAGCGCCCGCGCCACGTCCGCGCTGGCGCGCACGCGCCGGCAGTCCACCACCTGGCGCTGGGCGCGGCCTTCCACGCGGGCATCGCCCGTGTCGGGCATGAGCTTGAGGAAGCGGTATTGCACATGCTGCTCGGCATGGGTGGCCACGAAAGTGCCCTTGCCCTGGCGGCGCATCACGAGGTTTTCGGCCGCCAGCTCGTCGATGGCCTTGCGCACCGTGCCCTGGCTGACCCGAAAGCGCGCGGCCAGGTCCATCTCGCTCGGAATGGACTCGCCGGGCTTCCATTCACCCTGCTGAAGGCTTTGCAGGATGAGACCCTTGATCTGCTGGTACAGGGGGCTGAACGCGGGCGTGGCAGAGCCTGCGCCCGCCGAAGGCTGTGCAGGGGTGTCGGCGTTGAGCGGAAGCGAGGACATGGCGATCAGAAAAATGGCGCGCTGCGCACGGGGGGTGTGCGAGCTTGTTCCAGTCTTCAATCATATCTTATATAAGACATAAGACAAATTGACCGGGGTGCCCAATCGGCGGTACACTCCAAGGCTGTTTTGCGGGGCACGGGCTGCTGGTAACAGGCGCTGGTGCTTGCGTTGCACACACACCTGTTTTCCTCACTTCCCTGGAGTTTTCACCATGAGCAAGAAGCCTGTTCGCGTAGCCGTCACCGGTGCCGCTGGTCAAATCGGTTACGCACTGCTGTTCCGTATCGCCTCCGGCGAAATGCTGGGCAAGGACCAGCCGGTCATCCTGCAATTGCTCGAAGTCCCTGTCGAAGGTCCCCAGAAGGCGCTCAAGGGCGTGATGATGGAACTGGACGACTGCGCATTCCCGCTGCTGGTGGAAATGACCGCTCACAGCGACCCCATGACCGCCTTCAAGGACGCCGACTACGCCCTGCTGGTGGGTTCGCGCCCTCGCGGCCCCGGCATGGAGCGTGCCGAGCTGCTGGCCGTCAACGGCGCCATCTTCACGGCCCAGGGCAAGGCCCTGAACGCCGTGGCCTCGCGCAACGTGAAGGTGCTGGTCGTCGGCAACCCCGCCAACACCAACGCCTACATCGCCATGAAGTCGGCACCTGACCTGCCGCGCAAGAACTTCACCGCCATGCTGCGCCTGGACCACAACCGCGCCGCCAGCCAGATCGCCGCCAAGACGGGCAAGGCAGTGGCTGACATCGAGAAGCTGACCGTCTGGGGCAACCACTCGCCCACGATGTACGCCGACTACCGTTTCGCCACCATCAACGGCGAAAGCGTCGCCAAGATGATCAACGACCAGGAATGGAACGCCAACACCTTCCTGCCCACCGTGGGCAAGCGCGGCGCCGCCATCATCGAAGCGCGCGGCCTGTCGTCGGCTGCCTCGGCCGCCAACGCCGCCATCGACCACATGCGCGACTGGGCCCTGGGCACCAACGGCAAGTGGGTCACCATGGGCATCCCCTCGGACGGCCAGTACGGCATCCCCAAGGACACCATGTTCGGCTTCCCCGTCACCTGCGAAAACGGCGAGTACAAGATCGTTGAAGGCCTGGAGATCGACGCCTTCTCGCAAGAACGCATCGACAAGACCCTGGCCGAACTGCAAGGCGAGCAGGACGGCGTGAAGCACCTGCTGTAAACCAGGGCCCACCATGCAGCCGACGCCACAGGCATCGGGCCTTCGGGCCGCCCCCGTCCCTGCGCAGGGGCAGGGCGCTGCGCTGCCCCATCCGCGCGATGTGCTGCTGGGCGCCCAGGCGCAGACCGGCTTCCTGCCGGTCTGCGACCACTACAGCGGCGTGGAAGCGCGCATGCGCAAGAGCCTGCAACTGCAGGCCGACCTGGCCCGGGAGTTCGGCACCTGCGTCTTCGACGTGACCCTCGATTGCGAGGACGGCGCTCCGATCGGCCTGGAGGCCGAGCATGCCCGCCTGGTCGCCAGCCTCGCCCTGGGCGCTGCGGACGGGGCGCGCGTGGCGGCCCGGGTTCATGCGGTGGACCACCCGGCATTCGCCAACGATGTCGCCACGATTGCGGGCACGGCGGGCCACAGGCTCTGCCACATCATGGTGCCCAAGGTGGAGTCCGTGGACGATGTCCTGCGGGTGGAACGGGCGCTGGAGCAGGCATCTGCCGCCCAGGTGCCCATCCATGTCCTGATCGAGTCGCCCGCCGCGGTCCATCGCGCCTTCGAGATTGCCGCCCACCCGCGCGTGCAGAGCCTGAGCTTCGGGCTCATGGACTTTGTGTCCGCCCATGGAGGGGCGATCCCTGCGGCAGGCATGACCTCCTCGGGGCAGTTCTCGCACCCGCTTGTCGTGCGCGCCAAGCTGGAGATTGCAGCGGCCTGCCACGCCCACGGCAAGGTGCCGTCGCACTGCGTGGTGACCGAATTCACCAATACCACCGCCATGCAGGGCGCCGCCAGCCGGGCGGCGCGGGAGCTGGGTTACACCCGGATGTGGAGCATCCACCCGGCGCAGATACGTCCCATCCTGCAGGCATTTGCGCCGCAGCAGGATGACATCGAAATTGCTGCAAAAATAATAGCTGCTGCCGCAGATTCCGACTGGGCTCCAATCAGTTTGGACGATACCTTGCATGACCGTGCCAGCTACCGTTTTTACTGGCAAGTCCTTGAGCGCGCCCACCGCACCGGGCGTGCGCTTCCTCCCGCCGTGCGCCATTGGTTTGACGCCCCGGCCTCCGTTCCGTCGTGAACATTCCTGACTGCTTCCCCGCAGGACCTTCCATGAAATCCTTCATCGCCTCCGCCCTCATGCTGCTGGCCCCAGCCTTCGTGATGGCGCAAACGCCGGCCAAGCCCGAGGCCAAGCCCGGGACCAAGGCCGCCGCGAAGCCGGCCGCCAAGTCCGAAGCGAAAACCGCCAAGACGGCGGACAAGGCCCCCGCCAAGAAGGCCACCGTGGCCAAGAGCGAGGCGACCAGCAGCCGCACGCAGCTCAAGAGCGCCACCAACCAGGTGGCCACCGGCATCATCGCCGCAGAGGCGGCCCTTTCCCCCGAGGAGCTGGCCATCGCCGACCGCGTGCACGTGGGCCGCATTCCCTGCGAGCTGGGCGCATTCGTCACGGTGACGGCCGACCCGGCCACGCCAGGGCACTTCCATGTGGAAGGCAAGGGCTTCAAGTACTTCATGTCGCCCGTGGCCACGACCACCGGCACGGTGCGCCTGGAAGACCAGAAGGGCGGCGCGGTCTGGCTGCAGATCGCCAACAAGTCCATGCTGATGAACCAGAAGCTCGGCCAGCGCCTGGCCGATGAGTGCATGAGCCCGCAGCAGCTGGTGGTGGCCGAGGCCATCAAGAAGAACCCGCCCGTGAGCGTGCTGGAACCCCTGAAATAAGCGCGGGCCTGGCAGGCCTTTTGCAAAGAACGAACGACGAACACGATTGCGCGTGCAGGCGTGGCGGCCATGGGAGCCGCCTGCACCGCGCGCCGCCCCACTTTAGAACGCAACCGGAGAAAAATGATGTTGAAAGCCTACCGTGACCATGTGGCCGAACGCGCCGCGCTGGGCATCCCGCCCCTGCCGCTGACCGCCAAGCAGACCGGCGAGCTGATCGAGCTGCTCAAGAACCCGCCCGCTGGCGAAGAAGCCACGCTGGTGGACCTGATCACGCACCGCGTGCCTGCTGGCGTGGACGACGCCGCCAAGGTCAAGGCCAGCTACCTGGCCGCCGTGGCCCACGGTACCGAGGTGTGCACGCTGATCGGCCGCGAGCGCGCCACGCAGCTCCTGGGCACCATGCTGGGCGGCTACAACCTCACCCCCCTGATCGACCTGCTGGACGACGCGGCCGTGGCCTCCGTCGCCGCCGAAGCGCTCAAGAAGACGCTCTTGATGTTCGACCAGTTCCATGACGTGAAGGAAAAGGCCGACAAGGGCAACACCTTCGCCAAGTCCGTGCTGCAAAGCTGGGCCGACGCCGAGTGGTTCACCAGCCGCCCCGAAGTGCCCCAAAGCATCAAGCTCACCGTGCTCAAGGTCACCGGCGAAACCAACACCGACGACCTGTCGCCCGCGCCCGACGCCTGGAGCCGCCCCGACATCCCGCTGCATGCGCTGGCCATGCTCAAGAACAAGCGCGACGGCATCACGCCCGAAGAAGACGGCAAGCGCGGCCCCATCAAGTTCATCGAAGACCTGCGCGCCCGTGGCAACCTGGTGGCCTATGTGGGCGATGTGGTCGGCACCGGCTCCAGCCGCAAGTCGGCCACCAACAGCGTGCTGTGGTTCACGGGCGAAGACATCCCATTCGTGCCCAACAAGCGCTTTGGCGGCGTGTGCCTGGGCAGCAAGATCGCTCCCATCTTCTACAACACCATGGAAGATGCCGGCGCTCTGCCCATCGAGCTGGACGTGAGCCAGATGAACATGGGCGACGAGATCGAGCTGCTGCCCTATGCCGGCAAGGCACTGAAGGACGGCCAGGTCATCGCCGAGTTCACCGTCAAGAGCGAAGTGCTGTTCGACGAAGTGCGCGCCGGTGGCCGCATTCCGCTGATCATCGGCCGTGGCCTCACGGCCAAGGCCCGCGAGGCCCTGGGCCTGGCGCCTTCCACGCTGTTCCGCCTGCCCCAGGTGCCTGCCGCTACCGGCAAGGGCTTCACCCTGGCGCAGAAGATGGTCGGCCGCGCCTGCGGCCTGCCCGAAGGCCTGGGCGTGGTGCCCGGCACGTACTGCGAACCACGCATGACCTCGGTCGGCTCGCAGGACACCACCGGCCCCATGACCCGCGACGAACTGAAGGACCTGGCCTGCCTGGGCTTCAGCTCCGACCTGGTGATGCAGTCCTTCTGCCACACGGCCGCTTACCCCAAGCCCGTGGACGTGAAGATGCACCACGAGCTGCCCGACTTCATCAGCACGCGCGGGGGCATCTCGCTCAAGCCCGGTGACGGCATCATTCACAGCTGGCTCAACCGCATGCTGCTGCCCGACACCGTGGGCACCGGCGGCGACTCGCACACCCGTTTCCCCATCGGCATCAGCTTCCCCGCCGGCTCCGGCCTGGTGGCGTTCGCTGCCGCCACGGGCGTGATGCCCCTCGATATGCCTGAATCGGTGCTGGTGCGCTTCAAGGGCAAGATGCAGCCCGGCGTCACGCTGCGCGACCTGGTGCACGCGATTCCGCTGTACGCCATCAAGGCCGGCCACCTCACCGTGGCCAAGCAGGGCAAGAAGAACATCTTCTCGGGCCGCATCCTGGAAATCGAAGGCCTGCCGGACATGAAGGTCGAGCAGGCGTTCGAGCTGTCCGACGCATCGGCCGAGCGCTCTGCCGCCGGTTGCACGGTGCGCCTGAACAAGGAGCCCGTGATCGAGTACATCAACTCGAACATCGTGCTGCTCAAGAACATGATCGCCCAGGGCTATGCCGACGCACGCACCATCGGCCGCCGCATCAAGGCCATGGAAGCCTGGCTGGCCAATCCCCAGTTGCTCGAACCCGATGACAACGCCGACTACGCCGCCGTGATCGAGATCGACTTGGCCGAGATCACCGAACCCATCGTCTGCTGCCCCAACGACCCCGACGACGCCAAGACGCTGTCGGACGTGGCCGGCGCCGCGATCGACGAAGTGTTCATCGGCTCGTGCATGACCAACATCGGCCACTTCCGCGCGGCCTCCAAGCTGCTCGAAGGCAAGAAGGACATCCCCGTCAAGCTGTGGATGGCACCGCCCACGAAGATGGACGCGCACCAGCTCACCGAAGAAGGCCACTACGGCGTGTTCGGCGCGGCCGGCGCCCGCATGGAAATGCCTGGCTGCTCGCTGTGCATGGGCAACCAGGCCCAGGTGAAGGAAGGCGCCACCGTGATGTCCACCAGCACCCGCAACTTCCCCAACCGCCTGGGCAAGAACACCAACGTCTACCTGGGCTCGGCCGAACTCTCGGCCATCTGCTCCAAGCTGGGCCGCATTCCTTCCAAGGAAGAGTACCTGGCCGACATCGGTGTCATCAACCAGAACGGCGACAAGATCTACCAATACCTGAACTTCGACAAGATCGCCGAGTTCAAGGAAGTGGCAGACGGCGTGGCCGCCTGATTGTTTCCCTCCGGGGAGTGATCCACTGCAAAAAGCGGCCTGCGGGCCGCTTTTTTCATGGCGTTGCGGGTGCGCCGCGCCACGCGCTTGCCACGCCGTGGCCATGGTCCAGACATTTTTTTGTCATGCAAATGTCATGATGGAGTCGCATGCTTGCCGCATAACAACAAAAGAAATGGAGGTACATCCATGGCAAGAGGGACAACCGGCAAGGCCGGCACGTTCGGCGCGCGCCTCGCGGTGCTGCTGCTCAGCGCCGCCTTCGCCCTGGGCTTTGGCCTGGGTGGTTACTTCGTCGGGCTCAAGCCGCTGGCCCTGACCCTGCGGGCAGCGTGGGCGGTGCGCGGCTGGCAGCCCGTGCAGGCCCAGGTGCTCGCGGCCGACCTCGCGCGCCACAGCGACGGCGACGGCACCACCTGGCAGGTGCGGGCCCGCTACCGCTATGAATTCGCGGGGCGGCCATACGAAGGCTCCCGCGTCGGGCTCGATCCCACGGAGACGGCCGACAACATCGGCGACTGGCACCAGCGCTGGCACGCGCAGCTGCAAGGCGCCCAGGCCCGCGGCGCGCGCATCACCATCATGGTCGACCCGCGCGAACCCTCACGTTCCCTCATCGACCCCTCCATCCGCTGGGCCCTGCTGATGTTCCGCCTGCCCTTTGCCCTGGTGTTCACTGCGGTGGGGCTGGGCGCGGCCTGGGTCTTCCTGGCCACCCTGCCAGGACTGGGCACGTCCAGGGAGCCGCAGGCCGGGGTTTCTGCCATTCCCTTGCCCAAGAACTCTGCCGGCAGCCCGCTGGGCGCCGTCTGGTTCTTCACCTTCTTCTGGTGTGGCATTTCCTTTCCCATGGCCGGCATGTTGTGGACCGACCCGCAGTCGCCCTGGTTCGCCAAGGCCTTCATCGGCCTGTTCGTGCTGGTCGGCATGGCCTTGCTGGCCCTTGCGGTGCGACAGACCCACATGGCCTGGCGCTATGCGGGCGCGGCCCTTGTCCTGCTGCCGCCAGCACCGCGTGCCGGGCATCCGCTCGAAGTGACCCTGCTGCTCCCCGGGCGCGCCGCCGCCTACCAGCAGGGGAACAGCCTGCAACTGCGCCTGGCCCAGTACCGGGTGGACGAGTCGAGCTCCGGTTCGCCCGAGCGGTGCGTGGAGTCGTTCACCGAAGCCGCGCGCATGCAGCACACGTCCGATGGCGGGTTGCGGCTGGTGGCACGCTTCGAGGTACCGCCCGATGCGCCCCCGCACGGCAGCCAGCGCTCGGGAGAGCGCGTGGACTGGCGCGTGGAACTGCTGCACAACCCGGACGGCGCCGTCGAGCTGACTTACGACCTTCCCGTGCACGCCGCACCCCGCACCTTCGGTGGGGGCGAACTGCCGGATCGTTTTGACCGGCGTGCCGCCTGGCAGCAGGAGGTTCCCATCGTGCCCCTGGGCGAGCAGGAAGAGGAAGAAGAAGGCTCCCCGCCTCTGCCCGCTTCGGTCACGCTGCGGGAAACCCCGCAGGCCTGGCGCTACGAATTCGCCCAGGGCGGCTGGCGCTGGGCCGGGGGCCTGGTGCTGGCCGCGCTGTTGCTGGAGTCGGCCATCCACGGTCGGCTGGGCCCGCAGGGGCTGATGCTGCCCCGTGGGTTCTTTGCCGCCGGCGCGTGGATGGCCTTGGCCGCCTTTGCCCTGCATGCGGCCACTCGCCACTGGACCCTGACCGTGCAGGACGGCGGCATCACCGCGCGCCGCCACTCCTGGCTCTGGTCGCGCGCCGACACGGTGTCGGGCGCTGCCAGCCGCACCCTGGTGCACAAGCTGCTGCACTCCACGGGCAGCGGCGGCAGCGAGCACCGCTACCACGCGGTGTACGCGCGCGGTGCGGGCGGTGCGCTGGTGCGCCTGACCCCGGGCCTGGCAGGCGAGGCGGCGGCCACGGCCCTGGGGCAATCGCTGGGCCAGGCGTGGGCGCACCGGCGGGGCCGTTTCGCCGCCGGCATGCAGCGGCCCGCGCGGGCGCAGCATTCCCGCCCGGCCTGGGGCGCACTGCTGGTGCTGGCCCTGCTGGGCTGGTGGATCGTGGGGCCCCAGGCTGGCCGCACCGTGGGCCGCGTTGTGGGGGCCGAGGCTTCCGCTTCGGCTGCAACCGCGCCGGCCGTGCGGTATTCCCTCGCGGATGGTCGCTTGCTCGATGCACAGAATGCCGGCGACGCCCCTGCGCTGCGGGCCGCGCTGTCCGCCGGGGCGAATCCCGACCTGCTCGCGCCCAATGGTTCCTCGGTGCTCATGCTGGCGGCCCACCGTGGCCAGCTCGAGCACATCGAGGCGCTGCTGGGCGCGGGTGCCCAGCCCGACCTGCGCCAGACGCGCAAGGACAGCGAGCGGGGCGACACAGCCCTGCTGCGCGCCTTCTACGGCGGCCATCTGGCGGCGGCACGGCGCCTGGTGCAGGCAGGTGCCAGCCTCTCGGCCCGCAACCGCTGGGACTGGGGGCCCGTGCACATGGCCGCGCAGGGCGGCTGCATCCCATGCCTCGAATGGCTGGATGCGCAAGGCCAGCCGCTCGACGAACCCGCGCCCGCCAGCCGGGGCGAGACCCCCGCGATGCTGGCCGCAGGCCGGGGCCGCGTGGAGGCGCTGCAATGGTTCGCCGACCGTGGCATCGACCTTGCGCGCACGGACGCCCACGGCAAGACCGCGCTGGACTGGGCACGCTTCAAGCAACAGGCCGAGGCCGAGCGGTGGCTGATGGGGCGTGTGCGCTAGGCGCGGCTGGCCGCTCACCGTGAAGCGGTTCCGGCCAGGGCGCCGCACTGCGGGCGGTGCGAGGCGCACGGCAGGGCACAGCAGCGGCGCGAGAAGGGTTTCGTCGGCCGCTCCAGGGCTTTTCAGCCCAGCGCCGGGAGCAAATGCTGCACCAGCTGCTGCGCATGCTGCGGCAATTCGTCGAGCTCGCGCAGGCACAGCACCAGTTGCCGGTCCGCCCAGGCATCGGTCAGGCGCACGGCCTTCACGTGCTGCGCCCGGCTGTGGCGTGCGGCTGCCGCGCGGGGAATGATGCCCACGCCCACGCCCAGCCCCACGAGCTGGCACACCGCCTCGAACTGGCGCAGCCGCACGCGGTAGCGCAGCCGCCGCCCCTGGCGCTGTGCCTGGCGCACCACCAGGGCCTGCAGCGCGCTGCCCTCGGCCAGGCCAACGAAGTCCAGGTGCGCGACGTCGGCCAGCGCCACGCTGCGTTGCGCGGCCAGTGCGTGCCCCTGGGGCACCACCAGCACCAGCGGGTCGGGCCGCAGCACCCGCGTGGACAGGCCTTCGAGGTCCACCGCGTCGGACACCAGGCCCATGTCGCACAGCCCGGCGCGCACCGCATCGGCCACCTCCTGGCTGGAGCGCTCCTCCACGTCCACCGAAATGCGCGGGTGCCGCGCCAGAAAGCCTGCCATGGCCCGCGGCAGGTACTCGCTCAGCGCCGAGCTGTTGCACAGCACGCGCACATGGCCCGCCAGGCCCGCGCCATATTCGCCCAGGTCGCCGCGCAGCAGCTCCATCTGCTGCAGCACCAGCCGCGCGTGGTGCAGCAGCGTGTGGCCCGCGGGCGTGGGCTGCACGCCGCGTTGTTCGCGCAGCAGCAGGGGCACGCCCAGCGCGTCTTCCATGCCGCGTATGCGCTCGCTGGCCGAGGCCAGCGCCATGTGGCTGCGTTCTGCGCCCCCCGTGATGGTGCCTGCTTCGTGCACGTGCACGAAGAGACGCAGGTCGGTGAGGTCAAAGCGCATGGGGCAAACGTACCACATGGCAGGCTTCGGCCGCGCCTGAGGCGGGCTACGCGGCTTCCGCATTTCCAGGGGCGGGGCCATCCGAAACAATGGCCTTTGGCACTGCGTTGCTGGACATGCGGCGGGTGGGTTTCGGACCAGGGGATACCGATGGAACTTGTGATGAATCAGCCGCCTTCCGGGGCGGGGCGCTCATGAACGGGGTTGCCGAGCTGTGGGGCCACGGCATTGCGCCGGGCTGGCTGGCGGGGGCGGCCGCCATTTTCTGGCTGGCCGGCACGGTCAAGGGCGTGGTGGGGCTGGGCTTGCCCACGGTGGCGATGGCCCTCTTGGCCATGCTGGTTCCGCCGGCCCAGGCGGCGGCGTTGCTGGTGGTGCCTTCGCTGGTCACCAATGTCTGGCAGATGCGCCCCTGGCCCGCCGTGTGGCCGCTGGTGCGGCGCCTGGGCGGCATGCAATGCGGAATCTGCCTGGGCACCTGGCTGTGCGCCTGGTGGCTGGGGGCGCCCGCGGGCCCTGGGTCGCGCTTGGCGCTGGGGCTGGCCCTCGCGCTGTACGGCGCCTGGGGCTTGACGGGGACGCGGCGCGTGCTGCCCCTGCCGGCCCAGGGCTGGCAGGGCCCCCTGGTGGGGTTCGCGACCGGTGCCATCGCCGCCGCCACGGGTGTTTTCGTGGTGCCCGCCGTGCCCTATCTGCAGGCGCTGGGCCTGCAGCGCGATGCGCTGGTGCAGGCCATGGGGCTGAGTTTCACGGTCTCCACACTCGCGCTGGCCGCCGGCCTGGCATTCAACGCGAGCTATCCCATGGCGACCGTGGGGCTGTCGGTCGTGATGCTGCTGCCTGCGCTGGCGGGCATGGCGTGTGGGCAGCGGCTGCGGGCCCGGATGTCACCCGTGTGGTTTCGGCGCAGCCTCATGCTGGGCCTGCTGGCCCTGGGCGTGGCCATGGTGGTGGATGTGCTGGCATGGCATGGTTTTGCGTCGCGCTAGGGCGCTGCGCGGGGCGCTGTTTCCTCGCCCGCCCGCCCGTTACCGGACCTGCTTTTTCTCCAGCTTGCGGGTGAGGGTGCGGCGGTGCATGCCCAGGCGCCTTGCCGCTTCCGAGAGATTGAAGCCGGTTTCGGCCAGCACTTCGTTGATGCGCTCCCATTCCAGGGTCTTGATGGAGCTGGACCGGTTCGTCAGCTCCACGTCGGTGTTGCCCGCCTTGAGCCCGAAGGCGGCCTCGATGTCGTCGGTATTGGACGGCTTGGCGAGGTAGTGGCATGCGCCCAGCTTCACGGCCTCCACCGCCGTGGCGATGCTGGCAAAGCCTGTGAGCACCACGATGAGCATGGCCTCGCTGGCCGCATGCAGCTTCTGCACGCAGACCAGGCCCGAGGCTTCGCCCTTGAGCTTGAGGTCCACCACCGCATAGCCGGGCGTGTGCTGTGCGAGCAGGGCTTCGACCTCGGGAAGGCCCGTGGCCTGCAGCACGCGGTAGCCGCGCCGCTCGAACGAGCGCGCCAGCGTGCGGGCAAAGGCCTCGTCGTCTTCCACGATCAGCAACAGGCGTTCTTCTTTTTCTGTGTCGGTATCCATGATGCGCGTCAGGCTCCAGGCAAGGCGATCGCTGCCAGCGGCAGCTCTATGGTGACTTCGGCACCCCCTTCGGGGCGGTTGTGCGCCGTGACGCTGCCGCCCAGCGTGCGTGCCACGTTGAGCACGAGGTACAGGCCCAGCCCGCCCCCGGGGCGCTCCTTGGTGGACTGGTAGGGGGTTCCCAGCCTTGCCAGCATGCCCGGCGCAAAACCGGGCCCTGCGTCGGTGACGGTGATGCGCAGCGCATCGGCGCTGCGCGTGATGGCCAGGCGCACCCATGCCGGCGAGGCGTCGCGCGCATTGTCGAGCACATTGAAAACCATCTGCTGGAGCGTGGTGTCCGACACCATGAGCGTGTCGGCGCCGAAGTCGTTGTCGTACACGAACCGCGGCATCGACCGCGTGCTGCGCCATTCCTCTGCCAGGGCATCGACGAAGGTGCGCACGGTGGTCTGCACCGACGCTTCCCCGCGGGTCTCCCCGGCCGAGAGCAGGATGCCGCTCACGATGCTCTTGCAGCGCTGCACCTGGGCCTGCATCTCGCCGATGTCTTCCTGCAGCGGTTCATGGGCCGCCAGGCGCTCATCGCGTCGCCAGTCGCCCAGGATCACGGCCAGGGTGGACAGCGGGGTGCCCAGCTCGTGCGCGGCGCCCGAGGCCAGCAGCCCCATGCGCACGATGTGTTCCTCTTCCACGCGGCGCCGGCGCGCGGCCGCCAGGCGCGCATCGCGCTCGCGCAGGTTCAGGCTGATGCGCGTGATGAAGACGACCACCAGGGTGGCATTGAGCGCGAAGCAGACCAGCAGCCCGATCACGTACAGGCTGGACAGGCCCTGGTGCAGGTCCTGCGGCAGCTCCAGGGGCAGGTGGTAGACGGCCAGCAAGCCGAAGCACAGCAGCGTGGTGATCACGATGGACCAGATGTAGGCGCCACGCAGCAGCACGGCCCCCAGCGTGATCTGCAGCAGGTACAGAAACACGAACGGGTTGCTGGTGCCGCCGCTCAGGTAGAGCTGTACCGTGAGCACGGCGACGTCGATCAGCAGCGCCAGGAAAAGCTCCACGTTGCGCACCACCACGGGGCCCATGCGCAGGCGCAGCAGGCTGGCCACGTTGAAAAGCGCAAGGCATCCCACCACCAGCAGCATTTCGCGCTGCGGCAGCACCAGACCCAGGCTGTAGTGCGCCATCTCGATGGTGAACACCTGTCCGACCACGGCGATCCAGCGCAGCTGGATCAGCTGCTGGAGGTTCTTGATGCCCGCCGCGGCATCGGCCGAGCGGGCATTGCGCTGCGGCAGGGCGGTGGCGGCGTCAGGGCGAAGGGGGTTCATCGGTGGTCGTGGGGCGGCGGGAAGGGCCATGCCGGCGGCGTTCATAGCGTGCCACATACCAGCCGGCGCCCGCAACCATGAGCGCGAGCCCGTACCAGGTCGCCGCGTACACCAGATGGCTGTTGGAAAAACGGATCACCGTCATGCCCGGGCGGGGCCAGGTCTGCACGGAAGGCGCGCCGCCAGCGGCGGGCAGGCCCGCATCCACGAAGAAGGGCGCGGCGCGGGACAGCCCCAGTGCCTGGCTGATGGCGGCCACGTCGCGCGAGTGCCAGCGTTGCCGCGCTGGATCATTGGTCCGCAGAAAACCGCCGCCAGGCTCCGAGATCCTCAGCAGTCCTTCCACGGTGGCCACGGGCCGGGGTGGCTGCGCCGCTCCCGTGAGCCACTGGTTGCGCTGCGCCTGCGGTACAAAACCGCGGTTCACGAGCACCTGCGTGCCGTCGTCCAGCTGCAGCGGGGCCATGACCCAGAAGCCCGCGCCCAGCTCTGTCACCGCCTGGGTGAGGACCGTCTTGTCTGCCAGCCATCGGCCCTGCAGGATGACGGCAAGGTATTCGTGGTCTGCCGCGTTGACCCGGGGCCACTGGCTGGCCGGTGGCGCCGCCACGGGAGCCGCATGTACCCGGTGCTCCACGCGCTCGATGAGCGCGAGCTTCCACGCGCGGCGCTGGACCTGCCACGTGCCCAGGGCGGCAAATGCCGAGAACAGGGCGATGCCCACGAGCACGAGGGCCGCCTGGCGGAGCCGCCGCCGGGCGAAGGGCGCGTGCGCGGGGGAGGGCTCTGGCGTCAAGGTGTCAGGGCGTCGAATGCCCCGGCGCTTCGTGCGCCGGCGGCGTGGGAGTGGGGTGCGCGGGCATCATGTTGGCATTCATGTGGAACATGACCCACAGCGTGCCGCTGATGGCGATGGCCACGAATACCACGGTGAAGATGGTGGACAAGAGGGTCCATCCCCCCTCGACCTTGCCGTTCATGTGCAGGAAATACACCATGTGCACCAGGATCTGCACCACGGCGAAGGCGCCCAGCACCAGCACGGCGGTGTTGCGGTCGGCGATCACCTTGGCCATGACCAGCCAGAAGGGGATGGCCGTGAGAACGACCGACAGCACGAAGCCGATCGTGTAGTCGCGCAGGCTGCTGTGCGGCCCCACGTCATGGGGATGATCGCCGTGGCCGTGGGCATCGTGTGCGTGTGTGTGTTGCGCGCTCATGGTTACAGCACCCCCATCAGGTACACAAAGGTGAAGACGCCGATCCAGACCACGTCCAGAAAGTGCCAGAACATCGACAGGCACATCAGGCGGCGCTTGTTTTCATGGATCAGGCCATGCTTGCCGATCTGCACCATCAGCACCACCAGCCATACGAGGCCGAAGGTCACGTGCAGGCCGTGGGTGCCCACCAGCGTGAAGAAGGCCGACAGGAAGGCGCTGCGCTGGGGCGTGGCGCCCTGGTGGATCAGGTGGGCGAACTCATAGAGTTCGAGGCCCAGGAAGCACAGGCCGAAGAAACCCGTCACGGCCAGCCACAGCAGCGTGCCCTTGGCGTCGCCCAGCTGCTTGCGCAGCATGGCGAAGCCGAAGGTGATGGACGACAGCAGCAGGAAGGCCGTGTTGATGGCCACCAGCCTCAGGTCGAACAGCTGCGCGCCGGTGGGGCCGGCCGCATAGCTGCGGCCGAGCACGCCGTAGGTGGCGAACAGGGCGGCGAAGATGAGGCAGTCGCTCATCAGGTAGAGCCAGAAGCCCAGGGCCGTGCCGTTCTCGGGATGGGGCTCGTGCGCCAGGTGGTAGTCGCGCGGCGCGAGCGCCGCGCTGGCGGCGCCTGCCGCGCCGGGGGTGTATCGGATATCAGACATGGCTGGCACGCAGTTGTTGGGTGCGGTGGTTTTCCGTCTTGGCCACGGTGGGGGCCGGGATGTGGAAGTCGCGCTGGTAGTTGAACGTGTGGATGATGGCCGCCAGGACCACGGCCGCGAACGACACGCCCGCGAGCGGCCACATGTGCCAGATCAATGCGAAGCCCAGCACCAGGGACAGGGCCGAGATCACGGCGCCCGATCCGGTATTGGCAGGCATGTGGATGGGCTGGAAACCGGCGAGGGGACGCTGGTAGCCATGCTTCTTCATGTCCCACCACGCGTCGATCTCGTGCACCACGGGCGTGAATGCGAAGTTGTAGTCGGGCGGGGGCGAGGACGTGGCCCATTCCAACGTGCGCGCGTCCCAGGGGTCGCCCGTGTGGTCGCGCAGCTCTTCGCGCTTCAGGTAGCTCACCACGATCTGGATCAGGAAGCAGGCAATGCCGGCCGCGATCATGGCCGCGCCGACGGCTGCGATCACGAACCAGATCTGCAGGGACGGGTCTTCGAAATGGTTGGCACGGCGCGTGACACCCATCAGGCCCAGCACGTACAGCGGGCCGAACGCCACCCAGAAGCCCACCACCCACAGCCAGAAGGAGCGCACGCCCCAGGTGCGGTCCAGCTTGTAGCCGAAGGCCTTGGGGTACCAGTAGTTGATGCCCGCGAACAGGCCGAACAGCACGCCCCCGATGATCACGTTGTGGAAGTGGGCGATCAGGAACAGGCTGTTGTGCAGCACGAAGTCGGCTGGGGGCACGGCCAGCAGCACGCCGGTCATGCCGCCGATGGCGAACGTCACCATGAAGGCCACGGTCCACATCATGGGCAGCTCGAAGCGGATGCGGCCCTTGTACATGGTGAACAGCCAGTTGAAGATCTTCGCGCCCGTGGGGATCGAGATGATCATCGTCGTGATGCCGAAGAACGTGTTCACGCTCGCTCCCGAGCCCATGGTGAAGAAGTGGTGCAGCCACACCAGGTACGACAGGATGGTGATCACCACCGTGGCATACACCATGGAGGTGTAGCCGAACAGGCGCTTCCTGCAGAACGTGGCCACCACTTCGGAGAAGATGCCGAAGCACGGCAGGATCAGGATGTACACCTCGGGGTGGCCCCAGATCCAGATCAGGTTCACGTACAGCATGGCGTTGCCGCCCAGGTCGTTCGTGAAGAAGTTGGTGCCGGCATAGCGGTCCAGCGACATCAGCACGAGCGCGGCCGTGAGCACCGGGAACGAGGCCACGATCAGCGCGTTGGTGCACAGGGCCGTCCAGGTGAAGACGGGCATCCTCATCAGGTTCATCCCCGGCGCGCGCATCTTGATGATGGTGACGATCAGGTTGATGCCCGAGAGCGTGGTGCCCACCCCCGCGATCTGCAGCGCCCAGATGTAGTAGTCCAGCCCCACGCCGGGGTCCTGCGCGCCGAGGTTGGACAGGGCCAGCCAGCCGGAGGTGGAGAACTCGCCCAGGAACAGCGACACCATCACCAGCACGGCGCCGGCCGTGGTCATCCAGAAGCTGAAGTTGTTGAGGAACGGGAACGACACGTCGCGTGCGCCGATCTGCAGCGGCACGAGGTAGTTCATGAGGCCCGTGACCAGCGGCATGGCCACGAAGAAGATCATGATCACGCCGTGGGCGGTGAAGATCTGGTCGTAGTGGTGCGGCGGCAGGTAGCCCATGTTGTCGCCAAAGGCCATGGCCTGCTGCAGGCGCATCATCACGGCGTCGGCAAAGCCGCGCAGCAGCATCACCACGCCCAGGATCATGTACATGATCCCGATCTTCTTGTGGTCGATGCTGCAGATCCAGTCGCGCCACAGGGTGCCCCACAGGCGGAACCTGGTGATGGCGGCCATCACGGCCAGCCCACCCAGCACGGTGGCGACAAAGGTCCAGAGCACGATGGGCTCGTGCGCCATCGGTATGGAATCCCAGGTGATGCGGCCCAGGGCCCAGTGGGGTGCGGTAACAGGTGAGGAGGACATGGCGGTCAGTCTTCTTGGGCGTGGGCGCCGGCGGCCGGCAGGGCGGGGCTGAGGCGGGTCATTGGGCGGCGGTGCTGCGGGTGGAAATGGCGTGGCGCGACTCGAGGGCGGCCACCACCTGGGCGGCGTTCTGCGAGGTGCACACGTCCTGGGGCAGGTTCAGGCCCATGGCGCGCACGTAGGCATCGCCACCGTTCTCGTCGATGGCCATCATGTGGTGCATGCACATCTTGCCGTCCTCGACGCAGCGGTTGAGCACCTTGTCGTACAGGCCTTCTTCCACGCTGGCAAAGCGCTGCACGGGGTCGCGTTCGCTGGGCTTGGCCAGGGCCATGTAGGCCTGGCGGGTCAGGGGCTTGCCCTCGGACCGGGCCCTGGCGACCCACTGCTCGAAGTCGCCCTGGACCAGGCCGTGGAACTTGAAGGTCATGCCCGAAAAGCCCGAGCCGCTGTAGTGTGACGCCATGCCGTGGAACACGCCGGGCTGGTTGATCACGGCGTTCAGCTCGGTCTGCATGCCGGGCATCGCGTAGATCATGCCGGCGAGGTCGGGCACGTAGAACGCGTTCATGGTGGACGTGGCCGTGAGCTTCAGGAGAATGGGCCGGTCCACCGGCGCCGCCAGTTCATTGACCGTGGCGATGCCCAGCTCGGGATACAGGAACAGCCACTTCCAGTCCATGGCCACCACCTGCACTTCCATGGGGGTGGATTGCGTGTCCAGGGGCTTGGTGGCCGAGATGCGGTCCAGCGGACGGTACGGGTCGAGCTTGTGCGTGCCGATCCAGGTCAGCGCGCCCAGGGCGATGATGATCATGAGCGGCACCGTCCAGATCACCAGCTCCAGGGTGGTGGAATGGTGCCAGTCGGGGTCGTAGTCTTCCTCGGTGTTGGCGGTGTTGTTCTGGCGGTACTTCCAGGCAAACCACAGGGTGAGGGCGATCACCGGCACGATGATGATGAGCATCAGCAAGGTGGCCTGGATGACCATGTGGCCCTGCTGGGCCGCGATGTCGCCCGCCGGGTTGAGGACCACCGCCTTGCTGCAGCCGCCCAAGCCGCCCAGGGCAGCAGCGGCGGCGAGCCAGGCAGGCCCGCGAAAGTGAGGAAGTTTGAACATGTGAAAGGCGCTACCAAGGCGTTGATTCGAGGGTAAACGCGGATGTCGGGATACCGCAGAATGTAATATCGCTAGCTTTTTTGTCCATTGGACATTTTGTCCAGGGTCAAAGGTTGTTGCCCCCATCCGGGGCATGGGGGCAGAGCCGGCGTTGTCCTGCACGGCGCCCTGGCCCAGGCGTACTTGTCCCGGGGCAGGCTTGCGGGTAAAACCTAGGTGCCCGGTGCCTTTGCGGGCAGCGCGATCCCTGAAAATCAGGCGGACGAGCCCAGCCGTCCTGGTTTTTTCCGACAACGACAAGGAGTCCTGTTCATGAGCAGCCCCGCCTCTGCCACCTACCCCGCGGCCGGCTTCGAAGAAAGCCCAGCCTCTCTCTCCCGGGCGGACACGCATGAAGATGTCACTCCCAGCGAAATCGCCGTGGGCGTGATCATCGGGCGGTCGTCCGAGTATTTCGACTTCTTCGTTTTCGGGATCGCCTGCGTGCTGGTGTTCCCGTCGTTCCTGTTTCCCTTCATGTCGCGCCTGGATGGCACGCTCGCCGCCTTTGCGCTGCTGGCCGTGGCGTTCGTGGTGCGGCCCGTGGGCACGGCCATTTCCATGGCCATCCAGCGGCGCTGGGGCCGGGGCACGAAGCTGACCATCGCGCTGTTCCTGCTGGGGGTGTGCACGGTGGCCATGGCCTTCCTGCCGGGTTACAAGGACGTGGGCATGACCGCCATCGTGGCGCTGCTGATCCTGCGCATCGGCCAGGGGCTGGCGCTCGGCGGCTCGTGGGACGGCCTGCCGTCGCTGCTGGCGATGTCCGCCCCCCGGCACCGCCGGGGCTGGTACGCCATGATCGGGCAGCTGGGCGCGCCGCTGGGGTTTGTCTTGGCCGCGGGCCTGTTTGCCTATCTGTACAGCAGCCTCACCGTCGAGGAATTCCTGGCCTGGGGCTGGCGCTATCCGTTCTTCGTGGCGTTCGCGGTGAACGTGGTGGCCTTGTTCGCCCGCCTGCGCCTCGTGGTGGGCCAGTCGTACGCCGAACTGCTGCAGGAGCGCGAACTGCAACCCGTGCCCGTGAGCCGCGTGGTGCGCGACGAAGGCAGCAATGTGCTTTTGGGTGCTTTCGCCGCGCTGGCGAGCTTTGCGCTGTTCCATCTGGTCACGGTGTTCCCGCTGTCGTGGATCACGCTGTACTCGGAACAACCCGTCACGCAGATTCTGGGGGTGCAGATCGTGGGCGCCTTCCTGGCGGCGGGGGCCATCATGGTGTCGGGCTGGCTGTCGGACCACCTGGGCCGCCGCAAGCTGCTGGGCGGCATGGCGGTGATGATTGGCGTGTTCAGCTTCATGGCGCCGGTGTTGCTCAACTCCGGCGAGGTGGGCAGCACCATGTTCCTGCTGCTGGGCTTCGTGCTGCTGGGCCTGTCGTACGGCCAGGCTTCTGGCACGGTGACCGCCAATTTCTCGCCCCAGTACCGCTACACGGGCGCCGCCTTGTCGGCCGACCTGGCCTGGATCATTGGCGCCGCCTTCGCGCCCCTCGTGGCCCTGTACCTGTCCTCCCGATTCGGGCTGCTGGCGGTGACGGTGTATTTGCTGTCCGGCGTGGCCTGCACATTGGGTGCCCTCAATCTGAACCGCCGCATGGAGCGGCGCGACCGGTAGCAATGGCGGGTATTTTGCTATCGAATAGATAGCTTCTGGCGCTTGGCCATCAAGCGCTGGAGGTCAAAAAGCAAAAGAAAAAGCGCCCGGAAGTACCGGGCGCTTTGTTTTGGGGGCGGCTCAGTCCTGCGGCCTGAAACCGATGGTCAGGGAAGGCGGCACGCGTCCATCCACGTCGCGCGGCAGGGTCTCGGTCTTGTCCAGCGCGCGCAGCACGGCTTCGTCCCAGGCCTTGTTGCCGCTGGACTGCACGAGGCGCTTGCCGACGATGGTGCCATCGGGCGACAGGCGCACCTCCACCTCCGCGCGCGGGTTGCCCGAGATCGCATCGGGGTACACGATGTTGGGCTTGACCTTGGCCGCCACCTTGCCGCCGTAGCTGCCCGAGGGGCCGGCGCTGCGCTGCGCGGTGCCGGTGGCATTTTCGCTGCCGGTGGCGCCCGCCAGGCCCTGCATGCGCCGCAGGTTGTCCTCGCGCTGCTTGGCCAGCTGCTTTTCCTCGGCCTCTGTCCTGCGCTTGGTGGCTTCTTCCGCCTTGCGCTTGTCTTCGGCCAGCTTCTTTTGCTTGTCCTGCTCGGCCTTCTTCTGCTCGGCCAGCTGCTTTTCACGCTGCTCTTTTTCCTTTTCCTTTTGCAGGCGTTCCTTCTTCTCCTGCTCCAGGCGGTCGCGGCGCTCGTCTTCCTTGCGTTCACGTTCGCGCTTTTCACGCTCCTGCTGCTGTTCGCGGGCCTTTTTTTCCTGTTCCAGGCGCTTCTTTTCACGCTCGATGGCGATGTCGGCCTCGCGCGTGTCCGGCGGTTCCACCGCGCGGGGCGGTGGCGGCGGTGGTGGCGGCGTGGGGGTGCGGACTTCGGGTGGCGCGGGCGGCGGCGGGGGCTCCACGGCGCGGGGCGCGGCCTGCTGGGGCACGGCGGCCCAGAGCTCGGCCTCCACCGCGGGCTGGTCGGCGCTGCTCTTCCAGTTCACGCCCCAGGTCAGCGCGCCGATCAGCACCGCGTGCACCAGCACCGCCAGCGTGATGGCGCGCAGGCGTGCCGGCGGGCGGGGCGGGGCAAACTGGTCGCGGTCGGTGTGGGCGTGCATGAGATCGGTGAAGCGTTTCTCTAACTGCTTTGCTTTACTTCAAGCGCAACCCGATCTATTCCGGCTTTCTTCAATACGCCAAGAGTCTTCATCACTGTTTCATAGGAGAGATCTTTGTCGGCACTCAGCAGAACGCCGGTTTCTTTGTCTTTGCCTTGCGCCTGCTGCCAGCGGAGCGCGGCTTGGCCAACTTCTGTGGCCCTAAGCGTGACTGTTGCCTCACGTGTCTTCAGTTGAATCGAGCCATCTTTGTTGAGGACCACTCGGGCAACGTTAGCTGGAGGTTTTTGCGAAACACCTGCACTGGGCATGTTGATGGCGCCGGGCGTGAGCATGGGGGCCGTCACCATGAAGATGATGAGCAGCACCAGCATCACGTCGATGAACGGGACCATGTTGATCTCGTTGATGGTGCGGCGGCCTCGGCCGCGGGATGCCATGGCGGGCATGGTGTGGCGCTCCTGCGGTTAGTGGCCGGAGGCCGATGGGGCGGGGGCCGCCGGGTGCGCGCCCAGGTTGCGCTGCAGGATGTTGGAGAACTCCTCGATGAAGGTCTCCTGGTGCGTGGCCACGCGGTCGATGTCGCGCGCGAAGCGGTTGTAGGCGATCACGGCCGGGATGGCGGCGAACAGGCCGATGGCGGTGGCCACCAGGGCTTCGGCGATGCCCGGCGCCACGGTGGCCAGCGTGACCTGCTCCATGCCGGCGAAGCCGGTGAACGCATGCATGATGCCCCACACCGTGCCGAACAGGCCCACGTACGGCGAGACCGAGCCCACCGAGGCCAGGAACGACAGGCTGGATTCGACCACGTCCATCTCGCGCTGGAAGCTCGCGCGCATGGCGCGGCGTGCGCCGTCGAGCAGGGTGCCGGGGTCCACGATGCGGCGCTCGCGCAGCTTCTGGTACTCGCGCATGCCGCTGGCGAAGATGCGTTCCATGGGGCCGGCCTGCTTGGCGTTCTGCGCGGCACTGGCGTACAGGTCGTTGAGGCTGGTGCCCGACCAGAACTCGCGTTCGAAGTCGTCGTTGAGCGTCTTCACGCGCTTCAAGGAAAACAGCTTGCGGAAGATGGCCGCCCAGCTGGCGACCGACACGCCCAGGAGCAGCAGCATCACGAGTTGCACCACCCAGCTGGCGTGCAGCACCAGGGAGATGATGGACATGTTTTGGGAGTTCATGGTGAGAGTTGTTCCAGGAGGGTGCTCGGTATTCTTGCAGGGCGCATCGTCGCGGCATCGACCCATCCGATGCGGATGGTGCCTTCGGTCAGCAACAGGGGAGGCTGTTCGGTCATCTGCTCTGGTTTCAGGAGCGCCTGCTGCACTATTGTCAACGATGCGCGGCCTGGGGCCTGCAGGGCGGCGGTAACAATCAGTTCATCGTCCAGCCGGGCGGGCCGGTGGTAGCGCAGCTGCGCATCGGTTACGACAAACATGCCGCCGGTTTGTTCCCGCAATCGCTGCTGGCCCACGCCCAGCGAGCGCAGCCATTCGGTCCGGGCGCGCTCGAAGAACTTGAGGTAGTTGGCATAGAACACGATGCCGCCGGCATCGGTGTCCTCCCAGTAGACGCGGATGGGGAACTCAAAGCCCATGGTGTCACCCGAGGAGCCTGCGCAACCGTTCCACCGATTCCTGCAGCTGGGCCATGGAGTTCGCGGTGGAGAAGCGGATGAAGCGCTCGGGCTCTGCCGTGCCGAAGTCACGCCCCGGCGTCACCGCGATGTGGGCGCGGCGCATCAGCTCAAACGCGAAGTCCCAGCTGCCGTTCACGCCCAGGCGCTGTGCGGCCTGCGTGCAGTCGGCCCAGGCGTAGAAGGCGCCGTCGGGCATCACGGGCACGGAAAGGCCCAGCGATTGCAGCGCGGGGATGAAGAAGTCGCGCCGGGCCTTGAACTCGGCGCGGCGGCGTTCGTACTCGGCGATGCTCTCGGGCTCGAAGCACGCCAGCGCGGCATGCTGCGACACGGTGCTCGCGCAGATGAACAGGTTCTGCGCGAGGCGCTCGACCACGGGCACCATGGCCTCGGGGACCACCATCCAGCCCAGGCGCCAGCCCGTCATGTTGAAGTACTTGCTGAAGCTGTTGATGCTGATGATGTTGTCGTCGATGGCCAGGGCCGTGTGGCCAAACTCTTCCTCGTACGACAGGCCCAGGTAGATCTCGTCGATCAGGGTGATGCCATCGTGCGCGCGCACCACGTCGTGGATGCGGCGCAGCTCGCCGGGGGCGATGGAGGTGCCCGTGGGGTTCGATGGCGATGCGAGCAGGACACCCCGGGTTTTTTCGCCCCAGGCGGCGCGCACCTTGTCGGCGCTGAGCTGGTAGCGCTCGGCGGCCGTGGTGGGCACGAGCACGGCCTTGCCCTCGGCCGCGCTCACGAAGTGGCGGTTGCACGGATAGCTGGGATCGGGCATCAGGATCTCGTCGCTCGATTCGATGAGCGCCAGGCACGCCAGCTGCAGCGCGGCCGAGGCGCCGGCCGTCACCACGATGCGGCGCGCGGGCACGTTCACGCCAAAGCGGCCCTGGTACCAGCCGCTGATGCGTTCGCGCAGCGCATCCAGGCCGAGGGCGTTGGTGTACTGGGTCGCGCCGCCGTGCACGGCGCGCATCGCGGCCTCCTGCACCAGCGGCGGCGCTGTGAAGTCCGGCTCGCCGATGTTCAGGAAGATCATCGGCTCGCGCGTGCCCGCCACTTCGCGCGCCAGGGCCTGCGCGGCCTTGGCCACCTCCATTACATAGAACGGTTCGATGCGCTCGGCGCGCGTGGAAAACTTCATGGAAAGGCGTCCTGCCCGTGCTGGCCGGGTGTCGTTTGAAATGGAAGGGGGAATGGGGGCGCGCCCGCCGCCGCTCCGTGGCGGCCCGGCGCGCCCGGGAGCTCAGGCGCCGTCAGCGGATGCCCCGGATGGGGGGGCGGTGGGGGCGGCCGCCGCGCCGCCAGCCTTGTCCGCCGCCACTTCCAGCGCGCGCAGCTGGGGGGCCAGGCCGTTGAGCACGGCATTCACATACTTGTGGCCGTCGGTTCCGCCAAATTCCTTGGCCAGTTCGATGCACTCGTTGAGCACCACGCGCCAGGGCACGTCCAGGCAGTGCTGGAACTCGTACACGCCGATCCACATCGTGGCGTGCTCGATGGGCGAGATTTCGGCCATCTTGCGGTCCAGCAGCGGGGTGATGAGCAGGTCCATGTCGGCGGCGGTGGCGATGCAGCCGTGCAGCAGGGCGTCGTAGTGCACCGAGTCCGCCTTGTGAAAACCGGCCAGGTCGCGCGTGAACGCGTCGATGGCGTGGGCGTCGTTGCCGCCCACCAGGTGCTGGTAGAGCGCCTGCAGCGCGAACTCGCGCGCGCGGCTGCGGTTGGACTTGGAGGCGGCCTTGCGCGTGCCCGTGGACTTGAGCCCGGTGCGGCCCTGCTTGGGAGGGCGCGCCGAGGAGGGCGTGGGGGTGTTTTCGCTCATGACAGTTCGTCCAGCAGGTTGGCCATTTCCACCGCCACGCGGGCTGCATCGGTGCCCTTTTCGGTCTGGCGGGCCACCGCCTGATCGAGGTTCTCGGTGGTGATGATGGCGTTGGCAATCGGGATCTGGTAGTCCAGCGACAGGCGCGTGACGCCCGCGCCGGATTCGTTGGCCACCAGTTCGAAGTGATAGGTTTCACCGCGGATGATGCAGCCCAGGGCGATCAGCGCGTCGTACTCATCGCTTTCGGCCATGGCCTGCAGGGCCACGGGCACCTCGAGGGCGCCGGGCACGAGCACGTGCCGGATGTTCTTTTCCTGCACGCCCAGGTTCAGAAGCTCGGCACGGCAGGCCGCAGCCAGGGTATTGGTGATGCTTTCGTTGAAGCGGGCCTGCACGATGCCGATGTGCAGCTTCTTGCCGTCCAGCTTGTCCGCTGTTCCTTTTTCTGCGCCAAACATGTTTTTTACTCTTTCGGAATGAAGCCGGTGATTTCGAGGCCGTAGCCCATCATGCTGGGCATGCGGCGTGGCTGGCCCATGAGCGCCATCTTGTGCACGCCGCATTCACGCAGGATCTGCGCGCCCACGCCGTAGGTGCGCAGGTCCATGCGGCCGCGCTCGGGGGCCTGCGCCGCGCGGGCCGTGCCCTCGAACTGCGAGAGCAGCTGGCCGGCGGTCTCGCCGCAGTTGAGCAGCACCGCCACGCCCTTGCCCTGTTCGGACAGGTATTGCAGGCTGGTGTCCAGGCTCCACGAGTGCATGGAGCGGTTGACTTCCAGTGCGTCCAGCACCGACAGCGGTTCGTGCACGCGCACGGGCACCACGTCGTCGGCGCCCCACTGTCCCTTGACGAGGGCCAGGTGCACGGCCTGGCTGGGCTTGTCGCGGAAGGCGTGGGCGGTGAAGGCGCCAAAGGCCGTCTGCAGCACGCGCGTGCCCACCTTCTCGACCAGCGATTCGGTGCGGCTGCGGTGCTCGATCAGGTCGGCGATGGTGCCGATCTTCAGGCCGTGCTCGGCCGCGAAGAGCTGCAGGTCGGGCAGGCGGGCCATGGTGCCGTCGTCCTTCATGATCTCGCAGATCACGGCGGCGGGGCTGCAGCCGGCCATCACGGCCAGGTCGCAGCCGGCCTCGGTGTGGCCCGCGCGCATGAGCACGCCGCCTTCGACGGCCTGCAGCGGGAAGATGTGGCCGGGCTGCACCAGGTCGGCGGCCACGGCGTTGGGAGCCACGGCGGCCTGCACGGTGCGGGCGCGGTCGGCGGCCGAGATGCCGGTGGTCACGCCCTCGGCCGCCTCGATCGATACGGTGAAGGCCGTGCCCATCTTGGTGCCGTTGCTGGCCACCATGGGCGGCAGGCGCAGGCGTTCGCAGCGTTCGCGCGAGAGCGTGAGGCAGATCAGGCCCCGGCCGAAGCGGGCCATGAAGTTGATGGCCTCGGCCGTCACATGGTCGGCGGCCAGGACGAGGTCGCCTTCGTTTTCGCGGTCTTCTTCATCCACGAGGATGACGATGCGGCCGGCGCGCATCTCGGCCACGATGTCCTCGACGGGCGAGATCGGCACGGGAGTGAGGGGGGAGTTCATGGAAGGCTGGGCTTTCTGAGGGGACCGCTGGCGGTGGTGCCGCAGCGCAGGTCCCCGTGGCCGGAGGCCGCCACGCTGTGCGCACCCCCAAGAAACCGCCCAAAGAACATGCGATGCGGCGCTGCCGCTCGTCAAAGGGGCATATTGCCCCAGAAGGATGGGATTTTAGTGCACCGGGCCGCGCCGTGCCCGGTGAGGCGCCCCGGGGCTGATGCAAATCAGTTCCCCGTGGGTTGGGCAGGCTCCCCAGACGGGGGCGCCCCTTGCCGGCGCCGCCCTGCCGTCGGGCGGTGCGGCGCGGCTGCGGGGGGCTTCAGACCATGCTGCCCTGCAGCACCACGTCCGATGTGGGATAGGCCACGCAGGGCAGCACGCAGCCTTCGTCTTTTTCTTCGGCCGTGAGGCCCGGCCATTCGATGGCGTAGCGCACGGTGCCCTCGGCCAGCTGGCCCATGCAGGTGCGGCAGGTGCCGTTGCGGCAGGAGCTGGGCCAGTCGATGCCGCCCTGTTCCAGCGACAGCAGCAGCGGCTGCTCGGGCCAGGCGTCGCATTGCTGGCCGCCGGGCTCTACCGTGGCGATGAAGAAGGGCGCGGTGTTGGGTGGGGTGCTCATGGGTGGTGTGTGGTGTCGGGGTAGGCGTCGGGGGCGGGGGCGGGGGCGGCGCGTGTCCACACCAGCAGGAGGTTGTTGGCGGGCATCGCATGGCGGGCCGCCAGCCGCAGCCCGGCCCCGGCCGCCACGGCGGCCACGTCGTCGATGCGGCGGATGCCCCAGGCGGCGTCCTGGGCGCGCAGGCTGGCGTCAAACGCCAGGTTGCCCGCGGCGGTGGGCACGCCGTCTTCCAGGTACGGGCCGTAGGTGACCAGCAGGCCGCCCGGCGCCAGGTGGCGGGCCGCCCCGCGCATCAGGCCCGCGCAGCACGCCCAGGGCGCGATGTGCAGCATGTTGGCGCAGTAGATCAGGTCGAACGGCTGGCTGAACGCAGGGCCATCGGCGGGCCAGGCGGGCTGGAGCACGTCGAGCGCCACGGGTGTGCGCACGTTGCGCGCGCCCGTGTGCGCGGCCCAGCCGGCGATGGCGCCGAAGTGCGTTCCCTGCAGGTCGGTGGGCTGCCAGCTCCAGCCCGGCAGGGCGGCGGCAAAGTGCGCCGCGTGCTGGCCCGTGCCGCTGGCGATCTCCAGTGCCGCGCCTTCCGGCGCCAGCAGGGACTGCAGCACCGCCAGGATGGGGCCCTGGTTGCGTTCGGCGGCGGGACTGTGCGGGAGCGGAGGGTGGGACATGGGATGATTTTGCTCATGCGCGCTGGACTGGTGGGCGCTGGTTGCTATTAAAAATGTAGCTATGCAGGGGGCGCCGATGGGAACTGTATCCCAGCCGGCGCGTGGCGGGGCAGTGCCTGTTTTTTAAGCGGTGCAAGGATATTCCTTGTAAATCAGGCACTTACCCCCGCCATACAAGGCTTGTCCAGGGTTATCCACATGATTGTCCAGTGCGGGCAGGGATAACCGGGGCGGACTGGGGGGTGGCAAGGGGCTGGGCGCGGTGCGCGGAATCCCTGGGCGTGGTTGCCGCTTTTTTGGGCAATGCAAGGATATTTCTTATAAATCAATCACTTAAGGATGTCATACAAGACTTCTCCAAACTTATCCACATGATTGTCCAGTCCGGGCTGGGATAACCGGAGCCAGCGCGGGATCGATTGCCTAAAAAAGAGGCGTCGCAGGCCTTGGCCTTATGAATCAAGCACTTGGCGCTGCCATACAGGACTTGCCAAAACTTATCCACATGATTGTCCAGCGCTGGCAGGGATAACCCTGGCCTCCTGGTCAGGCGGCGACCTTCACGCCCTTCCAGAACGCCACGCGGCCCCGGATTTCTTCGGCCTCGGTCTTGGGATCGGCATAGAACCAGGCGGCGTCGGTGTTCATCTCGCCGTTGACCAGCAGCGACAGGTAGCTGGCCCGGCCCTTCCAGTGGCAGGTGGTCTTGTGGTTGCTGAAGGTGAAGAACTCGCGCTTGAGCGCGCTTTCGGGAAAGTAGTGGTTGCCTTCGACCACCACGGTGTCGTCGCTCTCGGCGACGACCACGCCGTTCCAGACTGCTTTCATGGTATTTCCTTTCAATTGAATGCCGCGCAGCGCTTGACGGACAAGCGGTGACCGCGATGAATGTGCGAGCAATGGCCCCACGGGCCTTGCGGGGCGGCCCGCGCTGGCCAGAATGCGGGCATGAGCACCTTACCCGATTATTCCCAGGGGGCCGCCTGCGTGCGCGGCCAGTACGTTCCCATTGGCGACGCGGCGATTCCGCTGACCGACTGGGGGTTTCTGCGCTCCGACGCCACCTACGACGTGGTCACCGTCTGGGACGGCGCATTCTTCCGGCTCGACGCGCACCTGGAGCGGTTCCTGGCCAGCTGTGCGCGCCTGCGGCTCGACCCGGGACGCTCGCCCGCCGAGATCGCGGCGGTGCTGGAGCAGTGCGTGCGCCTGTCGGGCCTGCGCGATGCGTATGTGGAGATGATCGTCACGCGCGGCCAGCCGCCCTGGGGTTCGCGCGACCCGCGCCAGGCCGTGAACCAGTTCTACGCGTTCGCCGTGCCCTACGTGTGGATCGCCAACGAGGCGCAGCGCGAGCGGGGCCTGAACCTCATCGTGAGCGACGTGCAGCGCATCCCCGCCAGCAGCGTGGACCCGCGCGTCAAGAACTACCACTGGAACGACCTCACCATGGGGCTCCTGGGAGCGCTGGACGCCGGGGGCGACACCGTCGTGCTCACCGACGGAGCAGGCCATGTGGTCGAAGGCCCTGGCTTCAACGTGTTCTGCGTGGATGCGCAGGGCTCCATCGCCACGCCCGCCCAGGGCATGCTCGAAGGCATCACGCGCCGCACGGTCCTCGAGATGGCGGCGTCGCTGGGCCTGCCGCTGCAGGCGCGGGCCTTGCCGGCCGCCGAACTGCGCGGTGCGCGCGAGGTGTTCCTGTCCACCTCGGGCGGGGGCGTGCTGCCTGTCACCCGGGTGGACGGGCGGCCGGTGGGCGATGGCGCCGTGGGGCCGGTGGTGCGCCAGCTGGTGCGGACCTACTGGGACTGGCACCGTGATCCACGCTACAGCCAGCCCGTGCGCTATGCATGAAGCGGCGACCCCCTGAGCGGCCCCGTTGCTTCCCCCTTTTTTCCCGCGCTGTGCACGGCAAGAGAGGCGCTGCCAGCGCACGCACGCCAAGGCCGCCGGGGCACCCGCGGGCCCTGGTGCGGCGTCTGCCGGCCCGGGCCGTGCCTGCGGCATGCGTGGCGCGCGGGCGCCATGGGCCCCTGGCCCCGAGTCGCCTGCGCAACCATGCACCCGTGCCGCGTGGCTTACAGTGCCACGCGCGGCGCGCGTGCGCCAGCCAACTTTTTCACAGACACAACAGGAGAACCTTGCATGGACATCGAATTCAAGGGCCGCGTGGCCATCGTGACGGGGGCGGGCGGCGGCCTGGGCCGCCAGCATGCACTGGCCCTGGCGGCGCGGGGCGCCAAGGTGCTGGTCAATGACCTGGGCGGCGCGGTGGACGGCAAGGGTGGTTCGGTGGGCGCGGCGCAGGCCGTGGTCGACGAGATCATCGCGGCCGGCGGCGAGGCGATCGCCAACGGCGCCTCGGTCACCGACTACGCGGCCGTGCAGGCCATGGTGCAGCAGGCCATCGACGCCTGGGGCCGGGTGGACATCCTGGTGAACAACGCCGGCATCCTGCGCGACAAGTCGTTTTCCAAGATGGAGATGGACGACTTCCGCCTGGTGGTGGACGTGCACCTGATGGGCGCCGCCCACTGCTGCAAGGCCGTGTGGCCGCACATGGTGGCCCAGCAGTACGGCCGCATCGTGATGACCACGTCGTCCACGGGCCTGTACGGCAACTTCGGCCAGGCCAACTACGGCGCGGCCAAGCTGGCGCAGGTGGGGCTGATGCAGACCCTGTCCATCGAGGGGGCCAAATACCACATCCACGTGAACGCCCTGGCACCCACGGCCGCCACGCGCATGACCGAGGGCCTGATGCCCCAGGAGGTGCTGGACGCCCTGAAGCCCGAGGCCGTGGTGCCCGCCATGCTGGTGCTGGCGCACGAGAGTGCGCCCACGCGCACCATCCTGTGCGCGGGCGCGGGCACGTTCGAGGCCGCGCACATCACGCTCACGCAGGGCATCCACTTGGGGCTGGGCGCCGACGTTCCCGAGCAGCTGGCGGCCCGCCTGGCCGAAGCGACGGGGCGCGCGGGCGAACAAGTACCACAAAGTGGCGCGGCGCAGGGAACCAATGAAGTGAGCAAGGCCATGGCGGCGAGGGTTTAAGCCAGGTCCATACGCGCAATCCTGCTCCGTGCTAAGTTCCGGGCCGACAGAAGACGGATCGGTATAAACATATGAGCAAATTGCACGAGAGACTGGCCGCCTACCCGGCGCAGGCCCTGGGAGGGATTCGCCGCGGCATTGAAAAGGAGGGGCTGCGGGTGCTGCCCCACGATGGCCTGGCCCTCACGCCGCACCCGCTGGCGCTGGGCTCGGCCCTCACGCACCCCCTGATCACCACCGACTACAGCGAGTCCCAGCTCGAACTCATCACCGGCGCCCACAAGGGCGTCCAGCAGTGCCTGGATGAGCTGACCGAGGTGCACCAGTTCGTGCACCACACCCTGAAGAACAGCGGCGGCGAGCTGCTGTGGGCGTCCAGCATGCCCTGCGGGCTGCCCACCGACGAGACCATTCCCATCGGGCGCTACGGCGGCTCCAACATCGGGCGCGCCAAGAGCGTGTACCGCATGGGCCTGGGCCACCGCTATGGCCGGCGCATGCAGACCATCTCGGGCATCCACTACAACTGGTCGCTGCCGGGCGTGGACAGCGAGCAGTATTTCTCGCTGATCCGCAACTTCCGCCGCCATGCCTTCGTGCTGCTGTACCTGTTCGGCGCCTCGCCCGCGCTGTGCCCGTGTTTCGTGGAAGGGCGCGAACACCGCCTGCAGCAGATGGAGGGCGGCAGCGCGCTATACCTGCCGCACGCCACCTCGCTGCGCATGGGGCGCCTGGGTTACCAGAGCGACGCCCAGGCCACGCTGGCCGTGAGCTACAACGGCCTCACGGGCTATGCCAACTCGCTGCACGAAGCACTCACCAAGCCGTACCCGGCCTACGAAACCGTGGGCGTGCGCAACCCGGGTGGCGACTACAACCAGCTGGGCACCAGCCTGCTGCAGATCGAGAACGAGTTCTACGGCACCATCCGCCCCAAGCGCACCGTGCGCACCGGCGAGCGCCCGCTGCACGCGCTGCGTGAACGCGGTGTCGAATACGTCGAGGTGCGCCTGATGGACCTGGACCCGTTCGTGCCCGTGGGCATCACGGCGCCCACCATGCGGCTCCTGGACGTGTTCTTGCTGCACTGCCTGCTGTCCGACAGCCCGCCCGACACGCCCGAAGAGATCGCCGAACTCAAGCAGAACCAGCACCTCACGGCCGAGCGGGGCCGCGAGCCCGGCTTGCAGCTCTCGCGCAACGGCCAGAGCGTGCCCCTGATCGAATGGGGCGCCGAGGTGCTGGCCGCGTGCGAGCCCCTGGCCGCCGCGCTGGACGCCACCCACGGCACCCAGGATTACAGCGCCGCGCTGCGCGACGCCCGAGCGCTGATGTCCGCTCCCGGGCGCACGCCATCGGCCCGCGTGCTCGACAGCATCGTGCAGGAGCACCACCACAGCTTCGAAGCCTTTGCCCGCCAGCAGTCCATCGCCGCGCGCGACGCCTTGCTGGGCCTGCCCTGGACGGCCGAGCAGCAGGCGCGCTACCTGGCCATGGCCGACGAGTCGATCGCGGCGCAGAAGGCCATCGAGGCGGCGGACACGCTGCCGTTCGAGGCCTGGCGCGAGCAGTACATGTCGGTGAAGGAATTGACCCCCTGAGCGGCTGAGCCGCTTCCCCCAAGGGGGACGCCACCGGTGGCCTGGCAGAGCCAGTTCCACGGTGGCACTGGCCTTGGGCAGCGCCAGTTTTAGGCGACGTCTGCTACAAGGCAGAGTTGTTCGGTACTCTGAATTTGATAGCTTCCAGCGTTTATTCATCAAGCGCTAGAGGCCAATTTGGCTTGAAATTCAGCCCTCCAGCCGCAGCAGCGCCTCTTGCCGCCAGTACTCGGCGGCGTCCAGAAACCCCTCCCACACGCAGCCATTGCAGCCGCGCCCGCAGCAGGTGGTGGGCTCGGGAGGCGGGTTGCGCAGGGCGATGCCCGCGTCCGTGGCGCGCTGCTGCAGCCACTGGAACATCCGCTGCGCGGAGGCACCGTCCACAGCGCGGGCCGGGATGGTGGCGGTGTTCGATGTCATCGTGGGCGGCGCCCGGCCCGGGCGCGCCGCATGCCGTACTGCGCCACGAACGCGATGCCCAGCACCAGCGCGAACCAGCCCACCAGGGCCGCCTGGCTCATGAGATCGCGCACGCTGTTGGAGCGCGCCACATGGGGCGCCAGCAGGATGACCAGGCCGATCAGGGCGCAGGTCACGCCCTTGAACAGCACTTCCTTGTCGGCCTTGCTGGCGGTGGGCTTGGAGGGCGACGGAGTGGGCAGCGGCATGGTGGGCAGGGCGGCGCAAAAACGCGCCAGATCATGAAAAGATGAGACCGCGATTATCCTTGCCACCCTTGGATTGATTCAAATACAGAAGAAAGTACCCCCGCATGGCCATCCAGTGGTTCCCCGGTCACATGCACCTGACCCGCAAAGCCATCACCGAACGCATCAAGGACATTGACGTGGTGATCGAGGTGCTGGACGCGCGCCTGCCCGGCTCCAGCGCCAACCCGCTGCTGGCCGAGATCACGGGCCACAAGCCCACGCTCAAGGTGCTCAACAAGCAGGACGTGGCCGACCCGGCCCGCACGGCCTTGTGGGTGGACTGGTACAACGCCCAGAGCGACACGCGCGCCTTGCCGCTCGATGCGTCCGACCCGGCCCCCACGCGCAAGCTCATCGACGCCTGCCACCTGCTGTCGCCCAACCGGGGCGGCATGGCCAAGCCCATGCGCGTGCTCATCTGCGGCGTGCCCAACGTGGGCAAGTCCACGCTGATCAACACCCTCTCCAACAAGCGCCAGGCCAAGACCGGCGACGAGGCCGGCATCACCAAGCTGGAGCAGCGCATCACGCTGGCCGACGACTTCTACCTGTGGGACACGCCCGGCATGCTGTGGCCGCGCATCATCGTGCCCGAAAGCGGCTACAACCTGGCCGCCAGCGGCGCGGTAGGCCGCAATGCCTACGACGAGGAACTGGTGGCGCTGGAGCTGCTGCGCCGCCTGCAGCAGCACTACGCCCCGCTGCTGGAGGCACGCTACAAGCTGGGCCTGCCAGCCGGCGCCATGGCCACGATGCAGGACGACGAACTGCTCGAGGCCATCGGCCGCAAGCGCGGCGCCATGCTGGGCGGCGGCCGCGTGAACCTGCAAAAGACGGCCGAGATCGTGATGACCGATTTCCGCACCGCGATCCTGGGCCGCATCACGCTGGAAACCCCGCAGGAGTTCGAGGCCTGGCGGGCCGCCGGGCTGGCCGAGGACGCCAGGCGCCAGGCCCGCAAGGACGCGCGCGCCAAGGCCAAGGGCAAGGGTTCGGGCGTGCGCGAACCGGCGTCCGGCGACGCCGAGTAGGCCCCGCGCCCGGGGCCGCGGGCGCCGGCCAGGGCATCCCGGGCGGTGGGCGCGCACGGCAGGCTCGGTGGCCGCGGGGTATCGCGTTACCATGCCAGCCTGGCTGTTACCGCCTGAAACCAATGCCCGCTGCTGTCCCTTCCTCGCCTTCCGAACGAGACGATGCCACCACCGAGCAATTGGTGCGGGCTGGCTCCTGGACGGTCATGGTCACGGGCACCGTCATCGCCGCCCTGCTGCTGCTGGACCGGCCCCTGTCGTGGACCCACGTGCTGCTCAACCTGGGCGCGGGCGCGATGGGGGGCGTGGCGGTGCTGCTGGGGCGCCTGCGGCGCTGGCACCAGGCGGCACTGGTGCTGATCTGGGGCGTCTGGGGCGTGGTCGCCATCGTGGCGGCGACCAACGGGGGCCTGCGGGGCCCCAACCTGCTCAACTTTCCCGTGCTGATCGTGTTCGCCGGCTGGATCCTCGGCGCGCGGCCCACCCTGGTGCTGACCGGTGCCACGGGCGTGCTGTTCCTGTTCTTCGTCTGGGCCGACCTGCGGGGCTGGCTGCCCGCGGCGCGCTACGGCAACCGGCTGGCCTATGTCGCCTACCTGAGCGGAATCCTGGCGGTCACGGCGGCGGCCACCCTGCTGTCGCGCCGCAGCTATCTGCGCCGCGTGCAGGAGGCACAGCGCACCGCCGTGAACCTGGCCACCATCGATGCCGAGCTGCGCAAGCTGCAGCGCGCGGTGGAGCAAAGTCCCGAGAGCATTGTCATCACCGACCTGCAGGGGCGCGTCGAATACGTCAACGCCGCCTTCCTCGCGCGCACCGGGTATGCGCGCGGCGAAGTGCTGGGCCAGCCCTCCGCGCTGGTGTCCAGCAACGGCATGGCGCCCGCCCAGCGCCAGGGGCTGCGCGACACGCTGGCGCGCGGCGAGAACTGGGCGGGCGAGCAGCTCAACCGCCGCAAGGACGGTGCCGAGATCGCCGAGGCCGTGGTGGTGGCGCCGATCCGCCAGCCCGACGGGCACATCAGCCACTACGTGGAGCTCAAGCAGGACGTCACCGAGCGCAAGCACGCGGCGCAGGAGATCCACCGCCTGGCGCACTTCGACAGCCTCACCAGCCTGCCCAACCGCTTCACGCTGGTGGAGCGGCTGTCCGCGCTGCAGGGGCGCCCGGGCCGGGCGCCCAGCACCCAGCATGCGCTGCTGCTGCTCGACCTGGACCGTTTCACCACCTTCAACGATGCGCGCGGCAGCGAGATGGGCGACCGCCTGCTGTGCGCGGTGGCGCTGCGCCTGTCCGAGATCCTGCCCCCCCAGGGCCTGCTCGTGCGCGTGGCGGGCGATGAATTTGCCGTGGTGCTGCATGGCCTGGGCGCGGACGCCTCGCTCGCGGGCCGGCATGCGCTGGCCTTCGCGGAAAAACTGCAGTCGGCGCTGCTGCGGCCGCTGCGCCTGCAGGACAACGATGCCGAGGAGGCGCAACTGGGCGCCAGCGTGGGCATCACGCTCTACCCGCAGAGCGCCAACGACGTCGCGCACGACGCCCTGCGCCGCGCGGGCACCGCGCTGCACCGCGCCAAGCAGGCGGGCGGCGGGCGCGCGGCCTTCTTCGAGCAGGGCATGGGTGAAGCGGCAGAGCAGCGCTTTCGCGTGGAGCGCGAGCTGCGCCAGGCCATCGGGGCGGACGAGCTGCGCCTGTACCTGCAGTCGCAGGTGGACGTGCAGGGCCAGCTCACCGGCGCCGAGGTGCTGGTGCGCTGGCAGCATCCGCGCGACGGCCTGGTGCCGCCAGGCGTCTTCATCCCCGTGGCCGAGGAATCGGACCTCATCGTGAGCCTGGGCAACTGGGTGCTCACGCACGCCTGCGCGCTGCTGGCGGGGCCGGTGTTCCAGGAGCGCCGCCTGCGGCTGTCGGTCAACCTGAGCGCGCGGCAGTTCCGGCAGGCGGGTTTCGTGCCGCAGCTGCGCGCGGTGCTGGCGGCCACGGGCGCCGACCCGCGGCTGCTGACGCTGGAGGTGACCGAGGGCCTGGTGATCGATGACTTCGATGACGCCGTGGCCAAGATGGGGCAGCTCGCGGCGCTGGGGGTGGACATGTCGCTGGACGACTTCGGCACGGGCTACTCGTCGCTGGCCTACCTCAAGCGCCTGCCCATCCAGGAGATCAAGATCGACCGCTCCTTCGTGCGCGACGCGCCCTCCAATGCCGACGATGGCGTGCTGGTGGAGGGCATCCTGGCGGTGGCCCGCCACTTCGGCCTGCGCGTGGTGGCCGAGGGCGTGGAGACCCGCGACCAGGCCGAGTTCCTGAGCCAGCGCGCGCCCGACATCGTGTACCAGGGCTACCTGTTCGGCCGCCCCGAGCCCGATACCGACTGGCTGGCCCGCACGGCGCGGGCCGACGCTGCGAGCACGCGGAACTGATAAGCAAGGTTCAAATGAAAATAGCTGCCAGCGCTTGATGGCAAAGCGCTGACAGCTATTGATATGATAGCAAGAGGGTGGTGGGCGCGTGCGCGCCACCGCGTTACTTGTTCTTTTCCTTGCCACGCGGAATGACGGAGGTCACCGGTGGCATGGGGCGGTCAGAACCGCCGCTTTCCTTGGGCAGCGAAGTGTCCTTCTTGGGTTTCTTCGCCATCTTGTTGCTGCGTTGTTCGCCTTTTGCCATGGGGCCTCCTGTAAGGGTCTCGGAATGGGACCGTGCCGGCATGGTACGTCACAAACGGGGTGCGTTCGCGGCCACCTTCGCGGTGCTCATGCAGGCACGGCGGCCGTGGCCTCGATTTCTATGAGCATGCCGTCAAGCGCCAGCCGGGGCACGGGGATCAGGGTGCAGGCGGGTGCCGCCCCGTCGGGCCACAGGCTGCGCACCGCCTGGCTGAACAGGGCCAGCCGCTGTTCGGTGTGGTCCACGACCAGCACGGTGAGCTTAGCCACATCGTGCACGCTGGCCCCTGCCCCGACCAGTGCCATGCGCAGGTTGGTGAACGCCTGCCGCAACTGCTCGCCAAAGTCGGCGGAAAGCTGTCCCGCCGCGTTTTCGCCGCCCTGGCCCGCCACGTAGACGGTGCGCGCCTGGGCAGGCGCCACCACCACGTGGGTGTAGCCGTTGGCGCGCGGGTCGTACAGGCCGGGCGGGTTGAGGAAGCGGAGCTTGGAGGCGGCCGTGGCGGGGCGCAGGGTCGTCGCGGAATCAGGGCGCATGGTGCAGGAGTCCAGAGGTGGGTGGTGGAGTGAAGCCAAAGGTGGAATGGCCAGGGAAACCAGGGCGGCCGCCGTGGGCTCGGCGGCTTCTCCGGTTTCATGGGCTAGTATCAAACCTCAAGTTAAATTGAGGTCAAATGCCGTGGAGAAAAACCCTGCAGGAGTTGTTGTGAAGCCAGGCAAGCGCGTCGTCCCCATCGTCCCCCTCGCCCCCGGTGTGCAGGGCGCCCCCGTTCCCGACGTGCCGGTGCACGAACAGTCCGAGCTGTCGGTGGGCGAGGTCGCCAGCCGCAGCGGCCTGGCCGTCTCCGCGCTGCATTTCTACGAGTCGCGCGGGCTCATCGCCAGCGTGCGCAATGCGGGCAACCAGCGGCGCTACCCGCGCTCCGTGCTGCGCCGCGTGGCGGTGATCAAGGTGGCGCAGCGCATGGGCGTGCCCCTGGCCGCCATCGCCGATGCCTTGCAGGCCCTGCCCGCCGGGCGCACCCCCACGGTGGCGGACTGGCGCCGCCTGTCGGCCCGCTGGCGCGACGACCTGGACGAGCGCATCCGCACGCTGACGGCATTGCGCGACCAGCTCGACGGCTGCATTGGCTGTGGCTGCCTGTCGCTCAAGGTCTGCCCGCTGCGCAATGCGCACGACACGCTGGCGCAGGAAGGGCCCGGGCCGCATTTTTGAGCGCAGGTGCGTGATTTGCTGCGCCTGCCGGCGCGTGGTGAGCGGGTGGCGTCGCTTGTGCCCGTGGTCAGCAACAAGCCTCGAAGGCAGTGGCTGCCGCAGGTTGGTGGAAAAGGGGCTGCCATGCGGTGATTGCTGCAGGCGGATGGGGTGCGAGGGCAGAATGGGGCCAGGAGCGGACGCTCGATACACTCCCGCCCACTCCACAAGGCATCTGATCTCAATGACCATCGCACTTAGCACCGTAATCATCTATGCGAAGGACATGCATCGCAGCGCCCGGTTTTACAGTGAGAACTTTGGCTACGAGACAAGTGGCGAAATCAGTGAGGGACTTATCGAACTTCGCCCGATTGCCGGCGGCGCCGAGATACTGATCCATCAGGCCGCCAAAAGTCTTAGGCTTGGCTCCGCCGCCATCAAGATGTCATTTGCGGTGACTGATGTGCAAAAGTTCGTCGCGGCCGCCAAGGCAACGGGCGTTGTCTTTGGGGCCATCCATCAAGCAAACGGCTACGCATTCGCCAACACAAAAGATCCAGACGGGAACTCGGTCAGCGTTTCAAGCCGCAAGTTTCGCGACTGACCGAGTTGGGGCCCGAGGCCGCCGCTGGACGAAACCACCCCAAAGCTGGCGTTGATTCACTGCCCGCTGGCTTGCGGCCCAAACCGCGCTGTCCAGGTGTCCGGCGCCTGCCTGCTGGCAAGCTATAGTTTGCCGAGGTGATGCCTGCCGGGCTTGTCGGAAATTTGATATCTGTGCTTTTGAACAGCGCACTGACCGCAAGCCCCATCTGCAAGCCACTTCGAGGAGGAATCAGTGTCCAGAATATTCCGCAAGGTGCAGTTTAGCCCGCAAGTTTTGCGGGATACATCACGTTAGACCGCACTATGAGCCACTTCCCGGAGCTCGATACTCAGAATCTCCTTTTGCGGGAGATCGTTGACACTGATGCTGAAGATCTTTTGAGCATTCATGGCGACGCCCAGCACATGAAGTGGTTTGGATCGGATCCCTTGACAGACATCGACGGGGCGAGAAGTCTGATCCAGACGTTTGCGAAATGGCGTGAGGAACCTGCGTCCGGCACCCGCTGGGGCATACAGCTAAGAAGCGTCCCCGGCCTGATTGGAACTTGCGGCCTGTTCCGCTGGAACCGAAACTGGCGAATGTGCGTGGTGGGCTATGAAATCTCTCCGCTGCACCAGGGACGCGGCTACATGAAAGAGGCATTGGCTTCGGTTCTCGCTTGGGGATTCGGAGAGATGGAGTTGAACCGTGTAGAAGCACAGGTGCATCCCGACAATCGAGCCTCCTTGGCCGTGCTCGGAAGGCTTGGCTTTGTGGAGGAAGGGCGCCTCAGAGAGGTTGGGTATTGGGCGGGGTCGCATCATGACCTGATGCTGCACTCGCTTCTGAAGCGGGATTGGAGCAGCGGCGGTACGGCCTGACAGGCCGGTCAACTCCGAGGTTGAGCACCCTGTCGTCCCAGGATGGGGTCAAGAATGGACGAAGGTCAGGACGGCGAGAAGCACCACCCCGGCCACAAAGAGGAGTCCGTCGAGCAGCAGGACGCTGCGGACAGCAAGACCAGGAACTCGGCTGGCGAACTCTCGCAATTGATCGGCGACCGCATGGCCGCGCGGAAGCACCGCCGCGGCGGCAAGGAGGCCCGCGACGACCAGAACGGCCAGCAGCAGCGTTGCAGCCAGGTACCCAAGCAGAAAGCCAAACGCATTCATCATGGTGCCCCCGGCGCCTCGCATGCTATTGCCACATCGGCTACCAGCATAACGGCGCCGCCTCGCCACGCCAGAATATCCACCGCCGCGTCTCCGCATACGGCGAGGTGCCGATGGAGTAGGGGTCCATGCCTGTCTCCAGGCGCTCCAGTTGCACCAGATAGCCGCCGTAGCTGGCGGCCCACAGCATGCTGCCGTCGGGCGACGCCTCCATGGCGCTGATGGTGCTGCCGATGTGGTGGCGCCACAGGGGGCGGCCGTCGTCCCCGAGGGCGTGCAGGTAGCCGTCGGCATCGCCCAGCACCACGATGCCGGGCAGGGTGGCCGAGGCGTACACGCGGCAGCGTTCGTCCAGCGGCGGGGCGTCTTCGTCGCCCGCAGCCCCTTGCGGCGGCCCTCCGAGGGGGACGGAGCGGGTGCCGCCCCCGTACAGGTGGCACGAGTTGGCGAACAGGCGCGTGCCATCGTGCGAGAAGGTGGCGTGGTGCGGGTAGGACGACAGCGTTTCGTATTCGGCCACCACGTTGCCCCGTGCATCGAGCAGGATGTGCTGGCTGTCCTGGTCGCCCACCGCGATGTGGCGCTCGTCCGGCGACAGGGCCATGTGCAGCATGTCGAGCGCCAGCACCGTGACCTCTGTGCCATCTACCCATTCTTCCTGCTGGTTCTTGGGCCAGGTGTAGGGGCCATCCTCGTCGAAGGTCTGGGGGTGCAGGCGCTGTACGCCGGGGCTCCCCTGACTGCCCTGGCTGGCCAGCAGGTAGATGCCCGTGGGGTTGCGCAGCAGCACGCGCTGGCCGTCGTTGAAGGGGATCAGCTCGTCGCAGCGCTGGCCCGGCGGGCCTGCCGACACCGGCACCTGGGGCGGCAGCCCTTCGTTGCCCTGGGGCAGTGCAAACCGGGCGATCACCGGGCCGTCGAATCCGTCGTGGGTGGTGATGTGCTGGCCGTCGCTCCGGGCAAAGCAGCGCCGGTTGGGCGAGCGGCCCAGGCCGTGCAGCGCGGGCAAGGGGGTGCGCCTCACGCCCTGCAGTTCCACCCAATGGGCGGCATCGTCGTAGGGCGCGCCGATGCGCGCCAGCACGCGGCCGTCCTCCAGCGCGAACACCGGGCCGATGAAGCAGCCCGCATCGGCGGCGCGCCGCACAAAAGCATCGGGGGCAAACGCAAAACGCTCGCGAAAGCGGTCGGCCAGGTCCTCGTCGGCGTGGGTGTGGACCACGCGGGCCAGTTGCAGCACCGTGGCGGCAGCCGCCTTGCGCGGGTCGGAGGGCAGGTGGCTGTCTTCCTCGGTATCGCCTTCGCCTTCGCCGTCACGGTCGCCGTCTGCCGGGTTGCCGCCGTGGCCTGTCTGCGCCTCGGCCGCATCCAGGGCGCGCTGGTGGGCGCGGATGGCGGCCACATAGCCTTGTCCGTCGGCCTGCCACTGGCCGGACAGGGCCATCAGCTCGGCGGGGAAGACCGCCGCATCGGGGGCATCAGGCGCCAGCGGCGGCGCGGCCAGCAGGTGCACGGCCGCCGCGATGCGCTGGGCCTCGGCCTGGCGGGCCTGTTCCTGTTCGTGGCGCGCGCGCACACGGGTCTCCACCCCGCCCGCGAAGCGCAGCAGCCGCGCGATGTGGTCGGCCGCGCTGCGGGGCAAGGGGGCGCGGGCATCGCTCTGGCGCTGTGCGTAGGTGAACTCCACCACGGCGGGCCCGTCCAGCGCGGGCTCCACATTGATCTGGTAGGCGCTGTGGGCGTTGTCTTCTTCGTCGCCGGGGGCGTCTTCGCCGTTTTCCCAGCTGAGCTTGAAGGCGCGGCCCCAGGGCTCGCCGCCGTGCATGCAGGGCTGGCGCGCGCCCACCCACACGTCGCCTTCCCACCAGCCGTTGCGGTCGCTGTCCCACCAGTCGTTGTAGCGCTCGGTGAACACGGGCAGGCTGGTGAAGTCCTCGATGCGTTCTGCGGTCAGCGCGGCCACCAGGCGCTGGTGCAGCGGGTAGCGGGCGCGGTGCTGGCCCACGGCCTTGCGCAGGTAGTCCAGCACGCCGCGCCAGGCCTGCGTGCAGGCCCGCCAAGCCTCGGGGGCGGTGTCGGGGGCCAGGGGCAGCCACTCGCCGGGCTCGCCTTCGCGGTAGGCGCGGTACACCAGCGTGGGCTGCGCGGTGGTCGGCACCTTGCGGCCCAGGACGGCGGCGGCCAGGCGTGCCAGCAGCCCCTGGCGCTCGGGCACCTGCGACACCGACAGGTAGAAGTCCCAGGTCTTCCACACGGTGATGAACACGTTGTCATCGCGCTGGTCGCCCTCCGCGTCCACATGCCGCTGGCACAGCGAAAAATCGGTCTGCCGGAACCATCCCGTGGCCGTGTGCTCCTTGGGGCCGATCACCGGCGTGTGTGTTGCGGCGAGGATGTTGCGCACGCTGACCGCTTCATCGGCGAACAGGCCCGCCTCCAGGGGCAGGGCGGCATGGATGTCGTCGCTACTGCGCGTGGCGCTTTCGCCCGCGCGCACGGCGGCCACCACGCGGGGCCGGTCGAGCATGCAGCCGATGCCGTTCTCGCCATCGTCCGTGCCGTCATGGAACACGGGCGGGAACACGATGCCCGCGATCTCGCTGGAGAACTCCGCCCGGTGCGGTATGCCGCGCACCTCGTCCATGAGGAACTCCACCTGCTCGGGCCCGGTGATGTCCACGGGATAGGCATCCGTGAACAGCGCCACCCGGGCCTGCAGGCCGCCCCGCACGGTGAGGCCGCCATGGCGGCCGTCGCCCCAGAGCAGGTCGGCCACCCGCAGCGCGCCCTGCACATGCAGCCGCTGGCCACCCACCACGGCGTTGCGCAGGCTCGCATCGCCCAGCACGGCCAGGTGGGCGGCGCCCCCGGTGCCGTCGCAGGTGAGCGCGCCGTCGATCTGCAGGCGCCCCTCGATCAGGACCAGAAAGGGCTGGCCCGCGAGGGCAGGGTGGGCCGGGTGCGCGCCGCCACCCTGCAGCAGCGTCCGCAGCGGGCTGCCGCTGGCCAGGGGCGCATCCAGGTGCAGCGCGGCCAGCTGCACGTCGCCCGCGATGCAGAGCACGGTTTCGGCGGCCAGGGCAGCCGGGTCCCGCGCCAGGCGCCCGGCGATCCAGCTGTCGGCGGGCAGACGGTCGGCCACATCGGCCAGCGTACAGAGTCGGGCGGGGGGCATGTGCATCGGTGCGGGAGGGGGGCGTCCGGCGGGCATCGTACACCGCGCCCTGCACGGTTCCTGCTTTGCGCGGACAATCATGTGTTGTCTTATCAATGGACCGCCATGACACAGAATCCCCCCGCCTTCGAAGTGCTGCCGCGCGACCTGTCCGCCTACCGCCAGGGCAACGTGGGCATCGACTACGTGCACCGTTTCGAATCTGGCCAGCCCGGCCCCCATGTGCTCATCAATGCGCTCACGCACGGCAACGAGATTTGCGGCATGGTCGCCGCCACGCACCTGCTGGACACGGGCGTGCGCCCGCGCATCGGCACCCTGACCATCAGCTTCGCGAACGTGGCGGCGTACGAGTCGTTCGACCAGGCGCGCCCCTTCGAAAGCCGCCAGCTCGTGCACAACCTCAACCGCATCTGGTCGGCCGGCGAGCTCGACGGCACGGACGAGAGCCCCGAGCTGCTGCGCGCGCGCGCCCTGCGCCCCGTGGTGGCCGCGGCGGACCACATCCTCGACATCCATTCGACCAGCCAGGACGTGGAGCCCTTCTGGGTGTACCCGGCCTACCCGCGCAACGCGGACGTGGCGCTGGCCCTGGGACGCCCGCCCGTGCACCTGGTCATGCCCAGCGGGCTGGGGTCGGGGACGCCGCTCATCCAGCACGGCCGCCATGGGCTGGCCGACAGCCAGGGGGTGGCGCTGGTGGTGGAGTGCGGCCAGCATTTCCTGCAGTCGGCGGCCGACATGGCGACGGCGGTGGCACTGGATTTCCTGGCGCACTTCGGCCTGATCGAGGCAGCTGCGGGACGGCCCGTGCCCGGTCCCCAGCGCCGTTACGAGCTGCTGGAGACCTGCATGGTGCGTACGCCCGGTTTCCGGTTCACACGGCCGGTGCAGGGGTTCGAGGTGTTCGCGAAGGACGAACTCATCGCCATCGATGGTCCGCACGAGATCCGCGCGCTCTGTGATGACTGCACGGTGCTGATGCCCACGCGCGAACCTATCGTGGGCCGCGAGGCGGTGTACCTCACGCGGCCTCTCGCGGTCTGAGGGTCTTCGGGCACCCCCACCAGCTCAGAACGATGAGCCGGGCTGCGCGAGAAAAGCGGTTTCCTGCGCGGTGGAGCCGCGCCCCAGCACGGCGTTGCGGTGCGGATACCGGCCAAAGCGCGCGATGATGTCGCGGTGGCGCAGCTCGAACCGCAGGTTGTCTTCCAGGCCGGGCTGGTCGAACAGCGCCATCGCCTGCGCGTGGATGGTGCTCGACTCGCTGTGCATGTAGGGCATGTACGCAAAGGCGCGCTGGGCGGTGGGCAGGTCCCGGTCATGCCGGCCGGCCACCAGTTCCTGGGCGAGAGCCAGCGCCTGCGCGTCCTGTGCGAACGCCAGGGGCGAGCCGCGGTGGATGTTGCGGGAAAACTGATCGAGCACCAGGATTTCCGCCAGGCGCCCGCGCGCCGTGCTGCGCCACGTCCACAGCTCGCAAAGGCGCGCGGCCTCCCAGGTGGCGCCGAAGCGTTCGCGGATGGTGGCGTCCAGTGCATCTTCCTGGGCGAAGTGTTGCGCGGGCGTGAGTTCTTCGAACCAGAAATGAAGGACGTCTTCAGCTTGCATGGGGCGTTCTCTGGATGGAATGGGCAGCAGGCGCCGGAGCGTGGTGCCTGGGATGCTATGGCTGCAATGCGCGCATGTTCGCCGCAGGCCTGGCAGGGAGGGTGCCTTGCAGTCGATGGCTTGCTTACTTGCCTGTTTCCTTGTCCAGGCGGATCTTGCCATCCCGCACGTACTGGTTGAACTGGTCGCGGGGAATGGCGGCCGAACCCACGGCGTCATTGTCGGCCGTCCAGCTCAGGGTGGTGCTGTCCTTGGCGGGCTCGATTTCCACGGGGCCCTTGGGTATGGTGAGCGGTGCGCCGTCACCCGGGGTGTAGGTAACGTGGCCTGCGATGGTGGCGTGCTGTGTCATGCGATCTCCTTTGGCGGGGTGCCGCCGCAATACTGGTCGCTTCATTGGACCGCCAAGCGCGCCGCCGCGCTGTAAGACCATGCCGTGCATCGGCGCGGGCCGTGGCCCAGATCCCCCCATCCCGGACCCCTCGTGCCCGGCGTCAGGGCGGCAGCACGGCCTGCGTGCGTTCCTGCCGCACCAGGTACAGCCCGCTGCCGATGATGATGGCGCCGCCCAGCAGCGTGGAATAGCCCGGCACGGTCTGCCACAGCACCCAGTCCAGGCCCATGCCCCAGGCCAGCGCCGTGTATTCAAACGGCGCCACCACCGCTGCCTGCCCGTGCCGGAATGCCTCGGTGATCGCCAGCTGGCCCAGGAAGCCCGTGACCGCCAGGCCCGCCACCAGCGGCCAGTGCGCTTGCGCCACACCCACCCAGCGGGGCCAGGCCAGGGCCCCCGCGCCCAGCGCCAGGAAGGCCGTGGTCCAGAACACCAGGCTGGCGCTGGAGTCCGTGCGGCTGAGCACGCGGCCCGTGATGGCCGACACGGCGTACCCGCACGCCGCCCCCAGCACGGCCAGCGCGCCCAGGGTGAAGAAGGCCTCCTGGCTCGGCCGCAGGGCCACGACGACGCCCACCATGCCCAGCGCGATCGCCACCCAGTGCGCGGCGCGCACCTTCTCGCGCAGCACCACGGTCGACAGCGCCGTGATCAGCAGCGGTGCGATGAAAAACAGCGTGTAGGCCTCGGCCAGGCCCAGTTCCTTGAGCGCATAGGTGAACAGGCCCAGCATGGTCACGTTGAGCACGCCGCGCAGCAGGTGCAGGGGCCAGCGCACCTGGAGCAGGCGGCCCGCCTCGCCGCGCCACAGCACATACAGCGCCACCAGCGGCAGCGCCGCCCAGCCGCGCAGCGCCGCCACCTGCATGGCCGGGTAGCTGGCCGACAGGGTCTTGAGCAGTGCGTCCATCAGGGAGAAAAAGCCTACGGCCGCCACCATGGCGACGATGCCGCGCAGGTTGCCCGTGGCCGCCGTGTGCGCCGCCGTGGGCGCGCGGGGGTTGCCGGCCTGCGTCATGGGCGGGCCGCCAGGTGGGAGCGGCGCGCGCGAGGTGCGGGCGCCGGGCTGCGGCAGGGCGGGGGAAAAGGCTGCGCGGGTGGGGTGTGCATGTGCGATGCCGGCGGCATGCTGGTGGCGCCGCGGGCCCAGGTGGCTGAGGGCCAAAAAGTGTAGCGCACGCGCGGTGCCGGAAATGGCTGGCCCGGGCTGCGCCCGCTCAGTCCGGCTTGTGCTGCGGCCGGGTGCTGGCGCGCGCCATGCGGTCGTGCACCAGCGGCACGGCCCACAGCACCAGCAGCGCCAGCAGCGTGCTGAGCACGGCCGTGGTCTCCCGCCCCAGGCCCGCCGCGACCCCGATGGCGGCCGTGAGCCAGATGCCGGCGGCGGTGGTCAGGCCCCTGACCTGGTTTTCGGCGTCGCCCTTGAGGATGGTGCCCGCGCCCAGGAAGCCCACGCCCGCGATGATGCCCTGCAGCACCCGGCTGTTGTCCGCGGGCGCGATGCCGGCCTGCTGCGCGACCAGCACGAAGAGCGCGGCGCCCATGGCCACCAGCATGTGGGTGCGCACGCCGGCGGCCTTGCCCGCGTGCTCGCGCTCCCATCCAAGCAGCCCGCCCAGCACCGCGGCCACCGTCAGCCGCACGACGATGCGCGTGGCCTGCGCGGCGTCTGAGACGTCCGAAAACTCGGACGCCACGGCGGCGGCGATCTCCTGCCAGAGGTCAGCCATGGGGCGTGCCCCGGTGGCCGGTGGCGGGACGGGCGCTTGCCGCCGCGCGGCGGTGGCTGGAGGTGCGGAGTGTTGGCATGGTGGGCAGGCAGGTGGTGCGGCAGCGATGGTGCTGGTTCACGACTGTGCCGCCCGCGCCAGGCCGTGCCTACCGGCGGCGGGCGGGCCCGGGGGTAGGACGCTGCCGACGCGACGCCTTGCCACGCCATGGTGGCGGCCACTGAAATGAGGATGAAAATGCCATGAAGCGCTTGATGGAAAAGCGCCAATAGCTATGAAAATCGTAGTAAATTGCGTGGCGATGAACGGACCTTGGACCCCCGCCCGGAACCGGCGCCGTCCCTGTGCCACGGGCCGCTTGCACGCAAGGGTGGCGCGTGTCACGATTTGCTCCGGGCCCCCCACGCCACCGTTTGCCCGGGCCGCCGCCACGGGGCAGGCGCGGCCCAGTGAGGAGTTCGCCATGACCCCGCAGCGCATTGTTCTGATCCAGGGACATCCCGACGCGAGCGCGCCGCACCTGTGCCATGCGTTGGCGCAGGCCTATGCCCGGGGGGCCACTGGCGCTGGCCACGAGGTGCGGCAGATCGACGTGGCCGCCATTGACTTCGCGCTGCTGCGCAGCCAGCATGAGTGGGAGCTGGGCCTGCTGCCCGCCAGGCTCAGGCCCGCCCAGGACGCCATCAGCTGGGCTCGGCACATCGTGCTGTTCTTTCCGCTGTGGCTGGGCGACATGCCGGCCCTGCTCAAGGGTTTTCTGGAGCAGGTGGCGCGGCCCGGCTTCGCGTTCACCACCGAGGGCAGCAACCCGTTCGGCCGCAAGGGGCTCACGGGCCGCAGCGCGCGGGTGGTGGTGACCATGGGCATGCCCGCGATGGTCTACCGGTGGTATTTCCGCGCGCACAGCGTGAAGTCGCTGGAGCGCAACATCCTGGGTTTCGTGGGCATTGCGCCGGTGCATGAAACGCTGGTGGGCAGCGTGGAGCAGTTGGGCGAGGACGGCGTGGCCAAGTGGACGGCGCGCATGCAGGCGCTCGGCGCCAAGGCGGGGTAGGCGGGTCCCTCAGTCCTGCCACGGCAACCGCGCCAGCAGGCGCTGCCAGTCTGCCGTGGGGCCCGTGGCCTGCGCGCCGTCCCCGGTACCCGGCGCGGGGCCCGCGCCGCCCTGCGGGGCCACGGGCCATGGCAGCCCGCTTTCGAACGTCATGGCCAGGCCCGTTGCCGGGTGCGGCACCGTGAGCTGCCAGGCGTGCAGCCACAGCCGCTGCTGGCCCAGCCGCTCGGCCCACCAGCGGTTGAGCGGGCCCTTGCCGTGCGTGGCGTCGCCGATGATCGGATGGGCCAGGTGCTTGAGGTGGCGGCGGATCTGGTGGCGCCGGCCCGTGGTGGGCACGGCCTCGACCAGCGAGGCGCGCGTGGCGGCGAAGCGGGGGTCGCTGGCCTCGGGCAGCGTGAGCCGCGCCAGGCGCCGAAAGCGCGTGTGCGCCTCCTGCACGGCCGTATCGGCCGGCGCGTCGTCGGGCCGGAGCGCGTGGTCCACCGCGACGGCCTCGGGCGCCCAGCCGCGCACCATGGCCAGGTAGCGCTTGTGCGTGGCCTGCTGCTCGAAAGCCTGCGACAGCGCGCGCGCCGCATCGCTGTGCAGCGCCATCACCAGCACGCCGCAGGTGCCCTTGTCGAGCCGGTGCACGGGGAACACATGCTGGCCCAGCTGGTCGCGCAGCACCTGCATCACGAAGCGCGTTTCGCCGGCATCGAGCCCCGTGCGGTGCACCAGCCAGCCGGCCGGCTTGTAGACGGCCACCAGGTGCTCGTCGCGCCAGAGGATGTGCAGGGGAGGGTGCATGGAAAGAAAAGTGGCCTGTGCCGCAGGCCGGGTAGGGAAGGCGCGCATTGTGCAGCACGCCGCGCGCTCTACACTGCGCCGATCCCGTTCATGCAAAGGATGCAGTGGTATGTCGGCTGGAGACTGGAAGGACATGTACGCCGCCGCCGTGGCCGGCGATCTGGCGCTGGTGCGCTACCACATCGGTGCGGGCGTGAACCCCAACTACCAGCACCCCGAGATCCTGTGCACGCCCCTGGTGGCCAGCCTGATCCACGGGCATGCCGAGATCACGCGCTACCTGCTGGCCCACGGCGCCGACGCCGGGCTGAGGTCCGACTTCGACGACATGACGCCGCTGGAGGCCGCGCTCCGCCACGGGCGCACCGAGTTCGTGCCGCTGCTGCGGGCCGGGGGCGGCAAGGAAGAGCGCAAGCCGTTCTGGTGGCGCTGGCTGCCCGTCTAGCGGCACCGGTCAGCCGCCGGCGGCGGCAAAGGGGCCCGCCGATCCGCGTGCGGCGGCCGTGTCCGGATGCCAGGACTGTCTGCCCGCCGCTGGCGGCCCTCCAAGGTCTTCAGGCAAGGCGTGCAGACTCCTTGGCCCGCATCTTGGCGGCGATGTATTCGCCGTGCGTGACATGCAGCAGGCCGGCCACCTTGCTGATGGTGTGCATCTCGTTCTCGTCCAGGCGCGCGTCGGCGTACGCCACCTGCCACATGGCCTCGACCAGCTGCACCTTCTGCGGCTGTGTGAAGTGATCGTTCAGGCTGCCCGTGAAGCGTTGGTAGTCGTAGGCGCTGCGGGAGGTGTCGACGGCCAGCTCCAGCAGGCGATCCAGTTCATCGTCGGCCAGCGCGAACTTGCCGCGCAGGGCGGTGACCATGGCCGTGCGTTCGGCCGCATCCATGGCCGCGTCGAACCGCACCACCTCCACCAGCAGCACGGCAGCGGCCAGTTGCACGGCGTGGGCCTGCTCCTGGGCGGAAGGGGTTGCCGGGGGTTGCATCAGGCTGTCGAGCAGGTCTTTGAGTGTCTGGAACATGGAGGGTGCTTTCGATGGGGCCGGGGCATGCAGGCATGGATGGATGGAGGTCGCACGGGCGGTCTTGGTTCCCCCGCCCTGGTGCGGCCGGGCGGACGGCCGCCGTGGCGATACAGTGCTCGCCCCCCGCCACCACCCCGGCGACAATTGGGGGCCATGACGAAGAAAACCATACTCCCCCTGCAACTGCTGGTTGCCCCCGCCAAGAATGATCCCTCGCCCCTGGTCCTGTACCACGGGCGCTATTGCCCCGACGGCTTTGGCGCCGCGCTGGCCGCCTGGCTCTACTACGGCGACAGCGCCGAGTACGTGGGGCTGGACCATGGCGATGTCAACACCGTGGACGACCTGCCACCCGTCGCGGGCCGCGCGGTCTACATCCTTGATTTCTCCTTCTCGGCCGAGGTGCTGCGCGCCATCGACGAGCGCGCGGCCAAGCTGGTGATGCTGGACCACCACAAGAGCGCGGCCGAGAAGCTCACGGGCTTTGCCTGCCGCTGCGGCGTGGTGCATTTCGACATGGGCAAGTCGGGCGCGCGCCTGGCGTGGGAGTTCTTCCACCCGCACGAACCCGTCCCGGCGCTGCTGCAGTACGTGGAAGACCGCGACATCTGGAAGTGGGAGTTCGCCGAGAGCGCGGGCTTCCTGTCGGCGCTCGACATGGAGGCGCAGACCTTCGAGCGCTGGCGCGAGATCGCATCCTTCACGCCGCAAGAGCTCACGCTGTTCATGGCGCGGGGCGCGGCCATGGATGAAAAGTACCGCAAGCTCGCGGCCGACATCGCCGAGGGCGCGCAGCCGCTGGTCTTCAACGGCATCGAGGGCCTGATGGTGAACGCCCCCGGCATGTTCCACAGCCTGGTGGGCGACATGCTGTCGGCGAAGACGGGGACCTTCGCGCTGATGTGGAGCGCGGGCGCCAAGGGCGTGAAGGCCGGGCTGCGCGCGCAGCGCAATTTCGACTGCATCGCGCTGGCCGAGAGCATGGGCGGGGGCGGCCATGCGCAGGCCTGCGGTTTCAAGATGAAGGTGGAGCGCCTGCCCGAGCTGCTGACGGGCACCTTCAACGCCTGAGGCAGGGGCAAACGCAGCTGGGTCGCTTCGCGCCTTCCCCCTTCTCTCGAATGCTCCGCGATGCGGGAAGGGAAACGCAGCCAGTGCGGCGGGGCGGCCCTTGCACGGATCTCTCCCGGCCCAGGGCGGGCGTGCGCAAACGCCCTGCGCAGCTCTGGGGCATCGTCGGGCCAGTGCCATTGACCCCCGAGGCTACGCCAGCCGCAAGTCGGCCGCCTTTGCCCCCGGAAACACCCGTGCCACGGCGGCGGCGTTCAGCCCGTACATCCGCGCGAACAGCCCACCGAGCACGCTGCGGTAGTCGTTGAGCACCGGGTAGTCGCGGTTCTGGAACAGCGTGGTGGCGCTCAGGGCCTGCTGCTCGCCCGCGATGCGCCCGCCATTCACGCCGCCGCCCAGCACCCAGAACACGGTGCCGTGGCCGTGGTCCGTGCCCCGGTTGCCGTTTTCTCGGAAGGTGCGGCCGAACTCGCTCACCACCACGACCACGGTGGATTTCCATGCGGGGCCCATTTCGTCGGCAAAGCCGGCCAGGCCCCGGCCCAGCTCCTCGAAGCGGTTGGCCAGCGCGCCCGTGGCCGCGCCCTGGGCCACATGGGTGTCCCAGCCGCCTACGTCCACAAAACCCAGCTGGTAGCGCGTCTGCATCAGCCGCGCCATGCGCCGGGCCGTGCCCTCGAAGCCCTTGGTGCTGAGCGCGTTGCGGCTGGCGGCCTCCATCTCGCCCTGCATGGTGCGGGCCACTTCCTCGCGCGTGGCAAAACCCTCGGCCACGGGCGTGGCCAGCGGGGTGCCCCGGTACATGGATTCGATGAGCTGGGCCTGCCGCGCGTCCACGCCGCTGCGGCCCGCGACCGCGCTCAGCAGGGTGTTGGGCACGTCCACCGCGCCGCGCAGCACCAGGGGCAGGGTGCTGGTGAAGGCCATGGGCTGCGGCGTGGCTGCTGCGCCGGCCGCCGGAGCGGCGAGTTCGGCCACCAGCCGGTTCAGAAAGCCCGAGCGGTAGTCGCGCCGCCCGCCCACGGGCTGGCCCAGTTCCATGCTGTCCTGGGTGTCGAAGTGGCTGCGCGAGAGGTCGTCGGTGCCCGCGAAGGGTACGAAGGCCAGCTGGCTTTTCTGGTACAGCGGCAGCATGGAATCCGCGAGCGCGGGGTGCAGTCCCCAGTCGGGCGTGAGCGCCAGCGCGCCGCCGTCCTGCCCGGGGCGGGCGATGGCGATGTTCGGCCGCGTCTCGTAGTAGTAGCTGCTGGCCGTGGGCACGAGCAGGCTGGCGCAGTCGTAGCCGCCGCGCAGGAACACGAGCAGAAAGCGCACGTCCTGCGCGCGCGGGGCGGCCAGAACGCTTGCACTGGCGACGCCGAGCGCGCTGGCGCCCAGGGCCTGAAGAAGGTGTCTGCGTTGCATGGTGTCCTCCTCATCCATGCATGAATTCGGGTGATGCGAGGAACAGCAGGTTCCATTCGCGCGGCGACGCCGCCTGGGCCAGCGCGTTGCGCGTGGCGGTGGACCAGGCGGGCTGCAGGGCGCGCACGTAGGCGCTTTGCGCCAGCGGCGGGGGTGTGCGCTGCGGTGCCGCTGGCCCGGCCATCCCGTCCTCGCGCGGGGCGGGGGCCGTGGCGGCCCCGGCGCCGATGGCCCGGGCGATCTCGAAACGCGTGGACATCTGCCCGGAGCCCGACCACGCGGCCGCATCGAGCGGGTAGCCGTCGGGCGTGGCGCGGCCGTACAGGGGCTCGGCCAGGCGCTGCAGCCAGGCGAGCGCGGGCTCCGCGCCGGGCAGTACGGCGTCGCCCTGCGCCAGGCGCAGGGCGGCCAGCACATAGTGCACCGGGTCGCGGAAACGCTGGCCCAGCGATGCGCGAAATCCGGGGGCGTTGAAGAGTGCTTCCAGCACGGCGGCGATGTCGCCATCGGTGCGTTCGAAGGTGCGGGCCAGCGTCTGCAAAAGCGCGGGCGGCGGGTTGTCGCCCACCAGAAAGAGCGCGATCTTGCGCGTGACGAAGCGCGCGGTCGCGGGAGCGCGGGCCAGGCGGTCCAGCGCTTCGTCCACCTCGGCCAGGCCTTCGGCGCGCAAGGGCTGGCCCAGCAGCGTCTTGGGGTCCCAGTCGTGGCGCTGGGGGTTGAACTCAAACAGCCCCTGGCGCACGTAATGGCGGCGCAGTGCGGGCTTCATGCGCGGCGGCTCTTCGCCGGGCGGGCGCAGCGATACGCCCACGCCGGTCAGCACGCGCGCCAGCTCCTGCACGTCCTGCTGGCTGTAGCCGCCGTCCACGCCCAGCGTGTGCAGCTCCATCAGCTCGCGCGCATAGTTTTCGTTGATGCGGCCGGCTGCGTTCTGCGCGTTGTCCAGGTAGCGCAGCATGGCCGGGTGGCGCGCGGTGGCGCCCAGCAGGTCGCGAAAGCGGCCCAGCGCATGGGGGCGCACGGCACGCTCCTCGTAGTCGCCCACCAGCGCGCGCAGGCTGCCCTTGCCCGCGAACACGTTGAAGTGGTTCATCCAGAACCAGGTCATCTTCTCGCGCAGCTGCGCGGGCGTGTACAGCGCGCGCAGCACGAAACGCTCGGCCGCCTCCTGCTGCAGGGCGCGCATGTCCTGCTGCCAGGCCTTGAGCGCGGCCTTGCGCGCGTCTTCGGTGGGCAGGGCCTTGGCGGCGCGGTGGCGTGCGTCCATTTCCAGGGCCAGCGCCTCGGCGGGCACGCGGGAGATGGTCATCGCGTCGATGCGGGCCTGGGCTTCGCGCGGCAGCGCGGCGGGCGGGGGGCGCAACTGGGCGGCCAGACAGGCCTGCGCGCCCTGGGGGGCCAGCGCCTGCGCGCCCTGGGCGGTGCAGCCCCAGGTGATGCGGTCCAGCAGGCGGGCCAGGGTGGGCTCGTCGGCGGTGCTCCATGCCTCCATCCCCGTCGCGCAAGCCATGCCGGGGAGCGCCCCGGCCGCCGCGCCCAGCAAGCCCGCGAGCACGGTGCGGCGGCGCAAGGGGGCGGGGCGTGGTGGCGAGGTCATGGAGAGGTTGGGCGGCAGGCCAGGTGCAAGTGGGCGCATGGTGCGCCGCCCCGCGCCGCCGCGCAAGCCTGTGCGGCGGGTTTTACCTGCGCGACACAAACGGCCCGGAGGATGTGTCGATTGGTTTCCGCCCGCCTGCTACCGCGCGCCCGCGGGCGCAGCGCCGGTGGCCTGCGCGGCTTCCTCGAAGCGGTCCACCGTGCGCAGCGTCTTGAACGCCAGCATCCAGCCGCCCACCACGCCCAGCGTGCACAGGCCGCCCACCACGGCCGCCGGCACCACGCCCAGCCACGACGCGCTGGTGCCGGCGCGGAACTCGCCCAGTTCGTTGGACGAGCCGATGAACAGCATGTTCACCGCGTTCACCCGCCCGCGCATGGTGTCGGGCGTGGAGAACTGCACCAGCGCGCCGCGGATGTACACGCTCACCATGTCGGCCGCGCCGGCCACCATCAGCGCCGCGAACGACAGCCAGAACCAGCTGGAGAGCGCGAACACCAGGTTGGCCGCGCCAAACACCGCCACGGCGACGAACATGGTGCGTCCCACATGGCGGTTGAAGGGGCGCATGCTCAGGTACAGCCCCGCGCCGACCTCGCCCACGGCCATGGCGCTGCGCAGCGCCCCCAGGCCCGCGGGGCCCACGTGCAGCACCTCCTGTGCATAGATGGGCAGCAGGGCCACCACGCCGCCCAGCAGCACCGCGAACAGGTCCAGCGAAATGGTGCCCAGGATGATCGGCCGCGAGCGGATGAAGGTGATGCCCGCCCCGAAGCGTTCGAACATCGTCCCCTGCGTGGGCCCGGGCGCCGTGGCGTGCGCCACCACCACGCGCAGGAGCAGCGCCACGCCCAGCCCGAAGCAGGCGCAGCACACGGCGTAGGTCAGTTCGCCGCCGCCGAGCGCATACAGCAGCCCGCCCAGCAGCGGCCCGCCGATGCTGGCCACGCGCATGAGCATGCTGTTGGCCGCGATGGCCTGCGCGAGCTGGCCGCGCGGCACGATCTGCGGCAGCAGGCTCTGCATGGCCGGGCCCGAGAACGCGCGCGAGCAGCCGTACAGCACCAGCACCGCATAGATGCCCGCCACGCCGCTGGCCCCGTGGCCCGACAGCCACCACAGCAGGGCGCTGCACAGCCCGCCCACGCTCCAGCTGATGGCCAGGATGCGCTTGCGCTCGAACCTGTCGATCAGGTCGCCCGCCGGCAGCAGCAGGCACAGCATGGGCAGGAACTGCGCCAGGCCCACATAGGCCAGCGCCAGCGGCTCGCGCGTGAGGTCGTACACCTGCCAGGCCACCACCACGGCCTGCACCTGCGTGGCCACGACGGCCACCACGCGGGCGATCAGAAAGGAAACAAAACCGGAATGGCGGTAGACGCTGGCGGCGGGCGCCATGGGCGTGGGCTCAGGGGTGGACATGGGCGGGGGAGGGGTGACGGATCGGCCCGGTGCGGTGCAATGCGCCGCCAGGCCTGGTGCGAAGGACCCTGGATGCTACCGGTTGTGCGGCGCCGCCCGGGCCCGCGCCGCGCAAATCCCTCAAAGTGGCGCCGTGCTGGGCCGACCGCGCCGCCGCATCCTCCGCCGTGGCGAGCGTGCACCTTGCCCTGGGGGCGCGGAAGGCTTCAGCGGCCGTGCCGGTGCCGGTAGTCCCAGGGCGCCAGCGGGCGCCGCTGGGACCACAGGCCCGCGCCGCCGCCCCGCGCCTGCTGCTGCAGCGGCGCCAGGTGCGGGTGGCTGGCGGCGTAGGGCGTGTACACCCAGGCCAGGCCAGCCCGCACCTGGGCCGTGGCCACGTCGGTGCCTGCGCAGCGCACATTGGCCACCGTGCGGCCATAGCTGTCCCGGTCCACGGCCTGCAAGGTGGCGCGCTGCCTGAAGCACAGCCGCGCCAGGTTCTGGCGGGACTTCTGTCCGAAGGCCTGGCGCGACTCGGGTGCGTCGATGGCGGCCACGCGCACCTTGACCTGCCGGTAGGCGCCGGGCGTACCGCAGCGCGCGGTGAGGGTGTCGCCGTCGCTGATGGCGACGACCAGGCACAAAAGGGTGGCGAGCGGCATGGATGGAGCGAAGCGGGGAAGCGGGTCGGGCCGAGGGGGCGGCGGCGGTGCGCACCCTCCTGCCACTTTGATGGACGGACTGGAGGGTGGCGCTTGATATTCAATGGATTCTAGCTATCAATAGTGTAGCTTTCCGGCACTCTGCTCCCACTCCGGTGGCGGCTGCGTGTGCGTCGTCTTTGCCCGTCCGGTGGCCGCTGTGGCGGGCACGCATCAACGCGCCACCGTTGAACCGCCGGGGCGGGGTTCAGGCAGGGTTTTGGGTGGTCATTGTGAGAAAATGTTTCACCCATGGGGCCAGGGCCTGCGACCGTGATTCGGCATGCAAGCGCCCACCTGCGCGGCCGGGCCGGTGGGCGAGGGCGCAAGCCTGCCACGGCCGCCCTCCAGGCGGGGTGTGCGGCCCCGCTGTAGTGGCGTGCCCGCGCGGCCGCCATCCCCCGTCTCCGCAAGGCAAGAAATCACCGAAGAAAGAGCTTCCGACCATGTCCTCCCCGCGCGTTCATGCCAGCCCGTTGTTCCTCAGCCTGCTTGCGGCCGCGATGTGGGGCCCTGCCGCGCAGGCGGCGGACGTCACGATCCGGCCGGCGGCGGGCTCGGGGTTTGCCGTCAAGGACGCCAGCGGAACGCAGATCCGCTTTCGCGTGGATGAGGGCGGCGCCATCGCCGCACCGGGGATCGGGGCTTCCCCGGCGGTGGCCAACCGGGTGTGCTACGGAGCGGCCGGCGTGCTCGGTCCGTGCCAGGCTTCGGCCGTGGGGGCCACGGGCGCCACCGGCCCCACGGGGCCGACCGGGCCCCAGGGGCCCGCGGGGGCCACCGGCGCCGCCGGCGGTGCGGGGCCTCAGGGGCTTCAGGGGCCTGTGGGGGCCACGGGGCCCGCAGGCGCGGCAGGAACCACGGGCACCGCGGGCCCCGCCGGTGCGACGGGGGCCACCGGGGCGGCCGGCTCGTTTGCGGGCAGCTACATGGGTGCCTGGTCCGCGGCCACGGCCTATGCCTCCGGCACGCTGGTCAGCCAGGGCGGCTCGACCTACCTGCAGGTCTCGGCTTCGGACTCGATCAACGCCGACCCCTCCGTGAGCCCTGCCGTCTGGGCGCTGGTGGCGCAGGCAGGCGCGGCTGGCGCCACGGGAGCGACGGGCGCCACCGGCTCCGCTGGCGTCGCAGGGGCGGCTGGCGCGGCCGGGCCAGCGGGTGCGGCCGGTCCCGCGGGAGCCACGGGCCCGGCCGGGGCCACCGGCGCGACGGGGGCCACTGGCGCCACGGGTGACCTAACGGGGGCTGTCCAGTTCGCGCCCGCCGTGCAGCAGGCTGCCACCACGGCCAGCGCGCTCGTCAACCTCAAGCTGGTCGGTGCCGCCACGCTGGGTTCGGCCGGCAATACGCCACTGCTGTCGCTGTCTGCCAGCGGCCTGTACCTGGATGGACAAAACCACGACAAGGAGCGTGTGCGTGTGGACAACGACGGCGCCATCCTGTCGGTGGGCGACTTTTCCAACGGCATGGGGGGCGCGCCGGCCGAAGGCCCGGGCACGCGGTTCCTGTGGTATCCGCAAAAAGCGTCCCTGCGCGCCGGGCAGATCGACGGCACCCAGTGGGACGACGCCAACATCGGCATGTATTCCACGGCGTTCGGCTACAACGCCAGGGCTTCGGGCGACTATGGCTTCGCCGTGGGGCAGGGTACGGTGGCGGCCAACGGCAACTCCGTGGCCATGGGGCTGTACAACGTCGCCTCCGGCTTCGCGTCGGTGGCGCTGGGGATGGGCGCGCATACCAACGCGCGGCAGGGCTCGTTCGTTTTTGCCGACCGTTCGTTTCCCACCTTCTGCGACGGCGGCGTGTCCTGCTCGCCAGAAACCTACTTCCGCGCGGGGGTGAACAATTCCTTCAATGTGCGGGCCGCGGGCGGCGTGAACCTGTATACGAATGCCGCGGCCACCACCGGCCTGCGCATGAGCTATCTGTCCACCGGCGGGTCCAATTTCTACGGCAGCTTTGTGTGGACCGACCGCTCCAGCGATGCCGCGATCACCCCGTCGGGCACGAACCAGGCCATCTTCCGGTCCTCGGGCGGCTTCACGATCTACACCGACGCGGGCCTGGCGGCCGGGGTCGCGGTGGGCGCGGGGGGCGGCTCGTGGTCCTCCGTCTCCGACCGCAATCTCAAGGAGAACTTTGCGGCGGTCGATGGTGAAGACGTGTTGCGGCGCCTGCGCGCGGTGCCGGTGACCACCTGGAACTACAAGACAGAAGGCCTTGCGGTGCGCCACATGGGGCCCATGGCGCAGGATTTTTCCGCCGCTTTCCGCCTGGGGGACAGCGATACGAAAATTGCCACCATCGATCCTGACGGCGTGGCGCTGGCGGGTGTCCAGGCGCTGGACAAGCGCACGGTGGCGCAGCAGCAAAGGATCGATGCGCTCCAGAAGGACCTGCAGGCCAAGGAGGAGGCACTGGCCGCCATGGCCCAGCGCCTGCAGCGGCTGGAAAAGCTTCTCTCCCAGGCCAGGCCCTGAGGCGCGGGCGCAGCGGTGCGGACCAGGGCGCAGCAATTTGATACCTTGTGTGCGGGGGAACGGGCTGCCCGCTGACATCGCCACCCCGCCATGCGGGCCATACTGCGAAGCCATCGCAATGGGCCGCCGCCGGCGACCCCGTTGCCTCGCGCAAGGGAACTGCGGGCGGCCTGGCCCGTCACACCACCTCTTGGGCTGGCGCCCGCTTGCGGGCAGGCGCGGCCGATGATGATCCATGACACAAAAGGAGTGCCGGTTTGAGCTTTCCTTCGACCACCCCCATTGATCCAGGCGCCCTGGGCGCGCCTTCCTCCCGCGGATTTCCCGGCGGGGCGCCGGCTCTGCGCCGCGCCCGGACTTTCGTGGCGGCCCTGGCGGCAGGAGCCGCGGCGCTGGCCTTGCCAGGTTGCTCGGCCACGGGTGCCAAGACCTTCGCCGTGCCGGAGAACTTCGGATCGGTGGCCACCTACTCGCGCCTGTTCGATGCCACCCCGCAGCAGACCTGCGAGGCCTCGCGCCGCGCGCTGCTGAGCCAGGGCTACATCATCTCCACCCACCAGACGGAGCTGGTGGAAGGCAAGAAGAGCTTCCAGCCGGAGGCCGAGTCGCACCTGCAGATGGTGGTGCGCGTGGTGTGCCTGCCGGAGGCCAGCGATGGCAAGGTGAGCCTGGGGTTCGTGACCGCGCTGCAGGACACCTATGCGCTGCGCAAGACCAACAACTCCGCCAGCGTGGGCGTGGGCGCCATCGGCTCGGTCTCGCTGCCGTTTTCCGCCAGCAGCGAATCGCTGGTCAAGGTGGGGAGCGAGACCATCTCCAAGGACACGTTCTACGAGAGCTTCTTTGACCTCGTCAAACGGTACCTGGCGATCGACCAGGCCCAGGCGGCCGGAGGCTGAGGCCCTTGCGGGATGCGCGGGGCCTGGCGAAGCCGGGCGGCGGCCTCACTGCCCGCGCCAGCGCGCCACCTGCTCCCATCCCGCGGGCCAGTCGCCCAGGCCGCTGTCGGCATTCACATGGCCGAGCGCGCCCAGCACCACGTGTTCGGCGTTCCACGCGCCCGCGCACCGCGCCGAAAAACCGGGGGTGGAGTAGGGATCGCTGGTACTGCTCATCAGCATGAGCCTGTGCATTGTCGGCAGCGCGGCGGGCAGCGGGAAGAAGCCCCGGGCATCGGCGGGAAACGCCGGGCCCTCGGGGTCGGGCACGGCCACCAGCAGCAGGGCGTGCAGCGGCCGGTGGTGGCGTGCGGCCCAGTGCACCGCCACCAGGCAGCCCAGGCTGTGGGCGACCAGGATGGGGGGCTGCGCCGCCGCCGCGATGGCGTCGTCGAGCGCCTGTACCCACGCGTCGCACACGGGGTGATCCCAGTCCGCCTGCTCCACGCGCGCCACGTCCGCGTGCCGGGTTTGCCACAATGACTGCCAATGCCCGGGGCCGGAGTTGTGGATGCCGGGAATGAGCAAAACAGGTCGCGTCGCCATTGGTGTTCCTTGTCGTGAAAGCAGATCCATCACTGCCCCCCGACGATAGGAAAACCATGCCGCCGCGGCCAGCGGGCTTCATCGGAAAGCGCGCCCCCAAACCTTGAAAGCATCGCAAAGGAACCATCCCCGTGGAACTGGACAAGAAAGACCGGCAGATCCTCATGGCCCTGCAGGACGATGCGCGGCAGAGCCTGTCGGCGCTGGGCAAGAAGATCGGCCTGTCGCAGCCGGCGATGAGCGAGCGCGTGAAGAAGCTCGAGGACGCGGGGGTGATCTCGGGCTACGCGGCGCGCATCGACCTGGCCGCCGTGGGCCTGGGCCTGCAGGCCGTGGTGCGGGTGCGCACCACGCACGAGCACATCAAGCGCTACGTGCAGCTGTTCCAGTCCATGCCCGAAGTGCTGGATGCCGTGCGCGTGACGGGCGAGGACTGCTTCGTGGTGCGTTGCGCCTTCGGCCAGCCCGCCGACCTGGAGCGTGTGGTCGATGCGCTGGCGGCCCATGGCAGCGTGTCCACATCGCTGGTGCTGTCCCATCCCGTGCACAAGGCGGTGCCGCTGGCGTGAGGGGACGTGCAAGACGGGACGGCTTGCGGCGCTTGCAGTATCAATCTAGGTTGCTATATAAAATATAGCAAATCTTGCCTCTACGGCCGCGGCACCTCGTAGCGCAGCTCCGCGAAGATGCCGCCCAGCGTGGCCACTGACTTCAGGCGCAGCGTGGGCTGCACGATGGACCGCGGAAACAGCGGCGCGCCCGCGCCCAGCGTGACCGGTGCGATCTGCACGATCAGCTCGTCCAGCAGGCCCGCGTCATGGAACTGCCCCACGAGTTCGCCGCCACCCACGATCCACACATTGCGCCCTGCTGCGGCCCGCGCCATGGCCTGGTGCACGGGCCGCACGTCGCCCTGCACAAAGCGCACGTCGGCACCGGGAATCGCGCGCAGCCTGCGCGAACTGAACACCCACGTGGGCTGCGGGTAGGGCCAGGGCTGGCCCGCGTCGATGGCATTTCTGAGCATCCATTCGTAGGTGTGCGAGCCCATGGCCAGCGCGCCCACATCGCGGATGAAAGCGGGGTAGCTGGAGCCCTCGATCTCGCCAAACTGCAGCAGCCAGCCGAGGTCGTGGTCGGGCGTGGCGAGGAAGCCGTCGAGGCTGGAGGCGCCATAGAACTGGGTGGTCACGCGGATTCCTTCCGGTCGGTGGGTGGCCCTGCACTGTAGTGCGCGCTGGTGACAGCGTACTGGCAGCAATGGTGCGTTGCGCGCGGCCTCGCGGGGCCCTTGAAACCCCGTTCGCGCGGGCACGCGAATAGCGCTAGGAGCCGATGGAGTGCATTTTTAAAGATTGTATTGAGACAATTTATGGTCGTATTTGACAATCAATGTCGAAGAATCGAGACTGCATGCACCGACACACAGAGCCCATGCAGCCATGAAACGCCTGACCGACTACGCCAGCTACGCCGATGCCCAGAGCCACTTCGCGACCGAGCGCCTGTGGGATCTTTTCGATGGGGACCGCACTGCGTTCAACATCGCCCATGAGTGCGTGGACCGCCATGCCGGTGCGGGCCGCGATGCGGTGATCGTCTGCCGCGCCGATGGCGTGGACGAAACCATCACCTTCGACGAACTCTCGCGGGATTCGGCCCGTTTCGCACACTTTCTCGAAGGCCGCGGCGTGCAGCGCGGCGACCGTGTGGCGATCATGCTGGAGCCCTCGCGGGCGTTCTACACGGCGATGTTCGGCGTGATCAAGCGGGGCGCCATTGCTGTGCCGCTGTTCACGCTGTTCGGCCCCGACGGCGTACGCCTGCGGGTGGGCGACTGCAAGCCGAGCCTACTCATTACCAACGAGGAAAAGCGCGGGGTCGTCGAGGGCCTGGGCACCGCCGCGTTCGAGGTCTTCGATGACGCGCTGTGGCAGCAGCTGCAGGCGCTGCCTGCCACCTACGCCAGCACGTCGCGGGCCGACGACCTGGCCGTGTTCCAGTACACGTCCGGCACCACGCGGGAGCTGCCCGAGGCCGTGAAGCACACCCACAAGGCGCTGGTCACGCTGATGGTGGCCGCGCTGTACGGCACGGGGCTGCGCCCCGGCGACCGCTTCATGTGCCCGTCGTCCCCCGCCTGGGGGCACGGCCTGTGGCATGGCACGCTGGCGCCGCTGGCGCTAGGCCTGACGATCGGCAGCTACAGCGGCCGGTTCAACGCCGAGCGGCTGCTGCAGGCGCTGTCGGCCCACCGCTTCACCAACATGTCGGCCGCCGCCACGCACTACCGCATGATGAAGAACTGCGGCAAGGCGGGCGACCACGCCTATCACTTCACGAAGCTGTCGTTCACCGGCGAGCCCATCGACGACGACACGGCCGACTTCGTGCACGAGCGCTTTGGCCTGGAGGTGTGCAGCATGTACGGCACGACCGAGATCGGCGTGGTGCTGGTGAGCTACCCCGGCGCCAGCGACTTCCCGGTCAAGCGCGGCTCGCTCGGCAAGGCCGTGCCCGGCACCCGGGTCGAGGTGCACGACGCGCAGGGGCACATCTGCCCGCCGGGCACCACGGGGCAGCTCATGGTCTTGCGGCGCGGCCAGTGGATACCCACCAAGGACCTGGGCCGCACCGACGAGGACGGCTATTTCTTCCACAGCGGCCGTGCCGACGACGTGATCATTTCCGCGGGCTGGACCATGAGCGCGGTGGAGATCGAGAACGTCATCCTCATGCACGAGGACGTGCTCGAAGCTGCCGTGATCGGCGTGCCCGACGCACTGCGCGGGCAGGTCGTCAAGGCCTTCGTCGTGTCAGGCCGCGAGCGCAGCGAGGGTTTCATCGACGAGATCCAGAACCTTGTCAGGACCAAGCTCAGCCAGCACGAATACCCGCGCCACATCGCGTTCGTGGCGGAGCTGCCCAAGACCCCCGCCGGCAAGGTGCACCGCAAGGTCTTGCGGGAGCGCGAAGCGGTGGCCTGCGCCTGAGCACCCCGCCACCCGCGGTCCCTTCTTCCCTCCGTCTGTCCGTCCATCCATCCATTCATTCATCACCACCACCACCCCAAGGAGACTCCACCCATGTCCATTGCCACCACCCCGCAGCGCAGCTTTCCCAAGATCACCGACAGCGGCCTCGATGAATTGCGCGAGCGCATCGGCATCAAGATCGGCCAGACCGCCGAGCCCTGGTGCCACGAGGCCACGCGCGACAACATCCGCCACTACGCGCACGGCATCGGCGACGACAACCCCCTGTGGTGCGACCCCGACTACGCGGCCAGGAGCCACTACGGCGGCATCGTCGCGCTGCCCAGCTTCCTGTTCGCCACAAGCCGCATCGTGTCGGGCTATGTGGGCGGCCTGCCGGGCGTGCACGCCATGTGGTCGGGTGCGGACTGGACCTGGCACAAGCCCGTGCGCCGCAACGACGTGATCTCGACCGAGGCCTCGCTCAAGGACCTGATCGAGCACCAGACGCGTTTTGCCGGCCGGGCCATCCAGCAGATCTACCACGTGGACTTCTTCAACCAGGACGGCGACAAGGTGGCCGAGGCCGACAGCTGGTGCTTTCGCACCGAGCGCGACCATGCGCGGGAGCAGGGCAGCAAATACCAGAACGTGCGCGAACGCGGCCCGCGCCAGTACACCGACGAAGAGTTGAACGAGGCCTACAAGCTCTACCGCAACGAGGAAGTGCGCGGCGCCACGCCCCGCTACTGGGACGACGTGAACGTGGGCGACGAGCTGCCCACCATGTTCAAGGGGCCGATGACCGTGACCGGCTTCATCGCTTACGCGCAGGGCTGGGGCGGCCTGTACATCCGCGCCAACAAGCTGGCCTGGAAGCTGATCGACGCGCACCCGGGCGTGGGCATCAAGAACCGCTTCGGCATCCCGGACGTGCCCGAGCGCGTGCACTGGGAAGAAGACTTCGCGCTCGAAGTGGGCGCGCCCGGCGCGTACGACTACGGCCCCGAGCGCACCTCGTGGCTCACGCACCACCTCACCAACTGGATGGGCGACACGGGTTTCCTGCACAAGGCCAGCTGCAAGATTCGCCGCCACAACCCCGAGGGCGACATGCTCTTCATCAAGGGCAAGGTCACGCGCAAGTTCGAGGAGGGCGGCAAGCACCTGGTCGAGATCGCACAGGAGGCGCACAACCAGGACGGCGAGCTGTCGGTGCTTGGCGGTGGCGTGGTGGTGTTGCCCCGCCGCGGGTGAATAGCAGCATGACAAGCTTCAGCGCCCCGGCGCTGGAAGGCCTGCGGGTGGTGGACCTCACCCGCGTGCTCGCAGGCCCCCTATGCACCCAGATGCTCGCCGACAATGGCGCCCAGGTGGTCAAGATCGAGCCGCCAGGGGGCGACGAGACCCGGCACCTCGGACCGCCATACGACGACATGGGCCACTCCGCGTACTTCGCCGCGCTGAACCGGGGCAAGAAGGCCATCAGCCTGGACCTGAGCCAGCCCGACGCGCACGAGGTGCTGCACCGCCTGCTGCGGGATGCCGATGTGCTGGTGGAGAACTTCCTGCCCGGCACCATGGAGAAATGGGGCCTGGGCTACGAAGACGTGCTGGCCGAACGCTACCCGCGCCTCATCTACTGCGCCATCTCGGGCTTTGGCCGCGACGGGCCGCTGGGCGGCCTGCCAGGCTACGACGCGGTGCTGCAGGCGCAGTGCGGCCTGATGAGCATCAACGGCGAATCGGCCACGGGCGCCACGCGCATGGGGATTCCCATCGTGGACCATCTGACGGGCTATGTGGCGCTCACCGGCATCCTCATGGCCCTGTGCAGCCGGCACAAAAGCGGTGCCGGGCAGCGGGTGGAGGCCACGCTGTACGACACGGCGCTGAGCCTGCTGCTGCCGCATGCATCGAACTGGTTCGCGTCGAAGAAGGCCCCGGGCCTGCTGGGCAGCGCGCACCCCAACATCGCCCCGTACGACAAGTTCAGGGCGCGCGACGGGCATGTGTTCATCGGCATCCTCAACGATGGCCAATTCCGCCGTTTCAGCCAGCACATCGGGTGCCCGGGCCTGCCCGAGGATCCCCGGTTCCACGCCAACGCAGACCGCATCGCGCACCGCCAGGCGCTCAAGGACATCATCGAGTCCGCGATTGCCACGCAAGACTGCGAGCCGCTGTGCGAGGCGCTGATGCGTGTGGGGGTGCCCGCCGGGGTGGTGAACGACGTGCCGCAGGCGCTGGCCCAGGCGCACTGCGCGCACCGCGAGATGATCATCCGGCAGGGCGCGTTCACGGCGCTGCGCGGACCGGCGCGGCTGTACGGCACCCCGGCCCTGCCGGGAGCGCCGCCCCCGGCTTTCAGCCAGCATGCCGACGAGGTGCTGGCCGATCTCGGATTCAATGACGCCCAGAGGCGGGACCTGTATACCCGGGGTGTCGCGCGCACCCGCCCTCTCTGATCTGCAGAGCACAAAAAATAAAGGAGACAAGCATGCGAACCTTCGCTGCCATCATGACCGCTGCCAGTTTGCTGTGGGCGATGCCCGCTGCCCACGCGCAGGCCCAGGCCCAGCACCCCAGCTATCCCACCAAGCCCATCCGCATCATCGTGGCCTATGCCGCGGGGCAGGGCACCGATGTGGCCACCCGATTTTTGGGCGAGCAGCTCGGCCGGGAACTGGGCCAGCCCATCGTCGTCGAGAACAGGGCCGGTGCCGGTGGCAACCTGGGCACCGAGCTCGCGGCCCAGGCCCCGGGCGACGGCTACACCCTGACCATGGGCACCAACGCCACCCATGTGCTCAACCAGTTTCTCTATGCGAAGCTGGCGTTCGACCCCGAGAAGGATTTCGAACCCATCGCCATGGTGGGCACGTTTCCCATGGTGCTGGCGGTGGGGGCCAATGCCCCCCACCATTCCGTGGCGGAACTGCTCGAATCCGTGAAACGCGCCCCCCGCTCGGCCGACATCGCGATGCCCAGCACCTCGGCGCGCCTGGTGGTCGAGTTCCTGAAGGAGCGCTCGTCGGCCCCGTTGTTCGGCGTGCCCTACAAAGGCTCGGGCAACGCGGTGACCGACGTGCTGGGTGGCCAGCTGCCGGCGGTCATCGACACGCCCCTGGCGCTGCGGCCCCACATCGCGGCCGGCAAGCTGCGCGCCATTGGCGTCACGTCGGCAACCGCCAGCAACCTGGCGCCCGGCGTGAAGCCCATCGCGGAGCAGGGCCATCCGGGTTTCGAGTTCGTGGCGTGGAACGCGCTGTATGCGCCCAGGGGCACGCCGGCGGCGGTGACCGGTGTTCTCAATGCGGCGGTCAACAAGGTGCTGGCCCGGCCCGAAGTGCGCCAGCGCCTGCTGGAACTGGGCTTCGAGCCCGCGGGGGGAACGGCCGCGGCCCTGATCGAGTTCGCCAGGAAGGAGCGCCAGCGCTGGGCGCCCATCATCAAGGCCGCGGGCATCCGCGCGGACTGACGCAAGGCTCCGCTCAGGAGCCCGCCTGGAACGTGCCCGGGAAGAGATTCCCGGGCACTTCGATGGTGGCGGGCACATAGCGCAATTGGGCGCGCATCAGCGGGGTGCCCCCCGTCCGGCCGCGCTCCTCGCACCAGGCCTCGATGGCCACACACGCATCCTCGCCGCTGCTGGACACCAGGCGGCCCGTGAACGTCACACATTGGCCCAGCCGGGGCCGGGCCAGCAGCGTGACGTCGGACAGCCCCACCAGCTCGACCGGCGCTCCAAAATGCTGCCCCGGCAGCACGGCCCCCGCGAGGTCCATGGTGGCCAGCAGCCAGCCCGTGGGCACCTGGCCGCTGGCATCGATGTCCGCGGGCATGGTGATGGTCTTGAGCAGGGTCTGTGCCGCCGCGGTACCGGGCGCCGGCATGGTCAGCTCCCGCCCAGCAGGCGAGACAGCTCGGCCGCCTCCCGCTGCATGACCTGGGCCAGCTGCTGCACCACGGCGGCACCCATCTGGCTGCTGAGCCCGACCACCACCAGGGTATGGACCAGCCGTCCGCCCGGCGCGAAGACGGGCACGGCCACGACCGTGATGCCGGCCATGAAGTTGTCGCGGTCCAGGCTCCAGCCCCGGGACCGCGTGAGCTCGACCTCCTTCTTCCAGGTGGTGTACGTGGGGGCCTTGTCCCACACCACCCGGGCGAATTTCTCCTTGAGCGCGGGCCAGCTTTCGCCGCTGTAGGCCGCGATCAGCCGCCCCGTGGCGCTGACCAGCGTCTCGAACTGGCTGCCCACATCGGTGTGCACCCGAAACGGCTGGCTGGAGCGGGACAGCGCCAGCACCATCACCGTCTGGCGCGATGTGATCTCCACCCCCATGGCCGTCACGCCGAACTGCGCGGCCAGGCGGTCGAGCACCGGCTGCACCAGCTGCGTGAAGCCGCCGCCCTCCAGCACGCTGCGGGCCAGGCTGATCATGCCGGTGCCCAGCGCGTAGCGCTTGGTCGACGGGTCGAGCGTGACCAGGTCTTCGGCCACCAGCACCCGCAGGATGTGCAGGCAGGTGCTGGGCACCAGGTGCAAGGCTTCGGCCACCGTCTTCAGCGTGAGCGGCTGCTTGTGCTCGCCCAGCAGCCGCAGGATGGCGATGGAGCGTGTCACGGCGGGCACGGGCCGCACGCGCACGCCTTTGGTCGGCTTGGTGTCGGCGGGGGGCGGGGCGGGCTTGGAGCGGGAGGCCATGGGCGGGTTCTGGAGCTTCAAACCGGCAAGCGTAAACCCATTTGTGGCCGCGTCGGCTGCAGCGCCGTGGTGCGGCCGGGCGCCGAAGAGGGCCATCAGGCTGTGGTGGGCGGGAATGTCCAGGGCGCGCTCCTTGTCAGGGTACAAAGGAATTTCGGCCACGGCGTGGCGGCGGGCAGATGCCGGTGCGGGGCTGGCCGGCTTCATTTCATGGCTTTCATGAGCGCATGGGCCGTCAGCACCAGGCTCGCGCCCGCGCGCAGCTCGCCGCGCATGAAGACCAGGCTGCCGGTGCGCTCGATCACCTCGGCCCGCGCCTCGACGAACTGGCCGGGCCGCACCGGGCTCACGAAATGGGAATCGAGCTGCAGCGTGACGCAGGGGCTGCGGCCGCAGGCTTCCCAGGCCACGGCGCTGAGGGCGTGGTCCATCAGGGTCATCAGCGCGCCGCCGTGGGCCGCCCCCGCGGGGTTGAGGTGCTGCGGTCCGACCGCGAAGCCATAGGCCCAGCCATGGTCTTCCCGCTGGGCCCACAGCGGCCCCGCGTGCTGGATGAAGCCGGCCAGGCTGCGCGCCTTCCAGCCCGTGCCTGGGGGAGAGAGGGTATCGGGCAATGTGAACTCCTCGCACCTGTCTGCAGGGCAGGTGGTGGAGGCAAATTGTACTTTTGAAAAATAATTGTATTAGTACAAAATGCCTTGGGCATGAAGCTGCCCGGCCTGCGCGCCCATCCGCAGGCCGGGCCAAAAGCCCTGGAGCCGGCCGGCGGAATGGGCCGGGCCGCAGGAATCGCCGGAGTCCCTCAGGGCAGCTGCACCGTGTCCGCCAGGTGCCCGTACACCGCCGCGATGCGCCGCAGGTGGCGCGATTCGGGGTGCGTGAGCAGCCACAGCCCGTTGTCGCACTCGGGCAGCGAGCCGGTGAGCGGGCGCAGGTCGCCGCGGCCCTGGGCCAGGAAGGTGGGCAACACGCCTACGCCCGCGCCCCGGGCCACCAGTTCCATCACGGTGAGCAGGCTGTTGACGCGGTAGGTGGGTTGCGCCCTGGGGTACTGCTTCTTGCGCCAGCGCACCGAGGGGTGGCCGGGCATGGAGTCGTCGGGCGCGACCCAGGCCGCGCGGCCCGCCTCCACGTCGGACAGTGCCAGCGGGTTCGAGGCTGCGGTGTACAGCGCCGAACGGATCATGCCCAGCTGCCGGCCCACCAGATGTTGCGGCGGGCGCCTGGTGGCGCGCACGGCGATGTCGGTGTCGCGCCGCGTGAGGCTCACCAGTTCATTGCCTGCATGCAGCTCGTACACCAGGGCCGGGTGGCGGGGCTGCAGCACCTGCAGGGCGGGGGCGATGAGGCCCTGCAGGATGGTGTCGGTGGTGGAGATGCGCACCGTGCCCGAGACCTGCTCGGGCTGCGCCTGCGTGGCGGTGCGAGCGGCCTCCAGCGCGGCTTCCACGCGCTCGGCCTGCTCGGTCAGGGCCTGGGCCAGCTCCGAGGCGCGGTAGCCCGCGCGCGAGCGCTCGAACAGTGGCTGGCCCAGCCCGCGCTCGATGCGCTGGATGGCGCGGAACACGGTGGACGCATCCACGCCCAGTCGCTCACCGGCCGCCGCCAGCGTGCCGGTGCGCACCATGGCCAGCAGCACCTCCAGCTCGGCGGCGCCCAGGCGGTATTGCGCTGGTGCAATGGATGTTTTCATGAATGCGTATTTTTTTTGCATAAATGCAATCATAAATTCTGCCTGTCGCCCGTGCCACCGCTGTGTGCAGCGGCGATGCTCCCAACCCCTTTTTGCACAGAAAGCCCGCCACTGCCATGAAGCTCTACTACGCCCCCGGCGCCTGCTCGCTCGCCGTCCACATTGCGCTGCGCGAGGTCGGCGTCCCCTTCGACCTGACCAAGGTGGACCTGGCGCACCACACCACCGAGACGGGTGCCAGCTACCTCGACATCTCCCCGCGCGGCTACGTGCCCTTGCTGGAGCTGGACGACCAGTCGCGCCACACCGAAGGCGCGGCGCTGCTGCAGTACGTGGCCGACCTGGACCCGGCGCAGGCGCTGATCGGCAAGCCCGGCTCGCGCGAGCGCCTGGCCGTGCTGGAGTGGCTCACCTTCGTCAGCACCGAGCTGCACAAGGGCTTCAGCCCCTGGCTGTGGCACAAGGAAACGGCCGAGTCCACGCGGCAGGCGGCCAAGGCCAAGCTGGCCGCGCGTTTTGCGGAGCTGGATGCCGTGCTCTCGCGCAGCGACTTCCTGGCGGGCGCGTACAGCGTGGCCGATGCGTATGGCTTCACCATCGTCAACTGGGCCCACCTGCTGGGCATGCCGCTCACGGCCTACCCGCATCTGCAGGCCTGGATGGCACGCGTGGCGGCCCGCCCGCAGGTGCAGGCCGCGCTGCGCGCCGAGGGGCTGGCACCGTGAGCGCAGCAGCGGCTGGCGCGCCCGCGCTCACGCTGGTCTCGCACGCGCTGTGCCCGTATGTGCAGCGCGTGGCCATCGTGCTGCGCGAGAAGGGCCTGGCGTTCGAGCGCCGCACCATCGACCTCGCCCACAAGCCCGACTGGTTCCTGGCCCTCTCGCCGCTGGGCAAGACGCCGGTATTGCAGGTGCGCGGCCAGAGCCTGTTCGAGTCGGCGGTGATCTGCGAGTACCTGGACGAGGTCGCCATGCCCACACTGCACCCGCAGGACCCGCTGCAGCGCGCCCGCCACCGTGCGTGGATGGAATTTGGCTCCACGGTGCTCAACACCATCGGCGCTTTTTACGCCGCGCCGGATGAAGCCGCGCTGCGGGCCCGCGCGCAGGAGCTGCGCGGCCGCTTCGTGCAGCTCGAAGAAGCGCTGGGTGCGTTCAGCGGCGCGGGGCCGTACTTTGCGGGGCCGGATTTCGGCATGGTGGATGTGGTGTTCGGCCCCGTGTTCCGGTACTTCGACGTCATCGACACGTTGCCGGGCGTGGACGGCCTGGGTCTCTGGCAAGGCTTGCCACGTGTGCTGCGCTGGCGCACAGCGCTGGCCGCGCGCGCCTCGGTGCAGCAGGCCGTCAGTGCGGACTATGCCGAAGGGCTGCGTGTGTTCCTGCGGGCGCGCGGCTCGGCACTGTCGCGCCGCATGGACGCGGTGGCGGCGTAGCTGCCTCGATTCAATCGGCCCAGGTGCCCGGCGCCAGCCCGTCGAGCGTGTAGGGCCCGATGGCCGCGCGGATGAGCCGCAGCGTGGGGTGGCCCACGGCGGCCGTCATGCGCCGCACCTGGCGGTTGCGGCCTTCGCGGATGATGAGTTCGATCCACGCGGTGGGGATGGCCTTGCGCTCGCGGATGGGCGGGTTGCGCGCCCACACGGCAGGCGCGGGCGCCAGCAGGCGCGCGCGGGCGGGCAGGGTGGGGCCGTCGTTCAGCACCACGCCGCTGCGCAGCGCGGCCAGCGCGGCTTCGCCCGGGATGCCTTCCACCTGCACCCAGTAGGTCTTCTCCATCTTGAAGCGCGGGTCGGCAATGCGGGCCTGCAACGGCCCGTCGTTGGTCAGCAGCAGCAGCCCTTCGCTGTCGGCGTCCAGCCGCCCCGCCACATACACGCCGGGCAGGTCGATGTAGTCCTTCAGGCCCTGCCACTTGCCTTCGGCGGTGAACTGGCTCAGCACGCCATAGGGTTTGTTGAAGCGGATCAGGCGCGAGGTCATGCGGGGAATTGTGTTTGAATGAAATTGGCCGCTGGCGCTTGTCCATCAAGCGCAAGAAGCTATCAAAATAATAGCTATGCGGGGACAAACAGCGCCGGGTCCACCATGGTGCGGTTGAGCATCACGCCCCAGTGCAGGTGCGGGCCGGTCACGCGGCCGGTGGCGCCCACCTTGCAGAACGCGTCGCCCGCGTTCACCACGTCGCCCACGCGCACGTCCTTGCTGCTGAGGTGGGCGTACACGGTGAGCAGGCCCCGGCCGTGGTCGAGCCACACCGTGCCGCCGCTGAAGAAGTAGTCGCCCACGTCGATCACCCGGCCCGCCAGCGGCGCCACGATGGGCGTGCCCGTGGGCGCGGCGATGTCCATGCCGCTGTGCGGGTTGCGCGGCTGGCCGTTGAACACGCGCCGCAGCCCGAACGAGCTGGAGCGCCGCCCCGGCACCGGCACGCGCATGCGCGGCGATGCCGGCGCCTGGCCCGCGGGCTGCTCGGTGAAGGTGGCCATGACCCCGGCCTGGTGCTCGCGCTCGCGCTCGTAGCGTGCCTGGTCCTCGGGCGAGAGGTCCACCGTGCGCGGCGACACCTGCAGGTGCTGCTCCTTGTACTGCTTGTGCGCGACGGTGTAGTGCACCAGGCGCGGGCTGCCGCCGCCTTCGGCCAGCACGGTGATGAACGCATCGCCGGGCGCGGCGGCCAGCGGGATGCCCACGAGGGCGGTCCATTCGATGGCATCGCCCACCACCCGCAGCGGCACATCCACATCGCCCTGGCGCACCTGCGCCACCGGCCGCATGGCCGCGGGCCCGAGCGACAGCCGCGCCACGCCCCCCGGCACCTGCAGCGCCTGGGGCCATACGGTGGGCGCGGGTGGCAAGGGCTTGGCGTGCAGCAGCCCCAGCATGGCGGGCTGCGCCAGAAGACCCGCCGCGCCCACCAGGGCGCTGCGACGGTTGATGGGGAGGGCTGGGTGGACGAGGGCAGGGCGGGCAGATTCAGACACGGCAGGGCAGGGATAAAAAGCGCAGTGGTGTGTGTTTGGGGAGACGGTGCGATGCGGCCGCTGTCGCGACCCGCACCAGCGATTGTGCCCCCGGTGTTGGCGGTGTCCGCCTACATTGCTCCGCCGGGCCGCCACCTACCATCGCGCCATGCCGAAAGCCGCCCACCGCCGCCGCCCTTCCACCCTGCTCACGGTTTTTCTCACGGCCCTGGCCACGGGCGCGCTGGTGTTGCTGGCGCTCAACTTCACGGCCGGCGAGAAGAAGGTGCAGCAACAACTGCCGCGCCTGTACAGCACCGCCCACCCGCAGTTCGAACGCGCGCTGGGCAGCCTGCTGGGCCCGGGCATCGTGGGCGGCAATGCGGTGACCGAGCTGCTCAACGGCGACCAGATCTTTCCGCCCATGCTGGCGGCCATCCAGGCGGCGCAAAAAAGCGTCACGTTCGAGACGTACATCTACTGGTCGGGCGACATCGGCAAGCAGTTTGCCGACGCCCTGAGCGAGCGCGCCCGCGCCGGCGTGCCGGTGCATGTGCTGCTCGACTGGGTGGGCAGCGCCAAGATGGAAGAGAGCTACCTGGCCGAGATGAAGGAGGCGGGCGTGCAGATCGAGAAGTTCCACAAGCCCCATTGGTACAACCTGGCGCGCCTGAACAACCGCACCCACCGCAAGCTGCTGGTGGCGGACGGGCAGGTGGCGTTCACCGGCGGCGTGGGCATCGCGCCCGAGTGGACGGGCCACGCACAGGACCCCGACCACTGGCGCGACTCGCACTACCTGGTGCGCGGCCCCGCCGTGGCGCAGATGCAGGCCACATTTCTGGACAACTGGCTCAAGGTCACCGGCAAGGTGCTGCATGGCGAGGCGTACTTCCCGGCCATCGCGCCGGCGGGCACGCAAAAGGCGCAGATGTTCTCCAGCTCGCCTTCGAGCGGCAGCGAGAGCATGCAGCTCATGTACCACCTGGCCATCACGGCGGCCGAGCGCAGCATCGACCTGTCGGTGGCGTATTTCGTGCCCGATGAACTGACCCGCAAGTTGCTGATGGACGCCCTGGCGCGCGGCGTGCGCGTGCGCCTGGTCACCCCCGGCGAACACACCGACACCGAGACGGTGAAAGCCGCATCCCGCGCCACCTGGGGCGAGCTGCTGCAGGCCGGGGCCGAGATCTATGAGTACACGCCCACCATGTACCACTGCAAGGTCATGATCGTGGACCAGCTGCTGGTGTCGGTGGGCTCCACCAATTTCGACAACCGCTCGTTCCGCCTGAACGACGAGGCCAACCTCAACGTGTACGACGCGGCATTCGCCAGGCGCCAGACAGCGGTGTTTGAAGACGACATCCGGCGGTCACGCCGCGTGACGTACGAGGCCTGGCGGGACCGCCCGCTGCGGGAGAAGGCGCACGAGAAACTGACGGGCTGGCTGCGCTCGCAGCTGTAATGGTGCTTGGGTGAAATAGGGCGCCAGCGCTCATGGTGAAATCGCCGGCCGCTATCAAAAGTGTAGTTTTCTGCTTTGGATGCGGCGTGGGGCGGGGGCGCCCCACGCCGGCATTGTCCCCTGTCCCACCGCTCAGTGCGTCACAAACTCGTACGTCACCGCTTCGCTGTCCACCATGTCGAGGATGTCGTCCAGCACGTCCTCGTCGTCGGTGCTGGCCCACAGGTCTTCGGGGTCGGCCGCAAACAGCGGTTCGATGGCGATGTCCATGTACTTGCCATCGGGTAGCTTGATGACGGGCGTGCCCTCGGAGGTATCGGCCAGCTCCCAGTCATCGGGCACGGTCATTTCGAGTTGGATGGTGACGTTGAGTTTTTTCATGGCGAGTCCTTGTTGCTGAACCGGGCAGGGTAACCGAGTTTGACAAGAAATGGGCGCGTAGCGCTTATTGGACAAGCGCAATATGCTATAAAAAATAGAGCATTGGCCGTGGACGGAGCCTGGGCGTGCCGGCCCCTGCGCGGTGCGGGCCTGCATGGCACGCCGCTTGCAACGCTGGGGTGTTGTGCAAACGCTGCCGTCAACGCGCGTCCATGCACGCGTGCACTGCCCGTCCTGCGCCGCTGGCACCACCCCGGATGAACGCCCCTGGCTTTTGCCCGGGGGCCTGCTGTAATGTTTGCGGCGACGGGGTGTGCCGGCCGCTGCGGCCCGCGTGGCCGGTGCACCGTGCTGCCACACCCTTCGCCAAGCCACCTTTCACCCACTGGAGAACCTCGAAATGATCCCCAAGAAAATCCTCGCCCTTGCCGCAGCCGCCTTGGTGGCCAGCCTTGCTTTCAGCCAGGCCGCGCAGGCCGGCCCCCGGCTCGACAAGATCATGGAGGCCAAGGTCATCCGCGTGGGCACGCCTGGCGACTACCGCCCGTTTGCCATCAAGACCGACGCGGGCTACTCGGGCCATGACATCGACGTGATCGAGACCATGGCCAAGGAGCTGGGTGTGAAGATCGAATACGTGCCCACCACCTGGCCCAACCTGGTGAAGGACCTGCAGGGCGACAGGTTCGATGTGGCGGTGGGCGGCATCACGCGCAACGTCAACCGCATGCGCATCTTTGACATGCTGCCCGGCTACGCACCCTTCGGCAAGGTGGCCCTGGTGCGCGCGGCCGACAAGGCCAAATACACCAGCGTGGACGCGATGAACCAGCCCACGGTGCGTGTCATCAAGAACCCCGGGGGCACCAACGAAACCTATGTGCTGGCCAACCTGAAAACAGCCCAGGTCAGCACGCACGACAAGAACGCCGAGATCCCCGCGCTGATCGCCGAGGGCAAGGGCGACGTGATGATCACCGAGACGTACGAGGCCCTGCACTATGCCAAGGCCGACCCGCGCCTGCACGCCGCGTTCGTGGATGCACCGCTCACGCCCAAGAACTACCTGGGCTTCATGCTGCCCACCGACGATGCCGACTATGTGCGCGTGATGGGCTTCGTGTGGGGCCTGGTGGACAGCCGGGGCACCATCAAGCAAGCCGCCGACAAGTGGCTGAAGTGAAGTGATGTGATGTGATGTGAATTGAGGGAAGGGGAGGGGCTGGGGCGGCGGGCGCGTGGCGCGGCACCGCCTGCCGGTGCGCTGCCGTTCACCTTGCGGCCGGGCCGTGTGCATGGCCCGGCCGGCACCGATTTACTCCGCCGGAATCTCCGGCTCCACCAGCAGCGCCAGCAGCTGCAGCGACTCCTGCCAGCCCAGGTAGCACGCCTCGGCGGGGATCACGGCCGGAATGCCCGCCTGCACGATGGACACCTCGGTGCCCACGATCACTTTTTTCAGCTGGATGGTGGTGCGCATCTCGCCCGGCAGGTTGGGGTCGTCGAACCGGTCGGTGTGCACGATGCGCTCGCCCGGAACCAGCTCCACATACTCGCCACCAAACGCATGCGTCTGGCCGTTGCTGAAGTTGGTGAACTGCATGCGGTAGGTGCCGCCCACGCGGGCATCCAGGCTCAGCACCCGGCCGGTGAACCCATGGGGCGGCAGCCACTTGCACATGGCGTCGGGGTCCAGGAACGCGCGGTAGATGCGCTCGGCCGGTGCGCGCAGCACGCGGTGCAGGGTGACGGTGCCTGTGGGGGGGGTGTTGGTGGTCATGCTGGGGTCTCCTTGGGGGTGGACATCAGGGTGGATGAAGGCGTGAGCCGCTCAACCATATCGCTCATTCAACGTGTTCACACCCTGACGACGAACGGGCCCGCGCGTTTTCGACAAGCCGCCGCTGCCACCGCGGTTTTTTTTCGTTTCAGGCGGAAACCGTGCGGGCCCCAAAACTCTCGCTGCCCTGGGCCCAGGCCAGCAGCCGGTCGATGTTGGGGTGCTTGCCCGGGAAGGCCTGCGCGTCGGCCACATGCTCGGCGTACCACTCCAGCCCCAGGGTGGCGGCCGCGGGCGTGATGCGGCCGCCATACAGCGCCGCCAGCGCGGCATACACGGCCAGCGAACCCGTCTGGCCGGGCTTGTTCTCGATGGTGGCCAGCACCTGGCCGCCAGCGTCCAGCAGGTGCAGGGCGGCGAGGTGGCTTGTGGAAGGAAGCAGCTGAAGGCGGTTTGCGAAATTCATGGGCAAGGACAAAGGGTGGGTGCCACGGGCGGATTCCCCGGCCCGCAGCGAATGGATGGATCGTGTGGGCCCGCATTGTCGTGCCACCCGGTGGGCCGCACAAACGATCCCGTGTCCCGCGCAGCGCGCCTGAATCTTTTTACGAAGGATTGACCAATTCATAGCTGTTTGGTTATTATTCGTCACCCATAACCAATGAGTTATATCCTGTGAAATCCCCTGAAGACCTGACCTTCGCGGCGTTGTCGGACCCCACGCGCCGTTCCATCTTCCAGCAGCTGTCCCGGGAGGGGCAGCAGACCGTGAACGTGCTGACGGGGCATTCCCACATTTCGCAACCCGCAGTGTCCAAGCACCTGGCCGTGCTCAAGCGCGCGGGGCTGGTGGAAGACCGCCGTGCCGGGCGCGAAACCTACTACCAGGTGCGGCGCGAAGGGTTGGAGCCCCTGGTGGACTGGATGAGCGTCTATGCCGGCTTCTGGAACCAGCGCCTGGATGACCTGGAGAACCTGCTCGGACGCATGGACCAATGACTGCGCAACTCCACTCCAGCAAAGACACCATGCAGAACCGCCATCACCGTTCCAGCCCCGAGGCTGCCGTCGCGCTCACCTTGCAGGCGGTGCGCCATGGCTGACGCAACCCGATCCCATGGCCCCACCCCCACGGCGCAAGGCACCCGGTCCCTGGTGTTTGAGCGGCAGCTACCCCACCCGCGCGAGAAGGTCTGGCGCGCGCTCACCCAGTCCTGGCTGATGCAGGAGTGGCTCATGCCAAACGACTTCGTGGCCGAGGTGGGGCACCGCTTCACGGTGCGCGCGCAGCCGCTGCCGGGCTGGTCGGGCGTGACGCACTGCGAGGTGACCCTGGTGGAGGAGCCCAGCCAGCTCGCCTACCGCTGGGGCAACGGCACCGAGTCGGCCAATGGGCTCATCACCCACATCACCTGGACCTTGCAGGAGCACGGCGGCGGCACGCTGCTGCGCATGGAGCAGGCGGGTTTCCGGCCCAACGATGGCATCAGCTTCGAGCGCATGGGCGGCTTGTGGCCGCGCATTCTGGAGCGCCTGGAGCAGGTGGTGCACAGCCGCGAAGGCCCCTAACGCCCAGCTTGCCACGGCCTAGCCAACCTCCCTCATATCCCTCACCCACAGTTTCTCAACCCATGAACTCAAGCATGAACATGACCCTGACGACGCCCACTCCCCAACCCACCCGCGCCCCTGGTGTGCGCATTGCCATCGTCTTTCACAGCGGCTATGGCCACACGGCCCGGCAGGCCCAGGCCGTGAAAGAAGGCGTGGCGCAGGTGGAGGGCACCGAGCCCCTCCTCATGACCGTGGAAGAAGCGCCTTCGCGATGGAATGACCTCGCGTCCGCCGACGCCATCATCTTCGGCGCGCCCACCTATGTCGCCAGCGCCTCTGCGCAGTTCAAGGCTTTTCAGGAAGCCACGTCCAACGTGGTCATGGCCAAAGGCCTCGGCTGGAAGGACAAGATCGCCGCGGGCTTCACCAACTCCGGCTCGCGCTCGGGGGACAAGCTTTCCACCCTGATGCAGATGGCCCTGTTCGCCGCGCAGCACGGCATGCACTGGGTGAACCTGGCGCTGCCCCCGGGCAACTGCTCGTCCACCGGGTCGGAGGAAGACCTGAACCGCCTGGGCTTCTGGCTGGGCGCCGCCGCGCAGTCCAACACCGACCAGGGTGCCGACGTGGTGCCGCCAGAGGCAGACCTGGCCACGGCGCGGTACCTGGGGGCACGCGTGGCCCACACCACGCTGCAGTTTGTGCGGGGGCGTGTGCACTGAGGCTGGCTTGTGGCCTTCTGGCCAGCGCGCTGAGATTTCAGTGAAATGGGCTGCTGGCGCTGGATGGATGAGCGCTGGCAGCTATCAAAACTGAAGCGCAACCGATTCCAGGAAGAAAGACGCACCGGCCCCTGCGCGCGCGGGCACCGGTTCAGGCCTGCCACACCCCAAACCCCGCCGAGCGCAGGTCGATGCCGATCTCGATCTCCCGGTCCACCGCGTCTTCGTAGCTCATGGGGTTGAAGCCTTCGTACAGGTCGGGCAGCAGGCGCAGGCCGTACTGCTGCACAAACCGGTTCGCCTGGATGCCTGCCTTGTGCTTGTCAAACCGCACGTCCGGGTCCAGGCCCGTCATGCCCACGTACACGCAGGGTTTGCCGTCGATGTAGCCGGGATTGTTCTTGCGAAAGCGGGGCTCGTTCAGCACGTCCTTCGAAAGCTCGACGACATAGACGTGGTGGTGGAGTTTGCGGCGGGGCATGGAGCGACAGGAGGAAAAAAGAACCACCGGCGCAGCGGGAACACGCGCAGGCAGCGCCGGCAAGCGTAGCAAAACCCGGCGCATTGCTGGCGCGGATGCTCCGGCACTGCCCAATTTCGCGCCTTTTAAAACTAAAAAGAATATTAATTCAAATTCAAATGCGAATTGATATATACTGACTGGGTTGCAGTCACGGCCCTTGACGCGTGCCGTCACCGCAACGCCTGCTCTGTGGCGGCCATCCGCCCCAGTCCAGCCGCCTTTTGCGACCTTTGTCGCCCAGTGGGTCTGTAGAGCTGCAGCCCACCGAGTCCCTCGATGCTCACGCAGGTCGATTTCCAAGCCTGCGATCCTGAATGAACCAGATTTCAAAGACCGCCATTTCCATGGGCCAGTACGTCGTTTCGCCCGCGACACACCCGACCGACTGCGGCCGCTTCCGCGCCTCCTTCTCGGTCCATCGTTCCCAAGGCAACGGCAGCTACTGCCGTGTCTTCCGTTTCGACAAAGCCTTTGCCTCGCGCGAAGCCGCCCGGCTCTTTGCCGTTACCCAGGGCTGGCTGCAAACGTGCATGCCGCATCCCCCCGTGTGCTGATGGATGGCCTGTCCACCGCAGACCCCATCCACGCTTCCCCGTTGTGGCGGACATCCGGTCCGCACACCCTTGTCCCAACGGTGCGCCCTGCGTTGCGCGCCCTCCTTCAGAAAGGCTCCTCCATGAGCACCAAGATCTACGTGGGCAACCTGCCCTATTCCGTGACCGATTCCAGCCTGGAAAGCAACTTTGCCGAGTTTGGCCGGGTTTCCTCCGCCAAGGTCATGATGGACCGCGAAACCGGTCGCTCCAAGGGCTTCGGCTTTGTGGAAATGGCGTCCGCCGAAGTCGCCCAGGCCGCCATCACCGCGCTGCACGGCATGTCCGTCGATGGGCGCGCGATTGTCGTGAACCTCGCCCGCCCCCGCGAAGAGGGTGGCGGCTCGGGTGGCTACAGCGCGGGCGGCTACAGCGCGGGCGGCTACAGTGCCAGCAAACGCTCGGACATCGGCTACGGCACGGGTGGCTACGGCGGCGGGCGCTACTGAACCCGGCAGCTTCCTCTGAAAAACCGGCTCCGCGGAGCCGGTTTTTTTTTCGTCCCGGCCCAGCGGCATGGAGCCATCCCCACAGCGGCGCGGGCCACCTTGCGCGCGCGGTGCACTGGGGCAGAATCCAGCCATTGGTGAGCTGAAGAACGGCAAACCAAGGAAGCACATCACATGAAATCCATCCATTGGTTCTCCCTGGCTGCGCTCGTCCTGGGGCTGGCGCTGCTCTTCCTGGGGTCTTCAACCGCAGGCGGGGTCGTCCTGGGGCTTGCCTTCGCCGTGGAGCTGATTTGCTCCGCATTGACGGGAAAACAGACGAACGATGGCACCCATTGATGTCCGCAAGGGGCGCGGAAGCGGCGCCGTCCGTGAAGAAAAAAATGGCCGGCCAACCTAGGCCCGCCTGGAGGCCTCCTACGGAGGGCTTCCCAAAGCGCCTAGCAGGCGTGCGCTCACCTCTGATGCATCAAGCGTGGCGAACTGCATGTTGTGCTGATCCGTCAGCCGGCCGTGGCCCGGTTCCATGCCACCGTCAGCGCCGTAGCCCATGGCCTTGAACTTCCAGACCCCGCCGACCAGCTTGAGCGAACCCACATGCGCCCCATCGGCGGTGTGCACTGACACCACCCCGGCGTTGAGCGGCAACAACTGCAAGGGGCCCGCCACCGGGCCGGGCGGCACGTGGGCGAAGGTGGGAGTGAACGTGGCCGACAAGGGCTGGGTGTGAGGCATGGCGGTGTTTGTATCGTAAAAGCGCGGCGCCCACCGCCTGGTGCCGTGCGGGGAATCGGCAGGCAGAAGTCTGTCTACGGCCACAAGCGGTCGTCCGTTTTGTTTAACCACTCTAACCAAAGGCGTTCGACCTGTACCTGTACATCATTGTGAACATGCCTCGGCAGACAAGGTCAGCGGGATATTCCAGGTAGAGATCGCGTGGACGTGAGCCGACCGCTGAGTTTGAGGCCATCGCGCATGTTCATCACGAGGAGTGAAAAGTTCACTGCCCCCGCCAACAGCTCCACACCTTGCAACGCATAGAATACGCCGTCGAAACGACCGGCATTGGCCCAAGACGCCAGTACGAAAGCGCTGGGCAGCAGCACCAACAGGCCGTTGGCTGCCACCAGCTTCATGCGTCGACCCTTGACGCTGACGAGGCGACCGCCACGGCCCTTCGCAAGTGAAAAACCACTGCCGCCCGTGGCAACCATTGACGGGATCAATAGCCACATACCGCTCAACACCGCGTTCTTGACGACAGCGACACTTGCCTGATCCATGAAAAACTCTGACACGACGGTCGATAGCCAGAACGTGGTGATGCAAAGCAGCGCGACAGATCCGAAGATTGCATGGAGTTTCGATTTCATGATTTGATCTTTGAAGAGGTGTTGACGTTCTGCAGCTCACGCAGCATTGATTCGAGCGTTTGTGTGGCAATGCTGGATTGGGCAGCCGGAATCAGCGTAGCCAATTCGGCAGCTCGTGCGGTCCACATGGCATCGGCCTTGCGGTACAGGGTCAAACCCTGTGGCGTCAAGGCGTAAACCGGCGAGCGCCGATGCGTCGGATTCGGATGCGCCTCGACAAGCCCCTGTTCGAGCAGCAGGTTGAGTTGCTTTTGCGCCCCCTGCCGCGTGACGCCCATCGCTTCGCCCACCTGAGGGGCGGTCAGTGGCGTGCTGGCCAGCGCTATGGCGCCCAGCATCTGCCAGCGAGCGCTGGTCAGACCGAGAGGCGCGACCAGCTGGTCACCCCACTGCAACAACACGCCGTTCACGCGAAACACGGACAGCGTCAACTGGGTGACGGCTACGGCGCCTAGGTTAGGCGCAGTTGGGACTGGATTTTGCCGATTCATGACAACTAGTTTCCATTATTGGAAACTAGTTGTCAATATGGGCAGAAGTTCACGAAGATTGGCCGGTCAAGTAACGAGTGGTTTCTGTTGAACCCAGAAGGTCCGCTTTGGGCTCTAAGCTGTCATCAGCCCAAAAGCAAAAGGCCGGAAGACCTCACAGTCTGCCGGCCTTTCTTTGTTCAGAGAGAAATCACTTCCCCCAGGAATCCTTCAAACCCACCGCCAAGTTGAACACCGGCTTCCCCGCCGCGTGATCCACCCGGTCCGCCACAAAATACCCATGCCGCTCGAACTGGAACTTGTCGTCTGGCCGTGCATTGGCCAATGACGGCTCCACGATGGCTGTCACCACCTTCAGGCTGTTCGGGTTCAGGCTTTCGATGAAGTCCTTGCCGCCTGCGTCGGGCTGGGCGTCCAGGAACAGGCGGTCGTACATGCGCACTTCGGCCTGCACGCCGTCGGCCACGCCCACCCAGGTGATGGCGGCCTTGACCTTCACGCTGTCGGCGCCGGGGGTGCCGCTCTTGGTGTCGGGCACCACGGTGGCCAGCACTTCGGTGATGTTGCCAGCGGCATCCTTGGTGCACCCGGTGCATTCGATGACGTAGCCGCCCTTCAGGCGCACCTTGTTGCCCGGGAACAGGCGCTTGTAGCCCTTGGGGGGCACTTCTTCAAAGTCTTCGCGTTCGATCCAGACTTCCTTGCCGATGGTGAAGTGGCGCTCGGGGCTTTCCACGCCTTCAGGGGGGTGGGGCAGGGAGGGCAGGGTGCAGGGCTCCAGGTGGCCCGCGCCCATGACGTCGTCCCAGTTGGTGAGCACCAGCTTGACGGGGTTGAGCACAGCCATGCCGCGGAAGGCCTTGAGCTCCAGGTCTTCGCGCAGGCAGCCTTCCAGGGTGCTGTAGTCGATCCAGCTGTCGCTCTTGGTCACGCCGATGCGTTCGGCAAAGGTCTGGATGGCCTCGGGCGTGTAGCCCCGGCGGCGCAGGCCCACGATGGTGGGCATGCGCGGGTCGTCCCAGCCGCTGACCTTGTGGTCATACACCAGCTGCGCGAGCTTGCGCTTGCTGGTGATGACGTAGGTGAGGTTCAGGCGCGCGAATTCGTACTGGCGGGGGGGCGGGCTGGCCAGCAGGCCGCCTTCGGTCAGGCGCTCCAGGAGCCAGTCGTAGAACGGGCGCTGGTCTTCGAATTCCAGCGTGCACAGGCTGTGGGTGATTTGCTCCAGCGCATCCTCGATGGGGTGCGCGTAGGTGTACATCGGGTAGATGCACCAGGTGTCGCCGGTGTTGTGGTGCGTGGCGCGGCGGATGCGGTAGATGGCCGGGTCGCGCATGTTGATGTTGGGGCTGGCCATGTCGATCTTGGCGCGCAGCACCATGGAGCCGTCTTCGTGCAGGCCGGCCTTCATCTCGCGGAACTTGGCCAGGTTTTCGGCCGGGGTGCGGCTGCGAAAGGGGCTGTCGGTGCCGGGCTTGCTGAAGTCGCCGCGGTTGATGCGGATCTGCTCGACGGTCTGTTCGTCCACGTAGGCGTGGCCGGCCTCGATCAGGTACTCCGCCGCGCGGTACATGAAGTCGAAATAGTCGCTCGCCTGGTAGGGCGGGGCGCTGGGGTGGCCGTTCCAGTCAAAACCCAGCCATTTCACCGCGTCGATGATGCTGTTGACGTATTCGGTGTCTTCTTTTTCGGGGTTGGTGTCGTCAAAGCGCAGGTGGCACACGCCGCCGTAGTCGCGTGCCAGGCCGAAGTTGATGCAGATGCTCTTGGCGTGGCCCACGTGCAGGTAGCCGTTGGGTTCGGGCGGGAAGCGGGTGCGGATCCTGGCGGGGTCGGGCTGGCCGATGGCGTGGTGGGCGGCGTCGCCCGGGCTGCCGCCCCAGCGGCGGGAGGCGTAGGTGCCTTTTTCCAGGTCGTTTTCGATGACCTGGCGCAGAAAGTTGCTGGGCTTGGCGGTTTCCAGGGATGCTGCGGGGGCAGCGCCGGGGGTGCCGGCGGCAGGATTGGCGGGGTTTGGGGTGCTCATTGGGTCATTTTAGGCGCCGGTTTCGTGAAGGTTTACGCATGGAAACAGGCGCGTATACGTCCAGACACAACGTAAAGACAGTTTTATGCCATCCTTTCGGCTACTTGGTGCGTTATGTACCGGTGAGGTGAGTCCATTTGGCTGGCTGCCCTCGCTCAAACAGGAGATTTCCATGACGAAAACCCGTTCTATCTATGCCATGGCCGCCTCGGCTGGCGTGGCGCTGGCATTGCTGGCCGGCACGGGCGCAGCCCAGGCCCGCGGCGACGTGAATTGGTCGGTTGGTATCGGCGTGCCCGGCGTGGTGGTGGGAGCCAGCAATGGCTACTACGCACCCGCCCCGGTGTACGTGGCCCCGCCGCCCGTGTACTACGCGCCACCCCGGCCCGTGTACTACACGCCGCCTCCAGCGTATTACGCCCCGCCACCCGTGGTGTACTACGGTGACCGTGGGTACCGCCACCATCGACACCATGACCACGGCTATCGTGGCCATGGACACAATCGCCATTGGGACCGTTGATCGGCGACGGGCCCGCGGGCCCGTCTGCTGATTGTTGCAACCAACCTCTTGGGCGCCAGTCGCTCACAGGCAGCGTCTTTGCACAGGCTGCCTTTTACAGCGGCCCTTCGGGGCCGCTTTTCTCGTGGGGCATACCTGAAGGGGCCGGCGCCTGCGGGCCGCCGCATAATCGCGCACTCTGGCCTGCCAGCGTGGCAGGTGCCTAGCCCCGGAGTGCTGCATGTCTGTGAAGAAAAAAACCGTTTTTGTCCTGAATGGCCCCAATCTGAACCTGCTGGGCACGCGTGAACCCGCCGTGTATGGCGCAGCCACGCTGGCCGACGTGGAAAAGCTCTGCGCCGACGCGTGTGATCGCCACGGCTTCGCGTTGCGGTTCCATCAAAGCAACCACGAAGGCGCGCTGGTGGACTGGATTCACGAGGCCGGCCGCCTGCACGCGGCGGGCGAACTGGCGGGCGTGGTCATCAACGCCGGGGCCTACACCCACACCAGCGTCGCCCTGCACGATGCCACCAAGGGCACGGGCATCACGCTGATCGAGCTGCATATCAGCAACGTGCACGCGCGCGAGGCCTATCGCCACCATTCGTACATGGCGGCTGCGGCCAAGGCGGTGATGTGCGGTTTTGGCGTGCTGGGCTACGGACTGGCCATCGACGGCCTGGCGCAGTTGCTGGCGCAGCAGCCGCCCGCGGCCTGAGCCGCCGGGAAGTTCACTCTTCTTCTGCCGTTCCCGCGTTAACCGCACATTCCGGCTCCGGCACGACAGGGCAAACATGGCGCCACGACCGCTTGAGGTGCGCGAGGACGAGGTGGAGATCACCGCCATGCGTGCCCAGGGCGCGGGCGGACAGAACGTCAACAAGGTTTCCAGCGCGGTGCACCTGCGCTTTGACGTGGGCGCCTCCTCACTGCCCGGGGACGTGAAGGAGCGCCTGCTGGCCCTGCGCGACACCCGCATCACACAGGAAGGCGTGGTGGTCATCAAGGCCCAGCAGTACCGCAGCCAGGACCAAAACCGCAATGATGCGCTGGAGCGCTTGAACGCGCTGGTCAACAGCGTCGCGGTGCCGCCCCGTGTGCGGCGCGCCACCAAGCCTACCTATGGGTCCAAACAGCGGCGCCTGGAAGGCAAGACCCAGCGCGGCGAGACCAAGGCGCTGCGGGGCAGGGTGCGCGGTGGGGGGGATGGTTCGTGAGCGGAGTCTCGCCGCATTGGCACCATGGGTAGAACAATCTGTCTGGCGTACAGGGCTTGGTAGCGGGGCCCATCGGTCCTACATTCAAGGCATTACCGGATGGAGTTGCCATGTCTGCCACAGCCCAAACCCCCGCCACTGCCGCGCCCCACGGCGCCATTCCCGCGCTGTTCGTGTCGCACGGGGCACCCTTGTTTGCCATCGACGCCGGCACCACCGGCCCTGCGCTCACCCAGTGGGGCGAAAGCCTGAAGGGGCAATATCCCGGCCTGCGCGGCGTGGTGATCATGTCGCCGCACTGGATGGCGCGCTCCTTGCAGGTCATGACCGGGCCGCAGCCCGCCACCTGGCACGACTTTGGCGGTTTTCCACCCGCGCTGTACCAGCTGCAGTATCCCGCCAGCGGCTCCCCCGCGCTGGCGCAGGAGGTGCTGGGCCTGCTGCAGGCCGCGGGCATGGCCGCGCAGGGCGACGCGGCCCGTCCGTTTGACCACGGGGCCTGGGTGCCGCTGATGCACCTGTTTCCCGAGGCCGACCTGCCCGTGGTGCAGGTGGCGCTGCCCGTGGGCGCCGGCCCGGCCGAGGTGTATGCACTGGGCGCTGCGTTGCGCGGCCTGCGCAGCCAGGGCGTGCTGGTGGTCGGCTCGGGCAGCATGACGCACAACCTGGCCGAGTTCTTTGGCGGTGCCCGCGAGCCCGCGCCGTACGTGCTGGAGTTCAGCCGGTGGATCGAAGCAGCGCTGGCGCGCGGCGACGTCAGCGCGCTGCTCAACTACCGCAGCCAGGCCCCGCATGCCAGCCGCGCGCACCCGACCGAAGACCACTTCCTGCCCATCTTTTTTGCGCTGGGCGCCGCGGGCGACGACCTGCATGCCCACTACCTGAGCCGCGAGGTGATGTACAGCATGCTGTCGATGGACGCGTTCGCCCTGGAACCGGCGCATTGACCCGCAGGCTTCTTCATCCGTTCTCCGTAAAAACTGCCCGAGGCGCCTGTCCATGCTCAACCTACCGCTCACCTTCTTGCAGCGCCCTGCTGCCGCCACCGCGCCCCGCCCCTGGCTGCTGGTGCTGATGCATGGGGTGGGCAGCAACGAACAGGACCTGTTCAGCCTGGCGCCCCATGTTCCCGAGCGCTTTCATGTGCTGAGCCTGCGTGCACCGTTTCGCATGGGGCCGGGCTCGCATGCGTGGTTCGACTTTTCCATCGAGCCCAGCGGGGAACGCACCATCAACGAAGCGCAGGAGGCCGAAAGCCGCGCGCTGGTCGCCAAGACCATCGAATCGGCCGCCGAGCAGCTGGGCATTCCGCCCGAACGCGTGGTGGTGGGGGGCTTCAGCCAGGGCGGCATCATGGCGCTGTCGCTGCTGCTCACCCGGCCAGCGCTCATGCAGGCGGCGATGGTCTGGCACAGCCGCCTGCTGGCGCAGGTGGTGCCCCTGGCGGCGCCGCCCGATGCCCTGCGCGGCAAACAGCTGTGGCTGAGCCACGGCACGCACGATAACGTGATCCCGCTGGCCCATGCACAGGCCATCGCCCACCACATGGCGCCCTTGCCGGTGACGGTGGCGTACCACGAGTTCCCCAGCGCGCACGAGATCCGGCCCTCCGAGCTGGCGGCCACGGTGGCGTGGCTGGAGTCGCTGTCCACCACCCCCACGGCGTTTTAAGCGCGGGTTTCGGCGGGCGGCCTACATCGCGTTACCGGCGCGGTGTCCCGCGGGTTTCCAATCAAGTCCATCCCCACGTGGGATGGACAGGGAACGCCCGGCGCCGAAGCCGCTCGGACAAGGGTTGTTCCTGTTTTGAAGGAGATCCGATGCCCGATCAAGAGACTGCCGAGTTCCGCCCCGCGCCGGAGCGCACATCCTCTCCCCCCTGGATCATTGCCGCCATGCTGGCCTGCGCGGTGGCCGCCGCAGCTGCCTGGTGGTTCTGGCTGCGCAAGGCAGAGCCGCCGGTTGCGCCGCCCCCCGTGGCGGCCGCGCCCGAAGCCTCGGGGCCGCAGAACCCGGTCGATGCACTGGCCCCGGCAGAAACGGCCCTGCCCGCGCTGGCCGAATCTGACGCGCGCGTCGTCGAGCTGCTGTCTGGACTGGTGGGGCGCGACAAGCTCGCATCGTTCCTGATCACCGACGGCTTTGTCCGCCGCCTGGTGGCCACGGTGGACAACCTGGGCCGCGCCCAGGCCCCCTCGCGCATGTGGCCCGTGCAACCCATGCCGCAGCGGTTTGCGGTGGACGGCACAGGCGAAGCGCCCACCACCGTCGCGGCCGCCAATGCCGCGCGCTACAGCGCTTTTCTGGCCTTTGCCGAGGCCGTGCCGATGGAGTCCGCCGTGGCCTTGTATGCGCGGCTGTATCCGCTGTTCCAGCAGGCGTACGAAGAACTGGGCTACCCCAGGCGCTACTTCAACGACCGCCTGGTGGCCGTGCTGGACCACCTTCTGTTGGCGCCCGAACCCCAGGGCCCGCTGCGCGTGAAGCTCACGCCGGTGAATACCGATGTGCCGAACCTGCGCCCCTGGGTGCGCTACGAATTCGTGGACCCGGCGCTGGAATCGCTGTCCAGCGGACAGAAGATCCTGGTGCGCATGGGGCCCGCCAACGAGGCCCGCGCCAAGGCGCTGATCCGCGATCTGCGCAAGCGCGTGGCGACCGGCGAGATCGCACGCAAACCCGCGCAGTGAGGGGGCGGCGGGACCACCCGGCCCGTTGCCGGGTCGTGGGGGCCGATCAGGCGGCTGCCGGGCGCGGCCCGTGCCGCAGGGTCAGCAGGGTGCCCAGCGTGAGCGCCGCCAGCGCAAACGCCGGCCCGCCCAGCGCGCCCACATGGTCCACCATCAGGCCGCCGAAGATGGCGCCGCTGGCAATGGCGATCTGGAACGCCGCCACCAGCAGCCCGCCCGCGCCCTCGGCCTGGTCGGGCGCGGCCCGCACGATCCAGGTCTGGAAGCCCACCGGGAAGGCGCCGAACGCAAAACCCCACAGCGTGACGGCCACGGCCGTGATGGCCGCCGACTGCCCGGCCACGAGCAGCACGGCGGCCAGCGCGGCGATGACGGCCCCACCGGCCACGATGGCCTGGCGCTCGCTGCGCCCGGCGATCCAGCCGCCCACGAAGTTGCCGAAGAAACCGCCCACGCCATAGCCCAGCAGCACCGCCGTGATGGTGGCCACCGACAGGTGCGTGACCTGCTCCATCAGCGGGCGGATGTAGGTAAAGCCTGCGAAGTGGCCCGAGATGACCAGCAGCACGGCCAGCAGCGCCACGCGCACGGGCGGGCGGCGCAGCAGCTCGCCCAGCACCTTGAGGTTGGGGTTGTCGCGCGGGGGCAGGGCGGGCAGGGCCGCGAGCTGCACGGCCAGCGTGATCAGGCTGATGCCCCCCGCCGCGATGAAGGCGCTGCGCCAGCCCCACAGGTCGCCCATCCACGCGCCGATGGGCGCCGCGCACACGGTGGCCACCGACACCCCGGTGAGGATGAACGACATGGCCCGCGCGAACAGCGAGGCGGGCACCAGCCGCATGGCCAGCGCGGCCGACATGGACCAGAAGCCGCCCAGCGCCACGCCCAGCAGCACCCGCGCCACCAGCAGCGTGGCCAGGCTCCCGGCCAAGGCCGACATCGCGTTGGACAGCACCAGCAGCAGCGTGAAGGCGATCATCACCAAGCGCCGGTCGATGCGGCGCGTGAGCAGCGGCAGCGACGGCGCGGCCACCGCCGCCACCAGCGCCGTCACGGTGACCGCCTGGCCTGCGGTGCCATCGCTCACGCGCAGGTCGCTGGCCATGGCGGTGAGCAGGCTGGCGGGCAAGAATTCGGCCGTGACCAGTCCGAAGACACCCAGCGCCATGGAGGCCACGGCGGCCCAGCGTGCCTCGGTGGGATCGGGGGTGGAATGCGGGGCGGGCGTAGCCTCGGCAACGACGGCACCAGTGGGCGCATCAAGGCAGGCGGAGCAGGAAGGAGAGGAAGACACGGGAAAGGCCTAGGGATGGATGGAAAGCCATCGTAGGGATAAGATGTCGGCGTTTCCATGCCGTAAAAGCCGAGATGCTTGACTTTTTGTCCAAACCCTTCAACCAGATCCCCCAGCAGCCGTTCGCGGAGCCGCCGGACCTGCTGACCCAGATCCTGCTCGGCCTGCGCCTGGACGGCGTGGAGTATGGCCGCTGCGTGCTGCAGCCGCCGTGGGCCATCGCCTTCCCAGCGCAGCGCTCGGCGCGTTTCCACTTCGTGGGCCATGGCGGAGCCTGTCTGCGCACGCCGGGTACCGACTGGCAGCGCCTGAACCCGGGCGATGCGGTGCTGCTGCCGCACGGCAGCTTCCACGTGCTGGCCAGCTCGCCCGACGTGCCGCCGGTGGACATCGATTCGCTGGCGCGCAAGCCCGTGTCCGAGAACATCTACCTGGTGGACGGCCGCGATGCGGGCCACGCGCCCCTGGGGGCCCCCGTCGCGCCACCTCCGCCGCTGGCCCCCGACGTGCTGTTCAGCGGCGCGTTGCGCTTCAACCTCGACCCGCTGCACCCGCTGATGGCCATGATGCCGGCGGTGATGATGGCCGGCGACCTGGCCCGGCGCGACACCACCGTGCCGGTGCTGCTCGACGCCATGGAGCGCGAGGTGGAGCAGGACCGCATGGGCGCCTGCGCGATCCTCGCGCGCCTGGCCGATGCGCTGGCCGCCAGCATCATCCGCGCCTGGGTGGAGTGCAGCTGCAACAACCCCACGGGCTGGATCGCCGCCGTGCGCTGCCCGCGCATCGGCAAGGTGATCGCCGCCATCCACGCCGAGCCCGAGCGCGACTGGAACGTGCCGCTGCTGGCTGACCTGATGGGCGCGTCGCGCTCGAGCTTTTCCGAATCGTTCACGCGCACCATGGGCGAGAGCCCGGCGCGCTACGTGGCCAAGGTGAAGATGTCGCAGGCGCGCCGCTGGATCGCGCGCGACGGCATGCGCGTGGCCGTGGCGGCCCACCGGCTGGGCTACGAGTCGGAGGCCTCGTTCAGCCGGGCGTACAAGCGCATCATTGGCCACCCGCCGAGCACTGCGCGGGCGGAGTGAAAAACAGGGGCCCTACGCCCGGGGCAGCGGCAGCGCCGTCTTGTAGCGCACTTGCTTGAGCGCGAAGCTCGAGCGGATCTTTTCCACTCCGGTGATGGGGGCGAGGCGCTCCAGGATGAAGCGCTCCAGCGCCCCGATGTCGGGCACGGCCACCCGGATCAGGTAATCGCTGTCGCCGCTCATCAGGTAGCACTCCATCACCTCGTCGTGCTCGGCGATGCGCTGCTCGAAGTCGCCCAGCGCCTCCTTGCTCTGCGTCTTCAGGCTGATGCTGATGAACACGTTGAGCCCCAGGCCCAGGGCGGCCGCGTTGGCCAGTGCGACGTAGCGGCTGATGACGCCCGCGGCCTCCAGCGCCTTCACGCGCGCAAGGCACGGCGAGGGCGAGAGGTGCACGCGCCGCGCCAGCTCCACGTTGGACAGGGAACCGTCGGCCTGCAGCTCGGCCAGAATGCGCAAATCCAGGGTATCCAGCTTCATGTGCTGCAGTGTAGTCTGTTGGCCGCATGAAATGCTGTGATGGGCGCTTTGGTGGGCTACAACGGCATCCCATTCGGGGCGGCAATGGCTACAGTTGCGGCATGAACGCCCCCACCGCACACCACCACCTGCTCACGCCGGCATCGGCCGCACCGTTGGCCGATACGGACCCCGAAGAAACCGCCGAGTGGCGCGACGCCTTCCTGGCGCTGGTCGCCACCGAAGGCCCGGAGCGGGCGCGGCACATGCTGCAGGAACTGGTGCGCCTGGCGCGCGCGCAGCGCATCGGCTGGCAGCCGGACCTGAACACGCCGTATGTGAACACCGTGGCGGTGCAGGACCAGCCCGTCTTCCCCGGCGACCTCGCCATCGAGGAGCGCGTGGCTTCCATCGTGCGCTGGAACGCGCTGGCCATGGTGGTGCGCGCCAACCAGGCCTATGGCGAACTGGGCGGCCACATCGCCAGCTACGCCAGCGCGGCCGATCTTTTCGAGAGCGGCTTCAACCACTTCTTCCGCGCCCGTGAAGGCCTGGGCGAGGGGCAGCACCGGGGCGACCTGGTGTTCTTCCAGCCGCACAGCGCGCCGGGCGTGTATGCGCGGGCGTTCCTCGAAGGCCGCCTGTCTGAGCAGGACCTGAAACACTACCGCCAGGAGCTCACGGCGCCGGGCGCGGGTGCGCAGGGCCTGTCGAGCTACCCGCACCCCTGGCTGATGCCGGACTTCTGGCAGTTCCCCACGGGGTCGATGGGCATCGGTCCCATCAGCAGCATTTATCACGCGCGCTTCATGCGCTACCTCACTCACCGCAACCTGCTCGACTGCTCGGCGCGCAAGGTCTGGGGCGTGTTCGGCGATGGCGAGATGGACGAGCCCGAGAGCATGAGCGCGCTGACCCTGGCCGCGCGCGAGGGCCTCGACAACCTGGTCTGGGTGGTCAACTGCAACCTGCAGCGGCTGGACGGCCCGGTGCGCGGCAACGGCCGCATCATCGACGAGCTGGAGCGCCTGTTCGCCGGCGCGGGCTGGAACGTGGTCAAGCTCGTGTGGGGCAGCGACTGGGACGGCCTGTTCGCCCGTGACCTCACGGGGGCGCTGGTGCGCACGCTCGAAGGCACGGTGGACGGCCAGATGCAGACCTTTGCCGCCAAGGACGGGCGCTTCAACCGCGACAACTTCTTCGGCCAGAACCCCGAGCTCGCGGCCCTGGCCCAGGGCATGACGGACGAGCAGATCGACCGCCTGAAGCGCGGCGGGCACGACCTGGTGAAGATCCACGCCGCCTACGCTGCAGCCAGCGCCCACAAGGGCCAGCCCACCGTGATCCTGGCGCACACCAAGAAGGGCTACGGCATGGGCACGGCCGGCCAGGGCAAGATGACCACACACAGCCAGAAGAAGCTGGACGAGACCGACCTCATCGAGTTCCGCAACCGCTTCAACCTGCCCCTGTCCGACGAGCAGGCCACCAGCCTCGCGTTCTTCAAGCCCGCCGAAGACAGCCCCGAGATGCGCTACCTGCGCGGCCACCGCCAGAACCTGGGCGGCTACCTGCCGCGCCGCGACACCACCTGCGACGCGCTGCCCGTGCCCGCCATCGAGGGCTACGCGCAGTTCGCGCTGCAGCCGCAGGCCAAGGAGATGAGCACCACCATGGCCTTCGTGCGCATGCTGGGCAGCCTGCTCAAGGACGCCACGCTGGGCCCGCGCATCGTGCCCATCGTGGCCGACGAGGCGCGCACCTTCGGCATGGCCAACCTGTTCAAGCAGGTCGGCATCTACAGCAGCGTGGGCCAGCGCTATGCGCCCGAGGACATCGGCTCGGTGCTGAGCTACCGCGAGGCGCTGGACGGTCAGATTCTGGAAGAAGGCATCAGCGAGGCCGGTGCCATCGCCAGCTGGACGGCCGCGGCCACCAGCTACAGCGTGCACGGCCTGGCCATGCTGCCGTTCTACATCTACTACTCGATGTTCGGCTTTCAGCGCGTGGGCGATGCCATCTGGGCCGCCGCAGACCAGCGTGCGCGCGGCTTTTTGCTGGGCGCCACCTCGGGCCGCACCACGCTGGGCGGCGAGGGCCTGCAGCACCAGGACGGCTCCAGCCACCTGGTAGCCGCCACCATCCCCAACTGCAAGGCCTACGACCCGGCCTACGCGGGCGAGATGGCCGTCATCATCGACGCCGGCATGCGCGAGATGGTGACCGAGCAGCGCGACGTCTTCTACTACGTGACGCTGATGAACGAGAACTACGCCCAGCCCGACCTGCCTGCCGATGCGGCAGAAGGTGTGCTGCGAGGTTGCTATGTTTTCAGGAGCTATCCGCGCTTGATGGACGGCCGTGAAGGGCCAATTTCATCCAAAAGCGTCACCCTGATGGGCTCCGGCGCCATCCTGACCGAGGTGGTCAAGGCCGCCGAACTGCTGGCAGGCGAGGGCGTGGACGTGACCGTGCTCAGCGTGACCAGCTGGAGCGAGCTGGCCCGCGACGGCGTGGCCTGCGAACAGCGTGCGCTGCAGGGGGAGGCGCGGCCTGGCGTGGCGTGGCTGACGCAGCAACTGGCGGGTACACGCGGCCCGGTGATTGCCGCCACCGACTATGTGCGCGCCGTGCCGGAGACCGTGCGCGCGTTCGTGCCTGGAGGACGCCGATTCATGACATTGGGAACGGACGGTTTTGGGCGCAGCGATACTCGGGCGGCGCTGCGGGCGTTTTTTGGGGTGGACGCGGCGGCGGTGGCGCGCGCAGCCCGGTTTGCATTGGCGGGGTAGGGTGTGTGGACGGCGCCGCCACCTGGCCACCGCCACTTTGTGGCGCTTTCTTCACTGGCGGCGGTGGGGCGCATGACGCGGGGAACGGTCATGCACGTGCCACAGCGGGCCGCTTGAAAAACGCGTCCAGCACCGGCATCAGCGCCGGAAACTCCTGCGCGAACCGGTCCCGGTTCACAAAGTAGGCCTCGCAGGCCACGGCAAAGAATTCGGACTGCGATGTGGCCCCGTAGGCGTCCAGCCAGGGGCGTTCCGCGCCGAAGCGCTCGGCCAGGATCACGCGTTCTCGGAACTGTTCGTACGCGGGCTCCCAGGCGGCCCACCAGGCTTCGTAGGCCGCGCGCCCTGTGCGCGTGCCCATGAAGCCTGCGGGCAGTGGCGGGCAGCCGTTGGGCTCGCCGCTGCGCATGTCGAGCTTGTGAACGAACTCGTGCACCACCACGTTGTGGCCGCGCTCAGTGTTCTCACGCCCGTTGGAGGCGTGTGCCCAGCTGAGCATGATAGGGCCGCGGTCCATGGCCTCGCCCAGCAGCACCTGCGTGTGTTCATGCACCACACCGGCTTCGTCCACCGTCTTGCGGCGCGCCACGGCCTCGCCGGGATGCAGCACGATGCCCACGAAATCGTCGTACCAGTCCAGCGCCCGGGCCGGGTCGCCCCAGTGCAGCAGGGGCAGGCAGGCCTGGGCCGCGATGTCGATGGCCATGGCATCGGTCACCACCAGGCCGTGCGCGCCGTGGAATTCCTTGTGGTGCAGGAAGAGGGCGCTGAGCGCGCGCAGCTTGGACTGGTCGTGCAGCGAGAGCGTCGCCAGGAACGGGTAGCGCTGCAGGGTCTGGAGCCACAGCGTGGCCGAGATGTCGGGCACGGGGGACACGGTGGCGCGGACACGGCTCCAGAGCCGGTGGAGGAGAGGGGGCATGGCGATCAGGCGGCGGGAGGTGAAGCCCCGCGCAGTTCAGGATCGCTGGTACTTGGGGGCCAGGGGCAGCCGTTCCAAGCCCGCGCGGGACAAACGCAGTATTTCCGCGCGGGGCGGCAATGCGGCCGCGTCCCAGTCGCTGAGCACCACACGCCGCAAGCCGGGGGCCAGTGCGTGGTCGGCGGGACGGTGGGTGTGGCCGTGAATGAGCGTATGTGCCTGGGCCGCCTGCAGCCAGGCGATGGCAGCCGGGCCGTCCACGTCGGCATAGATGGCGCCCGATTGTTTGCGCGCCTCGCTCTCCTGGCGGATGCCGCGTGCCTGCGCGCGGCGCGTCGCCAGGGGCTGCGCCAGAAACTGCTGCTGCCACCCGGCACTGCGGGCCTGCACGCGAAAGCGCTGGTAGTCCACATCGTCCAGGCACAGCAGGTCGCCATGGCTCAGCACGAAGCGCTGGCCATCAAACACCAGGACCGTCGGGTCCGCCAGGCCGGTGATGCCACACTGCGCAAGGAACGCAGGGCCCGCCAGGAAGTCGCGGTTGCCGTGCATGAAGTACACGGGCAGGCGCTGCGACGCCGCGCGCAGGGCCGTGCAGCCCTGGGCCTCGAAGCTGCCGGTTTCGCCGATGGCGTCGTCCCCCACCCAGACCTCGAACAGATCGCCCAGGATGAAGAGGGCATCCGCTTCGGTGCTGGCCAGGTAGTCCTGCCAGGCGGCCACGGTGGCAGGCTCGCTGGCCTGCAGGTGCAGGTCGGAAATGAAATCGACCGTGCGCCAGTGCGCGGGAGCGGCAAGCTCCTCGAACCGGGGCACGGTCGTCGTCACGGAGACGGAGGTCAGATCAACGCGAGATCAGAGTGCGACAGCCTTCTCGATGATCACGTCTTCCTTCGGCACATCGTCGTGGAAGCCCTTGCGGCCCGTCTTCACGGCCTTGATCTTGTCGACCACGTCGGCGCCGCCAACCACCTTGCCGAACACGGCATAGCCCCAGCCCTGGGCCGAGGGGGCGGTGTGGTTCAGGAAGCCGTTGTCGGCCACGTTGATGAAGAACTGGGCGGTGGCCGAGTGCGGGTCGCTGGTGCGGGCCATGGCCACGGTGTAGTTGGCGTTCTTCAGGCCGTTGTTGGCTTCGTTCTCGATGGGCGCGTCGGTGCCCTTTTGTGTCATGCCGGGCTCGAAGCCGCCGCCTTGCACCATGAAGCCGGGGATCACACGGTGGAAGATGGTGTTGTTGTAGTGGCCCTTGTTCACGTAGGCCAGGAAGTTCTCGACCGACTTGGGCGCCTTGGCGGCGTCGAGTTCGAGGGTGATGACGCCGTAGCCGGCGATGTGCAGTTCGACTTGGGGGTTGCTCATGGCAAGGGTTCTTTCAATCAGTCAATCAAAAATGGGTTACTTCACCAGGGTGGCGGAGTTGATGGTGACGGGGGCGGTGGGCACGTTCTGGTGCGGGCCCTTGTTGCCGGTGGCCACGGCCTTGATCTTGTCGACCACCTCGGTGCCGCTCACCACCTTGCCGAACACGGCATAGCCATGGCCGTCGGGGCTGGGAGCATTGAGCATCGCGTTGTCCTTCACGTTGATGAAGAACTGCGACGTGGCCGAGTTGGGGTTGCCCGTGCGCGCCATGGCGATGGTGTAGTTGTCGTTCTTGAGGCCGTTGCCGGCTTCCAGCGGAATCGGGGCCTTGGTGGGCTTGGGAATCAGGTCGGCGGTGTAGCCGCCGCCCTGGATCATGAAACCATCGATCACGCGGTGGAACACGGTGCCGTCATAGGTCTTGTCCTTGACGTAGCCCAGGAAGTTTTCCACTGTCTTGGGCGCCTTGGCCGGGTCGAGTTGCACCACGATGTCGCCCATCGAGGTGGACAGCTTGACCTTGGGGGCGTCTTGCGCCTGTACGGACGCTACTGAAAAAATAGCTGTCAGCGCAATGCTGGCAAGCGCCAGGGTCGAATTTCTTCTGGAAATCATCCAATCACTCCTTCGAAAAATATCTGCCATTGTTGGCCCCGCCGCGCCCAGTACTGGCGTTTGACGGGGCCCGTGCGGGCGCCTGCGGCGACTTCGCCGAACGTTACCACCATGGTGTCGGCGGAATCTGTCCAGCGCAGGTAAGACTTGTCCTTGAGGTGTAGTTCCCTGCCCCGCAATGCGCGGGTCTCGGCCTGGAGCACCTGGGACCACTCTTGCAGCGGTTTCTTGCGGTAGCTCTGGAAGTCCGGCGCGTAGAAACCCATCAGGCGGCTCATGTCGCCCTCGGTCTTGGCGCTGCGCCAGGCGTTGAGCACCGCGTCGAAGGATTTGCGGTCCGCCTGTACCGCGTGCGGTGCCACCCACTGCAGCTGGCGCGCGATGACCACGGGCGTGGAGCGGGGCTCCACCGTGCGCAGGATGCGTTCGAGGTCGGGATTGGCCAGCACCAGGCAGCCATCGGTGGCCAGGGGCGCGCGGGCAAACTGGTCGGGCGGCGTGCCGTGCAGCCAGATGCCGCCACCGGTCTTGCCCCGGCTCTGGTCCAGGGGGTTGGGGTAGTTGATGGGCAGCGCGCCCGCGCCGTAGAAGTCCTTGAGCGTGGCGGGGTCCAGCCGGCTGGTGATGAAGTAGACGCCCAGCGGGGTGCGCTGGTCGCCTTCCAGGTTCTTCTCGATGCCCAGCTTGCCGACAGAAGCGTAGTAGTCGGCGACCAGCTGCAGGCCCTTGGGGGTGTTCTCGAACAGGTACAGGCGCGAACGCGAGGCATCCACCGCGATGGCATGGCGGGAGCGGGGCGAGAGCTCCAGGAACTGCGCCGGGATGGTGTGCGCCGGGGGGCGGCTGCGCTGGGCATCCACGCGCTGGCGCGATTCGTTGCGCAGCTCTTCCAGCGTGGCAGCCGTCTGGATGCTGCGGGCCGAATCGGGCTCGGGCACATCGCCCAGGCGGCGGATCGGCCGCGTGCGCGCCATCAGCAGGTCGCCCACCACCAGTTGCGCCAGCTGGAAGTTGGGATAGTCGCGCGCCAGGGCCTCGGCGTGGGCCAGCGCCTCGCGGTGGCGGCCCTCGGCGATGAGCTGGTACACCCCCATGAGGCGCGCCTCCGCCTGGCCGTCGCGCAGGGCGGGTGCCGTGGAGCCCGCGGCTTGCATGGGCCGGACCGAGGTGGCGGCCGCCGCGCCCCGGGACTTGGCGCTCTGGGGCAGCACCGGGGCTGCGTGCAGGAGCGCCGCCAGGCAAAGGGCGCCCGCCACGGCCGGGCGGCTTCGTGCGGACAACGCCAGAAGCATGTGCGAAATCGTTTCAGGTCAGGGCAGGGAGGCAGAAAAAGCGCGCGCCGCCGCCATCGCAGGGCCGGCTGCGCCGCGCTTCGTCACGGTCAGCCGCCGGTGGATTCGCGGACGATGGTCCAGCGGCCGTTGTGGTTCACCATGTCCAGCGTCTTGCGGCTGGCGACATTGAGCGCATCGGCCGTGTAGGCCTGGCGGAAACGGGCCGTGGCCTTGTCGCCGTTGACCGCGACCGAGATGTCGGAGATCTGCACGCTGATCCTGGATTTTCCGACGATGCGCGCTTCACGCTCCTTTTCCCAGGCGGCACGGGTCTGGCGGCCGGGAGGATCGAATGACTTGTCGTAGGCGCCGAGGTAGGCGGTCATGTCCTTGGCGGACCAGGCGGCGGCCCAGGCCTGCACGGCCGCGGTAACGGCGGCCTGCAGGGACGCATCGCCGGCAGCGGCGGCAGGCGCCGCGGCAACGGCCGGAGCGGGGGATGCCGCGGCAGCGGGTGCGGGCGCTGGCTGGCGCAGCAGGCGCCGGTGAAGGGGCTGCCACGGGCGCTGCGGCGGCGGGTGCCGTTGCGGCGGGCCGCTGCGTGGCCGCCACGGCTGGCGCCGGCGCGGGGGCCGCGGCCCCGGGGCGAGCGGGCTTGCCGGCTGCGGCTTCCGCAGTGAACAGCTCGCGGATCAGCGCCAGCTTGGGCTTGACGGAGCTGGCGTTGGCCGCATCCAGCTGCAGCGCCTTGTTGTAGGCCTGGCTGGCCAGCTTGGCATAGATGTCGCCCAGGTTCTCATGGGCGGTGGCGTAGCTCGGGTTGGTGCGGATCGCCATTTCGAGCGCCGTGCGGGCCTTGTCCAGCTGGTTCTGGCTGGCATACAGCACCGCCAGATTGTTGTAGGGCTCGGGCAGCTCGGGATACTCTTCCGTGAGCTTGGTGAACGTGGTGATCGCATCGCCGGGCTTGCCCGAGTCCGCCTGCGCCACGCCGCGCAAGAAGCGCAGCTGCGGGTCGCGCGGGGCGGCGGCAAGGCGCTGGTCGGCCTTCACCAGGGCTTCGGCCGGCTTGCCGGCCTTGATCAGCTGGGTGATTTCCGCATAGTCGTCCGCATGGGCCGCACCGGTGCCCAGCAGCGCGGTCAGTGCCAGCAGGCGCAGCAGGTGGGGGAGGGTGCGTCGGACTTGCTTCATGGGGGATTCAAGGGTGTTGGGCAGCGTCTGTCCCGGGCGGGGGCTTATACTGCGGCGGATTGTAGCTGAGGGGGTTGTCATGACGGTGCGCTGTTGCCGCGGGTGATTTCGCTGGAGGCCCCTTGCTGGGCCAACTCCCTCCAGGGGCCTTTGCCCCCTGCTGCCGGGTGAACCTTTTTCACCCAACCACCCCATCCCCCGTGACTGAAATCCCATGAGTTTGCGCATCTACAACACGCTGTCGCGTGCATTGGAGGAGTTTTCCCCGCTCGAACCTGGCCATGTGCGCATGTACGTGTGCGGCATGACCATCTATGACCTGTGCCACATCGGCCACGCCCGCATGATGATGGCGTTCGATGTCGTGCAGCGCTGGCTGAAAAGCAGTGGCTACCGCGTCACCTATGTGCGCAACATCACGGACATTGACGACAAGATCATCAAGCGCGCGCTGGAGCGGGGCATCACCATCCGTGCCCTCACGGACGAGATGATCGCCGCCATGCACACCGACATCGCGGCGCTGGGCATCGAGCCCCCGTCGCTGGAGCCGCGCGCCACCGAATACGTGCCCCAGATGCTTTCGCTGATCGGCACGCTGGAAGGCAAGGGCCTGGCCTACCGCGCCGGCAATGGCGACGTGAACTACTCCGTGCGCAAGTTCGACGGCTACGGCAAGCTCTCGGGCAAGTCGCTCGACGAATTGCGCGCGGGTGAGCGCGTGGCCGTGCTCGATGGCAAGGAAGACCCGCTCGATTTCGTGTTGTGGAAAGCCTCCAAGCCCGAGGAGCCACCCGAGGCCAAGTGGGACAGCGAATTCGGCTCGGGCCGCCCCGGCTGGCACATCGAGTGCTCGGCCATGTGCGGCGCCACGCTGGGCGAGACCTTCGACATCCACGGCGGCGGCATGGACCTGCAGTTCCCGCACCACGAGAACGAGATCGCCCAGAGCGAAGGCGCCAATGGCAAGCCCCTGGCGCGCTTCTGGGTGCACAACGGCTTCGTGCGCGTGGACAACGAGAAGATGAGCAAGTCGCTGGGCAACTTCTTCACCATCCGCGACGTGCTGGCGAAGTACGACGCCGAGACGGTGCGGTTTTTCATCGTGCGGGCCCACTACCGCAGCGCCCTGAACTACAGCGATGCCCACCTGGACGACGCGCGCCAGGCCTTGAAGCGCCTGTACACCGCCCTGAACCTCGTGGCGCCCGCCGAGGTGGCGGCCATTGACTGGGCGGCGCCGCATGCCGCCCGCTTCAAGGCCGCGATGGACGAGGACTTCGGCACCCCCGAAGCCATGGCCGTGCTGTTCGACCTGGCCGGCGAGGTCAACAAGACCCGCTCTGCCGAACTGGCGGGGCTGCTCAAGGCGCTGGGCGGTTGCCTGGGGGTGCTGCAGGGCGACCCCAAGGCCTTCCTGCAGGCCGGGGCGGGCGGTATGGACGAAGCCGAAATCCAGGCCCGGATCGCCGCGCGCGCCGCTGCCAAGGCGGGCAAGGATTTCGCCGAGGCCGACCGCATCCGCAATGCATTGCTGGCCCAGGGCATCGTGCTCAAGGACTCCGCCGCTGGCACCACCTGGGAAGCCGCGCAGTGATCGTTGTGTTTGTCATGGAAAACGCCTGCTGGGCAGATGGGACGCCCGGTGGCAGCTTCTAAAAAGATAGCATCCGAAGTGCTCGTGGCCGAGCCGGCGCTGGCCACGCCCGACTACTGGGCGGAGGCCTGCAAGCACCTGGTCAAGAAGGACCGGGTGATGAAGCGCCTGATTCCCCAGTTTGGCGATGCGGCGCTGCAGACACGCGGCGATGCGTTCACCACGCTCGCGCGCTCCATCGTGGGCCAGCAGATCTCGGTGAAGGCCGCGCAGACCGTGTGGGAGCGCTTTGCCGCGATGCCCCGCAGCATGAAGCCCGCCAGCGTGCTCAAGCTCAAGATCGACGACATGCGGGCCGCGGGCCTGTCTGCGCGCAAGGTCGACTACCTGGTGGACCTGGCGATGCACTTCGAGGGCGGCAAGCTGCACGTGAAGGACTGGGCCGCGATGGATGACGAGGCCATCATTGCCGAACTGGTGGCCATCCGCGGCATCGGCCGCTGGACGGCCGAGATGTTCCTCATCTTCTACATGATGCGCCCCAACGTGCTGCCGCTGGACGACGTGGGGCTGATCACCGGCATCAGCCAGAATTACTTTTCGGGCGATCCGGTCAGCCGCAGCGATGCCCGCGAAGTGGCCGAGGCCTGGAAGCCCTGGTGCAGCGTGGCGACTTGGTATATTTGGCGATCGCTGGATCCGCTTCCCGTGGCGTACTGAGCGAGATGCCCCTGGGTCCCCGTGCGCCGCGTGCCCGGGAGCGCCGCGAGCGCGGCGGCCCTCCTCGTGGGGCGCGCCCGTTTCGTGGGCTGTAGGTGGTGCGCAGCGCCCCGGACAGCGGACTTTTTATTTGTTGGACAAGCGTCATACCAAACTCGTAACGCGTCGGTTACAGTGCGTGCCATTCGTGGCGCCCGCACCCCGGCGCGCCCCAAGGAGAACAACGTTGGCGAAAAAGACCTTTCTGGATTTCGAGCAGCCGATTGCCGAACTCGAATCCAAAATCGAAGAACTGCGCTACGTGCAGACCGAGAGTGCCGTCGATATCTCGGAAGAGATCGACCAGCTGAGCAAGAAAAGCCAGCAGCTCACCAAGGACATCTACAGCGAGCTGTCGCCCTGGCAGATCACCAAGATCGCCCGCCACCCCGAGCGCCCCTACACGCTCGACTACGTGCGCGACATCTTCACCGACTTCGTGGAGTTGCACGGCGACCGCCACTACGCGGACGACCTGTCCATCGTGGGGGGGCTGGCACGCTTCAACGGCCATGCCTGCATGGTGCTGGGCCACCAGAAGGGGCGCGACACCAAGGAGCGCGCGATGCGCAACTTCGGCATGAGCAAGCCCGAGGGCTACCGCAAGGCCCTGCGCCTCATGAAGACGGCCGAGAAATTCAAGCTGCCCGTGTTCACCTTCGTGGACACGCCCGGCGCCTACCCTGGCATCGATGCCGAGGAACGCGGCCAGTCCGAGGCCATCGGCCGCAACATCTTCGAGATGGCGCAACTCGAAGTGCCCATCATCACCACCATCATCGGCGAGGGCGGCTCTGGCGGCGCGCTGGCGATCAGCGTGGCTGACCAGGTGGTGATGCTGCAGTACGCCATCTACTCCGTGATCAGCCCTGAAGGCTGCGCCTCCATCCTCTGGAAAACCAGCGAAAAAGCGCAGGAAGCCGCCGATGCCCTGGGCATCACCGCCCACCGCCTGAAAGCGCTGGGCCTGGTGGACAAGATCGTCAGCGAGCCCGTGGGCGGCGCCCACCGCGACCACAAGCAGATGGCGGCCTTCCTCAAGCGCGCGCTGGGCGATGCGTTCCGCCAGGTGGCGGACCTGAAGACGAAGGACCTGCTGGACCGCCGCTATGACCGCCTGCAAAGCTACGGCCGGTTCAGCGACACCAAGGCGGAGAGCCGCTGACGGTTCCGGGGACGCTTTCCTGCCCACCACCAACGGCCCTGCGGGGCCGTTGGTGCTTCTGGCCAGGGTTCTCCGCCGTTGCCGTGGCCGGGAGGCGCCGATAATCGGCCGCCATGTGCCGCCGCCCCCTTGTTGCCCTTGTTGTTGTTGACGCCGCCACAGGTTCCTGGCCCTTGCCCTGGCGCCACGGGGAGGCATGGACATGACCTTGTCCTTCGACGCGGCCATGCAGGCCTTCGAGCCTGCGCTGCCCCTGGCGGTCGGATTCAGCGGCGGTGCGGATTCCACGGCGCTGCTGCTGGCATGCGCCCGGCGCTGGCCTGGCCAGGTGCGGGCGATCCACGTGCACCATGGCTTGCAGCCAGCGGCTGACGGTTTTGCGCGGCACTGCGAAGACCTGTGCCAAGCCCTGGATGTGCCGCTGGCGGTGCAGCGCCCGGACGCCCGCCACGCGCCGGGGCAAAGCCCGGAAGACGCTGCACGGCAGGCAAGGTACAAGGCATTTGAGGTGGTAGCGCTTGCCAGTCAAGCGCATGATGCTATTAAATCAATAGCAATCGCGCAGCACGCGGATGACCAGGTCGAAACGCTCGTGCTGGCCCTGTCGCGCGGGGCCGGTGTGGCCGGGCTGGCGGCGATGCCCGCCCGCTGGCGCCGCGCGGACATTGACTGGTACCGCCCCCTGCTGCGGGTGGCCGGGGCTGACGTGCGCCAGTGGCTGCGGGCACAGGGGCAGGGATGGGTGGAAGACCCGACCAATGCCGATGAGCGCTTCACGCGCAACCGCATCCGCGCGAGGATCTTGCCCGTGCTGGAGGCCGCATTCCCTGCGTTTCGCGACACCTTTGCGCGGTCCGCCCTGCATGCGGCGCAGGCGGACGAACTGCTGGAAGAACTTGCACTGCAGGACCTGGCCATCGTGGGCGCACCGCCGCGCATCCGGGCCTTGCAGGGCCTGAGCCGCGCCCGGCAGGCCAATGTGCTGCGCCACTGGCTGCGCGTCGAGCACCACACCACGGCGGCCGCGGCGCAATTGAATGAACTGCTCGACCAGGTGCAGTCGTGCACCACACGCGGCCACCGCATCCACATCAAGGTCGGGCATGGTTTTGCCGTCCGGTCCGGGCCGGAACTCGATTGGTACAGTCCAGAGGTGTTGGCCCCCTGATCGCACGAACCACGGCTGCGCGCCGAGGCAGTGTCCTTCAGCGTGGTGTCTGAGGCCCGAAATCCGAAGTCTGCGGCGGTGAGCTTCGAGGAAAAGCGCGAGATGGCCAGCCTGGGCAGCAAGTTGCCGAAGATCCGCTCGGTGGAGCTCGCGGGCAAATACAACAAAAGTGATGTCCATGCGCGGGCTGTCCAGCTTCACGCCCTGGGGGCATCCACATCAACGAATAAGCCAGGTCCGCACGCGGATCACTTTTGAGAAAGACAAAAAATGGAACAAGCCGTCGTATCCGGCATCACATTCAACCGCGACGAAGCCAAGATCTCCGTGCTGGGCGTGCCCGACAAGCCGGGCATCGCCCACCAGATCCTGGGCGCCGTGGCCGATGCCAACATCGAGGTCGACGTGATCATCCAGAACGTGGGCAAGGACGGCAAGACCACCTTCAGCTTCACCGTGCACCGCAACGATTGCGCGCGCACCGTCGAGCTGCTCAAGGAGAAAGTGGTGTCCGTGCTGGGCGCGCAGGAGGTCGTGGGCGACACCAGCTGCTGCAAGGTGAGCATCGTCGGCAGCGGCATGCGCAGCCACGTGGGCGTGGCGAGCAAGATGTTCCGCACGCTGCGCGAGGAGGGCATCAACATCCAGATGATCTCTACCTCCGAGATCAAGACCTCCGTCGTGATCGACGAGGAGTACGTCGAACTGGCCGTGCGCAGCCTGCACAAGGCGTTCGAGCTGGACCAGCAAGCCGCCTCACCCGCCAGAAGCGCCCCGGAAATGGGGCATAATAGCGGGATTGGAAACGTGACCGAGTGGCCGAAGGTGCTCCCCTGCTAAGGGAGTATGGGGTGTAGAGCCTCATCGAGGGTTCGAATCCCTCCGTTTCCGCCAGACGCAAAAGCCCTAAGTGATTGATTCACTTAGGGCTTTTCTCTTTGTGGCTCCGATCAGCGGCGCGGCGAACCTAAATTGAACCTAAATCGCATGTTTGACCTGCTGCCCGGTCATCCCAAGCGACAGGTTTACGGCCGCGAGGTTGGAGCCTTTGTCTGCGTTCGGAATCCACTTGGCATAGTCGCGCATCATCACCTGAACGCTATGGCCGTGCTGGTTTGCAACCCACACAGGATTGGCGCCAGCCATTAAGGCGAGGGTCACGCTGGTGTCCCTGCATTCCTTCGGCGGCCTGTATCGGACCTGGCATGCTTGCAAGCTCCGCGTCCATACCTGAAGCTGCTTCTGTTCATCAGCGTATGCACGGCTGGTCGCGGGGTTGTAGAACACCTCCTTGCCAATGGCCTGCGTCCTGGCCCGTTGCCGCTCAAGTGCGCCAAGTGCGCGGGCGTTCAGCTCCACCTCCCGCTCGACGTGCGTTTTCGTGCGCTCCTTGTCTTGACCCATTACCCGGGATCGATGCACCAGCACGCGGCCCGTGGGCAGTTCCACATCCTGCCACCGCAACGCAATCTGCTCGCTAGCCCGCAGGCCGGCGAACATGCTGAACTCGAAATAGTCATGGAACTCATCCCCCCACTGGCGGCGGATCGTGGCCAGGATCTCTTCGACTTCGTGCGGGCTGAAGGGGTCGGGCTTGGACTTCTGCGTCTTCAGGTTGTCGATCCCCTCCGTGGGATTCGCGATGGCGCTGGGCGGCTTGCACACCAGATCGAACACGCCGCGCAAGGGGATCATGATGTTGTTCTGCGTCTTGCGGCCCAGGCCCTTGTGCACCTTGCCGGTTTCCTCGTCGAAACGATCCTGGGCCAGCAGCGCCAGGCGCTCCAGCACCATACGGTGGGTGACCTGCTCGGGGCGCATGTGGCCGAAGGCTGATAGCCAATAGGCCTTCATGTGGCGCTTGTAGATCGCCAGAGTGGAGAACTCCACCGACCGAGCCGCCAACAGATACCAGGTTTCTGCCCACGCCGTCAGCGTGCGCTTCTCCGCCTCGCTGGGCGGCTGCCGTTTGTCTGCGTGGCGGTAGTCTGGGAAGTGGTCCTTGAACTTGAACGTTCCGCGCTCGATCTCCTGCAGCACCTTGTCGCGGACCCGCGCAGCGTGCTTCAGGTTCGAGGCCGTGGGCTTGAGATCCAGCGTCGGCGCAATTTGCTTGCCCTCCCACATGAAGCGCACCTCTATGCGATCCCGGTTCGGTCGGACTCCCCCGGTTCCTGGCCTTCGACCCATTTTCCAAACCCTTTCATGTCGATAAAAATGCAGCCATCTGGGGCTCTGCGGTACTGCTTGCCTTCAGCCCATACGCCGCGATGGATCTTCGTTTCCACGGCCCGGGCGGTGTAGCCCGTCTCCTCGCAGAATTTGGGGATGCGAACGTATCGCGCTGTCATGGTCCAGCCCTTTCGGGGGTGCTGCACTCGGCCCGCAGGGCTTGCGCCTCGTCCACCATGCGCCTGGCGTCTTCCAGCAAATAGGTTGCGGTATAGAGCACGCTGCTCTCCAGGTTGTTTTCATTCAGGCGCTTGATGGTGGGAATCACTATCGACAGCGCGCAGGAGAACTCTCTGGCGGATTCGTGCACATCGCATACGGGCGCAGGGAGCAGATCCGCGATACCTGCGAACCGGTGCACCAGGTCATCAATGAGGATGTGGACTGCCCGCAACTCGCTTTCATCGCTCTCACCCAGGCCAAGTCCTACCGTGTGGGCGGCGCACTCAATCCGATAAATCCCCTCCTGGATCAAGTTGCACTGCGTCTGGACATCAAGCTTCTGCGGTTCGGGCGTGTCCTTTTCGCGAGTTTTCGGGGCAGCCTTTGGCTTGGCCACCTTGGGCGGGCGGTCGATGACGGCACTCATGCTGCGCCCCCTGTGCGTGGGAAGTTGGGCCCATAGCTCCAGCGCTCGAAACCTCCGATGACCATTCCGCTCACGGCCGCGTCTGCAGATGCGCCGATGTGGCGAGTCATGAGCTCGGCCGAATCCACCAGCCGCGAGAGGTCTTCACCATTTTCCGCGACCTGCGCCATCAGCAAAACATGGTGCAGGGTGTGTGCAGAGCCTGCAACGAACTCGAGCACACGCTCCATCTGGGCCTGGTTGTAGCGCCCCTCCACGGGTGCGTCACCCAGGCGGCGGATGGGCGGCAATGGCCGGTCACGAAAACGGTGGGCGCCAGCTTCGATAGCTGCCGCAGCCTCCTCGCATGGATGCAGATCGCAGTCGTAGCTAAGGCAAGTGTTGTTCAGCAAGTTGAACGCGGTCGTGATCAACTCATGGCGGTGAACCGAACCAGGGCAATCCTGCCGCTCGATGGCCAATGCGCCGCTGCAGGCCCCGGCCGCGAAATAGAACACATCTTGTGGCTTCCCCAGCGTGGTCAGCCCCTCGGCGGCTTGGAGCAGGATCTTTTGCCCAAGCTCCAGAAGGGCCGCTGCGTAGGCGGGGCCGTCTTCTTCGCCAATGAGAGCGACCGCTTGGCCGAGCAGGGTGGCCCCGGTCGCCGCGACCTTGCGCTCGCTTTCTGATGCTGGTGGATTCTGCGCGGGGGCAGGGGCGGGCGCCTCGCTGATGGGGGTAGGGGCCTTGGTTGCGCTGGCGCGCGGGCGAGTGATGACCTCAGACATGATCTGATCCTTTTCTTGACGGTGGAAAAAAGACGAAGGGGGAGGGCCGTTCAGGCTCTCGAGCGGGAGCGCCAGAGCAAACCCGCAGCCCAGGTGACGGACTCGATAGGCCCGGCACCAGCGGAGCGGCGCATGCTTGCCAAGCGGTAGAGGAGGGCAGCGGTTTTCATGAGCGACTCCCGATGGTCCTGGTCACTTTGGTGGGCCCTTCTTGGAGGGCGGCCCCAGCATCCAGCTCAGCTTCGATCAGTCGGTCACGCTTGGTTGAGTCAGTGACGCCAGACTCCTTAAGTTCGTAGCGGCGGCGCTCGGCGTAGTTCGAGCGGGTGCGTTCGCGGTCGTTCAGAGGGTCTGGTTGGCAACGTACGCAGTTGCAGCGCGCACCCGAAGCACGCAGTTCGCGCCCTTCCTTCTCTGCGGCTCGAATTGCCTCGGGGGCGACATGGTTGCGCCTGCAGAAGGCGCTCAGCTCCTGTTCGCTCATGGGAGGTAGGCCGTGCCGAGCGTCGAGTCGGATGAGATGAACTAGCGAGGCATTGGCGCTCATGGTGTTACCTCCGGTTCCATGTCATCGCCACACGCCCAGGCGGCCACGCTGCCCAGGTGGGTGAGCCCGGCCATCTGATCGGCAATAGACCCGATCAAGATGGTCAGCTGCGAGGCGACGTAGAAGTCGTTCGCTGCCTGCGACGTGGTGGCCTGCACCGTGCCCATGCGGTACATGGCCTGGGTAAGGTAGTCGCGCAGAGCCTCTGCCTGGACCGCAATGGTGCTCAGAGCGAGGGATATCTGCCCGGTGGTGTAGCCATTCGCAGCCTGGGAGACTGGTTGCGTTGCAGTCTGGGCCTGCGGTGGGTGTTTAGTTGCGCCAGCGGAAGGGCGCGTGATAACCTCAGACATAGATCCGATCCTTTTTCAACGGGGTTTTTGGTCTAGAAGCCGGTTTGCGGGTCCAAGCGCTTACCGGCTTCGCCTTTTCAGGGGTGCACCTTCCCGGTTTACACCATATGTCTAGTGGGCGGGGTGGGCCCTCTCGACTTCGTACATGCTTCGGTTTCATGCGGCTTCTTTCTGCTCTGCGGGAAGGGCCTGCAGCACGGCGATCACGGTGGCCGGCACGCCGCTCCCATGACGCTTGCCTGTGTCGTAGATCCGCGCGAAGTCTTTCCCCGCCTCGGTCGCTTCCCATACATCGCCGCGTTTGAACTGCAGCCCAGCTTCAGCCATCAGCAGGTTGACCTGACGCGCTGAGGCTGGCGGAGTCATCTGCTTGCCGAGCTCAGTCGGCGTGAACCAGTGGTCCTGCTTCTCAGCTTCCAGGTGCGTGTGCCCGAGTTGCTGCATCAGGTTGATGTTGGTCATCGAGTAGATGGCCTGGTTCGCAGAGATCGCCGCCGCATTCTTGTCACAACCCAGCAGGCGTGCAACGCGGACCAGTGGACCGAAGGCCTTCGCTGCTTCCGCTGTCGCCTTGAGCGGCGTGAGCGAGTTCTTAGCGGTGTAGCTGCCGGTCTTGCGGATGCTGGGCAGGACCTCCTCAAACACCCAGCGTTCGAAGCGCTCCGCAGAGGGCAGGCTGCTGTTGACGATCATGCGGAGCATGTCGGGCTCGGAGATCAGACGCACTTCCTGGACGCCTCCTGGGGTTGGAAGGGGGTGCGATTTCCGCACACCCTTGCAGTGATCCCGCATAGCCGCGTTGTGATCGCGGTAGCCGAGCACGTCCGCTACATCTCGACCTACAAACCATGGTTCGCCTTCGAGCACCAAAGCGCGCAGGCGAGCACCGTCAAAGCTAAATGGGGTGATATTGATCATTAAGGCTGACCTTTCCGCTCGGTGGATTGCTGATCGGCTTCCTGGCTGGCTTCAAGGCGCATTCGGATCTCGCCGCTCAAGCTTCGATGCCCCGCGGCAGCGCGGGCCCGTAAGTAGGTTTCGAGTTCGTTGTCCAAGCGCACGGCCACACTCGGTTTTTGCTTCTTTCGATTGCCCATAGAATCCCCTTTCTTGATGATCGGTACTGAACAGTCTTGATTAGTATTTTAATGACTGAACACTACTTGTCAATACCATTGAGTACTAATAATTCCGCAAAATGGACAATGAACTAGCCACTCGCCTGATAAAGGCGCGCTCGGACAAGGGCTGGAGTCAAGCAGACCTAGCTAACGAAAGCGGGGTTGCGGCGGCCCAGATCTCCCGTTACGAGCAAGGCAGAAGTAAGCCCAGGCCGGAGGTTCTGTCCAAGTTAGCTAAAGCGATGGGTGTGGATTTCAGTTGGCTTTCTATGGGGCTGAGCGTCACGGACGACCCGGCGCCGCTGGATCTGTTTTTGGACAAGGCACTTCACGAAAGGCTGAGTGCTGCAGCCAGCGCATCGGGCAGGAGTCTCCACACGGAGGTTTGCTCTCGCCTTGAAAAATCGTTTGAAGTGATCGCGGGTTCAACCCCATTGGTTATGGCTAAGATGGAGCAGTTCTTAGCGGAGTCCGCGCTGGCTATTGCAGCAAATAAGTTGACCATGGGAACGATTTCAACAGTGCTTCGTGAACTTGTAGAAGCAGTTGAGAGTGGTGTGCCGGTTGAGCCGGACCGATTGCGCACATATCGAACGATGGCGGATCTTGTCAGCCAGAGCAGCACGATTTCCAAAGCCGAGTTGAACAAAGTCATCGACACCGCGGGTACAGCGAAAAGCTCTTTTGAACGTCTTGCGTTAGCCAGCGCGGGGGAGCCCGAAAGAAAACTGTTGAACGTTCTGCGCGAGTATGAAGAACGAGGACCGCTCCACGATCCAGTTCCTGACAACGAGTGAAAATATGCTTTGTTGCCATTGCTTCTTGCGCAGCGGGGCACTGCCGCGAGTCGCGGTGAAAACGACTCGACGATCTCTTTAGTCCGCGGTTGCTGCGCGTAGAAGGTCATAGTCCTTTTTCGTCATCCCAGTAGGTCCCGCGTTTGCGGTATGGGATGAGTTTCTTACGGGGGCAGGGTGGAGGTAAGTCTCCATGCCCGCAGGCTGTACGGTCTGCCTGCAGGGCCTACGCTGTGCCCGCAGAGCGGAGTTTTTTCCACTCAGTCATCCAGTCGCGGACTGTGCGCCACGCGACGGGGACGACAACGCCGGCAACTCGGCTGGCGGCCGTGTCCATGCTCGGCGCATCGGCCATATGCGTGTCACACCATTCGAAGACCTGTTGCTTCATAGCTCGGTTTTCCGAATGCCTGGCATTGGCCGCTTTTTTTGCAAAAACGGTCCTTGCTACCGCCGCCGCCTGGCTATCGGCAGGATAGTGAATTGACTCAAGTACTAGTTTTTCGCTTTGGTTCCACATGTGGAGTCCATTGGCAAGCGACGACGCTTCGGAGGCTTCGTGGATAGCTTCGAGAAATTCAAGATGGGGAAGATTGCCGTCACTAGCGCACCAAAGCCAGTTCAGTTCCATAGCCGTTAATACTGAGATATCGCTTGGCTGCGTGCTGAACCCGAAGCGCTCGATCACTGCTGAGAACTGACGGCCGAAATCCAGTTCGGCCATTTTGTTGTACGCTGAGTAGGCCCAGCCTTCCGACCCAGCATAGCCAGAGGGGGTGCAAAGGGCCCGCGTGTCATGTGTGTCCTGTATCGCTCCGGTGTCGATGGATCGCCGAAACCAATGGACTCCCTCCCAGCACGCTGCCCACATCACCCATTGGCTGTAGGCAAACAAGCCAGGTAAGTCTGGCTGCGCCTCCTGCATTTGTCCATAACTTCGCGCATATTGATCGTTTGCTCGACTGTGCAGACCGCGAATCGTCGACGGCAGATCTAGCGCCATTGGTAGGCGCATGCTTTCGACAGACTGCACCGCATCGGTCCATGAGCCGCCTCTGTTTTTATCGTGTTGAGCCAACCATTCTTCATCCATCCGTCACTCCACTTTTGCTGTGCTTCGCCCCTCGCCTTTCATGCCCTGCTGACGGAGGGACGCCGACGAGAGCGGATCGGTAAAAGCGTGTCAAGCCTTGTGTTTCTTCAAACAAGTGATCCGTATCACCATGCGTGCAATTTTCGACTGGCGAATTTTGAGAGCGCTGGCACTATATCCACTTCTATGCGGAGGGAGCGATGGTTAGATTCACAATTCGAGTGGTCCTGCATGATGGCCCGACTTGGGATGACTACGATCAATTGGCCTTGGCGCTCGCCGAGAGAAACATCACTGATGTGATCTTCAGCGACGATGGGGTTGGCTACAAAATGCCCCCGGCCGAGTACCAGTGCCAGGGTGATCTGACTGCAGAGCAGGTTCGCCAAATTTGCGCTGTTGCAGCTCAAACAACAGGTAAGCGCCACGCGATATTGGTCACAGAGGCTAAAACGCGCTCTTGGAGCGGGCTGGATTTGCTGAGCCGTTAGTCATGTGTCAGCCCATTTTGATGCAGGTCATCAATGAAAACGCCCGCTCAACGGCGGGCGTTAGGTCGGCTGTGTAGAGCCGACACCGGCATAACCGGTCAGCTATTGGGCGGAGTTACCACGGGAGGTTCATCTGTCCGGGGTGAGAACGGCAATGTTCGCATACGTGTTCCAGGCGGCCAAACCGCCAGCGCACGTAGGGGCGCACATGCACGCTCTTCGGGTAAGCGCATGCTTTCATATTTCTCCTCGCTCTGAGCGTGGTGAAAAAATACATGCGCGCGGCAATTCATCTGCCGTTGTACACTGGTCACCCTTCCGCCAAGAAGATGTCCTGTGTGCGCATGCACCTGGGCCGATCAAACCCCCAGCTCACCCTGGGGGTTTTTTCGTTTAGCGTGGGAGCTAGGTCCCTCCTCCTTTCGCCAACATTGATGTGAGGAAGTTACTCGTCGTTCAATGCAAGCTGCTGGCCTTCTGGGGTGTCTTCACCGAAGAGACGTGCTGCTTCTTCGGCGGTGAACTTGCGAAGTGAATAGACCCCCTTTTTGTTGGGAACCGTATGAACGCTGCTCTTGGAAGTCATGCGGTAGAGCCGCGAGGTCAGAGTCGTGCGCTTCGTGATCTCGGCGGTCTTGCGATAGATGCCTACAAGGATTTGGTCGAGGGAGGCGATCCCGCCGCGGTCTTCCAATACCCCAAGAATCGCCATTTCGAGTTTGTCTGGGATTGCGCTCTCTGAGAGCTCGCCGCGCAACTCTTCTGGAAGATCTGCGATCTCGTTGAGCGAGAGCGTTAGGACTGGCGGGTTAGAACTCGGGGTGGAAGCTGCGGGGGCTGCTGCCAACTGCTTGTCGGCTTCCTCAAGCGCGGCTGCGAGTTCTTTGAAACGCTCCACGTTACTCTGGTGGAGCGAATGTCGAAATTCGTTCGCTCCCTTGGCTTCTGGCGCGAAGCGGCGAGCCAGCTTCTCCTGGACGGCGATGTGCTCGTTGACCAGGGCTTGATACTTCGATAGAATAAGCATCGCTTTCCTTTGCACGGGAAGTAAAGAGGCGCCAACATCCGTTGTTCCACCCGAGCTGCCCAAAAGAGGCAGTTCTTACTGGAAGCCTCCAAGGAAACCAGATCAGAAAGACTATGCTTTTTGACACATGAAGCCCGCGCCGCAATCGCGGGCTTTTCCTTGTCTGCTCACAAATGAGTGACGCATAAGACAAATGATAACACGCCTTTTCTAGGATGCATAGCTATTGCATTGGCGGCGCCGAGGAAAGCGTGAGGAGTTGAGGTGGCTTCCGTTTAAAGCGTGAATCCCGCTTGCTAGCCAGTCTTCCGTGAAGATTCCCGCCCGTCAGGTCCTGACGCAACGATGTTGCTTTGTAAAGGTGCGTGTTGTCGACCATCAATGCATACACAGCGCTGACCTGTCAGTGTTAATGTGCATTTGTCAGCGTGACGCCTCCCCCGGAAATCTAAATTTCAATTTATGTGCAGCGACTGAAGTCTGTGAACTAACTCGGCAGTTGAGCCCTCGTCGCGACGACGCTTACGCCGTGTACACGTATGCACAAAGGGGTTTTTCGGGGTAAACCCGACGCGGGTGGCCCGGTGAATGCTTAAGACGGTTGATGTTCGCCGGTGTATAGGCGCTGATGCCGGTGCAAATTGCACAAGCAGCTCGCCCCGACCGTAGAGATTTCTGTACTGTGCACACGTGTGCACAACGGTAGCCCTCACTCGGCCCGCTCAAACCTGGGCGAATACCTGCCTCATCGGGTTGTCAGCCCAAGGGGAGGGCGTTGTCCTGGAGGTGAACTTCTGCTCAGTCATCATCACAGTGCCCAGCTTTGAGATCAGCAGCATCTTCCAGCCCTCAGCTTTCCCCGAACTGCTGCCGCCTCCCACCTGGTAGCAGCTCACCGCCTCATGGCCAGCGGAGTTGATACCGTAGACGTGGGGCTCGACCGTTCTGCTGTAGCCGTCGTAGAACACGGTCAGGATGCGGTGTTGCTTGATGGCTTCAGTGATGGTGGGGCTCATCGTTTCTTCTCGGTCGGGTGTCGGGCCATGCTACTGCGCAGCAAAGGGCAGGCAAGAGAAAAACCGCCGCGCGCTGTCACATGGGCTTCGGATGCTTGATGCGCGTCAAGGGCGGCGTTCTATTTTTTGCGAACTGCGCAGGCGGAGCGGCAAATTGTTTCACCGGCTCGTGACTCCTGAGTAACATGTGCTTACTTATAGAAGGAGAGCGGGATGAAGAGATTGATAGTTGGCGCGGCTTTGGCTGCTGTTTCGGCACTGTCGAGCGCCGAGCTTGTGAACATCAGCACCAATGCCACCCAAACCGCGACACAGGCGGCGGTCGCGTGCACGATTGTGGACACTGGGACGACCTTGATTTCTGGGTCTGTCATCCTGGTCGTTCTGGCCGAGGGGAATGGGAATCCAGACCTGCGGGTCTGGTCGCTCAAACGGGACTACGTGACAACAAACAACGATTGGGCGGATGGCATTGATGTGTCCGCCAATGGACAGACGGGCCACCTTAATCTTCGTGATGTTGATCCAAATGGCGGCCTGCTCTACCCGACTTTGCTGCGCGCGCCAGTCAAGCAAACCGATGCCGCAGTATTCGTCTCCGTACTTCCTGGCGAGCCTGTTTGCGCTTCGACTCTGGACAAATCGGGTGACGGCCAATTGCACACCGTCACCCTATCCATCACAGATATGAATGCCATCGTGTTCAAGTCCCTGCAGATGAAGAGTCTTGGGATTGCGGACATCCCGCGCGATCCACGTGAGACAACCTTGCAAAGAATGATCGACGGCGTTGAAGTGAACCGTTGATCAGGCGGGGGCTGGCGTGGGCCCCTGCGCAATCCGGGCTGGATGAGTAGGTCTGTGAGTGGCCGTAGGGGATGAAGAGGCGCACCGACAGGGCCAACTGAGCGTCTCAAAACGGCCACTTTAATCGCGGAACTCTAGCTTTCCGGCCCACTCTGTATATACAATGCATTTATGCGTATGTTCATATCGCCAGCAACAAGGGCCAAGCTGGCAAAGCCAGATCACAACGTAACCGATCTTGAGATCATCCAATGCTTCGCGAACAGGGACCGCAAGTTCCTGACTGACACGCGTCCAGAGCACCAGACGCCGATCCCTACACAGTGGTTTGTGTCAGAGACGGACTACGGCAGAAAGCTCAAAATCGTCTTCATCCTCGACACGAAGAGCGGCATTATTGACATCAAAAGCGCCTACTCAGCCACCGCAGAAGTGGAACGGATTTATACAAAGCACGCAGATTTACTGACCTAGGAGAGAACATGAACGAAGACCGCGAGATCGACTATGACAGCGTTGGCACGAGCAATGCCTATGTTGCCGTCGCTCCGGCAGAGCTGTCGGTAGCGCTTGACGACGCACTCGACCTGCAGCCAATTTCCATTAGACTGCAACGCGACCTGCTGGACAACCTGAAGGCCTTGGCAAAACTCAACGGGCTGGGCTATCAGCCACTGATCCGCCAAGTGCTTACGCGCTGGGTGGATTGCGAGTTGAAGCATATGCTTAGAGAGAGAGCTGCGGCCGCACAACCACAGCCAGAAGTTGAGGCTGAAGATGTGCAGGTAGAGCTGCGCAAAGCTGCCTAAAGTCCTTCCCTGCCCTCAACCGGAGAAACCGCCCGCCGAGGCGGTTTTTCTTTGCCCCCTCTCCCAACTCAGCCGGTCCCAAACAGTCGTGTGACTGGCTTGGCCCGCAGCCTCAAGCAAAGACTCCTAACTCGCGGCATCATTGGGTATCCCAACTGCCGACAGATGAGTGATGAACGCACACCAATGGTCGCCAGAAATCAGGCGCAGAGCTGAGCAGGCGGTGGCAGATCTTGAGGCCTTCTACGACACCATGCAGGCGGGCTGTTGATTTCCATCCAACCGTAACCCACCATTTCCATCTCGATCTGACCCACCCTTGTTCGTGAACTTCACGCTCACGTTGTGGATAAGTTCTTGGCTATCTTCTCCTTCTTGGTGGTCTGTGGTGGTTGCTGTGCGGAGCTGTTCTTGAACCGGTAGCTGTCGTTGCCGGTTTCCAGAATATGGCAGTGATGCGTGAGTCGGTCCAGCAGCGCCGTGGTCATCTTGGCATCGCCGAACACGTTGGCCCACTCGCTAAAGCTCAGGTTGGTGGTGATCACGACGCTGGTGCGCTCGTACAGCTTGGACAGCAGGTGGAACAGCAAGGCTCCTCCTGACGTACTGAACGGCAGGTAGCCCAGCTCATCCAGGATCACCAGGTCAGCATAGGCCAGGCGGTGCGCGATCTGCCCCGGCTTGCCCTGGGCCTTCTCCTCTTCCAGTGCATTGACCAGCTCCACCGTGGAGAAGAACCGCACCCTGCGGTGATGGTGCTCAATGGCTTGCACCCCGAGGGCCGTGGCAATGTGGGTCTTGCCCGTACCCGGTCCACCCACCAGCACCACGTTGTTGGCGTTCTCCAAGAATTCGCAGCGGTGCAACTGGCGTACCAGTGCCTCGTTCACCTCGCTGTGGCTGAAGTCAAAGCCCGCCATGTCCCGGTACGCAGGGAACCTGGCCACCTTGAGCTGGTAGGCCACAGAGCGCACTTCGCGCTCGGCGGTCTCGGCCTTGAGCAGTTGGGACAGGATGGGCTGCGCCGCATCGAAGGCCGGTGCACCTTGCTCAGCCAGTTCCGCAACCGCCTGGGCCATGCCGTGCATCTTGAGCTCGCGCAGCATGATCACGATGGAAGCGATGGCAGGGTCATGACGCATAGCGCACCTCCCTCAATTGGTCGTAGCGAAGCACATTGGCCTGGGGTTCCACCGCCAGCTTGAGGGCCTGCGGCGACGTGACCGGTGCTGGAGCGGGCTTGCCGTCCAGCAGGCGGTGCAGCACGTTCAGGATGTGCGTCTTGCTGGCAGCCCCTGACTCCAGTGCCAACTCCACTGCAGCGAGCACAGCCTGTTCATCGTGGTGCAGCACCAGTGCCAGTACCTCCACCATCTCCCGGTCGCCGCCGGTTTGCTTGAGCAAGGTGGCTTGCAGTCGCTTGAAGGCCGCTGGCAGCTCCAGGAATGGGGCGCCGTTGCGCAAAGCTCCTGGTTTGCGCTGCAGCACCGCCAAGTAGTGGCGCCAGTCGTACACGGTCTGTCCCGCACCATGGTGGTTACGCTCGATCAGGCGCTGATGCTCGCACACGATCTGGCCTTCGGCGGCAATCACCAAGCGATCCGCATAGACCCGCAGGCTCACCGGCCGATTGGCATACGGCGCCGGCACGCTGTAGCGATTGCGCTCGAAGTGGACAAGGCAGGTGGGTGAGACGCGCTTGGTGTTCTCCACAAAGCCATCGAAGGGCCGGGGCATTGGCATCAAGGCGGGCTTCTCTTGAGCCCAGACATCCGCGACGGTGCCCGGCAGCTTGCCGTGCTCGATCTCGTGCCACAGCGCCACGCAGCGCTCTTCAAGCCAGGCATTGAGATCGGGCAGGCTTGGGAATGGCGGCACCACTTGCCACAGGCGATGGCGGGCATCGCGCACGTTCTTCTCCACCTGGCCCTTCTCCCAGCCCGACGCGGGATTGCAGAACTCGGCCTCGAACAGGAAGTGGCTGACCATGGCCGCAAAGCGCGCATTGACGTCGCGCTCCTTGCCACGGCGCACCCGGTCTACAGCGGTGCGCATGTTGTCGTAGATGCCACGGCGGGGCACGCCACCCAGGACCACGAACGCATGGTTGTGGGCATCGAACAGCATCTCGTGCGTCTGCAGCGGATAGGCGCGCAGGTAGAACGCTCGGCTGTGGCTGAGCTTGAAGTGGGCTACCTGCAGCTTGGTGCGCACGCCGGCGAGAACAGCCCAGTCCTCGCTCCAGTCGAACTGGAAGGCCTCACCCGGGCCAAAGGTCAGCGGAACGAAGGTACCTCGGCCGGTGGTCTGCTGTGCAACCAGGCGCTGCTCGTGCCAGAGGCGCGCAAAGGCCGCCACACGGTTGTAGGAGCCGCCATAACCGAGCGCCTGCAGATCCACGTACATCTGCTTGACGGTGCGCCGCTGCTTGCGGGATCGGCCAGCCTCCGTCTTGAGCCAGCCGGCGAGCTTCAAGGCGAAGGGATCGAGCTTGGATGGACTGACTCGCTTGGCATAGTGCGGCTCGGCCTCGCCTGCGCGCAGGTACTTGCGGATGGTGTTGCGCGAGAGGCCCGTGCGGCGGGCGATCTCCCTGATGGACAGCTGCTCTCGCAGGGCCCAGCGCCTGATGACACTCAGTGTTGCCACGTCTATCACTCCTGGTCTCCTGCTGCTCAACAAAGCAGCAGGTTAGGGTTAGTACGTGGATCAGATTTGGATGGAAATCCTGGGGGTTAGTGGGTCACTTCTGCGTGGAAATCAACATCGAGGCCTTCATTCCCACTGATGAAGTACCGTTTGTCTATCTGGAGAAGCCTTATTACATCGCGCCGATCAACCGGGGTGACCGCGTCTACGCGCTCCTTCGTGACACGTTGGCACAGACTGACAAAGTAGGCGTCGGGAAAGTCGTCATCGCCAGCAAGCAGCATTTGGCGGTGCTCATGCCCTGTGGCCCCGCCCTGGTGCTGAACCTGCTGCGCTGGGGTGGGGAGATCCGCTCCTATGAAGACCTGAAGCTGCCGCCCCCGGCGGCCCAGATGGGCATCAAGCCCGCCGAGATGGCCATGGCCAAGCAGCTGATCGAATCGATGACCTCCAACTGGAGCGCCGACGAATTTCGAGACAGCTACACCGAGTCCGTCATGAAACTGGTGGAAGAGAAGGCCCAGAAAGGTGAGGTGCACCAGGTCGAAAAGGTCGCTGGCGAGGCCTCACCCCCGAGCTCAAATGTGGTGGACCTGTCGGAGCTGCTGTTGCGCAGCATCCGGGGCGGCGCTACGCCCCCTGCAGGGAAAAACACGACCGCAAAGAAGGTGCCAGCCAAGAAGGCACCCGAGTCCAAAAAGGCGGCGCTGGTCCGATCTGGCGCCAGACGCGCTGCATGACTTCAGATAAAAAATGGCCCGCACGAGGCGGGCCATTTGCAGTTCTCGACCAGGGTGAAGTCGACCGCCCTATGACGGTATTCAGATCCTAGCGTCCGAAGTAATGGATGGCGTATTTCCGTGTCGGAAACGGGCGTATCCATGTGCTACAAGCCGCAACAGTTAGAAAGATAGGTCAATTCCTCCTGAAATTCTCGTCGGGCACTTCGACGGGCGTCGCGTGAAATGCGTTCCATCGATAACCCTCACCCGTAAGGTCCGGAACGAGCTTGAACGAGATGCGAACACGCTGGGACAGCAGCATGGCATGGACCTCAGTGCCCATCACGGAAGGTTGCTCAGGACCGGCTGGTGGCAGCTTTTGGCTGGCAGCCAGGATTTCTACTTCGCGAATACGGGCGAGAACGCCGTTTGCAGAGTCCGGTTGCATACATTGGCCTCAAACGTTGCATCGCACGATGCCGTGGAACGTTGATAGCACCCCAAAAAAAAGCCCGCACTCGACGGGCTTTAACTTGCATGGAGCAAGGAGGGGAGGGTGTCGCCAGAGGGGGGGCGACATGTGCATCGTAAAACCGTGAGAGCCACCGATATGTCGGACAAAACCGCATCATCGGTGCGCCGAGGCACATGCTCGGCTACGCGCTCGGAACCTAAAAGCGAACCTAAACAGACCGCTTCCAGCGTGTTGCAGCGTGGCTCCTCATAGGGGCGGATACGCTGGAATGCGCCAGAAATACCCCTATCGGGTGTTCGAATTCCTCCGTTTCCGCCAGGCGCAAAAGCCCTGAGTGATTGATTCACTTGGGGCTTTTCTCTTTTGTGCCCAAGGAACTGGCACCGCAACGGGCATTTCACCCGGTTGCCCGTGCTTCGTCCTGAGGGGCCTCGCGCCGCATTGACGGACAGCCGGGTTGCGTTCGCGGTCCGCGTTGGGGAGTCGCCTGGCGCAGTCCCGCGCCACCACCTGAAGGCTACGAGCCAGCTCCCGCGATGAGTGCCAGGCATCAGGGCGCGAACACCACCGATGACTCTCCCAACTGCTTGCGGCCGCCCCGCTGATCGCCCGATCACGGCTGCCGCCCGGTCGGCTCACTGACGCGCAGCCCCGCAAAGGTCGCGAACTCAAAAAGCGTCGCCCCCTCCGGGCTGCAGCACTTGCACAGGTCTGCCAGCGCTGGTTCGACCTCCTGCAGCGTGAATCAGGGGGGCCGTGTCTCCCGCCGGTACGCGCAGGCTCTTGGTTCCGTCCACAGGATTCGGGCCGATGCCGGGCGTGCGGCCGATGCGCTCGGCTCTGTGCGGGCACGTTCAGCTTTGTGTGGATATCGACAGGCTACTTCTTGATTTTCCAGTCGTCGAAGTGGCTGCCCATTAAAAATATAAAAAATTCCTATGTTTTTATATAAAAAAAGATTGATTGTTTGAATGTTTCTGCGGGCTTAGTCTACGTGCAAGTTAGATCAAACGCGCCGCAAGCACGGCGGAGAAACAACAATGCACGAGTACGTGGACTACATCATCGTCGGCTCAGGGCCGGCGGGTTCCGTCATCGCCAGAAGGCTGAGCGAGCGGACCCATCACAGCATTTGCGTCATCGAGGCGGGTTCCGAGGACAAGGATTTCTTCATTCGCGTTCCTGTCGGTTTCGTCAAAACCCTGTATGGCGGGAAGATCACCTGGAACTACCAGACCGAACCTGCCGCCGCGACGCACAACAGAAAAATTGCCATGCCGCAGGGGCGGGTGGTGGGGGGCTCCAGCTCGGTCAATGGCCTGGTGTATTCGCGCGGTCAGCGCGAGGACTTCGATGACTGGGAAAAAATGGGAAATGCCGGCTGGGGCTATGCCGACGTCCTGCCCTACTTCAAGCGTTCGGAGCGCCGGCTGGGGCCTTGCGATCCGGAGTTTCGCGGCACGGCCGGGGAACTGCCCATCACGAATCCCGACTGGGCTTCGCCGCTGTGCGATGCCTTCATCAAGGGATGCGAGGAATTCGGTATTCCCTGCAACCCCGACTACAACGGCAGGGAGCAGCTGGGCGCGGGGTATTTCCAGCGCTACATCCACAGGAACCGGCGCGTCAATTGTTCCGATGCTTTCCTGCGGCCGGCAATGCAGACCGGTCGGGTGCAACTGAAGACAAACGCCGTGGTGTCGGAAGTCCTGTTCCAGGGCCATCGCGCCGTTGGCGTGAAGTACATCCGGCATGGCGCGTCGCACACGGTCTACGCCAACAAGGAGGTGATCCTCAGCGCGGGGGCCGTGAACTCGCCCAAGATCCTGCAACTGTCAGGCCTTGGAGACTCCGAGCTGCTGCGCCCGCATGGCGTCGCCGTCAAGCAGCATCTGCCTGGTGTGGGCGCGAATTTTCGCGATCACTATACGGTGCGCAGCATTGCGCGGGCGCAAGGCGCCACGACGCTCAACGAGTTGTCCCGGGGATGGCGCCTGGGCAAGGAGGTGCTCAGGTGGTTCGCGGGCAAGCCGAGCATCCTGGCGCTGAGCCCTTCGCTCGTGCATGTCTTCTGGCGAACCCCACTCAGCCCCGCGCGCGGCGACATCCAGATCCTGTTCACGCCGGCCAGCTACAAGGAGGGCAGCAACTACGTGCTCGACGACATGCCGGGCATGAGCACGGGCGCCAGGCAGCAGCGGCCTGAAAGCAGCGGCTATGTGCACATCCAGTCCAGGGACCCACTGCAGGCGCCGCTGCTCCAGCCGAACTTTCTCAGCCATGAGCTGGACCAGCGCACGCTGGTCAAAGCGCTGAAGCTCGCCCGGCAACTGATGGCCTCCTCGGCGATGGCGCCCTACCTGGTGAAGGAGCTGCAGCCTGGCAAGGACATCGCCACCGACGACGAGTGGCTGGACTATGCCCGGCAGAAGGGCACCACCGGCTATCACATGGTGGGCACCTGCAAGATGGGTCCGCGCGAGGACCGCATGGCCGTGGTCGATGCCGCGCTGCGGGTCCATGGCTGCGAAAACCTGCGCGTCGCGGATGCGTCCGTCATGCCCCAGGTTCCGTCCGCCAACACCCTGGCCGCCAGCCTGATGGTTGGCGAAAAGGCGGCCGACATGATTTTGGCGAAGTAAAGCATCTATGACTGGAGACAACGCAATGTCAGCATCCCTTCCCCAAGTTCTCGAATCCGTTTCGACGCTGAGCCTGATCGCGGGGCAACGCGTGGGCAGCGGCGCCAGCTTCGCCGTGCGCGACCGCTACTCGGGCGAGACGATCGCCCAGGTGGACCAGACCTCCCGGGAGCACATCCGGCAGGCCGTGGCCGTGGCGCGCCGCCATGTGAAGCAGGCGCCGGACGGCTACAAGCGTTCACGCATCCTGCGCAAGGCGGCGGAGATCATCCAGGCCCACAGACAGCGCTTCATCGACATCATGGTGCTGGAGGCGGGGTTCACCGCGGCAGAATCGTCTGGTGAAATCGACCGCGGCCTGGATACGCTGGAAATCTCGGCCGAGGAGGCCAAGCGCATCTGCGGCGAGATGATCCCCATGGATGGCAACCCCGGCCAGAAAGATCGCATCGCCTTTACCCTGCGCACGCCGGTGGGCGTCGTGTGCGCCATCACGCCTTTCAATGCGCCGTTCAACGCCTTGCTGCACAAAATCGCTCCGGCCATTGCCGCGGGCAATGCGGTCATCCTGAAACCTTCTGGATACACCCCGTTGACTGCCAGCCTGATCTGCGACGTTCTGCTGGAGGCCGGCTGGCCCGCCGAACTCATTTCCCTGGTCCATGGAGAAGGCGCGGAGGCGGGGGAATGGCTGCTGGACGAGCAGGGCATCGACTTCTACACCTTCACCGGCAGCACGCGGGTCGGCCGCATCATCCAGCAAAAGGCGGGCAGCCGGCGCACGCAGCTCGAACTGGGCAGCATCGCCTGCACGGTGATCTGTGACGACGCCGATCTCGACATGGCCTTGCCGCGCATTCTGCGTGCCACGTTCCGCAAGGCGGGCCAGGTGTGCACGTCGATCCAGCGCCTGTATGTGGCGCAATCCCGGGTCGAGGAAGTCGCGGTCCGGCTGGAACAGGCCACGCGCGCTCTCAAGAGCGGCGATCCGCGGCAGGCCGGGACCGATGTGGGGCCGATGATTGCCGAGAAAGAGGCCATGCGCGCGCAGGCCTGGGTGCACGAGGCGGTGGCCCAGGGCGCACGGCTGGTCACGGGCGGCCAGCGAGAAGGGTCCGTGCTGGAGCCGACGATCCTGGCCGACGTGCGGCCCGGGATGAAGGTGGTGGACCAGGAAATCTTCGCGCCGGTCGTCACCCTGATGCCGTTCCAGACGGTGTCCGAGGTCATCGACAGCATCAACGCCACGCCCTACGGCCTGGCCGCCGGCGTCTTCACCAATGACGTGAACACCGCTTTCTACATGGCCCGCCATCTGCGCGTGGGCGGCTTGCATGTGAACGAAACCTCCAGCTCGCGCAATGACGGCATGCCTTATGGCGGCGTCAAGGACAGCGGCTACGGCTTCGAAGGTCCGAAGTATGCGATCCGCGACATGACCGACGAAAAGGTCGTGACGTTTTCGCTGAGCACCCCGGCCTGAGATGGCTCGGCGCCCCGCAGCGGACGCCGCGAATTTCACCAGCCTGCATGCGCCCTTGCTGAGCGCAATGGCCTTTGCTTGCCGTTCGAAGAGTGGCCGCCACGCTGGCCCACCGCGTGTGGCCACCGCCTTCCGAGGAGGCCGCCTTTTGTCGTGGGGCGGCCTGGCGGCAAAAGATGAAACCGACCGTTGCTTGATTTTTTTGGAGACAAACCATGAATACGAAGAAGACTTTCAGCATCTCGAAGATCGTGCGTGTCGTGCTGGGCCCCCTGGGGCTGGCGTTGAGTCTGGGGGCGCAGGCCGGGCCTTATCCCGAGCGGCCCATCAGCTTGATCGTTCCATATACCGCAGGGGGGGCGACAGACGTCCTGGCCAGAATGCTGGCCAAAGGCCTGTCTCAGGAACTGAAACAGCCGATCGTCGTGGAGAACGTTCCCGGTGCCGGGGGATCGATAGGCCAGTCGCGTGTGGCCAGGGCCGCGGCCGATGGCTACACCCTCCTTCTGGGCAATGTCGGAACGCTGGCTGCGAATGCCTCGGTCTACAAAAATCTGCCTTACGACGTTCTCAAGGACTTCACCCCGCTCGCCTCCGTGGGTGATGCTCCGCAGGTGCTTTCGGTGCGCGCCGATTTCCCGGCGTTGAACCTGGATGAGTTCGCCGCCTATGCCAAGACGCATGGCGCGAAAATGAACTTCGGCGATGCGGGCGTCGGCTCGGGCGCCTTCCTGGGGGGCGTGCTGCTCAACGCAGGCCTGGGCATCAACGTGCCGCCCGTTCACTATCGTGGCGCGGCCCAGGCGACGTCCGATGTGATGGCAGGGCAGATCGACTACACCGTGGAAAGCAGCAGCACGGCGGTGGGCTCGATTGCATCGGGCAAGATCAAGGGGCTGGTGGTGCTGAGTGCGCAGCGCGTGGGCGTGCTGCCGAACGTTCCCTCGGCCAGCGAGACCTCCTACAAGAATTTGAACTACACCATCTGGAACATGCTGCTGGTCAAGAAGGGCGTTCCCATGGCGACGGTCAATACGCTCAACGAGGCCATCAACAAGACGCTGGCCCAAGCGGACCTGCTGGAGCGTTACAGGCAAATGGGCCTGGCGGTCCCCAGCGCCGCGCAGCGCAGCACGGAAGGCGCCGAGAAGCTGCTGGCCGAGGAAGTGGCGCGCTGGCAAAAGCTCTTGAGCGAAGCGGGCGTGAAACCGGAGTAGAGGCAAAGGCTCTCCCGGCCTCCCCGTCTCATTGGAACGTGGAGATGGTCCTGGCCAAGGCCACCAGCTTGCGGATGACGGTCTGGCTCTGGTCCATGCCCCACGCGGCATTGAAGGAAATGCGGGGAAAAGCCGGTGCGCCTTTCAGCGCAATGAGTTCGCCGCTTTTCAATTCCGATTCAATCAGGGGATAGGTCATCAAGCCGATGCCCGTGCCGCACCGGAGCAGCTCCTTCAGTGTCAATACATCGCCGCAGATATCGATCTTGATGCGGAGGCTGTTCTCCTTGACGAGTTTCGCCAGGATCGGATGCATGGGCGATTCTTTGGACAGCGACCACACGGGCTGCGAGCGCATCAGTTCAAGCCAGTGGGTCGCGGATTGGTCACCCTCGCGCCCCACAAGGGCCGGCGAGCCCACCAGCATCACGTCGACAGAGCCTATGGGCTCCACATGAAAGCGGTCGGAGGTCAGGGAAGGCGTGGCCATGAACACCAGGTCCAGGTGGCCCGTCTCCAGCTTGTTGACGCTCAGCGAGGTCTGCCCGACCTCCACCTCAAAATTCAGTTGCGGCATGGCCGCCCGCGCAGCGGTAATGAACTGCGAAAACCAGGTCTGGCCGATCAGGCCGGCAATGCCCAGGCGTATGAGCCCCGAGGCATGGGAGGCATCGTCGAGCGTGTGAATGACATCATCGATGGCGGCCAGGAGGGGCTTGATCTGCTGAACCAGCTCCCGCCCTTGCGTCGTCAGGTCCATCCTGCGGCCACGCTTGTGAAACACCGGAAAGCCCAGCCTTCCCTCCAGTTCCCGCATGCGCGCGGAAACCGTGGGCTGGGTGGTGTACATGTGGTCCGCAGTGGCCTGGAAACTGCCTAGCTGTGCAATCTGGCACAGCGTCTGGAGATGCAGGATATTTACTTTCGCCATGTGGCCCTTTGTCGAATTCAGTGGACTCTGCCCCTGAGGCTACCTCAGGAGTCCTTGGTTCGGGTGGCAATGCCCCGTCAGGGCAAACACAGTAAGCTTGGGCCATTGTTTCAATGCTCCAGGTGCCATGCGTATCGCCGTTCTAGAAGACGATGCCCTTCTGCAAGATGTCCTTCGCGCCGCGACCCAAGGTGCGGGGCACGTGTGCCATGCGTACATGACAAGCGAATCCCTCCTCAAGGATTTGCGCCATCAGACGTTTGACCTCTTGATACTGGACTGGCACCTGCCGGATATGGACGGGCCGGAGGTTGCCCAGGCCGTCCGCAAGGTCAGGCCCGATGCGATGCCGATTCTGTTCCTCACCCGGCGCAACGGCGAGCAGGATGTCATCGAGGGGCTGACCTCTGGCGGCGATGACTTCATGACCAAGCCCGTCCGCATGGGTGAGTTGCTGGCGCGTATTCAAGCGTTGCTACGCAGGGCGCACCCGACCGTCATGGCGGATGTGCTGGACTTCGGTCGGTACCGGTTTGAACCCAGCACGCGGACGGTCGTGCTCGACGGCAAAAGCATCGAGCTGAAGAACAAGGAATACGAACTCGCGTTGTGCCTCTTTCAGAACCTCGGGCGCTTGATGTCGCGGGACCATCTGCGCGAGAAGGTATGGGCAGACGCCAGGGATGTCCACACCCGCACGCTTGACACACACGCCTCACGGATTCGGACCCAATTGCTCCTGACCCCGGACAGCGGCTATGCACTTTCCGCCGTCTACGGGATCGGCTACCGGCTCGACAAGATTCACCAATCCGGGTGATGATGGGCTGGGGTGGCTGCAGCCTTGCAGGCCCGTAGATTCGCAGGCGCAGCCTTGGTCTTCCGGTTGCACCTGCCTGCGCCATAGGCTGCATGTCCACGGTCTCCCATCTTCCCGCGGTCTCTCGTTTTTCTTCCCCTCTGACCATGTCCCATCGCTTTTCGCTTCATTGCCTTGCCTTGTGGCTCGCGGCCATCGCCCTGCCCGGATGGGGCGCAACGCCGAAGGCACCGCAGGGGGGTGTCAAGGTCATGCACTGGTGGGTCGCGGGCGGAGAGCGTGCCAGCATGAATGCGGTTCGTGACCATGCCCTGCTGAATGGCGTGGGATGGGCCGAGCACTCGTCTGCCGGCAGTGGGACGGCCCGCTATACCGAAGCGCTCGCCAAGCGCCGGCTGGGCCCCGAAGCTCCCACGGTCGCGCAGATGATCGGATTTGAAATCCATGCCTGGGCCCGCAAGGGCTTGCTGGAGAACCTGGACGACATTGCAATGCGCGAAGAATGGGACGAGGTCGTTCCCATGGACATTCAACGCTTGTCCAAATGGAACGGTTCATGGGTGGCGACCCCTTTCAACGCCCATTCCACCAACTGGCTGTGGGTCAACAAGGCACTGGCACAGCAGCTTGGGGCAGCGCAGGCGCCAGACGGTTGGGCGGATCTCATTGCCCTGCTGGACAAGGCCAAGGCCAGCGGCGTGTTGCCGCTGGCCATTGGCCACGAAGCGTGGGAGCACACGTTGCTGTTCGAGTCCGTGGCCGTGGGGGTCGGGGGCGCGCAGTTCTACCGCAAGGCATTCATCGACCTGGATCCCGGCGTGCTCGATGAGGCCCGGCTGACGCTGATCTTTGACCGCATGAAACAGCTGGCGGGCTACCTGGGGCCCCGTTTTCCGACACGGCGCTGGGACGAGGCAACGACATTGGTCAGCCGGGGGGAAGCCCTCTTGCAGGTGCAGGGCTCCTGGGTGGACGGCGAATTCACGGCAATGGGCCTGGCGCCCGGGCGGGAATACGTCTGCTGGAGGTTTCCCGATACCCAGGGGGTCTACCTGTTCAATAGCGATCAGTTCGTCTTTCTGCGCCAGCCTCAAGGCCGGCAACCCGCCCAGGCCGCGTTCGCCACGGTCGTCATGGGCCCGGCGCTCCAGGAAGACGTGAACCTGCGAACTGGCGCCGCGCCGGCGCGGGTGGATGTGTCCAACCAGCGCTTCAACAGCTGCGGGCGCCGCAACATCACCGACATGCGCAACGCCAACATGCGCCGGGCGATGATGGGCTCCATCGCAATGGGCAACGCCAACCCTCCGGCGGTCAAGACCGCCATCTACGAGGTCGTGTCCCGGCACTTCAAGGGGGAGTTGAACACGCCCGACGCAGTCAAAGCCCTTCGCGGCGCCATCGCACAGGCCAGCCGATAAGCCGTCGCCCATCCACCGTACCTCTGACCATGTTTCTCGCAAGACACATTTCACATTGGCGCCTGGCGGCAAAGATCGTTTTCCTGGTCGCCTTGATGGGCCTGATTTCCGTGGCGATCACGGTTTACGCCACCACCCAGATGCGCAGCATCGACCAGCGATACACGCACCTCATCGCAAAGGAGGCACAAGGTGCCCTGGAGCTGAGCGATGCTGCGCTATTGCTGTCGGAATCCAACCGCATCGTGTATGCCGTCCTGACCGCGCAGGAGGAAGCAACGATGCTGGCGGAGCTCGAATCGCTCAAGCGGTTGCATGGGGGGTTCAACGCCAAGGTTGCTTCGGTGCTGTCGCTGATGCCGGATGAAGCAGCTGCCCTGCAGGCCATCGGCCAGCAGGCCGACTTGTCCTTTGCACAGGCCAACCGCATCGTTGAATCCGCCGCCCGCTGGCGCGGCGACCGCGCCTTGCAGATCATCCACGATGAGTTCGAGCCGGTGCTGCGGTCCCTGCAGCGGGACATGGCGCAGCTGCGCAGCAGATCTGTCGCGGGCTTCCAGCAAGCGAGCCAGCAACTGGGCGAAGCGACGCGCACCACGGTGGCGACTACGTTGCTCGGCGTGGGCCTGGGCCTGCTGTCCGTGATGGCGCTTTCCGGGTGGGTGGGGGTTCATCAGATATCAAGACCCATCGCGCGTCTGACGCAAGGCATGCATCAGCTCACCTTGCGCCAATACGACACCCCGGTGCTGGGCACCGACCGCCGGGACGAGGTGGGTACCATGGCGAAGGCGATGCAGGTTTTCAAGGACAGCATGCAACGCGCAGACCGCCTGGCCATCGAAGTCGCCGCCAGCGCCGAGGCGAGGCGCCTGTCGGAGCAACTCGTAGACCTGACCAGCGCGATTCCCGGCGCGGTGTTTCAGCTCCATGTGCAGCCGGATGGCACCCGCCGCTATCTGTATGTGAGCGACAAGGCGGAGGATCTGCACAGCCGCACTGCAAAGGAACTGCTGGGGGACGAGGGCCGGATCGGCGTTGAGTACGGAAACGCGGGCGATACGGCGCGCGACCGGTTCATGAAAAGCCTGGGCACATTGGAGCCGGTTCACTTCGCGGTGCAAATGGAGCGGGGTGGCCAGATCGTCTGGCTCGAGACGCTGGCGACAGCGCGGCGAACCCCTGACGGAGGCGCCTTGTTCAACGGTGTATGGCTGGATGTGACGCAGGCCCAGTTGCAGGCCCATGCGCTATCGAAAGCCAAGGAGGAGGCCGAACGCACGGCGGAAGAAAGGGCCGAGTTCCTGGCGATGATGAGCCACGAGATCCGCACGCCGCTGAACGCCATCCTGGGATTGACCCAGCTTGCGCTCAAAGACCGGCTGGACAGCCCGCAGCGCGAGCGGATCGAGAAGATGCAGCGGGCTGGCCGGCATCTGCTGGGCATCGTCGACGACATTCTTGATTTCTCGAAGATCGACGGTGGCCACATGGTTCTGGAGCATGCGCTTTTTCAGCCGCGCCAGATGGTTGGTGATGTCGCTGGCATGTTCATCGACAAGGCCGATGGAAAGGGGCTCGAGCTGCAGATTGACGTGGACAGCGACGTGCCCACGGCAGTGTTTGGCGATTCGCACCGGATGGGGCAGATCCTCATCAACTATGTCAACAATGCCATCAAGTTTACGGAACGGGGTACTGTCTCCATCCACCTGCAGCTGGCGAACGAACACAGCCAAGGCCTGTTGCTGCGCTGCGCCGTGCGGGACACGGGGATCGGCCTCTCGCCCGACCAGGAGGCCGGGCTGTTCCAGGCGTTTCACCAGGCCGATGCCTCCATCACCCGCCGCTTCGGCGGCACGGGCTTGGGGCTGGCGATCTCCCGCCGCCTGGCCGACTTGATGGGCGGCGCCGTGGGGGTGGCGAGCACGCCGGGAGTCGGCAGCACCTTCTGGTTTACCGCGCTGGTTCAGAGGACCACGCCGGCCTCCGGGGAACACACCGCGCACATCCTTCAGGCAGCGCCCGATATCGCAGGACTGAGCGGCCTGCGCGTGCTGGTCGTGGACGACAACGAACTCAATCGTCTTGTGGCGCGCGGCCTGCTGGAAGCCGGGGGCATGCGTGTTGACCTGGCCGAGGACGGGGCGGCCGCACTGGACAAACTGCAGTCCGCCCCCGATGGCACCTACGCCGCCGTGCTGATGGATATGCAGATGCCCATCATGGACGGGCTTACGGCCACGCGCGAGCTGCGCGCACAGCCGAGATTCGCTGCGCTGCCCATCGTGGCCATGACGGCCAACGCCACGGCCCGGGACATCGAGCGGTCCCGCCAAGCGGGCATGAACGACCATCTCATCAAGCCTGTCCTGGAAAGCAATCTCTGGGACACGCTCCACCGCTGGATTCTGCCGGGCGACATGCAAGCCAGGGCGCGCCATGTTCCTGCCACGATTGCATTGCAGGCCAGGGAAAGATATGGCGTGGACTTTGATCCCGCCGCGTTGGAGGAAATGCGCGCAGGCTTGTCCCCCGCAGAGCTCAGCGCCTTGACGGCGAAATTCGAACAGGACTGCACCCAGCGTCTGCGGCGCCTGGAGCAGGCCGCCACGGACAACGACCGGGCTCGGCTGCGCAAGGAAGCGCACGATCTTGCGGGCACGGCAGGAAGCTTTGGCCTCAATCGACTTGGTGAACTGGCTCAGACGCTGCATTCGTTGGCCTCGCTGGAAGCTGCAGGCGAACGCTCCTTTGCCATCCCGCTGCAGGAGCTGCGGTCATGCGCGGAACGTGGGCTGAAGGAAATGCGCGACGCCGTTGCATCGCACGATGCGGAGCCCCACCCGGCCAGCCCCTCGCGCTGGTGAATGCTCCGGCATCGAATTCAATCCCGCCAGGATTGACCGGTGGACTGCCCGGCCATGCAACCGGAAGGAATGCGCAGTGGCATCCTGGGTATGCTCAGCGCGCAATCCGTCTGCCGGGCGCTGCTGAGCCATGGATGGGGCAAATACGCCCGACCTATTCTTCCGTCGCGCAATTGGCCCGCTTGAGCGCAGCATCTATCCAGGCGTTGTCCTGGGAGCCGTCCGCGATCTCCGCCACCATCACGGCCTCGATCTCCTGCTTCTTGTGCGCAGCGGCTAGCAACTGCTCGGCCTGGCCGTAGGGCACGCAGAGCAGACCGTCGTCGTCGCCGATGACCAGGTCGCCGGGTTCGATGACCATGCCGTCGATGGCGATGGGCACGTTGATCTCGCCGGGGCCATCCTTGTAGGGGCCGCGGTGCGTGACGCCGGCGGCGAACACGGGGAAGCTGTCCTTTCGCAGCACGGCGCTGTCGCGGATGGCTCCGTTGATGACGATGCCCGCAAAGCCCTTGAGCTTGGCTTCGCCCACCATGATCTCGCCGATGAGTGCGTTGGTGAGGTCGCCGCCCGCGTCCACCACGATCACGTCGCCGGGTTGCGCGATTTTCAAGGCCTTGTGGATCAGCAGGTTGTCGCCAGGGCGGGTCTTGATGGTGAGGGCCGGGCCGGCCATGGCGGTACCGTCGTGCATGGGGCGCAGGCGTGGGCCGCCGGCCGTCATGCGCGACATGCAGTCGCTGACGTTGGCCACGGGCACGTCGAGGAATTGCCGGGCCAGTTCCAGGCTCACGGCGCGTTGGCGTTTCAAGATTTGGCAGCCGATCATGGTGTGGTTCTCACTGGGATGGTGGATAAGTGATGGGTGGAGTGATCAGTCGAGCGTGGTGCCCGAGCTCTTGACGATGGGCGCCAGGCGCGCGCGGTCGCTGGCATAGAGCCTGGCCATGTCGTCGGGCGTGCCGGTGATGAGCTCGGCGCCGGAGTCCGCGATCTTCTTGGCGGTATCGGGTGCGTTCACCACCTTGTTGATGGCCTCGTTGAGCTGCCTGACGATGGCGTCCGGCGTGCCGGCCGGGGCCATCACGCCCCACACGCTGGCCAGCTCCACGCCCTTGATGCCGGACTCGGTGTAGGTGGGCACGTCGGGCAGCAGCTTGGAGCGGCGCGCGGTGGTCACGCCGATGGCGCGTACCTTGCCCGACTGGATGTGCGAGAGCAGCGTGGGGATGGAGCCCATGTACATGTCGATGCGCCCGCCCAGCAGGTCGGGCATGGCCTGGGCCATGCCGCGAAACGGCACGTGCGTGAACTTCACGTTGGAGCTTTTCTGCCAGGCCTCGCTGATGATGTGCGAGATGGTGCCGGTGCCCGGCGTGGCAAAGCTCAGGCGCCCGGGGTCCTTCTTCGCGGCCTGGATGATGTCGTCCAGGGTCTTGTAGGGCGAGTCGGCGTTCACCACCAGCACGGCCGGGCCGGCGGCCACCAGGGCCACGGCGCGCAGGTCCTTGTCGGGGTTGTAGGTGAGCTTGGTGTACAGCAGCGGGTTGAGCACCACGTTGTCGGTCTGCGCCATCACCAGGGTCAGCCCGTCGGCGGGGGCCTTGGCCGTCTGGTCCAGCGCCAGGTTGCCGCCGGCGCCGGGCTTGTTCTCCACCACGATGGCCCAGCCGTAGGCATCGGTCAGCTTGGTGCCGACCAGCCGGGTCAGGTTGTCGGTGCCGCCGCCCGCCGGGAAGGGCACGATGAACTTGATGGGCCGTTGCGGGTAGTTGCCCTGGGCATGGGCCGGGGCGATGGTTGCCGTGGCGGCCGCCACGGCCAGCAGGCCGCCGAGGGCCAGGGTGCGTCGAGTCAAGGTCATTGCGAATGTCTCCTGTAGTGATGTCGGTCGGTGGGCGCGGGGTGCGCGCTGATCAAGGGTGGCTGGCGAGCACGTGGCTGCCCAGCCAGGCGATGGCTTCGTCGGTGGAGGTGCCGGTGAAAGGCTGTGCCGCATGGGCCTGTGCGGTGGCGGCAAACAACGATTCGACGGCGGGCGAGACGACCGGCGCCAGGCCGTGGCGGGCCATCTGCTGCTGCGCCTCGGCCACCTCGTTGCGGCGGCGCCCCGCGTGCGGGATATGCGTGCGCACCATGGATTCCATCAGCGTGCGCAGCGGTGTCTCGTCGATATCCTGCAGCACGGCATACAACTGCTCGCGCAGGCCCATTTGCTGGGCAGTGACCAGGCATTCCACCGCGAGCGCCTCGACTCCCTTGGTGTAGATGCTGCGCAAGAGCTTGAGCGAGGCGGCATCGCCCGGCTGATCGCCCACCACGCGGACCGATCCACCGAAGGGCGAGAACAATTCCTGTACAAAACCGGCCTTGCCGCCGGCCACGAGCAGCGGCGTCTTCTTGCCGCCCAGGTTGACGGCCCCTGTGATGGCCACGTCCACGAAGTGGACCGCCGTGCCGTGTGCGCCGCGTTGGGCCAGCTCGCCGCATTCGCGCATCTCGCCGGGGTCGGCCGTGGTCATGTCCACATACAGCGCCCCATCCTGCAGATGGGGCAGACAGGCCTCGAACAGGCTGCGCGCCACAGTGCCGAACACGGCGCTCACCACCACGTCGGCTCCGGCCAGCCAGGCCCCGGGCGCGGTATGCACCTGTGCACCGGCGGCCTGCACGGCGGCAGCCACCGCTGCGCCTGGCTGCAGGTCGCACAGGCCCGCCAGGCTGTGCCCCTGCTCCAGGAAGGCCTGCATGTAGCAGGCGCCGACCATTCCACCACCCAGGATTGCGATTTTCATGAAAGTACAAATTTAAAACATTTATGCCATCTTATTGAGCGTGACTGGAATGGTTTCATAGGGGTTTCCCGTAGATCAAGGCAAATTTGCACTTATTTTGTATTTTCCTAAAGTCGCCTACAGAGGCGGCATTGACTGCACCGCTCACCTAGAATGAGCGCACTCCATCCCATCCCCTTGGTGCAAAAACAGTGCAAAACGTGAAAGACAAGGCGTACGAGGTTCTGCGGCAGCGGCTCATCGGCGGGCACTACCGCCCGGGTGAGCAGCTCAAGGAAGAGCCCATCGCCCGCGACCTGGGGCTGAGCCGCACACCAGTGCGCAATGCGCTGCACCGCCTGGTGGAAGACGGCCTGGCGACCGATGGCGCGGGCCAGGGCATCCGGGTGTCGGAGTGGAGCGACTGGGATGTGGAGGAGACCTTCCAGTTGCGCATGCTGCTGGAGCCGTATGCCTCGTTCCTCGCGGCCACGCGCGGCGGCGAGGGGTTGGCCGATGAGCTGGAGGCCAGCAACCAGCGCATGGAGGCCGGCATTGCCGCTGGCCACGATGGCATCGCCGAGGTGCAGTCCGCCAACCGGGATTTCCACCACGCGCTGATCGAGGCGTCGGGCTCGCCGCGCCTCAAGACCATGCTGGCGACCATGATCGACATGCCGATCATCAAGCGCTCGTTCTACATCTACACGCCCGAAGAACTGGTGCAAAGCCTCCACCACCACCGCGATCTGGCGATTGCCGTGCGCGCCAGGGATGGTGAGCTGGCCCGGCAGGTCATGCAGCTGCATCTGCGCATGTCCTACCACCGGTTCATGAAACACCGGGTCGAGTACCGGCAGGACGGCGCAACCCCTCCATCTTCCTCTCGATAAGTTACCCGTATTGGGCTCGAAAGAAGGTGCGGAGTTCCTATGGAGAAAATGGGCTGTTTCCAGGGGCCGCCCCGGGTGGCACGGCGAGGAAGTAGCTGGCTTAAAAAGGGGCCCGCACGAGGCGGGCCCAAACGCTTCATCTACCGATGCCTGACACACCGGCAGCTTCATGGTGCTCCGGACGCCATCCCTTCGCCTGTAGGACCAGCGCCGCTTGATCTATCAGCGGGCGCGCGCCGGGAGCCTGGGCGCAAGGGCGTTCGAAAAAAAGCCCGCACGAAGCGGGCTTGAACTTGCTCAAGGCAAGAGGGGAGGGTGTCGCCAGAGGATAGCGACGAGGGCATCGTAAAACGAACGCAATTCCCGCCGTGTCGGACAAGGCCGCGTCAGTCGGGCGTGGCGTCACAGCGCATTGAGCGGAATCTTGAGGTAGGAGATCCCGTTGCTTTCCGCTGGCGGAGGCTCCCCCGCGCGGATGTTGATCTGTACTGCCGGCAGGATCAGCACGGGCACGTCCAGTGTCGCGTCGCGGCGGGTGCGCATGGCCACGAAGCCAGCCTCGGTGATGCCGTCGTGGACGTGGATGTTTCGCTCCCGCTGCTCGGCGACGGTGGTTTCCCACGCGGGCTCGCGGCCTGCGGGCGGGTAGTCGTGGCACATGAACAGCCGGGTTTCGGGTGGCAGGCCCAGCAGCTTGCGCACCGACTGGTACAGCATGTGTGCGTCGCCGCCCGGGAAGTCGCACCGTGCCGTGCCCACGTCGGGCATGAACAAGGTGTCGCCCACGAATACCGCGTTGCCTACCTGAAAGGCCATGCAGGCGGGTGTGTGGCCCGGTACCGACAGGGCCCGGGCCTGCAGGGTGCCAATGGCGAATGCCTCCCCGTCGGCGAACAGATGATCGAATTGGCTGCCGTCGGCCCGGAAACCGGGCTCCAGGTTGAAGATGCCTTTGAAGGTGTTTTGCACCTTGGTGATGGCGGCGCCGATGGCGATCTTGCCGCCCAGCGCTTCCCGCAGGTGGTGCGCGGCCGACAGGTGGTCTGCATGGGCATGGGTTTCCAGAATCCACTGGACCGTGAGTTGCTGCGCCGTCACGAAGGCCATCACCTCGCTCGCCGCCGCGGTGCTGGTGCGGCCCGATTTGGGGTCATAGTCAAGGACGGAATCAAGGATGGCGCAGTGGCCTCCGGGATGATCGAACACCACATAGGTCACGGTGTGGGTGGAGGGGTCGAAGAACGCGTGGACCTGTGGTTGCATGGGGGTACCCGTCGAAATCAATAAAGAAAATTATAGTTTGTATAAAAATATATTGTTTTACAATCCACCCGATTCCCTTTACGCCCAAGGAGTACCGCGCATGCAGATCGACTGGAACCATTTCACCCCCTGGTCTGCCTTGGCCGGGGGCATTCTTCTGGGGCTCGCGGCCGCGGGCTTCGTGCTGCTCAATGGTCGGGTCTTGGGCATCAGCGGCATTGTCGGAGGGCTGCTGCGGCCGCGCAGCGGAGATATTGCGTGGCGTATTGCCTTGGTGCTGGGCCTGCTGGCCGCGCCCGCGCTCTACCGCGGTGTGGTGGGCGCCAGCCAGGGCCCCCGGATCGATGCCAGTTGGGCAATGGTGGTGCTGGCCGGCCTGCTGGTGGGCCTTGGCACCCGCTACGGCGGGGGCTGCACCAGCGGCCATGGCGTGTGTGGCCTGGCGCGCCTGTCGCCAAGATCACTGGTGGCCACGCTGGCCTTCATGGGGACGGGTTTTGCCAGTGTTTTTGTCATCCGGCACGTTCTGTCCTGACGGCGTTGCGGATGGCTGGGGTCAACATTTTCAATTTTCTGGGAGCGGCCCATGCGCCACCGTATCGCTGAATTCGCCGTCGGCCTGGTCTTTGGCCTGGGCCTTGTGGTTTCGGGCATGACCGACCCGGGCAAGGTCGTGGGGTTTCTGGATGTGACGGGACTGTGGGATCCCTCACTGGCCTTTGTGATGGGCGGGGCCCTTGCGGTGAGTGCCCTCGCATTCGCCGTGGCACGCCGGCGCACCAGGGCCTTCCTGGGCGGGGCCATGCACTTGCCTGCATCGCGCGGCATCGACAGGCGCCTGGTGGCTGGCAGCCTGCTATTTGGCGTGGGGTGGGGGATGGCGGGGTTCTGTCCGGGGCCCGCCATCGTGTCGGTCGGGGCCGGGGAGCCCAAGGCCATGGCGTTTGTGGGGGCCATGCTGGCGGGCATGGCCGGTTTCGAATGGATCGAGCGCCGCCGGGCCTTGCGCGCCACCCGTGCTGGCTGATTGATGCGGACGGGCCCGCACGATCCACGCTTGCAGAAATGGTGGCTGGGTCGAGGCGGCGCTTTCACAGACCGGAGGGACCGGTGACTGCGGGTGGGGTGCTGGCCCGGGCCCTTGCTGGCGGGGCTGCATCCGTGGGGGGCATCAGCCCCCGTGCATTTCCTGCAGGCGCTGCTTCTCCGCGGCGGGCATCTCCAGGAATTCCCGCTGCACCTGTTCGCGTGTCTTGGGCGTGCCGGTATTCCTTTGCGGCAGGGCATAGCCGCGCGCGAGCAGGGCGAGGCTGCCGTCCTTGCGGGCGGCTTCGATGTCCCGCAGGACGTCGCTGCGCTGCTTTCCCCCTTGCAGGTGGTCCGGGTGCGTGGTGTAGCCCACCTCGCCGCCCGCCGGGTGATACAGGGATGAGGCGGTGGCGACGGCAGGCATCGCCATGGCGAGCGCTGCCAATGGCGCGAACAAGGCGGTGCGTGCGTTGAGGATGGTTTTGCGGGACATGGAGGGTGTTTCCTTTCAGGGGGAGTGATCCGGGGTTGCATGCCCTGGCCGCAGGTGCTTGCCAGTGCATGGGGATACTGTAAAAACGCCATGCCGACAGGGCGCCCACCGCTGCCTGACGAATTTGTAATCGCGGCCCCCGCCATGTTCTTTGACAATCCGGGCATGAAAGTTCTGCTCATCGAAGACGAAGTCAAGCTTGCGCACTACCTGCGCAAGGGGCTCACGGAGGCCGGATATGTGGTGGACGTGGCGCACAACGGGGTCGATGGCCTGCACATGGCCCTGGAGGGCGACTACGCGCTGCTGGTGCTTGACGTGATGCTGCCCGGCATCGACGGATTGAGCCTGCTTGCCGCGCTGCGCAAGACCCGCCAGACCCCTGTGCTCATGCTCACGGCCCGTACCAAGGTGGAGGACCGCGTGCTGGGCCTGCAGTCGGGCGCGGATGACTATCTGGTCAAGCCGTTTGCTTTCTCCGAACTCATGGCGCGCATCGAGGTCATCGTGCGGCGCAGCCGGGTGGCGCAACCAGGATCGGCGTGCGCCACGGTGCTGCAACTGGCGAACCTGGAAGTGGATCTGTTGCGGCGCAAGGCCACGCGCGCGGGCCAGCGCCTGGACCTGACGGCCAAGGAGTTTCTGTTGCTCACGCTCTTCCTGCGCCGCCAGGGGGAAGTGCTCTCGCGCACCGAGATCGCCGCCCAGGTATGGGACATGAACTTCGACAGCGAGACCAATGTGGTCGAGGTCGCCATCCGGCGGCTGCGCAGCAAGATGGACGTGCCCTTTCCCGAACCCCTGCTGCACACCATCCGTGGCATGGGGTATGTGATGGAAGCGCGCGGCACATGACGGGCACGCGTGCACCCGGGTCGCTGCGCCGGCGGCTGTCCTGGTGGCTTGCCGCGCAGAGCCTGGCGGGCCTGGGCGCCGTGTGCCTGCTGGTGTATCTGGTCACGGCGGCGGGATTTCGCGAACGGCAGGACAGCCAGCTGGAGCAGAAGGAAGCCGTGGTGCGGCATCTTTTGTCGGGCGGGGGAATGCACCCCATGCCGCAGCCCTGGAACGACGTCCATCTGCTGGATGATTTCCTGGCCGGGCACGACAACTTCCGGCTGCGGGTGTCGACCGGGGAGGGGGAGGTGGTCTACCCCCGCGTTGCGCGGGGCGATCCGCCGCTGCTGGCCTGGCGCGAGCGCAGCTTCGAGGTGGCGGCCCAGCGCCCTGAGGCGCCCGGCCGCGTGCTGCGGGTATGGCTGGCGCTGGACATCCAGGCCGATGAGCAGTTGCTGCGCCGCATGGCCGTCACGCTGTGGGTCGCTGCGCTGGCGGGCGCGGTGGTGGTGTCGCTGGGCGGCTTCACGCTGGTCCACCTGGGGTTGTCGCCCGTGCGCGCCCTCTCGGCGCAGGTGCGGGCGCTTTCGCCCGACACGCTGCACCAGCGCCTCGGCACGGAAGGGCAGCCCGCCGAGTTGCAGCCGCTCGTCGAGCAGTTCAACGGCCTGCTCGGCCGGCTGGAAAAGGCCTACGTCCAGGTGGAGGGATTCAACGCGGATGTGGCCCATGAACTGCGCACGCCATTGGCGACATTGCAGGCCAGCAACGAGCTGGCGTTGCGCGGGCTGCTTGGCGGCGGCGCGGGCAATGCGGGAGAGCTGGGCGAGGTGCTGGCCTCCAACCTGGAGGAATTGCAGCGCCTCACGGGCATCGTCAACGACATGCTTTTTCTTTCCCAGGCCGACCGGGGCGCGGGCGCCCGCCGCGAGCCCACCCCCAGCCTCGCCCGGGTGGTGGCGCAGGTGGCGGAATTTCACGAGGCCGCCTTGGCGGACGCGGGGCTGGCATTGCACATCTCGGGCGATGCGGCGGGGCAGTTCGATGTCCCGCTGCTGCACCGAGCGCTGTCCAATCTCATCGGCAATGCGGTGCGCCACGCCCGCCAGGGTACGGCGGTGCAGGTGCGCATCGCTCCCCTGCCGGGAGGCGGGGGCGGAGTGATGGTCGTCAACGAGGGGGAGACCGTGGCGCCCGAGGTGCTGGCGCGGCTGTTCGACCGATTCTTCCGAGCGGATCCCTCGCGGGCCCACGGCCAGAGGAACCATGGCCTGGGACTGGCCATCACGGACGCCATAGCCCGCATGCATGGCGGGCGGACGGTGGCCACATCGTCTGGCGGGGTGACGGCCATCGGCCTGGAGCTGCCTGCCAGCTAGGCAGGGGGCGATCCTGTCCGCGCGGGGCCGAAGGAGGCGGAGCCCCCGGGGGCGGGCCCTCCTGCTCCTGGCGTGTTTCAAGCCAGGGCTGGTGGCACGGAGCCTGGCCGGGTGTTTCGGGGACGGCCTATTCGTCGATCGACGCGCTCCAGCGGTCTCCCCAGCTGCGCGCGCCCACGCGCTCGATATCGCGCCGGTCGCGCTTGGTGGGGCGGCCCTCCTGCAGCGTGGCGGCGGGCTCGGGGGCCAGCCGCCGCTGTTCGGCAGCCTGTTCACGCGCCGTGATGCTGTCCGCCGTTTCCTCGTACAGTTGCTGCGCAATGGGGGCGGGTCCGCGCGCCCCGCTCAGGCCCCGCACCAGCACCGTGCGGGCGAGGGGGCCCTGGCGCAAGGCCACGGTATCGCCGCAGCGCAGGTCGCGTGCAGGCTTGGCCAGCTGGCCGTTGACCGTCACGCGGCCCTTGCCGATCTCTTCGGTGGCCAGGCTGCGCGTCTTGTAGAAGCGGGCGCACCAGAGCCACTTGTCCAGCCGCATTGTCTCCGAGGTGTTCATGCGGAGGATTGTGACGCGTGTGCGTGGTTTGCACTGTCAGCCGATGGCGCAGCCAGTGGCAGGCGTACAACGGCATCCAGGCCCGCCACCCGGTGGCCCACCACGCGGTTGGTCAGCGAGATACTGCCCCCGATGGCCTCCACGATCTCGCGGCAGATCGCCAGGCCCAGGCCGCTGCCGGCGCGCACGTCGCCCGCCGAGAACGGCTGGAAGAGGCGGGCCGCCAGCTCGCCGTCGATGCCGGGGCCCTGGTCGCTGAGGGTCAACGCCACATGGTGGCTGTCGGTGCGCAGGTCCACCGTCAGCTCGCTGCCCTGCGGCGCATGGCGCACGGCGTTGTGCAGCAGGTTGCGGCTCAGTTCGCGCAGCATCCACTCGTGGGCCTGGACCCGCGCGGGCACGGTCTGTATGCCGAAGTCCAGGTCGCGCTGCGCGATCAGTGGTGATATCTCCAGCGCCACGGTGCGCAGCACATCGTCCAGCCGCGTGGTGGGCGGTGCGCTCTGCTGGCGCAGTTGCTCCACCTTCGCCAGCGCCAGCATCTGGTTGGCCAGCTGGGTGGCGCGGTCTACCGTGTCGCTGATCTCGTGCAGGGCCTGCCGGGGCTCCACGTCGCCCCGCAGGGCCGATTGCACCTGGGTCTTCAGCACGGCCAGGGGGGTGCGCAGCTGGTGGGAGGCATCGCGCACGAAGCGCTTCTGGTGGCGCAGCAGGTGGCGCAGGCGCTGCATCACTTCGTTGGTGGCGTCGATCAGCGGCTGCAGTTCGCGCGGCGTGGAGGGGGCGGCGATGGGGCTCAGGTCGCCCTCCCGGCGGTCCTGCAGCTGCAGGCTCAGCTGCCGCACGGGATGGATGGCCCGCTGCACCACCAGCACCACGGTGAGGGCGATCACGGCAATCAGCAGGGCCTGGCGCAGCAACGTGTTGCGCAGGATCTGCAGGGCCAGCGTTTCACGCACTTCGAGCGTCTCTGCCACCTGGATCACGGCCATGGCCCGGCCTTCGGAGCTGGCCACGGGCTGCAGCAGGACGGCCACGCGCACGTCGCGGTCGCGAAAGCGGTCGTCGTAGAAGTCCACCAGCGCGGCGTAGGGCGGGCGGTCCGGGATCTTTCCACGCCAGACAGGCAGTTCGGCAAACCCCGAGACCAGTTCGCCATGCAGGTTGGAGACGCGGTAGAACATCTGGCTCTGGTTGTCGGCCTCAAAGGCTTCCAGGGCCGAGTAGGGCACGGTGGCGCGCAATTCGGCCGCGTCGTCAAAGCCTTTCACGTCGAGCTGTTCGCTGATGGTCTTGGCGGACGCCAGCAGCGTGCGGTCGTAGGCGGTGTGCAGCGATGCCAGCGTCTGCTGGTACAGGCTGAAGGTATTGAAGCCGATGAACAGCGCCACCGGCAGCAGGATGCCCAGCAGCAGGCGCCTGCGCAGCGAAGGGTGGCGGTGCCCGCCGGCGGGGGCTGCGGTCATGCGTCGGTCCGCAGCAGGTAGCCCAGCCCGCGCAGCGTCATGAGGGTCAGGCCGGTGCCCGCCAGTTTCTTGCGCAGGCGGTACACCACGACCTCGATGGCCTCGTACTGCACGTCCAGCTGGCCGGGGAACACCAGCTCGTACAGCCGCTCCTTGGTGACGGCGTGGCCTGGCTGGGCGAGCAGGGCGTGCATGAGCGCCAGCTCGCGCGGCGTCAGCTCCATCACCTCGCCCTGGAGATACAGCGCGCCGCTGTTCTTGTCATAGCGGATGGCACCGATCTGCACGGTGCTGGGAGCCAGCTGCGTGCCGGGTAGGGGGTCCGCGCTGCGGCGCACCAGGGCACGCAGCCGGGCCTCGAGTTCGTCCAGGTCGAAGGGCTTGGGCAGGTAATCGTCCGCCCCTGCGTTCAGCCCCATCACCCGGTCGCCCACGGTGCCTCGGGCGGTGAGGATCAGCACCGGCGTTCGCAGGCCGCGCGCGCGCGCCTGCTGCAGCACCTGCAGGCCGTCGAGCCCGGGCAGGGTAAGGTCCAGGATGACGGCGTCGGGCTGGCGGGACGCCCACTGGCTCAGGGCGGATTTGCCGTCGCCCACCGCGGTCACCTCCATGCCGCGCCGGGTCAGTGCACGGTGCAGGGTCGCCTGCATGGTGGGGTCGTCTTCAACGAGGAGCAATTGCATGCGCGGCACCATAGCATCGTCTCATCGCATGCGCCGTATGGGTGTTTTCCCTGAGTCGCAGGACAGCCGTTTGACAGGCAGCGCGCGCATCATCGAACGGTTCGCAAACCTTACAAGGAGACACCATGCGTCGCGATATGTTTCTGAAATCACTGGCTGCCATGGCCGCCGCCGGCGTGCTGCCGGTATCGGCCCAGAGCGCCCACGCCGTCAAGATGATGATTCCCGCCAACCCTGGCGGTGGCTGGGACACCACGGGCCGTGCGCTGGGCAAGGCCATGCAGGATGCAGGCGTCGCGTCGTCGGTGTCTTATGACAACAAGGGCGGCGCCGCTGGCGCCATCGGCCTGGCCCAGTTCGTCAACGCCAGCAAGGGCGACCCGAACGCCCTGATGGTGATGGGCGCCGTGATGCTGGGCGGCATCATCACGGGCAAGCCGCCCGTGGGCCTGGACAAGGTGACCCCGCTCGCGCGCCTGACCAGCGAATACAACGTGTTCGTGCTGCCCGCCAATTCGCCTTTCAAGTCCATGAAGGACGTGGTGGACCAGCTCAAGAAGGATCCCGGCAGCGTGAAGTGGGGCGGTGGCTCGCGTGGTTCCACCGAGCACATCGCGGCAGCGATGATCGCCCGCGAAGTGGGCGTGGACCCCGCCAAGATCAACTACGTGGCCTTCCGTGGGGGTGGTGAGGCCACCGCCGCCATCCTGGGCGGCAACGTCACGGTCGGCGGCAGCGGCTACAGCGAGTTCGCCGAGTACATCACCGCGGGCAAGATGCGCGCCGTGGGCGTCACCTCGGGCTCGCGCCTGAAGGGCGTGAACGTCGCCACGCTCAAGGAGCAGGGCATCAACGTGGAAATCGGCAACTGGCGCGGCGTGTACGGCGCGCCTGGCATCACCCCCGAGCAGCGCAAGGCGCTGATCGAGGCCCTGTCCAAGACCTTCAAGCACAAGGCCTGGCAAGATGCGATGGAGAAGAACGGCTGGACCCCCGCATGGATGGCCGGCGACGAGTTCGCCAACTTCGTGGATGCCGAGTTCGCCAGCATGCGAGCCACCATGGCCAAGTCGGGGATGATCTGAGGCCAGCAAGTTAGGCCTCGGCTGCGCGGCCCCTGCGGGGTGCGCGGCCTTGCTGCCCGCCCGGTGAAGGAAAAACATGACACAACAACATTCATCGCGCTCCAAGCCCTTGCAGACCCTGATAGGGGCGGGCCTGGTGGTGCTTGCGCTGTTTCTGGCCTGGGGTGCCAGCACGGTCAGCTCGGAGGCGGGCTACGGCGGCGTGGGCCCCAATTTCTTTCCCTGGGTGGTCAGCATCGCCTTGCTGATCTGCGGCGTGCTCTGCGTGGTGCATGCACTGACTGGGGGCTTTCGTGAGCTGGAAGAGGGCTCGGGCGACGAGCGCGCCCACTGGAAGGGCTTCATCTGGGTGTCGGCCGGGCTGCTGCTCAATGCCTTGCTCATCACGACGCTGGGCTTCATCCTGAGCTGCGCGCTGTGCTTCGTGCTGTCGGTGCGGGGCTTCAAGAGCTCGGAAGGCGAGCTGGACCTGCGCCTGCGGGCCTGGATCAAGGATTCCCTCATTGGCGTGGCCGTGGCCGCGCCGGTGTTCTGGATGTTTACGCAATTGCTGGCCATCAACCTGCCCGGCCTCACCAACACGGGGTGGCTGTAAAGCCTGCACGCCATGGAAACGTTGAACCTCCTGATGCAGGGTTTTGCCACCGCTGCCACTCCCATCAACCTGATGTGGGCCTTCGTGGGCTGCATGATCGGCACCGCCGTGGGCGTGCTGCCCGGCATCGGGCCGGCCGTGGCGGTGGCCATGCTGCTGCCCATCACCGTGAAGGTCGAGGCCACGGCCTCCATGATCTTCTTCGCGGGCATCTATTACGGCGCCATGTATGGCGGCTCCACCACGTCCATCCTGCTGAACACGCCCGGTGAGGCGGGCTCCATGGTCACCGCCATGGAGGGCAACAAGATGGCCAAGAACGGCCGTGCGGGCGCGGCGCTGGCGACCGCCGCCATCGGCTCGTTCGTGGCGGGCACCATCGCCACCGTGCTGGTCACGTTCTTTGCCCCCCTGGTGGCTGAATACGCCGTGCGCCTGGGCCCGCCCGAGTACTTCATGCTGATGGTGCTGGCCTTCACCACCGTGAGCGCGGTGCTGGGCAAGAGCACGCTGCGCGGCATGGTGGCGCTGTTCGTCGGCCTGGCCATGGGCCTCATCGGCATCGACCAGATCTCGGGCCAGGCGCGCTACACCGGTGGCGTGCCCGAGCTGATGGACGGGATCGAGGTGGTGCTGATCGCCGTGGGCCTGTTTGCCGTGGGCGAGGCCTTGTACAACGTGATGTACGAAGGCAAGACCGACGAAACCCAGAACCGCCTGACCAGCACGCACATGACCAAGGAGGAGTGGAGGCGTTCGTGGCCCGCATGGATCCGCGCCACCTTCATCGGCTTTCCGTTCGGCACCGTGCCCGCGGGCGGCAGCGAGATCCCGACCTTCCTGAGCTACGCCGCTGAAAAGAAGCTGAGCAAGCACAAGGAAGAGTTCGGCACCACCGGCGCCATCGAAGGCGTGGCGGGCCCCGAGGCCGCCAACAACGCGGCCATCACGGCCACGCTGATCCCGTTGCTCACGCTGGGCATTCCCACGTCCAACACCACGGCCATCCTGCTGGGTGCGTTCCAGAACTACGGCATCCAGCCCGGCCCGCAGCTGTTCGACACCAATGGCGCGCTGGTGTGGGCACTGATCGCCTCCATGTACATCGGCAACGTGATGCTGCTCATCCTGAACCTGCCGCTGGTGGGCCTGTGGGTGAAGCTGCTCAAGATTCCCAAGTCGTACCTGTACGCGGGCATCCTGGTGTTCTCCACGCTGGGCGTGTACGGCATGCGCCAGAGCGCGTTCGATCTGGTGCTGCTGTATGCGATCGGCCTCTTGGGCGTGGTGATGCGCCGCTTCGACTTCCCGGCCGCTCCAGTGGTGGTGGGCATGATCCTGGGGCCTCTGGCCGAGGCGCAGATGCGCAACGCCGTGTCGATTGGCGAAGGCAAGTGGACGATCTTCCTGGAGCGCCCCGGTTCGCTGACGCTGATCGTCATCGTGCTGTCCGTGCTCATCGTGCCGCGCCTGCTGCGGCGCTGGGCGGCACGCAAGCTGGCGGCGCTGGAGCGCTGATACACACAAAGGCTCGCAAAAAAGAAAACCGCGCCACATGGCGCGGTTTTTTCATGCGGGCACCGGCTGGTGCAGACGGCGGATTTCGCAAGCCAGACCACAAGGGTTTCATGCCCCCGTTGCCTTCCCCACCAAGGTGACTTGCGTGCTCACAAGCCGTGAATCGTACCATAAAATGCGAATAGTTCTTATTTGCAAGGATGGTGCATGCAATCACTTCCGCAGGAGTTTCTGGCGCTCTGCCGCCAACTGGGCGATGCACAGAAGCGCTGCAGCACCGCCATGGCCGCCCAGGCCGCGCAGATCGAGGCACTGCAGCGCCAGGTGGTGCGGCTGCGCGCCCAGGTCATCGTGCGGGACACGCGCCTGGCGATGGCGCGGGATGAACTGGAGCGGATGAAGGCCGCGCACCCCGGCCTGCCCCGCCGCAAGGCCATGGCGCTCCACATCGGCGTGCTTGCCGAGCGCATCGCGAGCTTGTCGCGCGAATGCCTGCGCTGGCGGCTGGCGGCACAGGCCGATGCGGCTCCCGCCAGCGCCGTGGAGCCCGCCTGCGGCGCTGCGGCGGCCGCGTGCATGCCCCGGCCGGCGCCCTGCGCGGGGCGCCCGCGGGCTCGGCGCTCGACGCCAACCTGGCCGCGGCCGACCTGGTGATCTGCCAGACCGGCTGCATCAGCCATGACGAGTACTGGCGGGTGCAGGACCACTGCCGCCGCACGGGCAAGCCTTGCATCCTGGTGGACCAGCCCCTGGCCGTGCGAGAGGCAGAGGCGCTGGCCGCCATCCAGCCCATGGTGGTCCTGCGCATGGTGCGCGCGCAGCGCCCTGCGGACGGCACCACCACCGGGCAGAAGGCGTTGATCTTGAATGAAAATGGCCGCTAGCGCTGAAGGAATAAGCGCAAGATGCTATTGATTTGATAGTATTTGGCGGCGCGGGTTCGAGGCGCTGCGCCGGGCCCGTGGCGCATGTGGCGGCCGCGCCGCGCTACCATCCGCGGATGCCCCTGCTCACCGACGACGCCCCCGCACTGCCGCTGGATGCCCAGGGCATTCTCGAACTGGCGGCGCGGTCCATGTTCCAGCTGTTTTCCAGCGTCAGCCAGGGCATGTTCCTGGTGGACCGCAGCGGGCGCATCGTGTGGGTCAACGAAGGCTACCAGCGCTTTCTGCCCGACCTGGGGTTCTCCTCGGTCGACCAGTTCGTGGGCCGCACGGTGGAAGAGGTGATCCCCAACACCCAGATGCGCCGCGTGCTGGAGACCGGCCAGCCCGTGCTGATCGACCTGCTCACCAACAAGGCGGGCACCTTCGTGGTCAGCCGCATCCCGCTGCGCGACGATGCCGACCGCGTGATCGGCGCCATCGGCATCGTGCTGTTCGACCACCCCGAGACCACGCTGCAGCCGCTGATCAGCAAGTTCGCGCTGCTGCAGCGCGACCTGGACGACGCGCGGCGCGAACTGGCCAGCCAGCGCAGCCGCTCCCTGGCCGTGGCGGGCGACGGCGAGCGGCGCGCCAAGTACACCTTTGCCAGCTTCATTGGCTCCAGCCCTGCGGCGGCCGAGGTCAAGCGCCAGGCGCGGCGCGCGGCGCAGTCCAGCAGCCCCGTGTTGTTGCTGGGCGAGACGGGCACGGGCAAGGAGTTGCTGGCCCACGCCATTCATGCGGCATCGAGCCGCGCGAGCGGCCCGTTCGTGAGCGTCAACATTGCCGCCGTGCCCGACACATTGCTGGAGGCCGAGTTCTTTGGCGTGGCCCCCGGGGCCTACACCGGTGCCGACCGCAAGGGGCGCGACGGCAAGTTCAAGCTGGCCGACGGCGGCACGCTGTTCCTCGACGAAATCGGCGACATGCCGCAAAGCCTGCAGGCCAAGCTGCTGCGGGCCCTGCAAGAGGGCGAGATCGAGCCGCTGGGCTCCAATAAGCTCGTGCCCTTCAACGTGCGCATCCTGGCCGCCACGTCGCGCGACCTGGCCGCGCTGGTGCGCGAAGGCAAGTTCCGCGAGGACCTGTTCTACCGCCTGCACGTGCTGCCCGTGCGCGTGCCGCCGCTGCGCGTGCGGCGCACCGACATCCCGGCCCTGGTGGAGGCGCTGGGTGAAGACCTGGCGCTGCGCAACAGCACGGCCCCGCCCGAGCTGCTGCCCGATGCCATGGCGCTGCTGGCGGGCCAGCCCTGGCGCGGCAACATCCGCGAACTGCGCAACGTGCTGGAGCAGGCCGTGATGCGCAGCGACTCGCCGTCCATCGACGCCGCCCAGCTCGAGCGTGTCCTGCGCGAGGCCGGCGTGGAGCCGGCCGCTCCCGCGCCGGTGCTGGACACGGCTTCCATGGCCGATGCCCAGGACGAAAGCCGCTACCTGCGTCCGCTGGCCGAGCAGGTGGCCGAGCTGGAGCGGCGCGCCATCGCGGCGACCCTGAAAGCCCATGGCGGCAACAAGCTCGCCACCGCACGGCAACTGGGCATCTCGCGGGCCACGCTGTATGGACGTCTGGAAAACCCTGAATAAATATCAGACATATGTCTGATATTTCTACAATTGGATTGTTCAAAAATCAGACCATGTCCCGCAGGCGTCAGCAGGGTTTTTATACAAATCAACAGCTTGCATGCTGGCATGAACTGTGCAATGTTCAGGCATCACAACAAGGAGACATCGCCATGCATCGTCGCACCCTGGTCGCCCTGGCCACCGCTGCCGTCACCGCCGCCACGCTTTCCTCCCCCGCTTTCGGCCAGGCCGGGGAAATCCGCATCGCCCACATCTACAGCAAGACCGGCCCGCTGGAGGCCTATGGCAAGCAGACCCAGACCGGCCTGCTGATGGGCCTGAACTACGCCACCGGCGGCAGCATGACCGTCAATGGCAAGAAGCTCGTCGTGATTGAAAAGGACGACCAGGGCAAGCCTGACCTGGGCAAGAGCCTGCTGGCCTCGGCCTATTCGGACGACAAGGCCGACATCGCCGTCGGCCCCACGTCCTCGGGCGTGGCCCTGGCGCTGCTGCCCGTGGCCGAGGAATACAAGAAGATCCTGCTGGTGGAGCCCGCCGTGGCCGACGCCATCACCGGCGACAAGTGGAACAAGTACATCTTCCGCACCGGCCGCAACAGCAGCCAGGATGCCATCTCCAACGCCGTGGCCGTCGACAAGGCCGGCGTCACGGTGGCCACGCTGGCGCAGGACTATGCCTTCGGCCGCGACGGCGTGAAGGCCTTCAAGGACGCGCTCAAGAACGCCAAGCTCGTGCACGAGGAGTACCTGCCCACGACCACCACCGACTTCACTGCCGGTGCCCAGCGCCTGATCGACAAGCTCAAGGACGTGCCCGGCCGCAAGGTCATCTTCATCATCTGGGCCGGCGCGGGCAACCCCTTCAAGATCGCCGACATGGACTTGAAGCGCTACAACATCGAGATCGCCACGGGCGGCAACATCCTGCCCGCCATGGCCGCGTACAAGAACTTCCCTGGCATGGAAGGCGCCACGTACTACTACTTCGGCATCCCCAAGAACCCCGTGAACGAAGCCATGGTGGCCGCGCACTACAAGGAGTTCAAGACCCCGCCGGACTTCTTCACCGCCGGCGGCTTCAGCTCCGCCATGGCGCTGGTCACGGCCCTCAAGGCCACGAACGGCGACACCAACACCAACAAGCTCATCAAGACCATGGAGGGCATGAGCTTCGAGACCCCCAAGGGCAAGATGACCTTCCGCAAGGAAGACCACCAGGCCATGCAGAGCATGTACCACTTCAAGATCAAGGTGGACCCGGCCTTCGCCTGGGGCGTGCCCGAGCTGGTGCGCGAGATCAAGCCTGAAGAAATGAACGTGCCGATCCGCAACAAGCGATAGGCCGGTTTTTTCGATGCGTTAGCGAGGCCCGACGGACAGGACAACCATCCTGCTCCTTCGGGGTTCATCCCGCAGGGGCGGCCGCCCCTCTTTTTCCAGTGAATTGATGCATGAACCCCCGGATCACACGGGGGCAGGGTCGGTTTTTCTCAAAATTATTTGGAGACAAGACAACATGGCTTTCAATTTCATCCGGGCGGCTGCAGCAGGGGCTGTAATTTCAATGTGCGCAGCGGGCGGCGCGATGGCCGCCGTCAACCTGCCCGCGCTCAAGATCGACAAGACCCAGACCACCGTGTCGGGCCTGTCGGCTGGCGGCTTCATGGCCGTGCAGCTGCACGTGGCGTATTCGGCCACGTTTGCCAAAGGGGTGGGCGTGGTCGCGGGCGGGCCGTTCTATTGCGCCGAGGGCTCGGTCGTCAATGCCACGGGGCGCTGCATGGCCAGCCCGGCGGGCATTCCCACCAGCACGCTGGTCAGCACCACCAACACCTGGGCCAGCCAAGGCGCCATCGACCCCGTGGCCAATCTCCAGAACTCGAAGGTCTACCTGTTCTCGGGCACGCTCGACAGTGCGGTCAAGACCGGCGTGATGGATGCCCTGCGCACCTACTACAACAGCTTCGTGCCGGCCGCCAACGTGGTCTACAAGAAGGACATCGCGGCCGAGCACGCCATGGTCACCGACGACTACGGCAACGGCTGCACCACCAAGGCCGCGCCCTACATCAGCAACTGCAACTTCGACCTGGCCGGTGCCATGCTGCAGCACCTGTACGGCCCGCTCAATGCACGCAACAACGCGGCGCTGCCCACCGGCAACTTCATCGAGTTCAACCAGAGCGAATTCATCTCCAACCACGGCATGGCCGCCACGGGCTGGGCCTATGTGCCGCAGGCCTGCCAGGCGGGCGGCAGCACCACCTGCAAGCTGCATGTGGTGCTGCATGGCTGCAAGCAGAACATCAGCGATGTGCAGCAGCAGTACGTGCGCAACACCGGCTACAACCGCTGGGCCGACACCAACAACATGGTGATGCTGTACCCACAGACCAGCACGGCCGCCACCAACAGCTGCTTTGACTGGTGGGGCTACGACAACGCCAACTACGCCAAGAAGTCCGGTCCGCAGATGGCGGCCATCAAGGCCATGGTGGACCGGGTCTCCAGCGGCGGCACCACCAACCCGCCGGTGGACCTGCCTGCCCCCACGGGCGTGAGCACCTCGGGCGCCACCGCCAGCAGCATGGCGATTGCCTGGAATGCCGTCTCGGGCGCTGCCAGCTACAACGTGTACCGCAACGCCAACAAGGTCAACGCGCTGCCCGTGACCGCCACGAACTACAGCGACACCGGCCTGGCCGCTTCCACCACCTACAGCTGGACCGTGCGTGCCGCCGATGCCAACGGCGCCGAAGGCGCCGTGTCCGCCGCGGCATCCGGCACCACGCTGGCGGCGCCGGGTGGCGGCACGGGCACCTGCACCACGGCCAGCAACTATGCGCACACCCTCGCGGGCCGGGCGTACGCCTATGCGGGCTTCGCGTATGCCCTGGGCTCCAACCAGGGCATGGGCTGGTGGAACGTGTTCGTGACCACCACGCTCAAGCAGACCAGCCCCGGGTACTACGTGATCGGTACCTGCTGAAGCATGTACAACCCCGTGAGCCGCTTCGCGTCTTCCCCCTTCTCTCGGAGGGCTGCGCCATTCGGGAAGGGGAGGCGCCAGCGCACGCAGGAGAAACGCCGCTGTGCAGCTTGGGCGGCCCTTGCGCGGCGATTGCTGGTTTCGCCCGCGCCAGTTGCGGAGACTGTTTGGCGATGAAAACGCAGTGCAGGTCTTGGCATCCCGCCGCAGGGCTGGGTTGCCGGGCTCTTTGAATGAAATGACGACGACCGTGAAAGTGAAACACCACCCATGAGCACCTTGGCCACCAAGGACTTGACCATCCGCTTCGGCGGCCACGTGGCGGTCAACGCCGTGACCTGCTCCTTCGAGCCCGGCACGCTGACCGCCATCGTGGGCCCCAACGGTGCGGGCAAGACCACGTACTTCAACCTCATCTCGGGGCAGCTGCGCGCCACGGCGGGCAGCGTCACGCTGGGCGGGCAGGACCTCACGGGCCAGTCGGTCTCGGCGCGCACGCATGCGGGCCTGGGCCGGGCGTTTCAGCTCACCAACCTGTTCCCGAACCTCAGCGTGCTGGAGAACGTGCGCCTGGCCGTGCAGGCCACGCAGGAGGGCAAGCACCGCCGGGGCCTGAACCTGTGGAGCATCTGGAGCGACCACCGCGCGCTGACCGAACGGGCGCTGGCCATCCTGCACACGGTGGCCATGCACGAGCGCCGCGACACCCCTGTGGCCAGCCTGCCGCACGGCGACCAGCGCAAGCTCGAAGTGGCGCTGCTCATGGCGCTGGAGCCGCAGGTCTACATGTTCGACGAGCCCACGGCCGGCATGAGCCACGACGAGGCGCCCGTGATCCTGAACCTGATCCGCGAGCTGAAAAAAGACAAGACCAAGATCATCCTGCTGGTGGAGCACAAGATGGACGTGGTGCGCGAGCTGGCCGACCGCATCATCGTGCTGACCAACGGCACGCTGGTGGCCGACGGCCCGCCGGCAGAAGTGATCGCCTCGCCCGTGGTGCAAGAGGCCTACCTGGGCGTGACGAAGGAGGCGGCAGCATGACCACCACCACCAACAACAATACCGGCAACCTGCTCGAACTCAAGGGCGTGCACACCCACATCGGCGCGTACCACATCCTGCACGGCGTCGACCTGGCCGTGCCCAAGGGCCAGCTCACCATGCTGCTGGGCCGCAACGGCGCGGGCAAGACGACCACGCTGCGCACCATCATGGGCCTGTGGCATGCGTCCCAGGGCTCGGTCCACTTCGGGGGCAAGGACATCACGGCGCTGAACACACCGCAGATCGCGGGCATGAACATCGCCTACGTGCCCGAGAACATGGGCATCTTCGCGGACCTGACCGTGAAGGAAAACATGCTGCTGGCCGCGTGCGGCGCCAAGAACGCGGCGCAGATGGACACGGCACGGCTCGAATGGATCTTCAAGCTCTTCCCGGCCGTGGAGAAATTCTGGAACCACCCGGCCGGCAAGCTCAGCGGCGGGCAAAAGCAGATGGTGGCCGTGAGCCGCGCCATCGTCGAGCCGCGCGACCTGCTCATCGTGGACGAGCCGAGCAAGGGCCTCGCCCCCGCCATCATCAACAACATGATCGAGGCGTTCGACCAGCTCAAGAAGAGCGGCGTGACCATCCTGCTGGTGGAGCAGAACATCAACTTCGCGAAGCGGCTCGGCGACACCGTGGCTGTGATGGACAACGGCCAGGTGGTGCATGCGGGCAGCATGGCCGCGCTGGCGCAGGACGAGGCACTGCAGCGGTCGCTGCTGGGGTTGGCACTATGAATTCCACAAAAAATTTCAAGCTATTTTGGCCTCTGGCGCTGGATGGCAAGGCGCCGAAAGCTATTAAAAATATAGCATTCAAGCGCGTGGCGCTTGCCACGCAAGGAGACCGGGCATGAGCATCACCCGCGACTTCGACTGGAAGCCCCTGGCCCTGGTGCCCGCGCTGGCACTGCTGGTGCTGCCCTTCATCGGCTCGCCCAGCACCTGGCTCACGCTCACGGTGGCGGGGCTGGCCATGGGCATGATCGTGTTCATCATCGCCTCGGGCCTCACGCTGGTGTTCGGCCTCATGGACGTGCTCAACTTTGGCCACGGCGTGTTCATCGCGCTGGGCGCCTTCGTGGCCACCAGCGTGCTGGGCACCATGGGCGACTGGACGCAAAGCGCCGAGCTGTGGCGCAACCTGCTGGCCGTGCTGCCCGCCATGCTGGTGGCCATGGCCGTGGCGGGCGCGGTGGGCCTGGCGTTCGAGCGTTTCATCGTGCGGCCCGTGTACGGCCAGCACCTCAAGCAGATCCTCATCACCATGGGCGGCATGATCATTGGTGAAGAACTCATCAAGGTCATCTGGGGCCCCGCGCAGATCCCGCTGCCGCTGCCCGAGGGCATGCGTGGCTCGCTGCTCATTGGCGATGCCGCCATCGAGAAATACCGCCTGGTGGCCGTGGCCGTGGGGCTGCTGGTGTTCGCCGTGCTGGCCTGGACGCTGTCGCGCACCAAGGTCGGCCTGCTCATCCGCGCCGGCGTGCAGGACCGCGAGATGGTCGAGAGCCTGGGCTACCGCATCCGCCGCCTGTTCATCGGCGTGTTCGTGGTGGGCTCGGCCCTGGCGGGCCTGGGCGGGGTGATGTGGGGCCTGTACCAGCAGAACGTGGTGCCGCAGATGGGCGCGCAGGTCAACGTGCTGATCTTCATCGTGATCATCATCGGCGGCCTCGGGTCCACGGGCGGCGCCCTCATCGGCGCGCTGCTGGTGGGGCTCATGGCCAACTACACCGGCTTCCTGGTGCCCAAGGTGGCGCTGTTCTCCAACATCGCGCTGATGGTTGCGATCCTGCTCTGGCGTCCGCAGGGTGTGTACCCGGTCGCGAACCGTTGAAGAGGAGCCCCAAGACATGCTGAACCGACTTCTTTCCAACGACTACCCGCGCAGCAAGGTGCTCGCGGTGATCCTGGTGGCCATCCTCATCGGGCTGGCGTTTGCACCCTTCCTGTTCCCGGGCGTCAAGGCGCTGTCGGTGGCAGCCAAGGTGCTGATCTTCGTGGTGCTGGTGGCCAGCTTCGATCTGCTGCTGGGCTACACCGGCATCGTGAGCTTCGCGCACACCATGTTCTTCGGCATCGGGGCCTACGGCATCGCGGTGGCCACCACCCGCCTGGGGCCGACCTGGACGGCGCTGGGCGTGGGCATTGGCGGCGCGCTGCTGCTGTCGCTGCTGCTGTCGCTGGCGGTGGGGCTGTTCTCGCTGCGGGTGCGCGCCATCTTCTTCGCGATGATCACGCTGGCCGTGGCCGCGGCGTTCCAGACGCTGGCCTCGCAGCTGTCCGACATCACGGGCGGCGAGGACGGCCTGACCTTCAAGGTGCCCGAGATCCTGTCGCCCAGTTTCGAGCCCTTCGAGGAGCCCTTCCTGGGCGTGGCCATCGACGGCCGCCTGATCTGCTACTACCTGCTGTTCGTCGCGGCCGTGGCGCTGGTGCTGGCGCTGCTGCGCATCGTCAATTCACCGTTCGGCCGCGTGCTGCAGGCCATCCGCGAGAACGAGTTCCGCGCCGAGGCCATCGGCTACCGCGTGGTGGTGTACCGCACCACGTCGAGCGTGCTGTCGGCGCTGTTCGCCACCATGGCGGGCGCGATGCTCGCGCTCTGGCTGCGCTACAACGGGCCCGACACCTCGCTCAGCTTCGAAATCATGATGGACTGCCTGCTCATCGTGGTGATCGGCGGCATGGGCACCATCTACGGATCGGCCATCGGCGCCGTGCTCTTCCTGGTGGCGCAAAGCTACCTGCAGGACCTGCTGCGCCTGGGGCACGAGGCCACCTCGGGCCTGCCCTGGCTGTCTGCGCTGCTCTCGCCGGACCGCTGGCTGCTGTGGCTGGGCGTGCTGTTCGTTCTGTCGGTGTATTACTTCCCTACCGGTGTGGTGGGGCGCCTGCGCGCGGCAGCTGCGCGCAAGGCGGGGTAGGCGGCCCCTTCCCGCACGCGGGCTGGTGCGGAAGGGGCATGGGTCAGCTGTGCAAGAAGCAACGCGAAGAAAAATACCAGGAGACAAGCACATGATGAGCATGAAGACAGGGTTTCGTCCGTTCGTTCCCGCCGCGGTGGCAGCCGCCGTTCTCGCCGCCTGTGGCGGTGGGGATGGCGAGCAAGTCCCCCTCAATGCAAAGCCCGCATACCTGGGCGCCATTGCCGAGACTGCCTATGACGGCAGCAGCAACGACCTGTTGACCGCGGGCCTCGGTGCCACCGGCATGGCGGCGGCGCTGCCGCCCGCCTATGCCGACCCGCTCAAGCCCACCGCCGCCGAGTTGCGCCGCACGGCCATCCACACCAACTACCGCGCCATGCTCGACATGACGGCCGCGGGTGGCTACGGCCTGCTGTACGGCCCCAACGTGGACGCGCAGGGCAAGGTCACGGCGGGCGAGGGCAAGGTGGCGGGCACCGAGTACATCGCGTTCGCCGACGACGGCACGGGCCGCAAGAACGTCACCCTGATGGTGCAGGTGCCTGCGAGCTTCGATCCCAGGAAGCCCTGCATGATCACCGCGACCACATCGGGTTCGCGCGGCGTGTATGGCGGCATCTCCACGGGCGAGTGGGGCCTCAAGCGCGGCTGCGCCGTGGCGTATTCGGACAAGGGCACGGGCGGTGCGCCGCACGACCTGCAGAACGACACCGTGCCGCTCATCGACGGCACCCGGACCACCGCCACCGCGGCGGGCAAGGATGCGGCCTTCAATGCCGGGCTCACGGCATCGGAGCTCGCGGCCTTCAACAAGGCCACCCCCGACCGCTTCGCCTTCAAGCATGCCCATTCAGGCCAGAACGCCGAGAAGGACTGGGGCACCACCACGCTGCAGGCGGTGGAGTTCGGCTACTACGTCCTCAACCAGCGCCACGGCGAGACCAACGCGGCCGGCCAGCGCCTGAAGACGCTCACGCCCCGCAACACCATCGTGATTGCGTCCAGCATTTCCAACGGTGGCGGCGCGGCGATCGCCGCCGCCGAGCAGGACACGCAGGGCCTGATCAGCGGCGTGGCCGTGTCCGAGCCCGCGCTGGAGCTGCCCGCCAACCCTGGCGTCACGGTGCGCCGTGGCAGCACCGAGGTGGCGGTCACGGGCAAGACGCTGGTGGACTTCACCACCTACGCCAACCTGTACCAGGCCTGTGCATCGCTGGCGCCGTCGGTCAGCGCCAGCCCCTTCGCCGCGGCGTTCGCGGCCGGGTTTGCCAGCGCGGCGCTGCCCATCGCGCCCAACCGCTGCGCGGCGCTCAAGACGGCGGGGCTGCTGTCGGCCTCCACCACCGCAGCGCAGGCCGAAGAGGCGCTGCAAAAGCTGCGCGCCTATGGCTGGGAGCCCGAGTCGAACGACCTGCATGCGTCGCTGGCCGCGTTCGAAGTGGCCCCGGCCGTGGCGGTGACCTTTGCCAACAGCCTGTCGCGCAGCAGCGTGAAGGACCACCTGTGCGGCTTCAGCTACGCGGCCACGGCGACCACGGGCGCGGTGGTGCCCCTGGCGGCCGCAGCGTTGCCGGGCATGTTCGCCACCGGCAACGGCGTGCCGCCTTCCGGTGGCATCAACCTCGTGAACAACCTGGGCAAGCTGGGCCCGGCGCGCGACTTCCTGTCGTTCTCGGACGCGGGCGTGGCCGACTGGAACACGGCGGGCGCGCTGTGCCTGCGCAACCTGGTCACCGGCACCGACGCAGCGGCCAGGAAGCTGCAGGCCGGCGTGGATGAAACCCGCCGCAACGGCAACCTGCGGGGCAAGCCCGCCGTCATCGTGCACGGCCGGGCCGATGCGCTGCTGCCCGTGAGCCACACCTCGCGCCCCTATGCCGCGTTGAACAAGAAGATCGAGGGCGCAGCCAGCCGGCTCAGCTATGTGGAAGTGGCCAACGCCCAGCATTTCGACAGTTTCATCGGCCTGCCCACGGTGCTGCCGGGCTACGACACGCGCTACGTACCGCTGCACGTGTACCTGAACCACGCGCTCGATGCCGTGTACGAGCACCTGGCCAATGGCAAGGCCTTGCCCGCCAGCCAAGTGGTGCGCACCGTGCCCCGGGGCGGCACACCCGGCAGCGCGCCGGCCATCACTGCCGCCAACGTGCCGCCACTGGCCACCGTGCCCGCTGCGGCCAATGCCATTGCCATTGCGGCAGGCGCCATCTCCATCCCCGACTGACGCGGGCCCCCGGCTGGCGAAAGAGGGAATCACCCCGTGTGCCGCGCCCGCGGTGGGCGTGGCGCCGGGGCCATGTGTTTCTGGCGCAAAGGATGGATGTATGAACGCTGTGATGAAGACCTGGGGCCGCCGCATGGCGTCGGCGCTGGCGGTGCCCGTTGTGCTGGCCCTTGGCGCCGCTGGCGGCACTGCGCCCGCGCGTGCCGCCGAGATCGTGGTGGGGCAGGTGGCGCCCTTGTCGGGCGTGCTGGCCAGCACCGGCGCGCAGATGGTGCTGGGCGGCAAGATCTACTTCGACTGGATCAACGCCCAGGGCGGCGTGCATGGCGCCTCCATCCGCCAGGCGGTGGTGGACGATGCCTACAAGGTGGACGACACCGTGAAGCTGACCCGCGAGATGCTGGCCAGGCCCGAGGTGGTGGCGCTGTACGGTTTCGCGGGCACGGCCAACATCACCCAGCTGCTGGCCGACGGCGTGCTGGAGCAGGGCGGCGCCGCGCTGGTGGCGCCCTACACGGGGGGCGAATCCCTGCGCAACCCTTTCAACCCGTGGATCTTCCATGTGCGCGCCGGGTATGCGGACGAGACTGAACACATGGTCCAGCAGCTCACCACGCTGGGCATGAACCGCGTGGCCGTGATGTACCAGGACGACGGTTTTGGCAAGGCGGGCCTGGCGGGCGTGGAGGCGGCGCTGGCCAAGCGCAACCTCAAGCTCGTGGTGGCGGCCGGCTATGAACGCAACACCGACAAGGTGGACGATGCCGTGAAGGCCATCAAGGCGGCCGACGTGCATGCCGTCATCATGATCGCCGTCAACAAGCCCGCGGCCGCGTTCATCCAGCGCTACCGCGAGCAGGGCGGCGGCGCGCAGCTGTACAACATCTCCGTGGTGGACCCGACCGAACTGGTCAAGCTGGCGGGCCTGAAAAACGCCCACGGCCTGGGCATCAGCCAGGTGGTGCCGTACCCCTACCGGCCTCAGCTGCCGGTGGTGCGCGAGTACCAGTCGCTGCTCAAGAAATACGCGCCCGATGCCGAGGTCAACTACACCAGCTTCGAGCAGTTCCTGGGCGCCAAGGTACTGGTCGAAGCCCTGCGCCGCGCCGGGCCCCTGCCCACGCGCACCAAGGTCGTCAAGGCGCTGGAGTCGATGCAGAGCTATGACCTGGGCGGCATCACGCTGGGCTATTCGCCCACCAACCGCATCGGCTCGCGCTATGTCGAGGTCACCGTCATTGGCAGCAATGGCCGCCTCATGAAGTAGCCGGCCGCCACCTGTTTTCCATCTGTTGTTCCCAAAGGTTGCCACCATGTCCCCCATCTCGCGCTACGCCACTTGCGCCGGCTATGAAATCCACTACATGGAGTGGGGCGCGCGCGATGCCCCCGTGGTGGTGGCATGGCACGGCCTGGCGCGCACCGGGCGCGACATGGACGAACTCGCCGCGCACCTCGCCCCGCGCTACCGCGTGATCTGCCCCGACACCATCGGCCGGGGCCTGAGCCAGTGGGCGCGGGCGCCGCAGGACGAGTACCGCCTGTCGTTCTACGCGCGCATCGCGGCCGGCCTGTTCGACCAGTTGGGCATCGAGAAGGCGCACTGGGTGGGCACGTCGATGGGTGGGGCGATCGGCACGGTGTGCGCATCGGGCCTGTTCCAGCCGCAGCTCAAGGAGCGCATCGCCAGCCTGCTGCTCAACGACAACGCGCCCCGCCTGGCGGATGCCGCGCTCGAGCGCATCAAGGCCTATGCGGGCCACCCGCCCTCGTTTGACACCGTGATGGAGTTGGAAGCCTTCTTCCGGCAGGTGTACCAACCCTACGGCTGGCTCAGCGATGCGCAGTGGAGTCGCCTGACCGAGACCTCGACCCGGCGCCTGCCCGACGGCCGCGTGACGCCGCACTACGACCCGGCCATGGTGCAGCAGTTCACGCACCACACCAACGACTATCTGATCTGGGACCACTACGACGCGCTGGAGATCCCCGTGCTGTGCCTGCGCGGTGCGGAATCCGACCTGGTGCTGCGCGAGACCACCGCCGAGATGCTCACGCGGGGCCCCGGCGCGCGCGGGCTGGCGCAGGTGGTGGAGGTGCCCGGCTGCGGCCATGCCCCCGCGCTCAATGTGCCGGAGCATTACGCGCTGGTAGACGGGTTTCTGGCACGCGCATTCTGAACGGATGGAGCGGGGAGTCGCGCAGCGTTGAAGGCGAGGGCGCTGCGCGGTACATTGGGCCCACACCACTCAACCCCTCGCCATGAAACCCCTGCTGCTCATCGCCTCGCACCTGCTTGCCCTGGCTTTGGGGTTTGCGCTGGGTGTGTATGTGCTGCCGATCTTGATAGCGCCGGATGCGCCCACGCAGCAGGAGATCCAATCCAGCCTGCCCACTGCCCCATGGACGGCCACCTTCCGCCGTGACCTCAAGGACAGCGACGCCCTGCACTGGGGCGAGGGCGCCGTGTCCCTCGGCCCGCAGGCCGTCAGCCTGCTGGGCAAGCTGGCCCCGGGGCCGGACTACAAGCTCTACCTGTCGCCCGAGTTTGTCGAGACCGAGGCCGAATTCAAGCGCCTCAAGCCCCAGATGCTGCGCGTGGGGGATGTGAAGACGTTCAACAACTTCATCGTCCCGGTGCCGCAGGGCGTGGACCTTACGAAGTTCAACACCGTGATCGTGTGGTGTGAGACCTTCAGCGAGTTCATCACCGCGGCGCAGTACCGGTAGTTCTGGCCGTTAAGTCGGAGTCTGCGGGGCGATTTGCGCCAATGCTGCCTGCAGCCCGGCCAGTCCACCTGCGCGCTGGCCGTTGATAGAAATTTGCGGCATCTGCCGGACCGGCGGCCCGCAAATCCGTGCCCAACAACGATGCGACTGTTTTGATAAAAGAGAGGCGCCTCGGCAATGACATCCAGCGTGATGTCTCCAGCTTCCTCGCCGTTCCTAAGCACGATGCTTTCGAGCAAGCTGATTCCTCCAGATTGACTCTCATCGTCCGCCGCCGTCTCAACGAGACCACAAGTACTTGTGTACGGTCACTCACTGAGCTCTTTTGCAAAATCCGTCTATGGGGTACGGACCTAACTACCGCCCCCGAACCCCTCGCCCCCTCCGCGCAGCCCCCGCGATCTGACAAGCGCGCCGGTACGCGCGCAAGGTCAGCTCCGCGCGCTGCATCACCGTGTCCTCCACCGTAGCAGCCCCTCCGGCCAGCTCATCCGCCTGCGCCTGCAACAACTCCGCCGGGCTCATCCCCGACGCCTCCCCCGTCAGCAGCGCAATCCCCTCGCTCACATGCCCCATGGTGTAGACATGAAACAGGCCGCGCTCCACCGCGTCCAGCACCGTGCGGTCCAGCATCAGGTGGCGCTGGTTGCGCGCGGGGATCAGCACGCCGTGCGTGCCGTCGAGCCCCGTCGCCATGCAGGCCTGGAACCAGCCTTCGATCTTTTCATTGATACCGCCCACGGGCAGCACCTCGCCGTGCTGGTTGAGCGCGCCGGTCACAGCAATGCCCTGGCGCAGGGGCAGGCCTGACAGGCTGGACAGCAGCGCATACAGCTCGGCGCACGAGGCCGAGTCGCCTTCCACGCCGCTGTATTCCTGCTCGAACACGATGGATGCGTTGAGCGCCAGGGGTGCCACGTGGCTGAACAGGGCGGTGAGGTAGCTGTGCAATATCAGCACGCCCTTGTCGTGGATGGGGCCGGACATATCGACCTCGCGCTCGATGTTGAGCAGGCCCTCTTGCCCGGCAAAGGTGCGCGCGGTGATGCGCACGGGGAAGCCGAAGCGGTAGTCGCCCAGGTCGATCTGCGTCATGGCGTTGATCTGGCCGGTGATGGAGCCCGCCAGCGAGATCAGGCGCTCGCCTTCGGTGATGGAGTCGTGCAGTTCTTCTTCGGGCTGGTTGTGGCGCTGGGTGCGGGCGGCCAGGGCGGCCAACACGTCGCCCGCCTGCACCAGCGTGCCGCCGCGCGCCTTGCACAGGGCGGCGCTTTCGATGGCCAGCGCTTCGGTGTGTGCAAAGCGCGCGCTCTGGCGGCGCTGGTCATCGGCCTCACGGTGGGTTTGCTCCAGCAGCAGGGCCACGGCGTCGGGGCCGAAGTGGGGCAGGCCGCGCTTTTTGCAGACCTGCGCCACCAGGATGGCGGTGGCGTGGTGCGTGGCAGGGGTGGCGGCAAAGTGGTCTGAAAAATCCACCTTCACGCGAAAGCGGCGTGCGGCGTCGGGGTCGGCGTCTTGCAGCGCGTAGTACTCGTCCACCGATCCGATCAGCACGATCTTCACATCCACGTCCACCGGCTCGGGCTGCAGCGCCGCTGCGCCGCCCGGCGCGTGGCCGGGGCCACCGCTGGCATCTTCGATCTGCAGGCGGCCGCAGCGCAAGAAGCGGCGCAGGCGTTGCCACAGCCCTTCTTCGGCAGCCAGGTCGTGCAGGTGCAGCAGGATGAAGCCGCCATGCGCCTTGAGCAGGCTGCCCGCGTGGATGCCGGTGTGGTCGGCCTGCACGGTGTCGGCGTCCGAGCCGTGCTCGATGCTGCCAAACAGCGTGCGCTGGGTGGGGTTGTCTTCCACCACCACGGGCGCGGCGGTGCGGCCGTGGTTGTCCACCACCAGGTTCACCTGGCAGCGGGCCAGCAGGTCATCGAGCGCATCCTTGCGGTCGTCTTCGGCGTCGGTGCCCTGGTCGCCACCGCGTTCGGCGCCCAGGGGCTCGAACAGGTCGATGTCGGCCAGCACCGCATGCTCCACTTGGTCAAGCCAGTGCGTGAGCTTGACGGTGTCCTTGATCTGCTTGCGCAGGCCCTGGCGGATGTCGTGCAGGGCGTGTTCCACCAGGGGCTTGATGGTTTGGCGGCGCAGGGTGGCCAGGGCGTCGTCGCGGGCGCGCTCCAGCGGGCGTGCGGCTTCAAGAAAGCGGGCGATCTCGGTGCGCAAGGCGTGCTCGGCGGCGTCAATCTCTGCGCGGCGCTCGCGGGGCAAGGCGCGGGCTTCGGCTTCTGTCAGCGGCTGGCCTTTGGGGCCGGTGAGGGTGAACACCATCTGCCCGCCTTCGCGCGAAATGCGGAACTGGCGCGCCTCGGCAAACGCGTCCAGCACGGCAAAGGCCTCGCTCTCTTGCGCTTGCCAGGTTTTCTCGATGCGCTCCGCCTCGGCCTTGAAGTCGGCGGCTGCGAGGTGTTTCGGGATATCGGCCTGCAGGTTCTTGGCCATGTCGGCCATGCCTTGGCGCAACTGCCGGCCCTGGCCCGCCGGCAGGCGCAGGGCGAGGGGGTGGTCGGGCTTGTCGAAGTTGTGCAGGTAGCACAGGTCGGGCGGCACGGCGCGTTCTGCCGCCGCAGCCTGCATGGCCTGGCGCAGCAGCGACGCGCGCCCGCTGCCCACTTCGCCCAGCACGAACAGGTGGTAGTCGGGCTGGTGCAGCCCCAGGCCGAACTGCGCGGCGGCCTGCGCGCGCTCCTGGCCGATCCAGGGCAGGGCCAAGTCCTGCAGTTCGGCCGTGCTGGCAAAGCCCAGCGTGGCGGGGTCGATCGTCAGCCGTAGCTGGTGGGGGGCGAGGGCGAAGGCGGGCATCGGTACAGGGTGGGTGGGAGAGGGCAGGCCAGCGTGTTGGGGTGCGCAAGCTGCGCGGTTGTCAGGGGCTGCCGTCTCCAGAATTTGAATGAAAATGGCCGCTAGCGCTTGATGGATAAGCGCTAGTAGCTATAAAAAATATAGTGACCAGTCAATGGGACACAGGGCAGGGCCCGGCAGGTGCGCCCCCTGCCTGCGCATGGCTGCGCGCATCGGCCAGCGCCGCGGCGGTGGGCGCCTCGGTGGGCCAGCCCGCCAGGTGCTGCTGCGCCACCCGGCTGAGGGCCGTGATCCAGTGGTTGTTGTCGTTCAGGCACGGGATGTAGTGGAACTCCTTGCCGCCCGCGTGCAAGAAGGCCTCGCGCACTTCCATGTTGATTTCTTCCAGCGTCTCCAGGCAGTCGCTGGTGAAGCCGGGGCACACCACGTCCACGCGCCGCGTGCCGGCCTTGCCCAGCGCCTCGATGGTGGGCTGGGTGTAGGGTTCCAGCCACTTGGCCTTGCCAAAGCGCGACTGGAAGGTGATGCGGTAGCGCTCCGCGCGCAGGCCCAGGCGCTCGGCCAGCAGGCGGCCGGTCTTGCGGGCCTCGCAGTGGTAGGGGTCGCCCAGGTGCAGGGTGCGCTCGGGCACGCCATGAAAGCTCATCACCAGCTGGTCGGGCTGTCCGTGGTGCTTCCAGTGGGTTTCGATGGTGCGGGCCAGCGCGTCGATGTAGCCGGGGGCGTCGTGGTAGCGGTTCACGAAGCGCAGTTCGGGCACGTGGCGGGTGCGTGCGGCCCAGGCGTACACCGCGTCGAACAGGCTGGCCGTGGTGGTGCCGGAGTACTGCGGGTACAGCGGCAGGATCAGGATGCGCGTGGCGCCCTCGGCCTTCAAGGCGTCGAGCTGGCTGTCGATGGAAGGGTTGCCATAGCGCATGGCGTGGCGCACCAGCACTGCGTGCCCAGCCTCGCCCAGCCAGCCACGCAGCAGCGTGGCCTGCCTGGCCGTCCACACCGCCAGGGGCGAGCCCTCGGCCGTCCAGATGCTGGCGTACTTGGCGGCCGACTTGGCGGGGCGGGTGCGCAGGATGATGCCGTGCAGGATGGGCCACCACGCCAGCTTCGGGATCTCCACCACGCGGTGGTCGCCCAGAAACTGCGCCAGGTAGCGCCGCACGGCGGGCGCGGTGGCGGCGTCGGGCGTGCCCAGGTTGCACAGCAGCACTGCGGTTCGCTCGGCCTGGCCGTGGGTGTAAGGGGGTTCGGGGCGGAAGGAGGGCATGCGGCATTTTCGCCCACGCGTGGTGCCTGGTGGGGGCTGGGGGTTGGATGTGGGCCCGGCGCCTGTTTTTGGGGGCGCTCGGGTAATCCCCGATGTGGTTGTGAAACCGGTTTCATAAACTCTGCGCATCCACTCCGAACCACCCACGCCGTGAATTACCAGTTCCAGTTCGACGCCGTTTTCGCCGCATGGCCGCTGCTGCTCAAAGGCACGTGGATCACCGTGCAGCTGTCGCTCACGGCCACGGTGCTGGGGCTGGTGGTGGCCGTGTTCTGCGCCTGGGGCAAGACGGGCGGGCCGGCGTGGCTGCGGTTCTTGATCAACGCGTACATCGAGGTCATCCGCAACACGCCGTTCATCGTGCAGCTGTTTTTCTTCTTCTTCGCGCTGCCGTCCATCGGCCTGCGCTGGTCGCCCTACACCGCGGCGCTGACGGCGATGGTGGTCAACCTGGGGGCCTACGCGGCAGAGATCGTGCGGGCGGGCATCGAGTCCATCCCCAAGGGGCAGATCGAGGCGGGCAAGGCGCTCAACCTGAAGCCCTGGGAGATCTTTCGCTTCGTCATCCTCAAACCCGCGCTCAAGGCCATCTACCCCGCGCTCACCAGCCAGTTCATCCTGCTGATGCTCAGCTCGGCCGTGGTGTCGGTGATCTCGGCGGACGACCTGACCTCGGTGGCGGCGAACCTGCAGTCGCAGACCTTCCGCAGTTTCGAGATCTACATCGTGGTGGCGCTGATCTACCTGGTGCTGGCGCTGTCGTTCTCTGCGCTGTTCAAGCTGATCTACCAGCGCGCGCTCAACTACCCCGACCGCCGATAAAGAGACCCGGACCATGCGTACCTTCGGAGTCTCCGAATTCCTTTTCATCCTGCAGGCCGCGCAGTGGACACTGGCGCTGTCGGCCATTGCCTTCGTCGGCGGGGCGCTGCTGGGCCTTGTGGTGGCGCTGTCGCGCACGTCCGAGAGCGCCGTGGCGCGCAATGCGTCGCGCGTGTTCATCCAGGTGTTTCAGGGCACGCCGCTGCTGCTGCAGCTGTTTTTGATCTTCTTCGGCGCGCCGGTGCTGGGGCTGGACATCAACCCCTGGGTGGCGGCGGGCGTGGCGCTGGTGCTCAACAGCGCGGCGTTTCTGGCCGAGATATGGCGCGGCTGCATCGAGGCGGTGCCGCGCGGCCAATGGGAGGCCGCGCAGGCCCTGAACCTGAGCTACATCAACCGCATGCGCTTCGTGGTGCTGCCGCAGGCCTTCAAGATCGCGCTGCCACCCACCGTGGGCTACACGGTGCAGATCATCAAGGGCACATCGCTGGCCGCCATCATCGGTTTCACCGAGATCACGCGGGCCGGGCAGATCATCAACAACGCCACCTTCCAGCCGCTGCATGTGTTCACCACCGTGGCGGCGCTGTACTTCGTGATCTGCTGGCCGCTGTCGCTGCTGGCCGCGCGCATGGAGCGCAAGCGGGCCCGGGCGCTGGCGCGCTGACGGCATCGCCGCCAACGCCAACAGCGCCTTCGTTCATTCATTGCTTTTTTATCTCTCGTTCATAACCACTACCAGGAGACATGCCATGACCTTTTCCCTGCACCGCCGCACCGTCACCACCGCCTTGGCCGCACTGGGCCTGGGCGCCGCGCTCACGGCGTTTGCGCCGCTGGCCTCGGCACAGTCCGTGGCCGACATCAAGAAAAAGGGCGAGCTCACCATCGGCATGCTGGTGGACTTCCCGCCTTACGGCACGACCAACGCGCAGAACCAGCCCGACGGCTACGACGCCGACGTGGCCAAGCTGCTGGCCAAGGAGCTGGGTGTGAAGGCCAACATCGTGCCCGTCACCGGCCCCAACCGCATTCCCTTCCTGCTGACCAACAAGGTCGACGTGCTGGTGGCGTCGCTCGCCATCACGCCCGAGCGCGCCAAGCAGGTGCAGTTCTCGCAACCCTATGCGGCCGCCACCATCGTGCTGTACGGCAAGACCGGCAGTGCCATCAAGAGCGCGGCGGACCTGAAGGGCGTGCGCGTGGGCGTGGCCCGTGCCAGCACGCAGGACGTGGCCGTGACCAAGGCCGCGCCCGAGGGCACCGAAATCCGCCGCTTCGACGACGACGCATCGGCCATGCAGGCACTGATCTCCGGCCAGGTCGATGCCATCGGCTGCTCGGTCACCGTGGCCGCGCAGATCGCCAAGCGCGTGCCCGCCAACACCTTCGAGAACAAATTCAACCTGCTGCAGCAGGCCATGGGCATTGCCCTGCGCCCCGGCCAGGACGAGTTGACCCGCGCGGTGAACGACTTCGTGGCGCGCAACACGGCCAACGGCGAGTTGAACAAGCTGTATCAGAAGTGGCTGGGCGCGGACCTGCCCAAGCTGCAATAACCCATATCGGATGAGCGTGAGCCCCAGCCACCCCAGGAGCCTTTGACAATGACGGACGCAGTCACGACGACGAAGACCACCGCCGGTGCACCCCCCATCATCACGATGGAGGGGGTCAACAAGTGGTACGACAGCTTTCAGGTGCTGACCGACATCGACCTGTCGGTGCGGGCCGGCGAGCGCATCGTGATCTGCGGGCCGTCGGGCTCGGGCAAGTCCACGCTGATCCGCTGCATCAACCGGCTGGAGACGGTGCAAAAGGGTCGCATCGTGGTCGACGGCATCGAGCTGACCGCCGGCGGCAAGAACGTGGACGCCGTGCGTGCCGAGGTGGGCATGGTGTTCCAGCAGTTCAACCTGTTTCCGCACCTCACCATCCTCGAGAACTGCACGCTGGCGCCCATGCGATCGCGCGGCATGAGCAAGGCCGAGGCCGAAGAGGTCGCCATGAAGTACCTCACGCGGGTGCGCATTCCCGAGCAGGCGCACAAGCACCCCAGCCAGCTGTCGGGCGGGCAGCAGCAGCGCGTGGCCATTGCCCGCGCGCTGTGCATGGCCCCCAAGGTGATGCTGTTCGACGAACCCACGTCGGCGCTGGACCCGGAGATGGTCAAGGAAGTGCTGGACACCATGATCGGCCTGGCCGAGGACGGCATGACCATGCTGTGCGTGACGCACGAGATGGGCTTTGCGCGCAGCGTGGCCGACCGCGTGATCTTCATGGCCGACGGCAAGATCCTGGAGCAGGCGCCGCCCGCGCAGTTCTTCGGCCAGCCGGAGCATGAGAAGACGCGCCAGTTCCTCGGCCAGATCCTGAGCTCCCACCACGCGCACTGAGGCCGTGGTGGCCGCACGTTGACGAAGGCCCGGCTGACGGGCTTGAAAGAACATCCATGAAGGTATTGATCTCCCTGTCCTCCTTCGGCGCGGCCGAAACGGGACGCCACGGCCAGCTGTGGTGCACCGACCTGGCCCGCCAGGCGGGCGCCGACGGCGTGGAAGTGCGCGGCGAGCTGCTGCGCGACGCGGCCACCGAGCTGCCCGGGCTGGCGGGCCTGGCCGCTGTGTATTCCAGTCCCGAGGGCCTGTGGACCGTGCAGGGCCAGTTGGACGAAGCCGCCCTGCAGCGCGGCATTCATGCATCGCAGGTGCTGCACGCGCCGCGCCTGAAGATGTCCATCGGCGGCTTTGGCGTGCGGTCCGAGGCGTCGCTGCAGCGCCTCAAGGCGCTGCTGGCCGCCACCCCGCAGGTGGAACTGGTGATCGAAAACGACCAGACCGCCACCGCCGGCACGCTGGCCGCCTTGCAGGCATTCTTTGCCGCGCAGGCGCAGGCGCAGGCCGGGCTCGACCTGGGCATGACCTTCGACATGGGCAACTGGCACTGGCAGGGCGAATGCCCGCTGCAGGCCGCACAGGCCCTCGCGCCCCATGTGCGCTACGTGCACTGCAAGGGCGTGCAGCGCCTGCCGGCCAAGTGGATCGCGGTGCCGCTGGCGGAGTCGGTGGCGCCCTGGCGCGCCGTGCTGCGCGCGCTGCCCGCCGATGTGCCGCATGCCATCGAGTACCCGCTGGTGGGCGACGACCTGGTGGCCGTCACGCGCGGGCAGGTGGACTTCATCCGTGCGGTGCGAGGTGCTGCATGAGCGACGCTGTTTCCAAATCCGGCGACACCACATTCGACGTGGCGCTGTTCGGCGAGGCCATGCTGCTGCTGGTGGCCAACGAGCCCGGCCCGCTGGAGAACGCCACGGGCTTTCACAAGCGCACCGCGGGGGCCGAGACCAACGTGGCCATTGGCCTGGCACGCCTGGGCCTGAAGGTGGGCTGGGCCAGCCGCCTGGGCACCGACTCCATGGGCCGCGCGCTGCTGGCCGCCATGCGCGGCGAAGGCATCGACTGCTCGCACGTGGTGTGCGATGCCACCCAGCGCACGGGCTTTCAGTTCAAGGAACGCGTGACCGACGGGCGCGACCCGCAGGTCGAATACCACCGCAAGGGCTCGGCCGCCAGCCAGATGGGGCCGGCCGATGTGGACGAGCCCTGGCTGCGGTCCGCGCGCCACCTGCACGCCACGGGCGTGTTCGCGGCCATCTCGGACACCAGCCTGCAGGCGGCCATCCGCACGCTCGAGGTCGCGCGCGCCGCGGGCCGCACCATCTCGTTCGACCCCAACCTGCGCCCCACGCTCTGGGCGTCGCCCGAGGCCATGCGCCACTGGATCAACACCCTGGCCGGCTATGCAGACTGGGTGCTGCCGGGCCTGGAAGAGGGCGTGTTCCTGACCGGCGAAACCACGCCCGAAGGCGTGGCGCGCTTCTACCGCGAGCGCGGCGCCAGGCTGGTGGTCGTGAAGCTCGGGCCCGAGGGCGCCTACTACGATAGCGACGTGGCCGGCACCGGCCGCGTGCCCGGCGTGCCCGTGGCCCAGGTGGTGGACACCGTGGGCGCGGGCGATGGCTTTGCGGTGGGCATCATCAGCGCACTGCTCGAAGGCTTACCCGTGCCCGCCGCCGTGCGCCGCGGCGCCTGGATCGGCGCGCGGGCGGTGCAGGTGCTGGGCGACACCGAAGGCCTGCCCACGCGGGCGCAGCTGCAGGAGGCCGGCCTGTGAACGTGTCCGCACCGGCGGTGCAGGGCAGGCCCGAGCGCAAGAAGGTGCTGGTCTTTCGTGAACTGCCGCCCGACCAGCTGGCACGCCTGCAGGCCCTGCACGACGCGACGGAGGCCAACCCGCGCAAGCCCGAAGAGCGTGCACTGTTCGACGCAGCGCTGGGCCAGGCGCAGGGGCTGATCGGGTCGAGCTACCCCGTCGATGCCGCGCTGCTGGCGCGGGCTCCCCGGCTGGAGGTGGTCTCCAGCGTGTCGGTGGGCGTGGACAACTACGCGCTCGACGCACTGCAGGCCCGGGGCATCGTGCTGTGCCACACGCCCGGCGTGCTGGACGAAACCGTGGCCGACACCGTGTTCGCCCTGCTCATGGCCACCAGCCGCCGCGTGGTGGAACTGGCGCAACTGGTGCGCGAGGGCCGCTGGACCAGGAACATCGGCGAAGACCTGTTCGGCAGCGACGTGCATGGCAAGACTTTGGGGCTGCTGGGCTTTGGCCGCATCGGCCAGGCCATCGCGCGCCGTGCGGCGCTGGGCTTTGGCATGCCGGTGGTCTACCACGCGCGCCGACCGGTGGACCTGGCCGCCACGGCGCCTGAACTGGTGGGCAAGGCTGCGCACGTGCCGCTGGCCGAGCTGCTGGCGCGGTCCGACTTTGTGGTGGCCATGCTGCCACTGTCTGGCAGCACGCGGGGCCTGGTCAACGCCGACGTCTTTGCAGCCATGAAGCCCGGCGCCATCTTCATCAACGGCGGGCGCGGCGCCACGGTGGTGGAGCAGGACCTGCTGCACGCGCTCGACCACGGCACGCTGCGCGCAGCGGGCCTGGATGTGTTTGCCACCGAGCCGCTGCCGCTCGACTCGCCCCTGCGCACCCACCCGCGCGTGACGCCGCTGCCGCACATCGGCTCGGCCACGCACGGCACGCGCCACGCCATGGCCGTGCTTGCCACCACCAGCTTGCTACAGGCGCTGGCCGGTGAGCGGCCCGCCGCCGTGTATAACGCCGCGCAAGCATGACCTCACCGACACCCGCACCATCGACCACGCCCCGCGCCCGCCCCACCATCGCCGATGTGGCGGCCGAGGCCGGCGTGTCCAAGGCCACGGTGTCGCGCTACTTCAACCACCGCGAGCGCCTGCTCAGCCCCGACATCGCCGCGCGCGTCGAGGCCGCCATCGCCAAGCTGGCTTACGTGCCCAGCCCCATGGCCCAGGCGCTCAGCCACGGCCGCTCGCGCCTCATCGGGCTGGTGGTGGCCGACATCACCAATCCATATTCGGTGGCCGTGCTGCGCGGCGCCGAAAAGGCGTGCCAGGAGGCGGGCTACCTGGTGATGCTGTTCAACCTGGGCAACGACCGCGAGCGCGAGCGTGCCGCCATCGATGCGCTGGCGAGCTACCAGGTGGACGGCTTCATCCTCAACACGCTGGGGCAGGGCGAGGGGCTGGCCGACGTGACCACCCTGCACGGCAAGCCCGCGGTGCTGGTGGATCGCCGCCATGCGGGCCTGGCGGCGGATTTCGTGGCGCTCGACAACGAAGCCGCCATGCGCGACACCTGCGCGCACCTGGTGCAGCAAGGCTGGCAGGACCTGCTCTATGTCACGCAGCCGCTGCAGGGTGTGAGTTCGCGCCTGGAGCGCACGGCGGCCTTTCGCGCCTGCGTGGCGGCCCAGGGCAGGAATGTGCGCGGCGATGTGCTGGAGATCGATGCGCAGCAGGAGGGCGAGGACGCGCTGGCCCAGGCGCTGGCGGCCTTTCGCCAGCGTGCGGGGCGGGGAGCGCGCTGCGCGGTGGTCGCAGGCAATTCCGTGGTCACGCTGCGCGTGGCGGCCTCGGTGTCGCGCCTGGGCTGGACCTTTGGGCTGGAGCTGGGCTTCGTGGGCTTCGACGACCCGGAATGGGCACCGTTGATCCGGCCGGGCCTGAGCACCGTGGCGCAGCCCACCGATGCCATCGGCCAGCGCGCGGCCCGGTGCCTGCTGGAGCGCATCGGCGGCCTGCAGGGCCCGGTGCGCGAGAACCTGTTGCCCGGCACGCTCATCGTGCGCGGGTCGTCGCTGGGCACCTGACCCCGAAGGGCGTGCGCACAGGCGCTGCGGTATGCTGTGCGGCCGCCGCCCGGCATCCCACCGGGCCTTCCGCCTCCACGCTGTTTTTTGCAGGTGCGCCCCCTTGCCGACCCCCTCCCTGGACATCCCCCGCATTCGCGCCGTCACCATCGACCTGGACGACACGCTGTGGCCCATCTGGCCCACCATCGAGCGCGCCGAAGCCGTGCTGCTGCAGTGGATGGCCGAGCATGCGCCCGCCACCGCGCGCCTGTTCCAGAGCACCGAGGCGCTGCGCGCCATCCGCAACCAGATGGTGAACCTGCGGCCCGACCTGCAGCACGACCTGAGCGCGCTGCGCCGCGAATCCATCCGCCTGGCGCTGACCCAGGCGGGCGATGACGGCGCGCTGGCCGAGCCCGCGTTCGACCTGTTTTTTGCCGAACGCCAGCGCGTGACGCTGTTCGACGATGCGCACGATGCGCTGGCCTTCCTGTCGTCGCGCTACCCGGTGGTGGCGGTGTCCAACGGCAACGCCGACATCCACAAGGTGGGCATCGGCCACTACTTCAAGGACAGCCTGAGCGCATCGGTGCTGGGCGTGGCCAAGCCCGATGCCCGCATCTTCCAGGCGGCCGCCCAGGCGCTGCAGGTGCCGCCGCACGCGGTGCTGCATGTGGGCGACGATGCCACGCTGGACGCCCGGGGCGCCATGGAGGCCGGCATGCAGGCGGTGTGGCTGAATCCCGCCGAGGCCGCCTGGCCCTACGACACCCCGCCGCATGCCACCGTGAGCAATCTCACGGAGCTGTGCCGGCTGCTGACGGCGTAGCCCGCGCGCTCCGCGCTATCCGGGGGCAATTTCTTGTCCCAGGTCAAGGGCCCGGCGCGCCGCGGTGTGTGCCGGCTTGATCCCGGTCACCGATCCGGCCACACTGCAGGCCATGCCGAGAAACCCTCCCGCCTTGCCCGCCATCCGCACCATTGGCCTCATGCAGCCCATGACCTGGCTCGTCCTGGCCTGGCGCGACATGGCCCGCGCGGGCTGGATCAGCTTTGCCCACGGCCTGGCCCTGGCGCTTTTTGGCGCGGCGATCTTCGCGGTGGCCCACCACAGGTTCTGGCTGCTGGCCGGGGCACTGTCGGGCTTTCTGGTGATAGCCCCGGTGCTGGCCACCAGCCTGTATGCGCTGAGCCGCGCGCTGGAGCGTGGCGAGCCCGCGAACCTGGGCGTGGTACTCAAGACCTGGCTGAACTGGCAGGACAGCCACGTCAACAAATGGGGCAACGACTACTGGTGCATGGTGCAGTTCGGCGCCCTGCTGGCGCTGGCGGCCACGGGCTGGGTCATGACGTCGGCGGCGCTCATCACGCTGCTGGCGCCCGTGCCCATCCAGACGCCCCTGGATTTCCTGCGCCATGTGGTACTGGCCCGCGAGGGCTGGCTGTTCGAGATATGGCTGGCGCTGGGCAGCCTCATGGCGGCGCCGATCTTCGCCTCCAGCGTGGTGGCCATGCCCCTGCTGCTGGACCGGCGCGCCACCTTGCTGCAGGCCGTGCTCACCAGCTGGCAGGCGGTGATCGGCAACCCGTTGCCGATGGCGTTCTGGGCGGCGCTGATCCTGGGCTTCACGCTGCTGGGCCTGGGCTCGCTGCTGCTGGGGCTGATCGCCGTCATGCCCATGCTGGGCCACGCGAGCTGGCATGCCTATCGGGATCTGGTCGATGCCTCCAGCCTGCCCGGGCGGGGGGCGGCAGCGCCCACGCAGAACCGCGGGGTGGCGCCGTGATCTTCGGTTTCACCGAGGCGCAGATCTCGGGCTTCTTCCTCACCTACGGCGTGGGTGCGTTCATCCTGTACATGCTGTTCATCATCGGCCAGCTCGCGTGGGAGTCCAAGGCCGGCCGGTTTGGCACCTTCGTGCTGTTCCTGGGCCTGGGCGTGGGCTTCCTCGGGTTCCTGGCGAAGGTCGTGATCCAGTGGTGGCTGGAGCGGTGAGGCCGCAGCGCATCGGCGCCGGGACACGGCCGCAGTGAGGTAAGGTGATGGGCCGATCTACCGACCGCCTCGCCCATGTCCTTGCCTTCCGCCCCATCCCTGCTCACCCGCGCTGAAACCAGCGGCTACACCGAGACATCGACCCACGCCGACGTGATGGCGTACGTGCGCGGCCTGGCGGCGCTGGGGGATGCCCGATTGCATGTCGCGGACTTCGGCGCATCGCCCGAGGGCCGCCTGTTGCCGCTGCTCGTGCTGTCCGCGCAAGGCCATTTCACGCCGCGGGCCGCGCAGGCCAGCGGCCTGCCCGTGGTGCTGATACTGTGCGGCATCCACGCTGGCGAAGTGGAGGGCAAGGAGGCCGCGCTGATGCTGGTGCGCGACCTGCTGCGCGGCGAGCACGGCGACGTGCTCTCGCACTGCACCGTGGTGGTGGTGCCGCTGTTCAACCCCGACGGCAATGACCGGCTGGACACAGACAACCGCCCGCTGGACGTTGCCCACCTGCGCGGGCAGGACGGCCCGGCGCTCGTGGGCACGCGCAACAATGCGGCGGGGGTGAATCTCAACCGCGACTACATGCGCCATCGGGCTTCCGAGATGCGCCTGCTGCAGACGCGCGTGTGCCAGCCCTGGAACCCCCACCTCACGCTGGACTGCCACGCCACCAACGGCTCCATCCACCGCTTCGCGCTGACCTACGACATTCCCCACACCGAGCACACGGGCCGCAGCGAGCCCGTGGCCTATATGCGCGAACGCATGATGCCCGCCGTGCAGGCCGCGGTGAAGCGCACCGAGGGCCTGGACACCTTCTGGTATGGCAACTTCGTGCGCGACGAGGGCGGGCAGGGCCAGGGCTGGATCACCTACACCCACCACCCGCGCTTTGGCTGCAACTACCGGGGGCTGACCAATCGGCTCGACGTGCTGCTGGAGGCCTATTCGTACATCAGCTTCAAGGAGCGCGTGGCGGTGACGTATGCCGTGCTGCGCGAGGCACTGCACTACGTCGCCGGCCATGGCACGGAGATCGTGCAGCTGCTGGACGGGTGTGCCGAGCCGCCCGCCGAGGTCGCCATCCGCTATGCATTGCAGCCTATCCCAGGCACCACGGTGGAGGTTCTCACGCGGGAACCCTATGCGCTGCAAGGCGCCCCCATCAGCGTGCAGGTGCCGCATTTCGCGCACTTCGTCCCCGTGGCCACCGTGAAGCGGCCCTGGGCCTATGCGGTGCCTGCCGCCGTGGCCGACTGGCTGGAGGGCCATGGCTTGCGGCGGGCCGCCGTTGCGCCTGGCACGCTGCTCGATGCAGAAGTCCCGGTGATGCAGCAGCCCGTGGCGGTGCCGGGGCCCGCCATCCTGGAGGCGCAGGCCAGCACGCACTGGCAGGCAAGCTACCGCCGGGCGCAGCGCGCGTTGCCGCAAGGCTGGTGCGTGGTGCCCACCGGCCAGCGCCACGGCGCGATCGCGGTGTACGCGTGCGAAGCGGAAAGCGACGATGGCCTGGTGGCCAATGGCATCGTGCCGGAGCCGGTGGCGGGCGGTGAATTCCTGGCATGGCGGGTGCTGGCGCCGGTGTGAGGCGGGTGCTGGGCCGGGCCGGGATGCAAACGCCCCATGCCCTGATGCTGCCTAGTCGTAGCGGAGCCGGGGATACCAGTCGGTGCCGCGGCCCTCGGGCGTGAGGTCCAGGATGGACCACAGCGCGGCGATGTCGGGCGCATCGCGCGGGTCCTGCCCGGGGTCGGCCATCTCGCGCGCCATCTCGCTGGCCCAGAACAGGCGCACCTTGTCGCCGTCGCGCCGAAAGATGGTCAGCGCCGGGTACTCGCTGCCGTCGGGCATCAGGATGCCCAGGTCGCGGGCGTAGTCGTCCCCCACGGTCTGCACGAAGTTCAGGTCGCGCCAACCCCGCTCCTGCGCAAACGCGAGCTGCCGCTCCACCGACGAGCGGCCCAGGACCTTGAGCGCGACCCGTTGCTTGATGTCGGCCGCGTTGCCATGGACGGCGCCCAGCCAGTTCGTGCACATGGGGCACGGGCGCTCGCGCTGCGGCCCGTACATCCAGAAGTAGGCCACCAGGGTTTGCTTGTCGCCAAACAGGTCGATCAGCCCCACCTCGGACCCCTGTTCGTCCTGGAAGCGGTAGTTCTTCGCGATGACCGGGCCGGGCGGCAGCGCGCGGCGCTGCTCGGTCAGGCGGCTCATGTGCCGGCGGAACTCGATCTCCTCGGCCAGCAGCGCGCGGCGGGCCTCTTCGTATGCGGCCGAGGCGCCGGGGAAGGGCGTCTTCGCGTTGCGGGCCATTTCGGCCGCGGGCTTCAGTGTGGCGGGCATGGGCTTCCTCCAGTGCGTGGCGGGTTGTGGGCGCGCGGTCTTGCACTCTGCCGCCGCAGGGGGCGGATGCAGGTAGGAAAAAACTGCGGCCCCGTGCAGGCGCAGTCCTTCACGGGCGCCTGGAGCGTGTCGGGTTGGTGCGGTACACGGCTCAGCGAGCCCAGGCCCGGAGTCCCAGGTCCTGCGCCAGGCGCCGGTAGTCCGCCAGGCTGCGCTGCACGAAATCTTCGAGCGCCGCGCCCGTCAGCGCGAACGGGTACAGGCCGTACTGCGCGCACAGCGCGGCGTAGCCGGGGGCGGCCAAGGCATCCCGCAGCGCGGTGGTCCACGCGCGCACCGCCGCATCGGGCGCGCTGGCGGCCATGTACAGGCCGCGCACCGTGGGCCAGACCAGGTCCAGACCCTGCTCGCGTGCCGTGGGCAGGCCCGCCAGGCTGCCACCCAGACGTGCCTGCGAGAGCACCGCCAGCACGCGCAGCGGCGCGCCCTGCGCGGCTGCCTGCAGGGCCTCGGCCGCATCGCCGGTGAAAATGCCGATGTGCCCGCCCCGCAGGGCCTTGAGCGCCTCGCCGCCGCCCTCGAAGGACACGAAGCGCATGCGCTTGTGGTCCTGCCCCGCCGCACGTACCAGCAGCGCGGCCTTGATCCAGTCTTGGCTGCCCAGTGTGCCGCCGGCGCCAAACACCACGCGGTTGGAGTCCCTGCGCAGCGCGGCAGCCACGTCCTGCAGGCGCTGGTAAGGCGCATCGCGGTGCACGGCCACCACGCCGTAGTCGGTGCCCAGTGTGGCGATCCAGCGCACGGTGCCCACCGGATGCGGGCCGAAGCGGCCCTGTGCGATGTTGAGCAGCGAACCGCTGGAGAAAGCGACCAGGGTGCCCGGGCCGCCCAGGCGCCCGGTGGCCACCTGGTCAAACGCCACGGCCCCGATGCCCCCGGGCAGGTAGCGGGTGCGCAGCGGGGTGCGCGCGGGCCGCACGGCCTGCAGGGCCTGCCCGGCCAGGCCGCAGGTCAGGTCGAACCCACCGCCGGGGCGTGAGGGCGCGACGCATTCCGCGGGCTCGGTGGAGGCATCCGCGGCCGCTGCGCGCGCGGGCAGGGCGCCGCCCGCGCCGCCACAGGCCGCCAGCGTTGCCAGCATCTGCCGGCGGCTCGGGGTCGCGGCCATGCCGTCTTCGCGCAAGGGGTGGGGGGCAAGGGGTTGCATGGCGGTGTGGCGGGCCGGGTTCTTCATGGCCGGGGCCACCAGAGTATGGCCAGCAGGCCGGGGCCGCCGGCGCGGGCCTCCAGCCGCAGCCGGCCCCGGTGGCGTTCCGCGATCGACCGGGCGATGGCCAGGCCCAGGCCCGAGCCGCCCGCCACGGCCTGCGAGCCGCGCCGGTAGCGGTGGCCCAGGGCGTCGCGCTCTTCGGGCGGGAGGCCCGGGCCGTTGTCTTCCACGCTCAGGCTCCAGCCCAGGCTGTCGCCGGCGGCCGACACGGTGATGGTGCCTTGCTCCGGGGTGTAGGCGATGGCGTTGGCCGCCAGGTTGGTGAGCGCCTCGCGCAGCAGCCCGCTGTCCGCCACGGCGGCCAGTTCGGCCGTGGCGGTGTGGATGCCGAAGTCGATCTGCTTGGCGCGGGCCTGCGGCAGCAGCTCCAGTGCCACGGTGCGCAGCAGCAAGGCCAGGTCGCAGGGTGCGAACTCCACCGCGGCGGTGTCGCTGCGCCCCAGGGCCAGCAGCTGCTGGGTGCTGCGCGTGGCGCGCGCGATCTCGCCGCCCAGGGCTGCCAGCGTGTCCTGAAGCCGGGCCGCGTCGGGTTCGCGGCGTGCGTAGTCGATCTGCATCTGCAGCGTGGTGAGGTGTGTGCGCAGCTGGTGCGACGCATCGTCGAGGAACTGGCGCTGCTGCGCCACCAGGTCCTGCGTGCGCGCCATCTGCTGGTTGACGGCGGTGACCAGCGGGCGGATGTCCGCGGGAAGTTCGGCGCCGGCGACCGGTGTCATGTCGTCAGGGCTGCGGGCCTGCACCTCGCGGGCCAGGCGTGCCAGGGGGCGCAGCGCCAGGGCCAGCGTGGCCGCCGTGCCCAGTACCATGAGCGCCAGCACCAGGCCATCGCGCAGCGCGGCGCGGCGGACGAAGCGGCGCGTGAACTCCTGCCGCGACTGGGTGCTTTCCGCCACCTGCACCAGCACGCTGCTTGTCCCGGGGGCGGATGGCGGCCCTTCCATCGCGCGGCGGTAGGCGGCCAGGCGCACGGATTCTCCAAAGTAGGTCGCATCGTAGAAGCGCGGCACACCGGGCTCCAGCGGCCCGGGCGGCAGGGGCAGGTCGGCGTTGCCCAGCTCCACCAGCCCATCCGACGATGCCACGCGGAAATACACGTGTCCGCTGGCCGTGAGCTCGAAGAATTCCAGCATGCTGTAGGGCAGCTCGGCCGAGAGCCCGCCCGAGGCGGTGGAGATGTTGGCATCGATGGACTTGAGCGCGCCCAGCAGCGAGCGGTCGTAGGCCGCGTTGGCGGCCTCCAGCGCGTCGTGCCGGGTCATCCACAGCTCCACGCCCGTCACCACGGCCAGCAGCGGCAGCAGCAGGCACGCCAGCAGCCGCCACAGGCTGGCACGGCGCAGGCGTGCGGCCAGGCCCATGTTCAGTGCGATTCCAGTGCGTAGCCCAGGCCGCGCAGCGTGACGATGCGCACGCCGCTGCCGTCGAGCCGCTTGCGCAGGCGGTGCACGAACACTTCCACGGCCTCGGGGTGCACGTCGTCATCGTCGGAGAACACGCGCTCCAGGATCTGCTGCTTGGAGAACGGCTCACCGCTGCGCTGCACCAGCACGCGCAGCACGGCCTGCTCGCGCGGCGACAGCGCCAGGGGTTCGCCCTGCAGCACGAATTGCCTGCGCGCGCTGTCGTACGCCAGCGGGCCACATGCCAGGCGCGGGTGGTCGGTGCCGCGCGCGCGGCGCACCAGGGCGTGCAGGCGCGCCTCCAGCTCGGCCAGCTCGAACGGCTTGGCCAGGAAGTCGTCCGCCCCGGCATTGAGCAGCCGCACGCGCTCGTCCAGCGAATCGCGCGCGGTGAGTATCAGCGTGGGCAGGCGCTGGTCGCGGTCGCGCAGGCGCTGCAGCACCGCGTGACCGTCCAGGCCCGGCAGGCCCAGGTCCAGGACCAGTGCGTCGTAGTTGTCGTGCTGCTGCAGCGATCGGTCGGCCAGGCGGCCGTCATTCACCCATTCCACCTGGATGCCCGCATGCTCCAGCGCGCGGCTGAGCCAGGTGCCCAGGCTGTGTTCGTCTTCGGCCAGAAGGATGCGCATGGAGGGGATGCTAATGCTGTTGTGCAGTGCCATCGCCGAGGCACGTGCGCCCGGGCCGCAGGCCTGGCGCGCCCCGCCAGCGCCACCGTGGAACTGGCTTTGCCAGGCCACGGGTGGCGTCCCCCTCTGGGGGGAAGACGCGAAGCGACTCAGGGGGCTTCCTAATCCGGCTTGACCTGCGCGCGCTTGAGCACCTTCTGCCAGCGCGCCTGTTCGGAGGCGATGAACTGCGCGAACTGCGCCGGCGTGCCGCCGATGGCTTCGGCCGCATCTCCGCTCAGGCGCTTGAGCGATTCCGGCGCCTTGACGGCCTTCATGGTTTCGGCGGCCAGCTTGTCCAGGTGCTCCTGCGTGAGGCTGGCCGGGGCCAGCATGCCGTACCACTGCGTCATCTCGAAACCCGGGAAGCCCTGCTCGGCCACGGTGGGCACATCGGGCAACTGGGGCAGGCGCTGGGTCGATCCCGTGGCGATGCAGCGCACCTTGCCCGACTTGATGAAAGGCAGCATGGCGGCGGCGCCCACGGAAGCGGCGTCAAGCCGGCCCGAGAGCAGGTCGGTCATCATGGGGCCGGTGCCGCGGTAGGGCACGTGCAGCATGAAGATCTCGGCCGTCATCTTCAGGTACTCGAAGGCCAGGTGGCCGGCGCTGCCGTTGCCCGCCGAGCCGTAGCTGAGCTTGGCGGGGTTCTTCTTGGCGTAGGCGATGAATTCCTTGAGGTTCTTGGCCGGCACGTCGGGGTGCACGACGTACAGGCTGGGCACCTTGGCCAGCAGGCTCACGGGCTTGAAGTCCTTGTTCGCGTCGTAGGGCAGCTTGTCGAAGATGTACGGGTTCACGGCGAGCGTGCCGATGTGGCCCAGGATCAGCGTGTGCTGGTCGTCGGCGCGCGCCACCTCCTGCATGGCGATGTTGCCGGCCGCACCGGGCTTGTTGTCCACGAACACGCTCTGGCCCAGCGTCTTGGTCAGCTCGGCGGCGGTGGAGCGGGCGACGATCTCGGAGCTGCCGCCCGGCGCGAAGGGCACGACGAAACGCACCGACTTGGAAGGCCATGCGGCCTGTGCCGACACCGATGCGGGCAGCAGGCCGCCCAGCGCCAGGGCGCCGCCGGCACCGAGCAGGTGGCGGCGGTTGGGGTGGAGGGTGTGGGAATGGGGGGTGTCTGTAGGCATGCTTGTCTCCGTGAAAGCCATCAAGGCGTGACAGCCGCCATGGTGCGCGCCGCGTGCTTTCGGAATGCTGTCAGTCGGCCTGGGGTTTTCCCGGGGGGCGCGGCCAGGGCGCCCGAGCGTCGGGTCAGGGGAGCGCGGCCACCGCGGTGCCGCTGAGCACCGCCCCTTCCAGCGTGGCGGGGTAGGGGCCGTCCACATAGTCACCGCAGGCCGAGAGCCCGGGCAGCACCTGCATGCCGGGGCGTGCAAGGCCGGGCGTGCAGGCAAAGGTGGCGCGTTTTTCCACCACCGTCTGTACGGGCGACAGGGAGCCGATGCCCAACTGCGCGGCGGCTTGCCGCAGCACCTGCTGTTCGATGTGGGTGCGCTCGCCTTCGCTGGCACTCACCACGAACGCGAGCAGGCCCTGGTTGCCGTCCAGCTGGCCACGGTCGAACACGAACTGCGCGGGGCTGTCCGGGGCGCTGCGCAGCGCCAGCATGGGCTGGGCCAGGCGCGCGTCCGCCGCGTGGGCGTAGACGGTGGTGATGGCCTCGAAGTGCAGGGCGCCGGCCAGGGCGCTCCACCGGCCGGCACTGGCCAGCCCCGCCATGCCGGCCACACCCGCCACGAGCCGGCTGGCCTCCCACGAAGGGCATGCGAGGGTCACGTGGTCGAACACCTCCGGTGCATTGTCCGTGGCGCCCGGCGCACCAGCGGCGCCGACGACCTGCCAGCGCCCGGCGTGCTGCGGCTGCAGCCGCTGCACGCGCTGGCCGGTGAGCACCTGGTGGCGGCCCTGCGCCTGCAGCCAGCGCGCCGCAGGCTCGGGAAAAAGCGCGCCCAGGTCGGCGCGCGGCAGCAGCAGGTTGGAGCCACCGCGCCCGCTGAACAGGCTGTCTTGCAGCACGCGCAGAAACACCTGGCCGCTGGCCTGGTGCGCCGGGGTGTTGAGGGCCGACACACACAGCGGGTCGATGAACTCTGCCATCAGGCGGGGCGTGAGCGGTGCGCACAGGTCGGCCACCGAGGTCGTGGGCGCGCAGCGGAACCCCCTGATCTGCCAGGCGGTGGCCGTGCGCAGCAGGGCCAGCTTGTCGCGCCAGCTCCAGCCCCTGGCGCGCGCGATGCCCAGCAAGGCATCCAGTGGGGGCGGCAGGTCGGGCAGACGCAGTCCCTGGCCATCCGGAAACTGCAGCGTGAGCGGCAGGCGCAGCAGCGCGGTGCTGGCATCCACCCCCACCAGGCGCATCAGGCGCAGGCTTTCGGCGTAGGCGCCGATGAGGATGTGCTGGCCGTTGTCGAGCGTGACCACCTCGCCCCCCGGCAGCGTGGCGTGCACGGCACGCGCCCGGCCGCCCACGGTGCGGGCCGCTTCAAACACCGTGACCTCGCGGCCCGCCTGGGCGTGCGCGATGGCTGCGGCCATGCCGGCCCAGCCCGCGCCGATGACGGCGACTTTCATGGATGCTGCCGCACGGCCGCTACATCCGTCCGAGCGCCTGCACCTTCCACGCCAGCCAGAACTTGCGCAGCGGTGTGAGGCGGATGCGCTGGTGCAGCACCTGGAAGTTCTCGTGCTCGATCTCGCGCAGCAGCGTGCGGTAGATGCTGGCCATCATCAGGCCGGGCTTCTGCGCGCGGCGGTCGGCATCGGGCAAAAGGGCAAACGCCTCGTCGTACAGGCGGTGCGCGCGCTCGGCCTGGAAGCGCATGAGCGCGGTGAAGCGGTCGGAGTAGGTGCGCTTGAGGATCTCGTGCGCCTTCACGTCGAACTGCTGCAGCTCGCTCACGGGCAGATAGATGCGGCCCAGCATGGCGTCTTCGCCCACGTCGCGGATGATGTTGGTGAGCTGGAAGGCCAGGCCCAGCGTGTGGGCGTACTGCGTGGTGCGCCCGTCGGTCTGGCCGAAGATGCGCGCCGTGACCTCGCCCACGATGCCGGCCACCAGGTGGCAGTAGCCCTTGAGGCCCGCGAAGTCGAGGTAGCGCGTCTGCTCCAGGTCCATCTGGCAGCCATCGATAACGGCCTGCAGGTGGCGCTGCTCGATGCCGTATTCGGCGGTGTGCGGCATCAGCGCCAGCATCACGGGGTGGGTGGGCTGGCCGGCATAGGCCTTGGCCACTTCGGCCTGCCACCAGGCCAGCTTGGTGCGCGCCACGCCGGGGTCGCTGACCTCATCGACCACGTCATCCACCTCGCGGCAGAACGCATAGAACGCCGTGATGGCCGCGCGGCGCGGCGCGGGCAGGAAGAGAAAGGCGTAATAGAAGCTGCTGCCCGAGGCCACGGCTTTTTGCTGTACGTACTGCTGCGGTGTCATGGGGCGGAATTGTCCCATGGCGCACCCCGCGCGGCGGAGATCCGCGGTTTGGCGTGCTTTTGGCCCCTGGCGCTCTTCCATCCAGCGCGAGTCGCTATTTTTTTGATAGCGATGGGGCGGTGCGGCGGCGCCTCAGCATTCGACCACGTTCACCGCCAGCCCGCCGCGCGAGGTCTCCTTGTATTTGACCTTCATGTCCGCGCCGGTCTGCATCATGGTCTTGATGACCTTGTCGAGCGAGACCACGTGCTGGCCGTCGCCGCGCAGCGCCATGCGGGCGGCGTTGATGGCCTTGATGGCGCCCATGGCGTTGCGCTCGATGCAGGGAATCTGCACCAGGCCGCCCACGGGGTCGCAGGTCATCCCGAGGTTGTGTTCCATGCCGATCTCTGCGGCGTTCTCGATCTGCTCGGGGCTGCCACCCATCACGGCGGCCAGCGCGCCGGCCGCCATGGAGCAGGCCACGCCCACCTCGCCCTGGCAGCCGACCTCGGCGCCCGAGAGCGAGGCGTTCTCCTTGTAGATGATGCCGATGGCGCCGGCGGTGAGCAGGAAGGTGGCGATGCCGTCCTCGTTCGCGCCTGGAAGAAAGTTCACGTAGTAGTGCAGCACGGCCGGTATCACGCCGGCGGCGCCGTTGGTGGGGGCGGTCACCACGCGGCCGCCGGCGGCGTTTTCCTCGTTGACGGCCATGGCATACAGGTTCACCCAGTCCAGCATGGACAGCGGGTCGCGCAGGGCGGCCTCGGGCGAGCCGCTCAGGCTCTTGTGCAGTTCGGCCGCGCGGCGGCGCACCTGCATGGGGCCGGGCAGGTGGCCGGTGCTGGCGCAGCCGCGCTGCACGGCGGCCGCCATGGTCCGCCAGATCGCCATGAGCTGGCGCCGCACCTCGCCGGCGCTGCGCCAATGCTCTTCGTTGGCGGCCATGAGCTGGGCCGGTGTGAGGCCGCTGGCCTGGCATTGGGCCAGCAGCTCGGCCCCGGTGCGAAAGGGGTAGGGCAGGCCCCGGGCGTGGCCCGCGGCGTCGGCCCCGCAGGTGGCTGCCAGATTGAGCACGCGCTCCCCCGCGGCGTCGGTCACGAAGCCGCCACCCACCGAGTAGTACTCGCGCTGGGCAATTTCCCGGCCCTGTGCGTCAAAGGCATGCAGGCACAGCCCGTTGGGGTGCAGCGCCAGGCTCCTGCGCCTGAACAGCAGATGGTCTTTTTCTACAAAGGCAATGGCGCGCTCGCCCAGCAGGGCCAGCGACTGGCGGCCGCGGATCTCGGCAATGGCGGGGGCGATGCGGTCCGGGTCGATGTGGTCGGGCTCGTACCCGGCCAGGCCCAGCAGCACGGCCTTGTCGGTGCCGTGGCCCACGCCCGTGGCCGACAGCGACCCGAACAGCTCCACCGTGACACCGTGCACGGCGGCCAGCCCCACGCCATCCCGCAGGTGGCAGGCAAACTGCCGCGCCGCGATCATGGGCCCCACGGTGTGGGAGCTGGACGGGCCGATGCCGATCTTGAAGAGGTCGAAAACGCTGACGGACATGGTGTGTGGCATACTGGGTAGGTTTTGGGGATGCGTGGAACCCCTGGGGCCCTGGTCCATGGAAAGCAGCGATGGCGCGGGTGGCGCCATCGCTGTTCTCGAGGCAACAGCATCTTTCGCACTGCCGGTACTCTTGGTGCCCGCAGTGGGCGCGAGGCTAACCGTGCAGGCGCCGGCCGGCACACGCGTAATCCCTGATGAGCGGGAGCCCCGGGTCCATCACCCTGCGCGGCGTTGCACGTGCTGAACTTCAATATTGATAGCAAAATATTGAACGGGCAAAAGCGGTAGCGGCGATTTTGCCGTATCGCTCTGGCCGCTCCCACCAGGCCGCATGGCGCGGCTTGCCACCCATGAATGTTTCTTACAGTGGGGTGGGCCGGGCCGCCACGAGTGCGAGGGACACCGTGGCCTGGGGTGTGCACGGCGAAGGGTGCGGCGTGATGCGGGGGAGTGTGGGCCAGCGCGCGGCCCGTGGGCGCAGCACCGCCAGCACGGCGGTCCGGGCGGCGGGGCCGCGCACGAACACGTCGCACGACAGGATGCTCCGGGGATCGGCGCCGGCTTCGCGCAGCAGGCGCTCGGCCGCCGCGAGCACCTGCATGAACTGCCCATGGTCGTCCTGCCGCCCGCCGGGCGGTGAATCAGAGGCCATGCAGGCCACGCGGATGGAGAGCGTGGTGCGTGCATGCCATACCCCCACGCACAGGGCCCGCGCGGCGTGTCCCGCCGTCATGCGGGGCCTTCGCTGCGGAGGTGCCCCGGTTGCAGCCCGCTCCTGGACAGCGCCCTCGCGGCCTGGGAGGCGGCCCATGGCGCGAAGAACCACCGGGCGTAGCCTCTGCGCGAGGGCGCTGGCGAGGGCGGACGGCAGGGCACGGCCACCGGTGCCGTGCACACCCGGCACATAATGAGTAAATCTATCCAGTCCGCAGGTGGGTTTCGATGCATGCCGGTGATCGTATGTAGCACGCCAGCCTGTGACTATCGACAATATTTCGTCTAATCATGAATTCAGCTCATGGAAAAAGCGGTGCCGGCCTGCCGCCCGCCGGTCCGGGCGGGGGCAACGGCGCACGCCGCCTGCCGCCGCTGAACATGCTGCGTGCGTTCGAGGCGGCAGGGCGCCTGCTGAGCGTGACCCATGCGGCCCGCGAAATGAGCGTGACGCAAAGCGCCGTGAGCCACCAGATCAAGGCCCTGGAGTCCTGGCTGGGCGTGGCCCTGGTGGCGCGCGAAGGCCGTCGGCTGGCGCTCACCACCGCGGGCGCGGCGCTGTTGCCCGGGCTCACCCGCGCGCTGGATCTGATGGCGCAATCCACGGCGGGCATCGAGCGGCTCACGCGGCGCGGCACGCTGGTGGTGAATGCCACGTCCACGCTGGCCTCGCAGTGGCTGATCCCGCGGCTGGCGGGTTTTTGCGCACAGATGCCGGGGCTGGACGTGCAACTGGTCACCACGCTAGGCCACCTGGATTTCGAGCCCGCCCAGTACGACGTGTCGATCCGCTGCTTCGCCGACAGCGAGCTGGCGGCGCTGCCCGCGCGCGCGGGCTGGCGGGACGTGGCGCTGGGGCCCTTCATCCCCGACAAGCTCACCCCGGTGTGCAGCCCGGCCCTGCTGGCGGGCGATGGGGCGATGGAGTCGCCGCAGGGGCTGGCGCGGCACACCCTGCTGCACAGCCGGTCCACGCCGGTGGCCTGGCAGCGGTGGCTGGAAGAGGCGGGCGCGCCAGGCCTGCAGCCTGCGGGCGACCTGGTGTTCGACCACGCGCACCTGAGCGTGCAAGCCGCCATCCAGGGCCTGGGCGTGGCGCTGGGCAACCCCCGATTTCTGGGCGATGCGCTCGCGGGCGGCCTGCTGGTCATGCCGTTTGCCCAGCGCCTGTCGGGCGAGAAGAACTACTACTGGCTGCGGCCCGCGCGCGCGGCGGACGACCCGGTGTCGGTTGCGTTCTGCGCGTGGCTGGCGGTGGCCTAGCCGGTGAGCGCGGGCAGCCGGCGCACGCCGGTGCTCCATGGGTTCAAGGCAAGGGCGGCCGCACCGCGTTCGGGTTATGGCGCCGGCCGTCGGGCGCGCTTTGACAGATGGTCTTGCAGTATGTAAGCGGCCGCGGTGAGCAGCGTCCATGCCAGCAGGATGTCCCAGAACGCCATGAACAGCCACACGGGCGCCAGCAAGGGGCCTGCGAGTGGGATGACGTAGACCGCGAGGCGGTGCGTCCAGAACCCCGGGGCTGACATGCAGGGCGACGAGAAAGGGTCGAACGTGCCCGGCGAGCAGCCCAGGGCACCCAGTACTTCCAGCGCCACCCGGTTGCCGAGGATGGGCGTGCCAAAGGCCATGCAAAAACCGGCAAGGCCGAGCAGCAGTACCCAGAAGGCGGCGCGCGATGCCCACCGCCCGGCATCGGCGCCTGTGATGCCGGGGTAGCGTGTTTTCCCCCGGTCCGGCAGAGCGGCCGTGCTTGCGGCATTGCGCGCCGCCCGGTGTGTGGCAATGAGCGCAACCATCCACACTGCGATCAGCGCCCAGAAGTTTTGCAGCAGGACGAAGGGGTAGTCCGAAATGCCGCCGGCCGAGAGAAACGGTGCAAGCCTGAGGCCGAGGGCATTGGGCAGCCAGGCGCAGCTGCGCAGCGCGGGGTTGGCGTGCGGCTGGCACTGCAGCAGCTCCAGCAGGCGCTCTGCCATCGTGCCGCCCACCATGGCGAAGCAGAGGCAAAAGAGGATCAGCCCCCACTGGAGGGCCTTGAAGAGATGCCTGTATGGCAATGGATGCTCCCTCTCCGGTATGGCGATGGTGCGGCTGGCCGCTGTTGCCCGAGTGTGCCCCAGGCTCCGCCTGCACCGCTGTCCCTACATCCGCAGTGCGCGTGCCAGCATCACGCACCAGTCCCAGGCGTGCAGCCGGGGGCGGGTGTGCAGGCTACCGCCCTGGAGCCCGTCCACCTTGTCGAGAATGCGCAGGCCGCCTTGCACCACCAGCCGCAGCTCCCAGCCCGCACGGCCGGGCAGACGGTGGACCAGGGGGGCGCCGCTGCGCATGGTGGCGCGCGCCCAGCGCGCGCAGTTGGTGATCAGGCGGGCGTTTTCGGGTGTGCTTTGCAGCGCCAGCAGTTCGGCCTGGCCGGCGCCGTGGCCCGCGCAGTCGGCGCGCGGCAGGTAGTGGCGTCCTCGGGGGATGTCCACGCTCAGGTCCTGCCAGAAGTTGATCAGCTGCAGCGCGGTGCAGATGGCATCGCTCTCCTGCAGCGCCTTGGCATCCGTCACGCCATACAGATGCAGCAGCAGGCGGCCCACCGGGTTGGCCGAGCGGCGGCAATAGTCCAGCAGCTCGCTGCGGTCGGCGTAGCCCTCGGCGTCGCGGGTTTTCTCCACGTCCTGCACGAAGGCGCTGAGCAGGTCCTGCAGCAGCGGCAGGGGCAGCTGGTGGCTGCGCAGCACCCCTTGCAGGGGCAGGAAGACGCCGGCCCAGCGGGGCGACGGGGGCCGGCCCTGGGCGATGGCTTGCAGATCGGCGTGGTATGCGGCCAGGTCCGCCAGGCGGCTGGCGGCCGGGGCATCGCCTTCGTCCGCGATGTCGTCGGCGGTGCGGGCAAAGCCATAGATGGCTGCGATGGGCTGGCGCAGGCGCGGCGGGCACAGCAGCGATGCCACGGGGAAATTCTCGTAGTGGGTCACGGGCGGCGCGGCCACCGGGGTGGCCGGCGGCGGCGTGGGGGCGGTTGGAGAAGGGGGGCTGGATCGGTCGTTCACACCCGGGATTGTCGCTTGACAAGGCGGGAGGCTTCTCATAGATTACTAACCGGTCAGTCAGTAATCAAAATAATCTTCGACAGGGACAAGGAGGCTGGCCCGTGCCCGCGTTTGCCCGCAGCTCCTTGCGGCCCTTTTTTACTCACCGGATTTTCCATGCGCACACCTTCCGCTTCGCGGCCCTTTCAACGGCATTCCAGGTACCTGCTGGTGCTGGCCACGGCGGCCCTGCTGGCCGCCTGTTCGCGCCCCGCTCCGCCCGAGGAGCCCGTGCGCTCCGTGAAGCTGCTGACGGTGGGCGTGGGCGCGCTGCAGTCGAGCCTGGAGTATTCGGGCGAGGTGCGGGCGCGCGTGGAATCGCGCCTGGGTTTCCGCGTGGCCGGCAAGATCGTGCAGCGCCAGGCCGAACTGGGCCAGCATGTGCGGGCCGGCCAGGTGCTGGCGCAGCTGGACCCCAAGGACTACCAGCTGGCTGCCGACGCCGCGCGCGCGCAACTCGCATCGGCGACCACGCAGCGCGATCTGGCGGCCGCCGACTACAAGCGCTACCAGGCCCTGAAGGACCAGAACTTCATCAGCGGCGCCGAGCTCGAGCGCCGCGATGCCACGCTCAAGGCCGCGCAGGCCACGCTGGACCAGGCCCGCGCGCAGCTGTCGTCGCAGGGCAACCAGGCGGCCTACACCACGCTGGTGGCCGACGTGTCGGGCGTGGTGACGGGCATCGATGCCGAACCGGGCCAGGTGGTGTCGGCGGGCACGCCCGTGGTGCGCATCGCGCAGGACGGCCCCCGCGACGTGGTGTTCGCGGTGCCGGAAGACAAGGTGGCGCAGATTGCCCAAGGCTCCGAGGTGGCGGTGCGCGGCTGGTCGGGCGGCGCCCCCCTGGCGGGGCGCGTGCGCGAAGTCGCGGCCAGTGCCGACGCCGCCACCCGCACCTACCAGGTGAAGGTGGCCATCGACAGCGCCGACGCGCCCGCGCTGGGCTCCACGGTGTATGTGACGCCCAAGGCGTTGAGCCACGCTGGCATCCAGGCGATCAAGCTGCCCACCAGTGCGTTGCGCCAGGAGGGCCAGTCCACGGCCGTGTGGGTGTACGACGCGGCCAGCAGCACCGTGAAGTCGCAGGTGGTGCAGATCGCCACGGCCGATGGCAACGAGGCCGTGGTGGCCGCGGGCCTCACGCCCGGCATGCAGGTGGTGGCCACGGGCGTGCACGTGCTCTCACCCGGGCAGAAGGTGCTGGTTTATCAGCCAAAAGTGGCCTCGGCGCCCGCCGGTAAAGCGCAAACAGCTATAAATTCAGTAGCAAATCCTGCCGCAGCTACTGCGGTGCCCGTGGCTTCCACTGCCAACTGAGGCCGGCCATGACGCAAGTACAACCCAAAGAGGGGTTCAACCTCTCCAAGTGGGCGCTCGACCATCCCGCCCTCACGCGCTACCTGATGGTGGTGCTGATGCTGCTGGGCTTCGCGGCCTACTTCCAGCTCGGGCAGGACGAAGACCCGCCGTTCACCTTCCGTGCCATGGTGGTGCGCACCTACTGGCCCGGCGCCACGGCGCAGCAGGTGGCCGAGCAGGTCACCGACAAGATCGAGCGCACCCTGCAGGAAGTGCCCTATGCGGACAAGATCCGCAGCTACTCCAAGCCGGGCGAGTCGCAGATCATCTTCCAGATCAAGGACTCCTCCAAGGGCAGCGAGGTGGCCAACGTCTGGTACAGCGTGCGCAAGAAGGTGGGCGACATGCGCTACACCCTGCCGCAGGGCATCCAGGGGCCGTTCTTCAACGACGACTTCGGTGATGTGTACGGCGTGATCTACGCGCTGGAGTCCGAGGGCTTCAGCTATGCCGAACTCAAACAGTTCGCCGACGACGCGCGCCAGCAGCTGCTGCGCGTGCCTGACGTGGCCAAGGTCGAACTCTTCGGTGTGCAGGACGAGAAGCTCTTCATCGAAATTTCGCAAAAGCGCCTGTCGCAGCTGGGCCTGGACATGAACCAGGTGCTGGCCCAGCTGGGCCAGCAGAATGCGGTGGAAAGCGCGGGCGCCATCCAGACGCCGCAGGACCAGGTGCAGGTGCGCGTGCAAGGGCAGTTCAATGCCGTCGAAGACCTGGGCGCCATGCCGATCCGCGGGCCGTCGGGCGCGCAGCTGCGTCTCTCGGACATCGCCGAGGTCAAGCGCGGCTATGTGGACCCGGCCTCCGTGAAGGTGCGCCACCAGGGGCAGGAAGTGATCGCGCTCGGGGTGTCCATGGCCAAGGGCGGGGACATCATCGCGCTGGGCAAGGCACTGCACACGGCCACCGACCGCATTGGCAGCACCCTCCCGGCGGGCGTCAGGCTCGTCAACGTGCAGGACCAGCCCAAGGCCGTGGCGACCTCGGTGAACGAGTTCGTCAAGGTGCTGATCGAGGCGGTGGTCATCGTGCTGGCGGTGAGCTTCATCGCGCTGGGTTTCCACAGGCGCCCCGGCAAGAATCCGCTGTGGAAGCGCTGGTACATCGACCCGCGCCCCGGCCTGGTCGTGGGCATCACCATCCCGATGGTGCTGGCCGTGACTTTCCTGGCCATGTGGTACTGGGGCATCGGCCTGCACAAGATTTCGCTGGGCTCGCTCATCATCGCGCTGGGCCTGCTGGTGGACGACGCGATCATCGCGGTCGAGATGATGGTGCTCAAGCTCGAGGAGGGCTACGACAAGGTGCGTGCCGCCACCTTCGCCTACGAGATCACGGCCATGCCCATGCTCACGGGCACGCTGATCACGGCGGCGGGTTTCCTGCCCATCGGCCTGGCCAAGTCCACCACGGGCGAATACACGTTCGCGATCTTTGCCGTGACGGTGATCGCGCTGGTGCTCAGCTGGATCGTGTCGGTGTACTTCGTGCCGTACCTGGGCACGCTGCTGCTCAAGGTGCCGCCACACGTGCTGGCCGCGCAGGCCAGCCAAGGCATCACGGACGATCCCCACGAGGTGTTTGACAGTCCGTTCTACCGCACCTTCCGCCGCCTGGTGGACTGGTGCGTGCAGCACCGCTGGCTCACCATCGGCGCCACGGTGCTCACCTTCGCGCTGGGCATCGCCGGCATGGGCAAGGTGCAGCAGCAGTTCTTCCCGGATTCGAGCCGCCCGGAGATCCTGGTGGACATCTGGTTCCCCGAGGGCACCTCGTTCGCGGGCAACGAAGAAGTCACCAAGCGGGTGGAGCAGCGCCTGCTCTCCGAGCCTGGGGTCCGCTCCGTGAGCACCTGGGTGGGGTCGGGCGTGCCGCGCTTTTACCTGCCGCTGGACCAGGTGTTCCCGCAAAGCAATGTGTCGCAGTTCATCGTGCTGCCGCAGGACCTGAAGGTGCGCGAATCGCTGCGCGTGAAATTGCCGGCGCTGCTGGCGCAGGAGTTTCCGGAGGTGCGCGGCCGGGTGAAGCTGCTGCCCAACGGGCCGCCCGTGCCGTACCCCGTGCAGTTCCGCGTGGTGGGCCCCGATCCGCTGGTGCTGCGTGAGCGCGCGGACGAGGTGAAAGCCCAGCTGCGCCAGAACCCCGACATGCGCGGCGTGAACGACAACTGGAACGAGTCCGTGAAGGTGCTGCGCCTGGAAGTGGACCAGGCCAAGGCGCGCGCCCTGGGCGTGACCAGCCAGTCCATCGCACAGGCCTCCAAGACCATCCTGTCGGGCACGCAGGTGGGCCAGTTCCGCGAGGGCGACAAGCTCATCGACATCCTGCTGCGCCAGCCGCAGGAGGAGCGCAACGCGATCACCGACATCGCCAATGCCTATCTGCCCACGGCGTCGGGCAAGTCGATTCCGCTCACGCAGATCGCCAAGCCGGTGTTCACCTGGGAGCCGGGCGTGATGTGGCGCGAGAACCGCGACTACGCCATCACGGTGCAGGGCGATGTGACCGAGGGCCTGCAGGGCGCGACGGTGACGGCGGCGTTGCTGCCTGCCCTCAAGGAGATCGAGGCGAAGTGGCGTGCCGCGGGGCAGGCCGGCTACCGCATCGAGGTGGCGGGTGCCGTGGAGGAAAGCTCCAAGGGCTCGGCATCGATCGCGGCGGGCATTCCGGTCATGCTGTTCATCACCTTCACCTTGCTCATGCTGCAACTGCACAGCTTCAGCCGCGCGATGCTGGTGTTCCTGACCGGGCCGCTCGGGCTGGCGGGCGTGGCGGCGGCCTTGCTGCTGCTCAACCGCCCCTTCGGCTTCGTGGCGCTGCTCGGCGTGATCGCGCTCATGGGCATGATCCAGCGCAACTCGGTGATCCTGATCGACCAGATCGAGCAGGACCGCGCGCGGGGCGTGCCGGCGTGGGATGCGATCGTCGAATCCGCCGTGCGCCGCCTGCGCCCCATCGTGCTCACGGCCGCGGCCGCGGTGCTGGCCATGATCCCGCTGTCGCGCAGCGTGTTCTGGGGGCCGATGGCCGTGGCCATCATGGGCGGGCTGGTGGTGGCCACCGTGCTCACGCTGCTGGCGCTGCCCGCGATGTATGCTGCCTGGTTCCGTGTCAAAAGGCCGGCGCCGGAGGTCCTTGGAGGGGTTTGATTCCCACCCTGCCCGCATCAGGGTAAAATAGAAGGTTGACCGATTTCACACAGGCGGCAGCTGAGGTTGCCGCCTGTTTGTTTGTTGTAGAACCGCGCGGGTGGCGAAATTGGTAGACGCACCAGGTTTAGGTCCTGACGCCAGCAATGGTGTGGGGGTTCGAGTCCCCCCCCGCGCACCACCCATGTGAGACTTTGCGGAACACGGCGCCGCTGCGCTGCAGCCAGCACGATCCACATTCATAAGAGGAATAGCCATGGCCGTTACTGTTGAAACCCTTGAGAAGCTCGAGCGCAAGATCACGCTGAGCGTGCCCGTCACCCTGATCCAGTCCGAAGTCGACACGCGCTTGAAGCGCCTGGCCCGCACGGTCAAGATGGACGGTTTCCGTCCCGGCAAGGTGCCCATGAACGTGGTGGCCCAGCGCTACGGCTACTCGGTGCAGTACGAAGTGCTCAACGACAAGGTCGGTGAAGCCTTCGCCGTGGCCGCCAACGAAGCCAACCTGCGTGTCGCCGGCCAGCCCCGCATCTCCGAGAAGGACGGCGCTCCCGAGGGCCAGATGACCTTCGACGCCATCTTCGAAGTGTTCCCCGAAGTCAAGATCGCCGATCTGGCGGACGCGGAAGTCGAAAAGCTGTCGGCCGAAGTGACCGATGCGGCCATCGACAAGACCATCGACATCCTGCGCAAGCAGCGCCGCAGCTTTGCGCAGCGCGCGCTCGAAGCCGCCGCGCAAGACGGCGACCGCGTGACGGTCGACTTCGAAGGCAAGATCGACGGCGAGCCCTTTGAAGGCGGCAAGGCCGAAGACTTCCAGTTCCTGGTCGGCGAAGGCCAGATGCTCAAGGAGTTCGAGGAAGCCGTGCGTGGCATGAAGTCGGGCGAAAGCAAGACCTTCCCCCTGGCATTTCCTGCGGAATACCACGGCAAGGACGTGGCCGGCAAGACGGCGGACTTCCTCGTCACGGTCAAGAAGATCGAAGCGGCCCACCTGCCCGAAGTGAATGACGCCCTGGCCAAGTCGCTGGGCATCGCCGATGGTTCCGTGGAAGGCCTGCGCGCCGACATCAAGAAGAACTTGGAGCGCGAAGTCAAGTTCCGCCTGCTGGCCCGCAACAAGCAGGCCGTGATGGACGCTCTCGTGTCCAAGGCCGAACTGGACCTGCCCAATTCCAGCGTGCAGGCTGAAATCGCCCGCCTGCTCGAAGGCGCCCGTGCAGAACTCAAGCAGCGCGGCATCAAGGACGCCGACAAGGCCGAAATCCCTGAAGACGTGTTCCGTCCCCAGGCAGAGCGCCGCGTGCGCCTGGGCCTGGTGCTGGCCGAACTGGTGCGTGCCAACGAACTGCAGGCCAAGCCCGAGCAGCTCAAGGCCCACATCGACGAGCTGGCCGCCAGCTACGAGAAGCCCGAGGACGTGGTGCGCTGGTACTTCGGTGACCGCCAGCGCCTGGCGGAAGTTGAAGCGGTCGTGATCGAGAACAATGTGACCGAATTCGTGCTGGGCAAGGCCAAAGTGGTCGAAAAGTCCGTGTCGTTCGACGAACTGATGGCCCAGCAGGGCTGATAGGCCTGGCCGGGCGGCTTGTCGGTTACCGAACTGCCCGGTTGTTGCCGACACATACAGGGGCTTGTGCTTTCGTGCACAAGCCCCAATTCATTTCTGGGTACAGTACCTGCTTGTCTGGAGAAAACATGAGCGCATTGGAAACACAAGGCCTGGGCATGGTCCCCATGGTCATCGAGCAGTCGGGCCGTGGCGAACGGTCCTATGACATCTACTCGCGCCTGCTCAAGGAGCGTGTGATTTTTCTGGTGGGGCCGGTCAACGACCAGACCGCCAATCTCGTGGTGGCGCAGCTGCTGTTCCTGGAGAGCGAAAACCCCGACAAGGACATTTCGTTCTACATCAACTCCCCGGGCGGTTCGGTGAGCGCCGGCATGGCGATCTTCGACACCATGAATTTCGTCAAGCCCGATGTGTCGACCCTGTGCACGGGCATGGCGGCCAGCATGGGTGCCTTCCTGCTGGCGGCGGGCGCCAAGGGCAAGCGCTTTGCGCTGCCCAACTCGAAAGTCATGATCCACCAGCCGCTGGGCGGCATGCAGGGCCAGGCGACCGAGATCGAGATCCATGCGCGCGAGATCCTCAAGACGCGCGAGCAACTGAACAAGATCCTGGCCGAGCGTACGGGCCAGCCGCTGGAGAAGATCCAGCGCGACACCGAGCGCGACTATTTCCTGTCGGCCGACGAGTCCAAGGAATACGGCCTGGTCGACCAGGTGATCAGCAAGCGCTCCTGATAGCCACAGGGTCGCGCGGCGGCGTTTTCCCTGAGGGAAGACGCCGTTTTTTATTTGGTTATCATCCCGACAACTTTCCGTAACAAGCAAGGCATTGCCCCCATGGCCGAGAAAAAAGGCTCTTCCAGCGAAAAAACCCTTTACTGCTCTTTTTGCGGCAAGAGCCAGCATGAAGTGAAGAAGCTGATCGCTGGCCCGTCGGTCTTTATCTGCGACGAGTGCATTGACCTGTGCAACGAGATCATCCGCGATGAGCTCCCGGCCGGTGACCTGGCGCGCGAAGGCCGCGCCGATCTGCCCACGCCGGTGGAGATCAAGACCAATCTCGACAACTACGTGATTGGCCAGGATGTGGCCAAGCGCACGCTGGCGGTCGCGGTGTACAACCACTACAAGCGCCTGCGCCACAAGGACAAGGCCCACAAGGAGGAGGTGGAGCTGTCCAAGAGCAACATCCTGCTGATCGGGCCCACAGGTTCCGGCAAGACGCTGCTGGCGCAGACCCTGGCTCGCATGCTGGATGTGCCCTTCGTGATGGCCGACGCCACCACGCTGACGGAAGCCGGCTACGTGGGCGAGGATGTGGAGAACATCGTCCAGAAGCTGCTGCAAAGCTGTAACTACGAGGTGGAGCGCGCGCAGCGCGGCATCGTCTACATCGACGAGATCGACAAGATCTCGCGCAAGTCGGACAACCCCAGCATCACGCGCGACGTGTCGGGCGAGGGCGTGCAGCAGGCGCTGCTCAAGCTCATCGAAGGCACGATGGCCAGCGTGCCGCCCCAGGGCGGGCGCAAGCACCCGAACCAGGACTTCCTGCAGATCGACACGACCAACATCCTGTTCATCTGCGGGGGCGCGTTCGCGGGCCTGGAGAAGGTCATCGAGAACCGCACCGAAGCATCCGGCATCGGCTTCGGCGCATCGGTCAAGAGCAAGAAGCAGCGTTCGCTGACCGAGGTGTTCACCGAGATCGAGCCAGAAGACCTGATCAAGTTCGGCCTGATCCCCGAGCTGGTGGGCCGCATGCCCGTGGTGACGGCCCTGGCCGAGCTGAGCGAGGACGCGCTGGTGCAGATCCTGACCGAGCCGAAGAATGCGCTGGTCAAGCAGTACAGCAAGCTCCTGGCCATGGAAGGCGTGGATCTGGAGATCCGCCCCGCCGCGCTGAAGGCCATTGCCCGCAAGGCGCTGGCCAGAAAAACTGGCGCGCGCGGCCTGCGCTCCATCCTGGAGCAATCGCTGATCGGAACGATGTTTGACCTGCCCAACACCAGCAATGTCGAAAAGGTGGTGGTGGATGAGTCCACCATCGAAGAAAACAAGCCGCCGCTGCTCGTTTACCGCGAAGCGGCCAAAAAGGCCTGAAATGCCCGGAGCGGGCGCCTTGTTGCCGCCCCTTGAACCATCAACCCTGGCGGCAGTGCGGCTGCGCGCCAGGGTTGAAAATCCCCACATGTGGACCAACTTCCACAGAGCACTTTGAGGATTTCCATGTCCGGACACCCCCCCCTGCCAGCCACCCCCATTGACCTGCCGCTGTTGCCCCTGCGCGACGTGGTGGTGTTTCCTCATATGGTCATCCCGCTGTTCGTGGGCCGTCCCAAGAGCATCAAGGCGCTCGAGATGGCCATGGAGGCGGATCGCCGCATCATGCTGGTCGCTCAGAAGGCCGCGGCCAAGGATGAGCCTTCCGTGTCGGACATGTTCGACGTGGGCTGCGTCTCCACCATCCTGCAGATGCTCAAGCTGCCCGATGGCACGGTGAAGGTGCTGGTCGAAGGCCAGCAGCGTGCCATGGTGGCCTCCATCGAGGATGCCGAAACCCATTTCACGGCCACCGTGACGCCGGTCGAAGCCACGCCCGAGGCCAACAAGCCGAGCGAAATCGAAGCCCTGCGCCGTGCGGTGATGCAGCAGTTCGACCAGTACGTCAAACTCAACAAGAAGATTCCGCCAGAGATCCTGACCTCGATCTCCAGCATCGACGACCCCGGCCGCCTGGCCGACACCATTGCGGCCCACCTGCCGCTCAAACTCGAAAACAAGCAGGTCGTGCTGGATCTCGCCGACGTGAAGGCGCGGCTGGAAAACCTGTTCGAGCAGCTTGACCGCGAAGTCGACATCCTGAACGTCGACAAGAAGATTCGTGGGCGCGTGAAGCGCCAGATGGAGAAGAACCAGCGCGACTTCTATCTCAACGAGCAGGTCAAGGCGATCCAGAAGGAACTGGGCGAAGGCGACGAAGGCGCGGACATCGAGGAGATCGAGAAGAAGATCAAGCTCGCCAAGATGCCCGCAGAGGCGCGCAAGAAGGCCGACGCCGAGCTGAAGAAACTCAAGCTCATGTCGCCCATGTCGGCCGAGGCTACCGTGGTGCGCAACTACATCGACGTGCTCACGGCGCTCCCCTGGAGCAAGAAGACCAAGATCAAGCACGACCTGGTCAATGCCGAGGGCGTGCTCAACGAAGACCATTTCGGCCTGGACAAGGTCAAGGACCGCATCCTTGAATACCTCGCGGTGCAGCAGCGCGTGGACAAGGTGAAGGCGCCCATCCTGTGCCTGGTGGGACCTCCTGGCGTGGGCAAGACCTCCCTGGGCCAGTCCATCGCCAAGGCCACCGGCCGCAAGTACGTGCGCATGGCCCTGGGTGGCATGCGCGACGAGGCCGAGATCCGCGGGCACCGCCGCACCTACATCGGCGCGCTGCCGGGCAAGGTGCTGCAGAGCCTCTCGAAGGTGGGCACGCGCAATCCGCTGTTCCTGCTCGACGAGATCGACAAGCTCGGTACCGACTTCCGGGGCGACCCCTCGAGCGCGCTGCTGGAGGTGCTGGACCCCGAGCAGAACCACACCTTCGGCGACCACTACGTCGAGGTGGACTTCGACCTCTCCGACGTGATGTTCGTCGCCACGTCGAACTCGATGAACATCCCGCCGGCCCTGCTCGACCGCATGGAAGTGATCCGCCTGTCGGGTTACACCGAGGACGAGAAGACCAGCATCGCCATGAAGTACCTGCTGCCCAAGCAGCTCAAGAACAATGGCGTGAAAGACGAGGAGCTCGAGATCACCGAGCCCGCCGTGCGCGACATGGTGCGCTACTACACGCGGGAGGCCGGCGTGCGGTCGCTCGAGCGCGAGCTGTCCAAGATCTGCCGCAAGGTGGTCAAGGGCCTGCAGCTCAAGAAGCTCGAGCCGAAGGTCATCGTCACCGCCGACAACCTGCCCGACTTCCTGGGCGTGCGCAAGTACACCTACGGCCGTGCCGAGGCGCAGAACCAGGTGGGCCAGGTGGTCGGCTTGGCATGGACCGAGGTGGGTGGCGACCTGCTGACCATCGAGGCCGCGGCCATGCCCGGCAAGGGCGTGATCACGCGCACCGGTTCGCTGGGCGATGTGATGAAGGAATCGGTCGAGGCTGCCCGCACGGTGGTGCGAAGCCGCTCGCGCATCCTGGGCATCAAGGACGAGGCCTTCGAGAAGCGCGACATCCACATCCACGTGCCGGACGGCGCGACGCCCAAGGACGGCCCGAGTGCGGGTGCCGCGATGACCACCGCGTTCGTTTCGGCGCTCACGGGCATTCCCGTGCGTGGCGATGTCGCGATGACGGGCGAGATCACGCTGCGGGGCGAGGTCACGGCCATCGGAGGGCTCAAGGAAAAGCTGCTGGCGGCCCTGCGTGGCGGCATCAAGACGGTGCTGATCCCCGAAGAGAACGTCAAGGACCTGGCCGAGATCCCGGACAACGTGAAAAGCGGCCTGGAGATCGTGCCCGTGCGCTGGATCGACAAGGTGCTCGAGATCGCGCTGGAAACCAAACCCGTGCCCCTGACGGACGAGGAGGTGGCCGTGGTGGCCGCTGCTGCGGCGGAGAAGAGCGCGGGTTCGGCCGCGGCCACGGATGGCTTGAAGCATTGAAGAAAAAGTTTTTGGGATGCTTCAAAAAATGCGCTACAATTCATTCCATCGCAGCAAACGTTGTACAATGTGAGGCTTCGGTAAAATGCGGGAATAGCTCAGTTGGTAGAGCGCAACCTTGCCAAGGTTGAGGTCGAGAGTTCGAGACTCTTTTCCCGCTCCAATTTCCACAAAAAGGGAAGCAATTGCTTCCCTTTTTTGTCAGAGGAATGTGAATTCCTGGCGCGGTAGCAAAGCGGTTATGCCCCGGATTGCAAATCCGGTTAGTCCGGTTCGACTCCGGACCGCGCCTCCAGATACGGTTTGTGCCGTCGATGCGGCACAGGATCCTGCGGGATCTTTGCATCGACCGGATCGTGGAGGATGGATGGTGGTCAGTTGGTTGATTTTTTGGCTTGCAATCGAATAGAGCCAAAAAATAGCGATATAATTTGAGGCTTGCTAATTCATGCAGATGGAAACATCGGCTGCAGTAGGCAAAATGCGGGAATAGCTCAGTTGGTAGAGCGCAACCTTGCCAAGGTTGAGGTCGAGAGTTCGAGACTCTTTTCCCGCTCCATATTTGTAAGGGAAGCTTCGGCTTCCCTTTTTTCTTGGCGGCGCAGCAAAGGTGGTTTGGCGACCAGCGGCCCTGTGACCAGAGATGCGACAGGGCATTGCGCGCATGCGCTGCCCGGGTTACGCTGCGACGCAGGAGTGCGTTGGGCAGCCGGCGCCCCGATGGTGAAATTGGTAGACACTGCGGACTTAAAATCCGCCGCTTTCCTGAAAAGGGGCGTGCCGGTTCGACCCCGGCTCGGGGCACCACTACGATTCAATCATGTCAAGTTACAACGCTCCCTTTGAAATCCACGTCCACGGACAAGTCCAGCTGCGCGCCGATGCCAGCTTCGACCAGCTCCAGGAGGCGCTCAAACCCTTGTGGAAGTACGCAGGAGCCCGCTCCCTGGCCGACGGTGCTGCGAGCGCCTACGAGGAAGAGCCGGGCATCAAGTTCGACACGCAGGAGCACCTACTGCAGATGTGCTGGACCGTGCGGGGGGATGAGGATTTTCGCCAATCGCTCGACGAGATGTGCATGAGCCTGAACGAGCTGGCCGAGCAGGGTGCCGCCATTGAAGTCACGTTCTACGATGCGGACTTCGACGAGGAAGAGGAAGAGCAGGACGCAGAGTCGCGCGATGATTTCGTCATGCTTTTCGTGGGCCCGACGCCTGCGGCCATCATGCAGGTGCAGCGCGATCTCCTGGTCCAGGACGTGGTGAACATGATGGAGCGCCATTTCGACGGCGCGGAACTCGGCGGCGTGGTGGCCGAGATCGACAAGCTGTTCAGCCAGCGCTTCGATGCCCTGGTGAACTCGCTGGAAATCGGCAAGCCCCCCAGGGGCCCGGGGGGCTCGGGCAGCGGACACGGTGGCGGGGGGGGGCGCCGTCCGCGCCACCTCCACTGAGCGGCCGCCGGCTTCGCATCGCTCCGCTATTCGTGGGGCCGCAGCGGGCTCGGGCATCAGCGCGCGGTGCAAGCGCTGGCGCTGAACCGGCACCGTAGTAGCCGTCGCTGCCTCTTCGCTGTTCATGAACCATGACATCCGATCTTCCTTACCTGCGCTCCTACCCTGAGTCCCTGCAGGACCAGGCCCGCGACCTGCTCGCGCAAGGGCGCCTGGGGGCGATGCTGTTGCGCAAGTACCCCCGCGCGCATGCGGTGCGCAGCGACAAGGCGCTGTACGACTATGCGCTGGAGCTCAAGGCGCGCCACCTGCGCAACGCAGGCACGGTCAACAAGGTGCTTTTCGACAACAAGATCCATGTGGTGCGCCATGCGCTGGGCTTGCACACGGCCGTGTCGCGCGTGCAGGGCAACCGGCTCGCAGCGAAGCATGAAATCCGCATTGCCGCAATGTTCAAGCAAGCGCCGGACGAGTTTCTGCGCATGATCGTAGTCCACGAGCTGGCGCATCTGCGCGAGAAGAACCACGACAAGGCGTTCTATCAGCTGTGCACCCACATGGAGCCGCAGTACCACCAGTACGAATTCGACCTGCGGCTGTACCTCACGCACGTGGAGCATGCCGGAGAGCGGCTCTGGAGCGCGGAGCCTGCGTGAAGCGGCTCCTGGGCACCAGCGCGATGGCTACGGCCGCGGGCGGTGCGGCATCAGGAGGTGATGGGCAGGCCTGCGCTGCGCGCGCTGAGGGCCCCCGAGGCGCCCGGGCAAGGCACCGCAACGGTTTCGCAGCAATCCGTGGGCAGGCCCAGCCAGCGCTGCGCCGCCGCCTCGAGCATGGCCACCGGACCGGTCGTGAGCAGGCGGATGTCCGGCGATTGCGCCGCGGTCGCGTTGGAGGGCGTGTTGAGCAATCCCGCTGTTTCCAGGAGCCGCTGCGTCTGCCGTGCCACAGGCGCGCCGGTTTCGATGAACTGGACGTCAGGCCCCACCAGCGCCCGCAATTCATGCGCCACAAAGATGTAGTGCGTGCAGCCCAGCACCAGCGTGTCGATCTGCCCGGCTGAAGCGCCGAACATGCCCATGGCGTGGATGTAGCGCTCACACAGGGCGCCGGTTTCGGTGGCACCGACGGCGCCGCCAGGTGCTGGCATGGGCTGGGCCACGCCGCGCTCGATGGCATGGGCCAGGCCGTCGCACGGCTGCACCACGAACTCCGCTTGATCCGCCAGCGAACCCAGCAGCTTGCCGAACTTGCTGCTGGTGAGTGTGCCCCGCGTTCCGATCACGCCCACGCGGCCTGTTCTGGTGGCTGCCAGCGCTGGCTTGATGGCGGGCTCCAGGCCCACCAGGGGCAGGTCGGGGTGGTTGCTGCGCACCTCGTGGATGGCCGCCGCCGTGGCGGTGTTGCATGCCACCACCAGGGCCTTGATGTGGTGCTGCCCGCGCAGGTACTGCGTGATGGCGTGGGTGCGCGCGCTCACGTAGGCATCGCCGCGCTCGCCGTAGGGGGCGTTGGCGCTGTCCGCCAGGTACACGAAACGCTCGTGGGGCAGCTCAGCCCGCAGGGCGCGCAGCACGCTCAGGCCGCCGACCCCGCTGTCGAACACGCCGATGGGTTGTTGTGGCTGCGGCGGCGTTGGCTGGATCATGAAAAAATCACTGCGATGCTGGGGGAGATGAAGTCGACAGTGTGCCGCAGTCGCGCGCAAAATGCCGCGCGGCGGGAGGCACTCCGGGGAGCGCGTGCCTGGCGAGGGCCCGAGGAGGCCACCCACCAGGCTGCGCGGGCCGCCTGTCAGGCGGTGGCGGCGACCCCGATGCCCTTGAACTCCCCGGTGGCGATGCGCTTTTGCCACTCGGCCGGGCCGGTGATGTGCGCGCTGGTGCCGCCGGAATCCACGGCCACGGTCACGGGCATGTCCACCACGTCGAACTCGTAGATGGCTTCCATGCCCAGGTCCTCGAAGCCCACGACCTTGGCGGTCTTGATGGCCTTGCTCACCAGGTAGGCGGCGCCACCCACGGCCATGAGGTACGCGCTCTTGTGGTTCTTGATGGACTCGATGGCCACCGGGCCGCGTTCGGCCTTGCCGATCATGGCGATCAGGCCGGTTTTCTCCAGCATCATGTCGGTGAACTTGTCCATGCGGGTGGCGGTGGTGGGGCCGGCGGGGCCCACGGCCTCGTCCTTGACCGGGTCCACGGGGCCCACGTAGTAGATGACGCGGTTCGTGAAGTCCACGGGCAGCTTCTCGCCCTTGGCCAGCATGTCCTGGATGCGCTTGTGCGCGGCGTCGCGGCCGGTGAGCATCTTGCCGTTGAGCAGCAGCGTGTCGCCGGGCTTCCAGCTGGCCACTTCTTCCTTGGTCAGCGTGTCCAGGTTCACCTTCTTGCTCTTGTTGTAGTCGGGTGCCCAGTTCACGTTGGGCCACAGGTCCAGGCTGGGCGGCGTGAGGTAGACGGGCCCCGAGCCGTCCAGCACGAAGTGCGCGTGGCGCGTGGCGGCGCAGTTGGGGATCATCGCGATCGGCTTGCTGGCCGCGTGCGTGGGGTACATCTTGATCTTGACATCCAGCACGGTGGTCAGGCCGCCCAGGCCCTGAGCGCCGATGCCCAGGGCATTGACCTTCTCGAACAGCTCCAGGCGCAGCGCTTCGACCTTGTCGAGCGCGGGGCCGCCGGTCTTGGCGGCTTCGGCCTTGGCTTGCAGCTCGTACATATCGAGGTCGTCCATCAGGCTCTCCTTGGCCATGAGCACGGCCTTTTCCGCCGTGCCGCCGATGCCGATGCCCAGCATGCCGGGCGGGCACCAGCCGGCGCCCATGGTGGGCACGGTCTTGAGCACCCAGTCCACCACGCTGTCGCTGGGGTTGAGCATGTACATCTTGGACTTGTTCTCCGAGCCGCCGCCCTTGGCCGCCACGGTGATGTCCACGGTGTTGCCGGGCACGATCTCGGTGAAGATCACGGCGGGCGTGTTGTCCTTGGTGTTCTTGCGGTCGAACTGCGGGTCGGCCACCACGCTGGCGCGCAGGGTGTTGTCGGGGTGGTTGTAGCCGCGGCGCACGCCTTCGTTGATGGCGTCGTCCAGGCTGCCCGTGAAGCCGTCCCAGCGCACGTCCATGCCCACCTTCAGGAACACGTTGACGATGCCGGTGTCCTGGCAGATGGGGCGCTGGCCGGTGGCGCTCATCTTGCTGTTGGTCAGGATCTGCGCGATCGCGTCCTTGGCCGCCGGGCTTTGCTCGCGCTCGTAAGCGCGGGCCAGGTGGGCGATGTAATCGGTGGGGTGGTAGTAGCTGATGTACTGCAGCGCGGCGGCTACGGATTCGATGAGATCGTCCTGGCGGATGGAGGTGGTCATGGCGGTTCGTGGGGGAGTCTTTTGTGGAGAACGCAAACGCGTTCCTGTCCTGCCCGCCGCACACGCCGCCTGTCGACCAGCGCTGGGCCGCAAACCGCGCTGCCGATGGCAGGCGGACCGTATTTTGACAGACCCCCGCTGGCGCCACCTTGCGCCCGGGCAAAGGCGGGCGCCGCCGGTCGGCCATTGGCGCCTGCACGGGGGCGCCAGATACCCCCATGGGGTGGTGTTCGGTCCGCCGTGTTCACGGCGCGCCTGTTCCCTCCCCGTCCTCCGGTTCTTCGTCGGTGTCGCTGCTGCCCGGCAGGTCGTCCGCGCTCAAGGGCGCGCCGGCCTGCCGGTTGCCGCGCCCCGGCGTCTCGCGCTCGGTATCCACGGCGTCGCGTTCGTCGTCCTGCATCCCTTCATCCGGGCCGCCGCCGTCACCGGGACCGCCAGCCTGCATGGTTTCCACATGGTCGGGGAGGATGTCGCGGGCGGTGGGCTGCGGGTCGGGCTCCACGCTGCCGCGCTCGCCCGTGCCAAAGCGGTCGGTGTCGCTGTCCGATTCCGTGCTGTAGGCCCCTGCGCTGTCGCTGCCGGAGTCGGAGGCGTCACTGGGCCCCAGGCTGTCGATGCCGGTGGCACTGTGGGCGGGGGGAAGGTTGTCGGCGTCGATGCCGAGAAGGCTGCTGGTGGCCATGGTCTGCTCCGATGGTTGAGGAGGGGGCGCGGGCTCCATGCGGATCCGCGGCGCGGAGGCGGAAACACCGCCGCAATGCCATCGTCGGCGTGCACGGCGCTGCCCCGCGTCAGGCAGCGCTGACATGGGTGTCGTCCATCTTCGCCGGTACCTTCCCAAGGCCTTGAAAAGGTGCCCGTGCGCTGGTTGCCGCGCTCAGAAGTCCGGCAGCGTCCCGATGACGGACGGGGTGAAGTCCGCGCTGCCCACGGGCTTTTCGCCCTGCGACCAGGCCAGCAGCGTGTCTGCCGGCATGGGGCGGGCGTAGAAGAAGCCCTGCAGCTCGTCACAGCCCATGCCCAGCAGGATGTCGCGCTGGCCGCTGGTCTCCACCCCCTCGGCCACCACGCGCAGGCCCAGGGCATGCGCCAGGCTGACCACGGCGGCCACGACGGCGCGGGCGTCCTCGCTGCTTTCCAGGTCGTTCACGAAGCTGCGGTCGATCTTGAGTTGCTGCGCGGGCAGCTGGCGCAGGTAGTTCAGGCTGGAGTAGCCGGTCCCGAAGTCGTCGATGGACAGGAATACGCCGATGCGCGCCAGCCCGTCGAAAGTGCGCTGGGTGGCCTTGATGTCTTCCATGGCCACGGATTCGGTGATCTCGCACAGCAGCTGCGAGGCATCCACCCCGTGGCGCAGCAGGGCCTGCCCGATGCGCTCGGCCAGCCCGCTTTCGCGCAGCTGGTGCACCGACAGGTTGATCGCCACGCGCATGCGCATGCCGCTGCGCGCCCACTCGGCGACCTGGCGGCAGGCCTCGTTGATGACCCAGTTGCCCAGCCGCCCGATCAGGCCGAAGCGCTCGGCCAGCGCGATGAACACCACCGGGCTCACCATGCCATGCTTCGGATGGTTCCAGCGCAGCAGGGCCTCCACGCCGCTGATCTGGCCGCGCGTGCCGTCGATCTTGGGCTGGTAGTGCAGGGCCAGTTCGCCCCGGTCCAGCGCCTGGCGCAGGTCGTTCTGCAACTCCAGCTGCTCGGATGCATCGGAGCCCATGTGGGGTTCGAACAGCGCATAGCAGCCGCCGCCCGCGCGCTTGGCGGCGTACATGGCGGCATCGGCGTTGGCCACGAGCTTGTTGCGGTCACCGTGGTCGGGGTGCACCACGACGCCGATGGAGCAGGCGATCTGCACCTGCTTGCCCGACACCTCGAACGGCTGCGACAGGGAGGACAGCACCCGGTTGGCCACTGTCACGCAGTCGGCCACGTCGCTCACGTCCTCCAGCAGGATCAGGAATTCGTCGCCCCCCACGCGCGCCACGGTATCGCCCTCGCGGGCTTCGCGGCGCAGCCGGTCGGCCGCGCTGCGCAGGATCACATCGCCCGCGGCATGGCCGAACGAATCGTTGATGGGCTTGAAGCCGTCCAGGTCCACGAACAGCACGGCCAGGCGGTCTTCCACGCGGTGGTGGTTGGTGCGGTCCAGGCGCAGCAGCGCGTGGATGAGGCGGTCTTCGAACAGCAGCCGGTTGGGCAGGCCGGTGAGGGCATCGGCGAATGCGCGTTTTTGCAGTTCGTCATTGGCCGCCTGCAGGCGGGTGTTGCTGTCCTGCAGCGACCGCGTCAGACGCTCGGCCGTGGCTTGCAGCCGCGCGTCCAGGATGGAGGTGAACAAGGTGCTCACCAGCAGCATGCCGGTGGCCATGAGCACCATGGCCGTCAGGCCCGGGCCGCCGAGCTCTCCCGCGCTCAGGCACACGGAGCCCATGGCAAAGCTGGCCGCCGCCATGCCGGTGTAGTGCATGCCGCAGATGGCCACGGCCATCACGAACGATGCCGCCAGCTGGTAGGGCAGGCGCTGGCTGGGCCGCACCCGGCGCAGCAGCTTGAAGATCAGCAGGGCCGTGGCCGAGGCCAGCACCGCGATCAGCACCGACAGCGCCACCAGCGGCAGGTTCCACACGATGCCTGGCGCCATTTCCATGGCCGCCATGCCGATGTAGTGCATGCCGCTGATGCCGGCCCCCATCACCAGCGCGCCCAGCGCCAGCTGCATCCGGCCAAAGTGTGTGCGGCTTGCGAGCTGCAGGGCCATGGCGGAGGCGGCCACGGCGGCCAGCCACGACAGCAGCGTGAGCCCGCCGGCAAAGCCGATCTCGATGGGCAGCCGGAAGGCCTGCATGCCCAGGAAATGCATGGACCAGATGCCCGTGCCCATGACGATGGACCCCGCGGCCCACCACGCCAGGCCGACGCGGCGCTGCGCGGTGCGCACCCGCCGCGCCAGGTCGAGTGTCACGTACGACGCGAGCATGGCAATGGCAAAGGAGGCGGCCACCACGAACAGGTTGTAGCTGGAGGGCATGAACGTGTTCATGGTGCGAAAGGTGCTGGGGTTGGAAGGGCAGGGTGCATCGGGCGCGCGGCGCCGTCAAGGGCCTGGGCAGACATGCGGCGAAAGCCTGCAGGGCAGGGGCCGCGCGCGACGGAGTGTAGCCAGGGGCGCGAAGCCGCGCCGGAGTGGGGGTTTGCCCTGGCTGGGCCGGGTCGGGGGGCCGGGCGGATGTCCCCACCTGCAGTGGTGGCGGTGCGGGCTGTTTCCTTCCGGGGCAAGGCTTGCCGCACACTGACTGCTCCACGCTCCCGCACGGGCCATACAAGTCTGTAAATGAGAATGGTTTGTTTTTGCATTATGCTGCCGGTCGCGCCGACATTCCCCGGTCGCACCCTTTTCCGGCCAGACGCCGGCCCGCCGCCGTGGCCTTCCCGCCACGCCGGGCGTCCGGCGTCCGCCCGCCTGTTGTTTCACTTGGAGAACCACTGCCCATGACCTCCCGTACCGAACGCGACACCTTTGGCCCCATCGAGGTCCCCGCCGACAGGCTCTGGGGCGCGCAGACGCAGCGCTCGCTGCAGAACTTCGACATCTCGGGCGAGCAGCAGCCGCGCGAGATCATCAAGGCCCTGGCGCAGGTCAAGCGCGCCTCGGCCGTGGTCAACCAGGCCCTGGGCCTGCAGGACGCGAAAAAGACCGAGGCCATCGTGGCCGCCGCCGACGAAGTGATCGCCGGCAAGCACCCGGGCGAGTTCCCGCTGGTGGTGTGGCAGACGGGCTCGGGCACGCAGACCAACATGAACGTGAACGAGGTGCTGGCCAACCGCGCCAGCGAGATCCTGGGCGGCGAGCGCGGCGAAGGCCGCCTGGTGCACCCCAATGACGATGTGAACCGCAGCCAGTCGAGCAACGACGTGTTCCCCACCGCCATGCACGTGGCCGCCGTGGAAGCATTCACGCACAGGCTCCTGCCCGCCATCGCCAGGCTGCGCGCCACGCTGGCGAAGAAGGCGCAGGATTTCGACGGCATCGTCAAGATCGGCCGCACCCACCTGCAGGACGCCACCCCGCTCACGCTGGGCCAGGAGTTCTCGGGCTATGTGGCCCAGCTCGACCATGGCGAGCGCCACGTGCGCGCCGCGCTGCCCCACCTTTACGAGCTGGCGCTGGGCGGCACGGCCGTGGGCACGGGCCTGAACGCGCCCAAGGGCTATGCCGAGCAGGCCGCCGCCGAGCTGGCGCGCCTCACGGGCCTGCCCTTTGTCACCGCGCCGAACAAGTTCGAGGCGCTGGCCTCGGTGGATGGGCTGGTGCACGCCCACGGAGCCCTCAAGACCCTGGCCGCCAGCATGATGAAGATCGCCAACGACGTGCGCTGGCTCGCGAGCGGCCCGCGCAGCGGCATTGGTGAGCTGAGCATCCCCGAGAACGAGCCCGGTTCGTCCATCATGCCCGGCAAGGTCAATCCCACGCAGAGCGAGGCCGTGACCATGCTGGCCGCCCAGGTGTTCGGCAACGATGTGGCCATCAACTTCGGCGGTGCCTCGGGCAACTTCGAGCTCAACGTGTTCCGCCCCATGGTGGCCCACAACTTCCTGCAGAGCGTGCGCCTGCTGGCCGACGGCATGGTGAGCTTCAACGACCAGTGCGCCGTGGGCATCGAGCCCAACCGCGAGCGCATCACCGAGCTGGTGGACCGCTCGCTCATGCTGGTCACCGCGCTCAACACCCACATCGGCTACGACAAGGCCGCCTACATCGCCAAGAAGGCGCACAAGGAAGGCACCAGCCTGCGCGAGGCCGCCGTGGCCTCGGGCCACGTCACGGGCGAGCAGTTCGACCAGTGGGTGGTGCCGGGCAACATGGTGGGCCGCTGATTCCGCCCGGGTCGGCCTGCACGCCATGGGCACGGGGGCACTGCCGTCATCTCCGCTGCTCGCGAGCTTTCGCGACAGCTACCGCGACCTGCTGCGCTACCTCTCGCACCGCACCGGCAATGCCGATGACGCGCGCGACGTGGCGCACGACACCTGGCTGCGCCTGGCCGACATGGACCTGCGCGGCGAGCGGCCCGCGCTGTGCGAGGCCGAGGCGCGGGCCTATGTATTCGCCATGGCGCGCAATCTCGTCATCGACCGGCAGCGCCACGCGGGCGTGGTGGCCCGCCATGCGCTGGCCCAGGCCCATGCGGACTCGGGCGCCGGCACGGCGGCGCGCCACGGCCCCGATGCCGCCGAGGCCCTGATGTACCGGCAGGCGGTGGACGCGGTCGAAGCCGCGCTCGCCGCCGTGCCCGAGCGCGCGCGCCAGGTCTTCCTGCGCCACCGCATCAACGGCGAAGGCCAGGGCGCGCTCGCGGCCGAATACGGCATCTCGCGCAACATGGTCGAGCGCGACATGATGCTCGCCATGGACCGCGTGCAGGCCGCCATGGAGCAGTGGCACGCGGCGGGCCGCAGCTCTCCTGTGGCACCGGCGTCGCACCACGAAGCCCGCCGCACCGGCCGCCGCCGCTCGCTGGCGGCATTGCTGAGCTTTGCCGCAATGGGCGTGGGTGGCGTGGGGGCCTGGCAATGGTGGCGCAGCGCAGTCGCGCAGTGGCAGCAGGTGGCACGCACCGGCCAGGGGCAGACGCTGCGCCACCCGCTGCCCGACGGCAGCCGCATCACGCTCGACGCGCAAAGCCGCGTGCACATGGCGTACTACGCCGGGCAGCGCCGCGTGAGCCTGCTGGCCGGGGCGGCGTTCTTCGACGTGGTGCGCGACGCGGACCGCCCCTTCGTGGTGGAGGTGCCCGGTGGCGCCGAGGGGGGCGCCGTGCGCGTGACCGTGCTGGGCACGCGCTTCGGCGTGGAGCACGGCGCCAGCGGGGTCGATGTGCAGGTGGAGTCGGGCCGCGTGCGGGTGGAGTCGCTGGGGCCGGATGGCCAGCCCCTGGCGGTGCGGGAACTCGCGGGCGGACAGGCGCTGCGGGTGCGGCCGGGCGAACCGCTCGCCCAGGCCGTCGCCCCGGCGCACGAGGCCGCCGCTTGGCGCCACGGCGTGGTGGCTTTTGCCGATGCGCCGCTGGCCGAGGCCGTGGACCGCCTGCGCCGCTACCTGCCGCGCCCGGTTCAGGTGGAGGCCGGTGCCGCCGCGCTGCGCCTGTCGGGGCAGGTGCGCATTGCACAGGCCGAGGACTTCGTGCGGGCACTGCCTTCCGTCGTGCCGGTGCAGGTGCGGCTCGTGGCGGGGCAATGGCGGGTGGCCGCGCGCTGACGGCCAGGCCGGAGGATGGGGCAGGACGCGCGACTTTGGTGAATTTTGGTGAAAGTGGCCGCCAGCGCTTTCTCCATAAGCGCTGAAAGCTATTGTTTTAATAGCTCTTTGGCCGATCAGGGCGCTGGCAGGCGCGCCGCCATTCAGGAAGTGGGAGGGCCCATTCGTTGTAGCGGGGAAAGGACTTCACCATGAACCGACAACGGCCCCGCACCCCGGCCCCCCGGCCTTCCGGCCCCGCACGCACCTCCCGTCCTGCCCGCCACGCACTCGCCGCCGCCATGCTGGCCATGGCGTCGCTGCAGATGGACATGGCCACCGCCCAGGGCGCACCGGCCCCGGCGGCCTTCGACATTGCCGCCCAGCCCCTGCCTGACGCGCTGGCGCAATTCGCCCGGCAGTCGGGCGTGCAGCTGATCTACCCGCCCGAGCTGGTGCAGGGCCGGCATGCCCAGCCCGTGCAGGGCGCGCGCAGCCCCGAGGCGGCGCTGGCCGAGCTGCTGCGCGGCAGTGGCCTGCGCATGCGCCGCGACGGCGCCACCCTGGTGGTGGAACGCGCTCCGGCCGACGGCGCCGCCGCGCTGCCCGAGGTGCGCGTGGCCGCCGAGGCCGAGGTCGAAACCGCCACCGGCCCCATGCGCGGACTGGTGGCCCGGCGCAGCGCCAGCGCCACCAAGACGGACACGCCGCTCATGGAAACGCCGCAGACCATCACCGTGGTCACGGCCGAGCAGATGCAGGTGCAGCGCGTGCGCGACCTGGAGCAGGCGTTCGAATACTCTGCGGGCGTGCGTCCCGTGTCCGGTTACAGCGGTTCGTACGACGCGATCTACAGCCGGGGCTTCTGGGCCGATGCGCGCAATGGCAGCCTGTTTGCCGACGGGCTCAAGGTGTCCGACAACTCCTGGGCCTCGGGCAAGCAGGAGCCGTACGGGCTGGAGCGCGTGGAACTGGTCAAGGGCGCGGCGTCGGTGCTGTACGGCATGTCGGCGCCCGGCGGCGTGCTGGCCACGGTGAGCAAGCGCCCCACGGCCGATGCCGTGCGCGAGGTGGTGGTGGAGGCGGGCACGTATGCGCACCGGCAGATCGGCGTGGACCTGGGTGGCGAGGTGGCACCGGGCAGCGACTGGACCTGGCGCCTCACCGCGCTGGCGCGCGACAGCGAGACACCCGTGCGTCCGCTGCAGGACGACGCGGTGTACATCGCGCCCGCGCTGCGCTGGCAGCCGTCGGCCGCCACATCGCTCACCCTGCTGATGCAGCACCAGAAGCGCCGCCTGGGCTATTCGTACCCGCTGCCGCGGGTGGGCACCCTGTTGCCCGGCCCCGGCGGCCAGCGCATCGCGCGCTTTCGCTTCGTGGGCGAGCCTGCCTACGACCGGCAGGATGTGCGGCAGACCACGCTCACCGCCTTGTTCGAGCACCAGGTGAACGAGCATGCCACCCTGCGCCAGGGGCTGCGGTTCTTCGACTCCGAGGCGGACATCTTCTTCACCAACGCCACCGTGGACCCGGCCGCGCCCACGCGCGTGCAGCGCCGCGCCATCGACGAGTTCGAGCGCGTGCGCGGCTTCTCGTCGGACACGAGCTTGCAGCAGCGCTGGCGCAGTGGCGAGGTGGAGCACACGCTGATCGCCGGCGTGGACTACACCCGCTACCGCTCGGAATCGGAGTGGTACGCGCGCACGCTCGCCCCGCTGGATTTGTACCAGCCGCAGTACGGCGCCGTGCCCGGCGCGCCCGCGCCGATGGCGTTCTCGGACACGTCGCAGCGCTGGCAGGCGGGCCTGTATGCGCAGGACCAGATCAAGCTGGGCGAGCGCTGGGTGGTGCTGGCCGGCCTGCGGCACGACTGGAGCGACGACCGCTCGCGCCCGTTCTTCACGGCCGCGCCGTGGTCGGTGGAGCGCACCGATGCCTTCACCGGCCGCGTGGGCGTGGTCTACCTGGCGCCGGGCGGCTGGGCGCCGTTCGCGGGCTACAGCCAGTCGTTCCAGCCGCAGGGCGGCACGGACGCGCAGGGCCGGCGCTTCAAGCCCACCGAGGGCGAGCAGTTTGAACTGGGGGTGCGGTGGCAGCCGAGCGGCAGCGAGGGGATGATGCTGTCGGCCGCCGTGTACGACCTGCGCCAGGACAACGTGCTCACGCCAGATCCCGCCCATCCGCAGTTCAGCGTGCAGACGGGGCAGGCACGCTCGCGCGGGGCCGAGCTGGAGGTGCGCGGGCAGGTGGCGCGCCACCTGGAGGTGGTGGGCGCCTATGCCTACACCGACCGCCGCATCACGCGCAGCAACCTGCCGGACGAAGTGGGCCGCCGTGCGGCCGAGGTGCCCTACCACCAGGCCTCGGTCTGGGGGCACTACCGCCTGGCGGCCTGGGGCCTTCCGGCGTGGACGCTGGGCACGGGCCTGCGCTACACCGGCGACATGGTCGATGGCACGGCCAGCGCCTACCGCATCCCGGGTTATGGACTCGTCGATGCCATGCTCGCCTGGCAGGACGGGCCGTGGCGCGTGGCGCTCAACGTGCGCAACCTGTTCGACAAGGCTTTCCTGATCTGCAACGGCGCCCACTGCCGGGACGGCAGCCCGCGCACGGCCACGCTTTCGGCCGCGTACCGCTGGTGATGCGCTGCGGCGGGCGGGGATGTGCGGGGCCTAGCCGTGGGGCTCGGCCACTTCCTGCTGCGCCAGCGCCTCGAGCTGCTCCTGCTGGTAGACCACGATGCTGCGCTGGTGGATGCCGATGATGCCTTCGCGTTCCATCCACTTGAGCTCCACGTTGATGCGCTGGCGCGAGCCGCCCAGGAGCTGCGCGAGCTCGTCCTGCACCAGCGACAGCCCGATGGCGCCGCGCTGGCCGGGCACGGCGGCGCGCTCGCCGAATCGGCGCAGCACGTGCAGCAGCTGCTTGGCCAGCCGCGCGCGCAGGGGCAGGGTGGCCATGTCTTCCATCATCCAGTACAGGTAGCGCATGCGGCGCGCCTGCAGCGTGAGCAGGGCCTCGCCGAACTCGGGGTGTTCGCGCAGCAGCTGGCGGAACACGCCCTCGGCCACGCTCAGCACCGTGGTGGGGCCGTGGGCATGCGCGTCGTAGGTGTTGGGGCCGCGGTGCAGCACCTCGGCCTCGCCCACCCAGATGCCGGGCTCCACGTAAGCCAGCGTCACCTGCTTGCCCGACGGTGTGGTGCGCCGAAACCGGATGGCACCGCTGGCACAGGCAAACCAGTCCTGCGCCAGATCCCCCTGCTCGACGATCATCTGGCCATGCGTATAGCGCGTGATGCGGCCCAGCCGGAAGATGTCATGCCGCAGCGACGGCGTGAGCGCGGCGAACCAGCGGCCTCGGTTGATGGCTTCACGCTCCGTCTGGCTGAGGAACGGGCGTTGCAGGTGGTGGTCGGCCAGGGAATGGGTGGACTCTGGCAAGGCAATGGTGGCGGTGGGCATGGCGGCAGGCTGGAGTTGGGCGGGGCCGGCCTGTGCGCAGGGCCGGGCGGAAAGACGGTGACAAGGCGCAGCATGCCAGTTTAGCGATACAGCCCGCACCGCGATGGTCCTGCACGGCACTTGCGCGACACCCCATCGCCGGGTGCCGCAGCCCTGCCTACGCTTTGGCGCTGGGGCGCCTTGTGCTGCCTTTGTGGCTTGCGCAGAAACGCCAGCAGCCGGCGCTCCGCCGCACTCAGGCCCCGTGGCGATGTGGTGCTGCCGATGTGATTCCACACCTCCTGCATGCCCGGCCCCGCGTCGGATGCCAGCCGCGAGCCCAGATCCAGCACGGCCGGGTGCACATACGACTTCTTGCACACGGCAGGCGTGTTGCCCAGCTGGCGCGCCACCTCGGCCAGGATGGCCTTGGCGCTGTAGCGCACGTTTTTGTCGGCCGCGCCGGAGGCGTCGGTCTGGGTGCACGCCAGGCGCGTCAGCTCCAGCGCCTGCGTGGTGCCGTGCCAGGTGCGAAAGTCCTTCGCGGTGAAGTGATCGCAGTCGGTGTCGGACGCGCCGTGCGTGATCTCGCGCAGGTAGTCATTCACGTCGCCCGAGCCCACGGTGCGCGGGGTGCAGTCCTCATCTTCGTACTGGAAGAGCTCCTGCCCGGGCAACTGCTGGCAGTGGCGCACCACGCGGGCCACACGGGGGTCGCTCAGCTCGACCTCCTGCTGCACGCCGCTCTTGCCCCGAAAACGCAGCTTGAGCTGGCTACCCTTGACCTGCGCATGCCGCGTGCGCAGCGTGGTCAGGCCGTACGATTTGTTGGTGGTGGCATATTCCTCGTTGCCTACGCGCAGGAAGGTGGTGTCCAGCAGGCGCACCAGGGTGGCCAGCACCAGGCTGCGGGTCAGCGGCTGGCCGCTGCGGTGCGCCGCCAGCTCGCGGGCCACGCGGGCGCGGATGCGCGGCAGCGCCCGGCCGAAGGCCTGCATGTGTTCGAACTTGCCCTCGTCGCGCTGCTTGCGCCACTGCGGGTGGTAGCGGTACTGGCGCCGCCCGCGTGCGTCCAGTCCAGTGGCCTGCAGGTGGCCGTTGGGCAGCGGGCAGATCCAGACGTCGGTGTAGGCGGGCGGGATGGCCAGGCGATTGATGCGGGTGATCTCATCCGGGTCTTGGAGCCACTGGCCATCGGGCTGGCGGTAGCGAAACGCCTTGGCGCCGTTGCGCACGCGGGTGAGGCCGGGCATGGCGGGTGTGACGTACACCAGCCCACCGGGCAGCTTCTGTGGGCGCGTTGGGGGCCGGGCTGGCGCAGGCGCGCGGGGCGTTGGGGAGGGAGTGTGCATCGGGGCGAGCAGGTGGTAAGGGCCAGTGCGTGGCCCCGATCACACCTGTGCCCGGGCGGTGGCGGTGTAGGTGCGCTCCGTGCGCAGGGGTGAGACAGGGACCGAATCGGTAGCCTGTTGTGCCACCATTGTGGGTAAAAAATGGCTCCTGCGCTTATTGGATAAGCGCCAATAGCTACAAAAAATCTAGCAACCTGCTTGATCGGACCACGCTCAATCGGCCGCAGTCGGGTCCAGGGCAAAACCCACGCCGTACACCGAACGAATCCAGTCGCTGCCATCGGCACTGGCGGCCTTGAGCTTCTTGCGCAGGTTCTTGATGTGGCTGTCGATGGCGCGCTCGTTCACGTCCAGCGTGTCGTCGTACGCTTGGTCTAGCAGCTGCGCGCGCGAGAAGATGCGCCCGCGCTGGCGGGCCAGCACCTGCAGCAGCCGGAACTCGCGCCGCGTGAGGCCCAGTGGCGTGCCGTGCAGTGTGGCCTGCCAGTGCGATTCGTCCAGCATCAGCGCCGCCACCGTGGTGGTGGCTGCCGGGGGCTCTTGCGCGGCGGCGGTGCGGCGCAGCACGGCCTTGGCGCGCGCCACCACTTCGCGCGGCGAAAAAGGCTTGCAGATGTAGTCGTCCGCGCCCAGCTCCAGGCCGATGAGGCGGTCCACTTCTTCGACGCGTGCGGTCAGCATGATGATGGGGTGCTGTGTGTGGCGGCGTGCCTGGCGCAGCACCTCCAGGCCATCCATGCCGGGCAGCATGATGTCCAGCAGCGTGAGGTCGGGCGGCGCGGCCAGCATGCTGGCGAGCGCCGCGCGGCCATCGGCCTGGTACTCAACGGTATAGCCCGCGTGGCGCAGGTAGTCGACCACGATGGCGGCGATGTCGGGTTCGTCTTCGACGACGAGGATGCGGTGGCTCATGAGGGGTTGTCCAGCAGTGGCAGTTGCAGCGTGATGCGCAGACCGCCCAGGGGGGAGGTGTCGGCCACCAGCGTGCCGCCGTGCGCGAGCACGATGGCGCGGCAGATCGCCAGGCCCAGGCCGGAACCGCCATGGTCGCGGTTGCGCGAGGTTTCGGCGCGGTATAGGCGGTCAAAGATGCGTGGCAGCTCGTGGGGGGGCACGCCGGGCGCGCTGTCGTCCAGTTGCACCTGCAGTTGGGGGGCTCCATCGGCCGGTGGCAGCAGGCGCGCTGCGATGCGCAGCAGGCCGCCCGCGTCGGTGTAGCGCAGGCTGTTTTCCAGCAGGTTCAAAAACACCTGGTGCAGCTGCTGCGCGTCGCCGCGCACCAATGGGGCGGGTATTGGGGCGGGCGTTGACACGGACGACCGCGCGGCCAGGGCGTCCAGGCCCGTGGTATCTACATCGATGGCTGCCTGCGCCAGGCGCGGGCGCATCGACGCCAGTGCTTCGGTCAGCAGCGACAGCGGGTGCACGGGAACCTGGGCCGATGGCGCGCTGGTGCCAGCGGCGTCCAGGCTGGCACGCAGGTCGCCCACCAGTTGGATCAGGCGCATCACCTGCCGGTGCAGGCGCAGCGCGGTCTTGTCGTCAAAGGGGCGCACGCCGTCCTGCACGGCTTCGATCTCGGCGCGCATGGCGGCCAGGGGGGTGCGCAGCTCGTGGGCCACGTCGCCCAGCCACTGGCGGCGCGAGGACTCGATGCTGCTCAGTTGTTCGGCCATGGTGTTGAAGGTGCGGGCCAGCTGGGCCAGTTCATCGTTGCCGTGCACAGGCACACGGGTGTGCAGGTGGCCCTGCGCAATGCCGCGTGCGCCGGTGGCCAGGGCTTCGACCGGCGCCAGCCAGCGCCGTGCCAGCCAGCCCGACAGCAGCAGTGCCAGCGCCAGGCCGGCCAGGCCTGTCCACGCCACAAAGCCCAGGTGTTGCGCCAGAAAGGCCTGATCGGCCTCGCTGCGCACGCCCTGCGGGGGGGCCAGCACCAGCTGGCCGATGGTCTGGCCATCGGCACCGGTCAGGGCCAGGCGCGCGCTGCCGGGCTGGGGCGTGGCACCTGCCACCAGGTTTTGCTGTGCATCCACCAGGCCCAGGCGGGGGAACAGGTCATCGGGGTGGCGTTGTGGGCCACCCGCGCTGCGTTCGCCCGGGGGCGGGCCGCCGTCGGGGGGCGGTGGCGGGGGCTGCTGCATGCTGCGGCCCACTGCCGGGTTGCCATTAGCCAGTTCGGGGGGCATGCCGGGTGGTCCGCCGCGGTCGGTGGGGGGTGAACCTTCCACGCCCTGGGTGCCTGATCGGCGCAGGCTGCCACCCGGGTGGCTGAGCTGGCCCCAGAGGTGGGGCTGGTTGCGCAGGGTGTCCCAGCCGCCCGTCTGCGTGTGGTGGGCCTGCAGGCGCTCGGCCAGCCAGCCCATGCGGGCCAGTTCGATCTCTGCCACATACGGCCCCAGGCCCCGCTGCAGACCCAGGCGCGAAAAGCCCGCAAAAATCAGCAGCAAGGCCACCAGCAGGGCGGCCAGGGCGATGAAGGCTTTGCGGTGCAGGGTCAGGTGGGGCATCGATAGGGGAGCAGGTGTCGTCAGCGGGCGGGGGGCGGGCCGCCTGCTCCGCCGGGGCCGCCAGGCCCGCCTGCGGGCATGGCCACCAGGGTGCCGCCCATTGTGCGGCATGTGCCTGCGAGCGATTTGCCATCGGGCATGGTCAACGTCACGCTGGCGCCTTCGGTCTTGCCCTTGCAGGCGGCATAGGCCTCGGGCGGCGGCGCGGGTGGGTCCTGCCGGCCCTGGGATTGCGCCAGCACGGGGGTGGCGGATATTGCAGCCAGCATGGTCGTGAGCGCCACGCGGGCCAGCCAGCGGGGACGAAGAGAGTGCATAGGCATGGTGTTTTTTCTTTCAGTGTTGTGGAGAAAGGAGATCAGCAAGTCAGCGCCAGCACGTGCTACCGGCGCGGCGCGTCTGAGGGCGCAATGGATTAAGGAAAGCGGTTGACGGGTGGGGCACGTTGTCAGAAACCGGCGCCGCCCAGGCCAGTGCACCCGAGGAACCGGCTTCGCCGGACCACCGGGTGCGTCCCCCTCCGGGGGAAGGCGCCGAAGGCGACTCAGGGGGGCTTTCAGTCAAGCTGCGATCGAGATCGTGATGCTGGCCGAGTACCCGCCGCCGCTGTTGGCCTGCATGGTGGTCATCTCCAGCGTGGTGCCGTCGCTGAAGACGTTGTCCGTGGCGAACGACATGGAGGCCAGGTTGCGCACGCTGGCGCTGTAGCCCGAATTGGCGCTGTAGATGGTGCTGAGCAGCGCGGTGGGGAAGGCCAGCTGCGTGGTCTTGATCTTGTTGCTCGCGCTGCTGGCGGCGGCCAGGCTGCGGTACACCTCCAGGTGCATGTGGGGCATGCGGCCCGCGTAGCAGCCGGGCACGATGGTGGTGAAGGTGACCGTGCCGCTCGCATCGGTGGCCTGCACGCCACGCAGGTAGTTGTCGGCGATGTTGCTGGAGCTGTACACGGAGTAGTTGCCGTCCTGCGTGCAGTGCCACAGGTAGATGGCGTAGCCGGACAGCGCGGCGCAGCTTGCGTTGGTGTTGGTCAGCGTGATGGTGATGGTGAACGGCACGCCGCTGACCTGTGTGGACGAACCGATGGAGCTGCGGATGTCCGAGCGCACGATGCCGCTGAGCGCCAGCACGTTGTAGGTGTTGTTGCTGGCATTGGAGCCATCGGCAGGGTAGGGGCCGGCGGTTTCCTCGGGAACAACCGAGCAGGTGGTGGTGCCTGTCCCGGTGCCCGTACCTGTTCCCGTTCCGGTCCCCGTGCCGGCGGTCTCGGTCGTGTCGCTGGCTTCGGTGTCGCTGCCCCCGCCCCCGCAGCCAAGGAGCGTGGCCACGCCCAGCGAACCCAGGGCATTCAGCGCAAGGCGGCGGTTGGAAGGGGCCTGTGCGGCGGCGGCCAGGGGCTCGGGGAAGGGGAGGCGGTCCATGGATGGCTCCTGCAAGTGGGTATGGCCTGCACTGTGCCGTCCGATTGGGGAGAAATTTGGGAGCCGCTGCTCCCTAGGAATGCTATAAATTCAATAGCTATCAGCGCTTGTCCCTAAAACGAAAAAGCGGTTTTTGCCGGAAACCGTGGGCGCCGGATGCAAGCGCACTGCGCGGCGCCGGGCGGGCTTCGTGGGCTTACTTCGCCGCCCCGGTGGCCTCGTGCCGGCAGCTGAAGGACCGGTCGCCACGCACGATGTCGTCGCTGCCGCACTGCCATTTGTGGATGTCCGTCTGCTGCTTGCGGGTGCGCAGCACGGGGGTGTAGACCAGGTGCTTGCCAGCCAGCGCCAGGTCGCCTGAGCTGTCGGCAATGGTCAGCCGCACCACGCCATTGGCCGGATCGATGGCCATGGCCTGGAAGCCGGTGGGAAGCTGCCCGGGCCGGCCCAGGCCGATGGCGGCGGCGCTGGCGGGAAAGGCGCCGGTGCTCCGGTAGTGGTTCTCCACCAGCCCCAGCACCGTGCGCGCGGCGCCGTCCAGCTGGCGCACGGCTTCGCGGCGCGGATTGGCGGGCTCCTCTCCCTGGTGCCACAGCGCCACGGCCACCATGGCCGCAAAGCTCAAGGCGGCCACCCCGCCCAGCATCACCAGCGCCTTGAGGAACCAGCCGGGCCCGCGGACCAGGGCCACTGCCTGCTGGATGGCGGTATCGCTGGCGTGGCGGGAGACCACGAACGTGCCTGTGATCGAACTGTGCAGGCCCCGCTCGCCAAACAGTGCGGTCAGCAGGCGGTGCAGCAGGAACGGCACGGCCAGCGTGAGCGCCAGGGTGAGCGAGTACTTCAGAAAGTGCCGCAGCACGGACCGCGCGATGCCAGGGCGTTCACCCGTGCGGGTCGCCACCCGCATGCCGAGCAGCCGCTTGCCCGCCGAGCCCTGGCCCAGCGCATCCATCAGCGCGGGGAGGAACAGGCCGAGGATGCCCAGCGCCAGCGCGGCCGGGTACGTGGCGCCCGGGGCGCTGTCGAAGGCGGGGCGCGCAAACACCCAGGCCAGCGCCAGCGCGACCGGAAAAGCCGCCATGCATGCGCCGTCGATCAGCGTGGCACCCAGGCGCGCCATGGTGCCCGGAAACACCTCCACCAGCCGCGCCGGCGCGGGTGCCTGGGCGGGCTGCCCCCGGCCTGCCGGGGCCCTCGCGGCGGGCATGTCCGCCACCAGCGGCGCCTGGCAGCTGAAACACTGCGTGTAGGAAGCATGGTTCTGCCAGTTGCAGCGGGGGCATTGCATGGAGGGTGCGCCTGGGGTGGGCAAGAGGCCGCGCCAGGCGGCCTCCTCGCGGGGTGGAGGCTCAGTGCCGTGCGGGCGGCGCGGTGTGCGCCATCAGGCGGTCCGTCAGCGCGATGGCCAGCGCGCTCAGCAGGAACACCACGTGGATGATGGTCTGCCACATCAGCACCTTGAGGTCGTAGTTGGCGGCGTTGATGAAGGTCTTGAGCAGGTGGATCGAACTGATGCCGATGATGGCGGTGGCCAGCTTGACCTTGAGCACCGAGGCGTTCACGTGGCTCAGCCATTCGGGCTGGTCGGGGTGGTCTTCCAGGTGCAGGCGCGAGACGAAGGTCTCGTACCCGCCCACGATCACCATGATCAGCAGGTTGGAGATCATCACCACGTCGATCAGCGCCAGCACCACCAGCATGATGATGGTCTCGTTGAGCGCGGTGACCTCGAAATCGCTCTTGTAGCCGATGCTGGAGACCAGCTGCTTGAGCGCGGCGGTGTTGCCGAAGGCTGCCTCGATCAGGTGCACCAGCTCCACCCAGAAGTGGAACACGTACACCGCCTGCGCCAGGATCAGGCCCAGGTACAGGGGCAGCTGCAGCCAGCGGCTGGCAAAGATCAGCGACGGCAAGGGGCGCATGGGCGACGGGGTGGCGGGATTTGGGGGGAGGGACATGGAATGTAGGGTGGGACTTGGGTCGCGCGATTTTAGGGGTGCCGCGTGACAGCCCCTCGCGCACAGGTGCCTTCTTCCCTGCCCGGCACTGGCGATTCTGTAAGCTTCGTGCCAGTCAGTGGCTTGTAAGTGCCGCGTCCGACAGTACCGCCCAATTCCAATTCCATCAGACCCAGGAGACAACACCATGAGTGCGCCCACATCCGCGATCGAGTCCGTATTGGTTGAGAACCGCGTGTTCCCGCCCGCCGATGCGGTCGTCAAGGCTGCCCGCATTTCGGGCATGGCGGGCTACGATGCGCTGTGTGCCGAAGCCGACAAGGACTTCGAAGGCTTCTGGGCCCGCCTGGCCCGCGAGAACGTGCAGTGGACCAAGCCTTTCACGCGCACGCTGGATGAATCCAACGCACCCTTCTTCCAGTGGTTCGCCGATGGGGAACTCAACGCCTCGGCCAACTGCCTGGACCGCCACATCGGCACGCCCACCGAGAACAAGACCGCCATCGTCTTCGAGGCCGACGACGGCACCGTCACCAGGATCACCTACAAGGAGCTGCTGGCCCGCGTGAGCCAGTTCGCCAACGCGCTCAAGGCCCACGGCGTGAACAAGGGCGACCGCGTGCTGATCTACATGCCCATGACCATCGAGGGCGTGATCGCCATGCAGGCCTGCGCGCGCATCGGCGCCACGCACAGCGTGGTGTTTGGCGGCTTCAGCGCCAAGGCGGTGCACGAGCGCATCATCGACGCGGGGGCCGTGGCCGTCATCACGGCCAACTACCAGATGCGCGGCGGCAAGGAGCTGCCGCTCAAGGCCATCATCGACGAGGCCCTGGCGACGGGCGGCTGCGACACGCTGCGCAACGTGTTTGTCTATGAACGCACATCCACGGCCTGCAACATGGTGGCGGGGCGCGACAAGACCTTCGCCGAGGCGCTTGCGGGCCAGAGCACCGACTGCCCGCCGGTGGCCGTGGGGGCCGAGCACCCGCTGTTCATCCTGTACACCAGCGGCTCCACCGGCAAGCCCAAGGGCGTGCAGCACAGCACCGGCGGCTACCTGCTGTGGGCCAAGCTCACCATGGACTGGACCTTCGACCTGCGCCCGGACGACGTGTTCTGGTGCACGGCCGACATCGGCTGGATCACCGGCCACACCTACGTTGCCTATGGACCGCTGGCGGCTGGCGCCACGCAGATCATCTTCGAGGGCATTCCCACCTTCCCCAACGCCGGGCGCTTCTGGCAGATGATCGAAAAGCACCGGTGCACGATCTTCTACACCGCGCCCACCGCCATCCGCTCGCTCATCAAGGCGGCCGAGGCCGACGCCGCCGTGCACCCCGCGCGGTCGGACCTGTCGAGCCTGCGCATCCTGGGCAGCGTGGGCGAGCCCATCAACCCCGAGGCCTGGATGTGGTACCACAAGAACGTGGGTGGCGAGCGCTGCCCCATCGTGGACACCTTCTGGCAGACCGAGACCGGCGGCCACGTGATCACCCCGCTGCCCGGCGCCACGCCGCTGGTGCCCGGCAGCTGCACGCTGCCGCTGCCCGGCATCACCGCGGCCATCGTGGACGAGACCGGTAACGATGTGGCCAACGGTGCCGGCGGCATCCTGGTCATCAAGCGCCCGTGGCCCAGCATGATCCGCACCATCTGGAACGATCCCGAGCGCTTCAAGAAGAGCTACTTCCCCGAAGAGCTCAAGGGCTACTACCTGGCTGGCGATGGCGCCGTGCGCAGCGCCGACCGGGGCTACTTCCGCATCACGGGCCGCATCGACGACGTGCTCAACGTGTCGGGCCACCGCATGGGCACGATGGAGATCGAATCGGCACTGGTCTCCAAGACCGACCTGGTGGCGGAGGCCGCCGTGGTGGGCCGCCCCGACGATGTGACCGGCGAGGCGATCTGCGCCTTCGTGGTGCTCAAGCGCTCGCGCCCCACCGGCGACGAGGCCAAGCAGATCGCCAACGAACTGCGCAACTGGGTCGCCAAGGAGATTGGCCCCATCGCCAAGCCCAAGGACATCCGCTTTGGCGACAACCTGCCCAAGACCCGCAGCGGCAAGATCATGCGCCGGCTTCTGCGCAGCATCGCCAAGGGGGAAGCCATCACGCAGGACACGAGCACGTTGGAGAACCCCGCAATCCTGGATCAGTTGGCCCAGACCAACTGATCCAGGAGGTGCCGTGCATGCGGCGCCAGCGTGCAGCGCCTGCGGGTTTGGGGCCACTCATGTCGCCACAGGCGATGTGACGTGGCCACAGAATCCGGCAATCCTGGACCAGCTGGCCAAGGCCAACTGACCAGAGGGCGGTGCACCGCCGCGGGGCGCGGGCGCGCTGCGCCTGCAAATCAGCGTGGTGGGGGGCCTTGCGTGGGGGCGTGGCTGGCGTTCACCGTCCACGGGGAACCTCGCCATCGGCAACGGGGTGCCGTCCAGCCCGAAGGCGTGCGCGGCCCCTTGTAGGACACCGACTGAAACCGCTCCCCCGCGGCGCGGGATGGCCCCTGCATGGGTTACAACGGCGGCATCGTGTCCCAGGCTGCATGCCTGGGCGCTGCATACCGGAGGTTTCCCATGCATCTGCGTTCCATAGTACTTTTGTTGACGGTGCTGGCCATCGCGATACTCGCGGCGCTCAACTGGCCCACCCTGGCCGCTCCCGCCCTGGTCTCCCTGGGGATCGTGGTCTTCGAGGCACCGCTGGGCCTCATCATGCTGGCCCTGACGGCCCTGCTGGGGATATTCTTCCTGGCCTACGTCCTGTCCCTCCAGGGGTCCGTGCTCATGGAGACGCGGCGCCACGGCAAGGAGATGCAAGTCCAGCGTGAACTGGCCGACAAGGCAGAAGCCTCGCGGTTCACGGAATTGCGCACCTTCCTGGATGCCCAGCACCATCAGGCGCACGCCGCCTTGCTGACCCGGCTGGACCAGTTGGAGGCGCGCCTGGCGGCGCGGGTCGCCGAATCCGACAATTCCACCGCGGCCTACGTGGGGCAGCTGGAACACCAGCTGCGCACCCGGGGCCTGGAGCCCGCGCCCGTGGTGCCGCCACTCGTCTGATCCCCGCTTGCGCGAGGCGCGGGCGGCAGGGCCCGGAAACGTTTGCGGCCGTGACAGGGATCTGGCACGGCCGCAAGGGGCGGGGAAGGGCGATGCAGCCCCCCGCCGTAAGTCCATCAAAGGCGCATCACTTTTGCGTCAGCACCCAAGCCGCCAGCTTCTTGGCCTCTGCATCGTTGACCTGCGCGTTGGCCGGCATCGGGACCGGACCCCATACGCCCGCGCCACCCTTGATGATCTTGGCGGCCAGCTTGTCCACGGCATCCTTCTGGCCCGCATACTTGGCGGCCACGTCCTTGTACGAAGGACCCACCAGCTTCTTGTCCACGGCGTGGCAGGCCATGCAGTTCTTCGAGGTCGCCAGGGCCAGATCGGCCATGGCGGGTGCCGCAACCGACAGCGTCATGGCAAGGGTGATCAGGGTACGCTTCATGGTGGGATTTCCTGTGGGTTGGGTTACAGTTCTTTTAATGGAATTGTAGTGAGTTGGGTTGACAGGCATTTGTCTGTCGTCAACCCGGCGTTTTCTGGAGATCGCGATGTACCTGCTGGGTCTTTCACTGGTGCTTCTGGCACTGAAGTATTTCGAGATCGGACCCGTGGCCAACTGGTCCTGGTGGTGGGTGCTGGCACCCTTTGCCGCCACGGCCCTATGGTGGGCCTGGGCGGATTCCACAGGGTATACGAAACGTAAAGCCATGGAAAAGATGGACCAGCGCAAGCAGGACCGGATCAACAAGAACAAGGAAGCCCTGGGCATGCGCCCGCGCAAGCCACGCTAGACAGTCCATTGCGTTTGTTCCTCGCACCGCCAGCGCGGATGTACAAGGCTGCGCCACAAGAAGAACCGATCACCGTTGTACATGACAAAACAGGAACAGCTCTGCCGCATGAGGGTAGAAGCCGATTTGCGACCCGAGTGCCTGATGAGCGACTACGGCATGCTGAGGATCATCCACGTTGAGGTGGTCCAATGAATGTGGCCTTTGGTGTCAGCGTGCTGGCACGTTCTATCCAGCAGGGCGGCGTGGATGGCATTGGCACCTACACTCGGGAGCTGATGGCGGCCATGCCGCAGGCGGCACGGTTGCAGCCCTATGTATTCGACGCGCCGACCAGTGTGTGGCGGGGAGCAACACCCGCGATGCCGTTTGGCTCCTTTGCTTGGCAGGCATTGGCCGCGACGCTGGTAGGGGTGGACTTTGGCCACGCACGCCGCGCACTGGGGAAGGGGACCGATCTCGTGCATGCCACCGACCACCTGGTGCCGCGCCTGCGCGGAATCCCGGTGGTGGCGACGATCTTCGATGCCATACCGCTGTCGAACCCGGAGTGGGTCAGATACCGTTTCAAGAGCCTGAAAAATGAGTTGTGGCGGCGCACGGCCTTCTGGGCGCAGCATGTCATCACGATTTCGGAGTATTCCCGCCAGGAGATCGCCATCCATTTCCGCCTGCCCGAGGAGCGGATCACCGCGATTCCGCTGGGAGTCGGGGCCCAGTGGTTCGTACCTCTGGACGCGGCCCTGCATGAGGCCGTGCGATCGCGGCATGCGCTGCCCGATCACTATTTCGTGAGCGTGGGCACCCTGCAGCCGCGCAAGAATATCGACCGCCTGCTGTCGGCGCACGCGAGCCTTCCAGAGCATCTGCAGCGCGAGTACCCCTTGCTCATCGTCGGCAAGCCGGGCTGGGGGTGCGATGACGTCGTTGCACGCTTCACGGGGGGTGGATTGAAGCATGTGCGGTGGCTTCGGCATCTGCCGGATGCGGAGCTTCAGGTCGTGATCAAGCGGGCCACCGCCCTGGTGTTTCCGTCGCTGCACGAAGGTTTCGGCTTGCCGGTGCTGGAGGCATTCGCTGCCGGCGTGCCGGTGGTGGCGTCCAACACGACATCGATCCCCGAGGTCGCGGGTGACGCGGCCTTGCTGATCGACCCTCTTCGCACCGATGAGATCGCGGATGCGATGCGCCGCATCGCGGAGCAGCCTGAGCTTGCGGCCCGGCTGGTGGCACGGGGGCGTGACCGGGTGCAGGCGTTCAGCTGGCAGGCGTGCGCCGAAAAAACCTTGCGTGTCTACGAGTCGATGGCTTGAAATATTTCTGCGATGACCACAGCGACCCACAGCCCCTCCGTCTCGGCGCGACAGCGCCAGGTTCAGCTGCTGTGGCGCGATATCCGCGGCGCCATGCTCGCATGGAGGTTCTGGTGCTTCATGGGATGGAACGATGTCGCCAAGCAGTACCGGCGCACCTTCCTGGGCCCCGTGTGGATTGCGTTGCACACGGCCTTGTTCATCATCGCTTTCGGCCTGATCGGTGCGCAGCTGTTCAAGTACCCGCCGGACTGGTACTTGCCTTATTTTTGCGCGGGGCATGTGCTGTTCGGGTATTTCAGCGCCTTGATCAATGAGGGCTGCCTGACCTACATCGGCGCGGACGCCTTCTTGAAGCAGACGCCCTATCCCAAGATGGCGTTTGTTTTTCGCACCGTGTTCCGGTGCTCCCTTCTGATGTTGCACAGCGCGGTCATCGTGCTGGCGGTGCTGCTCTGGTCGGGGCGGCTGGGGGACGTGCAGTGGTGGGCCTTGCTCGGCGCGGCTGCCTTGACGCTGGCCGCCGCCTGCTTCGTGGTCGCCATACTAGGGGGCCTGGCCACCCGTTTCCGTGATGTCACGGTGGCCACGGGCAGCCTCATGCAGGTCAGTTTCTTTGTGACGCCCGTGCTGTGGGTGCCGGACCAGTTGACCGAACGGGCCCAGTGGGTGGTGCACCTGAATCCCCTGGCCCTGTTCCTGGACCTGGTGCGCAGTCCCTTGATGGGGACTGTGCCCAGCATGCGGACCTGGGGGGCGGCCGGCGGCATGGTCGTGCTGCTGGCGCTGGTTTTTTTCTGGCAGTACGTGGTGATCCGGCGCCGGATCGTGTACTGGCTGTGATGCGGGCGCTTTCGGGGTCGGAGACGGCCTACATCCAGCTGAAAGGCGTGTCGATAGATTTCCCCGTCTTCACGACGCGTTCCCGTGGCCTGCTCAATACCGTGCTGGGGTTTCCCCAGCGCGACAAGGCCCGTGTCGAATCCAGCGGATTGGGCCGGGTCAGCGTGCATGCGTTGCGCGACGTGAACCTGGCGTTGCGCACGGGGGACCGCGTCGGCTTGATCGGCTCCAACGGCGCCGGCAAGACCACGCTGCTGCGCGTGCTGTCCGGCGTGTATGAGCCCATGCAGGGCGATCTGTCTTTCCGCGGCCGGGTGGCCGCCCTCACGGACATCATGCTCGGCATGGACGTGGATGCCACGGGCTACGACAACATCATCATGCGCGGCATCGTGATGGGCCTCACGCGCAGGCAGGCGATGGAACTTGTCCCTTCGGTGGAGGCGTTCACCCAGCTCGGTGAGCACCTGCAGCTGCCGGTAAGGACCTACTCCCAGGGCATGCTGCTGCGCCTGGCGTTCGCGGTGTCCACGAGTGTGGTGCCCGATATCCTGTTGATGGACGAGATGATTGGCGCCGGGGACGCCAAGTTCTTCAGCCAGGCCAAGGAGCGCATCAACGGGCTGATCGAGCAGGTCTCCATCCTGGTGCTGGCATCCCACAACGAGGTCATCCTGCGGAGCTTCTGCAACCGCGCACTCGTACTCAGCGAGGGGCGCGTGGTGATGGATGGCAGCGTCGATGACGCCCTGGCTTTCCACAACCTGCAGCAAGGAGTGCTCCGGTGAGACTGAAATGCACGGGCCCGGCCGAGGTGCTGGAAACCATCGCGGCGCTGGGGCGTACCGAGGACGTGAGCTGGTCGCCCGATGGGCGCCGCATCGCGCTGGCCGGCATCGCGGTGGACAAGCTGCTGATTCTCGGCGTGGATTGCCGCCTGGAGGATGGGCATAAATGCATCCATGTTTCCGATGCCATGCAGGTGGCTTCCTCCAGCCTGAAGCGCCCGCACGGAGTGTGCTGGGTCAGCGACGGGACCGTGGCGGTTGCCAGCCGCGAGGGCAACGTGTCGTTCTTTGATATTCCCGCGGCGCAGCGGCCCGTGTCCGCCTGCAGGCTGCAGCCGCTGGCGACGGTTGGCAAGGGCGATACCGAACTGCTGAAGTCGCCCGGCAGCCTGTGCGCCCGGCCTCTGGGCTCCGGCCTGCTTGAACTCTGGGTGTGCAATGGCTTCGCGCACTACGTGACCCACCACCTGCTGGATGCCCGTTCCGGCTTGACCCATGTGGACGCCCAGGTCCTGATGCGCGAAGGACTGGAAGTGCCCGATGGCGTGGCACTGGATCCTGCGGGCGATTGGGTCGCCATCAGCAACCATGACCGGCATGTAGTGGCCCTGTATCGCAACGATGCGCGGCTGGAGGCCGCCGCCAGGCCATCGGCCGAACTGCACGGGCTCAGCTATCCCCATGGCGTGTGCTTCGCGGCGGGGGGCAGCGTTTTGCTGGTCGCGGATGCGGGGACTCCGCACATCGCGTTGTTCCGCCGAGCGCCGCAGGGCTGGCCGGATGGTGCGTCCGAGCCCCATGCGCTGGTGCGGGTGCTCGACGATGCCACCTTCCGCAAGGGGCAGCACAACCCCAGGGAGGGCGGGCCCAAGGGGGTGGATGTGCATGAGCCCTGGGGTTTGCTGGTCACCACCTGTGCGGAACAGCCCCTGGCCTTTTTTGATCTTGAGGCCATCTTGCCGCCTGACCTGCGCCAGCAGGACACGCTGGCGCCCGCACAGGCCGCGGGCGAGGGGCTGCGGACCGCGATGCTTCGATTGGCGCGCGGTGTCTCCGCGCGAGAGGCGTTGCTGATGGGCGCGGTGCGCAATGAAGCGGCCCTCATGCGCGCCAGCTGGTCGTGGCGTGTGACGGCCCCGCTCAGAAGCCTGGCGGGAGGATGGCTTCGCTGGATCTCCCGGTTTCGCAAGCACTGAGGCCCCTGCGAACGGGCCGGCACGCACGTTGATGGGCTGGCCAGCGCCTTTCGGGAAACATCCGGGGCGCGTGCCCTGGGCCTCCCTGTGGTGATGCCCGCCAAGGCAAAACGCCCATGCGGGGCAGCATGGGCGCTTGTTTGTCCGGCGCGGCCCCGGGGGCGCGGCGGCCTGCCGCCAGAAAGGGCCATCAATGGCCGCTCATCCGTTCATCAATAGGCGTCCAGCACCGCACCCTTGCTCGCGCTCGATGCATTGAAGGCGAACTTGGCCTGCACGCCGCGGGTGTAGCGGGGGGCAGGGGCCGTCCAGGCGGCGCGGCGCTTGACGATTTCTTCCTCGGGCACGTTCAGCTCCAGCAGCAGCTGGCGCGCGTCGATGGTGATGCTGTCGCCTTCGTTGACGAAGGCGATGGTGCCGCCGGCCGCCGCCTCGGGCGCCACGTGGCCCACCACCATGCCCCAGGTGCCGCCGGAGAAGCGGCCGTCGGTGATCAGTCCCACGCTTTCGCCCAGGCCGGCGCCGATGAGCGCACCGGTGGGGGCCAGCATCTCGGGCATGCCGGGGCCGCCCTTGGGGCCCAGGTAGCGCAGCACCATCACGTCGCCGGCCTTGATCTTGCCGGCCAGGATGGCCTCCAGGGCCGATTGTTCGTCGTCGAACACGCGGGCGGGGCCGGTGATGACGGGGTTCTTCAGGCCCGTGATCTTGGCCACGGCACCCTCGGGGCTCAGGTTGCCCTTGAGGATGGCCAGGTGGCCCTGCGCGTACATCGGGTTGTCGATGCCGCGGATCACGTCCTGGTCGGCGCGGGGCACGTCGGGCACGTCCTGGAGCACTTCGGCAATCGTCTTGCCGCTGATGGTGATGCAGTCGCCATGCAGCAGGCCGGCGTTGAGCAGCACCTTCATCACTTGCGGGATGCCGCCCGCGCGGTGCAGGTCCACGGCCAGGTACTTGCCGCTGGGCTTGAGGTCGCACAGCACGGGGGTCTTCTGGCGCACGCGCTCGAAGTCGTCGATGGTCCATTCCACGCCGGCGGCGTGTGCGATGGCCAGGAAGTGCAGCACCGCGTTGGTGGAGCCGCCGGTGGCCATGATCACGGCCACGGCGTTCTCGATGGCCTTCTTGGTCACGATGTCGCGGGGCTTCAGGTCCATCTTGATGGCCGCGATCAGCACCTTGGCCGATTCCTTGGCCGAATTCATCTTCTCGTCGTGCGGGTTGGCCATGGTGGACGAGTACGGCAGGCTGATGCCCAGGGCTTCAAACGCGCTGGACATGGTGTTGGCGGTGTACATGCCGCCGCACGAGCCGGTGCCGGGGATGGCGCGCTTCTCGATTTCCTTCAGGTCGAAGTCGCTCATCTTGCCCGCGGCGTTCTCGCCCACGGCCTCGAACACGCTCACGATGTTCAGGTCCTTGCCCTGGTAGTGGCCGGGCAGGATGGTGCCGCCGTAGACGTAGATGGCGGGCACGTTGGCGCGCAGCATGCCCATCAGGCCGCCGGGCATGTTCTTGTCGCAGCCGCCCACCACCAGCACGCCGTCCATCCACTGGCCGCCCACGCAGGTCTCGATGCAGTCGCTGATGACCTCGCGGCTCACCAGGCTGTACTTCATGCCTTCGGTGCCCATCGCCATGCCGTCGCTGATGGTGGGCGTGCCGAACACCTGGGCGTTGCCGCCCGCTTCCTCGATGCCGGCGATGGCCGCGTCGGCCAGCTTCTGCAGGCCGCTGTTGCAGGGCGTGATGGTGCTGTGGCCGTTGGCCACGCCGACCATGGGCTTGACGAAGTCGCCTTCCTCGTAGCCCATGGCGTAGTACATGGAGCGGTTGGGCGCGCGCGACTTGCCTTGCGTGATGTTGGCGCTGCGGCGGTTGATGGGCTGGATCGGGATGGTCTTGCTGTCTGCCATGGCGGTTTTCCTGGTGGGGAGTCGTTGTAGTGGGAAGACGCGCAGAGGGGCGCACGGGTCTTCGGCTGTCGGGGTGCAAGTATGCGAGGTTTGGAGTGGCGTTTCCAATCCCTTTCGCCTGCTTCAGTAATATATAAAACATATCACCGGATCACCACCGCTATGAAAGAAGCATTCATCGACGTGCGCGCCTGGCGCCAGTTCGTGGCCGTGGCCGAGGAGCTGCACTTCGGCCGCGCCGCGCTGCGCCTGCACATGACGCAGCCGCCCCTGACCCAGGCGATCGCGCAGATGGAGCGCTCGCTGGGCGTGGTGCTGTTCGACCGCACGCGCCGACGCGTGGCGCTGACCCCGGCGGGCGAGGCGCTGCTGCCCGACGTGCGCGACTTTCTGGAGCGTGCGCAGGCCTTGCCGGCCCGCGCCCGCGCGGCGGCGGCCGGTGAGGTGGGGCGCGTGCGCCTGGGATTCGTCTCCACCATCGGGTTCGAGCGCCTGCCTGAATGGGTGCGGGACTTTCGCGTGTTGTGCCCCCAGGTGGCGCTGGAACTGGTAGAGGCCACGGGCGATGTGCAGCGCGAACTGTTTGCGCGCGGTGAACTGGACGCCGGGCTCATGCTGCATTCGCCGGGCTTCGCGCCGCCCGGGTTGGCGCGGCTGGTGGTGGCGCAGGAGCCGCTGGTGCTCGCCTTGCCCGAGCGCCACGCGCTGGCCGGTGCGCCGCGCCTGGACCTGGCGCGGGTGCTGGCCGAACCTTTGGTGATCTTTCCGCGCCGCATCGTGCCTTCGCTGCACGACGCGATTTTTGCGCTGTACCACGCAGCGGGCCGCGTGCCCGTGGTGGCGCAGGAGGCCATCCAGATGCAGACCATTGTCAACCTGGTATGGGGCGGCCTGGGCGTGGCGTGGGTGCCCGAGAGCGTGACCCAGTTCCGCCGCGAGGGCGTGGTCTACCGCGCGGCGGATGCGTTCGGGGCCGCGCCGGCCAGGGCCGCCAAGGCGGCCGCCGCGCCGCCACTGCCCGTGTGCGAAACCAGCCTGGTCTGGCCCGCCGAGCTCAACAACCCCGCGCTGGCGCGCTTCACTGATTTTGTGCGCGAGCGCTCGGCGGTGGGCTGAGTCAGCCCGCCGCGGCCGGCGCGGCGCGCCCGCGCGCGAACAGCAGCCCCACCGCGATGGCCAGCAGCGGCACCATCACCGCGTTGATCGCTGTCCAGCCCACGCCAGTGAGCAGCGCGCCCGAGGCAAAGGACATGGCCGCCGCCACGGTGCCGTTGGCCAGTTGCATCAGCGCCTGCGCCTGGCCGCGCTCCTCGGGTGCATGGCTTTCGGCGAGCAGCGCTGTGCCCGAGATCACCATCAGGTTCCAGCCCGTGCCCAGCAGGAAGGAGCTGGCCAGGAATTCGGTGAACGCCATGCCCGAGAGCGCCACCGCCGCGCTGGCCGCCAGACAGGCCGCCCCCACGGCCGCCACCGGGCGGCTGCCGAAGCGGTCCACGAGCTGGCCCGCGAACAGCGCCGGGAAGAACATGCCGATCACGTGCCACTGGATCACCTGCGCGGCCGAGGCCGCCGAGAAGCCGCACACCTCCATGGCCAGCGGCGTGGCGTTCATCACCAGGATCATCAGGCCGTGGCCGATGGCCGCCATCACCACGGCGGCGCGCAGCCCGGGCCGGGCGAGCAGGGTGCGCATGGCCGCGATGCCGCCCGCCGCAGGCTGGGGCGCGGCCCCCTCGCGCAGCCGTGCCATCACCGCCCACCCGAGTGCGGACAACACCGCAATGGCCAGGTAGGCGCCCGCCAGCGGCGTGGCCAGCAGGTTGCGCGACCACAGCGCCAGCGGTGGCGCGAACACGGCGGCGCACAGGCCGCCTGCCACCACGCAGGCCGCCGCGCGCCCTTTTTGCTGCGGGTCCACCGCCTCCAGCGCCGCATAGGTGTAGTAGCCCGACGATGCCTGGTACGCGCCGATGGCCAGCGTGCCCGCGCAGAACACGGCAAAGCTGCCCCATTGCACGCCCGCCATGCTCACCAGCCCGCCCGCCACGCCAAGGAGCGCACCGGCCTGCAGCCCCGCGCGCCGCCCCCGGCGCTGCATGAACAGCGACAGCGGCTGCACCGACAGCAGGTTGCCCAGAACCAGCAGCGCCAGCGGCAGCGTGGCGAGGGTGGGCCAGGGCGCCAGCCTTGCCCCCACGATGGAGGTGAGCGTGATGCCGATGATGGAGCAGCCCCAGTAAAGGGCCTGGCCCGCGAACAGCAGGCGAACGGACGCATTGCGCAAGAGCAGCATGGATGGCTTTCGGTGGTGCGCCCCGGTGGGCGCGTAGGAAGGAAAGGGGCCGGGCCGCGGGGCGGTCAGTCCAGCGGCACACCCGCGCCAAAGCGCTGCGCATAGGCCTGCGGGCTCACGGCGCGGTGCTTGTGAAAGCTGCGGCGCAGGTTCTCCGGGTGCTCGAACCCGCACAGCCGGGCCACGGTGGAGATCGATGCCTGGGCCTGCGCCAGCAGCGTGGACGCAGCTTCCACGCGCACGCGTTCCACGTAGCGGGCGGGCGTCATGCCCAGCTCGCGCTGGAACACGCGCGAGAGCGTGCGGGTGGGCATGCAGGCACGTTCGGCCAGGGCATCAAGCGACAGGTCGCCGCCCAGCTGCGTGGGAATCCATTCGAGCAGCGCGGCCAGCCGTGGGGCGTGCAGGGTCTCGGGCGCCAGCAGGGGGCTGAACTGGGCCTGCCCGCCCGGGCGGCGCATGAACATCACGAGCCGCCGCGCCACGGCCAGGGCCAGGGGACGGCCCAGGTCCGCCTCCACCAGCGCCAGGGCCAGGTCAATGCCGGCGGTGACGCCCGCCGAAGTGAAGACATGGCTGTCGTGTGGGCTGGCGGCGTCGTACGTGTGCAGGCAGTCGTGCTCCACCAGCACCTTCGGGTGGCTCTGGCGCAGGCGGTCCAGGCGCGACCAGTGGGTGGTGGCGCGCCGTCCGTCCAGCAGCCCCGCCTGTGCCAGCAGCAGCGCGCCGGAGCACACCGACCCCAGCCGCCGCACCCGCGGCTCGGCGTGGCGCAGCCACTCGCACAGGCCGGCATTGGACAGCTGCGCAATCACCCCGTCGCCGCCTGCCACCAGCACGGTGTCGAAACCAGCCGCATCCAGGGTTCCCCAGGCGCCATCGGCCACCAGCGCGAACCGGGCCGATGTGGGCACGGGCCCTGGCGCTTCGGCCAGCAGGTGCAGCGTGTAGGCCGGCGGCAGGCCATGGCCCGTGCGCTCTGCGTTCGCAGAGCCAAACACCTGCATGGGGCCGACCACGTCCAGGCTCATGACGCCGGGGTAGAGCAGGCAGGCGATAGCGCGGGATGGAGGGTGCATGGCGCCAGTGTGAATGCTCCGTGGGTTGGCTGCAACGACAACATCCCCACAGATCTGGCCACTGGCTGGAGGGCGGCCTGGGGGACAGGGTGCTTCCGGCGGGTCGCCGGCGTTCGCACCGGCGCCGGGGCAGTCGCCAGGCGATTCAGCGCGGGGACGGCGGTGCGCCGATGCCGGGCAGGACGGCGCTCAGATCGACGGCCTCGGCCATCGCGCGGTTGCCTTCATCGCCCGGATGCAGCTGGTCGCCTGAATCGAAGCGCGCCGCGATGCGGGCAGGGTGGGCCGGGTCGCGCAGCGCCGCATCGAAGTCGATCACCGCATCGAATGCGCCGCTTTGGCGGATCCAGTCGTTCACCTGCCGGCGCAGTGTGTCCTTGTCGGGATGGTGGTAGTTGCTGAGCGGCGTGCCAGGCAAGGCACCCTCGAACGGCGTGAGCGTCGCGCCGATCACCCTCAGCCCGTGGCCGCGTGCCTGCGCGATCAGCTGGCGGTAGCCAGCCGCCAGCGCCTGCAGCGTCGGCCGGGGACTTGCCGGGGCGAACGCGGTGCCCGGCCAGGAGATATCGTTGATGCCCAGCATCACGATGACGCTTTGCACGCCAGGCTGGGCCAACACGTCGCGCTCCAGCCGCGCCAGCGCATTGGCGCCCATGCCGTCGGACAGCAGGCGGGCGCCGGAAATGCCGGCATTGACGACCGCCACCCCGTGCGGCGCCAGGCGGGTGGCCAGGAAATCCGGCCAGCGGCGGTCCTTGTCCAGGCTGGCGGTGGCCCCGTCGGTGATGGAGTCCCCGATCACGACGACCGCGCGCGCGGCCGGTGCGGCTTCCACCTGAATGCCCGCCAGCAGCGGGCGCGCCGTGGTGCTCTGCACCGCTGCGCCTCCGGCGACCAGCTCCGGGGCGGTGGCCTGGTCGCGGGGGGCAATCCAGGTGGTCTGCCGTCCGTCCCAATGGAAGGTGCTCACCGGCGTTTCATCGGGGAGGTACAGGCTCACCGCAAGCTGCGCCAGCGCGGGCACGGCCAGCCCCACGGGGTCGCTGACCAGCGACGCGCCGGGCAGGATCGTCGCCGCCTCCTGGCCGCCAAAAGTGACGGTGCGCAGGCTGTCTGCCAGCACGGCCCCACCGGGAGCTGGCCGCGCGACCGTCGCCTTGCCCAGCGCCACCGGCTGCCGGCCGTAGGCATTGGACAGCACAATGCGCACGCGGGGCCCGCCCAGGCTGACGCGCGCCACCTGCCGCACCGTCTGGCCATGCAGCACCGGCGGAAGGTGGGTGGGGAACAGGAAGTCCGGTCCCCAGGCAGGCTGGGGGCTGGCGCCCCAGGTTGCCACCCAGGTGGACGCACGGACAGGCGCTGGAGCGTGGGGCGCGGCCGCGCCAGCCGAAAGTGCAATGGCCAGCAGCGCCGACGCCGAGAGGGCAGGGAGGGTTTTCATATTGTTGAATTCATTGGCTTTGTAAGATTCAATGATGAATTCAAAGACATGAATAAACTAGACTTCTCCCCGGAAGAACATTTGTGATTTGAATTCACCGAGGAAGCCGCGATGGCCCGTCTGGATGTCAATCGCTCCGGCGAACTGGAGGTATTTGTCCGTGTCATCGAGCTGGGCGGGTTTTCCGCGGCAGCCCGTGCCTGCGGCATGACGCCTTCTGCCGTGAGCAAGCTGGTCGCGCGCATGGAGCAACGCCTGGGCACGCGGCTGGTGAACCGCTCCACGCGGCAGCTCCAGCTCACCCCCGAGGGCTGTGCCTTGTACGAGCGTGGCGTGCGCATCCTGGCCGATCTGGACGAGGCCGAGCGCTGCGCCAATGCGCACGCCGCGCCGCGCGGGCGGCTGCGGGTGAACGCGAACGTGCCGTTCGGGCACCATTTCCTGCTGCCGCTTGCTCCGCAGTTCCTTGAGCGCTGTCCCGATGTCACCCTGGACATCGTGCTGACCGATGAAGTCATCGACATCCTGGAGCAGCGCACCGACGTGGCCGTGCGCGCGGGCCCGCTCAAGAGCTCGAACCTGATGGCGCGCAAGCTCGGTCAGACGCGCATGGTCATCGTTGGCGCGCCCGGCTACCTGGAGCGCAAGGGCATGCCGGCGGCGCCGGATGATCTGCTGCTGCACAACCGGCTGGGCACCAGCTACGTGCGCGCCCAGGCCGGCTGGCCGCTGCGGCACAACGGTGTGGACGTGGTGGTTCCGGTGGCGGGCAATGCCCAGGCCAGCGACGGTGAAGCCCTGCGCCACCTGGCGCTGGCCGGCCTGGGGCTGGCGCGCCTGGCCGCCTTCCAGGTCCGCGACGACCTGGCGGCAGGCCGGTTGCGGCCCGTGCTGGAGGAATCCAATCCGGGCGACCTGGAGGAAGTGCATGCCGTGTTCGTCGGCCAGGGAGGCTACCTGCCGCTGCGCGTGCGCGCCTTCCTGGATTTCCTTGCCGAACGGGTCGACATCGGCGCGCAGTCAGTTCGTTCATGAGGCGCGCCGCATGCTGCGGCCGGGCACGGCCTGCCGGGATGGCAATCCTTTGAGTTGTTCTAGGCCGAAAAGGCCTTGAACAGGTTCCTACGCCGATGCCTGTGACTGCAGGTAGTTCTGCAGGCCGATCCTGTCGATCAGGCCGATCTGCTTTTCGAGCCAGTAGGCGTGGTCTTCCTCGGTGTCGCGCAACTGGGCCAGCAGCAGGTCGCGGCTCACGTAGTCGCCCACGCTTTCGCACAGGGCCATGCCGTTTTGCAGGGCGGCGCGCACTTCGTACTCGGTGGCCAAGTCCTTGCGCAGCATCTCGGGCACGGTCTCGCCGGGGGTGAATTCCTTGGGGCGCATGTCGGGGCGGCCGCCCAGGAAGAGGATGCGGCGCAGCAGCGCGTCGGCATGCTGGGTTTCTTCCTGCATCTCGTGGTCGAGACGGGTATAGAGCTTGACGAAGCCCTGGTCCTCGTAGATCCGCGAGTGCGCGAAATACTGGTCGCGCGCGGCCAGCTCGCCGCGCAGCAGATCCTTGAAATACTCGACGACTTGTGGGTTTCCCTGCATGTTCTTATCCTTGAATTTCTGGTGGGGAGTATCGCGCGGACCGTGGCCTTTGTGGGCAATGCCCCCGGCTTGCCGCTCTGCATGCGTACCGGGATCAGAAGCGTTCTCATTGGGGCGCAAATGGGGCGCGCGGCCCGCGCCGCGGCTGCCCCCACGCCCCGCGGGGCTGCCGGCTGCCCTCCGCCACGGCGCGCGGGCACAATACCGCCCAAATGCTGATCTACCCCCACATCGATCCCGTCGCCCTGCAAGTGGGCCCGCTGGCCATCCACTGGTATGGCCTGACCTACCTGGCGGCCTTCGGGCTGTTCATGCTGCTGGGCATCGCCCGGCTGCGGCACCCGCCATTCGCGTCCATCACGGGGCCCGGCGCGTGGACGCGCAAGGATGTGGAGGACATCCTGTTCCTCGGCGTGGCAGGCGTGGTGGTCGGTGGGCGCCTGGGCTACTGCCTGTTCTACAAGCCCGGCTACTACCTGAGCCATCCGCTGGAGATCTTCGCGGTGTGGCAGGGGGGCATGGCCTTTCACGGCGGGCTGCTGGGCGTGATCGCGGCGATGCTGTGGTTTGCCCATTCGCGCAAGCGTCCGTGGCTGCAGGTGGCCGACTTCGTGGCGCCCTGCGTGCCCACGGGGCTGGCGGCGGGGCGGGTCGGCAACTTCATCAACGGCGAGCTGTGGGGCCGCTTTTCCAGCCCCGACCTGCCGTGGGGCATGGTCTTCGCGCACAGCGGCTCCATGCAGCCACGCCACCCTTCGCAGATCTATCAGTTCCTGTTGGAAGGGCTGCTGCTGTTCATCCTGCTGTGGCTCTATGCGCGCAAGGAGCGCCGCCAGGGCCAGGTGGCGGCGGCGTTCCTTGTGGGCTACGGCGCGTTCCGCTTCATCGCCGAGTATTTCCGGGAGCCCGACGCCTTCCTGGGCGTCCTGTCGCTGGGCATGAGCATGGGCCAATGGCTCTGCGTGCCCATGATCGTCGCCGGCGTCGCGCTGTGGCTGTGGGCGCAGCGGCAGCCGGCCCCCGTGCCCGGTTTCAAGTAAAAAATACTTCTGACGCTTGATGATCAAGCGCTGGCAGCTATTGAAAATATAGCAAACAGCGGGCTGTGGCCGGCTGCACATCCCGCAGCCTGTATCGCGGGGTGGCGGGCTTGCGCACGCGGCTTCTTCCGCAGCCTTCCTCAGGGCGCTCCTTCCCGGCGGGGCCCTGGCTGGCGCCGAACCCGAACCCGTGCCATGCGCGCGGCGCGTCCTGCAGGGCCTGGGGCACCGGTTTTCCGGTGAGTCCGGCGGCCGTGCAGGCCTTGCCACTGGGGGCGGGCAGCCCCGCCAACGTCATCCCGATGTGCGCGAAGCGCCTGGCTTCTCCGTGACCTCTTCCAGCGTGCTCCGATGGCCCGCTGAGTGCGCGCGGATGTGGTGTGGGAGCCACCGGCCCGCATTTTTTTGCGAAATTCAACGAATTGGACGTTTCAGGTCTTGTAATTTTTCATAATTATGAGAAATTACGTAGAAATCAGAGAAAGCCAGGTATTTGTGAGCTTTTGGCGGCGTGTTGGCGGCCAAAGGCGTCAGAGAATCTGACTGTGCAGCCTCTGCCACTGGAGTTCACCCGCACCATGCGCCCGATTCCCAACTCATTGCACGACGAAGCCGCCTCGCGGTTGCGCGAGCAGATCTTCGCCGGGGCCTTGCCGCCGGGGAGTTTTCTGGACGAGGCGGCGCTGTGCGAGCGGCTGGCCATTTCGCGCACGCCGCTGCGCGAGGCGCTCAAGGTGCTGGTGGCCGAGGGACTGCTGCGCCACGAGCCGCGCCGGGGGTGCTTCGTGGCAGAGATCTCCGAACGCGACCTGGACGACCTGTTCCCGGTGATCGCCTTGCTGGAGGGGCGGGCCGCGCACGAGGCCACCCGCAAGGCGGGCGCCGCCGACGTCGCGGCGCTGGAGGTGCTGCACGAGCGCCTGCAGCAATGCGCCTCGGACGGACTCCTTACCGACTACTACGAAGCCAACTACGCGATCCATGAGGCCTTCATCACGCTGGCGGACAACCGCTGGCTGGCGCAGGTGATCGGCGACCTGCGCAAGATCCTGCGGCTGGCGCGGCTGCAGACGCTGCATGCGCCGGGCCGCCTGCAGCAAAGCCTGGCCGAGCACCTGGCCGTGTTCGCCGCGCTCAAGGCGCGCGACTGCGACGCTGCCGAGGAGGCCATGCGCACCCACCTGTTGCGCCAGCGCGATGCGCTGCGCGACGTTGCCCGCAACCAGCAATCGAGGCTGACACCATGATGAACAGTACCCCCGAATGGATCGCCCGCAGCGTGTCCCGCCTGCGCACCGCCGCGCCTGCCACGGACAAGGCGGCCGACAAGTCCGGCGAGAAGCCAGCGAGGGCCGCCATCGACAAGTCGGTGACGGATGTGGTGGCCAAGGTGGCCGTGCCGCGCTCCACGCACGAACGTCTGCAGGCGACGCTGCGCCGCGGGCAGGAGGCGCTGTCGCCGCGCGCGCTGCGCCGCCTGCTGGCGGACCTGCAAGAGGTGGTGGCCCCGCAGGTGAGTGAGCTCGAGGGCGGGCGCCGCGCCCAGGCGGTGGCCGAGTGGTATGCCAGGGCCGAGACCGAGGAGCGGCGCGACATGTGGCTCCTGATGTGCGAGCAGTTCGCGCCCGACGCCACGCGCTTCAAGTCGGCCCGCCAGCGCTACGAGGCCGCGGCGGGCACGGCCGAGGAGGGGCAGGCCGAGATCAGCCTGCGCCGCGCGCTGGTGTCGCCGCGCACCCGGCTGCTGCAGCGCTTTTCCGTGTTTCCCGAGGGCATGCGCTTCCTGGTGGACATGCGGGCCGAGCTGCTGCCGCTGCTCAAGGCCGACAAGCGCCTGCTGGCGCTGGATGCGGAGCTGGAACACCTGTTCTCCACCTGGTTCGACGTGGCCTTCCTGGAGCTGCGCCGCCTGTCGTGGGATTCGCCGGCCTCGCTGATCGAAAAGCTCATCAAGTACGAGGCCGTGCATGACATCCGCAGCTGGGCGGACCTCAAGAACCGGCTCGACAGCGACCGGCGCTGCTACGGCTTCTTTCACCCACGCCTGCCCAACGAGCCGCTGATCTTCGTGGAGGTGGCGCTGGTGGACAAGATTTCTGCCAGCATCACGCCCTTGCTGGACGAGGCGGCCGCACCGGTGGACATCTCCCGGGCCACCACGGCGATCTTCTACTCGATCAGCAACACACAGACGGGCCTGCGCGGCGTGAGCTTTGGCGATTCGCTCATCAAGCACGTGGTGGAGACGCTCACCGCGGAGTTCCCGCGGCTGCGCACCTTTGCCACGCTGTCGCCCATTCCGGGCTTCCGCTCGTGGCTGGGCAAGCACGCGGGCGCGATGCTCGGGCGCCTGGATGACAAGCGCCGCGCCGAGCTGGGCCGCGCGGTGGGCTTCGAGCCGCCACAGCCCACGCACCTGCTGGCCGCCATCGACAAGGCCCTGGAGCTTGACGCCAAATCGCCCGTGCGCCAGATGCTGCTGGAATGCGCCGCCCGCTACCTGGGGCGCGAGCTGCACGAAGGCAAGCCGGTCGACCCGGTGGCACGCTTTCACCTGGGCAACGGCGCGCGGGTTGAACGGCTGAACTGGGCGGGCGATCCTTCCGGCAAGGGGCTCAAGCAGTCGTACGGGCTGATGGTGAACTATCTGTATGACCTCAAGCGCATCGACAAGCACCGCAGCCTGCTTGCGCAGGGCAAGGTGCCGGTGTCGGGGGACATCGACAGCCTGTGCCGTGGTGATTGATCCGTGCCGCCCGCGCGGCGGGCGGCACTGTTTTGGCCCTGGGCCGGTGGGCCGGGGGCCGAAAGGCGGCTGACCTGCCCGCCTGGCAGGCGTGGCGCCCGGGGCGCGGCGTCTTTCTGGTAGAAGTGCAGGCAGCAACCGGTGGCCGATGGCCGATCGCACGCCACGGGCCGGTTTCCATTTTTACAACGACGACAGGAGACAAGGAAATGACAGACAACATGCGAATCGACGACCGAGCGGTGCAGCGCCGCAGCCTGCTGGCCGCAGCGGCGGCAGCGGGCCTGGGCCTGGGCAGCGGCGGCAGCTGGGCGCAGGCCTCCGCCTGGCCCTCCAAGCCCGTGAACCTGGTCGTCCCCTTTCCGGCCGGAGGCGGCACCGATGCGTTCGCACGGCCGCTGGCCGCGCAGTTTTCCCGCGCCACCGGCAAGACGCTGGTGATCGACAACCGGGGCGGGGCGGGGGGCACCGTGGGGGCCAGTTTTGCCGCCAAGGCCGCGCCCGACGGGTACACGCTGTTCATGGGCGCGGTGCACCACGCCATCGCCCCGTCGATGTACCCCAAGCTCGACTACGACATCGAGAAGGATTTCATTCCGCTGTACCTGCTGGCCAACGTGCCGCAGGTGGTGGTGGTCAACCCGAAGAACGTGCCGGTGGGCAACTTCCAGCAGTTCATGGACCATGTCAAGCGCAACCCCGCCAAGCTCAACTACGGCTCGGCGGGCGCGGGCACATCGCACCATCTGGCGGGCGAGCTGTTCAAGCAGCAGACCAACACCTTCATCACGCACATCCCCTACCGTGGCGCGGGCCCTGCGCTGCAGGACCTGATCGGTGGGCAGGTGGACATGATGTTCGATGGCCTGGGTTCGTCGGCCGCGCATATCAAGGCGGGGCGCATCAAGGCGCTGATGGTGTCCGGCTCCAAGCGCAACGCGGCCTTCCCGGACGTGCCCTGCGCTTCCGAAGTGGGCCTGCCCGACTACACCGTGACCACCTGGTATGGCCTGTGGGCGCCCAAGGGAACGCCGGCCGATGTTCAGGCGCGCATCGTCGAGGAGATCCGCAAGCTCGGCGCGGCCGACGAGCTCAAGACCATCTGGGCCAGCAATGGCGCCGAATACGGCGGCCTCACGCAGCAGCAGTTCGCCGGCATGGTCAGCAGCGAGGTCAAGCGCTGGGCGGCGGTGGTGAAGGCTTCTGGCGCGAAACTTGATTGACCCCCTGAGGCGCTTCGCGCCATCCCCCTGAGGGGGACGCCACCCGTGGCCTGGCAGAGCCAGTTCCACGGTGGCACTGGCGATGGCGTTGCGCCAGTTGTTGTGGGGCGTGGACTTTGCAAACGTGATGGGCAACGAATATGTCAGGTGAAGTGTTGATGGATGCCGGTGAGCGTGGCGTGGTGCATGTCACCTTGCGCCATGCCGGGCGGCTGAACGCGATGTCGCGGGGCATGTGGCGGCAACTGCGCGAGGTGTTTCAAGACATCCAGCGGCGCAGCGATGTGCGCTGCGTGCTCATCGCCGGCGAGGGCGATGCCTTCTGCGCGGGGGGCGACATTTCGGAGTACCCGGGCTTTCGCTTCGACACCGCGGCCTTGCGCGATTTCCATGAGAACGACGTCTGGGGCGGGCTGAGCGCCATGCTCCTGTGCGACGTCCCCATCGTGGCCCAGATCAGCGGGGCCTGCATGGGTGCCGGGGTGGAGATCGCCAGCTGCTGCGACATCCGCATCGCGGGCGGTACGGCCCGCTTTGGTGCCCCCATCGCCAAGCTCGGCTTCCCCATGGCCCCCCGCGAGGCGCAGCTGGTGGCCGGCGCCGTGGGCGATGTGACGGCCCGGCAGATGCTGCTGGAAGCCGCCACCTTCAGCGCCGCCGACATGCTGGCGCGCGGTTTCCTGAGCCGCGTGGTGGCCGACGACAGGACGGCCACCGAGGCGGTGGGCAGCGCGCAGCGCATTGCCGCGCTGGCACCCCAGGCCGCCCGCATGAACAAACAGACATTTCGGGCATTGAAAGTGCCTGTGGCGCCTGCTGTAAATGCGCAATCAGCTATTAAAGATATAGCAAACGATGCGCCTGACCCCTATGCGTACGCGGACAGCGCCGAGCACCGCGAAGGCATCACCGCGTTCCTTGAAAAACGCGCCCCCCTGTTTTGATGGGCCTTGCCCATTTCCATTCCTCTTGTGGATCTGACCATTTGCAACCCCGTCCAACTGCCATGAGCCAACACAACCTCTTCAGCGCCCTGCGCGCAGCCTTTCCCTCCGACCTGGGCAGCACCGCCGTGGAAACCACGGCGCCCGACGGCACCCCGCTGCACTACAGCTGGGCCGACCTGGACCATGCCAGCGCGCGCATCGCCAACCTGCTGGCCTCGCTCAAGCTGCCCGAGGGCAGCCGCGTGGCCGTGCAGGTGGAAAAGTCGGTCGAAGCCATGCTGCTGTACCTCGCCACCTTGCGCGCGGGCTACGTGTTCCTGCCGCTCAACACGGCCTACCAGAGCGCCGAGATCGAGTACTTCATCGGCAACGCCGAGCCTGCGGTGGTGGTGTGCAGCCCGGGCAACTTCGGCTGGGTGTCGAAGATCGCCTTCACGCTGGGCACGCAGCACGTCTTTACCCTGGGCGACGACCGCACCGGCAGCCTGCTGGAGCGCGCGGCGCACCATGGCGACAGCCACACGCCCGTGCAGCGCGCGGCCGATGACCTGGCCGCCATCCTGTACACCAGCGGCACCACGGGCCGCAGCAAGGGCGCCATGCTCACGCACGGCAACCTGCTGTCGAACGCGCAGGTGCTCAAGGAGTACTGGGGCTGGACGGCTACCGGAGGGCCTGATGGCCGTGGCGACGTGCTGATCCACGCCCTGCCCATCTTCCACGTGCACGGTCTGTTCGTGGCCATCCACGGCGCGCTGATCAATGGCAGCAAGATGATCTGGTTCAGCAAATTCGACCCCAAGGCCGTGCTCGCCGCCATGCCGCGCTCCACCGTCTTCATGGGCGTGCCCACGCTCTACGTGCGCCTGCTGGGCGAGGCCGGCCTCACCAAGGAGGCGGCGAAGAACATGCGCCTGTTCGTCGCGGGCTCGGCGCCGCTGCTCATCGAGACCTTCAACGAATGGCAGCAGCGCACCGGCCACACCATCCTGGAGCGCTACGGCATGAGCGAGACCATCATGCTCACCTCCAACCCCTACGCGGCCGACGCGCGCCATGCCGGCCAGACCGAGCGGCGCGGCGCCACCGTGGGCTTCCCGCTCCCCGGCGTGGGCCTGCGCGTGGTGGACGATGCCAACAAGCGGCTGCCCGTGGGCGAGATCGGCAACATCCAGGTCCAGGGCCCCAATGTGTTCAAGGGCTACTGGCGCATGCCCGAGAAGACGGCCGAGGAGTTCACGCCTGACGGCTGGTTCAAGACCGGCGACGTGGGCAAGGTGGACGAGCGCGGCTACGTGAGCATCGTGGGCCGCAGCAAGGACCTGATCATCAGCGGCGGCTACAACGTCTACCCCGCCGAGATCGAGGGCTACATCAACGACATGCCCGGCGTGGCCGAAAGCGCCCTGGTGGGCGTGCCGCACCCGGACTTCGGCGAAGTGGGCGTGGCCGTGGTCATCGCCAAGCCGGGCGTGAAGCTCGACGGCGAGGCCATCGTGGCGCGGCTCAAGTCGCAGCTGGCCAACTTCAAGATCCCCAAGCGCTGCTTCGTGGCCGACGAGTTGCCGCGCAACACCATGGGCAAGGTGCAGAAGAACCTTCTGCGCGAGCAGCACAAGGCACTGTTTTCCTGACTCCGTGGGCTGGCGGCTGCCGCAGGCGCGGCCTGCTGGCACCTGCCCGCCGCAGTCAGTGCCCGCCGCCGACCAGGGCGCGTCCGGCCGCCCGCAGGGCCTTGGCCGCGCTGTCGCCCAGCAGCAGCGCCCCGCTGCTGAATGCGCCATCCACGAGCAGCGAGAGCTGGGCGGCGGTCACGTCCGGCTTTTTCACACCGAGCCGCCGGCACAGCGCCGAAAGCCGCTTGCGCTGCTCCAGCCTGTGGCGGGCCGAGATGGCGCGGGCAGGGTGCGCGGGGTCCGCGAATTCCGCGGCCACGTTCAGCTGGGGGCATCCCCGGTAGCCCGGGCGGGCCACCCGCTCGCCCACCCACTGGAGCAGGGCGTCGAGCTCCGCCGCGGGATCGGGGCCGTGCGTTGAGACAACGTCGTCCCATTGCTGCCAGAACTCGCGGTCTTCGCGCTCCAGGAAGGCCGCGATCAGGTCATCCTTGGTGCGGTAGTAGCGGTAGAGGCTGGTCTTGGCGATCTTCGCGCGCTCGATGATCAGGTCGATGCCCACCGCGCGAACGCCCTCGTTGTAGAAAAGCTGGGAAGCGGTGTCGAGGATGCGTTGCTGCACATCGCCGGGCGGCATGGCCGCGGGCGTGGCGGAGGAGGCAGCTCGCGAGGATGGGGCGCCGTCACGGGTTCCAGGTGGTCTCATGCGCAGATTTTCCCACATCGCACGGAGATGTGATACAGACCTGTATGTTGCCGGCAGGCCTGCATGCGCCGCGTGCCTTCAGCCCGCTCCGCGGGGGCGGCCACGGCCGTGGCTCCGCCCCTGCCGTTGGGCAGGGCCCGCGTGGCGGGGCCTCTGCCCTGTGCTCAGCGCAGCACCAGCACGGGGATGTGCGAGTGCGTGAGCACATGCTGGGTTTCGCTGCCCAGCAGCAGGCGCTTGAGCCCCTTGCGGCCGTGCGATGCCATGACGATCAGGTCGCACTTGTGTTTCTTGGCGGCGGAGATCACCGCTTCCGCGACGAGATCGGATTTGGCGATGACGGCCTTCACGGCAACGCCCTGGGCGATGCCTTCGGTCTTGACGCCATCGACCATGGCCTGCGCGGCGTCGCCCCACTGTTTCTCGATGCGCTTGACGTCGCTCATGTCGACCGGCATGCCGCCTTCAAAGTAGCTGCGGGGATAGCGTGGCACGACCTTGAGGGCCACCACCGTGGCGCCCGACAGGGCTGCAAGGGACAGGCCGTGCTCCACCGCTTTGTCCGACAGGGCCGAACCGTCCGTGGCAATCAGGATGCGTTTGTACATAAAGGGCTCCTCAAAGTGATGGAACAAGCTTAGGATCAATCATGTTCCGGGGCTTGATCCAGGTCAATGTACCTGCCGGGCCCTCACGATAGGCTTGAACCATGTCAATGTTTGGACCCGGTGCGCCGGCCTCATCCCCGGTGCATCAGACAGATGCCGGGACGGACGCGTGGCCGGCGGCCGCGCCCGCTCCGCAGGCCGTGCTGCTGGACGACCCGCAGGAATGGTCGGCATTCGGCCGCCCGTGTGCTCAGGCGGGTGGTGCTCCCGCGGACCTTGCCGCGTGCGCCTGGGAATCCCAGGTGGTGCTGGAGGGCATGCACTGCGCGGCCTGCGCGCTCACCATCGAAGACGCGCTGCGCGCCGTGCCGGGCGTGCAGCAGGCCGATGTGAGCGCCGCCACGCGGCGCGCGCGCGTGGTCTGGCACCCGGCGCAGGTGCGCCCCTCGCAGTGGATGCAAGCAGTGCACAAGGCCGGCTACCGCGCCATGCCCGCCATGGACGCCTTTGCACGCGAGCAGCGCCTGCGCGAGAGCCGCCGCGCGCTGTGGCGCTGGCTGGTGGCGGGTTTTTGCATGATGCAGGTCATGATGTACGCGTGGCCGGCCTATGTGGCACAGCCGGGCGACCTCACGCAGGAGATGGAGCAGCTGCTGCGCTGGGCTTCCTGGGTCATTACCTTGCCGATGGTGGTCTTTGCGTGCGGCCCCTTCTTCTCCAGCGCGCTGCGCGATATCCGGTTGCGCCGCGTGAGCATGGACCTGCCCGTGGCGCTGGGCATGGCCATCACTTTCGCGGTGAGCACGGCCGGGACCTTCGACCCCACGGGCATCTTCGGGAAAGAGGTGTACTACGACTCGCTGACCATGTTCGTCTTTTTCCTGCTCACGGGGCGCTGGCTCGAACTGCGCCTGCGCGACCGCACTGCCGGCGCGCTGGAAGCCGTGATGAACCGCCTGCCCGACAGCGTGGAGCTGCGCTCGGCGGATGGCAGTTTCGTGCGCGTGGCCACACGCCGCTTGGCCGTGGGGGACACGATCCGCGTGCTGCCGGGCGAGGCCTTTCCGGCCGATGGGCGCATCACCCGGGGCAGCACCCAGGCCGACGAATCCCTTCTGACGGGAGAGTCCACCCCGGTGGCGCGGCCCGTGGGCAGCGTGGTCACGGCCGGCAGCTACAACCTGCAGGCGCCGGTGGAGGTGCAGGTGGAGGGCACGGGCGGGCAGACGCGCTTCGCGCAGATCGTGGCCTTGATGGAAAGCGCGTCGCTGCAGAAACCCCGGCTGGCACAGCTGGCCGACCGCATCGCGCGGCCGTTCCTGGTGGCGGTGCTCGCGGCCGCGGCCCTGGCGGCCGCGTATTGGTGGCCCTCCGATCCTGGCCATGCGCTGATGGTGGCGGTGGCGGTCCTCATCGTGACCTGCCCCTGTGCACTGTCCCTGGCCACACCGGTCGCCATGCTCACGGCGGCGGGCACGCTGGCGCGCCATGGCGTGCTGGTGCGCAACCTGCAGGGCCTGGAGGCCTTGGCCCGTGTGGATACCGTGGTGTTTGACAAGACCGGCACGCTCACGCGGGACGGCATGGCATTGCAAGCCGTGCATGCCATCGAAGGATGGACGGCACGGGGCGCGCTGGCGCTGGCGTCCGCCTTGGCGCGCCAATCGATGCATCCCGCATCGCGCGCCGTGGTGGCCGCCGCTGGCGCGCAGGACGACGGGCGCTGGATCGTGAGCGGCCTGCAGGAGGAAGCCGGGCTCGGCCTGGTGGCCGTGGCGCGGGATGGCCTGGGCGCGGAGCCTGCCCGCACGTTCCGGCTGGGCTCCGCCCGCCATGCGGGCGTGGCGCCGCAGGACGGCGCCGCACTGCAGGTGGTGCTGTCGGAACAGCGCCCCGACGGGCGGGTGCTGGAACTGGCGCGCTTCGACCTGGTGGAGGCTCTGCGCGCCGAGGCCCCGGCCGTGGTGACGACGTTGGCGGATGCCGGCCTGGCGGTGCAGTTGCTGTCCGGTGACCGGGCCGTGTCGGTGCGGCGCGTGGCTGCGCAGGCGGGCATAGCGCAGGCGGCGGGGGAGTGCACGCCCCAGGGCAAGCTGGCCGCGTTGCAGGCGCTGCAGGCCGGCGGCCACCACGTGGCCATGGTGGGCGATGGCATGAACGATGGCCCGGTGCTGGCAGGCGCTCATGTGTCCTTCGCGTTTGGCCGCGCCGTGCCGCTGGCGCAGGCGCAGGCCGATTTTGTCGTGCTGGGCGACAGCCTGGCGCTGGTGCCGCAAACGGTGCTGCTGGCGCGGCGCACCCTGCGTGTGGTGCGCCAGAACCTGTGGTGGGCCGCGGGCTACAACGCCCTGTGTGTTCCATTGGCCGTGGCGGGTTTCATGCCCGCCTGGCTCGCCGGGCTGGGAATGGCGCTGAGTTCGCTGCTGGTGGTCCTCAATGCCGCGCGCCTTGCACGAGATCTTCCGCCGTTGTCTTCCTCGGGCGCGGCGCCGCTGCCGCCAGAGGGTGCTCCGGCCATTGAAATCACCAAGACAACGCTGAAGGCCGCCTGATGGACATTCTGTACCTGCTGATTCCGCTGTCCGTGGTGCTGGTCTTGATGGTTCTTGCAGGACTGTGGTGGGCGGTTCATCACGGCCAGTTCGAGAGCGTCGAGCAAGAAGGTGAACGGATTCTCCGAGACGATTGACTTGTGTCAATGCCCTGAAAAGCTGGCTGCAACAAACTCTTACTGCAATACAAAGAGGTGCCCGATGGATTCTCCAAAAACAAATGCTGCGCACTACAACGACACGGTGGTGCGGCAGTTTTCTATCATGGCCGTGGTATGGGGGGTGGTTGGCATGCTGGTGGGCGTCATCATCGCCGCCCAGCTGGCCTGGCCTGAACTCAACTTTGGCATACCCTGGCTCAGCTACGGGCGCTTGCGCCCCCTGCACACCAACGCGGTGATTTTTGCGTTTGGCGGCTGCGCGCTGTTCGCCACAAGCTACTACGTGGTGCAGCGCACCAGCCAGGTCCGGTTGTTCGCCGGGCCGCTGGCGGCGTTCACGTTCTGGGGCTGGCAGCTGGTCATCGTGGCCGCCGCCATCAGCCTGCCGCTGGGCTACACCTCCGGCAAGGAGTACGCCGAGCTTGAATGGCCCATCGACATCCTGATCACGCTGGTCTGGGTGTCCTACGCCATCGTGTTCTTCGGCACCATCGGTGTGCGCAAGGTCAAGCACATCTATGTGGCCAACTGGTTCTTCGGTGCGTTCATCCTGGCCGTGGCATTGCTGCATGTGGTCAACAGCGCAGCGATTCCCGCCGGCTTCATGAAGAGCTACTCGGCCTATGCGGGCGTGCAGGATGCGATGGTGCAGTGGTGGTATGGCCACAATGCCGTGGGCTTCTTCCTCACGGCGGGCTTCCTCGGGATGATGTACTACTTCATCCCCAAGCAGGCAGGCCGTCCCGTGTACAGCTACCGCCTGTCCATCGTCCACTTCTGGGCGCTGATCTTCACCTACATGTGGGCCGGTCCCCACCACCTGCACTACACCGCGCTGCCCGACTGGACGCAATCGGTGGGCATGGTGTTCTCGCTGATTCTGCTGGCCCCCAGCTGGGGCGGGATGATCAACGGCGTGATGACGCTGTCCGGCGCCTGGCACAAGCTGCGCGACGACCCGATCCTGCGCTTCCTGATCGTGTCGCTGTCGTTCTACGGCATGTCCACCTTCGAGGGCCCGATGATGTCCATCAAGACCGTCAATGCCCTGAGCCACTACACCGACTGGACCGTGGGTCACGTGCACTCCGGCGCCCTGGGCTGGGTGGGCCTGATCTCGATGGGGTCGCTGTACTACCTGGTTCCCCGCCTGTTCGGCCGCGAGAAGATGCACTCCATCAAGGCGATCGAGCTGCACTTCTGGATGGCCACCATCGGCATCGTCCTGTACATCGCCGCCATGTGGATCGCCGGCGTGATGCAGGGCCTGATGTGGCGCGCCATCAATCCCGATGGCACGCTCACCTACACCTTCGTCGAGAGCGTGAAGGCCACGTACCCCTTCTATGTGATCCGTGTGGCTGGCGGCCTGCTGTATCTGGGGGGCATGGTGGTCATGGCCTGGAACGTGTGGGTGACAGCGATCTCGGGCCGTTCGGTCAAGGTTGCCATTCCAGCCGTGAATGCGGCGCACGCCTGAGCCGAAGGAGATAACCCATGTCCAACAACAATCCATCTTCTTCGACCGGCTTCTCCCACGAGAAAGTCGAGACCAACAACTTCCTGATGATCGTGCTGATCCTGCTCGTGATCGCCATTGGCGGCCTGGTGGAGATCGTGCCGCTGTTCTTCCAGAAGTCCACGACCGAGGCGGTCAAGGGTGTGGAGCCCTACAACGCCATGCAACTGGTGGGCCGCGACATCTATATCCGCGAGGGCTGCTACAACTGCCATTCGCAGATGATCCGCCCCTTCCGCGCCGAGACGCTGCGCTACGGCCACTACTCGGTGGCGGGCGAGTTCGTGTACGACCATCCCTTCCAGTGGGGCAGCAAGCGCACCGGACCCGACCTGCACCGCGTGGGCGGCAAGTACAGCGATGAGTGGCACCGCATCCACCTGAACAACCCGCGCGACGTGGTGCCCGAGTCGAACATGCCCGCCTATCCCTGGCTGGAAAAGAGCGCGGTGGACCCCGCGAGCGTTGCGCCGCGCATGAAGGCGCTGCGCACCGTCGGCGTGCCCTACACGGACGAGCAGATCGCGGCATCCGCGGCCGACGTCAAGGGCAAGACCGAGATGGAGGCGCTGGTCGCCTACCTGCAAGTCATGGGCCGTGCGCTCAAGTAAAGGAGGTTCGCAATGGACATCACCACCATGCGCATCGTCGCCACGCTGGCCTCGATGGCCTGCTTCGTCGGCATCTGGGTCTGGGCCTACCGGGGCCGCAACAAGGCCCGGTTTGACGAGGCCGCTCGGCTGCCCTTTGAACAAGATTGACCCCCACCAGAACGAGAACACCCCATGAGTGACTTCACCAGCAATTTCTGGTCGGTCTTTGTGACCACGCTGACCCTGGTCGGCATCATCGCCTGCGGCATCCTGCTATGGATGGCAGGCCGCAAGAAGGTGATGGCCACGGCCGACAACACCACGGGCCACGTCTGGGACGAGGACCTGGTCGAAATGAACAACCCCCTGCCGCGTTGGTGGGTCTGGCTGTTCGTCATCACCATCGTCTTCGGCTTCGGCTACCTGGCCGCCTACCCAGGCCTTGGCAGTTTCACCGGCAAGCTGAACTGGACGCAGAAGGGCGAATACGAAGCCGAGATGGCCAAGGCCAAGGCTGAACTGGAGCCGCTGTATGCCCGTTTCGCCTCGATGAAGCCGGAAGACGTGGCCAGGGACCCGCAGGCCCAGGCCATTGGCGAGCGCCTGTTCATGAACAACTGCGCTCAGTGCCATGGTTCCGACGCGCGCGGCAGCAAGGGTTTCCCCAATCTGGCGGACGGTGACTGGCTCCATGGCGGGGCGCCCGAGAAGATCCGTGAAACGATCGAGAAGGGCCGTGTGGGCAACATGCCTCCCATGGCGGCCGCAGTGGGCACGCCCGAAGACGTGCGCAACCTGTCGCACTATGTGCTGAGCCTGTCGGGCAGCCCGCACGATTCGCTGCGTGCTTCGCTGGGCAAGTCCAAGTTCACGGCATGCGCGGCCTGCCATGGCATGGACGGCAAGGGCAACCAGGCGCTGGGTGCCCCCAATCTGACCGACGACGTCTGGCTGCATGGCTGGGGCGAGGCGGCCATTACCGCCATGGTCAACAACGGCAAGGTCAACCAGATGCCGGCCCAGGCCGACAAGTTGACGGAAGCGCAGATCGGCGTGCTGTCTGCGTACGTATGGGGCCTGTCCAACGGCAAGCAGGCTGCCGCGGTGCGCTGATCCGGGCCGGGTGGCGCGCCCCCTGGCGCTGCGCCCGGCTTTTTGCCCCATTGCTGAAGACACACCAAGCCAATAGGTCGACACCACCATGAAGCCACCCAGCGGGCCAGCCCGCAAGGTCATTCCGATTGCACCGGTTGCATCCGATGCCTCGTCCGAGGGCGAGATCGTCTCCTTGTACGAAGCGCAGAAGAAGATTTACCCGCGCTCCATCAGTGGCCTGTTCGCACGCTGGCGCTGGGGCATGGTGTTTCTCACGCAGCTGGTCTTTTACGGCCTTCCCTGGTTCGAGTGGGGGCAGCGCCAGATGGTGCTGTTCGACCTGGGGGCACGGCGGTTCTATATTTTCGGGCTGGTGCTCTATCCGCAGGACTTCATCTATCTCACGGGCCTGCTCATCATCTCGGCGCTGTCGCTTTTCCTGTTCACGGCCGTGGCGGGGCGGCTGTGGTGCGGTTTCGCCTGTCCCCAGACGGTCTACACCGAAATGTTCATGTGGATCGAGCACAAGATCGAAGGCGATCGCAGTGCCCGGTTGCGGCTGGACAACGGGCCCTGGAGCTTCGAGAAGATCCGCAAGAAGTTTCTCAAACAGGTGGTATGGATCACCGTGGCGCTGTGGACGGGGTTCACGTTCGTGGGCTATTTCGTGCCCATTCGTGAGCTCGGCGCGGAACTGCTGGCGCTGCAGGGCAACTGGCAGATATTCTGGGTGCTGTTCTACGGCTTTGCCACGTATGGCAATGCGGGCTACATGCGCGAGCAGGTGTGCAAGTACATGTGCCCCTACGCGCGCTTTCAGAGCGCGATGTTCGACCGGGACACCCTGATCGTGAGCTATGACGTGGAACGCGGCGAGCCGCGCGGCCCGCGCAACAAGACGATCGACCACAAGGCCAAGGGCCTGGGTGACTGCATTGACTGCACCCTGTGCGTGCAGGTGTGTCCCGTGGGCATCGATATCCGCAAGGGCCTGCAGTACGAGTGCATTGGCTGCGGACTGTGCGTGGATGCGTGCAACACGGTGATGGACAAGATGCACTACCCCCGGGGGCTGATCCGCTTTTCCACGCAGAACGGCGTGGCGCAGCGCTGGAGCCAGTCGCAGATCCTGCGGCGCGTCCTGCGGCCTCGCGTGCTGATCTACACCGCCGTGCTGGTGGCACTGTGCGTGGGCATGATGGCCAGCCTGGTCACCCGCACGCCGCTCAAGGTGGATGTGGTGCGCGACCGCGCGGCCCTGTCGCGCATCGTGGCGGGCGGCAAGCTGGAGAATATCTACCGCCTGCAGATCATGAACGCCACCGAAGGCCCCCAGCGCTACCGCATCGGCGCCCGCGGCCTGGACGGGCTGGAGGTGGCCTCTGAAGCCGAGGTGGACATTGGCCCCGCGGAGTCCCGGTGGGTGGCCGTGCGCCTGCAGATACCGTATGGCTCCGCGCCCCCGGGCTCCCATGCCGTGCAGTTCGATGTGCAGGCGGTGGGCGCTGCGGCCCATGTGACCGAGAAGTCCGTATTCCTGGTGCCCCGATGAGGCGACGTGCACCCCGGTGCACGGCCCCGGGGACGTTGTATGACCGAGAAGATTTTTGAGGAGCAAGCACCCATGCCATCCAATCCAGCCATCGGCTCCGCCCCCGCCACCGCTGCGCCCTGGTGGAAATTCGGCCACGTCTGGCTGATCATCGCCGGCCCTGCCATCGTCATCGTGGCGGGCTTTGTCACGCTGTGGCTGGCGATTTCGCGGCCAGACCCCGTGGTCGCCGAGGACTACTACCGCCAGGGCATCGAAATCAACAAGACGCTGGAGGCTCCGGAGAAGAGCCTGGCCCCGGCTATGAAGGGCCGCAACCACGCGGCGACACCGGTTCAGGACCAGCCACGCTGAAACCCCTGGCCGAGCAGCGGGTCTGCGCGGCCTTACCAGGAGACAACCCCGATGTGGACGCAACGCCTGATGTGGATTGCATGGCCCGCCTTTCTGATGGCGGGCGCGATGGAGATGCTGGTTTTTGCGATGGTGGACCCGCAGGACCTGCATTGGTTCGGGCAGCCGCTGGCCCTGTCGCGCCAGGGCGTCTACACGCTCGCGTTCTTTGCGTTCTGGGCCATCACCATGGCCTCCAGCGCGTTGACCACGCTGCTGGCAATGTCGCCCTTTGAACTCAACCGCTGCCCCGTGCCCGAAGGCGAGCGCCCTGATGATTGCCGAAAGACATCATCCTGCCCTTGAACAGCGCACCGGCCGGGCTCCGGTGGCAAGGCGTTGCCGGGACGGGCGGACCTGGCTCGCCTTGCTCAGTGGCAGGCGGACTGGTTGTTCACGATGCGCTTGAGCGCGTCGGTCTCGAGGATGCGGACATGGCGCTGCTTGACTTCGACAATGCCTTCTTCCACAAACTTGGAGAAGGTGCGGCTCACGGTCTCGAGCTTGAGGCCCAGGTAGCTGCCGATCTCCTCGCGCGTCATGCGCAGCACCAGCTCGGACTGCGAGAATCCGCGGGCGTGCAGGCGCTGCACCAGATTGAGCAGGAACGCTGCCAGGCGCTCCTCGGCACGCATGCTGCCCAGCAGCAGCATCACGCCGTGTTCGCGCACGATCTCGCGGCTCATGATCTTGTGCACGTGGTGCTGCAGCGCGGTGACCTCGCGGGACAGTTCCTCGATGCGGTCAAACGGCATGACGCAGACCTCGGCGTCTTCCAGGGCCACCGCATCGCAGGTGTGGTGGTCATTCACGATGCCGTCCAGGCCGATGATCTCGCCCGCCATCTGGAACCCCGTGACTTGGTCGCGTCCGTCCTCGGTGGCCACGCAGGTCTTGAAAAAGCCGGTGCGGATGGCATAAAGCGAGGTGAACGACTCACCATTGCGAAACAGCGTGCCGCCGCGCTTCACCTTGCGGCGAACTGCAACGACCTCGTCGATGCGGTGCAGTTGCTCTTCGCTCAGGCCCACCGGCATGCACAGCTCGCGCAGGTTGCAATTGGAACAGGCGACTTTGATGGTGAGCGGGTTCATAGGCACAGGGCGGAGTTAGGTTTCGAGCATACCGCCCGATGGCCGAAGAGGGAGTCTCTTGGAGGGCGGGCAGGCGACTGACATGCATCAAATTGTCGCTGTTCCGGCCACTCCATCACTTGATTCATGTCAAGGACATGGGGAGCAGCTTACGGCACAGTCAAGGTGTACGCAAGGATTCGCCCCATGACCGCTGTTTCGCCTGACCTGCTGCGCCGTTTTGACGTACCAGGCCCCCGCTATACCTCCTATCCGACGGCCGACCGGTTTGTGGAAGCCTTCGGCCAGGAGGACTACGCCCTCGCCCTCGAGCAGCGCCGCATGGGCACCCTGACCAAGGCGCTGCCCTTGTCCCTGTATGTGCACATCCCCTTTTGCGAGTCGCTGTGCTACTACTGCGCCTGCAACAAGATCATCACCAAGCACCACGACCGGGCTGAAGTCTATCTGCGCTATCTCAGCCGCGAGATCGATCTGCACACGGCGCACTGCGGCACGGGCCAGGTGGTGAGCCAGCTGCACCTGGGCGGCGGCACTCCCACCTTCCTGTCGGACGATGGCTTGCGGGAACTCATGGCGATGCTCCAGCGCAGCTTCACCCTGGCGCCGGGCGGGGAGTACTCGATCGAGGTGGACCCCCGTACCGTCAATGCCGACCGGCTTGCCGTGCTCGCGGAGCTTGGATTCAACCGGCTGAGTTTTGGCGTGCAGGATTTTGACCCCGAGGTCCAGAAGGCGGTGCACCGCATCCAGCCCGCCGAACAGGTGTTTTCGCTGGTGGAATCCGCGCGCTCGCTCGGCTTCGAATCGATCAATGTGGACCTGATCTACGGGTTGCCGCGCCAGACGCCGGAGTCGTTCGACCGTACGCTGGCGCAGGTGGTTCAGTTGCGGCCTGATCGCATTGCGCTGTATGCCTATGCCCACCTGCCGGAGCGGTTCAAGCCCCAGCGCCGCATCCTCTCCGCCGAACTGCCCGCAGCCTCCGGCAAGGTGTCGATGCTCTCCCGTTCGCTCGACGCGTTCATGGGCGCCGGCTATGTGTATGTGGGGATGGACCACTTCGCGCTGCCGGAGGACTCGCTGGCCGTCGCCAAGCGGCAGGGCCGCCTGCACCGTAACTTCCAGGGCTACAGCACCCAGCCCGACTGCGACCTGATCGGCCTGGGCGTGTCGGCCATTGGCAGGGTCGGCGCCACCTACAGCCAGAACGCCAAGACCCTGGATGAGTACTACGACCTGCTGAACCAGGGGCGTCTGCCCGTGGTGCGTGGCTTGGCCCTGACGCGGGACGACCTCGTGCGCCGCGCCGTCATCATGTCCTTGATGTGCCAGGGAGAACTGCTGTTCGAGCCCATGGAACAGGCCTGGCTTCTCGATTTTCGGCACTATTTCTCCGCCGAACTGGCGCAACTCGACACCATGGCCGAGCAGGGGCTGGTCAAGGTGAGGCCCGACGGTGTCGAGGTCACGGCCATGGGCTGGTTCTTCGTGCGCGGCATCGCCATGGTTTTCGACCGATATCTGCAGGCAGACCGCAACCGCGCGCGTTTTTCACGCATCATCTGAATCCCATGCTTGCAACGGTTGCCTCGACTGCCTTGTTGATGGGGCTCGTTGGCGGGTCCCATTGCCTGGCCATGTGCTCGGCACCTTGTGGCGCCGTGGTGGGGCAGGGGAGCGCGGGCTGCGCATCCGCCCCGGGCGCCGGGGCGCCGGCGGAGGGGGCTCCCCCGAAGGTGCAGGCGGTGCGGTGGGCACCGCGCGGTGGCGTGGCCCGGCGGGCCGTGGCCTTTCATGCGGGCCGCCTGACGGGATATGCGCTGGCGGGCGGGCTGGCCGCCCTGGCCATGGACAGCCTGGCGTGGCTCACTCAGCAGACCATGGCACTGCGCCCGGCGTGGACCTTGATGCACGTCGCGGTGATGGCGTGGGGGCTGATGCTGATGGTCCAGGCGCGGCAGCCGCTCTGGGTGGAGCAGGCGGGCCGTGGCGTGTGGGAGCGCGTGAGGCCTCTGGTCCGTGCACCGGGGGGCATTCTTGCCGCGGGGTTTCTCTGGGCGCTGATGCCCTGTGGCTTGCTGTATTCGGCGCTGCTGGTGGCTGCCTTGAGCGGAGGGCCCCTGGAGGGCGCATTGTCCATGGCGCTTTTTGGCATTGGCAGCGGCGTCTGGCTGGTCGGCGGGCCCTGGGCCTGGACGCGGTTGCGGGCCCGGCTCAACACCGTGCGCGCGGACTGGGGGACGCGCGCCGCCGGTGGCCTGCTCTGCGCGGTGGCAAGCTGGGCACTGTGGATGGACCTCGTCTACAAACCCTCGCTGTGGTGCCGCTAGCGTGCATTCGCGCCGCGGCGGCCTGAGGGCGCGGCGGTCTCGGTAACCCACATCCCCATGAGGGGGATTGCCCCGCCCCGCGCCTTCGGGCAGGCAAGTGTTGCCGTGCCGCCGCGGCGCGGGTGGGCTCCTTCGACAAGGCCTTCGAACTGGCGATAATCTGTGTAACTATTGGTGGCATTCACGTCTCCATGTTTCGCGCGCCCCGAAGTGAACTCCTCCATCCTCATCGATATCAGCCAACTGCGCGTCGGCATGTACATCCAGCTCGATGTGGGCTGGATGCACCATCCGTTCCCGGTGAGCAGTTTCCGGGTGGCATCGGCGGACCAGATCGCGACGTTGCGGGAACTGGGGCTCACCGAGGTGCGATACGTCCCCAAGAAAAGCGATCCGGAGCAAAGAGAGCTGGTTCCGGCCGCCTGGAGCGTGCCGGAGATGACGGTGCCCTCGGCCCAGGGACCGGATGCCCCCGGCGCCACGGCCACCGTGGACCCGGAGGCGCAGCGCCGGCGCGAATTGCTGGAGGCGCAGAACCGCACCTTGGCGGCCTGCAACCAGCGGTTCGGAGAGGCCACCCGGCAGTACCAGGCACTCGAACGCGTTGCGTCCGAGCACCCGGACCAGGCCCGCACCAAGGGCGATGCGCTGGTGGCTGGCTGCGTGTCGGAACTCCTCGAGAACGGTGACTCCGTCATCCGGTTGCTGTCGGAGGGCGTTGGCGAGCGCAATGCCCTGCACCCCATCAACGTGATGGTGATCTCCCTGCTGCTGGGCCGTGCCCTGGGCATGAAGAGCTCCGAGCTGCATGATCTCGGCATCGCGGCCCTGATCCATGACCTGGGCAAGCTCAAGCTGCCGCCGAACCTGCGCCAGCCCACACCCTCGATGATCCCCATGGAGCGAACGCGCTACGAGTCCCACGTGGGCGAGTCCGTGGCATTCGCCACGCGCATGGGGCTGCCCGAAGCGGTGCTGACGGCCATTGCGCGGCATCACGAAATGGCCGACGGCAGCGGGTTCCCCCTGCGGCTGTCGGGGCCTGACCTGGGACGGGCGGGGCAGGTGCTGGCGCTGGTCAACCGGTACGACCGCATGTGCAACCCGGCCAACGGCGTGGATGCGCTCACGCCCCACGAGGCGTTGTCCGTCATCTTCGCGCAGCTCAAGGCGCGCTTCGATTCCGTGGTTCTGGGGGCATTCATCCGCATGATGGGGGTGTACCCGCCGGGCTCCATTGTCCAGTTGGTCAATGACCGCTATGCGATCGTTGCCTCGGTCAACTCGTCGCGGCCCCTGCGGCCCAAGGTCATCGTGCACGATTCCCGTGTGCCCAAGGACGAAGCACCGATCCTGGACCTGGAAACGGTGCCCGAGCTGGGCATCCGGCGCAGCCTCAAGCCCGCGCAGCTGCCGCGCGATGCGCTGGGCTATCTCTCTCCCCGTCAGCGCATCTGTTACTTTTTCGAGCGTGCGGTCAGTCCCGGCAATGAAGAGGCAGGTTCGTGAGGGTTTCGCAATCCCACGGCTGGCTTGACGCGCTGCAGGAAGCCGTCTGGCTTGTCGATGAGGCCAGCCTGCTCATCCTGCACGCGAATGCCGCCGCGCAGCGGCTGGTAGGGACCCCCGTGTCCGCCATGGTCGGTGCATCGGTGCTTGGCCTGGCCACCACGCCGCAGGACCAGGCGTTCTGGGGGGAGCCGGCCGAGGTGGTGGCGGGCGGCATCCATTCCCACACCCGTCTTCTGCGTGCGGATGGCACGCTGGTGCCCGTGGACCGGCAGGTAAGCCGCGTGCCCTGGGGGGCGGCGGGCGGCGATACGGTGTACATGCTGACCATGCTGGACCGCAGTGCCCAGGAGGCCACCGAGCGCGAACTGGAAACCCTGCTGTCCGAACTGCGCGCAACCCTGGACTCCGCGGCCGACGGCATGCTCGTCTGCAGCCTTGATGGCCGGGTGCGGGCGTTCAATCAGCGCCTTGCACAGCTGTGGAACATTCCGCGCGACCTGCTCCTTGAGCGTGACGACGGGGCGGTGTATGCCCACATGGCCACGCAGGTGAACGATGCGGCGGCCTATTCGGAGCGCCTGGCCGCGATTGCGCGCGAGCCGATGCAGGAGAGCACCGACATCCTGGTGCTGCGCAACGGCGCGGTGCTGGAGCTGCGCACGGTCCCCCAGTTCAGCCAGGGGCGGCCGGTGGGGCGTGTGTACTCGTTCCGGGACATCACCCGGCAGACCGAGATACAAGCCAGCCTGCGCCTTGCCGCCAGGGTGTTCGAATCCAGCCTGGACGCGATCTTCATCGCCGACAGCCAGCACCGGGTCCTGCGCATGAACCCGGGATGCGAGCGCCTCGTGGGCCCGTCGGCCAAGTCGTTCGAGGGCAACACGGCGGCCTCCCTCTTTGGCGGCGGCCCCGATGCGGCGTTCATGGAACAGGTGCTGCAAGGTTGGTCCAGCGAAGGCTTCTGGGAAGGCGAACTGTGGCTTCCCCGGGACAACGGGACCTATTGCGCGGTGCAGCTGTCGTGGGTGGCGTTGCGCGACGACGAGGGGCGGCTGGTGCAGAGCATCGGCTTCATGCGCGACCTGACGCTGCAGCATGCGGCCCAGAAGCGCATCGAAGAGCTGGCGTACAGCGATGTGCTCACAGGGCTGCCCAACCGGCTGCTTCTGTCGCAGCGGGTGGACACGGCCATCCAGGGCGCCCGCCAGAGCGACACCGGTTTCGCGATCCTGTTCCTGGACCTCGACCGTTTCAAGATCATCAATGACTCGCTGGGCCATCCCTTTGGCGACCGGGTGCTGCAGCTGGTGGCCGAGCGATTGCAGGCCTGCCTGCGCCAGACGGACATGCTGTGCCGGCTGGGCGGGGATGAGTTCGTCATCTATCTGCACGGTGGGGATGCCGTGGTGGCCGAGAGCGTAGCGCGCCGCATCCTGGACGACATGCTCAAGCCCTTCATGCTCGACGGCATGGGTTTCTCCATCCAGTGCAGCATCGGCATGGCGCTGTACCCGCAGGACGGGGCCACGCTGGACGACCTCATCAAGCAGGCCGATACCGCCATGTACCGCGTCAAGGAGCGCGGCCGGGGCAGCTATGGCTTCTACCAGCCGCAAATGAACGCCAACCTGCTGTCGCGCATGCAGATGGAGCATGCGATGCGCCAGGCGCTGGGGCTGGACCGCATGGCGGTGCACTACCAGCCGCAGGTCAACATGGCCACGGGGCGCATCACGGGCGCCGAGGCCCTGATCCGCTGGACCGACCCTGAATTCGGCGCGGTCTCGCCCGGGCAGTTCATCCCCCTCGCGGAGGAGTCCGGCTACATCGTCACGCTGGGTGCCTGGGTCATGGAGCAGGCCGTGCGCGAGGCGGCGGTGTGGATGCACAGCGGCATGCCCATCATGATCTCGGTGAACGTGTCCGCGCTGGAGTTTCGCCAGCCCGATTTCGTGGACCGGATCACGCGCCTGCTGGCGGTGCACCAGCTGCCGCCCACGCTGCTGGAGCTGGAGCTGACCGAAACCATCCTGCTGCAGGATGCGCAGGAGATGGAGCAGCGCCTGCGCGTGCTGGCCGGCCTGGGCATTGGCCTCGCCATCGATGATTTCGGCACGGGCTATTCCAGCCTGGCGTACCTGAAGAAGCTGCCGATCCACAAGCTCAAGATCGACCAGTCGTTCGTGCGCGGGCTGCCCGACGACGATGGCGACCGGGCCATCGTGAGCGCGATCATCAGCATGGGGCGCGCCATGCATGTGGAGGTGGTGGCGGAGGGCGTGGAAACCGAAACCCAGCAGGCGGTGCTGCTTCAGATGCAATGTGACCACTACCAGGGTTTTCTGTGCGCGCCCGGGCTTCCTGCCCACGAGTTTCGTGCCCTGCTGGGCAAGCCGCTGCCCTTGAAGGCGCAGGGCCGGCGCAATTCCGTCCAGACCTAGGCGCGCGAGGCCAAGGGCTTCGCACCACCGCCTTGGCCACCATCTCCGCTGCCCTTGCGCCGTGACCCCACGGCAGAGCCTCAGGATCAGGAGGCCGCGATGCCCTTCCAGAGCATGTAGGCCGCCAGGCCGAAGAGCAGGGATGCGAACACGCGCTTGAGTTGCTTGACCGGCAGGCTGTGCGCCGCCCTGGCGCCCAGGGGCGCGGTGAGCACGCTGCAGGTCGCGATCACCGCCAGGGCGGGAAGCCAGATGTAGCCCAGCGATGCCGGGGGCAATCCGCTCACGTTCTGGCCGCCAATCACGTAGCCCACCACGTTGGCGAGGGCGATGGGAAAGCCGAGCGCGGCGCTGGTGGCCACGGCATTGTGGATGGGCACGTTGCACCACGTCATGAACGGCACGCTCACGAAGCCGCCGCCGGCACCCACCAGCCCCGACAGGAACCCGATCACGCCGCCCGCCGCCACCTGCCCCGCGCCGGCAGGCATCTGGCGCGAGGGGGCGGGCTTCTTGTCCAGGAACATCTGAGAGGCCGAAAAACTCACGAACAGCGCGAAGAAGATCGCCAGGAACGAGCCCTTGAGGAGCGCGAACACGCCCAGGCTGGCGATGAATCCACCGAGCACGATGCCGGGCGCCAGGCGCTTGACGATGTCCCAGCGCACTGCGCCACGCTGGTGGTGCGCGCGCACGCTGGAGATCGAGGTGAACATGATCGTCGCCATGGAGGTCGCGATGGCCATCTTCACCGCGAGGTCCGGTGCCACCTTCTGGGCACCCAGGATGTACGTCATGAACGGCACCAGCAGCATGCCGCCGCCGATGCCGAGCAGGCCGGCCAGAAAGCCGGTTGCCAGGCCCAGTACACCGAGTTCAACGATCAGGAGAGGATCCAGCATGGGGCAAAAAGGGAGAAGGGGAGGGAAGAGCGGGCGGGGAGGGGCGCCCGGTCGGCCGTTCAGCGGGAAGGTGAGGCGGCGGCGACAGCGGCATGGGGAAGGAAGAAGGTGTCTGCGATTGCCACCGGACTCTCATCCTGAACCGGGGGTTCAGGTGGGCGAGGGCAGCCAAGCGTTGGGTTCATCTGACGCGAGATGATCACGCTCACCGGGCAATGTACCAAGCCCGAGCTCGTTGAGCATTGGTTCAAGGAAATATAAAGCCCGACAGCATCGCAGACAGCCTGATTGTAGGCGCTGGCGGAGTCCGACGCCGGCGCCAGGACATGTAAAGACCGCAGGGCGGCGCGCCGGGTTCAGAGGTGCCGGGGGGCGCCGCGTCAGAGCAGGCGCCCGTCCTCGCCCAATGCCTCGTCGAGCCGCTGGACCAGGACCTTGAGGTGGTCCTCGTCCCGCTCGGGCAGGGGCAAGGCGGCCTGTGCTCCGGGCTGTGCCGCAGGCGGCGGGGAGGACTTGGCAGCCGCGCCCGCCGCCAGGTCGGCCGCCTCGCGGTCCGCAATCTCGAAAGCCAGGTTCAGCGCGGCCAGCACCGCGATGCGTTCACGGGCGCGCACCTTGCCGGCGTCGCGGATGCGGGTCATGGCCGTGTCGACGCGTTCAACGGCATCCAGCAAGCGGCTTTCATGCCCCTCGGGGCAGGTCAGCAGGTAGCTTTGCTGCAGGATCTGCACCTCGATTTGCTTCATTCGGATTCTTTCGTGACAGGGGCCGCCGCGGGCAGCCGCTCCAGCAGCGCGTCAACCCGGGCGCGGGCCGCGCTCAGGCGCGATTTGAGCGAATCCCGCTCCTGCGCGAGGGCGGCCACCTGATCGGCGAGCAGCGCGTTGGTGCGTTGCAGTTCCGCGTGCCTCAGCAGCAGGCGTTCGACGCGCTCGGCGATCTGGTCGGTGGTGGACGGTGTTGCCATACAGCTGTCGATTGTAGGGTTGGCGGTTGTAAACGGTCGTAAAATCCCGTTGTTGGTGCTCGCGGTGTGGTTCACATGCCGCAGTTCAACGGGAAGCAGGGAGGTGCCGCCAACCATGGTGCGCCCAGCCTGCGCTGCCCCCGCAACGGTCAGCGGACGAATCGTTCCGATTCCCCCTTCATACACATGCCACTGGGTGCCTTGAACAAGCCCCTGGGAAGGCTTTGAAGGGTGTTCCGCCAGCCCGGATACCGGCCAACACGGTGGTTGCACGCGCCCGATCAGGGTGCGCGCAGCCGTATCACCCATTTGCTGGCGGGGAGGCCGGCGCGGGTTTTGTTTGTTGACGATGTTCCCCATGAAAATCCGTACCTCTCGTGCGCGCCTTGCTGCGCCGCTGTGCCTGCGTCCCGCGCTGGTGACGCTGGCCGTTGTGGGCGCCTGCTCCGTGCAGGCCCAGCAGGCCGATGCCGGCGGCCCCGTGCTGCTGGCGCAGAACCTGCGCGCGCCCTCGCTGACCGAAACCGTGGTCACCGCCACGCGCACGCCCCAGCCCTTGTCCGACCTGGTGGCCGATGTGACCGTCCTGGATCGCGAGACCATCGAAACCAGTGGCGCCACCGGCCTGGCCGACGTGCTCGCCCGTGTCCCCGGCATCGAGTTCTCGCGCAACGGCGGCCCCGGCACGACCACGGGCGTGTTCCTGCGCGGCGCTGAGTCGCGCTTCACGGCCGTGTACATCGACGGCGTGCGCATCGATTCCCAATCCACCGGCGGCGCGGCATGGGAGTCGATCCCGCTGGCGCAGATCGACCGCATCGAAGTGCTGCGCGGCCCGGCGGGCGCGGTCTATGGCTCCGACGCCATGGGTGGGGTGGTGCAGATCTTCACCAAGCGCGGCGAAAACGGCACCGCGCCCTATGTGGGCGTGGGGTTCGGCAGCCACGGCACGCGCAAGATCGAAGCCGGTGTGAGCGGTGCCAGCGGCACGATCGACTACGCGCTGGGCATTGCACGCGAGGAAAGCAAGGGCTTCAACGCGCGCACCGTCGCCACGCAGAACCCCGACCGCGACGGGTATGAAAGCACCTCTGCCAACGCGCGGGTGGGCCTGCAGGTCAACGCCATGCACCGGCTGGAAGGCACGCTGCTGGTCAACGACCTCGACAGCGGCTACGACAGCGGCCTGGGCAAGGATGACCGCAACAAGCACAGGCTGCATGCCCTGGGCCTGAACTGGCAGGCGCAATGGACCCCGCAGTACAAGACGCGCCTGCAGCTGACCGATTCGCGCGACAGGTACGAAACCAAGCCCTCGGTGTACCTGAGCGATACCCACCTGCGCGGCTACCTGTTCCAGAATGAATGGCGCGAGGGTGCGCACCTGCTGACCGCCGCGCTGGAGCGCCGCGAAGACAACCTGGAAAACAAGCCCATCGACCGCAAGCGCTCGCAGGACGCCGTTGCGCTGGGCTATGGCTACAGCGCGGGCGGCCATACGGTGCAGGCCAATGTGCGGCACGACGCGGACAGCGAGTTCGGCGGCAAGGGCACGGGCAGCCTGGCCTACGGCTACGCCTTTGCACCCCAGTGGCGCGCGACGGCATCGGTGGGCACGGCCTTCCGGGCCCCCACGCTGTACCACCGCTTCAGCGAGTACGGCACGGGGTCGCTCAATCCCGAGAGCAGCCGCAATGTCGAGGTGGGCCTGCGCTGGGCCGAGGGCAGCAGCAGCTTCTCCGCCACCGCCTACCGCAACCGGGTGCAGGATCTGATCACGTTCGGGGCCGCAGGGCCTTGTCCGTCGGATTTCGGCTGCTACGTGAACACCGCGCGGGCCGAGTACAAGGGAGTGACGCTGGCGGGTTCGTACCGCCTCGGCGGCGTGCAGCTGCGCGGCTCGCTCGATCTGCAGAACCCGCGCGACCTGGCCACGGGCAAGCTGCTGGCCCGCCGCTCCAAGCGCCACGGCACACTGGGAGCCGACACGCAACTCGTTGGCTGGACGGTGGGCGCCGAGGTGCAGGCCTCTGGCCGCCGCTTCGACAACGCCGCCAACACCACGGTGCTGGGCGGCTACACGCTGGTCAGCCTGTATGCCAGCACGCGGGTTGCTCGCGATTTCACCCTGGTGGCGCGCGTGGACAACCTGGCCGACAAGCACTATGAGCTGGCCCGCACCTACGCCACCGCGGGCCGCACCGCCTACGTCGGCGTGAAGTGGGCCCCGCAGTGAAGCACCCCCTGAGGCGCTGCGCGCCTTCCCCCCACGGGGGGATGCCACCCGGGGCCTGGCGGAGCCAGTTCCACGGTGGCACTGGCTTCGTGCGTGCCAGTTTCATCGGCATGCCGGGAATGTGTCCCACAGGGTTGCTGAAATGACCAGGTGCCCCGCGCTGCTGATCGCCGCCCCGGCCTCCGGGCAGGGCAAGACCACCGTCACCGCCGCCCTGGCGCGCCTGCATGCGCGCCAGGGGCGGCGGGTGCGGGTGTTCAAGTGCGGCCCGGATTTTCTGGACCCGCACTGGCACCAGCTGGCCAGCGGAGCGCCGGTGCACCAGCTCGACCTGTGGATGAACGGCGAGGCGGACTGTGCCCAGCGCCTGCACGACGCCGCCCGGGCGTCGGACCTGGTCCTGATCGAAGGCGTGATGGGGCTGTTTGACGGCACCCCCAGCGCGGCCGACCTGGCCCGGCACTTTGGTGTGCCCGTGCTGGCCGTGGTCGATGCCTCGGCCATGGCGGGCACCTTTGGCGCGCTGGCCTATGGCCTTCGCCACTACCGGCCGGGTCTGCCCTGGGCCGGTGTGCTGGCCAACCGCGTGGGCAGTGCCCGCCATGCCGACATGCTGCAGGGTGGCTTGCACGACGCCGACGACTGGATGGGAGCGCTGATGCGGGTGCAGTCTGGCACTGCGCCCGCTGCGGGCAAGGCCGGTGCGGCGCTGCTGCCCGAACGCCACCTGGGTCTGGTCGCGGCGCATGAGCTGCCCGACAGTCTGCAGCGTCTGGACGCCGCCGCCGATGCCCTGGCGGCCACGCCCCTGGGCCAGATGACGCTGGAGGACCTGCAGCGCTGGGCCGTGGAGTTTCCGGCTCCCGCAGTGGCAGACACGGTGCCGCCGCTGCTGGCGGGCCGCACCGTGGCCGTGGGGCGCGACGCGGCGTTCTGCTTCATCTACGCCGCCAATGTGCAGTGCCTTGAAAAGATGGGCGCGCGTGTGGTGTTCTTCTCGCCCCTGCACGATGCCGCGCTGCCCGACTGCGATGCCGTGTGGCTGCCCGGCGGCTACCCCGAGCTGCACACAGCGCAGATCGCCGCCAACACCGGCATGCAGGCCAGCCTGCGCGCCCATGGGGCCGCAGGCAAACCCCTGTGGGCCGAGTGCGGCGGCATGATGACGCTGTTTGAATCCATCACGCTGGCCGACGGCAGCACGGCCCCGCTGTGGAGTCTGCTGCCCGGCCGCGTGACCATGCAAAAACGCCTGGCGGCGCTCGGGCCGCAGCAACTGGCGGTGGCGGGGCACACCCTGCGCGGCCACACCTTCCACTACTCGACCAGCGACAGCAGCGCCCCCGTGGTGGCCCGCACGGCCCGCCCCCATGAAGCGGTTGCGCCGGATGCGGGCGAGGCGCTGTACCAGCAGGGCAGCCTCCACGCCAGCTACTTCCATGCGTGGTTTCCGTCCAGCCCCGAGGCCGTGGCGCATCTGCTGGGAGGCGTCTCGGCATGACTCCCACCCCGCACCCCATCACCAGCGAACTCATCCTGGGTGGCCAGAAAAGCGGCAAGTCCCGCCGCGCCGAGTTGCTGGCGCGCGACTGGCTGGCGCAGTCCAGCGACCACCGCGCCGTGCTCATCGCCACGGGGCAAGCCTGGGACGACGAGATGCGCGAGCGCATCGCCCGCCACCAGCGGGACCGCGCCGAGCGCGTGCCGGGTCTGCGGACCGTGGAAGAGCCGCACGATGTGGCCGCTGCCGTGGTGTTGCACAGCACGCCGCAGACCCTGGTGGTGGTGGACTGCCTCACGCTGTGGCTCACCCACTGGACCATGCCCATGGGCTGCGAAGACATGGATTTGAAGCAAAAACAGGCTCTGGCTCTGGATTGGCAAGCGCAAGCAGCTATGTTTTTGATAGCGGTTCGGAAATCCCCCGGCCCCGTTGTTCTGGTGGGCAACGAAATTGGCCTGGGGGTCATCCCGATGGGGCGCGAGGTGCGCGCCTTCGTGGATGCGCTGGGCACGCTGAACCAGCGGGTGGCGCAGGTGTGCCCGCGCGTCACGCTGATGGCCGCCGGGCTGCCATTGACCTTGAAATGAAACTATGAAACCAACCCCCGTGCGCCGCATCCTGTGGGTGATCGCCATCCTGTTGCTGCTGGGCCTGCTCATGGCCGGGCTGGCGCGGGCGCAGCCCGTGCAGATCACCGACGACAAGGGCCGCAAGATCGCGTTGCCCCGCCCGCCCGAGCGCATCGTGAGCCTGCTGCCCTCGCTGACCGAAAGCGTGTGCGAGCTGGAGCAGTGCCACCGGCTCGTGGGGGTGGACCGCTATTCCAACTGGCCCGAGGCCGTGGTTGGCAAGCTGCCCAAGATGGGAGGCGGCATAGATCCCAGCATCGAGGCCATCGTCGCGCTCAAGCCGGACCTGGTGCTCATGTCCGTCAGCTCGCGCGCCAGCGACCGGCTGGAGGCGCTGGGCCTCACCGTCGTGCAGCTGGAGCCCAAGACCCATGCCGACGTGCGCCGCGTGCTGGGCACCGTGAGCGACCTGCTGGGCGTGCCCCGCGCGCAGGGCTCCGACCGCCTCTGGCGCGTGATCGATGCGGGTGTGCTGGCGGCGGCGCAGTCCCTGCCACCCAAGGCCAAAAATGCGCGCGTGTACTTCGAGGTGAGCCGGGGGCCTTACGCGGCGGGCGAGGCGTCGTTCATCGGCGAATCGCTCACCCGGCTGGGCGTGCGCAACGTGGTGCCGGCGTCGCTCGGTCCGTTCCCGCGCCTGAACCCCGAATTTGTGGTGCGCGCCAACCCCGACATCATCATGATCGGCAACCGCAGCATGCAGGCCATGGTGCCGTACCCCGGCTGGGCCAGCATGCGCGCCATCCGCGACAACCGGCTGTGCGTGTTTGGCCCCGGTGATTCGGATGTGGTGGTGCGACCTGGCCCGCGCATGGCCGAGGCCGCGCGCATCATGGCCCGCTGTCTGGTGGAGAAAGCTCCATGACCAGCCTTGCCATGGATTTGCCAACAGGTTCCGCCAGCCGCCGCGCGGCATGGTGTGCCGCCTGGCTGCTGCTGGCCAGTGTTGTGCTGGCCGTGTGTGGCGCCAGCGTGGGCAGCACGGGTTTTGACAGCGTGCTGCGCATGCACGGCGACCCCGTCGCCTGGCAGATCGTGTGGGACATCCGCCTGCCGCGCACGCTGGGCGCGTGGCTGGCGGGCGCGCTGCTGGGCCTGTCGGGCGCGGTGGCGCAGGGGCTGTTTCGCAACCCGCTGGCCGACCCGTACCTGCTGGGCAGCGCCTCGGGCGCCGCGCTGGGCGGGGCGGTGGCGATGGCGCTGTTCGGTGTGTCGCCGGTGGCGGCGCAGTGGCTGGCGCGCATCGGCATCACGGGCATGGCTTTCCTGGGCGCGGCGGGGGCGGTGGTGCTCACGCTGCTGTTGGCCAAAGGTGTGCAGCACACGCTGCGCCTGCTGCTGGCGGGCGTGATCGTGGGCGTGGTGCTGGGCGCGATGCGCGACCTGGTGGAGCTGGCCTCGCCCGACATCCTGCAGGCCATGCAGGCGTTCACGCTGGGCAGCACCGCCTTTGTGGGCTGGATGGCTTGTGTGCTGATGGCCGTGGCCTGGGGGCTGTGCTCGGTGGTCGCCTGGATGCTGGCGCGCGCGCTCGATGGCCTCACGCTGGGCGAGGCCACGGCGGCCAGCCTGGGCCTGCCGCTCATGCCCATGCGCGTCGGGCTGGTGGCCGCCATGGCGCTGGCCACGGGCACGGCCGTGGCGCAAACGGGGCTCATCGCGTTTGTGGGGCTGGCCGCGCCACACCTGGTGCGCTCCATCGTGCGCGTGACGCACGAGCGGCACATCGTGCTCGCAAGCCTGATGGGCGCGGTGCTGCTGCTGGCGGCCGACATCCTGGCGCGCTGGCTGCTGGCACCGCAGGAGCTGCCCGTGGGCGTGCTCACGGCGGCGCTGGGCGGAACCTACCTGCTGTGGCTCATGCACCGGCGGACGTCGCAAGGTGGTTCGCTATGAATTCAGTAGCTATCAGCGCTTGCCAGATAAGCGCCAGCATCGGAAATCGCTTGATATTGCAGGGCATTGACCTGCAACTGCCTGCCGGGCGCTGGACCAGCATCGTCGGCCCCAACGGCGCGGGCAAGTCCACCCTGCTCAAGGTGCTGGCGGGCCTGCTGCCGCGCGCTGCGGTGCAGGGCGAAGTATTGCTGCTGGGCCGCCCACTCGCGCAGATCCCCGCACGCGAACGTGCCCGGCAGCTCGCCTGGCTGGGGCAGAACGAAGGCTCGGCCGACGACCTCACGAGCTACGACGTGGCCATGCTGGGCCGCCTGCCGCACCAGGCCTGGCTGGCACCGCCGGGTGCCGCCGACCACGCGGCGGTCGAGCAGGCGCTGCGCACCACGCAGGCCTGGGACTGGCGCCACCGCCCGCTGGCGCAGCTGTCGGGCGGCGAGCGCCAGCGCGTGTTGCTGGCCCGCGCTTTGGCCGTGCAGGCGCAGGTGCTGCTGATGGATGAACCCCTGGCCAACCTCGACCCGCCCCACCAGACCGACTGGCTGCACACCATGCGCGCGCTGGTGGACGCGGGCGGCACGGTGGTCAGCGTGCTGCACGAGGTGTCGCTGGCGCTGCAGGCCGATGACATGGTGGTGATGGCCGATGGCCGCGTGCTGCACCAGGGTGCCTGCGATGCGCCCGCCACGCACGCGGCGCTGGAGAGTGTGTTTGACCACCGCATCCACGTGCGGCATCTGGATGGCATGTGGATGGCGCTGCCGTCCCTGCAACGCAAGAACAACAACCAAGGAATGAAGGAAGTGCAAGCATGAACATCGAATCGGGCTTTTCGCAGGTCGCGCAGTCGCTGCTGTGGCCGGTGCTGGTGCTGGTGGGGCTGGCGTTTGTCTACGCGCTGTGGTCGGGCGGCGCCACGCTCATGGAGGCCTGGCAACGCTGGCGCCAGCCGCAGTACCGCTCGCTGCGCGTGGCCCCTGGCCTGTCGATGGAAGAACTGGAGCTGCAACTGGTGCGCCAGGTGGAGCCCGTGCGCCTGCTCAGCCGCCTGTCGCCCATGCTGGGGCTGATCGCCACGATGATCCCGCTGGGCCCCGCGCTGCAGAGCGTGGCGGCGGGCAACGGCCAGCAGGCGCTGGCGGTGTTCAGCGGCGCGTTTGCGGGCGTGGTGCTGGCGCTGGCCGCCGCGTCGGTGGGCCTGGTGGTGTATTCGGTGCGCCGCCGCTGGCTGCTGGCCGAGCTGCTGGTGGTGCGCAAGGAGCGTGGGGTGGCGCAATGAGCGCCGCGCCGGGCCGCCCCAAGCAAGCGGTACAACGCAGCGCGCAGCGCGGAGGTGTCTTATGAGCCTTCGCCACCTCAATGTGCTGGCCGAGGACGACGACGACCCAATGCTGTCGGCCGTGAACCTGGTGGACGTGTTCCTGGTGCTCGTGGTGGCGCTGCTCACGGCCGTGGCCGTGCAGACCCAGACCAGCGCCAACGAGAGCGTCACCATCATCCGCAACCCCGGCCAGCCCGACATGGAAGTGGTGGTGCGCGAGCAGGGCAAGGAGGTGCGCTTCAAGGGCGCGGGCAGCGCGGCGCAAGGGCAGGGCGTGCGCGCGGGCGTGGCCTACCAACTCGAAGACGGCAACATCGTCTACATCCCTGAAACGGGCGCTGCTCCTGCCGGCGCTTCGGCCGGTGGCGCGGGTGGTTCCGCCACGCCGGCACCCGCCAAGCCATGAAGGCGCTGATCCTGCGCGCGGCACTCTGGTGCCTGCTGCTGGCTGCGCCGCTGGTGCATGCCGTGCAGGCGGACAAGGCCCAGGGCGCAGCTGGCGCCAACAAGGCCGCACCCGTGCTGCTGTGGCTCACCTCCGACATCACCACCGCCCCACGCACGGCCATGGTGCAGCGCCTGGCCACCGAGGCAGGCCTGGGCTTTGCGCACATCGACTACCCGCTCGCGGGGCCGGCGGTGCTCGACACAGCACAGGCCCGGACGCTGGAGCGCGCGCTGGCGGGCGCTGCGCTGGTGTGGGTGGATGCGCCACATGCCAGCGTGGAGGCACGCCTGCGCCGCATGGCGGGGGCGCAGCTCGATGGCCGTGCCACACGTTCCCCCGGCCACGTGGTGTGGGTGCCTGCGGGCGCCCCCGCCGCCGACCTGACCGCGCTCGATGCGTCCGGCCGCATGGTGGCCTACCTGCAGGCCGGCGGCCCGCGCAACCTGAAGAGCGCCATCGCCCTGGCGCGTGCCACCGTGGCGGGTGTGGCCATGCCCGTTTTGTCCGCGCCGGAGATCCTGCCCACCCGGGGTATCTACCACCCCGACGCGCCCCGCCTGCTGCCCAACGCCGTGGCGCTGGAGGCATGGCGCCAGGGCCAGCCCGCGCTGCGCGGCCTGCCGGCGGTGGCCGTGCTGGTGCACCGCCACCATTTTGTCGATGGCAGCACCGAATGGCTCGATGCCTGGCTGCGCATCTTCCGCCAGCAGGGCCTGTTCGCCTATGCGGCCTTTGGCCAGCAGGTCACGGCGCAGACGCTGGCCGAGGTGCTGGAGCTGCCCTCCGAGAGCGGCACCGGCCCCGGCCGCCTGCATGCCTCCGCCCTGGTGCTGCACCAGCTCGTGCCCCAGGCCGCCGCGCTGCAGCCGCTGCTGGCCCGCTGGGGCGCACCCTTGCTGGGCACGCAGCCCTACCGCGCGGGCGATGCCGCCGCGTGGGAGGCCAGCGACACGGGCCTGTCGCTGTCCGATGTGCCGTTCTACCTGGCGCAGCCCGAGGCGGCGGGTGCCATCGACCCGGTCCTGGTCGCCGCCCACGGCGCCGAGGGGCAAGACTTTCGCCTCATCGAGCGCCAGGCCCAGGCCGTGGCCGCCAAGGCACGGCGCCTGATCGCGCTGCAGACCAAACCGGCAGCAGACAAGCGCCTGGTGGCCATGGTCTACAACTACCCGCCGGGCGGCACCAACTTCGGCGCATCGTTCCTCAACGTGCCGCGCAGCCTGGAGCAGGTCTCTGGCGGCCTGGCCCAGGCGGGCTACCGCACGCAGCAGGTGCCCGAACAGGGCTGGATCGACGGGCTCAAGCCGCTGCTGGCCGCCTATTACCCCGGCGCCGATGTGCGCGCGCTGCTGCAAAGCGGGCAGGCCGCCGCGCTGCCACTGGCGCGCTATGAGCAGCACTTGGCCACGCTGCCGAAGGCCGTGCGCGAGCGCATGAACGCGCACTGGGGCCCGCCCGAAAAGAGCCGCTACGTGGTCGAGTGGCAGGGCGAAAAAGTGTTCGCCATCCCACGCCTGCAGGTGGGCCAGCTGGCCGTGCTGCCCCAGCCCCCGCGTGAGGAAACCCTGCGCCTGGGCCAGAACCCCTTCATGCACAAGAGCAAGGCGCCGCTGTCGCACCATTACCTGGCGGTGTACCTGTGGGCGCAGCTGGAGGCCGATGCGCTCATCCACTTCGGCACGCACGGCACGCAGGAATGGGCCGGTGGCAAGGCGCGTGCGCTGGATGTGCACGACGACGCGCTGCTGCCACTCGGTGACCTGCCCGTGGTCTACCCCTACATCGTGGACAACCTGGGCGAGGCCCTCACGGCCAAGCGCCGGGGCCGCGCCGTGCTGGTAAGCCACCGCACGCCCGTGTTCGCGCCTGCAGGCTTCGAGGCGCGCATGGCCCACATGCACGAGGTGATGCACGAATGGGAAACCGTGGATGAAGGCCCCACGCGCCGCGCGCTCGAAAAGCAGCTGGTGGCGCAGTTTGTGGAGCACCAGCTGCACCGCGACCTGGGCTGGAGCGCCGAGCGCATCGCGGCCGACTTCAGCGGCTTCCTGGAAATCCTGCACCCCTATCTGGACCAGCTCGCGCAAAGCTCGCAGCCCAAGGGCCTGGCCGTGTTCGGCCGCGTGCCCGCGCCCGAGCAGCGGCGCGAGACCATCCTGCAGGCGCTGCGCAAGCCGCTGATCGAGGCACTGGGCGAAGACATCGACGAAGCCTTCCTCATCAAGCACGATGCCGTGCTGGCCGCGCGCCCCGCACGCTGGCTGGAGGTGGCGCTGACCGACGCGCAGGCCGCCAGCGTGCTGGACCTGCGCCCCGTGCTGCCAGCGCAGGCGGCAACGCCGGGTGCGGCGGGTGCCTCCGACGTGGTGCGCGCCGAAGACCATGTGCCCAACCGCGCCGCGCGCAAGCCCATCGACACGCCCGCGCTGCTGCAGCTGGCCCAGCGCGCGCAGGAGCTGGAGCGCCTGCTGGCCACCGAAGGCGAGATGCCCGGCCTGCTCGCGGGGCTGGAGGGCCGTTTCCTCACCGCTGCGTACGGTGGCGACCCCATCCGCAACCCCGAGAGCCTGCCCACGGGCCGCAACCTCACGGGGCTGGACCCGAGCCGCCTGCCCACGCGCCAGGCTTATGCCGTGGCGCAGACGCTGTTCAACGACTGGTTCAAGGACTACCAGGCGCGTCATGGCGGCCAGGTGCCGCAGCGCATGGTGTTGTCGCTGTGGGCGGGTGAAACACTGCGCCACCAGGGGATCATGGAAGCGCAGGCCCTCGTGGCGTTGGGCATGCGCCCGGTGTGGGACGACTCGGGCCGCCCGGTGCGTGTGGAGACCATTGCCGCAGAAGAACTCAAACGCCCGCGCGTCGATGTGCTCATGAGCATCACCGGCTCGTACCGCGACCAGTTCCCCGCGCTGATGGCGCTCCTCGACCGCGCCGTGGCCCAGGCCGCGACGGCCGAGCCCGGCAATGTGATTGCGCGCAATACCGAGCAGATCGGCCAGGAGCTGCGCAAGCAGGGTGTGCCACGCGCACAGGCCGAGCAACTGGCGCGCGTGCGCTCGTTCGGCAACGCGGTGGGCGACTATGGCACCGGCCTGTCCGACGCGGTGCAGAGCGACGGCCTGCAAACCAACGATGCGCGCCTGGGCCAGATGTTCCTCGAACGCATGAGCCAGCCCTATCTGGAGGGCGAACCGGTGACGGGGGTTGCGGGCGGCACGGCCGCGAAGGCGCTGGGGGCCCACCTGCGCCGTACCGACGCCGCCATCCTGTCGCGCAGCTCGAACCTGTACGCCATGGTCAGCTCGGACGACCCGTTCCAGTACCTGGGCGGCCTGTCGGCCGCAGCCCGTGTGGCCGGCCGGTCGCAGGGGCTGGAGCTGCACGTGGCCCAGCTGCAGGATGTGAGCGAGCCCACCACCGAGACCGCGCAGCGCGCCATTGCGCTGGAGATGCAGTCGCGCTACCTGCACCCGGGCTGGCTCAAGGCGCAGAAGGCCGAGGGCTATTCGGGCACGCTGCAGGTGCTCAAGGCCGTGCAGTTCGCCTGGGGCTGGCAGGCCGTGGCGCCCGACACGGTGCGCAGCGACCATTGGCAAAGCTTCTATGACGTGCTGGTGCGCGACAAGCACCAGCTGGGCCTGCCCGAATGGCTGAAGGAGCATCCGCAGGCCTATGCCCAGTCGCTGGAGCGCCTGGTGCAGGCGCAGCGCCAGGGCTATTGGCAGGCCGATGCCGCCACGCAAAAGCAACTCGCGCAGATGTACCAGGAGCTCACGCGCGCGGCCCCGCTGGCGGCCGAGCTGCCCAGCGTGCGGCGCTGGGTGGAGCAGGCCGCGCAGGGTGTGCAAGCAGTAGAGTCCGTGCCCGCCGGGATGGCCGTGGCCACGCCGCAGTCGCCTGCCGCGCAGGCGCCACGGCCCGTGCCGCCTGCTGCCGACCTGCCTGCGCCACCCGCCCAGGCAGAAGCCTTGCCCGCCGCACCCACCGTGCCCGCCATGGGCGTGCTGCTGGAGCGCCAGCCCGAGCGCGATGCCCCCGACACCGCCCAAGAACCCAGCCCCGTGGAGCGCATGGCCGGCATCGTGGCCCTGCTGGTCATGGCCCTGGTGGTGCTGGCGGGCGCTGCGTGGCAGGCGCGCCGTCCGTTCTCACTGTCCGCCGCGCCCGGCCTGGCCCGCGCGTGAATCGACCCTTCTTGAAAGTACCCCCACCATGCAGATCGAAACCCCACCCACCGAGAAGCGCTATGAAAAGCCCGAGGGCGAGCGCCGCGGCATCGTCATCGTCAACACCGGCGATGGCAAGGGCAAAAGCACGGCGGCCTTTGGCCTGGCGCTGCGCGCCCACGGCCGAGGCAAGGCCGTGAAGATCTTCCAGTTCATGAAGGTACCCACCGCGCGCTTCGGCGAGCACCGCATGTTCGAGCAGCTCGGCCTGCCCATCGAGGGCCTGGGCGACGGCTTCAGCTGGAAGAGCAAGGACCTGGAGCACTCGGCCCAGCTGGCGCGCGACGGCTGGGAGAAGGCGCGCGCCGCCATCCTGTCGGGTGAGCACTTCCTGGTGGTGCTCGATGAGATCACCTACCCGCTGATCTACGGCTGGCTCCCGCTGGAGGGTGTGCTGCAGACGCTGCGCGAGCGGCCCAAGGAGGTGCATGTGTGCCTCACCGGCCGCCGCTGCCCGCCCGAGATCATTGAGCTGGCCGACACGGTGACCGAGATGCAGATGGTCAAGCACGCATTCAAGGCGGGCATTCCCGCGCAGCGTGGCATCGAGGACTGAGCACGTTCAAAGTCGCTTTGCGTCGATAATGCAACTTGGTTGCGTTATGCTTTCGCCCTTCCGCTTTTCCAAGGTCCTGTTCCATGCGCGTTTCCCTGACTTCCATTTCCCTGTGCCTCTGGTCTGTTGGCATGCAGTCACCGGCTGCGGCCGAGTCAGCCACCCTGTTGCCGGTGGAGGTGACGGCGCCGCGTGAGACGGCCGGCAGCACGCTGGGGCTCGACCTGCCTGGCACCACCGGCTCACGCCTGGGCCTCACCGCACGCGAGACGCCCGCCAGCGTGAGCAGCCTGGGCGCGGCCGACATCGCCGAGCGCAGCCTGACCCGCGCGCAGGACGTGGCCGTGCGCATGCCCGGCATCACCGAGGCGCCGGCCCCCGGCAACGGCGGCACCAGCCTGGTGGCGCGCGGCTTTGCGGGCCACAGCTCGGTGGCGCAGATGGTGGACGGCACGCGCCTCATCGTGGCCTCGGGCACCATCACCTACCCGTTCTCGACCTGGCCCATGGAGTCGGTCGAGGTGCTGCGCGGCCCGGCCTCGGTGCTCTATGGCGACGGGGCGATCGGCGCGGCCGTGAACTACGTGACCAAGCGCCCGGTCTTCGGAACGCCGCAGCGCGAGGCGTTCCTGAGCGTGGGTTCGTTCGGCAGCGTGCAGGGCGGCGTGGGCCTGCGCGGCCCCATCAACGATGTGCTGGCCTACTCGGTCTACCTCGATGCCGAAAAGAGCGACGGCTACCGCCAGTTCATGGACACGCAGCGCCACAACTACGCGCTGGCCCTGGCCGTGCGCGCCAGCCCCGATCTGAATGTGACCCTGTCGCTGGACGGTGGCGTGAACGACGATGCGCGCTACTTCGGCACCCCGCTGCGCAATGGCGTGCTCGACGAGCGCCTGCGCCGCACCAATTTCAACGTGGCCGACTCGGTGGTCCAGTACGACGACCGCATCTGGCGCGCCAAGGTCGACTGGCAGGCCGCCGCCGGCGTGCGCCTGCGCAACGAGACCTACCACCTGACCACCGACCGCCACTGGCGCAATGCCGAGGCCTATGCCTTCAACGCCGCCGGCACGGCCGTGAACCGCAGCGACTACCTGGAGATCCTGCACGACCAGCAGCAGACCGGCAACCGCCTCGACGCCGCGTTCGACGGCCACCTCGGCGGCATGAAGAACCGCTTCATCGTGGGCCTGGACTGGTACCGCACCAGGCTGCTGCACACCAACAACTCCCCGTACGGCGGCGCGAGCACGGTGGACCCGTTCAATTTCGCCCCGGGCGGCTTCATCAGCCCCGTGCCCACCCTCCCGGGCCGCGCGTCCGAACTCCAGACCACCGCGCTGTTCGCCGAGAACGCGCTTGACCTCACCAAGGAATGGAAGCTCGTGGCCGGCCTGCGCAGCGACCGCATGGAGCTTGACACCACCGACCTGCGCACGGGCGTGAACCTGGTCAAGAAGTATTCGCCCGTCACCGGCCGCCTGGGCGCCGTGTGGTCGCCCAGCGAGGCGCTGTCGCTCTACGGCCAGTTCGGCACCGGCACCGACCCGCTGTCCGGCGCGCTGTCGCTGCCGGGCGGCGGCAACACCTTCGACCTCACCAAGGGCCGCCAGGTCGAGGTCGGCGCCAAGGGCGCGGTGCCCGCCGTGCGCGGGGAGTGGACCGTGGCGCTGTACAAGATCGAAAAACGCAACCTGCTGTCACGTGACGCCGGCAACCCCAACCTCTCGCAGCAGGTGGGCCAGCAGTCCTCCACCGGCATCGAGCTGGCCTTCGCGGCCGAGCCCGTGCGCGGCTGGACCATCGACGCCAATGCCGCCTTGCTGCGTGCGCGTTACGACGCATTCAAGGAACTGGTCTCCGGCGCCCTGGTCTCGCGCGATGGCAACACGCCCACCGGCGTGCCCGAGCGCACCGCCAGCATCTGGACCACCTACCGCTTCCTGCCGCAGTGGCAGGCGGGTTTTGGCGCGCGCTACGTGGGCGCGCGCCAGGGCAACACCGCCAACACCACGCAACTGCCGTCGTATGTGGTGCTGGATGCCTCGCTGGCCTACGACCATTCGCGCAACCTCAAGCTCGGCCTGGCCGTGAAGAACCTGGCCGACCGCGACTATGCGCTGGCCGGCACGGCCAACGCGCGCTGGCTGCTGGGTGCGCCGCGCACCGTGCAGCTGACCGCGCGCGCAACGTTCTGATCGCGGCGAACCGGGCAAGGCGCGGCGCATGCTGAAGAAGCTCGTCATCTTCGTGCACAAGTGGCTGGGCGTGGTGCTGGCGCTGTTCTTCCTCATGTGGTTCGTGAGCGGGGTGGTGCTGTACTTCGTGCCGTTCCCCAGCCTCACGGCGGCGGAGCGGCTGGCCGCCTTGCCCGCCCTGACGCTGGAAGGCCCGGGATGCTGCCTTGCGGCGCAGGATGCCGCCCAGCGCGCGGGGCTGCGGCCTGCGGTGGGCGGCGAGGCACGCCTGGGCATGCTGGGCGATGCGCCGGTGTGGCGCCTGCTGGCCACGGAAGAGGCAGTGCCGGCACGCGCCGTGGCGCGTGCGCCGCAGCCCGATGCCAGGCCGCGCTGGCGCACCGTGGACGCGCGCAGCGGGACGCTGCTCGCGCCGCTGTCGCCGGACGCGGCCGCCCGGGTGGCCGAGGCCTTCAGCGGCCGCCGCGCCACGGGCACCGAGTGGGTCGAGCGCGACCAGTGGACGGTGCCGCAGGGCCTGGATGTGCACCGTCCCCTCATCAAGGTGCTGCTGGACGGCGATGACGGACTGCAGCTGTACGTCTCGCTCGGCGCGGCCGAGGTGGTGCGCGACACGCGCCGCGCCGAACGCTTCTGGAACTGGGTGGGCGCCGTGCCGCACTGGATCTACCCCACCGTGCTGCGGCAGTTCCCCAGGGCCTGGCACCACGTGGTGGTGTGGCTTTCCATCCCCGGGGTGCTGCTGGCCGCCACGGGCATCGTGCTCGGCGTCTGGCAGCTGTTCCTGAACCGCCAGCGGTGGATTCCGTACCGCAGGTTCTGGATGCGCTGGCACCACATCCTGGGCCTGGTGGCCGCGGTGTTCACGCTCACCTGGATGTTCTCGGGGTTGATGTCGATGAACCCGTTTGGCGTGTTCGGCGGCGCGGCCGTGGGGCCCCAGGCGCGGGCGCTGTGGGCCGGTGAGCCCGCCCCGCTCGGCCGGGGGCCACGGGATGCGGTGGTGCTGGCGGCGGCGCAGGGCATGGTCGTGCAGGAGCTGGATCTGCTGCGCATCGCGGGCCAGGCCTGGTACCGGGTGCGTGGCCGGGAATCCGCGGGCATTCCTTCACAATGGCTGGTGCGGGCGGATGGTCCGTCTGCCACCATGGCGCGGGCACTGCCCGACGCCATGCTGCGCGCGCGGCTGCAGATGCTGCGCCCCGAAGCACCGGCACCTGCCGTGGAGAAGATGGAGCACTACGACGACCTTTACTATGCGCGGCGCCAGGACGGCGCTGCCCTGCACACGCGGCCGCTGCCGGTGTGGCGCGCGCGCTGGGCCGATGACGGGGTGGCGGTGTATGCCGACCCGGCGTCGGGCCGCATCGTGCTGCGCACCGACGCGGGCACGGCGTGGCAGCGCGTGCTGTACCACGGCCTGCACAGCCTGGATTTCGCGCCGCTGCTCGCGCGCCCTGTGCTGCGCACCTGGCTGATCGTCGGGCTTTCGCTGCTGGGTGTCGCGCTGTGTGCCACTTCGTGCGTGATCGCGTGGCGGGTGCTGGTGCCCCGGCGGCGCGCCGCCCGCGCCCAGGGGCCGGCCCGCGATGCGGGAGGCGCATGGACGGCGTAGTCGCGGGGCTGGTTCCCGGCGCGGGCTGGGCCGCATGGCGCGTCCTCGTGTGGGTACCCGCGCTGGCCCTGGTGATCGACTGGTGGCTGGGCGAGCCGCCCGCGGCCTGGCACCCCGTGGTGTGGATGGGCAAGGCGCTGCAGCGCGGGGGCGAGCGGCTGGCCCCCACGGTGCCCGTGGCGCAGGATTGGAGATGTTTTTGGCTTGCAGCGCTTGTCTGGTGTGCGCTGGCAGCTATTGTTTTGATAGTTTCCGCGGTGTTGCAGCATGCGGCGTTCGCACTGCATGAACTGCTTGCCGCGGCCGTGCTGGCCTTTCTGCTCAAGCCCTTGCTCGCCTGGCGCATGCTGCGCGACGAGGTGCTGGCGGTGGAGGTGGCGCTGGGCCAGTCGCTGCCCGAAGGGCGCGCGCGCCTGTCGCGGCTGGTGAGCCGGGACGTGAGCGCCCTGAGCGCTGTCGAGGTGCGGGAATCGGCCATCGAATCGCTGGCCGAGAACCTCAACGATTCGGTGGTGGCGCCCCTGTTCTGGTTCGTGCTGCTGGGCCTGCCCGGTGCCGCGCTGTACCGGTTTGCCAACACGGCCGATGCCATGTGGGGCTACCCCGGCATGCGCGGGGGACGCTACTGGCAGTGGGCGGGCAAATGGGCCGCGCATGCCGATGATGTCCTGTCGTGGCTGCCGGCGCGCATCACCGCCTTGCTGCTGGTGGCCGGCGCACGCGGCATGCGGCTGCGCACGCTGGCGCGCCAGGCCCGCAAGACGCCTTCGCCCAACAGCGGCTGGCCGATGGCGGCCATGGCGCTGGCGCTCGGGGTGCGGCTGGCCAAGCCCGGCGTGTACACGCTGCATGGCGCGGGCCGCGCGGCCGGTCCGCTGGATACGCGGCGCGCGGCGCGCCTGGGCGGCAACGCGGTGCTGGCGCTGGTTCCGCTGCTGGCGGCCGCCCAATTGCTGCTCGTGATGGTGTGCACGGCATGAGCGGGCCCCTGCGCTGGAGCGCGGCCGCCCCCGAGCACGGCGGGCCGGATGCGATGGGGGCGGCGCTCCATGACTTCTCCACCAACAGCAATGCCTGCGGGCCATGCCCGGGGGCGCTGCATGCCGTGCGGGCGGCCGATGCCACCCGCTACCCCGACCCGGCCTACACCGCCCTGCGCGAGGGCCTGGGGGCATTCCACGGCGTGGCCCCCCGGCGCATCGTGCTGGCGGGCGGCGCCAGCGAGTTCATCCACCGCATCACTGCGCTGGCCGTGCAGCAGGGCTGCGTGCAGGTCGCGTTGCCCGCGCACAGCTATGGCGACTACGCCCAGGCCGCGCAGGCGCGGGGCCTGGCACTGGCGCGCGCAGGCGAAGCGGGCGCGGGCCTGGCGGGCTTGCAATGGGCCTGCGACCCTTCCAGTCCCCTGGGCCGGCCAGACCCTGCCGCGCATGTTTGGCATGCGCCGGCCGATGGCGGCGTCCCCGGCGTCCCCGGCGTCCTGCGCGTGCTCGACTGCGCCTATGCGCCGCTGCGGCTGGAGGGCCCGGGCGCCTGGACCGGCCGGCCCGCCACCACCCCGGCCCATTGCTGGCAGGTGTGGACGCCGAACAAGGCACTGGGCCTCACCGGCGTGCGTGCGGCCTATGCCGTGGCGCCCGCGGGTGCCGAAGGGCAGGTGGACACACTGGTTGCGCTGGCTCCCTCGTGGCCGCTGGGCGCGCACGGCGTGGCCCTGCTGCAGGCCTGGCTGGACCCCGCCGTGCAGCAGTGGGTGGTGGGCAGCCTTGCCACCCTGCGCGACTGGAAAGCGCGCCAGCTGGCGCTGTGCGCGGGCCTGGGCTGGGCGGTGCGGGCGGGCAGCCAGGCCAACTACTTCTGCGCCCGGCCTGACGGCGGGCCCGATTCCCAGTCCCTGGCCGAACGGCTGGCCGGGCTGCGCGGCCAGGGCATCAAGCTGCGCGACTGCACCTCGTTCGGCCTGCCGGGCCATGTGCGGCTGGGGGTGCTGCCGCCAGCGTCGCAACAGGCGTTGCTGCAGGCATGGGGGCGCTGATCCCGCGCCGCGCGGGCGCTACCATGCCGGATTCATCCATGCATCTTCCTCTCCCTATCTCTTCAGGAGGCCCGGCCCCCGTGCGAACCATCACCGTCACCCGCTACGTCACGCCGCTGCGTGAAGGCGGATCCATGCCCGCCGTGGTCGAAGGCGACGACCTCGGGCTGTACGTGCTCAAGTTCCGGGGGGCGGGGCAGGGCGTGCGCGCCCTCCTGGCCGAGCTCATTTCCGGGGGCCTGGCGCGGGCCCTGGGCTTGCCCGTGCCCGAGATCGTGCTCGCCCAGCTGGACACGGGCCTGGCCCAGACCGAGCCCGACCCCGAGATCCAGGACCTGGTGCGCGCCAGCGGCGGTCTCAACGTGGGGCTCGACTACCTGTCGGGCGCGCTCAACTTCGACCCCGCGGTGGACGAGGTGTCCGAGGACTTCGCCTCGCGCCTGGTCTGGTTCGATGCCCTGGTGGCCAATGTGGACCGCACGGCGCGCAACACCAACCTGCTCGTGTGGCACCGCAAGCCCTGGCTCATCGACCATGGCGCCTCGCTCACCTTCCACCATGCGTGGAATGGCGCGGTGGCGCAGCCCGCCAGGCCTTTCGCGCCGATTGCCGACCATGTGCTGCTGCACCGCGCCACGGCCATCGGCGAGGTGGACGGCGAACTGGCGGCGCTGCTCACGCGCGAGGTGCTCACGGGCATCCTGGCGGATGTGCCCGATGAATTCCTGGCCTTGGCCGGCGCCGAGCATGCCGAGGGCCCGCTGTCGGCCCCGGCCAGCCATCGCCAGGCCTATGTGGACCATTTCGCGGCGCGCATCGCGGGGCGCGAGGCCTGGGTGAAGGTGGCCATCGATGCACGCGGCTGAGGTGTACGACTACGCCATCGTGCGTGTGGTGCCGCGCGTGGAGCGCGAGGAGTTCATCAACGCGGGCGTGATCCTCTCGTGCCAGCGCAGCGGCTTCCTGCAGGCCGCCATCGCGCTCGACGAGGCGCGCCTGCTGGCCATCGACCCGCGGGCCGACATCGACACCGTGCGCCGCCACCTGGCGGCCATCGTGGCCATTTGCGCCGGGGACGAGGGCTGCGGGCCGATTGCGCGGCTGCCCTACCGCTCGCGCTTTCACTGGCTCACCGCCAGGCGCAGCGCCGTCATCCAGACATCGCCCGTGCACACCGGCCGCTGCACCGACGCGGCGGCGGCGCTCGACCACATCATGGACCGCATGGTGAGGCCCCTGCCTTGAACGCATCCACTTCTCCGCGCATGGCGCGCTGCGTGATGGTGCTGGGCACCACCAGCGGCGCCGGCAAGAGCTGGCTCACCACCGCGCTGTGCCGCCACTACAGCAACCTGGGCCTGAAGGTCGCGCCGTTCAAGGCGCAGAACATGAGCAACAACGCGCGCGTCGTGCCCGGCCCCGGCGGGTTGCTGGGCGAGATCGGCAGCGCGCAGTACTTCCAGGCCCTCGCGGCCCGCGCCGGGCCCGAGGTGCGCATGAACCCGCTGCTGCTCAAGCCCGAGGCCGACACGCACAGCCAGGTCGTGCTGATGGGGCAGGTGAGCGCGGAGCTCACGGCCATGCCCTGGCGCGGCCGCAGCGAAAAGGTGTGGCCGCAGATCGCCGCCGCGCTTGATGCGCTGCGCGCCGAGAACGACGTGGTGGTGATCGAAGGCGCGGGCTCGCCCGCCGAGATCAACCTGCACGCGAGCGACATCGTGAACATGCGCGTCGCGCGCCATGCCGGCGCCCGCTGCCTGCTGGTGACCGACATCGACCGGGGCGGCGCCTTTGCGCACCTGTACGGCACCTGGGCGCTGCTGCCCGAGGACGAGCGCGCACTGATCCATGGATTCGTGCTCAACAAGTTCCGCGGCGATGCCCGCCTGCTGGCGCCCGCGCCGCAGATGCTGCAGGACCTGACCGGCGTGCCCACCGTGGCAACGGTGCCGATGCACTGGCGCCATGGCCTGCCCGAGGAGGATGGCGTGTTCGACGACCGCAGCACCTCGGCCGGCACCGTGCACACCACCGTGGCCGTGGTGGCCTATCCGCGCATCAGCAACCTCGACGAGTTCCAGCCCCTGAAGAACGTGCCCGGCGTGCGCCTGCTGTGGGCGCGCAGCCCGGCCGACCTGGGCGGCCTGAAGCCCACGGACTGGGTGGTGCTGCCCGGTTCCAAGGCGACGGCCGCCGACCTGGCCTGGCTGCGCGCGCAGGGGCTGGACCAGTCCATCGCGGCCCATGCCGCGCGGGGCGGGGCCGTGCTGGGGGTGTGTGGCGGCCTGCAGATGCTGGGCGAGGCGCTGATCGACACCGAGGGCATCGACGGCAATGCGCCCGGCCTGGGCCTGCTGCCGCTGGTCACCGCCTTCGCGCGCGACAAGACGGTGCGGCTCACGCGCGCGCGTTGCGGTGCGCTGCCGGGCGCCTGGGGGGCGCTGTCGGGGGTGGAGGTGGCGGGCTATGAAATCCACCACGGCCAGACCGCGCAGCACCCGGCCATGGCGGCCAAGGGGGATGTGGCGCACGAGGTGATGCCAGGCCTGGCCTGGAGCAATGCGGCGGGCAATGTGCTGGGGGTGTACCTGCACGGCCTGTTCGAGGACGGGGCGGCGCTCCAGGCGCTGTTCGGTGCGCGGCTCGCCGCGCCGGTGCCCACGCTCGACAGCGTGTTCGACGGCCTGGCGCACGCCATCGGCCCCTGTTTCACGCCCGGGGTGCTGGATGCGCTGGTGGCCGCGTAGGGCTGCCGCGGTGGCGGGCCTCGGCGCTTTACACCCGTTCGCAGTGGTATGCGAGCGTGGTGTACGGGAAGCGCACGGTGCCCTGCCCGCGCAGCGCGGGGTGGTGGGCGATGAGTGCCTCGATCCGTGCGCGCACCTGGGCCCGCTCGCTGTCGGGCAGGGCGGCGATGAAGCTCACCGACATGAAGCGGTCCATGATGACCTGCTGTGGCGGCCCCACATGTTCATGCGGCAGCCGGGTCTCGGCCAGTGGGCTGAAGCCGGGGTGCGGGAAGGGCCGGCGCCAGTCGCCCTTGTAGAAGCGCGGCGCATCGCCCTCGAAGGGCGTGATGATGTCCGTGAGTTCCGCCACCCAGTCCACCGACTCGTCGCGCACATTCCACACCAGGCCAAGCCGGCCGCCGGGGCGCAGCACGCGGTGGAATTCATCCAGAGACTCGTTCGTGGCAAACCAGTGGAAGGCCTGCGCACAGACCACGACATCGAGCGCGCCGGACGGCAGCGGAATGGCCTGGGCCGTGCCCGCCACGGCGCGCACCGTGGGCAATTGCAGGGCATCGATCCTGGCGCGCATCGCATCCACGGGCTCCACGCCCACCACGCCGGCCCCGGTGGCCGCGAGCAGCGCGGTGAACTTGCCCGTGCCCGCGCCCACATCGGCCACCTGGCGGCCGGGGCCCAGGCCCAGGGTCTGCCCCAGCCAGGCCGACAGCGCCGCCGGGTAGTCGGGCCGGCCGCGCGCGTATGTCTGGGCCTCATTCGCATAACCCCGCTGTGCCGCTGCGTGCACGGCATCTTTCTTCGTGTTCTCTACCACCATGACCGCACCTTTCATTCTTCCACCCGTTGATGACCTCCATGATGCCGCGTTGGCCAGCCGCCTGCAGCACGTGATCGATTACAAGACCAAGCCGCTCGGCTCCCTGGGGCTGCTGGAGCGCCTGGCGCTGCGCCTGGGGCTCATCCTGGGCACCGAGACGCCCGCACTGCATGCGCCGCAGATGCTGGTGTGCGCGGGCGACCACGGGCTGGCAGCGCGGGGCGTGTCGGCGTTTCCGAGCGATGTGACCTGGCAGATGGTCGAGAACTTCCTGGCCGGGGGCGCCGCCGTGAGCGTGCTCGCGCGCCAGCACGGCCTGGGCCTGACGGTGGTGGACTGCGGCGTGGCCAAGCCCATCGCCGCGCGCGAGGCAGCGCCCGGCCAGCCGCAGTTGCTGCTGCGCAAGGTGGCGCTGGGCACGCAGGACGCTTCTGTCGGGCCCGCGATGACGGCGGCGCAGTGCGCTGGGGCCCTGGCGAACGGCGCGGAGGTGGTGCGCGGCCTGCCCGGCAATGCGCTGCTGCTGGGCGAGATGGGCATCGGCAACACGTCCGTGGCCTCGCTGCTGCTGGCACGGCTGGCCGGCCTGCCGCTGGCCGAGGTGACGGGCGCCGGCACGGGGCTGGATGCAGCCGGCATCGAGCGCAAGCGCGCGGTGCTGCAGCAGGCGCTGGACGTGAACGCCGGTGCCACCGGCCCGCTGGATGCGCTGGCCGCCCTGGGCGGCTTCGAGGTCGCCACGCTGGTGGGCGCGGTGCTGCAGGCCGCGGCCGAGCGCCGTGTGATCGTGGTGGATGGCTTCATCACCAGCGCCGCCGTGCTGGTGGCCAGCCGCCTGCAGCCGGCCGTGCTGCAGCGCTGCGTGTTCGCCCACCGATCGGGCGAGCGCGGCCACAGCCTCATGCTCGCGCAGATGCAGGCCGAGCCGCTGCTGGACCTGGGCCTGCGCCTGGGCGAGGGCTCGGGCGCTGCGCTCGCCTGGCCGCTGCTGCAGTCGGCGTGCGCGGTGCTCAGCGAGATGGCGAGCTTCGAGTCGGCCGGGGTCGCCACCCAGACAGCCTGAACCAGGGGGCGGCGCCCCTGCGGCGCAGCCTTCCACCGCCTGGCGCCCGGCGGCGTGCGATTTGTCTCTCAGGCCTCGACCGTCTGGTTGCGCCCCTGCTCCTTGGCGCGGTACAGCGCGGCATCGGCGCGCGAGAGCATGCCGTCCAGCGTCTCGCCGGGGCCTGCCCAGCTGGTGAGTCCGATGCTGACCTCGCAGTCGAGCGGGTGGCCCGTCGCCAGCGCGGCGTGGATGCGCTGCGCCACGCTCCGGGCCGCCACTCCCTGCGTGCCTGGCAGCAGCACCATGAATTCTTCTCCGCCATACCGCCCCAGGCGGTCCGCGCGGCGCAGTACCTGGCGCGTCCGTTCGGCGAAATGCACGAGCACGGCATCTCCGTGCTGGTGTCCATGGGTGTCGTTCACGGACTTGAAGTTGTCCAGGTCCAGCATCATGATCGAGGGGCCGTTGCCGTAGCGCTGTGCGCGCTCCAGCTCGTCCTCGCAGCGCTGCAGCAGCGCGCGCCGGTTCAGTGTCTGGGTGAGCGAGTCGTGCGTCGCCAGATGTTCCAGCTCGGTGCGCAGGCGGTCGGTGGCCATGAGCACCGCGCCGATGGACAGCATGAGCACCGTCAGCACGTAGGCGCCGATGTACAGGGTCTGGAACAGCGAAGGTTCCATCAGGTCCGCGCCGGCGCGCCCGGCCATGATGGAGCCCAGGCGCACGGCAAGGACGCCCATGTGCAGCGCCAGGACGACCTCCACCAGCCGCACGGGGAAGTTGCGCCCGCCGTGCCGCAGCATGAAGCGCAATTGCGCGGCATAGACGATGCCCATGGCCACCGTGAAGAACCCGACGCGCAGGCCGTAGTGCGGCATCCAGTAGGTCAGCCAGATGAACACGAGGGTGGTGCCCGCCATGACCCAGGACCAAGTGCGCCAGGTGGAGGGCCTGCCCATGAAGCTGCGCGTGCCCATGTAGTAGGTCACGGTGCCCAGCACCAGCAGCTGGTTGGCCAGCACCAGGCTCAGCCAGTCCGGGATGAAGCCGCGCGCGCTGAAAAGCACCGTGGACGCCAGCCACAGCAGCGGCGCCAGCGCCCAGGCGCCCACCCCCTGGATCGACGGCGGGTAGTAGCGCCTCATGAAAAGCAGGACGATGGCCATGACGGCGGACATGAAGCCCGCCATGGCGATCATGGAGCGCGGGTCGAGGTTCGTCATCCAGCGTGAATGGGAAGAGGGCGCGCTACGTAAGAAATTGTTTCTGCTGCGATTTCAGTATAGCCATACGAATATGTTTCAGGCGTGTGCCATGGGCCCCGCAAACGTTTCCGTGCACCAGAAAAAGGAGCCGAAGCGGCAAGGATGGTGCGCGCAGCGCGGGGGCCGGCACAGGCCGGGCACAAGGATGGTGCAATTTGTACGCAAACTCAATGAAAAATTGTGTACAAAGTTGGCATGGGCCTTGCGTTCATGGGTGCCATGCAAGCTCCCATCCCTGCCCAGCCCCCGGTTGCCATTGAAATCGTCGCGCTCACCAAGCGCTACGCCAGCGGCAAGCCCGCCGTGGACGCCATCAACCTGCGCATCGCCAGCGGCAGCTACTGCTGCCTGCTGGGCCCCTCGGGATGTGGCAAGAGCACCACCTTGCGCATGATCGCCGGGCACGAGTCGGTGACCAGCGGCGACATCCTGCTGGAGAACCGCAACATCACCGACCTGCCCGCCGCCGCGCGCGGCACGGCCATGATGTTCCAGAGCTTCGCGCTGTTCCCGCACCTCTCGGCGCTGGACAACGTGGCCTTCAGCCTCAAGATGAAGGGCGTCGCCAAGGCCGAGCGGCAAGCCAAGGCGCGCGATCTGCTGGAGCGCGTGGCCATGGGCCACCTGGCCGAGCGCAAGCCCGCCGAACTCTCGGGCGGGCAGCAACAGCGGGTGGCGCTGGCGCGGGCCCTCATCACCCAGCCGCGTGTCTTGCTGCTGGACGAACCCCTTTCGGCACTCGACCCCTTCCTGCGCATCCAGATGCGCGCCGAGCTGCGCCGCTGGCAGAAGGAACTGGGCCTGACATTCATCCACGTGACCCACTCGCAGGAAGAGGCCATGGCCCTGGCCGACACCATGGTGGTGATGAACCACGGCGTGATCGAGCAGGTGGGTTCGCCGCACGAGGTCTACAACCGCCCGGCCAGCGAATTCGTGGCGCGCTTCATGGGCGGCCACAACGTGATCGACACGCCCGAGGGCAAGGTCGGCGTGCGCACCGACCACCTGCAGATAACCCTCGCCATCGCCGAGCTGCCCTGGGGTGCCCAGCGCATGCAGGCCGTGGTGACCGACGTGGAATACCAGGGCACCTACGTGCTGCTGGGCCTGCAAAAGCAGGGCGTGGCGCTGTCGGCCAACGCCACGGCGGCGTACTCGGTGATGGTGTCCGAGGCCGCTTTTGCCGCGCAGCCCTACCAGGTGGGGCAGGCGGTGCAATTGCACTGGACGCCGGAGCAGGCGCACCCGCTGTCCAAGCCTGCTGCCGCATCACCGGCGGTGCCATCTCCAGCCGTGGCCGTTGCCGCCTGATGGCGCTGCCACGCATCTTCCCTTTTTCCACCCGTCCCCTTCCGCAACCCAAGGAGTTTTCCCATGTCCGATGATTCCCGTGCCGATTCCCCCGCTGTTGTCGTTACCGAGGCTGCAGGCGTGCAGCGCCGCTCGCTGCTCAAGGGCACGGCGGGCATCCTGGCCGCCGGCGTGTTCCCGGCCGTCCACTCGCAGGAAAAGATCGTGCTGCGCTACCTGGGCACGGCCGTGAACCAGGACAAGGCCATTGCCGAGAAGTTCAAGGCCGACACCGGCATCGAGATCCAGTACGTGGCCGTGACCACCGACGACGTGACCAAGCGCGCCGTGACCGCGCCCAACAGTTTCGACCTGATCGACACCGAGTACTTCTCGCTGAAAAAGATCGTGCCCACCGGCAACCTCAAGGGCATCGACACCAAGCGCATCAAGAACGCCGACAAGATCACCACGCTGTTCACCAACGGCATGGTGGCCGGCAAGGCCGTGGGCGACCAGGGCACCGCGCCCAAGAAGGTGATCTACCTGGAGGGCGAGAAGTCCAAGAAGTTCGCGACCGCGCCCACGCAGTTCATGAGCCTGATCCCCACCGTGTACAACGCCGACACGCTGGGCATCCGCCCCGACCTGATCAAGCGCCCCATCAACTCCTGGGCCGAGCTGCTCAACCCCGAGTTCAAGGGCAAGACCGCCATCCTGAACATCCCCTCCATCGGCATCATGGACGCCGCCATGGTGGTCGAGGCCATGGGCATCTACAAGTACCCCGACAAGGGCAACATGACCAAGAAGGAGATCGATCTCACGATCAAGACCCTGATCGAGGCCAAGAAGCAGGGCCAGTTCCGCGCGCTGTGGAAGGATTTCAACGAGTCGGTGAACCTGATGGCATCGGGCGAGGTGGTGATCCAGTCGATGTGGAGCCCGGCCGTCACCGCCGTGCGCACCAAGGGCATCGCCTGCAACTTCCAGCCGCTCAAGGAAGGCTACCGCGCCTGGGCCGCCGGCTTCGGCCTGCCGGCCACCCTGTCGGGCAGGAAGCTCGATGGCGCGTACGAATTCATCAACTGGTTCCTGGACGGCTGGGCGGGTGCCTACCTGAACCGCCAGGGCTACTACAGCGCCGTGCTGGAGACCGCCAAGTCCAAGATGGAAGCCTACGAGTGGGCCTACTGGATGGAAGGCAAGCCCGCCACGCAGGACATCAAGAGCCCCAATGGCGACGTGCTGGCCAAGACCGGCGCGGTGCGCGACGGCGGCAGTTATGAGTCGCGCATGGGCGGCATCGCCTGCTGGAACGCGTTGATGGACGAGAACAACTACATGGTGCAGAAGTGGAATGAATTCGTCGCGGCGTAGAGAGTGCACCCCCTGAGGCGCTTTGCGCCTTCCCCCTCTCTCGACCCGCTGCGCGGGTCGGGAGGGGGACGCCCCCGGTGCGGCGGGGCGGTCCTTGCACGGGGGCACTGGCCTTTGGCCGCGCCAGTTTCAAGGATTAAGACGAAACGCCGAGCTGCGGATATCTGATACCGATTGTTTGCAAACACCATGAGCACAACCCACACACCGACCTTGCCTGCTGCTGCCGTCCCCGGCCGCAGCATTGCCGCCTGGTGGCAGGCTGCGCCGTTCACGCTGGTGTTCGCGCTGTTCTTCCTGATTCCGCTGGCGCTGATCGTGATGGTCAGCTTCTGGGACTTCAATGAGTACGAATTGCTGCCGGGGTTCACGTTCAAGAACTACGTGTCGATCTTCGCGGGGTGCGGTGATGCGTCAGACGGCCTGTGCGTCACGCTCAAGACGTACTGGTCCACGCTCAAGTTCAGTTTTCTGGTGTGGCTGATCACGCTGGTGATCGGTTTCACCGTGGCCTATTTCCTGGCCTTCCATGTGCGCTCCTCGGGCATGCAGACGCTGCTGTTCGTGCTGTGCACCATTCCGTTCTGGACGTCGAACGTGATCCGCATGATCTCCTGGGTGCCGCTGCTGGGGCGCAACGGGCTGGTGAACCAGACCCTGGTGGGGGCCGGGCTGGTCGATCAGCCCATCGAATGGCTGCTGTTCTCGGACTTCTCGGTGGTGCTGGCCTTCGTGCACCTGTACACCATGTTCATGATCGTGCCCATCTTCAACAGCATGATGCGCATCGACCGCAGCCTCATCGAGGCGGCCAGCGACAGCGGCGCCAGCGGCTGGCAGACGCTGTGGAACGTGATCATCCCGCTGTCGCGCACCGGCATCATCATCGGCTCCATCTTCGTGATCACCATCGTCATGGGCGACTTCGTGACCATCGGCGTGATGGGCGGGCAGCAGATCGCATCGATTGGCAAGATCATCCAGGTGCAGACCTCGTACCTGCAGTTCCCGCTGGCCGCGGCCAATGCCGTGATCCTGCTCGCGGTGGTGCTGATGATCATCTGGGGCCTCACGCGCCTGGTCGACATCCGAAAGGAACTCTGACATGTCCATGCGCGATTCCCGCCCCGCGAGCTTCTGGCCCCTGGCCCTCGTGTTTGCCCTGTTCGTGCTGTTCATGTACGGGCCCATGCTGGTCATCTTCATCCTGAGCTTCCAGGGCCCCGAAGGCGGGCTGACCTTTCCCATGCGCGGCGTGTCGCTGCACTGGTTCCACAAGCTGGCCGAGGGGCTGGGGGTGGTGGACATCGGCGCGGCGCTGTGGCGCTCGCTGGGCCTGGGCGTGGCGGTGATGCTGTGCACGGTGGTGCTGTCGGTGCTGGCCGGCCTGGCCTTCCGCAAGCGGCTGGCGGGGGGCAACACGCTGTTCTTCATCGTCGTGGCCAGCCTGATCATGCCGTCGATCATCGTCTCGCTGGGCATCGGGCTGGAGTTCCGGCTCATCGACAACGGTATCAAGGCGGCCCTGGAATGGCTGGGCATGGAGAGCACGCTCGAGGGCTACGGTACGTCGCTCGGCCTGTTCACCTCGGCCCTGGGCGCGCACCTGACCTGGACGCTGCCGTTCGGCCTGCTCATCATGTTCGCGGTGTTCAACCGCTTCAACCCATCCTACGAAGAAGCCGCGCGCGACCTGGGCGCCACGCCCTGGCAGGGCTTCGCCCATGTCGTGCTGCCGCTGATCGCGCCCTCGGTCGTGGGCATCGGCATGTTCGGCTTCACCCTGAGCTGGGATGAGATCGCCCGCACCTCGCAGGCCATCGGCGACGTGAACACGCTGCCGCTGGAGCTGCAGGGTCTGACCAGCACGGTGACCACGCCGTCCATCTACGCGCTGGGCACGCTGACCACCGTGGTGTCGTTCATCGTCATGGGCATCACGCTGGCGTTGGTATGGGCCTTGGGGCGCAGGCGCAAGGGCCGTCCGGGTTAAAAACGGCACCCTTATGACGACCATCAACCCCAAGCCCCGGCGCACACGCGCTGCGGTCACCGAGCCGCCCGTGCAGCCCGGCGCGACCGGCCAGCTCAGCGACAACGACATGTACGACCGCATGGTGTCGGCCATCCTCGACCACCGGCTGCCTCCGGGCACCAAGCTGGTGGAAGACAAGCTGGCGGCGGCCTTTGGCGTGTCGCGCACGCGCGTGCGGCCGGTGCTGGTGCGGCTGGCCAATGAACAGGTTGTCACGCTCACGCCCAACCGGGGCGCATCCATTGCCCAGCCCACGCCGCAAGAGGCGCTGGAGGTGTTCGAGGCCCGCCGCCTGCTGGAGCCGCGCCTGGTGGAGCTGTTCATCGCCAACGCGACCGATGCCGACATTGCCGCGCTGCGCGCCTGCATCGACGACGAAGAGTCGGCCCGCGCCAGTGGCGACATGCGCCGCGCCATTCGCCTGTCGGGCGATTTTCATCTGCACATCGCGCAGGCCGCCGGGCACCAGACGCTGGGGCGCATCCTGCGGGAGCTGGTCTCGCGCACCTCGCTGATCCTCATGACCTACAGCCCGAGCCACGCGCGCGAACGCGAGGAGGCCACGGCCTGCGGCTGCCGCGAGCACCGGGCGTTGATCGATGCCATCCGCCTGCGCGACGCGCGCGAGGCGGCGCGCCTCATGCTGACGCACCTGGCCCGCATCGAAACGCAGCTGGAGTTCACCCCGCCGGCCAGCGATGTGCCCGATCTGGCGCAATTGCTGGGCGCCTGAATCCCGACACCTTGCCATGCGCCAGCTGCTCGTCCTCAACCCCAACACCTCGGCCAGCGTCAGCGCCTTGCTGCAGCGGCATGTGCAGGCAGCCGCAGGTTCGCATGTGGCGGTGCGCACGGCCACGGCACGTTTTGGCGCCCCCTACATCGCCTGCGAGGCCAGCTATGCCGTGGCAGCCCATGCCGCATTGGACGCCTGGGCCCATGAGCTGGCGCAACCCCGGCCCCGGCCCGATGCCGTGCTGATCGGCTGCTTTGGCGACCCGGGACTGATGGCGCTGCGCGAAAGCTGCCCCGTGCCTGTGACGGGCCTGGCCGAAGCCTCCTTCATCGAAGCCGCCCGCCATGGGCGCTATGCCATCGTCACCGGCGGCGAGCGCTGGGGCCCCATGCTGCAGCGCCTGGCGCAGGCGCTGGGGCATTCGCACGGGCTCGCGGGTATTCACACGGTGGCGCCCACGGGGGCCCAGCTGGCGGCAGACCCCGAAGCCGCCCGTGCCTTGCTGGTGGAGGCCTGCCGCGACGTGGTGCGGCAGATGGGGGTGCAGGCTGTCATCCTGGGCGGGGCAGGGCTTGCCGGCATGGCCGCTGCGGTGCAACCCCAGGTGGCGGTGCCGGTGATCGACAGCGTGGTGGCCGGTGCGACCTGGGCCCTGCGTGCGCACCCCGTGCCGCCGGAGCGGAAAGTGGCGGGGTTTGAGGTGGCGTGGGTGGGGGTGTCGGGGGAAATGGCGGCCTTGGGAGTGGCGGGGATGGTTTGACGCAGGTAGGTGGAAAGTCAGGTATTGCGTTTGTAATTACTTGGAGATCAACCATCCTTTTGTCGACGGTAACAAGCGCACGGGCTTCGTGGCCGCCAAGCTTTTCCTGCGGCTGAACGGATGGGCGCTCACCGCCGACGATGCGTCGTGTGTGCTCACCATGCTCGCTGTAACTGCAGGCGACATCACCGAAGAGGCCTTCGCCGCCTGGCTGCGGGACCACGCCGCCGCTCGTTGATGTCAATTTGAAGTATTTTCAGGCTCCAGCGCTTGTCAAGAAAGCGCGCGTAGCTATGAAAACAGAAGCAATCCGAGCTCAGGGCGCCAGTGTCTTCGGCTGGTAGTCGCAATACTCGCTCACCACACATTCCCAGCAGCGCGGCTTGCGCGCCTGGCACACATAGCGGCCCAGCAGGATGAGCCAGTGGTGCGAGTCCACCGCGTAGGCGGCGGGCACGCGCTTCATCAGCTGCAATTCCACCGCCAGCGGGTTCCTGCCGGGCGCCAGGCCCGTGCGGTTGCTCACGCGAAAGATGTGCGTGTCGACCGCCATGGTGGGCTCGCCGAAGGCCACGTTCAGCACCACATTGGCCGTCTTGCGGCCCACGCCAGGCAGGGCTTCCAGGGCTTCGCGCGTGCGGGGCACTATGCTGCCGTGCTGCTCCACCAGGATGCGGCAGGTTTCCAGCAGGTTTTTGGCCTTGGTGCGGTACAGGCCGATGGTCTTGATGTAGCCCTCCAGCCCTTCCAGCCCCAGGTCCAGGATGGCCTGGGGTGTGCCCGCCACCGGGAACAGCTTGCGCGTGGCCTTGTTCACGCCCACATCGGTGGCCTGGGCCGACAGCAGCACGGCGGCCAGCAGCTCGAACGAGGTGGTGTATTCCAGCTCCGTGTTGGGCATGGGGTTGGCCGCCTTCAGGGTGGCGAAGAAGGGTTCGATCTGCGCGGTTTTCATGGGGGAGGGATTGTTCTGGAGGAATGCGTGGGTTCTGCATTGTCCCGTAGCTGTGTGCGCAAGAACTCCAGGAACATGCGCACGGCCGCCGGCAGGGTGCGGCCGCTCAGCGTCTGCAGTTCGGCGGCGCGTGCGTTCATGCCGGGCTCGCGGATCTGTGCCGCATGCAGCTCGCCGCGCCGCACGCGGTCGCGCACCGTCACTTCGCCCGATATCGACAGCCCGCCGCCGTGCAGCACGAAGTGGGTCAGCGTCTCGAAGTGGTTGCACACCAGCACGGGCTCGAACACCAGGCCGCGCTGGCTGCAGCCGATGTCGAACAGCTGGCGCACGGTGTTGTCGCGTTCGGGCAGGGCGATGGGGCAGGGGTGCATCTGCGCCAGCGTCACGCTGGGGAAGCGCGCCAGCGCGTGGTCGGGCCGCATGATCGCGATGACCGGCGAGGCCTCGCGGTGCTGCACGGTGATGTCCCGCTCGGCCGAGCGGCTGTAGGTGAGGCCGATGTCCGCGTCGCCGTTGAGCACGGCCGTGGTCACCGCCGCCGGGCTGACCACGCGCAGGTGGAACTGGATACCCGGGTACTGCGTGCGGAACTGCGCCATCACGCGTGGCAAAAATTCGATGGCAAAACCGGCTGAACTGCACAGCCGCACCCGCCCCGTGTGCAGCCCCTGCAGCGCCTGGATGTCCGAGACCACGCGGTCGGCCTCCAGCGCGCCGCGCCGCGCGTGCGCGGCCAGCAGCTCGCCCGCCGCGCTGGGCGCCATGCCACGCGGACGGCGGTCGAACAGCGGCACGCCCAGCAGGTCTTCGAGCGCCGCCACCTGCCGGCTCACGGCCGAGGGCGACACATGCAGGCGCGTGGCGGCTTCGCTCACCGAGCCGCTGCGCACCACCTCCAGAAAGTAGCGCAGGGCCGTGTCCTGCAGGCGGCTTGAGAGCATGGGAGGCCTGGGTGTGTGGTTTGCGTAAAGCGCAACGATAACCTCAGAAATCGTCGATTGTCGAAACGCAAGCGGCTGCTTATGCTGACTTCCCAATGACACATTCGCCCGCAACCCCCTTGCACCCCCAGACCAGCACCCCGCCCGGCGGCATCGTGGCCCGCACGGCCGTGGGCCTGTCACACGCCATCCATGCCCGCGAGGTGTCGTGCGTCGAGGTGCTCGATGCCTACCTGGCCCAGATCGACCGCCTGAACCCCGTGGCTAATGCGCTGGTGGCCCTGGCAGACCGCGACGTGCTGCGTGCGCAGGCCGCCGAGCGCGATGCGCAACTGGCGCGCGACGAGAGCCTGGGGCCGCTGCACGGCTTTCCGCAGGCGCCCAAGGACATCATGCCCGCCGCCGGCATGGTCACCACACGCGGTTCGCCCATCTTCGCGGGCCAGGTCTCTGCCACCGACGCCGTGGTGTTCGAGCGCATGCGTGCCAGCGGCGCGCTCTTCATGGGCCGAACCAACTCGCCCGAGTTCGGCCTGGGCGGGCACACCTACAACCCGGTGTATGGCACCACGCGCAATGCCTTCGACCCGGCCGTGTCGGCGGGCGGCAGCAGCGGCGGGGCGGCGGTGGCCGTGGCGCTGCACATGCTGCCGGTGGCCGACGGCTCGGACATGATGGGATCGCTGCGCACGCCGGCGGCGTTCAACAACGTGTACGGGCTGCGCACCTCGTTCGGCCTGGTGCCGCACGGCCCGACGGAGGAGGTGTTCTTCCAGCAGTTCAGCGTGGCCGGCCCCATGGCCCGCGACATCCCGGACCTGGCGCTGCTGCTGTCGGTGCAGGCGGGCTTCGATGCGCGGCTGCCGCTCACCCGCCGGCACGAGGACGTGGCCTTGCTGGGCCAGCCGCTGGAGCGTGACTTCCACGGCGCGCGCATCGGCTGGCTGGGCGACCTGGGCGGGCACCTGCCCACCGAGCCCGGCGTGCTGGCCACCTGCGAGCAGGCGCTTGCGCACTTCCGCACGGTGGGCTGCACGGTGGAATCCGTGGTGCCCGCGTTCGACATGGAGCAGCTGTGGAACGCCTGGATCGACCTGCGCAGCTTCAGCGTGGCGGGTGCCAACGCAGGCCTGTACCGCAACCCCGCCACGCACTCGCTGCTCAAGCCTGAGGCGGTGTGGGAGATCGAGCGCGGCATGCGCCTCACGGCGCTGCAGGTGTACGACGCAGCCCGCGTACGCAGTGCCTGGTATCAGATGCTGCGCGGCCTGTTCGAGCAATTCGATTTTCTGGTGCTGCCCGCCGCGCAGGTTTTTCCGTTCAACGCCGGGCTGGACTGGCCGCACGATGTGGCAGGCCGCACCATGGACACCTACCACCGCTGGATGGAAACCGTGGTGCCCGCCACCATGGCCGGCCTGCCTGCACTGGCAGCACCCGCCGGCTTCGGGCCTGGTGGACTGCCTGCCGGGCTGCAGATCATCGGCCCGGCGCAGGCCGATGCCGCCGTGCTGCAGATAGGGCACGCATACGACCGGGCCAGTGGCTACGCCCGTGTAGCGAGCCCCTTGCTGGGTTGATGGGCCCCGTTCCGTTCCACGTTTTATATGCCTTCCCCTGCCGCCTTTCCCGCATTTTCTTGACCGGAGAACTTCCCCATGCCCTTGCCGCGCTCCCGCTTCATCTCGTGCCTTCTGGCCAGCGCGTTCGCGCTGGCCGCGCCCGCCGTGGCGTTGGCGCAGACCTATCCCGACCGCCCTGTGAAGCTGGTCGTTCCATTCGCACCCGGCGGCGCCACGGACATCCTGGGGCGCCTGCTGGCCACGGCGATGGGCGAGCGGCTGGGCCAGCCGGTGGTGGTGGAGAACCGTCCCGGGGCGGGCACGGTGGTCGCGGCCTCGCTGGTGGCCAAGGCTCCGGCCGATGGCTACACCCTGCTGCTGGGCGCCAACACCACGCTCACCATGAACCCCGCCATCCGCACCAACCTGCCGTACGACCCCGTGCGCAGCTTCACGCCCATCGGCATGGTGGCGGACATGGGGCTGCTGCTGGTGGCCCACAACGATGTGCAGGGCAGCACGCTCAAGGACATCGTGGCCCAGGCCAAGGCCGCGCCGGACAAGTTCTCGTACGGCTCCTACGGCACGGGCTCGTCGGTGCACTTCGGCGCCGAGATGCTCAAGGCCACCGCGGGCTTTCCGATGATGCACGTGCCCTTCAACGGCAGCTCGCCCAACCTCACGGCGCTGATGGGCGGGCAGGTGCAGCTGGCGGTGGACACGGTGGTGGCCTCCACCCCGCTCATCAAGGCCGGCAAGATCAAGCCCATCGCCGTGCTGAGCCCGCAGCGCCTGCCGCTGCTGCCCAACGTGCCCACGGTGGCCGAGAGCGGCTACCCGGGCTTTGACATGGGGTCGTGGTTCGCGTTCGTCGCGCCCGCCGGCCTGCCCGCACCGGTGCAGAAAAAGCTGGAGAAGGCCCTGGCCGACACCATGGCCTCCGCCGAGTTCAAGAAGAAGCTGGTGGACATCGGTATGACCCCCGCCTGGGGCAACGGCGACGCGCTGCGCGCCCGCATCGAGCGTGAACTGCCGCTGATGCGCGCCGTGGCGGCGCGGGCGGACATTCGCGTCGATTGATCGGCTGGTGCAGGGGCTGGCTCAGGCCGTGCGCTGCACCGCCAGGCACAGCCAGCACGGAAACGCGCCCGTGGCGGGGTTGACGGCGAAGTGCTCGTCATAGACCTCGACGGCGGGCCGCGCGGCCACTTCCCAGCCTGCGGGGATCTGCCCCGGGGCCATCATTCCCGCCCAGGCCGCGCCGATCTCGGGCCCGGTGCCGACGAACTGCAAACAGGCGTAGTCGCCGCCCGGAAAGTCCTGTACCAGCGCCTCGGTGCCCGTGCGCAACCCGACGCCCACCTGGACGCAAGCGTCGTAGCGGCATTGCGCGGGCGGTGTGCAGGCGGGGTTGTCCAGGCTGATGCCGTAGTACCTGGGGCGCGGCTCGGCGAGGCCATGGGCCGCGCACCATTGGCCAAAGCGGTCCCACAGCTGCGTGAGCGACGGGCCGTAGGGGCCGGTCTGGCGCATGTAGGCAAGGCGCATCGGGGGCAACTGGCGGATGTCGAGGGGCATGGGTGGTCCTGGATGGGGTTGCGGTAGGGAGGGCGCTTTTGTGCCTTGCAGTCTAAGCCGCAGGAAACCTGCTCGGCAATTGGCGACAATGCGGGAATCCTTTGCCACCCATTTTTGTCCACGCCATGCAATTCGCCGACCGCCTGAACAATGTAGAAACCTCCGCCATCCGTGAGCTTTTCAAGCTGCTGGGCAAGCCCGGCATCATCAGCTTCGCGGGTGGCTTCCCCGACAGCGCGATGTTCGACGTGGAAGGCATCCGCGCTGCCAGCAACGCCGCCCTGGCCGAAGAACCCGGCGCCGCGCTGCAGTACGGCGCGACCGAAGGCTACAACCCCCTGCGCGAGCAACTGGCCGCCTTCATGGCCAGCAAGGGCGCCCAGGACGTGGCGGCCGACAACCTCATCGTCACCACCGGCAGCCAGCAGGCGCTGGACCTGCTGGGCAAGACCCTCATCAGTCCCGGCGACAAGGTCATCGTGGAAGGCCCGACCTTCCTGGCCACCATCCAGTGCTTTCGCCTGTACGGCGCCGAACTCATCAGCGCGCCCATCGACGGCAACGGCGTGAAGACCGACGAGCTGGAAAAGCTCATCGCCGAACACAAGCCCAAATTCGTCTACCTCATCCCCACCTTCGGCAACCCCAGCGGCGCCATGCTGAGTCTGGAGCGCCGCAAGGCCGTGCTGGAGATGGCCGTGAAGCACAGCACCCTGATCGTCGAGGACGACCCCTACGGCGACCTGTACTTCGGCGACGCACCGCCCCCCAGCCTGCTCAACCTGTCGGCCAGCGTGCCCGGCAGCCGCGAGCTGCTGGTGCACTGCGGCAGCTTGAGCAAGGTGCTGTCACCCGGCCTGCGCGTGGGCTGGATGATCGCCCCGGCCGAGCTGCTGGCCAAAGCCACCATGTGCAAGCAGTTCAGCGACGCCCACACCAGTACCTTCGCCCAGGCCACGGCCGCCCAGTACCTCAAGGCCGGCCGCATGCCCGGCACGCTGGCGAACGTGCGCAAGGTGTATGCCGAACGCGCCCAGGCCATGGGCGATGCGCTGCGCAAGGAGCTGGGCGGCGCCATCGAGTTCGTGCAGCCCCAGGGCGGCCTGTTCGTGTGGGCGCGCCTCACGGGCGCGGGTGGCAAGGTGGCCGACGGTAACGTGCTGGCAAAGCGCGCCATCGAAAAGGGTGTGGCCTTCGTGCCCGGCACGCCCTTCTTCTGCGCCAACCCCGACCACGCCACGCTGCGCCTGTCGTTCGCGACGGCCGACGTGGAGAAGATCCGCGAAGGCGTGGCGCGCCTCGGCCAGGCCCTCTGAAGCGTCGATGTCGGACGCCAACGATCTCGCCCAGATTCTCCAGCGCCTGGAAAGCCTGGAGATCAAGGCCAGCTTCACCGAAGACCTGCTGGACCAGCTGAACATGACCATCTACCAGCAGCAGCAACTGATCGACCGGTTGACGCACGAGGTCATCCAGCTGCGCCAGCAGGCGCCCGAGAGCGGCTCGAACGGCCCGCGCAACCTGCGCGACGAGCTGCCGCCGCATTATTGATCTAGCGATCTAGGCTTTCACGGACCGCCAGGCCGCATCCGCCAACTCCGCGCGGTACGTGGTGGGCGAGGGCAGGCCGCCCTGGGCAGCGTTGCCCGACAGCCACGCCCTGCAATAGCTTTGCACCGGGCCCATGACCAGCGACGGCATCAGTTCGCAAGGCAGGTCGCGCAGCGCGCCCGATTGGCGGTGCGGCTCGAACCAGGCCACCAGCGCCTGGTTGCGGCCCCGCGCCGCCTCGGCCAGGTCGGCGGTGCGCGGGCCTGCGGCCACGGCGCCGCGCGCCTGGAACAGGAAACGTGCCCGCTCGGGTTGTGCCACCACCCAGTCCAGATAGCCCGTGACCAGGGCCGACACGCCCGCCTCGACGCCCTGGGCGGCATCCAGCTGCGCCTGCACGCTGCGCGACTGGTCGTGAAAGATGTCGAAGAACAGCGCCGCCACGATGCCGTCGCGGTTGCCGAAGTGGTGATAGATGCTGCCCACGCTGGCCCCGCAGCGGGCGCGCACCCCGTCGATGGTGACGGCATCCACGCCGCCTTCGGCCGCGCAGGCGAGGGCGGCGTTCAGGATGTCCTGGCGGCGGTCGGTGGCGGCCTCGGCCGGGGATGAGGTGGAGGGCGGGGAATTGCGGCTTGCCATGGAATGCGATTCTAGAATAAAGTTCTAGAAAATACTTCTAGTCCACGATTTCCATGCATCCTTCCCCCATTGCCGCCCCTGCAGCCGCTGCATCCATGCCCGGTGCCGCCTTGTACCCGCACTTGCTCGCGCCGCTTGACCTGGGTTTCACCACCCTCAAAAACCGCGTGTTGATGGGCTCCATGCACACCGGCCTGGAGGACGGGCGCGACCTCACGCGCATGGCGGCGTACTTCCGCGAGCGGGCCGAGGGGGATGTGGGACTGATCGTGACGGGCGGCTTTGCTCCCAACATCGCGGGCTGGGCCAAGCCCTTCGCGGGCACGCTGGCGACCTCGGGTGCCGCCCGGCGCCACCGGGTGGTGACCGACGCGGTGCACGGCGCCGGCGGCAAGATCGCGCTGCAGATCCTGCACACCGGCCGCTATGCCTACCACCCGCTGGCCGTGGCACCCTCGCGCCTGCAGTCGCCCATCTCGCCGTTCACGCCGTTCGCGCTGTCGGCGCGCGGGGTGGAGCGTCAGATCCGCGCGTTCGTCAACTGTGCCGTGAAGGCGCGCGAGGCAGGCTACGACGGCGTGGAGGTGATGGGCTCGGAGGGCTACTTCATCAACCAGTTCCTCTCGCAAACCACCAACCTGCGCAGCGACGCCTGGGGCGGCGACTACAGCCACCGCATGCGCCTGCCGGTGGAGATCCTGGCCCGCATGCGCGAGGCCGTGGGGCCGGACTTCATCATCATCTACCGCCTGTCGATGATCGACCTGGTGCCCGGCGGCAGCGCCTGGGACGAGATCGTCACCTTGGGCAAGGCCGTGGCCACCGGTGGCGCGAACATCGTCAATACCGGCATTGGCTGGCACGAAGCGCGCGTGCCCACGATTGCCACCAGCGTGCCGCGCGCGGCGTTCGCCTGGGTCACGCAGAAGATGAAGGCCGAGTTCGCGGCGGCAGGCATTGCCACGCCGCTGGTCACGTCCAACCGCATCAACACGCCCGAGGTGGCCGAGCAGGTGCTGGCGGATGGCTGCGCCGACATGGTGTCGATGGCGCGTCCGCTGCTGGCCGACGCCGCCTTCGTGAAGAAGGCGGCAGAGGGCCGGGCCGACCGCATCAACACCTGCATCGCCTGCAACCAGGCCTGCCTGGACCATGTGTTCCAGAACAAGACCAGCAGCTGCCTGGTGAACCCGCGCGCCTGCCACGAGACGGAACTGGTCTACCGGCCCATCGCCACACCGTCCGCACGCAAGCGCATCGCCGTGGTGGGCGCCGGGCCCGCCGGCCTGACGGCGGCCACGGTGGCGGCCGAACGGGGGCACGAGGTGCACCTGTTCGACGCCGCGCCCGCCATCGGCGGCCAGCTCAACATGGCCAAGGTGGTGCCGGGCAAGGAGGAGTTCCACGAGATGCTGCGCTACCTGGCCACGCGGGTGGAGGACACGGGCGTGCAGCTGCACCTGAACCGCGTGGTGCAGGCCTGCGACCTGGAGGGCTTCGACGAGGTGGTGATCGCCACGGGCGTGCTGCCGCGCGACCCGCAGATCCCTGGCCAGGACCACGCCAAGGTGCTCAGCTACATCGACGTGCTGCGCCACGGCAAGCCGGTGGGCGAGCGCGTGGCCATCATCGGCGCGGGGGGCATCGGCTTTGACGTGGCCGAGTACCTCACGCATGGCGAGCACCCTTCCACCACGCTCGACCTGCCGGCCTGGAAGGCCGAGTGGGGCATCACCGACCCCGCCGAGGCGCGCGGTGGCCTGGCCCCCTCGGGCCCGCGCGCCACGCCCCCCGCGCGGCAGGTGACGCTGCTGCAGCGCAAGAAGGGCAAGCTGGGCGCGGGCCTGGGCAAGACCACGGGCTGGATCCACCGCACCACGCTCAAGATGAAAGAAGTGCAGATGGTGAGCGGCGTGAACTACGAGCGCATCGCCGACGAGGGGCTGCTGGTGTCCTACGGCGACAAGCGCGAGGACCCGGCCTGGATCCCTTGCGACACCGTGGTGCTGTGCGCGGGACAGGTGCCCCTTTTCAGCCTGGCGCAGGCGCTGGAGGCCACGGGCCGCAAGCCGCACCGCATCGGCGGCGCGCTGGAGGCGGGCGAGCTGGATGCCAAGCGCGCCATCGACCAGGCGGCGCGGCTGGCGGCGCGCTTGTAAGGCGAGTGAAGCCGGTTTTTAAGAAAAACAGGCCGCCAGCGCTGGATAGGAAAGCGCTGGCAGCTATTATTTTGATAGTGTCTGGCCGACGGCCGATGTCCCCCGCTGCGCGGCAGAACTCTCGAGTGCATTGAACACCCGCAGCGCGGCCCACGCATCGTTGGCCGCGTAGACCAGCTGGGCCTCCGTCAGCCGGGCGTTGGCCCAGTTCGAGGTGGCGGCCTTCTTGGACTTGATGAAGCGCCGGTTGAACAGCACGGCCACCGCGCCCTTCACACCCATGTCCTTGCGATAGCCGCGCTGGCGGAACACGGTGTTGAGTTCCAGCACATCGGCCGGCTGCACGCCCAGCTTGTGCTGGATGCGTTTGGTGTCGTCCCCCAGGCCAAAGCCCGCCTTGGTCACGCCGCGCAGGGCCAGCAGCTCGGCCACGCGCGCGCGGCAGCCGGGGTCGTGCAGCTGGAAGACCCAGGCGGTGTCGAGCGTGGCCAGCTGCACGATGTGGGGCCCGTCGGACTGTTCGCCCTGCACGAAGGTGGGCTTGGATTCGGTGTCGAACCCCCACGCGCTGGCCGCCGCCAGGGCATCGCAGGCCTTGTCGGCCTGCTCCGGGGTGGAGACGAGGGCGATGCGGTCGGTGCCCAGGCGCTCGAAGGGTTCCAGCAGGGCGATCTGGTCTTTGCCGGGGGTGGCGTGGTGGGCGGCGCGCGAAGGCGGGTGGGGGTGCCGGGGAGGGGGTGGTGCCGTCATGGGCCCATTGTGCCGTGCGGGCCCTGGAGCCCCGACGTGCCCGCGCCCAGAGGCCGGGCCCCTCCGCCTGCGTGCCGGCCTCTCAGCGCTTGCCCGTCGTGTGCAGGCGGGGCATTTCGGCAATGTGGCCCAGGGCCTCGTCGCAGGCAGCCACGGTCAGTGCCTGCCGCGCAGCCAGCCAGCCCACGCCAAACCAGGCCTTCGGGTCGGTGGCGGCGATGTCGCCATACAGCACGCTGGCCACGCGTTCATCGTTCAGCCGGCCCAGGGCCGCCAGCGCGGGCTGCAGGCTGTCGAGGAAAGATTCCCCTTCGGCGTCCAGCGCAGGCGCCACGAACTCCGTGAGATAGCGCAAGCGCTTGAGGCGCTTGCGCAGGCGGTGTTGCTCATCCACCGGCAGGGCTGCAAAGCCCTGGGCCCCCTGGCGCACCCTGGCGTGCAGGCGGTGCAATCGCTTTTGCAGCAGGCGGCGGGTGTCCCGGGCCTCCAGGCCTTGGTCCCCGGCCGCCGACGCGTCATCGCGGCCCCGGGCCGTGAACGCCATGAGGGCGATGAGTGCCGCCTGGAACGCGGGCGTGCGCGCGATGATGGCGGCGGCGGGAGCCTGGTCCGCCGCCGCACGCACCTCCAGCGCAGGCGCGCCCGCATCGCGCATGTCGGCGACGATGGCCTGCAGCGCCTGGCCCCGGTCGCGCAGCTGGCCCAGGCGCTGGAACATCTCCACCAGCGGTGGCTCCCAGGCGGGGTCGAACGCGCCGGGGGCCAACGGCGCCAACTCGCGCAAGGCCGTGCGCAGCCGGCGGATGCCGATGCGCAGCTGGTGCACATGTTCCTCGTCGCCCCCGCCTTCCACGATCTCGCTGGCATTGCCCAGGATCTGCTGGAGGCAGTGCGCCACCACCACGCGCTGCAGGCCGCGCCCCTGCAAAAAGTGCTTGCGCTGGCCGCTGGCACGCAGGGGGGCGGCCTTGGTGGCGGGCCGGGCCCATTGCGCGGCCAGCAGCCGCTCGCCGCGCTCCGCCTTGGACACCGTGCTCAAAAACAGCCCGTGCCGTGTGGCCCACCGGGCGGCGATGGCCGCCAGGCCTGATACCGGCCCGGTCTTGAGCTCCAGCTCCAGCTCGCAGATGCGCGCCTCTTTCTGCTGCGGCGTGCCACGGTGGGCGATGACCCGCCCGGTGTCCAGGGCCAGCTCGACCACTCCGCCCTTGAAGGCGATGTCCCGCGTCACGCGGTCCATGGCGGTGCCATAGGTTTCGGCCAGGGGGCCGCTGGCGCCCTGCAGCGCGTGCAGCAGCCGGGTGCCCGCCAGGGTGCCGGCATGCAGTGCGGGGTGGGGCTCGGGGGCGGGGCCCGCGGCGTGGGCCGGACCCCGGTCCACGTTGTGCTCCTCCCGGTCCAGGGGGCCGTCACCCAGGGCCTTGACGGTCTGCACCCACAGGTCGCCTTCGCGGCGCAGCCGCAGCGCGATGCCGCGGGCCGCCAGCGCGCCATCGGGCGTGTCGAAGTAGCGGGCCTCCATGCGGATGGACGCGCACGGGCCCCGGCGCGCCGCCGCCTGCACGGCCGCCAGGCGCTCGGGAGGAATGCAGAACTTGAATTCGATTTCCATGGGGTCTATTTTGCCTGCGCGTGGAAGTGTTTTTATTTTTGCAGAGAGAAAGTGCAGCGGTGAATAATGCGTGGAGATAATCGGAAATATCCAAGAATGATCATCATGACAATTTATTGAATGACCCCGGTGGCATCAAGCGTACCCGTGCCTTGCATCGAATTCCCGGTTGGCTGCCGGATGTGGCGGGGATTCGGCGGATTATAGGGTGGTCATGAATATCCGTGATTTCGGGTTGCCCTGTTCTTCGGTGGAGGATGTGTCAATACTTCCCTTGGGGCCTGGATTATCGATTGGTCACGGTTCTGTCATTTGAAACAATTAGTATCTTCTGGGTGCCCGGGGTCGTCTCCGGTGGCCATTCAAGAGGATTCCAGATGCTTCAGAAAATGAAAATTGGCACCAGGCTGGCCCTGGCATTTGCAGTGCTTCTGCTGCTGATCTCCGCGCTGGCGGCTGGCGGCATCAGTGGCGCCAAGCGCCTGACGGAGCGCAGCGCGGCGCTGTATGGGGACCGCACGGTGCCCATGGGCGTGCTGGCCGAGATCAGCCACCTGACCCAGCGCAACCGCGTGCTCGTGATGGACATGCTGATGGACCCCGGCACCAGCAATCTGCAGGCAAGCCATGCGGCGCTGTCCGCGAACGTGGAGCGGATCCGGGCCCTGTGGAAGTCCTACACCGCCAAACCCCTCGGCGAGCAGGAGCAGGCGCTGGCCCGGGCCTTCGCGCAGGCCAATGCCGCGTACCTGGACAAGGGGCTGATTCCCGCGGCCGCGGCGCTGGTGGCGGGCAAGTACGACGATGGCTCCGAGCTCTACATCAGCCAGATCCGGCCCCAGGCCGCGAAGGTGCAGGATGCCGTGGAACAGCTGGTGGCGCTGCAGATCAGCCTGGCGGACGCGGAGTTCGGCGCGGCCCGGCAGATGAGCGAAACCATCCATGTGTGGATGCTGGCGGCCACCGTGCTGGCGCTGCTGGCGGGCACGGCGATGGCATGGGTCATCACCCGGTCGATCTCGCATCCGCTGCGGCAGGCCGTGGCGTTGGCGCGGACGGTGGCCGGAGGCGACCTGAGCGCGCAGATCGAGGTGCGCGGTGCCGACGAGACGGCGGAGCTTCTGGGGGCGCTGCGCGAGATGAACCAGCAGCTGGTGCGCGTCATCACCGAAGTGCGCGAGAGCACCGAGTCGGTGGCGCAGGAGGCCGTGCTGATCGCGGGGGGCACCGAAGACCTGGCCCGCCGCACGGAGACGCAGGCCTCCAATCTGCAGGAGACGGCTGCCTCCATGGAGCAGCTCACCATCACGGTGCAGCACAACACCGACAACGCCCACCGCGCCACCCACCTGGCGCAGGAGGCCAGCAAGGTCGCGAACGAAGGCGGCAGCGTGATGCGCAATGTCATCGCCACCATGCAGGAGATCCATGTCCAGTCGCAAAAGATCACGGACATCATCAAGGTGATCGACGACATCGCGTTCCAGACCAACCTGCTGGCCCTCAATGCGGCCGTCGAGGCCGCCCGCGCGGGGGAGCAGGGGCGGGGCTTCGCCGTCGTGGCCGGGGAAGTGCGGGGGCTGTCGCAGCGCAGCAGCACGGCGGCGCGCGAAATCCGGGGGTTGATCACGGCGAGCGTGGATGGGGTCGAGCGGGGCTCGGCGCTGGTCGGCCAGGCGGGCGAGCGCGTGGCCAATACGGTGCGGCATGTCGATCAGGTGGTGGAGCTCATCAGCGAGATCCGGGACGCCGGCCAGGAGCAGTCCCGGGGCATCGCGCAGATCGGTGAAGCCGTGCGCCAGCTTGACGCCGCGACGCAGAAAAATGCGGCGCTGGTGGATGACAGCTCGTCGGCGTCCACGGGCATGAAGCACCAGGTGCGGCGGCTGCTGGAAGTGATCCACCAGTTCCGCCTTGCCCCCGACGGCGCCGCCGCGGCGGTGGACGGGACGGCGCCGCAACCATCGGGCGGAGCGCGGCAGCTTCTGGCGGCACCGCCACGGCCCCAGGCGGCGCACAAGCGCCTGGCCACGGTGCCGCGCTAGGACGGAGCCCTTTCCATGAACAGGACCGATGTACTGATTGCCATTGCCGAGGTGGCGCGCACGGGAGGCGCTTCGAGCCCCGAGGACTCCATTTCGCAGCTGGCCATGGTCATCGACGGCCTGGAGCTGTCCAGCAGTGGTTCGGAGATGGCGATGGAGATGCTGCTCAAAAGCGCCGCCTGCCTGTGGAACCTGCAGCAGGAGCGGCTGCGCCTGTGAAGCACCGGGAGGCGGGCGCTGCCCCGGTGCGCCTTCTCAGCGCGGGGCCGGTGGCGGCTCTTGCGGGGCGGCCACGTCGAGGGACGCGATCTGGTTGCGCCCCTGGTGCTTGGCCAGGTACAGCGCCTGGTCGGTACGGTCCAGCATGTCGCGCAGGCTGCGGTCGCTTTGCCGGAAGGCGCCCAGCCCCAGGCTGGCGGTGATGCCATAGCCGTGGCCCGCCTCGTCGGCCAGGCGCAGCGCGCGGATGCTCTGGAGAATGCGCATGGCCACTTCCATGCCCTCGGCCAGCGCGGTCAGCGGCAGCAGCACGCCAAACTCCTCGCCCCCCAGCCGGCCCACCGTGTCGCTGGCGCGCAGCTGGCTCTTGACGGCCTGGGCAAACGCCACCAGCGCGCGGTCGCCCTCCAGGTGGCCAAAGCGGTCGTTGATGGACTTGAAGTGGTCCAGGTCCAGCATGAGCAGCGCGAGCGGCTCGCCGTTGCTGCGCGAGCGCGCGTACACCGATTCGGCGCATTCCAGGAACGCGCGGCGGTTGGCCATCCCCGTCAGCATGTCGGTGGTGGCCAGGCGCTGCAGCTCGCGCTCCAGGTTCTTGCGCTGCGTCACGTCGCGGTAGATGCCCTCCACGCCCGCGAAGTTGCCCGCATGGTCGTACAGCGCGTGGCTGCTGATGGAGATGTCGATCACCTGCCCGTCGCGCCGCACCATCTGGCCGGGAAAGTCCGACACCTCGCCTTTTTCCACGATGGCGGCCTTGAACGCGTCGCGGTCGGAGCTGTGCGGGTAGTACGACTCGGCGGTGCGGCCCTCGATCTCGTGGGGCTCATAGCCCAGCACGCGCCGCACGCCCGGGCCCACGTGCTGCACGACACCCTTGGCGTCCGTGCGGTAGTACACGTCCTGCATGTTCTCGAACAGGCGGCGGAAGTTCTGTTCGCTTTCGCGCAGCTGGTCCTCGATCTCGCTCTGGTGCGTCATGTCCAGGCCGCACATCAGCACGGCGGGGGCGCCCTGCCACTCCACCGCCACGCTGCTGATCAGCACCATGCGCAGGTTGCCCCGCAGCGTGCGGATGCGGAACTCCGACGGCTTGTTGGGCCGTCCTCCCTGCCCGGGCACGGTGACCTGCTGGACACGGTGGTTGGAGCGCACGCGGTCCATGGGATGCACGAAGTCGTCCGAGGGCCTGCCGATGAGGCTGTCCGGGCCCGGTGCCTCCAGGAGATCCAGGCCGGCGGCGTTGGCAAAGCGGATGATGCCCCCCTGGGCGACCAGTACAGCCGCTGGCAGCAGTTGCAGCAGACGGAGGTCGTTGAACATCGGCGTGACGTAACAAAAGGTAATGCCCCATTGTGGCACCGGGGTGGGCCGGTGGGAATCGATGTTTGTCACAGGCGGTACCATCGCCCATGAGAAAAACTTTCCAACTCCACGTTGAAGGCAAGAACCGCGACCGCGTTCTGGATGCCGTCAAGCACGAAATCCGCAAGTACATCAAGCGCGAACGGCGCCGCGAGCTGCCCGAAGGCGCTGACTTCTGGGACTTTGACTGCCAGTTCGGCCGGACCAGGGAAGACGCCGCCGCGGCGCACCTGTCGGCCTTGACCGGGCTCATCAACGAAGTGGCGGCAGAAGGCGGCCCGCAGTTCCATGTGGAGATCGTCGCCAGGCCCGGCAAGCGCACGCCCCGGCCCGCGGGCGAGCCCGGGGCCCCGTCCGGCCAGGACGGCGGCGGCATGGACGAGGCCGGCGAAGGGGCTTGACCCCGGGCCGTGGCGAGCGGGCGGCCAGGAGCCCCCGCGGGTGTTCGACAGGCTCCTTCTAGGAGCCTTTTTTGTCTGCGGCCGCCGCAGCGCGCAGCTTGTCCTTCTTGCTGGGCCGCTTTCCCTTGATGCCGCCGGTGCCCTGGGGGTCGGCGGCCGAGGCCGGCGCGGGGGCCTCGGTGGGCTCAAAGCCCGCAATCTGCTCGCGCGGCAGGCTCAGGTGCTGGCGTTTTTCGATGAGCCGGAAGTGCGCTTCGGCATCGGCCGTCACGAAGCTCACGGCCACACCGCTCTCGCCCGCGCGGCCCGTGCGGCCGATGCGGTGCACATAGTCCACGGCCGAGCGGGGCAGGTCGTAGTTCACCACGGCCGGCAGCTGCGCGATGTCGATGCCGCGCGCGGCCAGGTCGGTGGTCACCACCACCTGCCAGCGTTCGTCTTTGAACTCCTGCAGCACCTGCTTGCGCGCGCCCTGGCTCAGGCCGCCGTGAAAGGGACTGGCGAAAATGCCGGCCTTGTACAGCTTTTCGGCCACATGCTCGGCCGCGTACTGCGTGGCCACGAACACCAGCACGCGCGGCCAGCCGTGCTCCTTGACCAGGTGCCGCAGCAGCTGGGTGCGGCGGGCGGCATCCACCGCGATGGCGCGCTGCTCGATGGCGGGCTCGTTGCCCGGGGTGTGGGGCACCTCCACGCGCACCGGGTTTTTCAGCAGGCCGTCGGCCAGCGCCTGCACGGCGGCGGGAAAGGTGGCTGAAAAGAACAGGTTCTGCCGCTGGGCGGGCAGCAGGGCCAGCACGCGCGCCAGCTCTTCGGCGAAGCCCAGGTCCAGCAGGCGGTCGGCCTCGTCGAGCACCAGGTGCGCCACGGCGGACAGCCGCAGCGCGTTGTGCTCCACCAGGTCCAGCAGGCGGCCCGGCGTGGCCACCACGATGTCGGCGCCGCCGCGCAGCCCCAGCATCTGCGGGTTGATCGACACGCCGCCGAACACGATGGCGATCTTCAGCGGCTGCTGCAGGTGCTGGGCCAGGCTGCGCAGCACCTCGCCCACCTGGGCGGCCAGCTCGCGCGTGGGCACCAGCACCAGGGCGCGCACCCTGCGCGGGCCGCCGGTGGCGCCCAGTTGCAGCTGCTGCAGCAGGGGCAGGGCGAAAGCGGCCGTCTTGCCCGAACCCGTCTGCGCGGCGCCCAGCAGGTCAGCGCCTTGCAGGGCGGCTGGAATGGCGCCCGCCTGGATGGGCGTGGGCGCCACGAAACCCGCCTTTTCGGCAGCGTGGACAAGGGCAGGGGACAGACCGAGGGAGGCAAAGGGCATGGAGGCAGCGCTGGAGCGGCGTTGAAAGCGGACGCACGACAGCGCGAACGGGGAAAGATGGGGGATTGTCGCCGCAGTTGCCCTCGGGGCCCGTGCGCCGCCTCGGCGCGCTGGCGTGCCGGGCCTTGCGGCGGGCCCCGTGGGCGGCCACCGCCCTGATAATCAGGCACCGGCGGTTCGCCGGTTTTTCCCTTGTCTTTCCCCGCACCATGGCCCTTACCCTTGATTCCTCCGCCATCACCCACGGCATCCAGCTGGCGGTGGCGCCCGTGTTTTTGCTCACGGCCGTGTCCGGCATGATCGGCGCCGTCGCGGGCCGGCTGGCCCGCATCATCGACCGGGCCCGCGTGGTGGAAGACCGCGCCCGTGCCAACACCGAGCCCGAGTTTCTGGCCCGCGCCTACAGCGAGCTGGCAGATCTGCGGCTGCGCGGGCGGCTGGCCAACGGGTGCATCGGGCTGCTCACGTTCTGCGCGTTCCTGATCGGCACCACCATCATCCTGCTGTTCCTGGGCGAGACCACCAACTTTCAGTCCAACCGGCTGGCGGTGGCGGGCTTCCTGGCGGGAGTCGCGTCGTTCTTGCTGGCGCTGGTGTGTTTCCTGACCGAGACGCTGCTGGCCACGCGGTTGCTCAACTTCCACATGCTGCAGCAAGAGGTGGAAGGTAAAAAGCCATGAAGTCGTTTGCCGACCTGGGCGGCCTGGTGTATTCCACCGACTCCGGCCGCATGTGCCCGGGCTGCCGCCAGCCCGTGGCGCAGTGCACCTGCCAGCAGAACAAACCCTTGCCCACGGGGGACGGCATCGTGCGCGTGTCGCGCGAAACCAAGGGGCGCGGCGGCAAGGCCGTGACGCTGGTCAAGGGCGTGCTCGTGGACGGTGCCGCGCTGGAGCAGCTGGGCAAGCAGCTCAAGGCCGCCTGCGGCAGCGGCGGGACGGTGAAGGACGGTGTGATCGAAGTGCAGGGTGACCATGTGGAGCGCGTGATGGTCGCCCTCCAGAAGCTGGGCCACAAGGTCAAGCGCGCGGGAGGCTGAGGCCCCCTGAAACGAAAAGAAGGCACCGCACCACGATGGATCCCGAAAAACTGCAGCGCCTGGCCACCCTGGAGATGCCCTATGGCAAGTACAAGGGAACGGTGCTGGCCGATCTGCCGGGCAACTACCTGAATGGTTCGCGCGCGAGGGTTTCCCCAAAGGCGAGCTGGGGCAGCTGCTGGCGCTGATGCACGAGATCGACCACAACGGTTTGTCACACCTGCTCAAACCGTTGCGTGGGGCGCGCGAACTGAACACTTGATCGCTGGTCGCGCGGGGCGCACGCCAGCCTGCTGCGCGATCAGCATGGGCCCAGGAATTGGCGAGGGCATGCGAAGACCTGCCGAGCCCGTGCCGGTCCTTGCACCGACCACAGGCCTCACCCCGGAAGTGGTTCTGTGCGCCCCTCAGCCCTTGTGCTGGCCTGTGCTGCTGTGCAAGCTGGCGTAGTTGATCGCAATGAGTTGCGCGATAGCGAGAATATCGGCGCGCGAGTGGTCGGCTCCGGGGAACAGATCTTTCGCCAGGCTCTGGGCTTCTATCACTTGTTTCGAGGCGAGTTCGCTGGCTCGATAGAGCCCTCGTGCAAGGACGATGTCTGCGTTCTGGGTCATGTTGTTCTCCTGATTTTTCTGAGAGCCTCAGTATGAACTCCCACCCGTTCTATGGGCTTGGGGGAATGCCATTGGCGCCTCCGGTGGGGGGTATCGCCGGGCTGGCGCATAGAGATCAAAACAACCGGCTGGCGGACACAGGGAGCCACCAGTGGCACGGCGGCGGCCAGCTTCACGCCATTGAGCCTTCGGGTCTCCTGGGGAGTCTGCGTGCCGCCATAATTGCCTTCGATACCAACTCACCACTCCGAGGGAATGCACATGAAGGGCAATATTGCGGCGATCGTCCTGGTCGTGCTGGGCGTGTTTTTTCTGCTGACCAATCTGGGGCTGATCAGCATCAGCCTGCGCGAGTTGCTGCGGGTATGGTGGCCGGTCGCGCTGATCGCGGTGGGCGTGGCCCTGTTCTTTACGCCCGGTACCAAGGGCAAGTAAGGCCGGGTTCGCGGGGCACCCGCAACACGGACCATCGCCCCGCGCGCGGGGTCAGCCGCCGGCCCGCCGTGGGCCGTGCCCGTCGTCTTCGCGCGGCGGCACAAAGGCCGGGTCGCTGCCGAAATAGCCCCGGAACAGGTTGCGCGCGATGCCATGCGCCGCCACCTGCAGGCTGTCCGCCACCTCGGGCGTGAACAGGCGCTCGGTGTGGTGCTGCCACAGCCTTACCCAGGCGGCGAAGTGGGCTGGCGTGACGCCGTCCAGCGCCATGTGCTTGCCGAAGACATCGCCGCGGAAGCTGCGCGTGCCCAGCGCCACCGTGCTCCAGAAATCGACAAGCCGCTGCAGGTGGTTCTCCCACTGGCCGTGCAGTGCCTTGTCGAAAACGGGCCCCAGGAGCGGGTCGGCCCGCACATCGGCGTAAAAGCCATGCACCAGTTGCGTGATGCTCTGCACGCTGGGTGCCGAGGCCTTCCCGGGGGGCGTGGCCGCCGGATCGCTCATGGCCGTGCGGCTCCCGCTCAGCTGCACCCGCAGCCCGACGAACCGCAACCCTGCGAGGGGGCCGCCGCACCTGCCTCGAACGGCGGGAACAGCACGTTGTTTTCGAGGTGGATGTGGTTGACGAGGTCGTCACCCAGCTGGGCGATGCCCGCATACAGGGCGCGCCAGGTGTTGCAGGCGCCCTGGGGGGGCGTGGCGTCGTTGGTCAGGGCGTTGAGCTTGTCCAGCGCGGCGCCATGGTCCACGTGCTCGGCACGCATCATGCCGATGGGCTGGCCCACGAAGGGGTTGCCCCCGGCCTTGAGCATCGGAAACAGCACCTGTTCTTCCTTGGCCATGTGCGAAAGCAGTTCACCGTGCATGTCTTCCAGCAGGTCGGCCAGCCCGGCAGGCACCATGGGGTTGTCGCGGTGCACGGCTTCCACGCGGCGGGCCATGCGGATCAGTTCGGGCAACTGGGCGCGGTGCACCTCATGGTAGCGCGCCAGGATGTGGTCGATGAGCGCGCCGGGCGAGGCGGCTTCGGGCAAGGCGTCGCTGCGCTGCAGGGCCGCCAGTTCCGCCAGGACGGCATGGGCGTCCAGCCCCTTCTCGGCGGCGGCATGGGCCAGGCTGACCTGCCCGCCGCAGCAGAAGTCGAGCTTGAGCCGCCGGAACACCGCCGTGGCGCCGGGCAGCTGCACGGCAATCTGGCCGATCTGCTGATCCGCGCCGAGGGGCGCGTGTGCGGGGTGGGCGGTTTGCAGGTGATCAACGCGGGCGTTCATGGCGATCCTTTAAAGATTCATTTGATGTGAATATTTTATCCAATAAAATTCTCGGTAGATGCATCTTTTAATTGACCTGGGGCAAATCCCATGCGCCTGACCCAATGGACCGACTACACGCTGCGGGTGCTCATGTACTGCGCCGCCACCGAAGGCCGCCAGCAGCCGGTGACCATCACCGAGGTGGCGCAGGGCTACGGCATCTCGCGCAGCCACCTGATGAAGATCGTGCAGCAGCTGTCCGCCCAGGGGTTGCTGGAGACGACGCGCGGCCGGGGAGGCGGCATGCGGCTGATGCGGCCTGCGGGCACCATCAACATTGGCGCGGTGGTGCGGGCCACCGAGACGGATTTCAATCTGGTGGAGTGTTTCGACCCCGCCACCAACCAGTGCCGCCTGAGCAGCCATTGCCGCCTCAAGGGCGTGCTGTGGCAGGCCATGCAGGCCTACCTGACGGTGCTCGATGGCGTGACGCTGGAGGATCTGATGGCGCCACAGGCCGCCGCCCTGGGCTTCGGCGCCCTGCCCACCGTGGCTGTGCCTCGCAACGGGGCCGCGCGGCGGGCCGCGCCGGATGGGGATTGAATTCTGAACGAAAAAGGGCTGTGGCGCTTTACTGTCAAGCGCAAGGTGCTATTAAAAACATAGTCACTGAGGGGTTTGCACCGGCTCCCCGAACGCCTGCCGGTAGCGGGCGGGGGTCAGGCCCACATGGCGCGCGAATTCGCGCGTGAAATGCGGCTGGTCCGCGAAGCCGCAGGCAAAACCGATCTCCGCCAGGCCGTGGCGCTCCTGCAGCAGCCACTGCGCGGCGGCGCGGGCCCGGGCCTCCGCCACGATGCTGCGGCAGCTCAGGCCGGTGCCTGACAAGGCCCGTTGCAGGCTGCGGCGCGCGAGCCCCGCCTGGCGCGCCAGCGCATCCACGGTGTGCGGGGCGGCGGGGTCTTGCAGCACATGGCGGGCAAGCGCATGCGCGAGGGGCGGCCAGGGCAGGGGGTCGCACAGGCCGGTTGCGGCACTCGGCGGTGGTGCCTCGGGGGCGCGTGCGCCGCTGGCTTGCCAGTGCAGCACCCACTGGTCCACCTTGCCGTGCGCCATGAGTTGCGCGAGCCGTCCGTCCAGGTCCCCGTCCAGTCCCCCTCCCCGCCGGTCATCGGCATCCCATCGCAGGCGGGACGCAGCCATCTCCACCCCCAGTGCGCGCACGCCCAGGGCCTTTCCGGCGCCCAGCAGCACACCCAGCACGGCGAGGCTTTCGGTGGGCAGGGGCGGCTGGGCCACGCCAGCGCGTGCATGATGGCGCAGTTGCAGGCGCCCTGGGCCCAGGGCCTGCACGCTGACCTGATGGCGGGAGTGGACGTAGCGCTCCAGGCGCTGCCAGCGGGCGAGCAGGGCGGCCATGTCGGCGGCGCCCATCAGGGCCCGGTGCACGGGGTCGCCTTGCAGCAGGTCCACCCGCTGGGCCAGCCGCAGCAGCATCGCGGGCCCGCCCTGCCGCAGGATGGCTTCCACCACCGCGCGCTTGCAGGCCAGGGGCACGCGGCTGCCCTGGGGACCGCCGTGCAGGCCATGGGGCGCGGGCGGCGGCGCCAGGCCGTGCGCGTGCATGGCGCGCACCAGCAGGCGGACCATGGCGGCGCTGGCGAAGTCTTGCATGGGGCCGGATTGTGCCCGCGCGGCCTAGCGCGGGGCCAGCGCGTGTTGCACGTCCGCGCGGCGCACGGGCAGGCGGGTGAACCGCACGCCGGTGGCGTCGCGCAGCGCGTTGGCGATGGCCCCCGCCCCCGCGACCATGGCGGTCTCGCCGGCGCCCGTCGGGGGCTCGCGGCTGTCCACCAGGTGCACGTGCAGCGGCGGCACGTCGCCCATGCGCGGCAGCGGGTAGTCGGCGAAGGTGGCCGCCGCCACGCCCGAACGCGCCACGGGGACTTGCTCCAGCAGCACCATGCCCAGGCACCAGACGAGGTTGCCCTCGGTCTGGGCGCGCACGCCATCGGGCTGCAGGACGAGGCCGCAGTCGTGGGCGCACCAGATCGCGGTCACGCGCACCTCGCCCGTGCCCCGGTGCACCTCCACATCGGCCACGGCGGCGGCGTAGCTCACGCCCTTGTAGATACCGCCCGCGATGCCGCGGCCGCGCAGCGTGGTGGCGTCGCTGCGGGGGCGTTCGCCCCAGCGCGCGTGGCTGGCGGCTTGCGCCAGCACGGCGCCAAGGCGCGTGTCCGAGGTGTGGCGCAGGCGCCAGTCCAGCGGGTCGGCCCCCGCGAGGCGCGCGCATTCGTCCATGGCGCTTTCCACGGCCAGGGTGTTGGGCCCCGCGCCCAGGCCGCGCCAGGGGCCCGTGTGCACGGGCAGCCGGGCGGCGGTGAATTCGATGCGCTGCCGGGGCACGCCATACGGCAACTGCGCGCCGCGCGCCACGCCGCTGTCGCCCGCCAGGTCGGCCAGGCGTTGCATCCACACCGGCATGGCGGCGGGCGTGAACAGGATGTGGCTGCTGGCGAAGGCATGCCACCAGTGGGTCAGGCGCCCCTGGTGCACGCGGGCGCGGATGCGGTGGCTCGACGGCGGGCGCTGGAAGCCCTGGGCAAATTCCTGCGCGCGGCTCCATTGCACCTTGACCGGCGCGCCCGCCGCCTGGGCGAGCACGGCGGCTTCCAGCTCCACCGTGCACAGCGTGCGCCCGCCAAAGCCGCCACCCACGCGGCAGGCCTGCACCGCGATGCGCCCCGCCTCCAGGCCGAGCTGGCGGGCGAGCACGTCGCGGATGTAGAACATGTCCTGCGTCCCGGCCCAGACGCGCAGCGCGGGGCCTTCGCCTTCCTGCGGCATCCACTGCGCGGTGGCGCTGCGGGGCTCGATGGGAGCGTGGGCGGCCAGCGGGATGTCCATGCGCAGGTCCAGCGTCCACAGGGTGTCCCCGGGCACGTCGTCCTGGCGCACGGCATGCTGCAGGCGGCCACGGCGCAGGTGCTGGTCGATGTCGATGCGCTCGTCGATGGCCGGCTGCCCGAAGGCGCCATCCACCTCCCACTGCACGGCCAGCGCGGCCTCGATGCGGTCGAGCGCGGCGGGCGTGCGCGCCACGATGCCCAGGCCCCGGCTGCCCATCTGCCGCAGGCGGGGGCTTTGCAGCACGGCCACGCAGGCGGGGTCGGCGCGCGCGGCGGCCTCGTCGAAGGACCGGGGGTGCGAGGTCAGCTCGGCCGACGCCGGTGCGCGCAGCACGCGTCCGTACAGCAGCCCGGGCAGGCGCGTGTCGCCCGCGAACAGGGGCTGGCCCGTGACGATGGCGTGCAGCTGGCCGGGGGCCGGGGCGGCGGGCGGCCGGGCGCCTGCGCGCGGCTGCAGGCTGCGCAGGGCGCTGGCAGGGATGGCGCGCGCGCCGAGCGTGCCCGTGGTCCGCCCCTGGGCCAGCGCCTCGCGCAGGGTGGCGCAGGCGCGTGCCAGCGGCAGGGCGAAGTCCTGCACGCTGGCGCTGCCCACGGTGGCGCGCATGCGGGCGATGTCGGTGGTGGCAGGCAGCCGCAGGTGCACCTGCGCGGGCGGCACGCCCAGCTCCTGGGCCGCCAGGCCTTGCAGCGCGGCGCTGATCTGCTGGCCCATCTCGGTGCTGGGCAGCCACAGCGTGTAGCGGCCGCCTTCGTGGCGTATCCAGCCCAGGGCGTCATCGGCGGTGGAGGTGGGGCGCTGGGGGATCACCGGCACCAGTGAGCAGCCCGCCAGCGTGACCGTGAGCGCCCCGGCGCCAGCGGTGGCCAGAAACTGGCGGCGCTTCATGGCGCGGTGCCCTGGGCGGCCTGGTGGATGGCCGCCCGCACCCGGTGCTGGGTGCCGCAGCGGCACAGGTGGGCCGACATGGCGGCGTCGATCTGCGCATCGGTGGGCCGGGGCGTGGCGCGCAGCAGCGCCACCGCGCCCATGATCTGGCCGCTCTGGCAGTAGCCGCACTGGGGCACGCGCAGGTCCAGCCAGGCCTGTTGCACGGGGTGCAGCGTGCCGTCGCCCGCAGCCAGCCCTTCGACGGTGGTGACGGCGTGCCCCTGCAGCCCGCGTGCGCTGTGCAGGCAGGCGCGCTGAGCTACCCCGTCAATGAGCACCGTGCAGGCGCCACATTGGCCCACGCCGCAGCCAAAGCGGGTGCCGACCAGGCCCAGCGGCTCGCGCAGCAGCCAGAGTAGGGGTTCGTCCTCCCAGCCGGGCGGCACGGGCTGGTGTTGCTGGTTCAGGGTGATGTGCATGCGGGCCTCCGGTGGTGGTATGGAGGCCAGTGTGCAAAGGCAGGGGCGGCAGGTCTTGAAGATCTGCGCCAGACGGACCGGTGCGGCAAGGGGCTCGCCACGCCAGGGATATGAATGAAAATGGCCGCTGGCGCTTATTCTTCAAGCGCTGGTAGCTATTATTTCGGGAGCATTGCATTCCACTGCGGCATGGTCTGCGCCCACCACAGGCGCAGGCGCATCGCCCATTGCGGCGTATAGCCCGAGGTGGCGAACCGCACCTGGCCCTGGGCGTCGATGACCACCAGCGCGGGCACGGCGCGCACGCCCCAGCTGCGCGAGAACGTGCCCTGCGGGTCCACCGCCGTGGGCCAGGCCATGCCGCGCTGGCGCTGCACCTGCGCGACCCGCTCGGCATTGCCCGATTGCATGGCCACGCCCAGCAGGGGCCAGTCGGTGGACAGGCTGGCGATGCCGGGCTCTTCCAGCTTGCAGACCGCACACCATTCGGCCCAGAAATGCACGGCCACGGCCTGGCCGGGGTGCTGCGCGCGCCATTGCGCCAGGGTGGTGCCGGCGGGCGGGGTGGTGGTGGCGCCGGTGGGGGTGGATGCCATCACCAGCAATGCATCGGGCGCGGGCCCCCGGGGCAGATCGCGCGTGCGCCAGGTGTCCACCGCCACGACGGCGATCCACGCCAGCGCGAGGGTGGCCAGGTGCTGCTTCCAGCCAGTGCGCAGTGAGAACCATGCGCGGGCGAAGAAGGACCGGAGCATGGCGGGGCGATGCGCGGGCGAAGGACTTTGGATCAGCGCAGCACTTCCAGCAGGCGGTCCAGCCCGCCCTGGTTGATGGCCACCTTGGCCTGCGCACGCACGGCGGGCTTGGCGTGGTAGGCCACCGACAGGCCCGCGGCATCCATCATGGGCAGGTCGTTGGCGCCGTCGCCCACGGCGATGGCCTGGGATGGCGCAATGCCCATGAGCGAGGCCACTTCCAGCAGCGTGCGGCGCTTTTCCGCGCCGTCGCAGATGTCGCCCCAGGCCTGGTCCACCATGCGGCCGGTGAGCTGGCCGTTGTCCACCTCCAGCATGTTGGAGCGGGCGAAGTCGATGCCCAGCCCGGCCTTCACACGGTCGGCAAAGAAGGTGAAGCCGCCCGAGACCAGCAGCGTGGTCAGGCCCGCGGCCTTGGCGGCGGTGATCAACTCCTGGGCGCCGGGGTTGAAGCGCAGGCGCTCGCTGAACACCTGCTCCATGTGCTGCACCGTCACGCCTTTGAGCAGGGCCACGCGCTGGCGCAGGCTTTCCTTGTAGTCGGTGATGATGCCCTGCATGGCGGCTTCGGTGATGGCGGCCACCTCGGCCTTGCGGCCGGCGGCATCGGCGATCTCGTCCACGCACTCGATGTTGATGAGGGTGGAGTCCATGTCGAACGCGATGAGTTTGTAGGCGGACAGGGACAACGGGGGTTCGATGCCCTGGACAACAAGGCCGGGGGCGAATTCGGTGGCGTTTTTCATGGCGGGGCGCTCTTGGCAAATGCGGAGATCGGAACCCGCAATGGTATCGCCCGCGCCCCGGGGCTCGGGCGGAGGCGCGCAGGGCCGCATCGGCCCGGCGCCTGCTGGCGATGCCGGCGTGGAAAAACGGCAACGGTCCCCGCACAGCGGGCCGGAGCGCGCACGGCCGGGCGCATATGATTCCCGCACAACATGCAACGGAGGGAGGCAGGCGATGGCGATGCACAGGGGACGCAGGGCGGCTGGGCAGGCCGGCGCCGCACCGATCAACCGCAGGCAGGCCACGGCCGTGCTGCTGGCCGGTGCCGCCGCACCCTTCGCGGTGGCGGCCGCGCAAGATGCCGCGGCGCCCGCACCACAGGCCGCCCCCGCCGTGGCCCCATGGCCGGGCGACGACTGGGCCGAAAGCACGCCCGAGGCCCAGGGCATGGACTCCGCGGCGCTGGCCAGGCTCATCGGCTACGGCGCCGCGCAGGGCATGGACAGCCTGCTCGTCACGCGCCACGGCACCCTCGTGGCCGAAGCCTTCTACGCCCCCTACCGCGAGGGGCTCCAGCACGCCGTCAACTCCACCACCAAGGGCATCGTCGCCACGCTCACCGGCATGGCCATCCAGGACGGGCTGATCGCCTCGCGCGACGTGCCCGTGCTCGACTTCTTCGAAGGCCGCCAGGTCGCCAGCGCCGATGCCGCCAAGAAGGCCATGACCCTGGGCCACCTGCTGGACATGACCTCGGGCCTGCACTGGATCGAGCCGCTGAGCGACGCCGTGCCCGAGACCATGCTGCAGCTGGCCCGCGCGCGCGACTGGCAGGGCTTCGTGCTTGACCGGCCCATGGCCCAGGCGCCTGGCACGGGCTTCAACTACAACAGCGGCAACACCCACCTGCTCTCGGCCATCCTCGCGCACAAGACCGGCGGCAGCACCCTGGCCTATGCGCAAAAGCGCCTGTTCGGCCCCCTGGGCATCACCGACGTGCGCTGGCGCAAGGACCCGCAGGGCATCGAAATGGGCGGCTGGGGCCTGTACCTGCACCCGCGCGACATGGCGCGCATCGGGTACCTCTACCTGCGCCGGGGCCAGTGGAACGGCCGCCAGCTGCTGCCCGCCGCCTGGGTGGAGCAGGTCTTCAATCCGGTGGTGGACATGGGTTTCGGCAGCGCCGCGCCTGCCTTCAGGTACGCCAACGGCTGGTGGAGCATCCCGTCCAGGCGCGCCTACTTCACGGCCGGCTTCAACCGCCAGCTCATCGTGGTGCTGCCCGACCTGGACGTGGTCGTGGCGGTCACGGGCCGGCGCAACTACCCGCTGCCTCCGTTCCTCGACCAGATCATTGCGGCGGCCCGCTCGCACGAGCCGCTGCCCGCCGACAGCGCCGCGCAGGAGCAGCTGGCCGCGCGCATCCGCGACGCCGGGGTGGAAAAGCCCAGCACCAGCCCGGCCACCACCCCCGAGCTGGCCGCCACCGTCTCGCGCAAGGCCTGGGTGCTGGAGCGCAACCCCCTGGGCATCCAGCGCCTGGTGCTGGACCTGACCCCCGCCAACCCGCGCTATGAAGTCACGTTCGATCCCGGCCGCCCGGAGCTGCCGCGCGAGCCCGTGGCCGGCCCCCTGGGCCTGGACGGCCTGTACCGCACCGCCCCGCAGGGCCCCGACAGGGTCATCGCCATCAAGGGCCACTGGCTCGATGCGCAGAGCTTCCAGCTCATCTCGCGCTCGGTGGCCGATGGGGAGGTCACCGTCATCACGCTGACATTCGAGGATGGCGGGAAGGCGGTGAACGTGGGGCTGGAGAACAACTGGGGGGTCAGGGGACAGGTGCGGGGGCGGGCTGCCGGGTAGGGGCGGCATGTGCGAGTTCCCTGGGTAAATTTCCACTGCAGCCTTGGCCCGGTTTGGGACATGATGGACGCACACCCGTGCCAAGACGCCTGAACAGCCATTTCGACCAGAAGCCCATGACCCTCGCCCAGTCCGCAGCACCAGCGCCATCCAGCTCCCTGGGCCGCCTGCGCGGCCTCCAATCCATCGCCCGTGAAATGTCCGACTCCCCGGTCGAGATCCGCGGCCAGATTCCCCCATGGCTCATCGGCGGCAGCCTGCTGCTCAACGGCCCGGCGCTGTGGGACCTGCCGCACGGCAGCTACGAACACTGGTTCGATGGCCTGGCCATGCTGCACCGGGTGCGGCTGGCCCCGGGGGACATGGGCGGGGCCAGTGCCACCTACCGCAGCCGCTACCTGCAGACCGACGACCTGCGCGAAAGCCTGGCGGCGCGCAAGCCGGCGCGTGCGGCCTTTGGCACGCCGGACCCGGCGGGCTTCTTCACGCGCTTGCGCCACCTGCGCCACCCCAAGGTGACGGACAACGGGGCGGTGGTGATGGCGCGCATCGGCTCGCAATGGGTGGCGCAGACCGAGACGCCGCTGCTCACCAGCTTCGATCCCGACACGCTGGCCACCACGGGGCGCATCGTGTACGACGATGCCGAGGTGATCCACGTGATGTCGGCCCATGGCATAACGGACGCGCAGGGCGCCTACTGGAACGTGGGGCTGGAGGTGGGCCCCCAGTGCACCTACAAGCTGTTCAAGATCGTCCAGGGCAGCCGGCGGCGCGAGGTGCTGGCGCGCTGGTCCGTGCGCCAGGCCGGCTACCTGCATGCGTTTGCGATGACGCCCACCCATGCCATCGTGTGGCAGCCGGCCATGCGGCTCAACGCGATCAAGCTGGCGCTGTCGGGCAGGGGTTTCATCGACAGCTTTGCGTGGAACCAGTCCCTGGGCTCGCGCATCGACGCCATCTCGCTCATCGACGGCAGCGTGCGCAGCTGGGCCGTGCCGGCGATGACCGGTTTTCATGCCGTGCAGGCCTGGGACGAGCCCAGCCCCGACGGCCGTGGCGCACCCGTGCTGGTGCTGGACCTGTGCACCACCGATGGCCCCGAGATCTTCAGCGCCCTGCGTCTGGAGCGCCTGCGCGCCGGGGTGCCGGTGGGCGTGCAGCACCGCGTGCAGCGCTACCGGCTGGAGCCCGGCCGCAGCGATGCGCAGCCCCGGACGCTGGTGGAAGGCGCCAGCGTGGAGCTGCCCGCCGTGCATGGCGCCTACTGGGGCCGGAAGCAGTCCCGCCACGCCTGGTTCGCGGGCTTCGACCCCGAAGGCAAGGCGCCCATCTTCGACCGTACCGTGAAGCTGGACCTGGACGGCGGCCGCATCGCCGGCATCTGGCAGCGCGAGGCCGCCGTGCAGATGGAACCCCTGTTCGTGGACCGCCCCGGCTCCAGCGCCGAGGACGACGGCGTGCTGCTGGTGCCCACGCTGGCCGAGGACGACACCGGCACGGTGATCGGCGTGGTCGACCCGGCCAGCATGCACTGCCTGGCCACGCTGCACCTGCCGCAGGTGGTGCCGTTCGGCTTCCATGCGGCGTGGAAGCGGGCCTGAGATGAGCGTCTTCACCTGCACCGCAACCGCACCGCGCCGGTAGCAGCGGTGCGCCCGGCGGTTTGTGCCTTGCCCTGGGCCCGCCTTGCCGAGCCAGGTGGCTGGCGCTAGAACAGGTCCTGCTGGGCCGAGGTCAGGTGGGAGAAACTCTCGCCCAGCGGCTGCAGGATGGCGTCCGCGATCGGCTGGATCTGCTTGGTGAGGTAGTGCCCGTAGTCGATGGGGGAACGGCGCGCCTCCAGCGGCTCCGGCCCGTTGCGGGTCATGACGTAGCGGATCCAGCCGCCGCTCTGGTACTGCTGGGGCCGGCCCCTGCGGGCGTTGTATTCGTCGGCCATGCGGGCGGCACGCACCTGTGGCGGGACGTTGGCCACGTAGGCGTCCAGGCGGTGGCGCAGGCGCTTGCGGTAGACGAGCAGGTCGTCCTTGCCGCCGGCCAGGGTGGCCTGCGCGTAGCCGGCCACGAAGTCCCGGTAGGGCATGCCCTGGAACACGCGCGAGAGCAGCCCTTCCTGGAACTGCCGGGCCAGGGGCGTCCAGTCGCTGCGGGCCATCTCCAGGCCGCGGTAGACCATCTCCTCCTTGCCCTCCACGTCCACGCTCAGGCCGGCGTAGCGCTTCTTGCTGCCCACGTCCGATCCGCGGATGGTGGGCATGAAGAACTTCCTGTAGTGCGTGTCGAACTCGATCTCGAGGTAGTTCTCAAGGCCCTGCTCTTCGCGCAGGGTGCGCGTCCACCAGGCGTTGATGTCCTTGACCAGCCCTGCGGCCACGGCGTGCGCCTCGGCGTTGGTGTGGGTGCGCCTGAGCCAGATGAAGATGGAGTCGGTATCGCCGTAGATGGCCTCGTAGCCGCGCTGCTCCACGAAGTCGCGGGTGGCTTTCACCATCGCATGGCCGCGCAGGGTGATCGCCGAGATCACCTGCGGGTTGAAGAAGCGGCATTCCGACGCACCGAGCACGCCGGCGAACGAGTTCATCACCAGCTTCAGCGCCTGGGACAGGGGCTCGTTCTTCGCGCGCTTGGCCTCGTCGCGCGCGCGCCAGAGGGTGGTGACGATCTCCGGCAGGCAGTGCCTGTCGCGCGAGAAGCGCGTGCCCAGCGGGCCCCGGATCAGCGGCGCCGCGTCGCTGGCGTGCAGGCCCTCCACATACCCCACCGGGTCGACGAGGAAGGTGCGGATGATCGAGGGGTACAGGCTCTTGTAGTCCAGCACCACCACGGAGTCGTAGAAGCCGGGCCGGGAGTCCATCACGTAGCCGCCGGGCGAGGACTTGCCCTGGATCTCGCCCACATTCGGGGCCACGTACCCCAGGCGGTGCATGCGCGGCAGATAGTGGTGGCTGAACGCGGCGATGGAGCCGCCGAAGTGGTCCATCTGCAGGCCGGTGGTGTGGGCCCGCTCCATCACGAACTGCAGCAGCCGGGCCTTCTCGAAGATGCGCAGCACCAGCTCGCAGTCGCGGATGTTGTAGGTGGCCAGCGCGGGCTTGTCGTGCTGGTAGCGCCGCTCGATCTCGGCCATCTTGTCGTACTCGTCCCCGATCTCCTTGCCCTCGCCGAGCAGTTGCTGCGAAACGTTTTCGAGGCTGAACGACGCAAAGCTCCACACGGCCGCACGCAGCGCCTCGATGCCGTCGATGACCACCCGCCCGGGCATGGGCGCGAAGAGGTAGCCCTGCTTGCCCGGGTGCGTGCGCCAGGCAATGGGCCGGCGCTCGCGGCCCGGCAGCAGCGGCGTGGCGCACTCGTCGGCGGTCTTTTGCAGCACATGCAGGTCGAACTGGATCACGTTCCAGCCGATGACCACGTCCGGGTCGTTGCGCTCGAACCAGTCGTTGAGCTGCTCGATCATCGCTTGGCGGGTGGGGCAGTAGACGAGCGCAAAGCCCGGGGGCTCCGTGGGCGCGGAGGGCGGCTCGCCCAGCATGTACACCACGCGCTCGGCCATGCCGTCGAGCGCGATGGAGTACAGCGCCTGGTGCTGGCTGGTCTCGATGTCCAGCGACACGACCTTCAGCGTGGGCCGGTAGTCGGGCGCGGGCAGCAGCCTGCAGTCCACGCGGGCGCCGTTTTCGGTGCGCCCGCCTTCCACCAGCACGCCAGCGGTGATGAAGCGTTCCATCAGGTAGCGCTCGTGCGGGCGCACATCGGCTTCGAGCAGGGAGATGCCCAGCTGCTGCAGCGAGCGCGCCAGGCGCCCCAGCTGCCGAAAGTGCCTGGCGTAGACCCCGATCACGGGCTCCTGCTGAAAGCTCTTGAGGTCGAGCGCGCGCAGCTCCACGTCCGGCAGGGCCAGGAGCTGCGCGTCCACCGTGCCCCGGTGCCGCGCCTCGACGAAGGCCACCGAGGTCTGGCCGGTCAGCAGCACCTTCAGCGGCCCGGCATCCGTCGCCAGCCAGTACTCGATCTCGGTGCCCGCCGGTGTGTCCCGCCAGTGGCGCGTGAGGATGAAGCCCTTCATGGGGATGGAGGCCACGGGCAGGCAGAAGGCACGCAAGGGGGTGGGAGGATCGTCGGGGTGCTGATTCTCGCCGAAGCAGCGGGCGGATGCCGTTGCCCCGCCACGCTCACCCGGTGTGGCGCTGGCGCCTTGATTCACCGGCCCGGAGTGGGGCCTTTGCCGGCGGTGCCCGGCGCTACGATGGCAGCCCCTGCAAGCACGGAGCATTCCGATGTTCAGTTTCCTGGTCGATATTGTTGTTGGCTTTTTCGAGTTCGTGGTCGATGTGCTGCTGTTCCGGTCCCAGCGCGACAGGCGCGGAAGCCGGGAGCGCGGCGTGGCCGAGGACACGCTGGCGGTGGCGCACTTCGACTTCGTGACGCTGGTGCTGATCTCGCTGGTGAGTGCGGGCCTGATGCTGCTGCTGGCCTTCGCAGTCGGTGTCCCGGTGGGCTGGAGCGTGGCCATCGGCCTGGCCGTGGGCGTGGCCTGGGGGCTGTGGCGCTATGCCCGGTTGCTGCGCGAGCCCTGACCGCCCCACCGCGCTGACCGGGTTGCCGAAGCCCGGCAGGCCCGCAGAGTGCCAGATCCATGGGAGTGGGTAGATTCTTCGGGGATGGTGCAGGCCTTTCGGGGCGGGAGGTCCGCCAGGGCGGCGGCCTACTGCGGGACCAGCCCCGCCGCCTTCACCAGCTCGGCATGGACCTTGATCTCCTGCGTGATCGCGTCCTTGAGCTGCTGGCCGGTGCCCGGCGCCACTTCCATGCCGCTGGCGGCGAGCTTGGCCTTGGTGTCAGGGTCGGCCAGGGCGGCGTGGGCGGCGCGCTGCAGCCGGTCGATGACGGGCTGGGGCGTCTTGGCCGGTGCCAGCAGGCCCACCCAGGCCGAGAGGTTCATCTCCGGCGCGCCCGCTTCGGCCATGGTGGGCGTCTGCGGCAGGGTGGCGGTGCGCTGCGAAGCCATCAGGCCCAGCGCATGCAGCTTGCCCGACTGGATGTGCGGCAGCGCCTCGGGCAGCACGGCGAACAGCATGTCCACCGTGCCGGCCAGGGCATCGTTGATGGCCGGGGCGCCGCCCTTGTAGGGCACGTGCAGCAGGTCGGTTTTGGTGCGGGTGGTGAACATCAGCCCCGCCAGGTGCTGCGGGCTGCCGTCGCCCGACGAGGCGTAGGTCAGCTTGCCCGGCGCGGCCTTGGCGGCGGCCAGCACGGCGGCCACGGTGGGGAATTTCTGCTTGTCCTTGACCACCAGCACCATGGGCTGGTTCACGAACTTGGTGACGGGCACGAAGTCGGCTTCGGGGTCGTAGGGCAGGGTCTTGAAGATGCTCTTGTTGGTGGTGAGGAAGGACGCCGGCGAGACCATCAGCGTGTAGCCATCGGGCGCGGCGCGCGAGACCAGCGGCGTGCCGATCTGCCCGGATGCGCCGGCCTTGTTGTCCACCACGAAGGGCTGGCCCAGCTCGGCCGCCATCTTCTGCGTGACCACGCGCGCGATCATGTCGGCGCTGCCGCCCGCGGGAAGCGCCACGATGACCTTGATGGGGCGGTCGGGGTAGGTGCCCTGGGCCCAGGCAGAGGCTGCGCAATACAGCGAAAGAACGGTACAGGCCAGGGCCGGGGCAAGACGTCGAAATTGCATGGAACAGCTCCCAAGGGTGGACGGACAGCACGCCAGGCGAGCCCCCGCGGGCGCGGATGGGCATCGCCTTTTCGCAGGTATACCGCGTGTTCCGTTCTCAAGCAATTCCTGCACCAGACCTCCCAGCACGCCAGGAAGAGGCCCCTCGAAGCGCACGTTTGCTCTTTTTTTGATAGCTGCTTGCGCTGAATGAAAAAGCGTTTCAGCCCTTTTTCTGATGCAGGTACAGATCGTCCGACCAGGTGGCCAGCCATTCGGGCTTGAACGCCACGAACACCGCGCACAGCATGCCGGTGACCACCGCGTCGCCCCAGGCCATCAGCCAGCGCGCCACGAGCGAGAGCTGGTCGCCCACACCGGGCAGCGTGTGGCCGCTCCATTGCGACAGGGTGCCCGCCACGAACAGGCACAGCGCAGTGCCCAGAAACCCCCGGCCCAGCACATAGACGAAGGCGCGCACGCCCGCGAGCGATCGGGCCCCCGCCAGGCGGCGCAGCGCCACGCCCAGCAGCAGCGCCAGCGTGGCGGGCACCACGCCCTGCCACACGGCGATGCCCAGCGCATCCCATCCGCCCAGGCCGGGCGAGACCCACGCAGCGATGGCGCCCACCGCCAGCAGCGTCGGCACGGCCAGCGGCCAACCCAGCATGAGCAGTACCAGGCACGCGCCCGACCACTGCAGTTGCAGCGGCATCTGGTGCAGCGTGGGCAGGGCCCAGACCCAGGGCAGCAGGACGAGCGTGGCCAGCAGCGGCGTCCACAGCGGGGCGGGGGCGCCGTGCCCTGCCTCATGCGCCAGGGGCTTTCGGCTGGCCAGCAGCCGCCAGGGTCGGGCGGCCAGCGCGGCAACCAGGGCGATCAGGGCCAGGGCGGCTTCCATTTCTAAATTGCTATTGTTTTGATAGCTTCTGGAGCTTGATGGATAAGCGCTGGAGGCCCATTCGAATCATGTCTGCACGCGCTAGGCCACCACCGGCTGCCCCAGCGAGCGCAGGATGTCCCGCACCATCTGCGCGCGGTCCTTGGGGTCCTTGAGCTCGCGCTCGATGCGCAGCTTCTCGTTGCCTGCCAGCTTGATGTGCTTGTTCTTCTGGATGAGCTCGATGATGCGCATCGGGTCGATGGGCGGCTGGGGCTTGAAGGTGATGTGGATCACGCCCGGGGCGGCATCGACCTTCACCACGCCGTAGGGCTGGCTCAGCACGCGCAGGCGGTGCACGTCGATCAGGGTCTGGGCCTGCGGCGGCAGCTTGCCGAAGCGGTCCACGATCTCTTCGAGCAGGCCGTCGATCTGGTCGGGGTTCTTGGCGGTGGCCAGCTTCTTGTAGAACGACAGGCGCAGGTGCACGTCGCCGCAGTAGTCGTCGGGTAGCAGGGCGGGGGCGTGCAGGTTGATGTCGGTGGTGACCGACAGGGGGCTGAGCAGGTCCGGCTCCTTGCCGGCCTTGAGCGCCTTGACGGCTTCGTTGAGCATCTCGTTGTACAGCTGGAAGCCCACCTCCAGCATGTTGCCGCTCTGGTTCTCGCCCAGCACCTCGCCGGCGCCGCGGATCTCCAGGTCGTGCATGGCCAGGTAGAAGCCGCTGCCCAGCTCTTCCATCTGCTGGATGGCATCCAGGCGCTGGGCGGCGTGTTTGGTCAGGCCCTCGGTGTCGGGCACCATGAGGTAGGCATACGCTTGGTGGTGGCTGCGGCCCACGCGGCCGCGCAGCTGGTGCAGCTGCGCCAGGCCGAACTTGTCGGCGCGGCTCATGATGATGGTGTTGGCCGTGGGCACGTCGATCCCGGTCTCGATGATGGTCGAGCACAAGAGGATGTTGTAGCGCTGGGCCACGAAGTCGCGCATCACGCGCTCCAGTTCGCGCTCGGGCATCTGGCCATGGGCCACGGCGATGCGGGCCTCGGGCAGTATCTCTTCGAGCTTCTGGCGGCGGTTCTCGATGGTCTCCACCTCGTTGTGCAGAAAGTAGACCTGCCCGCCGCGCTTCAATTCGCGCAGCACCGCCTCGCGGATCACGCCCGTGCCCTCGTTGCGCACGAAGGTCTTGATCGCCAGGCGCCGCTGCGGCGCGGTGGCGATGACCGACAGGTCGCGCAGCCCTTCCAGCGCCATGCCCAGGGTGCGCGGGATGGGCGTGGCCGTGAGGGTGAGCACGTCCACCTCGGCGCGCAGGGCCTTCATCTGTTCCTTGTGGCGCACGCCGAAGCGGTGTTCCTCGTCGATGATGAGCAGGCCCAGGTTGTGGAACTTGGTGGACTCAGACAGCAGCTTGTGCGTGCCGACCACGATGTCCACCGTGCCGTCGCCGATGCCCTTGATGGCGGCGGTGATCTCCTTGCCCGAGCGAAAGCGCGACACCTCGGCCACCTTCACCGGCCACTTGCTGAAGCGGTCCACCAGCGTCTGGTAGTGCTGCTCGGCCAGCAGCGTGGTGGGCGCAAGAAAGGCCACCTGCTTGCCCCCCGTGACGGCCACGAAGGCCGCGCGCAGGGCCACCTCGGTCTTGCCAAAGCCCACGTCGCCGCAGACCAGGCGGTCCATGGGGCGGGGGCTGATCATGTCCTGGATCACCGCGTGGATGGCGGCGTTCTGGTCGGCGGTTTCTTCGAAGCCGAAGTCGTTGGCAAAGGTCTCGTAGTCCTGCGGGCTGTAGCGGAAGGCGTGGCCTTCACGCGCCGCGCGGCGGGCATAGATGTTGAGCAGCTCCGCCGCGCTGTCGCGCACCTGCTCGGCGGCCTTGCGCTTGGCCTTTTCCCACTGGCCGCTACCGAGCTTGTGCAGCGGCGCCTCGTCGGCACTCACGCCGGTGTAGCGGCTGATCAGCTGCAGCTGGCTCACGGGCACGTAGAGCACGGCCTTGTCGGCGTATTCCAGGTGCAGGAACTCCTGCATGGCGGGCGTGCCGTCGGGGTTCTTGTTGCCCACGTCCATGTTGACGAGGCCGCGGTAGCGGCCGATGCCGTGGGCGCTGTGCACCACGGGGTCGCCCACGTTCAGCTCGGCCAGGTCCTTGATCAGCGCCTCGACGTCGCTCACCTGCTCCTGCTTCTTGCGCCGGCGCGTGGTGGGGCCGGCGGCAAACAGCTCGGTCTCGGTCACGAAGTCGATGCCGTCCTCGATCCAGCTGAAGCCCACCGTGAGGCCGGCGGTGGCAATGCCCACCTTCTCGTCGGCAGAGCCCTGGAACTCGGCCAGCGAGTCGAAGGCCGGCGGGTTCACCCCGCTGGCGCGCAGAAAGTCGAGCAGGCTCTCGCGCCGGCCATCGCTCTCGGCCAGCAGCAGCACGCGGTGTTGCGTGTTGCGGATGTGGGCGTGCAGACGGGCCAGCGGGTCCTCGGCACCACGCACCACCGACAGGTCGCCGAGCTTGTGGAAGTGCGGGTTGTCATCCACGTCCTCAACGCCGGGGCGGATGGACAACTGCGCATGCTCCTTGGCGCGCGTGTAGAACTGGTCGGCCGAGAGGAACAGCTCTTCGGGCGGCAGCACGGGGCGCTCGGGGTCGCCCTGCACCAGGCGAAAGCGGTCTTTCGTGTCCTGCCAAAAGCGCTGGAAGGCGGGCTCCAGGTCGCCGTGCAGCACCACGGTGGCCTCGCCGCCCAGGTAGTCGAACACGGTGGCCGTCTCATCGAAGAACAGCGGCAGGTAGTACTCGATGCCGGCGGTGGCCACGCCCGCGCCCATGTCCTTGTAGATGCGGCTCTTGGTCGGGTCGCCCTCGAGCATTTCGCGCCAGCGGCTGCGGAACTTGGCGCGCGCCTCGTCGTCCATGGGGAACTCGCGGCCTGGCAGCAGGCGCACCTCGGGTACGGGGTACAGGCTGCGCTGGCTGTCGGGGTCGAAGGTGCGGATGCTGTCGATCTCGTCGTCGAACAGGTCCACCCGGTACGGCACCAGCGAGCCCATGGGGAACAGGTCGATCAGCCCGCCGCGCACCGCGTACTCGCCCGGGCTCACCACCTGCGAGACGTGGCTGTAGCCCGCCAGCGTGAGCTGGGCCTTGAACTTTGCCTCGTCGAGCTTTTGCTTGACCTTGAAATGGAAGGTGTAGCCCGCCAGGAAGGACGGCGGCGCCAGGCGGTACAGCGCCGTGGTGGCGGGCACCAGCACCACGTCGGCCCCGGTGTCCTTGTCCTTCTGGCTGATGCGCCAGAGGGTGGCCAGCCGCTCGCTGATCAGGTCCTGGTGCGGCGAGAAGGTGTCGTAGGGCAGCGTCTCCCAGTCCGGGAAGAGCGCGCAGCGCAGCGTGGGCGCGAAGAACGCCATTTCCTCGATGAGGCGCTGCGCATCGGTGGCATCGGCCGTGACGATGGCGGTGGTGCGGCCGGCGGCCTTGTCGCGCTCGGCCAGGCGGGCCAGCAGCAGCGAATCGGCGCTGCCCACGGGGCGGGGCAGGGTGAAGCGTTTTCCGGGGGAGAGTTTGGGCAGTTCCATGCGCGCTGTGTCGTCTGGGCCCACGGCATCCCCTGGCGCACAAAACGCACGCAGGCTGCACGGGTGGGCAACCGGAGATTCTAGAATGGGCGGGCCATGACTGCTGTGCTGTTGCCAACACCCCTCGTTCCCTTGTCCGCCCACGGACGTTTCTGGGCGCTGGTGCCCTGCGCGGGAACGGGGTCGCGCGCCGTGGCGGCCCCGCCTGCGGCAATGGTGCCGGCCCCGGGCCTGTCTGCCGGGTCCACGCTGGGGGTCTTTTCCGCGTCCGAGGCGGCGGCACCACCCGTCGCTGCGTTGCCCAAGCAATACCACCTGGTGGCAGGTCATCCCATGGTGCTGCACACGCTGGCGGCCTTTGCCGGGGTGGGCCGGCTGCTGGGCACGCTGGTGGCCGTGGCGCCGGGCGACCGTTTCCTGGATGCGCATGCGCACCCGGCGTACTTCGCGGTCGAATGCGGCGGCCCCACGCGCGCCGATACGGTGCTGGGCGGCCTGCGGGCGCTGCTCGCGCGGGGCGCGCAGCGGGATGACTGGGTGCTGGTGCACGATGCGGCGCGCTGCCTGGTCACCACGGCGCAGATCGACCACCTGATCGATGTGTGCGCGCAGGACAGCGTGGGCGGCCTGCTCGCACACCAGCTGGCCGACACGCTCAAGACCTCGATCGACGGCCCCGGGGGCGTGCGCGTGGCCTCCACCGTGGACCGCAGCAACAAGTGGCTGGCGCAGACGCCGCAGATGTTCCGCATAGGCCCCCTGATGGACGCGCTCGACAAGGTGGGATCGAACGTGACCGACGAGGCCAGCGCCATGGAAGCCATGGGCCTGCACCCGCGCCTGGTGCCCGGCGGCGCGCAGAACTTCAAGGTCACCTACCCCGACGATTTCGCGCTGGCCGAGGCCGTGCTGGCGCAGCGCGGCCATGGCACCACGCTGGCCCGCTTTGGTGGCGAACGCGGGCAGGGGGCGACCGAGACGGGGCGCAAGACGATTTTCTGAGCCTGCCCGCGCAAGGGCAGGACGACCATGAGCCCCTGGCGGGCAGAAGGCGAACGAACGGATGAACTTCAGGATTGGAGAAGGCTGGGATGTGCACGCACTGGTGCCCGGTCGGCCGCTGGTGATTGGCGGGGTGACCATCGAGCACACCCTGGGCCTGCTGGGCCATTCCGATGCCGACGTGCTGCTGCACGCCATTACCGATGCGATCCTGGGGGCCGCGGGCCTGGGGGACATCGGCCGCCATTTTCCCGATACCGATGCGCAGTTCCGGGGCGCCGATTCGGCCGTGCTGCTGGCCGAGGCCGCGCGCCGCGTGCGCGCCGCGGGCTACGCCATCGGCAATGTGGACAGCACGGTGGTGGCCCAGGCGCCTCGCCTGGCGGCCCACATTGCCGGCATGTGCGAGTGCATTGCGAAGGCCCTGGGGGTCGACCCCGGCCAGGTCAACGTGAAAGCCAAGACCGCCGAACGCCTGGGGCCCGTGGGGCAAGGCCTGGCGATGGAGGCACGGGCCACCGCCCTGATTTTCAAGGCCTGACCCTCTGCGGCGGCAGCGCGTCCTGGGGCGCGCTTCGTCAGGCGCTTTCGCGCCCGATGATCGCGAAGCCGATGTCCACCACCGGTTCGGCCACGGGGCGGCCCTCGGCGCGGTCGGCGATCAGTCGGGCAGCCGTCTGGCCCATGCGCGTGCCGTCGATGCGCACGGTGGAGAGGCTGGGGCTCACGGTCTGCGCGAAATCGATGTCGCCAAAACCCATCACGGCCAGTTGTTCCGGCACGGACATGCCGCGCACGCGGGCTTCGGTCAGCACGCCCAGGGCCAGCATGTCGGAGCTGCAGAACACGGCGTCGATGTCGGGGTGCCCGGCGAGCAGCGCGGCCAGGCCGTCGCGCCCATCGGCATGCGTGGTGGGTGACTTGCCCAGACGCACGGCAGGCGCGCGCAGGCCCAGGCGCTCGGCAGCGGATTCGAAGCCCCGTGCGCGGCGTGCGGCGCGCTCGTCGCCGCCACTGAGCAGTGCCAGGCGGCGCCGGCCTCTGGAGTACAGATGCTCGCACACGGCAGCGCCCAGCTGTTCGTGCCGCAGCCCCACCAGCATGTCGATGGGCGTGGAGGTGAAATCCCAGGTCTCCACGATGGGGATGCCCGATGCCATGAGCATGCGGCGCCCTTCGGGCGAATGCATGATGCCGGTGACCACGATGCCGTCCGGGCGCCGGCCGACGATGGCGCGGAGCAGCTCGTCCTCGCGCGAGTGTGCATAGCCGACCTGGCCCACCATCACCTGGAACCCTCGCAGCTCCAGCGCATCGGTGAGCGCCTGCACCATCTCGCCGAACAGCGGCCCCGTGAGCGTGGGCACCAGCGCGGTGACCACATGGCTGCGCGCCGATCGCAGTCCCCCGGCGACCAGGTTGGGCACGTAGCCCATGCTGGAGACGGCCTCCTGTACGCGCACCCGCGTCGCCTCCGACACCTGGTGCGGTGTGTTGATGGCGCGCGAGACGGTGATCATCGAGACCCCGGCCCGCTCGGCCACCTCGCGCAGCGTGACCGAAGGACGGTCGCGGGTGGCGGGCGCAAGGGAGGGGGAGGGCGGGGAGGCTGGCATGCGGGGAAGTCTATAAGAACCTGCTCAGTCTCCTTGGGGAGTCGCACAAGTGCTTTGCCGGGATGGGATGCCAGGCGCGGTGCGCAGCCGACGGCCCGTGTTATCGGCAAGCGCCGCAACGCCGCAGACCGCCCGGCAAGGCTGTTGCCCTTCTGTTTGGAGTGAAATCGGGCGATTGGACGCCCAGGCTGCCTGCATGGACATGAGCCCACGCGGCGCACCCGACGCGCCCACTCATCCCGATTGCCCTCCGATGCGACCTCCAAAAAGAGACTGAGCCGGTTCTGAGACCCGTCGCGGCGGATGGCAGGCGGAGGCGGCCAAATGTCATTGCATCGACAGTCACGGACGGCGTCCATGCCTAGCATGCCGCCATGACCTGTTCGCCCCTATGCACATCCCCAGCCGCGCCAGCGGCAAGCCGGGTTTCCGCCGCCCCCACCTCCCTACCAGAGCTGCGGCAGGCGGTGGACTGGGCCATCGTCTCGCGGCGCAGCATCCGCGCATTCCTGCCCACGCCGGTCTCCCGCGAAGAGGTGCATTCCATCCTCGACGTGGCGCGCCATGCGGCCTCGGGCATGAACACGCAGCCCTGGCGCGTGCACGTGCTCACGGGGGCCGCGAAGGGGCGGCTGAGCACCGCCATCGCCGCCGTGGACAACGATGAGGATGAGGCTGCGACCCTCACCGAGCCCTACCACTACTACCCGCTCGAATGGGTATCGCCCTATGTCAACCGGCGCCGCAAGGTGGGATGGGACCTGTATGGCCTGCTCGGCATCGCCCGGGGCGACAAGGCGCGCATGCACGCCCAGCACGGCCGCAACTACCGCTTCTTCGATGCGCCCGTGGGGCTGATCTTCACGGTGAACCGGGTGATGCAGGCCGGCAGCCTGATGGACTACGGCATGTTCCTGCAGAGCGTGATGGTGGCGGCCCGCGCGCGCGGGCTCGACACCTGCCCGCAGGTGGCGTTCACCAGGTTCCACCGGGTCATTGCCGCCGAGCTGGGCATCCCCGATACCGAGATGGTGGTCTGCGGCATGAGCCTGGGCCACGCCGACCCGGCGGGCATCGAGAACACGCTGGTGACGGAGCGCGAGAGCGTCGAGTCGTTCACCACCTACCACCCATGAACGCGCAAAACAGGAGACCAGCATGAGCCAAGCAGCCCACCACAGCCCCTACCAGCACGGCCTGGAACGCACCCCCGCCAACCACCTGCCGCTCACGCCGCTGGGCTTTCTGGACCGCAGCGCGCAGGTGCATCCCGAAGGCATCGCCGTGGTGCATGGCGGCACCACGCAGACCTGGGCGCAGACGCGCGAGCGCGCCTACCGCTTGGCCAGCGCACTGGCACAACGCGGCGTGCAGCGCGGCGACACCGTGGCCATCCTGGCGCCCAACACGCCCGCGATGCTGGAGGCGCACCTGGGCATCCCCCTGTGCGGTGCGGTCATCAACGCCGTCAACTGCCGGCTCGACGCCGAGGCCATCCGCTTCATCCTGCGCCACGGCGAGGCGCGCGTGCTGCTGGTGGACAGCGAATTTTCGGCGCTCGCGGCCCGGGCCGTCGAGGGCCTGGCGCAGCCGCCGCTGGTGATCACCATCCACGATGCGGGCCTGCCCGCGCAGCCGGCCCTGGGCGAGCTCGACTACGAAGCCCTGCTGGCCGAGGGTGATCCGGCCTTCGAAGGCCTGTGGCCCGAGGACGAGTGGGACCCGATCGCACTGAACTACACCTCGGGCACCACCGGCGACCCCAAGGGCGTGGTGCCCAGCCACCGCGGGGCCTACCTCATGAGCCTGTTGCAAATGACCGACTGGGCGATGCCGCGCCGCCCGGTGTATCTGTGGACGCTGCCCATGTTCCACGCCAACGGCTGGTGCTTCACCTGGGCCGTCACGGCCGCGGCGGGCACGCATGTGTGCCTGCGCAAGGTCACGGCCAAGGCCATCTTCGAGGCCATTGCCGAGCACGGTGTGGACCATTTCTGTGCCGCGCCCACCGTGCTGGCCATGCTGGCGAATGCACCGGCGCACGAGCGCATCGCGCTGCCGCGCCCGGTGCGCGTGCTCACGGCGGGCTCGCCGCCGCCCGCCGCCATCCTGCAGGCCATCGCCGCGATGGGCTTCGACGTGGACCATGTGTACGGCATCACCGAAGTCTCGGGCACGCCGGTGAGCTGCGTGCGCCAGCCCGGGTGGGCGGCCCTGCCCGAAGCCGGGCGTGCCCGGCTGCAGGCGCGGCAGGGTGTGCGCGCCGCGGCGCTGGAGCACCTGCGCGTGCTCGACCCCGACACGCTGGAGCCCGTGCCGGCCGATGGCGTGACGGCTGGCGAAATCATGCTGCGCGGCAATACTGTGATGAAGGGCTACCTCAAGAACCCCGGCGCCACGGCCAAGGCCTTTGCCGGCGGCTGGTTCCACACCGGCGACATCGCGGTGCTGCACCCCGACGGCTATGTGCAGATCACCGACCGCTCCAAGGACGTGATCATCTCGGGCGGCGAGAACATCTCCTCGGTGGAGGTGGAAGACGTGCTGCACCGCCACCCCGCCGTGCTGCTGGCCGCCGTGGTGGCCCAGCCCGACGAACGCTGGGGCGAGGTGCCCTGCGCCTTCGTGGAGCTCAAGCCCGATGCCGCAGGCAGCGTCAGTGCCGAGGAGCTGATCGAGTTCTGCCGCAGCCATCTGGCGCGCTTCAAGTGCCCGCGCCAGGTCGTGTTCGAGGTCTTGCCCAAGACCGCCACCGGCAAGATCCAGAAGTTCCGCCTGCGCGAGATCGCGGGCAGCCGCGAGGCCATCACCAAGCTGGCACAGATTCAGGCAGAGCCCGCAGGCTGAGCGTTCAGCCTTCGCGGGCAATCGACTGCAGCACCTGCAGGTCGATCACCTCGATCGAGCCATAGCCCAGGCGGATCGCACCCCGGTCCTGCAGTTCCTGCAATGCCCGGTTGGCCACCTGGCGCGACACGCCGGACAGGCGCCCCAGTTCCTCCTGCGACAGCGTGATGCGCCGCGCGGTGTTGGGGAACAGCGCGTCGTTGAACAGGCCGGACAGGCTGTAGGCCACCTGCGCCGTGGTGTCGCCCAGCCGGTCGGTCTGCACCTGCGCCACGTAGTGCGCCAGGCGCGCGTTGAGCTGCCCGATCAGCCACAGCGCAAAAGGGTGGCTCTCTTGCAGCAGCCGCAGGAACTCGCTGCGCGGCAGCAGGGCCACCACGCTGTCGGTCAGCGCCGTCACGGCGTAGGGACGGGGCTCGTCCTTGAGCACCGAGCCCTCGCCAAACCAGGCGCCCGAGGGCACGCCCGCGAAAGTGCTGGTGCGGCCTTCGGCGGTGATGTTGTCCAGCTTGAGCATGCCTTCCATCACCCCGGCCCAATGCGCGGTGGGCGTGCCCTTCGAGAACACCGCGCCGCCCGCAGGGTAGCTGCGCACCGTGATCGCCCGGCGCACGCGCGCGGCCTCCTCGGCGGTGAGGGCGGACATCCAGGGCGACTGGGCAAGGAAGAGGTCGAGGGGATCTGCGGTCATGGTGGCGTGGAAACAGGCACCGCCGGATTCTGCGGGAGATCACGCTCCGCGCCAATGGGGCCGGCCCGAAGGTTCAGGCGATGCCCGTCACATGGTCGCGCAGCAGCGGCACATGCACGATCAGCGAGCCCTTGTTGGGCTCGATGCGCACGATGCCCCGGGGCTTGAACACGCTGAGCGCCACGTTCACCCGCTGGCGCGAGAGCCCGCAGATCAGGGCCAGTTCCTGCTGCGAGATCAGCAGCTCCTGCACCGCCTCGCCCTGGCTGTCGGCCAGCATCAGAAGGGCCCGGGCCACCCGCGTCTCGGGCCCGCGCAGGCGCGATGCCTCCAGCATGCCCACGAACACCCCCATGCGCGCGTTCATGATGTCGCAGATCACATGGTTGAACGCGATGGACGACTGGCGCAGCGTCTCGAAGGTCTCCACCGGCACCAGGCACAGGTGGGCCGGCGTGAGCGAGCGCAGGTCGTACTGGCGCAGTTCCTTCTTGAGCAGCGAGCCCTCGCCGCCCCATTCGCCCTCGCGCAAACAATACAGCGTGGTTTCGGCACCGTCCGACGCCACCACGTACATCTGCAGGAAGCCGCGCACCAGCCCGTACCAGTGGGTGCAGGGTTGCCCCCGGTGGGCCACCAGCTCGCCGGGGACGGTGATCCGCTCGCTCGCGGTGCGCAGGACCACGGCTTGCAACTCGGGCGACAGCACGCGGTACCAGGCCGACGACTCCAGGAAGTCCACCAGGCCGGTGCCTGCGGGGGCATGTGCTGCCCTTTTCCCGCGTGAGGGCACGGGCGTTTCAAGCGGGCTCGATGGGGTGCGAGAAGGCATGGCTTGAGTCCCTGGGTGGTCAGAGCTTGCAGTATCGGTCAGGGGGATAGCTTGAACGCGCGGCGCGCGTTGCCCGCCAGGTACAGGGCTCTCGTCTCTGCGTCCAGGCCCAGGGCATCGAGCCCAGCCAGGCATTCTGCCGGTGTGAGCATGGGGTAGTTGGTGCCGAACAGCACCTTGTGCCGGCCCGGGCCGCGCAGGTAGGCGACCAGTTCTGGCGGGAAGCGCGAGGCCTTGTAGGCCGATGTGTCCACATAGACGTTGGGATGCTTCATCATCAGCGAGACCATCTCGTTCACCCATGGGAAACCGATGTGTCCGCCCACGATGCGCAGATCCGGGAATTCATGTGCCACGTGGTCCAGGTACGGCATCGGCCGGCCCGGCTCGGAAGGGCGCATGGGGCCTGCATGCCCGACCTGCAGGTAGAAGGTGACGTCCAGTTCCACGCATTCGGCATACAGTGGGTAGTAGCGGCGATCGTCGGGCGGCAGGCCCCAGAGCCAGGGCAGCACGCGCACGCCCTTGAAGCCGAACTGCCGCACGCAGCGGCGCAGTTCGCGCACGGCGTCCATGGGCCGGTGGAGATCGACCGAGGCGATGCCCACCACCTGGCCGGGATGCGCCTGCGTGGCCGCTGCCACCTCGTCGTTGGTGATCATCGGCCCGGCAGGCCCCCACCAGGCGCTGGCCAGGACGCGCTGGACGCCTTGGGCGCGGAAGGTCGCCAGCGCTTCATCGTGCGTGATGCCGGGGTTTTCCTGCGCCAGGGAGCGCCAGTGGGTGGGCCAGCGGCGCAATGAATCGAACATGGAGTCCAGCAGGTAAGGCTGGTTCGGCAATTGCATCCAGGCATCGATGATTTCAGGCATTGGTGGTGCTCCCCGGCGTGGTGCTGGTTGGGTTGAAATGGTCGTCGAAGCCTTGCAGGCTGGGCATGGGCAGCACAGGCCGGGTGCCCAGGGCCTGGAGTTCGTTCCACAGGCGCATGAGCATGCCGGCCCGCGTGGCATCGTCCACATAAGGCACGTGGTGCGCAAAGAAGGGTTCGTAGACGGAGAACCCCGCATACCCCAGAGTGCCCTGCAGCAGGTGGCGCATCATTCCAGTGAGCTCGCCGTGCAGGGCGCCGGTGCCGAACATGCGCTCGCGCCCGCCCAGGGCGGCCACCACCAGCGCATGTTTGCCCACCATGCCACCCCGGTCGTACACCCGCCGTCCCCCGTAGAACACGCCGGACAGGAACACCCGGTCTATCCAGCCCTTCATCTGCGCCGGCACCGAGAACCAGAACACCGGGAAGACGAGCACCAGCAGGTCTGCGTCTATCACTGCCCGGACCTCGTTCGCGATCTCGGGGGCGAGGCTGCCATGCTCCCACGCGTGCCGCTGCTCCAGCGGATACACCAGGTGTCCGGGGCTTGCCCGTTCGCTGAAATCCGTGGCACTGGCCACGGCGCCAAAGCCCGCAGCATGCAGGTCGGTCGCGCTGGTTTGCCAGCCTGCGTTGGCCAATGCCGCCTGGGTGGTGTCGCGCATGGCCGCGACGAAAGAACGAGGTTCGGGGTGGGTATAGACGATGTGGGCACGTGGCATGGGGCTCGCTTTCAGGCTGGGTTCGTTGGCAGGTTTGTAGCCCGGAACCGCCGCGTGCGTTGTCGTTGCAAAGACAACATGGCCGAGCCCTTGTGGCTAGCATGAAGCCGGCAATCAGCAAGCTTTGCAGACCCACGAAGGAGACACCCATGGCATGGCATATCGAGGCGGTGGACGGCTGCGCCGTCGTCCGCATGAACACCAACAAGGTCAACGTGCAGAACGCGCTTTTTTTTGCCGACCTGCACGATGCCTTCGACCGGCTCGAACGCGAGTTCTGTGAACTGCCGGTGGTGCTCACGGGGCAGGGCGACGCGTTCTCGGCCGGGATCGATTTCGACTACAGCTTCGGCATCTTCGGCAGCGGGAGCAAGGATGCCGTCCGCGAGTGGTACAAGGCCTACCGCGAGACCAATCTGCGGATCTTCGAGTACTCCCGGCCCACGGTAGCGGCGGTCAACGGCCATGCCATCGCGGGCGGGCTGATCACGGCGCTGGACTGCGACTTCCGCGTGGCGGCGCGCAAACCCGCCAAGTTCGGCCTGAACGAAGTGCCCATCGGCATCCCCATGCCGGCGGCCTACGTGGAGATCATCAAATACGCCCTGGGCGACCAGGTGGGCGCGCTCGCCACGCTGCGCGGCAAGCTCTACACACTGGAAGAGGCCGAGCGACTGGGTTTCTTCCACGAGGTGGTGGAGCCCGAGCAACTGCTCGCCACGGCCATCGGCTATGCGAAGTGCATCACACCCGACTGCAACACCGCCTACGCGATGTCCAAGAAGGCGCTGCACGACAGCGTGATGCGCCAGATCGAGGAGCGCACCGTGGCCCTGGACGACTACCTGCCTGCCGGCATGGGCGACGCGGGCAACCGCCGTGCGCAGGACCGCCGCCGGCAAGAGATCATGCGCAAGCGCTGAAGCACAGGGGTATCCATGATCGACCTCTACAGCTGGCCCGCACCCAACGGGCACAAGGTGCACATCCTGGTGGAGGAGCTAGGCGTTCCCTACCGCCTGGTGCCCATCAATATCACCCAGGGCGACCAGCACCAGCCGGCCTACCGTGCCATCAACCCCAATGGCAAGATCCCGGCCATCGTCGACCATGCCCCGGCCGATGGGGGCGGGCCCTTCACGGTGTTCGAGACCGGCGCCATCCTGCTGTACCTGGCGGACAAGGCGCAGCGCTTCGTGCCCGCCGAACTGCGTGCACGAAGCGATGTGCTGCAGTGGCTTTTCTGGCAGGTGGGCGGGCTCGGGCCGATGATGGGGCAGGCGCAGCATTTCTTTCGCTATGCGCCAGAGCCGGTTCCCTACGGCATCGGGCGCTACCAGAACGAGACGCGGCGGCTGCTCAAGGTACTCGATGAGCGGCTCGAAGGCCGCGAGTACATTGGCGGCGCCTATTCCATCGCCGACATCGCCTGTTTTCCGTGGGTGCGCATCCACAAGATGACGGGCGTTGCGCTGGACGATTTTCCGCGCGTGCAGGCCTGGTATGGCCGTGTGCGCAGCCGGCCCGCCGTGGGGCGAGCGATGGACCTGTTGCGCGGGAGCTGGGTGGATGTGACCACGTCCAGCGACGCCAGGCACAACCTCTTCGAGCGCGGGTAACCGGGCATGCCGGACCACAGCAGCACGGCCGGCGTGGATGCCTTCATCGATCTGCGCAGCCCGTACTCGTACCTGGCGCTGCGGCAGGCGCGCGATCTGGAGCAGCGCAGCGGGTTGCGCTTCGATTGGTGGCCATACATCACGGACTTTCAATCGGCTTATGGCGGCGAGGTGAGCGAGCGCTCCCCGCGGGACGTGGCCAAGCTCAAGTACCTGTACATGGACTGCCGCCGCCTGGCGCAGCTGCAAGGCCTCACCATCCGCGCCACCACCAAGCTGTGGGACGCGACACTGGCCAGCCAGGCCCTGCTGTTCGCGCGGTCGCGGCACAGGCTGTGGGAGTTCTGCGATCCGCTGCTGGCCGCGTTCTGGCGCCGCGAGTTCGACCTCGAGTCACCCGAGCAGGTGGAGTCGGCCCTCGTGGGTGCTGGGCTCAGCGCGGGCGACTGGCGCGGCTACCTGCAGCAATGCGCACAGAGTGACTTTGCGATGGCTGTGGGCAGGGCCGAAGCGCTGGGGGTGTTTGGCGCGCCATCGTTCGTCTGCCAGGGCGAGCTGTTCTGGGGCGGCGACCGCATGGAGTTGCTGGCACGGCGCCTGGAGGCCTTGCGCAACAGTGCAGATGCCAGTTGACGTGCGGCGAAACCAGCCAGAGGACGGGGTGGTGCGGTATGTGCAAGCAGGTGTGAGGGTGGTGGGGCTGGCCCGGCCCATGGTGCCAGAATGACCCATTGCCCAAGCACTACCGGAAAGCCCCATGCCCCGCTGGAATGCCCTGTTGATGAAGGCTGTGCTGGCCGCCACCGCTCTCGGGCTGGTACATGCTGCGCTACCTGGGCCGCTGCATGGGCGCGGACCGGTGGGTGTTGCTGAGTAGCGTGGCCGGCGTCGAGGCCGAGAGCGCCGGCGGTGCCAACGTGCAGGGCGTGTACTTGGTAGCCACCGGGGCCGACGGCTACCAGCCCTGGTGTCGCTGGACAACCAGCGCGTGCTGATCGCCTGTCGGCTGGACGGCCAGCCACTGGCACGCGGTATGGCGCGGCTGGTGGTAGCGGGCGATGGCAAGGCCGGCCGCCCGGTCTCGGCGCTCGAAACCATCGAGGTGTTTGCGGCCGCGCCTGCGGTGCGGTAGCCGAGAAGGGGTCACGCCGTCGGCACAACGGTCTCGTACCCGGCGTCCTCGGGGCATCGAAGGGGCCGTTCGGGCCGGCTCCGGTCAGCCCACACCCCTTCCGCAATTTCCCAAGATGTCGCATAACAAAGGGTTTTCCCTATAGTTTGTGGAAATGTTAACGTTAACATTCGTGCGTTGCTGCCGTTTAGGCATGGTCTGAAGCGGGTTTTCAAGCCGCTTTGGTCGGTCTGAAAGGCGGCTCGCCCCCTTGAACACTGCTTGAAACCGCTGAAGGCAGCGTGCTGCAAGCCGCTTGTACGACCTGTTGATACGCCCTGACCACCCACCAGACCTGATACCACCATCCATGACCCCGCAAGACCTCAAATCCATCATGGGCTCCGGCCTGCTGTCCTTCCCCATCACGGACTTCGACGAGCAGGGTGAATTCCGCCCCAGGACCTACATCGAGCGCCTGGAGTGGCTCGCCCCCTATGGCGCCAGCGCCCTGTTCGCCGCCGGCGGCACGGGCGAGTATTTCTCGCTCTCGGGCCCCGAGTACGGCCAGGTCATCAAGACCGCCGTGGACACCTGCCGCGGCAAGGTGCCCATCATTGCCGGCGCCGGCGGCCCCACCCGCACCGCCATCGCCCATGCCCAGGAGGCCGAGCGCCTGGGCGCCCACGGCATCCTGCTGTTGCCCCACTACCTGACCGAAGCCGGCCAGGAGGGCCTGATCGAGCATGTGGCCGCCGTGTGCAACAGCGTGAAGTTCGGCGTGATCGTCTACAACCGCGACCGCACCAAGCTGACTGCCGATTCCCTGGCCATCCTGGCCGACCGCTGCCCCAACCTGATCGGCTTCAAGGACGGCGTGGGCAACATCGAGACCATGTCTTCCATCTTCATGAAGATGGGTGACCGCTTCTCCTACCTGGGCGGCCTGCCCACGGCCGAGGTGTATGCGGCGGCCTACAAGGCGCTGGGCACGCCGGTGTATTCGTCCGCAGTGTTCAACTTCATTCCCAAGACGGCGATGGACTTCTACAAGGCCGTGGCGGCCGACGACACGGCCACGCAGCACAGGCTGCTCAAGGAGTTCTTCATGCCCTACCTGGCCATCCGCAACCGGGTGGAGGGCTATGGCGTGAGCATCATCAAGGCGGGCGCCAGGATCGTGGGCCATGACGGTGGGCCGGTGCGCGCGCCGCTGACGGACTTGAAGCCCAGCGAGATGGAAGAGCTCAAGGCGCTCATCGACAAGCTCGGCCCGCAGTAAGCGCGCCCCCCTGTCCCACGCCAACCCTTCAACCCAAGGCCCCGCAGAGGGCCGCCGACCACCACCACCACCTCAGGAGACATCCCCCATGTTCGTCAATCAACTGCTGCTCGTGGCCAGCGCCTGCACCCTGGCGTTTTCCGCATCGGCCCAGACGGCCGCCACGCCCTGGCCCGAAAAGCCCGTCACCATCGTTGTGCCGTTTCCGGCGGGCGGCTCCACCGACATGGTGGCGCGCGCCATGGCCCAGCACATGGGCGACAAGCTGGGCCAGAACTTCGTGGTGGACAACCGCCCCGGTGCCACGGGCACGCTGGGTGCGGGTGCCGTCAAACGCGCCGCGCCCGATGGCTACACGTTGCTGGTGTCGTCCCTGGGCGCCTTCGTGGTGGCGCCGCACCTGCTCAAGAGCGTGCCGTACGACGCGCTCAAGGATTTCGACTACATCACCGTGCCCGTGCAGGCACCCAATGTGCTGGTGGCCTCGCCGGCGCAAAAGGCACGCACCGTGAAGGAGGTGATCGCGCAGCTCAAGGCCAACCCCGGCAAGGTGAGCTTTGCGAGCTCGGGCAACGGCTCGTCGGACCACCTCTCGGCCGAGGTCTTCTGGCAGCAAAGCGGCACCGAAGGCCTGCACATCCCCTACAAGGGCGGCGCGCCGGCCATCAACGACCTGCTGGGCGGGCAGGTGGAGTTCTCGTTCCAGAACGTGAACGCCGTGCTGCAGCACATCCGCGGCGGCAAGCTGCATGCGATTGCCGTCACCGGCGACAAGCGCAGCCCCGTGCTGCCCGACGTGCCCACCCTGGCCGAGGCCGGCGTGGCCGGTGCCGAGGTGTACTCGTGGCAGGGCATGGCCGCGCCCAAGGGCCTGCCACCCGCGCTCAAGAAGAAGCTTTCGGATGCCGCCATCGCCGCCATGAACGACCCCGCCGTGAAGAAGCGCATGCTCGACCAGGGCCTGGAGATCGTGGCCAGCACGCCCGAGGCTTTCACCGCCTACCAGGCACGCGAATTCGCGCGCTGGAAGACGGTCATCGAAACCCGAAAAATCACTGCTGATTGAGATTTACCCCGAGGCGCCTTCGGGCGCCTCATCTTCGCTTCCGGACCACCATGACCACCCCATCCATCCCCTCCGCCGCCAGCACCCCCGTCGTCACCGAGCTGCGCGTGGTGTCCGTGGCGGGCCACGACAGCATGCTCATGAACCTGAGCGGCGCGCACGGCCCGTTCTTCACGCGCAACCTGATCATCCTGCGCGACAGCGCGGGCAACACCGGGGTGGGCGAGGTGCCCGGCGGCGAGAAGATCCGCCAGACCATCGAGGACGCGCGCCCGCTGATCGTGGGCCGGCCCATCGGCCACCACAACGCCGTGCTCAACGCCATGCGCGCCCGGTTCGCCGACCGCGATGCGGGCGGGCGCGGGCTGCAGACCTTCGATCTGCGCATCACCATCCACGCGGTGACGGCGGTGGAATCGGCCTTCCTGGACCTGCTGGGCCAGCACCTGAACGTGCCCGTGGCCGCGCTGCTGGGCGATGGCGTGCAGCGCGAGGCGGTGCAGATGCTGGGCTATTTGTTCTACGTGGGCGACCGCGCAAAGACCGACCTGGCCTACCGCGCCGAGCCCGGCGCCGACAACGACTGGTTCCGCCTGCGCAACGAGAAGGCCATGACCGCCGACGGCATCGTGCGCCTGGCCGAGGCCGCGTACGAGCGCTATGGCTTTGCCGACTTCAAGCTCAAGGGCGGCGTGCTGCGTGGCGAGGAAGAGGTCGAGGCGATTCGCGCGCTGCATGAGCGCTTCCCGGAGGCGCGCGTGACGCTGGACCCCAACGGCGGCTGGCTGCTCAAGGACGCCATCCGCATCACGCGCGACCTGCACGGCGTGATGGCCTATGCCGAGGACCCCTGCGGCGCCGAAGGCGTGTTCTCGGGCCGCGAGGTGATGGCGGAGTTCCGCCGCGCCACCGGCCTGCCCACCGCCACCAACATGGTGGCCACCGACTGGCGCGAAATGGCGCACAGCCTGGCCCTGCAGTCGGTGGACATCCCCCTGGCCGACCCGCATTTCTGGACCATGGCCGGTTCGGTGCGCGTGGCGCAGATGTGCCAGGCCTTCGGCCTGACCTGGGGCTCGCATTCCAACAACCATTTCGACGTCTCGCTGGCCATGTTCACCCACGTGGGCGCCGCCGCACCGGGGCGCGTGACGGCCATCGACACGCACTGGATCTGGCAGGACGGTGAGCGGCTGACGAAGGAGCCGTTCCAGATCAAGAACGGCTTTATCGAGTTGCCCAAGAAGCCCGGCCTGGGCGTGGAGCTGGACATGGACGAGGTGGAGCGCGCGCACCGCCTGTACCTGGAGCACGGCCTGGGCGCGCGCGACGATGCGATTGCCATGCAGTACCTGATCCCCGGCTGGAAGTTCAACAACAAATCGCCCTGCATGTTGCGCTGAACGGGCCTGCGGCCCGGGGAGCGGATGCTTGAGTCAGGCGGTCTTGTCTTCCGCCCGGCGTCTTGGCAGCTGGCGCTTGATGGACGGCCGCTGCAGGCGCTGCTTGGGGTCGGCGCCGTCGGGCAGGTCGGTGGCACGCTGCAACTGCAGGTGGGCCACCAGGCCGCCCGTGCTGGAATTGGCCAGCGCGAAGATGCCGCCCATGCGCTGCACCGTCTTGTCGACGATGGACAGCCCCAGCCCCGCACCGGCGGCGGCCGTGCGGGCGGAATCCCCCCGGAAGAAGGGTTTGGTCAGGTTGGACAGCTGCTCGGGCGGCACGCCCGGGCCATGGTCGCGCAGTTTGACCAGCACCCAGTTCTCCCGGCCTTTCGCGACGATGTCCACGCTGGTGATGCCGGTGTCCTCGGTCTTGCCATAGCGCCGGGCGTTCTCCAGCAGGTTGGAGATCACGCGCGCCAGTTCCACTTCGTCAGCCAGCACGTTCAGGTCTTCGGGCACCGACATGGTGATCTGGAGTTCGCGGTGGTCCTGCACGGCGTACACGCAGGACGAGACCACCGCATGCAGGTTGACGGGTGTCAGCGTCACGTGGTCAGGCCGCGCGTAGTCGAGGAACTTGTCGATGGTGGCGTCGAGCTGCACGATGTCGGCCACCATGTGCTCGCGCGCGACTTCATCGTTCACGCTCATCTCGGTTTCGAGCCGCAGGCGCGCCAGCGGCGTGCGCAGGTCGTGCGAAATGCCGGCCAGCATCACGGCGCGGTCCTGCTCCAGCTTGGCGAGCTTCTGCGCCATGCGGTTGAAGCCGATGTTCACCTCGCGGATTTCACTGGTCACCACCTCTTCGTCGAGATGGCTGGCCGCGAAATCGCCGTCCTTGACGCGGTTGGCGGCGTAGGAAAGCTGCTTGAGCGGCCGATTGATCAGCCGTGCAATGGCCGCGGCGCCCGCCAGTGACAGCGCCCCCGCCGTGATCAGCCAGATCAGCCAGGTGCGGCCGCCCGCTGGGCTGAAGCGCGAGCGGTCCATCAGCAGCCAGTTGGGGTCGCCGTTGATGTTGAAGCCGACCCACAGGCCTGTTTCTCCATTCACGTTTTGCGCCACGATGGTGTCGGGGCCCAGGCGCTGGGTGAGCTCGTCGGTCAGGCGGTTGCCCAGGGCCGTGCCCTCCAGCAGTTCGAATTTGTCGCGCGGCTCGCGCGGCAGGATGCGCACGCCTTCCTGATCGGCCATGGTCTTGATGAGCGACACGCGGGCGATGGCATCGGAGTGCACGAGCGCGGCGCGGCTCAGGTTCACCAGCGAGGCGATCTGCTGCGCGGTGTGCAGCGTGCGCGGTTCAAACTCCAGCGCCCGCAGTGTCTGCAGCCATGCCAGGATGCTGCCCACCAGGAGCAGCGCCAGCAGGAAGAAGGTGCGCCAGAAGAGATTGAGGCCCACGCGCGCCCGTTGCTCCCGAGCCTGTCTCAAGGACTCGAGGGGGGCGGGGCTGGTGGCGTCGGAAGGAGCGGTCACGGACTGCCGGAACGATGGTGATCTCGACCTCGGATGGCCGTCGGATTTGCGCATACAAGAAAGAAGGAAGGGGTCAGCTCGTTCCGTCCGGCACGAAAACGTAGCCCACGCCCCACACGGTCTGGATGTAGCGCGGCGCGGCGGCGTCCACTTCCACCAGCTTGCGCAGGCGCGAGACTTGCACGTCCAGGCTGCGGTCGAAGGGCTCGAACTCGCGGCCGCGTGCCAGCAAGGCCAGCTTTTCGCGCGACAGCGGCTGGCGCGGGTGGCGTACCAGGGCCTTGAGCATGGCGAACTCGCCCGTGGTCAGGGGCAGCTCTTCGCCATTGCGCTGCAGTGCGCGGGTGCCCAGGTCGAAGGTAAAGGGGCCGAAGGTCACGACCTCGTTGTCGCCCGAAGGCGCACCGGGGGCTTCCTGCGCGGGGCGGCGGCGCAGCACGGCGTGGATGCGCGCGAGCAGTTCGCGGGGGTTGAACGGTTTGCCCAGGTAGTCGTCGGCGCCCACTTCCAGGCCCACGATGCGGTCCACGTCCTCGCCCTTGGCGGTGAGCATGATGATGGGCGTGCGGTCATTGGCCGCACGCAGGCGGCGGCAGATGGACAGGCCGTCCTCGCCCGGCATCATCAGGTCGAGCACGATGATGTCCACGGTCTCGCGCAACAGCAGGCGGTTGAGTGCCTTGCCGTCTTCGGCGACCATGACTTCAAAGCCTTCCTGGGTGAGGTAGCGGCGCAGCAGATCACGGATTCGTGCATCGTCATCCACCACCAGAACTTTGTCGGTGCGATTGGTTGTTGTGGCCATCTTGATCCCAAGTCCAATTTGTAACAGAGCCGATTCTGACCACTTGGAACGCCGAAGTTCGGGTTTTGGCCTTGGGTTTGACCAACTGTTACAAGTTTTGCCCAGCTTCGCACAGTGCGCGGCGGGGCTTCATCATGGGCGGGATGCCACGCGGTTATCGTGGTGCCCCGCGCTGCCCAACGAAGGGCGGCGCTTTGATGCCAAGGATGTTTCCGCCATGAAGATGACTACCAAAATGATAGCTGCAGGCGCTTTTCTGGCTTGCGCTGGAGCCGCATTTGCTCAGAATGCACCTGCGGCAGAGCCGCGCAATGTGGTGCAGCTGTCAGCCACGGGCACGGTCGAAGTGCAGCAGGATCTGCTGGTGCTCAGCCTCGCCACCAGCAAGGAGGCCACGGATGCCGCCACCGTGCAGGCGCAGCTCAAGCAGGCGCTCGACACGGCGCTGGCCGAAGCCAAGCGCAATGCCCAGCCCGGCCAGCTGGATGTGCGCACGGGCCCGTTCGGCCTTTTCCCGCGCTACAACAAGGACGGCAAGATCAATGGCTGGCAGGGCCGCGCGGAACTGGTGCTGGAAGGCCGCGACTTCGCCCGCATCACCACCACGGCGGGCAAGATCCAGACCATGGCCATCCACCAGGTCGCGTTCGGCCTGTCGCGCGAGGCGCGTGCCAAGGTGGAGGATGAAGCCCAGACCCAGGCCATCGAGCAGTTCAAGGCCCGCGCGGCCGAGCTGGCCAAGGGGTTTGGCTTCAGCAACTACAGCCTGCGCGAGGTGGCGGTGAACAGCAATGAGATGGCGCCCGGTCCCCGCCCACGCATGATGGCCGCCGAGGCCAAGATGGGCGGGGCCTATGCGGACTCCGCCGTCCCGGTGGAAGCGGGCAAGGCCCAGGTGGTCGTCAACGTGTCGGGCTCGGTGCAGATGCGTTGAGACCGGCCGGCCCGGCCGCAGCGCCAAGGCTGAAAGTCAAATCCCGCACTGAAAGTGCCGTCTGTTCTGGGCTGAGCAGCGGCACCTGCTGTTGAAAATGGAGCATCTGCCCGGGGGCATGTGGCGGCGGCCCCGTGCCCCCGGGGGCCCAGCCCCTTACTGCGCCGCCCAGCCGCCGTCCATGTTCCAGGCCACCCCGCGCACGTTGTTGGCGGCGGGGGAGCAGAAGAACACGGCCAGCTCGCCCAGTTCTTCCGGCGTGGTGAACTGCATGGAGGGCTCTTTTTCGCCCAGCAGCAGCTTCTTGGCGTCCTCGTTGGACAGGCCATGTTCCGCTGCCTTGGCATCCACCTGCTTTTGCACCAGGGGCGTCAGCACCCAGCCGGGGCAGATGGCATTGCAGGTCACGCCGGTGGTGGCGTTTTCCAGCGCGGTCACCTTGGTCAGGCCCACGATGCCGTGCTTGGCCGCCACGTAGGCGGCCTTCTGTGCCGAGCCCACCAGGCCGTGCACCGATGCCACGTTGATGATGCGGCCCCAGTTGGCGCCCTTCATGGCGGGCAGCGCCAGGCGCGAGGTGTGAAAGGCGCTCGTGAGGTTGATGGCGATCACCGCGTCCCAGCGTTCCACGGGGAAGTCTTCCACGTTGGCCACATGCTGTATGCCGGCGTTGTTCACGAGGATGTCCACGCGCCCGAACTGCGCGGTGCTGTACTTCATCATGTCTTCGATGTCGGCCACACGGCTCATGTCGGCGCCGTGGTAGGCCACCTGGACACCTGCAGCCTCGCCAGCGGCCAGCACCTCGGCGCGCGGGCCTTCCACGTCTCCGAAGCCATTGAGCACGATGTTGGCGCCTTGGCGGGCCAGTGCCTTCGCGATTCCAAGACCAATGCCACTGGTCGAGCCGGTGACGAGGGCGGTTTTGCCTTTCAGCATGAGAGTCTCTCCGAATGAATTACGATGAACGCAAGGGAAGGGCGGCACGGATTGCGTGGCACGCGGCCACCCGGATCAGGATGGATGCAGGGCGCAAATCGCAGCGACAGCCACGGCGGTCGGGGATTTGCAGCGCGGCAGACACCCGGGACTGCGGATGGACGCAGTGCGGCGATCCGTGCCGACCTTTCCGGCATTATCAAGCGCTGCCCCTCGATTCCGCTCCCCATGATTGAACCTACGCTGAACTACGTACTGTGCCCTGGCCCCGCGGCCACCGGGGTGTCTTCTGGTAACGCCTCCGTTGCCGAGTCTCGCCACCGCATGGCGTACTGGGAGTGGAATGCCACGGGCAATCCAGCACATCCGCACGTGGTGCTCTGCGTGCACGGCCTCTCGCGCCAGGGGCGGGACTTCGACACCCTCGCGCGCGCGCTGAGCGCGCATGCCCGCGTCATCTGTCCTGATGTGGTCGGGCGGGGCCAGAGCGACTGGCTGGCCGATCCCATGGGCTACCAGATCCCCCAGTATGCGGCCGACATGCTCGCGCTGGTGGCCCAGTTGCAGGCGCAGGGCCCCATCGCCACGCTCGACTGGGTGGGCACCAGCATGGGAGGGCTCATCGGCATGGGCGTCGCGGGGCAGCCAGGGCTGCCGCTGCCCGTGCCCGTGCGGCGCCTGGTGCTCAACGACGTGGGGCCGGTCATCCAGTGGGAAGCCCTGCAGCGCATCGGGCTCTATCTGGGACAGCTGGCACGGTTCGAGTCGCTGCAGCAGGCGGCGGATGCCATGTGGGCCATTTCGACGAGCTTTGGCCCGCACACGCCGCAACAGTGGCTGGAACTTTCGCGCCACATGGTGCGCACGCTGCCGGAGGGCGGCATCACACTGCACTACGACCCTGCCATCGCGGTGCCGTTTCGGGCATTGACGCAGGACTCCGCCGCGGCGGGGGAGGCCATGCTCTGGCAGCTATATGACCATATCGCCGCGCGCACGCTGCTGCTGCGCGGTGCGCAATCGGATCTGCTGTCCCGCGAAACCGCGCAGGCCATGGCGCAGCGAGGCCCCCGTGCGCGCTTGGTGGAGTTCGAAGGCGTGGGGCATGCGCCCACGCTGGTGGCGGCCGACCAGGTCGCTGCGGTCACCGGTTTCCTGCTGGCGGCGGAAGGTGCTTTGGTCGGATGAAAACCTACCCTCCCGCACAGGCGTCCCTCGCCCCCCAGGCCGAGGTTCTCCCCCAGCTCATTGCAGCCACTGCGCACACGCTGCCCGAGCAGGTCAACGCGCTGGCCCGCGCCCGCGCCTTTGCCGAGCCCCTGATGGCGGGCGAGACCCTGGACTCGGGCGAAAACACGCTGGCCCATGCCGATGCCGTGGCCGCCATCCTCAAGGGAATAGGCGGCTCCGAGGCCATGCAGGCGGCCAGCTACCTGGTGCACGCATGCATTCACCTCAACAAGCCCGAAGAGGTCATTGCCAAGGCCTTTGGCGAGAACTTCGCGGCGCTTGCGGTGGAGACCACCAAGCTCATGCGCGTGCAGCAGCAGGCCCGCGCCGCCGAGCACCTGGACGACCCCGCCATCCAGACGGAGAACGTGCGCAAGATGCTGCTCGCGTTCTCGCGCGACCTGCGCGTGGTGATGCTGCGCCTGGCCTCGCGCCTGCAGACGCTGCGCTTTCATGCGTCCGCCAAGCGCCCCGTGTCGCCCAGCTTGGCTCGCGAATCGCTGCAGGTATTCGCGCCGCTGGCCAATCGCCTGGGCATCTGGCAGGTCAAGTGGGAGCTGGAGGACCTGTCCTTTCGTTTCCTGGAGCCCGACACCTACAAGGAAGTGGCGCGCCTGCTCGACGAAAAACGCGGCGAGCGCGAGGTGTACATGGAGCAGCTGCGCGCGCGGCTCGAGGCTGACCTGCGCGCGCGCAGCATCAGCGCCAGCGTGCAGGGGCGCCCCAAGCACATCTACAGCATCGTCAAGAAGATGCGCGGCAAGTCGCTCAACTTCGACCAGGTGTTCGACATCCGTGCGCTGCGGGTTGTCGTGCCCACGGTGAAGGATTGCTACGCCGCCCTGAGCTGGGTGCACGAGCAGTTCAAGCCCATCGTGGAGGAGTTTGACGACTACATCGCCAAGCCCAAGCCCAACGGCTACCAGTCGCTGCACACCATCGTGCGCGACGACCACGGCAAGCCCATCGAAATCCAGATCCGAACCCAGGCCATGCATGACCATGCCGAACACGGCGTGGCCGCTCATTGGGCCTACAAGGAGGCGGGGAGCAAGGGCTATGCGGGGGTTTCTGCCTCGGGCGAATACGACGCCAAGATCGCGGTGCTGCGCCAGCTGCTGGCATGGGAGCGCGACCTGTCGGGTGCTGTACCCAATCGGGGGCTGTTCGAGGACCGCATCTACGTGCTGACGCCCGATGCCGCCGTGGTGGAGTTGCCGCAGGGCGCCACGCCCGTGGACTTCGCATATGCCGTGCACACCAGCCTCGGGCACCGCTGCCGGGGGGCCCGGGTGGACGGCGCCATGGTGCCACTCAACACCCCGCTGCAAAACGGGCAGACCGTGGAGATATCGACTGTCAAGGAGGGCCGCCCCTCGCGCGACTGGCTCAATGCCGAGCTGGGCTACCTCACCAGCCATCGCGCCAAGGCCAAGGTGCGTGCCTGGTTCAACGCCCAGGCGACACACGAAACCGTGGCGCGGGGCCGCGAGGCGGTCGAGAAGCTGCTGCAGCGCGAGGGCAAGACCGCCGTCAAGCTGGACGACCTTGCGGTGCAACTGGGTTTCAAGTCCGCCGACGCCTTGTTTGAGGTGGTGGGCAAGGACGAGTTCTCGCTGCGCAACATCGAAACGGTGCTGCGACCGCCCGAGCCTGTGATGCAGCCGGATGACTACCTGCTGCTCAAGAAGGCCCGCACGAATGCCGCTCCGAAGGGCGGCGTACTGGTCGTCGGCATCGACTCGCTGATGACCCAGCTGGCCAAGTGCTGCAAGCCGGCACCGCCCGATTTGATTCGCGGCTTCGTGACGCGCGGCAAGGGGGTCAGCGTGCACCGGGCCGATTGCAGCAACTTTCGCGAGATGGCCGCGCGCAGCGTCGAGCGTGTCATCGAGGTGGAATGGGGCGCGCCAAAGTCAGCGGCGGTTGCAGCCGTGTATCCCGTCGATGTGGCCGTGGAAGCCGCCGACCGCCAGGGCCTGTTGCGCGACATCTCTGAAGTCTTTGCCCGGGAAAAAACCAATGTGATCGGCGTGCAGACCCAGTCGGTGAAAGGCACTGCGTGGATGACCTTCACGGTGGAGGTCGCCGATTCAGGCCGCCTCAACAAGGTCCTCGGCATCGTGGCCAGCGTGCCGGGCGTGCGCTCGGCACGCCGCCGTTGAGCGGCTTGCAGGACAGGCATGCAAAGGGCGCCAGTGAGTTCTATGCGAAGTGTTGCCTGTTTTTTGGCAAGCCCCTCATTTTTATGGCTATAATCGTAGTCTAAACAACGACAGGCGCGTAGCTCAGCTGGTTAGAGCACCACCTTGACATGGTGGGGGTCGTTGGTTCGAGTCCAATCGCGCCTACCAACTTACCATTGGTAAAAAGCCTTCTAGATCAACGGTCTAGAAGGCTTTTTTCTTTGTGCCGCAGAGTCACCGGGACGAATTTGGGACTTTTGCGGACTGGGCCCCGCCCATCGCGGCTTCCAGCGCTCTGCGCTCCGCGCCCTTGTCTGCCCCGTCAATCCACCGCGAGTAGGTCTCGAACAGCATCTTGGTGTTGGTGTGCCCGAGCTGACGCGCAATGTACGCTGGGTTGACTCCCGCCATGAGCGCCGCCGTGGCGTAGGTGTGGCGGGTGTTGTAGGCCCTACGGTGCCGGATTCCAAGGCGCTTGAGGGTGGGGGCCCAGTAGTGGTCCCGCTGGCTCCGTTCATCATGCCAGCGCCTGCCGGTGACCGGGTTCTCGAAGATGTCCACGGGCTCCCCATCATCGTCTCGCTTCATGAAGGTGTAGGGCTTCATCATCTGCAGCGCTGCCATGGCCCCGGACACCAGGTCCACGTCGCGTTCGGAGTGGGTCTTTGACCCGTCGCGCTCTGACCCCCGGAAGGTGCGCACGCGCTGGATGCGGACCGTCTTGTGCCCGAAGTCCACATCCTCCCAGCGCAGCGCGATCATCTCCTCAGGCCGTAGGCCCGTGAGGAAGGCAAAGGTGAAGTAGGCCACCACGCGGGGGTCGTACCACTTGGCCAAGTCCGCCAGAATCCTGTCTCGCTCGTCGGGCGTCAGCGGGTCGGGCAGCTTTTTAACGACCTTGAGGTTTCCAATGCCGATCATTGGATTGAGGCCAGCCCGCGGCCCGTGGAACTCGAACGCGAAGATGCCACGCAGGACGATGAGGTAGTTGTTTGCACTCTTGGCAGAGGCCCACGGGTGCCCGCCGATGGCGGATGACAGCCTCTTGTGGGTCAGGTCGGACATTGGCGTGTCCGCGCCCAGCATGCGCTTCCACATGGCAACCGCGTTCGTGTACTGGTCGAGGGTGGCCTTCTCCAACTGCCCCTTGGACAGCAGCCACTCGGCGGCGATCGGCCCGAAGGTCGGCTCGGTGCGCTTCAAGGCGTGCTTGGAGTCGGGGAAGAACTCGGTGAAATCGAATGCATCGAGGTCGATCTTGCGGCGCACCTCCAGCGCCAGGCGCGTGGCGAATTTCAGATTGGCCGGCGTCGGCTCGAGGGCCTTGCCGTTCACCGTCAGGCGCTCCCGGAATGTTTCGCCCTTGTAGACGAACTTGATCCGGATGCTGCTGTCTCTGGGCTCTACGCCCGTCCCTTTTCGACCCATTTTGTGTATCCCTCCATGGAAATGAAAATTCCCCCGTCTGGTGAGCGCCGATACTCTTTCCCCTCCAGCCACTTGCCGCTCTCGATCTTTCGGTTGATGGCTTTCTCGGTCAGGCCTGTACAGGCTGCTGCGAGGGGAATGGTCACGTAGGGGGCCGGGCTCACCTGTACGGCCTGCGGGCCCCGGGGATCGTTGGCCGGCTGGCGCTGAGTGATGGAATCGGGGACCGGTTCGGGGCGCTGTGCCCTGGCTGCTGTCATCGACATGATGTGTTCCTGCTGTCTTCGTCACCGGTTCGGCCGTACTTTTTGGCAAGTGCCGAACCTGCAGCTGCGTAGTTGCGCCCGCCCAGGTGGACCAGCGCGGGCTCTGGCTCCGGCTTCCAGATGCAGAAACCATCGGGACCGATGACGCCGCCCTGCTGGGCCCAAAGGGTGACTGCAGACCAGAAGGGTGAGCGAGGCGCCGGCTGGCTGTCAGCGAGCTCTCCCTGGTGGTCAAGCGCCGCGGGTCCGAAACGCGGGTGCATCTCGAACTTCCATTCCTTGCCGCTGGCGTCGCAGATCTTGCGGTCGGGGCCGCCATAGGAGATGTGGATGATCTTCATGGGGTGATGCCTCCGAGGCGTTGGAACGCCTCGGCATCGCACGGCGACACATGCACCACTTTCTCGCCAAGCGTCCAGCGCACTGGGAACCGCAGGCCCGGCGCGGTGAACTGTGCATAAATCTCGCGCTCACGGCTTGGCCATGCTTTGTTGCACTCACCGCGGACGGCGCTGGTGGCCGCTGGCCAGCGGGTCAGAGCCGCCTCAATGGCCGCATGCTCTATGTTTTGCCTTGCCCGGCTCTTAGCCCAGTCGGCCATCATGCATGCGGGGCTACAGTAGATGGAGCGGGTCTCGCTTTGTACTGGTTCAAATGCATCCTCGCGCTCGTCGTCGCATTCGTGGCGCTCGTCCTGATCGAAACGGCAATGGCAGTTCCCACACTCATGCCACCAGCCGATCGCCAGGGTGGCGTGCATTGGTACTGGCCCAGGGGCATACTGATCGAGTGCCGGTTCTCGGCAGCAGGATTCGACTTCTTCAAAGGTCAGGTTCAGTTCGTTAGCACCATCGCGGCGCGCTGTTGCCCCGTTGGTAGCGAAAACAACTGCGCAATTCCCCTCGTCGTCCTCGTGCACAACATAGGCCTTCAGGTGTGTGCTCATGGTTTCTTTCCTCCCTGCCGCTTGCGCAGCCAGGTGAAGTGCGGCGGATCTCCCGCCTGTTGATAGGTGGCCCACAGCTCGGCGCCGCCGGGGCAGCGCTCGAGGCCGCCCGGGTTGAGCCCGGCGGCGCGGCACTGTGGGCATGTGGTGTGGTGGAGCTGGTAGGCATCGTCGGCGGCGCTCCAGTCGGGCAGGGTTTGCATTCCGGGTTTCCATGAAAAAAGCCCCGATCGATGGCGGGGCTCAGACGGATGTAGTCGCTGACTGTGGGGATGTTTTCGGTACGTTTCAGGTGTGAGTTAGATTCGCACCAAAGGAGACCACATGAACTATTGGTGGGTAAATCACAAGCAGACGCATCGCGCCGAAATCGACGGGGGATACATCTGGAGTCCGAAGACAAAGGCAAACGGGGGGGCGAACGAAACCTATCTAAACCTGCCGCGCGTGGTGCCGGGTGATGTGGTTTTCTCATACGCGAATGCCGCCATACAGGCTGTGGGCATCGCGACGGCGGCCGCACAGGATGTGAACAAACCTGCAGAGTTCGGTAGCGCGGGGGCAACCTGGGGGACGGCGGGGTGGCTCGTGCCTATCGAATGGCAACTGCTTCAAGCGCCGGTATCGCCGAAGCAGCATCTGACCACGATCGCACCGCTATTGCCCCAACGGCACTCGCCCATCCGTGCTGAAACAGGGGACGGAAATCAAGGTTGCTACCTAGCCGCGATCAGCACGGAGCTTGGCGCCGTGCTGCAGACCATCATCTGTCAGACCGACGGCGATGCCCTTGAAGTGGCAGCAGTGCGCTCAATCACGGCGGCCGAGGACCGGCTGGAGATCTCGTTGCGCCAGCAAACCGACCTGGCCATCACTGAGGTAGACCAGATCGTGCGAGCTCGACGCGGGCAGGGGCGATTCCGGCTCAACGTGCTTGCCATCGAAAAGCAATGCAGGCTCACCGGATTGACATCGGAACAGTTCTTGGTGGCCAGCCACATCAAGCCCTGGGCTGTGTGCACGAATGCAGAGCGCTTGGATGGGCACAACGGGCTGATGCTCTCGCCGCACGTAGACCGTCTGTTTGATCGCGGCTGGGTGTCATTTGATGATGGCGGCAGCTTACTTGTAGCAAGCGATGAGGCAGAGGAGGCGTTGTCAGCATGGGGTCTACCGCGAGCTGGATTCGCTGTAGGGCGCTTTTCCACGCGTCAGAGCGCATTCCTGGCATATCACCGTGAGCATGTTTTCGGGAGCGCGTACCGCCTCAGCCAATCGATTGAAGTCTCGGGGTGAGCGCTAAGGAGGGCTACAAGGTCAAACCGGGCTGGCGCAGCCTTTCGCGCTGCAGAGGCTCGTTCGCGATATTGATGTCGATGCCGAGGAACTGCGGGTCGAGTTGCTGAGCGACCTGCCCGGTGGTGCCGCTGCCGAAGAATGGGTCCAACACGATGCTATAGCGATTAATTCATAAGCGCTGGTAGCTATGTTTTGTGTAGCGCTTCGTGTCTGATCTGTCATTCCGAGAACAGCAGCGGCTGCACCGCACCGTTCTGGTAAATCGTGGCCATGACCGTTGCGGCTCCGGGCTCGTCTCCATCCCAGCCATCCGGCCAGGTCTGAGCCGCAATCAACTGGCGGATGCGGGCTTCCTCTTCGGCGTTGATCAGCGAGATGTGCGGGCGGCCTAGGCGGTCATCTGCAGGCGCTGGCCGTCGTCGAAGAATGAAGGTGGCCGACCTTAGCCAGCTGGGGAGAGGGCATGAGCGGTCCAGAAGGAGAAAACCCCGCACTTGGCGGGGCTTGGAAACGGGGCGTTTGCGGCTACGGATTGGGGAACGTCAAAGTGCCGTAGCCCTTTAAAAACGGGGCGGCGACGCTCTCCGGCACTGCGTAGAACGACTCCCCTTGTTTGTCAGTGATGCACACGGGAGTCTTCTCTTTGTTCTTGCTCCCGTCGTGCCATACCTCTGGGGAATTGCGCAAGCGCTCCCCATTTGGCAGCTCAACGTCGCCCGAAAGCCAATAGATCGTTCCTCGTTCTGTCACGCGCGCATACCGAATGGGTGGTTCGAAACTAGGCATTGCAATTCTCCGAAGTGAAGTCGTAGTCACTGTACACGCGAGGTCGCAGTGGCTGGTGGTAGGAAATCCCGCAAGAAGAATTTCGGAGTCACCCTGGCCATCATTTCGCTGTCGCTGTCTCGGCAGTAGGTGAAGAGTTCGACACCCACGAGCGGCGAATCCTGGGAATTTCGACCATGCTTGATTTCGCATTTAGCCTTTCCGCCTCCGATCTGGCCATCCTGATACCGACCTTTGTTTGCGCGTTGGCGCAATGGCGACGGCGCAAGTAGCTGGCTCGCGGATACCATCGACCCAAAAAAACACAGGAGGGTCGATGGACGCGAATCAGCTGATCAATACACTAGGGGATGCGGCAGCGGCAGCTAAGCCGGCCCAGGAGTACTGCTTGCGATGGGTTTCGCAAGACTGGTGGTCTTGTATGACGAAGGCCGAGTGGTCTGGCTGGATGCAGGCTGTGTTCAGCGTTGTGGCGATCGTGGCCGCTTTGTTCACGGCCATTCTGATGCATTGGCTTGGCGGCCACAGGGAAAGACGTCGATCTCTGCTGGTAGCGGATCAGATTGCGCTTGGAGTGTCGCGGCGTGTTGGTGTCTTCTTGGATTCTGAGTCTGCAACCCTCGTCGGATTGAAGACACTTTTTGATAGCACGCATGGGGCCGCAGTTCGGCGATTCATGGTCGAGCACCTCCGATTCCGACTCGCGAGCGATTCCGAGATGACGGCCCTCATTCCTGCGCAACGTAACATCACCACGAGCTTGGCACAGGCTTGCGCAAACCTAGACCAATGTGCGAGCCTATTGCAGATGTCCGAAACTGTTCCTGTACCGAAAGAGCGTGAGCAGCATGTAGCGCAGATCTACCATGATCGGATCGCAACTGCATTTGCTGCACTCCGAGTGGTGGAAAGTCAGTTGGCCCGCTATCTTGAAAAGAGGGGTTACAAAGCCGTGCCGTCTTCCAAGCCACCAGCTTAGGCAACGTCGATCAGCTTGCATTAGCGTGCGTCTAGCAGTCAACTTCTCCACTCAGCGCGTTGATCAGGTCGGGGATGAGCTTCACTAGCTCGCCCGTGGCAATCGCCACGTCGGTGCCGAACACGCCGTCGTCGGACTTCGTGCCCTCGAAAACCGTGGCCAGAAACTGCACCTTGCGCACCTTGCCGCCTTCGGTCAGCAGGAACGAAACGCGGTCATCCCAGGTCAGAGCCAAGCGAGTCGGCAGCTTGCCGGCATCGATGTGGGCCTGCACCTCGTCGATGTCCAGCGGGTGGCGGCCGTAGCGCACAACCGACTTCTCTTCCGTGGCGCTTTTCAGCTCGCACTCACGGTCCACCGTGAAGCCCCCTGGCGGCTCCTGTTCCTTGAGCCAGTGGGCCATGGCCGCCTGCGGGCTGGTCTGGGTGTTGATGAGCGACACCGACAGGCCGGGCAGCGATTCGACCAGCAGCGTGACGACTTCATCCGCGCGACCTTGGCTGGATGTGTCCAGCACCAGGGTGCGGGCCGTTGGGTCAATCCAGACCCACATGGCGGCCTGGCTGGTGAACGCCATGGGCAGCAGGTCCAGCTTGGCCTCGTCCTTCAGTTCCTTGGATTCCTTGCGGCCCGGCTTGCGCCCGGTCTCCTTCTCGATGCGGTCCGCCTTCTCCTTGACCTTGCGGGCGAGCACGCTGGCGGGGAGGTTCTTGGATTCGACCATGAAGCGCAGGATCCAGTGGCCCCCGACCGACTCGGCCAGCAGGCCGTGCTGTTCGCCACGCGGCGGCACCCAGCCTAGGGACTTTTCCTGCGTGGCGCCGCATTCGATGAAGGGCGCCTTGGCCAGGGCCTCCTCGATGGCCTGCAGCTCTGCGGTCCAGCCCGAGGCGATGCGGTAGATGGTGAGGTTCTTGAACATGCGGTTCTCCGGTTCAGGCGGCGCGGCGCGTCATTCGCGAGCGGGTCGCCGGGTCTGCGAGTTGCAGCCATGGGTTGATGGTGATGGGCTCGTCGTTTGCATTGCTGACGCGGTTTCGGGCATTGATTCGTGCCCGATGGTTTCTGCGATAGCGGGCCTCGACTTGCTTGCGGCGCGCCGTCTGGTCGATGGGGGGGCGCTTCACGTCCGGGCCGGCCTGGGCGGCGAATACAGCGACATCGCGGGCTCGGCGCCCGATCACCGGGTCGTAGCGCACCACCCGAAAGACTTTCCCGGGCAGCAGCCAGCGGGTGGAGGCGATCGTGGTTCCGACCTTCGACACGGGCCAGCCCAGGTACTCGGCCAGCTCCAGCCGGGACATAGGCCCGGCTTCGCGCAGCGCCGCAACGATCTGGGACCGATTGACAGGCTCAAATGACATTGCGCGCTCTCAGAACGGAATGTCATCGTCCATGTCGTCAAACCCGGAGGCCGCGCGCGGAGCTGGCGCCGCGTGCTGGCCTGTGGGTCGTGGGCCCGTGCCGCGCGGCGCGGGTGCCGGCGAGGACGGATAGCCCCCTTGCTCGTACCCGCCTTGCTGGCCGCCCTGGCGGCTGCCCAGCATCTGCATCTGGTCGGCGCGGATCTCGGTGCTGTACTTTTCCACGCGGCTCTGGTCGGTCCACTTGCGCGTGCGCAGGGAGCCCTCGACGTACACCTGCGAGCCTTTGCGCAGGTACTGGCCGGCGATCTCGGCGAGGCGGCCGTTGAAGATGATGCGGTGCCACTCGGTGGCCTCTTTCATCTCGCCTGTCTGCTTGTCTTTCCACTTGTCGGTGGTGGCCACCGTCACGCTGGCGGTCTGGTCGCCGCTGGGGAAAGTGCGCATTTCAGGGTCGCGGCCCAGGTTGCCCACGATGATGACTTTGTTCACGGATGCCATGGTGTTGGTCCTTTGTCCGCAGGCGGGTTAGGTGGTCGCGCTGCGGTAATGGTTGATGGGGTGGGGCCGCTCGGTCAGTCGTACCGCTCGCCAGCGGCGCGGCGCACGTCGTCTTCGTCCATGTCCGCCTCGATCCGGGTGCGGCCCACGTACATGGCCATCAGGATGGCGTCGAAGCGGGTGATCACGTTCGGGCGCGATATCGGTGTGACCTGCTTGTCCCGGAGCTTGAGCGTGTACACCTCGCCTTCCTTGTTGAAGGCGAGTTGGTAGTGGGCGGAGTACTTCCCTCCGCCCGCCCCATAGCCATGACCTGGCTCGGGATCACTGTGCAGATACAGGTGGCCGCCGCCGTACTCGCTCTCTTCGAAGAGCCCGAAGAATGCCTCGCCTTCGCTTCTGTTGAAGTGTTCGCGCGCCACTTCCAGCAGCTCCGAAATCTTCATGAGTGCGGGCACATTCGGTATGACGTGCTCGACAGCCTTTGCCAGCGCCGTGTTCACTGCCTCCGCGTTGGCACCGTGCACGGCGCTCTGGAGTGCGTGGTTCAGAACATGCTGAAATTTCGCCATGTCATCGATGGAGAGCCCGTGGGGCATGGCGTCGGCAAGCTGCTTCTTGACCGCCTCGCTGAACGGGCTGCGGTAGCCCGTTGCGTCGTTGATGGCGCTCTTGAGGGCGTCGGAGATTGCTTTGTCCACCAGCGGCTGCAGGCGCTCGGGGGTGACGGCCTGGGCGATGATCCCGGGCAAGTCCAGATTGATGGTGATTTCCATGGTGTCCTGGATGGGGTGAAGAGGGTGGGGCGGCCTGGCCTTCTCGGCCCGGCGCGCGGTGGTTCCTGTAGTCGGCTCTGCCAACGAACACCGAGGCCTCTGGCAAGGTGTCGCAGGTGCGGTCCGCGCGGCGTTGCCGCCCCGGAAAGTGGTCAGGCTGCGGCTTTGGCCTGCAAGCCCGCGATGTGGGCTGCGAGGGCGGCCAGGATCTGCGGGTACTGGCTTTCGTCGTACACGCCGTGTGCGCCGACCTTGGCCGCTGGCTCGAAGCCCAGGGTGCGCAGGAAGGCGGCGGACAGGGGGAAGCCCAGGCGGTCCTCAATGGCTCCGAGCTTCAGCGATGGGGCCGGTTGCACGACGGGGATTGCGCTTTCCGCTGGCGCGCGGCGGGCCTCTGCCCAAGCCGTCACGCGCTGGCGGGCCGGTGCGAGTGCATCGACGGCCGCGGCGGTGGGCGCCTTGGTCACGGTCGCGGATTCTTCGGTTTCGTCCCATGGATCCACTTCAAAGGCCATGGTGTTGGCCGCTGGGGCAGGAGCAGGGTCTGCGGGTGGCGCGGCTGCCGGGGAAGGGGTGGGGGCCGGCGCCTGCGCAGCCAGGGCGGCACGCGCCTCGTCCAGCTCTTTCTGCAGGCGCTCGTTTTCGATGCGGCGCTTCTCGTTCTCCACCATGGTGAGCAGGCGCTGCACGGTGGCAAGGCAGGCGGCTTCGGCCTCCAACGCGAATTCTTGCCACTCTTCGCCAAAGGTCATGGCGCCCAGCGTTGCGATGGCGTTCTCGATGACCTCCACCGGCTGGCCCTCGGCCTTCTCGGCGTACTCCTTGAGCTGGTCGATGTTGGCGCGGTGCGCACCCACACGCTCGGCTTCGATGCGATCGTTCTCGGCCTTCTCGTCGGCCTTGCGCTTTTCCTCGACCTTGATCTGGGCGTCGATGGCATCTTCGACCGGCTTCACGATGGCGACGAGGCGCTCCACTTCGTCGCCCATCACCTTCTTCAGTTCGTTCACATCGGCCTTCACGGACGCCTCCGTGCGGGTCAGCATGCGGCGACCGTTGTCGCGCAGATCCGCGCGGGCATCCTTGGCTTCTTTCATGCCCTTGGTGGTGGTCACGTCATAGACGACATCGCGGTACTTCTCGGCCATGGCCGTCAGGCCGACCTCGGTGTCCTTGAACTGGGCGAGCACGGTGTCCTTGATGGACATGGGCTTGATGGTGAGCGCTCCAGCTCCTTGCTGGGCGGCGACTGCGGTGGTCGTTGCTTCGGTCATTGGTGGTCCTCAGAAAAGGTTGGGTAGCCGCACCGGCGCGGCCGGAGCCTTGGCGGCTGGGATGCGGCTGGGTGGGGTGACAAACTTGGCTTGCACGTCGATCACGTCCATGCGGTGGTCGGCGTCGAATTCGCGGATCAGCTGGCCGTAGTACCAGCGGGCCGCCTCGCAGCGGTGGCGGATGAGCGATTCCTTCTGGAAGTCGCGTTCAAGAACCCATGTGGTCAGGCGGTGGTGCGGCGGGATGTGGTCCACAAGGTGTTGATCCATCGGCTCATTGCGGATCAGCGCCTCGGGGGTGTTCACCATGGCGTAGTTCACCTCCCACTCGTCGGCGTCCCAAAGCATCATGTAGCCGCGCATCTGCCACTCGTAGAGCGGGTTCACGCAGTCCACGGGCCAGCCCGGGAAGGTCTTGAGGGACCAGGACGACTTGAGGTCGTGCCCACGGCGCCTGGGTGCGTCGAACAGATCGCACTCGCCGGTAATCAGGCCGTTGCTCCGGCGCTCGGTGTTCTTGGCCAAGCGCAGGCCGCGCACCTTGTTCAGCAGGGCGATGGAGTCGTTTTCGACCGCAAGGCCCTTCTCGATTTCCTTGCCGGAGACCTCGAAGTCCACGCTGAAGATTTCCTGCTTTGCGAGCTGGCGCAGGTAGGTGCGTGCTCCCGACGAAAGGTCGCCCTCGGCCTTGGTCTTGGGCTCGGTCATCAGGTGGCCCAGGCTGGAGCACCTAAACAGGATCTCACGCATGGTCGGGCTGCGGAGGCGGAGGTGGGGGCGGCGTGTCGGCCGGCAGGGTGCCGCCGTGCGCCGTCACTACGTGGGCAAACGACTGGTATCCATCAAAGTCGTTCGCGTCCTTGAACACCTTCTTGCCCGCGCGCATCACCTCGGTGAGCACGGCGCGGGTCTTTGTTTCCTTCACCTTGGCGGTCCACAGCTCCAGCAGACTGGGCTCGGGATCGCCGCCACCTTCGGCGCCGTCGTCGTCGTCGCCGCTTTCGGCCGTGCCCGTGATGAGCTTGAGCGTGTGGCGCGACAGATAGGTGGTGGTGGACACGATCGCCTGGATCGCGTTCTTGCCGCCGGAGTCGTCGGCGCGGGCTTCGAGCGTGACCGATTCCTGGTGCCCCAGGCGGTGGCGCAGGATGCACGACACCCGGATAGTCCCGTTCGACTGTTCTGGCTTCCACGACCACCCGAAGCCATGGCGCGAGAGGGCCGGGCCCACCACGTCAACGACCTGTGCCAGCTCGGCATGCATGTAGGTGGTGCGGCCGGTGCGGGTTTCAAAATCCACCAGCTTGTTCTTGGTGATCTTGATGTTCTCGGCCTTGAAATCGGCCAGGGCCAAGTTGTAGGCCTTCTCTGCCTCATGGCGCAGCCACTGTTGCTGCAGTTCCATCATCCGCTCGATCTGGTCCAGATTGGCGCCCCGGCTGAGGGCGGTCATCATCAGCGCGGCGGGCGAGGTGTCGGCCACCTGCAGGGCGCCGGGGTCGTGCGCGGCCAGGGGGTGGTTCGGTGACTGGTGGGGTGCCAGCGTCAGCACCTCTGCATTGGCGGTTGTGGTGTTCATGGTAGGTCAGGGCGAAAAGGGAATGAAGGCGGCGGCGAAGCCGAAAACGGCTGCGAAGACCATCAGCAGCGCGGCCCAGAGCAACAGGCTCTGCAGGTGCGTCAGCTCGATGTCGTCGGATTCGCAGTCGGTGGGGGTGGGGCAGGGCAGACGGCCCTGCTGGCACGGGCCGGCGCAGTGCTTCATGGCCGCTCCCGGTGGCAGATCAGAACGTCGCCTTCCCACTCGAAGGGCTCGCCCTTGCACACCTCGTTGGCGGCAAAGTCGCGGGAGTGGTGGGCGGCCTGCAGCTCGGCCCGGTCGTTGTAGGTGGTGCCTGCGACTGCGGCCATGCCGAAGGCGATCAAGGGGCCCAAGATCCAGACGATCAGGACTTTCATCGCAGCGCCCCCACGGAACTGAAGTGCTGCTGCTGGTCCATCAGCGCGCGATCCTGGCGGCGCTGGTCTTCGGCGCGCTGGCGGGCTTCGGCCTGGGCCACCGCCTCGCGCTCTGCAGCGGTCCAGGGAAGGTGCGGGCGCAGGAACGCCTGCACCGTCTCGTTGACGTTGTTCATGGGAATCTCCGAGGGGGAAGGAATGCCGGCCTGGGTGCGCGGCCGACGGGGAAGAAAGAACCGCTGCCCTTGCGGGGCGTGCCGGGGGAACTGAGAAGGGAGGGAGGGAGGAGACTCCCCGGCGCGGTGGGAAAAGGATGGGGCGGCTCGGTGGAAAGGAAGAAACACCGACTGGAAACGCCATCGCTGATATGTTTCCAAGCTGACGAGGCAATCCACGGTCCCCGATCAGCGCATGGCGACTGCAGCTTGCCGCCCCGAAAATGGTGTCCCGGATTCCACGGGACTGCCTTTGACCCACCGGACGCGCCGGCGGGGTTCGGCTCGCAGAGGCGGGTTTTCCGCTTGCATCATGGGCTTTCACCACTCTGCCGGGTTGTTTCAGCGCCCCCGGTCACGCCCTGCGCGGGCAGCCTCGCTATGAGTTGGTGCAGGGCTTCCACCTGCTGCGCACACGGCCAGGAACCCCCAACCCGCTCTTGATGGTCGCCGGCGCTGATGCCGGCACACGGGATACGTGCTTTTTCATGGCAGCCGGTGATCCGGCCTAGGACTGTCCACCCGCTATGTTCCAACGTAGGTCGCATCAGCCTGCGCATTCACCATCACACAACCGCCCGGGGAATCGAACCCCACGGTTTCACGTTCCAGCCTATCGCGCTCGGCTGGAGGCTACTCAAGGAGCCTTCGACGGTTGTGTGATGGCCCTCGTGCGAGGGGCGTAAGAAGGCCCGCATGAAGCGGGCCCTTTGTTAAATCCCTGTGGCCTGCATGCGCCATCGGGAAACCTCCATGCGCAGGAGGCTAGTTATCCATCAGCCGTACAGCGCCTTAGGGCAGCAGCCAATGGTTCCGCCATCGGAGGAAAAGACGCAAGCATGCGTGCCCTTGCCGCTGGATGGACGGGTGCGGATCGCACTGGCAACCAAAGCGACAATGCCAGTGCTGTCGGTTTTGTATACCCCCAGCCCCACGTCAGTTGCCGTGTACGTCGCCGTGACGAGGTAGATAACACCTTCCTCCCAGTAAGCGCCAGGGATGTGGTCGTGGTTCTCATTGCCGTTTCCTGTCCAATCCTCCCAGCAGATCCTGTGGTCCGCGTAGAACGTAATGCCACGGGCCTGGCCCGTCCAGGCCACGTTGTCGGGTGCGTTAGTCGGGACCCCATCGCAGAAGAATGCGACACCGCAGTGGGCCTCCGGCGAACTTCCGAACGTGCCCGGGGCCACGTCGATGAAAACGCCCGAGTAGTTGTCCGTTTTGAGATACGAACCTGCCGGGTTGCCGGGGCCAACAGTCTTGGACACATTGAGAGAGAGCGTCATTTGATTGCCTTTAAGTCAAAGTTGATGAAGGCGCTCGCTGGCACTCGGGTTCGGAGTTCTCGACTCTCGAAGGGGAGGGGTTCTCGACCCTCATGGAATTCAGCGTCCCGCAGCGCGGGCACTTGATGTTCAGTTGTTGAAAAAGTCCTTCTGCCAGCTTGCGATTGCAGCTGGCGCATCTCACTTCTTGCATATGCGGCATAGTCCATAATGCCCCGGCCTGATCAGGTGGCAGGGTCTTGGCCAATGCCGTGTGCACTCACGGCGGAGGCGGGTGCCTGGGGTGTTGACGCACCCCAGGCACTCGCCCTGTCTTATCTTCTCGATCCCAGATGGCTCAGCGCAAAGCCATCTGGGATCGCCCCTCTTGCGAAGGGCATGCCGGCATTCCAACCGGCGTGACCGTTTCTGTTCTTGGCTGTCTACGCCTCACCGTTTGAGCACCGTGTACCGCGCTTTGGCGGACTGGTGACGGGCCGGACTGCCCGCGCTCGCCCGGCCATGCCCGGGTCTGCTCTTGTGCCGGACGAATGCTCCACAGGTGGGGCAAGCAACATCGGCAGCTGACTTTTTAAGGAGCCCGGGCGGCCTGGTCGATGCCGTGGTGCCCATCGCTCCCAACTCGCTGCAGCCCTCAGGCCTGGAACCCCTCGCGTCTCCGGTCGGCGTGGCCCTGTGTGCGTCTGGGCCGGTTCGTTTCGCGTTTGTTGGTGCGATGGATGTACTGTAGCAATTGCTACTTATCAAGTCAATAGCAAAAGCTACTCGCATCGAGGTTTTTTCTCTAAACTGCCTCTACGCTCAATCCGGGCGAGCAACAAAAAACCGCCTGGGACGGTTGTGGTGGGGAGGCTTGCATCGGTCACGAGGCTGGCGCACAGTCGCCATGTGAACCACACAGACGTGATGTTGAAGATCGTTGAGACGGCGAAGGTGGGCGGGGCGCTTCCGCCCGAGAGTGCCATCGCCCATGTCGCGGCGGTGATCGCTGAGCTGGATGTGCGCTCAGACAGCTACGAGCGGACATGGAGCGCTTGGTGAAGATCGGCGCGATGATCTGGGATTTGCACAGTGGGCCGGACGGGGCATACGACCCTATGTGGGTGTTTACGTTCTTGCGGTCGTAAAAAAGCCACCCTGAGGTGGCTGATGATGAATCAGGGAGATCAGGCTGCCATGAGCCCAAATGCTTGGAACTCTTGTTCGGGTAATTCAAGTCGGCGGCAAAAGAACATCGTCTCTAACCCCTTGTATCGCGTCTGAGCGGTGTAGTTCAGCCCGTAAGTGTAGGCTGCTGACATAGGGCGGTACATGTCACGTATCTCTGCCACGTTGTCATAAGAAACCATCCAATGGCGAGCGAAACGGCTGGAGCCTAAGAGCCTGGCAATCGCGACATGGTCCTCGTGGCTGTAGAAGTTTCGGTAAAGGCCCTGGCCCTTCACGTAGTAGGGGGGATCAAGGTAGATGAGCGACTTGCTTGGGAGAAAGGAAGCGCAGTTCCGCAGCAACGCCAAAGCGTCTTGATTGTGGACAGTGATGCGGTCGGCACTGGCGGCGATGCGTTCAATTCGCTTGGTCAGCACGTCCTTCTTCAGCCTCGCGTCCAACTTGTAATGGCCAGCTTGGCCAAGTCCGCCGATCACCCCACCTTTGAGCACGCCGGAGCGATTGGTGCGATTCATAAACAGCGTAGCAAACCCGCGCTCGACTTGTCCGACCTCGACCTCGCCTCTCAGGACGGAGCGCCAGTAAAACCATTGGTCCATGGTTACTGGCGTGTCCGTAAGGAGCTTAAGGATGGCCTCAGGGGTTTTGGTGATGCCCACCCAAAAATCGTAGACGGCCGTGTCGAAGTCGTTGATGTGAATGTGAGATGCGGCGCCATGAAAGAGGAGCTCCAAAGCCACGCCCGCGCCCCCTGCGTACGGCTCTAGGTAGTGCCCACCTGACAGGTCGTTTTTCTCCATCACGCGCGCGACCAAGGGTGCGAAACGTGCCTTTCCGCCAGGATAGCGCAGTGGGGTGTAAAGCTTGTTGGAGAACATTGCGGTGGACTTTACCTAGTTTTGGAAGGCTTGGCCAGCGCCTTGTGCGCTTCAGGGATCAGACCTGCAATCAGCGCCGTGTCCATTCCGTACCCATTACTCAAGGCATTCCTCGCGACTTTGTTCAATTGCTCTCGGAATGCCTGGGCGTCTGATTCATTCGCGACTATCCAATGCTTCCATGGATTAACATTTTTCAAGAACGCCTGAAACTCTCTTGTATTATAGAATTTCTTGAAAATATCCCGTAGTTTCCTCTTTTGCTCTTTGTTTTTTCTCGATTCTATTATTGGCAAGAGACTCACCTTGTCACTCGTAATGCTGAGTTCGGATATGATTGCGCTCGCGGTTTGGGTGAGAACTTTTCGGGTGAATTTGATCTTATTTTTCCAGATATCGTGCTCTGGTGCGAGATTGAATAGATACTCAAAAATTAGTTGATCTGGGGGTAGGGTTCCAGGTAAAAAAACGACCGTCTTGCAATGGGATGCTTTATCTTTTGCATCTGCATCAAGAATGATGATGCTTTTTTTGGAGAACTCCTCAATTCCAGCATCAATTAGGTTTACATAGTTCCCGCATCCCAGTGTCACATTTTGAATTGGTTTTGTAATTTTCTTAATTGGCTGGCGCATGGTGAGTTGTGCGTAAAAATCCTGTGCTTCCGGATCCTCGACATACACATTCACTTTTGGGCTTTTAGCTGTGTCGGAAATGGCAATTGTTACGGTGCTAATGTCGGCATAAATTTCAGGCCACGACAAATTATCCATGGCCTGAACCGGTCCATAGGAATCTGTAAGGTATAGTGTTTTATAGTTTTTCCTATATACCTGACTGAGTTCATGGACGTGCTCAATCATGGTCGGAGAATGAGAGGTCATCATAACCTGAATTTTCAGATCGTTGCATTCTCTGTGTAGCACGTCCAAAAGCTTTTTTTGGGCAGCGGGGAACAGTCCTGCGTCAGCTTCGTCTATAAGTAAGAGTCCGCCGTGGTAATTGGGATACTCCTCTTTGAGTTTTCGGAATGACAGGAGTGCCAGCACTATTTGACCAACATTATCCTCTCCTGCTGATACAGAGTCTTGGTCATAATTCTTGCCAAACGCGACTGCAGAATTAATCGTTCCTTTGGTTCCAGCAAGATCCGTTGATGTTCTATTTAGCAGTTCATTGCTCAGACTTGTGAATGCATTTTTATTTGCTGTCAGATATGCATAGTCATGAGGGGTGTAAGTGGTGCGATTCGTGATGGGAATTAGTCGTCGAAGGCTGAGATAGATTACGGGATGCGTATAGTTTCTACTTGTGTTGTCCACACCTTTAATTGAGGTATTCCCTCTTACTACGGGACGCCCCTTTTTTGTACCACTGTCAGTTGTTCTAGTCGTTAATTCCAAGCTCGAATTGAAATCCGATGCCGTGTAGCCATCGTGCACTACGAAATTGACAGCCATAGAAGAGGGGCCGTCATACTTGTCAGAAAATCTGAAATGCTCTCTAGGGAGTGACTTGAACTGTTTTCCGGGAATGGTTATATATTCGAGTTCGGATCCATCGATATTGTCTTTTTCAAAGCTAAAAATCTGGGCTGCGATCCCTAGCAGTGATGATTTGGAGGTGCCATTTTTTCCGCAGATCAACGTTACTTGATTTCCCAATTCAAAACTTAAATTTTCCAGTCCCCTGAATTTCACGATTTCCATAGAACGCAGTCGTGTCGCAACAAATTCCTTTGTCATCCCTCTCTCCTTGTTTCCTGCTTTTCGCTAGCTCTTGAACTACCCGTGCCGCGACATCAGCCGCTGCGCTAGGCCCTCTGGATCAATGCGCATGTTGGACATAGAGACTGTTCCAGCGCAAACGTGCTCGTACCAAATGTGGAACCCGGATAGATCCGGCATCTCAGCTTGCCCGCACTGTCTGATGGAGTCACCGATAGCTCGGCGCCCCCCATTCTTCCAGTTCCTCTCTTCCGTCCATAGCTGCAACACGGTAGTTGCCAGGCTCAATCTTGCTGATGTGCAGCGTCAGGATCACAGCTTCTCTTTCTTCGTTTTTCTACATTCCCGCACATCCACCACTGTCTTGAAATAGTGGTCTTCGCGGGTAATCCACTGCATGTTGCTGGGCCTGTCCGTCCCGCCTGCGCATAGCGGAATCACATGATCGACATGCCAGCCCGGGCAGGCGCCGCGCGTGCGGCCAGTAGTGGGGCAGGGGTGCTCGACACGGAAGGAGCGCACCTGTGCGCGGTCGCGTTCGATGCGAGCGGTGGCGGCCTGCGGCCAGGCGCACGCCATGGCGACGAACAGAGCGGCCAGATTGCCAGGAATCAGTATTGCTCGCTGCGCCACACCGTCAGCACCTTCCCAAGCACCTGAAAGTGAGGGTTTTTGGGCGAGAGGTCATAGGACGGGAAATCCGGATTCTTGGAGATGATCCGCAGGTTGAACCCTGGTCCGTCAAACTCGGGCACGCGCTGGATGAGCTTGATGAATCCTTCCTCACCGACGCGGAAGAAGTAGACCCCCTCGTGGTTGACCACGTTCACACCGGTATCCACCAGAAGGGGATCCCCAGGGTTGAACATGGGACGCATGGAAGGGCCAAAGCCGGTCACGATGCAGAGGTTCCTGATGCCTGTATGTGAGGGGACGTTCAGGCGCACCCAGTCGTGGCTCACCCGCCAACTCTTGATGATCCCCGGTTGATCGTCCAGCAAGAGCTGACCCTGGGTATCCATGCCCCCACCGGTGGCGTACTCGGTGATAACAAAGTCAGCGGGTTCGGACGGGTCTGACGAAGGAGCGGCGTGAGGCGCGGCGACTGGGATCCGGCCATCGGCTGTCGGTGGATCGAACCACCCGGCGTAGCCCAAGAGCCCGTGGACAACCAGAACTGTTTTCTCCGTAATTGGCCGTTCGCCGCGCAGCATCTGCCCCACGAAAGCTCCGTCGCGATAGCCGAGCTTCCGCCCCGCGGCGGCCTTCCCTCCCTCTCGCTCGACCATAGCGGCCAGCCGCTGAATTCGCCACGTCTGAATTGATTGTTCGTCCATACCGAGAACAGTAGCAGGCGCTACAAGAGCATTGGCTACTTGAATATCGGTAGCAAATGCTATAGATTCGGGATCATGAACTTGTCCGAATATTTAGCGAGCCCAGGGGCGCTCACGGTTGGTGAACTGCGCAAGCGCTCTGGCGTGCCCAGCGATGCTCAGATACGGCAGTGGCAGCACGGGTATGCGAATCGCAGGCCTGGCCCAACCCATTGCGTAGCCATTGAACGCGCCACTTCCGGCGCGGTAACTCGGCGCGACCTGCGCCCAAACGACTGGCACCTGATCTGGCCCGAACTGGCGGCTACCGAGCCCGCAAAGGTGGAGGCCTGACCCATGGCTAGAGCTATCAGAACGGTATTTCGCCCGGGACCCACTCTTGTTTGTAGCTGGCAGACACATCGAACGCAGCGCTGTAACTCAGGCCCAGCGTGTCGTTCGACACCTTCAGTTCGGAAATGCCCACCTGAATTTCCCTTCCTGCGAGTTCGGTCAACGCCTTGGCAATGCACGCCTGGATGTCGTTGATTGAGTGATTTTTGAAAAGGTTTTCTGACATGGAAATGTTCCTGAAATATGTTCGGGCCGCTCGTGAAGTGCTGGCGTTGCCCCCGTTTTCTGCTGAGGCGGAGGGCGTCTATTGTGATGCGCTCTTCCCAATGGAGGCCGCCCGAGCTGTCGCAGCACTGCGCGTTTGGATGCGCCGCACTGATCGCTTTCCGCTGCCGCATGAGGTCCGTGAGGTCGCCATGCAAATGAAGGGGGCGAAGCTCGCGCAGGTAGCTGCGCCTAGCAGCGCGGAGGAGGCGTCCCATGCATGACCTCGCTTTGATCGCTGCCCAGCAATGGGCCCAGGCGCACGTAGCCAAGCACTCCGATCCTGTGGAGTTCGGCGCCAAAGTTGCCCAGGCATACCTGGCTGCGCAGGCCGCCAAACACCACGCGGGCGACGAAAGGGCTACGGCTGCTTCACTAGCTGCGTTATCAATTCCTGCCGGAATGTGGCAAGTATTTGCGCAGCTTCTTTCGCCTCTTTCTCGCCAAGCAGCGAGTAGTCCCCGAGGCACTTCGGATTGTTCGCCAGGAGCAAGTTGATGATTTCGTCGGCCCGGTTCTTTGCGAGTACTTCTTGCATGTTCGCCCCTCTCGGGAATGGTTGTGTAGGAACTCCCATTCTGCCCCGAGAGAGGGCGGGCACCACCTCCTTTCTGGCGCGCTGCGCCTGACCAAACCTCACCCAAGAAGGGTCCCCTATGTTGAACAAACTGTCCGTCCTGTTTGCCCGTGCCGTGATCGGCGGCAAGAAGACCGCCAAGGTCGATGCACGCGTGTCCGATGAACTGAAAGAAGGCATGCTGCGCCGCCGGCTTGAGCTGGGCTTCCGCTCGGAAAGCGAGTATGTGGACTACGTGTTGTCGGTGGATGTCTTCGGCGCTGAGCATCTGCAAATGGTGCACGAATCCCGCCTGCGCGCGGTCTGCAAGTCGTCTGACATTTCGCGCCAGCCGCTGCCGGAGGTGCACTGATGAGCGCGGCTGCCATGTGTCTCTACAGGCGGTTCCGCATGCCCTCCGGCAAGTTGCTAGAGGTACGGCGGGTGGAGGAGGGTGCGCACCCCGAGGTGGTGGTGCGCGAGGTCAATGACGACGACGAGCTTTCGCCCGGCGAGTTCAACCTGAGCCTGCGTTTCATATTGGCCCACGGCCGGGAGGTGCGCCGTGTCTGATCGCTCCACCGACTTCGATCGCCCTACGGATATGCCGCGGTGCTGGCCCGATGGCAGGCCGCGCAGCTCCGCCAATGCGTTCGCAGCTGCGTATTTCGTGCGCGGTGGTTCGTCAGCGCAGGCCCGGCCCGCAGCGAAGCGCGGCCCCAAGACGCAGCCCGCTTCCATCGTGCTGCCCGGAACCAAGGGGGCCTCCTGATGCATGCCTACGAGCAATTCCTGCGCGCCAAGGTGACGCTGCCTGCCGAGGAAGGCGTCCCCTGCGAGCCGCACGAGGTGAACCCGCTGCTGAAGCTCCACCAGATCGCGATGGTTTGTTGGGCCGTGCGTGGCGGACGCCGCGCGCTCTTCGCTGCTTTCGGCCTAGGGAAGAGCGTGATGCAGTTGGAGATTGTGCGCATCACCCGCGCCAAGGCCGGTGGCATGGCGCTGATCGTCCTCCCCCTGGGCGTGCGGCAGGAGTTCATCCGCGACGCTGCGATGCTGGGCATCACCGTGAAGTTCGTCCGCCGCATCGAGGAGTGCGATGACCCCGAGGGCATCTACCTCACGAACTACGAGACGATCCGCGACGGGAAGTTGGACCCCACATTGTTCGCGGTCGCGAGCCTGGACGAGGCCTCCTGCCTTCGTGGCTTTGGCGGCACTAAGACCTTTCGCGAGTTCATGGCGCTTTTTGCGGGCGATCGCAAGACTATCGATGCCCGCGTGCGCAGCGATGGTGTCCGATACCGGTTCGTGGCCACGGCCACGCCGAGCCCGAACGAATTCATCGAGTTGCTGGCGTACAGCGCATTCCTGGGAATCATGGATGTTGGCCAGGCCAAGACACGCTTCTTCAAGCGCAATAGCGAGAAGGCCGACCACCTGACCATTCACCCACACAAAGAGCGCGAGTTCTGGCTGTGGTGCGCGTCCTGGGGGCTGTTCGTCCAGCGCCCCAGCGATCTGGGATTCAGCGACGAGGGCTATGAGCTGCCGCCGCTGGACGTGCGCTGGCACGAGATCGCGGCCGACCACGCACAGGCCGGGCATGAGGTCTACGGACAGGCCCGCATGTTCAAGGCGGAGGCGATCGGCATCGTCGAGGCCTCGCGCGAGAAGCGCGACAGCCTGGATGCCCGGATTGCCAAGGTGATGGAGATCCGAGCCGAGAACCCGGGCGCCCACAGGATCCTATGGCACGACCTGGAAGCCGAGCGCGCTGCCATCGAGAAGGCGATTCCATCCGCCGTCAGCGTCTACGGCAGCCAGGACCTGGACGAGCGCGAGCAGGCGATCGTGGACTTCAGCAATGGGCTGTTCCAGGAGCTGGCGGCCAAGCCGGTGATCGCGGGCAGCGGCTGCAACTTCCAGCGGCATTGCGCCTGGGCCGTCTTCATGGGCATCGGCTTCAAGTTCAACGACTTCATCCAGGCGATCCACCGCATCCAGCGCTTCCTGCAGACGCGCCCCGTGCGCATCGACCTGATCTACACCGAGGCCGAGCGCCAGATCCGCCGTGATCTGGAGCGCAAGTGGGCCCAGCACAACCAGATGGTGGCCAAGATGACAGAAATTATTCGAGAGTTCGGCCTTTCCCAGGCCGGCATGGTGCACTCCCTGACCCGGAAATTGGGCGTGGAGCGCGTGGAGGTGAAGGGCGACCGTTTCACCTGCGTGAACAACGACTGCGTGCGCGAAACCGCTTCCATGGCCGAGAGCAGCGTGGGCCTGGTGCTCACCAGCATCCCGTTCAGCACGCAGTACGAGTATTCGCCCAACTACGCCGATTTCGGCCACACCGACAACAACGCGCATTTCTTCGCGCAGATGGACTATCTGGTGCCCGAGCTGCTGCGCGTGCTGCAGCCGGGGCGCATCGCGGCCATTCACGTCAAGGACCGCATCGTGCCCAGCGGCCTGGGCGAGCACCACTACCAGACGGTCTACCCGTTCCACCTGGACACGATTCAGTGCTTCCGCAAGCACGGCTTCGGCTACATGGGCATGAAGACCATCGTCACCGACGTGGTGCGCGAGAACGCACAGACCTACCGCCTGAGTTGGACCGAGCAATGCAAGGACGGGACCAAGATGGGCGTGGGCATGCCCGAGTATTTGCTGATCTTCCGCAAGCCGCCCAGCAGTACCGAGAAGACGTATGCCGACATCCCCGTGGTGAAAAGCAAGGTCGCATGGGTGCGACTGGTCGATGGCCGCGAGTTCAAGGAGCCCGACCTGGAGTTCCAGGACGCGGCCAACGGGAGTTTCGGGCCTGTTGCTGCGCACGGTCCCGCATACACCCGTGCACGCTGGCAAACCGACGCCCACGGCTTTGCGCGATCAAGCGGCGATCGGCTGTTGGACCCGGCCCACCTGCTGGGGCTCCCCTACGACGAGATTTTCCAGCTGTTCAAGCGACACAGCCTGGAGGCGGTCTACAGCTACGAGAACCACGTTCGCGCCGCCCAGATCCTGGAGGACGCAGGCAAGCTGCCATCTGCATTCATGCTTTTGCAGCCCCAGAGCTGGAGCGATGAGGTCTGGAGCGACATCACGCGCATGCTCACGCTCAATGGCGCCCAGTCTGCCAAGGGCAAGGAAATGCACCTGTGCCCCATGCAATTCGACATCGCCGACCGGGCCATCGTGCAGTGGAGCAACAAGGGCGATGTGGTCTATGACCCGTTCGGCGGGCTGATGACCGTTCCGTATCGGGCAGTGAAGCTGGGACGGCGGGGCCTTGGATGCGAGTTGAGCTCCAACTACTTCCTGGATGGCGTTTCCTACTGCCAGGCCATGGAGCGCGAGATCTCGATGCCCTCCCTTTTCGACACGCTCGACCTGGAGGCTGCATGACATCCACCCTGCCATTCGCGCTGCGCGTGAAGGGGAGGGCCGCTTGAGCACTTCCGAGAAAGTGGACGCCTGGATGCCCCTGTGGATCGGTGAATATCTTGCCGACACCATGGCGCTGACGCGCGACCAGCATGGTGGCTACCTGCTGCTGCTGTTCGCCTACTGGCGCAACAAAGGACCGCTGGCCGACGATGCCGACGAGCTGGCGGCGATCGCTCGCGCCACGCCGGCGGAATGGAAGAAGCTGGGCCCACGCCTGGCTAGGTTCTTCGAGGTCCGGGACGGGTTGTGGATTCACACGCGTGCCGACAAGGAGCTGAATGCTGCAGGCATTCGCAAGAGCACTGCTGTAGCAAAGGCCAAGGCCGCAGCCGAAGCACGCTGGGGCAAACCATCAGGCACACCCTCAAGCAATGCCCCGGGCAATGCTCCTGGCAATGCCACAGCGAATGCTCCAAGCATGCAACAAGCATTGCATGAGGATTGCCCTAAACCATCACCTTCTTCACCTATCGGTGAAGACATAAATGGCGCATCCGGCGAAAGGCCGAAGTACCCGCCCGAATTCGAGACGGCGTGGCAGGCCTACCCCGATCGCCCTGGCGACTCGAAGACGAAGGCCCACAAGGCCTGGGCCGCGCGGCGCAAGGGCGGCGTGACGGCCGAGGTGCTGCTGGCCGGAGCGCAGCGTTATGCCGCGTTCTGCACGGCCAGCAAAACCGAGCCGCAGTACGTGAAGCAGGCCGCGACGTTCTTCGGACCCGACGAGCACTACCTGGCCGACTGGGCGCCCATCGCGCGCTCGCAGCCCGCCGCCAACCAACCCCGCCGCGACGCCCGTGATGACTGGCTCGCAGGCATCGGATCAACCCTCACCCCCGGAGACCAGCATGCAGAGCCTGACAAGCGCACTGTCGATGTCGAAGCCCGTTTCGTCGGTTGACGCGCTCCCCGTAGCCGCCGTTGACGCCCTGATGCTGAGCCTGCGCGCGCAGCTGGGCACCAAGTTCGCGGACGCCTTTGGCGCCGTGCCGCTGGAGGAGCTGCGCGGCGAGTGGGCCCAGCGGCTCGCGGGGTTCCGCCGCCACGAGCTGGAGCGTGGGCTGAACGCCTGCTCCAACCGTCGTTTCGCGCCCACGCTGGGCGAATTCAAGGTGCTGTGCCGCCCATCGCTGGAACCGGAATACGCGTGGGAGGAAGCCAAGGCCGGGATGGCTGCGCGCGCGGTGGGCCAGAAGGGCGTGTGGACGCACCCTGCCGTGTACCGCGCCGCATCGGCCATGGACTACGAGCTGCGCGCCCTGTCGTTCGGGGCCTGCCGCAAGCGCTGGGAAATAGCGCTGCAGCGCGAGATGGACGCAGGCTGGGGTGACCCCATTCCCGATGCCCGCCCAGCGCTTGAGCACAAGCCCCTCGCCACGCGCCCACCGAACCCTGAGGAGCGCGTCCGCATCAAGAAGCTGCTGGCGCCCCGCACCCCGGATCCTGAATCCACCCCATCGACGGAAGGAGAGCAACCATGAAGATTAACGACGTGTGTGCTGCGCTCGCAGCAAGCCAGGAGCACCTGCAGCAGCTGTACAAGGTCGGCCGCGAAGTGGCCGCCAAGCGCATGCCGGTGACTGCTGCTGACCGCGCGTACCTCGATGCCGAGGTGCACACAACGCAAAACCGCGCCGCGTGCGCCCAGTCGTTCCTGTCGGGCTTCGAGGCGGCCAACGACACCCGCTTGCCAGTTGGCGTAGCTTGATACTCTTGTGCTGCAAAATGAGTAGCAAAGAAAGCATGTTGGCGCTGACGCTCCCATGGCCGCCCAAGGAGCTGAACCCCAACACTAGGCAGCACTGGAAGAAGTTGGCCCGGGCGAAGAAAGCCTACCGGGCCGCGTGCGCCTGGCAGGCAAAAGCGCAGGGCGCAAAGCGTATGGACGCGGACTCCCTGCACATGACGATCACCTTCTTCCTGCCGGACAGGCGCCACCGGGACATGGACAACATGCTGGCCAGCATGAAGGCCGGGCTCGATGGCCTGGGCGACGTGCTGGGCGTGAATGACAGGACCTGGGCCCTGACCCTCGTGAAGTCCGACCAACTGGGCGGCATGGTAAAGGTGGAGGTGCGCAATGGCTGACATCGCATTGCACGCCGTTTGGTCCACCCAGGAGCAGGCTCGCGCCAGCTTCCTGCAGCGCGTGGCGCCCTGGTGCATGACCCAGTGGCAGGCGGGCCACCGCCTGGAGGTAGAGGTGCGCCTGCACGAGGACGCCAAGACCGACCGCCAGCGCAAGTATTACCACGGCGTGGTGCTCAAGACCATCGCGGCGCAGGCCGTGGGCGCCGACGGCGCGCATTTCCCGCTGCAGGTGTGGAAGGAGTATTTCCGCGCGGAGTACCTGGGCCACAAGACGGTCACGACCAAGAACCCGATCACGGGGAGGAAGGTGCGCCGGCGCCAGCGGGTGAGCACCGAGGACCTGGGCGTGAAGGGCTACAGCCAGCTCATCGACCGGGTGAGTGCCTTTGCCGCAACCGAACTGGGCGTGACGTTTCCGGCCAGTTTCGACCAGTGGGAGCGCATGCAGGTGGACCCGGACACGGGGGAAATCATTGGGGGCATCGCGCCATGACGAAGAAGCTCACCAAGGCAGATCGCGCCGCGTTGCGCGAGAAGTTTGGCGGCCGGTGCGCGTACTGCGGCCATCCGCTGGGCGAGAAGTGGCACGCCGACCATATCGAACCCATCGTGCGCAACGACTGGTTCAAGCGCGCAGGATTCACGACGCCTTCACGCGGTCCCGACTACCCGCACCGTGACACGGTGGAGAACATGAACCCAGCGTGCCCGCCCTGCAACATCGACAAGCACGCCATGAGCCTCGAATCGTGGCGCGGAATGATAGAGCGCAGCAACGAGGTGCTGGCGCGCGACGTGTCCACCTTCCGCAGGGCTGTGCGATATGGTCTGGTGCTGCTGGAGCCGAAGCCTGTGATCTTCTACTTCGAGCAGCTGCGTGCGGATGCCGGGGCGGTGGAGGGTGCTGCACGATGACGGCCCGCAAGTGCCTGTTTTGCGGCGGCAAGGCCGAGCTGCTGTGCGATTCCTGGATAGGCTGGGAGCGCAAGCGCGGGGAAATGTCCAAGGAAGCTCCGAACCTCATGACCTGCCCGGCCTGGGGCGTCCCCATACGATACCGGCTGGTGCACACATGTGACGCGCCGCTCTGCCAGGCCTGTGCCGTGCATGCCGGGAGTTTCCATGTGCGCCTGCGCTATCAGGGCAGCTTCACCGAAAGCACCGACTACTGCCCTGGGCACGACCGAGGCGACCTCCGGACAGAGATCACCGGGCTGCAGGCCGAGGCATTCCGCTCGCGCTGGCGTGCCCAAGTGCGCGCCCATGCCGCTGCAGCAGCGCCAGAGCAGCCGCAGCTCGGGCTTTTCACGGGGCTGGTCACATGATGCGCCGCACCCCGCTCCAGCGCACGGGATTCAAAACCGCCCCGGACACGCGCAAGGCGGCCAAAGAGGTGATGGCCGATTTCCGCGACGCTCGCATCCTGAGCCTGATGGTGGGCTGTGAAGAGCGGCAGGCCCCATCGTCTACTCCTGCTGTTGTCCCCGTGGCCAAGCCACTGCCCCGGGCCCGGTACGCAGCCCCCGCGAACGATCCCGTCATCCCGCGCCCGAAGGAGGCGCCGATCCAGCACGAGGGTTACATGCGCCTGGTGCGCCAGCTCCCGTGCGCGCATTGCGGGGTGGAGGGCTATTCCCAGTTCTGTCACGCGGACGAGGGGAAGGGGGCGGGGATCAAGTCCGACTGCCGCCTAGGCTGGCCGGGGTGTGGCCCGCGCCCTGGGGAGAAGGGCTGCCACTACCTGATCGGAACGGAGCGGATTTACCCCAAGGAGGTGCGGCGGGAACTGGAGGCGCGCTATGGCGCACAGACCCGGAGACAGCTCGAACTGATGGGGGTGTGGCCTACGTCGCTCGCAAAGTGGGTGTGATCGGCCTGGGGGTACTTGCATTCTTACGGTTTGTAAGATATAATTATGCTTGTACGAGAGGTTCCGTGCCGAACGTGCATAGGAGAACGAACCCCATACGAAAATAATAAAATTCAATAATTTAACTAAAATTCAAATATACAGAATATCAAATATCATTAATTCAATATTATCATTTTTATGAAAATTACGAAAACCGAAGCAATCATTCTAGAACAGCTCGTCGCTGCCGCCGGCTCCGAGATGTATGGGTTGCAGATGGTAAATAACTCAGGCGGCACCCTCAAAATGGGTTCTGTCTATGTTTTGTTGGGTCGTCTAGAAGACAAGGGACTTGTGGAGTCGCGCAGGGAGGAGAAGCCAGCATCGGCCATTCCCCGTGTGCTTTACAAGGTCACTGGGGCTGGCAGCAAGGTATACCGAGCATGGGCTGAATCTGTGGATGTCTATGAGCGGGGTGTTCAAGGAATATTTGCATGAAGGACAATGGAAAAAAAGAAGAAGTACATGTAATTGAACTGGAATTTCCAGACAATGAGTTATTGTTGCTAGAGCTAGAGCTGGAGAGGGCGAGGCTTGAGGCTGCAAAATTGAGCACTGCCGAGTTGGCAGTAAGAATAAAGTTAGTAGAAACCCTAACTGCGCCGCTGGCGTCTCTGAAAGTTGCCAAAAAGAGTCCGATTGCTCGGGCGCCGGGCTATCGGACGCTGCGTTTTATTCAAGGTGTGTGCCCACCAAAATTCAGGGAGAGGGAATTGGCTGCGCTGATGGGCGACGCGTCTGAGGCGTACTTTCAGGCCCTGGAGTCAGGGGACAAGTGGGGTGTATTGCGACTCAAATGCTTGATTCCTGTGTGGCTGGGCTGCACTGCTCTCAAGGGTGTTATCGGAACCTTGTTCGGGGCATTCACCAAGGCGGTGAAGGCGGGAACCGATCAGTAGGCGTTGAGCGATCTGGAGCGGTGGTGGAACAACGGGCCTTAGGGCCCGTTTTGTTTTTTGAGCTCTCGATGCACCCCCCTTGCATTCCCGCGCGCAATAAATTTTCATAGCCGGGCGGTGTAGCTCAGTTGGTAGAGCGCGGGGCTCATAACCCCGCCGTCGCCGGTTCGAGTCCGGCCTCCGCAACCATCTTTCCCGCAGCGCCATCCTTCGCCGACCCCGTGTCGGCGTCTTTTCTCCCGACACTTGACCAAGACGAGCAAGTCGCCCGCCGAAAACGCCAAGAAGGCCACGAAGCCTCTGGTCAAGCCGACCCCGAAGAATCCCGCGAAGCCCGCGCCCGCCGCTGCGAAGAACGCAGCCGCGCCCAAGGCGTCCGGATGGCGCACTGCCACCCCCCCATCGCTCCCCACGCCTGCAGCCCCCGCCAAGGAGGTTGCCCCCGCGCCGGTACCGTCCGCTCCAACTCCCATCGCCGAGAAGCCTCTCACTGCGTTCCAGCGCTGGGCGCAGAAGGAGGGCGCGTTTGAAGAGCTGATCGCGTTCATCCTGGATGGCGGCCACATGGCCGACTTCTGCAAGGCGCGCGAGATCCCGTACACGACGATGTATGACTGGGTGCGCAAGGACGACAGTCGCTCCGAGATGTATGCGCGCGCGCGTGAGGATCGGGCCGACAAGCTGGCCGATGAGATCGTGTCGATCGCGGACGAGGCCGACTACGCACCTGTGGTGGATATGGCGACCGGGCAGACCGTGGCCATGGCCTTCGACAAAACCGCCGTGGCCCGCAACAAGCTGCGCGTGGACGCCCGCAAGTGGATCGCCGCGAAGATGAAGCCGCGCATCTATGGCGAGAAGGTACAGGTCGAAGGCACGATTGACCACAAGTCGGTGAGCGACGACGAGCTCCTGAAGCGGCTGGCCAAGTTCGGTGTGGTGTTGCCCGCCATCGTTCCGCAGGGAGGGCAGGATGCTGGCTGATCCCGGCGTGCTCGACCTGTCCACGCTGTCGCACGACCAGCGGCTGGAGCTGAGTTCCTTGCTGTCGGAGGTGGAGCGGCGCCAGCGCACGCGGCTGCTGGAGACGATGTTCCCTGCGGCGGGGCCACTGCGCCGCGAGCTGTATCCCCGGCACATGGAGTTCTTCGCATCCCGTGCGCCTGGCTCACCCCCTGGTGAACGCACGGAGATCGCGCGGGCCAGCGAGCGGGTGTTCATGGCGGGGAACCGCGTGGGCAAGACCGTGGCCGCCGGTACCGAGATCGCCTACCACCTGACGGGCGAGTATCCGGACTGGTGGGATGGGCACCGCTTCACGCAGGCCAATCGCTGGCTCGCCAGTGGCGACACCCACGAAACCACGCGGGACATCATCCAGCTCAAGATGCTGGGCGCGACCACGGACAAGCCCGAGAACTACGGCACGGGCCTGATTCCTGGCGACAGCATCACCGGCGTGGTGCCGCGCTCCCACGTCAAGGGCGCGGTGGAGAAGATCCTGGTGCGGCACAAGTCCGGTGGCGAGTCGGAGCTGTGGCTGCGCAGCTACGAGCAGGGGCGGGAAATCTTCCAGGGTTTCGAGCTGGACGGTTTCTGGGCGGACGAGGAGTGCCCGCAGGACGTGTACGAAGAGGCGCTGGTGCGCCTGATGACGCGCAGCGGGATTTCCATCCTCACGTTCACGCCCCTGAATGGCCTCACGCCGCTGGTGCAGGAGCTGACCAAGCCGGTCGAGGCCTTCACCGACGAAGAGGATCCGGACGGCCTCAAGCGCCTGGCCGCCTCGGACCGCCTGATCGTGTCGTGCGGATGGGATGACGTTCCCCACCTGTCCGACGCGGCCAAGGCCAAGCTCTTGGCCAAGCTCGCCCCGCACCAGCGTGCGGCCCGGACCAAGGGTATCCCGGCGCTGGGCTCTGGCGCGATCTATCCGGTGCCCGAGGACGAGATCCTGGTGGATGACTTCCCGCTGCCCGACTTCTGGCCCCGCGCCTACGGCATGGACGTGGGCTGGAACCGCACGGCGGTGATCTGGGGCGCGCACGACCGCGAGAACGACATCGTGTACCTCTACTCGCAGCACTACCGGGGGCAGGCCGAGCCGTCTGTGCACGCGGCAGCGGTGCGGGCGCGCGGCGAATGGATTGCCGGGGCCATCGACCCCGCCGCCCGTGGCCGCAGCCAAAAGGATGGCGAGCAGCTGCTGCAGAGCTACACGGACCTGGGCCTGGACGTGAACCCGGCCGATAACGGCGTGGAGAGCGGCATCTACGACATGTGGGAGCGCCTGTCCACCGGCCGCCTCAAGGTGTTCCGCTCCTGCCGGGACTGGATCAACGAATACCGCATCTATCGGCGCGACGAGAAGGGCCAGATCGTGAAGCAAAACGATCACTTGATGGACGCCTCGCGCTACCTCATCAAAACCGGGCTATCCCTGGCCCGCGTCAAACCCCGCGCGAGCAAACCGAAGCGCACAACTTCCTGGAGAACAGCATGAGCCCGAAACTGTACGAAGGCACGAAACGCCTGCATGCCACGCCCATGACGCGCGGCGAATACAACGCCTACCGGGGCTGGGAGAACCCCGCAGGTGAGAACCCGGCCGACGGCGGGTATCTGGTGGAATATCAGGACGGCGGCAAGGCCAACGACTCGCGGCACGCGGGATACATCAGTTGGTCGCCAGCGCATGTGTTCGAGCGCACCTACAAACCCGTCGTGACCACGCTGTCCGTGGTGGACCCGGGCCCTGACGCCCTGGAGCGCGAGATCCTGGCCAAGGCCAACAAGGGCCCGCGCGTGACGCCGGCCGACATCGAGGCTGAAGTCGCCGCCGAGTTCTACTTCACCGCAGCCGATGGCGTGCTTGGCCAGTCCGAAATGGGTACGCGGCCCGCCGCCTGGACGAACCTGGATCAAGTCACGATCTGCACGCTGGTTCTGCGCAACGGATCGAAGGTGCTGGGCGTGAATTACGGCGCAATTGACCGCGCACAGCATGACGCGGGCAAGGGCCGGGAAGCAGCCCGGGAAGCAGCAGTCGAGAAGATCTGGGAGCTGCTGGGCTTCCGCCTGCGCGACGAGCTGGCCCGCCCGGTGCTCACCGATGACGATGCAGCCGCCGACTTGGCCGGCACCCCGCGTCCATCCGCTGGAGCACTGGCATGACCAGCATCCTGGGCCCACGCGGAACCCCCATGGTGGAGTTGGGCGGCGAGCGCGCCTGGCGCCAGCGCGTGATCGGCGACATCGTGTGCAGCTACCAATGGCTGGACTTGCGTTCGGCTGGCGACGTGACGGCAGGTGACGAGCCCGAGCCCTGCATGGTGCTGTTTCCCGCGTTCCGCCGCATGGAAACGGGCGCCTACACGATCCCCATGCGCAATGCTTTTGCCTACGTGGACACCAAGGGCAACCCCACGCCGCAGCTCCTGAAGACTGCGGTGCTTGCGGCCGAGACCATGGGCTTCGACATGAACGATCGCGCCAGCATCACCCGCATGCTGGACATCATCTGCGAGGGCATCCCTGACCTGATCGATATGCCGCTGGAGCAGCCTTCGGCCCTGGAGGTGCGCCGCCACCGCATGGGTATCGAGGTGACTGCAAGGGCCTGCGGCAGTGACCTGCACAGCGAGGTGATCTGATGTTTGAAGTCCGCGAACGCGAGAAGCGCCAACCTAGTGACCAGCCCGCCTCGGGCAGCCGCTCCCAGCAGAACGACCTTGACGCCGCCCCTCCAGAGGCAAGCGAGGACGAGTTGCTGGGGCATCGGCACCACACGCTCATGGATCTGCTGGAGTACGAGGCGGAGCGCCAGGCCGAGGAGCGCCTGCAGATGCAGATCGATGAGGACTACTACGACCATCTGCAGTACCGCCCCGAGGATGCCCGCGTCATGCTGGACCGTGGCCAGGCGCCCCTGGTGTTCAACGAATCGCGCCAGACCATCGACTGGCTGTCGGGCACAGAGAAGCGCATGCGCAAGGACTACAAGATCCTGCCGCGCGAGCCCAACGACGAGCAGGGCGCCGAGCTGAAGACCAAGTTGGTGAAGTACACGGACGACGTGAACGACACCCAGTGGCACCGCAGCAAGGCGTTCAAGCAGGCGGCCACGGCCGGCCTGTCGTGGCTGGAGGAAGGCACCAACCGCGATCCCGAGGCCGAGATCATCTATTCGGGCATGGAGGACTGGCGCAATATCTACCGCGACAGCCATAGCCGCAACGTGGACTACAACGTCGATGCGCGTTACCTGTTCCGCCGCCGCATCCTGGATCTCGACTATGCGTGCGCGCTGCTGCCCAAGAGCAAGCTCCACCTCATTGGCATGGCGGGCCGGCACGAGGACGTGGAGAACGGCGATGACGTGTGGTACCTGGGCGAGAAGCTGACCGGGGCCAGCGAGACCGAATGGGGAAATTCCCTATCGTCGTTTGGCGGGCGATCGGCGTACATGCGGCGCGAGGGCTATTTCGACAACAGCCGCCGCCGCAGCGTGGAGATGCTGGAGGCCTGGTACCGCGTGCCCGAGGTGGTGCAGGTGTTCCAGGGCGGCCCGTTCTCAGGTCGGATCTTCAACCCAGCCGATCAGCAGCACCAGCAAGTCAAGCAGGACCGTATGGCCAGCTTCTACGAGTCGGTCAAGTTCCGCATGCGGGTGATGCTGTGCACGAAGGAGGCTCCCTGCATTGACATGGTGAGCCCGTATCGCCACGGCCGCTTCTTGCTGGTGCCGATCTGGGGCTACCGCCGGGCTCGCGACGGCATGGCCTACGGCGCCATGCGCGGCATGCGCGACATCCAGGACGACTTGAACAAGCGCCGCTCCAAAGCCCTGTTCGCGCTGTCGGTGAACCGCATCAGCATGGAGGAGGGGGCTGTCGATGACATCGAGGAACTGCGGGAGGAGGCGGCCCGGCCGGACGGGATCATTGTCCGCAAGCCCAACAAGCAGCTGACCTTCGAGAAGAACATCGCCGATTTCCAGGCGAATCTGGAGCTGGCCGAGCAGGATAGCCAACTGCTGCGGAATGCCGGCGGCGTGACGAATGAGAACCTGGGCCGCGACACGTCGGCGCAGTCCGGCAAGGCGATCGGCCTGAAGCAGGATCAGGGCTCGCTCACCAGCTCGGAGCTGTTCGACAACCTCCTGCTGGCCATCAAGCAGGCGGGGAAACTGCGGCTCTCGCACATCGAGCAGTTCTGGACCGAGACGAAGGCCATCCGCATCGTGGGTGATCGCAAGCCCATCGAATGGCTGGAGACCAACAAGCTCGACCCGGCCACGGGCGAGATCCTGAACGATGTCACGGCGCGCGAGGCGGATTTCATCGTGGACACGCAGGACTATCGCAGCTCGATGGCCCAGGCCGCGATGGAGGAACTGTTCGACCTGCTGGGCAAGATCGCGACCTTCGCGCCCCAGGTGGTGGTGTCGGTGCTCGACCTGGTGGTGGAAACCACCGAGATCCAGGGCCGCGAAGAGTGGGTGTCCCGCATCCGCAAGATCAACGGCCAGCGCGACCCCACCAAGCCGCCCACGCCCGAGGAACTGCAGGCCGAGCAGGCGATGCAGGCCAAGCAGGCGGAGCAGGATCAGCTTGCCACCGACACCGCCAAGGCTGGCCTGGGCAAGCTGCAGGCCGAAATCGACCTGGTGCGCAAGCAGATCAGCAAGCTCGACATCGAGGAAGTACTCAAGAAGGTGGACGCGATTATGGCGACGCTCACCACTGCCCAGCAGGCCGTCGCCGCGGCACCTCTGGTTGCCCACACGGCTGATGCCATCGCTACCGAGGCGGGGCTGGCGAGCGGCACGCCTGCGACACCACACCTGCCCACGGCCGAAGTGCCACAAGAAATCCCGGGAAATCCCGATTCAGCGCTTTCTGCGCCTGTTCAACCTGCTATCAATCAAGGAGTGCAAGATGCCCCCAATCTCTGATGAAGACCTGCGCGGCCTGAGTGCCGTCGAACGTGACGCCCTGCTCGAGCTCGAAGAGGGAGACGAGGATGTTCTTGCCGCACTGGGCACAGGCTCCAGCCCTGCGCCGGCCCCGGCCCCTGGATCCAGCGCGGCGCCCGGATCTGACGATGACGATGACGACGACCCGGCCGGCGCTGCTGCACCAGCGCCCGCGCCTACTCCCGCGCCCGCGCCCGCGCCCGCGCCTGCGCCTGCTGCTGCCGCACCTGCGGGTGATCCGGGCGAGGCTCCAGCACCAGCACCAGCGGCCGCTGACAACGATGACGAAGATGCGGACCTGACGCCCCAGCGCGTGACGCCAGACGACATCGAGGAGCAGCGCAAGGCTTTGCGTTCCGAGCGATCGGAGGCCCTGCAGCAGATGCTCGACGGCGAGATGTCGCGCGAGGACTTCCAGGCGGTGGACGAGCGCGTTTCTACCGGCCTCGACAAGCTGGTGCGCGCCGAAGCCACGGACGCCGCACGCCAGCAGATCCAGCTCGACTCCATGATGTCCGACTACAGCAAGGAGCTGCGTACGGCGCGTGGTGAGCTGAAGGCCGCGGGCCTGGACCTCAGTGCGGTATCTGGGGACTTTGACCGTGCCGTGCGCATGTTCGCCAAGGAAGCGCAGGAGCGTGGCCTTGACGACAAGCCCGGCGACCTGGCGGCATCGAAGGACGCGCTCGCCGAGGCCGTGGCCTATACGCTTCGCCGCCACGGCAAGGCAAGGGCGGCTTCACCGGCCCCAGCGCCCGCGCCTGCAGCCGCCACTCCAGCTCCAGCCGCTGCGCCAGTCCCTGCGCGCCAGCCCAAGCCTGTCGATCGCTCGACGCTGCCCCCCACACTCGCCGGCGTGCCGGTGGCCGCTGACGCCGCGATCACCAGCGAATTCGCGCACCTCGCGGGGCTGGAAGGGTCCTCCCTGGAACGCGCGCTCGCACGCCTCACGCCCGAGCAGCAAGAACGCTACCTGGACGCCGCCTGATGTCCAAGTCCACGACCTTGGTGCGCGAGCTGCGCTACGGCGAACAGCTCTCTTTCGACGGTGGCCGCATCGTTGTGCGTGTGGAGGAGCGCAGCGGCCGGCGTGTCGGCCTCTACGTCACGCTGCGGGAGGATGTGGTGGTGGACAAGCCACGCGTGGCGGCCAACGATGCCAGTTGCGCGCCGACCACGCCGCAGGGCGCGAGGGGTGTTGAAATTCGGAAAAAACACCGTACGCTTTGATCGTTCCGGTTCGTAGACGCGCCGCCAGGCGCTGGGAACGAACCAAGCCGCCAGGGGCATCCTGGAACTGCGCAAGAAGCGCTCATGCCCGAGAGGGTTAGGAGTCGCTTCATGCGCACGTTGATCGGGGTTAACGACCCCCAGGCCGTCAAAAAGTGGGCCTCTCTGATGGCTGTTGCCATCAACAAGGCGAGCTATTGGGCTCGCAAGTTCGTTGGCGAGGGCAAGGACGCGCGCCTGCCCTTCCAGCGCATCGATGACCTCGAATCCGGAGCGGGTGAAGAGGTGACCGTCGATCTGCTCATGCCCATGAACATGGAGCCAGTGATCGGTGACGAGACTCTGGACGGCAAGGAACAGCCGCTGAAGTATTACACCGACCGCATGCGCATCGACCAGGTGCGCGGTGGTTCGGACCTGGGCTCGCGGATGACCAAGAAGCGCACCCTGCGCAACCTGCGCCAGGATGCCAAGCGCGTGAACACCGACTGGTGGAAGCGCCTCATGGACGAGCTGTATTTCATCTACCTGTCGGGCACGCGCGGCCACGGCGGCGGCTACATCTGGTCGGCGAACAACCCCTTCTTCCAGGTGAACCCGCTCACGGCGCCGGACAGCATGCACCAGCTGTATGGTGGCGCGGCCACCAGCAAGGCCACCGTCACCAGCGGCGACTCGATGAAGCTGCGCCTGATCGACAAGGCCGTGGCCAAGGCGGAAACGATGGGCGGCGATGGCTCCGACGAGCTGTCGATGATCCCCATCTCCATCGAGGGCGGCGACCACTATGTCACGCTGATGCACACCTTCCAGGCGGATGCGCTGCGCCAGGACGCCGGTACCGGTGGCTGGCTGGACATCCAGAAGGCGGCTGCTGCGGCTGAAGGCGCGAAGAACCCGATCTTCACGGGCGCGATGGGGATGTACAACGACTCCATCCTGCACAAGCACCGCAACGTGATTCGCTTCAACGACTTCGGCGCTGGTGGCAATCTGCCCGCTGCCCGAGCCCTGTTCCTGGGTGCGCAGGCTGGCTTCGTGGCCTATGGCGACAACGAAACGGGCACCCGCTACCGCTGGACCGAGGTGCAGAAGGACCACGAGAACAGCGTTGCGATCGGCACTCACGCAATCATGGGCGTGAAGAAGGCCACCTACAAGTCCAAGGACGGCAACGTCCAGCGTGACTTCGGCGTGTTCGCAATGGACACGTATTGCGCAGACCCCAACGCCTGATGACCGCGGCCCGCTTCGGCGGGCTGCTTGTCCTGGCTTGACCCATCCCAACCCCGTCACCCTGTAGGAGCCTGAAATGGCCAAATACCTCTCCGACGTGGCGTCCGCTAAGAAGAGCGTGCCGCAACCCAATGATGCCTTGGTCACCAAGGTGCCCATCGATGTGACCCTGCCTGCCGTGGCGCTGGCTGTGGGCGACATCATCACGCTGCTCGACATCCCGCCCGGCATCCAACTCGCCGACTACGACGTGGGCGGGCCCCAGCTGGACAGCAACGGTGCGCCCACCCTGGCCTTCTCGATCGGCGTGGAGAACGCGGCCGGTACCGACCTGGCCACGGTCTACGAAGCGAACCTGACCTTTGGCCGCACGGCCAGCGGCTCGATCTCTCGCGCCTCGAACATGGCCGCGGCGCTGGCTGATCGCACGGTCGCGCGCCGCATCTCGCTGAAGGTCACTGCTGCAGCCGCCACTTCGGCCTCCGCTGGCAAGCAGATCCTCGCCTTCCTGCACCTGCGCAGCTAAACAGCCGCAGGCCCCGGTAAGTGTGTGTGTAGGGGCTGCATTGCTGCGGCCCCTTTTCGTTTGAACCCATTCCAGAAGGAAGCAAGATGCTGATTCACGCCATCCGCCGCACTGAGCCCACGACCGTGGAACTGTTTGGCCTCAAGATCGAATTCAAACCCAACGAACATCGTCATTGCGTGGCTGAAGTCACGCATGCTGCTGCTATCCATCGGCTGCTCTCCATCCGCGAGGGATACGTCGAATACGCGAGCGCTACGATCGACAGTGACCCTGTGGCCGCCAGCGCCAAAACCACCAGCCCGGCACCATCCACCCCCGCACCGGACGTGCTGCTGGGCTCCGACGCCTTCCCGGCCGAGATCGAGCTGGGCAATGAGAACTTTGTCACCCTGGCCCGTGTGGTGCAGGAGGCTCAGGAGCGCTCGGAACTGGATCTGGCTGGCTGGAACGCACTGGCCCAGGCCGATCGCGATGAGCGGATCTCTGCCGAGGTGGAGCGCTACCGCGAGGCGCTGAAGACCTCCGATGAAGACGACGACGAGCAGGACGACCAGGAGCGCGCCGACGCGGCTGCTGCGCTCAAAGCCTCCGAGGAGGCCGCGGCTGCCCAGAAGGCGGCTGCCGCCGGTGCGCAGCCGGAAGTGGATCCACTCGTCCTCGTGAACGACAAGGGCGAAAAGATCGACCTCAACAAGTTCACCGCCAAGCAGGTGCGCGAGTTCGCCAGCGCCAGCAATATCGAGCTGCCCAGCGGCAACAGCACCCCCGTGGCCGAGCTGCGTCTGCTGCTGGCCAAGGGCCTGCGGGGCGAGTAACCCATGCGCGCGTGGCGTGACTTCTTTCCGGAGGTATTGCCGTTCATCGCGGACGGCATCCCCGACCCGATGCTCGAGCGCCGGGTGCTGCGCAGCGCCCAGCGCTTTTGCGAGCGCACGCGCGCCTGGAGGGTCACGCTGGAGCCCATCAGCCTCTTGGCCGGTGTCACGAACTACGAGATGGAGCTGCCACAACAGACAGAGCTGGTGCGGCTGGAAGAAGGCGCGCAGCTGGATGGCACGCCGATCGACTTGTGGCGCCCGGGTGGCGGGGCACGCGGCCGCTACGTCTCGACCGCCGATCGCAAGACGGTGGACCTGAGCTGCGCGCCGGCGGCCGGGCAGACCCTGGTGCTGGTGGCGACACTCAAGCCCGGACTCGGAGCAGCGGGCATCGAAGACTTTCTGTTCGACCAGTATTCCGACGTGATCGCCGATGGCTCGGTGGCGCGGATCAATGACGACGGGCTGAAGCTGCAGGCTTTCGAGGATCGCTGCAGCGAGATCGCCACCCAACTCTGGCGCGGCAGCGCTGCAACCCGTCCGCGCGCGCGGCCCCACTACTTCTGAGGCCGCCATGACTGTTGCCGCAAAAGACATCATCTGGGCCGCCCAGGACCAGCTCAAGGATCTTGCCGGGGACCGCTGGTCCGCGCGCGATCTGGTGAATCACCTCAACGATGGGCAGCGCGACATTGTTGTGCTCCGCCCCGATGCCGTGGTCACCACGGTGGCGCATGCACTGGTGGCCGGGCCCCGGCAGTCGGTGCCCGCCGATTGCAGCCGGCTCATCGACATCCCTCGCAACACGGGCGGCCGGCCGCTGCGCCAGGTTGCGCGCAAGTTGCTAGATGCCTCGGACCCCAGCTGGTACACGCGCCAGGGCACCAAGGCTCTGCAGCACTTCATGCTCGATCCGCGGGAGCCCAAGGTCTTCTGGGTGTACCCGCCGGCCCTGGTCGGTGCCAGCGTGGACGTGGACTACGCCCCGCTGCCCCAGGACGTGGCCCCGCCTAGCGGCGATGACTGGGCCAGCGTGGGCGGCAACGTCAACGTGCCGGACGACATGAAGAACGCGCTGCTGCATTTCGTGCTGTTCCGGGCGTACAGCATGGACGCAGAGGTGGGCAACGCTGATCTGGCGGCAGCCCATTTCAAGCTCTACAAGGCCTGCCTGGGCGACGACGCGGCCGCGCGCCAGGCCTTCAAGCCCAAGGTGGGCACCGACCCGTCGGCCACGGGTTGATCCGATTTTTGACAGGAGTATCCGATGTCTGGTTTTTCGACTTCCCTTGCCAACGCCATCGTCAACGCCGTGCTGCGCGGCCAGGCCATGCCCAACATGCGCAACCGGTATTTCGCGCTGTTCAAGGCTGACCCCACGGACGCTTTCACGGCGGGGACCGAGGTGGACGCGGCGTGGTATCAGCGCCAGCCCGCGGGCGACTTTGCTGCGCCCGCCAATGGCGTCACCTACAACGCCACCCGCGTGGAGTTTCCTCCCGTGGTGGGCGCGCCCGTGGTCGTGACGCACATCGGCATCGTGGAGGGGGCAACGCCCACCGACCCGACCACCACGCTGCTGTTCAGCCAGCCGCTGCCGGAGGCCAAGACCCTCACGGTCAACGACAAGTACCAGGTGGACAGCGACGCCACCACGGGCGATTTCACGCTGACGCTGGTGTAAGGCCCCACGGCAATGAACACCAACGGCCTCAACGTCGCGCCGCTCAACGGGACGTACATCGACCCGACGGTGCGCGTGATCGTGCGTGCCTACGCCTATGCAATGGCGGCCGTGAAGCCGCGCGTGATCCGTGGGTCGGTGACGCATGCCGAAGCCCGCGCGGTGATCGAGGCCCGGGTGTTCGGCGTGGTCCGTGCCCGGATCGACGCTGTGGTGCGGGGCATCGTGGGGGCCGAGGGCCGCGTGGTGGCGCGCGCGCTGGTGGCAGCGAGGGGCGTGGCGGACATCGCACTCGAGTCGCCGGTGGTGCGCGTGGTGGTGAACATGGCGGCAGCGGCCGTCATCACCCATACGGCGCGGGCCCTGCGCCGGTCCCCGGTGGTGGCGCCGAGTTTGGCGACCGGGACCGTGAAGGGCCGCGCCCTGATGCGCAGGCCCGTGGCGATGACGGCTTCCGCGCAGGTGGTGGCCCGGCTGCGCGCGCTGTGCAGGGCACCGCTGAACGTGCAGGCCCGCGCGGATGTGCACATCGATACCAGCGTCATCAAGCGCGTGCGTTTCGATGAGCCGGCGGTGGAGGCCCAGACCTTCATCGTCCAGTTCGAGAACAACGTTTTCTTGGTGAGGTGACGCGGTGGCATATCGCATTGAGCAGCAGCCGCGCGACGTGCGCGACTACGACATCGACTTCGGCGAGTGGTTCCCGCCTGATGACACGGTGACTTCGGCCCAGGTCACGGTGGAGCCCGCCGTGGGCCTGACGGTGAACTACGCCATCCAGCACCCGCGCGTGAAGGTGTGGGTGCAGGACGGCGTGGACGGAGCCGCCTACAAGGTCACCGTGGTGGCCTATACCAACGATGGGCGCGCCAAGGAAGTGGAACTGGCGGTACGGATCAAGGACAAGTGACATGGCCAAGCAACTCTTCCTCAACAACTTCGAGACCTGGTTCATCGCGCCGGTCAAGGACGCGCCCACCTCCGGGACGCCCGCCACGGAGCTGGACTATGGGGTGCTGCGCATCTCGGATGGCGCCTCGGGGACGCTGGTGAACCCCGCGGGAGGGGATTTCTACGTGCTCACGGCGTCCAAGCGCTCCGGGACGGTGGAGTCCAACATCGAGATCATGCGTGTGACCGGCGTGAACAACGCCACGCCGGGCGAATGCCGCATCACCGTGCTGCGCGCGCAGGAAGGCACGACCGCACAGGCCTACGTGAGCGGCGACCATTTGGCGCTGCGGCTGACCAAGGGCGGCGTGGAGAACTTCGCCCAGACCAGCGATGCCTCGGGCACGCCGGCCTCGGCCATCCAGGTCACGCCGGCGGGCGGCATTGCTGCCACGGACGTGCAGGCCGCGCTCCAGGAACTGGACGGCGAGAAGGAGCCGGCGATTGCCGCGGGCGCCGCCTCGCAGTACCTGCGCGGGGACAAGACCTGGCGCGACTTCTTCACCGACGTGCGCGCGGCCACCCTCACGGGACTGTCCACCGCCACGAACGCGGCCATTGCGGCCGCCGACACGGTGCTGGTCGCCCTGGGCAAGCTGCAAAAGCAGATCACCGACCATTTCGGGGCGGGCGGCGCGGCGCACGCGAACGCCACCACCGCCGCAGCCGGGTTCATGGCAGCGGCCGACAAGCTGGTGCTGGGCGCGGTGGCGGGAGCCATCGACGGCGGCGCGGTCGGGCAGGTGCTCTACAAGGTGTCGCTCACGGACTTCGACCTGGGCTGGAAGACCCTGGGCACGGCCGCCGACAAGAACACGGGCGCCTCGGGCGATGCCGTGCCCTTGCTGAACGTGGCCAACACCTGGAGCGCGGCGCAGCGGTTCAACAACAGCATCGGCCTTGGGATTGCGCCGCTGACGGTGCTGCACGCCTATGCGACCAATCCGGGAGACCCGACAGCCACGGGTACCGCCGTGACGGGCGTGAGCGCGCGGATCCAGAACTCGTCGGTGGCGCTGGATCTCGGCACCTACAGCAGCGGTGCGTGTTTCATCCAGCCGCGTCTGGCGGCAGACCACGCCTCGAACTTTGATCTGGCGTTGAACCCGAATGGCGGCATGACGCGCGTTGGCCGCGCCGTGACGTTCACCCAGTTCCATGCGGGCAACCAAGGTGGCAATTTCTCCATCGACTTTGCCAACGGGCAAAAGCAGGTCGTGGGCCTCACGGCGAATTCCACGATCACCCTGAGCTTTCCCGGGGTCGGCAACTATCAGCTGATGCTGGCCCAGGACGCCACGGGCGGGCGCACGGTGACCTGGGCTGGCGTCACCGTGGTGTACGTCGGGAGCGCCACCGCGCCGGCGATCAGCACGACGGCCAACAGCTATACGGTGGTGTCGATCCACTGGAACGGCGCCGCCGCGTTCCTGGCCGCCTCCAAGGTGGGGTCGTAATGCCATCGTCCACGCTCACCCTGTCGATCAACACCGGGGCCTACTCCAACAACCTTTGGACGAGCCCGGCCAACGGGCTGGTATCGAACAACGCCTATGCCTCGGTCGCCCCCGGCGTGACGGGGAACCGGTATTTCACCTACGACACCAATGCGGCGGCCCTGATCCCGGTCGGGGCCATCGTCGTCGGCGTCTTGCTGCAGGTCGAATATCGGGTGTCGGCCACCGCGCTCGGCCCGAATGTGATGGGTGCGCCGGGCACCGCCGCGGGCGTGGCAATGGGCGGGGGCGGGCAGTCGCCCATCAACGGTCTGACCACGGACACCGTGCATTCCTGGGGCGGCCCCACGAACCCGCTCGGAGCTGCCTCGATGGCAGACGTGGCCACGCTGGTGGTTCGCATCAGCCAGACGACGGCTGGTGCCGTGACCCACTTCCTGGACAACGCGACGATGGTGGTGGACTGGGTTCTGCCCTCCGGCGCCAACGTGCTCTTTTTTGGAGAGAACTTCTGATGTTCTACGAACCCACCACGGCACGGGAGTTTGCCTCCCTGTCGCACTTTCGCGCAGCCTATCCGAACACCTCGTTTGGGGATCTGGCGGACGAGGACCAGCGCAACGCTGCCGGGCTGTTCAGCCTGGGCGATGACCGCCCTGCGTTCAACCACCTCACCCACACCCTGGAGCCGGGCGCCATCGAGCAGCAGGGCGGGGTGTGGGTGCGGCGCTGGGTGGTGGCGCCCATGCCCCTTGCCGAGCTGCGCGCCAGCCTGACGGCGGCCGTGACCACTCTGCGCTGGGAGCACGAGACGGGGGGCATCGCCCTCGCGGGCGGCTTGAGCGTGGGCACGGCCATTGATGACCAGAACCGCATCACGAGCGTGGTAGCCAACGCCCAGGCGGCAGGTGTCGCCACCGTGGACTTCAAGGCCGCGAGCGGATGGGTGACGCTGACGCTGCAGGAGCTGCAGGCCATCGCAGCCGCGATCGCGCTGCATGTGCAGGCGTGTTTCAGCGCGGAGCGTGCGCACCACGCCGCCATCGCGGCGGCCGCGGACGCCCAGGCGCTGCTGGCCTACGACATCGAGGCGGGCTGGCCCGTGGGTGCGGGCTGACATGACCGCCATCGCCATCACCGCGTTCGCTGGGGAGAACCGGGCACTGGAGCCCAAGCTGCTGCCCGAGGGGCAGGGCGTTGTTTCGCGCAACCAGAAGCCCGGCCGCGGGGACCTGCGTGGCTGGCGCGATCCCCTGCAGGTGTTGCTCACGCCCTCGCAGACGCAGCGCCAGACCATCTACCGCATGGGGCGCGACAGCGCGAGCGACACCACCTACTGGTTGTCCTGGGCATCGGTAGTGCATGTGGCGCGGGGCTTCGATGTCGAGGACACCTCCGAGCGCACGCTGTACACGGGCGACGGCTATCCCAAGGTGACCGACAACCTGGCGCTGTCGTCGGCGAGCCCGACCCTGAACCCCACGGTGCACCGGCCGCTGGGGTTGCCCGCGCCCACCACCAAGCCATCGCTCACGGTGAGCGCGGGCGAGGTGGACCCGGACGTGGGCAAGTACCGGATCGGCTACCCCGAGGCCAACATCCGCGCGATGGTGGCCGGGCACCGCTATGTGGTGCGGGTCAAGGGGTTGCCTCCCCAGCCGGCCACGGTTGCCGCAGGCGCCGGTGGCGATGTGACGCCCGAGTCGTTCGCGGCCCAGTTCAACGCGATGGACGGCCTGCGCGCCTATGTGGCGGACAGCGATGACGATCAGATCCCCGGCGGGGTGTGGGTGATCGGCGATAGCGTGGGCGTGACCTGGGATGTGGTGAGCGTGAGCGGCACCAAGACGAACTACGACGCCGGCGCGACCACGCTGGCCCCCTTGCTGTCGGCCGCGGGCGGCGCCAGCGGCGCGGGCGGCGGTGCCACGCTGTATTCGGTGCAGGCGGTGACGACGGCCAGCTACAGTCTGTTCGTGCCGGAGGCGTCCCTGGCCACGCTCGCGGCGGGGGACACGCTGGCCGGCCTGGTGGCGGGGGTGCAGCGCTGGTCGGTGAAGCTCACCGGCAATTCCAAGGCCAGCATCGTGGCCGCGCTGACGGCCGCCGGCGTCTCGTCCAGCGATCAGGTCTATGTTCCCCCCAGCAGCAACAGTGGCGCCGAAGGGGAGGGCTCGGTCAGCTACGGCCAGGCCAGCGGCATCTGGATCGTCATGGGCGCCACGACGGCGGCCCAGACCATCACCATCACCCGCAATCCGCCCAAGGCGGCCGCGCTGGTGGTGGGCAAGGCCTGGCTCGCCGCCAACGCGGCGCCGGGCGACAAGTGGCAGGTGACCGTGAACAGCGCCGCGCCCGTGCTGGTCACGCTGACGGCGGGGTCGGGCACCTACCCGCCCGCGGTGACCGCTACTTCGCTCAAGGGAGCGCTTGCGCCTGTCTCGGGTCTGAAGCTGACCGACGAGGTGGACGCGGGGGGCGCCCCGCAACTGCGCATCGAGACCACCGATGCCGGAACGACCTCCGCCATCACCATCAAGAAGATCATCCCGACCACCTCCGATGTCTACAGCGAGCCGCTGGTGGCGACGCTCTATGCGGCCAAGAAGCGGGAGGTGTTCGAGTATTACTACGTCTACACCTATGTGAACGACTGGGGCTGGGAGAGCGCGCCCAGCCCGGTGAGCGATGCCGTGGAGCGCACGGTGAAGGAATCGACCGTCATCAGCAACATCGCGGCGCCGCCCAGCGGGAACAACTACAACATCAACCGCATCCGGGTGTACCGCACGCAGGCGGGCACCAGCGGCAACGCTGATTTCTTCTTCCTGCTGGAAGCGGCCATCACGGCGGCCACGTTGACCGATGACGGCCGCGACGTGGCTGAAGTGCTGGCGACCAAGACCTGGATCACGGCCCCGGGCGTGCCCCGCGGGGGCGCGGACAACCACACGGAGCCCAACCTGTCATGCCTCACGCCGATGTGGAACGGCATGCTCGCGGGCATCGTGGGCCGTTCGGTGCGTTTTTGCGAGGCCTACACGCCCTATGCCTGGCCCATTGAGTACGACGCGGTGCCGCCGGACGGCACGCCCGTGGCGCTGGGGGTGTTCGGCCAGAACCTGCTGGTGCTGACCACAGGGCGGCCGCTGCTGGTCTATGGCTCTTCCCCCGAGTCGCTGGACCAGGCGCCGCAGGAGGTGCCGCAGGGCTGTATCGCGCCGCGCTCGGTGGTGAGCATGGGCAATGGGGTGGCCTGGGCGTCCAACGACGGGCTGTGCTGGTACGGCGAGGGCGGGGCACGCATCCTGACGGCGGGCGTGATGACCCGCGAGGACTGGCTGGCCCTGCGGCCCCAGACCATCATTGGCCAGATGTACGAGGGCCTGTACCACGGCAGCTACGAGCCAGCGCCGGGCGCGCCGCGCCAGGGGTTCATGGTGAGCCCGGCCGGTGGCGGTGTGTTCTTCATGGACGAGGGGTTCGATGCCGCGTACTTCGACAGCCTGCAGGATCAGCTCTATGTGCTGCGCGGCAACCGGATCCTGAAATGGGAGGCCGGGGCATCCTGGATGGCGGCGCGGTTTCGTAGCAAGGTGCTGCGCCAGACCCGTCCGGTGAACTTCGCGTGCGCCGAGGTGGTGGCTACCGGCTACCCGGTCACCCTGCATGTGGATGCGGTGGGGCTGCCCGAGGACGTGGTGGCCGCCCGGGTCGCGGCGCAGCCTGGGAAGCTGTCGGCGCGCGCGCCGAACATCCTGCGTTTCACCAAGACCGTCTCCAGCCGGGAGCCGTTTCGTTTGCCCGCGGGTTTCCAGTCCATGGACTGGCAGGTGGAGGTGGCCACGCCCGCCGGCGCGGCCGAGGTGGGCGTGCAGGCGGTGCTGCTGGCCACGACGATGAAGGAGCTGGCGCAGCTATGAAGGACAAGCGACTGGATCTGCCCTCGCCGGGCAGCCCGAATTTCGAGGCCCGCATGCGCGAGACGATGCAGGTCTACATGGGCCGCACGGGCGACCCGTTGGACATGGGCCTCACGGTGCGCCACCTCAAGGATCTGGGGCTGATCGATACGGCGCCCGGCTCGGGCGGCCGCATCCTGGAGCCCGGCCCGCGCATTCCGCGCCCGCAGGGCACCGACGAGGAGGACGAGGACCTGACGCCGCCGCCCACGCCCACCGGGTTCGCGCTGGCCGCGGGCATCACGAATGTCTTCGTGGAGCACGATCCGCCCGTCTATCCCCAGGGGCGCGGGCACGACCGCACGGTGCTCTACGGCACCAAGCGCAATGAGGGCGACCCGCTGCCCACCTTCGCCGAGGCGGTGAAGCTCGCTGACTTCCAGGGGGAGGTGTATGCCTACCCGTCCGACCCGGCCACGATCTGGCACATGTGGATCACTTGGCGCACGCTGGACGGCGTGGAGTCGGTGACGCCCGCGGGCGGGCTCAATGGCCTGCAGGCGCGCACGGGCGAGGATGTGCAGCGGCTGCTGGACGCGCTGAATGGGCAGATCACCCAGTCGGCCCTGAACAAGGAGCTGTCCCAGCAGATCGATGATTCGTCGGAGGGCATCAGCTACCTGTCCACCCAGTACGGCGTGCGCGTGCAGGTGGCCGCCGATGGCAAGAGGCTGATCGGCGGCTACGGGATCATGGGCTCGAACGAGGAGGGGCGGGGGCCCAGCATTGATTTCGGAGTGCTGGCGAACCGCTTCTACGTGGGGGCGCCTGCCTCCAATGGCGGGATCAGCAGCACGCGGCCCTTCATCGTGCAGACCACGCCCACGGTCATCAATGGCGTGAACGTGCCCGCCGGGGTCTACATCGAAGATGGGTTCATCAAGAACGGCACGATCACCAATGCCAAGATCGCCAATGCGGCCATCGATGACGCCAAGATCGCCTTCCTGAGCGCGAACAAGATCCGCGCGGGCTCCATCGCCGTGGGGCAGTACATCCAGAGCAGCACCTACTCGGTGGGGGGCAATCAGGGCTGGCGCATCAATGGCGATGGCACGGCTGAATTCCGGCAGGTGGTGGTGCGTGGCGGGGTGTATGCCTCCTATGGCGAGATCGCGGGCATCCTGATCGATGGTCAGGGCCTGCGCACCGGAGAGTACGGGCAGGGGCCGGGCTTCTACCTGGGGCGCGATGGCCGGTTCTCGCTGGGCGCGGCGCTGACCTGGGACGGACTGCAGCTCACGGTGAACGGCAATGGCACGTTCAGCGGCGCGCTGCAGGCTGCCACGGGCAGCTTCCGGGGGGCGCTGCAGGCCGCAACCGGCACTTTCACCGGAGCGCTGCTTGCCGCTTCGGGCACGTTCAGCGGCACGCTCACGGCCAACGCCATCAATGCGGTGGACACCATCAACATCGCGGGCAATGCGGTGACGGTGCCCAGCGGAGCCAGCGGGCCCTATTCGGCGGCCGTGTCGGTGTCATCCAGCGTTGCTGCGGCCTACATGGTCATCGGCACCTTCACGCAGGGGGATGGGCGCAATTCCTTCCCCTGGTATCTGGTGGTCAACGGTGGGGCGCTGCAGGTGGCCACTCCCATCGCGGGCACGCTGGGGGCTATGTCCAGCTTCGTGTCCCTGCCGGCCGGGACGCACACATTCTCTATTTACACCAGCATGCCGACCGGTGACAGCACCTGCGGCATCACGGTTCTTGGGGTCAAGCGATGAAGCACTTCTACGCCTACGAGCCCAGCGGGCGCATCGTGATGACGGGCACCTGCCCGGACGATCACCTGGAGCTGCAGGCGGTGACGGGCGCCACCATCGCCGAAGGGCGGGCCGACTACCGCACGCAGTACCGGTCCGCCGCGGGCGAACTGGTTCCGTTGCCCCCCCGGCCCAGCCCGCACCACCAGTTCGACCACAGGGCCGGCCGGTGGGTGGGTGACGAGGGCGCGGCCTGGACGGCGGTGCGGGCCGAGCGCGATGCGCGCATTGCGGCCACTGACTGGACGCAGCTACCGGACGTGCCGCTGGGCACCAGGGAGACCTGGGCCGCCTATCGGCAGGCGCTGCGGGACATCACCCAGCAGGGCGACCCCTTTGCGATTGCTTGGCCGGTGGCGCCGGCCTGAGTGGACCCCCCTGGAATTATTCACTGCGCCTGCCTACCATCCATGCGGCCCACGGAGTCATCAATGCAAGTTCTCGCGATCGCACTGGCCAAGCACATCGGCAAAGAGCTGACGGTAGAAGTCGCGCGCCAGATCGTGCGCGACGTGCGCTCCATCGAGGAGGCCCAATGGAGTCCGTTTGATCCCGCGCGGTTCGGTGAGCGGCGTTGCGGATCCCTGGTGTTGCGCGCAGAGCGCCTGGCCGACATTCTTCCCGAGCTGGACGCGTTGCACCGTTCGCATTTCGAGGAAACCGAAAAGCACCGCCACGGATTGCCGTTGGCGCCTGACATCGAGGCAGGGCTGGAGGAGGAGCGCCGCGGCACCCTGGTGCAGTTCACTGCGCGCCATGAGGGCCGGCTGGTGGGCAACCTGCGGATGTACCTGCGCACGAGCCGGCACACGGGGACGCGGTTTGCCAGCGAGGACACGTTGTACCTGCTGCCCGAATTCCGCAAAGGCCGCGCGGCGGTGCGCATGCTGCAGTTCATGGAGGAGAGCATGCGAGAACTGGGGGTGCTGGAGCTGCGTGCTTCCACCAAGATGGTCAACAAGACCGACAAGCTGCTGGAGTTCCTGGGCTGGACGCCCGTGGCGACAGAGCTGGTGAAATTTCTGAAATAGGGGATTCCGATGGACCTTCTTCGCTTCAAACAACGCGCACGCGGGCACATGCTGCAATGCGCCGATGCTCCGGACATGAGTGGCGCGAATGCGGCGGCTGTGTCCACGGCCGAGCTGTCCAAGGAGCAGCTGGAGTGGGCCAAGCAGATCTACGAGCAGGAGCGGCCGGCGCGCGAGGCCGCGGCGGCGCGGGCTGGTGCGGTGTCGGACGCGCAGCTGGCATCGATGCGGCAGAACGATGCGATCGCCCAGGACTACTACAACTACCAGCGTGGCACCTTCCGCCCGCTGGAGCAGAAGATCGTCGCCGAGGCCGAGAACTACGACACGGCCGAGCGCCGGGCGTCGGAGTCCGCTGCCGCGAAAGCCGATGTGACGATGGCGGTGGATGCGTCCCAGGCGGCTGCGGTGCGCGGACAGCAACGCATGGGCGTGAACCCCAACTCGGGCAAGGCGCTGGCGCTGGGGAACCAGATGGCCCTGGGCAAGGCCGCGCTGCTGGCTGGCGCTGACTCGTCCGCGCGCCGCAACGTCGAGACGCAGGGCTATGCCCGCCGCATGGATGCCGCCAACTTGGGCCGGGGCCTGGCCAGCAACCAGGCGACCAGCGCCAACATCGCGCTGCAGGCAGGTAACTCGAGCGCGAGCAATGCGATCAACAGCCTGACGCCGATGAACCAGGGCAATGCGCAGATGGCTGCCGGGTACGGCGCGGCGATCCAGGGTAGTGCGGCGGCGGGGAATCTGTACACGAACATCGCCTCCACCCAGGCGCAGGCGAGCAACAACAGTGGGTTGTGGAGCGCGGTCGGATCGGTCGCGGGCGGGGCGCTCGCCCGCTGGTCTGATCGGGATTTGAAAGAGGATGTGCAACCAGCATCCCCGGACAATGCGCTTGATGCCATCGTCAATACTCCCGTGGCCATGTGGCGATACAAGGACGGATCACAGGCCAGCGACGGTGGCCGGGAGCACATGGGCCCCATGGCCCAGGATCTGCAGAAGACGGCTGGTGACGCTGTTGCGCCAGGTGGGAAACAGATCGATATTGGCGATGCAACTGGCTTAGTGATGGCTGCTATACAAGGACTAAACAATAAAGTAAAGCGCCTTGAGTCTGTCGCTGCAGGGCAGGCTGCGTAGGTATTCAAAGCTCTATATGTAAGGCTTGTTTCAAGTCTGCGTACAAAACTGTTTCATTCACCCTTGTCCTGGACATAGATTTCGAGTCGCCCCAGCGTGCCTACCTAGCGCCTGGAAGTGGAGTGACGCTTCCGGGCAATGGCGTAGCCCCCGGTAGGGTATCAGTGCCGCCACACATCACGGGAACTCCCGGTCCCCTCCAATTTGCGCAAAAATTCCGCGTGAACTCGTCCGGAGCGGATTCACGACGCGCTGCTGTGTTTTCCTTAATTTGTCGTGGTGCCGGAATAAATAGCATAGCGGGTGCAAAGTCACTGTTCGCGACGATGGTCACTTCGTCGGAGCCGTTCCTCGTACACAATTGAACTAAGCCACCCGTGTTGATGACGGTCCCAGCCCGAATCGGGTCTTCACAATGGGCGCCGCGAACTCTGACGTCTGTTGTTAGGCTTGTGCGAGCTACTGCACCTGCTGACCTAAAAACGTATTTAACGACGATAGAACTGCCATTCAATTCACCCAGAATCTGCAATCCTGTAGTATTGCTCATACAGGTCTGCCATGCCTCAACGATGCGAGGATCGGCAACATCTCGCATGGCATTGACATATTTCTGATCAGAATTGAGCCCGTTTGATTCGCCGCAGTTTGACGCCCGGGTGCTGGATGAAGAACTGTTGCTGTTGTCAAAATCGAAACTAAATACCTTGTAGCCGATGCCAACTCCAGTGCTGTTGCCACTGCTCTGTGTCTGCTGATTCTGGTTGCAATATTTGTTGCTGAACTGATTGCGGAAATCGGAGCTTTGAAGATCTCTATATGTATTTCGAATTCCTTGACTTAGGATCGAGTCGCATTCATGCGACTGCGCTTGTACAACGGTTAATAAAAGCGTCGCCATGAGTGACAGCTTTGAGCATGAACTAAACATGAGAGAGCCTCCTGAATTTTTTGCAGGCTTGTTCCAGCTGGTCAATGTTAATTTTTTGGTACTGCCAAAATATTACATTTGCTTGGGAATTTCGAAATCTTTGAGGTAGTCGATTAAATTTCTGGTTTGATCAACGCTCTGGATTCCCCGCAGGGACGATTCGAGATTGCGCGAATAGCTTTGTCTTTGCACCCCCAGGCACATTCTTGGAGTTGCCGTGGACGCAGTAGGCGGGGGATTTTGGGAAAGAGGGGTCTCGCACTCCAGTTTTGGCGAGTTCGACGCGGTAGTCGGTCCAAGTGACGTTCGGTGGGATATGCCGCATCTTCTTGGGTACGATTCTTGGCATTCCACCTTGCAGTTCGCGTGCGTTAGCGTCCCACGAGGGCTGCCCGCCAATCTGCACACCTTTGAAGACAACCAGCTCATCAAAATCGCCGACATGACTTTCCTTCATCGCAATCAGAAGAAGGTTGTCAGCTTGGTTCTTTGTGCATCCTTGACTCCAGTACAGATAGTCGTGGATCAGGGCCGCTCGGCTGTACGGACCATGCGGGGCGAGGCCAAAACTCCACAATCCTCTCGGAATACTTGCGTAGTCGGTAACAAATCCCGCAGGCACAACGATGTAATCGTTGGTGTCGCCGATTCTGTAACGCATGTCTTCCAACAGAACCCAATAGCGATTGTGAGCGTCGGGGTACACAGGGACAGATGGCGGAGCTGCAGCAGGGGGTGGCACGAATGGCGGGGGGGCGGCAGGTGGTTCCACCTGCGCCTGCGCAGGACAAGCCAATAAGGAAGCAAGCGCGCACATCGCGGCGCAAATGGGAGACGACTTTCGGCAGTTTTTCATTTGTATTCCTCCTCCTGGAGCCATAGTAGAAGGAGGCTGAGAATCACACAAGCACATTAGTGCCTGGAGGGCTTGCGCGGTGCCAGCTCTGCTTTCTCGACCCCCCTTTATTTCCCTCTCATCGGACAGCATCATCGGGAACATTTGCCAGCGCATGACGCCGCTGGCGCCCATTGCAAGACGCAACAGGGCTCGAACGAGGAGCCACTATGGCAAACGGTGTACTTGCATTCTTGGCTGGCGCCGGGGCGGGCTACATGAAGCAGTTGGACGCCAACGATGGGAAGACGTCCCGCGATGAGGAGCGGGCGTTCCAACGCGAGCAGCGCGCTCAGCAGCGTAAGCAGTGGGATACCCAGGCCAAGTTGGACGATGCGTTGAAGAACGGGGCTGGCCAAGCTCAGGTCGTGGAGGGCGAGCTTGGCGACCAGAGCATGGGGCCTCCTGCCCCGATTGCGTTGCAGGCAGGCGGCGAACCAGCCGCACCGCTGAAGTACCGCACAGTTGCTTTGGGTGGTTTCAACCAAGCTCAAGACTCGAAAGAGGCCGCCCAAGCTGTGGCCGATGCGTACAACAAGCCCGAGGCGATGAATCAGCGCGTTGTCACGGCCTACCGGAATGCAGGCCAGGTGGACAAGGCGAACCAAGTCCAGATGGATCAGATGCAACTTGCCGAGAAGGCGAGCAAGCTCAAGGAATCCGGGGTGCTGGATGGGCTGAGACTTTTCCGGGCGGGTGACAAGGACGGGGCAGTGGCCGCCTTGAAAGGCTCCGGCCAGTACAACATCCAAGGCGATGTTTCCATGTCCCCGCGCGAGCTGGACCTTCCTGGGGTTGGCAAGGTGCAGACGTATGACCTGACTTTCAACCGCGTGGATGCGGATGGCAAAGAGGTGCCTACCACCATCAATTCGCACGTAGCTTCGTTGGCGATGCTCCCGTATGAGAAACAGCTGGAGCTGTCGCGCCGCGGTGGCGACTCGGAAGCGAAGCACGCCGCGGGCGTTGCAGCCCTCGAACTCAAGGCGAAGCAGCTGGAGGCCTCGGGGCGCCTGGTGGAAGCCAGCATTGCATTGCGCGAAGCCCAAGCAGCGAAGGCTATGGCCGCATCCACCGCTGGTGCTGACAAGGTGGGGCGTGAAGAGCGCATCCGATACACCAGCCTGCTGGGAGAAACCAGCCGTCGCATTACGGAATCTCAGAAGGTGCTGTCTGCGCTACAGAAAGACATCACCTATGCACGCGCAAAGCCTGGGACGCCGCAGCATGAGGAAATGCAGGCGCTGCGCGACTCCATCACGGCGCTCGCGGAGGATCGCAAGGCCTATCAAGGCCTGCTCGCGAACTCGCAGCCCCCGGCCCAGCCCATTGCAGCGCGCGTTGGTGCCAATGGCGTAGAACAGGGAAGTCGACCAGCATGGGATTCGGAGCAAACGCATAACGAGCGCATCACCATCATCCAGAGCGAGCTTCAAAAGGCCCGTGCCTCCGGCCGCACAGAGGATGTGGATGGCCTGGAGCGCGAGTTGAAGCGGCTGGGCGGTGGGGGTGGTGCGCAGGTGGCGCGCAAGGGGGCCGAAAGCCCGCCTGCTAGAGCAGCTGCGCTGCAGAAACTGCCGGATGGCGCCAAACAGATCGGCACGTCTGGTGGCAAGCCGGTGTACGAATTGCCGGATGGTCGTCGTGTGGTGTCGAAATAGGGGAACGCCGTGGCATACGAAGATTTCACGGGAGAGTTGGACGCGCCGTCTGGCGGCTATGTAGATTTCACGGGAGAGCTTGACCAGGCTGAAGAATCCCCACAGGAGACCGTTACTTCCGCGCGCGCTTGGCGCGGTGCGGGCGGCGGTCGCGGGAGCGCAAGAGATCCGAGGCGGTTGGATGCCCCCCAGCCATTGGATAGCAAGCGAACCGAGTATGCCGGCCGTGTCAAGGACGCCGACATCCCGGCCGCATCCGTCGGGTCCGTGGCACGGGATGTCGCGGCAGGTGCTCTGCAGATTGGCCCGACCGCTGTGAAGGGAGTTGTGGATCTTGCGCGGCTCGCAACTGGAGATACGGTCGGCAAGGGGCTGAGCGATGCCGCCGAAGGTGGGATGCGTGCGATTCGTGATGTCGTCGGCTCGGAGCGTGCGGCGCTTCAACGCAAGAAGTTCGGACAAGACATGGCGGACCCTAATGTGTCCGCCACAGAGGTCATCGCGGCCAACAAAGGCGCCTTGGCTGATCAGGTACTCCCCACCATCGGCAGCATGGCACTACCCGCAGCGGCGGCTGGCGCGGCTGGGAGAGTGGCTCAAGGGGGGCGTGCGGCTGCAGCGATGACGGAAGCCCAGCTACTGGCCCGGGCGAACGCTGCGCGTGAAGGAGCGGCGATTGGAACGACGGTTGCTCAAAACGCCGCCGACACCTACAGCACTATCCGTGACAAGGGCGGGGAACAAGATCAGGCTTACCTCGGGGCAGCCATCACCGCGCCTGCGACATACCTTGCTGGGCGCCTTACCGGAGGGGCGGCAGAGGCTCTGGTGGCGAAGCTGCTGTCGCGCCAGCCAGGCGCCGCTGCAGCCGAACGGGGCGCTATGGCGATTCCCAAATCTATGCTGAAGGAGGGGGCTCAGGAGATCGGGGAAGAGGCCGGGCAGTACACCGGGGAGACGGTGGGCACTGGTGCTGCATTTGATGCCCAGCATGCGGCGAAGCGCGCTGCGGTGGCCGGGACGTTGGGCGCTGTCGTTGGCGGCGGCGTGAACGCGGTGGGGCAAGCCGTGAGTGCAGCTCCCCCACCAGAACCATCTGGACCCCTGACGCGCGCCATCGCGCAGGCAGTGAGTGTGACAGGTGCGAATCCCGAGGTGCGGGCATCGATCGTGGAGCCGCAGACGTTGGTGGAGCCTAGCCCTGCAGAGTCGATTGCTGCAGATGACGGCGGTGCGATCCCTGCGATGGATGCCGTGGCGGCCCTGGAGGCTCAACAGGACGCTGTGCAGCCGCCCGCTGTTGAAAGTGTGGAAGAAGCGCTGCTGCCAGCAGAGCAGCCTGCGGCTGATGAGGGATTGGCATCGTCTGCAAATCCCAGTGAGCTGACGAGCGAAGCGGAGGCCTTGCCCGAAACTGCTGGAGCACCGATGGATGCGGCGGAATCGAGTGGCGGCCGCGTGTCCAAGGCCCAGGTAGACATGGAGACTGGAGAAATTTCCAGTGTGGCGGATCTGCAGAGTTGGACTGATCATGCGCTCAAGGATGCACACCGGCAGTCGCGGGTGCCCGCGATTCGGCAGCAGATTGCAGAGGAGATTGGGCAACGCCGTGTGGCGAAGGAGCGTGCCGATGCAGGGGTTCAGGATGGCGACATCATGAACCGGCTCGGCAAGCCGTTTACCGTGCGCTATGCGGCGATCAAAGCGGCCGAGAAAGCCGGTAACGGACATGAGGTTGCACCGGTGACGGGTGGTTTCGTGGTTCGTGCTACGCCTGCGCCGACCCAGCCCGATCTGGCCGTCCGCGACCTTGGCGATGGGTGGACCGAGTTCCACAAGGACAGCGGCACGCTGGGCATTCCTCGCGCGGGCATGCCCCAGATCAAGGCTGAGCACCGCGGCGCCATGGTGAACTTCATGAACGCGCGCGGCGTGGCTCACCAGGAGGAGGCGGTGCGGGCCCGGGACCTGAAGCCCACGCAGGCGGAGTTCAGCGGCGAGCGGGTGGAAAGGGCTAAGGCCTTCGAGGGGGGCAACCGCTCCATCCTGGTCTCGCGCGAGGGCCATGTGCTGGACGGCCATCATCAGTGGCTCGCGGCACGAGATGCCAGCGACGAGGTAAAGGTGATCCGCCTGGACGCGCCCATTGCCGACTTGGTGAAGCTGGCGCATGAGTTCCCCAGTTCCACGGCGGGGGAGGGCGCGACCGGTAGCGCCGCCTCTGTGCAACAACACAAAGATGCGCCCGACACGCCTCCGCCCCTCGCACAGTCCACTACCGAAACTGTAGCTGCAGACGCAGACGCATCAAGCGCTGGCGGTGATTTCGACACTGTTTCCAAGGAGAAGAACAACCCTGATTCCCCCCCGGCCTCCGAGCAACAGAAACACGGTGATGAAAAACGGCCTCTACCGCTTGATGAGCAAGCGCAAAATGCTATAAATTCGATAGCAAAATCGGCAGGTACAGGCCACGAGACGGCGCCTGCGTTTTCGGCGACCGCGAAGACGAAGGCTCCCCGCCGCGGCTTGTCCGTGGAACAGGTGCAGAAGGAAGTTGACCAGTGGACATCGCGCTGGAAGAACGCCCCGCGCATCAAGGTGGTGGAGAGCATCGATTCCCCCGAAGTCCCGGCGGGCGTGCGGGATGAGCGCGATCGCCGCAACTCGCAGACCAAGGGAGGCGCCCCGCGCGGTGTGTTCTACGACGGCACGGTGTACCTGATCGCCGATCAGCTTCCAACAGCGCCTCACGCGGCCATCACGCTGTTCCACGAAGCGCTGGGGCACGCCGGCCTGCGCGGCGTCTTTGGCGATGCCCTGACGCCCATCCTTGAGCAGATCGCCGCGCTGCGCCGCGCTGAGATCAAGGAGAAGGCCGAGGAGTACGGCCTGGACGTGAATTCGCGCGAGGACCGCCTGATCGCTGCGGAGGAGGTGCTGGCCGAGTGGGCACAGAAGCGACCGGACATCGGCTACGTGCGCCGCGCCATCGCCGCCATCCGGCAGTGGCTGCGCGCCCACATGCCTGGGTTCAAGAACCTGGGCATGACGGACGGCGAGATCATCGCCAACTACCTGCTGCCCGCGCGCGGCTGGGTGGAGCGCGGCCGCGCCGCGGGCCCGGCACCGGCCGCTCCGCGCGAGGCGTTCCAGCCCGCCTTCAGCATCGAGCAGGACGCGGGCAAGAAAGCGCTGGCGGAGTTCTCCAAGGCCGATGAACTGTTTGCCCTGCCAAAGTCCGATAAGGACACGGTGGAGGGGATCTCGGCGGACAACGACCCAGAGATCAAGGTGAGCAAGCCAAAGAGCGTGGCTGGCCGCGTGGAGTACACCCTGACCATGCCGGACAAGTCGGAAGCCACCTTGTCGGTGCGCGACCCGAGCCCCTACGGCATGCAGGTATACGACATGATCTATACCGACGAGGGGCCAGAAGCGGTGGCCGGCCGGCCGGGGGAGAACCCAGAGGACTTGCCGCCCACTGGCGATGTGTGGATCAATGTGGCTGACTTCAAGAAGGGGGACTTTGGCGCCAAGATGTACAACATCGCCGCGACCTACGCGCACAACACCGGCCGCATTTTTATTGGTGACCCCTACGGCCTGAGCAAAGATGCACTGCGCCGTCGGCTGGAGCAGATGATTTCCAGTGCGCTCAAGTTCGGCACCACGGCGCACCTGGCACCGCACCCGGACCAGACGCGCGGCGGCCACGGCGTGCCCGCGCTGCGCTGGGTGTATGGCGATGACGTGGGTAACGTGGAGCGGATGATTGCCGCCAGCGTAAAGGCGCTGGATAATGCATTTCCACAGTCCAAACTGATCGAGTACCGAGATGGAAGCTTCTACAACGCCAATAACGGCCGAGTCCTACCAAGGGGAAGACTGGCTGACGGACTGGCTCGATCCATCCGGGAAAAACGCGGACAAGATAGCAGCGATGGAAGCACGGGACAGGCAGGTTGGCGCACTATTGCGCGAGCTGCACTATTTCGTCACCTCCAATCCCAATCCCCCGTTGGAAGCGCAGGAGTTCCCGAGCGTGGAAGCGTACTGGACTTGGCGAGCGCGGCACGCGCCGGGCTACGAAGTGACGGATCTACAGGCCAGATTGGCTCGCGCGAAGAGCGAAAAACTCGCATCTTCTACAGCCGGGCAGGCAGCGACGCCGGCCTGAGCGAGGCCCGGCAAGAGCACGCTGCAGGGCTCGCCTCTGACCGGGCTGAGAAGGCGCGCGCCGGTTATCAGGATCGCCTGAAGCAAATCCAGGAAGAGTATGAGGCCACGGCGGACGCGCCTGCTCGTGATGCGGCGCGCGCACTCGCCAAAAAGAAGTACGAGGAGGCCCTACAACGGGCCGAGCACGCCCCCACACCCTGGGAGCGTCCTGATCTGGGCAATCTCAAGGCGAAGGTCGATCGCGCTATCTACGAGTTCCAGGATGGTCGTATCGACATCAAGAGGACTCAGGAAGCCATCGAGCAGGCCGGCAACCGGATTGATGAGCGATTCGACGCTCGGCTGGCTGAGACGCTGCAGTCCGGGCGGGTGGCGCGGCGAACTCAGACCTTCATGGAGCGGGAGGCCCTGCCGCTGCTGCGCGTCATGGCGCGCATGAAAGTGAGTCAGGTGGAGTTGGGGGACTACCTGCAGGCGCGGGCTGCGCCCGAGCGAAACGACCAGATTGCCAAGGTAAATCCCGATATGCCAGACGGCGGCGCAGGAGCCAACAGCCAGGGGTTATTGCTCACCACGGCCGCGGCGCAAAAGTACATTGCGGAGATACCTGAAGCCCGCCGCCATCAACTGGAACAGTTGGCCGAGAAGGTCGACCAGATCACCAAGGGCACTCGGTCATTGATGGTTGCGGAGGGGCTGGAAAAGGCCGAAACAATCGCTGCTTGGGAGGCTGCCTACAAGACCTATGTGCCCATGTTCCGCGAAGATGTCGAGTTCGGCCGGATGACGGTGCACAAGCGCGCAACAGGGAGCGAGAAGCAGGCAGTAAACATCCTGGCCCATGTGTTGATGCAGCGAGAGGCAGCGATCGGCAAGGCAGAGGGAAATCGGGTCAAAGTAGCGCTGTATGGGCTTGCGCTGTCGAACCCGAATCCTGATTTTTGGGTGACCATTCGACCTACGAGCCAGGCTGCACAGATCGAAGAAGACCTGAAGCGAATGGGCGTTGATCCATTGGTTGCGGAGGCGGGCATGCGTGGTGTGCCCACGATCACCACGGTGGACCCCGTTACGAACAAGGTGGTGGAGCGGATCAATCCCATGTACCGCAGCCTGCCGACTGCGATCACCCTCAAGGTTCACGGCGAGAACCGGGTGCTGCTCTTGAATGAGCAGGACCCGAACGCTGTTCGAATGGCCGCGTCGCTGAAGGGCGCGGATGGCCTGACGAACATTGATCTGGCCAACAGCATCGTCGGGAAGACCACGCGCTGGCTTGCGGCGGTCAACACCCAGTACAACCCAGCATTTGGCGTTGTCAACTTTGTGCGCGATACGCTGGGAGGCGCTGTCAATCTCTCTAGCACGCCCCTCAGGGGCAGTAGCATGAAACTGCTGGGCAACGTGCCGGAGGCTCTTGTGGGAATCGGCAAGACTTTGCGTGGTACCCAGGATACAGAGTGGAGCAAGTTGTTCGCTCAGTTTCAGGACGATGGCGGGCAGACCGGGTTTCGCGACCTTTTCCGCGATGGGGGTGAGCGTGCTTCCGAGGTGGAGCGGCAACTCTCTCTTCTGGAGAAGGAGGGGCGGCTAACGCCCATGAACGCAGCGCGTGTTTCGCTGAAGCTGCTCGATGGCTTCAACACGGTGATGGAGAACGCCGTGCGGTTGTCTGCCTACAAGATCGCACTGGACCGCGGCATCAGCAGGCCGGAGGCCGCGCGCTTGGCCAGGGAACTGACTGTGGATTTCAACCGCAAGGGGCGCACAGGTCGAGAGCTTGGGCCGCTTTATGCATTCCTCAATGCCAGTCTGCAGGGGACGGAACGCACCATTCGCGCCTTGCGTGGCCCGGATGGCGCCAAGATCGTTGCTGGAGGGCTGGCTTTGGGCGTGGCCCAGGCGCTGATTCTCGCCATGGCCGGTTTCGATGATGATGAGCTACAGGAGTTCACCAAGGCGCGGGCGCTCATCATCCCTTCGCCCTTCGGCGAAAAGAAGTACGCAGCTATTCCGCTACCGCTGGGCCTGCACGTCTTGCCAAACACCGGTCGTGTGCTCGCGGATCTTGTCATCGGCGATCGTAAAGATGCTGGGAAGAAGGTCTTTGATGCGGTTGGAGAGATCGCCGGTGCGCTCAACCCACTGGGCGGTGGCAACGTGTTCACCATGGATGGTGCGTTGCGTACCATCGCTCCGACTGTCGCCGACCCCTTCATCGAATTGGGCTTCAACAAAAATTTCGCAGGAAACCAGATCGAGAAGGAGTCGATCGGTGGCGACAAGGACCCGCGCCCCGGTGCATCAAGGGCCCGTGAGAGCACGCTGCGCAGCACGACTGGCCAGGCTTACTTGGGGATCAGCAAGGCATTGAATCGGATGAGCGGTGGGTCCGAGCACGAGGCCGGCGCAGTCAGCCCTACGCCAGAACGTGTGCGCTACATCGCGCAGACCGCAGGGGGAGGTGTGCTCCGGGAGCTGGAGAGGATCATCAATGCCAGCACGGCCGCCGCAAGAGGCGAGGAAGTGAAGTTTGCACAGATCCCACTTGCCAGCCGCTTCGGTGGGCGCGTGGACCAGGACCAGGTGGCGCGGTCGCGCTACTTCGACTCCACGCGGCGCCTAGAGCGCCTGGAGGGGGCACTGAAATCAGCGCAGAAAGCGGGGGATGCCGAGACAGCGGAGCGGATTCTCAAAGATCATCCTGAGGTCGCTGCGATCCAGGCGGGCAACAAAGTGCACGCCAGCATTGCCAAGCTCAACAAGTTGGCTGTAACGACAGTGGACGATCGAGAGGCCCTTCAGCAGATTGACCAAGCTCGTCTGGAGCAGATGCGTACGCTGAACGAGGCCATCAAGGACATTGAGGAGTCCGGCAGGCGGCCTACGATCGCCCAGCGCCTGCGTGGGAACACGGGGAGCAAGGAATTCGCTGCCATTGAGAACTAGGGAGACTGGTGAAGATGCTGGACACTTCGGGCATGCACAATGAACTTTTGAAGGTCACCTACAGCACCACCAAAAAGCGTGCTTTGACGCTGCGGCTGGCAGACGATCCAGAAGAAGATCATGTGGAGGTGACAGTGCACATGAATGCGAAGAGGTTTTCAGAAGATATGGAGGAAGCCAGAGAGGAGGTGCTTTGGCTTGCCATCGATAGGATGTACTCACTGCTGAAGGTGCGCGCTCGGAAAAGGGAGGAGCTGACGCCGCCGGCTCCGTGGCGCGAGGACTGACCCCCCTTGCGGCGCCGAAGGCGCGCCGCAGACAATCCCCCGCACACACCTACCTGGGCTCGCGGCTCCATTAAGGAGCCCCATGCCTTCTCAAACCACGGTACCGGCCGGACCCGGATCCATTTCTTGGGCTTTCGCGGCCTTTGGTTCGGTGCGCCCACTTCGCGAGTGGAGGGGCGCATGAGCAAACGTCTCGCAACCCTGCTCGCCCTGCTGGGCATCCACCAGCATCTGAGCGCTGAGCAAAAGCACGACCTGGCCACGGCCGCGTATCAGGCCACGCCCGGGGCGGCTGCAGCCGGCGGGGCCCGGATGGCGGGATTGCCGCTCAGCGACTGGCTGGTGTTGGCTTCCATCGCGTTCGTCGCCCTGCAGGCCGGCTACCTCGTGTGGAAGTGGCGCCGCGACGCGCGCCGCGATCAAGAGCGCCAGGAAGACCGTCGCCGCGGCCGGCCCGTGGAAACCGACCTGGGCGCGCTGGGAGCCGACGAATGACGGTCGGCCAATACATCCGCGACAACCCCCGCCGCTCGCTGAGCGCCGGGGCGTTCGTGCTGTTGATGGCCTTGGAGGGCTTCATAGCCCTCCCGTACAAGGACATCGCGGGGGTGTGGACCGACGGCTACGGCAACACCCATGGCGTGGTGCCCGGCAAGGCGGTCACCGAGCCCGAGGCGCGCGTCACGCTCAAGCGCCACACAGAGGTTTTCGGCCAGGGCGTGCTCGATTGCCTGGACCGGGAGCCCACGCAGGGCCAGTACGACGGCTGGACGCTCATGGCCGTGAACACCGGCCTGGGCGCTCCGGGCAAGGCCGATGGCTGGTGCTGGCTCAAGTCCGGCCGCAAGTCCACCCTGGTGCGCCGCTTCAACGCGGGCGACGAGGGCGGGGCATGCCTGGCCATGCTGCAGTGGGTGAGGGCCGGGGGCGCCTACAGCCAGGGCCTCTTCAACCGCCGCTGGAAGGAATACCAGCTGTGCATCGAAGGCACCGTGCGCTGGAACACCGGGGGTGCGCGGTGAGGGACTGGGCCCTGAAGTGGGCCGGCACCTTGCTGTTCATCGTGTGGGAAGCAGGTCTGCGCGTGCGCGGGAAGTGGCGTCGCAGTGCGCTGCGCGACTGGCTCGACGGGAGAAGTCAGTGATCTACACCCATCTGATCGCCGCCATCGTCGCGGCCCTGGCCGCCTGGTTCTACCAGGACGCGCGCATGGATGCCGCCGTGGCCAGCGTCCGGCTGGAAATGGCCGGCGCCAAGGTGCAGGCCGCGGGCGAAAAGCTCCAGGCCGTCAAGGAAGCCCGCGCCGAGGAGCGCGCCATCACCACCACCTACCAGGAGTCCCTGAATGCTGCCCGTACTCGTGAAACGCTTTTGCGCACTGAAATTGACCATCTGCGCCTTGTCTCTGACGGCCTGCGGGACCAATCCGCCGAAGCCGCCCGCCGACTCGCTGCAGCTCCCCCCGCCGCCGTCCTTGAGTACGCCACTGCCCTCGGAGCCGTATTCCAAGACTGCCGCGCCGCGTATGGAGGGATGGTCGAAAAAGCTGATGGGCACGCAAGTGATGTCCGAACCCATCGGGAAGCCTGGCCGGTAGCACTGCCCAGGTGATTGCTGTGTATTTATCCAGTGGTGCACAATCTGGGGATGCCCTTCGACCAATTCGTCCAGACCGCGATAGCCCTGTTGGGTCCGACTGCCATCTGGCTATCGCAGAGCCGCAGCGTGCGGTTTCAGCGCTGGGCCTGCATCTTGGGGCTGGCGAGCCAGCCCTTCTGGTTCTGGGCAACGTGGGATAGCGGGCAGTGGGGGGTATTCGTCGTAGCTGTCGTCTGCCTGCTGGCTTGGCTCAAAGGCCTGTGGGTGTTCTGGCTGGCGCCGCGCTCGCCGGGCGGCGTGGCCACGGTGGCGCTTCCTCCAGTGAGCAGGCTGAAATGATTGAGTTCGGCGCGGACAACGGCATCTTGGCGAAGATCCGGGGCGACGATATCGCGGCCGGTGGCCAGCTGTTGCCCGCCGCGGGCCCAGGGCAGCCGCGCACGCCGCGCCGCAGCTCAGGGTCGGCGCCGGCGATTCTGGCGCCGTTGTGGCGCATGCGGAAGACAAAGAATTGCACTGTATGAATTTACAGCACCTGCATTCTCCATTGCGTAACTACCAAGCAAGATTTGGGGCGAATCTTGGGACGAATAGGGGGATTTAGGGGGCGTGTAGGGGATTGATCCCCAGGGAGTTAGGTGCAAGGACATCCCTCTAGCCCCCTCGAATCCCCGCAAAACTAGGTTCGAGTCCAATCGCGCCTACCAAGTTTCCTTCTGAAGTGAACCAGACTTCGGGTTTTCGGGATTCTTGAGGACCCTGTTTTTTGGGTTCCTGATCAAATTAAGCCGCCTCCACTGGGCGGCTTTTTTGTTTCTGCGCCACGTCCAGCTTTGCCCTGTCTGTCCTGGCCCCAGGCCGTTGACCCATTCCGCATGGCGGTTGAAAGGCAACTGGGCAATCCCGCGGCCTGTCTGTGGGGCGACGGGTGAGTGGCTCGGCCCGCGCCACAATCACTCGTGATCGCATATGTGCAATGCTCCACAGGCGCTTGCCACGGAGGCATCCATATAAGAAGGGTGATTGATGTCGTGGCTCATGGTGCCTTGTGGCGAGATTTGGAGCCTGGCGCACACCCATCGGCGGGTGGCTGCACGCAGATTGGCGTTTGTCTGACACGGCGAGATGTTTCGCCGCGTTAACTTGGGGGCTCCAGAGAGAAGGGTCACCACCATGAACACACCAGCCAATTCTTCCCGCATGCAACACGTTCTCGTGGATACGGATCCAGAACTGGGCATGTACGACACCCGCGTCTTCTGGCTTGCCGCAGTGGTTGCCACGGTGGCGGTGCTGGCGGTGGCGTATTTCAAGATGGGCTATTGAATCGTTCGATGCCGCCATCGCCTGTGCCGGCGTTCCCGTCTCCCATCAACCGCACCGCCAAGCGCGGTGCTTCATCGCGCTGGTGCTATCTCTTGAGTGCAAGCGGCACCGCTGGTCTTGATTCTTGACGTATCCCTGTATACCAGCAGCCTGCACGGCGCATGACATGGCTGGCACTTTGCGCCCACCAAAGGCCGCGTGGCCCATCTCTGCCGCAGCCCTTCGCGACCCTGATCGCGCGGCCATCCTGAGCGGTAAGAAACTTCATCCCTCCCCTTCGAAGCACCGGCGCCACGCGGTGCGGGCCGACCTGAGCTGCTTTCGCCGAAGCCGCCCGCTAGCTAGAAGTGGGGCGGCGGGTCTTGCACCGGGGGTGTGCCTGGCTGCGCTGGCGGATCGACCTGGGGTGGCTCGGGCGTCCAGGGGGGCGGGGTGTCCACGGGAGGGAAGGGGGGTACGGGGGAGGGGGCGGGTACGTGGGTGTGAAGCATCGCGGTCTTTCCTTTCGAGTGGACCTGGGCAATGGCCTCACGTTATCGCCTTCCCGTGGCGCTTTGTGCCAGCCAACACGCCGACCCGGCCTCAGCCTCGTGCGATAGGCCCGGGCAGGGGCCGTTACGTCTCGACAGGCAAGTTGCTTGCGTTGTCAGCGCGTAACGCCGATAGGGGCCTACGATGCTTCTGTCAGGCTCTCTCCCTGACACCTCCCCTCCTCTTGCTTTTTTCATGCGAGAGTTCGGCCCGCCTGGTGCGGGCTTTTTTTTGCCTGGGCTGGGGGCCTCCCCACGCGCGCCGCGCGCCTGCCCCTGGGGTGCAACGCCTGCCACTGCGGGCAGGCGTCAGCCCACGTCCGGAGCGGGTGAGGCGGCACCTGCGGGCACCGGGGGGCTGCCTTGCCCGTGCAGGCGCACCTGTGGGAGGCAGTCGGGATGCTCGCGCTGGATGAAGGTCATCAGTGCCTCGCGCACGCGGCACCGCAGGTCGAAGGCCAGGCCCGAAGAGCGCGCGGAAACCAGCACGCGTATCTGGAGGGTGCGCTCGGTCACGTCGGTCAACTGAAGAATGCCGACGCGCCGGTCCCATTCGGGGGCCGCCTCCAGCACGCGCTGCAATTCGGCGCGCAGGGGATCGAGCGGCAGGCGGTAGTCGGCGAAGAGGAACACGGTGCCCAGAATCTCGGAACTGGTGCGCGTCCAGTTCTGGAACGGGTGTTCGATGAACCACTGCAGCGGAATGATCAGGCGCCGTTCGTCCCAGATGCGCAACACCACATAGGTGCCGGTGATCTCTTCCACGCGGCCCCATTCGCCCTCGATGATGAGCACGTCGTCGATGCGAAGCGGCTGGGCCAGCGCGATCTGCAGGCCCGCGATCATGTTGCTGAACACCGGGCGCGCTGCGATGCCGGCGACGATGCCCACCACGCCGGCCGATGCCAGCAGGCTGGCGCCCACCTGCCGCGCCCCTGGAAAGGTCATGAGCATGAGGGCCACGCCGGCCATCACCACGCCGGTCATCGCGGTGCGAGACAACACGCGTGCCTGCGTGGCGATGCGCCGCGCCGTGAGGTTGTCCTCCACGTCCGCAGGATGCTGCGCGATGATGCCATTGGCAAGTCCGCCAATGGCCGCGATCAGCAGCCAGCACGCTCCGCCGATCACCAGCAGGCCGTTGAGATGCCGCACGCTGCCGATGTACCTCAAGTCGTCGCTGGCCGCCTGCCAGACGAGCTGGAGCGCGATCAGCGGCAGCAGAACCCGCATGACGGGAATGCAGGCGATGACCACCGCGCGCACCACCGGAACCGGGGCCGTGGCACGGCGCAGCACCACCGCGGCGATGCGGTGGGCCATGGCGGCGACGGCCACGGCCAGGAGGGCGGCGAGGGCGGTGGCAGACCAGGGAGACAGGTGAAGTCCTTCGGGCATGGCTGGGCAGGGTGGGGCGAGGCCGCGAACGGCAGATGGGCGGGAACAGCGACTCTCGCATCGGCACCGGGCGCTGTCTGTCGGACGGGGCGCCGCGCCTGTTCGCCGTGCATGCGCGTGGGCCCCGCCGTGGGCTGCCGGCAAGCGGGTGCACAACCCGTTGCAGGCGCTCCTGCGGCAGCGGTGGACAAGTTGCCATCAGGGTATTCCTTTGCAATTGCCGGGGCTCTCCCTCCCTAGAATGTGTTGCACTGCAATACATGGGTTTCCGAGCCCGAGGAGTTCGTTGTGTCCGAACAGAAAAGTGCCGCGTCCAAATCGGCCCAGCGCGTGATCAAGAAGTACCCCAACCGTCGTCTGTACGACACGGATACCTCCACCTACATCACGCTGGCGGAAGTGCGCCATCTGGTGATGGACCACCAGAGCGTGGTGGTGCGCGACGCCAAGACGGGCGAGGACCTCACGCGCAGCATCCTGCTGCAGATCATCCTGGAGGAGGAGGCCGGCGGCGCACCCATGTTCACCGAGGCCGTGCTGGCCAACATCATCCGTTTCTATGGCCATGCCATGCAGGGCTTCATGGGGGCCTACCTGGAGAAGAACGTCCAGGCTTTCACCGACATCCAGGCCAAGCTGGCCGAGCAGTCGCAAAGCGTGACCCCGGAGATGTGGGCGCAGTTCATGAGCCTGCAGTCGCCCATGCTCAAGGGCATGATGGGCAACTACGTGGAGCAGTCGCAGTCCATGCTCACGCAGATGCAGGAGCAGATGCAAAAGCAGACGGAGCAGATGCTGGGCGCCTTCGGCATCAAAAGATAGCCCCCTGAGTCACTGGCGACGCGGATTCCACGGCGTCCGCTGGCCCCGGGCGCGCCGGTTTCACGGGCCGCCGGGCACGGCAAACGTTCGGGAAATGGGCAATCCCACCCTGTTGCACGCCGGAACTGGGACAATACGGGGATATGAGCGAAGTACTGTCCCCCACGAAAACACCCAAAGTCGGTTTTGTGAGCCTTGGCTGCCCCAAGGCCCTCACGGATTCCGAGCTGATCCTCACGCAGCTGAGCGCCGAGGGTTATGAAACCTCCAAGACCTTCCACGGGGCTGACCTCGTCATCGTCAACACCTGCGGCTTCATCGACGATGCCGTGAAGGAAAGCCTGGACACGATTGGCGAGGCCCTGGCCGAGAACGGCCGGGTGATCGTCACCGGCTGCCTGGGCGCGCGCGCGGGCGAGGATGGCGGCAACATGGTGCGCCAGATGCACCCCAGCGTGCTGGCCGTGACCGGCCCGCACGCCACGCAGGAGGTGATGGACGCTGTCCACCTGAACCTGCCCAAGCCGCACGACCCCTTCATCGACCTGGTGCCCGGCAACTTCGGCATCGCGGGCATCAAGCTCACGCCCAAGCACTACGCCTACCTCAAGATCAGCGAGGGCTGCAACCACCGCTGCACCTTCTGCATCATCCCCTCGATGCGCGGCGACCTGGTGTCGCGCCCCATCGGCGACGTGCTGAGCGAGGCCAAGGCCCTGTTCGAAGGCGGCGTGAAGGAGCTCTTGGTGATCAGCCAGGACACGTCTGCCTACGGCGTGGACGTGAAGTACCGCACCGGCTTCTGGGACGGCAAGCCCGTCAAGACCCGCATGCTGGAGCTGGTGCAGACCCTGGGCGAGATCGCCGAGCCCTACGGCGCCTGGGTGCGGCTGCACTATGTGTACCCCTACCCGAGCGTGGACGAGGTGCTGCCGCTCATGGCCACGGGCAAGGTGCTGCCGTACCTGGACGTGCCGCTGCAGCACAGCCACCCCGATGTCCTGAAGCGCATGAAGCGCCCGGCCAGCGGCGAGCGCAACCTGGAGCGCATCCAGCGCTGGCGCGAGGTGTGCCCGGAGCTGGTCATCCGCAGCACCTTCATCGCCGGCTTCCCCGGTGAGACGGAAGAAGAGTTCGCGCACCTGCTGGACTTCGTGCGCGAGGCGCAGATCGACCGCGCGGGCTGCTTTGCCTACAGCGACGTGAACGGCGCTGCCGCCAACGAACTGCCCGGCATGCTGCCCATGGACGTGCGCGAGGAACGCCGCGCCCGCTTCATGGCCGTGGCCGAAGAGGTCTCCATCGCCCGCCTGCAGCGCCGTGTGGGCGCCACCATGCAGGTGCTGGTCGACTCCGCCCCGGGCCTGGGCCGCAAGGGCGGCGTGGGCCGCACCTACGCCGATGCGCCCGAGATCGACGGCACGGTGCAGCTGCTGCCGCCCGAGAAGATCAGCAAGACCATGAAGGTGGGCGAGTTCACCAGGGCCCGCATCGTGGGCGTGCGCGGGCACGACCTGGTGGCACAGCCTATCTGAATGGGTGATTGAAAAAAGTGAGCTGCTAGCGCTGGTGTGTAGCGGGTTTCAGGGTGTTTTCTCCTGGGAACCTATAGGCAGCAGGCGGCGGCAGCTCATTTTTTGATAGGGCCGTGGGGCAGGCCCCCATGAAAAAAGGCTTCCCGAGGGAAGCCTTTTTGCTGGGTGCCACACGATGCTTACACGCGCTTGCGGTATTCGCCGGTGCGGGTGTCGATTTCGATCTTGTCGCCTTGCGAGACGAACAGGGGCACGGGCACTTCGAAGCCGGTGGCGATCTTGGCGGGCTTGAGCACCTTGCCGGACGTGTCGCCCTTGACGGCGGGCTCGGTCCAGGTGATTTCGCGCTCCACGCTGGTGGGCAGTTCGACCGAGATGGCCTTGCCGTCGTAGAACACCACTTCCAGGGACATGCCGTCTTCCAGGTAGTTCAGTGCGTCGCCCATGTTCTCGGCTTCGACTTCGTACTGGTTGAACTCGGTGTCCATGCAGACATACATGGGGTCGGCGAAGTAGGAGTAGGTGCACTCCTTCTTGTCCAGGATCACGTTGTCGATCTTGTCGTCGGCCTTGAACACGTTTTCGGTGCCGAAGTTGCCGATCAGGCTCTTGAGCTTCATGCGCACGGTGGCGGCACCGCGGCCGCCGCGGGCGTATTCGGTCTTCAGGACCACCATGGGGTCCTTGCCGTGCATGATGACGTTGCCGGCGCGGATTTCTTGAGCGATTTTCATAGCAAGTTGCTTGGGTTGGGGCCGCTCAACGCGCGGGCCGGCAAATTCGCTGGGTGGACCAGCTGGTTTTGCCCTGCCGATGCATGTTCCGCGGCGGGAATGCGCCAGGGCTGGACACCGGTGTGCCGCCCCTGTTTTGCGCAAAGCCCTGGATTTTACCGTTTTTCAGCGACAAAGCCCAAAAGCTGTGCGACGAGATTGTCCTGCGTCAGCAGCCGTGCACGGGCCGCCTGGATGCACGCGGTCCATTCCGCCAGGGTGGCGTCATCGGGCCACTGCAGCGCAGCCTGGTCCAGTCCGTTCCAGGTGGCATGAAACCGCCGCAGCGAAGGCGGCGCCTGCAGCCAGTCCAGGAACGCCCGCAGCTTGTCGTGGTGCGCGTTGTCGTGCTGGGGATAGATCTGCCAGACCAGCGCCTGCCCGGCCCAGAGTGCGCGCACCAGCGAGTCCTCGCCCCGCACGGCGTTGAAGTCGCAGGCCCACAGCATCTCGTCGAAGGCGGGCTGGGGCCGGTGGGGCAGGTATGAAATGCAGAGCTGCTCGCGCTTGTCGGACAAGGGCTGGCGGTCAATTTGGCTCGTCGTCTTGGCGCTGTCTTCCGCCAGCGCTGCCCGCACGGCGGCGGTGGGGCGACCGGGTGTGACGAGCAACTGCGTGGGCTGTGCCTGGCTGTGGCGCAGCAGCTCAGGCAGGGCGGCGGGTTCGTAGCAGAATAGCGAAACCCAGCGCTGCTCTGGGCCGCCATGGCCCAGGCCGAACGCCGACGCGTGCCGTGCACGCCAGGCGCTGCGGTCAAACACCACGCGCCGTGCCATCAGGCCGGGCTCGCGCAGCAGCCCGCCCGTGCCGGGGGTGAAGCCGGGATAGAAGAACCAGCGTGTCCAGCCGGCAGCGGGGCCGGACGAGAGGAGCGAGGAGAGCCTGTGATGGCGCTCCACATAGCTTTCAGCCGACAGGTATTCCAGATTGATCCAGACCGGTTTTGGGTGCTTTGGGCTCATGGCGCTTGATTGGCAAGCGCTGTAAGCTATGAATTCAGGAGCAATATCGCAACCGAACGCTTCCACCATCACATCGGGTGGCGGCTCGCCGGGGCCGGGCGGTGGCGAGCCCCAGGCGCGCAGCTCCACGCCGGGGCAGCCTGTGGGAGCCATCCATTGCAAGGCCGAGGCGTCGTCCACCCACAGCCGAACGCGGTGGCCCAGGCCGGCCAGCTGCGCCACTAGGCGCCAGCACACGCCAATGTCGCCAAAGTTGTCGATCACGCGGCAGAACACGTCCCACTGCAGGGGGGCGGAAGACTGGGTCATGGGGCGGGGGGGGATGGCGGGGGGCTGCGCAGGTGATCGACCAGCAGCCGGGCGACGCTGGAGAGCGCCTCTTCCGAGCGCACGCACAGCGCCAGCCGCCGGTGTGCCCAGGGCTCGTTCAGCGTGAGGGTGCGCACGGCCAGCTTGCCCTGGTACAGCGCGGCGCTGCCGCGCGGCATCACGCCCACGCCCAGGCCGGCGTTGACCATGAGGCACAGCGCGTCGTAGCTGGTCACCTGGATGCGCAGGCGCAGGGGCAGCCCCGCCGCGGAGGCCGCCCGGGCCAACTGGTTGTTGATGGCGCTGTTGGGGTGGGCACCCACGAAGTCGAACGGGAGGGCATCGGCCAGCCGCACCGCCTTGCGGCGCGCCAGCGCGTGGCCGGTGGGAACCACCAGCACCAGTTCGTCGGTGCGGTAGGGCAGCAGCGTCACGCGCTCGCCGTAGTGGCCTTCGTTGAGGATGCCCACGTCGGCCGCGTTCTCGGCCACGGAATGGGCGATGGCACTGCTGATCTGCTCCTGCAGGCGCACATCCACCTGCGGGTGCAGCGCCATGAAGCTCTGCAGCTCGGCCGGCAGGAACTGCGTGATGGCCGAGATGTTGGCCACCACGCGCACATGGCCGCGCACGCCCGTGCCGTAGTCATGCATCTGCGTGGCAATGCCGTCCAGGTCGTTGAGCACGCCCCGTGCCATGTTCAGCAGCGCAAACGCGGCGGCGGTGGGCTCGGTGCCCTTGTTGCTGCGGGTGAACAGCTCCACGCGCAGGGCCGCCTCCAGGTCGGCCAGGCGGCGGCTCACGGCCGAGGCGGCCAGGTGCTCGCGCGCGGCGGCGGCGGCGATGGTGTTTTCTTCCATCACGGCCACGAACAGGCGCAGGGAGACGGGGTCGAGTTTCATGGACCGTGGATGGTACCCCGCCATGCTGGTTTGCGATGGCAGCTTCGTGCTTGAGCGATTTACGGCGCCGCGCGTGCTGCGCATGATTCGCGCACACCGGCCCGGAGCGAGGCCGCAGGAGACTGTATTTCCATGGATTCCGTTGCTTCCCCCGCCGCGCTGCAAGGCGTGCGCGTCATCGAAATGGGCCAGCTCATCGCCGGGCCCTTCTGCGGCAAGACGCTGGGCGAGTTCGGCGCCGACGTGATCAAGATCGAGGCCCCCGAGACAGGCGACCCCCTGCGCAACTGGCGCCTCATCAAGGAGGGCACCTCCGTCTGGTGGCAAGTGCAGTCGCGCAACAAGCGCTCGGTGGCACTCGACCTGCGCCAGAAGGAAGGCCAGGACATCGCCCGCCAGCTCATCGCCGAGGCGGACGTGCTCGTCGAGAACTTCCGCCCCGGCACGCTCGAAGGCTGGGGCATGTCGCCCCAGGAGCTGCACGCGCTCAACCCCGGCCTGGTCATGCTGCGCATTTCGGGCTACGGCCAGACGGGGCCGTACCGCGACCTGCCGGGCTTTGGTGCCATTGGCGAGGCCATGGGCGGCCTGCGCCACCTCACGGGCGAGCCCGGCCGCGTGCCGGTGCGCGTGGGCGTGTCGATCGGCGACACGCTGGCGGCGCTGCACGGCACCATCGGCGTGCTCACGGCGCTGTACCACCGCAAGGTCAACGGCGGCCAGGGCCAGGTGATCGACGTGGCGCTGCACGAGGCGGTGTTCAACGTGATGGAAAGCCTGATCCCCGAATACAGCGCCTTCGGTGCCGTGCGCGAGGCCGCGGGCAGTGCGCTGCCGGGCATCGCGCCGTCCAACGCCTACCCCTGTACCGACGGCTGGGTGCTGGTGGCGGGCAATGGCGACAGCATCTTCAAGCGCCTGATGGACGCGATTGGTCGGCCCGACCTGGGCGCCGCGCCCGACCTGGCCAACAACACCGGCCGCGTGGCCCGCGTGGAAGAAATCGACGCCGCCATCGGCGCCTGGAGCGCGCAGCGCACGGTGCAGCAGGTGCTGGACGCCCTGGGCGCTGCCCGCGTGCCCGCCGGCAAGGTCTACACCGCCAAGGACATTGCGCAAGACCCGCACTACCGCGCCCGCGACATGCTGCTCACGCAACAGACGCGCGACGGCTACAGCGTGGAGGTGCCCGGCATCGTACCCAAGCTCTCGGCCACGCCGGGCAGCATCCGCAGCAGCGCTCCGCACCTGGGCGACGACACCGATGCGGTGCTGGCCGAGGCAGGCCTCACGGCCGAACAGATTGCGCTGCTGCGCAGCAAGGGGGTGATTCAATGAGTGCATCCAATACGGTGTGGCAGGGCGCAGGCCGCCGCATCCACATGCAGGAAGTCGGCCTGCGCGACGGCCTGCAGATGGAGAAGGCCTTTGTGCCCACGGCCGACAAGATCGCGCTGTGCAATGCGTTGTCGGCAGCGGGTCTGGCCAAGATCGAGGTGACTTCGTTCACATCGCCCACCGCCATCCCCGCGCTCAAGGATGCCGAGGTCGTGATGCGCGAGATCACGCGCCGCCCTGGCACGGTCTACACCGCGCTGGTGCCCAATCTGCGCGGTGCGGAGCGCGCCATCGAGTCGCGCACGGACGAGCTGAATCTCGTCATGTCGGTGAGTGCCACGCACAACCTGGCTAACCTGCGCATGACGCCGGAACAGTCGTTCGCGGCGCTGGCGCAGGTGGTGGCCCTGGCGCAGGGCGCCAAAGTGGCGGTGAATGTGTCGCTGTCGTGTGTGTTTGGCTGCCCCATGGAAGGTGACGTGCCCCAGGCCGATGCGTTCGGCTGGGTGCAGCGTTTTGTGGATCGGGGCGTGCGTGGCATCACGCTGTGCGACACCACGGGCATGGCCTATCCCACGCAGGTGCACGAGCTCACGGCGGCGGCCCGCGCGCGCTGGCCGGGTGTGGAGTTCACCCTGCATTTCCACAACACGCGTGGCATGGGGCTGGCCAACGTGCTGGCGGCCATTGACGCGGGTGCGGACCGGTTCGATGCCTCGCTGGGCGGCCTGGGCGGCTGCCCCTATGCGCCGGGCGCCAGCGGCAATGTGTGCAGCGAGGAGATCGTGCATGCGCTGGCGCTGATGGGTTATGACACCGGGGTGGATCTGGTGCAACTCGTGGCGGTGGCGCAGCAACTGCCTGCGCTCATCGATCACGACATTCCCAGCCAGATCGCCAAGGCGGGTCCGCGCCTGGCGCTGCACCCGGTGCCTGCCGATTTCGAGGCGATCCGCGAAAGGGCGCTTGCCCGCTGAACACGGGTGAGCCCGCATTACCCCAATAACACGAGGAGACAAACGCCATGACATTTCACACCCCGCTGTCCCGCCGCATCTTTACCGTCGCCGTGCTGTGCTCCGCCGCCTTGGCCGCGGGCGCGCAGGACAAGTACCCCTCCAAGCCCATCACCGTGGTGGTGCCCCAGGCGGCGGGCGGCGCCAACGACGCCATTGCGCGCGTGGTGGCGCAAAAGCTCGGCGAGCAACTGGGCCAGAGCGTGATCGTGGACAACCGCCCCGGCGCGGGCGGCACGCTGGCCACGGGCGCCACGGCCCGTGCGCGCAACGATGGCTATACCTTGCTGCTCACGGCCGACAGCGCCCATGTGATCGGCCCCGCGCTATACAAGAACCCGGGGTTCGATCCCGTCAAGGATTTCGCGCCCGTGGCGCCCGTGGCCACGGCGGGCTATGTGTTGGTGGCACACCCATCCTTCCCCGCCAGTACGGTGGCTGAAATGGTCGCATTGGCCAAGGCCAGCCCCGGCAAATATTCGATCGCCTCGGCCGGCAATGGCACGCTGAACCACCTGATCGGCGAGATGCTGCAGAAGGCCGCCGGCATCCAGCTGCAGCACATTCCGTACAAGGGTTCCGCCGCTGCAGCCACCGACGTGGTGGGCGGGCAGGTGCCGCTGTCGGTGCAAAGCCTGCCGTCGGCCATTGCGTTCATCAAGGCGGGCAAGCTCAAGGTGCTGGGCGTGGTCAATGAAAAACGCGTGGCGGCCTTGCCGGATGCCCCCACCATTGGCGAGACGATCAAGGGCTTTGGCCAGGCGCCCTGGTACGCGCTGTTTGCCCCGGCCGGCACGCCCGCGCCCATCGTGGCGCTGCTGCAGGCCGAGGTGGCCCGCGCGCTGGAGCACAAGGACGTGGTGGACAAGCTGGCCACCGTGGGCTGCGAGCCCTTCAAGGGCACGGCGGCGCAGCTGGCCGCGCTGGTGCAATCCGATCTGCCCAAGTGGAGCCGTGTCGTCAAGGACACGGGGGCGACGGTCGATTGAGGGGCGGCCGCCGCCCCTTTCGGCTTTTCACTTTTTTTGGGGGTCAAACCCTTCGCAACAACGACAACGGAGACATCGCGTTCATGAACACAACCCGCAAACAATTCACCATCCTGGCCCTCGCGGCCCTGGGCACCTGCTGTGTCGGCAGCGTGGGGGCGCAGGGCGCTTACCCGTCCAGGAACGTGACCCTGGTGGTGCCCACCGCCGCCGGCGGCACCACGGACCTGTCCGCCCGCATGCTGGCGCAGGCGCTGGCGCCCGTGCTCGGCCAGTCGGTGGTGGTGGACAACAAGGGCGGCGGCAACGGCAACATCGCGGCATCCGCCGTGAAGCGCGCCGAGGCCGACGGCTACACGCTGCTGATGCAGTACTCCGGCTACCACGTGATCTCGCCCCACATCACCAGGCAAAAGCAGTGGGAGCAAGGCGACTTCCAACCCGTGGCCAACGTGATCTCGGCCCCGCAGATCATCGTGGTGCGCAACGACCTGCCCGTGAAGACGCTGGCCGAGCTCATCGCCTACGCCAAGGCCAACCCGGGCAAGCTCAACTACGCCTCGTCGGGCAATGGCTCGCTGCAGCATGTGACCGGCGCCATGCTGGAGCAGCAGGGCGGCGTGAAGATGGTGCACGTGCCCTACAAGGGCACGGGCCCCGCGCTGCAGGACCTGCTGGGCGGCCAGGTGGACCTGACCTTCGGCACCGCGCCCCCGTTCATGCCCCACATCGCCAGCGGCAAGCTGCGCGTGCTGGCCGTGACCGGCAAGCAGCGCCTGCCCAGCCTGCCCGACGTGCCCACCACCGCCGAGGCGGGCTACCCCAAGGTCGATGCCACCTCGTGGTTCGCGGTGTTCGCCCCGGCCGCCGTGCCCAAGGCCGTGGTGGACAAGCTCACGGCCGACATCCGCACCGTGGTGCAGAACCCGGCCTTCCAGCAGAAGGCCCAGGAGCAGGGCGCCACGGCCGACTACCAGTCGCCCCCGCAGCTGGGCGAGAAGGTCAAGGCCGATCTGGCCAACTGGGCCTCGGTGGTGAAGACCTCGAAGATCGAAGCGGAATAAGGATCAAATTGGTCTTCGGCGCTTGATTGAAAAGCGCCAGTAGCTATTATTTGTGTAGCATTTCGGGTGGAGGTGGCTGTGCGCTGTCCTGCGCGCAGCCACAATATGCGGCATGTCTGATGTGCATTCCGAAGAACTGCTGGCGCAGGTGGCTGCGCTGCCCGCGCTGCCCGGTGTCTACCGCTATTTCGACGCCCAGGGCGCGCTGCTGTATGTGGGCAAGGCGCGCCACCTCAAGCGCCGCGTCTCGAGCTACTTCACCAAGAACCATGGCGGCACGCGCATCGGCCACATGGTCGGCAAGATCGTGCGCATGGAGACCACGGTGGTGCGCTCCGAGGCCGAGGCGCTGCTGCTCGAAAACAACCTGATCAAGACGCTGAACCCCAAGTTCAACATCCTGTTCCGCGACGACAAGAGCTACCCCTATCTCAAGATCACCGGCACGCCGGGGGCTGCCGGGGCGGGCCGCGGGGATTCGCCCTCGCAGGTTTTTCCGCGCATGGCGTACTACCGGGGCGCCGTGGACAAGAAGCACCGCTACTTCGGCCCGTACCCCAGCGCCTGGGCGGTGAAGGAGTCCATCCAGCTGCTGCAGAAGGTGTTCCGCCTGCGCACCTGCGAGGACACGGTGTTCGCCAACCGCACGCGGCCCTGCCTGCTGTACCAGATCAAGCGCTGCACGGGGCCGTGTGTCAACCTGATATCGCCCGAAGCCTATGCCGCCGACGTTGCGCATGCCGAGGCCCTGCTGCGCGGCGAGACGCAGGAGGTGCTGCAGGCCATGGAGGCGCGCATGATGGCGCACTCCGGCCAGCTTGAGTTCGAGCAGGCCGCAGAGGTGCGCAACCAGATCCAGGCGCTGTCGCGCGTGCTGCACCAGCAGTCCATCGAGACCGCTCATGACAAGGACGTGGACATCCTGGCCGTGCGGGTGTTGGGCGGCCGTGCCTGCGTGAACCTGGCCATGGTGCGTGGCGGGCGGCATCTGGGCGACCGCCCGTACTTCCCCGTGCATGTGGAGGACGCCGCGGCCGTGTTCGAGGAAGAGGGGGGCGAAGGCGCCGACGACGCCACCCCCAACCGCGTCGCCCGCCGCGTGGAGGTGCTGGTGCTCGAGGCCTTCATTGCACAGCACTACATCGGCGTGCCCGTGCCCCCGGTACTCGTGACCAGCGAGCCGGTGGACAAGGCGCTGCTGGAAGCCCTGGGGGACCAGTGCGGCCTGCGCGTGACCGCCGTGCACCAGCCCCGCGAGCAGCGGCGCGCCTGGCTGGACATGGCGCAAAAGAACGCCGACCTGCAGCTGGCGCGCCTGCTGGCGGAAGAGGGCTCGCAGCAGGCGCGCACGCGCGCCCTGGCCGAAGCGCTGGACCTGCCGCCCGAGGACCTGGACCAGCTCACCATCGAGTGCTTCGACATCTCGCACACGGCCGGCGAGTCCACCCAGGCCTCGTGCGTGGTGTTCCACCACCACAAGATGCAGAGCAGCGAATACCGCCGCTACAAGATCGAAGGCATCACCGGAGGCGACGACTACGCCGCCATGCGGCAGGTGCTCACGCGCCGCTACAGCAAGGTGGCCGAAGCCGCGCGCGAGGCGGGGGGCATCGACTTTGCGGCCAACCCGGCGCCAGGGGCCGGCGAGCCCGTTCAGCCCCGGGGCGTGGCCCGCCTGCCCGACCTGGTGCTGATCGACGGCGGCAAGGGCCAGGTGGGCGTGGCGCGCGAGGTGTTCTCCGCGCTGGGGCTGGACCTTACCCGCATCGTGGGCGTGGAAAAGGGCGAAGGACGCAAGGTGGGGCTGGAGGAGCTGGTGTTCGCCGACGGGCGCGAGAAGGTCTACCTGGGCAAGGACTCGGCCGCGCTGATGCTGGTGGCCCAGATCCGCGACGAGGCCCACCGCTTCGCGATCACCGGTATGCGCGCGGCGCGCGCCAAGGTGCGCGTGGGCGGGGGCCAACTGGAGGAGATCGCCGGAGTGGGCCCCAAGAAGCGCGCCCGGCTGCTGCAGCGCTTTGGCGGTGTGCGGGGCGTGGCATCGGCCAGCGTGGAAGACCTGGCCACGGTGGACGGCATTTCGCGCGAGCTCGCCGAGGAAATCTACCGCGCATTGCGCTAGACGCCGTGCTGATCGCGGCGCACCCGGAGTTCCCGGTGCCGCCGTGACACAATCGCCGCCATGTTCTGGACTATCCCCACCTTGATGACCTGGACGCGCATCGTCGCGATACCTTTGATCGTGGGGGTGTTCTATGCGCCGCTGGACCCCGCCACGCGCAACCTGATCGCCACCGTGATGTTCGTGGTGTTTGCCGCCACCGACTGGCTGGACGGCTATCTGGCCCGCAAGCTGAACCAGACCTCGTCCTTTGGCGCCTTCCTGGACCCGGTGGCCGACAAGTTCCTGGTCTGCGCGTCGCTCCTGGTGCTGGTCCATCTGCAGCGCGCCGATGTGTTCGTGGCGCTCATCATCATCGGGCGCGAGATCGCCATCTCGGCCCTGCGCGAGTGGATGGCGCAGATCGGCGCGAGCAAGAGCGTGGCCGTGCACATGATCGGCAAGGTCAAGACGACGGTGCAGATGATCGCCATCCCGTTCCTGCTGTACGACGGGCGTCTGTTCGGAATGATCGACACCGGGGTGTGGGGCACCTGGCTCATCTGGGCATCCGCCGTGCTCACGGTCTGGTCCATGGTCTACTACCTGCAAAAGGCATTGCCCGAGATCCGCGCGCGCGTGAAGTGACATGGAACCGTGGGCCGCAGGCGCCATGGGCTGGGCCAGGCCCGACTTTCCGCCCCCTTTCGGCGCGCGCCCTGGCCGGGGCGCCGGCTCCCTGGGGGGCGGAGGCCGCGTACTTCTTGTCATCCCGCCGACGCCCTGCATTCCGGTGCGCGGCAACGTGCTTCAGCCCGCCGTGCAGTGCTGGAACTGGGGTGTCAATACGGAATGCTGCCCATACGGCATGTTTGAGACAAAAACGCCCCACAAGCCCTGTCGCAGCGTGAAATACGACTAGAATTCGACGCAACGCTGCTCCAAAGCAGCGTGTTGTATTGACACCCGGAAACTCGATGGCTTTAATCTGATGCAGCAGCCACTGCTGTGTATGCCAGTCATTCCCCCGTCTGTTTTCAACCAGCCCTTGGCTGTGCTTTCGGACGTGTGAAGACCAGATATCCGCGAGACATTCCATCAACTCTTTTCCGAGAGGCTTCTTGTGAACAAAACCGAACTGATTGAGCACATCGCTACCAACGCCGACATCTCCAAGGCCGCTGCTGCTCGTGCCCTGGAATCCACGATCGAGGCCGTCAAGAAGACCCTGAAGAAGGGCGGCACCGTTTCGCTCGTCGGTTTCGGCACCTTTGCGGTCGGCAAGCGCGCTGCCCGCACGGGCCGCAATCCCCGCACGGGCGCAACGATTAAAATCAAAGCTGCTAAAGTTCCGAAGTTTCGTCCTGGCAAGGCATTGAAAGATGCCTTGAACTGAGGATCAGTTTAGGTGGGGTCCTTAGCTCAGTTGGTAGAGCGGCTCCTTTACACGGAGTAGGTCGGCGGTTCGAGACCGTCAGGACCCACCATCACCGAACAAAGGCGAACGCAAGTTCGCCTTTTGTTTTTTGCCTTCTGAAAGATCGACCATGTTTGAATCCATCCGCAAGCACTCCAAGATCGTCATGGTCTTATTGTTCTTGCTGATCATTCCATCGTTTGTGCTGGTGGGCATTGACAGCAACTACTTCTCTGAAAAGAGCCCTGTGGTCGCGCGCGTCGATGGCAACAAGATCAACCAGACCGACTGGGACAACGCACATCGCATGGAGACTGACCGCATGCGCGCGCAGTCTCCCTCGGTCGATCCCAAGCTCCTGGACTCGCCGCAGGCCCGCTATGCCACGCTGGAGCGGCTGGTGCGCGACCGGGTACTGGCCGCCGCCGCGAAGGACATGCACCTGGTGACGAGCGACTCGCGCCTGGCTCGCAGCCTGCAGGAGATCCCCGCGATCGCCGGGCTCAAGCGCGCGGACGGCACGCTCGACGCGGAGGCCTACCGGGCCCTGGTGGGTACGCAGGGCCTGACACCCGAAGGCTTCGAGGCGAACGTACGGCGTGATCTTTCCACCAGCCAGGTCCTTGGCGGCGTGATGGGTTCGGTGTTCGGCACCAATGCCCAGGTCAAGGTCGCGCTGGATTCGCTGTACGAGCAGCGCGAAGTCCAGGTGGCCCGTTTCAAGTCCACGGACTTCGCCGGCAAGGTGGTGCCCACGGATGCGGACCTGGAGGCGTACTACAAGACCCACTCCGCCCAGTTCCAGCAACTGGAGCAGGCCGCGGTGGAGTACGTGGTGCTGGACCTCGACAGCGTGCGTTCCGGCATCACGCTCAATGAGGATGATCTGCGCACCTACTACAAGGAAAACGTGGCGCGCATGGCAGGCAAGGAAGAGCGCCGTGCCAGCCACATCCTGATCAATGCCCCCAAGGAGGCCTCTTCGACCGACCGCGAGAAGGCCAAGGCCCGCGCCACCGAACTGCTGGCACAGGTGCGCAAGGCGCCCGCCACGTTCGCGGAGGTTGCCAAGAAAGCTTCGGACGACAAGGGTTCGGCCACGGGCGGCGGCGACCTGAATTTCTTTGGGCGTGGCGCCATGGTCAAACCGTTTGAAGACGCGGCCTTTGCGCTCAAGAAGGGCGACATCAGCGATGTGGTGGAAACAGACTTCGGCTACCACATCATTCAGCTGACCGACATCAAGGCGCCCCGCCAGCCTTCCTTCGAAGAGCTGCGCCCCGCCATGGAGGCGGAGCTCAAGCAGCAGCAGGCCCAGCGCAAGTTCGCGGAAGTGGCCGAAGCGTTCACCAATGGTGTGTACGAGCAGGCTGACAGCCTCAAGCCGGTGGCCGACAAGCTCAAGCTGAAGGTGCAGGCGGCATCCGGCATCACCCGCACGCCCGCGCCCGGTGCGGCTGGCCCGCTGGCCAATGCCAAATTCCTCGAAGCCCTGTTTTCTTCGGACTCGCTGCAGAACAAGCGCAATACCGAAGCCGTGGAAGTCGGGCCCAGCCAGATGGCAGCCGGCCGCGTGGTGCAGTACACCCCCGCCAGGACACTGCCGCTGGAAGAAGTTCGCGCCCGCGTGCGGGAGCTTTACATTGGGCAGAAGGCGTCGGAGCTGGCGCGCAAGGAAGGTGAAGCCAAGCTGGCAGCGTGGAAGGCGACTCCGTCCAGCGCCAGTGGCTTGAGCGCCCCTGTCCAGATTTCACGCGAGCAGGTGCAGAGCCTGCCCCGGCCGGTGATTGATGCAGCGCTGCACACACCCACGGAACCCCTGCCGGCCTGGACTGGCGTGGACCTGGGAGCTGAAGGCTACGCGGTGGTGAAGGTCAACCGTGTGGTGCCACGCCAGGCCCCCGATGCGCAGCGTGCCCAGCAAGAACGTCAGCAATACCTGCAATGGTGGGCATCGGCCGAGGGCCAGGCGTACTACGAGATGCTGAAGAAGCGCTTCAAGGCAGAGATCAAGGCGCCTCGTCCGTCCGCCCTGGCACAAGCTACCGCAGAAAATTGATCAAATTGGCCGTGGGATGAAAATCCCAGGCTATAATACACAGCTACGGTGGCTGTAGCTCAGTTGGTAGAGTCCAGGATTGTGATTCCTGTTGTCGTGGGTTCGAGCCCCATCAGCCACCCCAAACATGCAAAAGCGCTGCAACGATAGTTGCAGCGCTTTTTTTGCTTTTGAGGCCCGCAACGGAGTTCTCGGTCACCAGCTCGCCCCAGGCGGGGGCATCTTGGTGGCTGAAGGCCTCAGTGGTTGCCGCAGATCTTGTGGCACAGCGCATACTGTGCCTTCTATTCCTTTTCGGAGCCTTCCATGAGCCTTGTGATCCGCGATGCGTCGCCCAGTGAAAAGCGTGGCAACGCCATGTCCGCAGCCCTTGCCAAGGAGCAACTGGAGTACGCGGTCCAGATCGTGCGCGAGGTTCTACCCCAGAGCGCGGGAGATGGCGCCTTGATCGGAGCGGTGGTGCAGGCCATTGCCATGAACTACGCGGCAGTTCCTCAGCCCAACCGATAGTGGTTCACGCTGTCCGGGGCATGGGGCTGCCCGGGCAGGTGGGTGCGAAACCGCATGGATGCCTTTGTGGCCTGTGCCTTGCTTTTTGTAGAGGGGCTTGGTACAGCACCTGGCCTGTAAAGGAAGCTGGCCTGCCCGGAGGGACTCGAACCCCCGACCTATAGCTTAGAAGGCTATTGCTCTATCCAGTTGAGCTACGGGCAGATAGATGGAGATGGGCTTTTGGCGCACGGGGGCCTACTTGCCTTGCGGAAATCTTCCGCAACCGCGCGATTGCGCAGAGCGTGGATCATAACCCGTGGCCAGTGCTGCCCTGGACAGACCCGCCCGCGCTGATGCGGTGGTAGCAGGGGCAAGGCGGATGCGGTTATAACGAGGCCACACGCGCTCGCCATCCATTTCCTCGATCTGGCCACACCATGCCCCACAGCGTCACGCTCATACACACCATTGCTGCTGCGCTGGGGCTTGCTTTGGCGCTGGGTTTCGTGGCCGCGCGGTTGCGGCTGCCCGCACTGGTCGGGTATCTGCTGGCGGGGGTGGTGATCGGACCTTTTACACCCGGTTTTGTGGCGGATGCAGCGATGGCCAGCCAGCTGGCAGAAATTGGTGTGATGCTGCTGATGTTTGGCGTCGGCCTGCATTTCTCCCTGGGGGATCTGCTGGCCGTGCGAAAAATCGCCGTGCCCGGGGCTGTGGTGCAGATGATGGTGGCCACCGCGCTCGGCATGGCGCTGGCCACCTGGTGGGGATGGGGGCTGGGCGGTGCCCTGGTGTTTGGCCTCGCGCTGTCGGTGGCCAGCACGGTGGTGCTTTTGCGTGCCCTTGAAAGCCTGGGTATTCTGGACAGCCACACAGGCCGCATTGCCGTGGGCTGGCTCGTGGTGGAAGACCTGGCCATGGTGCTGGTGCTGGTCTTGCTGCCGCCGCTTGCCGGCTGGCTGGGCGGCAGCGGACCCGATGGCGCCGCGGCGAAGGATGTGGATGGCGCGGCACTGTGGCAGGCCCTGGGATGGACGCTGCTGCAGGTGGGCGGCTTTGTCGCGTTGATGCTGCTGGTGGGGCGCCGCCTGTTTCCGTGGGTGCTCTGGCAGGTGGCACGCACGGGCTCGCGGGAGTTGTTCACGCTGTGCGTGGTGGCGGCCGCCGTGGGCATTGCCTTTGGCTCAGCGGCCCTGTTTGGGGTTTCGTTTGCGCTGGGGGCCTTTTTTGCCGGCATGGTGATGCGTGAATCAGAGTTCAGCCACCGGGCCGCGCAAGAATCCCTGCCGTTGCGCGACGCTTTTGCCGTGCTGTTCTTTGTCTCCGTCGGCATGCTCTTCAACCCGGCCGTGCTGTGGGACCGCCCGGTGCAGGTGCTGGCGGTGGTGGCGATCATCATGCTGGGCAAGACGCTGGCCGCTGCCGCGCTGGTCCTGGCATTTCGCTATCCGCTCAATACCGCCCTCACGGTGTCCGCGAGCCTGGCCCAGATCGGGGAGTTCTCCTTCATCCTGGTGGCGCTGGGTTCTTCGCTGGGGCTGCTGCCACCTGAAGGGGCCAGCCTCGTGCTGGCGGGGGCACTGATTTCGATGGCGCTCAACCCCATGCTGTTCCACGCCATTGCTCCCTTGCAGACCTGGCTGCGCGCTCGCTCGGAGCTGGCGCGGCGGCTGGAGCAGCGGGACGATCCGCTCGCGGAGCTCCCCATGAGCACCGACGCCCGGTATCTCGCTCGGCAGGTGGTGCTGGTGGGCTATGGCAGGGTGGGGCGCCGCGTGGCACAGGTGCTGGTTGCCAATGACATTCCATTCGTCGTGGCGGAGCAGAACCGTGAACTGGTGGAGTCATTGCGGGAAGCGGGCATTGCGGCGGTCTTTGGCGACGCCGTGGACCCCGCGGTGCTGATCCAGGCCCACATCGCACGGGCCGCGATGCTGGTGATCGCAACACCGGACACGCTCAATGTGCGCCAGATCATCACTACCGCGCGCACTCTCAATCCCCACATCGAAACCGTGGTGCGCAGCCATAGCGGGGACGAGGCCCGCAGGCTGGCGCAGGAATGCGACAGCACGGTGTTCCTGGCCGACGAGGCACTGGCGCAGGCCATGGCCCGCCATGTGCTGGAACGCACGGAGGCCCGCCTCGCACGCCACACCAGCCCGGCATCGCTGCACAGCCGGGTCTAGCTTGGTCTTTGAGGCCTGTAGCGCTTTGGTGGAAAGCGCTGAATGCTATGAATTGAATAGCAAATCAGTCGGTTTCTTCAAATACCAGTGCTGGAGGCGCCATGATGCGCGCCGTGTTCCCCAGCTCTTCGATCAGGTGGTTGGCGAAATAGCTGTTTTGCGTGTCCGGCTCCAGCGCGGCAAGGGCCAGGTTGGCGCGGGGCTGGTTCAGCGGCACGTAGAAGCTGCCTGCGGGCACGTCGATGGCGCTGCGCACGGGCGACACCTGTACACGCACGATTCCTGTGCCACCCGCGATGGTGCCGATCACATCCTGGCGGTCGCCTGCCTCGCGGGCGGTTTCACGGTAGATGTCGGCCAGCGCGGAGCCCGGCTCGGCCACGCGCATGACCTGCAGGCCCAGCAGCCTCAGGCGCTCGACGGCGGCGGTGGAGCTGGCCGAAAGCCAGTAGCCGCAGGGCCGGGCCCGGGTCTTGGTCGGGCGCAAGGTGAGGGAGGAGTTCCAGTCCACGCGGATGGGGCGGTCTGCCCCTGTCTCCGGGTCGAGGAAGTCCAGCTCCCGCTGGGTGGGCGTGGCGGCGGCCTCGATCACGGCCTGGTCGCGGCAGGCGAGGGCACTCACATCCCGCGCGACAAAGGAGCGGACCTGCTCCAGGTTGCCGGCGCGCTCGGCCGTGCTGCGCAGCGCGCTGGCGATGGCCGTGACCTGCGAATGCACGCGGCGCTGGATGTGCATGCGCCCGATGCCCACGCCCCGTGTTTCGATCAGCAGGCTCACCGTGTTCTTCAGGCCGTTCACGTTGCGGCCCGTGTCGGGCTGTGTGCCGCCCATGGAGATGCGCTTGTCCTCCGGATTGGTCGAGGTGGTGTAGTACCAGTCGCTCGTGAGGCCCTGCGCCTTGAGCGCTGCCACCATCGGCTGGTGGTACCACTCCTGGGAGGCCTTGGTCAGGAACTCGGGGTAGTTGGCGGTGGTGGTGTATTGCAGCAGTGCGTCGTAGCGCTGGATGGCATTGAATTTTTGCAGGTAGCGGCCCACCACGGTGTATTCGTGGGCGTCCACGACGAGGATGGGGCGGTAGTCATTGACCACCTTGGCCAGCGCGCGGGCCTCCGGGGTGTTGAGCAGCAGGTGGTCGCGGTTCAAGTCCACGCCATTGGCCGTGACACGCGTACCCACGGCCGCGCCGTCGGGATTGGCCCGGGGCACCACCACCACATTGATGCGGTCGAGCAGGGGCTCGAGCAGCCCCTGCACCAGTTCGCGGCTGATCACCAGCAGGGCCTCGCTGCCCGCAGGTTCGTCGCCATGCTGTTGCCCGACCAGAACGACCGTCGGCCGGCCACTCGTGTCCAGGTTGGCGGGCTCGGTGCCAGCGGCACGGGTGACCAGCAGCCCCTGGATGGGCTCCCCGCGTTGGGACGTGCCCAGATGGAGCAACCTGGTGCGCGTGGGGCCGCGGGGGGCCGGTTCAGCCAGCGAGAGCAGCCATTGGCCGAGTTCGGCATTGGTGGTGAAAGCCCGGCGGTCCGGGCCCAGGCCAGGCGTGCTGTAGGCCACGGCGGGGTCGGGGAAGCGGGCTGCCACGGCTGCGCCATAGGGCGGTGCCATGGGGCCTTCGTTTTGGACCACCAGCGCGGCGGGTGGTGGCAGGGGGCTGGCGATGGCCCCCTGACGTTGCGCCTGCGATGCCTGGCCCAGCGGCGTGGGCACCACGGTGCCCTGCTGCACACGCGGCAGCGGGGCCGGTGCGGTGGTCCTGGCGGCAGGGGTGGACGGCCAGGGGGGCAGGGGCGTGCTGGAGCAGGCCGTCAGCAGCACGGCGACCAGCAGCGCCGACGCGCGCAAGGGCATCCGCCTTGTCGAAAAGGCGGGCGCAACCAGGGCGGCAGGGGCGTCCGTTGGGTGGCGGAGAAAAGGGGAATGCATGGTCATGGTGGTTTCTGCCATTGGGAGCCTCGCGGGCGGCTTGTTACGGTGATGTTACCTGCCCGCCCCCGCAGTACCGTGTCAGCGTACATCCCGTTGCAAACACAGGGTTGACACCCGGATTGCCGCTTTTCCACGCAGTTTCACCGGCGACTCTCGAAGGCGCCTTGCCGCAAGCTTGGGTGATCGCGGCCCCTGGGGGCTCAGCGCCACCCCCTGCGAGCGGGCACGTGCCATCCCGCAACCGCCGAATGCGCGCCGGGCCGCGGCGTGCCGTGCCCGCGCTTACATGCCCGGGCCGGAAGCGAGCGGGCTGGATGGAGACTCCGCCGCCGCATGCGCGGCCGCTGGCGCCCCGGGTGCAGCCGTGGTCGCCGGCATCATTTTCAGCCGCAGCAGCGCGCGCACGAACCCGTGGTCCGAACGGGTGCGGTCGCGCCCTTCATGCAGGTGGTCATTGAAATAGTCCACCCGCCGCACGTCGCCGATGCTGTTTCGACCGTTGTGCACGAACTCCTCGCTCACCAGGATCTGGTCGAGCACGCTGGGCGAGCCCTGGTGGATGTGCGAGTACGCCACATCCTTCTTCAGCGCCGCGTCGCCCTGCAGGTCGTAGGCATTGAACAGGGCCACATCGCGGGCGGAGCGGTCGTAGGCGATCTCGTTCGTGGCGCAGATGAGCTGCGTTGTCACGCTGTCGGGCGTGTCGTTGAAATCCCCCATCACCACCAGCGGCACGCTGGTGCGGTGCAGCAGATCGATCACCAGGCAGCGCAGCGCCATGGCCTCCGCGCCCCGCATGATCAAGGAACGCAGGGAGGCCAATGCCATCACCTTGCGGTCGTCCCGGTCTTCCGTCGGGTTGCCCTGCGCATCCTGCAGGAATTTGGGGCGCTTGGACTTGAGGTGCGCGGTCAGCACATTCAGGCGCTGACCATGCTTCATGCGCAGCGTCAGGACCAGTGGCGGCCGCTCAAAGCGCGCATGCACCGCCAGCCCTGGTACATCCACGTGAAAGCCCGGCGGGAATTCCGGGAACGACTGCAAGGCTTCCACCTTGAGCCTCGTGGCGATGCCCACGCGTGGCGTGCCCTGTGCACCGCCATGCGTGGCGTCGTTCTCCGCCCCGGGCACGGCCACGAAGTCGTAGCGCAGGCCGCTGCGGCCGATGGCCCCCTTGAAGGCCGCGTCGTCCCATACCTCCTGCACCGCCAGCACATCGGCATTGAGCATGCGGAAGCGGTCGCCCAGCCAGGTGAGCTTGCGATCAAACTCGGCCTGGGTGTACGGATCCTGGTTCTCATAGAACAGGCGGCCCGGGTTGGCCAGGTTGAGCACGTTGCAGGTGGCCACCATCAGGGTGGCCAGGGGCTGGGGTGGGTCGTTGGGGCGCATGGGCAGAGCATCGCACAAGGATGCCGTGGCTGCGGTCCGCACCGGCTGGCAGGGTCAGAAGGCCCGCAGCGCGTCGCCCGCCAGCACATGCAGTCCGGCAGGGCCTGACCGCACGGCCCGCACGAGCGCCCGCGCCACATCGGTGCCCGGACGGGCGCGGTACTTGGCGGGAATGACCGGATCCAGCCACCTGAACAACTTGATGGAGATGGATTCGGCGGGGCGCGCTGCCTGTTGCAGGGCCTGGCGTTCCCCGATGAGCAGGGAAGGGCGCGCGATCACCAGCGTGGCAAAGCCCAGGCTCTGAAGGTCGCGCTCGACCTCGCCCTTGACGCGGTTGTAGAAGATGCCCGACTGCGCGTTGGCGCCCATGGCGGTGACCACGCCGCAGCGGGTGGCCCCGGCGGCACGCGCTGCGCGGGCGGTGGCCAGCACGGCGTCATGGTCCACGGCGCGAAAAGTACTCTGGCTGCCCGCGGCAGCCATGGTCGTGCCCAGCGTGATGTAGACCTCGTCAATGGGCGGCAGGGCGGGCAGGGCGGCAAAGTCCACCGCGTGCAAGTGCAGGCGGGGGTGGCTCGTGGCTGGCGCGCGCCGTCCCTTGGCGTGCAGCACATGCACGGCTGCCACGCGGGGGGCGCCTGGAGCGCCCCCTGCCTCATCCGTCTCAGCGGTTAAAAGATCCGCGAGAACCGCCTGGCCCACGAGACCCGTTGCCCCGGCCACCAGAACCACCCGTGCCTCCGCCATAGCCGCCACCTCCACCGTTGCCGCCACGATAACCGCCACCACCACGGCGACCGCCGCCGCCCATGCTGTCCACGCTGGTGCGCATCGGATCAGGCTGGCCGCCCGCGCCGCCGCCGGCATGGCCGGAACTGCGGTGGCCCGGGTTGGCGTGGCCCATGTGCGTGCCCAGGTGGGCATTGGCGCGTGGAGGTTGCGAGTCGTCATAGCGGTTGCCGCCTTCGTAGCCACCACCACCGCCGCCGCCGCCGGAGCGGCCGCGTGCAGGGGCCTGGCCACCAGCGCGTGCGCCGCCGCCCTGGCCGCCACCACCGCCGGCACGGGCGCCGCGCGGGCTGTTGCTGCCACCGCCGCTGCCTGCTGCTGCGCCACCACCGGCGCGGCCGCCACGGCCGCCGCCATTGCCACCGCCGGCTGGGCGGGGGCCACGGTCACCGCCGCCAGCACCCTGGCCTGCCTTGTTGGTGCGGATGCGTTCCATCATTTCGCTGCGCGCCGCCTTGGCGGCGGCCTGCATCACTTCGCGGCTCGGGGGCTTGCCGGCGCCGCCCCAGATGGTCTGGCGGCCCATGGCGATGGGCTCGGCCTTCTCGCCTGGCTCGGGCCCAAAGCCTTCGATGATCTGCACCGGGATCTGCTGCTTGGTGAAGCGCTCGATGTCCATCATGAAGCCCTCTTCGTCCATGCAGACCAGGCTCACGGCTTCGCCGGTGGCGCCAGCGCGGCCCGTGCGGCCGATGCGGTGCACGTAGTCTTCCGAGACGTTGGGGATTTCATAGTTGACGACGTGGGGCAGGTCGTCGATGTCGATGCCGCGCGCGGCAATGTCGGTGGCCACCAGGGCGCGGATATCACCGCTCTTGAAGCCGGCCAGGGCCTGCGTGCGGGCGCTCTGGCTCTTGTTGCCGTGCAGGGCCATGGCCTGCACGCCGTTCTTGGTCAGGAACTCGGCCACGTTGTTGGCGCCGAACTTGGTGCGCGTGAACACCAGCACCTGGCTCCAGTTGTGCTGCTGGATGATGTGCAGCAGCACCTGCTTCTTCTTGCCGCGGCCCACGGGGTGGATCACCTGCGAGATGCGCTGCACGGTCGTGTTGCGCGGCGTGACCTGGATGCTCTGCGGGTTCTTGAGCAGCGTGCCCGCCAGCTCGCGGATCTCGTCGCTGAACGTGGCGGAGAACAGCAGGCTCTGCTTGTCCTTGGGCACCAGGGCCAGCACCTTCTTCACGTCGTGGATGAAACCCATGTCCAGCATGCGGTCGGCTTCATCAAGCACCAGGACCTGCACGGTCGACAGGTCCAGGAAACCCTGCTGCTGCAGGTCCAGCAGGCGGCCCGGGGTGGCCACCAGGATGTCCACGCCGCGCTTGATGCGGTCGATCTGCGGGTTCATGCCCACGCCGCCGAAGACCACGGTGGAGTTGATGTCGAGGTACTTGCCGTATTCGCGCACGGACTCTTCCACCTGGGCGGCGAGTTCGCGGGTGGGGGTCAGCACCAGGGCGCGGATGCCCTTGCCGCCGAACTTGTTCTTGGGTGCGGCGCTTTGCGAGAGGCGGTGCAGCATGGGCAGGGTGAACGCGGCGGTCTTGCCGGTGCCAGTCTGCGCGCCGGCCAGAAGATCGTGGCCTTCCAGAACGGCGGGGATGGCCTGGGCCTGGATGGGCGTGGGGGTTTCATAGCCCGTTTCGTGCACGGCCTTCAGGATGGCAGGAGCCAGGTTCAGTTCGTCAAATGTCATGTCGTTGATTGCGCCCGTCCGGGGCGCTGGGTATCAACCTGTCGTGCAACCGGGGGGTTGCCGAGCCAGTCTCAGGCTGATGAGGTTCAGGATTGGGAGCCCGGAAGCGTTGCTTCTTTCGTCCCCAGCAGTGTGCTGATGTGACGGGCAACTGGAGCCCGCTACGGTGGGTATTGTCGCATGGCCCGATAATCTCGGTTTGCACGCAGAATTTCTGCTCACTTTTGCAGGTTTGACATTCAATGGCCCAATACGTTTTCTCCATGAACCGCGTCGGCAAGATCGTGCCGCCCAAGCGGCAGATCTTGAAAGACATCTCCCTGAGCTTCTTCCCGGGCGCCAAGATCGGCGTGCTGGGAACCAACGGTTCGGGCAAGTCCACCCTCCTGAAAATCATGGCGGGCCTGGACAAGGAAATCGAGGGCGAAGCCATTCCCATGGCGGGCCTGAACATCGGCTATCTGCCCCAGGAGCCCCAGCTGGATCCCACGCAAACCGTGCGGGAGAGCGTGGAAGCGGGCATGGGCAAGCTATTTGCCGCCAAGGCCCGCCTGGAGGAGGTCTACACCGCCTACGGCGCCGAAGACGCCGACTTTGATGCGCTGGCCGCCGAACAGGCCGAGCTGGAGGCCATCATCGCCACCGCCGGCACCGACTCCGAGCACCAGCTTGAAATTGCCGCCGACGCGCTGCGCCTGCCCCCGTGGGATGCCAACATCGGCGTGCTTTCTGGTGGTGAGAAGCGCCGCGTGGCCCTGTGCCGCCTGCTGCTCTCCAAGCCCGACATGCTGCTGCTCGACGAACCCACCAACCACTTGGACGCGGAATCCGTGGACTGGCTGGAGCAGTTCCTGCAGCGCTACTCCGGCACCGTGGTGGCCATCACCCATGATCGCTACTTCCTGGACAACGCGGCCGAGTGGATCCTGGAACTGGACCGTGGCTCCGGCATTCCCTACAAGGGCAATTACTCCGACTGGCTCACGCAAAAGGGCGCACGCCTGGAAGCCGAGCAAAAGGGCGAAGAAGCCCGTGCCAAGGCCCTGAAGAAGGAACTGGAATGGTCGCGCCAGAACCCCAAGGCCCGCCAGGCCAAGAGCAAGGCCCGCCTGGCCCGCTTCGAGGAATTGAGCGACTACGAATACCAAAAGCGCAACGAAACGAACGAAATCTTCATTCCCGTGGCCGACCGCCTGGGCAGCCAGGTGATCGAGTTCAAGAACGTCACCAAGTCCTTTGGCGACCGGGTGCTGATCGACAACCTGAGCTTCAACATTCCCGCGGGCGCCATCGTCGGCATCATCGGCCCCAATGGCGCAGGTAAATCCACGCTGTTCAAGCTGATTGCTGGCAAGGAAAAGCCGGATTCGGGCGAAGTCGTCATTGGCTCCACCGTCAAGATGGCCTTCGTGGACCAGCACCGCGATGACCTGTCCAACGACAAGACGGTGTGGGAAGACGTGTCCGGCGGACTTGACATTCTCAATGTCGGCAAGTTCCAGATGGCGAGCCGCGCCTACTGTGGCCGGTTCAACTTCAATGGCGGCGACCAGCAAAAGAAGGTCGGCATGCTTTCCGGCGGCGAACGCGGCCGCCTGCACCTGGCCAAGACGCTGATTGCTGGCGGCAACGTGCTGATGCTCGATGAGCCGTCCAACGATCTGGACGTGGAAACTTTGCGGGCTCTGGAAGATGCGCTGCTGGAATTCGCCGGCACGATGTTGGTAATCAGCCACGATCGCTGGTTCCTGGACCGGATCGCCACGCACATCCTGGCCGCCGAAGGTGACAGCCAGTGGACGTTCTTTGACGGCAATTACCAGGAATACGAGGCGGACAAGAAGAAACGCCTGGGTGAAGAGGGTGCAAAGCCCAAGCGGATGCGTTTCAAAGCCCTCAAATAAGGCGTCAGGTCAAGTAGCATTGCATCTGGAAACTTGTCGTCCGATTCCTTCCCCCACCATGTCCCAGACTGCGTCTCGCTCGAGAACCGTTTTCCGTGCCTGTGTCGTCAACGCCGTGCGCGGGGGCGAGGCGCTGATGCAGCAACTGGTCAAGGTCACGCAGGCGGCCTTGACGGAGGAAGAGTCGGCCAACCGCAACATCCAGCAGCGCAACCTAGTCAGCGACAGCCTGCGGCTGCTGAACCAGCATGAGGCTGCGCTGGTCAAGGGCTACCCCATGGCCTTGCTGGAGATCTTCGCCGAAGGGCCGGGCATCGCCAAAGGCCGCAGTTCGGCGGAAGACACGGGCATGGACTTCGGCGAACTCTCGCTCATGGATGAGAGCGAGATGCAGGCGCAGGTGGAACTCTCCAAGGCGCAGCAGTCGGCACTGCACGCCACCGACGCGGTGCTGGCCGAACTCAATACCCTGGTCAGTTCGGCGCAAGGCCTGCGCAGCGTGCAGCCCGAGCGCAACCCCTTGCGCCCTGAAAGCTACATCCGCGCCCTCCAGCAGGTCGTGGGCGACACCGGTGTCTCGCCCGAGGTGCGCCAGCTGTGGATGCAGCACATGCGCGATCTGCTGGGCAAGCTCCTGGTCGATGAATACAAGAAAACCGCTGCGAGCCTGAGAGAGCACGGCGTGCAGCCGGTCGGCTATGCGGTGCTGGGCACGCCTTCCGGAAACTCGGGGCGCGGCGGAGGATACGGCGGCCCTGGCATGAACACCGGCATGGGGACGGGCTATGGCGGGGGGTATTCCGGCTACGGAAACTCCATGGCAGCACCGATGGGAGACTATGGCACCACCGGCTATGGCCGGGGAATCGGCCCGTCGACCGGCTGGAGCGGCGATTCCATGCAGTCGCCCATGGCGCCCGCCGCGGAAGAGGCCCTGTTGACCGTGGGCATCCTGCGCCAGATGCTGGCGGGTGGCGACCCCTTCGATCCGCGTGCGTACGGGGCGGCGATGCCCTCGCAGCCGGTGGCGCTGCAGCCTGCGTGGGTGGCGTCGCCTCAAGTGGGGGGCGCCGTGGCCGGAGCACAGGCGATGCCCCATGGCGGTGGCTATTTCCCTGCGGGCGCCGCGGCGGAGGCCATCGAGGACATGGCCCAGCTTGAACGCCTGGTGGGCCGCCTTGCAAGTGGCAGCCAGTCGGCTTCGCTGTCGGCCCCGCTGTCGGGATGGCGGGGCCCCGGGGTGGCGCCGGTGGTCTATGCGGCCATGCCGATGGAGGCCGCCACGCAGTCCACGGCCATGGCCATCGAAGTGGTCGGCCGCATGATGGAGAACATTGCGCAAGACTCCCGCCTGCTGCCGCAGGTCCAGCAGGCCGTGAAGAGTCTGGAGCCTGCGCTCAAGCAACTGGTGCGGCACGATGGGCGGTTCTTCTCCGACGGAACCCATCCCGCCCGGCGCCTGCTCGACGAGCTGACGCAGCGCAGCCTCGCTTTCACCGCGGAATCCACGCCCGGGTTCAGCCGCTTCATGCGCCTGCTCAATGGGGCGGTGGAGCACCTCACCACCAACGAAATCAAGGATGCGGGGCCCTTCGACACGGTGCTCAAGGCCCTGCAATCCGCCTGGGAGGCGCAGGAGCAGAAGATCAAGGCCCACCAGGAGGCGCAGCAGAAAGCCCTGTTGCATGCCGAACAGCGCGAAATGCTGGCCGAGAAGATTGCGGCGGACATCCGCAAGCTGCCGGATCTGGAGAATGTCCCTGCCGACGTGCTCGATTTTGCGGCAGGTCCCTGGGCCGATGTGATCGCGCTGGCGCAGGTATTGAAGGCGGACGACAGCCGGGATGAAGATCCTGGTGGCTATCTGGCGCTGGTTCCAGTGCTGCTGTGGAGTTCGCAGCCAGACCTGACGCGCAAGGAGCCTGACCGCCTGAATGAGGCGATTCCCGGCTTGCTGGCCAAGCTGCGCAAAGGTCTCAAGACCGTCAACTACCCTGCCGTTCAGACCAGCGCCTTCTTGCAGCGGCTGGTGGGCCTGCACCAGTCTGCCTTTGAAAAGCCCGCGCCCGCCCCCGTGGCGGCAGCGCCTCAGGCAGAGCCAGAGCCGGAGGCCGATGCTCCGCCGCCGGCGCCGCAGCCTGCCGAAGCCGCGTCCTCCGCCCCGGTACCGGAGGACAGCGCACAGGCGCCTGTCGAGGCAGCCCCCGATCCCTATGCCGATTTCGTGATCGGTGCCTGGGTCGAGCTCATCACCAATGGTCGGCTGGTGCGCACCCAGCTCACCTGGGCCAGTCCGCATGGCACGCTGTTCCTGTTCACGGCGCCCGATGCGAGCACGCAGTCCATGACGCGGCGCATGCGCGACAAGCTGGCCGCGGAGGGTTCGTTGCGCGTCGTGCCAACCCTGCCGGCCACCACCCGTGCCCTGGATGCCGTCGCCGCAGGAGCGGCCCGCAAGGGTTCGGGCGGATCCGGGTCGACGTCGGGCTCCAGGTCTTCCTCTTCCAAGACGCGCTAGAAACCAACCGGCCCCGGCCCCGGCTCCGGCGGCATTCCAGGCCCTGGTCCAGCGGCTGCGACGGGGCGCCTTTCCCCGCCATGGGGGTCAAGCCCCGTGGGTCATGCGCGCAGCAGCTTCTTGCGCACCAGGTGAATATGGTTGCGCAGCGCGTACAGCTCGTCGGCGTAGGACAGCGGCACGCTCACCTTTTCGGCCTGTGCCTCCAGCGTGTTCAGGGCCTTGAGGAGTTCGGCCGAATCCGCCTTGCCCGCTTCCATGTCGTTCTCGATCTCGCGAAGCCGGCCATACCAGCGGAACACGCGTGAACGCACCCGGAACTGGTACAGCGGCGGCACGATGCGCGACAGTGGCAGCATGATCGCCAGCAGGATGCCCAGCACGAGCCACATGCGCTCAATCAGATTGGCCATCCAGAACGGCAGGTAGCGCTGCAGCATGGGGACGGGCTCGTTCATGGCACGGTCGCCTTCCTTGGCGATGGGCAGTTCGCTGCTGCGCGAGTTGGGGAACTCCCGTGCGCGGTTGAACCAGCCCGAGCCGCCGTGCAGCTTCTGCGCGTTCTGTGCGAACAGGGTCAGCAAAGCGGGGTGCGTGCCCTCGCGCGCCAGCAGCGAGGTGGTGGAGGCGACCAGGCGCACGTCCCGTGTGGGCACATTGGCGGCCAGGTCCACCACGCCACGTGGCAGGGTCACCGGCGTCAGGAACGGAAAGCGCCTCGCATAGGCCTCATGCTGGGCGAAGTCGAGCAGTTGCACGCCGGGCGTCTGCAGCAGCATCTGCACCATCAGCGATTCAGGGGCGGAGGCAAAAACCAGCGCATCGAGCTTGCCCGCCAGAAAATCCATGGTGGCAGGCGTCTGCTCCAGCCGCGACATCTTCACCGCGCCGGGCTCCACCTTGTTCGCGTCGAGCAGGCGTTCCATCAGCTTGGGCACGCCACTGCCTTCGGACCCCACATTCACACGCCAGCCGCGCAGCTGGCGCAGGCTGTCGAGCCTGGGTACGTTGTAGGCACGCTCGGCGGATTCCGTCCGGTAGAACAGCCACACGGGCTCTACAAACAGGCTGCCCAGCGATACCAGCGCGTCCGCATCATCAGGCTGCAGTTCGGCCGTGCCGCCCTGCACGAATGCCACGTCGGCCTTCCCCTCGCGCAGCAGCTGGAGGTTGTGCGAGGACCCGTCGCTGGGCAGCAGCACGACCTCGATGCCGTCCACCGCCAGCGCTTTCTGGTAACGCTTGCCAAACTCTTCATACGCACTCTGACCGGGGCCGGTGGCCAGCGTCACCGTCTTGGGCGGGTTGGGGTTGAGCCACCAGTACGCCACCATCAGCAGCCCCACCGCCAGAAAGGCAAGCGGGCCGGCCGACACGATCAGGTCGCGCAGGGAAAGCAGGGTGTTGCGAAAGGCCTGGGACATGTGATCGGTGTGGAGTGCAAAGGGTGGACGGCGGGGGCTGCGAGAAGGGAGCGGGTACGGGTATCACGCCGGAGGCGGTTGAATCAGGGCGGATGGCCGGCCGCGGTGCCGGCGATGCTCCCTGCGGGGCCGGGGCACGCTGATTATCCGTGCATGCGCGGCCGCGCCAGGGGAGCAAACGTATCCGTTGGTGCGGTATGTGCCGGGCCCCGCCCCTGCGGCCCCGTGCGCAGGACGGGGGCAGCATGGCAAACTGTCTGCTGCTTCATCTTCCGTGCCCACCCTGGCGCCGTCGCTCCCATGACGATCCTGACCCGCGAGAACCTCGGCAACGGCAGCTTTCGCAGCCACCTGGCCATGCCGGAACATGCCTCATGGACGGATGCACGGCTCGATCAGTCCTTTGCAGAGACCTGGGCCCAGCGCCCCGGCGGCCCTGTCTGGGTCTTCGGGTATGGCTCGCTCATCTGGAACCCGCTCATGGTCTTCGAAGAACAGCGCACGGCCACGCTGCGGGGCTGGCACCGCAGCTTCTGCCTGCGCTCCATCTCGGGGCGGGGCAGTCCCGGGCAGCCTGGCCGCGTGCTCTCCCTGCTGTCCGGCGGCGAGGTCCAGGGGGTGGCGCTGAGGCTTGCCACACCCACGGCCCGCGACGAAGTCCGCCTGCTGTGGACGCGCGAGATGACGGGCGGCAGCTATGTGCCGCGGTGGTTGCCGGTGCAGCTGGCCGGGGGCGGTACGGTCCATGCCATTACTTTCGTGGCCAACACCGAGCACCCACAGCACGAGCAGGACGCGTCAGCCTCCACCGTGGCACGGCTGGTCGCCCGCGCCCGTGGCGTGTTTGGCCCCAATATTGACTACGTGCTGGCGCTTGATCGTGCGCTGCGGGAGCACGGGCTGCATGATCCCTACATCGAGGCGATCATGGCCAGGATGCGGGAAGCGTCCGAGGCGCCGTAGCCTACGCCGCATCCCGGGGCTCCCACGGCATCTACGGCTTGCTGCTGCGCCGCTGGCGCTCGTAGGCCACGCATTCCTGCAGCGACAGCTCGTCATTCTGGTCCGTGTCCGCGGCTTCGAAGTAGGCCATGCGGGTTTCCACAACCTCCTTGAACGAAAGCCTGCCGTCACCGTCCTTGTCGGTGGCCGCCAGCCGCTTCAACCGGCCCTTGCCCATGCGGGGCACGTTCGCCAGGCCGGAGAGCGGGACATAGCCGTCCGCGTCAGGGCCCAGGCTGTGCCAGCTGCGCACGATGTCCTGGTGAAACTCATCCAGCGAGACGCTGCCATCGTGGTTGAGATCGGCGGAGGAGCAGATGGCCTGGAGCCGGTTGGCGAGGGGCTTGGGTGCGGGTTTCTGGCCGGCAGCGGCAGACCTGGGCGGCGTGGCGGGCGAGGACACGGGGGTGTCGGCTGCGTGGCCCGCTGCCACCAGCGCCAGCGTGCAGGCGGCAGCGCCAAGAAGGCGAAGGGCGGGATTCGTCATCGTCGTCATCTCGGGCTCCTTACCACCACCAGCGCTGGCTGGGGCTGCGGTTGCATGGCCACACCATGGTGGGCGCTCCCTGGCGGACCCGGCCGTCTTCCACGTCCAGGCACTTGCCATTGAGCTGGCTCACGATCTGCCCACCCCGTGTGGACCAGCTCTGGCTGCGGGAGCCGGAGCACGACCACAGCACCACGCGCGCGCCGTCGCGTGGATCGCCACGGTCCACATCCACGCACAGGTCACGCACGCGGATTTCGCCGCTCCGGCCCACGCTGAAGCGCTGGGATGCCGTGCCGTTGCAGTCATACACCTGCAGCGGGGTGCCAGGCCGGATGTTGCCCTTGGTCACGTCCAGGCACAGGCGGCCGTCCACACGGATCTCGCCGCCACGGCCACCGTAGTCGGGATAGTCCGGGTACTCGGGCCTCCGGTCGTCGTCATGCCGGTTGTGGTTGGCCAGCAGGGCAATGCCTGCGATGGCGGCGACGGCAGCCACGGCCGCGCCGGCATTGGAGCCGCTCTGGTTGTTGCCGGACGCGTAGGCCCGGGTGACCTTGAAGCGGCCGCCGCAGCCGCCGTTGGTCCACAGCTCGCGGCGGGTCAGGTCATAGCCCCAGGTTCTGTTGAAGCGGCAGGCGCCTTGCGTCTGTTCGCTCAGGTCCACCTGGGTGGTGTCGTCCGGCAGGCGGTAGGAGGCATAGCCTCCGTTCGACTGCAGGTCCACGAACTGGTCCTGGGCCATCGCGGCCTGGGCGTTCACCAGGAGAGGCAGGCACAGCAGCCAGGCGCGCCGTAGACGGGTCGGGTCTTTCATGGGTTCTCCTCGTTGCAATCGGAACTGTGGTGCTCGAAGCCCGCCGCGCGGCCGGGCCGCACTGCACGGCTGCCGGAAGCCCGGCGCATGGGGGCCGTCCGGCGTATGCATCATAGGGGCTTCCGGGGGGCTTGCCGTGTCGGCTGTTCCAGCCGCCGTGCCTGGAATCCTCTGGCGAGGGGCGCCGTTGCGCCGGGCCGGCGGGGGGCAATGCGCACGCCTTCTTCGGCGCTGGCCTGCCGTGCGGTGGCCCGCGCGGGAAGCCCCAGCGGCAGTGCCTGCATCGGCGTCAACCGGGCAGGCGTGGCCGGCCAGGGATCAGGGAAGCGTCATCCCAGGTCGCCCGCCCAGGGCAGGTGCAGTCCCTCCGCCGTGGTGATCGCGCGTGCTGCCCGTGCCGCCCGCGCCGTGGCGATGGCCGTGGCTTCCGCGGCCATGGTGGCCAGGACCATCATGCCCAGGCTCTTGTTGGCGCGGCCGGTGCCCAGGCTGAAGATCGTGTCGCCATCCGACATGGTGTGCACGGGGTTGATGCTGCGGGCCAGCCCGTCGTGGGCGGCAACGGCCAGGCGATGGGCCTGGACCTTGGTGATGGCGGCGTCGGTGGCGACCACGCCGATGGTGGTGTTGGTGCCCGCCAGCAGCGGCTGTGGCGGGTCGCCGCGCAGCAGGGCGCGGCGGGTGTCGCGCAGGCGCAGGCCGTCGTCGGTGCGGGCGCCGGCGATCACCTGGGCGGTGTCCGGGTCCACCACGTCGCCCAGCGCATTGCAGGCAATGAGGGCCCCCACGGTCACGCCATCGACCGTGACCGAGGCGGTGCCGATGCCGCCCTTCATGGCGCGCTGGATGCCGAAGATCTTGCCCAGGGCCGCGCCGGTGCCAGCGCCCACATTGCCTTCCGCGGGGTCTGCGGTGGAGGCCGCATCGCACGCCGCATACCCCGCCTCGGCATCCGGGCGGATGCGCATGTCTCCCACCAGCAGATCGAACAGCACGGCGGCGGGCACGATGGGCAGGCGACCCACCGCCACGTCGAAGCCGATGCCGCGCTCTTCGAGCCAGCGCACGGCGCCGGTGGCGGCATCCAGCCCCCAGGCACTGCCCCCGGCCAGCATGATGGCGTGCACCTTGTCCACCAGATTCGACGGGTCGAGCAGATCCGTCTCGCGCGTGCCGGGCGCGGCGCCGCGCACGTCCACGCCTGCCACCGCGCCCTCGCGGGTGATGATGACGGTGCAGCCCGTGGGGCGACGGGTTTCTGTGAAGTGGCCGACTTCGATGCCGGCCACGCGGGTGATGCTGCCGGCGCTGCCGGCCAGGACGTGGGGGGATGAACTCATGGCTTTGATTATGTGCCCGGGCACCGCGCTGTCCTTGCGCGGTGTCAGGGCTCCGGGCGATCCTGTCAGGGCGCTTTTTCGAGGCGCGTGACGTGGTAGGCCCCGCCCACCTGTTCGGCCCTGAAACGCACCTTGTCGCCGGGTTTCAGGTCGCCCACCACGCTGGCGTCCTGCACGCGAAAGACCATGGTCATGGGTGGCATGTCCAGGTTTTTTATCTCTCCGTGGCGAAGGGTGACGCGCAGCGTGCGCGCGTCCCAGCGGGTGATCTCGCCTTCGCTGAGCGCATCCTGGCCACCGGCGTGCGCGGACGCTGCTTGGCCGGGGGCGGCCGCAGGCACCTGGGCCACGGCGTGCTGCGCCGCTGCAGCCAGCGCGAGCGCGGCCAGGACCGGAAGGAGGGTGGAGGCGGTGATGGCTTGCAAGGATTTCATGGGGTGCCTTTCGCTGTGGTGGCGCGGTAGCTGTTGAAGACGCGGGTGGTGCCGTCGCGGGCGACCAGCAGCACGTCGTAAGGGTCGCGGCGGTTGCCATAGGCGGCGCCATCCATGCCGGGCGAGCCGATGGGCATGCCCGGCACGGCCAGCCCCAGGGCCGGGGGCTTTTGCCGCAGCAAAGTGCGGACATCGCTCGCGGGAACGTGCCCCTCGATGAGGTAGCCGCCCACCAGCGCGGTGTGGCACGAGCCCAGCTTTGGCGGCAGGCCGAGGCGGGCGCGCACGGCGTTGTTGCCGGTCTCGTGCACCGTCACCTTGAAGCCGCTGGCTTGCATGTGGTCCACCCAGTCCTTGCAGCAGCCGCAACTGGGGTCTTTCCACACTTCCACCGGGGTGGCGGTGCCCGTAGCGGCCCGGGCCAGCCCCGGCAGCGTGGCGGTTGCCAGCGCGGTACCCAGCAGGGGCAGCGTGGTGGCCAGCCACTGGCGGCGGCTGGACTGGCCTGCGGATGTTGTCGTGCCCGTGGCTTGGGGCAGGGCGGCGCCGTGCGCGGCCGTGGTGTATCGGTTCATGGGTTCTCCTGGGGTGCGGGGCGGTATCACGGCTTGCGGGGCAGCACGGTGATGGTGCCGGTCATGCCCGCCTGGTAGTGGCCCGCGATGAGGCAGGCAAAGTCGAACTGGCCCGCGCGGTTGAACTGCCACACGATGTCGCCTTTCTTGCCCGCGCCCACATGGGCCATGTAGGGCTCGTCGTGCTCCATGCCGGGGTGTTTGGCCATCATCTCGGCGTGTGCGTCCAGGTCGGCCTTGGTGCCGATCACGACCTCGTGCAGCACCTGGCCCTTGTTCTCGGCGCGCAGCCGCACGGTTTCACCCTCGCGCACTTCGATGTGGCTGGGGGTAAAGCGCATGTCGTCCGTCATGCGCAGGGTGATGGTGCGGGCCACGGCCTGGGTGTCGCCCGCGATGCCCCATGCCTTCTGTTCCTTCACCGCCGCTGCGCGGGCCCCGGGGTGCGGCATGTTTTCATGGGAGAAACTGCTGGTTGCGGATGCCAGTAAAGCGATGGCTGCTATGAATTTGATAGTTTTCATGATGGATGATTCCTTTTCAATGGGGGAGGTGCTGGCCGTGGATGTCAGTGCCGATGTCCGCTGGCCGCGGGCTTGCGCGCGGAGGCCGCGCCGGTTGCTGTGCCTGGCGTGTCGCCGCGGGGCGGGTGCGGGGTGCTGGCCACGAGGCCCTTCCATTCCTGGGCCTGGGTGCCGGGCGGCTGCTGGTAGTCGCCCGGGTCCCGGTAGTCGCCCGCCGCCTGGCCGGCGCGCACCTTGAAGGTGGTGAACATGCCGCCCATCTCCAGCGGGCCATAGGGGCCGGTGCCGGTCATCATGGGGAAGGTGTTGTCGGGCAGGGGCATTTCCATCGCACCCATGTCGGCCATGCCGCGCTCGCCCATCACCATGTAGTCGGGCACGATCTTCTGGATCTTGCCGACAAGGCCCTCGTGCTGAACGCCGATCATGGTGGGCACGTCGTGCCCCATGGCACCCATGGTGTGGTGGCTCTTGTGGCAGTGCAATGCCCAGTCGCCGGGCTCGTCGGCGATGAGCTCGATCTGGCGCATCTGGCCCACGGCCACGTCGGTGGTCACCTCGGGCCAGCGCGCGCCTTTGGGCACGGGGCCGCCGTCGGTGCCGGTCACCTCGAACTCGTGCCCATGCAGGTGGATGGGGTGGTTGGTCATGGTGAGGTTGCCCACGCGGATGCGCACGCGCTCGCCCTGGCGCGCCACCAGCGGGCTGATGGCGGGGAACACCCGGCTGTTCCAGCACCAGATGTTGTGGTTCAGCATGGTGTTGACCTTGGGCGTGCGGCTGCCAGGCTCCACGTCGAAGGCGTTGAGCAGGAAGGCATAGTCGCGCTGCACGGGGGCGATGTGCGGGTGCGCCGCCTTCGGGTGCGTGATCCACAGGCCCATCATGCCCATGGCCATCTGCACCATTTCGTCCGCATGCGGGTGGTACATGAAGGTGCCCGGGCGGCGTGCCGTGAATTCGTAGACAAAGGTCTTGCCCGGCTGGATGGCGTTCTGGTTGAGCCCGCCCACGCCGTCCATGCCGTTGGGCAGGCGCTGGCCGTGCCAGTGGATGGTGGTGTGCTCGGGCAGCCGGTTGGTGACGAAGATGCGCACGCGGTCGCCCTCCACCACCTCGATGGTGGGGCCGGGGCTCTGCCCGTTGTAGCCCCACATGTTGACGACGAAGCCCGGCGCGACCTCGCGCACCACGGGTTCGGCAACCAGGTGGAACTCCTTGACGCCCGCGTTCATGCGCCAGGGGGTGGTCCAGCCGTTGAGGGTGACCACGGGGTTGTAGGGACGGCCCGTGGGCGGGTGCAGCGGCGCGGACGTATCGGCGCTGCTTTGCATGGCGGGCTCGGGCAAGGCGGCCAGGGCCGCGCGGCTGACGGAAACGGCGGCCACGGCCGTGGCGGCGCCGGAGAAGAAATGGCGTCTTTGCATGTCAGTGGCCTTGTGGTGATGAGGAGGGGGCAGCGCTGGCTGCCAGGTCTTGCAGCGCGCCCGGCGACGTGCCGGTGAGGGTGAGCTGCAGGTCGGTCTCGGCCAGCCAGAAATCGCGCTGGGCTTCGATGGCGTTGGCCACCGACTGCGTGCTGGCGCGCGCCTCGGCCAGCAATTCCCAAACGCTGGCGAGCATGCCGTTGTAGCGCAGGGTGGTCTCCTGGGTGATGAGCTGGCGCAGGGGCACCACCTCGTCGCGCTGCTGGCGCGCCAGGTCGAGCGCGGTGCGGTAGGTGAGCCAGGCGGCGCGCACTTCGCCACGGGCGCGCACGGCGGTCTCCTGCAGCTGGGCAGCGCTTTGCTCCACCTGGGCCTGGGCCCGGGTGCGGGCGGCACCGCCCCAGTCGAACAGGGGAAGGGGCGCATCGATCTCCCAGCCGCGCGTGATCTCGCGGTGGCCGGAGCCGCGCTCGGCGGCGGTGTTGCGGCTGTAGGCCAGGCCCACGTCGCCAAACACGGCCCCCGCGCGGCTCCAGCCCTGGCGGACCGCCTGGGTGTCGAGCTGGCGGCGTGCGGCCTGCACATCCAGCCGCTCGCGCAATGCGATGGATTCGATGCCGTCCGCGGGCAAGGCGCCGTCTGGAAGGGGTGGAAGCGCGTCCGCCAGGCGGTACTGCGCCTGCAGTCCCCACAGGCCCATGCGGCGGTTGAGCTGTTCGCGCTCGGTGGCGGCGGCAAGCCGGGCGCGGGAACGCAGGCGGATGGCCTCTTGCAGCACCGCCTGTTCACGGGCGTGCTGCAGGCGGCTCCAGTTGCCTACGCGCGCCATGCGGCGGGCCAGTTCGGCCCCGGCTTCTGCGGCTTGCACCATGCGGTCGTGCGTGGCGCTGACCTGTTCGGCAGCCACGGCGCGCAGCCAGGCGCGTCGTGTGTCGGCGGCCAGCGCCACCACCTCCTGCGCGGCTTGCAGCGTGGCGATCTGCATGCGCTCTTCCTGGCGCTGGCTGCGCCATGGCAGGGTGATGAGATCCAGCAGGCTGAAGGCCAGGGTGCGCTCGATTTCACGCTCCTGGCTGTTGGTGAAGCGCCCCAGGGCCAGGTGTGGGTTGGGCAGCGTGATGGCCTGCACGCGTTCGGCATCCGCCACGCCCAGGGCGGCCAGCCGCGCCTGCAGGCCGGGGTTGTTGAGCAAGGCGATGCGCACGGCGGCATCCTGCGTGAGGGGCTGGGCCAGCCACCCCTGCAAGGACTGCTCCGCCTTGGCCCGGGCTGCCGTGTCGTTGGCGGGCAGGGCCGCGGCCTGCGTGCTGCCCGTTCGGCCCGCGGTGAGCGCGGCCACGTCGCCCCGCAGGCCGTCGGGCGAGACGCTGGCGCAGCCCGCGAGCACGGCCGCAGCGGCCAGCACGGACAGGCGTGCGGGACGGCGGCGTGCCGTTGAAGAAAGGAACTGCGGCGCGCTCATGGCCGGCTCCCGGGCGCGTGGTGGTGGCCATGCGGGGAGGGTTGCGGGGTTGCGGAACCGCCCTGGCTTCCGTGGATGCCGTGGGAGTCGCCGCGTTCGGCGCGGGGCCCCTGTGGCGTCGGGGCGCTGGGGGTGGGAGGCTGGGCGCCCTGCCGGGCCTCCCAGGCCAGGATGTCGGCATGGCCGCGGGGGAAGGCGGCCACCGCCCTGTGCGCATCACGCCATGCATGGGGTGCGGGCGCCTCCTCCGCCAGTGCAGGCTGGGGCCCGGTGGCGCGGTGGACCAGCGCCGCCGTGGGCGCATCGGGGTCCGCCGCAGGGAAGGGCAGGGATCCCGTGCCCGGGGCGGCGGTGCCGTTGGCGAGTGAAAGTGCCGGTGCGAGCAGCACCAGGCAGGCTGCTCGCCGGAGCGGCGGTAAAGACAGGAAAAATGAAATGGGGGCGCGCATGGCGATCTCCAGACAACAGACGAACAGGGCATGGCGCTGCCGCCCCGCCACCCGATGGCGGGTGGCTGTGGGGCTCGGGCAGACGCACTTCGGGCGTCAGAGGTCAGGCGATGGGTGGCTTGATGGCCAGTGCCGCGGGAGCACTGTCAAACTGCGCGGAGGCGACGGGCAGCATGGCGCCCGTGGGGGGGTGATCCGGTGCTGGCGCCATGGGCGCATCCAGCATCGCGGAATGGCAGATCTCGCACGCCGAGCAGGCGGCGGAGTGGTGCTCGTGCGCCGCGCAGCCGGCACTGGTGCCGTCGCACCCGGCGGAGGCAGCGGCCAGCATGGCATGGCCAGGGTCCTGTCCGTCCCCTCCCTCTCCGGCAGGCAGGCCCTGGTGGTGCTCCTGCCCCGCCGTGCCGATGGAGTCGCCGCCAGCGGCATGGTGATGGGAATGTTCCTGCGGGTGCGACGTGCCCGCGGGGAGCAGCGGCGGCAAGACGCCCGCGGCCATGGCCGTGCCGGTGAGGCCCCGGAGGACCAGCACCAACATCAACACGAAATAGAGGCCGCGACGCATCCACCAATGATACGGCGGCGGGCCCCAAGGTTCCCGGCGCCTTTCCATATTGTCATCTGGCGGCCATCGCCGGGCCGCCCAGGCCGCTCATACCGCCATGTAGCGCCCCGGGCGGTGGTTCATGGCCAGCACCAGGTTCAGCGCCACGGCCCCGGCGATGGACCAGGCGACGCGAAGGGGTTCCACCGTCCACAGCGCCAGCAGCACGATGCCGCAATCCACGGCCATCTGGATCTTGCCCGCGCGCCAGCCGTAGCGTTCCTGCAGGTAGAGCGCGGCGATCCCCACGCCGCCCAGGCTGCACCGGTGGCGAAACAGCACCAGGAACCCCGTGCCCGTGATAAGCCCCCCCGCGATGGCCGCATACGGCGGCTGCAGCTGCGCAAACTGCAGGAACTGCGCCTGCAGTTCGGTCAGCAGCGACAGCAGCAGCACGGCGGCAAAGGTCTTGACCGTGAACGCACGCCCCAGCTTGCGCAGGGCCAGCCAGTAGAAGGGCAGGTTGAGGACGAAGAAAATCTTGCCGAAACCGATGCCCGTGGCGTAGTGCAACAGGAAGGCAAGGCCTGCCGTGCCCCCGGTGAGCAATCCCGCATTGGTGAAAAACGCCACGCCCACGGAGATCAGCAGCACCCCCGTGAAGATGGCCACCGCGTCTTCCGTGAGCGTGTGGGGCGCTGCGGCGGCAGCGGGCGTGGGGATGGAGGGCATGGGAGGAACAGCGGGAGAACTCGGCATGGTGTGCAGCGACGGGCCGTGGGGGGAGGGACAACCGCCGGATTGGACCATGCAATCCCCGTGCCCGGCTTGAGCGGCGTCAAGGCTTGCGCGCGCGGGGAAGGAGGTGGGGAGGCGCTCCCGCCGGCACGGGCCCCTGGCCAGGTTTTTGCCTTGGACCAGATGTAACACCTGCAACCTCGGGCCCGGCGCGGCAGGGCGGCCCGCGGTTCCTGCGAAAATAGCTGGTTTTGCCCACTGGGGACCGGTTCCCTGATGCCCCCGCCCTCCGGGAGGGCGGCAAGAAGCGCAGTGAAATGGTTTTCCAGGGATGTATCCGCACCACAGACTCAGCAGCTCAGGACTGGTTGTCCTGCTCCAGCAATGGATGCAGGCCGATGCGGGTGCGGCCGCGCGCGCCGACGTGGCGCAGGAGCTGGGCCAATGGCTGAGCACGGTGGACGCCGTCACGCTGAGCCGTTCGCTGCATGCCATCGACGCCTTCCCGCAGGGGGAGGTTGCGGGCGCGGACGGGGCGGACCTGCAGGCACTGCAAGCGCTGTTTCAGCGCACCCAGGCAGAGCTGACGGCGCTGGCGTCGTCCAAGCCCGCGCCCGCCAAGCCGGCCCGCGAGCGCGCCGACAACACGCGCGCCCAGGCGCCGGACCCGCAGGCCGAGGCCGAGTACGGCTTTCATGCGCCGCGCTACCTGGGCCTGCAAAAGCAGATGGATGCGAAGTTGCTGGGCTTGCGCGCGCAGGTGCGCCACGGGGTGTCGCAAGGCTCCCGGGGCCTCAGGCAACTGGCGGCACTCGATGCCGTGATGGAACAACTGAGCTTTGTGCGCGAACAGCGCCTGTGGGCATCCCTGTCCGCGCACCTGGACCGGCGCCTGGTGCAATTGCGCCGCGCCCACCAGGAGCGGCTTTCGGCCCAGGGGCTGCCGGATGACCCGCAGCGCTGGCGCCTGCCCGGCGGGTGGCTGCACGCGTTCGAGCGCGACATGCAGGCGCTGCTTCTGGCCGAGATGCATGTGCGGCTGCAACCGATCCTGGGCCTGCTGGAAGCAGCCCGCAACGAGAACTTGGAACGACACGAATGAACAAGAGTGTGATGGCCGCCGTATTTGCCCTGGGCCTGGCGGCAGTGGGATGGGTCGGTGGGGGATTCGTGGGGTCGAGCCCGCTGGCACTGGCGATGACGGTGGTGATCGGCGCGGTCTATGTGCTGGGTGCGCTGGAGCTGGTGCAGTTTCGCCGCGGCACCGTGGCATTGACCACGGCGCTGGCGGATGGCGCGCAGCAGCCCCTGGTGGACCTGGGCTCCTGGCTCGACCGCCTGCCCGCCGCGCTGCGCCACCCGGTGCGCCAGCGCATCGAGGGGGAGCGTGCCGTGCTCCCGGGGCCGGCCCTCACGCCGTATCTGGTGGGACTGCTGGTCATGCTGGGCATGCTCGGGACCTTCCTCGGGATGGTGGTCACCTTCAAGGGCGCGGTGTTTGCCCTGGAGACCTCGGGCAGCCTGGAGGGCATCCGCGCCGCCCTGGCCGAGCCCATCAAGGGCCTGGGCCTGTCGTTCGGCACCTCGGTGGCGGGCGTGGCGGCCTCGGCCATGCTGGGGCTCATGTCCGCGATCGCCCGTCGTGAGCGGCTGGTGGCCGTGCGGCAGCTCGATGCGCACATTCCCACCGTGTTCCGCCCGTTCTCGGCGAGCCATCGCCGCGAGGAGACCTTCCAGGCGCTGCAGGCCCAGGCACAGGCCATGCCGCTGATCGCCGAGCGCCTTCAGGGCCTGGTGGAAGGGCTGGAACGCCGCCACGACAAGCTGGCCGCGCAATTGCTGGCGCAGCAGAAGGATTTCCATGGTGAGGCGTCGTCGGCCTACACCCAGCTGGCGGGCGCCGTGGGCGCATCGCTGCACGACAGCCTGGGCGCCAGCGCCCGCGTGGCCGGCGAAACGCTGCGGCCCGTGGTCGAGCAGGCCATGGCCGAACTGGCGCAGGAATCGCAACGCGCGCACCAGCGGCTGACCGATGCCACGGCGGCCCAGATGCAGGCGCTGTCGGCCCAGTGGGAGGGCACGGCCCGCCAGGTCTCGGACACCTGGACATCGGCCCTGAACAAGCACACGCAGGTGCAGGACCGCCTGATGGGAGGCTTTGATGGCGCATTGCAGTCTGTGACCCAGGCGTTCGAGCAACGCTCCGCAGCGCTGCACGCGGCCCTGCAGGACACGGCGGCGCAGTCGCACGCCGCCCAGAAGGCGGCCGACGAACAGCGCCTGGCCGGGTGGACCCGGTCGATGGAGGGCATGGGCCAGACGCTGGCGGCGCAGTGGGAGCGGGCGGGCACACGCGCCGTGGAGCAGCAGCAGGGCATGCGCGACGCGCTGGAGGGCGCCACGGCGCGCCTGGACCAGTCCCTGCTGGCGGCCACCCAGGCTTTCGAGCAGCGCTCCACGGCCCTGGTCGCGTCGCTGCAGGACACGGTGGCGCACACCCACGTGGCCCAGGCAGCGGCCGACGAGCAGCGCATCGCCGGCTGGCGCGCATCGATGGAAGACACAGCCCGCTCACTCGCCGCCCAATGGGAGCGCGCGGGCGAGCAGGCCGCAGCCCAGCAGCAGGGCGTGGCGCAGGCGCTCGCAGGTGCTGCCGCGCAGCTGGGCGAGTTGCTGCAATCGGCCACGCAGTCGTTCGACCAGCGCTCCAGCGCGCTGCTGTCGTCGTTGCAGGACACGGTGGCGCAGTCCCACACCGCACAGATGTCGGCCGACCAGGCGCGCCTGGCCGGCTGGAACGTGTCCATGGAGGGTATTGCGCAGTCGCTGACGGCCGAATGGCAACGCGTGAGCACCCAGACGCTGGAGCGCCAGCAGGCCGTGTGCGATGCCCTCGAGACCGCGGTGACCGGGCTCACCGGCCGCATGGGCGAGCAGGTGGCCAAGACCCTGGACGGTACCGCGCGCCTGATGGACCAGTCCGAAGCGTTGCTGCGCACCCGCACCGACGCGGAGGCCCAGTGGCTGCAGGCGCAGGGCGACCGCATGGATGCGCTGGCAGGCGTGTGGCGCACCGAGCTGGCGGCGCTGCGCGATGCCGAGGCTGAGCGCGGGCGTGCGGCGGTCGACCGCCTGGAGGCCTTGCAGGAGGCCGTGGCCCAGCACCTGGCCATGCTGGGGTCGGCGCTGGAAGCACCGCTCACGCGCCTGCTGCAGACGGCGTCCGACGTGCCGCAGGCGGCTGCGGAGGTCATCGCCCAGCTGCGCCATGAGATGACGCAGCTGAGCGAGCGCGACAACGTGGCGCTGGCCGAGCGCACGGCCATGATGGAGCAGCTGGGTACGCTGCTCCAGTCCGTCAACGAGGCCGCTGTAGAGCAGCGCGGTGCCATCGAATCCCTGGTGGGAACGGCCGCTTCGGTGCTGGAGCAGGCGGCATCGCAGTTTGCACAGGCGCTGGACAGCCAGGTCGGCAAGGCGGACGAAGCGGCCACCCACGTGGCCGCCAGCGCGGTGGAGCTGTCGAGCCTGGGCGAGGCCTTTGGCCACGGCGTGGGGCTGTTCACCGCCAGCAACGAAAAGCTCATGGACAGCCTGCAGCGCATCGAAGGCGCCATCGGCCAGTCCCTGTCGCGCAGTGACGAGCAACTGGCCTACTACGTGGCGCAGGCACGCGAAGTGATCGACCTGAGCATCGCGTCGCAGCAGGGCATTGTGGAAGACCTGCGCCGGCTCAAGGGCAGGGCGGTGGCCGCTGCCGAACCGGAGGTGGCCGGATGATGGGCCTGGACGACGCCCTCGACGAGGGAACCGAGCAGACCGCGCCGGTATGGGCCGTGTTCGGCGATCTCATGGCCGGCCTGCTGGGCGCCTTCGTGCTGATCCTGGTGGGCGTGCTGGTGGTGCAGATCGATCTGGTGGCCAGCCTCAGGCAGGAGGTGGAAAAGCGCCAGCAGGAAGAGCAGCGCCGCATGGCCCTGGAGAAGGCGCTGGCCATCCCCTTGGCCAGCGGCCGTGTGACGGTGAATGACGGCCGCATCGGGATCAGCGGCAGCGTGCTGTTCGCCACGGGCTCCGACGAGTTGCGGCCCGAAGGCCGCCAGCTTCTCAGAAGCCTCGTGCAGCCCCTGCAGGTGTACCTGCGCGAACGCGACGAGATGCTGATGGTGAGCGGGTTCACCGACAACACCACACTGCTGCGCGGCAGCCAGCAGCGCTTTGCCGACAACCTCGAGCTGTCCGCCCAGCGGGCGCTGACGGTGGCGCGGGCGCTGATCGACGAAGGCATGCCGTCGTCGCAGGTGTTCGCCGCAGCGTTCGGCGCGGAGCAGCCGGTGGCCTCCAACGCGGATGAAAAAGGCCGCGCGCAGAACCGCCGCGTGGAAATGGCTCCCGTGCCCAAGGCATCGGGTGCAAAGCCTGCGCGGCATGAGTGAACCCACGCTCGAATCCCTGCGCGCCGAGGGTGCGGACCGCCACGACCCCGTGCGCTACCGCTACCTGGAGGTGCTGGCCGCGCGCCTGCCCGCACAGCCCCCCGCGGTGCAGCAGATACTGGAACAGCGGCTGCGGCGGGCCGTTGGGGCCTATGCGGACGGAGCCCGCGCGGCCGGCGGGCCGGCCCCCGGCGCGGTCGAGCCACCGGCGGCATCACCCCTGGCCCGGCTCAACCGCGACCTGGACGCACGGGCGCAGGCCGATGCGGAACGGGTGCGCATCGAAGGCGGTGCCAGCGCGTCGGACATGAAGAGCGTGCGCCAGTTCAGCGAGGTATGGTCCCGCATTGCCGCAGAGCAGCAGGTGGTGCAGGCGCTGGACCGTGGACCGGAGAACGCGGGGCCGCTCAACCCGCACAAGCTCATGCTGCGGTCGCTCAGCCTGATGCGGGGCCTCTCGCCTGACTACCTGCGGCGCTTCCTGTCTCAGATGGACTCGCTCCTGTGGCTGGAACAGGCGAATGCAGCACGCCCGAGAAACCTGGGCCCCGCAGCCCGCGGGGGGCGAAGCCGGCCCAGGGCATAAGAAGTCCCTGTCGAATCCGGCGGGCCTGTCCAGGGAGGGCCTGGCGCCGCACCGGCCGCCCCAGGGTTGCCTGGCCTGCGCCCATGCCCCTCACTGGGGCTTGGCCGCGATGTGGCGTTGCAGCAGCGCGTTGGACTGGTCGAGTGCCTCGGCGGTGTCGCTCAATTGCTGCTCGAGCTGATCCGTGCGCTCCACCGCCGCCTGCAGGTCGCCTTGCAGGGCGTCGGTGGGAATTTGTGTCGTGAGCACCGCGTGCACGACATCGAGCTCGTTGGCCGTGGCCTTGATCTGCTCGGCCGTTTCCAGGTTGCGGTTCAGTACCTCATCGATCTCGGAGGGCTGGGGCTGCTTCGTTGCGCTGGGCATAGGTAAGTCTCGCTGAGTAAATCAACTTCTGCCATCGGGGACGCGGCGCCATCGCCTACAGGCCGGGAGGTCGGATCAGGCGACATTGTAGGCAGCATCACAACAGAAAACGCAGCTCCCAGATGCCCCTCAACACCATCCTTGTCGAAGACAGCAAAACCATCCAGGAAACTCTGGTGCCCGCGCTGGAGGAACTGGCGGACGCGCGCGTCCTCGCCATCGCCGAAACCGCCAGCGACGCCACGGAGGCCGTCGCGCACTGGCGGGAAGACTGGCAGCTCATGGTGGTGGACCTGTTCCTGCGCGAAGGCTCCGGGATAGAGGTGCTGCAGGCCCTGCAGCGCGGGGACCGGCTGCGCGCAACGCCTGGCGCGCGGCAGGGCAGGCCCGGACAGCATGTCTACGTGTTGTCCAACTATGCGACGGCGGACATGCGCCGCCGGTGCGAGGAGTTGGGCGCCGATGGGGTGTTCGACAAGTCCACCGAGCTGGACGCTTTTTTCGAGCGTTGCAGCGAGCTGCCGCGCCGCGCAGGCACTGGCAGTTCCGCCGCAGCGGATCGCCGGTAGCCCCCGGGCTACCGGACGGCCGGGCCGGGATCGCTGACTGTGCCATCCTCCAGCGCCCGTTCGATGAGCGCAGCCACCGCGGGGTCCGGTGCCATGGGCCGGAAGGCGCTGACGTGCGCGCGTCCGATGTTCCCGGCGGGCAGGCGGGCCAGCAGGTGGCCCAGTGGTACCAGCGCGAGCCGCGCCATCTGGCCGGCGGCCTCGTGCGAATCCCGCAGCTGCAGCGCGTAGCGCAGCATCGCGCAGTGCGATCTCCAGTGCAGGGGCAGGGAAGCCTGGCCCAGCACATGCGCTGCCTCCAACCACCGCCAGCGCACCGCCGGGGGGGCCTCCGGCTGGCCCGCAAAACCGGCGAGCAGATGCTCGAACGCTCGGCGTTTGTGTTGCGCACAGGAGGGCGCTGCATGTTCTGCCGCCCGCAGCCCCGCGTGCTGTTCCGCCAGCTTGCGCCAGCGGCGCTGGCGATGCCGGTAGAACACCTGGGCGAATGCCGTGCTCAACGGCGTCATCAGCCAGGGCAGGTGGCGGGCCACGACCTTCACGTCGTCGGTGTACAGGGTCGTGCCGTCCGGCAGGGGCTCGAGCGTGATGCGGTGGTCCCAGCGGCGCATGAGCAGGCCGTCGCCGTTGTCACGCAGCGTGGGCCAGCCGCCAGCCTGCGGTGGCGGCTCGATGGAAATGCGCACGGTCTGGGAGCCCATGGGCAGCACGCCCAGCAGCCGCATGTCCAGCGCGAACTCGCCCTGTTCCCAGTGCGCGGGCCATCGCGCGCCTTGCACGGGCCGGAACCGCATGAGGGGCGCGGTGATGTGGCGAAAGACGACGGTGCTTTGCAGCTGCGTGGCCACCCACTCGGGCGGCGCGTTCAAGCGGGTGGACAGGTGCACGCGCATGGCTCAGTGCCCTTGCGGCTGCGGGCGGGCAGCACCACCCGCCAGTTCCTGGCGTGCCTGGCGGATCACGCTCCAGCCCCCGGTGATGGCCAGCCATGCCATGACGGCAGCCACCGCCAGGTCCGGCCAGGCCGTGCCCGTGCCGAACACCCCCAGCGCCGCGCCCATCACCGCGAGGTTGCCCAGCACGTCATTGCGCGTGCACAGCCACACGCTGCGCATGTTGGCATCGCCTTCGCGGTAGGCGTACAGCAGCACCGCCACGCCCAGGTTCGCGGCCAGGGCCAGCAAGCCCACGCTGCCCATCGTCAGGGGTTCGGGCGCAATTCCCTGCCAGGCGCCCCAGGCCACGCGTCCCACGACCACGAGGCCGAACACCAGCATGCTGGCCCCCTTGACCAGCGCAGCGCGTGCGCGCCATGCCAGGGCCATGGCCAGCACCCACAGCGAGAGTGCGTAGTTGGCCGCGTCGCCCAGGAAGTCGATGGCGTCGGCCAGCAGCGATGCCGAACCGGACTGCAGGCCCGCTCCGATTTCGAGCAGGAACATCGCGGCATTGACGATGAGCGCCACCCACAGGATGCGGCGGTAGCGCGGGTCCGCGCTGGTGGGGGCACCGTGGTCGTGGCCGTCGTTGGAATGGTGATGGCAATGTGCGGACATGGCGGTTCTTCTTTCTCCCGGGAGGGTTTTCAATGTGATGGCATCATTGGAAACCTTGAAGTCACTTGAAGGTCAAGCGATGGCACAGCCGGTTGCACAAACCCCCCAGTACCGCATCGGCGAGGCAGCCCGGCAATCGGGCGTGTCCGCCGCGAACATCCGCTACTACGAAAAGGAAGGGCTGCTCGCGCCCGGTGTCCGGGAGGACAACAGCTATCGCCTGTACAGCGCGGACGATGTGCACCGCCTGCGCTTCATCCGCCTGTGCCGCGCGATGGACATGTCGCTGGACGAGGTGCGCACCCTGCTGGCGCTGGACTGGACCCGCAAGCAGGACTGCGAAGCCGCGCGCGACACGCTGGATGAGCACCTTCAGCATGTGCGTGGCCGCCTGGCGGAACTGCTCACGCTGGAGGCCGACCTGCTCGCGCTGCGCAACCGCTGCGACGGGTCGGACACGCACTGCCACATCATCGAGGCCCTGCATGCGCGCGCCGATGAGCAGTCTGCCGTGGCTGCCTCGGCCGGCGTGGGAAAGCGCCATGTGTAGGCCAGCCGGGCGGCCCGCCGGCGGCACGGCCATGCCGGGTGGCCGCGAGGATGTGAAGAGCTGTTTCCTCCCTGCAGCCTTTTGCTCCTGAAAGGATAGCTGTTGGCGCTTATGAATGAAGCGCTGGAGGCCAAAAACACTCGCAATGGCCAGGGCGGCTCGTGGTCGGTACGGGCCCGGGTCACGCCGCTATGATCCGGCCATGATTTCGCGCTTGCCCGGCCTCTCCCTGCCCGAACGCGTGTGGAACACCGCGCGGCGCTGGGCGGTCGCGTGGTGGCGCATCCTGTACCTGGGCGCCGTCGTGCTCGTGCTGGTGCTGTCTCCGTCCAGCTACGGCAAAGGCACGCGCAGGGCGCTGGCGCGCCATCTGTACCTCGATACGGCACCCGTGCTGCTGGGGTTCACGGTGCTGGCGGCGCTGATCAGCCTGGTGCTGACGCGCATCGTCGTGGTCACGGCGCTCAGCTATGGCCTTTCGCGCTATGCGCTGGAGATGGTGATCCGCGTGCTGGTGCTCGAGCTGATCCCGCTCACGGCCGCGCTGTTCGTGGCGATGCGCTGCACCATTCCCAACGGCACGCAGATCACCCGCCTGCGGCAGAACGGCCGGTTCGACGCGCTGCGCGCCCAGGGCTCGGACCCGGTGCGCATCGAGCTTCTGCCGCGGGTGATCGCGGGCGTATTCGCGTGCATCACGCTCGCCGCGCTCAGCTGCGTGGTGGCACTGGTGTTGGCCTATCTGGGGGTGTATGGTTTCAACTTGGCGGGGGCGCCCAGCTACACGCGCATGTTCGGCCAGGTGTTCACGCCCAGCGTGACGATGGTGTTCGTGCTCAAGACGGTGTTCTTCAGCCTGGCCGTGGCGCTCATTCCCATGGCTGCGGGCCTGTACGACACTGGCGACCGCACCCAGCCCGATTCGGAGCTGGGGGGCCTGGCCCGCATGTTCGCCGTCCTGCTGCTGATCGAGGTCGCCTCGCTCATGGGCAACTACTACTGACTCCTGCCTGCCGACATCCGCCAGACCCTTACATCCCGCGACCCACGCCCGGCATCCATGAACGACGAGAACCCCCACCACCGCCCCACACCGCCCCCCGGGCCAGCGCCAGCGCCTGCGGCCGCCGACGTGCCGCCGGTGGAAACCTTGCGCCCGGTAGCCTACCTGGAGCTCAAGGCGGCGGCGCTGCTGCTGTTCACGCTGGCGCTCATCGTGGGATCGGGCCTGTACCTGCTGTACGCGCGCGGTGCGTTCGAGCCCACGCAGACCCTGGTGCTGACCGCCGACGACTCCGAAGGCGTGGTGGTGGGCATGGACATGACCTTCTCCGGTTTCCCCATTGGCCGCGTGCGCCGCATCGAACTGGCCGAAACCGGCAACGCCCGCATCATCGTGGACGTGCCGCGCAAGGACGCCCACTGGCTGCGCGAATCCAGCGTGTTCACACTGGTGCGGGGCATCGTGGGGGGCACCAACATCCGTGCCTACACGGGCATGCTGAATGACAAGCTCCTGCCGGACGGCTCCGTGCGCCCCGTGCTGCGCGGTGATGCCACCGCCGAGATCCCGCAGCTCATGGCCTCGGCCCGCGAACTGCTGTCCAACCTCAATGCCCTCACCGCGCAGGACGCGGCCCTGGGCGGCAGCCTGGCCAACGTGCGGGCGCTGACCGACCGCATCAACGGCCCGGGGGGCGTGCTGGGCGTGCTGATGGGCAACGAGGCCGATGCGAAGAAGATCGTGGCCACGTTGGAACGCACCAACGCACTGCTCGCGCGCCTGGATGGCATGGCGGCACGTGCCGATAAACAGGTGTTTGGGGCCGATGGCAGCAAGGACGCGCTGGTCCCCGAAGTGCGGGCCACGGTGGCCCAGCTGGGGGGCCTGCTGGCCGACACCCGCGCGAGCCTGCAGAAGGTGGACGCGGTGCTGGTGGAGGCGCAGGCCATCGGTGCCAATGCGCGGGAAGCCACGACCGACCTGGGCGCATTGCGCGCCGAGGTGGAAAGCAACCTGCGCAAGGTGGAGAGCCTGGTCAATGAGATCAACCGCAAATGGCCTTTCGCGCGGGACACGGAGCTCAAGCTGCCATGAAGCGTCTTATCCCCACGCCCCCTGCTGTGCTGCGGCGGCACCTGACCCATGCCGCGCTCCTGGCGGCGGTGCTGCTGCTGTCCGCCTGCTCCGGCAAGCCCCGGGTGCCCGACTGGCAGATGAACGCCCAGGCCTCCGCGCAAAAGGCGCTGGAAGCCTATCTGTCAGGCAATGACCGTGTCGACAGGCTGGAGTGGGACCGCGCCCGCGCGGAGGTCGCCCGCACGGGCCGCCCGGATCTGCTGGCCCGCCTGGAGCTCATGCGCTGCGCGGCGCAGGTCGCCAGTCTGGTGGCTGGCCCGTGTGAACGCTTTGAGCCATTGCGCGCGGATGCGGCGGCGCCGGAGCGTGCCTATGCCGACTACCTGGCCGGCAGCTTGCCGCCGCAAGGGGCAAGCCTGCTGCCCGAAGCGCAGCGCAAGGTGGCCGTGTCGGGGGATGGGGCGGCCTTGTCCGCCATCGAGGATCCGCTCTCGCGCCTGGTGGCGGCCGGGGTGCTGTTTCAGGCAGGGCGTGCCAGCCCGGCCGTGATTGGCAACGCCATCGATGCCGCGTCCACACAGGGCTGGCGGCGGCCTTTGATGGCCTGGTTGACGCTGCAGGCGCAGCGCGCTGACGCTGCAGGAGACGCGGAGTCGGCATCGGCGCTGCGGCGGCGCATTGCCATCGTGGAGCAGGGCGCCGCAGGCTTGCGCTAGCGGGCCGGGACTCCAGGGGCGATTCTCAGCGCAACCGTGCCTGCAGCTGTGTTTCGATGTGGTCCCGCTCCGAGGCAAACTGCTGGGCGCTGATTTCATTTGCCTCGTATTTGCGCGCCGTGGAAAGCAGAAGCACGGTGTTCTCCAGCCGTGTGTCTTGCTGCAATGAAGGGGGCAGGGCCGTCAGGCGGTCGAAGCTTTGTTTGTAGAGTTCGCTCCAGCTCAGCGTCCCCGCCTGGGCCTGGGCGCGGGCGCCATCATGCCAGCGGGCGAACTCTTCGAGGGAGCTGTCGCGCGGGCTCGTGCAGCCCAGGAGGCCCGCGATCAGCGCCAGGGCGGACCAACGCCATGCGATGGCGTGAGAGGAAGAGGAATTCAGGCCTGCAGAGATTCGAAAACGTGTGGTCACGATCGTCCTCCATTCTTGAATGACAACGGAAATGCCGTTGTGCAGCGCCAGATGGTACTCCGATGCTATGATTTTTTCTACTTTGCCAAAAAAGTGCAGAAGCGCGCACCGGATGTGGGCAATCTACGTGCCCTGGCAACCCAGTGCCGGCAGTCCGCTACTGGAACAGGCTCGTGGGCAGGAGCTGGTCCAGCCCATGGGGCAAGAGCGACATGGAGTCCACCGACTGCACCGCCACATCGGGCATCAACAAGGATGCCGCTGCAAGTACCGCAAGCACGACCGTACCGGCAAACGCTGCAAGTGCGCGGGCTCCGGGGGGCAAAGGGTGGCGTTTCATGATGGTTCCTTTGTCAAAAAAGGTGGGAGTCGCAATGACCTCCCGGGCCAGCCTCAATGGCTGATAGCGGGATTTCAGCAAAGCAACCGGTGTGCGTCTGTCAGACAACTGCGATACCGGGCGCTGGCTGGACGCTGTTGCCTTTGGTTGCAATTGCTGGGATGAAGAAGAGCCCCCGGGTGTCCGGGTGCTCGCAGGGGTGAATCTGTAGGACCCGGCCCATGGCGGATGGGCAAGGCTTCCGACCTGCCGGCCGGGCAAGGCACTCCCACAATCACCGCAGCCCGGCAGGGCCCTTCAGGCGAGGGCTGGCGCGACCGGGCTTTTCCCTTGGCTGCTTGCAGGCCGTGCGCTGCGGATCGGCGGCGGCAGCCCTCCGGCCCTTGACCAGTCAGCGAGAAAGGAAGTCCCCATGAAAGAGCCACTACTGCAGCAGGGCGAGGGCACGGATGCGATGGGTGCCATGCCTTCGACCAGCAGCCCGTCTTACGCCACCCGTACCTCCGTGCAGGCGGCCTTTGACCATTTCGCATCGCATGTCACGCGGTGGGCCGGATCTCCCGGCATGTTCTGCGCCGCGCTCCTCATGGTGCTGGCCTGGGCCGTCACCGGTCCGATCTTTCACTTTTCAGAGAACTGGCAACTGGTCATCAACACGGGAACCACCATCGTGACGTTCCTGATGGTGTTTCTCATCCAGCAAAGCCAGAACAAGGACAGCGTGGCCATTCACCTCAAGCTCAATGAGCTGCTGGCGGCCAATCGGCATGCGAGCAACCGCATGATCGGCATCGAGGACCTGGACGAACAGGACCTGCGCGAGGTCGCGAGCTTCTATGTGCGCTTGGCCGAACGGGCCAGACAGGCCGGCAGGGACAAGTGCGCGCACTCCATTGACGAAGAAGGCATGTCCGCTTCGGCCATGGACGCGCATCGCCCCGCCCATGCGCGCGAGGCCGTTGCGGTTCTCGGCGCAGGCTGCAGTGGGCGGGAAGGGGCTTTGTGAATGGGGGCGTGGATCCTGCACGCCCACCTTGAAAACGTCCGCAGGTGCTAGGAATCCAATGTCGTCCGCGTCGCATCGCGTTCCATGCGGCAGCTGTCCAGCGAGGGCAGCCAGTCGGGAATGATGGAGCCGGAAGACAAGGTGGAGGTGAACCTGAAGGCGTGGTGGGGATAGGCTTTTGCCAATGCCGCGCGACCTTGCTGGGAAATGCCGAAGACCTCCGCCACCTGGTCGCGGGCCCCCACATCCGGGAGCCGGACGTCAACAAGCTGCGCGGCCGCCAGCACCCGAAGCTTGTCCACGTCGCAAGGCTTCTCGACGGTCTTGGGCAACTCGGTCTGTGCAAGGGCGAACAGTAGCTCCATGGGCATGTTGCACTCCGTAGGGGGGTGGAGTGACTTATTGTGAATAGAGCAGATTCTCATGACAACAGATCGCACTTTTTGAAACAAATTCTGCAATTTGTTGCAATTTCGGTTGTGTTGCCACGACCACGTGTCCGACTGGCGGGCAGGCATATGACTGACATCCGCGCACGAACGCGGGGCATTCAATGAAGCTTGCATGACGGGCCCGTGGGGCGATTGCCAGCGCTGGAGACAGCACCGAGAAACGGGCCCCCTGGTGATGAGAATGCGAGGCTGAGATGCAAAATGACCTGTTGAATCAAGCGCACGTCCGGGAATCCATTGCCGGGGAGGAGGATCCGGGCGCCGCGCTGGACGTGGTAAGGGCCATGGTGGGCCGAAATCCTGATGAGGCGCATTCCCCGCATGGGGTCAACGCAAAAATCAATTTCAGCTGCAGTGATGGCAAGGAGAACATCGCCGTCGACGTGGTCTGGCCGCGGCACCATGCAAAGGAAGATGTCGCAAAGCTGCTGGGGCTTGTGATGGCCCACCATGGCGCCATCGCGGACACGGCCTGGTCCTTGTTTGCCGCCACCGGAAAGAGCCCCATGGAGCTCGAGGTGGACGAGGGACAGGACGGCGTCTTCTATATCAATCGCAGAGATGCGTGAGGCGAAAGCAGGGGCGGTCGATGACGTTCCTGGCGGAGTTTTCATCGATTTTTGAAGCGGCGTGTCTTCGTCGAATGGAGTTTTAGGGTGGCGCGGCTTCAGTCCAGCGCTTTCAGGGCGCTGGATATCGACACCGCAGCCTGCCCATAGCCCTCCCAGGCGCCGTTGCCCACGGGCAAACGTGGCCCTACGTTCTGGATATTCCAGTGCGCACCGCTGCCCAGCATGTCCAGTTCCGGCCACGATACCGGGACCGATATGCCCATCCCGGGGCGTGCGCGGGCCGTCCAGGCGCTTGCTGTCGTCGCTCCGAAACCATTGCGAAGGTAGTCCACGAAGACCTTGCCCACGCGGTTTTTGGGCCCGCTCTTGGCCACGAACCGCTGTGGAATCGTCTGTGCCAGATGCCGCACCACCGCCTGGCTGAATCCCTTGACCGTTTCCCAGTCATGAAGCCGCTTGATCGGCACGACGATGTGCAGGCCTTTGCCTCCGCTGGTCTTGAGAAAGGCGGGCAGGCCCAGCTCGGTGAGCATCAGGCGCACCAAGGTCGCTGCTTCCTGCACGTGGGTCCAGGGCACTCCCTCGCCGGGGTCCAGGTCAAAGGTCATCCGGTCCGGTCGCCCTATCCTGTCCTTGCGGGCATTCCATGTATGCAACTCGACCGTGTTCATCTGCGCGGCCGACAGCAGCCCTTGCGGGCCCGCGATTTCAAGCAGAGCAGGGTGCCCGGGAAAAAGGCTCTCCGCGAGCTGCCGCACGCCCTCCATGCGGCCAGTCTCCAGGTGCTTCTGAAAGAACAGTTCACCGCTCACCCCGTCTGGTGCTCGGACGAGGGAAACCGGGCGGCCTTCCAGGTGGGGCATCAGCAGCGGCGCCACGGTGGCGTAGTAGCGGATGAGGTCGATCTTCGTGGTGCCGGTGGATGGGTCAATGACCCGCTCGGGATGCGATACGCGCAACGAACCGATCCCGGAGCCGGCGGCGGCCGGGTGTTTCGCCCACTGCTTCGGCCTTTCCTGGACAATGGCCTGGGGCGGCTTGTCATCGCGCAGGCCATGAAACACGGAGTGCCGGATTCTGCCTTCCTTTGTCCATTCTCCAAACGAGACTTCGGCGAGGAGCTTCGGCTCGACCCAGTGGGCTTTTTTCCCGATGGCGCGCGGATTGGCGAACGGGCTCGCGCTGGTGCGCAGCGCACGGAGCCTTCGGCTCAGATCGGCCAGGACGCGTTCACTGAACCCCGTACCCACATTGCCCGCATAGCGCAGTGTGCCGGTGTCGTCGTGGACACCGAGCAGCAAGGACCCAATCCCCGTGCGAGATCCCTGCGGGTCGGTGTAGCCGCCGATCACGAACTCCTGGCGGTGGGTGCACTTGAGCTTGATCCACTCCGCGCTGCGCCGAGAAGCGTACCCGCCCGCCTTGAGTTTTCCGATGACCCCTTCAAAGCCCAGCTTGCAGGCCGAGGAAACCAGGTCGGCCGGCCGCGCTTCAAAGGCCTCGCTGAAGCGCACCCGGTCGGTGGGTGCCCCTTCCACGACCTTGCGAAGATGCTCCCGCCGCTCCACGAGAGGAAGCGCACGAAGGTCGTGGCCATCCGCGTAGGGCAAGTCGAACACATAGAAAACCAGTGCTTGCGTGGACTGGCCATCGAATGCATTTTGCAGCGCCTGAAAGTCTGGGACGCCATGGGCATCGGGCATGAGCACTTCACCGTCGATCCAGCCGGACTTCAACGCAAGCCTGGCGATGGCCGCCGCCAGGTCCGGCATCCTGGCCGTCCAGTCATTGCCGTTGCGGGTGAACAGCCGCGCCTTGCCTCGTTCCACGCGGGCCAGGAGGCGGTAGCCGTCGAACTTCAGCTCCCAGATCCAGCCCGTGGTGTCATGGGGTGGACCGTCCACCAAGGTGGCGAGCTGGGGCGACAGCGTCTCCGGGAGCGGCGCTGTAGGCGCCGTCATCGCGCTCGTCTGGCGCTTGGCGGACGGCACCACGCCGCCGGGCCTTGCCGGGGCCTTTCGGGGCGCGGAGACCGCGGGCGCCGCCGCGACGCTGTCGGGCATTTCATCCACCACGCTGAACTCGTGGCCGGGGCGTTCCAGCCCGTCGTGTTCCTTGATGAGCAGCCAGGGTGGCTGCTTCTCCCCTGCGCGGCCGTGCATGCGCACCAGCGTCCAATGGCCCTGGAGCTTGTGCCCGTGAAGCTCGAACTTCAATTTCCCCTTGCGGTAGCCCTCGTGGGGGTCCCCGACCGGCACCCAGTAGCCGCGATCCCAGATGATGACCCGGCCGGCACCATACTGCTTCGCCGGAATCTGGCCTTCGAAGCTGTTGTAGGCGATGGGATGGTCTTCCACCTGCACCGCCATGCGCTTGTCGGCCGGATCGTAGCTCGGCCCTTTGGGCACGGCCCAGCTCTTCATCGTGCCGTCCAGTTCAAGCCGCAAGTCATAGTGCAGGCGGCTGGCCCAGTGCTTCTGGATCACATACTGCAGGGCATCGCCGCCCGGCACACCGCCTTCCGCGGGCTCCGGCGTCAGCGCAAAGTTGCGCTTCTTCCTGTACTGGGCCAAGGGCTCCTTCATGGTGGCTCGAGGCGACTATGCCGCAGAACGGCGTCCGGGGTGGGCGCGTTGCCTTGGGGGTGCCATGGCAGGCCCCACTACCGCGAAACCAGGTACTCGCGGACCTTGTCGGCGGACGGGCCGGCCGGGGCTTCCGCGACGCCCAGGCTATGGGCCCAGTCGCGCACTTCACAGGGTTCGCTGAGGTTGATGAAACGGCGGTCCTGTACCGTCTGGCTTTTGTCATCGCTCATTGCCGGCTCCTTGAATGAACGGCCAAAGCTATCACGTGGCTAGGCTGCACGGTGTAGGACAAGACTTCTATGAAGCGGTGCGCGACACACCCGGCCTTCTGAACGGCATCCACTGAAGAAGTGGGCCTGTCGGGTGCTTTCCACTGTCGGGTGCTTTCCAATCCGCTACCAAGGCAGGGTGAACGTCTTGCAGTTGGTGAACGACTTGATCGCCTCCTGCACCCCTTCCTTGTAGCCCAGGCCCGAGTCCTTGATGCCGCCGAACGGCGTCAGCTCGATGCGGTAGCCGGGCACCTCCCAGAGGTTCACGGTGCCGACCTGCAGTTCCTTGGCAAAGCGGGTCACGTCGTCCATGCGGTTGGTGCAGATGCCCGACGACAGGCCGAAGGCCGTGCCGTTGGAGATGCGGATCGCCTCGTCGATGTCCCTGAAGGTGATGACGGGCGATACGGGGCCGAAGGTCTCTTCGCGCACCACGGTCATCTCCGGCCGCACCCGGTCCAGCACCGTGGGGGAGTACAGCGCGCCCTCGCGCACATTGCCCGCCAGCAGCCGGGCACCCTGGGCGATGGCCTCGTTCACCACCTTCTCGAAATGGCGGGCCGCGGCCTCATCGATCACCGTGCCCATCTCGGTGGCCTTGTCCATCGGGTCGCCATAGCGCCATGCCACCGTCTTGGCCACCACGCGCTCGGTGAACTCGGCCGCCACCTTCTCATGCACCAGCATGCGCTTGACCGCCGTGCAGCGCTGGCCCGAGTTCTTGTACGAGCCCTGCACCGCCAAGTCGCTGGCCTTGTCCAGGTCGGCATCGTCCATCACGATCAGCGGGTCGTTGCCGCCCAGCTCCAGCACCATGCGCCGGTAGCCGGCCTTCGACGCAATGTACTTGCCGATGGCCACCCCGCCCGTGAAGGTGACCAGATCCACATGGCGGTGGGTCAGCAGCTCATCGGCGATCTCGTGCGGGTCGCCGGTCACGACCTGCAGCATCTCCACGGGCAGCCCGGCCTCGTACAGCAGGTCCGCAAAATAGTAGGCCGACAGGGGCACCTTCTCCGAGGGCTTGAGCACCATGCGGTTGTTGGTGGCCACGGCTGGCACCACCTTGTGCGCCACCTGGTTCATGGGGTGGTTGAAGGGCGTGATGGCCGTGATGACGCCCAGCAGCGGCTCGCGCGTGGTGATCACCTTGCGCTTCTTGCCGTGCGGCGTGAGGTCGCACGAGAACACCTGCCCATCGTCGCGCAGGGCTTCGTTGGCGCCGAAGTTGAGCACGTCGGCCACGCGCCCGATCTCGTAGGTGCTGTCCTTCTTGCACAGGCCCGACTCCGCGGTGATGATGTTCGACGCCTGGTCGGTGCGCTCGCGCAGCAGCGCCGCCGCACGGTTCAGGATGGCCGAACGCTCGTAGCGCGACAGCGTGGGCACATAGGCATGGGCGATGTCCATCGCCCGGCGCACGTCCTCCACGCTGGCCATGCCCACCGTGCCCACGCGCTCGCCGCTGTAGGGGTTGACGACGTCGATGCTGCGCTCCGTGCGCACCCTGGCGCCGCCGATGCGCAGGGCCTCCGCGCGGAAGTCCACGCTTTCCATGATGCAACTCATGCTGCCTCCTTGATTGCTGCCGTGTTGGCTCCGATGAAGTTCTTGCCGCGTGCGCCGGTCAGCGCATGGGCCACCATCTGCTGCGCCTGGGCGTCGCTCACGCCGTAGTCGGCAAAGCGCGTCTTCACGCCCAGTTCCTCGATGAAGCGGGCCAGCCGGGTCGGCGCGCCGGCCAGGTTTCCCAGCGCGCTTTCCAGCACGGCGTCGCGCTCCGGGTTCTGGCCAATGGCGCGCTCCAGCACCATGGGCAGCGGAAAGCTGCAGGCAATGCCGTGCGGCAGCCCATAGCGCAGCGTCATCTCGTAGGAGATCGAGTGCGCCAGCGCCGTGCGCGTGTTCGAGAAGGCCATGCCGGCCTTCAGGGCCGCCAGGGCCATGCGGCCGCGCAGCGCCGCGTCGTCCAGGTGCTCCATCAGCTGCGGCAGGGTCTCCAGGATCTCGTGCACCGCCGCCACCGCGAAGGTGTCGGACACGGGGTTGGCATTCACGTTCCAGATCGACTCCAGCGCGTGCGACAGCGCGTCCAGCCCGCTTTGCAGCGTGACCGAGGCGGGCAGCGACAGCATGAGCTCGGGGTCGATCAGCGCGATGCTGGGCCAGGTCTCGGGCAGGTGCAGCGAGTACTTCTTCTGCGCACCGCGGTCCCATATCGTGGCCCAGGGCGTCACTTCGCTGCCGGTACCGGCCGTCGTCGGCACGGCGATGAGCGTCTTGGTCCGCGCTGGCGTGAAGGCCTTGCCGGATGCCAGCAGCGCCACCAGTTCAGAGAAGCGCCCGCTGGGCGTGGCCACCATCAGCGCCTTGGCGGTATCGATGGCACTGCCACCGCCCACCGCAATGATCACCTCGGCACTCGCGGCCCCACCGGACCAGAAGGCGTCGTAGACCGCCGCAAGCTCCGCAACGTCCGGGTTGGGACGCACATCGTCGATCACACCGGCCAACTGGTCGCCCAGCAGGCTCTCGATGCGGGCCACCAGGCCCAGTTGGCGGGCCTCCGGAAAGGTGACCAACAGCGCCCGCCGGCCGCCCAGCAGCTTTGGCAGGGACAACAGTTCCCCTGCCCCGTAGACGCTGCGTACGGGGTTCAAGTATTCATGTGGCATGGAGAAACCTCTAGACGGAGGAAAGGGCGTGGTTCAACGCGAGATCGAAAACGTCGAAATTGCGCAACCGCCGGCCGGGGGCGACGCCCTTCAGGGGCCGGTTGAACAGCAGCGGCACCTTCTGCTCCGAGATGCCGCCGTGCGAGCGCAGGGGCACGGTCAGCCCGCTCAGGTCGTGCCGCGCCGCACTGGTGCCCAGCACCGTGAGGTGGTCCGACACCACCACCAGGTCGCCGATGCGGTCGCCCGCCAGCTCGAAGCGTTGCACCGCCTCCTCGCGCGTCAGCACCACCTCCACGCCCGGCAGTGCCAGTAGCGCACTGCGCACACCCTCCAGCGTGGCGCCGGCATTCACGTAGATGGTTGCGAACGAGCCCAGTGCTCCGTGGTGCACCACATAGGGATCGGTGATGGGCAGGATCACCCGCGTACTGCCCGCACCGAGCTGTGCATCCAGCTCCTGCTGCAAGTAGACCACGCGCGGGTTGCCCGCGGCGTCGGTCTTGGGGCTCATGCCATGGTCGGCGGTGAGGCCGATGACCGCGCCCAGCGCATCGAGCTGGGCGAGGTAGCCGTCCATCATCGCGTAAAAGGCGTTGGCCTCCGGCGTGCCCGGTGCGCACTTGTGCTGCACGTAGTCGGTGGTCGACAGGTACATCAGGTCCGGCCGGCGGGTCTCCATCAGGCGCACGCCGGCCGCAAAGACGAACTCGCTGAGGTCGGCGCTGTACACCGAGGGCACGGGCCTGCCCACCAGCTCCAGCACATTGTCGATACCGCACTCGGCCAACGTGGCCTTGTCGGCCTTCTCGGCCGAAAAGCAGATGCCCTTGAGCCCGTGGCCGAGCATGGTGCGCAGCTTGTCCTTGGCCGTCACGGCCGCCACCAGCGCACCGGCCTCGGCAAAGGCGGCCAGGAGCGTGGGGGCGCGCAGGTACTCGGGGTCGTTCATCATGACCTCGCGGTCGGCGGCCACGTCGTAGAAGTAGTTGCCGCAGATGCCGTGCACCGAAGGCGGCACGCCGGTCACGATGGACACGTTGTTCGGGTTGGTGAAGCTGGGCACCACGCAGTCCCCGATCAGCGAACTGCCCTGGGCCAGCATGCGCTTGAGGTACGGCGCCGCGCCGGCCTGGATGGCCTGCGTCACGTAGTCGGGCTCGCAACCATCCACGCAGACCACCACCACCGGGGCTTGGGGTCGGGCATACTGCCGGCCGTTGGCCTGCACAGTGTCAACAACGGTATTCATCAACGGGCTCCTTTTTGAATCCAGGCACGCAGCCGGGTCGAGATGGTGTCGGCCACCATCACCATGGCGATAATCACGGCGATGCAGGTGGCGGTGTCCTGGTACTGGAACAGCTTCATGCTGCCCACCAGTTCGAATCCGATGCCGCCCGCGCCCACCATGCCCAGCACGGTGGCCTGGCGCAGGTTGGTCTCGAAGCGGTAGAGGACCACGGCGATCCATGCGGTCACCACCTGGGGCAGCACGGCAAAGATGATGGTCTGTATGGGCCCGGCCCCCGTCGAGCGCAGTGCCTCGATGGGCCCCTGGTCTATCTCCTCGATCGACTCGGCGAAGAACTTGCCCAGCATGCCCGCTCCATGCACCGCCAGGGCCAGCACGCCCGGAAACGGCCCCAGCCCCACGGCGGCAACGAACACCAGTGCCAGGATGATCTCGTTGACTCCGCGCGTCACGTTGAACAGCTGGCGTGTGAACTGGTAGACCAGCATGTTGGGCGTAAGGTTGCGCGCGGCGAAGAAGCACACGGGTATCGCCAGGAGCACGGCGAGCAGCGTGCCCCACACGGCGATCTGGATGGTCTCTATCGCCGGGACGATCAGCTTGTCCAGAAACGCCCAATTGGGCGGCAGCATGCGCCCCAGGAAATCGCCGATCCACGGCAGTCCCTTGGCCAGTTCGCCAAAGCTGACCTGCGCGCCGCGCGCGGCCCACCACAGCACTCCGACGAACAGCGCTCCGATTCCGATGCGCGGCCACCACCCCAGCCCGCCACTGGGCCGGGCCACCAGAAAAGTGTAGGAACCGATGTTCATGCGCTTGCCTCCTCAAGTTTCAACTGGCGCAGCGCGGGCGCTGCTGCGGCTGCCACGGCAGGGGCGCTGCGGCTGCGGGCGTCGTTTTCGTCCAGTCCGGGGTAGATGCGCTTGAGCACCTCGTCCGTCAGGCCCTCGGGCCCGCCGTCGTAGACGATGCGCCCGCCCGACACGCCCACGATGCGTTCGCCGAACTCGCGTGCATAGTCGATCTGGTGCAGGTTGCAGACTACGGTGATGCCCAGTTCGCGGCTGGCCTGCTTGAGGTAGTTGAGCACCGTGCGCGAGGTCTTGGGGTCCAGGCTGGCGACCGGCTCATCGGCCAAGATCACCTTGGGCTGCTGGGCCAGCGCACGCGCAATGCCCACACGCTGCTTTTGCCCGCCCGAGAGCGTGTCGGTGCGCAACCCGGCCTTGTCCTGCAGTTCCACGCGGCGCAGGCATTCGAGCGCAATCGCCACGTCCTTGCGAGGAAAGATCTGCAGCCACGACAGCACCGCAGGCACCGCCCCCATGCGGCCCGTCAGCACGTTCTTCTGCACCGACAGGCGGGGCACTACGTTGTAGTGCTGGAAGATCATCGCCACCTGGCGGCGCAGACCGCGCAAGCTTGCGCCGCCGGACTGGGCCAGTTGCCCGTCGATGTGGATCTCGCCGCTCGTGGGCTCGGCCAGGCGGTTGATGCAGCGCAGCAGCGTCGACTTGCCGGCGCCCGAAGGCCCCAGGACCACGAGGAATTCCCCCGGTGCCACGTCGAGGTCGATGCCCGTGAGCGCGTCGAAGTCGCCGTAGCGCTTGTTCAGACCACGGATCCTGATCATTTCATGGCCCTCAGGTCGAGGTTCAGGATCTTGGCCGTCTCGCGGATGATGTCGTAGGCCTTGTCGTTCGTGGGATGAAAGCCGTTGAGCATGCCCTGGTCCGACCAGGGGATGTCCTTCACGTCCAGGAAGGCGGCCTGCACGCGCCTCTTGAGGTCCGCATCCAGGTCCTTGCGCCAGACGGTGGGCGACTCGGGGATCGGGTCCGACTTCCACACCACCACCAGGTCCTCGCGCTTGGCCAGGCCCTTGGCGATGGCGGCATCCAGGATGCGGTCGGCAATCGCCACGGCCTCGATCTTCTTGTTCTGCACCGCCACGGCATTCGAGTCGTGCGAGCCGGAGAAGATCACGCGGCCGAAATCCTTGTCGGTGTTGAAGCCTTCCTTCATCAGGCCGGCCTTGGGGAACAGGTGGCCCGAGGTGGACGTCGGGTCCACGAAGGCGAAGGTCTTGCCCTTGAGGTCGGCCACGGTCTTGATGCCGCTGTCCTTGTGGGCCACGATGAGGGAGTGGTAGAAGGCCCGGCCGGCCTTCTTGGTCTCGGCCACGGCAAAGGCCTCGATGGGCGCCACGGTGGTGCCCATCACGTACGAGAAGGGGCCGAGGTAGGCAACATCCAGCCGCTTGGAACGCAGGGCCTCGATCACGCCGTTGTAGTCCGCCGCCACGAAGGGCTTGACCGGCATGCCCAGCGACTTGGACAGCATGTCCATCATGGCCTGGCTGTTGGCGATCATGGCCCGCGAATCCTCGGAAGGGATCAGGCCTACCGTGAGGACGTTGGCTGCCCTGGCAGGGTTGAGGCCGGCAAGCGGCGGGGTTAGCAGCACGGATGCGCTGGCCAACAGAGATCGGCGCGTGAGTTTCATCGATGTCTCCTGTCTGGTGGGTTTGAACCTCTTTTTGCACTGCCTACCAAGCACAGTGCATGGGGCAACTGTCGGTGGTGCGGGACTATCTTGCAAATTCAAGTTTTTTTACCGATCCATTCATTTAATCTATAGTTGGCCCGGGATAACACGGAGGCGACTGTCATGCGGTTGACGCAATTGAGGTCTTTTCATGCGGTGGCGACCGAAGGGAGCTTTACCCGCGCAGCGCAGGCCTTGCACGTGAGTCAGCCCACCGTGACCACGCAGGTTCAGCAACTCGAGGAGCTGTACAAAGTTGAACTTTTTCACCGAACGGGGCGCCGCATTCGCCCGACAGAAATCGGAGAGCGATTGCTCCAGCTTTCGCGCCAGATGTTCGACCTTGAGCAAGAAGCCGTGCAAATTCTTCGAGACGCAGGCGAACTGCGTTCGGGGCATTTGCGTGTTGCGGCCGTGGGCCCTTCACACGTGACGAAGATGCTGGCGGCGTTTAACCAGAGATACCCGGAGATCCAGATTTCGGTAGGAACCGGCAACTCGGAAGATGTGTTGAGCCGGCTGCTGGACTACCGGGCGGACGTCGGTGTCCTGGCGCAGGTGCTCAAAGACAAGCGTTTCGTGTCGGTTCCGTATAGCGAACACCCCATCGTTATTTTCTGCAATGCAGACCATCGGTTCGCCCGCCGCCGCAGCATCCGCACCGCAGAGCTGCAAGGCGAAAAATTGATTTTGCGCGAGCAAGGGTCCACCACACGCAAGGCCATAGAACTGGCGCTCAAGGCTGCGGATGTGCAGCCGACAGTCGTCATGGAGGTTGCCAGCCGGGAGATCATCCGGGAGGCCGTGCTCCAAGGACTGGGCGTCGCGGCGGTCTCGGAGGTGGAGTACGTGCCCGGTTCAGGTTTGCACGCGGTGCGAATCAGCGATGCGCAAATCAGGACCTATGCACACGTCGTGTGCCTGGCGGAGCGCAGGGACACGCGTCTCATCCGGGCGTTCTTCAACATCATCGGGCGTGACTCTTAGTCTCTTGGTCGCGCAGCTGCGTACGGATGGAGGGACAGGCTGCGTGTCGCTCGCCAGCGAGGCTGACATGGAGCGATTCCTGGGCCGGGTGCCTGGCTACTAGCAGGCGGGGGCCTTGCGCAGCTTCTTGTCCTCGTACATCCTCATGTCGGCATTGCGCAGGATGTCCCTGGAGCTCTCACCGTCCTGGGGCCAGACGGCGCCTCCGATACTGACCTTGATTTCGATGGGCTGGCTGTGGCCCAGCAGGGCGAAGCCGTTGAGGTGCGGCTTCAGCCTGTCGACGATGAAATGCAGGTTCTTTGCATTCTCAGCATCGCGAATGATCATCACGAATTCATCGCCTCCAAGCCTGGCCACAAAATCCGTGTTCCTCGCGTGCTTCTTCAAGCGCTGCGCGAATTCCACCAGCACCTGGTCTCCCACGGAGTGTCCATGGCGATCATTGATCTGCTTGAACTCATCGAGATCAATCAAGGCCAATGCGAACCTGTGGGTCTCGCGTTTCGCACGCTCGATGGACTCATTCAGGATGACGTCAAAGGACCTGCGATTGGGCAGGCTTGTCAGTGGATCGGTATTGGCGATGCTGTCCACTTTCTTGTGGGCGCTTTCCTCGCACACGAGAATGATGCAGCAGTTCCAGGCAATCGTGAACGAGATCAGGACCAGGTACAGATACGCGTGATACGGACTCTGGATGACCGCCGCGCGGTCTTCCGCGAAGAAAATGAAACTCCAGCGCAAGCAGAATGCGATGGAGAGCGATGTGAGATACAGCGCGGAGAGATTCTGTGCGGAGAAGCGCACCGGCCAGTTCCAGTGAGCGATGTGGTAGGCCATGCCCAGGGTAAAGGCCACGACCACAGCGTCAAGAATGAGGTACCTGGCGGCATCCTTGCCGTAGACAGCTGCCATGGTGACGATCATCACCACGGCAAACCACGGCATTGCCAGGAAGGTGATCCTGGCCAATTTCGTTTTGCCGCGAAAATGCAAGGTGCCATGGAGCATGAAGGCCAGCGCCATGATGCCGAAGAAGTCATTGATGAAGCGTGCCGCAGGCGCCTTCAGTTCCACGAATATCGGGATCGAGAAGCCGATCATTGTGGATACCGACCCAGCAATCCACCAGTTGACGCCTTTGACGTCCTTGTTGCCTTTCCAGATCAAGGCAACAATAGGAGCGAGCGTCAACTCGGCGACTGCCAGGACGACACGCAAGGTGTCTCTGTCCAGCAGGTCAAGATTCATGATGCCCTCTAGTGACTTACCGCTCGTTTGTAACTTTATGTTCGCTGTTATATCCCTTCCCATCCGTGGGCGCCCTAGGGATAGTGCTGGGTAGCGAAGAGGTGCCCGCCGCGTCTCATGCTGGGTGCATTGAGACAGGACGCAGGGCCGTTGGCTTGCCGCGCCCTTGCCGCCGCGCTCCTGCCCCGTCCTGACGAAGTCGATGAGCTCTTGGATGCGAAAGAACGCGTCTTGCGGGAAGGCCTTCAGGCACGGGGTCCATGGGGTCGAAATTCCACCGTGGCTCCCAGCGCCTGCAAGTGGTCTTGGGAGCGGCGCAGGTGCACAAGATAGCCCTCCGCAACGGCAATTTCGGGTTGCATCGCCAGGGCCAGCGCTTCTTGTGGCGACAAGCCAAACGTCTGCTTGAGGAATTGCACGACCTTCATTTTCTGCGGACCGATGCCGCAGATGACCAGGGTGCCGTGCTGCCAGGCCGTGGTATCGGGCGGGAACGCAGGTTCCTTTGCCGTGTCCGCGCGGTTCTGGCGGTTCTCGAGCACCTCCCGCCAGAGCCGGGTTCCCAGGCTGGCCTCGGCTTCGACCACGTGCTGTGCAGCCGTGGCGTCGTCTTCCAGCCCGCGCAGCACCGCCAGCATGTCACCCAATTGCTGCAGACTGGGTGCGGCCTGCTCCGCCTCCCACCGCCCCGCTCCATGCGGCGCATAGTAGACGGGAAAGCCTTTCGCCTCCTGGTTGAGATCGATGAAGAACGGATCGCCGAACCCATTGAGAGCGACCACGTACCAGCCCGGCTGCCATTCGCCCGGTGCGATGCCAACCAGGCTTTCGCCGGTGATGCCGTGGTGGCGAAAGCCGCTTTGCCAACCCTCCCATTGCCCGGGCTGGGGGTAGTGGAAAGGCAAGGCCATGTCGCCCGCGACGATGGCGGCTTCGATGAACTGGCGTGCCGCGTCCGGCAAGATGGATGTCATGGCTGCCTCCTGGACGGCGTGCGGGGCCTTTGTGCTGCCGCCAGCGCGGCCTGTGTCTGTGACAGCGCGAGCAGACCGGAATGCTCATGCTGCCCTTGCATGGGTCCGGTGATTGCGGGTGCCGGACTCCTGGCGATGGACTTGAGGTGGTAGCAGGTCATGGTCAGCGTGCAGCCCGGCTGCATGTCGTCATGCAGAATAATGTACCGATCTACTTCTTGCGCTCTGTGAACGCCATGACGGTTGCCTTTGCATTGCATCACCCGGAGGGCCTGCACATCGCGTGCGGGCTGCAAGAGGCAGTCCTGGTGGACCGTCATGCGGCACTGATCGTGGTGCCGCGCGTACCCCGGGCGGTGCAGGGTTCGGACTGGACCTGGCATCGTCTCAAGGCCTGGAGTGACGGCGGTTTCATGGTGGGCATCGAGCTGGCGTTCTTCCAAGGTTCCTTGTCCGAATGCTGGCTCTTCCACGATGACGACAGCCGCTATGGCAGGGATTGGAGCGATTGGTCCGAACGCAAGGAGCACCGGCGCGCCAAGGCTTTGCGCGACTGGCTGGGCGCGCGGGGCTGGGCTTCTGGGCACCATGCCTGGGGCGAGGTTTGGGTGGGGTACGACCCGCGCACCGGCTTTGGGTGTGGCGGGGTGCGCTACGGCAGCGCAGATTCGCCCGCGGCCATGCGGGTGTGAAACCCCGATGTCACCGCGCCCGGCCTCAACGGCGTTCTGGCGCCCCGTGAAGAGGGCCCGGCTGGGCTCTGAGTTGCTGCTTGTTGCGGGCACGCGGCCGGTTTTCGCCCATGTCCCATTCCTGTACGTGGCCGCTAGGGCGGTGCAGCCCGAAATACCCTATCAGGCTGCTGCCCGTCCAGGTGCCGGCGTACCCCTGCGGTGCGGGTGAGAGGCTATGCACACCGACCACGGTGTAGTGCGCCGATCGCTCATGGAGCGTACAGCGCAGTTTGCCGGCCTGGCCAGGGTAGAGGGATGCCGCCACGGCGAGAATGCGGGCGCACTCGCGCTGGGGTACCTCCGGTACCTTGTCCGCCGCCCCAGCGAGAGCTGATGCAAGCGCGCAAGCCAGCGCCAGCAGGGCGTGAAGGCCCAAATCGATGGCCCGGTCTTGCGCGCCCAACTGGCTGGAATGTCCGAACATGGCGTTTTGCCCTCTCCCATGAGGAGGGGCCAGAGAAGGTTTTTGGAGGCCGGCGAAGGCCGGTGTCATGCACTCCACATGCCCGATGCGCGAGCCGGGACGGAACAATACGATGGGATTGTCGTTTGCCATGGTGCGTGGGGTGTCGCGGCAGGGCAGTGCGTCTGCATCCGAAGCGCTGGATGCTGGCGAGGTGGAGCAGAAAGAAGAGGCTACGGAAGGTCCTGTGCGCGGGTGCCCAACTTGAGGCTGGCGCAGAACACCGAGAACTCGCTTTTCTCATCAATGGGTGGGTTTTGCAATTGGACGAAGAGGTCGGGTGCGAACTGCACCAGCGTGACATCGGCGCCGCCCGAGCCCGCATAGATGCCCGTGTAATTTTTGACGCGATGACGCGACCAGCCCATGCGCACGGTGGTTTCGCCCTTCCATGCGGGTTTGCCGCAGAAGGTGGTGGCTTCAGCAGGCTGTGCGCCGGCCTGGGCATTCGACACCATCCATCGGCCGTCTTCCTCGCGCATGAATGTATCCAGGAGCGGACTGCCACCAGGCCATATGCGCACCACCTGCACACTCGGTCCCGGGGTACCGATGTTGATCACCCAATCGCACACGTTGTAGGGCGGCTGGCCGCCGTCTTCCTTGTCCTTGCATTCGCCCTGCTGCACAGGATCGGGCCGGGCCTTGACGATATTGATTGCGCACAAGCGCCCGTGGGGAGCGAGTTCCATCCGCTTGGGGCGGGTAGTCTTGTAGCCCACGGGTAGATCAAACTCGAGACCACAGGCGGCGACGGGGATCGTGGTGGGTTGGCCGGCTTGAGCGCAAGGGAGCATGCCCAGGGTGGCAAGCAACGCAAAGGCAGGTACTGTTCGCAAGGAAGGCTTCATCGGGGACTCTCTTTTGCATCGGAGGGCGCTGGCGGCGGCTGCATGAGCGGCGACCCCTTATGCTGTGCGCGGATGCTTTCCACGTAGGCCGGGCCAAACGCCCGGGCGCAGTCTGCTATTGGGTCGCATGCGATGCCTTGCAGTCGAAAGCCGTCGGGATAGCGTTGTTCAATAGCACAGAGCAGTGCATTCGCGTTCCAGCGCGCGGGCTCACCGTCCAGGGTGGCGCGGGCCTGCGGGTCGCCCGGCAATTCATGGAACTGCCAGTAGATGAAGAGGGCCGTGCCTGCGCCGCATTCAGGATGACCCACCACGCAACACAGAGGCTCGAAACCGTCGTTCGCGTTGTAGCTGCGACTGAAGCGGTCGAGTTGGTCGCTGGTGGTGAAGTGGGTGACGAGGGTGCACATCTCGTCATACCCGCATTCCAGGGCTTGCGCCACGCGATCGACAGTGTGTGTAGGGGTCATGCTCCTCCCTCGTCCCCGTTGCGCAGGCTCTGCAGCACCCTGGCGCTGAAATCCGGGCTCAAACGCCATTGGTTGTCGGCTTGCAGCAGATCACCTGCCATGGCGCGCGCCTGGAACCAGTCTTCCACGAACCCGGGTGCCCAGGCGCCGGTGCCGAAGTGTGCGCTGCCCACCATCGCGATGACTCCTGGGTAGGACTGCATAAAGCCTTCCTTCGACCGCACCGGCCGGCTGTGGCTCAGCAGCAGGAACTGGGTGGCGTACATCAGGTGCGAATTCGCGTCCGCATGCAGCGTGAAATAGCCCCTGTCCTCCACGATGGTCTAGGCCAGGCGGCGAATATTTGCGGGCATCTCCGGATCGGGCCACTGATCGCAGAGTTTCTGCAGCCGCGTGTTGAAAGGCGCGCTGCGCACATGTGCAAGGGCATCGTGCTTCACGTCCTCAGGATCGTCTTCGTACTCGGATGCATGCACGAGACCCCGCACGAAGGTTTCGAAATCCGCCGCGAGCGGGGTGATGCGGTAGTCCGCCTCCTGGTTGACGTGTACCACGCAAGGTTCGCCAGAAGGGCCACAGGCGCGATAGTCCAGCGCGATCATGTCGTGGCCGGCCGAGGGGCAGTCGCCGAAGTACACGCCGATGTCCGGGTAGTCCCATTCCTCGATCTTGAAACGGCTGCCGAGGCTGCCGCACAGGCTCCACTGCTTGCCGAATCCGATGCCCTTGAAGGCGCTGATCGCCACATGGTCCTCGGCCCAGGAGGTGGGCTGGTCGGTGGGGAAACGGCCGTGAGCGGGAATGCCGCCGTTCTGCGTCTGCATCAGCGCGATGTAGCTGGCCGGGAGTTTGTAGCCCAGTTCAGCCTCGACCGCCACAGTGGTTTCCGGCGAGGGCGCGGGCTCGACGTACTCCCTGCGCGCGTAGTCGCTGTCTACCCAGAACCCGACAAGGTCGAAACCGGCAAAAGGCGGTTTACCTGCGTTCATGCGTTCGTTCTCCCCTCGCTGGCTTGTTCATGGATTTGCACGTGGAATTTTCCTCGCTGGCAATCAGGATCCGCCAGGCCCGGCCTTACTGCCACTCCACCACATAGTCGTCTTTCAGCCGCCGCCCGGTGTTCATTTCGGATTCGGGCAGATAGCTGCCAGCATCTCGCTCCTGGCCCTGGAAGCGCACCTGGCGCTGCGCGCGCAGCACCTGCCGGCCGTCCGCGCCAGAGGCGGCCTGGCCCCACACCGCCGACTCGGCCGCGTTGTTGGCCGTCATGTTGGTGTGCAACAGCACCCGGCCGTCGCGCTCCACCAGGATCAGCAGCCAGCCGCTGCCGTAGATGGCGGTAAGCGGTGCATCGGCATGCACCAAGCGCGCCACGCCGTTGCGGCCGGTGCCGGTGCGCGTCTTCATCAGGTTCAGGAATGCGCTGCTGGTGATCTGCGCGCGCTCGAAGTCGCGCCGCAAGGCGGCAGCATGGCGCTGGGCTAGGCAATCTGACAGGGACTCCACCTCCTGCTGCGTAAACGCCGAGGGCGGCAGGTACAGGGTGTCGCCGCGGTCGTGGCCGCTGCGCTTGCTGGCGCCGCTCGTATCCAGGTTCAGGCCCAGGTTGTAGATGCGCGGGCTTGCCTGGCGCAGCCAGGGATCGAGGTTCTTGTAGTAGGCCTCGTAGTGGATGGCGGCCAGCACGACACCCCGGTAGCGGTAGCGCAGCTCTGCGCGCGAGCCGCCGGCCTCGTTCTCGCCCCAGGGCCGGGCGTCGACGATGAAATCGCCGCCGGGACAAGCCAGGTGCGTGACGGGCTGGAAGGATTGAGCCATGGCATGCGCTCCCATGAGGACGAGGCCGGAAAAGACTGTCATGAGGCGTTTCAATGCCAACACCATAAACCCCTTGCGCTCTTCTCGCATCTGGCATGCAGGGCCTGCACAATGGCGCCTCCAACACTGGCGAGATCAGCGGGATCATCGTTGATGCAGGGCAACAGACAACCCCGTGGAGCCTGTTCGGCCTCCAGGAGCGAGGAGCACCATGCCTCAACGGGGTAGCGTTGAACCCGTCAGGTCAAAAAAAAGCCCCATCTGTGAAGAAGGGGCTTTGGATGTGGGGGACTTCGTGGGACGGATTGATCAATCTGTCCAGGTCCTTGATTTTTTAGCTTACTGGCGGAGAGGGCGTCTACATCCGCCATATCCAAGGACGTCCAATAGTGGTCTATGGAATTCTGTAAGTCATTGAAATTAATGGATTTTATCAGCGTAGATAGTCCATCGATGTCCAACAAAACATTGCTCTATCCAAGCTAAAAAGGCATACAAAAAGGTATACTAAAAATCATCGCAATTGGTATACAGAGGGCTCATTGTGGGATCGCACACGCCCGGCAAACTGCCGGCAATTGTTCTAACCAAACTGAAGGATGGTTGGCACGGAGACGGTGGGGGGCTGTACTTGTTTGTCCGAGGCACTTCCAGATCCTGGGTTTTTCGGTACACCGGCACGGATGGCAAGCGTCGAAACATGGGACTGGGTAGTCTCGCGGCCGTTGGGCTGTCGGAAGCCAGGAAGTTGGCGCTTGACGCTAGACAGCAGGCTCATCATCCAACAACGCCAGTTGATCCCGTTGCTGTGCGGCGGGCCCAGGTGAACGAGCGTCGCTTGGCAAAGGCCCGCGAAATGACGTTCGAGGAATGCGCGACGGCCTGTATTGATGCCAAGCGCCATGAGTGGAAGAACCCCAAGCACATCGCGCAGTGGACGAGCACACTGGAAACTTATGCCTACCCATTAATGGGCAAGCTACCGGTGAACTCGATTGATACCGATCTGGTGGTGAAGTGCCTGCAACCCATTTGGACCACCAAGACAGAGACGGCAGCCCGCTTGCGAGGTCGTATTGAAACAGTGCTGGCTTGGGCCACCACCAGTAAGTACCGGCAGGGTGACAACCCAGCACGCTGGCGGGGGCACTTAGACACCCTGTTGGCGAAGCCATCGAAGATTGCGAAGGTAGAGCACTTCAGCGCCTTGGCATATCAGTCGGTGCCATCCTTCATGGTGGAACTCCGCGCAAAAGAGGGTCTGGGGGTCAAAGCCCTGGAATTTGCGATTCTGACCGCCGCTCGCTCTGGTGAAGTTCGGATGGCAACTTGGTCCGAAATCGATATTGACCGCAAAGAGTGGGTCATACCAGCAGGGCGAATGAAGGCGGGCAAGGAGCACACCATCCCACTTTCTAAGTCTGCACTAGATCTGCTTCGCAACCTTCCAAAACTGGAAGGTTGCGAGCTCATATTTCCGAGTGCCACAAAGGAGAACAAACCTTTGTCCGATATGACGCTCACCTCGATTCTCCGGAGGATGGGTCACACAGACATCACAGTGCACGGTTTTCGCTCCAGTTTTCGTGACTGGGCAGGGGATACGACGCACTTCCCAAAAGAGGTTATTGAAAACGCACTGGCGCATCAGCTCAAAGACAAGGCGGAGGCCGCTTATGCGCGCAGCACGCAATTGGCAAAGCGAAGAGAATTAATGGACGCGTGGGCGGCGTATTGCTCAACGCCCCGCATCAGCACTGACCTCAAAATTTCCAGGTATGCCCAGATTGGCGATTTGATTAAGAAGAAATGAGTTTTGAAACGCCTCAGGGGCGATTCACAGAGCCTAATATGGATGCGTATTGATGATCTTGAGCAGTACCGTGCGAAACTCCTCGCGCTTCGCGCCATGGTGCGCTTTGCGGTGATCGTTTGGACAGAGCGCAATGACATTTTTCTCCCTATCGAGACCGCCTTCAGAAAGCGGGATGATGTGGTGTGTCTCTAGGTAGATCTGCCCACCGGAAGTTCTGAATCCGGGAGTCTTGCAATACTCGCAGAGCCCCAAGGCACGATTAAGCACGGCCTGGCGCACGGCGCCGTCTCGGACAAAGACCGAACCGGACACCACTCTACGTTCGGGCTCGTCACTACCAAGCTCGCTAATCGAAAACTGATCGACCGTCGGCGCAGCCGGTACACCACGGCGCAAAAGAATCTCACCATCCTCCCGAATATCAACGATGGCCCATGGAGTCGGATCAAGGAGACGAGCCTTAACTTTGTTCGTAGTCTTGCCAAGCTCGCCATTTGTTCCATCGACGATGATCACTCTAATGGGTAGTTGAGCCTCTCTTGCGTGGGAAAGAGCCGCTAGCAATCGCGCACGCCGCGCTTTGCGCGTTCCATCCCGTTCGGCTCTAGCGTGCACGTCTAGATTGAATCGTCTTTGGATTGCGCCACGCTCGGATTCGAGATCGCGGTGCCAAAGTGTGATCACTACTTTTTCCCCGTCGTCGAAAGCCCACTCGTAGCAGTACTTCGGGTTTACGCGCGCCTTAGTTGGCCCACCCTTGAAGTTGGACCAGTCAGAGACGTCAATACCTGCTTCGGCAACGAGATCCATGATGAAGTGAAGCTTGGTTGGTCTGAGATCCGCAATTGTTGCCACATGAACTCCTTTGGTGGGATGCCCTTGACCATAACGTGTGGCTTGGCACCGGGCCTCAAAACTATGACCTATCAGATTGAATATGGCCTCATTCCGCGCTTTATCGCCGCCACGGATGAGTCTGTTTAAATCAGCCGAGCGGTCGCGCGACGAGCGAATTCATCGGGTTACGCAACAATTTTGACAAGGCACGTAGCGATCATCGGATGGCTCGCGGAGAGACCAGTCCTGTGGAGGCTGCCATGGGGCTATTCCAAGATAGGCAAGCGAGATGCCGGAAGACCATTCTTCACGTAGAAGGCCTCCAGGCGATTGCGTCCTGGGTCACCCGCCCTCAGGCTGAGGAACCTTGCTGCATTGCCTGAAAACAGGCGCTTGAGCCGGTCTGCGTCCTTTCCATCACCGATGGTGAACACTTTGGTCCGGAAGTACTCGTATACGCTACCCGAGAAAACGTCATAGGACTTGTCTAGGCCGAGCATCGTCCAATCGGTCCCGAACATTAGGTGTTGACAGTCGGGGTCGAACTCGGAAATCCACCGCCTTAAGGTCACCGTGTATGCAGCCAGCTCAGGATCTGTCTTGCCGAAAATCTCCGAGAGATAGCTGATATCACCGAACACGGGCGCCATCGGATTCGCTTTCAAGTGGCGGCCCAGCGTCCATTCCCAACTGGACTCAGGCAGAGGCTTGCCTCTCTGCGAGTCCGACACGGCTGCGAAATGCCCGAAATGGGCCAAGCAGACTCTCAACGTCGGCCACTTGCGGAAGACCGGAATCCAGAACTCAGGATCTGCGCGCTTGGAGTAGTCATTGCCGCCGCTGTTACTGTCGTTGGCGTGAGCGATAACGCTCCCGCCCTCACGCACACAAGTGTCGAACAGGCGGCCCATGGCCTTGTCCAACGCTGCGCCAAGGTGGCGCGAACCATCTGCTGGACGAATCTCGCACTTCGCCGTCGACGAATCGACAGGCTGTCCGTTGAGCAGCTGCCGGAAGGTTTTGGTGTCAGGGTACGTTTGGCACGTGGCCAACTCGTTGTCAATGGCTCTGAAGCCCATGGGTGGATACAGCTTGACCCCAACAAAGCCGTGCAGACGTATCGCGTCCGTTACAACCTGCAGCGGGTCGTAGTCCTTGCGGATACCTTTGTCGAACAGTACCTGCCGAAGCGGGTCGAAGCCGACATACCCGTGTACAGCCGGTCCCTTCTTCCGCAGCGCGACGCGTCCCATTACCTCCACCTGACGAGGCATTGGCGAATTCTCAACATGCTCGCCGAGCCAGTTATCGTAGTCGACGATTGCTGGGCAGAGCAGCAAAGGAATGAAGCCTTGGCGCGCATGGTCGGCGGCCAGCTTTTCCGCTAGAACGTAGCGGTAGCGAGTAAACAAGCCAAACCAACGAAGTAGCAGGCCCAAGTCAAAGGTGGACTTGTAGGCCCGTTCGGCTACGAGTTTTGCGCCGTCGTCTGGAATTGGGCCGCTCATGACCGAGACTGAGGTATCGCCTGCAGCACGTAACAACGCGCGGCGCACCTTCTTGATGCCTCTGTCCTCGGGAGTGTCCGAGACACCCATCGCGCCAGATGCGGCGAACTCCGCGATGGCATTTATGACCGCCGACTCGTTGACCTTGTCGTCCGCGTTAACCAGATTGACCTGTTCGCCCTTTAGGACCTTTATCTCGTCGTCAGCCGACGGTGCTTTCGTACGCCCCACGATCCATGTGAAGAGTGCAATCAGCCCGTCCAGCGCATCGGGGTCTTCGATGGAAAGCGTCTTGATAGCGTCCTTGGGGTAGTGCTCCAGAACGACGATCTTGATGAACCTGACTGTCGGCAAATCGCTGCTGTTGAAGAGGTGGCAGTGGATGTCCACAAGCCCTGTACCCTTCGGCGCCGTTGGACCGGTGGCAGGTTTCGTTGTGCAGCCAGGCAGCGGCAGGCCGCCCAATAGGGCGCCGCCGGTGGCCAATAGAAGTCGTCTTTTCATCAAATGCTCCCTCCTTAGTTCGAACGAGACACTGCACGGAGGATCAGCTCCGCCACCTCTCCCAGTGGTTTGGACAAGGTCATCCGAGGCTTCAGCTCTACGAAACCGGTAGGCGTGACCATCCAACTGGCTTCAAAGACCAACTGACCATCTGTGTTCGCGGCCAGTGGGCAGGGCTGGTCCAAGGTTGAAGTCAGCCGCCCCGTGAACAAACGGTCAGCGGTCTTGCTTCGCTTGATTGCCCAGACGTCGGGCAGCGGATCGCCGTTGCTTTGGTCAGCGTCCACGCATCTGGCGCCAGAGAGCCTCAGTGCTTCTCCAACGTAGCGGCCGCCTTCCTCGCCTGTGACCTCTATGTAGTCTTGGAACCAGAGAAGGGCTTTGGGGATGTTGAGGCGAACGCCGTAGGCAAGTCGTCTGAGGTCATCGGCGTTGTCCATGAGGTCGCCGGAGACGATAAACCGTTGCTTGACCGCAGCTGCGGAGGCAGAGGTATCGAGGGACCAAAGAAGTGACCCGCCGAAGGTGAGGGCCGGTGCAGCTTGGGATGTCCCGCTGAGCGCAACCGGCGTCGGCTGATTGGATATCCACGACTCGATTTCGCAACCAGGTGCTGCCATGTCTACCGATTTGCCGCTCTTGTTCGAAAACGGAGCCAGTCCACCATCGCCGTCCAACGCTGCCACAGTGATTACGTTCTTGGCCTTGAGGCCACCCCAGGCAGCCGGATAGGCCTTGAGATCTGTTACATCACCGCGGCTGTTACCTGCAGCGACCACGAACAGGCTGTCGTCGAACCTCTTGAAGAGAGCACGATAGGCCTCGCCAGCATCGTTATCGGCGCGTCCATCGTGAGTGAGGCTCATGTTGATGATGTGTCGACGCGCGTCCGTTGGGATTAGCGATGGCAGGGAGAGGTATGCTCCGCCAATCAGGTGCTTCTTGCCGTTTGCAACGTTTAGGATATTCACCGAGGCCCACGGGCTCACAGCAACCGGCCACTGCCTTAGAAATTCGCTGAAGCCCGGCCCGCCTAAGGCTAGCCCCGTCACATGCGTTCCGTGCCCGCGGATTGCGTCGGGTGCCACTTCAGTGTCGAAACTGACCGGACGGAGCTCTTCCCCGCTTGATATCCGATACGACCGCGCGACCGTCGTCTTGGGGTCTACCTGAAAAAAGCGGCGATTGAAGGGACTTCCGGCGAACGCGGCTTCCAACCCGTTGGTCGGGTTCGCGCCCAAGAAGCCGTTGTCGACAATCGTTATAGATGTCTGTCCATTCGGTGGCGAAGGATCGAGCTCGTTGCGACGGTCATCTGCAAAACGATAGAAGGCGGCCACCTCTTTTGCGTCGAATTGGGCTCCGGAAGGCTTGCGGCATTTGGTGTCTGCGGCTGCCACCGTACCGCCTAGAATGATTTCTCCTGGCTGCGGTGTTGGTGCCTGAACAAATGCCGACACGGGAACGTTTGGCACCGCTTGTTGTACGGATTGCGCCACTATGGCCTTGAACTGCTCCGAGCCCATGTTGACTGGCGTGAGTGCAACAGGCGCGGTGCGGTGAGCCCCATAGACGAACTTTTTTGCATCGACCTCCTTTACCCGATTCACGGTCGTGCCGAAGAATCGTTTCAACGCTATCGGACTGCCGTCGCCACCGGTCAATTCCTGATAAATTTTCTTCCTGTTCTCGTCTGGAGCTACCTCGCGCTTGAAGCCCACGTTGCTGCGTTCAACATAAAGGCATGCAGGGAACACGATCGTTGCGGCGCGGTCTCCAAGGATCAGCTCTTTGGTCAAGACCAAGGAGCTATTGGCCGCCGAGAGAGCTTCAAAATACGCATCTCGGTAGCTCCCGCAAACCTTGGCGATGGCCGCCTCCACGGGCATCTTTGCGAGTTCCGCGCGGATCCCTTCGCCTACCTCAAACGGAGCGGCGTTTTTCGCGATAGCAGCTACGGTTGCGTCGGGTACGTGCGGGCCAACCGCCCGAAGCACCACCGGGGCTTCTTCCTGTTGAGCATGCGTCGCCGCGCAAAAGCTGATGAGAGCGAGGCCAAGCACTCGCCGAAGGTGGTGGCAGCTCATTGCCTGCAGGGGTAGTCGCCCGCCTTCTTGTTCACGCCGCAGATAGTTGGGGCAATGGCAGGTTTGAGCTTTGTCTCGTCCTTCAGCCACTCCCGAGCCCAGTTGTTGAAGGTGATGGACGAGGTCGAAGAGACGAACGACAGAATGTCGTAACCGCCGGTGGCTTTCTCCATGTTGATTGAGGAGTTCACCGCGCGGATGCGCCGCTTAGCCTGGGGGTCAGCCGTCGTGGCACCGGAGAACATCGGCCCGCCAGAATCGCCTGGGCACAACGCAGGCTCCTCACCTAGGCCAGAGCGCAATCGTGCATAGGCGGGCTTACCAGGGTCGTACTTTTGGGCCTTCTCAATCCGCTGATCGCCGATACGCAAGGTCTTGTCTGACGGCCTCCAAGTGAACTCGTCGTTAACAACCTTGAGGTCGGTACAGCCGTAGCCAACCATCAGCACCTTTTCGCCCTTAACTAGAGGCTGGGAGACTTCGACTACTTCGTTGGTGAGTGCCTTGAGAGACGGAGGAGGGGGCTCCTTCCCCCTCCAGATGCACAGGGCGTAATCCTCGCTCCCGCGTGGGGAAGTAATCTGAGGTGGATGTTCAAGGTAGGCAGGGCTGATCGTGCAGTTGAACTGAAGCTTGCGCCCGTCTACCTCCACCCATAGCTCGCGGGGTTTTGATGAGAAAGCTGAATCAACGCAGTGAGCCGCAGTCAGCATGACGGTGGGCCCCACGAAGGTTGCCGTGCAGGACGCCAGAGCTGAGCCTACCGGAATTTGCGCAATGGCGAGGGCTGGCCAGTCGCCTATGTTTACGGTTACGCCGCTTGACAACTGCACGCTCCCTGCCGGAAGAACATCGGTCGCAAGTCGGAAGATCACCTTCTCGGGGTCCGGCTTCGTGGCTGGAGTAGATGCCGAGGCAGTAGGCATGGATGCGGAGCTCGCAAGAGACGGTGGCGCGCTCTGGGCAAATGAACCCGCGAGTGAGGTAGCGAGACTCGCTGCCACTATCTGGCGGGAGAATTTCGAAGTGCAGTTCAGTGGTCGGCGACGGACAATGCACTGCACCATGGTGGAACCCGGCAAGGCCATCGTGTGGCCGACACTTACTTTACCTGCCATCTCACCCTCCCGTTTGATCAGGTGCTGCAACGGTCAACACCGCCGAGCTCCCACGTCAACTCTAGTTAACGACTTATTTCTGCTCAAGACGCCTTTATCCGCATTTCGAAAAGGTGTGCAAGGAAAAAATGTCAACGGAAGATGGACATGGCTTCGACCAATCGGTGGCCCGGTGCGCAAAGTGCGAGGAGCGGGGGCGTTTTCAGGCTAGGCGGAGCCTTGGGAGCCGTATGTGAGGAGACCTCGCCGCTGTGGCTGCAAACAAGTGGTGTATCTCGACGGCAGGGATCTTGCTCCTCGGGAAGCTAGTGCAAATGTGTTTTGTTCGTCGCCGATGACGCTATCAAGGTAATTTTCTGAGTCGGCGTAGAAAACAGATGCCGGTACCAACATTTGAATCCTGTTGAGTTCCACATATACGCATTGCCATTCAGGTAACCCCACCCTAATCAGCCCTTCGTTGGTCTGATTTCACCCCGCCCACAAGCCCGGTGCACGTTCGCGTGCCCCGGGCTTTTTTGCGTCCATCGCAAGGAGCTCTACATGACTGTTTGTCCCATCTGCAAATCCACCCACGTGACCACCCGCCAAGTCGGTCGCGATACCGGAAGAACCCTCGGCGGTGTCGCTGGAGCGGCCAGCGGCGCTGCCAGCACCTGGTCCGGTGCCCAGGTCGGTGCGTCCTTCGGGGCGGTCGCTGGACCCGTTGGTATCGCTCTCGGCGGCATCGCTGGTGCCCTGCTGGGCGGTCTGCTCGGCGCCACGGCGGGTTCTGTTGCTGGCAGCCGCTTGGGCGACGTGGTGGACGAGCACTACCTCGGCAACTGCGAATGCCAGGACTGCGGAGCGGTGTTCACGGGCTCCTCCCGTTCCTGATCCTGTTCCCCCGCTGCCTCTGCTGGAGGCAGCTGCTCTTTCCTTCATTTCTCTCTCGATCTATCTCCATCTCTGTCCATCCCCATTTCGAAAGCCTTTCATGTCCCACCTCATCGAAACCATGGCCCATGTGGGCCAGACCCCCTGGCACCAACTGGGCAATGCCCTGCCCAAGAAACAACCCATCGACGTCTGGGCACAGGCCGCAGGCATGCAATGGCATATCCGGGAGACCCCGGTGCGCTACCTTGCCACCGACGACAGCTCCAACCTCTACGGCGAAGCCATGGAGTTTCCCGACCAGAAGGTGCTGTACCGCAGCGATACCAAGGCCCCCTTGTCCGTGGTGTCGGGCCGCTACCAAGTGGTCCAGCCCAAGGAAGTGCTGGAGTTCTACCGGGATCTCACGGAGGTCTCCGGCTACGAACTGGAAATCGCTGGTGTTCTCAAGGCCGGGCGCAAGTTCTGGGCACTGGCTCGCACCGGCAAGACCTCCGCCCTCAAGGGTAACGATGTGGTCAACGGCTACCTGCTGCTGGCCACTTCCTGCGACGGCAGTTTGGCCACCACCGCCACGCCCACCACGATCCGGGTGGTCTGCAACAACACGCTCTCCATCGCCCTCAGTGGAGCCACCAGCGCCATCAAGGTGCCCCACAGCACGACCTTCGATGCCCAGGCGGTGAAGAAGCAATTGGGCATTGCCGTCTCCCAATGGGACAGCTTCATGTACCGCATGAAGACGCTCTCGGAACGCAAGGTCAAGAGCCACGAGTCCATGAACTACTTCCTCAAGGTGCTGTGCCAGACGGATGCCCATGCCGACCAGGCCATGGGCCTCACGAACGAGCGTGCCCTCAAGAAGGTGCAGGCGATGTACGAGGGCCAGGGCCGGGGCGCTGAGCTGCAGGCAGCCAAGGGCACGGCCTGGGGCCTGCTGTGCGCCGTCACCGAGTTCGTGGACCACGAGCGGCGCGCTCGCAGCCAGGAATACCGGCTTGACAGTGCCTGGTTTGGCCAGGGCGCAGCCCTCAAGCAACGTGCGCTGGAACAGGCGCTGCAGTTGGCTTCTTGAGTGACGGGTTCAACGGTTCAAAGCGCCGAAGCCAGAGAGTGTTGATTTCCATCCAACCGTAACCCACCATTTCCATCTCGATCTGACCCACCCTTGTTCGTGAACTTCACGCTCACGTTGTGGATAAGTTCTTGGCTATCTTCTCCTTCTTGGTGGTCTGTGGTGGTTGCTGTGCGGAGCTGTTCTTGAACCGGTAGCTGTCGTTGCCGGTTTCCAGAATATGGCAGTGATGCGTGAGTCGGTCCAGCAGCGCCGTGGTCATCTTGGCATCGCCGAACACGTTGGCCCACTCGCTAAAGCTCAGGTTGGTGGTGATCACGACGCTGGTGCGCTCGTACAGCTTGGACAGCAGGTGGAACAGCAAGGCTCCTCCTGACGTACTGAACGGCAGGTAGCCCAGCTCATCCAGGATCACCAGGTCAGCATAGGCCAGGCGGTGCGCGATCTGCCCCGGCTTGCCCTGGGCCTTCTCCTCTTCCAGTGCATTGACCAGCTCCACCGTGGAGAAGAACCGCACCCTGCGGTGATGGTGCTCAATGGCTTGCACCCCGAGGGCCGTGGCAATGTGGGTCTTGCCCGTACCCGGTCCACCCACCAGCACCACGTTGTTGGCGTTCTCCAAGAATTCGCAGCGGTGCAACTGGCGTACCAGTGCCTCGTTCACCTCGCTGTGGCTGAAGTCAAAGCCCGCCATGTCCCGGTACGCAGGGAACCTGGCCACCTTGAGCTGGTAGGCCACAGAGCGCACTTCGCGCTCGGCGGTCTCGGCCTTGAGCAGTTGGGACAGGATGGGCTGCGCCGCATCGAAGGCCGGTGCACCTTGCTCAGCCAGTTCCGCAACCGCCTGGGCCATGCCGTGCATCTTGAGCTCGCGCAGCATGATCACGATGGAAGCGATGGCAGGGTCATGACGCATAGCGCACCTCCCTCAATTGGTCGTAGCGAAGCACATTGGCCTGGGGTTCCACCGCCAGCTTGAGGGCCTGCGGCGACGTGACCGGTGCTGGAGCGGGCTTGCCGTCCAGCAGGCGGTGCAGCACGTTCAGGATGTGCGTCTTGCTGGCAGCCCCTGACTCCAGTGCCAACTCCACTGCAGCGAGCACAGCCTGTTCATCGTGGTGCAGCACCAGTGCCAGTACCTCCACCATCTCCCGGTCGCCGCCGGTTTGCTTGAGCAAGGTGGCTTGCAGTCGCTTGAAGGCCGCTGGCAGCTCCAGGAATGGGGCGCCGTTGCGCAAAGCTCCTGGTTTGCGCTGCAGCACCGCCAAGTAGTGGCGCCAGTCGTACACGGTCTGTCCCGCACCATGGTGGTTACGCTCGATCAGGCGCTGATGCTCGCACACGATCTGGCCTTCGGCGGCAATCACCAAGCGATCCGCATAGACCCGCAGGCTCACCGGCCGATTGGCATACGGCGCCGGCACGCTGTAGCGATTGCGCTCGAAGTGGACAAGGCAGGTGGGTGAGACGCGCTTGGTGTTCTCCACAAAGCCATCGAAGGGCCGGGGCATTGGCATCAAGGCGGGCTTCTCTTGAGCCCAGACATCCGCGACGGTGCCCGGCAGCTTGCCGTGCTCGATCTCGTGCCACAGCGCCACGCAGCGCTCTTCAAGCCAGGCATTGAGATCGGGCAGGCTTGGGAATGGCGGCACCACTTGCCACAGGCGATGGCGGGCATCGCGCACGTTCTTCTCCACCTGGCCCTTCTCCCAGCCCGACGCGGGATTGCAGAACTCGGCCTCGAACAGGAAGTGGCTGACCATGGCCGCAAAGCGCGCATTGACGTCGCGCTCCTTGCCACGGCGCACCCGGTCTACAGCGGTGCGCATGTTGTCGTAGATGCCACGGCGGGGCACGCCACCCAGGACCACGAACGCATGGTTGTGGGCATCGAACAGCATCTCGTGCGTCTGCAGCGGATAGGCGCGCAGGTAGAACGCTCGGCTGTGGCTGAGCTTGAAGTGGGCTACCTGCAGCTTGGTGCGCACGCCGGCGAGAACAGCCCAGTCCTCGCTCCAGTCGAACTGGAAGGCCTCACCCGGGCCAAAGGTCAGCGGAACGAAGGTACCTCGGCCGGTGGTCTGCTGTGCAACCAGGCGCTGCTCGTGCCAGAGGCGCGCAAAGGCCGCCACACGGTTGTAGGAGCCGCCATAACCGAGCGCCTGCAGATCCACGTACATCTGCTTGACGGTGCGCCGCTGCTTGCGGGATCGGCCAGCCTCCGTCTTGAGCCAGCCGGCGAGCTTCAAGGCGAAGGGATCGAGCTTGGATGGACTGACTCGCTTGGCATAGTGCGGCTCGGCCTCGCCTGCGCGCAGGTACTTGCGGATGGTGTTGCGCGAGAGGCCCGTGCGGCGGGCGATCTCCCTGATGGACAGCTGCTCTCGCAGGGCCCAGCGCCTGATGACACTCAGTGTTGCCACGTCTATCACTCCTGGTCTCCTGCTGCTCAACAAAGCAGCAGGTTAGGGTTAGTACGTGGATCAGATTTGGATGGAAATCCTGGGGGTTAGTGGGTCACTTCTGCGTGGAAATCAACAGCCTCGGCGCTGCACGACATGTCACGGCGCAAGCATGGTGTGGCAGCCGCAGTTTGGACCGCAATGTCCCCGTACTACTTCACCGGAATCAACCCAAAAGATTGGACGGATGAAGTAAATCGCCTCGGACTGCCACTCGAACTCACGGCACGCTACTGCATTGAGCACGATGTAGATGCCCCCGCAGTCAAATGGCTCATGCAGGGTGATCTGGTTGCCATTGCATTTGCCTCCGTGAAGCATCACCGCACCAAGCACTGGGCTCTCGCGGTGGGCGTGGAGGGTTTGGTGGTCGGTCAAAGCCACTTTCCGCAGCGCATCCTGCTACTGGACAGTGGTGGCGCAGAACCATGTTTCCACGCCCATAACGCACGGCTGCGTTTGCCAGATGTCGGTCCCGGTAGCCGACGTGCCAAGCCTGGCTGGCATAAAGAGCCCAAGCAGAAGCTGATCATCTGGATGCATGAGTCTGAGTCTTGGCAGCCCGAGGCAGTTCGGTTGCTCGCAGCTATACGTGTGCGGAGGACGTCATGACGCTAAACCGGCGCGAATGTTTGCGGACGCTGGCTCTGGTGTGCATGCCAACTCCTTCGGTCGTGTACTCGGAGAGGGTTCTTGACGATCTATGGGCGGCGACAGAGCCAGACGCGATGCCAGCATTGGACTGGGAAGATCTGAGCGCGGTAGTGACGCATTGGGGGCGTACCACATGGAGCCATGTCGTTACCGGCCATCACTGCGACCTGCAAACCATGCTCCATGACAGCATCGAGGCCACCGCACAGCAAGTCTCACCAGAACGCCCACCGACTGTCATCGTGGTGCTACGCGGCTGCTCCGGCTTGTATCTGGATCAGTGCAGGGTGGTATCCAGCTCGTTCCTTAGTGCTGTGCCGGCCTGTTCTGAACTGTGGTTTGCTGCAGCGCCTGCCCCGGCCTTGGTGGACAAGCTGCGACTGACAGTGGTCGTGAGCGGCTGAAACGAGCCGATCTACGCCTACTTGGTAGCCGCTCTTTTGGTTGCTTTGGTGCGCTTGGCTGCTGGCTTTTTGTCGAGCACGGCCTGATTGGCGCGACGCAGTGTCCCGCCCTCAGTCGTGGGTGGATGTGCCAGCCGAATGCCACCGAACAAGTCGGCCAGGGTGATGTTCAGCACGTGGCAGATGGTGGCCAGTGTCAAGACGCTCGGATTCACCAGACCCAACTCCAGTTTGGACACCCGAGTTCGCTCCACCTCGGCACTCATTGCCAATTCCAACTGCGTCATACCTCTTTGCTCGCGGAAGTGCCGCAGGTTCTGACCGACCGCCAGCGTGATGGCATTCGGTATGAGTCGCACCTTGCGGCGGCGCTGAACCGGCGTCTCGCTGGCAGTGCTTTGTTTCTGTAGAGCAGTCCGTGACATGCTCCACAGGCTCTCGAAATGTGCCTACTGAGGAAACGTCTTAAAAGGAACATTGCATGCCAGAATGTTCCTTGAGAGGCACAAATTTTTACAACCAACAGGAAAAAAATGAACCCAAAAAGAACTACCGCCGTGATCTTGGCGGCAACGTCCGTGGTTTTGCTGGCTGCATGCGGTGACAAAGCACCGACTTGCGCTGATCCAGCTACGGTGTCGCTGGTCCAGCAGATTTACCAGCAGAGCTTTGACAAAGAGCATGCAAGCATGAGCCCTGAGCGTCAGCGCAGCGTTCAGATCACCAGCAAGAACACCAAAGTCACGGTGGAGTCCATCACCACTGCTCGCAGCGACGAATCGACAGGGAAGAAAACCTGCTCAGCGATCCTGACGGCGGTGATGCCGCAAGACGCGATCCCCACAGATCAACGGATGCTCAATCACCTGCGCGGCACGTACGAGCCTCAAGGGGCAGCGTTGGATGGCAATACGGTCAAGGGCAATGTGACCTACACCGTCCAGCGTACCGAAGACAGCAAGGAGATACTGGTCAAGCTCACGGGGCACTTGGCATTCATGGGGTTGTTCCACGATCTGGCGATGCTCCGGGTGTTCGATAAGAGCGAAGCGGAGATTGCAAAGATTGCCGGTGAAGCGCCGCCAGCGACCGAAGCCAAGCCAACTGACCCAACTCCAGCAGAGGTTTCACCAGTCGCCCAGCCTGCGTCGGCCGTAGCTACGCCTGCGCCTGCGAACACAGCACCCGCTGGCGCGCCAGTCGCTCCGCCAGCTAACGCGACGGCTGCTGCTCCGGCTGTGACTGTCCCGCACCTATGTACGCCTGTTGAGACCCCGATCTTTGCGTGTTCCACCGGCAAGAAGCGCGTCTCGGTTTGTACTGGCCGCGCTGGTGGCAATGAGCAGTTGACATACCGGATAGCACCCCAGGAAGGCGCTGTGGAGATGGAGTATCCGAGCGGTGGCGCTGGTGCGGCTTCAGCATTCCAACGTGGCTCACAGCTTGGTCAAAACGGCACTGCTGTGAGCTTCCTGTCATTCGACAAGGGCAACTATCGCTATGTCGTTTATGCCGGTGACGGTGAGAATGGTCGCAAGGGAGTGGTGGTGGAGCAGGGCGGCAAACGCATTGCTGATCTGCGTTGCCAGGGTGATGCTATGTCCCGCTTCGACCCCGCGCAGCTTCAAAAGATGGGGCTGAGCATAGACAGCCGGACGCTGCCACTGCAGTGAGCACCTATGTTGGAGTCAAAACAAAAAATGAAAAATCAACCTCGCACCGCTTTTTGCTCGCTTCTTGGTGCCGCAGTGCTATTTGTGGCATCGACCTCATCCTGGGCCGCCTCAGACGATGTGATTCCCATCGAGAAGTACCAACCACCCATCGTGGAGCAGTATCCACCGGCATCATCCCATGGCTGGAACATGGAACGACCGCTGGTGAACAATGGGCTCAACCTGTTCTCCGCCAACGTTCCGTCTTATGACGGCAAGGGCATGCTGTTCTCTAGCTGGACAGCACAGAACGGTCGAGTGTTTGAGCGCCCCACCATCATCATCGTTCATGGTGGTCATGGTGTGGCACCCGGCAACCTGGACACCGCTGTGTGGGCCAAACGCAACCTCGACGCCAACATTCTGATTCTCGATTCGTATTGGTCACGGGGGCGTACGGAAAACTGGCTCAGTTGGACTCGCTTTGGGGCAAACATGCGTGTGCTTGATCTGATCGCTGCTGCTCGATTCACGCGATCCGAAGGCGCTGACCCCAAGAAGACGTTCGTGATTGGCGACAGCCAAGGTGGATGGACGGTGCTGCGCGCATTCACAAACCACAACCTGAGTGGCGAAGTGAAGTCGCTTCTGGCTGGTGGTGTTTCGCTGTACCCCAACTGCTACGTGAAAGAGTCCATTTTTGGTCGTTCACCCAGCGGCAGTACAGATCGCGAAGACGCTCCTCCGCTGGGCAACTATGTGGCACCTGTGATCGCTTTCACCGGAACTGCCGACACGGCCACACCGCTGTCTCAGTGCAACGTGGACAAAGTATTCAAGGGCGTCGAGAAGTGGACAAACTTTGAGGGCGCCACGCACGCTTGGGATTCACCAACTCGAGGTGTTGGTCGTAGGGCAGAGGACAACGTGTGCACTCGGGCGCTCAACAAATACAACCCGTTCCCCATCTGCAGCAGCAACAAGTTCACGGACATTACGCGGAGCGATATTCAAGCGTTTGTTGAGAGGCATCTGCCGAAAGCGCCTTGACCGATCAAGTGGGCGCTAAATCATGCTGGATAGCGCTCCATGTGCCGATTGCTCTCATGCGAATGAACCTTCGGATTGATCAGAACTTTTTGCTGGTCGTCCAAGGTGGTATAGCAAAATCCTACTGAAGCCACCAATGAAAGATGGTTAGAAAGATGGCTAAAAAACAAAAAAGCCACCTTGCGGTGGCTTTTTGCTTTCTAAATCAATAACTTAGAAATTTTTTGTGGCGGAGAGGGCGGGATTCGAACCCGCGGTGGGGATTAGCCCACACACGCTTTCCAGGCGTGCGACTTAAACCGCTCATCCACCTCTCCGAAGCCCTCTATTGTAGCAGTGATTTTGGGTGTTTTCTGTGGTCGACTTGATTTTACTGGTGGCTCTTAGTGGGCTGGCGACGCTGCGAGTGGTTCTGTTTTCATGGAGGGGCTTGCTTGTACGGCATCATCGTTCCTCTCGATGCGGTTGCGTCCAGCATTCTTGCCACGGTACAGTGCTGCATCGGCTTGCTGCATGGCGCGGTCAAGTTCCTGTGGGTCGGCGAAACCTGGCGAGATGCCGATGGTCACTGTGCAGCGGATGGGGCCGCCTGGTGCCGCGGCGGTCATCACTTCGGTGTTTTCGATGGCGGCGCGCGTGCGTTCCGCCAGGCGCATGGCGCCCTCTGCATCGGTGTTCAGGCAGATGACAACGAACTCTTCTCCACCCAGGCGGCAAGCGAGGTCTCCCTGGCGGGCAGTCTCTCTCAGCACATCGGCCACATGGCACAGAACGGTATCGCCGACCTGATGGCCGTAGCTGTCGTTGATGTGTTTGAAATGATCGATGTCCACGATCAGCAGGTGCGCAGGACCTGCAGTGCGTGAGCGGAAATGCGCCTGCAACCCTTCGAGCAGGCCGCGCCGGTTCAGCAGCCGTGTCAGTGGGTCGTGGGCCGCCATGGCGCGCAGTTCATCGGTGAGCCGGCGCAACACCAGCCAGACAATGGACGGTGCCAGCACGGTCGCCAGAAAGGACATGTACAGATAGAACACGGTCTGGAAACGGCTGTCCATGTCCAGTGCCTCCAGTCCGTTCTGGAGAACGGTCACGAACTTCACCGCATTCAGGGCGAATATGCCGCCGATCAGGGCTGCGAACAGCACCATTTCCACGCGCAGATCCCTGGCAAACGTGCGTGCGCCATGGATCACGGTGGCCGTCATGGCCGCAAAGAGCAGGGCAGACGCGCCCGCCAGCATGGCATAACGGGCCGCTGTTCCCAGCGTCCACTGCGCCACCACCTGCGCTGCGGTGTAGGCCAGTGCCAGTGTGAGGAGAGGGCGCCAGAGCGGAGCCGGGCGGCCAAAGAACCGCATGGCACCGACTCCGTAGACGGCTGGTGCACACAGGGTGAGCGTATGGTTGACCACGCTCATCGCGTTCCATCCCGGGGGGCCGCCCGCCAGTTGCAGCACGTAGGCTGAACCCAGCAGGAAGTTTCCGATGGCGAACACTTCCATGCCCATCTTCTTGCCGTGCAGGCGCGTGCTGATCAGCAGGAACATGGCGCCAAAGCACAGCAGATGCACGCATAGCATGCCGACGATGAGGGTGGCGCCCATGGGTTCTTGTACGTGAAGGTGTCTCGGTGGGAAGGCGAAATGGCCGCTCATCCTAGCCGACGCCATGTGGGCTGCACCGTGATGCATTCTCGACGCTGCCGGCTCGGTGCAGGGGTCAGGGCAACGGCTGGCGGTCTGGACGAACCTCCATGCACGGAATCGCAAGTAAAGACTGGCGCCGGACGCTGGTGGCCTGTGCCCTCCAGCGTGTGCCGTTCACCCATTGGATGCGGTCAAGGCCGACGGCATCGGCCTGTCGCGAGGTCTCAGTTGCGTGGCGTGCCCGTGGTTTGCACCATCTTCATTGCCGAGCCAATCAGTGCCGACACCTCGGTCATGTTGCTGGGCACGATGAGCGTGGTGTTCGAGTCCGCAGCCACCTGGCTGTATGCCTCCACCGCCTTTTCCGCGACCTTGAGCTGGACGGCTTGCTCGCCACCCGGCTGGCGGATGGCCGATGCCACGCGTTCGATGGCCTGGGCATTGGCTTCGGCCACGGCCTTGATGGATTCGGCCTCGCCCTGTGCCTTGTTGATGACGGCCTGCTTTTCGCCCTCGGATCGCGCGATGAAGGCCTCGCGCTCGCCGGTGGCGATGTTGATCTGCTCCTGGCGGCGGCCTTCGGAGGCGGCGATGAGGGCGCGCTTTTCACGCTCGGCCGTGATCTGGGCCTGCATGGCATGCAGGATTTCCTTCGGGGGGGTCAGGTCCTTGATTTCGTAGCGCAGCACCTTCACGCCCCAGTTCAACGCGGCTTCGTCGATGGCCTGCACGACCTGGGCGTTGATGATGTCGCGCTCTTCAAAGGTCTTGTCCAGTTCCAGCTTGCCGATGACCGATCGCAGCGAGGTCTGCGCCAGCTGCGTCACCGCCATGATGTAGTTGCTGGAGCCATAGCTTGCCCGCATGGGGTCGGTGACCTGGAAGTAGAGGATGCCGTCCACCTGCAGCTGGGTGTTGTCGCGCGTGATGCAGATCTGGCTGGGAACGTCGAGCGGGATTTCCTTCAGGCTGTGCTTGTAGGCGACCTTGTCGACAAAGGGCACCAGGAAGTTCAGTCCCGGTGTGAGGGTGCCGGCATATTTGCCCAGGCGTTCCTTGACCCAGGCGTTCTGCTGGGGGACGACCTTGACCGAGCGCGCGATGAAGATCACGGCAATGACGAGAATGACGATGGCAATTTCCATGAAGGACCTCTCTTTTCTTTTCTGGGAGTGAAGCGTTGGCGGCCGCTACCTACAGCGGATCGACCAGCAGGCGGTTGCCCACCAGTTCGGCCACGCGGTGCATGCCCGTAGAGGGTGTGACGCCCGGGCGGTGAATGGCTGTCCAGGTGGCGCCGCGGTATTTCACCGTGGTGGTTCCGTCCGGGTTCCAGCCTTCGATGAGGATGGTCTCGCCAACGTCCATGTTCACGCTGCGGTCGGCGCGGGCGGACGGGTCTCCGGGACGTTTTTTCTTGAGGTAGTACCAGCCCACCACCGCCCCACCGCCCACGATGGCGGCGGCCACGATCTGCACCGTGACCGGCAGGCCCAGGTGCGCGGCCAGGGCGGCTGCCACCAGGCCCACCGCCACCATAAGCAGGTAGAAAGTGCCCGTGAGCAATTCCGCGACGACCACAGCGCCCGCGGCCAGCCACCAGATGGTGGATTCCTCCATAGCCGACTCCTCGTTGTTTGTGTTTAGTGCACCACATTCTGGGTCAAAAGCATGGCAGTTCAAAGGCGCGTCAACGTTATTCCTTACACTTCGCGCCTATTTCGTTTTTTGGCCGGGCAGGGCACGGTTGCACGGAGGCTGCGCATGAAGTTTCGCTTTCCCATCATCATCATCGATGAAGACTATCGTTCCGAGAACACTTCGGGCCTCGGTATCCGCGCGCTGGCGCAGGCCATCGAGTCCGAGGGTTTCGAGGTTGTGGGGGTCACCAGCTACGGCGATCTGTCGCAGTTCGCGCAGCAGCAAAGCCGTGCCAGCGCCTTCATCCTGTCCATCGACGATGAAGAATTCACCGTGGGCGAGGGGCTCGACCCCATCGTGCTGAGCCTGCGCAACTTCATCGGCGAGGTGCGGCGCAAGAACACCGAGGTGCCGATCTACGTGCACGGCGAGACCAAGACCAGCCGCCACCTGCCCAACGACATCCTGCGCGAGCTGCACGGCTTCATCCATATGTTCGAGGACACGCCCGAGTTCGTGGCGCGCCACATCATCCGCGAAGCCAAGAGCTACCTGGAGAGCGTGCAGCCGCCGTTCTTCAAGGCGCTGCTGGACTACGCCGAAGACGGCTCGTACAGCTGGCACTGCCCCGGCCATTCGGGCGGCGTGGCGTTCCTGAAAAGCCCCGTGGGCCAGATGTACCACCAGTTCTACGGCGAGAACATGCTGCGCGCCGATGTCTGCAACGCGGTGGAAGAGCTCGGCCAGCTGCTGGACCACAACGGCGCCATCGGCGAAAGCGAGCGCAATGCCGCGCGCATCTTCAATGCCGACCACTGCTTCTTCGTGACCAACGGCACCAGCACGTCCAACAAGATGGTGTGGCACCACACGGTGGCCCCGGGCGACGTGGTGGTGGTGGACCGCAATTGCCACAAGTCCATCCTGCACAGCATCATCATGACCGGGGCCATCCCCGTGTTCATGAAGCCCACGCGCAACCACTTCGGCATCATCGGGCCCATCCCGCAAAGCGAGTTCGAGCCCAAGGCCATCGAGGCCAAGATCAAGTCCAATCCGCTGCTCAAGGGCGTGGATGCCAAGAAGGTCAAGCCGCGCGTGCTCACGCTCACCCAGTCCACCTACGACGGCGTGCTGTACAACACCGAGACCATCAAGGGCATGCTCGACGGCTATGTGGACAACCTGCACTTCGACGAGGCCTGGCTGCCGCACGCGGCCTTCCACCCGTTCTATGGCAGCTACCATGCCATGGGCAAGAAGCGCACGCGCCCCAAGTATTCGGTGACCTACGCCACGCAGTCCATCCACAAGCTGCTGGCGGGCATCAGCCAGGCCAGCCATGTGCTGGTGCAGGATTCGCAGACCACGAAACTCGACAGGCACCTCTTCAATGAGGCCTACCTGATGCACACCAGCACCAGCCCGCAGTACAGCATCATCGCCAGCTGCGACGTGGCCGCCGCCATGATGGAGCCGCCCGGCGGCACGGCCCTGGTGGAAGAAAGCCTGCTCGAAGCGCTGGACTTCCGCCGCGCCATGCGCCAGGTGGAAGATGACTTCGGCAAGAACGACTGGTGGTTCAAGGTCTGGGGGCCGGACAAGCTCGTGGACGAAGGGCTGGGCCGGGCCGAGGACTGGATCATCCGCAGCGATGGCAAGGGCAAGAAGAACGGCAGCAAGTGGCACGGTTTCGGCCAGCTGGCCGACGGCTTCAACATGCTGGACCCGATCAAGTCCACCATCGTCACGCCGGGCCTGAACCTGGACGGCAAGTTCGACAAGACCGGGATTCCCGCGTCCATCGTGACCAAGTACCTTGCCGAGCACGGCGTGGTGGTGGAGAAGACCGGCCTGTACAGCTTCTTCATCATGTTCACCATCGGCATCACCAAGGGCCGCTGGAACACGCTGCTCACGGCGCTGCAGCAGTTCAAGGACGACTACGAGAAGAACCAGCCCATGTGGCGCATCCTTCCCGAGTTCTGCCAGCAGCACAAGCGCTACGAGCGCATGGGCCTCAAGGACCTGTGCCAGCACGTGCACGAGATGTATGCCAAGTACGACATCGCGCGCCTGACGACTGAGATGTACCTGTCGGACCTCACGCCCGCCATGAAGCCCTCGGACGCGTACGCGCATATCGCGCACCGCCAGACCGAGCGGGTGGAGATCGACCACCTGGAAGGCCGCATCACCGTGGGCCTGGTCACGCCGTACCCGCCGGGCATTCCGCTCTTGATCCCCGGCGAGGTGTTCAACAAGAAGATCGTGGACTACCTCAAGTTCGCCCGCGAATTCGCCAAGCTGTGCCCGGGCTTCGAGACCGACATCCACGGCCTGGTGGAGGTGGAGGACGAGAACGGCCAGGTGCGGTACTACGCCGATTGCGTGGCCGATGCGAACAAGGCCCCCGGCAAGAACCCCAAGCCGCTGGCCACCGCCAAGAACCTGGTGCAGGTGGGGGACGACGGCCCTTACGGGCGCATTGTCTGAAGGCCCGCGCGGACTCTTGGTTGGGGCATGAAGATGGCAGGAGCGCTTGAATGACAAACGCTCATTGCTATATTTTTAATAGCAAATGCGCGCAAGACGTGCCTGCTCAGCGCGCGGGCATGTCCTCGCGTACGCGCACGAAGCTGGCAAACCGGGGCAGCCCGCCCCCGTGCGTGCCGCGATAGCGGTAGGTCACCCAGCTGCCCACCGGCGGTGGATGGCTGCGGTCGGCTTCGGTGAATCCTGCGCCCAGCCGGAAGCGCTGGCCCGAAGGCATCTCCACCAGCAGCGCGCCCATGCGCCCGGCATGACGGCCCTTGCCGGGCAGGTGGGCGACCACGCGGGCCTCGGTGTCTTCGTGGGTCTTGACCTTGACCAGATCGTCGCTGCGTCCTGACCGGTACAGCGAGGCGCCCCGGTGCAGCATCAGGCCTTCGCCCCCCGCACGCACCGTGCGCTGCAGCAGCGACTGCAGGGCAGCGTCGCTCGCCACGCGCTGTTGCGGCACGGCCTGCACCCAGGGCTGGCCGATGCCCGCGACCAGGGCGTTGAGCGCGGCGAGCCGTTCATCGAATGTGCCGCCGTGCCGGGGCAGGTCGAACACCATGAACCGCATCTGGCGCCAGGCGGCGTCATCGGGCTGCTGCTGCCGCGCGGTGGACTGCGCCTGGCTGAATCGGCCACGCCCGGCCCACAGTTCGCCGTCCATGGGGGTATCGGGCCACCCGGCGGTGAACCAGGCAGGGGCGGCAATCGTCTCGCCGCCGCGTGTGCGCAAGATCTGGCCGTCCCAGTAGCCGCGCACACCGTCGTATTTTTCGCTGACCCAGTAGTCCGCCAACGGCATGCCAGGCCGGTACACATTGGCCAGCAGCAGCGCGGGCGCATCCGCCGCACGGGCGCCGGGCAGGGCCGTGGTCCACGCCAGCCATGCCAAGCAGCTTCTGCGGCGCATATGCTATTGAATGTGTAGCGGCTTGCGCTTTGCCATCAAGCGCTGGCGCGAATTCTGGTTCGTATTTCGTGGCGGGTCAGACCTGGTCGGCGCTCAGCCCGGCCGTCTGGCTGAAGCCTCCGTCCACGTAGGTGATTTCGGCGGTCATGCCCGAAGCCAGGTCGGACAGCAGGAACGCCGCCACATTGCCCACGTCTTCGATCGTCACATTGCGGCGCAGCGGCGAGGCGTCGGCCACGCGGCTGAGCAGCTTGCCGAAGTCCTTGATGCCGCTGGCGGCCAGCGTCTTGATGGGGCCGGCGCTGATGCCGTTGGCGCGGATGGCGCGGCCGTCCTCGGTGCGGCCCACGGCTTCGGCCAGGTAGCGCACGGAGGCTTCCAGGCTGGCCTTGGCCAGGCCCATGGTGTTGTAGTTGGGAATGGTGCGCAGCGCGCCCAGGTAGCTCAATGTGAGCAGCGACGACTTGTCGTTCAGGTAGGGCAGGGCGGCCTTGGCCATGGCCGGGAAGCTGTAGGCGCTGATGTCGTGGGCGATGCGGAAGCCCTCGCGCGAGAGGCCCTCGAGGAAGTTGCCGGCGATCGCCTCGCGGGGGGCGAAGCCGATGCTGTGCACGAAACCGTCGAACTTGGGCCACACCTGGGCCAGGTCCGCGAACATGCGCTCGATCTGCTCGTCGCTGCCCACGTCGCAGTCAAAGATCAGCTTGGAGTCGAACTCGGCGGCAAAGTCGGTGATGCGGTCCTTGAAGCGGTCGCCCACGTAGCTGAAGGCCAGCTCGGCGCCCTGCGCGTGGCAGGCCTTGGCGATGCCGTAGGCGATGGAACGGTTGGACAGCACACCCGTGATGAGCAGCTTCTTGCCGGTCAGAAAACCCATTGTTGTTCTCCTGTGGAATGCGGAAATTGGCGTGGGCCGTGGCGCCCTGGCGGCCTGCGGGGGAATCTCCACAGCCTGCGCGGCGGCACCTTCGGCGTAGTGCAGAATTGTCGCATGCGGTTCTGGCTGACTTTTCTGCTGATGGGGTGTGCCGTCCCGGCGTGGGCCGCGCATGGGTACGCGCTGTGGGGCGACCTCAAGTACCCGGCGGGTTTTGCGCATTTCGACTATGTGAACCCCGCGGCCCCCAAGGGCGGCGAGCTGCGCATGGTGAGCAACCTGCGCTATTCCACGTTCGACAAGTACAACCCGTTCACCATGAAGGGCTCGGTGCCCGCGTACCTGAGCGACCTGTTGTTCGAGACCTTGCTGACCGGCTCCATGGACGAGACGGCCTCTGCCTATGGCCTGCTGGCCGAGGATGTGCAGGTGGCCGACGACCGGTTGAGCGCCACGTTCCGCCTGCGCCCCGAGGCGCGCTTTCACAACGGCGATCCGGTCGAGGCCGCGGACGTCAAGTACAGCTACGACACGCTGATCGGCCCCTACGCGTCGCCCAGCTACGCCACGCTGCTGCAGGAGGTGGCGGGCGTCGACGTGCTGGACACGCGCACCGTGCGTTTTCGATTCAAGCAGCCCAACCGCGAACTGCCGTTGACCGCCGGGGGCATCCCGGTCTTCAGCCGCGCCTGGGGGCGCCAGCCCGATGGCAAGGCCAAGCGCTTTGACGAGATCGTGACCGACATTCCCATTGGCAGCGGCCCCTACCGCATCGGGCCGATGAAGTTCGGCCGCGACATCACCTACGAGCGCGATCCCCAGTACTGGGGCCGCAACCTCAACGTCAACCGCGGCGCCTTCAATTTCGACCGCATCACGGTCAAGATCTACAAGGACAACACCGCGCGGCTGGAGGCCATGAAGGCCGGCGAGTTCGACTTCATGACCATCTATTCGGCGGGCGACTGGGCCCGCCGCATCGATGGCAAGCTCTTCAAGCAGGGCGTGCTGGTCAAGAAGGACATGGCGCACAGGCTGCCCGCGGGGTTCCAGAGCTACGTGCTCAACACGCGCCGACCCATCCTCCAGGACGTCCGCGTGCGCGAGGCGCTGGGCCTGGCCATCGACTACGAGTGGATGAACCGCCAGATGTTCTATGGCGGCTACCCGCGCGTGAAGGACCTGTTCGGAAACACCAGCTGCGAAGCCACGGGTACGCCGGGGCCTGAGGAGCTGGCCCTGCTGGAGCCCTGGCGCGGCAAGGTGCCCGACGCCGTGTTCGGCCCCATGTACACGCCGCCCGTGACGGAGGGAGACGGCCATTCGCTGCGCGATAACCTGCGCCGCGCCCGCCAGCTGCTGGCCGATGCGGGGTGGACGTACCGCGACGGCGCCCTGCGCAACGCCAAGGGCGATCCCATGGAGATCGAATACCTGGACAGCAAGGAAGCGGGGGCCCGGACCGTCACCCCCTGGATGCGCAATCTGGAAAAGCTCGGCATCACGCTGCGGTTCTCGTCGGTGGACTTTGCGCTGTACCTGCAGCGCATGGACAAGTTCGACTACGACATGGTCAGCCTGAACTACCCCGGCACCTACAACCCGGGGCAGGCCATGAAGGAGCTGTTCGGCAGCAAGGGGGCCGATGTGGAAGGCTCCAGCAACCACGCGGGCGTGAAGAGCCCTGCGGTGGATGCCCTGGTGACGGCGCTGACCCGTGCGCGCAGCCAGTCGGAGATGCTGCCCGCCTGCCGCGCGCTGGACCGCGTGATCATGCACAGCCACTACCTCATACCGCAGTGGACGCTGGCCTCGCACCGCGTGGTGTACAACCAGCAGCGCCTGGCCTACAAGGAGCCGATGCCGCCCTATGCCAAGGCGGAGGAATGGCTCATGTACTCATGGTGGAGCCTCAAGCCATGACCCCGAAGCCGCCGCAGCCCTGAGAGTCACCCTTTCCATCCCATGCTCGCCTACATCGCCAAACGCCTGCTGCTGATGCTGCCCACCCTGCTGGGGGTGCTGCTCGTGACTTTCGCGGTGATCCAGTTCGTGCCGGGGGGGCCGGTGGAGCAGTACCTGGCCGAAGCGCGCACGGCCGCGGGCAAGAGCGGCGTGGAATCGGGCGGCATGGCCTACCGGGGCGACCAGGGCGTGGACCCCAAGCGGCTTGCGCAGATCAAGGCGCTGTACGGCTTCGACAAGCCCGCGCACGAGCGTTTCCTGCAGATGCTGGGGCAGTTTGCGCGCTTCGACCTGGGCCAGAGCTTTTTCCAGAACAAGGCCGTCTGGGATCTGGTGAAGGAAAAGCTCCCCGTCTCCATCAGTCTGGGCCTGTGGACCTTCTTCATCAGCTACCTGGTGGCCGTGCCGCTGGGTGTGGCCAAGGCGGTGCGAGCGGGCTCGCGGTTCGACCTCGTGACCACGCTGATCATCCTGGTGGGCTATGCCATTCCGGGCTTCGTGCTGGGCGTGGCGCTGCTGGTGATCTTTGGCGGGCAGCTGCAGTGGTTCCCGCTCAGGGGCCTGACCTCGGCCAACTGGGACGAGCTTTCCTGGGGCGCGCGCATCGTGGACTACCTGTGGCACATCACGCTGCCCGTTACGGCCATGGTGCTGGGCAGCTTCGCGGTGACGGCCATGCTCACCAAGAACGCGTTCCTGGAAGAGATTCGCAAGCAGTACGTCCTCACGGCCCGCGCCAAAGGCCTGTCGGAGCGGCAGGTGCTGTGGAAGCACGTGTTTCGCAACGCGCTCATCCCCATCATCACCGGGTTTCCGGCCGCGTTCGTCGGTGCGTTCTTCACGGGCTCGCTCCTGATCGAGACACTGTTCTCCCTAGACGGGCTGGGCCTGCTCAGCTACGACAGCGTCATCCGCCGCGACTACCCCGTGGTGCTGGGCACGCTGTACCTGTTCACGCTGATCGGCCTGGTGACCAAGCTGGTCAGCGACCTGTGCTACGTGTGGGTGGACCCCCGCGTGAAGTTTGACTAGCCCGCCAGCCCGCCCAGCCAGCTTGAACCAAACGAACAGCCAGCCCTGATGAGCCCTGCCTCTCCATCGCCTTCGCTCTCTCCCGCGCGCCGCGCGTGGCTGCGCTTTCGGCGCAACCGCCTGGGCTACTGGAGCCTGTTGATCTTCAGTGCCCTGGTGCTGCTGAGCCTGTGCGCCGAACTGGTCAGCAACGACAGGCCGCTCATCGTGCGCTACGAGGGGCACACCTACTTTCCGATGCTCAAGGACTACCCCGAGACCACGTTCGGCGGAGACTTCGAGACCCCCACCGACTACCTGGACCCCTTCATCAAGAACCGGCTGAGCCAGGGCAGCAACTGGGCGCTGTACACCCTCAATCCGTACGGGCCCAACACGCTCAACTACTTCGCCAAGTCGCCCAACCCGTCGGCGCCCACCGGCGACAACTGGCTGGGCACCGACGACCGGGGGCGTGACCTGCTGGCCCAGCTGCTCTACGGCTTTCGCGTGAGCGTGCTGTTCGGCCTGGCGCTCACGGTGACGGGCGTGCTGCTGGGGGTGGTCACGGGGGCGATCCAGGGGTTCTTTGGGGGCAAGACCGATCTGGCGTTCCAGCGCTTCATGGAAATCTGGGGCTCCATGCCCGAGCTGTACCTGCTCATCATCTTCAGCGCCGTGTTCGCCCCGAGCATCTCGCTGCTGCTCATCCTTCTCTCCCTGTTTGGCTGGATGGGCCTGTCGGACTACGTGCGCGCCGAGTTCCTGCGCAACCGCCAGCTCGACTACGTGAAGGCGGCGCGGGCCCTGGGCGTGGGCAATGCGCAGATCATCTGGCGCCACATCCTGCCCAACAGCCTCACCCCGGTGGTGACCTTCCTGCCGTTTCGCATGAGCGCGGCCATCCTCGCGCTCACTTCGCTTGACTTCCTGGGCCTGGGCGTGCCGCCCGGCACGCCGTCGCTGGGCGAGCTGCTGAGCCAGGGCAAGAACAGCATCGACGCGTGGTGGATTTCCTTGTCCACCTTCGCCGTGCTGGTCACCACCTTGCTGCTGCTGACCTTCATGGGCGATGCGCTGCGGGACGCCCTCGACCCCCGAAAGGCCGATCAATGATGGCCCCCACGCCTGGCACCGGCATGTCCTCGCTGCCCCCCGGGGGCGCTCCCGCTGCCCCGCTGCTCGACGTGCGGGATCTGCACGTGCGCTTCGGCGCCAAGGAGGTGGTGCGCAGGGCCAGCTTCACCATCGCAGCCGGCGAAAAACTCGCGCTGGTGGGCGAGTCCGGCTCCGGCAAGACCATCACCGCGCTCAGCCTGCTGCGGCTGGCGGGCAATGCCGCCATCACCGGCCAGGCCATGCTGCGGGGGCAGCGCGATCTGCTGGCGCTCACGGAGCGCGAGATGCGGGGCGTGCGCGGCGGCGAGATCGCCATGGTCTTCCAGGAGCCGATGACCGCGCTCAACCCGCTGATGACCATTGGCACGCAGATCGCCGAGATCCTGCAGCTCAAGAAAGGCCTGACGGGCGAGCAATGCGCGCAGGCCGCCGTTGCGCTGCTGGCCAAGACCGGCATTCCCGAGCCCGCGCGCCGAGCCAACAGCTTTCCCCACCAGCTCTCGGGCGGCCAGCGCCAGCGCGCCATGATCGCCATGGCCCTGGCCAGCGAGCCGCAGCTGCTGCTGGCCGACGAACCCACCACCGCGCTCGACGTCACGCTGCGCGGCCAGATCCTGGACCTGCTGTCCGATCTGCAGCGGCAGAACGGCATGGCGGTGCTGCTGATCACGCACGACCTCAATCTGGTGCGCCGCTTCGCGGACCGCGTGGCCGTGATGGAGCAGGGCGTGCTGGTGGAGCAGGGGCCCGTGGCCGAGGTGTTCGGCGCGCCGCAGCATGCCTACACCCGCCGCCTGATCGCCAGCCAGCCGCGCCGTGACGTGGCACCCGCCGATTCCCCCGCGGGCACGCCGCCGGTGGTCCAGACGCGGGACCTGCGCGTGGTGTACCCCACGCCGCTCCCCGGCGTGCGGGGATGGTTCCAGAAAGGCGAGTTCGTGGCCGTGCAGGCCGCCACGCTCGCGCTGCCGCCCGGAGAGACGCTGGGCGTGGTGGGCGAATCCGGGTCGGGCAAATCCACGCTGGCGCAGGCCATCCTGGGCCTGCTGCCCTGCACCGGCCAGCTGCAGGTCGGCGGGCAGGCGTGGCAGCAGCCCGCCACGCGCAACACGCCCGCCAACCAGCAGCTGCGCCGCCGCGTGCAGGTGGTGTTCCAGGACCCGTTCTCGTCGCTCTCTCCGCGCCTGACGGTCGAAGAGATCGTGGGCGAGGGCCTCAAGGTGCATGAGCCCGCGCTGGGCGTGGCCCAGCGGCGCGCCCGGGTCGAGGCCGCGCTGGCCGAGGTGGGCCTGGCCGAGGCCCAGTACCCGCGGCTGCTCGAGCGCTACCCGCATGAATTCTCCGGTGGGCAGCGCCAGCGCCTGGCCATCGCGCGCGCCCTCATCGTGCAACCGCAGGTGCTCGTGCTCGACGAGCCCACCAGCGCGCTCGACGTCACCATCCAGCAGCAGGTGCTGGGCCTGCTGCAGCGCCTGCAGAAAGAAAAGGGCCTGAGCTACCTGCTCATCACCCACGACGTGGACGTGATCCGGGCCATGGCGCACCAGGTGCTGGTGATGAAGGATGGCTCCGTGCTGGAAAGCGGCAGCGTGGACGAGGTGCTGGACGCACCCCGGCACCCCTACACCCAGCGCCTGGTGGCCGCCGCCACCGTGCCCGGGGCGGACTAGTTTCTGGCCGAAATGGCCGCTGGCGCTTTTGGTGAAAGCGCGTGGCGCTATTTAATTGGTAGCAAAAAGAGGCTTCATGCCGGTTGGGTGCGGCGCACCACATCGCATCGCGGTGCTTCGCCGCGGCCAGGTGCTGGCATCCGGCGCACGGGCTCCATGCCTGCAGCGCCTGGCCTTGCCTCAGGTCATCACTGCGCGCCTGGCATGCTGTTCACTGGCGGGCGGCGCCCACAGGATGCGGCCCACGTCGATGCCCATGGACTGCGCACGCTCGATCAGGTGTTCGCGCACATGCCAGGGCAGGGTGGGGGTGCGCGACAGGATCCACAGGTAGTCCTTGCTGGAGCCCACCACCATGGCCCACTGGTAGTTCTCATCCAGCGCCACCACGTTGTAGCCGCCGTAGAACGGCCCGAAGAACGACACCTTCAACGCCGCGCGCGTGGGCGCATCGACGAAGCTTGCCGTGCCCTCGGCCTCCTTCCATTCCTTGCGCACCGGGTCGTACCCGCGGTTCACCACCTTCACGGTGTCGTCGGGGTTGCGGCTGTAGGTGGCGCTGGTCTGGGTGAGGCCGCGCTCGAACGAGTGGTCGATGCGCGCCACCTCGTGCCAGTGGCCGGTGTAGCGGTCCACATCGAAGCCGGTCACGGCCTGGATGCCTTCGGGCGTGCGTGGCGTGGAGCAGGCCGTGAGCGCCAGCAGCGCCATCAGTGCGGTGGCTCCGATCACCAGGGACCAGGGGGAGTGGCGGCGAGGCATGGCGTGGATGCGCATGGGATTGCTCCTGCGGTGGCGGCTTTCGAGGGTGCGTTGCAGGGCTTTGTGGGCATGCGCTGCGCGGCGGTTGTCTGTGCGTTCGACTGTAGGCACGGTGGCTGCCCCGGCGTGTAGGCGCAGGCTGGCAGCGTCTGTCGGCGCGGCGCAGGGGTTGTGTGCGGGGCTCAACGCCCGGCAGCGCGGCGTTGACGGACCGGCGGCAGTCGTCCAGGCGTAGAGTGGGGCCAGGCGCCTTCTGCCTGTTTGCTGCCTGTTGGCGAATGCGCCCCGATCGGAGAGGAACACCCATGACCGCCCACCCCCACCCTGCGCACAACGCCCCACCCCTGGAAGACGGCCCGCCCCGGGTGGACCCCTTGCGCTTTCACCGGCGCCATGAGCACCTGGCCCCTACCTTCGGCACGGACCGGTTTGCGTTGCAGGCCGAGGCCTTTGCGCGGTTCTTTGGCACGCCGCTGTTTCTCGGTGCGCAGACGCTGATCGTGGCGGCGTGGATCTTGATCAACGTGCTGGGTGCCGCCAGGTTCGATTCCTATCCGTTCATCCTGCTCAACCTTGCGTTCAGCCTGCAGGCGGCCTACGCCGCGCCGCTCATCCTGCTCGCCCAGACGCGGCAGGCCGCGCGCGACAAGCACCACGCCGACGCGGATGCGCAGCACCGCGAGGCGCTGGCCATCGCCAGCGAACAACGCCAGGCCATTGCCGCGCAGAATGCCGCGCAGGTGCTGGAGCTGCTGCAGCAAAACACCCTGTTGACCGAACAGACGCGCCAGCTCACGCTGCGCGTCGAAGCACTGACTGTGGAGATTCACCAGCGATTTGTCACGCAGGCCGCGCGGCCGTGACGGGATGGATCCACGAACGACTTCCCGCCATCCACGCGGGCCCGGGCCATGCCCTCCTGCTCCTTGCCCATCACACCGCGGAATGTCCATGCCCCCACCATCCCCGCCATCTCCTTCGCCCCCTCCGGCCCCGCCGGTGGCTTCATCGCCGTCGCCCCAGGGGGGTGATGCGGACGTCGATATCGCGTCGCTGTACCGCCGGGTCCATGGCCTTGCCGTGCCAGGGCAGCTGGCCACCGCCCTGCACATGGGGGCGGAGCACACCGTGGTGGCGACGGGGCTGGATCCTCAGCTGCCCTCCGTCGTGCTGACCCTGGCGCTGGGCAGCCAGAAGACGGCGCGCGATTTTTTCCGCGGGGTACTTCCCACCCCCTTCGAGCTGGAGACCGCCATTGCGCGGGTGGAGGACGAGGTCTACGCCGCCCATGTCCGCCATCGCCCCTGGGTGCCGCAGGGTGCGGTGGTCGCGCCTTGTTCCGCAGACTCGGCGCTGCACGAGATCGCCACCCTGGCGGGCATTGCGCCAGGGCCGCGGCGCATGCTCACTCTCGATGCCCTGGAGCATGTGTTCAACCGGCTTGTCTCCGTATCCCAAGGGCGTCCGGCTTCGCAGGAGGGGTTGCCCGCCCACGCTGCGTTCGCGGCCACCCTGCTGGTGCTGCGCGAGCTGATGCACCACATGCCGTTCGGGGCGCTCACGCTGATGGACGGTGCCTGAGGGGCAGTGAGCCGATGGGTGGCCCAACGCTGGACGGTGCGGGCATGTGGTGGAAAGCGGCGCGGAGAGCGTGCGCCGCTCGTCGCCAAGTCTGGGTGTTGTCCTACAGACACGCGCCGGGATGCCTCTAAGGTTGTTTGTGTGAATTTTTCACATTCTTCGGGATGCTCCCCTGGTCCCGCAGCCGCCAACATCTCACCAAAGAGGCCACCCCATGAAAACACATCCTTGTCTGCGCACCGTCCTGTGTGCACTGTCCATCGCCAGCCTTGCCGCCTGCGGGGGCGGTGGTGGAGGTGGCGAAACCAGCGGAAATGGCACGTTGCGCCTGGCGATGACGGATGCCCCCAGCTGCGGCTATTCCGCCGTGAATGTCACGGTCGAGAAAGTGCGCGTCCACCAGAGCAGCAATGCCTCGGACAACGATGCGGGCTGGTCAGAGATCGTGCTGAACCCGGCACGCCGGGTGGACCTGCTGACGCTGACGAACGGTGTGCTCATGGAACTGGGGCAGGTGCCGCTGCCCGCGGGAAAGTACACGCAGTTGCGGCTCGTGCTGGCCAGCAACACAGGGGCCCAGCCGCTGGCCAATTCGGTGGTCCCCACCGGCGCATCGGAAGTCGCGCTGAAAACGCCGAGCGGGCAGCAATCGGGCGTCAAGACGAATGTGAATATCGACGTGGGCGCCAATCAGATGGCCGACTTCGTTCTGGACTTCGATGCCTGCAAGTCGGTGGTGGCCGCTGGCGCCTCGGGCCAGTATCTTCTCAAACCCGTGGTGTCGGTGATCCCGCGCTTCGTTTCCGGTGTGCAGGGCTATGTGGAACCCGGCACGGGCACCAGCGTCTCCCTGCAGTTCAACGGTGAACTGGTGCGCGCCACCACCCCCGACAGCGCGGGGAGGTTCCTGCTCCAGCCGGTGGCTCCGGGCAACTACACGCTGGTCGTCGTGGGTGCGGGGCGCACCACCACGGTGGTCACGGGGGTACCGGTGGCCGCCGAGACAGTGACTTCCGTGGGCGCGGGCGCCGCGCCTTTGAGCCTGCAGCCATCTCCGGTCGCGACGGTGAAGGGCACCGCCCCGGTGGACACCATGGTGCGGGTGCTCCAGCCCTTGTCGGTAGGGGGCACGATCGAAGTGGCCGGCCGGGGCGTTGACGGGGTGACAGGGGCCTACGGCTTCACGGTACCTACCCTCGCGCCGCGGGTCGCCCCCTATGCCGCGCCGGGCACCAGCCTGGTGTTTGCCGCGGACTCCGCGGCGGCGGGGCGCTACGCTGTTCAGGCCCGCCTGGGTGGTTTTGCCGACAAGACGCAGGCACTGCCTGTCCTGACGGAGGGTGCCGTGCAAACCACGGATTTCACCTTCCCCTGACACCGCGGGCGGAGGGCACCGCCCCGCCTGCGATGAATGGCAGCGGGGCGGCCTTTCAGGACGGGGGCGCGTCTCGGCACCTGTCGGCCAGGGCGGTGATGTCAGGGCTCTCCGGCCGGCCGCGCCACGAGGTCCTTCCGGTCGCCGGAAAACCAGGCCGCCAGGAAATCCGCCAGCGCCCGCGTCTTGGCCGACAGGTCGCTGCGGGTGGGGTACACCAGCGTCACGTCCGCCGCGGGCAAGGCCCAGGCGGGCAGAACGCGCCGCAGGCGGCCAGCGGCCAGGTGGGCTGCCACGTCCCACTCGGAGCGCATCAGCACGCCGTGGCCTTCCAGGGCCCAGGTGGTGGCGGCCGCGCCATCGTTGGTGCTGAGCATGCCGCGCACCTTCACCGTTTCCTGCCGCCCGCCCTGGTGCAGGTGCCAGGTGCCATAGGTTTCATCGCTTTCGCGGATCACGATGCACAGGTGGGCCAGCAGGTCGGCGGGCTGGGCGGGCTCGCCCGCGTGGGCCAGGTAGGCCGGCGACGCGCACAGCACGCGCCGGTTGGCCATCAGCCTGCGGGCCGTGAGGCGCGAGTCGGGCAGGTCGCCAAAGCGCACGGCGGCATCCAGGCCCTGTTCCACCAGGTTCACGGGCCGGTCGGTCAGGTGCAGTTGCACCTCCACTTCGGGGTAGGCGCGCGAGAAGGCCGACAGGGCGGGCGCGATGTGAACGCGGCCAAAGCCCAGCGTGGCCGCCAGCTTGATGAGCCCGCGCGGCGAGCTGCGCGCGCCGGCCACCGTGCGCTCCAGCGCCTCCAGGTCGCCCAGGATGCGGGCACCATCCAGCAGGTAGGTCTCGCCCTCGGGCGTGAGGTGGATGCGCCGCGTGGTGCGGTGCAGAAGGCGCACGCCCAGCCGGTGCTCCAGCTGGGCCAGGCGCCGGCTGACCGCGGGCGGGGTGATGCCCATCTGCTGCGCGGCGGCGGCCAGGCTGCCTTCCTTCATGAGCAAGGCAAAGAAGCGCAGGTCCGAAAAGCCGTCCATGGGTACCTTATTCGTGCGTTGAATTTATGAATGAAATGATTTTGACGGTATTTATGGCGTTGAACATCACTCATAAGATCCAGCCACAACAAATACCCTCAGGAGACAACCCATGACCGATTCCACCCTCCCGACACCGTCCCTGTTTCCCCGCCGGCTGGCTGTGGCGGCAACGGCCGCCGCCACGCTGGCACTGCTGTCGCCCGCTGCGGCCCTGGCCCAGCCAGCGGCTTATCCCAACAAGGCCATCAAGCTCGTGGTCCCCTATGCGCCGGGCGGCAGCGCCGACATCGCCGCGCGGCTCATCACCGATGAATGGGGCAAGGCCCTGGGCGGCTCGCTGTTCATCGAGAACAAGGGCGGCGCGGGCGGCAATATCGGCGTGGACATGGTGGCCAAGGCCGCACCGGACGGCTACACCATCGGCCTGCAGACCGTCTCGCTGGCCATCAACCCCAGCCTCTCGGCCAAGATGCCCTACGACACCCTGAAGGACCTGGCGCCCATCGGCATGGTGGCCAGTTCGCAGCATGTGCTGGTGGTCAACAACGCCTTGCCCGCCAAGAACATCAAGGAACTGGTGGCGCTGCTCAAGGCGCAGCCGGGCAAGTACTCGTATGGCTCGGCCGGCGCGGGCAGCACCTTCCACATGTCGGCCGAGTTGTTCAAGGCCGTGGCGGGCACGCCCATCGTGCACATACCCTACCGCGGCGGCGGCCCGGCCATGATCGACACCATGTCGGGCCAGGTGGCGCTGAGCTTTCCGGTGCTGTCGGCCGCGCAGCCGCACGTGCAGGCGGGCAAGCTCAGGGCGCTGGGCGTCACCGGTACCAAGCGCTCGGCGCTCATGCCCGACGTGCCCACCATTGCCGAGGCGGGCCTGCCTGGCTACGCGTTTGAAACCTGGTTCATCGTGTTCGCGCCGGCCGGCACGCCCAAGCCGGTCGTCGACAAACTCAACACCACCCTGAACCAGGCGCTCAACACCCCGGCGCTCAAGGAGCGCATGGCCAAGGACGGTTTCGACCCCATTCCATCGACGCCCGAGCAGGCCCGCGCACGGATCGAAAAAGAGATGCCGCAGTGGGCCAAATTGATCAGGGAGCGGGGCATCACCGCCGAATAGGCACCGCCGCAATTTCAACGACACCATGACCACGACGACCCCGCTTTTCCCCGGCTTCACCCCCCACCGTGTGCCCACGCCCGACGGCCAGCACATCCACGCGCTGGTGGGCGGCACGGGCCCGGCCCTGCTGCTGCTGCACGGCCACCCGCAGACCTCGGCCATCTGGCACAAGGTGGCGCCGGTGCTGGCCCGGCACTTCACGCTGGTGCTGGCGGATTTGCGGGGCTATGGCGATTCCGCAAAACCTGCTGGGGATGCCGAGCATGCCCTCTACAGCAAGCGCACCATGGCCGCCGACATGCTGGCCGTGATGCAGCACCTGGGCCACCCACGCTTCACCGTGCTGGCCCACGACCGGGGCGCCCGCGTGGCGCACCGCCTGGCGGCCGACCACCCGGCCGCCGTGTTGCGCATGGTGCTGCTGGACATCGCCCCCACGCTGACCATGTACGAACAGACCAGCAACGCCTTTGCGCGTGCCTACTGGCACTGGTTCTTTTTGATCCAGCCCGCGCCGCTGCCCGAGCGCCTGATCGAGGCCGACCCCGCCGCCTATGTGCGCGACGTGATGGGCCGGCGCAGCGCCGGCCTGGCCCCGTTCGACCCGCGGGCCCTGGCCGAGTACGTGCGCTGCCTGGGCCTGCCCGGTACGGCCCACGGCATCTGCGAGGACTACCGCGCCGCCGCCGGCATCGACCTGGTGCACGACCGGGCCGACCGCGATGCGGGCCGCCAGTTGCCCATGCCTTTGCTGGCGCTGTGGGGCGAGCAGGGCGTGGTGCACCAGTGCTTCCAGCCCCTGGCCGAGTGGCAGCGCGTGGCGGCCGACGTGCGCGGCCACGCACTGCTTTGCGGCCACTACATCGCCGAGGAGGCGCCGGATGCGCTGCTCGACGCGGCGCTGCCCTTCCTGCTGGCCGACCGGTAAGGCTGCACCCAACGACAACCCCCGACGCTGACCATGACCACTCCCTCAACGCTCTACCAAAAGCTGGTGGCATCGCACACCGTGGCCGTTCTGGACGAACAGAACGTTCTGCTGTTCTGCGACCTGCACCTGATGAACGAATACACCAGCCCCCAGGCCTTCGCCGGCCTGCACGAGGCCGGGCGCGGCGTGCCCGTGCCGGGGCAGAACGTGGCGGTGGTGAGCCACATCATCCCCACGCACCCGGTGCGCTGGCGCACCATCCAGGACCCGCCTTCGGCCCTGCAGGCCAGCAACCTCAAGGCCAACTGCGACCGCCACGGCATCCCGCTGTTCGACACCAACGACCCGCTGCAGGGCATCGAGCACGTGATCGCGCCCGAGCACGGCATGGTGCGCCCGGGCATGGTCATCATCTGCGGCGACAGCCACACCACCACGTACGGCGCGCTGGGCGCGCTGGGCTTCGGCATCGGCACGTCGGAGGTCGAGCACGTGCTGGCCACCCAGACCCTGGTCTACCGCCTCGCCAAGGACATGCGCATCCGCGTGGACGGCACGCTGCCCACCGGCACCACGGCCAAGGACCTGATCCTCATGGTCATCAGCCGCATCGGCGCGCAGGGCGCACGGGGCTATGTGGTGGAGTTCTGCGGCAGCGCCATCAGCGCGCTGTCGGTGGAGGCGCGCTTCACGCTGTGCAACATGGCGGTGGAGGCGGGCGCCCGCGGCGCGCTGATCGCACCCGACGCCACGGCCATCGACTATGTGCTGGCCAAGGCCCCCGACATCACCGGCGAGGTCCGCACGCAGGCCCTGGCCCACTGGGCCACGCTGGGCAGCGACGCGGGCGCCGTGTTCGACGTGGAGCATGTGTTCGACGCCAGCGCCGTGGCCCCCTTCGTCACCTGGGGCACCAGCCCCGACCAGGCCATGGCCATCCACGCCACCGTGCCCCGGCCCGAGGACATCACCGACGCCGTGCAGCGCAGCAGCGCCGAGCAGGCCCTGCGCTACACGGCCCTGGCGGCAGGGCAGCCGCTGGCGGGCGTGCCGGTGCAGCATGTGTTCATCGGCTCGTGCACCAATGCGCGCATCGAGGACCTGCGCGAGGTGGACCGTATCGTCGGCACCCGCCACGTGGCCAGCGGCGTGCGCGCCATGGTCGTGCCCGGCTCGGGCGCCGTGAAGGCCCAGGCCGAGGCCGAGGGCATTGCCGCGCGCCTGGTGGCCGCGGGCTTCGAGTGGCGCCAGCCCGGCTGCTCCATGTGCCTGGCCATGAACGACGACGTGCTGCCCCCCGGCCAGCGCTGCGCCTCCACCACCAACCGCAATTTCGAGGGCCGCCAGGGCCGTGGCGCCATCACCCACCTGATGAGCCCGGCCATGGCCGCCGCCGCCGCCGTCACGGGCTGCATCACCGACGTAAGAACCCTGGAGTTGACCGCATGAGCGCCGACCACAACCACAGCACCGTGCGCGGCCAGGCGGCCCTGCTCGACATCGCCAACCTCGACACCGATCAGATCATGCCCAAGCAGTTCCTGCGCGGCATCGACAAGTCGGGCCTGGCGCCGGGCCTGCTGTACGACCTGCGCTTTGACGGCGCCGGGCAGCCGCGCGAAGACTTCGTGCTCAACCAGCCGGCGTTTGCCGGCACCGATGTGCTGCTGGCCGGCAGCAATTACGGCTGCGGCTCCAGCCGCGAGCATGCCGTGTGGGGCATGCAGCAGTACGGCTTCCAGGCCGTGGTGGCGTCGAGCTTTGGCGAGATTTTCTACTCCAACGCCATGAACAACCGCCTGCTGCTGGCCATGGTGACCGAGGCCGATGCCCAGGCCTTCATGCGCGAGGCCCGTGCCACTACCGGTCCCTTGGCCATGGAGATCGACGTGGAACAGCGCCAGGTGCGCACGGCAGGGCACAGCGCACCGTTCACCATCTCCGAGCGGCACCGGCGCATGTTCCTCGACGGGCTGGATGTGATCGGCGCGTCGCTCACCTACGGGGATCAGATCGATGCGTTCGCCCAGCGCCACTGGGCCGCCCAACCCTGGGTGAAGGATGTCGCGCGGCGCACGCGCGAGCGGCTTGGCGCCGCCTCCGCGCAGGCCTGAACCGCCAGCGCCTTGGCGCTGCGGGGCACCTACTTGGCGGCGGGCTTGCCGGCCTGCGCCGCCTTCGCGGTCTTGTTGTAGACCTCCATCACCGTGGCGAAGTCGCGCTCGAAGTTGATGGGCAAGAAGGTGTCGTTGCCCGGCAGCAGCTGGCGCAGCTTGGGCGAGAAGCTGTAGCTGTACGAGCATTTCTTCACGCGCGCCTGCACCTCGGGCGACACGTCCTTGCCCAGGGTCCAGGTTTCGGTCATGAACGGCGGGCTTTCCCACAGCGTGCGGATGCTCGAACCCTTCACATCGCCCTTGACCACCATGCGCTGGTACAGGTCGCTGGCCACGGCGGCGGCGGGGTAGAAGCCGTGCATCACACCCGTCACCGAGCGCTCGTGGCCGTTGGAGAACACCACCTCGTAGTTCTGGTCCGGCACCAGGCCAATGGCCGGGAACAGCGCGCGCGGCGCCAGGTTGCCGGAGTTGGATGTGGGCGTGGTGTGCGCGATCTTCTTGCCCACCAGGTCCTGCGGCTTGGTGAACGGGCTGTCCACGCGCGCAATCAGGATCAGCTTGTACGAGTTGCGCTGCCCGCTGGCCTTGTTGCCCGGCACGCCAAACGGCGCGGGCTGGCCGGCGGCCACCAGCTGCGGCACCAGGCCGGGGTTCACCTGGGCCAGCTGGGCCTTGCCGGCGACCAGGCTGTCGATGAGGTCCTTCTCCCCCAGCACGTCGATGTTGGTGCTGCGTTCCAGCGACTCGCCCTGCAGGTTCTGCAGGTCGATGTTGCCGCAGCGCGCCAGATGATTGAAGTAGTCGCCCCACAGCAGCATGGTTTCGCTCTTGGCGTAGGTCTTGGGCATGGCCACCACCAGCTTCTCGCGCGTCCCGCTGAAGGCGGGGGATGGGGCCGTGGCTGCGGCGCGGACAGCGGCGGCGCGGGCCTGGGGTGTGGCGGCGGTGTCCGTCTGGGCGGCAACGGGGCCGAGCGTGAAGGTGGCGCAGAGCAAAAGCGCGCCAGAGCGTGCGTGAGAACGCATGGTGAATCTCCCTCGGGGTTTTGTGATGGTGGTGGCCCGCAGGCCAACCTGGCGGGGCCACGCACGGGTTGCGGGCCTGCCGGTGGCGTGCCGCGCGGCGCTGCCCGGCCGCGCGGCGGGCTGGCCGTCGAGTATGCATGAAGCTCCCGCGCGCCAAGGCAAGCGGCGGGTGCTGGAACCGTGGAGGCGCGCGGTGCCCACCGCATCCATCCAACGGCCGTGCTGCTGAAGGACGGTGGTTGACATGGCGTCAAGTGCCAGGGCCCGGACGATGGACAACGCCGAGAGGGACGGTGCCCGCGAAGCCGGTAACAATTCGTGTACTTCCACCGCGAACCCACTCTCCCTACCGCCGCACCATGTCGCAAAACGCACACACCCTGCACCTGTTCTTCGAAGACGCGATCAAGCTCAAGACCGGCCAGCTGGTCTACCAGTACCTGGCCGCCGGCAATACCGAACAGGCGCAGCGCTGGGCCCAGAAACTGGGGGGCGCGGATCTGGCGGCGCTGTGGGACGAACAGTGGTTCAACCAGGAGGTCCTGGCCCAACGCACCCACCTGCTGCTGCGCTTTGACACCGGCACGCACGACGACCTTCCCTTGCGGGCGCTCGAAACACTGTTTGCCCACGGCCTGCAGTCGGCGGTGCTGGAGGTGTTCTACGACCAGGTGGGCGAAACCGAGCGCATGCACTTCGACAAGGGCCAGTGGGTCTCGCGCAAGGCGTTCTTCGAGGCCAACCCGCAGTGGCGCGCGGTGGTGGAGCCCGTGGACGAACCCGTGGCTGCCGGTGAGGCTGGCGAAGGGCCCGACGAGGAAGATGCCCACGCCCACTCCAAGGACCCGGGCAAGCCGGTCTCAGTGTCCAAGCTGCGCAAGCAGGAGGCCGAGCGCAGGAAGAAGGGCGAGGAAGCCGCGCAGGCCTTCATCGACATGGCCAAGGAAATGCACAAGACCGGCACCTCTCCCGTTCAGGGACTGATCGCGGTGCTGCTGCTGCGCGCCGGCTTCAAGGGGCTGCTGCAGGCCATCGCGTTCACGGTGGTCACCGTGCTGCTATTCAAGGGCCTGTGGCTCTGGCTGGGGCTGGGCCTGGTGCTGGCCATCGTGCTGCCGCTGTACTACATGCTGAGCGAGTACAAGGACCTCCACGGGGATGGCGACGAGGACGGCGACCCGGACAAAGACGCCGACGACGACAGCGAAGATGGCGGCGAGAGCGAGGGCCGTGGTGGCGAAGCGCCGCAGGGCGGCAACGCCGGCAAGTCCAGCCATTGAATCCGAGGGAGACACACAAAATGCTGACACAGATCGAATGGTGGGGCGGGCTGATCTTCGTGCTGGGCGCGATCACCTACAAGCTCGTGATGGGCGCGCTGGAAAAGAAGGACGATGGCATCCATTGGTACCGGCTTCAGATGCACGCCTTCTTCCTGCTGCCCGCCGTGGTGCTGGCCGCGTATTTCTATCCGCTGGACAGCCCGTGGCTGCGGTACGGCTACCTGGGCGTGCTGGGTGTCTCGCTGCTGGTGGTGCTGGTGATGCTGGTGCAGGAGATCACGGGCGACGCACCCGGGGACGATGCGGAGAAGGCCGCCACGCTCGACACAGTCAAGGGGGAGGGGGGAGAGGAAAAGAAAAAGCAGACCGAAAACGAGGAGGATGAAACCGGCTGGCTGACGGCGGTGCTGGGGGCCCTGGTGCTCTACAGCCCGGTGCTCGCGGCTTGTGGCCTGGGTTGCCACAAGGCCTGGCCCCTGGTGCAGGCGCTCTGGTAGCGCGGCCTGCGCGGGCAACGCCGGAAGGTGCCGGGTGCTGGACGGCACCGGCACGCATCACAATCCGTGCCAGCCAGCCACCGACTTCTTTTCGTTTGTGTTCTTTCCAAAGCCCTCTCACCGCGCGGCGCGCAGAGTGCCCACCCCCACAGCCATGGCCCACGATTCCTTTCCGGAGCTTCTCTCGCTCTACATGCGGCGCATTCGCGCCAGCGCCTCCGGCGTGGCCACCGAGATCGGCCTGAGCCGCGAGGCCGTGAACAACTGGCGCAACGGCCTGTCGGCGCCCAACCCCCGCTCGCGAGAAAAACTGGTGGCCTGCACCCGCTACCTGCGCCTGACGGAAACCGAGGCCAACCGCCTGCTCAGCGCCGCCGGCTTCGAGCCCGAGTTTCCGCTGCAGGCCGAGTCGGCGGGCGCGGCGCAGCCCTTCGCTGCCTTCCAGGACCGGCTGTTTGCCCAGCTGGCGCAGGCCGTGCCGTATCCCATCTCGCTGCTGCTGTCGCCCGCCCACTGGGGCCAGCCGCCGTTCAGGCAAGAGCTGCTGCAGCGCGCCAAGGCGCAGTACGGCGAAGGCGCGGTGCTGCACATCCAGCCGCCCTACAGCGTGAGCACCGTGCCGGCCGAGTACTTCGCCGCCATTGGCCGCCAGTGCGGGCTCGGCGATGTGGCGTCCGACTACGAATTCGAATCCGCGCTGGAGCGCCGCCTGCTGGCGGGCGAGCGCCTGTTCTGCCTGGTCAGCCGTTTCGAGCAGGGCACCCCCGAACTGCGCGAAACCCTGGCGGGCATCCTGCGCAGCCTGAGCGAGATGCACAGCGGACGGCTGCACCTGCTGCTGTGCGGCGGCGAGGCGCTGGCCGACCTCAAATACCGCAGCGGCGACCTGTCGCTGCTCAACATCGCGCAGGTCAACCACTGGCCCGATCCGTCGCTGGAAGACCTCACCCAGCTGGCGCGCCACCGCTGGCCCGAGCAGGCCTGGCCCCAGCCGGTGCTGGCGGCCCTGCAGGAGATCAGCGGTGGACACCCCGCGCTGTTCGAGGAAGGCCTGCAGTGGCTGGTGGACCAGGGAGCGGGCGGCGGCCTGCAGGGCGCGCAGGCAGACCGCGCCGCGCTGCGCACCCACCTGGCCAGCAGCCCGCGCCTGTGGCAGACCCTGCTGCCCCTCGCGCAGGCACCGGCCACCCGGCAACGGCTGGCGCAGCTGCTGCAGGCCGATGAGCTGGGCCGCGCGCGCCCCTACCTGCAGGACGACGAGCTGCGCCGCCTGTTCTGGGGCAACCTCATCCATGTGCGCGGCACGGGCGAGGCCGCGCGGCTGCACTGGCGCAGCCCCACCATCCGCGACGCGGGCCTCATGGTGCTGGACTCGTGTTCGTCGGCCGCATGAGCCCGCTGCTGTCCAGGTCCGTGGTCCGCGCGGTGGTGATCGCGGCCATCACGCTGTTCGTGGGCAGCGCGCTGCTCACGCCCAAGCTCAACCCGGCCACGCGCGGCTCCGTGCTGGGGGCCGAGAACGCGGGCATCGTCTGGGGCGAGCTGGTGCAGTGGCGCGTGGCGATGATGCAGGCGCACAACGAGCTGGACGCCTGGCCCGAGGACATCCGCACACATGCGCCGCGCATCGGCAACCCGCAGTTGCGCGTCACGTCGCCCCGGCCCTACGTGCTGCAGGCCGACATCGCCCACAACCCCGAACTGGGCAAGCTCGCGGGCACCCAGGTGGTGGTGGAGCTCAAGCCCGGCACGACCACCTGGAGCTGCCGCCCCGGGCGCCCGCCCATTCCCCTGGGCTATCTGCCCATCAACTGCCTGGAGGGGCAGGCCGACGACTTCACGCCCGTGCCGCCGTCCGAGCGCGACCCGTTCGAAGGCCTGCGCAAGCTCATCTACTGGTGCGCCGCCATCTTCGCCGTGGGCGCGGTGGTCTGGGTCGCGCGCCACCCCCTGCTCGGGCCTTCGCAGCTGCAGCCTGCGCGCCTTCGCCGCACCCCGCTTGCGCGGCTGCCCCGTCTGGACCGGCTGCTGGGCTGGACCGGGCGGCGGGAGTCCACGCTGCTCGCGGCCGACATCCGCCCGGTGGACTGGCGCCGCGCGGTGCTGTGCGCGCAGCCCGGCGCGGCAGAGGGTGCGGGGGGCCTCGTGCGCGCGATGGCCGAGCGGGTTTCCGCCCGCAGCCAGCCCAGCACCGACTGGGCGCTGCCGGGGCTGGTGTTCGAGTGGCAGTTCCCGCCGGACCTGCCCGTGTCGCTGGACCGCTGCCTGGTCTTCGTGCCCACGCCCGGCGTGGACGAGGCCGCCGTGCTGCGCCAGCTGCGCGCCGCGCAGACCGGCAGCGACGTGCTGCTGATCCTGAGCGGGCACAGCGTGGACGCGCCGATGCCCCTGCTGCAGGCCCATGCCGATGACCGCGCCAACCTGCACGTGATGGTGGACAGCGCCAGCCAGACCGAATGGCTGGTGGGCGGCGAGGCCCTGCAGGTGCTGCTGCGCCTGCTGGCCGCGCAACTGCGCATCACCCGCATCTCGCCATACCAGACGCGCGGTGGCGTGACGCGGGAGGGCTCCTTCTTCGGCCGCGCCCAGCTGCTGGCCCGCGTGGTCAACCGCGAACCCGCCAACTACCTGGTGGTGGGCGGGCGCCAGCTGGGCAAGAGCAGCCTGCTCAAGGCCGTGCAGCGCCGCCTGCAGGGCCACCCGCACACCGTGTGCCACTACGTCTCGCTGCGCGACCACCGCCTGGCGCCGCGCATGGCGCTGCAGTTCGGCCTGCCGGCGGACACGCCGCTCGAAGCCATCGTGGACCACCTCCAGGCGCAGTACGCGGGCAAGCGCCTGTATTTGCTGATCGACGAAGCCGACCTCTTTTTCCGCGACGAGTCGAACAGCGGCTACGCCCAGTTGTCCACGCTGCGCGCGCTCAGCGAGGAGGGGCGCTGCTGGTTCATGCTGGCGGGCTTCTGGGACCTGTACGCCACCGCCGTGCTCGACTACCAGAGCCCCCTGCGCAACTTTGGCGAGGTGCTGGCCATCGGCGGGCTGGAGCGCGCCGCCTGCCGCGAGCTGGCCACCGAGCCGCTGCGCCGCCTGCGCCTGGGTTTTGGCAGCGACACGCTGGTGGAAAAGCTCGTGGACGCCAGCGGCCAGCGCGCCAACCTCGTGGCCATCCTGTGCCAGGAATGCCTGGAGGCCCTGCAACCCGGCGAGCGCGCCATCGAGGCGCGCCACCTCGCGCAGGCCCTTGCCTCGCAGCCCGTGCAGGACGCACTGGCCGGCTGGGGGCGCCTGAGCCAGGACGAGGCCGCCTGCCGCCTGGACCGCGTGGTGGTCTACCACACGGCCCAGGCCGGGCAGACCAGCCTGGTGGCCCTGGCCCAGCTGCTGCAAGGCCACGGCATCACGGCCGACGCGCAGGCGCTGCGCCAGTCGCTGGCACGCCTGCAGCTGGCCTATGTGCTGCGCAGGCAGGATGCCGCGTACCGCTTTGCCATCCCGCTGCTGAGAGACCAGTTCGAGCCCACGGAGGTGGAGCTGTTGCTGCGCCAGGAGCTGGCCGTGCTGGCGCGGTGCGAGGCGAACGCGGGGGGAACATAGGCCCATGCCCTGCCAGAAAGTCTCCATCAGGCAGAAAATGCGGATACAGCGGCCTGTGCGCCGCATTTCCGCGGAGGTATATCCCGTGCCCATCCACCTCGATCACCTGATGGTCCCCGCGCGCGACAGGATCGCGGCCGCCCGGCTGCTGGCCGACCTGCTGGGCGTGCCCTGGTCCGACACCGGCGTGGGGCCGTTTGCGCCCGTGTTCGTGAACGATGGCTTCACCATCGATTTCGACGAATGGCCCGAGCCCATACCGCCCATCCACTACTGCTTTCGAGTGGGCGATGCAGAGTTCGATGCCATCCTCGCGCGCATTCAGGCTGGGGGCATTCCGTACCGCAGCGCCGTGCACGGCCCCGTGGACGGGCAGGTGGACACGGCCCACGGCGGCCGCATCGTCTACTGGAACGAGCCTGATGGGCACCAGTGGGAGATGCTGACCTTGAGCTATGCGCGTGCTGCGGCGGCTTGAGGCGTCTATTTTCAAGGCAAGTTGGCCACCAGCTATTAATGGATAAGCGCTGATAGCTATCAAATTAATAGTAATTGCCGCCTCTGATTCAAGGCCGCTGCACCATCACCAGCGCATACAGCGCCTGCGCCGCCACCGACAGGCTCTCGTCGCGCCGCCGCACCAGGTAGATCTGCCGTGTCAGCCCGGGCAGCGACAACGGCCGCGTGACCAGCCCCGGCTGCTCGAAATGGAACAGCGTGAGCGCCGGCACCACGCTGATGCCCAGCCCCGCGCGCACCATGCCCATCACGGTGGCCAGTTGCTCCACCTCCATCAGCGTGTGCATGGCCTGCGGGTGCAGGGCGGCCTCGAGGTACTGGCGCACGCTGCTGGTGCGCGCCAGGTGGATGAAGGGCCAGGCGGCCAGGTCCTGCGCGGTGATGGCCTTGCGCCTGCGCGCCAGCGGGTGGTCGGCGGGGCACACCAGGTAGAAGTCATCGCTGCAGAACGGCTCGGCCTGCAGCGCGGGGGTGTCGGCGCGGATGGCGGCCAGTGCAAAGTCGGCATGGCCGCTGGCCACGCGCTCGATGCAGGGTTCGGACAGTACGTCGGCAATGTCGATCTCGATGCCCGGGTGCGCCGCGCGGTACTGCGCCAGCACGCCCGGCAGCCAACCCGCGGCCAGTGATGGCAGCAGCGCCACGGCCACGCGCCCGCGCTGCAGCGTGGCCGTGTCGCGCACGGCGGCCAGGGCGCTGGTGATTTCGGCGCGGATGCGGCGGGCCGACTCCAGGAAGTTCTGCCCCTCGGGCGTGAGGTCCACATGCCGTGTGCTGCGGTCGAACAGGCGCAGGCCCAGGTCGTCCTCCAGTGCGCGGATGAGGGCGCTGAACGCGGGCTGCGACAAGTGGCACAACGTGGCGGCGCGGGTGAAGCTGCGCTGCTCGGCCAGCGCAAGGAAGGCGTCTAACTGGCGGCTGGAGAGGTGAGGGGCGCTCATGGTGGGGCTGAATGATTCATCTGCATATCAGATGGATTCATCAGAACAATCGATTTCACAGAATACAGCCATGTTCCTACATTCATGGTCAGGAGACAACGGATTCATGCCGAACGACCAAAAAACCAAACTGCTGGTGGGCTGCGCCGCCGGCTTCTCGGGTGACCGCACCGACGCGGCCTTGCCCGTGGTGCAGGCGCTCATCGCCAGCGGCCAGCCTGCGGTGCTCATCTTCGAGACCCTGGCCGAGCGCACACTGGCCCTGGCGCAGCTCGCGCGCCGCACAGACCCCGATGCGGGTTATGAACCCCTGCTGGTGGACCTGCTGCGCCCCGTGCTGGCGCAGTGCCTGGCGCACGGCGTGCGCATCGTCAGCAACTTTGGCGCCGCCAACCCGCACGGCGCCGCGCGCCGCATCCACGCCCTGGCGGCCGAGCTGGGCCTGGCCTCCCCGCGCATTGCCGTACTGCAGGGCGACGACCTGAGCGGACCCGAGCACCGCGCGCTGCTGCAAGGCGCCTTGGGTGACGCCATGCCCACGGAGCCCATCGTCAGCGCCAACGCCTACATCGGCGCACAGGCCATTGCCGATGCCCTGCGCGCCGGGGCCGACATTGTGGTTTGCGGCCGCGTGGCCGACCCGTCGCTCGTGCTGGGCCCGGCGTTGGCGCACTACGGCTGGGCCCCGGACGACTGGGACCGCCTGGCCCGCGCCACCATGGCCGGGCACCTGCTCGAATGCGGCGCGCAGGTCACGGGCGGCTACTTTGCCGACCCTGGCTACAAGGACGTGCCGGGCCTGGCGCAACTGGGCTACCCCATCGCCGAGATCGACGCCGACGGCCACTGCACCATCACCAAGCCGTCCGGCACCGGCGGGCGCATCGACGAGCGCACCGTCAAGGAGCAACTGCTGTACGAGCTGCACGACCCTGCGGCGTATCTCACGCCCGACGTGGTGGCCGATATCACCCAGGCCCGCGTGCAGGCCGTGGGCACCGACGCCGTGCGGCTGGAAGGCGTGCAGGGCCATGCCCGGCCCGCCACGCTCAAGGTCAACGTGTGCTTTGAATCCGGCTGGTTTGCCGAGGGGGAAATCTCCTACGCCGGCCCGCGCGCCGAAGCCCGCGCGCGCCTGGCGGGCGAGGTGCTGCGCGAGCGATTGAGCGGCCTGGGCCCGCTGCGCATCGACCTGATCGGCGTGACCAGCATCTTCGGCGACGACACCAGCCGGTGGCTGGACGCCCCTGCAGACGCAGGTGCCCACGCCCCCGATGTGCGCCTGCGCGTGGCCCTGCAGCACCGCGACCACGCCAGCGCCCAGCGCCTTGTGCGCGAGGTGACCGCGCTCTACACCTGCGGGCCTGCGGGTGGCGGCGGGGTGCGCACCGCCATGCGGCCCCGCCTGGGCACGGTGTCGTGCCTGGTGCCGCGCGACGCGGTGGCCGTGCGTTTTGAGATGGTGGATTGAGGAGTACACACACCATGACAACCACCATCACCGTTCCGCTTTATCGAGTTGCTCATAGCCGCACCGGCGACAAAGGCAACCGCTCCAACATCAGCGTCATCGCCTGGCACCCCGCGCTGTGGGATGTGCTGGTCGAACAAGTCACCGAGGCCGCCGTGGCACAGCAGTTTGCGCAGCGCCGCCCGCGCCAGGTCACGCGCTACCTGCTGCCCCAGCTGCAGGCCATGAACCTCGTGCTGGACGACGTGCTCGACGGTGGCGTGAACGACGCGCTCAACCTCGACAGCCACGGCAAGGCACTGAGCTACCTGCTGCTCGATATGCCCGTCACCGTGCCCGCACATCTGGCACCACACTTTGGCGGTCCCACGGCCTAGGGCCTGTTCACACTATTTTTGCCAGATGCGTTGCGAAGCAAACAGGCCAGGCGCTAGGCGCCAAACGAAGCTGGGGTGCGGCCCCAGCGAGGATTGGCAACACAGCGGATGGCCTGTTTGCTTCGCAACCCGAAGGGAAGGCAACCCCAGCCACGCCATTCGTCGTTGCGTTCCTAGCCAAGGCCCCGGCCTTGGCGTCGTCACGCGCCTAGATTGGCGTGGCTGGGGCTGCCTTCGCACTGGCAAAAATAGTGTGAACAGGCCCTAGACCTCCCGTTTCGCTTTTCATCCATACCAACACCAGGAGACAACATGACCCATTCATCCCCCCGCCGTGCTCTGCTCGCCACTGCCGCCGTAATGGCGCTGTGCGCATTGCACGCCCCTGCTGCGCTGGCCCAGGCGGCCGGTGCCTACCCCGCCAAGCCCATCACCTTCGTCGTGCCATTCGCGGCCGGCAGCGCCACCGACCAGCTGGCGCGCGCGCTGGGCCAGTCCATCACCACCGACACCAAGCAGCCGGTGGTCATCGACAACAAGGCCGGCGCCAGCGGCATGATCGCCGCGTCGGCAGTGGCCAAGGCCGCGGCGGACGGCTACAGCGTGCTCATCACCACCAACACCACGCATGCGGCCAACGAGCACCTGTACAAGAAGCTCTCGTACGACCCGGTGAAGGACTTCGCGCCCGTGACGGGCCTGGGCAAGGGCGGGCAGGTGCTGGTGGTCAACGCCAGCGCGCCGTACAAGAACGTGGGCGAGCTGCTGGCCTTTGCCAAGAAGAACCCCGGCAAGCTCAGCTTCGGCAGCGGCAGTTCGTCGAGCCGCATGGCCGGCGAAATGCTCAAGCAACTGGCGGCGGTGGACATCCTGCACGTGCCCTACAAGAGCAATCCGCTGGCCATCACTGACCTGCTGGGCGGGCAGATCGACCTGATGATCACCGACACCTCCACCGGCGTGCCCCAGGTCAAGGCGGGCAAGCTGCGGGCCCTGGGCTACTCCACCCAAAAGCGCAGCGCCCAATTGCCCGATGTGCCCACGCTGGACGAAGCCGGTGTGAAGGGCTACGACATGGGCTACTGGTTTGCTGCCTACGTACCGGCGGGCACGCCCGCGCCGGTGGTGGCGCGCCTCAACGAGCTGCTGACCGCCGCCACCAAGAGCGCCGCGGCCAAGAGCTTCTATGACAACGCCGGCTCCGAAGCCTGGACGACCACGCCGGATGAACTCGCCAAGTTCCAGGCCGCCGAAACCCAGAAGTGGGGCAAGGTGATCAAGGCCGCCGGTATCGAGGCCGAATAAGCCACCGGCCCACCCACAGGCCCACCCACCGGGCCGTTTCATTCCTTTTTTGCTTCTCGCAGCCTGCCTTTGCCGGCAGGTCTGGGCGAAGCCTTGCCCGCGCGCGGCGCAACAGACGCTGCCGTTTTGTTCCAGAGCCGTTCCAGCGGCCCGCACCACCATCCATCCAAGGAGACAGACACCATGAAACCTTTTCGTGCATTCGGAAAACTCGCGCTCACGGCCGCCGCTGCAGCCGCCATCACGGCCTGCGGGGGGTCCAGCAACGATGCGCCCAAGGGCCCCGCGCTCAAGCTGGCCATCACCGCCACCGAGGCCTTTCCGGGCACCTATGGCGCCGTGGGCGAATACGAGCGCGTGACCGGCACCATCAGCGGCGAGGTAGACCCCAAGGACCCCAAGAACGCCACCATCCAGGACCTGGCGCTTGCGCCTACCAACGCCAACGGCATGGTCGAGTACCAGACCGACTTCGTCATGCTCAAGCCCAGGAACATGGATGGAACCTGTTCAGTGTCTTTTTGAAGTTGCACAAGTCTCTTTTCGGGATGGGATGCTAGGCGCGGCGTGCAGCCAATAGCTCGGCTATTGGCAAGCGCCGCAACGCCGCAGACCGCCCGAAAAGACACTTGCCCGAAGGGTTGGAGTGAAATCGGGCGATTGGACGCCCCGGCTGCTTGCATGGGCATGAGCCCATGCGGCGCATCCGAAGCATCCACTCATCCCGATTGCACTCCAATGCAACCCCAAAAAGACACTGAACAGGTTCCTAGGCCAGCGGCGTGCTGCGCTACGACGCACCCAACCGGAGCAACATCCTCACCATGCTCAACCCCACGGCCACGCCCAGTGATGCGGTGTACCTGGAGCGTGGCTATGTGATGCTGTATTCGGCCTGGCAGGGCGATGTGCCCAAGAGCACTGCCGCGCGCCTGACGGTGACGGTGCCCGTGGCCAAGAACAAGGACGGCAGCAGCATCACCGGCCCCTACCGCGCCGAGCTGGTGCCCACGGCCGCCAGCCCCGCAATGACGCTGCCCGGCGGCGTGTTCAACGGCACCATGATTCCGTACGAACCCGCCAGCCTGGACAACACCCAGCCCGGCTACTCGCTCACCCGCCGTGCCAACGAGACGGATGCGCGCGTGCCTGTGCCCGCCAGCGACTGGAAGTTCGCCACCTGCGACACGGGCACCAACGCCTTCCCCGGCACGCCCAGCCCCACCAGCGTGTGCCTGAAGGGCGGGTTTGACCCAGCTTATCTGTACGAGCTGGTCTATGTCGCCAAAGACCCCAAGGTCATGGGCGTGGGCCTGGCTGCGCTGCGCGACACGGTGAGCTTCTTCCGCAGCAAGGCGGCCGATTCTGCGGGCACCCCCAACCCGCTGGCTGGCCGCATCACGCACACGCTGGGGCAGGGCACCTCGCAGTCGGGCAACGCTATGAAGACCTTTCTGCACCTGGGCTTCAACCAGGCGCTCGATGGCGGCAAGGTGTTCGACGGCATGTTCGCCCACGTGGCTGCGCGCCAGACGCACATCAACACCCGCTTTGCCGTGCCCGGTGGCGGCGGCGGCTTGCGCACCGACCACACCGCCTTCGGCCAGACGGCACCGCGCGGGCTGGACAAGGACTACCAGGACGACATCAGCGGCCGCCAGGGCGGGGTGATGAAGCGCTGCGCGGCCACCAACACCTGTCCCAAGTTCTTCCTGGGCCTGTCGGGCACCGAGTTCTGGCAGCTGCAGGGCTCGCCCGTGCTGACCGACGCCAACGGCACCAAGGACCTGGTCCAGCCCGAGAACGCGCGCATTTACTACTACGCCAGCACCCAGCACGGCGGGGCAGGGGGCACGGCCAGCATTGCCTATGCACCCACGCGCGCCACGTACCCCACGGGCACGGTGGTGCAGTTCAACGACACCTTCCGTGCGCTGTTCCTCAACCTGGAAGACTGGGTGGTGCGCGGCACGCAGCCGCCCGCCAGCCAAGTGCCCAAGCTGGCCGACGGCACGCTGGTGCGGCCCGAAGTGCTGGCCTTCCCGGCCATGAAGGGATTGACCTGGGCGGTGGGCGGCGTGCAGACCGCCATTCCTGACTTCAGCTACCGGGGCGTGTACAACAACTTCCCGCTGTTCGACTTCGGGCCGCAGTACATCCCGCAGGACGAATCGGGCATCGCCACCATCCTGCCCCCGCGCAACCTGGGCCGCGACTACGCCATCCTGGTGCCGCAGGTCGATGCGTCCACGGGCCTCACCCGCGCTGGTATCCGCAGCGTGGAAGCGCGTGCACCCTTGGGTACCAGCATCGAGTTCAACTACGTCGCCACGCCCGGCATCACCGACCTGGCCAACCTCACGGGCAGCTTCATTCCCTTTCACAAGACGCGGGCCGCGCGGCTGGCGGCGGGCGATGCGCGGCCGTCGCTGGAAGAGCTGTACGGCACACAAGACGGCTACGTGACGGCCGTGACCGAGGCCGCCAACACACTGGTCGCGCAGCGCCTGCTGCTGCAGCGCGATGCGGACCTGCAGATTGCGCGTGCGAAGGCGGCTGCAGTGCTGCCGTGAGGTGATGAGGCCGGGGAGCGGGGGCGGGCGGTAGGTCTGGTGCTGCCATGCTGCTGGGCGATGGCCCCCTCTCCCCAGCCCCTCTCCCGCAAGAGCGAAGGGCGAGGGGCGAGGGGCAAGAATGCCGCCGTGCGTTCGAGCTCCACGCGAAAATCAAGCAAAAACAGCCTGCAGCGCTTGATCCGCCAGTGTCAATAGCTATCAAAAAAGTAGCGTTTTATCTAGCCGGCGCACTGCTGCCACGGCACACCTTCAAACCGCAGCACCAAAAAATCCAGCAGCGCCCGCACCGCGGGCGACAGGTGCCTGCGCGACGGGTACAGCGCATGGATCGTCATCACCGGCAAGCTCCATGCAGGCAGCACCGCCTGCAGCTCGCCGCGGTGCAGGTAGGGGTTGACCAGGTAGGTGGGCTGCAGCGCGATGCCGCCGCCCGCCAGCGCGGCGCGCATGAGGGTGGTGGCCTCGTTGGCGCTGAAGTGGCCTGAGACGCCCACGCGCTCCGTCTCTCCATCGCGGGTCAGCGTCCATACGCTCTTGCCAAAGTTGGCATAGCTCAGGCAGCGGTGCTGCGCCAGGTCGGCGGGCACCTGCGGTGTGCCATGCGCGGCCAGGTACGTGGGCGATGCCACCAGCACCGAATCGCAGCGCGCCAGGGGGCGACCGATGAGCAGCGGGTCGGGCTCGGCGCTGATGCGGATGGCCAGGTCGATGCGTTTTTCCACCAGGTTCAACGAGCCCTCGCTCGCGTCCAGATCAATCTTGAGCAGCGGGTGCTGGGCCAGAAAATCCGCAATCGCCGCGCCCATCTGCGCGAACGCGAACGACACGCTGCAGGTGATGCGCAGCTGCCCGCGCAGCGCGCCCTCGGTGGTGGTGGCGGTTTCTTCCTCCAGGTCCAGCGACAGCGCCAGCATCTGCTGGCAACGGCGCAGGCAGTGCTCGCCGGCGTCGGTCAGCGTCACGCTGCGGGTGGTGCGCTGCAACAGCCGCGCCTGCAGCCACTGCTCCATCTCGCCCACATAGCGCGTGACCATGGCGCGCGACATCTCCAGCCGGTCGGCCGTGGCGCTGAAGCTGCCGCTGGTGGCCACTTCCACAAACACCCGCATGGCGGTCAGGCGGTCCATATTTGATCTATTGGTGCAACAAATATGCGCATTTTATGGGGTTTATTGGATCGATTGGCGCAAATAAACTTCGCTTCGACATCAACGCCAACCCCTCACAACCCCTTCAACACACTGGAGAAACCGCCATGTTCCGCACCACCCTCATCGCCGCCACCCTCGCCGTCGCCTTCACCGGCGCCCAGGCTGCCCAGCCCCTGCAAGTCAAGGTCTACAACGCCGACGGCAACAGCTTCAACGTCAACTCCACCCTGATCTACGGCGAGAAGGAAGCCATGGTCATCGACGCCGGCTTCACCCGCGCCGACGCGCTGCGCATTGCCGCCAACGTGCTCGACACCGGCAAGGAGCTGAAAACCATCTACGTGAGCCAGGCCGACCCCGACTACTACTTCGGCGTGGAAACGCTGAAGGAAATCTTCCCCAGGGCCGACGTGGTGACCACCCCCGCCGTGCTGGAGAAGATCAACGCCAAGCTGGCCACCAAGCTCTCGTTCTGGGGCCCCAAGATGGGCGCCAACGCACCGCGCACGCCCGTGCTGCCCAAGGCCCTTGCGGGCAACACGCTGAGCGTGGACGGCCAGGCGGTCGAGATCCGTGGCACCACGGGCCTGCTGGCGCACCGCCCGTATGCGTGGATCCCGTCCATCAAGGCCGTCGTGGGCAACATCGCGGTGTCGGGCACCAACACTCATGTGTGGACGGCCGATACGCAAACCGTGGCCGAGCGCAGCGCCTGGGTGGCCCAGCTCGACGAGATGGCCGCCCTGCAGCCCACCGTGGTCGTGCCCGGCCACATGCCCGCAGGCGGCACGCTCGATGCTGCCAACATCACCTACACCAAGGGCTACCTGCAGGCCTTCGAGAAGCATGCCGCGGCCACCAAGACCAGCGCCGAACTCATCGACGCGATGAAGAAGGCCTACCCCGCCGCGCCCATGGGCCTGTCGCTGGACATTGGCGCCAAGGTCAACAAGGGCGAGATGAAGTGGTAAGCCACCCCACCGGCTGGCCTGCAACCCTCTGAGGGGGCATGCAGGCAGCCACTGTTTGTTTGAAAGGAACCAGATCGTGACATCACACCCCCTCCAGCCCATCCTGCAGCACCTGCACGCCGGCCGCTGGAACGCGGCGCACGACCTGGTGCAGCACGACGGCTCGATGCTGGCGGCCTGGCTGCACGGCATCCTGCATCTGCAGGAAGGCGACCTGGAAGACGCCGAGAACTGGTACGACCGGGCTGGCCGCCATTTCCGCAGCCGGGGCACGCTGGCTGAAGAGCTGGCGCTTTTCGAGGCCGCGCTCGCCACCTCCGCACATCCCCCCACCTACTCTGAAAGCCCCTGATCCATGTCCGCCATCTCCGTGACCTATCTGTTCGACCCCCTGTGCGGCTGGTGCTACGCCGCCGCTCTCGCGCTGAAACACCTGCAGGGCGTGGACGGCGTCCAGGTCTCGCTCGCGCCCACGGGCCTGTTTGCAGGCGCTGGCGCACGGCCCATGGACGCGGAATTTGCCGCCTATGCATGGAGCAACGACCAGCGCATCCAGCAGCTCACAGGGCAGCCTTTCACGCAGGCCTATCGCGACCACATTCTGGGCGCGGCGGATGGCCGCTTCGATTCGGGCCCCGCCACGCTGGCGCTGACCGCCGTGGCCCGGACCGCGCCCGGGCGCGAGCTGGAGGCACTGCACGCGCTGCAGCACGCCCGCTACGTGGACGGCCGCGATACCGCCGAACCCGGGGTGCTGGCCGATGTGCTCACCGCCCTGGGCCTGAGCGACGCCGCCGCGCTCACACGGGGGCCCGATGCGGCGGCACTGCGCAAGCTGCTGGCCGAGCGCGTGGCCCAGGCCCAGTCCATGCTGCGCGCCGTGGGCGCGCGGGGTGTGCCGCAACTGGTGGTCGCGGGGCAGGGCGGTGCGCTGCGCCTGCTGGGTGGCGATGCGCTGCTGGGGCCGCGTGAGCGGCTGGTTGATCTGGTGCGGGCGGCTGCCGCGGCCTGATGGCCGCCCCCCGCCTGATGCTGGCGGGCAGCCCCGTGCGCACGGCGCCCCGGTTTACTCCATCGACGGATCGATCAGCACCTTGGCGCCCGTGTTGCGCGCGCCGTAGAAGGCGATGGCATCGGCGCTGAGCGCCCCCGCCAGCGACACCGTGCGCGCGTAGTGGCTGGCGAACGTGGTTTTCAGCTCGGCCGCCACGCGCGCGCGCAGCGCCTGGGCCGCCGCGTCACCGATTTTCTGCAGGAAGGGAAACAGCAGCCAGCCGCCCACGCCCCAGGCCATGCCAAAGGTGCGCTGGATCTCGGTGGGGCGCGTGTCCAGGTGGCCGTACAGGTACACCTGCTTGTGCACCGCCGAGCCATAGCGGCTGTACTCCTGCGCCTTGCGGTTGATGGCCGCTTCCATGCACTGCAGGATCTGCCCGGCCAGCGTGCCGCCGCCCGTGGCGTCGAACGCGATGGTGGCGCCCGTGGCGGCCAAGGCATCCGTCAGGTCGGCCATGAAGGTGGGCGCGCTGCTGTCGCACACATGTTGCGCGCCCATGCCGCGCAGCAGCGCCGCCTGATCGGGCTTGCGCACGATGTTGACCAGGCCGATGCCGTCCTTCTGGCAGATCCTGACCAGCATCTGCCCCAGGTTGCTGGCCGCGGCGGTGTGCACCAGCGCGGTATGGCCTTCGCGCTTCATGGCCTCGACCATGCTCAGCGCGGTCAGCGGGTTGACGAAGCACGATGCGCCTTCGGCCGCCGTGGTGCCTTCGGGCAACGGCAGGCATTGCGCCGCTGGCATGGCGCGGTACTGCGCGTACATGGCGCCGCCGATCACCGCCACCGTGCGGCCCAGCAGCGCCTGCGCGGCGGGTGACGCGCCGGCGGCCACCACCAGGCCCGCGCCCTCGTTGCCCACCGGCATGCTCTGGCCGATGCGAGCGGCCATGCCGGGCATGGCGCGTTCGGGGATGCGGGCGGTCGCCACCGGCCGGTCAGGGCTGCCGGATACCTGGACGGTGGCCAGGTCGGCGGGACCGAGCAGCAGGCCGATGTCCGACGGGTTGATGGGCGTGGCCTGCACCTGGATCAGCACCTCGTCGGGCCCCGGCGTGGGCACGGGCGTGGGCTCCAGGCTGATCTGCAAGGTGCCGTCGGGCTGGACGAGCGAGCGCAGTTGCAGCGCGGTCGCGGGGATGGTGGCGGTGGTGGTCATGGGTGGCTTTCGGTGGGAAGGAAGAAGGGCGCGCCCTTCGTCCAAGGGCGCGGCCCGGTGCCGAACATTAGAACTGGATTGCGCCGCAGCCACGGTCGCGCAAGTGCCTTGCGGCGGCAGGGTTGCTCTGGGTACCGCCGTGCAGTCCGGCACGCAGGCCGCGTCCCTCCACGCGCCGTCAACCCCCCAGCGTGCGCACCATCTGCTCGTACATCGCATCCACCGCCGGCGAGCGCAGCGACACCTTGCTGCGCAGCACCGCCACGTCCATCGAATCGAGCGGCGGCAGGTCGAACTCCGCCGGCAGGTCCTGCAGTATCTGCAGATGCGCGGGCACGCTGCAGCGCGTGAGCACCGCCACGGCCAGGCCGCTTTCCACGGCGGCCAGCTGCCCCGCCAGGCTGGAGCTGTGGTACACGATGCGGTGCGCCCGCCGCCGCGCGGCCAGGGCCTTCATCGTCGCCATGCGGGCCAGGCTGGCCGATTCATACACCGCAATCGGCAAGGGGTCGCGCCGCCACACTTCCAGCTGCGGCGAGCCCACCCACACCAGCGGCTCGTGGAACAAGAAGCGCCCGCGCTGCGGCTTGTCGCGCGAGACCAGGGCCAGGTCCAGCTCGCCCCGCCCCAGGCGCGGGATCAGCGAGGTGGACTGCTCGCACGTCAGCTCGATCTCCACCCCGTGGTAGCGGTGCGCAAAGCTGCGCAGCACCGGCGTGAGGTAGGTCGATGCGTAGTCGTCCGGCACGCCCAGCCGCACCCGCCCGGCCAGCTGGGGGCCGAACAGCGCCGTGTGCGCCTCGGCCTGCAGGTCGAGCACGCGGCGCGCGTACGACAGCAGCTCGGCCCCGGCGGGGGTCACCTCCAGGTGGCGCGGCCCGCGCAGCAGCACCGGGCGGCCCAGCGCGGCCTCCAGCTTCTTGATCTGCATGCTGACCGCCGACTGCGACCGGTGCACCAGCGGCGCCGCGCCCGAGAGCGAGCCTGCATCGACCACCGCCACGAAGGCGCGCAGCCAGTCGATCTGGAAATCCGGGTGGTTCATGGGGCGTGTCCTTGTGGGTGGGGCATGCCGCCAAGCCAGACCATGGCTTTGCGGTGATTCGTTTATCGAATGGTAGCTCTTCGAACTATGCGCTTTACACCAAACCGGCAATCTTCGAGCATCGACCGCATGAACCACAAAGCCAGCATCGCCGCGCCGTCCACTGTTGCCAACGCCCCCACGCCCGGCAACGCGCGCGAGCGGGACGGCCAGTGGCTGCTCATCGCCGGTGGCGTGCTGCTGGGCACCATCGGCGTGTTCGTGGAAGAGGCGGGCCAGCACCCGCTGGTCACCGTGTGGTTCCGCTGCGCGTTCGGCGCGCTGGCGCTGCTGGCCTGGTGCCTCGCCACGGGCCGGGGGCGCGAATTGCTGCTGAACGGCCGCGCGCGCTGGGTGGCCTGCGCCACGGGCGTGCTCATGGTGATGAACTGGGCGCTGTTCTTCGCGGCCATCCCGCGCACCTCCATCGCCGTGGCCACGGTGATCTTTCATATCCAGCCCATCTGGGTCATCGTGTTCGGCGCGCTGTTCCTGCGCGAAGCCGTCTCGCCCACGCAGTGGCTGGCCACCCTGGCCGCGCTGGGGGGCCTGGTGCTGACCACCGGCCTGCTGGACGGCACCGCAGCGGCTGCTGCGGCCAGCAGCAGTGGCGGCTACATGGCCGGGGTACTGATGTGCCTGGGCGGCTCGCTGTGCTACGCCGGCGTCACGCTGCTTGCCAACACGCAAAAGACCATCAGCCCCTTTGCGATGGCGCTGTGGCAGTGCCTGGTGGGCGCGGTGGCGCTGGCCTGGGCCCCCTTCGTGCTGGGCTGGCCGCAGCAGGGTGCAGCCTGGGGCTGGCTGCTGGGCCTGGGGGTGCTGCACACCGGCCTGGCCTACGTGGTGCTGTTTGCCGGCATGGCGCGCCTGGGGCTGGGGCGCATCGCGGTGCTGCAGTTCGTGTACCCGCTCACGGCGGTGCTGGTGGACTGGGCGGTGTATGGGCGCACGCTCAGCCCCGTGCAACTGGCGGGCGTGGGGCTGATGGCCGCGGCGCTGTGGACGATTCGGCGGCCGGGCCGGGCTGCTGTTGCCCAATCGGGCTGATGGCCCGAAAGCTCAGCGCAGCCGCTCTGTCATCGGCACAAACACCACCGACCGCTCGGCGCACTCCGCGTCACTGGGCGGCTGCCACAGGTCGCTGGCCAGCTCAAAGATGTGCGGGGGCACCACCATCGAGAACGTCTCTCCCCGCTCGGCATTGCGCCGCAACACGCGCTCGCGCCGCACCTCGCGCGGTGCGTCCAGCACGTACACCGTCATCGCGTCAGCCCACGGCCCCATGCGCGCATAAAAGGCGTCGCGCTGGTGCTGCTGGATCAGGCCCGCCTCCAGCACCACATCGTTGCCCGCGGCCAGCACGGCTTCTGCGGTTTTCCAGATCTGCTCCAGGCAGCGCAGGGTGCGGGGCACGTACCAGGCCATCACATCGGCGGTATCGGGCCGGTCCGGCGAAAACAGCGTGGCCATCCAGTCGTCCAGGTTCAGCGGCACGGCGCGGTGCTGCTGCACCAATTGGCGGACGAAGGTGGACTTGCCCGCGCCCACCGGCCCAATGACCAGGTGAATGCGGGGGACGGTGCCTGCAACGGCTGCGGGAGCGGCGTGTGTCGAAGCGGTGTGCATGATGAGAAAGGCTCCAGAAATGCAAAAAGCCCTCTCTGCAAGCAGGGAGAGCTTTCCATAGGGCGGACGAAAAAAAGCCCCCGACGGTGGTGGAGGGCTTTGCGGTTCGCTCCGATTCCAAAGATCAGATGCGAGGTTGGCAGTGTAGGTGGCTGGCGCTGGCTGCGTCAACCCACGGGCCGTGTGGGTGCGACGAATTCCAGCCTGCCGTCAGGGCGCTTTGGCTGCCGCGATGTGCCGCTGAAAGAACGCCAGCACCTGCGCATTGAAAACCTGGTGAAAGGCCACGCGGTCAAACCCCGCGCCATCGCGGCAGATGCCCGGCACTGCCTCGGCCAGCGCTGGCGAGCAGGGCGCCAGAAAGGCGAAGTGCCCCGCGTTGGCGGCCAGATGCCACTCGGGCGCGCTGGGCAGGCCCTGGCGCACGGTCTCCACGCTTTGCAGCGTGACGCCATCGCCGCCCAGTGCCGAGGCCCACAGCTGGACGGGGGTTTTGACTTGCCCCAGGCCTTTGGCATCGAACACGCTCAAGGGGTCGACGATGACTGCCGCCCGAATGCGCGGGTCCGGCGCGGGCGTGGTGGGGATCTCTTTGCGCCGAATCTCGCCGCACAAGGGCCGGGTGGATAGCGGCGAGCACAGGTCCTGCCGTGACGTCCAGTCCGGCACGGTGCCGATGGCCACCAGGCCCGTGTAGCCGCCGCGTGAAAAGCCGAAGAAACCGACCTTGCCCGCGTCCAGCTGCGCGCGCTGGGGCCACGCGCCCAGCATGTAGTCCGTCAGCCGCTTCATGTCCACGGGCCGCGTGGCAAAGGCCGACAGGTGACCCTGGCGGCTCAGGTCCTGAAAATTGTCGCCCGGGTGATTGATAGCGGCCACCACATAGCCCGCCTCGGCCAGCGTGGCCGCCGTGTCGTGGTGCCCCAGGGCCGAACCGCCCGCGCCGTGCGACATGACGATCAACGGCAGGCCTTGGCCGGTGACGGGGCAGTCCCGCGTGCCTTGCAGCACCAGCGGCGACAGGTCGATGCGGCCCGGCGGCGCGCTGCAGGGCGACCACACGGCGCCGCGCAGCGCGGGCCCGTCCTTGTCTGCAGGCACCTCGACAAAGGCAAAGCCCGCAGCCTGGGCCAGGGTGGTGGCGCCGCAGAGCGCTGCGGGCAAAAGGGAACGAAAGAGCCAGCGAAAACGGGTCATACGGATGTGGTGGGGCGGATGGGAATCAGCAGGTCGGTGCGCAGGTCCGCCTGCGCGGCGTTGTGGGGGGAGTTGAGGTAGTGCTCCAGCGTGGGGCGGTCGTCCGGTTCGTAGCCGCTGGCCGGGAGCCAGCGTGTGTGGATGGCCGCCAGTGCCGCGTTGATGCGCGTGTAGGGGCCGGTGAGCGTGTGGCGTGCATACAGGCCTGCCGGGATGTCCAGCAGTTCCAGCCCGCCATCTGCCACCGAGGTCTGCTCTGGCAGCGCCACCGCCGCGTAGTAGCGAAAACCGCCGCCCTCCACGTCCTGCGGGTCACCGCAAGATGCGCCCAGCCGGTGGGCTGCGCGCTGGCCGCACTGCAGGTACAGCCGCCGCTGCGTGTGGGGTATGGTGGATGGCGGCCCCTGGTGGCGCAGTGCATGCAGGCGCTGCGCCGGGCGCTCGACGATCTGCACGGCCAGCGTTTGCTCGGCCTTTGCATGCGCGTTTGCGGCGCCGGGATCAAGGATGAGGCGGCGCATATCCCGCTGGAACGCCCGTGGCGATTGCCCGGTGAACTGGCTGAACGCACGGGTGAAGGCCTGCGGGCTGTCGTAGCCCACCTCCATCGCCACCTGGGTGATGCTCTGCCCGCCTTGCTCCAGCAGCTGCGTGGCCAACGCCAGGCGCACGCGGCGCACCGTGGCGGCCACGGTTTCGCCCGCAATGCTGCTGTAGACGCGGTGAAAGTGGAAAGGGGAAAAGTGGGCAATGGCGGCCAGGTCTTCCAGCCGATGCGCTGCCAGCGGGTGCGCCACGATGTGGGCGATCACGCGGGCCACGCGGTTGCGGTAGTGCTTATCGGCGCTCTGGTCCAGGCTCATGGCCGCAGAGTGTGCCGCAGCTTGCGCGCCGTACTTAGCCGATCTTGCTACTTTGTGGCCTGGTGCCGCGGCAGCGCTGCGCTACTTAGAGCGGCTAACAAAAATCAGCGAAGCGGTTCTGGCTAGGCGCTGCGTCGCAGGCAGTACGAGCAGTACGACAAGACGCGGCAACAACGCCAGAAGAGTTTTGTTAGCTGCTCTTATTGCCCAAACACCAGTGCCTGGTGCGCCCCCACACCCGCCAGCACCCCTTCGGCCGAAGCCAGCGTGGCGTTGTGCCGCATCAGCGTCAGGTCGCCAGCGGCATACACGCCCGGCACTGTGGTCATCTTGTTCGCATCGGTGCGGATGTACGGGCCCATGGGGCCCTCGTCCATTTCGCAGCCCAGTTGCTCGGCCAGCGGGCTGGCGGGGCTCGTCGTCGCAGCAACATACAAGGCGTCAATCGGCACCAGACGGCCAGCGGCGCCGTCATTGGCCGCCAGGCGCACGCCGGTCAATGCCCGATCAGGCCCCTCCAGCGCGGCAATGCGCGCAGGCTCCACCGCAATGCCCAGCGCCAGCAGCCGCTCGTGCTCGGCCGGTTCCAGCGTGGTTTCGCCGTTCAGGAAGAGGGTGGTCGGGCCCCAGTCGGCGATCAGCTGCGCGTGCATGCCCGACTGCGGCGAGTGGTACAGCACGCCCAGCCGCTGGCCCGCAAACTCGTAGCCATGGCAGTACGGGCAGTGCAAAACGGACGCACCCCAGCGCTCGCGCAGGCCTGCAATGTCGGGCAGACCATCCTTCACGCCAAAGGCCAGCACCAGCTTGCGGGTGGTCAATGGGGTCAGTGCACCGGCGCCGTTGTCCAGCACCACGTCAAAACCGCTGGGCGACGCAGCCGAAGCAGCCGAGGTATCGGCGCTTTGCTGCGCCGTGGCGGACACGGCAGTGCCCTGGCGCAGCGCCACCGTGGGGTAGGCCAGCAGCTTGCGCCGCGCCTGCTCGATCATCGCCAGCGGCGGCTCGCCGTCCTGCCCGAAGAAGCCGTGCGATGCCGCCGCAAACCGGTTGCGCGGCTGGCCCGCATCCACCACGCACACGCGCCGCCGGGCACGCGCCAGCTGCATTGCGGCCGACAGGCCGGCAAAGCTGCCGCCTATCACGATCACCTCATACGCTTGGGTGGTTGTCATTGCTGCTGTCGCCATGAGAAATCTCCTTGTGACCGTGGCACCCGGCCACCATGCGTTGATGAAACTCGGCCGACAGCTGCGCCAGCGTCACCTCGCCCAGGCGAGCCAGCAGCACCTCTTCGGCGGCTTGGTAAGCGTCGGTCAGCGCGCGGTTGACGGCCTGCTCGACGATGCAGCCCGGGCTCTCGACCCGGTTGCCCACCGCCAGCAGCGTGGGCGCGCCCAGCGCTTCGTGGATGTCGCGCAGGGTCACTTCGGACAGCGGGCACGACAGCACCCACCCCCCGCCATGTCCCTTGGCCGACGAGACAAAACCCGCGTACCGCAGCCCCGCCATCAGGCGGCGGACCACGACAGGGTTGGTCTGCATGGCCTGCGCAAGCGACTCGGAGGTGGCGGGGCCATCCATCTCTGCCATGTGCAGCAGCGCGTGGAGGACGTTGGAAAGGCGGCTATCTCGTTTCATGCAACATTCAAAGTTGCGTGATGTTAGCATGGGCCCAGAAGCAGCGCTGGCGGGCTCACGGGTCACTACTGAATTGATAGCTGCCAGCGCTTTATGGATAAGCGATAGAGGCCAATATGGCTTGATTTTTGTCAGACGTTGCCCACACCTAACCGTTCGGGTTGACCCTGTCGAAACCCTGCGCTGACCTGGGAATCCCGTTGGACAAGCTCAACGCAAAAGCGCCGTATCCACCACACGCCACACACCATGACTCATCCCACCGCCTCCCCCTTCACCGACCCCGCCGCCGTCGCCCGCTACGCCGAAGGCCCCCGCCGCAACGTGCCCGGCTACGACAGCCTGCTGCCCATGGTCCGCATCCTGCTGGCCGAGCGCGTGCCCGCCGACGGCCGGGTGCTGGTGGTAGGCGCGGGCGGCGGGCTGGAGCTGGAGGACATGGCGCGGGCGCACCCCGGCTGGCGGTTCGACGGCGTGGACCCGAGCCAGCCCATGCTGGACCTGGCCGCGCAGCAGCTGCAGAGCGCAGGTGTGTCAAACGACCGCGTGGCGCTGCACCACGGCTATGTGCAGGGCGCACCGGCCGGGCCGTTCGATGGCGCGACGTGTTTGCTGACTTTGCACTTTGTGGCACGCGAGGATCGGGTGCCGATGGCCGTGGAAATCCGGCGGCGGTTAAAGCCCGGCGCGCCGCTAGTCGTGGCGCATCTGAGCGTGACGGATGGTTCAGGCCCCGCTGGCGAGGGCGGGGCAGGGGAGCGCGACCTGTGGCTGTCGCGCTATGCCGCGTTTCAGGTGGCGTCCGGCGTGCCGCCGGAGCATGCGGCCAGGGCGCGAGACAAGATTGCTGCAGAGCTGGCGGTGCTGACGCCAGAGGAGGATGAGGCAATTCTGCGCGAGGCCGGGTTCAGCGATGTGCAGATGTTTTACATGGGGTTTGCGTTCAGGGGTTGGGTGGCGCGCGCGTGATCTGATCAAGTCGCCCCCTGGGGCATTCCGCAGCCCGGCCACGCGCTGCTAGGTAGCAAAAACAGGCTGCAGCGCTACCCCCGGGCTGCGGCCCCGGCAGGATGCAAAGCCTAGCCACGTGTGCGGGTTGCCTTCCCAACACCAGCCCAGCCGTGGGTGCTGGTTGCTCAACCACAGCGCGGGCACGCGCCGGTCCCCGCAGCGCGAGCCCAGCATCATGAAGCAGTGGTTGGGTTGCAGAAACTGTGGCCACTGCAGCAGCAGGCAAATGCCTTCCTCCACAGTGATCGGCGAGCGCTGCTGCGCCGCCAGACGCTTTTGCGCATCGCTGGGCACGGCATTCAAGGTGGCGTTGCCACGGTCCACGCCCAGCAACAGGTACGCCTCGCCCGCGGGCATCGCAATGTCGCGCGTGGGGCCAAAGTCCTCTGGCTGCCTGGGGTGCAGGCGCTCCATGGCCGCCTTGCCGTTGCGGCTGACCAGGGTTAGCAGTTGCCGGGCGGGCAGGGCGGGGGTGTTGATCACGATCACGGCGTCGGCCGTGCCGGCATCAATGTCTGCAGCGCCTAGCGTACCAACGCCCGCATCACCGGGGGCGTGCGGCAGGTGGTCAAGCAGCGGCGCCAGCGCTTGGCGAAAGTCCTCCGCAGGCAGCCCCAGCGTGTGGTGAATGCCCAGCGCCACCAGACGGTCGATCTGTGCGGACAGCGCGGCGTTCATGGCTGCGCCTTTGCGCCGTACGCTGCGTGCAACCGCAAGGGCGCTGCAGCGGCGAAGGCCCCGTTCATGCGCCCCAGCTCTTGCTCCACCACCGCCGCACGCGCGACGGGCAATGCAAACAGCTGCACCGGCTGCGGCAGCCGAAAGCGCGTGTGGTCGTGGTGCAGCACCGTCACCAGCGTGCCCAGCGGCGCCTCGTCGTCCTCTCGCACCACGCAGCTCCAAAACCAGCGCTGCCGCTCGCTGTCGTCCGCCAGGCCCCACTCGCGCGAATCGGCCAGGCCACCCGGCAGGGGCGGGTACACGGCCAGCCCGGCCGCGCGCATTGCCCGCGCCAGCGGGCTGAACAAAAGCCGCAGGTACAGGCCATACGCTCGCTCGCCAGCCCGCGCAAAGGCGTGCTGCAACCGGGCTTCGTGGGCGTTTTGGGTGGGCTGCCAGGCACAAGCCAGCCACGCGGCCGAGGTTTCGCCCAGCCGCTCAATGGAGCTGGTGTCAATGGAAGGCATGGTCAAGGTCCGCAATCTGATTCCTTTGTGTGTACGATGTACGCATATCATTCACTGAACAGCGTACACTGTCAACAAATGAACAAGAAAACCGGCAACCCATCCCCCGTATCGTTTCCCGGCCAGGCCGACCCGGAAACCACCCTCAATCTCTTGTGGGGCGCCACCCCCGCCCCCGAGAGCGCGCGGCGCGGCCCCAAACGCAGCCTGTCTGCCACGTTGATCGGAACTGCTGCGCTGGAACTGGCCGACGAAGGTGGCCTAGCCGCGCTCTCGATGCGGGCCCTGGGTGCCCGGTTGGACGTGGCGCCCATGGCGCTGTATCGCTACCTGCCTAACAAAGACGTCCTGCTGGAACTGGTCCTGGAGGCCGCCTACGCGCAACTGCCGGACGACCTGCCCAGCGGCGCAGATTGGCAGGCATGCCTGCGCTCGGTGGCGACCGATGCCTGGAACCTGTACCGCCGCCACCCCTGGATGCTGCAAGTGGCCTTGCAGCGACCGTCTCTGGGCCCCCACGCCATTCGCAAGTACGAGCGGGAACTGCGCGCCATTGAAAGCGCGGGCCTGTCAGACCTGGACATGGACCTCGTCATTGCCGTGGTGTCCGATTACGTGCGCGGCAGCGCCCGCAGCGCCACCGAAGCCACCACCGCCGCAGCGCAAACCGGCCAATCAGACGCCCAGTGGTGGGCCGCCCATGCGGCGCATCTGGAGCGCTTGCTCCAGCCCGAGCTGTTCCCGCTGGCCGTGCGGGTGGGCGCAGCGGCAGGCGCAGCGTACGGCGGCCCTACGGACCCCGCGCGCAGCTTTGGGTTTGGGCTGGATCGATTGATTGATGGGATTGCTCTGCAGGTGGCAAAAGAGCAGGGTGGGGGTGCGGGAAGGCACGGATCGCGTTAGCGCACCCACGCCCCGCCCAGCGGGCTGCGTAAATACACCTTCAACGCACAGGCGCCAGCGCCCACCGGTCCTTCGACGCCTTCACCAGAAAATCAATCGCCGCCTTCACCCTGGCCGCATTGCGCCGGCCCGGTGACGACACCGCGTACAGCGTGTGCACGGTGCGTGAGGCAAAAGGTGCCAGCACCTCCACCAACCGGCCTTGCGCCGCATCGGCCGCCGCAAGCGGGCAGGACAGCATGCCGATCCCCGCACCGCCCACCAGCGCGTGGTGCACCAGGGCCGAACTGCTGGCGGCCAGGCGCGAGCGCACGGTCACCTCCAGCGGCTTGCCCTGTGCACTGCGAAACGCCCAGGTCACCGCCAGCCCCTGCGCGGTGTGCGTGACGGTGTGGTGCTGCTGCAGATCGCTGGGGTCGGCGGGCGTGCCGTGCAGGCGCAGATACTCCGGGGCCGCGTACAGGCGCCGCTCGAACCGGCCCAGCTCGCGCGCCACCACCACGTCGCTGTGGCCCACGGTGGTGCGCAGCGCCACGTCGATGCCCTCCGTCACCAGGTCGGCCACGCGATCATCGGCCAGCAGCTCCACCCGCAGCGCCGGGTAACGCGCCTGCAGGTCGGCCAGGTGGGGCAGCACCAGCGCCTCGCAGATCTCCTGGCTGGAGGCCAGGCGCAAGGTGCCCGCCACGCGGCTGCGCTGGTCCGACAGCGATGCCCCGATGTCCTCCAGCTGCGCCAGCAAGGCACGCGCTTCCTGTGCCAGTTCTGCACCCTCGGGCGTGGCCGACAGGCCGTGCGTGGACCGGCGCAGCAAGCGCACGCCGTAGCCGGCTTCCAGCCGGTCCACACCGCGCGCGACCACCGACACCGCCACATCCATCTCGCGCGCCGCCGCAGAAAACGAGCGCAGGTCGAGCGACCGCACCAGCCACCGCAGGTCGGCCGGGTCGGGGAGGAAGGAGCGGGGTTCTTGTTTCATCGTGCGCGCCTTTGCGTGCGGAGCAAAAGCCATTATCGCCACGGGCGGTTTCCGTGGCGGGGCGCAATTTCTACAGTGAAGGCTCCTTATCAACCCAACGCATTCAACAGGAGCCCTCCATGCCCATCCTCAACGTCAAAGTGTCTGCCCAACGCACGCCCGAGCTGTCTGCCCGCATCGCAGAAACCCTGCTGGACCTGACCACCCGCGTGCTCGGCAAGCGGCGCGACCTCACCGCCGTAGTCATCACCTTTGTGGACCCGGCCGACTGGTACGTCGCCGGCCGGTCGCTGGCCGACCTCAAACAGTCGAGCTTCTACTTCGACGTCAAGGTGGTGGATGAGACCAACACCAAGGCCGAAAAAGCGCGCTACATCGCCGAGGCGTTCGCAGCCTTTGAAGGCCTGCTGGGCGCGCTGCACCCCGAGAGCTACGTCTATGTGCAGGACGTGCGCGCCGCCTCGTACGGCTTTGGCGGCCGCACGCAGGAGTACCGCCACCAGCATCCAGAGCAATAAGCAAGCAATCAAGCCATCACCAACAGCTACCCAGGAGCACCGACATGACGATGACAACAACGAACAACCACCTTCTCGCCGACGTGATCGTGGCCCAGACGCTGGAGCGCGCGGGCCTGGCCGACTGGATTCCTGAAGGCGAAGGCAAGTGGTCCCTGCCCATCCAGTTCCTGCCCGACGATGCCGGTTGGGTGGAACTGATGCGCCTGTCGCCCGGCACGCGCCTGGGCCTGCACCGGCACACGGGCGAAGTGCACGCCCTCACGCTGGTGGGTGAGCGCCGCCTGAACGATGGCCGCGTGGTGCGGCCGGGCGACTACATCCACGAGCCCGCCGGTAACGTGGACTGGTGGGAGGCGACGGGTACGGAGGAGCTACTGGTGCATGTGGTGGTCAAGGGCAGCGTGGAATACCTAGGGCCGCACCACACGGTGCTGCAGCGGATTACCACGACGGATCGTCGGGCGGACTACCGCCGCTGGTGTGAAGCGGTGGGTGTGTCGCCGCGTGATCTTTGCTAGGGCGTGCCGGAGCCCCGACGGGCGGTGCAGTTGCCGCTTGCTGATGGCTGTGTGGGCAAGCAGATTTTGCTCGCGCAGGATTTAGATCGAATTGGGGTCCCGGCGCTTGCTGGAAAAGCGATGATCCCAATGTCGTTTGGGAATGATTTTTGAAATCTCTTAGAGAGTCATTTCCCCGTTCCTCTCGAGAGCAAGGAAGACTGTGGTAGCTACTGTTGTCATTGGAAATTATGAATATGTAGTGAGATTAATGCACACGCTATCTACATGTTGTTAGTGTTGGCCGCGAGACGGTCTACTTCATCAAGATAAGTAACCCACCAGCGATAGGCCTCCCAAGCTACGTCCTTTTCATGTCTTCCGGAGTATGGGCCATTTGCTATGTAAGAATGTAATGGAGTTCCCGGGTTTGTCTCTCCGCCTCGGGCATTCCCGCAATCCACCGTTATTACAGGCGTTTTTCCATTGGGTTCGGAAGGTCCGACAATGGTTAGTGTTCTATTAATTCCGTGTTCGTAATTTTTTAATATTCTATTCCTTTCGGATTCGATGAATCCCCAGAAAATTACTGGCTCTGGTTTGGTGCTTTGCAATCGTTTCCAGCTTTCTCGAATTGCATAAGCCATTGCTGGGCTGATCTGTGAATCAACTTTGTCCAAGACGTGGCCAATCGACCTTAATAAACCTACTATCCCGAACCAACTAATCCTAAACCATTCCGATTGAAGGGTGTCTGTGTGTTTGGAAAGGGCGAATTTCACGTCTTGTAATACTATGCGAGCAGTTTTGGTCATATCTTGGAGGGAATCAAGGCGTTAAGGCAGGATTTGGCTTTTGTCTCACTGGCCAAATTTCTCATGGGTTTTTAAAACGCTGACGATAGTTTATTAGAGAGGCCGGGACGCTCTACATGCGGAGATATCAGTATGCCCGGAGTTTGGATTTATGAAAGGTGCTGCGACGGGGATACACGGTGACTTCCCCTCAAGAGGGGGACACCTATCTTCCATCTCTGTTTGTTAGACCTAATTTTGGTCAAAGTTCAGTCTTGCCCGGCCAAAGTAGACCGCATAGCATCCCTGTCAAGCACCCACCCCCATGAGGTGCTGCACAAAAACATGACAGGAGACAAGCCTTGCCATCCACCCGCTGGAGTCACTGCGGCGCCGAAGACCTGGGCGTCTTGCAGACCATCTTCTGGTCCGCAGGCGCGTCGCGCAATGCACTCGCGCAGCGCCTGGCCTATTCCAAAAGCAAGGCCAACGCCATGGTCGCGGCGCTGCTGGACGAGGGCCTGCTCGACGAGGTGGGCCTGCAGGAATCCTCTGGCGGCCGCCGTGCCGAAACACTCCGTTTAAGCGAAACCCTGGGCGTGGTGATTGGCGCCGACCTGGGCGCCACCAGCATGCAAGTCGCAGTGATGCGGCCCGACATGACGGTGCTGGCGCGGCACCGCGAGCCCATCGATGTGCGCCAGGGGCCGGGCGTGATCCTGGCGCGGGTGCGGGGGCTGATGCGCGAGTTGCTGGCGCGCTGCGGCATGCAGGCTTCGCAGGTCATCGCCATCGGCATGGGCGTGCCGGGGCCGGTGGATTTTGAAAGCGGGCAGCTCGTCAACCCGCCGCTGATGCCCGACTGGGACGGCTTTTCCATCCGCGACTACCTGCGCGAGGCGTTTGCCGCGCCGGTGTTTGTGGACAACGACGTGAACCTGATGGCGCTGGGCGAGCTGTGGCGGCTGCAGCGCAACCTGCCCAACTTTTTGGTCATCAAAGTGGGCACGGGCATTGGCTGCGGCATCGTGTGCCACGGGCAGGTGTACCGGGGCGCCAATGGCTCGGCCGGAGACGTGGGCCACATCTGCGTGGACCAGAGCGGGCCGCGCTGCCACTGCGGCAACCAGGGCTGTGTGGAGGCGATGGCCGCCGCACCCGCGATGGCGCGCATGGCGATGGAGGCCGTGGAGCGTGGCGAGAGCGCGATGCTGGCCGAGCGCCTGCAGGCCACCGGCACGCTGACGACTGAAGACGTGGCCCAGGCCAGCAAAGCGGGCGATGTGGCGGCCAACGCGATCATCCAGCGGGCGGGTAGTCTGGTGGGGCAGATGCTGGCGTCCATCGTGAACTTCTTCAACCCGTCGCATGTGTTCATTGCGGGGCGGGTGACGGACATGGGGCCGCTGTTCCTCGCGTCGGTGCGGCAGAGCGTGTACCACCGGTCGCTGGCGCTCTCCACGCGGCATCTCGAGATTCAATACGCGCCGCTGGCCGACGATGCGGGGGTGGTGGGCGCGGGCGTGCTGGCCATGCAGCAGAGCCTGGCGCTGTCGCCGCGTGCCTCTTCTTCTGCGACCAAAGCCAATGCCGTGGGGGCCACACGATGAGCGTCGCTGTCGAGTTTCGCAATGTGACCAAGGAGTTCGGCCCGGTGCGCGTGCTGCACGGCGTGGGCTTTGCGCTGCAGCCGGGGCGTGTGTACGGCCTGCTGGGCGAGAACGGCGCGGGCAAGTCCACGCTGATGAAGATTCTGGCCGGGTACGAGAGCCCCACCACCGGCGAGGTGGTGGTGGACGGCGCGGTGCGCGCCCCGGGCGGCGGCTCGCGCGCGGCCGAGGCGCAGGGCATCGTGCTCATCCACCAGGAGTTCAATCTGGCGGACGACCTGACGATTGCGCAGAACATCTTTCTGGGGCACGAGATCAAGAAGGGCCCCTTCCTCGACGACAAGGCGATGCGCGAGAAGACGCGCGCTGCACTGGCACAGGTGGGTTTGCCGCTCGACCCTGACACGCGGGTGAAGAAGCTCATCGTGGCCGAAAAGCAGCTGGTGGAGATTGCCCGCGCGCTGGCCCGCAACGCGCGCCTGCTCATCATGGACGAGCCCACCGCCACGCTGACCCCCGGCGAGACGGAGCGCCTGTTTGCGCTGATGGCCGGGCTCAAGGCCGCGGGCGTGACCATCATCTACATATCGCACAAGCTCGACGAAGTGGAGCGCACCACCGACGAGGTGGTGGTGATGCGCGACGGCCTGCTGGTGGCGCGCGAGGCCACGGCCAGCGTGACACGGCGGCAGATGGCCAACCTGATGGTGGGCCGCGAGCTGGCGGATTTGTTTCCGCCCAAGCTGCCCGCGCCTGCGGGTGGCGAGCCGGCCATCCAGGTGCGCGGTCTCACGGTGCCGGGCTGGGCCGAGGACGTGAGCTTTGACGTGCGGCGCGGCGAGATTCTGGGCTTTGCCGGGCTGGTGGGCGCGGGGCGCACGGAGCTGTTCGAGGGCCTGCTGGGCCTGCGCCCGCGCTCGGCCGGCACGGTGGAGCTGGCGGGCAAGCAGGTGCAGCTCAAAAGCCCGCGCGATGCGGCGCGCCACGGCCTCACGTACCTGAGCGAAGACCGCAAGGGCAAGGGCCTGCACGTGCACTTCAGCCTGCGGCCCAACCTGACGCTGATGGCGCTGGAGCGCTACGCCAAGCCCTGGCTCGACCCGGCGGCCGAGCAGGCTGCGCTGCGCGATGCGGTGCAGGAGTTCGGCATCCGCACCGGCTCGCTGGAGGTGCGGGCGTCGTCGCTGTCGGGCGGCAACCAGCAAAAGCTGGCGCTGGCCAAGGTGCTGCACCCCGGCCCCAGCGTGGTGGTGCTGGACGAGCCCACGCGCGGCGTGGACGTGGGCGCCAAGCGCGAGATCTATCACCTGGTGCAGCGCCTGGCAGAGCAGGGGCTGGCGGTGGTGGTGATTTCTTCCGAACTGATGGAGCTGATCGGCCTGTGCCACCGCGTGGCGGTGATGCGCGCCGGGCGGCTGCAGACCACGCTGCAAGAACCACATTTGACCGAAGAGGAGTTGATCGCACATGCCACAGGTACCCGCTGAAAACGCATCCACCGCAGCGGGCCGCCACGGCGGCGCCACGGCCTGGTGGGGCAAGCTGCACGGGCTGGGCCCGGTCATCGGGCTGGTGCTGCTGTGCATTGCCGGCACGCTGCTCAACAGCAACTTCGCCACCTACGACAACGTGATGAACGTGCTCACGCGCACAGCCTTCATCGGCATCATCGCGGTGGGCATGTGCTTTGTGATCATCTCGGGCGGCATTGATCTGTCGGTGGGGTCGATGGCGGCGCTGATCGCGGGCTCGGTCATCCTGTTCATGAACGCGATGGCGCCCGTGCTGGGCTCACCCATGGCGGCCGTGGTGGTGGGCATGCTGCTGGCGGTGGTGCTGGGTGCGGTGTTCGGGCTGGTGCATGGCCTCTTGATCACCAAGGGGCGCATCGAGCCCTTCATCGTGACGCTGGGCACGCTGGGCATCTTCCGCGCGTACCTCACGTATTTTTCGAACGGCGGGGCCATCACGCTGGAGAACGATCTGTCGGATATCTACAGCCCGGTGTACTACGCCAACCTGCTGGGGGTGCCGATTCCGGTCTGGGTCTTTTTGCTGGTGGCTGTCATCGGCGGCGTCATCCTGAACCGCACGGCCTATGGCCGCTATGTGCAGGCCATCGGCTCCAACGAGCAGGTGGCGCAGTACGCGGCGGTGGACGTGCACAAGATCAAGATCCTGACTTACATGCTGCTCGGGGTGTGCGTGGGCATTGCCACGCTGCTGTACGTGCCGCGCCTGGGGTCCGCATCGCCCACCACGGGGCTGCTGTGGGAGCTGGAGGCGATCGCTGCGGTGATCGTGGGCGGCACGGTGCTCAAGGGCGGGGCGGGCAGCATCACCGGCACGGTGGTGGGCGCGATCCTGCTGTCGGTGATCAGCAATATCTTGAACCTGACCAGCATCATCAGCGTGTACCTGAATGCGGCGGTGCAGGGCTTCGTGATCATTGCCGTGGCCTTTATGCAGCGCGGCAAGAGGTGACGCAGGGGTCGGAACAACTTCGAGTTTTCCACCCACTCTTTGCGCGTATTTATTTTTCCAAGGTGTTCCCCAGTCGGCCAGGCTTTCATGGCCATTTTTCAGCAAAGCAATAGCAACAGGAGACAACGCATCATGAACAGCAAGACAACTTCTTCCTTCACCCGCCGCCTGGCCCTCTCGGCCGTGGCTGCCGCAGCCGCCTTGACGCTGGCAGGCCCGGCGATGGCGCAGGCCAACAAGACGGTGGTGGGCGTGGCCATTCCGTCGGCCACGCACGGCTTCACCGGTGGCATCGTGTACTGGGCCAACCAGGCCAAGAAGGACCTGGAGAAGGCCCACCCCGGCCTGCAGGTCATCGTGAAGACGGCAGGCGGCGCGCCCGAGCAGGCCAATCAGTTGCAGGACCTGGTGACGGTGAACAAGATCAACGCATTGGTCATCTTCCCGTTTGAATCGGCCGCGCTGACCAAGCCCGTGGCCCAGGTCAAGGCCAAGGGCGTCTACGTGACGGTGGTGGACCGCGGCCTGACGGACACCAGCGCACAGGACGCGTATGTGGCCGGTGACAACACGGCGTTTGGCAAGATTCCGGCCGAGTACATCGCCAAGGCGCTGAACGGCAAGGGCAACGTGGTGGCCATGCGCGGCATTGCGACCACGCTGGACAACGAGCGCATGGACGCGTTCAACGCGGTGCTGAAGAACCACCCCGACATCAAGCTGCTGGACGCCAAGTACGCCAACTGGAACCGCGACGATGCCTTCAAGGTGATGCAGGACTACCTGACGCGCTTTCCGCAGATCGACGCGGTGTGGGCGGCCGACGACGACATGGCCGTGGGCGTGCTCAAGGCCATCGAGCAGGCCAAGCGCAAGGACATCAAGCTGGTGTTCGGCGGCGCGGGTGCCAAGGGCATGATCAAGACGCTGGCCGACGGCAGCAACCCGCTGATCCAGGCCAATGTGTCGTACAGCCCCAAGTTCATTTACGACTCGATCAAGCTCACGGCCGAGGCGCGCATCAAGGGCGAGAAGCTGCCTGCGACGACGATCATTCCGTCGGTGCTCATCACCAAGGAAAACGCGAAGAGCTTCTACTTCCCAGACTCGCCATTCTGATGGTGTTTTTGAGTCAAATAGGCCTCTAGCGCTTATCCATCAAGCGCAAGCAGCTATCGAAAATATAGCTGCTTGCCGCTTCGCACCTGCAACCCCACGCCCCTTGGGAGCCGCCATGCCAAGACCCGTCACCCTTTTCACCGGCCAATGGGCCGACTTGCCGCTGGCAGAACTCGCGCCGCTGGCACGCAGCATGGGCTATGACGGCCTGGAGCTGGCCTGCTGGGGCGACCATTTCAACGTGCAGGAGGCGCTGTCGACGCCCCAGTACGTCAAGGACAAACACGCACTGCTGGCCCAGCACGGCCTGCAGTGTTTTGCCATCGGCAACCACCTGGTGGGCCAGGCCGTGTGCGACCTGATCGACGAGCGCCACCAGTCCATCCTGCCGCCCTATGTGTGGGGCGACGGCGATCCCGAGGGCGTGCGCCAGCGCGCCGCCGCCGAGCTGGCCGACACGGCGCGCGCTGCCGCCAGGTTTGGCGTGAAGACGGTCACGGGCTTCACGGGCTCGTCAGTGTGGCATTCGATCTATGCCTTTCCGCCCACCACGCAGGCGTATTGGGAAAAGGGCTTTGCCGACTTCGCCAAGCGCTTCGGCCCCATCCTCGATGTGTTCGAAGCGCACGACATCAACTTTGCGCTGGAGGTGCACCCCACCGAAATCGCCTTCGACATCGCCTCGGCCGAGCGGGCGATTGCTGCGGTGGGCGGCAACAAGCGCTTCGGCTTCAACTACGACCCCAGCCACCTGGCCTACCAGGGCGTGGACTACATCAAGTTCATCCGCCAGTTCGCCGACCGCATCTACAACGCCCACATGAAGGACGTGTGGTGGGGCAAGGGCGACGGCACGGTGGGCACCTTCGGCGGGCACACCAGCTTTGGCGATGCCCGGCGCCACTGGGACTTTCGCAGCGTGGGGCGCGGGATGATCGACTTCGAATCCATCATCGTCGCGCTCAACGACATCGGCTACCAGGGCCCGCTCTCGGTGGAGTGGGAAGACAGCCGCATGGACCGCGTCCATGGCGCCACGGAGAGCGCGGCGTTCTGCAAGCGGCTCGACTTCAAGCCCGCGGCGGGCGCATTCGATGCCGTCTTTGCACGGGACAAGCAGGCCTAGCCGCGCTCCTCAAACCGACAACAACACACAGCGAGCAAAGGCTTTTTGTATGTCCAGTGAAAGAAAGCTCCGCTACGCCATGGTCGGCGGCGGCCACGGCGCCTTCATCGGCGCGGTGCACCGCAAGGCGATGGCGCTCGACAGCCAGTTCGAGCTGGTGGCGGGCGCGCTGTCGTCATCGCCCGAGCGGGCCCGCGCATCCGGCGCCGAGCTGGGCCTGGCGGACGACCGCAACCACGGCAGCTGGCAGGACCTGCTGGCTGACGAGCTGCGCCGCAGCCCCGATGAGCGCGTCGACCTGGTGAGCATCGTCACCCCCAACCATGTGCACCACCCGGTGGCCCTGGCCTTTGTGCAGGCGGGCTTTCATGTGGTGTGCGACAAGCCGCTGGTGCACACCAGCGCGCAGGCCGATGAGCTGGTGGCGGCGGTGAAGAAGGCCGGCACCGTGTTCGGCGTGACCTACAACTACACCGGCTACCCCATGGTGCGCGAGGCCCGCCACCTGGTGCAGAGCGGCGCCCTGGGCACGCTGCGCAAGGTCACCGTGGAATACAACCAGGGCTGGCTGGCCACGGCGGTGGAGCAGGGTGGCGGCAACAAGCAGGCCGACTGGCGGCTGGACCCCGCGCGCAGCGGCGCCGTGGGCACCATGGGCGACATCGGATCGCACGCCGAGAACCTGGCCGCCACCGTCACCGGCCAGCGGCCGGAGGCGCTGTGCGCCGACCTCACCACCTTCGGCGCCGGCCGCCGGCTGGACGACGATGCACAGCTGCTGCTGCGCTATGCGGGCGGCGCACGCGGCGTCATCGTCGCGTCGCAGGTGGCGGCGGGGCTGGAGAACGATGTGCGCCTGCAGGTGTCCGGCACGCTGGGCACGCTGGTGTGGCGGCAGGAGGACCCGAACCACCTGGTGCATTCGCCGGTGGACGGGCCGCGCCGCATCCTCACGCGCGGCTCGCCCTGGCTGAGCGAATCGGCGCTGCGCGCGGGGCGCATTCCGGCCGGGCACCCCGAGGCTTTCATCGAAGCGTTTGCCAACGTCTACCTGGGCGTGGCGGCCGACATCCGCGCCCGGGCGTCGGGCAGAACCGCCAGCGCGCTGGAGGCCGATTACCCGCGCGTGGAAGACGGGGCCGAAGGCGTGCGCTTCATCGAGAAGGTGGTGGAGTCTGCCGAGAGCGAGCGCAAGTGGACGGCGCTGGCTGGGTAGGCGGGCGGGCAGGCCGGTGGAGGGGGATGGCACAGGGCAGAATCACCCGATGACCTCCGAGAAAGACAAGATGATCTCCGGCGCGCCGTACATGGCCGCCGACCCGCAGCTGGTGGCCGACCGCCTGCGCGCCCGCCAGTTGTGCCACGCCATCCACCACGCGCCTGCGGCGGATGCTGCCGCGCTGCAAGCCCTGCAGGCGCAGCTGCTGCCGGGCCAGCCCGGCAGCGTGCAGATCACGCCACCGTTTCATTGCGACTACGGCTACAACATTTTTCTGGGTGAAGGCGTGTACTTCAACTTCAACTGCGTGGTGCTCGACGGCGCGCCGGTGCGCATCGGGGCCCGCACGCTGTGCGCGCCGGGCGTGCAGATCTACACCGCCTCGCACCCCTTGTCGCCCGAAGAGCGCGCGACCGGCGTCGAGCTGTGCCTGCCCGTGACCATCGGCGAGGACGTGTGGATTGGCGGCGGCGCGATCATCTGCCCCGGCGTGACGATTGGCGATGGTGCGGTGATCGGCGCGGGCAGCGTGGTCACCCGCGACGTGCCGGCGCGGGTGCTGGCGGCGGGCAACCCGTGCCGGGTAGTGCGGCCGCTCGACCCGCTGGTGGCCTGAGGCGACCCGGCGAACCCGTGCGGTCGCCCGCACGGCGGCTTACTGGGCGTTGGCCAACTGGAACCGCTGGTCGAAGTTCATCTTGCCCAGCACGCGCAGCGCGGCGGTGCGCGTGGCGGCATCGACCTTGCTGATGTCCAGGCTGTAGCGCCTGGCGGTGGACACCACGTCCACGCACTTGTGCCCCCATTGCACGGCCACCAGCAGGGTGGCGCGCTGGCCCGCCTCCACGCCGCCCACGGAGACGCCGCGCTGTTCGGGCCGCAGCATGAATTCCAGGTGGGGCGTGCGCGTGAGCGTGAGGCGGCTGGCTCCCACGGGGCCCAGCGCGAACGAGACGACCCAGTCGTCTTCATCTTCCACGGTCAGGAACGGGACATGCTGGGGTGCTGCCATGGTGGGCGTCGGGTGGGGTGGAAAAGGCCTCGCGGGGCCAGGCTGGTAGCGCTGCCCCGGCTGCGGACGGCCGCCAGTATGCCGTTGCAAGAGCTGTGCCGAGGGCGGGAGAACCCGAGGTTGGGCCTTTCCAACGCGGCGGCGGCATGTCAGTTTGCTGCAAGCAAGGGCATGCGCCGCAAGGCGGGTGCCCTGGAGGCCAGGGAACCCCGGGGAAGGGGAGTTTTTGGAGAAACTGACCGCAAGCGCCTGATGTGTAAGCGCTGGCAGCTACTGTTTTGATAGCTTCTTGGGAGCGGACGCCTCTCGTGCCATCGCCGAGGCCAGGGCGCCCACGGTAGCCAGGGCGGCTTCAAAGCGGCTTTGCGCGGGGTGCCCGTAGTTGATGCGCACACAGTTCGCAAAGCGCCGGTCCGCCGAAAAGATCTGTCCTGGTGCCAGGCTGATGCCCTGCTGCAGTGCCTGGCGGTGCAGTTGCAGGGCATCGACCTGCGGGGGCAGCTCCACCCACAGGAAGTACCCGCCCTCGGGCTGCGCGACCCGCGTACCCGGTGGGAAATGCCGGGCCACCGCCGCCAGCGCCGTCGCCTGCTGCTGCGCCAGGCTGCGGCGCAGCTGGCGCAGGTGCCGGTCGTAGCCGCCCTGGGCCAGGTACTCGGACAACGCCTGCTGCGACGGCGTGGCGGCCGAGAGCGTGGTCATGAGCTTGAGGCGCTGCACCGCCGTGACAAAGCGGCCCGCCGCCACCCAGCCCACGCGGTAGCCGGGTGCCAGGCTTTTGCTGAACGAGCTGCAGTGCATCACCAGGCCTTCGCCGTCAAAGGCCTTGGCCGGGGGCGGGCGGTGGGGGGCGAAGTGCAGTTCGCCATACACGTCGTCCTCGATCAGCGGGATCTGGTGGCGCGCGAGCAGGGCCACGAGTTCGCGCTTCTTGTCCTCGGGTATCAGGCTGCCCAGCGGGTTCTGGAAGCTGGGCATCAGCCAGCAGGCCTTGACGGGCTGGTGCGGGGGCTGGCGCGCCAGGGCTTCGGCCAGCGCGGTCAGGTCGATGCCGTCGCGCGGGTGGGTGGCCACCTCCAGCGCCTGCAGGTTCAGACGCTCCAGCGCCTGCAGCGCGGCGTAGAAGGTGGGCGATTCGACCACCACGACGTCGCCGGGGCGGGTGACGGCCTCCAGGCAGAGGTTGAGCGCCTCCATCGCGCCGTTGGTGATGATGATCTCCTGCGCGTCCACGGCCATGCCGTGCAGGCCGTAGCGCAGCGCGATCTGCTGGCGCAGGCGCTCGTCGCCGGGCGGCAGGCTTTGCACGATGCTCCAGGGGTCGAGCTTGCGCATGCCGCTGCCCAGGCAGCGCGCCAGGCGCTCCAGCGGAAACAGCTCCAGCCCCGGGAAGGCCGAGCCCAGGGGCACCAGGTCGCGGTCGCGCGCCAGGCCCAGCACCTCGAACACCAGGTCGCTGATGGCCACGCCGGTGGAGGTGTGCGCCGGCTGCGAGGGCAGGGGCTCGGCGGGCCGGGACTCGGCGGCCGGCAGCCGGGCGCTCACGTAGTAGCCCGAGCGCGGGCGCGCATGGATCAGGCCCTGGGCCTCCAGCAGGTAGTACGCCTCGAACACGGTGGACGGGCTGATGCCGCGCGTGCGGCTGGCCTCGCGCACCGAGGGCACGCGGTCGCCCGGGCGCAGCGCGCCGCTGTGGATGAGCTGGGCAATGGCGTCGGCGTGGCGTTCGTAGCGTTTCATGGGGGCTGGGGTTGATCCAGGGCAAACTGATCTGTATTTTTAACTAGAAACTGAATCTGTACTGTTTTTGGGGCGGGGCGTAGAGTGGCGGCATGTGCTGGTGTCCGTCGCGATGTGTGCGGGCCTGCCACTTCCCTACTGATAAAACCCCATGATCGATTGCCTGCGCAGCCTGCTGCGCTCTGTTTCCCGCCTGGCCGGCGCCTCTGCCGCGATGGCGCTGGCGTGGAGTGCTGGCGCCTGGGCCCAGCCCGTGCCTCGCCCTGCGGCGGCCCCGTCCGCCACGGTGTCCGCCTCGTCGATGTCCTCGCGCGTGCTGGCCTGCACGGCCTGCCACGGCAAGGAAGGCCGCGCCACGCCCGACGGCTACTTTCCGCGCATCGCCGGCAAGCCGGCGGGCTACCTGGCCAACCAGCTGCTCAACTTTCGCGACGGGCGGCGCAGCTATCCGCAGATGACCTACCTCATCGAGCACCTGACGGACGACTACCTGCGTGAAATGGCCGATCACTTTGCCGCGCAGGACCTGCCGTACCCGCCGCCGCCCGCACCCCAGGCGCCGGCCGCCGCGCTGGAGCAGGGGCGCCAGCTGGTGCAGCAGGGCGATACCGCGCGCCGCATTCCGGCCTGCGTGTCGTGCCACGGCAGCGCCATGACGGGCGTGGCGCCGTCCATCCCGGGCCTGCTGGGCCTGCCGCGCGACTACCTCAACAGCCAGCTGGGCGCCTGGAAGACCGGCCAGCGCCGCGCGCATGCGCCCGACTGCATGGCCGACATCGCCCGCCAGCTCACGCCCGACGATGTGAGCGCCGTGTCCGCCTGGCTGGCCGCCCAGCCCGTGGCAGGGGGCGGCAAACCCGCCCGCACGCTGCCCGCCCCCATGCCCGCGCGTTGCGGCGGCGTGGCCGAGGTGCCCGTGGCGGCCGCTTCCGGCGCGGCGCGCTGAGAGGGATGTCATCCATGAAACGCATCCTCTGGACGATTTCTTCCGTGCTGGCCGCCCTGGGCATCACGGCCGCACTGGTCACCCTGAACCTGCGCGGCGAAGAGCCGCTGCCCGGCGCCGAGACGCTGCAGGGCACGCCCGCGCTGGTGGCGCGCGGCGAGTACTTGGCCCGTGTCGGCAACTGCATGGCCTGCCACACCACCCAGGGCGGCGCGCCGTTCGCGGGCGGGCGCGGCATCGAGACGCCGTTCGGCGTGGTGCACAGCTCCAACCTCACGCCCGACAAGGCGCAGGGCATCGGCAGCTGGACCTCGGCCGAGTTCTGGCGCGCCATGCACCATGGCCGCAGCAAGGACGGGCGCCTGCTGTACCCCGCCTTCCCGTACCCCAACTACACCCAGGTCACGCGCGAGGATTCCGATGCCATCTTTGCCTATCTGCAAAGCGTGCCCGCCGCCGCCGAAGCCAACCGGGCGCATGCGCTGCGTTTCCCGTACAACACGCAGGCGGCGCTGGGCGTGTGGCGCGCGCTGTTTTTCACCCCGGGCACACCCCGGCCCGAGCCCGCACAGACGGCCGAGTACAACCGGGGCGCCTACCTGGTCAACGGCCTGGGCCATTGCACCGCCTGCCACACGCCACGCAACGCGCTGGGTGCCACCACGGATGCCAAGGCCTTCACAGGCGGGCTGATTCCCGTGCAGAACTGGTATGCTCCCGCGCTCAACGCGGCGGCCGAGGCGGGCGTCAAGGAATGGCCCGCCGAGGACGTGGTGGCCTTGCTCCAAACCGGCGTGGCCCCGCACGGCTCGGTGCTGGGCCCCATGGCCGAGGTGGTGTTCCGCAGCACGCAGTACCTGACCGATGCCGATGCGCGCGCCATGGCGGTGTACCTGCAGGCCTTGCCGCAGCAGGGCGGCCCCGCGCCCGCAACGCCGCCCGCGCCGCCCTCCGCGGCCATGTCCCGGGGCGCGAAGGTGTATGAGCAGCAGTGCGCTCAATGCCATGGCGACGCGGGGCAGGGCGAGCCTGGGGCGTTCCCCGCTCTGGCCGGCAACCGCGCGGTCACGCTGGCCGATCCCACCAACCTGGTGCGCGTGGTGCTGCAGGGCGGCTACCTGCCCGCCACCGCCGGCAACCCGCGTCCGCACGGCATGCCCCCGTTCCAGCAGACCCTGTCGGACGAGGAAGTGGCGGCGGTCGCCACCTTCGTGCGCAACAGCTGGGGCAACCAGGCGCCCGGTGTGGGTACCATCGAGGTCTACCGCGCCCGCGAGCGGCGCGGCATGTAGACCCAGACCCGGCCCCGGGAGGGCCTCTGCGCAGGGCCGCAGGGGTTCCCCGGCCGGAATGACCCAGGAGTTACGCTGATGGAAAGTCCGGCCGTGTTGCCCGATCCCGCCTCAGGGGCGCCCCCGCAGGCCGCCGCTGGCGGTTGGTGGGCTGTATGCCTGTGCGCGGGCTGGTGCGGCACCTGCCGCGACTACCGCCCCCTGTTCGACGAACTGGCCCGGGCGAACCCCGGGGTGCGGTTCGAATGGGTGGACATCGAGGACGAGTCCGAGATCGCGGGGGACCTGGATGTGGAGACTTTTCCCACACTGCTGATCGGCCGCGGCACCAGCGCGCTTTTCCTGGGGCCGCTGCTGCCGCAGGCGCCAGTGCTGGCCCGGTTGCTGGGCAGCCTGCAGGCGGGCGCGCGCAATGCCTCGGCGGCCGGGGGCGAGGCGCAGGGCGTGTTCGAGCGCGTGCGCGCGGCGCGCGGCGCCCAGGACGACTAGGACGACGAGGACAAATCGGCTGGGCAGGCGGGGCGCAGCAGCGCACCTTTCTGCCGGAAACGCCGCTGGCCGCGCAGGCGCCGGATTTTTGTGCCGGCGGGGCCCCTGCCGGCGGGTTCAGAAGGCAGTTTGACCACAGTCCATCTTTGCAAATCAAGGCGTTACACGCTACAATATGAATCTCACGACCAAACGGGCGGGTACCAACCGCCCGTTTTTTTTGGTCGAATGCTTTTGGAGCTCGAAGCTGTCGGGGAAGGTCTCCGGGGGTTATCGGGTTTTTTGTTTTGGACTTACGCAAACAAGGGCGCACAGGAAGTGCTCCCACCATGGGGTCGGCGACTCGCCGGATCCCGATTTGCGTCAGTCGTGTTGTTTTCCGGGATTGAACTGAACACGTGGCATTACAGCAAGTCGTTGAACAAATTGTGACGGGCCTGGGATATGACCTGGTGGAGATCGAACGCTCTGCCGGTGGTCTGCTGCGCATCACCATTGACTTGCCCTGGGTGCAGCCGCCCGCCGACGCGCCGGTCCCGGCGCTGGATCAGTTTGTCACCGTCGAAGACTGCGAAAAGGTCACGCGCCAGCTGCAATTTGCGCTGGAGGTCGATGGCGTCGAGTACAAGCGCCTGGAAGTGTCTTCCCCCGGTATCGACCGCCCCTTGCGCCACGAGCAGGACTTCGTGCGCTTCGAGGGCTCGGTCATCGACATCACCCTGAAGGCGCCCATCGGCGCCGCAGCGGCGGGGCAGGTCAATGCCACCCGCAAGAAATTTCGCGGCACGCTGGAGCGGGCCGAAGCTGGAGGCTGGCAGATCGTCTGGAGCGACGAGCCGCCGGTCAAGCCGGGCCAGAAGGTGAGCAAGAAACGCGTTCCGGCGCCGCTGCAGGCGCTGGGTTTTACCCTGGATGAGGTGCGGGACGTCCGTCTGGCGCCCATCGTGGATTTCAAGGGGCGTGGAGGCAAGGCCGGGCCGGCGTCCGCCTGAGTGGCTGAATGAATTGGGGTGGGTGGCCGCAGCGCGCGGACCCTGCCCTCGGGTGATTGAAACAGGAGAGTCGTCGCATGAATCGCGAATTGTTGATGTTGGTTGAGGCCATTTCGCGCGAAAAGAACGTTGAGCGTGATGTGGTCTTGGGCGCCGTGGAGTCGGCCTTGGCCCAGGCTACCAAGAAGCTGTACCAGGGCGAGGTGGACATTCGCGTGTCCGTCGATCGCGACAGCGGCAACTATGAGACTTTCCGCCGCTGGCTGGTCGTGCCCGATGACGCGGGCCTGCAGAATCCCGAAGCCGAAGAGCTGCTGATGGATGCGAAGGACCGCATTCCCGACATCGAAGTCGGCGAGTACATCGAAGAGGGTGTCGAGTCCGTGCCGATCGGCCGCATCGGCGCCATGGCCGCCAAGCAGGTCATCCTGCAGAAGATCCGTGACGCCGAGCGCGAAATGCTGCTCAACGACTTCATGTCGCGCGGCGAGCGCATCTTCACCGGCACCGTCAAGCGCATGGACAAGGGCGACATCATTGTCGAGTCCGGCCGTGTGGAAGGCCGCCTGCGCCGCAGCGAGATGATCCCCAAGGAAAACCTGCGCAGCGGCGACCGCGTGCGGGCCATGATCATGGAAGTGGACCTGACCCTGCGCGGCGCGCCCATCATCCTGTCGCGCTCGGCCCCCGAGTTCATGATCGAGCTCTTCCGCCAGGAAGTGCCCGAGATCGAGCAGGGCCTGCTGGAGATCAAGTCCTGCGCCCGCGACCCCGGCTCGCGTGCCAAGATCGCCGTGCTGTCGCACGACAAGCGCGTGGACCCCATCGGCACCTGCGTCGGCGTGCGCGGCACCCGTGTGAACGCGGTGACCAACGAACTCGCCGGCGAGCGCGTGGACATCGTGCTGTGGTCAGAAGACCCCGCCCAGTTCGTGATCGGCGCGCTGGCACCGGCCAACGTGTCCTCCATCGTGGTCGATGAGGAAAAGCACGCCATGGACGTCGTGGTGGACGAGGAAAACCTCGCCATCGCCATCGGCCGCGGCGGCCAGAACGTGCGCCTGGCGTCCGATCTGACCGGCTGGAAGATCAACATCATGGACGCCGCCGAAAGCGCGCAGAAGCAGGCCAACGAGACCGACACGGCCCGCAAGCTGTTCATGGAAAAGCTGGATGTGGACGAGGAAATCGCCGACATCCTGATCTCCGAAGGCTTCAACAGCCTCGAAGAAGTGGCCTATGTGCCGCTGCAGGAAATGCTGGAGATCGAAAGCTTCGACGAAGACACCGTCAACGAGCTGCGCGCCCGCGCCAAGGATGCGCTGCTCACGATGGAAATCGCCCGCGAGGAAAGCGTGGAAGAGGTCTCCCAGGACCTGCGCGACCTCGAAGGCCTCACCCCCGAGCTGATTGCCAAGTTGGCTGAAGGCGGTGTGCATACACGTGACGACCTGGCCGATCTGGCCATTGATGAACTGACCGACCTGACCGGACAGTCTGAAGAAGAAGCCAAAGCCTTGATCATGAAGGCGCGCGAACACTGGTTCGCGGGGCAAGAGTAAAGGTCAGGGAGGCACGAACCACATATGTCCAGTAATACTGTCGCCGAGTTTGCAACCGAACTCAAAAAATCGCCTGAAACCCTGCTCGACCAGCTCAAGGCTGCCGGCGTGGGCAAGGCTGCCCCCTCCGACGCGTTGACCGAGTCGGACAAGCAAAAGCTGCTTGCCTATCTGCAGGCCAGCCATGGCACGGCTTCGGCCGACCGCAAGAAGATCACGCTGGTGAAGAAGTCCACCAGCGAGATCAAGCAGGCCGATGCCACGGGCAAGGCCCGCACGATCCAGGTGGAAGTGCGCAAGAAGCGCACGTTCATCCAGCGCGATGAAGGTGCCGAGGCATCTGCCGAATCCCATGCGCCCGTGGCGGCGCAGGAGGCCGCTGTTTCCAGCGAGGATCTCGAGCTGTCCCGCCGCGAGGAAGAAGCGCGCCGCCAGGCCGAGCTGATCCGCCGCCAGGAGGCGGAGCTGGCCGAGAAGCGCGCTGAACGCGAAGCCCGTGAAAAGCGCGAACGCGAAGCCGAGGAGCGTGCTGCCGCCTACGCTGCGCAGGAAGCCGAAAAGAAGGCCCAGGCCTCTGCCGTCAAGCAGGAAGCGACCCGCGAGCAGGCCGCTGAAACCGCTGCGCGCAGCGCCGCCCAGGCCGAAGCGCGCGAAAAGGCTGCTGCCGAGTCCAAGGCCCGCTCCGACGAGGAAGCCGCGCGTGCGGCCGATCTGGATGCCCGCCGCCGCAAGGCCGAAGCCGAGGCCGCGGCCATTCGCTCCATGATGGCCACGCCCAAGAAGGCGGTCATGGTGGCCAAGAAGCCCGAGGAACCCAAGCCCGTGGCCAAGCCCGCCGCGGTGGGCGATGCCAAGAAGGGCACGCTGCACAAGCCGGCCGTGGGCACGGGTGTGGCGCGTGCGGGGGCTCCGGCCGCCGCCGGCGCAGGCGCGCCCGGCGCCGGCAAGGAAGTGAAGTCGGCCAAGCTGTCCTCCAGCTGGGCCAATGACACCGCCAAGAAGAAGGAAATCAAGACCCGCGGCGACAGCAGCGGCGGTGTCGGCCGCAACAACTGGCGTGGTGGCCCGCGTGGCCGCCGTGGTGACAACCGCGACCATCGCGACGACCACCAGCAGTCCGCACCGGTCGAGGCGCGCATCATTGAAGTGCATGTGCCCGAGACCATCACGGTGGCAGAACTGGCCCACAAGATGTCGATCAAGGCGTCCGAAGTGATCAAGGCGCTGATGAAGATGGGCCAGATGGTCACCATCAACCAGCCGCTGGACCAGGACACCGCCATGATCGTGGTGGAAGAGCTGGGCCACAAGGCGGTGGTGGCGGCGCTGGACGATCCGGAAGCCTTCACCGACGACGATTCGACGCAGCAGAACGCAGAGTTGTTGCCGCGCGCCCCGGTCGTGACCGTCATGGGCCACGTCGACCACGGCAAGACCTCGCTGCTGGACTACATCCGCCGCGCCAAGGTCGCTGCGGGCGAAGCCGGCGGCATCACGCAGCACATTGGTGCCTACCACGTGGAAACACCGCGCGGCATGGTGTCGTTCCTCGACACCCCGGGTCACGAGGCCTTCACGGCCATGCGTGCCCGCGGTGCCCAGGCCACGGATATCGTGATCCTGGTGGTGGCGGCCGATGACGGCGTCATGCCCCAGACCAAGGAAGCCATCAAGCACGCCAAGGCGGCGGGTGTTCCTATCGTGGTGGCCATCACCAAGGCCGACAAGCCCGATGCCAACCCAGACCGCGTCAAGCAGGAGCTGGTGGTCGAAGAGGTGGTGCCGGAAGAATACGGTGGCGATTCGCCGTTCGTGCCGGTGTCTTCCAAGACCGGCATGGGCATCGACACGCTGCTCGAGCAGGTGCTGCTGCAGGCCGAAGTGCTGGAACTCAAGGCACCGGTGGATTCGCTGGCCAAGGGCCTCGTGATCGAAGCGCAGCTCGACAAGGGCCGCGGCCCCGTGGCGACCGTGCTGGTGCAGTCCGGTACCCTCAAGGTGGGCGACATCGTGCTGGCAGGCCAGACCTATGGCCGCGTGCGCGCCATGCTGGACGAAAACGGCAAGGTGGCCAAGACGGCGGGTCCGTCGATCCCGGTGGAAATCCAGGGCCTGACGGAAGTGCCGCAGGCCGGCGACGAATTCATGGTGCTCACGGACGAACGCCGTGCCCGCGAAATCGCCACCTACCGTGCCGGCAAGTTCCGCAACACCAAGCTGGCCAAGCAGCAGGCTGCGAAGTTGGAGAACATGTTCGCCGACATGACGGCAGGCGAAGTGAAGATGTTGCCCATCATCGTCAAGGCCGATGTGCAGGGTTCGCAGGAAGCGCTGGCGCAGTCGCTGCTCAAGCTGTCGACCGACGAAGTCAAGGTGCAACTGGTGTACGCCGCAGTGGGCGCCATCAGCGAGTCGGACATCAACCTGGCGATCGCCTCCAAGGCCATCGTGATCGGCTTCAACGTGCGGGCCGATGCCGGTGCGCGCAAGCTGGCCGAGGGCAATGGCGTCGATCTGCACTACTACAGCATCATTTACGACGCTGTGGACGAGCTGCGCGTGGCCATGTCCGGCATGCTGGCCCCCGAGCAGCGCGAGGAGATCATCGGCACGGCCGAGATCCGCACGGTGTTCGTTGCCACCAAGATCGGCACGATTGCCGGTTCGTACATCACCTCGGGCATGGTCCATCGCAACGCACGCTTCCGCCTGCTGCGCGACAACGTGGTGGTCTACACGGGCGAAGTCGATTCGATCAAGCGCCTCAAGGACGATGTCAAGGATGTCAAGGAAGGCTTCGAGTGCGGTATCAAGCTCAAGAACTACAACGACATCAAGGAAGGCGATCAACTCGAATTCTTTGACATCAAGGAAATCGCGCGGACGCTGTAAGGCATCGGTGACGACGACATGGCTGCGAAGAAATCTTCCACCCCCAACCGCGCCTTCAAGGTCGCCGACCAGATCCAGCGCGATCTGACGGAGCTGATCGCGCGCGAGTTGAAAGACCCGCGCGTGGGCATGGTGACGCTGCAGGGCGTGGAGGTGACTCCGGACTACGCCCATGCCAAGGTGTTCTTCAGCCTGCTGACGGGCGACCCTGTGGAGACACAGGCGGCGCTCAACCAGGCTGCGGGTTTCCTGCGCAACGGCTTGTTCAAGCGCCTGCACATCCACACGGTGCCCACGCTGCACTTCGTGTTCGACCGCACCTCCGAGCGGGCGGCCGACATGAATGCCTTGATTGCCAAGGCTGTCTCTTCCCGCGCAAAAGAGGATTAGCCATGCAGCCAGCGCCACGCACCAGGGTGCAGCGGCGCCCTGTGCATGGGGTGTTGCTGCTCGACAAACCGCTCGGCCTTTCGAGCAACGACGCCTTGCAAAAGGCGAAATGGCTCCTGCGCGCCGAAAAGGCGGGCCATACCGGCACGCTCGACCCGTTGGCCACCGGCGTGCTGCCCCTGTGTTTTGGCGCGGCCACCAAGTTCAGCCAGCTGCAGCTCGACGCGCCCAAGACCTATGAGGCCCTGGCGCTGCTGGGAGCGACGACGACGACCGGCGATGCCGAGGGCGATGTGGTGCAGCGCTGCGATGTCGACCCTGCCCAGCTCACCCCTGAGCGTCTGGCGGCGGTGCAGCAGCAGTTCACCGGCCCCATCCGCCAGGTGCCGCCCATGCACAGCGCGCTCAAGAAGGATGGCAAGGCGCTGTATGAATACGCCCGTGCGGGCATCACCGTGGAGCGCGAGGCGCGCGACGTGGTCATTCACGCACTGAAATTGACGCTGGTCCAGACCGATCAAGCGCAAAGCGCTATCAAAATAGTAGTGACCTGCAGCAAAGGCACCTACATCCGTACCCTGGGGGAAGACATTGGCGCCGCCCTGGGCTGCGGGGCGCACCTGACCTTTCTGCGCCGCATCGATACCGGCGGGATCGGCGTGGAGCGCTGCGTCACGCTGGCACAGCTGGAAGCCATGCCCGAGGCCGAACGGCTGGCCAGCCTGGAAGCTCCCGAGTCGCTGCTGGCGCAACACGTGCGTGTCACGCTGGACGGTGAGAATGCAGCCCGATTCCTGTCGGGCGTGCGTCGCCGTGGCAACTGGCCCGATGCCAGTGCCGTGGCGGTGTTTGGCGAGAATCCCCCGGCGCTGCTGGGGGTGGGCCACATCGTGGGCGGGGAGCTGGTGCCGGACAGGCTCCTGAGTCCGCTGGAAATTCAACAAATTTTGGAAAGCACGCCGCATTCCGCGTCCATGGCGCACAGCGGCATATTGGAAAAACTATGACTAAACAAATCCGCAATATCGCCATCATTGCCCACGTTGACCATGGCAAAACCACCATGGTCGACCAGCTGCTGCGCCAGTCCGGCACCTTCGCCGACCACGAAAAGGTCGTCGATACCGTGATGGACAACAACGCCATCGAAAAAGAGCGCGGCATCACCATCCTGGCCAAGAACTGCGCCGTGAGCTGGAAGGGCACGCACATCAACATCGTGGACACCCCCGGCCACGCGGACTTCGGCGGCGAAGTGGAACGCGCCCTGTCCATGGTGGACAGCGTGGTGCTGCTGATCGACGCGCAAGAGGGCCCCATGCCCCAGACGCGTTTCGTGACCAAGAAGGCCCTGGCCCTGGGCCTGCGCCCCATTCTGGTCGTGAACAAGGTGGACAAGCCGGGTGCCAACCCCGACAAGGTGGTGAACGCAGCGTTCGACCTGTTTGACAAGCTTGGCGCCACCGACGAGCAGCTCGACTTCCCCGTGGTGTACGCCTCGGGCATCAACGGCTGGTCGTCGCTCGAAGAAGGCGCGCCCGGTGAGCAGTGGGGCCCCGACATGTCGGCCCTGTTCGACACCATCCTCAGCCATGTGCCCCCGAACACGGGCGACCCGGCTGCCCCGCTGCAACTGCAGATCTCGGCGCTGGACTTCTCCAGCTTCGTGGGCCGCATCGGCGTGGGCCGCATCAGCCAAGGCACCTTGAAGCCCATGATGGACGTGGTCGTCATGGAAGGCCCCGACGGCAAGGCCGTCAAGGGCCGTGTGAACCAGGTGCTGACCTTCCAGGGCCTGGACCGCATGCAGACGCCCATGGCCGGCCCCGGCGACATCGTGCTGATCAACGGCATCGAGGACATCGGCATCGGCGTGACCGTGACCGACCCCACCAATCCCGCACCGCTGCCCATGCTGAAGGTGGACGAGCCTACGCTGACCATGAATTTCTGCGTGAACACCAGCCCGCTGGCCGGCCGCGAAGGCAAGTTCGTGACCAGCCGCCAGATCTGGGACCGCCTGCAAAAGGAACTGCAGCACAACGTGGCCCTGCGCGTGAGCGAGACCGACGAGGAAGGCATCTTCGAAGTGATGGGCCGGGGCGAACTGCACCTGACCATCCTCTTGGAAAACATGCGCCGTGAAGGCTACGAGCTCGCCGTGTCCAAGCCGCGCGTGGTGTTCAAGGAAATCAACGGCGAGAAGTGCGAGCCCATTGAGCTGGTGACGGCTGACATCGAAGAAGGCCACCAGGGCGGCGTGATGCAGGCCCTGGGTGAGCGCAAGGGCGAGCTGGTGAACATGGAGCCGGACGGCCGCGGCCGCGTGCGCCTGGAGTACCGCATTCCGGCGCGTGGCCTGATCGGCTTCACGAACGAATTCCTGAACCTGACGCGCGGCTCCGGCCTCATCAGCAACATCTTCGACAGCTATGAGCCGCACAAGGGCGACATCGGCGGCCGCAAGAACGGCGTGCTGATCTCTATGGACGACGGCGAGATCTTCACCTACGCCCTGGGCAAGCTGGACGACCGTGGCCGCATGTTCGTGAAGGCGAACGACCCCGTGTACGAAGGCATGATCGTCGGCATCCACAGCCGCGACAACGACCTGGTGGTGAACGCCACGCGCACCAAGCAGCTGACCAACTTCCGCGTGAGCGGCAAGGAAGACGCGATCAAGATCACGCCCCCGATCGACCTCACGCTGGAATACGGCGTGGAATTCATCGAGGACGACGAACTGGTCGAGATCACGCCCAAGTCCGTGCGCCTGCGCAAGCGCCACCTGACCGAGAACGAGCGCAAGCGCGCTTCCCGGTCCTGATAGGCTGAGCTTCCCCGGAAGGGCCACTGCTGCGCAGTGGCCTTTTTTCCGTCTGCAACCCGAACCCCATGTTGAAACTCACACATTCCCGCGCGGTGGTGCTGATGGTGGCGGTGACCCTGATGTGGTCCATCGCTGGCGTGGTCACGCGCCACCTGGAACATGCGGCGAGCTTTGAGGTGACCTTCTGGCGCAGCTTTTTCACACTGCTGTCCCTGCTGGTCATCCTGCCGGCGCTGCAGGGCAGGGCGGTGTTTGCCTCCATGCGCCATGGTGGCCATGCGCTGTGGATCTCAGGGGTGTGCTGGAGCGTGATGTTCACGGCGTTCATGGTGGCCCTGGTGCTCATGCCGGTGGCCAACGTGCTGGTCACGATGGCCGTGGGGCCGCTGCTCACCGCGCTGTTCGCACGGGTGTTCATCGGCCACCACATCGCCCCGCGCACATGGGCTGCGATTGCCGTGGCGGGGCTGGGCATTGCGTGGATGTATGGTTCGCAGATGGCGGGCCTGCCCTTGGCGGGTACGCTGGTGGCGCTGTGCGTGCCCGTGGCGGCAGCCATCAACTGGACGGTGGTGCAACACTCGCAGCGCCACGGCCACGCGGTGGACCTGGTGCCCGCGGTGCTGGTCGGCGCGGTGATCTCGGTGGTGGCCACGCTGCCGCTGGCGCTGCCTTTTCAGGCGTCGGCCCATGACCTGGCCCTGCTGGCGCTGCTGGGCGTGGTGCAATTGGCCATTCCTTGTGTGCTGGCCGTGCGCTGTGGGCGTGTGCTCAAGGCGCCCGAGATGGCGCTGCTCGGTTTGCTCGAAGTGATCTTTGGCATCTTGCTGGCATGGCTGGGCGCGGGCGAAAAGCCCGGCACGGCAGTGCTGACGGGGGGCGCACTGGTGATCGGTGCGCTGGTTTTCAATGAACTGTTGGGTTGGAAGGAACAAAAATGACGGAGACGGTAGTGTCTGAAGTGTTGAGCGAAGTGCGTGGCCAGGTTGGCTTCATTACCCTGAACCGCCCGCGTGCGCTCAACGCGTTGTCGCTGGGCATGGTGCGTGACCTGATGGGCATCCTGCTGGCCTGGCAGAACGATGCGCGGGTGCTGGCGGTGGCGATTCGCGGCAGCAACAAGGAGGGCCCGTTCGGTGCCTTCTGCGCGGGCGGCGACATCCGCTTCCTGCACCAGGCGGGCAGCCAGGGTAACCCCCTGCTGGAAGACTTCTTCACCGAGGAATACGCGCTCAACCACCTGATCCACAACTACGGCAAGCCCTACATCGCGTTCATGGACGGCATCGTGATGGGCGGCGGCATGGGCATCAGCCAGGGGGCAGCGCTGCGGGTGGTGACCGAGCGCACCAAGATGGCGATGCCCGAGACGGCCATCGGCCTGTTCCCTGACGTGGGTGGCGGCTACTTCCTCTCGCGCTGCCCCGGCCGCGTGGGCGAGTGGCTGGCCCTCACGGGCGACACCATCGGCGCGGGTGATGCCATCGAAAACCAGTTGGCGGATGGCTGCCTGCCCTCGGACCAGCAATCCGCCGTGTGGGAGGCGCTGGGGGCCGGGGGATTTGCGGATGGCCCTGCGGTCCGTGACTACGTTGCTTCCAAATTCATAGCTGTCAGCGCACACCAGTCAAGCGCTAGAGCCCAGATTGACCAATATTTCTCGTTGCCCAGCGTGGGCGAGATCGTCGCTGCGCTCGAGGCGGCCGATACCGACTGGGCGCGTGCCACGGCGGCCACGCTGCGCAAGCGCTCGCCGCTGATGCTGCACGTGGTGCTCGAGCAGATCCGGCGTGCGCGCGGCATGGGCCTGGCCGATGACCTGCGCATGGAGCGCGACATGGTGCGCCACTGTTTCTTCCTGCGCCCTGGCCAGAGCGAGACGGTGGAGGGCATCCGCGCCCTGGCCGTGGACAAGGACCATGCGCCGAAGTGGAACCCCGGCCGCATCGAGGACGTGGCGCCCGCGATGGTGGCACCGTTCTTCGCCAGCCCCTGGCCCGCGCACGCGCACCCGCTGGCGGCCCTGGCCTGACCTGGATTGAACTGACCTGAACCCAGGCCGGTGCGAACGCTAGTGTCCCGAGTTGGAAGTTACTTTATGAACCGAATTTCTAACTCGGGACACTAGAGCTGCAGCTGCCTGTATACCGCCGTGGCCAGCGCGAGCAATTCGGCGCGCGATAGCTGTCCGCTGAGCGCGTAGCCAAAGCTTCCCTCGGTCCAGTAGAAACCGGGCACGAGGCCTTCCTGCGTGAACTGGAAGGCCGCTGCCGCCGTGGCCGTGGTGGCGGGCGGGTTGTCGTGCGGCGGTGGCGCACCGTGGCGAGAAAGCGCCGTGGTGGCCGTGGGGGCGAGTGCGCCCAGGTACAGCGTGATGCGCTGGCCCGCAGCATTCTGGTACATGAACTGCGCACGCGCCCCGGTGTCGCCCGGCAGCAGGCGGCCTCCCACCAGCTCATAGCCTTGCGGGGCGAGCACGGGCACCTTCAGCGGCTTGCCCAGCCGCTTGGAGAGCCACTGCACCAGATGCTCCTGCTGCGACGCGGTGACTTCCACCGGATGGCGGACCTCCGGCTGGTAGACCGCATGGGCCACGGCGGCCTGCTGGGCAAAGCGCTGCGCCGGCGCCGTGGCCAGCAGCGCTGCCGCATCGCCCGCCAGAGGCTGGTGGCCCGGGGCCGGGCCGCCTGCCCACTGGCCACGCCCCGCCCACCCCAGCGCGAAGGCCAGCAGCACCGACGCGGCCAGGCCGCCCCAGCGCCACCACTGTGCCTGCCGTTCCTGGTGTCCCGCGGCGCGCAACGCAGCGGCCAGCAACGCATCGGGCACGGCGGCATGGAGCAGATCCTGGTGCAGTGCCTGCAGCTGATCGCGCCCCTGTTGCCAATGGGCGATGGCATCGCGCGCGGCCTCGTTGCCTTCCAGTTGCTGGCGCAAGGCTGCGGCCTGCGCGGCCGGGAGGCGGCCGTCCGCCAGGGCGTGCCAGGCGGGATCGTCTTCGGGGAGGGGCGGGGCGTGGGAGCGCGGTTCCATGGCAGTGTCGCGGGTCGTCGTCATTTCAGGCGGCGCAGCGCCGGGGGCTGGGACTGGGTCTGTGGGGCGGCTGCCACCGTGGCTGGTGAGGGGGATGGCGCAGGCACCGATGTGCGCTCCATCAGTACCCGCAGCCGGGCGCGGGCGCGCGACAGCCGTGACATCACCGTGCCCACGGGGACGGCCAGGATGCGGGCCGTGTCCTCGTAGCTCATGTCCTCCATGGCCACCAGCAGCAGCACGACCCGCTGGTCCGCGGGCAGGCGCTGCAGGCAGCGTTCCAGGTCCAGCGCGTCGTCCGAGGGCACCGGCGCGCCGGGCAACTGGTCGCGGACGTCCTCGATGTCCAGCGGCGCCAGCGCGGGCATCGCGCGGCGCTGGTTGAGATAGAGGTTGTGCATGAGCGTGAAAAGCCATGCGCGCAGGTCGCTGCCGGTGCGCCACAGCAGCCATTTGCTGCAGGCGCGCTCCAGCGTGTCCTGCACGAGGTCGTCGGCCGCCCAGGCGTCACCTGTCAGCACCCGGGCATAGCGGCGCAGGCCTGGCAATTGCTCGACAACCTGGGTGCGGTTCATGGCGCGGTGGGATGGGCGCGCTCGCCCTCAGGGGCGGGCAGTGCGCCAGACCTGGTTCACGCCGTCGCCGGTCCTGTCGCCGGGTTTGGTGTCCTTGAGCCAGTAGTACAGCGGCTTGCCCTTGTAGGCCAGCTGGGTCTTGCCGTCATCACGGGTCACGATGCTGTAGTCGCCGCCCGGCGCCGTGCTGGCCATGAGCGGGGGCCAGTTGGTGGCGCAGGGCCCGTTGCAGACCGATTTGCCGCTGCCTGCCGCGTCGCGGTCAAAGGTGTAGAGCGTCATGCCGCCCGCGCCGACGAGCACGCCGTCCACGGTTTTCACGGGCGCGTCGGCCATGGAGGCACAGCCCGCCATACCGGCAACGGCGATGAATGCTGCCGCCATCGAGACAAATTTCTTCATGGGTTTCTCCAGAGTGGGTGCAGGCGGCGCGAATGCGGCCTTGCACCGGGACAAACACATGGGCACCGTGGTTTATTCCACGCCGCCGCAAAAAACCGGCCGGGCTGGCATCGATGTGGCGCTTCCCGGCCCGAGCCCGCCGTGCGATGGCGCGCAGGCTAGCGGTTTCTGCTCTTCATGGCGCGCTCGACCTCGCGCTTGCCTTCGCGGTCCTTGATGGTGTCGCGCTTGTCGTGCTCGGCCTTGCCCTTGGCCAAGGCGATCTCGCATTTCACGAAGCCGTTCTTCCAGTGCAGGTTCAATGGCACCAGCGTGTAGCCCTTTTGCTCGACCTTGCCGATCAGGCGCTTGATGTCGTCCTTCTTGAGCAGCAGTTTCTTGGTGCGCGCGGATTCGGGGTTGACGTGGGTCGAGGCCGTCTTGAGCGGGTTGATCAGGCAACCGAGCAGGTACAGCTCTCCATCACGTATCAGCACATAGCCGTCGGTCAATTGCACCTTGCCCTCGCGCAGCGCCTTGACCTCCCAGCCGTGCAACACCATGCCCGCCTCGTGGCGCTCCTCGAAGAAATAGTTGAAGGCCGCTTTTTTGTTGTCGGCAATGCGGGACGTAGGATCTGGTTTTTTGGCCATGGGGTGAGAGCGTGTTTGCACTTTTACGTGCCCGCGAAAACCGGAGAAAGGCCCGGCAGATGGGCGCAGGACGCGCCAAAGTATCGATACTGCAAGCGGACTGCGACAACGTGGCCGGGCCTTTCCCCGGCTTTCCCGAAAGGTTGGACCCGGACGCAGGTACTTGAGGCTCAGGACACGCTTTAAAAGATGCGGCGCAAACCGGGAGATAAAAGGCCTCCCTACAATTGTCGTCGTCTCGCACCCGCGATTCTAATTTCCTCTGGCTTGCGCGCACCGGTGCAGGCGCCGTCTGCATGAAAACCGTCCACAAGTCCGTCCTCATCTGGTATAGCCCCGAAGAAATGTTTGCCCTGGTCACCGGGGTGGAGCACTACCCCCAGTTCCTGCCATGGTGCGACCATGCCGCCGTGCTCGAGCAGACCGCAGAGGGCATGACCGCCGAGGTAGGCATTTCATTTGGCGGCATCCGCCAGACCTTCGTGACGCACAACACCCATGAGGCAGGCCGGCGCGTGCGGATGCGGCTGGTCAAGGGGCCTTTCTCGCAGCTCGACGGCGACTGGCTTTTTCACCCCGTGGGCGATGGCAGCCAGCGGGCCTGCCGTGTGGAGTTGAGCCTGAATTACGGTTTTGACAACGCGGCCCTGGCGGCGCTGGTAGGCCCTGTGTTCGACCGCATCGCGGGCAGCATGGTCGATGCCTTCGTGAAGCGCGCGGAACAGGTGTATGGCTGAGGAGCCGGCTGGTGCGGACATCGCAACCCCGCGCGCACCCGCTCTGATGCGGATCACCGTGCTGGTCTCGCTGGCGCCTCGGCAGGTCAGCGAATGCACTGTGCAATTGCACCCTGGAAGCACGCTCGCCGACGCCCTGCAAGCCGCCGGGCAGATGGCTGCGCGGCGCGAGGGCATGGCGTGCGGCATCTGGGGCCGTGCCATGCCCGAGACGACGCTGCTCAAGGACGGGGACCGCGTGGAGTTGTACCGGGAGCTCAAGGTGGACCCCAAGGTGGCACGCCGCGAGCGGTTTGCCCGGCAGGGCGCGCGTTCCACGGGCCTCTTCGCGCGGCAGCGGCCGGGCGGCAAGTCAGGCTACTGATCGGGATACCAATTGAAACAAAAACGGCGCCCCAGGCGCCGTTTTTTTGCCACGGATGACCGGTCAGCGTTTGCAGTCGGAGGCGATGATCGTGTCGATGCGCTTGACCTCTGCATTGCGCTGGGCCTCGTCCAGGAAGACGCGCTCGCCCTGTGCATTGCTCTGCCTGATCGGCGCGCCGGTCTCGAAAGTGGCCTTGGCCGCGCGCGCACGGGTGCAGTTTTCTGCCTTGGCCTTGGCGATCCTGTCGTCTTCGGCTTTCTTCTTGGCGGCTTCGGCGGCCTCTGCCTCAGCCTTGCGCTTTTCCAGCTCCTTGTCCTTGCCGGCGGCGCTGGCGGGAGCGCGGGGGGATGCGGCCGCAGGCGCAGCAGCCGAGGCGGGGGCATCGGCCGCTTCCGGCGCACTGGCGGCTGCCGCAGCCGCGGGCACGCGTGCAGCCGCGTAGCTTGGCTGCTTGAGGATGCTCTTTTCCGGGATGTCCTGTGGCGGCGGGCGGTCGCTGAAGACCTTGCGGCCGTCCTTGTCGATCCACTGCCATTGGGCAGCGGCACCCAGGGCCCAGGTGCAGGCAACGGCCAGCAAAACAAGCTTGTGCAATTTCATGCAGGCAAGTTTAGCCGTGCAGCAACGCAGCCGCCAGTGCGTGCGCAAAGGAGCGCGAGCCCTGCGGCGCCCCGCGGACGCGGGTACAATCCGTTTTTTGGAGCTTTCTCATGCGCCTTCTTGGAAAAGCGCTCACCTTCGACGATGTGTTGCTGGTGCCAGCGTACTCCCAGGTCCTGCCCAAGGACACGTCCCTCGCGACGAAACTCTCCCGCAATATCCAACTGAACTTGCCGCTCGTGTCCGCCGCCATGGACACCGTGACCGAGGCGCGCCTGGCCATTGCCATTGCCCAGGAGGGCGGCATCGGCATCGTGCACAAGAACCTCACGGCGCAGGAGCAGGCCGCCCAGGTGGCCAAGGTCAAGCGCTATGAATCCGGCGTGCTGCGCGACCCGGTCGTCATCACCCCCGAGCACACCGTGCTGCAGGTGCTGCAGCTGTCCGAACAGCTCGGCATCTCGGGCTTTCCGGTGTGCGACGGCGGCAAGGTGGTGGGCATCGTCACGGGCCGCGACCTGCGCTTTGAAACGCGCTACGACGTCAAGGTCCACCAGATCATGACCCCGCGCGAGAAGCTCATCACCGTCAACGAAAAGGAAGGCACCTCGCCTGCCGAAGCCAAGGCGCTGCTCAACAAGCACAAGCTCGAGCGCATCCTGGTCGTGAACGACGCGTTCGAGCTCAAGGGCCTGATCACCGTCAAGGACATCACCAAGCAAACCAGCTTCCCCAACGCCGCCCGCGATCCCTCGGGCCGCCTGCGCGTGGGCGCCGCTGTCGGCGTGGGTGAAGGCACCGAAGAGCGCGTGGAAGCCCTGGTCAAGGCCGGTGTGGACGCCATCGTGGTCGACACCGCCCATGGCCACAGCAAGGGCGTGATCGAGCGCGTGCGCTGGGTCAAGCAGAACTACCCGCAGGTCGACGTGATCGGCGGCAACATCGCCACCGGCGCGGCCGCGCTGGCGCTGGTCGAGGCGGGCGCCGACGCGGTCAAGGTCGGTATCGGCCCGGGCTCCATCTGCACCACGCGCATCGTGGCCGGTGTGGGCGTGCCCCAGATCATGGCCATCGACAGCGTGGCCACCGCCCTCAAGGGCACGGGCGTGCCGCTGATCGCGGATGGCGGCGTGCGTTACAGCGGTGACATCGCCAAGGCGCTGGCCGCAGGCGCCAGCACCATCATGATGGGCGGCATGTTCGCGGGCACCGAAGAAGCTCCCGGCGAAGTCATCCTGTTCCAGGGCCGCAGCTACAAGAGCTACCGCGGCATGGGCAGCATCGGTGCCATGCAGCAGGGCAGCGCCGACCGCTACTTCCAGGAATCCACCACCGGCAATCCCAACGCCGACAAGCTCGTGCCCGAGGGCATCGAAGGCCGCGTGCCCTACAAGGGCTCCATGGTCTCCATCGTGTTCCAGATGGCCGGTGGCGTGCGCGCCGCCATGGGCTACTGCGGTTGCGCCACCATCGAGGACATGAACAACAAGGCCGAGTTCGTGGAGATCACCACTGCCGGTATCCGCGAAAGCCACGTGCACGACGTTCAAATTACGAAGGAGGCCCCTAACTACAGGGCTGACTGAGCACCGCCGATCCAATCTGGCCTGATTGAAAATATCTGGTCAGAATGATATAGTCTGATCTGAATTCACCATTCAGGCCAGACTTTTTCTTTTTTTTGGGGGGGGGGTCGCGCATCCATGCAGTCCGTCGGCATCTACGAAGCCAAAAGCAGGTTCTCCGCCCTGATCGAGCTGGTCGAGCAGGGCGAAGAGGTGCGCATCACCCGCCACGGCAAAGAGGTTGTGCGCCTGCTGCCCGTGCGCCGCCGCCCCGTCATCACCGATGAGCAGATCGCTCGCGAGCTGGGCCAGATGGATGCTTTGCACGCCAGCATCCGGCCCGCAGGCGAAGTGGCCACTCCCGACACCTTGCGCCGCAAGGGCAGGGCTGCGGCATGACTGCCTTCGTCCTCGACGCCTCCGTCACCGCCGCCTGGCTGCTGCCCGATGCGGCCAGCGAGCACACGCGCCGCCTCTACACCCTGATCCGCCGCGACGAGGTCGAGCCCCAGGCCCCCAACCTCTGGCAGTGGGAGTGCAGCAACCTCATCTCCAGCGGCGTTCACAGCGGCCGCATCCCGCCCGCATCGGTCGAAGGCCTGTGGGGCGTGCTCGAAGCCATTCGCCACCGTGTGGAGCTGCACGAACTGGCCCCCGCCCAGCACAAGGCCGTGCTAGACGTTGCGCTCGACACCGGCCTGCCCACGTTCGACGCCGCCTACCTGTGGCTGGCCCGCTCCCTGCGCCTGCCCCTGGCCACCTTCGATGCCGCGCAAGCCGCCGCCGCCCAGCGCAGCGGCGTACCACTTCTCGACCTCTCCAGCCTTTGATCAGGCGCCCCGTTTCTTGTCATCCCCTCGACCACCCACCGCCATGCAACACCAGAAAATCCTCATCCTCGATTTCGGCTCGCAAGTCACCCAGCTCATCGCGCGCCGCGTGCGCGAAGCCAACGTGTACTGCGAAGTGCACCCCTGCGATGTGACGGACGAGTGGGTGCGTGACTACGCGAAGGACGGCTCGCTCAAGGGCATCATCCTCTCCGGCAGCCACGCCAGCGTGACCGAGGACACCACCGACCGCGCTCCCCAGGTCGTGTTCGAATTGGGTCTGCCCGTGCTGGGCATCTGCTACGGCATGCAAACGATGGCGCAGCAACTCGGTGGCAAGGTCGAAACCGGCCACAAGCGCGAGTTCGGCTTTGCCGCCGTGCGCGCCCGCGGCCACACCGCGCTGCTCAAGGACATCGCCGACTTCACCACCCCCGAAGGCCACGGCATGCTCAACGTCTGGATGAGCCACGGCGACAAGGTCACCGAGCTGCCCCCGGGCTTCAAGCTCATGGCCAGCACCGACAGCTGCCCCATCGCCGGCATGGCCGACGAAGACCGCCGCTTCTACGCCGTGCAGTTCCACCCCGAAGTCACGCACACCGTGCAGGGCAGGGCGCTGCTGGAGCGCTTCGTGCTCGGCATCTGCGGCACCAACCCCGACTGGGTCATGCGCGACCACATCGCCGAGGCCGTGGAGCAGATCCGCCAGCAGGTGGGTGATGAAGAAGTCATCCTGGGCCTCTCCGGCGGTGTGGATTCGTCCGTGGCCGCGGCTCTCATCCACCGCGCCATCGGCGACCAGCTCACCTGCGTGTTCGTCGACCATGGCCTGCTGCGCCTGAACGAAGGCGACATGGTCATGGACATGTTCGTCGGCAAGCTGCACGCCAAGGTGATCCGCGTGGACGCCAGCGACCTGTTCCTGGGCAAGCTGGCCGGCGTGAGCGAACCCGAAGCCAAGCGCAAGATCATCGGCGGCCTGTTCGTCGACGTGTTCAAGGCCGAAGCCGCGAAACTGAAGGCTGGCGATGGAGGCCACAAAGGCGCCACCTTCCTGGCCCAGGGCACCATCTACCCCGACGTGATTGAATCCGGCGGCGCCAAGAGCAAGAAGGCCGTCACCATCAAGAGCCACCACAATGTGGGCGGCCTGCCCGAGCAGCTGGGCCTGAAGCTTTTGGAGCCCCTGCGCGATTTGTTCAAGGACGAAGTGCGCGAACTCGGCGTGGCCCTGGGCCTGCCGCCCGAAATGGTCTACCGCCACCCCTTCCCCGGCCCCGGCCTGGGCGTGCGCATTTTGGGCGAGGTGAAAAAAGAGTACGCCGACCTGCTGCGCCGCGCCGACGCCATCTTCATAGAAGAGCTGCGCAACTTCACCGACGAAGCCACCGGCAAGACCTGGTACGACCTCACCAGCCAGGCCTTCACCGTCTTCCTGCCAGTGAAGAGCGTGGGCGTGATGGGCGATGGCCGCACCTACGACTACGTGGTCGCCCTGCGCGCCGTGCAGACCAGCGACTTCATGACCGCCGACTGGGCCGAACTGCCGTACGCCCTGCTCAAGAAGGTGTCGGGGCGCATCATTAACGAGGTGCGCGGCATCAACCGCGTGACCTACGACGTGTCGAGCAAGCCGCCGGCGACGATCGAGTGGGAGTGAACTGGCGTCCTTCGGACCATCGCCAGTTCTTCTGGGAGGCATTCTGGTTGCGGTCCGTCCGCATACAGGATGCCTGCTGCATGCGCAGACTGGGGCCCACCGGAGTGCATAGCCTCTTCCCATCACCGGGAGGGGCTTTCACATACGATCCCCGCCATGAGTACTTTTTCCAGTGCCTTTCACGCCGAGGTGATCCGCATGGCCCGCAAGGAGCTTAGACCCGAACTACAGGGCATGCGCAAGGCAGTCACCAGCCACCGGTCCGGGATCGCGGCGCTCAAGCGCGAGGTCAAAGCGCTGGCGTCTCAGCTCAAGGCCACCCGGCGGCATGCCCCCAAAGCGGCCGAGCTGGAGGCTGCGTCTGCAGAGCGCGTATCCGCGAAGCCGCAAGGCGAATTTTAGCCCGATGTGCTCCGCCAGATGCGCACGGCGCTGGGCATCACGCAGGCGCAACTGGCCATCTTGCTGGGCGTTTCTTCGCTGTCGGTCTACAAATGGGAGACGCGCGGCGTCACCCCGCGTGCGGCGCAATTGGCTTGGATTGACGAGGTGCGCGAGATGGGGCCGCGCAAGGCGCTGGCAGCGCTCGCACTGGATTGAAGGCGCTCTGCGCCGTCTGGATGCGAACGGTCAAAGCCCATCATCCGCAGGCGCCCGGGCAGAGGTTGAAAGCCTGGGCTTGCGTCGCTCTCTCTGGCTGCCGATCGGGAGGTTTTTCGCGCGGTGCCGCCGGGGAATGCCCAATGACCCTCCCGCCAACTGCCTGCGCGGCGCACCGGCCGGGCCGTCCGCATCTATCATCGGCACACTGCATGCCCCCTTTTTTTCGCAGAAGCTGTACCGGCACCCGGCCAACGGGCTGGCCGGTGCGTCCCTGAAGTCGATGTACAAATTCCTCTCCATGCAGCCCCAAAAGCAAACCTCCACCAACCGCTGCAGCTTTTGCGGCGCAACCAGCTACCGGCGCGTCGTCGCGCGGGATGCTGCCGGAGCAATGCGCTACGCGGAGAGGTTGGTGTGCACTGGCTGCACCCGCGAGTTCCCCAGCGTGAAGGTCTGGCGCGAAGGCCTTCCCGACGGCTCCACGGCCCCTGCGCCTGCCCCGTGAGGGGGCGCTTCCGTCTCCCAGCTCTTTGACGAGCAGCAGCAGTGCCGAACACCTTGGCGCGTGATGAGACCTGCGGCGTCCCTCGGCATCCCACCCAAACGTTGTGCAACCAGAGCGGACCCTCGACGACGATCTGTTGAACATTGTGGAAGGTGCCCCCTGTCGCCCACGTTGACGTGGCGAAGAAGGTGTTGACGGCAACCCTGCGGGAGCACACACGGCAAAAAAATCCCGAGGGCGGTGCCGCAACTGCGTGAGAAGAGCCGCCAGCCAAGCCAGCGCAAGGAGATCCCGTTTCGACCCGACATCCTCGGCGCGGTGCCGCTAGACTTTCTGCATGGCGCGCTTGCCCGCCAGTCTTCCCGAAATTGAATGGACACCAAGAATGAACGCTGAAAAAGTTGCCGTGGTCACGGGCGCCGGTTCCGGTATTGGCAAGGCTGTTGCACTCGCCCTGGCGGGCAACGGCTATTGCGTCGTGCTGGCAGGGCGACGCGCCGCACTCCTGGAAGAAGTGGCTGCGCAGGCCCAGGCAAGCTTTGGCGCGGGAGCCCGCATGCTGTGCGTGCCCACCGATGTGTGCGACCCCGCCGCCGTGGAAAGCCTCTTTGCACAGGCCGTCGCCCGCTTCGGGCGCGTGGACTTGCTGTTCAACAATGCGGGACGAGGCAATCCACCCGGCTCCTTCTTGGACTGGACACCGCAGCAGTGGCGCGACGTGGTGGATGTGAACCTGAACGGCATGTTTTATTGCCTGCAGCAGGCCTTTCGGACCATGCGCGATCAGACCCCGCAGGGCGGGCGCATCATCAACAATGGCTCGATTTCTGCACACGCGCCCCGGCCCAACTCGGCCGCCTACACCGCGACAAAACATGCCGTGATGGGTCTGACGAAAACTGCGGCACTTGACGGGCGCGCATACAACGTCGCGGTAGGCCAGATCGACATTGGCAATGCCATGACGGACTTGGCGTCGCGCATGGCCAAGGGGGTGCCGCAGGCCAATGGGGAAATCGCCATCGAACCCTTGATGGATGCCGACATCGTGGCGCAGTCGGTGCTGTACATGGCCAGCCTGCCTCTGGAGGCGAACGTGCTGTTTCACACGGTGATGGCCACCAGGATGCCGTTTGTTGGGCGAGGGTGAGATCCATTCAGGGCGATGCTTGTGCGGGACGTGCGATGCATGGCTCTGGCGGGGGCAACCATTGCTACACCTGCTGCTGAAGTGGAGCGTTCACCCCCATGGCGGGTTTCGCCCCTGATTCAGGAACGCTGCGAATCCAGTGGCTCGTGGCTCCTTGCCACTTCCTGCGCCATGGCATGGCTTTCGATCAGCAGCTGGTAGGGCGGGAACACGGCGCTGTAGGCCTCGGCCCATTGCAGCGCATCCTCGCGGTTCCAGGTCTTTTGCACTTCAGAACACACGGCGGCCGTGTCCATCGGCACCACCCCGGCCTGCACGATGCGCGCCAGCGTGATCTCCTGGGCCATCTTCGAGTAGGTGCCCGAGGCATCGATGACGGCGAACACCTGGTAGCCCTCATGCACCGCCGCGATGCTCGGAAAGGCCATGCACACGCTGGTGATGGTGCCGGCGATGATGAGCTGCCTGCGCCCCGTGGCCTTCACGGCGGCGACGAACTCGGGGTTGTCCCAGGCGTTGATCTCGCCCTTGCGCGCCACATACTGCGCGTGCGGTGCGTATTTGTGGATCTCGGGGATCAGCGGACCGTTCGGACCCTGTGGCACCGAGGCCGTGGTGATGACCGGCATCTTGGCCAGCGTTGCCACCTTGGCCAGCGTCGTCGCGTTGCTGCGTACCTCGGTGAAGGGCATGTCCTTGATGGTCTGGAACAGGCCGCTCTGGTGGTCGATCAGGAGCATCGCCGCGTTGTCAGGGTCGATGATCGGTCGTGCGCCGCTGAAGTTGGCGATGGTGTTGGGGGTGTTCATGGTCATCTCCTGGAGTTTGCAAATTGCCCGGGACGGGCGGATGGGACGCAGCCGTGCCCCTCCGGCCAGCAAGTCCGGAAAGCCAACACCGCGCCGAAGGGAAAAGAGGGGAGGCCTTCCTTCTGGAAAGCCTCGTGTGCTCAGGCCGTCATCAGGCCGAAGCGGCCGCTGCTGAAGTCGGCCATGGCCTGGCGGATCTCGGCCTCGCTGTTCATCACGAAGGGGCCGTAGCCCACCACAGGCTCGTCGATCGGTTCGCCCGACAGCCACAGCACGGTCGCATCGCTGTGGGCCTCGATCTCCACGCCGCTGCCGGCGCGCTCGAGGTGCACCAACTGGCCTTCGCGTGCGATCGCACTGCCGTTGACCAGCACCGTGCCGTGCAGCACGACCAGCGCCAGCGTATGACCGTCCTTCGCGTCGAAGCGGCCCACGCTGCCCTGGCCGATGCGGATGTCCCACACATCCATCGCCGTGAAGGTGCGCGCCGGGCCGCGATGCCCGTCGAACTCGCCGGCAATCACCCGCACCCGGCCCGCGCCCTCGGGCAGGTCCACGGTTGGAATCTGCGCATCCACCAGGGCCTGGTAGCCCGGCGCGGCCATCTTGTCCTTCGCGGGCAGGTTGACCCAGAGCTGCACCATCTCGATGGTGCCCCCGCGTTCGGTGAAGGCGCGCGAGTGGAATTCCTCGTGCAGGATGCCGCCGCCGGCGGTCATCCACTGCACGTCACCAGGGCCGATCAGGCCGCCCGCACCGGTGGAGTCCTTGTGCTCCAGTTCACCCTGGTAGACGATGGTCACGGTCTCGAAGCCTCGGTGCGGATGCTGGCCGACGCCGCGAGGGCGCACGGCCGGCCCGAAGGGCGTCGGCGCCGCGTGATCGAGCAGCAGGAACGGGCTCAGGTGCTGGCCCAGGCCGTCATAGCCAAACAGCGAGCGGACAGGGAAACCATCGCCCACCCAGTGTGGACGGGGAGCGCTGTAGACACCGAGAACTTTCTTCATTTGCATCTCCTTGCGTCGCCAGACAAAGGTCTTGGCCGATGGATAGAGAATATGGTTTGAACGATGATCCTGGTAGTTGGCAATATTTGCCATCAGAGTTCTATTTAAGGAACGATAAGGCCTGTCCCTGATGAAAGACCTGAACGATCTTTACTACTACGTGCAGGTGGTGGACCACGGCGGCTTCGCGCCGGCCGGTCGCGCGCTGGGCATGCCCAAGTCCAAGCTGAGCCGGCGCATCGCGCTGCTGGAGGAGCGCCTGGGGACGCGCCTGATCCAGCGGTCCACCCGGCGTTTTGCCGTCACCGAGACCGGCCAGACCTACTATGGCCATTGCAAGGCGATGCTGGTGGAGGCCGAGGCCGCCGACGAAGCCATTGCGCTGGCGCATGCCGAACCACGGGGCATCGTGCGCATGACCTGCCCGGTGGCGCTGCTCGATGCGCGCATCGCCGACATGGTGGCGGCTTTCATGGTGGCGCATCCGCGCGTGGAGATCCATCTGGAGGAAACCAATCGGCGCGTGGACGTGGTGGGCGAGGGAATCGACGTGGCCATCCGCGTGCGTCCGCCGCCGATCGAGGACAGCGACCTGGTGATGCGCGTGCTTGCGGAGCGCGGGCAATGCCTGGTGGCATGTCCGCGCCTGCTGTCCAATGGCATACCAAAAACACCCGCCGACCTGGCGGGCCTGCCGAGCATGGACCTGGGCCTGCCGCAGCATGAGCATGTGTGGAACCTTGTCGGCCCCGAGGACGCCCGGGCGGCCATTCGCCACCGGCCGCGCCTGATCACACGCGGGATGCTGGCGCTGCGGGCCGCCGCCATCGCAGGCGTGGGCGTGGTGCAGCTGCCCTCCATGATGGTGCGCGAGCAGATCGAGCACGGCCAGCTGGTCCACGTAATCCCCGGCTGGGCGCCGCGCCGCGAGATCATCCACGCGGTGTTCGCCTCGCGGCGCGGGCTGCTGCCGGCGGTGCGGGCGCTGGTGGATTTCCTGGCGGACCGGTTTCAGGCGCTGGACGAGGACTGAGCTGCCAGGGGCAGCGCTGGAAGGGCAAGCCGCCGCATTGCCGCGCAGCCGGTCACCGTCAACGGGATGAAGAACTCATGCACCGCGCGTTCGCGGTACGCCCATGGGCAACGCCGGAACAGACGGAGTCTGGTGCGCGCCCCGAGGCCGCGGGGTGGGCTGCCAATCCGTCGGTCACCGCGTCCCCGTCAGGCCGGAAGCCAGCGCCTTGGCGTTGTGCGCGAAGAGCTTGAGATAGGTGTCGGCCTCGGTGCCCGGCGCCGAGAGCGCGTCCGAGTACAGCCTGCCGCCCAGCACCGCGCCGCCTTCCTTCGCGATGCGCTCCACCAGGCGCGGATCGGTGATGTTCTCGACGAACACCGCGCGCACGTCCTGCCGGCGGATCTGGTCGATCAGCTTCGCCACATCGGCGGCCGAAGCCTCGCCGTCGGTGCTCACGCCCTGCGGCGACAGGAAATCGACGCCATAGGCCGCACCGAAGTAGCCGAAGGCATCGTGCGAGGTGATCACCCGGCGCTTGGGGCGCGGAACGGCCGCGAGCTGCGCACGCACCTCGCGGTCGAGCGCCCGGATCTGCTCGGTGTAGCGCGCCGTGCGCTGCGCGAACACGCCCGCAGAAGCGGGCCGCAGGCCGCCCAGCGCGTCGCGCACATTCGCAACGTAGCGCTCAGCGTTCGCGAGGTCCTGCCAGGCGTGCGGATCGCTGCCGTGGCCCGGCTTGCCCCCGTGGCCGTGCCCATCCTTGCGCAGCTTCACGCCCTGGCTCGCGGTGACCACCTTGCCGCGATAGCCCGAGGCCCGCACCAGGCGGTCGATCCAGCCTTCGAACCCCAGGCCGTTGACCACGACCAGGTCGGCGCGGGCCAGGTGGCGGGCGTCCGCCGGGCTGGGCTGGAACACGTGCGCATCGGCATCGGGGCCCACCAGGGCGACGACGTCGACGGCATCGCCGCCCACCTCGCGAACGATGTCCGCCAGGATGGAAAAGCTGGCAACGACCCGCAGCGGCCGTTCGGATTGCGCCAACGCGGGAGAGGCAGCCAGCGCCAGCAGCAGCGCCGCGACGGAAGATCGGCGGGAGAGGGTCATGTCAGGCCTTGCGGTGTGGACGGCGCCGGTGGCGCCAGAGAAGGCCGTCGCGGGGGCCCGCGGCGACGGAGAGCAGATAGGCGATGCCCGCGACCAGCACGATGGCCGGGCCCGACGGCCACTGCGCGTGGTACGACAGCAGCAGACCGATGAAGCCCGAGAGCGCCGCGATGACGGCGGCCACCAGCGCCAGGCTCCAGACTTCCGCCGCCCAGAAGCGCGCCGCCGTGGCGGGCAGCATCATCAGGCCGACGGCCATCAGGGTGCCCAGGGCCTGGAAGCCCGCCACGAGGTTCGCCACGGTCAGCACCAGGAAGACGGCGTGCACCAGCGTGCCGCGGCCGCCGACATTGCGAAGAAATCCAGGGTCCAGGCACTCCACCACCAGCGGCCGATAGATCACGGCCAGGACGGCCAGCGTCACGCTGGCGACGCTGGCGATGAGCAGCAGCGCCGCATCGTCCACGGCCAGGATGGTGCCGAACAGCAGGTGCATCAGATCGACGCTGCTGCCGTGCGTGGAGAGCATCAGCACGCCCAGCGCGAGCGCGATGAGGTAGAAGGCGGCGAAACTCGCATCCTCGCGCTGCGACGTGGTCCGCGTCACGAAGCCCGCCGCGAGCGCGACCGCGAGCGCCGCGAAGAAGCCGCCCAGGCTCATGGCCGGCAGCGAGAAGCCGGCGATCAGAAACCCCAGCGCGGCCCCCGGCAGCAGCGCGTGGCCCATGGCATCGCCCACCAGGCTCATGCGCCGCAGCACCAGCAGCGTGCCCATCGGCGCGCTGCCCAGGCTCAGGGCCAGCGTCGCGACCAGCGCGCGGCGCATGAAGCCGTACTCGGAGAACGGCTGGAGGAGCAGGGACGCCAGCGTCATGCGGCTTCCTCGCACAGTGCCGCACCGTCGTCCCAGGCCTCGGCCATCTGCCGGGCGCGGAACAGGTGCTCGGCGTGCAATACCTCTGCGGTCGGTCCCCAGGCCACGCAGCGCCGCGCCATCAACAGCGTGCGGTCGAAATGCCGGCGTACCTGCTCCAGGTCGTGCAGCACCGCGATGACGGTGCGCGACTCGGCGTGCCAGCGGGCCACCACGGCGAGCAGGTCGGCGGTGGTGCGCGCATCGATGGCGTTGAAGGGCTCATCGAGCAGGATCACCGGTGCATCCTGCAGCAGCACGCGCGCGAACAGCACGCGCTGGAATTGGCCCGCGGACAGCTCGGCGATCCCGCGGCGTTCGAAGCCGGCCAGGCCAACCGCATCGAGTGCGTGGTGCACGGCCTCGCGCTGCGGCGCGTCGAGTCCGCGCAGGCTTCCGACGCGCGACCAGTGGCCCAGCGCGACCAGATCGAACACGCGGATCGGAAAGCTGCGGTCGATCTCGGCCTGCTGCGGCAGCCAGGCGATGCAGCCGGCGGCGCCGGCTGCGCGCTGCACCTCCCCTTCGACCGGCGAGACGCGCCCCATGATGGCCGCCAGCAAGGTGGTCTTGCCCGCGCCGTTGGGCCCGACGATGGCGGTGAGCGAACCCGGTGCGAAGTCGCCCGACAGGTGGTGCACGGCCGGGTGGCCGCGGTAAGCCACGGTCAGGTTGCGCAGGCGGATCGCCGCGTGTTGGGGGAGGGCTGTCATCAGGAGATGGCCCAGGCCACGGCGAGCCACAGCAGCGCGATCAGCGCCAGCGCACCCACGACCCGTTTCCAGGCGCCGGCCATCAGCAGGCTTGCGACACCCCTCATGCGCCCGCCGCTTCGGCCGCGCAGTCGGCGCAGCGCCCCTGCAAAACCATACCGTGGCGCTGCGCGGCCAGGCCTTGCGTCACCATGCCGCCCATGGAGATCCGGCAGGCACGAATCGGGTGCGTGCGCTCCCAGGCCTTGCGATGAAAGTAGGGATGGTGGCGGTGTTCCATGGGTTTATATTATTGCAAATGAATTATCAATTGCAATAAGAGGGTCTGGAACGCTGGACACGGGGTGCTCGCCTGGGCGGGCGGGGCGTACTGGAATCACGGGCCGATCCAGGCCACGCAGGCGTTGTGTTGCGTGCTGCCGATGGAGGCGCCCGCGCGGGCGTCCAGCCCGCGCTACTGGCCGGGAATCTCCGGCTCGGGATACGCGGGTTTCACCTCGCCGGGCTTCTCTGGCACCGAGGCGGGGACGGGGCGGCTTTCCGGCTCGGACTCGCTCGGCACAGGATTCGGCCTCTCCGGAGTTTCGGGCTCGTGCGTCTGGGGTTTTGCGGGGATGGGATTGATCATGGCAGCCCCTTGGGTACGTTGAAAAATCATCCAGTGGGTCGCTTTGGCTGGCGGGCGGCAGTGCGGCGACGCGGCTGCACACCGGGAGGCCAGGGCAGAAGCTTCCTCGCAGCGGGATTTCACTGCCCGCCGGTCTTGCCTCCAGGATTTTGGGGGCCCGCGCCGCGGTGGGACTTCGTCCAATCGTAGGGCGAACCATCTGGCAGCCGCCGATCTGCCACCGTATTCACACCGGCATGCCCCACGCTCTCCGCCAGTTCGCTCGAGATGCACACATGGCGCTTTCCTTCCTTGCGTTTGATCTCGCACAGAGCCAGCGCGGCCTGGAGTTTTCCGGAGTCAAAAATCTCCATCCCAGGCACCCCGGGCTGTTCTTGCCAGTAGACGACGATACTCATGGCGACTCGGTTTCCTATTTCTGTCCGGTGGTGCTCAGGCTATCTTCCCATGCGGGCCCGGGTGTTGCCATGGGTTCCCGGTGCGATGTAGGAGAAAGGCGTAGCGAAGGCGCCAAGCCGCGGGTCAGAACCGCATGCGGACCGCGCCTGCGTCACGCTCCTTCACCCACCCCGCCAGAGAAACTGAACGCGTGTTGCGGCCATCAGGGCAGGCCCGCGACGAGGCCTGCGGTTTTCGCGGGGCCGCCGCTCAAGGGCATTGCGGGCTGTAGCCCGATCGCAAGGACGCTGCCCAACACGCCGGAGAATCTCGCCCGATGGCGCATGCCCACGCAGAAGATCAGGCCCGCCAGCGCCTTGCCGGAATTGGGCGTCGCCCTGCAGGATGCGCGGGACATCGAGGCATGCTGTCAATGCAGCGCTGAAAGAAGCGTCCGTGGTGCCCGCATGCGGGAAATGTCGCCGCGTGGCTCAATGTTGGTGGAAGGTGTCCGTGGGTTTCTATGCCTGGACTTCACCGGTGAGCGGATCGTAGGCCCGCCCGTCGGTATCGATAATGTTCCCCGTCACCGTATCGTACTTGCCCAGACGATAGGTGCCGGCGCCCTTGCCATCCAGGCCGATGTAGTCGGATCGGGCAAGAACCACGCGATTGTTCTGGGAAACAACCCCGTCCTTGGTCCATTTGTTGTCCATGAGCCATTCGGATACTTGGACGCCCTCTGGAGCGTCAATCTTTCCGTCCATGCGCATCTTGACGAGCGTTGGATCCATATTGAAGCCCTCTGCCGCAAGCAGTTGGGCGGGGTTCTTCTTGTAGAAAGTGGCCGTCTCCTTGGTCATCGTCGACAGGTCGCTTTTCACCAGTGTGGAACCGTCCGTGGGGAACTTGGACAACTTGCCGCTGCGGATGGCTTCGTAGTCAGCGGCAAACTCGGGATGGTTCTTGAAGAACATGTAGCGGCTGACGGTGCGCTCATCTCCCGCAGAAAGTGATAGAGAAAGAACCTTGACATAGTCTGGTGGCTCATAGTCTGCTGCGAAGGTGTCGCCCAGGCCGTCTTCCCACTCGCGGAATTCCTCCAGGTTGCTGAAGGGGGCCTTGGCCGAGGCCTGTGTGGTGGCCCCGGAGTCCTTGTTGTACAGGGCGGCGGTTGATTGATAGGGCTGGGTCTCCGACACGGTGGCGGGTGTCGCCGCCGTACCCGCCGTCTTGCCCTGGGAGCCTTCCGCGGACAGTTCTTCCAGCGTGGTCTTTAACTCTTTCAGGAAGGTGAGGGGATCGGCGTCCGCATGCTTTTGGGCTGTGCGCTCGGCCGCCTTGGCCGCCAGGGTGCTGGAGACGCCCAGGGACGTCAGCATGTTGGTGGCTTGTGAAATATCGAACATCTTGCGACTCCTTCGGTGGGGCGGGCGATCCATGGCGTGGCACGGGGCCGGCGAGGGTTCTTTGGGCCTTGCTCCGATGGTCTCCCAGTTCGTCCTTGGCAATCCTCCGGTAAGAGGCGTAAAAACTGTACTTTTTGGCCAGTGGGCTGCGGTGGGCGAGTCCGTACCGGTGCCACCCTTGTCCGCAAGGATCGGCGTGCCGTGGGGACGCCACCTTTTTTCAGGAGCCAACGGGATGTCTGACGGCCTGCGGTGGCTGCCGGGGATGGAGAACCTGCCCTTGTCTCCAGCCGCGCGGCGCCATGACCACCACCTCTTTTTCGCCGTGCTGGCGGATGGCGCCGTGGCCGCCCGCGCTGTCCGGCTGTGCGACCAGGAGACGGCCGCCCGCCAGGTGGAGGAGGGCCACAGAGTGCGCACCGAGCGGTTGCATGTGACGCTGGCCTCGCTCGGATGGGATGCCGAGTTCAGCCCGCGCAAGGTCTGGTGGGCGTGTGCGGCCGCCGCGCAAGTTCGCGCACCGGCGTTTTCGCTGCGGCTGGACCGCTGCCTGAGCTTTCAGGGGCGCCAGTCCAGGCGGCCCCTGGTCCTGTGCGGCAGCGAAACCGGCGTGGCGGGCATGGTGGCGCTGCACCAGGCGCTGCGCCAAGCCCTGCGGGCGTGCGTGCCAGGCCCTGCGCCAGCGCGTGCCGAGCCATCGTTCACGCCGCACATGACGCTGCTCTACGGCCCTTCTGCCGTGGAGGAACACGGCGTGGAGCCTCTTGAATGGAGGGTGGATGCCTTTCAGCTGCTCTACAACCGCCGCGGCTCGCCCGGGCCCTACCAGGTGCTGGGGCGCTGGGGCCTGGGCCTGCCGGCCTTTTTTCAGGCGGAGCAGGGCCGGCAACCCGCGCCGGCCGGCGAAGATCCGCCGCCGCGGGGTGGTTTAGATCAAATGCTATAAAAAAAGTAGCTGCCAGCGCTTGAAGGATAAGCCGTGGGGGCAGTTTTTATTCAGATCCTGCGGGCAAGGCCGCCTCAGCCAATCGTCATCAGGCTCGCGTTGCCGCCCGCGGCGGCGGTGTTCACGCTCAGTGCGCGCTCGATCAGCAGGCGCTCCAGCGGCACGTCGGTGGCGCCCGGGGGCAATGCGGTCACGCCCACGATGGGGCCGGGACGGCGGGCCAGCGCCTCGCACACCGCGTGCAGCGAAGCCGCATCGCCATGGTGCAGCACGGCGGACAGTTCGATGCGGCCGTCGTCCAGCACCTGATCCGCCACCGCGATGCTGGCCTGGACGGCCGGGGCAAGCTGTGCACGCAAGCCCGCCTGGGTGGAAGGCCACAGGGCCTTGCCGCCCGAGGCCAGCACGGCCGCGGTCTGCGTGAGCAGGTCGCCTTCGGCCTGGGCCAGGCACAGCACGCGGGGCCGGGGGGCCAGGGTGTAGACGTTGCGCTCACCCGTGGGGCCGGGCAGGGTGCGCGCCGTGCCGCTCTGGGTGGCGGAGGCGAACGCGCGGCAGGTGTCCGCCAGCGCGGGGCGGCCCTGCGTGTGTGCCCACTGCTCCAGTGCGTGCAGGGGCGCCAGCCAGGGTTCGCGCGCTGCCACGTCGGGTGGCGCCGTGCGGTCCACCGCGGCGAAGGTGCGTGCCAGCGCATCGGCCGGGCGCCGCGACAGCAGGCGCAGCAGGTACAGCGGCCCGCCCGCCTTCGGGCCCGTGCCCGACAGGCCCTCGCCGCCAAACGGCTGCACGCCCACCACGGCGCCCACCATGTTGCGGTTCACGTAGACGTTGCCCGCATGGGCGCGGTTCACCACGCGGGCGATGGTTTCGTCGATGCGGGTGTGCACGCCCTGCGTGAGGCCGTAGCCGGTGGCGTTGATCTGGTCGAGCAGCTGGTCCAGGTCGTTGCGGGCATAGCGCACCAGGTGCAGCACGGGCCCAAAGACCTCGCGCTGCAGTTCCTGGATGCCGTGGAGTTCAATCAGCGTGGGCGGCACGAAGGTGCCCTGGGCCGTTTCATCGGCGCTGCAGCGGCACTGCTGGAACACGCGATGGCCCCTGGCCTTGAGCGCATCGATGTGCGCGGTGATGCCTGCCTGGGCCTCGGCGTCGATGACCGGGCCCACATCGACCTGCAGCGCGCCCGGGTTGCCCATGCGCAGTTCACCCATGGCGCCCTTGAGCATTTCCACCACGCGGTCGGCGGCGTCCTCCTGCACGCACAGCACGCGCAGGGCCGAGCAGCGCTGGCCGGCACTGTCGAACGCGGAGGAGACCGCGTCGGCCACCACCTGCTCCACCAGCGCCGACGAGTCCACGATCATCGCGTTCTGCCCGCCCGTCTCTGCGATCAGGGGGATGGGGCGGCCGGCGGCATCCAGGCGGCCTGCGATGGCGCGTTGCAGGATGCGCGCCACGTCGGTCGAACCGGTGAACATGACGCCCATCACACGCGGGTCGCCGATCAGCCGGGCGCCCACGGTCTCGCCCTGGCCGGGCAGCAGCTGCACCACGCCGCGCGGCACACCCGCCTGCCACAGGATGCGCACGGCCTCGGCGGCGATCAGCGGGGTTTGTTCGGCCGGCTTGGCCAGCACGGGGTTGCCGGCGGCCAGGGCTGCGGCCACCTGGCCCATGAAGATGGCGAGCGGGAAGTTCCAGGGGCTGATGCAGGCCACGGGGCCCAGCGGAAGGTGGGTGGTGTTGTCGAAGGTGGATTCGACCTGCGCGGCGTAGTAGCGCAGGAAGTCCACCGCCTCGCGCACCTCGGCGACCGCGTTGCTGCAGCTCTTGCCTGCTTCGCGCATCAGCAGACCCAGCAGGGGCTGCATGCGGTCCTCCAGCAGGCCCGCGGCACGGTCGAGCGTGGCGGCGCGCTCGGCCGGGGGCGTCGCGGCCCACAAGGGGGCCGCCCGCAGGGCGTGTTGCAGGGCCGCATCCACGTCGGCGGCCGTGGCCTCCTGCACCTGGCCCACCACGTCGCGGTGGTCCGCGGGGTTGCGCACGGGCATCGGCGCGCCGGGCGCGGCGTCGGCGCCGAGCAAGGGGCCGGCGGTCCAGCCCTGGCTGGCGGTGGCCTGCAGGATCGCGTCCAGTTGCGCGAGGGTGTTCTCGTTCGACAGGTCGAGCCCGCGCGAGTTGGCGCGGTGCGGGCCGTACAGGCCCCGTGGCGTGGCGATGCGCGGGTGGGGCAGGCCTGCGCCGCCTTCTGCGGCGGCCTGCTGGTCCACCACCTCGACGGGGCTCTTCACCAGGTCCTCCAGCGCGATGGTCTCGTCGGCGATGCGGTTCACGAACGAGGTGTTGGCGCCGTTTTCCAGCAGGCGGCGCACCAGGTAGGCCAGCAGGGTCTCGTGCGTGCCGACGGGGGCGTAGATGCGGCAGGGCCGACCCAGCTTGCCGGCGGTGACGGCGCCCACCACCTGCTCGTACAGGGGCTCGCCCATGCCGTGCAGGCACTGGAATTCGTACTGGCCGGCATAGTAGTTGTGGCCCGCCAGGTGGTAGATGGTGGCGAGTGTTTCCGCGTTGTGCGTGGCGAACTGCGGGTAGATGGCCTCGGGCGCGGCCAGCAATTTCCTTGCGCAGGCGATGTACGAGATGTCGGTGTGCACCTTGCGGGTGTACACGGGGTAGTCGTCCAGCCCGTCGACCTGGGCGCGCTTGATCTCGCTGTCCCAGTAGGCACCCTTGACCAGGCGCACCATCAGTCGGCGCTGCGTGCGGCGCGCCAGGTCCACCACGTAGCCGATGACGAAGGGGCAGCGCTTCTGGTAGGCCTGGATCACGAAGCCGATGCCGTTCCAGCCGGCCAGCGAAGGCTCGTGGCACAGGCGTTCGAGCAGGTCCAGCGACAGCTCCAGCCGGTCGGCCTCCTCGGCATCGATGTTGATGCCGATGTCATAGCTGCGCGCGAGCTCGGTCAGGCGCAGCACCAGCGGGTACAGCTCGTCCATTACACGGGCGAACTGCGCGCGGCTGTAACGCGGGTGCAGGGCCGACAGCTTGATCGAGATGCCGGGGCCTTCATAGATTCCGCGTCCGGCGGATGCCTTGCCGATGGCGTGGATGGCTTGCTCGTACGACGCGTAGTAGCGCTGGGCGTCCTCGCTGGTCAGCGCGGCCTCGCCCAGCATGTCGTAGGAATAGCGGAAGCCCTCGCCTTCCATCTGGCGGGCGTTGGCCAGGGCTTCGCCAATGGTCTCGCCGGTCACGAACTGCTCGCCCATCATGCGCATGGCCATGTCCACGCCCTTGCGGATGAGCGGCTCCCCGCCCTTGCCGATCAGGCGGCCGAGCGATGCGCCCAGGCTGCCTTCGCTGTGCGTGGCCACCAGCTTGCCCGTGATGAGCAGGCCCCAGGTGGCCGCATTCACAAACAGCGAAGGGCTCTTGCCCAGGTGGGGTTCCCACTGGCCGTTGCTGATCTTGTCGCGGATCAATGCATCGCGCGTGGCCTTGTCGGGGATGCGCAGGAGCGCCTCGGCCAGGCACATCAGCGCCACGCCTTCTTGCGACGACAGCGCGAACTCCTGCAGCAATCCCTGCACGATGCCCGCGCGGCCCCCGGCGCTCTTGCGGCTGCGCAGGGCGCCCGCAATGCGCAGCGCCAGCTGCCCGGCCGCTTGCGCCATCGCCTGCGGCAAACGGGCCTGCGCCAGCAGCGGGGCCAGGGCCTCGGGCTCGGGGCGCCGGTAGGCCGCGGTGATGGCGGCGCGCAACGGGCTGACCAGGGGCGAGCGCGGGGCAAAGCCGGCGGGGCTGGTGGAAGAGGGCAGGGCGCCGATGGGCTGCGTCATGGCGTGTCTTTCGGTGGGTATCAAGGGTATTGGTGGTTGGGCCCCCAGGGCCTGCCGGGGGCGGCTGGATGCGATGATCCTTGGTCTGTGGATGAATAAATGGTCGAAAATAGGCGGTCTGTCAGAATAAATCACTATCCAAAATGACGATAGAAACCGATCTGGACCGTATTGACCGCAAGATTTTGTCAATCCTGCAGGAAGATGGGCGCATTGCCAATCTCAAGCTGGCGGACGCCGTCGCGCTGTCGCCCACCGCGGTGCTGGCGCGCGTACAGCGCCTCACGCGCGACGGCTTCATCCTGGGCTACGAGGCGCGGCTCAACCCGCTGAAGCTGGGGGCGGGCATGCTGGTGTTCGTGGAGGTGCTGCTCGACCGCACCACGCCGAATGTGTTCGACCAGTTCAAGGCGGCGGTGCAGGTGCATCCCGAGATCATGGAGTGCCACATGGTGGCAGGGGGGTTCGACTACCTGCTCAAGACGCGCTCGGCCGACATGAACGCCTACCGCGTGTTCGCGGGCGCGGTGCTGTGGCAACTGCCCGGGGTGCGCGAGACACGCACCTATGCGGTGATGGAAGAGGTCAAGCACACCAACCACCTGCACCTGCGTTGAAGGGGCGCGCGGGGCCCGGCGGTGCGCGACGCTGCCATGGAGCCACGGCTGCATTGGCTCGGCACGCCAAAGCCTCCATAATCCCAGGCAGACATGCCAGATCGAGGAGAAGAACCATGACCCGCTTCCCATACGCCACTGCCGCTGCCGCCGCGCTGCTGGGCGCCCTTTTCAGCCAGTCGGCCGCGGCTTCGTGCTACGTGGTCTACGGCCCCGACAAGGACATCGTGTACCGCGCGCCCGAACCGCCGGTGGACATGTCCTACCAGATCCACCAGACCCTGCCGCTGGTGGCGCCGGGCGCCACCCTGGTGTTCACGCCGGACAATTACAACTGCGACCTCACCGTCAACAAGCTGCCCCTGGCGTCCGCGCAGGGCGCCACGGGATCCATGGGATCCATGGGATCCATGGGATCCGTCGGCGGCCGCCCCGCGCGCGCGGACCGCGGCTGACCTGACCGAGCCGGCAGGCTGCGGCGATCCCCGGGCAGGCACCGGCCCGGGCCTGAGACAATCGGGGGATGAGCGAACCGAAAGAACTATCCCCCTCGTTTGAACCCACCGCGCAGGATTCCCACGGCGATCTGCCCGAGGGCTGGCTGCAGGTCCAGTCCATGGACCTGGATGCCCAGGGCGTCGCCCGCAAGCCCGACGGCAAGGTCATCTTCATCGACGGTGCCCTGCCGTTCGAGCTGGTCACCGCCAACACCCACCGCAAGAAGAACAACTGGGAGCAGGCTAGCCTGACGGCGATCCACCGCGAATCGTCGCAGCGCGTGCGCCCCGGCTGCCCGCACTTTGGCCTGCATGCCGGAGCCTGCGGCGGCTGCAAGATGCAGCACCTGCACGTGGGCGCCCAGGTGGCCGTCAAGCAGCGGGTGCTGGAAGACAACCTGTGGCACCTGGGCAAGGTCAAGGCCGGCACCGTGCTGCGCCCCATCGAAGGCCCCGCCTGGGGTTACCGCTACCGTGCGCGGCTGTCGGTGCGCCATGTGATCAAGAAGGGCCAGGTGCTGATCGGCTTTCATGAACGCAAGAGCCGCTACGTGGCGGACATGCAGCAGTGCCCCGTGTTGCCGCCCCATGTAGACGCCATGCTGATGCCCCTGCGGGCCCTGATCGCCGACATGGATGCGCGCGACACCTGCCCGCAGATCGAGCTGGCCTGCGGCGACAGCGTGACGGCCCTGGTGCTGCGCCATCTGGAGCCGCTGAGCGCCGGCGACATCGCCCGGCTGCGCGCCTTCGCCGCCGGGCACGGCGTGCAATGGTGGCTGCAGCCCAAGGGCCCGGACACGGTGAAGCTGCTCGAGGAGGGCGGCGAGCAGCTTTCCTATGCGCTGCCGGATTTCGGCATCACCATGCCGTTCAAGCCGACAGACTTCACGCAGGTGAACCCGCACATCAACCGCGTGCTCGTCTCCCGCGCGCTGCGCCTGCTGGACGTGCAGCCCCACGAGCGTGTGATCGACTGGTTCTGCGGCCTGGGCAACTTCACGCTGCCGCTGGCCACGCAGGCGCGCGAGGTGCTGGGCATCGAGGGCAGCGAGGCCCTGGTGGCCCGCTCGCGCGAGAACTATGCATTGAATCAGGCTGCAGCGCAGGACCATAAAGCGCTGGCAGCTACTGATTTTGTAGCGCGTAACCTGTTCGAGATGACCCCGGAGATGCTGGTGGCCGACGGCGCGGCTGACAAGTGGCTGGTCGATCCGCCCCGCGAAGGCGCGTTCGCGCTGGCCAAGGCGCTCGCCGACATCGAGCAGGCGCGCATCGGCGCCGAGGGCGCGGGCCCGCTGCCCGCCGGGGCCGAAGGCTGGACCCCGCCCAAACGCATCGTCTATGTCAGCTGCAATCCCGCCACGCTCGCCCGCGATGCCGGGTTGCTGGTGCATCTGGCGGGCTACCGCTGCACGGCGGCCGGCATGGTGAACATGTTCCCGCACACGGCGCACGTGGAAAGCATGGCGGTGTTCGACCGCGCCTGAGGGGAGAAAGGGCCGCCGCAGCCGGTGTGCGCCGGCCTGGCCGCGCGCGGGGGGAGAGCGGCCCGCTAGCCCTAGCTGCGGTTGCGGTTCGAAGCCGCGTCGCGGGGCTCGGTCTCGATATCGCCGGACCGGTCGGCGCGCTCGGGCTTCTCGACCACCTTGCCGAGCACCGAAGGCGTGCCTTCCAGCTTGTTTTCACGCATGTAGGCGTCCATGTCCTTCCACCCGGCGAACACCGAGGCCTTGGCGGCCTTGGGGTTCAGGGTGTAGCAGTCTTCCAGCCCGCGCAGCGCGTGGCGGCAGGCGCCGCCGATGGCCTTGGCTTCTTCCTCGCGCTGGACGATCCTGGGATCCGGGCCCAGGCCAGGGATCTTGTTGCAGGCGGCCAGCAGCAGGATGCTGCACAGGGCCAGCATGCGCAGTGCGGTGGAGCGGGTTTTGCGATACATGTGCTTGCATTATCGGCACGCCGGCCGCGCTATTGAGGGCTTGGCGGTGCGAAGCGCAAGAAAAAGGCTCCCGAAGGAGCCTTTTTGCCTTGAGGTGGCGCCCGGGAGCGCGCCACGGGGTCAGTCGCGCTCACCGCCCATGATGCCCAGCAGGGCCAGCAGGCTCTGGAACACGTTGAAGATGTCCAGGTACAGGGCCAGCGTGGCGCTGATGTAGTTGGTTTCGCCGCCGTCCAGGATCTGCTTCAAGTCATACAGCATGTAGGCGCTGAAGATGCCGATGGCAGCGACCGAGATCGCCATCATGCCGACCGAGGAGCCGACAAACACGTTGATGACGGCACCCACCATGAGCACCAGCGCGCCCACCATCAGCCACTTGCCCATGCCCGAGAGGTCGCGCTTGATCACGCTGGCCAGGCTGGCCATCACGAAGAACACGCCCGCGGTGCCGGCGAAGGCCGTCATGATGAGGTCGGTGCCGTTCTTGAAGCCCAGCACCATGCCGATGAGGCGTGAGAGCATGAGGCCCATGAAGAACGTGAAGGCCAGCAGCACGGGCACGCCGGCTGCCGAACGCTTGGTCTTTTCGATCGCGAACATGAAGGCGAACGCGCCGCCCAGGAACACGATCAGGCCCACGCCGCCGCGCAGCGACTGGGTGATGCCGGTGGCGACGCCGACCCATGCGCCCAGCACCGTGGGGATCATGCTCAGCGCGAGCAGCCAGTAGGTATTGCGAAGCACCTTGTGGCGCTCCTCCTGCGAGATGCCATAGCCCGCAGAGTGCCCCAGGGTGGTGACTTGGTCATTCATCTTGTGTCTCTCCTTGTTGGCCTGCACGACGCAGACAGTGCAAATTCTAGGTGGTGGCGGCTGGAGGCCTTCCAATATCCGCGTCCGGTCACCTACTTTTGGTAAGGGTTCTTTCACCCTGCATGGGGGTGAGGGGGTGGGCGTATGCCGCTATGCTTGCCGTCTTTCCCCCGCCGGCGCGGACCCTCGCGGCCCGGCATTCTTCTCCTTTGCGGGTATACCAATGAAAACCAAGCATGAACTCGAACTGGCCGACGTGAAGGCCATTGCCGCTGCCGCCGAAGCCGAGGCGCTCAAGAACCAGTGGGCCGTGACCATCGCCATCGTGGACGATGGCGGCCACCTGCTGTGGCTGCAGCGCCTGGATGGCGCCGCCGCGGTGTCGTCCCACATCGCCCCGTCCAAGGCCCGCACGGCCGCCCTGGGGCGCCGCGAGAGCAAGGTGTACGAGGACATCGTCAACGGCGGCCGCACGGCCTTCCTGAGCGCGCCCGCCATCGACGGCCTGCTGGAAGGCGGCGTGCCGATCCTCAAGGACGGCCAGTGCCTTGGCGCCGTGGGGGTGAGCGGTGTGAAGTCCACCGAGGACGCGCAGGTGGCGCGCGCCGGCATCGCCGCTCTGGGGCTTTGACGGGATTCCAGGGCGTGGGCCCGCAGGGGGCAGGGGGCTGAAGAGCTTTCAGGTCCTGTGCCCTCCAATGAAAAAACCGGCCCGCGAGGCCGGTTTTTTCATGGCGTGATGGAGAAATCTGGGGCGGGGATGGGACCGCAAAAAAAGCCTGGCTACGCGGGCGAACCCGTTGGCTGGCAAAAACGACCCTTTCGAGCTTGTAGCAAGCCCGGGAGTCGCCCCACGATGAAACTTGGAGCCGCTGCCAGGGACTACTTGGTCAGGATCAGCTTGCCCAGCTTGGTTGCCTGCAGACGATACACCGATCCGTTGTGGCTGATGGCCACGGCCTTCTGGCCTTGCAGCAGGGAGCTGCTGTCCACGGCGGCGGTAGGGGTGTTGGGCTCGGTGCGTTGGCTGGCCAGTCCGTCGGCGTGCGAAACCCCCTTGCTGGCGGAGGCGGGGCGCAGGATCGAAGCGGCGGTCAATGTGGCTTGCATGAGGTTGTTCCTGGTGCGTTGCAGTGCGTTTTGCTAATGATAACGATTCGCAATTACAAGTCAAGCGACAGGAGTGTTTCTTTTTGTTCTTCTGGGTGAGGCATTTGATTTTGAATGGTGCGCCGCTGGTTTTGGCATCGATTTACGCAGCCTCAAGTGGGAAAGTAGGTCAAGCAGCCGGGGGGAAACGGAAACGGTCACGTCTCGGGCGGCGGGTGTCACCCCGCTCCGACGGGAACCGCCCAGGTGTGAACTGACCCCGGATGCGGCGCCGCTGTGGGTCAGTCTTGGCAGAGACCACTGTGGGGTCTCTGCAGGGACCCGCCTCTCCACCGCCGGGCGAGCCGCTTCAGAGGATGAAGGAAGCCAGGGCGTTCTCGGCGCCCGAGCGGGTCACTGGGGGACGGAAGAATTTCACATCCCCCCGCCGACATCGGGCTGGGCAGGAAAAACGACCCAAAGACGAACAAACCCGGCGCGTCCTCTGCAGCCAATGGTGCAGCGGCCGGGCCGGGCGGGTTTTTGGCGCGCAGGACGCTGGCGGATTGGCTGACTGATTGACTGTCGTCAGGGCGCGGGGTCGGTCACGAAACCGATCTTGCGCACGCCAGCGCGTTGCGCGGCGGCCATGGCCTGGGCCACGCGCTCGTAGCGCACTTCCTTGTCGCCGCGGATGTGCAGGTCGGGCTGCGGCTCCTTGGCCGCCTCGACCTGCAGGCGCGGGAAGAGTTCTTCCTCCGTGACCTGCGACTCGTTCCAGTAGTACTTGCCGTCGGCCGATACCGACAGGCGCACCGTCTCGGGCTTGATGTTCTCGGGCTGGTTGGTGGCGCGTGGCAGGTCCACGTTCACCGAGTGCTTCATGACGGGCACGGTGATGATGAAGATGATGAGCAGCACCAGCATGACGTCCACCAGCGGCGTCATGTTGATCTCGTTCATCACGTCATCGGCATCGTCTTGCGTTCCGAAAGCCATGGCTCAGCCGCCTTTCTTCATGGGCAGCACCTTGCCCTGTTCGCCCGCCGCGCTCACGCGGGCGCCGGTGACGAAGTAGGCGTGCAGGTCGTGGGCGAAGCTGTTGAGGCCGCCCAGGATGGACTTGTTGCCGCGCACGAGGGCGTTGTAGCCCAGCACGGCGGGGATGGCCACGGCCAGGCCCAGGGCGGTCATGATCAGCGCTTCGCCGATGGGGCCGGCCACCTTGTCGATGGTGGACTGGCCCGAGGTGCCGATGGCCAGCAGCGCGTGGTAGATGCCCCAGACGGTGCCGAACAGGCCGATGAAGGGGGCGGTGGAGCCGACCGAGGCCAGGATGGCCAGGCCCGACTGCAGGCGCGAGGTGAACTCGTCGATGCAGTTGCGCAGGCAGCGGGTGACCCAGTCGCTCACGTCCAGCGTGTCGTGCAGGTGGGCCTTGGTGTTGCGGTGGTGGGCGGTGGCTTCACGGCCTTCCAGCGCCAGGTGGCGGAAGGGGTTGGTAGGGTCCGTGCCCAGCTTGGTCAGGCCGGCGGCGAAGTCCTCGCTGTGCCAGAAGTCCTGCGCGGTGCGTGCGTGCTTCTTGAACTTGATGATGTCCAGCGCCTTGATGAGGATGACGATCCACGAAGCCAGCGACATGGCCAGCAGCAGGATGGCGACGGCGCGGGTGACGAAGTCACCCTGGATCCAGACGTTGGCGATGCCGAATTGCGATTCCATGAGAAAAACTCCCTAAAGCGGTGATTTGCGGTGATTTGGTTATTCGAGAACGAAGTTGACAGGGACCAGGTTCCACATGGTCTCGGGCACGCCGTTGCGTTTGCCGGGCACGAAGCGCCAGCGCATGACGGCTTCCTGGGCCTGTCGGTCCAGCCGGTCGAAGCCGCTGGACTTGTTGATTTCGACCTTCTGGGGCAGGCCGTCGGTGCCGATCAGTACCCGCAGCACCACCTTTCCCTGCTCGCCCATGCGCTTGCTGATGGCCGGATAGCTGGGTTTGGGGTTGTTCAGGTAGGCGGCGTCGCTGGACGGCAGTTCGATCTTGGGCGGCGCGGGGGGCGCTGGAGGGGCTGGCGCCGGTGCGGGCGGGGCCATGGGCGCCTCGATGGGCGGTGCCGGCGGCTGCGGGGTGGTGATGCCCGTGGGGGCATTGGGGGCGGGCGTGGGGTCCGCGATGGCCACCGGCATGGGTGCGGGGCGCGGGGCGGCCTTCGGGGCCGGCTTGGGAGGGGGTGGCGGCGCGGGAGGCGGTGGCGTGACCTTGGGGGGCGCGGGTGGTGCGATGAATTCCGTCAGCAATTCCGCCGGCACGATGACTTCGGCCGCGCGGCGCAGCAGGCCCGACTGCAGGGCCCAGAGGCCCGCAACATGCAGTGCGACGACGGAGCCCACGATCACGGTGTTGCGGCTGAACCCCCCGGGGGTGGCAAAACGATCTGGGTGAGACATAAAAATGATAGCAGCTAGCGCTTGTGGATCAAGCGCTAGCGCCCTAAAAGACCTTGATTATTTGCGAAAGATCCACCAGGCCGAGCCTGCGACGAGGATCAGGCTGCCAGCGAGCGTTGAGAGGAGTTCCATGACTTGCTTTCCAGGATGGAGCTGGCAAGCTGGATCGTTTGCGGCGCTGCCTCATTGTGCAGGGCCGCCACCGGATTCGATGCGCTGCACTGTGCCACCACGTCGCGGGCACAGCTTTCGCAGCATCCGCATTGGGTGGCCACGCCCAGCTCGAACTGGATTTCGTCAAAGCTCATGCCCGCACGTGCGTGGCGGGCAATCTCACGGTCGGAAATCCGGCGGCAAACACAGACGATCATGGCGGCAGGCAGTGTGGCTGGCTGTTGAAGGTGTCGCCATTATAAATAAGAATCTATCGCATTTGCAATAAGCCATTTCTGCCATGAGGGAGAAACCGGCGCAAAGCCGCCGCCTCAGCCGGGGCTGCCTGCGGTGAGCAAGGCTGGCGTGGCGTCTGCCAGCGTGGCGCAGCCGGTGAGCGCCATGGCGATCTCGAGCTCGTCGCGCAACAGGCGCAGCACGTGGGCGACGCCGGTGGCCCCCGCATTGGCCAGCCCCCAGACGGCCGGGCGCCCCACCAGCACGGCGGATGCCCCCAGCGCCATCGCTTTGAGCACGTCGGTGCCGCGCCGGATGCCGCCATCCACCAGCACCGGCAGTGCGCCGCCCACGGCCTGCACCACGCGCGGCAGGGCGGTGGCCGTGGCCGGGGCGGTGTCCAGCGTGCGCCCGCCGTGGTTGGACACGATGACGCCCGCAACGCCGGCCGCCACGGCCTGGCGCGCATCCGCCGGGTGCAGCACGCCTTTGAGCAGCACGGGGAGCCGGGTCACGGACTGCAGCCACGCCACGTCGTCCCACGTGGGGGCGTGGTGCAGCAGCCCGTCGAACAGCGCGCTCTGGTCCGCGCCGAGGGGTGGGGTGGGCGGCGCCCGCATGCCGGCCAGATTGACGGGGCCGATGCCGGGCGGCAGGCGAAAGCCCGTGCGGCGCTCCCGGTCGCGTGCGCCGCTGGCGGGCGCGTCCACGGTCAGCACCAGGGCTTCGTACCCTGCGGCCTCGGCGCGCTGTGCCAGTGCGCGGGTCAAGCCACGGTCTGGCTGCAGGTACAGCTGAAACCACAGCGGACCGCGGCCGGGGTCGGGCAGTACGGCCTGAGCAATGCTCTCCAGCGACACGCTCGCCTGGGTGCTCAGCACCACCCCCGCGCCCAGGGCCGCAGCCGCGTAGGCCATCGCCAACTCGCCGTCGGCGTGGGCCAGGCGCTGAAAGGCGACGGGTGCCAGCAGGATGGGGTGTGCCAGCGTGCGGCCCAGCAGCTGGACGCGGGTGTGCCCGCCCGCCAGCGGACGCAGCACGCGGGGCCACAGGGGCAGGGCGTCCCATGCGCTGCGGTTGCTGCGCAGGCTGATCTCATCGGCCGCGCCGCCACTGAAGTAGGCCCAGGCGTTGTCGTCCAGGTGCTGCCGGGCCTGCTGCTCGTGGTCGGCCAGGCTGACCATGCCCGGAGGAAGCTGTTGGCGTGCGGGGACGTGGGTCATGGCAATGAAAAAAGCACCTGGCGCTTGTTCAGAGCGCGCAAGGTGCTATCAATAAAGGAGCGAAAGGGGCGGCGCTCACACGTCGGCCCACATGCGCAGCAGGTTGTGGTACGTGCCCGACAGGGCGATGACCGAAGGATCCGTTTCACCCACGCTCTGGCGCAGCCGCAGCAGGGCCATGTCCATGTCGAACAAGAGCTGGCGCTGCTCCAGTCCGCGCACCATGCTTTCCACCCAGAAGAAGCTGCTGATGCGGTGGCCGCGGGTGACGGGCGACACCTGGTGCACGGTGCTGCTGGGGTACAGGATCATGTCGCCGGCCGGCAGCTTGATGCGTTTTTCGCCCCAGGCTTCGGTGGCGACCAGTTCGCCGCCGTCGTATTCGTCCGGCGGGGTCAGGAACAGCGTGCACGACAGGTCGCTGCGCACCCAGCAGCTGTCTGCCTTGGAGTGCATGACGGCGCTGTCCACATGGCGGCCATAGAAGTTGGCGCCGTCGCCGTAGTTGTTGAACAGCGGGTTGTAGATGCGCCGGGGCAGGGCGGCCGAGAAGAACAGCGCATTGCGGGCCAGCGCGGCCTTGACGATGCCTTGCAGCTGGGCCGACAGCTCGCTGCCCTGCGCGAGTTGCAGGTTGTTCTTCTGGTGCACGGCCTGGCTGCCCGCGCTGCGGGCGCCATCCACCCAGGGGGTGTCGGCCGCCCAGAGCTTTTGCCGGAACAGGGCGACCTCTTCGGCCGTCAGTACGTCTTTGATGTGCAGGAACATGGGGCCTGATTGTGACTCCGCCCCAATGAAGGGGCGGTGTCGTTTCGTCAAAACATCGGCGCTTTCAGTGCGTCAGCAACGCACCACAGGCGCATCGCATGCGCATCAGAAGCGCGTCTTGAGCGACAGCTGCACGGAACGCGCCGTGCCCGGCGTGTAGAAGCCGCGGTACAGGCCGTCCGCATAGGTGCGGTCGAACAGGTTGTTGACGTTGAGCTTCAGCGTGGTCCTGTCGTCGAACGCGTATTCGACCATGGCGTCCATCACCGCGAAGCCGCTGGCGTACACGGCACGCGAGCCTTCGGGGTTTTGCTTGCCGCGGTAGGTCACGCCCGCGCCCACGCGCACCTTGGAGGTGACGGCGTAGGTCGTCCACACGCTGCCGCTGTGCTTGGGCGTGAGGCCTGGGCGGTCGCCTTGCGCCTGGGCACCACCGCCGTTGGCGGGCACCACCACATTGCTGTGGTCGATCTTGGCTGAGGGGATCCAGGTGTGGTTGGCGAACAGTTCCCACTGGGGCGTCAGGCGGCCGGCGAGGTTGAATTCCATGCCGGTGGCGTGGCGCTTGCCGGACAGCAGCTCTTGCTGGGCTGCGGTGTCGGGGTCGGTGTTGCGCTCGTTGTACTTCTGGCTGTAGAACGCGGCCACACCCAGCAGGGCACGGCGCTCGAACAGCTCGAACTTGCTGCCGATCTCGAAGTTGCGGCTCTTTTCAGGGTCGGTGTTGGCCGTGCGCGCCGTGCCGGCGCCGGGGTTGCCGAACTGGTACGTGTCGCCCGAGGTGTTGTACGAGGTGCCGTACGACACGTAGTACGAGGTCAGCTCGGTAGGCTGGAACAGAAGGCCCACGCGGGGGCTGACCAGGCTGTCGGAGCGGGAGTTGCTCAGCGCGCCGGTGGCGTTCTTGTAGGAAGCCCTGAAGTTGTCGTAGCGCAGGCCGCCCACCAGCTTCAGGGTGTCGTTGATCGCGACCGTGTCCTGGAAGTACAGGCCCAGGTTGCGCGAGGTGAAGGTATTCCACTGCACCGGTGCGCGGCCGTCGGCCACCCAGGCGCCATCGTTGGGCGAGCCCACGGTGGTGTTGGGGCGCGGCGTGGTGTTGGCGTAGTTCTGGTTGCGCTTGGCATCGTCGTCGTAGTAGTCGACGCCGGCCAGCACCGCGTGCTTGCGGCCGCCCCAGTTGAAGGTGTTGTTGTAGTCGCTTTGCACCTGCAGCACTTCGCTCTCGCCCAGGCGGCCCTTGGAGCCACGGGTCAGCACGGTGCTGCCATTGATCTGGCCCAGCGTGATGTTGCCGTTCTGAAAGCCGATGGTGCTGGCCAGCAGGTCGCGCTCGTACTTGCCGTAGCGCAGGCGGGTGGTCAGCTCGCCGTTGTCGTCGAAGCGGTGGATGTGGCCCAGCGTCACGTACTGCGATGAGGTGTCGTTGTGGTCGCTGGCCAGGCCGTAGTAGTTGCGGGCATCCAGCGGCGTGTTGATCTTGCCGTCGACCACGCGCCAGGGGTGGTTGTACAGCGGACGGCCCTTGGATTCGAGGTAGTACAGGCCGATGGAGAATTCATCGCGCGTGCCGATGCCCCAGGCGAAGGTGGGCGCAATGCCGCGCTTGTCCTGCTTGGCGCCGTAGTTGTCGTACTCCTGCACCATGGCGTTCAGGCGGAAGGCCGCGTTTTCGCCGGTCTTCCAGTTGAAGTCGCCCGTGGCGCGGTGGAACTGGCCAGTGCCGAAGGTGTAGCTGGCTTCGTGCTGGTCGATCAGCAGCGGGTACTTGTTGACCTGGTTGACGATGCCGCCGGTCGAGCCCTTGCCGAACAGCATGGAGGCCGAGCCCTTGAGGACTTCGATGCGGTCGTTGTTGAACGTGTCGCGCTCGATCAGTGGAGCGTCCTTCATGCCGTCCACATAGATGTCACCGGCCAGGCCCAGCGAGAAGCCGCGCATGCGCACGTCTTCTTCACCCGTTTCGCCCGACTGGAAGGTCACGCCCGCCGTGGTGCGCAGCACCTCGCGGAAGTCGTCCTGGTTGCGGTCGTTCATGAGCTTTTCGGTGAACACCGTCACGGACTGGGGGATGTCCTTGATGTCCTGGTTGCCCTTGCCGACGGTGGTCTTCTTGAGCAGCAGGGTGTCCTTGCCTTGCACTTCGGCCGCTTCCTGTACCGTCACGGTGGACATGGTGGCTTCCGGTGTGCCGGACTGGGCCATGGCGCCCATGGAGGCGGCCAGCATCAGGGCGCCCAGGGGCAGCAGGGCCATGTCGGACGATGCGCCGGTGGCGGTGGAAACAGGGGATGCGGTTTGACGCAGCGCGGTGCTGCGGCGCTGAGCGCGTGATTTTGCCAAGATGGACTCCGTCGATGGGGGATGTGCAGGTCGGCGCCCGATGTGCGCCGCAAACGAGCCGGATGCAATGACGCTTGTGAGAAATACGTCACAAAGTCATGCTTCTTCGTGCATCTTTATGTTACATCGAATGAGGGTCATTCTCATTTGCATTGATGTTTACACGCCACACTTTGCCTGGGTACGGACGAAAAAAAGCCGGCAGAGCCGGCTTTTTCGGGGGGGCGCGAAGCGCTTACTTGACGTGCTTGCCAATGAGGCCGGCGAGTTCAAACATCGACACCTGGGGCTTGCCGAACAATTCCTTGAGCTTGGCGTCGGCATTGATGTTGCGCTTGTTGGTGGCGTCCTGCAGGTTGTTGGCCTTGATGTAGACCCACAGCTTGCTGATGATCTCCGTGCGCGGCAGCGGTGCCGAGCCCACCACGGCGGCCAGCGCGGGGCTGGGCGTGAGCGCCTTCATGAAGGCAGCGTTGGGGGTGCGCTTCTTGGCGGGGGCAGCAGCCGTCTTGGCTGCGGGGGCTGTTTTTGCCGGAGCTTTTTTTGCAGTTGCCATGTTGGGTTTTCCTTGTTGGAAGTAAATTTTCACCAGCGAAAACTAGGCTGTCCCACTGGCAGGCTGATGCTACTGGGAAAAAAACGCGTTTCCAAGGGAGAAACGGCTTTTTTTGCCTCGATTTGTAGCCGTGGCGCCGCGTGCGGGCCAATAAGTCGCGTGCGCGGCGCTCCTGCCTTGACAAAGCGGTGCGTGCGCACGCGTTTTCCCTATGGCAGCGCAGGCCTGGATGGCGTCCGGGAGGTCTGTATGACAATGCCGGACGCACCACGGCGCCGGTGGCCCGCCCGAAGCTGGAAACGGACCGCTGGCGGCAGGTCCCGTCCCGTCTCTTTCCTTCTTTTCCTGTTTGAAAGGCCTTTGAAAATGACCGCTGCACTTCCTGTCAACGCATTCAGCACCTGCGATTTCTGCGATGTGCACAAGGGGGACATGGGCGGGGCCTTTCGTGTGCTGCCCCCGGTCTTCCAGAGCTTTGGCGGTGTGGCTGCGTTCGCGGGCGCGGTCAGCACCGTCAAGTGCCACGAGGACAACACCCACGTGAAGGCCGCGGTGGAGTCGCCTGGAGAGGGCCGCGTGCTGGTGGTGGACGGCGGGGCCTCGCTGCGCCGGGCGCTGGTGGGCGGCAACCTGGCCGCCGCCGCGGCACGCAATGGCTGGGCGGGCCTGGTGGTCGATGGCTGCGTGCGCGATCTGGCCGAGCTCAATGCGGCCGCCGTGGGCATCCGCGCATTGGCGCTGATGCCGCTGCCCACCGAGCGGCGGGGCGAAGGGCAGCGCGACGTCGCGGTGCAGATCCAGGGCGTCTGGGTGCGGCCGGGCGACTGGCTGTATGCCGACTCAGACGGCATCGTGGTCAGCGCGGGGCCCCTGGCTGCATGAACGGGGGGAGGCCGCAGGCCGTAGGCCGCGCCTCAGCTGGCACGCCGGCCCACGCGCAAGGCAGCGCGTGAGGGCAGGGTGGCCATCAGCACGCTGGCCAGGGCAATGGCAAATGCCGCCCATTGCAGGCCTGTGAGCGATTCGCCGAGCACCAGCACGCCCACGAGGGCCGCGCTGACAGGCAGCATCACCGAAAAAACGCCCCCCTGCGCCGCCGGGACGGCCTTGAGGCCGGTCATCCACAGCCAGACCGTCCACACGCAGGCGGCCAGCGCGTAGAACACCAGCAGCGTCCACGTGCCCCAGCCCACGGCGGCAAAGTCGAATTGCCAGGCCGCATACAGGCCGAAGGGGGTGGACAGCACGAAGCCCCACAGGTTGATGAGCGAGGTGATGCGTTTGGGCCCGAGGCTGCCCGTGAGCTTCTTTCCGATCACCGTATAGGCGGCCTCGCACACCACGGCACCCACCAGAAGCAAGGGGCCCAGCCATGCCAGATCTTGCATGTTTTGGGCATCTGGCGCTTGTGCAATGTGTGCTGATTGCTCTTGTTTTGATAGCGAAAACAAGACAATGCCGGCCACTGCGCAGGCCACGGCCGCCCAGGTGCGCGGCGCGACCTTCTCGCGCAGGAAGACCCAGCCCATCACGGCCACCGCAGCAGGTATCGCGGCCAGGGTGACGCCGGCCGAGACGGCGTTGGTCAGGCTCACGCCGTACAGCATGCAGACGGTGAACAGGAAGTTGCCCAGAAACGATTGCAGAAACAGCAGCCGCCGGGTTTGCCGTGTGAGCGGGGGTTCCTCCACAGGCTTTCTGAGCCAGTGCAGCATCGCCACGCCGCCAATGCCAAAGCGCAGCCATGCGAGCAGGAACACGGGCAGTGCCGTCGCCAGGGGCTTGGACAGTGCCACATAGCTGCCGACCAGCGCCATGCTGAGGGCCAGGCACACGTAGGCGAAGGGGCGGCTGGGCGTGGTGTTCACTAGACTGGTGATCGTTCAACGAAAAAGAGTGCGCATCATGCCCGACGAATCCGTGCCCGTCCCCCCTGCACGCCATGTCTTTGTCTATGGAACGCTGCGGCGCGGCGGCACCAACGACATCAACCGCCTGCGGCCGGCGCCAAGGTTCATCGGGATGGCCCGGGTGGCGGGCAGCCTCTATCACCTCGGGGGGTATCCCGGCATGACGCTGGGTGGAGGGCGGTGGGTGACCGGCGAGGTCTATGCCATCGCGCCGGCGCTGGAATCCGTTCTGGACGATATCGAGGACCTGGGCGCCAATCCGAGCGACGAATATGCCAAGCGCGGCATCGTGGTCGAGGTCGAGGGACGCAGCGTTCCCTGCCTGGTCTATGAGATCAACCCGAGGTATGTGGAGTCCGCCCAGCGCATCGCCGGGGGGGATTGGCTGCAGGCTCTGCAGCCGCCAGCCGATTCCTGATCAATCTTTTGCAATGCGGAAATTGGATTTCATAATTTGGAATACGATAGATGTTGCATTGCCGCAATTTTTCTCGATATGAGAAATCAATTTCTGTATTGAGAAATGTTGTGTGTAAGCTGTTGTTTTGAAAGAAGAAAATTTATCTCTTCTATAAGACATAAGAGCTTGCGCAGGTCTTATAGAAGACTTAAAGTTGTCCCCAAGGGCAGCACGCAGCAGCCCGGCGTTTTCAACCAACCCCTGGAGTGATCTCATGCCCCAATCCCTCAACGAACAACTGAGCCGCGAACAGCAAATTGCCGCCCTGGAAAAAGACTGGGCGACCAACCCCCGCTGGAAGGGTGTGAAGCGCGGCTACTCCGCCGCTGACGTGGTGCGCCTGCGCGGCTCGCTGCCCATCGAGCACACGCTGGCCAAGCGTGGCGCTGAAAAGCTGTGGGACAAGATCAACGGCGGCGCCAAGAAGGGCTACGTGAACGCGTTTGGCGCCATCTCCGCCGGCCAGGCCATGCAGCAGGCCAAGGCAGGCCTCGAAGCCGTGTACCTGTCGGGCTGGCAAGTGGCCGCCGACGGCAACACCAGCGAAACGATGTACCCCGACCAGTCGCTGTACGCATATGACTCGGTGCCGACCATGGTCCGCCGCATCAACAACACCTTCAAGCGTGCCGACGAAATCCAGTGGGGCCGTGGCATCAACCCCGGCGACAAGGAATTCATCGACTACTTCCTGCCCATCGTGGCCGATGCGGAAGCCGGTTTCGGCGGCGTGCTGAATGCCTTCGAACTCATGAAGAACATGATCCAGTCGGGCGCCGCAGGCGTTCACTTCGAAGACCAGCTGGCGGCCGTGAAGAAGTGCGGCCACATGGGTGGCAAGGTGCTGGTGCCCACGCAGGAAGCCTGCGAGAAGCTGATTTCCGCACGTTTCGCGGCCGACGTGATGGGCGTGTCCACCATCGTGCTGGCCCGCACCGACGCCGAAGCCGCCAACCTGATCACGTCCGACCACGACGCCAACGACAAGCCTTTCCTGACTGGTGAGCGCACGCAAGAAGGCTTCTACCGCGTCAAGAACGGCCTGGAGCAAGCCATCAGCCGTGGCGTGGCCTACGCCCCCTACGCCGACCTGGTGTGGTGCGAAACCGGCGTGCCGGACATCGGCTTCGCCCGTGAATTCGCCCAGGCCGTGCACGCCGCCTGCCCCGGCAAGCTGCTGTCGTACAACTGCTCGCCATCGTTCAACTGGAAGAAGAACCTCAACGACAAGCAGATCGCTTCGTTCCAGGAAGACCTGTCGGCACTGGGCTACAAGTACCAGTTCATCACGCTGGCCGGCATCCATATCAACTGGTTCAACACCTTCCAGTTCGCCCATGCATACGCCCAGGGCGAAGGCATGAAGCACTACACCGAAATGGTGCAAGAGCCAGAATTCGCAGCACGCGAAAAGGGCTACACCTTCGTGTCGCACCAGCAGGAAGTGGGCGCAGGCTACTTCGACGACGTGACCACGGTGATCCAGGGTGGCTCGTCCTCCGTGAAGGCCCTGACGGGTTCGACCGAAGAAGAGCAGTTCCACTGATCCGGCGTCCCCCGCACAGGGGGATGGGGAGACAGCAAGACAAGAAAGCCACCCTGCGGGGTGGCTTTTTTCATGGGGTTTCGCCGCAGCTTCCACCGCTCCTCGAATGGCAAGCTGGCGGGCCCCGCAGCGAGGTGCCCGCTCTGCGGGGTGAAGGTGGGCACTACCGCTGTCACGGCGCAGCTACAGCGATGAACAGACCGGGAATGCCAGCACGGCGTAGGCAAGCGCACACCGCGGGCCGAAACAGGCGCTGATGTTCCTCCACAGGTACCACACCGACAACGCGAAGAGGATGCCGAAGGCGATGAATACGGAAACTTCGCTGTCCCGGATCAGCAAGGGGGCCGCGAGCAGATAGTAAAACCCGGGGGGCAGGCTCAGGCGTTCTCCAAAAAGTGGAGGGCCGCGCAAGGGCCATTCGCCGTTGTGGATCAGCTTCCGTGCAATTTCCATGTCCCTGATCTGATCCGGGCCGTGGAACGTGATGTCGTAAAAATAGATCTGGATCGCGCCCAGCAGCGCAATGAAGAGCAGTGCAATCCAATGACTCGGCGATCTCGGCAGATGGAGGAGGGGGTGCTGTCGGCATGTCTTCTGTTTCCATGTGGATGTTCTTGGCAGACAGCTATCTGCCGTGTGGCATCAACGGGACGGGGCTTTCTGGGTGAAGGTCCAGGCGTTGTTCAGAACAAAATTGTTGAGTGCGACGGCGCCCACGGCGAAGAAGGCTCCCCATCCGTACCACAGGCCCAGATAGTCCGTGAACAGCTTGATGATGAGGATGTTCAGGCCCAGTCCGATCACCGAGACGATGCAGTACTTGACGAGCGATGCCCAATAGCTTCCGGTGAAGCCGAACGTCCATATCCTGTTCATTGCGTAGGAGATCAGCAGCGCCACCAGAAACCCGGCGGTGGTGGCGACGACAGGGCCCGCGAAATCGAATTCCACCAGGAGGAAGAGCGTGGACATGTGCGACACCGCCCCGATAACGCCCACGACGCCGTAGCGAAGGAGCTTTGATAGCTTTGGCATGGCAGTGGCGGGTATCCGTAATTGTGAGTGTGGGCTTGCGGCAGGCGGTGGCGGAAGGGCTGTTGCCACAAAGGTTTGCTTTCACCGGCCGTCTGCTGGCATGCCATGGATGGTGTTCCCGTGCCAGGCACGGTGGCGCCGCCCTGGCGGCACCGGTGCGTATCGGGTCAAGGCCCGTCCTTGGGCAGTTCCGTGGAAACGATGTATCGCGGGCGGTACTTCACTTCGTCATAGATGCGTGCCAGGTATTCGCCAATGATTCCCAGGCCCATCATCAGAAAACTGCCGATGATCAGCAGCAGCAGTATGACCGTGGTGAATCCGTCAACCGCCATTCCACTCAATTTCATGTAAACGGTGTGCATGCCCAGGAGCACAGAGAAACACAGAAATACCGCGCCGAAAATCGTGATCAGGTGCAGGGGGAAGGAGCTGAAACTGGTGACTGCCACGGCCGCAAGGCGGATCAATCCGAAGACGGACCAGCCGGAGTCTCCAGCGACCCGCGGTTCCACTTCGAAGGGAATCTGGATCGAGCGGAAGCCCATCCAGCTCACCATGCCCCTGAAGAAAACGTTGCGCTCCTTCATGGTGAGATAGGCGTCGACAACCCGCCGGTCCAGCAGTTTGTAGTCTGAGGCACCCTTGAGGTCGTGGCCCGAGAACACCCTCAATATGAAGTAGAAGAGCTTGGCGCGTGCCGCAGACAGGCGGGTTTCGTCGCCCCTGTTCGATTTGACGGCCTCCACGATGTCGACCGTGCCGCTGCGCCATGTTTCGATCATCTGGGGCAGCAGGGAAGGGGGGTGCTGCATGTCTCCATCCATGATGACAACCGCCTTGCCCCTGGCGGCTTCCATTCCCGCGGAGACAGCGGCCTCCTTTCCAAAGTTGCGGCTCAGCTTCAGGGCCCTCAACTGCGGAATTTTCTGGGAGATGGCGCTGAGCTGGCCCCAGGTGTCATCGCGAGACCCGTCATCCACCACCACGATTTCCCAGGAGGATGCTGTCGCGCTGAGGAATCTATCCACTTCGTGCAGCGTGACGTGGATTCCCTTTTCTTCGCAGTAGACCGGGATGACGACGGAAATCTCTGGGTGCATAAACGTTCTCATAAGCCAATGGGCCCGTGGCGGCTGGTCTGCAGGGCGGACGTGCGTTGCACGGGCTGAGCGCGCGGTCATGTCCTGGCAAGAGCACTGGCGGCCCTTGCAGGCAAGTCAAGTCACGCGCCAATACACACAGGGGCATCTTCGCCAGGTATCTGGGCGTGGTATCGCTGTCGTTTCGAGTGCTGCCTGCGCTCGCGCGCATTACTGTCTCACATTTTGGCGAGCCGCCAGGCATCACGCGGTGTTTGCGAGAGCGGTGGCGTGTGTTTGCAACGCAACTGTGTGGCGCAAAAACCATTGAACCCCGGGTAAACGCCGGCACAAATGGAGGATCCAGGGCGGCAGGGGTAAAATGAAGGCAAATTCACTGCACAAGAGCGAGAAAGGCAATCTGGTTATGACACCGCGAACTACATCGGAGATGTTGACCGGCCGTTGAGGCTGGCTGTTCGCGCCTGCACGAGATTGCACACCTCCTCCAGAAAGCGCGGACCCGTTCCGCGCTTTTTTGTTTTTGGGCCTGGCGCGTGCCCGCACCCATTGCACTGATCGAAAAGAAAGAGTTATCCCATGATTCACATCACGCTTCCCGACGGCTCGCAGCGCGAATTCCCGGGTCCGGTCACGGTGGCCGAAGTGGCCGCATCCATTGGTTCGGGCCTGGCCAAAGCCGCCCTGGCCGGCAAGATTGGCGACAAGGTGGTGGACACCAGCTACCAGATCACGGCCGACAGCCCGCTGGCGATCGTGACGGCCAAGGATGCCGATGGGCTGGAAGTCATCCGCCACTCCACGGCCCACTTGCTGGCCTATGCCGTCAAGGAATTGTTCCCCGAGGCGCAGGTGACCATCGGCCCGGTGATCGAAAACGGCTTCTTCTACGACTTCTCGTACAAGCGTCCTTTCACGCCTGAAGACCTGGTGGCCATCGAAAAGCGCATGGCCGAGCTGGCCGCCAAGGACGAGCCCGTGGTGCGGCGCGTGCTGCCGCGCGACGAAGCCGTGGCCTACTTCAAGGGCCTGAGTGAGCACTACAAGGCCGAGATCATTGCCAGCATCCCCAGCAATGAAGATGTGAGCCTGTACCGCGAAGGCAATTTCGAAGACCTGTGCCGTGGCCCCCACGTGCCCAGCACGGGCAAGCTCAAGTTCTTCAAGCTCATGAAGGTGGCGGGCGCCTACTGGCGCGGCGACCACCGCAACGAGATGCTGCAGCGCATCTATGGCACGGCCTGGACCTCCAAGGAGGAGTTGCAGCAATACCTCACGATGCTGGAAGAGGCCGAGAAGCGCGACCACCGCAAGCTTGGCCGCGAACTGGACCTGTTCCACATGGACGAGCATTCGCCGGGCACGGTGTTCTGGCACCCCAAGGGCTGGGCGCTGTGGCAGGAGGTGGAGCAGTACATGCGCCGCGTGTACCGCAACAACGGCTACCAGGAGGTCAAGGGGCCACAGATCCTGGACAAGAGCCTGTGGGAGAAAACGGGCCACTGGGACAAGTACCGCGACAACATGTTCACCACCGAATCGGAAAAGCGCGAGTACGCGCTCAAGCCGATGAACTGCCCCGGCCACATCCTGATCTACAAGCAGGGCATCAAGAGCTACCGCGACCTGCCGCTGCGCTATGGTGAGTTCGGTGCCTGCCACCGCAACGAGCCGACGGGCGGCCTGCACGGCATCATGCGCGTGCGCGGCTTCACGCAGGACGACGGCCACATCTTCTGCACCGAAGAACAGGTGCTGGAAGAGTGCGCCAACTACACGGCGCTGGTGCAGAAGGTCTACAAGGACTTCGGCTTCACAGACATCATCTACAAGGTGGCTACGCGGCCCGAGGCGCGCATCGGTACCGATGAATCGTGGGACCGCGCCGAGAAGGCACTGATGGATGGTCTGCGCCATTCGGGCTGCGAGTTCGAGATCGCAGAAGGCGAGGGCGCCTTCTACGGGCCCAAGATCGAGTACACGCTCAAGGACGCGCTGGGCCGGCAATGGCAGTGCGGCACGATGCAGATCGACCCCAACCTGCCCGAGCGCCTGGATGCGGAATACGTGGCCGAAGACGGCAGCCGCAAGCGCCCGTTGATGCTGCACCGCGCCACGGTGGGCAGCATGGAGCGCTTCATCGGAATGCTGATCGAGCACTATGCGGGCGCATTCCCGGTGTGGCTTGCGCCCGTGCAGGTTTCGGTGCTCAACATCACCGATGCGCAGGCCGATTACTGTCGCGAAATTGCTGCAAAGCTGCAAAAAGCGCTGCCGAATCAAGACCTTAGGGTGGCGGTCGATCTGCGCAATGAGAAGATTACGTATAAAATACGTGAGCATTCGTTGCAAAAGCTGCCATACATCCTCGTCGCGGGCGACAAGGAAAAGGCCGCAGGCGCCGTTGCAGTACGCGGCCGGGGCAATCGTGACCTCGGTGTGATGTCCATCGAAGCGTTCGCTGAGCTGATCGCCCAGGACATCGCCACCAAAGCCTGAGTTTGATTCAAAACGTGCTTTGTCGCATGCCAGCTGTGCGGTTGTAGCTACATTTTTTGTAGTATTTTGATTGAAGGAAGATAGCCATCGCTACTGAATTTCGTGATCGTCGCCACCGTGAAGAGCGCAAGCACCGCCTGAACCGTGAAATCATGGCCCCGGAAGTCCGTCTGTCCGGGCCAGAGAATGAGCCTTTGGGCGTGGTCAGCCTCATGGAAGCCCTGCGCATGGCAGGCGAGCTGGATGTGGATCTGGTGGAAATCGCTGCCACAGCGAACCCGCCGGTGTGCCGCCTGATGGACTACGGCAAGTTCAAGTACCAGGAGCAAAAGCGCGCTGCGGAGGCGAAGGCCAAGCAGACGGTGATCGAGATCAAGGAAGTCAAATTCCGTCCGGGCACGGACGATGGCGACTACAACATCAAGATGCGCAACATCCGCCGCTTCCTGGCCGATGGTGACAAGTGCAAGATCACGCTGCGTTTCCGCGGCCGTGAAATCACCCACCAGGAACTGGGTCTGGCGCTGCTCAACCGCATTCGCGATGAGCTGGCCGATTCCATCATCATCGAGCAGTTTCCCAAACTGGAAGGCCGCCAGATGATCATGATGATCGCGCCGGGCAAGAAGAAGCCTGCTGCAGCCAAGCCGGCAGCCGCTGAAAGCACGCCTTCGGGCAGTGCGGCCTGAGCGGCCCGCGCAGAAGAGACAGAGATTTGCCAGAGGTGGCCCGCAAGGGACACTTCCGGCGATAGGCAGTGCGAAGGCACTGCCGCACAGCCGGTGAATACCGGTTGAAAAAGTGGCTCGGGGCCAACAAGTTTGCAGATCGGTTTGCAAACGCCTCACGAGCACAACGAAAAGGAGCATTCACATGCCCAAAATGAAGACCAAGAGCAGCGCGAAAAAACGTTTCCGCGTTCGTCCCGGTGGCACCGTCAAGCGCGGTCAAGCCTTCAAGCGTCACATCTTGACCAAGAAGACCACCAAGAACAAGCGCCACCTGCGTGGTGCAGTTGCTGTGCATGAGACCAACATGGGCTCTATCGCACAAATGCTGCCCGGTGCTGGCCTTTAATAACGACGAACAAGGAGTACTCACATGCCTCGCGTCAAACGTGGTGTAACGGCCCGTGCCCGTCACAAGAAAGTTCTCGCCCTCGCCAAGGGCTTCCGTGGTCGCCGCGGTAACGTCTTCCGCATCGCCAAACAGGCGGTAATGAAGGCTGGGCAATATGCCTACCGTGACCGCCGCACCAAGAAGCGCGTGTTCCGCCAGCTGTGGATCGCCCGTATCAACGCCGCTGCCCGTGAACTGGGCCTGACCTACAGCCAGTTCGCCAACGGCCTGAAGAAGGCATCCATCGAGATCGACCGCAAGATGCTGGCCGACCTCGCAGTGCACGACAAGGCTGCCTTTGGCAGCATCGTGGAGCAAGTCAAGGCCAAGCTGGCTGCTTGAGTTCACGATGAGTGGCTATCTTTTTGATAGCTGCTTGCGCAATAACAGCAAGGGCTAGGGCTTGAAAAGGCGCTAGCCCTTGTTCATTTTCAAGAGTCGATATGAACGAGTTGGATTCCCTGGTCGAGAGCGCGACGCAACTGTTTGCCCAAAGCGCCACCCCTGCTGATCTGGAAAATGCCAAGGCGCAGTTCCTGGGCAAGTCGGGTCGCGTGACCGAGCTCATGAAGGGCATGGCGCAGCTGTCGGTGGATGAGAAGAAGTCCCGCGGCGCCGCCATCAACGTCGCCAAGCAGGCCATCGAGGCCGCGCTCACCGCGCGCCGCCAGGCATTGGCCGATGCGGAACTGCAGGTCCAGCTCAAGGCAGAGGCCCTGGACGTGAGCCTGCCAGGGCGCCAGCGCGGGCAGGGCGGCCTGCACCCCGTGTCGCTCACGCTCGAGCGCATCGAGGGCATCTTCGGCTCCATGGGTTTCGACGTGGCCCAGGGCCCCGAGATCGAGACCGACTGGTTCAACTTCACCGCACTGAACACGCCGGAAGACCACCCCGCGCGTTCCATGCACGACACCTTCTACGTGGAAGGCGGCACCCCCGAGGCGCCCAACCTGCTGCGCACGCACACCAGCCCCATGCAGATCCGCCACGCGGTGCAGCATGTGAAGAAGCACCGCGCGCTGCTCGACGCCGGCCAGCCCATGCCCGAGATCCGCGTCATCGCGCCGGGACGCACCTACCGCGTGGACAGCGATGCCACGCACTCGCCCATGTTCCACCAGTGCGAAGGCCTGTGGATCGGCGAGAACGTGAGCTTCAAGGACCTGAAGGTGATCTTCACGGCGTTCTGCCGCACCTTCTTTGAAAGCGACGACCTGGTTCTGCGCTTTCGCCCGAGCTTTTTTCCTTTCACGGAGCCCAGCGCCGAGATCGACATCCAGTTCCAGACCGGCCCGCTCGCCGGCCGCTGGCTGGAAGTGGCCGGCTCCGGCCAGGTGCACCCGAACGTGGTGCGGAACATGGGTCTGGACCCCGAAAAATACATCGGCTTTGCCTTCGGCATGGGCCCCGACCGCCTGACCATGCTGCGCTATGGCGTGAACGACCTGCGCCTGTTTTTTGACGGCGACATCCGTTTTCTGTCGCAGTTCCAGTAACCAGCAGGGCCGGACGGCTGCCATTCGGGCAGCCCGGCGGTCCGCCCAGCCGTTTTCACCCTGGCGCATGTGTCCCGAGAGACCGCGCAGGGTAATTTCCGTATACGACCCCGTACAAGAGTTCGACTATGCAATTCCCTGAATCCTGGTTGCGTGAGTTCTGCAACCCACCCCTTTCGACCGCCGAGCTGGCCGAGACGCTGACCATGGCCGGCCTGGAGGTGGAGGAGCTGCGCCCCGTGGCGCCGCCGTTCGCGAAGATCGTCGTGGGCGAGATCAAGGAAGCCGTGCAGCATCCCGATGCCGACCGCCTGCGCGTGTGCCAGGTGGACGTGGGGCAGGGCGCCCTGCTCAACATCGTGTGCGGCGCACCCAATGCGCGCGTGGGCATCAAGGTGCCCTGCGCCCTGGTGGGCGCCGAGCTGCCGCCGGGCGACGACGGCAAGCCTTTCCTGATCAAGGTCGGCAAGCTGCGCGGTGTGGAAAGCCAGGGCATGCTGTGCTCGGCGCGCGAGCTCAAGCTGTCGGAAGACCACGGCGGCCTGCTCGAACTTGATGCCTCCGCGCCCGTGGGCCAGGACATCCGCGAGCACCTGAACCTGGACGACACGTTGTTCACGCTCAAGCTCACGCCCAACCTGGCGCACTGCCTGAGCGTGTACGGCATCGCCCGCGAAGTCTCCGCGCTGACCGGGGTGCCCCTCTCGCAGCCGGCCTTCCCGGCAGTGGCCTCCAAAGTCCCGGACACCCTGGCCGTGAAGATCAGTGCCACTGACCTGTGCGGCCGTTTCAGCGGCCGCGTGGTGCGCAACGTGAACACCCGCGCCACCACGCCGCAGTGGATGCTCGACCGCCTGGCGCGCTGCGGCCAGCGCGGCGTGTCGCCGCTGGTGGACATCTCCAACTACGTGATGTTCGAGCTGGGCCGTCCCTCGCACATCTTCGACCTGGACAAGATCCATGGCGGGCTGGATGTGCGCTGGGGCAAGGCGGGCGAGTCGCTCAAGCTGCTCAACGGCAACACCATCACCGTCGACGAAAAGGTCGGCGTGATCGCCGACAGCCAGCAGGTCGAGTCGCTCGCCGGCATCATGGGCGGGGACGCCACCGCCGTCTCGGACGACACCAAGCACATCTACATCGAGGCTGCCTTCTGGTGGCCCAAGGCAGTGGCCGGGCGTTCGCGCCGCTACAACTTCTCGACCGATGCGGGCCACCGCTTCGAGCGCGGCGTGGACCCTGCGCTGACGGTGGAGCACATCGAGCGCATCACCCAGCTGGTGATCGACATCTGCGGCACGCCCGAGACGGCCTGCGGCCCGATGGACGACCAGCGCGTGAACCTGCCCGTGCCCCAGCCCGTCACGCTGCGCGTGGCGCGCGCGGCCAAGGTCATCGGCATGCCGCTCACGCAGTTGCAGTGCGCTGACGTGTTCAGGCGCCTGGGCCTGCCGTTCACGGAAGGCAATGGCACTCTCACCGTGGCGCCACCGGCCTACCGCTTCGACATCACCATCGAAGAAGACTTGATCGAAGAGGTTGCGCGCATGGTGGGTTACAACAACCTGCCCACGACGCCGCCGCTGGCCCCCATCACCCCCAAGCTGCCGGCCGAGGCCACGCGCAGCCCGTTCGCCGTGCGCCGTACGCTGGCGGGCCTGGGTTACCAGGAAACCATCAACTTCAGCTTCGTGGAAGAGCGCTGGGAGCGGGAGCTGGCGGCCAACGCGCAGCCCATCAAGCTGCTCAACCCCATCGCCAGCCAGATGAGCGTGATGCGCTCGAGCCTGCTGGGCTCTCTGCTGCAGGTGCTCAAGTTCAACCTGGATCGCCGCGCCGAGCGCGTGCGCGTGTTCGAGCTGGGCCGTGTGTTCCTGCGGGATGCCAGCGTGGCCAACAGCGACACCACGGTGGAAGGCTTTCACCAGCCCATGCGCGTGGCCGGTCTGGCTTATGGACCCAACGATGCGCTCCAGTGGGGCCGCAAGGAGCAGTCGATCGACTTCTTCGATGTGAAGGGCGATCTCGAGGCCTTGCTGGCGCCGCTGCGAGCCACGTTCGAGCCGGCCGTCCATCCTGCGATGCACCCCGGCCGTTGCGCGCGGGTGCTCCTCAACGGGCGGGCCGTGGGTTTCGTGGGCGAGCTGCACCCGCAGTGGCGCCAATCGTGGGAGCTCCCGCAAGCGCCGGTGATGTTTGAACTCGAACTGGATGCCGTATTGCAGCGTGCAGTGCCCCAGTTCAAGTCCGTGGCCAAGCACCAGTCCGTCGAACGTGATCTGGCGGTGGTGGTCGCTGAGCGGGTCACCCATGCCGAGGTCATGGCGGCGGTCCAGCAAGCGGTGCCCGGCGCAATGCTGCGTTCGGCCGTGCTGTTCGATGTGTACCGGCCCAAGGCGCTGCGTGCGGGCGAAGAGGCACCCGCCGGTGGCCTGGCTCCCGGGGAGAAGAGCCTGGCGGTGCGCCTGACTCTGGGCAGCGACGAGGCGACGCTCACCGAGGCCGAGATCGATGCCGCTGTTCAAGCGGTGGTGGGGCAATTGGCCCAGCGCATGGGCGCACGGCTGCGTGTCTGATGATGTTCAAGGGAGCTGACGCCATGATCGAATTCGCCGTCGAAAGCCTGGAAACGCCAGCGCTGACCAAGGCACAACTGGCCGATCTGCTGTTTGACCAGATTGGCTTGAACAAGCGCGAGTCCAAGGACATGATCGACGCATTCTTCGACCTGATCTCGCAGAGCCTGGTGGAGGGCAAGGATGTGAAGTTATCGGGTTTCGGCAACTTCCAGATTCGCACCAAGGCACCACGGCCCGGGCGCAACCCGCGCACGGGCGAGGCCATTCCGATCAAGGCACGCCGCGTGGTGACGTTTCACGCCAGCAGCAAACTCAAGGAACAGATCCAGACGGCTGCCGGATCGTGAATTTGTGCCGTTTTTGTGACCAGAATGTTGCCGATGACTGGCGGTCCGTGCGCGTCTGCAGTACGCTAGCTGGCTGACCGGTTTGAATCCACCACCCATGGGCACCCCCCTTCCTTCGATCCCCGCCAAGCGCTACTTCACGATTGGTGAGGTCGCGGAGCTTTGTGGCGTCAAGCCCCACGTATTGCGTTACTGGGAGCAGGAGTTCACTCAACTGCGCCCCATGAAGCGGCGTGGCAACCGGCGCTACTACCAGCATCATGAAGTGCTCATGATCCGCCGCATCCGGGATCTGCTGTATGACCAGGGGTTCACCATCAGTGGCGCGCGCAATCGCCTGCAGGAGCTTGCGCATCCCGCCCGCGATGAGGCAGGGGCCGACGGCGCGATGAACGGGTTTGATTCCGAGATGCCCAGCATGCTGGTGGACAGCGCACGCGATCTTTCCATCGATGCGATGGGCATCACGCTGGACTCCAATGCGGTGCGCAAAGAATTATTTGAAATTCGGGCGCTACTTTCTCTGGGTTGACCTTTTTTCTGCATATAATCTAAGTCTTGTCGGCGTGTAGCGCAGCCTGGTAGCGCACTTGCATGGGGTGCAAGGGGTCGCGAGTTCGAATCCCGCCACGCCGACCATTGTTAGCAAAAGCCCAGAACCGAAAGGTTCTGGGCTTTTTTGCTTGGTCGCGGAAAAACATGCCACACGGCCTGGGGTGAAATGAAAGGCGGCTTGCTGCTGCGTGCTGTGCAGGCATGGTGGCGATACCGAGCCCCCGCTGATCAGCAGGCTCCCTGTCGAGGTAGTGCTGACATGTGGTCAGCCCGTGTTGCGGTTGCCCCCGCCAAAACCAAAGTAGCGGCTCGCCCCGCAAAGGACTCTCATGATCGATGGACTGGTGGCCGGCAGGCTGTATGGCGAGGCCGAGCGGCGTACTGACAAGGCCGGGAAGCCTTTTACCGTCTCCAAGGTGCGAGCAAGCACCGCGGATGGCGAGACGCTGTTCGTCAACGTGATTGCATTTGAGGCAGGGGTCTGCGCCTCCATGCACGCCCTGCGCGATGGAGACTCTGTGGCGCTGGCGGGAAGCATCACGCCAAGAGTCTGGACGGACAAGCAGGGAAACACGCGGCCCGCGCTGGACATGGTCGCGCACCGCCTGCTCACGCTGCACGGCGAATAAAAAACAAGGCGATGCAAAACTGATCCTGCGACTCGCGCTCGCCACGGCGTGACGTGCCAACGGGCGGTGCAAGAGGAGAGGGTGGGCGAGTCCAGCCGCCTGCCTGGGCGGTGCTTGCGACGGATACCCTGCCGCGCACGAAACAGCATTGAAAACGTGGCTGCTGCCAGGTCGCAGCGATCAGGTTGGTTTTTGGGGTGCTGGCTGGTCCTGCGCGAATCCCAGTGCCTTGAGTTCTTCTTCGCTCAGGTGCAGTTCCGTCAGCTCGGGTTGCCGCGCTTCGACCGTGCGCCTGCGTTCATAGTTGGTGGGCGGCCCTTTTTCCACTTGCCGGCGGTCCTTTCCGCTGCGCCTGTCCGCGCTGCCTCTGCGTTCCACGCTCATGTTGGTAGTCCTCATATAGGAAAAAAAAGCTCTGGGATTCCTGCCCTGGCTGGCCATCCTTTCAGGAGCACTGAACAGGTGTCCTGACCGGCCGGACTGCATCGTCTCAGTCTGCATGAGGCGGGCACGTTTGAAAAAGAAAGAATGGCAACAAACCAGCACACGGCACGCCTTCCAGGTATCAGAACTCCTGGCTGTCCCTGGGGCATTCCGACGAGGTCTGCCTGCGGCAATTTGTCCCAACCTGAGGCGATGCCCTGATTTGGTGATGGTTTGCACCGCATTGATGCGACTCCGTGCCGGCCGGGTCGCTGATGCCAACCCGCTTGCCCGCTCCTGGCGAGCGCTATGTGGCCGCAGGGGCTGAAAGGGCGGCATGGATATTGCGATCTACCGTTGCATGTCTGCCGGTGAAGCTGCCGTCGGACCGACCAACACCCTCCGCTAATGATGGCGGAACCCCCGGACGAGCGAGGCTATGAGCCTCTCGTGGGGTCGTTCCAATCCACACCCGTGCCGTTGCGGAGGGTGAGGTGCACTGGTTGCCTCCCTCGGGGCTGCCGATGCACAGCATCCCTGCACTTGCCCTCCGGGCGGCCCGGTCCATTGCAGGATCACTAGCATGAAAATCGTTCTCATTGGCCACGGCATGGTCGGCCACAAGTTCCTCGAAAGCCTGGCCGAGACCGGCATGACCGGCGTCGAGGTCACCGTGCTGTGCGAGGAGCCACGCCCCGCCTACGACCGGGTGCACCTCTCCGCCTTCTTCAGCGGCACCACGGCCGAGCAACTCTCCCTGGTCGAGCCCGGCTTCTTCGAGCGCACCGGCTTCACCCTGCGCCTGGCGGCGCGGGCCGCTTCGGTGGACCGCCGCATTCGCACCGTGACCACGGTCGACGGCGAGGTGCTGCACTATGACAAGCTGGTGCTGGCCACTGGCTCCAACCCCTTCGTGCCCCAGGTGCCGGGGCGCGACCGCGACCACTGCTTCGTCTACCGCACCATCGAAGACCTGGAGGCCATGCAGGCCTCGGGCGCCAAATCCAAGACCGGCGTGGTCGTGGGCGGCGGCCTGCTGGGTCTGGAATGCGCCAAGGCGCTGCGCGACATGGGCCTCGAAACCCATGTGGTCGAGTTCGCCCCGCGCCTCATGGCCGTGCAGGTGGACGAGGGCGGCGGCCGCGTGCTGCGCGCCAAGATCGAGGAGCTGGGCGTGCAGGTGCACACCGGCCGCAACACCCAGGAGATCACCGATGGTGCCCGTGCGCGCCACCGCATGGTGTTTGCCGACGGCACCTGGCTGGAGACCGACATGATCGTCTTCTCCGCCGGCATCCGCCCGCGCGACGAACTGGCGCGCCGGAGCCTGCTGGCCATCGGCCCGCGCGGTGGCGTGGCCATCGACAGCGCCTGCCGTACCAGCGACCACGACGTCTACGCCATCGGCGAATGCGCGTCGTGGAACGAGCAGACCTTCGGCCTGGTAGCCCCCGGCTACGACATGGCCCGTGTGGCCGCCCGCCACATCGCAGGCGAGACCGACGCCGCCTTCGTCGGCGCCGACATGAGCACCAAGCTCAAGCTCATGGGCGTGGACGTGGCCAGCATCGGCGACGCCCATGCGAAAACGCCCCACAGCCGCACCTGCCAGTATGTGGACGAGCGCCGCCAGGTCTACAAGAAGATCGTCATCAGCGAAGACGGCAAGCAACTGCTGGGCGCCGTGCTGATTGGCGACGCCACCGAATACGGCACGCTGCTGCAGATGGCCCTGAACGGCATCACGCTGCCCGAGGACCCCGAGTTCCTGATCTTCCCGTCCAGCGATGGCAAGGCCAAACCCGGCCTGGGCGTGGATGCCCTGCCCGACACGGCGCAGATCTGCTCGTGCAACAACGTCACCAAGGCCGGCATCTGCGAAGCCGTGGGCAATGGCGCCTGCACCATCGCAGAGATGAAGGCCTGCACCAAGGCCGGTGCCACCTGCGGCGGCTGCGTGCCCCTGGTCACCCAGGTCATGAAAGCCGAGATGGCGCGCCGCGGCATGGCCGTGAACAACCACATCTGCGAGCACTTCGCGTACTCGCGCCAGGAGATCTACCACCTGGTGCGCGTGGGCAACATCAGGAGCTTCGGCGAACTGCTGGCCCAGCACGGCAAGGGCATGGGCTGCGACATCTGCAAGCCCGTGGCGGCCAGCGTATTCGCCTCGTGCTGGAACGAGTTCGTGCTCAAGAAGGAGCTGGCCGGCCTGCAGGACAGCAATGACTACTACCTGGGCAACATCCAGAAGGACGGCACCTACTCGGTGGTGCCGCGCATGCCCGGTGGCGAGGTCACGCCCGACGGCCTGATCGCCGTGGGCCAGGTGGCCAAGAAGTACGGCCTGTACACCAAGGTCACCGGCGGTGCGCGGGTGGATATGTTCGGTGCGCGCCTGGAACAGCTGCCCCTGATCTGGGAGGAGCTGATCACCGCCGGGTTCGAGTCCGGCCATGCCTACGGCAAGTCCCTGCGCACGGTCAAAAGCTGCGTGGGCTCGACCTGGTGCCGCTATGGCGTGGGCGACAGCGTGGGCCTGGCCGTGGAGCTGGAGAACCGCTACAAGGGCCTGCGTGCTCCGCACAAGATCAAGTTCGGCGTCTCGGGCTGCACGCGCGAATGCGCCGAGGCGCAGGGCAAGGACATCGGCATCATCGCCACCGAAAAGGGCTGGAACCTCTACATCTGCGGCAACGGCGGCATGAAACCGCGCCATGCCGAGCTGTTCGCGTCCGACCTGTCCAAGGAAGACCTGGTGCGCATGATCGACCGGGTGCTGATGTTCTACGTGCGCACGGCCGACCGGCTGCAGCGCACCAGCACCTGGCGCGAGAACCTCGAAGGTGGCCTCGACTACCTCAAGGATGTCTTGCAAAAGGACAGCCTGGGCCTGTGCGCCGAGCTCGAATCGCAGATGCAGAACGTGGTCGATACCTACCAGTGCGAATGGAAGACCGCCGTGACCGACCCCGAGACGCGCAAGCGCTTCCGCTCGTTCGTGAACAGCGACAAGGCCGACGAGAACGTGCTCTTCGTCGAGGAGCGCGGCCAGATCCGCCCGGCCCGCGCGGAGGAGCGCGGCGCCAAGGTCATCCCCATCCGCCAGGCCGCCTGACATGAAGCACCCCCTGAGTCGCTTCGCGCCTTCACCCTTCTCTCGATGCGCTGTGCGAGTCCGGGAGGGGGACGCCCCCAGCGCATGCGCTGGATACGCCCCCTTCGCGGCGGGGCGGCCCTTGCGTGGGGCACTGGTGTCGGCTGCGCCAGTTGCGCGCGCTGCGGGCAACCTGTAGCGCAATGAATCAATAACGGAGAACTCCCATGAGCGCACTTCCCATGAACAGTACCGACCCCCTTGCCTGGACCGACATCTGCGCGGTCGACGACATCCTGCCCAGCACCGGCGTCTGCGCCCTGGTGGCCAACCGCCATGTGGCGGTGTTCCGCACCGGCAGCGACCAGTTCTTCGCCATCGACAACGTGGACCCGAAGTCGGGCGCCAGCGTGCTCTCGCGCGGGCTGATCGGCAACCTGGGCGAGCGCGTCGTCGTCGCCTCGCCGCTGTACAAGAACCATTTCGACCTGCGCACGGGCGAATGCCTGGAGGCGCCCGAGCATTCGGTGCGGGCGCACGGCGTGCGCGCCGAGGGTGGGCGCGTCAGCATTGCAATGGCCTGAGGGCCTGCCCTTGAGGTCTCTTGAGGCCGTGTCCCGGCAACTCTTCGGGCCGGGTTGTGCGGAAGTGCATTGCATCGCGTTCCGCGCAGGCCCCTGGAGGCTTGGCGGGCGCGCGGCAGGTTCTGGGGTTAGCATTCCCTCGTATCGATTTTCTGGAGTTCCCGCATGCCCGACCAGGCCGCGTCCCTGACCGTTTCGACCCTTGTGCTGCGCTCGCGCCAGCTGGAGATCGACGCGGTGCGCCACCTCGCCAGCCGGGCCGTTCTGGTGGACACGATCGGCCAGCTGATAGAAGGTCTGCAGCGCGAGCGCGGCGCATCGGGCGCCTACCTGGCGTCCAATGCCCAGCGTTTTGCCGACATGCGCAGCCGGATCATCCAGGAGGTGCTGCCACTGGAGGCGCGACTGCGCCAGGAATTTGCCCAGCATGTGGAACCCGAACAGGGCGCGACGGCCAAGGCCTTGTCGCTCATGGCGTGGGCCCTCCTGGGGCTTGATTCTCTGCCCGCGCTGCGCAGCCAGATTTACAAGCAGGCGATGACCGCACACGACTCGATCGCTGCGTTCAGCCACCTGATCGCGGGTCTGATCGAGCTGGTCTTCCATGTGGCCGATGCCGCGGGGCTGCCCAGCGTATCGCGCCAGCTGGTGGCTTTGCTGCACCTGGTGCAGGCGCAGGAAGAGGCGGGCCAGGAGCGCGCCATGGGCGCGCTGCTCTATGCCTCCGGCCAGGGCAGCGACGCGCACCAGCAGCGGGTGCTGCACCTCATCGACGCGCAGGAGCGCAGCCTGCGCGTGTTTTCCGAGTTTGCCGATCCGGCCCTGCGTGGACGCTGGGAGCAGCAGCAGCTTGCCCCCGGCATGGCCCAGCTGGAGCGGCTGCGGCGCACGCTGTGCGTGGTGCGCCCCGGCGCCGCCCTGGACAGCAACCTGAGCGACGCCTGGTTCGACGTGTGCACGGAGCGCATCAACGCGCTGTGGCAACTGCAGGTCGAACTGGTCCAGCGTCTGCGCGAGGACTGCGAGGCTCGCATCCTCGAAGCGCAGCAGGACCTGCAGGACTCCAGGGGCCTGCTGCGCGGCCTGCGCGACAACCCGCCGCAGCGCACGCACGCGGTGGACCGGTTCTTCGACATCGCGGTTGCACCCACGTCCGTGCCGGAGGCGGCGGCCGGCACACATGGGGCCGAATCGGCTTCGCTGCTGGAACTGCTGCAGGCCCAGTCGGCGCGCATGGCCAGCATGGAGGCCGAGCTGGAGGCGGCGCGCCGCACGCTGAACGAACGCAAGGTGATCGAGCGCGCCAAGGGGGTGCTGATGGCCCGCCTGGGCATGAACGAGGAAGTCGCCTTCCGCGTGTTGCAGAAAACCTCGATGGACCAGAACCGCCGGCTGCTCGAGGTGGCGGAGGCCACGCTGTCCCTGCCCGATCTCGCCTTTGCGCAGTCTGCGCTGTCAGGCGCCAAGTCCTCATAGATAGCGTCGCGGTGCCCCGCAACGGGGCGGGCAGGCACTGGTGACCCACTGTGGTGCCGGTGCCGCACCGAGTGGAGGCTCATTTCTTGCAGTGGTCGCCGCGCATGCGCCAGAGAGGGACGGGCCACGCTCCGATGCACCATTCCATCAGGGGTATGGAACTTGCATGGAGAGAAGTGGTTGTCGGCTAAAGGCGGCTTGCCAACCCACCGTCCGTGGTCTTCCGCGGGCAAAGGAATCGCGCATCCAAGGATAACGGCGTCCCTTGCGTCTCCTCCAGATGACTGGAGGACGGCGCAGCGGACGCCGTTTTCTTTTTTCCTCCTTGCGCGTTCCGCCGGCCCGCCGTCCGGGACGCTGTCAATAGTCTCCCGTCCCAAAGGAAATTCAATGGCCTACCTTGCCCCTGCCGAGTTCGTGACCAAGATGGTCGACTCCGGTGAATCCAAGCTCCTGATGTCCACCCGCGACACGCTGATCCGCTCCTACATGGCCGGCGCCATCCTGGCGCTGGCGGCCGCGTTTGCCGTGACCGTCACGGTCAACACCGGCAACCCGCTGGTCGGCGCCATGCTGTTCCCCGTGGGCTTCATCATGCTGTACCTGATGGGTTTCGACCTGCTGACGGGCGTGTTCACGCTCGCACCGCTGGCGGTGTTCGACAAGCGCCCAGGTGCCACCTGGGCAGGCGTGCTGCGCAACTGGGGCCTGGTGTTCGTGGGCAACTTCGCGGGCGCACTGACGGTGGCGGTGTTCATGGCCATCATCTTCACCTTCGGCTTCAGCGAGGCGCCCAATGCCGTCGGCGAGAAGCTCGGCCACATCGGCGAGGGCCGCACGGTGGGCTATGCCGCCCATGGCGCTGCCGGCATGCTCACGCTGTTCGTGCGTGCCGTGATGTGCAACTGGATGGTCTCCACCGGCGTGGTCGCCGCGATGATGTCCACCACGGTCTCGGGCAAGGCCATCGGCATGTGGATGCCGGTCATGATCTTCTTCTACATGGGTTTCGAGCATTCCATCGTCAACATGTTCCTGTTTCCCACCGGCCTGATGCTGGGCGGCAAGTTCACGCTGATGGACTATCTGATCTGGAACGAGCTTCCCACGGTGCTCGGCAATCTGGTCGGAGGCCTGACCTTCGTCGGTGCCACGCTGTATTCCACGCACTACAAGACCGCGCCCAAGCGCCACCATGCCTGAGCTTCTCCCTGAGCGACCTCGCCGCTGCGCGCTGCGGGCATGGGGACGCCGCCAGCGCGGCGGGGCGACCCCCGCGCGGCGGCTGGCGGGTGGGCCGCGCCGGTTGCATGGGCTGGCGGTGGCGTGCAGCGCCATGGACCGCTGATGGGCCACGGCACGGATCCGGGCGGGCTGCGCGTCACGCTGGGCCAGCACTCGCGGGCGGGGCGCAAGGGCGTCAACCAGGACTTCCATGGTGCCATGTTGCCCGGCGAGCCGCTGCGCGGCTCCAAGGGGATCGTCGTCGCCCTGGCCGATGGCATAGGGTCCAGCACGGTCAGCCAGGAGGCCAGCGCGGCCTCGGTGCGCAGTTTCCTGGACGACTACTACGCCACCTCCGACGCCTGGTCGGTGCGCCGCTCGGCCCAGCGCGTTCTGAGTGCCACCAATGCGTGGCTGCATGCGCAGACCATGCGCAGCCACGCGCGTTTCGACAAGGACCGCGGCTATGTGACCACCTTCAGCGCGCTGATCCTGAAAGGCCGCGATGTCCATGTGCTGCATGTGGGGGATGCGCGCATCTATCGCCTTCACGGGCAGTCGCTCGAGCAGCTGACGCAGGACCACCGTGTCCACCTGTCGTCGGCCGAATCGTTCCTGGGCCGCGCGCTTGGCACGAGTGCCCATGTCGAGATCGACTATTGCTGCCTGCCGGCCGATGTGGGGGCCCTCTACGTGCTGGCCACCGACGGTGCGTACACGCATTTCGATGCAGCCGCAGTGCATGCGGCTCTGGCACGGTTTCCCGGGGACTTCGATCAGGCCGCGCAAGATATCGTGGAGGGTGCGCAGGCCCGCGGCGCCGACGACGACATGACCCTGCAGATCCTGCGCATCGATGCGCTGCCCGATCCTGAAGCCCACCGCCTGCATGCGCTGCGCGAAGGCCTCGCGTTCGCGCCGCCGCTGTCGCCCAGGATGCGTTTCGAAGGCTACACCGTGGTGCGCGAACTGCACGCGAGCGCGCGCAGCCACGTGCACCTCGCGGTGGACGGCGCGACGGGGCAGCAGGTGGTGCTGAAGACTCCATCGACGGCGTTGCGCGATGACGCCGGCTATCTCAACAGCTTCCTGCTGGAAGAGTGGGTGGCGCGGCGTATTCATAGCCCCCATGTGCTCCGGCCACACAACAGCGACCGGCCGCGCCAGCATGTCTACGTGGCCATGGAATTCGTGGAGGGCCAGACCCTGGCGCAGTGGATGATCGACCATCCCCGCCCGGATCTCGACGCGGTGCGCAGCCTGGTGGCGCAAGTGGCGAAGGGACTGCAGGCCTTCCATGGCAAGGAAATGCTGCACCAGGACCTGCGGCCGGAGAACGTGATGATTGACCGCACGGGAACCGCCCGGATCATCGACTTCGGCTCCACGCTGGTCGCTGGCCTGGCCGAGGAAGCGCACGGCCTGGACATGGGCTCATCCATTGCCGGCACCTTGCAGTACACCGCGCCGGAGTATTTTGCGGGCATGGGGGGCAGCGCGCGTTCCGACCTGTTCTCGCTGGCGGTGCTCACCTACCAGATGCTGTCCGGGCAGCTGCCGTATGGCCTGCAGGTGGTGCGCATCCGCTCGGCGGGTGACGTGAAACGGCTGCGGTACGTGCCGATCCGCCATTTGCGGGCCGACCTGCCGGATTGGCTGGATGCCGTGCTGCAGAAGGCCTTGCACCCCGATCCGGCCAGGCGCCAGGAGGCGGTGTCGGAGTTCATCCACGACCTGCAGTCCCCAGGGCTGCGGTTCCAGCGCCGCAGGGCGGCACCGCTGGTGGAGCGCAATCCGGTCGTTTTCTGGCAGACCGCCACGCTGGTGCTGGCGCTGGCCGTGCTCTTGCTGGCCGGGTTGCGTGTTTTTGGGCGCTGAGCGGCCAGAAAGGGCGGTGCTGCCGGGCAGCAGGCCCTCCCGGCATGCGCAAAAAATAAAGCCCCGCCATTTATCCAATGGCGGGGCTTTATTTGCTGACTTGGTGCCGGAGAGATGAATCGAACACCCGACCTTCTCATTACGAATGAGCTGCTCTACCGACTGAGCTACACCGGCGTAGGCCTCAAATTATAGCGTGGAATGGTAGGCTGTCACGCGCTCCACCTCATTTTTTGATCCCAGGATCACGCTGACGCGCTCGTGCAGCTGGGTGGGCTGGATGTCCAGGATGCGCTGCTTGCCGTTGGTGGCGGCGCCGCCGGCCTGCTCCACCAGCCAGCCCATGGGGTTGGCCTCGTACATCAGGCGCAGCTTGCCGGGTTTGTTGGGTTCGCGCTTGTCCCAGGGGTACATGAAGACGCCCCCGCGGGTGAGGATGCGGTGCACATCCGCCACCATGCTGGCGATCCAGCGCATGTTGAAGTCCTTGCCGCGCGGGCCGTCCTTGCCCTGCAGGCATTCGTCGATGTAGCGCTTCACGGGCTCGTCCCAGTGGCGCATGTTGCTCATGTTGATGGCGAATTCCTTGGTGTCCTCGGGAATGCGCACGTTTTCTTCGGTCAGCACGAAGGAGCCCTGTTCGCGGTCGAGCGTGAACATGGCCACGCCGTCGCCCACGGTGAGCACCAGCGTGGTCTGCGGGCCGTAGATGCAGTAGCCCGCGGCCACCTGCTGGGTGCCGGGTTGCAGGAAGTCGCCTTCCTCCACGCCACGGTCGCCATCGGGCTTTTTCAGCACGCTGAAGATGGTGCCGATGCTCACGTTCACATCGATGTTGCTGGAGCCATCGAGAGGATCGAACAGCAGCAGGTATTCGCCTTGCGGATAGCGGTTGGGCACCAGGTAGATGCCGTCCATTTCCTCCGAGGCCATGGCCGCCAGGTGGCCGCCCCATTCGTTGGCTTCGATCAGCACCTCGTTGGCGATGATGTCGAGTTTCTTCTGGATCTCGCCCTGCACGTTTTCGCTGCTGGCCGTGCCCAGCACGCCGCCCAGCGCGCCCTTGTTCACGGCGTGGCTGATGCTCTTGCAGGCGCGGGCCACCACTTCCAGCAGCAGGCGCAGTTGCGAGGGGATGAGGCCGTCCACACGTTGCTGTTCAACGAGGTAGCGGGTCAGGCTGATGCTTTTTGCCATGTCAGTCCTTTCTTGGTCGTGGTTTATTCGGCGAGTGCACGGGTCACGACCTCGCGCACGTCGTTGGAGAGCGCGGGCCTGGCGGCAACACGGGCGATGGCTTCGCGCGCGGAGGTGCGCCAGGGGTCTGCGAGCTTCTTCCAGCGGTCCAGGGCCCGGGCCAGGCGTGCGGCCACCTGGGGATTGATGGCGTCCAGCTCGATCACGCGGTCGCTCCAGAACACGTAGCCCGCCGCGTCTGCACGGTGGAAGGCGCCGGGGTTGGCGCTGCAGTAGCTGAAGATCACGCTGCGCGCGCGGTTCGGGTTCTTCAGGCTGAAGTCAGGGTGCTGCATGAGCTGGCGCACGGCGGGCAGCACGTTGCCGCCACGGTCCGGCGCGCCGGCCTGCAGCGCGAACCACTTGTCGATGACCAGGGGTTCGTCCTTGAACAGCGCATGGAAGCGTGCCAGGGCAGGGGCCGCCAGTTCACTGCCGCTGGCCACCAGGGCGGTCAGTGCGTTGAAGCGGTCCGTCATGTTGCTGGCCACCTTGAAGCGCTGGTAGGCCTTGCCGGGCCAGACCACATCGCCCGTCTTCTGGGCGGCGATGCACAGCATGTGCAGCGCCAGCCCGCTGAGCGCGCGGCGGCCCGAAGAGACAGGATCGGGGCTGTAGCCGCCGGTGTCCTGGTTCTGCTCCCAGGCCGACTCCCAGTCCGCCTGCAGCGACAGGGCCAGCTGTTCGCGCATGGCTTCGCGCACGGCGTGGATGCGCTGCGGGTCCACCACATCGAGCTGCTCGGCGATGTAGGTCTCGGACGGCAGGGTGAGCACGAGTTCCTTGAAGGCTGCATCCAGCAGGGGGTTGCGCAGCACCGCGCGCATCGCTTCCACAAACGCGGCCGGCAGGATCTGGTGATCAAAATGGCCCCCAGCGCTTGTCTGTTGTGCGCTGTCAGCTATTGCATTGATAGCAATGCGCAGTGCCAGGCGCTGGCCCGCTTCCCAGCGGTTGAAGGCGTCGGCATCGTGCGCCAGCAAGGTGAGCAGCTGGGCATCGGTGTAGTCGATGTCCAGCACCACGGGCGCGCTGAAGTTGCGCAGCAGCGAGGGCACGGGTTCACTGTCCAGGTCCGTGAAGGTCAGCGTCTGCGAGGCTTCGGTCAGCACCACCACGCGCGAGGCTGCCTGCGCGGCGCCTTCGCCCGCCAGGTGAAGGGGCAGGGGGGCGCCGCTGTCGCCGAGCAGGCCCAGCTCCACGGGGATGACGAAGGGTTCCTTGGCGGGCTGGCCGGGCGTGGGGGCGCAGCTTTGCGACAGCGTGAGCGCATAGCAGCGCGTGGCAGCGTCGTAGCGGCCCGTGGCCCGAACGCGCGGCGTGCCTGCCTGGCTGTACCAGCGCTTGAACTGGGGCAGAAGGCGTGCAAGGTCGCTCGCGGGGTTGGCATCGGCGATGGCCTGGGCGAAGTCGTCGCAGGTCACGGCCTGGCCGTCGTGGCGCTCGAAGTACAGCTTCATGCCCCTGGCGAAGCCGTCGCGGCCCACCAGGGTGTGCATCATGCGCACCACCTCGGCACCCTTTTCGTAGATGGTGACGGTGTAGAAGTTGTTGATCTCGACGTAGCTGTCGGGGCGCACCGGGTGGGCCATGGGGCCCGCGTCCTCGGGGAACTGGGCGGTGCGCAGCACGCGCACGTCCTCGATGCGCTTGACGGCGCGGGCCGAGGGGCTGCCCGCCAGGTCCTGGCTGAATTCCTGGTCGCGAAAGACGGTCAGGCCTTCCTTCAGGCTCAGCTGGAACCAGTCGCGGCAGGTCACGCGGTTGCCGGTCCAGTTGTGGAAGTATTCGTGGCCCACCACGCTTTCGATGTTGGCGAAGTCGGTGTCGGTGGCCGTGGCCTCGCTGGCCAGAACGTACTTCGTGTTGAAGATGTTCAGGCCCTTGTTCTCCATGGCGCCCATGTTGAAGTCGCTGGTGGCGACGATCATGAAGCGCTCCAGGTCCAGCGGCAGGCCGAAGCGGGCCTCGTCCCAGGCCACGCTGTACATCAGCGAATTCATGGCGTGTTCGGTCTTGCCCAGGTCGCCGGGGCGCACGTACACCTGCAGCAGGTGCTCGGTGCCCGAACGGCTCTTGATCTTCTGCTCGCGGGCCACCAGCTTGCCCGCCACCAGGGCGAACAGGTAGCAGGGCTTCTTGTGCGGGTCCACCCACTTGGCGAAGTGGCGGCCGTCCTCCAGGTCGCCGCTGTCCACCAGGTTGCCGTTGGACAGCAGCACCGGGTACTGGGCCTTGTCGGCGCGCAGGGTGACGGTGTAGCTGGCCATCACGTCCGGGCGGTCCAGGAAGTAGGTGATGCGGCGAAAGCCCTCGGCCTCGCACTGCGTGAAGAACGTGCCCTGGCTCACGTACAGGCCCATCAGGTGCGTGTTCTTGGCGGGGCAGCAGGTGGTGAAGATCTCGAGCGCGAAGGCGTCCGTGCCCGTGGGCAGGTTCTCCAGCACCAGGCGCGAGCCCTCCATCTTGAACGAGGTGCCCTGGCCGTTGACCAGCACGCGCGCCAGGTTCAGGTCCTCGCCGTCGAGCTTGAGCGGCTGCTCGGCCACCTCGGGGTTGCGGCGCAGCAGCATGCGGTTGAGCACGCGGGTCTTGGCGGGGTCCAGGTCGAACGTGAGCTCGACGCTGTCGATCCAGTAGGCAGGCGCGGTGTAGTCCTCGCGGCGGATGGCGACGGCCGGGCCGGCGCCTTCTCCGCTTCCGTCGGCTTTATGCAGTTGCAACATGGAGGCTCTCCAGAAAGTCGGTGTTCATGAGTTCGGTGTAGTCGCGCACGGCGGCCAGCACGTGGGGCCCGGCCAGTTCCTGCGCGCTGTGCGTGCTGCAGATCGCCACGGCGCGCATGCCCGCGCGGCGCGCGGCTTCGATGCCGAAAGGCGCATCCTCGAAGACGATGCAGTGTGCGGGGCTGGCGCCGATGCGGCGCGCCGCCTCCAGGAAGATCGCGGGCTGGGGTTTGCCGGGCAGGCCTTCGTCGCCGCGCACGATGGCCAGGGGCGCGGGCTCCAGGCCCAGGCGTGTCATCGCGAACTGCACGTTGTGGATATCGCCGGCGGTGCCCACGGCCACTTTCAGGCCGCGTTCGCCGAGCTGTGCGGCAAAGCGGCGAAAGCCCGCCACTTCGGTGAAGCGGGGCCCGAACAGCTCGCGGTAGATGTCTTCCTTCTCGCGGGTGAGCGCGTCGGCCTCATCCTGCGGCACATCGCGGCCCAGCAGCTCGCGGATGCACTCGGTGCCGTTGCGGCCCGTGGTGCGCGCCATGAGATCGGGCACGTCGATGTCCATGCCGCGGCGCCGGGTGAATTCGACCCAGGCCTTGGCGTGCCAGGGCATGGAGTCGATCATGGTGCCGTCCATGTCGAAGATGATGGCCTCGGCGTGCATCACACGCCCTGCTTCAGGCTGGCTTCGATGAACGCGTCCAGATCGCCGTCCAGCACCTTCTGCGTGGCCGAGATCTCGACGTTGGTGCGCAGGTCCTTGATGCGGCTGTTGTCCAGCACGTAGCTGCGGATCTGGTGGCCCCAGCCCACGTCGGTCTTGGTGTCCTCGAGCTTTTGCTGCTCTTCCTGGCGCTTGCGCATCTCGTGGTCGTACAGGCGCGAGCGCAGTCGCTGCCACGCGATGTCGCGGTTGCCGTGCTGGCTGCGGCCGTCCTGGCACTGCACCACGATCCCGGTGGGGATGTGCGTGAGGCGCACGGCCGAGTCGGTCTTGTTGATGTGCTGCCCACCCGCGCCGGAGGCGCGGTAGGTGTCGGTGCGCACGTCGGCCGGATTGATGTCGATCTGGATCGAGTCATCGATCTCGGGGTAGACGAACAGGCTGGCGAAGCTGGTGTGGCGGCCGCCCGACGAGTCGAACGGGCTCTTGCGCACCAGGCGGTGCACGCCGGTCTCGGTGCGCAGCAGGCCGTAGGCGTATTCGCCCTCGACCTTGATCGTGGCGCTCTTGATGCCCGCCACGTCGCCCGGGGTTTCTTCCTCGACGGTGGTCTTGAAGCCCTTGCGCTCGGCGTACTTGAGGTACTGGCGCAGCAGCATGCTGGCCCAGTCGCAGGCCTCGGTGCCGCCGGCGCCGGCCTGGATGTCCACAAAGCAGTTGAGCGGGTCGGCCTCGTTGCTGAACATGCGGCGGAACTCCAGCTCTTCGATGAGCGGGCGCAGCTTGGCCGTCTCGGCCTCGATGGTCAGGAGGCCGGGTTCGTCGCCTTCTTCCTTGCTCATTTCATAGAGCTCGGTGTTATCGGCCAGCTCGCGCGTGAGCTTGTCGAGCGTGAGCACGACGGAGTTCAGCGACTTCTGTTCCTTGCCCAGCTCCTGGGCCTTCTTGGGATCGTTCCAGACCGAAGGGTCTTCCAGCGACGCGTTTACCGTGCGCAGGCGTTCGAATTTGGCATCGAAGTCAAAGATACCTCCGTAACTCTTGCGTGCGCAGGGCTAGGTCGCCGAGGGTGGTGCCGATGAGGTTGATGCGTTCTGCGTCCATGATTCTTGTCCTGTGTGTTCTGTGGAATAACCAGCGATTTTCTCATGGGACGGCACCGCGCCCCGGCAAAGCCCCCAGGCGGGCCGCCCGCCCGGGCCGCCTTGGCCCGTGGTGGCGCCATCGGATGCCGGGTCTTTCAAAAATGATAGCTGCCAGCGCTTGATGGATAAGCGCTGGAGGCCATTTTTGCTTGAAGGCTGCTCAGGAGGGGGCGAGAAACTGCTCGATGAGCTGTGCCACCTGCCCGGGCTGGTCGTGGTGCAGCATGTGCCCGGCGTCCTGCACGACGGCGGTGCGCACGTCGCGCACATGGGTCAGGCGCTGGTGGTATTCCTCCAGGCTGTACTTGCCTTTCCACCACTGGCCCAGGCTGTCGTCGCTGGCCTCCACGGCCAGCACGGGCGCGGAGATGCGGCCGTACAGCGCGAGCGCCTCGTCCAGCCGGTAGAGCTGCGCGCTGGTGATCTTGTGGGCCGGGTCGCCCAGGATTTCCCATTGGCCCTGCGCGTTGGGCCGGGCCCAGTGGCCGGCCAGCCACCGGGCCTTGTCTTCGGACAGGCGCGGGTTGGTCTTCATGAGGCGGCGGGCCACGCCGTCCTGGCTGTCGTAGGTCTTGAGGGCCAGTTCGCCGCTGCGCAGCTGCTTGAGCTCGTCGATCCACTGCGCATAGCGCCTGGGCGCCTGCTCGGGCCGCGAGGCGGGCATGCCGAAGCCCTCCAGGTTGACGAGGCGGCGGATGCGCTCGGGCCGCACGCCCGCGTACATCATGGCGATGTTGCCGCCCATGCTGTGGCCCACGAGGTCGATGGCTTCGCCGGGTGCACAGTGGTCCAGCAGCAGGTCCAGGTCGGCCAGGTAGTCGGCAAAGAAGTAGTGGTCGGCCTGGGCGGCGGAGGTCAGGCCGAAGCCGCGCCAGTCGGGCGCGATGATGCGGCGCTCCTGCCGCAGCGCGTCCACCGTGAACTGGTAGGACGCGCTCACGTCCATCCAGCCGTGCAGCAGGACGAGGGTGGGCCGCGCGCTGTCCTCGGGGCCCCAGTGGCGGACGTGGTAGTTCAGGTGGCGCAGGGGCAGCGTGCTGCTGCGGGAGGGCTTGAGCGGGGTGTACATGGGCGGCGGCGCGAAGTGGGGCGGCAGGAAAGTCCCGCAAAGCCCAGGGCCTGCGGGTGCCCCCGGATGGTAATGGGGCGGCCGGATGCCTGCCGCCCTCGGTGTCGCCTGCGCGGCTGGTGGCTCAGCGGCGATGCGGTGGACTTGCGGGTGGACCCGGACGGTCCTTGCCGATGGACGTGTTGTGGTCGGAGCCCTCGATCGCCCCGCCGGCAAGGGCGGCAGCCAGCTCGCGCGGGATGGCGGGGCAGGGGCCTTCGGGCATGGCGAGGCGGCCTGCAGAGCACGGCGAAATCCATTATTCTGCGCAGTCCTTCGTTTGCCCGTACTCCTTCTTCCCATGCAAAAAATCCAACTCGGCACCAGCGATCTGCAGGTCACTCCCATCTGTCTGGGCACCATGACCTTTGGCGAGCAGGTGGGTGAAGCCGATTCGCACGCCATCCTGGCGCGCTCGCTCGACCGTGGCGTGAACTTCATCGACACGGCCGAGATGTACTCGGTGCCCGCCAGGGCCGAGACCTTTGGCGCCACCGAAACCATCATCGGCAACTGGTTTGCCCGGAACCCCGGCGCGCGCCAGAAGCTGGTGGTGGCCACCAAGGTGGCGGGTCCTTCGCGCGGGATGCCCTGGGTGCGCGAAGGCAAGGGCATGGCCGCCGCCGACATCGTGGCGTCGTGCGAGGGCAGCCTGCGCCGCCTGCAGACCGACGTGATCGATCTCTATCAGATCCACTGGCCCGAGCGCCACGTGCCTGCCTTTGGCAACCTGTACTACGACCCGGCCAAGGAAACGTCGCAGAACCCCATCCGCGAGCAGCTCGACGCGCTGGCGGGCCTGGTCAAGGCCGGCAAGGTGCGCCACATCGGCCTGTCGAACGAAACACCCTATGGCGTGCACGAGTTCGTGCGCCTGGCCGAGCAGCACGGCCTGCCGCGCGTGGCCACGGTGCAGAACCCGTATTGCCTGATCAACCGGACCTGGGAAAACGGCCTGGATGAAACCTGCCATCGCTTGAATGTCGGGCTGCTGGCGTATTCGCCCCTGGGCTTTGGCCTGCTGACGGGCAAGTACGACGGCAGCGGCCTCACCGGCCCGGGTGCCCCGCAGGGTGCGCGCATCGCCACGTACGAATCCGTGCGCAAGCAGCGCTGGGGCCGCCCCGAGGCGCTGGCCGCCGCGCGCCGATACAACCAGCTGGCCCGCGACAACGGCCTCACGCCCACCCAGATGGCGCTGGCGTTCTGCTACACCAAGTGGCAGGTGGCCAGCACGATCATCGGCGTCACGTCGGTGGCGCAGCTTGACGAAGACCTGAACGCCTGGGGCACCCAGCTGCCGCCCGAGGTGCTGCAGGCGATCGACGCGATCCGCTGGGAAGTGCGCGACCCGGCACTGTAAGGGCCCCCCCTGAGTCGCCTGCGGCGCCTTCCCCCTTGAAGGGGGACGACACACTCGCTGCGGGGCGGCCCTTGCCTGGTGTCTCTCGCCTGGGGCCGCGCCAGTTTTTCAGGCCACGCGCAATGGGTCGCGGCCAGTAGCTCACGCCGCCGCCGGGGCTTCCGGTGTGCTCAGCGCGCCGGCTTTCCACGGCACGCCTTGCGCCTCGCCCAGGTCCCAGAACAAGCCCGCCATCACCGCCAGCCCTTCGCGCGCCACGGAGGCCAGCAGATGCTCGTTGGGCGCGTGCTGGGCACAGGCCGGGTACGAATGCGGCACCCACAGCGTGGGCAGGCCCAGCTGGTCGGCGAAGATGTCGTTGGGCAGCGAGCCCGCCAGGTTGGGCAGCAGCGTGGCGCGCTGGCCCGCGCTGGCCTGCAGCGATGCCAGCGTCCAGTCCACCCAGGGGTTGTGCAGGTCCAGCCGCGTGGCGCCGCACACCATGCCCATGCCGATGGCCACGTCGGTGAAGCCACGGGCGTCCAGGTGTTCGCGCAGCGTGCGCTCGACGTTGTGCCAGTCGGTGCCCACCACGAAGCGCAGCTGGCAGTGCGCCACCGCACCGGACGGAATGGCATTGACCGGGCGCTGGGGAGAGCCCGCGCCCAGGGCCAGCACTTCGAGCGTGTTCCAGCCCACCAACTGCTCGGCCGGCGTGAGGCCCGGCTCGCCCCAGCCGGGCGTGAGCGCGGGGTCGTCGGCGCCTGCGCCGATCACCACATCCTTGAGGGCGGTGCGCAGCTTGCCGGGAACCGCGGGCGGCAGCAGGCCCTTGACGAGGATGCGGCCTTTGGCATCGACGAGCGTGGCCAGCGCGTGCGTGAGCACGGTGGCCGGATTGGCCAGCACGCCACCCCAGTTGCCCGAGTGATAGGCCTTGTCGCGGCTGCGCACGGTGAGCGAGAAGTTGATCGCGCCGCGCGAGCCCAGGAAGAGGGTGGGGTGGCCCGCGTTCACGCGCGGGCCGTCGCTGGCGACGAACAGGTCGGCCTTCAGCGCGTCGCTGTGCTGCTCGCAGAACGCGCCCAGGCCGGGCGAGCCGGCCTCTTCGCCCATCTCCATGATCAAGGTCACGTTGTAGCCCAGCCGGCCGCCGCGCGCCTCGATGGCGTGGGCCAGGGCCGCCAGGCTCACCGTGTGCTGGCCCTTGTTGTCGGCGGTGCCACGGCCATACCAGCGCTCGCCCTCGATGGTCAGTTCCCAGGGCGAGAGGCCTTCGCGCCAGTTGCTCTCCTGGCCATTGACCACGTCGCCGTGCCCGTAGGTCAGCACGGTCGGCAGGGCCGGGTCTTCCACGCGCCGGGCGATGAGGAAGGGCCCGCCCAGGGGCGAGGGATTGTCCAGCACCTGGCATTCGAAGCCCAGGGGCGCAAGCCACGGCACCATTTCGTCGGTGAGGTAGGTGCGCAGTTCAGGCGGCACCTTGCCGGTGTCGCTCTCGGTGCGCCAGGCCACGCGGCGGCGCAGGTCGCCGGCAAAGCGGCCGTCGTCGAAGTAGCGCTGGACGTTCTGGATCAGTTGCTCTCGGTTCATCGTGTTCTCCTTTTGTCAGCTTCACTCCACCACGATCTGCGCGCGGTGGGCCAGCGCACGGTAGCGGCCGATCTCGTCGTCGATCACGGCGCGCGTGGCCGCGGGCCCCAGGTGCACGGGTTCCATGCCCTGGGCGCGCATCTGCTCCTGCATGCCGCTGTCGCGGGTCACGGCCTCCACGTCAGCCACCAGCTTCCTGATGATGGCCGCCGGTGTCCTGGCGGGTGCGGCAATGGCATACCAGGCGTCGAACACCGCATCGGGCAGCTTCAGTTCTTCCACCGTGGGCACGCCGGGCAGCATGCTCGAGCGCGATTTGCCCGCAATCGCCAGCGCGCGCAGCTTGCCGGCCTTCACCTGCGGCGCGGCGGCGGCCACGGTGTCGATGCCGAGCTGGATTTCCCCGCCGATGAGGGCCATCAGCGACTGGCTGCTGCCCCGGTAGGGCACGTCCTGCAGCTTGATGCCCGCGGCCTGCTCCAGCAGCGCCCCCGCCAGGTGCGGGCCCGAGCCGGAACCGAACGTGGCGTAGTGAATGCCCTTGGGCGCGGCCTTGGCTGCGGCGATCAGCGCGTTCAGGTCCTTGTAGGGCGCGGTGGCGCTGACCACCAGCACCAGGGGCGCGCGGGCCACGGTGGCCACGGGCACCAGGTCCCTGGCGGGGTCGTAGGGCAGCTTGCTGCGCAGGGCCGGGTTCACCGTGTAGCTGGTGGAGCCAGACACCAGCAGCGTGTAGCCGTCGGGGTCTGCCCGCACCACGGCCTCGGTCCCGATGATGGTGGACGCCCCTGGCTTGTTGTCGATGACCACGGGCTTGCCCAGGCGCACCGACAGCTTCTGGCCCAGTGCGCGGGCCACGGCATCCGTGCCGCCGCCGGGCGGAAAGGGCACGACCATGCGCACCGGGCGCTGGGGCCACGCATCGGCGGGCGCCGCCTGGGCATGGGAGAGGCTGGCGGCGCAGGACAGGGCGGCGGACAGCAAAGAGGCTTGAACAAGGCGTTTCATGCGGACTCCGGAAGGTGGGGCCCGTGGCGCAGGCGGTGCCACCTTGAAGGCGGCACCGCTGTGGCACACGGCCATGGGTGAATTGGAGCCTTAAACCATGCAAGATGGGCGCCGGTTTACCATTGCCATGGATAGAGATTTGGCAATTGACCATTCTCTTTTTGTTCATTGCCCCACCATGCCCGTTTCACTGCTCAGCCTGCCCCTGCGCTACTTTCTGGAAGTGGCGCGCACCGGCTCCGTCAACCAGGCGGCGCAGCGTCTGCATGTGGCCGCGTCCGCCGTGAGCCGCCAGCTTGGCAAGCTGGAGGACAGCCTGGGGGTGGTGCTGTTCGAGCGCCAGGCGCGCGGCATGGCCTTGACCGAGGCGGGCACCCGCCTGCTGGCGCATGCCAACGCCCATGACGTGCAGTCCGTGGAGCTCATGGCGCAGTTGCGGGGGCTGTCGGCCCAAGGCGCGGTGCGCGTGCGCGTGGCCTGCACCGAGGGCTTCGCCGCCACCTTCATGCCCCTGGTGATGTCGGCCTTCCGGCAGGCGCACCCGCAGGTGCAGCTGCAGTTGCAGGTGGCCGTGCCGCACGAGGTGTCGGCCCTGGCGCTGCGCGGCGAGGTCGACCTGGCGCTGAAATACAGCGTCGCTCCCGAGAAGGGGCTGCAGCTGCTGCACTCGGCCATTGCACCGATCTACGCCATCATGCCGGCGCAGCACCCGCTCGCGCGCCAGCGCAGCGTGTCGGTGGCCGATGTGGTGCGCTACCCGCTGTTGCTGGGGGCCAGCAGCATCACCGGGCGGCAGCTGTTTGACCTGAGCTGCGCGGTGCAGGGCCTGCGCTACGTGCCTGCCGTGGAGAGCAATTTTTCCTCGGCGCTGCTGCCGCTGCTCAGCGGCCAGGACGTGGCCCTGGCCAGCTATCTGACGGCTGCGCGCTGGGTGGAGGCCGGGCTGCTGGCGGCCAGGCCGTTCGATGAAACACAGCTGCAGCAGCGGCGCCTGCAGGTGCTGGCGGCCGAGGGGCGGGTCCCGTCGGCCCTGGTGCAGCAGTTCACGCAGGCGCTGGTGGCGGCCATCGAGCAGTACGGCAAGCGCAAGGTGGGGCGGCGCAGGACCGCGGTGGCCATGCGGCCCGCCGCACCCTGACCGCCGAGGGGCGTTCACAACTGGATACCATTCGCTTCCTACGCACACCGCACCATGGCCAAGAAAGAACACGTTTCCGAGACCCAAGCCACCCAGTTGCTCAAGGCCAACAAGGTGGCTTTCACCGAGCACCCCTATGACTACCTGGAGCACGGAGGCGCATTGCACAGCGCCGAGGTGCTGGGGCTCGACCCCTTCACCGTGGTCAAGACGCTGGTCATGCAGGACCAGGATGCCAAGCCGCTGCTGGTGCTGATGCATGGCAACCGCAAGGTCTCCACCAAGAACCTCGCACGCCAGATCGGCGCCAAGTCGGTGGAGCCCTGTGCCCCCGAGGTGGCCAACCGCCACAGTGGCTACCTGGTGGGTGGCACTTCGCCGTTCGGCACACGGCGCGCCATGCCGGTGTACATCGAGGAGACCATCCTCGCCTTGCCCCGCATCGCCATCAACGGCGGGCGCAGGGGCTTTCTGGTGCAGCTGGACCCGCAGGTGTGTGTGCGGCTGCTGGGGGCGAAGCCCGTGCATTGCGCGCTGGCAGAATAGGCCGCCGGGAAAAACAGCCCATGAATAGCCATTGAACAGCCTCCAAGGGCTGAACCATCCGATTACCGAGGAGTTGCTTTGACCGCCGTCTATCCCGTTCTCGCCGCCGTGGCCGCCTACCTGCTGGGCTCGCTCTCTTTCGCCGTCATCGTGACGCGCGTGATGGGACTGAGCGACCCGCGCACCTATGGCAGCAAGAATCCGGGGGCGACCAATGTGTTGCGGTCGGGCAGCAAGGCCGCGGCCATCGTGACGCTGCTGCTCGACGCCCTGAAGGGCTGGCTGCCCGTGGCGCTGGTGATGTGGTTCGGCCGCCCCTACGGGCTGGAGGACGGCACCGTGGCCATGGTGGGTCTGGCCGCCTTCCTGGGCCACCTGTGGCCGGTTTTCTTCCGCTTCCAGGGCGGCAAGGGCGTGGCCACGGCGCTGGGCGTGCTGCTGGGCATCAGCGTCTGGCTGGGGCTGGCCACGGCCGTCACCTGGCTCATCATCGCCTTCTTCTTCCGGTATTCGTCGCTTGCCTCGCTGGTGGCCGCGGCATTCGCTCCGGTGTACTACCTGCTGGTGGATGGCGTGGTGTGGTACGCCGAAGGCACGATTGCCGCGTCCATCGTCGTGATGGGCGTGCTGCTGGCATGGCGCCACAAGGAGAACATCCAGCGGCTCATCGAAGGCAAGGAGTCGCGCCTGGGCAGCAAGAAGGCCAAGCCGGGAGCCGAGGCGGCACCCGGCAAGCGCTGAGGCCGGGCGGCGCTGGCCGCTGCCGGGCACCAAGGCGGCCGGGAGCCGCCTTTTTTTTGCATTGCCCCACCCGGTTTTTTCATCGGGATCAGAGCGACCCTGGCCCGGTGATGAGTCCCCGCAGCCCCGCGCTGTGCTGTGCCGCATACAGTCCCAGGCGCACCATGGTGCGGTGGTTGAGCTCCAGCCCCACGGCGGAGCGGGCCAGCGCGGACTGGATGCGGGGTTTTCCGCTGGCTGTCTGGTACAGGCTGGGCTGGGTGTGGTGGTGGCCGCTGCGGTCCAGCAGGCTTGCCACCAAAGGGTGGTTGGCCTTTTCGCTGCGGCGCAGCACGATGGCCGTCTCGCCGTTGTCGAGCTTCACGAAGGTGCCTGGCGGGCACAGCCCGATGGAGCGCACCAGGGTGTAGCTCACTTCGTCGCGCTGGTCCACCTCCTGGCCCACGAGGGCGCGCACCGAATCGGTCGCGCTGCGGCCGGCGCGCGACTTGCGCGGGCTGATCATGGCCGCGTAGCGGTCAATGGTGCTCAGGACGCGGGTGAGGCGGTCTTCGGGCTCTTGCTGGGCCAGCGGCACACGGTCGGCAATGCTGGCGTGGTGCTGCCCGACCACGTCCAGCCAGAGCGCGTCATTGATGAACAGGCGCTCCAGCAGTGCCTGGCTTTCCAGCGGGTGGCTCTTGATGGCCTCCTGCTGGGCCGTGGTGGGGCGCTCGCGCTGCTCGGCCAGTTCGTCCTGCAGGGCGGTCATGCCGATGTTCATGGTCAAGGCCGCGCGCACCAGGCTGTCGCGCTCGCGCGCGGGCAGCTCCAGCTCATGGGCCATGATGTGGCACAGCGTGCCGCACACCAGGGCGTGGGAGGCGCTGTAGCCCACGGTGGACGTGGAGGCCAGCTGGAACATCAGGTACAGGGCGGCGTCGATATCGTGCGCCACCAGGTCTTGCAGCCAGCCATCGAACTGGCGCACCTTGGCGGCGAAGTCCTGCACCTGCAGCGGGCGGGACAGCAGCACCGACAGCGCGGATTCCAGGTCCGCCCACAGGCTCAGCAGGTCCTCGTATTCGCCTTCGGCGTGGTGGTGGTGGCCGGCGTGATGGTGGTGGCCGGCGTGATGGTGGACGGACATGGCGGTGCGCGTCGGGGGCTCAGTTGCGCTTTTCCAGCACCATCTGGTCGTTGATGCGGGTCATCTGGAACTCGGTCAGGAAGCTGTTGCCCAGCAGCACGTAGGGCATGGCCTGCGAGGTGATGACGGCTTCGACCCCGAACACCTCGACGTCGCCGATGCGCACCGAGTCGAGCTTCATGCGCCACCCTTGCGCCACTCCGTTCGCGGTGCTCATGCGCACGGGTTGGCCGCTCTGGTAGTTCAGGCCCATCCGTTCCGCGTCGGGCCGCCCGATGGCCACGGTGGAGGCGCCCGTGTCGACCATGTACTGCATCACGCGGCCGTTGATCGTGCCGCTGTTGACGAAATGCCCGCGGCTGTCGGCCATCAGCACAATGCGCTTGCCGCTGCCTCCCCGGCTGCCCACGCTCACGGGGGCCTCGCCCAGCCGCAGGGTGCGGCGCGCTCCCTTGACTTCGACGGTGGCCTCGTCCCCGGTGACGGCGATCACCTTCACGCCTTTGTATTCATCGCCCGCCCCGACCGCGCGCGGTGGGTTGGCATCCACCACCAGCAAGGCCTTGCTGCCCAGCATGCCCGCCAGCGCCACCGCCTGCGCATGGGCCCAGGACGGGGCCAAGCACAGAGCAACCAGCGCGGCCAGGGCAAAGGAGTGGATCGTCATTCGTCGATGGCGCTGTGCGCCTCCCCCGTACCTCGGAACTGGCGCGGCCCAGGTGAGGGACGCCAAGCCAGGGCCGCCCCGCAGCGAGGGCGTCGTCCCCCTGGAGGGGGAAGGCGCGAAGCGACTCAGGGGGTGCTCCATCTCAGTCGCGGAAGTTGTCGAAGGACAGGGGCACGTCGGTCACGTCCTTGCGGATGAGCGCCATGGCCGCCTGCAGGTCGTCGCGCTTGGCGCCGGTCACGCGCACCTTGTCTTCCTGGATGGCGCCCTGCACCTTGAGCTTGCTCTCCTTGAGCAGCTTCTGGATCTTCTTGGCCAGCTCGCTCTCGATGCCGTTGCGCACCTTGATGACCTGCTTGACCTTGTCGCCACCCATTTTCTGGACATCGCCCAGGTCGAGAAAGCGCACATCGACGTTGCGCTTGGTGAGCTTGTTGCGCAGCACGTCCTCGATCTGGGTGAGCTGGAAGTCGGCGTCGCCGATCAGCGTGATGTCCTTGTCCTTAATCTCGATGCTGGCCGAAGTGCCCTTGAAGTCGAAGCGGGTGGCGATTTCCTTGGCGGTGTTCTCGACCGCGTTTTTCACTTCGACGAGGTTGGCTTCGCAGACGGTGTCAAAAGATGGCATGGTGGCTCTCAATCTCAGGGGAAACGGTGCAATTCGCAGGGGGCCGGAAGGGCCCGGTGCGACAATCGGGCCAATGGTAGTCGAGAAAAACGCCCCTTTGCAGCCCTGGAACACCTTTGGCATCGCTGCGCGCGCCCAAACCCTGGTGCGCGTGCGCTCGGCGGCCGATGTGCTGGCCGTGCTGAACGCTTCCGCTTTGGCCGCGGCGCCCAAATTCGTCCTGGGCGGTGGCAGCAACATCATCCTGACGGGCGATGTGAAACCCGTCGTGCTCAAGATGGAGATCAAGGGCCTGCGCCTGGTGGAGGACACGCCCAAGGCCTGGATCGTGGAGGCGGGCGCGGGCGAGGTCTGGCACGACTGCGTGGCCTGGACGCTGGAGCAGGGCTACGCGGGCCTGGAGAATCTGGCGCTGATCCCGGGCACCGTGGGGGCTGCGCCCGTGCAGAACATCGGCGCGTATGGCGTGGAACTGCAGGACCGCTTCGAGTCGCTGGACGCGATGGACCTGGCCACGGGCCGGACGTTCACGCTGGATGCCGCCCAGTGCGGCTTTGGCTACCGGGATTCGGTGTTCAAGCATGCGCCGTCGGAGGCACTGGATGCGGGCGGGTTGCCGCGCGGCATGGGACTGGAAGGCCGGGCGGTGATCATCCATGTGCGCTTTCGCCTGCCCAAGCCCTGGAAACCGGTGCTGGGCTACCTCGACCTGGAGCGCCGCCGCATGGAAGAGGGCGTGGAGCATCCCACGGCGCGGCAGATCTTCGGCTGGGTCTGCGACATCCGCCGCGCCAAGCTGCCCGATCCGGCCGTGGTGGGCAATGCGGGCAGTTTCTTCAAGAACCCCACGGTGTCGCCGGACCAGTGCGCCGACATCATCGCGCGCGAGCCGCGCATCGTGCACTACCCCATGCCCGACGGCAGCATCAAGCTGGCCGCGGGCTGGCTGATCGATGCCTGCGGCTGGAAGGGCAAGTCCATCGGCAAGGCCGGCGTGTATGAAAAGCAGGCCCTCGTGCTGGTCAACCGGGGGCGGGGTGCCGACAGCGTGACCGGCGGCGAGGTGATGACCCTGGCCAAGGCCATCCAGACCAGCGTGTACGAGCGCTTCGGCATCCGGCTGGAGCCCGAGCCCGTGGTGGTATAGCCTTCTGCACAGGCACCCGGAGTCCGCCAGAACACCGGCAGCCGGAGCCGCATAAAAAAAGCCACCTGATCGGTGGATTTGCTATTTATTTGATAGCTTTTCGCGCTTGCCTGTCCAGCGGCAGGGCATGTTTTTGTGCCTGTTAGGCAGGGTACGGGGGGCGGGCGTGCTCCCGGCCGCCCGCGCCCTTGCCAGCATCATCACTTGCGGTCGTTTTCCAACTGCGCCAGTGCGGCATTGCCACCCAGCGACAGCAGGCCGGCGCGCGAGTACACGCCCAGCTTGTCGCGGGTGTCCGAGATGTCCAGGTTGCGCATGGTCAGCTGGCCGATGCGATCCAGCGGGCTGAACGGCGCGTCTTCCACCTTTTCCATCGACAGGCGCTCGGGTGCGTAGGTCAGGTTGGGCGATTCGGTGTTGAGCAGCGAGTAGTCGTTGCCACGGCGCAGCTCCAGCGTCACGGTGCCGGTCACGGCGCGCGCCACCCAGCGCTGGGCGGTCTCGCGCAGCATGATGGCCTGCGGGTCGAACCAGCGGCCCTGGTACAGCAGGCGGCCCAGCTTCAGGCCGTTCATGCGGTACTGCTCGATGGTGTCTTCGTTGTGGATGCCGGTCACCAGGCGCTCGTAGGCGATGTGCAGCAGCGCCAGGCCCGGGGCCTCGTAGATGCCGCGGCTCTTGGCTTCGATGATGCGGTTCTCGATCTGGTCGCTCATGCCCAGGCCGTGGCGCCCGCCGATGCGGTTGGCTTCGAGGATCAGTTCCACCGGGTCGTTGAACTCCACGCCGTTGAGGGCCACGGGCTGGCCTTCTTCAAAGCGCACCGAGACTTCCTCGGCTTTGACGGTCACTTCGTCCTTCCAGAACGCCACACCCATGATGGGGTTGACGATGCGGATGCCGCTGGACAGGAACTCCAGGTCCTTGGCCTCGTGCGTGGCGCCCAGCATGTTGCTGTCGGTGCTGTAGGCCTTCTCGGCGCTCATCTTGTAGCCGAATCCGGCCTGGGTCATGAACGCCGACATCTCGGCGCGGCCGCCCAGCTCGTCGATGAACAGCTGGTCCAGCCAGGGCTTGTAGATCTTGAGCGAGGGGTTGGTGAGCAGGCCGTAGCGGTAGAAGCGCTCGATGTCGTTGCCCTTGAAGGTCGAGCCATCGCCCCAGATGTTGACGTCGTCTTCCTTCATCGCCGCCACGAGCATGGTGCCAGTCACGGCACGGCCCAGCGGCGTGGTGTTGAAGTAGGTCAGGCCACCGGTGGAGATGTGGAAGGCGCCGGCCTGCAGCGCGGCGATGCCTTCGTGGGCCAGCTGCGTGCGGCAGTCGACCAGGCGGGCCTTCTCGGCGCCGTACTCCATCGCCTTGCGGGGGATGGCGTCGTAGTCGGGTTCGTCGGGCTGGCCCAGGTTGGCGGTGTAGGCGTAGGGCACGGCGCCCTTGAGCTTCATCCAGTGCAGGGCTGCGCTGGTGTCCAGGCCGCCCGAGAAGGCGATGCCCACTTTTTGCCCCAGGGGCAGGTTTTGGAGAATGGTGGCCATGTGCGGTCGTCCGTTGTTCTTGTCGATGGAAATGCCGGTTCAGCCGAAATGGCAGATGTAGTGGTAGGCCTCGGTCACGCGGATGTCGAACTTGGAGTTGCCTGGCACGCTGAACTTCTCGCCAGCGGAGGACTTCACCCAGTTGTCGGTGCCCGCCAGCTTGTACTCGCACGAGCCCGCCACGCATTCCATGATTTCCGGCGCGCCGGTGTTGAAAGTGAGTGTCGCTGGCAGCACCACGCCCACCGACTTCTTCGTGCCATCGGGGAAGGTGATGCCGTGGCTCACGCACTTGCCGTCAAAGTACACATTGGCCTGGGTGGTGACGGACACGCCGTCGATTTTTTCGGTGGTCATGGGTGCGCTGGATAAGGTTGGAGGAAACCCGCGATTTTAGGGCAGGGGGGCGGCGGCCTGGCCGGCGGGGCCCCACTAAAAACCCCCCGCCCGCAGATCGCCCAAGCAAAAGAGCCCCGAAGGGCTCTTTGCGATGGCTGGCGCCAGGGGCTCAGCGCCAGTAGGGATTGCGGTGGTGCGGGTAGTACGGGCGGCTGTCGTAGCCGTATTCGATCACGGTGACGGGCGGCGTCACATAGGTGGGCTGCTGGTACACCGGTTGCGCGGGATAGGTGGAGGTCACCACGCCAGGCTGGCTGTACACGCCTTGCGAAGCGTACGGGTCGGGCTGCGTGGAGTAGGTCTGGCCCGCGGGCTGCACGCTCAAGGGAATCCAGCGGCCCGGATCCGTCTGGGTGCGGGTGGTGTACTGGCGCCCGGCGTACTCATAGACCACGTCGTAGCCGACCGTGCGATTTTCGTAGTACGTCTCGGTGGTGCAACGCTGCACGTTCTGGTACTGGGGCTGTCCGCCTTCGATCTGGTTGCCCAGCACGGCACCGCCCAGCACGCCGATGGCGGTGGCGGCGGCACGGCCGCTGCCTTTGCCGATGGCATTGCCGGCGGCGCCACCGGCAATGGCGCCCATCACGGCGCCAGCGCCGCTGGTGCGGTTGCCGCTGTACACCGTTTCATTGCCGCACACCTGCTGCGGCGTGGCGACCTGCTGCACGACGGGGGTGGCGGAGAGCACGCGGCCCTGCTCCTGCGCGCTGGCCATGGTGGCGATGGCCGCCATGGCGGAAAAAATGACGATCTTTTTCATGGAGAAACTCCTTTCGGGTCGGTACATAACGCACCAGACTGTGGAAAAGTTTAGGCCGGCAAGGTCAATCCAGGGCCTGGTCGCCGTAAATCTGCGTAAAGATTTGTGCAATTTCCCCGGTCTGTGCGCTTGATTCACGCGGCCGCAGGCCGTTCCATCCAGGTTTGCCACAGATCGGGGGCAAAACCCACCGAGATGTGGGTCTTGCCGCCCTGCTGCCACTCGACCACCGGGCGCTTGATCACGCTGGGCTGGGCCTGCATCAGGGCACTGGCGCTGTCTTCGCCTTGCACGGCTGCCTGGACGTTCGAGTCCAGCTTGCGCCAGGTGGTTCCCTGGCGATTGACCAGCTTCTCCCAGCCGACGGCCAACATCCAGCCGGGGAGGCGGGCGGCGGGAACGCCCTGTTTCTTGAAATCATGGAACGCGTAGTCCAGCCCCTGTTCCGTGAACCAGGCGCGGGATTTCTTGACGGTGTCGCAGTTGGGAATGCCGTAGACGGTGATGTGTGAGGTTGTCATGCCGCGCATCATCCGCCAATTGCGGCCTGGGCGACAATCCCGCCCTGTATGCATACCAAAATCCACACCCTGGAAGGCTGGCTTCGCCACTGCGAACAGCTTCACCCCCGCAATATCGAGATGGGCCTGGACCGCGTCCGTGAAGTGGCGCGCCGGATGGCCTTGCGGTTCGACTGCCCCGTGGTCACCGTGGCGGGCACCAATGGAAAAGGCTCCACCTGCGCCATGCTGGAAGCCGTGGCCCTGCAGGCGGGCTACCGCACCGGGGTGTACACATCGCCCCACCTCGTGCATTTCGAGGAACGGTGCCGTGTGCATGGCGAGATCATTCCTGCTTCGGACCTGATAGCGCATTTCGAAGCTGTGGAAAGCGCCAGGACCCAAAATGGCGATGAAGTCTCCCTTACTTACTTCGAATTCACCACGCTGGCCATCCTGCGCCTGATGAGCCATTCCCGGCTGGATGTGGCCATCCTTGAAGTGGGCCTCGGGGGGCGGCTGGATGCCACCAACATCATTGATGCCGATTGCGCCGTCATCACCAGCATCGACATCGACCACACCGAGTTCCTCGGGCCGGACCGCGAGAGCATCGGCCGGGAAAAGGCCGGCATCATGCGCACGGGGCGCCCGGTGATCGTGAGCGACCCCATGGCGCCGCAGAGCATCGCCGACCACGCCCTCGAAATCGGGGCTGATCTGTGGCGGTTCGGCAAGGATTTCAATTTCTCGGGCGACAAGCTGCAGTGGAACTGGGCCGGCCGGGGTCGCCGCTACGCGGGGCTGGCCTATCCATCGCTGCGTGGCGCGAACCAGCTGATCAATGCCTCGGGCGTGCTGGCCGCGCTGGAAGCCCTGCGCGAACGCCTGCCGGTGACGGCCCAGGCGGTGCGCAATGGCCTGGCCATGGTGGAGTTGCCGGGACGGTTCCAGATCGTGCCTGGCCAGCCCACGCTGGTGCTGGACGTGGCGCACAACCCGCACTCCGTGGCCGCGCTCACGGCCAATCTGGACGCCATGGGCTTCTTTCCCACGACCCACGCGGTCTTCGGGGCCATGGCCGACAAGGACCTGGCCCCCATGCTGGCCAAGGTAGGGCCGCTGATCGACCGCTGGTACTTCACCAATCTGCCCACGCCCCGGGCCGAGACGGCCGCCGTGCTGCAGCAGAAATGGAATGCCGTGCAGATGGTGGCGGGCGGGCGCCGCGACGTCACCTCGACCTTGCACCCGGACCCCATGGATGCCCTGCAGGCGGCAGTCGCCGCGGCGGACCCCGCTGATAGAATCGTGGTCTTTGGCTCGTTTTACACGGTGGGCGGTGTGCTGATCAATGGAACACCTCGCCTGCACGCCAAACATCTGGGCGCATAAGGTCCGCACGAGTCGTTACTCCATGGCATTTTTCAAGTTTCGGTGGCCCGGTCACGGTGAGCAACCTCAGGCCGAAAAGCCGTCCAAGCGTCCGCGCACCCCGCAGGCCGAGAGCATCGAAGTGATGCGCCGGCGTGCCCGCCACCGGCTGATCGGCGCGGCCGTCCTGGTGCTGATCGGGGTGATCGGATTTCCGATGCTGTTCGACACGCAGCCCCGCCCGATTCCGGTGGACATTCCCATCGAAATTCCGGACCGCAACAAGGTCGCTCCCCTGGTGGTGCCCGGGCCCGTGGCCGAAGCGCCAGCGCCCAGGCCTGCGACACCCACGACTGCGGAGGCGCCTGCCCAGCGTCCGGCCCCCCCCGCACGTGGCAACGTGGCCGGCAATGGCCTGACGGAGGGCGAGGAACTGGTGCAGGGGTCGCGCCCCGCGGCATCCAGGCCGGCCGCGGCGGTCACGCCTGCCAAGCCGGAAGCAAAGCCCGAACCCAGGCCTGAGCCCAAACCCGTGCCTGAACACAAGCCCGCAGCACCGCGTCCGGACGACGCTGCGCGCGCCCGTGCCTTGCTGGAAGGCCGTCCGGCGGAATCCGTGGGTGCTGCCGCCAAGGCCGATGAAAACCGGTTCATCGTGCAGGTCGGTGCCTTCGCGGACGCGGACAAGGCCCGGGAAGCGCGCACCAAGGTGGAGCGCGCCGGCATGAAAACCTATACCCAGGTGGTGGATACCAAGGACGGAAAACGCACGCGGGTTCGCGTGGGGCCGTTCGCCGACCGTGCCGAAGCCGACAAGGCGGCAGCCCGGATCAAGGCTCTTGATCTGTCCGCGTCCGTGCTGTCGCTGTAAGGCGCGCGCAGGCTGAGCGTATCCGTGGCTGCCCTGGACTGGATTTTCGTGGTGGTGCTGCTGGCATCGATGCTGATTGGCGCCTGGCGCGGTCTGGTGTTCGAGGTGCTGTCCCTGCTGGGGTGGGTGGTGTCGTTCTTCGTGGCGCAGTGGTTTGCCGAGGACATGGCGGCGGTGCTGCCCATGGGCGAATCGGCGGGCTCGCTGCGCTATGCGGCGGGTTTCGTGGTGGTGTTTGTCGCGTCGGTATTTGCCTGCGGGTTCGTGACCTGGCTGATCAAGAAGCTGGTGGACTCCATCGGCCTGCGTCCGGCGGACCGCACGCTGGGGGCCGTTTTCGGGGTGCTGCGGGGGGCGATGCTGCTGCTGGCGGTGGCCGTGGTGGCCGGACTCACGCCCCTGCGAGAAGCGCCGTGGTGGCAGGAGTCGCAGGGGGCACCGTTGCTGGCCGAAGTGCTCAAGGGCTTGAAACCGGCGTTGCCGGAAGAATTTGGAAGGCATCTGCCTTCTTGATATCGATGCGGCAGTGGCCAGAGGCTGTTGCTGCGAGGTTGCCGCGGGGCTGTTCCCGCAAACGGATGGAATACAACTATGTGTGGAATCGTCGGCGTCGTCAGTCCAGCGCCCGTCAATCAGCTGATCTATGACGCATTGCTGCTCCTGCAGCACCGCGGCCAGGACGCAGCGGGCATCGTGACCCAGCAGGGCCGCAAATTCTTCATGCACAAGGCCAAGGGCATGGTGCGCGATGTGTTTCGCACCCGCAACATGCGGGCGCTGCCGGGCAATGTGGGCCTGGGCCAGGTGCGCTATCCGACCGCAGGCAACGCCTACAGCGAGGAAGAAGCCCAGCCGTTCTACGTCAACGCCCCCTTTGGCATCGTGCTGGTGCACAACGGCAACCTGACCAATGCCCGCGAGCTGCGCACGGAACTGTTCCTGACCGACCACCGGCACACGAACACCGAAAGCGACTCCGAGGTCCTGCTGAACGTGTTCGCGCATGAGCTGGAGCGGTCGACCCGCGGCGTGCCGCTGCAGCCCGAGGACGTCTTCACGGCGGTGCGAGCCGTGCACAAGCGCATCAAGGGCTCCTACGCCGTGATCGCGTTGATCGCCGGCCATGGCCTGCTGGCCTTTCGTGACCCGCATGGCATCCGCCCGCTGGCCATGGGGCGCAGCCAGGATGGCACCGTGATGGTGGGCAGCGAGTCGGTGGCGCTGGAGGGCACCTCGCATGTGTTCGAGCGCAACATCGATCCTGGCGAGGCGATCTTCATCACGCTCGATGGCAAGGTGCATGCCAGCCAGTGCGCGGAAAACCCGCAGCTCAATCCGTGCATCTTCGAGTTCGTGTACCTCGCGCGTCCCGACTCGGTGCTCGACGGGATTTCGGTCTACCAGGCCCGCCTGAACCTCGGCGAAGCGCTGGCCAAGCGCGTGGTGTCCACCGTGCCGCCCAATGAGATCGACGTGATCATCCCGATCCCCGAGTCGAGCCGTCCGAGCGCCACACAGCTGGCGCACCTTTTGGGTATTCCGTACCGTGAAGGTTTCGTCAAGAACCGCTACGTCGGCCGCACCTTCATCATGCCGGGGCAGGGCGTGCGCAAGAAGTCCGTGCGCCAGAAGCTCAATGTGATCGCCAGCGAGTTCAAGGGCCGCAATGTGCTGCTGGTGGATGATTCCATCGTGCGCGGCACCACCAGCCGCGAAATCGTGCAGATGGCGCGCGACGCTGGCGCCCGCAAGGTGTACCTGGCCAGCGCCGCCCCGCCGGTGCGCTACCCGAACGTGTACGGCATCGACATGCCCACCAGCAGCGAGCTCGTGGCACACGGCCGCACGGTCGAAGAGATCCGCCAGGCCATCGGCTGCGATGCGCTGATCTACCAGGATGTGGATGGCATGAAGAAGGCCGTGGGCTCGCTCAATGCGTCCATCGTGGGGTTTGATGCATCGTGCTTTGACGGCGTGTACGTCACGGGGGATATCACCGCCGCCGACATCGCCCGCCTGAACGAGGGGCGCGTGGGCGCGGAAGAGGGCGAGGAGGATACTTCCCGCCTGGCGCTTCCGAACGCGCAGGAGGCGTGACCGGGGGCGGGCGCCTCGTGCCCTGCCCTGAATTGCCGGGTACCGGGGCAGGGGCGCGGCCTGACGCCCCTGCCTTCGGACGGACTGAATCTTGAAACTGGCCCCGAGAGGGGCCAGAACTTATTGACATGACTGAAACATCCACCATTGCTTCCAGCACGGGCCGCGTGCGCACCCGCTTCGCCCCGTCACCGACGGGCTTCATCCACCTGGGCAACATCCGTTCGGCCCTTTATCCCTGGGCCTTCGCGCGGGCGACGGGAGGGGATTTCATCCTGCGCATTGAAGACACCGACCTCGAGCGTTCCAGCCAGGCCGCCGTGGATGTGATCATCGAGGGCATGCGCTGGCTGGGCCTGGACCACGACGAGGGGCCGTTCTATCAGATGCAGCGCATGGACCGCTACAAGGCGGTGCTGGCCGACCTGCAGGCGGCGGGCCATGTGTATTCCTGCTACATGAGCGTGGCAGAGCTGGATGCCTTGCGCGAGAAGCAGATGGCCGCCAAGGAAAAACCCCGGTATGACGGCACCTGGCGCCCCGAGGCCGGCAAGACCCTGCCGCCCGTGCCGCAAGGCGTCCAGCCCGTGCTGCGCTTCAAGAACCCGCAAGGCGGCGTGGTGGCATGGGACGACAAGGTCAAGGGCCGCATCGAGATCAGCAACGACGAGCTCGACGACCTGGTGATTGCGCGCCCCGACGGCACGCCTACCTATAACTTCTGCGTCGTGGTGGACGATATCGACATGGAGATCACCCACGTGATCCGTGGCGACGACCATGTGAACAACACGCCGCGCCAGATCAACATCTTCCGCGCCCTGGGCAAGGAACCGCCGGTGTATGCCCACCTGCCCACCGTGCTGAACGAGCAGGGCGAGAAGATGAGCAAGCGCAATGGCGCCAAGCCCGTCACGCAGTACCGCGATGAGGGCTACCTGCCCGACGCCATGGTCAACTACCTGGCGCGCCTGGGCTGGAGCCACGGCGACGATGAGATATTCAGCCGCGCGCAGTTCCTGGAATGGTTCAACCTGGACCACCTGGGCCGCAGCGCAGCCCAGTTCGACGAGGCCAAGCTGCGCTGGGTGAACGCCCAGCACCTGAAGGCCATGGCCGACGATGCGCTGGCCGTCCTGGTGGCGCCGCAGTTGCAGCAGCGCGGTATTGCGGCCCAGGCACTGGCCGACGGCCGGCTCGCGCGGATCTGCGCGCTGTTCAAGGACCGGTGCGACACGACGGTGGCGCTCGCCAACTGGGCCCAGGTGTTTTACGGTGACGTGACCCCGGTGGATGCCGAGCGCGCACAGCACGTCACCGAAGCCATTGCCCCGGCGCTCGATGCGCTGGCCGATGCGCTGGCCGCCTGCGAATGGGACAAGGCTTCCATCAGCGCTGCATTCAAGCAGGTGCTTGCCAGCCAGGGACTGAAAATGCCGCAACTGGCCATGCCTGCGCGGGTTCTGACCGTGGGCACGGCCCACACTCCGTCGGTCGATGCCGTGCTGGAATTGGTCGGACGTGAAAAAGTTGTAGCGCGTTTGCGAAACCGCTAAAAATCTGTCTATAATTCAAGGCTCAGATGATGACAACAAACACAGTGTGTTTCGAGTCATTCAGTGGGGGTATAGCTCAGCTGGGAGAGCGCTTGCATGGCATGCAAGAGGTCATCGGTTCGATCCCGTTTACCTCCACCAAGGTTTGTTGTCGGTTAGTTCCAAGGTTTTGACCCTATCGTCTAGAGGCCTAGGACATCACCCTTTCACGGTGAGTACCGGGGTTCGAATCCCCGTAGGGTCGCCAAGTTGTAGCGCTTGGCTTGTATTGAGAGATGCAAGCGAAAAGCTGCCTGCCAGGAGTGGTAGTTCAGTTGGTTAGAATACCGGCCTGTCACGCCGGGGGTCGCGGGTTCGAGTCCCGTCCACTCCGCCAGTCAAAAACCCTTGCAGGTCTTTGATATGCAAGGGTTTTTCTTTGGTGTCATCCAGAGAATCGTGGGGGTATAGCTCAGCTGGGAGAGCGCTTGCATGGCATGCAAGAGGTCATCGGTTCGATCCCGTTTACCTCCACCAAGGTTTGTTATCGGTTAGTTCCAAGGTTTTGACCCTATCGTCTAGAGGCCTAGGACATCACCCTTTCACGGTGAGTACCGGGGTTCGAATCCCCGTAGGGTCGCCAAGTTGTAGCGCTTGGCTTGTGTTGATGAAATGCAAGCGAAAGCTGCCTGCCAGGAGTGGTAGTTCAGTTGGTTAGAATACCGGCCTGTCACGCCGGGGGTCGCGGGTTCGAGTCCCGTCCACTCCGCCAGATTCACATGGCACAGCCCGTCGCTGGTTGTGTCGTGGTCCAAATAAACGGACTGCAGTATTGATTGCTGCAGTCCGTTTTTCTTTGCCCATTTCCAGTTGTTTTTGTGGGTTTCATGGCGGATATCGGTCTTGTCACTGCCACCCACCCCTGCATTGACGGCATGGCGGCGGGCTCCTGCTCTTCCCTCATCCCAGTGACTGCAGGGCCGCCATTGTTTCGCGCAGGCCCCGGTGCAGGCGCTTGTCCCGGCGCATGACGACGGCCAATGTGCGGCGCAGGGGTGGCGACAGTGGCCGTACTTCGAGGTTGCCCTGGTGCCCGTCCCGTACGGCCATGCCCGGCAGCACGGCGCAGCCCAGGCCGGCCGCGACCAGCTCCTTGATCGCCTCCACGCTGCCCAGCGACATGGCCGGCTGCAGTGCCACCCCCGCCCGCGCGAACCAGGCATCGGCGATCCGGCGGGTGTGGCCGCCGGGCTCGTACAGCAGCACGGGATGCCGCGCCAGTTCCTTGGCGCCAATCCGCGCCGGCAGCGCGGTGCCTCGCGGGGCGATCGCGACGAACGGGTCGTCCAGCAGGGGTGACACCTCCAGCATGCGCCCGCTGGCGGGCAGCGTGACCAGTCCCAGGTCCAGCGTGTTGTCCTCCACCGCCTGGACAATGTCGGCCGTGTTGCCGGTGCGCACGGTGATGTCGAGGCCGGGAAAGCACTGCCGCAGCGACCGCAGCACCGGTGGCAGCAGGTAGATGCAGGCCGTCGCGCCGGTGCCCAGGCGTACGCGACCGGTGGCACCGTCGGCATGGCGGGAGACGGCCTCCAGGGCCTCGGCCACCACCGCATCGATGCGGCCCACATGGGCCAGCAACTCGGCACCCGCCGCCGTGGGGCGCAGCACCCGGCCGACGCGCTCGATCAAAGGCGTGCCCAGGCGCTTTTCGAGCTGGCGCACCTGCAGGCTCACGGCCGGTTGGGTGAGATCCAGGCGCTGCGCCGCGGCAGAGAAGCTGCCGAGTTCAAGGGCCGTGGCAAAGCCGTGAAGCTGGTCGAGATTGATGCGTTCCATGGCAAAGAATTTCTCATACTTTGCATAATTTGAGAAAGCTTCTTTTATGCCTGAAAGCTGGCCACACTGTCGTTCATGCACACCTCGACGACCATTCCCCTGCCCATCTTGAAATCCACCCCGCCAGCGCCACCGAACCGGACTCGCGCAGCAGCCGCCGCCGGGCGCTCCGCACCCGTGGTGCGCGGCGCCAGCGAGAACGACCTGCCCGCCATCCAGGCGCTGTACGCCCACCACGTGCTGCACGGGCTGGCTTCTTTCGAGGAAATACCTCCGACGGTTGATGAACTGCGCGCACGGCGCGCTGCCGTGGTGGCTGCCGGCCTGCCCTATCTGGTGGCGGAACTGGACGGCATGGTGGCCGGGTTTGCCTACGCCGCGCCGTACCGGGCCCGGGTGGCCTACCGCCACACGGTGGAGGACTCGGTGTACGTGGCGCCCGATCTTTCAGGGAGAGGCCTCGGGGCTGCGCTGCTGGGCGAACTCATCCGGCATTGCGAGGCGGGGCCGTGGCGCCAGATGCTCGCGGTGGTGGGGCAGGGCGATGACAACGCCGGCTCGATGGCATTGCATGCCCGCATGGGGTTCGAGCGCATTGGTGCACTGCGCTCCGTGGGCTTCAAGAAAGGCCGCTGGCTGGACACCGTTTTGATGCAGCGGCCGCTGGGTGCAGGGGATTCGGTGCTGCCCGCCGCGCAGCCGCCGCGCCCGGCGCCGCAGCGGCACGCGGCCTAGGCTGGCGGACGCACCGCCGCGCCCCATGGCGCCTGGGGGAAGCGCCCGGCCTCCGCCCTGGTTCTTCCATGAAAAAGCCCCGGACAAGTCCAGGGCTCAGGAGTCATGGGGGAAAATGGTCCCAGCGCTTTCGCAACAAGCGCTGGATGCTATAAATTGAATAGCATCAGCGGGGTGCGAGCCGGATCGCGCCGTCCAGGCGGATCACTTCGCCGTTGAGCATGTCGTTCTCGAAAATGTGCTGCACGAGCTTGGCATAGTCCTGCGGCGTTCCCAGGCGGCTGGGGAAGGGCACTCCGGCCGCGAGCGCATCCTGCACCTCCTGGGGCATGCCAAAGAGCATGGGCGTGCCGAAGATGCCGGGCGCAATCGTCATGTTGCGGATGCCGTTGCGGGCCAGGTCGCGCGCGATGGGCAGGGTCATGCCAACCACGCCGCCCTTGGAGGCCGAATAGGCCGCCTGGCCGATCTGGCCGTCGTAGGCGGCCACGCTGGCGGTGGAGATCAGCGCGCCGCGCTCGCCCGTGGGCTCGGGGTCGTTCTTGCACATCGCCTCGGCGGCCAGGCGGATCATGTTGAAGCTGCCGATGAGGTTCACGGTGACGGTCTTGCTGAAGACGGCCAGCGCGTGCGCACCGTTCTTGCCGACCGTCTTTTCCGCGGGTGCGATGCCCGCGCAGTTCACCAGGCCCATCAGCTTGCCCATCGAAACGGCCTTCGCCACCACGGCCTGGCCGTCGGCCTCGCTGCTCACATCGCACTTCACGAAGGCACCGCCAATGTCCTTGGCCACGGCCTCGCCTTTTTCCGCCTGCATGTCGGCAATGACCACCTTGCCGCCCTGGGCGGCCAGCATGCGCGCCGTGCCTTCGCCCAGGCCGGACGCGCCGCCGGTCACGATGAAAACCTTGCCTTTGATGTCCATGTTCTGTCTCCAGTGAGTGACGTTAACGTAAACGTCAATTATGGCGCATCCGCCTGGTTTCCGACAGGCGAAAAAAAGCCCGGCGAGGCCGGGCCTGGCGCAAACCCCGCGCCGCGGGGCCGCACGGGCGGGTTACTGGAAGCCCACGCGGTCCAGCATCTGCTGCACCTTGGTCGTGTTAGCGCCCACCGCGCTGATCGGAATGGTCTCGCTCTTGAAGGGCGCACCGCCGGTCATGGCCTTGAGCGCGGGGTTGTCGATGCTGACGCCCTTGGCGGCGGGCCATTCGTTGTTGCCGTTGGCAAAGTAGTTCTGCGCTTCAGGGCTGACCAGGTACTCGAGGAACTTGATGGCGTTGGCCTGGTTCTTGGAGTGCTTGGCCACCGCGCCGCCGGCAATGTTCAGGTGCGTGCCCCAGGAATCCTGGTTGGGGAACACCACGCCGACCTTGTTGACCACGGCCACGTCCTCGGGCTTGGTCGAGCGCATCATGCGCGCGAGGTAGTAGCTGTTGGTGACGGCGATATCGCATTCGCCCGCGGCCACGGCCTTGATCTGGTCGGTGTCCCCGCCCTTGGGAGGGCGCGCCAGGTTGGCCACCATGCCCTTGAGCCAGGCCTCCGCCTTCTGTTCGCCCAGATGCTCGGTCACGGCGCCGAAGAGGCTCAGGTTGTAGGGATGCGAGCCGGAGCGGATGCACAGCTTGCCCTTGTTCTTGGGGTCGCCGAGCTCCTCATAGGTGTCGACGTCCGACTTTTGCACCTTGATCTTGCTGTAGACGATCACGCGTGCGCGCGTGGACAGCCCGAACCAGGAAATGCCCCCGTCTGCCGCTGGCGCGCTGCGCAGATTGGCGGGAATGGCGTCGCTGAGCACCTTGGACTGGATGGGCTGGAACAGGCCGTCGACTTCCCCCTTGTAGAGGCGGGCGGCATCCACCAGCAGGATCACGTCCGCCGGAGATGCCGTGCCTTCGGCCTTCAGGCGTGCCAGGATGCCGGCGTCGTCCGCATCCACGCGGTTGATCTTGATGCCCGTGGCCTTGGTGAATCCGCTGTACAGCGCTTCGTCGGTGGAGTAGTGGCGGGCCGAGTAGAGATTCACCACCTGGTCCTGGGCGGAAACGGCGCCGGCGGCAACGGCCAGCGTGCACGCGCTCAACAAGGCTTTCACAGTCTTCGACATGGATGCGTCTTTCAAGGTTGTAACTCTGGCGATGATAAAACAAACGCGAATTATTCTTAATAAATGTCTGGGGCGCGCCAAGGAATTCAGAGGGAATTCCTGACGCAGCGCAAGAGCCGGAAGGGTGTTGCCAGGACACGGGCAAAAAAAAGCCCGGTCATGAACCGGGCTTTAAAAGGATCCCTGAAACGGGGGTTTCGAGAGGATCCAAGGAGACAACTGGTGCGCTGTGGAGGGCTTCCGCAGCGCGTGGTTGAATTATCAGGGTATTCCCTGAACGCGGCCTAGAGGTTGCACTCCAGACCGCAGATGGCTAATCAGCGCTTGCGGGGTGCAGCGGTCTTGGCGGCGTTGGCAGCGGTGCTGGCCACGGCGTTGAAGTTGGCTTCGGCCACGTCGGACGCTTGCTTGACGGCCTTCTGCACCGATTCAAAAGCGTTGTTGGCGGCAGAGACGGCGCTCTTCATCACGGCCACGGCGGTTTCGGAACCGGCGGGAGCGTTCTTGGCGGCGCTGTCCACCAGGTTGGTGAATGCCTTTTGCGCGTCGGTGGCCTGGCTCTCGAAAGCCTTGCCGAATTCAGCGCCGGTGCCCGAAGCGATGTCGTACAGGTGGCGGCTGTAGGCGGCAGTCTTCTCAGCCAGTGGCTGGAACAGGCCGGCTTGCAGGGCCAGCAGCTCTTGCGCGTCCTTCACGCCCAGGACGGCCTGGGTGTGGTTGGCGGCTTCCGACAGGGCAGCGCGCGAAGCGGTCACGTTCAGTTCGACCAGCTTTTCCACGCCTTCGAAGGCCTTGGTGGTCAGACCGAACAGGGTTTCGATGTTGGCTTTGTGCGAGGCCAGGATTTGTTCAGCGGTCAGCGTCATGTCATATCTCCTAAAAAATGGGGCCCGGGGGCCAAGGTGGTTCGCGGACATCTGCGCTGGCCCTGACCTGGTGAGTCATGTTGCAGTGCAGCATGGGATGAATTTTAGGCACTTGGCGTGGTATTGCAAGGGGTTTTTGTTGCGCTGCAGCAAATTAGGGACGGCGCCCCAGAAATCCGCCGCTTGCCACAATCGCGTCATGCATGCCTATTACGCAGACCATTTCGTGCTGCCGCTTCCCGAGGGCCACCGGTTCCCGATGGCCAAGTACCGGCTGCTGCGCGACCGCATCACGCAGCACCTGCCCGGCGTGTCGCTGCAGGTGGCCATGCCCGCGTCGGACAGCGAACTCGCGCTGGCCCACACGCCGGAGTACGTCGATGCGATTGCCGACGGCACGCTGGCACCTCCCGCCCAGCGCGAGATCGGCTTCCCCTGGAGCGAGGCCATGGCCGAGCGCGCACGGCGGTCCGTGGGCGCGACGGTGGCCGCCGCCCGCGTGGCGCTGCGCGAGGGCATTGCGGGCAACCTCGCAGGGGGCACGCACCATGCGTATGCGGACAAGGGCAGCGGCTTTTGCGTGTTCAATGACGTGGCGGTGGCCGCGCGGCTCATGCAGGTGGAATGGGCGCGCACGGAGGGCGCGGGGCGTGTGGCCCGCCCGCTGCGGGTGGCGGTGATCGACCTCGACGTGCACCAGGGCAACGGCACGGCGCACATCTTCCGGGGCGACCACAGCGTGTTCACGCTGTCACTGCACGGGGCGCGCAATTTTCCGTTCCGCAAGGAGCCCGGCGACCTGGATGTCGAGCTGCCCGACGGCTGCGCCGACCCCGACTACCTGCAAGCCCTGGAGCAGGCGCTCGAGACCCTGGAGCAGCGGTTCGCGCCCCAGCTCGTTTTCTATCTGGCCGGTGCCGATCCGCACGAAGGAGACCGCCTGGGGCGGCTGGCCGTGACCCACGATGGCCTGGAGGCGCGCGACCGGCGCGTGTTCGACTGGGCGTGGCAGCGCCGCATCCCCCTGGCTTTCGCGATGGCGGGGGGCTATGGCCGCAATCTGGAAGACACGGTACTGGCGCAGCTGAACACCTGGCGCGTGGCCTGGCACTACCACCAGCGCTGGCAGAATGTGCGGCCATGACTTCTGCCGCCAGCACCACCCCTGCCGCTGCGTCCGCGCCGGCCGCCCGCCCGTCCCCGCAGCCGCGCAGCGCCTACCGGGCCTTTCGCCCCATCACCACGCGCTGGGCGGACAACGATGTGTACGGCCATGTGAACAACGTCGTGTACTACAGCTGGTTCGACACGGCGGTGAATGCCCACCTGATCGACCAAGGCGTGCTCGATATCCATGCGGGCGAGACCATAGGCCTGGTCATTGAAACCCAGTGCAACTACTTCGCGCCACTGGCCTTCCCGCAGACGATCGAGGCCGGCATCCGGGTGGCACGGCTGGGCGGCTCCAGCGTGCGGTATGAGGTGGGCCTGTTTGCCCAGGGCGAGCCGCTGACCGCTGCGGCCGGCCATTTCATCCATGTGTATGTGGACCGCGAGACCCGCCGGCCCGTGCCGGTGCCAGAGGCCCTGCGCAAGGTCCTGCAAGAGCTGGTGGTGGCCGGCTGAGCACCGGCGGGCCTGCTATTGATCCGTTAGCTTCTCGCGCTTCTCCCAAGGGCGCGAAGGGCCTTTTTCCCCAGCGCATGGCGTCGCATGCCCGTGGCGCGGGGGCAGAGTCCCTGCACGGTGCGGGATGCCCCGATGGCCTACACTTTGAGGCTTTGCTGACCAGCCCGCGGTCTGAGGCCTGCCCTGTCCATGATCATCACCAGCCTGCTCGACACCGACCTGTACAAGTTCACCATGATGCAGGTGGTGCTGCACCAGTTTCCGGGGGCTCAGGTCGAATACCGCTTCAAGTGCCGCAACCCTGGCGTGCAGCTGGCGCCGTTCGTCAATGAGATCCGCGACGAGATCCGCTCGCTGTGTTGCCTGCAGTTCCAGGATGCCGAACTGGCCTACCTGCGTTCCATGCGCTTCATCAAGAGCGACTTCGTGGACTTCCTGGGCCTCTTCAAGCTCAACGAGAAGTACATCACCGTTACGCCACAGCACAACGGCGAGATCGACATTTCCATTCGCGGGCCCTGGCTGCACACCATCCTCTTCGAGATCCCGGTGCTGGCCATCGTCAACGAGGTTTACTTTCGCAACACGCAAAAGGTGCCCGACTTCCTGGAAGGCCGCAAGCGCCTGGATGCCAAGATCGCGCTGCTGCAGGGCGAGGGCCTGTCGGACCTCAAGATCGCCGACTACGGCACGCGCCGGCGGTTTTCCCGCGCCTGGCACGAAGAGGTGCTGCGGGTGCTGGTGGCCCGCCTGGGCACGGGCGACCGCCGCCCCGGCGCACCCGCGGGCCCCGGCCAGTTCGCGGGCACCAGCAACGTGCTGTATGCCATGAAGCTGGGCGTGACGCCGCTGGGAACCATGGCGCACGAATACCTGCAGGCCTGCCAGGCCCTGGGGCCGCGCCTGCGCGACAGCCAGGTGTTCGGCTTCGAGATGTGGGCCAAGGAATACCGCGGCGACCTGGGCATCGCGCTGTCCGACGTGTACGGCATGAGTGCCTTCCTGCGTGATTTCGACCTGTACTTCTGCAAGCTCTTTGACGGCGCGCGGCATGACAGCGGCGACCCGTTCGCCTGGGGCGAGCGCCTCCTGGACCACTACCGCAAGAACCGGGTGGACCCCCTGACCAAGACGCTGATCTTCAGCGATGCGCTCACCATCCCGCGCACCATTGAGCTGTACCAGCAGTTCCGGGGGCGCTGCCAGCTGGCGTTCGGCATCGGCACCAACCTGACCAACGACCTGGGCAGCCCGCCCGCACACGAGCCTTTGCAGGTGGTCATCAAGATGACGCGCTGCAACGACCAGCCGGTGGCCAAGCTGTCCGACACGCCGGGCAAGGGCATGTGCGACGACGAGAAATACCTGGCCTACCTGCGCCAGGTGTTCGACATCCCCGCGGTGGCATGATGGCCCGCGCCACCCGGATGCCGGCGCCCCGCGCGCTGGGCCTCTTGATCACCCTGCTCGTGTTGCCGGGTCTGGCCGTGGCCGCGGATGTGGACGGCAGCACCCTGTCGGTGCTGTGGGGCGTGCCCTTCGCGGGCATCCTGCTGTCGATCGCGCTCATGCCGCTGCTGGCACCCATTTTCTGGCACCACCATTTCGGCAAGGTCGCGGCCGCGTGGGGCCTGGCGTTTCTGCTGCCGTTCGCCATCGCCTTCGGCCCTGGCGTGGCCGGGGCCAGCCTGGTGCATGCGCTGCTGGCCGAGTACATCCCGTTCGTGGTGCTGCTCACGGCGCTGTTCACCGTGGCGGGGGGCATCTACATCCGCGGCAACCTGCATGGCAGCCCGGGGCTCAACACCGCCCTGCTTGCGATCGGGGCGCTGCTGGCCAGCTTCATGGGCACGACGGGGGCCTCGATGCTGCTGATCCGTCCGCTGATCCGCGCCAACGACAACCGCCGGCACGTGGCGCACGTGGTGGTGTTCTTCATCTTCATCGTGTCCAACGCGGGGGGCTCGCTCACCCCGCTGGGCGATCCGCCACTGTTCCTCGGTTTTCTCAAGGGCGTCGATTTCTTCTGGACGGTGGGCCACATCTTTCCGGAAACATTGTTCCTGGTCGGTGCGCTGCTGGCGATCTTCTTCCTGCTGGACACCTGGTACTGCCGGCACCGCGAGGAGGTGCTGCCCGCCGACCCGACGCCCGACAGCCGCTCCATCGGCTTCGACGGGAAGATCAACTTCGCCTTGCTGGGCGCGGTGGTCGCGCTGGTGCTGCTCAGCGGCTTCTGGAAGTCGAGCGTGGCGTTCGACGTCGCGGGCACCCTGGTGGGGCTTCCGGGCATCGTGCGCGATGCGGGGCTTGTGCTGGTGACGCTCGCATCGCTGTGGCTCACCCCCCGGCAGGTGCATGCCGACAACCAGTTCGGCTGGGCGCCGATGCAGGAGGTGGCCAAGCTGTTCGCGGGCATCTTCCTCACGATCATTCCGGTCATCGCGATGCTCAAGGCGGGGAACCAGGGGCCGTTCGGCGCCATCATCTCGGCGGTGACCCGGCCGGACGGCGCGCCCGACCCGGCCATGTATTTCTGGGCCACCGGCCTGCTGAGTTCGTTCCTCGACAATGCGCCCACCTACCTCGTGTTCTTCAACACGGCGGGTGGCGACGCGGCGGTGCTGATGACCACGCTGGCACCCACCCTGGCCGCCATTTCCGCGGGGGCCGTGTTCATGGGCGCCAACACCTACATCGGCAATGCCCCCAACCTCATGGTCAAGGCCATCGCGGAAGACCGGGGCGTGAAGATGCCCAGCTTCTTCGGCTACATGCTGTGGTCGGGCGGCATTCTGGTGCCGCTGTTCATTGTCATGACCTTCATCTGGTTCCGGTAGTGACCATCCCCCTGAGCGGCTGCGCCGCTTCCCCCTTCTCTCATCGCTGCGCGATGGGAAGGGGGATGCCACCAGAGTGCAGCGGGGCGGCCCTTGCACGGTGGCCGCTGGTGCGGGCCGCGCCAGTTGCAAGGCACGGCAACCGTATCGATACATTGGAGACTAAAGATTCATGAGCAAACCCCGCATCCTGGTCGCCCGCGCCATCTTCCCCGACATCGTGGAGCGCCTGCGCGCGCACTTCGAGGTCGAGGCCAACCCGGACGACGTGATCTGGACCCCGGCCGAGCTGGCCGCGCGCCTGGCCGACAAGGATGGCGTGCTGACCACCGGCAGCCAGCGCATCGACGCGGCCCTGCTGGCCGCCGCGCCGCGCCTGAGGATCGCGGCCAACATGGCCGTGGGCTACAACAACTTCGACGTGGACGCCATGACGGCGGCCGGTGTGCAGGGCACCAACACGCCCGACGTGCTGACCGAAACCACCGCCGACTTCGGCTTCGCGCTGCTGATGGCCACGGCCCGGCGCATGACCGAGAGCGAGCATTACCTGCGCGCCGGCCGGTGGACCAAGTGGAGCTACGACATGTTCGCCGGCAGCGACATCCACGGCAGCACGCTGGGCATCATCGGCATGGGGCGCATCGGGCAGGGCATCGCCCGGCGTGGCGCGCACGGCTTTGGCATGAAGGTGGTCTACCACAACCGCTCGCGCCTGCCGCCCGCGCTGGAGGCCGAATGCAAGGCCAGCTACCTGGGCAAGGAAGAGCTGCTGCGCACCGCGGACCATGTGGTGCTGGTGGTGCCTTACACGCCTGCCTCGCACCACACCATCGGCGCCGCCGAGCTGTCGCTCATGAAGCCCACGGCCACGCTCATCAACATTGCGCGCGGCGGCATCGTGGACGATGCCGCGCTGGCCGTGGCGCTGCGGGAAGGCCGCATCGCGGCAGCGGGCCTCGATGTGTTCGAGGGCGAGCCCGGCGTGCACCCCGATCTGCTCACCGTGCCCAACGTGGTGCTCACGCCCCACATTGCCAGCGCCACCGTGCCCACGCGCCGTGCCATGGCCAACCTGGCGGCCGACAACCTGATCGCCTTCCTGGGGGGGCGTGGGCCGCTCACGCCGGTGAACCAGCCGGTGCCCGGCCCGCGTGGCCGGCAGTGACATCGAGAATTTAAGCAAAAAGGGCCGCTGGCGCTTTATTCATATGCGCAAGCAGCTATCAAAAACATAGTATTCCTGCCTTGACTACCGACACCCTCATCCTGCTGGCCGCGCTGGCTCTCGTGCTGGTTTTGCTGGTGCTGCTCATGCTGCGCCGCCCCCGCGTCGATCTGCCGCCCGAGTGGCTGGCCCGCCTGCAGGCGCTGGAACACACCGCCCAGGCCACGCAGATTGCCGTGGCCAAGAACGATGGCGCGCTGGACGGCATGGGCCAGCAGCTGCGCGGCTTCACGCACACCACGCAGGCCACGCTGGAGACCCTGCGCCACGCGGTGGACGAGCGCCTGGCCCAGGCCGTGGCCGAGTCCCGCAACGGCCGCGCTGAACTGCTGGCAGCGTTCGGCGTGTTCGAAGGGCGGCTGGAGCAGCGCCAGGCCGCGCAGGATGCGGCCCTGGCCCAGCGTTTCGATGCCTTGCAGAATGCCGTGGCCGGGCGGCTGGAAGAAAGCAGCAAGGCCCTGCTGGCCCATCTGGCGCAGGGCCAGGCCGATGCCGCCACCGCGCGCACCGAGCTGTCGGCCACCCTGGTGGGCTTTCGCACCGAACTCACGGCCACCACGGCCGCGCTGGCGGCCGAAAGCGTCAAGTCGCGCGAGGCGATGGGCGAAAGCGCCGCGCTGTTCGAAAAGCGCATCCAGGAGCGCTTCGAGGCCCTGCAGGCGGCCACGCGCCTCACGCTCGATTCGCTCAAGGGCGACATCCAGACCCAGCTGGGCACGATGTCCAGCGCGCTCAAGGACCAGCTGGAAGCCAATGGCTTCCAGATCAGGAACCAGTTCTCGGTGCTGCAGGATGCGGTCTCGCAGCAGCTCACGGGGCTGGTGCAGGGCAGCCAGCAAAACGCGGAGCAGCTGCGCAACGCGCTCAACGAGCGGCTGGCCGCGATCCAGGCCGACAACTCCACCAAGCTCGAGGAGATGCGCCGCACGGTGGACGAAAAACTCCACGCCACGCTGGAGCAGCGCCTGGGCGAATCCTTCAAGCTGGTGAGCGACCGGCTCGAACAGGTGCACAAGGGCCTGGGCGAAATGCAGACCCTGGCGGGCAGCGTGGGGGACTTGAAGCGTGTGATGACCAACGTGAAGTCGCGCGGCACCTGGGGCGAAATGCAGCTGGGCGCCATCATCGACAACGTGCTCACGCCCGACCAGTTCGCGCGCAACGTCAAGACCGTGCCGGGCAGCGATGAGCTGGTGGAGTTCGCCATCCGCCTGCCGGGCAAGAGCGACGAGCATCCGGTGTGGCTGCCCATCGACTCCAAGTACCCCGTGGAGCAGTACCAGCGGCTCATGGACGCGCAGGACGCGGCCGACAAGGGGCTGATCGCCTCGGCCGGCAACGCGTTCGAGGCCTCGATCAAGCTCGAAGCCAAGAAGATCTTCGCCAAGTACGTCTCGCCGCCGCACACCACGGACTTCGCCGTGCTGTACCTGCCCACCGAAGGCCTGTTCGCCGAGGTGATACGCCGCCCCGGCCTGGTCGAGGCCATCCAGAACGACTGCCGCGTGATGATCACCGGCCCCGCCAACCTGGCCGCCATGCTCAACAGCCTGCAGATGGGCTTCAAGACACTGGCCATCGAGAAGCGCTCGTCCGAGGTGTGGAGCCTGCTGGGCATGGTCAAGACCGAATTCGCCAAGTTTGGCGACGTGGTGGAGGCCACCAAGAAGTCCATCGACGCGGCGGCCAAGCGTTTCGACGAGGTGGGAGTGCGCACCCGCGCCATCCAGCGCAAGCTGCGTGATGTGCAGGACCTGCCGGCGCCCCCCGGCGCCACCCTGCCGCTGCCCGTGGGCGGTGGCACGGCGGCGCTGCCCGGACTGGACGCGGAGGACGACCCGCTGTGAACCGGGCACTGGCCCGTCTGATCGCAGGGCAGGTCTGCGTGCATGCCAGCATGGCCGGCATGCGCCTGGCCGCGCCGCTGCTGGCGCTGCGCGAAGGGTACAGCGCGGCGGCGGTGGGGCTGCTGGTGGCGCTGTTCGCGCTCACCCAGGTGTTCCTTGCCCTGCCCGCGGGCCGGTACGCGGACCGCCGCGGCCTCAAGCGCCCCGTGGGCTATTCGGTGGCCGTGGCCTGCGTGGGCGCGGGGCTGGCGGTGGTGTTTCCGACCTTTCCCGTGCTGTGTGTCTCCGCGCTGATGACCGGTGCGGCGGCGGGCCTGGCCACCATAGCGGTGCAGCGCCACGCCGGCCGCGCGGTCCATGACGCCACCGAACTCAAGCAGGTGTTCAGCTGGCTGTCCATCGGCCCGGCGGTGTCCAACTTCATCGGGCCTTTTTGCGCGGGCCTGGCCATCGACCACGCGGGTGGCGCGGCGGGCAGCCTGGAGGGCTACCGCGCGGCCTTCGTGCTGCTTGCGCTGCTGCCGCTGCTCAGCTGGTTCTGTGTGCGCGGCACGCAGGAACTGCCCAGCGTCGCCGCCGCCACGGGCGGCCCGCCCCAGCGGGCGTGGGACCTGCTGAACGACCCGCCGTTTCGCCGCCTGCTGATCGTGAACTGGCTGATCTCCTCATGCTGGGACGTACACGCTTTTGCGGTGCCGCTGCTGGGGCACGAGCGTGGGCTGTCGGCCGCGGTGATCGGCACCATCTTCGGCGCGTTTGCGATCGCCGCCACGGTGATCCGCGTGCTCATGCCCTTTGTCGCCGAGCGCCTGCGCGAGCGCGGCGTGATGGCGGGGGCCATGCTGGTGACGGCGGTGCTGTTCGGGGCCTATCCGCTGCTGGACAGCGCATTCGCCATGGGGGTGTGCTCGGTGCTGCTGGGTTTTGCGCTGGGCACCGGGCAGCCCATGGTGATGAGCCTGCTGCACCAGATCACGCCATCGCACCGCCAGGGCGAGGCGCTGGGCCTGCGGCTGATGGCCATCAACGCATCGAGCGTGCTGATGCCGCTGCTGTTCGGGTCGGCCGGCGCGGTGATCGGGGTCAGCGGCCTGTTCTGGGCCGTGGGCGCGACGGGGCTGGGCGGCGCCCGGCTGGCGTGGCGCATCGGCGGGGAGAAGCCGGAGAAAGCGCACGGGCCGCAATAGCGTGGCGGGGCATGCCCCCGCACGCGGCCGCCGGCAGGTGGTGGTGCCGTACCGTGCCGCTACGCAGCGCGGATCTACAGCTGGTAGAACGACTTGATCAGGCCCCAGGCTTCCTGCGGGTCGTCGGTGTAGTGGAACAGGCCCAGATCCTGTGCCGAGATCGTGCCCTGTTCGACCAGCACCTCGAAGTTGATCAGGCGCTTCCAGTAGTCCGTGCCGAACAGCACGATGGGCACGGGCTTGGCCTTTTTCGTCTGCACCAGCGTGAGCACCTCGAACAGCTCGTCCAGCGTGCCGAAGCCGCCCGGGAAGGCCACCAGGGCCTTGGCGCGCATCATGAAATGCATCTTGCGCAGCGCGAAGTAGTGGAACTTGAAGCTCAGGGTCGGCGAGATGAAGCGGTTGCCGCTTTGCTCATGGGGCAGGGCTATGTTCAGCCCCACGTTGAGCGCGCCCACGTCATGCGCGCCGCGGTTGGCGGCCTCCATGATGCCGGGGCCGCCACCGGTGCAGATGTAGATGCGGTCGGCGGGCGGCTGCAGCTCGCTGTGTTCCGCGACGATGCGAGCGAACTGGCGGGCCAGGTCGTAGTAGCGGGCGTTGCGCACGGCCTGGTGCGCGCGCTGCAGGCGCACTTCGTCGCCGCTGGCCTCGGCTTCGGCCAGCTGGGACGCGGCCTCGTCGGGCGCGACGAAACGGGCGCTGCCGTAGACCACGATGGTGTTCTCGATGCCCTGCTCGATCTGGCCGAGGTCGGGCTTGAGCATCTCCAGCTGGAAGCGGATGCCGCGCGTTTCGCGGCGGAACAGGAATTCGGGGTCTGCAAACGCGAGCCGGTAGGCGTCGGCGTGCAGCGGATTGCCGTTGGCGGCGTGGCTTTGCAGCTCCGCCCAGGCATCGGCCAGGCGGCGTTCATTCAGTTGGGTGTTGGCATCCATGGCAGATCAGGAAAACGCGGCCGGCCGGTGCGCGAGCGCGGGTCGGCAGTGGGTTGAATGGGGGGTGGTTGGCGGCCGTTGTGCCCGATTATCACGCACGATCAGGCGCGCCCTGCTAGCAAAAGAGTAGCAGTGTGGATGCCCAGCACGGTCAGCGTGAGCGAACCGAGCAGGTGCACGGAGGTGGTGCCCAGCGCGAGCAGGTAGCGCTGCTGCTGCAGCATGCCCACGACCTCGGCCGAAAAGCTGGAGAACGTGGTGAGGCCGCCGAGAAAGCCTGTGACGAGGGCCAGCCGCCAGACCGGGTCCAGCTGGGGCAGGGCCTGGAACACGGCCACGCACACGCCTACCAGATAGCCCCCAACGAGGTTCGCGGCCAGCGTGCCCCAGGGCATGAGCGCTCCCACGGTGTTCAGCCACATGCCCAGCCGCCAGCGCGCCAGCGCGCCCAGACTGGCGCCGATGCAGATAGCCACGACTGCGAGCATGGTGCGATCACTCCCCGTAAATTGGATGCGGGCGCTATTGTGGCCCACGCCGGCCGTTCACGGCCTGCGCCCCGCGGTGGGGCCGGCCTCGCCGCAGCCTTCCGGGCGCGGCGGCGTGGACCGGCTGAGGGCGGCTACTTCTCCACGCCCATGACCAGGTCGGGAAGGATGGTCACGATCTGCGGGAAGATCGTGATGAGTGCGATGCACACCACCAGGCACAGGAAGAAAGGAATGGCGGCGCGCGCGATGGTGTTGCTGTCCTTGCCGGTCATGTTCTGCAGCACGAAGAGATTGAAACCCACGGGCGGCGTGACCTCGGCGATCTCCACCAGCAGCACGATGAAGATGCCGAACCAGATCAGGTCGAACCCGGCCTGCTGGATCATGGGCAGCACCACGGCGCTGGTGAGCACGATCATGCTGATGCCGTCGAGCGCGGTGCCCAGCACCAGGTACACGACCACCAGCACGCTGATGAGCGCGAACGGCGACAGGTGCATGGCATTGACCCATTGGGCCAGCTCGCGCGGAATGCCGGTGAAGGCCATGGTCTTGGTGAGAAAGGCGGCGCCGGCCAGGATGAACATGATCATGCAGCTGGTGCGCGTGGTGCCCATCAGGCCTTCCTTGAAGTTCTGCCAGGTGAGCGAGCGGCTCCACAGCGCCAGGCCCAGCGATCCCACCACGCCGTAGGCCGCGCACTCGGTGGCGGTGGCGTAGCCCGTGACGAGCACGGCCACGATGAACACGATGAGCACGCCCACGGGGATCAGGTTGCCCGACTTGCGGATCTTCTCGCGCAGGGAGGAGGGCGGGTCGGCGGCGGGCACCTTGTCGGGGTTGCGCAGGCTCCACCAGCCGATGTAGCCCGAGAACAGCAGCATCAGGAGGATGCCCGGCAGGAAGCCCGCCAGGAAGATGCGGATGATGGAGGCATCGGCGGCCACGGCGTACACCACCATGGTGATGGAGGGCGGGATCAGGATGCCCAGCGTGCCGGCCGTGGCCAGCGCGCCCAGCGCCAGCTTCTCGTCGTAGCCGCGCTTCATGAGCTCGGGCAGCGCCACCTTGCTGATGGTGGCGCAGGTGGCCGCCGACGAGCCCGAGACCGAGCCGAAGATGCCGCAGCCCAGGATGGTGGTGTGCATCAGCCGGCCGGGCACGCGGTTGAGCCAGGGGCGCAGCCCCTCGAACATCTCCTCGGAGAGCTTGGTGCGAAACAGGATCTCGCCCATCCAGATGAACAGCGGCAGCGCCGCCAGCTCCCAGCTCGCGTTGCTCTCCCAGAACGCCGAGAACAAATTCTTGGCCGGCTGCGTGGAGGTGAAGAACGCCTGCCCGACCCAGCCGCAGATCGCCAGGGTCATGGCGATCCACACACCGCCGGACAGCAGCACCAGCATGAGCAGCAGCAACACGCCACCCACCATCAAGATATCCATATCGAACTTTCTGGGCCGATGAGCGCTATGCCCGATGCAGCCTGTTGTTATCGGTACTCACACCGCAATGCGCTTCCAGCGCACCGCAAAAACTGGCGCTGCCAAACGCCAGTGCCACCGTGGAGCCGGCTTCGCCGGGCCACCAGTGGCATTCCCCTCGGGGGAAGGCGCGCAGCGCCTCAGGGGGGCTTCTCTAGATATCAGAAGAAAAGTCGCCCTTGGCATGGCGCTCTTCGACGGCGCGCACGAAGGTCGGCACGCCGCCGCGCAGCACGATGATGAATTCATCGACCACGGCCACCCACAGCAGGATGGAGCCGAGCGCGAAGCTCAGCTGCGGAATCCACAGCGGCATGGGCAGGAGGCCCTGGGAGATGTCGTTGAACTCCCAGCTCTCGTAGGTGTAGCTGCAGGCCGCCCACATGAGGTAGCCCACGGCCACGGACCCGATGGCCAGCGACACCACCTCGAGCTGGCGGCAGCGGCGCGGGGACAGCTTTTCCAGCAGCAGCGTCACGCGCACGAAGTCGCCGTGCTTGAAGGCATGCGCCATGGCCAGGAACGCGGCAGCCGCGCAGAACCAGGCCACGATGTCGTTGATGGCACCGGTGCGCAGGCCCAGCTCGCGCATGATGCTCTGCGCGATCATGAGCACGCAGATGAGCGCGATGAATGCCGCGCCCAGTGCGCCGGCGGCGAGGTAGATGCGGTCGAGCCAGCGGCGCAGCATGGTCACGGCTTACTTCTTGGCCGCAGCGGCCGTGGCCGGGCCACCCTTGCGGTAGGCCGCGATGATCGCTTCGCCTTCCGGGCCGGCTTTCTTGAGCCAGTCGGCCAGCATGATCTCGCCCACCTGGCGCATGTCGGCCATGAGCTTGGGCGCGGGGGTGACGATCTTCATGCCCTTTTCAGCGAGGGCCTTCTTGTACCACTCGGTCTTTTCGGCGCTGACCTTCCAGCCGCGAGTCTCGGCCTCGGCCGAGGCCTTGAGCAGGGCGTCCTGGCTGGGCTTGTCGAGCGCGTCGAAGGCCTTCTTGTTCACGATGACCGCGTTCTTGGGCAGCCAGGCCTGGGTGTCGTGAAAGAGCTTGATGCTTTCATAGATCTTGCTGTCGTAGCCCGTGGAGCCGGAGGTCATGGTGGCTTCCACCACGCCCGTGGCCAGGGCCTGCGAGAGTTCCGCCGCCTGGATGGTCACGGGCTGCGCGCCGATCAGCTCGGCGATCTTGGCGGTGGCGGGGCTGTAGGCGCGCCACTTGATGCCGCGCAGGTCGGCCACCGAGGCCAGTTCCTTCTTGGAGTAGATGCCTTGTGGCGGCCAGGCCACGGCATACAGCAGCTTCATGCCCTGCGTGCCCAGCAGCTTGTCCAGCGAGGCCTTCTGCGCGTCGTACAGGCGCTTGGAGTCGGCATACGAGGTGGCCAGGAAGGGAATGCCGTCCACGCCGTACAGCGGGTTTTCGTTCTCGAAGTTGCCCAGCAGGATTTCGCCCGCCGGCGCCTGGCCGCCCTGCACGGCGCGCTTGATTTCGTTGGCCTTGAACAGCGAGGCGTTGGCATGCACGGTGATCTTGAGCTTGCCGGCGGTGGCGGTGTCCACGTCCTTGGCGAACTGCATCAGGTTCTCCGTGTGGAAGTTGCTCACCGGGTAGGCGGCCGCAAGGTCCCATTTGGCCTGGGCCTGGGCCGAGGTGGCAGACATGCCCAGTGCCAGGGCCATTCCCAGGGCAGTGGTGGAGAAGATTCGACGCTTCATGGAGTGCTCCGCAAGGTGGATCGTGGGGGTAAGCCACTGTATAGAAAGCAATCGGCCGTGGCATAGGTGTTTTGCCTAAACGCTGACAAATTGCCAACAAATCATTGTCGAGTTGCCTACAATGGCCTATGCATATCCCGTGCCAGATTCGACTGTTGTGGAGGCGGTGTTTATGAAACCAGTGGCCAAGGCCAAGGGCGATTCCGGTCCGATCGTGTCGTCCGCGCACCTGGTGTCGGCGCAGAGCGCGGAGATGAGCGAGTTCGAGTTCGGGCTCATCGTCGCGGGCAATGCCTTTCACCGCTGGGTGGTGCATTGCATGTCGGCTGCCGGCCTGAAGGACCTGACCCCGCTGGATGTGGTGGTGCTGCACCACGTGACGCACCGCGCGCGCGACAAACGCCTGGCCGACATCTGCTTCATCATGAACGTGGAAGACACGCACCTGGTGAACTACGCGCTCAAGAAGCTGCAGAACCTGGGGGTCGTCGCATCACAGAAGAATGGCAAGGAAGTGACCTATGCCGCCACCGAATCCGGCCGCGCCTACGTGCAGCGCTACCGCGAGATCCGCGAGAGCTGCCTGATCGATGCGCTGCAGGCGGACGATTCGCTCAACCGCGACATTGGCGAGCTGGCCCGGTTGCTGCGTGTGCTTTCCGGCATGTACGACCAGGCGGCGCGCTCGGCCGCCTCCCTGTGACCCGCGGCACGCACGGTATTTCAATCCAACAATGCTCCTGCGCTTGGTGTACAAGCGCAAAAAGCTATCAATAACATAGCAAAAGATGTCCAACCAACCTTCCCACATGTCCCGCTGGCAGTTCTGGATCGACCGGGGGGGCACCTTCACCGACGTGGTGGGCAAGCGGCCCGACGGCAGCCTGGTCACGCACAAGCTGCTGTCCGAGAACCCCGAGCAGTACAAGGACGCCGCCGTGGCGGGCATCCGCCACCTGCTGGGCCTTGCACCTGGCGAGCCGGTGACGCCCGCACTGGTGGAGTGCGTGAAGATGGGTACCACGGTGGCCACCAACGCGCTGCTGGAGCGCAAGGGCGAGCCCACGCTGCTCATCACCACCAAGGGCTTCAAGGATGCGCTGCGCATCGCGTACCAGAACCGTCCGCGTTTGTTCGACCGGCGCATCGTGCTGCCCGAGCTGCTGTACGAGCGCGTGGTCGAGGCCCAGGAGCGCGTGGGCGCGCGCGGCGAGGTGATCGAGCCGCTGGATGAGGCGCACCTCAAGGAACGCCTGTGGGCCGCCTATGACGCGGGCCTGCGCAGCGCAGCCGTCGTGTTCATGCACGGCTACCGCTACACCGCGCACGAAGAGGCCGCCGCGCGCATCGCGCGCGAGGTGGGCTTCACGCAGGTGAGCGCCTCGCACGCCACCAGCCCCATGATGAAGTTCGTGAGCCGGGGCGACACCACCGTGGTGGACGCCTACCTCTCGCCCATCCTGCGCCGCTATGTGGAGCAGGTCGCCAGCGAGATGCCGGGCGTCAAGCTGTTCTTCATGCAATCGTCGGGCGGGCTGACCGATGCGCAGGTGTTCCAGGGCAAGGACGCGATCCTGAGTGGCCCCGCGGGCGGCATCGTGGGCATGGCGCGCACCGCCGGGCTGGCGGGGCACGCCAAGGTGATCGGCTTCGACATGGGCGGCACCTCCACCGACGTGAGCCACTACGCGGGGGAGTTCGAGCGCGAGTTCGAGACCCAGGTGGCCGGCGTGCGCATGCGCGCCCCGATGATGAGCATTCACACCGTGGCCGCCGGTGGCGGTTCCATCCTGGGGTTCGACGGCGCGCGCTTTCGCGTGGGCCCCCAGAGCGCGGGCGCCAACCCCGGCCCCGCCAGCTACCGCCGGGGCGGCCCGCTGGCCGTCACCGACGCCAATGTGATGGTGGGCAAGATCCAGCCCGCGCATTTCCCGAAGGTGTTTGGCCACGGCGCCAACGAGGCGCTGGATGGCGATGCCGTGGTGCAGAAATTTGATGGCCTTGCCACGCAGGCCGGGCGCAAGGCCGAGGATGTCGCCCACGGCTTCATCCAGATCGCCGTGCAGCAGATGGCCAACGCGATCAAGAAGATCAGCGTGGCGCGCGGCTACGACGTGACGCGCTACACGCTGCAATGCTTTGGCGGCGCGGGCGGCCAGCACGCCTGCCTGGTGGCCGATGCCCTGGGCATGACGCGGGTGTTCGTGCACCCGCTGGCGGGCGTGCTCAGTGCCTACGGCATGGGCCTGGCGGACCAGAACGTGATCCGCGAGCAGGCGGTGGAGGCCAAGCTCGCGCCCGAGGCGCTGGCAGGCATTGAGGCCACGCTGGAACAACTGGCCACCACCGCGCGCACCGAGCTGGAGCGCCAGCAGGCGGGTGCAGGCACAGCCGTGGTGCACCGCCGCGTGCACGTGCGCTACGAGGGCAGCGACTCCGCGCTCATCGTCCCGTTGGGCTCGCTGGCCGAAATCACCGCCGCGTTCGAGAACGCCTACCGCCAGCGCTTTGCGTTCCTCATGCAGGGCAAGGGCCTGGTGGTGGAGGCCGTGTCGGTGGAGGCCGTGCTGCCCGGCGACGCGCCCGTGGAGCCGCGCCACACGCTGCAGCCCGCGCGCGACGTGCCGCGCCGCAGCACCGTGCGCATGTACACCGGCGGCATCGACGGCGTGGCCGCGTGGCATGACGCCGCGCTCGTGGTGCGCGAAGACTTGCGCCCTGGCGACGTGATCCCCGGCCCGGCCATCATTGCCGAGAAAAACGCCACCACCATCGTCGAACCCGGCTGGGAGGCCCGGCTGACCGAGCTGGACCATCTGCTGCTCGACCGCCGCGTGGCCCGTGCCGTGCAGCATGCGGTGGGCACCACGGTGGACCCGGTGCTGCTCGAAGTGTTCAACAACCTGTTCATGAACATCGCCGAGCAGATGGGGCTGCAGCTGCAGAACACGGCGTATTCGGTGAACATCAAGGAGCGGCTGGACTTCAGTTGCGCGCTGTTCGACACGGCGGGCAACCTGATCGCCAACGCGCCGCACATGCCGGTGCATCTGGGCTCGATGGGTGAGAGCATCAAGACGGTGATCCGCAAGAACGCGGGCAAGATGCAGCCGGGTGATGTGTATGTGCTCAACGACCCGTACCACGGTGGCACGCACTTGCCAGACATCACCGTCATCACGCCGGTCTACCTTGCCGACGAGGCCGCGCCCACGTTCTACGTGGGCAGCCGGGGCCACCACGCCGATGTGGGCGGCACCACCCCCGGCTCCATGCCGCCGTTCTCCACGCGCATCGAGGAAGAGGGCGTGCAGATCAACAACGTGAAGCTGGTCGAGCGCGGCGTGCTGCGCGAGGCGGAGATGGTCGCTCTGCTCGAAAGCGGCGAATACCCCAGCCGCAACCCGCAGCAGAACATGGCCGATTTGCGCGCGCAGATCGCGGCCAACGAAAAGGGCCAGCAGGAGCTGCGCCGCATGGTCGGCGAGTTCGGCCTGGATGTGGTGTTGGCCTACATGCGCCACGTGCAGGACAACGCCGAGGAATCGGTGCGCCGTGTCATCACGCGCCTGAAGGATGGTGCGTTCACGCTGCCCCTGGACAACGGCGCGCAGATCAGCGTGGCCGTGAAGGTGGACGCGAAGAACCGCAGCGCCACCATCGACTTCACCGGCACCAGCGCGCAGCAGACGAACAACTTCAATGCACCCACGGCGGTGTGCATGGCGGCGGTGTTGTATGTGTTCCGCACGCTGGTGGATGACGACATTCCGCTCAACGCGGGGTGCCTGAAGCCGCTCAATGTCATCATCCCGCCCGGCAGCATGCTCAACCCCAACCCGCCGGCCTCGGTGGTGGCGGGCAATGTGGAGACTTCCACCTGCATCACCAACGCACTGTATGGCGCGCTGGGCCTGATGGCGGCGGGGCAGTGCACCATGAACAACTTCACCTTTGGCAGCACGCGCTACCAGTATTACGAGACGATCTCGGGCGGCAGCGGCGCGGGGGGCGTGTGGGATGCCAACGGGCAACTGGCGGGTGGTTTTGCAGGCACCAGCGTCGTGCAGTGCCACATGACCAACTCGCGCCTGACGGACCCCGAGGTGCTGGAGTTCCGCTTCCCCGTGCGGCTGGAGGGCTACGAGATCCGCAAGGGCTCGGGCGGCGCCGGGCAGTGGAAGGGCGGTGACGGTGGCATCCGCCGCGTGCGTTTCCTGGAGCCCATGACGGCCAGCATCCTGTCGAACGGCCGCCACCATGGCGCATTTGGCATGGCGGGCGGCCAGCCGGGTGCCGTGGGCATCAACAAGGTGGTGCGCAGCGATGGCCGGGTGGAGCTGCTGGACCACATCGGCCAGGCCGAGATGCAACCGGGCGACGTGTTTGAAATCCACACGCCGGGCGGCGGCGGATTCGGATCTTCAGGCCAAAAATAGTGATGAAAATGGCCGCTGGCGCTTGTCCATCAAGCGCTGGCAGCTATTAATTCAGGAGTCTTCGGTTTCCTGTGCTGCCCTGGGTTGGCTCAGGCTCGGCGGCACATTCAGCCCCATCTGCCGCGCGCGGAACAGTGCCGCGCGCATCAAGAAGATCGACATGATCGGCACCGTGATCGCCACGAACACGGCGATCAACAGCGCATGCAGCGCCAGGCTGCGGTCGGCCACCGAGAAGTACAGCACCGTGCCATGCATGATCAGCCAGCAGCCCAGCGTGGCGATGATGGCGGGCGCATGCACACGCTCGAAGAACGTGGGCAGGCGCAGCAGGCCGGTGGAGCCCAGCAGCGCCAGCCCCGCACCCGACAGCACCAGCACGGCCACGATGATTTCGAGCCACAGCGGAAGAACGGCGATGGTGGCGGCTTCGGTCATTCGATCACCTCGCCACGCAGCAAAAACTTGGCCATGGCCATGGAGCCGACAAAACTGAACAGCGCCAGCAGCAGGGCGGCCTCGAAATAGTTCTTGCTGCCGTACAGCAGGCCCAGCACCAGCATCACCAGCATGCCGCTGAGGTACATGCAGTCGAGCGCCAGCACGCGGTCCTGCGCGGAAGGGCCCTTGAGCAGGCGGATCAGCGCGCAGCCCATGGCCAGGGCCAGCATGAACAGGGCGATGGGCAGGGCCCAATCCAGGATCGGTGTCATTCAAAGATCTCCATCAAGGGGCGTTCGTAGCGCTGCTTGACGCTGGCGGCCATCGCTTCGGCGTCGTCCAGCTCCAGCACGTGCAGCAGCAGCATGCTGCGGTCCAGCGAGAGTTCGGCCCAGGCGGTGCCGGGGGTGATGCAGACGATCGTGGCCAGCACGGCCAGGGCATTGGGGTCGCGCACGTCCAGCGGAATGTGCACGAAGCCCGAGGGGTGCCGCCGGCGGCCCGGCGCGAGCAGCAGGCGCGCCACGGCCAGGTTGGAGCGGGTGGTGTCCGCCACCACCGTGAATGCCAGGCGCAGCACGGCACCGGGTTTGCGGATGCGCACGGGCAACGGGCGCAGCCCGGCCGTGAGCAGCGGGATGGCCAGCGCGAGCACCGTGCCCAGCACGATGTGGCCCGCGCTCAGGCTGCGGTTGAGCAGCAGCCACAGCGCCAGCAGCGCCAGCGAGAGCACGGGGGCGGGCACCAGGCGCTTGAAGGGCCGCTGTACGGGGGTGTTGCGGGGCTTCATGGGGGCGTGGTTCCTTGGGGTGCGGGCGCATCCGCGTGGGGCGGGTTGGGCACCGGCGCGGCGGTCATCACGGCGCGCACATAGGTGGACGGGGCATGCAGCGCGTCGGCCGTGGCCTGGGTGTAGCGCATCACGGCCCCCGCCTGCCATACCAGGGCCGCGCTGGCCAGCAGCAGCAGGGCGATGGGCAGGCCTTCCAGCACCAGCAGCTTGGGGGATGTGCGGTCGTGCGCCGCCCAGAAATGGCGGATGCCCGCGCGCGTGAGCGCCAGCAGCGCGAGCAGGCCCGACCCCACCAGCAGCGCCACCAGCATCCAGCCCGCGGCGCCCAGTTGGAATCCGTGGGATGCCCCCAGGCCCAGCGGATTGAAGAGCGCGTGGACCATGGCGAACTTGCCCACGAATCCCGGCAGGGGCGGCAGGCCCGCGATGATCAGCGTGCAGGCCATGAACGCCAGCCCCAGGAACGCCGCCGCCGCAGGGATGACCTGGCCGATGAGTGCCTCCTCCTGGTCGTCGAGGTTCATGCCTTCGGTGGGCACCAGGTCGGCGGACAGGAACGGGGCGTCGTCGGTCTGCTCGTAGGGGGCGAGGTTGGAGCCGTCGTTGCGCCAGCGGTCGATCAGGTCGGCCAGCAGGAACAGCGCGCTCACGGCCAGCGTGGAGCTGAGCAGGTAGTACAGCAGCCCGGCCGTGAGCAGGTTCTGCCCGAAGCCGACCGCCGCCAGCAGCGTGCCCGACGAAAGGATGGCGCTGAAGCCCGCCAGGTGCCCCAGGCGCTGCGAGCCCAGCATGCCGATGGCGCCGAAGGCCATCGTGAGCATGCCGCCGCCGATGAGCCACTGGCCGCCGAACTGGGCCGATTCGCCGGCCTCGGCGCCAAACAGCAGTGTCCACAGCCGCAGCAGGCTGTACACGCCCACCTTGGTCATCAGCGCGAACAGCGCCCCCACGGGGGCCGTGGCCGCGCTGTAGGCGGGTACCAGCCAGAAGTTGAGGGGCCATACCGCCGCCTTGATGAGAAAGGCCACCGCGAGGACCGCCGCAGCGGCGTGCAGCAGGCCGCGGTCCGCTGGCGCGACGGCGGCGATGTTTTGCGCCAGGTCGGCCATGTTCAGGGTGCCGGTGATGCCGTAGAGCATGGACACGCCGATCAGGAACAGCGACGAGGCCGCCAGGTTGATGGCGATGTAGTGCAGCCCCGCCGACACGCGCGGGCGGCCCGAGCCGTGCAGCAGCAGGCCGTAGGACGCGGCCAGCATGATCTCGAAGAACACGAACAGGTTGAACAGGTCGGCCGTGAGGAACGCGCCCGCCAGCCCCATGAGCTGGAACTGGAACAGCGGGTGGAAGTGCACCCCCGCGCGGTGCCAGCGCGCCGCCGAGAACAGCACGGTGGCCAGCGCCACGGTGCTGGCGAGCACCAGCATCATGGCGGAGAGCCGGTCGATGCCGAGCACGATGCCGAACGGCGCCGGCCAGTTGCCCGGCAGGTACACCGCCAGGCTGTTGTGAAGGGCGGGGTCCTTGGCCTGCACGAGCAGCAGCACGGCCACCACCAGGCCCAGGAAGGTCGAGGCGATGTTGAGCGTGACCTTGGTGCGCTGGCGCTCCTCGCGCAGCAGCAGCATGAGCCCGGCCGTGAGCAGGGGCAGCGCGATGGGCGCGAGGATCAGGTGTGGCATCAGCCGCTCCAGTAGGAGGTGCACGGATGTCATGTCAGGACTCCATGGCGCTGCGCATGAAAAGGGCGCGCCTCAGGCCAGGGCAGCCGAGCCAGGGCCGCCCCGCCGCGAGGGCTGCGTCCCCCTGCCCGCAGCGCACAGCGCTGCGAGAGCGGGGGGAAGCGGCGAAGCCGCTCAGGGGGGTGTTCTTCATCATGGCATTTCCTGCACGTCTTTGCCCTTGGTGCCGTCCACATGGTCGGTGCCCGCCATGCCGCGCGATGCCAGCAGCACCACGAGGAAGAGGGCGGTCATGGCGAAGCCGATCACGATGGCCGTGAGCGTGAGCGCCTGGGGCATGGGGTCGGCGTAGTGGGCCAGGTCCTGGGGCAGGCCGGGCTGCAGCACGGGCTCCTTGTCGATGGCCAGGCCCAGGCGGCCCATGCTGAAGATGAAGAGGTTGACGGCGTACGACAGCAGCGACAGGCCCATGATGATCTGGAAGGTGCGGGGGCGCAGCAGCAGCCACACGCCCGAGCCGGTGAGCACGCCGATGGCCAGGGCCAGAATCAGTTCCATGGGCCTTCTCCCTGTGTCGCCGCGGCGGCCTGAACCTCATCGGCCGTGCGTGCGTTGTTGTAGCGGTGGCTGCGCACCGACTGGTGGGCGATGCCGGTGAGGATGAGCATGGTCGAGCCCACCACCAGCGTGAACACGCCGATGTCGAAGAACAGCGCGCTGGCCACGTGCACCTCGCCCACCCAGGGCAGGTGCAGGTGGGCCGTGTGGCTGGTCAGGAAGGGGTAGCCCCAGGCCCAGGCCCCCAGGCCGGTGGCCAGCGCGGCCAGCAGGCCCACGCCGATCCAGCGGCGCGGGTACAGGGGCAGGTGGGCTTCGACCCACGAGGTGCCCGAGACGATGTACTGCAGCAGCAGCGCCACCGAGAACACCAGCCCCGCCACGAAACCGCCGCCGGGCTCGTTGTGCCCGCGCATGAACAGGTACATGGACACGAGGGTCGCGAACGGCAGCATCAGCCGCACCAGCACGGCGGGCACCATGAGGTAGCCCACGGCGGTGTCGGCGGTCTGGCGCGGGTTGGACAGGTCGGTGTCCACATCGGCGGGCAGCGCGCGCTGCTGGGGCGGCAGGTCCATCACCTCGCGCGCGGGCCGAAAGCGCCGCAGCAGCGCATACACCGTCAGGGCCACGATGCCCAGCACCACGATCTCGCCAAAGGTGTCGAAGCCCCGGAAGTCCACCAGCATCACGTTGACGACATTGGTGCCCCCGCCTTCGCTGAGCGCGCGCTCCAGGAAGAAGGTGGAGGTGCTGTCGGGGAAGGGCCGGCTCATCATCGCGAACGACAGCAGGGCCATGCCCGCACCCGTGGTCAGCGCCAGCGCCATGTCGCGGTAGCGGCGCAGCTGGGTGCGGCGCTCTTCGGCCAGCGTGGGCTTGCGCAGGGCTTCGTCGCGGCGCGGCAGCCAGCGCAGGCCCAGCAGGATGAGGATGGTCGTCACGACCTCCACCACGATCTGCGTGAGCGCCAGGTCGGGGGCTGAAAACCAGAGGAAGGTCAGGCACACGCACAGCCCCGCGCCACCCAGCAGCGTGAGTGCCGCCAGCCGGTGGTACTTGGCCTGCCAGGCCGCCGCCATGGCGCACAGCCCGCCCAGCAGCCACAGCAGCGCGAAGGCCGGAGACAGCGGCAGCTGCGCCCGGTCGCCAATGGGCAGGCCACGAGCCCACAGGGGCAGCACGCAGGCCACCAGCGCGGCACTCACCAGCCACAGCATCTGCCACTGCAGCCGCCCGGTGCCCAGCATCCGGCGGCCATGGCGGCCCCACTGGGTGACGGCCGCCAGGGTGCCTTCGAACAGCCGCTGGCCGCTGATGTGGTGCATGACCGGCGGCGCATCCAGCACGCCTTTTTCGCGCTGCCAGCGCAGCAGGGCATACAGCGCGATGCCCCCGCCCAGGGCCACCAGGCTCATCACGAACGGTGTGTTGAACCCGTGCCAGACCGCCAGGCTGTAGGTGGGCAGCTCGCCCCCCACCACCGGCCGCGCGGCCGCGGCCAGGTAGGCGCCCACGGACCAGGCAGGCAGCGTGCCCACCACCAGGCAGGCCAGCACGAGCAGTTCCACCGGCACCCGCATCCAGTGCGGCGGCTCGTGGGGTGGGCGCGGCAGGTCGGTGGCGGGCGGGCCCCAGAACACATCCACCGTGAAGCGCAGCGAATACGCCACGCTGAACATGCCCGCCACGGTGGCGGCCACGGGCAGCAGCCATTCCAGCATCGGCGTGGTGTTCACGTACACCGTTTCGGCAAAGAACATCTCCTTGGACAGGAAGCCGTTGAGCAGCGGCACGCCGGCCATCGCCGCGCTGGCCACCATGGCCAGCGTGGCGGTGATGGGCATCATCGTGCGCAGGCCCGACAGGCGGCGGATGTCGCGCGTGCCACTTTCATGGTCCACGATGCCCACGGCCATGAACAGCGAAGCCTTGAAGGTGGCGTGGTTCATGATGTGGAACACGGCGGCCACGGCGGCCAGCGGGCTGTTCAGGCCGAGCAGCAGGGTGATGAGCCCGAGGTGCGAGATGGTCGAATAGGCCAGCAGGCCCTTGAGGTCGTTCTGGAACATGGCCGCGTAGCCACCCACCAGCAGCGTGCAAAGGCCCGCCCCCCCCACCAGCCAGAACCATGCCTCGGTGCCCGCGAGCGCGGGCCACATCCGCGCCAGCAAGAACACGCCCGCCTTGACCATGGTGGCCGAGTGCAGGTACGCCGACACAGGCGTGGGCGCGGCCATGGCGTGGGGCAGCCAGAAGTGGAACGGGAACTGCGCGCTCTTGGTCAGCGCGCCCAGCAGGATCAGCACCAGCGCGGTCAGGTACAGCGGGTGCGCCTTGATCAGCGCGCCGGCGGCCAGCACGTGGTCGAGGTCGTAGCTGCCCACGATGTGGCCCAGCACCAGCATGCCGGCCAGCATGCACAGGCCGCCCGTGCCCGTGACCGTGAGCGCCATGCGTGCCCCACGCCGCGCATCCTTGCGGTGGTGCCAGTAGCCGATCAGCAGGAAGGAGAACAGGCTGGTCAGCTCCCAGAAGAACGCGATCTGGATGATGTTGCCCGACAGCACCACGCCCGCCATCGCACCCATGAACGCCAGGAAGAACGCAAAAAAGCGCGGCACCGGGTCGGCCGCCGACATGTAGTAGCGCGCATACAGCACCACCAGGCTGCCCACGCCCAGCACCAGCATGCAGAACATCCACGCGAAACCGTCCATGCGGATGACCAGGTTCAGGCCCAGCGCGGGCAGCCACTCGATCTCCTGCCGCAATATGCCGCCGTCGGCGATCTCGGGAAAACACAGCGCGACCTGCACGGTGCAGAACACGGCGATCAGCCCCGCCAGCGTGGACTCGGTGTTGCGCGCATTGGCGGGCAGCACGGCCGCCAGAAGGCTGCCGATGAAGGGAAGGAGAATGAGGGTGATCAGGGGCATGCGCGAACAATTTTAGGGGTTCGCTCCAAAGCCCCTGCCCGGGCCTTGCCGTTGTGCAGCCGGTGGGTACAAAAAGACAAGCCCGCCGAGGCGGGCCTGAAGCCTGAAGAGCGTGCTTAGCTTTTGCTAGCGCTGGCGGCGGCAGCGGGCCCTGGCGCCGTGGCGGCAGGCGGCGCCGCATCGGTCCCCGTGCCCCCGTGGGGCTTGCGGTCCACGGCTTGTTTCCTGCTGCCGTGGTGGTTTTTCGCTTCGGCCCTGGCGGCCGCTGCGGCGCTGTATTTCTTGCCGCCGACCGTCAGGCCTTCCCTGGAGAAATTCACCGCGCTCTTGGGTCCCACGCCGCCGACACGGCCGATGAAGTCGCCCCAGTCCTTGAAAGGCGCGTTCCTGCGCTCTTCCAGGATCCGGCCCGACAGGCCGGGACCGATGCCCTTGATGCCGTCGAGTTCAGCCTCGGTGGCGGTGTTCACGTCCACGGCGGCGAATGCCGCGGCGGCACACAGCGCGGCGAAGAGGGCAAGCAGTTTCTTCAGCATGGCGAATGGTCTCCTGGTGGGGGTGGCGCGGCCTGGCCCGGCGGCTTTCAGAGTTCCTCGACGCGGCGCGCCGGATAGCTGTCCCAGGTCTGGCAGCCGGGGCACTGCCAGAAATGCTGGCGTGCCTCGAACCCGCAGGCCGCGCAGCGGTAGCGGGTGAGCGGCTTGACGGCATGCTCCAGCGCACGCTGGATCTGGGGGTGGAACTCCTCGTGCTCCAGCTTCTCGGCGGCCAGCCATTTGGCGGCGGCCACGAGCGAGCGTTCCTTGTCCAGGTGCTGCACATAGCGCTGCCGTGCCGTGCCGCGCGTGGCGTCGTCGGCGGCTTCCATGGCCACGATGCTTTCGAGCACGTCCAGGGACGGTGCCTGCGCGTAGTGCGCCTGCAGCAGCGCCTGCGCTTCCGGTGTGCGCCCCGTGGCGGTGGCGGCCTCGACGAGCAGCGCGGCGGCCAGGGGCAAGGCGGCGGGGTTGCGCTCGCCCAGTGTTTTCAGGGTGGCCAGCACGGCGGCGGGCTGGCCCATGAGGCGCTGCAGGCGCGCCAGCTCGATTCGCGCGCGGGCGGCCTCCGGGGCGGCGGCCACGGCCTGCTCCAGCAGGGCCTGGGCACCGGGCAGGTCCCCCTGGGTGCTCAGCGCCAGGGCCTGCTCGCACAGGTAGTGGGCCTGGCGGGTGCTGAAGTCTCCCTGATCGGCGTCGTGCATCTTGCGGGCGATGGTGGCGGCATGGGGCCAGTCGCGCGAACGTTCATAGATGGCCAGCAGCGCCAGGCGGGCCTGGGCCTCGAAGGGCGTCCCCTCCAGGCGGTGCAGGGCTTCTTCCGCGCGGTCGAGCAGGCCGGCCTTGAGGAAGTCGAGCGCCAGCGCGTGCTGGGCACGCTCGCGGTCGGTGCGGGAGAGGTCGCCGCGCGAGAGCAGGTGCTCGTGCACGCGCACGGCACGGTCGTATTCGCCCCGGCGGCGGAACAGGTTGCCCAGCGCAAAGTGCAGCTCCGAGGTGTCGGGGTCGTTCTGCACCGCCTCGATGAAGGCGTCGATGGCCTGGTCCTGCTGCTCGTTGAGCAGGAAGTTCAGGCCCTTGAAGTAGGCCTTGGGCGCGCGGCGGTTCTCGGCGCGCAGCTGGCGCAGGTCGAAGCGCGATGCCAGCCAGCCCAGCACGAAGGCCACGGGCAGGCCCAGCAGAATCCAGGTCAGGTCAAATTCCATGGGCGGAGGGCAGGTCGGGCGGTGGTGGCGGGGCAGGGGGGGCCGTGCTGGCCGCGGCGGCGGGTGCCGATGCCGGCGCGGGGGACGCCACGGCGGCATGGGCGCGGCGCGCGGCGGCGCGGTGCCTCCACCAGCGCGGCACCATGCCCAGCACCCCGACGGCCAGGCCTGCCGAGAAGGCGGTCAGCACCACCAGCACCAGGGGGGCGCGCCATTGGGTGCCAAAGAAGAAGTGCACGGTGGCGTCCTGCTGGTTGTTCAGCGCGAAGGCAAACAGCGTAAAAAAAATGGCTGCCTTGAGCAGCCACAGGAGGTATTTCATCGGTCTCCCCAGTGGTGGGGCGATTCTAAGAGCTTGCGCATGCGGGGCGGCGGGGCTCCCGGAGGGCTGGTATCCAGATCAAAAAGGTCTTTAGCGCTTGCTCATCAAGCGCTGATAGCTATCATTTTTGAATGGATGCGTTGCTTGCCGTGCCGGAGTTTTCTTCCATTTCGGCGGTGCGCTTGTCCACGGCTTCGCGCAGGGCCTTGCCGGGCTTGAAATGGGGTACGCGCTTTTCGGGGATGGCCACGGCCTCGCCGCTGCGCGGATTGCGGCCCATGCGGGGAGGGCGGTGGTTCACCGAGAAGCTGCCAAAGCCCCGGATCTCGATGCGGTGCCCACGCACCAGGGCCTCGCCCACGGCGTCCAGAATGGTCTTGACGGCGTATTCGGCATCGCGGTGTGTCAGCTGGCCGAAACGGGCGGCCAGTTCTTCGACGAGGTCTGAGCGGGTCATGGAATCTTGGGACATAGGCAGTCTTGGCTGAAAAAAGAGCGGGCGCCGAGGCGCCCGCTGTCTGACCGTTTAACGGGTCAGCGCTTTACTTTTCCGAGTTGTCCAGCTTGGCGCGCAGCAGGGCGCCCAGGCTGGTCGTGCCGGCGCTTTCGCGGCTCGATTGCTGGCTCAGGTTGGCCATGGCGCCTTGTTCGTCGGCCATGTCCTTCTGCTTGATCGACAGCTGGATGTTGCGGGTCTTGCGATCCACGTTGACCACCACAGCGGTGACTTCGTCGCCTTCCTTGAGCACGTTGCGGGCATCTTCCACGCGATCGCGGGAGATTTCCGAAGCGCGCAGGTAGCCCACGATGTCTTCGCCGAGGTCGATTTCAGCGCCACGGGCGTCCACGGTCTTGACCTTGCCGGTCACCGTCTGGCCCTTGTCGTTCACGGTCACGAAGGTCGTGAATGGGTCGCCGTCGAGCTGCTTGATGCCCAGCGAGATGCGCTCGCGGTCCACGTCCACGGCCAGCACGATGGCTTCCACTTCCTGGCCCTTCTTGTAGTTGCGAACAGCGGCTTCGCCGGGTTCGTTCCACGAGAGGTCGGACAGGTGCACCAGGCCGTCGATGCCGGCAGCCAGGCCCACGAACACGCCGAAGTCGGTGATCGACTTGATCGGACCCTTGACGCGGTCGCCGCGCTTGGTGTCCTGTGCGAATTCCTGCCATGGGTTGGCCTTGCACTGCTTCATGCCCAGGCTGATGCGGCGCTTGTCTTCGTCGATTTCCAGGACCATGACTTCGACTTCGTCGCCCAGCGAAACCAGCTTGGCGGGAGCGATGTTCTTGTTGGTCCAGTCCATTTCGGAGACGTGCACCAGGCCTTCGATGCCGGGTTCGAGTTCCACGAATGCGCCGTAGTCGGCGATGTTCGTGATCTTGCCGAACAGGCGCGTGCCTTGTGGGTAGCGGCGGTTCACGCCCATCCATGGGTCGTCGCCCATTTGCTTCAGACCCAGCGAGACACGGTTCTTCTCGGTGTCGAACTTCAGGATCTTGGCCGTGATTTCCTGGCCAGCCGTCACCACTTCCGATGGGTGACGCACGCGGCGCCATGCCATGTCGGTGATGTGCAGCAGGCCGTCGATGCCGCCCAGGTCCACGAACGCACCGTATTCGGTGATGTTCTTGACCACGCCTTGAACGATGGAGCCTTCCTTCAGGGTTTCCATCAGCTTGGCGCGCTCTTCGCCCATGGAAGCTTCCACCACGGCGCGGCGGCTCAGCACCACGTTGTTGCGCTTGCGGTCGAGCTTGATGACCTTGAATTCCATGGTCTTGTTTTCGTACGGCGTCAGATCCTTGATCGGACGCGTATCGATCAGCGAACCGGGCAGGAACGCGCGGATGCCGTTGACCAGGACAGTCAGGCCGCCCTTGACCTTGCCGGACGTGGTGCCGGTGACGAATTCGCCGGATTCCAGGGCCTTTTCCAGGCTCATCCAGGAAGCCAGACGCTTGGCGGTGTCGCGCGACAGGATGGTGTCGCCGTAGCCGTTTTCGATGGAGCCAATGGCCACCGACACGAAGTCACCCACTTGGACTTCGACTTCGCCCTTGTCGTTCTTGAACTCTTCCAGCGGCACGTAGGCTTCGGACTTGAGGCCGGCGTTGACCACGACGAAGTTGTGCTCGACGCGCACGACTTCAGCGGTGATCACTTCGCCTGGGCGCATTTCCGTACGCTGCAGGGATTCTTCAAAAAGGGCGGCAAAAGATTCGGACATGTGTTTCCTTGCCACAAACAGGATTCCAGTAGCACCATTGCTACTGTTTTTATAGCTGCTTGCGGTGGTTTTTTGCGGTAGAACCGCGGGTTAGGTTAACGATCCACACAGCCTGTGCGCTGGCGCGCGAGAGGGGCTGCGTGGGCCTGTTGCAAGGCCTTTCGGCTTTGCCTGAGGGACCCGGATTTTAGCCAGGGCCCCGCGCCGTCAGCCCTGCGCAGAGGCTGCGAAGGGCTGACGCTCCTGCCACCAGGCCAACACCTGCTCGACGGCTTCATCAATCGTCAAGTTGGAGTTGTCCAGGACCAGAGCGTCCTGCGCGGGCTTGAGGGGTGCGACGCTGCGGGAACTGTCCCGGGCGTCGCGTGCCTCCAGATCCGCGCGAAGGTCTTCGATATTAGCTGAAAAACCCTTTGAAATCAACTGTTTATAACGGCGCTCGGCGCGGCAGGCGGCGCTGGCCGTCAGATACACCTTGAGCGGGGCGTCCGGGAAGATCACAGTGCCCATGTCGCGGCCGTCCGCCACCAGGCCCGGCAGGCGCCGGAAGCTGTGCTGCAGGTCCACCAGGGCCGCGCGCACGGCGGGCAGGGCGGAGACGCGGGAGGCGTTCATGCCGGCCTCTTCGGTGCGGATGGCTTCGGTCACGTCGTCGCTGCCCAGCCACACCCGGCCGCCCTCGAAGCGCACGGGCAGCGTCTGGGCCATGGCGGCAATGCGGGGCTCGTCCTCCGGCTGGATGGCCAGGCCGGCACGCAGGGCGGCCAGGGCCGTGATGCGGTACATCGCCCCCGAGTCCAGGAAGCGGTAGCCCAGGCGCTGCGCGACGGCAGCGGCCACCGTGCCCTTGCCCGAGGCGGTGGGACCGTCGATGCAGATCACCGGGATGTGGTCCGTGGCTGCCTGCGTGACCGAGAACAGGGCTTCGAAATAGTCCGGGAAGGTCTTGGCCACGCACTTGGGGTCTTCGATGCGCACGGGCAGGCTTGCCGGGTTGAAGGCGGCCAGTGAAAAGCACATGGCCACGCGGTGATCGTCATAGGTGTGGATGCTGGCGGCCTTCCACGCCTGCACCTGCGCCGGCGGCGTGACGCGGATGAAGTCCGCACCTTCTTCCACCGTGGCGCCGAGCTTGCGCAGCTCGGTGGCCATCGCCGCGATGCGGTCGGTTTCCTTCACGCGCCAGCTGGCGATGTTGCGCAGGGTGGTGGTGCCTTCGGCATACAGCGCCATCACGGCCAGCGTCATGGCGGCGTCGGGGATGTGGTTGCAGTCCAGGTCGATGGCCGTGAGCGGCCACGCGCCGCGCTGGATCGCCAGCCAGTTGGGGCCGCCCGTGACCACCGCGCCCATGGCGCGCGCGGCTTCCACGAAGCGGATGTCGCCCTGGATGGAATCCAGCCCCACGCCCTGGATCTTGATGCCTTTTAGGCCATTGGCGCTTGCTGCGATTGCGCCAAGTGCTATGAAATAGCTAGCGGAAGAGGCGTCGGCCTCTACGTGGATGCTGCCCGGCGACTGGTAGCGGCTGCCGGCGGGGATGGTGAAACGCTGCCAGTCCTGGTGTTCGACCACGATGTCGAACCGCGCCAGCAGCTGCAGCGTGATGGCGATGTAGGGCCTGGAGATCAATTCGCCCACGACCTCGATCACGATGGCCTGCGCGCCGGCGGCCAGCGGCAGCGCCATGAGCAGGGCGGTGAGGAACTGGCTCGACACATCGCCGCGCACGCGGATGGGCGCCGCCAGCGCCAGGGCAGGCACGCCGTTCGCATGGGCGATGCGCAGCGGCGGGTAGCCGTCATTGCCCAGGTAGTCGATCTGGCAGCCCAGTTGGCGCAGCGCGTCCACCAGGTCGCCGATGGGGCGTTCGTGCATGCGCGGGACGCCGGACAGCTCGAATTCGCCACCCAGCAGTGCCAGCGCAGCCGTCAGGGGCCGCATGGCGGTGCCGGCATTGCCCATGAAGAGCTTGGCGGGCGATTGGGGCGCCCGCCCGCCCAGGCCCGTGATGTGCACGGTGCTGCCGTTTTCGTCGACGGTGCAGCCGATCTGGCGCAGCGCGTCGAGCATCACGCGGGTGTCGTCGGATGCCAGCAGGTCGTGCACGGTGGTGGTGCCGTTGCTGAGAGCCGCCAGCAGCAGCACCCGGTTGGAGATGCTCTTGGAACCGGGCAGGTGGACTTCGCCCGCCGCGGTTTGCAGGGGAGGCAGGTCGAGGAATGCGGTGCTGTACATCGGTGTATCTTGTCGGTTAGGCCAATGGCCTGTGCACCGGCGTGTCCTAGGCCAGTGCCACCGTGGAACTGGCGTTGCCAGGCCACGGGTGGCGTCCCCCTTGGGGGAAGGCGCCGCAGGCGACTCAGGGGGTTATTTTCTCTTCGCGCCCATGCGCCAGTGCGCGCGGGTCTCGCTGGCCAGCGTCAGCATGTCTTCCAGCGCCTGGGCGTCGCCTTTTTCCATGGCCTGCTCAATGGTGCGCAGCGCCTGCTGGAAGAGCTTGGACTGGGCGATCAGCTCTTCCCGGTTGGACAGCAGGATGTCGCGCCAGACCTTCGGATCGCTGGCCGCGATGCGGGTGAAGTCCCGGAACCCCGGGCCCGCCAGCGACAGGAATTCGTCGCCGGTCGACTGGCCCGTGATGCTGTTCATCATCGCAAAGGCCAGCACGTGGGGCAGGTGGCTGACCGCGGCAAAGGCCGCGTCATGCGACTCGGGCGACATGCTGGTCACGCGGCAACCCAGCGCGGTCCAGATGTCGTCGGCCCTTTGCAGCTGTACGGTGAGCGTGCGCTCGATGGGCGTGAGGATGACCTGGCGGCCACTGTAGAGGTCGGCCTCGGCGTGTTCCACGCCCGACACTTCGCGCCCCGTGATCGGGTGCGCCGGCACGAACGAGCCCACCTGGTCGCGCAGGGCGCGGCGTGCGGCCTGGACCACATCGGCCTTGGTCGAGCCCACGTCCATGATCAGCATCTGGGGCGTGACGAGGTGTTTGATGGCCTTGAGCGTGGCCTCGGTGGCGGCCACGGGCACGGCCAGCAGCACGATGTCGGCGCCGGCCACCGCGAGCAGCGCCGAGGGCGCCTCCACATCGATCACGCCCAGCTGGCGTGCGCGGTCGGTGGTGGAGGGCGACTTGCTGTAGCCCACCACGCGCTTGACGAGGCCGGCCTTCTTCATGGCCAGGGCGAACGAGCCGCCCATGAGTCCGCAGCCGATCAGTCCCAATTGTTCGAACATGGCGGTGGCTCCTCAGGACGACACGGGGTAAGTGCCCAGGACCTTGTAGAACGCGCACAGGCTGCGCAGTTCTTCCAGGGCCCGTGCCACATGGGGCTGGGCGGGATGGCCGTCGAGGTCGATGTAGAAGTAATACTCCCACTGGCCGGTGCGGGCAGGGCGGGACTCGAAGCGCGTCATGGACACGCCATGGGTCTTGAGCGGCACCAGCAGGTCGTGCACCGCGCCGGGCTGGTTGGGCACCGAGACCACCAGGCTGGTGCAGTCCTTGCCCGAGGGCGGTGGCGTCTGCAGGGTGTGCGGCAGGCAGATGATGGCAAAGCGCGTGCGGTTGTAGGCGTCGTCCTGGATGGCGTGGGCCACGATGTGCAGCCCGAACTGCTGGGCCGCGCGTTCGCTCGACAGGCCGGCCCAGGCCGGGTTGGTGGTGGCCAGTCGGGCGCCCTCGGCATTGCTCGAGACGGGGCGGCGCTCGGCATGGGGCAGGTGCTTGGTCAGCCAGGCCTGGCATTGGGCCAGCGCCTGCGGATGCGCCAGCACCACCTCGATGCCATCGAGCGAGTTCGTGGTGCGCAGCAGGTTGTGGCGCACCAGCAGGCTCACTTCGCCCACCACATGGGTGGGGGTGTGCAGGAACAGGTCGAGCGACCGCGTGACCACGCCTTCGGTGGAGTTCTCCACGCCCACCACGCCGTACTGGGCGCTGCCAGCCGCGGTGGCGTGGAACACCTCGTCGAAGTTGGCGCAGTACATCAGGTCGGCCGCGCCGCCGAAGAATTCGATGGCCGCCTGTTCGCAGAACGTGCCCTCGGGGCCCAGCACGGCCACGCGCTGGGGCGATTCGAGCGCCAGGCAGGCCGACATGATCTCGCGCCAGATGGCGGCCACGTGCGGGCCCTTGAGCGGGCCGGGGTTGGCGGTCTGGATCTTCTCGATGACCTGGGCCACGCGGTCGGGGCGGAAGAAGGGTGTGCCTTCGCGTTTCTTGACTTCCCCCACCTGCTCGGCCACCAGCGCCCGCTGGTTCAGCAGCGTGAGCAGTTGCTGGTCGATGGAGTCGATCTGCACGCGCAGGCTGGCGAGGTCGGGTGAGGCTTGCGGAGTGTTCATGAATGGGGATGTCTGTGCGGGGCTGCTCGTCAACCGGTGTGCCACCGGCGTTCAGAAGGTGCAAAGGAATCCGGTGTGTCCGAGGGCGCTTTCGTGGGGCGTACGGGCATGCCGGGTTCGTTTTGCGCCTTCTCAGGCGTGTTTTTGTTCAAATTCTCGCATGTAGTCCACCAGCGCCTGCACGCCGGCCAATGGCATGGCGTTGTAGACGCTGGCGCGCATGCCGCCCACGGACTTGTGGCCCTTGAGTTGCAGCAGGCCGCGTTCCTTGGCCCCGGCCAGGAAGGCGTCGTTGCGGCTTTCGTCGCGCAGGAAGAACGGGATGTTCATGCGCGAGCGGCAGTTGGCGGCGACCTTGTTCACATACAACTGCGAGCTGTCGATGGCGCTGTAGAGCAGGTCGGCCTTGGCGATGTTGCGCTGCTCCATGGCGGCCACGCCGGTCAGGCTGCCTTCGGTCTGGCGCTTGAGCCACTGGAAGGTCAGGCCTGCGATGTAGATGCCCCAGGTCGGTGGCGTGTTGTACATCGACTGGTTGTCGGCCACGGTCTTGTAGTCGAAGGCGCTCGGGCAGGCGGGCAGGGCGTGGCCGAGCAGGTCTTCGCGCACCACGACCAGCGTGAGGCCGGCGGGCCCCAGGTTCTTCTGCGCGCCGCCGAATGCCAGGCCGACGCGCGACCAGTCCACCGGGCGCGAGGCAACGTGCGACGAGAAATCGATGACCAGCGGGGCATCGCTGCCCAGTGCCTTGAGGTCGGGCAACTGGTGGAATTCGATGCCATTGATGGTTTCGTTGCTGCAGAGGTGCAGGTAGCTGGCCCCCCGGCTGACCGTCCAGGTCGAAGGGTCAGGCAGGGTGGTGAACCCGGTGTCTTCGGCATTGGCGACGAGGTTGACTTCACTGGCGTACTTGCGCGCCTCCTTTTGCGACTTCTGGCTCCAGCTGCCAGTCACCACGAAATCGACCACGCCAGCGCGCGAGAGATTGAGCGGGACGATGGCGTTCTCGGCGAGGCCGCCGCCCTGCATGAACAGGATCTTGAAGTTCGCCGGCACGGCCAGCAGCCCGCGCAGGTCGGCTTCCGCCTGTTCGTAAATGGACAGGAACTCCTTGCCGCGATGGCTCATCTCCATCACGCCCATGCCGCTGCCGTGCCAGTCCAGCATTTCGGCGGCGGCCTGCTCCAGGACTTCGGTGGGTATGGCGGCCGGGCCGGCCGAGAAGTTGTAGGGGCGCATCATGTTTCTTGGTCAAAAAGGCTGCTGGCGCTTATGGCGTAAGCGCTGGCAGCTTCACTTTCAATAGCATTCCTGGAGGGGGCCCGCAGGCCCCGCATCCACCGGGAGGTCAGGCGTCGGGTGTTTCCGGGGTGTCGGGGGCCGTGGGGGCTGCGCTGTCCGGATGGCCTTCGCCGTCGGCCTCGGCATCTGCGACGTTGGCATCGTTTTCGACAATGCGCTGCAGGCCGCTGAGCTTGGACCCTTCGTCCAGAGCGATCAGCGTCACGCCCTGCGTGGCGCGGCCCAGTTCCCGGATCTCGGAGACGCGGGTGCGCACCAGAACGCCCTTGTCGGTGATCAGCATGATCTCGTCGTCGGCATGCACCAGCGTCGCGGCGACGACCTTGCCGTTGCGCTCGCTCTGCTGGATGGCGATCATGCCCTTGGTGCCGCGGCCGTGGCGCGTGTATTCGACGATGCTGGTGCGCTTGCCGTAGCCGTTTTCGGTGGCGGTGAGCACGCTTTGCGTTTCGTCTTCGGCCACCAGCATGGCGATCACGCTCTGGCCGTCTTCCAGCATCATGCCGCGCACGCCGCGGGCCTGGCGGCCCAGCGGGCGCACGTCGTTCTCGTCGAAGCGCACGGCCTTGCCGCCGTCGCTGAACAGCATCACGTCGTGCTGGCCGTCGGTAAGGGCGGCGCCGATCAGGTAGTCGCCGTCGTCCAGGTTCACGGCGATGATGCCGCCCTTGCGCGGGTTGCTGAATTCATCCAGCGCCGTTTTCTTGACGGTGCCCATGCTGGTGCCCATGAAGACATAGCGGTCCGCCGGGAAGGTGCGCATGTCGCCCGTGAGCGGCAGCACGACGTTGATCTTCTCTCCGTCCTGCAGGGGGAACATGTTGACGATGGGGCGGCCGCGCGAGCCGCGCGAGCCTGCCGGCACTTCCCAGACCTTGAGCCAGTACAGGCGGCCGCGGTTGGAGAAGCACAGGATGTAGTCGTGCGTGTTGGCGATGAAGAGCTGGTCGATCCAGTCGTCTTCCTTGGTCGCCGTGGCCTGCTTGCCGCGCCCGCCACGCTTCTGGGCGCGGTATTCGGACAGGGGCTGGCTCTTGATGTAGCCGGTGTGGCTGAGCGTGACCACCATGTCGGTGGGGGTGATCAGGTCCTCGGTGGAGAGGTCCTGCGCGCTGTATTCGACGATGCTGCGGCGTGCGCCCAGCTTGTGCTGGCCGAATTCCTGCTTGATGGAGGTGAGTTCGTCGCCGATGATGGCCGATACGCGCTCGGGCTTGGCCAGGATGTCCAGCAGGTCTTCGATAACCGCCATGACTTCCTTGTACTCGGCCACGATCTTGTCCTGCTCCAGGCCGGTCAGGCGCTGCAGGCGCATCTGCAGGATTTCCTGGGCCTGCGTTTCCGACAGGCGGTACAGGCCGTCCTGGCCCATGCCGAATTCCTTCTCCAGGCCGTCCGGGCGGTAGTCGTCGGCGTTGATCACGCCGCCATCGGCGCGCGTGCGGGTGAGCATCTCGCGCACCAGCTTGCTGTCCCAGGGGCGGGCCATCAGCTCGGCCTTGGCCACGGGCGGCGTGGGCGCGTTGCGGATGATGGCGATGAAGTCGTCGATGTTGGCCAGGGCCACGGCCAGGCCTTCGAGCACGTGGCCGCGGTCGCGCGCCTTGCGCAGCTCGAACACCGTGCGGCGGGTGACCACCTCGCGGCGGTGCTGCAGAAAGACGCTGATCAGGTCGCGCAGGTTGCACAGGCGGGGCTGGCCGTCGATCAGCGCCACCATGTTCATGCCGAAGGTGTCCTGCAGCTGCGTCTGCTTGTACAGGTTGTTGAGCACCACCTCGGGCACTTCGCCGCGCTTGAGCTCGATCACCAGGCGCATGCCCGACTTGTCGGATTCGTCCTGGATGTGGCTGATGCCCTCGATCTTCTTCTCGTGCACCAGCTCGGCCATGCGCTCCTGTAGCGTCTTCTTGTTGACCTGGTAGGGCAGCTCGTCCACGATGATCGCCTGGCGCTGCCCGCGATCGATGTCTTCGAAGTGGCATTTGGCGCGCATGATCACGCGCCCGCGCCCTGTGCGGTAGCCGTCCTTCACGCCATTGATGCCGTAAATGATGCCGGCGGTGGGGAAGTCGGGCGCCGGAATGATCTCCATCAACTCGTCGATGGACACGTCCGGGTTGCGCAGCATGTGCAGGCAGGCATCCACCACCTCGTTGAGGTTGTGGGGCGGAATATTCGTGGCCATGCCCACGGCAATACCGGCCGAGCCATTGACCAGCAGATTGGGGAGTTTGCTGGGCAATACCAGCGGCTCCTTTTCGCTGCCGTCGTAATTGGGCCCGAAATCGACGGTTTCCTTGTCGATGTCGCCCAGCATTTCATGGGCGATCTTGGCCAGCCGGATTTCGGTATACCGCATTGCCGCAGCGTTATCGCCGTCCACGGACCCGAAATTGCCCTGGCCATCCACCAGCATGTGGCGCAGCGAAAAATCCTGCGCCATCCGCACGATGGTGTCGTAAACGGCGGAATCACCATGCGGGTGGTATTTGCCGATCACGTCTCCCACGATACGGGCCGACTTTTTATAAGGCCGGTTCCAGTCGTTGTTGAGCTCGTGCATCGCAAAAAGTACGCGGCGGTGTACAGGCTTCAGCCCATCGCGCGCATCGGGCAGGGCCCGGCCCACGATCACGCTCATCGCGTAATCGAGGTAACTGCGCCGCATCTCTTCTTCGAGGCTGATCGGCAGGGTTTCTTTGGCAAACTGGGTCATTGGGGACGGCGGTGGCGGCGAAGGAGAACCATTTTAGAGGTAAGACCGTGTAGCGACCACGCAACATATCGAAGCAATTCCGGTTTTGTCCTACGGGCCCTGGGTAGCCTCCACCGCTTTTGCCCTGTTACGTATGGCACAATCGTTTGAACGCTTCGGGTGGTGGTCACCCCAAGCGTCCTGATTCGCAGCGCGGCTGCGGCTTTTTCCCCAAGAGGAGAACCATGAAGAAACTGAACAAAGTGGCGATGTTGTTTGCCTCTGCAGCGCTCGCAACCGCCGCTGGCGCACAAACCGTTGACAACTGGAGAGATGCTTCTGGCCAACTGGTCTGGAAGAACGGCACCAACGAATACTGCTGGCGCAATGCCAACTGGACGCCTGCCACTGCTGCTCCTGGCTGCGATGGCGCGATCGTCGCCCCCGCTCCAGCTGCCGCTGCTGCTCCAGCCGCCGCCCCAGCACCCGCTGCCGCTCCAGCACCCGCACCAGCTCCAGCACCTGCTGTCGCTACCAAGGTGACCTATGCCGCTGACGCATTCTTCGACTTCGACAAGTCGGTGCTGAAGCCAGAAGGCAAGGCCAAGCTGGATGATCTGGTTTCCAAGGTCAAGGACATCAACCTGGAAGTGATCATTGCCGTGGGTCACACCGACTCCGTGGGCTCTGATGCATACAACCAGAAGCTGTCGGTTCGCCGTTCCGAAGCCGTGAAGGCTTATCTGGTGTCCAAGGGCATCGAAAAGAACCGCGTCTACACCGAAGGCAAGGGCGAAAAGCAACCCGTCGCCGACAACAAGACCGCCGAAGGCCGTGCGAAGAACCGTCGCGTGGAAATCGAAGTGGTCGGTACCCGCGCTTCCAAGTAATCTTCGGATTGCTTCACAAAAAAGCCCCGGCAACGGGGCTTTTTTGCGTCTGGGGGTTTTATCCTCCATTTTCCTTCCTTCATGGACAATCTCTGGCATGAGTGAAACCGTCAATGCAGATCCGGCCGAACTGGCCAAGTTTTCCGAATTGGCCCATCGCTGGTGGGACCCTGAAAGTGAATTCCGTCCCTTGCACCAGATCAATCCTTTGCGGCTTGACTGGATCCAGGGGCAGTGCGACCTGTCGGGCAAGCGCGTTCTGGATGTCGGCTGTGGCGGCGGCATCCTGGCCGATTCCATGGCCCGCAAGGGCGCGGAGGTGACGGGCATCGATCTGGCCTCCAAGGCCCTGCGCGTGGCGCAATTGCATGCGCTGGAAGCTCAGACCACCAATATCCAGTACCGGGAAATCAGCGTGGAAGCCTTGGCCAAGGAGCAACCTGCCAGCTTCGATGTCGTCACATGCATGGAAATGCTCGAGCACGTACCTGATCCAGGATCGGTGGTGAGGGCATGCTCAGAGCTCGTGAAACCGGGAGGCTGGGTGTTTTTCTCCACCATCCACCGCAATGCCAAGGCTTTCATGCTGGCCATCGTAGGGGCTGAATATGTGCTGAACATGCTGCCGCGGGGAACGCATGAGTACGCCAAGATGATTCGGCCCAGCGAACTGGCCGCAAGTTGCCGAAGCGCGGGCCTGCATGTACAAAATACCCGGGGCCTGGAATACAACCCCCTCACGCGGCGCTATTGGCTGAGTGCGGACACCAGCGTGAACTATCTTGTGGCCACGCGGCGCACTGCCTGAGGGCGCACCCATGTTTCACAATATTCGTGCGGTGTTGTTTGATTTGGACGGAACGCTGATCGACAGTGCCCCGGACTTGGGCGCCGCTGCCGACAAGATGCGCACTGACCGCGGATTGCCGTCGCTGCCGCTGGAGCGTTACCGCCCCATGGCGGGTGCCGGCGCGCGCGGCATGCTGGGCGAAGCCTTCGGTATGGCTCCCGACCATCCGGATTTCATGACCATGCGCGAGGAGTTCTTTGTGAACTATGAGTCGCGCATGACGGAGCGCACCAGCATCTTTGACGGCGTTCCAGAACTCGTATCCCAGATACTGCAACGCAACATGGCATGGGGCGTGGTTACCAACAAGGCAGCCCGCTTCACGGACCCGCTGACCCGCTCCATTCCCCTGTTCGTCACTGCGCGGGCGGTCGTCAGCGGGGACACCACTCCCCATGCGAAGCCGCATCCTGCTCCTTTGCTCGAGGCGGCAGCGCGCCTGAAAGTGGAGCCCGGGCAGTGCATCTATGTTGGCGATGACGAGCGTGACATCGTGGCAGGTTTGGCCGCAGGAATGGGGACCGTGGCCGCAACCTATGGCTACCTGGGTGCAAAAACCAATCCGATGGAGTGGGGCGCCCATGCCGCAATTAAATCTCCCTTCGAGCTCTTGCAATTGCTGGGGAGCACCTAAAATAGAGGCTCTGGGGCTGTCCTGGTTTCGACGTGGGTTCGGAATCGGTGTGGTGCATGTCGAGCTTGAGTCACGCTCGTAAATCTCGATTTAAAAAACTAACTGCAAACGACGAACGTTTCGCACTCGCTGCTTAATTGCCAGTGAGCCTTGCAACAGTTGGCCGATGGGCTGGGCAAGGGGGTTCTGAGCAATCAGTGCCTCCCGGCTGCAAGGATAATTACATGGGCTGGTCCTGATCCGGGTACCTTGGATTGGGGCGAGAAAATAGGGTGCTGGCGGCCTGTGTAGCGTGCGACTGCGCGACACAGGCAGCGAGATTCAAATCAGACCGCTAAACATGTAGATCTGCCCGATGAAGGCTTGCGGACGCGGGTTCAATTCCCGCCAGCTCCACCAGTAACCCGTCTAAAGGCATCCAATGCACCCATTGGATGCCTTTTTTCTTTGTGTTTTCAATAACTTAGCGTCTGAATGGGTCCAAGGGCGTCTAACTGCAGCTAGATGTGGATCGGGGAACAAATCGGGGAACAAGGTAGGATATGTTGCGAGGAACGAGGATTGTTCCCCGGTTGCTGCCTAGAAGGTCCCCATGCTCACTGACAAAGAATGCAAGAATGCCGCCTGCCCATCTGACAAGAAAAGGGCGCGTTTTACCGATTCAAATGGTCTCTACTTGGAGGTGAGTCCTACAGGCTCCAAGCGATGGTTTTGGAAGACCTACTTTGATGGCAAAGAAAGCCGGATAGCGTTGGGAAGCTATCCCAGCGTCAGCCTCACGGAGGCCCGTAAGGCCAGAGATCGAGTCAAGCTGCAGAAGGCGGACGGTGTCAACCCTATTGAAGCTCGGCGAGTCACCAAATTGGTGAAGGAGACGACCCTCGGCGAGACATTCAAGGAGATCGCGCAGGACTGGCTGTCTCGCCAAAAATCCGTCTGGAGTCCCGGTCATTTTCAGCGCATGGAAAGGCAGTTTGAGCGCGACATGTTTCCGTGGATTGGTGGGCGCAATCTCTCAGAGATCAAGCCTGTTGAACTTCTTTCCGTATTGCGAAAAATTGAAAGCCGAGGCGCACTTGAAACAGCAGATCGTGCGCTCATGCTTGCGCGTCAGGTTTGGTGCTATGGCGTTGCTACCGGTAAAGTTGACCGGGACATCACCGGTGACTTGAAGGATGCGCTGACGCCCTATCGAGGCAAGCACTTCGCCGCAATTACGGAGCCTGCAGAGTTGGGAGAGTTATTGCTCTCGATCGACCACTATCGTGGTGGACCGATTGTCAAGGCTGCTCTTCGACTTGCTCCATTGCTATTTCAACGGCCAGGAGAGTTGAGGGCGGCTGCGTGGTCGGAAGTGGACATGGATGTGGCTTTATGGACGATTCCGGCAGCGCGTATGAAGCGGGGCGTGGAGGGTAAGGAGTACGGTCCGCCCCATGTGGTGCCGTTGTCGAAGCAAGCCCTCGAAATCTTTCGTGAACTCCACAAGTTGACCGGAGGGAACAAGCTGGTGTTTCCTGGTGAAAGAAATCATGATCGGCCTATCTCAGAAAACTCAGTGCGCACGGCGCTGATATCCATGGGCTACACGCCTGACATCCACACTTGGCACGGTTTTCGGGCAACTGCTAGAACTATGCTCGCTGAGCAACTGGAGTTCGATCCTCTGGTGATTGAAGCCCAGCTTGCCCATGCTGTGAAAGACGCGAACGGGCGAGCCTACAACCGGGCTCAGTACCTTGCTCAGCGGACAAAGATGATGCAGTCATGGGCAGACTATCTCGATCGCCTGCGCCACGCTCCGAAATCGAAAGCTCGGACTAAGCCGAGATAGATGTTGAGCTAGGGAAGGTCTGCACGAATCACTTGGAAGTGAGCTACGCCCGTCCGTGAGATGAAGCCTGCCCCAGGAGGCGCCCAAACACTGTCCAAGCGCCTCCTGGGGGAAGCAATTCCCCGATTTCGTTGGCATTACGCCCCTCGCGCACGCACCTGCCCCAGGGCCAGCAATTTGTACCTGACAATCCACAGGTTGGACGGCGCAAACAGCGTCACGATCTGCGCCGTGTTTTTCTTCAAACCACGGTAGCGCACCTTCACATAACCAAACTGCTGCTTGAGCACTCGGAACGGGTGTTCCACTTTGGCTCGGATGCGCGCCTTGGTGCGCTCGAATTGGTCAATCAGCCCATCCACAGGCTTGTCCTTGTCCAACGCCCGGCGCAATCCAGGGCGCATGGCGACATGCCAGCGTACGCCACGTCTGGCGTCAGGCCGCTTGTCCACTCCTTGGTAGCCCGCATCGCCAAAGGCATCTGCCTCCTGCCCGTGCAGCAGGCTATTGGCTTCGACAACGTCGTTCACGTTGCCGCTGGTGCCTCGCACCGTATGTACCAGGCCCGAGTCTGTTGATTTCCACGCAGAAGTGACCCACTAACCCCCAGGATTTCCATCCAAATCTGATCCACGTACTAACCCTAACCTGCTGCTTTGTTGAGCAGCAGGAGACCAGGAGTGATAGACGTGGCAACACTGAGTGTCATCAGGCGCTGGGCCCTGCGAGAGCAGCTGTCCATCAGGGAGATCGCCCGCCGCACGGGCCTCTCGCGCAACACCATCCGCAAGTACCTGCGCGCAGGCGAGGCCGAGCCGCACTATGCCAAGCGAGTCAGTCCATCCAAGCTCGATCCCTTCGCCTTGAAGCTCGCCGGCTGGCTCAAGACGGAGGCTGGCCGATCCCGCAAGCAGCGGCGCACCGTCAAGCAGATGTACGTGGATCTGCAGGCGCTCGGTTATGGCGGCTCCTACAACCGTGTGGCGGCCTTTGCGCGCCTCTGGCACGAGCAGCGCCTGGTTGCACAGCAGACCACCGGCCGAGGTACCTTCGTTCCGCTGACCTTTGGCCCGGGTGAGGCCTTCCAGTTCGACTGGAGCGAGGACTGGGCTGTTCTCGCCGGCGTGCGCACCAAGCTGCAGGTAGCCCACTTCAAGCTCAGCCACAGCCGAGCGTTCTACCTGCGCGCCTATCCGCTGCAGACGCACGAGATGCTGTTCGATGCCCACAACCATGCGTTCGTGGTCCTGGGTGGCGTGCCCCGCCGTGGCATCTACGACAACATGCGCACCGCTGTAGACCGGGTGCGCCGTGGCAAGGAGCGCGACGTCAATGCGCGCTTTGCGGCCATGGTCAGCCACTTCCTGTTCGAGGCCGAGTTCTGCAATCCCGCGTCGGGCTGGGAGAAGGGCCAGGTGGAGAAGAACGTGCGCGATGCCCGCCATCGCCTGTGGCAAGTGGTGCCGCCATTCCCAAGCCTGCCCGATCTCAATGCCTGGCTTGAAGAGCGCTGCGTGGCGCTGTGGCACGAGATCGAGCACGGCAAGCTGCCGGGCACCGTCGCGGATGTCTGGGCTCAAGAGAAGCCCGCCTTGATGCCAATGCCCCGGCCCTTCGATGGCTTTGTGGAGAACACCAAGCGCGTCTCACCCACCTGCCTTGTCCACTTCGAGCGCAATCGCTACAGCGTGCCGGCGCCGTATGCCAATCGGCCGGTGAGCCTGCGGGTCTATGCGGATCGCTTGGTGATTGCCGCCGAAGGCCAGATCGTGTGCGAGCATCAGCGCCTGATCGAGCGTAACCACCATGGTGCGGGACAGACCGTGTACGACTGGCGCCACTACTTGGCGGTGCTGCAGCGCAAACCAGGAGCTTTGCGCAACGGCGCCCCATTCCTGGAGCTGCCAGCGGCCTTCAAGCGACTGCAAGCCACCTTGCTCAAGCAAACCGGCGGCGACCGGGAGATGGTGGAGGTACTGGCACTGGTGCTGCACCACGATGAACAGGCTGTGCTCGCTGCAGTGGAGTTGGCACTGGAGTCAGGGGCTGCCAGCAAGACGCACATCCTGAACGTGCTGCACCGCCTGCTGGACGGCAAGCCCGCTCCAGCACCGGTCACGTCGCCGCAGGCCCTCAAGCTGGCGGTGGAACCCCAGGCCAATGTGCTTCGCTACGACCAATTGAGGGAGGTGCGCTATGCGTCATGACCCTGCCATCGCTTCCATCGTGATCATGCTGCGCGAGCTCAAGATGCACGGCATGGCCCAGGCGGTTGCGGAACTGGCTGAGCAAGGTGCACCGGCCTTCGATGCGGCGCAGCCCATCCTGTCCCAACTGCTCAAGGCCGAGACCGCCGAGCGCGAAGTGCGCTCTGTGGCCTACCAGCTCAAGGTGGCCAGGTTCCCTGCGTACCGGGACATGGCGGGCTTTGACTTCAGCCACAGCGAGGTGAACGAGGCACTGGTACGCCAGTTGCACCGCTGCGAATTCTTGGAGAACGCCAACAACGTGGTGCTGGTGGGTGGACCGGGTACGGGCAAGACCCACATTGCCACGGCCCTCGGGGTGCAAGCCATTGAGCACCATCACCGCAGGGTGCGGTTCTTCTCCACGGTGGAGCTGGTCAATGCACTGGAAGAGGAGAAGGCCCAGGGCAAGCCGGGGCAGATCGCGCACCGCCTGGCCTATGCTGACCTGGTGATCCTGGATGAGCTGGGCTACCTGCCGTTCAGTACGTCAGGAGGAGCCTTGCTGTTCCACCTGCTGTCCAAGCTGTACGAGCGCACCAGCGTCGTGATCACCACCAACCTGAGCTTTAGCGAGTGGGCCAACGTGTTCGGCGATGCCAAGATGACCACGGCGCTGCTGGACCGACTCACGCATCACTGCCATATTCTGGAAACCGGCAACGACAGCTACCGGTTCAAGAACAGCTCCGCACAGCAACCACCACAGACCACCAAGAAGGAGAAGATAGCCAAGAACTTATCCACAACGTGAGCGTGAAGTTCACGAACAAGGGTGGGTCAGATCGAGATGGAAATGGTGGGTTACGGTTGGATGGAAATCAACACTATGCGCGCTACTGGGAGGCACGCATGTTGTGGGGGGTGCTGTTGAATGACACACGCTCGTTGGTTCGGCAAGCCCTTACACACATCGATGATCCATCACATACGCGCGACTTCGCGATGTATCTGATTGCCTTTGTCCATGCTCTGAGACATCAGTTGCGCGGCAGTGACCCTTCCCCTGATCTTCGGCGCCTGCTCTCGGACAGTGATTGTGTCCGCTTGCAGAATTTGCGCTACAAACCGGCTGCACTGCTGCTTCACGCAAGCCGTTGGGTTCGTGAAAAACGCCAGGAAGGTGTACTGTCGCCGGTGCTCGTCCCGGTCATGGAATCCTCTATGACCCACCTCTGCGATGCACTCGGCGGCTGTGAAAGGATTGCCAACACACCGATTCCGTTCACATATTCCGTACTGATTCATAGAACAGTCTTTACCTATTGCCTGCTTCTACCCTTTGGTCTGGTTGACTCCATTGGGGCCATGACTCCCGTTGTCGCGGGATTCATTGCATACACTTTCTTTGCTTTGGAGGCTGTGGCGGCGGAGATCGAGGAGCCATTTGGGATGGCTCCGAACGACCTTGCTCTGGATGCAATGTCCAGCATGATCGAGGAATCTCTTCGTGAGATGCTTGGTGAGCAGTTGCCCGAGAAGCCCGATGCCGCAGAAATCATCTTGACTTGATCGGGCTTGTCGGGACATTTTTTTGAAGACCCGGGCCTTGCGTCGTTTCTTGTCCTTGTACAACTTCATGCCGGCATGGCGCACGACGTCCCTGGAGTTTTCACTCTCCTGAGTCTAGGCAGCGCTTCCGATACGCCCCTGGTTTCGATGAACTCTGCATGCTTTCGCACGGTCTTCTGGGAGGAAGTGAAAATCCGGCGCAAGCAGGATGCGATGAAGAGTGGCGTGAGAGGCAACGCGGAGAAAATCTCTGCCGACATCATCCGTCTCCTTCTAAAAATTCTCCCATTCCTCATTTCTGCCTGAAGGATGTTTCACGGCTTGGTCCTGTGGAATGGCGGAGGCACGCTGCCCTGTTTTTAGCACGACCACGCGACTAGTCACAGGAGCGGTTGGTACCGCACGCAGGGCTGGCAGCGGCATCGCTGGAGGTTTGTTCTGTTGAGGGGATGTTGGGGAACTGATGGAACTGTCACTTCTACCGTTGTTTGGCAGCTTAAACACCGCTACAGCACGGACCAGTTCCCCCGCCTGGGCGTTCAGTGCGCTGGCTGCTGCGGCCATCTCCTCCACCAGCGCCGCGTTTTGCTGAGTTACCTGGTCCATCTGCGTGACGGCTTCTCCCACCTGGCCGACGCCTGCGCTTTGTTCACTGCTGGCCGCACTGATCTCACCCATGATGTCTGTGACCCGCCTGATGGATGTGACCACTTCGGTCATCGTTGTCCCTGCCTTGTCTACCAGAAGGGTGCCTTGCTCGACCCGTTCCACGCTGGCGGTGATAAGGCTTTTTATTTCTTTGGCGGCGTCGGCGCTGCGGCCAGCCAAGCTGCGGACTTCACCGGCCACCACGGCAAAGCCACGGCCTTGTTCGCCCGCCCGGGCTGCTTCCACCGCAGCGTTCAAGGCCAGGATGTTCGTCTGAAAAGCGATGCCGTCAATCACACTGATGATGTCTGCAATCTGTTTGCTGCTGTCGTTGATGCCCTTCATGGTTTCGACTACTTCAGCCACTACGTCGCCACCCTGCACCGCCACGGTGGATGCATTCACTGCCAACTGGTTGGCCTCGCGGGCGTTGTCCGCGTTTTGGCGCACGGTGGAACCCAGTTCTTCCATGGATGCGGCGGTTTCTTCCAATGCGCTGGCCTGCTGTTCCGTCCGGGCTGAAAGATCGTTGTTGCCCGAGGCTATTTGCGAACTGGCTGATGCCACGCCTTCAGCGTTTTGCCGTACTGCGCTGACGGTATTCACCAGACTCTGCTGCATGCGATGTAGCGCGCTCAACAACTGACCCGTCTCGTCCGTTGTCTTCACGCTGATATGGCCGCTGAGGTCACCATTCGCGACACGGTCCGCCGCTTCCACTGCCTGTGCCAGCGGGCGGATGATGGAGCGGATGATGGTGATCGCCAAGAAGATCGCCAATCCAACTGCTATCGCACCGGTGATCCATACATCGCGTTCCAAGGATCTGGCCGCAGCCTCCGCCCGCTCGCCAGCGGCCGCAGTGACCTGGGATTGGTAGTCGACCTGTTCCTGGATCGTCTTCTGGTACTCCAGTTGCACAGGCCGAAGTCGATCTTGAAGCAACTTCAACGCCTCGTCCCTCTCTCCCTTCTGAATCAAGCTGATGTACTCGTCGCCCAACCCCAGGAAGCCCGTTCGGTGCTGCTGCATGCGAGCCAGGATCTCTTTCCCTTTCTCAGATCGGATCAAGTCGGTGAGTGTAGGAAGTTCCTTTGCAATCGATGCCCGCGCACCCGCCACTCGTTCCAGAGATGGCTTGACGACGGTGTCGGATGTCGACAGCGCAAGATTCCGAAACTGGATGGCTTGAACGTTTACTCCATCCGCCAGCGCGCCCATGGATTTGGTAATGGGAATCCGCCTGGTGACGATGTCATTGAGCTCTGTGTGTTGGCTTGCTGATCGTGCTAATGCAACGCCCCCCAGAATAATAAGCAGAAGCACCATGGCTGAGAAAGCTGCCACAAGCCGAGTGGAAATATTCAGACGATTCATTCTTCCCTCCATTGTTGTTTATTGGATTTGGCTGCCATTCGTTCCTGTGGTGGAACACCCTTGACCTGTCCACTCTCGTTCCTGTTCACCAGCACTTCGATCTCCTTAAACCGGCAGGAGATTCACTGGTTCGCATGCCGTTGCCTTTGAACTGCATGATTGGGAGGGCCTTTGGTGGCGCCTCGGACCGACTTTTCTGTGTCAAATGATGATCTGCACCTAGGTTTCTTCCAGAACCTTGTAGCGGGCCGAGCGGGCGCGATCCAATACGTGCCCAACGTGCAACCGCCGGGGAGCAGCACTTCCAGCGGCATGGAGGTGTGTACGAGTGGCCTGGCTTTTTTTGGTCCGGCATTGAGTTGCTGTGCCAACGCGCCTCTTGCCCGTGGCGGCTGCCTACATCGCACGATCCGTCCTTTGCAGCAGCGTGCCCACATCTGTGTTTTTCCATCGGATTTCCTGTTGTCGTAGATATCTTGGAATTCCGAAACAGCAGTGCAACCGTTGTTTGCACTGCCAATTTTGAACCACCCTCATCGCGCTTGCACTGCTTTCCCCTTGGAGGAAATGCGTTCAGAAAACGCGTATTCATATCTATCAGATTTGGACCGGCAGGACGCGATTTGGTGTTGAAATGCGCACTAGTCCTATGCAAAGAAATCCATCAGCAACAGCTTGTTTGTAGAGTCGGCCATGAGAAATATCAATGACAAAATTGCCGCAGAATCAGCCAATGTTGGGTCGGCAAGACAGGTGGCCGTGGTGGTTTTTGACGGGGTGGAATTGCTTGACATTGCAGGTCCCCTGAGCGTCTTTAGCAAGGCGAACGTCTGGCTTCCGGGAAGCTACGCGCTGCGCGTGCTCGCGGCGCATGACAAGGCCGTCAACTCCAATGCTGGACTTGCGATCCTGCCCGACGCACCTTGGGCTGCGATTGATCCTCGATCGATCGATACGCTCATCATTGCCGGAGGGCATGAGGATGTGGTGCTCCATGAACTGCAACGTAGTGATCTCTCTGAATGGATAAAGGCAGTTGCATCCAGTGCTCGCCGAGTGACGAGTGTGTGTACTGGAGCGTTTGCGCTTGCGCATTCCAACGTACTACAAGAACGACGCTGCACGACCCATTGGAGTGCCTGTGGACTGCTTCAACGTCTGTGCCCTGGCACGACAGTGGTCAGCGACCAGATATTTGTGCGTGATGGAAACGTCTGGACCTCCGCCGGAATCCTGACGGGGATTGATCTTTCGCTTGCGTTGGTTGAAGAGGACCTGGGTAGGGACTGCGCATCACAAATTGCGCGTCTCTTGGTGCTGTCAGGAATGCGCCCTGGCCAGTCTCCGCAGATGAGTCCGCTCCTGAACACCCAGGCGCAAGCCAGCGACACAATGAGGGATTTGCTGGCCTGGATTTACCAGAACCTGGCCAACGACCTGAGCGTGGAGACCATGGCAGAGCATATATCCCTCAGTCCGCGGCATCTCACGCGGTTGTTTCAGCGGGCTACCGGGAGTAGTCCGTCGAAGTACGTGCTGACAACCCGCTTGAGCCATGCCGCATTGCTACTGCGCGAGACGGATTGGAGCATTGATCAAATTGCCCATCGGTGTGGACTGGATTCGGTAGACACGCTTCAGCGTGGGTTCAAGAAGCATTGGGGCGTAACGCCTGGAGAATATCGAAAGAGCGACGGATTGATCTCGGTCAGCACGAACCGGAGCGTAGTATCGTGAACCTAGATGAGGCCTATAGCGCATTGACTTGCTTGGGAACAGCCCGAATGGATCGGTTACCGAGAAAACCGGAATTCAATGGCAGGCTTTGTTGGCTCAGCCGCTGCTCAATTTTCGACTTCCACGGCACCAAGCTAGATCCCTTGCGATCGTCAAGCGTGGCATAGCGCCCGCTGGCGAGCATGACATTGCGCCGGTAGATTGCAGATCAGTGCGCGTCGACAGTTCCGACGAACTTCGTTTGTAGCGATGTAGGCCGGTTAACTTCGCCAATGGTCTCCGACGAACTTTGGACCGCCTCGTCAGTCTTGGAAAATCAATGACTTGCGTGAGCCTGCTCCGACGAACTTCATTTGTTGCAGTCAATCGCACCTTTGGTGCGGCACCAACGCTAGATTGTCCGGTGGCGGATGCGGAAAAGAACGTAGTGCAAAAGCCAGTAATTGCGATCGAACTGCGACAAGTGAGTTTCATGATTTGCGATTGTTGTTGCTGGTCTGGCCGCAATCGGCATGGCTAGCAGGTGGTTCACCAATGCACCCTTCAGCGTGCGCCATCAGTTGACGGCAGGTATGCCAAGGGCATTGAGCGTAGGTGTTGTCATTGTCCCAGTCTTTTGAAAACCCTTCAGCTCCTGGAAGTGCCTCAGGCCTGCACGCAAGCCGTCATTCATCACCCCATCAATCGATCCCTCGTAGAGGCCCAGGCTGCGAAGCTTGATCTGAACCCGCATGATCTGCAGCCTCAGTTTCTCCGGATGAGTTAACTCTTCTGAAGCGTTCGACTGCTTGCCAGGCTGCGATGACTGAGACAGGCCATTCTTTGCGGAAGTATTGGATCCCGATGCGTTGTTTGAATCCAGAAACTGTCGAGGTGCTCCAGGGGCTGGTGCTGGCTCGGGGGCATAGCGGTTCGTCGCAGGAGGAGATACTGGGGCAGGCGATGGTGCTACGTACGACGGAGCCGGGCTTGGCGCTACATATGCGGGGGCACGGTAGCTAGAGCTCCCACTGGATCCTGAGTAGTGAGAGCTGTGGCTTGAGTGCGATCTGTGGCTGGAGTGCGAGCGATGCCCTGCAAACAGATTGTCCGATTCCAAGTTCAATGGGCGCAACGGCACGGCACCGGTCGTGTCGAGCGGCTCCATCTCTGCTCTCGGTGCGGGTGCAGCTGACACGCTCTTTGTGACCAATAAGGGCAACCCCGCCACGAAAAGAGAGAGGTTTCGAACGAACTTGCTCATAAATAAACCTCGGTTGTCTCCATTATTCTTAGGGGTGCAGGTTTCCAGCCTCGCTCATGCCAGGCGAACAGTCCGGAGCAATTCTGTCTTGCTGCACAACCCTCACATTCAGGTGCGAAGACGTTCTTCCAATCTGAAATGCTCTTCTGCGCCTGAGGCCAAAGAGGCTGAGGCAATGCGCACAAAGGCGTGTTCATCCAGACGTGGGGAATCCGGTAAGTGCGAAGCACCCTGCGGGTTTGCTCCAGTGTTGTGCTCCAAGCGACCAGGTCCACTTCGCATGCTTCTCGATTGGCAAGAGCAAACCCGATCGGCTCGCATCCCATCAATGCCCACTCTCGGATGAATGGGAGGTTCCGAGCGACGAACAGGGCTAGCTCCGGCAGAACCTCCAAGACAGGAGAAATCAGCACAGAGCGCAACTGGATCTCTTGTTGGTACTCCTGGAGCGCGAGCAATCCATCAATGGTCTCGTCAAAGGCGCCGGAGGCCTGCACCACAAAGTCATGCAAAAAGTTGGCATGCCCGTACAGAGGCACCAACCAACGGACCTTCGTAGTGAGACCGGACAACACCTCCTGCACCACAGAGGCTTCTGCAAACAACCGGCCGTTGGTCAAAACTTCTACCGCTGTCTGGGGAAGACGCTTGCCAATGACATCCAGAACCCTCCGCAGGCCTGCTCCCAACAACAATGGCTCGCCACCAGTCAGGCCAATGGTCTGAGGATGCCAGTTCAGATGGCGGACGGCCTCCAGAGCTTCCTCAACGAGCCAACCGTCGTCTTCTTTGGTCGGCGGTTGGGAGCACATCAAGCAATTGCTGTTGCACCGATTTGTGAGGAACAGCGCGTGGTGGGTATCAGATTCACGTAGTAGGACAATCAACTCTCCCTTGAATGGGCGCGCGACAACGATGTCCCCAATCTCCAGCTGATCGCTTACGACCCAAGCGAGGTTGTCTAGGCCGGTACTCTGCAAGTCCTCAATGGAACGTCTCTCCTCGGAAGTCTGAACTCGAACCAAGAAATACAGAGACGGCTCCCATTGGGCCGCAAAGCCCTCGAAATCCACCACCCGACGCACGCGCGGGCCGCATCTCTCATCGAGATCTGCAGACACTTTACGCATTGGCGCATGACTCCCGCACTTGTGCCCAATCGTGCATTCGCGCAGAGGTATCCTCGTCAGCAGTGCGCAGGGCCGTGAACATGGCATCAAAGAGAGCCATATGCCGCTGGCAGTGTTCAGTTGCCCCCGCCGCGACAGTCATTGTTCCGTGTTGAGCCTGGGCATCGACGGGGTTTGGCGAGCAGTACAAGTTGTAGGCGCAGTCTCGGCAATCGCTCATGGAACGAACATCGCTGGCCTCCACCAATCGCTGCCGCACCGGGGAGTTGAGTAGCTCGCCCAAGGATTCACCAATGCGCCCCATTCGCAGCGATCGATCTCCGGTCTCTGCAATCATTCTCGCCTCATCACTGGGATAAACGAACCCGTCGTAGTTGTAGACCAGGACACTAGAGCCTGCGCCTGTTGGGCTTTGAAGATCCACGTAGCCCGCATCAAAGGTGGAAAGCATCTTGTTCAGCAAGATCGATGCGTACACCTCTCGCAGCTCCACACCGCGCTGGTTCCAATACATGATGCGATCCAGGCCGCGCCGGTAGAAGTTCACGAAATCCTGGACAGAGTAACCAAGCAGGTTTTGATTGCGTTTGGCGAACCCATAGCTGCTGAGCGGTCGCAGAAAGATCTCCCGAAACCCCTGGCTAACATATTCGTCAACGATCTCTTCAGGGAAAGCCAGAGACGCTTTGGTTGTCGTCATCAAGGCGGCAACGGCATCAGCTCCTATTTTTTCTCGTGCGAGTTGGATGCCAGCCAGGGTACGTTCGTATGCATTTCGACCTGGGGTCGGTCGATTGGCGTTGTGTAGGGCGCGAGGCCCATCCAAGCTGGTCGACATGTAGACGCTGTGTTCCTTGAAAAAGGCACACATCGCGTCGTCTAGCTGGTGGAGCGTTGAAGCGACTACAAAGCGAATTCGACGGTTCGCCGCAGCTCCCTCGCGGATGCGCAGGATGGCATGTTTGACCAGGTCGAATCGCAGCAGCGGATCACCGCCTTGAAACTCGACGGTGAGCTGATCGGATTTGCTTTCGAGAATGGTGTCGCATGCGGCATTCAGATCCGAGAGCGACATCGTATGCCCCTCGTCGTCAAGGGACCTGCTGACCTGGCAATACTGGCAGGAGTGGGCGCATTGCAGGGTGGGCACGATGATATGAAGCGAAGGACCTGAGGTAACGGTCTCTCGCTTCGCTGCAATCCGCGAAGCCAGCAAGCGTTGCATGCCCCTTGATATAGCACCATCGGTGAGCAAAAAGCGGGCACGCAAGTCGGCTTGTTTTCGAAGGTCAAGCCTTTGCGGGGATGCGCGAAATCGATCGAATTCCTCGCTGTCAAAGAACGCAAAGTCCCCGGCTGCCCCGGTCACGACGATGTGACCATCGGGAAGTAGGCGGTGTCTGGACTGTATAGCCCGAGGTGCGTACCTCACCCGAGCACCTGCGTAGATCGCCTGTCAGTCGATTTTTGATGCTTGACCTTGATCAAGACGCACAGTGCACTGATGCGAGCCATGCCCCCTCCTGTTCCTGAATCTCTTATTCAGAAACATTGTGCAACAACAATTCGCAAAATCTCACCGAAAAATGTGCGGCTTGGTGAGCAGTTGAGATTGAAGGTTCAATCCGAATTGAGGACGGATTCGATGTTGTACGGTCTGCCAACGGCCAGAAGTAGCTGGTGGCGGCAAGCAAAAGCGGACGCTCAACGCTTAGCGCTTAAGCTAACCGGCACTTTGCGCTGGCAGCGGATAAACCACCTTGAACTGCTCACAGGCCAAGGGAATAGAGTCAGAAAAGACGCGCATGGAAGAAGCGCATTCCCGCGTGAAGTAAGCTCTGTGCGCGTCCCGCCAATACGTGAGAGAACCATCACCTTCTCCCTCAATGGACGCGAACTCAGATGTAACTCGATCAAAGGGAACTATATCGACTTGAATGGTTTCGATGATGCATAACGGCTTTCCGCTGGAGTCAGTGACAACACTGAGATCGCCTTTCTTCGGAATTGGCTTCCCGGCATCTTCATACGACCAGACGGAGCCGGCGGTCGCCCGCTTTATGCGACTTAGAACCAACTGTCCGAGTTCGTCTGCCATTGCAGGAGAGTCGCCGAAGGAGAAAGCCTCATAGAAGCGACTTTCCTCGACATCACGAACGATGTCCAAGTACTCGCGCCACATGGATTGGACATTTGCGGGGATCACCATAATGCTGAAAGTGTGCGGCCTAACGTAACTTAGACCGCAAAACCTGGGGAATGGACTGGATTGTTCGGGATACTCTGGACAATTTTTCCTCCTGAAAGCGGCTTGCAGCCTGGGTTTGCAAGCGCAGGGCTGCTCAAACATTCAGGTGTAAAAATTCCCGCAAATCCCGCAGGCTTCATCTGGCCCAACTATAGCCTGCGAATTTGCTAAGGCAGGTCTCTCGACAGTCGCGTTTGGGCCGCAAGCAACTGGGGTACGAATCAATGACCGCTTAGGGGAATGGGGTCCAGCGTCGGCTTCGGGCCCGTTGCCGCTTTCACAACGGTGGCGAGCGGTCATTCAATCGACGATCCGGCGCCACCGGTGCGGTAAGGGCTCGTCGACGCGGCAGGCCGGCTGCCTAGGCAGACGCTCCAGGAGATCGTCTCAGGCATGACCTAGCGCTCGTCATCGACCTGCTTTTCAGCCACTGGCAACTACGCGCTTGCCCAGCAAGCGGCAGCCTTTGATGCCCCCGTTGGAGAAGAGCTTGTTTGGGGCCCGCAGGGCGATTTGGACATGTTCCGTTCCCTGATCAATTCCGTGCCGTTGGCTGATGCCGTAGACGGCCAGATTGCTAAAAGTACAAAAAATGACAACGCGATACTGCCATGCGGCGCTCATCCACCTCGCCGCAGCGGCAGCCATAGAGTGAACACCGTGCCTTGCGCGGAGGGCTGCAGGGGCTGCCAGCCGCAGTGCCCTCCCAGGGCCAGCGTGCGGCTGCGTACGTTGCCCAGGCCCCGGCGGCCGGGGGGCAGGGCGTCGGGAGGCAAGAAAGGGCGGCCATTGTCGTGCACACACACCTGCACGCCGGGCACACCGGGATCTACTCCTTGGGCGGCCTCGGCCGTGGAGACAGTGATGGCCGTGGCGCCGCTGTGCTTGACGATGTTGGTCAGCACCTCCTGAAGGATGCGCAGCACGTGCAGGGCGTTCTGTGCATCAAGCCAGGGCAGGGCGGGCACGTCGCTGGTGCGCCAGTACAGGGTGATGCCGGCCTCGCCCAGGCGCTGCTCCAGCCGAAAGCGCAGGCCCGCCAGTAGGGCCAGCAGGTCGGCGTCCACGGGTTCGAGCGAGTCGATGGAGATCTTCAGGTCGTCGATGCACTCCTTGAGGACCTGGGCCACGTCTACCGGCTGGTGGCGGGCCTGGCCGTGCTGCACCAGGCGCAGCGCGCTGGTCAGCGACGCGCCGACGCCGTCGTGCATCTCGCGCATGAGGCGCTGGCGCTCCAGCATCAGGGTCTGCTCGCGCTCGGCGGTGCGCAGGCGCTCGTGGGTGCGGCCCAGTTCGTGCTCCTGCGCGGCCAGGCGTTCGGCCAGGGTGGCGCGGGCGCGGGCGGCCTGGTCTTGCGCGTGGCTGTAGCGCGAGAACGCGAGGACCAGGAACAGCGTGAACAGGCCCACGCTGACATAGGGCGTGAGGTAGATGCCTTCGATGTTGCCCCAGTAGTTCTGCATGGCCATGTCGTGCAGGCTGATGGGTGCCACCATGGCGCCCCAGGCGGCCAGCAGCAGGTTGCTGGCGCTGCGCAGCCGCCAGGCCCCCACGGCGGCCACCGTGAGCAGCAGCAGCGTGGGCGGCACCATCAGCAGGCGCAGCAGCGGCAGCGTGGCGGTGTAGGCGGGCCACCACGACGGCAGCGCGGCGAGGGCCGCCGCCGCCAGGTACAGCGCCAGCGCCCGGCCCCCGCGCGGCCAGCGCTGGCCGTGAGCCAGGCACAGGAAGCACACCATGCAGCCCAGCGCGGCCAACTGCGCGGCCATGGCGATCCAGGTGAACCAGGCGAAGTCCATGTCCAGCCCCTCGCTGTCCACCAAGTAGGGCAGCGCGGCCACCGACTGGCAGGCCGCCATGGCGAAGAACAGCAGGAACAGGCGCACCTCGCCCTGCTGGCTGCGCCGGTACTTGAACCACAGCGCCAGCGCGAACAGGCTCATCAGCAGGAAGGCGGCGCGCCAGTACGACACCAGTCCGGTCTGCCAGAACATGCGCCAGCGCCAGGGGGTGAGCAGCTCCGCCGTGGGCCCGGCCCACAGCGACGACAGCGCCCCGCCCACGCCCGGCTGGCTGGCCATGCGCAGGTGCACCTGCAGGCCGTCCGTGTGCGCGGCTTCCTGCGGCAAGCCGCCCAGGCCGATCCAGATGGGGTCGTTGAAGCTATTCCAGGGCCGGTCGCCACGCGACTGCCAGACCAGGCGCCCCTGCACGTACACCGCCAGCGTGCCGATGGTCTGCCAGCGCGGGATGTACAGGCGCGTGCCCTGCGCCGTGGCGGCGAGCGCGCTGGCGGGCAGTGACAGGCGCCACCACTGCACCACGGGCGCGCTACCGGCCAGCGCCGGATCGAACACGCGCAGGGATCGCGGCACTGCGTGTGGCAGGTTGACCGCCTGCCAGGGCGTGCCGGAGGCCAGCACCGCGTCGTCTGCCGCGTGCAGCGAGGGCGGCGGCGCCCAGGCGGCACTGGGCGACTGCCAAGTCTGCGCTGCCGCCAGGTGGGCGGAGGTGGCGGCCTGGGCCAGGTGGCAGAAAACTATCAAAAAGAGAGCTGCCAGCGCTTTCTGGATAAGCGCCAGGGCCCGATTTTTCATGGATTGGCGGGTCACTCCAGCCAACCTTGACGCAGCGCGGTGGTGACGGCTTCGGCGCGGGTCGTCACCTGCAGCTTGACGTACACGCGCCGCACGAAGGTGCGCACCGTGTTTCGCGACACGCCCATGGCCTGGGCCACTTCGTCCACCGAGTGGCCGTGCGCCACCAGGCGCAGCAGTTCGACCTCGCGCGCGGAGGGGGCGGCGTCGATCTGCGCCGGGGCGGGCGGCGGCAGGGAGGGCAGGGCGTGGAGGCGCTGGCGCACCAGCAGCTTGCGCGCCACCAGCGGGTTGATGGGGCTGCCGCCCGCGTGCAGGCTGCGCACCTCGTCCAGAACGGCCTGGGGCGGCAGGTCCTTGAGCAGGTAGCCCATGGCCCCGGCCTCGATGGCGTGCAGCACGTGCGCCTCGTCGCCGAACATGGTGCTGACCATGGTCGCCGCCGCGGGCCAGCGCGCCTGCAGCGCGGGCAGCACGTCAAGGCCGCTGCCGTCGGGCAGGCCCAGGTCGAGCAGCAGCACGTCCAGCGGCGGGCCGTCCCGCAGGGCGGCCAGCGCCTCGGCCCGGCTGCACGCCAGCCATTGCACGCACATGTCGGGCGCGGCTTGCAGCGCATAGGCCAGGGCGATGCGGCAGGCCGCGTCATCTTCCACCACGGCGACGCGGATGGGGTTGTTGGGCAAGTCCATGCCCGCGGATGCTGCCACAGCCTCCGGCGCGCGTCTGTCGTCCTATAGGGTGACAGACAGGGGCATGGAGGCTGCGTAGCCTTGCGCTGTGTCAAACCGTAGCCTTGTGTTGCAAGGCGATACAGGTGTTCCGGGGCTACAGGCCCTGCGGGACAAGCGCCAGCAGCTATCAAAAAATGACCCAACTCGCCCTCCACCGCCTTCTGTCCTTCACCACCGCGCTGCTGCTGTCCTTGTCCGGCGCCAGCGCCCAGGCCGCCGTCTGCCGCGCCAGCCCCACCGGCACGGGCGACGGCAGCACCTGGGCGCAGGCCGCGCCGCTGCCCGCCGCGCTGGCGGATGCCGCCTGCACCGAAATTTGGCTCGCGCAAGGCAGCTACAGCCAGACGGCGGATGCCGAGGGCTTTCGCATCGCGCGCAACCTGGCGCTCTATGGCGGCTTCATGGGCACCGAAAGCACCCTGGCCGAGCGGCCCGCGCCCGTGAATGCCAGCGCCACCGTGCTCGACGGCGAGAACCAGCGCCGCGTGCTGCGCCTGGACGGCACCACGCCCGGCGGCCACATCACCGCCAGCACGGTGATCGACGGCCTGAGCATCGCCCGGGGCCACGCCGCCATGGACGCTGGCGGCGGCCTGCTGTGCCACGGCCCCTGCAGCCCGCGCATCACGCACGTCGTCTTCTCGGGCAACTTTGCCGCTGGCGGTGGCGGCGCCATCTTCAACCGCGCCATGAGCATGGCGCCCGCCAGCCCCACCATCAGCCACAGTACCTTCAGCGGCAACCGGGCCTCCTCGGGCGGCGCCATCGCCAACTTTGCCCCGGGCGCCATCGCCAGCCCCGCCATCAGCCACAGCACCTTTCACGACAACCACGCCGCCACGCACGGCGGTGCTATCTACAGCAACGGCGGCCACCTGGGCAACAGCAGCCCGGTCATCACGCACAGCACATTCAGCGGCAATACGGCGCAGGAAGGCGGCGCGCTCTACAGCCTCGGCGGCGGCGGCGGCATCAGCATGCCCCAGGTCATCGCCAGCATCTTCTGGGGCAACACCACCACCACGGGACCGCAGATCAGCGACATCATCGAGGCCAGCACCACCGTCAGCCACAGCATCGTGGAGGGCGGCTTCGCCGGCACGGGCAACCTGGCCCTGGACCCGCAACTCGGCCCGCTGCAAGACAACGGCGGCCCCACGCTCACCCGCATGCCCGGCGCCACGGGCAGCGCCATCGACGCGGTGGACTGCGCTGCCACCGGCGCCACCACCGACCAGCGCGGTGCCGCCCGCCCGCAAGGCAGCCAGTGCGACATCGGCGCGGTGGAGCGGCGCCTGGGCAGCTATCCGCTGAACGTCGGCATCACCGGCCACGGCACCGTGGCGGGCGGCCCGGCCCCGTGCGCGGCCACCACCACCGCCACCTGCGCCTTCACCTACACGGATGAGGGTGCGCCGCTGCACGTCACCCTGGCCGCCACGCCCGGCACGGGCCAGGCCTTCGCGGGCTGGGGCGGCGCCTGCACTGGCACGGGCGCCACCTGCACCGTGGCGATCGACGGGGCGCGCAGTGTGTCGGCCCGTTTTGCCCCCACCGCGGGCCCCGGCCCCGGCGGCGCGCAGCCCATTCCCACGCTGGGCGGCGGCGCACTGGCGCTGCTGGGTGCACTGCTCGGCCTGCTCGCGCTGCGCCGCAGGGTTTGAAGTGTTTTTGGCCTTTACCCCTTATCCAATAAGCGCAAGAAGCTATAAAAAATGAAGCAAACCATTCTTCCCACGCTCCTCGCCGCCTGCCTGGCGCTGCCCGCCGTGGGGCTGGCCCAGACCTGCGCCAGCCCCAACGCCACCAGTGACTACATCGTGGGCCAGGCCGAAGGCCGCGCCAGCGCGATGCACTGGGAGACGGGGCTGGTCTGGTCGCGCGCCATCGAGGGCAGCACGCTAGCCGATCAGCAAAAGCCCTGGACGGACTGGATTAACAACTGGCTGCCCACGCCGTTCGCCGGGCAGGAGGACTGGGGCGTCAACGCGGCCCTGGCGCAAGACCGCCTGCACACCGGCGTCTGGCGGCTGCCCTACAAGCTGGAGAACAGCGCGCTGGCAGCGGGCTGCCCTGACCCGGACTTCCGCCTCAACCGGGAGGTGCTGCCCACCGTGCATGGACAGGGGGGGCTGCACGGGTCGCTCTGGACGGCATCGCCCCGGCCGGGCAACCAGGGCAGCGCCTGGCAGACCTTGTTCGACCAGCAGCCGCAGGTGGGCACCTGGCTCTCCACCAACTCCGGCGGAGAAGCGCGCCTGGTGCGCGGCGGACAGCCGTTTGCCAACCTGCCTGCGTCCCCGCCCGCCGATACCGTCCCGGCGGGCATGGTGGTGATCTACAACATCACCACCCCGCTGGCCAGCCAGTCGGGCGCAGGCGCATCGTGGGGCGGCGTGCGCATCAGCGGCAATGGCCGCCTGCGCGTGAATGGCGCAGGCTCCTGGGTGCGCGAGGCCATCGTGACCAGCGGCGACCAGATCCGCGTGCGCCTGCCGGCCCCGGCCACTGCGGGCCAGCAGGCCACGGCCACCCTGAGCCTGCGCAGCGGCGATACCACCGGCACCGCTGCCGCCGCCGCGAACGGCGGCGACGAAGCCACCCAGGTGCGCGAGAGCAGCATGCTCTTCACCCTCCATGCCAGCGCTGCGCCCGCGCCGCGCGCCTGCCGCGTCACGCCCAGCGGCAGCGGCGACGGCACCAGCTGGCCGCAGGCCGCCAGCCTGGACTTTGCGCTGGCCGAACCCAGTTGCAGCGAGGTCTGGCTGAAGCAATCCGCTGGCACTCCCTACGTGCCGTCCGGCGCGCAGGGCTTCGTCATCGAGCGCAACGTCAAGCTCTACGGCGGCTTCATTGGCACCGAGGCCGCGCTGGCCGAGCGGCCCCAGTCCGTGTCTCCCGGCCTGACGGTGCTGGACGCCAACAACAACAGCCGCGTGCTGTACCTGGACGGCAGCCTGGGCATCCCGCTTGATGACACGCTGATCGACAGCGTGTATCTGCTGCAGGGCGCGGCGGCCGGGCCTGGGGCCAACGGCGGCGCGCTGTACTGCAACGGCGCGGGCGTGGGCAGCGTGTGCAGCCCCTGGATAAACAGGGTGCACATCGGCGCCTCGTACGCCGACGGCGATGGCGGGGCCCTGTTCAACGACGCCAGCGGGGGCGGCGTCAGCAGCCCGGTGCTGACGAATGTCCTCATCAGCAACAACCACGCCGAGGGCCACGGCGGTGCCATCTACAACCGGGGCGAGGGCGGCACCAGCAGCCCCGTGCTGCGCAATGTTTCTATGGAAGGCAACGACGCCTACAACGGCAGCGGTGGCGCCATGTACAACCTCGCCAAGGGCAGCGGCGGCGTCAGCAGCCCGGTGATCGAGCAGGCCAGTTTCACAGGCAACGGCGCGGGTGTGTCCGGCGGCGCCATCCACAGCCTGACGGAGGGCGGCGGCACCAGCCATATGCAGGTGCGCAACGCCACCTTCGCCATCAACCAGTCCTCCGCCGGCAGGCCCGGCGGCGCCATCGCCATCGTGGGGGTGGACGGGGATGCCCGCGTGGACGCGGTGCACGCCACCTTCATGGGCAACATGGCCGGTGGCAACGGCAACGCGCTCTTCACCCAGGGCGGCGTGGTGGGGGTGCGCAACTCCGTGCTGTGGGGTAGCGCGGCCACGCGCTCTCAGGCCGTCACCTTTTTCACGGGCTCCACCACCATCACCGACAGCCTGATCCAGGACGGCTGCGCGGGCGGCAACGTGGCCCCCATGGGCGGCACCGCCACCTGCAACGGCGTGACGCTGGACGCCGACCCCGAGCTGGGCGCGTTCGGCGCCAACGGCATGGATGGCTTCCCCAGCCTCTACGGCTACCTGCCCGATCTCACCAGCCTGCTGCAGGACGCCGTGGCCTGCACCCTGCCGACCGACCAGCGCGGCATCGCCCGCCCGCAGGGCATGGGCGCCACGCCTTGCGATATCGGTGCGCTGGAGCGGCGGACCCATGTGGAACTGGCGGTCACCGTCACCGGCATGGGCGTCGTGAACGGCGCCCCGTCGGCCTGCGCCACTGGCACCTGCAGCTACAACTACCCTGGCGAGGGCACCCCGCAGCTCCTTACCCTCGCTGCCATGCCCGCCATGGGCCACACCTTCACCGGCTGGAGCGGCGCCTGCTCCGGCACTGGCACGTGCAGCATCACCATGGACCAGGCGCGCGCCGTGAGCGCCGAGTTCTCCGGCCCCATCGCGCACACCCTGGGCGGCACGGTAGCTGGCCTTACGGGTATTGGCCTGGTGCTGCGCAACGGTGGCGAAGACCTGTCGGTGCAGGCCAACGGCGGCTTCACCTTCTTGCAACCGGTGGCGGATGGCGGCAGCTACGCCGTCACCGTGAAGACCCCGCCCACGGGCCAGACCTGCACGGTAACGGGCGGCAGCGGCACTGCCACCGCCAATGTGATCAGCGTGCAGGTGGCCTGCGTCGCTGCCACTTACGCCGTCACCGCCCTGCCTGCTGGCGCTATGGCCTGCACATCCAATGCGGTTGCCTACCTCGGCACCGTCACATGCCACGCCACGCCGCCTGCGGGCCAGATCACGCAAAGCATCAGCGGCTGCAACGGCACACCCACGGGCGTGGGCGACAACGACTACACCACCGCGCCGGTCACCAGCGCCTGCACCATCACGGCGACCTTTGCGCCGCTGCCGCAGCAAACCCACACACTGGGCGGCACCGCTACGGGCCTCACGGGCAGCGGCCTGGTGCTGCGCAACGGCAACGAAGACCTGGCGGTGCAGGCCAACGGCGGCTTCACCTTCTTGCAGCCCGTGGTGGATGGCGGCAGTTACGCAGTCACCGTGCAGGCCCAGCCCACGGGCCAGCGCTGCACCATCGCCAACGCCAGTGGCAGCAACGTCGCCGCCAACGTGGGCAATGTGCAGGTGGCCTGCGCGCCATACTTCGAAGGCACCACCGTGCCCGCCAGCGGCCCGGGCGGTACCGGCAGCGCTACCTTCACCGGTGGCGGCCCCGCCTGCCGGTTCAACCTGGGCGCCACCCGCTTCGAGGCCGCGCCCGCCGCGCTGCCGCCGGGCCACACGCTGCCTCAGGGCCTGCTGCGCATCAAGCTCGTGGGCTGTACCACCGCCGTTGCCATGCAGGTCACCTGGCCCGAGCCCGTGGCCGGCTACACCAAGTACGGCTTGGCCGCCCGCACCGACACTCAGCCCAGCTACTTCGAGCCTGCCGGCCTTGTCATCAGCGGCCACACGGCCCGCTTCACCCTGACCGACGGCGCGCAAGGTGACGACGACTGGACGCCCAACGGTGAAATCGCAGACCCTTCTGGCCCCATGGCCCTGGCGGCCGAGGCCATTCCCACGCTCTCGGCCTGGGGCCTGCTGCTGCTGTCCGTGCTGCTGGGCCTGATGGTGCTGCACACCAGGAGACTGTCATGACACAACCCCGCCTCCGCCGGCGCTCGCGCTTCCTGTGGCCGTTGCTCGCCGCCTGCGCCCTGGCCGGCCCCGCCCAGGCGGCCCCGTTTGCCTACATTCCCAACAGCAGCTCCGGCACTGTTTCGGTCATCGACGTAGCCAACGACACCGTCACAGCCACTGTGAACGTGGGCACCAACCCCTACGGCGTGGAGGTGAACCCGGCCGGCACCCGCGCTTATGTGGCCAACTCTGGCTCCGGCAATGTTTCCGTGATCAACCTGGCCACCAACACTGTTGTCGCCACCGTGCCTGTGGGCAACACTCCCACGGGAGTGGCGGTCAATCCGGCTGGCACTTATGCCTATGTGGCCAACTACGCCATCAACACTGTCTCGGTGATCGATCTGGCCACCAACACCGTCACGGCCGTTGTGCCTGTGAGTAGCCGCCCCTACGGTGTGGCGGTGAACCCGGTTGGCACTTATGCCTATGTGGCCAACTACGCCGCCAACACTGTCTCGGTGATCGACCTGGCCACCAACACCGTCATTGCCACTGTGCCAGTGGGCTCCAACCCTTCTGCCATAGCGGTGAATCCGGCCGGTACCCGTGCCTATGTGGCTAACCTCACCTCCGACAATGTCTCGGTGATCGACTTGGCTACAAATATCGTCGCAGCCACCGTGCCCGTGGGCAACGGCCCCATGGGGGTGGCGGTGAACCCTGCTGGCACCCGGGCCTACGTGAGCAGCCGCAGCACCGACAATGTCTCGGTAATCGACTTGACCACCGACACTGCCGTCGCCACCGTGTCAGTGGGCGACGGTCCTCTTGGTGTGGCAATAGACCCCGCCGGCACCCGCGCCTACGTGGTCAACCGCGGCTCCAACAATGTCTCGGTGATCGATCTGGCCACAAACACCGTCACCACCACCGTGGCCGTGGGGTGGAGTCCCGGAGCACTGGGCCTGTTCGTCGGCGGCCCCGTGCCAGCACCAGTCTCTCCCGCCGCGATCCCCAGCCTTCAGGCCTGGGCCTTGCTGCTGCTCGCGGCTGGGCTAGGGGGCCTTGGGCTGAAGCACCTGCGGCCTGCGCGGCGCGCCGGCGTTGCCGGACCGGGCTGAGGCTTCGGGGCGCGCCCGCGGGCATTCGGCGGCGCGGCTTGCGTCCCCGCAGCTCTCGAGCGCATATGTTGCCAGCACTGGCACATCCTCTTGTGTACACCAATAGCGCCACCGGCAAACCCGCCGCTGTACTGCTTGTTTGGACAGCAGGATCCACTGGCATGCGCTCGATCGTTGTACTTTTGCGCCACCTGGCACTGTGGGTCGCTGCGGGCCTGGCGAAGGTATTCGGATCGATCTTCCAGGCCCGATGGCTGAGCAGGTGGGAGGGTGGCTCGGCGTGCGTCTGAGTGCGCTGAAACTTTCCCATTGCCCATTGTCGTCTCAGACCGCCGCAGCTAGCCGGGCCGGTGAGCACAGTTCGCACGAAGTGGGTCTAGCGCCCAGGCTTTTCTGGAGCCTGCGCATGTCCATGCATGCCAGAACACGGCAAGGCAGAGCAGCACGCGAACCAAAAAAGCCGCGGCGTTTTTGGCTGCGGCTTTTTGCGAGTTGGGGTTGTTAGAGGCTCTTGCGGAGCAGGGCCGCGAAGCGGGCTAGCGCCTACGGATACCAAAATGTCCACGTGGCATCCCGGGGAAATTGAAGTAGACCGTGCCTTTGAAGGGCTTGTGGCGCGCCAGATAGGCTGCTGCGCCCAGCAGCATGGGGGTATGGGCGTCGTGTCCGCAGGCATGCATCTTTCCGGCGCACTGGGATGTGTGTAGTGGGGCCAAGCTCCTGCATGTTGAGCGCAACTGGGTCTGCGCGTAGTGCAATGCTCGGCCCTTCGCCATTCGAGAGCTTTGCCACCGCACGTGTCACCGCCAGACCACGGTGCACTGGCAAGCCCATCAGCGAGCTGGGGCCGCTGAGTTGGATGGGCATTGATGGTCTCGGTCAGCGCTAGGCACTGCTCTGCTGCCTTGGCGGTAGTGAGGCCCGCATCTTTTTCCGTTTGCGCGGGCTTTGTGAAAAGCACACTGTTTTCTTCGAGCGCTAGGCGTGCGCAGGCCACCTCGACAAGAGGGGGCATCCGGTATGTGCTGCGCAATGACCTCGACCGCTGGCCCCACCGTCCCATGCGGGGTAGATGCACCCAGGGCGTTCGCTTCAGCGCCCGCCGCGCTCAATGCGCTCACACGCCCAGTGAAAGTTTCCGAACCTGCTTCCGTGACGCGAGCAATTTGTGTTGGCGAGGTCCGCCATAGGTCATTGGCTCTCCATTGGGGTAAACCCCAGAGCGGTTTTATGTATCCACGATGAAAATCCGTGCACGAAAATTATATTTTGCATACAAAACTATGAATTGCATACTGAATGGCTCAAAAGCACTGCGGGCAGTCGAGGCCTCGCGTGTTGGGCCGATTGCCAAGGATGGGTCATGAATCGCTTGTTGGATGCCTATTGCCAGGCCTTGGAAGCTGTGTGTGCGTTGTTGATGGCCGCCATGGTTGTCCTGGTATTCGGAAACGTGGTGTTGCGCTATTTCTTCAGCACAGGCTGGCTGATCTCCGAGGAAATCTCCCGCTGGATGTTTGTCTGGATGGTGTTCATGGGCGCTGTGGTCGTAATGCGCGAGCGCGGCCACATGGGCACGGACATGGTGGTCGTGCGATTGCCCGCCTGGGCGCAGCGACTCTGTTTGGTGGCGGTGCAAGTCATCATGCTTTACATCACTTGGCTGATGTTTACCGGCAGTTGGAGCCAGGTGGTGGTGAATCGCGAAACGGAGGCACCTGTCAGTGGCCTCTCGGTCTCCATCTTCTACTTTGCGGGCGTCTTGTTCGCGGTGTCCACGCTGCTCATCTTGCTGCATCAGTTCTGGCTGACAGTGAGCGGGAAGCTCTCAGACGCTGAACTGGTGATGGTGCAGGAATCCGAAGAAACGGCACATCTCGTGCTGCCTCCATCCGTCGTCGCTGTGGATAGGCGCAAGTAAGCATTCATAAGAAATCGGAGACGGAAATGACGGTGCTCATCTTTGTAGGCGCGCTGCTGGCGGCCATGGCGATCGGTATGCCCATCGCCTATGCGCTGCTCTTCTCGGGCTTGGCCCTGATGTTCCACCTGGATCTGTTCGACGCACAGATCCTCGCGCAGAACGTGATCAACGGTGCCGACAGCTTTCCGCTACTGGCTGTTCCGTTCTTTATGCTGGCCGGTGAGATCATGAACGTGGGCGGTCTGTCCAAGCGCATCGTGCACTTGGCTATCACTCTGGTCGGGCACATGCGTGGGGGCCTGGGATTCGTTGCGATCATCGCGGCCTGCCTGATGGCAGCGTTGTCTGGTTCGGCCGTGGCCGATACGGCAGCACTGGCCGCTCTTTTACTGCCTATGATGGTCAAGGCAGGCCACGACAAGGCGCGGGCCGGTGGTTTGATCGCATCGGCCGGCATCATTGCGCCGGTGATTCCCCCCTCCATCGGCTTCGTGGTGTTCGGGGTTGCGGCCAACGTGTCCATCGGCAAGCTGTTCATGGCGGGTATCGTGCCCGGCCTGCTGATGGGGGTGGCCATCGCCGTGGCCTGGTGGCTGGTGGCGTCCCGCGAGAGCGTGAATCTCCCCGCTGCGTCCACGACGCAAGAGAAGCTCCAAGCGCTCAAGGGGTCGCTATGGGCCCTGGGTCTGCCTGTCATCGTGCTTTTCGGACTGAAGTTCGGCGTGTTCACACCCACCGAGGCCGCCGTAGTGGCTGCGGTGTATGCGTTGCTGGTATCTACAGTGGTCTATCGAGAGATCAGCCTGCGCCAGATGTACACGGTGTTCGTCTCGGCATCGAAGATCACCGCGGTGATCATGTTCCTGGTGGCAGCGTCCATGGTCTCGGCATGGCTGATCACCGTAGCCGACATTCCAGACCAAGTGATCGGCATGCTCAAGCCCTTTATGGACAACCCCACTTTGCTGCTGGTGGCAATCATGGTGCTGGTGATGGTCGTGGGAACAGCCATGGACATGATGCCCACCATCCTGATCCTCACTCCTGTGCTCATGCCCGTCATCAAAGAGGCTGGTATCGACCCGGTCTACTTCGGTGTGCTTTTCATCATGAACAATGCCATTGGCTTGGTCACCCCGCCGGTGGGTTCGGTGCTGAACGTGGTGGCTGGTGTGGGCAGGATGCGCTTGGACGATGTGGCCAAGGGGGTGGTGCCATTCATGATCGCCCAGTTCATCGTCATGTTCCTGCTGGTGCTGTTCCCCTCGATCGTGATGGTGCCTCTGAACTTCCTGACCAAGTGATTCTGAGGGATCTGCAATGAATACCAAGCTTTCCCCAAAGTCCACGACTGCTGGCGTGTTCGAGGCCGTGAGCGCGCACCTCAATGAGTTGCGTTCTGCCATTACTGAGCCCGTCCGCGTGCGCGAAGAAGACCTGGCCAACCAACTAGGGGTGAGCCGCACGCCAGTGCGTGAAGCGCTGATTCGGCTCGACAGCACCGGAGTCATCAGCCTGCGCCCGGGGCGTGGTGCGCTGCTGCAACCGGTGAGCGATCGTGACTACCGCGAATGGCTGCAGCTGCGTGAGCAGCTAGAAGGATTCGCCGCGCGCGAGGCAACGCTGAACGCATCGCAGCGTGACGTGATAGCACTGCGCGCCATTTTCGAGCCCTTCCTGGAGCCGGGAGTGGCCGAAGCCAAGGCGGCCCAGTATTCCCAAGCCAATGTGGCCTTCCACGTAGAGGTCATTCGGCTGGCCAACAACCATCTGCTCGAACGTGTGTGGGCGTCTTTCGGCCACCCTCAGACCAGTTACCGCCGCCAGACCATCGCTCGCCTGCACCGCAGCGCCGATTCTCTGCGCGAGCACCTTGAAATCATCGATGCCATCGAGCGGCGAGATGCCGACCTAGCCGAAGCCCTGGCACGAGCCCATGTGCGCGCACTGCTTGTGGCCGTTGAACAAGGAGGCTCGCAGCAAGTCGTGCAAAGTATTTCCCCACAGAAGCAGTCCACATGAAGTTCCTCAATTTCCTCCACGGTGATGGCGTCCGACTCGGCGCCGTGATCGCAGATACCCACATCCTCGACTTGACAGCTGCATGGCCGGTCCAGCCGGCGCCCGCATCGGTGGATGAACTCATCGCAGGTGGTGACGCTGCAGTCGCACTAGCGCAGCAGGCCATCCAGACGGCCGGCGATGCCCTTGCCAGCGGCAATACCGCCAGCACCGTGCTCTATGCGAGCGCGACCATCCTGCCGCCAGTGGCGCTCACCGGCCGCAACATCTTCAACGTGGGCCGCAATTACCGCGAGCACATCATCGAAGGGAATTTGGCCAATGGCCGCCCGGCCGATGCCTTTCCGCAGGCCATCGAGTTCTTCACCAAACCACGCACCGCCCTGGTGGGGCACCGCGGCTGTGTACTGCGCCACGGCCAGTTGACCAATAGCCTCGACTACGAGGTAGAGCTGGCCATCGTCATCGGCAAGGGGGGGCGCGACATCCCTGTGGAGAAGGCGCACGAATATGTGTTCGGCTACACCATCCTGAACGATGTAACAGCGCGTGACCTGCAGCGCCTGCATGGGCAATGGTTCAAGGGAAAAAGCTTGGACACCAGCTGCCCGCTTGGCCCCGTGGTCGCGCATGCCAGCGCCGTCGAGAATCCAGACAACCTGAACTTGGTGCTGGAAGTCGACGGCGAAGAGCGTCAGAACGACAACACCAACTCCATGATATTCAACGTGGCCACCGTCATCGCGCAGCTGTCGGCGGGCATGACGTTGTTGCCAGGGGACGTCATCGCTACCGGCACCCCCAAAGGTGTTGGTTTTGCCCAGCGCCCGCAGCGGTGCCTCCAGGTAGGCCAGACCGTGCGAGCACGTATCGAGGGGATTGGCGAGCTGACCAATACCGTCGTCGCCTAGCACGCCTCAATAGCTGCGCTACGCAGCTGTTCCATTCAACTTCCGCTATTCCTGAGGAGACAACATGGCCTTGATGACCCCTTTCCTGCCCAACGCTGAAAAGTACGGCCCCCTTGATTCGCGCAACGTGGCGGTGAACGACCTGCCCTGGAAGCCCACCCCGACGCCGGGCATCGATATGAAGGTGCTGGTGAAGGACGACGACACCGGCTTGCTAACGGCATTGTTTCGCTGGCAGCCCGGCACGGTGCTCGCGTTGCATGAACACGTGGAAATCGAGCAGAGCTATGTGCTCGAAGGTGAGTTCGAAGACGACGATGGTGTCTACATGGCAGGCAATTTCGCCTGGCGCCCCAGAGGCCATCGCCATGTCGCCCGCTCGCCCAAGGGTGCGCTGGTGCTGTGTTTCTTCCTCAAGCCGAACAAGTTTCTGGGCGGGGAACTGGACGGCCAGGAACTGAAGTAATTGACGTAGACCCCTTTCGATGGCCCCATTTTTTTAGGAGACACACGTGACAGCACAAAAGACTTCCCCCCGTATCCGCAACCTGGGCCTGGCCATCACGACCGGCCTGATCGCCATGGGCGGCATGCAAGTTCATGCGCAGGACATCCAGGACCGCAAGATCAAGTTCAGCTACGCCGTCGCCAAGGACAACCCGATCGGCTTGGCCGTGGACAAGTTTGCCCAGATTGTCGGCGCCAAGACCGGGGGCAAGATCAAAGTCACTGGCTACCCTGGCGCCACGCTGGGCAACGAGATCCAGTCGATGTCGTCTGCCCAGGGCGGTATCTTGGAGATGTCGGTGGTCTCCACCGCAGGCGCTGCCGGCAACGTGAAAGAACTTGCCATTTTCGACCTGCCTTTCATCTTCCGCAGCGAGAAGGAAGCCGATGCCGTCGTGGATGGGGAAGTCGGCCAGTCGTTGCTCAAAAAGTTCTCAGAAAAGAACCTCATTGGCCTGTGCTACATGGACTACGGTTTCCGCCAGGTTACCAACAGCAAGCATCCCATCAATCGCCTGGAAGACTTCCGTGACCTGAAGCTGCGCACACTGCAGAACCGCGTGTACATCGACGTGTTCAAGGCGCTGGGTGCCACGCCCTTGCCTCTGCCTTACCCAGAAACCTACACCGCGCTGGAAACCAAGGCCATCGACGGGCAGGAAAGCGCTTATCTGGTCACCAAGTCCAGCTCCTATCAGGACATCCAGACCTACCTGACCGAAACCCGCCACTTCTATCTGCCTGCCGTCGTATTGGTGAGCAAGAAGTTTTGGGATCGCCTGAGCACCGCCGAGCGTGGCGTACTGGAATCCTCGTGCAAGGAAGCCCAGACCTACCACCGTGAAGTGAGCCGAAAAATGGAAGCAGACGTGGTCAAGGACCTTATCAAGGCCGGCATGAAGTTCAATACCATCGAGCCCGCCGAACACGCCCGCATGGTGCAAGCTACCGCATCAGTGATCGAGAAGTACAAGCCGGAACTGGGTGTCGACTTGGTCAACAAGACCATGGCCACTATCGAGAAGGCCCGCAGGACTCCCTGAACCTGATATAGCGCCTCCCGGACCGGCCATGCCCGGTCGCTTCCTGACAGGACGAGCGGACCTCAACACGGTCGCTTTCCTGCCCCAGAGCTGGCACGGCGTACCGCGCCAGAAGCAAAGGCGAACGCGGTGGCACCGGGTGCCGTCGCAACTCCCCGTGGTAGCAGTGGCCGATCCGGTCACGCTGAAGAATGTGCCGGCACCACGCATTGGCGCGCCGGACGAGATCGCCTGGCTGCTGGCCTTCCTGTGCTCATCAGGTGCCAGCTTTGTCTGCGGCGCCAGGCTTGATGTCAATGGCGGTTCCTATATGCGCTGAAGAGCAACCACTGAGAAACAGAATATGGACATGCAGTTTCAAGATCTGCGCGTGATGATCACCGCAGGTGCTTCTGGCATTGGCCTGGCCATTGCCCAGGCCTTTGCGCAAGCAGGGGCTCGGGTACAAATCAGCGACATCTCGGCGTCTGCCATTGAAGCTGCCGTGCCCTCGCTGCCGGGAGGTGGCGGCTGGATTGCGGATGCGTCCAACCCCGCTGCGGTGGATGCCTGGTTTGCGCACGCCTTGGCGACGCTGGGCGGCTTGGATGTACTGGTGAACAATGCCGGCATTGCTGGTCCCACGGCGCGTATCGAGGAAATCGAACCGCAGCAATGGGACGAGACCATTGCGGTCAATCTGCGCAGCCAGTACCTGTGCGTGCGCCGCGCGATTCCGGCGCTGCGTACCTCGCATCGCGCCAGCATCATCAACCTCAGTTCGGTGGCCGGGCGCCTGGGGTACCCGCTGCGTACGCCCTATGCTGCATCCAAGTGGGCAGTCGTTGGGCTGACCCAAAGCCTTGCACTGGAACTGGGCGGCGACGACATCACCGTGAACGCCATCCTACCCGGCATCGTGGACAGCGAGCGCTCCCGGAACGTCACGGCGGCCAAGGCGCAGGCGCGCCAGATCAGTGAGGCCGACATGCTCACCGAAATCCTGGCGAACGTGGCCTTGCACCGCAAGGTGCAGTTGGCTGACGTAGCACAGACTGCGCTTTTTCTCGCGTCCTCAGCGGGGCGCAGTTTTACCGGCCAGAGCCTGAACGTTTGTGCCGGCATCCAATCCTTGCGTTGAAAGAAAGCAATCCACATGGCAAAGACCTATTTTGAAAAAAACTTTGGCTTACAGGGCCGCGTGGCCTGTGTGACAGGCAGTGCTGCGGGCCTGGGCCTGGCCATCGCCCGCCACCTGGGGCAAGCGGGAGCACGCATCGTGGTCAATGACCTGGACGCAGGCCGCTGCGAAGAGGCCGTGCGCTTGCTGACGGTAGAAGGCGTGGAAGCGCGTCATGCTGTGTTCGACGTATCCCAGGCCGAGGCGGTGGGCCAGGCCATTGACACACTGGCCTTCGACGGCTGGGCGCCCGACATCATGGTCAGCAATGCCGGAAACCAGAACCGCAAGTTGGTGACCGAGATGACGCTTGTGCAGTGGCAGTCGCTGTTCGATGTGCATGTGAACGGCGCCTTCAATTGCGCCCACGCGGTGTTGCCGCATATGACGCGCAAGGGCTTTGGCCGGATCATTTTGATGTCTTCCGTAGCCGGCCAAGCGTGTATGCCCGGTATCGCAGCCTACGCTTCGGCCAAGGGTGCTATCGCCGCATTCACCCGCGCGTTGGCGGTGGAGTACGGCAGCGCTGGCGTCAACAGCAATGCGCTGGCTCCGGGCTTCGTGCGCACCCAGTTCACGCAGGGTCTGCAGGAGCGCGAAGGTTTTGACAGCTTCCTGCAGAGCGCCGTGCCAATAGGTCGATGGGCAGAGCCCGACGACATCGCACCTGCCGTGGTGTATCTGGCGTCGAATGCCGGCTCGTTTGTCAATGGGCATGTTCTCGCCATCGACGGAGGAATGTTGGCCCGCATGTAGGACCGCAGTCCATTTGTCTCTACCCATTGTGTGATGCACCGTGCATCCCCACGAATCAGAAAGATCCCTGCCCATGTACATGCACCTCGTCATGATGGAGTTCATTCCCGATGCCGGCCCCGAGTTTTTCCACAAAGTGGAGGCCTATGCCGTGCGGATTCGCCAAGAATGCGCGGATGTGCTGACCTACCACTTTGGCGCCAATGAAGCAGCTCGATCCGATGGCTACACCCATGCGGTGGTGTCTGCGTTCAAGGGCCGCCCCGCGCACGACGCTTACCAGGCCAGTCCGGCCCATGTGGAAATGAAGACCTATATGGGGCCATACATCCAGCGACTTGTGGTTTTCGATGGCGCAGCGCCCCTGCAATTGCAATAGTCCTAGGTAGTACCTGGCATACGAACTTCTGCCCAGCTGTGGCGGCCATAGAGGGCAAGTTACGCCTGTTTCCGCTGCTGCTATTTACACAGAAAAAAGACGCCCAGCTCTGGGCGAAGGCAAATAATTTGGCCGACGATATTCAGTTCACGGGAGCGTAGTCAGCAATTCGAGACTCGGCACGACAGTGCGGGCCTGATCCTTCAGAGCCTGCTCGGTCGGATTTCTCGCGGTCTGGCTATGCACGGGAGATCCTAGTGCAACGTGGCCGCCATGGCGGCCTCAATTGATCTCGCAAGCTGTTAGAACTGATCGTTGGAGTCCGGGAGAGACAGCGCATTGCGGACCGCACGCGGAGCTGGTGGTCGGCATCCGAGAGGGTCCGTCGGCGGAGAGCCCGGTCCTATCTTTCGATGACTGCATTGCGCCGAAAAACGTGAGGTCAAATCCCCCTTCGCCGGGCTTCAATGCAGCGTAAACAAGAGTGCCTGCAGCTCCTGGCGATTGTGGACACGTAGTCGGTCGTAGATCTGGCGTCGATAGGACGTAGTAGTGTGGGTGCTGATACCCATGTGCGCAGCGATCTGATCTTCGGGCAGGCCGCGTGCCAGCCAGTAGGCCAACTCGTGCTGGCGCTGCGGTAACCCAAGCGCACGCAGCGCAGGCAGCAGTTGCGTCACGCGCTGTACCCGCTGCGCGATGTGGATGCCCACCGCCCGGTCTTCGCCCTTGACGTCGGCCATCTGTGTGGCGCGCAGCGAGAACAAGCCGCTGGCGTTATGGAGGTCCATCTGCGGCAGTACGGGCGCGGCACCTTTCACCACGGAGCGCAGGCGCTCCAGCAACACCCGCAGCGCGCATGGCAGCTCGTTGCGCTGATACCACCGCAAGCCAAAGGCTAACGCCATCAACTTGTCTGCCTGGGGGGACGTCCACAGCAGCCGGCCCTGTGGCGTGGCCACCAGCATGGCACTGTCAACCAATACGCTGCCCTGCGGATCTAGTTCGCCAGGCTGCAGGATGCGCGCCAGCCAAGGTTCCAGCCGCCCGAGCATGGCGGCGTCTTCAGGCGCGAAGCGGGGTGCACCAGGCTTGCGGCACAGCTTGAGCGAGCCGACGCCCTGGCTCTGCGGCGTGCGCAGCACCAGGCTCAGAAAGTCTTGCCACTCGCACGGCCGCGCCAACTCGTTGTAGAACTCGCTGCGCATGAACTCATGGCGCGGCACGGTGATGATCTGCTCCATCGATAGCACTCCATGCTCGTGGCGCATGGCGGCAGCGAAGTCGTGCAGGCTGTAGCGCACCAGCTTGAGTTCCGACGCTCTCAGCTGCGGATCGAAATAGAGGTGCATCCACTCGCGCGCGGCCGAGGGTTCGCTATACGCATCCCACACCCCGTCGGTATCGGGGTGGAAGTACACGCCTGTATCAAAGCCGATCAAGCGATGCAGTTCATGCAGCACAGGTTCGATAAGCTCCGGCCCGCTGAAATCCAGGCAGGCCATTTGTTGCAGGCGCGCCACGGCCTGTTGCTGAATGCGGGGAAGAGACATGGAGCCGCGATCTAGTTGTACGTCGCAACGTATCAATGCGCTGCGCACGCAACAACTTAGCACATGGATAACTTTTTTGCCCCCCCCCAAGGGGGTGCTGGCATGCAATGAGCTTCACCCCCCTAGGGGCGTGGCGGGGGGGGATGAGATTTTCTACAGTGCTTGGGATAGAAGTTTTTGCTCCCGTATCACATGAAAAAACAATGCATCGCCGCTTTGCTCGCCCTCACTGCCTGCGCCTGGACGCAGGCCGCCACCCTGGTCGCCGATACCGCCGCTGACCTGAGCGACCCCACCCCAGGGGACGGCATCTGCGGCACGGGCGTAGCGGGCACCTGCTCGCTACGCGCCGCCATACAGGAGGCCAACGCGCTGCCCGGCGCCGACACCATCACTCTGTACTCGGGCAACTACGAGCTGACGCAAGCGCCCGCAAACAACCTCCTCACCATCAGCAGCGACCTCACCATCAACGGCATGGGCGTGAGCGCGGGTGCCACCGCCATCAACGGTGGCGGCGACCGCCTGGTGCTGCAAATCACCGGCAACCACACCGTCAACCTGACCAACCTCGCCATCATCGGCGGCACAGGCGCAGGCTCGGCGTTTGGGGGCGGCCTGGTCGTTGAGGGCGGAACGGCCACACTCACTCGGGTGGGGGTGCAAGGCAACACTTCAGCGAGCTCCACCACCAAGCAGGGCGGAGGCATCTATGTGCACGACACGGCCACACTCCACCTGAGCGACAGCGTCGTGACCGGCAACACCGCTGGTATTGCCGGAGGCGGGGTCATGGTGCGCGTCGGAGACACCGCGCACATCAGCGGCAGCACCATCGACAACAACACCGTGGCCAGCCCTGCCGGTAGCGGGGGAGGCATCGGCGTCGGCGGCACGCTGCACCTCGTCAACTCCACCGTCTCCGGCAACGCGGCGCCACAAGGCAGCGGCATCAGCGTGACGGCCAACGGCACTGCCGACGTTCGCTTTGCCACCATCGCCGCCAACACCGCCACCCAACTGGGCGGTGCCCAACTGGCAGCAGATGGTCCCGCCCAGATCAGCGGCAGCATCGTGGCCAACCCGGCGGTGGGCATCAATTGCTCGAACCCGACGAACCAACTGCAGTCCGGCGGCAACAACCTCGATAGCGGCACCACCTGCGGCTTTGGCGCGGCAGGCGACATCGCCAGCGCCAACCCGCTGCTGGGGCCGCTGGCCTACGTCAACAACCTGATCGCCCCCATCCACGCACTGCAAGCGGGCAGCCCTGCCATTAACGCCGGCCCCACCACAGGGCAAATACCCGCCACCGACCAGCCCGGCACCGCCCGGGTGCAGATGGGGCGGGCCGACATCGGGGCCTATGAATCGGCCCTGGGCATCTGGGCCGGGGGCGGCAACGTGCAGGCCGTGCCCGTGGACAACCCTTTTGCCTTGACGCTGACCGCCGTCGGTCTACTGGGCCTTGCCTTGCGTGGACGGCGCAAGAACTCATAAAAAGATAGCTTTCTGCGCTTGCTAGATAAGTGCTGGTGGCACTTTTTCTGCCACACCCTCTTGCCATGAAAAAACAACTAGCCCTCATCACCCTGGCCGCATTCGCCCACACGGGCGCCTGGGCCGCCACCTATAGCTACACCGGCAACCTGTATGACTCGGCCACTGTGCACAACTTCACCGCCCCTTGCGGCGCGGGCGATTGCGCCAACTTCAGCACCGCCATGTGGCCGACGGCCACGATCACCACCACCGTGGCGCTCCCGCCCAACATGACGAGTGACTCCATCCCTCTGGGCAATATCACAGCGTTCTCGATTTTTGACGGCCTGGTCGCCTATGCCAGCGGCGACCCCTTGGTCACGCTGAACTTCGCCCAAGCCACCACCGATGCCGCAGGCCAACTGACAAAGCTGCAGATACTCGCTACGCGTTGGCAGCAATCCGGGCCGCATAACGGCGCCAACATGCGCTTGGACGACGTCAACACGACCTCTCGCAGCCGTCACAACGTGATCTGCCTGACCACTGCCCCAGCGCCTGGGGGTGGCGACACATGCACCCAGAGCGAGGGCAACGGCACCTGGGACGACACACCAGTTGGGCCGACCCAGGCGCCCTGGCGCCTCCAGGCCCCTCCGCTGGCGTGCAGTCCGTGCCGGTGGACAACCCCTTCGCCCTGGCGCTGACCGCCGCCGGCCTGCTGGGCCTGGCCCTGCGCGGGCGGCGCAATCTCACTTCTTAAAACTCACCCGCTTCCATGAAGAAAACCCTCACACTGCTGGCTGCCGCCTTCCTCCAGGCCGGCGCCTGGGCCGCCACCTACACCTACACGGGCCCGGCCTACACCGCGCCCGCCCTGCACAACTTCACCAACTGCCTTGCCGGCAATTGCGGCGCCTACACCACGGCCATGGGGCAGGCAGGCTCGTTCTCCACGGCGTCGCCTTTGCCGAACAATCTCAGCAACCAGGACATCATGGCGCAGGTGACTTCGTTCTCGTTTACCGATGGACTGACCACCTATGCCAGCAGCGACCCGCAGGTGTCGCTGGCCTACATCACGGCCACCACCATGGGCGGGGTGCTGGATCTCGCCGTCGCCGTGCAGCGCTGGCAAACGCCCGCCCCGCATGCGCAGGGCGACCACATCGACTTCATGAACATCCACTACGGAGGCGCCCACAATGGACTGTGCAACGCGCCACCGGGTCTCACCGTGCAGGGCGCCGTGATGTGTGGAAACATCGACTCGGGCGACGCCTATTCGAGCCAATGGGACGGCGAACCGGGCGGCACCTGGGCACTCTCCGCCACACCGCCCACGCCGGGCGGCGTCAACGCCGTGCCCACCTTGGGCGAATGGGGGCTGCTGCTGCTGTCCGCCCTGATGGTGGGGGTGGGCGCGTGGCGGTGGCGCAAGCAGCGTTCTGCATAAAAAGAGGCTGAAGCAACTATGCAGCGGGCGTAAGCGGCTATTGAGTCGTTAGTGAGTTCACTCCATCTTTTGCGGGCAACAGCCCGCCTTTTTTTGTGCAGGAGTCTTTCGAGATCGCCCGAACAAATTCACCTAGTGCGCCAAGGCTTCGCGCAGACCAAATGCCATCAACTTCGATTCCGCAAAACGCTTGAAATATGAGCCAAATGAAGGATGTAAAGACCGGGGAACAAGCCGGGGAACAAGACGGGTTTTTGTCGTGAAAGTTGGCTTATATAAGCTGTTTCCATAAATCATTCAGTAGATGCCAGCCCAAGGGCGTCCACACTAATCCAGTGGACGCCCTTTTTCTTTGCTGAATCAACAACTTGCAGACCATGGCCGTCTACAGCCGTCCATGCCCAGCCAAGCAAAAGTGGGGGTACAAGTGGCGGTACAAACCCAGAAATCTGGTGAAATCGGGCTTTTGTACCCCCACTTCCCTCTGTAGAAGGGGGTTTGCCATAGGGGAATCTGTACCCCGCCGGCTGCCCTCATCCATCGTTTTGTACCCCGTGCCCCATCCAAGACACCGCCACACACTGGAAACCGCGAGTCTGTGGCGGTTTTCTTTGCCCCGAAGTGTCTTCGTAGGGTGCTGAGAATCGCACCGAAGTCGCACGCGAATCGCACCGATCAGGTGCTTCCCACAATGCGCAATTCGGCCTTGGGCTTCTGGTAGTCCTTGCGGATGAACTTTCCGCAGGTCCGGAACACCTCCACGTCTTCATGTCCCAACTGCTGGGCGGTGTACCAGGGGTTCTGGCCAGAGGTCGGCAGGGTGGAGGCAGAGGCGTGGCGAACCTGATAGGGGTTCAGGTAAGGCACACCCGACCGCTTCAACGTCCTTCAGGCCGCCAGTCAGCCTCCGCTCCTGACGTGTACTCTGTTGGGGAGCCTTTCCCAGTTCTCCGGCACCGATGGGCGGAGCACGTGGTACTGCCCCGCCTATGCCCACGCCATATTGAAGACAACAAAGGCAGCAGCCACCCAGACCAGCAGGGCGATGTGGGTCAGTTGCAGGCTCTGTTGCCGGATCCAATAGCCGAACCACAGCCCCCCGAGATGCATGGACAACAAGAACGCAGCGAAGGTGCTCAAGGCCAGGTTCAGCCAGGGCCGGGCGGTGACCAGGTCGCCCACGGCGAGCAGTTGCCAGCAGCCCGCCCAGCACGCGGCTGCCGCCACGGTCTGCAGCGCCAGCACCCACAGCAGCGCGAGTCGGTGAACGGCGGGCGAATCGATGGCCCGTGAAAGGAGTGGCGTGTCGATCGCGGGCTGCTGCTTCAGCGGCGCCATCGACATCGTTGCGCCGATGGCAGCTGTAGAGCCGCCAAGCGCGTGGCAGTTGTTGATGACGCTGATGGACAGCCAGATCGCCAGGCCCAAGGCATGGACCGCCAGGAACAGCTCCTGTGACATACCGGCCCCCATCACGAAATTCCTTGCCGACGGGTGATCCGGCGCGCCAGCAGTATGGCCACTGCGGGCGGCAGCGCGAAGGTAGCGAACAGCCACAGCGCGGCAGACTGTGCGCCCGCCGCGCCTCCTGGGCGGGTGAGCCCCGCTGCATTGGCTACAAGCCCTGCCATCGCCGCCCCGATCGCCATGCCATAGAGCTGTACCGTCGTGATGGCGGCCGACGCCGTGTCGGTTTCACCGGGCGGAGCGAGTGTCAGCAGGCGGGTGACCAGGTGCGGCCAGCCCATGCCCACGCCGGCGCCGACGCCTGCCAACGCCACACCGCAAAGCGCCATTCCTGCGCTCGCCGGCAGACCGGCGCCGGCAGGCACCAGCACCGCCAGGGCCAGCAGGGCAGCCGCGCACAGCATCGGTCCCGCGCGCAGCAGGCGCTCGGCGCGGGCTCCGGTACATCCCGAAGACACCAGCGAGCTCACACTCCAGCCGGCTGCCATGGCGGCGGTGAGGTAGCCCGCGGCCAGTGGCGTCAGGCCCTGCCGCACCTGCAGAAAGTAGGGCACGAAGATCTCGGTGGTGGTGCCGATAAGCAGCAAGGCGATGCTCGCATAGACCGCTCCCAAAGGTGAGCGCAGCCGCGTGGCGCCCGAAGGCAGCAAGCGCACGGATGCCCGGCGATCCCATGCAATCGCCGCGGCGCCCAACGCCAGCCCCGCTGCGACACCCGCCCCCTGCACCATCAGTGCCGACGAGAGGCCGCCCACGGCGACTACCATCACCGATGCCATCAGCAACACGACCTGGGCCAAAGGGATGCCCGCCTGCGCAGGGACGGCCGCGGCCTGGGTGCGTGCAGGACGCAGCTTCAGGGCGGCCAGCAGCGCCTGTAGCAGCGCCACGGGTAACAGGGTCCAGAACGCCCATCGCCAATGTCCCGCCTGCGCGAACAGGCCGCCCACGGCCGGCCCGCACAGGGTGGCCACGCCCCACATGCCGGACACCAGGGCCACCGCGCGCGGCCACAGCGCAGGCGCGAAAACGATCCGTATCAGCGCATAGCTCAACGCGGCCAGTGTGCCGCCTCCCAGGCCCTGCACGCTGCGCCCGGCCAGCATCCACGGCATGGACGGCGCACCGGCGCAGATGGCCGAGCCGAGCGCGAACACCGCCAACGCCGCCATGCAGGCGTCGCGGGGCCCCGCCACACCGAGCAGCCGAACCGACAGCACGGCCCCCAGGATGGAGGCCACCACAAAGAGCGTGGTGCTCCAGGCGTACCAGTCCAGCCCTCCGATGTCCCGGACCACCGACGGCAATACAGTGGTCACGATGTGCACGTTGACCGCATGCAGCGCCACGCCACCGGTGAGGGCCAGGGCGAGCCAGCCATTCGTGCCGGTGAACAAGTCGCTCCAGGTGGCCGTTGAAACAGAAGGAGAAAGGGAAGGGGACACAGGAGAACTCATGGATTCACGGAGAAGGGAAAACGGGATGGCTTAAAATCCAAGTCATTCCTTGCATATTAAGTGGGTGCCATGCTTTATACAAGTAAAAACTTTGAAAATAAGGCAGATCTGCCGACGGCGGATCGCATCCTTTTTTTCATCAAGTCCAAGGGCGCCGCATCCACTTCCATGCTTGCGACGGCGATGGACCTGACGCCGGAGGCGGCCCGGCAGCAAGTCCAGAAACTGGTGGCGTCGGGATGGATCGAGGGGCGGCAGGAAGCGCTGCCTGGCGTGGGGCGCCCGCGCCAGAACTGGGTGCTGACCGAGGCCGGCAACGGCCGGTTCCCGGACACGCATGCGCAGCTGGCCGTACAGATGATCGGGTCGGTGCGCGCGTTGTTTGGCGAAGAAGGGATGGACCGGCTGATCGCGCAGCGCGAAGCCGAGGCGCGGGCCACGTATCTGCAGGTCTGCAAAGGCCGGACCCTGAAGGAGCGGCTTGAACAGCTCGCCACCGTTCGTACCGAAGAAGGCTACATGGCGCGTGTCGAACGTGACCGGAGCGGCTGGCTGTTGATCGAGGACCACTGCCCGATCTGCATCGCCGCGCGCACCTGCCAGGGTTTTTGCCGTTCGGAACTGCAGCTATTCCAGGAAGTCGCTGGTGCGGATGCCCGAGTCAGTCGTGAGCAACATCTGTTGGAGGGCGCGACGCGTTGCGTGTACCGCATCGTTGCCGTCAACCGCCAGTCGTGAGTGCTTTCAAAACACCTGCAAAGGTGAGATCGGCCTGCTGCAGGTGGGGTGCGGTCGTGAAAGCCCGGCAGTCCACGGGCTGCTTTTCTCGGCGGCTGCCATTGAGGGCTGACCCAAAAAAAACACAGCCGAAGACTTGGCCTCGGCGGCTCGTCGGCAGGGGTGGATTTTTCAGTTTCGGCCTGGTGCATACCGCCTGCTCCTTGCTCCTTCCCAACGGCGGCATGCATTTCCTGTTTGCTGTTTGCCTACTTGGCCAGCGCCACGGTTGAGTGGCGCTGGCGGTACGACCTTGTCCGTTATCCCTTCCTTGTCCGGCGCAGGGCGTCGTAGACGCCTTTCTCGTAGGCGTACAACAGATCCATGACCCTTGCATCCGCGAAAGGGAAGGTCTGGGTCGCCAGCAGTCCGGCGATGCCGGTGTGCGGATCGATCCAGAAGAAACTGTTGGCCAGGCCGGCCCACGAGAGGCTGCCTGCGGGGCGGCCCGTAGGGGCTTCCTCTTCATTGATCTGGAATGCCAAGCTCCAGGTTTTTCGCAGGCCCGGGAAGAACTCCGCGTCAGCGGTCAGCGCGATGGCAGCCTTGAGCAGGCTCACCCGCGCGTTGCCGATCTGGTTGAGCATCAGGTGGCTGACCACCGTCTCCGGCTTCAGTACACGCTCGCCGTCTAGTTGGCCGAGGTTGAGCACCATGCGCATGAAGCGGGCATAGTCGCCTGCGGTGCTGTAGAGCGCGCCACCTCCCATGTGGAACTCGGGCTCCTGAGTGATCTCGAAAGGGAAGGGGGCAAAGGCGCCGTCTTCGCCGCGCAGGTGTACGCCGGCAAGGCGCTGGCGCATGTCGGGCGTGATATGGAAGCCCGTGCTGGTCATGCCCAGCGGCCCCCAGAGGTTCTGGTGCATGAACTCGCCCAGCGTGAGGCCGGTCACGGCCTCGACCATGCGGCCGGCCCAGTCGATGCCTATGCCGTACTCCCAACGCTCGCCCGGGTCGGCCACCAGAGGCAGTTCCAGCGCCTTCAAGCGGCAGTCGATGGTTCCGGGGATGCCGAGCGCCGCCTGCACTTTTTGCATGTCGGGGTTCCAGATCTCGTAGCTGCAGCCGGAATTGTGCGAAAGCAGATGCCGCAGCGTGATCGGGCGCTTCGGTGGGCGGGTGATCGGTTGCCCTTGCGCGTCAAAACCGGTCAACACCCCCAGCGCGCCAATGGCAGGCACCACACGGGAAGCTGGCGCATCGAGGTCCAGCAGGCCGCGCTCGACGCACTGAATGGCGGCTACCGAAGTAATCGCTTTGGTCATTGAAGCAATCCACAACACCGTGTCGGGGCCCATGGCCGCACCGCCTCCCAACTGGCGCTCACCGGCGCTTCCTTCGTACAGGATGCCGTCCCGATCGGCTACGAGAGCCAGTACGCCCGGTGCGTGACCTCGTTTCACGCCGTCGGCAAGAATTTCGTCGAGCGCATTTTTCATGTTCATGTTGTCTCCTGGGAATTTTTAGTCACTCGCTTCAACGCCGCAGCATTGCGGGCGTCAGCGAGGAAAGTCTAGGAAACGAAGTGCGCTGCGGCTGGCCGTATCACGCCAGGTCTCTGGCCGCCATGTGCCAGCGACGGCCTGCCTTGTCAGCGCAATGCATGCGCCCGGAAAGCCTGTGGCGTCATCTGGCGTTGCCGATGGAACTGGCGAGCGAAATGCGACGCATCGGTGAAGCCGCAGCGCCGGCCAATCTCGCCCACCCCCAGCCGGCGAAACCGCGGCTGAGCGAGCAGGCCCGCTGCGGCCTCCACGCGCAGGGTCATGAGCGTGGTCAGGTATCCCTGGCCTTGCGCGGCCATCGCCCGGTGCAGCGTGCGCAGCGACAAGCCGGCATCGGCTGCAACCTCTGCCGCTGTCAGCCCAGGCTGCATGAAACGGGCGCGCATGACCTGGAGGGACCGTTCGTAGGCCACCTGCATGGCGGGGCGCTGCGCACCATCGACATCGTCCAGCAGTGACAGCAGTCCTCCCAACTGGTCTTCGATCAACTCGTCCTGGGAGCAGGGTCGATCCACAAGGCCGCGAGGGACCAACGCTTCCTTGATGCCACGCAGCGCCAGTCCCCAGCCAGCGTCGCCCCGCAGCGGGCGTCCAATGAGCCGCGAAGGCTCGGGCAGCCACCGCTCAACCCAATCAATGGGCAGTTCGACCGACAGGTCGTCCAGGCCAGCGCCAAAGTCGAACTCGTAGGGTTCGCGAGAGTCGATGAGGATGGAATCCCCGGGCTGCAAAATGCTCGTGCGGCCCACGTGTACGGCGCGCCATGGAAGCTGGGGCTGCGATAGCAGGTAGTAGGCATTGCGCGGGCCGCGGGCTATCTCTGCGGCGGAGCGCAGGACCTTCTGCGGCGCACCTCGTGCTTGGTGCGGGAGGATGCAGTGAAGCGTGCAGCGCTCAATGCTGCCGAAGAAACCGTCTCGCTGCAGCGGCAAGGCGTCCATCTCCAGCACTTCGGCATGCAGCGCATCGCGCCAGCCCCGCAACCGCATGGATTCAGGCAGATTTTCCGACGACCAGGAGCTCAGGCTTCGCATCTCAGACCTCGGCGATTGATGGGCAAGCATAACGCGGCACCCACCGGCTTGGCCACCTGACGCAAGTTGTGGGGCCCAGGAGTCGGCGTGGCCGACCGTCAAGCGACGGGCGGCTGGCAGCAGCGCCAGGGCGGCGCGAAAGGTGTTCCCGATGCCCACCAGGTCAAAGCCATGCAAGCCGTGACACCCCCCGGCGTGAACCAATTGGAAGCGCGGGCATCGAAGGTACTTTGCCGCCCTTGGCATGGCCTCTGTTCACGGCCCCGCAGCTTGCGTGCGGGCACTCCACCCATCAGAAATCAACCCTTTGCAATGACAACGAGACTTGATCACCCCTGGCTACCCCTTCGGGCTGCGACCACCTTCGCTGCAGCCCTGCTGCTGTCGGCGTGTGCCACGGTTGCACCACCTCCAAAAGCACCCATGCCAGAGCCTTTTCCGCCTGCCAGCCTGCCGGGCGCAGTGCAGTCCCATGTGTGGGATGTGACGTCCGCGGTGGACAGCCAGGGGCGGGCGGCCGCCCACTGGCGCCTGGACGGCCGCGCGCCCGTCCGGCTGCAGTTCGACAAGGGGCAGCTTCTGGTGCGCAACCTCTGCAATGCCGTGGGAGCCGCATACCAGCTCGACGGCCATCGCATCCAGCTGGCGCGTCCCACCAGCACGCTGCGCGCCTGCCCCGACAGCGCGCTGATGGCCCTGGAGCAGCAGGTGCTGGCCCAGCTGCCGGGTGCCCAGCGCCTGGATCTGCTGCCCGGCGGGGCATCACAGCCGCGCATGGTCCTGCACTTTGGCGACGGCAGCCGCTGGGAGCTGGCGGGCACGCCCACGCCGCAGACACTGTACGGCAGCGCAGGCGAACGACTGTTCCTGGAGGTCGCGCCCCAGCGGGCGGCCTGCAGCCACGGCGTGATGAAGGGCGCTCAATGCCTGCGCGTGCGCGAGATCCGCTATTCCGCTGACGGCGTGAAGCAGTCGGAAGGCCCATGGAGCCTGTTTTACGACGAGATCCAGGGCTTTGCCCACGAGAGCGGCACCCGCACGGTGCTGCGCGTGAACCGGTTCAAGCGCCAGAACGTGCCGGCCGATGCATCGGCCTACGCCTACGTGCTGGACATGGTGGTGGAGACGGAGACCGTGCGCTGAGGCAGGTTCTCGACTGACTTCAGGCGTGCCCCAGTTTTCGCCGGGCGTTTTTCGGCCCCATGCTCCGGAGGTCGTCAATGCGCGCCAGCTGCGCGGCCCGAGGACGCGCCTTGCCCGACTCCCACCGGCTCACGGACAACTGCGAGGCACCGAGCAACTGCGCCATCTGCGCCTGGGTGATGCCCAATGCGGCGCGCATCTGCCGGACGACCTCGGGGTGGAACTCCGCCTTCGACCCCTGTGCGATGGCCTTCTTGGCAACAGGTGGGGTTTCTTCCGCCACGGGGGGCTGACGCTTCGCAGCCTTGAGCTGCGAAGCGAGCGACTTGACTTCGCGTTTCAGGGCAGCGATCTCCGAGCGGTGGTTCGTGATCGCCTTGCGCATGCTCTGCAACTCAGGCTTGAGCTCCTTGCGCGCCATGCGCACGACTTCGGCCCGGAATGCGTTCGAGAAGGAATTCATGGGCGGATGGTACGTGATCTGCACGCACCCCGCAGGGCGCGACACTGACGACATGACCGGCTTGCACCGGCGGCCCGGGACGCATCTGGCAGCGACCGTGTCACGCAAACCTTCGCCCCACCACCACGGTCGCCACCACCGCCAGCGCAAACCCCAGCGTGGCGGCATCCACCGGTTCACCGAGCAGCGGTATGGATGCCGCAATGGCAAAGAACGGCTGCAAGAGCTGTACCTGGCCCACGCGCAGCGCACCCCCCAGTGCCAAACCGCGGTACCAGGCAAAGAACCCGGCCCACATGGAAAACACTCCCACATAGACGAATCCCGCCCACGCAGTCGCCGACACGGATTGCGTGGGCCACAACAGGAAAGTGGCGGGCAACGTCACCGGCAGGGCCATCACGCACACCCAGCAGATCACACGCTCGGCACCCAGTGCAGGAGTCACCTGCGCCCCGTAGACATATCCCACGGAGGCGGCAATGACGCCCCCGACCAGGAGCAGATCCGCGACCTCGAAGCCCAACCCATGGCCGCCAGCACTGTGCGCCCGCAGCGCCGAGAACGCCACCACCAGCGCACTGCCCAGCAAGGCACAAACCCAGAACCCCGGGCGCGCGCGCTGGCGCAGCACCAAGGCGGCACACACCGAGGTGACCAGGGGCAGCAGGGCCGTGATCACTGCCGCATGGCCTGCCGTCACGGTGCGCAGGGCATAGGCCAGCAGCAAGGGATATCCCAGCAGGTTTCCCAGCACGGCCATCCCGAGCGGCTTCCACTGAACCCGGGTGGGCAAGGGCGGCCTGGTGAGCGCGAGAAACAGGACGGACAGCATGCCCGCAAGCGCGGCGCGCCCCAGCGTCACGAACCAGGGGGACAGCTGCGGCGCATCGATCGTGCCGGTGGCCAGGCGCGTGGCGGGCAGCGTGATGCCAAAAAACGCCACGCCCAGCACCCCCAGCCAAAGACCTGCGGTCTCGCGCCGGATGGACTGGAATGCGGAAAGCTTCATGGGAAGGGGCACAGGATGGAAGGAGTCCGGTCGTCTCGACGCACAACACAAGGAAGCGCAAGGGTTGCGCGCACTGCGCGCAAAACTCCTGGCGTCTGAAGAGACAGGACCGCGCCGGCCCCGGGCCAGCGCGACGGACGCAGGCTTACTTGCCCGCCTTTTCAGCCTTGCGCTGGGCCGCCCTGGGATCCACCACCGCCTTGAACCTGGCGCCGGGCACGAACTTGGGCACCGTGCTGGCAGGGATCTTCAGCGCCGCGCCGGTCGATGGGTTCTTGCCCGTGCGCGCAGCGCGCTTGGCGGACTTGAAAGTGCCAAAGCCCACCAGTTGAACGGCGTCGCCCTTCTTGACCGCAGTCTGGACGGCTTCGATCAGGGTTTCCAGCACCGCATTGGCAGCGGTCTTGGACAGGTTGTTCCTGGAGGCCAGGATGTCAACGAGTTCGGCGCGGTTCATGGTGGTGGCTCTCGATGCAAAGAGATGGGGAAAGTCGAGTTATAGCGCAGACACCCGGAGCGCCGTCGCTCGGTGCCGGGCGGCACCTTTGGCAAGCACTCCACCCCGGTCCTCTCGGCCAGCGCTTGACCGCTGATCGGTTGGTTGACCGTCTTTCCCTCCCAGCCCTCTTGAGCGGGATCCGCGCAGATTTGCGGCTGCTTGCACACCCGCTTCCCTCCAGGCAAAAGAAAAGGCGCTCACAGAGAGCCCACAGGGAGCCCGGTCTGCCTGGCCAGTGCGGGTCTGCTCGACACCGGCGGTGGTTGGCCAAGCCTTCGGGCGTGCTCTGCGCGGTGGCCACGGCCGCCCCTGTGCGTGAGGGGGGCTGGCAATTGCCGGCGCCCTGCTGCTGGCCTGTGAAACCCTGCCGGCGCTTGTCGGGGCTGCGCTGGCAGCTATCGAATCAGGAGCCCACAGCGCGGAGGCGCACGCCTGCGAGCAGCATCAGCGCGCTGAGCAGCAGCACGCCCCACTGCGACAGCGTGGGCACGGCCTGTGCGTTGCCCGGCCCGCCGGGGGCCGCCGCGCTGGGCGTGGCGGCGGCGGGCGGCGCCGAGGGGGCCGAGTCGATGCCGCCCAGGGCGGAAGCGACAACGGTGAAGGTGTAGGGCGTGCCGTTGGTCAGCCCCGTCACGGTGCAACTGGTCGCGGGGTAGTTGGCGGTGCAGGTGCGGCCGCCGGGCTGGGCGGTGACGGTGTAGTGGGCGGGCGTGGTTCCGGTGCCTGCGGGGGGTTGCCAGCGCACGGTGACCTGGGTGTTGCCGGGCTGGGCGGTGACGTTGGCGGGTGGCAGGGGGGCGGTGTGGGTGTACAGCTCGCCGGTGTTCGTGACGGCGTTGCCAGTGGTTTCGCCGCCCAGCACCAGCACCTGGCCGCCAGCAAGCAGGGTCGCGGTGTGGCCCCGGCGGGCGGTGACCAAGTCGGGCTGCCGGGTGGCTTGACCCGGGCCGGAGGCAAAGGAGACTGTCGAGGCGATGACGCTGGCGCCACCCGCGCTGTCGCCCCCTGCCACCAGCACGTTGCCAGGGCCACCAGGCAGCAGGGTGGCGCTGTTGCCGCCGAACTCGAAAGCGGGGAGATTCGGGCCCGCCGCCCAGGTGCTGTCGGCGGGGTTGAACACCAGGGTGGTCGTGACGTGGCTGTTGCCGCCTGCCACCAGCACCCGGCCATCGGGCAACAGCGTGGCGGTGTGCCGCGCACGGTAGAAGGTGTTCAGGGCGGGCACGGGCACCTCCGTCCATGCGCCCGTGGCGGGGTCGCGCAGGTAGGCGCTTTGGGTGGCGATGTTGCCGTTGTCGTAGCCGCCCACCACCAGCACGCGGCCATCGGGCAGCAGCGTGGCGGTGTGCTCGCGCCTGCGGGCGGGCAGGTCGATGCCGCTGGACCAGGTGCCGGTGACGGGGTCGAAGATTTCCACGGAGGACAGCGCCTCCTGCCCCGCGATGCCCCGGCCGCCCACCACGAGCACGGTGCCATTGGGCAGCAGCGTGGCGGTGTGGTGGGAGCGGCGCAGCGTCAGCTGGCCCGTGCTGGCGGCGAAGGTGTTGGTCAGGGGGTTGTAGAGGAGGCTGTTGGCGTTGGCGCTGTTCACCGGGCCGGCCTCCCGCCCGCCGACCAGCAGCACATTGCCGCCGGGCAGCGGGGTGGCGGTGTGGCCGAAACGGGGGCTGGGCAGGTCGGGGCCGCTGCTCCAGGTGTTGGCCGCGGGGTTGTACAGGCGGGTGGTGGCGAGGGCGATGGGGTTGTTTCCGCCATCCACGTTGCCGGTGTCGCCGCCCGCCACCAGCACGGTGGAATCGGCCAGCCGGGTTGCGGTGTGCAGCGTGCGGGCCTCGTCCATGGGCGCGATGGGGGTCCAGCCCGCATGGGCGGCGGCCATGCCCAGGCACAGCGCGCTGGCGTGCAGCAGGCGCCGCAGGGCTCTGCGGTGGTGGTGGGTGGGTGAGTGCATGGGGGTGAGATCCTCTTTTTTGTGGTTAAAAGTGGCTCCAGCGCTTTTCTGGAAAGGCGCTGGCAGCTATCGAATCAGGAGTGGATGGCACGGCGGCGAACGACTGCCAGCAGTACCAGCACGCTCAGCAGCAGCACGCCCCACTGCGACAGCGTGGGCACGGGTTGCACACCACCGGGGCCTGGAGGCATCGCGCGGGGCGTGGCGATGACCAGCGGGAACGAGTTGGCGGACACGCTGCCATTGGCTCCGGTGGCCGTCACCCAGAGGGTGTAGGCCGTGCCATTGGTCAGGCCCGGCACGGTGCAGCGGGTGGTGGGCGCTGGCACGGTGCAGCTGGCGCCGCCTTGGCTGGCCGTGACGGTGTAGCTCACGGGCGGCGTGCCGCCCACGGGTGCCAGCCAGTTCAGTGTGATCTGGCCGTTGCCGGGCTGGGCCGTCACGCCCGTGGGGGCGCCAGGGGCGGGATTGGCGCTGGGTGTCGCGAAGGCCAATGAAGGAGGGGAGATGGAACCGTCCGCTGCGGCCGCCCTCACGAGGAAGCGGTAGCTGGTGCCGTTGCTCAGGCCGCTCACGGTGCAATTGGTGGCGGGGTGCGGCGCGGTGCAGGTGCCGCTGACGGCGCTCAGGTTCAGGGCGGTGACGGTGTAGCTCACCGACGTGGCGCTCACCGCGCCGCCCACGGGTGCTTGCCAGCGCACGGCCACTTCGCCATCGCCGGGCGTGGCGGCGGCCTGGGTGGGCACGCCGGGCGGCAGCGGCGGCGCCTCGCAGTCGCTGGCGACGGCGACGGGGTTGGCGGTGCCTATGCGCAGGCCCAGATTGAGCTGCCGGAAGCTCCGACCGCCCGATATGCCCTCGCTGAAAGTATTGATGCTCCCACTGAACTCGGCATTCCAGCTCGGGGCGGTGGCGAGCACCAAGCCATCGACGGTGTAGGGGTTGTTGTTGCTGGCCAGGCTGGTGATGTTCAAGCCGTTGGGCAGCAGCGCTCCGCTGGCATCCGTGGCGGTAAAGGGGCCCGAGAACTGCGCCCCGTTGAAGCTGGCCTGCGTGTAGACCACGTTGGCGGCATTGTTCATGCGCCAGATGACGCACCTGAGGTCGGCGGGCCGCCATGTCTGGCTTTGGGCGGTATTGCCCCCGTTGTCGTAGACCATTGTGACGGCGTAGCGCTCGCCATCGCGGATTTCGGCGAAGGTGGACTGGTCGATGGTGCCGGTGCTGGTGATGGCGAACGGCGCGGCCTGCGCCGCGCAGGCCGCGGCAGTGGCCAGCACGGCTGCGAGCCAGTGGCGCAGGGGGTGGTGCATGGCGTGTGTCATGGGTTGAGGTTAAAAAGTGCCACCGGCGCTTATTTGTCAAGCGTTGGAAGCTATCGAATCAGGAGTGATTCCAATCGCGCCCGCTGGTCCTTGGCGGCGATGGAGCATTCGTCCTCGTCGCCGAGGTAGGTGACGGGGCGTCGGGTGCGCGCCACCAGCGCTGGCTGTGGCCGGGCATGGAAAGAAGCATTCCTCTGGATGTGCTGTCGTTGGGAAAAGGACGTGAAAAAGAGCGCTCAAGGCCGCCCCTTGCGGCGCGCGCGCATCACTTCCACGTTGGCGCGCTGCTCGGGCGTGAAGCCTGGCGCGGGCTGGGCGCCGGGCGCCTTCTCCACGGCCAGCGCCATGCCCGCGTGCAGGGCGGCCAGCGTGGCGGTGGCGTATTCGCGGCTGGTCAGGCCCTGGCGCGCCAGCGCGGCGCGCACCTGGGGGTGGGCGTCGAGCTTGCGGGCGAGGTCCTCGACCGACTCGGCGTCGTCGTCGTCCTCATCGCCGCTGCTCCCGGGCGCCTGCGGCAGCTTGCGCAGCTCGGCCGCCGCCGCTTCCATGCGGTCCAGCAGCGCGGGCGTGAGGCGAAAGTGCGCCGGGTCGGCGGCGCCCGCCGCACAGGCGCTGGCGGTGGTGGCGACCAGCGCCAGCGCGGCGAGGGTGTGGGTGATGGCAAGGGGCATGGCAGTGTTCACGAGGACAAGGTTTTGGTTTGAAGTAAAAATGGCCGGAAGCGCTTGCTGTGCAAGCGCTGGCAGCTATCAAATTCGATGAGGATTTACGCAAGAACGGGTTCCGGAAAGACGTTTGCACCATGGCAAGGCCGCTGTGGCATCCTTGTTTGCGCACGTCCTGTCGATGTATCCAGGCAGCCGGGCCGGCCCGCCGTGGGGATGCGCGCAAGGCTAGGGGCGCATCGCCCGTGCGGCCCCACCCCGGCGGGGTAGTCGTGCGGCGGCGCGGCGCGCTACATTCGCGCTTTCGTGAAAAAAACCATGCCCACGCCCCGCCGCGCCACCCAAGCCGCCGCCCATCTGCGGCAACTGGCCTGCCTGGATGCCACCGGGCCGCACGCCATCGCGCCCGTGCTGGGCGAGCTGCACCACCTGATCGGGTTCGACGCGGGCTGCCTCATCCACCCCGGCGCGGGCGGCGAGATGGAGGTGTTCGTGGAGAGCCCCGTGTTGCAGGCCGCGATGCCCGACTATTTCGACCCGCGCATCCTGGCGAGCGAGGCACGGGTGATGCACCGGGGTGCGCGCTTGTTTCAGGAGGCGCTGCGGGTGGAACGCGGCGCGCTGATGCTGCCGCAGATGGCCAAGGTGCCCCTGTCCGAGCTGGTGCGCAGCGACTTCTTCAACGCGGTGCTGCGCCCCGGCGACGTGGGCGATGGCCTGAAGCTGCCGCTGCACACGCGCGCGGGCCAGGGTGTCGGCATGTTGTGGCTGTACCGCCGCGAGGCGGACCGGCGCTTCACGCCCGAGGACGCCGCCGCGCTGGGCCGCCTCGAACCCGTGCTGGCGCGCGCGCTGCAGCCGCTGGATCCGGGCGAGGCCGGTGGCGACAGCGAGGTCTGCGGCCAGGGCCTGCTCGTCGTGTCGCCCGATGGGCGGCTGCAATGGATGTCGCCCGAGGCGCAGGCGCTGCTGGCGCTGGCCCTGGGCACGCGCTGGCGCGCGGGCGGCGGCAGTGATCTGCCGGACGTGGTGCGCCTGCTGGTGCAGCGCCTGTTCTGGCCCGCCACGGACGGCGAGGCGCCGCTGCCCGACGTGGCGGTGCGCAATGCCCACGGCGCGTTCTCGCTGCGCGCCACGCGCCTGGCGGGCGTGGCGGGGGCGGGCGAGGCGGCCGCCATCCACATCACCCGCCGGGTGCCGCGCGGCACCCGGCTGCTCGCCCACCTGCGCGCGCAGGACCTGCCCCGGCGCCAGGCCGAGCTGGCCTACTGGCTCGTGCGCGGTGCGCAGGAGTCGCAGATCGCCGAGCGCATGGGCGTGAGCATCAACACCGTGGCCTACCACCGCCGCCAGCTCTACGACGCTTTGGGCGTGCAGGGCCGCCAGGGGCTGGCCGAGCGGCTGCTGCCACCCCCATCGACAACTACCCCCCTGGGGTAGGCCGCGCGGCGCGCGGGGCCGATAGATTCGGCCCTCCATGCCCACGCACCACCAGGCGACGAACGCCATTGCGCACCTGCGCCACCTCGCCCGCCTGGATGCGAGCGGTCCGGAGCTGATCGCGTCCGTGCTCGCCTCGCTGCACGCGCTCATCGGCTTCGACTCCAGCGGCTACTTCTACCCCGGTGCGGGCGGCGAGCTGGACGTGCACATGGAACACCCCGCCGTGCAGGCCGCCGTGCCCGACCACTTCGACCCGCGCATCCTGGCGAGCGAGGCGCGGGTCTTTCACAACGTGTTGCAGCACGGCGACGACATCGCCCGCCACCCGCGCGGCCCGCAGTCGCTGGCGCAGATGCTGCGCGTGCCCGCCGCCGAGCTGCTGCGCAGCGACTACTACAACGTGGTGATGCGCCCCGCCGGCGTGGCCGACTGGCTCAGCCTGCCACTGCGCGCGCCGCAAGGCCAGGGCATGGGCCAGGGTGTGGGCATGCTGTTCCTGTTCCGCCCTCCCGGGGCGCGGCCCTTTGCCGACGAAGACCTGGCCATGCTGGCGCGGCTGCAGGCGTGGCTGGCGCGCACGCTGTGGCCCGGCGGCGTGAACGCGGGCGGCGAGGTGCTGCGCGAGGGCGTGCTCGTCGCCACGCCCCTGGGCCAGCCACTGTGGGCCTCGCCCGAGGCCGAGGCGCTCATGGCCCAGGCGCTGGGCTGGCGCTGGCGCGGCGCGGGCCGCGCGCCGCTGCCGCATGCGCTGCAGCTGCTCATCCAGCGCCTGCGCCTGCCCGGTGCGCCCGCGCCGGAAATGGCGCTGCGCAACGCCCACGGCGCGTTCCACCTGCGCGCCGCACCCCTGGCCGCGGCCACCGGCCCCGGCGAGGCCGTGGCCCTGCACATCACCCAGCGCGTGGCCCCCGCGGCCCGCCTGCTGGAGGCGCTCGGCCGCACCGGCCTGCCTCCGCGCCAGCGCGAACTGGCCTACTGGCTTGCGCGCGGCCTGCCCGAATCGCGCATCGCCGGGTGCATGGGCATCAGCGCGAACACGGTGGTCTACCACCGGCGGCAGCTCTATGCGGCGCTGGGCGTGGCGAGCCGGGCGGAGCTGCTCGAGTGCCTGGCGGTCGGCGATATTGTCTGAGGTGTTTTGGCCCGCTGGCGCTTGTGCATCAAGCGCTATAAGCTATCAAATTGGGAGCATTCTGGCCATGCGGTAGCCAGCCAGCCATGCCAGCAACAGCAGGCTGGCGGCCAGAGCCGGCAGCAGGGCTCAGCGGTCCGTCGGGGCGTGAACCCGGTCCACCAGGCTCAGGACGACCCCAAGGCGCCCGACAACAAGCCATGACCTGGGAGGGCAGGGCGTGCGGAGGTCATGCCCATTTCCAAATCCTGCGCAGCACGAGGGCAACGGCGAACAGGCCCACGAGCAGGGGCGTCGTGGCTCCGGCAAAAAGCCAGCAGGGGAGGGCGTGGCTGAGCGCGGCGGTTTTCATGTTTTCGCTCCAGGGAAATACGAATACTGTGTAAATATACAGTATTTGGCTGGACATGTACCGCAGCGGCGCGAAGGGAAGGCCTGGCGGGAGCGGGTTTGGTGGGGCGCGCAATCAGCGAGAGCAAGCGGGGCCTGTCCGCAGGGCGGGACCGCTTGCAGCGGACGGTGGATGCCTTGCCTCTGGAAGGCCGACCACGCTGTCCGCAGGGGTATGGGGGAAACCATTGTTCGCCCTGTCCGCGCATGATGGGGACAAACCTTGGTTGCGACCGGAGCTGGGCAGTTCGCCGTAAGTACCGCAGCGCCCAGAATGGAAGGTGCGGTATGTCCATCACCATCACCGTCGCGCCGACGGTCGCCCGCGAGGCCTTCGAGCGAATAGAGGCCCTGGCCCAGGGGTTGCCAGAAACCGATCCCAACTTCGAAGGCCTGTCCATCCGCGTGGAGCGGCACGACTTCACCGGTGTGCGCGACCCGCACGATGAGTTGCGGGCAGCGCACCTGCTGCATCTGGTCGAGGATGCGATTGAATCCGAGACAAGCCATTTTGGCGAGCTGCAGCCTTCCCCCCAGTGGGAACGGCAGTCACCCTCATCCCTGTTCTAAAGAAACCGCGAGGATGCTGCGCGGCTTGCGGGGGGGGGCGGGTACCCCCAAAGAGACACGCGGCGGTTCGTGGCCGCGCTGAAACCTTGCATGGCGGCCCGGCCGGGGCGCCGCGCCACCACGGGCCCGGCGCCAAAAAGCAGAGGCCATGCGTCCCCGGGGCGCCGCGCCCCACCCCTGGGGGTGGGTTGCTGTGGGGGGCCGGTGTGCTAGCTTTGCCTCCACGCATTGCCTGGATGCGCTGTGGCACATAACTCAACTACTCCATGCCTTTTTCCCGTATTCAGCGGCGCGCCCTGGCGCGCCTGCAACAGCTGGCCTGTCTGGACGTCAACGGTCCGCAGCTCATCGAACCCCTGCTGCATGAGCTGCACCACCTGATCGCCTTCGACACGAGCGGCTACTTCCACCCTGGCAGCGACGGCGCGTTGGATGTGTACATCGAGCCATCGCTGGCGCGTGACTTGATGCACCTGTACTTCGAGCCGCAGGTGAGGGCGAGCGAGCACAAGGTGATCCGCCGCAGCGCCCACGATTTCGCCGCCGCCGTGCGCGACGACCATGGGCCGCAGGTGATGGAGCAGCTGATCACCGTGCCGATGGGCGAGCTGCTGCGCAGCGACTTCTACAACCTGGCGCTGCGCCCTGCGGAACTGCTGGACTGCCTGAGCCTGGTGCTGCGCACGCCACAGGGGGCGGGCGTGGGCGCGCTCAAGCTGTATCGCAGGCCGCAGGCGCCGCGCTTCGGGGCCGAAGACGCAGCCCTGCTGGCCCGGCTGGAGCCGTGGCTGGCGCGCATCCTGCAGCCCGGCGAAGTGGATGCGCACGACAGCGTGGTGCATGAAAGCGCCATGCTGGTGGCCTCGCCGCAAGGGCAGCTGCTGTGGACATCGCCCCAGGCCGACCGGCTGATGGCGCTGGCGTTCGGGCCGCGCTGGTACCGGCGTGCCGAACTGCCGCCCGCGCTCCAGGCGCTGCTGCAGCGCCTGGAACATGCCCGCCAGGGGGGCAGCGTCCGCGCGCCGCCGCAGCTGGACCTGCGCAACGCCAGCGGCGCGTTTTCGCTGCGCGCGACACTGATGGCTGCCGCGGCCGGCGAAGGCCGGGCGGCGGGCATCCACATCACCCAGCGGGTCTCGCGCGTGGCGCAGCTGCTGCCCGCGTTGCGCGCGCTGGGCCTGCCGCAGCGCCAGCACGAGCTTGCGTACTGGCTCGCGCGCGGCCTGCCCGAGGCGCAGATCGCCACGCGGATGGGCATCAGCGAGAACACCACCACCTACCACCGCCGCCAGATCTACACACGGCTGGGCGTGCAAAGCCGGCTGGAGCTGCAGGACTACCTCTTCGCACCGGCATGAGGGAGGGCACGGCCAGCCGCGCGCACGCACCATGGACCCGGTGGGCTGGCGCCGGAGTGGAGATGGCCCTGACGGCGGCGCGGCGCACGGCCGCTACCCCGGATGGCCGTCGGCCCGTGGGCGGGACAGCACCGGCCAGTAGCGCACGGCGTACAGCGCAAAGCCTGCCGACCAGAGGGCGGCGGACAGCAGGCTGGCGTGCACCGTCTGCGCGGGGCTGGCGAGCGGCACCGCCACACGCACGGCGGCGGCCAGCAGCACCAGCAGGTAGCAGGCGGTGTCGCAGCGGTCCGCGCGCAGGGGCCGCCCCGTGTGGCCGCGCGCGGTGCGCGTCATCATTCCGATGATGAGCCCACCCACCGCGCCCACCGTCAGGGCGTGGGTGGCCAGGGAGGAGGCCGCCAGGCCCAGGTCGCCCAGGCAGCGAAGCAGCAGGTGCACGGGAATCCAGAGATAGGCCATGTGCAGCACCCAGACCAGCGGCACGCGCAGCGCCGTCCAGGGCTGCCACAGCGCCCAGCGCCAGGTGTGAGCCAGACAGGCGAATGCCGCGATGGTGGCCAGTGGCCATCCGCCCAGGCCCGTGGCGTCCGCGGCGAGCAGGGCCAGCACCGATCCCAGCGCGGCCTTTTCCACGGCAGGCCGCCGGGTTGCTTGCGCACCCGCCACGCCGTTGTTGGTGAACATCGGGATCACGCGCCCGCCCATGACGGCCAGGATGAAAAGAACCACGTCCAGCGCGATCCGGATGCCGAGCCCTGCGGGGACGGGAAAGACGCCCAGCTGCGACAGATGGAAAAGCAGCATGGCGGCGCCCAGCAGCAGGAGCAGCGCCACAAAGAAATAGTTGCGCTGGTTCCGCGCCTTCCAGAACGCAATGCCCAGGCTGGCCGCCGCGGCCAGCGGAAACGCCACGTTCACCACGGCGGCCGTGGCTGCGAAGGGTGTGAGCACCAGAATCCGTCCCGCCACCCACAGGGCGGCCAGCGCACCCAGGCGCCATCCCGTCGGGGTGGGAAGATTGGTCCAGTTGCGGCCGGCGGTGAAGAGAAAGCCCACGATGACCGCCAGCGCGAAGCCGAACAGCATCTCGTGGGCATGCCAGAGCGGGCCCGCCAGATAGGGGCGGCCCAGCGCGCCGGAGAACTGCAGCGCCCACAAGGGAACGGACAGCGCTGCGAACACGCTTGCCAGCAGGTAGAACGGCCGGAAACCGAGCGCGAACAGGGCCAACCGCCGGGACGGGGCGGGGCGCGGTTCTTCCATGCCGATAGGGAGTGCCATGGCGGTAGGGTCCCGGCCCGGGCTACGCACCGCCGCAGGCGCCGCAGCATTGCCCGCTGCCGTGGCCTGGGGCGCGTTGTTTCTGGATGCGCACGCGCCATTGTGCGGGCCCGTTCTCCAGGTAGCTCCAGGTGAACTGGCCCGGCAGTTCTTCCTGGAACTGGTAGTACAGCGGCCGGGGATCGTGGTCGTTGACCAGGTCCATGGCCTGCCCGGCAGCCAGCTTGCCAAAGGCGAGAAAAATGGACGGATGGCGCTCGCGGGGGGCGATTGCGCGCACGTCGATGGTGGCTGCGGTGGTTGCTTGGTCTTGCATGGTGCTTAAAGATTCATGTTTTATGAATCTATTATGGCGCGTGCCGCCGGAACGTCAATTGATGAGTGTCAATGAATGGATGCCGTGAGGGATGCCGTGATGAATGCCGTCGCCATGCCGAGCCCGGGCAGGCACGGCGCGGTCAAGGGCGGGGCCTGCCTGTGCCTGCGCCCGCCGCAAGCCCGGCCGGCTTCGGCGCCGGGGGCCGTCGCTTGTTCAGGAAAGGGAGGAGGCCGCGGTCAGCTCGCCCAGGTCGCGTTCGAGCAGTGCGGGGTCGCCCAGCTGCAGCTCGATCAGGCGGCGCAGGTGGGTCACGCTGTCCAGGTCGATCCCGCGGCACAGCAGACCGGTGTGCAGCCCCTCCACGTGCGCGACCTCGGTGGACATGGCGATGTGGTTGCCGGTTTCGGCCAAGGGAATGGTGAGCTGGCACAGCATGCCGGTCTGCAGGTTCGCCTGCGCCGGTGCCACCAGCAGCGCGCCCTTGAGCGAAAGGTCCTGCACGTGGACGCTGAAGGCGTCGGTGGACGTGGTCAGCAAGGCCGGCGCGTCAAAGCCGACGCGGACAAAGTGGCGGCGTTCGTGGGGCATCGCTGTCTCCTGGACCGAAGCGGGTGGTGGCACATGCTACTCCAAGCCCGGCGGCTGCACGCATTTGCCGGGCACGCCGGGCCGCCGGATGAACCTGCTTCAGGCGGCGTGGGGCGGCGGCGGGCAGCCCGGTTCTGTCGCCATTTGCTTACATCTTTTGCGCGGATTCGGGTTTAGGGTAGGGCGGGCTTTGTTACAAATCAGGGTCCGCGCACCGCAGCCGCACATCGTGTGCTGTTCCGGGCGGTACAAGCAAGGAGTTCCCGATGAAAACCACAACCATGACCACGATGTCCACGATCCGTCTCCTCCTGTCTGGCGCGGCGGCCGCGCTGCTGCTCGCCGCGGCGGGCGGCGCGCATGCGCAGACCTACATCAATGCCACGGTGGGCGGCGAGCTGGCCCCCGGCGTGTACGGCCGCATCAACATCGGCAATGCGCCACCGCCGCCGCTGCTGTATGCCGAGCCGGTCATCATCCACCGCCCCGCGGTCGTGGTGCCGCGCTCGCCGATCTACCTCTACGTGCCGCCCGGCCATGCCAAGAACTGGGGCAAGCACTGTGCGCGCTACAACGCGTGCAGCCAGCCGGTGTACTTCGTGCAGGAGCCGCCACCACGCCGTGGCCCTCCGCACCGGGGCCCTGGCCGCGATGACCGCCGGTGGGATGACGACCATCGCCACGGCGGCAAGCAGGACCGCGACCATGACCGGGGCCGCGGCAACAATGGCAAGGGCCATGGACATGGCCACCGCGACTGACTGACTGACGGACCGCGCGGCGCACCTCCCTGCAAGGCCGCGCCGCGCTGCACCGCGTTTGCGCCATCGCAGACGCGGTGCCGGCACCAGCGGTTAAGCTCGGGCCTCTATGGCCCAAGTCACTTTTTCTCCCCCCTTCACCGCCCCCCAGGATGTCGCCAGCCAGCTGCGGCAGAACGGCTTTGCCGTCCTGTCGCCGGCGGACGTGGCCCGCTGGACGGGCTGCGCCCTGCCGGAATTGCTGGGCCTGAACGGCGACTGGGCGGGGCTGCCCCCCGATGATTTCCTCAAGGACGGCGGGCGCTACCGCCGCCGCCGCCATGCCTGCTTTGTGGTGCAGGACGGGCAGGTGCGGCAGGTGCCGCACCGCGCGCACTGGCAGCCTGTGGAGTACAACGCGCTGCATGGCGGCATGGAGCGCTGGTTTGCCCCCATGGAGCCCGCCACCGTCGCCCGGCCGGTGTGGCAGCAGCTGCTGGCAGCGCTGGCCGGGGTGTCCGAGGCCGTGTTTGCGCGCTCCGAGGCGCCTGCATCCTGGTTCGTCGAGGCCCACCAGTTCCGCATCGACACCACCGACGGCATTGGCCGGCCCACCCCCGAGGGCGCCCACCGCGACGGCGTCGACCTGGTGGCCGTGTTCCTCGTGGGGCGCGAGGGCATCAAGGGCGGCGAGACGCGGGTGTTCGAGGCGGCGGGCCCCAGCGGCCAGCGCTTCACGCTGACCGAGCCGTGGTCCCTGCTGCTGCTGGACGATGCGCGCATGATCCATGAATCCACGCCCATCCAGCCCCTGGGCGAGGGGGGGCATCGCGACACCCTCGTGGTCACCTGCCGCCGGGGTGGTTTCCAGGGGGCGGATGTGGTCGGGCAGGCCCCTGCGGGCCGCTGAACGCCGGCAAGGGAGTGCGTCCGATTTGATGCGAATCAAGATGCGCGGTATGGTGGGCGTTCAAACTGATGTCCATGGCCGGGCCACAAGCCAGGTCCCACACTCAACTCAAGGAGAAGCACCATGTTCAAGCACATTCTGGTTCCAGTCGACGGTTCCAATACCTCGATGCTCGCGGTCTCCAAGGCCGCGGCCCTGGCCAAGACCTTTGGCAGCGCCGTGACGGCGGTCTACGTGGTCGATCCCTATCCCTTCACGGGCGTGGGGGCTGATTTCGCCTACGGCCAGGCCCAGTACATCAACGCGGCCACCGCCGAGGCCAACAGCGCCCTGGATGCCACCAAGAAGGCCATGGCCGAGGCTGGCGTGCCGGTGACCACCGTGGTGGGCGAAGGCCACGCAGTGCATGAAGGCATCCTGCGCGCGCTGGAAAGCACGGGCGCCGATCTCATCGTGATGGGCTCGCACGGCCGCCGCGGGCTTGAAAAGCTGGTGCTGGGCAGCGTCACGCAGCGCGTGCTGGGCGTGGTGCACATCCCGGTGCTGGTCGTGAGGGACTGAGCGCCATCCCCCATGAGGAACGGCTCCGAAAGGAGCCGTTCTTCATTTCAGTTCTCGATGGCGCCGCGCACCAGCGCATCCCACATTCCACAGCTCGTGGAACAGGCACGCCCTTCGCCAGTGCACCCGTGGATCTGGCTTTGCCAGGCCACCGGCTGCGTCCCCCTTCAGGGGGAAGGCGCGAAGCGCCTCAGGGGGTCACTCAATCTTCGCGCCCGAGGCTTCGACGATGCCCTTCCACTTGGCGTAGTCGGTCTTGAGCAGGGTGCCGAACTGCGCGACGGACATGGCTTCCGGCTCCGCGCCCTGGGCATGGATGGCGGCCTTCATGTCGGCCGTGGCCAGGAGCTTGTTGATCTCGGCGTTGATGGCACTCACCACGGCGGCCGGCGTGCCGGCGGGGGCGAACACGCCGTACCAGGTGCTCACGTCGAAGTCCTTGAAGCCCGACTCGGCCACGGTGGGCACCTCGGGCAGGGACGAGCTGCGCTTGGCCGAGGTCACGGCCAGGGGGCGCAGCTTGCCGGACTTGATCTGGCCCATGGCCGAGGGCAGGGACGAAACCAGCAGGTCCACATTGCCCGCCAGCGCATCCATCAGCGCGGGATTGGATCCCTTGTAGGGAATGTGGCTCAGCTTCACGCCCGCGGCCTTCTCGAACAGGTCGCCCGCCAGGTGGATGGACGTGCCGTTGCCGGGCGAGCCATAGGTGATGGTCCCGGGCGCGGCCTTGGCGGCGGCCACCACGTCGGCCAGGGTCTTGTACTTGGAGTTGACGCTGGTGGCGATGACCACGGGCGTGTAGGCGACGTGGGCCACGGCGGTCAGGTCCTTGGTGGGGTCCCAGGGCAGGTTCTTGTAGAGCCAGGGGCCGATCACGAGGTTGTCCTTCTGGCCCATCACGAGGTCATAGCCTGTGGGGGCCGCCTTGACGGCCTCGCCGATGCCGATGGTGCCGCCGGCGCCCGCCTTGTTGTCGGCCACCACGGTCCACTTGGCGCTCTCGGTGAGCTTGGTGGCCACCAGGCGCGAGAGGATGTCGGTGCCGCCGCCGGGCGGGAAGGGCACGATCAGGCGGATGGGCTTGGTGGGGTAGGCCGCAGCCGGTGCGGGGGCCTGGGCGTGCGCGGTGGTGCCCACGGCGAAGGCGAGGGCGGTGAAGGAAAGCAGGGTGCGAATCATGGTGAGAGATGTCTCCGTCGGTTCAATATGGACAGGCGGCCGCGCAGGCGCGCTCCGCTCTGCTGGTCTTGGCGCCAGCACCCACGGATGATCGCCGATCCTGCGCGGGGCTGGCCTTGCCGATACAGGGTGGCAACATCGCCACTGGCGATGGCAAGGCCGGGCGGCACGGGTCAGATGCGCTCGAAGATCGCGGCGATGCCCTGGCCGCCGCCGATGCACATGGTCACCAGCGCGTAGCGGCCCTGCACGCGCTGCAGTTCGTGCAGCGCCTTCACGGTGATCAGCGCGCCGGTCGCGCCGATGGGGTGGCCCAGCGAGATGCCCGATCCGTTCGGATTGACCTTGGCCGGGTCCAGGCCCAGGTCCTTGGTGACGGCGCAGGCCTGGGCGGCAAAGGCCTCGTTGGCTTCGATCACGTCGAGGTCGTTCACCGTGAGGCCTGCCCTTTTCAGCGCCAGCTGCGTGGCGGGCACGGGGCCGATGCCCATGTACTTGGGGTCCACGCCCGCGTGGGCATAGGCCACCAGGCGTGCCAGCGGCTTGGCGCCACGGGCCTTGGCGGCGCCGGCTTCCATCAGCACCACGGCTGCGGCGGCGTCGTTGATGCCCGAGGCGTTGCCGGCCGTCACCGTGCCGTTCTCCTTCTGGAACACGGGCTTGAGCCTGGCCAGGTCCTCCATCGTGGCGCCGGGGCGGAAGTGCTCGTCGGTGGCGTACTGCACGTCGCCCTTCTTGCTCTTCAAGGTGACGGGCACGATCTGGTCCTTGAACAGGCCGTTTTGCGTGGCGCGCTCGGCCCTGTTGTGGCTTTCCACGGCCAGCTTGTCCTGGTCTTCGCGGCTGATGCCCCACTTGGCGGCGATGTTCTCGGCCGTCACGCCCATGTGGATGTTGTGGAAGGGGTCGTGCAGCGCGCCGATCATCATGTCCACCATCTTGGTGTCGCCCATGCGGGCGCCCCAGCGCATGTTCAGGCTGGCAAAGGGCACGCGGCTCATGTTCTCGGCGCCGGCGCCAATGGCCACGTCGGTGTCGCCCAGCAGGATGGACTGGCTGGCGTTGACGATGGCCTGCAGGCCCGAGCCGCACAGGCGGTTCACGTTGTAGGCGGGCGTGCCTTCGCCGCAGCCGCCGTGGATGGCGGCCACGCGCGAGAGGTACATGTCCTTGGGTTCGGTGTTGACCACGTGGCCGAACACCACGTGGCCCACGTCCTTGCCTTCCACGTTGGCACGCGCGAGCGATTCGCGCACCACGAGCGCGCCCAGCTCGGTGGGGGGCACGTCCTTGAGGCTGCCGCCAAAGGTGCCGATGGCGGTGCGCACTGCGGAAACGACGACGACTTCACGGGTCATGGGGAGGTCCTTTCAGATGGGTTTCAGATCAAATTGGCCGCTAGCGCTTGTCCATAAAGCGCTGGCAGCTATAAAAACAGGAGTTTTGGGGCTCTAGGCGTCCCGGACATCGGCCACCGGGTTGGTGCCGAAGTCTGCGCGTTCCAGCCAAGCGAGCACGCGGGTGGCGGCGTCGGCAGGCGATGTGAGCTGGCCACCCGTCTTGAGGTTGGCGAAATTTTGCTGGTCCGGGAACGCCTCGGGGGCGGCGCCGCGCAGCTGCACCTGCATGTCGGTGTCGATCACGCCGGGGGCCAGCGAGCATACCTTGGCGCCCTGGGGCTTGATGGCTTCGTCCAGCGCCACGCAGCGCGTGAAATGGTCCATGCCCGCCTTGGCGGCGCAGTACGCGGCCTGCGAGGCCATGGCCCGGCGGCCCAGGCCCGAGGAGATGTTGAGCACCTTGCGCGGTACCGTCCAGGCATCCGTCGCGCCCAGGAAGGCGGCGGTGAGCTGCATGGGCGCCTCCAGGCCCACGCGCAGGGCATGGGCCAGGTCGGCGGCATCGCTGCCCGAGAGGGGGGCGATGCGCGGGATCACGCCCGCGTTGTTGATGAGCGTGGCGCTGGCGAACACCTGCGGGCCCTGCGCCGCGAGCCAGCTTTGCAGCCTGTGCGCCGCCTGTTCGCCCTGCGAGAGGTCTTGCTGCCATTGTTCGAGGGTGACGCCCGCCGCCTTGGCTTCGGTGGCCAGGTCCGCATTGGCGCTGCGCGCGATGCAGATGAGGGTGTTGCCGCTGCGCAGGAGTTGCTGGGCCATGGCCAGCCCCATGCCGCGCGATGCGCCGGTGAGGATGTAGAGGTGGGTATGAGGCATCCCCCCATCGTACTGCGGGACGCCCGGCTCAGCTGTCTCCGGCAGGCTCCAGCGCCGCGAGCAGCAGCGACAGCCGCGCGTCCAGCGCCGCGAGGTCGGCGGCCTTGAGCGGCGCCAGGATGCGGTGCTCGTTGGCGACGTGGGCCTCGACAGCGCGGTCGATCAGCGCCAGCCCCTCGGCGGTGAGCTGCACCAGCGAGCTGCGCGCATCGTCGGGGTTGGGCAGGCGCGTGATCCAGCCCTGGGCCTCGAGCTTGCCCATGCGGTGCGTCATGGTGCCCGAGGTGACCATGAGGGTGGAGAACAGCGTGGTCGGCGCCAGGCAGTAGGGCGCGCCGCTGCGGCGCAGCGTGGCCAGCACGTCGAACTCCCAGAAGCTCAGTCCGAACCCGGCAAAGGTCTCGTCGAGCCTGCGCTGCAGCAGCGCGGCGCAGCGCTTGATGCGCCCGATGGGGCCCATGGGGCTCACATCTAGGTCGGGGCGCTCGCGGCTCCACTGGGCCAGGATGGCGTCTACGGCGTCGGGCTGGCGTGGGGTGGCCATGGGCTTTGTGATCGATTTATCTTGATTTCAAGATTGTATGGTAGAGTATTTTTATCTTGATTTGAAGATAAATTGCCATGCAAAGCACCCGCACCTCTCCCTGGCTGGATGCGCTCGCCACGGCCGTGGGCCCGGTCATCTGGGGCTCCACCTACATCGTCACCACCGAGCTGCTGCCACCCGACCGGCCCTTCACCGCCGCGCTGCTGCGCACCTTGCCCGCGGGCCTGCTGCTGGTGCTGTGGTGCCGCCGCTGGCCGGCGTGGGGCGACTGGGTGGGCTGGCGGCGGCTGATGGTGCTGGCGGCGCTCAACATCGGCGTTTTCCAGGCGCTGCTGTTCGTGGCCGCCTACCGGCTGCCGGGCGGCGTGGCCGCCGTGGTGGGCGCGGTGGGCCCGCTGGTGGTGATGGGCCTGGCCTGGGCACTGGATCACCGCCGCCCGCCCGCCCTGGCCCTGGGCGCAGGCGCGGCCGGCGTGCTCGGCATGGCCGCACTGCTGCTGTCGCCCGGTGCGCGGTGGGACATGGTGGGCGTCGGCGCGGCATTGGTCGGCACCGTGTGCATGGCGGCAGGCACCTTCTGGTCGCGGCGCTGGCGGTCCGACCTGCCGGTGCTGGCGTTCACGGGGTGGCAACTGCTGGCCGGCGGCATCATGCTCGCGCCCGTGGCCTGGCTGGTGGACCCGCCGCTGCCCGCGCTCACCGCCTCCCAGGTGGGCGGGTATCTTTACCTGAGCATCGCGGGCGCGTTGCTGGCCTATGCGCTGTGGTTTCGCGGCATAGCGCGACTGCCGTCGGTGGCGGTGTCGTCGCTCGGGCTGCTCAGCCCCGTCACGGCCGTGCTGCTGGGCTGGGTGCTGCTGGGCCAGGCCATGACGGGCGTGTCGCTGGCCGGCATGCTGGTGGTGCTGGCCAGCATCCTGGCGGTGCAATGGGCGATGTCGCGGCCCGTGGCGCCGGCGCGGCTGTAGCGGCGGGCGGCTCCGGCCGCGGGGTCAAAAATCCGCCGCCCATTCGAGGGCAAGGTGCGCTCCGGTCGCCGGGTGTGCAAAGGCCAGGTGGCTGGCATGCAGCAGCAGGCGCGGCGCGAGGCCCTGGGTGGCCGCGTCGGCATACAGTGCGTCTCCCAGGATGGCGTGGCCCACGGCCGCCAGGTGCACACGCAGCTGGTGGGTGCGGCCGGTGACGGGCGCAAGCTCGACCCGCGTCGTGCGGGCGGCCAGGTCGCAGCTCAGCGCGCGCCAGCGGGTCAGGCTGGGCTTGCCCTGCGTGGCGTCGATCACCCGCAGCGGGCGCCGGGCCCAGTCGGCGGCGATGGGCAGGTCGATCTCCTGCCATGCCGCGGGGTCGGCAGTGCCTTGGTCCATGCATCCCCGCACCACCGCCTGGTACCGCTTGTGCACCGTGCGCTCGGCAAAGGCACGGCTCAGGCGGCGCTGGGCCTCCAGGTGGCGCGCCATCAGCACGAGGCCCGAGGTGGCCTGGTCCAGCCGGTGAACGATCAGCGCCCCTGGCCAGTGCTGCTGGGCGCGGGTGCTCAAGGCATCCTGCTTGTCCGGGCCGCGCCCGGGCACGCACAGCAGGCCCGACGGCTTGCAGAGCACGAGCAGGTCCGCGTCCTCGTACAGCGCCCGTGGGGCGGGGCAGGCGGCGGCTCCAGGCGCGCACGCCTGGGCCGCGGGCGCGGAGGGGCCTTCACCGGGCGGCATCGTCGCCGCCCACCAGGCGCTGCACGGTGGCGCAAAGCTCTTCCACGTCGTTGGGCTTGTGGATCAGCGCCTGCGCTCCCTCGGCCAGCGCGGCCTGTTCGATCTCGGCCGTGACGTAGCCCGAGGCCAGGGCCACCGGCAGGTCGGGCCGGATGAGGCGGGCCTCCCGCACCAGGTCCACGCCGCAAAAGCCCGGCATGTTGTAGTCGGTCACGAGCAGGTCGTAGCAATCGGGCGCCGCGTTCAGCGCTGCCTTGGCCTCGTGCGGGTCGGTGAAGCCGCTGACTTCGTAGCCGCGGCGGCGCAGCAGGCGCTGCACCAGGAACACCAGGGCCTCGTCATCGTCCACGTACATCACATGGGGCTTTCTCGGGGGCGGCTCGCACCCTGGGGGCTCTGGTGCGTCCGGCGCGGCGGCGGGGGTGGTGGCCGTCGCTGCCGGCATCGGCACCGGGGGCTCGGCGGCGGCGCTTGCGGCGGCCACCGGGAAATACAGCGTGAACCGGCTGCCCTGGCCCGGCGCGCTGTGCACGTCCACGCCGCCCTCATGGGTGCGCATCACGCCATGCACCACCGCCAGGCCCAGGCCGGTGCCCTGGCCCACCGGCTTGGTGGTGAAGAACGGCTCGAAGATGCGTTCCAGCGTCGCCGCATCCATGCCCGGGCCGCTGTCGCGCACCGACAGGGCCACGTAGTCCACGGGCGCCAGGCCCAGCCGTTCGCTCAGGCGCTGGTCGGGCTGCACGGTGGCCGCCTCCACATGGATGCTGCCGCGCTCCGTGCCAATGGCGTGGACCGCGTTCGTGCACAGGTTGAGCAGCGCCTGCTCCACCTGCGTGGCATCCGCCAGAACAGGCGGCAGGCCCGCCTGCAGCTGCATGTGCAGCTCGATGGCGGGTGGAAGGGTCACGCGCAGCAGGCGCTCGGTGTCGTGCACGACCTCGGCCAGCGACACGGCCGAGCGCTGTGGCGGTTCGTTGCGGCTGAAGGTGAGGATCTGGCGCACCAGGTCGCGCGCGCGGCGGCCGGCCTTGTCGATTTCCCCCAGGCTCACCAGCACGGGAGAGCCCGGCGCGCAGTCGGCCTGGGCCAGCGCCACGTTGCCCAGAATGGCCCCCAGGATGTTGTTGAAATCGTGCGCGATGCCGCCGGCCATGGTGCCCACGGCCTGCATCTTCTGCGACTCGCGCAGCTGCGCCTCGAGTTCGTTGCGGTGCGCCTCGGCCTTCTTGCGGCCCGTGAGGTCGCGGGCGAAGACGGTGGTGGTTTCGCCTTCGGCGTGGCGCTCGAACGAGACGCTCACTTCCACGGCCAGCTCCTTGCCGCTGGCGGTGAGGGCGGTCATCTCGCCCAGCATGGCCTGCGTGGTGAGCTGCGCAAACGCCAGGGCCTGGGCGGCATCGGGCAGGAAGCGGTCGAGGGTGCTGCCCAGCGCATCGCTCGCGCTGCACTGGAACAGCGCGGCCGCTGTGGGGTTGAAGACCGTGATGCGCCGGTGCTGGTCCACGCAGATGATGGCGTCCAGCGCCGAGTTGATGACGGCTTCGAGCCGCCTTTCGCTCGCGTGCAGCTGCTCGTTGCGCTGCTGCAATGTGGCCGCGCTGTGCTGCAGCGCCTGGCGTTCCGCGAGCAGAGGGCCCTGGTCGATCACCGCGCACAGGAACTGCGGCAGCGGCGGGCCGTTGCTTTGTGGTGCCTCGATGTGCGCGATGTGCAGATCGCCGGTGATGCGCGTGTCCGCATTGATGGAAAACACGACCTCCTTGGCCTCGCTGCGGCCCAGGTCCCGCGCCAGCGCGAAGGCCTCGCGCACGCGCCTGGCGTCCTGCGCGCGCACGAAGGGCATCAGCGCCGAGAGAGGGCGGTCGCGCTCGGTGGGCTGGAATGATCGGTGCGCCATGGAGTTCGCCTGCACCACCAGATCGTGCTCGTCCACCACCATGAGGGCCAGCGGCACGCTGGCGAACAGCGTCTCGAAGCGCTCGTAGGCACTTTCGGCCACCGTCTGGCTGTAGCGCAGGACCTTGTTCTGGCTCTCGAGTTCGGCCTGGTAGGCCCGCAGCTCCGCCACCAGGCTGTCGGCCGGCGAGCCCTCCCGCGCGGCAGGCGGCGCCGTCCGCACGACGGGTGGGCCCGCGGTGTCCGCCGCATGGGCTGGCATCCGGCGGGCAGGATCCAGAAAGGACAGGTCGGGTTCGCTCATGAAGGGGGCGTGGCGTCAACGTGAAGGAGAGGCAGGCGCGGGCGTGGTGGGGCGCCCAGCCGGGGCCGCCCGGGGCGCATGCGCGCAAGTGTACGCCCGTGAGGCCTGGCCCCTGGGGGGCCCACGGCGTAACCCCTGGACGCACAAGGGAGCCGCCGCAGGGCACCCCCCGCGAAGCGGCGCACGCGAGCGGGCACGGACCGGTAACCCGCATTTCAAGGGCCGATTGTTGGCCAAATGGGAACAATGCTTTTCCCGGGGATGGCTTACCGAACCGGGGGTGTTTGCCTACAGTTCATTACACCGGGCCCTTGTCACCCATGCCCTGCAAATACCCTTTCACCACAGGATTCGACCATGACCACCCTTGATACCACTGCGGCCGCCCAGCCCCTGCTGAACAAACTGCAATGGCGCTATGCCGCCAAGAAGATGAACCCCGCCAAGGCGGTGCCGCAGGACAAGGTCGAGCGCATTCTCGAAGCCGCGCGCCTCGCCCCCACCTCCAGCGGACTGCAGCCCTTCGAGATCATCGTGGTGACCGACCCCGCCGTGCGCGCGCGCATCCAGCCCATCGCATGGAACCAGGCGCAGATCACCGACGGCTCCCACCTGCTGGTGTTCGCGGCATGGGACAACTACACGGCCGAGCGCATCAACATGATGTTCGACCTGACCAATGACCAGCGCGGCTTCAAGAACGAGGGCTGGGAAAACTACCGCCAGATGCTGCTCTCCAGCTACCCCCAGCGCGATGCGGAAGTGAACTTCCAGCACGCGGCGCGCCAGGCCTACATCGGCATGAGCGCGGCCCTGATTGCCGCCGCGTTCGAGGAGGTGGACTCCACGCCGATGGAGGGGTTCGACCCCAACGCGCTCGATGAGATCCTGGGCCTGCGTGCACGCGGCCTGCGCAGCGTCTCGATTCTCCCGCTGGGCTATCGTGCCGAGGAGGGCGACTGGCTGGTGAGCCTGAAGAAGGTGCGCCGCCCCCGCGAGCAGTTCGTGACCGAGGTCTGAGCCCGGCGGGGTTTCCCGCATGCGCCTGCGCTAGGCAGGTTGTCCCAGGCCTCGTGCACCGACCCTCCCGGCCGCCCCCTTCCTTGGGTGCGGCCGGGTTCTGGCATTTCAGCGCACCGCCGCAGGTGCATCGCTCACGCGGCGCATGGGCGTCAGCACGAAGGCCAGCGCCGCCAGCACGACCAGCGTGCCGCCGCTGGCCGCGAACAGCTGGGCCAGCGTGATGCTCTTCATCACCCAGCCCGTGACGGCGGCGGAGATGGGTGCCAGGCCCATGAAGATGAACATGAACAGGCTCATCGCGCGGCCCAGCAGCGCGGGAGGCACGCGCTGCTGGATCCAGGTGAACACGCTCACCTGCATGAAGCCGCCCAGCAGGCCGATGGCGAGCATCAGCACAGAGCCCTGCCACACGGCCGTGATCAGGCCCATGGGCATGAACAGGGCGCCGATGACCGCGTCGAACGCGAGGATGGTCATGCCCAGGCTGCCGATGCGCAGCCGGGGCACCATGCCGGACACCACCATGCCCAGCAATGTTCCCGCGCCATGGGCGCCCACCATGATGCCGAAGGCCGCCGCGCCCAGCTGCGGCGTGCTGCTGGCCAGCACCGGGATGGCGATGTGGATGGGCCCCATGATGAACAGGGCAATGGCGCTCCAGTAGAGAAAGCAGGTGCGCAGCTCGCCGTCGCGCCAGAAATGCATCAGGCCTTGCGCCACCGATGACAGCACGGCCTGCGGGGCCGCCGCGGGCTGCGGCGTGCCGCCGTGGGTGCGCACCTTGGAGAGCGTCCAGGCCGACAGCGCAAAGCTCAGTGCGTCCAGCGCGAAGGCCAGGCCAATGCCGGTGGCATTGGCGCGGGTGCCGCCATGGCCGCCGGCGCCGGCCGTGGCGGCGTCGCCAAACAGCGCGATGAGCAGGCCCGCGAGCAGCGGGCCGAGGAACATCGTGAGCTGGCGCAGGCCCAGGTTCACGCCATTGGCGGCCTGCAGCTGGTGGCGGGCCACCACGTGCGGCATCATCGCGACCCCCGCCGGGATGCTGAACGCCGTGGCCAGGCCAATGCCCAGCGACAGCGCGTACACCATCCACAGCGTCAGGCTGCCGGCCAGCACCAGGGCGGCCAGCACGGCCAGCAGCACCAGGTTGATGTACTTGGTGATCATCAGCACCTGCTTGGGCGAGTGGCGGTCCACCAGCGCGCCGCCGATCAGGATGAACAGCGCGCGCGGCACGCTGATGAGTGCCAGCACGGTGCCCAGCACCAGCGTGTCGCCGGTCATCTGCAGCACCAGCCAGGGCAGGGCGATGAGCGTGAACTGGTCGCCCAGCATCGAGAGGAAAGCGCCGCCGGTCAGCCAGCGGAAGTTGCGGTCCTTGAGCAATGCGGCGCGTTGGTCCGGGCCTGCCGGGCTTGCCGGTGCGGGCCGGGCATGCTCGGCGCGCGGCGGAGGATTGTCGCGGGTGGGGGTGTCAGTGGGCATGGACAGGTTCTCCAGGGTAGGGGCGGGAATGGCGGTGGCCGTTGAGCAACTGGCCCACCGCGGTAAAGCGGACACACAGGTGATAGCTGGCCAAACACAGGGCCGTGGTCGCCAGCACGTTGAGAAAGATCTTGGCCGTCGCGGGGATCGGCACGCCGTACAGCAGCGCGCCAAAGCCCACCGTCAGCGGCAGGTGCACCAGGTACACCCAGTACGCGCTGTCTGCCAGGTAGGCCAGCCAGGCCCTGGGCCGCGCCATATGCCGCAGAAACAGGCCGATGAGCGCAAAGCTCCACAGCCAGGACGCGGCGTTGTAGGCCAGCGCCATCCAGAACTGGAGGTGCCGGGTGGCCGACACGGGCGCGGCCAGCACGTCGGTGAATCCACCGGTCAGCAGCACCAGCGCGAAGGCCGATGCTTCGGGCTGGGCCAATATCTCCGACAGAAACCCCGTCACCATGAAGCATGCAAGACCCGCGGCGGCGAACACCGGCCACAGCCGTTCGTAGCGCGCCATCAGCCGTCGCCGCTGGGCGTACAGGCACAGGCCGAATGCATAGAACAGGCCGTTGTGCACCCATTCCGCGAGCGGCGGCAGGAAGGACCCGCTGGGTGTGACGATGCCGTGGTCGTAGTGCGCGCCGATCCAGGCCAGCGGCAGCGTGAGCACCACCCCACCCACCGGCGATGCGCACAGCCATGCCGCGATGGCCTGCAGGCCGCGCTGCGCGGACTGTGGCAGCGCCCGGGCCATGGCCCACACCGGTGGGGTGAGCAGGGTCAGCCACAGCAGCATCCACAGGAACCACAGGTGCATGGTGGGCGGGCCTTGCGGAACGTTGGGGCCCCGGGGCAGCAGGCTGCGGTCCACACCCCAGGTGCCGTGCGCCATGCGGTGCAGGAACATCAGCCCGAGCAGGGTGGTGGCGATGAACAGCGGCGGCCAGAACACCGCGAACGGCAGGCCCAGGCGGCGCACGCGGTGGCGGGCCATGCCGGCCAGCCCACGCTGCTGCACCAGCAGTGCCACGAAGAACCCCGCCAGGATGAAGAACAGCGGCATGCGAAACGCGTGGATCACCGCCACCAGCAGGTCGGCCACGGGCGTGGACAGGTCGTCGTGCCAGGGCAGGGGCGAGGGGGCTGCCATGTACGCGATGGAAGCGTGCAGCACGATGCCCAGCCACATCATGGTGGCGCGCAGGTGGTCCAGCGCGTGCAGGCGCCCTGCGGCGGCAGGGGACGCGGGGAGAACGGGAGAGGAAGGGTCGGCAGTCATGGGTCGGTCTGTCAGAAGACCGACTGTCAAGCCTCACGTTGCGTGAGGGTCAAGCGATTTTTACTGTTTTTTTACGGATGGGTGGCGCGGCTGGCCCCGCAGCGGCGGCATGCACGTGGGCGAGGGCAGCGTGCAGGTACGCACGCACGGGCGCGCTCAGTGGCGAGCCCGCCTGCAGCAAGGGCTCCTGCATCGACGCGGTGAGCAGCTTCTGGCGCAGCGCCGCGTCGTTGCGTGTCAGCTGGCCGAACAGCGCATCCCAGCGCCGTGCCGCCGCCGCAGCGTCGGCGTGCTGCGGGGCCACTCCGCGCGCCAGCAGTTGCTGCACCGAGCCCTCCAGCGCCGCCCACTGGGTGTGGGGCACATGGCCCAGCGCGCGCAGGTCGTCGCGGGTCAGGTACTTGTCGAGCAGGTTCATGCGCAGCTTGATGGCGACTTCGACGTACTCGATCATTTCGCCCGGCGGCGCATGGTTGCGGCCGTGGGTGGTGGGCTCGGTGCGGAACATGTGGCCCCAGCGCTCCAGCAGGTCCATGTCGCCGCCCATCCAGTGCAGCATCAGCGCCATCCAGCGGTACGCCAGCGCCTGCACCTCCGGGGCGTCGGGCGGCAGCTGGCGGTCCATGGCGCTCTGCACCAGGTCCTTCACGACCAGCCAGTCGGCTTCGATCAGGCTCCAGTTGGTGAAGATCTGCTTGAGCTCGGCCGAGCTGAAGTACTTGCCATAGGTCGTCATGAGCGCCAGCGCTTCGAGCCAGTTGCCCATGTCGGGCTCGGCCCCTGCCATCAGGCCATCGCGCAGCATGGTCAGGCGGCCGCGCAGTTCGGTGGCTTGCGATATCTGTTGGTCGAGCGCGCGGATCTGCTGGCCGATGATGCGCTCGGGCGCCATGGTGTCGCCCACCAGCAGGTCGCCGATGTCGCTGAGCGGCAGGCCCATCTGCCGCATGGTCTGGATGCCATGCAGCCGCTGCACGTCGGCCTGGCTGTACAGCCGGTAGCCGGCGTCCGACCGGCCCGAGGGCTTGAGCAGCCCGATTTCGTCGTAGTGGTGCAGCGTGCGCACCGTGAGGCCGGTGCGCCGCGCGAGGTCACCGACCTTCAGCAGCATGGGTCTTCTTACTTGCGCACCGAGATCAGCTCGATCTCGAAGTTGAGCGTGCTGTTGGGCGGAATCACCCCGCCAGCGCCGCGCTCGCCATAGGCAATCGCTGCCGGGCAGGTCAGCTTGGCCTTGCCGCCGGGTTTCATGCGCTGCACGCCTTCGGTCCAGCAGGGGATCACGCGGTTGAGCGGGAACTCGGTGGGCTCGCCGCGCTTGTAGGAGCTGTCGAATTCCTTGCCGTCCAGGAACGTGCCCTTGTAGTGCACCTTCACCGTGTCGGTGGCCTTGGGCGATTCGCCCGTGCCTTCCTTGAGGGACTCATAGACCAGGCCGCTGGCCGTGGTCACCGGGCCCTGAACCCGTGCGTGCGCGCAGAAAAATGAAGCGGCCAGCGAGCCGGCAAGTATGAGGGAAGAGGAGAGGCGCACGGAATTCCTTAGTAATCTAACGAGGGACGCAAGTGCATGCATGGCGTCAGTGGCGCGCCAGTGTAAGCGTTCGGAACTGGCTCCACCCACAGTCATCGTTTTGGGACGGCGGGCGAACCGTTGTTGTCAGTACCTGTTTAACAACAAGCGATTTACCACTGTCAGCTTTGTACTCCAACTCCTGTGCAGCAATTTAACGAAACTGATGGCAATAAAAGCAAAAAATGCGTAAAACCAATCGAGTAGCGTCGAACGCTTGACATAAGGTCGACGTTGAAAGCGAGATATTGACCTGGAGGACTCTCTCCGCTTGCTGCATGCCTCTTGCCCTTTGTGCGGCATGGAGGAGAAGAACGAGACAGGCGCAGCACGCGCCGATGGTCTTAGGCTTCGGCAGGCTGCTCCGAAGCTATGATCAAGCAAGTCGTGACATCTGGCAAACCCTAGGGGAAGCGCTGCGGACAGGACTGGGGCGCATGCGTTCGAAATCAATGAGCGGCTCTACCGCATGTGAGTCTATGCATGTCCGTGAGATCACCCTATGTGCAACTTGCCAGTCCTCTCCGAGGGTGTTCAACCACTGTGGGGGGAACGGTGTCTGCCTTGTCCATAGACCGATTGATAACCGGTGTCGGCCGGCACAAGATTGAACTGCGCAGTTCTCTGCACGATAAGTGTGTTAGTGGGATGAAGAGAGCATGTCGCAATTTGCTGGACCCGCATATTGCATGAGAATTTTAAACATTAAGAGGCGAACTTTGCAAATAGTTATCCCTATGTCAGGTTTTGGAGAAAGATTTCGTCGCGCCGGTTATGAAGTTCCGAAACCACTGATAGAAATTGAAGGAAAACCGATTGTGGCGCATGTCATTGACATGTTCCCGGGTGAAGAAAACTTCGTTTTTATCTGCAATCAGGCACATCTGGATGAGCCATCATACCGTATGGAAGCAATTTTGCGGCAATATTGCCCATCAGGAAAAATTGTTGGCATACCGCCGCACAAGCTCGGTCCGGTAAATGCGATTCGTCAAGTTGCACATCTGCTTGACCCAAAGCAGGAAGTAGTCATTAATTATTGTGATTTCACGTGTTACTGGGATTGGCATAACTTTAAGGATTTTGTTAAACAGACGGGCTGTTCAGGAGCTGTACCAGCCTATAAAGGATTTCATCCGCATTCGTTGGGGAATACAAACTACGCATACATGCTCGAAAAAGACGGATGGATGCAGGATATCCAGGAAAAGAAACCATACACATCCGACCGCATGAATGAGTATGCATCAAGTGGTACATATTATTTTTCATCTGCACAGCTTATGAGCCGGGCATTTGACGCGGTGATTGATCGGGATCTGAATGTTGGGGGCGAATATTATGTAAGCCTTTCTTGCAAAGTACTGGTTGAAGATGGAAAATCGGTAGCAGTTTATCCATTGCAGCACTTCATGCAGTGGGGTACACCCGAGGATGTTGAAGAATACAATGCCTGGTCAAGAGTATTCAAAGCTTTGATTGCGCCACCGAAGAATAAATCTGTCCCACGTGGGGCTCTGGTAATCCCCATGGCTGGATTGGGCCAGCGTTTTGTGAACGAGGGTTACGTCCAGACTAAGCCTCTTATTCCAGTCTCGGGTCGATCGATGGTGGCTCAGGCTACTCATGATCTCCCCAGCGCAGAGCAGCACGTTTTTGTCCTTCGATCGGATATGGCAGGATACGAGAATATAGTTGATGAGCTAAAAAACCTATATCCCGACGCGATCATTAAAAAAGTCGATCATGTTACGGAAGGCCAAGCATGTACCGCGTCAATTGGTGTGGAGGCACTGGTGCAAGAGCGAGGGCAAAGCATGACTCCAATCACCATTGGTGCTTGTGACAACGGAGCGCTCTATGATATGGATATCTTCTCCAGGCTTGCAAACGATCCTCAGGTCGACGTGATTGTTTGGGGTATCCGGTCATATCCGAACGCCACGCGTCATCCGAATATGTTCGGATGGATAGATGCAGAAGATGGCATAGTCAAGCATATTTCGGTAAAAAAACCACTGGATGCGCCTGCCTCTGACCCCGTGGTCTTGGGAACTTTCACCTTCCGTCGTGAAGCGGATTACCGACGCGCCTACGAGCGACTCCTTGAGCGTGATGGCCGGGTTAACGGCGAATTTTATATTGATTCCCTCATTAATGACGCGATCGCGCTCGGCTTGCGATGCCATCTTTTTGAGGTAGACAGTTACTTATGCTGGGGTACCCCGGCGGATCTGAAAACTTTCGAATACTGGCAATCCTGTTTTCACAAATGGACGAGCCACCCTTATCGGCTGGGCCTAGACCCCCGCATACCTCCCGAGCAAGTGGCGGTCCTAGAGCGAGGCTACCAAGCAATCATTCCCGAATTGCCGAAAGATCCGCATGCTTAGACGCGAGTTGACGATATTTCTGGTTGTCGGCGTGACTACAGTTATCCTGGATTTTTTGACTTACCGCAGTATTGTCGCTTTGGAATTGACCAGGGTCGAAATGGCAAAAACAATTGGATTTTTGGCAGGAACTTTGTTTGCATACTTCGCGAATCGAATCTGGACCTTTGGTCATAAGCCGAAGGTATCCGGCACTATGTGGCGATTCGCAATGTTATATGCAGGGACACTTCTTGCCAATGTTGTTGTCAACTCATTGATGCTGAAATTCTTTAGAGCAAATACTTTTGTAATAAATATTGCATTCATTGTTGCAACAGGGTTTTCGGCTTGTCTTAATTTTTTGGGTATGAAATTTTTCGTTTTCCGCAGTCGCCCTGCGGGGAGGCCTCAATGAAATTTTCCTTGGTCATTCCCTGTTATAACGAGGCAAAAAATATCCCGTTACTTCTGGATCGCTGCAAGACACTGACAGAAGGTGAGAATATTGAGGTCATTCTCGTGGACAATGGTTCCACTGACAATACGAGTGAGGTGCTCGATCGGTTGCTTCCCTCGTATCGCGGGTGCAGAAGTACTCGTGTTGAAATCAATCAAGGATACGGATACGGTATTATTGCCGGGCTGAAGGCGGCGCGAGGAAGCCTACTAGGATGGACTCATGCCGATATGCAAACAGACCCCCAGGACGTGCTTTCCGGTCTTGATCTGTTTGAAAAGCATGGAGAAGATATATTCGTAAAAGGGCGCCGTTATGGTCGGCCCATTATGGATGTATTTTTTACTGTTGGAATGAGTATGTTTGAAACAGTACTTCTCATGCGTCCGATGTGGGACATCAATGCCCAGCCAACAATGTTCTCGCGAAGATTCTTTGAATCTTGGGAAAGTGCTCCAACAGATTTTTCCCTTGATCTTTATGCATACTATGAAGCTCAGGAGCAAAAGATCAAGGTGTATCGTTTTCCGGTTGCGTTTGGCGAGAGAGCGCATGGCTTTTCGCACTGGAATATAAATTGGGCAGCAAAGAAAAAATTTATAAAAAGAACCATTGATTTCAGCTTCCAATTGAGGAAAAGAGCCAAATGATGGAAATCATCTCTCATCGTCGTAACACAATAACAGAGTTGATATCGACCGATTCGAAGTATGGTGTGGAAGTTGACGTCAGAACGGATCATGGGCAACTTATTATCCACCATGATCCCTGCAAGCCCGGGGAATCTTTCGAGGAGTGGATTGGTCTATATCGACACGGCACTCTTATACTCAATGTGAAAGAAGAGGGGTTGGAGCCATATCTCATCTCATTGATGAAATCCAACGGCATATCTAATTATTTCTTTCTAGATCAATCGTTTCCATTTATGATTAAGTGGTCTAATGCTGGCGAAAGACGTTGCGCGGTACGAGTTTCAGAATTTGAATCCATCGAAACAGCACTATCTTTGGCTGGTAAAGTTGATTGGGTCTGGGTGGACTGCTTCACGCATTTTTCATTGGAAGAAGAAGAAGCGGGCAGATTAAAAGATGCTGGATTCAAACTTTGCCTTGTTTCTCCCGAGCTTCAAGGCCGAGACGCTACTGTGGAAATTCCCGAACTGGCATCGCTTCTGACGGAGCGACACATCGTGGCAGATGCTGTTTGCACTAAACGCCCTGACCTCTGGGAAGCCACGATTAATTTCAAATGAAAAAGCTGTTTATACATCCATTTTTTCTTTTAGGGCTGATGCTACGGGTGGTGCTGATAATTGCGTTGAGCCCACTACCCATCGCAAACTGGTATGCCCCATTCCTGGATATAGGCACCTCGGTATTAACTGTCGACCCCTGGTCGGTCTGGATGAACCAGGGCGGTGACCTAGTTGCTTTTCCCTATGGATATGCAATGTGGCTGCCGTTCCTTCCTTTTGTGTTTGCGGCGAAGGTCATTGGCGCTCCTTTGGAATACGCCTATGATTTCACACTGCTGTGCGCTGATTTTTGTTTGTTGCTGACGCTTCGAAAACTACTTCCCAATCAACAAAAATTAATTTTGTTGGCCTATTGGCTGTCCCCCATCATTATTGTTGCGAGTTATGGGTTTGGTTTAAATGATCTAATCCCTGCCTTGTTCTTGGTTCTTTCGATGCTTTGTGTGCGCAGAGTGGATTTAAGATGGGGTGGGGCACTTTTGGCAGTCGCAATTTCAGCAAAATTGAGCATGATCGTGGCCGCTCCATTTTTTGCGATCTATTTAATCCACAATCGCGCTCTTAGGCAGCGGGCACTGGAGTTCGCCGGTGGCTTTTCCCTCGCTGTTCTTGTGCTCGGTGGCGCCTTCGTGTTCTCATCTGCGGGCATGCAGATGCTGTTGAACAATCCAGAAATGGAAAAGATATACCAGCTGGCGGTAGGTCTTGCGGGTAATGTTTACATTTTTATTGTCCCCTTGACTTACCTGCTAGTCCTTTACTTGACATGGCGAGTGCGGCGTCTGAATTTTGAGCTGTTTCAAGCCACTATTGGAATGTCATTTTTGCTCGTTGTCGTATTAACACCTTCTTCACCCGGGTGGTTTGTATGGTGCATTCCATTCCTTGTTCTCTATCAAGCGATGAGTGGTCGCATTGCGGTCTTGCTGGTGGGGGCATTTTCAGTGGTATACGTGGCAAGCGCTCTGCTATTAACACCTTTGCATTTCTCGAATGGCAATAAATTCGCGCTTGCCAGCTTGTTTCCCATTACCGCTCCATTAAGTGGGCACGCAGCATCGCTTCTTTACACGATGATGGCTGCAATCGGTGGAATTCTTGCCATCAGAATTTGGAGGGAAACTATCAGTCGAAACGATTTCTTTCGCCTTAGCCGCAACCCTTTTGTTGTGGGAATTGCGGGAGATTCTGGGGCGGGCAAAGATACATTCGCTGATGCGATTTCAGCATTGTTCGGTGACCACTCGACAGTCAAGCTTTCAGGTGACGATTATCACTTGTGGGACAGGCAGAGGCCGATGTGGCAGGTAATGACACATTTGAATCCCATGGCGAATGACCTAGAAGGATTTTGTAACGATCTTGTCTCGTTATCGGATGGAAAAAACATCCTCTTGCGGCATTATGATCATAAAACAGGAAAAATGAGCAGGCCCTTTGTGCTTCACAGCAATGATTTTATCATTGCGAGTGGATTACACGCACTGTACCTTCGTGCACTTCGAGACTGTTATAATCTCAAAATATATCTTGAGATTGATGAAGGGTTGCGTCGCTATTTCAAGATAAGACGTGACGTGCACCAGCGTGGGCACACGCTGGACAAGGTCTTGGGGTCATTCAAGAAAAGAGAACCGGATTCCGAGCAATTTATTCGACCACAATCCAAGCATGCGGATTTGGTCCTTTCTCTGCAGCCGATTCATCCTGGAATGTTAGAAGGTGTGGATGATAAACATCCGCTTCGTTTGAAATTAATTGTAAATACTAGGAATGGGTTCAACGAACTTACTATTCATCGAATTCTCGTTGGCGTTTGTGGCTTGCATGTTGATGTTGTCATGAGCGATGACGGCTCGGACGTGCAACTCACAATTGAGGGAGAAACATCTGCTGAGGATGTTGCCATGGCTGCGGAAATTCTATGCCCTCGTGTTCGTGACTTTCTAGATATTTCGCCAATATGGCAGGATGGTATGTTGGGGTTGATGCAATTGATCACGCTCACCCATATTAATCAAGCTCTGACTACGCGATTTATTAAATGAAGATTATTAATAATGGGCGATTTGATCGTCTTCCCGATGCGATTTTGTTTGACACGGATAATACGTTATATCCGTATGAGCCCGCGCATTTCGCAGCGCAGCAAGCGATCCGGCAAAAGGCTGCAAAAAGCTTTTCAATATCTGCAGATGATTTTGATAAAGCGTTTAGTCAAGCCCGATCAGAAGTTAAAGAGCGTCTAAAAAATACTGCATCTTCCCATAGTCGGTTACTTTATTTGCAGAGGATGTTGGAGATCATGGGATTGGGTTCCCAGGTGCTTCTGGCGCTCGATTTTGAGCAAACCTATTGGCGAACATTTCTGAGCAATGCAATTCTATTTGACGAAGTCAAGGAGTTGTTGGATGATATTCGTCTGCTGGGTATTCCTACTGCCATTGTTACGGATCTGACTGCGCAGATTCAGTTTAGAAAGGTAGTATATTTTGGTCTTGATCACTATTTCGATTATATCGTCACGAGCGAAGAGGCTGGATTCGATAAGCCACACGAAGCACCCTTTGAAATTGCACTACAAAAAATGCGGCCGAAGGGTGCCTGTATTTGGATGATCGGTGATAGCGCTATCAACGATATACAAGGGGCGCGCGAAAAAATCAATGCTGTGACGCTTCAAAAAATTCATCATGGAGTAAAAGTAGGTGAGGGTTTGGCCGAAGCCGATGCTACATTTGGTGAATTTTCTGAGCTGCGACACTTGCTTAGAAAAATAGGTGGCTGAAATGATTGGCTCTAGAACTGCAATGGAACATGATGTCCGGAGTTACTGCGCAAAGATTGGCACGGACCCGCTGCTGGTTCAAGGAGCTGGAGGGAACGCTTCTTGGAAGGAAGGCGATACGCTTTGGATTAAAGCTTCTGGAACTTGGCTGTCAAATGCTGAAAAGGAAAATATCTTTGTTCCGGTTGACTTGAGCGGGCTGAATGCGGCCATTGCGCGGGATTGTTTTTCTGAAACACCCAGAGTTGTAGGAGATTTCACACTAAGGCCTTCTATTGAGACCATGCTGCATGCATTAATGCCGCATCGAATTGTCTTGCATCTGCATGCCGTAGAAGCCTTGGCGCACTTGGTTCGAAAAAATTATCTTGATGATTTACAGGCCCTCTTGAGGAGAGTTGTTGATTTTGCGGCGATAGAGTATCTGAAGCCGGGAGAGTGTCTTGCGCGTGCGACGGCAAAGGTTTTGAGGGGCCGCCCGGACGTGAATGTAATATTCCTGGCAAATCATGGCGTAGTGTTGGGAGGAGAGAGCATCGCGGAAATCGATGATTTGCTTTCTAACCTACTGACGTGCCTTAGGTGTGAGCGAATTATGAAGGATGCTGAATTTCTGCCATTTTCTGCGGCTAGTGCTGTATCTTCTTATATGCCCGTCGATGACATAGGGATTCAGCAATTGGCGCTGGATGACAGGCTTTTTCGTAGACTGCAATCCGACTGGGCCTTGTATCCAGATCATGTCGTTTTTCTTGGACCTGTTGCCCACGTCTACGCATCGGGTGAGACTTTTCAAAACGAAAATTGCCATAGCGATTTTTCTCCTGAGATTGTTTTTATTAATGAAAAAGGAGTTTTTGCCAAGTCGTCGTTTACACAAGCAAAAAAGGCCCAACTTCGGTGTTACTTCGATGTCTTGGTGCGGCAGCAACCCGAATGTAAATTGAATGTTCTGACAGGCGACCAAATTGCGGAGTTGTTGAACTGGGATGCTGAGAAATATAGGGTGACTCTGGCAAAAAGTGCGACAAACGTGAGCTCTCGTCCGGTATGAAAAACGTGGAGCGACTTCGCCAAATGCGTGATGAGTTGTTCGCTGTCAGTGCATTACCGTCACGCGCCGATCTGAGTCCTGATCGGCGCCCCGGGTGGTTGTTTGCTGCCTTAGTTTTGCTCTACTTGATGGGCCAATTGGTGATGCAGCCTAACTGGATGCTGGGCGGTGAAATGTGGGCCGAGATGGCTACCAACTACTATGCTCACGCCGATTCACCATCAGTTTTGCATAAGCTGTTTTCAACGGATGCCGGGTACATTCCCTTTCCTCAGCGGCTGCTTGCTTTTTTGGGAAATCAATTTAGGATTTCCGCCGCCTGGATTCCATATTTCTATACTTGGTCATCGGTTTTGCTTTCGGCCATGTTGGTTGGCGTATTTTGTTTGGCGCCTTTTAGGAAATTGGCAAGCAGTGACTTGCTGCGGTTTTTTGTCGCATTTTCGGTATTGGCAGTTGCAGATTTTGAAACAAAGACCTTTATAAATTTTAGTTATTTTGCTGCTTTTTTTGTGGCAATTGTCACTGCGCTTGCATTGGTAGATGCGGCGGATGAGAGTCCGTGGTGGGCTTGGTTCGCGCCCATCTTTATGTTGTCTAAACCTGCGCTTCTCGCCGCTTTGCCCGCAATGGTTATCGTGGCGATTGTCAGTCGATCTAGGTTTCGCATGATCGCATTCGCCGCCCTTTTGATGGGATTGATCCAATGCGTGCAAATGATCATCAGCTCTCAGTCAGGTGTCATGCCGTTTAGGGAGAACGAGGTAGTTTTGGGGGTGAAAATACTCGCTGCCATTAAGTATTTTTTAGGCTTTTTGGGGATTTTCGCGGTAGGCCCAATTTTGGTGCTTAAAAAATCCATCTTCATGCTTGTGGGATTGATTATTCTATCGCTCAGTTTATATTTGATTGTTTTGAGAAAATCTACTGCCAATGCATTGATTTTGGTTGGGTTGTGCCTTTCGTTTTTTAACTTCCTGTTGAACGCTTTTGCATTGAGTGATTCATGGACCGTCAATGCGGTGAAGCTGTTGGGTATTCCGATTTATAGGCATACCATTGTTGGTTTTTTTGGATCGATTTTGTTGATGTGTGGGGTGTTTTGTCATCTCGGTCGCATGCTTGAGATGCATTGGGATCTGCGTCTCTCGAAGAAGTTGGTGGCGATTTTATTTTTGATCTGGTTCGTTTCAGTGGGTTGGTTCGCATTTTCGATTCGTACGAGTAAAGAACCTCTCTCTCCCACCATAGGTAATTCTCAGTGGCAAGTGCTGGCGCCTGCGATTGAGGATGGGACTACGCCGCTTTGTGTTCCGATAAACCCGTGGTGGAAAAATGCGAATTGGATTTACCAAAGAGGCTGTACTTCTCTGAATCCGCCACCAGCGTGGGAAGATGGGCACCTTCGGGTCAAGGAGAACCGCATTTTTCAAAGCGAGCCGCCCGCAGTTTTGCTAGATAAAAATGTGGTTTCGGCAGCTGTGCTCGTTAAACCGACGACGGCAGGAATGCACTTGGTAGAGGTGAAAATGCGCGTGCAGCTGAAAAGTGGAGATGTCGAATATTTTTCGGGCTCCCGCGAGGTTGATAAGGAGGGCGGATTGATTATGTTGATTGGAAGGCGTGTAGTTGCCGGTAACGAAATTCAACGGGTTAATATAGAATTTAATTTACCTCTTGATGTCGCACGCGGTGTGAGAGACTCCGGCGATTTCCCAGGTGTTGCCTGGATGGGAAATTAGTTAATTTGCGAAACACCCATCTCTGGATGGTTTTTTTATTTGCGCAAGGAATTTCTGTCGGTGAGGTCTTTCGCTTTCCCATTAACCACTGGGCGAACCGAGCCGTGCTTTGAATTGGCGAAGCGCCATCACGTAGCCCATAAGCCATAAAGATGGAGAGGGCGCTTGCGCCTCCATCCCTCAAGGGGGAGGCATTGTTTTTCCTGTGACTGATCTTGGCCGCACCGCGCGGCTTCTGCGCATCCGCTTCGGGCCGATTCTGTGCGTGCTCGTCACCTCGCTAGCCGTTGCTTTCGTCGCTATCTGCCTGCCGGTACACAGCAAGCGTTGCAAGCGCACGCAGCAATAGTGCCAGTCGTTGGCCGCGCTATGGCGTATCACCGCACGGATCGCTGCCACTTGAGGTAGAACTACGCGGTGATCGGCTTCACGGTGTGAATGTGCCGGCTGCTGTGTTTGGTAGGCTGCGACCTTTGGCAACCCGGTGCGCATGGATGGCGAGATGGGCTGTCCACGACGGAGGGGGAGCCGTTAGTTGGCAGCTTATTTTTGCGGGAACTGACTCTCGCGCTGGAAGAAAGCGGTACACACCGATCCCTCCACTAGTCACTAGTTGTACCACTGGTCTCAGCTCCGCAGTCGCTGCCGATGACCCCTGCCGCTTTTGAATATTCGAGGTTGGACCAATGCTGCCCCCTCCCAAGGAGGCAGAGGCACCATCATCGGTGGTCACCCAGCACTACGACCTTGCTATTTCGCCAATACTTCGTACTGCAGCGAAGTACTTGCGCTGAGCTGGTACGGCGGCGCGTGTCGCCCCCCGCAGCCAAGTCGGGCAAATGCCGGATGCGCGGTTCCGGCGCGGCAGGTCCGCAAGCGCTGCGAGTGCTGGTCGCGGCGCTCAAGGCACCGCACGCGGTCAGGCGTAGTCGGACACCGGGATGCAGCTGCACGCCAGGTTGCGGTCGCCCCACACGTTGTCCACGCGCCCCACGGGCGACCAGTACTTGCTGCTGCGCAGGGCGGCCACGGGATAGGCGGCGGTCTCGCGGGCGTAGGGGCGGGTCCACTGCGCGCCCAGCAGGCTTTGCGCCGTGTGCGGCGCGTTCTTGAGCGGGTTGTCGTCCTGCGGCAGCGCGCCATTTTCGATTTGCCGGATTTCCTCGCGGATGGCGATCATCGCGTCGATGAAGCGGTCGATCTCGAACAGCGTTTCGCTTTCGGTGGGCTCCACCATCAGCGTGTTGGGCACGGGGAAGGACAGCGTGGGCGCATGGAAGCCGTAGTCGATCAGGCGCTTGGCCACGTCCTCGGCCATCACGCCGCTGGTGTCCTTGAGGCCGCGCAGGTCCAGGATGCACTCGTGCGCCACATGGCCGTTGGCCGAGGCGTAGAGCGTGGGGTAGTGGTCCTTCAGGCGCGCGCTGATGTAGTTGGCGCTGAGGATGGCTGTCTCGGTCGCGGCCTGCAGGCCCTCGGCACCCATCATGCGGCAGTACATCCAGCTGATGGGCAGCACCGCGGCGTTGCCCAGCGGGGCGGCGCTGACGGGGCCGACCTTGCCGGCGCTCGGCTCCAGGGGCTGGTCGCCACGGCCGGGCTGGCCGGGCAGGTAGGGCACGAGGTCTTCCACCACGCACACGGGGCCCACGCCGGGGCCGCCGCCGCCATGGGGAATGCAGAAGGTCTTGTGCAGGTTCAGGTGGCTCACGTCGCCGCCGAACTCGCCGGGGGCGGCCACGCCCACCAGGGCGTTCATGTTGGCGCCGTCCACGTAGACGCGCCCGCCGTGGCTGTGCACCAGGGCACACAGCTCCTTCACCTGGGTCTCGAACACGCCGTGCGTGCTGGGGTAGGTGATCATCACGCAGGCAATGTGCGCGCTGTGCAGCTCGCACTTGGCCTTCAGGTCCGCCAGGTCCACGTTGCCATTGGCGTCGCAGGCCGTCACCACCACCTGCATGCCCACCATCTGGGCACTGGCGGGGTTGGTGCCGTGCGCGCTGCTGGGGATCAGGCAGATGTTGCGGTGGCCCTCGCCCTGGGCCTCGTGGTAGGCCTTGATGGCCAGCAGGCCGGCATATTCGCCCTGCGAGCCGGCGTTGGGCTGCAGGCTGATGCCCGCGTAGCCGGTCGCTTCGCACAGCCAGGCACGCAGCTGTTCATCCAGTTCGCGGTAGCCCTGGAGCTGGTCGGCGGGGGCAAACGGGTGCACGCCGGCGAATTCGGGCCAGGTGATGGGGATCATCTCGCTCGTGGCGTTGAGCTTCATGGTGCAGCTGCCCAGCGGGATCATGCTGCGGTCGAGCGCGAGGTCCTTGTCGGACAGCTGGCGGATGTAGCGCAGCATGCCGGTTTCGGAGTGGTGGGTGTTGAACACCGGGTGCGTGAGGTAGCTGCTGGCGCGGCGCAGCCCGGCGGGAATCAGCGGCTCCACGCCGTGCTCGAACGCCTCGAAGGTGGGCAGGGCCTGGCCGTCCTGGGCGAAGATCTTCCACAGCAGTTCGACATCGGCGCGCGTGGTTGTCTCGTCGAGCGAGATGCAGAGGTAGTTCTCGAAGTAAATTCGCAGGTTGGCGCCCATCTGCACTGCGCGAGCAGCTATTGATTTGGTAGCGCCGTCGGTTTTGAGCGTGAGCGTGTCGAAGCAGCCCTGGGGGCGCACGGGGGCGCCCAGCTGCGTGAGTCCCCTGGCCAGGATGGCCGTGTAGCTGGCCACGCGCTGCGCGATGCGTTTCAGGCCGTCCGGGCCGTGGTACACGGCGTACATGCTGGCGATCACGGCAGGCAGCACCTGCGCAGTGCAGATATTGGACGTGGCCTTTTCGCGGCGGATGTGCTGCTCGCGCGTCTGCAGCGCCAGGCGGTAGGCGGGCTGGCCGTGCACGTCCACGCTCACGCCCACCAGGCGGCCGGGCAGGCTGCGCTTGAACTCGTCGCGGCAGGCCATGTAGGCGGCGTGCGGGCCGCCCGCGCCCATGGGCATGCCAAAGCGCTGGGTGGTGCCAACCACGATGTCGGCGCCGTATTCCCCCGGGGGCGTGATGAGCGTCAGGGCCAGCAGGTCGGCGGCCACGATGAAGGCGGCTTGCTTGGCATGCGCCTTGTCCACATCGGCGCGCAGGTTGTCGATGCGGCCGCTGGTGGCGGGGTACTGGGCCAGCACGGCGAAGTAGTCGCCGGCCAGCAGGTCGTTCCATTCCTCGGCGGAGTTGGCCAGGCGCACTTCCAGGCCCAGGGGCCTGGCGCGGGTCTGGATGACTTCGATGGTCTGCGGGTGCGCGTCGCCGGCCACCACGAACACATTGCTCTTGCTCTTGACCGAGCGCCTGGCCAGGGTCATGGCCTCGGCGGCGGCCGTGGCTTCATCCAGCATGGATGCGTTGGCGATCGGCATGCCGGTCAGGTCGCACACCATGGTCTGGAAGTTGACCAGCGCCTCCATGCGGCCCTGCGAGATCTCGGCCTGGTAGGGCGTGTAGGCGGTGTACCAGGCGGGGTTTTCGAGAATGTTGCGCAGGATGACGCCCGGCGTGTGCGTGTCGTAGTAGCCCTGGCCGATGAAGCTCCGCAGAACCTTGTTCTTGGACGCCATTGCCTTGAGTTCGGCCAGCGCAGCGGCTTCCGTGGCGGGCCGGGGCAGCGACATCGCGCGGTTGCGCGCGATGGAGCGCGGCACGATGCTCTCGATGAGCGCGCTGCGCGAGGCTTCGCCGATCACGGACAGCATGTGGGCTTCGTCGGCTGCGTCGATGCCGATATGGCGGGGCAGGAACTCGGTGGTGTTCTCGAGTGCGGCGAGGGTGGGCAGGGGGGCTTGGGAGGTCATCGGCGGCGGCACAGTGCAAGGAAACACATTGGCCCGGCGGGGAGGCGCCGGGCCGCGGGGCATTGGAGGGTCAGGCGTTCTTGGCGAACTCGGCGTAGGCGGGTTCGTCCATGAGCGCATCGAACTGCAGCATGTCCGTCACATGGACCTTGAAGAACCAGCCGGCACCCATGGGATCGCTGTTGGCCAGCGAGGGGTCGGCGCGCAGTGCTTCGTTCACTTCGACCACTTCGCCGGTGACAGGCATGTATACGTCGGCCGCGGCCTTCACGGACTCGACCACGCCGGCCACGTCACCCTGGGTGAAGGTCGTGCCGACCTCGGGGAGGTCCACGAAGACCACGTCGCCCAGGGCGTCCTGGGCATGCAGCGTGATGCCCACGGTGGCGGCTTCGTGGTCGGAGATGTCGATCCACTCGTGGTCCTTGGAATACTTGATGGTCATGGGGGAAGCTCCAAAAAAAGGGGTAAACAGAAAAAGTGCCGATGCCAGCCGCCACTTTAGCCGGGCTGGGGCGGTTGCAGAGGGTCAGCCGCGGTGGTAGCGCGCAGGCGTGAACGGCATGGACACCACCTCCATGGGCACGGCCTTGCCGCGCACGATGGCGTTGACGCGCGTGCCGACGGCGGCAAAGGCTGGCGCCACGTAGCCCATGGCCACCGGCTTGTCCACGGTGGGACCCAGCAGGCCGCTGGTCACTTCGCCGATCTTCTGCCCGTCGGGGCCTTGCAGTTCGGTGTGCTCGCGCACGGGCACGCGTTCCAGCGCGACCAGGCCCACGCGCTTGCGCTGCAGGCTGGCGGGGTTGTCGATCTGCGACAGCACCTTGTCGGCACCGGGGAAGCCGCCCGCGCGCGCGCCGCCGGTGCGGCGCACCTTCTGGATGGCCCAGTTCAGCGCCGCCTCGGGCGGGGTGGTCGTGGTGTCGATGTCGTTGCCGTACAGGCACAGGCCGGCTTCCAGGCGCAGCGAGTTGCGGGCGCCCAGCCCGATGGGCTTGACCTCGGGCTGGGCCAGCAGCGCGCGCGCCAGGGTTTCGGCCTGGGACGCGGGCACCGAGATCTCGAAGCCGTCCTCCCCGGTGTAGCCGCTGCGGGTCACGAAGCAGTCGCAGCCCGCAATGGAAAAGTCGCCACCCGTCATGAATACCAGCTTTTCGACGCCGGGTGCCAGGCGCGCCAGGGCGGTGACTGCCTGCGGGCCTTGCAGCGCCAGCAGGGCGTGGTCGGGCATGGGGATGACGTCGCAGCGCTGGCCGATGCGTGCCTGGATGTGCGCGATGTCGCCTACCTTGCAGGCGCCGTTGACGATGACGAACAGGGTGTCATTGCCCTGATTGAAGAACATCAGGTCGTCGATGACCGTGCCTTCGTCGGTGAGCAGCAGGCCGTAGCGCTGCTTGCCCACGGGCAGGTCGATCACGTCGACGGGCATCAGGGTTTCGAACGCGGCAGCGGCGCCGGGGCCGACAAGCTTGAGCTGGCCCATGTGCGAGACGTCGAACAAACCCGCCGCGTTGCGCGTGTGCAGGTGCTCGGCCATCAGGCCGGCAGGGTACTGCACGGGCATGGAGTAACCCGCAAACGGCACCATGCGGGCGCCCAGCTCGGTGTGCAGGGCGTTGAGGGGGGTGGTCAGCAGCGGGGCGGTAGGGGTGGTCAAGGCGGACTCCGGGGCAAATGGTGGCCGCGGCCCCATGGGTCGCGGGATTTGCCCTGCTGTCCGCTTTACCTGAGAGATTCACCGCAGCGCCCTGGCTGGCCGCGCGGCTTGCTCCTTCGGTGGATGGGTGCCGTGCTGCACGGTCCATCTCTCTCCAGCAAGGGAACGCCCGCATCACTGCGGGCGGTTGCCAGTCCTTTTGCCTGAGCGTTCGGCTGCTGCCTGCGCCTTCGGCGGCCCCTTTCGTTGATGGGAAGGGGCTCTCTCCTGACGGCCGCCAGTATATCCGCTGGAAGAAGCCGCGCAGACGCTATTTGATGAACCCGAGCACCTTCGGCAGCCAGGTCGACAGCTGCGGGATGAAGGTCAGCACCACCAGCACCACGCCATGCGCCCACAGGAAGGGCACCAGCTCGCGCACCAGCTGCGACATCGGTACGCGCGAGACGTTGCAGGTGACGAACAGCAGCCCGCCCACGGGCGGCGTGATCATGCCCAGCGTGAGGTTGTAGATCACCACCATCGCGAAGTGGATGGGGTCGATTCCCAGCTTCACGGCCACGGGCGCGAGGATGGGCGCCAGCACCATCACGCCCGGCAGCGGCTCGATGAAGATGCCGAACAGCAGCAGGAAGATGTTCACGATGATGAGGAACATCCACGGCGAGAGGTTCATGCCCACCAGCCAGTCGGCCATCTGCTGCGGAATGCCCTCGATGGTCAGGATCCACGCGAACGCGGCCGACAGCCCGATGATGATCAGCACCGAGGCCGACAGCAGGGCCGAGCGTGCCAGGATGTCGGGCAGCGCCTTCCACTGCAGCGTGCGGTAGACGAACTTGCCGCACACCAGCGCATAGAACACCGCCACCACCGAGGCCTCGGTGGGCGTGAACCAGCCGGCGCGCATGCCGCCCAGGATCACCACCGGCAGCAAAATGGCGGGCAGCGCCTTCCAGGTGGTCTGCAGGATCTCGGCCAGCGGCGGCATCCGGCCGTCGCCCTTGTAGTTGCGCTTCTTGGAGACGTGGAAGTTCACGACGCACATGGCCACCGCGATCAGCAGGCCCGGCAGCAGGCCGGCCACGAACAGCGCACCCACCGACACCGTTTCATCCTGCAGCGCATAGATGATCATGATGATGGACGGCGGGATGATGGGCCCGACGATGGCCGTCGAGGCCGTGAGAGCCGCCGCGTACGAACGGTCGTAGCCGGCCTTGTCCATCATGCGGATCAGCATCGACCCCGGCCCCGCCGCATCGGCCAGCGCCGAGCCCGAGATGCCCGAGAAGAAGGTCAGCGAGACCACGTTGGTGTAGCCCAGCCCGCCGCGCTTGTGGCCCACGAACTGCCCGGCAAACCTCAGCAGCACCTCGGTCAGCGAGCCGCCGCTCATGAGCTCGGCCGCGAGGATGAAGAAGGGCACGGCCATCAACGGAAAGCTGTCGATGCCGGTGAAGGTCTCCTTGAGCAGCACCATCAGCGGGTAGCTCTCGGCCAGGATCAGCGTGGCCGCGGTGGCCAGGCCCAGCGCAAACGCCACGGGCACGCCCATGGCCAGGAACAGGCAGGCCGAAACGATGAGGATGATGGACGCGCTCATAGGGAGGCACTCGCATTCGCATCGAAGTGTTCATCGGCCGCAAAGTTGCGGTCGAGCACGTAGCCGCGCACGATGAACAAAAAGTGCACGATCAGCAGCACGCCGCCGATCAGCATGGCGCTGTAGATGTAGGCGAACGGGATCTGCGTCACGGCCGTCATCTGGAACATGGTGCGCTGCATGTACAGCCAGCCGTACCAGACCATGAAGCCGAAGAAGGCGAACAGCAAGGCCGCGACCACGGCACGCAGGGCGATGGCGCCCGCGCGGGGCAGGGCATCCTGCAGGTTCTCCACCGCGATGTGGCCGCCATAGCGCAGCACGGGGCCGGCGCCCAGGAAGGTCAGCCAGATCATCATGTGGCGCGACACCTCCTCGGCCCATTCGAGCGAGTTGTGGGTGACGTAGCGCATCACCACGTTGGTGAAGATGATGATGGACATGGCCGCCAGCAGCAGGATCAATGCCCAGCGGTTGGCGGCCAGAAAATAGCGTTCGAAGGTTTTCACGGGACGGTCTTGGACAAGGGCGTGCAGGGTCAAAGCAAAAGCGCCCGGCGCCTTGTGTGGGCCGGGCGATGCGGGGCGCGGGTCAAGAGCGGCTCACACAGCCCAGCGAAGCGGTCCTGGCTAGGCGTTGCGTCGCAGACAGTACAACCAGTACGGCAAGACGCAACAACGACGCCAGGAGGGCTGTGTGAGTCGCTCAAAAGAGTTAACGAACGTCCTGGATCTTCTTGATGTTGTCGGCGCCGAACTCCTTGGCGTAGCCCACATAGGCGGGCTTGAGGGCTTCGCGGAAGGCCGCGCCGTCCACCGTCTTGGTGACCTTCATGCCTTGCTGCTCCAGCAGGGCGATGCCGTTGTTCTCGTCGTCGTTGACCTTCTTGCGCTGGGCCACCGAGGCGCTCTTGGCGGCATCGGTAAAGACCTTCTTGTCCGCGTCATTGAGCTTGTTCCAGACCTTGGGCGAGAGCAGCAGCAGCGCCGGCGAGTACACGTGGCCGGTGAGCGACAGGTGCTTTTGCACCTGCGAGAACTTGGCCGACAGGATCACGGGGATGGGGTTCTCCTGGCCGTCCACCGTGCCCTGCTGCATGGCGCCGAACAGCTCGGGGAAGGCCATGGGCGTGGGCAGGATGCCGAAGGTGCGGTAGCCGTCCATGTGCACCTTGTTCTCCATGGTGCGCATCTTCAGGCCCTTGGCGTCCTCGGGCTTGACGATGTCGCGCTTGCTGTTGGTCATGTGGCGGAAACCGTTCTCCGTCCAGGCCAGCGCGATGATGCCCTTGCTCGGGAACTTGGTCAGGATGTCCTGGCCGATGGGGCCGTCCATCACCTTGCGCGCATGGTCGTAGTCGCGGAACAGGAAGGGGATGTCCACGATCTTCACTTCGGGCACGAAATTGCCCACGGGGCCGGTGGAGGTGTTCACCAGGTCCTGCGTACCGAGCTGGATGGCCTCGATCTGCTCGCGCTCGCCGCCCAGCGCGGAGTTGGGGAAGTACTGGCACTTGTAGCGCCCCTGCGTGCCCTTCTCGACTTCGTCGCAGAAGACCTTGGACCCCACGCCGTAGTGCGAATCGGGCGCCGTGGCGTAGCCGATCTTGAGCGTGGTGGTCTGCGCGCTGGCGGTGGCCATCAAGCCGAGCGCAAGGCCCAGGCCCGCAGCGAGGGAAGTCAATTGCATGGTGTCTCCTGTGAGTATGTTTCTTGCCGCGCCCCCTTGCACGCACCAGCGGAAAGGGTGCTGGCAGCATGGGTTGGCGGTCCTGAAAATTATGGCGCTGCAGCATGGCCCGGGGCATCGGGGTTTGTGCTGGTAAGCGTGCTTATTAACGCGCAGGAAGGAGGCAATCGTCGCCGAGGCGACAAAGGCAGGCTGCTGGCCTGGGCCAGGCAAGGGGGAGGGGGAAGGGGGCAGCCGGGCGGCCGCGAAGGTAGGTGCTTGCTTGTCAAGCGCCCCGGTCTGGCGGTAACCAGTCCGGGGCCCTGTCAGTTTGTGCGCTCCGGTAAGAGCGCCTTGATGTCCAAAGTATGCGCTGCAAGGCGCAGCAGTTCTTTCCATCTTTCGCTTGAATTTTCAAATTTGCAGAAAAATTTGCTGCATATGGTGATATTCATGAATAATTGTGGCCATGGACCGCCTTGACAGAAAAATTCTCGCTGTGCTTCAGGGGAACGCCCGTGCCAGCCTGCAGGAGATCGGCCAGGCGGTGGGCCTGAGCGCTTCGCCGTGCTGGGGCCGCATCAAGAAGATGGAGGAGGCCGGTGTCATCCAGGGCTACACCGTGCGCATCAACCCGCAGTCGCTGGACCTGGCGGACACGGTGCTCGTGCAGGTCACGCTGGACAGCCATTCGGACAACACGCTTGAAAAGTTTGGCGAAACGCTGGCCAGCATTCCCGAGGTGATCGAGGCGCATCTGGTCTCCGGTGACTATGACTATCTGCTGCGCATCGTGGTCAAGGACACGCGCGACTACGAGCGCCTGCTGCGCGAGAAGCTCTACAAGATCAAGGGCATACGCCACAGCCGCTCGAGCTTCGTGCTGCGCACGCTCAAGAAGGCAGACCTGCCACTGTTTGCGGGCTGATTCGCCTCAGCGTGGCGCTGCAGTGCAGAGGGAGGGGTTCGGACATCGATGGTCCTGATCCGTGTCGTCCATGCACTGCGCTGGCGGCGCGCCATGCCCTGGGTCAGCAGGCGTTGCGTCGTGGCCTCTTTTTTCCTGCCGGCAAAAAGTGTTGTGGAGTCGGCCGTTGCAGAATGGCGCCGTTTTTGCACCGGACGGCATGACGCCACCCAGCCTGGCGCGCTCCTGCGCACCACGGCGGTGCGCGCGCCCCGTCAGCCATTCGTCAGTGATGCCCTGGGACCCCTCGCCATGAACCTGCGTTTCGTCGAAGCCTTCTACTGGGTGGCCTCCCTCAAAAGTGTCACGCGCGCCGCGGAAAAGCTGTTTCTCACGCAGTCGGCCATGTCCAGCCGCATCGCCGCGCTGGAGGAGGAGCTGGGTGTGTTGCTGCTGGACCGGCGCGACAAGCACTTCAAGCTCACCGTGGCCGGCACACGGTTTCTGACCTACGCCAAGCGCATGCTGGAGCTGCAGCGCCAGCTCAAGACCGAGATGGGATCGGGCGGGCCGCTGGAGGTGTCGATCCGGCTGGGCGCCATCGAATCGGTGCTGCACTCCTGGCTCATTCCATGGGTGGAGCAGCTGCGCAAGGACAACCCCTTGCTGGAGCTCGAGCTCACGGTCGAGTCCACGCCCGTGCTGCTCGATCAGATCCGGCGGGGCTCGCTCGACGTCGTGTTCGCGGCGCTGCCTGCATCGGCCGACGGCATGCGCAGCCAGGCGGTGACGCCCATGGAGATGGTGTTCGTGGGCAACGGCAATATCCACCGCAAGCGCCGCTATGTGCTCGATGATTTTGCCGACACGGACATCCTCACCTTCCAGCGCGGCTCGCAGCCGCACGTGTACCTGCTCGACACCTTTCGCAATGCGCAGGTGGAGCCGCGCCGCGTGCACACGGTGTCGTCCATTTCGGCGATGGTGCAGCTGGTGCAGGGCGGCTTCGGCGTGGCCACGCTGCCGCGCCTGGCGGTGGAACGCATGCTGGCGTTTCCAGACCTGCGCGCCCTGGCGTGCGACACCGTGCTCAAGCCCCTGCCCATCCACGTGAGCTACCGCGAGGATCCTTCCTCGCCCGCGATGGAAGCCATCGTTCGCTCCTCGATCGACTTCATCGAGAACATCCAGCCGGGGCCCAAGGGGCCCACCCGCACTCCCCGCAAAAGAAGCAGCGCCCCGCGGTCCTGAGAGGCACAGGGCACCCGAGCACAGGCGTGCCACTCCACGGCCCAGGGCCATGCATCTGCGGATGCCGCAGTGCCTCGGTGTCGCCATCGCAACCGTCCCCGTGGCGGGCGCTCCACAACACCCTGGGGTTAACCCTGAAGCGGATATCAGGGTAATCCCTTGGCACCAACTTGGTTCCCCTTGCCCCAATGAAGTGCATCGAAAAAATCGATGACCTGAGCAAAATTTTTTGAATTTGCCAGCGCCTGCCGCCCCCCAACACAATCCGCCCAACGCCAGACAAATGGCATTTCCCACGACAAGGAAACACGGTGGATTCAGTTCAAGAAAAAGCGCTGGCGGTTTTTGGGTCCGAGGGCATCGACGACCCCGTCCATGTGCGCAGCGTGATCCGGCGAGGCGGCTGGGCATCACACACCAGCGGCCTGGCCCATGGCCGGGTGCAGGGCAACCTGGTGATCCTGCCTGAAGTGCAAGCGGGCGACTTCCTGCGCTTTTGCCAGCGCAACCCCAAGCCCTGCCCGGTGCTGGCGGTGAGCGAGCCCGGCCAGTTCGCGCTGCCCACGCTCGGGGGCGGCATCGACATCCGCAGCGATGTGCCGCAGTACCGCGTCTGGCGCCACGGCGAGCTCACGCAGGAGGTGCCAGACATCGCCGACCTGTGGCGCCCCGACCTCGTGACCTTCATCCTCGGCTGCTCGTTCTCGTTCGAGTCCGCGCTGCAGGAGGCCGGCATCAGCCTGCGCCACATCAACGAAGGCAAGAACGTGGCGATGTACCGCACGAACATTGCCACGCAGCCGGCAGGGCCCTTCGGGGGCGCCATGGTGGTCTCCATGCGGCCCATGCCTGCGGCCGACGTGATCCGTGCGGTGCAGGTCACATCGCGCTTTCCCAACGTGCATGGCGCGCCGGTGCACATCGGCGACCCTGCGCTCATCGGCATTGCGGACATCGCAGAACCCGACTACGGCGACGCCGTGCCGCTGATGCCCGGCGAGATCCCTGTCTTCTGGGCCTGCGGCGTCACGCCACAGTCCGCCATCCTGAACGCCCAGCCCGCGTTCTGCATCACCCATTCCCCAGGGTGCATGTTGGTCACCGACCTTCTCAATCACCACCTCGCCAGCTTTTAACCAAGGAGTTTCCCCATGAAGAAAATGATGTTCGGCCTGTGCGCCGCGGCCGCCGCATGCCTGGCCCATGCCGAGACCAGGTGGGACCTGCCCTCGGGCTATGCCGTCAACACCTTCCAGGTGCAGAACCTGCAGCAGTTCGTGCAGGACGTAGGCAAGGCCAGCGGCGGCAAGCTCAAGATCACGGTGCACCCCAACGCATCGCTGTTCAAGGCCAATGAAATCAAGCGCACCGTGCAGTCCGGGCAGGTGGCGATCGGCGAGTTCATCCTTTCCGGCGCTGCCAACGAGGCGGCGGTCTACGGTGTGGACTCCATTCCGTTCCTTGCCACGAGCTATGCGGACTCCAAGCGCCTGGACCAGTCCTCGCGCCCGCTGCTGGTCAAGACGCTGGGGGCACAGGGCATGAAGCTGCTCTACACCGTGCCATGGCCGGCGCAGAGCCTGTATTCGGTGAAGCCTGTCACGGCCCTCAAGGACCTCAAGGGCACCAAGATGCGGGCCTACAACCCGGCCACGTCGGCCATCGCCAACCTCATCGGCGCGCAGCCGGTGACGATCCAGCTGGCCGAGCTGTCGGCGGCGCTGGCCACGGGCACCGTGGACAACTTTCTCACCTCCAGCGCCAGCGGCGTGGACAGCAAGCTCTACGAAAGCGTGAAGTACTTCTACGGCGTGGCGGCCTGGCTGCCGCGCAATGCCGTGGTGGTGAACCAGAAGGCCTTCGACAGCCTGGACAAGGCCACGCAGGACGCGGTGCTGGCGCAGGCCGCGATTGCCGAGCAGCGCGGCTGGGCGCTGAGCGAGCAAAAGGACCAGGAGTACCTCAAGGAACTGGCCGCCAAGGGCATGCAGGTGGACGTGAGCGCCGAGAACCTCAAGAAGGAGCTCAAGACCGTGGGTGAGCGCATGACGGCCGACTGGATCAAGACCGCGGGCGATGACGGCAAGGCTGTCATCGATGCCTACAACGGCAAGAAGTGAGCAGGCCGCCATGTCCCTCATGCCTCCTACATCGGCCATTGCGGGCGATGCGCCCCCGGCCCTGGCCATGCCGCCGCACGTGCTGCGGCGCGCGCTGGACGGCGCGTACCTGGCCGCCGGCGCCGTCGGGGCTGCCTGCATCGCCGTCATCTGCGTGCTGATGGTGGTCCAGTCGCTCGGGCGCCAGTTCGGCTTTCCGACCGGCGCCATCAACGACGTGGTGGCCTGGCTGTGTGCCGCAGCGGCCTTCCTGACCATGGCCCATGCCTTCAAGCACGGCGATTTCGTGCGCGTGACGCTGGTGCTGGAGAAGCTGTCTCCCGCCACGCGCCGCAAGTACGAGGTGGCCTGCCTGACCGTCGCGGCCGTGGCCATCGGCTACCTCACCTGGTGGGCCTGTGTCTTCACCTACGAAAGCTGGCAGTTCAAGGAACTGGCCCAGGGCCTGTGGGCGATTCCCATCTGGATCCCGCAGATGAGCTTTGCGCTGGGCTCCGTGCTCTTTCTCGTCGCCGTGGTCGATGAGTGGTGGATCGTGGTGCAGGGCGGCGTGCCTACCTTTGTGCGGCTGGTGGAAGAGCGCCACGCCAAGGGCGACTTTTCTTCGGATCTTTAAGGAGCATCCCCATGGACATTCTTTCCATCGGCGCCTTCCTGTTGCTGCTCATGCTGCTCATGCTGTCCGGCGGTGTCTGGATCGCCATGACGCTGGCCATCTGCGGCTGGGTCGGCCAGGCCTTCTTCACCAGCAGCCAGCCCGGGCTGAACCTCTTTTCGGCCTTCTGGGAGAGCAACGCGAGCTGGGAGCTGGCGGCGCTTCCCCTGTTCATCTGGATGGGGGAGATCCTGTTTCGCACCCGGCTGAGCGAGGACATGTTCAGCGGCCTCGCCCCCTGGCTGAGCCGTGTGCCCGGCCGGCTGTTCCACACCACCATCCTGGGCTGCGGCATCTTCGGCTCGGTGTCGGGTTCGTCGGCGGCCACCTGCGCCACCATCGCCAAGGTCTCGCTGCCTGCGCTCAAGAAGCGCGGTTACAACGAGAGCATCGCGATCGGTTCGCTGGCCACGGCAGGCACGCTCGGTATCCTGATTCCGCCGTCCATCACCATGGTGGTGTACGCCGTGGCGGCCGATGCCTCCATCATCCGCATCTTCCTGGCGGGCTTCTTGCCCGGCTTGCTGCTGATGCTGCTGTTCTCGGGCTACATCGCCTGGTGGTCCGTGCGCAACAAGCAGCTCATGCCTGCCGACGAGCCGCCCACCACCTTCCGCGAAAAGCTGTATCTGTCGCGCAACCTGATTCCCTGTGCGCTGCTGATCGTGTTCATCTGCTGGTCCCTGGTGGCCGGCTGGGCGACGGCCACCGAGTGCGCGGCCTACGGTGTGGTGGGTGCCCTGGCACTGGCCGCATGGTGCAGGGCGCTGACCTGGCAGAACTTCAAGGAAGGCCTGGCGGGCTCGGCGCGCACCAGCTGCATGATCATGTTCATCCTGGCGGGCGCCGCGTTCCTCACCAAGACCATGGCCTTTACCGGCATACCGCGCGAGCTGGCCGAATGGGTCGATTCGATGCACCTGTCGCCCTACGCGCTGATCGCCTGCCTGGTGGGCGTGTACCTGGTGCTGGGCACCGCGCTCGACGGCATCAGCATGATCGTGCTGACCGCTGCGGTCGTGATGCCCATGGTCGAGAAGGCCGGGTTCGATCTCATCTGGTTCGGCATCTTCGTGATCCTGCTGGTCGAGATCGCCGAGGTCACGCCGCCCGTCGGTTTCAACCTCTTCGTGCTGCAGAACATGACCGGCAAGGACAGCAACCTGATCGCCAAGGCGGCCATACCGTTCTTCCTGTGCCTGGTGGTGTGCATCGGCCTGATCACGGTCTTCCCGCAGATCGTCACCATCGTCCCTGACCTCGTGATGGGCCAGCCGAAGTAGCAACCGCGGCCTGCGTCGGCCCGTTTTCCCCTGTGTCTGCCGGCCCCCGCGCCGGCCCCTCATCCCCCAACAGGAGCTTGCCATGAAGATGGTCTTGCTGACCGCGCTCGCCGTGGCCCCGGCGCTGCACGCCCAGACACAGTGGAAGCTGGCCACCGGCTACCGGGTGGAGTCGTTCCACACGCGCAACATCGTCCAGTTTGCGCAGGATGTGGAGCGCGCATCCTCAGGCGCCCTGCGCATCGAGGTGCACGCCAACAACACGCTGGCCAGGCTGGGGGACATTCCGGCCGCAGTGCAGGGCGGCAAGGCCCAGGCGGGCGAGACCATCATGACCAGCTTGGTGGCAGACATGCCCATCGCCGGGGCCGATGCCGTGCCCTTCGTGGTGCACAGCTATGCCGATGCGCGCCGCTTGTGGGACCTGCAGCGGCCTTTGATCGACACGCACCTTGCGGCCAAGGGCATCAAGGCGCTGTACGCCGTGCCCTGGCCGCCGCAGGGGCTCCTGAGCGTTGCACCCGTGCGCTCATCGGCCGATTTCAAGGGCACCCGCATGCGCACGTACAACCCCGCCACGGTGCGCATCGCGCAAATGCTGGGCGCCACGCCGGTGGATGTGCCCATGGTCGACGTCAACAAGGCGCTGTCGGCGGGCAAGCTCGACTCCATGATCACCTCGGCCCTGACCGGGGTGGAAAACCAGGTCTGGGGCCAGATCCGGCAGTACTACGGCATCAACGCCTGGTTTCCCAAGAACATCGTTTTTGTCAACCAGCAGGCCTTCGATGCGCTGCCCGCCAGCGTGCGCGAGGCGGTGGTCCAGGCCGCCGCGCAGGCCGAGGCGCGCGGCTGGGCTCTGAGCGCGGCGGTGGCCGAAGAGTCGGTGGCCGAACTTCAGCGCAGGGGCATCAAGGTGGACCGCGCCCCTGCCGAGCTGGACGCCGAACTCCGGCGCCTGGGAGAACGCTTCTCCCGCGAGTGGGTGCAGTCCGTCGGCAATGAGGCCAACAAGATTTTCATTCCGTACTACTTTCAACGTTAACCAGTGAGTCTCATCACCATGCAAGTTCCCTCTACAGTGACCACCGCACCGGCTGGCAACCGCTGGCAGTTCTGGATCGACCGGGGCGGCACTTTCACCGACATCGTGGCCAAGCGGCCCGATGGGTCGCTCACCACCCACAAGCTGCTGTCCGAAAACCCCGAGCAGTACAAGGACGCGGCGGTGGCGGGCATACGGCACCTGCTGGGGCTGAAACCCGGCGAGCCGGTCACGCCAGCGCAAGTGGAGTGCGTGAAGATGGGTACCACGGTGGCCACCAACGCGCTGCTGGAGCGCAAGGGCGAGCCCACGCTGCTGGTCACCACGCGCGGCTTTCGCGACGCGCTGCGCATCGCGTACCAGAACCGCCCACGCCTCTTCGACCGCCACATCCAGCTGCCCGAGCTGCTGTACAGCGACGTGATCGAGGCCCGCGAGCGCATGGGCGCCCGGGGGGACGTGCTGCAGCTGCTGGATGAAGCCGCGCTCCGGGGCGACCTGCTGGCCGCCTATGGGCGCGGCCTGCGCAGCGTGGCCATCGTGTTCATGCACGGCTACCGCTACGCGCAGCACGAAAAGGCGGCGCAGCGCATCGCCCTGTCGGTGGGGTTCACGCAGATCAGCACATCGCACGAAACCAGCCCCATGATGAAGTTCGTGAGCCGGGGCGACACCACGGTGGTGGATGCGTACCTCTCGCCCATCCTGCGCCGCTACGTGGACCAGGTGGCCAGCGAGATGCCGGGCGTCAAGCTGTTCTTCATGCAGTCGTCGGGCGGCCTGACCGATGCGGGCACCTTCCAGGGCAAGGACGCCATCCTGTCGGGCCCCGCGGGCGGCATCGTGGGCATGGCGCGCACGGCAGGCCTGGCCGGGCATGAGAAAGTCATCGGCTTCGACATGGGCGGCACGTCCACCGACGTGAGCCACTACGCCGGTGCGTTCGAGCGCGAGTTCGAGACTCATGTGGCGGGTGTACGCATGCGCGCGCCCATGATGAGCATCCACACGGTGGCGGCCGGCGGCGGCTCGGTGCTGGCGTACGACGGCTCGCGGTTCCGCGTGGGCCCGGAGAGCGCGGGCGCCAACCCCGGCCCCGTCAGCTACCGCCGGGGTGGCCCGCTGGCCGTGACGGACGCGAACGTGATGGTCGGCAAGGTGCAGCCACGCTACTTCCCCAGCGTGTTCGGCCCGGCCGCCAATGAGACGCTGGACGCCGACGCGGTGCGCGTACGGTTTCAGGACATCGCTACGCAGACCCGGCGCAAGCCCGAGGAAGTGGCCGAAGGCTTCATCCAGATCGCCGTGCAGCAGATGGCCAACGCGATCAAGAAGATCAGCGTGGCGCGCGGCTACGACGTCACGCGCTACACGCTGCAGTGCTTTGGCGGCGCGGGCGGCCAGCACGCCTGCCTGGTGGCCGACGCCCTGGGCATGACGCGGGTGTTCGTGCACCCGCTGGCGGGGGTGCTCAGCGCCTACGGCATGGGCCTGGCGGACCAGAACGTGATCCGCGAGCAGGCGGTGGAGATGCCGCTCGCCATCGATGTGCTGCCCCTGATAGCCGAGCGCCTGGACGCGCTGGGCTCTGCCGCCCAGGCGGAGCTGGAGCGCCAGCAGGTCAGCGCCAACCCCGTGCAGGTGCGCCACAACGTGCATGTGCGCTACGAGGGCACCGACTCGGCGCTGGTCGTGCCCTTCGGCGACATGGCGGCCATCCAGTCCGCCTTCGAAGCGGCGTACCGCCAGCGCTTTGCCTTCCTGATGGTGGGCAAGGGCCTGGTGGTGGAGGCCGTGTCGGTCGAGGCGGTGATCGCCGGCGATGCGCCCGCAGAGCCGCGCCTGCCGGTGCACGCCCACCGCAAGCACCCGCTGCGCGAGACGGTGAAGATGTATTCGGGCAGCGAGTGGCACGACGCAGCCCTGGTGGTGCGCGAGGACCTGCGCCCCGGCGACGTGGTCCCCGGCCCCGCCATCATTGCCGAGAAGAACACCACCACCGTGGTGGAGCCGGGCTGGTCGGCGCGCCTGACCGACCTGGACCACCTGGTGCTGGACCGCGTGACCGCGCGCAAGGTGCAGTACGCCGCCGGCACCACGGTGGACCCGGTGCTGCTGGAGGTGTTCAACAACCTGTTCATGAACATCGCCGAGCAGATGGGCCTGCAGCTGCAGAACACCGCGTACTCGGTGAACATCAAGGAGCGGCTGGACTTCAGCTGCGCGCTGTTCGATGCCACCGGCAACCTGATCGCCAACGCGCCGCACATGCCGGTGCACCTGGGTTCGATGGGCGAGAGCATCAAGACCGTGATCCGCGAGAACACCGGCAAGATGCACCCCGGCGATGTGTTCATGCTCAACGACCCCTACCATGGCGGCACCCATCTGCCCGATGTGACGGTGATCACGCCGGTGTACGTGGCCGAAGGCGCGGAGCCCACGTTCTACGTCGGCAGCCGGGGCCACCATGCGGACATCGGCGGCACCACGCCGGGATCGATGCCGCCGTTTTCCACGCGCATCGACGAAGAGGGCGTGCAGATCAACAACGTGAAGCTGGTGGACCGCGGCATCTTCCTGGAAGAGGAGGTGCGCACCCTGCTGGCCACGGGCGGCGGCACCACGGCGTACCCGAGCCGCAACCCAGAGCAGAACCTGGCCGACCTGCGCGCGCAGATCGCGGCCAACGAAAAGGGCGTGCAGGAGCTCGCGAAGATGGTGGAGCAGTTCGGCCTTCCCGTCGTGCAGGCCTACATGCGCCATGTGCAGGACAACGCCGAAGAATCGGTGCGCCGCGTGATCACGCAGCTCAAGGACGGGCAGTTCACCCTGCCACTCGACAACGGCGCGCAGATCAGCGTATCGGTCAAGGTCAACGTGGCCGAGCGCAGCGCGGTGATCGACTTCGCGGGCACCAGCGCGCAGCAGACCAACAACTTCAACGCGCCGCGTGCAGTGTGCATGGCCGCGGTGCTGTACGTGTTCCGCACGCTGGTGGACGACGACATTCCGCTCAATGCCGGGTGCTTGAAGCCCTTGCAGGTCCTCATCCCGCAGGGCTCCATGCTCAACCCCAACCCGCCGGCCTCGGTGGTGGCGGGCAATGTGGAGACCTCCACCTGCATCACCAATGCGCTGTTCGGCGCCTTGGGCGTGATGGCGGGCAGCCAGCCCACCATGAACAACTTCACCTTTGGCAACGCGCAGTACCAGTACTACGAAACCATCGCCGGCGGCAGCGGCGCGGGCGCGGTGTTCGATGCCTCGGGCCGCACGGTGCGCGGGTTCGACGGCACCAGCGTGGTCCAGACCCACATGACCAACTCGCGCCTGACCGACCCCGAGGTGCTGGAGTTCCGCTTCCCGGTGGTGCTCGACAGCTACGAGATCCAGCGCGGGTCCGGCGGCGCCGGGCGCTGGGCCGGCGGCGATGGCGGCGTGCGGCGCGTGCGCTTTCTGCAGGCCATGACCGCCAGCATCCTGTCCAACGGCCGGCTCAATCCCGCCTTTGGCATGGCAGGCGGCCAGCCGGGCCGCGCCGGGTCCAACCGGGTGCTGCGCGCCAATGGTCAGGTTGAGGAACTGGGCCACATCGGCGCCGCGCTCATGGAGCCGGGCGATGTGTTCGAGATCTCCACGCCCGGCGGCGGCGGCTATGGGGAATGTGCGGCGCATTGAGCCGGGGCAGGAACGCCGCGGCCAGGGGCAGGCACGGCGCTTGCGTTCCTGCACGCCAGCCGCCCCCGTGGGGCGCATGTTGAACCAGGGAAGGGATTTTCATGAGCTATCTGCCTGCCACCACCGCGTCGGCATTGCCCGCCCAGGCAAGGGCTTCGCCACGGGCCCAGGCGTCGGCGCGCACCGCCGGCGGCGGCGGCACCGCGGCGCCCCCCCGGCGGCGCAACCTGAGCGTGGGCCAGAAGCTCGCCACCAGCTTTGGCCTGCTGGGCGGCGCGGTGGCCCTGCTGGGTGCGATGACCTGGATGACAGGCGAGGGCACCCGCCGCCAGGCCGCTCTGCTTGCGGGTGAGCAGCTGCCCATCGAGCGCTCGGTGCGCGACTGGAAGACGCAGTCCGTCACCATCGGCCAGATCGCGCTGCGCGCCACGGTGTCGTCCGACGTTTTCCCCCTGGTGGCCGAGCTGCGCAAGCAGCTGGCGGATGAAGACGCCATGCGCGGGCGCATCGAGGCGGCGCTGGCCGGTGCTTCCACCGCCGAGCACACCAAGCCCCTGTGGGCGGCGGCCCAGGCGCAGCGCCAGCAGTACGCGGCACTGCGCGACACGCTGGTGCAGAACGCCCTGGAGTCCAAGGTGATCAGCCAGAAGGAGCTGCAGGACCATGCCGCAGCGCTCACGCGCTACCTGCAGGCGATCGACCTGTTGCTCGATGCGTCGGAGCAGTCATCGCTGGCGGCGGCCGACACCATGGTCGCCGACGCATTGCGCGCGCAATGGATCAGCGCCATCGCCGTGCTGGTGGTGGTGGGCCTGTCGGGGTTGTTCGGGTGGCTGCTGCGGCGCTCCATCGTGCTGCCGCTGCGCCAGGCGTGCGAGGCCGCCGCGCAGGTGGCGAACGGCGATCTCACGGTGCACCTGGAGACCCGCCGCACGGACGAGATCGGGCAGTTGCTCACCGCGCTCAACGCCATGGTCGAGTCCTTGCACTATGTGGTGACCGAGGTGCGCGATGCGGGCGATTCCATCCACGTGGCCAGCTCCGAGGTGGCGGCGGGCAACACCGACCTGAGCGCGCGCACCGAGCATGCGGCCAGCAGCCTGCAGCAGACGGCGGCGAGCATTGCCCAACTGGCGCAGATGGTGGCGGCCAATGCCGACAGCACCGGTCAGGCCCATGCGCTGGCGCGCAATGCCAAGGGGGTGGCCAGCAAAGGTGGCGAGGTGGTCGGCCAGGTGGTCACGACGATGGAAGAGATCAATGCCAGCAGCCAGAAGATCGCCGACATCGTGGGCATCATCGACGGCATCGCGTTCCAGACCAACATCCTGGCGTTGAACGCGGCGGTGGAGGCGGCCCGTGCCGGTGAGCAGGGCCGCGGATTCGCCGTGGTGGCCAGCGAGGTGCGGGGCCTGGCCGGGCGCAGCGCCAACGCGGCGCGCGAGATCAAGGCGCTGATCGCCGACAGCGTGGACAAGGTGAGCGACGGCGCGAGGCTGGTGGTGACCGCGGGCTCCACCATGGACGACATTGTCCGCAGCGTGGAGCGCGTGACTGCGCTGATGTCCGAGATCAACGAGGCCAGCACCGAACAGAGCACGCAGATCGGCCAGGTGAGCCAGGCGGTGGACCAGCTCGACCACATGACGCAGCAGAACGCCGCGCTGGTGGAAGAGGGCGCGGCGGCCGCGCAGAGCCTCCAGGACCAGGCGCACCGGCTGGCGCAGGCCATGGGGCAGTTCCAGCTCGTTCGTGCAGCGGTTTGAGTTTGGAAAATCCAATAAAAAAAGGCCTGCAGCGCAGGCCCATCAAGCGCAAGGCGCTATGATTTTTATAGCTACATGCCCGAGTAGTTGGGGCCGCCGCCGCCCTCGGGCGTGACCCACACGATGTTCTGCGTCGGGTCCTTGATGTCGCAGGTCTTGCAGTGCACGCAGTTCTGCGCGTTGATCTGCAGGCGCTGCGCATCGCCGCCCTTGGCGGTGTCGGGCACGAACTCGTACACACCCGCCGGGCAGTAGCGGGCCTCGGGGCCGGCGTACTTGGCCAGGTTGATGTTGACCGGCACGCTCGCATCCTTGAGCGTCAGGTGGGCGGGCTGGTTTTCTTCGTGGTTGGTGTTGCTGATGAAGACGCTGGAGAGGCGATCGAAGGTCAGCTTGCCGTCGGGCTTGGGGTAGACGATGGGCTTGCACTCGGCCGCGGGCTTCAAGTAGGCATGGTCGGGCTTGTCGCGGTGCAGCGTCCAGGGGATGTGGCCGCGCAGCACGAACTGCTCGAAACCGTTCATCAGCGTGGCTGTGGTCAGGCCGTACTTGAACCAGTTCTTGAAGTTGCGGTCCTTGTTCAGCTCGGTGTAGAGCCAGCTGGCCTCGAATGCCTCGGGGTAGGCCTTGAGTTCGTCGTGCTGGCGGCCGGCCACGATGGCGTCGTAGGCTGCCTCCGCGGCCAGCATGCCGGTCTTGATGGCGGCGTGGCTGCCCTTGATGCGGCCCACGTTCAGGTAGCCCGCGTTGCAGCCCACGAGCGCGCCGCCCGGGAAGATGGTCTTGGGCAGGGCGTTGATGCCGCTGGCGTTGATGGCGCGCGCGCCATACGACAGGCGCTTGGCGGTGATCTCGCCCTTGTCGTTCTCGAAGTAGTAGCGGACGTTCGGGTGCGTCTTCCAGCGCTGGAATTCCTCGAACGGGCTGAGGTAGGGGTTCTGGTAGCCCAGGCCGGTCACGAAACCGAGCGCGACCTTGTTGTCGTCCAGGTGGTACAGGAACGCGCCGCCGTAGGTGTCGTTCTCCATGGGCCAGCCGGCGGTGTGCATCACGAAGCCGGGCTGGTGCTTCTTGGGGTCGATCTCCCACAGCTCCTTCACGCCGATGCCGAAGCTTTGCGGGTCGCGGTCTGCGTCCAACTTGTAGCGCGCGATCAGCTGGCGGCCCAGGTGGCCGCGTGCGCCTTCGGCGAACACGGTGTACTTGCCCAGCAGTTCCATGCCCAGCTGGAAGTTCTCGGTGGGCTCGCCGTCCTTGCCGACACCCATGTTGCCGGTGGCCACGCCCTTGACGGAACCGTTGTCGTTGTAGAGCACCTCGGCGGCCGCGAAGCCGGGGAAGATCTCCACGCCCAGCGCCTCGGCCTGCTCGGCCATCCACTTGGTCACGTCGCCCAGGCGAACGATGTAGTTACCGTGGTTCTGCGCGAACGGCGGCAGGAAGACATTGGGGACACGAAAGCCCGACTTTTCCGACAGGAAGATGTAGGCGTCATCGGTCACCGGCTGGTTCAGCGGGGCGCCGCGCTTTTTCCAGTCGGGGATCAGCTCGGAGAGCGCCTTGGGGTCCATGATGGCGCCCGAGAGGATGTGCGCGCCGGGCTCGGAGCCTTTTTCCAGCACCACCACCGAGACATCCTGGCCTTTTTCAGCGGCCAGCTGCTTCAGGCGGATCGCGGTGGCCAGGCCGCCGGGGCCGCCGCCAACGACCACCACGTCGTATTCCATCGATTCACGGGGACCATACTGGGCGATGATTTCTTCGTTTGTCATGGGCTTCTCGTCGGGCGTTTGATAATGGGCTATTTTCTACAGAGCAGGGTGCAATGCCCTGTCTGGCTGGCGACTGATTGTATTCACGGAATAGAGACAATCGAACGACCGTTCTATTTTGATCAGTGGGGAAACTCTAAATGGCTTACAGCATCGACTTGTCCGGCCGCGTGGCCTTCATCACGGGCGCCTCCAGCGGCCTGGGCGCGCAGTTCGCCCGCACGCTGGCGCGTGCCGGTGCGGGTGTGGTGCTGGCCAGCCGCCGGGTGGAAAAGCTCAAGGAACTGCGCGCACGCATCGAAGGCGAGGGCGGCGATGCCCATGTGATCGAACTCGACGTGACGGACCATGCCTCGATCAAGTCCGCCGTGGCGCATGCCGAGACGGAGATGGGCTCCATCGACATCCTCGTGAACAACTCGGGCGTGAGCACCACGCAGCGCATCCAGGACGTGACGCCCGAGGACTACGACTTCATCTTCGACACCAACGTGAAGGGTGCGTTCTTCGTCGCGCAGGAGGTGGGCAAGCGCATGCTGGCGCGCTCGCGCGGTGCGGCGCCGGGCAGCTTCACGGGCGGGCGCATCATCAACATCGCCTCGATGGCCGGACTCAAGGTGCTGCCGCAGATCGGCGCCTACTGCATGAGCAAGGCCGCCGTGGTGCAGATGACCAAGGCCATGGCCATGGAGTGGGGCAAGTTCGGCATCAACGTGAACGCGATCTGCCCCGGCTACATCGACACCGAGATCAACCACCACCACTGGAACACCGAGCAGGGCAAGAAGCTCATCGACATGCTGCCCCGCAAGCGCGTGGGAAACGCGCAAGACCTGGACGCGCTGCTGGTGATGCTGGCCAGCGACCAGAGCCATTTCATCAACGGCGCGGTCATTGCGGCGGACGACGGTTTTGCGGTATAGGTTCCCCCTGAGTCGCTGCGCGCCTTCTCCCTGAGGGAGGCTCCACCCCGCGGTCTGGCAGGGCCAGTTCCACGGTGGCACGGGTGTTGGGTGGGGCGCGCCAGCTGCGTAGGCCGTGATCGTGCAAACAACTGAGTCAACGATGAAGATCGAAATCCCTGAGGTCAAGAAACTCGTCCATGAAATGCGCTTTCCCGTGCGCTGGGGCGACATGGACGCCATGGGCCATGTGAACAACACCGTGTATTTCCGCTACCTGGAAACGGCGCGCATCGACTGGATGGTGTCCGTGGGCTGCAACCCCGACCCGCGCGGGCAGGGCCCGGTGATCGTCAACGCCTTCTGCAACTTCTACCGCCAGCTCGAATACCCGGCCGACGTGCTGCTCAAGCTCTATGTGAGCGATCCGGGCCGCACCACGTTCGAGACCTGGGGCACGATGGAGCGGGCGGACCAGCCGGGCGTGGTCTGCGCCGCGGGCGGCGCCACGACGATCTGGGTGGATTTTCCGCAGCAGAAGGCCACGGAACTGCCTGACTGGATGCGGGCGATGGTCAGCTGAGGCGGTGGCGGACGGCCCGCGGGCTCAATCGGCCGGCAGCGCGATGCAGTGGGCCAGCGGCACGCCGCGCTCCTGCGCTGCGCCCAGCAGCAGCACCCGCCGCAACTCGGGCAGGTAGCGGACCGCGGTCTGTGGTGCGCTGTAGCCATTGGTGTCGGACAGGCTTTCCTGCATGCGCAACATCCGGCCCGTTGGCCGGTGTTCGATGGCCAGGGTGCGCACGCCCGTATAGAAAGTGCTGTCGATGCGGCCTTCGGTGCCGAAGAAGCCGCCGCCCACGCGGGCCTTGCGGTGCGTGCCCTGGAACGCGGTGGCGATGCGCAGCTGGCCGTCGCGGCTGGTGCAACTGCCCTCGAATACGGCCGCGCGGTCCATGGGCAGCGGGTTCTGCCGCACCATGACGGGCTGCACGGCCGGTGCCTGCAGCGCTGCGACGGGCACCGGTTCCAGGTGGGCGCAGTCCGTGTCAGGCACCACCTTCCATGCCGTGGCGCCGGGGGAGTCCGCGATCTGCAGCCGTGGTATGCCCACGCCCGCGCCCAGGTAGTAGGCCGGTGCCGCGTCCCCGCTGCGGTAGAGCGTGGACGACAGCAGCGGCGACAGCGCGCCGGGGGGCACGGCCAAGGGCAGTGGGTGCACGGCCAGCGTTCCGGCGGGAGGCCCGAACCCGGCGCACCGCGCCGCACCCGCCGTGAAGGCGAGCGCCAGCAGCAAGGCTCCGGGCGCGGCGCGCATGGCGTCAGGCGGCCGGCTTGGCCTTGGGCACGCGGCCCATCAGGTAGAACTCGGGATTGGGCAGCATGCCCGCGAAGCTGGCCATGCGGTTGGACAGGCCGAAGAACGCGGTGATGGCCGCGATGTCCCAGATGTCCTCGTCGTCGAAGCCGTGGGCGTGCAGCGCGGCGAAGTCGGCATCCTCGATCTCGTGCGAGCGTTCGCAGACCTTCATTGCGAAGTCGAGCATGGCGCGCTGGCGCGGCGTGATGTCGGCCTTGCGGTGGTTGACCGCCACCTGGTCGGCCAGGAAAGGCTTCTTTTCGTAGATGCGCAGGATGGCGCCATGCGCCACCACGCAGTACAGGCACTGGTTGGCGGCGCTGGTGGTGGTGACGATCATCTCGCGCTCGCCCTTGGTGAGGCTGCCTTCTTCCTTGAGCATGAGCGCATCGTGGTACGCAAAAAACGCGCGCCACTCGGCCGGGCGCCGGGCAAACGCCAGGAACACGTTGGGGATGAAGCCAGCCTTCTCCTGCACTTCGAGGATGCGGACGCGGATGTCTTCGGGCAGGCTGTCGAGCGAGGGCACAGGGTAGCGGGTCACAGGGGTCTCCTTGTCGATTTTTCAGTAGGTGGCAGGCATCAGTATCCGGGATTCAGGGATGCCACTGCGTGGCGCGCACGGGGCTTTGCGCGGGCGCTGCCGTGTTGCCCGCCAGCGCATACGACAGCTGCGTCGCGGCGCCGATCACCGTCTGGGCCAGGGCTTCGAGCTTTTCGGCCGGCAGGCGCGATGCGGGGCCGGAGATGCAAACCGAGCCCATCAGGCGCCAGTGCATGCCGAACACCGGCGCCGACACCGTGGCCACGCCTTGCTCGCGTTCGCCGATGGACCAGTGGTAGCCCTTCCTGCGGATGTCTTCGTACGCCTTGCCCGGCTCGCCCGAGAACGCCAGGATCACGCGGCCCGGCGAGCCCTTGTCGAGCGGCAGGCCTTCGCCCATGCGGGCGTGGTGGCGCAGCGCCTGGGGGCCCTCCACGCGCACCAGGCAGGTCCGCACGTTCCCCTCGCGCACATAGAAGGCCGCGCTTTCGCCCGTGGCGTGGGTCAGCTCGCGCAGCGCGGGCTCCAGCACGTTCTGCACGTCAAAGCCCGCCTGGTAGCGCGCGCCCAGCCAGCCCGCGGCAGGCCCCAGGCGCCAGTCGCCGTCTTCGCGCTGCACCATGAAGCCGGACTGCGCCAGCGTGCGCGCCAGGCGCAGCACCGTGGTCTTGTGCAGGCCGCAGCGGCGGCTCAGCTCGGCCAGCGGCAGGCTCGATTCGCCCAGGGCAAAAGCCTCCAGCACCTGCAGGGCCCGGGTGACGGCGATGACGCCCCCGGAGGGCTCGGCCTCGCCTGCGGAGGCCGGTGCGGCAGGCTGGGGCGCGCGGGGCAGCGGAGGGTGTGCGGGCTGGCGGGGGCTGTTGCTCATGGTGCCATTCGTTTCACTGTATGCAACTGCATTGTATGGGTTGAAACGTCTGCGTAAAGTCGCGGCCACGGCGCCGGGCCCTCGCAGGTTCTGCGGACCGGCGTGAAGCACCACCATAAACGGAGACAAATCCATGCCAGCTTTTTCATCGCTTTCGCGTGCCGTCGGCGCGCACCTGTGCCATGCGGTGCTGGGCCTTGCCGCCCTGGCCGCACCCGCAGGCGCAGCCCTGGCGCAGGCCGCTTACCCGAACAAGCCCATCCGCCTGATCGTGCCGTTCCCGCCCGGCGGCGGCACCGACATGATCGCGCGCACCGTGGCGCAAAAGCTCACGGACCAGAACAAGTGGAATGTGATCGTGGACAACCGCCCCGGCGCGGGCGGCAACCTGGGCGTGGACGCCGCGGCCAAGTCGGCCCCTGACGGCTACACCCTGGTCATGGGCCAGACCAGCAACTTGGCGATCAACCCCACGCTGTACCCCAAGCTGCCCTACGACCCCATCAAGGACCTGGTGCCCGTGGCGCTGGTGTCGTCGTCGCCCATCGTGATCGCCGCGCCGGCCAATTCGCCCTACAAGACCTTTGCCGATGTGGTGGCTGCATCCAAGGGCAAGCCCGATGCACTCACGCTGGGCTACTCGGGCAACGGCACGGTGGCCCACCTGGCCGGCGAGCTGGCCGAGAACGCGGCGGGCATCAAGCTGCGCCACATCCCCTACAAGGGCGCGGCCCAGGCCATGACCGACCTGGTGGGCGGGCAGATCGATCTGTACATGTCCTCCGTGCCCACGCTGCTGGGCCAGGTGCGCAACGGCAAGCTCAAGGTGTTGGCCATCACGTCGGCCAAGCGTTCGTCGCAATTGCCGGACGTGCCCACGCTGGCCGAGTCCGGCTACAAGGGCTTCGAGGCCGTGACCTGGTTCGGGATTCTGGCGCCCGCCGGCACGCCCGCACCCATCGTGGCGCAGCTGAACAAGGCCATCAACCAGGCGCTGCAGCATGCCGAGGTGGCCGACAAGCTGCGCTCCGAAGGTGGCGACGTGCTGGGCGGCCCGGCCGATCAGTTCGGCCAGCTGCTGCGCACCGAGGTTCCGCGCTGGGGCAAGATCGTCAAGGACTCGGGCGCCAGCCTGGACTGATTTAGGGCATTGCCTTCAACAGGCCCGTCTCCTTGGGGAGCCTTGCCGTGTACCGCACTGCCTGCGGCTCCCCGCCCAGCGATCCGTTGAAATGCCAAGCGCGCCCCACGCCCGGGCCCCACACGTCGCCCGTCCATCTTTTTCCAACCGCATTGCCTGCAGCCGCTCCACGTCCGCGGTCGCGCTGCGGCATGGGCATTGCGCAGCTGACACCGTGCCACCGCCGCAGCCGCGCAGGCCCCACCGTTTTTCGTGCTCTCTACAAGGAATTCACCATGAGCCAACCCCCCGACATCATTCGTGACATCGACCGCGTGAGCGCCGAGGTCGTGCACAAAGCCGCGACCTTCCAGGCCGCCATCCTGGCCGACGTGGCGGGCCGCCGCGGCACGATGCATGGCCGCGTGGCCCCGGTGCACCAGGGCATGAAGGTGGCCGGCCCGGCCTTCACCGTGGAAGTGCGCCCCGGCGACAACCTCATGATCCACGCCGCCATCGCGCTGGCCCAGCCGGGCGACGTGCTGGTGATCGACGGCAAGGGCGACCTGACCGCCGCCCTCATGGGCACGCTGATGCTCAGCGCCTGCAAGAAGCGCGGCCTGGCCGGCGTGATCGTGGACGCGGCCATCCGCGACAAGCTCGAGATCCTGGAACTGGACTTCCCCGTGTTCAGCGCGGGCTTCAACCCCGCCGGGCCCACCAAGTACGTGCCCGGCCGCATCAACCACCCCATCTCCGCCGGCGGCGCCACGGTGAACCCCGGCGACCTGGTGGTGGGCGATGCCGACGGCGTGGTCGTGATCGAGCGCGCCAAGGCCCCCGGCATGATGGCCCTGGCCGACAAGAAGGTGGCCGACGAGGCCGCCCGCATCGACGCCATCGCCCGGGGCGACACGGCCTCCAAGTGGCTGCCCGCCGCGCTGCGTGCGGCAGGTGTCCTCCAGGAAGGGGAGTCGCTGTGAGCACCAACCCCACCATCATCGTCACGGGCGCCGACCTGGCGCAGCAGGCGCTCGGCCTGCTCACCGGCTACGAAGTCATCTACGCTGGCAAGACGCCGACCGAAGACGACATGGTCGCCCTGGCCAAGCAACACGACCCCGTGGCCATCATCGTGCGCTACGGCAAGGTGGGCCCGGCCGTGATGGACGCGGCGCCTTCGCTCAAGGTGATCTCCAAACACGGCAGCGGCACCGACACCATCGACAAGGTGGCGGCCCAGGCGCGCGGCATCGAGGTGGTGGCTGCCGTGGGCGCCAATGCCGCGGCCGTGGCCGAGCAGGCGCTTGCGCTGCTGCTGGCCTGTGCCAAGTCGGTGGTGCAGCTGGATGCACGCATGCACGCCGGTCACTGGGACAAGGCCACGCACAAGAGCCTGGAGCTCTACGGCCGCACGGTGGGCCTGGTGGGCCTGGGCGCCATTGGCCTGCGCTTTGCCAAGATGGCCGACGCCCTGGGCATGCGCGTGATCGGTTTCGACCCGTTCGCCAAGAACCTGCCCGGCTACGTGCAGAGCGTTCCGCTCGAAACGATCTGGCGCGAGGCCGATGCCGTGTCCCTGCACTGCCCGCTGACCGACGAGAACCGCGGCATGCTGAACGCCGCCACGCTCTCACAGTGCAAGCGCGGCGTCATCGTGGTGAACACCGCCCGCGGCGGCCTCATCGACGAAGCCGCGCTGCTGGCGGCCGTGCGCTCGGGCCAGGTGATGGCGGCGGGCCTGGACAGTTTTGCAGTGGAGCCCATGGTGGCCGGCCACCCGTTCCAGGGCGAGAAGAATTTCATCCTCAGCCCGCACATCGGCGGCGTGACGAGCGACGCCTACGTGAACATGGGCGTGGGCGCGGCCCAGAACCTGCTCGCCGTGCTGGCCCGTGAGGCGGCAGCCGCCCCAGCCGCGTAGCCAGGGCGGGGGACATGCTCGTGAGCACAATTTTCAAGCAAAAATGGCCTCTAGCGCTTACCTGCAAGGCGCTGGAAGCTACGCTATTGATAGCGCCTGCAGCGTGCCTTGCGCAGGCTGGCGACTATCCATCCAAGCCCGTGAAGCTACCGGCCTTTGTGGTTTGATAAATATTGACTATCAATCGAATTCAATCGATTCAATTTACGTGTCATGGATTGCTTCCTACCATTGGTCTCGCCAAGTGCCTGAACCGCTTACACAAGGAGAGACCCATGACGACAGAAGCCCAATGCCCTTTCGACCACGGTAAGGCCGCCGCGCCCAAGGGCCGTGGCAACGCGGACTGGTGGCCCAACCAGCTCAACCTGCGCCCGCTCAACCAGAGCTCTCCGCTCGTCGACCCCATGGGCGACGGCTTCAACTACGCCGAGGAATTCAAGAGCCTGGACCTCGCGGCCGTGAAGGCCGACCTGCACGCGCTGATGACCGACTCGCAGGACTGGTGGCCGGCCGACTTCGGCCACTATGGCCCGCTGTTCATCCGCATGGCCTGGCACAGCGCCGGCACCTACCGCCTGGCCGACGGCCGCGGTGGCGCGGGGGCCGGGCAGCAGCGTTTTGCGCCGCTCAACAGCTGGCCCGACAACGCCAACCTGGACAAGGCGCGGCGGCTCCTGTGGCCCATCAAGCAGAAGTATGGCCGCAAGATCTCCTGGGCCGACCTGATGATCCTCACCGGCAATGTGGCGCTCGAGTCCATGGGCTTCAAGACCTTCGGTTTCGGCGGTGGGCGCCCCGACGTGTGGGAACCCGATGAAAATGTCTACTGGGGCGCAGAGACCACCTGGTTGGGCGGCGACAAGCGCTACAGCGGCGAGCGCGACCTGGCCAAGCCCCTGGCCGCCGTGCAGATGGGCCTGATCTATGTGAACCCCGAGGGTCCCAACGGTAACCCCGACCCGATCGCGGCGGCGCGCGACATCCGCGACACCTTTGCCCGCATGGCCATGGACGATGAAGAGACCGTGGCGCTGATCGCCGGCGGCCACACCTTCGGCAAGACCCACGGCGCGGGCGACGCGGCCCTGGTGGGCAAGGAGCCCGAAGGCGGCGGCATCGAGGACCAGGGCTTCGGCTGGATCAGCAAGCACGGCAGCGGCTTTGGCGGCGACGCCATCACCAGCGGCCTGGAGGTCACCTGGACCACCACGCCCACCCAATGGAGCAACAACTTCTTCGAGAACCTGTTCGGCTTCGAGTGGGAACTGACCAAGAGCCCGGCTGGTGCGCACCAGTGGACGGCCAAGGGCGCCGAGGCGACGATTCCCGATGCGCACGATCCCTCGAAGAAGCGCGTGCCCACCATGCTCACCACCGACCTGTCGCTGCGCTTCGATCCGGCCTACGAGAAGATCTCGCGCCGCTTCCTCGCGCACCCCGAGCAGTTCGCCGACGCGTTTGCGCGCGCCTGGTTCAAGCTCACGCACCGTGACATGGGCCCCCGCGTGCGCTACCTGGGCCCTGAGGTACCGGCCGAAGTGCTGATCTGGCAGGACCCGATTCCCGAGGTGGACCATGCCCTGGTGGACGACCAGGACGTGACGGTGCTCAAGGCCAAGATCCTGGCGTCCGGCCTGTCGGTGCCCGAACTGGTGTCCATGGCCTGGGCCTCGGCCTCCACCTACCGCGGGGGCGACAAGCGCGGCGGCGCCAACGGTGCCCGTGTGCGCCTGGCACCGCAGAAGGACTGGGAAGTGAACCAGCCTGCGCAACTGGCCAAGGTGCTGGGCAAGCTCGAAGCCATCCAGCAGGACTTCAATGCCGCGCAGAGCGGCGGCAAGAAGGTCTCGCTGGCCGACCTGATCGTGCTGGGCGGTGCTGCGGCCATCGAGTCGGCCGCCCGCAGCGCAGGCCAGGAAGTGGGCGTGCCTTTCGCGCCAGGCCGCATGGACGCCTCACAGGAGCAGACCGATGTGCCTTCGTTCGAGGTCATGGAGCCGCTGGCCGATGGCTTTCGCAACTATGTGCGCCCCGGCCTCGAAGGCGCGGTGGCCGAGCTGCTGATCGACCGCGCCAACCAGCTCACGCTGACCGGCCCCGAGATGACCGTGCTGGTGGGCGGCCTGCGCGCCCTGGGCGCCAATGCAGGGCACGGCGGGCACGGCGTGTTCACGCAGCGTCCCGGTGTGCTCACGAACGATTTCTTCGTGAACCTGCTGGACATGCGCACCCGGTGGCAGAAATCGGCCTCCGAGGCCGGCGTGCTGGAGGGCGTGGACCGTGCGAGTGGCGCTCCGAAGTGGACGGGCACGGTGGCCGACCTCGTGTTCGGCTCCAACTCGCAGCTGCGCGCGCTGGCCGAGGTGTATGGCAGCAGCGATGCGCAGGCGGTGTTCGTGCAGGACTTCGTGAAGGCATGGACCAAGGTCATGAACCTGGACCGCTTTGATCTCGCGCCCACGGCACACCCAGCACAGGCCTGAGCCCCCCGGACTGACGACGCCACCGGCCTGGCCTCCTTGGGGCGGGGCTGGTGGCGTTGTGCTTTTCGGGCGGGCAGGGCGGCTACCATGGCGGCCCCAAACCGAACCGGAGAGCCCGCATGACGCAACCCCCATCCTCCAAGGATTTCGACAAAGGCCTGGCCACGCGCAAGCAGGTCATGGGCGAGGACTTCGTGGCCAATGCCTTTGGCAATGCCACGGAGTTCACCCAGCCGATCCAGGAGTTCATCACCCGCAATGCCTGGGGTGATGTCTGGCAGCGCCCGGGGCTGGACATGAAGACGCGCAGCCTGATCACCGTGGCGTTCCTCACCGCGCTGGGCAAGCAGCACGAGCTCAAGGGCCATGTGCGCGGTGCACTCAACAACGGCGCCACGGCGGCCGAGATCCAGGAGGTGCTGCTGCATGCCAGCATCTACTGCGGACTGCCCACCGCCGTGGAGGCTTTCCGCACGGCCGCCGACGTGATCGACGGGCCGAAAAAATAAGGCTTCAGCCCGCGAGGAGCTTGTGCACGAGATCGGCTGCGGTCGACGCGTTGTACTTGCGCATGAGGCGGGCGCGGTAGATCTCCACCGTGCGGTGGCTGATCTCCAGCGTGCGGCCGATCTCCTTGGAGGTCAGGCCTTCCAGCAGGCGTGCCGCCACTTCGCGTTCGCGGCCTGTCAGCTCCGCTTTCACGGGGCGCTGGGAACTCAGGTCCTCGAAGCTCCAGATGCCCGATTCATGCGGTGCATTGCGATTGAGCGCGCGCCCTGACACATGGCACCAGAAGACCTCGCCGTTGGCGCGCTTCATGATGCGGTTGTCGGCGTAGTGGCCCTTGGCGTTCAGGATGGGCTCCATGTGGGCGCCCAGGCGCTCATACTCGTCGGCGCTCGGATAAAGTACCTGGAAGGACTGGCCGATCAGCACCTCGCGCGAGGCGCCGAACATCTCGCAGACCTGCCGATTGCAATCGACCATGGTGCGGTTGCGTGACAGCACCAGGCCCACGGGAGCCATGTCGAAAGCGAGTCGGTAATCAACGTCCATAGTGCAAATCTTTAGGGGATACTACTTATTCGGGTACGTAGTATCGTAGCGCATCCAAAATTCACAAGGAGATCGTGGTGAACAAGATATTCCCCTCCGCGGCCGAGGCCCTTCGGGGTGTGGTTGCAGACGGCCAGCTCATGGCTGTGGGCGGTTTCGGGTTGTGTGGCATTCCGGAGGCGTTGATCGATGCGCTGCGCGATTCGGGTGCCAAGAATCTCACCGTGATCTCCAACAATGCGGGGGTCGACGGCTTTGGCCTGGGCAAGCTGCTCGAGACCCGCCAGATCAAGAAAATGATCTCTTCGTACGTGGGCGAGAACAAGGAGTTCGAACGCCAGTACCTCGCGGGCGAACTGGAACTGGAGTTCACGCCCCAGGGCACGCTGGCCGAGAAGCTGCGCGCCGGCGGCGCGGGCATTCCGGCCTTCTTCACCAAGACCGGCGTGGGCACCATCGTTGCGGACGGCAAGGAGCTGCGCGAGTTCGACGGCGAAACCTATGTGATGGAGCGCTCCCTGGTACCCGAGGTGTCGCTCATCAAGGCGGATGTGGCGGACAAGTCCGGCAACCTGCGCTTCAACCTCACCGCGCGCAACTTCAATCCCGCCGCGGCCACGGCCGGCAAGGTCTGCATCGTGGAGGTGGAGCGCATCGTGGAAACGGGCGAGCTCGCGCCCGATGACGTCCATCTGCCCGGCATCTACGTGCACCGGATCGTGCTCAACGCCAACCCTGAAAAGCGCATCGAAAAACGCACCATCACCGAGAAAGCAGGAGCCTGACCATGCCGTGGACCCAAGACCAGATGGCCGCACGCGCGGCGCAAGAACTCGAAGACGGCTTCTATGTGAACCTGGGGATCGGCATCCCCACGCTGGTGGCCAATTTCACGGGCGACAAGGAAGTGTGGCTGCAGTCCGAGAACGGCATGCTGGGCATCGGCCCTTTCCCTACCGACGACAAGGTGGACCCCGACCTCATCAATGCCGGCAAGCAGACCGTCACCACGATCAAGGGCTCGTCGATCTTTGGCAGCGACCAGTCGTTCGCCATGATCCGCGGCGGCAAGATCAACCTGTCGATCCTGGGTGCCATGCAGGTCAGCGAGAAGGGCGACCTGGCCAACTGGATGATCCCTGGCAAGATGGTCAAGGGCATGGGCGGCGCCATGGACCTGGTGGCCGGCGTCAAGCGCGTGATCGTGCTCATGGAGCATGTGGCCAAGAAGAAGGACGGCACTGAAGACCTCAAAATCCTGCCCCAGTGCACGCTGCCCCTGACGGGCGTGGGCGTGGTCGACCGCATCATCACCGACCTGGCCGTGCTGGACGTGACCCCCGAAGGCCTCAAAGTCATTGAACTGGCACCCGGCGTCACCTTCGAAGCCCTGCAGGGCAAGACGGGCGTGACGCTGCTGCCGTAAGGCGTTGCTTCATGCGCCGCCGCATGCGGCGGCGGGTTGACCCTTCAGGCATGCAAGACAAAAAGGCCGGAGCCCTTCACGGGGCTCCGGCCTTTTGCGTGGCGGCTGCGGTGCGCCTGCACCGCATGGCGGTGGCCTTTTACATCGCGCCGATTTCACCAGCGGGGATCTGGCCGGTGCGCACGGCTTCGGCAGCCTGGGCACGCACGGCGGCACGGTCGGCCGTGGACTTGTAGGTCACCACGCGCGAACCTGCGGGCTCGATGGAGCGGGTCTGTGCCACGGTGGCGGCTTCGGCGGCCACTTCGGCGCGGGTGCGGTTCGTCTCGAACTTGGTGGCGAACTGCGAGGCATCGGCCTCGTCGGCCTGGGCACCGAAAGAAGCGAAAGCAGCCACGGCGGCGATGGAGAGGAAGCGGGCGGTCTTGTTCATGATGAAAATCCTTGAAGTTAAAAAAGCGTCTCAGAAAAACCGGGACAAAGCGGAAAGTGACAACTGCTTCAAACCGGGTTCGGTGAGTCGCCTTGCGGGTTCGGCTCATCGATGGGTTGAACTGTACGCCTGGGGTATCCAAAGAAAAACCATCTGGTCGCGAACTAACTGTTCCAGTTTTGGCAACAGTTGACGGGCGCATGGCGGCACACGCCGCGTCCTGCGCCGGGGCAACAAAAAAGGGCCCGTGGGCGTCTGGCGACCACAGGCCCTCCGGTTTCAGGGATTCATCTCACGCCGCTGTGTAGAGCTCCCAGGCCTCGGATGCGCTCGCGCCGCGGTGGATCATCGCCATCAGTGCGTTGACCACCGCCGACGGGTTGGCGTGCTGGTACACGTTGCGCCCGTAGACCATGCCCACGGCCCCCTGGTCCAGCAGCACGCGCGAGCGCGCGAACACCTGCTGCAGGTCTTCGCGGCCGCCGCCGCGCACCAGCACCGGGCAGCGCGCTGCCTGCACCACGCGGTGGAATTCGGCGGGGTCGGTGGTGGGGTCGGCCTTCACGATGTCGGCCCCCATCTCGCGCGCCAGGCGCACCAGGGTCACGATCTTCTCGGCGTCGCCATCGACCATGTAGCCGCCTTGCTCGCTGTGCGGGCGCATCACCAGCGGCTCGATCATCAGCGGCATGCCGTAGCGGTCGCAGTCGGCGCGCACGCGCGCGATGTTCTGCACGCACTGGCGAAACAGGTCGGGTTCATTGGGCAGCATGAACAGGTTGACCACCACGCAGGCGGCATCGCGCTGCACGGCCGGCAGCACCGGGTCGTGCTCGTTCTGCAGCACGGCCCACATCACGCGGTGGGCGGTGGCGTTGTAGGGGTTGCCCATGTCGATGCGCATCACCAGCGCCGGCTTGCTGCGGCCCGGGCGGTCCTGCAGCAGGTCGGCCTGGCCGTAGTTGAGCTGGATGGCGTCGGGCGCGGCGGCCACGAGCTTGTCCATCACGCCGGGCATGTCCTCCAGCCCGTTGAGGAACGAGGGTTCGTTGCACACGCCGTGGTCCAGGGCGATGTCCAGGCAGCGCCCGTGGGTCAGCAGGCGGTTCAGGCGTGCGGTCTTGTCCTTCGACATACGAAGAGGTCCTTGGTTGGTGGGAGTAAGAAAAAGGGGGAAGAGGTTCGTCAGGCCAGCGCCTTCAGGTGCCGGGCGGCGGCCGTGTCGATGCGCAACACGGCCTCCTCGGGCAGGTCCAGCGCGCCGGCGGTGGCGTTCTCGGTGGCCTGTGCCCGCGTGCGTGCACCGCACAGCGCCACCGATACATTGCCGCTGGCCAGCGTCCAGGCGATCATCAGCTGACCGAAGGAGCAGCCCAGTGGCCGGCGCACTGGTTCGAGTTCGTCGAAGAAGGCCTTGAGCCTGGCGCGGTTGGCCGCGCTGAAACGCGGGTTGCTCGCGCGCTGGTCGTCGCCCGTGAATTCGCGCGCCGGGTCGATGGGGCCGGCGAGCAGGCCCAGCGCCAGCGAGGAGTAGCCCAGCATGGCCACGTTATGGCGGCTGCACAGGGGCAGCAGCGTCTGCTCGATCTCGCGGTCGATCAGGCTGTAGCGCTCCTGCGCCGCGTCCACGGGGCCGTACTGCAGGTACTCGGCCAGCGTCTCGGGGCTCGCGTTGCTCACACCGATGGCGCGGATCTTGCCCTGCTGCTTGAGCGTGAGCAGGGCGTCCATGGTCTCCTCGACCGGCGTGGTGGCGTCCTGCCAGTGGGTGATGTACAGGTCGATGTAGTCGGTCTGCAGGCGTTTCAAGCTCTCCTCGGCCTCGTGGAAGATCGATTCGCGGCCCAGGTGGCGGTACACGGGGTGGCCGTCTTCGTCGAAGAAGTGCGTGCCCTTTTGCGTGTGCCACACCAGGCCGCACTTGGTGGCGATCACCGCCTCGTGGCGGCGGCCCTTGAGGGCGGCGCCAACGATGTTTTCGGAGGCGCCCAGGCCATAGGCCGGCGCGGTGTCGATCAGCGTCACCCCGGCGTCGAGCGAGGCGGCTATGGCGTCGGTGGCGGCGGCACTGTCCTGGCCGCCCCACATCCATCCGCCCATGGCCCAGGTACCGAGGCCGATGGCCGAGCACTGGATGCCCGACGGGCCCAGGGTGGTGGTCTTCATCGCTGCGTTCATCATCACGGCATTCATCGTTGGGTCTTTCGGGTGTTCATGAGGTGGTCGATGGTCACGGCGGCCAGCAGGATCAGGCCCTTGATCACGTCCTGCCAGTACGGCGAAACGTCCAGCAGGATCAGCGAGCTGGTCACCACCGAGAGCAGGGCCAGGCCCAGCACGGCACCGAGCACCGTGCCCGAGCCGCCCTTCAGGCTGGCGCCGCCGATCACGGCCGCGGCGATCACGTTGAGCTCCATGCCCACGCCGAAGGTGGGCGTGGCCGCGCCGAAGCGCGCGGTGTAGATCACCCCGGCCAGGCCGGCGGATGCGGCGCACAGCACCGTCACCCAGAACTTCACGTGGCCCACGCGGATGCCCGAGTACAGCGCCGCCTTCTCGTTGCTGCCGGTGTAGAACACGCGGCGCATCAGGCTCGCGCGGCGCAGCACGAAATCGCTGACCACCACGATGAAAAGGAAGATCAGGATCACGGCCGGGATGCCGAACAGCGTACCCTGGCCGATGAACTTGAACGAGGCCGGCAGCGAGAACAGCGACTGGGGCGTGCCCTGGGTGAGCGCCAGGCACAGGCCGCGCACGATGACCATGAAGGCCAGCGAGGCGATGAAGTGGTTGAGCCCGATGCGCACCACGCAGCCGCCGATCATGGCGCCGATGAGCGCGCTGGCGGCGATGGCGATGAGCCCGGCCGTCCAGGGATCGAACCCCATCAGGAACAGCTTGCCCGTGACCACCATCGCAAAGCACACCACCGAGCCCACCGACAGGTCGATGCCGCCCACGATGAGCAGGATGGTCATGCCCACGACCACGATGCCCTCGATGGAGAAGGACAGCAGCATGGCGCGGATGTTGTCCCAGGTCAGGAAGTAGGGCGACGCGAAGCTCATGCCCACGCACAGCGCGAGGATGATGACCAGAAGGCCCATCTCGCGCATGCTGGTGAGCTTGGGGGCGCCGGGCTTGCCCGGCCCCCCAGGCGCCTCGCGCGGCGGCTGCAGGCCGGCGACGGAGCCGGCGTCCAATTGTGCGGGGTGATTCATGCCATTTCCTCTTGCTGTCGTTCCAGTCCCGAGGCCAGCCGCAGCAGGGCCTCTTCCGTCATGTCCTTGCCTTGCACCTCGCCCGCCACGCGCCCGTCGCGGATCACCAGGGCCCGGTCGCACAGGCCGATGATCTCGGGCAGCTCCGAGGAGATGACCACCACGCCCACGCCCTGGCTGGCCAGGTCGCGCAGCATGTGGTGGATCTCCGACTTGGCGCCCACGTCCACGCCGCGCGTGGGCTCGTCCATCAGCAGCACCGACGGGTTGGTGGCCAGCAGTTTGGCGATGGCCACCTTCTGCTGGTTGCCGCCCGACAGGCTCGCCACCTCGATCTGCACGCCGTCGGACTTGAGCTTCAGGCGCGCGCCCAGCTCCTGCGCCAGCCGGTGCTCGGTCGCACGCTGCAGCAGGCCCAGGCGCGAGCTCACGCGCGCCAGCGCCATGGAGGCGATGTTCTGCGCGATCGGCAGGTCCAGGTACACGCCTGCGGCCTTGCGGTCCTCGCTGAGGTAGGCGATGCCTTCGCGCAGCGCGTCGGTGTACTTGCGGATGGCAAGCTGCTTGCCGTTGAGGCGCACGCTGCCGCCAGTGGCGGGGCGCAGGCCGCACAGGGTCTGCGCCAGCTCGCTGCGGCCGGCGCCCATGAGCCCTGCAATGCCCAGGATCTCGCCGCGCCGCACGGTGAAAGAGACGCCGTGCACGCGCTCGCCGTCGGCCAGGTCGCTCACTTCGAGCACGTGCTCGCCGGGGTCTGCGTCCTGCTGCTTGGGCGGGTAGTAGTTGCCCAGGTCGCGCCCGACCATGCGCCTCACCAGGCCGTCGGCATCGAGCTCGGCCAGCGGGCCCGAGTGCACGTTGCGGCCATCGCGCAGCACCGTCACGCGCGTGCAGTGCGCAAAGATCTCGGCCATGCGGTGGCTGATGTAGATGATGGCTATGCCCTGGTCCTTGAGGTCGTGCAGCACCCGGAAGAGGGCGGCCGACTCGTTGTCGGTGAGGGCGGCGGTCGGCTCGTCGAGGATCAGCACCTTGCAGTCGAGCGTGAGCGCCTTGGCGATCTCGATCAGTTGCTGGCTGCAGATGGGCAGGTCCCCCACGCAGGCGGCGGGGTCGATGTCCTGGCCCAGCCGCTGGAGCACCTGGGCGGCGCGCGCGTTGAGATCGGCGTAGTCCATCCATGCCTGCCGGCCGGCATTGATCTCGGGCATGAAGATGTTCTCGGCCACGGTGGCGTCGGCGCACAGGGCGATCTCCTGGTGCACCAGGCCGATACCCAGGCGCATGGCCTGGGCCGGACCATCGATGGCCACCACGCGGCCGTCCAGCAGGATCTCGCCTGCGTCCGGCTGGTGGATGCCATCGATGATGTTCATCAGCGTGGACTTGCCCGCGCCGTTCTCGCCGCACAGGGCGTGGATCTCGCCCGCCTGCAGCGAGAAGTCCACGCCCGAGAGCGCATGCGAAGCGCCGAAGCGCTTGCAGATGCCGCGCAGCGCGAGCAGGGGAGCGCCCATGGTGGTGGTGCTCACTCGCTGATGCCCTTGGTGCCGCGGCGCGCGAGGTACTTGTCCCAGTAGAAGTCGTCGGCGTTGGCCTTGCTGACCACGGCCAGGCCGTTGTCCAGGAAGGGCACGGCCATGGGGTTGGTGCCGTTGCGCTTGGCGTCATTCATCGGGTCGATGAGGCCGGGGTTCTTGGCCAGGAACAGCATCATCATGCCCATGTAGCCCTGCATGCCCTGGTTGGGGTTGATGGCGCCGAACACGTCGCCGGACTTGATCATGTCCAGGATCTTGGCGTTCACGTCGCAGCACATCACCTTGATGTTCTTCTTGGTCTCCACCTTGGCCTGGGCCGCACCGAGCGCCGAGTTGGCCTCGGGCATGAACAGGGCGCCCAGGTTGGGGTTGGCCTGCGCCAGGCTCTGCACGGCCTGGTAGGCCTTGTTCGGGTCCTGGTTGCTCGCGGCGCGGCCCACCAGCTTCATGCCCGGGTGCTTGGTCTTCATGCGGTTGATGAAGGCGGCGATGCGGCGGTCGTGGTTGTCCTGGCCGGGGTTTTCCAGCACGGCGAACTCGCCCTTGCCGCCCAGCGATGCGGCGATCGCGTCGGCGGCCTGCGCGCCTTCGCGGTCATTGTCCGAGGTGATGAACGAGGTGCGCTTGGAGTTGGGCGAGTCGGCCGCGAAGGTGACGACCGGGATGCCCATGGCTGCTGCGCGGTTGATGGGCTCGATGAACGGGTCGGGGTTCATGGGGTGCAGCAGGATGCCGGCGGGCTTGCGTGCCAGCTCCTGCTCGAACGAGGCCAGCTGCTTGTTCACGTCGTACTCGGGGGTGCCGGTGTAGCGGGTGCGGACACCCAGCGTGCGGCCCAGCTGCTTCATCATCTCGTAGACCGGAAACCAGTACTCCACGCCCGAGACCATCACGTTCATCACGTAGACGTCGCTGGGGTTGCCGCGCAGGCCACCCGCGGCGGCGGGGGTTGCTGCAGGTTGCTGCGCGAACGCGCTAGTGCCGGCCAGGCCGATACCGGCGGCGGCTGCGGACTTCAGGAAATTACGCCTCATTGATGTCTCCTCTTGTTGAACGGAGCAGCGTGTGATTGCTGCTTTCTCCAGGGCTGTGATGGGGTGCTTGGTGTCACGACAGTTGTTATGACAGGTAGAATGTAATCTTGGATCGAAGCGCCAGATAGTTAGGGGAAACACTACTGGATATGCCGGCTGGTTCGGTGGAAGCTGTTATGACATGAAGACCCAACTACTGATTGGCATCGACCTCGGGTCGAGCAGCCTCAAAGCCCTGGCCCTGGAGGCCGCGAGCGGCCGCACCGTCGCCCTGTCCCGCATGCCCCTGCAGCACGACCGCCTGCCCGGTGGTGGCTGCGAAGTGGGGGCATCCATGATCCGCTCGGCCCTGTCCACCGTGCTGCGCGATGTGGCGCACCAGCTCGGCGACCGCGTGGCCGATGTCCGTGCCATCGGCTGCACGGGGCATGGAGCGGGCCTGTATGCGCTGGATGCCCGCAATGAACTGGCCGGCGGCCGCGCCGTGGCCTCGACCGACCAGCGCGCCGGCGCGCGGGCCGAGTCCCTGGCAAGCAGCCATGGCCCGCAACTGCGCGCCGAGGTCGGCTGCCAGCCCTGGCCGGGCCAGCCCACCGTGATCGCGGCCGAGTTGCTGGGCAGCGACGCTGTGCGCAGCGGTGCCTTGCAACGCCTCATGTTCGCCAAGGACTACGTGGGCTTTCTGCTCACGGGCGAGATCGCCACCGACGCCAGCGACGCCAGCACGGCGGGCCTGCTCTCGGTGGCCACCGGCACATGGTCGCCGCTGGCCTTTGCGGCCTCGGGCGTCGCCGATCTTTCACCGAAGGCCTTCGGGCCGCTGGTGGACAGCGGCGAGGTGATCGGCACGCTGCACACTTCGGCGGCCGAGGCGCACGGCCTGCCAGCGGGCATCCCGGTGGCCATGGGCGCCATCGACCTGCTGGCGTCGATGACCGCCATCCGTGCCGAGGAGCGCGGCCGCGCCGTCTCGGTGCTGGGCACCTGGTGCGTCAATGCCGTCATCGGCCCGGTGGTGGAACCCCGGCCCGACGTGGTGGCTGTCGTGAATTTCGGGCCGGGCGACCGGCGCCTGTACATGGAGAACAGCCCCTCGTCGATGGCCAATATCGCCTGGCTGGCCGGGGTGCTTGGCCTGCCCGATGCGCGGGCCGTGGTCGACCTGGCGATGTCGGTGCCGTTCGGGGCCGGGGGACTGCGCTTTCTGCCTTTCGTGAACGGCGGTGCGGGCGTCTCGGCCGGCTTTGTCGGCCTTCAGAGCCACCACACACGCGGCGACATGGCGCGTGCCGTGGTCGATGCAGTCGCGGCGCTGCATGCACGCCATACGGCGCGCCTGGCGGCCGGCGGGCTGCCGGTGTCGGCCTCCACCGTGCTCGGTGGCGGCGCCAGCGACACGCGCCTGGTGCGCCTGCTCGCGGGCCTGCTCGGGCACCCGGTGGAGCGCTGCGCCGACGACGAGACCGGCGCGCGCGGCGCGGCGATCTACGCGGCGATGTCGCAAGGCATCGACACCCACCCCTTGCGCGCGCCCTGCGACACGGTCGAACCCGACGCCAGCCAGGCGCGGGCCCATGCGGACTTCAATGCCAACTTCAACGAACTGATAGCCACCATGTCCCCTGTATTCGGCCATCTGGCGGGCACATCGCCGGGCATTGCTGCGCCGCTGCCAGCGCTTGCGCCCACCCCCACACCCGCGCAGCGCGTGGAGGCCTTGCCATGAGCACGCCTGCACCATTGCCTTTCGTGCGCCCGGCCGCCGTGTCGGGGCACCATTTTTCGACCGTGATCGTGGGCGCCGGCATCAACGGCGTGGGCGTGTTCCGCGACCTCTCGCTGCAGGGCGTGGACTGCCTCATCGTGGACAAGGGCGACTTCAGTGCGGGTGCCAGCAGCGCGCCCTCGCGCATGATCCACGGCGGCCTGCGCTACCTGGAAAGCGGCAGCTTCTCGCTGGTGGCCGAGGCCACGCGCGAGCGCAACCTGCTGCTGCGCAACGCGCCGCACCTGGTGCAGCCGCTCAAGACCGTGGTGCCGCTGTCGAGCTTCTTCGGCGGGCTGATGAGCAGCGCGCTCAAGTTCCTGGGCCGCACGCCGCCCCAGCGCACGCGCGGCCTGCTGGCCGTGGCCACCGGGCTGCGCCTGTACGACCTGCTGGGCCGGCGCCAGCGCGTGATGCCCAACCATCGCATCAGCCGCGTGCAGCCGGCCGACCGCCTGCTGTTCCGGGCGGCCGTGCGCTGGACGGCGACCTTCTTCGACGCCTGGATCAGCCACCCCGAATGGCTGGTGCTGGAGCTGGTGCGCGACGCCTGCCGCGACCAGCCCCGCTCGGCGGCCGTCAACCACTGCCGCGTGACGGGCTGCACGGGCAAGACCCTCACGCTGCGCGACGAAGTCACGGGCGAGGTGGTGCAGGTGACGGCCGACACGGTGGTCAATGCCAGCGGCGCCTGGCTGGACCGCAGCACCGAACTACTGGGCGGCCCCGGCCCGCGCGTGATGGGCACCAAGGGCTCGCACCTGGTGCTCGACCACCCCCTGCTGCGCGACGCGCTGGGCGGGCGCATGGCCTATTTCGAGGCGCTGGACGGGCGCGTGTGCATCGTCTACCCCTTCCTGGACCGGGTGCTGGTGGGCTCCACCGACATTCCGGTGGACGACCCCGACCAGATCGCCACCGAACCTGCCGAGGTGGACTACCTGCTGGAGGTGCTGGGCGAGGTGTTCCCCAACCTCTCCTTCGGCCGCGGTAACGTGGTCTACACCTATGTGGGCGTGCGGCCGCTGGCGCGCTCGGATGCCGACAAGCCGGGGCAGATCTCGCGCGACCATTCGGTGGTGATCGATGCACCGTCCCCGTCGCGCGATATCCCGGTCGTGGGCCTGGTGGGGGGCAAGTGGACCACCTTTCGCGCGCTGGCCGAGGAGGCCACCGACGAGGTGCTGCGCCTGCTGGGGCGGGCACGCACCGCCTCGACCCGGCAGCTGCCCATTGGCGGCGGCACCAACATGCCCCAGGGCGAGCAGGCGACCGAACACTTCATCGACCGCATCGTCCAGGATTCCGGCCTGGCGCGCGGCCGCGCCCAGGCACTGCTGCGCCGCTACGGCTCCCAGGCCCTGGGCATGGCCCCGCATTTCAAGGTGGCGGGGGACCTGCCGCTGCAGCATGCACCCGATTACTCGGCGGCGGAGGTGGCCTGGCTGTGCACCGACACCGGCGTGATCCACCTCGACGACCTGGTGATCCGGCGCACGCTGCTGGCCATCCGTGGCCTCGTCACGGACGCGGCGCTGGCCGAGATGGCGGGCATCGCTGCACGGGCGCTGGGCTGGGATGCGGGGCGCGAACGGCAGGAACTGCACAATTGCACCACCGCACTGCGCGAACGCCATGGCGTGCGCCTGGCTCCCGCAGTCCCTGATCACACCGATGCAGCGCCGGCTTTCCATGCATCATTGACCATCCACCCGGCCCTGAGCCCGTCCTGACGTGAATTCACCGACCGAACTCCAGCCCCTGCTCGACCGCAACTCCGAATCGCCCCTGTGGGCGCAGTTCCGCGATGCCCTGCGCCTGCAGATACTGCAGGGCGAACTGGCCATCGGGGCCAAGCTGCCCTCCGAGGCCGAGCTCGGCGAGCAGTTCGGCATCTCGCGCATCGTGGTGCGCGAGGCGCTGGCCGACCTGGTGCGCAACAACCTGATCTACAAGATCAAGGGCCGCGGCGCGTTTGTCGCGGCGCGCGAGCGCGACGAGGATTTCGTTTCCACCGTGCTCGGCTTCTCCGACGAGATGGAGCGCAAGGGCCGTTCGGTGCGCACCCAGGTCCTTGGTCAGCAGTTGCGCGCACCCACGCCGCAGGAGATCAGCGCGCTGGGCCTCACGGACGACACCCAGGTGGTGGCCTTGAAGCGGCTGCGCAGCGTGGATGGCGAGCTGCGCCTGCTGGTGGAAACCGTGGTGCCCGCCGACCTGGCGCCCGGCCTGCACCGCATGCGCCTGGACGACCGCTCGCTCTACGACGTGTTGCGCCGCCAGTACGGGGTGCGGCTGGTGCGCGCCGAGCGCTGGATCGACGCCGTGCTGCCCGACGCCGAGACCTGCGAACTGCTGCAGCTGGCAAGCCCCGAGCCGCTGCTGCGCATCGAGTCCATCGCCTATGGCGCCAACGGCCGCCGCCTGGAGTACTACAACGCCTTGCACCGCTGCAAGTCGAGCCGCCTGCACGTGCAGACAACGACATGATGACCCCCTGAGGCGCGGGCAGTCTCTCCAGGCAAAACGGGCTCCCGCAGGAGCCCGTTTGTCATTCATGCCTTCATGGCAACCACCGCGCGGAAGGAACGGGGGGCATGGCCGCCCCGCCGCACGGCAATTACATGGCGTTGCCGATTTCGCCCGCCGAGATCTGGCCTGTGCGCACGGCTTCAGCAGCCTGTGCACGCACGGCAGCGCGGTCGGCCGTGGACTTGTAGGTCACCACGCGCGAGCCTGCGGGCTCGATGGAGCGGGTCTGGGCCACGGTGGCGGCTTCGGCGGCCACTTCGGCGCGCGTGCGGTTCGTCTCGAACTTCGTGGCGAACTGCGAAGCATCGGCTTCATCAGCCTGGGCACCGAAAGAAGCGAAAGCGGCCACGGCGGCGATGGAGAGGAAACGTGCGGTCTTGTTCATGGTGAAACTCCGGTGAAATTCAAAAAAATGAGGGCGATGTACTTGGAAATACGCAGCAGGAGAGGGCCTGGATTCAGCGAATCAAACGCTGATCAACCACGCTCACCCGAAGGGATCTGGCCGGTGCGCACGGCATCGGCGGCCTGGGCACGCACGGCGGCGCGGTCGGCGGTGGATTGATACGTCACCACACGCGAACCTGCGGGCTCGATGGAGCGGGTCTGGGCCACGGTGGCGGCTTCGGCGGCCACTTCGGCGCGCGTGCGGTTCGTCTCGAACTTCGTGGCGAACTGCGAGGCATCGGCTTCATCGGCCTGGGCACCGAAAGAAGCGAAAGCAGCCACGGCGGCGATGGAGAGGAAGCGGGCGGTCTTGTTCATGATGAAATCCTTCAGGAAGAAAAAAGCGTCTCAAAAAAGCCGGGACAAAAACCATTTCTGAACCGGGTTCGGTGAGTCGCCTTGCGGGTTCGGCTCATCGATGGGATGAACTGTACGTGGATGGGGCGCGAAGAAAAACCACCGGGTCGCAAACTAACTGTTCCGGTATTGGAAACAATGAGGGTGTGAGCAGGCAGGGTTTACCCATATTTTTGTGGCAGCAATGGGGTTTTAGCGCCTCGAATCCTGGCGAGTAGGGCGTTTTTCAGGAACGATGGGAAACCGGGGCAATGCCCATGCCAAGGACGGCTGGCGCGAGTTCCGCCTACGTGGCGCCCCCAGGATTGCGCCCGGCATCCGCGTACTGCCGCCAGGCGCTTGATCTGCATCAAGGTACCGCATGCCCAAGGCGGCCGGGGCGATACACAGGGAGGGAACGTCATATAGTCCAAGGTAACCCTTTGTGTTCTTGCATGACAGACTCTCTTGTACCTGCGGGCATCGACACCGCGGACAGCCCCCACTACCTGCGCGCGTTGACCGACATGGCCGATCGGCGCATGGTGGTCGCTGACGCCGCCATCTATACCGACAACGGCATCAAGCTGGTCGAGAAGGGGGCCCGCATCGATGGCCGCCTGTACGACCGCCTGGTGCAGCACAAGCTGCGCGAGCCGATTGACCGGCACCTGTCCATCGACAATCCCGTGGATGTGCCTGCCTTGCTGGCTGCGGGCCAGGCCTTGGTGGAGCGGGAGGTGCTGCCCCGGCTGCTGGCCGAAACGCTGGGTTCGGCTGCCCGGCTGCTGGCGCCGCTGCGCTCGCTGCCCTTGCCTCCCTCCATGGCCTGCAAACTCACCGTGATGCGTGAGCAGCGGCCTGAACTTTTCCAGCACAGCCTGCAGATGATGACCGTGGCCGTGTTTCTGGCCATCAAGAGCGAGCTGGGCGAGCGCGACTGCGCCAACCTCGCCGCCGCAGCCTTGCTGCACGACCTGGGCGTGCTGCACATGGACCCGGCCTGGAGCGATCCCGACCACAAGGTCGTTGGCGTGCAGCGCAAGCACCTGGTGGCGCACCCCATCACCGCCATGCTCATGATCCGCGACACCCAGGCCTACCCCCGGCCGGTGGAGGTGGCGGTGCTGGAACACCACGAGCGCATGGACGGCAGCGGCTATCCGCGCGGGCTGGCGGGTGCGGATATCTCGGTGCTGGGCCGCATCCTGCTGCTGGCCGAAGTGGTGGCTGCGTTCTACGAGAAATACGACGACATGCCCGCGCAGCGCCTGTCACTGGTGCTGCGGCTGAACCATCGCAAGTTCCCATCGGCGCTGGTGGCGCATCTCCTGCCCCTGCTGCAGGAGGAGGTCGCCCGCGACTCCGCGCTCATGCCCCTGGGCAACGATGCCCCACGCCAGATGGACCTTCTCGCCGAAGCCTTTGCCTGCTGGGACCAGCTCAAGGCCGCATTGCCCCCCGGAACCAGCGCGAAGACGCTGCCGGGGAGCGCCCTCGCATTTGTCGATGCCCGCCTGCTGGCCCTTCAGAAAGCCCTGACGGAAGCTGGTTCGCACCCCCAGCAGCAGGGCGAGTTCATGGCGCAGCTGCGGGGCGACACCATGGGCATGGCCGAAGTGGCCCTGGTGGGGCGCGAGGCGCTGTGGCAGCTCCAGAGCATCCTGAATGCCAGCCACCGCCGTTGGCCGCAACTGGCGCAGCGCGCCACGCCCGCGGATGGGGCGGTGGCGGATTGGTGTGATTGGGCCCTCCGAAAGCTCTGAGAACCTGTTCAGGATCTTTTCGGGGGCGCGCAAGCGTCTTGCCGGGGCCCGTGAGTCAACGTGTTTTCAGGCCGCCTTGTTGCGGCGCCGCAGGAGGCGATGGCGCATCGCCCATCCCGCCATGAGGGCCGAGAGGATCGCCAGGCCCCATTCGGACAGCGTTGGAATGGAAGCCGGGGCGGCGGGTGGCGCGATGCCCACGTGGACCGTGAACGAATCGGCGGTGGGGCCCGCGCCCCAGGTCCAGGTGTAGGAGCCTGGCGTGAGCCCCAGGCTGGCCAGCGAGGTCCCCGTCCACGTGGCCGAGGAAGCGAGCGCCGATCCGGAGACGTAGCCCAGGGGGGCGAAGACAAATCCCGGTGCCATCATGCCGTCCAGTCCCACCATGTCGCCCGACGATGTATCGGCGAGGACAGGGCCTCCCGCCCCCAGCATGGGAGGCCCGGAGACGCCCATGTAGGCCTCCACCGTCCCGGCCGTGCCGGTGAAAATCAGCGCAGCCGAGGGGATGACCACGGAGAAAAGAGGCCCGTTGCCGGCCGGGGTGAGGGCTGCCATGTTCATGCGGCCGCTGCCGCTGGCGACCACATTGCCGCCACTTTCGAAAACGTAGACCGCATAGGCGGCGAACGTGTTGCCCGACAGGAGAAGCAGCAGGGCGACTGCTGCCGACTGGATTGCCTTCATTGAACGACTCCCTCTGTTTCCTTTTGCGGTCCATTGTAGGGAGCGCGGCGTGTGCCGCCCAGCTCTGAATGGCAGGGCCTTCCCGGGCCTTTCCGAGGTTTTCATGCTGTTGGCAAAATACTGGTTATATTTACAGTATTAGTGTTTTCGGACCCTCTCTTCCCACCATGCCTGCGCAACGCCACTCCCTGCGGGTTGTCGCCTCCGATCTGCCATCTGCCGTGCCTGGCGTCTGGCACGCGGACGGGCTGGTGGGCACGGGCCAGCACCAGGCGCAACCCACGGGGTATGCGCTGCTGGATGCGCAGCTACCGGGTGGAGGGTGGCCTGTCGGGGCGCTGAGCGAGGTGTTGCAGCCCTTGGCGGGCCTGCATGAATGGCAGCTGGTGCTGCCCGCCCTGGCCCAGGCCACGGCCGCGCGGCATGGGGCCGTGGTCGTGGTGGCGCCCCCGTGCGAGCCTTTTGGCCCGGCGCTCCAGGCCCAGGGGCTGCCCCCCGGGCGGCTGGGCCTGGTGCGGGCGGATACGGCCATGTCGGCGCTGTGGGCCGCCGAGCAGGCGCTGCGGTGCCGGGATGTGCTGGCCGTCATGGCCTGGCTGCCGCAGGCACAGCCGGCGGCCTTGCGCCGGCTGCAGCTGGCCGCGGCCCAGCAACAGCAGCTGCTGTGGGTGTTTCGGCCCGTCAGCGCGGCCCCCCAGGCGTCGCCAGCCTTGCTGCGGCTGCAAGTCCAGGGCATGCCCATGCCCGCGGGCACGCCCGTGTTCCCCGGGATGCAGGTGCACATTCTCAAGCGCCGGGGGCCGCCCCTGGCGCAGGGGCTGCCATTGCCCGGATGCCACCTTCTGCTGGCGCAGGTGCTGGCGGCGCAGGCCGAACGGCGGCGTGCTGCCCAGGCCGCGGCGGTGGGCATGATGGAGGAAGGCCGGGGCGCATTGGCCGTTGCACTCCCCGCCGGGGGCGCCGTGCCGCGTCGGGCGCCCGCGCCCGCATCGCCAGGGGGGAGGGGGCATGCACTGGATCGCGCTGCCATGGCCACGGCCGGATGAGGGGGAGGGCGGTTCCACGGCGCTGGCAGGAGCCGCCGTGGCGATGGAGCCGTCGGCGGGCTGGTGGGCGCTGCGTTTTACACCGCGCGTGGCGCTGGTGGACGATGAGGCCGTGCTGCTGGAAGTGTCCTCCACCGAACGGCTTTGGGGCGGGCGCGATGTCTTGCTGGCGCAGGTGCTGCAGGCCTGGGCCGTGGCGGCTTCCACCTCGGGCGGGCAAGGAGAGCCTGTTTTTTCTGAAGGAAGCAGGCCCTGTGCGCAGCCGCCGTGGGGCTGCGGCCCCACGGCGCTGGTGGCGCACGGCTTTCTGAGGCTGGCCCTGGCGGGCCGGGCGCCGCCTGCGCAGGGGCCGCCAGGGCTGCCCTTGCATGCGCTGACCGCCTTGCGCCCGCATGTGGCAAGCCTGGAGCGCATGGGCTGCCGCACCTGGGGGGCGCTGCGTGCGCTGCCGCGCCCGGGGGTCTCGCGGCGTTTTGGCGCGGGGGTGCTGCGGGCCCTGGACCAGGCCTTTGGCGATGCCCCCGAAGCGCATGCGTGGCTGGAACTGCCCGAACAGTTCGCGCTGACCCTGGAGCTGCCCGCGCTGGCGGCGTCGGCCGATGCGCTGCTCTGGAGCGCCCACCGTGGCATCGCGGCCCTGCATGGCTGGCTGCAGGCACGCCAGCAAGGTGTGCTGGGGCTGGAGCTGGCGTGGCGCCACGACCTGCGGCGCATCGACGGCGTGGTGATCGCGCCCGTGCAGGCGCTGCAGGTGCGCACGGCGCAGGCCACGCAGGACATGGCGCATCTGCGGCGGCTCCTGGCGGAAAACCTGGCGCGGACCACGCTGGCCGCGCCAGCGAACCAGATCACGCTGCGCCTGCTGGATGCGGCCCCGCTGGCGCACCGCAGCGCCAGCCTCCTGCCGCCGGATGGCCGTGGGGGCAGCGACCCGGGCCTGCCGGGTGGCGTGCAAGGCGAGGCCTTGCACCAGCTGCTCGAGCGCCTGTCCGCCCGGCTGGGGGCCGAGCATGTGCAGGCGCCGGTGCTGCAGGCCGACCACCGCCCCGAGCGCATGCAGCAGTGGCGCCCGGCGGCCGAGGTGCTGCGCGTGGCGGCGCCCCCCGCCCCGCGGCCCGGGGTGCATCCGCCAGCGCTTCCGGCGCGGCCCTGGACGCCACGCCCGGCGGGCTGCTGCAGCCCACCTGGCTGCTGAACCCGCCACGGCGCCTGGCCGTGCAGGGCAACCGCCCGTGCCACCACGGCCTGCTGCGCCTGCTGGCCGGTCCCCACCGCTTCGAGGCGGGCTGGTGGTCCGGGGCCGGCAGCGACGATGCAGACCCGGCCCATCCCTGCGCCGGCCTGGCCTTGCGCGACTACTTCGTCGCGCACAACGATGTGGCGGGGCTGGTGTGGGTGTTTCGCGAGCGCCTGGCATCCGTGCCGGAGGGCGCGCGGGCCGCGGCGCGCCCCCACCGCTGGTTCCTGCATGGAATCTTCGGATGATGGCGCCAGGGAGTTTCACCATGTCTTCGCCCATGCCAGGGAATGCCGCTGTGGCCGGGTTGCCGGACTACGCCGAGCTGCATTGCCTGTCCAACTTCAGCTTTCAGCGCGGGGCATCGCACCCGCAGGAACTCGTGGCGCGTGCGCTGGAGCTGGGCTACCGGGCGCTGGCACTGACCGACGAATGCTCCGTCGCGGGCGTGGTGCGGGCCTGGGAGGCGGCCCTGGAATGCGGCTTGCACCTCATCGTGGGCAGCGAGTTTGTGTGGGGTGATCTGCGGGTGGTGGTGCTGGCGCGGGATGCCGAGGGCTGGGGCAACCTGTGCGAGTTCATCACCGCCGCCCGCGCGGCCGCGCCCAAGGGGCAGTACCACGTGGGCGCGGCCAGCCCATGGGCGGCTTTGAAGGGGTGCGAATTGTTGCTGTTCCCCTGCCGGCATGGCTTTGATGCTTCTGATTTGATAGCTGTCAGCGCTTGCCTATCCAGCGCCAAAGGCCAATTTGGCTCATATTTTGACGGCCATCTCTGGCTGGCGGTCGAGCTGCACCTGGCCCCGGACGACAGCCTGTGGCTGGCCACGCTGCAGCGTGCGGGCGCGGCGCTGGGCTTGCCACTGGTGGCAGCGGGTGATGTGCACATGCACGCTCGTTCGCGCAAGCCGATGCAGGACGTGATCACCGCCGTGCGCCTGGGCTGCAGCGTGGGTGAATGTGGTTTTGCGCTGCAGCCCAATGCCGAGCGCCACCTGCGCCGGCGCGTGCGGCTGGCGGGCATCTACTCGCCCGAGTTGCTGGACGCCACGCTCACGGTGGCGGGGCGCTGCACTTTCCGCCTGGATGAAATCAAGTACCAGTACCCGCTGGAGACCGTGCCTGCCGGCATGACGCCCGCGCAGGCCCTGGCCTGGCTGGTGGATGTGGGCGTGCAGGGCGAATACCCGCAAGGCGCGCCAGAGAAGGTGTGGGTGCAGATCCGCAAGGAGCTGGATCTGATCGCGCACTGCCAGTACGAGATGTACTTCCTCACAGTGCATGACATCGTGCGCTACGCGCGCAGCCAGGGGATCCTGTGCCAGGGCCGCGGTTCGGCGGCGAACTCGGTGGTCTGCTACATGCTGGGCATCACGGCCGTCCCGCCCGAGAACACCAACCTGCTGTTCGAGCGCTTCATCAGCAAAGAGCGCAAGGAGCCGCCCGACATCGACGTGGACTTCGAGCACGACCGGCGCGAGGAGGTCATCCAGTACATCTACGAAAAATACGGCCGCGAGCGCGCCGCCATTGCTGCCGTGGTCACCACCTACCGCACGCGCAGTGCCCTGCGCGATGTGGGCAAGGCACTGGGCGTGGCGCCGGCCTTGGTCGATGCCTTCGCCAAGGACCACCACTGGTTTGACGAACAGTTCGCCACCGACCGGCTGCAGGAACTGGCGGAAAGCCTGGGCGCACCGCTGCACCGGCACACGGCCCAGCTGTGGCTGGAACTGGCGGCGGACCTGAAAGGCTTTCCGCGCCACCTGAGCCAGCATGTGGGCGGTTTCGTGCTCACGCATGGCAAGCTCACGCGCCTGGTGCCGGTGGAGCCGGCGAGCATGGAGGACCGTTCCGTCATCCAGTGGGACAAGGACGACCTGGACACCATGGGCTTGCTCAAGGTCGATGTGCTGGCCCTGGGCATGCTCAGTGCCTTACGCCGCTGCCTGGATCTGCGCGATGCCTTGCGCGGTGAGCGCTGGGACCTCAAGGGCATTCCGCGCGAAGACCCTGCCACCTACGACATGATCTGCGCCGCCGACACTGTGGGCGTGTTCCAGATCGAGAGCCGCGCGCAGATGAGCATGTTGCCGCGTCTGCGGCCCCGCGAGTTCTATGACTTGGTGGTGGAGGTGGCCATTGTGCGGCCGGGGCCTATTCAGGGCGGCATGGTGCACCCCTACCTGCAGGCGCGCGAACGCAGGCGCAGGGGCGAGCCGCTGCAACTGGAGAAGCCCGAGCTGGAAGAGGCCCTGGCGCGCACCCTGGGGGTGCCGATCTTTCAGGAGCAGGTGATGCAGATTGCCATGATTGCGGCGGACTTCACGCCGGGCATGGCGGATGACCTGCGCCGGTCCATGGCGGCCTGGAAACGCAAGGGGGGCGTGCACCGGTTTGAAGAACCCCTCAAGCAGGGCATGGAGGCTAAGGGCTACCCCGCCGAATTTGCCGACCGCATTTTCCAGCAGATGCTGGGCTTTGGCGAATACGGCTTTCCCGAAAGCCACGCCCACAGCTTTGCCTTGCTGGCCTATGCCAGCAGCTGGCTCAAATGCCACGAGCCCGCGTGTTTTCTGGCCGCGCTGCTCAACTCGCTGCCCATGGGCTTTTACACCGCCTCACAACTGGTGCAGGACGCGCGCCGCCACGGCGTGCGCGTGCTGCCCGTCGACGTGACCCTCAGCCACCACGATTGCACGCTGGAAGGTCCGGCCGAATACTTGCGGCCTGCCAAGGGGCTGCCCGCGCCACTGCTACCGCAGCCTGCTGTGCGCCTCGGCCTGCGGCTGGTGGGCAGCCTGCAGGAAGAGGCTGCCAAACGCCTGGTGCAAGTCCGCGTCACGGGCCCTGCCTTTGCCAATACCGAAGACCTGGCCCTGCGGGCCCGCCTGAGCCCGCAGGACCTGCAGGCCCTGGCCGCTGCCGATGCCCTGGCCAGCCTTTCGGGCCACCGGCGCCAGCAGATGTGGGACGCTGCCGCGCAGCACCCCGCCCCCGTGTTGCTGCGCGATGTGCCCGTGCACGAAGCGCCGCTTGCCTTGCCAGCCGCGCCCGAAGGGGAGGAAATCCTGTTCGACTACGCCGCCACCGGTCTCACCCTGCGCCGCCACCCGCTGGCCCTGCTGCGCCCGCGCCTGGACCGCTGGCGCCTGCTGAGCGCGCTGCAATTGAATGCCGTGCCCCATGGCCGCAAGGTGCGCGCCTGCGGCATCGTCACCGTGCGCCAGCGCCCCGGCACGGCCAAGGGCACGATGTTCGTCACGCTCGAAGACGAGACCGGCCCCGTGAATGTGATCGTGTGGCCCGCGCTGGTGGACACCTGGCGCAACGCGCTGCTGCGCTCGCAGTTGCTGGCGGTGGAAGGCATGTGGCAGTGCAGCGTGCCGGAAGGTGGCGGCGCGCCCGCCCGGGGTTCCATTTCGCCATCGTCCCCGCAGGCGCCGGCATCCACGGTGGTGCGTCACCTGGTGGCCCAGCGTTTCAAGGACCTGACCCCGCTGCTCGGCCGCATGGCCCATGCGCTGCAGGGGAGCCGCGATTTCCATTGATGAAGGAGGGTGGCCCCCCTGACCCGCAATTGAGCGGGCGCCGTCCGGTCAGGTCAGCGCGCGGGCGATGCTTTGCTGGCGGCCTGCCGCGCGGGTTGCGAGGCGGTGCCCGCGGCCCCCTGGGCGCCGGGCTTGACGGGTTCCCTGGCGAGATCCAGCAGGGGCTTGCAATGCGTGTCGTCGTCGGCCGCGGGCACGGTGATGGGCACCAGCGCCAACGCGGCGGGAGCCACGGCCGCTGCCACCACCGCCGCGCCCGCGCGCAGCAGCAGCGGGCCGGCTTCCACGCCGACCTTCGGGTCGCCGAACGTGCCTTTCACGTACAAGGGCGAGCGCAGCGAGAAGAACTTCCATTGCAGCGACTCGGGCTTGATGCGCAGGTTCATCTCCTCGGTGCCCAGGTCGATGGTGCCGGTGGCCTCGACGATCGCGTCTTCGGTGCTCATCTTCACCACGCGCGTGGTCGCCAGGCCGTCCACCACCGTGAAATCGGCCACCGCGCAGCGCAGGTGCACTTCCTTGTTTTCACCAAAGAGCTTGCCCACGATGATGCTGCCCACGTTCAGCGCGGCCAGGTCCAGCATCTGCTTGCTCAGCGTGCCGTCCCGCACGTACAGGCGCATCTCGCCCGTGCCCTGGCCCAGCAATCCGGCCAGGCTGTTGCCGCGGCTCTCCAGTGCGATGGCGCCGTCCATGTGGCCAAAACTCTTCTGCATGAGCTGCACCTTGGGGAACAGCGCCGAAAGCTGCAAGCCCTGCACGGTGCCGCGTATCTGCGCCTTCAAGGGCGCGGCGCGCCCGTCGATGCTCACCTGCGATTCGATCTTGCCCTGCGCCACGCCAAACGTGAGGGGCGCGAGCTTGAGCTGCGCGTTTTCCATCACCGCCCGCACGCTCAGGTCTTCCAGCGGCAGGCTCTCGGGGCGGATGATGTGGCGGCCCTTGAACACGATGTCCATGTCCATGGCATTCCAGCGCTCGGCCGCGAACTTGGAGTCCGGCAGCACCTTGCCACGCTGGTCGCGGCCACGGTGCGTGTTGTCGGGCTTGGTGGTCCCGATGGTCGGCCCCAGGTCCGCCAGGCGCAGCTGGTTGGACGCCATCGTCCCGGTGAGCCGTGGGCGCGGCTTGCCCGACGTGTACTTGAGCGACCCCTGAAGATCGCTCTGGCCCACCTTGCCTCGGAAGCCGTTGTATTCCCAGACCGCCCGTTCGGGCTCCAGGCTCCCGGTCAGCCGGCCGGTGGTCTCGAAGGGCGGGGTGTTGGGCAGCACCAGCCCGGTCAGGTCGTACAGGTCGGCCATGCTGCCGCCCTTGAGCCGGACCTGGAAGTCCAGGCCGGACAATGCGCCCGGGTTGGCCAGAATTCCTTGCGCCGACAGCGACACGCTGCCGGCGCTGGCGTCGATCTGAAGGGGGTAGTTCACCACCTTGTTGCGCAGGCTGATGACCTGGCCCGCTCGCCCCTGGCCCCTGACCTGCGCCTTGGCATACCGGCCCTGCAGTTCGAAGCGCAGGCCATAGGGCACCGGCCCCGCCGCCGCACCGGGCGTTTCGGACGCCGCCCGCGCAGCGGGCGCTGCCCCGGAGGCAGCGGCGCTCGCGGATGAGGACGCCCGCGCCAGCGCGGGCTGCGCCGGGGCCGATGCGGCGGCGGAGGTGCCGGATGGCGTGGCCGCCGGCCCGCCGGGGAGCACCGGCTCGGTGGTGTCAATGCGGGCCTGCAGGTCCAGGTCCTTCATGCCGTCGGCATAGGCCAGGACGCCCTGGTGGACCACCAGCCGGTCCACGTCGAAGCTCCATCCGCTCCTGGGCCCGTCCTTGCGCTCGAAGGTCCAGTTGCTCGCACCGCTGGCCGTGCGGGCCAGCGCCACCTGGGGGCCGGTGAGCGCCACGGTGTCGATGGAAAGATGCCGCCCCAGCAGGGGCAGCAGGCGCACGGTGGCGGTCGCGCTGCCGATGCGGGCCATGGTGGCTGGGCTGCCGTCGGTCTTGCCGGCCGTCTCGGCCGGGCCGGCTGCGCCTTTTGAAACCGCTTTGCCATTGGCACGCTGGAAGGGGGGCGTGAATCCGGAGGGGTTGTCCATGACCAGGCGTTCGGCCTTCACCGTGACGCCCGGCACCCAGCGCTGCCACCCTTCTTCCAGGGGCTGGGGCCAGCGCCATTGCGCGGACAAGTCACCTTCGATCGCAAAGTGCCGGCCCGTGGCTTCGCTCACTTTTTCATTGACCCAGGGCTTCGCGCGGTTCCAGTCGATCCAGGCGAGCAGGACCCCCAGCAGCACCAGCACCATCGCCACCAGCCCGACGGCCCACAAGGTCCACACCACAAGGCGCCTCCCGATGCCGGGTGCAGGCCGCTGGCGGGCCTGGGCCACGGCGGGGCTAGGCATGTCGGTGGAAGGCGCGGCAGGTGTGGATGGCATGAAGTCAGTCGGCGGGCAGCGTGGGTGTGGAGTGGGACTGTTGGGCGTGTTTTCAGCGGTAAGCGCATCCGGCCCAGGGGGAGCGGTGTGCGCGTCCACGGGGCCTTTTGGCGTTCATGCTAGCCCGCATCGGCGCGTATCGCAGCAGCACGGGCGCAACTGCCGCCCTTGTCCTACAGGGGCAAGAACCCCGCATGCCCGTGGGCCCCGGCGGGTCCGCGCAAGGTCAAGGGGGCTGCCTTCTCGGGTGCAGACGGGTTGTGCGGCATCGAAGGAGAGGGTTCATAAAATGTGCCCACCATGCACAACCCCCGCCATACCCATGCCCCTGCCGTGCGCGATGGCGTGGGGCCCAGCTGCGTGGTGCTGCCCAGCCAGGGGCAGGGCAGCATGCTCGACTTCCTGGCGCGGCGGCTCCCGGCGGTGGCCCGTGAGGAGTGGCTGCGGCGCATGCAGGCGGGCGACGTGGTGGATGAGCGCGGCGACCCCGTGGCGCCCGCTCGCCCGTTTGAAGGCGGCCTCAGGCTGTACTACTACCGCAGCCTGCCCGCGGAGCCCGCGCTGCCCTTCACGGAAACGGTGCTTTACCAGGACGAGCACCTGGTAGTGGCCGACAAGCCGCATTTCATGCCCGTGACACCGTCCGGCCGCTACCTTCACAACACGCTGCTCGTGCGGCTCAAGCGCCAGCTGGGCCTGCCGGAGCTTTCGCCCCTGCACCGCATCGACCGGGACACCGCGGGCCTGGTGCTGCTGTCGGTGCACCAGCGCACGCGCGGGGCCTACCAGGCGCTGTTCCGCGACCGCCAGATCACCAAGCACTACGACGCGATCGCCCCCTGGCGCGCGGATATCGCCTTTCCGCGGGAGCACATCAGCCGGCTGGAGGAAAGCCCGCAGTTCTTTCGCATGCAGGAAGTCCCTGGCGAGCCCAACAGCCACACGCGCATCGAGGTGCTGGACGTGGCAGGCGCGAGCGGGTGGGCGCGCTACCGCCTGTCGCCGGTCACGGGCAAGCGCCACCAGCTGCGGGTGCACATGGCGGCCCTGGGGCTGCCGCTGCGCAACGACCCGTTCTACCCGGTCGTCAACGATCCGCCCGAGGGCGACTATTCACGGCCGCTGCAGCTTCTGGCGCGCTCGCTGGAGTTCGTGGACCCGCTGTCGGGTGCGCGGCGGGTGTTCGAGAGCGGGCAGCGGCTGGGCCTGCCCTGAGGGCTGGGTTTTAAAGAGACGCCGCCAAGGTACAGCAGGGCTTGCGGGTGACGCAAATAAAAAAACCTGCCATGCAGCAATGCAGGGCAGGTTTCAGAATCTGGAGCGGGTGAAGGGAATCGAACCCTCGTATGAAGCTTGGGAAGCTGCCGTTCTACCATTGAACTACACCCGCGAAGCCTGCAATTATAGGCAGCATCCGCCCGGTCCCCGACGGGCGCCTGGTGCAAACGCGCAAAACGCATATGCATAGCCGATCTTGTTGGTTGGTCTGATGCACTGCGGGCTCTAGATTCCTTTCACCTGCAGCGCGGCGCAGGCTCTTCACCGAAAGGACGCGAATGACAATGCAACGCAATTCCTCAATGCCACCAGGCTGGCGTGCCTGGCTTCGCGCCTGCGTGGCAGGAAGCACGGTGCTCTTTTGCAAAGCGCTGTGGGCCGCCACTCCCATTCCCGCTGGCCCCCTGGTGACCACCGAATGGCTCGCGCAGAACCTCGACAACCAGCAGGTGCGCATCGTCGAGGTGAGCGTGAACCCGGGCCTGTACGAGCGGGGCCATGTGCCTGGGGCGGTCAATTTCTCGTGGCATCAGGACCTCAACGACCGCGTGCGGCGCGACATCGTGGGCAAGGAAGGCTTCGAGGCGCTGCTGTCCAGGGCTGGCGTGTCGCCCGAGACCACGGTGGTGCTGTATGGCGACACCAACAACTGGTTTGCGGCCTGGGGAGCCTGGGTGTTTGACATCTACGGCGTGAAGAACGTCAAGCTGCTCGACGGCGGGCGCAAGAAGTGGGAGGCCGAGAACCTGCCCCTGAACAACCGCGTGCCCGAGTTCGCCGCCAGCAGCTACAAGGTGGGCCAGGTCAATACCCAGCTGCGCGCACGCCTGGCGGACGCGCTGGCCGCCGCCGAGGGCAAGAGCAATGCGAAGCTGGTGGATATCCGCTCGGCGGATGAATACACCGGCAAGATCTTCGCGCCTGCCGGTGTGCCGGAGCTCAGCATCCGCGCGGGCCACATTCCAGGCGCGGCCAACGTGCCATGGGGGCAGGCGGTGAGGGAGGACGGTACCTTCAAGTCCGCCGACGAGCTCAGGAAGCTCTATGCCAGCGCGGGCGTGGACGGCAGCCGGCCCATCATCACCTACTGCCGCATCGGCGAGCGCTCCAGCCACACCTGGTTCGCGCTGTCCAGGATCCTCGGCTACAGCGTGAAGAACTACGACGGCTCCTGGACGGAATATGGCAACTCGGTGGGCGTTCCCATCACGAATCCGGCGGGCACCGTCTGGGCGGCCAAATGAGCCGCGGGCCGTGCCACGCCCGCGATTGAGAGGGTGAATGAAGCGGCGATCGGGAGACGGCGAAAGGCCACGATTTTTTGGTAGGGGTCTCCTTTACAGCCCGCTTCGTGCGGGCTTTTTTTCTCGGTGCCCGCGATGGCCGCGCGGGCCACACAGCGAACCATCGACGACCCATGAGCCTTCCATTGCGCACTGTTCCAGCCACTTCCTCCTATATCGCGCTGGCGCTGCTGGCCGCCCTGCTGGCGGCCGTACCGTGGCTGCAGGGCCAGGCGGGCGGGCGCACGCTGGTGTTTGCGCTGGCCTATGGCGCGGTGCTTGGCGTCGTGCTGCAGCGTTCGCGCTTTTGTTTTTACTGCCACGCGCGCGACTGGTTCGAAGACCGCAACCCGCGCGGGCTGCTGGCCATCGTGCTGGCGCTGGCCGTGGGCGTGTTGGGCCATACCGTGGTGCTGGGCGGCTGGCTGCCCGTGCCGCAGCCGGGCAAGCTGCCGCCGGACATGCACATCGGCCCGGTGAGCTGGGTGCTGGTGGCGGCGGGGCTTTCGTTTGGCGCGGGGATGGTGGTCTCGGGCTCCTGCATCAGCGCGCACTGGTACCGGCTCGCCGAGGGCTCGGCGGTGTCGCCCTTCGCGCTGCTGGGCTCCGCGCTGGGTTTCATCGCGGGCTTCAGGACCTGGAATGCGCTGTACAGCTGGAGCGTGGCCGATGCGCCCGTGGTGTGGCTGCCCGCGCACCTGGGGTATGGGGGCGCGCTGCTGGCGCAATGGGGCGCTCTGGCGCTGGTGGGCGCCTGGCTGTGGCGTGGCTTTGCGCAGGAGGGCGCGGCGGGCGATGCACCCGGGGTGGTGAAGCCCGTGCCCGGCCTGGGCACCGTGTGGCGCAACCTGTGGACCGGGCGCTGGCACTACTGGGTGGGTGGCCTGGCCGTGGGGCTGATCGGCACGTTTGCCATCGTGCGCATGCGGCCCCTGGGCGTGACGGCCACGCTGGGCAGCGCGGCGCGCCAGTGGGCGCAAGGGCAGGGGTGGATTCCCGAGCGGCTCGACGGGCTCGACGGCTTCGCGGGCTGCGCCACCTTGCCGCAAGCCACCTGGCTCACGCCCAATGCCTTGCTGCTGGCAGGGCTGGTGGCGGGGTCCTTTGTCGCGGCGCTGGCCAGCCGCCAGATGGCCCCCCGCTGGCCCACCTGGCGCGATGCCGCCCGGGGGCTGTCGGGCGGCGTGTTGCTGGGCTGGGGCGCGATGACGGGGCTGGGCTGCACCATGGGCACGCTGCTGTCGGGCGGCATGGCCGGAGCGCTGTCAGGCTGGGTGTTTGGGGCGGCGGTGTTCTTCGCGGTATGGGCGGGCCTGCGCGCGAAGGCCGCCTCGTGGCGCCAGGGATGGGGGGCGAATTAGTGCATTTTTGGCCGCCAGCGCTTATCCAGAAAGCGCGGGCAGCTATCAAAAACATATCAAAAAGGTACCCGGCCCGGGGCCGGTCACTTCTGGATATCGCCCAGGCACAGGTACTTGATCTCCACATAGTCGTCCATGCCGTGGTGCGAGCCTTCGCGGCCCAGGCCCGACTGCTTGACACCGCCAAAGGGCACGTGCTCGGTGGCCAGAATGCCCACGTTGGCGCCGACCATGCCGTATTCCAGCGCCTCGGTCACACGGAAGATTCGGCCCACGTCGCGGCTGTAGAAGTAGCTGGCCAGGCCGAACTCGGTGTGGTTGGCCGCGTCGATGGCCTCCTGCTCGGTCTTGAACTTGAAGACCGGGGCGAAGGGGCCAAAGGTTTCCTCGCGCGCACACAGCATGTCGGCCGTGGCGTTGGCCACCACCGTGGGCTCGAAGAACTGGCCCGAGCCCAGGCTGGTCAGGCGCTGGCCGCCGGCCACCACCTGGCCGCCCTTGGCAATGGCATCGTCCACGTGGCGCTGCACCTTGGCCAGCGCGGCTTCCTCGATCAGCGGGCCCTGGTTCACGCCGGCCTCGAAGCCGTTGCCCACCTTGGCTGTCTTGACCTTGGCGGCGAACTTGGCCACGAACTCGTCGTACACGCCTTCCTGCACGTAGAAGCGGTTGGTGCACACGCAGGTCTGGCCCGCGTTGCGGTACTTGCTGGCGAACGCGCCTTCCACGGCGCTGTCGATGTCCGCATCGTCGAACACCAGGAAGGGCGCGTTGCCGCCCAGTTCCAGCGACATCTTCTTGACCGTGGGGGCCGACTGCGCCATCAGGATGCGGCCCACCTCGGTGCTGCCGGTGAAGCTGATGTGGCGCACCACGTCGCTCGCGCACAGCACCTTGCCGATGGCGATCGAGTTGTCGCTGTCGGCGGGCAGGATGTTGAACACGCCAGCCGGGATGCCCGCACGCAGGGCCAGCTCGGCGGCGGCCAGGGCCGTGAGCGGTGTGAGCTCGGCGGGCTTGATGACCACGGGGCAGCCGGCGGCCAGGGCGGGCGCCACCTTGCGCGTGATCATGGCCAGCGGAAAGTTCCAGGGCGTGATCGCGGCGCACACGCCGATGGGCTGCTTGAGCACCATCAGGCGGCGGCTGTTGTCGAACTGGGGCAGCACCTCGCCGTTCACGCGTTTGGCCTCTTCGGCGAACCATTCCACAAAGCTGGCGCCATAGGCGACCTCGCCCTTGGCTTCGGCCAGCGGCTTGCCTTGTTCGGCGGTCATGATGCGGCCCAGGTCGTCCTGGTTGGCCATCAGCAGGTCGAACCACTTGCGCAGGATGATGCTGCGCTCCTTGGCGGTCTTGGTCTTCCAGGGGCCCCAGGCGGCATTGGCGGCGGCAATCGCGGCTTCGGCATCGGCGGGGCCCAGGTTGGCCACGTCGGCCAGCTTGAGGCCGGTGGCCGGGTCGTTCACGTCGAAGCGGCTGCCGCCCGCCACCCACCGGCCGTTGATGAGGCCGTCGGTCTTGAGCAGGCTGGGGTCGTTGAGCAAGGCGAGGGGCGAGGTCTTCATGTCCATGAGGTTTCTCCAGATGCAGTGGGTTGATGAGCGGTAGGCAAGGGCTCGCCGCCGGCAAAGGCGGGCAGGGCGGCGGGGGCCTGAAATTGGCGCAGCGGGCAGGCTATCACGGGTGAAATGGCCCACTGTCGCCAGTGTTTCAGTTTTTCAGGAAGGCAGGGATGCAGGCCGTTTTCACCGTGGCTCAGCCCCTGCGCGTGCGCAGCCACTCCAGCGCCAGGAGCAGGCTGGTGGTGAAGAGGATGAGCAGCGTGGCCACGGCGGCAATGGTGGGCGAGATGTTCTCGCGGATGCCATTGAACATCTGGCGTGGCAGCGTGGACTGGTCGGCGCCGGCCAGAAAGAGCGTGACCACCACTTCGTCGAACGACGTGGCGAACGCGAACAGCGCCCCCGAGATCACCCCCGGCGCGATCACCGGCAGCGTGACGCGAAAGAAGGTGTTGAAAGGCGTTTCCCCCAGGCTCAGCGACGCGCGCACCAGGTTGTGGTTGAAGCCCGCGAGCGTGGCCAGCACGGTGGTCAGCACGAACGGCGCCCCCAGCGCCGCGTGCACGATGATCAGGCCGGCATAGCTGTCCGCCAGGCCCAGCGGCGCGAAGTACAGGTAGGTGGCCACGCCCACCACAATGATGGGCACCACCATGGGCGCGATCAGGATGCCCATGAGCAGGCCCTTGAAGCGGAAATCCGCCCGTGACAGCCCCACCGCCGCCAGGGTGCCCAGGGCCGTGGCGATCAGCGTGGCCGCGGGCGCCACGATGAAGCTGTTGCGCGTGGCGCGGGCCCACTCGGGCGAATCGAACAGGTGGTGGTACCACTTGAGCGACCAGCCGTGGATGGGGTAGGCCAGGAACGAACTCTCGGAGAACGACAACGGCACCATCACCAGGATGGGGGCCAGCAGAAACACCAGCACGGCCACGCACAGGGCGCGCACGGCCCACCAGCCGAGCTTGTCGGCCCAGGTGGCGTACAGGGGGAATTGGGGGAGCAAATGGCGCATGGTGAGGGTCTTCAGAAGTGTTTAGCCCAGGCTCAGCTCTGCCTTGCCAATGCGGCGGTACACGCCGTACAGCAGCAGCGTGGCGGCCAGCAGCAGGGCGCCCAGCGCACAGGCCATGCCCCAGTTCACTTCCACGTTGGTGTAGCGGGCGATGTAGTAGCTCAGCATCTGGTCGTCGGCGCCGCCCAGCAGCGCGGGGGTGACGTAGTAGCCGATGGCCAGGATGAACACCAGCAGCGCACCCGCGCCCACACCCGGGTAGGTTTGCGGCACGTACACGCGAAAGAACGCGGCGATGGGCGAGCTGCCCAGCGACACCGCCGCGCGCAAGTAGGTGGGGGGCACGCTTTTCATCACGCTGTACAGCGGCAGCACCATGAACGGCAGCAGGATGTGCACCATCGCAATCACCACGCCCGTGCGGTTGAACAGCAGCGCCAGGGGCTGCTCGATGAGGCCCAGGCCCATCAAACCGCGATTGACCAGGCCTTCGGACTGCAGCAGCACGATCCAGGCGGCCACCCGCACCAGGATCGAGGTCCAGAACGGCACCAGCACCAGGATCATCAGCACATTGGCTTGGCGCGCGGGCAGCGAGGCCAGCCACCAGGCCAGCGGGTAGCCCAGCAGCAGGCAGAACAGCGTCACCACAAAGCTGATGTGGAAGGTGCGCAGCAAAATGCCGCCAAACGCGCGCTGCTCCTCGGGCATGCGCTCGACCTGGCCCAGCGCATCGCGCTGCAGGTCCACCGAGGCGAGCAGGTAGTCGGGCGTCCAGCGCGCGCCGTTCTTGGCGATGGCGCGCCAGAAAGGTGCTTCGCCCCAGCGCGCGTCCTTGCCGAGCAACCGGTCGCGGATGGATTCGGGTGTGCCCGGCATGGGCAGGGCGCGGAAGGCGCCCATCACCATCGAGCGCGCGCCGGGCACTTCCGAGTTCAGCCTGCGCGCCAGCGCGCCAGCGTCAGAGCTGTCGGGCAGGCGCGCCAGGTCCTTCATGAGCGCGGCGTAGGCAGCGGGGCCCGGTGCCTCATGGCGGTCCCAGCCATGCAAGGCCTCGATGGTGGCGGGCAGCGTGTTGGCCACCTCGGGGTTCTCCACCCCGCGCTGCAGCAGCGCGGCAATGGGGACCAGCAGCGTGAGCAGCAAGAACACCAGCAAGGGCAGGGTCAGGGCAAAGGCCCGCCATTTGCGCCGCGCTTCGGCACGCGACAGCGCCTTGCGCAGTGCGCCGGGTGCGTGGGCGTCCAGCGCAAGCGCGGCGGGGGCGATGGCAGAAGAGGCTTGCATGGTGTCTTGCGCTCCGAGGGTGCGGGTTACTGACTTACTGGGTGGCCCAGGCGGCGAAGCGTTTCTCCAGCGCTTCGCCCTGGTCGGCCCAGAAGCTCACGCCGAACTGGATGGCTTCCTTGGCGTTGGCGGCCGATGTGGGCAGGTCGTCCAGCACCTTCCTGTCCAGCTTGGCGAGGGCCGTGGTGTTGGCCGGGCCGTAGGCGATGTTCTGCGCGTAGGCGGCCTGGCTGGTGGTCTGCAGGGTGTGGGCAATGAACTTGACCGCAGCGTCCTTGTTCGGCGTGCCCTTGGGGATGGCCCAGTAATCCAGGTCATAGATGCCGCCGGGCCAGTAGATCTTGAGGTTGCGGCCCTCGCGGTTGGCCGCGTCGATGCGGCCGTTGAACACGGTGGTCAGCACCACGTCGCCCGCCACGAGGAACTGCGGTGCCTGGGCACCGGCTTCCCACCATTGGATGTGGGGCTTGAGTTCGGTCAGCTTCTTGAAGGCGCGGTCGGCGCCGTCCTTGGTGGCGAGCACCTTGTACACGTCGGCGGGCTTCACGCCATCGGCCATCAGCGCGAATTCGAGGTTGTAGCGCGCGCCCTTGCGCATGCCGCGCTTGCCGGGGATCTTCCTGGTGTCCCAGAAGTCGGCCCAGCTGGTGGGGGCGGTCTTGAGCCTGTCGTCGTTGTAGGCCATGACGGTGGACCACACGAAGATGCCCACGGCGCAGTCGGACACGGCGGCGGGCAGCAGGTCGGCCTTGCTCACGATCTTGCTGTAGTCGAGCTTTTCGTACAGACCTTCATCGCAGCCACGCGCCGCGTCGGGCGATTCGAGCTCCACCACGTCCCAGGTCACCTTCCTGGCCTCGACCATGGCCTTGACCTTGGCCTGCTCGCCGTTGTATTCGACGGCGACGATCTTGTGGCCCAGCTTTTCGTAGGGCTCATAGAACGCCTTCTTCTGCGCGTTGGCGTTGGCGCCACCGAAGTTCACGACGGTGAGTTGCTGCTGCGCGAAGCTGGGCAGTGCCAGGCAGGCGGCCAGGGAGGCGCAGGCGATGAGGCTTTTTTTCATGGTGCAGTTTTTCCTTGGGTTGTGGAGGAACGGGGACTCGGGGACAGGGCTCGGAAACGGGGTGTGGCGGGGACAGTACTCAAACGGCATAGATGCGCGTGGAGGCCGGTGGAAACTCCAGCAGCACGGCATCGCCCGGCTGCGGATGCATGCCCGTGCCGGTGGGGGTCAGGGGCAGCTTCACCACGGCCTGCTCCTGGCCGTGGCCCAGGTCGCACATCAGGCGCTGGTGGTCGCCGTAGTAAATGGTGCGCGCCACGGTCGCCGGGACGGCCGAGCCCCTGGGGTAGTGCGAGTGCGGGTGCAGCACGATGCGCTCGGGCCGCACGCAGGCCTGCACGGGGGCGCCCCGGGCGGTCTGGTTCACGTTGACACCGGGCAGCAGGTGGCCGCCCGGTAGCTGGATGGCCGTCTCGGCGCCCGCGCCCTGCAGGGTGCCGGTGAGCACCGTGCTGTCGCCCACGAAACCGGCCACGAAGCGGTTGGCGGGGGTTTCATACAGCGCCTCCACGCTGGCCAGCTGCTGGATGACGCCTTCGTTGAACACGGCCACGCGGTCGCTCATGGTCAGCGCCTCGCCCTGGTCGTGGGTCACGTACACGAAGGTCACGCCCAGCTGGCGGTGCAGCTCCTTCAGCTCGATCTGCATGTGTTCGCGCAGCTGCTTGTCCAGGGCGCCCAATGGCTCATCCATCAGCACGAGCTGGGGGTTGAACACCAGGGCGCGGGCCAGGGCCACGCGTTGCTGCTGCCCCCCTGACAGACGCGCGGGCAGGCGGTCGGCCATGCCGGTCAGACGCACCATGTCCAGGGCCTTCTTCACGCGGTCGGCCTGCTCGGCCTTGGGCACCTTGCGCACGGTGAGCGGGTAGGCCACGTTCTGCCCCACGGTGAGGTGCGGGAACAGCGCGTAGTTCTGGAACACCATGCCGAAGTTGCGCTTGTGGGGCGGCGTGCCGGTGATCTGCTTGCCATCGAGCAGGATGTCGCCCGCGGTGGGGGACTCAAACCCCGCCAGCATCATCAGCGTGGTGGTCTTGCCCGAGCCCGAGGGCCCCAGCAGGCTCAGGAACTCGCCGCGCTGGATGTCCAGGTCCAGCGCGCGCACCACCAGTTGTTCTCCGTCGTACGTCTTTTGCACGCCGCTGAAGCGGACCAGGGGCTCTGCCGATGGGTTCATGGTTGGGGGCACCTTGTAAGCAGAATGAACGCCGGGCCGCATGTCAGCCCAGCGCGGCAAAGCTGTCGGCCAGGATGGCCAGGCCCTCGTCGAGCAACTCGTTGGAGGCGGTCAGCGGCACCAGGATGCGGATCACGTTGCCGTAGGTTCCGCACGACAGCAGGATGAGCCCGCGCTGGGCGGCCTCGGCGACGACTTTCTTGGTCAGCGCGGCGTCGGGGCGGTGGACATCGCCGTTCTCGAACAGCTCGATGGCCACCATCGCGCCCAGCCCGCGCACGTCGCCGATGGCGGGTACTTTGGCGGCCATGCCTTTCAGCGCCCTGACCAGCAGCGCGCCCATGTCCTGGCTGCGGGCCAGCAGGTTTTCTTTCTCAAAGGCTTCGATCACGGCCAGCGCTGCGGCGCAGGCGACGGGACTGCCCGCGTAGGTGCCGCCCAGGCCACCGGCCGCCGGGGCGTCGATGACGTCGGCGCGGCCCACCACCCCCGACAGCGGAAAGCCGCCCGCCAGCGATTTCGCGGTGGTGATGAGGTCCGGCGTCACGGGCCACTGCTCGCACGCAAACCAGGTGCCGGTGCGGCCTGCGCCGGTCTGCACTTCGTCGGCGATCAGCAGGATGCCATGGCGGTCTGCCAGGGCCTTGAGTCCGGTGATGAATTCGGGTGGCGCCACGTAGAAGCCGCCTTCGCCCTGCACGGGCTCAAGAATGAAGGCCGCCACACGCTCGGGCTCGATGTCGTTCTTGAAGATCAGCTCCACCGAGTGCAGCGCCTGCTCCACGCTGATGCCATGCAGTGCGTTGGGGAAGAGGGCGTGGTACACCTCGCCAGGGAAGGGGCCAAACCCCGTCTTGTACGGCACCACTTTGCCGGTCAGGCCCAGCGTGAGGTTGGTGCGGCCGTGGTAGCCGCCCGTGAAGGCGATCACGCCGGGGCGCCGGGTGTGGGCGCGGGCGATCTTGATGGCGTTTTCCACGGCCTCGGCGCCGGTGGTGAGCAGCAGGCTCTTCTTGGTAAACGCACCCGGGGCCAGGGTGTTCAGGCGCTCGCACACTTCCACGTAGGGCTCGTACGCCACCACCTGGAAGCAGGTGTGGGTGTACAGGTCGAGCTGCGCCTTCACGGCGGCGATCACACCCGCGTGCAGGTGACCGGTGTTGAGCACGGCGATGCCGCCGGCGAAGTCGATGAAGCGGCGGCCTTCCACATCCCACAGTTCGGCGTTGCGGGCCTTCTGGACGAAGATGTCGTGGGCCTGGCCGACGCCCCGGGCCACGGCGGCATGGCGGCGGGCGAGGAGGGCGGCGTTGGTGAAGTGGCGGTCTTGCTGCATGGCGGTGGGCGGTGGTGTGAACACGGAATGAAGGAATGGGCGAATTCTGGAAGCCGCGCCGCGCACCGTCCATGTACAGCGGAGTGCGGTTTTGCGCGCACTGTGCAGGTCTAGAATCCTGTACAGGCAATCCCTGATCTGGTGTGCGCCAAGTCGGTGCACAATTCGCCCCCTTTTTGGCTCTCCTGATGCTCACTCTCAGCCCGGACCTCCAGACTCCCCTGGTCAGCCAGATCGTCGATGGTCTTCGGGGTCTCATCGCCGGGCAGGTGCTCAAGCCCGGCAGCAAACTGCCCTCCATCCGTGCCTTTGCCGCCGCCCATGGCGTGAGCGTGTTCACCGTGGTCGAGGCCTACGACCGCCTGGTGGCGCAAGGCTGGCTGGTGTCGCGCGCCAATGCGGGTTTCTTCGTGAAGCGCCGCAGCGAAGAAGGCGCCGTGCCCGGCGCCGGGCCTCAGGAGCGGCCGGTGCCCCGTTTTGACGCACGCTGGTACCTCAAGCAGATCTTTGAAAACCGCAACCTGCCCATGAAACCGGGTTGCGGCTGGCTGCCGCACGACTGGCTGTTCGGCGATGCCGTGCGCCGCAGCATGCGCCAGCTCTCTTCCGACGGCCCCGAGCTCGACGGCTATGGCCTGCCGCATGGCCACATGGCGCTGCGCATGGTGGTGGCCGAGTCGCTGGCCGAGCACCATCTGGCGGTGGACGCCGACCAGGTGCTGCTCACGCAGGGCTCCAGCCAGGCGCTCGACCTCGTGGCGCGGCGCCTCGTCAAACCCGGCGATGTGGTGCTGGTGGATGACCCCGGCTATCCCAACCTGCTGTTCATGCTGCGCTTCGCGGGCGCGCACCCGGTAGGGGTGCCGCGCACGGCGGGGGGCTATGACCTGCTCGCGCTGGAAGCCCTGCTGGCCGCGCACAAGCCCACGGTGTTCTTCACGCAGCCGCGCCTGCAGAGCCCGACCTGCTCGGTGGCCTCGGTGGCGCATCTGCACCGCCTGCTGCAGTTGGCCGAGCAGCATGGTTTCATGCTGGTCGAGAACGACATCTATGCCGATATGGACACCGGCGTGCGCCCCTCGCTCGCCAGCCTGGACCAGCTGCGCCGGGTGATCTACCTGGGCAGCTTCTCCAAGACCATCTCGCCGAACCTGCGCACGGGCTTCGTGGCGGCGCGGGGCGACCTGCTGGACGAGCTGGTGCAGCTCAAGATGATCTCGGGGCTCACATCGTCCGAGATCACCGAACGCATCACCTTCGGCGTGGTGACGGATGGCCGCTGGCGCAAGCACCTCAAGTCCCTGCGCGAGCGCCTGGCCGAGGCGCACGGCGTGGTGGGGCGGCGGTTGCTGAACCTGGGCTTCGAGCTCTTCCATGAGCCCGAGGCGGGCATGTACCTGTGGGCCCGCCACCCCGATCTGCCCGACAGCGCGGAGCTGTCGAAGGAGGCCACGGGCGCGGGCATCATGCTCGGCCCGGGCCAGTTGTTCCTGGTGGAGCCGCGCCCCACGGGCTGGCTGCGCTTTAACGTGTCGTTCAGCCAGGACGAGCGCATGTGGCGCTTCCTGGAGCAGCGCATCCTGCTGGGGCAGCAGGTGGCGGAGTAGCTGGCGGCAGGCTGCTGGATTTAGTGCCTTTCAGGCCCCGGGCGCAGAGTGGTAAAGCGCTGGAAGCTATCCTATTTATAGCAAATCGGTGCTCTGTGCCCTGTCTTACTGGTCGATGATGCGCCGCGCGAACCGCTCCAGGTAGTCCATGAGCTGCTCCGCACCGGCCACGGCCCTCGCTTCGTCGCCCGTGGCGATGCCCTGGGCCAGGTGCATGTGGGCGCGCGCGCCCTCGGACACCTCGCCCTCGTGCTGGTAGGCGTACCAGAACCGGCGGCACTGCACGATGAGCGGCGACACGCATTTGACGGCCGAGTGGTTCTGGCTGGCCTGGTGCGTCACCACGTCCAGCTCGTGGTCGGCCAGCATGTAGTCGTCCAGATGGCCGCGCGCGGCGGCGTCCACCATCTTTTCCGCGCAGCGCACGATGGCCTGGCGCTGCGGCGCGGTGGCGCGGCGTGCCGCGCACGAGGCAACCAGGCGTTCCAGCACGCGGCGTGTCTGGATCACGTCCAGGTGGTCGGCCAGGTCGATGTGCGACACCAGCAGCCCGCGCCGGGGCTGCTGCGCGATGAGTCCGATGGAGACCATGCGCAGCAGCGCCTCGCGCACCGGGGTGCGGCCCAGGCCGGTGCTTTCGGCGATCTCGGCCTCGACCACCGGACTGCCGGGCTGCAGCTGCAGCGTGGAGATCATGGCTTCGATGGCGTCGTAGGCCACGTCGGCCGCGCGCCGTTTGGGGGCGGGGTCTCGCGGGAGGGATGCGCTGCTCGGTTTCATGCTGGGGGAATGGCGTTCGTTGTCCTGGCCGCGGGGGCGCGGTGCCGCATCTTAGAACCTGTTGGCGGTCCGTGGCACGGGGAGCGCTCCCGCCCGCACCCTTCCTACAGGCCCGCGCCCGCCTTGCGCAGCTCGGCGATCTGAGGAGCCTTGGGCAGCCACAGCTTGTCGAACTCCTGGATGATGCCGTCGGGGTTGTAGCTGGAGGCGCTCTTGAACGCGATGCCCGAGCCCTTGAACTTCTCGATCAGGCCGGCTTCCGTGGTGACGATGTCGTTGATCTGGGCGTCCAGCGTCTGGGCCACCAGCTTGCGGATCAGCTCCTTGTCCTTGGCATCCAGGCCCTGCCAGATGCGGCCCGACACCAGCGGGGCAAAGGGCATGAAGAGGGCGTTCATCTGCAGCAGGGTCTTGGAAACCTTGTCGAAGCGCTGGTTCCACGAGAACTCGATGTCGGCTTCCAGCCCATCCACCTGGCCGTTGCTCATGGCGTCGAACACGGCGGGCGTGGGAATGGGCGTCGGGGCGGCGCCCAGCAACTGGTAGAAGTCGCGGTACACGGGGGTGGGGTTGATGCGCAGCTTCATGCCCTTGAGGTCGGTCGGCACCGCGATGTCCTTGGTGGCGAACACCGCGCGCATGCCGGTGATGCCCCAGCCCAGCCCGATGGTGCCGGTCTCGCGCGGCAGCACCTCCAGCAGCTTCAGCGCGGCGGGGGTGCGCACCAGCTTGGCCACCGCGGGGGTCGAGCGCACCAGGTAGGGCGCGTTGATGGCCGCCACGCTCGCCACCCGCGAGCCCAGCTCTGCGGCCTGGATCCAGCCCATGTCCAGGGCGCCGGATTGCAGCTGCTGCATCATGGCCGTCTCGTTGCCCAGCTGGCCCGAGTGGAACACGGTCACGCTCAGGCGGCCATCGGTCTCTTTCTTCAGCGCTTCGCCGAACTGCAGCGCGGCGCGGTTCCATGAGTGCCCCGCCGGGGTGATCAGGCCCAGGCGGAATTCCTTGGCATCGGCGGCGAGCACGACGGACGGAAAGCCCAGCGGGGCCGCTGCGGCGGCTGCCGCGGCGGTGGACTGGATGAAGTGGCGGCGGGAAATGGTCATGGTGAACTCCTGGAAGTTGTGCGAGGCAATGCGAAGAGGGCGAAGGGATGGAGCCGCTTACTTGATCAGGGCAAGCGACAGGCTGGGGAACAGGGAGAGCATCACCAGCGCCACGCAGCTGATGAGGAAGAAGGGCAGGGTGACGATGAACATCTTGCCGGGCTTGGCGCCGGTGACGGCGGCCGCGACGAAGAAGCTCAGCCCCACGGGCGGCGACATCAGGCCCAGCACCAGGTTGATCACCACCACCACGCCGAAGTGGCGCGGGTCGATGTGGTAGATGTCGGTGGCGATGGGCAGCAGGATGGGCACGGTCATGATCAGCCCGGGGATGCCGTCGATCACGGTGCCGATGACCAGCAGGATGACGTTGACCAGCAGCAGGAAGGTGATCGGGTCGTGCGCCACGGTCTGGATCCAGGCCGCCACCATCTGCGGCACCTTGCCGTAGATCAGCAGCCAGGAAAACACCGCGGCGGCGGCCACCAGGAACAGCACGATGGCCGAGTAGATGGCCGAGCGCAACAGGATGGCGGGCATGGAGCCGAGCCGGAATTCCTTGGTCACATACCGCCCCACCAGCGCCGCGGCCAGGGCGCCCACGGCGGCCGCTTCGGTCGGATTGGCCAAGCCGCCCAGGATGGAGCCCACGATCACGATCGGGATCAGCAGGGTGGGGCTGGATGTCACCACGGTGCGGGCCCGCTGCGCCAGCGTGCGCCTTTCGCTGCGCGGGTAGTCGTAGATGAAACCCATCAGCGCGATGATGATGAAGAACAGGATGGTGAGCAGGATGCCCGGCAGGATGCCCGCGATGAGCATGTCGCCCACGGCCACCTGTGCCAGCACGCTGTAGACCACGAACATCACCGAAGGTGGAATGATCGGCCCCAGCATGCCGCCGTAGACCGTGAGGCCGGCGGCGAAGGTCTTGTCGTAGCCCTGCTTTTCCATCTCGGGCACCATCACCTGGGACATGATGGCCACCTGGGCCGTGGCCGAGCCGATGATGGACGAGACCAGCATGTTGGCCAGGATGTTCACGTAGGCCAGGCCCCCCTTGACGGAGCCGACGAAGGCCATCGACATGTCCACCAGGCGGCGCGTGATGCCGCCGCTGTTCATGATCTCGCCGATCAGGATGAACAGCGGAATGGCGATGAGCCCATAGCTGTCCACCCCCGCGAACATCTGCATGGGAAAGGACTGGAACAGCACGGTGTTGCCGGTGCTGAAGATGTACGCGATGCCCGAGATGCACAGGCACACGCCGATGGGCACGCCCACCATGAGGGCCGCGCAGAAGAAGAGGGAAGTGAACATGGGGCGGGCTCCGGGGTCAGTTCACGGCGTCGGCGCTGACGACGTCGAAACCAGGGTGGCTGCGGCGCGGTGCCAGGCCCATGTCCTCGATGAGGTTGGCTAGCGCGTGCAGCGTGAAGGTGAGGGAAAACAGCGGCAGGATCAGCTGCAGCACCCAGGTGGGCCAGTTCAGGGTCTGGGTGCGCTCGGTATAGAGGAAGTTGAAGGTCTCGGCACCGAATTCCTTGGCGTCGAAGCCGTAGCGGGCGATGCCCACCGGGTCCATCCACAGCCAGCACATCACCAGCATGGCGATGCCAAACAGCAGCACCCCCGTGGTGGCGATGACCTTGGCCGCCTTGGCCCATTTCTCGGAGAGCTTCTCGGTCAGCATGCCCACCGCGAAGTCCATGCGCAGCCGTGTCATCACCGAGGCCCCCACGAAGGTCAGCCAGACCACGGTGTAGACCGCCGCCTCGTCGATCCAGTAAATGGGAAAGCCGGTGTAGCGGGTGGCCACGTTCAGCAGGATCAGCGCCACCAGCAAGGTCATCAGGGCGGTGAGGCAGTTGCGCTCCGCGCGCAGCACCAGGCTGGACAGGGCGAGGACCGCGCGGGCCGGCGCTGCGGGCGCGGGCCCGCCGGGTGGGGTGGGAGAAGCGGTGGCGGTGGACATGGGGTGGGCTCCGTGGTCTGGGTGTCGGGAATGGGGCGCCGGTTTAAATATCTTCTTGATATATGTAGAAGCAAGATGAATGCCCGCGGGTGGCGCGCGTACCGGTCGGCGCGCCCGCGCTGCCGGGTTCAGCCTGCCATCGCGAGGATCTCTTCGTACAGGGCGCGCGGCACCGCCGCGCCCTCGGCCAGGCTGCGCGCTCGGGCGGCGAAGCGGCGCTGCGAGGGTAGCCGGGCGCCCTGGCCGGTGATGGCATCGAACATCGCCTCGGCACGCGCCTGGTGGGGGGCCGCATCGCCGCCCGCAAACTGGGCGGGGTCGAAGGCCAGCACCAGTTCGCCATGCAGGGGCGTGGCGCCGGCGCCCGCGTCGTGGGCGATGGATTCGCGGCTGGTCCAGTCGCCGATCAGCGTGCCGGCCATGAGCTCGACCATGGTGGCCAGGGCCGAGCCCTTGTGCCCGCCAAAGGTGCGCATGGCGCCCCGGGCCACGGCCACCGGATCGGTGGAAGGCCGGCCCTGGCCGTCCACCCCGCAGCCCTCGGGCAGGGGCTGGCCCGCGCGGCGGTGCAGCTCCAGGTCGCCGCGCGCGATGGCGCTGGTGGCGAAGTCGAACACATAGGGGTGGGGCCCCGGGCGTGGCCAGCCGAAGGCGATGGGGTTGGTGCCGAAGACGGGCTGGTGCCCGCCGGCCGGCGCCACCCAGGCGTGGCTGGGCGTGAGTGCCAGGGCCGCCAGGCCGTGGGCGGTGAGGGCCTCGATCTCGGGCCACAGTGCCGAGAAGTGCACGCAGCGGTTGATGACCAGCGCACCCATGCCGTGGCGGCGGGTGGCCTCCACCAGCGCGGGCAGGCCTTGTTCGAAAGCCAGGGGTGAAAACGCCCCCTGGGCGTCCACCCGCACCACCGGGCCGGCGCCCGCCTGCAGCACTGGCAGGGCCTGCAGCTCCACCTTGCCGGTGCGCACCGTGTGGGCACAGCTGGTGAGCCGGTAGACGCCGTGCGACTGGCAGGCATCACGCTGCCCGGCCACGATGACGCGGGCCATGGCGCCCGCGTGGGCTTCGCCCAGGCCCAGACGCAGCAGCACGGCACGCGCCAGGGCCATCAGGTCGTCCAGGGGGACGTGCACCATCGCGGAGCTGGCGGGGGCGGGAAGGGGAGTGGTGTCGTTCATGGGCGGATGCCGGTGGATTCGTCCACCGGGGTGGGGCATTGCGCCAGCGTGCCGATGCGCGCGGGCGCCAGCAGATGGCGGGGTGGGGCGGGCGTCCAGCCGAACAGCGCATGGGTGGCGGCACCACACACGCGGCCCTGGCAGGCGCCCATGCCGCAGCGCGTGTGCAGCTTGGCGTCGATCCAGCTGCTGCGGGAGGCCAGCTCGCGCAAGGGCACGTCTTCGCAGCGGCAGACGAGGGTGTCCGGGGCGGCCAGCTGGCGCACCGCCTCGCCGAGCTCGAAGTGGGTGTGCAGCAGGTCCGCGAAACCTTGCCAGCGGGCCAGGGCGGCTTGGCGGGCCTGGGCCCGGGCCGTGTCGCCCGCGGCGGCATGCCCCGCGATGGCGCCCTGTGCCAGCGCGCGTTCGCTGCCGCCAAAGCCGGTGCATTCCCCTGCGGCGTACACATGGGGCACGCTGGTGGCCATGAGGCCGTCCACCTGCAGGCCTTGGCGATCGTTGAGCGTGCAGCCCAGCAGTTGGCCCATCTGGGTGTTGGGCACCAGCCCAAAGCCGCAGGCAAGCCGGTCGCAGGCCAGGGTTTCCTGGCGCGTGCCGCGCTGGATCCGCACGGCCTCCAGCCGGCCCTGGCCCTGTGCATGCAGCACGTGGCTGCAGGCGCGCCAGTGGTGGTTGAACAGGGTCGTTGCCTGCAGCGCCTTGGCGGGCCAGCGCGGCAGCTGCAGCGCGAAGGCGGCCAGGGCCCGCCAGGAAGCCTGTTCGGCAATGCGGATGACCTGGGCGCCGGCCTTGCGGGCGGTGTCGGCGCAGGCCAGCAGCAGGGGACCGGTGCCGGCCACCACGATGCGCTGGCCCTGCACCGGCAAGCCGGCCTTGATCAGCGCCTGCAGTCCGCCGGCGCCGGTCACGCCGGGCAGCGTCCAGCCGGGAAAGGGCAGCAGCAGCTCCCGTGCTCCGTTGCACAGCACCAGGCGGTAGCTGTGCTGGATCCAGCCCTGTTCGGCGTCTTCCAGCAGCAAGGCGGGGGCATCTTGCGGCGCCGAGGGGCCACCCAGCCCCACCACGCGCGTGCCGCACAGCAGGCGGATGTTCGGGTAGCGCTCCAGCGCCTCGCGGTGCTGGCGAGCGAGCGGGGGCAGGGTGCTGCCGGGGCCGTCGCGCCAGATCTGTCCGCCGGGATGGATGTTGTCGTCCACGAGGGTGATGGCAAGGCCCCGGGGCGCCGCCGCCAGGGCGGCCGCCATGCCGGCGGGGCCGGCGCCGATGATCAGCAGATCGCAGCGCTGGCGGGGGGTCATGGCATGCCTCCCTGCGGCTGGTCGCGTGTGTCGATCACCATGCCGTCGGTGCACAGGGTCTGGCAGGCCAGGCGCTGGCGGCCGTCCACAAGCACCCGGCACTCGTGGCAGATGCCCATGCCGCAGAAAGGCGCACGGCGCTCGCCGGTGACCGACGTGCGGGCGCAGCCCGGAGGCTGCAGGGCCAGGGCCGCCGCGACGCTGTGGCCCGGTGCCAGCTCGATGGTGGTGCCGTCGATGACGGCGTGTACCAGGGGAGTGGATGTGCTCATGCCGCCAGGCCTTCCAGGCTGAAGCGCTGCGCCGCGAAGGGGGCGGGGTCCAGGGGCAGGGGGCCACCGGTCAGCTGCGCCGCCAGCAACTCGGCGGTGGCGGGGGCGGTGGTCACGCCCAGGCCTTCGTGGCCCACGGCCAGCCAGAGCTGGTCGCGGGTGGGGTGGCGCCCGATGATGGGCAGGCTGTCGGGCGTGGTGGCGCGAAATCCCGTCCAGGTTCGGATGGCGTTCAGCCCGGCCAGGCCGGGCATGTAGTCCAAGGCGCGGCGCAGCATTCGGGCCAGCACGTCCTGGTCGATGGCCGGGTCGGTGGTGTCGAACTGGCGCGATGAGCCCAGCAGCAGTTGCCCGGTGGGCCGGGGCTGCAGGTTGAACGCCACGGAGGTGCCGTCGGTCTGGTGGGCGTTGCTGATGTAGCCCAGCTCCACCAGCTGGTGCCGCACCACGCCGGGGTAGCGGTCGGTGATGAGCAGGTGGCCCTTCTTGGGCCGGATGGGGAGCTCGGGGCACAAGCGCGTGGCATGGATGCCGGCGGCCAGCACCACGGCCTGGGCTTCGCGCCAGCTGCCGTCCACCAGCTGCACCCGGCCGCCCTCGATGCGGCATGCCTCGGCCTGCTCGACGCGGATCTGGCGCGGTGCCTGCTGCAGCAGCCACTGGGCGGCATTGGGGGCATACACCACGCTGTCGCCGGGCACCTTCAGTGCGCCCCGCAGTCCGGGGCGCAGGGCGGGTTCCAGGCGCCGCAGGGTGGCGGCGTCCAGCAGTTCACAGGGCAGGCCGTGGCGCTGCAGGCGCTGGGCTTTTTCTTCGGCGCCGGCCATCTCGGCGTCGTTGGCGGCCAGCCAGAGCGTGCCGCAGTTGGTGTAGGCGCAGCCGGGCTGGTCGGCCGTCATCCGTGGTCCCCACGCATGCCAGAGCGCCAGGGATGCCTGGCTCAGCGCCAGCTCGGCGGGGTTGTCGTCCATCACCACCAGGTGGCCCATGCCGGCCGCCGTGGCGCCGCCCAGCCGGGCGTCCAGCACCAGCACATGCAGGCCCCGGCCTGCGAGGACATGGGCGCAGGCCGCGCCGACGATGCCTGCTCCGATGACGATGACGTCCGCGTGTCGCATGGTGCCTGCCGGGTGGGTGTGCCTGAAAAGAGGGCCTTAGAGCCGGATGCCCCAGCCGAAGGGGTCGCTGGCCTCGATCAGCAGCGTGGCCTCGGCGCTCATGTGGGCCGTGCCGCGCAGCGTGGGGATGATCCTGCCGGCCTGGGTGTCGGGTTCGTAGCGTGCCTCGAAGCTGCTGCCGATGATGCTGGCCTGGCGCCACGCCTGGCCGGGCTGCAGCGTGCCGTCGGCCGCCAGGCAGGCCAGCTTGGCGCTGGTGCCGGTGCCGCAGGGCGAGCGGTCGTAGGCACCGCCCGGGCAGAGCACGAAGTTGCGGCTGTCGGCCACGTCGTCGTCGGCAAAGAGCTCGATGTGGTCGATCTCGCCGCCGTTGTCGCCGCGGACGCCCTGGTCCTTCAGGGCCTGCTGGATGGCGCTGGTGTAGTCGGTCAGCGCCTGCAGGTTGTCGCTGGCCACGCGCTGGCCGTGCCCGCTCATCAGGAAGAACCAGTTGCCGCCCCAGGCCACGTCGCCCGTGACGGTGCCGATGCCAGGCACCGTGAGCGACAGGCCCTGGTGCAGCCGGTAGGCCGGCACGTTGCGCACGCTGACCGAGCCGTCCTCGTGCAGCGTGGTCATCACCGTGCCCACGGGCGTCTCGATGCCGTGCTCGCCCGGCTCGATGCGGCCCAGGTAGGCCAGCGAGGCCACCAGGCCGATGGTGCCGTGGCCGCACATGCCGAGGTAGCCGGTGTTGTTGAAGAAGATCACGCCCGCCGCATTGGCCGGGTTCTGCGGCGCGCACAGCAGCGCGCCCACGATCACGTCGTTGCCGCGCGGCTCGAGCACCGTGGCCGCGCGCCAGGCATCGTGCTGGCTGGCCAGCAGGGCGCGGCGCTCGGCCATGCTGCCGGTGCCCAGGTCGGGAAAGCCGCCCACCACGAGCCGCGTGGGTTCACCCCCGGTGTGGGAGTCGAGGATCTGTATGCGTTGCATGCGGGTGTCGTGGGTCATGGTCGGTCACATCGCAGAAAGGTGCAGGCATCGTAGCGGCGGGCCGCCACGATTTCGCGGCGGAGTTTCAATAGCTGGCCAGCGGCACGGGGGCGGCGTTCTTGAACGTGAGCACCGTGATGGGAGCCTGCTTGAGGTTGCCCTTGTCGTCGTAGGCATAGGTGCCCGCCACGCCCTGGTGGCTGCCCTGGAGCATCTGCGCGCCGACCTTGGCGGGTTCCACGGACTGGGCTTTCTGCATGGCATCGGCCATGAACATCACCTGGTCGTAGTAGGACGCCGCATAGGCATCGGCATCCAGCTTGAAGCGCGCCTTGTATTTCGCCTTGAAGGCCGGGCCGCTCGCGGCCTTGTCGAGCATGGTGCCGCCCTGGGCGCAGAACACGGTGTCGTTCACCGCTTCGCCACCGAGCTTGCCGACCTCGGGGCTGCACAGCGTGTCGCCACCCAAGAGCTTGGCCGTGAGGCCCAGCTGCTTCATCTGCCGCGCCATGGGCGCGGCCTGCGGGGCGTAGCCGCCAAAGAAGATGGCCTGCGGCTGCTTGCCCTTGAGGCTGGTGAGGATGGACAGGAAATCGGTGGACTTGTCGGTCGTGAACTCCTGGCCCACCACGGCCAGGCCCTGCTTCTTCGCCTCCTTGGTGAACTGGTCGGCCACGCCCTGGCCGAAGGCGGTGCGGTCGTCGATCACCGCCACCTGCTTGACCTTGAGCACCTGGGCGGCATACACGGCCATGTTCGAGCCGATCTGGGTGTCGCTGGCGATGATGCGGAACAGGTTCTTGTAGCCGTTCTCGGTGACCTTGGGGTTGGTGCCCACGGTGGAGACCATGGCCCCGCCTTCGCTGTAGACACGTGAGGCGGGAATGGCCACGCCCGAGCAGTACGGTCCCATGACGAACTTCACGCCGCTGTCCACCAGCTTCTGCGCCACGCTCACTCCGGTGCGGGCGTCGCACTGGTCGTCCTCGGACACGAGGTCGAACTTCAGGGTCTTGCCCCCCACCACGATCTTCTTCGCGTTGAGCTCCTCGACGGCCAGGCGCACGCCGTTCTCGTTGTCCTTGCCCGCGAAGGCATTGGGGCCGGAGAGCGGGCCGCTGTGGCCGATCTTGACCAGCTGTTCCTGGGCGCCGGCATGTGTGGCCAGCATCAGCGCCGCGATGGCGGCGGGCGTCAGGGTCCGAAATCCGAAAGATGCACGTGTCATGGGAAAACCTCTTGTGTGTGCGAAGGGGAAGGGCCGCTGTTGTCTCCTGCGGCCCGGGGGGCAGCCTGTCGGTCGGTACCGTCTCAGGCCACGGACTGGTACTCGGCGGGGCGTGTGTCCAGCGCCTTCCTGACGATGCGCTCGATGAAGGCGCGCTCCTCGCCAATCAGGGGCAGGCGCGGGCGGCGCATGTGCTCGGTGCCCACACCCACCAGCAGGTCGATCAGCTTGAGGTTCTGCACGAGCTTGGTGGAGACGTCGAGGTGCAGCATGGGCGTCATCCATTGGTAGAGCTTGAGTGCCTCGGCAAAGCGGCCGGCCTTCATCAGGTCGTACAGCGCCACGGTCTCGCGCGGAAAGGCGCAGCCCACCCCGGCCAGCAGGCCGTCGCAGCCCAGCGCCAGGCCCTCGTAGGCCAGGTCGTCCACGCCCAGGAAGATCTGGTAGCGGTCGCCCAGCGCGATGCGCAGGTCGGTCACGCGGCGGATGTTGTCGGTGCTTTCCTTGATGGCTTCGATCCACTTGCAGTCCGCCAGCTCGGCGAAGTGCTCGGGCTTGAGGTCCACGCGATAGGCCACCGGGTTGTTGTAGACCATCACCGGCTTCTGCGCGGCCTCGGCCATGGTGCGCACGTTCAGCATGGCTTCGCGCGCGTCGGCGACGTAGATCACCGAGGGCATGACCATGTAGCCAGCCACTCCGAGCTTGTTGCCGCCGTCGATGTAGCGCAGGGCTTCCCGGGTGCTGGTCTCCGAGACATTCGCCAGCACGGGGATGCGGCCGTCGGCGGCTTCCAGTGCGATCTTGGCGACCTGCAGCTTTTCTTCCAGCGAGAGGGTGCTGGCTTCACCCAGCGAGCCGCAGGTCACCAGGCCGTGGATGCCGTTGCGGATCTGGAAGTCGATGTGGCGCGCCGTGCCTTCGGCATCGATGCTCTCGTCGGCGTGGAACTTGGTGGTGATGGCGGGGAAGATGCCTTGCCAGCGGGGATGGTTCATGGATGGACTCCTGAGGAAAAAGAAGGATGGGAAAAGGGCGGGGGTGGGTGGTGACGATGAAGTAGCGTTGCTTTAAATATATTAAGAAGATATTTAAAATATCTTGTCAGGGTATTTAGCATCTTGCGTGCCAGCCGGATTTGCGCTTGGATGGTCCCAAAGCGGGTGTCCCGGGCGTCGGCATGCCCCGCAGCGGGGCGCGGGCGGCCCCAGCGCAGTGCGCGGGGTGGGTGAATGCCCGGCGCAGGTGCGCCCAGGGCCCGGGCCTGGCCGAGGTGTCCCCGCACCCGGTTGCCCGGTTGCCCGGTCGACCTATCGGCAGGCAGCCCGTGCCCGGGCGGCATTGAATGAAGGGGCCTCCAGGGCCGGAGGCCGGTTCAGGCCGCCGTCTCGATAGAATCCGTGGTTCTCCCCATAAACCGGGTGGCCGCGCCGCGTGCGCGAGGCCCCTCACTGATCCAGGCCTGTTGCCCCTTTTCGCACATGACCCACAACACCACGCCTTCGTTCTCGGTTGCCGACATCCGCAAGTCCTTCCTGGATTTCTTTGCCTCCAAGGGCCACACCATCGTGGCCTCGAGCTCGCTGGTGCCGGGCAACGACCCCACGCTGATGTTCACCAACTCCGGCATGGTGCAGTTCAAGGACGTGTTCCTGGGCACCGACAAGCGCCCCTACAACCGCGCCGTGTCGGTGCAGGCCTGCCTGCGCGCCGGCGGCAAGCACAATGACCTGGAGAACGTGGGCTACACCGCGCGCCACCACACCTTCTTCGAGATGCTGGGCAACTGGAGCTTTGGCGACTACTTCAAGCGCGAGTCGCTGAAATGGGCCTGGGAACTTCTCACCACCGTGTACAAGCTGCCGCCCGAGCGCCTGCTGGCCACCGTGTACGAAGAGGACGACGAAGCCTACGACATCTGGACCAAGGAAATCGGCCTGCCGCCAGAGCGCGTGATCCGCATCGGCGACAACAAGGGCGGCCGCTACAAGTCCGACAACTTCTGGATGATGGCCGACACCGGCCCCTGCGGCCCCTGCAGCGAGATCTTCTACGACCACGGCGACCACATTCCCGGCGGCCCCCCCGGCAGCCCCGATGAAGACGGCGACCGTTTCATCGAGATCTGGAACAACGTGTTCATGCAGTTCGACATGGCCGAAGACGGCTCGGTCACGCCGCTGCCCGCGCCCTGCGTGGACACGGGCATGGGCCTGGAGCGCCTGGCCGCGATCCTGCAGCACGTGCACAGCAACTACGAGATCGACCTGTTCGACGCGCTGATCAAGGCCGCCGGCCGCGAGACCGGCGTGGCCGACCTGAACAACAAGAGCCTGCGCGTGATCGCCGACCACATCCGCGCCACCGCTTTCCTGGTGAGCGACGGCGTGATCCCCAGCAACGAAGGCCGCGGCTACGTGCAGCGCCGCATCGTGCGCCGCGCCATCCGCCACGGCTACAAGCTGGGCAAGAAGACGCCGTTTTTCCACAAGCTGGTGGGCGAGCTGGTGCGCCTGATGGGCGACGCCTACCCCAAGCTGCGCGAGCAGGAGCAGCGCATCACCGACGTGCTCAAGGCCGAGGAAGAGCGTTTCTTCGAGACCCTGGCCAATGGCATGGAGATTCTGGACGCAGCCCTGGGCGGTGGCGCCAAGGTGCTGCCCGGCGACGTGGCCTTCAAGCTGCACGACACCTACGGCTTCCCGCTGGACCTGACCAACGACGTGTGCCGCGAGCGCGACGTCGAGGTGGACGAGGCCGGCTTCAAGGTCGCCATGGAAAAACAGAAGGCCCAGGCCCGCGCCGCTGGCAAGTTCAAGATGGACAAGGCGCTGGAGTACACCGGTGCGGCCAACCAGTTCACCGGCTACGAACACCTGGCGGAAACTGCAAAGATCGTAGCTATCTACGTGGACGGGACAAGCGCTGCCGCCCTGAAGAGTGGTCAAAACGGCGTGGTGGTGCTCGACACGACCCCGTTCTATGCCGAAAGCGGCGGCCAGGTGGGCGACGAAGGCGTCATCACCAGTGGCTCGGCCCGCTTCGCGGTGGGCGACACGCTCAAGATCAAGGCCGACGTGTATGGCCACCACGGCACGCTCGAAGAGGGCACCCTGAACGTGGGCGACACCGTGCAGGCCCAGGTGAACACGGCCGTGCGTGCGGCCACGGTGCGCAACCACTCGGTGACGCACATCATGCACAAGGCCCTGCGCGAAGTGCTGGGCGGCCACGTGCAGCAAAAGGGCAGTCTGGTCAATGCCGACCGCACCCGCTTCGACTTCACGCACAACGGCGCCGTCACGGCAGCGGAAATCCGCGAGGTGGAGCGCCGCGTGAACGAGGAAATCCTGGCCAACCAGCCCACGCAGGCCCGCGTGATGGACATCGAGTCGGCCCAGAAGACCGGTGCCGTGATGCTGTTCGGCGAGAAATACGGTGAAACCGTGCGCGTGCTGGACATCGGCACCAGCCGCGAACTGTGCGGCGGCACGCACGTGCAGCGCACCGGCGACATCGGCCTGTTCAAGGTGGTCGCCGAAGGCGGCGTGGCCGCGGGCGTGCGCCGTATCGAAGCCGTGACTGGCGTCAACGCGCTCGCCTACCTGCAGCAGCTTGAAGACACCGTGAGCCAGGCCGCCGGTACGCTGAAGGCCCCCGTGAGCGAACTCAATGGCCGGATCGCCCAGGCACTCGACAACGCGCGCGCGCTGGAGAAGGAAGTGGCGGCGCTCAAGGGCAAGCTGGCGTCCAGCCAAGGCGACGAGCTGGTGAACCAGGCCGTCGATGTGAAGGGCCTCAAGGTACTGGCCGCTGCCTTGCCCGGCGCCGACGCCAAGACCCTGCGCGACACCATGGACAAGCTCAAGGACAAGCTCAAGACCGCCGCGATCGTGCTGGCCGCCGTCGATGGCGACAAGGTGCAGATCGCCGCCGGCGTCACGGCCGACAGCGTGGGCCGCCTGAAGGCGGGCGAGCTGGTCAACTTCGTGGCCCAGCAAGTGGGCGGCAAGGGCGGCGGCAAGCCCGACATGGCCATGGCGGGCGGCACCGATGCCTCCAGCCTGCCCGCGGCGCTCGCCTCGGTGGCCGGCTGGGTGGCCCAGAAAATCTGAGGACCTGGACGCCCTGCGGAGCGGTGGTCCGGGCGGCCACCGCCGAGCGGCGAAATAGGGGATGACGGGCCACTGCCTTTCCCCCTACATTGGTGCGCATGGACACCCTGCGCGAAAGCCCGCCAGAGCCCGAGCCAGGCCATGGCGCCCGCTCCAGCCCCTCCTCAGCCCCGGGGGCTGACGGACTGCCCTGGTGGCGGCGCATCACCGTTCCGTTCGAGGTGGTGATCGCCTCGGTGGTGGTGTCCGCGATGCTGCTGCTCACGGTGGTGCTGGTCTACCAGGTGGGTACCAGCGCGCGGGAGGCGATCATCGCGGCCTCGGACGACAGCGCCCGGCACATCAGCCAGCTGATCAGCGAAAGGGTGCACCACATCGTGGACCCCGCCGATGCCACGATCCGGCTGCTCGCGTTCGATCCCATTGCCTCGGCGACCAGCCTGCAGGCCCGGCTGCGCCGCCTGCCGGTGTTTGCGCGCCTGCTGGAGCAAAATCCCTTGCTGTCGGCGGTTTTCATCGGATATGCCGACGGGCAGTTCCTGCTGGTGCGGCCGCTGCGCGATGCGCAGCTGCGCACGCGGCTGGACGCGCCGGCGCAGGCCGCGTTCCTTCTCCAGTCGATGGCCCGCGAGCGCGGCACCGCAGGCCTGGTGGGGCGCTGGAGCTACTACGACGCGCAGCTGCGCCTGCTCGAATCCTCCGTGCGCCCTGGCTACCTCTACGATCCCCGCTCGCGCCCCTGGTACGCCGAAGCGGCAGACAAGAACACGCAGATACTGACCGCGCCCTATGTGTTCTTCACCACGCAGGAGGTGGGGGTCACGCTGAGCCAGCCCAGCGAGGACGGGCGCGCCGTGATCGGCCTGGACGTGGCGCTCACCGACCTCGGGAGGGAGATTGGCAGCCTGCGGCTGATGCCCCGCACCGAGATCGCCGTGGTGGACCCGGCCCAGCGCGTGCTGGCGTATCCGGACATGTCGCGCGTGCTGCTGCGCGAGGGTGGGGAGACCAGCCTCAAGCTGCGCACGCTGAAGGAGCTGGGTGTGCCCAGCCTGCAGGCCCTGGGCGGCGGGGGGGCGGCGAAGGGGCCGTCGCGCCGCTTCATGGCCGATGGCGAGGAGTGGCTCGCCACGGTGCGGCCCCTGAAATCGCAGCGCTGGCAGGGGCTGCACATCCTGATGGCGATCCCCACCGCCGAACTGCTGGCGGATGTGAATCAGAACCTGTGGCGCCAGGTATGGCTGTCCCTGGGGCTCATCGTGCTGATGCTGCCCGTGGGATGGATGGCCGGGCGGCGCGTGGGGCGCAGCCTTTCGGGGCTGGCCACCCAGGCGCAGGCGCTGGCGCGGTTCGATTTCCGGCGGCCAGCGCACCGCCTGTCGCCCGTGCGCGAGGTGCGCGAACTGGGCCAGGTGATGGACCGCATGTCGGACACCATCCAGGAGTTTCTGCACATCACCCACCACATCAGTGCCGAGTCGCGCATGGAGCTCATGCTGTCCAGCGTGCTCTACGAACTGGTGCGTGCCACCAGCTGCACGGGCGGGGCGGTGTACCTGGTGGAGGAGCAGCGGGCGGGGCTGCTGCGCACGGCGCGGTACTGCGAAGACCCCGAGCACCAGCCACGGTACCCGGAGCACCTGCCCATGGTGCATTTCATCAACCATGCCGAGCCGCAGCCCGGCGACCAGGAGGAGGGCGATGGGGACGCCATGCCCCAGCGCGTGCTGCGCGTGCAGTTGCGCACGCGCGATGGGCAACCCCTGGGCCTGCTGGTGCTGCGCTACCTGTCGGACCCGCGGCAGGAGGATGTCCATTTCCGGGCGTTTGTCGAGAAGCTGTCCGGCACCTTGTCGGTGGCGATTGAAACGCGCGGCCTGATCGAGGGGCAAAAGAAGCTGTTTGACGCCGTCATCCGCCTGCTGGCCGATGCCATCGATGCGAAAAGCCCCTACACGGGGGGCCACTGCGAGCGTGTGCCGCAATTGGCCGAATCCCTCATGCAGCGCATGTGCGAGGCGAAGGAGGGGCCTTTCGCGCAGGTGGCGATGACCGATGCCGAACGCTACGAGTTCCGTCTGGGCGCCTGGCTGCACGACTGCGGCAAGGTCACCAGCCCCGAGCACATCATCGACAAGGCCACCAAGCTGGAGGCGCTGTACAACCGCATCCACGAGGTGCGCATGCGCTTCGAGGTGCTGTGGCGCGATGCCGAGCTGGACTACTGGAAGCAGCATGTCTCCGGCGTGGACCCGGTGCGCCTGCAGCGCGAGCTGCTGCAGCGGCGCGACCGGCTGCAGGAAGAGTTCGCCTTCGTGGCGCGATGCAACGTAGGGGGCGAATTCATGGCCGATGCGGACGTGCAGCGGCTCGCCGGGATTGCCCGCCAGGTGTGGCAGCGGCATTTCGACGACCGGCTGGGCCTGTCGATGGCGGAGATGGGGCGCCTGGCGGACGTGCCGGTGCGCCCCCTGCCCGCCAACGAGCCCCTGCTGGCCGACCGGGCCGAGCACATCATGCCCTGGGGTTCCCGGCGCCCGCCGGTGGAGGCCGGCAACCCGGCCAACAAATGGGGCTTCGACATGGCGCTGCCGTCCCAGGAGGCGCATCTGGGCGAGTTGCACAACCTGTCGATACGGCGCGGAACCCTGACCGCGGAAGACCGCTTCAAGATCAACGACCATATCGTGCAGACCATCGTCATGCTCAGCGGCCTGCCGTTTCCGCCGCACCTGGCGCGTGTGCCGTCCATCGCGGGCTCGCACCATGAAAAGCTCGATGGCACCGGGTACCCGCGGCGCCTCAAGGCGGCGCAGCTGACACTGGCGGACCGCGTGATGACGCTGGCCGACATCTTCGAGGCGCTGACGGCGGCGGACCGTCCCTATAAGGCCCCCAAGACCTTGTCCGAGTCGCTCCGGATCATGGCCCACATGGTGCGTGACCGCCATATCGATGCCGAGGTGTTCCGCTTCTTCCTGTTCAGCGGGGTGTGGCTGGACTACGCCGAGCGCTTCCTGCCTGCCGCGCAGCGCGATGCGGTGGATGTGCCGGCCCTCGTGGCGTCGCTGGACTGACGGCGCGCGCCGGGTACGGGCGCTGCCTCCTTCGAGCGGCTGCGGCGCGATGGCTGCCGCCGGGGAACGCCGCGCGAGACAGCCGGCCGCTTGCTAGAACAGCTCGACGTCGTCGTTGGCGACCTTGGCGGACAGATGGCCGGTGGCCACCAGTTCATCGTAGAAGCAGACCTGGTTGCGGCCATGTTCCTTGGCGTAGTAAAGCGCCTGGTCGGCCTGGCCCAGTATTTCCACCGGCGAGCCCCGGGCCGTGCTCACGAAGCCCAGGCTCACGGTGACCTGGCCCACCTGGGGAAAAGGGTACTCCTGCACCGCCAGACGAAAGCGGTTGAAGACCCGGTGGGCCGTGCTCAATGTGGTGGAGCGCAGCAGCACCACGAACTCTTCGCCGCCAAAACGGAAGATGCGGTCATGGCTGCGGAACGAACTGCGCAGGATGTTGGCAATGAGGATCAGCACCTCGTCGCCATACAGGTGGCCGAAGCGGTCGTTCACCAGCTTGAAATGGTCGATGTCCACCACCGCCAGCCACTGCTGCACCGGTTCGCCGGGCAATGAGCCTTCTTCAGGCGGGAACGATTCGGTCAGGGGCCCCGAACGGCTGCTGGCCAGCCCGCTCACGGCGTGGCGCGAGAACTGTTCGTCGAAGGTCTTGCGGTTGAACAGGCCCGTGAGCGCGTCGCGTTCGCTGTAGTCGAGCAGGCTCTGGTAGTTCTGGTAGACCTGGAACACGCCCTTGAGCACTTCGAGCTTGTGCGCCGAGAACGGGCGGGAGTGCGTGATTTCCAGGCAGGTGTTGACCTTGTCGTGCATCCACACCGGCAGCCAGAGCACATGGCGGCCCTTGCGCGGCGAGGCCAGCGCGCTGTCGCCGTGGCTCGCGACGCATTCGCGCAGGGCGGGATACTGGTCCAGCGTTTCCCGCCGGGGGTCTGCGGCGGCTTCCGAGTCGGTGGACACCAAGTGCCCCTCTTCCACCCAGGTGCGTGGACGCACGTGGGGCACGCCGGCATGCGTGAACAGCTCCAGGGCCCTGACTTCAACGATGCCGCTGAGCTTTTGCAGCGTGGACAGCACCGACACCTCCAGCCGCAGGTGGTCGCGGTGGCCGGTCATCTCAACCAGGTTCTGAAGAATGGGCTTCATGGGTGGTGTACGGTGGGCCGGCGCGGTCATGTTGTCAATGGCGTCGCACGAACACAACATCCCACACACCGTGCCCCAGCCGCAGGCCGCGGTTCTCGAACTTGGTGAGGGGCCGGTAGCCGGGTTGCGGGGCGAAGCCCGTGGCGGTGTTCTGGAGCCGGGGCTCGGCGGCCAGTACCTGCAGCATCTGCTCGGCATAGGGCTGCCAGTCCGTGGCGCAATGCAGGTAGCCGCCGGGCTTCAGCCGCGCGGCCAGCTTGGCCACCAGGGGCGCCTGGATCAGGCGGCGCTTGTTGTGTTTCTTCTTGTGCCAGGGGTCGGGGAAGAAGATGTGCACGCCATCCAGGCTGCCTTCGGGCAGCATGTGGTCGATCACCTCCACGGCATCGTGCTGCAGGATGCGGATGTTGGTCAGCCCCTGCTCGCCGATGCGCTTGAGCAGGGCGCCCACGCCGGGTTCGTGCACTTCGCAGCACAGGAAGTTGTCGTCCGGGCGGACCTCGGCGATATGGGCCGTGGCCTCGCCCATGCCGAACCCGATCTCCAGCACCAGCGGGGCCGTGCGGCCAAAGGCCGCGGGGGCATCCAGCGGCGCGGGCGCATAGGGCAGGATGAAGCGGGGCCCCAGGTCTTCAAAGGCCTTGGCCTGGCCCGTCGTGGTGCGGCCGGCGCGGCGCACGAAGCTCTTGATGGTCTTGGGATGGCTCACGCCGGCGGGTGCTCCACCAGTTGTCGGGGAGGCCGCAGAGGGCGCGGCAGGCGCGGCGGCGGGGGTGGAGGCGTTGTGGGTCAGTTCGGTCACGGTGCGACATTGTAGTTTCGTCGCCACGCTGCCACCCAGAGGGTCAGCGCATCCGAGATGCAACGGGTGTTCGGATCTGTCAGCGGCGGCAGGCCCAGCATCTGCGCGGCCCCGGCCAGTGCCTGCAGGGGGGCGGCCAGCTCCAGCGCCCGGGCCCCGTTCTGCTTGGACAGCTTTTCGCCGTTCTCGCCGCACACCAGCGGCGTGTGCAGGTAGCGGGGCGTGGGCACGCCCAGGGCCTGCTGCAGCAGGATCTGCCGGGGCGTGTTGTCGGCCAGGTCCTCGCCGCGCACGACATGGGTCATGCCCTGGTCCGCATCGTCCACGACGACCGCGAGCTGGTAGGCCCAGAGCCCGTCGGCCCGGCGCAGCACGAAGTCGCCCACGGCATGGGCAACGTCCTGCCGCTGTGTGCCCAGGCGGCGGTCCTGCCAGTCGAGGATGCCCGATGCTATCGAATATGTAGCTGCCTGCGCTTGATCCGTATGCGCCAGGGCCTGATCTGGCTGAAACTCTGTGGCATTGAAGCGCCAGGAGCGGCCGGTGCGCCCGTGCAGGCCGTGGCGGCAGGTGCCGGGGTAGGGGAGTGCCGCATGCCGCTCGCGCGCATGGCCCAGGGCCGCCTGGGCTTCTTCGATGTCCTTGCGCGAGCAGGCGCAGGGGTAGGCATGGTGCTGCGCGATCAACTGGTCCAGCGCCCGCTGGTACAGCGCGCCGCGGGTGGATTGCCAGACCGGCGGCGCATCGGGCACCAGGCCGCAGGTGGCCAGCTGCCGCAGGATGAACTCACCGGCGCCTTCCACGCAGCGTGGCGTGTCCACGTCCTCGATGCGCACCAGCCAGCGCCCCTGGTGGGCCTGGGCGTCGAGCCAGCTGGCCAGGGCGGCCACCAGCGAGCCCGCGTGCAGCGGGCCCGTGGGAGAGGGCGCGAACCGGCCGGTGTAGCGGGGCCCCGCGGCCACGCCCGCCGTCATGCCACCGCGAGTGCCAGCTCCAGGCCCGACACGAAGGCATCCTCCACCCGGTGGCCCAGGCACCAGTCGCCGCAGGCACCCAGGCCCATGCCCGCGTCCCACAGGTGGCTGCGGCCCAGCGGGTGCGTGGTTTGCGCGTAGCGCCAGCGGCGTGTGTCGGCATGGGCGGGTTCGGCCCGGATGCCGGTGACCTCGGCGAACGCCTTGATGAGCTTGGCCTGCACGCGGCCTTCGTCGTCTTCCAGGTGCTCGGCGGACCAGGCCGGGCTGGCCTGGACCGTCCAGCGCTCGATCACGTTGCGGCCGGGCTTGGACGATTCGCGCGCCAGCCAGGCAATCCGGTGGTGGGTGCTGCGCGCTGCGTTCCATTGCGGGCCCAGCGTGGTGAGCCCGGGGCGCACGGCCTGGGGGTAGGCCAGCATGAGCGTCCAGCAGGGAGTGATGGCGACGGTGGAAAGCGCTTCGGTGAGCGGCGTGTCCAGCGCCGAGCTGGCCAGGAGCGCCTGGGCGGGCACCGACGGCTGCGCGAGCAGCACGGCGTCAAAACCCGCGTAGACGCGCTGGGTGCCGCCCGGGCCTTCGGTGCGAAGCTGCCAGCCGGGGGCATTCACGGAGTCGCGTTCGATGCGGACCACGCGCGTGCCGGTGACCAGCTGGCCTGCCTGGCGCAGCGGCTCGGCCCAGGTGGCCACCAGCGACTGCATGCCCGGGCTGGCCACCCAGTGCGCCTCGCGATGGGGCAGGCCGGCGGCGGCCACGCGGCCGGTGGCGTCGAGCACCTGCACGGAATTGGCGCTCCAGCGCTTGCAGATGCCGGGCACGGTGTCGATGGCGCGCGCGAAGCGCGGATCGCGCACGGTGAAGTACTGCGCGCCCGCGTCAAAGTTGCCGAACGGGCTGTCGATGGTGGCGGTGCGGCCGCCGGCCTGCGCCGATTTCTCGAACACCGTCACGCGGTGCCCTGCCTGCACCAGCGTGCGGGCGCAGGCAATGCCCGCCATGCCGGCGCCGATGATGGCGAAGTGCCGCTGCGCGGCCCCCGAATACGTGGTGGGCGCCGCGTCCGTGGCCGGCACGGAGGCGGATGGCCCGGAGGCTGCGGTGCGTCGGTGCCGTTTGGCGGGGCGTGGAACGGGGTTGCTCATGGAAGGCCTTTCGATGACGGTCGGCAGGTGAAATACACGGCCCTGCGCGCGTGAGCGCAAATGCCATGCAACAGGAACCACTCTACACGCGCTGCGGCGCGTGGGCGTGTGCGCCGGATCAGAAATGATGGTGGTTTTCCAGCAGAGCGCGGCGGGTGGCGGGGCTTTGCAGCTGATGGAGCCACCATTGCAGCGCGCGGCCGGGGGCCGTGAAGCCCGGGCCGCCCCAGGCGTAGTGCACGCGGACGTTGCGTTCGGGGCGCGCCACGCGGCGCGCCACCAGCCTGCCGGCCTCGAGGTATGGGCGCACCATGGGTTCGGGCAGGAAGCCGCCGCCCAGGCCGCGCAGCTGCACGCGCACCTTGGCCTGCATGGTGTCCACGGTGAGCACGTCCTGCCCGCCCAGCAGGCCCATGGTGGCGCCGCCGCGCGTGGCCGAATCGGCCACCGCCACGGCGCGGTGCTGCAGCAGCATGGCGTCGGTGATGGGCTCGGGCGCGGAGGCCAGCGGGTGGTGCGGCGCCACCACGTAGATGAACAGCAGGTCCCCCAGGGGCGCCTGCTGCAGGCCGGCCACGTTGGCGCCGGCAACCGACACGCCGATGGCCAGGTCGGCCCGGCCCGAGGTCAGGGCCTCCAGGGTACCGGTCATGATGCCGTCGCGCAGTTTCAGCCGGGTGGGTGGGGCCATGGCGTAGAACGCGTCCACCAGCTCCAGCATGGTGTGCGGCGAGATCGCGCCATCGACCGAAATGGTGAGCTGCGGCTCCCAGCCGGTGGCCACGCGGCGCACCCGGTGGGCCACGGCATCGATGTCCTGCAGCAGGCGCGCGCCTTCGCGCAGCAGTTCGACGCCCGCCTCGGTGGGCTTGGCCTGCCGGGCGCTGCGGTCGAACAGCAGCACATCCAGCGCGTCCTCGATCTGGCGCACTCGGTAGGTGAGGGCGCTGGGCACCAGGCCCAGCTGCCGGGCGGCGGCGGCGAAACTGCCCGCCTCGGCGATCACCTGCAGCATGGTCAATGCGTCAGGGGTCAGGACATCACGGGCATTTTGCATGGTGGCGCCATGTTAATTCAGATTATTTGAACGGTTCCATCAATCTGGCAGCCCCTGCGTGCTGGACCCGGGTTCTACAGTAGGGGCTTGAAAGGAGCACGCGCCATGCTGACTGTTCGCAAATCACAAGACCGGGGCCATGCCGACCATGGGTGGCTCCATTCGTTCCACAGCTTCTCGTTCGCCGGCTACTACGATCCGGCCCACATGGGCTTTGGCAACCTGCGTGTCATCAACGAAGACCGCATTGCGCCGGGCACGGGGTTCGGCACGCACGGCCACCGGGACATGGAAATCATCAGCTACGTGCTGTCGGGCGAACTGGCCCACAAGGACAGCATGGGCAACATCCTGGGCATTCCGCCGGGCGACGTGCAGCGCATGAGCGCGGGTTCGGGCGTGATGCACAGCGAGTTCAACCATGCGCCGGGACAGACGACGCACTTCCTGCAGATATGGATCGAGCCGAACGTGCGCGGCATCCCGCCAAGCTATGAGCAAAAGACCTTTGCCGAGGCGAGCAAGCGGGGCGCGCTGTGCCTGGTGGCCTCGCCCGACGGCGCGCACGGCTCGGTCACGATCCACGCCGACGCGTCCCTGTACGCCGGCTTGCTCAATGCCGGCGAGGCCGTCACACTGGCCCTGAACCCGGCGCGCAAGGCCTACGTGCACCTTGTGCGTGGCGGGCTCACGGTGAATGGAAATGCTCTGTCGGGCGGCGACGCCGCGCTGATCGAGAACGAAACCGCCTTGTCGTTGACCCATGGCCACGATGCCGAGGTGCTGGTGTTTGATCTGGCCGCCTGATAGTTACCTGACGTTCTTTTCGCAACCACTTCTCCAGGAGTTCACCATGTTCACATCCCTGCAAAATCCCCTGGCCCTGGCGTCCCGCCTGCTGCTGGCGGCCCTGTTCCTGCCCGCGGGCATCGGCAAGATCACCGGCTTTGCCGGTACCGTGGGCTACATCGGTTCGGTGGGGCTGCCCATGCCGACCGTCGCTGCCGCCGTGGCCGCGGCCGTCGAGGTGCTGGGCAGCCTGGCGCTCATCTTCGGCCTTGGCACGCGCTTTGCGGCCCTCGCGCTGGCGCTCTTCACGCTGGTGGCCAGCTTTTTCTTCCACGCGTACTGGAGCCTGCCCGCCGACAAGCAGATGATGCAGCAGCTCATGTTCTTCAAGAACGTCGCCATCAGCGGCGGCCTGTTGGCCCTCGTCGCGTTTGGCGCGGGCGGCTGGAGCCTGGACGCCCGGCGCGGTGCGCGCTGAACTGCGCTGACGGGGCCGGGCCGCTACGGTGGCGGCGTGCGCGGGCAGCGCAGCCCATGCACGCCCTTGCGCCGCGCCTGCTTTTCTGATCTCCACCTGTTTTCATTCACTGCTTGCTTCCCCATCAGGAGTTTCTTCATGGCACACATCGCCGTTGTTTACCATTCGGGCTACGGCCACACCCAGCGCCTGGCCCAGGCCGTGGCCGAAGGCGCGGGCGCCGAGCTTGTCGCGATCGATGCGGACGGCAACCTGCCCGAGGGAGGCTGGGACACGCTGGCCGGCGCCAGCGCCATCATTTTCGGTTCGCCCACCTACATGGCGGGGCCGAGCTGGCAGTTCAAGAAATTCGCCGATGCCTCGTCCAAGCCCTGGTTCAGCCAGGCGTGGAAGGACAAGCTCTTCGCCGGCTTCACCAACAGCGCCAGCACCAACGGCGACAAGCAGGTCACGCTGGACTACCTGTTCCACCTGGCCATGCAGCATGGCGGCCTGTGGGTGGGCAACGGCATGATGCCTGCCAACTCCAAGGCCGCCACGCGCCAGGACGTGAACTGGATCGGCTCCTTCAGCGGCGCCATGGCGCAGTCGCCATCGGACGCCTCGGCCGCCGAGATGTTCCCGGGCGACCTGGCGACCGGCCGCCAGTTCGGCGAACGCGTGGCGGCCGCGGCCCTGCGCTGGGCCCGCTGAGCGCGCGCTTCACGCTACAGTGGCCCGCACGAGAACAAAGGAGAAGCTCCCATGACCATCGAACTGCGGCGCATCCCCGGTGCGCCGATGGCCCAGGCCGTGCACATCCGCGGCCACGAATTCGTGGCCGACGGCACCGTGCAGGAGGGCGGCGCCGACAGCGGCCCGAACCCGCATGACCTGTACGACGCGGCGCTAGGCGCCTGCAAGGCGCTCACCGTGCTGTGGTACGCGCGCCGCAAGGGCTTGCCCGTGCAGGACGTGCACACCGTGATCGAACGCGACGCCTCGGCCGAGCGTGCCGGCACCTACCGCCTTTCGGCACGGCTGCAGATCAGCGGCGACCTGACCGACGCACAGATCAGCGAGCTGGAAACCGTTGCGCAGAAATGCCCGGTGCACAAGCTCATGACCACCGTGACGACGGAGATCAGCACCTCGGCGGAGCGCATGCCATGAGCGGGCCGATCCTGCAACTCAAGGGCCACGCCAAGGACCTGGGCGGCGGCTTCACCGTGCGCCGCCTGCTGCCCGCCGTGCAGCGCCAGGCGGTCGGGCCGTTCCTGTTCTTCGACCACTTCGGCCCCGTGACCGTGGTGCCGGGAGACAGCCACGACGTGCGTCCCCATCCGCACATCGGGCTGGCCACCGTGACCTATCTGTTTTCCGGCGCCATCATGCACCGCGACAGCCTGGGATACGTGCAGCAGATCGAGCCTGGCGCCATCAACTGGATGACGGCCGGCCGGGGCATCGTGCATTCCGAGCGGCGCCCGGAAAGCCTGGCGGACACGGCCTACGTGAACCACGGCATCCAGCTGTGGGCGGCCCTGCCCACGGCGCACGAGGAGGCGGAGCCGTCGTTCGTGCACACGCCGGCGGCCACCATCCCCGAGGTGCGCGTGGGGGACGCGACGGTGCGCGTGCTCATCGGCACCGCGTTTGGGCAGACCTCCCCGGTGGCGACCTATTCCCCCACGCTGTATCTCGACGTGCAGCTGCCCGGGGGCGCCACGCTGGAAATCCCGGCGCTGGCCCAGGAGATGGCGGTGTACACGGTGGACAACCCCGTGCAGCTCGATGGCGAAGCCCTGGGTGCGCAACTGCTCGCCGTGGTGGAGCCGGGCCCGGGCATGCGCCTGTCCGTGCCCGGCGAGGCCGCTGCGCGCCTCATGGTGATCGGCGGCGATGCCCTCGATGCGCCGCGCCACATGTGGTGGAACTTCGTCTCCAGCCGCAAGGAGCGCATCGTGCAGGCGGCGGACGACTGGGATGCGCAGGCCCTGGGCCAGGTGCCCGGCGAGGTGGAGTGGATACCGCTGCCCGAGCGCCGCTTCACCCAGTAGGCAGCCACCTTGGCGAAGGCCCCTGCCCGTTCATGCGAGGCGGTGGCCCCGCATGGCTGCTTGCTGAATTTTCAAGCCAAACAAGGTGCCAGCGCTTGTCCAGAAAGCGCTGGTTGCTCACTTTTTTAATTCTTCGGCCGCCGATAGGTCGCTGGCCAGCACCGCGCGTTCGTCGAACACAAAGCAGCCACCGCGGTAGTGGGCGCCATCGGTCAACTCGAAATACTTGAGGATGCCGCCTTCGAGCTGATAGACATGGGAGAGGCCTTCCTCGCGCATGAGGATGGCTGCCTTCTCGCAGCGGATGCCGCCCGTGCAGAAGCTCACCACGGTCTTGTCCTGCAGCGCATCCTTGTGCGCGCGCAGGGCGGGGGGGAATTCGGTGAACTTGCCGATGCGCCAGTCAATCGCGTTGTCGAAGGTGCCGTGGTCCACCTCGAAGGCATTGCGCGTGTCGAGCGTGACCACTTCGCGGCCCTCGTCGTCGTGTCCCTGCTCCAGCCAGCGGCGCAGCGTGGCCGGGGCCACGGAGGGCGCGCGGCCCTCCGTGGGCTGGATGGCGGGATGGTCCATGCGGATGATCTCGCGCTTGACTTTCACCAGCATCTTGCGAAACGGCACCGTGGCCGACCAGCTTTCCTTGGGGTCGAGGTCGGCGAAGCGCGCATCGGTGCGCAGCGCATCCACGAACCCGCGCACCGCGTCCGCAGGCCCCGCCAGGAAGAAGTTGATGCCTTCGCCTGCCAGCAGGATGGTGCCCTTGAGGTCCGCCGCGGTGGCGCGCGCTTGCAGCAGGTCGCGCAGCGCCGCCGTGTCGGGCAGGGGCACGAACTTGTAGCAGGAGATATTGAGGATGTTGTCCATGGGATTCACGGCAAGGCAGCGCAATGGGGCCGCTGCGCTTCGCCTTCCGCGCGGGCCGCCGCCGTGCAGCCCGGGGTCCGCAGCAGCCCGCGGGCTGCTCAGGGGGCGGGCGTCAGCAGCGTGGTTTCGATCTTGTTGGCCAGCTGGGCAATGGCCAGGGCCGCAGGGCAGCCCGGGGTCTGCAGCAACAGCAGCTGGCGGCGCATCACGGCGTCGCGCACGGAAGGGTCGGCCGGGATGTCGCCCATGTGGATGAGGCGCATGGGGCGGCCCGACTCGGTGCTCACAAAGCGGTCCAGCACCTGTTGCAGCTGGCTGGTGATGGCACGGCCATCGCCCGGGCGCGCGGCCTGGTTGATGACCATGCGCACGTGCTGGCGCTTTTGCTGCATGGCCAGCACCTTGATGGCCGCATAGGCGTCGGTCAGCGAGGTGGGTTCGGGCGTTGCCACGATCAGCACCTCGGAGGCGAGCGAAATGGAGAACAGCACCACGTCGGAGATCCCGGCGCCGGTGTCGAGCAGCACCACGTCGTACTGGGGCGTGAGCGCCTGGATCACGCTCAGGAACTGGTTGCGCACCTCGGGCGTCAGGCGCGAATACTCGACCATCCCCGATCCCGCCAGCAGAACGTTGAAGCCGCCGGGCGCCTGGATCACGGCTTCGTCCAGCGTGGCCTTGCCGGTGAAGACATCGTGCAGCGTGATTTTCGGGTGCAGGTTCAGCACCACGTCGAGGTTGGCCAGGCCCAGGTCGGCATCGAGCACCAGCACACGCTGGCCGCGGCGGGTCAGGGCGGCGGCCAGGTTGGCAGAAACAAAGGTCTTGCCCACCCCGCCCTTGCCGCTCGTGACCGCAATGATGCGGGCGCCCCCGGGGGCGGGAGCGTGGGGCGTGGCCGGGCCGGCAGGAACTGCTGGCGATGTGGGTGGGGAGGGGGACAGCGCGTCGCTCATCTTCTAACTTTCAGTAGGCGCTGCCTGTTGGGTCCAGCGGGGGCAGATCGCCCCAGCCCGAGGGGGTGTAGAGCGGTCCGAACAACAGGCTTTTCTCTTCGGCACTGACCGTGCTGTCGGGTTGCTCCTCGATGCTGACGCGGTTGCGGCCTTCGGCCTTGGCCTGGTAGAGCTGGTGGTCGGCACGGTCCGTCCACAGCAGCGTGGTCGAACGGATCCACTGCATGGCGAAGGCGCCGCCTATGCTCACCGACACGTTGAGCTCCACCGTGCTGGAAACCCGGATGGGCGTGTTGGCCACTGCGCGCCGGATGCGCTCGGCCACCACGCGGCCAAACCCTGCCTGGCATGCGGGCAGCACCACCGCGAACTCTTCGCCGCCATAGCGTGCCAGCGTGTCCATGGGGCGCACACAGGCATTGAGCGTGCGGGCCACCGACTGCAGCACGATGTCGCCGGCCAGATGGCCATGCGTGTCGTTCACCTTCTTGAAGTGGTCGATATCGAGCATGAGCAGCAGCGCCGCCTCGCCGGAGCGCGTGACGCGGTCGATTTCGCGCTCGAGCACCGCCCGGAAATGCCGGCGATTGGCCAGGCCGGTGAGCGGGTCCTTGAGGGACAGCTCGCACAGGCCGTCGATCAGGCCCTGCAGGTAGCGCGAAGGCACCTCGCGGTGCAATGCAGCTTCGCTGCCGCTGGCCTGAGCCACCAGCGCGTGTGCAGTATCCAGGCGAAGGTCGCGCAGATCTACAAGGTAAGAGGCCGCAGAGTCAGACACAAATGGAGCAAAGAGAGTTTATGAAGTGTACCAGTGCGTCAGCAAAAAGAGGGCCAGCCCTGTGTCTAGGTGAAACCCGCGAAGCTATCCCTGGACGGGGGCCGTAGAAGGGGGCAATGGCGAGGGTGGCAGCAGCTGCAGCGCCATCAAGGCGTCGGCATCGGTGCGGTACATCGCCAGGCCGGCGCCGGCGTTCAGCAGGCCCGCCTGGCGCAGCACCCGCTCCACGGGCAGCTTGAGGCCGCTCAGGTGCAGCGTGCCGCCGCGGGACCGCAGCAGGGCCAGCAGGTGGGCGAAGGTCTCCACGCCCGTCACGTCGATGCGGTTGATGGGCTGGGCCAGCAGGCACAGGTGCACCACCTCCGGGTGGGCCGCCAGGTGTTCGGTGACGCGGCGCTCCAGCGCGCTGGCGGAGGCGAAATCGAGTTCCGCATCCATGCGCAGCGCCAGCAGCCGGGGGGCGAGCGCGGGAAGATGCCACAAGTGCCGGTCGCGCAGACTGCCGTCAGGGTGCAGGCCCACCTCGATGATGCGGGGATGCAGCCGCTGGTACAGGAAGTGGCTCAGGTTCATCAGCAATCCCACCAGCACTCCCCAGTACATCCTGGGTGCCGTGGCGAGCGTCAGTGCGAAGGTGACGCCGCCGATCACCGCCTCCACCCGCGATACCCGCCACAGCCGCAGCAGCGTGCCAGGCTTGATGAGGCTGGTCACCGCGGTCACCACCACGGCCGCGAGCACCGACTGCGGCACGTGGTAGAGCGCCGGCGTGAGCCAGAGCAGCACCACCAGCACCAGCGCGATCGCAAAAACGGTGGCCCAGCCGCTTTTTGCGCCCGCGTACAGGTTGATGGCCGACCGCGAGAACGAGGCGCTGGTGGCAAAGCTGCCGCACAGCCCGCTGCTGATCTTGGCCAGGCCCTGGCCAATCAGATCCTGGTTTTCGTTCCAGCGCTCGCCCGAGCGCTGGCTTTCCACCTTGGCGCTGGACGCGGTTTCGAGAAAGCTCACCAGCGTGACCACCAGCACCGGCATCACCAGGGCGGCGAATCCCGACCAGGGGAGGGCGCCGGGCCAGTAGGGGGCGGGCAGCCCCGAAGGCAGCGCCCCCACCACGGCGCCACCAGCGTCCGCATAGCCCAGCGCCCAGCTCAGCGCGCCCGCAGCGCCCACGACGACGATGGCGGCGGGGAAATTGGGCCGCCAGCGGCGTGCCAGGGTCAGCAATGCCAGGCTTCCCAGGCCAAAAGCGGCCGCGGCGAGGTCAAACAGGCCGGGCGAGGGCGTGGACAGCAGCGCGCTCCAGTCCGACCGCAGGCCCGTGAGCGCCGCGAGCTGAGAGCCCAGGATCAACAGGGCCGCCGCCTGCGTGAAGCCACTGAGCACGGGGGATGTCACCAGGTTCAGAAGCCAGCCAAAACGCGCGATGCCCATCACCAGCTGCAGCAGTCCGGACATCAGGGCGATCCATGCCGCCATGGCCACCCATTGCGCGCTGCCCGGCTCGGCCAGGCCCGTGAGCGAAGCGCCGATCAGCAGGCTGGTGAGCGCCGTGGGACCCACGCCCAGACGGGTGGACGCACTGAACAGCACCGCCACCAGGGCGGGAATCAGCGAGGCATAAATGCCTGTCACGAGCGGCATGCCGGCCAGGGCCGCATAGGCGACCCCCTGCGGCACCAGCATCAGGCCCACCGTCATGCCGGCCCAGAACTCCCCCTTGAGCAGGGCGCGGTCGGGCCGGGGCCAGGAGAGAAAGGGAAGCCAGCGGGTCAGCGAGGAGGGGAAAGCACGCATGCATACATTGTCGCCCCTGTCCTGAGGTGGCCCTGGCATCTGCGCGGCCGCCTGGCGGCACCGTCCTACAGGCGCTTCGGTGGCGTCCGACCCGGGGCCAGCGCAAGGTTGCCTAGAGTCGAGCCCATGTTTCAACCGCAAGGAGTTTTCGCATGAATATCCAGATGATTTCCCAGCGTCCCGCACACCGTATTGCCAGTATCCTGGCTGTGAGCGCCCTGGCCTTGGGCCTGTCGGCATGCGGCAAGAAGGACGAGCCTACCGTGGGCCAACGCTTGGACTCCGCGGTCGAGAAGACTGAACAGGCTGCCGCGGATGCCCGCATGAAAGCTGAAAGCGCCATGCAAAATGCGGAATCTTCTGCCAAGAAGGCTACCAATTCGGCTGCGGGCGCGATCGATGACGCCACTATCACTGCCCAAGTCAACGCAAGCTTGGCCAAGGACCCTGATTTGAGCGCGGTGAAAATCAATGTAGATACGGTGAACGGTAAGGTGACTTTGAACGGCCCCGCACCTTCCACCGTCGCCCGCGACCGTGCTGAAACGATTGCCAAGGGCGTTACGGGCGTCACGGAGGTCAACAACCAGCTGGTCGTGACCGCCAGCTGATTCGCCTGCCAGCGCGCCGTAGCCGCGCCGCACACCATACGCGCCGCCAGGGGTATCCCTGGCGGCGCGCTACCATGGCTGGCATGAAAGAGCACGACACCGATCCCGCCACCCGCATCGTCCACCACGGCTACGTGCCACCCAGCGGGTTCGCGGCCCCGCAGCCGGGGGTCTACAAGGCCTCCACCGTCATTTTTCCCAACGTGGCGGCCATGCGTTCGCGCGAGTGGAAGGACAAGAGCGGCTATACCTACGGGCTGCACGGCACGCCCACCACCTTCATTCTCGAAGAGCGCCTGTGCACGCTGGAAGGGGGCCTGCAGTGCGTGCTGGTGCCCAGCGGCCTGGCGGCCATCGCCAACGTGGGGCTGGCCTTGCTCAAGCCGGGCGATGAGGTGCTGATACCCGACAACGCCTACGGCCCCGGCAAGGATTTCGCCCACGGCGAACTCGCGCGTTTCGGCGTTTCCCATGGGCTGTACGACCCGCTGGACCCTGCCGACCTGGCGGCCCGCATCACGCCGGCCACGCGGCTGGTCTGGCTGGAGGCCCCGGGCTCGGTCACCATGGAGTTTCCGGATCTCTGCGAGCAGGTGCGTATCTGCCGTGCCCGTGGCGTGATCACGGCCCTGGACAACACCTGGGGGGCGGGCCTGGCGTTTGCGCCCTTCGATCTCAGCGGAGACGGCGGCCTGGGTGTGGACATCTCGGCCCATGCCCTCACCAAATACCCCAGTGGCGGCGGTGACGTGCTCATGGGCAGCGTGATCACGCGCGACCCGGGCCTGCACATGAAGATCAAGCTGACCCACATGCGGCTGGGCCTGGGGGTGGGCGGCAACGATGCCGAGGCCGTGCTGCGCGCCTTGCCCAGCATTGGCTTGCGCTACCGCGCCCATGACAGGGCGGCCCGCGGCCTGGCGCAGTGGATGCAGCAGCAGCCTGCCGTGGCCCAGGTCCTGCACCCGGCGCTGGCGGGGGCGCCTGGCCACGGCCACTGGAAGGCGCTGTGCGGTGCTGCCGACGGCGGCGAGGGCACGGCCGCCGGGTTGTTCAGCGTGATGATCCACGCGCGCCACACCCAGCAGCAGGTGGACGTGTTCTGCGACAGCCTGCGCCTGTTCAAGCTCGGCTACAGCTGGGGCGGGCCGATGAGCCTGGTGGTGCCTTACCACCTTTCCAGCATGCGCAGCCGTCCCACGGCGCATCTCCAGCCCGGCACGCTCGTGCGGTTTTCCATCGGGCTGGAAGCGGAGGAGGATCTTCGGCAGGACCTGCAGCAGGCCCTGGAGCGGGCCTTCCCGGAGGCCTGACCCCCGCCGGACGGGCCAGGGGGTGGTAGTTTCCGCAGTGGCGTGCAGGTGCCGGGGGGCTTAGTGTGGCGGCATGACTGCCACCTCTTCCAAGCCCGCCCCCGACGCGGCAGGCCCCGCGGGCTCCACGGCCGCCGACACCGGCGCCGCGCAGCAGGTCACCCTGCAGCGCCTTCGCCTGGCCGACCCGTTGCGCTGGCTCGCCAGGGGCCTGCGGGACGTGCGCGCCGCGCCCGGCATCGCCGTGTTCTACGGCACGTGCTTCTGGGCCATGGCGCTGGTGCTGGGCTGGGTCTTTCGCACCCGGCCGGAGTACACGATGTCCCTGGCCAGCGGCTGCCTGCTGCTGGGCCCTTTCCTGGCCATGGGGCTGTATGACACCAGCCGGCGGCGCGAGGCGGGGCTGACGCCGGCATTGAGCGAGTCGCTCACCTGCTGGGACAGCCACATGGGCAGCATGGGCATGCTGGTGCTGGTCCTCGTGGTGCTCGAGCTGCTGTGGGGCCGTGCCTCGCTGGTGGTGTTCGCCGTGTTCTTCAACACCGGCATGCCATCGACCACGGGCGTGCTGCAGGCGGTGTTCAACCCGCAGAACTGGAGCTTCGTCGCGGTCTATGCCGTGGTCGGGGGCGTGTTCGCGGCACTGGTGTTCTCCACATCCGTCGTGTCCATCCCCATGATCCTCGACCGCGACACCGACGCCCTCACGGCCGGCATCACGAGCATGCGCGTGGTGGTGGAAAACACTGCCGTGATGCTGCTCTGGGGGGCGATCATTACCGCCGCGGTGGCCGTTTCGCTCTGGTTCTGGGGCATTGGGCTGCTTCTGGCGGGCCCTGTCCTGGGCCATGCCAGCTGGCATGCGTACCGTGCATCAGTAACCCCACTGCGGCCCGCTGCGGCATGTGCCTGAAAAAAGACCATGCTGTTACAGTGAGCCTCTACTTCAGGAAGCAACTACCTTGGCAACACCCAACTACGGATACGAAAAACGCCAGCGCGAACTCGCCAAAAAGAAAAAAAAGGAAGAGAAGCTGAGGGCCAAAACACAGCGCCGGCCCGATGACCCGCAGGGGGACCAGCCCTCGGATGGCCAGCCGGCCGAGGGCGCGGATGCCCCTGCCGGTCAGCCCGCGGATTCCACCGGCGCCTGAGGCGCCGGGCCCATTTCAGCGCAGCAATTTCCTGAGTTCCGGCCATACGTTGGCCAGCATCTGCGGATGCGCCTCGGCGCGTGGGTGGATGCGGTCCGGCTGGAACAGGCGGGTCGGGTCCGCCCCGTCCGCCACGCCCTTCAGGAAGAAGGGGACCACGGCGGCCTTCTGGGCCTGCGCGACCGTGGCGAACAGGCCCGCAAACCGGTTCGCGTAGTCGGTGCCATAGTTGGGCGGCACCTGCATCCCCACCAGCAGCACCCTGGCGCCGGCCTTTTGCGCCGCCTGCGTCATCCACGTCAGGTTCTCTTCGGTATTCTTGAGCGGTAGCCCGCGCAGGGCATCGTTGCCGCCCAGTTCAATCACCACATGGCTGGGCTTGTGCTGCGCCAGCAGCGCTGCCAGACGCGAGCGCCCGCCCGCGGTGGTCTCCCCGCTCACGCTGGCGTTGACCACGGTGGCCGCGAGCTTGTCCTGGGCGAGCTGCTTTTCCAGCAGGGCCACCCAGCCCGTGCCGCGCGCCAGCCCGTACTCGGCGCTCAGGGAGTCTCCCAGCACGAGGATGAGGGGAGGGCGAGGCGGCGTGGCCGCGGCTTTCGCGCTGGCCTGGGCCCAGGCGGCGGGGGCGCAAGCCCCCACCACGGCGCCGGTGGCGGCGCTCAGGATAAAGTGGCGCCGATGCAGATCTCGAATCAAAGTAAAGAGCCTTTCATGTCCGAATCCCTCTCATCGCCCGTGGCATCGGCCACGGCGCCGTCCGCGGCACCCATTATTGCCGTGGAGCATGTCTTCAAGTCGGTGACGGATTCCACCGGAACGCTCGACATTCTGCGGGATATCGATTTCCGCCTGGCCTCCAGGGAAACTGCAGCCATCGTGGGGGCTTCGGGATCGGGCAAGAGCACCTTGCTGTCCATCATCGCGGGGCTGGACACCCCCACGCGGGGCACCGTGCGCCTGGACGGGCACGACCTCTTTGCCATCGACGAGGATGCGCGCGCCGCGCTGCGCGCCCAGAAGGTGGGCTTCGTGTTCCAGAGCTTTCAGCTCATGGGCAACCTCACCGCGCTGGAGAACGTGATGCTGCCGCTGGAGCTGGCCAACCGGCGCGATGCGCGCAAGGCCGCCGCCGACATGCTGGCCCGCGTGGGCCTGGGGCAGCGCCTCGCGCACTACCCCAAGGTGCTGTCGGGCGGCGAGCAGCAGCGCGTGGCGCTGGCGCGTGCCTTCGTGGTGCAGCCGGCGGTGCTGCTGGCCGACGAGCCCACGGGCAGCCTGGACTTCGCCACCGGCGAGACGATCATGAAGCTCATGTTCGACCTCAACCGCGAACAGGGCACGACCCTAGTGCTGGTCACGCACGACCGGGCCATCGCCGACCAGTGCGAGCGGCGCATCACCATCGAGGCCGGGCGGGTCGTTTGAGTTCAAGTGCTGTTTGCACTAAAGCGCAAGCAGTGCAAACGCCTGAAGCTATAAAAATGATAGCTATGACGTGCAACGGATAATCACGCCATGTCCAGCCCCAAAGTTCTCTTCGGCTTTCACGCCGTGGGCGTGCGTCTGAAGACCGCGCCGAAATCCATCATCGAGATTTACTACGAAGCCACGCGGCGCGACGCCCGCATGCGCCAGTTTCTCGACCGTGCCCGCGAGGCCGGTGCCCGCCTGATCGAGGCCGACAGCGTGCGCATCGCCAAGCTGGCCGGCAGCCACGGCCACCAGGGCGTGGCCGCGCGGGTGGAGCCCGTGGCCCAGGTCACTTCGCTTGACGAACTGCTGGAGAACCTGGAAGCCGCCGGCATCGAGCAGCCTTTGCTGCTGGTGCTCGACGGCGTGACCGACCCGCACAACCTGGGCGCCTGCCTGCGCGTCGCCGATGGCGCGGGCGCGCATGCCGTCATCGCCCCCAAGGACCATGCCGTGGGCATCAACGCCACGGTGGCCAAGGTGGCCAGCGGCGCGGCCGAGACCATGCCGTACTTCATGGTCACCAATCTGGCGCGCACGCTGGGCGAGCTCAAGGAGCGCAACATCTGGTGCATCGGCACCAGCGACGATGCGCCCAAGACGGTCTACCAGGTGGACCTGAAAGGCCCCGTGGCCCTGGTGCTGGGCGCCGAGGGCGATGGCATGCGCCAGCTCACGCGCAAGACCTGCGACGAACTGGTGAGCATTCCCATGAAGGGCGCGGTCGAGAGCCTGAACGTGTCGGTGGCCAGCGGCGTGTGCCTGTATGAGGCGCTCCGTCAACGCTCCTGATTCCTGCGCCGGCCCGGACGACGCAGGAGGGGCCTTGCTGGACACCGTGAAGGACTGGGTGCGGCAGGCCCGCCACATCGCCGTGCTGACCGGGGCGGGCGTGAGCGCGGAATCGGGCGTGCCCACCTTCCGTGACGCCCGGACGGGCTACTGGGCCCAGTTCCGCCCCGAGGACATGGCGACCGAGGAAGGCTTCCGCGCCCACCCCCAGCGCGTGTGGGACTGGTACCAGTACCGGCGCGATCTGCTGCAGGGGGTGGCGCCCAATGCGGGGCATTTTGCGCTGGCCGATTTTCAGCGCGGCGATCCTGGCCGCCTCACGCTCATCACCCAGAATGTCGATGGCCTGCACCAGCGTGCCGGCAGCGCCGGAGTGCTGTGCCTGCACGGCGACATCTTTGAGGACCGCTGGCTGGATATGCCGTGCAACTGCTGCCATGTCGACCACGCCGTGGCGGGCCGTCCGCCATATTGCGACCGCTGCGGCAACTTGCTGCGCCCCGGGGTGGTGTGGTTCGGGGAGGCCCTGCCGTATGCAACGCTCGAGGCCGCGCAGCACGCAGCCGGGCGTTGCGACCTGATGCTGGTCGTGGGCACGGCCGGTGCGGTCTACCCGGCGGCCGGCCTGGCGCACCAGGCGCGCGCGGCCGGTGCCCGGGTGGCGGTGCTCAACCCCGCGCCCAGCGAGCTGGATGGTGCCGCGCATGCGGTGCTGCGTGGCACCGCCGCCACGCTCCTGCCGCAACTGCTGCTGGCCCGCGGCTAGAGCGCAGGCAGGTTCTTTGCTGCGGGCCGGCGGCCGTGGTGTGACGTGATGCGCACAGCTGTCGCGAAGCTGACAAGTGAAACCCGCATCTGCCTGTAGCCTGCGCCACCTTTGCACTACTTTGGGGCGTATCGACATGAGCCGTAGACACTTTCTTTTGCGCGCCACCCAGGCCGTGGCTGCCACCGGCTTGCCCGCATGGGCCCAGACCGCCATGGCCGCAGAAGAAGCCCTGACCGCCCGGAGCGTCAACCTGGGCTGCTCCATCGCGCTGACCGGCCCGCTGGGTCAGGCAGGCATCGAGCAGGTGGCGGGCATGAAGGCGGCGTTTGCCGAAGTGAACAGCGCCGGCGGCGTGCACGGCCGCGAGATCCGCATGGAGATCAAGGACGACGGCTATGTGGCCAGCCGCACCCTGCAGAACGTGACCGGCATGGTCGAGGCGCAGTCGGTGTTCGCGCTGATCTCGCCGCTGGGCACGGCCAACACCGCGTCCATTCTTCCGCTCATCGAATCCAAGGGCATTCCCACCGTGGGGCCCGTCACGGGCGCCACTTCCCTGCGCATGCCCGAAAACCGCCATGTGTTCTTCCTGCGCCCCACGTACCGCGAAGAGACGCAGCGCCTGGTCAAGCAGATCGTGGACATGGGCCTCAAGCGCATTGCCGTGGTCTACCTGGACAACCCCTTTGGCAAGGAAGTGCTCAAGGACATGTCCAAGGTGCTCGACGAGATCAAGGTCGAGCGCGCGGGCGAGTTTGCCCTGGCAGTGGATGGCAAGAACGGCGCCGAGCTGGCCGACAAGGTGGCCGCCGAGCGCCCGGGCGCCGTGCTGCTGGCCACCACCGGCACGGCCAACACCGCGTTCGTGCAGGCCTTTCGCGCCAAGGCGCAGGGCGTGCCGCTGGCGGGCCTGTCGGTCACGGTGATCTCCTCCGAGCTGCCCAAGCTCGCGGCTTCCACGCGCGGCCTGGCGCTGGTGCAGGTGTTCCCGGATGCCAACTCGCAAAAGTCAGTGGTGGTGCGCAAGTTCCAGAGCAGCATGAAGGCCACGGGTGGCGATGCGGCGTTCCTGAACAGCGGCAGCGCGCTGGAAGGCTGGCTCAACGGCCAGATCATGATCGAGGGCCTGAAGAATGCCGGCAAGGACGTCACGCGTGAACGCCTGCGCTCGGGCCTGGCCAGCATCCGTTCGCTGTCGTTCGGCGACTTCAACGTGGGCTTTGGCAACAAGGCGCCCTACATCGGTTCGGACGCGATCTACCTGGCGGTGTACGCGGAGAACGGACGCCGCATCAGCTAGGCGACCAGCAGCGGCCCAGCCCCCGCTGGGCCGGCGGCCTCGCGGGGCCCACGCCGCCGCCGGCCCCGTGCCCGGCCGGCGCGCTAGACCCTAGACCCAGCCCAAGGCCCCCAGCACGGCGCCCGCGGCCAGCATCCACAGCAGGTGCAGCCTGGTGCGCCACACCAGCACCACGGTGACGGCGCTCAGCAGCCACAGGGGCCAGGCCGTGGCCGGGCCGCCATGGGCGCGCGCCAGCACCCAGGAGGTGGCCAGCAGCAGGCCGATGACCACCGGCGCCATGCCTTGCTTGAAGGCGCGCACGCCCCGGCGCTCGCGGTTGCGGTGCCCCCAGCGCGTGGCCAGCCAGGTGAGCAGGCTGCTGGGCAGCATCACGCCCAGCATGCACACCGCCATGCCCAGCGCGCCCAGCAGCCAGCCGGCCATGCCGGGGCCTCCGGCGTTGATGCCCACGTTCCATCCCAGCAGGGCGATGAACAGCACGTTGGGGCCGGGTGCGGCCTGGGCGATGGCGATGGACGCGTTGAACTGCGGGTCGGTCAGCCAGGCCTGGCGCTCGACCAGGAAGCGGTGCATGTCGGGCGCGGTGGCGATGGCGCCGCCCACGGCCAGCAGCGACAGCGACATGTAGTACAGGAAGAGGTTGAACCAGTCGGCGGGGCCGAGCGCGAGCAGCGGGGCGGTCAATGCGGTGGAGGCGGACGTGTTCATGGCGCGAGCTTCCTCCAGGTGAGCAGGCAGGCCGCGCCGCCGACCACCGGCAGGATCCACAGCAGCGGCCAGCGCAGCACCACCATGGCCACGATGGTGAGCGCCACGAAGGCCACGCACAGCGGGCGGCCCAGGGGGTGTTTCTGGATGGAGGCGAAGAGCTTGATGCCCACCCCGGCGATCAGCCCCGCCGCCACGGCGCCCATGCCGCGCAGCGCGCCCGCCACGGCCGGGTGGCTGGAGAACTCGGCATAGACCACGGCCAGGGCCAGCACCAGGATCAGCGGAAAGGTCAGCATGCCCGCCAGCGCCGCGAGCGCGCCGCGCAGGCCGAAGTAGCGGTCGCCGATCATGATGCTGAGGTTGACCACGTTGGGGCCCGGCATGATCTGCGCCACCGCCCAGTCCTCGACGAATTCCTCGTTCGTCATCCAGCGTTTTTTCTCCACCAGTTCGCGCTGCACCACGGCCAGCACGCCGCCGAATCCCTGCAGGGCCAGCCAGGTGAAGGACCAGAACAGGTCGGCAGGGTTGCGCGGCTGTGGCCGGGGCGCGGGTTCGGGGGGCGGGGACGGCAGATCGGTGGCTGTGGCCATGGGGAAAATTTGGTCAAAATGGCCACTAGCGCTTTTGCAGCAAGCGCTAGCAGCTATCAAATCAGGAGTATTCTGGGTGCGCGGCCCGGCGCGCGGCGCCCAGGCGCCATGTTACGCGCGCCACGCCGCGCGCGCGGGGGGCGCAGGCCTCGCGTTGCGGCAAGGTTGGGCCTGCGATTCGCGTCGCCAGCACCGGGGCAGGGTGGCGTTGGGGCTGCGCCCTGGCCGCGCGCCGGGGCTCAGCCCAGCTTGCCGCGCAGCAGGTGGTCCTTGTTGCGCCAGCCTGCCTGTTCGGGAGTGCCCACCTTGAACAGCTTCAGGTCCGCCTGGCTGGCGTGCCTGACCCGCAGGACCTTGAAGCTGGCCTGGTTCGCGTAGGCCACGAAGAACCAGATCGCATCGCCGCTGGCCTGCGTGGCATAGGCCACCTCGTGCCAGCACAGGTCGGCCAGGCTTTCGTGGGCGACCTCGCACACGCGCGCATCGGCCTGGTGCTCGTACTTCACTTCCAGGATCTTGGCCATGGGCATCCTTTCTGGCGGTCAGGCGGTGAAGTTTGCTGTGCGCAAGGGAAGCCGCCGCGCCGCGCAACCACCTTCACCGCCACCCGAGTATCCGGGCTTTGGGGGCGCTGCGGTGCGTGCCCTGCGGGGCTGTCGTATTTTTGGGCCGAAACCGCCCTGGGCGCTGGTTGGGTCGGCGTGCGACGCTATCATTTTGGAAGTTGCCGTGGAAATGCCCCCGGGCCTGGCCCGCCGCTCAGTCTTCCACCTGCGCGGATTCCACGAACACCAGCTCGCACGAATGCGCGCCCGAGTCCGACCGCGTGAGCGAGCTGGTCCAGCGCCAGCCGCTGGGGTGGGAGACCTCGACCAGCTTGCCCGTGATGCGGATGTACCCTCCCTTGCGTGCCTTATTGAGCGCCCGTTCCACCGTGGGCGTGGCCGCGATCATGTGCATGTTGGCGGACGATTCGATGATCTCCTGCAACGGGATGGGCGGCTGGTCGCGCCAGGAGTAGCGGTACCAGCGGTTGCCCTGGGTGATGCCCAGGGGCTCGTACACGGCCGGCTCCGCCATGCGCTTCCACCCCAGCGCCAGGTCCACGGGGGAGAGCTCGGCTTCCTTGCCCGTGTGGTAGTCCTCGCGTGCCAGCACCCGTGCGCGCACCGCGAATGCCGCCAGCGGCTTGACCTGGTAGCCCCGGAACTCGAAAGGCGCCTCGCTGGTGGCGGCCTGCACCGGGCTGTCCGCGAACTGCTGCTGCTGCGTCACGGCGGCGGGCCCCAGGCTCTGCAGCCGCTGGTCGGCCCGGTGCACCCGCAGCTTCTCGATGGCGAAAAAGGCCACCGCCAGCGCGATGGCGATCTTGAGGAGCGTTGACAGGTTCATGCGCGGGCCGAAGAAGGGTTTGCGCGATTGTGAACAGGTTTCGGTACTGGCGGCATCCGCTGACAGCCGCAGGGGCCGTGCCCCGGCACAGCCTTGCCGGGGCACGGCCATACAGTGGCGTGATGAGCGTGCCATCTATTCGCCACCCAGCCCGGCCCCTGCCCCCGCGCGCCAGGGGCGCCCTGGCCGTGCGCCGGGGGTGTGGCGCGGTGTCTCCATGAGCGAAGCCCTGCTTGTCCCGCTGGGCTTCCTGCTGGTGGGCCTGCTCCTGGTGGTGATGACACTGACGAGTTCGCTGATCTCGCGCGTACCGCTCAGCTCGGCCATCCTTTACCTGGCCGTGGGCGTGGGCATCGGCCCCTGGGGGCTGGGCCTGCTGGTGCTGGACCCGCTGGGCGATGCGGCGCTGCTGGAGCGGCTCACCGAGATCGCCGTGCTGATTTCGCTCTTCACCGTGGGCCTGAAGCTGGAGCTGCCGCTGCGCGATGCGCGCTGGCGCATCCCGCTGCAGCTGGCCACGGTCTCCATGCTGCTGACGGTGGGGGCCATCGCGGCCGTGGGCGTGTGGCTGCTGCGGCTTCCGCTGGGGGTGTCGGTGCTGCTGGGGGCCATCCTCGCCCCGACCGACCCCGTGCTCGCGTCGGACGTGCAGGTGGCCGACCCCCAGGACCGCGACCGCCTGCGCTTTGGCCTGACGGGCGAGGGCGGGCTCAATGACGGCACCGCGTTTCCCCTGGTGATGCTCGGCCTCGGGCTGATGTCCCTGCATGACCTGGGCGAGGGGGGGTGGCGCTGGTGGGCGGTGGACGTGCTCTGGGCCGTGGCGGGGGGCGTGGGCATCGGCTTCGCGCTGGGCGCGGTGGTGGGCCGGGCCATCCTGTACCTGCGCATGCGCCACCGCGAGATGCTGGGGCCGGACGAGTTCATGGTGCTGGGCCTCATCGCGCTGGCCTATGGCACGGCCCTGCTGTGCCATGCCTACGGGTTTCTGGCCGTCTTCGCCGCCGGGCTGGCGCTGCGGCGCGTGGCGGCGCAGCCCGCCGGCCCTGCGCCGACGGCGGTGGAGATGGAGGGCGCCACGGAAGTCGGGCACATGGAGCCCGCGCAGGCGCCGGGCCACATGATGCAGGCGGTCGAGCGCTTCAACGCCCAGCTCGAGCGCATCGCCGAAGTCGCCGTGGTGCTGGTGGTGGGCGCCCTGCTCACCGTGGTGAACTTTGATGCCGAGGTGCTGTGGTTCGTCCCCCTGCTGCTGTTCGCCATCCGCCCCTTGGCGGTCTACGCCGGTTTGGTGGGGACCCGGGTGAAGCGCTCCCAGCGCCGCCTCATCGCGTGGTTTGGCATCCGCGGCATCGGCTCCGTGTACTACCTCATGTACGCCATCACGCACGGCCTGCACCCGGTGATCGCGCAGCGCCTGCTGGCGATCACGCTGGCGGTGGTGGTGGCCTCGGTGCTGCTGCACGGCATCTCGGTCACGCCGCTGATGCGGCGCTACGAGAAGCGCAAGGAGGCCAGGCGGGTGGCCGAGGACTGAAGGGCGCCGGCCGCCGGCCACGGTGGATGCCACCCGATGCCGCCGGATGGAGCGGCGCCTTGCCGGGACGCGCGGGGCGAAGGGGCGGGCGGCGTCAGATCCAGGTGGCGTGGCTGGGGACGTGGGCGGGGGCCATGTTGATGTACTGCACCAGGCGGGGCCGCGCGCCCCGGTTCGGGCTGGGGCCATGGGGCAGGGCCTGGTGCCAGATCACCAGGTCGCCCGCGTGGGCGCCGATGGGCGTGGCGCCCAGCGCGTGCAGGTCCTGCTGGCGCGGGTCGGCGCCGGCGGGCAGGTGCTCCAGCCAGCCGCCCACCCGGCGGTGAAAACCCGGCACCAGGGTGAGGGCGCCCTGTTCGGGGGGCGTGTCGGTCAGGTACAGGATGCCCTGGGTGGCGAAGGGGATGGGCTGGTGCAGGCTCACATCCCAATGCATGCCCTGGCCGCCATAGGGGTAGCCCGCGCGTTCGGGTGGATTGAACCCGCAGCGGTCCGTGCTGCGCCACAGGTCCGCCGTGCCCCACAGCTGGGCAAAGGCCTTGTGGATGCGCAGGGAGCGCCGGTTGGCCTCGAAGGCGGGGTGCTGGAACAGCTGGACCATGGTGTTGCGCGGGGCGTGGGCATACCACGACGCCGTATCGGCGGGGTCGGCGCGCACCGCGTCCCACACGGCGTGCGCCGCGGCGGCGCTGTCGTGCGGCGGCACGGCAGCGCGCACCACCACGTAGCCATGCTCGTCCCAATGCGCAAGGTCCTCCGCATTCAGCACGGGCTCCATCGCGTCGATCCGGGCATGCAGCTGCAAGGCCGCTTCGGGCGCCGGGCCGCCATCCACAAGGGCTTGAATCCGCGCCACGGTGGTTGCATCGGGCGCGCCCGCCGTGCGCACGATCCAGTCCTCGAAGGCGGCGAACTCCGGGGCCTCGCGCAGCACGTACTGCATGCTCTGCTCCAGCCCCACCCCCAGCGCGGCCAGCACGATCTGCGTGCGGTGGCCTTCCCCGTGGGAGCTCTGTGCCAGGCCCCTGCGGGCGGCCATCCAGCGGGCCCAGCAGCGCTTGAGGTGGGGGACCCGCAAGGCGCCCGTCTCCGTGTCTGGCGGCAGCGGGTGGGGCAGGGGCGTGGGGGCGGCAGCGGCGGACATGGAGGGGCAGGGGCAACAGGAGAATGGAAAGAGGGCACGGCCGATGGGGCACACGCGTGCCCGAGGGCGCCCTCCCATTTTGCAACGTCGCCTGCTGTCAACGTGCCAGGGCCACGCCCCCGGCAAGCCGCTGGGTGACGGCGGCCCGCAGGGAATCGGGCGCATCCGCGATCAGGCGGGGCCACTGCTCCCGGGCCCGCGCCACCGTGTCGCGCAGGAGCGCCAGGTGGCGCGGTACGCGCAGCAGTCCGGCCGACTTCATGAGGCCTTCCATGTCGTCCCAGCTGAACGCGCGCAGCGCGCGGTCGATGGAGCGGTTCATCGCGTACTGGCCCTCGGGCACGCCCTCGAAGAACGCGGCCACGCACACCGGGTCGTACACCGGCGCCAGTTGCGGCACGCGCCCGTCGGGGTAGACCAGAGCCCAGTTCTTCAGGTGCGCATCGGTGTTGCCCATGAGGATGAACGCCACCATGCGTACCAGGAACTCGCGTGTGTCTTGCACCGGCTGGCGGCTCAGGCGGTTGAGCACGCGCAGCATGGTGGCCCAGTCCTGCAGGATGCCCTTGCCGTACTTTTGCCGCGGGGTGTAGCCCAGCACCTGGTTGAACTCCTCCATGTGCACGCGGGCGTCGCCGGGCAGGTGGTCAAAGCGCTGCACGGCCAATATCTCGTTGAAGGGCACGGTGCCCGGCAGGTCGGCCTCGGCGCGGGTGATGACGCGTGCATCGGCGCAGTGCAGGCCCAGCGCCTTGCACAGCTGGTAGCCGGCGAACTCGTTGGCCACCAGGTCGGGGTGCGCGGTGGTGGGCAGCTTCAGGATCACGCTGCCGGCCGCGCCCTGGCGGCGCACGGTGTAGCGGCGGCCGTCCAGCACCGCGCTGAACTTGGTGACCACGCCGGGCAGCGATGCGGCGTCTTCCACCGGGAACTCGACAAAGCCCGGCTCCAGCACGTCCAGCCCTTGCGTGGTGTGCCAGTGCCGCACCACGTCGGGAATGCCGTCTTGCGCGGGCACGGGTTCCACCTCCAGCGCGCCCATCAGGTCGTGGCCCGCGGCAGCCAGCAGTTCGAACTCGTCGTCGGGGCTGCAGCCGCGCTCGCGCGCCAGCCGCTCGCGGTTGTGGCCCTCGGGCAGCAGGTTCTGAAAATACACGGGCCAGCGCCCGTCGGTGCGCACCAGCCGTGCATCCCGCGCCGACGCCAGGATCTGCTGCGTGGCCGCCTCGTCGGCACCCTGAAAGCTGAGCGACAGGGTGGGGCGCTGCGGGTTGCGGATGTAACTCTCGTCAAACGACACGCGCAGGATGTCGCCGTACTGCGAAAGGTAGCCAATCGCCTCGCGCCCGCCCGCCGCGCCGTCTGCCAGGGCGGGGCGGTGCAGGTACAGGCGCAGGTAGCGGATGGAGGTGCTCATGGGGCCGGGTATGCGCGTGCGCGTGCGGGTGTGGGCGCTGGCGGCCTCAGCCGGCGCGGCTCAGGCTGTCCACCACCGACGGCGGCGCGTCCACTCCCGCGGGCTGGCCCAGGAACTTGCCGCCCGACTGGATGAACGCCTCCAGGCTGGGCCGCAGGCTGCTGGGCACGGCAATGATGTCCATGCCCAGCACGCGGGCCATCTCGGCCAGGGTGGAGTAGCGCGGGTCCAGGTCGCCACCTTCGGTGCGCTGGACGGTCATGCGGGAGAGGCCCGCGCGCTCGGCGAGTTCGGCCTGGGTGAGCTTGCCGGCTTTGCGGGCGATGGCCAGGCTCTGAATGAGATCGTTGTTCATGATGATATTTATACTCTTTTATCTGAAAAAGATAAACATAGATATCATTATCGTCATTAATCTTGGCAAAAATACAGTTCAAGGAACCCACCATTGACCCAGCTGCTGCGAATCCATGTCACCGGTGCTTCAGGCTCTGGCACGTCCACGCTGAGCGCGGCCCTGGCCGCAGCGTTGAACGGGACCCACCTCGACGCTGACGACTACTACTGGCTGCCCACCACGCCGCCGTTCACCAGCAGGCGGGACCCTACACAGCGCCTGGCCCTGCTCCTCGGCGACTTGCGCGCCAGCAAGGTGGCGGTGCTGGCCGGTTCCGTGGCCGGGTGGGGGCAGGAACTGGAAGACTGCTTTGACCTGATCGTGTTTCTCTACCTGGATGCCCCCGCGCGTCTCGCGCGCCTTCGCCACCGGGAGGCGCAGCGCTTTGGCCAGGCGAATCCTGCTTTCCTGGAATGGGCGGCTCAATACGATGACGGGGTGTTGCCAGGCAGAAGCCTGCAGAGGCAGCGGAACTGGCTCGCGGCGCGGCGCGGTCCCCATATCGAACTGAGCTCGGACGCTCCTGTCCAGAATCTGGTGGCGGCTGTGATGAGGGCATTGCCCGGGTTCTGAAGCAACGGGCGAGGGCGTCCCCACCATGCCAAGATGGCGGCCGTGGGTTCGCGCCGTTTCACCCCCCGGCCAACACCGCCGCCGGCCGCGCCAGCGGAAAAACCACAGAACGACGAAAGGGACACCAACGCCATGACCACTCCACACAACGCCCTGGTCGAGCTGACCGCCAATGAACTGCGCCACCGCATCGGCACGCGCGAGGTCTCGCCCGTCGAGCTGCTCGACGCCTGCATGGCGCGCATCGAGGCCGTCAACCCGCATGTGAATGCCATTACCGCCACCTGCTACGACCGCGCCCGCGCCGAGGCCCAGGCCGCCGAGCAGGCGGTGCTGCGCGGCGAGCCGCTGGGCCTGCTGCACGGCCTGCCGCTGGGCGTGAAGGACCTGGAAGCCACGGCCGGGCTGCTGACCACCTATGGCTCGGAGATCTACCGCAGCAACATACCGGCAGAGGACAACGTGCTGGTGGCACGCCTGCGCGCGGCGGGTGCCGTCGTGGCGGGCAAGACCAACATCCCCGAGATGGGGGCGGGCGCCAATTCGCGCAACACGGTGTGGGGCGCCACGGGCAACCCGTTCAATCCCAACCTGAATGCCGGGGGCTCGTCGGGTGGCTCGGCCGCTGCGCTGGCGTGCGACATGCTGCCGGTGTGCACGGGGTCGGACACGGGCGGCTCGCTGCGCATTCCAGCTTCTATCTGTGGCGTGGTGGGCTTCCGGCCGTCGCCCGGCGTGGTGCCCAGCTCGCGCAAGCTGCTGGGCTGGACGCCGATTTCGGTGGTGGGCCCCATGGGCCGTACGGTAGAAGAGGCCTGCCTGCAACTGGCTGCCACGGCGGGTATGTCGGCGGGCGACCCGCTGAGCTACCCGCTGGACCCGATGAGTTTTTTGTTGCCCGAAGCGGTGGACCTGAGCCGCCTGCGCGTGGCGTACACCGAAGATCTTGGCGCCTGCGCCGTGGACAACGGCATCCGCGCCGTGTTCCGCCAGAAGGTGCAGGCCATGAAGCACCTGTTTGCCAGCTGCGATGCCATCGACATCGACCTGGGTGACGTGCACCGCTGCTTTGACGTGCTGCGCGCCGAAGCCTTTGTGGCCAGCACGCGCGAAGCCTATGAGCGCGACCCCACCAGCCTGGGCCCCAACACCCGCGCCAACTACGAGATGGGCGCTGCGATGACCCTGCTGGACAGCGCCTGGGCGCAGGCCGAGCAGACGCGCATCCTGGCGCGGTTCCAGAAGCTGTATGAGCAGTACGACGTGATCCTGGCACCCACCACACCTGTGTCGCCCTTCGCCTGGACCCAGCTGTATGCCAGCCACATCAACGGCGAGCCGCAGGCCAACTACTACCGCTGGCTGGCGCTGACCTATGTGACCACGCTCACCACCCACCCCGCGCTCAGCCTGCCGTGCGGGCTGGACGACGAGGGTTTGCCGTTTGGCCTGCAGATCGTCGGGCGCTTCCGCGCCGACCGCCACACGCTGGGCGTGGGCCATGCGCTGGAGCAGGCGTTCAAGGGCATCGCCGGGCTGGCCCGCCCCCGGCCCGACCTGGCCAAGCTGATGCAAACACGTGCCGAGCCCGCGCTGACCTCCATCGTGACTGGCGCGCCCGACCCGCGTGATGCCCGCAGCCTGCCGCGTGATGACCGTCCCGCCTCGGCGGCGACGGTGTCTGCCGTCTGAACGAAGTCAGGAGACACCACCATGCAATCAGCGGACATCATCGTCATTGGCGCGGGCATTGCGGGGGCCTCGCTGGCCTGGCAGTTGGTGCAGGAAAAAGCCGGGGGGCAGGGCGCCAGCGTGCTGCTGCTCGAGCGCGAATCTCAGCCCGGCTACCACACCACCGGCCGCTCGGCGGCCCTGTACATGGCCACCTACGGCACGCCCAACATCCAGGCGCTGACCCGGGCGAGCCGCGCGTTTTACGACGCGCCGCCGCCCGAGTTTGGGACTGACCCCATCCTCTCGCCCCGTGGCGTGGTCTACGTGGCGGGGCCGGACCAGCTCGACATGCTGAAACAGGCCTACGACGAAGCCCACACCATCTCGCCCAATGTGGAATGGGTGGACCAGGCCGCACTGCTGGCCCAGCTGCCATGCCTGAAGCCCGAAGCCGTGGCCGCCGGCATGAGCGAGCCCGAAGCTTCCGACATCGATGTGCACGCGCTGCACCAGGGCTACCTGCGCGGCCTGCGCCAGCGTGGCGGCCAGGTGCTGACGAATGCCGAGGTCACGGCCCTGGAGCGCCAGGGCGATGGCTGGCAGGTGACGCTCGCCGATGGCCGGGCGCTGCGGGCCACCACCATCATCAACGCCGCGGGCGCCTGGGCCGACGTGGTGGCGGGCCTGGCCGGCGTGCCACCCATCGGCCTGGAGCCGCGCCGCCGCACCGCCTTCACCTTCGCCGTGCCCGAAGGCATGGACGCGACCCACTGGCCCGCCGTGATCGGCATCGACGAGAGCTTCTACTTCAAGCCCGACGCAGGCCAGTTGCTGGGCTCCCCCGCCAACGCCGACCCGACGCATCCCCACGACGTGGTGCCCGAGGAACTGGACGTGGCCACGGGGATTTATCACATCGAGGAAAAAACGATCTTCCAGATCCGCCGCCCCTCCCACACCTGGGCAGGCCTGCGCTCATTCGTGCCCGACGGCGACATGGTGATAGGCTGGGACAACCATGTGTCCGGCTTTTTCTGGCTGGCGGGGCAGGGCGGGTATGGGATTCAGAGCGCGGCGGGCGCCTCGTTGCTGGCGCGGCTGCTGCTGCGCGGCGAGCCACTGGCGGAAGAACTGGTGCGCGAGAGGGTGGCGCCGCAAGGGCTGTCGCCTGCACGGCTGCGATAGCTGCGCGTCTGTTTTTTGGCCGAAGGGTGGCTCAGGCGAACGTGTTGACCTGGGTACCCAGCGTGCCGGACGTGGCCAGCCCTGGCTGGGGCATGGATTGCTGCATGGCATCCAGCAGCGTGGCCGCTGACGTGGCCTGCATGTCCAGCGCCTTCTTCAGCACCACCATGTTCAGCGCATCGGACGTCTTGGCACTGGCCAGCGCGGTGGCGGTGTTGACGATGCTGTTGGTGAGGGCGACGTCCATGGTGATTCCTTGGGGTGATGGATTCATATCGGCATGCGGGCGGCAGGCTTGAGGGTTTTTACATATCCGGGCCCGCCTGGGGTTGCCATTCTCACTCCAGCGCCGCCGCCCCAATGGCTCCGCACGCCGCCAGGTCGGACGCGCGAACCCCGGGCAACTGCCGTGCTGTGTCCCGAAGCGCCGTGCGCAAGCCTTCCTCCAGCGTGGGGTGGTAGAACGGCATGCCCAGCAGGTCATGCACCGTCAGTTTCTGCTGAATGGCCAATGCAAGCAGGTGGGCCATGTGTTCGCCCTGAGGCGCGCACATCTCGGCGCCCTGCAGACGGCCGGTGGCCCGGTCGGCGTGCAGGCAGATGCGCCCATGGTTGTGCTGGGCTGCCCGGGCCCGGCCCTGGTCGTCGAAGCTGGCCGTGCCCGTGATGGTGTGGACAGGGTCCATGTCGGCAAGGCGCTGGCCCACCATCGCGACGTTGGGATCGCAGAACACGATGGCCAGCGGGGTGCGGCGCTGAAAGCGCGCAGGTGTCTCCGCCAGGGCATTCATCCCGGCGATATGGCCTTCGTCGGCCGCCTCGTGCAGCAGCGGCACGTGGGCGTTCGCGTCCCCGGCCAGGAACACGGGCAGGCTGCCGATCTGCTGGGTCCGTGCATCCACCGTGGGCATGCCATGCTTGTCCAGCGGCACATCCAGGGTGTCCAGGCCCAGGTGCTCGATATTGGGTACGCGGCCCATGGCGGCGACGACCTGGTCCACCACCACGCGGTGGGAGCCGCTGCGCACTTCGATGCCGCCGGGCACTTCCCGCAGTTCGGCCGGGGCCCCGGCGTGCAGCACCATGTCCTTCTTGAGCAGCGCTGTCAGTTCGGCGTTGAGCGCCGGGTCGCTCAGGCCCGCCAGTGTGTCGCCGGTGGTGAATGCGGCCACCTGCAGCCCGAGCCGGGCCAGCGCCTGGGAGATCTCCACGCCGATGGGGCCCATGCCAATCACGGCGATGCGGGGGCCGAGGCTGGGCTGCTCGAACAGGGTGTCGGTGGTGAGCATGCGGTCGCCAAACGCCAGCCATTCGTCCGGCACGCTCGGGCGCGAGCCGGTGGCGATGATGATGCTGCGCGTGGCATGGCGGGTGCCGTCGATGTCCACCGCGTGCGGGCCGGCCAGCGACGCGCGCCCGGATACCTGGGCGCTGCCCAGCCCGCTGGTGGCCTTCAGAACGCCCGCCACGAAATCATCGCGCAGGGCGCGCACGCGCCGCAGCACGGCCGGTATGTCGGCGGTCAGGGCCTGTGCGCCCCGCAGGCCGAATTCCTCGAATGCGTGGCGGCGGTGAAAGGCGTTGGCCGCCTCGATCAGTGCCTTGGAGGGCATGCAGCCTACCCGCGCGCACGTGGTGCCCCAGGGCCCTTCGTTGACGATCAGGTAGCGGTCGGTGCGTTTGCGCACCTCGCGCAGGGCGGCCAGGCCGGCCGTGCCTGCGCCAATGATGATGGTGTCGAGCGGTTGGCTCATGGGTGGTTCCTTGGGAGCCCTGCAAACCCTGAGTGTCGCGGCCCGGCCGCGCGGCGCTTGTAGGCGCAAAGGCCTTTGTTGGTTCCCCCTGCCCGGGCAGCGCGGCGTGGCCGGCGAAGCCCTTGCCCTCGCGGCAGCCCCGAAAGGTGCCGTCGGTCAGGCCGCGGGCTCGGTCCAGCCCACGCGGCCCTGGCCGCAGTCGTTGATGCGCTGCACGAAGGCCGCGGCCCGCGCTTCGGGCAGGCGCAGCTGCACGGTGACCAGGCTGCCATGCCGCACCTCTGACAGTTCGGCCCCGGCCAGGTCGATTTCGCGGCGCAGCAGGCCTTCCAGGGCGTAGGGCACCAGGCACTGCAGGGTTGTCATGCGCTGCAGCGTGACCTTGGGGGCGGTGAGCAGTGCCTGGGCCACAGTGTCGGTGTAGGCGCGCACGAGGCCGCCCGCTCCCAGCTTCACGCCGCCAAAGTAGCGCACCACCGTGGCCAGCACCCCCTCCAGGTCCTGGTGGCGCAGCACGTCGAGCATGGGCCGCCCGGCCGTGCCCCCGGGTTCGCCGTCATCCACCGCCGCCGACTGGCCGCCCGCCAGCAGGGCCCAGCAGATGTGCGCGGCACCAGGGTGCTGCTTCCACAGCGCATCCACCGCGGCCTGCGCGCTGGCGCGGTCGGCCATGGGCTGCACGCAGCCGATGAACCGGCTTTTCTTGATGACAAGTTCGCTGTGCGCGGGCGCGGCCAGAGTGTGGGGCATGGGGCGCAGAGTGTAAGGGGGCGGCCCGTGTGTGAAAAAAGTCACAGCCCAGGGCCGTGGGAAGGGGTACGCCCGCGTGAAACGCCCGCGACCGTGTGTTCTGTCACACAGGCGTGCGGCGCGGATTCCTACACTGCGCATTGAAGCCCTGACTTACGCTGGCGCTCAGTTTTTTGCAGCGCCGAAGCCTTATAAAAAGGAACCGCCATGTTCGCCATCCCGTTCACCGCCCCGTCGCATGCCGCCTGGGGCCACCATCTTTTTGGCAGGTTCCTGTCGCGCTCGGCACCGCCCGCTGCTGGCGTGGCGGTTGCGCAGGCCATGCCTGCCGAGGCCGAAGCCGCGGTGGCGGAGGACGCGTTCCCGGATCTGGCGCAGCGGGTGCGTGAAGTCGGGGAATGGTAGCCAGGGCGACGGCGCTCGACCGGCGGGCCCCGCCCTGTCCAGCACCCGGGCGCCTTCCTTCTTCCTGGATAGCGGCAATGCAGGGCCGTGCATGGCCACGGAAAGTCCCCACGGTTCCCTGCGGGCTTTCGTCGATATCGGCCTGGCTCCTCGGTACAATAAACAATCCATCTGGATGGTTTGTTGAATGACCGAAGCACATCGCCGCCAAAAACAGCCTGAACTGATCCGCAGCCAATTGCTGGCCGTGGTCCGGGAACTCCTGGTGCGGGAGGGCCCCCACGCCGTCACGCTCGATGCCGTGGCCCAGCGGGCCCACGTGACCAAGGGCGGGCTCCAGCACCACTACCGCAGCAAGCAGGCCCTGCTGGATGCGCTGTCGGACCAGCTCTTCGAGGAGTTTGAACAGTGTTTTGCGAAAGCGCTGGACCAGGAAGAGGACACGCCCGGGCGCCATGCGCGTGCCTACATCAGGACCTGCTTTGACAGCGGCTCGGACAGCCGCCAGGTGGAGACGCAGCGGGCGATCGGCCTGCTGGCCCTGACGTCGGCGCCGTGCCGCCAGCGGTGGCATGCCGCGATGGCGGCGGCACTGAAGGCCGACGGCGACGATCCCCACACGGCCAATGTGCTGCTGGCCTGCCGCCTGGCGGGAGACGGGTTCTGGTTCGCGCAGATGCTCGATGTCTATGCACTCGACCAGCCGCGCAAGGCCGCCATCCTGGACATCCTCCTGTCCCTGTGCCAAGGAGGCCGGCCATGACCTGGAGCACGTCCGCGGGCACCTATCTGATCCTGGGCGCCGCCATCTTGCTGGAAGTGCTGGGCACCACGGCACTGAAGGCCTCCGAGGGATTCACCCGGCTGGTGCCGAGCACGGTCACCGCGGTGGCCTACATGGCGTCGTTCTACCTGCTCTCGCTGGCGCTCAAGACGCTGCCGATGGGCATTGCCTATGCGGTCTGGTCCGGTGTGGGCATCGTGCTGATCTCCACCGTGGGCTGGGTGTACTACGGCCAGCGCCTGGATCTGCCGGCTGTGATCGGGCTGGGCCTGATCGTGGCGGGTGTCCTGGTGGTGAACCTGTTTTCCCACAGCGTGGGCCACTGAGCAGCCGCCAAGGCGGCCCGGCTTGCGGCCTCGCGGCATGTCCTATCCACCGATTCCCGTTTTTGTACCTGTTTCCCATGAACCTGCGACCTTCCCCGTCCGCCGGGCCTTTCTGCGTCACTGGCCAGACACCTTCGAGAGCGCAGCTGCAAGCGCTGCTGGCGGCAGGACATCCTGCCTTGCACTTTGAGCAATGCGACTTCGACGGGCTGGACCTGGCGGGCCTGCCGCTGCGCGGCGCCCAGTTCATTGGCTGTTCGTTCCTCGGGACCTCCCTGGACAAGGCGGATCTTGGCGGCACACGCTGGCTGGACTGCCGGGCAGGGCAGGCGCAGTTCCGCCTGGCGGACCTCACCGAGGCGCGCTTTCACCGCTGCGACCTGAACAACACCTCCTGGGACCGCGCCAACCTGGCCTCGGCACGGTTCGCCGAAGTCAAGCTCACCGGCGCGCATTTTCGCGAGGCCGGCACGCTGGGGCTGGGTTTTCACGATTCGCTGCTGGTGGGGGCCGACCTGCGCGGCGTCTCGTTTCGCAAGCAGACGGTGGAGCAGCTGGACCTGTCGGATGCCGATCTGGCCGGGTGCGATTTTCGGGATGCTGTGTTCGAAGGCGGAAGCCTGCGCGATGCGCACCTGAAGAACGCGCGCTTTGATGGCGCGGACCTGCGGTCGGTCGACCTGGGCGGGCTGCGCATCGCGCACCTGGCGCAGTCTTTCAAGGGCGCCATCATCTCGGCCGACCAGGCGGGGGTGCTGGTCAGCGAGCTGGGCATCCGGGTGGTGTGAAGCCGGCGAGGCGGCCGGATCGCCGGCGCTTTTCTACAGCCTGAGCTCCCAGGTTTCGCCCACGGCCTGCTGGCCGAAGCCCTCGTAGGGTTCCGACTTGACCAGCTTGAACCCGCGTTTGGCGTAGATGCCACGCGCGGCCGCCAGGCAGCTATTGGTCCACAGCACCATTTTCCGGTAGCCCTTGGCCCGCGCGAACGCGATGCACTCGTCGGTCAGGCGGGCGCCCAGCCCCAGGCCGCGCGCCCGAGGCGACAGGATGAGCATCCGCAACTGGGCCGTGCTGGCGGACTTGCGCACCACGAACACGGCGCCCACGCGTTCGCCCTCCAGTTCGGCGATCCAGCACCGCTCCCAGCCCGGCTGGAACTTGCGCACGAACTGCGCGGCGATGTCCGCCACCAGTGCCTCGAAGCGGCTGTCCCAGCCGTACTCGCGCCAGTAGATTTCGCCATGCTGCTGCACCACCCAGCCGATGTCGCCGGGCACGGGGTCGCGCAGCACGGCCACCTTGGGCGCCGCCGCGGCGCCGCTGGCGGGCTCCAGCAAGGCCTCGATGCGTTGCATGGCGTCCACCAGTTCGTGCCGCCGGGCCGGCGGCAACGGGGCAAGCAGCGCGGCGGCTTCGTCGCGCGAGCGCTGCTGCAGCGGTTCGAACGCAGCGCGCCCGGCAGGGGTGAGCGTGAGCACGCTCTGGCGCGCATCACGGGCGCTGGCGCTGCGCAGGATCCAGCCCGCGCCTTCAAAACGCCGCAGGATCCGGCTCAGGTACCCGCCGTCCAGGCCCAGGTCCCGGGCCAGCTCGCTGGCGACCGGCGCGTCGCGGTGGGCCAGCTCGTACAGCACGCGCACGTCGGTCAGCGAGAGATCGCTGCCCAGGTACGGGTCCAGCACGCCCACGCGGCGGGTGAAGAAGCGATTGAACCTGCGCACGGCCTTCACGGCGTCGGCGGCGACGGGCGCGCTGCCTGCGGCTGCGCTGGCCTGGGAGGATGGATTCGTGCTCATATATGCCTTTGTCATGTAATTAATTGACAAAAGCAAGTATATGCCTGATCTCCATCAAACCTTGAGGAGTGAAGGGCAAGTGCGTTCGGGGCGACAAAACACGCCTGCCAACGTAAAATCACGGGTTATCCACCACAGCCGCGCCCCACGAGGCCCCATCCGCACATGGGCTGGCCGCGCTCCCCATCTGAATGAACGCCCCCGTCGACGTCTCCTTTTTTGCGCGTGCCGCAAAGCCATTGACCAGCTACCGCCCGTACTGGGCCAAGCGCTTTGGCACGGCCCCGTTCTTGCCGATGAGCCGCGCCGAGATGGACAAGCTGGGCTGGGACAGCTGCGACATCATCCTGGTGACGGGCGATGCGTATGTGGACCACCCGAGCTTCGGCATGGCCGTGATCGGCCGCACGCTGGAGGCCCAGGGCTTTCGCGTGGGCATCATCGCCCAGCCCGACTGGCAAAGCGCCGAGCCCTTCAAGGTGCTGGGCAAGCCCAACCTGTTCTGGGGCGTGACAGCGGGCAACATGGATTCCATGATCAACCGGTACACCGCCGACCGCAAGATCCGCAGTGACGACGCCTACACGCCCGGCGACATTGGCGGCAAGCGCCCCGACCGTGCGGCCATCGTTTACAGCCAGCGCTGCCGCGAGGCGTTCAAGGACGTGCCCATCATCCTGGGCGGCATCGAAGGCAGCCTGCGCCGCATCGCGCACTACGACTACTGGAGCGACAAGGTGCGCCGCTCCATCGTGGTGGACAGCAAGTGCGACCTGCTGCTGTACGGCAACGCCGAGCGCGCCCTGGTCGAGGTGGCGCACCGCATCGCCGCGCGCGAGCCGGTCGAGCAGATCACCGATGTGCGTGGCACGGCCTTCGTGCGCCGGCCCGACGACGAGAGCGGCAAGGGCTGGTTCGAGATCGATTCCACCAGCGTGGACGAGCCCGGGCGCGTGGAGGCCCACGTCAACCCCTACATGACGACCAGCGAGCAGGCGGCGGCGCAGGGCAGCACCTGCAGCAAGGAGGGTGCTCCTGATTCTGTAGCTGTTGGCGCAGATCCATCAAGCGCTGGAGGCCAAAAAGACCTTCAAACGGCTGAACCCAACCCCGCCATCCAGCCCATGCTGTTCGTGGCCAACCCGGCGCTCAAGGCGAAGCTCAAGGTGCCGCCGCGCGACAGGAGCGTGATCCGCCTGCCCAGCTACGAGCAGGTCAAGAGCGACCCGGTGCTGTACGCCCATGCCAACCGCGTGCTGCACCTGGAGACCAACCCCGGAAACGCCCGCGCGCTGGTGCAGGCGCACGGCGAGGGTGCCACCGCCCGCGACGTATGGATCAACCCGCCGCCCATCCCGCTGACCACGGCCGAGATGGACCACGTGTTCGACCTGCACTACGCGCGCGGCCCGCACCCGAGCTATGCCGACGAGAACGGCAGCCACGACGGCGCGACCAAGATCCCGGCGTGGGAGATGATCCGGTTCTCGATCAACATCATGCGCGGCTGCTTTGGCGGCTGCACCTTCTGCTCGATCACCGAGCACGAGGGCCGCATCATCCAGAGCCGTTCCGAGGATTCCATCATCCAGGAGATCGAGGACATCCGCGACAAGGTCAAGGGCTTCACCGGCACCATCAGCGATCTGGGCGGCCCCACGGCCAACATGTACCGCCTGGGCTGCAAGAGCCCCGAAATCGAGGCCGCATGCCGCAAGCCCAGCTGCGTGTACCCGGGCATCTGCTCCAACCTGGGCACCAACCACGACCCGCTGATCAAGATATACCGCCGGGGCCGCGCGCTCAAGGGCATCAAGAAGATCCTCATCGGCTCGGGCCTGCGCTACGACCTGGCCGTGAAGTCGCCCGAGTACGTGAAGGAACTCGTGCAGCACCACGTGGGCGGCTACCTCAAGATCGCGCCCGAGCACACCGAGCAGGGCCCGCTGACCAAGATGATGAAGCCGGGCATCGGCAGCTATGACAAGTTCAAGCAGATGTTCGAGAAGTTCAGCGAAGAGGCGGGCAAGAAGCAGTTCCTGATCCCGTATTTCATCGCCGCGCACCCGGGCACCAGCGACGAGGACATGATGAACCTCGCCATCTGGCTCAAGAAGAACGGCTTTCGCGCCGACCAGGTGCAGACCTTCTACCCGAGCCCCATGGCCACGGCCACGGCCATGTACCACAGCAACAAGAACCCGCTGCGCAAGATCACGCGCGAGAGCGAGACCGTGGACATCGTGCGTGGCGAAAAGCGCCGCCGCCTGCACAAGGCCTTCCTGCGCTACCACGACCCGAACAACTGGCCCCTGCTGCGCGATGCGCTCAAGGCCATGGGCCGGGCTGACCTCATTGGCAACGGCAAGCACCACCTGATCCCGACCTTCCAGCCGCTGACCGATGGCGGCTACCAGAGCGCCCGGCGCAAGAATTCCACCCCCACCGGTGCCAAGGCTGCCGTGGTGCCCGCATCGCGCAGCGTGCAGCAGCCCACCAAGGGCCGCATCCTGACCCAGCACACCGGCCTGCCACCGCGCGTGACAGGGGGCGCCACCGCGCCCGGCGGCGGCAAGAGCGGCAAGGCATTCAAGAAGGCCCGCTAGGCGGGCCGCCACGCGCGCCACACCCGCCATGCCCCAGCAACGCACCCTGCTGCACGCCGGCGCCGCATGGAAGGTCGAGCGGGTTCTCAAGCATGCCGCGCCCGTGCGGTGGAGCGCGACCTACGAAGCAGCCTCCGGGCGCTGGGTGCTGCCCATGGACGGGCTGTCCGAGTTCCAGATGGCAGGGCAGGTGGTCCTGCTCGACGGCCTGACGGCCCTGGGTTTGCCGCAGGGGCTGCCCTACCAGATGCGGCCCCTGCAGCCCACGCCGCAAACCAGCATCGTGGTGAGCACGCAGGGGAATGGGCCGGTGGGCGCCCCGGGCAACCAGAACAACCTGTCGCCGCGCGTGCGCATGCTCACGCCGCGCCTGCTGTGGCGCCTGCGCATGCACTGGCGGGCGCTGGCCGATGGGCGCCCGCTGCCCGCCGGGGGCGCGGCGTTCGATGTGCTGCAGGGCACGCCGCCGCATTCGGCGCCGCGGACGGTAGGGCGCGCGCGGCGCTTCATGGCCCAACGGGTGGCCCTGGCCGATGGCGAGCGGTGGTCCCTGCAGGATGCGGCGGACGCGGCCGGCTGCTCGGCGTTTCACCTCGCCCACCTGTTTCGGCGGCATCTGGGCCTGGGCCTGCACGGCTACCGCCAGCGCCTGCGGATGGCGGCCGCGCTGCAGCGGCTGGAGGCGGGTGAATCGGACCTGGCTGCGCTGGCGCACGACCTGGGGTACTGCAGCCAGAGCCACCTGGGCGCTGTCTTTCGCGCCGAGGTGGGCGTGACGCTGGCGCAGGCGCGGTCCGCGCTGCAGGGGCGGGGCGGGTAGACCCCGCGAAAGCCTGCCAAGCCCGCGGCCGCGCGAAGCGCAGGATTCTGATATCCCGCCGGGGCCATGGGCGCGAGACTGGCGCCATGTCCTCTTCTGCGTTTTCCATTTCTCGCATTTTTCACGCGCGGCCTGCATCGCCGGCCCGGAACCTGGCCATCGGGGTGCTGGCCGCGCTGGCAGCGGCCCTTGTGGGCAGCGGCTGGCAGATCGTCACGCGCCACGGCGTCACCACGTCGCTCGGGCCGGTGGAGCTGGCCGTGCTGCGCTATGGCGTTCCCGCGCTGGTGCTGGCCCCGCTGTGGTGCCGGCGCACCGGATGGCCCGCCGCGATGTCCCTGGGACGGCTGGCCCTGCTGGTGCTGGGGGGCGGGCTGCCCTTTGGCCTGCTGGTGCTGGCGGGGGCACGCTGGGCGCCGGCGGCGCACATGGGCATCTTCATGGCCGGCTGCATGCCGCTGTTCGTGGCGCTGGGCGGGCGGCTGGTGCAGGGCGACAGGCTGGGGCGCCTGCGCGTGCTGGGCCTGGTGCTGATGGCGCTGGGCGTGGCGGCGCTGGGCCTGGGGGTGTGGCGCGATGGCCTGGCGTCCTGGCGCGGGGATCTGCTGTTTGTGCTGGCGGCCGTGCTGTGGGCCGCCTACACGCTGGCGTTTCGGGGCTGTGGCCTGTCGCCCTGGCAGGGGGCCGCCCTGGTGAACCTGGGATCTGCGGTGCTGCTGGTGCCCGTGGTGATTGTCTGGGGCGCCCCGCGCCTGGTGACGGCACCCTGGACCGACGTGGCCTTCCAGGCGCTGGGGCAGGGTGTGATGGCCGGTGTGCTGGGGCTGGTGGCCTACACGGTGGCCATTGCACGGCTGGGTGCCGCCCGCGCGGCGCTGTCCGCCGCGCTGGTGCCCGTGCTCACGGCGCTGGGCGCGGCCTGGCTGCTGGGAGAGGTGCCGCAGCGCAGTGCCTGGGTGGCACTGGCGCTGGTGGTCCCCGGCGTGGTGCTGGCCAGCGGCGCCATCGTGCCGGGGCGCCTGGCAGCGGACCTCAGGCGGCGTGCCGCGCGTCGGGGAGCGCGGCGCCACCCGCCGGCGGTACCGCCTGGCCCAGGCACTCGCCCAGCGGAAGGGGCCGCGCCACCGCGTAGCCCTGGGCATAGTCCACGCCGATGAGCCGCAGCGCGTCCACGATGGCGGCGCTCTCGGCGAACTCGGCGATGGTCTGCTTGCCCATCACATGGCCGATGCGGTGGATCATTTCCACCATGGCGCGGCTGGTGGGGTCCTGCAGCATGTCCTTCACGAAGGCGCCGTCGATCTTGAGGTAGTTGACCGGCAGGTGCTTGAGATAGGTGAAGGACGACATGCCCGCGCCGAAGTCGTCCAGCGCGAACCGGCAGCCCAGCTGCTGCAGCTCTTTCATCAGGCGCACGGCGTTGGGCAGGTGCGAGATGGCGCTGGTCTCGGTGATCTCGAAGCACAGCAGTGCGGGGTCCAGGCCGGATTCGGTGAGGGTGGTGCGGATGTACTTGAGCAGGCTGTCGTCGCCCAGGCTGGTGCCCGACAGGTTGATGGCGCAGGTGTGCAGCGGCAGGGCGCCCGGCGTGCGCTGGTGCAGCGCCAGCGCCTGCAGCGTGTGCCGGATCACCCAGCGGTCGATGGAGGGCATCATTCCGTAATGCTCGGCGGCCGGGATGAAGGTGCCGGGCGCCACGAGCTGGCCGTCCTCCTCGCGCAGCCGCAGCAGCACCTCCATGTGCAAACCCTCTTCGGCGTGGACCTGCAGCGCGCCGATGGCCTGCGCGTGCAGCTGGAAGCGGTCGTGCTCCAGCGCCAGGCGCAGGCGCCGCACCCAGTCCATGTCGCCTTCGCGCCGGGTCATCTCGATGTCCTCGGGCTGGTAGATGAACACCCGGTTGCGGCCGCCCTCCTTGGCGCGGTAGCAGGCCATGTCGGCCACGCGCATCGCTTCCTGTATGGACGTGAGCGCGGGGATGAGCTGCACCATGCCGATGGAGAGGCCCGTCGTGAGGTGCTGGCCCTCCCATGCCAGCCGCAGGTCCTGGCCAGCCTGGCGCAGCTGCTCGGCGATGCGCGCCGAGGGCCCGGCGGGGCAGTCCTTGAGGAGGATGCCGAACTCGTCCCCGCCCAGCCGCGCCAGCGTGTCGCCCTCGCGCAGGTGGCTTTGCAGCATGCGGCAGACCTCGCGCAGCATCTCGTCGCCCGCCTGGTGGCCGCAGGTGTCGTTGATGAGCTTGAACTGGTCCATGTCCACGTAGAGCAAGGAGCCCTCGCGGCCCGGCTGGCGCGGGCGGCTGAGCAAGGCCTCGAGCCGGTGCTCGAACTCGCGCCGGTTGACCAGGCCCGTGAGCGCGTCGTGGCTGGCCTGCCAGGAGAGCTGTTCCACGTAGTGCTGTTCGCGCGTGACGTCGTGCAGTACCAGCACCGCGCCGGTCACGGTGCCCTGGTGCTGGATGGGCGAACCCACCAGCTTCACCGGCACGACGGTCTGGCCGGGGCGCACGATGGTGCGGTTGATGTCGTCCTGCGTTCCCTTGGCGCTCCTTGCGCCGCCCGCGTTCGCGGCGCCGTGGCTGCCCTGCCGCAGTATCTGCTCGATGAGCGTCCCGGCGGCCTGGGGCCGGGGGTCTTCGCCATCGAACTTCAGGGCCTCGTCCAGCGGTTTTCCCACGGCCTGCTGGGCGCTGCAGGCCAGCAGCTGCTCCGCCGCCGGGTTCATGTACATCACTTCGCCATGGATGTTGGTCGTCACCACCCCGTCGCCGATGGCGGTGAGCGTGGTGCGTGCCTGCTCGCGCTCCGCGCTGAGCGCCTGCTCCACGCGCCGGCGCTGCGCCAGCAGGGTGTGGGTGTGCCACAGGGTCAGCAGGATCAGGGTGGCCGCGATGCCCATGTTGGTCCACATCAGCAACGCCACGATGCGGCGCGAGCTGTCTCCCAGGGCCTCGCTGAAGGCGCGGGCGGCGGGGGTGACTCCCGCATTGATGTCGCGGATGGCGGTTTGCCACTGCGCGCGGGTATCGTCGTCCACCGAACCCAGCTCGGTATCGTGGCGGATCTCGTGGGACAGGTCGCGCAGCGCATTGATGTATTCGTCTCCCACCAGCCAATGCTGGATCGGCTTTTGAACGATGTCGAAATGGTGGAGGTAGCGCAGCAGCCAGATGAGTCCGTCGATGTCCTGCGGATGGTTGCCCCCGCGCAGGAAACCCTCGCGTGCCAGATCGACCTGCACCTGCCCGGGTTGCAGGGCCAGGCGGGCCGCCCGGTCTCCCAGCGGAATATCGATGGCCTGCGTGAACAGCGCGAATGCCTGGGGCGAGCCATTGGCCGCGTACTGGCCCAGGTAATAGATGGCATCCTTCTGCCCCTTCGTCCACAGGCTTTCGCCGGCGACGAAGCCGCGCACGGTGGACAGCACGTACAGGCTGGCGGTGGCGCAGGCGGCCAGCAGCAGCACCATCACGATGAAGGGCCAGGTGAGCCGCAATGTCAGCTGCACGGGTCTTCGCTCGTCTGGCTGCAACACAACATCCATGGACTGTTCTCCCGCCTGTTCGCCAAGTTGGTTGCCGGGCCGCTTCCTGGGGGCTGCGTCAGCGCCGGCGGCACAGGGCGGGGCATGCATCCCGGTGGCGCTGGCACAGGCTTCGGCAAGGCGTCGGACAGCCCGCCGGTGCGGTGCTTTGCACTATATAGCGATCAGGTCGCCCCTGCATGCAAAGCATGGCATTGCGGCGCGCAGCCCGGGCTGGCGGCGGGGGCTGCGAAGGCGCGTTCCCAAAAGACAGCGGCCCGGCGCGCTGGTCTGCGCGCCGGGCCGCTTCGCGGCGTCCGGGCCCCTGGAAAGGGCCGGGCCCCGTCAGGGTGCCGCGTGGGTGCCCACCAGTACCGATTGTGGGGCGTCGTCCTTGGCCGGGGGCGTGATGAGATCCTCGATGATGAACGTGCGGTAGTAGAAAGCCGCTACCGCGCCTTCCGGTGCGATGGCGCCCACCAGCCGCTCGGTGTTGTCCTTGTCGGCCATGTGCACCAGTATGCCGTGGTGTCCCGTGCCGGCCAGGTCGGCGATGCGGCGCACCATGTCGCCCTCGGCGCCCACCGACGGCAGGGGTGCGTCGGCCGTGCCCAGGGTGTGCACGATCTCCTGCAGGATGACCTCGGGGCTGGCGTAGGCGATCTCGCCCGCGTGGCCAGCGCCCTGCAGGGCCGTGGCGGCCTGGCGCACGCAGTCTTCGTCGGGGAAGAGGGCGAACACATGGCCCGTGGGGTAGAAAACGCCGCCCATGTTGGTCATGGTGGAATCAAGAACGAGGGGTTTCATGGGCATCTCCCGAGGTGTTTCAGACCTTTTCGATTGAAACCCCTCCCCCCGGGTGCGTGGTGTAGGCCAGCGGGCACTCTGCGCGTCAGCACCCTTTGGGAAGCAGCAGGAAATATGGGGAAAAATAGCCTCTCGCCCATATCCATCCAGCGCAAGCAGCTATCAAAATTGACGGTTCTTTGCAGCCCTGCCTAGCGCAGCCATCCGCCCAGCCAGGCCCCGAGCGCCGCGCAGTGGAGCACCACGGTGGCCCAGTAGACCGCGCGAAACTCCAGCTTGCGGGACTTGTGCCGCAGCCACTGCTGGGCGAACCATGCGCCCGGCCAGCCGCCCGCCAGGCCCAGCAGGTGCAGGTGGCTCTCTCTGGTGCGCCACTGGCCGTTTTGCGCGGCGCTCTTGTCGATGGCGTAGACCAGGAAGGTCAGGAGGTTGATGGCCATGGCAGCGCCCAGCACCCACCAGGGGAGCCGGCCGGCCCAGAAGCCCCAGGCCAGCAGGGCCGCCCAGCCCAGCATCAGCACCAAGGCCGGGCCCGCCGGGGTGGACGGGCCGCTGTCATCCGCGGTGCGCCGATGGCGTCGAACCTGGGGCCGGGCGGCCCGCTGCGCCGGTGTGCGCCGTGCCGGGCGCGCAGCGGCTGTCGGCGGCGCCGTGACCGATGGGCGGGGCTGGGCGGTGGCACCGGGGTGCGCGGCAGGCTGCACGGCCATCGCCCTGGGCCCCTTGCCGCCCACATGGATTTCTTCATACACCACGGCCAGGCCCTCGCGGGGCGCGGCGCTGCCTTGGTAGTCCCGCACATGAAAGAACACATCGGCCGAGGTGTCCGGGCTGCGGATGAAACCGAAGGCGCGTGTGGCATCCCAGCGGATGACGGTGCCTTGCTTGTGCATCGGTGAAAACGGGTTCTCAGGCGAGGGTGTGCAGGGGAATGTCCTGGGCGGTGGCGAGCGCGTCCAGCTCCCCGCGGGTCTGGCCGCGCAGGAAGTTCGCCACGGCCTGGTGCGTGGCGGGCGCGCGCAGCTGGCCCGGGTCGCCAGAGGCTGGCAGCCCCGCAGCGGCGCACAGGCGCGCGGCGAAGTGGGGTTCCAGCGCGGCCACGGCCACGCGGCCGTCGGCGCAGGGGTAGATGCGGTAGCCCGCGTGGTTGCCGCCCACGTCGCCCTCGGGCGTGGTCAGGCCCCAGTCGCGCGGCTGGGCCAGCCAGGCGGCGGCATCGGCCAGCGCCACTTCGATGCACACGCCGCTGCCGGTGTGGGCGCGCTCCAGCAGGGCCTGCAGCACGGCCTCGCTGGCCATCAGGGCGCCGCCCATGTCGGCGTACAGCGTGGGCGGCATCTCGGTGCCGGTCACCAGCCCGGCGTCGGCCAGGTAGGTGAGGTCGTGGCCGGGCTCCTCGGCCCGCTCGGCGGCCGCGCCCACGATGCGCACCAGCGACAGGCGCGGGTATTTCGACTGCAGCGCCTCCCAGGAGAGGCCCAGCTTGGTGAGCGCCGAGGGGCGGAACGAGGTGATCAGCACATCGGTGCGGGCCAGCTCCTCATGCAGCGCCGCCTGGCCTTCGGAGGTTTTGAGGTGGGCATGCACCACGCGCACGCCCTGGTGCAGCGTGGCATAGGCCGCCGGGCTGTAGATGCCCATGGGGTCGGCGCTGGGATGGCCTGGGGCGGGCGGGGGTTCGAGCTTGGTGCATTCAGCACCCATGCGCGCGCAGCGCATCAGGGCGGCGGGGCCGGGCAGGTTGAGGGCGAGGCTGAGGACGCGGACGTTGCGCAGGGGCTGGGGCAGGGCGGTGGTCATGGGCTCAGGGTTGTCTCGGCGTTGTGGTTTTGAATGGAAGGCGCGGCGCTGGAACTTCGCAGGGCGCGCGGGCTCACTCCCTGCGTTATACATAATTTGTTACGCTCCCTGACCCATGCAACGCAGAACCTCTTTGGCCGCCCTCACAGGCCTGGCCGCCTTTCCGGGAGCTTTCATGACCACGTCCCTGAGCAGCGCCGCCACGGCACCCGCTTTGCAGGCGCTCAAGCCCTCGCCCCGCATGCCGGTGCTGTTCGTGGGCCACGGCAGCCCCATGAACGCCATCGAGGACAACGCCTGGCGACGCAGCTGGCAGGCCTTGGGGGCAGAGTTGGCGGCCCGCGCCGTTCAGCCGCAGCTCATCCTGTGTGTGTCGGCCCACTGGCTCACGCGTGGCGGCTGGCAGCTGACCGGCATGGCCAACCCCAAGACGATCCACGACTTTGGTGGTTTTCCGCAGGCGCTGTTCGACCAGCAATACCCCGCGCCTGGTGCGCCGCAGGTGGCGCGCAGCCTGGCGGGGGAGCTCAAATCGCCTGCCACCGGAGGCGCTCTGGGCGTGGATGAGGGCGAATGGGGCCTGGACCACGGCACCTGGTCGGTGCTCAAGCCCATGTTTCCAAAGGCACAGATCCCGGTGATGCAGCTGAGCATGGACTACAGCCGCGCCCCGGCCGAGCATTACGCGCTGGGCCAGCAATTGAAGGCGCTGCGTGAGCGGGGCGTGTTGATCGTGGGCAGCGGCAATGTGGTGCACAACCTGCGTCTCACGCGCCGTGGCACGGCCGCCAACGAGGCGTACGACTGGGCCACCGACTTCGACACCGTGGTGCAGGAGCAGATTAAGCAAGGCCAGCTCGGCGCCCTGCAGGACTTCCAGAAACTGGGTGCCGTGGCCAAACAGGCGCACCCCACGCACGAGCACTATCTGCCGCTGCTGTATGCGGCAGGGGCCGTGTTGCCCAGCGAGATGCCCCGTTTCTTCAACACGGGCTACCAGTCGGCGTCGATCTCGATGCGGTCGGTGCTGTGGGGGTGATGGGTGCCCCGCCTGTGGTGGTCTGCTTCTATTTTTATAGCTGGTAGCGCTTATGGATCAAGCGCCAGAGGCCAAAATGACTTGAAAACCCTGTGCGGCGCCGATCAGCTCGGCAGGTCATCCGCCCGGACTGTCAGCCACGGCCAGCGTTCGCGGTAGCTTTCGGCCTTGGCCTGGAACAGCGGCAAGTGCGGGCACGCCGGGTTGGGGCGCATCAGTCCGGCATACAGCTCTTCAAGCCCATAGGGCGCGTACAGCGTGGGCTCCTCCATGCCAGGGCCGGATGCAGGCTGCAAGCCCACGCAGGTGCAGGGCACCAGAAAGCGCTCGATCCCGTTGCACGCCGATTGCAGCGGCGCATACGGGTAGCCGAACCAGCGTTCGTACCAGAGGTGCACCCGGGCCTGGTTCTTGGCTTCCACGGTGATCGGCAGGTCGGCGAAGAGGGCGGTGACGCGGGCCTGCACGGCCTCTTCGGCGGCCTCGGACAGGTCCGGCGCATCGAAATAGAACAGGTCGTAGTCCTTGATGCGCGCCGTGGGCTCCAGGCCGGAGCGCAGGTTCCACACCGTCTGGAACAGGCAGCCCGCCACCAGCCAGGCATCCGGCAGGCCCAGAAGCGGCAAACGCTCCAGAAGGACCGCGTTGTACGGGTTCTGGAGCGCTTCGCTCACAAAGCGGCTCTGAAGATCAGCGCCAGGGTTCATCAAGGGGGTATTCACCGAATTGCGTATCGCCACTGTCCTTTGAACAAGCGCAGCCAATGCGAGGTAGCCGCGCAAGGGCCGCCCAAGCTGCATAGCGGCGCTCCTCTTGCGTGCGCTGGCTGCGTCCCCCTTCCCGAATTGCGCAGCAATTCGAGAGGAAGGGGGAAGGCGCGTCAGCGCCGCAGGGGGTTACATCACTTTGGCGATCGCCTGGCAGACGTAGTCGATGTTCTTGCTGTTCAGGGCTGCGACGCACATGCGGCCGGTGTCGGTGCCGTACACGCCGAACTCATTGCGCAGGCGCACCATCTGGTCCTTGGTCAGGCCCGAGTAGCTGAACATGCCGATCTGGGTGGTGATGAAGCTCATGTCCTGCTTCACACCGGCGGCCTTGAGGCCATCGACCAGCTTCTGGCGCATGGCCTTGATGCGCACGCGCATTTCGGCCAGTTCCTTTTCCCACATCGCGCGCAGCTCGGGGTTGTTCAGCACCGCGGCCACCACCGCGCCACCGTGGATGGGTGGGTTGGAGTAGTTGGTGCGGATGACGATTTTGAGCTGGCTCAGCACGCGGCCGGCTTCTTCCTTGTCGGCGCACAGCACCGACAGGCCACCCACGCGCTCGCCGTACAGGCTGAAGCTTTTGCTGAAAGATGTGGAGACAAAGAAGTTCAGGCCTGCAGCCACAAACTTGCCGATCACGGCGCCGTCTTCGGCGATGCCGTGGCCAAAGCCCTGGTAGGCCATGTCGAGGAAAGGCGTCAGGCCCCTGGCCTTGACGGCGGCGATCACCTGGTCCCACTGGGCGGCCGTGATGTCGTAGCCGGTGGGGTTGTGGCAGCAGGCGTGCAGCACAACGATGGTGCCGGGTGCGGCTGCGTTCAGGCTGGCCAGGAAACCTTCGAAGTTCACGCCGCGCTTGGCCGCGTCGTAGTAGGCGTAGGTATCGACCTCGAAGCCGGCGTTGGTGAACAGGGCGCGGTGGTTTTCCCAGCTGGGGTCCGAGATCAGCACCTTGGCGTTGGGGCTGACCTTCTTCAGGAAGTCGGCGCCGATCTTGAGGCCACCGGTGCCGCCGATGGCCTGCACGGTGGCCACGCGGCCGGAGGTCACGGGTTCGCTGTCGGCACCGAACACCAGGCTCTTGACGGCGTTGTCATAGGCCACGATGCCGTCGATGGGCAGGTAGCCACGGGCCGTAGGGGTGGACATCATGGTCTTTTCCGCGGCCTGCACGCACTGCAGCAGGGGCAGCTTGCCGTTGTCGTCGAAGTACACGCCCACGCCCAGGTTGACCTTGTTGGGGTTGGTGTCGGCGTTGAATTGCTCGTTGAGGCCCAGGATGGGGTCGCGGGGGGCCATTTCGACGGCGGTGAAAAGAGACATGAAAATCCTTGAAAGGTTGTCAGTAGCGAAGAATCCGGGCGTGGTGTACTGTGCCGGGTTCCGCCGATTTTAACGGCCTGCCCCTCCCACTCGTTGACTGCACCCATGCCGGATATCACACAGGTCATAACGGAAAAGCAAGACGGCGAATTCGTCCGTTTTCCCGATTCCCCCTTTGAATTGTTCCAGCCCTATCCGCCGGCGGGAGACCAGCCGGAGGCCATCAACAAGCTGGTGGAAGGACTGCGCGATGGCGAGGCCTTCCAGACCCTGCTCGGGGTGACGGGCTCGGGCAAGACCTTCACCATGGCCAACGTCATCGCCCGAATGGGGCGCCCGGCCATCGTGTTCGCGCCCAACAAGACCCTGGCCGCGCAGCTGTACAGCGAGTTCCGCGAGTTCTTCCCCAAGAACGCCGTGGAGTACTTCGTGAGCTACTACGACTACTACCAGCCCGAGGCCTATGTGCCCCAGCGCGACCTGTTCATCGAGAAGGACAGCGCCATCAACGAGCACATCGAGCAGATGCGCCTGTCGTGCACCAAGAGCCTGATGGAGCGAACCGACGTGGTCATCGTGGCCACGGTGTCGGCCATCTATGGCATCGGCGAACCCGAGAGCTATCACCGCATGGTGATGACGCTGCGCACCGGCGACAAGCTGGGCCAGCGCGACGTGATCGCCCAGCTGATCCGCATGCAGTACCAGCGCAACGAGGCGGACTTTTCACGCGGCAAGTTCCGCGTGCGGGGCGACACCATCGACGTGTTCCCGGCCGAGCATTCGGAGCTGGCCATCCGCATCGAGCTGTTCGATGACGAAGTGGAGAGCCTGCAGCTGTTCGATCCGCTCACGGGCCGCGTCAAGCAGAAGATCCCGCGCTTCACGGTCTACCCGAGCAGCCACTACGTGACGCCGCGCGACAAGGTGCTGGCCGCCGTGGAGACCATCAAGCTCGAACTGGCCGAGCGCCTCAAGCAGTTGCTGGCCGATGGCAAGCTGGTGGAGGCGCAACGCCTGGAGCAGCGCACGCGCTTCGACCTGGAGATGCTCAGCGAAGTAGGGCACTGCAAGGGCATCGAGAACTACACGCGCCACCTGTCGGGCGCCGCGCCGGGCGACCCGCCGAGCACGCTGACCGACTACATGCCCAAGGACGCGCTGATGTTCCTGGACGAGAGCCACCAGATGATCGGCCAGCTCAATGCCATGTACAGCGGCGACCGCTCGCGCAAGACCACGCTGGTGGAGTACGGCTTTCGCCTGCCGTCGGCGCTGGACAACCGCCCGCTCAAGTTCGAGGAGTTCGAGCAGCGCATGCGGCAGGTGATCTTTGTCACCGCCACGCCCGCAGACTACGAGCGCACCCACTCCGGCCAGATCGTCGACCAGGTGGTGCGGCCCACCGGCCTGGTGGACCCCGAAGTGGAGGTGCGACCCGCCACCCATCAGGTGGATGATGTGCTGCAGGAAATACGCATTCGTGTGGAAAAGCGCGAACGTGTACTCATTACCACGCTGACCAAGCGCATGGCGGAGCAGCTCACCGACTACCTGACGGACAACGGCGTGAAGGTCCGCTACCTGCACAGCGACGTGGACACGGTCGAGCGCGTGGAGATCATCCGCGACCTGCGCCTGGGCGCGTTTGACGTGCTGGTGGGGATCAACCTGCTGCGCGAGGGACTCGACATTCCCGAGGTGTCCCTCGTGGCCATCCTGGATGCCGACAAGGAGGGCTTCCTGCGGGCCGAGCGCAGCCTCATCCAGACCATTGGCCGCGCGGCGCGGAATCTGAACGGGCGGGCCATCCTGTATGCCGACCGCATCACCGATTCCATGAAAAAAGCCATGGGCGAGACGGAACGCCGCCGCATCAAACAGATCGCACACAACGAGGCCCACGGAATCACTCCGCGCAGCATTGTCAAGCGGGTAAGAGACCTGATTGACGGCGTCTACAGCGAGAAAGCCGGCAAGGACGCCGAGCGGCTGGAGCAGGAAGCCATGCAGCGCGCCAAGGTGGAGGACATGTCCGAAAAGGATGTGGCGCGCGAAATCAAGCGGCTCGAAAAGCTCATGCTCGAGCATGCGCGCAACCTGGAATTCGAGCAGGCTGCCCGGGTGCGCGACCAGCTCACGCGTCTCAAGGACCAGGCATTTGGCGCGCATGGCAGCGATTCGGTGGCCTTGTGAGGGCATGTCGAAGACCGGGCGAATACACCACAGGTCAAATGACGACCGGTTGGTTTTTTAACCCGACAAATTCGATAGGGATTTGTGTTATACTTGCACAAAATACTCAAGAAAAAAGCCCAGCGATGAAGGGCTCCGTGCCAGGCAACTGTGCGGAGTAAGGGGCGGAGACGGTGCCTTGCTGGCCATCAGCCAGCGAAGGCGGTTTCTACAACGAACAAGCCTTAGCACAAGGAGCTTGCGATGCGTCTCACAACCAAAGGCCGGTTTGCGGTCACCGCCATGATTGACCTGGCCCTGCGCCAGAACAATGGTCCCGTCACGCTGGCCGCGATCAGCCAGCGCCAGCAGATTTCGCTGTCGTACCTGGAGCAGCTTTTTGGCAAGCTGCGCCGCCACGAACTGGTCGAGTCTACCCGTGGTCCTGGCGGCGGCTACACGTTGGCCCGCAAGGCAGGCGATATCACGGTGGCGGACATCATCGTTTCGGTGGACGAACCCATTGATGCCACGCAATGCGGCGGCAAGGAAAACTGCCTGGGCGAAGCGGGCCGCTGCATGACGCACGAGCTGTGGGCATCGCTCAACCAGCGCATGGTGGAGTTCCTCGATTCCGTCACGCTGCAAAAGCTGGTGGATGAACAGCTGGCCAAGGGCGTGCAGATCGAAGACAAGCCGGTGGTGCGCCGGGCGATTTCGACGACCCCGGTGGTCAAGCCCATCCGCGTCAACGCGCCCAATTCGGTGTTCGCACTGGGCAACGTCTTCGCGAAATCCTGATACCCGGGGCTCCGCTGCCGGCCCTGGGGTCGGCAGCGCCCTGAACGAGTTTTCAAGCATCGTTTCGTTTCTTATTTTCAGCTTGCCAGCCAGCAACTATCACTGAGCCAGCCATGGACATGACCCCGCACTTCCCCATCTATCTCGACTACGGCGCCACGACCCCGGTGGACCCCCGCGTGGTGGACGCCATGATTCCCTGGTTGCGCGAGCACTTCGGCAACCCGGCATCGCGCAGCCACGCCTGGGGCTGGGAGGCGGAGGAAGCTGTCGAGAAGGCGCGCGTGCAGGTGGCGGATCTGATTGGTGCGGATCCGCGTGAAATCGTCTGGACCAGCGGCGCCACGGAGTCCATCAACCTGGCCTTGAAGGGCGCCGCGCAGTTCTACAAGGGCAAGGGCAAGCACCTCATCACGCTCAAGACCGAGCACAAGGCCGTGCTGGACACCATGCGCGAGCTGGAGCGCCAGGGCTTCGAGGCCACCTACCTGGACGTCCAGGAAGACGGCCTGGTCAATATGGACGCCCTGAAGGCCGCCATACGCCCCGACACCGTGCTGATCAGCATCCTGTTCGTGAACAACGAGATCGGGGTGATCCAGGACATTCCCGCCATTGGCGCGCTGTGCCGGGAAAAGGGCATCCTGCTGCACGTGGATGCCGCGCAGGCCACGGGCCGCGTCGAGATCGACATGAACACCCTGCCCATCGACCTGATGAGCATGACCGCGCACAAGACCTACGGCCCCAAGGGCGTGGGCGCGCTGTATGTGCGCCGCAAGCCCCGCGTTCGGCTGGAAGCACAGATGCACGGCGGCGGCCACGAGCGCGGCATGCGCTCGGGCACCTTGCCCACGCACCAGATCGTGGGCATGGGCGAGGCCTTCCGCATCGCCAAGGAAGAAATGGCCGAGTCCAACGCCAAGGCGCACGCGCTGCAGCAGCGCCTGCTCGATGGCCTGAAGGACATCGAGCAGGTGTTCATCAACGGCAGCATGGAGCGCCGCGTGCCGCAGAACCTGAACATGAGCTTCAACTTCGTGGAAGGTGAATCGCTCATCATGGGCATCAAGGGCCTGGCCGTGTCGTCGGGTTCGGCCTGCACGTCCGCCAGCCTGGAGCCCAGCTATGTGCTGCGCGCCCTGGGCCGCAGCGACGAACTGGCGCACAGCAGCCTGCGCATGACCATTGGCCGCTTCACGACCGAGGAAGAGATCGATTACGCGATCTCCACCATCCGCGAGAACGTGGCCCGCCTGCGTGAGCTGAGCCCGCTGTGGGAGATGTACAAGGACGGCATCGACATCAGCACCATCCAGTGGGCTGCGCACTGAATCCCGGAATTTCGAAGAATTGAAGAGGTACACATCATGGCTTACTCAGACAAAGTGGTTGACCATTACGAAAACCCCCGCAACGTGGGTTCGTTCGACAAGGGCGACGATTCGGTGGGCACCGGCATGGTGGGTGCGCCTGCCTGCGGCGACGTGATGAAGCTGCAGATCAAGGTGAACCCCGAAACCGGCGTGATCGAAGATGCGCGTTTCAAGACCTACGGTTGCGGCTCCGCCATTGCCTCCTCGTCGCTGGTGACCGAATGGGTCAAGGGCAAGACGCTGGATGAAGCAGCGGCGCTGAAAAACAGCGAGATCGCCGAGGAGCTGGCCCTGCCGCCCGTCAAGATCCACTGCTCCATCCTGGCGGAAGACGCCATCAAGGCCGCCGTGCTCGACTACAAGACCAAGCACGCAGCAGCCGCCACCGCTGCTTGAGTGAGAGATATGGCCATTACGCTGACAGAAGCCGCTGCCCGGCACGTCAACCGCTATCTTGCCCGGCGCGGCAAGGGGCTGGGGGTGCGCCTGGGTGTCAAGACGACCGGCTGTTCGGGGCTTGCCTACAAGCTGGAGTATGTGGACGATTCCGAGCCCGAAGACATCGTGTTTGAAAACCACGGCGTCAAGGTGCTGATCGATCCCAAGAGCCTGGCCTATATCGACGGTACCGAACTCGACTTCGTGCGCGAAGGCCTCAATGAAGGCTTCAAGTTCAACAACCCCAACGAGCGGGACCGCTGCGGTTGCGGAGAGAGCTTCCGCGTTTGAGCGCCTGCCGACGCTTTTTTCGTGAAACCGCCAACGCGCTCTCCGTGCTGGCGGTTTTTTGTTGACCCGCACCTCGCGACCTGTGCATGAACCTGCAATCCGACGACTTTGAACTGTTTGGCCTCGAGCGCCGTTTCGCGCAGGACCGTGGCGCCATCGATGCGCGCTGGAAAGAGCTGCAGCGCGAAGCACATCCCGACAAGTTCGCGGCGCAGGGCGCGGCCGCGCAGCGCGTGGCCATGCAATGGTCGGTGCGCATCAACGAGGCCTACCAGCGCCTGAAGGATCCCCAGCGCCGCGCCGCCTACCTGTGCGAGCTGCACGGGGCCCCGATCCGCGCCGAGGACAACACGGCCATGCCGGCGGCGTTCCTCATGCAGCAGATGGAGTGGCGCGAGGCGCTGGAAGATGCCCGCGCCGAGAGCGAACTCGATGCGCTCGAGGATGGCGTTGCCCAGGCCCGCCGTGCCGCGCTGGCGCAGTGCGAGCAACTCATCGACCAGCAGCAGGACTACGCGGGTGCCGCCCGGCAGGTCAGAGCCCTCATGTTCATTGCGCGATTTGCGGACGACATTGAACGCCGCCGAGAGCAACTGGGACAATAGAGCGGTTTTGCTTTCCCCCTGGGGCCCCGTTCGTATGGCGGCGGACTCCACCACGTTGAGACCCGAAATTTCATGGCGCTTCTGCAGATTTCCGAACCCGGCCAATCCCCCGATCCGCACCAGCGGCGCATTGCCGTCGGCATTGACCTGGGCACCACCCACTCCCTGGTCGCCGCCGTGCGCAATGGCGTGTCCGAATGCCTGCCCGATGCGCAGGGCAGGGTGCTGTTGCCCTCGGTCGTGCGGTACCTGGAAAAGGGTGGACGCCAGATCGGATACGACGCCGTGGCAGCGCAGGCCCAGGATGCGCGCAACACCATCGCCTCGGCCAAGCGCTTCATGGGGCGGGGCCTGAAAGACGTGGCGCAGGCGGGCAAGCTGCCCTACGACTTTGTTCCCGCCAGCGAGGCGGGGGAGCAGGGCATGGTCAGCCTCGCGACGGTAGACGGCAACAAGTCGCCCGTCGAGGTCAGTGCCGAAATCCTGGCGACGCTGCGCTACCGGGCCGAGGACACCTTCAATGACGACCTCTACGGTGCCGTCATCACCGTGCCCGCCTACTTCGACGACGCCCAGCGGCAGGCCACCAAGGACGCGGCCAAGCTGGCGGGCATCCACCTGCTGCGCCTCATCAACGAGCCGACGGCCGCAGCCATTGCCTACGGCCTGGACAATGCGAGCGAGGGGGTCTACGCGGTGTACGACCTGGGCGGCGGCACCTTCGACATCTCCATCCTGCGCCTGACGCAGGGCGTGTTCGAGGTCATCGCCACGGGCGGCGATTCCGCGCTGGGCGGCGACGACTACGATGCGGCCCTGGCGGACTGGGTGCTGCAGCAACTGGGCCTTCAGGCCGTCACCCCGGCGGACAAGTCGGCGGTGCGCATGGCGGCACGCGCCTGCAAGGAAGCCTTGACTGCTATAGATTCAGTAGCGTTCAGCGCACACCTATCAAGCGGCGGCGTGCATTTCGATGTCAAAAAATCGGACTTCGAGGCCATCACGGCCGAACTGACCGCGCGCTCCATGGCGGCGGTGCGCCGCGCGCTGCGGGACGCCCATCTGGGGCGTGACGAGGTGAAGGGCGTGGTGATGGTGGGCGGTTCCACCCGCATGCCGCAGGTGCGGCAGGCGGTGGCCGCCTTCTTTGGCAAGGAACCGCTGACCAACCTCAACCCCGACGAAGTCGTTGCGCTGGGTGCCGCCATCCAGGCCAACCAGCTGGCGGGCAACAACACGGCGGGCGACCTGCTGCTGCTGGACGTGATTCCGCTGTCGCTGGGCATCGAAACCATGGGAGGCCTCGTGGAGCGCATCGTCGCGCGCAACGAGACCATTCCCACCGCCAAGGCGCAGGACTTCACCACCTACAAGGACGGCCAGACAGCGCTGGCGGTGCATGTGGTGCAGGGCGAGCGCGACCTGGTGCAGGACTGCCGCAGCCTCGCGCGCTTCGAGCTGCGCGGTATTCCGCCCATGGCCGCGGGCGCGGCGCGCATCCGCGTGACCTTCACCGTCGATGCCGACGGCCTGCTGAGCGTGAGCGCCAGGGAGCAGGGCAGTGGCGTGGAGGCACGCATCGACGTGAAGCCCTCCTATGGCCTGTCGGACGACCAGATTGCGCGCATGCTGCAGGACGGCTTTGCCACGGCCGCTCAGGACATGAAGGCCCGCGCGGTGGTCGAGGCCCGCGTGGACGCGGACCGCATGCTGATCGCCACCCAGAGTGCCCTCGATGCCGACGGCGATGTCCTCTCCACCCGGGAGCGCGCCGAGATCGATGCGCTGATGGTGGCGTTGCGCCACCAGCGGGATGCGCACGATGCCGCCGTCATCGAGGCCGCCACCGATGCACTGGCCAAGGGCACGGAAGCCTTCGCCGCGCAGCGCATGAACCGTGGCATCCAGCAGGCGCTGGCTGGCAAGAACGTGCAGACCTTGTAAGCCCCGGACAAGAAGCAATAAGAGCCCACACCCCATGCCCGTCATCAAGATCCTTCCCCATCCCGAATACTGTCCCCAGGGGGCCGAAATCACCGCGCCCGCCGGCACGTCGATCTGCGAAGCCCTGCTCGACAACCACATCAACATCGAGCACGCCTGCGACATGAGCTGTGCCTGCACCACCTGCCACGTCATCGTGCGCCAGGGGCTGAACTCGCTCAACGAGGCCGAGGAAGAGGAAGAAGACCTGCTCGACCGCGCCTGGGGCCTGGAGCCACAATCGCGCCTGTCGTGCCAGGCCATCCTGGCGCAAACCGATCTGACCGTGGAAATTCCCAAGTACACGATCAACCATGCCAAGGAGAACCACTAGATGAGCGCAGCGCCGGGCCGCCCCAGGCAAGCTGGCGCCCCCTTGGGGGGCAGCGAGGACACGAAGTGCCGAGCGTGGGGGCACGTATGACCCGCCAGATCGTTCTCGACACCGAAACCACCGGCCTTTCGGCCGACAGCGGGGACCGCATCATTGAACTGGGCTGCGTGGAGCTGCTCAACCGCAAGCTCACCGGCAACAACCTGCACCTGTACTTCAATCCGGGCCGCGACAGCCATGAAGATGCGCTGAAGGTGCACGGCATCAGCAACGAGTTCCTGAAGGACAAGCCCAGGTTCGCCGAGGTGGCGGACGAGATCCTGCAGTACCTGCAGGGGGCCGAGATCATCATCCACAACGCGGCGTTCGACGTGGGCTTCCTGAACAAGGAGCTGGAACTGACGGGACGCCCGGGCTTTCGCACGTACGTGGAGAGCGTGACCGACACGCTCGCCATGGCCAAGGAGATGTACCCGGGCAAGCGCAATTCGCTCGATGCCCTGTGCGACCGGCTGGGCGTGGACAACTCCGGCCGCACCCTGCACGGGGCGCTGCTGGATGCCGAGCTGCTGGCCGATGTCTACATCAACCTGACCCGTGGCCAGGATGCCCTGCTCATCGCCGATGATGCGCAGGAAGGCAGCGACGGCCTGAAGGTGGCCGCCATCGACCTGCGGCTGCTGAGCCTGCCCGTGCTGCGCGCCAGCGAGCAGGAGCAGACGGCCCATGCCGAAGTGCTGGCGCAGATCGACAAGGCCAGCGGAGGCAAAACAATTTGGAGAACTGTCCAGGCAGCTTGAAAAGCTGTGCCATAATAGAAGGCTGTCACAGCGACACGGGTGATTAGCTCAGCGGTAGAGCACTGCCTTCACACGGCAGGGGTCACATGTTCGATCCATGTATCACCCACCACGCTTGTTGACGGCCTCGCGACACACCCTGTTCAGGGTGCCAGCGACGGGTGATTAGCTCAGCGGTAGAGCACTGCCTTCACACGGCAGGGGTCACATGTTCGATCCATGTATCACCCACCAATTCAACCCCTGCAGATCTCTGGTCTGCAGGGGTTTTTTCATGGGCCGGGGCCTCCAGGGCCCATTTGGCGGCCGGGCGCCGCAAAGCGGCTACAGTGTCAGCCGCGAGTCCATGGCGGGACTGCCCCGCGGGAAGGCCACCCTGGCCTGCCACGGGCTTCCTTTGCCGACACGCCCGACCCATGATCACCTTTCACAACCCGCTGCACCAGGGACACGCTCCCACCCACGAATTCTTTCGCGGCGAACGCGTTCCCTGCTTCGAGAAGCCTGCGCGCGTGGACTATGTCGAAGAGGCACTGCGCGCGCGGGGCCACGGCCTCACGGCGCCGGATGTGGACAGCGGGCCCGTGCTGTCCCAGGTGCATGCGCAGCGCTATCTGGCCTTCCTGCAGACGGCCTGGCAGCAATGGATGGCGCTGGACCCCGCGAACGCCGATGTGCAGCCTTTTCCATCCGTGTGGCCCGTGCGCACCCTGCGCAGCGATCTGGAGCCGGAGAACTTCGTGGCGCGGCTTGGCCTGTACTCCATGGACAACGGCACGCCCATGGCCCCCGGCACCTGGGCGGCGGCCAAGGCAGGCGCGGATGCGGCCGCCAGTGCCGCCACCCGGGTGGCGCGGGGTGTGGGCGCGGCGTTTTGCTGCACACGCCCGCCAGGCCACCATGCCGGCCCGGACTTCATGGGGGGCTACTGCTTCCTGAACAACGCCGCCGTGGCGGCGCAGGTATTGCGCAACGAGGGCGCCCGGCGCGTGGCCCTGCTGGATGTCGACTATCACCATGGCAATGGCACGCAAAGCATCTTCTACGACCGCTCCGACGTGCTGTTCATCAGCATGCATGGCGACCCGCGCACGGAATACCCCTTTTACCTGGGCCATGCGGACGAAACCGGGACAGGAGAGGGCGCGGGCTTCAATCTGAACCTGCCGCTGCCGGCAGGCACCAGCGCCGCCGCCTGGTTCGATGCGCTGGAAAGTGCCTGTGCGCGGATCGCCAGCCACGGGGCCGATGCCCTTGTGGTCTCGCTGGGGCTCGACGCGTTCGAGGGCGACCCCATTTCCCGCTTCGCACTCGCCTCGTCCGATTTCACCCGGCTGGGCGCGCGCCTCGCACGCCTGGGGCTGCCCGCTGTCTTCGTTCTCGAAGGTGGCTACGCGGCGGCCGAGCTGGGAACCAATGCCGTCAATGTGCTCGACGGCTTCGAGCAAGGCTGAGCACCGAAGGGCAAGGACGAGGGCGAGCGAATGGCGGATGTAGTCGACTGTGTGGTGGTGGGGGCGGGCGTGGTCGGCCTGGCCGTGGCCCGGGCCCTCGCGCTGCGGGGCCGCGAGGTGATGGTGCTGGAATCCGCGGATGCGATAGGCACCGGCATCAGTTCGCGCAACAGCGAGGTCATCCATGCCGGGCTGTACTACCCCACCGGGTCGCTGAAAGCGCGGCTGTGCGTCCAAGGCCGGGACATGCTGTATGCCTACTGCGCCGAGCGTGGCGTGCCCCACCGCCGCTGCGGCAAGCTCCTGGTGGCAACCTCGTCGGGGCAGCTGCCTGGTCTTGAGTCCATCCAGGCACGGGCGCAAGCCAACGGCGTGCCGGATCTGCGCTGGCTCGGCCGCCAGGAAGCGCAGGCGCTGGAGCCCGCGCTGGAATGCGTCGCTGCATTGTTTTCGCCCAGTACCGGTATCGTGGACAGCCACGCCTTGATGCTCGCGCTGCAGGGCGACCTGGAGCATGCGGGGGGACTCGTGGCCCTCAATTCGCCCCTGGCGCAAGCGGAATGCGCGCAGAATGCTATTGATTTGGTAGCGTCCGATGGCACGCGTTTGCGAGCCCGTACCGTGGTCAATGCCGCAGGGCTGCACGCCCCCGGGCTGGCCCGCCGCTTTGCGGGGCTGGGAGCGGATCATGTGCCCCGTGCCCACTACGCCAAGGGCAGCTATTTCACGCTGTCTGGCAAGGCACCCTTCAGCCGCTTGATCTACCCCGTGCCCGAGGCTGCCGGCCTGGGCGTGCACCTGACGCTGGATCTGGGCGGGCAGGCCAAGTTCGGCCCCGACGTGCAGTGGGTTGATTCGCCGGACGACCTTTTGGTCGACCCCGCACGCGGGGACGCGTTCTACGCCGAGGTCCGCAAATACTGGCCCGCGCTGCGCGACGGAGCGCTGGCGCCCGGCTATGCGGGCATGCGCCCCAAGATCCATGGCCCCGGGGAACCCGCGGCGGACTTCATGATCCAGGGGCCCGCGGTGCACGGCGTCCCGGGCCTGGTGAACCTGTTTGGCATCGAATCCCCCGGCTTGACAAGCGCCCTGGCCATTGCGGACCATGTGGCCACGCTGGTCTGATCTGCGGCAAACCATTTGCAATCCGTAACCTCTTGCGTCGCCGTCCTACGAAGCGGGGCGGGGGCAGGTGGCTAAGATGAACCCGAGTCCTGTTCCGGCAGGGATGATTGATTTTTTTGTGTTGCTTCAAGAAAGGCTTGTATGACTGCTTCCGACACCACCACCACCCAGGGCGAACTGGAAAAGCTGGTTTCTGATCTGCGGGGGCTTCTCGCCAACAAGGATCTCGACGCGGTCCCTGAAATCAAGCTGCTGCGCCAGCGTCTGGACGACGGCATGCACAACGTGCGCGAATCCGCGGTGCGCGCGGCGCAGGATGCGGCCCGCCAGGCCAAGGATGCCGCCCTTGCGGCAGACCGCTATGCGCACGATGAACCATGGCGCGTGGCCGGGGCCGCGCTGGCCGTTGGCGCCCTGGTGGGCTTCCTGCTTGCGCGGCGCTGATTCCGGCCTGCCGCGCACGGCCGCACAACGCAGAGGCTGCACATGAACTGGCTTTCCCTCCTGGGGCTGGAGGCCCTGGTGGCCCGCTGGCGCGCCAACGTGATCGAAGGCGCCATCGCGGCGGAAGACCGCATGGACCTCGCACGCCTGGAGTGGCAGGATCAGAAGCAGCGCCTGCAGCAGATGCTGGTGCTGACTATTGTGGTGGCGGGGCTCACCGTGGTGGCCTTGATCATGCTCTCGCTGGCGGTGCTGGTGCATTTCTGGGACACCCCCCAGCGCACCCTGGTGGCCTGGCTCGTGGCAGCCGTCTGGACTGTCGGCTGGGCCGCCACGCTCATGTCGCTGGTTTCCGTCGCGCAGAAGGCGGGCCAGGGCTTTGCCCTTACGCGGCGCGAGCTGGCGCAGGACTGGCGTGACATCAAGGAGCGTTTGTAATGGCTGCGACGAACCCATCGACCACTGCCCCGCAAGCCGTGGTTCCCGAGCCCACCATGGCCCAGCAGCGTGTGCTGGACCGGATCGCCATGCAGCGCGAACGCTTGCGCGCCCGCAGGGCGGCCCGGGCACAGTCGCTGGCATTGGCGCAGCGGGACCAGGGTGACGGCGGCCTGGACGAGTCCCTGGTGCTGCGCGCAGCGGGATTCGCCCGGGAACACCCCCTGGCGGTGGCGGCCATGGCCGGCGTCGCCGTCGTGGCGGGGCCGCGCCGACTGATTCGCTGGGCCGGCGTGCTGCTGCCCATGCTGATGCGGTTGCGGCGCTGACCGGCCTTGCCGGCACCTTGCCGGGCGGCCGGCAGGAGCCTGCGTTCTGTCCCACGGCAAAAGAGCCGCCCAGATGGGCGGCTCTTTTTTTTGGGGGCTTGGCGCGCGGGTGGCGTGCCGTGGCTCAGCCCATGGCCTTGATGGCCTTCGCGGCCTTCGCCACCAGCGCGGGGCCTTCGTAGATCAGCCCGGTGTAGATCTGCACCACATCGGCGCCGGCGCGGACCTTGCCCACCGCATCCTCGGCGCTCATGATGCCACCCACGCCAATGATGGGAAAACGGCTGCCCAGGGCCGCGCGCAGCTGGCGTATCACCTGGTTGCTGGCTTCCAGCACCGGGGCGCCGCTGAGCCCGCCGGTTTCCTGCGCGTGGCGCAAACCCTGCACGGCCGCGCGGCTGATGGTGGTGTTGGTGGCGATCACGCCGTCCATGCCATGGCGCTGCAGCGTGGAGGCGATCACGGACACCTGGGCTTCATCGAGATCCGGGGCAATCTTCACGAACACCGGTACGCGCCGCGCGTGCCGGGCCGCCAGGGCTTCTCGGCGCTCGGCGATCGCGCCCAGCAGCGCGTCCAGCGCCGCATCGCTCTGCAGCGCGCGCAGGTTCTGGGTGTTGGGCGAGCTGATGTTGACCGTGACGTAGTCCGCGTGCGGGTACACGCCGTCCAGGCAGGCCAGGTAGTCGCTGGTGGCGTTCTCGATCGGGGTCGTGGCGTTCTTGCCGATATTCAGGCCCAGCAGCAGGGGGTGTTTGCGGCTCTGCGAGCGAAAGCGGGCCTGCTGCACGTTGTGCAGGAACGCATCCAGCCCTTCGTTGTTGAAACCCAGGCGATTGATGAGCGCGCGCGCTTCGGGCAGGCGGAACATGCGGGGCTTGGGGTTGCCGGGCTGCGCCTTGGGTGTCACGGTGCCCACTTCCACGAAGCCGAAGCCCATGGCGCCCAGTGCGTCGATGCAGCGGGCGTTCTTGTCCAGCCCCGCCGCCATGCCGACGCGGTTGGGAAACGTCAGGCCCGCCAATTCGACAGGGTCGTCCACGGTTTCATTGCACCAGGCCCATTGCAATGGCGTGCGCTGTCCGCGCGCCAGCATGTCCATGGTGAGCTCGTGGGCGGTCTCGGCATCCAGGCCGAAGAGAAAGGGGCGGGTGAGGGCGTAGGGGATCAGGGACATGAGGGGATAATTCAAGGTTTCCCCCTGATTTTCTCCCATGACGACCTCCACCTCCCTGACCCAAGATGAACTCAAGACCCTGGTAGGCCAGGCCGCGCTGCAATATGTGGTGCCCGGCGAGATTGTGGGGGTGGGTACCGGCTCCACCGTCAACAAGTTCATCGACGCGCTGGCCACCATCAAGGACCAGATCAAGGGGGCAGTATCGAGCTCCGTGGCCAGCACCGAGCGCCTGAAGGCGCTGGGCATTGCGGTGTTCGATGCCAACGAAGTCCAGGCCCTTTCGGTCTATATCGATGGTGCCGACGAAATCGACGGCAAGGGCCACATGGTCAAGGGAGGCGGCGCGGCGCTGACGCGCGAGAAGATCGTCGCAGCGCTGGCCAGCCGTTTCGTGTGCATCGCCGACGAATCCAAGCTGGTTCAGGCGCTGGGGCAGTTTCCTTTGCCCGTCGAGGTGATTCCGATGGCCGCCAACCACATAGCGCGGCGTTTTGCGGCGATGGGCGGCCAGGCGCAACTGCGGCTGCGGGATGGCCAGCCCCTGGTGACCGACAACGGCCAACACATCCTGGACGTCCGGGGGCTCTCGATCACGGACCCGCTGGCGTTCGAGTCCGACATCAACCAGTGGCCGGGCGTGGTGACGGTGGGTGTCTTTGCCCACCAGAAGGCGTCGGTCTGCCTGCTGGGCACGGCGCAAGGGGTGAAGACGCTCACTTATTGAGCCCGGGGCTTGGCGGCGGGCACGGACGCATGTCCGCCGGAATGGACAAAGGGGCCTGAAAAGGCCCCTTTGTCCTGGCGGCCGCCGGCCGCCCGTTCCCAGGGAGAGGGACGCTCAGAATCTGATGCCCGCCGGATTGCTGGGCGACGGCCCCTCATTGGCCGGAGCCGGGGGGCGCACCCTGGATACTGCGGACGCCGGGGCCGACGCTGCAGCCGCTGCTGTTGCAGGTTCCACGGCCTTGATGGCCACCAGAGGGGTGGGGGCAGGCTGGCGGTAGTTGCCGGGCAGCTGCGATTGCTTGGGATAGCCTGCAGCATCCAGGTACTGCGTCCATTCCCCTTCAGAAAAACCCGCGAGCTGCTGGCCGCCGATGGTGCCAAAGGGCAGGCTGGAGTTGCCGCTCAGGCGCTGCAGTGCTGCGATGTCCTCGTTGCTGGACACGGTGCGCTCGGTGAACGGTATGCCGCGCGACGTGAGCAGATTGCGCGCGGAGGTGCACGGCGGGCAATCGTTGCCCGTATAGAGCGTGACGGGAAAGCGGCTGGCGGTCTGGCGCAGATCGTACGGCAGCGCCGCGTTGGCCGCTGCGGGCGGCGCAGCGGCTGCCCGCGCGGGCTGGGCGCTGGCGTCGGCTGGCGGGCGGTCCGAAAACGTCACCTTGCCATCCGGGCCAACGATCCGGTAGACGCCTTGCGCCTGGACGCTGGCGCTGGCCAGCACCATCAGCAAGGATGCCAGCAGGGGGGCGGTCAGCGGATTGTGCATCTTCATTTTTCTCACTCCATACAGGATCGATCGTTGGCCCCGGGCGCAGTGCAAACTGCCCTCGGTGCCATGGATTCGGTCAGGCAGTCGACTCTTCGGCCATGCCCTGGTGGCGCAGCAGGGCATCCAGGCTGGGCTCGCGGCCCCGGAAGGCCTTGAAGGACTCCATCGCGGGGCGGCTGCCGCCGGCCTCCAGGATGGCCTCGCGGTAGCGGCGGCCCGTTTCGGTGCTGGGCAGCCCATCGCTGCCGGCCGTTTCTTCGAAGGCCGCATAGGCATCGGCGCTCAGCACCTCGGCCCACTTGTAGCTGTAGTAGCCGGCGGCGTAGCCCCCCGCGAAGATGTGGCTGAAGGTGTGGGCCGTGCGGCTGAAGGCCGGCGGCTGCAGCACGGCCACCTCGCGGCGCACCTGGTCGAGCAGCGGCATGATGTCCTGTGCCGGGTCGTGCTCGGTGTGCAGCAGCATGTCGAACAGCGAGAACTCGATCTGGCGCAGCGTCTGCATGCCGCTCTGGAAGTTCTTGGCGGCGATCATCTTGTCGAACAGCGCGCGGGGCAGGGGTTCGCCCGTGTCCACGTGGGCCGTCATGTGCTTGAGCACGTCCCACTCCCAGCAGAAGTTCTCCATGAACTGGCTGGGCAGCTCGACCGCATCCCATTCCACGCCGCCGATGCCCGAGACGTCGCGCTCGTTCACCTGGGTCAGCATGTGGTGCAGGCCGTGGCCGAACTCATGGAAAAGGGTGATCACGTCGTCGTGCGTGAGCAGCGGCGGCTTGCCGTCCACGCCGCTGGCGAAGTTGCACACCAGGTGCGCCACGGGGGTCTGCAGCACGCCGGTGTCGGGGCGCAGCCAGCGGGTGCGCACGTCGTCCATCCAGGCGCCGCCGCGTTTGCCCGTGCGGGCGGGCTGGTCCAGATAGAACTGGCCCACCAGCGTATTGCCGCGCTCGATGCGGTAGAACTCCACGGCGGGGTTCCACACCGGCGCGCTGTCGCGGCGGATGGACACCTCGAACAGGGTTTCGATGATCTTGAACAGGCCCGCCAGCACCTTGGGCGCCGTGAAGTACTTCTTGACTTCCTGCTCGCTGAAGGCATAGCGCGCCTCCTTGAGCTTCTCGGAGACGTAGGGCCAGTCCCAGGCCTGCGGGTCGGTCAACGACAGCTTCTCGGCCGCGAACGCACGCAGGTCGGCGACGTCCTTCTCGGCATAAGGGCGGGCGCGGCGCGCCAAGTCGCGCAGAAACCCGATCACCTGGTCCGGCGACTGGGCCATCTTGGGCACGACGGAGACTTCGCCAAAATTGGCATAGCCCAGCAATTGGGCTTCTTCGCGGCGCAGTGCCAGGATCTCGCTGATCAGCGCCGTGTTGTCGAATTTGCGCGCATCGCCCTCGGCCTGGTCGGAGGCGCGGGTGACGTAGGCGCGGTAGAGCTTCTCGCGCAGATCGCTGCGGGTGGCGAATTGCATCACCGGCAGGTAGCAGGGCATCTTGAGCGTGAGCTTGTAGCCGTCCTTGCCGTCGGCCTGCGCCGCCGCCCGCGCGGCCTGCTGCACATCGGCGGGAATGCCGTCGAGTTCCTCGGCGCTCGCGTAGTAGGCGTATGCATCCGTGGCATCAAGGGCGTTCTCGCTGAACTTCTGGCTCAGCTCGGCCTGGCGTTCCTGGATCTGCGCGAAGCGCTCCTTGGCGGAACCCGTCAGCTCCGCGCCGCTGAGCACGAAATTGCGCACGGCATTGCGGTGGGCCTGCCGCTGCTCGCCCGTCAGGGTGGCAGGGTCGATGGCCTTGTACTTGGCATACAGGCGTTCATCGGCACCCAGGCGGGTCCAGAACTCCGTCACCCGTGGCAGGGCGGCGTTGTAGGCCGCGCGCAGTTCCGGCGTGTCGGCCACGCTGTTGAGGTGGCTGACGCTGCCCCAAGCGGTTCCCAGCTGCTCGGTCGCCACGTCCAGTACCTTGGCGATCGCGTCCCAGCGCGCCGGAAAGTCCGGTGCGGTGACTGTTTCCAGCGCCGCGTTGGCGCGCTCCAGCAGGACGTCGACGGCAGGGGCCACGTCCTGCGGTGCGATGCGGTCGAAATGGGGAAGGTCCGAGAAGTCGAGGAGGGCGTTGCTCATGCGAAATCAGATGGCGCCAGATGGCGCGGGTTCAAGTTGCAAAGCAGCCGGCATCGACGGCACTGACCCAGGTCAGTGCGCTGCGGTGCGCTCGGCGGCTTCGATGGTGTTCACCAGCAGCATGGTAATGGTCATGGGGCCAACCCCGCCAGGCACGGGGGTGATCCAGCCGGCCACTTCCTTGACGCCGTCGAAGTCTACGTCGCCGCAGAGCTTGCCTTCGTCGTTGCGGTTCATGCCCACGTCGATCACCACGGCGCCGGGCTTGACCATGTCGGCGGTCAGCACATTGCGTTTGCCGACCGCCGCCACGATCACGTCGGCCTGCAGGGTTTGCGCCTTGAGGTCCTGCGTGGCGCTGTGGCAGATGGTGACGGTGGCGTTCTGGCCCAGCAGCATCAGCGCCATCGGCTTGCCCACGATGTTGCTGCGACCGATGACCACGGCGTGTTTGCCCTTGAGGTCGTAGCCGATGCTCTCCAGCATCTTCATGCAGCCGTAGGGCGTGCAGGGCCAGAAGCCGGGCATGCCGGTCATCAGGGCCCCGGCGCTGGCGATGTGGAAGCCGTCCACGTCCTTGGCGGGCGAGATGGCCTCGATCACCTTCTGCGCGTCAATGTGCCGGGGCAGGGGCAGTTGCACCAGGATGCCGTGGATGGCGGGGTCGTTGTTGAGGGCTTCCACGCGGGCCAGCAGGGCGGCCTCGGTCATGTCGGCCTCGTATTTTTCAAGGACGGAATGCAGGCCACCGTCTTCGCAGGCCTTGACCTTGTTGCGCACGTACACCTGGCTGGCGGGGTTGTCGCCCACCAGGACCACCGCCAGCCCGGGCGTGGTGCCCCGGGCCTTCAGGGCGGCGGCGCGTTGCGCCACGTCGGCGCGCAGTTGGCGGGAAAGGGCGTTGCCGTCGATGAGTTGGGCGGTCATGTCAAAAAATATCCGTCAAATCGGGCTCTGGCGCTTTATTGGAAAGCGCAAGCAGCTATCAAAAAAATAAGTATTACGCCTTGGGCGCGTTCTGGCCCAGCGCGATCTTGAGCAGGTCCGCCACGGTGTTGGCGTTGAGCTTTTCCATGATGTTGGCGCGGTGCGCCTCCACCGTCTTGATGCTGATGCCCAGGTCGTCCGCGATCTGCTTGTTCAGGCGGCCGGCGACGATGCGCTCCAGAACCTGCGCTTCGCGGCTGGTGAGCTTGGACAGCAGGGCATCGCGGCTGGCGGCCTGCTGGTAGCCCGCGAAGGCCTCGCGGGCGTGGTCCAGCATGCGCTCGACCAATCCGACCAGTTCTTCCTCGTCAAAGGGCTTCTGGATGAAGTCGAGCGCGCCCTTCTTCATGGTGTTCACCGCCATCGGCACGTCGCCGTGGCCGGTGATGAACACGATGGGCAGGGGCGACTTGCGCTCGATGAGGCGGTCCTGCAGCTCCAGGCCCGTCATGCCGCCCATGCGGATGTCCACGATCAGGCAGGCCACCTCGCGCGGGTCGTAGCGCGACAGAAACGTTTCGGCCGAATCAAAGCAACGCACCCGGTAGTCCTTGCCTTCCAGCAGCCACTGCAGGGAATCGCGAACTGCTTCGTCGTCGTCTACAACGTAAACAGTGCCTTTTTTCGGAATCAAGCTCATGCAATTGTCCTTGGGTTTCGTACGTGTGCTACAGAATTTGTAGTGGCATCAGCAGGCTTGGCAAGCGGCAGCCAGAAGGAGAACCTGCAGCCTGTGACCTCCGATCCATTGTAGAGGTTCTCCGCCTGCATCCGGCCCTGGTGCGACTCGACGATGCTGCGGCACAGATTGAGGCCCATGCCCATGCCTTCTTCCTTGGTGGAGAAGAAGGCTTCGAACAGCCGTTCGAGCACCTCGGGCGCCAGGCCCTTGCCGGTGTCCTGCACGGAGAACTCCACCACCTCGCGGTCCTCGATGTGCTTGGGCACGACGCGCAGCTCCACGCTGCGCCCGGACGGGGGGCGGCTGGCGTGCTGGATGGCCTCGGCGCCGTTCTTCATGAGGTTGACCAGCACCTGTTCGATCAGGATGGTGTCGGCCATCACGGGTGGCAGGCGGGCGGCTACGTAGTGCGTGAGGCGCACGTTGTGGCGGCGCAGCTCGATGTCGGCCAGCTCCACGGCTTCGTTGACCATCGAGTGCACGTCGGCCAGGGTGCGGTTGGGCTCGCTCTTCTTCACGAAGGCGCGGATGCGCTGGATGATCTGGCCCGCGCGCTGCGCCTGGTGGGCCGTCTTCTGCAGCGCCGTGAGGAGCGCCTCCTCGGTGAGCTGGCCGCTCTGGATGCGCGAGACCATGCCACTGCAGTAGTTGTTGATGGCCGTGAGCGGCTGGTTGAGCTCGTGCGCCACGCTGGAGGCCATTTCGCCCATGGTGATGAGGCGGCTGACCGACTGCGCGCGCTCGGCCTGGCGCGCCGCCTGCTCCTCGGCCTGGCGGCGGGGGGTGATGTCGGTGGCGATCACCATCTGGGCCAGGCGACCGTCCACCCAGTTGAGGTAGCGCGAGCGCACTTCCAGCCACTTGCCCAGGTCGGGCAGGTAAATCTCGGCGTTCTCGGTGCGGGCGCTGGTCAGCGGGTCGGTCGGCAGGCCCATGAGGCCGTCCTCGTCGTCCATGCCCCGGTGGTCGGTGCCCGCCACGGGCACCACGCCGGCCTGGGCGACCAGCTGCAGGTGCCCGCCGGTCTGCGAGCCGAACCATTGGCGGTAGAGCTTGTTGGCGAACAGCAGCTCTTCGCTGCCCAGCGGGGCCACCGACACCGACGCGTCCAGCGATTCGAGCACGATGGTGAAGCGTTCGTGCGATGCCGAGAGCTGCTCGCGGATGCGGTTGGGCTCGGTGATGTCGGTCATCGACGTCATCCAGCCCGTTTGCTGGCCGTGCGCATCGATCAGAGGCGAGACATACAGGCGGGCATCGAACAAGGTGCCGCTCTTGCGCCGCACCCGCACCTGAAAGCCGCCCACGATGGTCTTGCCGGACAGCTCGTCGCGCAGCTTGGCGTGCAGGGCTTCGTGGTCGGAGTCGGGCCAGTAAGGGAAGGGCGCCTTCAGGCCCACGAGTTCCGCCTCGCTCCAGCCTGTCATCTGGCAGAAGGCGGCGTTCACATAGGTGATGCGGCCTTCCATGTCCAGCGCACGCATGCCGGTGAGGATGGAGTTCTCCATCGCGCGGCGGAAATTCGTCTCGGCCACCAGGGCCTGTTGTGCCTGCATGCGGCGGCGGGTGTGGCGCCAGGTGGCGATCAGCATCCATGCCGTCATGGCGGAAAGCGTGCCCACCAGCCAGAAAAGCCCGCTGCCGACCACGCCCAGCGAGGTGCGGTAGGCCTGGGCCTTGAGCACCAGCCCGTTGCCCACGGGCGACACGGGCACCTCGTATTCATTGGCGCGGGGCGTCCAGGGCAGGAGCTGGGTGGCGGTGTTGCGCGGGCCCAGGGGGGTGCCCGCCAGAACCTGGTTCTTGCCGTCCAGCAGCGTGACGGCGTAGCGCGCCAGCACTTCGGTGGGCGTGCCATAGCGCAGCAGGCTGTCGATGGAGTATTCGCCCAGCACCACGCCGCTGAACTTGCCCTGGTTGTTCAAGGGCACCTGCAGCTGCAGCAGCGGCGTCGAGTCGCCCGAGGTGGCGGCCGGCTGGGCGTACACCGGCTGCTGCAGGTCGCGCGCCAGCCCGAAGGTGTCGGCGGTGTCGCCCGGCTTGAGCACTTCGCCCGCGATGCGCAGTTCGCTGCTGGCCAGCGTGGGGGCCGCGTGGCTGGCGCGGATGCGGCGGCGCTCGTCGATCCAGGTGATGGCCTGCAGCTCGGGGTACTGGCTGATCAGGGTTTCGGCGCGGCTCACGAATTCCGTGCGCTCCAGCTCCTGGTTGGACAGGTCGCGCGCGATGCGCATGAGCTGTTCCTGCCGCTCCAGCAGCCGCAGCCGCACGCGCTGTTGCGCATATTCCACATCGCGCCGCAGGGCTTCCTGCTCGCGCTCGGCCTCCTCGGCGCGCAAATACCAGAACGCGGCCACGATGGCCGCGAGAAACATCAGCACGGCGGCCAGCGGCGCCAGGGCCGCGAACCGGTCCTGCCGGGTGGGCGACAACCCGCGCCACCACTTGCGCCACCAGCGGGCGGGCGCGGCCACGACCATGGCGGTGGGGGAAGACGTGGGGGGCAGGGAGTCCATGTTCCAAGTGTAGGGGAGGCGATGCCCGGTGTCGGGACGGCGGGTCAATGTGCGTCTGCAGCATTTTCTTGTAATGTGAAATGAATAAGCACCATTTGAAATTATCAAAAAATATGCGAAACTAGAGCCAACGTACTAAATTGCTGCCACACCTACAGGAGACAAAGCATGTCAGCTCAGCCCGACCCCCAGGCCGGAAACGGCGCCGCGCCCGCCACCGACACCGACCAGCAGGAAACCCGTGAGTGGATGGATGCGCTGTCCGCCGTCATCGACAAGGAGGGGGCCGAGCGCGCCCACTACCTGCTGGAGCAATTGCTGGAACATGCCCGCCAGAACAGCGTGGACCTGCCGTTCTCGGCCAACACCGGCTACGTGAACACCATCGAGCCCGGCCAGGAGGCACGCAGCCCCGGCAACCTCGAAATCGAACAGCGCCTGCGCGCCTACATGCGCTGGAACGCCATGGCCATGGTCGTCAAGGCCAACCGCCACCATCCGCCCGAAGGCGGCGACCTGGGCGGCCACATCGGCTCCTTTGCCTCGCTGGCCAGCATGTTCGGCGCCGGCTTCAACCATTTCTGGCACGCCGAGAGCGAGAACCACGGCGGTGACCTGCTCTACATCCAGGGCCACGTATCCCCCGGCATCTATGCCCGCGCCTACCTCGAAGGCCGCCTCTCCGAAGACCAGCTGCTCAATTTCCGCCAGGAAGTGGACGGCAAGGGCCTGTCGAGCTACCCGCACCCCAAGCTCATGCCCGAGTTCTGGCAGTTCCCCACCGTGTCCATGGGCCTGGGCCCGCTGATGGCCATCTACCAGGCGCGTTTCCTCAAGTACCTGCACGCCCGTGGCATCGCCAACACCGAGAACCGCAAGGTCTGGGTGTTCTGCGGCGACGGCGAAATGGACGAGGTCGAATCCCTGGGCGCCATCGGCCTGGCCGCGCGCGAGAAGCTGGACAACCTGGTGTTCGTCATCAACTGCAACCTGCAGCGCCTGGACGGCCCCGTGCGTGGCAACGGCAAGATCATCCAGGAGCTCGAAGGCGAGTTCCGTGGTGCTGGCTGGAACGTCATCAAGCTGATCTGGGGCAAGGGCTGGGATGCGCTGCTGGCCGCCGACAAGGACGGCGCGCTGCGCAAGCTCATGATGGAAACCAACGATGGCGACTACCAGGCCATGAAGGCCAACGACGGTGCCTACGTGCGCAAGAACTTCTTCGGCCGCGACCCGCGCACCCTGAAGATGGTCGAGCACATGACCGACGACGAGATCTGGAACCTGCAGCGCGGCGGCCATGATTCGCAAAAGGTCTATGCCGCATTCCATGCCGCGCAGAACCACGGCGGCCAGCCCTCCGTCCTGCTGGTCAAGACCGTCAAGGGCTTTGGCATGGGCAAGATCGGCGAAGGCAAGAACACCGTCCACCAGACGAAGAAGCTCAGCGACGAAGACATCAAGGCCTTCCGCGACCGCTTCAACATCCCCGTCCCGGACAGCCAGCTCGCCGAGCTGCCTTTCTACAAGCCGGCCGACGACACCCCGGAAATGAAGTACCTGCACGAGCGCCGCAAGGCCCTGGGCGGGTACCTGCCGCACCGCCGCGTGAAAGCCGACGAGAGCTTCACCGTGCCCGCGCTGGACACCTTCAAGGCCATCCTGGAAGCCACGCCCGAAGGCCGCGAAATCTCCACCACGCAGGCTTACGTGCGCTTCCTCACCCAGCTGCTGCGCGATCAGGCCCTGGGCCCGCGCGTGGTGCCCATCCTGGTGGACGAGGCCCGCACCTTCGGCATGGAAGGCCTGTTCCGCCAGATCGGCATCTACAACCCCGCAGGCCAGCAGTACACCCCGGTCGACAAGGACCAGGTCATGTACTACAAGGAAGACAAGGCCGGCCAGATCCTGCAGGAAGGCATCAACGAAGCCGGCGGCATGAGCAGCTGGATCGCGGCGGCCACCAGCTACAGCACGAACAACCGGATCATGATCCCGTTCTACGTGTACTACTCCATGTTCGGCTTCCAGCGCATCGGCGACCTGGCCTGGGCGGCGGGCGACATGCAGGCGCGTGGCTTCCTCTTGGGCGGCACCTCGGGCCGCACCACGCTCAACGGCGAAGGCCTGCAGCATGAAGACGGCCACAGCCACATCCTGGCCAACACCATCCCCAACTGCGTGAGCTACGACCCGACCTTCGCGCACGAAGTCGCGGTGATCATGCACGACGGCATGAAGCGCATGGTCGAGCGCCAGGAGAACGTCTTCTACTACCTGACGCTGCTGAACGAAAACTACCCCATGCCCGGCCTGCAGCCCGGCACCGAGGAGCAGATCATCAAGGGCATGTACCTGTGCAAGCAGGCGCCCGCACTGCCCAAGGATGCGCCCACGGTGCAACTGCTGGGCAGCGGCACCATCCTGCGCGAATCGTTCTTTGCACAGGAGCTGCTCGAAAAGGACTGGGGCGTGGCCGCCTCGGTGTGGAGCTGCCCGAGCTTCAACGAACTGACCCGCGACGGCCAGAACGCCGAGCGCTGGAGCCTGCTGCACCCGACCGAAGCGGCCAAGGTGCCGTTCGTCACGCAGCAACTGTCCGCATCGCAAGGCCCCGTGGTCGCGTCCACCGACTACATGAAGGCCTATGCCGAGCAGATCCGCCCCTTCATCCCCAAGGGCCGCACCTACAAGGTGCTGGGCACCGACGGCTTTGGCCGCAGTGACTTCCGCAGCAAGCTGCGCGAGCACTTCGAGATCAACCGCCACTACATCGTGGTCGCTGCACTCAAGGCACTGAGCGAAGACGGCGTGCTGCCCGCCACCAAGGTGGCCGAGGCGATTGCCAAGTACAACATCCAGGCCGACAAGGTCAACCCGCTCTACGCATAAACCGAACGGAGACAACAATGGCATTGGTAGACATTCAAGTCCCGGACATCGGGGATTTCGACGAAGTGGGCGTGATCGAACTGCTGGTCAAGGTGGGCGACACGGTCAAGGCCGAGCAGTCGCTCATCACCGTGGAGTCCGACAAGGCCTCCATGGAGATTCCATCCAGTCACGCAGGCGTGGTCAAGGAACTCAAGATCGCCCTGGGCGACAAGGTCAAGCAGGGCTCCGTGATCGCCGTGGTGGAAGCCGCCGACGCGGGCGCTGCGGCGGCGGCACCTGCACCCGCTGCCGCCCCGGCTGCAGCCCCCGTGGCCGCAGCCGCGCCTGCGCCGGCTGCGCCCGCCGCAGCCCCTGCGGCTGCGGGCCCGGTGGAAGTGCGCGTGCCCGACATCGGCGACTTCAAGGACGTGGCCGTCATTGAACTGCTGGTCAAGGTGGGTGACACCATCAAGGTCGAGCAGTCGCTGTTCACCGTCGAATCCGACAAGGCCTCCATGGAGATCCCTTCGCCCGCCGCCGGCGTGCTCAAGGAGCTCAAGGTCAAGATCGGCGACACCGTCAACATCGGCGACCTCGTGGCCCTGCTGGAAGGCGTGGCGGGCAGTGCGCCTGCTGCAGCTGCAGCACCCGCAGCGCCGGCGGCGGCTCCCGCTGCTGCGCCTGTTGCCGCCCCCGCACCGGTTGCTGCAGCCGCTGCACCGGTCGCCGCCACGGCCTCCGTGCCCGCCCACCAGCCCGGCACGCCCACCGTGGGCCTGCCCCACGCCAGCCCTTCCGTGCGCAAGTTCGCCCGCGAGCTGGGCGTGCCCATCGACGAGGTCAAGGGCACCGGCCCCAAGGGCCGCATCACGCAGGACGATGTGCAGTCCTTCACCAAGCAGGTGATGGCGGGTGCCGCCCAGACCAAGGCGCAGGCTGCCAAGGCGCCTGCAGCGGCGGGCGGTTCCGGCGTGGGCCTGGACCTGTTGCCCTGGCCCAAGGTGGACTTCACCAAGTTCGGCCCCGTGGAGCGCAAGGACCTCTCGCGCATCAAGAAGATCAGCGGTGCCAACCTGCACCGCAACTGGGTCGTCATCCCGCACGTCACCAACCACGACGACGCGGACATCACCGACCTCGAAGCCTTCCGCGTGCAGTTCAACAAGGAAAACGAGAAGAGCGGCGTCAAGGTCACCATGCTCGCCTTCATGATCAAGGCCGCCGTGGCCGCGCTCAAGAAGTTCCCCGAGTTCAACAGCTCGCTCGACGGCGACCAGCTGGTGCTCAAGAACTACTTCCACATCGGCTTCGCGGCCGACACGCCCAACGGCCTCGTCGTGCCCGTCATCCGCGACGCCGACAAGAAGGGCATCGTGCAGATCTCGCAAGAGATGGGCGACCTGGCCAAGAAGGCCCGCGACGGCAAGCTCGGCCCGGCCGACATGACCGGCGGCTGCTTCTCCATCAGCTCGCTGGGCGGCATTGGCGGGCGCTACTTCACGCCCATCATCAACGCGCCTGAAGTCGCCATCATGGGCGTGTGCAAGAGCAGCCTGGAGCCCAAATGGGACGGCAAGCAGTTCGCGCCGCGCCTCATGCTGCCTTTGAGCCTGAGCTGGGACCACCGCGTGATCGACGGCGCCAGCGCTGCGCGCTTCAACGTGTACTTTGCCTCGCTGCTGGCGGACTTCCGCCGCATCGTGATGTAACGAAAGGGCAAGACACACCATGGCAATCATCGACATCAAGGTGCCCGACATCGGCGACTTCGCCGAAGTGGCCATCATCGAAGTGCTCGTCAAACCCGGCGACACCATCAAGGCCGAGCAGAGCCTCATCACCGTGGAGTCCGACAAGGCCTCCATGGAGATCCCTTCCAGCCATGCTGGCGTGGTCAAGGAGCTGAAAGTGAAGCTCGGCGACAAGATCGCCGAAGGCTCGGTGGTGCTGACGCTGGAGGTGGAGGGTGCTGGCGCGGCGGCCCCGGCAGCCGCACCGGCACCTGCGACACCCGTGGCTGCAGCATCTGCACCAAAATCGGCTCCAGCGCCCGCACCACAAGCGCAAGCAGCTATCAATCCAGTAGCATCCAGCTTTGCTGGCACGGCCGACCTGGACTGCGACGTGCTCGTGCTCGGCGGTGGCCCTGGCGGCTACAGTGCCGCCTTCCGCGCGGCCGACTTGGGCCTCAAGGTCGTCATCGTCGAGCGCTACGCCACCCTGGGCGGCGTGTGCCTGAACGTGGGCTGCATCCCGTCCAAGGCCCTGCTGCACGTGGCGGCCGTCATGGACGAGGTCAGCCACATGGCCGACCTGGGCGTGGACTTTGGCGCACCGGCGGTCAACATTGACAAGCTGCGCGGCCACAAGGAGAAGGTCATCGGCAAGCTCACCGGCGGCCTGGCGGCCATGGCCAAGATGCGCAAGGTCACCACCGTGCGCGGCTACGGCAGCTTCGTCGGTGCCAACCACCTCGAGGTGGAAGAGACCAGCGGCACGGCGCAGGAAAAGACCGGCACCAAGAAGGTCATCGCCTTCAAGAAAGCCATCATCGCCGCCGGCAGCCAGGCCGTGCGCCTGCCCTTCATGCCCGACGATCCACGCGTTGTCGACTCCACCGGAGCCCTGGCGCTCCAGGGTGTTCCGAAGCGCATGCTCATCCTGGGCGGCGGCATCATCGGCCTGGAAATGGGCACCGTGTACAGCACGCTGGGCGCGCGCCTCGATGTGGTCGAAATGATGGACGGCCTGATGCAGGGCGCCGACCGCGACCTCGTCAAGATCTGGCAGAAGATGAATGCCAAGCGTTTTGACAACATCATGCTCAAGACCAAGACGGTGGGCGCCAAGGCCACACCCGAAGGCATCGAGGTGACGTTTGCCGCAGCGGAAGAGGGCGGTACGGCCCCCGCGCCGCAGGTGTACGACCTGGTGCTGCAGGCCGTGGGCCGCACGCCCAACGGCAAGAAGATCGCCGCCGAGAAGGCGGGCGTGGCCGTCACGGACCGTGGCTTCATCAACGTCGACATCCAGATGCGCACCAACGTGCCGCACATCTTCGCCATTGGCGACATCGTGGGCCAGCCCATGCTGGCGCACAAGGCGGTGCATGAGGCACACGTGGCGGCCGAGGTCATCGCGGGTGAACTGCAGGGCAACAAGGAGCTGGCATCCGCCGCCTTCAACGCCCGCGTGATCCCCAGCGTGGCCTACACCGACCCCGAGGTGGCATGGGTGGGCCTGACGGAAGACCAGGCCAAGGCGCAAGGTATCAAGGTCAAGAAGGGCCTGTTCCCCTGGACGGCCTCCGGCCGCGCCATCGCCAACGGCCGCGACGAAGGCGTCACCAAGCTGCTGTTCGACGACTCGCCCGAGGCCCACGGCCACGGCAAGATCCTCGGCGGCGGCATGGTCGGCACGCACGCTGGCGACATGATCGGCGAGATTGCGCTGGCCATCGAGATGGGCGCCGACGCCGTGGACATCGGCAAGACCATCCACCCGCACCCCACGCTGGGCGAGAGCATCGGCATGGCGGCGGAGATTGCACACGGCTCGTGCACGGATGTGCCGCCGCAGAAGAAGTGATTTGACAAGCTCCTCGAATCACTCCTGACTTGAGTTGGCCGCACAAGCTCTATGAGCTGTGCGGCCTTCTTATTGGCGACGCAGATATTTTTGAGGGCTTTTAGGACCTGGGGATGTTAGATGGAAACCTGGCGAGCATCGTGCAATTCGATTCCGTATGGTTGGCATGGCAGACTGCCTTGAACTGTGCACGCACAGTCCAGTTGTAGTCAGCAGGTTTGGGCCATGGGCGGCTCGCGTCAGCAATCAGGGAGCCGATTTTGAAATGCATGAACTTTGCCCGCTTTACCGGGCGTGTATTGGTTTTGGGAAGTTGCCACAGCAGGTTTGCAATGTGCATGTGGCACGGCGCAAAGCGCATGGAAAATAGTTCGTCATGAGTTACGCCCTCCATATCTGGGACCAGCCCACTCCGACGAACTGGGCCGAGGCGCAGGCCGCGTTCAAGCGCCTCGCCGACCAGCGGGCCGCGCTGAATCCAAAGTTCGTCGAGCTGGCCCAGCGCATGAAAGCCGCGTTTCCCGAATACGGCGATGCGTGGGACCTGGGCACACCCACCGCGCTGCCGGACGATGCGGTCTTGGCCGTGGACATCCATGATCTGACGCTGTTCTATCCCCGGCTCGTGGATGCAGCGGTGGAACTGGGACTTAGCGTCTACGACGACAGCACCGGTGAATGTTTTGTGCCCGGCCCTTGGCGGCTGTCGCCTCAAGGGCGAGAGCATTTGGCCTGGAGCAACCCGGCGCCAGCGCCTGCAAAGCTGCCCGATATCGAAGGCCGCGTGCGAGCGCTGGTCCATCCGCAATTGCACACGCACGGGTTCAGGCTGGAGATCGCGAGGTCGTCGTCGGTCACGATGCAAGTCCACTGGCTCCGGGATTCGCCCCTGGGATTGCAGCGAATCTCGCTCGGATGGAAGAGCCGCTCGGACGGCGCGTTGTACGAGGCTCGCACATCAGCAGGGCTTCGTCCGGTGCTGCCGGCAGAGCTGGCGCCGCTGTGCGAACCGCAGCACATGATTGATTTGCACATCATCCATGCGGGGGTGGTGCAGCAGTTCGTCAGCCCGTTGCGGTCCGGCGCCTATGACATCAACCCGGTGGAAATTTCGAACCCAAGCCAGTTGGATCATTTCCTGGCAGCGACTGCGGACTGGCTGATAGCCGAGGTGTTGCCTGTCTTGGACCAATGCCGGACATTGGCGGACTTTCTGGTCTATGACCTGGGGGAGCCGCGCCAGGCGATCGCCGTCAAACCGTACCAGGCTAACCTCGTGCGGGCCCACTGGGCCGGGGAAGCCAACATGGAACAGCGTTTTGAGCTGCTGGTCCAGCGCTGCGCTCACCACAACATGACCCCGTACTTCCTGAACGCAACGCACCGCGCGATTCAAGCTGACGACCTGCGAACACTGTTTGGCGCAGGACGCGTGCCCACGGCGTGAACTGCCGCCATGGCCACGCGAACGCCTTTGCCATGGACGCATGAAAGCTGGCCGCCCAACAACGGTAAGCGAGCCGCCGAGCAGGCGACGGCCAGGTTGCGCATGCCACCCATACTCGGCGGGCAGTGTCCTGCCAATGCATCCCCCGGCTGCAGCTGTGCTTGCCCCGCGCAGGAGTCCCGACAAAAGTCGTGGAAAATAGAGGGTTTTCTGCCGCAATCCATGGGGCAGGACATCCGCCCGGCCTCCCAATCCTTTTTGCTCCTCTGAGCTTGTCCATGTCAGACGTCAACTCCTCCAAGATCTCTGTCGAGAAAATCGGCGGCACTTCCATGACCGCCTTTGGCGATGTGCTGCGCCACATCATGCTGCACGATCCCAAGCGCATCTATGGCCGGATCTATGTGGTGTCCGCCTACTCGGGCGTGACGAACCAGTTGCTGGAGCACAAGAAGACGGGCGAGCGCGGCATCTATGCCCTATTTGCAGAGGGCAAGGGCTACCAGGACGCCCTGACCCAGCTGGCCGCCAGCCTGAAAAAGCTGAACGCGGGCTACGCCGACCTGGGCCTGCCGCTGGATGTGGCCGATGCCTTCATCGACCAGCGTATTGGCCAGGCGCGTGAGTACCTGAACGCCATGCAGCACGTGCTGGCCAGCGGCTACTTGAGCCGCAAGGATGTGCTGCTGGCCGCGCGCGAGGTGCTGGCCTCCATTGGTGAGTCGCACAGCGCGTTCAACTCGGTCGAGATCCTCAAGGCCAGTGGCGTCAACGCCATCCTGATGGACCTGGCCGGTTTTGACGACAACGAAGCCTGGACCATTGACGAGCGCATCGCGCAAAGCTTCAAGGGTCTGGACCTGAGCGACAAGGTGGTGGTGGCCACCGGCTATACCAAGGGCACCGAAGGCATCATGCGCGAGTTTGACCGCGGCTATTCCGAGGTCACGTTCAGCAAGATCGCCGTGGAAGTGCGCCCCGCAGAGGCCGTGATCCACAAGGAATTCCACCTCTCGTCCGCCGACCCCAACCTCGTGGGCCTGGAAAACGCCATCGTGGTGGGCGCCACCAATTACGACGTGGCCGATCAGCTGGCCGACGTGGGCATGGAAGCCATCCACCCCAAGGCCGCCAAGCCCATGGAACTGGCCGGCATCCCGATCCGCCTGAAGAACACGTTCGAGCCCGACCACCCCGGCACGCTGATCACCAAGGACTTCGTGGGTGAGCGCGCGCGTGTGGAGATCGTGACCGGCACCGACAAGGTCACGCTGATCGAGATCCACGACCCCAGCATGGTGGGCACGGTGGGCTTTGATGCGGGCTTGATGAACGTGTTCTGCAAGCACGATGTGAGCTACATCCTGAAGGCAACCAACGCCAACTCCATCGCCCATCTGGTGTGGGACAACCAGGTCACCCCCGAACTGGTGGCGGAGCTGCAGGAGGACTACCAGATCGTGACGATCAAGCCCAGCGCGATTGTGTGCACCATCGGCTCCAACATCGGCATCCCTGGCGTGCTGGCCAAGGCCGCGCAGGCGCTGGCCGATGCGCGGGTCAACGTGAACTGCGTGTCCCAGACCCTGCGGCAGGTGAACATGCAGTTCGTGATCGAGCGCGAGGACTACAAGACGGCCATCAAGGCGCTGAACCTGGCGCTGTGCGTGAACTCAGGCACTCCGGTTCCACGCGTTTGAAGGAATAGCTGCAGGCTTGCCTGCCGCTAAGCCCTTCCATAAGGAGCCCGCCATGCGCGGGCTTTTTATCGCCTGGATGTCTCCGTCAGGCGGTGCCGAGCAGTCTTTCGAACAGATCCGTTCCGCCCATCTGTCCACCCTTGAGCATCAACTCCAGCCCGTGGCGTGACGGGTCTGCGCTGTGCGCGCTGCTCAGCGTGACGCCGGGGCAGACCGTGGTCTTGTACGACAGCCCCCACAACTGCAGCGCCTGGACTGCGTGGCTTGACGTGTCACCGCCAGCGATGCCGATGCGGCGCAGTGGCGCGCCGCGTTCTGCGCGGGCTTGCACTACGCGGGCGATCAGATCGGCGCTGGCCTGGGCGACATCGGTGGAAGAGGCCGCAGCGGCCAGCGGCGCGCCGTCCGTGGGACCGGTGAAGGCCAGTACGTTCTCTCCGCTCTGCAGCCCCGCGCAGATGGCGTCTCGCAGACCCTGGGCGTAGCCCGTATCACTGCACAGCCGTTGGGCGTCCACTGCGATGCGGTGGTATGCGGTGGCGGTCTGCACTTGCGCGGCGGTCAGGGGGGACAAGCTGCCCGCCCAGGCCAACACCGGCCCGTCGGCGGGTGCCAGTGGTGCAGCGGCTGCGGACGCCGGCTTGCCCCAGTGGGCGACCAGCGCCTGGGCCACGGCGCTGGAGCCCACGGCCAGCAACCGGGCATGTTGGGACTGCTGCCACAGCAGGCGGCCCACGGTGGCCAACTGGCCGGGCGTGGTCAGGTCCAGCAAGGTGGGCGCCATGGCGTGGGACGCTGCGTCATGCGCCAGCAGGGCTTGCAGGGCGGCGTCCAGGCCGTCGGTGGTGGCTTCGTATAGCGGGTAGTGCAGGGCGGCGATGCCCTCCAGCCCTTGGCGCGCCAGATGGAGCCGAAGATCAGCCTCGCCCATGGGCGTGACCGGGTGCTGGCGCATGGTGGGGTGCCGGTCGATGCGGTGCACGGCGCCGCCCGTGCCTGCGGCAGCGAACAGGTTGCTGAACGCGCAGTAGCGTCCCAGGCTGGGCTGCCCGCCCACGATGGGCACCCAGCGGTTGCTCACAAACGGGTGCAGGGTCTGAATACCGCAAGCGATGTTGCCGACATGCGGGGCGCTGTCGAAGGTGGAGCACACCTTGTAGTGCAGCACCGGCGGCGCCAGCTTTTCAAAGAAGCGGCCTACAGCGGACATCTCGGCCCGCATGGCCTCTGGCGGCATGGCGCGCGCAGCGCCCGCGATGCCCACCGCATCGAGCGGCCCGGCGGCGGCCAGGGCCTCTGCGCTGGGCACGCCCATGAACAGCATCGAGCGCAGGCCGGCCTGGGCCAGCACGGCCAGGGTGTCGGTGGCGCCGGTGAAGTCGTCGCCGTACCAGCCGTACAGGGGGGCACTCGTCGTCATTGTTTATTTCTTGCCGAAGAATTCGATCGCACGGCGCAGCTCGGATGCGTGGGTGGCGCGTTGGGCCAGGGTTTCGCCCGTCTGCACCGCATCCCACGCCTGCTGCAGGCTGGCCACGCCCGCAGCGGGGCCGTCGGGGTGGGCCAGGATGCCGCCGCCGGACATGAACAGCAGGTCGTTGGACTGGATGCTGTCCCAGGTGGCAGGCACGGTGCCGGCCCACTGGCCGTTGGAGAAGGCGGGCAGCACGCGGTCGTCCAGGCCTTCGCACAGCGGGTCCAGGGTGTCGTGGGCGGATTCGATGACTTCCTCGTCGGTCTGCGAGAACTTGCCCTGCAGGCCATGCACGTGCATGTGGTCCACGCCCGCCAGGCGCCACAGCGTCTGCCAGGCGTTGAACGAAAAGCCCAGCAGCGGGTGGCGCGACAGCGCGCCGTAGCCGTTGCGGTGCCCGTGCAGCGCCAGCGGGCTGTGGCGGCGCAGGGTTTGCACGGCCGAGTAGCCGCACCAGTTCAGGCTGACCATCACGCAGCTTCCGCCTTCGGCGGCGATCAGGTCCGCATGGCGGCGCATGGCATCGGTCTCGTCGGTGATGTTGAAGGCCACCATCACCCGCTTGCCGGTCTTGTCCTGGTGGGCGCGCACCCGGCGCATCACGGCCTTGACGCGGTCGGCCAGTGGCGCGTGAACGGGGTTGGCGCAGACCTCGTCGTCCTTGATGAAGTCCACCCCGGCGGCGCACAGGCGGCCTGCCAGGTCGCCGGTTTCTTCGGCCGACAGGCCCACGTTGGGTTTGATGATGGTGCCGATCAGCGGGCGGCCCTGCACGCCGGTCAGCGCGCGGGTGCCGGCGATGCCATGGCGGGGCATGTCGAACTGAGCGCGGTACGCGCTGGGCAGTTTCATCGACTCCAGGCGCAGGCCGGTGACCTCGCCCAGGTCGTACAGATTTCCCGACACCGTGGCGGCCAGCGTCGGCAGGTTGGGCCCGATGTTGTCGCACGGAAAGCTCACCCGCAGCCGGGCCCGCTGCCAGGTCTGCGGCGTGTCGAACATGCCGCGCCGCTGCATCCAGCCGTTGGGCAGGGAGGGCGCGGGCGCCACGTCCAGCAGCTCGACCGACTCGACCGTGGCGCGGGCGCGTTCGCGCAGCGCGTCGGTCTCGCCCTCTACCCGGGTGAAGGTGCCGCACGACTGCTCGCCCGCCAGCACTTCGGCCACGTGAGCCGGGTCCAGCGGGGTCTCGATCAGGTAGGTGGCTTCAAAGCGGTCTGGGGACATGGGGTGTGTTACTACTGTTTTGATAGCTGCTAGCGCTTATGGGATAAGCGCTAGGGGCTAATTTGGATTGAAACTCAGACCTTCTTCAGGCCTTCATCAGATCTTGGAGAGATCCGGGAACGGCCGCACCGGGTCCGTCGTCCCGTCCCACGTTTCCGACTCCGCACGGATCAGGTCGAACATGCGGCCCTTGGGGCCCGCCACTTCCGACAGCTCGATCACCGTGCCCGGGTGGTACTCGGTGTCGAAGTAAACAAAGCGGCCTTTTTCGCCCACCTCGCCGCTCATCGCCGTCTTGAAGCCCTGGGCCGTCAGGCGCGCCAGGTCTGCGTCGTAGTCGCTCGTCCAGTACGCCACGTGCTGCAGCCCGGTGCGCCCGGCCTGCAGAAAGTCGCGGTACATCGACGGCACATCGTTGCGTGTCTGGATCAGCTCGACCTGCACATAGCCCGAGTTGGCCAGCGCCACCGAGTTGTGCGGCTCGTAGCGCTCGCCCTTGTACACGTAGTTCTTGATCGGGACCTTGGGGTTGTAGAACCAGGGGCCCACGCCCAGGGTCTTGCTCCAGTAGTCCATGGCGGCTTCGATGTCGTGGACCACATAGCCAAGTTGGCGGATGGCGCCGAAATGACGGCTCATAAGAATTTCCTTTGTTGGTGATGGACCAGGGCAGGGCGCAGCTGAGCGGGTGGCATGGCCCACCGCCCGTCATATCGCCCCATGTCGCAGGCGTTGTGTTGGAAGGCGCTTACTTGGCGCCGTCGATGATTTCTTTGGGGATCGGCACGCCCGCGTACTTCACATGGATGTCGTTGAGCTTGCCGTTGGCCAGGTTGGTCTTGATCCAGCCGTTCACGGCGGCCATCAGCTCGGGTTGGCCTTTGCGCATGGCCACGCCCAGTTGGTACGACTGCAGGATGAACTTGGTCTCAAAGTCGCGCGACGGGTTCTTCTTGGCGATGGCCGCAATGATCGGCGGCGTGATGGCCACGATGTCGGCCTGGCCGGTGGCGGCGGCAGTGATGGAGGCGGACTCGTCGTCAAACCGCACCACTTTGGCCTGCGGTGCGCGTTCGGTCAGGATCTTGTCTTGCGGGCCGCCACGGGTTACGGCCACGGTCTTGCCCGCCAGGTCTTCGATGCTGGTGAGCTTGAGGCTCTTGGGCGCGCCCACCGCGGCCTGGATGGCGCCGTAGGGGATGGAGAAGTCCACCGCCTTCTGGCGCTCGGGCGTGATCGACAGCGACGAGATGATCAGGTCCACCTTGTTGGAGAGCAGGTTGGGGATGCGCGCGGAGTTGGTGGTGTTCACGATCTCCAGCGTCAGGCCCAGGTCCTTGGCCAGCAGCTCGGCGGCTTCCACGTCCGAGCCCACGGGCTTCATCTTGTCGTCCACAAACCCATAGAACGGCGCGCCAAAGTCGATGCCCACGCGCAGCTTGCCGGCGGACTTGATGTCGGCCAGCTCGGCCATGGCGGGCACGCACAGGGCTGCGGCGCTGACGGCCAGCAAGGTGCGGCGGAGGATGAGGGAAGCGGTCATGGTGTTGTCTCCTGGTGGTTTTTGAATAGCGAATCGAAAGGGGCAGGCCTGAAACTCAGAGCCCGTGAGAAAGAAAGTCGCGCAGCTCGGCGGTCTGCGGGTCCTTGAGCATGTCGCCCGGCCCCGTCTCCCACACCTTGCCTTCGTGCATGTAGATGATGGTGTCGGCCACACGGGCGGCAAACTCCATTTCGTGGGTCACCAGCACCATGGTCATGCCGCCCTGGGCCAGGGCTTCGATCACGCGCAAGACCTCGCCGGTGAGCTGCGGGTCTAGGGCAGAGGTCACCTCGTCAAACAGCATCACCTGCGGCTCCATCGCCAGCGACCGGGCAATCGCCACGCGCTGCTGCTGCCCGCCCGAGAGCTGCTCGGGGTAGGCCTGCGCCTTATCGGCCAGGCCCACCTGCTGCAGCGTGCGGGCGGCAATCTCGCGCGCCTTGGCCGTGGGCATGTTCTTCACGGCCTTGGGGGCCAGCGTGATGTTCTGCTCCACCGTCAGGTGCGGGAAGAGGTTGTAGCTCTGGAACACGATGCCCACGTCCTGGCGCAGCTGGCGCAGGTCGATGGCCGGGTCATGCACCGCGTGGCCGCAGACGTTGATGGTGCCGCTGTCGATGATCTCCAGCCGGTCGATGCAGCGCAGCGCCGTGCTCTTGCCCGAGCCGCTTTTGCCGATGATGGCCACCACCTGGCCTCGGGGAATAGCAAACGACACGCCCTTGAGCACCTGGTTGCTGCCAAAGCTCTTGTGCACGTCTTTCAGTTCGACCACGGGCTGCCGCTGTTGTCGTTGTTCTTGTGCAGACAGAGCAGCTTGCGCAAAAGGGTGCACAGCAGCGTCTTGGGCGAGGTTCATGGTGTCTTCTCGTTTCATGCGGTGGTCACAGGCGGGGTGGCTACGCCACGGTTGTTTCCAAACTGCTGGCGCTGCTCCAGCTTGCGGCTCCACACCGACAGCGGGTAGCACATCGCAAAGTAGACGATGGCGATCAGCAGGTACACGGTGAAGGGCTGAAAGATCGAGTTGTTGATGAGCTGCCCGGCACGCACCAGCTCGATAAACCCCACGATGGACGCCAGCGAGGTGTTCTTAACGATCTGCACCATGAAGCCCACCGTGGGCGGCGTGGCAATGCGCACTGCCTGCGGCAGCACCACCAGCCGCATGCGCTGGGTGCGCGACAGGGCCAGGCACTCGGCCGCCTCCCACTGCGTGCGCGGCACCGACTCGATGCACCCGCGCCAGATCTCGCCCAGATACGCGCTGACGTAAACAATCATCGCAATGCTGGCCGCCACGATGGCGGGCAGCTCCAAGCCCGCAATGGACAGGCCGAAGTAGCACAGGAACAGCACCACCAGCAGCGGCGTGCCCTGAATGATCTGGATCCACGCAATCGTCGCCCAGCGCACCGCCTTGATGGGGCTGACCCGTGCCAGCGCAATCACGCCCCCGGCCAGGCCACCGCCCACAAACGCAATCAGCGACAGCCCCACCGTCCACAGCGCGCCAAACAGCAGGTACTGCAGGTGATACGAGTTCAGTCCACCGTCGATCATTTGGCGTTCCCCAATTTGCGTTGGCGCGTGAACACGATCTGCCCGAACACCCATAGCCCGAGCCGCATCAGCAGCGACAGCGCCAGGTACGCCACCGCCACCAGGATGTAAGCCTCAAACGGGCGGAAGGTCTCGGACTGCACCCGCGCCGCCACGGCGGTGAGTTCTTCGACCGAGATCTGCGAGGTGATGGACGACGCCAGCATCAGCAGCACAAACTGGCTGGTGAGCGCGGGGTACACCTTCTCCATCGCCGGGCGCAGCACCACATGCCAGTACACCTGCCTGCGCGTCAGGCCCAGGCACTCGGCCGCCTCGATCTGGCCCTTGTGGATCGAATCCATGCCCGCCCGCATGATTTCGCAGGTGTAGGCCGCCACGTTGATCACCAGCGTCAGCAGCGCCGCAGCAAACGCCGACACTTTGAAGCCCAGGCTGGCAAGGCCAAAGAACACCAGAAACACCTGCACCAGCAGCGGCGTGTTGCGCAGCACTTCTACATACGCACCGCAGGCCCGCACCAGCCAGCGCTGGTCGCTGCGCCGGCCAATGGCCAGCAGCGTGCCGCCAACAAAACCAATCACCGTGGCGGGGAAGGACAGCAGGATGGTCATCCAGGCCCCCTCCAGAAACTGGGGCCAGTTGGCCAGCACGCTGGCAAAGTCGAACTCGTAGGTCATGAGCGGGGCAACCGTGCGCGTCAGTCAGCGTGTGCTGGCGCGGCGGCCAAAAGCTGGCGGCTTGCCCTGTGGGCGCAGGCGAGCGTGAGCGGAAATACTAGGCATGTCTTTGTCTCCTGCGTGATCGGCTTGGCAAGCGTTCCAGCCGTCACAACCTAGGGTTTGTACTGATGGGTTCTGATGCCTTTCAGCACCGAACGCCGAGTGATAGTATCCGCAGAATCCATCAAATACCAGCAATCTGGATGATGGTTTTTGATTGAATCGCACATGGCCCAAACCCCGCCCAACCCCAGCAGTCCCCGCAGCCCGCGCATCCCCGACATCGCCCAGCTGTCCGGCGTCTCCACCGCCACGGTCGATAGGGTGCTGAACCAGCGCTCGGGCGTGCGCAACGCCACCGCGCAGCGGGTGCTGCAGGCCGCTGCCACCCTGGGCTACCTGCCGCAGGCCGAGCTGCACGCAGCGCTGCAACCCCAGCCCCTGCGCCTGATGGTGTTGATCCCCGAGGGCAGCAACCGCTTTCTGCAAATGCTGGGCGACGTGATCGGCTACGCGCAAGACCACTGGGCGCCGTTCAACGTGCGCTGCCAGGCGGCGTATATCGAAAGCTTCAACCCCGATGCGCTGGCAAAAGCACTGCTGCACTACGGCAAGCGCTGCGACGGCATCGCCTTCATGGCGCTAGAGCACCCCGTGGTGCGCGAGGCCGTGGCCCAGCTGGCAGAGCAGGGCGTGCCCACCGTCACGCTGATCTCGGATTTATCCAACTCGCGCCGCGTGGCCTACGTGGGCCTGGACAACCGCGCCGCCGGCCGCACCGCCGCCTACCTGATCGCCCGCTTCATGGGCCCGCTGGCCCACAGCCGCAAGGCGCATGTGGCAATGATTGTTGGATCACTTCGCTACCGCGCCCACGAGGAGCGCGAGGCGGGCTTTTTGCACCTGTTTGAAGAGCAGTTCCCCCTGGTGCAGGTGGTGGGTGTGCGCGAAGGCCAAGACGACGCCGAACGCAACTACCGCCAGGCCCGCGCGCTGCTGGAGCAGCACGATGACCTGGCGGGCATCTACAACATCGGCGGCGGGGCCGAAGGCATCGGCCGTGCGCTGAAAGAGGCGGGCGCAGACCGCAAGATCGTGTTCATCGGCCACGGCCTCACGCCGGATACGCGGGCGCTGCTGATTGACGGGACGATGGATGCGGTGATTACCCAGAACCCGCAGGGTGCGGTGATGAACTGCGTGCGGATATTTGCGAATCTGCGGGATGGGAGGGAGCCGACGAGCGGGGTGGAGACTACGCGGAGCCAGGTGATATTTCGGGAGAATTTGCCTTAAGTAATCGGCGCATCCCGGGCTCGTTTGCAGCCAATTTTTGTAGATCAAAGGCGCAGATTCTGATGATGCTCACTTTTCGGCCAACCGTCTTCGGTCGCGGTGCATGTTCCGAAGTTGAAGTAGGTGCATTGCGCCGATTGATCAATGCGAAGGCGTTCTTTCGTTGTGCTCTGGTTGCCTGCAGCGTAGACTTTCACCGATCTAAAAGGGAGTTAAGAGTGGCACGTGACACGCTAAGTGATTTGTCAAATCTCATTGAAGAGACTAAAGACCGCTCGGGCAACGAAGCCGAGACTCGACACAGAATAATAGACTTTGTTCTACATGACGTTTTGTCGTGGCCCCGTAATAGGGTTAAAGTCGAAGAATATATATCTCCCGGATTCGCAGATTATGCCCTAACCAAGCAAGATGGGACTCACCTCCTCTTTGTCGAAGCAAAAAAGGAGGGTATTTATTTTCAACTCCCAATTCCTCATGCGAACGGTGAGACATCGTGTTTTATTAACATAGCCAAACTTTTGACAGATGATCATGTCAAGAGTGCAATGACTCAGGTGAGAACGTACTGCATTGACACAGGATGCGAGTATGCATGCATTACAAACGGTCACGAATGGATTTTTTTCAAAACATTCGAAAAAGGGAAAAGATGGGACTTGCAGAACGCTTTTGTAGCGCGGAGTCTCAACTTCTTCAAAAATGAATATACAAAAGCGCGGAATGCATTTAGTTTTACAGCAATAATTGATCATGCGTCGCTGCCAGCAACGTTAAGTACGAGCACTCCTAAAGATCGTGGTATTTATTATCCTAGAGAGAGGATAAATTCATACTCTCATCCGATTAAATCAAACTGGCTGGCTGCCAAAATCAGACCCGCCGTAAATTACTATTTCGGAATAATAAGCGATCAAGATAGTGATTTCATGGAGCGTTGTTATGTATCTCAGCGCGAATATCAAGACACTACCGATGGTATGCGGTCTTTGATCCATGATTCAATATCACCGTACTTTGAGGGATATGGCGTACAGCAGCTTGATGATACAGGTAAGGGCGGTCGACTGGGCGGGCGACTCACGAAGAACATAAAAAATAATATTAAAGGCGAGGTACTTGTATTATTCGGCGGAAAGGGTGCGGGGAAGTCGACATTTATTAAACGCCTGCTTCATCACAATCCGCCACGCTGGTTATTGGAAAATTCCAGAATATGCATTATTGATCTACTGAATGTTCCCGAAGATACCGGCGTCATACGAGATACAACATGGAGTCGGTTGGTAGGCGCTTTAGATTGCGACCACTTGTTGGAAGGATCAAGGGACGAATTGACAAGCGATTTGTTCAAGGACAGATTTCATGTTGCCGAGAAACAGGATTTGGCCGGCCTTAATCCAAAATCGGAGGCTTATAACACTAAGTTGAACGCACTGGTAGGCTCATGGAAAGCTGATCGTGTCTATTGCGCAGAGCGGCTGGTAGCTTTCTGGAAAACAAAAGGGCGCGGCGCTATTGTGGTAGTTGATAATACCGATCAATATCTCTCTAAAGTGCAAGATTTTTGTTTTACATTAGCTCAAGAAATCGCAAATACCCTTGGCTGCGTAGTTCTCATCTCCATGCGAGAGGAGCGCTTCTACGACTCGAAAATACACGGTGTCTTGGATGCGTATCAGAACTCCGGATTTCACATCAGCTCTCCGCGTCCAGCAGAAGTTTTTCGTAAGCGACTTGATTATTCGGTTCGATTGCTAAAAGACGTCAGTCTTCCAGCGCCACTGCTTGCAGACTTTGATTCGACTGTCTCAGACGCTACTTCGACATATTTCTCCATACTGGCTCGTGAGTTTTCGAATGATTCATCTCCGTTGAATGGATTTTTAACTGCATGTGCGCACGGCGATATTAGATTATCACTCGACTTGTTTCGCGCATTTCTCCTTTCTGGGTATACAAATGTTGACGAAATGATAGCTAATGGGCATTGGAGCTTTCAGAGTCACCAAGTTATTAAACCGGTAATGATCCCGGATCGCTATTTTTACGATGAATCGCTGAGCAGGATTCCGAATATTTTTCAGCTGAGAACAACTCGACTGTCGTCTCACTTCACAGCGCTACGCATTCTCAGAAGATTGAGCAAAGGTCTGGATAAAGGTTCACCTTCGTATTTTGATATTGCGGAGTTGAGAGCATATTTTGCGGAAACGTTTGGCATGTTGGATGATTTTGAGAGTAACACTGACACACTTCTGAAGCATGGATTTATCGAGGCAAATAATCGATTGGATGAGTACTCAAGTTCTGTGGATAGCATAAAAATCACAAGATACGGTACTTACATGGTAGAGGGGCTTGCATGGGACTTTACCTATCTCGATCTAGTTTGTACCGATTGTGGAATATATGACGAGCAGGTGAGTAACTATCTAACTGAAGCAGCCAAGGAAGAATATCTGTTATTTCTCAAGGGCGAGCGCGTTCGTAGAGTTCAAGTCCGACTCGCACGGGTCGAGGAATTTATAAAATATCTAGAAAGCGACGAAACTCGAGAGCGAGATATTTATTCTCTAGGAATGCCAGTAGAGGAGATGTTTACTGCCAAGATCAGGGCAACTTTCGATAGAGAGAAGAATCGAGTTCTCCGGAGCGCAAAGCGACAAACATCGCGCAGGGGAGGCTAAATTAGTCCTGTGTAAGTCTCGCTCGTGCAGTGGTACTGGACGTCTATAAGCCTGTTTTCATCTTGGGAGCCACGCATTAGTTCTAACAACTAACCGCTACTGTATTAATAGCAACAGATGATTAGGCAATAAGCGCTACAGCCTGTTTTTACTAGTCTTCCGCGTGAGCCAATCCTGCTTGCAGGCTTTCAGTCTCTGCAAGGTCGGTTAGCGCGCCACTCAGCCCAGGATGCACAAATCGGTACCCATGCGTCAGCGCAGCACGCGGAGCAGCGTTCTGTCCGTCCAGCAGCAGGTCAGACATTTCTCCCAGCAAAGTTCTCAATGGCAGCCCCGGCATGCGCAGCCAAGCGCGTCGGCCAAACGATGCTGCGAGTGCATGCGCAAATGTGGCCTGCGTCACCGCCTCAGGCGCCACGGCATTGACGGGGCCTTGCAGGGTTTGGTGCGCCATCGCAAATCGCACCAGCCCCACCGCGTCAGCCAGATGAACCCAAGGCGCAGGTTGGCGACCATGCCCCAGCACAGCCCCCAGGCCCAGGCGGGCGGCCAATGCTTGCATCGGGTAGGCACCACCCCCGTGCCCCAGCACCACGCCAAACCGCATGCGCACCACCCGCACGCCCAGCGCTTCGGCGCGGCGCGCCTCGTGTTCGATGGCCGCGCACAGGTCAGACTGGAACTCGCCCGGGCGGGGTGGGGCGGTTTCGTCCAGGGGCTCCATGGATGCGTTGGGCGATGCTCCGTAGAAGCCGACGGCCGATGCGCTGACGAGCACGCGCGGTGCCTTTTGTAGGCGCCGCATCAGGCTAACGACTGCCACGGTGGTGTTGACGCGGCTGGCCAGCAGTTGGCGTCTGCGCGCCTGGGTCCATGGCATGCCCAGCACGCGGGCGCCTGCCAGGTTGACCACTGCGTCGATGGTCGTTTCAGACGGGATGGCATCCAGCGTGTCCACCACCCACACGCCGGGGCCAAAGCTTGCGCGGGCCTGCAGAGCGTCGCGGGACAACACGATCACCCGTTGGCCGTCGCGCACCAGGTCGGCCACCAGGGCGCTGCCCACAAAGCCGGTGGCGCCGGTGACCAGGGTGGCTGGCTGGGGTTGGAGGCCACGGGCATGCAGGGTGGCGCTGGGTTGTGCAGGCGGTGCCGTGCGGTAGAGCTTGATGGCGGCCAGCGTGTTGCGCACGCTCCACGCCCACACGCCGATGGCATAGGCCGTGAACAGCCACGAAACCCAGCCGTGCGGGGCCAGCACCATGGCGGTGGGTTGCTGCACCCAGGCCCATAGCACCGGGCCGATCAGGCCCAGGAAGAGGCCGTAGCTGATGGTCAGCACGGTGTGCAGCACGCGCTCGAACGGCGGCAGGCGCCGGGTACGGTCTTCTTCCAGAAAGTCGGCCAGGGTGATGCCCACTTCGATCAGCAGCAAGGCCGCCAGCACGGCGGCAAAGGCGCCGCGCCATTCAAACCAGGCCAGGCCGACAAAGACAACGCCGTAGATGGCTTCGCGCGCGGCGTGCAGCGCCAGTTCATACCGTGCCGAGGTGCGCTGCGGCAGCCGGGCTTCGAGCTCGTGGTGCCACAGGTTGTCAAACGCGCCCAGGGCGGCCTGGATGGAAAGCAGCAGAAAGATGGTGTTCATGGCGGTCATGGTGTGAAGGCCTCAGTGGGTAGAAGAATGGGTGCCAGCGGGGTCGGCGCAGTCGTCGGTCATGGGATCGATGACGGGATCGGTGAACACGCCGGATTGGTGGAAGGTTTCGCCCCACAGCGGGTGCACCATGCTCAGCGTGAAGCGGAACTGGCCTGCACCCAGGTCGGTGTGGGCAACCCGGCAGGTGCCGGGCGTCAGCAAGGTCGGCACGGGGATGCGCAGGCCCGCCACCACCCACCAGAAGCGGCGGCTGCGGAACACCAGCGCGCCGTCTTCTTCCAGCACGTCCAGCGACATGGCCAGGCCGCCGTCGGTGCGCTCCAGCAGGGTGCCGTCGGTGCCCAACTCCTTGGTGGACCGCACGGTGCGGTCCGCGCTGTTGTCGGTGCCGTTTTCGGTTTCGGTGCCGGTGTGAAAGCGCCGCTCCCACACCACGCCGCCGCGCCCGTTGTGGCTGACGTTCACGGTGGCGGGCAGCGCTGTGGTGTTGATGTGGGTCAGCGGGCCGCCCCAGGGCCGGGTCAGCGCGGCGTAGACGTGGCCGATCTGCGAGCAGCGCAGGTCCATGTGGCCGTGGTAGCTCACGTCGGCGTGGGCGGTGCCAAAGCGGCGTTGCACGGCGGCGGGCAGGCGCGCCCAGGCTGCGGCGCCGGCCAGGGCGGGCAGGTCGAGTACCGGGCTGGGCTGCGCTGGGTTGGCGGTGCAGTGGCGGGGCGCTGGGGCGAAAAGGGCAAACATGGCGGGCTTTGTAAGAGTGGCGGTTGCACTCTCTATTGCGAAACCCGGGCCAGCCTCAACGGCCGCTGCAAGTACTTGATTTCATTGAAATTTGCTTGCTGACCTGCATACTTGGTTTACAGTGCGCGCAGCCCCCACCGTTAACCCCAGGAACAGGTCACGCCATGATCACCACCACCGTCTGCACATGCTGATCCACGCCGTCCTCGGGTTTTCGGTGCTTGAAACGCTGGTGCTGGCAGCCCTGCTGCTGGCCTGGGCCGACCGTGTGGCGGGGGCGCGGTTGCTGGCGGCTTTTTTGATCGGCATTTCGCTGTGGATGGTGGGCAACGAGCTGCCCAACTGGCTGGGGCCTGAGACCGAACCGGTGGCGATGCGCTTGCTGGCTACGGCGCCATTTACCTCTGCGCTGTTCTTTCATTTCTGCACCGTGTTTTGCCGGGTGGACCTGGGGCGCTGGGGCGTTGCGGCGGCCTATGCGCTGGGCGCGACTGCGTCGGTGGTTTCCATCATCCTGGTGCCGGGGCACTTGATTGAGCACCGCGACATTGGCTTTATTGCGGTGGCCGACCCGGTGGGCACCATCGCCAGCATGGCCTGGGTCATTTTGGGCATTGGCGGTGTGGCGGTGCTGCTGCTGGCCTTGCTGCGCGCGCGTCGGTCGGGTGATGGGCAGAAGTTTCGGCAGATTGCCGCCGTTACCGCGTCGTGCCTGTGGGGCCTGCTGTGCCTGGCGGGGTACGGCATTGCGGTGCTGGATTTGCCGATCTACCCATTTCCGCTGCTGGGCCTGCCGCTGTATTCGTTGATTCTGGTCTACGGCATCTTGCGTTATGGCGTGTTTGTGGCCAACGCCTGGGCACGCCGCGCCCTGGTATGGGCGCTGCTGTTGGCGCTGGGGGCGGTGGTGCTGGCGCTCACGCCGCTGCTGCCGTTTGAGTCGCGCTGGCTGGGTGGCCTGGCGGTGGCGGCCAGTGTGCTGGCGCTCAACGGCCCGGTGCGCCGCGTGGCCGAGCGGCTGGTCTACCCGGGGGGCGAGGTATCGATTGCCGACCTGGGCGCCTGGCGCAGCGCGCTGCTGTCGGCCGAGACACCCCAGGCCCTGGCGCAGCAGGCCGCAACGTTGCTGAGTGCACGCATTGGCACGCAGGTGGAGGTGCAGATTGGCGCTCCGTCCGCATCAACAATACCCTCAACGTCGTCAGCGCCATCAACTCCACCCGGCAGCACCCCGCAGCTGGTGTGCAACCCGGGCGAGCAAGGCTGGCAAACCACGCTGCAGGGCTGGGACGCCGCACCGCCCGGCCCGCGCCACGTGGCCGAACTGTTTGGCACGGTGGTGGCCGAGGCGGCGGTGCGCGTAGAGCAGGCCCAGCAGTTTGCTGCCCGCGAACGCGAGCGCCAGTTGCAGGCGCGGCTGGCCGAGCTGGGCGCGCTGGCCGCCACGGTGGCGCACGACATTCGCAACCCGCTCAACATCATCTCGATGGCCGTGGCCGCTGCGCCCAGCGACACGCGGCGCGAGGTGGCCGACCAGGTGGCGCGTATTGCCAACCTGACGCACGACCTGCTGGACTTTGCCAAGCCCTGGAAGCTGGTGCCCCGCGAGCTGGACCTGGCCGCCCATGTGCGCAACGCAGCCCTGCGATTGCCTGAGGTGAGCCTGGGTGCCGGCCTGGCCCAGCCGCTGGTGCTGCAGGCCGACCCCCGGCGGGTGGACCAGGCGCTGACCAATTTGCTGGAGAACGCGCGCATCGCGATGGCCTCCGATGCTGCCGATCCCGATGGGGCTGCAGATGCCATAGCGGCAGCCACGCACAGCCCCGTACACATCGACGCAGAAACCACCGACACCGCCGTGCTACTGCACATCTGCGACGCGGGCCCCGGCGTGCCGGACGAAATCCGCAGCCGCCTGTTCGAGCCCTTCGCATCGCGCAGCCCCGGCGGCACCGGGCTGGGCCTGGCCATCGTGGCCCGCATCATGGCCGCGCATGGTGGGTCGGTGGCGCTGACTGAGCGGCCACCTTGGAGCACGTGTTTCACGCTGCGCTTTCCTTTGACGACGACGCAACGCCTGCCATGACCGCCAACACCACATACAACGCAGCCGACACCCCGCCGGATGCAGAGCAAGACGCCACGCCGGTGGGCGGGCCGCAAAACGGCCATGTGCTGCTGGTCGATGACGAGGCAGCCTTTCAGCGGCTGGGCGGAGCCTTTTTGCGCAACCTGGGCCACACCGTGACGCTGGCGGGCGATGGCGACCAGGCCCTGGCCGCGTTTGCCAAACAGCAGCCCGAGCTGGTGCTGCTGGACCTGGCCATGCCCCCCCACATGGACCCGGAGATCGGCCTAGAACTGATACCGGGTTTTGCACGCGTGCCGGTGGTGGTGTTGACAGGCCACGGCGACCACGCGCTGGCCCTGCGCGCCACCGAGCTGGGTGCCTGGGACTTTCTGACCAAGCCCATCGACCCCGACATGCTGCGGTTTGTGGTGGCGCGCGGCCTGCGCAAGGCGCGGCTCGATGCCGAACTGGCCGCCCTGCGCGCAGGGCAGTCGCTGGATGACCTGGGCATGGTGGGGCAGGCGGCCGCCACGGTGCAACTGCGCGCCCTGGTGCGCCGCGTGGCGCCCACCCACGTCAGCGTGCTGGTGCTGGGCCCCACGGGCACCGGCAAAGAACTGGTGGCCCGCGCCTTGCACGCCTGCAGCGCCCGCCGCAGCGAGGCCTTTGTCGCCATCCACTGCGGTGCCTTGTCGGCAGAGTTGCTGGAGAGCGAGCTCTTCGGGCACATGAAAGGCAGCTTCACCGGCGCCTACCGCGACCAGCCCGGCCTGGTGGAGGCCGCGCACGGCGGAACGCTGTTTCTGGACGAGGTGGGCGAGATGCCGCCGCCCATGCAGGTCAAGCTGCTGCGCTTTTTGCAAGAGGGCACTTTTGTGCCTGTGGGTGGCCGTGTGCCCAAGCGCGCCGACACCCGCGTGGTGGCGGCCACCCACCGCGATCTGGAAGCGATGGTGCGCGACGGTACGTTCCGCGAAGACCTGTTCTACCGCCTCAAAGGCGTGGTGCTGCGCACCCCGTCGCTGGCCGAGCGGCCCGCCGACATCCCGCTGCTGGCCACCCGCTTTTTGCACCGCGTGGCGCACCGTGCCAGCCTGTCAGCCAGCGCCTTGGCGTGGCTGATGGCGCGCGAGTGGCCGGGCAATGTGCGCGAGCTCAAAGCCGTGGTGGAGTCCGCCGGGGCACTGCTGATGCCCGACCAGCGCGAGGTGGATGCCGAGCTGCTGCAACTGGCCAGCGGCGATATGCCCGACGTGAGCGACACCGCAGCGAACCTCAAAACCCATCCGCCGGCCCCGCCCGGCAGCACCGGCCCCCTGGACGCCGCGCTGATGGAGCTGGAAGTGCGCATGGTGCGCGACACCATGGTGGCGGTGTCGGGCAACCAGTCTGAGGCGGCGCGGCGGTTGGGGATTTCGCGGGTGGGGTTGATCAAGAAGCTGACGCGGCTGGGGTTGAAGTAAGCCCGCGAGCGCGACCACAGGCACAGGCACCTTTGCGGCCTAGGCGCTGACTGGAAGGAAGTGCGCGCCGCCCCTAGGAGCCGACCGCCGCGAGGGGTCAGGTCGGTCTGACGGTGGATTCAACGGATGCGGGCGAAGTCGATCCCTCTTTCGCTTGGCGCACCGCCGGCGCGCCGCGTTTGCTGATGAGCAGAACCCCCGCCAGCACCAGCGCGGCCCCCGCCATCTGCGGCCAGGACAGCGGCTCGTCCAGCAGCCAGCAACCGAAGAAGATCGTGAGGATGGGGCCCAGCGTGCCCACCAGCGCGGTTTGGGCTGCGCCGATGCGGCGGATGGCCGCCGAGGTCATGAATACCGGCAGCACGGTCGAGAAAATGGCCATGCCCAGCGCGTGCAGGTAGACCGGGGCCGGCTGCACCAGGGAGCCCGCGGGCTGGGACACGATGAAGTGCGCCAGCGTGGCGACCGTGGAGACCAGCATCGCCAGCGCCGTGAAGCGTGCCGCGCCCAGGCGCCGGATGGCGGGCTCGCTGCCTGCCTGGTAGAACGCGTACGACACGGCCGAGCCGAACACGAAGCCCGCGCCGATGAGCACGGCGTGCGTGTCGCCCGCAATGTGCAAGTCGTGCGCGAAGGCCAGGCCGATGCCCGCGTAGGACAGCAGCAGCGCCCCCATCTCGCGCCGGGATGCCCGCTTGCCCGTGAACAGCACGCCGATCAGGATGGTGAGCGTGGGGTAGGTGAACAGGATCAGCCGCTCCAGGCTGGCGGTGATGTACTGCAGGCCGATGAAGTCGAGGATGCTCGCGCCGTAGTAGCCCAGCAGGCCCAGCGCGATCACCAGCAGCCAGTCGCGCCGGGTGAGCGGGGCCAGGTTGCGGCTGGCACGCCAGCCCACCCAGGCGAACACGGGCACGGAAAACGCCATGCGCAGGCACAGCAGGGTGACGGAATCCACCGGCACGGCCTGGGGCACGGCATAGGCCAGCTTCACGAAGATGGCTTTGAAGGAGAAGCCCAGCGCGGCCAGGATGGCGAGGATGAGGCCGAGGCGTTCGGCGGACCAGTGTTTCCAGGGCATGGGATGCGGGCAGATGGTGTGGGCGCGGGGGGAAAGGGCGCGCTGCAAGTGGTCAGGGCATGTAAAAAATGCGAACGCCATGCAGGCTCAAAGGCGGGCCCAGAAAGATCGATGCGCCCGATGGTGCCTGCCGGGCGCGGCGGGCACAATTGTTATTGCCGCAACCGTCCGTTCGTTGTGGACGAATGCCAAGGGGCCTCCATTGACCTATGACCTGATCGATCTGCGCCTTTTTGTCGCCATTGCCGAAGAGCGCAACCTCACGCGCGGCGCCGCGCGCGCCTGTCTGGCGCCGTCGTCGGCCAGCCACCGGCTGCGGCGCCTGGAGGAGGCGCTGAACACCGCGCTCTTCGAGCGCCAGACCCGGGGCCTCGTGCTCACCCGTGCGGGCGAGGCGCTGCTGCGCAATGCCCGCCAGGTGCTGGCCAGCATCGAGCAGATGCATGCCAACCTCTCGCCGTTTGCCACCGGCATCCGCGGCCACGTGAGCCTGTGGGCCAACACGCATGCCACGCACACCTTCCTGCCCGACGACCTGGCGGGTTTCCTGAAGCGGCATCCGCAGCTGAGCGTGAGCCTGGAGGAACGCACCAGCGCGGACATCGTGGTGGCGGTGGCCAGCGGCGAGATCGAGGTGGGCGTGCTGGCCGACAGCGGCTCGGGCGCGGGGGTGGAGCTGGCCCCGTACCGGCAGGACCGCCTGGTGCTCATCGTGCCGGCGGGCCATGTGCTGGCCGGGCGGGCGAAGGTGGGGTTCGCCGAGGTGCTCGACCACGCGTTTGTCATGCTGCACGCGGGCTCGGCCATCCACACCTTCACGATGAATGCCGCCGCCGAGCTGGGCCGGCACCTGGACGTGCGCATCCAGGTGCGCAGCTTCGAGGCGGTGTGCCGCATGGTCGGGGCGGGCGTGGGCATCGGGCTGGTGCCGCGCGGCGCGGCCTTGCAGGTGGCGGGGCTGAGCGAGCCGCCGGTGGTGGTGGAGATGGACGAGCCCTGGGCGCAGCGCGACCTGCAGATCTGTGTGCGCAAGGGGGCGGTGCTGTCGGGTTTTGCCCAGGCGCTGGTGGCGCACCTGCGCCTGGGCGCGGGGCCCTTGGGCTGATCAGATCAGGCGGCGGCTGCGGTGGTCACCGTGACGCCACCCGCCTGCAGCTTCTTGCGCAGTGCCGCGGGCGTGGACGCGGGCACCACCAGGGCCGCCAGTTCGCCGAGGGGCGCAATCGTGAAGGGCGATGCCGCGCCCAGCTTGTCGGCGGATGCCAGCACCACGGTTTCGGCCGCGCGCTGGTGCAGGGCGCGTTTCACGGCGGCCTCCTCGAAATCGCCCGTGGTCAGGCCCGCTTCGGCATGCACGCCGGTCACGCCCATCAGGTACAGGTCCGCGCGCAGCTGCGCGGCGGCCTCGACCACGCTGGCGCCCACGTTCACCATCGAATGGCGGAACAGCCGGCCGCCCAGCACCAGTACCTCGATCTGCAGGTGTCCGGCCAATGCCACGGCCACGGCGGGGCTGTGCGTGACCACGGTGGCGCGCAGCGCCAGCGGCAGGTGCAACACCACCTGCAGCGAGGTGGTGCCACCGTCGAGGATCACCACCTGGCCAGGCCGCACCAGGGCCGCCCCGGCACGGCCCAGGGCGCGTTTGTCTTCAGGGGCCAGCTGCTCACGGGCCCGCAGGCTGCCCACGGCGGCCGAGGCGGGCAGGGCGCCGCCATGCACGCGCTGCAGCAGGCCCTCGGCGGCCAGTTCGCGCAGGTCGCGCCGCACGGTGTCTTCCGAAATGCCCAGCTCTTCGCTGAAAGCCTTGGCCACGATCTGTCCGTCCCGCCGAAGGCGGTCGAGCAGGAGTCGCTTGCGTTGTGTGGTCAGCATGGGTGGGTTGCGCGAATTTGCATGTTTGTGCATGATATTGCACGTATTGAATATTGCAACACCATGCCCGCCCCTTCCGACACTGACTTTCCGCTGCTGGTGCTGATCGCCGGCCCGTACCTCTCTGGCACCGACGGCGACGCGGACCGCATCGCCGCCAACCGGGCCCGCCTGGAGGCGGCCGCGCTGCCGATCTACGAGCGCGGCCATCTGCCCCTGCTGGGCGAGTGGCTGGCATTGCCCATCATCCATGCGGCGGGCGGGCGCGAGCCGGGCGATGCCGTCTTCCATGCCTACCAGTACCCCGTGGCAGAGCGGCTGCTGGCGCGCTGCGATGCCGTGCTGCGCCTGCCCGGCGCGTCGCGTGGCGCGGACATGGACGTGGCGCGGGCCCGGGCACGCGGGCTGCCCGTGTTCCACCACGTCGATGAGCTGCCCCGGCGCCAGGCTGGCGCCCGGGGGCATGCCGCATGAGCCGCCCGGTGCCCGCCGTGCCCATCGCCGAGCTCAATGCCCGCGCGGAGCACGTGAAGCTGCTGGACGTGCAACTGCTGTCCGACAACTGGTACGTGCTGCGCAAGGTCAGTTTTTCGCTGCGCCGGCGCGACGGCCAGTGGCAGACGCTGAGCCGCGAGGCCTACGACCGGGGCAACGGCGCGGCGCTGCTGCTGTTCGACCCGCGCAGGGGCACGGTGGTGCTCACGCGCCAGTTCCGGCTGCCGGCCTTCCTCAATGGGTGCGCGGACGGATTGCTGGTCGAGGCCTGCGCCGGGCTGCTTGACGGGGACGACCCCGAGACCTGCATCCGCCGCGAGGCGCAGGAGGAAACCGGCTACCGCGTGCGCCAGCCGCGCAAGGTGTTCGAGGCGTACATGAGCCCGGGTTCGGTCACCGAGAAGCTGCACTTCTTCATTGCCGAGTACGAGCCGCAGGACCGCGTGCGGGCTGGAGGCGGCCTGGTGAACGAGGGCGAGGACATCGAGGTCATCGAGATGCCGCTGGCCGAGGCCCTGGCGGGCATCGCCGGGGGCGCCATCCAGGACGGAAAGACGATCATGCTGCTGCAGCATGTGGCGCTGCAGCAGCAATTTGCTACTGTTTAGATAGCTGCTTGCGCTTTACCCATGGGCGCTGGAGGCCGATTTTCTTCAAACCTGTGCACCAGCGGGCGCGGTGGCTAGGCCTTCTTCTTGACCAGCCCGTAGATCACCAGCAGCACGATGGCACCGGCCACCGACGCGATCCATCCGGCGGGCGCGCCGGGTGCGTACCAGCCCATGGCGCTGCCCACATAGCTTGCCGCCAGCGACCCGGCAACGCCCAGCACGGTGGTCATGATCAAGCCCAGCTTGTCGTCGCCGGGTTTCACGGCGCGCGCGATCAGCCCGACGATGAAGCCGACGATGATGGTTCCGAGGATGGACAGCATGCAATTCCTTTCAATCAAGAGTGCGCAGGCCCGGCAGTGGGCTCCGGCAATGACTGTAATGGCATTTACGGAGCCGGCGGCTCGGAACCCGTTCCAGGTCTTTTCGGGGATCGCATTGGCGTGCAATCGCCCGATGACATTCCAGCCTTCGGGCAAGCGCCTTGCCGGGCGGCTTGCGGCGTTGCGGCGTTCCGTCGCTTGCCAGTAGCCGGGCTGTCGGCGGGCTCGGTGCGGGCTATCCGGGCGGCGCGCCTCGCCTGGCATCCCATTGCGGCCAGGCGCTTGCGCGACCTCTAGAAAACCTCGAACAGGCTCAGTGCCTCACCAGCCGCAGCGGCTCGCCGATGCGCGCCTTCACCACGTCCTCGCGGTGGAAGGGCAGGGTGTGCCACTGCTTGGCCGAGAACAGGCGCATCTGGTCGTTGGCGTGTGGCGATGCCGGGTTGGTGGACTGGCCGTAGGTCAGGATGGCCTGGGCCACCGGGCCTTTGGCGTCGAAGGTCACCGTCTGCACGTAGCTAGTGCCGTAGTCGATGCGCAGGCCACGCGCATTGAGCGGCGCGGGTTCCTGGCGGCCCAGGTTGTTGAGCACGCCTTCGAACTCCTCGCCGCCATGCAGCGCGATGGGCTCTTCGGTGATGTCCGGGCGCTGCACGCTGCCCAGGGTGGCGTCCAGCGCAAAGCCGCTCGCGCGGACGGTCTTCACGGCGCCGTCCAGGGCTTCCCACACCTTGGCGGCGGTGGCGGCGTCGTCCATCTTCAGGCCGGCGGGCGTGGCCACGGGTCGTGCCGGATCGAACGGCACGCGGTGCACGCCGGGGATGTTGTGCGCGGTGCGCCAGAACTCGCGGAACACATGGGCGCCGCGCGCGTCCAGGTTGTTGCGGCGGTCCCAGCCCTTCAGGGCGGCGCAGCCGCCGCGCGACTCTGCCGAGGGCGCCTTGTCGCAGGCGGCCAGCAGGTCGGGCACCACCACCTGGGCCATGAAGTTGCGGTTCTGGAACAGCTGGTCCTGGATGGCCTGCAGCGTGACCTTGCCGCGGCCGAGCATCTCGGGGATTTCCGCGAGGCCGGCGCGCGTGCGGGGCCGCGTGAGGCTGGCGTCGCCCACCATGGGCGAGATGCCGTCGAACTTCTGCCCCGGGTGGGTGTAGACAAAGCTGTCGTTGCTGTTGTGCACCCAGTCCGTGCGGAAGGCCACCGGCATGCGGCCGATGGGGATCAGGCCCGGGACGGGCGATGCGCTGTCGCGGCGCCAGTCGCAGTCGGCGCGCGATCCGTTCAGCACCACCAGGCCTGCGGCGGCCCGCAGCGCGGCGGCGGGCTGGCTGGGGGCGCAGCGCGCGAGCTGCGCGGCGTCCATGTCCGGCACCACGCTCACGTCGGCGTACATGGCCTGTCCGCTGCGGTCGGCCGCCAGGGTGTTCACCCAGGGCAGGCCCAGGTTGGCGTGCGCCTTGTGAAGGTCCTGCACCGAGCGGGCGCGCGCAAAGGCCAGGGCCGCGTCCATCATGCGGGTGTTGCCGGTGTTGGCGTCGCGCAGGGCGTAGGCGGTCCTGGCGTTCCAGGTCAGGCCGGCGCGGGGCACCACCACCAGCGGGCCCCAGCGGGTGGACCACACGGTGTGCTCGCGCGCCTGGAGCTTGCCGTCCGGGCCGGGAACCTGGGCGCTGACCTTGCGGGCCGTCATCTTCTCCGGCTTGCCGTCCACCAGGTAGGTCGTGGGATCGCCCTCGGCCAGCGTCACTTCGTAGAAGGTGAAACGCTTGCCGGTGGACACCGTGTGCGACCAGGCTACATCTTTGTTGAAGCCGATGGAGACCATGGGGTAGGTGCCGATGCCCACGCCCATCACATCCATCTGGCCGGGGATGGTGAGGTGCATTTCATAGAAGCGGTTGGGGCCGCTCCACGGGAAGTGCGGGTTGCCCAGCAGCATGCCGCTGCCGTTGGCCGTCACGTCCTTGCCAAAGGCCCAGGCGTTGGAGCCCAGGGGCGAGTCGAGCAGGCCCACGTCGCGCAGGGCCTGGGCGGCGTCGGCCAGCTCCACGCCAGGGGCGGGGGCCTGCGCGGCCTTGGCGGCGGGCGGCTGGGCGCCCAGCATGCCGTCGGCCAGCGCGGCGATACCGGCCTGCACGGCCACCACTTCGGCCATGCGGCGGTACTGCGCCAGCGTCATGGGCTGCACCCAGGGCTTGCCGCGGCAGGCATCGGGCAGCGCGGCGGCGTTGTCGGCCAGGTAGCGGTTGTAGCCCGCCACGTAGCCGCGCGCCATGGCCTGCACCTGCGGGCTCGTGGCCGCCCAGTGGCGCTCCAGCGCGGCGTCGTCCATGTGGGCGGCCATGAACAGGTCGATCTGTTCGTTGGGAATGTAGCGGCGCCCCAGCAGGCCGATGGCCTGGCCGCCGAAGGTGCTGCTGCGCTGGCCGCGCGCGGTCACGAGCTGGTCGGCCGTCATGCAGACGTTGTCCTGCGCATAGGCATAGGCCACGCCGTAGGCCAGCGATTCGGGGTCCTGCGCGGTGATGTGCGGAATGCCGTAGGTGGTGCGCTCGATGGTCACGCCGCGGTCGCTGCCCGCCGCGCCGGGCTGGATGGCGCAACCCGCCAGAAAAAGGGCGGCGCAGGCAGCGGCGAGGGTGGTCAATGCCGTCGTCTGGCCGGCGGTGGCTGGGGTCTGTCGCATGGGTTCAGGTCTCCTGGGTGTTGGACCCGCGGGCGGTTCGCATCGCCGGCGGGGTGCTGTGGTCGCGCAACCATGCTACTGCCCGGTAACACCTCAACGGGGTGGTGGTTTGGCCACGAATGGTGGCAATATCGCCACCATGTCCACCCGCACCACCGTCCTTTCGTCCTGCGTGAATGTGGGCATCCTCTGGGGGCGCGACAGCATTGCCAGCACGGCCACCGCGGTGGTGGACGCCCTGCGTGCCATGAACATGCTGGCCGCCATGCGGCCCGGTGGCGCGCAGCCCGCGCTGCGCTGGTTCTGGCTGCCGATGCCGCATGAGGGCGATGCCACCCCGCCCCCCGTGCCAGCAGGGGGCGATGGCTGGCAAGGCCCTCTGCACGTGGTCGTCATCCCCGGCTGGCTGGTGCCCACGGGGCCCCAGTTGCGCGAGGTCAGCAGCCGCTACAGCCAGCACTTCGGCGCCATGCTGCACAGCCACCTGCGCGGGGGCGGCAGGGCCCTGGCGCTGTTCAACGGCTCCAGCCTGCTGGCCCACTGCGGGTTGCTGGCGGGGCGCAAGGCGGCGCTGCCGTGGGTGTTCGCGCCGTCCATCGTGCTGCAGTCCAGCGAGAGCGGGCCGGCTGCCGCCGATGGAGCGCCTCCTGCCGACGTGGGGTGGCAGCGGGAGCAGGCCTGGCAACGCGATGGCGCCCTGTGGACCACGGCATCCCTGCAGGACACCCTCCCAGCCGTGCTGGACCTGCTCGGCCACACGCCCGCCGCCGAACTGGCGCAGGCGGCAATGCACGCGCTGCTGTTCGACCGGGAGCGGCAGCTGACGGCCACCGCCGCCATGGAAACCCCCACCGGCCATCCGCTGGCCGCGGGCGCCCTGGAGCTGGCGCGGCGCTGGCTGCAGGCCCACCGCAACGAACCCTACAGCCTGCAGGCCACGGCCCGCGCCGCTGCCACCAGTCCGCGCACCTTGCTGCGCTGGTTTGCCCAGGTGCATGGCGAAAGCCCCCAGGACTACCTGCACCGCCTGCGCATCGCCCAGGCGCAGGCGTTGCTGCAGACCACCTACCTGACCGTGGAAGATGTGGCGCAGCAATGCGGCTACAGCGACACGGGCAGCTTTCGCAAGGTGTTCGCCCGCGTGTGCGGGGTGACGCCGGGGGCCTACCGCCAGCGCTTCAAGCTGCGCACTTCGCGCAAGCAGTGGCTGGCGCGGCAGGCCCCGCCCGGGGCCGACAGCGCAGGAGAAGCCTGACAGGCCGGCACGGCGGGTGCACAAGCCACCCGGCCGCAGCCCGCCCGCGCCGGGCCACAGGCGATAATCCATGGTTGCTATTGAAATAATAGCTGTGCGGCATGAGTGCACCAGCGCATGCGGCCGTTTTCTCCTGATTTCCGTTCATTGAAGCCTTTTTTCTCCATGCAAGCCCTGCTCGACGCCATCGCCGCGATGCCCCTGCCCACCGATGCCCAGCGCATCTTCCACGGCCGGGGCGGGCTGCACCCGGGCTGCGAGCAATGGGTGTTCGATGTGTACCCGCCCGTTTTTGTACTCACCAGCTTTGCCCCGGCCACCGAGGAAGCGCTCGACGCCATTGGCGCCGCGCTGCAGGCGCGGTGGTCGCTGATCGCGCCGGATGGCCAGCCGCTGAACTGGGTGTTCCAGCACCGGGGCGAGGCGCTGCGCGCCGAGGGCCGCAGCGATACCCGCCTCATGGCGGGCGCCGTGCCCGACCCGCATGCGGTCACCGAGGCCGGCGCACGTTTTCGCGTGCACGTGCTGCGCGGGCAGAACCACGGCCTGTTCCTGGACATGGCCGGCGGCCGCCGCTGGGTGCGCGACTTTGCCGCCGCGCGCGGCGCGGACCGCTACGGCCTGAAGGTGCTCAACCTCTTTGCCTACACCTGTGCGTTCTCGGTCGTGGCGCTGCAGGCGGGCGCGCGGCAGGTGGTCAACGTGGACATGAGCCATGGCGCCATCGCCGTGGGCCAGCAGAACCACCAGCTCAACGGCATCGCCACGGGCGCGAGTTTTCTGGCGCACGACATCTTCAGCAGCTGGGGCAAGATCACCCGCAGCGGGCCGTATGGCCTGGTCATCGTGGACCCGCCGAGCTACCAGAAGGGCAGCTTCGTGGCCACGAAGGACTATGCCCGCCTCATGCGCCGCCTGCCGGACCTGCTGGCGCCCGGCGGACACGCGCTGCTGTGCCTGAACGCGCCGGAGCTGGGCGAGGGATTCCTGCGGGAGCAGATGCTGGCGCTGGCGCCCGGGCTGTCGTTCGTGGAGAGGGTGGACAACCCGGCGGCATTTGCGGACGTGGACCCGGAACGCGCCCTCAAGGTGCTGGTGTACGCGGCGCCGGACCTTTAAGCGCCGTCTCCGGGACATGCGCCGGGGACCAACGCCATGCCCATGCCATTCGGGCTTTGTGGATTTGGGATGGCTTCTGATATTCTTTGCGGCGCCCGAGTGAACGGGCCCGCATTGTCATGGCCTCGCCGCCTGCCGCAATCCTGGCGCGCTGGTGCGCCTCACCAGGTTCTTCTCATCGACGTATGGTCCGATTCTTTCTCATTTTCATCGTGGTGCTGGCGGTTCTCTTTCGCATCGACATGCTCGACGAGGTGCAACGGGTCGCCATCGAGCCCTGGACCAGCCTGCTAGCCACCGCCAGCGCGGCGCTCATGACCCCGCTCGATGCCGACGTGGCGCACCACGGCCGCATCCTGATGAGCAAGGCCACGGGCTTCGCGGTGTCCATCGAGGCGGGCTGCAACGGGGTGGAGGCGGCGATCATCCTCATCGCCGGCATGATCGCGTTTCCTTCGAGCTGGAAGCACAAACTCGCCGGCATCGCCATCGGCATCGCGGCGGTGCAGGCCGTCAACCTGCTGCGCATCATCAGCCTGTACTACCTGGGCAAGTGGAACATGACCGTGTTCGAGTTTGCCCACCTGTACCTCTGGCAGGCGCTCATCATGCTGGATGTGCTGGTGGTCTGGATGCTCTGGATCCGCTGGATCGCCCGGCAACAACCTCCCTCACCCCCTCAACCCCCCCTCGCCAATGCAGCTTAGTTCGGTCGGACGTTTCCTGCTGGTCGCCATTGGCAGCCTGCTGTGCCTGATGCCGTTGTGGTACTACCTGTCGCCGCAACTCTCCAAGCCCGTGTTCTTCATGGCGGGCGAGGCGTCTTCCGCCGTGTTCCACTGGGCGCTGAGCTACACCCAGAAGGAGACCACCGGGGTGCTGAACACCACGCTCAAGGTGGTCTCGGTGCAAAACGGCCAGTTCCGCTCGGGCAAGCTCGCCCCCGTGGTGGACTACCGCCTGCTGGGCTACGGCATCGTGATCCTGTGGGCATTGCTGCTTGCCTCGTTTCCTCGCGGCTGGGTGCGAAAACTGCTCATCGGCTCGGTGGCCATGCTGCCGATCCAGGCGGTCAACGTCGCCCTGCAGTGGTGCAACGACGCCTTCAACCGCGCCGGGCGCGAGGTGTTCGTGCAGACGGGGCTGCCCGGGTGGGTGGCCGACGTGGTGGCGTTCCTCTACCACTTCAACCTGTTCATCTTCACCGCGCTGGCCCCGGTGATGCTGTGGCTGCTGCTGGACCGGGAGTTCCTGGCCAAGCTGCATGCCCAGGCACGGGCGGCGGTCGCTGTCCAGCAGCCGCCGCAACCCCAGCAACCCCAGCAACCTGAGTAGGCCGCACGGCCGTGGCCGTTTGCGCGGCGGGCCCGGGCGGGGAGATCAGTGCTGCGGGCGGGCGTCCACGGGTGTTTCCGTGTGCATCACGCAGCGCCACTCGCCGTCCTTGCGCATCCAGACGGACGAATCCGTCATTTCCTGATTGATTTCTTCCGACTTTCCACGGGGCGTGAGGGCCTGCCGCGCGTGGTAGGTCAGGACGGCTGTGTTGTCGTCGGGGAACAGCACGTTCATGTTGCTCAGCTCGAAGGACTTGATCACCATCGGGCCCTGTTCCGCCATCCGCCGGTAGGTGGCGTGGTCAAACTGCATGGCGCCGTGGCTGCTGACCATCAGTGCCGGTTCATCGAGCATGGCGAGGGCGGTGTCCGTGTCCTCGTCGACCATCGATTGCCAGAATTTCCTTTCCAGCTGCATGAGCTCATTGCTTGCCGTGCGCATGTCGTGCTCCTAGGTGGTGGTGAAAGGGACCACACTGCGCGCCGGCCGGCCCGCCGGATGTCGGACGGGAAAGCAGGCGCCCGTCAGCACGTTCCTACCGGCGCCCGGCATGCCGTGGGGCGGGGCCCTGCGGGTATCACCCCCCTGGGCCTCTGGTTGCAGGTGGTAACCTAGTCTGGCAGCCGGGCGGCATGCCGCTGCGCGCAATGGGTGCAATTTCGGGGCTCCAGGAGGTTCAAGCTGTTCTTTCCACTGTTTTCCACAGAGAAAAAAGAAGAAGGAGAGGGCGCGGCGGGCGCCATGGACGCGGCGGACACCGCGCAGGACGCCAGCCCCGCGGTGTCGCCGGAGCGCAGCTTCAACACGAGGCTGTCGATCCATGTCGCGATCGCGATCCTCGCCACGGCGCTGCTCGCGCTGACGATCGTGGTGCCGACGTTCCACGAATTCGAGATGGCGCGGCAGGGGCTGCACGACATCCAGCATTTCCGGCGCGTTCTCGATATCGCCACCCTGGTCGCGGCGGAGCGGGGGCCCGCGAATGTCGTGATGTCCGAAGCGCCCGCGCCCGACAGCGCGGGAACGCGGCGCCTGGCACAGTTGCGGTCCCGGGTGGACGCCGCGCTGGCGGCGCTGGCGCAGCCGCAGCCGCCACGCTGGGGCCTGCACCACCACCCCGTGCCGCCGGAGTTGCTGGAGGGTGTCACGCAGCAGCTGGCCCGGGCGCGGCGCCAGGTCGACGAGGTGGCGGCGGTGCCCCTGGCCTCGCTGCGTCCGGACGAGCTGGATGCGGCCATCCAGGGCATGTTCGAGGCGTCCGACAAAGTCCAGGCGATCATCGCGTGGCAGGCCAACGAGATCCTGCACCACGACGCGAGCCTGGCCTCTCCCGTCCTGATCGGCCAGATGCTCAACGACTTCCGGGACTATGGGGGACGGGCCGCCTCGCAGATCATGGCGCCCATCGCCCTGGGGCAGCGCCTGCCGCTCAAGAACATCATCGAGAGCCGGCAAACGCAGGGGCGGCTGAGGGCGCTGTGGCAGGTGATCGGCGCCCACGGAGGGCTGCATGACAATGAAACGCTGGCAAGAACCCGCGAAGAGATCGAACGCGGCTACTTCGGCGATGGTTTTGCGCTGATCGACCGGCTGATCGCCGAAGGACGCCCGGGCGCCCGCTACACGATGTCGGCGACCGAGTTCACCGAGCGCTACGTGCCGACCATGCGGCCGATTGAAACCTACCGCAGCGTTTTCCTGGACGCGGCGGTCAAGCGGTCCGAGCACAACAGGGATGCGGCGCTGGCCACCCTGGCGGCGGTGGCGGTCGTGACGGGCGCCATCTTCGCGATCCTGGTGTGGCTGATTCTTTCGGTGCGGGCCCGCGTCTTCCGCCCGCTGCTCCATGCCCACGCGGCGGTCCTGCGGCTGGCCGAAGACCGGCCCGCCGTGCCCTACGGGCACCCCACGGCCGCGGGCGAGGTCACCGGCCTCTTTCGCGCCATCGAGGTGCTCCAGGGCAAGCTCAGGGAGCGGGCGTCCATGGCCAACGAGCTCAAGAGCCTGGCGGAGACGGACGGCCTGACCTCGCTGCTCAACCGCCGGGCGCTCGACGGGCACGCGCAGGCCCAGCGGGCCGGAAGGGGCGCGGGGGACCCGATGTGCCTCATCCTCCTGGACATCGACCACTTCAAGGCCGTCAACGACACCCACGGCCATCCCACCGGCGACCGCGTGCTCATCCAGGTCGCCAGGCTGCTGCGCACGGTTCTGCGCTCCAACGACATCGTGGCCCGTTTTGGCGGGGAGGAGTTCGCGGTGCTGGTTGCGGGGGACGACATGGCCGGGACCCTCGTGATCGCCGAGAAGCTGCGCCAGGCGCTCGAGCGGGAAACCTTCACCTCGGCGGAGGACACCGCGCTGCGCGTCACGGCCAGCTTTGGCGTGGCGTGCGGCTACCGGGGCGAGGCCGGATGGCCGCAGCTGGTGGAACGGGCGGATGCCGCGCTGTACCGCGCGAAGGCGGACGGCCGCAACTGCGTGCGCTCGGCGCCCATGGCGCCGGTGCCGCAAGACGGGCCGGTACCCGTGCCACTCCCGCCAGGGTAGTCCCGGGGCCGTTTCCCGCTACCCCTGGCGGGCCGCCGCGCGCGGCTCCAGCATCTCCAGGATCAGGCTCCACTCGGCAGGCTCCACCGGCGTGATCGACAGGCGGTTGCCCCGCTGCAGCACCCGCATTTCCCCCAGTTCGGGGCGCGCCCGCAGCTGCGCCAGGTTGACGAGCCGTGTCTTGCGCACCGCCTGCACGTCCAGCAGCAGCCAGCGCGGCTTGTCCGGCGGGGATTTGGGGTCGTGGTAGGGCGATTGCGGATCGAACTGGGTGGGGTCGGGCCGCACGGAAGACGCCACGCGGGCAATGCCCGCGATGCCCGGTTCCGGGCAGCTGGAGTGGTAGAACAGCACGCCATCGCCGATGTGCATCTCGTCGCGCATGAAATTGCGCGCCTGGTAGTTGCGCACCCCGGTCCAGGGCACGGTGGCGTCCGGGGCAGCCAGGGCGTCGTCGATGGAGCACTCGTCCGGCTCGGACTTCATGAGCCAGTAGCGGGGCGCGCGGTGGGATGCGGTGGGCGTGGTCATGGCGCCATTCTGGCAAAGGCCGATTCGCCCTGGTGCCCCGATGGGCTGCCGGGGTAGGGGTGCTTTTGCTATCGAATATGTAGCTATCGGCGCATATCCATGAAGCGCCAGGGCCCTGAAAGATTCAAAAAACGACAACCGCCCCACATGCATTGCGCGTGCGCGCGGCGGGTCGCAGAATCAGGCCTGCCCCCGTCCGGGCGCCGCGCGGCCCCCGTCCAGGCCGTGCCAGCGCACGGGAGGCGCAAATTTTTCCAGCACACAAGAACACAGGGAGGAGGACGTGACGCCGTGGCCGGCCGCGCCTTGCCCGCCACGCCGCCGGTGGCGGGCAGGGCCCCGGCCACCATGCGCCACGTCATCAGCACACCGATGGCCACCAGCAACACCCGGAGAAAGAAGCACCGCGAGGCCCAGGCGCGCAAGGGCGGGGGCAAGTCCGGCACCTGGGCGATGGCGCTGTTCGCGCTGCCCTTTGCCGCCGTGGGCGTGGGCATGCTGCTTTTCGGCGTGTTGCCCACGCTGTACGACTGGGGTCGCATGCAGGGCTGGCAGCCGGTGTCGGCCACGCTGGTGTCGGCGCGTCTGGAGACCTCGCGTGGCAGCAAGTCCACCACCTACAGCGTGTCGGCCAGCTACCGCTACCAGGTGGCGGGCCGGGACTATCAAGGCCAGCGCGTGGCGATTGGGTCCGGCGCGGACAACATCGGCGACTTCCAGGAGCAGCTGGGGGAACGCCTGGAGGCCGCCCAGCGCCAGGGCCAGCCGGTGCAGGCCTGGGTGAACCCGTCGAACCCCCACGAGGCCGTGCTGGACCGCAGCCTGCGCCCGGGCATGCAGCTGTTCAAGATGCTGTTCGTGGTGCTGTTCGGCGGCGTGGGCCTGGGCATGCTCCATGGCGCATGGCGCGGCCCCCGCGCCGGGCGCGGCGCGCAGGCGCTGGAGGCATCGGCCCAGCCCTGGATGGGGCGGCCGGCCTGGGCGGGCAACAGCATCCGGTCGAACAAGCGCTATGAGGTGTGGGTCGCATGGACATTTGCCCTGGTCTGCAATGCGATCGCATGGCCGTCCGCGATCGCCCACCGGGACGAGGCGCTGGACGGCCCCCAGTACCTGCTGGTGGCCGTGTTCGGGGCCCTGCTGCTGGCGGCTGTCGCGACGCTGGTGTGGGCCGTGCGGGCCACGCTGGATGCCTGGCGCTTTGGCGATGTACGGCTGGTGCTGGACCCGTTTCCAGGCGCCATCGGCGGCGATTTTGGCGCCACGCTCGCGCTGCCCGTGGCGCACCGGCCCGGGCAGCAGCACTTCGCGGTCACGCTCAGCTGCGTGCGGCACTACCGCAGCCGCACTGGCGGCAAGAGCGAGTCGCGCGAAACCACGGTATGGCAGAGCCAGGGCGTGGCCCAGGTCGAGCCCCGGGGCGATGGCATCCAGCTGGGTTTGCGCCTGCGGGTGCCGGCGGGCCTGCCCGCCACGGAGCCGGTGGACAGCGAACACCACGCATGGCGGCTGCAGGTGGAATCGGCCGATCCCGGGCTCAGGTTCCTGCGTGTGTTCGACGTGCCGGTGTACGCCACCGGCGCGGCTTCCCACGGGGCGCGCGCGGACGCGGCGCAGCACCCGCAGCTGCGGGAAATGCGCCACGCCGAAGTGGCCGCGGTGAGCGAGCTGGAGCGCATTCCCGGTGGGGTGCGGCTGTACCTGCCGTATGGGCGCGCCTGGAAGCAGACCATCGTCTGGATGCTCGCCGGGGCGGTGTTCGTGGGCATTGCCGCGCTGGCGGGCGGCCAGGATGTGCCGATGCTCTTCCTCATCGCCTTCGGCGGCCTGGGCGGGGCGGCGGTGGTGGGCGGCTTCTACGCGGTGGCCAACAGCCTCAGCGTGGAGCTGGACGGCCGGGGCATCCGCACCGAGCGGCGGCTCCTGGGGCTCATGCTGGTCCACCACCAGGCGCCCGCCACGGACATCGCCCGGCTGCGGGTGGCCGAAAGCTATTCCACCCAGACGGGGGCGCGGCAGGAGACCTTCTACCGCATCGAGGTGGAGCTGCGCAACGGCAAGCGGCTCACCGTGGCCGACAGCCTGCGCGGGCGCGCGGCGGCCGACCACCTGCTGGCCTCCATCGCGTCGCAGACGGGGTATCCGCGCTAGGCAGCGCCGCCTGCTGAAGAGACCGGCCCAGGTTCCTGGCGCGCCCGGCGAAAGGTGAGGTTGATGCGCTGCGCGCCCGTCAGCGCATGCGCGGCCTCGGCCAGCGGCAGCACGCCATGGAACCGCAGGCGCGCCGGGCCGCCCCACACGACCGCGTCGCCATGCAGCAGCCCCACGCGGCGGGCCTTGTCCGTGCGCTGCGCGCCACCCCACAGGAAGACCGCCGGGATGCCCAGGCTGACGGACACGATGGGGTGGTCGTAGTTGCCCTCGTCGCGGTCCTGGTGGAGCGACAGCCGCGTGCCCGGGCTGTAGCGGTTGATGAGGCAGGCGTCGGGCGCGAAGCCGGGGTAGCCCGCCGCCCCGGCGGCCTCGCGGGCCAGCGCATGGAAAACCGCCGGCATGGGCGGCCACCGTTCGCCCGTCAGCGGGTCCGTGGGGCCGTAGCGGTAGCCGCTGCGGTCGCTGATCCACCCCAGCGGCCCGCAGTTCGTCATGGCCACCGACATGTGCTTGCCGCCGGGCGTGACCAGGTGCCTGAACGGTGCGCGGGCCGCCACCGCCTCGACGGCCTGCAGCAGCTGCGCCGCCTGCGCCAGGGCAAAGCCGCGCAGCACCACGGCGCCTGGCTCCAGCCATTCGGGCGCTTGGGGCGTGGCGGGCAGTTCATCAAAAAGACCGAGGTTCATGGATTCATGGTTCTAGCGTGATGGCCCGGGCTGGTGCAACGGGCGCGATCCGGGCGAGCGCGCCCGTGGAACTGGCTCCGCCAGGCCACCGGGCGCGGCCCCCCCGCGCAGCGAGAGAGGGGTGAAGGCCCCGAAGGCGCCTCAGCGGGAGCATCGCTATGCAGCATCGTGAAAGATGATGCCCGCCGTGTGCCGCTGCCCCGAGCGCACGCGGCTCACGCCGTGGCGCATGTGGACGCGGTAGACGCCGCGCGTGCCCTGCACGGGGCGGTGGTGCACGGCGAAGGCCACGGCATCGCCCTGGCGCAGGGGGACGACCTCGGCGCGCGACTGCATGCGCGGGCGCTGCTCGGTCAGCACGAACTCGCCACCGGTGAAGTCGCGGCCGGGCTCCGACAGCAGGATGGCCACCTGCAGCGGGAACACGTGCTCGCCGTACAGGTCCTGGTGCAGGCAGTTGTAGTCGCCGCTCGCGTACTGCAGCAGCAGCGGCGTGGGGCGCAACTGGCCCGCAGCATGGCAGCGCGCGATGAAGTCGGCATGGCGCGGCGGGTAGCGCGCATCGATGCCCATGGCGGCGTTCCAGTGGTTGGCGATGGGGCACAGATGGGGGTACAGCGCATCGCGCAGCCCGGCCACCACGTCCGGCAGCGGGTAGCTGAAGTACTGGTACTCGCCCAGGCCAAAACCGTGGCGCTGCATCACCACGCGGCTGCGGAACAGGGGCGGGCCGGCGTGGCGGTACAGCCCCGCGAGCGCTGTGCATTCGTGCTCGCCCAGCAGCCGAGGCAGCACCGCATGCCCCTGCGTGTGCAGGTCGTCGGTGGCCTGGGCCCAGTCGAGGGCCGCCACGCGGGCAGGCCAGGGGTGCGTGTCCTGAGGCAGGGCACTCATGCGGCCTTCTCCCGCGTGTGTGCTGGTTCGGCGGCGCCGGCTTCGCGGTCCAGCAGCGCCCGCTTGCGCTCCACGCCCCAGCGGTAGCCCGAGAGCGCGCCGTCGCTGCGCACCACCCGGTGGCACGGTATGGCCACCGCCAGCGTGTTGGCGCCACAGGCCTGCGCCACGGCGCGGGTGGCGGTGGGCGCGCCGATGCGCCGGGCGATGTCGGCATAGCTGGCGGTCTGCCCCGGGGGAATGGCACGCAGCGCCTGCCACACGCGCTGCTGGAAGGCCGTGCCCCGCACGTCCAGCGGCAAGTCCAGGCCCAGGCCGGGCGCTTCGACAAAGGCCACGACCTGGGCCACGAGCGATTCGAATTGCGCATCGCCGCCCACCAGCTGGGCCTGGGCAAAACGGTCCTGCAGGTCGTGCACCAGGGCTTCGGGGTCGTCGCCCAGCAGGATGGCGCACAGGCCCTGGCCGCTGTGCGCCACCAGGATCGCGCCCAGCGAGCACTGCCCCACCGCAAAGCGGATGCGCTGCGCCGCGCCGCCCGCGCGGTAGCGCGTGGGGGTCATGCCCAGCACCTGGGCGGATTTCTCATAGAACCGGCTGCTCGACTGGTAGCCCGCGCCGTAGATGGCGTCTGTCACGGAGGCCGTGGGTTGTTGCTCGAGGGCACTGCGCACACGCTGCTCCCGCCGGGCGGCGGCGTAAGCCTTGGGCGTGAGGCCGGTGGCCTGCTTGAAGACGCGGTGCAGGTGCGAACTGCTCAGCCCCACGCGGGCCGCCAGCGCATCGAGCGTGGTGGCTTCTTCGGCTTCGATGATGCGGCAGGCCTGCGTGACCAGCTCGGCATGGTGTGCCAGCGCCGAGGGCTGCCGGGGCTTGCAGCGCTGGCAGGGGCGAAATCCGGCTGCTTCAGCCTCGTCGCAGCTGGCATGGAACCGCACGTTCTCGGGCCGGGGCGTGCGCGCCGCGCAACTGGGGCGGCAGTACACGCCCGTGGTCTGCACCGAGTACCAGAAGCTGCCATCCGCCGCCGCGCTGCGCGCCACCACCGCCGCCCAGCGCGGGTCGGCCTGGGTGGCGGCAGCGGCCTGTGCGGCCTTGGCGGAGGGTGTTGCGCGGTGGGGCATGGTGGCAACGCGGGTGGAATGCAGGGGCGGGGCTTTCGCGTGGAGGTGGGCGGAGTTCGGATTCATGGCGGATGGCTTACAAGGTAGGTTGCGATGCCATGCACTCTAGGGACGGGGTGGGCGGGGCGCACTCCGTTGCTTGCTTTTGAATTCTGCACTTTTCGGGGCAGGCAGGCACAGGGCCCGGACTGCTTTCAATTTGATAGCTGCTAGCGCTTGCTGGACAAGCGCTGACAGCCAAAAAACCTTCAAGCCTCGGGCGGCTGCAGCGGCCGGGGGCGCCGTTTGCCCGTGCCGCCCCAGCGCAGCGCGTCTTCGCCCGGAATGCCCAGCGGGTTGTTGGCTGGTTCGGTGAGTGGCGCCAGCAGGGCGTGCAGGTCGGCCTCGCTGAACTTGACGGCGCCCTCGGCGTCATGGCCCAGCACACCCTGGGCCAGCGCGGCCTTGCGGGCCTGCAGTTCCAGCATGCGTTCTTCGATGCTGCCTTCCACCACCAGCTTGTAGACAAACACCGGCTGGTCCTGCCCGATGCGGTGGGCGCGGGCGGTGGCCTGCTCTTCCACGGCGGGGTTCCACCAGGGGTCGAGATGAATCACGGTGTCGGCGGCCGTGAGGTTCAGGCCCAGGCCCCCGGCCTTGAGGCTGACGAGCAGGATGGGGGCGCTGGTTGCGTCCCGTGCCTGGAACTGCCGCACCACCGCGCCGCGCTGGCGGGGCGGTGTCTGGCCCGTGAGGGTGAGGTAGGGCAGGGCCAGGGTGTCGAGCAGCTCGGCCGCCAGCGCGAGCATTTCGGTGAATTGGGAGAACACCAGCACGCGGCGTCCTTCGTCGACCAGGGCGGGCAGCATGTCGGCCAGTAGTTCGAGCTTGGCGCGCTCCATCGTCTGCGCCGTTTTTGTGGTGCCTTTGACCAATCTGGGGTCGCAGCAGACCTGGCGCAGCTTGAGCAGGGCGTCGAGGATGGTGATCTGCGCGCCGTCGAAGCTCTGGCGCTCGAGCGCGCGGCGCACCTGCTTGTCGGCCGTGGTGCGCACGGCTTCGTATAGCTCGCGCTGTTTGCCCTGCAATTGCACGCGCTGGACGACCTCGGTGCGCGGTGGCAGTTCGGTGGCCACGTCCTGCTTGCGGCGGCGCAGGATGAAGGGGCGCACGCGCTGGGCCAGCAGCTGGGCGCGCAGGGTTTCGCCGTTCTCTTCGATGGGCTTGCGCCAGCGGGCGTTGAAGCTGCGCACATCGCCCAGAAAGCCCGGCATGAGGAAGTCGAACTGCGCCCACAGCTCGCCCAGGTGGTTTTCGAGCGGCGTGCCCGTCAGGCACAGCAGGTGCGGGGCCTGCAGCTTGCGCAAGGCGCGGGCGCTGCGGCTGCCGGCGTTCTTCACCATCTGCGCTTCGTCCAGGATCAGCAGGTGGAATGGCTGTGCCGCCAGCGCCTCCACGTCGCGCCAGAGCAGCGGGTAGGTGGTCAGCACCAGGTCGTGGTCGGCCATCTGCAGATAGCGCTGGCCTCGGCTGGCGCCATGCAGCGCCAGCACGCGCAGGCCGGGGGCCATGCGCGCGGCCTCGGCCTGCCAGTTGAAGAGCAGCGAGGTGGGCAGCACCACCAGGGCGGGGCGGGTGAGGCGCCCGGCCTCCTTTTCGAGCAGCACGTGGGCCAGCGCCTGCGCGGTCTTGCCCAGGCCCATGTCGTCGGCCAGGATGCCGCCCAGCCCCTGGGCGCGCAGGTACTGCAGCCAGGCCAGGCCTTCCAGTTGATAGGGGCGCAGTTGCACCTGCAGGCCTTGCGGTGCAGCCACCGCTTGCGGGGTGCCGATGGTGCGCAACCGCTTGGCGAGCCGGGCCAGGCCCACGTCGCCCTGCAGTTGCCAGTCGTTGTTCCAGCCATTGACCGTGCCCACGCGGTGGGCCAGCACCAGCCCGGCGCGCAGGGCCTCGATGCGGCGGGCCTCCCACGCACCCAGGTGCAGCGGGTCGCCGTCCTTGCGCTGGTTGCGGGTCGGGTCGGTCAGCAGGTCGACCATGGCCCCCACGATGGCCTTGAGCGGGCCGGCGGGCGCGTCGATGCGTTTGCCGCCCGGGGCGCGCAGCGAAATGATGGCAATGTCGTCAATGGAGGCCATCTGCCGGGCATTGAGCCAGCGCGCGTCGCGGCGCAGCAGGTCGGCCAGCATGGGGGCCAGGTCCAGCGTTTCGCCGTCGATCTCGATACCCAGGCTGAGCAGCCAGGCGCCTTCGCGCTCGGGCAATTGCAGCTTCTGCACGGGGCGTTCGCGCGGGGCCAGCGGGCCGTCCACTTCCTTGCCCAGCAGTTCGCCGGTGTCAGGGGCGATGTGCAGCTTCCAGCGCAACACGGGCACGCTCTCGTGCGCGAAGCCCGGTTGCACCACCACGCTCCAGCCTCTGGCGCGGAGTTGGGGGATCTGCTCGGCCCAGAAGTCGCCAAAGAAGGCCTCCTGCGCCAGCGTCCACAGCGGGCCCAGGCTGGCGGCGGCATCGCGGTTGCGCCATTGCAGCGAGCGTGCGTCCACGGGCAACAGGCCCAGATCCCACACGAGGTCCATGGCGTCCGACTCGGCCGCCACGTCGCGCTGCATGCGCACCACGGGGCCGCCGGTGTCGTACAGATCCTGCAGCGGGGCGGGGCGCGAGTTGAGGATGGACGTGGGCGCAGGCGTCTGCCAGGCGATGGCGCCTGGGAGTGTGTCGTCGGTGCGGTAGGTCCAGTCGATCTGGGCCAGCGTCACGCTGTCGCCGCGCGGCCCCATCTTGCCCTGGGGCTTGAGGCCCAGCAGACCGTCGCCCCGGCCCAGGGTCATCAGCGTGATGCGCGGGCGGAAGTGCCCGGTGGCGATGCCGGGCGGTGGCGCGGTGCGCCCGGCGGGCGGCGTGGCCGTCTCCGTGCCGGTCTCGTCGCCCCGCATCAGCGCCATCACGCGCGCGGCCTCGGCGTCCGTCAGCGGGGGCAGGGCCTTCAGTGTCGCTGCATCGGCCTGGCGGCGCAGGGCGGCCACCCAGGCGGCGATCACCGCCTGGCGGTCGGATCGCGGCGGTGCGGGCGGCTCGGCGGGGGAAGGGAGGTCACCGGGGTGTGTCACTGGCCGGTGATTGTGCCGTGCCCATGGGCCGGGCCTGGCGGGATGCGGTGCTATTTGGCGCCTTGTGCCGCCGGTTGCGCGGCGGTCGTCGCCCGGGGGCGGCTGCCCTGCAGGTGCATGGCGGCCGCGGCGAGCAGGATGGCGGCGGCTCCCAGCCACTGGGCCGGCTGCAGGCGGTGGCCAAACGCGGCGAAGTCCACGCCAATCGCCACCACCGGATAGATGAAGGACAGCGCGCCCTGCAGGTAGGTGGGCAGCTTCTGCACGGCGCCGTACAGCAGGATGTACATGAGGCCCGTGTGCACCACGCCCACCGTGACCAGCAGCAGCCAGGTGCGGGCATCCTGCGGTGGCGTGCCCAGGTTGGCAAACGGCGCCAGCAGGAGCACGCCCACGCAGACCTGGACCAGGGCGATGAGGTGGGGCGGCGTGCCGGTGAGGCGTTTGGCGACCACCGAGGCCACCGCCCAGAAGAAGGCGGCCCCCAGCGCCATGGCGATGCCCAGCGCATAGTGCGTGCCACCCTGGCTCGCGCCGGGCCGGGCCTGCACGATGAGCAGCATGCCGCCGAATGCCAGGGCCAGCCAGCCGAGCTTGGCCGGGGTGATGCGCTCGCCAAAGAGCAGGGCGCCAAACACCACCAGCATGAAGGGCTGGGTGTTGTAGACCGCCGTGGCGATCGAAATGGAAGCATGCGAATACGCGCCAAACAGCAGGAGCCAGTTGGTGACGATGGCCACGCCGCCCAGGGCCGCCCACGCTGCCGTGCGCCAGGTCAGCACACCGCGCAGCAGGCCCATGGCGGCGCACACGGCCGCCAGCGTGGCCGCGCCGAACACGCAGCGCCAGAACACCACGTTCAGTGCCGGCAGGCCGGATTCCACGACAAACCAGCCGATCGTGCCCGAGATCGCCATGGCGGTGCCCATCTCCAGCGTGCCTTGCGTCTTCTTGTCCATGGGTGTCATTCCATCCGTGAGTTGATGGAATGACTATAGGAAAACGGACCCGTGCGTGGAATGGATGAAAAAAGGCATCTGCTCAATAAATCCTCATAATCTGAGGCAACCATTGATTCTGAGGAGCTGCTTGCCATGGATTCCATCGACCAGGCCATCCTGACCGTGCTGCACCAGGACTCCCGGACTTCGCTCAAGGTGCTGGGCGAACGCGTGGGGCTGTCGTCACCCAGCGTGTCCGAGCGGCTGCGGCGGCTGGAAGAGCGCGGGGTGGTCCGCGCGTTCACGGTGGACATCGAACCGCGCGCGCTGGGCTATCAGCTGCAGGCCATCGTGCGCATCAAGCCGCTGCCGGGCCAGCTGGCGGCGGTGGAGAAGTTGATCCAGGAGACGCCGGAGTTCTGCGAGTGCGACAAGGTCACCGGCGACGACTGCTTTGTCGCCCGGGTGTATGTGCGTTCCATCGAGCAGCTCGACGGCGTGCTGGACCGCATTGCCGACAAGGCGCAGACGAGCACGGCCATCGTGAAGGCGCAGACCATCCGGCGGCGGCCACCGCCATGGTCGCCGGGCGTCTGAGATTTTGAGAGCGGGGGAGGCCCTTTCTATCCGCCCAGCACCCGCGCAAACAGCTCGTTGCGAAAGTGGATGCCCAGGCGCGCAAAGGCGCGGTTGCGGTAGGTCTTGACGGTGGGCACGCTCAGGCCCAGGTCGCTGGCGATGCCCTCGTGCGTCATGCCCTGCAGCAGCCGGGCGCACACGTCCAGTTCGCGGTCGGTCAGCTCGGACTGCAGGCGCACCAGGCGCATGCGGAGCACCGGCAGCCCATCGGCGGCCAGCGGGGCGAGTGCGGCGCCGGCTGGCAGGAGTGCGGGGGCGCCCGATGTTGCCGGGCCTGGGCGGCTGTCCTCTGTTCGCCAGGCAGCCGTGGCTGTGGGTGGAAACGGGTGCGACAGAACAATGTGTTTGCGCGTGAGGGCCAGCAGCACGGGCGCCACGGACTCGAAGGCGCCGATCTGCCGGTCGCTGAACGCCCGCTGGTGCTGGTGGCGGTAGAAGTTGACGGCGAACACCGAGCCATCGCTTTCGTATTCGACCACCGACACGCGCTCGGCCACGCCGTGGGCCTCATACACCCGGGCACGGTGCTCGCCCTCCACCTCGGTGGCCGTGACGTGGCACAGCCGCGTCTCGGGCTGGGCAAAGGGCGCCTCGTCAAAGGCCCGGCCCCAGGTGCTATCGCTGCGGTAGGGGCCCGAGAGGTACGCCCACCAGCAATCCTGCGTGGTGTCGGGCACGCCCCGGCTGGCCGACATGAACAGCGTGGGCTTGCAGCGGTGGCCCGTGCGGTACACCGACCACGAGGCCGCAGGCAGCACGGGCTCCAGGTCCTGCAGAAGCCCTTTGGCAAAGCCGTTGCCGCCCAGGCGGTGGACCATGCTCGCCAGGGTCTCGCTGGCGGGGTTTTGCAGCATCTGCCGGCCGGGTGCTTTCTGCAGGGAAGGGGGGAGCCACTGCCGCATGGGAAAAGTCGGAAATTGGAGTGTTCGTTGCCGAAAGCGTGGAGTGTGCGCTGAAAACGCCCCCGATTCCGTCGCCGAAAGCCCGGGTTATCCCGTCATCCTCTGGGATGACAGGCTTGGGTGGCAACGGGACTTACGCTAGGTCCCATGCCTGATCTCATCCCCTTGCCCGACCCGCAATTCCGATTTTTTGCCGACCTGCGCGTGGAGGTCGGCACCCCCCAGGAAGTGGGCCACACCGTGCACGGGCTGCGCCGGCTGATTCCCATCCTGGGCGGCAGCGCCTCTGGCGACGGCTGGCGCGCACGGGTGCTGCCCGGCGGTGCGGACTTCCAGCTCATCGTGAACGACCGGCTGTCCGAGCTGGACGCCCGCTACGTGCTCGAAACCGATGGTGGCGATCTCATCTACGTACAAAACCGGGCCGTGCGCTCCGGCTCGGCCGAGCTGATCGCCCGCCTGGTGCGCGGCGAGGCGGTGGACCCGGCGCAAGTCTATTTCCGCTGCAGCCCGAGCTTCGAGACGGCGTCACCGGCGCTCTCCTGGATCGCCGAGCGCATGTTCGTCGGTACCGGCGCGCGCTACCCGGATGCCGTGGCCATGCGCTTTTTTGAGCTGCGCTAGCGTCCGGCACACCGGGCAATTTCTGAATTTTTGAATCTTCCCAACGTACAAGAAACCTGGAGACATCCATGAAGACCACTGCCAAGCCCACCTCTTTCGTCGCCACGCCACGCCGCGCCCTTCTGGCCGCCGCCATGCTCGCAGGGCTGATGCCCTGGGCCGGAGCCCAGGCGCAGGGGGCAGCCACGTACCCCAGCAAGCCCGTGCGCATCATCGTGGGCTTTCCGGCGGGCACGGGGCCGGACATCGTGGCGCGCCTGCTGGCACAAAAGCTGTCCGAGGGCTGGGGCAACACGGGCGTGATCGTGGACAACAAGCCCGGCGCGGGCGGGCTGATCGCGGCGGGCGAAGCGGCGCGTGCCGCGCCCGACGGCTACACGCTGATGCTGGGTGAAACGGGCCAGCTCAGCATTGCGCCCAGCAGCTACAACAAGCTGCCCTACGACCCGGCCAAGGACTTCACGGCCGTGAGCCAGGTGGTCACCTCCGACTTCGTGCTGCTGGTCAATCCACAGAAGGTGCCGGCGCGCAACGTGAAGGAGTTCGTGGACTGGACCAAGCAGCAAAAGGGCCTGTTCCTGGCCACCTTCGGCGCGGGCACGCCCGGCCACTTTGGCGCCTTCATGTTCGGCGATGCGGTCAAGCTCAAGCCCGAGCCGGTGCACTACAAGAACACGGCCGATGCGCTGGGCGGCCTGTTCAGCGGCGACGTGCAGGGCGTGTTCGCCAGCGTGGGCCTGGCCGCCCCCAACGTGAAGGCCGGCAAGCTGGCCGCGCTGGGCACCACGGGCGCCACCCGCACCAACACGCTGCCGGACGTGCCCACCATCAAGGAGCAGGGCTACGCCAACCTGGAGTTCTCCTCGTGGTTCGGCATCGTGGCACCCGCCAAGACGCCGCCGGAGATCATCGCCAGGCTCAATGCCGACATCGTCAAGGCCGTGCAGTCGCCCGAGGGCCGGGCCAAGATGGAGGAGGCGGGTTTCCGCGTGACGGGCACGAGCCAGCAGGACTTTGCCCGCACCATCGCCGCCGACACGGTCACCTGGGGCAAGGCCGTGGCCGCCACGGGCTTCAAGGCGGATTGATGGGCTGACAGCGCGGCAGAGCGGTTGACGCCGCTCAGGCCCCACCCAGGCCACCTCCAGCACTCCTGCACCTGCGCACGCGGGCGGCCGGCGCCACGGCGCAGCCGCGCCCTGTCAGCGCTGCGCCCTGCATCCCCGGAGCCACACAGCACAAACACCCCACCCACCACCTCAGGAGACATACGCCATGCCTTTTGCCCATGCCTCGCGGGCCTTGCCACCCGCCTCCACGGCCGCACGCCCATCCCGGCTGCGCCGCCAGGTCGTCCCCGCCGCGCTTGCCATGCCCTTGTTGATGGCGGCCTGCGGCGGCGGCAATGGCGATGCCTCGGCCCAGCCCGCCACCCCGGCGGCGGCCTGCGCTGCGCTGCCCAGCCAGGCGGGCCTCGCGGCCACCACGCTCACGGCGAGCTACGTGGCGGCGGACACCAGGCGGCCGGGCGGCGCCAGCACCGGCGCCTTCCTGCCCGGCCACTGCGTGGTCACGGGCAGCATCAACCCCCGCGTGGGAGTCGATGGGAAGAACTACGCCATTGGCTTCCAGCTGAGCCTGCCGGACCAATGGAACGGGCGTTTCCTGTTCATCGGTGGCGGCGGCAATGACGGCATCCTGCGCGACACCTCCCTCAGCTCCAGCATCTCGGGCGGCACGCCGTCGCCGCTGGGGCAGGGCTTCGCGGTGGTCTCCACCGACGCGGGGCACAGCGGCACCTCGGCCAGCTTCGGGGCGGACCCGCAGGCGCGCATCGACCATGCCTACAACTCCTACGACAAGACGGCCGTGGCCGCCAAGTCGCTGATCTCGACCCTGTATGGCCGCAGGCCCGACCATTCGTACTTCTCGGGCTGCTCGGGCGGCGGGCGCCAGGGCATGATGTTCTCGCAGCGGTTCCCGGACTACTTCGACGCCATCACCGCCGGCGCGCCCGCCATGCGCGTGTCGAGCGGCGCCACGGTGGCGGCGATGTGGAACACCATTCAGTTCAACGCCATCGCCCCGCAGGACGCGGCGGGCAAGCGCATCCTGTCGCAGGCCTTCAGCAATGCCGACCTCCAGCTGGTGGCCAACGGCGTGAAGGCGTCGTGCGATGCCGCCGATGGCGTGGCCGACGGCATGGTGAACAACGTCAAGGCCTGCCAGTTCGACCCCGCCGTGCTCCAGTGCCGCGGCGGCAAGCAGGCCGACTGCCTGAGCAGCGCCCAGGTCGGGGCGCTCAAGAGCGTGTTCGCGGGCCCGCGCAACTCGGCCGGCCAGGCGCTGTATGCGGGCCAGCCGTGGGACCCGGGCCTGGCCGCCCCGGGCTGGCGCAGCTGGACGCTGGGCAGCTCCACCACCGCCACGCCGGATGCGCGCTACATCACGCTGATGGTGGATGCCCTGGTCAACGAATTCCTCACCCCGCCGGACCTCACGTTCAACCCGCTGACGTTCAACTTCGACACCGACCCCGCGCGCATGGAGGCCTACTCGGCCATCTACGACACGTACCGCGACGACAAGCTCGCCGCGTTCAAGCAGCGCGGCGGCAAGATGCTGTTCATCCATGGCATGTCCGACCCGATCTTCTCGGCGCTGGACACCCTGGACTACTACGAGCGCCTGGCGTCCCACCACGGAGGTATCGCGGCCACGCAGGGTTTCGCGCGCACGTTCCTGGTGCCCGGCATGAACCACTGCTCGGGCGGCCCGGCCACGGACAATTTCGATTCGATCCAGGCCATGGTGGACTGGGTGGAGAAGGGCGTGGCACCCGAGACCCTTGCCGCCAAGGCACTGCCTGCCAGCACCGACATGCCCAATCGCACACGGCCCTTGTGTGCCTACCCGAAGTTCGCCAAATACAAGGGCTCGGGCAGCGTGGAGGATGCCAGCAGCTTCGTCTGCGCGGCGGAGTAAGCGAGGTCAGGCCACGCTAGGTGCGGGCGGGGGCGGGCAGCTGCAGGCCGACCTCCCGCACCACGCGCACGCAGTCGCGCAGGTGCTGCTCGCCCAGGTAGCGCAGCGTGGCATAGCCGATGCCCGCGGCCACCGCCTGGCCCGCCAGCGGCACGTACTTCGCCGCCTGCTTGGCGGTCAGGCGCACGCCCACGGTCTGAGTGGCCCGGATGACCAGCTCGCGCGTCACCAGCTTGCCGATCAGCACGGAGCCCACGAGGGCCACCGCCTTCTGCACCTGCTCGCGCTTGTGCGGATCGAGCTGATCGATCTGCTGCGCGGACAGGCCGAACTCGGCGTTGATCTGCGGAAGCAGGCGGGACAGCAGCGCCGCGTCCACGGCCCAGTCGAGCCCCGGCACGGGTAGGGAACTGGCGGCCGCCGCGACCAATGCGCGCCGATGCAGCAATTTGCGGCTGCGCTGCACGGCAGCGGTGAGTGCCGCGTTGCCAGCCGCCATTTGCAAGGAAGTGGGCATGGGCGGGTTGTACCTGATGCGGTGGTGGTTGGCAAAGGGCAACGCCCGTGGCCGCGCAAGGAGATTCTTCAGCAGCCGTTTCAGGTTTTTCCCTTGACGAGGGTGAACGCGGCCAGAAGTAGCATGGCCCCCACGACCGACGCGATCCAGCCAGCGGCTTCCCCTTGTGCATACCAGCCCATCGCCAAACCCAGATAGGTGGCGAGAAACGAGCCCGCCACCCCCAGCAGCGCGGTCAGTATCCATCCGAGTTTGTCCTCCCCGGGTTTCAGGGCACGGGCCAGAAGCCCGACCATCAAACCCACCAGCAATGTTCCTAGCAATGTTCCCATGATGTTTCCCCTGCATGCTGCGACGCGATCTGCCCACTCTAAGGAGCGCGCGCGCCGCCAGCTTGTCGGACAACGCGCACTGTGCGCGTCCCATTGCGGGGCGCGCGTTCCCGACACGGGTGAGGGTGGAAAGCGAGGTCCGGCGTCATGAAGGGCCCGGCTGTGGGTCCCGTCCGACACCACGGCGCGGCGGGTACTTGCCGCCTGCGGGACCGGCGGCGCCGTACAGTGAAGCGTCTCCACTGAAAGGAAGACCGATGACAACAAATTTCAAGACCCGTTCCTTCCCCCTGGTGTTTGTGGCGGTGCTCGCGCTGGGGGCGGCATTGGCGGGGCCCACGACCGCCGCGGCCCAAAGTAGCGACGAGGCCTCGCTGTCCCGCGGCGCGGTGCCGGACACCACGCCCCAGCAGCGCTACCAGACCGCCATCCGCGAAGCCGGCGGTGGGTTGAAGGTGAGCCTGGAGGAATGCCGGGCCATGCCCTCGGCGGACCGCCGCAGCTGCGAATCCCAGGCACGCGCCACGTACCAGGCCGATATGGCCAAGGCCAAGGCCATGCTGCGCGACCCGTCGATAGGCCCGGTGAATGTGGTGGGGGGACCGATCCGCAGCACCGAGACGGTGTACGAGATCAAACGCTAGCCGCAGGCAGGACGCCTGCGAGGGGACATCCTGGCCGGGCGAGCGGCGTGGTTGCTATTTGGCTTGCGCGAGGTCGTCGCTGCCCGAGCCCGCGACGCGGCGGGCGCCGTTGAAGCGGCGTGCCCAGTAAGCCACGCCCATGTCTTCCACGCGGATTTCGGCGCCGCTGCGGGGAGCGTGGATGAACTTGTTGTCCCCCACGTAGATGCCCACATGGCTGAAGTTGCGGCGCATGGTGTTGAAGAACACCAGATCCCCGGGCTGAAGTTCCTTCTTGTCAATGACCTGGGTGGCGGCAGCCTGCTGGTCGGCCCGGCGGGGTAGCAGCAGGCCGACGGTTTGCTCGTACATGGCCCGCACGAAGCCGCTGCAGTCGAAGCCGGTTTCCGCGCTGTTTCCGCCCCGCTTGTACGGTACGCCCAGGAATCCCATGGCGTTCACCACGAGCCCGGACGCGCGGTCCGCCACCGTATGGGCCTTGTCGGCTACCCGGTGGCTCACATCCTCCAGCCGCGTGAGCAGGCCTTTGTCGGTGATGAACCGGTCCATATCGTCGGGGTTTGCCGCTTGCGGCGCAGCCTGGGCAGAGGTTGCGCAGACCAGGAGGAGGGTGCAAAGCCATCGGGACATGGGGGCGAAGGGTACCACGGTATGCTTACTTATCAAAAATAATCACCTGTGCAAGCTATTGATTTCGTTCAAGTAAATCCCGAACAGGGATTTGCCGGAGGGAATCCGCGGCTGCGCCGCCGTGGAGGGCCGCCATGTCAGGCCTGGCCGGGCGGCGGCTCTGGGGGTATGGTGTTCAACTTTTTCAGGAGCGCCACGAGATGGAATGGACACGGAAAATGCCCCTTTCGCGGGCCGCGCGGGCGTGCCTGGCGGCGCTTTGGGCCGTGGCGGGCGCCCACCATGGCGGTGTTTCCGCCCAGGGCACGCCGCCGGGCGTGTCCGTGGCAACCGTGGCACGGGGGCTGGAACACCCCTGGGCCGTGGCCTTCCTGCCCGAAGGGCAGTTTCTCGTCACCGAGCGGCGGGGCCGGATGCGGGTGGTCAGCGCGGGCGGGCAGGTGGGGCCCGCGCTGGCGGGCGTGCCGGCCGTCGCCGCGGGCGGGCAGGGCGGCTTGCTGGACGTGGTGACCGATGCCGACTTCGCCCGCAACCGCCGCATCTTCTTCTGCTTTTCGGAGCCCGCCCCGGGTGGCGCGTCCGGCAACAGCACGGCGCTGGCACGGGCCACGCTGTCCGCGGATGCGCGCAGCCTGCAGGAGGTCAAGGTCCTCTTCAGCCAGCAGCCCAAGGTGGCCAGCGCCCAGCATTTCGGCTGCCGCATCGTGCAGGCGGCGGACGGCAACCTGTTCCTGGCGCTGGGCGAGCGCTACCAGCGCAAGGACGATGCGCAAAGGCTCGACAACCACCACGGCAAGATCGTGCGCATCACCCCGGACGGCGCGGTGCCGGCCGACAACCCGTTTCGCCAGCGCGCGGGCGCCTTGCCGGAGATCTGGAGCTACGGCCACCGCAATCCCCAGGGCGCCACCCTGGGCCCTGACGGCCAGCTGTGGATGCACGAGCACGGCCCCCAGGGGGGCGATGAGATCAACCTGCCCCGGCCCGGCCGCAACTACGGCTGGCCCGTGATCACCTACGGCGAGAACTACGGGGGCGGCAGGATGGGTGAAGGCACGGCCAAGGCGGGCATGGAGCAGCCGCTGCACTACTGGGTGCCGTCGATTGCGCCCTCGGGCATGGCGTTCCTCACCAGCGCGCGCTACGGCGCGGCGTGGCAGGGCAGCCTGTTCGTGGGGTCTCTCAAGTTCGGCACCCTGCACCGGCTGGAAGTCGCCCCGGGCAAGGTCTTGCGCGAGGAAAAGCTGCTGCAGGGCCAGGGCGAACGCATCCGCGACGTGCGCCAGGGGCCTGACGGCCTGATCTACCTGCTGACCGACAGCCCGCAGGGCCAGCTGCTGCGCCTGCAGCCCTCCTGATCGGCGGGCACGCCGGCGGGGCTGCGACAATGCCCCATTTCCAGAGAATCCGGCCGCCCGGAGCGGTCCACACCATGCTGCTTGACGCCACTGAATCCCAACTCGTCCTGGTCGACTACCAGGAGCGCCTGATGCCCGCGATCTTCGAGGGCCCTGCCGTGCTGGCCAATGCCCGCCGCCTGGCCGAGGTCGCGCGCATGCTGGAGGTGCCCGTGTGGGGCACGGAGCAGAATCCCTCGCGCCTGGGCGCCAATGATGCCGCGCTGCGCGCCCTGTGCCAGAAAACCCTGGCCAAGATGCATTTCAGCGCGGCCGAGGAAGGCCTGGGCGAATGGCTGCGCCCGCCCGCGAAGCCCCAGGGCGGCAACGCGCGCAGCCTGCCCAAGCACCTGCAGAAACCCGCCACCGCACAAGGCGCCGAGCGCGGCACCATCGTCATCGCCGGGTGCGAGGCGCACGTCTGCCTGCTGCAGACCGCGCTGGACCTGATCGACGACGAATTCGAGGTCTGGGTCGTGACCGATGCCTGCGGCTCGCGCACGGAGCGCAACCGCGACGCGGCCTTCGACCGCCTGGCCGGCGCGGGGGCGGAACTGGTGACGACCGAGATGGTGGCGTTTGAATGGCTGGGCAGCTGCGAGCACCCGGCCTTCAAGGATGTGCTCGGTCTGATCAAGTAGCCCGGCATCAGGTCTTTTGGGGCGCTGGCGCTTTCCCTTCATGCGCCGGAAGCTATAAAAAAACATAGCAAATCAGCGGCGCCGAAGCCGGGGGCGCGCCAGCCTCCCATGGGCTCAGGTCACAGCCACGGCTTGAGAAGTGTCACCGCGAGCCCGACCGCCGCGCAGCCGCCGAGCAATGGCAGCACGCCGGCCTTGAAGCGGAACAACGCCACCCCCGCTCCCAGGGCAATCACGGCGGAGATCGCATCGAACGCGCCGCCAAAGCCCTGGGGCCACAGCAGGTGGTAGGCAAAGAACAGCGCCAGGTTCAGGATCACGCCCACCACGGCGGCGGTGATGGCGGACAGCGGCGCGGTGAAGCCCAGCCTGCCATGGGTGGCCTCCACCATGGGGCCGCCGGCCAGGATGAAGATGAACGATGGCAGGAAGGTGACGAAGGTCACCACCACGGCCGCAGCCGCCGCGCCCGCGAACAGCGCATCGGGCCCCCACACCTGCTGCAGCCAGCCTCCCACGAAACCGACGAAGGCCACCACCATGATGAGCGGACCCGGAGTGGTCTCGCCCAGCGCCAGGCCATCGATCATCTGCGGGCCATTGAGCCACTGGTAGTGCTCGACCGCGCCCTGGTACACATAGGGCAGCACGGCGTAGGCGCCGCCAAACGTCAGCAGCGCGGCCTTGGTGAAGAACCAGCCCATCTGGGTGAGCGTGCCTTCCCAGCCCTGCGTGGCCACCAGCACCGCCATGGCCGCCAGCCACAGGGCCAGGCCCGCCCCCAGCACCCTGGCCAGGTGGCCGCGCGAGAAGCGGGCGTGCGCCGGTGTCGGGGTGTCGTCGTCGATCAGGGCCGGGCCGTAGCCCCTGGCCGCGCCCGCATGCCCGCCCCCCAGGGCGAACACCGCCGGCCAGCGCCGGGCACCGAAGTGGCCGATGAGGCCCGCCGCCAGGACGATGGCGGGGAAGGGGGCGTGGAACGCAAAAATCGCCACGAAGGACGCAGCCGCGATGCCCCACATCCACCGGTTCCTGAGCGCGCGGGTGCCGATGCGGTGCGCGGCATGCAGCACCAGCGCCGTCACGGCGGGCTTGATGCCATAGAACACGCCCGCCACCGCCGGCACATCGCCAAAACGCAGGTACACCCACGACAGCGCCACCAGAATGAATAGCGAGGGCAGCACGAACAGCGCACCCGCCACGATGCCGCCCCAGGTGCGGTGCATGAGCCAGCCGATGTAGGTCGCCAGCTGCTGGGCCTCGGGGCCGGGCAGCAGCATGCAGTAGTTGAGCGCGTGCAGAAAGCGCTGTTCGCTGATCCAGCGCCGCCGCTCCACCAGTTCGGTGTGCATGATCGCGATCTGTCCGGCGGGCCCGCCAAAGCTGATGAAGCCCAGCTTGAGCCAGAAGCGGAAAGCCTCGGCGAAAGGAACCGGGGCAGGGCTGGTGGCGGCCGTCTCGTCCGGCGGCGGGGCAGGGTGCGCGGAGGTCATGGCATGAAAGTTCTGGGCGGGACGTCTCGATGGGGGTTGCGCGCTGCATGCGCGAATGCATGCAGCGCGCGAGTATCCGCCCAACCCGTGACGGTCCGGGGCCCACCGTTGTTTCCGCGCCGCCATCCGGCGGCGCGCCGTCCCTGCCGCCGAGGGGTTCTTCCTGCGCCCTGACCCCTGCGCACAGCGGATGGGAGGGGCCTGGATGGGAGGGTGCACAGGGCGTGGCGCGGTGTTCCCTGCCGGTTGCGTCAGTTTGCCGCAAGCCCGTCATGAATAATTATGAATTCAAAACCTGCCATCCAGGCGGGCCGGAAGAGATGCCGAGGAGACACCACGATGAGCCGCTACGCCGATTTCTACCGCCAGTCCATTGATCACCGCGACGCCTTCTGGGCCGAGCAGGCCCGGCTGATCGACTGGCAGACCCCGCCCCTGCAGGTGTGCGACTACAGCAACCCGCCGTTTGCCCGGTGGTTCGTGGGCGGCACCACCAACCTGTGCCACAACGCGGTCGACCGCCACCTCGCCACGCGCGCCAGCCAGCCCGCGCTGGTGGCCATCTCCACCGAAACCGGCACAGAGCGCAGCTACAGCTTTGCCGAGCTGCACGCCGAGGTGCAGCGCATGGCGGCCGTGCTGCTGTCGCTGGGCGTGAAGAAGGGCGACCGCGTGCTCATTTACATGCCCATGATCGCCGAGGCGGCGTTCGCCATGCTGGCCTGCGTGCGCATTGGCGCGCTGCATTCGGTGGTGTTTGGCGGTTTTGCCTCGGGCTCGCTGGCCTCGCGCATCGAGGACGCCGAACCCGTGGCCGTGGTCAGCGCCGATGCGGGCTCGCGCGGCGGCAAGGTCGTGCCCTACAAGCCGCTGCTGGACGAGGCCATCGCGCTCTCCAGGCACAAGCCCGCCGCCGTGCTCATGGTCAACCGGGGCCTGGCGCCGATGCACCTGCAGCCCGGCCGCGACCACGACTGGGCGCCGCTGCGCGAAAAACACCTGGCCACCGTGGTCCCCTGCGAATGGGTCGAGTCCACGCACCCCAGCTACACGCTCTACACCAGCGGCACCACGGGCAAGCCGAAGGGCGTGCAGCGCGACACCGGTGGCTACACGGTGGCGCTGGCGGCCAGCATGAAGCACATCTTTGACGCGAAGGCGGGGGAGGTGTATTTCGCGACCAGCGACATCGGCTGGGTGGTGGGGCACAGCTACATCATCTACGGCCCGCTCATCGCGGGCATGACCACCATCATGTATGAGGGCCTGCCCACGCGCCCCGACGCGGGCGTGTGGTGGAGCATTGTCGAGAAGTACCAGGTCACCCACATGTTCTCGGCGCCCACGGCGGTGCGGGTGCTCAAGAAGCAGGACCCTGCCTACCTGGCCAGATACAGCGTGAAAAGCCTCAAGGCCCTGTGGCTGGCCGGCGAGCCGCTCGATGAGCCCACGGCCCAGTGGATCAGCGACGCGCTCTCGGTGCCCATCATCGACAACTACTGGCAGACCGAAACCGGCTGGCCCATCCTGACGCTGGCCAATGGCGTGGAACCCCAAACCACGCGCTTCGGCAGCCCGGGCAAGGCGATGTACGGCTATGACGTGAAGCTCATCGACGAAGCCACGGGCCAGGAGCTGGCGGGCGAGAACCAGAAGGGCGTGGTAGCCATCGAGGGCCCGCTGCCCCCCGGCTGCATGCAGACCGTGTGGCGCGACGACGCGCGATTCGTCAACACCTACTGGAAGAGCATCCCTGGCCGACTGATCTACAGCACCTTCGACTGGGGCATCCGCGATGCCGATGGCTACCACTTCATCCTGGGCCGTACCGACGACGTGATCAACGTCGCGGGCCACCGCCTGGGCACGCGCGAGATCGAGGAGAGCATTGCCGCGCACCCCAACATCGCCGAAGTGGCCGTGGTGGGCGTGGCGGATGCGCTCAAGGGCCAGGTGGCCATGGCCTTTGCCGTGGCCCGCGATGCGAGCGGACTCGACACCGATGCCGCGCGCCTGAAGCTCGAGGGCGAGGTCATGAAGCAGGTGGACAGCCAGTTGGGTGCCGTGGCGAGGCCCTCGCGCGTGTACTTCGTGAGCGTGCTGCCCAAGACGCGCAGCGGCAAGCTGTTGCGGCGGGCATTGCAGGCGGTGGCCGAGCGCAGGGATCCGGGAGACCTGACGACGATGGAGGATCCGGCGGCGCTGCAGCAGGTGCGGGAACTGGTGGGGGAGTGAACGGGCTCGAGGGTTCTTCTGGGTTGTTTGGGCTGAGCTTGTCGGAGCCTGCTGGGTTTGTGTGCTGATCTGATCGCGTGCCTGGTTTGAAGGCGGAGGCCGGGGCGACATCCCGGCTTCCGCCCCTGCACCCGAGCCGCCTCCCATCAAGGCGCCGCCCCGCTCCAGCTGGCGCTATGCTCGACCATCGCCACTCCTGCGCTTTCCAAGGACCACCCCATGCGCCTCGCCGTAGAAAACCTCGAAGCCTCCAAGATCCGTGAAGTCGCCAACGCCGGCATGGGCCGGGCCGACGTCCTGGCCTTCTGGTTCGGCGAAAGCGACGAGGTCACGCCCGAGCCCGTGCGCCAGGCGGCCATCGAGTCCCTGCAGCGGGGCGAGACCTTCTACTCCCACAACCTCGGCCTGCCCGAGCTGCGCCAGGCGATAGCCGCCTACGCCAGCGCGCTGCATGGCCCCATCGGTGCGGAACGGATCGCCGTGACCTCGGGGGGCGTGAGCGCGCTGATGGTGGCCATGCAGGCGCTGCTCGATGCGGGGGACGAGGTCGTGGCCGTCACGCCCGTGTGGCCCAACCTCACGGCCCAGCCCGCCGTGCTGGGTGCCCGTGTGCGGTGCGTGCCGCTGCGCGCCGAGGGCGGTGCCTGGACTCTGGACCTGCAGGTGCTGCTCGACGCCATCACGCCGGCCACACGACTGCTCATCGTCAACGCACCCAACAACCCCACGGGCTGGACGCTCACGCGCGCGGAGCAGCAGGCCATCCTGGACCATTGCCGGCGCACCGGCACCTGGGTGCTGGCGGACGAAGTGTACGAACGCCTGTATTACGAGGCGACCCCCCACGGCTGCGCGCCGAGTTTCCTGGACATCGCCGCGCCCGAGGACCGGCTCATCGTGGTGCAGAGCTTTTCCAAGAGCTTCCTGATGACCGGCTGGCGCCTGGGCTGGCTCGTGCTGCCGCCCGCGCTGGTGGACGCCGTGGGCAAGCTGATCGAATTCAACACCTCCTGCGCCAGCGTGTTCACCCAGCGCGCGGGCCTGGCGGCGCTGGAGCATGCGGGCGAGATCACGCCGCCCCTGGTGGCGCGCATGCGCCGCTGCCGCGACACGCTGCTGCCCCGCCTGGCCGCGCTGCCGCAGGTGGAGGTGGCCAGCCCGCTCGGCGGCATGTACGCCTTCTTCCGCCTGCACGGCTTTGACGATTCGCTGGCGGTCGCCCAGCGGCTGGTGAGCGAGGCCGGCCTGGGCCTGGCGCCGGGCAATGCGTTCGCGCCCGAGGCCCAGGGCTGGCTGCGCTGGTGTTTTGCCTCCAGGGACCCCGCGCGGCTGGAGGCGGGCGTGGAGCGCCTGCAGGCCTGGCTGGCGCGGTCCAGCCGGGGTTGATGGGGGGCAGAGTGCACGTGGCAGCAGCATGCCCGGTGCAGTTTGCTATATTTTTAATAGCTTCATGCGCTTGCCTGGAAAGCGCTTGCGCGGTTTTTACCTGAAACTTCCCTGGGCCTGCCGCTGCCAGCCCGATGGCAGCTGCCACTGGGCCGCCCAGCCGGTGAAGTCCGCCAGCGGCATGGGCCGCGCGATGCAATAGCCCTGCGCCTGGGTGCAGCCCAGCTGCAGCAGCATCTGTCCCTGCTCGATGGTTTCCACGCCTTCGGCGATCACGCGGTAGCCAAACGAGCGCGCCAGGCCGATCACGCCCTGCACGATGGCCAGATCGCCCGGATCGCCCATCATGCCGTGCACGAAGCTCTGGTCGATCTTGAGCGTGTCCATGGGCAGGCGGCGCAGGTAGGTCAGCGACGAGTAGCCGGTGCCGAAGTCGTCCAGCGACACCACCACCCCCAGCCCACGCAGCGCGGTCAGGGTGTGCGCCACGGCCGCCAGGTCGTACAGCGCGGCGCTTTCGGTGATCTCGATTTCCACCAGGTGCCCGGGCACGCCGGGGTGGCGCGCGATGCACCGGGCCATCCAGTCGGCGAAGTCGGGGCGCTGCAGGTGCTGGGCGGCGATGTTGACGCTCAGCGGCAGGGCCATGCCGCGCGCCTGCAGCTCTTCCAGGATGGAGAGCGCGGCCTCGACCACCCATTCGCCGAACCCGATCTCCAGCTCGGTCCCTTCCAGCAGCGGCAGGAATTCGCCGGGCGGCACCAGGCCGCGCTGCGGGTGCTGCCAGCGCGCGAGGGCTTCGGCGCCCACCACGGCGCCGCTTTTCATGTCCACCTTGGGCTGCAGGTACAGGGTGAACTGGGCATCGGCCAGCGCGTCGCGCAGGTGGCGCCCCTGCGCGCGCAGCAGCTGCAGGGCGCGCTCCTGGGCGGCATCGAACTGGTGGAAGCGGTTGCGCCCGGCCTGCTTGGCGGCGTACATGGCCTGGTCGGCATGGCGCAGCAGGGCATCGGCATCGGCGTCGTCCTGCGGGAACACCGTGTAGCCGATGCTGGCCGTGACCACCACGCGCTCGGCGTCGAGCGTGTAGGGGGCCGAGATGCTTTCCATCACGCGGTGGAGCATGGCTTCGCAACCGTTGGCCGAGTCCAGCCCGGGCATGAGGATCACGAACTCGTCGCCCCCCAGGCGGGCCACGCAGTCGAGCGGACGCAGCGCGCGCGTGAGCCGGCCGGCCACCACCACCAGGAGGCGGTCGCCCGCGCCGTGGCCCAGCCGGTCGTTCACGGGCTTGAAGCCGTCCAGGTCCAGGTAGGCCACGCCCAGCTGCGTGCCGTTTGCACGCGCCTGGTCCATGCATTCCTGCAGCTTGCGCGCCAGCAGCACGCGGTTGGGCAGGCCGGTGAGGGCATCGAACAGCGCCAGCCGCTGCAGCAGCACTTCCTGTTCGCGCTGGGGCGTCACGTCGATCGCCACGCCCAGCATGCGTTCGGGGCGGCCCATGGCGTCAAGGCCGACGATCTTGCCCAGGTTGCGCACCCAGCGCACGGCATCGTCGCCGGCCTCGCTCTGGTTGACGCGCCAGGTGGCGTCAAACGGCGTGCCGGGGTGGGCGGTGTGGCGGGCGACCTCGGTGGTGATGCGGTCGATGTCGTCGGGGGCGATGCCGCTGGTCCACTGCGTGGCGCCGAAGGGGCCCTGCGATGCGGGCAGGCCGCGCATCGCGCGCCAGCGGCTGTCCCCCGTGACGGTGCCGGTCTGCAGGTTCCAGTCCCACAGGCCCAGCGACGCGGCCGAGATGGTGAGCGAGAGCAGCGCCTCGCGTTCGCGCACCTGCTCTTCCTCGCGCTTGCGGTCGGTGATGTCGTGCACCGAGAACAGCCAGCAGGGTTCGCCGTCGAATTCGGTCGCCCGCATGGACTGCAGCACGGTGCGCGGCGGGCCGCCGCGCACGTTCAGCTTCACCTCGTAGCTGTTGAGCTGGCCGGAGCGCGCCACCGCATCCATGAGGCGCTGGCGGTCGTCGGCGGTGAAGATGCCCAGCTCGATGGCGGTGCGGCCGATGGCCTCCTCGCGCGGGATGCCCAGCATCTCCACCCAGGCGGGGTTGATGTCCACGTAGCGCCCGTCCATGCGGCGCGACAGGCCCATGGGGTAGGGCATGAGGTGAAAGATGCGCGAGAAGCGCTCCTCGGACTGGCGCAGGCGCTGCTCGGCGCGCTTGGCCTCGTCGATGTCCTGCATCACGCCGCGCACGCGGGTGACCCGGCCGTTCTCGATGACGGGCTCGCCCCGCGCGCGCACCCAGACCAGCCGCCCGTCGGTGTGCAGCACCTCCATCTCCATGCTCCACTCGGCGCGCTCGAGGATGCTCTGGCGGAAACGGTCGCGCAGGGGTTCCCGGTAGGCGGGGGCCACGTGGCGGTCGATGTAGTCGTGCGGCAGCGGGGAGCCGGGCGCCAGGCCATGGATGTCGAAACACACGTCCGACCAGTAGACCAGGCCCTTGCCGCGCTCGTCCTCCCAGGCGCCCAGACGGGCCAGGCGGCCCGCCTGCTGCAGCAGGCTGTTGAGGGCGCGCAGTTCGTCGCTGGCGCGGTGGGCTTCGGTCATGTCGTGGAAAACGAAGACAAAACAGTTTTCGCCATCCACAAGCACGGAGCGTGCCGACATCAGCCCCGGTATGCGGATTCCGTCGCGCTGGGCCACCAGGGGCAGGCGGTCGACCTTGCCCTCGCGGCGGAAGGTGTCCACCAGCCGTGCGCGCTCCTGCTCGGAGGCCCAGATCTTCAGCTCGGAGGACGTGCGGCCGATCACCTCGTCGCGCGGGCGGCCCAGCACCTCGCAAAAGGCGGGGTTCACGTCGATGTAGCGCCCGTCGGAGATGCGCGAGATGCCCGCGGGATCGGGGAGCGTCTGGTAGAAGGTGGTGTACTTGGCCTCCGAGGAGCGCAGCGCGTCCTCCACCTCGCGGTGGGCCGTGATGTCCACGTCCATGCCGATCAGGCTGAGCGGGCGCCCGCCCGCATCGCGGCGGGCCACGGCGCCGCGCGACATCAGCCAGCGCCACTGGCCGCGCGTGTCCATCACGCGGAATTCGGCTTCGTACGTCTCGTCCAGCCCGTCCATGGCCCGCGCCAGCCGGGCGGCGTTGCGCTGGGCGTCGGCGGGGTGGCGCAGCGCATACCAGCGCTCCCACAGGCCCTGGGCGTCCGCGTCGTCGCAGCTGATGCCAAACGCCTCGTAGAACCGGCCGTGGCAGCGGAACTGGCGCTGGACCACGTCCCATTCCCACCGGCCTCCGCCCAGGGAGTCCATGGCCAGCTGCAGCTGCTGTTCGCGCTGCACCAGGGCTTGCTGGGTGCTGGTGCGCGCCAGCTCCGCGCGGGCCTTGCTGGCCAGCAGCAGGCGGCCCACGCCCAGCATCAGAACGCCCGCGCCATGGTGCCAGGGAAGGCTTGTCGGCCACGGGGCACCGGCCGGCGGCGCGAGGTTCGCGAGCCAGAGGCAGGCCGATACCACCAGGGGCAGGGTGATGGCCAGGCCCACCAGCGCGATCCATGCCGCCGGGCGCAGAGGCAGGCGCCGGGCCATGCGCCGCCACAGCCATGCCAGCAGCCACGTGGCGCCCAGCACCAGCACGGCGGGCGGGGTGGCGGAGGGGGCCGTCGCGACCACGGCCAGCAGCGCCACCAGGGCGGTGATGGCGGCCGGCAGGCCGCCGAAATAAAGTCCCATGAAGGCGGCCACGGTGGGATAGGCCACCAGCCTCAGCTCGGGCGCATTCCAGTGCAGCGCGGTGAACGACACCGCCGACACCGCGCCGCCCGCCACGCCCAGCAGCCAGAGCGTGCGCCGCGATGGCCGCAGCGCCTCCTGGGGCGGGAGCCACTCCAGCACCAGGAGCAGCGTCATCAGTACCGTGCCGGCCAGGAGCGTGTTGTTACCCATGGCGGAGCGCGCTGCAAAGGCAGGGCCAGGGGGCCGGGACGGCTTCAGCGCAAACCGCTGCCCGCGCCGACCGGCCCGGGTGGTGTGCGGCGGCGCGGTGCCCCGCGCCGTCCAACGCAAGACTCAGATCGCAGCGGCCCGGGGAAAAAACCATTCCCCGAGTTTATGGCTGTTCCGGCGCCGTCCGGCCCGGCCGCAGTGTCCTGATAAGCCCCGTTGACAGCATCGTGCCGCACACGATGACGAGCGCGCAGCCCAGCATCCACGGCGTGATGCGCTCGCCCAGGAAGATCGCGCCATACAGCACCGCGAACACGGGCGCGATGAAGGTCACGGCCAGTGCCCGGCTGGGCCCCGCGCTGGCGATGAGGCGAAAGTACAGGATGTAGGCGATGCCCGTGCACAGCACCGCGATGGCGACGATGCAGCCCCAGGCGCGGGGGCCCGGCATCTGCGCCGGCCACAGCCACAGGGTGGGCACGGCCAGGCCCAGCGCCGCGCCCAGCTGGCTGCCCGTGGCGGTGGCCAGGGGCGGTATGCCCGTGAGGAAACGGCGCGCAAAGCTGGCCGACAGGCCGTAGAAGGATGATGCCAGCAGGCACGCCGCGATCGCCCATTCGGCGCTGTCGCTCTTGAAACCCGTGCCGGCCGGCGCGCGCCACGCGAGCAGCGCCACGCCCACGAAGCCCAGGGCCAGGCCCGCCCAGCGCAGGCGGTTGATGCGGTCGCCCAGCCAGAGCCAGGCCACCAGCGCGCCGAACAGGGGCACGGTGGCATTCAGGATCGAGGTCAGGCCCGTGGCGAGGTGCAGCACCGCCCAGGAAAACAGCGCGAACGGAATCGCCGAATTGATGACCCCGGCGAACATGATGGGCCGCCAGTGCCTGCGCAGCGCGGGCCCATGGCCCTGGCGCAGCATGATGGGCCACAGGAACACCGTGGCCAGCGCCACGCGCAGCCCGGCGGTGGGCAGCGGGCCGAACTCGGACGCCCCCAGCCGCATGAAAAGAAACGAGGCGCCCCAGAGCGCCGCCAGCAGGATGAATTCGCCGATCCAGGTGGTGACGGGTTGGGTTCCCGGGCTGTTCGGGCTGTTCATTCATGGCCTTTCTCTGGGGGCAGGGCGCCCGCCGGCACGGGCGGCCGCGGGGGCGCGAAGAGCGCATTCTCCATGGTCAGCAGGGCCGTCTTGCGGTCCAGCCCGCCCGCGTAGCCTGTCAGGCTGCCGTCCGCGCCCAGCACGCGGTGGCAGGGCACCACCACGCTCAGCGGGTTGCGCCCCACGGCCGCGCCCACGGCGCGCACGGCCAGCGGCCGGCCCAGTTGCTGGCTCAGGCGCCCATAGCTGGTGGTGCCGCCGCGGCCGATGGCCAGCAGGGCGCGCCACACCGCCTGCTGGAACGGCGTGCCGCCCGAGAGATCCAGCGGCAGATCGAAGTCCTGCCGATCGCCCCGCAGGTACTGCTGCAGCTGGCTGGCGGCGGCCTGCAGCACGGGATGGCCGGCCGCCTCGGCCCAGGCGTGCCCGCCGTGGAGAAAACTGGCGGGTTCGTGGCGCTGGCCTTCGAACCAGACGCCGCAGAGGCCGGCGGGCGATGCGGCCAGGCGCACCGGCCCAAGGGCGGTGCTGGCCCGCGCCTGCACGGTGTGGGGGTGGTATTGCATGGGAATCTCGGTGATTTTGAATAAAACAAGCCGCCAGCGCTTGCTGGATCAGCGCGAAACGCTATTGTTTTGATAGTGTTTCAGGCGCCGGGATGGAGGGCTCCGCCGTGCCCGCCGCCCAGGCTCGCAGCACCGCATAGCTGCGCCACGGGCGCCACGCCTCGGACGCCGCGCTGGCGGCGCGCGCCGGGTTTTTCTGGCCCTGGACACCCAGCGCCTTGTGCAGCGCCACGTCGGCGGCAGGGAAGGCATCGGGCCAGCGCAGCACGCGCATGGCGATGTACTGCGCCGTCCAGTCGCCAATGCCGGGCAGGGCGCACAGGGCGGCCGTGGTCGCGGCCACATCGGCGCCGGCATGCAGGGCCAGGCCCCCGCTGTCCACGGCGCGGGCCAGCGCCACGATGGCGGCCTGGCGCTGGCGCACGATGCCCAGCTGGCCCAGGGTGTCGCCGTCGGCCACGGCGAGCGTGGCGGCCGTGGGAAACAGCCGGTTCAGCCCGGGCCAGGGCGTGGCGATGGGCTCGCCCAGCCGCTCCACCAGCCGCTGCCCCAGCGTGCGCGCGGCCGCCACGGTGATCTGCTGGCCCAGCACGGCGCGCACGGCCAGCTCGAAGCCGTCGAACGCACCGGGCACGCGCAGGCCGTCGCCGTCCGGGAAGTGCGGGTGCAGCACGGCGTTGATGGCCGCCGGGTCGGCGTCCAAGTCCAGCATGGCGCGCACGCGGCGGATCACGAGCGGCAGCACCGGGTACAGGCTGTCGCTGGTCTGCAGCAGCACCTGGTGGCGGACCACGTCGAAGCGCGCGCTGAACCAGCCGGTGGTCTCCTGCGCCATGCCGGTGCAGGCGGACGGCAGGCGCACGGTGCGGCGCAGCGTGGCCTCGTGGGGCAGCACCCATTCGACGCCGTGGAACTGCCGCCGCTCGAAGAACGCGAGCAGCGCCGCCACGTCGAAGGGCGGGCGCCAGGCCAGGCGCAAGGTGCTGCCGGTGCCGGACGCGTCCGCCTTGAGGGGGCCCGCGCCGCTGCGCCGCAGCTGGGTGGGATTGAGCCCGTAGTGCCCCGCGAACGCCGCATTGAAGCGCCGCACGCTCGCGAAGCCGCTGGCCAGCGCCACCTGCGTGACCGGCATCGGGGTGTCGGTGAGCAGCTGCTTGGCCGTGAGCAGCCGCCGGGTCTGCAGGTACTGCAGGGGCGACACGCCCAGCGCGGCCTCGAAGATGCGGCGCAGGTGGCGGTCGCTCACGCCCAGGCGTTCGGCCAGCCGGGCGACGGTGGCGCCGCTGTCGCCCCGCGTGGGCCGGGCCGGCCAGAGGTCGGGCGCATCCAGCAGCCGCACGGCCTGCTGCACCAGGATGCCGCTGGCATCCTGCACCGACCACACCAGCGCCTGCGGCGCCAGCTCCGGCCGGCAGCGCAGGCAGGGCCTGAAGCCCGCGCTCTCGGCCTGGGCGGCAAGGCTGAAGAAGCGGCAGTTCTCGCGGCGCGGCGTGCGCACGGCGCACACCGGGCGGCAATAGATGCCGGTGGAGGTCACGCCGGTGAAGAAGCGTCCGTCAAAGCGCGCGTCCCGGGCCAGCACGGCAAGATAGCGGCCCTCGTCCGAGGCCATGTCGGTGTCCGTGGAGGAAGGCAGGTGGGGCGAGGTCATGGCGGAATGATAGGCCCCGGCGGCGCGCGCACTGGCCGTTTTCGGACATGTGCCTCGGCGCCCCCGGGCGGCGTGCGCAAGGAGGCGGAAGGGGCCGCCTACAATGCTGCGGACGTTTCAACCCTCTTCGTGAAAGGCCCCTACGTGCACCCCACGCCCGCCATTTTCAAAGCCTACGACATCCGCGGCATCGTGCCGTCCACCCTGAATGAAGAAGTGGCCTTGGGCCTGGGCCGGGCCTTTGGCACCGCCGCCCGCGCCGAAGGGCAGACCACGGTGGCCGTGGGGCGCGACGGGCGCCTGTCGGGCCCGGCCATGTCGGCCGCGCTGATCCAGGGGCTGGTGGAGGCGGGCATCGAGGTGATCGACGTGGGCCTGGTCACCACGCCACTGCTCTACTTTGCAGCCAGCACGCTGTGCGCGAGCGGTATCCAGGTCACGGGCAGCCACAACCCCAAGGACTACAACGGCTTCAAGATGGTGCTCAATGGCCGCGCCATCTACGGCGAGGAGATCCAGGGCCTGCGCCGCACCATGGAGCAGGAAAGCTGGCAGCTGCTGCCCGGCGGTTCGGTGCGGCATGTCGACGTGCTGCCGGCCTACACCGCGCGCATCGTGGGCGACATCAAGCTGGCCCGCCCGCTCAAGGTCGTGGTGGACTGCGGCAACGGCATCGCCGGTGCGTCGGCGCCGGACATCTTCCGCGCGCTGGGCTGCGAGGTGATCGAGCTCTTTTCCGAGGTGGACGGCAACTTCCCCAACCACCACCCCGACCCGAGCAAGCCGGAGAACCTGCGCGACCTGATCGAGGCCCTGAAGACCAGCGACGCCGAGCTGGGCCTGGCCTTCGACGGCGATGGCGACCGCTTAGGGATAGTCACCAGGGACGGCACCAACATCTTCCCCGACCGCCAGATGATGCTGTTCGCGCAGGACGTGCTCTCGCGCGTGCCCGGCGGCGAGATCATCTTCGACGTGAAGTGCACCCAGCGCCTGGCGCCCGCCATTGCGGCCGCCGGCGGCGTGCCGGTGATGTTCAAGACCGGCCATTCGCTCATCAAGGCCCGCATGAAGGAGACCAACTCCCCGCTGGGCGGCGAGATGAGCGGCCACATCTTCTTCAAGGAGCGCTGGTACGGCTTCGACGACGGCACCTATGCGGGCTGCCGCCTGCTGGAGATCCTGAGCAGGAGCAGCGACCCGAGCGCCGTGCTCAACGCACTGCCCACGAGTTTCTCCACCCCCGAGCTGAACGTGGCCTGCGCCGAGGGTGAGCCGCACCGCCTGACGGCCGAATTGCAGGCCCTGGCCGCCGGCACCTTCGCGGCGCCCGCCACGGTCAGCACCATCGACGGGCTGCGCGTGGACTGGCCGGACGGCTTTGGCCTGATCCGTGCCAGCAACACCACGCCCGTGCTGGTGCTGCGCTTCGAAGGCCACACGAGCGAGGCGCTGGCGCGCATCGAATCGGCCATGCTGGCCCTGCTGCACCGCGTGAAGCCTGGTGCGCACGTGGGGGCCGCGAGCCACTGAGCCGGGCGCGATGATGCCCGCACGGCGCATTCGCCCCGCCGAACTTTCCCTGACCCTTTCGCCCATCCGCCGACCGTGAATTCGCACCTGTCCACCCCCCTGCGCATCGCTGCCGCGCAGTCGCCGTCCGTGCCCGGGGACGTGGCGCGCAACGTGCAGACGCACCTGGCCTTCGCGCGGGTGGCGGCGCACCACGGGGTGCAGGTGCTGGTGTTTCCGGAGCTGTCGCTCACGGGCTACGAGCCGGCGGTGCTGGCCGCCCAGGTGCTGGATGCCGACCATGGCGTGCTGGCGCCGCTGCGGCAGGCGGCGCGCGACCACGGCATGGCGCTGGTGGTGGGCGCGCCCGCGGCCCCCGTGGCGCCGGGCGCGCTGCTGCCCTCCATCGGCGCATGGGTGCTGGGCGCCGATGGCAGCGCGGCGCTGTACCGCAAGCGCCATCTGCATGCCAGCGAAGCGTCATTCGCCTGCGCGGGAATGGACGACGCGCAGGTGCACCTGCTCGCCGGCGAACCCACGGGGCTGGCCATCTGCGCCGACATCACCCACCCCGAGCATGCGCGCGCCGCGCACGGGGCGGGCGCGGTGCTCTATGCCGCCAGCGCGCTGATTTCCGAAAAAGGCTACGGGCCCGAGTCGGACCTGCTGCGCGGCTATGCGCGGGACCACGGCATGGCCGTGCTCCTGGCCAACTACAGCGGGGCCTCGGGCGGCTACGCCAGCGCCGGCCGCAGCGCGGTCTGGGAGCCCGGGGGCGGGTGCGTGGCCGCGGCCACGCACGACCGGCCTTGCCTGGTCTGGGCCGCGCGCGGTGACAGCGGCTGGAGCGGCGGCGTGCTGGACCTGCCCCTTCCGGTATGAACGCCGCGCGGGCCCTGTATTCGCTGGTGACCTGGTGCGCGCAGCCGCTGCTGCGCCGCAAGCTGCGCCGCCGCGCGGTGGCCGAGCCCGGCTATGGGCATGCGGTGGGCGAGCGGTTTGGCCGCTACCCGGCGCCCATGGACAGCCTCATGCCGCACAGCAGCTCCGACCCGCTCGGCCGCTTTGTCTGGATCCATGCCGTATCCCTGGGCGAAACCCGCGCCGCCGGCATCCTGCTCGGGCAGCTGCGCGAACAGCTGCCGGGCATGCGCCTGCTGCTCACCCACGGCACGGCCACGGGGCGGGCCGAGGGCGAGCGGCTGCTGCACCCCGGTGACGTGCAGGTGTGGCAACCGTGGGATACGCCGGGCGCGGTCGCACGTTTCCTGCGCAAGTTCCGCCCGGTCATCGGCATCCTCATGGAGACGGAGGTCTGGCCCAACCTGGTGGCCGGTTGCCAGCGGCGCGGCGTGCCCCTGGTGCTGGCCAATGCGCGCTTCAACGCCACGTCGCTGCGCAAGGCCCAGCGGCTGGCGCCGCTGGCGCGCCCGGCCTATGGCGGCCTGGCCGCCGTCTGGGCCCAGACCGAGGACGACGCGGCCCGCCTGCGGGCCATCGGCGCCCCGGTGCGCGGCGTGTTTGGCAACCTCAAGTTCGATGTGGTGCCCGACGCCGCCCAGACCGCCCAGGGCCGCGCCTGGCGCGCGCGCGCGGGACGCCCCGTGGTCCTGCTGGCCAGCAGCCGTGAGGGCGAGGAGGCGATGTGGCTGGAAAATTTCAGGCAAAAACAGGCTATAGCGCTTGCTGACAAAGCGCCAGCAGCTATCAATAGCGAAGCAGGTAACGTGCAGTGGCTCATCGTGCCGCGCCACCCGCAGCGTTTTGACGAGGTGCACCAGCTGCTCCAGCGCGCCGGGCTCGGCGTGTCGCGCCGCAGCACCTGGGCGGCCGGGCCCGAGGCGGCCGATGTGTGGCTGGGCGATTCGCTGGGCGAGATGGCGCTGTACTACGGCCTGGCCGACGTGGCCTTGCTGGGGGGCAGCTTTGCGCCGCTGGGCGGCCAGAACCTCATCGAGGCCGCCGCTGGCGGGTGCCCGGTGGTGCTGGGGCCGCACACCTTCAATTTTGCGGAGGCGGCCGAGCTGGCCTGCGCGGCGGGCGCCGCGCAGCGCGTGCCCGACATGGCCGCCGGCATCGCGTGCGCTGCGGCACTGGCACTGGACGCCGGCCGCCAGCGGGCCGCCAGCGAACGTGCGGGCCGCTTCGCCAGCGACCACCGTGGGGCGGCGCTGGCAACGGCCCGGGCGGTGCGCGCGATCGTGCAGCCCGCCGGGGCTTCCCTGTCTCCCTCTACTTGACGAGCAGGGCGTTGATCGCCTCGACGTCCTGCTGCGTCAGCGTGCCCGCCGCCTGGCGCAGCTTGAGCGTGCCCAGCAGCACGTTGTAGCGGGCCTGGGCCAGGTCGCGCTTGGTCTGGAAGAGCTGGCTCTGGGCGTTCAGCACGTCGATGTTGATGCGCACACCCACCTGGTAGCCCAGCTTGTTCGCGTCCAGCGCGCTCTGGCTGGAGGCCTCGGCCGCTTCCAGGGCCTGCACCTGGCCCTGGCCGGACTGCACGCCAAAGAAGGCAGCGCGCGTGGCCTGGGCCACGTTGCGGCGGGTGGTTTCCAGGTCGGCCGTGGCCTTTTCTTCCAGCGCCAGGGTTTCCCTGATGCGGTTTTGCACAGAGAAGCCGGCGAACAGCGGCAGGTTGAACGCCACGCCCACGCTGGCGCTGTTGGTGCGGTTGTTCACGCCGGGCGACGTGATGGTGCCGTTCGGGTTGCGCGTGATGTTGTATCCCGCCTGCAGGTCCACCGTGGGCAGATGGCCGGTTTCGGCCTTCCGGGTTTCCAGGCGGGCGATGTCCAGCGCGATCGCGGCCTGGCGCACGCCGGGCTGCTGGTCGCGCGCGGTATCCACCCAGGTGGTCACGTTGTCGGGCTGCACGGAGGGCAGTGGCACGGGCAGCGCCAGGGGCTTGGGGGTGGTGCCGGTGATGCCCACGAGCTGGTCCAGCGCCAGGCGCTTCACCCGCAGGTCGTTTTCGGCGGCGATTTCCTGCGCCACCACCAGGTCGTAGCGGGCCTGGGCTTCGCGCGAGTCGGTGACGGTGGTGGTGCCCACCTCGAAGTTGCGCTTGGCCGACGCCAGCTGTTCGGACACGGCGGCTTTCTGCGCCTGCACGAAGGCCAGGGTGTCCTGCGCCGCGAGCACGTCAAAATAAGCTTGGCTCACACGCACCAGCAGGTCCTGCGTGGCCGCATCCAGCTGCGCCTGGGCGACATCCACGCCACGCTGGCCCTGTTCGAGGGTGATGCGGTTGGCGGGGCGGTACAGCGGCTGCGAGGCCTGCACGCCCAGCGTCTGCGTGGTGCCGGTGTTTTCCACCGGCGGGCGGCTCAGCTCCACATTGGCGCGGCTGAGCCCGGCCGTGAGCCCGGCGCTGGGCAGCAGGCCCGCGCGGGCCTGGTCGGCGCGGCGGGCCGCCGCATCGAGCTGGGCGCGGGCCGATTGCCACGCCGTGTCATAGGTGCGGGCCGATTCCATCAGTTCCAGCAGGCTCTGGGCTTGCGCCGGGGCACACAGTGCCGCGCCGAGCGCCAGGGACAGAAGGGACAGGGAGAGGGGCCGTAGCGGTGTCATGGAGGTCCTTCGGAAAAGAGTCTGCGTGTCGAAAATGGGGCAAAACAGGCGCGGTGGCTGCGGGCGGTCCGGCCGCCGCCGTCGTCAATAGCGGGGCACGGCGGGGTCGCTTTCCTGCGACCAGGCGTCGATGCCGCCGGTGATGTTGGCCACCTGCTCAAAACCGTGGTGCTGCAGGAAGGCCGCCACGCGCAGGCTGCGGGCGCCGTGGTGGCACAGGCAGGCGATGGGGCGGGCGGGGTTCAGCTCGGCCAGACGCCCGGACAGCTCGCCCATGGGGATGGCGGCCAGCTCGAAGCCGTCCGCACGCACGCTGGCGGTCTGCAGCTCCCAGGGCTCGCGCACGTCCAGCACCAGGGGCTGGCCGCCTTCGGGGGCGGCGGCGAACCAGGCGGACAGCTGGGCGGGACGGACGTGATCGATCATGCAGGACTCCGAAGGGGACTCAGGATGCAAGGCTCGGGGAGCCGGGGTCAGAACGTGAAGCCGGACGGCTCGGGGAAGTTCACGAGGCGCGGCGCGATGGTGTCCCAGGGCGACACCGTCTCGAAACGGTCGCCGGCGCGGCGGGTCACGGTGAAGCGCATGACGGGTTCGCCGCCGACGATGGCGCCCAGGCGGCCGCCATCGCGCAGGTGCGACAGCAGGGCCGTGGGGACTTCGGCGACCGAGCCGCTGAGCACGATCACGTCGAACGGGCCATCGGGGATGGCATCGCGGGCGCCGTCGCCCTGGCGCACGTCGGCGTTCTGGATGCCCGCGTCGCGCAGGTTCTCGCGGGCCATCTCGGCCAGCTCGGGGTTGATCTCGAGGGACACCACGCGCTCGGCGCGGTGGGCGAGCAGGGCGGCCATGTAGCCGGAGCCCGCGCCGATCTCCAGCACGCGGTCGGTGGGCTTGATTTGCAGGTCCTGCAGGATGCGCGCCTCGACGCGCGGCTGCAGCATGCTGTGGCCCAGGCGCACGGCCTCTTCGGCGTCGTTGCCGAGCAGGGGCACTTCAATGTCCATGAACGCCATGTTGCGGTAGGCCGGAGGCACGAAATCTTCGCGGCGAACGATCGCCAGCAGGTCCAGCACGTCGGCGTCCAGCACGTTCCAGGGACGGATCTGCTGCTCGATCATGTTGTAGCGGGCCTGGGCGACGGGGTCGCTGGTATTGGCGGACGTGTTCAGAGGCATGTTCATGGGATTTCTCCAGGGGAGGCGTGGGTCAGGACAAACCCTCGATTTTAGAGGCCCCGGCCAGGGGGCGGCCGCGGCCCATGCGGCGAAGGGCCCATTGCGCCAGATCGTCCATGTAGCAATACACCACCGGCACCACCACCAGCGTGAGCAGCGAGGAGGTGATCACCCCCCCGATCACCGCCTGGCCCATGGGCGCGCGCTGCTCGGAACCCTCGGACAGCGCGAACGCGAGCGGCACCATGCCGAAGATCATGGCCAGCGTGGTCATGAGGATGGGGCGCAGCCGCACGCGCGCGGCCAGCAGCAGGGCGTCGGCGCGGGGCAGGCCGGGCACGGTGCGGCCTTCGTCGTTCACGTGTTCCTCGCGGGCGCGGATCGCGAAGTCCACCAGCAGGATGGCGTTCTTGGTCACGAGGCCCATCAGCATCACCACGCCGATGATGGAGAACATCGACAGCGTGGAGCGGAACATCAGGAGCGCCAGCACCACGCCGATGAGCGTGAGCGGCAGCGAGGTCATGAGCGCCAGCGGCTGCAAAAAGCTCTTGAACTGGCTCGCCAGGATCATGTAGATGAAGATGATGGCCATGGCCAGGGCCGAGATGGCATAGCCGAAGGACTCGGCCATGTTCTTGGTGGAGCCGCCGAACTGGTAGCGGTAGCCGGGCGGGAAGCTCACGCTCTCGAGCTCCTTCTTGATGTCGTTGGACACCTCGCCGGCCGAGCGCTGGGCCACGTTGGCGTTCACGGCCACCTCGCGGGTCAGGTCGCGCCGGTTGATCTGGTTGGCGCCGGTGGATTCGGTCACGCGGGCCACCTGGTTCAGGCGCACGATGCGCGTGGTTCCGTCGGCGGCCGTCAGCGCGAAGGGCAGGCGCTCCAGGTCTGCGGGGGCGGTGCGGGCCTCGGGGGCCAGGCGCACATTCACGTCATAGGTCTGGTCGTCCGGCGCGCGCCAGTTGCCCACGGTGGTGCCCGCCACCAGCGTGCGCAGCGAGGCGGCCATGGGGGCCACGGCCAGGCCGAGGTCGGAGGCGGCCTCGCGGCGCACATCGAGGGCGATCACCGGCTTGTCGGGCTTGGCGCTGGTGTCCAGGTCCACCAGGCCCGGGATGTCGCGGATCTTGTCCGTGACGATCCTGGTCAGGCGCTCCAGCTCCTGTAGGTCGGGGCCCTGCAGCGAGAACTCCACCTGCTTCTGGCCGCCCACGGCATCGAGCAGGCCCACGTGGGTCACCGTGATGCCGGGCACCTGCTTCAGGCGCTCGCGCAGCACGTCCGACATCTGGTCCACGCTGCGGCTGCGGTCCTTGCGGTCCACCAGGCGCACGTACAGATTGGCGTACATCTTGCCTTGCGCGCTGCCGGTGTTGATGGTGGCCAGGGTGTAGCGCACTTCCGGCATCTCGCGCAGGATGCCTTCCACCTGCCGGGCCTTGGCCTCGGTCGCTTCCAGCGAGGAGCCCACCGGCGTGTAGAAATTGACGGTGGTTTCGGAGAAGTCGGCCTTGGGCACGAACTCGGTGCCCAGCAGCGGCACCATGAAAATGCTCAGCACGAAGATGGCCAGCGCAATGCCCATGGTGGCCAGCTTGTGCACCAGCGACCAGCGCAGGATGCGCTGGTAGCCTTCGGCCAGCGCATCGGTGGCCCGGTCGAACCAGCCCGTGACGCGGCCGATGGTCTTGTCGTAGAACGTGACCGGCTCGGTGCGCTGCCCGTGGGCGTGGATGCTCGGGTCGTGCCAGATGCTCGACAGCATGGGGTCGAGCGTGAAGCTCACGAACATCGAGATCATCACCGCCGCGACGATGGTGATGCCGAACTCGTGAAAGAACTTGCCGATGATGCCGCCCATGAAGCCGATGGGCATGAACACCGCCACGATGGACAGCGTGGTGGCCAGCACGGCCAGGCCGATCTCCTGCGTGCCGTCCATCGCCGCGTCGTAAGCGCCCTTGCCCATCTGCACGTGGCGCACGATGTTCTCGCGCACCACGATGGCATCGTCGATCAGCAGGCCCACGCACAGGCTCAGCGCCATCAGCGTGATCATGTTGATGGTGAAGCCGAACATGTTCATGAACAGGAAGGTGCCGATCAGCGCGATGGGCAAGGTGAGGCCCGTGATCACCGTGGAGCGCCAGGAGTTCAGGAACAGGAAGACGATGAGCACCGTGAGGATGGCGCCCTCGATCAGCGTCTGGCGCACGTTGTTCACCGCCACGCGGATGGGGCGGGCGCTGTCGCCGATGGTCTCCAGCCGCACGCCGGGCGGCAACTGGCTCTTGAGTTCGGCCACGGCGGCGGTCAGGCCGTCCACCACCTCGATGGTGTTCTCGCCCTGCGACTTCTGCACCGACAGCAGCAGCGTGCGCTGGCCGTTGTACAGGGCCAGGCTTTCGACTTCCTGCGCGCCGTCGTTCACGCGGGCCACCTGGTCCAGGCGGACGGGCGCACCGTTCTTGCGCGCGACGATGATCCTGCCGAAGTCCTCGGGGCGCTGCATGCGTGCGTCGATCTGCACCACGCGCTCCTGCGCGAGGGACCGGATGGAGCCCACGGGCAGGTCCTGGTTCTCGTTGCGCACGGCGCTGGCCACCTGGTCGGGCGTCACGCCGAAGGCTTCGAGCGCCTGCGGGTTCAGGTAGATGTTGATCTCGCGCTTGGTGGCGCCCACCAGGTTCACGGCGCCCACGCCGCGCACGTTCTCCAGGCGCTTCTTCAGCGTCTGCTCGGCCCAGGTGGTCAGCTCCACGGCACTGCGGGCCGTGGCGCCCGCCGTGTCGTCCGGCAGCACGGCCAGCGACCACACGGCCCGGCTGGCGGGATCGAAGCGCAGCACGCGCGGCTCCTTGACCTCGGTGCGCAGCAGGGGGCGCACGGTGGCCACCTTCTCGCGCACGTCCTCGGCGGCCTTGCGGCCGTCGATGTGCAGCTGGAACTCGATGATGACGACGGCCGTGCCCTCATAGCTGCGCGAGGTGAGGGCGTTGATGCCGGCGATCGAGTTGACGCCTTCCTCGATCTTCTTGGTGACTTCGCTTTCGACGATTTCCGGCGACGCACCGGGATAGTCCACGGTGACCACCACCACCGGGAAGTCGATGTTGGGGAATTGATCGACCTTCAGGCGCTGGTACGAGAACAGGCCCAGCACCACGATGGCGAGCATCACCATGGTGGCGAACACGGGGTTCTTGAGGCTGACTTTGGTGAACCACATGGCGGTGCGGCGCGGTCAGGGGGCGGTGCGGGGCACGGAGGCCGGGGCGGCGGGCGCGGCAGCCGCCACGGCGGTGCCCTCGCGCAGCTGTCCGATGCGGCCGGCGATCACGGGCGTGCCCTCGGCCACGCCCTCGATGGCGACCCAGGTCTGGCCGCTCAGCACCGACCGCGCACCGGTCTTGACCTCCACGTAGGCCACGCGGCCGTCCTTGAGCGTCTGCAGGTAGGGCGCTGGCTTGTCGGTGCGCACGGCATCCAGCGGCACGGCCAGCACCTCGGCGCGGCCGGTGTCGAGCGTGCCCTGCACGAACAGGCCCTGGCGCAGCGGCGTTTCGCCCCGGGCCTGCTCCACCCGCAGGTAGACGGGCACCGTGCGGCTGCCGGCCTGTGCGCTGGGGTTGATGCGCGCCACGGTGGCGGGCACGGGCAGGGCCGAACCTTCCATGGTGAGCTGGGCCTTCTGGCCCACGCGCACGGCCAGCGAATCGGCGGGGCTCAGCAGCGCCTCCAGCTCCAGGCGGGAGAGGTCCACCACCTCGATGATGCGGGCGTCCACGGCCACGCGCTCGCCGGGCTGAGCCAGGCGCTGGGCCACCAGCCCGGTGATCGGGCTCTTGAGCACGGTGTCGTCGAGCGCCTTGCGCGCCACGTCGGCGGCCGAGACGGCGGCCTGGTGGCTCGACTGCGCCGCCTCCAGGCTGGCCTGCGAGGTGACCAGCGCCGTGGGCGAAATGAAACCCTGGTCCACCAGCGCGCGGTTGTTGGCGTATTGCCGCTGGTTGATGTCCACCTGGGACTTGGCGGCATCGGCCTGCTGCTGCGCCTGGCGCAGCCGTGCGCGGGCTTCGGTGGGGTCGATGCGGGCGATTTCCTGGCCGGCCCTGACGCTGTCGCCCTCGCGCAGGATGAGGCCCTGCAGTTCCCCGCCCACGCGGGCCTTGACCATGGCCGACTCGACCGCCCGCAGCGAACCCGACACCGGCACTTCCAGCGTGAGGCTCTGGCGCCGCACGGTGACGATCTCGTCCGCGGCCAGCTGCAGCGGCGCCTGCGCCTTCTGGGCGCTGGCCTCGCTCAGCGCCTTCTGCTGCGCCTGGCGGGCCGCCATGGCGCGCCACGCGCCGCCGCCCAGCAACACAACGACGATGGCTGCCGCCACCCAGGGAATCCAGCGTTTCATGGTCAGGCGCCGCGCACGGGCGGAGAAGAAGAAGGGGAGGAGGAGGGAGGGGCGCACGGGGGTGCATCGGGCCGCACGAGCAGCCCATGCAGCACGTTGTCGATCTGCGCCTGGATGAACAGCTCGGGCTGCAGGCCCAGGCCGTCGGGGATGCAGACCGCCAGCGAGTGTTTCCACATCATCAGGAAGATCATGGGGGCCAGCACCACGTGCACGATGTAGTCGAGCGCCACCGGCCGGAACTCACCGCGCTCGATGCCGCGCTGGATGATGCGGCGGATCAGCCCCTGGCCCGGCTGGATCACTTCCTGCTGGTAGAACTGCATGATCTCGGGGAAGTTCTGGGCTTCGCTGAACATCAGCTTGGTGATGCCCGAGGCCTTGGTGGAGCCGATGCGCTCCCACCACACCTCGTAGCAATAGCGCAGCAGCTCGGCGGTGGTGCCTTCGAAGGTCTCCAGCTCCTGCGTCCACTCCTCGAAGCGGCCGGCGATGTTGTGCCGCACCACGGCCTTGAAGAGTTCTTCCTTGCTGGGGAAATACAGGAACAGCGTGCCCTTGGAAACCCCGGCACGCGCCGCCACCTCATCCACACGGGTCGCGGCGAAGCCCTTCTCGACAAAAAGGTCCAGCGCCGCTTCCAGCAGCTCGCCAGGACGGGCTTCCTTGCGGCGCTCGCGCTTGGTGCCCGGGGGGGCGGAAGAGGGGTTGGGCGTGGGGGACAAGGGAAATTCTGTTAATGACTGACCGGTTAGTAATGTAGCAAGCACCTGCCGGAGCGTCAATTCATAATCGCAAAGCACAACCAAAGGACCACCATGACCTTGCAAACCATCACTCTGGGCGGCGGCTGCTTCTGGTGCACCGAGGCCGTCTTCGACCGCGTGCGGGGCATCACCGACGTGGAGAGCGGCTATACCAACGGCCACACGCTGAACCCCAGCTACGAGCAGATCTGCCGGGGCGACACCGGGCATGCCGAGGTGGTGCGCCTGACGTTCGACGCCGACGAGATCAGCCTGGAGGAGATCCTGGAGATCTTCTTCCATACCCACGACCCGACCACCCTCAACCGCCAGGGCAACGATGTGGGCACGCAGTACCGCAGCGGCATCTACTACGACAACCCCGCGCACGGCGACATCGCCCACGGCATGATCCGCCAGATGTCGCAGGACAAGCTGTTCGGCGCGCCCATCACCACCGAGGTGAAGCCGCTGGCCAACTACAGCGCGGCCGAGGCCTACCACCAGGACTACTTCGCGAACAACCCGAACCAGGGCTACTGCGCCTTCGTGGTGGGCCCCAAGGTGGACAAGTTCCGCAAGACCTTCGCCCGCTATCTCAAGCCGGCGTGACGGAGCGGCGGTGACGCAGGCCGCGGCGGTGGTCACCGGGCCGCCGCGGGGGCCCGCGCACCCACACGCACCCGCACGACGCCACCCAGCAGCCCGCCCAGCACCCGCTGGCGCCGCGTGCTGGGCCGGTGGGCCAGCAGCGTGCTGCGGATCATGGCGGGCGTGATGAACTCGGCGGGCTCGAAGCCATGGCCCGCCAGCAGGGCCCGCAGCTCGGCATCGCGCAGGAAACACCGCCAGGGTTCGCCCATGCGGCCGAAACGCCGCGCCATCAGGCCCAGCGCCAGCTTGCGGCCCCATTGCAGCGCCCCCGGGCGGCGCACGTAGTCAAACACCAGCACGCTCCCCGGCGCCGCCCCGGCACCGATGCGCGCGAGCGTGGCCTGCACGGCCGAGGGGGCGAGGTACATCGTCACGCCCAGCCAGGAGAACACCGTGCGCTGGCCCGCGTCCAGGCCCTGGGCCGCCAGCTGCTCCATGAAATCCTGGCGCTCGAAGTCCACCGGCACATAGGCAGCCCCCGGGGGCATGCGCAAGCCCGCCGAAGCGGCCAGGCCCCGCTTCCATGCCTGGGTGGACGGGTGGTCCACCTCGAACACGCGCGCCAGGCCGCGCGGCCATTCACCGCGCAAGGCAAAGGTGTCCAGGCCCGCGCCCAGCACCACGTACTGGGTGGCCCCGGCGGCCACGGCCTCGCGCAGCGTGTCCTCGGCAATGCGGCTGCGCACTGCCAGCGCGCCGCGCATGGCCTGCGAAAAGCTCCCCGCGTCCCTCGCAAGGCCTTGGGGGCCATCGCCCTCAAGCGCCTGCCGCACCTGCGCGGCCCCGGCGGGGCCCAGGATGTCCAGCGCCAGCGGGTCGGCGAAGATCTCGCCGCCCTCGATCAACTGGTGCCGGGCGCGTGCGATGCCGCACAGCAGGGCGGTATGGCTGGGCCGGGCCGATGCCAGCAGCGGCTGCTGCGGGGTGGAGGGGGCAGGTGCGGCGGAGCGGGGTGTGGGTGTCATGGTGCCGGTGATTCTGGCGCGCGCCGGCGGTGCCGTCTTGAACGTTTTCGCCAGGCGCGGCGTGCCGCAGGCCTGGCGTCTGTTGGTCCAGCGTTGGGATCCGGGGCGGACCTGTTTACGATGCGTGCCTGTGCGAATCCGGTTCCAGCTCCCTTTTGCCACCGTGGTCCTGCCGCCTGCGCCGCTGGCGGGGTGCATCCGCGCGTACATCACCAAGGACACCACGCGCCGTGCGCACGGCACGGCGCAAGGCCCGCAGCTCAACCGCTATCCGGCCTCGGTGTACTGCGGCATCGCCTGGTACCTGGAGGGCAGCTCCGAGCAGCTCGGCCCCGGCCAGCAGGCGGTGCGGGCGCTGCCGGCCACGCTGCTGCTGGGGCCCCAGACCCGGCCGCTGGTGACCCGCAACCCCGGCCCGGTGCGCACCTTTGGCGTGGTCTTCCATCCGCAGGCATTCCACCGGCTCACGGGCCTGGACATCAGCACCCTGGTGGACGGACTGCTGCCCGTGCAGGACGTTCTGTCGCCCGCCTGGCTCGCGCTGTGCGACGGCGTGCGCGCGGCCGCCAGCGATGCGCAGCGGATGGCGCTGCTGGAGGACTTCGTGGCCAGCCAGGAACCTGCGCATGCCGAGGCCCCTGCGGCGGGCGCCGCCGCGGCCGTGCGCTGGATGCGCGAATTGCAGGCCCACGCTGCCGCCCGGGGCCTGGGGGGCAGCCTGCGCAGCCTGGAGCGCCACGTGCGGACCTGGGCCGGCCAGTCGCTGCGGCGCCTTGGCTGGCTGTCGCGGGCGGAAACCGCGCTCACGCGGGCCCGGCTGGAGAGCGAACAGTCGGGGCACGCGCCACGCTGGCACGACGTGGCGCTGGGCGCGGGCTATGCCGACCAGGCCCACCTGTGCCGCGAGACGCAGCGCGTCACGGGACAAAGCCCCTCCGAGCTGGCCCGGCGCGTGCAGGCCGAGGACGAAAGCTACTGGCTTTACCGTCTCTGGTCCTGAGGCCTCGCGCCCCGGGACGGTGCTGGCGCGGCGGCCAGAAGGCACTGAAGGGGCGGGATGGCCCGTGCCCACGGGCTGTGATTGCCGCCGCGGGGTGCCGGCTGCCTGCATAATGCAAGCTGATTGCGTTACAGGCGCCGCCGCCCCGCACCCGCCATGCCCACACCCCGCCGCTCCCCCGCCACAGTGCCCGCCGCCACCTGGACCTTGCCCGCCGGCATGCGCGCCACCCGTGCCACGCGGGCACTGGCGGCGCTGTACGCGGCGCGCCCCGAGGCTGCGTTGTCCGAGGCAGAGGTGGAAGCCGCGCTGGCTGGCGCTGGCGCCCCCGTCAACAAGGTCACCGTCTACCGCATGCTCGACCGGTTTGCCGCCGCGGGCCTGCTGCACAAGCAGGTGGATGCCGCCCGCGTCACGCGCTACGCGCTCGCGCCGCAGGGCGACGACGGCGCGGCGCCGCGCTTTGAATGCGATGACTGCCACCGCCAGTTCCGCCTGTCGCAGGGCTCGGCCAAGGTGCGGACCGCGCTCAGGCAGGTGCTGCAGGCACTGGCCACGGCGGGGCATGAGAGCCTGGCGGTGGACATCGCGGTGCGCGGCCGCTGCGCGGGCTGCGCGCACCCTGCCGAGGGCGCCGCCGCATGATCCGCACCCGGGGCCTTTCCTATGCCTACCCCGGCGGCGACGCGCCGCTGCGCTTCCCCGATGTGGACCTGCGCCAGGGCGGCACGCTGCTGCTGCGGGGGCGCTCGGGCACCGGCAAGTCCACCTGGCTGTCGCTCATCGCCGGCCTGCGGGGTGCCAGCGGCGGCGATCTGTTCGTGGCGGGCACCCAGCTGGGCACGCAGCGGGGCGCCGAGATTGACGCCTGGCGCGCGCGCAGCATCGGCTTTCTGCCGCAGAAGCTGTACCTCTCCAGCGCGCTCACGGTGGCCGACAACCTGGCGCTGGTCTACTTTGCCGCCGGGCTGCCGCGCGACGATGCCGCCATCACCCGTGCCTTGGCGCAGGTGGGCGTGGCCGAACTCGCCACGCGCCGGCCGCACCAGCTCTCGGGCGGGCAGGCGCAGCGCGTCGCGCTGGCGCGGGCCGTGCTGCTGTCGCCCGAGCTGCTGCTGGCCGACGAGCCCACGGCCAGCCTGGACGACGAGGCCGCCGCCGATGCGCTGGACTTGCTGCGGCAAAGCGCCGCCGCCTGCGATGCCAGCCTGGTGATTGCCACGCACGACCAGCGCGTGGTGCAGGCCCTGGCCAGCGCGCAGATGCTGGACTTGAACGAAATTGGCCCCGGGCGCTTGCAGGACAAGCGCAAAAAGCTATGAATTCAGTAGCAATCAAGCTGGCCCGCCTGTCCTGGCGCTACCTGTGGTCGCGCCCCCTGGCGGCCGTGCTCAACCTGCTGGTGCTCACGCTGGGCCTGGCGGCCATCACGCTGGTGCTGCTGGTGGCCACGCAGCTGGACAAGGCGTTCGAGCGCGACCTCGCGGGCATCGACCTCGTGGTGGGCGCCAAGGGCAGCCCGCTGCAGCTCATCCTGGCGGGGGTGTTCCACATCGACGTGCCCACGGGCAACATTCCGCTGCAGGAGGTGCAGGCGCTGCAGAAGAACCCGCTGGTGGCGCAGGTCATCCCGCTCAGCCTGGGCGACAGCTACCAGGGCTTTCGCATCGTGGGCACCACGCCCGACTACGTGGCGCACTACGAGGCCGCGCTGGCCGAAGGCGCGCTGTGGCGCCAGCCCATGGATGCGGTGCTGGGCGCCACCGTGGCGCGCGGCATTGTCAGGGCCGGCCATGGCGGTGCGCCGCTGGTGGGCGCCACCTTTGTGGGCAGCCACGGGCTGGGCGGGGGCGGGCACGCGCACGGCGACCACCCCTACCGCGTGAGCGGCGTGCTGGCGCCTTGCGGCTGCGTGCTCGACCGGCTCATCCTCACCAGCACCGAATCCGTCTGGATGGTGCACGAGAGCGCCATGGCCACCGATGACGAGGACCTGGAACTGCTGAAGGACGACCGCGAGGTCACCGTGGCCCTGGTGCGCTACCGCACGCCGCTCGCCGCCGTCACGCTGCCGCGCCGGATCAATGCCGACACGGGCATGCAGGCGGCCGCGCCCGCCATCGAGGTCACGCGCCTGCTGCGCCTGCTGGGCGTGGGTGCCGATGTGCTGCGCGCCTTTGGCGGCGTGCTGCTGGCCGTGGCGGCCCTCAGCGTGTTCATCGCGCTGTGGAACGCGGTGCGCGAACGCCGCGCCGACCTGGCCATGCTGCGCATGCTGGGCGCGCCGCCGGGCCGCGTGGCCGGGCTGGTGCTGTGGGAGGCCCTGTGGCTGGCCGCCATGGCCTGCGCCCTGGGCCTGCTGCTGGGCCACGGCCTGGCCCACGCGTTGGGCTGGGCACTGCAGGCACAGGGCCTGCTGCCCGTCAGCGGCCTGGTGTGGCTGCCCGCGGAGGCCGGCGTGCCGCTGCTGGCCGCCGGCGTGGCGGCCCTGGCGGCGTTGCTGCCAGCGATGCAGGCCTACCGCACCGAGGTCGCGGACCTGCTGAGCCAACCCTGAATTTCCATTTCCGACCCACCGATTCGAAAGGTTCACCATGAAGAAGCTCTTCACCGCCCTGGCCCTGGCGCCCCTGCTGCTGGCGGGCGCGCTGGCGCATGCCCAGGGCGCGCATTCCGACAAGGAAACCAAGGCCGATGCCGAGCGCCACCGCGCCATGGCCGCTGCGCACGAGGCCGCCGCCAAGTGCCTGGAGGCCGGCAAGGGCCACGACACCTGCCAGAAGGAACTCCAGGCCGCGTGCAAGGGTCTGGGCATTGGCAAATACTGCGGCATGCGCCATATGCACTAAAGCTCCCCCCTGAGGCGCTGCGCGCCTTCCCCCCTGAGGGGGGACGCCCCGGTGGCTCGGCGGAGCCGGTTCCACGGGGGCACTGGCAGGGGGGCGCGCCGGTTTTGTCGGGCGCAGCCGCAAATAAGGTCGGGAGGAGTCAAGTGGTTCCTCGACGGCGTTGATGCGGTCATGGAACAGTTGGCCCTGTGCGCACGGGGCGTTCACGGAAGGGGATTTTTATGCACCATCGTTTGTTGCCTCGGTTTGTGCCCGGGCGCTCTGTCGCTCTGCCTTTGGCGCTGGCGTTGGGTGTCGGCATCTCCGGCACCGCCCTGGCACAGGGCCAGCCTTCCGCGGCGCCTGCGCTCAGTTCGCCCTTGCCGGCGGGGGCTGGGGGTGCGCCGGTGGCGGGTGTGCCGTCGGGCTCCGGTGCGGGCTACCACAGCCCGAACAGTCCCATCGCGCCGCTGCCGCAGCGCAATGACGTGATCCCCTGGTCGGTGCTGACCGACCTGACCAAGAAAACGACCAAGGACGGCATCCTGCCCGTGTTCAACGACGCGCAAAAGGGCATGGACAAGACCACGCAGCGCATCCAGGGCTTCATGATGCCGCTGGACGCCAAGGCCACGCAGACGCACTTCCTGCTCACCTCGGTGCCGCTGACCTGCTCGTTCTGCCTGCCCGGCGGGCCCGAGAGCATGGTCGAGGTCAAGGCCAAGACGCCCGTGCGCTATTCGCTGGAGCCCGTGGTGGTCGAAGGCAGGTTCACCGTGCTCCACAACGACCAGTACGGCCTGTACTACCGCGTGGTCGAGGCCGTGCCGGTGAAATAATCGCAGGTTGCCGGCGCTTTGCCTGTCCGCGCCGCCCCCGCCCCCTATTTTTTACCGTGACCTCCGCCTTCCGCCCCCGACCAGCCACGCGGCCACATGCCCTGCGCGGCGCGGGGCAGGGTGCGCGCGGGCAAAAGCGGGGGAGTCGCCGCCTGCCGTCGCAGGTGGTGCGGCTGGCGCTGGCCTGGCTGCTGCTGGCCCTGGTGGCCGTGCCCACGCTCGGTCGCCTGCACCAGGTGGTGCACGGCGGCGCGCTGGACCGGGTGCATGCGGGGCAGGCGCTGTCTTCCGCCGCATCCGCGGCGTCCATTGCACCAGGGGCCGCCCCTTCGGCGAGCGGCCACGGCCACGGCCTGCTGCTGCCGCTGCTCCTGGGCCACCACGCTCCCGTCGATTGCCTCGTGCTCGACCAGCTCGCGCTGGGCGATGCCCTGCACAGCGCTCCCCTGGCGCTGCCCCATGCGGTGCCCGCGCAGGCACCGTCCGCCGACCCCGCGGGGCGCGTCGCCGTCGCGCATGTCGCGCTGTTCCAGGCGCGCGGCCCGCCCGGCCGGGCCTGAAGCACCACGCCCCGGGCCTTTTCCACGCGCCGGCCGCCCCCGCCTCTGCCGCAGGGCCGCGAACGCCGCCGGAGCAGGTTCCCCCACGGCGCACCCCGTGCTTCGTTTACATCAAAACTCCTGATTTCATAGCTGCCAGCGCTTGACCATCAAGCGCTGGAGGCATTTTTTATTCATGGCTTCCCGCCCCGTGGCGTGAAGCCGCGCGCTGCACGCCTGGCCTGGCCGGCGCGGCGCGCCCCCCCTGTTGCAAGCACCACCATGATCCACACCTCCTTAGCCCCTTGCGCGCCAGCGCGGCGCGCCCGTCCAGCCCTCCACCCCGTGGCCCTGGCCGCCATGCTGGCGCTGTCGGGCGCGGGCAGCGCCCACGCGCAGGCCGCGCCCGCCACCGAGGCAGCGCCCAGCCTGCCGTCCGTCACCGTGTCGGCCAGCGGCCTGCAACTGGGCGCCAGCGACATGACCACGCCCGTCACCGTGCTGGAGGGCGACGAGCTCGTGCGCCGCCGCGAGGCCACGCTGGGCGAGACGCTCAACAGCGAACCCGGCATCACCAGCAGCCACTTCGGCGCCGGTGCCAGCCGCCCCATCATCCGCGGCATGGACGGCCCGCGCGTCAAGGTGCTGAGCGACGGCGCCGAGCTGCACGACGCCTCCACCATCAGCCCCGACCACGCCGTGGTCTCCGAGCCCTTGCTCGCCACGCAGATCGAGGTGCTGCGCGGCCCCTCGGCCCTGGTCTACGGCAACGGCGCCGTGGGCGGCGTGGTCAACGTGCTGGACGGCAAGATCCCCACCGCCATCCCGCAAAAGGGCTACGAAGGCAGCGCCGAGCTGCGCGCCAACACCGGCGCGGGCGAAGGGGCGGGGGCCTTCTCGCTCACGGGCGGCACCGGCAACCTGGCGGTGCACGTGGAGGGCGTCTCGCGCGACGCGGGCGACTACCGCGTGGGCAAGGGCTGGGCCCCCGAGGGCGAGCCCGCCCGCAAGGTGCTGGGCAGCTTCAACCGCACGAACACCGGCAGCGTCGGCCTGTCGTGGGTGGGTGAGCAGGGCTACCTGGGCGCCGCCTACACGCGCCAGAGCGCCAAGTACGGCCTGCCGGGCCACAACCACAGCTTCGAGGGCTGCCACACCCATGGCGACCACCTGCACTGCGGCGCCCACGCGGGTGAAGGGGAAGACGGCCACGACCACGGCGCCGAAGAGCATGGCGACGTGCCCGTGGTGGACCTGCGCAGCGAGCGCTTCGACATCCGGGGCGAGCTGCGCAACCCCTTTGCCGGCTTCTCGGCCCTGCGCCTGCGCGCCGGGGTCACCGACTATGTGCACGACGAGGTCGAGGACGGCGCCATCAGCACCACCTTCAAGAACAAGGCCTACGACACGCGCATCGAACTGCAGCACGAGCCATTGGCCGGGTTCAAGGGCGTCGTCGGCCTGCAGACCTCGCAGCGCAAGTTCAGCGCCGAGGGCGAAGAGGCCTATGTGCAGCCCACGGTCACCCGCAAGCTGGGTTTCTTCGCGCTGGAGGAATACCGCGTGGGGGACTGGCGCTTCGAAGCCGCCCTGCGCCACGACCGCCAGACCGCCGAGGCCCAGGCCAGCGGCATCGAGCGCAGCCACAACGGCACGTCGGCATCGCTGGGCGCGGTGTGGAAATTCACGCCCGGCTACCAGGTGGGTACCTCGTTCACCCGCGCCAGCCGCGCGCCGTCGGCCGAAGAACTGTACGCCCAGGGCCTGCACATGGCCACCAGCACCTATGAGCGCGGCAACGCCGACCTGCGCTCCGAGATCTCGCAGAACATCGATGTGAGCCTGAGGAAGACCAGCGGTGACACCACCTTTGGCGTGAGCATCTTCCGCAACCGCATCAACAACTACATCTACGGCCGCACGCTCGATGCGGTGGACGGGCTGCAACTGCTGCAGTACAGCCAGGCCGACGCCACCTTCACCGGCATCGAAGGCCAGGTGCGCCAGCGCCTGAACCGCAACCTGGGTATCACCCTGTTCGGCGACACCGTGCGCGCCCGGCTCAACGACGGCGGCGGCCTGCTGCCCCGCATCCCCGCCACGCGCGCGGGCATCCGCCTGGACGGCAACTGGCAAGCCTGGGAAGGTCAGGTCGAATGGGTGCAGGTGGCCCGCCAGAACCGCGTGGCGGAGTTCGAAACCGCGACGCCGGGCTACGGCATGCTGAACCTGGGGGTGAGCTACAACGGCCAGTTCAGCAGCGGCACGCCGTGGCAGGTGTATCTGAAGGCGAACAACCTGACGGACCGCCTGGCGTATGCACACACCAGCTTCATCAAAAACGCAGCGCCGCTGATGGGGCGCAACGTGACGGTAGGGGTGAAGGTGGCTTTCTAAAAGCTGGCCGCATTGCGCGGCCTGCCCAGCCCCATTCACTCACTCGCTCACGTACTTCCAAGCGCACTCTGACTGCCGCCGATCCCTCAGCGGTTGGGCAGCGCGTGCGCGCGCTCGTACTCGTGCCCGTACCCCAAATCGTCCGTTGACGAAACCCGCCATGAACCCAACCCGTTTTTCCCCTTCTCCATCGCGCAGCCGTGCTGCGCTCAACCGCAAGCCCGTTGCCAAGCTCACTGCTGCCGCACTGGCGGCGGCACTGGTGCCGTGGGCCCATGCACAGACATCACAGGAACCTGCCGCAGCTTCCGCATCAGAAGCAATCACCCAGCCCGCACGCGCTCTTCCGGCAGTGGACGTGCTGGGCACGACCGCCCCCGCCACGCGCACGCCCGGCGAACGCGCTGCCGTCACGCTCCAGCCAGGCGCACTCCCCGCAACGGTGCAGCAACTCAACCAGGACGACATTGCCAACACCAATGTTGGCCGCGATATTTCCAACATCTTTCGCCGCGTGCCCGGCGTGCTGGCCAACAACATCGACCAGGGCGAAACCGGCAACGGATTTCGCATGCGCGGGTTTGCCACCCAGGGCACGCACGGCGCCGATACCGCCGTGTATGTTGACGGTGTGCCGCAGAACATTCCGTCCAGCCAGGGTGGGGCAGGGCACGGCCCGGTGTTTCTGGAATGGCTCCACGCCGACCTGATCGACGGCGTGGACGTCATCAAAGGTCCTATCTCTGCCTTGTATGGCGACCAGAACCGCGCAGGCGCTGTTGACATCCGCACCCGCAACGGCGGCAGTGCCACGCCGTCTAGCGTCAGTATCAGCGCCGAGCGCTATGGCCTGCGCCGCAGTACCCTGGTGCTGTCCAGCACCATTCCCACCAGCTTTTCCACCATCGACTCGCTGTGGATGGCCGATGTGTACCACAACGATGGCTACCGCTATGCGTCCCGCACCGGCCGCGACACGTTGTTCTGGAAGCTGTCTACCCAGCACCAAGGCGCCCGATACAGCCTGCGCGTGATGCGCTACGTGGCCGACTTTGATGCGCCTGGGTATCTGCTGCTGCCCGCGCTGGAAGCTGGGCTGGACCCACGCTCCACCCAATCAAACAACGCCGGCTTCGGGAATGCGCGGCGTACCAGCCTGGTGTTCAACCGCGCCCCGGCCGAAGGTGAGGCGGGATGGTATGCCACGGCCTATGCGGAAAGCCTTAATCGCAAACGCGGCATCACGGCCAACGCCACCCACCATACGGTGGGCGTGGACGACCGGGACATCTTTGGCGCGCGCGTGCTGCACAACACCACGTTTGGCAACGCCGCCATTGCCTTCGGCGCCGAACTGCGCAAGGACCGTGGCGACGCCTACCGCCAGATCTACGTCAACCGCGCACCATCGGCCAGCTACGTCAATGCGCAAGACCTGGACCTGCTGACCTACGGGCTGTTTGCGCAGGGCCAGTGGCGCGTGACCGATACCCTCAAACTGAGCGCCGGTGCGCGCTACGACCGGTTTGACTACGACATCGCCAACCTCAAGCTGCCCGCGGCCAGCACCGGCTACGACAAGGGCGTGTTCACGCCCAAGCTGGGCGCGTCGTGGTCGCTCACACCGCAGGTGGAGTTGTTTGCCAACGTGGCCGAAGGCATGCGGTCGCCTTCGGCCGAGCAGATCAGCAGCAGCGGCGCCACCGGCCCGCTGGGTGCGACAGGCGGTGTCATCAGCCAGATCGCGCCTAGCAAGGTGCGTTCGTTCGACTTGGGCTTCACCGCATCGCCAGCCAGCGGCTGGACAGTGTCGGGCGTGGGGTACGCCATTCAGAATTCCGACGAAATCGTGGGTCAGGCCGATGGCTCTTTCAAATCGGTGGGCGAGACCACGCGCAAAGGGCTGGAGCTGGAAGCCCGCTGGCGCGCCAGCAGCGCCACCAGCGTGTACGCCAGCATCGGCAAGATCCTGGAGGCCAAGGTGGACAACCCGGCACCCAATACCGGTGCAAAGCTCACGGTGCCTGCCACGCAACTCAAGGCCGGGGCCCAGCACAAGCTGCGGCTGGGCGAAGGCCAGCTCACACTCAATGCAGATGCCTACCTGATCGCGGACATGCCGTACTACGTAGGCACGCCTGCCACGCAAGAGCGCACCATGCCTCTGTACACGCGCTATGACCTGCGCGCCACGTACGACTGGAAGCAGACGCAGCTGTCGCTGTACGCCACCTTCCAGCCCCACCGCTACGGCACCGAAATCGCCTACGGCAGTGCCGCAGGGCTGATGATGTCGCCCCTTCCCCGCAGCACGTTTGGCGCCACACTGCGCTACTTCTTCTGATGGAAGCCGCGGCCATTCTTGAGACCCGCGCCCTCACCATCCGACGGGGCGACCAGGTCTCGCTGCAGGCGCTCAACCTAGCGGTCACGGCGGGCAGCGTGTATGCGCTGCTGGGCGGCAACGGCGCGGGCAAAACCACCACGCTGAACGCGCTGCTGGGTTTTGTTCCCGCCGCGTCGGGCCAGGCACTGGTCAACGGGGTGGACGCCTCGCTGCAGCCGCAGCAGGCACGCGCTCACCTGGCGTATCTGCCCGAGAACGTGGCGCTGTACCCCTACCTGTCGGGGGTGGAGAACCTGCGCTACTTCTGCAAGCTGTCAGACATTGCACTCGACAGCGCGCAAGCGCACGACCTGCTCACAGCGTCGGGCCTGGCACCCGATGCACAGGGCCGCCGGGTTGGCGGGTATTCCAAGGGCATGCGGCAAAAGGTAGGCCTGGCGATTGCCAAAGCGCGCCGTGCCCGTGCCATGCTGCTGGACGAGCCCACCTCCGGGCTGGACCCTGCTGCTGCCAACGAGTTTGCGCGAAGCGTGCTCCAGGCCAAACAGGGCGGTATGGCCGTGCTGATGGCCACACACGACCTGTTCAATGCCATTCAGGTGGCTGACCGCATCGGCATCCTTCGCGAAGGGCGCCTGGTGGCGGAGTTTGCCGCGCACGACATCGCCCACAACGAGCTGGAGCGCATCTACCTGCAGCATGCGCGCGGCGTGGTGGAGGACACCGCACCATGATCGCATCCATCGCCGCCAAGGAGATGCGCGCGTTGCTGCGCGACGGGCGCTTGTCGGGACTCGGGCTGGTGCTGGTACTGCTGTTGGCGGCCGTGCTGGTGTCGGCCGTGCACCAGCGCCAGGTGGCAGAACAGGAGCGCCATCAGGTCGAGGCCGCCGCGCGTGCGCAGTGGGATCACCAGGGCGACCGCAACCCCCACCGTGCAGCGCACTTCGGGCTGTATGCGTTCAAGCCTCAACTGCCACTGGCCAGCGTAGACCCTGGCATCCATGCGCGCACCGGTCAGGCGCTGTGGCTGGAGCCGCACAAGCGCAACATGGCGCTGCACGCACCCGCCGCTGACGCCGCCCCGTCCATGGGCCTGGGCGACTTCACCCCGGCGTTTGTGCTGCTGGCGCTGGTGCCATTGCTGCTCGCCGTGCTGGGCCATGGCTCTGTCACGCAAGAACGGGAGCAGGGCACCCTGCGCATGCTGCATGCGTGTGGAATGCGCGGCGTGCCGCTGGTACTGGGCAAGTGGCTGGGGCTGTGTGCCAGCGTGGCCCTGGTGCTGGCACCCGCTGCGCTGGTTGCAGGCTGGCTGCTGGCTGCACGGCAGGGTGCGGCTGAGGCCGCAATGCTGCTGGCGGCGCTCGGTGCGTACTACGCCACCTGGGCGGCCGTCACGATCGGGGTGTCGTCCAGGTGTCGCACTTCGCGCGGCGCGCTGCTGGTGTTGCTGGCGCTGTGGGTGGGCTGGGTGTTCATCGTGCCGCGCCTGGCGGCGTCCACGGTCGAGGCGCTGGCGCCACTGCCCACGGGCGAGGCGTTCTGGGCCGGTATCCAGCGCGACATTGACCAGGGCCTGCCGGGGGAGGGCAGCGCCGCCCAGCGCATGAAGGCGTTTGACGCACAACTGCTGGCCGACAACGGCGTGGCGCGCCTGGAAGACCTGCCCTTTGGCGCCAATGCCAAGCGCCGCCTGTTCAGGGATGCGTATGCCACCAAGGTGTACGCACTCCATTTCGGCCAGTTGTGGGACACGCAGGCACAGCAGCAATACCTGCTGCGATGGCTGACCGCCGTATCGCCCTACGCCCCGATGCGGGCCGTGACCAGCGCACTGGCGGGCACCGACCTGGCCCACCAGCAGCACTTTGAAGAAGCCGCCGAGCAATACCGCGAGCGCTTCACCACCCTGGTGGACGAATGGGACCTGCAAGCTACCCAGGGGGTCACTTCGTTCGAGAGCCGCTACGCAGGCAACGCGCTGTGGCAGGCGATTCCGGAATGGACTTACACACCACCCGGCATCGGCTTTGCGCTGCGCCACAGCGCCGCTGACTGGGCTGCCCTGGCGGCCTGGCTGCTGGCGGCCCTGACGGCACTCTGCCTGGGCGCCAGGAGGCTGAACCCTTGACGGCCCTTGTCACCACTACAACCACAACCCGTCGCATGCCATATCCACGCCTCATCCATTGGCAGGCCGAGGGCCTGCGCTTGTACCGCCAACCCGTGGCGTGGTGGGCGCTGGCTGCGCTTTTGCTGGTGCTGTTGGCCTCTGCCACCGTGGCGGGCCTGGACGCCCGAGCCTGGCGCCAAGCCGCAGCGCAGGACGAAACCGCATTCGCCGACAAACTGCACGCCCAGCAACTGCGCCTGCAGGCCAGCCCCGCACCCAGCGCGGCCAGTGCCACCGCCACCTACCAGCTGGGCCGCAGCGATCTGGGCGTCACCCGCATGCCGGTAGAGGCAGGCCTGGCGCTGGGCGTGCAGCGGCTGCAGGTCTTGCCGTCGCGCACCAAGGCGTCGCTAGACACCCGGCATGTCGATTCGCGCGACCCGGGTCCGCTGCGCAACCCTTTGCTCACGGACACCGGTTTGCCCGGCCTGCCAGCCATGGTGGCGCTGCTGCTGCCGCTGGTGGCCCTGGTGCTGTGCGCCGGGCTGCTGCAGGAAGAGCGTGAGCAGGGCCGGCTGGGCCTGCTGCGGGTGCAGTCGCACTACGGCATCGGCCCCATCCTGCTCGCCGCTCTGGGCTGCAGGCTGCTGGCGCTGTGGATGGTTGCGGTGGCAGCCACCATGCCGGCGCTGCTGCTGGACCCTGGCGCCACCGCTGCGGTCGCCTTGCAGTGGGCTGCCGCGCTGGGCGCGTTCTGCGCATTGTGGGTGGCACTGGGCGGCATCTTGTCGTGCCTGCCCATCAGCGGCGCCACCAGCATACTGGCTGCGCTGGGGCTGTGGCTGGCGTTGACGTTTGCCGTGCCCGCGGGTCTGGTGTTGCTGGCGCAAAAAGCCGCGCCCCTGCCATCACGCCTGTCAGCCGTGGTGGCCCTGCGCGACGCACAGCACCAGGCCGAGGACAACGAGCAGGCGCTGGCCGAAGCCTGGTACGACGAACACCCGCACATCCCCGCGCAACAGCCCGCTGCATGGCCCGCCAGCTTTGTAGTGCGCGTGCTGGACCAGGACGAAACGCTGCAGCCCTTGGTGGAACAGTTCCGCCAAAGCCGTGTACGGCAAGCCCAACAGGTGTCGGCATGGTCATGGCTGTCACCCGGCCTGGCGCTGGCGCTATATGGCGAACGGCTCGCCGGCACAGATGTGGACAGCCACACGCGCTACCAGCAGCAGGTGGACGCATTTGAGCAGCGGTGGAGAGCGTTCTTGGTGCCGCGCGTGATGAGCAAACAGGGAATGCGGGTCGAAGAACTGCGGCAGCTGCCTCGGTTTGAAGAACCACATGGCCACCCTGGCTAGATGTGAGGATTCAATAGGTTGTATCCGGTGTTCATCCGGATTGGGTTTGAGAGACTGGAAGTCGCCAAACACCCAGTCGACTCAGGACACCCAACCGAATGAACATCCATAAGCGCGCCCGACTTACGTTTGCCCGTCGCCTGGAGATGGTCCAGCAGATGACGCTGCAGGGCCTGAGCGCTGCACAAGCCGCTGCTGTACAAGGTGTCCGACCGCCCACAGCCAGTTCAGCAGCGGTGCGCCGTGGCAGTCGCACCCTCAAGGCCGACAACCGGACGGGTTGGCTGGCCTACGCACCTACATCCTTTGTCAAGACTGCCGTGCCGTTGGTAAGGCGCAATCTGACGGTGGGCGTGAACGTGGCGTTCTGACGGGCGATGCCGTCGTGATGTGCACGAGCGTCCGCAGGGGGAGGGCGTTGCTGGCTTGCACCCTATCGCTGCACCAAACCACCGAAACAACGGGGCCGCAAGTGCCATAAACCCGTGCCATACTTGATCTTACGTGGTTGATTTTGCTATCCGTTGGATGTATTTGCCCCCCTTTTTGCAACAGCCCTGCATGCCCACCACTCCCACGCCGTCCGCAAAGCTGCTGCAACTGTTACCCGAGGCGGTGGTGCAAACCGATGCGCTGTGGGAGATCACTTATCTGAATCCGGCGTGGCACAAGCTCACCGGCCATTCGGTGGCGGTGGCGCTTGGCAGGTCTTTGCTTGAATTCGTGCATCCTGACGACATCGGCACCATGCGCTCGGGCATGCCGGTGTTCCGCTTGCGCTTTGCCGACGCGGACTATCGCTGGGTGCGTCTGCAGCTCCACCCGGAGACGGATGCGGCGGATCGGGTGATCAGCCGCCAGGGTGTCCTGATCGAGATCACCGAGGTCACCGAGCAGGTGCTGGTGGAAATTCGCCAGCGCTTTCTGCGCTTGCTGGAAACCATTGATGGAGTGGTTTGGGAAGCTGAAATCGGCGTGGGCAATACCTTTCTGAGCCCGCAGGTCGAACGCTTGTTCGGCTACTCCGTGGAGGAGTGGCGGGCCGACCCCGGCTTCTGGCGGGCGCATGTGCATCCCGATGATCTGGAGGCGGCCTTGGTGATCGACGATGCCGCCTACAACGCCACGCACAGCCATGCCTACGAGATGAGCTACCGGCTGATTGCCAAGTCTGGCAAGGTGGTATGGGTGCGCGATCTGTGCCGTGCAGTGGTCGAGCCGGGGCGGCCGAACCGCATGATCGGCCTGATGATCGACGTCACCCAGCAGAAGAACACCGAACTCGAGTTGTTGCGCTCCGAAAACCGCTATTCGCTGGCGACGCGCGGATCCAATGACGGCATCTGGTATTGGGACTTGCGAACGGATGCCCTGCATGTGTCCGGGCGTTTTCTCCAGATCGTCGGGCTGGGTAGCGCCGATATTGTGCATAGCGGAGGCTGGCGCTTTCTCGAGCAGCTCATCGATCCCGAGGATCGCGGGCGCGTGCAGGAGGCCTACCGCAGGCACCTATCGGGGAACAGCCCGAACTTTTCGGTGGATTTCCGCGCGTTCCACGGGGCGGGGCGGCTGGTGTGGGTCAATTGGCGCGGGCTCGCCGAGTTCGAAGACGGCGTTGCGGTGCGCATGGCGGGCTCCTTGAGCGATCTGGCCGAACGTGGCAGTTCCTACGATGCGCTGACCAACTTGCCCGGCCGGCCGTTGTTCCGCGATCGCCTCGCTCATCTCATCGCGCTGCACCAAAACGAGGTGGCGAACGGTGGTGGCATGCCGACACGCGATGGAGCCACGATGTTCGCCGTGCTGCTGCTGGATCTCAACAGTTTCAAGGCCGTCAATGACAGCTACGGGCACCACGTGGGCGACCAGCTATTGCAACAGGTGGCACGGCGGCTCGAATCCTGCGTGCGGACGGGGGATCTGGTCGCCCGCATGGGTGGCGACGAGTTCAATGTGCTGCTGGAGTCCATTGATCCCGCTGAAGCCAGCCAACGCGCGGAGCAGATTGCCGCCGCCCTGGAAGTGCCTTACGTGATTGGCAGGCACACCGTGATCAGTGGTGCGAGTATCGGATTGGCCAGCAGCGCATCCACGCTGGCGACGGTCGACGACTACCTGCGCGCTGCAGACACCGCCATGTACCGGGCCAAAAGTCAGTCATTGGGCGTGTGCGTGTTTCCATAAAGCGTGCCGGGGACAATTGCCTGCGAGGCTGTCGCATGGCTTGCCTTCCTCATCCCCTTCTGGTTTTCGGTGGTTTCGCTGGGGTGCTTCCAGTGTGGAACCAGGGGGGGTTACTGCTGGTCGATGTGCTGCCTCCGATGGAGGCCGGCAATCGAACATGTTTTTGGACTTCTGCGCTTGTTCATCAAGCGCTGGCAGCTATCGTAAATATAGCAATCGATGACACCCCGGCCTCGCGTTGACCGTGGCAGGCCTTGACGGATGGGGCACGCTTGGCGCCAGCCAACCCAAGGGGCCTTGCCTTGATCAGGACAAAAAACAGGCTCTCCAGAGCTTGGCGCGCTGGCACCTGAACACCAGCACGTCAGCGACGAATTCAAAGATGCCGGTTAGAAGACCGGTCACGATGCTCAGAGCAGAGGCGGGTCAAGCGGGATACGCCGGCCCCGGATCCAGGGCGCAAACGCGCGGCCCGCACGGGTAACATATTGAGGCGCCGAGGCTGGCATGGGCGGCGCTTGGCGCAGTCAAGGGGGATCCAGTGCCCGGGGCGGCGCAACGTGCTCACCAACCGTGGAAACCAAAATGTTCAAAAAGATCGTCTGGAAGTGGCTGGGATCGCTTGCTTGTTTGCTGGGCGCAGCGGGGGCGGCTCAAGCGCAGTCCACCACCTACGTGGCCACCGCGGCGGGCAACTACACGGGTTTCACAAACTTCACGGTGTGCGGCACGCCACCGTGCCAGAACTTCACCACGGCGATGAACACGTCTGGCTCGTTCACGACCACCGCGCCGCTGGCCGCCAACCTGGCGTCTGCACAGTTGGGCGCCTTGGTCTCGGCCTTCAGTTTTTCAGATGGCCTCACCACGTACACCCATGCAGACCCGAACGTCCGGGTCTGGAACTTCCGCGTCACGACCGATGCGAGCGGCGCGATCACGGGTGTGAACATTCTGATCCAGCGCTGGATTTCTGGCACGGCCCCCCACGGCATCGGTGACCGGTTTTCCTTCTTTGAGACCAGCACCACATCAGCAAGGCACAACATGTTCTGCAGCGGGATCGCCGTTTCCACCGCAGGCGTGGCAGATTCATGCGGCTTCGCCGGCAGCGATACCAGCACCTCTTCTGCAATCCCTGTTTCGCTGGTGTGGTCTGCCGCGGTGGCGGCTTCTTCCATACCAACCCTTTCCGAGTGGGCGTTGATGGCCATGGCGGTGTGGATGGCCATGGTGGCCTTCCAGCGGCTGCAGCGCCGTGACGGCAAGCGCCACGGGCAGCGCTGACGTCACCGGCCTGCCAGCTCAAGCTGCCGCCCGCGCACGCCGCACCATCCCGCCAACCCCTTGCGCGAGGTGCCCGGTTGCTGGATTTCATCTTCGTGCTGCCCACGTTCGTCCGGGCCTGCGGGCCGATTCAGGCCACTGCCGAAGGTGCCCGGCAGGCCTTCTTTTCTTTCGGAACGCAGATGAACCGCGAAGCACTTCATGGGCTGCTGGTGAACACGCTGGGGCTGGTGCCCCAGCCGTTGGCGAACGCCGTGTCGTGCACCTACTTTCACAAGAAGGTGGAATGGCATCCGGCGCGCAGCACCCGGGTGTTCCGCGTCCTCTTCGATGCCGGCGGGGAGCCCGACCGCATCCAGCTGTGCGCGTCCTCCGACAGCAACAACACGGTGCTGATCGGCCGCCCGTTCAGCGCCCGGGCTTTGACGGAACTGGCGGTTCAGGAAATAAGGCGGATCGAGGCGCGGACGGCCTAGAGAAGGGACAGGGCGCGGCGGGCAGCACAGGCCCTTGTGCGGGCTGGCGGGGTTTCACCCACCGTGGGCCGCGCCCGCCCGCGCCGCGCTCCGCACGCTTTCGACTTGCTTTCACCCGGCCTCCGTAGAAGCACAGTGGCCGGCCCCCCCGGCGGGAGGGCATGATCGCGGGATGAAACTGCTGTTGGTGGAGGACGATTTTGACCTGGCCGGCGCCCTGAGCCGCAGCCTGGTGGCGCGCGGCTTCGAGGTGCTGTGCTGCGCGGATGGCAAGGAGGCCCTGGCCGCGGCGCGGCGCACGGCCTTCGACGTGATCACGCTCGACCTGTCGCTGCCGGGCCTGGACGGCCTGGAGGTGCTGCGGCGCCTGCGCGACGGCGGCAGCACCACGCCCGTGCTGGCGCTGACGGCCCGCGCCGCGGTGACCGACCGCGTGGCCGGGCTGGAGGCCGGGGCCGACGACTACCTGGCCAAGCCCTTCGACCTGGACGAGCTAGTGGCGCGCCTGCGGGCCCTGACGCGGCGGGTGGGGCGCGACGGGCAGCTGCGCTGCGGGGCGCTCTACCGCGACCCGGCTAGCGGCGTGTTCTACAACGAGGCGCTGCCGCTGGACCTGTCGCAGCGCGAAGCCGAGCTGCTGCGGCTCCTGATGTCGCGCATCGACCGCGTGGTGAGCAAGGAAGAGCTGCGCACGCAGGTGTTCGCCGACACGGGCGAGCAGGTGCAGGCCGACGCGGTGGAGGTGGTGGTGCACCGCCTGCGCAAGAAATTGGTGGGCACCAATGCCGAGATCGTGACCCTGCGCGGCGTGGGCTACCTGCTGTGCGACGCCGACAGCATGGCCGCGCAAAAGGGCGACAAATCGGACAAGGGCGGGGTACCCCGGTGAGTGTGCGCAGGTGGTGGCAGCCGTGGCGCCCCCGGGGCGGTTCGCTGCACCGGCTGCTGCTGGTGTGGCTGCTGGTTCCGCTGTGGGCGCTGGTGGCGCTGATCACCCTGGTGCAGGTGGCACAGCAGGTGCGGCACGATGCCGCCGCGCAGGACGAGGCACTGCGCGCGGCGCTGGCGGACTGGCCCGTGGCGCCGCCCGACACACTGCCCACGGCGCATGGCTCCACGCCGGTCTGGTATCGCGAAAGCAACCTGGATGGCGAGCGCCTGGCCGGCAGCGCCGCCCTGCCGCGCGTGCCTCCCGCCGAAGCCGCGCGGGGCCCGGGCAATGTGCATTTCTACCTGGCGCAGGCGGGGGACCAACTGGTGCGGGTGGCGGTCACGCTGCACCCGCCCCCGGTGGCGCAAGGAGGGCAGGGCGCCGCCCCCGTGGTGGTGCGCCAGGTGGCCCGCCCCTGGAGCGAACGCGCGCCCCGGCTGCCCAGCCTGGCCGTCGGCGGGGCGGGCGTGGGCGGGATGTACCTGCTGGCGCTGGCCATGACGGCCATGGTGGTGGTGGTGGCGCGCGTGGCATCGGGCTGGCTGCTCCATGCCGATGTGTCGCTCACCCGGCCGGGCGCCGGGAACCCGGGCCACGGCGACGAAGGCCCCTCGGAGCTGGCGCCCGCCGTGCGGCACTTTGGCGAGCTGCAGCAAAGCCAGAGCCGCTGGATCGACGAGCAGCGGCGCTTTCTGGCCGATGCCACGCACCAGCTGCGCACCCCCATGGCGGTGCTGCGCACGCAGCTGCAGTCGGCCATTTCCGGCGACGTGCTGGTCGCCGATGCGCTGCACCAGATGTTGCACACGGTGGACCGGGCCTCCGGCCTCGCCAACCAGCTGCTGAGCCTGAGCAAGGTGGAGCAGCTCAAGCGTGTGGGCGAGCTGCCCAGCGTGGACCTGAACGCCATCGCGCGCGAGGCCGTCATGGAGCTGGCGCCGCTGATCGCCGCCAAGCGCCTGGATTTCGCGCTCGAGGGCCCCGAGGCGCTGTGGGCCCCCGGCGACGCCGCCCTGCTGGGCGAGCTCATGCGCAACCTGCTGGCCAACGCCATCCACCACACGCCCGCGCACGGGCGGCTGGGCGTGCTGCTGCGCGACAGCACTGGCCACAAGGAGGTGCTGGTGTGGGACGAAGGCCCGGGCATCGACGACGCCGTGCGCCAGCGGCTGTTCCAGCCGTTTTCCGCCGGCAAGGGCGGCGTGGGCCTGGGGCTGTCGATCTGCCGCCAGATCGCCGAGGCCATGGGCGCCGAGGTCACGCTGTTCAACCGCCTCGACCAGGGCCAGGTCATCGGCGTGGACGCCCTGCTGGCCTGGGGCTGAGCGCATGCCGTCCCACCCATGCCGGCTTTCGGTTTTTTTCACCCACCAGTCCCGGACCTGGCATCGCATCCCGGCAAAGTGCTCGCGCGGCTCCAGCAGGACTTTGAACAGGCTTTCGGACACCTTCACGCATGCCCACCATGACGAACCCCGATTCCCACGGCATTGAATTCCAGGGCGTGAGCAAGCGCTATGGCCCCGGCAGCCATGACCCGCTGGCCGTGGACCACATCAGCTTCACCGTGCCGCGCGGCACGCTCACCACCATCCTGGGCCCTTCGGGCTGCGGCAAGACGACCACGCTGCGCATGATCGCCGGGCTCGAGTCCCCGACCTCGGGGCGCATCCTCATCGAAGGCCAGGATGTGACCGCCCTCGGCCCCGCACAGCGCAATGTGAGCCTGGTGTTCCAGAGCTATGCGCTGTTTCCGCACATGAACGTCATCGACAACGTGTGCTATGGCCTCGCCATGTCGGACATGAAGAAGGGGCCGGCCCGCGAGAAGGCGCGCGCCATGCTCGACACCGTGGGCCTGCACGGCCTGGACCTGCGCAGGCCCCACGAGCTCTCGGGCGGGCAGCAGCAGCGCGTGGCGCTGGCCCGGGCGCTGGCGCTGGAGCCGGCGGTGCTGCTGTTCGACGAGCCGCTGTCCAACCTGGACGCACGCCTGCGCCGCTCCATGCGCGAGGAAATCCGCACGCTGCAGCAGCGCCTGCGGCTGACCGTGGCCTACGTCACCCACGACCAGAGCGAGGCCCTGGCGGTCAGCGACCAGATCGTGGTGATGAACAAGGGCGCTATCGCCCAGCGCGGTACGCCCAGCGAGCTGTACGAGCAGCCCGCGTCCGAGTTCGTGGCGGGCTTCATGGGCGAGGCCATGCTGTTCGAGGGCCGCAACCACGCCGGCGGCCCGGCGGGCGCCAGCCATGCCGAGTTCGGCCCGCTGCGCGTGCCGTCTCCCGCCTCGCTGGCCTCTGGCCCGGTGAAGATCGCGGTGCGGCCCGAGGCCTGGGTCATCGGGCCCGCCACCGCCACCGGCGTGGCCGCGCGGCTGACCAAGCGCACCTACCTGGGCAGCATCATGGAATACACCTTCGCCAGCGCGCTGGGCGAGATTTTCGTGGTCTCGCCCCTGGTGAAGTCGCCCTTGGACGTGGGCGCCCCCGTGAGCCTGACGCTGGCGGACCACGGGGTGTCCGTGGTGGCGGGGTGAGCGCACGATGGAGCACTGCGCCGTAGCGATTTTCGATCTGGACAACTGCCTGCTCGACGCACGGGCCGTGGGGCCGCTGTTCGAGCCCGCGTTCGAGGCCATCCGGCAGGCCAACCAGGGGGCGCTGGCCCCCGCCATGCTGGAGCAGGCCCTGTACCAATGCTGGTTCACGGCGTTTGACCTGGTGGCCGAGCGCTACCGATTCACCCCGGCCATGCGCGCGGCGGGCTGGCGGCAGTTCAGCCAATTGCAGGTGCGCGCCCCGCTGCACGGCTACCCCGACATCGGCCTGCTGCCGCGCATTCCCCTGCGGCGCTACCTGGTCACCAGCGGCTTTCGGCGCCTGCAGGACAGCAAGATCGACGCCCTGGGCATCCGGCCCTGGTTTGAACAGGTGTTCATCGATGCGGTGGACGACCGCCCCGCGAGCAATGGCGCACCGCACGGCAAGCAGCCGATTTTCGAGCAGATCCTGGCGCGCGAAGGCTGCGCACCCCGGCACGCGCTGGTGATCGGCGACAACCCCTTGTCCGAACTCGCGGCCGGGCGCGCGCTGGGGGCCACCACCGTGCAGACCGTGCGGCCCGGCGTGCGGCCCTGGGAGCTGGCCGACCACCAGGTGCAGGGGCTGGAGGGCGTGCTGCAGCTGCTGTCGCCGCCCGGCCCGCCGCACACGGGCGAAGGGCCGGCAAGGGCCTGAGCGCGGGCGCGGGCCCCTGGCCTTGTCAGCCGTGCTTGCGCACCAGCCGGGCCACCGTGCCCCAGGTGCGCGTGGTGGCCGGCAGGCCGAGCTGCTGCTCGGCAAAGACGTTCGGGTTTCCCATGGTCTTGCCGACAAGGTGGTTGTACGACAGGGCCTCGGAGCCGGTGTAGAGCAGCACGCGCACGTCCTCGCGGGCATTGCGGGTGGGCAGCGGGGGCAGCAGCTTCGCGCCGTCGTGCAGGAAGGTCACGTAGAAGTCGTAGATGGGCGGCGCCTTGGCCATGCCCTCGAACGGATCGCGCGCCAGCAGCGTGTGCAGATAGGCCATGCTGCGCAGAAACACGGGTTCATCGAATCCATGCCCGCCGCGCAGCGACCGCTGCACCGTGCGGACAATCCCCTGCGCGGGCCGCACGCCGCGCGCGCTGAAGGCGACCGTGCCATTGGTCTGGAACGAGGCGGCCTCATCAGCGCCAGCTTGCAAGAACGCGCTTTCCAGCGCCATGCGCGACGGTGCATGGCCATGGCCGAGGTTCAGGTTGCGGAAGAAGGCGGCGAACTTCATGGACGCAGGGGGCAGGGCGGTGTTCCAGAATACAGGAGGGCGCCAGGCCCGGCGGGCGGGTCCGCGCAGACGGACGCTGCCTTGCACGCGCATTGAATCAGTCCAAAATGCCATCTGGCGCCATATCCGCCTGCGCCGCCAGCTATCGAAAATATAGCACCCCGGAGCCAGGGCCCCGCCGGCCAGGCGCACAATACGCGCCCACCTGTCCGCCGTTGGTTTCTGATCTTGAACTCCGCCGTCTTCACCTCGCTGATCCCCGTCATCCTGTTCATCGCCCTCGGCTTCTACGTGGGGCAGCGCGGCTGGATACGGGCGGCCGCGGTGAAGGACCTGGCCAACCTGGTGTTCATGGTGCTCACGCCCGCGCTGCTGTTCCGCACCATGAGCACGGTGCGCATCCAGGACCTCGACTTCGGCCCCGTGGGCATCTACTTCGTGGCCTTTGGCATCGTGTATGCGGCCACGCTGGCGCTGCAGGGCTTCAACACCCTGGCGGCGGCGCGGGCCCTGGCCAACACCTTCAGCAACACGCTCATGATCGGCGTGCCGCTGGTGGGCCTGGTGTTTGGCGACGCGGGCCTGGTCACGCTGTTCACGCTGATCTCGGTGCACTCGCTGATCCTGCTGACCGCTGCCACCGTGGTGTTCGAACTCGCGGCGGCGCGCGAACATGCGGCCGCGGACGGCGGCGGTGGCGGGGCGCACCAGCCCCTGTGGCGCACGGTGCTGCAGGCCATGCGCAACGGCATCGTGCACCCCGTGCCGCTGCCCATCATCGCGGGCCTGCTGTTCGCGCAGACCGGGCTGGTGGTGCCGCAGGTGGTGGACAAGCCCCTGCTGCTGCTGGGCCAGGCCCTGGGGCCCATCGCGCTGCTGCTGGTGGGCGTGACGCTCGCCTTCACCAGGGTGGGACGCCATTTCAGGGCCGCGATGCGCATCGCCCTGGTCAAGTGCGTGGCGCACCCCCTCGTGCTGGCCGCGCTGGGCTGGGCGCTGGGCCTGTCGGGCCTGCCGCTGGCCGTGATGATCGTGGCGGCCTCGCTGCCCGTGGGCGCCAACGTGTTTCTGTTCGCGCAGCGCTATGGCGTGGCCGAGGACGAGGTGACGGCGAGCGTGGCGGTGTCCACCGCGCTGGGCCTGGTGACGATGCCGGTGGTGATCCTGGCGGTGACGCGCTGGGTGGTGGCAGCGCCGTAGACGCGGCCTGCGAAGGCGATCGGGCGCGGTGGCTCAGGCGTCCCCGGGGACGTGGCAGGCCACGCAGAGCTTGTTGCCGTCGGGATCCCGGAAATACGCGCCGTAGTAGTGGGCGTGGTACTGCGGGCGCAGGCCCGGCGGGCCGTCGCAATGGCCGCCGTGGGCCAAGGCCGCGGCGTGCACGGCATCCACCTGCGCGCGGCTGCGGGCGGCAAAAGCCGTCATCTGGCCATTGCCCGGCGCGTGCGCGCCTTCAAAGGGGATGCCGATGAGAAAGAGGGGGCGGGGGTCGGGGCTGCTCTGCCAGCCGGCCCAGGGGCGGGATGGGTCTACAAAGCGCTGCGCGACGCCCAGGGCAGCCATCAGCGGCTGGTAGAAGGCCAGGGCGCGGTCGAAATCCGTCACGCCCACGAAGATGTGCGAAAACATGCTGCTCCTTGTCGGTGCTGGTGCCGCCGGGCAGGAAACGTTCAGGGCGCCAGGCGCTCCCGCACCCACTCCCCCGCATCCATCCGATACCGCAGCCGGTCATGCAGGCGGCTCTTGCGCCCCTGCCAGAACTCCCACTGGTCCGGCTTCAGGCGGTACCCGCCCCAGTGCGGCGGGCGGGGTGGTTTCAGCAAGAACTGCGCGCCGTACCTGGCGGCATTGGCCACCAGCACGCCCCGGCCGGAGATCACCTGGCTTTGCGGGCTGGCCCAGGCGCCGATGCGCGAGTCGAGCGGACGGCTGTTGAAATACGCGTCGCTTTCTTCGTCGCTGACTTTCTCCACAATGCCTTCGATGCGCACCACGCGTTCCAGCTCCACCCAGTGGAACTGCACGGCCGCATAGGGATTGCCCGCGATCTGGCGGCCCTTGCGGCTGTCATAGTTGGTGAACCAGACGATGCCGCGCTCGTCGTAGCCCTTGATGAGCACGATGCGGGTGCTGGGGCGCAGGTCGCTGCCCACGGTGGCCAGGGTCATGGCGTTGGGCTCGGGCACTTCGGCGCTGATGGCTTCCTGGAGCCACTGGTCAAACTGCTGCAGGGGGGCGGCGTGCGAGGCGTCTTCGTTGAGTTCGGCGCGCTCGTAGCTCTTGCGAAGGTCGGCGATGGAGGTGGTCATGGGCACGATTGTGCACGCCGGTTTTGTGGCGTCGCGGGGCCTTCCGTGGCCCCGGTTGTTGCCGAATGGATATTCGCTTATATTGGCACACCGATGAAACCCAAAGACGACGAAAAACAGCGCGCCATTGCCCAGGCCACCTTCGAGCTGGTGGCCCAGACAGGCCTGAGCGGCCTGACCCTGGCCGACATCGCCCGCGCGGCGGGCATTGCCACCAGCACGCTGTATGTGTATTACCCGTCCAAGGATGAACTCATCAGCCAGCTCTACCAGGATGCCAAGACGGTCACGGCCGCGCGCATCATGGAAGGCATCGCGCCCGGCATGCCCTACCGCGCCCGCGTGCGGCGCGCCTGGGGCAACCTGCTGCGGCACCGGCTGGACCAGTATGCCGAAGTGGTGTTCCAGGAGCAGTACTACAACTCGCCCTGGTTCACCGAGGGCAACCGCGAATTCTCGACCCGCCTGATGGCCGGTTTTTTTGCGCTCATGGAAGAGGGCCAGCAGCAGGAGATCTTGAAGGCCGTGCCGATACCGCTGCTCACCGCCAGCCTGGTGGGGTCGGTGCGAGAGACGGGCAACCTGATCCGCACCAAGGTGCTGCCCGACGAAGACGCCGTGCACCAGATGGCTTTTGGCCTGTGCTGGGACGCCTTGAAGGCCTGAGCGGGAGACAGCGATGCTTTTTTGCCGCCCGGGGTTGATCTTTTAATCGAATTTATATTCTCTTAAAAATGCCACGCACCACGCTCCAACCCCTTCACGGCCGATGGCGTCGCTGACGCCGCCCCCCTGTCTCCTTGACGCGCCCGCAACACAACAACACCTTCCCCACGGAGAACCCCGCGATGCCCACCCTCAACATCAATGGCAAAGACACGGCTGTGGATGCCGATGAATCCACCCCCATCCTCTGGGCCCTGCGCGACACGCTGGGCATGACCGGCACCAAGTTCGGCTGCGGCCAGGCCCTGTGCGGGGCCTGCACGGTGCACCTGAACGGCGCGCCGGTGCGCTCGTGCATCACGCCGATCTCGGCCGCTGCGGGGCAGAAGATCACCACCATCGAGGCCGTCACGGCCAGCGACAAGGTGGGCAAGGCCGTGCACGCCGCCTGGGTGAAGCACGACGTGGCGCAATGCGGCTACTGCCAGAGCGGCCAGATCATGAGCGCCACCGCCTTGCTCAAGGGCAAGAAGAAGCCGAGCGACGCTGACATCGACGCCGCCATGTCGGGCAATGTGTGCCGCTGCGGCACCTATGTGCGCATTCGCGCGGCCATCCATGACGCTGCCAAGACCCTGGCTTGATTGAAGGAGAACACCATGCACTTCGACGCACAGGCCCTGCAGGGCCAGGCCCATGTTTTCATGCCAAAACACCTTCTGGCGCTTATGGATAAAGCGCAAGCAGCTACCAATTCAGGAGTAAACGATGCAATGGAAGGCATCGAAGGTCTTGCACGGCGCACCTTCCTCAAGGTGTCGGCGGCTTCGGGCTTTGCCCTGGGCGCGTTTCCGCTGGTGGCCACAGCGCAGGGCGCAGGGGCCGCCGCCGCACCCACAGGCCTCAAGCCGTTCGAGCAGCCCTCGGCCTTTGTCCGCATCGACGCCGATGGCACGGTCACCGTCACCATCAACCGCCTGGACTTCGGCCAGGGCGTGCAGACGGGCCTGCCCATGATCCTGGCCGAGGAGCTGGATGCCGACTGGAGCAAGGTGCGCAGCGTGCACGGCGATGCCAACCAGGCCTATGCCGACCCGATGATGGGCATGCACCTCACGGGCGGCTCCAACTCCATCAAGAACTCGTACACCCAGTACCGCGAGTTGGGCGCCCGCACCCGCGCCATGCTGGTCTCGGCCGCCGCGGCGCAGTGGGACGTGGATGCCTCGGTACTGCGCACCAGCAATGGCTTCGTCGTCGGCCCTGGCGGCAAGAAGCTGGGCTACGGCGCGCTGGCCGAAGCGGCCATGAAGCAGCCCGTGCCCGAAAAGGTCACCCTGAAGGACCCCAAGCAGTTCCGCCTCATCGGCAAGCCCACGGGCCGGCTCGATGCCAAGGCCAAGTCGAGCGGCCAGCAGGACTACGGCATCGACGTGCGCCTGCCCGGCATGCTGACGGCCGTGGTGGCCCGCCCGCCCGTGTTTGGCGCCAAGCTGAAGTCGCTGGACGACAGCGCCGCCAAGGCCATCAAGGGCGTGAAGGCCGTGCTGCGCGTGCCCACCGACCGGGGCGGCGAGGGCGTGGCCATCGTGGCCGATGGTTACTGGCCCGCCAAGCAGGGGCGCGATGCGCTGAAGGTGGAATGGGACACCAGCGCGGTGGGCAAGCCCGACACCACGGCACTGCTGGCGCAGTACCGCGAACTGGCCGCCAAGCCCGGCAACGTGGCCATGCAGGCCGACATGGCGCCGCTGGCGGGTGCGGCCCACAAGATCAGCGCCGAATTCGTGTTCCCCTACCTGGCGCACGCGCCCATGGAACCGCTCAACTGCACGGTGAAGCTCGATGGTGACAAGGCGGAGCTGTGGATGGGCACGCAGATGCCCGGCCTGGACGCCATGGCCGCCGCCAAAACCCTGGGCCTGCAGCCGCAGAACATCAAGGTGAACACGCAGATGGCCGGTGGCGGCTTTGGCCGCCGCGCCATCCCCACCAGCGACTACGTGGTGGAGGCCTGCGGCGTGGCCAAGGCCGCGCGCACGGCGGGCATCACTGCGCCGGTGCGCACGCTCTGGAGCCGCGAGGACGACATCAAGGGCGGCTACTACCGCCCCATGCACGTGCACCGCGCCGAAATCGGATTCGACGCCCAGGGCAAGATCCTGGCGTGGGACCACACCATCGTCGGCCAGTCCATCACCAAGGGTTCGCCGTTCGAGGCCTTCATGGTCAAGAACGGCATCGACGCCACGACCACCGAAGGCATGGGCGAGCCCTACAACGTGCCCATGAAGCTGTCGGTGCACCACCCCGACGTGAACGTGCCCGTGCTGTGGTGGCGCAGCGTGGGCTCCACCCACACGGCCTACGCCATGGAAACCCTCATCGACGAAGTGGCGCGCACCACGAAGCAAGACCCCGTGGCCTACCGCATGGCCCTGATGGGCGACAAGCACCCGCGCCACAAGGCCGCGCTGCAGCTGGCCGTGGCCCAGTCGGGCTACGGCAGGAAGAAGCTGGCGGCCGGCCGCGCCTGGGGCGTGGCGGTGCATGAATCGTTCGAGTCGGTGGTCGCCTATGTGGTCGAGGCCTCCGTCAAGGACGGCACGCCCAAGCTGCACACGATCACGGCAGGCGTGCACTGCAACCTGGTGGTCAACCCCAAGAGCGTGGAAGCCCAGGTGCAGGGCGCGGCGCTGATGGGCCTGTCGATGTGCCTGCCCGGCGGCGCCATCACGCTCAAGGACGGTGTGGTGGAGCAGAGCAATTTTGGCGACTTTGCCGTGCCGCGCATCACCGACATGCCGCAGGTGACGGTGCACATCGTGCCCAGCGCCGACCCACCCAAGGGCATGGGCGAGCCCGGCTTGCCACCGCTGGCGCCGGCTTTTGCCAATGCCATCGCCCAGCTTACGGGCAAAACACCGCGCGAGCTGCCGTTCAAGCTCGCCTGACGGCGTTGGCGCCCGGGGAGGGCAGGGAAGGAGGGGGCATGCCATCACCGGCACGCGCCCTGCTGCAGGCGTCCCCGGCGGGCTGCCCCGCGCTGGCGCACGAGATGGCGGCGCCAGTGCTGTTCCAGCTGTCGGGCGCCGCCAGCTTCATCCGCAGCCACCACTTGGTGGTGGACGGCGGCTACACGCTGGCCTGAGGCGCGCGGCGGCCGCGTTGCCGTAGCATGCTGGCGATGTCCACCCCGCACCTCGCCGATACACCCCCCATGAAACCGGACGGGCCACCGGCGCCCGTCGTGCTGGTGCTGGCCTCCGGCCGGGGCGCGCGTTTCGCGGCCTCCGGCGGCCAGGTGCACAAGCTGCGCGCTCTGCTGGCCGGGCTGCCGGTGCTGGAGCACACCCTGAACGCCGTGCGCGCCAGCGGGCTCGCCTGGCACCTCGAGGACGCGGGCCATCCAGGCATGGGCGATTCGATCGCGGCGGCCGTGCGCGCCACGGCGGGGGCGGGCGGCTGGCTGGTGCTGCCCGGCGACCTGCCGCTGGTCCAGCCCGCGACGCTGCGCACCATGGCGGCGGCCCTGGGGCGCTGCGCGGTGGCCATTCCGCTGTTCCACGGAGAGCGCGGCCATCCGGTGGCTTTTGCCGCACCGTGCCTGCCGGATCTGCTGGCGCTCTCCGGCGAACAGGGCGCTGCCGGCGTGGTGCGCCAGCAGGCGCTGCGGGGCAGGGTCCGGACCGTGGACGTGCAGGACGAAGGCACGGTGACGGACATCGACACGGTGCAGGACCTCGCGCGGGCCGAGCGCATCCTGGCCGCGCGCCGGGCCTGACACCCGCAAAGGAAACGACCCGCTGGCCGAGGTCGCGGCGAGCGGGTCGTGTGCCGGACGCGCCCTGCCGGCGCGCCGTCTTTTCCTTTTTCGGCGGTCTCTACTTCGCTGCGATGACCGCGCAGGCCAGGCGCGGGCCGGCGTTGCCCGTGGGCTGGGTCTTGTAGTCGTCGGGGTCGCGGTGCACGATCAGGCCCTTGCCCACGATGTCGTTGGCCGTGCTGCCCACGCGGATCGTGCGCGACTCGAAGCTGAAGGTGGCCACGCCGTTGGCATCCGCCTTCAGGCTGGGCAGGTCACCCGTGTGGTGCTCGCCCGCGCCGTGGTGGCCGTGCGGCTTGCCGCCCGGGTTGAAGTGGCCGCCGGCGCTCATGCCGTCGCCGCTGGAGCAGTCGCCCTTTTCATGGATATGGAAACCGTGTTCGGCGCCCGGCTTGAGCCCGCGGACCTCGCCCGACACCTTCACCACGTCGCCGGACTGGGCAAACGCCACCGTGCCCGAGGTGGTGCTGCCGCGCGTGGGCTCCAGCTTGGCCGTGGCAGACGGGCCCGACGAATAGGCGGCGCAGCCCGCCAGGGCCAGCACGGCGATGGACGAGAGCCCGAAGGCCCAACGATTCCTTTGCTTCATCAAATACTCCTTGAACGTTAAGAGACGGTGCATCATGCGGACGCCCTGCGCGCTGGTGCAAGACAGGGAGCAGGTTCGCCCGCCAAAAGTGTGCACTATTTGTGGGTCAGCGCAAGCAGCCTGGCGAGCGCGCGGTCGTGGATGCCGTGTTTGCGCAGTTCCTCGTACGTGGCCTGGGCATAGTCGCGCGTGGTGCCAAAACGGCCGCAGGCCTGCGCGAAGATGCGGCGGTACTCGTCGTCGGGCAGCTCCCCCGTGTGGTTGGGGCTTTTTCGTGACAAAGTGAAAGCGAGCGCGGACACGGTCCCCTGGGGCGTGCGGCAGGGCAGCCAGCGCGGGTCGTACACGGCCGTGACCATCTCGCGCTGCCACAGGTTGATGAGCACCTGCCGGGCATGCGCCTTGTCCACGCGGAAGACCATGCCCCGGCAGCTGCCGCCCGACAGCATGCCGAACACCAGGCCCGGGCATTCCGGCGTGCCGCGGTTGATGCGGCTCCACATCCGGAGCGCCCGGTGCCAGCCGTGCACCTTGGCGGCGCGGCGCTCGGCGTAGTCGAAATCCGGGCGCCAGATGAGCGAGCCGTAGCCAAAGATCCACAGGTCGTCGTGGCCGCCCCATTCCTTGAGCGCCCGCTCCAGCATGGGGGCCGGGTCGCGAAGGGGCGCGGGAAGATTCGTCATGCGATCACTCTACAATCGAAAGCTTTGCTTCAGCGCCCTGGGGACTTGCGCCGCGAGGTTCCAGGGCCGCCACACCTTCTTTTTTCATCACTTCGGGGATCTCCAATGTCTAGTTCTGACGACGATAGCCAACAACGTTTCGCCCTGGGTTTCCTGTTCGCCCTGATCGCACTGGTGATCTCCGTGGTGGTGGGCACCGTGGTGGTCAAGCGTGTCGGCGCTTCCGGCGCCGCCAAGCCCGCGCCCGCCACGGCCGTTGCAGCCAGCGCGCCCGCCGTGGTCGCCGCGGCTGACGCGGCCAGCGTCCGGGTGGAAAACGGCGTGGTGAAGTTCTACTTTGCCAGCGCCAAGGCCGACCTTGCCGCAGGCGCCAACGAAGCCCTGGCCGACGTGGTCAAGGGCGTGGCCGAAGGCAAGAAGGCCGTGATCTCGGGCTTTCACGACGCCACGGGCGACGCCGCCCTGAATGCCGAGCTGGCCAAGCAACGCGCCTTTGCGGTGCGCGATGCGCTCAAGGGTCTGGGCGTGGCGGAAGACAAGATCGAGCTGAAGAAGCCCGAAGAAACCACCGCCACCGGCAGCAACGCCGAAGCGCGCCGCGTGGAAGTGGCCCTGGGCGCCTAATCCCTGTGCAGTGACCTCCAGCAGGTCGCCCCATGAAAAAACCCGGCAGTGCCGGGTTTTTTATGGGTTCAAATTTGCCTCTAGCGCTTATCCATCATGCGCCAGCAGCTATATATTTGATAGTTATTATTAGCGCAAGCCTGCGCCACCAGTCCCCTCGGCACGCTGGATCAATTCAATCTTGTAGCCATCGGGATCCGTCACAAACGCGATGACCGTGGTGCCGCCTTTGACCGGGCCCGCTTCGCGCGTGACGTTGCCGCCCGAGGCCTTGATCTTCTCGCACGCGGCGTACGCATCGGGCACGCCCAGCGCGATGTGGCCATAGGCCGTGCCCATCTCGTAGCTCTCGGTGCCCCAGTTGTAGGTCAGCTCGATCTCGGCCTGGCCGGGGTTGCCGCCGTCAAAGCCCAGGAAGGCCAGCGAGTACTTGTACTCGGGGTTCTCGGACTGGCGCAGCAGTTGCATGCCGAGCACCTGGGTATAGAAATCAATCGAGCGTTGAAGGTTGCCAACGCGCAGCATCGTGTGGAGGAATTTCATCCCTTCGATTGTGCAGGCATGTCAAAAACCAGGCAGGTGGTGGTGGCGTGGGCATACAGCGTGCCGTCGGGCCCCACCAGGCGGGCCTCGGCCGTGGCCAGCTGGCGCCCGCAGTGGATCACGCGGCCTTCGGCCCGCACGCGCTGCACCTTGGGCGTGAGCGCCTTGACGAGGTTCACGCCCAGCTCGGCCGTGGTGTAGCCGCGCCCGGGCTGCATGCGCGTGTGCACGGCGCAGCCCAGGGCCGAGTCGAGCAGGGTGGCGAACCAGCCCCCGTGTACGGTGCCCATGGGGTTCAAGTGGGCCGCGCCAGGGGTGCCCTGGAAGATGGCCAGGCCTTCGCCCACCTCCATCAGCTGGAAGTCCAGCGTGCGGGCGATGGGAGGGTAGGGCAGTTCACCGCGCAGCATGGCCTGCATCATCTCCAGGCCGTTCAGGCCGGCGACCTGGTCGGGGCGCGAGACCCCCGCGCCCACGCCGGCCTCCAGGCGGGCTGCGATTTCACGCTCTTGCGCGAGCCATTGCTCGAGTTGGTTGTTCTGGGTCATGCGATACCTCGGAAGGGAATGGGGTTGATGGGCCGGTCGGCCAGTTGCATATGCAATTATTGCAGATACAATTGATCGCATGCAAGCTGAAATCACCCCCGCAAACGCGCCTGCCGCCGTGCCGCCCCAGGGCTGCACCAACTTCAAGCTGCGCCAGCTGATGCGGCGCGTGGCGCACCACTATGACACCGAGATGGCCCGGTGCGGGCTCAAGACCACGCAGTACTCGCTGCTGTCGCACGTGCTCAAGCTCGGGCCCATCCGTCCGGGCGACCTCGCGGTGGAAATGAAGATGGACGCCTCCACGCTCACCCGCAACCTGCGGCCCCTGGTGGATGCCGGCTGGGTCACGCTGGAGGCGGGGGCCGATGCGCGCAGCCGGCTGGTGCACATCACCGACGCGGGGCGCGACAAGCGTGCGCAGGCCCAGCGCTGCTGGAAAGTGGCGCAGCTGTCCCTCAACGACACCCTGGGCGCGGAGCGCGTGAACGCCCTGCATGCGCTGGTGGACGACTCCCTGGCTTTGCTGGCCAGCATGCAGGAAAAGCAGGAGCACGGCGATGACGAATGACACCCAACCTTCTCGCAACCTGGGCGGCGGCAACGTGTTCGCGGCGCCCGCCGCTCCTGCCACCCCGGGCTCACCGGGCGCACGGGGCACACCGATCGCGCTGTGGCTCGTGCTGCTGGCCGCTGCGGGCGCGTTCGCCCTCACCATGGGCACGCGCCAGACCATGGGCCTGTTCCTGTCGGCGCTCAACACGTCCACCGCGCTGGGCATTGGCAGCATCAGCCTGGCCTTTGCGTTCGGCCAGCTCTGGTGGGGCCTGACCCAGCCGTTTGCGGGGGCGGTGGCCGACCGCATCGGCACGGGCCGCGTGATCCTGCTGGGCGTGGCGCTGGTGGCGCTGGGCACCTTCATCACGCCCTACATGACCACCACGGCCGGGCTGATTTTTGCGATTGGTGTGTTGGCTGCAGGCGGTGCGGGCATGGCCGGGCCGTCGGTGTTGATGGCGGCCACCGCGCGGCTGGTGCCCGCCAACAAGCGCGGGCTTGCCAGCGGCATCGTCAACGCGGGCGGGTCGTTTGGGCAGTTTGTGATGGCGCCTGTTGCCATTGGCCTGACCGCCGCGGTGGGCTGGGCCAGTGCCATGCAGTGGCTGGGTGTGCTGGTGCTGCTGGCGCTGCCTGCGGTGTGGGTGCTCCGGGGCAATTCGAACGCATTGGCCGCGCAGGCCGCCGCCGCATCCGGCCAGAAGGCGCTGACGGCGCGCCAGGCCATTGCCCAGGCGCTGGCCACGCCGAGCTACCGGTATCTGGCGGCGGGCTTTCTGGTGTGCGGCTTTCACGTGGCATTCCTCGCCACGCACCTGCCGGGCGTCATCGCCGCATGTGGCCTGCCGCCTGAGATCGGCGGATGGTCGCTGGCCATGATCGGCTTGTTCAACATTGTCGGCAGCCTGGCGATGGGCTGGGCCGTGGGGCGCTGGCGCATGAAGTCGTTGCTGTCGCTGCTGTATGCCACGCGCGGCCTGGCGGTGCTGATCTTCTTGCTGGCGCCCAAGACGCCCGCCGTGGTGCTGGTCTTTGCCGCCGTGATGGGTGTGACGTTTCTCTCCACCGTGCCGCCCACGGTCGGGCTGGTGGCCAAGATGTTCGGCACGGCCAACATGGCCATGTTGTTTGGCATCGTGATGCTGGCGCACCAGATTGGTGGCTTCTTTGGTGCCTACCTGGGCGGCAGCGTGTTCCAGGCCACGGGCAGCTATGACTGGGTCTGGTACATCGACATCGTGCTGGCCGTGGGCGCGGCCCTGGTCAACCTGCCGATCCGCGAAGCCCGGCTGGTGCGCCCTGCAGCCGCCTGACCCTGCCAACACCCGTCCACCATCCCCTCATCTCCCCATTTGTTGCCATGACCGCTCACCCTGTTTCCACCGCATCCGCCCCCACCGGAATGCAGCCCGTGTACCTGGACGATCTGGCCGTGGGCGACCAGTTCAAAAGCGGCGAACACGCCATGGACGAAGCGCAGATCACCACCTTTGCTGCGCAATTCGACCCCCAACCGTTCCACCTGGATGACACTGCTGCCCGCGCCACGCTGTTTGGGGGGCTGGCGGCCAGCGGCTGGCACACGGCGTCCGTGACCATGCGCCTGCAGGTCACCACCGGCCTGCCGATCGCGGGCGGCATCATCGGCGCGGGCGCCGAGGTGAGCTGGCCCCGGCCCACGCGCGCCACCGACGTGCTGCACGTGGTGAGCGAGGTGCTGGAGATCCAGCCCTCCAAATCCAGGCCCGACCGTGGCATGGTCACCGTGCGCAGCGAAACCCGCAACCAGCACGGCGATGTGCTGCAGCTGTCCACCGTGCGCATCGTGGTGCCGCGCAGGCCTGCGGCCGATGGGGCAGGGGCCTGACGTGACCGAACCCCTGAACCCACGCACCCGCATGCTGCTGGAGGCGCCGATCGCGCCCACGCTGCTGCGGCTGGCGGCGCCCAATGTGCTGGTCATGCTGGCGCAGGCGGGCGTCGGGCTGATCGAGACCTACTTTGTCGGCAAGCTGGGCACCGATGCGCTGGCGGGCATGGCCCTGGTGTTCCCGGTGGTCATGCTGATGCAGATGACCTCGGCAGGCGCCATGGGCGGCGGCATCGCGTCAGCCATCGCCCGCGCCCTGGGCGCCCGGCGGCGGGACGATGCCGACGCACTGGTGCTGCATGCGCTGACCATTGCGGCGGTGTTTTCGCTGGTTTTCACCGTGGGCGTGGTGGGAGGAGGGCGCTGGCTCTACACCCGCATGGGCGGCACGGGCGGCGCGTTGGATGCCGCGCTGGTCTATTCCAACTGGGTGTTCGCGGGCGCGTTTCTCGTGTGGCTGTTCAACACCCTGTCGGCCGTGATCCGGGGCACGGGCAACATGGCCGTGCCGGCCTATGTCACGGTGCTGGGCGCCTTCGTGCTGGTGCCGTTGTCGCCACTGTTCATCTTTGGCTGGGGCCCCATGCCCGGCCTGGGCATCGCTGGCGGGGCCATCGCGCTGATGGCGTACTACCTGATCGGCAGCGTGGTGCTGGCAGCGTATCTGTGGTCACCGCGCAGCCTGCTGCGGCCATCGTTGGCGCACATCCGGTTCCGCTGGACTCTGTTCAAGGACATCCTGCGGGTCGGGCTGGTGGGCACGGTCTCCACCGTTGCCACCAACCTGGCGATCGGCGTCACCACGGCGCTGGTGGGCGGCTTTGGCACGGCGGCCATCGCGGGCTACGGCACCGCGTCGCGCCTGGAATACCTGCTGGTGCCCTTGGTCTTCGGCCTGGGTGCACCGCTGGTGGCCATGGTAGGCACCTGCATTGGCGCGGGCCAGCGTGAGCGCGCCTTGCGCGCCACCTGGATCGGCGCCGGCATGGCGTTTGTGATGGCCGAGGCGATTGGCTTGTGGGCGGCTACGTTTCCCAACGCGTGGCTGTCCTTGTTCAACAGCGATCAGGCCATGCTGGAGGCCGGCGCGCTGTATCTGCGCACCGTCGGCCCGGTGTACGGCTTTTTCGGCCTGGGCCTGGTGCTGTACTTTGCCTCGCAAGGGGCAGGGCGCCTGCTCTGGCCCGTCATCGGCAACATCACGCGCCTGGCGGTGGCGGTGACGGGCGGCTGGCTGGCGCTGCGCTGGGGCGGCGGCTTGGCGGCGGTGTTTGCCGCACAGGGCGTGGCGCTGGTGCTGTATGGCGTGGTCAACGCCTGGGCGATTGCAGGCGGCGCCTGGTTCGGCCCGGTCGGCTGGCCGCGCAGCATGGCGGGCCTGCTGCGGCGCATGCCGCAGGCTTGAAAATTGAATAAAAATAGCCGACAGCGCTTGTACATCAAGCGCAGACAGCTATCAATTCAATAGTAATTCGGCGCGTCAGACCGGAACGGTGTAGTTCAGCGTCATACGCCCGCCATCCACGGTCACGATCTCGCCGGTCACATAGCTGGCGGCATCGCTGGCCAGCCAGGCCACCACATCGGCAATCTCCGACGGCTCGCCCAGCCGCTTCATGGGGGTGCGGCTCATGATCTTCTGCTTGGCCTCGTCGCTGGTCAGCACGGCCTTGGCGGCCAGCTCGGTGGCGATGGTGCCGGGCGCCACGGCGTTCACGCGAATGTTCTTGTCAGCCAGCGCCAGGGCCATCACGCGCGTGAGCTGGTTCACGCCGCCTTTGCTCACGTTGTAGCTGGAGATGTTGGGAATGGTTAGCACGCCGTTGACCGAACTCATGTTGACGATGGCGCCGCCGCCACAACCGCCATTTTGTGCCACCATGGCCCGCGCCACGGCCTGGCCGACGAGGAACGAGCCCTTGAGGTTGACCCGCAGCACGGCGTCAAAGTCGGCCTCGGTCACGTCCAGAAAGTCTGCAGCCCGAAAGATGCCCGCGTTGTTCACCAGCACGTCGATGCGGCCGTGGGCCGCCACGGTCTGGGCCACGAGCGCATCCACCTGCGCCTTGTCGCCCACATCGCAGCGCACATACAGCGCGCCCAGTTCCTGCGCCAGCGCCTGGCCGCGCGCATCGTCCACATCCGCGACGACCGTTTTAGCGCCCTCGGCGGCAAACCGCCGCACGCAGGCCTCGCCAATGCCCTGGGCGCCGCCAGTGACGATGCAGACACGGCCCTGGTGGCCGAAGTGGATGGAAGAAGACGGAGTGGATGGGGTCGTGGTGGGGAGGGTCATGGAGAGGATGGTAGCGGCTGATGGCGGCACGGATCTGGCGGGGTTGGGTGGTTCCCATCTGACTTTATACGATGTATATTATGTTAAATAACAAATATCATTGAGCGCGCTTGAGTTCGAGCATCCCTTCGCGGCACGCTCTGCGCAACCCCGCGCTCTCCTTGGATGAAAGATCCCGGATGACCGCCCGGGCCAGCTACGGCGTGCGGTTGACGGTCAGCCAATACGACCCGGCCTGACAGACCACATCCGCCATCTCGTCAAAGTCCATGGGCTTGACCACATAGCTGTTGACCCCCAGGTCATAGGACAGTGTCAGGTCCCGCTCTTCCTGGGACGACGTCAGTATCACCACGGGAATGCGGCGCGTGCGCTGGTCCTCCTTGATGGCGCGCAGCACCTCCATGCCATCCACCCGCGGCATCTTCAGATCCAGCAGCACCAGCTTCGGGCTGGTTTCATCGTGCTGTTGCGAATACTCGCCAAGCCGAAACAGGTAGTTGATGGCCTGTTCGCCATCCTTGACCCACAGCATCTTGTTGGCAAATCCCCGCTTCTTCAGGGCGCGGATCGCCAGCTCCGCGTCGTTGGGACTGTCCTCCACCAGGAGGATGTCGATTTCTTCAAACAGCTCCATCGCGGCTCTCCCGTGGGACAGTGAAATAAAACGTCGCGCCTTCGCCCAGGTTGCCATCGGCCCAGACGCGGCCCCCGTGGCGGTGGACTATCCGCTGGACCAAGGCGAGACCTACGCCCGTTCCCGGAAATTCGCTGGTGTCGTGCAGGCGCTGAAAAACGCCGAACAGCTTGGCCTTGTACTTTGGATTGAATCCGGCACCATTGTCACGCACAAAGAAAATGTGTTCCTGATCGTCCGTGATGGCACCGATTTCAATGCGTGGATTTTCCTGTTTCGAGCTGAATTTGAGGGCGTTCGACAACAGATTGGTCCACACCTGTCCGAGGAGCACGCGGTCTCCCGTCGCCACGGGCATGGCGCCGATGTGAAGCTGGACCCGGCTGAAATCCTCGCGCTCCTTGAGCGCATTCCAGGTGGCCAGCACCAGCGCCCCCATCTCCACGTCACTCACCTTGAGCGCACGCCGCCCCAGCCGAGAAAAGGCGAGCAGGTCGTCGATGAGCACGCCCATGCGCCGCCCCTCGTTCTGGATGATCTGGATTTTCCGCCGGGCCTCGTCGTCCAGGTTCGCGCCGTGGTCTTCCATCAGCGCCTCGGAGAAGCCAACGATCCACCGCAGGGGCGCGCGCAGGTCATGCGACACCGAGTAGCTGAAGCTCTCCAGTTCCTGGTTGGCGGTTTCCAGCTGCAAGGTGCGCTGGGACACCCGCTGTTCCAGCTCCGCGTTGAGCTGGCGCACGTCCTGGTCGGCGCGCCGGCGCTCCTGCGCTTCGCGCTCCAGGGCCCTGTTGGCCGTTTCCAGGTCTTCGGCGCGCCGGCCGATCTCCGACAGCATGTCGTTGAACGCATCCGCCAGATAGCCCAGCTCGTCCTTCGTCGTCTTCTGCACGCGCAGTGAAAAGTCCTTGCGCTCCGTCACCTGGCGCGCCACGTTCGTGACGGCCAGGATGGGCTTGGTCAGGGCCGACTGAAGCCATGCCGACATGCCTGCCGCCACCAGCAGGCTCAGCCCCATGACGCTCGCGAGGATGCCCAGGTAGCCCCGAAACCGTTGCGCCAGTTCGTAGTCCGCGCTCATGTAGACCGTTCCGACGATCTCCTTGTTTTCGAGAATCCGCTTGAAAACGACCAGTTCGCCGTCTTGCAGTCGCACGCCGTCGGCTTCGGGCAATGCAGGGACCTTGTGCTCGGCATGGGCACCCGCACCGCGGTACTGGGCCACCATCTTTCCGCGGGCGTTGTAAATGGCGGCTGCCCGGATCTGGCGCCGGGTTTCCAGCAGGGACAGGTTTTCCTCCGCGGATTTGTGGTCGTCAAACGCCAGGGCGGGGCCTGTCGCGCGCCCCAGGATTTCGGCCTGCGTCAGCAGGTCACTGGTCACGTTCTGCTTGTAGGCCTGGAGTTCATACAGGGCGAGCGCGGTTCCCGCCACCGACAGCGACACGAAGGTTGCCGCGAGCATCGCCAACGCGAACTTGTGGCGCAGCGAGCGTGCTATGGCGTTGAGCATCTAGCGCCCTTCGGCGTGGACTCTCTGGGCCACCGCGAGCAAGCGGGAGCTGAGGCGCAGCCCGCTTTTTTCCACGGGCGCCAGCGCAACCTCGAAACGCACATGGCGATCCACCAGCAGAAAATTGATCATGCCGCCCAGCGCAAGGCCTGCGGGCTCCTCGGTGACTACCAGGATGGGCTGCGCCTGCAATGTGCCCCGCACGGGTTTCAGGCGGGCGGCGTCCCCCTTGCCCACAAACAGGATCGCCACGTCCTCCAGCGGGTCTCCGGCCTTGAGCCGGCTCACCACGATGCTGCGCGAATGGATCTTGCGCCCCTGGACGATCTGCACCAGTTCATCTGCAATGGGATCGGCCCCCAGCACGCCGATCGTGAATGGCGTCTCCACGCTGCCCAGGAAGCCTTCGGGCCAATCCACATACCCGGCAAACTTGTACAGGAACGCGGCCTTGATCTGCGACTCGTCGTTCGGCCAGTCCGGCTGGGCGGCGCAGGGCCCGCAGGCCAGGCCGACCAGGAGCACCCACAGCGCCACCCCTCGCTCCAGCCGCCACGGCGATCTCCAGGTGTTCACAGAGACCACCTGACTCGCAACGCCACGTTGCGCGGAATTTCCCTGCGGTTCAGTGCCGCATTGAATTCCGGGTGGGATCCGTCGAACAGGTTCTGGCCCACGATCGACAGTTCAACGCCAGGCCGCACCGTCCAGCCAAAACGCAGATCGACGGCCGTGTACGCAGGCACGGCGGGGTCCGGCAAGGCCCCTACCCTGCGCACGATGACATCGAGCTCCTGGCGGTGGGGCAGATTGAGCCCGGCACGCAGCATCCACTGGTGGCGGGGATCATTGCCCAGCGCGCGGGGCCCCTCGGGGTCCGAGCTGCCCGGCAGGACCCGAAGATTCTTGCGCAGCAAGGACAGCCCGCCCGCAAGGCGCAGATGGCGTGCCGCATGCCATTCACCCCAGGCTTCCAGGCCCCAGGTCTTTCCCTCGATCATGTTCTGCACCTGTGCCCCGGGAGGACGCTGACCGCTGCGCAATTTGTCCCAATGGTGCTGAAAGGCGGTGACGGAGTAGGAGAGCGAGGCCGAGGGCTGGGAGCGGTAGCCCAGCTCCAGCACCTTGGCGATTTCCGACTGGAAATCCGGGCCTCCGGCGATCAGAAATGGGGGGGTCGGGGGCAGGCGTATGTCGCGGTCCAGGCGTGCCGGGGCCCGTACCGCCCGCGACACGGCGCCCCACCATAGCTGCTGCGGGCTCGGTTTCCATTCGAAGCGGGCACTCGGAAGCGACTCCATCCCCGTGAAGTCATTCTTCTCCAGTTTGGTGCCAAGCGTCAGGTTGAGGCGGTCGGTCAGCTTGAATTCATCCTGCACAAACACATTGGCCCAGCGCAGCGAAGCTGCTGCCGGCGTGAATCCAAATATCACGCCAGGGCGGATGTCGTCCCGGGCCTGCCTGTATCCCCCGCCCCACAGCAGCCGGTGGGCTCCCAGGGGCACGCCATGCTGGAACTCCACATCCAGAACCCGTTGCCGCGGCTGGTAGAGGAAGGCATCCTTGCGGTCCGTATAGTCGTAGTAGGCCTGCAGGCGAACGTCCTGCCCTGCCGGAAGTTTTCGCGTCAAGCGCCCAAGAACGTTGCCCCCCGACGCCTCCACCCGCCCCAGGTCAAAGCGGCCAAACAGGCCGCGGCTGTCGGTGGCCCCAGCGTATACGTCGCCCTGAAAGGTCAGTTCGCTGCCGTTGTCCACCCAGTCCGCGCGCCATCCCATTTGCCCGCGCGAACGTCCATCCGTTGCCGCGGCACTTCCGGTCTGTACCACGGGCCGGGTCGCGTCGCCCTTGGCGTAGACACGGAACGTCCCCCCTCCTCCCAGCACGCCGCCATATCGGAACGATGCGTCCCGGCCCTGATTGCCGGCACCCACGGCGACAAGCCCGCCCTGGGTGCTGGCGGAGGATTTCGTGATCACGTTGATCACGCCATTGACGGCGTTGGCGCCCCACAAGGTACCTCCCGGTCCACTGATGACCTCTATCCGGTCAACATCTTCCAGCATGACGTCCTGTTGGTCCCAGAACACCCCGGAGAAAAACGGCGTGTAGACCGTGCGGCCGTCGATCAACACCAGCAGCTTGTTGCCAATGGCATTGTTGAAACCGCGCGCGCTGATCGCGTACTGGCTCGCGTCCAGGCGGGCCACCTGGAGATTGGGCGCCAGCCGCAATGCCTCGGGCAGCGTGGAGGCGCCGGAGCGGCGGATGCTGTCGGAGGTGATCACAAAGATGGCGGCGGAAGCATCCCCGAGGAACTCGGGGTGCCGGGCCGCGGAGGTGATCTGGATGCTTGCCAGTTCTTCCAGTGAGAGTTCGGCAAGCGCGGAGGCTTTGTTATCCTGGGCCTGGATCGGCGACAGGGACAGGGCCAGCAATCCTGCCAAGCATGCTCTGGGTTGAATCACCGCCTGCCTCCCCGGGTTTGTGGATGCCAAGCCGTCAGCGCCGACTTGGAAACAATGGTAGGTTGAAAACCGGGTATTGCCTACCGTTCAACGGCGGCCGCGCACGCGAACCGCGCAAATTAAGAATCTCTTGATACCTGGGGTGCAGCCCCCTAGACTCGTCTCCACACGGCAGTGTTCCACAGGGGTGTCCCTGTGGCAGGAGGAATATTTGCAAGTGGTCCCCTTGAATATCCTGATGGTCGAGGATGAGCCCAACGACGCGGAACTCGTAGCGCACGCGTTGCGGCGCGCGGCGTTCAACTTCACGAGCCGCCGCGCGGACACCGAGGAGCGGCTGCGCCATGAGCTGCGGGTGGATGTGCCGGACATCATCCTGTCCGACTTCAGCATGCCGCGCTTCAGTGGCCTCGATGCCCTGTCGGTGGCCAGGGAGGTGTGTCCGGACGTCCCGTTCATCTTCGTGTCGGGAACCATCGGGGAAGAGAACGCCATCAATGCCCTCAAGAGCGGGGCGACGGACTACATCCTCAAGCATGACCTGGGGCGGCTGGCCCCCGCGGTCCGCCGCGCCCTCAATGACGCCCTGTCCGCACGCGAGCAAAAGCGCACGCAGGAGGCGCTAAGGCACAGCGAATTGCGGTTTCGGCTGGCGGCCTCCACCGGCGATGTGTGGGACTGGAATGTCGACACGGGCATCGCGCAAATCTCCGCGCAATGGAAATTTCGCCTGGGCTACCAGGACCATGAAATAGAAAATACCGCGGCGGCGTGGCTGGGCCTGCTGGAGCCGTCCGACCGCCAGATGGTGCTGGACGCTTTCGCTGCCCACATCAGGCAGCAGGTTCCCTACGACGTCGAATACCGGGCACTCGCCAAGGATGGCTCCTACCGCTGGTCGCATGCCAAAGGGCAAGCTGTCTGGGATGAAAGCGGCAAGGCAACCTATATGGCGGGCTCCGTGGTGGACATCACCGAGCGCAAGAATGCGGAACTCAAGGTCAAGCGTCTCAACAGGATCTATGCGGTATTGAGCAGCATCAACTCGCTGATCGTGCGGACGCAGGATCGCAAAGAGCTGTTTCACGAGGCCTGCCAGATCGCCGTCAATGCAGGGGGCTTTCGCCTGGCCTGGATCGGCATCGCTGACATGGAAGAGCAGCATGTGGCGGCGGCAGCCTGGGCAGGGGCCGGAGAAGATTACATCGAGCACATTCCCATGGGGCTGAATGTTCTCGAACGTGAGAACCACGGCCTGGTGGGCGAATGCGTCGGGAGCTCGGAAACCATCCTGGTTCAGGACGTCAGAACCGACCCGAGAATTGTCCTGAGGGATGAGGCAATCAACAGGGGATTTCAGAGCTTTGGCCTGTTCCCGCTGTCGGTCAACAAGAAAGTCATCGGACTGATGGCACTGTATTCGTCCGAGAGAGATTTCTTTGATGATGCCGAAATCCAGCTTCTGCAAGAACTGGCCTCTGACATTGCCTTCTCGCTGGACCATCTTGAAAAATCCGAGCGGCTCAATTACCTGGCCTACTACGATGCACTGACGGGGCTTCCCAATAGAAGCCTGTTGCAGGACCGCCTGGACCAGCTGATTCAAGGCGCCGCCAGCACTGCGGAGGACGCGGCGTCTGTGGCCTTGGTCTGGATGAACATCGACCGGTTCAAGAATATCAACGATACCCTGGGCAGGCATGCGGGAGACGCGGTGATCCAGGCGGTGGCCAGGCGGCTGGTGGAAGCCCTGGGCTCCAACGACAAGATTGCCAGAATGGGTGCCGATCATTTCGGCATCATTGCGACCTATCGCAGTGTTCCCGCGGAAATAGCGCATCTTTTGTCGGAAAAGATATTCCCCTTGATGGACCGTCCATTCGTTGTGGAGGGGAAAGAGCTGTACCTGACTTTTCGCACAGGCATATCCCTCTATCCGGACGATGGGCGGGAGGCGGACATGCTGTTTGCGCATGCGGAAGCCGCATCGCGCGAGGCCGGTGCGGCCAAGGGACGGTATCAGTTCTATACCGCCTCGATGAATACCCGTGTGCACAGCCAGCTGAGCATAGAAAGCAAGCTGCACAGGGCCTTGGAGAACGACGAGTTCGTTCTGCACTACCAGCCCAAGGTCGCGCTCCTTGACGGAAAAATCACCGGCATGGAGGCACTCATTCGCTGGAATGACCCCGAGTCAGGATTGGTTCCACCTTCGGTTTTCATTCCCATCCTCGAAGAAACGGGAATGATCATCGATGTGGGCCAATGGGTTCTGGAAAGAGCCATTCGCGACCATGACAAGTGGCGCAGCCAAGGATTGACACCTCCAAGGATCGCCGTGAATGTTTCAGCCGTCCAGATGCGGCGGTCCGATTTCTCGAAGATCCTCGGCCTTTGCCTGAAAGGCAGCAAGGGCGGTGAAGTCCCCATCGATATCGAGATCACGGAAAGCCTCTTCATGGAGGATATTGACGTGAACATCCAGCGCCTCCACGACATCCGTGAAATGGGTGTCCGCCTGGCGATCGATGATTTTGGGACGGGCTATTCTTCGCTGGCCTATCTGAAGCGGTTTCCCATCGATTATTTGAAAATCGACCAGAGTTTCGTCAAAGAGGTCATCTACGACCCCGATGCCGCTGCGATCTGCACTGCGATCATCGACCTGGCCCACAATCTCAAGCTCAAGGTCATTGCCGAAGGCGTGGAAACAGAGGCGCAAATGAGCTATCTGCATCGCAAGAAGTGCGATGAAATCCAGGGGTACTATTTCAGCAGGCCGGTACCTGCCGAGGATTTTGGACGCCTGCTGGCCGATGGCGTCACCCTCAGGATTCCCGAAAAATCCGCAGAACCCCCCAAGAGAATTCTGATCGTGGACGATGAACCAGGAATACTGGCTTCGATGCGGCGTCTGTTGCGGCGTGATGGGTATGAAATATTGACCGCCAACAGTGCAAAAGATGGTTTCGACATCCTGGCGCAGCAAGAAGTGCAGGTCATTCTTTCGGACCAGCGCATGCCCGAGATGTCTGGAACGGAATTTCTCTCCCGGGCGCGGGAGCTTTACCCTGAAACTATCCGGATTGTTCTTTCCGGGTATACCGATCTGGAATCCATTTCGGACGCGATCAACCGAGGCGCCATCTATAAATTTCTGACGAAGCCCTGGGACGACGATCTGCTGCGGGAAAATATCCGCGAAGCATTCAGGCACCATGACGCTGCCCAGCGCAAAGGCGCTTGAATGGCGCAAACCGCCCCGGGGATTTTGAAGGCCCGGGCGGTGGGGCCGCGGTCCTTAGCTGTCCGGCCCCAGGACCTCTCCATTCGGCCCCCATGTCACATGGGTCAGTCCTGGCTCCAGAGCCTCCAATCGGCGGCGTTCCAGTTCCGTGGCGCTGAGTTGGCCAAACTCGTGACGCCCGACATCGGCCAGATCGTTCTCGTGGCGAAGCTGATCGGCCCGCTCCAGGGCCGAGCGCACATGCCCGAGAAGGTCTTTCTCATCCCAAGGTTTCAGCAGGTAGCGGAAGACTTCCGCATCATTGACCGCCCGCATCAGGTTTTCCGAATCTGACGATGCGCTCAGCACCATCCGCACCGCCCTGGGCTGAATGGTCCGCACGAGGCTCAGAAACTCCACGCCGGTCATCAGGGGCATCCGGTAGTCCGAAATCACCACATCGAAAACGGCCTCTCTCAGCTTGGCCAATGCCACTTCCGGTTCCACCGTTTCTTCAATGCGCAGATCAGCCCCGAGTCCCGCTCGCAGGCTCCGCTTTATCGCCGCCAGGACATGGGGCTCGTCATCCAGTAGGAGAATTCTCTGCATGCCTGAGTCCTTCGTATTACGGTTTGATCGGCAGGATCATTTCAATACCGTCCCGTCCCTCGCGCAACCTCAGCCGCTTGATCAGCTCGGCCGTCAGCACGTGGTCCGCCGCGAGCAGCACGGCGCCTTCGGTGGACAGGAGGTCCCGCGCCAAGATCATTCCCGGCCGCAGCTGTACGGTGCGCAGCATTCGCGGGGGCGTTTCCGCGCCGGGCGCAGCCTTCAGCAGCATTTGCAGGAAGACATCAACGACTTCGGGGTGGAACTGGGTCCCCCTGCCCCGCGCGATCATCGACCTGGCATCCGCGGCATTCAAGGGCGTGGAGCTGAGGTGGCCGATTTGCAGGTCGTCATACGTGTCCGCCACGGCGAGAATGCACGCGCCCATGGGAATCATCTCCCCCACCAGGCCATCCGGATAGCCCAGGCCGTCGTGCCGCTCATGGTGGCTTCGGATGATGTTGGCCACCGCCTGCATGTCGTCAAGCGCCATGAGCGCCTGCTCCCCGAGCACGGCGTGACGGCGGTACTGGACGGTTTCTTCCTCGGATAGCTTGGGAACAGGCCGGGCCAGCAGGATATCGGGCAAGGCGATCTGGCCGATGTCGTGCATCAAGCCGGCGATGAACGCGTCCTGCTGGTCCGCCTCGCTCATGTTCATGGCGCGCGCGGTGCGGCGGGCCAGGTCCGCCACGCGCCGTGAATGGCCAGAGAGCTGCCCTCCCCTCCACTCCATCAGGTTGGAGAACACCTTGATGGAAGTGAGGTAGTTTTTCTTGATCTTCTGGCTCAGCTGGAGCAACTCACTGGTTCGCGCAGCAACCTTTTCCTCCAGGGTCTCATTGAGCTCCATCAATGCCTGGTTCTTGGACCTGAGAAGTGCCTCCAGGCGGTCCTTCTCATGCTCCAGGGCATGGCGCTCGAACACCTGGTGGGCCGTCGCAAGCACTTCCCCGTCATCCCAGGGCTTGGTGATGTACCGATAGACTTCACCGCTGTTGATGGCCGCGATGGTGGATCCGATGTCCGCGTAGCCCGTCAACAGGATTCGCGTCGTTCGGGGCCAGCGCTGGCGCACCTGCTCCAGCAACTGGGCGCCGCTCATTCCTGGCATCCGCATGTCGGAGAAGATCAGGTCCACGGGTTCCTGCTCCATCTGGGCAATCGCCTCGGCACCGCTGGTGGCGGTCGTTACCTGGTATCCACTGCCCCGGAACAGGCGCTTGAGCGAAGCCACGATGTTGGGCTCGTCGTCCACGCAAAGAATTCGCCAGACGCGTGCATCCTCCCGCGATTGGCCGACCTCCGGAGACAAGGTCGGAAGAGCGGCCGTGACGTCGATATCGGAGTTCACCCCTTACGCCTCCGCTGCGTGGCGTATCGGCAGTGTGACGCGAAAGCGCGTCCCGACACCCGGTTCGCTGAAGACATCGATGCTTCCCAGGTGCTTCTTGACGATTCCGTACGAAAGCGAAAGGCCCAGCCCGGTGCCCTTGCCGACCGCCTTGGTGGTGAAGAACGGATCGAAGATGCGCCCCAGATTCTCCTTGACGATGCCCTCGCCCGTGTCCTGGATCTCCACCCACACCCGCGAGTCGTCGGCGCCGGTGAGGATGGTGATAGTGCCCCTGTCCGCCTGGATGGCATGGGCGGCATTGACCAGGAGGTTCATGAAGACCTGGTTGAGTTCGGAGGGAAGGCACTCGATGTCGGGAAGCTCCCCATATGCCTTGACAACGTCCGCCTTGTATTTGATTTCGTTGTTGACGATGTTCAGGGTGGAATCGATGCCGTGGTGCAGATCGGCCAGCACCCACTTCTGGGAGGTGTCCACCCTCGAGAAGTCCTTGAGGTTCTGAACGATGTTGCGCACGCGGGTAATGCCGTCTTTCGATTCCGCCATCAAGGAGGGAATGTCTTCCTTCAGGAAATCCAGCTCTATTTTTTCGCGCAATGCCTTGAGGCGCACCGCCACCGGGGTATCACCGAGCGCAGACTCCGCCTCTTCATAGGCCGCGAGCATCTGGAACAGGTCGCTCAGATAGCGCTCCAGGGTGCCGAAATTGGAGAATATGAATCCAATGGGGTTGTTGATTTCGTGGGCGACACCCGCGGCCAGCTGCCCGATGGATGCCATCCTTTCCGACTGCATCAGCTTGTCCTGCGCATCCGAGAGCTTTGCATTGAGCTGCGTCAACTCTTCGTTGGATCGCAGCAGCTCCTTGACCCTGTCTTCCGTGGTGTCAGGGGACGACACGGCCGACGGCCTGTCCACGGTGCTTTCGCGAAGTAGTGGGTCGTGAGAATTCATGTAGGGCACCTCTTTCAGGCCAGGAGTGCGTGGCAGACAACCTCATGCTGCTCTGCCACCGCATCGAAAACTGCCATGTAGTCACCGTCGGCCAGTGCCAGTCTGCCCCAGGCATCCAGGGCCAGCAAGGGCACCATATCGTTTTCCTTGTGAGAAAGATCCAGGCCGTGCGCAATGTTGTCGGCGACATGCACGAGGTCCGTCAGGCACAGGCCGCTGGCAGGCGGCGGGCGGTGGTGGCATGAAATGGCCGCAACAATCTCCGGCGCAAAATGCCAATGCTCCGCGATCACCCCGCCGACCTCGGCATGGTCAACACCAAAGTAGTGGCGCTCCGCGGCATGCATCAGGCAATCGTGTTCCAGCTGGTAAGCAATGGCCTGGGCATACTCGTCCTCGTAGGAGCTCACGAGCACCAGCCGCCCGATGTCATGCACCAGCCCCAGCGTGAACGCCGCATCCTCGTCCAATCGCGTGCGCTGCGCCAAGGCTCTGGCGGTGAGTGCCGTACCGATCGCATGGCGCCAGAACGCATCAAAGTCGAACCCTTGGCAGCGGGAGTTCGCAAAACCGCCCACCAATCCCGCGGCCGTGGCCACGCTGCGCAGGGTGCGAAGCCCGAGAATCGCGGTGGCCTCTGCGATGGAGGTGACCTGGCGAGGAAGGCCATAGAAGGAAGAGTTCGCCAGCCGAAGCGTCTTGGCGGCGATGGCCTGGTCGTGCGATATCTTCACGGCCAGCTGTTCGGCGGAAACATGGCTGTCCCCAAAGGACTGGATCAGTTCCAGCACCACCGCGGGCAGCGCCGGCAGCTCATGGACACTGCGCAATATGGCATCTGCAGTGAGCTGCTTCATGGTGTCTCCGTGGAGCGATATCGCAGGATCAGATGAAACAGCGGATTGAGCTGGCCGGCCCGCATGGCAGGCCGGAACAGATGCAGCAGGCGTTTTTCCGTCTGTGCCTGCTGTGTGGCTGGATCCAGCTTGTCGACAATGCCCGAAACACCTTCCGGCGGATTGACGAAGACGGTGTCGATTCCCCGCTGCTGCAGGCTGTTCAGGATCCCGCGCGTGATGGGCGTCCCCGCCGGGAGCAGAAGCTGTCCGTGCGCGTCCAGCACCGGCTGGGCCAGGAGCATCCCCTCCGGGGTCCATTCAATCGAGGTGGAAAGAGCTTGCATGGGAGTCCGTAGGTGTCAGGCCGCGCTGCTGGGAACCAGGACCAGCAGCCGCCCCCGTGAATGATTTTCCCCTCCCACCGATCTGCACACCACGCGAAACGCCCCGCCGGCAACCTGGACATCGTGGTAGCTCTGGTCCGCGAAATGCCACACCTTGCGAAGATCCTCCGGCAGGACCTGTTCCGCGTCCTGCCCGAGCAAAGCCGCCGTGGTGCCAAAGAGCGCTTCGGCATCCGCGTTCACAAACGCCACCATGCCTTCCAGGTCGATCCCGATGACGGCGGCCGGAATATTGTCCAGCACCTCCCGCGCAACGCTCAGGCTACTCTCTTCACGGTGGATCTGCTCCCGCTGGTTCGCCAGCAGCTGTTGCAGGCGGTCATTGACCGCGCTGAGCTCCTCGTTGGCACTGAGCACCGCATTGGCCAGGCGCCGATTCTCATCCGCCATCTCCTTCTGGGAGAACGCTTCCGCGACGTGGCTGCGAAGCCTCTCGTCATCCCAGGGCTTGGTGAGGAACTTGTAGATGGCCCCTTCATTGATGGCATCCGTGATGGATTGCAGTTCGGTATAGCCGGACAGAACCATGCGGATGGTGTCGGGATACAGCTCCTTGGCCCGGCGCAGAAACTCCACCCCCGTCATGCCGGGCATGCGTTGATCCGAAACGATCACGTCCACCGAATTCTCGGCCATCCGCTGCAAGCCCTGCGCACCGCTGTTGGCGGTCACGATGTGATAGCCATCGCGGCGCAACAACCTGCGCAGCGCCGAAACGATGCTGTCCTCGTCATCGACCAGCAGCAGCGTGCGCCGGTGGGTGCGGCGCAGCAGCAGGTGCTCCGGCAGTGCCTGGCCTTTGCTCAGCAACGCGCTCATGTCGTCGGCGCAGACGGGGCCGCTGAAGTAGAAGCCCTGCATCTGGTCGCAGCGGTTGGCGATGAGCAGCGCCAGCTGGCCTTCGGTTTCCACGCCTTCCGCCAACACCTTCATCTGCAGACTGTGCGCCATGTTGATGATGGCGCGCGTGATGGACACGTCCTGCGATGCCGCCGTGACGTCGTGGACGAACGAACGGTCCACCTTCACGACATCGATGGGCAGTGTGCGCAGGTAGCTCAGGCTGGAATAGCCCGTCCCGAAATCATCGAGCGAGATCTCGATGCCCAGCGCCTTCAGGTCGCCCAGAATCCGCGCGATGCGCGTGCTCTCGCCCATCAGGGCGCCTTCGGTGATCTCCAGTCCCAGCAGCCGGGGATCAAGGCCGGTTTCAATGAGCACCTTTTGTATCCGCTGGACCAGATCAGGCTGCTGGAGCTGGCGGGCCGAGAGGTTGACGGCAATCCGGAAGCTGGCGTGCCCGGCACGCTGCCACTCCAGCGCCTGGCGGCAGGCAGCGCGAAGCACCCATTCGCCGATGGGCACGATAAGGCCGGTTTCCTCGGCGACGCGTATATAGCTGGACCTGGGTATCAGGGTGCCGTCCGGGGAGTTCCACTCCAGGAAGGCCTCGGCGCCAATGACGGTTCCACTGACCAGTTCCAGCTTGGGCTGATAGTGCAGATCAAGCTCATTGCGCTCCAGGGCCCGGCGCAGCCCGGACTCCATGGCGAGCCTGGAGATGGCCTTGGAGTGCATGCCGGAGCTGAACACGCAGATCTGGTTCTTGCCCAGTTCATGGGCACGGTACATGGCCGCCTGAGCCTGCTGAAGCAGCTTTTCCGGGTCCTCGCCGTGCGCCGGGTACAGGGATATTCCGATGTCGCACGTCACCTTGATTTCGTTGTCGCCAATCGCGACGGGCAGCGACAGCGCATCCACCAGCGAGGCCGCGACGGTGCGCGCCAGCTGCTCGTCCACATTGCCCTCGCGCGCCAGCACCAGCGAAAACTCGCCACTGCCAAAGTGCGCCAGCAGGTCATCCTCGAACGCCTGGGGCTGCAGCCGCGTTCCCACCTCCATGAGCAGCTGGTCCCCTGCCGCGTAGCCCAGCGATTCACTCACGAGCTTGAGCCGGTCGATCTCCACGCTCAGGACGGCAATCTGCCGCCCTTCCCGCGCCGCCTCGCGCATCCTCGTATCAAGATACTCCGTCAACGCGCTGCGGTTGGGCAATCCGGTCACTTCATCCGTGTTCGCAAGCTTGTCCAGCCGCTGCTCCGCCGCGCGCTGCAGCGTGATGTCCTGCAGGAGCGTGACCGTCCTGACCACCCGGCCCTCGTCGTCGGCGTCGGCCAGCACGCGGTGCAGCACCGTGCGCAAACTGCCGTCCGAATGAACGATGCGGTGCTGGAATTCGCAGACATCGTCAGGTGACACGCCTTCGCTGATCGCCTGCACATACGGCCGTTCCACAGCGGGAACCCGGGCCAGCAGCCAGTCCTTTCCGGCCGGAGCGTCCGTCTGGGGGATTCCGAAGATGGCGTGCATGCCGGACGACAGGGTGACGGTGCCTGACACCAGATCCATCTCGGCGGAGCCGATGCGGGCGAGTTCCTCGGCATTGCTGAACAACTGAGCGCGTTGCTGCGCGTAGCGGGTCGCCGTTCGAATGGCGCTGACATCGTGCAGCGTGACCAGATCCGCCGCTTCCTCCCCCAGAAAGATCCGCACGCCCCATACCTGGGCATTGAACTTCTCGCCATTCTTTCGCAGGCATTCGATCTCATAGGCTTTGCCGGGGACTCCGGCGACCCGCGCATTGGCCTGCTCGCGCACCATGTCCCGGTGCTCTGGCGCGCACAGCAGCATGGGATCCATGCTTTCCAGCATTTCCTCCTTGGTGTAGCCGAAAAGCTCCACGAGCTTGGGGTTCACGAAGAGGAATCTGCCCTTGCGAATCACAAATACGGCCGCTTGCACCTGCTCCACCAGCCGCTGGTAGTCGGCATCGGACAGATGAACCTCCGTGTCGAAGGGGGTGCCTTCGACTGTGTGGGTACTCATTGCAGAAAGCCTTTGCCGCCGGGGAAAGGGACGCAACCGAGTTCGTTCAACGGCGTCGGGTATTTGCGACTCAAAGGGGGACCCTCGACTCTGAAATTGGCCATGCGTTGCGAAGAATGAAGCAAGGCCGGCCGTGAGCCGGATGCTTCCTCATTGATCAGTGCCCAAGGGCCGCAATAGCCCGCTGCGGCGCACAAGGCTTGCTGGCAACTTTACCCATCTCGTTGCCGCTTGTCACGATATTGCGATCAATGCACCACGAGGGTATTCCCAGCAACGCGAAGGCGCTTTGCGCGGAGAATATGCGCCGGTGCCGCGGCCCCTTGCACACCATTTTTTGCGCCGGACGCGGTAGACGCCCGTCAACCCGGCGGGATGGAGGGAGCCCCTGGCGGGGCGGCGCAGAATTGCTCGAACAGCACGTCCAAGACCGCCAGGGCCTGCGGACTGGCGACCTCATAGTAGATGTGTTTCCCTTCCCGGCGCGTGTTCACCAGGCGTTCTTCGCGCAGTACGCCCAGTTGCTGGGACAGGGTCGGCTGGGAAACGCCCACCAGTGCTTCCAGCTCCCCCACCCTTTTCTCGCCTTGCGTGAGCTGGCACAGGAGGAGAAGGCGGTCGGGGTTGGACAGCACTTTCATCAGGCGGCAGGCAGCGTCGGAGGCGCGGCGAAGTCGGTCGAGGTCGCTCGCGGTGTCGATGGGCATGGTCATCGCTGTGGTTTCGATTCAGGTGTCATGGGTTGCGAGGGAACAAGTCTGCGCCAGCGCGGGACATCATCGCCGGCCCGGGTTTCAGCAGCGCCTTCGGATTTTGATGCTTCAGAGCGCGCCTTCAGCCCGGGGGCCTCGCGGGCGGCGGGTGCAGCGCGTGCCGCGGCCGCCCAAAAACGATACCTCACACTGAAACAACAGGCACCGGCCACAAATCAGTTTACATTTTGAGCGACAGTCTGTAAGACTGTTGCAAAAAAGGGGGTCGACATGCTCTCCAGGTTTTCGGCGGCACGTTGCGTTGCCTGCTGGGTGAAAGTGGCGGTTCTGGTCGGATTCGCGCTGGCAGGGTCCGCAACCCATGCGCTGGACAAGCCCACGGGTCCCGTGGTCCTCACCATCGAGGGGGCGATCAGCCAGGCGAACAACGGTTCGCAGGCCCAGTTCGACATGGCGATGCTGGAAAAGCTGCCCCAGCACAGCTTCTCCACCCAGACGCCGTGGTATCCCAGCGCGGTCTCCTTCACCGGCCCGCTCCTGCGGGATGTCCTGGCGGCGGTCGGGGCGAAGGGGACGAGCATCACGGCCGTGGCGCTGAACGACTACAAGACGGAGATTCCCGTGGATGACGCCACGCGCCACGACGTGATCATCGCCCGCCTCATGAACAACCGCCCCATGCGCGTGCGCGAGAAAGGCCCGCTTTTCATCATCTACCCGTTCGATACCAAGGCGGAATTGCGCAGCGAGCTGTACTACAACCGCGCGGCCTGGCAGCTGAACGTGCTGCGCATCCGCTAGCGCCTGGGCCCTTGATCCCCAGCACCACGCCATGCTGCGCAGCAAACACCTTCTGCGGCTGATCATTGCGGGCCTAGTGGTGGCGTATGTGGCGATCGCCGGCGTGCAGTACCACCAGTACCGCAGCGTGGAAGCGGTCATGCGCCGGGGTGACGTCAACGCGCTGTGGTCGTTCCTGCAGCTCAGTGTCGAATACGAGAAGCTCGACCACGCGCTGCACCAGTTCGAGATCGATCCCGCCAGCATGCCCCCCGACCGCCTGGAGCTGCGCTACGACCTGTTCCTGAGCCGTTTCAGCGCATTGGAGAGCGGTACCGCCCGCACCCTGATGCAGGGAGAGCCCATCTACGGCAACGCCCTCGACGCATTGCAGAACTTTGTCGCCGCGGGAGACAGCCATTTTGGACAGAGCGTCGACGCGGCCTCCCGCCACGCGAACATGAAGCTCTTGCGGGTGGAGCTGAACAGGCTTCGCGACATCATCCAGGAACTGTCGCTGCAGGCATCGCGCATCTCGGCCCTGCTGGGCGACCGGCGCAATGCGGAAGTGAAGCGCCAGACACTGCTGACCACCGGGTTGACGGCATTCCAGGCCATCCTGACCTTCCTGCTCGCGTTCGCGATGGCCCGGCAGTTTCTCAAGCGCGAAAAGGCCAGATCCCTCGCCCTGGCAGCACAGGCCGAACTGGTGGACGCCCTCAGGCGCAACGAGGAGGCGCTGGAAGCCCGCGTGGCCCAGCGCACGGAGCAGCTGCAGCAGGTCAACGCGGCATTGCGGGAACACGAAGATGAACTGGTGGTGGCCCAGGCCAAGGCCGAGGATGCATCGCGCATGAAATCCGACTTCCTGGCCAACATGAGCCATGAGATCCGCACGCCCATGAACGCCGTGATCGGCATGAGCCATCTGGCCCTGGGAACGGAGCTGACCGCACGCCAGCGCGACTACATCGAGAAGATCCAGCGGTCGGGCCAGCACCTGCTGGGCCTGATCAACGACATCCTGGATTTCAGCAAGATCGAGGCGGGCAAGCTCGAGGTGGAGGTGGTGGATTTCGACCTGCATGGCGTGCTCGACAACGTGGCCAACCTGCTGAGCGACAAATGCGCCGCCAAGGGCCTGGAGCTGATGTTCGATGTGGACTCGCACCTGCCCGCCGACCTGCGGGGAGATCCGCTGCGGCTGGGGCAGATCCTCGTCAACTACGCCAACAATGCGGTCAAGTTCACGGACGAGGGCGAGATCATCGTGCGGGTCCGCGAGGCGGCGCGGGATGCCCAGGGCGTGCTGCTGCGCTTCGAGGTGCAGGACACCGGCATTGGCCTCACCGAGGAACAGCAATCAAGGCTGTTTCGCTCTTTCGAGCAGGCCGACACTTCCACCACGCGAAAGTACGGCGGTACCGGGCTGGGGCTGGCCATCTCCAAGAAGCTGGCCGGCCTGATGGGCGGGGACGTGGGGGTGCAAAGCCTGCCCGGCCGGGGGAGCACGTTCTGGTTCACGGCGCGGCTCGGCCTGGGAGACTCCACCCAGCGCCCGCTGCTGCCGGAGCCCGACCTGCGTGGGCGCCGGGTGCTGGTGGTGGACGACAGCGAACAGGCGCGGCAGATCCTCGCGGAGCTGCTGTCCAGCATGAGTTTTTCGGTGACGCTCGCCAGCTCAGGGGCCCAGGCCGTGGAACTGGCACGCGCCGCCGGCGAGGCTGGGCGGCCCTGTGAAATCGCCTTTCTCGACTGGAAAATGGCCGGCATGGACGGGTTCGAAACCGCCCGCCAGCTCGCACGGCTGCCCCACCCTCCCCGCCCCGTCATCGTCACCGCGCATGGCCGCGACGATGTGCTGGACGAACTCACCCGCACGGGCGTCGGGCTGATGCTGACCAAGCCGGTGAACCCATCACAGCTGTTCGATGCCGCCATGCGGGCATTGGGCGGAACACAACGGGTGGACGAAGCGCGGCGCCTGCCGCCCCCGGCGCGGGGCGCAGGCCTGGACTCGATCCGGGGTGCGCGCGTGCTGCTGGTGGATGACAACGACCTGAACCAGCAGGTGGGCCGCGAACTGCTGGCCAGTGCCGGGCTGGTGGTGGATGCGGCCGCCAACGGCCAGGAAGCGCTCGACATGCTGGCCCGCGGCGCCTACGACATCGTGCTCATGGACATGCAGATGCCGGTGATGGACGGCCTCACGGCCACCCGCCGGCTGCGTGAGAACCCAGCCTGGGCGCGCCTGCCCGTGCTGGCGATGACGGCCAACGCAATGAGTGGCGACCGCGAACAGTGCCTGGACGCCGGCATGAACGGCCACATCGCCAAGCCCATCGACCCGGAGGCCCTGTTTGCCGCGCTGCGGCAGTGGATTGCACTGCCCCACACGGGGGGCACCGGCGATGCAGCGCTTGCAGCGCGGCCCACGGCGGATGCGCCCGCCGCGGCAATGGCGCCGGCAGCCGACCCCCTGGCACACATCGAAGGCCTCCATACGGCCGCCGGGCTGCGGCGGGTGCTGGGCAAACGCGCCGCCTACGAAAGCCTGCTGCGCAAGTTCGTGGTTGGCCAGGCCCACGCCGTGCAGGAGACGCGCGCCCATCTGGCGGAAGGCCAGCCGCAGGCGGCTCGGCGCGCCATGCACACGCTGAAAGGCTCGGCAGGCACCATTGGCGCGGTGGGCCTGGCCGAACTGGCGCATGCCGCGGAACAGGCCATCGCGAAGAACGCGCAGGCCGGCCCCCTGGAGGCCCTGCTGCAGCCGGTGGAAGCCGCCTGCCAGGCGCTGGTGACGGCCCTGCAGGAAGCCCTGCCCCCCGAGCCCGACGCCGCCACCAGCGCGGCCGCCGCGCCCCCTGGGTCACCGCACGCGCCCATGGATGCGGCGCACGCCCGCGACCTCCTGGCACGCCTGGACGCCTTGCTGGCGGACAGCGACTCGGAAGCCGTGGAGCTGTTCAGGGACTCCGGCCCCAGCCTGCAGGCCCGGCTGGGGCCCGCCGCCTATGCCGACATGAAGCGGCTGCTGGACAACTATCTCTTCGCCGACGCACTCGCGGTGCTGCGCCAGGCGTGGATTCCCGACGCACGACACACGGAGGACCCAGTTCATGAATAGTCCATTGGAATCAAGCGGCGGCAAATGCACGGTGCTGGTGGTGGATGACACGCCCGACAATCTCTCCTTGATGAGCGACCTCCTGCGGCCGGACTACAAGGTCAAGCTGGCCCCCAGCGGCGAGCGCGCGCTGCAGATCGTGGCGGCCGAAAAACCCGACCTGATCCTGCTGGACATCATGATGCCGGACATGGACGGCTACGAGGTGCTGCGGCGCCTGCAGTTCAACCCCGACACCGAGGCCATCCCGGTGATTTTCCTCACGGCCATGAGCGCCACCGACGACGAGACGGTGGGACTGGAGCTGGGCGCCGTGGACTACATCACCAAGCCCGTCAACCCCGCCATCACCATGGCCCGGGTGCGCAACCATCTGCAGCTCAAGCGCGCGCGGGACCTGCTGGCCCACCACAACCACTTTCTGGAGCAGGAGGTGGCCAACCGCACGCGTGCCCTGGCCGAACTGCAGGACGCCACCATCCGTGCCATGGCATCGCTGGCGGAAACGCGCGACAACGAGACAGGCAACCACATCCGGCGCACGCAACACTATGTGGAAGCGCTGGCCCGCAAGCTGCAAAACCACCCGCGCTTTCGCGATGAGCTCACGGAGGATGCCATCGAGGTGATCTTCAAGTCCGCCCCCCTGCACGACATCGGCAAGGTGGGCATACCCGACCGCATCCTGCTCAAGCCGGGCAAGCTCACGCCCGAAGAATTCGAGATCATGAAGACCCACACCACGCTGGGGCGCGACGCCATCGTGGCGGCCGAAAGCGAAACCACGCAGGACAACCCCTTCTTCCGCTACGCCAAGGAGATCGCCTACAGCCACCAGGAAAAGTGGGACGGCTCAGGCTATCCCGAGGGGCTGGTGGGCAACACCATTCCCCTGTCGGCACGGCTGATGGCGGTGGCCGACGTGTATGACGCGCTCATCTCCGAGCGGGTCTACAAGCCCGCCTACTCCCACGAGCACGCGGTCGAGATCATCCGCGACGGCCGGGGCAGCCACTTCGATCCCGACATGGTGGACGCCTTCCTGTCGCTCTCCGAGGAGTTCCGGCGCATTGCCCAGCGTTTCGCCGACGGAGAGCACGCGCTGCAGGCCCAGATCGACCGCATGGCCAGCGACCTGCCCGAGGAAGACCGCCTGGTGCCGGGCGGCCAGGGCGCCTAGCCGCAGATGCCCTCTTCATGCGGGTGGTGGCAAGGAGATTGCACGCTGCCACCGTCCTCCTGCGCTGCCACCGCCGCCGTCCGGTGGCCGTCCAGTCCCAGCTTGGCGAGCAGCCGCACGTCGGCATCCACATCCGGGTTGCCCGTCACCAGCAGCTTGTCGCCATAGAAGATCGAATTGGCCCCGGCCAGGAAGCACAGTGCCTGCACGGCTTCGCCCATCTGCTGGCGCCCCGCGGACAGGCGCACGCGGGCCTTGGGCATGGTGATGCGGGCCACGGCGATCATGCGCACGAAGTCCAGCGGGTCGATGGGCTCGCTGTCGGCCAGCGGCGTGCCCGGCACGCGCACCAGGCTGTTGATGGGCACGGACTCGGGGTACGGGCTGAGGTTGGCCAGCTGCGCGATGAGCCCCGCGCGGTGCACGGGCGCCTCGCCCATGCCCACGATGCCGCCGCAGCACACGCTGATGCCCGCGCTGCGCACGTGCTGCAGGGTGTCGAGCCGATCCTGGTAGGCGCGGGTGCTGACCACGTCGGTGTAGTACTCGGGCGCGGTGTCGAGGTTGTGGTTGTAGTAGTCCAGGCCCGCATCCTTGAGCGCCTGCGCCTGGTGCGATTCGAGCATGCCCAGCGTGGCGCAGGTCTGCAGGCCCAGGCCCTTCACGGCGCCGATCAGGGCGCTGACCTTCTCGATGTCCCGGTCCTTCGGGGCGCGCCATGCCGCACCCATGCAGAACCGCGTGGCGCCGGCGTCCTTCGCGGCCTGGGCAGCCCGCACCACCTCGTCCACCTCCATCAGCTTGTCGGCCTTCACACCGGTGTCGAACTCGGCGGCCTGCGGGCAGTAGCCACAGTTCTCGGGGCAGCCTCCGGTCTTCACCGACAGCAGCGTGGCCAGTTCGATGTCTCCCTCGGGCCAGTGCTGGCGATGCACCGTCTGCGCTTCGAAAAGAAGGTCCATCAGCGGCCTGTCGAGCAGCGCCTGGATGGCGTCCACGCTCCAGGGGCCTTGCGGCGCTGGCGGCGCGGGCCGGCGATGCAGCTGAACGGTCTGGGTGGCCGCGGTGGCGGAGGTCATGGAAGTCATGGCGATCGGTTCCCTTCAAGTCATCTGCTCCATGGCGGCACGGGGCCGCCATCGGCAGGGGTTACACAGCGCGCGCGGCCTGGGCCAGGAGGTGGTCCGGCCGGTGCGCGGCGACGTGGGCGGATTCTGGAGGAGAAAAAGGCACAAACGCACGCCGAAGGGTCACAAAAAGTGCCAACAAAAGTACGTCGCCAACAGCCCCCAAGTCCTTGGTTTTTTGTGCGCAGAACACGGGGTTTTCAGCGCATTTGACGGCAGGTTGGCGCGTGGTGGAACGCGACCATCGCGATGCAACCGCAACGCGGCGCTATCTGTGCCCATCTGCCGCCCCGCGTGGCCCAGGGGCGCCTGACGATGGGCGACGTTGGCGCATGCCGTCGCCCCCGCACCATCGGCAGCCAGCCGTTGTTCAGCCCAGCGCCGCGATCACCTCGGCCGGCGCCTGCACCAGCTCGATCAGAACGCCTTCGCCAGCGATCGGAAACTCGTCGTTGCTCTTGGGGTGCAGGAAGGTGATGTCATAGCCCGCAGCGCCCTTGCGGATGCCGCCGGGCGCAAAGCGCACGCCTTTGGCAGTGAGCCATTCCACCGCCATGGGCAGGTCGTCGATCCACAGGCCGATGTGGTTGAGCGGCGTGGTGTGCACGGCGGGCTTCTTGTCGATGTCCAGCGGCTGCATGATGTCCACCTCCACCTTCCAGGCGCCCCGCCCCATCGCGAGGATGTCTTCATCCACGTTTTCGCGCTCGCTCTGGAACGTGCCCGTCTGCGTGAGGCCCAGCATGTCCACCCACAGGGTCTTCATGCGTGCCTTGTCCGTGCCGCCGATGGCGACCTGCTGAATGCCCAGGACTTTGAAGGGCCGGTCTTTTGCCGTCATGATTTGCTCCTTGATTGATAGCTATAAATGCAGTTACGTACAGCGCAAGCGGCCTATTCCGCGCAGAAGGCCGCTTGGCCTCATGCCTCGCGCAGCACCCAGCTGCTCAGCGTGGCGAAGTATTCGCGCAGCCGCGCGTTGTAGCGCGTGGCCAGGGGGGTGGGCGCCGCCACCGGCACCATGGCCGTGAAGCCATGGCGTCGCGCGATGCGCAGGGCGCGCGGCAGGTGGAAGTCGCTGGTCACCAGGGCCAGCGGGGCCGTGGCCGGCACCCCACGCGCCAGCAGCAGGGGGCGCCCCAGCGCCAGGTTCAGCGCGGTGCTGGTGCTTTCCGCCTCCAGCACCAGGCGCCCTGCGGCGACGCCATGGCGCTGCTGCAGATAGCGGGCCATCACCTCGGCTTCGGTGTGCGCTTCACCCCATACCTCGCCGCCGCACACGGCGATCAGGGCGGTGGGCTGCAGGCGGGCCAGCGCGGCCGCCGTGTCCAGCCGTGCTGCCAGCGCCGGCCGGGGTTGCCCGTTCTGGATGCCGCCCCCCAGCACCACGATGGCCTGCACGGGCGGCACCTGCGCAGGCGGGATGCCGGCATTCTCCAGAAAGGCCCAGAAAACCCCCAGGCTGGCCATCCAGGCCGCCAGGCCCCACCAGCCCGCGCGCCACAGCTGCTGGCGCCGCCGCCCACGGTGCCGCCAGTCCGCCAGCGGAGTCCACCACGCGGCCAGGGCCAGGAAGACCGCCCCCAACGCGGCGGGCAGCATGGTGCCCAGATCGAGGTGCCCCAGGACCATGAGCACGGCGCCATCCACCAGCAACACGGCGCCGGCCAGCCCGAGCAGCACACGCAAGACCACGGTCATCGCGGTGTGTGGCCAGGCCAGCGTGTTGCGCGGACCGGGGCGCTCGGCGGCATCACTGGAACTCAATGATCACGTCGTCCACCGCCAGCGACTCGCCCTTGCCCGCCACCACCTTGCTCACCACGCCATCCTGCGCGGCAAAGAGGATGTTCTCCATCTTCATGGCCTCGATCACGGCCAGTTTTTCACCGGCCTGCACCTTCTGGCCGGGCTGCACCGCCACATCCACCAGCAGGCCGGGCATGGGCGAAAGCAGGAACCTGGACAGGTCCGGCGGCGCCTTGAAGGGCATCAGCTTGTGCAAGCGTGCACCGAGGGGTGACAGCACGAGCGCATCGATCTGCGTGCCGTTGTGCGCGATGCGCAGGGCCAGCGGGTTCTTGCCCACGCCGCGCTCCACCTGGGCGGTAAACCCGGCGCCATTGCACTGGCCTTGCACCCGGATCTGGCCCAGCGTGGCGGCGCTGCTGATCTGGTAGCTCTTGCCGTCCACGGCCACCATGCTGGAGCCCGACTTGTCCTGGAAGTCGGTGACCGAGACCGCATGGTGCTCGTTCTGCCCCTCGGCCCCCAGCGTGACCACCACGAACTGCTCGCCCACCTTCACCTCGTGCCCTGCCAGCTGGCCGCTGATGCCCGAGGCGCGCGCACGGTAGCGGCGGTTCATGAAAGCGGCCAGCGCCACCAGGAACAGCGGGTCCTCGTGTGGCACGTCCTCGGAGTGGAAGCCCTTGCCGTAATGTTCGGCGATGAAGCCGGTGTTGAACTCGCCGGTCACGAATTTAGGGTGGGCCAGCAGGGCCGCCTGGAACGGAATGTTGCTGCTGATGCCCCGGATCACGAAGCCGTTGAGCGCCGCGCGCATCTTGGCGATCGCATGGTCGCGGTCGGTGCCGTGCACGATGAGCTTGGCGATCATCGAGTCGTAGTACATCGGGATCTCGCCGCCCTCATACACCCCTGTGTCCACGCGCACGCCCAGCTTCTTGTCGGTGTCGCCCTGGAACATGCTCTGCTCCGGCGGCTGAAAACGCACCAGGCGGCCGGTGGACGGCAGGAAATTGCGGAACGGGTCTTCGGCGTTGATGCGGCACTCAATGGCCCAGCCGTCGCGCTTCACATCGGCTTGCGTGAGGGGCAGCTTCTCGCCCGCCGCCACGCGGATCATCAGCTCCACCAGGTCGAGGCCGGTGATGCATTCCGTCACCGGGTGCTCCACCTGCAGGCGGGTGTTCATTTCGAGGAAGTAGAAGTCCTGGTCCTTGCCGACCACGAACTCCACCGTGCCCGCGCTCTGGTACTTGACGGCCTTGGCCAGCTGCACGGCCTGCTCGCCCATGGCCTTGCGGGTGGCGTCGCTGATGAAGGGGCTGGGCGCCTCTTCAATCACCTTCTGGTGGCGGCGCTGGATGGAGCACTCGCGCTCGTTCAGGTAGATCACGTTGCCGTGGCTGTCGCCCAGCACCTGGATCTCGATGTGGCGCGGTTCCTGCACAAACTTCTCGATGAAGATGCGGTCGTCGCCAAAGCTGTTGCGGGCTTCGTTCTGGCAGCTGGCAAAGCCTTCAAACGCTTCCTTGTCGTTGAACGCCACGCGCAGGCCCTTGCCGCCGCCACCGGCCGAGGCCTTGATCATCACGGGGTAGCCAATGCCCTTGGCAATTTCCACCGCCTGCTCGGGCCCGGCAATCGCGTCGTTGTAGCCCGGGATGGTGTTGACCTTGGCCTCGTTGGCCAGCTTCTTGGACGCGATCTTGTCGCCCATCGCCGCAATGGAATGCGCCTTGGGGCCGATGAAGGCAATGCCCTCGTCTTCGCAGCGCTTGGCAAAGGCTTCGTTCTCGGACAGGAAGCCATAGCCGGGGTGCACCGCTTGCGCGCCGGTCTGCTTGCAGGCCGCAATGATCTTGTCGGCCAGCAGGTACGACTCGCGGCTGGGCGCCGTACCAATGTGCACGGCCTCGTCGGCCAGCTTGACGTGGCGGGCTTCCTTGTCGGCGTCGGAATAGACGGCCACCGTCTTGATGCCCATCTTGCGGGCAGTAGCGATGACGCGGCAGGCGATTTCGCCACGGTTGGCGATCAGGATTTTCGTAAACATGTTCTTATGCTCCTTGTCCGCTCACAGTGGGATGTTGCCGTGCTTGCGCCACGGGTTTTCGAGCTTTTTGTCGCGCAGCATCACCAATGAGCGGCAGATGCGCTTGCGTGTCTCGTGCGGCAGGATCACGTCGTCGATAAAGCCGCGTGCACCGGCCACAAACGGATTGGCAAAACGCTGCTTGTATTCGGCCTCACGCGCAGCCAGCTTCACGGGGTCGTTCTTGTCCTCGCGGAAGATGATCTCCACCGCGCCCTTGGCGCCCATCACCGCAATTTCAGCGTTGGGCCAGGCCAGGTTCACGTCGCCGCGCAGGTGCTTGGAGCTCATCACGTCGTACGCACCGCCGTAGGCCTTGCGGGTGATGACGGTGATCTTGGGTACGGTGCACTCGGCATACGCGTACAGCAGCTTGGCGCCGTGTTTGATGATGCCGCCGTACTCTTGCGAGGTGCCAGGCATGAAGCCGGGAACGTCCACAAACGTGACCACCGGGATGTTGAACGCATCGCAGAAGCGCACAAAACGCGCGGCCTTGATGGAACTCTTGATGTCCAGGCAGCCCGCCAGCACCAGCGGCTGGTTGGCCACGATGCCCACGGTCTGGCCTTCCATGCGGGCAAAGCCGATGAGGATGTTCTTGGCGTACTCGGGCTGCAGCTCGAAGAAGTCCCCGTCGTCCACGGTCTTGAGGATCAGCTCCTTCATGTCGTAGGGCTTGTTGGGGTTCTCGGGCACCAGGGTGTCCAGGCTCAGGTCCATGCGGTCGGCCGGGTCGTTGCTGGGGCGCACCGGGGCTTTTTCGCGGTTGTTGAGCGGAAGGTAGTTGTACAGGCGGCGCAGCATCATCAGCGCCTCCACGTCGTTCTCAAACGCCATGTCGGCCACACCGCTCTTGGTGGTGTGCGTCACGGCGCCGCCCAGTTCCTCGGCCGTGACTTCTTCGTGCGTCACGGTCTTCACCACTTCGGGGCCGGTCACGAACATGTACGAGCTGTCTTTCACCATGAAGATGAAGTCGGTCATGGCGGGCGAGTACACGGCGCCGCCGGCGCTCGGGCCCATGATCATGCTGATCTGCGGAATCACGCCGCTGGCCAGCACGTTCTTCTGGAACACGTCGGCATAACCGCCCAGCGAGGCCACGCCTTCCTGGATGCGCGCGCCGCCCGAGTCGTTGAGGCCGATGACCGGTGCGCCGACCTTCATGGCCTGGTCCATCACCTTGCAGATCTTTTCGGCGTGCGTTTCGCTCAAAGCACCGCCGAACACCGTGAAGTCCTGGCTGAACACGAACACCAGGCGGCCGTTGATCATGCCGTAGCCCGTCACCACACCGTCGCCGGGGATCTTGTTGTCCTCCATGCCAAAGTCGGTGCAGCGGTGCTCGACGAACATGTCCCATTCCTCGAACGTGCCGTCGTCCAGCAGCAGCTCGATGCGCTCGCGCGCCGTGAGCTTGCCCTTGGCGTGCTGCGCATCGATGCGCTTTTGCCCGCCGCCCAGGCGTGCCAGCGCACGCTTTTTCTCCAGTTGATCCAGGATGTCTTGCATGGTCGTCCTTTGGTGAATTCGGTGGTTTGTTTACTATTTATTTGATAGCTGCTTGCGCTTGATGGGATTGCGCCAGCAGCAGATTTCGTGCTGCAGTGGATGCCGCGATGCGCCCGGCTGCCACATCGGCCTGCATCTGGGGCAGCAGCTCCCTGACCTGCGGATGCTGGCGAAACGCGAGCTTGAGGCCCGCGTCGATGCGCTCCCACATCCAGGCGAGCGATTGTTTTTCGCGCCGCGCTGCCAGGCGGCCGTTGGTGGACTGCATGTCGCGAAACAGCGCCACGGTGGTCCAGAAAGCATCCACCCCCTGCCCCAGCAGAGCGCTGATCTGCAGCACGCGCGGTTGCCACAGCGCGCCGTGCGTCGCGTGGTCAGGGTTGCCGTGCATGCCGAGCAGGCGCAGGCTGGAGGTGATCTGCGCCTCGGCGCGCGTGGCGGCGTTCTTGTCGATGTCGGCCTTGTTGATGACCACCAGGTCGGCAATCTCCATCACGCCCTTCTTGATGGCCTGCAGGTCGTCGCCCGCGTTGGGCAGCTGCATGAGCACGAACATGTCCGTCATGCCCGCCACCGCGATCTCGCTCTGGCCCACGCCCACGGTTTCGACGATGACCACGTCGTAGCCCGCGGCCTCGCAGACCAGCATGGCCTCGCGCGTCTTCTCTGCCACGCCGCCCAGCGTGCCGCTGGAGGGGCTGGGGCGGATGTAGGCCTTCTCGTGCACCGACAGGTGTTCCATGCGCGTCTTGTCACCCAGGATGGAGCCGCCCGAGACGGTGCTGGAGGGGTCGATGGTGAGCACGGCCACGCGATGGCCCTGGCCGATCAGGTACAGGCCCAAGGCTTCGATGAAGGTGGACTTGCCCACGCCGGGCACGCCGCTGATGCCCAGGCGAAACGCCTTGCCGGTATGGGGCAGCAGCTGCGTGAGCAATTCATCCGCCTGGGCGCGGTGGTCCGCCCGCGTCGATTCGAGCAGGGTGATGGCCTTGGACATCGCGCGGCGCTGCGTGGGGCCGGGCTGGCCAAGCACACCTGGATAGAGGTTCATGGCGACATCCTCGCGGCGGCCTTCTCGAATGCGGGGCTCCACCGGTACTCCAGGTCGAACTCCTGCTCCTCCACCAGTTGAAAGCCATTGCGCACGTAAAAGCGGTTGGCGCCACTGCCGCGCAAGGCGCCCAGGGTGATGTCCTGGCCCAGCGCCCTGCCCTGTGCCTTGGCCCACTCCAGGGCCCACGCCCCGGCGCCCCGGCCCTGGCGACCGGGTCGGACGTACAGGTGGTGCAGCCTCATGCGTGCGGGGTCCGCATACGGGAGCAGCGTGAGGTAACCAATGCGCTCGTCACCTGCCACGATGTGCCGCATATAGGCCGGCACAAAGGCATCGCGAAGCCTTTCCCGCACCCGCACGGGGTCAAAGCGTCCCAATCGCTCCAGGCTTTCGCGCATGGCCTCTGCACGCAGGTCGGCCATGGACTCAAAGTCTGCTTGCGCAACGCTTTCAAAGCCAAACATGGGATGGCGAAAAGGCTCGGAAGGAAAAGGCGAACTCAAGCGGTAACCGCCTTGCGAATCTGCTCCAGCACATCCTTGGCGCTGGCCGGAATCGGCGTGCCCGGGCCGTAGATGCCCTTCACGCCCGCTTCGTACAGGTGCTCATAGTCCTGCGCCGGGATCACCCCGCCCACGAACACGATGATGTCGTCCGCGCCCTGGTCCTTGAGGGACTGGATGATGGCGGGCACCAGTGTCTTGTGGCCGGCGGCCAGCGTGCTCACGCCCACGGCGTGCACGTCGTTTTCAATCGCCTGGCGCGCGCACTCCTCGGGCGTCTGGAACAGCGGGCCCATGTCCACGTCGAAGCCCAGGTCGGCAAACGCGGTGGCCACCACCTTGGCGCCCCGGTCGTGGCCGTCCTGGCCCAGCTTGGCGATCATCACGCGCGGGCGGCGGCCTTCCTTTTCGGCAAATTCGTTGATCTCGGTCTTGAGTTTGTCCCAGCCTTCGGCCGAGTCATAGGCTGCTGCGTACACACCGGTCACCTTTTGCGTATCGGCGCGGTGGCGCCCAAAAACCTTCTCGAGCGCATCCGACACCTCGCCCACCGTGGCGCGCAGGCGCACCGCCTTGATGGCCAGGTCGAGCAGGTTGCCTTCGCCGCTTTCTGCTGCGGAAGCAAGAGCATCCAGCGCTTGCTGTACAAGGTCTGGATCGCGTTTTGCACGGATATTTTTCAGGCGCTCGATCTGCCCGTCTCGCACCTTGACGTTGTCGATCTGCAGGATATCGACCGGGTCTTCCTTGGCCAGCCTGTACTTGTTGACACCCACGATCACGTCCTTGCCGCTGTCGATGCGCGCCTGCTTCTCGGCGGCGGCGGCCTCGATCTTGAGCTTGGCCCAGCCGCTGTCCACGGCCTGGGTCATGCCGCCCATGGCCTCGACCTCCTCGATGATCTTCCAGGCGGCATCGGCCATGTCCTGGGTCAGCTTTTCCATCATGTAGCTGCCGGCCCAGGGGTCCACCACGTTCGTGATGTGCGTCTCTTCCTGGATGATGAGCTGCGTGTTGCGCGCGATGCGCGAGGAAAATTCGGTGGGCAGCGCGATGGCCTCGTCCAGCGCGTTGGTGTGCAGGCTCTGCGTGCCGCCAAACACGGCCGCCATGGCCTCGATGGTGGTGCGCACGATGTTGTTGTAGGGGTCCTGCTCCGTCAGGCTCCAGCCGCTGGTCTGGCAGTGCGTGCGCAGCATCAGGCTCTTGGGGTTCTTGGCGCCGGTCTCTTTCATGATGCGGCACCACAGCAGGCGCGCCGCGCGCATCTTGGCCACTTCCAGGTAGAAGTTCATGCCGATCGCCCAGAAGAAGCTCAGGCGGCCGGCGAACTCGTCCACGTCCATGCCCTTGGCGATGGCGGTCTTCACGTATTCCTTGCCGTCGGCCAGCGTGAAGGCCAGCTCCAGCGCCTGGTTGGCGCCAGCTTCCTGCATGTGGTAGCCGCTGATCGAGATCGAGTTGAACTTCGGCATGTTCCTGGCCGTGTACTCGATGATGTCGCCAATGATCTTCATCGACGGCTTGGGCGGGTAGATGTAGGTGTTGCGCACCATGAACTCTTTCAGAATATCGTTCTGAATCGTTCCGGAGAGCTTGTCCTGGCTCACGCCCTGTTCTTCCGCCGCCACCACGTAGCCCGCCAGCACCGGCAGCACGGCGCCGTTCATGGTCATCGAGACCGACACCTTGTCCAGCGGGATCTGGTCGAACAGGATCTTCATGTCCTCCACCGAGTCGATGGCCACGCCGGCCTTGCCCACGTCGCCCGTCACGCGGGGATGGTCGCTGTCATAGCCCCGGTGCGTGGCCAGGTCGAACGCCACCGACACGCCCTGCCCGCCTGCGGCCAACGCCTTGCGGTAGAAGGCGTTGGATTCCTCGGCGGTGGAAAAGCCCGCGTACTGGCGGATGGTCCAGGGGCGCACCGCGTACATGGTGGCCTGGGGGCCGCGCAGGTAGGGCTCGAAGCCGGGCAAGGTGTTGGCGTATGGCAGGCCGGCCGTGTCCTGCGCGGTGTACAGCGGCTTGACGGTGATGCCGTCGGGCGTGACCCAGTTGAGGGCGCCGACGTCGCCACCCGGTGCCGACTTGGCGGCGGCCTTGGCCCAGGCTTCGAGCGAAGACGCGGCGAATTCGGGAGTGTGGTTGGGGGGGGTGTCACTCATGGCGAAAACTTCTCCGAAGATGGCGTTGCAGGCGTAAAACGGCGCGGGGACGGTTCCCAATGTGGCGGCGAGTTTACATCATTTATAATTATTGATTCAAAATATTCCTCTGAGCTTACAATCCGCCCCATGTCTGCCCTTACCCTCACGCCGCGTGCCCTGTACGAAGAAGTCGCCGAGCAATTGCGCCAGCGCATCTTCCGCCGTGAGCTGGAGCCCGGCAGCTGGATCGACGAACTCAAGATCGCCGAGGAATTCGGCATCAGCCGCACCCCCCTGCGCGAGGCGCTCAAGGTGCTGGCCGCCGAAGGCCTGGTCACGATGAAGGTGCGCCGTGGCGCCTATGTGACCGAAATGTCCGAGAAGGACCTGCGCGATGTCTACCACCTGCTGAGCTTGCTGGAGAGCGATGCGGCCGGCGTGGTGGCCGCCACCGCCACCGCGGCGCAACTGCAGGCGCTGCAGGACCTGCATGCCGAACTGGAGGCGGCCTCCGGCGAACGTGAACGGTTCTTTGCCGTGAACGAGCGTTTTCACATGCTGCTGCTGGAACTGGCCGACAACCGCTGGCGCAGCCAGATGGTGGCCGACCTGCGCAAGGTGATGAAGCTCAACCGCCACAACTCGCTGCTCAAGCAGGGGCGGATCGAGGACTCGCTGAACGAGCACCGCGCCATCCTGGCGGCGATGGTGGCGCGCGATGCCCAGGCCACGGCCCGCGCCATGCAGGCCCATTTCGCCCACGGCCTGGAAGCCGCGACCTGACCGGGCATTCAGCCAGCCACTTCCACGCGGTTGCGGCCCCCGGTCTTGGCCGCGTAGAGGGCTTCGTCCGCTCGGTGCAGGAGCTCGTCAAAGCTGCTGTCCCCCTCGTTCTTCAAGGCCACGCCCAAGGAAATGGTCATGGCCAGCGGCAGTCCGTCCACCGAGAGCGGGCGGGTGGCTACCAGCCTGCGCAGCCTCTCCCCGGCGGCCCGCGCGGCCCGGCTGTCCGCGGCGTCCCACAGCACCACGAACTCCTCTCCGCCGTGGCGCGCCGCGAAGTCGGCCCCACGGCAGGAGGCCTGCAGGTGCCCGGCGACATGCCTGAGCGCCACGTCGCCCACCGCATGCCCATGGCAATCGTTGATGGCCTTGAAGTGGTCGATGTCGATCAGCGCCAGGGCCAGGCCGCCCCCGCGCGCACCCGCCTGCGCGAAACGCTGTTCGCCCACCGCAACCAGGGTGCGGCGGTTGGCCAGGCCCGTCAGATAGCCCGTTGACGCGGCCAGCTCCCACTGGCGGCCGATGCGCTGGGAGCACATCAGCAGGAAGCCGGTGGTGCCCACCACGGGCAGGATGGCGGTGATCATCGGGCTGGCCATGTTGATCCAGGCCCCATCTCCCGTGACATCGAACGACGGGCTCACGCCCTTGAGCAGGAAGTAGCCCGCGCGAAACACCGTGAACGCCGCCACGGCGGCAAACAGGCTGGCCATCACCCGGCGGCTGCGCGCGCCGTCATGCGACTTCTGCGAGGCCAGCAGCGCGAAGCATGCCAGCAGCAGGAAGGCGCAGCTGCCCGACAGGATCAGCACGCGCATGCCCGTGTGCGGCCGTGCGATGGCGAACCAGGCAATGCCGCCAATCCCCACGATCGCAGGGGCCAGCAGCCAGAGCCTGTCCGGCAGCCCATAGAACTGCCGCAGCGCGCGCCAGTAGCCGGTGCACCCCAGCAGCACGAGCCCATTGGCCATGGGCGATGCCAGCCCCAGCGGCAGCCGGTACTGCACCGCGTACAGCACCGCGCTGGCGGCCAGCAGCAGCGTGGCCGTGCGCCAGGTTCCCGCGCTGGGCCGCAAGGCCTCGGGAAAGTCGTTGCGCATCAGCCCCAGGACCCAGCCATTGGCCAGCATCATCAGCGTGGCGACGATAAAGATGGTGATGGGGTCCATGGCGGAAGGGCGCGGTAGAGACGGCGGTCCGGGCAGCGGCGGGAGATGGAGAGGAAGGGGTCGGCACGCCACGGTGATGCCATGGCTGTGCGAGGGACGTGCGAGCGAGCCTGTGCGGATTGTGGCCGAGGCGCCGCGCCGGTGCCACGGATTTCGCGCGGCACGGGGCACACTGGGGCCCATCATTCCACAAACCGGAATGCACCATTTGCAACGCAACAGGGTGTTGCGCCCCGCCCTGGTGCGGGCCCGGTCGTTATGATCCCCCGGGTTTCCACCGAGGCAACGGCGCGGCCCGCGCCCGACGCCGCCACCGCCGCCGAGTTCGATGACCCCCTCCCTTCCCGATATCGCCAGCGTCCAGACGCTGCCGCAGCTTCTTGCCTTGCGCACGGCCCTCACCCCGGACGCCGAGGCCTACCGTGCCTTCGACACCACCGCGCAGGCGTGGGCCAGCCTGACCTGGCGGCAGACCGCGCAGCGCGTGGCCGAATGGACGCAGGCCCTGGCCGCCATGCAGCTGCCCGCGGCCGCGCGCGTGGCCATCCTGCTGCCCAACGGCCTGCACGCCATGTGCGCCGACCAGTCCACCCTGGCCGCCGGCTGCGTGCCGGTGCCGCTGCACGCCATCGACAACCCCGGCAGCATCGCCTACATCCTCTCGGACTGCGAGGCCTCGATGCTCATCGTGGCCAGTGCCCAGCAATGGGAGAAGATCCGCGACACAGGCACGGAATTCCCCGCGTTGCGCGCGGTGATCGTGACCGAGCCGGACGCCGCCTTCGCCGCCACCCCGCCCTCGTCGCACGGCCCCGCCGTGGGCTCGCTGGCGCAGTGGCTCGAAGGCGCCGCACAGGCAGCGCAGCAGGCCTTGCCCCCCGCGCCCGGCCCGGACGATCTCGCCGCCATCGTCTACACCTCGGGCACCACCGGCAAGCCCAAGGGCGTGATGCTCACGCACCGCAACGTGGTCAGCGACGTGAAGGCCGTGCTGGAGCGCATCGCGCCCACGGTGGACGACGTGTTCCTGTCGTTCCTGCCGCTCTCGCACACGTTCGAGCGCACGGGCGGCTACTACCTTCCCATCGCGGCAGGCAGCTGCGTGGCGTATGCGCGCTCCGTGGCCCTGCTGGCCGAGGATCTGAAGACGGTGCGCCCCACGGTGCTGGTCTCGGTCCCGCGCATCTACGAACGCATCCACGCCAGGCTGCTCGAAAAGCTCTCGCCATCGCCCTGGAAAATGCAGCTGTACGAGGCCGCACAGAACAGGGGCTGGGCCCGCTTCTGCGCGGCGCAGGGTTTGCCGGCGCCCGCCCCCGAGGCCGGCAAGCCCGCGGGAGGCTGGATGGCCGCACTGCCCTGGCCGCTGCTGCAAGCCCTGGTGGCCACGCCCTTGCTGGCCCAGTTTGGCGGCCGTGTGCGGGTGGCCGTGAGCGGCGGCGCCCCGCTGTCGCCCACCATCGCCAAGTGCTTTCTGGGCCTGGGCCTGCCGCTCATCCAGGGCTACGGCATGACGGAGACGGCGCCCGTGGTGTCCGTCAACGCACTGCACGACAACGATCCGGCGTGCGTGGGCAAGGCCTTGCCCGGCGTGGAAGTGCGCATTGGCGAGAACCGCGAACTGCAGGTGCGCGGCCCCATCGTCATGAAGGGCTACTGGAAGCGGCCCGAAGACACGGCACGCATCCTCGGCCCCGACGGCTGGCTGGGCACGGGCGACCAGGCGGACATCGTGGGCGGCCGCATCTACATCAGGGGGCGCATCAAGGAAATCATCGTCACCTCCACCGGCGAAAAAGTGCCGCCCGGGGACCTGGAGCTGGCGCTGCTGGCCGATCCGCTGCTGGAGCAGGCCTTCGTGGTGGGGGAAAACCGCCCCTTCATCGCCTGCGTGGCCGTCCTGCAGCGCGACGAATGGCAGCGCCTGGCGGCCGACCTGGGCCTCTCCGCGCAGGACGCCGCCAGCCTGAACCACCCCAGCGTGCACCGGGCCGTGCTGGCGCGCATCGAAAAAAACACCGCCAGCTTCGCCCGCTATGCAGTGCCCCGCGCCGTGCACTGCACGCTCACGCCCTGGACGATCGAGAACACCTTCATGACGCCCACGCTCAAGCTCAAGCGCAACAACCTGATGGCGTTCTACGCGGAGGCGATCGAGGGGATGTACCAGAAGCCGGGCGGGCGATAGACAGACAGACAGGCAGGCAGGCACGAAAATCCGCCCGCCATCGCCAGTCCCCCGCCCGCAGCGCATGGGGGCCGGGCTTCCTCTGCCCGCCGGGGCCGCGCTGGGGATCAGCCGCCTGTTGGCTCACCGGCCTGCTGGTCCAGTCGCAGCAGGCGGCAAGGGTGTGTTGTTTTGGGATGGGATCTACGCCGCCATGGCCGTCCAGCCCGCCTCTGCCGCATAGGCCGCGCCAAACCGGTTCGCCAGAAAGTCCCGCAGCCGCACCGACTCCTGCCCCACGAACCCCTGCTGCGGCAGCCGCCCCTGTGCCACCAGGTCCAGCGCCGTGCAGATGCCCGCCGCCGTGGTGAGCTGGATGGCGCTCAGCGTGTGCCCTGCCACCTGGCTGCCGACGATGCGGGCGGAATACGACTCCTGCACCAACCGGCCTCCACGCAGGCCCGCGGCGGTGGCGAAGATGACGATCACATCCTGGTCGGTGGTGGGAACCGCGGTTTCCAGGATGTCCTTGAGCAGGTCGCGCCGGTCGCGCAGGCGCAGGTCGTTGAGCAGCAGTTTCAGGATGGCGCAATGGCCGGGATAGCGGATGGACTGGTAGTCCACCTGCCGCGCTTTCCCGGACAGTGTCTCCGTCAGCGTGCCCAGGCCGCCCGAAGTGTTGAAGGCCTCGTATTCCACGCCGTCGAGCGCGAAGGTCTCCAGGCCCTCCAGCGCCGGCACGGTGGTGCGCACACCATCCACGATGGCTTCGCAGGGGTTGCAGTATTCGTTGAGGAGGCCCTCGGTGCTCCAGGTCAGGTTGTAGCGCAAGGCGCCCTGCGGGTAGCGCGGCAGCGCCCCCACGCGCATGCGCAGGGTGTGCAGCGTGTCGAAGCGGCGGGCCAGGTCGTTGCCCACGACGCCGATGAAGCCTGGCGCCAGGCCGCACTGGGGCATGAGCACGCTGCGGGCACTGGCGCCGAGTGCGCGGATGGCCTGGGTGCTCGCCACGTCCTCGGTCAGGTCAAAGTAGTGCACGCCTGCGGTTGCGCACAGCGTGGCCACGGATACGGCGCGGTGAAACGGCAGCGCGTTCAGCACGGCGAAACGGCCGTCGATGACCGCCTTCAGGCTCGCGTCGTCCGTCGCCAGCCGGGTGGATACGCCCAATGCGGCCACTTCGGCCAGGCGCGCCGGGTCACGGTCCACCACCAGGATGTCGTAGTCGCCAGCCTGCTGCAGCAGCAGCGCCATGGCAAAGCCGATGTGGCCCGCGCCGAGGATGGTGATGGCACGACGGGCGGCGGTGCTGGAAGTGGTGGAAAGGATGGTCATGGCGGTGCTCCCGGTGGTGCCCACCGCGTGAAGCGGTGAGAGGTGTTGCAGATGCCTTGATGCTAGGCAAGGGCGCTGTCAATGTGTAGTGCTTATATCGTCGAAAACTGCTCTTTGTTTTTTCATAACGGCGAATATGATGGACGTTATGACTTTCTGGAGAAATTGCCCATGACCCAGGCCCTGGACGACACCGACCGCCAGCTGCTGAGCCTGCTCCAGGCCAACGCCCGCGAGGGCACGGCCACGCTGGCGCGCAAGCTGGGGCTGGCCCGCACCACCGTGGTGGCGCGCATTGCACGGCTGGAGCGCTCGGGCGTGGTCGCGGGGTACGGCGTGCGGCTGGGGGCCCGGCTCGATGCCACCACCGTGCGCGCGTGGTGCTCCATCAGCGTGTTGCCCAAAACAGCGCCCGCCGTGTTGCGCGCGCTGGAGGCCATGGCCGAGGTCGAAGAGGTATCCGCCGTGAGCGGGCCGTTTGACTACCTGGTGTTCCTGCGCTGCACGAGCCATGAGCAGCTCGACACCCTGCTCGACAAGGTGGGCCAGCTCGACGGCGTGCACCAGACGCAGACCAGCATCGTGCTCAGCCGCAAGATCGACCGGCGCAGTGTGGGGGTGTGACGGCGGCTGCCGCCAGCGCATTCACTTCAATTTTCATAGCTGCCAGCGCTTTATGGATAAGCCCCAGAGGCCCATTTCATTGAAAAACCTTGACAGGCAACTCAGGCGTCGAACTGCGCCGGGTTCTTGCCCTGGATGGGCGCGTAGAACGCCTTGATGCTCGCTAGGTCGCGTTCCACATCGCCCGTGGGCTCGAACACAGGCCCCAGGCCTCCCACCTTGCGGCCGTAGTCCACGAAAGCCAGCACGATGGGCACGCCCGCCTGCTGGGCGATGTAATAGAACCCCGTCTTCCAGTGCCGCGTCTTGCCGCGCGTGCCCTCGGGCGGCACGATCAGCTGCATGGGGCCGTCCGCGTCCCGCATGGCCTGGGCCGAGCTGGCCACCAGGTTGTTCGCCTGCTCCCGGTTCACCGGAATCCCGCCCAGCCAGCGCATCACGCCGCCAAACGGCGCCCTGAACAGGCTCTGCTTGCCCATCCAGTACACCCGCAGGCGCAGCGAAAACGCCAGCATCAGCGTGTACGGCAGATCCCAGTTGCTGGTGTGGGGGGCGGCGATCAGCACGCTCTTGGCGGCGTGGGCGGGCAAGGCTCCCTCCACCTTCCAGCCCGTCAGGCGCAGGGTGGCGCGCGAGAAGGCGCGCAGCAGCGTGTTGACAACCGGCGTGTCAAAAATCGTGTGGTGCATGGGGAAACAGGGGCAGGCGACGCCCGCGCAGAAGGCGGCTGCAAGGCAGCCAGTCACCCGGCAGGCATGGGGCAGGAACATCAAAAAGCGCCGCGAGTATCGCCGATGCGGCCTTGGCCCCGCCTTGCGGCAGGACAAGGCTTGGCGCCTGTCGCCACGGCGGGGACGCGGGGCGCTTTCATTTTGATAGCGGCAAGCGCTTGTGGATCAAGCGGCAGCGTCCTTTTTTTCTCATGGCCACAGGCTGGCGCGGATCGTTGGCCAATGGGATAATCACGGCCCTCCCCTGCAGCCTCCGTCGCCCGCCCCGTCCGGGCGTGCCGCTGCGGGCCTTTCCCCCGTTCTCCTTGCCTGTTTGCCTGCTGTGGAATCCCCCGCTTTGAGCCCCTGGCGCATGTCCGTCGCGCCGATGATGGATTGGACCGACCGCCATTGCCGCTACTTTCACCGCCTGCTGACGCGCCAGACCTTGCTGTACACCGAAATGGTGAATGCGGGCGCGATCATCCACGGCGGCACCGAGCGCCACCTGCGCTTCAACACGGAAGAGCATCCCGTGGCCCTGCAGCTGGGCGGCAACGAGCCCGACAAGCTGGCCCACGCCGCGCGGCTGGGCGAGGAATGGGGCTATGACGAGATCAACCTGAACTGCGGCTGCCCCAGCGACCGGGTGCAGCGCGGCGCGTTTGGCGCCAGCCTGATGAAGGCGCCGCAGCTGGTGGCCGACTGCGTGAAGGCCATGAAGGACGTGGTGGCCGTGCCCGTGACGGTCAAGCACCGCATCGGCATCGACAAGCAGGAAGACTACGGCTTCGTGCGCGACTTCATCGGCACGGTGGCCGAGGCGGGCTGCACCGTGTTCATCGTGCACGCGCGCAACGCGTGGCTGCAGGGCCTGTCTCCGAAGGAGAACCGCGACATCCCGCCCCTGCGCTACGAGGTGGTGCACCAGCTCAAGGCCGAGTTCCCGCAGTTCACGATCGCCATCAATGGCGGTATCCAGGCCGACGAGGTGGTGCTGCAGCAGCTCGAACACCTCGACGGCGTGATGATCGGCCGCGAGGCGTACCACAACCCCTGGTGGATGGCGCGCTGGGACCAGCTCTACTACGGCAGTCAGGGTGGCACGCCCTGCCCCCTGACCCGCGAAGAGGTCGAGCTGGCCATGGTCGAGTACATGGAGCGCGAGGCCGCACAGCATGGCACGCCCTGGCCCCACATCGCCCGCCACATGCTGGGCCTGCGCCACAGCCTGCCGGGCGCCCGCGTCTGGCGCCAGGTGTGGAGCAACCACCTGCTCAAGGACCGCCCCGCGCGGGAAGTGCATGCGCTCGCGATGCAGTCGTATGCGCCGTCCGCTGCCGCACAAGCGGTGGCATAGCGCGGTTCACGCCCGCGGCGCCTGTCTGGCCAGCCAGGTTTCCAGAGGCTCTGGCCTCCCGAACAGATAGCCCTGCAGGCAGTCGCACTGGCTGTCGGCCAGGAAGTCCGCCTGGGCGCGGGTTTCCACGCCCTCCGCCACCACGCGCAGGCGCAGGTGGCGGGCCACGGAAATGATGGACTGCACGATGGCGGTGTCGTCCGGGTCGTCGGGCGTGTCCTGCACGAAGCTCCTGTCGATCTTGAGTTCGTACAGCGGCAGCCGCTTGAGGTAGGCCAGGCTGGAGTAGCCCGTGCCAAAGTCGTCGATGGAAAAGCGCACGCCCAGCCGCACGATCTCGGTCATGCGGGCAATGGTGTCGTCCAGGTTCTCGATGAGAAGGCTTTCCGTGACCTCCAGGATGAGGTTCGCCGGCAGGGCGCCGGTGCGGGCCAGCACATGGCGGATGCGCTCCACGAAATCGTCCTGGCGGAACTGCCGCTGGCTCACGTTGACCGACAGCGACAGGCTGTGCCCCGCCGCCTGCAGGCGCGCCAGGGTTTCGCAGGCCTGCTGGATCATCCAGTCCCCCATGCGCAGAATGAGCCCCGAACTTTCGGCGATGGGGATGAAGCGGCTGGGCGGCACGGCGCCGCGCTCGGGGTGGTCCCAGCGCATCAGCAACTCGCCGCCGACCACCGTCCCGGCCGCATCCACCTGGTTTTGCACGAAAGCGGCCAGCTGCCCTTCCGCGTGGGCCTGCTTGAGGTCCTGCTCCAGGGCCAGGCGCTCCTGCACGTCGGACTGCATCGCAGCCTCGTAAAAGCGGACGCGGTTGCGGCCCAGGTCCTTGGCGCGGTACATGGCCGTGTCGGCCTCGCGCAGCAGGTCCTCCACGCCCTCGTCCCGCTGGGGAAACAGCGTGATGCCGATGCTGCCGGTGCTGCTGTAAAGATGGGTGTCGATGGTGTAGGGAGCCTCCAGCGCCAGCCGCATCTCCTCGGCCATCTGCAGGGCGGCCCGGCCGGCGGATTCCATGTCGGAGGCCAGGTTGTGCACGAGCACCACGAACTCGTCCCCGCCCAGGCGCGCTACCGTATCCCCGGGGCGCAGCCGCTGCACGAGGCGGTCGGCCACCTGCATCAGCAAGGCATCGCCCAGCGTGTGGCCGCGCGCGTCGTTGATCTGCTTGAAGTTGTCCAGGTCGATGTAGAGCACCGCGCCGACCTGGGCCGCTTTGCGGGCACTGCGCAGCGCCTGTTCCATGCGGTCGAGCAGCATGCGCCGGTTGGGCAGGCCGGTGAGTCCGTCGAAGTAGGCGAGCTGATGGGTGCGCGCCTCGGCCAGCTTGCGTTCGGTGATGTCGCGCGACAAGGCGATGAACCGTGGCCCGTCGCCCGGCGCCGCGCTTTCCTTGCGCGCAATGGACAGCTCGAACCAGTGCGTGGTGCCATCGAGTTCCAGCCGGTACTGCTGGCCGGTGGAATAACCGGTGCGGTGCGCCTCCTGCAGCGCGGCATGGCAGCCAGCGGCCGCCTCGGGGGGCACCACGTCCGTCACGAGCCGGCCAAGGAACATCTCGGGCGGCAGCGCCAGCAGCTCGGAGCGCGCCGACCGGTAGTGGTGGATGCGGCCGTCCAGCCCCAGTTCAAAGAGCAGGTCGGGAATCGCGTTGAGGGTGCTTTCCAGGTCGTCGCGCGTGGCCCGCAGCGCGGCCGTCATGTCCAGCGCCAGCGCCACCGCCCTCTCGCGCCCCGTGGCCAGCAGCCACGTGAACCACGCCAGCAGCAGGCTCAATGCCGTGCCCATCACGGCCACGGGCAGGTGGCTGTTGTCCTCGTGACGCAGCTCGAACGCGGGCAGTGGCGACATCTGCAAGGTCCAGCGCCGCCCGCCAAACTTCAGCTCCCGGGTGGCCTGAAGCCCTGGGGCTTCCGCGGCGGGGGCCTGCGCCGCGGGCTCGGTGTTGGTGAACAGGCGCGTGCCGGATGCCGTGGGGCCCGGCACCATGCCGTCGAGGATCTGAAACCCGATGTCCGAATCGAACTCCCTGGCCATGCCGCGGACCACATCGGCGATGCGAAAAGTGGCGCTGACCCAGCCCACCAGTCCCGCACGCCGGCCATCGCCAGACCGCATGTCGGCCACGGTATCGTGCAAAGGCAGGTACATCGCCAGGCTTGGCTCGCTGTCCGGGCGAAGCGCCAGCGGGCCGGACAGCGCCAATTCGCCCGTGAGGCGGGCCCTGTCGAGCGCCTCCCTGGCGGCGGGAACCGTCAAGGTGTCGAAACCCAGGGTGTCGAGGTTGCCACCTTCCAGCGGCTCGACATGGGTGATGGGCGCGTAGAGGGGCCGCGCTCCTGCGGGCCGCACGCTGTAGCCCGGAAAACCGCGCGTGCGCATGTCGTGGGTGTGCGCTTCAAGGGCCGAGGCGGGCAACTGCAGGATGAGCGCGATGCCCTGCAGGCCGGGCCGGGTCTCCTGCAGCTGCAGCGCGCCCACATAGGCTTGAAACTCTTCACGGTCAATGCGCTCCGACCCTTCGAAGTACCCCTTGACCCCGCGCAGCACCACCTCGTACGTCGCGAGGCGGTCCGCAAGGTTGTAGGCGATGTGGTCAGCCGCCACCTGGAAATTCTGCTCGCGCTTGGCCCGCGCGCCGCGCTCCTCGCTCTGCCAGTACAAAAAGGTCAAACCGAGCATGAGTGCCGCGACCAGGGGTGGCAGCACCTCGGCCAGCCACCGCTGGCTGGCGGCGCCGTCCAGGCGCGAAGCCTCGCGCACGCCATCAGCCGCCGCAGGCGGGCCCCCTGGGGGATGCGGCGGCGGGGTCATGGCTTTCCTGGCCTTGCCGGGAAGGGCGTGGGGGACGGCGGATGGGACAAGGCGTGCAGGTTCCCTTGGACAGGTGGGGACAGATCGGCACCATTATCGGCCCCGGCCCCCCGCGGCAAAGAGGCAGGGGCGTCCCCACGGGCTTTCCGTACATCCTGCATCAGGCTCCGGCGCCGTGGCGGATATGCTTGCATGGACAGGCGCCACGCCAGCCCACCGATCCGAACCCACCCAGAACGCAGAGACACGGCATGCCATCCCTTGATTTCGACCTGGAGGAATCCCATTTCCGCGCGTTCTACGCGCAGCAGTCCGCCGCGCTGGAGGCGGCCTGCGCAGCCCTCACGGGCATGGTCGCGGCCGTGGTCACGCGTGCAGGAGGCGTGGACATCGCCAAGGTGGAAGGCCGGGTGAAGGAGGTGGATGAATGCATCCGCAAGTTCGTGCGCAAATATCGTCCGTCGCTGGAAGAAAGCAACACGGCCTACGAGATCCAGGGCTACATCACGGACCTGGTCGGCGTGCGCGTGGTGTGCCTCTATGAGGATGAGCTGGAGAAGATCGCCCAGATCGTGCGTTCGCACTTCGCGGTGATCGATGTCACGGACAAGGTGACGGCGGTGGAAAGCACCGAGGCATCGTTTGGCTACAAGGGCCTGCACCTGGACCTCAAGCTGAGCACCGCCGAACGCGGCTTGCCCGAGCACGCGGCCTACGCCCACCTGCCCTTCGAGCTGCAAGTGCGCACCATCATCCAGGACTCCTGGAGCGTGCTGGACCACCGGATCAAGTACAAGAAGTCCATTCCCGGCCAGCTCAAGCGGCGCATCAATGTGCTGTCTGCCCTGTTCGAGCTGGCCGACCGCGAGTTCCGCCAGATCCGCGATGCCACGGCCGCGGAACTGCTCCAGGCGCCCGACGAGACGGAGGAACCCCTCGCCGATGCCGCACCCGACGACAGCAACCCGCAGGCTCCCAGCAAGACACCGGCGCCCAGCAGCGAGCTCAACGCGTTCACCTTCCTCAAGATCGCGACGCACTTCTTCAAGGACTTCGAGTTCGAGCCGTCCAAGGTGGACGGTTTCGTGGATGACATCCAGGTCTGGTCTCCCGGCATGACACGGGCACGCTTCAACGCGCTGATGCGCGAGACCGTGGGCGTGGTCAAGCGCTACAAGCAGCATTTTGAAGAGCAGAACCCCCAGGCGAGCTTCAACCCCTACACCGTGATCCGGCACTGCCTGTACCTGAGTAACAAGGCGGCGTTCCGCCCGGCATTGCGCAACTCGGCGCGCGAATCCTTTGAAGCGTGGCTGCAGGAGCACGCGGAGCCCAGGCCGCAATAGCCCGCGAAAGGCATTCCACGCCCTGTCTCATTACCTTCTTTGCTATTGGGTTTGTAGCAAGGCGGGCTTGGGGCATCCGGCAGGACCGGGACGTGCCCTGAACCCCCCGGCCTGTCGCATAGGTGACTGGTCATTGGTGGTTTTCCTCCATGCGCTTGTTACCAAGTGCTGCTATATTGCACTGCAACAAAACGGAGTTTCGCCCATGCTGTATCACATCTACGAAACCCAGCGCTCGCTGATGGAGCCATTTACCGATTTCGCACAGGCCGCTGCCAAGCTGTTCAGCAACCCTATGTCGCCGTTCAGCGAAAGCCCGTTGGCGCAGCGCATGTCCGCAGGCTACGAACTGCTGTACCGCCTGGGCAAGGACTACGAAAAGCCGGCGTTCGAGATCCACTCCGTGGATGTGGATGGCGTGGGCGTGGCGGTGCATGAACGCATCGAGATGGACAAGCCGTTCTGCGAGCTGCGCCGCTTCAAGCGGTTCTCGGACGACCCCGCGACCCTGACCAAGCTCAAGGCCCAGCCCGTGGTGCTGATCGTGGCTCCCTTGTCGGGCCACTACGCCACCTTGCTGCGCGACACGGTGCGCACCATGCTCAAGGACCACAAGGTCTACATCACCGACTGGAAGAATGCCCGCCTGGTGCCCCTGGCCGATGGCGAATTCCACCTCGACGACTATGTGAACTACGTGCAGGAATTCATCCGCCACCTGCAGGGCATCTATGGCAATTGCCATGTGATCAGCGTCTGCCAGCCCACGGTGCCGGTGCTGGCTGCCGTGTCGCTGATGGCCAGCCGGGGTGAAACCACGCCGCTGAGCATGACCATGATGGGGGGGCCGATCGACGCCCGCAAGTCGCCCACGGCCGTCAACAACCTGGCAACGAACCGCAGCTTCGAATGGTTCGAGAACAACGTGATCTACCGCGTGCCAGAGAACTTCCCCGGCGCGGGGCGGCGTGTGTACCCCGGCTTCTTGCAGTACACCGGCTTCGTGGCCATGAACCCTGACCGCCACGCCAGCAGCCACTACGATTACTTCAAGGACCTGATCAAGGGCGACGACGCCAGCGTCGAGGCCCACCGCAAGTTCTACGACGAATACAACGCCGTGCTCGACATGGACGCGGACTACTACCTGGAAACCATCCAGACCGTGTTCCAGGACTACAAGCTGGTGAACGGTACCTGGGACGTGCGCTCCCCCGAAGGCAAGATCGAGCGCGTGCGCCCGCAGGACATCAAGACCACCGCGCTGTTCACCGTCGAGGGCGAACTCGACGATATTTCAGGTTCGGGGCAGACCGAGGCCGCGCATGACCTGTGCAGCGGCATCGTGCGCAAGGAGCAGCGCCACCTGGAAGCCAAGGGTGCAGGCCACTACGGCATCTTCAGCGGCCGGCGCTGGCGCGAAGTGGTGTACCCGCAGGTGCGCGCCTTCATCCTGCAGCATGAACAGCCCCAGAAAAAGGCCGCGGTACCCGTGACGGAAACCCCGGACGACAACCCCCCCAGCCTGGCGCCAAAAAAGGTCGCGGCCCCCAAGGCAGCCGCCAGGACGGCTGTGAAAGCCGCGGCGCCCGTGGCCACCCGCTGGGTGGCCCCCGCTGGCAACCGCACCAAGCCCACGGGAGCGGCGGCGCCCGCCGAGGCAGACCCGGTCGCGGCGGCCAAGGCGACCGTCAGCGCCGCAACGCCATCCCGCACCCGCCGCAGCGCGGCCCGCAAGGCTTGAGCGTACCGCCGCACATTCCCAGCCCTCCCCCCGCAGCACCGTCAGCGCTTGCGGTGCGGATTGACGCGGCATTGCCCCAGACGCAATGCACGCGCTGCGGCTACCCGGATTGCGCGGCATACGCCCACGCCATTGCGGAGCATGGCGTCCCCATCAACCAGTGCCCTCCCGGCGGAGCCGAGGGCATTGCCCGCCTCGCCGCCATCACCGGGCAGCCGGTCTTGCCGCTGAGCGCCGAGCACGGCACGGAGGCCCCGCGCGCCGTGGTTTTCATCGACGAGGCGTGGTGCATAGGCTGCACGCTGTGCATCAAGGCCTGCCCCACCGACGCCATCGTGGGTACCCACAAGAAAATGCACACGGTCATTGAGCCTTACTGCACCGGCTGCGAACTGTGCGTGCCTGTGTGTCCGGTGGATTGCATCCACATGGAAAACATCAGCGGTGCCGCCACTGGCTGGTCCGCCTGGTCCGCGCCGCTGGCCCAGCAGGCACGCCAGCGCTATCAGGCGCACCGCGAACGCCTGCCCCTGGAGGCGGTGGTGGAAGACAAGGATTTTCCCGAGATCAACGGGGCTGCCATGCCCACCATAGCCTCGGCAGACCACAATCCGTCCACCTCTCTCATCCGAGGCGAAGAGGACAAGGCCCAGGCACTGCGCCAGGCCGCCATTGCCGCCGCGCTGGAACGTGCCCGCCAGCGGCGCGCCCAAAACCCGCGCTAGACGCACAAGGCAGTGAGGAGGCCTCCGCCCTTCCTTCTGCCTTCTGCACAGAAGCCCGCCAGGTGTGCTCAGCGCGCCGCCAGCGCCTTGTACACCCCACACCCCACATACAGATCTCCCACGCGGCTGACATAGGACATCTTTGTCTGCACCGCGCCGGTGGAGGGGTTGGTGATGTTGTACTCCACCCAGCCCGGGGCATGGTCGGCCTGGCCGACAATATCGCTCACGAGGCGGTCCCCCGCGATGCCTGGAATGTCTTGTACGCGTGTACCCACCTTGGCGGTGTTGCCACCAAAGGCAAGATAGGTACCGGCTGTATCCAGCACAAACACATACATGTCCCGGTCGTGGTACGGCTGGCTCTTGTCGGTAATGCTTCGCAGGAACTGGTCGCGCGAAGTGCTCTTGTGCAGTGCGACGGCCCTGCTCACCAGCGCCACGGCCTCCTCGGCGGTGCCCTGCTGCAGGCGAAATGCCGACACCGCGCGCGACAACGTGGATGCCCGGCTCTCCAGGGCTTCGGCCTGTTGCACGGCATGGCCCACCATCTGGGCGTTGTGCTGGGTGATCTGGTCCAGTTGCTGCACGGCGGCACTGACCTCGCGCAGGCCCGTGCTCTGCTCGGTGCTCGACCCGGAGATCTCGGACATGCTGGCCGCCACGCTGCGAATACCTCCCGCCATGTCGGAGATGCCCTCCCCGGCCGAACGGATCAGGCCCGCGCTGGTCTCGACCTGGCTGACCGAGGCGCCGATCAGCTCGCGGATTTCGTGCGCCGCATCGCTGGACCGCTTGGCCAGCGTGCGCACCTCCGCGGCCACCACGGCAAACCCGCGGCCCTGCTCACCCGCCCGTGCGGCCTCGACGGCGGCGTTCAGGGCCAGGATGTTGGTCTGAAATGCAATGCTGTCGATGACGCCGATGATTTCGGTCATGCGCCGCGCCCCTTGCTGGATGGCTTCGACCGATTGAACGGCACGTGCCATGGCTTGCGCGCCCGCATCGGCCGCGCTGCGCACCTGGGCGGCCCGCGCATCGGCACTCTGGGCCGTCTGCGCGTTGTTCTGCACGGCGGACGACAACTGTTCCACGCTGGCCGCTGTCTGTTCCAGATTGGCCGCCTGCTGCTCGGTGCGGTCGGCCAGGGACCGGTTGCCCTCGGCCAGGCTCTGGCCCGCATGGGCCACCAGCGCCGCGTTGCTGCGGATGTCGGCCACCATGGAGGAGAGCGTGATCACCATGCGGTCGAGCGACTTCGCCATCTCTGCGACCTCATCGTGCCCATGGTCGCCGCGGGCCTGTGCGCGCAGATCCCCGCCCTGGGTCAGCTCGATGGTCCGCGCCAGCCCGGCGAGGTCGCTCGAGAGGCTGATGTAGAGCGCCAGCAGGGCATAGGCCACCGCTCCGGCACCCAGCGCGAACAACCACCAGGGCGATCCCCATGCCGCGATGGCGAGCGCGGCCGCCACCAGGAAACCCAGCGAGAGCAGTTTGCCAGGCAGATGCCACCTGCGCATCCACCAAAGTCCCGGACGCAGCGGTAGGAATCCTGACATCATGTCTCCTCTTGTCGTTCTTGCAACTGGCGCGAATCCTAGGGGCCGGCACTTACGGCGGATTGACAGACCGGGTGCAGGGGGCCTGCCGGGGCGCCGCCCACCCGGGCCCGCAGCCCGCGCATGCTGCGGCAATGGACCGGGCCCATCGCCCATAATGGCGCCCCATGAATCCCCTGCTTTCCCATCTCCAGCCCTACCCTTTCGAGCGGCTGCGGCAGCTATTCGCGGGGGTGGCTCCCCCGGCAGCCTACAGTCCCATCAGCCTGGGCATGGGCGAGCCACGCCATCCTACACCGCAGTTCATCAAAGATGCACTTAGTAACAACCTCAGTGGACTGGCGAGCTACCCGGCCACGGCGGGGGAGCCGGCTCTGCGCGAGGCCTTCACCCGATGGCTGAATCAGCGGTATGCGATCACCCTGGACCCCGCGACCCAGGTCCTGCCCGTGAACGGTTCGCGGGAAGCGCTTTTCTCGTTTGCGCAGACCGTCATCGACCCTTCACAGGGCCAGCCGCTGGTGGTCTGCCCCAATCCGTTCTATCAGATCTACGAAGGCGCCGCGCTGCTGGCGGGCGCCACCCCCTACTACGCGGCCAGCGATCCGGCGCGCAACTTCGCGGTGGATTGGGACGCCGTGCCGGAAACGGTGTGGCAGCGGACCCAGCTGCTTTTCGTGTGCTCCCCCGGCAACCCCACCGGCGCGGTCATGCCGCTCGGCGAATGGAAGAAGCTCTTTGAACTGAGCGACCGCTTTGGTTTTGTCATTGCCTCGGACGAGTGCTACAGCGAGATCTACTTCCGCGACGAACCTCCATTGGGCGGCCTGCAAGCCGCAGACCAGCTGGGCCGCGGCGGCTACAGGAACCTCATTTCCTTCACCAGCCTCTCCAAGCGCAGCAACGTGCCCGGCATGCGCAGCGGCTTCGTGGCGGGTGACGCGGCCCTCATCAAGGCGTTCCTGCTGTATCGCACCTACCATGGCAGCGCCATGAGCCCCATCGTGCAGGCGGCCAGCATTGCCGCCTGGGGCGATGAACAGCACGTGGTGGAGAACCGCGCGCGCTACCGCAAGAAATTCGCCCAGGTCACGCCCTTGCTCGCCGGCGTCATGGAAGTCGCCCTGCCGGATGCCGGCTTCTACCTGTGGGCCAAGGTGCCCGAAGCCCTGGGCATGGACGACGCCGAGTTCGCGCGCGCCCTCTTGGCTCAATACAATGTCACCGTGCTCCCCGGCAGCTACCTGGCCCGCGAGGCCCAGGGCAGCAACCCCGGCGCCCAGCGCGTGCGCATGGCCCTGGTGGCCGAAACCGAAGAATGCGTGGAAGCCGCGCTGCGCATCGTGCAATTCATCCAATCCCGTACTGCCTGATCTGATCGACAACGACATGACCCAACAACTCCAAACCCTCATCGACAACGCCTGGGACAACCGCGCCAGCCTCTCGCCCTCCGCCGCCCCCAAGGAAATCCAGGACGCTGTCGAGCACGTGATCGCCGAGTTGAACAACGGCAAGCTGCGCGTGGCCACGCGCGAAGGCGTGGGCCAGTGGACCGTGCACCAGTGGATCAAGAAGGCCGTGCTGCTGTCGTTCCGCCTCAAGGACAACGAAGTGGTCAAGGCCGGCGACCTGGGCTTCTACGACAAGGTGCAGACGAAATTCGCCCACCTCTCCGAAGAAGAGATGAAAGCCACGGGCGTGCGCGTGGTGCCCCCCGCCGTGGCGCGCCGCGGCAGCTTCATCGCCAAGGGCGCGATCCTGATGCCGTCGTACGTGAACATCGGCGCCTACGTGGGCGAAGGCACCATGGTCGACACCTGGGCCACCGTGGGCTCGTGCGCGCAGATCGGCGCCAACGTGCATCTGTCGGGCGGCGTGGGCATCGGCGGCGTGCTGGAGCCGCTGCAGGCCGGCCCCACCATCATCGAAGACAACTGCTTCATCGGCGCGCGCTCCGAAGTCGTCGAAGGCGTGGTGGTGGAAGAAAATTCGGTGCTGGGCATGGGCGTGTACCTGGGCCAGAGCACCCCCATCTTCAACCGCGCCACGGGCGAGATCAGCTATGGCCGCGTGCCCTCTGGCTCGGTGGTGGTCAGCGGCAACCTGCCCAAGACGGCCGCCAACGGCGCGCCCTACAGCATGTACGCCGCCATCATCGTCAAGCAGGTGGACGCGCAGACGCGCTCCAAGACCAGCATCAACGACCTGCTGCGCGACTGATCGCGGCTGACCGGCCCCGCACCTGACCGGCACGATCAGCGCCACCCCAGACAAAGACGACAAACAGAGGGACACACCATGAGCACGATGGAACGGATTCTTCGCCTGATGGCCGAGAAAAAAGCCTCCGACGTCTATTTGTCGGCCAATGCGCCGGCGCTGATCAAGATCAACGGCGAGTGCGTGCCGATCAACAACCAGATCCTGCCGCCGGATGCTCCGCGCAACCTGCTCTCCGAAGTGGTCCCTCCGGACCGCATCGAAGAGCTGGAAGAAACCGGCGAGCTCAACATGGGCGTGCCACTCAGCGGCGTGGGGCGTTTTCGCGTCAGCGCCATGCGCCAGCGGGGCAGCTATGCGGTGGTGATCCGCTTCATCTCGCAGCAGATCCCGGAATTCAGTTCCCTGGGCCTGCCTCCCGTGCTGCGCGAGCTGATCATGGAAAAGCGCGGGCTCATCCTGGTGGTGGGCGCCACGGGCTCGGGCAAGAGCACCACGCTCGCGTCCATGATCGACACCCGCAACGAAGCGCTGACCGGCCACATCCTCACCATCGAGGACCCGGTCGAGTACCAGTTCAAGAACAAGAAATCCATCGTCAACCAGCGCGAGATCGGCAGCGACACGCAGTCGCTGCAGACAGCCCTGAAGAACGCGCTGCGCCAGGCGCCCGACGTGATCCTGATCGGGGAAATCCGCGACCGCGAAACCATGTCCGCCGCCATTGCGTATGCGCAATCGGGCCACCTTTGCCTGGCCACGCTGCACGGCAATAACAGCTATCACGCGCTCAACCGGATCCTGTCGTTCTACCCCGTGGAAGTGCGACCCACCATGCTGGGCGACCTGGCTTCCGCGCTCAAGGCCGTGGTGTCGCAGCGCCTGGTCCGCAAATCGGATGGCGGCCGCGTCCCCGCGGTGGAAGTGATGCTCAATTCCAAGCTGGTGTCCGAGCTGGTGGAGAAAGGCGATTTCTCCGGCGTGAAGGAAGCGATGGAGAAATCCATGGCGGAAGGTTCGCAGACCTTTGAGGAAGCGCTGGCGCACCTGATCATGGAATCCAAGATCGACCGCAAGGAAGGCCTGGCGTACGCGGATTCCCCCACCAACCTCATGTGGCGCCTGCAGAACGACTTCTCCCTGGCGGCCAATGCGGCCAAGGCCCAGAAAGAAGCGCGGGATACCCCGGACGACCAGCCTTCGTTCACCGAGATCGTTTTGGACGTGAAACCGGCTGCATGATCCCTCCTGAGTCGCCTTCGGCGCACTGCCCCCGGGGTGACGGCGCCCTGGCTGCGGCGCGTGCCCGGCGCCACACGCCCGGGCCGGGCCCGTGTCTGACGCGGCGTCTGGGACAATCGACTATTTAAACGCCCCCTGTCTTACCCACCCCTTCCCATGTCCCGCACACTGCATCTGGCCGAACAGCTCATCGCCCTGCCCTCCATCACCCCCGAGGACGCGGGCTGCCTTGACGTGCTGGCGGCCCGCCTGGCCGCGCTGGGATTCGTGTGCGAACGGCTGGACAGCGGCCCGGCGGATTTCCGTGTCAGCAATTTGTGGGCAAAACGGGCTGCAGCCCAGGGTGGAAAAGCGCCATCAGCTATCAAAACAATAGTATTCGCAGGCCACACCGATGTGGTGCCCACGGGGCCGCTGGCGCAGTGGAGCAGCGATCCCTTCGTCCCCACACACCGTGGCGGCAAGCTCTACGGCCGGGGCGCCAGCGACATGAAGACTTCCATCGCCGCGTTCGTCGTGGCGGTCGAGGAATTCCTGGCGCACACGCCAGAGCCCCTGGTCCAGCTCGCCTTCCTGCTCACCAGCGATGAGGAAGGCCCGTCAGTGGACGGAACCAAGGTCGTGGTCGAGCAGCTCAAGGCGCGCGGCGAGCAACTGGACTACTGCATCGTCGGCGAGCCCACGTCGGTCGAACGCACCGGCGACATGATCAAGAACGGCCGGCGCGGCACGCTCAGCGGCAAGCTCACCGTGCGGGGCATCCAGGGCCACATCGCCTACCCGCAACTGGCGCGCAACCCCATCCACCAGGCGCTGCCTGCCCTGGCCGAACTGGCCTCGACGGTATGGGACCAGGGCAATGCCTTCTTCCCGCCCACCAGCTGGCAGATCAGCAACATGCATGGCGGTACGGGCGCCACCAACATCATCCCGGGGGACGTGGTGGTGGACTTCAATTTCCGCTTCTCCACCGAATCCACGGCGGAAGGACTCAAGCAGCGCGTGCACTCCGTGCTCGACCGCCACGGGCTGGAGTACGACCTGCGCTGGACGTTGGGCGGACAGCCTTTTCTCACCACGCCGGGTGAACTGGTGGACGCCGTGCAACAGGCCATCGCGGCGGAGACCGGCCTCACGACCGAGCTCTCCACCACGGGTGGCACCAGCGATGGCCGCTTCATCGCGCAGGTCTGCCCCCAGGTGATCGAGCTGGGCCCGCCCAACGCCAGCATCCACAAGATCGACGAACACGTGGTGGTGGCCGACATCGAACCGCTCAAGAACATCTACCGCCGCACACTGGAAAACCTGCATGCGCAGGCGCTGGCAGCCCCCGAGGCCGCCCCGGCGGTGCGTGCATGAGCACGGCGGCACCCCACGCAATGGCGGGCACCACGGTCGGCGCGCTCGTCGAATCGGGTAGCCGGCAACTGGCCGAAGCTGGCGTTTCCTTTGGCCATGGCACCACGAACGCCCACGATGAAGCCGCCTGGCTCGTGCTGTGGCGCCTGGGCCTGCCGCTGGACAGCGACCTGTCGGACGCGCCCGATTCCCTGAGAAACCAGTCTGTCGCACCCGAGCAGGTCGCCCTGGTGGCCACCCTTTTCGAAGAACGCGTCCGCACGCGCAAGCCCGCCGCCTACCTTACGCAGGAGGCCTGGCTCCAGGGCGTGCCGTTCTATGTGGACGAACGCGCCATCGTCCCGCGCAGCTTCATCGCCGAGCTGCTTGTCGACGGCGGCGCGGACGAGTACCTGAGCGACCACACCCACCGGGTGCTGGACCTGTGCACGGGCAACGGCAGCCTGGCCGTGCTGGCCGCCATGGCCTGGCCCGAGGTGTTGGTGACGGGTGCCGACATCTCGCCCGACGCCCTGGCCGTGGCCCGGATCAACGTGGACAAGCACGGCCTGCAGGACCGCATCCAGCTGCAGCTCTCCGACGGCCTTCAGGCCCTGCCCGGCCCCTGGGACCTGATCCTGTGCAACCCGCCCTACGTGAATGCGGCCAGCATGGCCACCTTGCCCGCCGAGTACCGCGCCGAGCCCGCACTCGCCCTGGCCGGCGGCAGTGATGGCATGGACTTCGTACGCCAGCTGTTTGCTGCCGCGCCCGCCTGCATGAGCGAGGATGCCGTGATCATTCTGGAAATCGGCAACGAGCGCGCCTATTTTGAAGCAGCCTTCCCCCAGTTGCCTGTGTTCTGGCTCGATACCAGCGCTGGCGAAGACCAGGTTTTGCTGGTGACCCGGCGGGCCCTGGCCGCCCAATCCCGTCTCGCGGCACAATAGAGGGTTGCGCGCCGCTGCCGCTTGCATCGGCTGCACCGATTGCAGCAGCGCTGGCCCCCTGCTTTTTCATGCCACCCGCCCAGCGCGGGTGCGCCTTTTTGTGAACTCCGGATGATCACCCTCAAGAACGTTACCTTGCGACGCGGCGCCAAAGTCGTGCTCGACAGCGTTTCCGCCACCATCAACCCCGGCGAGAACGTCGGACTCGTGGGCCGCAACGGCGCGGGCAAGTCCAGCTTGTTCGCCCTGCTCAGCGGCAAGCTCCATGAAGACGGTGGAGACTTCCACATCCCCGCGAGCTGGCGCATGGCCGAAGTCGCGCAGAACATGCCCGAGACGGACCAGTCCGCGACCGAGTTCGTGCTGGAAGGCGATACTCGGCTGGCCGAGGTCCAGCAGCAGCTGGTGGAGGCCGAGGCCAGCGACGACGGCATGGCCATTGCCCATGCGTATTCCGACCTGCACGACGCCGGCGCACACGACGCCGTGGCGCGCGCCCAGGCGCTGATCCTGGGCCTGGGCTTTCGCGTGAGCGAGCTGGAGCAGCCGGTCAACAGCTTTTCGGGCGGCTGGCGCATGCGCCTGCAGCTGGCGCGGGCCCTGATGTGCCCCAGCGACCTGCTGCTGCTGGACGAACCCACCAACCACTTGGACCTGGACGCGCTGGTCTGGCTGGAAGCCTGGCTCAAGCGCTATGCGGGCACCATGATCGTGATCAGCCACGACCGGGAGTTCCTCGACGCCATCACCAACGTCACCCTGCAGATCCAGCAAGGCGAGTTGAACCGCTACGGCGGCAACTACAGCAAGTTCGAGGAATTGCGCGCCCAGCAACTCGAACTGCAACAGGCCAGCTTTGCCAAGCAGCAGGAGAAGATGGCCCACCTGCAGAAGTTCATCGACCGCTTCAAGGCCAAGGCCAGCAAGGCCAAGCAGGCGCAAAGCCGCGTCAAGCAACTCGAACGCATGGAGAAGATCGGGCCAGTGCTGGCCGAAGCGGACTTCACGTTCGAGTTCAAGGAGCCGGCCAACCTGCCCAATCCGATGCTGGCGATCAGCGACGCATCGTTCGGCTATGTGGATGACGAGGGCGCGGCCACCACCATTCTCAGGGGCGTGAACCGCTCGGTGCTGGCGGGCCAGCGCATCGGCATCCTGGGCGCCAACGGCCAGGGCAAATCCACCCTGGTCAAGACCATCGCCCGCACCATGAAACCCCTGGGCGGCAGCGTGACCGAGGGCAAGGGACTGAACATCGGCTACTTCGCCCAGCAGGAACTGGACGTGCTGCGCCCCGCGGAGAACCCGCTGGAGCACATGATCCGCCTGGCCAAGGAGCTGGGGCCCGATATCAAGCAACCGAGCCGCGAACAGGACCTGCGCAGCTACCTGGGCACGTTCAACTTCACAGGCGACATGGTCAAGCAGGCCGTGGGCACCATGAGCGGCGGCGAAAAGGCGCGGCTGGTGCTGGCGATGATCGTCTGGCAGCGCCCCAATCTGCTGTTGCTGGACGAGCCCACCAATCACCTCGACTTGGCAACCCGCGAAGCCCTGGCCATGGCGCTCAACGACTTCGATGGCACGGTCATGCTGGTCAGCCACGACCGCGCGCTGCTGCGCTCGGTCTGCGAGGACTTCTGGATGGTGGGCCGGGGCGTCGTAGGGCCTTTTGACGGCGATCTGGACGACTACCAGCGCTACCTGCTCGAGGAATCCAAACGCCTGCGCGAGGAGGCCCGCCTGGCCGAGCAGGCGCAGACATCCTCAGCGGCGAGCCAGACACCACCCCCAGCCGCCGTGGCACCTTCGCCAGCGGTGGCACATCCCGCCCCCGCGACCGCCCCGGCCCCCACACCGGCCGCCGCCCCCGCCCCTTCGCGCGATGGACGGGAGCAGCGCAAGCTCGATGCCCAGGTGCGTCAGCAGCAGGCGGAAAAAACCCGGCCCCTGAAAAAGGAGCTGGAACAAATCGACAAGCGCCTGGCCGCCCTGTCCACCGAGCGGGCCGCGTTGGAGCACAAGCTCACCCAGGCCCTTGCGCCGGCGGAGATCGCCGAGTGTGGCCGCAACCTCAAGGCAGGGAACGACGAGACAGCCAGGCTGGAGGAGCGTTGGCTGGAAATTTCTTCGGCCCTGGAAGAAATGTCGGCGTCGGCAGCGGGTTGAAAATGTAAATCCATGTAAGCCAAAAGACTCTATTTTTTGGCATTGGCGCATATCTGGAAAGCATTTAGTGCTTCATTTTTGATAGCGATTTACATTGTAAACAGACGGGCACTGGCGGTTGCATTTTTTTGCGAAACGCTGTCAACGGACTGTGGATTGGCTGCGTTGTTGGTACATCACAGGAGTTTTCAGCATGAATACCACCGCAATCTTGTCCGCCTGGCCCGAAGACGAACGCGACCGCAAGCGCGCTCCCGCCCGCCTCTGAAGGCGCCGCGGCCAGCGTTTCCCGCCCGAAGGCCCTCAAATGCCAGCCACCACCATGAAGCACGAACCATACCAACGTGTGGGCCATGCTTGCACCGGGTGGCGCATTTCATAGCCCCATCGAGGCAAGACGCCCGGCAGTCCTTCCCTCTTGCTCCTCCCCAACAAAAAACCCCGCACTGCGGGGTTTTTGTTCTTTGCGGCAAACAGCGGGCCCAGGCCATCAGCCCATGTGCAAGCCGCCATTGACCGAGAAGTCAGCCCCGGTGGCATAGCCCCCTTCTTCCGATGCCAGCCAGGCGATGATCGATGCGATTTCGCTGGGTTCGCCCAGGCGCTTGACGGGAACGGTCGCCACGATCTTTTCGAGCACGTCAGGGCGGATCGCCTTGACCATGTCCGTGCCGATGTAGCCAGGGCTCACGGTGTTGACCGTCACGCCCTTGGTGGCCAGTTCCTGCGCAAGGGCCATCGAAAACCCATGCATGCCCGCCTTGGCGGCCGAATAGTTCGTCTGGCCTGCCTGGCCCTTCTCGCCATTGACCGAGCTGATGTTGATGATGCGGCCCCAGCCCTTTTCCACCATGTCGGCCACCACTTGCTTGGTGACGTTGAACATGCTGTTCAGGTTGGTCTCGATCACCGCATCCCAGTCTTCGCGCGACATCTTGAGGAACATGCGGTCGCGCGTGATGCCCGCGTTGTTCACCAGCACGTCGATGTTGCCGTGTTCCGCCTTGGTCTTGCCGAAGGCCTCGACCGTGGAATCCCAATCGCCCACATTGCCCACTGACGCATGGAAGGTGTAGCCCAGGGCCTTTTGCTCACCCAGCCACTTGGCATGGTCGCGGGTCGGTCCGCAACCGGCAATGACCTTGAAGCCCTCCTTGTGCAGGCGCTGGCAAATGGCGGTTCCGATGCCGCCCATGCCGCCGGTGACGTATGCAACTTTCTGGCTCATGTGATTTCTCCTTGTTGATTGGTGATGCCTTCAGCGTCCACTCTACCCAAGAAATCGGACACTGCCGTGAAGGAAAACACTGAAGCCCTTTCCTTTTTGACAGATTGGCCTGCACCGCGGCCAGGACGCCCTGAATTCGGCGCGCGCTGCCACGCCTTGATACAAAAAAGGTCCACGGCCATACCGGCATGCGGATCGCAGCCTGACGGCGTTCGGAAATAAAAAAAGCCGCGCGAACGCGGCCTCGGCCCGGGATCGGTGGAGGTTGCGCGGCATGGACTGCCGCGCCCCCCTGGCGCCTCAGCGCTCCACCGCGAGCGATACGCCCATGCCTCCGCCAATGCACAGCGCGGCGAGCCCCTTCTTGGCGTCGCGGCGCTGCATTTCATGCAGCAGCGTCACGAGGATGCGGCAGCCGGACGCGCCGATGGGGTGGCCGATGGCGATGGCGCCGCCATTCACATTGACCTTGGCCGGATCGATGGCCAGCTCCTTGTTCACGGCACAGGCCTGGGCGGCAAAGGCTTCGTTGAGTTCGAACAGGTCCACATCCGCGGCACTCCAGCCCGCGCGCTGCAGCGCCTTGCGCGATGCAGGCACAGGGCCCATGCCCATGGTGGCGGGGTCCAGGCCGCTGGTGCCGAAGGCCGCGATGCGTGCCAGGGGCTTGAGGCCCAGGGCGGCGGCCTTCTTGGCGCTCATCACGACCACGGCGGCCGCGCCGTCATTGAGACCCGAGGCATTGCCCGCCGTCACGCTCCCTGCCTTGTCGAACGCGGGGCGCAGGCCGGCCAGCGCTTCGGCATTGGTCTTGCGGTTGAGGTATTCGTCGGCATTGAAGACGATGGGGTCGCCTTTCTTCTGCGGCAGGCTCACGCCCACGATTTCGTCAGCGAACCTGCCGGCATCCTGCGCGGCAGCGGCCTTTTGCTGGCTCGCCAGCGCCAGAGCGTCCTGCATGTCGCGGGTGATGCCGTACTGCTTGGCCACGTTCTCGGCCGTGATGCCCATGTGGTACTGGTTGTAGACGTCCCACAGGCCATCGACGATCATCGAGTCGACCATCTTCCAGTCGCCCATGCGCTGGCCGTCGCGCGAACCGTTGAGCACGTGGGGCGACAGGCTCATGCTCTCCTGCCCGCCGGCCACGACGATCTCGCTGTCGCCCCATGCCACGGCCTGCGCCGCCAGCATCACGGCCTTGAGGCCCGAGCCGCACACGGCGTTGATGGTGAGCGCGGGGGTCTCCTTGGCCACACCGGCCTTCATGGAGGCCTGGCGCGCCGGGTTCTGGCCCACGCCCGCGGTCAGCACCTGGCCCATGATGACTTCACCAATCTGGTCGGACGAGAGGCCCGCGCGCGCGATGGCTTCGCGTATCACGATGGCGCCCAACTCGGTCGCGGGCGTCTTGGCCAGTGCGCCACCAAACTTGCCCACGGCGGTGCGGGCGGCCGAAACGATGACGATGTCTTCCATGGAATGTCCTTGTGGTTGGGGGTTGTTGCTTGGTAATTCTCGCAGCGCCGCGGATCAGTGCTTTTGCGTATCCGCCGGTGCCGGCGCTGCCCCGGCGCGGGGCGCCAGACAGGGGCCGCAATGCGGGGCGGCGCCGCCGTCCCTGATCGGCAATGCAGGCCAGAGGCGACCCAGGGGCTTGCGCATGTCACGCCTTCTGCTTGACGTAGCTGCCCGGTGCCGGCTCGGTGGCTCTGAATTTCGTGCCCTTGCCGTAGGCCTTGGGGGCCGCGATCTGCTTGCCGGCATGGCCCTTGAGCCATCCGGACCAATCGGTCCACCAGCTGCCGGGGTGTTCGGTCGCGCCCTCCAGCCACGAGTCCAGCGTGGCGGGCAGCTTGCCGTCCGCGCGGATCCAGTGGCTGCGCTTGCCCTTGGCGGGGGGGTTGATGACGCCTGCGATGTGGCCCGAGGCCCCCATCACGAAGCGCTTCTTGCCAGGCAGCACCTGGGTGGATGCATAGGCGGCGTTGATGGGCACGATGTGGTCTTCGCGCGAGCCGTAGATGTACACCGGCAGCGTGAGGTTTCCAAGGTCCATCTTCTCGCCGCACACGGTGAGCCTGCCGGGCTTGACCAGGTTGTTCTCCAGGTAGAAATTGCGCAGGTACCACGCGTAGAACGGCCCGGGCAGGTTGGTGCTGTCGCTGTTCCAGTACAGGAGATCGAACGGCGGCGGCGTCTCGCCCTTGAGGTAGTTGCCCACCACGTAGTTCCACACCAGGTCGTTGGGACGCAGGAAGCTGAAGGTCGATGCCAGGTCCTGCCCCTTCATCAGCCCGCCCTGCCCCATCTGCATCTCGCGGAACTTCACGAACGCCTCGTCGATGAACACATCCAGAATGCCGGTGTCCGTGAAGTCGATCAGGGTGGTGAGGAACGTGGCGCTGGCCACGGGCTCGTCGCCCCGCGCCGCCAGCACGGCCAGCGCATTGCTCAGGATGGTGCCGCCCACGCAGAAGCCCAGCGCGTTGATCTGTTCGGCGCCGGTGATGTTCCGCACCACGTCGATGGCCGCCATCGCGCCATCTTCCACATAGTCGTCCCAGGTCTTGTGGGCCAGGGCATCGCCGGGGTTGCGCCAGCTCACGACAAAGGTGCGATGGCCTTGTTCGACGGCGTAGCGGATCAGCGAATTCTCGGGCTGCAGGTCGAGGATGTAGAACTTGTTGATGCACGGCGGCACCAGCAGGAAGGGGCGCTCATAGACCTTGGCGGTGAGTGGTTTGTATTCGAGCAGCTGGAACAGCTCGTTCTCATACACCACGGCGCCCTCGGTGGTGGCCACGTTGCGGCCCACCTCGAACAGGCTTTCGTCGGTCATCGACACATGGCCCTGTGTGATGTCGTGCAGCAGGTTCTGCATGCCCTTGGCAATGCTCTCGCCCTTGGTTTCGATGGCCTTCTTCTGCGCCTCGGCGTTGAAGGCCAGGAAGTTGCTCGGCGCCATGGCGGCCATCCATTGCTCCACGCCGAAACGGATGCGGGCCTTGGTCTTTTCGTCGGACTCCACCGCCTCGGCCAAGCCCATCAGGGTGCGCGCATTGAGCAGGTAGGCGGCGGCCGAGAAGGCCGCGACGGGGTTGCTGGCCCAGCCCTCGCCGGCGAAGCGGCGGTCCTTGACCTCGGGCGCGCCCTGCAGGCCCTGCGCCCACAGTTCCTGCGCTTCCTTCAGGTACTGCTGCTGCAGCGCCTGCAGCTTGCTGGGTGAAAACTTCAGAGGGGGGGTGGCGGGTACCTGCGTACCAAGGTCCAGCTTCTGGAACGACTGCAGTGCCTGTGACCAGCTTTGCCCGAAAATCTGCTGGAACTGCTGGGCGCTCTCGGCCCATGGTGATTCAGAATTCATGCTCTTTCCTCAGTGATTGGTCGCTCGCAGCGGCAGGGCTTCTTGTTTTTTGTGTCTCGGGTTCATTGTTGCCGACCCACTTCAGCATGGCAACGGATTCAACGCTCGCAGCGAACATAAACCAATGTACCTCATCGTCATCGCCTGGACCTACGTCACCCTCATGATGGCGGTGGCCGAAGCCACCAGCCCCACCGGGACGCTGCTGGGCGCCGTGATCACGTTCGCGCTGTATGGGCTGCTGCCCATGGGCATTCTGGTGTACATCCTGGGCACGCCTTCGCGCAAGCGCGCGATCAAGGCGCGTGAAGCCGCGGAGCAGGCCGCCCACGATGCCGAGCAGGCCGCGGGGGCCCGCGAGGCTGGCGGCCCCGGTTCCTCAGCCGCGCCAGATGCAGGCAGCGAAGCGCCCGCTGCCGCCCAGGGCGGCGCTGTCGCGCCGGTGGGAAAAGAACCTTGATGCGTTCGTGACGGTGCACCATGGCGGTGTTCCGTCATTGCCGTGGACATGGGTGATTCCGAGCGCCTGCAACCGCCGCCGCGCGAGGCCCGCCAGATCGCACAGGTACTTGCCGCTGGCGTGGCCGCTGGGCGCGAAGCAATCCTGCAAGGCCGGGGCAGTGTCGCAAAAAGCCGCCCGCACCTCGGGACCCACCTCGAACGCCTGCGGGCCGATGCAGGGCCCCAGCCAGGCCAGCGTGTCCTGCGCCACCCCTTGCAAGGGCAGGATTGCTTCAATTTTTATAGCATCTCGCGCTTGATCCGCCTGGGCCAGCGCGATAAAACGCTTGAAAACCGATTCCAGCACCCCCTGCCCGTCCACCCCCGCGAGCCCGCGCCATCCCGCATGGGCCGCCGCCACGGCCCGGCCTGAGCGGTGGGCGAACAGCACCGGCAGGCAGTCGGCCACCATGATGGTGCAGGCGACCGCGGGAACCGCCGCCACGCAGGCGTCGGCCTCGATGCCGTCGGGCGTGCCGCCGTCGAGCTGCACCACGCCATCGCCATGCACCTGGCTCAGAAACACGGGCCGCGTGCCCGCTGTCACTCCTTCGAGGGCGGACTGAAGCCGAAGGCGGTTGGCGCGGACAGCGGCGGGGTCGTCCCCCACATGCGTGCCCAGGTTCAGGCTGTCATACGGCGGCAGGCTCACGCCACCCGCGCGGGTGGTGCACAGCGCATGCACGCCCGGCGGCAAGGGCCAGTCCGGCACCAGCCAGTCGGTGGCCTGCGGGGAGTGCGTGCGAAGGGTCAAGCTTCGTTGTCCGGACAGGCGGAAGGCTGGGCCTTCTGGAATGCGGGCAGCGCCATGCAGGCGTCGAACGCGCCCATGGTGAGCGGCAGGCCGCCCAGGTCGACCTTGAAACGCTGGGCGTTGAAGATCTGCGGCACCAGGCAGCAGTCGGCCAGCGTGGGGGTGCCGCCCCAGCACAGCACCGAGGGCGCCAGCCCCTGGGCCGCGCGCTCCTGCGAGAGCAGCACCAGCTGCCGCTCGAAGGCCTCGAGCCCGCTGCGCAGCCAGTGGTGGTACCACGCGTTCTTGGCGGCTTCATCCACCTTCAGCTCCCGCACCAGGTACTTGAGCACGCGCAGGTTGTTGATCGGGTGGATCTCGCACGCCACCATCTGCGCCAGCGCCCGCACGCGCGCCCGGTCCAGGGCCGTGGCGGGCATCAGGGCGGGTGTGGGATGGGTCTCGTCCAGGTATTCGATGATGGCCATCGATTGCGACAATGCCTCTCCGCCATCGGTCACCAGCGTGGGCACCAGGGCATCGGCGGCGAGGGCCGCGTAGGCAGGCTGCTGGTGCTCGCCCTTCACGAGGTGCACGGGAATGTAGTCGTAGGCCAGGCCCTTGATCTGCAGCGCGATGCGCACGCGAAACGAGGCCGAGGAGCGGAAGTAGTTGTACAGCTGCATGGGGATGGGGATTGCGTCGATGGATCGGTGGGCGTGCGGCCGTGGAGAGCGGCGGTTGTACGGTGCGTCCCGCAAGCCCTGCCACGGCTCGGCGGGGCCGGCGTCATGCGCCCGAGGCGCCGGCCGGGTCCTGGTGGTTGTAGACGACCTTGGTGAGCAGCACCATCAGGTCGCCGCGCTCCTGCGCGTTGAGGGGCGCCATCAGACGCTCCTGCACGCGCTGGGCGGCATCGCGCATCTGCAGGGCCGCCACTTCGCCTTCCGGCGTGATCCACAGCAGCTTGCGGCGGCGGTCGCGGGTGTCGGGTTCGCGGCGAATCCAGCCGCGCTTTTCCAGGCGCCCGATCACCGACCCCGAGGTGGCCGCGTCGAACGCCACGCGGGATGCCAAGGTGACCTGGTCTTCCCCGGGCCGGGCCAGCAGTTCATGCAGGATGGCGAACTGCACGGGCGTCACGTCAAACCCCGCTGTCTCCTCCATGAAAAGCGCCACGGTACGCTGGTGGGCACGGCGCACCAGGTGGCCTGGCGTGTTGTGGAAATCGAAGCTCTTTGCCATGGGCGCGAGTGTAGCGTCCCACAGCAAGACGCCCGCACCCATGGCACACTGCCACACTTCGGCCCGGCCCGCAGGGCAACCCGCCCGCACGCCAGGCCCGCACCCGTTCCATCGCACCCAGAGACAAGAAGAAAGGCAGACATGAGCTACGTGTTTTCTCCCGCACCGTTGGCCAGCGTACCCGTGGCCGGCAGCGCCGACCGGTTCCCCGTGCACCGCATCTACTGCGTGGGCCGCAACTACGAAGAACACGCCAAGGAAATGGGCTTCACCGGCCGCGAGCCGCCGTTTTTCTTCATGAAGCCGGCCGATGCCATCGTGGTGGTGAATGCGGGCGAGACGGGCCAGCTGCCCTACCCCAGCCTCACGGCCAACCTGCACCATGAGATCGAACTGGTCGTGGCCATTGGCAAGGGCGGGAAGAACATCCAGGCCGCCGATGCGCTCACCCACATCTACGGCTACGCCGTGGGCCTGGACATGACGCGCCGCGACCTGCAGAACGACATGAAGAAACAGGGCCGCCCCTGGTGCATCGGCAAGGGCTTCGACGCGAGCGCGCCCATCGGCCCCATCACGCCCGCCGCGCAGGCCGGTGACGTGGAGAAGGCCGGCATCTGGCTGCAGGTCAACGGCGCGGACCGCCAGCGCAGCACCGTGGCCCAGCTCATCTGGAACATCCCCGAGACCATCGAGCACCTGTCGGCCGCATGGGAGCTGCAGCCCGGCGACCTGATCTACACCGGCACGCCCGAAGGCGTGGGCGCCGTGGTGCGCGGCGACGTGCTCGAGGGCGGCGTGGACGGCCTGGGCACGCTGCGGCTGAGCGTGGTGTGACGCCCCGCGGCCTGGGCCACCTGGCGCACAGGCCCGGGCGCGCAGCCAAAAGCTATCCTTTTCATAGCTGCCAGCGCTGATGGAACAAGCGCCAGCAGCCTATTTGAATCAAAACCCCCGATGACCTTCCGCAGCCCCATCAAACACTGCCGCGCCTGTGGCACCGCCGTGGTCTACCGCCTGCCGGACGACGGCGACACCAAGCAGCGCGCGGTGTGCCCCACCTGCAGCACGGTGCACTACGAGAACCCGCTCAACGTGGTGGGCACCGTGCCGACCCTGCCCGATGGACGCGTACTGCTGTGCAAACGCAACATCGAACCGCGCTGGGGCAAGTGGACGCTGCCGGCGGGCTTCATGGAACTGGACGAAACCACGGCCCAGGGCGCTGCGCGCGAGACGGACGAGGAAGCCGGCGCACAGATCGAGATGGGCCCGCTGTTCAGCCTGCTCAATGTGCGCCGTGTGGGGCAGGTGCACCTGTTCTACAGGGCCCACCTGCTCAGCGACCAGTTCAACCCCGGGTATGAAACCATCGAGGCGCGGCTCTTCACCGAAGACGAGGTGCCCTGGGACGAGATCGCCTTCCGTACCGTCAAGGAAACGCTGGAAGCGTTTTTTGCCGACCGCAAGGCGGGCAGCTTCGGGCTGCACTGCATCGATATCGAATAGCGCCCGGCCCCTGGACGGCCCAGCCCGGGGGGTACGTGCCCCCGGTCCGCCGGACGTGCCGACCCTGCCTCAGTGGAGAAACAGGTTCCAGGGTGCAGGAACGGTGGTGAGGATGGAGCGGCCGCTGAAGCCCGCCTGCGCCGGCTGAACCACCGACGCATTCACCACGCCCGCGTTGCCGCCGTTTCCGCCGCTGGCCCCGCCGCCCCCTCCAGCAAGGGACGATCCCCCCGAGAAATCGTCCAGACCCATCGCGCCGCCATTGACCAGCAGCGATCCCGTGACCACGGGCGTGGAGGACGCCACCAGGTGGATGATGCCGCCCCCACCACCACCTCCCGCGCCCGCGCCCACCGCGTTGCCAAGGTTGCCGTTGAAGCCATTTCCGCCATGCCCGCCATTGGCCAACAGTGCGCCCGCCACCGTGATGTCGCCGCCGGCCGCGATGACGATCACGCCTCCAGCCCCGCCACCGGCCCCGGCGGCGTCCGCGCCCGGGGTCATGGCGTTCTGCCCGTTGCCGCCATTGGCCTTGATCACGCCCGATGCGGTGACGGTCACATTGCCCCCGGCAAGGATCACAAGTGATCCGCCCCCGCCTCCACCCGTGTCCTGCGCGTTCGGCCGGCTACCCGCCCCACCCGCGGCGGCTGGCGGTTTCAAGAGCCGCGCGGCAGAGAGTGCTGGCAGTCCGATACCGCCTTGGGGTGTCCCGGGTGACGACAGCGCAATACCGGGGTGTGGCGTGACATTGCTGGCCCCTTGCGACCCTTCAAGGACGGTGATGGAGCCGGAAATGGTCACGTCGCCGGTCGCGCGCAGCACGGTCCCGCTGGGAAGCGTCAGCGCTCCCGCGATGTCGATCGTGGAAAACTGCATGTGGTGCCGTCCGCCAAGGCTGTTGAACCCTGCTGTCGTGGACAGGTCGATGGTCGAGGCGATCGACACGGTATAGGCCCCCGCGGAGCCATCACCATACGCCGCGACGGAGCCTGCGGGCCCTTGGGGCCCCGCGGGCCCCTGCGCACCTGCAGGCCCTTGCAGCCCCGTGGCGCCCGCTGGGCCCACGGGGCCGGTGGCACCCGCAGGACCGGCCGCGCCTGCAGGGCCCACCGCTCCCGGGGTTCCTGGGGCGCCTGCCGCTCCGGCAGGCCCTGCGGGCCCCATCGGCCCCGTGGCGACGCCCGCCGTGCAGCCTCCCACCGCGCCGCTTGCGCTTTCAAAACAGAGCAGGCTGCCTTGTGCGGGCGCGCCAGCCAGTCCGGGCATCCGGATCCTGCCCGCATCGTCCACGCGAAAACGCACGGTCTGGGTTGCCGAATCGGTCACCACGAGGGCGCCGCCAGGTGGAGGCGTCAACCGGATATCTGCGGCCCCGCCGAGGCAGGGGGTCAGTGCAAAACCGCAAGCAAGGGCATAGCTCGGCAGCGAGAAACGAAAGCGTCTTGGAGTCATTTTCTGTGGGTCTTGGATGCACGATGGGCGGGACGCGGCGAGCTTCGCTCCCTGCCAAGGGCGACAGGACCGGTTGCAGGCACACCGCGGTGAAGGGATGAATGAAATGGGTCACGGCGGGTCTCCGGTGGCCCGTAAAAGCACCCGGCGGGAGCGCCCGGCCCCAGGCAAAGCACATTTGCGGAAAATGCCCCCCCGGGGACGGCACACGTAACAATTTCATCGCCGCGCATCCTAGCGGCGGTCATGGGCTGGCGCCAGCAAAAAGTGACCGGCCCGGCCGGGACCGCGAGCCGCCCGCAGCCGTGCTCAGCCGCCCACGCGCTCTTCGGCGGGTGCCGGGGGATAGCCCGGATCGGTCGTGACGGGAGGCAGGCCCTGGCCTCCAGGCGGCCGGGGCGCAGCAGGACCCAGGGGCCACGCTGCTGGCGCGGAGGGCACCGGTGCTGGCGGTGCCGTGTCGCTGCCAAACAGCCCGTGTATCCAGTCGCGCATGACGCCGAGCGAGCTATCCGCCGGCGGGGGCGGTGGGGTGGTGTCGAACTCATCGAAGAACCGCTCCTGGCCGTCGATCACCTTAGCCCGGATCGCCTGCTGCATGAACTCGCCCACCATGGGCAGCGCGCTGCGGGCGCCCTGCCCCCAGTAGTCGCTGCGCAGCGTGATGCGGCCATCGTTGAAGCCCGCCCAGGCCCCCGCCACCACGCGGGCATGCATGAGGATGAACCAGCCATCCGTGTTGTCCTGCGTCGTGCCGGTCTTGCCCGCCACATCGGCCTGGATGCCATAGCGTGAGCGGATCGCGGTGGCGGTGCCCCTGTCCACCGCGCCGCGCATGGTGTTGCGCAGCGTCTGGGCCGCGCGGCCTTCGAAGACCGCCTCGGGCACCGGCTTCGCGAAGGTCTCGAGCACCTTGCCGTGGCGGTCCTCGATGCTGGTGATGAGCACCGGCTCCACATAGCGCCCCAGGTTCACGATGCTGCTGTAGGCCGAGATCATTTCCTTGAGCGTGACCGGGCTCGTGCCCAGCGCCAGCGATGGCACTTCCTCGAGCGGCGACTGCCGCACCCCCAGCGCCCGCGCCACTTCGGCCACGCGGGCGGGGCCGACCTGCTGCATCACCTGCGCGGTGATGGTGTTCTTGGAGAGCGCCAGTCCATCCGCCAGCGTCATGGGCTCGTCGCTGGGCGGGCGCCCGTCGGTGGGGCGCCACACGCGGCCACCGCCCAGCGGTATCTCCACCGCGGCATCCATCAGCGTGTCGCCGGGCGATGCCCCCTTGGCAAAGGCCGCGCCGTACACGAAGGGCTTGAACGTGGAGCCGGGCTGGCGCCGGGCCGCCTGCACGTGGTCGAAGGGGTCCTGGGCGAAGTCGCGGCTGCCCACCCAGGCCAGCACATGGCCCGTGACGGGATCCTGCGCGAGAAACCCCGCCTGCACGCGCGTTTTCTCGGAGCGCAGCTTCTGCAGGAAGGCGTCGTCGGCCAGGAGCGCCTTGAGCGCCTCGGCGGGCTCTTCCCCCTTGTCCAGCGCGGCGCGGTATTCGCTGCTTTCGCGCACCAGGGTCTGCACCAGTTCGTTCTGGGGCCCCCAGCCATCGCGCTTGCTCCAGGCGGCATCGGCCACGCCCTGCAGCTGGCGGCCCTGGCGCGCCACGGCCTGATTGGCATAGGCCTGCAGGCGCGAGTCGATGGTGGTGCGGATCACCAGACCATCCGAATACAGGCTGTAGCCCTTGCTGTCGGCCCAGTCGATGAGCTGCTTGCGCAGCTGGATCGCAAAGTGCGGCGCGGGCCCCATGACCTCGGTCTGGCGCTCGAAGTTGACGCGCAGCGGGCGCTTTTGCAGCGTGTCGAACTGTGCCTGCTCCAGCTTGCCGCGCTTGACCATCTGCGACAGCACGGTGTTGCGCCGGGCCTGCGCACGCTCGGGGTTGAGCACGGGGTTGTAGTAGGCCGTGCCCTTGAGCATGCCGATCAGCGTGGCGCTTTCCAGCACATTGAGCTTGTCGGCCGACTTGTCGAAGTACGTGCGCGCGGCCATCTCGATGCCAAACGCGTTGTACAGGAAGGGCACGGTATTGAGGTAGGTTTCCAGGATCTCGTCCTTGGAATACGACAACTCGATCTTGAGCGCCGTGATGGCCTCCTTGAGCTTGCGCGTGAGGGCCTGGGGGAACACGCGCGAGCGGCCGATCTCCTCCGGAAACAGGTTGCGCGCCAACTGCTGCGTGATGGTGGAGCCGCCCTGCGGGGCGCCGCGCAGCGTGTGCACCACCGACGATACCGTGCGCTTCCAGTCCAGGCCGAAGTGGTCGTAGAAGCGGTGGTCCTCGGTGGCGATGAGCGCGTTCACCACATGCGGAGAAATCTTGTCGAGCTCCACCCATTCGCGATTGGCCCAGCGGTACTCGGCCAGCAGCTTGCCGTCCACCGACATGAGCTGCGCAGGCAGCTCGCTCTTGGCCTTGCGGATGTCGCTGATGGAGGGCGTGAACGGGATCAGGACCAGGGTGTATGCCAGCACCGTGGCTGGCAGCGCGAGGGCGCCCCACAGCAGCGCGCGGCGCAGCGGGCGGGGCATCCAGGCAAACAGGCCGGCCAGCCAGCGGAACAGGGCCGCGGCGCGGGCCTGGAAGGAAAGCAGCAATGTGCGCATCAAGAACTCGGAGTAAGGGGAGAGCGCCTCAGGCGCCCGGGCCCGACAGCAGCGCCAGCATGCCCGCTTCGTCCAGCACGGGCACGCCCAGCTCCTGGGCCTTGGCCAGCTTGCTGCCGGCTTCATCGCCCGCCACCACATAGCTGGTCTTCTTGCTGACCGAACCGGCCACCTTGGCGCCAGCGGCTTCCAGCATGTCCTTGGCCGCGTCGCGGCTCAAGGTCGGCAGGGTGCCGGTCAGCACCACGGTCTTGCCGGCAAGGATCTGCGGGGCGCGTTCGGCCACCGGGCCCTCGGGCCAGGTCACGCCGCAGGCGCGCAGCTGCTCGACCACCTCGCGGTTGTGCGGCTGCTGGAAGAACGTGTACAGGCTCTGCGCCACCACCGGGCCCACATCGTTCACCTCCAGCAACTGCTCCACGCTGGCGTCCATGATGGCATCCAGCGTGCCAAAGTGCCGCGCCAGGTCCTTGGCCGTGGCCTCGCCCACGTGGCGCAGGCCCAGGCCGAACAGAAAACGCGGCAAGGTGGTCTGCTTGGATTTTTCGAGCGCGGCCAGCACGTTCTGGGCCGACTTCTCGGCCATGCGCTCCAGCGCGATGAGGGAGGTGAGGCCCAGGCGGTACAGGTCGGGCAGCGTGCGGATCACATTGGTGTCCACCAGCTGGTCCACCAGCTTGTCGCCCAGCCCCTCGATGTCCATGGCGCGGCGCGCGGCGAAGTGCAGGATGGCCTCCTTGCGCTGCGCGGCGCAGAACAGGCCGCCCGTGCAGCGGTGGTTGGCCTCGCCCTTTTCGCGCACCACGGCGCTGCCGCAGACGGGGCAGGCCTCGGGCATCTTGAAGTTGGGCACATAGCCGGTCCGGTTGCCCGGCATCACGCCCACGACTTCGGGAATCACATCGCCCGCGCGGCGCACGATGACGGTGTCGCCCACCCGAACGCCCTTCTTGCGGATCTCGAACAGGTTGTGCAGCGTGGCGTTGGTGACGGTGACGCCTCCCACGAACACGGGCGCGAGGCGCGCGACGGGCGTGATCTTGCCGGTGCGGCCCACCTGCACGTCGATGCCTTCGATCTTGGTGGCCATCTCCTGCGCCGGGTACTTGTGCGCCACGGCCCAGCGCGGCTCGCGGGTCTTGAAGCCCAGGTCGCGCTGCAGCTGCAGCGAGTTGACCTTGTAGACCACGCCATCGATGTCGTAGGGCAGCGCATCGCGGCTGCCGCCCACCTGCTGGTGAAATGCTACCAATTCCGCAGCACCCGCCGCAATCTGCACCTGCGCCGCCACCGGAAAACCCCATGACTTCAGGGTCTGCAGCATCTCGTAGTGCGTGCGGAACACCGGCCCTCCCTCGCCGGGCGGCGTGACGGCGCCCAGGCCATACGCAAAAAAGCTCAAGGGGCGCTGGGCGGTGATGTTCGAGTCCAGCTGGCGCACCGCGCCGGCTGCGGCGTTGCGCGGGTTCACGAAGGTCTTGCCGCCCTGCTCCCGCTGCCGCTCGTTGAGCGCATCGAAATCAGCGCGGCGCATGTAGACCTCGCCACGCACTTCGAGCAGCGGGGGCACGCCCTCGGGCAAGGTCAGGGGTATCTGGCGAATGGTCCGGATGTTGTGCGTCACGTCCTCGCCCACCTCGCCGTCGCCCCGCGTGGCGGCCTGCGCGAGGCGGCCGTTTTCATAGCGCAGGCTCATGGCCAGGCCATCGAACTTGGGCTCGGCCACGTATTCGATGGCGGGGTCCGATTCCGCCAGGCCCAGCTCGCGCCGCACGCGCGCATCGAACGCCTGCGCGCCGGTGGCCTCGGTGTCGGTTTCGGTGTGGATGCTGAGCATGGGCACCGCGTGGCGCACGGGCGTGAGGCCTTCCATCACCGCCCCGATCACGCGCTGCGTGGGCGAGTCGGACGTGATGAGGTCGGGGTGCGCCGTCTCCAGGGCCTGCAGTTCCCGGAACACGCGGTCGTACTCGGCATCGGGCACGGTGGGCTCGTCCAGCACGTAGTACTGGTGCGCCCAGCGGTGGAGCTGCTCGCGCAGCGCTTTGATTTTGATAGCTGCCTGCGCTTGGCTGATCTGCGCTGCGGCCGAAAAAAGTTCTGATTGTTCAGTCATGGTGGCCCAAGCTGGGATTCCTTTTGACAAACCCCAGTTCCCTGCCGCCCGCGAAGCCCACGGATTCATAGAGCCGGTGGGCCTGCGCGCGCTGCGCGCCCGACAGCAGGAAAACCTTGCAGCAGTTCAGGGCCCAGGCCGCGTCCAGGGCGAACTCCAGCGCTGCCCGGGCCAGCCCCTGGCGCCGGAAGCGCCCGCCCGTGATGACATGCTCGACGACGCCGATGGGCATCCCCGCGCTGGCGAAATTGGGCACGAGCGCCAGCATGCAGGTCGCGCCGACCTCGCCATGCCGCAGCGCCACCACCAGCCGCGCGCTGGGGGACCGCAACACGGCGCGAAAGCTGTCCAGCGATGCATCGTCGCCCAGCACAGGGTCCTGGGGCCGCAGTTCGCGGTACAGCGCCCTGACGGCGCCGTGATCGGCCTCGTGCGCCAGCCGGACCAGCGTTGCGCTCATGCGGCGGCCTAGCTGAACAGCCGGCGCGCCAGCACCGACCCCGCCGACAGGTCGCGCCCGTCGAGCTGGTCGTACAGCAGCTCCAGGTCCGAGGCGATCGGGTCCATGGCCATGGCAGGCAGCGGCTGGCCGTTCTGGTCACAGAGCACGCCGTCCATGGCCTCGCACAGCGCGGCGGCGGCCTCGCGCAGGCGCGCAAAGGGTTGTTCGGTTCGGTGGACCTGCGCCACGTCCAGGCTCAGGGTGATGTCGCGGATGGCGGACTGGTCCGGGTCTTCGGCCAGTGCCGCCTGCGTGTCGTAGCCGAGCGTGAGCAATGGCGGCAGGCCTTGCGCGCCGGCCGGCAGCACCAGGCGCCCGGGCATGGCGCCCGGCACGAAGCCCACGCGCGCGGCGTTCTGCTGCACGTAGCCGGGGCTCCAGGCGGCCTGGCGCGCGCGCAGCATGAAGGCCAGTTGCGCGTCGTGGTCGCTGGCGAACTGGTCCAGCTCGCGGGCGCGGGCCACTTCCTGCAGCATGTCGGGAAAATCGGGGGCGGCATTGATGGCGTCCGCAAACGCCTGGGCCTTGACGACGAATTCCGAGAACTCGATCTCGTTGAGCGCGCCCATGCGGTTGGCAAGCTGCACGCCCGCCTGGAAGCTCTGGTAGCGCTGGCCGGGCGCCGGCGTCTCCCACTGCTGGGTGGCTTCGTTCAGGCCTTCGATCGCAAACGGCTTGCTGCCGGCCCGGCGCGTGGGAGGCAGCGCCGCCAGCGCGGCATCGCCGGACACGGACACCTCCGGCTGCAGCGGTGCGATCACGTCGATGAGCGGGTCCAGCCCGGGGCGGCGCTCCAGCGAGAACGGCGGCACGGGCATCTGCAGGGCCTCGCTGGCATCCACCGTGTGCTCGGAAGGCTCGGGCCCGCGGTCCAGGCCGTGAAATTCCCCGGGGGGCAGGTCAGCGGCCGCGCCCGCCTCGAAACCCGGCTCCTGGCGCAGCGCGGGCTCGGCCGCGCGCTCGCGCTCCGGCTCTGGCGGCAAGGCGCGCTTGGGCGCGTTGCGGCGCGAGGTCCAGGTGTTGTAGGCCACGATGAGGGCCAGCACCAGGCCGCCGATGATGGCCAGACTCAGTTGCAATGTGCTCATAAAAGAAATTCTCGGCTAACGGCTATCCGCTGCAAGGCGCAAGGGCCGCCGCGGTGAAAATGCGCGCGGCCTGTGCGCGAGACGCCGAGCAAGGGCCGCCCCGCAGCAAGGGCGTCGTCCCCCTGGGGGAAGGTGCGAAGCGCCTCCGGGGGGTACTCATATTTCCGCCATGGAGAGGGCCGACTCCATATCGACGGCCACGATGCGCGACACGCCCTGCTCCTGCATGGTCACGCCGATCAGCTGTTCGGCCATTTCCATCGCGATCTTGTTGTGGCTGATGAACAGGAACTGCGTGCCCTTGCTCATGCTGGACACCAGCTTGGCGTAACGCTCGGTGTTGGCGTCGTCCAGCGGCGCGTCCACTTCGTCCAGCAGGCAAAACGGCGCGGGGTTGAGCTGGAAGATGGCGAACACCAGCGCAATCGCGGTGAGGGCCTTCTCGCCGCCCGACAGCAGGTGGATGGTCTGGTTCTTCTTGCCGGGCGGCTGGGCCATCACCTGCACGCCGGAATCAAGGATTTCATCGCCGGTGATGATGAGCTTGGCCTGGCCGCCGCCGAACAGCTCGGGGAACATGCGGCCAAAGTGCGCGTTCACGGTGTCGAAGGTGCCCGAGAGCAGCTGGCGTGTTTCACCGTCGATCTTGCGGATCGCGTCTTCCAGCGTGTTCATGGCCTCGGTCAGGTCGGCCGTCTGCGCATCGAGGAAGACCTTGCGCTCGCTGGCGAGCTTGAGTTCGTCCAGCGCTGCGAGGTTCACAGCGCCCAGGGCGGCGATCTCGCGGTGCAGGCGGTCGATTTCGCTTTGCAGGCCACCCACGCGCACATTGCCGTCGGTGATCGACTGGGCCACGGCCTCGAGGTCGGCCTGGGCGTCGGCCAGCAAGGTGGTGTACTGCTCCAGGCCCAGGCGCGCCGCCTGTTCCTTGAGCTGGAATTCGGTGATGCGGGCGCGCAGCGGGTCGAGCGCGCGTTCGAGCTGCATGCGGCGCTCGTCGCTGGCGCGCAGCTTGGTGGTGAGGTCGTCGTATTCGCTGCGCTGGGCGCCGAGCGCTTTTTCGCGCTCCATCTTCACCTCCAGGGCGGCCTGCAGGCCACCTTGCGCGGCGGCGTCGGACAGGCGGGCCAGTTCATCGCGCGCGCGCTGCTGCTCGTCGGCCAGGGCCGTGGCCTGCTGCGTGGCGGTTTCGATGGAACGGTTGAGTTCGGCGCGGCGCGCCTCCAGGCTGCGCTGCGAGAACGTGGCCTCTTGTGCCTGGCGCTCCAGCGTGCGCTGCTGTTCGCGGCAGGCGGTGAGCTTGCGCTCGGCCTCGATCACACGGTCGCCCAGCTGGGCCTCGCGCTCCTGGCTGTCGGCCAGCTGCATGTCGAGTTCTTCAAAGCGCGCCTCGGCGGCCACGCGGCGTTCCTGCAGGTCGGCCAGCTGGGCCTCCACCTCGGCCAGGTCGCCGTCGATTTGCTGGCTGCGCGCGCGGGTCTGTTCGGCCAGCTGGGTCAGGCGCAGGGTCTCGACCTGCAGCTCGTGGGCGCGGCTCTGGGTTTCGGTGGCTTCGCGACGCGCGACCACGAGGCGCTGCGAGGCATCGGCGTACGCGGCCTCGGCCCGCACCAGGGCCGTGCGCGATTCTTCGGCGATGAGCGCTTGCGCGCGCAGCTCTTTTTCGAGGTGCTCGATTTCCTGCGCGCGGGCCAGCATGCCCGACTGCTCGGAGTCCTGCGCGTAAAAGCTCACGCTGTGGGCGCTGACCGCATGGCCGGTAGGAACAAACACCACCTCCCCGGGTTGCAGCGTGCCGCGGCGGCCCAGGGCGTCGTCCAGCGTGGGCGCGGTGTAGCAGCCCTGCAGCCAGTCCGTGAGCACGGCACGCAGGCCGGCATCGTTCAGGCGCAGCAGGTCCGACAGGCGGGCATGGGGGGACGATGTTTCGGGGTGGCCCGCGGCGGGGGCGCTGTAGAAGGCCAGGCGCGCGGGCGGCGCGTCGTTGCCGCCGGAGCCCAGGAAGCCGCGCACCATGTCCAGGCGCCCCACTTCCAGCGCAGCCAGGCGCTCGCGCAGCGCGGCTTCCAACGCGTTTTCCCAGCCGGGCTCGATGTGGATGCGGCTCCACAGGCCTTGCAGGCCGTCGAGCCCGTGTTTGGCCAGCCAGGGGCGCAGCTTGCCGTCGGTCTTGACCTTTTCCTGCAGCGCCTTGAGCGCTTCCATGCGCGCCGACAGGTCGGCCTGGCGCGCGCTTTCGGTGTTCACGGCCTGCTGGCGGGTGCGGCGGTCGTCGTCCAGCTGGGGCACGGACTCCTGCAGCTCGTGCAGGCGGGCTGCCGTGGTCTCGGCGATCTCCTGCGCCTCTTCGAGCTGCTCGCGCAGGTTCGTCAGGCGGGCTTCATCGGGCGCGGCCAGTGCATTGCGGTCGGTGCGTAGGCGCTCGAAGCGGCTGTCGAGCTGGCGGCTTTGTTCGTCGATGCTGCGCTGCTCGGCGGCCAGCACGCCAATCTGCTGCTGCACCTGCACCACGCTGCTGCGCTGCTCGGCCGTGCGGCTTTGGGCCTGGCGCAGGGCTTCTTCCAGGTCGGGCAGCTGCATGGCCTGCTCTTCGACCTGGGCGGCCAGCAGTTCGGCGCGCTCTTCGGCGTCCACACCGGCACCGGCCAGGTTTTCGAGCTCGATGTCGGCCTCTTCCTTGCGGGCCTGCCACTGGGCGATCTGCTCGGCCAGCGTGACCAGGCGCTGCTCCACGCGCTGGCGCCCTTCGATCACGTAGCGGATCTCGGCTTCGAGCTTGCCGACCTCGGCCGTGGCCTCGTACAGCCGGCCCTGGGCCTGGTTCACCTGGTCGCCCGCCGCGTAGTGGGCCTGGCGGATGGTTTCAAGGTCGGACTCGACGGCGCGCAGGTCGGCCATGCGGGATTCGAGGTCGTTGACGGCTTGGAGGCCGTCCAGGCGCACCTTGTTCTGCTGCTCTTCGGCCTCGGCGCGCTTCAAAAACCACTGCTGGTGCTGCTTGAGCGTGGCGTCGGCCTGCAGGGTGTTGTATTTGGCGGCCACCTCGGCCTGCTTTTCGAGCTTTTCGAGGTTGGCGTTCAGCTCGCGCAGGATGTCCTCCACCCGCGTGAGGTTCTCGCGCGTGTCCGACAGGCGGTTTTCCGTCTCGCGGCGGCGCTCCTTGTACTTGGAGACACCAGCGGCTTCTTCGAGGAACAGGCGCAGTTCCTCCGGGCGCGACTCGATGATGCGGCTGATGGTGCCCTGGCCGATGATGGCGTAGGCGCGCGGCCCTAGGCCCGTGCCCAGGAACACGTCCTGCACGTCGCGGCGGCGCACGGGCTGGTTGTTCAGGTAGTAGCTGCTGGTGCCGTCGCGCGTGAGCACGCGCCGCACCGCGACCTCGCCGTACTGGCCCCACTGGCCGCCCGCGCGGTGGTCGGAGTTGTCGAACACCAGCTCCACGCTGGCGCGGCTGGCCTGCTTGCGGGTGGTGGTGCCGCTGAAGATCACGTCCTGCATGGACTCGCCACGCAGCTCGCTGGCCTTGCTCTCGCCCAGCACCCAGCGCACCGCGTCCATGATGTTGGACTTGCCGCAGCCGTTCGGGCCCACCACACCGACCAGTTGCCCGGGCAGCATGAAATTGGTGGGTTCAGCGAACGACTTGAAACCGGAAAGCTTGATCGAGGTAAGACGCACGGGTCAGGGAACGGGCAAAAAGAGAATGAAGGCGGGGGTGCAAAAGTGGCGCCAGGCGGACGTTCCAGGCCGGAACACCCAGGCCGCAGCAAGGGCGGAATGATACCGCGCCGCCTGCAGCCCCCCGGCCCCCGGCTGACGGGCAGGGGCACACGGCCGGGGTGCAGCGCAAACATTTGGCAAAAACCAGCTATTGCACTTATCCCGCCTTGATTTCATGCTATCTATTTTGACAAACTCTGTACCGGCAGGGTGGCGGGCGGGCTGGTGCGGGCCGGTGTGCCAGGGCTACGCGTGCTGCGCGCCCGTCCCATTCGTTTTGCGCACCAGCGCCTCGAACTCGGCCACCGGCACGGGCGGGCTGAACAGGTAGCCCTGCCAGGCGTGGCAGTGGTGGCGCTCCAGAAACTCGCGCTGGGCCTCGGTTTCCACCCCTTCGGCGATCACGCGCAGGCCCAGGCTGGTGCCCAGCGCCACCACGGTGCGGGCGATGGCGGCGTCGTTGGGGTCGGTGAGCACGTCGCGCACGAAACTCTGGTCGATCTTGAGCTGGTCCAGCGGCAGGCGCTTGAGGTAGGCCAGCGACGAGTACCCCGTGCCAAAGTCGTCCAGCGAGAAGCCCACGCCGTAGCCCTTGAGCTGGCCCATCTTCTCGATGGTGTCTTCCACGTCGTCCAGCAGCAGGCCCTCGGTCATCTCCAGCTTGAGCTGGTGCCCCTGGGCGCCCGAGCTGGCCAGCGCGGCCAGGACTTGGGCCACGAAATCGCCCTGGTGGAACTGGCGCGGGCTCACGTTCACCGCCAGGCTCAGCACGGCCAGCTCGGGCTGCGCGGCCCAGCGGGCCAGGCACCCGCAGGCCACCTGCAGCACCCATTCGCCCAGCGGGAGGATCAAGCCTGTCTCCTCCGCCAGCGGGATGAAATGCGCGGGGGAGACAAAACCGTCGCGTGGATGGCGCCAGCGCAGCAGCGCCTCGGCACCGGTGATGCGGCCCCGGTCGATCTGCGGCTGGTAGTACAGCTCGAACTGGCCCTGCGCCAGGCCAATGCGCATGTCGCGCTCCAGCGCAGCCCGTGCGCTCACGGCGGCCTGCATCTGGGGGTCGTAGAAGCGCAGCGTGTCGCGGCCGGCGTTCTTGGCCTGGTAGAGCGCCAGGTCGGCGCGCTTGAGCAGTTCGTCCACGGTCTCGCGCATGCCGCTGAAGATGGTGACGCCCATGCTCAGCGAGCTGTGGTGCGCGGTGCCGTTGAGCATGTAGGGCTCGCGCAGGGTGGCCAGGATGCGCTGGCCCACTTCTTCGCTGCGGGCCGCGGCCTCCTCGGGGTTGTCGCCCAGGTCTTCCAGCACCACGACGAATTCGTCGCCTCCCTGGCGGGCGACGGTGTCGTCCTCGTGCACGCAGCCACGCAGGCGGTGCGCCACCTGCAGCAGCAGGTGGTCGCCGCTGTCATGGCCCCGGGTTTCATTGAGTGTCTTGAAGTTGTCCAGGTCGAGCAGCAGCAAGGCGCCGCTGCGCCCGTGGCGGGCACTGGTGGCCAGCGCCTGCTGCAGCCGGTCCATGAGCAGGCGGCGGTTGGGCAGGCGCGTGAGCGGGTCGTAGTAGGCCAGGTGGTTGATCTCCTCCTCGGCCGCCTTGCGCTGGCTCAGGTCCTGCATGGTGACCAGGTGCCCGCCTTCCACCTGCACCCCCGAGACTTCGACGGGGCGCAGCTGCCCGTCATGGCAGCGGATGAGGTACTCGGCGCCGGGGATCACGCCGTCGCCGGCCTGGGCGCTCTGCGCCGCCTCGCGCCAGCCCTGGCGCATGGTTTCGCGCTCCTCGCGCTCCGGGAACGCGCGCTCCCACCAGGTGTCCACATCGGGCACCTCGGCCTCGGTGTACCCGCAGATCTGCACGTAGCGCTGGTTGCGAAAGCTGATGCGCCCGTCGGGCTGCACCAGGCACAGGCCCATGGGCAGGCGCTCCAGAATGCCCCGCAGCCGGTGTTCGTTGGTGCGCAGGGTGTCCTCCATGCGCTTGCGCGAGGTGATGTCCTGCACCACGGCGATGTGGTGGTCGGGCGTGGCCCCGGGCACCCACATCGGCGACACGGTGAGGTCGACCCACACCGAATGGCCGCGCTTGTGGATGTAGCGCTTTTCCAGCCGGTATTCGGGCACCTCCCCTGACTTGAGGCGCTCCAGGTGCTGCGCGTCCGTCTCCAGGTCGTCGGGGTGCGTGATGGCCCGGATGTTGAGCTCCTGCATCTCCTCGGGGCTGTAGCCCACGATGTCGCCATAGCGCTGGTTGGCGCGCAGGAACCGGCCGGTGGAGGTGTCCAGCAGCGCGACCCCCACGCTGGCCTGGTTGAACAGGGCGCGAAAACGCTCCTCGCTCTCGTGGCGGGCCTCGTCCGACGCCTGCGCGCGCACCAGCGCCATGGTGCGCTGGCGCACCAGCAGCCCGACCGTGGAAGCCAGCAGGAGGGACACCAGGATGCCCCCCAGCCCCGCCAGGACCGGCAGCCGCGCCTCGGACGGCGAGAGGAACGAGCGCGCGGGATGGAAGGTCAGGCGCCAGCGCCGGTCGTGCACGAGCAGGTCGCGCACAAACGGCTGCGCATCGGGCAGCGCCGCCGACGACTGCGCCAGCAGGGGCCGGACGGTGGTGTCGGTGGAGCCCGCGCGCACCGAGCCATGGTCCTCCATCGACACGGCAATGCCGTTGAGCAGGCCCTGGCTCCCCAGCGCCTGCACCAGGTCGAACACCCGGATGGTGGACGCCACCGCGCCCAGGAAGCGCGGCTCCGCCGTGCCCGCCGTGTAGTCGAACACCGGCACGCGGATCACGAAGCCCGCGCGGTGCTTGTCCTCCTGCAGCAGGTCGAACGGGGCCGAGGCCACGGTGTGGCCGCTGTCCCGGCTGTACTGCATGGCGGCCAGGTTGGTGGGCTGGGCGCTGATGTCCAGGCCCAGCACGCTTTCATTGCCTGCCATGGGCCACAGGTACTCGGCCACGAAGTACTCGGCCCGCTCGCCCGGTGGCCGGATGGCGAAGTCGGGGTAGCCGTGGGTGGACAGCGAGGTGTCGGCGCGCACCCGGGCTTCATAGGCGGCTCGCTCGGCGCCCGGCACCCAGCGGGTGAACGACAGGTTGCGCACGCCGGGATACCGCTGGCCCACTTCCAGGTCGCTCGCCGCGCGCTCGAACTCCGCGCGGGTCAGGTGCGGATTGGCCGTGAACAGGCCGCGCAGGCCGTTGACGACTTCGGTATGCCCCTCGATCCGCTGGCTCAGCGCGTCGGCGAACGCGCGGGCCTCCTGCATGAACCGGGTCTGCCCGGCCTGGGCCACCGAGTCGGCCTGCTGCCAGGCCAGCCACAGGCTGACCGCCACGCCCAGCACGGCCACGCCCAGCCCGGCCAGCCAGTGCCGATAGCGACCGTCTGGCGTCAAGGAAGCCATGGCAGGAAACGGGTGGGCATGAAGAATCAGAACAGCGTCTGGGCCGTGGTGGTGGGTGGTGTTGCGGTGGGTCGTTGGCCGCGCCAGGGCCCGGCCGCAAGGCGCAGGATAGCGGCAATCCGCAGCCCTTTGGAGCAACCTGCGGCAGAACAACTGGTTACCAATGAGTTATTTGGTGGAAAGTGCCGTCAGCGCAACACCCTCATGCGCCAGCAGCTATGAATTGATGAGCACATTTCATAACCTGCGTCAGGACGCCGGCCCCGTGCGGCTGTCGGCCACGGGGTACGGCGCGAACCGGCTCCAGTTCTCGTTCACGTCCAGCGCCCGGCCAATGGGAGGAAACGCGCGCTGCGGGCAGGCGTCGCGCTCGCACACCTTGCAGCCCATGCCGATGGGCACGCCCCCGTGCGGGTTCGCGAGATCCAGCCCCTGCGAATACACCAGCTGCGGCGCGTGACGGACATCGCAGCCCAGCGCCACCGAGAACTCCTTGCCCGGCGCCCCCCAGCCGCCGCCGCCGCGCGAGACCGTGCGCGCCACCCACAGGTAGGCGCGGCCGTCGGGCATGCGCGCCAGCTGGGGCACGATGCGCCCGGGCTGGGCAAACGCCTCGTACACGTTCCACAGCGGGCAGGTGCCCCCGATCTTGCTGAAGTGAAAGTGCGTCGCCGACTGGCGCTTGGAGATGTTGCCCGCCCGGTCCACCCGCACGAAGAAGAACGGCACCCCGCGCGCGCTGGGTCGCTGCAGGGTGGACAAGCGGTGGCACACCGTCTCGAACCCCACGCCGAACTGGTGGCCCAGCCGGTCCAGGTCGTAACGCACGGCTTCGGCCGCGCGCAGGAAGGCCGTGTACGGCAGCACCAGGGCCCCCGCAAAGTAGTTCGCCAGGCCGATGCGCGCCAGCGCCCGAGCCTGGTCGCCGGACAGTCCCGCGCCGTCGGCGATGCGCCGCAGCAGCGGCCCCTGCTCCAGGAACGCCAGCTGCGTCGCCATCTGGAAGGCGCGCTGGCCCGGCTCCAGCCCCGCGGCGAGCTTCAGCACCCGCGTCCCGGGCTCGAAGACGCGCTGCGCGTTGCCCGGCAGCGCATCCGCCGCGCTGCCCACCCGCACGCCATGGGCGGCCAGCAGCCGCTCCGCCAAGCCCTCGTCCGAGCGCCCGGGCTGCAGCGACCAATCGGCGGCGCACTGCTCCGCCGCGTCGTCCAGCTCGGCAATATGGTTCTGCCGGGCAAAGAAAAAGTCGCGCACTTCTTCGTATGCCATGGGGGGATGGCCTTGCAGCGGCGGCATGCCGCGCTCGTCGCCCAGGCCCCACTGCGCATTGAGCGCGCCCAGGGCTTCCAGCCGCTCCAGGGCCTGCCGGTGGCGCTGGTGCAATGCCAGCAAGGTGCGGGCCACGGCGGGCATCCCGGCGGCCAGCTCCCGGATTTCGGCCAGCGAGACGGCATCGCCCGCCCCCTCCCCGCCCAGGCCCGCGGGGAGGTCGGCCAGCACCTCGCGCAGGCCCGTGATGAGGCGCGCCTCGTCGTCGTCCGAAAAGCGCTGCACATCCACGCCGAACACCGCGTTGATCTTGAGCAGCACCGGCACCGTGAGGGGCCGCTGGTTCTGCTCCAGCTGGTTGAGGTAGCTGGCCGACAGGTCCAGCGCGCGTGCCAGCGCGACCTGCGTCATGCCGCGTTCTTCGCGCAGGCGGCGCAGGCGCACGCCCATGAAGGTTTTTCTCATCGCAAGGTCCAGGGGGTCAAGAAGATGAATATTCGCAATGTTTGCAAATCATCCAGAAATACTTCGCAATCATTCGCCTATTCAGGGGTAGTGCCGCGAATCCCGGATGCGTACATTGCGAATCATGCACCAAGCGACCCACCCGCACCAACCCCCCGGCACCCAGGCGTTCACCGAAATGGTGTTCCCCGGACGCACCAACCACTACGGCACCCTGTTTGGCGGCCAGGCGCTGCTGCTCATGGGCCAGGCCGCTTTCGTCACGGCCAGCCGGCATGCGCGCAGCGCCGTGGTGATGGCGCGCTGCGGCGGCGTGGACTTTCTGGCGCCCGTGCCCCAGGGGCAGGCGCTGGAACTCCATGCCCGCGTGGTGCGCACCGGCGCCAGCTCGATGACCGTGCAGGTCGAAGGCGCGGCACATGACCTGGCCTCGGGGCGGCACCTGCCCGCCCTGTGCGGCACGTTTGAAATGGTGGCCGTGGACGCCACGGGCCGCCCCACCCCTTTTTCCCCGATGGAGACACCATGAGCGATACCGCAACCCCGAGCACCAGCGCACCCGCGGGCTTCAGGCCCAAGAAATCCGTCGCCCTGTCGGGCGTGACCGCCGGCAACACGGCGCTGTGCACCGTGGGCCGCACGGGCAACGACCTGCACTACCGTGGCTACGACATCCTGGACATCGCCGATGTCTGCGAGTTCGAGGAGATCGCCCACCTGCTGGTGCACGGCAAGCTGCCCACCGCCGCCGAACTGCGCGACTACAAGGTACGCCTGAAAGCGCTGCGCGGCCTGCCGGCCAATGTGAAGGAGGCGCTGGAGCAGCTGCCCGCCAGCAGCCACCCCATGGACGTGATGCGCACGGGCGTGTCGGCCCTGGGCTGCGTGCTGCCCGAGAAGGACGGGCACCACACGCCCGGCGCGCGCGACATCGCCGACCGGCTGATGGCATCGCTCGGCTCGATGCTGCTGTACTGGTACCACTGGTCCACCCAGGGCAAGCGCATCGAGGTGGAGACGGACGACGACTCCATCGGCGCGCACTTCCTGCACCTGCTGCACGGCCAAAAGCCGCCCGCCGCGTGGGAGCGCGCCATGCACACCTCGCTGAACCTGTACGCGGAGCACGAGTTCAACGCTTCCACCTTCACCGCGCGCGTGGTGGCCGGCACCGGCAGCGACATGTACTCGTGCATCACCGGCGCCATCGGCGCGCTGCGCGGGCCCAAGCACGGCGGCGCCAACGAGGTGGCCTTCGAGATCCAGAAGCGCTACGACAACGCCGACGAGGCCGAGTCCGACATCCGCCGCCGGGTGGAGGCCAAGGAAGTGGTGATCGGTTTCGGCCACCCGGTCTACACCGTGAGCGACCCGCGCAACGAGGTCATCAAGCGCGTGGCGCGCCAGCTCTCCGAGGAGGCCGGCAGCACCAAGATGTTCGACATCGCCGAGCGGCTGGAGTCGGTGATGTGGGAGGCCAAGAAGATGTTCCCCAACCTCGACTGGTTCAGCGCCGTGAGCTACCACATGATGGGCGTGCCCACCGCGATGTTCACGCCGCTGTTCGTCATCGCGCGCACCAGCGGCTGGGCGGCGCACATCATCGAGCAGCGCATCGACAACAAGATCATCCGCCCGAGCGCGCACTACACCGGCCCGGACGACCTGCAGTTCGTGCCCATTCAGGACCGCAAGTAAATTCGCCCCCCCAACGGCGACGGACGGTGCCACGTCCGCGCCCGCCCCACGCCATGAACACCCTCTTCCGCAAGAACCTGCCCGGTACCGATCTGGACTATTTCGACGCCCGCCAAGCCGTCGAGGCGCTGCAGCCCGGCGCCTGGAACCGCCTGCCCTACACCGCGCGCGTGCACGCCGAGAACATCGTGCGCCGGGCCGACCCGGCCATCGTCCGCGAGTGCCTGGTGCAGATCATCGAACGCAGGCGCGAACGGGACTTTCCGTGGTTTCCGGCACGCGTGGCCTGCCACGACATCCTCGGGCAGACCGCGCTGGTGGACCTGGCGGGCCTGCGCGACGCCATCGCGGCCCAGGGCGGCGATCCGGCCCAGGTGAACCCCGTGGTGCCCGTGCAGCTCATCGTGGACCACTCGCTGGCCGTGGAGTGCGGCGGCTTCGACCCCCATGCGTTCGAAAAGAACCGCGCCATCGAGGACCGCCGCAACGAGGACCGGTTCCACTTCATCGAGTGGACGAAAAAAGCGTTTTCCAACGTCCAGGTCATCCCCGCGGGCAACGGCATCATGCACCAGATCAACCTGGAGAAAATGTCGCCCGTGGTCCATGCGGACAACGGCGTGGCCTATCCCGACACCTGCGTGGGCACCGACAGCCACACGCCGCACGTGGATGCCCTGGGCGTGGTCGCCATCGGCGTGGGCGGCCTGGAGGCCGAGAACGTGATGCTGGGCCGCGCCAGCTGGATGCGCCTGCCCGAGATCGTGGGCGTCAAGCTCACCGGCCAGCGCCAGGACGGCATCACCGCCACCGACGTGGTGCTGGCCCTGACCGAGTTCCTGCGCAAGTCCAGGGTGGTGGGTGCCTACCTGGAGTTTCATGGCGAAGGCGCGGCCAGGCTGACCATTGGCGACCGCGCGACCATCTCGAACATGGCCCCCGAATACGGCGCCACCGCCGCCATGTTCAGCATCGACACGCAGACGCTGGAGTACCTGACCCTCACGGGCCGCGCGGCGGAGCAGGTCAGGCTGGTCGAGACCTACGCGAAGCACGCCGGCCTGTGGTCGGACTCGCTCAGGGAGGCCGTGTACGAACGCCATCTGGAGTTCGACCTGTCCAGCGTGGTGCGCAACCTGGCGGGCCCGTCGAACCCGCATGCGCGCGTGGCCACCGCCGATCTGGCGGCCAAGGGCATCGCGGGCGTCTGGCGCATGCCCACGCCGGAAGAAGGCACGATGCCCGACGGCGCCGTGATCATCGCGGCCATCACGAGCTGCACCAACACCTCCAACCCGCGCAACGTGATCGCCGCCGCCCTGCTCGCCCGCAATGCGAACCGGCTGGGCCTGGCGCGCAAGCCCTGGGTCAAGACCTCGCTGGCCCCCGGCTCCAGGGCCGTGGAGCTGTACCTGAAGGAAGCCGGCCTGCTGCAGGACCTCGAAAAGCTGGGCTTCGGCATCGTGGCCTTCGCCTGCACCACCTGCAACGGCATGAGCGGCGCGCTCGATCCGGACATCCAGCAGGAGATCATCGGCCGCGGCCTCCACACGGCCGCCGTGCTCTCGGGCAACCGCAACTTCGACGGGCGCATCCACCCCTATGCCCGGCAGGCGTTCCTGGCCTCGCCGCCGCTGGTCGTGGCCTATGCGATCGCGGGCACGGTGCGGTTCGACATCGAGAACGACGTGCTCACGGTGGTGGACGGCAAGCCCGTGCGCCTGAGGGACATCTGGCCCGCCGACGAGGAAATCGACGCCGTCGTGAAGGCCGCCGTGAAGCCCGCGCAGTACCGCGCCGTGTACGAACCGATGTTCGCCATCCGGCACGACGACGGCCAGCGCGTATCGCCGCAGTACGGCTGGCGGGCGCAGTCCACCTACATCCGCCGCCCGCCCTACTGGGACACCGAAGGCGTGGGCGCGCTGGCCGCGAACCCGCGCACCTTGAAGGGCATGCGGGCGCTGGCCCTCCTGCCGGACAACATCACCACCGACCACCTCTCGCCCTCCAACGCCATCCTGCCCGACAGCGCGGCCGGAGAGTACCTGCACAGCATGGGCCTGCCCGAGGAGGACTTCAACTCCTACGCCACCCACCGCGGCGACCACCTCACCGCCATGCGCGCCACGTTCGCCAACCCGCAGCTCGTCAACGAGATGGCCGTGGTGGATGGCCAGGTTCGCAAGGGCTCGCTCGCCCGGGTGGAGCCCGAAGGCCAGGTCATGCGCATGTGGGAGGCCATCGAAACCTACCTGCACCGCCGCCAGCCGCTCATCATCATCGCCGGCGCCGACTACGGCCAGGGCTCCAGCCGCGACTGGGCCGCCAAGGGCGTGCGCCTGGCGGGCGTCGAAACCGTGGTGGCCGAGGGCTTCGAGCGCATCCACCGCACCAACCTGATCGGCATGGGCGTGCTGCCGCTGGAGTTCAAGGACGGCACCACGCGGCGGACCCTGGGGCTCGACGGCACCGAAACCTACGACGTGCAAGGCCAGCCGCAGCCACGCGCCACGCTCATGCTCGTCATCCGGCGCAAGAATGGCGAGGTGGTGAACGTGCCCATGGCCTGCCGCCTGGACACCGCCGAGGAAGTCTCCGTGTACGAAGCGGGCGGCGTGCTGCAGCGCTTCGCCCAGGACTTCCTGGCCCAGAATGTCAAGCAAAAACAGCCCCTGGCGCAGTCATGACAAGCGCTGGCTGCTATCAAACTTGAAAAATCCGACATGACGACACTCTTTGCGCCACAGATCCGGATCCCCGCCACCTACCAGCGAGGCGGCACCAGCAAGGGCGTTTTTTTCCAGTTGCAGGACCTGCCCGAGGCGGCCCGGCAGCCCGGCGCCGCGCGCGACGCCCTGCTGCTGCGCGTGCTGGGCAGCCCCGACCCCTATGGCAAGCAGATCGACGGCCTGGGCAATGCCTCGTCGAGCACCAGCAAGGCCGTGATCCTCAGCCGCAGCACGCGCCCCGGCCATGACGTGGACTACCTGTTCGGCCAGGTCTCCATCGACCAGCCCTTCGTGGACTGGAGCGGCAACTGCGGCAACCTCTCGGCCGCCGTGGGGCCCTGCGCCATCCACATGGGGCTGGTCGATGCGGCGCGCGTGCCGCGCGACGGCACCGCCGCCGTGCGCATCTGGCAGGCCAACATCGGCAAGACCATCGTGGCGCACGTGCCGATGGCCGCCGGGCAGGTGCAGGAGACGGGCGAATTCGAGCTGGACGGCGTGACCTTCGCGGCCGCCGAGGTACAGCTTGAATTCCTCGACCCGGCGGACGAGGGCGAGGACGGCGGCGCGATGTTCCCCACCGGCAACCTGGTCGACCGCCTGGACGTGCCGGGCGTCGGCAGCTTCCAGGCCACGCTGATCAACGCGGGCATACCGACCATCTTCCTCAATGCCCGGGACATCGGCTGCACCGGCACCGAGCTGCAGGCCGCCGTCAACGGCGACGCGCAGGCGCTCGCGCGCTTCGAGGCCATCCGCGCGCACGGCGCGCTGAGGATGGGCCTGATCCGGGAGCTGGCCGAGGCCGCCACGCGCCAGCACACGCCCAAGATCGCCTTCGTGGCACCGCCCGCCGGCTACACGGCCTCCAGCGGCAGGCGCGTCGAGGCGCAGGACGTGGACCTGCTCGTGCGGGCGCTCTCCATGGGCCAGCTGCACCACGCCATGATGGGCACGGCGGCCGTGGCCATCGGCACCGCCGCCGCCATCCCGGGCACGCTGGTCAACCTCGCGGCGGGCGGCGGCCCGCGCGGTGCCGTGCGCTTCGGCCACCCGTCCGGCACGCTGCGCGTGGGCGCCGAGGCCGCACAGGTCGACGGCCGGTGGCAGGTCACCAAGGCCGTGATGAGCCGCAGCGCCCGCATCCTCATGGAAGGCTGGGTCAGGGTGCCCGCCCCCTGAGCGGCGGCGCGGTTTCAGGAAAAGTGCGGCACGCCTGCGTGCCGCCATTGAACCAACAGCGAAGAAGAAAATGATGAACACCAAGCAGCGACTCAAGTCCCTGGCCGAAGCCCGCCGCGGCATCCTCGTGCCCGGCGCGTTCAACGCCCTCTCCGCCCGCGTCGTGGCCGACCTGGGCTTCGAGGCCCTCTACGTCACCGGCGCGGGCGTCACCAACATGTGGTTCGGCCTGCCCGACCAGGGCTTCATGGGCCTCACGGACATCGCCGACCACACGGCGCGCATCCGCGACGCGGTGGAGCTGCCGCTCATCGTGGACGCCGACACCGGCTTCGGGAACGCGCTCAATACCTACCATGCGGTGCGCACGCTGGAGCGCGCGGGCGCCGACTGCATCCAGCTCGAAGACCAGGTCAGCCCCAAGCGCTGCGGGCATTTCAACGGCAAGGAGGTCATCTCCACCGAGGAGATGCTGGGCAAGATCCGGGCGGCGGTGGACGCGCGCCGCGACCCGGACACCCTGATCCTGGCCCGCACCGACGCCTGCGCCACCCAGGGCTTCGAAGCCGCCGTGGAGCGCGCGCAGCGCTACGGCGAGGCCGGCGCCGACATCCTGTTCGTGGAGGCCGTGACCACGGCCGAGCAAATCCGCACCCTGCCCCGGCGCCTGGCCGACAGGCCCCAGCTCATGAACATGGTGATCGGCGGCAAGACCCCCATCGTCAGCGCCGAGGAACTGGCGGGCCTGGGCTACGGCATCGTGCTGTACGCCAATGCCGCGCTGCAAGGTGCCGTGGCCGGCATGCAGAAGGCGCTGGCGGTGCTGCGCGAAACCCGGCGCATCGACGAAGACCCCGCCCTGGTCGCGCCCTTTGCAGAACGCCAGCGCCTGGTGCGCAAGCCCGAATGGGATGCGCTGGAGCGCAAATACCAATAAAAAGCAGTCCTGGCGCTTGCTGCAAAAGCGCAAGCAGCTACATATTCAATAGCAATCAAACGGCCTGACGCCACGCGGTGCGGCCAATCCGCGGGCGTCAAGCCAGCGCGCGACGGCGTAGCGTTTTACGCACACGCCACGGCACAGCCGCGGGCCGCGCTGCACAATGGGTTTTCCGTACCTTGTGCGCGCCCTGCCAATGCAAAGCATTTCTTCCGCGAACATCGTAGACCTGCTGCTGGATGCCGTCTGCATCGTGCAAGCCGACAGCCGGATCGTGTTCGTGAGCCCTGCCTTCGAGCGCATCTTTGGCTATGCGCCCCAGGAGGTGGTGGGGCGGCGCATGCTGGACATGGTCCACCCCGAAGACCTCGAGGCCACCGAGCGCCAGGCGCGCAGCGTGACCGAGGGCCATCTGCAGCTTCAGTTCGAGAACCGCTATGTGCGCAAGGACGGCACCGTCGCGCACATCCGCTGGACGGCGCGCTGGCTGCCCGACCGGCAGCTGCGGCTGGCCGTGGCCCACGACATCACCGAACGCAAGTTCACCGAGTCCATGCGCGGGGCGATCTACGCGATCTCCGAAGCGGCGCAGACAGCGCCCAACCTGGATACGCTGTTCGGGCGCATCCACCACACCGTCGGGCAGCTGCTGCCCGCCACCGATTTTTCGGTGGCGCTGTACGACCGCGAGAACGGCGCTCTGAGCTTTCCCTACCACGTGAGCGACGGGCTGCCCATGCCCGCCCCCATGGCGCTGGTGCGCGATTCGCTGTGCGCCGAGGTCATCCGCAACGGCAGCACCCTGCTGCTCACGCCCACCACGCGGGCCGGGCTGCCCGTGGAGGTGCCGCACGAACACCTTCCGCTGTACTGGCTGGGCGTGCCGCTGCAGACACCGCAGGGCGCCATCGGCGCGCTGGTGCTGCAAAGCCATACCGGGCAGTACCGCTACACCGACAAGGACAAGGAGCTCCTGCAGTTCGTCTCCACCCAGGTCGCGGCCGCCATCGAACGCCAGCAGATGCACGAGCGCCTGGAGCACATGGCGCAGTACGACCAGCTCACGCACCTGCCCAACCGCCAGCTGTTCCTGGACCGACTGAAGACCGCCCTCGCCCGCGCCCGGCGGGACCAGGGCCAGCTGTCGCTGCTGTTCATCGACCTGGACCATTTCAAGGACGTGAACGACACCCTGGGCCATGCCATGGGCGACCTGCTGCTGCAGCGGGTGGCGCAGCGGCTGCTGGAATGCGTGCGCGGCTCCGACACCGTGGCCCGCCTGGGCGGCGACGAGTTCGTGGTGCTGCTCGAGCATGGCCCCGCGCAAGGGCACACCACGGCGGTGGCCGAAAAGATCCTGGCGGCATTCGGCCAGGCCTTCGACCTGGAGGGCACGAGGCTGGCGATCCACCCCAGCATCGGGGTGGCCCTGCACCCCGAGCACGGCAGCGAGGTGCACCACCTGCTGGGCCACGCCGACGCCGCCATGTACCTCTCGAAGAAAAACGGGGGCAACCAGGTGCGGCTTGCGCCGCAGCCCCGCGCGGACAGGGGCCCGTAGCGGCCTGGGCCGCCCGCACCACCGGACCGCCATGCACGCCCCACGCCCCGGCGACACCTGCGCCGCGCCCACGCCCCGCCGCCGCGCGGCGGCCCTGCAGTTGCTGAAGCGGCTGGGCCTTGCCGTGCTGGCCTTGCCGGTGGCGATGGTCCTCACGTTCGCGGCCTTTCCGTTCTGGTCGTGGCTGGAGCGCACGACCGGCATCGAAAGCATGGGCCGCGAAGGCCCAGCCAGCTGGTGCTACCTGGCCACCTGGGGGCTGCTCGCGCTCGCCCTGGCGGGGCCGGCCCTGCTGCGCGCCGTGCGAAGCCTGCGCCCGGCCCGGGGCCACCGGGCGGGGCACTAGCCACCGCCCGGCAAGCCGCTGCGCCACGCCCCCCGGCGGCTGGCGGCGATGTCGCTGCACAATGCGCCTTTCGCACCCGCGCCCTTCACCCACGGCCTACGGCCCCGCCCCCATGCTCTACAACGCCCTCAAGCTCGCCCATGTCCTGTCCATCGTGGTGTGGATAGGAGGCATGGTGTTCGCGCATTTCTTCCTGCGCCCCGCCGCGCAGTCGCTGGAGCCCGCGCAGCGCGTGCGGCTGATGCACGACGTGCTCCAGCGCTTTCTCGCGGCGGTGTCGGTGGCCGTCGTGGTCGTGCTGGCCAGCGGGCTGTGGATGATCGGCCGCGTGGCCAGGCAGGCCGTGCAGGCCGGCGGCTCGTTTTCCATGCCGCTGGACTGGACCGTCATGGCCACCCTGGGCCTGGTGATGATGGCCATCTTCGGCCACATCCGCTTCGCGCTGTTCAGGCGCCTGCAGCGCGCGGTGGCCGCCTCGGACTGGCCTGCCGGCGGCCAGGCCCTCGCCAGCATCCGCAGCTGGGTAGGCGTCAATCTGGCGCTGGGCGTGGTCACGATCGTCGTCACCCTGCTGGCCTGACGGCGCACCGCCGCTTCCTGCCCATGCTCACGCACAAGCAGCTGCGCTACTTCGTGGACATCGTGGACGCGGGCAGCTTCAGCTTGGCGGCCGAGCGGCTGTTCATCGCCCAGTCGGCGCTGAGCCGCCAGGTCAAGGACATGGAACAGGCGCTGCAGGTACCCCTGCTCGAGCGCGGCACGCGGCACCTGCAGGCCACCCCCGCGGGGCGGTCGCTGTATGCCGACGCGCGCCGCATCCTCGCCGACCTGCAGCAGGCCGCCGTCAACGCGCGCGATGCGCAGCGCGGCATCGAGGGCACGGTGCACCTGCTGCATGCCAGCTCGGTGCCGCTCACGCCCGCGCTGCAGTCCTTTCTGCGCCGCCATCTGGCGCAGCACCCGGGGGTGTCGGTCGAGGTATCGCAATCCTCGTCCGAGCACCAGGCCCCCGACATCGCCCAGGCGCGCGCCGACATGGGCCTGGCGCGCGCGCCGGTGCTGCGCCGCTACCCCGGCATGCACTATGAGCCGCTGTACACCGAGGGCCTGGTGGTGGCCCTGCCCCCCGGCCATGCGCTGGCGCAAGCGCCCGAGATCGCACTGGGCGACTTGCGCGGGGAGTCCTTCGTGGCCACGCCCCACCTGGACCGGGGCGGCCTCAGCCACCACGTGGCCCAGCTGTGCCGGGCGGCCGGGTTCGAGCCGCGCAGCGCGCGGGTACGCTCGCGCAAATGGTCGCAGCTGGCCCTGGTGCAGGGAGGTTTTGGCGTGGCGGTGATGCCCGAATCGCTGGCGGCATGGGCACCGCCGGGTGTGCCCGTGCGCCCACTGGCCGGGAGCACGGGTCACCGCACGGCGGTGCTGGTCTTGTGGCGCCAGGACGCAGCGCCCCTGGTGCAGCAGTTCGCGGATGCCATGGTGCGCAGCTTCGCCCCGCTGCCACAGGCCCCCGGCTCCCACCCGCCTGCGGGCTGAACCCAGCTGATTTCGAGATAGATACCCGCCCCATTCGGTATTGGATGTGCAGGGGGACCGCCGGTAGAGTGCATCGCATTCGTCCACCGTGCCTGTTGCCCCCGCCACCATGCCGCTCTCCACCCTTGCCGACTTTCTGCCCGCCGTCCAGCCGTGGCAACTGGCCCTCATCTGCGCGGGGGTGACCGCCGCCTACGTGATCTTCGGCATGGCCGGTTTCGGCACCGCCCTGGTGGCCGGGCCGGTGCTGGCCCACTTCATCCCCGTCGCGACCATCGTGCCGCTGCTGGCGCTGCTCGATTTTTTCGCCGCCGCCACCAACATCGCACGCGACCGCCATGCGGCTGACAGCGCCGAGCTGGGCCGCCTGGTCCCGTTCCTGGCCGCGGGCAGCCTCGCGGGGGCCGCGCTGCTGCTCTGGGGGAGGCCCGATGCACTGCAGTGGGCCCTGGGCGCATTCGCCACGGGCTATGCGCTCCATGCGCTGAGCGGCCACAAGCCCCGGTCGGCGCTGCCCCCGCGCGCGGCCCTCCCCTTTGGCTTCATCGGCGGCATCTTCTCGGCCCTCTTTGGAAGCGGCGGTTTTCTCTATGCCATCTACCTGGCGGGGCGGCTGGACGACAAGGACCGTATCCGCGTCACGCAGTCCACCCTGATCGGGCTGAGCACGCTGACCCGCGCGGTGCTGTTCCTGCTGGCGGGTGTGTACGCGCAGGCGCCGATGCTGGTGCTGGCGGCCGCGCTGGTGCCGGCCATGCTGCTGGGCACGGCCATCGGGCGGCGCATCACGCTGCGCCTGTCGCGCGAACAATTTCTGCGCGTGGTCCACGGGGTGGTGCTGTGCTCGGGCGTGCTGCTGCTGTGGCGGCAGTGGGCGGGCGCATAGCCGCAGGCCCCGGCCGCCGGTTCACCTACTTGGGTTGCGGACAAGGGCCCGCCGGCGCGCGCGCCGCGCCCCGGTCCTCTACCATCGGGCGAAGAGGAGCCGCGCTACGTGTTCAAGTTTTTCGAAAACCGCCTTCCCCCCTATCCCCCCGCCGAACCCCACCTGCCCCCGAAGGACTTCATGGCCTTCGTCTGGGATGGCACGCGTGGCCTGCGTGGCTACGTCGCCACGATGGCGGGGCTGTCCGCCGCCATCGCGGTGTACGAAGCCCTGCTGTTCGCCGTGCTCGGCCATGTGGTCGACTGGCTCTCCACCGTCGCACCCGGTGCGCTGTGGACGCAGCACAAGGCCTCCATCCTCGGCATCACCGCGCTGCTGCTGGGCTCCGTGGGCCTGGTGGCGCTGCAGACGGCCATCAAGCACCAGGTGCTGGCCATCAACTTCCCGCTGCGCCTGCGCTGGAACTTCCACCGCCTGATGCTGGGCCAGAGCATGGCCTTCTATGCCGACGAGTTCGCGGGCCGCATCACCACCAAGATCATGCAGACCGCGCTGGCCGTGCGCGACATGATCTTCACCACCACCGACGTGGTGATCGGCATGGGCGTCTACCTCGTCACCATCCTCGTGCTGCTGGCCGGGTTTGACGTGCGGCTGCTGGCCCCGTTCGCCGCCTGGATGGTGGCCTACGGGCTGGCTTGCTGGTATTTCGTGCCGCGCCTGGGCAAGGTGGGCAAGGCCCAGGCCGATGCGCGCTCGGTGATGACCGGGCGCATCACCGATGCCTACACCAACATCGCCACCGTCAAGCTGTTCTCGCACACGCGCCGCGAATCCGAATTCGCGCGCGCGGCCATGGACGCCTTCAAGCTCACCGGCTACGCGCAGATGCGCCTGGTGAGCCTCTTCGAGATCGTGAATCACATCCTGGTGGTGGTCATGATCCTGGGTGCGTGCGGCACGGCGCTGTGGCTGTGGTCGCTCGGCGAGGTGGGCGCGGGCGCCGTGGCCGCCGTCACCGCCATGACGCTGCGCGTGTCGGGCCACGCGCACTGGGTGATGTGGGAGATGACCACCCTGTTCGAGAGCGTGGGCACCATCCAGGACGGCATCAACACGCTGACCAGGCCGCGCACGGTGGTGGATGCACCCGATGCCCAGCCACTCGCCGTGACCCAGGGCGAGGTGCGCTTTGACAACATGAGCTTTGCCTATGGCAACGGCCGGCCCGTGATCGACGGGCTGAACCTGGTCATCCGGCCGGGCGAGAAGATCGGGCTCATCGGCCGTTCGGGCGCCGGCAAGTCCACGCTGGTGAACCTGCTGCTGCGCTTTCACGACGTCAGCTCGGGCCGCATCCTCATCGATGGCCAGGACATCGCCCACGTCACGCAGGACAGCCTGCGCCGCTCCATCGGCATGGTGACGCAGGACACCTCGCTGCTGCACCGCTCCATGCGCGACAACATCCTGTACGGCCGCCCCGACGCGAGCGAGGCCGACCTGCACAAGGCGGCCGAGCGCGCCGAGGCGGCGGACTTCATCGCCACGCTGACCGACCTGCAAGGCCGCACGGGCTACGAGGCGCATGTGGGCGAACGCGGCGTGAAGCTGTCGGGCGGCCAGCGCCAGCGGGTCGCGATCGCGCGGGTGATGCTCAAGGACGCGCCCATCCTGCTGCTCGACGAAGCCACCAGCGCGCTCGACTCCGAGGTGGAGGCCGCCATCCAGCAAAGCCTGGACAGCCTGATGCAGGGCAAGACCGTGATCGCGATTGCGCACCGCCTGTCCACCATCGCGGCCATGGACCGCCTCATCGTGATGGACGCGGGCCGCATCGTGGAAGAAGGCACGCACGCGCAGCTGCTGGGCCAGGGCGGCGTGTATGCACGCCTGTGGGGGCACCAGAGCGGCGGATTCCTGGGCGAATCGGAAGAAGACTGACAGCCACTGCCTCGCCGCCCAGCCAGCCAGCCGGGCTGCCTGCCACCCACGCGACAGCACGGCACCGGCCTGTCGCCCAGGCGGCTGTGCGCGGCCCGCGCACGTTCTACCGTTGCAGCCCTGCACGGGCCATGGTGGCCTGGCCAACCGAAGGAGACGATCCGATGATCAAGGTCACGGCGGTGTACCGCTGGCGCGAAGGCGCCACGTTCAACCACGACTACTACCACGGCGAACACATGCGCATCGCCCGCGCGGCGCTTCAGCCCCTGGGCCTGGTGCGGCTCGAGAGCGACCGCGTGCTCTACCCCGGCGAGCCCCGCCCCGGCCAGGTGGTGGCGCTGACCAACGCGTTCTTCAGCGACCTGAAGCAGGCCCAGGCCGCAGCCAGGCAAACGGCGGCGCAACTGACGGTGGACATCCCCAACTACACCAACATCACGCCCGAGTCCTACTTCGCGCAGATGCTGGCGCACGAGGTGGCAACGGCCTGAGAGCGCGTCGATCCACCGCTCGCGCACGGCCTTGGGCAACAGGCGCACACACCGCCCTGCCCGGCCCCGGCACGGCGGCCAGCACGTGGCACGCGGTGGATGGCCAGTCCAAGGCCGGGGAAGGCAACCGGCAGCGCCGCCCGGCCCCACATGGATAAAAATAGGCCCTCGCGCAGGTTTGCATTGCGCATCAAGCTATAAATTTAATAGCAACATACATTCCAGGCCGCAGCTCCATGACCACCAGCACCCCCATCCCACTCGACATGCCCGCGCCCACCGGCGACCAGCTCAAGGCCAGCCGCGCCGCTGCCGGGCTCAGCCAGGCCCAGGCCGCGGAATTGATGGGCTATCCGCTGCAGACCGGCAGCCGGGGGGGCGTGCAGTCGCGCACCTGGCAGGCGCTGGAGAGCACCACCGACGAGCGCAACATGCAGGGGCCCGTCTACGCGATGTTCCTGCTGCTCACGGGGCAGCATCCCGATTACGTGCTGGCCCGGCGCTCCGGTGCGGCCCCATCCGGCGTCGCCCCATGAAAAAAGCGGAACGGTCCGAAGACCCTTCCGCCAACTGCCTGCAGGGAGATTGCCGAAACAGCGGGTGGCTCAGTCCACCTTGATGTTGGCGGCCTTGATCACCTGGGCCCACTTGTCCACCTCGGCCTTCTGGAAGCTGGCGATCTGGGCGGTGGTCATGTCGGCCGGCTCCATGCCAAAGCCCTTCAGGCGGTTTTGCATGTCGGGCTGGGCCAGGATCTTGCGGATCTCGTCGTGCAGGCGCGTGACGGTGGGCGCGGGCGTGCCGGCCGGCACGAAGATCGCCTGCCACGACTGCACCTGGAAGTCCGCCAGGCCATTCACGCCCGATTCGGCCACCGTGGGCACGTCGGGCATGGAGGCCAGGCGCTTGGGCGAGGTCACCGCGATGGCGCGCAGCTTGCCGCTCTGGATGTGCGGGGCGGCGACCACGGTGGTGTCGAACATCATGTCGACCTGGCCGCTGATCACGTCCTGGATGGCGGGGCCGCTGCCCTTGTACGGGATGTGCGTGAACTTCACGCCCGACTTGTAGGCCAGCAGTTCCACGGCCAGGTGCTGCGAGCTGCCGGTGCCGGCGGAGGCCGACGACAGGCCGCCCTCCTTGCCCTTGGCGGCGGCCAGCACGTCCTTGAGCGTCTTGTGCGGGCTGTTGGCCGACACCACCAGCACCACCGGATTGGTGCCGATCAGCGTCACGGGGCTGAACGACTTGATGGGGTCGTAGCCCAGCTTCGGGTACAGGCTGACGTTGATGGCGTGGGAGCTGACGGTGCCGCCCAGCAGCGTGTAACCGTCGGGCGCGGCGCGCGCCGCGGCTTCCGAGCCGATGCTGCCGGCCGCGCCACCCTTGTTCTCGACCACCACGGTGGTCCCCAGGGCGGTGCCCAGTTGCTGGCCGATCAGGCGGCCGAGCGTGTCGGTGGTGCCGCCAGCGGCAAACGGCACCACGTAGCTGATGGGCTTGCCCGTGGGCCAGGTGCCCTGGGCGGCGGTGGGCAGGCCGATGAGGCCCACGGCGGCAGCCAGGGCCGCTGTGTGGATGAGGGTTCTGCGTTGCATGAAGGGTCTCCTGGTTTGTGGATGGTGGATGGCGGGACCGAATGGAAGAACCGTTCAGGCATTTCCACGGTTCAGTCCGTCTCAAGGCAGGTCAACGATCTCGACCCAGTTGGGGTTCTTGCCCGCTGGCACGCGCGTGGGGGTGCCCGGAACGCCGGTGGCGGGGTCGATGGGGTGCAGCGACACCTGGTGGGACTCCTGCCCCGCCGCGACCAGGAAGCGGCCCGAAGAGTCCACCGCAAAGCCGCGCGGGGACTTTTCCGTGGGCACCTGGCCCAGCGGCTGCAGCTGGCCCGTGACCGCGTCGACGCGGAAGCTGCTGAGGGTGCTGGAAGTGCGCTCCGACGCATACAGCGTGCGGCCGTCGGGCGACAGGTGAATGTCAGCGGCCCAGGGCTTTCCCGCAAACCCTGCGGGCAGCGCCGTGGCGCGCTGCACTGGGCGCAGCGTGCCCCGCGCCGAGTCGTAGGCCAGCACGTGCACGGCGGCGTCCAGTTCGTTGAGCACATACATGAAGCGCTGGCCCTTGTCCCACACGAAGTGGCGCGGGCCCGACTTGTCAGGGGCGACGGTGGTGAGGGCGGGCTCGTGCGCGCTGAGCCTGCCCGTCTCGGCATCGAAGCGCCAGGCCGAGAGGTTGTCTCCGCCCAGGCTGGTGGCGAACACATGGCGGTTGGCGGCATCCGCATGGATGGCATGCGCATTCGGCGCCGTGGGAATGAGCTGCTGCACCGCCCCCACCGCGCCGTCCTTGCCAATGCTGTTGACCGTGATCTTGTGGCCGGGGTACGAGGCCGCGAACAGCCAGCGCCCGGTGGCATCGGTGTCGATGTTGGCCATGCTGTCGGCCAGCGGGGCCTCGCCCAGCTTGCGCAGCTTGCCGCTGGCCGGGTCGATCGCCAGGCTCACCACCCTGAACGGCTGTGAGCGCAGCGCCACGTACAGCATCTTCTTGTCCGGGCTCACGGCCATGGGCATCGCCATGCCGCCCAGCGGCGTGGTGTCCACCGGCTTGAGCGCGGCGGCGCTGCGGTCCAGTTCGAACACCGACACGTCCTGGCTGTCCGCGTTGGAGACATAGACCCAGGTAGCGGCCCAGGCGCCCGGCGTGGCCAGTGCGGCGGCCACGGCAACGGCCACATGCGCCAGCCGTGCGGCCCTGCGGCGGAAGCGAAGTGCTGCAATCATCCGTATTCCTTGGGCAGATGGCGGCGCGAAGGCTGGGGAACAGCGCACTCGCGTTGCCATGGTGGTCGTTTCCCGCCGGGCGATTTCACGGCCTGCCCGGCGCGGGGTGGGAGTCTTTTGTCATATGTCGTCATACAACAAAGAGGCGATTGTGGAGCCACTCCCACCTGGCACCCTAAAGGGATTACCCGAAGTTTCCTGACAGTCGATTGGTGCGCCGAACCCCTGTCACCATAAGGAAACAGCCTCACAAAACCTTGGTACTTACCCTGATTTTTTAAGGGTAAACCCGATATTTTCAGGCCGGTCGGTTGTTTTGGATGGCATCTAGTTGTACGATGACTAACAACAACCCATGCAACGGAGACATTCCATGACCTTGAACCGACGCGCCATCCTCCTGGCCTGTACCGCCGCCCTGGCCGCAGCCTCCGCCACCGCCCAGACGGCGGAATGGCCAGCAAAGACGCTGCGCATCGTGGTGCCCTACCCTCCAGGCGGCAGCTCGGACATCATTGCGCGCTCGATCAGCCAGTCGCTGTCCGAGGCGCTCAAGCAGACCGTCATCGTCGAGAACAAGCCCGGGGCCAACGGCAACCTGGGGGCGGACTTCGTCGCCAAGGCCGAGCCGGACGGCTACACCATGCTGCTGTGCGACGTGGGCGCGCTGGCCATCAGCCCCTCGGTCTATACCAAGCTGTCGTTCGACCCTTCCAAGGACCTGCGCGGCGTGACCATGCTGGCGTACTCGCCCCACCTGCTGGTGGTGCACCCTTCGGTGCCCGTGAGCAACCTCAAGGAGCTGGTCGCCTACTCCAAGAAGAACGACCTGAACTTTGCCGTCACGGCCACCGGCAGCGCTCCCCACCTGGCTGGCGTAGCGCTGGAGCGCGCCAGCGGCGCGCGCTGGCAGTACATCCCCTACAAGGGCGGCGTCACCGCCATCCAGGACACCGTCGCCGGCCAGACCCAGGTGCTGATGAACGGCATGCTGGCCACCCTGCCCCAGGTGCAGAGCGGCAAGCTCAAGGTGCTGGGCGTGTCCAAGTCCACGCGCATGCCCCTGATCGGCGACGTGCCCACCATTGCCGAGCAGGGCGTGGCCGGCTACGAGTCCGGCACCTGGCAAGGCGTGCTGCTGCCACGCGGCACGCCGGATGCCGTCGTGCAAAAGCTCAACAAGGCCCTCATCACCGCCATCCGCGCACCCGAGATCCGCTCGCGCCTGGCCGGCCAGGGCGCCGAGGTGGTGACCATGACCTCCGCCGAGCAGGACCAGTTCTTCGTCAAGGAGCGTGCGCGCTGGGCCAGCGTGGTCAAGGCCGCCAACATCAAGCTCGACTGAGCACTTCACACCCCCTGTTTCATTCACCTTTCTCCCTCGTTGCAATGACCATGACCCCGCAAGACCTCAAATCCATCATGGGCTCCGGCCTGCTGTCCTTCCCCATCACGGACTTCGACGAGCAGGGTGAATTCCGCCCCAGGACCTACATCGAGCGCCTGGAGTGGCTGGCCCCCTATGGCGCCAGCGCCCTGTTCGCCGCCGGCGGCACGGGCGAGTATTTCTCGCTCTCGGGCCCCGAGTACGGCCAGGTCATCAAGACCGCCGTGGACACCTGCCGCGGCAAGGTGCCCATCATTGCCGGCGCCGGCGGCCCCACCCGCACCGCCATCGCCCATGCCCAGGAGGCCGAGCGCCTGGGCGCCCACGGCATCCTGCTGTTGCCCCACTACCTGACCGAAGCCGGCCAGGAGGGCCTGATCGAGCATGTGGCCGCCGTGTGCAACAGCGTGAAGTTCGGCGTGATCGTCTACAACCGCGACCGCACCAAGCTGACTGCCGATTCCCTGGCCATCCTGGCCGACCGCTGCCCCAACCTGATCGGCTTCAAGGACGGCGTGGGCAACATCGAGACCATGTCTTCCATCTTCATGAAGATGGGTGACCGCTTCTCCTACCTGGGCGGCCTGCCCACGGCCGAGGTGTATGCGGCGGCCTACAAGGCGCTGGGCACGCCGGTGTATTCGTCCGCAGTGTTCAACTTCATTCCCAAGACGGCGATGGACTTCTACAAGGCCGTGGCGGCCGACGACACGGCCACGCAGCACAGGCTGCTCAAGGAGTTCTTCATGCCCTACCTGGCCATCCGCAACCGGGTGGAGGGCTATGGCGTGAGCATCATCAAGGCGGGCGCCAGGATCGTGGGCCATGACGGTGGGCCGGTGCGCGCGCCGCTGACGGACTTGAAGCCCAGCGAGATGGAAGAGCTCAAGGCGCTCATCGACAAGCTCGGCCCGCAGTAAGCGCGCCGAGAGGCCTGGCAAGCCAGGCCCCTCTTCTTTGGTTGCATTCCACCACGCGCCTGGCCGTGCACGGGCGCGTGGTGCAGCCGTGGCACGCACACACATCCCCAACACCACAACGGAGACAGACAAGATGTTCAAGCAAATCGTTTTCGCCACCGCCGCCGCCTTGGCCATTGCCGCGCTCACGGGCTGCGCCACCAGCGCACCCGCTGCATCTTCGGCATCGTCCGAGCAATCGGTGGCCGCGGCTGCGGAAAAACTCCGCGTGGCCATGATCGATCCCACGCCCACGGCCCTCGCCCAACTCGTCGCCGACGACCTGAGCTACGGCCATTCGGGGGGCCGCGTGGACACCAAGGACAGTTTCATCGGCGACCTGATCGCAGGAAAATCCGACTTCGTCACCATCGCCATCTCCGACCAGACCATCAAGGTCGTGGGCAACACCGCCATCGTGCGCCACACCCTCACGGCCGATACCAATGACTCGGGCAAGCCCGGCAAGGTGCAGATCAAGATCCTGGGCGTGTGGCAGCAGCAAGGCGGCCAGTGGAAGCTGCTGGCGCGCCAGGCCGTGCGCGTCGCGGCATGATGTAGACACATCGGGGCGGCAGTGTGCCGCCGTATGCCGCCCGTTGCATTTTTTGGCACTGTTGCCCCACGAAACCATGACCACGACTCCCCCTCGCATCCTGCAAATCGGCCGCCTGCCCCTTCCCGCGCTGGAGGCCGAACTGGCGGCCCGTTACAGCGTCGCCTGCCTGGCCGAACAGCCCGATCCAGCGGCTTTTCTGGCGTCACACGGTGCGGAGTTCACCGGGGTGGTGACCACCGCCGCCATCGGCCTCAAGGGCGAGGTCATCGCCGCGCTGCCCCACCTCCAGGTCATCAGCAGCTTTGGCGTGGGCTTTGACGCGCTGGACATCGATGCGGCCAAGGCGCGTGGCGTGCAGGTGGGCTACACGCCCGGCGTGCTCAACGACTGTGTGGCCGACATGGCGTTTGCGCTGATGCTGGATGTGTCGCGCAACCTTGCCGCCAGCGACCGTTTTGTGCGCCGTGGCGAATGGCCGAAGGCCAGGTATGCGCTCGGCAGCCGCGTGTCGGGCAAGCGCCTGGGCATCGTGGGCATGGGCCGCATCGGCCAGGCGGTGGCCGATCGTGCGGGCGGCTTCCGCATGCAGGTGGGCTACCACAACCGTCGGCAGGCCGAGGGCTGCGCACTCCCTTACTTCGCGTCCTTGACCGCGCTGGCGCAGTGGGCCGACTACCTGGTGCTGACCGTGGCGGGCGGCGCTGGCACGCGCCACCTCGTCAATCGCGATGTGCTGGATGCCCTGGGGCCGAACGGCTACCTCGTCAATGTGGCGCGCGGCAGCGTGGTGGACGAAGCCGCATTGATCGAAGCGCTGACCGAACGCCGCATCGCCGGTGCCGGGCTGGACGTGTTCGAGAACGAGCCCACCGTGCCCGCCGCGCTGATGGCGCTGGACAACGTGGTGCTGACGCCGCACACCGCTAGCGCCACGCACGAAACCCGACGCGCGATGGCCGACCTGGTGCTGGAAAACCTGGAATCGTTCTACACCACCGGTGCCGTGCTGGCGCCGGTGCCTGGCACCTTGGTACTTGAGTAAGCCGTAAACAGCGCTTCCATGTCTGGCTCCTCGCCCTGCAGCACCGGAGACGCCCCCGCAGGGGGAGGCACGAAGCGGCTCAGGGAGTCACTTCAGCCTGTCGCGCGAGATGTCCATGATCATGCGCGTGGCCAGGTACAGGCGCGGCACGATGGTATTGATCTGCACGTACTCCGCATCGTTGGAGTGGGCGCCGTAGCCCGACAGGCCCATACCCTCCACCACCGCGCCCTTGGTCTTGAGCGCCGCAAAGGCCGCATCGGTGCCGCCCCCGGTGGCTTTCTCGACCACGTTGAGCGGCAGGCCCAACTCCTGGTAGATGACCTTGCCGTAACCGGCCACACGGCGCGATGCCTCGCTGGCTTCGAGCGGCGGCCGGCGCACCTCGAACTTCACGTCCACCTTGGAGGCGGGCAGCAGCCGGGTCTTGATCTTCTCCTGCAGCGATTTCTCCAACCCGTCAAAGTCCGCCACCTTGAGCGCGCGGGCATCGGCCTGGGCCGTGGCTTCTGCGGGGATCACATTGCGGTTGGTGCCGGACTTGGAGACGGTCCAGTTGAGCTTGAGTCCTTCGTCGTTCTTCGACAGGTCCTTCATCTGCAGCAACTGGTGCGACAGTTCGTACAGCGCGTTCACGCCATCCTCGGGCTTGGCCCCGGCGTGCGATGCCTTGCCCTGCACCGTGAGGTAGGCCGCCCCGATGCCGCTGGTGGCCAGGCGCAGCGTGCCGTCGGTGCCGCCGCCTTCGAACGACAACACCACATCCTGCTCGGACGCCACACGGGTGATGGTGCTGCGCCAGCCGGGCGAGCTGATTTCCTCGTCGCCATTGATCAGCACGGTGAGCGTGCCGTAGTCCTTGAAGCTGAGCTTTTGCAGCAGGGCCACGGTGTGGATGATGAGCGCGATGCCCTGCTTGTCGTCCGAAATGCCCAGGCCATAGGCCTTGTCGCCATCGATGCGGAACGGCTGGCCTTTGAGCATGCCTTTCAGGTACACCGTGTCCATGTGCGCGATGAGCATGATCTTCTTGCTGCCCGTGCCCTTGAACACGGCCTGCACGGCAGGGCCCACCTTCTCGGGCGTGTCGTCCAGGCGGTAGATGTCGCTGGTCTGCAGCACGTCCACCGTGCCGCCCAGTTGCTTGAGCTGGCTGGCAATGCGCTCGGCGATCTGGTTCAGGCCCTCGATGTCCTTGCTGCCCGACTCGATGTGCACCAGGTCGCGCAGGGTGTCGAGCAGCGGCTGCTGCTCCTTCTGGGCCAGCGCGTGGACATCAGCCACCGGCGCAGCGTGGGCCACGGCGGCGGCAAACGCCAGCGCCAGCGAGGCCATCAGGGGGCGGACAAACGAAGGGGCTGAGTGTGGGCGGCGCTGCGGATGGTGCATGGTGCAAAGGCTCGGTGAAGGGATGAGGAAAGCGATTATGGAGTCTTGCAACACCAATTTCAAACACTGATCCTCCTTGCAATGCTTCGGTCAGCGCCTGCGCGCCAGACTCAGCCCGCAGGCGCAAACACCTCGGGGCTCAGCCGTGACTTGTGGCCCCGGGGTTCAAACAGCCACATGCCATACAGCGGCAGAGATTCCGCCAGCCGCAGGGGCGCCACCAGCGTGGACGCACCGCCCAGCAACGCAGGGTGCGGCACAACAGCCAGCAGGTCGGACTGCGCCACCAGGTGCAGCAGGCTGGCAAAGTCGGGGCAGCGCACGGACATCTTGGGCGCGGGCATGCGGCGCACACGGTGCGCTTCCGTCAACACATCCACCGGCCCGCTGACACTGGGCCCCACACAGGCCCACGCAGCGCCCTGCAGTTGCGCCAGCGACTGGGCCCGGACCCATGGGTGGCCCTTGCGCGCATAGACCTGGGGATGCAACTCGTACAGGGGGCGCTCCGTCACATCGGGATGCGCAAACTTGCGCGGTTTGGGGGCAATGACCGCATCAAAGCGCCGCTGCAGCAGGCCCTCCAGCAGACTGCCTTCATCGGCCGTCGCCATCTCCAGCGAGCGCCGGGCGTTGGGCAGGCACCAGCTGGCATACAGCAGCGGGCCACAGACCAGCGCCGCTGAAGACGTGAGCCCTACCCGCAGCAGGTAGCGGTCTGCCGCAGCCACTGACGCGCGGGGCAGCGCCTCAACCCCTTGTGCCAGGTGCAGGGCCTGCGCGGCTACAGCCCGGGCCAGGTCGGTGGGCACATGGCGGCGCCCTTCCTGCACCAGCAAGGGCTTCGCGAAGTGGACTTGCAGTGCCTTCATGCCATGGCTGATCGCAGGCTGCGACACGCCGCAGGCCTTGGCCGCCAAGGCGAACGAGCCCTGTTCGATGACCGCACGGAGGTATTGCAGGTAGCGCAGATACATAAACACCTTTTATGTACAAGCCACCATTGTCTCTTGTCGTGCGGCGCGGAGTTGGCGAAGCTACGCACTCCACTCCACGCCCTTTGCATCGCCACGTATGAGCCATTCCCCCATCGACACCGTCCGCACCTACCTCGCCCACCTGCATGCCAGTCATACCGACGGGCTGATTGCCTGTTTTGAAGACGATGGCATGGTGCACTCGCCGTTCCTGGGCACGATGCGCGCGAGCGACTTTTTCAAGAAGCTCGCCCAGGCCTCCAGCGGCAGCGTGATCACCGTGCTGGATCTGTTCGCCTCCGCCCAACCAGAAAGCGGCGGCGCCGTGCGGGTCGCCGCCTATTTCCGCTACGACTGGACCTTGAACGATGGCCGGGAGGTGACTTTCACCTGCGTGGATGTGTTCACGTTCGACGCGGGCAGCACCCGCATCCGCGACATGAACATCGTCTACGACACCCACCCGCTGCGCGAAGAGGTGGGCGACAAGTACGCGCCTGATCCGATTATCACAACAACTCCACGCCCTTGAGCGTGACAAAACTCGTCTCGCGCGTGACCTGCACAAAGTCCTGCAGGTACGGCTTGGCCGACAGGCTGGGCAGGCAGGCGGCGTGCAGTTCGCCCCGCAACCCCCGGGCTCCGATGGGCCTGGCCGTCACATACCCCCGGTCCAGGTAACTCTGCACCGCCCACAGCGGCAGCGCCGCCACGCCGCGCCCGCTGGCCACCAGCTGCAGCATGGCCACCGTCAGCTCGGTGGTGCGGCGCGGGGGGCGCACCCCGGCGGGCTCCAGCACCTGGCGAATCAGGTCCAGCATTTCGTCCGGCACGGGGTAGGTGATGATGGTCTGGTCGGCAAAGTCCTGCGCCACCAGGTGCGGCCTGGCGACCAGCGGGTGCGTGTTGGCCAGCAGCGCGCGGATCTCGAAGCCAAACAGCGCGTGGTAGTCCACGCCCGCCTCGTCGGCATCCACCTCCGACACGATGGCCACGTCGGCCCGGCCCTGGTGCAGCAGGCCCACGGGGTCGGCGTGAAAGCCGCTCACGATGTCCAGCTCCACCTCGGGCCAGCGGGTGCGAAACGCGTCCATGGCGGGCATGAGCCAGTCAAAGCAGGTGTGGCATTCCACCGCAATGCGCATCTGCCCGCCCTGCCCCAGCACCAGGCGGGCAATGTCGCGCTCGGCTCCCTCCACCTGCGGCAGCATGGCATCGGCCAGGGCCAGCAGGCGTTCGCCCACGGCGGTGAACTGCGGCGGGACGGACTTGCGCTCAAACAGCGGCTGGCCATAGCGGTCCTCCAGCAGCTTGATCTGGTGCGACAGCGCCGACTGCGTGAGGTTGAGCAGCTGCGCGGCCCGCACCAGGCTGCCGCTGTCGCGCAGGGCGACCAGGGTGCGCAGGTGGCGCACTTCTAGAATCGACTGATTCATTATTAATTTTCAAGTTGATCGCATAAAACTTTCGTTTGAATAATAAACGAGCCCGCGCGACCATCGGTGCCTTCATTGCACTGCTCCATTCAGAAGAAGGAAATCACCATGTCGCTCGCCGCCCAATCCTCCTCTCGCCCTGTGCTCACGCACACACTGGGTTTTCCGCGCATGGGGGCGCAGCGCGAACTGAAATTCGCGCTCGAGTCCTTCTGGCGCGGCGACAGCACCGAGGCCGAGCTGCAGGCCACCGCCGCCCAATTGCGCCAGTTGCATTGGCAGGCACAGGCCGATGCGGGCCTGGGTTGTGTGACGGTGGGCGACTTTGCGCTGTACGACCACGTGGCCAACCACATCCAGCTGCTGGGCTGCGAGCCTGCGCGCTTTGGCTTTGACGCCCACACGCCCGAGCTGGCGCGCTACTTTGCGATGGCGCGGGGCGTGTCGGCCCACGCCGCCGAAGACCACCAAGGCTGCAGCGCCGGTTGCACCGCAAAGCACACCACCGGCCAGCCCGCGCTGGAGATGACCAAGTGGTTCGACACCAACTACCACTACCTCGTGCCCGAGTTCAGCGCCCACACCCAGTTCCACCTGGCCAGCGAACGCCTGTTCGCCGAAGTGGCCGAGGCCCAGGCCCTGGGCCACCGCGTCAAGGCGGTTCTGCTGGGGCCGCTGAGCTTTTTGTGGCTGGGCAAATCCAAAACGGCGGGTTTTGACCGCTTCAGCCTGCTGGAGTCATTGCTGCCGGTGTACGAAACCGTGCTGGCGCGCCTGAAAGCCCAGGGCGTGGAATGGGTGCAGATCGACGAACCCATCCTGGGCCTGGACCTGCCCGACACCTGGCGCCATGCGTTCGAACCCAGCTACTGGCAACTGGCGCGCAGCGCGCCCAAGTTGCTGCTGGCCACGTACTTCTCGCCACTGGCCGAAAACCTGCGCCTGGCCTGCCAGCTGCCCGTGGCGGGCCTGCATGTGGACGCCGTGCGCGCGCCGGATGAGTTGGTGGGCGTGGCGGACTGGCTGCCCTCGCACAAGGTGCTGTCGGTGGGCATCGTGGACGGCCGCAACATCTGGCGCACCGACCTCGATGCCGCTCTGACCAAGCTGCGCCCTGTGGCCGACAAGCACCAGGGCGAGCTGTGGGTGGCACCGTCGTGCTCGCTGCTGCATGTGCCGTTCAGCTTAGAGGCCGAAACGCAGCTGGATGCCGAAGTGAAATCCTGGCTGGCGTTTGCCGTCGAAAAGCTCGACGAGCTGCGTGTGCTCTCCACCGCCTTGTCGCAAGGCGAGGTTGCGGTGGACGATGAATTGCACGCCGCCCGCATCGCCCTGGCCGCCCGCCGCGCCAGCCCCCGCGTTCACCGTGCCACCGTGGCCGCCCGCCTGGCCGCCGCTGCGCCGGGGGCCGACCAGCGCCACGACGCCTTTCCCGCCAGGCAAAAGGCACAGCGCGCACGGCTGAAACTTCCGCTGCTGCCCACGACCACGATTGGTTCGTTCCCACAGACGGCCGAGATCCGCGCCGCACGCGCCGCCTTCAAGCGTGGTGCGCTCGACGCGGCCCACTACCAACAGAAGATGGAGGCCGAAATTGCACTCGCAGTGCGCAAGCAGGAAGCGCTGGGCATTGATGTACTGGTGCACGGCGAGGCCGAACGCAACGACATGGTCGAATACTTTGGCGAGCAGCTCGACGGCTTTGCCTTCACCGCCAACGGCTGGGTGCAAAGCTATGGCTCGCGCTGCGTGAAGCCGCCCATCATCTACGGCGACGTGGCCCGCCCCACGCCCATGACCGTGGCCTGGACGCAGTACGCGCAGAGCCTGACCGACCGCCCCTTGAAGGGCATGCTCACCGGACCCATCACCATCCTGCAGTGGAGCTTCGTGCGCGACGACCAGCCGCGCGCCACCACGGCCGACCAGATCGCCTGGGCGATCCGCGACGAGGTGTGCGATCTGGAAGCCGCAGGCATCGCCATCATCCAGATCGACGAGCCCGCGATCCGCGAGGGCCTGCCGCTGCGCCGCGCCGGGTGGAAGAGCTATCTGGAGCGCGCCACCCGCGCCTTCCGCATCAGCGCCAGCGGCGTGCGCAACGACACGCAGATCCACACCCACATGTGCTACAGCGAGTTCAACGACATCCTGCCCGCCATCGCGGCCATGGATGCCGATGTGATCACCATCGAGACCAGCCGGTCGGACATGGAACTGCTGCAGGGTTTTGGCGACTTCAAATATCCCAACGAGATCGGCCCCGGCGTGTACGACATCCACTCGCCCCGCGTGCCCGGCGTGCAGGAGATGGCCGCGCTGCTGGAAAAAGCCGCCGAGGTGGTGCCCGTGGAGCACCTGTGGGTAAACCCCGACTGCGGCCTCAAGACCCGGGGCTGGCCCGAGACCGAAGCCGCGCTGCGCCACATGGTGCAGGCGGCGCAGGAAGTGCGCGAGCGGCTGCTGGAGGAAGCGGCCCTGGCATGACGGAGGCCCGACCGCGAGATCGCCTGGCCGCCCACTCAGCCCGCAGCGCCCTTCATCTCCGCCAATTTCACGAGGACCAGCAAAGCGTGGTTGAGGGGCGTGGGCACGCCCAGGGCGGCCCCGCGCCTGACGACGTAGCCGTTCAGATGGTCGATCTCGGTGGGCTTGCCCCGCGCCAGGTCCTGTGCGGTGGACGAGAACTGGCCGGGCATGGTGGCAGCGATGCCGCGCACGGCGGCCTGCACGTCGCCCGCAATCGTCACTCCGTCCGCAGCGGCCACGGCCAGGCATTCGGCCACTATGTCGGCGATCACCTGCGTCACGCCGGGCACCTGCACCAGCGGGCCATAAGGCTGTTGCGACAGGGCCGAGAGCGCGTTGTACGCGCTGTTGAGCACCAGCTTGGCCCACAGCGCACCGCGCACGTTGTCTGACACCTGGGTGGGGATGCCCGCCGCCGTGAGCTGGCGGGCGGCCTCGCCGCTGCGTGGCGATGGCGCAATCACCAGCTCGCCCCGGCCATGGTGCACCACATGCCCCGGGCCGCCCATGGCGGTGGCGACGTACACCACGGCGGCGGCCACGGGGGTGCTGGCGCCGAGCACGGCGCGCACGCGCTCGTCGTTGTCCACGCCGTTCTGCAGGGTCAGCACCAGCGCGCCGGGCGCCAGGTGCGGGCGCATCCCGCGCGCGGCGTCCTCCGAGTCCGAGGACTTGACGCAGAACAGCACCACGTCGGCCCCCAGCACCGCGCTGGCCTCGGTGCTGGCCGCCAGCGGCACCTGCACATCCAGCACGGCTGTCTGCAGGCGCAGCCCGCGTTCGCGCACAGCCTGCACATGGGCGGGCCGGCCAATGAGCGTCACCGGGTGCCCGGCGCGTGCCAGCAGCGCGCCGTAGTAGCAGCCCACCGCCCCCGCGCCCATGACGGCGATGCGCAGCAAGGGGCCGGGGGTGGGCGGGGCGCTGGAGGAAACGGCTGTGGTCATGGAAAGTCCGGGGGACACAAAAAGAAGGCTGGGCCGATGGGCCTTGAGACTATATCGGGCGATCGGCCGCCCGCCCGCACGCTCATGCGCCGCGCAGCACGCGCTCCGCCCACCTGCCCGCCCCCAGGAAGAGGAAACCCACCAGCACGAAGCCGCCCAGCAGGCCAGCCGCATTGCGCAGCACCGTGGCATACCCCAGGGCGTTCACATCGATGAACGGATACGGGTAGCTGCCCAGCCACACGCCACGCACCAGCGCATAGGCAAAGTACGCCAGCGGGTAGGCGCAGGCTGCGAGAGGCACCCACCACCGCAACCCGCGCTTGCCGGGCGCGGCCCCCAGCCAGTACAGGCCGAACAGCACGGGCACCGCGTAGTGCAGCAGCACATCGGCCAGCCTCTGCCAGCCCTGGGGATCCCAGATGTTGCGCAGCAGGAAGTGGTAGGCCAGGCCCACCAGAACAATGCTGATGGCGGCACACGCCTGCACCGGCGCGCGCGCGAAGAACCGCCCCCAGGAGGAGGCTGCGGCCGCCGCCGGCAAGGTCAGCACCAGGGCCACCAGGATGTTCGTGAGCACGGTGAAGTACCCCAGATAGGCCACCAGGCCCTGCACGGCGGACTGGCCGCCGGCCAATGCAAGCCGCAGGGAAAGCACCAGCTGGAGCAGCACGGCAAACCAGACAAGCAGTGCAAGGGAAAAGGTGGCCCGCCTTTCGGCCGGGGTGGGGCGCGCGGCGTGCGCAGACGGGGGTGGCGAAGGATTCAAGGGTGTGCCCTGCTCTCGATGGGATGTGCCAGCACCATAGCCCAAAGGCCGTGGCACGGCCATCTCACCCAGGGACGGAAGTTGCAATAACCCCTGGCAACAACTCGGGAATCAGTTGATTGCAAAGACAATCATTGTCTAGTCAATTAAATTCCTGCCCATGACTTCCGCGCGCCCCACCCCCTCGATCCAGGGCTTCTACAGCCCCGACCACCTCCAGCCCGAGGACAGCGTGGGCTACCTCATGCGCAAGGTGATGTCCTCCATCCGCACCCAGGCGGATGCGCAGCTGGCTCCGCGCGACCTGACCTACGCCCAGTGGCTGCCGCTGTACAAGATCTCGCGCTGCGACAAGACCACGGTGGCCAGCCTCGCCCGCGACCTGGAGACCGATCCGGCGTCGATGACCCGGGCACTCGACCGGCTCGAAGCCAAGGGCCTGGTGCTGCGCGAGCGTTCCACCACGGACCGCCGCGTGGTGCAGCTCGCGCTCACGGCCGAAGGCCAGGCCGTGGCCGCCCAGGTGCCCGCCGTGCTGGCGGACGTGCTCAACGGCCACCTGAGCGACTTCACCCACGACGAATGGCAGCTGCTGCTGCGCATGCTGCGCCGCATGCTGGCCAATGGCGAAGCGCTGCGCCAGCAGCCGCCCGCGCAGCCCTGATCGCGGTGCCCCGTACTTTTTTCGAATCCCTGGAGATTGACGTGTCCCAACCCACCCCCTTTTCAACCCGCGCCGCCGTGGCGGCCCACTTCGCCGTCTCGGCCGTCGCGCTGGCGGCCGCCCTGTTCCTGGTCGGCTGCGCCAGCCCCGGGCCGGCACACACGCCGCTGGCACAGACCACGCCCGCCGGGGCGGGTCTGAACGCCTCGGCCAGCGAATCGGCCGCCCCGTCGCAGTGGTGGACCACCCTGGGCGACGCACAGCTCAATGCCCTGGTCGACAAGGCCCTGCAGGGCAGCCCCAGCCTGGCCGTGAGCCGCGCCCGCCTGGAGCAGGCCGTGGCGCTGAGCCAGGTGCGCGAAGCCGCCAGCGGCCCGCAGGTGAACCTGGGCGTGGACGCCACGCGCCAGCGCTACACCGCGCACGGCCTGGTGCCCGCCCCGGTGGCCGGCAACACCTACAACAGTGGCACGGTGCAGGCGACGTTCAGCTGGTCGCCCGACTTCTTTGGCCAGCACGCCGCCGAGCTGCAGGCCGCCCTGGGCCAGGCGCGCGCGGCCCAGGCCGATGCTGCCGCGGCAGCCAACACCCTGGCTGCCCAGGTGGGACGCAGCTACGTGGCCCTGGCGCGCCTGGTGTCGCAACGCGAAGTCGCGGTGCGCGCGCTGGAGCAGCGCGAAGAGCAGCGCCGCCTGACCAATGACCGCGTGGCCGCGGGCCTGGACAGCCAGGTCGAGCTGACCCAGGCCCAGGCCGCCGTGCCCGATGCGCGCACGCAGATCGAGGCGCTGGACGAGCAGATCACCCTGGCGCGCCGCCAGGTGGCCGTGCTCACCGGCCAGGCGCCCGATGCGCTCACCACCCTGACCCCGCAGCTGGCCGCCCTGCAGCCCGCGCCCGTGCCCGAGGCGCTGGGCGCCGACCTGCTCGGCCGCCGCCCCGACGTGGTGGCCGCGCGCTGGCGCGTGGAAGCCGCCACCCAGGGCGTGAAGGTCGCGCGCACGGAGTTCTACCCCAACATCAACATCGGCGCCTTCATCGGCCTGAACTCGCTGGGGCTGGACAACCTGTTCAACGCCGGCTCGCGCCAGATGGGCGTGACGCCCGCGCTGCGCCTGCCAATCTTCGACGGCGGCCGCTTGCGCGCGCAGCTGGGCGGCCGCCAGGCCGAGCTCGACGCCGCCATCGCCCAGTACAACGGCATGGTGCTCGACGCGGTCAAGGAAGCCGGCGACGCCATGGCCTCGGTGCAGTCGCTTAAGCGCCAGCAGGCGCTGCAGGACGATGCCGCCGCCAGCGCCGAGAAGGCCTACCGCTTCGCGCAGGAGCGCTACCGCGCGGGCCTGGGCAACTATCTGGTGGTGCTGTCCACCGAAAGCCAGGTGCTCGCCCAGCGCCGCCTGGCCGTGGACCTGCGCGCGCGCCAGCTCGACACCCGCCTCATGCTGATGAAGGCCCTGGGCGGCGGCTGGACGGACGACACCGACACGCTGCGCACCGCCGCGCGCTGATTCCTGGCACACGAAAAACACACACAACAAACACCTACCGAAAGATCACAGCCATGAGCGAACCCCTCACCTCCCAAGAAGCCAACACCGCCCGCCGCCGGGGCCTGACCCTGATCGCCGCCGCCGTGGCCCTGGCCGCCATCGGCTGGGGCGGCTGGCACTGGGCCAATGGCCGCCATGTGGAGACCACCGACAACGCCTACGTGGCGGGCAACGTGGTGCAGATCACACCGCAGATCGGCGGCACCGTGGTCTCCATCGGCGCGGACGACACCGATTACGTGAAGGCCGGCCAGCTGCTGGTCAAGCTCGACCCCGCCGATGCCCGCGTGGCGCTCGAGCAGGCCGAGGCGCAGCTGGCCCAGACCGTGCGCGAGGTGCGCACCCTGTTCGCCAACAACTCCACGCTGAAGGCCCAGGTCAGCCTGCGCAGCGCCGACCTGGCCCGCGCCCAGGCCGATGCCGCGCGCCTGCAGGACGACGTGGCCCGCCGCGCCCCGCTGATGGCCAGCGGCGCCGTGGGCAAGGAAGAGTTCCAGCACGCCAATGCCCAGGTCACGGCCGCCAGGAGCACCGTGGCCGCCGCCCAGGCGGCCGTGGTGGCCGCGCAGGAGCAACTGGCCGCCAGCCAGACGCAGACCGAAGGCACCTCCATCGAGCAGCACCCCAACGTGCAGCGCGCCTCGGCACGCGTGCGCGAGGCCTACCTGGCCGTGCAGCGCGCCCAGCTGGTGGCGCCGCTCGACGGCCACGTCGCCAAGCGCGGCGTGCAGGTCGGCCAGCGCGTGCAGGCCGGTGCCCCGCTGATGACACTGGTGGCCCTGAACGACCTGTGGGTGGACGCCAACTTCAAGGAAAGCCAGCTGCAGAACCTGCGCATCGGCCAGCCCGCCGAGCTGGTGGCCGACGTGTACGGCACCAAGGTCGTCTACCACGGCAAGGTCGCCGGCCTGGGTGCCGGCACGGGCGCCGCCTTCGCGCTGCTGCCCGCGCAGAACGCCACGGGCAACTGGATCAAGGTGGTGCAGCGCGTGCCCGTGCGCATTGCCCTCGACCCCAAGGAAGTCAGCGAACACGCCTTGCGCGTGGGCCTGTCGATGGACGTGAAGGTGGACACGGCCGACCAGAGCGGCAAGACCCTGTCCGACACCCAGCGCACCACGCCCGTGGCCGCCACCGCCGTGTTCGACGCGCAGTTCAAGGCCGCCGACGACGAGGTGGCCCAGATCATCGCCGCCAACCTGGGCCGCAAGGCCCTGGCCGTGGCCTCGCCCAAGGTGGTCCAGACGCCGGGCGGCAGCGCCGGGCAGGAACAGAACCACGCCTCCGCCCCCGTGCGCGCCCCTGTGGTGCAGTAAGCCGGAGTCTTTTCCATGACTGCCGCCAACCCCACCGCGGACCAGGCCGGCGCCTCGGCGCTGCCCGCCGCGCCGCCGCCGCCAGCCGCCCCGCCCGGGCCGCCCACGGCCCACCCCCGCTGCAGGGCACGGCCCTGCTGCTGGGCACGCTGTCGCTGTCGCTGGCCACGTTCATGAACGTGCTGGACTCGTCCATCGCCAACGTCTCGATTCCCGCCATTGCCGGTGACCTGGGCGTGAGCCCGGGCCAGGGCACCTGGGTGATCACCAGCTTCGGCGTTGCCAACGCCATCTCGGTGCCGCTCACGGGCTGGCTCACGCAGCGCTTCGGCGCGGTGCGGCTGTTCACCATGAGCGTGCTGCTGTTCGTGCTCACCTCCTGGCTGTGCGGCTTCGCCTCGTCGCTGGAGATGCTGGTCTTCTTCCGCGTGCTGCAGGGCCTGGTCGCCGGGCCGATGATCCCGCTGTCGCAGACGCTGCTCCTGGCCAGCTACCCGCGTGCCCTCGCCGGAACGGCGCTGGCCCTGTGGGGCGTGACCACGCTGGTCGCGCCCGTGGTGGGGCCGCTCCTGGGCGGGTGGATCACGGACAACATTTCCTGGCCGTGGATCTTCTACATCAACGTGCCCGTGGGGCTGCTGGCCGGCGTGCTCACCTGGGGCATCTACCGCAAGCGCGAGACCCCGATCCGCAAGCTGCCGATCGACACCGTGGGCCTGTCCCTGCTGGTGCTGTGGGTGGGTGCGCTGCAGCTCATGCTCGACAAGGGCAAGGAGCTCGACTGGTTCGCCTCCAACGAGATCATCGTGATGGCCGTCGTCGCGGTCGTGGCGTTCGCCGTGTTCCTGGTCTGGGAGCTCACCGACAAGCACCCGGTGGTGGACCTCAAGCTCTTCAAGGGCCGCAACTTCACCTTCGGGGCGCTCGCGCTGTCGGTGGCCTATGCGCTGTTCTTCGGCAACGTGGTGCTGCTGCCGCTGTGGCTGCAGCAGTGGATGGGCTACACCGCCACCTCGGCCGGCATGGCGCTGGCCCCGGTGGGCATCTTCGCCATCCTGCTCACGCCGCTGGTGGGCCGCAAGGTGGGCCAATGGGACCCCCGGCGCATGGCGACGGGCGCGTTCATCGTGTTCGGCATCGTGCTGTGGATGCGTTCGCAGTTCACCGTGCAGACCGACTTCATCCACATCCTGATCCCCACCCTGCTGCAGGGTGCGGCCATGGCGTTTTTCTTCATCCCGCTGACCACGCTGACGCTGGCCGGGGTGGCCCCCGAGCGCATTCCGGCCGCCGCCGGGCTGAGCAACTTCGTGCGCATCACCGCCGGGGCCATGGGCACGTCCATCGCCACCACGCTGTGGGAAAGCCGCGCCGCCATGCACCATGCGCACCTGACCGAGGGCCTGGTGCAGGGCCAGGGCGTGTTCGCCATCACGCTGGACAACCTGATGGCATCGGGCCTGACACAGTTGCAGGCGCTGGCGCAGGTGAACCGGCTGATCGACCAGCAGGCATTCACCCGCGCAGCCAACGACATCTTCCTCGGATCGGCCGGGCTGTTCCTGCTGCTGATCGGGCTGATCTGGCTGACCAGGCGGCCGCCCAGGGCCCAGGGCCCGGGCGCCGCCGACGCGGCCGGAGCGCATTGAGGGCCAGCGGGCCGGCAGCAGCTGAATAACACCGAAAAATGGCTGCAGCGCTTTAACAACAAGCGCTGGCAGCTATTTTTTTTGTAGCATTCAAACCACCTGCCGCGCACTGCGGCACTGCGCGGCCTCCCACAGGCCACGTCGGAAAAACCTGACCTCCAGGCGGGCGCGGCACCTTCGGCCGCACCCCGGGGGGCGCCCCAACAATGCAGTCACCGCAACACACAACAAGGAACTGCCATGTCGCTCTCGCTGATTCTGCTGATCGTCCTCATCCTCATCCTGGTTGGCGCACTGCCAACCTGGGGCCACAGCCGCTCATGGGGCTACGGACCCAGCGGCGGGATCGGGCTGGTGGTGCTGATTCTCGTGATCCTGCTGCTGATGGGCAGGATATGACGACGACGCCTCCCGGCTGAGGCCGGGGGCCCTGCTCCCGCAAGGGGTGGCGGCACCTGTCGGCCCCGCAAGAGAACGGCGCTTCCTTGGAAGCGCCGTTTTTTTATACCCGTTGGCGGCACCGGGTTCGATGCCCCTGCGGCCTGGCTTTTCACGCCCGGCGCTGGCCCGCTGCCGCGAAGGCTGTCGAGAACGCCGCGAACTCCTTCTGCGCCACCGTGCCATCCGCGTTGCCGCCCTGGTCCATGAGCTGCATCACCGCCTGCGAAAAACCACTGCCCGCCTGGGCGCCCTTGGTACTGGCCAGGCCCTTGAGGAATTCATCCTGCGAGATGGATCCGTCCTTGTTGGTGTCAAAACCTGCCGTCAGCTGCTCGGTTTGGTCCTCGGTGGCACCAAAGCGGGCAAGCAGGTCCCGAAAATCCTCCCTGGAGACCGACCGGCCGCCCGATGCGCCGGAAGCCCCCGCCGGCACCAAACCGCCGCCCCGTCCCACCGCGCCCACGGCGGGGCCGTCGAGTTTGCCCTGCGAGACCAGAATGCCTTTTTCTGCAAACCCCGCCAATGCCTCGGCCTGCGGACTCAGGGTGAGGACCGTGGAGGGCTCAGGCTCGGTCGCGCCAGCGCCGCGCCGCGATGCGGCGGACTTGCCCGGCCCGCTGGAGGCTGCGTTGAAGATCAGAGAGGCTACGGACGCAAGGCCGGAGATAAGAGGTGACATCGCCATGGACTCCTGTGGGGCAAAGCCCGGTGTCCTGGCCCTTCCTGCTGGTCCTTGCTTGGAGAAGACAAAAGGACAAGGCCACCGTGATCACCGCTTCGCCCAGGACATGAAGGGTACGCCGCGCCCCACGACGCAGTGGCAGGATAAAAGCACCCTTTGGACCCCATTTCGGCACCTGTCAGGCACATCCCGGCTGCGACGCGGCGCTCTATGCCCCAGCGTTGGAGCACGCCGGCGTCTCGCCTGCCCGGAGCGCGGGGACAAACCCGGGGGCTGGATGCCCCGGCGGCCCGCCGCAGTCGGCGTGCGCCCAGGGCCCTGCCCTACGGGTAACCCGGCCCGAACGCCACGAACTCTCCTTCCAGCCGCCCCGCTGGCCGCCCATCGCAGTGCAGCGCCGACGCCTGCACGATCCGGCCCAGCCCCTTGCGCTGCAGCATCCGGGTGAAAGAGCGCCAGGCCTGCGGCGTGGGCGCCTGCGCCACGGCGGTGAAGGCGCCGGCCATGGGCGCGAGGTAGTCCATGGTGTTGCGCTGGATCACCAGACGGCTGCCCAGTTGCTCGGCCGACAGGCGCAGGTGCAGCATCGACCAGGCGGCCAGGATCGCCACGGCCGATGCGCTGCCGCCAAACACCGTATCGCGGTGGTTGATGTTGGGCCCCAGCGGAGCGGCCAGCACCACCTGCTGCGGCGTGGCGTCGACCACCGTCACCTCCATGGCGTGGGACAGGGGAATGTGCTGGTGCAGATAGCCTTGGAGGTCAATGGGAGTCACGGCGTGCATTCTGAAGGGTCACGGGGAAGCGGTGGCGGAAGTGTGGCCCGCCGCAAGCCGCCACTTTGCCACGGCGGGCCCGCAGGGGCGCCGCTTTCAGGCCGGGCCGGCCCGCATGGGCAGCCTCACGCAAGGGGTGGACGGGCTGCACAAGGGCGCTGCGCCTGCGTGTCCACGATGGCAGCCACCGCCTGCGGCGTGTCCCGGTGCACGATGTGCCGCACCTGGGCCACGCCTGAACGCGGTCCCCGCGCCAGGTCCTGCGCGAGCGCGGCGCGCAGGAAGCTGGGCCGCACATCCAGGCTGGCGAGCTGATCCGCGGAAAACCACGCAAAAATGAGCTTGTGCATGCCCTCCACACCCTCATAGGGCCCATCCGAGCGGGCCAGCAGAGACCCCGGCAGAGGGCTTGCATGCAGGTACAGCCCGATTTCATGGAATGACTGGCCCGCGTGGTGGAAGAAGTTCTCCACCACAAAACCCAGCGCGCCCAACGCCACCGCCGTGTCCAGCTCTTCATGCAGTTCGCGCGCGATGGCCTCGCAGGCGCTTTCACCGGGCTCGATGGCCCCGCCCGGCAGGGCCCAGAACGTGTCGTGCTCCAGGCGGTGCAGCAGCACCTTGCCGTCATGGCGCACCACGATGGCGGCGGCGCGCTGGCGCACGCGGGGCACGGGGGCGCCGGGCCGGGCGGAGGCTGGCGGGTCGGCGGCTGTCGGGGTGGTGGTCATGGCATGTGGCCAAAAGGCGGGCTCCAGGCGGCGCCGTGCGAGGCGGGGACGCGATCCTATCCACCACGGGCGGGTTTCAGTGCAGCCGGGCTGGCCAGGTTGCAAGCAATCGCAACCGCACAGCCGGCTTGAAGGCCTGCAAGCCCTGCCGCCTATTGCCGCATGGTGCGGATCCACGCCACCGTGGCATCGATCGGATACGGGGTGGCGATGGCGTCCAGGCTCAATATCCGGTACCTGGCCATCACAGGTCTCCTTCATCGGCGATGCCGCCGTGCCAGGGCCCCGCGGCGCAATCACCGGTGCCGGGACACGCGGCACTGCAAAAAATTCATGAAAAGCGCCCGTAAGGCTTTTCCATCAAGCGCTAGCAGCTCCCGAATCAATAGCACCAATGGAAGGCAGCAGCAACCCTTGCCGGGCCGCCACGGCCTCGCGCAAGAACGCCCAGGTGGCCTGCATGCGCGCCACGTGCTTGTTCTCGGCGGGCATCGACATCCAGAACGTGCGCTGGAACCGCGCCACCCCGGGCAGCACCGGGACCAGCGAGGGATCTTGGGCCGCCACGAACGCGGGCAGCACCGCCAGCCCGGCACCGGCGCGCGCCGCCTCGTACTGCGCGAGGATGCTCGTGCTGCGCAGCACGAAATGCGCGGGGCGGTGCAGCTCGTCGAGGATCTGCAGTTCCTTGCTGAACAGCAGGTCGTCCACATAGCTGATGAAGGTGTGGCCGCGCAGGTCGTCGGCCGTGTGGACGGGCGCATGGCCGGCGAGGTAGTCGCGCGCGCCGTAGAGCTGCAACACATAGTCGGTGAGCTTGACCACCAGCACCGCGCCTCGCACGGGGCGCTCCAGGGAGATCACGATGTCCGCCTCGCGCCGCGACAGGTGCACCAGGCGGGGCAGCGCCAGAAGGTCCACCACCAGGCCCGGGTGGTTCTGTGCGAAGCGGGCCAGCTGCGGCGCGAGGATCAGGTTGCCAAAACCCTCGGTGGTGCCGATGCGCACCAGGCCGTGCAGCCCTTGCCGCACACCAGGCGCCGCACTCTCCACCGCGAGGAACGCGGCCTCCATGGCCTCCACCTTGGGCATCAGCTGCCGCCCTGCTTCCGTGAGCCGGTGGCCCCCGGCTTCACGGGCGAAAAGGGCCGATCCCACCTGTTTCTCCAGCGCCTGCAGGCGGCGCGACACGGTGGTGTGCTCCACGCCCAGGCGGCGTGCGGCGCCCACCAGCGTGCCGGCGCGCGCGAGCTCCAGAAAGTAGCGGAAATGATCCCAATCCATGGGCCGATTGTGGCGCCCTCGGAGCCCGTCGCCTGGAAGAAGAGGATGCGACGCCTGCACGCCCCCGGGCTCGCCCTCCTCCTTTCCTGCACCAGGCGCCTTTCGCTGTAAACGCGATGATTGTTAAAAATTTACACTCTGTGTTTTTTGTTGCACACTCCAGCCGCGCCCGGCACCCGAGCAGCGGCACCGCGCACAGCCACAAGAGCCCAGGGATTCCCCAAGGCCGCCGATACACAGGGAGGACAGGATGAATGCATTCATGCAGCCCCCCGCGGCTGCCCGCCAGAAACAAGCCCGTGCCGGGCTTCTCCGCGCCAGCCTCCGCGCCCCGGGCCCATTCCTTGCATCTTTCGAGAAGCCGCGCGCGGCGGGCTTCCTTTCCGCGCATCCCGGGCCACGCCCCGCTTTTCTTGCCTCCCCGCTTCCTTAGCCTCAGACATCTATGACACGCACCACTCTCTCATACAAGTCGCTTTGGGCCGGCCAGGCCTGCCTGGCGTTGGCCACCCTGGGTGCCCATGCGGCGGATGTGAGCATCACGCCGCCTGTCGGTGGCGGCTTTGTGATCAAAGGCCCCTCCAACACCGACAGGCTGCGCGTGCAAGGCTCCGGCGAAGTGCTGGTCCCCAGCCTGTCGGGCACGCCCAATACGAACACCAGCGTCCTGTGCTTTGACGGCCCGTCCGGGCGGCTGGGGCAATGCGCCCCCGGCGTGGCGTCCGGAGCCACGGGAGCGACCGGCCCGACCGGCGCGACGGGAGCCATCGGAACGACCGGCGCCACCGGCCCGGCAGGCACCACGGGCGCTACCGGGGCCGCCGGCCCCACTGGCGCGACCGGCGCGACCGGAACGGCAGGCCCCGCCGGCGCCACGGGCGCGGCGGGTAGCAACGGCGCTCCGGGCGTGGCGGGAGCCACCGGCCCCACGGGCGCCACAGGCCCTGCGGGCGCCACGGGTGCCACGGGCGCGACCGGCCTCCCAGGCCCTGCGGGCTCGCTCAGTGTCAATGTGCGGACCGCAACCGGCACCGGCACCACGGACAGTTGCAATGCGACCGCCTGCTGCCTGCCCGGGGAGAAGGTTGTAGGGGGAGGGTATGAGGGTGCCAGCGGGGCTGGCGGGATCGATACGGGCGGCGTGTTCATCGCCGCCAACTACCCCACGGCGGGCGGCGCTTGCGGCGCTTCGGTGCAAAGTTGGAGCATCCGGCTTCTGAACTCCTACCGCGTTCCCACCCTGACGTCGGCCTGCATCGCCTACGCCATCTGCGCGCAATGACGCCTCTGGAATCACCTGCGCAAGCACAGCCCCAGGGCGTGATGGTGCAGGGCATGCAAACAGCCCGGCTGCACTGGCGGTTCGACGCCGCTGCGGCCCTGGCCGAAGTCAACGCCCTGCCCTCCTCGCTGTGGCGCACCCATTTCAACGAGGGCCGCCACGATGGCGGCTGGCAGGCGCTCGCGCTGCGTTCCGCGCCCGAGGCCCCCATCGATGTCGTTCCTGTTGATGTGCCGGCATCGGGCTATGCCGACACGCCCGCGCTGGAACAGTGCCCCACGCTGCGCGCCATGCTGGACACCATGGCCTTGCCCTGGAAGTCCGTGCGGCTCATGCAATTGCTGCCGGGCTGCGAAATCAAGGAGCACACCGATGCCGGCGTGTGCGCGGCGCGGGGCGAGGCCCGCCTGCACGTGCCGCTGCATACGGGCGAGCAGGTGTTCTTCCATGTCGATGGCGAGCGCATCCCGCTGCGGGCTGGCGAGTGCTGGTACGTCGACGTATCGCGCCCGCACCGGGTTCGCAACCGTGGCAGCCAGACCCGGGTCCACCTGGTGGCGGACACCTCGGTGGACATGCGCCTGTTCGAGGCTTTCCGCGCCAGCGATGCCGGCGAGCCCCTGCCCGACCCCAGCGACCCGTGGAGCCAGTTCATCCGGTTTCGCGACTTCGTGGGAGCGGATGCGGAACACTCCGCAAGGCTCAGCGCCATCACCAACACCGCCGAGTTCGTGCAGGAATCGGTGCGCATGGGGCAGGACGCCGGCTTTCAATTTGACGCATCGGATGTGGAGTCGGCCATGAAGGCCGGGCGCCGCGCGTGGGTGGAACAATGGATTCTGTGAACTTCAGCGGCTGGCGCCCGATCCGTTTTTACATCGCCAAGGGCCAGGTGATGGTGGACTGGATCCGCATGCTCGACGAGCCGATGCGCGAGCCCTTCTTCCAGCACGGCATCCAGAGCCAGATGCAGCACCCCTTCCATCTGGCGTTCCGGCGCCAGACGCCGCTTCACGACCTGCTGGCCTGGCATGATCGGTCGCCGGGCCTGGACCCCTCGCTCGTCATCTTCCACGTGTCGCGCTGTGGCTCCACGCTCATCACGCAGGCGCTGGCGGAAAGCCCGCACCATCTGCAACTGTCGGAGCCCGCTCCGGTGGACTTTCTGCTGCGCCAGGCCTTGCCCAGCGGGTGGCTGGACAGGACCCAGGTCGTCCGTGCGTTACGGGCGTGGGCCAGTGCCTGGGGGCAGCGCTGCGACGATGCCAGCCCGGGGCTGGAGTCCTTCAGCATCAAGCTGGACGCCTGGAACACAGACAAGGCCCCGCTCGTGGCGGAAGCCTGGCCCGAAACGCCCTGGGCATTCCTGACCCGGGAACCCCTGGCGGTGCTGGTCTCGCAGATGCGAGAACGCGCCTTCTTCCTTGTGCCGGGCACGCTGGGCGCATGCCTGGACGGTCTCAGCGTCCATGAACTGGCCGTCATGCACCCTGAGCTTTACTGCGCGCGCGTGCTGGGGAACATCTATGCGGCCATGACCCAGGAGTTCGACCCCGCGCGCACACTGCTGCTCGACCACGCCGAACTGCCCGGCGCCATTGAAACCCGGGTGCTTTCCCACATGGGCTGGAATGCCTCGGCGACCGATCAAGAGCGGATGCGCGAACGTGTCACACGGCACGGCAAGCACCCCCATCAAGTCTATGTTTCAGACACGGAATCCAAACACAGCATGGCAAGCGATCATCTTCAATCCCTGACCGCGCAATGGATCGCCCCTCACTACCTGAGGCTTCAGGACCTGCGCCAGTCCCACCATCCTGCAGCCTCCCCGCATCTCGCCGAGGAGGCACTGCCATGATCGCCCCCCTGCATCGACGCCATTTCCTGGCCGCGGGCAGTGCGGTGGCGGCCACCGGCGTCTCGACGCCTGTTCTCGCGTCCGCCGGCCCGTCAAGCCCCCATTGGCACATCCTGGGCATCGCGCCCATGTCGGAAAAGCTGCCGCAGCTTGCACACGACTACCGGCACGGCGTGGAGCTGGGCCTGGCGCAGGCTGGCGCCTCGCAGGTCGGGCTGACCTGGCTGTCGGCAGGCCCCTTGCCTGGAGCCCCTGCCAAGGCCATCGGGTCCGCACTGCAGGACGGCAAGATCGATGCCGTGATGGGGTGGATACCCCCTTTGCTAGCGAAAAAGGTGTCTGCCTTGACGGAGAAGGCCGGTGTGCCCCTCTGGATCAGCGACAGCGGCGCCGACATCGCCATTCCCTCGGAACAGCACCCCCTGCAGGTTCGCCACAGCCTCGAACTGTGCACCATGGCATCCGCGCTGGCCGACAAGGTGCACGCGCAATGTGGTCCACGCGCTTTCCTGTCGATGGGCTGGCACGAATCGGGGTATGACTTTGTCCAGGCCTTCCAGCACCGCTGGCGCTCATTGGGTGGGCAGATCGTGGGCCGCCACATTGCAGGCGCTCCAGGGCGTTCACCGGAATTTGATGATCTGAAGCAGGCGATTGTTTCGCAGCAACCGGATGCGGTGATTGCATTGTTCTCCGGCCCCCAGGCGCACCGTTTCAGCCAATGGTGGCAAGCCCAGCCGGCCTTGCTGCGCACCCAACTGGCCGGGTTCCCATGGCTTTCCGATGGCACCTCGGGCGTTCGTCCATGGACCGTGGCAAGCTGGCCCACCGCAGACATCGCAGAGACTGGTTGGAAGACTCGATTCGCACAGGCAGGCCTTGCGTGGACCGCCGCTGCGCTGCTGGGTGCAGAGGCCGGCGCCAGCCTGGGCAGCGCCCTGGCGGCCGCTCCCCCGGGAACCAGCACCAAGGACGTCTGGGCGGCATTGACGAGCAAGCCGCTGGCGGGCCCTCGCGGACAACGGTACTGGGCCAGTTCCGCCAGCGACAGCGCAGGGCCGTTGTGGGAGCGCTCGACCTCCGTCACCGGCACCTGGCTCCAACGCCACCAGGCTTACTCCCACCTCGGTGCGTCCGCTGCCGCCCAGGGTGGATGGATCACTGGCTACTTTTTGACTTGATGAGGAATCGCTATGAGTGAACCGTTTATTGCCGAAATCAAAATGTTCGCTGGCAATTTCGCCCCCCGTGGGTGGGCTTTCTGCCAGGGTCAAATTATGAGCATTGCCCAAAATACGGCCTTGTTTTCCCTGCTGGGCACCACCTACGGCGGCAATGGACAAACCACCTTTGCCTTGCCAGACCTGCGTGGCCGGGCTCCCGTCGGCACAGGCCAAGGGCCGGGACTTCCCGAAGTCACCATGGGTGAAATTGGCGGCAGCCCCACCCACACGCTGATCAGCACGGAAATGCCGGCACACACCCATGCAGCGCCCACCATTCCTGCATCCACCACCCTGGGCACCCTGCAGGCACCCGGTCCCGGGGCGATGCCGGCAGCGTCCAATCAGCGCAATGCCCAATATGCTGCCAGCGGCACTGCCGATACCCAATTGCCCATGAGCAGCGCGACGACCGGTATTGCAGGTGGCAGTCAACCGTTTTCCATCATGCCCCCGTATTTGGGGATGAACTACATCATTGCCGTGGAGGGCATATACCCGTCCAGAAACTGAATGGACCAACCCGCCACGGAGCGGCGGAAAAAAGGGGCCGACGGCAGCGTTTGCCCCTTTTTGCATTTCTGCTTCACTGAACAAAAAACCGCACCCTGAGGACAGGAGCCTTCGGCTGCTCATCCCCTGATCCGCTGGGGTTCGGGCTTGCTGTTTTCATGTGCAAATAAGCACATACACATTGCAGAGCAACGCCTTGTAATTACATATTTGCACGCATAACATGCACGGGTTGGCCTGCACCGCGGGCCGTTTGCAACCCCCCGGAGACAAAACCATGAACGCACCCACCCACGTGGCCGCACTGGCCCCCACCGTCAAGCTGCTGATCGGCGGCCAGTTCGTCGAGTCCAAGACCACCGAGTGGCGCGACGTGGTGAACCCCGCCACGCAAGAGGTGCTGGCCCGCGTGCCCTTTGCCACGGCCGACGAAATCGATGCCGCCGTGGCCTCGGCCAAGGAAGCGTTCAAGACCTGGAAGAAGACGCCCATCGGCACGCGCGCCCGCATCTTCCTCAAGTACCAGCAGCTCATCCGCGAAAACATGGCCGAGCTGGCCGCCATCCTCACGGCCGAACAAGGCAAGACCTTGCCCGACGCCGAAGGCGACGTGTTCCGTGGCCTGGAAGTGGTGGAACACGCCGCCAGCATCGGCAACCTGCAGCTGGGCGAGCTGGCCAACAACGTGGCCGGTGGCGTCGATACTTACACCCTGCTCCAGCCGCTGGGCGTGTGCGCGGGCATCACGCCCTTCAACTTCCCGGCCATGATCCCGCTGTGGATGTTCCCCATGGCGATCGCCACGGGCAACACCTTCGTGCTCAAGCCCTCCGAGCAGGACCCTATGGTGACCATGCGCCTGGTCGAACTGGCGCTCGAAGCCGGCATTCCACCCGGTGTGCTCAACGTGATCCACGGCGGCGAAATGGCCGTCAACGCGATCTGCGACCACAAGGACATCAAGGCAGTCTCCTTCGTGGGCTCCACCAAGGTGGGCACCCATGTGTACAACCGCGCCACCCTGGCCGGCAAGCGCGCGCAATGCATGATGGGCGCCAAGAACCACGCGATCATCCTGCCCGACGCGAACAAGGAACAGTCGCTCAACGCCATCGCCGGTGCCGCATTTGGCGCCGCCGGCCAGCGCTGCATGGCCCTGCCCGTGGTGGTGCTGGTGGGCGACGCGCAAAAGTGGATTCCCGATCTGGTGGCCAAGGCCAAGACGCTCAAGGTCAACGGCGGCACTGAAAAGGGCACGGACGTGGGCCCGCTCGTTTCCTGTGCGGCGCTCTCGCGTGTGGAAGGCCTGATCGAACGCGGCATCGCCGATGGCGCCACGCTGGAGCTGGACGGCCGCAAGCCTGTGGTGCCCGGCTATGAAAAGGGCAACTTCGTGGGCCCGACGATCTTCTCGAACGTGAAGCCCGGCATGGCCATCTATGACCAGGAAATCTTCGGCCCCGTGCTGGCCCTGGTGCCCGCCGCCGACATCGACGAAGCCATCGAGTTCATCAACAGCAACCCCAACGGCAACGGCACGGCCATCTTCACGCAGTCGGGAGCGGCAGCGCGCAAGTTCCAGGAAGAAATCGACGTGGGCCAGGTCGGCATCAACGTGCCAATCCCCGTGCCAGTGCCGTTGTTCTCGTTCACGGGTTCGCGCGCGTCCAAGCTGGGCGACCTGGGCCCTTACGGCAAGCAGGTCGTCATGTTCTACACGCAGACCAAGACGGTGACGGCCCGCTGGTTTGATGACAGCACCACGTCGCATGGTGTGAACACGACGATTAGCTTGAAGTGACATCCCCCTGAGGCGCTGCGCGCCTTCCCCCTTCTCTTCTCTTGCATCGCTGCGCGATGCGGAAGGGGGACGCCACCCGTGCGGCGGGGCGGCCCTTGCACGGTGGCACTGGCCTTAGGCCGCGCCAGTCGTGACCACTGTGGTCGATGGTAAAAGCGGGGCATGCAAATTGATCTGACAATGATGCGGGGATGGGCCATGGTCTTCGGTGCGGCTTGCGTGATGCTGGTGGGAGCTGATGCCCACGCGCAGGCCGGTGCCGCCTGCAAACCCGGCGGCAGCGTGGAGGAAACCAATGCCTGCGCGGTGCAGGCCTTTCAGGCGGCAGACACGCAGATTGGCATCCTTTACGGTGATGTGATGCGCGCCCTGTCGGCCCACGAGCGGCCCCAGCTGCGGCAGGAGCACACGGCCTGGCAGCGCGAACGCACCACGCGCTGCAAGCAGGCCACGCGCAGTGCCGAGTCGCAGCCCCAGTGGCCGCGCCTGTACCACGAGTGTCTGACGACGGAGACCGAGACCCGCCGCAAGGGCCTGATGCGCTGGCTGACGCTGGACCACCCATCCGCCAGGCCCTGAACCGGGCGCCCAGAACAACAAGAACCGACGACGAGACAGAACACCATGGACTTTGAACTCACCGAAGAACAACGCGCCTTTGCCCAGACGGCCCGCGACTTTGCGCAAGCCGAGTTCGCGCCCCACGCGGCGTTGTGGGACGCCGAGGGCATCTTCCCGAAGGAAGCCATCGCCAAGGCGGGCGAGCTGGGCTTTTGTGGCCTGTATGCACCCGAGAACGCCGGTGGCCTCGCCCTGCCCCGCCTGGACGCCACACTGGTGTTCGAGGAAATGGCCGCCATCGACCCCAGCACCACCGCCTTCATCACCATCCACAACATGGCCACCTGGATGCTGGGCACCTGGGCCACCCCCGTCGTGCGCGACCACTGGGGGCCGCTGTTGACCACGGGCGAGAAGCTCGCGTCCTACTGCCTCACCGAGCCCGGCGCAGGCTCCGACGCCGCCTCGCTCAAGACGCGTGCCGAACTGGTGGGCCACGACTACGTCATCAACGGCAGCAAGGCCTTCATCAGCGGCGCAGGCAGCACCGACGTGCTGGTGCTCATGGCGCGCACGGGCGACGCGAATTCGGGCGCTAGCGGCGTCAGCGCCTTTGCCGTGCCAGCCGATGCACCCGGCATCACCTACGGCAAGAAGGAACACAAGATGGGCTGGAACAGCCAGCCCACGCGCACCATCAGCTTCGACAACGTGCGCATCCCGGCCGACCACCTGCTGGGCCGCGAGGGCGAAGGCTTCAAGATCGCGATGAAGGGCCTGGACGGCGGCCGCATCAACATCGCCACCTGCTCGGTGGGCGCGGCGCAAGGCGCGCTCAACGCCGCGCAGCAATACATGCAGGACCGCAAGCAGTTTGGCAAACCCATCGCCAGCTTCCAGGCCCTGCAGTTCAAGCTGGCCGACATGGCGACGGAACTCGTGGCCGCGCGCCAGATGGTGCGCCTGGCCGCCAGCAAGCTGGACGCGGGGGCCCGCGACGCCTCCACCTACTGCGCCATGGCCAAGCGCTTCGCCACCGACGCGGGCTTCACCGTCATCAACGACGCCCTGCAGTTGCACGGCGGCTATGGCTACATCCGCGAATACCCGCTGGAGCGCCTGCTGCGCGACGCGCGCGTGCACCAGATCCTGGAAGGCACGAACGAAATCATGCGCGTGATCATTGCGCGGCGCATGCTGGACGGGGATGCGACGGAGGCCATCCGCTAGGCAAAAACTCCTGTTTTTATAGCTGCCAGCGCTTATCCATCAAGCGCTAGCGGCCTATTTGACCTGAAACCATGCCCGCCCGCCCCCTCTCCGACGAAACCCTGCACCTGATCGACGCCGTGCGCACGGCGCTCGCGCACCGCAGCGACGTGGAGGAGCGCCCGCTGTTCGGCACCCATGCGTTTTTTGTGGACGGCAAGATGTGTGTCGCCGTCAAGGGCGAGGAACTGCTGGTGCGCCTGCCGCCGGAGCGCCATGGCGAGGTGCAGGAGATGCAGAACACCCGCGAGCTGTCGCCCGGCGGCGGCATGAAGGGCTACTTCTGGGTGGAGCCCAATGGCTACGCCACTCGCGCACAGTGGAACCATTGGCTCGAAGCAGCCCTGGCCTACAACCCGCTGGCCAAGGCATCGCCGCGCAAGAAGAAAACAACCAACACCCCGGCCGCGGCCAGGAAAGCGCCCGCCAGCACCGGCACCCAGCCGAAGAAAAAAACCGCCGCGAAGAAGCACAGCATCTTCGAAGCCGACGACTGATCTGCCCCACCCTCCCTGGAGCCCACCACCATGCCCCTTCGCATCGTCCGCCTCGGCACCCCGCGCGCCGCCGGGGAAGGCACCCGCATCGGCACCGTGCGCCGCCCGCCGCGTGGCGTGCCCAAGACCGAGTTCGCCAGCCGCGACTACTACGACGTGTGGTACCCCCTGCTGTCCCCCACGGCCGAACTCATGGCCCAGGGCCAGCAGGCGCAGACGGACAAGGAGTGGGAAGCGTTCGTCAAGCAGTTCCGCAAGGAACTGGCCCAGCCCGAGGCCAGCCGCACGCTGGACCTGCTGGCCGCGCTCTCGCGCCATGCCGCGATGTCGCTGGGCTGCTACTGCGAGGACGAATCGCGTTGTCACCGCTCGGTGCTGCGCGCGGAGCTGAAAGCCCGCGGCGCAGATTTCGCCGAGTGATTTTCAAGCCTTTTCGGCCGGTAGCCCTTTGAAAACAAGCGCTGGCAGCTATCAATTTCATACCAACCCGATTCACCACCACAACGACATCCAGGAGAAACACACCATGAAGATTGCATTCATCGGCCTCGGCAACATGGGCGGCCCCATGGCCCTGAACCTGCACAAGGCGGGCCACGACGTGGGCGCCTTCGACCTCTCCAAGCCGGCCTGCGACAAGCTCGCCGCCGATGGCGTGCGCATCGCGACGGACGCCGGCGCCTGCGTGCAAGGGGCCGAGGTCGTCATCAGCATGCTGCCCGCCAGCCAGCACGTGGAAACGCTCTATCTGGGCAGCGACCGGCAACCCGGCCTGCTGCCGCTGCTGGCCGAGGGCACGCTGGTGATCGACTGCTCGACCATCGCCGCAGCCACGTCGCGCAAGGTGGCCGAGGCCGCCAAGGCACGGGGCATGGACTTCATCGACGCGCCCGTCTCGGGCGGCACGGGCGGGGCCATCGCCGGCACGCTGACCTTCATGGTGGGCGGCGACACCCCGGCACTGGAACGCGCGCGCCCCGTGCTCGAGAAGATGGGCGCCAACATCTTTCACGCCGGCGCCGTGGGCGCGGGCCAGACGGCCAAGATCTGCAACAACATGCTGCTGGGCATCCTGATGGCCGGCACCAGCGAGGCGATCGCCCTGGGCGTGGCCAATGGCCTGGACCCGAAGGTGCTCTCCGAGATCATGCGCCGCAGCTCGGGCGGCAACTGGGCGCTGGAGAAGTACAACCCCATGCCCGGCGTGATGGAGACCGCGCCGGCGAGCAAGGGCTATGCGGGCGGCTTCGGCACCGACCTCATGCTCAAGGACCTGGGGCTGGCGCAGGAGAACGCCGCGGCCGTGAAGGCCTCCACCCCGCTCGGCGGCCTGGCGCGCAGCCTGTATGCCGCACACAGCCTGGCGGGCCATGGCGCGCTGGATTTCTCCAGCATCATCAAGTTGGTGCAAAAACACTGACACTACGCGGCGGCGCGGCGGCGGGGCCCGCCACGGGACCGCCGCCGGACTCAATGCGCGGGCACGCCGGCGGAACCCGCCAGGAACTGGGCCTCGAACACGTCCGCGGGCAGGGGCCGGCTGAGCAGGTAGCCCTGGATCTCGTCGCAGCCCAGCAGTGCGAGCCGGCGGCACTGGTCGTCCGTCTCGACCCCCTCGGCCACCACCTTGAGCCCCAGCGAGTGCCCCATGTTGATGATGGTGGACACCAGCGCCTGCCCCTGGGCTCCGGTGTCCATGCCCAGGATGAAGGAGCGGTCGATCTTGAGCGTGTCGGCCGGCAGCGTGGCCAGGTAGCTCAGCGATGAGAACCCGGTGCCGAAATCGTCGATGGCGATCGTGATGTCCATCTCGCGCAGGGCGTGCAGGCTGCGCCTGCTGTGCTCCACGTCCTCCATCACCATGCTTTCGGTGATCTCCAGCTCCAGCCCGCTGCCCGCCCCCGGGTCCAGGGCCAGGGCCTCGCGCACCTCGGCCACGAAGTTGCGGTGCCGCAGCTGCAGGAACGACACATTGACCGCCACGCGCAGCGGCGCGTGGCCCGCCTGCCGCCAGCGCCGGTTGTCCGCCAGCGCCTGGCGAAGGGCCCAGCGGCCCACGTCGTAGATCAGGCCGGTCTCCTCCAGGATGGGAATGAAGAGCCCCGGTGGCACCAGGCCCCGGTGCGGATCGTTCCAGCGGATCAGCGCCTCGGCGCCCGCCACGACGCCGCTGGCCAGGCATTGCTTGGGCTGGTAGTGCAAAACAAACTGGCCCTGCTCCAGCGCTTCGCGCAGGCGGCCTTCCAGGCTCAGCGCCTCGGCCACGCGGGTGTTCATTTCAGAGGTGTAGAACAGCAGGCTGTCGGCCGATGCCTTGGCCTTGCCGACCGCGGCCTCGGCGTTGCGCAGCAGCGCTTCGGCATCCACGCCGTCCATGGGGTACAGGGCCACCCCTGCCTTGGCGGCCATGCGCAGCTCGGTCTGCCCCAGCAGGAAGGGCGCATCAAAGCAGCTGCGCATGAGATGGTCCACCACCAGCGCCACGGCCCCGGCATCGCGGGCGCCGGCCACGGCCATGCCGAAACTGTTGATCCCGATGCGCGCCACGCCGTGCACATCGGCCGCCGCATGCTGCAGCCGCTGCGCCACCTGCTTGAGAAGCTCGTCCCCCATCTGCCGCCCCAGCGTGTCATTGACGAACCGGAACCGGCTGATGTCCATCAGCGCGATCCCGAGCAGCGGCCGCGGCCCTTCGCGGGGCCGCAGGTGCTGGCCGGCGCGCTCCAGGAAAAGCGTGCGGTTGGGCAGGCCGGTGATCTCGTCGTAGTAGGCCAGGTAACTCAGCCGGTCTTCCTTGTCGAGGTGGTCGAGCGCGAAGCCGATGTCGCCGGCCAGCTCGGTCAGCAGCTTCATCTCGGCCTCGTCGAAAAAACCCACCTCTTCGGAAAACAGGGCCAGCACCCCCACCACCTCGTGGGCCACGACCAGCGGCAGCATGGCCAGCGACGCCACGCCACGCTGCGCCAGCAGGCCGGGCAGCAAGATCCGGGGGTCGCCCACCACGTCGTCGCACACGGCGGGCAGCCCGGTGCGAACCACCTCCGCGCTCAGGCTCTCGCCCGGGGTGGGCTTGTCGTGGAGCCGCAGCCGGTCCCGGATGTGCGCGAGGAAGTCCTCTCCCGCGCCAGAGAGCGCCACCGGCACCAGCTGCTGGCGGGCCGCGTCCACCTTGCCCAGCCACGCGATCTTGAACTGCCCTTCCTCCACGGCGATGCGGCAGGCCTCGTGAAACAGCTCCTCGCGCTTGCGCACGCGCACGATCAGCGTGTTGATGCCGCTGAGCATGGCGTACACGCGGTTGAGCCGCTTGATCTTGTGCTCGGCCTCCTTGCGCTCGGTGATGTCCTCCCCGAGCGCGGCCACGCCGGTCACCTGGCCGCCCGCCGACCGCAGCACGGTATTGTTCCAGTGCACCAGCCTGCGCTCGCCGCCGCGGGTGATGATTTCGTTGTCGTAGTGCCAGGCAGAAGGGCGGTCGGCCAGCAGGTCGGCGAACACGTCGCGCACATCCGCCTGCTCGGGCGGCACGAACAGCGAGAACCAGTTCTGGCCGGACACCTCGTCGCGCCGCCACCCGGTCAGGCGCAGCAGGTAGTCGTTGCAATAGGTGATGCGCCCCTCGCAGTCGAGCATCAGCGAGATCATCTCCACCTTGTCCAGCATGTCGTTGAAGCGGCGGTCGCTCTCGCGCAGTTCTTCCTCCGCGCGCTTTTGCACGCTGATGTCCTGGATGGTGTTGAACCAGCGGACGGTGTCGCTGCCCACGCCATCGTCGGCCAGCAAAGGCTCCATGACCTGGCGCAGGTGGATCACCGCGCCGTCTGCGCGCACGAGGCGGTAGTTGAAATCCAGGCGCACGCCCTCGGTGGCAGCCTCCAGCGCGCGCTCACGGAACAAGGGCTGGTCGTCCGGATACACGAGGGCCAGCCATTCGCGCGCGGACCGGGGCATCGCCGACGGCTCCACGCCCAGCATCTGGGGGCAAGTGTCGGGCCAGCTCTCGAACACGCCGTCCTGGCTGCTGATCACATGGGTGATCTTGGCCAGCACCTGCGCGCGGTGCAGGCCCGCCTCGCTGGCCCGGAGCTCTTCGATGACCCGCTTGCGCTCGATCACCTCGAACTGAAGCTGGTCGGCATGGCGCTGCACCTCCGCGTACAGGCTTCCGTTCTCGTAGATGCGCCCCACCTGGGCGCCCAGGATGGACAGGATCTTCTCGTCCTCGGCGCTGAACTCGTGCGACCCGGGCTTGTTGGCCAGGCAGATCCAGCCATAGGAGAACGACAGCGATGTGATGGGCGCGATCAGGCCGCAGTGCAGCGCCGGATAGCCCGCCGGCAAGCCCACCTCGCGGGGGTCGCCGCTGGCGTTGGCCACCCGCCGCGCCCGCCGCTCGGCGCGCACGCTGCCCAGCAGGCCGTGCGACACCACGGGCAGGTCCAGCACCCCCGTCGCGGCGGCATCGATGCCACTGGTGCAGACCAGGGCCGCATGGCCATCCTTGCGCACGGCGCACAGCACCACGTACTGCGCGCCCACCAGGTCCCGCGCACCCCGGCAGACGCTGGCCAGCAGCACCTGCGGGTCGCGCTCGGACGCCAGCTGCAGGTTCAGGTCGGTCAGCGCCGCCAGCCGGCGGTTCATGGCTTCCAGCTCGGCCACGTTGCCGGTGAGCTTGTCCGCCATGAGCTGCAGGTGCCGCGTCTGGAAGCTGTGCTCCAGCGGGAGCACGGGCTGTGGCGGAACCTGCGACAGCGCCTGCTCGATGGCCGCGATGATGTCCTGCGGCTCGCAGGGCTTCACCAGCACCTGGGCGACCCCGCAGGCCAGGGCCAGGTTGCGCGCCTCCTGCTCGCGGAAATGCGCGCTGTAGAAAATCACCTGCGTGGCGGCGAGCTGGGGATCGGCACGCAACTGCCGCACGAACTCATAGCCGTCCATCGTGGGCATCAGGATGTCGGAGATCACCAGCTGCGGGCGTTCTGCCCGCACCACGTCCAGCGCCTGGGCGCCGTCCGCCGCCTCCAGCGCCTGGTGGCCGCTGTGTCCTATGAGCGTGGCCACCAGCGCCCGGTTGGCCGGAAGGTCATCCACGACAAGGATCTTGGCCATGCTGCCGCCGTAGCTGCTTCAGGCCGCCGCAGGCGGCGCGTGGAACGAGGAGCCCAGAAATGCCTCGACCTGCTTCACGAAGGTCTCGGGCGTGATGGGCTTGGAAAGGTGCTCGTCGAAACCCACGTCGAGCGCCTTCTCGCGGTCGCCCGGCATGGAGAACGCCGTGACGGCCACCAGCGGCACCACGCGCCACGCGTGGTGGGAGCGCAGGCTCTGCGCCACCTCGTAGCCGTTCATGACGGGCATCTGCAGGTCGCACAGGATCAGGTCGGGAGATTCCGCCAGCGCGAGCCCCATGCCCAGCGCGCCATTCTCGGCGGCCAGCACGCGGTGGCCCGCGGCCTCCAGCAGGTAGGTGACGAGTTCCCGGCTCGCGTCATCGTCCTCGATGACGAGGATGGTGGCTTTCATGCGCTGGTCTCCTGGAATTCCACGGTGAACGTGCTGCCCTGCCCTTCGGTGCTTTCAAAGCCGACGCTGCCGCCCAGCGCCTCGGCCAGCTTGCGGCTCAGGTGCAGGCCCAGGCCCGTGCCTTCGTGGTGGCGCCGGTCGGCGGTCTCCACGCGCGAGAACGCCTCGAACAGCCGGGACTGCTCCTGCGGCGCGATCCCGGGCCCCGTGTCCCGCACCCGGACCTGCACGGTGCGGCCTTGCGGCGACAGCGTCTCTTCCAGCACCACCTCCACGGCCCCCTCCGGCGTGAACTTGATGGCATTGCCCACCAGATTGATGAGTATCTGGCTGAACGCCCGGCGGTCGGTGTGCAGGGTGACGGCCTGGGCGGGCGCGCGCACGCTGAACGCCAGCCCCTTGCGCCCGGCCTCCTGCTCCAGCGTGGCCGCGACTTCCGCGACGATGCTCCGGCAGTCGAGCGCCTCGATGTTGAGCGACACCTTGTTGGCGCTGAGCTTGGCCACATCCAGCAGGTCATTGATGAGGGAAAGAAGGTGCCGCGCCCCCGTCTGCACGATGCGCAATTGCTTGTCCTGCTCGGGATTGAGCGGGCCCGGCAGCTTCATCAGCAATGTGCCCGTGAAACCGATGATGGCGTTGAGCGGGGTTCGCAGTTCGTGGGACATGCTGGCCAGGAAGCGGTCTTTGACCAAGGCCGCATTTTCAAGCTCCAGGTTCTTGTCGCGCAAGACCCGCTCGATCCGCTTGCGCTCGGTCACGTCGCGGATCGCGCTCGAGACGAAAAGGCCTTCCTCCGTCTGCAGCGGGCTCAGGCTGATCTCGACCGGGAACTCGGAGCCGTCCTTGCGCAGTCCGTACAGATCAAGGCCCGCCCCCATGGAGCGGGTGCGTGGCTCGACGAAGAAGCGGTGGCGGTGCTCGGGATGCCGGGCATTGAAACGTTCGGGCACGAGCAATTCGATCTTCTGGCCCAGCAACTCGGTGCGGCTCCAGCCGAACAGCTTCACGGCCTGGGAATTGACCAGCACGATGCTGCCATCCCGGTCGACGATGACCATGGCGTCGGGCGCGGCTTCGAGCAGGTCCTTGAACTTCTGGTCGGCCCGCTTGCGGTCGGTGATGTCGCGGATGGCGCTCATCACCATCTCGCCTTCCTCGGTGTGGATCGGGCTCAGGCTGATCTCCACCGGAAACTCGGTGCCCCCCTTGCGCAGGCCATACAGCTCCAGGCCCGCTCCCATCGTGCGCGTGCGCGGTGCCCCGAAGAAGCCGCTGCGGTGCCCCAGGTGCGCGCCCCGGTAGCGGTGGGGCAGAAGCACTTCCACCGCCTGCCCCAGCAGCTCGGCCCGCTCGTAGCCGAACACGCGCTCGGCCTGCGAATTCACCAGCACGATGCGGCCGGTCACATTGACCATCACGATGGCATCCGGCGTGGATTCGAGCAGGTCGCGAAACCGTGCCTCCAGCAACTTGGCCTCGCGCTGGACCTTGAGCTGGGTGACATCCTTCTTGCTGGACAGGAAGTACAGCAGCTGCCCGCCGTCATCGCGCACCGCCTTGGTGGAGACATTCACGTGCACGAGCGAGCCGTCCTTGCGGCGACGCACCGACTCGTGCACCGCCGTCACGCCGCGCAATGCCTCGGCGCGGATCTCGTCTTCCTCATGGGCCCGTCCCTCGGGAACGATCAGATCCATCAGGGATCGGCCCTGCACCTCGGCCAGCGCGTAGCCAAAGATCGCTTCGGCGGCGGGGTTCCAGTTGAGCACCATGCCCTCGGGCGACAGCACCAGCAGCGCATCGGGGTTTTGCTCCCAGTATGCGGCGGAAAAATCAGATGCCATGCAGCCCTCCCTGTGTGAGGCCATCTCCCTGCGCAGCGCGCCCAACGCGCACAGACGGCAGCGGCCTTCGCCCTCATTGCCCTCGCCAATGGCTGATCCCATCTTAGGCGGGAAATCTCCAAATAGCCAACACTCAACTGCCCCGCGGATCACCCGCCCCGGCCGCCTGGGCGCGGGCCGCCCCGGGGACCGCGCGGCCCAAGCCGCGATGCGCCATACCCCGACCCATCTTCGCCATCCGCCGTGGGAAGCCGAAAAACAAAAAACCCTGAAATCCTCACGGAGATCAGGGGCTCCATCCGTGCCGCGCGGCGCGCCGGCGGCGGTCAGTCCATCGCGTCGATCATCACCTGGCCAAAACCGGAACAGCTCACCTGCGTGGCGCCATCCATCAGGCGCGCGAAATCGTAGGTCACCTTCTTGGAGGCGATCGACTTTTCCAGCGAGCGGATGATCAGGTTGGCAGCGTCGATCCAGCCCATGTGGCGCAGCATCATCTCGGCCGAGAGGATCTCTGAGCCCGGGTTCACGTAGTCCTTGCCGGCGTACTTGGGCGCCGTGCCGTGCGTGGCCTCGAAGCAGGCCACCGAATCGGACATGTTGGCCCCGGGCGCGATGCCGATGCCACCGACCTGGGCCGCCAGCGCGTCCGAGATGTAGTCGCCGTTGAGATTGAGCGTGGCCACCACCGAGTATTCGGCGGGGCGCAGCAGGATCTGCTGCAGGAAGGCATCGGCGATGCTGTCCTTGATGGTGATGTCCTTGCCCGACTTGGGGTTCTTGAACTTGCACCACGGGCCGCCATCGATCAGCTGCGCGCCAAACTCCTTTTGCGCCAGGGCATAGGCCCAGTCACGGAATCCGCCTTCGGTGTACTTCATGATGTTGCCCTTGTGCACGATGGTCACGCTGGGCTTGTCGTTGTCGATGGCGTACTGGATGGCCTTGCGCACCAGGCGCTCGGTGCCCTCGCGCGACACGGGCTTGACGCCGATGCCCGAGGTGTTGGGGAAACGGATTTTCTTCACGCCCATCTCGTCCTGCAGGAACTTGATGAGTTTCTTGGCCTTGTCGGACTCGGCCTCGAACTCGATGCCGGCATAGATGTCCTCCGAGTTCTCGCGGAAGATCACCATGTTGGTCTTCTCGGGCTCCTTGAGCGGCGAAGGCACGCCCTTGAAATACTGCACGGGGCGCAGGCAGACGTACAGGTCCAGCTCCTGGCGCAGCGCCACGTTCAGCGAGCGGATGCCGCCGCCCACGGGCGTGGTCAGCGGGCCCTTGATGGAAACCACATACTCGCGCAGCACCTGCAGGGTCTCTTCGGGCAGCCACACGTCGGGGCCATACACCTTGGTGGATTTCTCGCCGGCATAGACCTCCATCCAGTGGATCTTCTTCTTGCCGCCATAGGCCTTGGCCACCGCGGCATCCACCACCTTGATCATCACCGGCGTGATGTCCAGGCCCGTGCCGTCGCCTTCGATGAAAGGGATGATGGGCTGGTCCGGCACGTTCAGCGACATGTCGGCGTTGACGGTGATTTTCTGGCCTTCGGCGGGCACCTTGATGTGCTGGTAGCTGGTCATGGGCGGGTGTCTCCTGGGGTGGCTGAAACAGGATTCAGCGAATTGGGCAAAGCGCTCTGAAGCCGGTCAATTCTAATGACAAATATTTATGGCCAAGACCCTGTCAACGCGGCTGCCGCTGCTATCGTTGGGGGTGGAGCCATGCGGGGTTTCGCATGGCCCTCAACCCTTGTTCACACTGGAAACGGCACATATGAAAAAACTCCTCGCTGTACTGGTGGCTGGTCTGTTTGCTGCGGGTGCTTTCGCACAGCAAGCGCCAGCAACCGCTCCCGCCCCTGCTGCTCCCGCAGCCCCCATGGCTGCGCCCGCCGCGGCTCCCGCACCGGTAGCCAAGACCCACAAGGCCGCCACCACGGCCAAGAAGAAGACGCACAGCACCAAGAAGGTCGCCAAGAAGAAAACCACCAAGAAGGTGGCCTGAAACGCCGGGCGCCAGGCCCGCGCGGGGCCAGGGCCCGCCGCTTCAAGATCGCCCGCTGCCGCGGGCGTTTTTGTTGATGGGGGCCGTGCAATGCCCCGTTGTGCCGCCATGCCTGCATGTTTGCGCTAATCTGCCATCGTCCACAGCGTGATTTTTCTGCTGCCCGTTCATTGCCATCGTCCGTGTTGCCTTCATGAAAGCCCTGCCCATGACCGATCTTCACCCGGCCCGCGCCCCGCAGGCCCGCACCGCCCGCGTGATGTCCTTCGCGCGCCGCGCCGCCCTGGTGGCCGCCACCGCCCTGCTGCATGCGGGCGGGGTTGCCGCCCAGGAAGGACCGCAGCTGAATCTGCGGCGCGTCGAACTGACGGCGGGCATGCACCGCATCGACGCCCAGGTCGCCCTTGCACCCCAGGAACGCCAGACCGGCCTCATGCACCGCAAGGAGATGCCGCAGCACGAAGGCATGCTGTTCGTGTTCGAGCAGCCGGCACAGCAGTGCTTCTGGATGAAAAACACCCTGCTGCCCCTCACCGCGGCTTTCGTGGAGGATGACGGCACCATCGTGAACCTGGCGGACATGAAGCCGCAGACACTGGACTCCCACTGCTCCGCCAAGCCCGTGCGCTATGTGCTGGAAATGAACCAGGGCTGGTTTGCCCAGAAGGGCATCAAGGCAGGGGCCAAGCTCTCGGGCGCGCTGTTTCGCCGCCCTTAGGTCCGCCCCTGGGCCAGAGGGACCGCAAAGAAAAACGGCCCCGCGGGGCCGTTTTTTCTTGTCCGCGGCAGGTGGCTGCCGCGGCACCGCGCAAGCAATCCGTCAGGCGAAGTTGGCTTCCGCGAACTTCCAGTTCACCAGGCTGGAGAGGAAGGTCTCCACGAACTTGGGGCGCATGTTGCGGTAGTCGATGTAGTACGCGTGTTCCCACACGTCCACCGTCAGCAGTGCCTTGTCGGCCGTGGTCAGCGGCGTGCCGGCGGCGCCGGTGTTCACGATGTCCACGCTGCCGTCGGCCTTCTTCACCAGCCAGGTCCAGCCCGAGCCGAAGTTGCCCACGGCGCTCTTGACGAAGGCTTCCTTGAAGGCGGCGTAGCTGCCCCACTTGGCGTTGATGGCCGCAGCCAGCGCGCCGGAGGGCTCACCGCCACCCTGGGGTGCCATGCAGTTCCAGAAGAAGGTGTGGTTCCAGATCTGGGCGGCGTTGTTGTAGATGCCGCCGCTGGACTTCTTGACGATCTCTTCGAGCGTCATGGATTCGAATTCAGTGCCCTTTTGCAGGTTGTTGAGGTTCACCACATAGGCGTTGTGGTGCTTGCCGTGGTGGTACTCCAGGGTTTCCTGGCTGTAGTGCGGCGCCAGGGCGTCGATGGCGTAAGGCAGCGGGGGAAGGGTATGTTCCATGGTGGTTTCCTCGTGGTTTGAAATTCTGGGATGCCATCTGCACCGCGATCTTTCCTGAGCAATGCAGTCGGACACAGCACAAAGGGGGCATTGTAGGAAGATCAGGTGACCTGTGCAGCGTGAGGCCACACGGATCGGTGCCGAAGCGCCACAACCCGCCACTGTCCTACAGGCACCCCCGTCAGAGCAGGCGCGGCTGGGACACCGTCACATCCACCACGCCGTCGGCCAGCGTGGCGCGCAAGGCGTCGCCGGGGTGCGCCTGCCGCGCGCTGGTCACGGCCTGGCCCCCGGTATCGGTCAGCAGCGCGTACCCGCGCTGCAGCACCAGGCGCGGATCCAGCAACTCCAGCCGCAGGGCCGCGCGGTCCAGGCGGTCCGACTGCCGCGCGGCGCAGCGCAGCAGCTTGTTGGGCAAATCGGCCTCCAGCGCTTCCTGCGTCTGCGCCAGGCGCTGCAATTTCAGGAGCGCTCCATGCCGCATGCGCTGGGCCAGACGCGCCAGTTGCATCTGCTGGCGCGCCACCAGGCCGGACGGGCGGCCCAGCCGCGCCGCCGCCTGGTCCAGCCGCTGGTGGCGTGCATCGAGCTGGCGCTGCACCGCGTCGGCGATGCGCCCGCCCAGCAGGCCCAGGGCGCCCAGCCACACGTCGCGGGGCTGGGCCACCAGCTCGGCGGCCGCGGTGGGTGTGGGCGCGCGCAGGTCGGCGCAGAAGTCGGCGATGGTGAAGTCCGTCTCATGCCCCACGCCGCTGACCAGCGGCACGGGGCTGCGCACGATGGTGCGGGCCAGTTGCTCGTCGTTGAAGGCCCAGAGGTCCTCGATGGAACCCCCGCCCCGCACCAGCAGGATGACGTCGATCGGCGGGTTGCGGGTCAGATCAGCCCCTGGCGCTTGTCCAGCCTGCGCCAGCAGATACAGTTTTGATAGCGCCGCCACCAGCGAGGCCGGTGCGGCGCCCCCTTGCACCTGCGCGGGCACCAGCACCACCGGGATGTGCGGCACGCGCCGGCGCAAGGCGGTGACGACGTCGTGCAGGGCCGCCGCCCCCGTGGAGGTGACCAGGCCGATGCCGCGCGGCTGCAGCGGCAGCGGACGCTTGCGGTCGCCGCTGAAAAGGCCTTCGGCCTCCAGCTGGGCCTTCAGGCGCAGGAACTGCTCGAACAGCGCCCCCTGCCCCGCCCGCTGCATGCTTTCCACGATGAACTGCAGGTCGCCACGCGCTTCGTACACGCCAAGACGGCCGCGCACTTCCACCAATTCGCCATCGCGTGGAGAAAAGTCAAGCAGGCTGGCCGCGCGGCGAAACATGGCACAGCGCAACTGGCCATTCGCGTCCTTGACCGAGAAGTAGCAATGACCGCTGGAAGCGCGCGAGAAGCCCGTGATCTCCCCGCGCACCGCGACAGGATTGAACCGCGCCTCCAGCGCATCAGCAATGGCGCGGCATAGCGCGCCAACTTCCCAAACGCGCGGCGCCGCCGCGAGGCCCGGGCGCTCAAACATGAGATACGGCGGGCTTTCGCGGCGCGCTCCAGGGGCGAGTACTCCACAGAACCGCCCGAGCGACCCAGGACGGCAGCGCGCCCGGCAAAACTGGCCGCAAAACACGGTTGCACATGCAAGTCATTGATTTATATGATTTTTTCACTGCGCAATTTTTCATCAATCTGTTGCAAGCACGGCGGGACGCCACTTTGCGCGGCGCACGAACCGGGTTTCCCACAAAGTTATCCACAGTTTTTGTGGGTGACACCGCCGATGCGGTGGCCACCCGGCAAGGTAACTGTTTGTGACGCGGAGACGGCAGGAAGCTGGGCCATAATCGCCGATTGCTTTCATCTGCGCGGAGAGAGATTTGCTGTCCATCATACAAGCCGCGGGCTGGCCGATCTGGCCCCTGATTGCGTGTTCCATCCTGGGAATGGCGCTGATTTTCGAACGGTTCGTGGCCCTCAAGACGGCCCGCGTCGCTCCTCCGAAATTGCTCGATGAAGCCATCACGGTGTCCTCCAAGGCCGTGCCCACCCCCGACGTGGTGAACCAGCTCGCGCAGAACTCCGCCCTGGGCGAGGTGCTCGCCAGCGGCCTGCGCACCCTCAACAGCAACCCCCAGTGCAGCGAGACCGACCTGCGCTCGGCCATGGAAGGCGCCGGCCGGGCCGTGGCCCACCGGCTGGAGAAGTACCTCGCGGCGCTGGCCACCATCGCATCGGCCGCGCCCCTGCTGGGCCTGCTGGGGACCGTGATCGGCATGATCGAGATCTTCGGCTCGCAGGCCGGCAGCGGCGGCGTGGGCCAGGCCATGGGCGGCGGCAACCCCGCGCAGCTGGCGCATGGCATCTCGGTGGCGCTGTACAACACGGCCTTCGGCCTGATCGTGGCGATCCCGGCGCTGATCTTCTGGCGCTACTTCCGCGCCCGCGTCGATGCCTATCTGCTCACGCTGGAGCTGGCTTCCGAGCAGTTCGTCCGCCACATCCTGCGCCTGAGGAAGAAGTGAACTCCCCCCTGAGGCGCGGCCGCGCCCTTCCCTGCTTCTCGCAGCGCCATGCACCGCGGGCAGGGGAACGCCGCCCGTGCGGTGGGGCGGCCCTTGCGCCACGCCCGCCCGCGTTGAGGCCGCCGGTTTCCAAACTTCGCGGGCAACGCGTACCGCCCATTGGATCGTCGACATGAATTTTCGCCCCCGCGCCAAGGAAGAGCCGGAGATCAACCTGATCCCGTTCATCGACGTGCTGCTGGTGATCCTCATCTTCCTGATGCTGACCACCACCTACAGCAAGTTCACGGAGCTGCAGCTCACCCTGCCGGTGGCCGACGCCGAGCAGCAGCGCGACCATCCCAAGGAAGTGATCGTCTCGGTGGCCGCCGACGGCCGCTATGCCGTCAACAAGAACGGCGTGGACGGCAAGAGCGTGGACGCCATCGCGCAGGCCCTGCGCGGCGCCGCCACCGCCGGGCGCGACAGTGTCGTGATCATCAGCGCCGACGCCATGTCCCCGCACCAGTCCGTGGTCTCGGTGATGGAGGCGGCGCGCCGCGTGGGCCTCACGCAGATCACGTTTGCCACGCAGTCGTCGGCCGCGGCGCGCAGCACCGGCCGCTGACACGGCATGGCTGGCCCCGGGCCGCAGCCGCCCCCGCCCCCCCGGTCCGCGGCGCACGGCGGCGCCCCTTCCCCGGCCTCCGGGCTGCAGAAGATCTGGCAGGCACGCGGCCCGGCCGCCTGGGCGCTGTGGCCTGTCTCCCTGCCGTACCTGGCGCTGGTGGCCCTGCGCCGGGGGCTTTACCGCGCTGGCGTGCTCAAGGCCGAACACCCGGGCCGTCCCGTCGTCGTGGTGGGCAATGTGATCGCCGGAGGCGCCGGAAAGACGCCCGTGGTCATCGCCGTGGTGAAACATCTGCAGGCTCGCGGCCTGCGCCCCGGGGTGATCTCGCGCGGCTATGGCCGCAGCACCACCGATTGCCGGGCGGTGGCGCCCGACAGCCCCGCCCGCGAGGTGGGCGATGAGCCCGCGCTGATCGCGCGCAGCTGCGGGGTGCCGGTTTTCGTCGCGCCGCGCCGCATCGCCGCAGCCCGCGCCCTGCTGGCGGCGCACCCGCACACCGACGTGATCGTCTGCGACGACGGGCTGCAGCACCTGGCCCTGGCGCGCGATGTGGAGGTTTGCATCTTCAACGACCAGGGCGTCGGCAACGGCTTCCTGCTGCCTGCGGGCCCGCTGCGCGAGCCCTGGCCGCGGCCGGTGGACCTGGTGCTCCATGCGGGTGGCGTGCCGCCCCGGGGAGACTTCGAGGCCTATGCGCTGCAACGGCGCCTGGCCCCCTGGGCCGTGCGCTCGGACGGCACCCGCGTGCCCTTGTCCAGCCTGCGGGGGCAGCCTTTGCACGCGGTGGCGGCCGTCGCACGCCCCGGGGACTTCTTTGCGATGCTGCAGGCCCAGGCGTTGCAACTGGCGCACGCGCAGGCCCTGCCGGATCACTATGATTTTGATAGCTGGAACCGCTCACCAGATAACCGTTACACGCTGATCTGCACTGAAAAAGATGCCGTCAAGCTGTGGCCCCGCCACCCGGACGCACTGGCCGTGCCCCTGCAACTGCACATGGATCCAGCCTTTTTCGCGGCCCTGGATGCGCGCCTGCCGGCACCGGGTGATCTTTAGCGCGCACCGGCGGTCCCGCGGGGCTGGCCGCCGCTATCATCGCTGCCTGCCCGAACGAACCTCCCGGAAGCACCTCCACCATGGATCCCAAACTGCTTGAACTGCTGGTCTGCCCTGTCACCAAAGGCCCGCTGACCTACGACCGCGAGGCGCAGGAACTTGTCTCCCGCAGCGCGCGGCTGGCCTACCCGGTGCGCGACGGCATCCCGGTGCTGCTCGAAAACGAAGCCCGCACGCTCACCGACGAGGAACTGGAGCAGTGAGCGCTGTGCCCGCCCCCGGCGCCGTGGCACCGGACTGCCGCTTCACGGTGCTGATCCCGGCCCGCATGGCATCGAGCCGGCTGCCCGACAAACCCCTGGCCGATATCGCCGGCCTGCCCATGGTGGTGCGGGTTGCCCGCCGCGCGGCCCAGAGCGCCGCCACCCGGGTCGTGGTGGCCGCCGACGACAACCGCATCCTGCAGGCCTGCGCGGCCCACGGCGTGGAGGCGATCCTGACCCGCGCCGACCATGCCAGCGGCAGCGACCGGCTGGCAGAGGCCTGCGTCCATCTGGGGCTGGATGGCGCCGACATCGTCGTCAACGTGCAGGGGGATGAACCCCTGATGGACCCCGGCCTCATCCATGCCGTGGCGCAACTGCTGCCGGCCCGCCCCGAGGCCAGCATGGGCACGGCCGCGCACGCCATTGCGTCGCAAGCCGACTACGCCAACCCCAACGTGGTGAAGGTGGTGCTGGACGCGCGGGGCCTGGCGCACTACTTCAGCCGGGCGCCCATCCCCTTCGCCCGCGACCATGCCGCAACGCCCTGGTGGCAAGGCGCCGCCCAGGCGGCCGCACCCGGCGTCGCCGCCCTGGCGGGGTTCGCGCCTTTGCGGCATGTGGGCATCTACAGCTATCGTGCCGGCTTCCTGCGGGAATTTCCGGCGCTGGCGCCAGCCCCCACCGAAGCCGTGGAAGCGCTGGAGCAGCTGCGCGCGCTGTGGCACGGCCACCGCATCGCGGTGCACCTGGCCAGCACCGCCCCGGGGCCTGGCGTGGACACCCCCGAGGATCTGGAGCGGGTCCGCAACCTTTTCCGCTGACGGACGGCCCGCGGCCCCACGGCGCGGGGCCCTGCCCGCGCCACCGTGCAGGGCACTATCCGCACCGCGACACCCTGGCCGCCGCGCGGTACGGCGTGTAAGTCAGCGCAAGGTGGTCGCATGCTATCCTCGCCCGCAACGAGAGCACCGCATCCCGGGCGCACAGAACGGCTTCAGGCGCCCTTCGAACGTCCCCGCCAGCGGCGCCAACCGATTTCTAACCTTCGAGGACTTCCATGAGACTGATTCTGTTGGGCGCGCCTGGCGCCGGAAAGGGCACGCAAGCCACGTTCATCTGCCAGAAATACGGCATCCCGCAAATCTCCACCGGCGACATGCTGCGGGCGGCGGTGAAGGCGGGCACGCCCTTGGGCCTGCAGGCCAAGGCCGTGATGGATTCGGGTGCCCTGGTCAGCGACGACATCATCATCGGTCTCGTGAAGGAACGCATCACGCAGGCGGACTGCGCCAACGGCTTCCTGTTCGACGGCTTTCCCCGCACCATTCCCCAGGCCGACGCCATGAAGGCGGCGGGCGTCAAGCTCGACTACGTGCTCGAAATCGATGTGCCTTTTGAGGCCATCATCGAACGCATGAGCGGCCGCCGCTCGCACCCTGCCAGCGGTCGCACCTACCACGTCAAGTTCAACCCCCCCAAGGTGGAAGGCAAGGATGACCTGACGGGCGAGGAACTGATCCAGCGCGAAGACGACAAGGAAGAAACCGTCAAGAAGCGCCTGCAGGTCTACAGCGACCAGACGCGCCCCCTGGTGGACTACTACAGCAGCTGGGCCCAGGCCGAGCCCGACGCCGCCCCCAAGTACCGCGCCATCAGCGGCACAGGCAGCGTGGAAGAAATCACCGCGCGCGCGCTCCAGGCGCTGGCCAGCTGAGCGCGAGGGTCACGCCCCAGGACCAGCGACGCCATGGGGCACCAGGGCGTCGCTTTTCTTTTGGGAGGTGCCGGTGGCCCCTTCAGGCGCGCCGTGGCACCAGCGGGCCAGACCCTCATGGCCCCGGCCTTGCCACCCATCCTGGTTTTGTTCAGGCCGGACTGGAGCGCAGGCCGTAGGCCTTGCCGTCCACGAAAAGGTATTCCGCGCGCAGCACCGCATCGCCCTTCTCATCGCGCAGGGTGAAGCCCACCACCGACAGGTCCGTGCAGGGCTTGATCTCCTGCACCTGCCAGGCCTGCATGCGTGTCAGGGGCGCCAGCTCGATCTCCCAGCGGCGGTCCTTGCGGGTGGGCAGCACCGCCTTGGCCAGCAAGGCCTTGCCGTCCACGGGCGAGGCCTGGGCGGGCACCGCGCGCTGCGCCAGGTCCGCGGGAAGCCGCAACTGCGCGGGAAGCTCCAGCTCCAGCTCGGCATGGGGGTTTTGCCAGCGCACCTTGCGCACCGTGCCTTCCAGATAGATGGGGCGCTCGGCATCAAAACTGCTCCAGCCATGGTGGGCGCGCGCCCAGAGCGGAACCATCGCAGTGGCCAGGAGCAGGCGGCGGCGTTGCAGACTCATCGGTTCTCTCCTTGTCAGGTCACAGATAGGCGATCCAGCGGCCACAGACCACCACGGCCAGCCAGATCAGCGTGGACGCCAGCATCTGCACCCGGGCCAGGGCGTCCAGGCGCGCCAGCGATCCACGCCCATGGAACCACGCGGCGTTGCAGCCCGCAAGCATTAACAGCAGCATCTTCAAGGTGAATGCGCGGCTGGCGAGCAGCTCGGAAGGCTGGGTGGCAAACATCAGCAGGCCCGATGCCGCCGCCAGGCCAAAGCCACACAATGCCAGCGACAGGCTGAGCCGCGCAAGGTCCTTGACGGGCAGCGCCGCCCCCCGGCCAAACACGCGCAACTCCAGCAGCACCAGGTTGCCCAGCAGCAGGGCAATGCCAACGATGTGCACCACTTCCAGCGCCGGGTAGGCCCAGGCGTGTGTCTTGAGGGCTGCAAACAACACCGGACAGCCTTCGCGCTCAGCGCATCAGGTCCAGCATCAGCGAGATCCGGGCCTTCAGGGGCGGCAGCCCGCCGGAATCAGGCAGCACGTCACCAGGCTTGGGCAGCACCCGCCCCTCGGCGCAGCGCGTGGACCGGACCACCCGCACGCCCACCTCCTGCGCGCGCAGCAATGCGGCTTCCAGAAGGTGGTGGATGGTGCCGTTGCCGGTGCATGCCACCACCAGCCCCTGGACGCCGTCACGCACCAGCGCATCCACCATGGCGCCCGTGGCGCCCGCGTGGCTCATGATCACCTCCACGCGGGGCCAGGCCGCTGCATTTGCTATATTTTGCAGAGCACCCCACGCATGCTTGGCGGGCGGTATCGGCCAATCCTGCGCAAGGCGAATGGCGCCCTCCTCCACCCACCCCAAAGGCCCGGCCTCGCCCGAACTGAGCGCATGGACACGGTACGGATGCACCTTCTGGACCTGCTGTGCGCCGTGGACCTCGCCAGCGGCCACTGCGAGCACGCCGCGGGCACCCGCAGCCACCGCGACCGCCACGGCATCCAGGAGATTTTGCGGCCCGTCGGGCGTGAGCGCCGTGGCCGGGCGCATGGCGCAGGTCAGCACCACGGGTTTCAGCCGGGTATCCAGCACCTGGTTCAGGAACCAGGCCGTCTCCTCCAGCGTATCGGTGCCGTGGGTGATGACCACCCCGCGCACGGAAGCATCCTGGAGGTGGTGGGCGCAGCGCAGCGCCAGGGCCTGCCACACCCCGCCATCCATGTCCTTGCTGTCGATCTGAGCCACCTGCTCCGCCACGAGCATGCCACCGGCCGCCTCCTGCAATCCGGGGACCGCTGCCAGCAGCTGCTCCACCCCGACCTGCGCGGCGGTGTACCCGATGTTGTCACCCGCCTGTGCCGACGTGCCGGCAATGGTTCCTCCAGTGCCCAAAACCACAATTTTTTGCCCACTCACTTGCATACTCCGAAAAACTGGTGAAAAATACAGTTACTGGATTAAAAAACAGTTGTCCTTCACTGTAGCCGCCTCCACCGGAAACCACCATGCTCGACAACCCGAAACTCACGGCCCGCCAGCAACAGATCCTGGACCTCATCCAGACCGCCATTGCACGCACAGGGGCGCCTCCCACCCGCGCCGAAATCGCGGCTGAACTGGGCTTCAAGTCGGCCAATGCGGCAGAAGAACATCTGCAGGCCCTCGCACGCAAGGGCGTGATCGAACTGGTGAGCGGCACATCGCGGGGCATCCGGTTGCGCAGCGACACGCTGCGCTCCATCAATGCAGCGCGCGGCAGCCAGTTCCACCTGCCCATTCCCGGGCTCTCCCAGCTGGTCCTGCCCCTGGTGGGGCGGGTGGCGGCGGGTTCGCCCATTCTCGCGCAGGAACACGTCGACCAGACCTACAGCGTGGAAAACAGCCTGTTCCAGCACAAGCCCGACTACCTGCTCAAGGTGCGTGGCATGTCCATGCGCGATGCCGGCATCATGGACGGCGACCTGCTGGCCGTGCAGTCCACCCGCGAGGCGCGCAACGGCCAGATCATCGTGGCCCGCCTGGGAGACGACGTGACGGTCAAGCGCCTGCGGCGCACCGCCACGGCCATCGAGTTGCTGCCTGAAAACCCGGACTACCCGGTCATCGTGGTACAGCCTGGCGAACCTTTCGAAATCGAAGGTCTCGCGGTAGGCCTCATTCGCAACACCATGCTGATGTAGCCGGTCCCGGCTGCTGGTCCATTCACTACCGCATTGCAGGTGGCGGGCGTTTGGTGTGCCGGGCAAACCGGCACGCCAGCCCTGCGGTGCGGGTTCAATTTGCAATCCTGCCTATGTCCAACCCCCGACCTTCGGAGTTTTCACATGGGAATTGCCTTGATCACCTTTTCCACCTTGTCCATGCCGCTGCGCTCGCTGACGCGCTGGTTTCACTCGACCGCCGCGCTCGCGGTGCCGTCTGCGGCAAGTTCGCCCCCACCCCGTTCCCACCATGATGACACGGACCGCAGCGACGGCCGGGGCACGGCCGGCTCCAGGAGCATCCACCGCCCGCAGGGTCTCCCTGGCCCACGTCCGCTGCGCGGCAACTGGCCCTTCACGGTCAACACGCCCCAGACGCCCCCCGCCGAAGGCCCCGGGCGGCAGGCCGGCACCCGCAGAGCACCGCCCGCGATGCCGGTACCGCCCGCAGGAAGCCGCAGCGCCTGCGCCGCGCCGCGGCCCACCGATGGATCGGGCCGCCGGACCGCCAAGGTCTTGCGCAGGATCTCAGCCCCCGGCACGGGCCGGCTGGTGATCGCCGGCAGGATGGCCGACGTGTGCGCGGAACTGGACCGCATGGTGGCCTGCGAGGGAGCCCTGCAGGCCTCTTGAGACCAAGATACTTCCTTCATCACGGGCCAACGGCGCCAACGGCACGGTCCTCGTTGGCGTGTGGCGTTCCTTCTCGAAAGAGATGGATCTGCGGGCGTGAGAAAAACGGCCGGGGAGCGATGGCACGGCCCCGCCACGTCCTGCCATGGGCGGCAGCGTTTTGCGGGATGCGCCAACACTCCGTCACCAAAAGCCCCGTACTTTGATGCCCCAGGACGGCGGCCCGGTGAATGCCGGTGGCGCCACCAAGGCACAATATCGGGATGAACATTGTGATTCTCGACGACTACCAGGACGCAGTCCGCAAGCTGCACTGCGCATCCCGGCTCGACGCGTACACCGCCAAGGTCTACACCAACACCGTCAAAGGACTTGGGCAGCTTTCTGTCCGCCTGAAGGATGCCGACATCATCGTTCTGGTGCGGGAGCGCACACAGATCACGCGCCAACTGGTGGAAAAGCTTCCCCGCCTCAAACTGATCGCGCAAACCGGCAAGATCGGCAGTCACATCGACGTGACGGCGTGCACGGAGCGGGGCATTGCCGTGGCCGAGGGCATAGGGTCCCCGGTGGCCCCGGCCGAACTGACCTGGGCCCTCGTGATGGCAGCCATGCGCAGGCTGCCGCAGTACATCGCCAACCTCAAGCACGGCGCCTGGCAGCAGTCGGGGCTGAAGACCGCATCCATGCCCGCCAACTTCGGCCTTGGCAACGTGCTGCGCGGCAAAACGCTGGGCATCTGGGGATATGGCCGCATCGGACAGCTCGTGGCTGGCTACGGACGCGCTTTCGGCATGAACGTGCGTATCTGGGGCCGCGAGGCGTCCCGCGCCCAGGCCTTGACGGACGGCTACCAGGCCGCGACCACGCGCGAGGAGTTCTTCTCGCAGTGTGACGTGATCTCGCTGCACCTGCGCCTCAACGATGAAACGCGCGGCATCGTCTCGCTGGAAGACCTGTCTTGCATGAAGCCCACCTCCCTTCTCGTCAACACGTCGCGGGCCGAATTGATCGAGCCCGACGCGCTGATCGCAGCGTTGAACCGGGGCCGTCCCGGCATGGCGGCGGTCGATGTGTTCGAGAGCGAACCCATCCTTCAGGGCCACGCCTTGCTGCGGCTGGAGAATTGCATCTGCACGCCCCACATTGGCTATGTCGAGCAGGACAGCTATGAGCTGTACTTTGGCGCGGCATTCGACAACGTGGTGAATTTCATCAAGGGCACACCCACCAATATCGTGAATCCAGGCTCGCTTCAGGTAAGGCGCTAGCCAGCAGGCCAACAACCGGGCCGCTTGCGCCATCGGCGGGGCGGGCGCCCAATAAAAAAGGCTTCCCGAGGGAAGCCTTTTTTGAGCCCTGCAGGGCACAGGGGCCCTGCAGGGCACAGGGGCCCTGCAGCGCGGTACCGCGCTGACTAATTACAGCGGGGTCTTCTTGCCGTCCTTGTAGACGTACAGGGTGATGGCGGGGTTCTTCATTTCGCCGTTGGGTTCGAAGGCGATGGTGGAGGTCACGCCCTTGAAGCTGGCCTTGGCCAGTTCGTTCACGTACACCTTGGGGTCCACGGAGTTGGCACGCTTCATGGCGTCCACCAGCAGGAACGTGGCGTCATAGGTGTAGGGGCTGTACACCTGGAACTGGTTGGGGTACTTGGCGTCGTACTTGGCCTTCCAGGCCGTGCCGCCAGGCATCTTGGCCAGCGAAGAACCGCCTTCGGCGCAGATCACGTTGCCCAGGGTCTTGGCACCGGCGGCCAGCTTGGCGATTTCCGACGTACAGACGCCATCACCACCAAAGTACTTCACGTTGCCCATGCCCAGCTGTTCCATCTGGCGCAGCATGGGGCCGGCTTGTGGGTCCATGCCGCCGTAGAACACGGCATCAGGGTTCTTGGACTTGATGGCGGTCAGGATGGCCATGAAGTCGGTGGCCTTGTCGGTCGTGAACTGCTCGTCCACCACCTTCATGCCCTTGGCCGTGGCCGTCTTCTTGAACACGTCTGCCACGCCTTGGCCGTAAGCGGTACGGTCGTCGATGATGGCAACGGTCTTGAGCTTGAGCGTGTCGACCGCGTAGAAAGCCAGGCCAGCGCCCAGGGCGTTGTCGTTGGCGATGATGCGGAAGGTGGTCTTGTAGCCTGGCTTGGTCAGGTTAGGGTTGGTCGCAGCGCCCGTCACCATCGGAATGCCGCAGTCGTTGTAGACCTTGGATGCGGGGATGGTGGTACCGGAGTTGAGGTGACCGACAACGCCTGCGACCTTGGAGTCGCACAGCTTCTGTGCAGCGGCCGTGCCCTGCTTTGGATCGGCTGCATCGTCTTCGGCCTGCAGTTCGAACTTGATCTTCTTGCCGCCGATGGTGACGCCTTGAGCGTTCAGCTCTTCAATGGCCATGCGGGCGCCATTTTCGTTGTCCTTGCCGTAGTGGGCTTGGGCACCGGAAACCGGAGCCACGTGGCCGATCTTGACCACCTGCTCTTGTGCAGAGGCCACACCAGCAGCAGCCGCGATAGCAGCAACCACGGTCAGTTTCAACTTCAATTGCATATCAATCTCCAGTAAAGATAAACGCTGAGAATATTCTTGTGTCTCAACGCAGGCGAACATATCGCAATTTACGGGCCAGATCATTAGGGAACACGATTAAAAGCGAGAGAAACCACAGGGGAATACCCTGTCATCCCTTTGGCACCGAGGGCGTCCCGCTGGCCAGCTCATCCGCCACCGCCTCGTACACAGCGTGCCGGACCACCGATTCAATCTCTTCGCGCAGCCGTGGCAGCACCGATCGTGTCTGCTCCTGCACCACCGTGGCGATCGCTTCGCGCAAACGTTGATCCAGCACAACGTCCACGCGCTGCATGACCCTGTGCACCATATATTCCTCCATGCCCTCCGGCAATGGTCGGGTCAGCGCAACCGGACTCACGGCCCCCACGGACACGGGCGGCGCCACGGTGCCCGCTGCCGGAGCATTGCGGGCCGGCGCGGGAACGATGCCCGGCGGGGCGGCGGGCCTTGGCGGGACCACGGCGGGCCGATGGGCACCGGACACGAAGGAACCCGGCGGCTGCGCCGCCTGGTGCACGGCGTTCGCCACCGGCCGCGCCTCGGGCAGCATGGAGGGATGCATGACCGTGGTGCGCGATGGTGCAGCGGCCGCGGCCTGCGATGGGGCGGAATCCGGCGCCCGCACCACTTCGGTGAGGGTGGGGACAAAGCGCGGAGGCGTCTTGGGGGGCAGCGCCATCAGCCGGCTTTCAGCACCAGGTCGTGGCGGGTGATCTCATACCCGCGCGAGGCATAGTGGCGCCAGCGCGACCTCGCCTCGCCGCGATCGGCCTCATCCTGCGCGCTCACCACCTCGACCAGGCGATCAAACCGGCCAAACCCTTCCGGCACTTCGGCGTGCAGGTTCAACAGCACCTCGTGGTGCGCGGCGGAACGCGCGTCGGCCGTCAGCAGCACGGGCGATGCATGGACCAGTTCTTCGTCGGCACCGCCCAGGCAATGGGCCACAAAATCCTGCGGCGCCAGCACCCAGAGCATGCGGTCCAGCACCGCCAGCGTCTCGGCCGGTGCTGCAATCACCAGCCGTGCACCGCTGCGCTGCACCTTGCGCGCAAAGCGGCATGCATAGGCCAGCTTGTCCGGCGCATTGAAGTGAAACGCGACCTCGGTCATGGCGAGATCAGCCGAGCTTGGCGCGCGGCGCCTTCACCGTCGCCGGCCTGGGGGAGGCCGCACGCGCCGCCGAAGATGCCTTGGAGGCGGGCTTGGTGTTGGCCGCCTGCCTCAAAAGGTAATGCACCAGCAGCCCGACCGGCCGCCCCGTCGCCCCCTTGGCGGCCCCACCCTTCCAGGCCGTCCCCGCGATATCCAGATGGGCCCAGGGCAGGTCACCCACATATTTCTGCAGGAACTTGGCCGCGGTGATGGAACCGCCCGCGCGGCCCGCCACGTTCCCCATGTCCGCGAAATTGCTTTTGAGGCCATCCGCGTAATCGTCGTCCAGCGGCATGCGCCAGCAGGGGTCCTGCGCGGACTCCCCGGCCTCCTGCAGCGCGGCTGCGAGGGAATCGTTGTTGGCAAACAGCCCGCTGCGCACGCCACCCAGCGCAATCACGCACGCGCCGGTCAACGTGGCGATGTCCACCACGGCGGCGGGCTTGAAGCGGGACGCATAGGTGAGCGCATCACAGAGCACCAGCCGGCCTTCGGCGTCGGTGTTGAGGATCTCGATGGTCTGGCCGCTCATGCTCGTGACCACGTCGCCGGGCTTGACAGCACGGCCGTCGGGCATGTTCTCGCAGGCGGGGATCAGCCCCACCACGTTGATGGCGGGTTGCAGCTCGCCCAGCGCGCGGAACGTTCCCAGCACGCTGGCGGCGCCGCACATGTCGAACTTCATCTCGTCCATCTCCGGCGCGGGCTTGATCGAGATGCCCCCCGTGTCGAACGTGATGCCCTTGCCCACCAGCACGACAGGCGCCTGGTCCTTGGCCGCGCCGCTGTAGCGCAGCTCGATGAACCGCAAAGGCTCCTCGGACCCCCTCGCCACGGCGAGGAAGGCGCCCATTCCCAGGCGGGCCACCTCGGCCGGGCCATGGACCTTGCACTGAATGCGGGGCAGCTTGGCCAGTGTCTTGGCCGCATCGGCGAGCAGGCTGGGCGTGGCGTGGTTGGCGGGGCGGTTGCCCCATTCCCGCGCGAACTCGACCCCGGCGACCAGTGCCACGCCGGCATCGAAATCCTCGCGCACCTCGGGGACGCTGTGCACGCCCACCACGCAGCGGTTCAGGCTGCGCGCCTCCACCTTTGTCTTGGTGGTCGTATAGACGTAGCTCGCTTCGGCCACGGCCTGCACGGCGGCACTGACGGCCGCTGGCTGCGCAGCACCCGCAAAACAGAGCGCCACCCGCTTGGTCTGCGGCGCCTTGATGGCCGATCCCACCGCCTGCAGGGCCTGGCGCGTGGCGCGGGCCGCGCCGTCGCCCTGCCCGACCAGCACCACCCGGCGGGCCGCAACGGCAGGCACCTGGTACAGCTGCAGGTGCTTGCCTGCCTTGGTGGACAGATCTCCGTTCTTGAGCGCCAGCGCCGCCAGGGCAGACAGCGCATCCTTGCCGGGCTTGAAGCCCTCGGGAAGCAGGACGACCAGCAGGTCGCATTTTTCCGAAGCTGCCGCAGCAAGGTCAAGGGTCTTGAGATCAAAGTTCATAATCGGTGTTTTCCTTTTGAGCGTGCTATGCACTTTGACATGCACGCAAAAGTGCATAGCGCGCTCCTAGCCAATGTTATTCGATTCATCCATCCGCAAGGAGCTGGCGCGCAGCTTCGGCGCGACCCTCGTGGTGCTGGTGACCGTGGTCATGACCATGATGCTCATCCGCACGCTGGGCCAGGCATCGCGGGGCAGCGTGAGCCCTTCCGATGTCATGCTGGTCATGGGGTTCACGGTGCTGGGCCAGTTGCCCACCATCCTGAGCCTGAGCCTCTTCATCGCCGTGGTCGGGACGCTGTCGCGCATGTACCGAGACAGTGAAATGGTCATCTGGTTCGCCAGCGGCCGCGGACTGGTCAGCCTGCTGCGGCCCTTGCTGCGCTTTGCCTGGCCGGTGATGGTCATCATCGCCGTGCTGTCGCTGCTGGTCTGGCCCTGGGCCAATTCCCAGATCCAGGAACTCAAGACGCGCTATGAACAGCGCAGCGACATCGACCGCATCGCACCCGGCGAGTTCCAGGAATCCTCCAATGGCAGCCGGGTGTTCTTCATCGACAAGGACAGCCCGGACACCCAGGCAGGCAACAACATCTTCATCGCCGCCACCGACGGTGCCCGCGAATCCGTCACCTCCGCGCGCAGCGCCCGGCTGGAGACACGGGGCGGCGAGCGCATGGCCGTGCTGAGCGAGGGCCAGCGGCTGGAGACCTCACGCGACAAACCCGGCGTGAAAATCAGCGAGTTCGTCGAATACGGCACCCGCATTGGCTCCGCGCCCGCGGGCTCGGCCGAAGAGCTCTCCGTCAAGACCCGCGCCACGCACGAGCTGCTCATGCAGCCCCTGCCCGCCTACAGGGCCGAGCTGGGCTGGCGCCTGGGGCTGGCGCTGGCGGCGCTCAACTTCGTGGTGCTGGGGCTGGCCGTGGCCAGCGTCAACCCGCGCGCCGCGCGCAGCACCAGCCTGGTGTTCGCGCTCTTTGCCTTCATCGTGTACTACAACCTCATGACGCTGGGGCAAAGCTGGGTGGGCGCAGGCCGGCTCGGCCTGGTGAGCTTCATGGTGCTGCTGCACGGCGGCATGCTGCTCATGTCGCTGCTGGTACTGGCCGCGCGCCACAACCACTGGACGCTGCGGCGGCTTTGGCAGCCCACGCCGCCAGGGAGCCCCGCATGAAAACCATCCGCCGCCTGATCCACCGCGAAGCCCTGTTCGCGGTCGCTTTCGTCACCGCCGGGTTTCTGGCGCTGTTCTTCTTCTTTGACCTGGTGGACGAACTGCGCTGGGTGGGCCGCACCGGCGCCGAGGGTTACCAGCTCTCGCACGCGTTCCTGTTCGTGGTGCTGAGCATTCCCAGCCACTTGTACGAGCTGCTGCCCATCACGGTGCTCATCGGCACCATCTTCGTGATGGCGCGGCTCGCCCAAAGCTCCGAGTTCACCATCATGCGCACGAGCGGCATGGGCCCCTGGCGTGCCTTGCGCACGCTGGTGGCGCTGGGCGGCTTCTTCGTGCTTCTGACCTTCGCCGTGGGCGACTACATTGCGCCGCTGACCGACCGCGCCGCCCAGCTGGTCAAGGTGCGGTACCTCGGGCGCCTGACCACGGGCGCCACCGGCGCCTGGCTCAAGGAGCGCCAGGACGACCACTCCTATGCGGTGAACGTGCGCGCGCTCACGACCAACGGCGGCATGCTGGACGTGCGCATCTTCGAGTTCGATGCCAAGGGCCGGCTGGCATCGCAGACACGGGCGGCGGCGGGCCAGTTTGGGCCGGATGGCGCGTGGAATCTGGAGAAGGTGCAGCGCAGCCGCTTCGAGCAGCGCGGCGGCGACGAAGCGCGCGTGGAGCACCTCGATGCCCCCACCCTGCAATGGCCCACCCGCATCAGCGCCGACATGGTGGCCGCCTCGCTGCTCAAACCCGACCGCATGGCCACCATCGACCTGTTCCAGTACATCCGCCACCTCGACGCCAACGGCCAGTCCGCCCAGCGCTACGAGATCGAGTTCTGGCGCAAGGTGTTCTATCCCCTCAGCTGCCTGGTGATGGTGGTGCTGGCCCTGCCTTTTGCCTACCTGCACTTCCGCTCGGGCGGCATCGCGGGCTATGTGTTTGGCGGCGTCATGGCCGGCATCAGCTTCTTCCTGCTGAACAACGTGTTTGGCTATGCGGGCAACCTGCAGAACTGGTCGCCGTGGCTCACGGCGGCCGCGCCCGGGCTGATCTACTCCGTGCTTTCGCTCGCGGCCTTTGGATGGCTGGTGCTCCGGCGCTAGCCCCGGCTGTCACCCTGCCCCGATCTGCAACCCATGAACCACCGCGCCATCGTCCTGTTCTCCCACGGCTCGCGCGACCCCCTGTGGCGCGCCCCCATGGAAGCCGTGGCCGCCCGCATCGGCGGGCAGCACCCGGACCGCCCTGTGGCCTGCGCGTACCTGGAGCTGTGCACCCCCACGCTGGCACAGGCCACGGACCAGCTCGTCGCGCAGGGAGCGGCCCATGTCACTGTCGTGCCCATGTTCCTTGGCACGGGCAAGCATGCGCGGAACGACCTGCCGCTGCTGGTGGAGGAGTTGCGAGCGGCCCATCCCGCCGTGCGGTTCCATGTGCAGCCCGCCATTGGCGAAGACCCGCGCATGACGGCTTTGATGGCAGAAATTGCCTGTGAGGTGCCTTCCGCTGAAATCCCTTAGATAGCTGCAGCATAATGATGCAACTCTTTAGGCGATATCAGATATGAATCTGCACCAATTCCGCTTCGTTCAAGAGGCTGCGCGCCGCAATCTCAACCTGACCGAAGCGGCCAAGGCCCTGCACACCTCCCAGCCGGGCGTGTCCAAGGCCATCATCGAGCTCGAAGAAGAACTGGGAGTGGACATCTTCGCGCGCCATGGCAAGCGCCTCAAGCGCATCACCGAACCCGGCCAGCACGTGCTCAAGAGCATCGAGGTCATCATGCGGGAGGTGGGCAACCTCAAGCGCATCGGCGAGCAGTTCAGCGCCCAGGACAGCGGCACCCTCAGCATCGCCACCACCCACACCCAGGCCCGCTACGTGCTGCCCGTGCCCGTGGCGCGCCTGCGCGAGGCCTATCCCAAGGTCAACATCAGCCTGCACCAGGCCACACCGCACGAAGTGGCGCGCATGGTGATCGATGAAGTGGCCGAGATCGGCATGGCCACCGAATCCCTGGCCGACTACCCCGAACTCGTCACCCTGCCCTGCTATGAATGGCAGCACGTGCTGGTGGTGCCCAACGACCACCCGCTGGCGCAGAAGGAGCGCATCGGGCTGGACGACCTGGCCCACGAGGCGCTGATCACCTACCACCCCTCCTTCACCGGCCGCGGCAAGATCGACCATGCCTTTGCCGCACGCAAGCTGCAGCCGCGCATCGTGCTCGAGGCCATCGATTCCGACGTGATCAAGACCTACGTGCGCCTGGGCCTGGGCATCGGCATCGTGGCCGAAATGGCCATGCGCGACGACCCCGTGGGTGACCTTGCCGTGCGTCCCGTGGGGCACCTGTTCGGCCAGAGCGTGGCGCGGGTGGCCTTCAAGCGGGGTGCGTACCTGCGCAACTTCGTCTACAAGTTCGCCGAACTGCTCAGCGACCGGCTGAGCCGCGAGCTCATCGCCCGCGCGATGACCGGCCACGTCAACGACTACGAACTCTGACACCGGCACCCGCCCGATTGCCCATTCCACCGCCCCATTGCTTCCCAGCCTGACCTTCCGCCACAGCGCCATGACTGAGACCACCGACACCGCCCGCACACCCGCCTTCCCCAGCAAGCTGCCCCAGGTGGGTACCACCATCTTCACCGTGATGTCGGCCCTGGCGGCCGAGCACGGCGCGGTCAACCTGGGCCAGGGGTTTCCCGACTTCGAATGCGCCCCGGAGCTGGTGAATGCCGTGACGCGGGCCATGCAGGCCGGCCACAACCAGTACCCGCCCATGCCCGGCATCCCGGCCCTGCGCGAGGCGGTCGCCAGCAAGATCGCGGCGCTGCACGGCCGCCGGTACAGCCCGGGCACCGAGATCACCATCACGGCCGGCGCCACGCAGGCCATCATCACCGCCATCCTGGCCATCGTGCACCCGGGCGATGAAGTCATCGTGCTCGACCCCTGCTACGACAGCTACGTGCCCAACATCGAACTGGCGGGCGGCAAGGCGGTGCGCGTGCCGCTCACGCCGGGCACCTTCCGCCCCGACTTCGGCAAGATCGGTGCGGCCATCACGCCGCGCACGCGCGCCATCCTCATCAACAGCCCGCACAACCCCAGCGCCACCATCTGGACGGCCCAGGAGATGCGCCAGCTGGAAGACCTGCTCGCGCCCACCGACATCCTGCTCATCAGCGACGAGGTGTACGAGCACATGGTGTTCGACGGCGCCGAGCATGAAAGCGCTGCACGCTTTCCCGGCCTGGCGGCACGCGCCTTCATCGTGTCGAGCTTTGGCAAGACCTTTCACATCACCGGCTGGAAGGTCGGCACCGTGGCCGCCCCCGCAGCGCTGACGGCCGAGTTCCGCAAGGTGCACCAGTTCAACGTGTTCACCGTGAACACGCCCATGCAGCACGGCCTGGCCGCCTACCTGCAGGACCCGGCGCCCTACCTGCAGCTGCCCGCGTTCTATCAGGCCAAGCGCGACCTGTTCCGCCAGGGCCTGGAGGGCTCGCGCCTGAAGCTGCTGCCGAGCACCGGCAGCTACTTTCAGTGCGTGGACATCTCGGCCGTGAGCGACCTGAACGAATCGGACTTCTGCCAGTGGCTCACCCGCGAGGTGGGCGTGGCGGCGATTCCGCTGTCGGCGTTCTACGGCGACGGATTTGACCAGCGCGTGGTGCGTTTCTGTTTTGCCAAGAAGGACGACACGCTGCGCGCCGCGCTGGAGCGGCTGCGCAAGCTCTGACCAGGCAACGGCCCCCGGCCCTACCGGGTCTGCCGGGCCAGCCAGACACCCAGAACCGCCAGCGCCATGCCCGCCAGTGCCCAGCCGCCGAGCGTCTCGCCAAACACGGCCCAGGCGATCAGCGCGGTGGTGGGCGGGGTCAGGTAGAACAGGCTGGCCACGTTCACCGCGCCGCCACGGCGCATCAGCAGGTTCAGCAGGCTGACGGCGCCCAGGGACAGCACCAGCACCAGCCAGCCCAGCGCGAACAGGAACTCGCCGCTCCACTGCACGGCCATGGTTTCCGTCGCGTATGCCAGCACGGCCATGGCCACCACGCACGGCAGGTACTGGATGACCGAGCCGGTGCGCAGGTCGAACGCGGGGCAAAAGCGCTTTTGGTACAGCGTGCCGGCCGTGATGCCCAGCAGCGCCACCACGGCCGGCAGCAGCATGCCCACCAGCGCGCCGCCCGGCACGGTGGCCACCTTGCCGGCCACCACCAGCGCCACGCCGGTGAAACCCAGCGCCAGGCCCGCCCACTGCGCGGGCCGCACCTTCTCGCCCAGCAGGGCGCCCGCCACCAGCGCGGTCAAGAGCGGCTGCAGCCCCACCACCAGCGCCGTGATGCCCGACGGCAGCCCGTGGCCGATGGCGATGAACACCCCGCCCAGGTACACCCCGTGCACCAAGAGGCCTGACACGCCGATGTGCAGCCAGGCCCTGCCCGATGGCGGCCACGGAGCACGCACCAGCGTCACCACCGCCAGCATCAGCACGGCGACGATCGCGAAACGAATGGCCAAAAAGGTGAGCGGCTCCACATACGGCAGCCCCAGCTTGGCGCCGATGAAGCCGGTGCTCCACAGCGCGACGAAGAGCAGGGGAATGAGCGCGTCGAGCGTGCCCGGCGTGGCGGTGGGGTGCTGCTGGGGCTGGGGCGTTGCCTGGGTCATGGAATGTCAATAGAGGAAGAAGCGCGGACCGGCATCACAGCCGAAACAAGACGAAGTTGACAACACAAGGACGCCAAGCTCACGGGGGCACATCCACGGTGGCCTGGTCCTGACCGTTGTCCGCCCGCGCGGTAAACCAGTCCACCACCCAGGCGCGAAAGGCCGCCATCGCCGCCGTGCTAAAGCGTGCCGAGGGCCGCACCAGGTAGATCCCCGCGTCGGTGTTGAGCTGCCACTGCGGCAGCACCTGCACCAGCTGGCCCGATGCGATGCCGGGGTCGATCAGCCAGTCGCCGCCCGCCAGGATGCCCACGCCCAGGATGGCGGCCGCGAGCAGCGCTTCGTTGTCGTTGCTCACCAGCGAGCCTCGCACCATCACGCTGTGGCTCGCCCCCGCCTGCGTGAGCTGCCATTCAGGGTAGGACTGCAGGCCGGTGAAGCCCAGGCAGTTGTGCTGCGCCAGGTCCGCGGGCACCTGCGGGGTACCGTTCTTCGCCAAGTAGCCCGGCGCCGCCGCCATGATGCGGCGGTGGCTGCACAGCCGCGTGGCCACCAGCCGGCTGTCGGCCAGCTGGCCGATGCGGATCGCGGCGTCGAAGCGCTCGCCCACGATGTCCACCAGCCGGTCGGCGTACTCCAGCTCCAGCGTGACCTGCGGATGGGCCAGCGCAAATTCGGCCACCACCGGGCTGAGCAGGCGCCGCCCCATGGCGGCGGGCACCGACACGCGCAGCCGCCCGCGCACCTGCGCCGCGCCATCGGCCGCTTCCTTCTGGGCTTGTGCGATCAAATCCGTCGCCTCGCGCACCTTCTCGACCAGGCGCTGGCCTTCGTGCGTCAGGTGCAGCTGGCGGGTGGTGCGCTCGACCAGCCTCACGCCCAGGCGGCGCTCCAGCGCGTTCAAACGCTTGGACAGTACCGAGGGGTGGCGCTGCAGCGCGCGGCCCGCCGCCGCGAACGAACCCGCGTCGCTCAGGGCAATAAGGGTGGCCAGTTCATCGGCGTGCTGGCTGTCGAGCAGGTCCATCGGGTATCAAAAGCGCCATGGCATGGCGCGAGGGGCTACGGAGCCAGGATGATCGCACCTTGCGAGCGCCCCTGCTCCAGGTCAGTGTGCGCGGTGCCCGCATCGGCCAGCGCGTAGCGGCGCCAGATGCGCGGCGTGATGACGCCGTCCGCCACGGCCCGCAGCACGTCCTGGGCGCGCTCCTGGTACTCCACCGCCGTGGCCGTGTGCGCGGCCAGCGAGGGGCGCGTGAGGAACAGCGAGCCCTTGGCATTGAGCGTGCCCACCGCGATGGGCGCCGGCACGCCCGAGGTGGCACCGAAGGACACCAGCAGGCCGCGCGGGCGCAGGCTGTCGAGCGAGGCCTCCAGCGTGGCCCGCCCGATGGGGTCGTACACCACGTCGGCCCCGCTGCCGTGCGTGGCCTCGCGCACCTGGCCCGCCAGCGTGGCGGGGTCGAACACGAACACCGCGTCGCAGCCCGCCGCCCGGGCGCGCTCCACGCTCTCGGGCCGGGAGACCACGCCCATCACAAAGGCGCCCAGGTGACGGGCCCAGGCGCACATCAGCTGGCCCAGCGCGCCGCCCGCGCCATAGATGAGCACCTTCGAGCCCGGGGCCACGGAATATGTCGTCTTGAGCAGGTACTGCGCCGTGATGCCCTTGAAGAGCACCGCCGCCGCCTCGTCCAACCCCAGCGCATCGGGCAGCCTGACCAGCCGCTCGGCCGGGAACAGGCGCGCGCTGGCATAGGCCCCCAGCGGCCCGGTGGCGTAGCCCACGCGATCTCCCACCGCCACATTCAGCACCCCCGGCCCCACGGCCGCCACCTGCCCCGCGCCTTCCAGCCCCAGGCCGGACGGGAACGGGATGGGCACCGCGCCCTTGCGCTGGCTCACGTCCAGCGGGTTCACGCCGATGGCCGCCTGCGCGAGCCACACCTGGCCTGGGCCGGGCGCCTGGGGCTCCACCCCTTCCAGCCGCAGGACATCGGGCCCTCCGGCTGCATCGATCCGCACGCGGTGGTGCATGGGTTTTTCCTTGTCGGTTGATTCCATGCACAGAGCGTAAATTGTGGTGCCGTATCCAGCAATCGGGGGGCATGCAGTTGACTCCTGCAACGGGTGCAGCAGTTGCCAGGAAGGGCCCGGCTCTGGTGGCCGGGGCGGGATCGGCCATCGATGCCTGCCACAGCGCCCCAAAGGCTCATGCCGTGCAGCGCAACGCCCGCTCGCCCGCCACCCGCAGCCGCTCCTTCAGCGATGCCGGCGCGAGCACCTCGAATTCGACATCGAGCGCCATCAGCCAGTAGACCAGGGAGTCATTGGCCGCGCACTCCAGCTGGCACCGCAGTCCCTGGCCCAGGGTAGAGACCACGCCCGCGGACTTGGGAATGCGGCGCGACATCACCGCATACGGCGCATGCAGCACGACGCGCGCCTGCTCGGCGTGGTGCGGCGCCGAGATGGAGCGCGCAACGTAGCCCTTCAGATCGCCGCCGTCAGGCGAGGCCCGGGGCGCGAAATGCGCGCCCACCTGGGGGTCGCCCACGATGCGGTCGATGCGGAAGGTGCGCCAGTCGGTGCGCACCCGGTCCCAGGCGACCAGGTACCAGCGCTCGCCGGTGTGCACCACGCCTTGCGGCTCCACCTGGCGCTGTGCGCTGCGGCCCTTGCCGTCCTCGTAGCTGAACTCGATGCGCAGCTGGTCGCGGCAGGCGGACGCCAGCGTGGCCAGCAGCGATGCTTCCACCACCGGCCCGGTGCGGTCCAGCGGCAGGATGGCCGAGCGCAGCGCGTCCACGCGTTTGCGCAGGCGCGCGGGCATGGCCTGCTCCAGCTTGACCAGCGCCCGGAGCGCGGGCTCCTCGATGCCGCCCACCGCGCCGGCCGTGGCGGTGCGCAGCGCGATCGACACGGCCAGGGCCTCGTCGTCGTCCAGCAGCAGGGGCGGCAGCGCCTGTCCGGCGCGAAAGGCATAGCCGCCGGCCACCCCGCTGCTGGCATGCACGGGGTAGCCCAGCTGGCGCAGGCGGTCGATGTCGCGCCGCAGGGTGCGCGGGTGCACCTCCAGGCGCTCGGCCAGTTCTGGCCCCATCCAGTGGTTGCGCGTCTGCAGCAGCGACAGCAGGCGCAAAAGGCGGGTCGATGACGTGAGCATGGTGCGACTGTACTTTTTATTGAGGACCGAAACTGTCCGCAATGGAATCTACAGTGGCACCACCTTTTCTTCCACCACCACCAAGGAGTTTTCCATGTCCATCGTCCTCTACTGGCACCCCATGTCCAGCGCCAGCCCCATTGCCTGCGCCCTTGCCGAACTGGGCGTGCCCCACGAGCGCGTGAAGATCGACATCCGCACTGGCGAGCAGCGCCGCCCGGAGTACCTGGCCCTCAACCCCAACGGCAAGGTGCCCACCCTGACCGTGGACGGCGCCCCCATGTTCGAGGCGCTGGCCATCCACCTGTGGCTGGGCCACCGCTACGGCATCGAGCGGGGGCTGTGGCCCGCCGCGGGCACGCCAGAGGCGCTGCAGGCCCTGTCGTGGTGCGTCTGGGCCTATGTCACCTACGGCACGGTCCTGGTGCGCCTGCAGGTGGCCACGCAAGGCGACGAGGCCCTGCGCAGCCCCGCGCACGCCGAGGCCGCCACCCGGGGGCTGAACGAACTGCTGGCGCTGCTGGATGCACGGCTGGCCGCGCAGCCCTGGATGCTGGGCGCGGACTACTCGCTGGTGGACCTGGTGGTGGGCTCGGTCCTGGGCTACAGCGTGTACCTGGGTGCGCCCGTCAACGCACACCCCCACGTGCAGGCCTGGCTGGCGCGCGTGCAGGCGCGTCCGGCGATGCAGATCGAAAGCTGAGCTGGCGGCGAAAAAGGCGGCCAGGGCTAGAGCAGCACGATGTCGTACTGCTCCTGCCCCATCGCGCTTTCGGACTGCAGCGAGATCGGCTTCTTGATGAAGTCCGAGAGACCGGCCAGGTGCTGGCTTTCCTCGTCCAGGAACAGCTCCACCACCCGCGGCGAGGCCACCACGCGGAACTCGCGCGGGTTGAACTGGCGGGCTTCGCGCAGGATCTCGCGCAAGATGTCGTAGCACACGCTGCGCGCGGTCTTCACGCTGCCCTTGCCCTGGCAGGCCTCGCAGGGTTCGCACAGCATGTGGGCCAGCGATTCGCGGGTGCGCTTGCGCGTCATCTCCACCAGGCCCAGCTGCGAGAAGCCGCCGGCCATGGTCTTCACGCGATCGCGGCCAAGCTGCTTTCGGAACTCCGCCAGCACGGCCTGCTGGTGGTCCTCGCGCACCATGTCGATGAAGTCCACGATGATGATGCCGCCCAGGTTGCGCAGGCGCAGCTGGCGCGCAATGGCCTGCGCGGCCTCCAGGTTGGTCTTGAAGATGGTGTCGTCGAAATTGCGCGCGCCCACGTAGCCACCGGTGTTCACGTCGATGGTGGTCAGCGCCTCGGTCTGGTCCACGATGAGGTAGCCGCCGGATTTCAGATCGACGCGCCGGCCCAGCGCCTTCGCCACTTCCTCGTCGATGGAGTACAGGTCGAAGATCGGGCGCTCGCCCTTGTAGTGCTGCAGCTTGCCGGCGGCGGCGGGCATGAACTCCACACCAAACGCCCGCAGCCGCTGGAACTGCTCCATCGAGTCGAGCCGGATGGTCTGCGTGTGGTCGCCCACCAGGTCGCGCAGCACGCGCTGCAGCAGGTCCAGGTCCTGGTGCAGCAGCGACATCGCGGGCAGCTTGAGCGATGCCTCCTTGATGCGCGCCCAGGTCTTGCGCAGGTAGGCGATGTCCTCCGCCAGCTCGGCGTCGGTCGAATCCTCTCCGTTGGTGCGCAGGATGAAGCCGCCGCCACCGCCCGTGGCCTTGTCGCCCACCAGCGCCTGCAGCCGCGCGCGCAGCGCATCGCGCTCCGCGCCGGGGATTTTTTGCGACACGCCCACATGGTCGTCCTGCGGCAGAAACACCAGCAGGCGCCCGGCCACGCTGATCTGCGTGGACAGGCGTGCGCCCTTGGTGCCGATCGGGTCCTTGATGACCTGCACCATCAGCGACTGGCCTTCGAACACCTGCTTTTCAATGGGTACCTGCGGCTCGTTCTTGCGGGCGAATGCCGGCGGCTCGCCATCGGGCTGGCGTTGCCACACATCGGCCACGTGCAAAAAGGCCGCGCGCTCCAGCCCGATGTCGATGAAGGCCGACTGCATGCCCGGCAGCACACGCGAGACCTTGCCCAGGTAGACGTTGCCCACCAGGCCGCGCTCCAGCGTGCGCTCGATGTGCAGCTCCTGCACGGCGCCATGCTCCACCACGGCCACGCGGGTTTCCTGGGGCGACCAGTTGATCAGGATGTCTTGTTGCATGGCTTCTTCTTTTCTGAAATCGGTCGCGTTCTTGCTGCTGTTGGAATCACCGAGGCGCTACGCCGGGGCCGCCGGGGAACTGGCTTTGCCAGGCCCCTGGCAGCGTCCCCCTGGGGGGAAGGCGCCGCAAGCGACTCAGGAGGGTCATATCTGAAACCCGGCGGCGCGCAGAAGTTGCGCTGTCTCGTACATCGGCAACCCCATGATGCCCGAATAGCTGCCAGCCAGGTGCTCCACATAGGCAGCAGCCCGGCCCTGAATACCGTAAGCCCCGGCCTTGCCCAGTGGCTCACCCGTGGCCACGTAGGCATCAATCTGCGCGGGCGTCATGGCGGCGAAGGTCACGCGCGACACCGACAGCGCAGAAAGGCGCCTGGGGCCCACCTGCAGCGCCACGGCGGTGAGCACGCGGTGCTCGTGCCCTGCCAGTTCGGCCAGCATGCGCGCAGCGTGTTGTGCGTCGTCGGGTTTTCCGTAAATCGCGCGGCCCAAGGCCACGGTGGTGTCAGAGCACAGGATGGGCGCATCCGGCAAACCCCGGCGCGCGCGCCGGGCCACGGCGGCATCCAGCTTGAGGCCGGTCACGCGCTCCACATAGGCCGTGGGCGCCTCGCCGGGCAGCACCGCCTCGATGGCCTCGGCGTCTTCGGGCTCGTCGCCGTCCACGTTGGGCAGCAGCAGTTCGTGGCGCACGCCCAGCTGTTCGAGCAGCTGGCGCCGGCGGGGGCTCTGGGAGGCAAGGTAGATGAAGTCGGGCATGAACGGATTTTGAGAAGAAAACCGGCTCTAACGCTTATCCATCAAGCGCTAGTAGCTATAAAAAATATAGTATTTCGCCCGCACGCCGATCCAGCCCTCACTCGCGGTGGTAGGGGTGCCCGGCGTTCACCGACCAGGCGCGGTACAGCTGCTCGATGAGCAGCACGCGCACCATGGCGTGGGGCAAAGTCAGGTCCGAGAGGCGGATGCGCTCGCGCGCGCCCTGGCGAAACGCCGGATCGAGCCCGTCCGGGCCGCCGATGACCAGTGCCACGTCATCGCCACCCAGCTGCCAGCCCTTGAGCCGTTCGGCCAGGGCCTTGGTGGTGAGGCTGGTGCCGCGCTCGTCCAGCGCCACCACGCGCGTGCCGCGCGGGATGGCCGCCTCGATGCGCTCGCGCTCGGCGGCGTACAGCGTCTCCAGGGTCTTGGAGCCGCGCGGTTCGGTCTTGACGGCCTTGAGTTCGACCTTGAGTTCGGGCGGAAAGCGTTTGGCGTAGTCGTCGTAAGCCGTTTGCGCCCAGTCAGGCACCCGCTGCCCGACCGCCACGATAAGCAGCTTCATGTGATGTGCACCTGGGGTTCAGAGGGGGGCGCCGTGCGCAGGCGTAGCGGCCAGCACACAGCCCCGCCCACGCATCAGCCCTTGCGGGCTGGAGCCTTCTTGGCCGCGGGCTTTGCCGCTGCGGCGGCGCCAGCGGTCCTGGACGCCGGCTTGGCGGCCGCGCGCGCAGGCGCCTTGCCCACGGGGGCCGATGATTTCTTGGCTGCGGGCTTTTTCGCGCCGCCTGGCTTCACGACCACGGTCTTGACGGGTGCCTTGGGCGCTGCGGGCTTCCTGGCGGCTGCCGTGCCGGCAACCTTGCCCGCGGTCTTGCTGGCGGGTTTGGCGGCGGGCTTGCCAACGTGGGCCTTCGCAGCCGGCTTGGCGGCAGCAGACTTGGCCGGCGCAGCCGCGGCAGTCTTGGCGGCGGTCCTGGCCACGGCCTTCACCGTGGCCTTGCCGGAACGGGCCGCCACGGTGGGCGCCGCCGTCTTTTTTGCAGGCGCCTTGCCAGCGGCCTTGGCGTCGGATTTCGCCGCCTTCTGGGCCGACTTCTTCTCGGCCAGCTCGGTGGCCGCGCTGGAGACCGGCTTGGCCGCGCCGAGCTTCAGGCGCACGGGCGTGTCGCCCCACAGCTCTTCCAGGCGGTAGTACTGGCGGATGGCGGGCTGCATGATGTGCGCCACGGCGGCGCCGCAGTCCACGATGATCCATTCGCCGTTGTCTTCGCCTTCGATACGCGGCTTGGTAAAGCCCGCTTCTTTCACCGCGTCGCGCACGCTGGCGGCCAGGGCCTTGGTCTGGCGGTTGGAGGTGCCCGATGCCACGATCACCCGTTCAAACAGCGGCGAGAGATGCTCGGTGTTGAAGACCTGGATGTCTTGCGCCTTGACGTCCTCCAGGCCATCGACGATGGCGCGCTGGAGTTTGGTGACGTCTTTCTTGGCGGCGGTTTCCGATTTGGTGGAGGTGGTCATCAGGCGGTGAATAGAGAGGGAATGGAATCAATATAGCGTGCAACGCAGCGCACAGCCAGCGGGCTGAGCCTTGGGTGTTGCGCTGGTGTTGTGCTTTGGCGCTGCAGCAGTTTGAGGTGTTTTTGGCCTCTTGCGCTGGTGTGAAAAGCGCGGGCAGCTATTGAAATTATAGCTTTTGCGGTGTTCACACCCTTGGACCCGGCTTTCAGGCGGTGGGGGCGGCACCTTCGGCAAGCCAGTCGCGGCGCACCAGGAACCTCTGCAACAGCGCCGCCTCGGCCGAATCGGCGGCATCGGAGCGCTGGTACGACCACGACACCAGCGGCGGCATGGACAACAAAATGGACTCGGTGCGCCCCCCCGACTGCAGGCCAAAGTGGGTGCCCCGGTCCCACACCAGGTTGAACTCCACATAGCGGCCCCGGCGGTAGAGCTGGAAGTCGCGCTCGCGCTCGCCAAACGGCAGGTTCTGGCGCTTCTCCACGATGGGCAGGTAGGCCTTGAGGAAGGCGTCGCCCACCGACTGCGTCATGGCCAGGCTCTGGTCAAAGCCCAGCTCCGAGAAGTCGTCATAGAACACCCCGCCCACGCCACGCTGCTCGCCGCGGTGCTTGAGGTAGAAGTATTCGTCGCACCACTGCTTGAAGCGTGGGTACTTGTCGTCGCCAAAGGCGCTGAGCGCATCGCGGCAGGTGCGGTGAAAGTGCACCGCGTCTTCCTCGAAGCCGTAGTACGGCGTGAGGTCCATGCCACCGCCAAACCAGCAGGTCGGCGCCTGCCCCGGATGGCCCGCCGCGATCATGCGCACATTCATGTGCACGGTGGGCACATAGGGGTTGCGCGGGTGGAAGACCAGCGACACGCCCATGGCCTCGAACGGCGCACCGGCCAGCTCGGGCCGGTGCTGCGTGGCCGAGGGTGGCAGCTGCGGGCCGCGCACATGGCTGAAGCCACAGCCCGCGCGTTCGAACACCCGGCCGCCCTCCAGGATCTTGGTGATGCCATCGCCCTGCAGCGGCTCGCCGGGCGGCTTGCTCCAGGCATCGGCCAGAAAGCGTGCACCGCCCTCTCCTTCCACGGCCTCGAGCGCATCGGTGATGCGCGCCTGCAGGCCCTGCAAGTAGCTGCGTACGGTCGCCACGGTCGTGGCCGGATTCAATCCAGGTTGTTGCATTTCAGTTGTCCATTGCCATCGGCGCCATGCGCTGCCGGTAAAACTGGCGCGGCCCAGGCCAGGGACGCCCAGCAAGGGCCGCCCCCGCGAGGGCGTCGTCCCCTGCGGGGGAAGGCGCCGCAGGCGACGACTCAGGAGGGGGCTATTTCACCGCGCGGAAACCAATGTCGCGGCGGTACTGCGCGCCATCGAACTGGATGCCACGCGCCACGTCGTAGGCACGCTGCTGCGCCTGCTTGACGCTGTCGGCCAGCACCGTCACGCACAGCACCCGGCCACCGGTCACGCTGACCACGCCGTCTTTCAGCTGCGTGCCGGCATGGAACACCACGGCATCGTCGGCCTCGGCGGGCAGGCCGGTGATGGGGTCGCCCTTGCGCGGGTTCTCCGGGTAGCCGTGGGCTGCCATGACCACGCCCAGCGCGGTGCGGCGGTCCCATTGCAGCTCCATCTGGTCGAGCTTGCCATCGGCCGCGGCGACCATCACATCGCTGAAATCGCTCTTGAGGCGCATCAGGATGGGCTGGGTCTCGGGATCGCCCATGCGGCAGTTGAATTCGAGCGTCTTGGGGTGGCCCTTGGCGTCGATCATCAGCCCGGCATACAGAAAACCGGTGTAGGGAATGCCGTCCTTTTCCATGCCCCGGATGGTGGGCAGGATGATCTCGCGCATGGCGCGGGCGTGCACGTCGGCCGTGACCACGGGCGCGGGCGAGTAAGCCCCCATGCCGCCGGTGTTGGGGCCTTCGTCGCCGTCTTTGAGGCGCTTGTGGTCCTGGCTGGTGGCCAGCGCCAGCACGTTCTTGCCATCGCACAGCACGATGAAGGAGGCTTCCTCGCCTTCGAGGAATTCCTCGATCACCACGCGCGCACCGCCTTCGTTGTGCGTTACGCCGTATTTGTTGTCCACCAGCATGAAGTCCACGGCATCGTGGGCCTCCTGCAGCGTCATGGCCACGACCACGCCCTTGCCAGCGGCCAGGCCGTCGGCCTTGATGACGATGGGGGCGCCCAGGCGGTCCACGAAGGCGTGGGCGGCGGCCGGGTCGGTGAAGGTGTCGTAGTCGGCCGTGGGAATGCCATGGCGGCGCATGAAGGCCTTGGAGAAGGCCTTGGAGCTTTCGAGCTGCGCAGCGGCCTTGGTGGGGCCGAAGATGCGCAGGCCGTTGGCACGGAACTCATCGACCACGCCGGCGGCCAGCGGCGCCTCGGGGCCTACCACCGTCAGCGCGATCTTCTCGGCCTGCGCCCATACGCGCAGCTCGCGCACGTCGGAGATGGCCACGTTGTCGAGCTTGGGGTTCAGCGCGGTGCCACCGTTGCCGGGCGCCACATACACCTTGGTCACCTTGGGGGACTGGCTCAGTTTCCACGCCATCGCGTGTTCACGGCCGCCGCCACCAATCACAAGTACTTTCATAGGAGCCTTTGGTGAACCCGGCCCGCAGCACCGGGCTGCGTGGCGGGGTTCGGGGAAATATCAGTCGGAAAACAGGTCAGCGCAAGAAAAAATCGGCGATCCAGCGGCGCCGAGGTCAGAGCGCGGCGTTGTGGTAGACCTCTTGCGTATCGTCCAGGTCTTCCAGCACGTCCAGCAGCTTTTGCATCCTGGCGGCGTCGTCGCCGGTCAGTTCAATGGTGTTCTCGGGCCGCATGGTCACGCCCGCCACCTCGGCAGTGAGGCCCGCCGCCTCCAGCGCGTTCTTCACGGCCTCGAAGTCGGCCGGAGCGGTCAGCACCTCCACGGCGCCATCGTCGTCGGTCACCACGTCTTCGGCGCCCGCCTCCAGCGCCACTTCCATCACCTTGTCCTCGCTGGTGCCAGGGGCAAAGATCAGCTGGCCGCAGTGTTTGAACTGGAACACCACCGAGCCTTCGGTCCCCATGTTGCCACCGTGTTTGCTGAACGCGTGTCGCACTTCGGCCACGGTGCGCACCCGGTTGTCGGTCATGGTGTCGATCATGATGGCCGCGCCGCCAATGCCATAGCCTTCGTAGCGGATTTCCTCGTAGGTCAGGCCTTCGGCGTTGCCCGTGGCCTTGTCGATGTTGTATTTGATGCGGTCGGCGGGCATGTTGGCCGCCTTGGCCTTGTCCACCGCCAGGCGCAGGCGGGGGTTGGCAGACAGGTCGCCGCCGCCCGAGCGGGCAGCCACGGTGATTTCGCGAATGATGCGGGTCCAGATCTTGCCGCGTTTTTCATCCTGCCGCCCCTTGCGGTGCTGGATATTCGCCCATTTGCTGTGTCCTGCCACGAGAGATCCTTTTGTATTGATTTAATCTACTGAGCGCGATTTTACTTTTTGCCGAACCTGTACCCCCGAGGAAACCCGAAATGGCCGAACCCCTGCTGATTGCCAAGCACGACACCATCGAATGCCACCTGCTTCCCGGGCTGGCCAACCGCCACGGGCTCATCACCGGCGCCACCGGCACGGGCAAGACCGTGACCTTGCAGACCCTGGCCGAGAACTTCTCGCGCATCGGCGTGCCGGTGTTCATGGCCGATGTGAAGGGCGACCTCACGGGCGCCAGCCAGCCCGGCAAGGTCGGCGACAAGCTGGCCGCCGTGCTCAAGGAGCGCGGCCTTCCCCTGCCCGCCCCCCTGGCCTGCCCCACCACGCTGTGGGACGTGTTCGGCGAACAGGGCCACCCGGTGCGCGCCACCGTGTCCGACATGGGCCCGCTGCTGCTGGGCCGCATGCTCAACCTCAATGAAACCCAGCTGGGCGTGCTCAACCTGGTGTTCAAGATCGCCGACGACAACGGCATGCTGCTGCTGGACCTCAAGGACCTGCGCGCCATGCTGCAGTACGTGGGCGACAACGCCAAGGAGTTCACCACCGAATACGGCAACGTGAGCGCCGCCAGCGTGGGCGCCATCCAGCGCGGGCTGCTGCAGATCGAGCAGCAGGGCGGCAGCGAGTTCTTCGGCGAGCCCATGCTCAACATCCAGGACTTCATGCAGACGGTGGACGGCCACGGCGTGGTCAACATCCTGGCGGCCGACAAGCTCATGAATTCGCCGCGCCTGTACGCCACTTTCCTCTTGTGGATGCTGTCCGAGCTGTTCGAGCAACTGCCCGAGATCGGCGACCCCGAGCAGCCCAAGCTGGTGTTCTTCTTCGACGAGGCCCACCTCCTGTTCAACGAGGCTCCCAAGGTGCTCATCGAGCGCATCGAACTCGTGGTGCGCCTGGTGCGCTCCAAGGGCGTGGGCGTGTATTTCGTCACCCAGAACCCGCTCGACATCCCCGACAGCGTGCTGGCCCAGCTGGGCAACCGCGTGCAGCATGCGCTGCGCGCCTTCACGCCCCGCGACCAGAAGGCCGTGAAGGCCACGGCCACCACCATGCGGCAAAAGCCGGGCCTCGACATCGAGACCGCCATCACCGAACTGGCCGTGGGCGAGGCGCTGGTGAGCTTTCTCGATGCCAAGGGCCGCCCGAGCATCACCGAACGGGTGTTCGTGCTGCCGCCCGGCAGCCAGCTCGGTCCCATCACGCCGCAGCAGCGCCAGATGCTGGTGGCCAACTCGCTGGTCGCGGGCGTGTATGAAAAGGTGGTGGACCGCGAGTCGGCCTACGAAAAACTCAAGGGCCGCGCGGCCGAAGCCAGTGCCCAGGCGCCAGCCAATGGCAGCAAAGGCACGCCCACCAACACGGAAGACAGCGGCGGCGGCCTGATGGGCGGGCTCAACGACGTGCTGTTTGGCACCACAGGCCCGCGCGGCGGCAAACGCGACGGCCTGGCCCAGACCATGGCCAAGTCGGCCGTGCGCACCATGGGCACCTCGCTGGGCAAGGAGATCCTGCGCGGAGTGCTGGGCAGCATCTTCGGCGGCAGCAAGCGCCGTTGACCACGGGCGGGGCGCAGATTCCCGCCCCTGCCCTGCGTCCCCGGCGCGGCACTGTCACCGCCGCTGCAGCAGGGTGGTGATGGTGCGGCGGGCACACCAGCCGTGCCCCCTGGCGACACCACCCGAAGTGTCATCAATCGGTCACAAAACCGCCGTGAAATCGCCACACAACAACAAAAAAGGAGGGACGATGAAACGCATCGACAACATGCTGCTGTGGTGGGCAAGCAAGGCCGTGCCGCTGGCGATTGCCGCGTGGGTGGTTGCCATCGCCGGGCTCCTGGGCGGCGCCTGGCGCCTGCGCTGGCCCTGGCTCCTGTATTTCCTTGCCACGGTCATCATCACGGCCCTGGCGATCCAGTGGACCCGCGCGGTGCGCCAGCGCACCATCCGCGAAGCCCCCCTGCCCCGCTTTCTGCAGCGCAAGCTGCGCGAAACCTACCCCCACCTGAACACGCGCGACTGCGAGCTGGTGGAGCGGGGCCTGCGCCAGTTCTTCATGGCCTGCCTGCGCGGCAACAAGCAGTTCGTGGCCATGCCCTCCAGGGCGGTCGACGTGCTGTGGCATGAGTTCATCCTGCACACCCAGGCCTACAAGCACTGGTGCCACCATGCGCTGGGCTTCTTCCTGCACCACACGCCCGCCGAGGCGCTGGGCGCGAAGGCCCGGCACAACGACGGCCTGCGCCGCTGCTGGTACTGGGTGTGCAAGGAGGAATCCATCGACCCCAAGGCCCCCAGCCGCCTGCCCCTGCTGTTCGCGCTGGATGCCAAGTTCGCCATCCCGGGCGGCTTTGCCTACGTGCCTGACTGCTCCGACATCGCCCGCAAGAGCGATGCGGGCGGCAGCGGCGGCGACAGCTACTGCGGCACCAGCTTCTCGGACGGCGGCTACAGCGGCAGCTCGGGAGACTTCGGCGGCGCCGACAGCTCGGATGGAGGCGGGAGCGACGGCGCAGGGGATGGCGGCGGCTGCGGCGGCGGGGGCGGCGATTGACGGGCCATGCCACGGCCGTCTGCCACCCTCGTGCAAACGCTCCTTATTTGATAGCTATTGGCGCTTGATAGATAAGGGCTTGAAGCCAGAATCATCCAAAGTCACCCAGGCGACGACACTGCCGGGGCCAGCGGGTCTACAGTGGCACCCCATGAACAAGACCCTCACCTGCTTCAGCCTCGGCATCTCCCAGCATGTCGCCCACCTGGTGATGAACCGGCCCGAGGCCATGAACACCATGCACCCTACGTTCTGGCGCGAGCTGGACGAGGTGCTGGCCCACCTGCAACAGGCGGGCGAGGCGCGCGCGCTGGTCATCAGCAGCACGGGCAAGCATTTCAGCGCGGGCATGGCGCTGGAGACCTTCGGCGGCGCCATCACCATGGACGACCAGAGCCCCGAAGGCCGCGCCGCCATCTTCGACCTGCTCACCGACATGCAGGCCACCTTCACCCGCATCGAGAACCTGCGCATTCCCGTGATCATGGCCATCCACGGCGGCTGCATCGGCGGCGCGGTGGACATGGTGACGGCGGCCTGCGTGCGCTACGCCACGGCGGATGCGTTCTTCTGCATCCAGGAAATCAACATCGGCATGGTGGCCGACGTGGGCACGCTGCAGCGCCTGCCCAAGCTCATCCCGCTGGGCGTGGTGAAAGAACTGGCCTACACCGGCCGCCGCCTGGACGCCGCCAGGGCCCTGGGCCACGGGCTGGTCAACGAGGTGTTCGACACGCAGGAGGCCATGCTGGCCGCCGCCCTGCAATGCGCCCAGGAGATCGCCGCCAAGCCCCCCGTCGCCATCTGGGGCACCAAGCAGGCCGTGAACTACGCGCGCGACCACAGCGTGGAAGACAGCCTGCGCCAGATGGGCTGGCTGCAGGGCGCCATCTGGAGCAACCAGCATGTGCGCGAGTCGGTCACGGCCATGAAGCAAAAGCGCGCGGGCGACTTCCCGGCCCTGGCGCCGCTGGTACGGTTCAGCGAACTGGGCTGAGAGCGCCGCGCCGCGAGACCGGCGCGAAAAATCAAAATTGATAGCTGCCCGCGCTGACAGGACAACCGGCAGAGGCCTTTTCGGCGCGCGGCGATCGCGTCTGGGGCTATCATGTGGCGAACACGGGCAACCCCCTGCCCGCCCCTGCCCCGAGGACGCCGCCATGACATTGCCCAGTCTGACCCCGCCCACCTACGACGACGTGGCCGCCGCCGCGCACCGGCTCAAGGGCATCGCGCACCGCACGCCGGTGCTGCGCTCCACCACCGCCGACGAAATGCTGGGCGCCCAGCTCTTCTTCAAATGCGAGAACCTGCAGCGCACGGGCGCGTTCAAGTTTCGCGGCGCCTTCAACACGCTCGCCCAGTTCACCGACGAGCAGCGCGAACGCGGCGTGCTGGCTTTCTCGGCCGGCAACCATGCGCAGGCGATCGCGCTGTCGGCCCGCCTGCTGGACATGCCCGTCGCCATCGTCATGCCCGAAGACGCGCCCGCCTCCAAGATGGCGGCCACGCGCGCCTATGGAGCCCAGGTCGTCACCTACGACCGCTACACCGAGGACCGCGAGGCCATCAGCCGCCGCCTGGCGCTGGAGCGCGGCATGACGCTGGTGCCTCCGTTCGACCATCCCCACGTCATCGCGGGCCAGGGCACCGCGGCGCTGGAGCTTTTTGAAGAAGTGCCCGACCTCGACTACCTGTTCGTGTGCGTGGGCGGCGGGGGCCTGCTGGCAGGCAGCCTGCTGGCCGCGGGCGCCCTGGCACCGCGCTGCCGCGTGATCGGCGTGGAGCCCGAAAACGGCAACGACGGCCAGCAGTCGCTGCGGGCGGGGCAGATCGTGCGCATCCCGACGCCGCACACCATCGCCGATGGCGCGCAGACCCAGGCGCTGGGCGAGCTCACCTTTCCCATCATCCGCGAGCGGGTGGAAGACATCCTGAGCGTGAGCGACGCCCAGCTCATGCAGTCCCTGCGCTTCTTCGCGGAGCGCATGAAGATCGTGGTGGAGCCCACGGGCGCCCTTGCCTATGCGGGCGCGCACGCGTTCTCGGGTGTCGATGACGGCGGCAAGCTGCTGCAGGGCGAACGGGTGGGCGTCATCATCAGCGGCGGCAATGTGGACCTGGCGCGCTATGCGCGGTTCCTGTCGGATTAGACTCACCCATGCGCCGCGCCGCCGCCGCCAGCCCCAGAGGGCGACGCCAGCGGCCCGCCACGGCCGGCCGCACGGCAGCCCGCAACCCTGACAGTGCCTGCCGCCAGCGCCTCTGTCAGGTAAAAATGCAGGCGCGCCTCTTTCCATCCCCCAAAACACAGGCCCAGCCATGAGCAACGTCACCGTCATCAACCACCCCCTCGTCCAGCACAAGCTCACGCTGATGCGCAAGAAGGACGCCAGCACCAACAGCTTTCGCCGCCTGCTGGGCGAGCTCAGCACGCTCATGGCGTACGAAGTCACGCGCGACATGCCCCTGCAGGACGTGCAGATCGAAACCCCGCTGGAGACCATGACCGGCCAGGTGATCGACGGCAAGAAGCTGGTACTGGTCTCCATCCTGCGCGCGGGCAACGGCTTCCTCGACGGCATGCTCAACGTGGTGCCCGGCGCCCGCGTGGGCCACATTGGCCTGTACCGCGACCCGGCCACGCTGCAGCCGGTGGAGTACTACTTCAAGATGCCGTCCGAAATGGACGAGCGCGACATCATCGTGGTGGACCCCATGCTGGCCACCGGCAACTCGGCCGCCGCCTGCGTGGACCGCCTGAAAAAACTCAATCCCCGCTCCATCAAGTTCGTGTGCCTGCTGGCCGCCCCCGAAGGCGTGGCCACGCTGCAAAAGGCCCACCCCGACGTGCCGATCTTCACCGCCGCCATCGACCGCGAACTGAACGACCACGGCTACATCCTGCCGGGGCTGGGGGATGCGGGGGACCGGATCTTCGGCACCAAGTAGGCGCACGGCACGCCATCGCGAACCAGCCACCGCGGGGCCAGGCCCTCCGGTGGTTTTTTTGGCGCGTCATTTTTTTACCAACTGGTGGCTTTCCTCTGGCAGACTTGCCTCCGGCCTCGTGCCACCGGGCGGCTGCCCATTGGCGCGCTCCTTGCTTGGCTGCTGACACCCATTCCTCCTTGTTTGCCTGTCTGAAGGACTCCACCATGACCACTCGCCGCATCTTCACCGGACGCCTGCTCTGCACTTCCATGGCCCTTTCGGCCGCCATGGGCCTGGCGCCCTCGCTGGCCCACGCGCAGTCCAAGATCAAGGTCGCGGCGATCTACACGGTGCCCTACGAGCAGCAGTGGGTGAGCCGCATCCACAAGGCACTGAAGGCCGCCGAAGCGCGCGGCGAGATCGAATACAAGGCCAGCGAGAACGTCTCCAACGCCGACTACGAGCGCGTGATGCGCGAGTACGCCACCGGCGGCAACCAGCTCATCGTGGGCGAGGCCTTCGCGGTGGAGACCGCCGCCCGCAAGGTGGCCAAGGACTTCCCCAAGACCTCGTTCCTGCTGGGCTCCTCGGGCAAGCCGCAGGCGCCCAATTTCAGCGTGTTCGACAACTACATCCAGGAGCCCGCCTACCTGTCCGGCATGGTCGCGGGCGGCATGACCAAGACGAACAAGATCGGCATGGTCGGCGGCTTCCCCATTCCCGAGGTCAACCGCCTGATGCACGCCTTCATGGCCGGCGCGAAGGAGACCAACCCCAAGATCGAGTTCACCATCACCTTCATCAACAGCTGGTTCGACCCGCCCAAGGCCAAGGAAGCCACCTTCGCCATGATCGACAAGGGCGCCGACGTGCTCTATGCCGAGCGCTTTGGCGTGTCCGACGCGGCCAAGGAGAAGGGCAAGCTGGCCATCGGCAACGTGATCAACACGCAGGACAAGTACCCCGACACCGTGGTCGCCTCCGCGCTGTGGCACATGGAGCCCAGCATCGAACGCGCCCTCAAGCTGGTCAAGGACGGCAAGTTCACGGCCGAGGACTACGGCCCCTACTCGATGATGAAGCACAAGGGCTCTGAATTGGCGCCGCTGGGCACGTTCGAGAAGAAGGTGCCCGCCGACATCGTGGCCAAGGTCAAGGCCAAGGAGGCCGACATCCTGGCCGGCAAGTTCAGCGTGAAGGTGGACGACAGCCAGCCCAAGTCCACGGCCAGGTAGGCACCCCGGCGCGCGGGCACCGGCTGCGCTGTGGCCTGCGCCGCCGTGCGCTGCGCTGCGCTGTACGATTTTTCCTTTTCTTCTTTTTCCCGACAAGGAGCGCCATGCCCGCACCGCTTTCCCACCGCCCCGAGACAACCGCCCTGGCCGCGCGGTGCATGCGCCTGCTGGGCGCCCTGGCCCTGGCCACGCTGGTGGCGGGTTGCGCCGCGATCGCGCCGGGCCAGGCGGCACGGCTGGACAGCACCCCGCGCATCGCCGTCATCTCGGCCTTTGCACCCGAGCTGACGGTGCTGCTGCCCCAGGTGCAGCAGCCGGCCAGGCACAGCGTCAACGGCGTGGAGTTCACCACCGGCACGCTCTCGGGCAAGCCCGTGGTGGTGTTCCTGTCGGGCATCAGCATGACCAACGCGGCCATGAACACGCAATTGGTGCTGGACCGCTTCAACGTGAGCCACATCGTCTTTTCCGGCATCGCCGGCGGCGTGAACCCCGGCCTGCACATTGGCGACGTGACCGTGCCCGCGCAGTGGGGCCAGTACATGGAATGGCTGATGGCGCGTGAAGACCAGCCCGGCCAGTACAGCGCCCCCGCGTGGATGAAAAGCGAGCTGACGATGCCCGCCTTCGGCATGATGCATCCGCGCCCGGTCGAGGTGAGGTCGGCGGCCAAGCCCGGCATCACCAAACAGTTCTGGTTTGAGGCGGACCCCCAAATGCTGGCCACCGCGCGCGGCCTGCAGGACGTGGGCCTGGCGCATTGCCTGGCCAGCACCTGCCTGAAACAGCGCCCGCAGCTCGTGGTGGGCGGCAACGGTGTGTCGGGCCAGGCCTTCGTGGACAACAAGGCTTTCCGCGAATACGCGTTCAAGACCTTCGAGGCCAATGTGCTCGACATGGAGACCGCCGCCACCGCCATGGTGGCCCACAGCAACGGCGTGCCCTACATCGCCTTTCGCTCGCTGAGCGATCTGGCCGGTGGTGGCGAAGGCGAGAATGAAATGGGCACCTTCATGGGCCTGGCGGCGGCCAATTCCGCCAAGGTGCTGCTGGCCTTTCTCTCGAACTGGAAATGACGGACCCCTCCGGCCCCGTCCTGCGGCTGCAGGGCATCACCAAACGCTTCGGCAAGCTGGTGGCCAACGACGGCATCAGCCTTGCGCTGCAGCGCGGCGAGGTGCTGGCACTGCTGGGGGAGAACGGGGCGGGCAAGTCCACGCTGATGTCCATCCTGTTCGGCCACTACGTGGCCGACGCGGGCCACATCGAGGTCTTCGGCCAGCCGCTGCCGCCCGGCCAGCCACGCGCGGCGCTGGCGGCGGGCATCGGCATGGTGCACCAGCATTTCACCCTGGCCGACAACCTCACGGTGCTGGACAACGTGCTGCTGGGCACCGAGCCCTTGTGGCAGCCCTTCTCACGGCGCGCGGGTGCGCGCGAGCGCCTGCTGGCGGTGTCCCGCCAGTTCGGCCTGCCCGTGCGGCCCGAGGCGCTGGTGGGCGGCCTCTCGGTCGGCGAGCGCCAGCGCGTGGAGATCCTCAAGGCGCTGTACCGGGGCGCGCGCATCCTCATCCTGGACGAACCCACCGCCGTGCTCACGCCGCAGGAAAGCGAAGCACTGTTCGACACGCTCGCGCAGATGGTGGCGCAGGGCCTGTCCATCATCTTCATCAGCCACAAGCTGGCCGAGGTGCTGCGCGTATCGCACCGCGTGGCCGTGCTGCGCCAGGGCAAGCTCGTGGCCGAGGCGCCCGCGCAGGGCACCACGCAAGGCCAGCTCGCGCAGTGGATGGTGGGCCATGCCATCGAGGCCAGCGAACGCCGCCCCGCCCGGAGCGTGGGTGCGCCGGTGTGCGCGCTGGCCAACGTATCCACGGCATCCACGGGTCGTGATCGGCTGCAGGGCGTATCGCTCACCCTGAACGCCGGCGAGATCGTCGCCATCGCCGGTGTCTCGGGCAATGGCCAGGTGGCGCTGGCCGATGTGCTGTGCGGCGTGCGCGCCGCCACCGCCGGCCAGGTCACGCTGCTGGGCACGCCGCTGCAGGCCCGCCCGGCTTGGGTGGTGGACCAGGGAGTGGCCCGCATCCCCGAGGACCGCCATGCCGTGGGCGTGGTGGGCGACCTGCCAGTGTGGGAGAACGCCGTGTCCGAACGCCTGCGCAGCCACTGGTTCGCCCACCCCTGGTTCCGGGCCTTCTGGGTCAAGCGCGGCGCCGCGCGCCAGCATGCCCAGCGCGTGGCCGAGACCTTCGACGTGCGCGGCGGCGGGCCCGACACCCCTGCCCGCGCGCTCTCGGGCGGCAACATGCAAAAGCTCATCCTGGGCCGCGCCCTGCTGCCGCCCTACGACGCCAGCCAGAGCGCCCCTGCGCCGCGCCTCATCGTGGCCCACCAGCCCACCTGGGGGCTCGATATCGGCGCCGTCACCTTCGTGCAGCAGCAGCTCATCAACGCGCGCGACGGCGGTGCCGCCGTGCTGCTGATCTCGGACGATCTCGACGAGGTGCTGGCCCTGGGCGACCGCGTGGCGGTGATGCACGAGGGGCACCTGAGCGCAGCGCGGCCCGCAGAGGGCTGGACGCGCGAGGCCATCGGCCTGGCGATGGCGGGCGCCGCCAGCAGCGCGGAGGAAACCCCGTGACTGCGCAGGCGCCGATTCAGCGCCCGGGCCCTTACCCGCCGCCCATGCCAGCCAGTGTCCTGAAGACAAGCCAGGTGAACACCAGGGCCGGCAGGTACAGCGCGGAGGCGATGGACAGCTCCCACCACGACAGGGCGCGCCGCCACCACACGCCGAGCATCACGGGCGCACACCCCATCACCATCAGGATGATGGATGGAAAGAACCACACCCCCGCCAACAGGAACAGGGGCGCCCACAGCAGCACGCGGCTGATCTTGAAGGCCATGGGCCGGCCGCTGCGCCAGGTATGCAGCAGCAGGCCGAGAAAGCCTGCCACCAGGGCCGACACCACGCCGATGGTGATGCGCCTGTGCCGCACCCGACCTTCTTCCTGCAGCCTGCGTGTGTGGTCCAGCCATTCGTTGATGTCGGCGGTGTATTCCGCTTCGTTCTTCAGCGGCAGGTCCGGCGGGGCGACCGGCGCAGCCGTTGCCGGGCCCTCGCCGGTCAATGCCTGTGCCATGGCACCTGCGCAGCCCAGCGCCAGCGCGCCGCACAGCAACAGGCGCCCAAGCCATCCCCACACCAGGTTTTGCATGATCTCTCCCTCCCGTTATTGGCGGCCTGCGTGGTGCAAGCCGAACGTCGCCGCCGCGGATGGTAATCCGATGCCCTCCATTCCCCACGAAGCGCCGACCCATGCGGCTTGAAAAACGCAACCACATCTCCCCCGCCGCCTACGTAGCGGCGCCGGTGGGCGCCGTGGTGTTCACCCTCGTCATCAGCGGCCTGCTGGTGCTGTGGGCCGGCGCGCCCGTGGGCCAGACCTATGCACTGCTCGTCAAGGGCGCCTTCGGCTCGGTCTTCGCGCTGACCGAAACCCTCACGCGCGCCACGCCGCTGATCCTGACCGGGCTGGCCGCGGCGGTGGCCTTTCGCGCGCGGCTGTTCAACATCGGTGCCGAGGGGCAGCTGTATGCCGGCGCGCTGGCCGCAGTGGCCGTGGGCGGCCTGCATGGCGGCACGGGGCTGGAATGGTCGCCCTGGCTGCTGTTCCCGGCGATGATGCTGGCGGCGGCCCTGGCCGGCGCCCTGCTGCTGCTGGGCCCGGCACTCATGAAGTCGCGCCTGGGGGTGGACGAGGTGGTGACCACGCTGCTGCTCAACTTCATCATGCTGCTGCTGGTCTCGGCCCTGCTCGACGGCCCCATGAAAGACCCGCTGTCCATGGGCTGGCCGCAGAGCGTGGCGCTGCAGGGAGACCTGGAGCTGTCCAGGCTGGTGCCGCAGACGCGCCTGCACACGGGACTGCTGTGGGCCATCGGCCTGGCACTGATCCTCTGGGCCATCCTGCGGCGCACGGTGCCGGGCTTCGACATCCGCGCGGCCGGTGCCAATGCGCGGGCCGCCGCGTTTGCCGGCGTGCCCATCACCCGCACCGTGGTGCTGGTGGCCCTGCTCTCGGGCGGGCTGGCGGGGCTGGCCGGTGCCATCGAGGTGGCGGGCCGCACCGGCTACGTCACGCTCGACATGTCGCCGGGCTATGGCTACAGCGGCATCGTGATCGCCATGCTGGCCGGGCTGCACCCGCTGGGCGTGATCGCGGCGGGCACCTTCGTGGCCGGCGTGCTGGTGGGTGCCGACAGCATGAGCCGCGCGGTGGGCGTGCCCACCTACATCGCCGACGTGATCGTGGCCACCTCGCTCATCGCGGTGCTCGTCGCCACCCTGCTCACGCAGTACCGGGTGAGGTGGAAATGACCGAACTCCTCGACATCCTGGCCAATCCGGCCTTCTGGATCGCCACCTTGCGCGTGGCCACGCCGCTCATCCTGGGCACGCTCGGGGTGCTGCTGTGCGAGCGCGCCGGCGTGCTCCACCTGGGCATCGAGGGCATCATGGTGGCGGGCGCCTTCACGGGCTGGCTCACGGTGTACGCCGGGCACGGCCTGTGGACCGGGGTGCTGGTGGCGGCGCTCACGGGGGGCGTGTTCGGGCTGCTGCATGCCTGGCTCACGGTGGGGCTGGCGCTGTCGCAGCATGTCTCGGGCCTGGGCATCACGCTGCTGGCCACGGCGCTCAGCTACTACGGCTACCGCGTGAGCTTTCCGAAGGTGAACACGCCGCCCACCATCGAGCCCTTCGCCGCCATGGATTGGCTGGGCGTGCCCATTCTCTCAGCGCAGACGCCACTCACGCTGCTGGCGCTGGCCCTGGTGCCGATACTGGCCTGGGTGCTCATGCGCACGCCGCTGGGCCTGGCCGTGCGCATGGTGGGCGAGAACCCGCAGGCCGCCGAGGGCCAGGGCATCCCGGTGGCGGCCACGCGCACGGGGGCCATCGTGGCGGGCTCGGCGTTGATGGGTGTGGCGGGGGCCTTCCTCACGCTGTCGGCGTTCAACGCTTTCTTCTTCAACATGGTGAACGGGCGCGGCTGGATCTGCGTCGCGCTGGTGGTGTTCGCGTCGTGGCGCCCCGGCAAGGCACTGCTGGGCGCGCTGCTGTTCGCTTTTTTCGATGCGCTGCAGCTTCGGCTGCAGCAGGCGGGCGGCGCGTGGCTTCCGTACCAGGTGTATCTGATGCTGCCCTACCTGCTCTCCATACTGGCCCTGGTGCTGGTGGCGCGCAAGGCAGCGTACCCGCAGGCGCTGATGAAGCCCTACCGCAAGGGCGAGCGGTGAGGCGCGCGCCCAGCCCCATCGCGCCTTGGCTGGCGGCCGCGCTGCTGGCCTGTGCGGGGCATGCCCACGCGCTGGGGCAAGACATGCCGTATGAATCCTTCACCGCCGCGCCCGATGTGGACTGGGTCAAGGTTTGCGGTCAGTGGCCCGCCCCGGTGCATCCGGGTGAAGGCGGCGGCACGTACCGCATCGTGCACGCCACGCGCTACGCGCAGTCTTTCCTCTACCTGCAGTGGATCGCGCGGGACCGCACCGACAGCGCCGCCGCGGTTCACACCGAGGGTTTTGCGCAGATCAACAACGACCATGCCGCCATCACCCTGAGCCAGATGAGCTGCCTGCCCACGCGCCGGGGCATTCGCTTCACAGCGCGGGCGCAGTCTGGCCATGACAACAGTGTGTTCCGTATCACCATCGACGCAGGACACAACCCGGGCGAGGTGCGCTTTCGCACCACACAAAAGCGCTGACGGCGGGCCTGCCATGCCAGACGTGCCGCCTTCTCTCAGCACCAGCCCCTTGCTGCCACTGACCGTGCTGGCGCGCTGGCAGTTCGACACCACCGATGCCAGTGCCACCACGGTGCTGCCCGATGGCTGCAGCGACCTCATCCTGCATGTGGAGGCTTGCGGGCACTCCGCCTGGCATATCTCACCACTGGCCGACGCTGCCATGGAGGTGCCCGGACGCGCTGGCGAGCAGTGGCTGGGCTACCGCCTGTGTCCCGGCACCACCATCGATGCAGCAGCATTGCTGCAGTCCGCACGGGCCATCTGGCACCAGCACAGGCGCCGCGCTGGGCCACGCTCCTGCGGCCTGGGCCACGACACCACGGCGCTGGAAGCCTTGCTGCTGGAGGCCATCGACCACCACACCGAAAGGGATCCACGCGTCCAAGAGGCGCTACACGCGCTGGCGCATGCAGCCACGGTGGGCGCGGCAGCACACGGCCTAGGGGTGTCCGAACGCACGTTGGAGCGCCTGACCCAACGCTCCACCGGCCAATCGCCCCGCTTCTGGCGCGCGCTGGCCCGCGTGCGCCGTGCAGCGCAGGCGCTCGGCACGGCCAAACCGCTGGCGGAGATTGCAGCCGACAACGGCTACGCCGACCAAGCCCACTTCCACCGCGACTGTCTGCGCTGGCTTGGGCAGACGCCTGCAGCGCTGCGCCGCACACCACAACTGCTGGCCACGGTGGCGCAGGCGGGCTATGGCTGAATTGCATGTGAAACCCACGCCGCGGGGCCGGCACCACCGTCTACGCCTGCGCCACCACGACCGTTCAAACGGCTGGCGGCCCCATGGGCGTGCACAGCTCCACCAGCGCGCCGTTGATGTCCGCGACATAGGCCACCGTCTGGCCCCAGGGCATCTGCCCGGGCGCCTGCACCAGCCGGGCACCGGCATCCACCGCGCGCTGCACGGCAGCAGCCACGTCGGTGGTGGTGAACGCGATCTCGAAACTGGGCGCCTCGGCCGACGCGCGCTGCGGGTTCTTGCCCAGCTCGGCCATCAGCCGCAGCGACGAGAAGGCCAGCGCGGTGGCGCCCGTGTCCAGCTCGCCGAAGTCGCCAGCCTCGTGCACGAAGCGGCGGGTGAAGCCGAAGGCGGCCTCATAAAAAGCGATGGTCCTGGGAACATCTTCGACGTAGAGAATGGTGTAGCCAAATTGCATGAAGACTGCCTTTGCAAAAATGCGCTGAAATAGATGCGCCCTGTGAGACACCCAGCTTAGGCACAAAGCCCGCCACGGTCTTGAAAAAACCCGACACCCCGACACCAGACGCCCCCAACATGCTCGACCTGCTCATCACCCACGCCACCCTGCCCGACGGCCGCCAGAACATGTCGATTGCCGTGCAGGACGGCCGCATCGCCGAGGTGACCGAGGGCCTGCAAGCCCCCGCGCACGAAACAGTGGATGCGGGCGGCCTGCTCGTCAGCCCGCCGTTCGTGGACGCGCATTTCCACATGGATTCGACCCTGAGCTACGGCCAGCCGCGCGTGAACGAGAGCGGCACGCTGCTCGAAGGCATTGCGCTGTGGGGCGAACTCAAGCCGACCCTCACGCACGATGCCATCGTGGAGCGCGCCCTGCGGTATTGCGACATGGCCGTGGCGCGCGGGCTGCTGGCCGTTCGCAGCCATGTGGACACCAGCCACGCCAGCCTGCTGCCCGTGCAGGCCCTGCTGGAGGTGAAGCAGCGCGTGGCGCCGTACCTGGATTTGCAGCTGGTGGCCTTCCCCCAAGACGGCGTGCTGCGCGCGCGCGGCGGGCTCGACAACCTGAAACGTGCGCTGGACCTGGGCGTGGACGTGGTGGGCGGCATTCCGCACTTCGAACGCACCATGGCGCAGGGGGCCGAGAGCGTGAAGATCCTGTGCGAACTGGCTGCCGAACACGGCAAGCGCGTGGACATGCACTGCGACGAATCCGACGACCCGCACTCGCGCCATGTCGAAACCCTGGCTTTTGAAACCCTGCGCCTGGGCCTGCACGGCCGTGTGACGGGCTCGCACCTCACCTCCATGCACAGCATGGACAACTACTACGTGAGCAAGCTCATCCCCCTGATGGCCGAGGCCGATCTGGGCGTGGTGGCCAACCCTCTCATCAACATCACCTTGCAGGGCCGCCACGACACCTACCCCAAGCGCCGGGGCATGACCCGCGTGCCCGAGCTGATGGCTGCCGGTCTCACCGTCGCTTTCGGCCACGACTGCGTGCTGGACCCCTGGTACAGCGGCGGCAGCGCCGACATGCTGGAGGCCGCGCACATGGGCCTGCATGTGGGCCAGATGACCAGCCAGGCCGCGATGCGGCAGTGTTTTGACGCGGTGACGGTGAACCCGGCACGCCTGCTGGGCCTGGAGGGCTATGGCATTGCGCCCGGCTGCCATGCAGACTTGGTATTGCTGCACGCACGCACCCCTGTCGAGGCGATTGCGTTGCGGGCCACCCGCCTGGGCGTGTGGCGGCGGGGCCAGCGGCTCGCCAGCAGCCCGGCACCCGTGGCGCAACTGCACCTGCCGGGGCGGCCCGACAGCGTGGATTTCACGTCCAACTAGCCCCTGGCGCTTGTTCTTCAAACGCTGGCAGCTATGCATTCGATAGCAATCACGGCATTCACGCCATGCGCGCAATCGTCTTGCGAAACCGCGCCAGCGCCAGGCTGAACAGCACCGCCCCAATGCCCAGCAGCCACACCAGCGATGGCCACACCACCGCCCAGCCCGCGCCACGGTAGAGGATGGCCTGGGCCAGCTCGGTGAAGTGCGTGGTGGGCGCCAGGGCCATGCCGTACTGCACCCACAGCGGCATGCTCTCGCGCGGGGTGACGCCGCCCGACAGCATCTGCAGCGGCATCATCACCAGCACCATCAGCAAGCCAAACTGCGGCATGCTGCGCGCCACCGTGGCCATGAAGATGCCCATGGAGGTGGTGGCAAACAGATGCAGCGTGGCCCCCAGCAGAAACAGCGGTACCGAGCCCTCGATGGGCACACCAATCGCCCAGCGGATCACCGCCGTGAGCGACACCCAGGTAGCCACCAGCACCACCAGCGCCATGGCCCAGACCTTGGCCAGCATGATCTCGCCGGGGGTGACGGGCATGACCAGCAGGTGCTCCACCGTGCCATGCTCGCGCTCGCGGATCAACGCGGCGCCGGTGAGGATGATGGAGAGCATGGTCACGATGTTGATCAGCTCCATCAGCGAGCCGAACCACGCGGGGTTCAGCGCCGGGTTGAAGCGCGAGCGCACCGTGAGCTCGATGGGCTGCTCGGCCACGGTGCGGTCGCGCTGCACGAACTCGGCCACCTCCAGCTGCACGATCTGCTGCACCGCCCCATTGGCCGCGAACGCCTGCCCCATGCGCGTGGCGTCGATGTTGAGCTGCACCTGCGGCACCCGGCCCGCCAGCACGTCGCGCTGGAAGTGGGCGGGGATGTGCAGCACCAGCGTGAAGCGGCCGGCGTCCAGGCTCGGGTCCACCTCGCGCATGCTGATCATGGCGGGGCGCGTGAACTGGGGGGCGTAGAACGCGGTGGCGATGCGCTGGGACAAGGCCGAGTCGTCCTCGTCCACGATGGCAATGGGCACGTGGTGCAGCGTCTCGGGCTGCGCCATGCCCGCAGAGTACACCGCGAGTGTGGTGGTGTAGACGATGAGGAACAGCATGGCCGGGTCGCGCCACAGGCTCCACAGCTCCTTGATGCCTAACCGAAAGATGTTGGACCACCGTCCACGCAGCGCCATGTCAGGTCTCCTGCTTCTTCAGCAAGGCAATGGCGGCACCGACGATGACCGGCACCGCCACCAGCATGGGCCAGAACTCGGCCTGCAGGTCCTGCAATCCCAGCGCCTTGTTGAACACGCCCCGGCTGATGGTGAACATGTGGCTGGCCGGGTAGACCTCGCCCACCCAGCGCGCAAACCCCGTCATGGACGACACCGGGTTGATGAGCCCCGCAAACTGCACGGCGGGAATGATGGTGCCCACCATGGCGAAGAACATCGCCGCGATCTGGCTGCGCGTGACGGTGGAGGCCAAGAGGCCCATGCCCGTGGAGCACAGGCTGAACACCACGGCGGCCAGCGTCAATGTGGCAAAACTTCCCGTCATCGGCACGCCAAACACCGTCACCGCCGCCAGGCACATCAAGCCAAAGTTGAACAGCGCCAGCAGCACATAGGGCAGCTGCTTGCCCAGCATGAATTCGGTGCGTGTGGTGGGCGTCACATACAGGTTGATGATGGAGCCCAGCTCCTTCTCGCGCACCACGGCCAGGGCGGTGAGCATGGCGGGCAGCATGAGCAACAGCAGCGGGATCACGGCAGGCACCATGGACGGCAGGCTGCGCACGTCGGGGTTGTAGCGGTAGCGCGGCTCCACCTCCAGCAGGCCCCGGGGCACCACGCCCGTGCGGCTGCGGCTTTGCTCCACCAGCCATTGCTGGTGCAGGCCCTGGGCGTAGCCGATGACGGTTTCGGCGCGCTGGGGCATGGCCCCGTCCACCCAGGCACCGATCTGCACCGGCTGGCCGCGCGCCACGTCGCGCGCAAAGCCGGGCGGGATCTCCAGCGCCAGCGATATCTCGGCGGAGCGCATGCGCGCGTCCAGCTCGGCGTAGGTGGCAATCGGCGGCTGCTCGGTGAAGTAGCGCGAGCCCGCGAGGTTCAGCGTGTAGGCGCGGCTCAACGCGGTCTGGTCGCGGTCCAGCACGGCAAAGCGCAGGTTCTCCACGTCCATGCTGATGCCGTAGCCCATCACGAACATCAGGATCAGCGAGCCCAGCAGCGCCATGGCGCCCCGCACGGGGTCGCGGCGCAGCTCCAGCGATTCGCGCCACTGGGTGCTGTGGATGCGGGCCAGGCTTTGGCGCAGGCGGATGGGCCAGGTGGGGGCGTCGGGGGCATGCACGGGCGATAGTGCAGCGGGCTCCGCAGCCTGCACAGGCACAGGGGCTGGGGCCGTTCCCGCAGCATCTTCCAGGTAGCCGATGAAGGCTTCCTCCAGCGTGGCAGCACCGCGCTTGGCCACAATCTCCTGCGGCGCGGCGCTCTCCAGCACACGCCCCGCGTGCATCAGCGAGATGCGGTCGCAGCGCTCGGCCTCGTTCATGAAGTGGGTGGAGATGAAGATGGTGACCTTGTCGCGCCGCGCCAGCTCCACCATCAGGCGCCAGAAGTTGTCGCGCGCCATCGGGTCCACGCCCGAGGTGGGCTCGTCCAGGATCAGCAGCTCGGGCTGGTGCACCATGGCCACGGCCAGCGACAGACGCTGGCGCATGCCCAGCGGCAGCTTCATGGGCAGTGCACTGCGCGCGGCCTGCAGGTCAAAACGCTCCAGCATGGCCGTCACGCGCGCGGGCACCTCGGCCTCGGGCACATGGAACAGGCGCGCGTGCAGCACCAGGTTCTGCTCCACCGACAGCTCGCTGTACAGCGAAAACGCCTGCGACATGTAGCCCACGCGCCGCCGCGTGGCCATGTCCTTGGGGTCCACCGGCTGGCCAAACAGCCAGGCCTGCCCGTCGCTGGCGGGCAGCAGGCCGGTGAGCATCTTCATGGTGGTGGACTTGCCGCAGCCGTTGCTGCCCAAGAAGCCAAAGATCTCGCCCCGCTGGATGCGAAAGCTCACATGGTCCACCGCCACAAAGTCGCCAAAGCGCATGGTCAGGTCGCGCGCCTCGATGGCGACGTTGGCAGCGTCGTCTGCCTGCGACCGGTCCAACGGCGGAATCTGCACCGCCCGGTGGCCCCGGCGCTTGGCCTCGGGCAGCAGGGCCACAAAGGCCTGCTCCAGCGCATCGTGCCCAGTGCGGGCCATCAGCTCGGCGGGTGTGCCGGTGGCCAGAATGCGCCCTTCGTCCATGGCCACCAGCCATTCAAAACGCTGCGCCTCTTCCATGTAGGCCGTGGCCACGATCACGCTCATGCCGGGCCGCGCGGCGCGGATGCGGCCGATCAAATCCCAGAACTGCGCGCGCGCCAGCGGGTCCACGCCGGTGGTGGGCTCGTCCAGGATCAGCAGGTCGGGGTCGTGGATGAGCGCGCAGCACAGGGCCAGCTTCTGCTTCATGCCGCCCGAGAGCTTGCCCGCTGGCCGCGCCAAGAATGGATACAGCCCCGTGCTGCGCGTGAGCTGGTCAATGCGGCGGCGCCGCTCGGCCGCGTCGTGCCCGAACAGGCGGCCAAAAAACTGCAGGTTTTCTTCCACCGACAGCGTGGGGTACAGGTTCTTGCCCAAGCCCTGGGGCATGTAGGCGATGCGGGGGCACACCCGGCTGCGGTGGCGGCTTTGGGCCATGTCGCCGCCCAGCACCTCCACGGTGCCCTGCTGCACCGCCCGCGCGCCCGCCACCAGGGCCAGCAGGCTGGACTTGCCCACGCCATCCGGCCCGATCAGGCCCACCATGCGGCCGGCGGCCACCTCCAGGTCGATGCCCTCCAGCGCCACCGTGCGCCCGTAGCGCTGGCCCACGCCGCGCAGGCGGGCCACGGGTGCAGCGCCGGCCGCTGGGTTCACTGGCCAGCCTTGACGGCGAGTTCTGCGGGCCACTCCACCGCAGGGTCCACCCGCAGCCAGGCCACGCCGGGCAGTCCGGTCTTGACCTGTTCCTGGTGGCGCAGCAGCAGCGCCTTGTCGATCTGCGCGCGCACGCGGAACATGAGCTTCTGGCGCTCGCTCGCGGTTTCCACCGTCTTGGGAGTGAACTGCGCGGTGCTGGCCACGAACGACACGGTGGCCGGGATCACGAAGCCCGGCGCGGCATCGAGCACGATGCGCACCTCGCTGCCCAGCGCCACGCGGCCCGCCACGGTCTCGGGCAAAAAGAAGGTCATGTACACGTCGCTCAGGTCCACCAGCTGCAGCACGCGCGCACCCGCACCCACCACCTCGCCGGGCTGCACCACGCGGAACTGGACGCGGCCATCGCGCGGCGCCTTGAGCTCGCTGTCGGCCAGCTCCACATCGATGCGGGCCAGCGTGGCCTGCAGCGCGCGCACATTGGCCTCGGCGCTGGTCACCTGCGTGCGCGACGCACCGATGCCCGCCTGCGCGGCCTTCGCCTGGGCTTTTGCAGCGGTCACAGCGGCTTGCTGGCTGCGCACCTTGGCGCGGTCGTCGTCGAGCAACTGGCTGGAGAAAAAGCCCTCGCGCGCCAGCTGCTCGGAGCGCGGCAGGCGGCGGCGGGCGGTGTCGAGGTCGCTCTCGCGCTGGGCCACCACGGCCAGCGCGGCCTGGTAGTCGCTATCACGCTGGGCCACCTGCACCTGGGCACTGCCGATGGCCAGCTGCGCCTGCTGCAGCCGGGCCACGGCCTCTTCGCGCTGGGCCTGCAGGCTGTCGATCTGCATGCGGGCCAGGGGTTGCCCGGCTTTCACGAAGTCGCCCTCGGCCACCAGAACCTCCAGCACCCGCCCGGCGAGCTTGGTGGCCACGGCGATCTCGGTGGCCTCGATGCGGCCGTTGCCGCTCACGAAGCCGGGGCCTGGCCCTTTGGCCTGCCAGGGTGCCCAGTGCAACAGCAACCCTCCTCCCAGCAGCACCACGGCCAGAGCCGCTGCTGTCTTCCAATGCTTGCTCATGGTCCATCCTTGTGGGCACCTGGGCCCATCGGGGGATGGTAGCTTTGCACTCCATGCAACCCCAAGCCGCAGCACACCGTCTCTTGACCTGCATCAATCGCCACCCGAACATCCGGCCTGCACTGCCTGCGCTCGGCCGATCCTTGAACCGAAATCCATGACAGCCCTCACCACCCCGCCCCTTTCAGACACCCTGGCCTGGCTGCTGGGCCGCCCTGTCAGCCCCGAAGACGGGCTGCCGGAAGATGAACTGGCCGCCGCAAGCCATCGCCTGGGTGGCCCAGTGCCCCCTGCCCTGCACGCTTATTACGCCGCCGTGGGCAGGCGTGCCGATTTGATGGCCGGTTTTCAGCGGTTTGCGCCGCCGCAAGACTGGGAGTGCTTGGGCGACAAGCTGCTGTTTCTGGAAGAGAACCAGGGCGTGTGCTGGTGGGCCACCGATGCCCGGCAGCGGGTGTGGCAAACCACCGACCTGGATTCCCCGGACTGGTTCGAGGAAGCCGTGGGCCTGGAGGCGTTTTTGCACACCGTCTCCTACTACCAGATGGCACAGGGCGGCTATCCGTTCTGCGGCATGCGCACGTGCGGGGCGTTCTCAACGCCCGGCGAGTTGGCGTCGCTGCTGGACGCCCTGCGGGCGCGGCCCGTCGTGGACATGGCGGGGCTGCGCATCTTCACCGTGGGCCCGCAGGCGCTGGTGTGGTACCTGCACTCCGAGGGGGAGCTTGCGGAACCCGGTATGTTCCTGAGCGTGCTGGACGCCCTGCGCTTTGACGCCCTCTGCGCCCAATGGGATTTTGACGATCTGGGCTGAGAGAGAATGGGCACATTCGGGTGAAATATGCCTCTGGCGCTTGCTGGACAAGCGCCAAAAGCTATAACTTCAATAGCATCCAGCCGGCATCCGCATGGCATGGAACTGCACAGGGCCGCGCAGCCCGCGCTCAGCCCCCTGCGTCAAACGCCGACAGATGATTGGCCAGGTGCATGGCGTGCGCCTGCTCGTACTGCGCCTTGTCCAGCGCCCCGTAGGCGAAGTGCGGGTGCAGCGGCCCCGCGTGCACGGAGAAGTCCTGCACGGCTTGGCGCAGCCGGGCCAGGGCCGCCGCCGACGCCCCGGGCGTGGACGCATCCAGCGCGGGCGCGCCCGGGATGGGCTCCGCCAGGTCGTGGCTCATGCGGCCGCGCAGGGCAAACACGTTGAAAGCAGCCGCACCCAGGGTGTTCTGGAACAGCGCCGACCTGGGCGCCGGGAAGCCCCGCAGCGAGAACTCGATGCTCTGTGCGCAGTGCTCCAGCGTCTGCGACCAGTTCCAGGCCGTGGCGGGCGCCAGCGGCTGGACCGCAGCGCCCGCAAGGCGCTCGACCTCTTGCATGGCGCGCGCCAGGGTGCCAAAGACGAGTTGCCGGTCGTTGCCCGGCCGGTAGAGCAGGTAGCCGGCCCCGGCGGCCGCCGCCACACCCAGGGCTGCCAGCCCCGTGCCGGATGCCAGGAACGCCCTGCGCTGCGCTGCGGGCGCCGACGGCGATGCACCGGGCGCGGTGCCGGGGCCCGCCCCGCCGAGCGGGTTGCTGCCGTGGGGATTCAATGCCATGGGAGATGGTGGTGGTCTGGGAATGGACGGGACGAGGCAAGGCCACCATTGTGCGGCGGCGCGCTGCGCGGCGGCACGCCCGAAGGTCGGGCAGCCGACACAGGCAGCGTTTCAGGCCCATCAGGCAAGCTGCAGGGCCCGGCGGCGCGACCGCACGCGCGCCTGGTGGAAGCTGGCTACAGCACCGCCGCGCTGCGCGCCGTGCCGGGCCGCTCCGCGGGGCGCGGCCACTTCAACGGCACGGGATCGTCCGGCAGCGCCACGACCTCCACCCGGTTGCGCCCGCGCGCCTTGGCAAGGTACATCGCCTCGTCCGCCCGCTGCAGCACCGCCTCGGCCGAATCCCCGCTGGTGGACAGCGTGATGCCGATGCTCACGGTCAGGGCCACGCGCCGCCGTTCGGCATCCATGGGCTCGGACTCGACCAGCGCCCGCAGGCGTTCGGCCACGCCGGCGGCACCAGGGCCGTCCGCGTTGGGCAGGAAGATGGCGAACTCCTCCCCACCCAGGCGGCCCATCACATCCTCCCGGCGCAGGCAGCGGTGGGCCAGGTCCACGAAGTGGCGCAGCGCGTCGTCCCCGCACTGGTGGCCGCCGGTGTCGTTGATCTTCTTGAAGTGGTCGAGGTCCATCACCAGCACGGGCAGCGCGGCCCGGGTACGCTGGGCATTGCTCAGGCCCTTGTCCAGCAGCGTGATGAAGGCGCGGCGGTTGAACACGCTGGTGAGCGGGTCGATCTCGGCGAGGTGGCGCAGCTCGCTCGTCACGAATTCATTGGTCAGCATCAGCACGCCAAACGCGATCATCACGAGGGCCACCGTGGCCTCCAGCACCACGAACTGCGACAGCTGCGTCAGCAGGCCGGCATCCGAAGGGGCGGCCAGCCGGAAGATCACGGGGCGCACCAGCACGCACACCCCATGGAAGGCCATGACGCCCGCGAGCAGGTAGCGCGCCGGCACACGGCGAAAGCCACCCTGCGCCAGCGTGCGCGCCGTGAGCAGGAAGCACACGCCCGCGAACCAGCCCGCCAGGGCGAACCGCGCGCCGGGATGGGGCTGCGCCACCGTGAAATACACCGACAGCGCCACCAGCGACACGATGGCGGCCGCGGCATACCGGTGGGCGATGGGCGGGCGCCCCATGTAGGCGCGGCTGCCCAGCCAGCACAAGTAGGCCGCCAGCGCATTGGCCCCCTGCGCCAGCACCACGGCCGGCACTTCGGGCATCCGCTCGCGCGCCAGCAGCGTGGCGCAGAACACCGACGCGCCCAGGAATGACAGCGTCCACAGCCGCAGGCCCGGGATGTTCTTGTTGAAATGCCACACGGCATACAGCACTGCGGTAACCAGCGCCGACAGGATGGCCGCGAGAATGACGAGTGTGGGGCTGTGCACGGAGACGGAACGGGGCAGCGGCGTAAGGGAGCCCCGCGGGGCTGGCATGAAGGGATTGCGGCAGGACAAGAAACGCGCTGAATGTTAACCGAGCCGTTGCGAAATGCAGGAACTATCGCGCGGGGCCACGCGGCGGCGCCACGGGCGCGGGCCGCCGGTGCCAGCGCCCATGCCCCAGGCCGCGGCCGGCCACCTCTTCCTTGGTGCTCAGTCGCCCACCACGTTGCACTCCCGGCGCAGCAGTGCCAGGGCGTCGTGCATCTGGTAGTCCATGTCGCTGAGCAGGGTCTTTTCCGCGTCCTGCACGAAGCCGGTCCACAGGGCGAAGTAGTCCTGCTGGTGCACGCCGGGCGCATGGGCGCGGATGAAGTCGGCCGCCAGCGCGGGCTGCAGGCCCGATTTGCGGATCTTTCGGACGAGGCTCGCGGCGGTCTTCTCGGTCAGCAGCGTCTTCTTGGGGGCCCCGGCCGCCAGGCACAGGAACAGCGTGAGCAGCGAATGTTCATCATCGTTGCCCTGCACCGTTCTCGTCCAGGCCTTGCTCGCGGGAAGCGGGGGTTCCTCACCCTCCTCCAGCGCATCCAGGCTGCGGTGGAAGTTGTCCACCTCGGCCAAGGGGTCGTCCAGCAGAAAGTAGCGCGCGCGGAAAGCGCCGGTGGGGCGCAGCAGCGTGCGCACCGGTGTGGCCGCGTCGAGCAGCTTGGGCAGGTCAGCCAGCACGCTGGCGCAATGCGCCTGCACCACCTCGCGCAGTTCGGCAGGCAAGCCGGCAGGCAGGCGCAGCTGCACGGGCGGCGCGAGCTTCTTCTTGCGCTGTGCCATCAGCACTTTTTCGAACGACACGGTGTTGGGCCACTCGCCGAGGTCCATGGCCTTGGGCGCCAGGGCCACCATGAGCAAGCCAGCGCGGATGACGGCTTCCGCGTCGGCGCCCGCGGCTTCCAGCTCGTCGGGGTCCAGGTCGAACTGCCCGGCCAGCCACTGGGCGGCCCGGATGGCCTGCGCAATCTGCGTGCGGCGCGCCAGCTCGGCCCGGTAGTCGGCGTGGCTGCGCAGCGACCACACGGCCAGCAACGGGGTTTCGGCATCGGCATAGCCGGCCATGCCGAAATTGCTGCTCTCGGGCATGGCGATCAGGCGCTTGAGCATGTCCGAGCCCCCCTTGGAGCGCGACAGGAACGAATGGTCGCGCAGCGAGACGGCGGCCTCGTGCAGGTCGCCCCCGGTGGTGTCCAGCAGGTACAGACTGATGAGGTTGACCATGCGGTCGCGCGCCTTCTCCAGCTCGGGGCGCAGAAACTCGCTGCCAAAGTAGCGCGCAATCTGCACCATGCCCTTGGGCGCATCGGTGTTGATGGCCGCGAGCTTGTCGGCGCCAATCACGCCGTGCTGGACACCATACGCCAGCGCCTTTTCAAAGAACGGGCGGGCGTCGTGGAGCTGCAGCGCGTTGGCGGCTGCAATCTCGTCAGTCGTTGAAGAAGGCGTGTTGGGCACAGTCATATCAGTATCTATCGCGCTTCGCAGTGCTCATGGGCCATGAAACTGGCACGCTCCAGGCCAGAACCGCCGCGCAAGGGCCGCCCCGCCGCGCTGGCGGTGTCCCCCTTCCCGAATGGCGCAGCCATTCGAGAGAAGGGGGAAGGCGCGAAGCGCCACAGAGGGTTGTCATCTAAATCGCGGATTCTTCGTCGGACGTGCGGGCGGCGGGCGTGGCCTTGCCACGGTCGGTTTCGCTGGTTTCGAACTTGCCGTCGTCTTCCTCGGCGGGCGATTCGTCGCCCTCTTCCAGGCCCAGGTCAAAGGCGCGGGCCTTGGCGCGCAGCACCAGCAAGGTTTCGATGAACAGGTCGCGGCACTCGTAGCGCAGCAGCCAGGCCATCTGCATCCAGTCGCGGTCCGCCACCTCGTCCTGGTCGATGCGCGGCTGCACATAGCCCGAGGCGAGGAGTTCGTCGTCGGTCAGCGTGGGGCCGTAGTCTTCCACCGCGTCGAACGTGCCGGTGCGGGCAAACGCCTCGATGCGGCTCCACTTTTCGGCGAAGTAGTTGGCCAGTGCCTCGGCGCCGCCTTCCAGGTCGCCGATGGCCGTGAGGAACTCGACGGGATCGGCGTCGTCGCGGAAGATGACGGCATTGACCATGTTGCGCAGGTGCGTGTGCGTGAGGTCCTTGTACTGCTTTTCCAGCACCATCGCGCGCGCGAACTGCTCGGGCGTGACCAGCAGGTTGACCACCGAGGCCTTGGAGTCGTCGTACTCGCGCATCACGGCCAGGATGTCCTTGGGCGCGAGCTGGTCCAGCACCACCATCAGCGCGCCGTCCCCGTCGGTATCGGCCAGCTCGGCCAGCGCCGACTCGGCGCCCACGATGTCGCCGGCCGCGATCAGGCTGGTGGTCCTGGTGATCAGGGCGAGGTGGGTGTTGTTGCTGCTCATGCGTATTCCTTGGTGTGTCGCTGCGCTGGGCGCAGACCGCTAAAAACTGGCGCGCCGCCGTCGCCAGCGCCGCCTTGCCTTGGTCCGGCGTGGCCGGTCCGCCGCAGGCGTCCCCCTCGCGGGGATGGCGCGCAGCGCTTCGGGAGGGCCTCAGTCCTTCCTGTCGAACCCCACATCGGCCAGCCAGTTGGAGCTGGCTTCCTCGCGGGTGCGGCTGTTTTGCGGGTCCACGGCGTCGTCGGCGCTCAGGGCGCTGAAATCGTCATCGTGTTCCGCCGCATCCGCAGCGTCTTCGCCCTGGTCGCCGTCGCCCTCGGCCGCGTGCGCCGCGGGGGCCATGCGGGCATGCAGGTGCAGGTACTCGAGCCCGGCCGCCACCGCCATGAACCGGGCGCCCTGCGGCTCGCGCAGCACGGTCTGCGCCAGGCTCTGGGCCCAGGGCTCGAGCGTGACGGCATGGGCCAGGCTGTGCCAGTCGGGCAGTTCGTCCACCGGCAGGCCCAGCAGGTGCTCCACCGCGCCGGGCTTGGTGAAGCGAAAGCCGTGGTGAAAGACCACCGCGACCATCTCGGGGGCCAGCTCCATCATCTGCACCAGAAAGGCGATCTCGTTGCGCTTTTCCGCCAGGCGCTTGCGCAGGACGTCTTTGCCCTCGGAGTCGGAGACCAGGTCATCCAGCTCGGCCTGGTAGGCGGAGCGCAGATCGTAGAAGTAGGGAGATAGTTTCACGAAGCGGAAGAAGGAGAGGAAAGGATGCGCGAGGAGTAGGCCTGCCAGATCTCCTGCGCGGTCTGCAGCGGGTCGTCCAGCAGGTTGCGGCGGCGGTTGTCGTCGTAGGCCTGGCGGGCGGTGTCGTCCGACAGCACTTCGTAGGCCTTCTGCACGGCCTGAAACCGCTGGGCGGCGTCGGGCGCGTCGTTGCGGTCCGGGTGGTAGAACGACGCCTTCTGGCGAAAGGCCTTCTTGATGTCGGCGAGCGACGCGTTGGCCGCCAGCCCGAGGGCTGCGTAATGGTCTGCGGTCATGGACAAGTCAATTGCGAGGGCGATGCAGGGAGCGGGCCCGGCCGCGAAGCCGGCGCACCGGCATCAGCCGCCCAGGCTCACGAACACGTTCTGGACGTCGTCGTTGGAGTCGATGGCCGCCAGGAAGTTCTCGACCTCTTCGAGCTGCTCGGGCGAGAGGTTGGCGGGATTCACGGGGTTCTTGGGCTTGTAGCCCAGCTTGACCGACAGCACATTGAAGCCATGGGCGGGCAGCGCGCGGCTCACCAGGTCCAGGTCGGTGGGGTCGGTCCAGAAGGTGGTGGTGCCTTCCTCGTCGCCAGCCTCGAAATCCTGCGCGCCCGCCTCGATGGCAGCCAGTTCGGGGTCGGCATCGGGCGTGGCGGGCTCGGCTTCGATCATGCCCACATGGTTGAAGTCCCAGGCCACCGATCCCGAAGTGCCCAGCTGGCCCTTGCGGAACAGCACGCGCATCTCGGGCGCGGTGCGGTTCACGTTGTCGGTCAGGCATTCGACCATCACCGCCACCTGGTGGGGCGCGAAGCCTTCATAGATCACGCGCTCGTAGTTGACCGCGTCGGCGCCCGTGCCCGAGCCTTTCTTGATGGCGCGCTCCAGCGTGTCCTTGGGCATCGAGGCCTTGCGGGCCTGCTCGACCACCAGGCGCAGGCGCGCATTGCTGGCCGGATCGGCGCCGCCGCGCGCGGCCACGGTGATTTCCTTGACCAGCTTGCCAAACAGCTTGCCCTTGGCATCCGCCACCTGTGCCTTGCCTTTTGCTTTCCACTGCGCGCCCATGTTGGATCTCTTTTCGTTGGTGTTGCGGCGCGCCAGGCGCCTGAGGATGTGTGGTGCGGCCCCCCGCAGGCGCGGGAAAAGCGCTTCCCAAAGCCCCCGCACGGCGGTAAACCGAACCCTATAGGGTACCACCGACCCATCCGTTGCCTGCCAGCCACGGTATCGGCGGGTGTTGCGCGGCAAGCCGGGTAACCTTGGCGGCATGCAGGCTGATCCCCCCACTCTTCCCGGTACCCCCTGATGCTCAACACCCTGTGGCTGGGCTTTTTCCTGACCGCCGCGGTGGCGGCGCTGGCGCAGTGGCTCGTGGCGGGCAACGCGCAGATCTTCGCCGCCATGGTCGAGGCGCTGTTCGCCATGGCCAGGCTCTCGGTCGAGGTGATGGTGCTGCTGTTCGGCACGCTCACGCTCTGGCTGGGCTTCCTGCGCATCGCCGAGAAGGCGGGCATCGTGGACGCCCTCGCGCGCTGGCTGGCGCCGCTGTTCCGCCGCCTCATGCCCGGCGTGCCCAGTGGCCACCCGGCCCTGGGCCTCATGACGCTGAACTTCGCGGCCAACGCGCTGGGGCTGGACAACGCCGCCACCCCCATGGGCCTGAAGGCCATGAAAGCCCTGCAGGAGCTGAACCCCGAGCCAGAGACCGCCACGAATGCGCAGATCCTGTTCCTGGTGCTCAATGCCTCCTCGCTCACGCTGCTGCCGGTGACGATCTTCATGTACCGCATGCAGCAGGGCGCGCCCGACCCGACACTCGTTTTCCTGCCCATCCTGCTGGCCACGTCCGCATCCACCCTCGTGGGCCTGCTCAGCGTGGCGGTGGTGCAGCGCCTGCCCTTGTGGAGCCCCGTGGTGCTGGCCTACCTGCTGCCCGTGGCGCTGGTGCTCGGCGGTTTCATGGCACTCCTGACCACGCTGAGCGCGGCGGCGCTGTCGCAGCTGTCTTCCCTGCTCGGCAACCTCACGCTGTTCATGCTGGTGGTGCTGTTCGTGGCCCTGGGCGCCTGGCGCAAGGTCGCCGTGTACGAGGCTTTCATCGAGGGTGCGCGCGAAGGCTTCGATGTGGCCAAGGGCCTGCTGCCGTACCTGGTGGCCATGCTGTGCGCCGTGGGGGTGTTCCGGGCATCGGGGGCGCTGGGCTATGTGCTCGACGGCATCCGCTGGTGCGTGCAGGTGCTGGGCGCGGACACCCGGTTCGTCGATGCGCTGCCCACTGCGCTGGTCAAGCCATTCTCCGGCAGCGCCGCGCGTGCCATGCTCATCGAGACCATGCAGGCCCAGGGCGTGGACAGCTTTGCCGCGCTGGCAGCGGCCACCATCCAGGGCAGCACCGAGACCACCTTCTACGTGCTGGCGGTGTACTTCGGCGCGGTGGGCATCCAGCGCACCCGTCACACCGTCAGCTGCGCGCTGCTGGCCGAGCTGGCGGGCGTGGTGGCGGCCATCGTGGTGTGCTACCGGTTCTTTGGGTAGGGAAAAAAGTCTCCCGGCATGTCTTGCCCCTCCCCCCGGCAAGCCGGCTTCGCGGTGGCACGGGTGCGGACCGCGCCGGGCGGAGGCAGTGCCAGTCCTGCATTCCCTGCAATACAGATCAAATCGGCGCCTCCCCCTTGACAGGAAAGCGCCAAAAGCTATTGATTCGATAGCAAAATTCACCCCAGCGCCGTATCCAGCAGCATCATGATCACGAAGCCCAGCATCAGCCCGCCGGTGGCCCAGGCCTCGTGGCCCTTGCGGTGCGACTCGGGGATGATTTCGTGGCTGATCACGAACAGCATGGCCCCGGCCGCGAAACCCAGCCCCCAGGGCAGCAGGCTTGCGGAGTAGCTGACCACGGCGGCTCCCAGCACGGCGCCCACGGGCTCCACCAGCCCGGAGGCCATCCCGAGCCCCACGGCCAGCAAGCGCCGGTAGCCCGCGGCGAGCAGCGCCACGGCCACCACCAGGCCCTCAGGCACGTCCTGGATCGCGATGCCGGTGGCCAGGGCGCTGGCGCGCAGGGCATCGCCGCCCGCGTAGGCCACCCCGATCGCCAGCCCCTCGGGCAGGTTGTGCAGCCCGATGGCGAAGACGAACAGCCACGTGCGCCGCAGCGTGCGCGAGGCCTGCCCGCCCTCCACGCCCTTGATGAAGTGCTCGTGCGGCAGCAGCCGCTCCATCATCAGCAGCACCAGCGCGCCCAGCAGGATGGCCGCCCCCACCGTGCCCCCGGCCGCCCAGGCACCGGCGCCGCCCGCGCGTGCCGCCTGGATGCCGGGGATGATGAGCGAGAACGAGCAGGCGGCGAGCATCACGCCCGCGCCGAAGCCGAACAGCGTGTCCTGCGTGCGCTCGGAAAGGCGCTGCGAGAGCAGCACCGGCGCGGTGCCCAGCGCCGTGGCCAGCGCTGCCGCCAGGCCGGCCCAGAGCGCACCCAGCACCACCGGCTGGCCGGCGATCCAGGCCCATGCCTGCGCCGAGCCCGCCACGATGCCAAGCAGCACGATGCCGAGCCCGAGCCACTGCCGCCCACGCAGGGTGGCGACGCGGCGGGCCGCCGAGGCGGAACGCGCCAGCGGTTCGAGAACCGTATGGGTGGAAGCGGGCGGGGTCTGCATGGCGGCTCCTGGGGTTGTCGGGGGGCGGTTTTCAGAATGCGGGTGGTGGAGCGGGCGCGATGGCCCGTCAGGCCCGGGCAAGCGCATGGCGGCGGGCCACCTCGGCCCAGTCGATGACGTTGTAGAACGCGGCGATGTATTCGGGACGCCGGTTCTGGTACTGCAGGTAATAGGCGTGTTCCCACACATCAAGCCCCAGCACGGGCGTGTGGCCCGACATCGGGCCCGCCATGAGCGGGCTGTCCTGGTTGCCCGTGCTTTCCACCACCAGCTGGCCCGCCTTGGTCACGCAAAGCCAGGCCCAGCCGCTGCCAAAGCGCGTGAGCGCGGCCTTGGTGAAGGCCTCCTTGAAGGCGCCGAACCCGCCCAGATCCGTATCGATGGCCCGCGCCAGCTCTCCCTGGGGCTGGCCGCCGCCTCGGGGCGACATCACGCTCCAGAAGAGGCTGTGGTTGGCATGGCCGCCGCCGTTGTTGCGGACCGGGCCCTGCAGGTTCTCGGGCAGCAGCACCAGCCGCGCCACCAGCTCATCGATGGGCAGGTGGGCGTGCGGCGTGCCTTCCAGCGCGGCGTTCAGGTTGTTGATGTAGGTCTGGTGGTGCCGGGTGTGGTGGATCTCCATCGTGCGGGCATCGATGTGGGGCTCGAGCGCGTCATAGGCATAGGGCAAGGCGGGCAAGGTATGGGGCATGGTGTCCTTGGATCGGAAACGGAGTGGATAAAAAGGCCGGAGCGCGTCGTCCTTCGGGCCACGGCGCCGCACGGCAAGGAAGCGGCACGCCCTTCAGTGCGGCCCCGGGCCGTGGGCCAAATGGGCCGAGGCCAGGGCCTGCGTGACGGGCGGGTGCGCGCCATGGGCCTGCACATGGCCGCAGCAAGGCGGCATGGGTTTCGCGGCTGTGGCGCCACGCGGCCTGCTGCAGGCCCGCGCCGTGGCGCGCATCGGCCATCAGGCCCAGCAGCACGGCATGGGCGCGGCACAGGATCTGGGTGGCGTCGTCCACGGCGCCCGCCTGCACCTGCAGGTCGGCCACATTGAGGTGCGAGACCACGACCGCCGCCACGCAGTCGTCCTCGCGCCCCGGTGGCGGCGTGTGCTCCAGCAGCCGCAGCGACAACGCGAGGGCCTGGTGCTGATAGGCGGTCGCCATGCGCCATTGGCCCGTCTGCTGCGCTGCCCGTGCGCGCTGCACGGCATGCTGCCACCGCGCCAGCGTGGCGGGCGCGTGGTGCACGGCTGCGCTCTGGTGGGAGTTGGTGTGTACGCCGGTGTCCATGGCAATGCTCCTTGAAGAGGGACAAGCCTTTTGCGGTGGACGGGTGTGGCGTACTCAGGCACTCAAATGATACTGATTCTCATTCATATTGTCGAGATGGGACGCCATCCCGGAAACGCCGGGTCAAAGGCCGGCGGGATAGCCAGTCAATCCGCCGCCCGCACTCCGCCTACGCTCAACCCGTCGCCGCCGTGGTGCCGTCAGAGACACCGCCCGGACCCCCTCCATCGTTCCACCACTGTTTGCCATGCATTTTTCGCCCCTGCTGCTTCGACCCCGGTCCCTTTTGCGCGCCTGCCGCTGGCGCGTGGCCCTGGCAGCCGCCGCTGCCGCGCTGGCTGCCGCCCCCCTGGCGGCTGGCGCCGCCACGCTGCATGACAACCTGGGGATGGGGGGACTGGGTTGGTTCAACGGGTTGAATTTCACCCAGTTCACCGCCGTGCGCATCCCCGTCGGAGGTGCCGGCTTCTCCGTGGCCGAGGTCACGCTGCTGCTCAGCAACGGCGGCGGCGTCAGCGCGATCGGCACGGTGAACCTGCAGGTCTGCGACGATGGCCCTGGCGGCACGGCGCCCGGGCCATCGTGCGCGGCGTTCACACCCGTCGGTCCGATCTCGTCGTCACTGGAACCCGTACGGTTCACGGGCAGCTACGCCGCGCCGGCCGGGCAGCACCTCTGGGTGGTGGCCAAGGCCGCCGTGGCCGGGGACACCTTCCGCTGGGGCACGGCGGCGGACGCCGGTGACACGTTTTACACCGTCGACGCTGGCGCCAGCTGGGTGGCGGATACGAACAGCGTGCTGCTGCGCATCACCGACAGCGGCGCGGTACCCGCCGGGCCCGCCGCCATCCCCACGCTGTCCCTCCCGGCGCTGCTGGCCCTGTCGCTGGGCGTGGCGGCAGCGGGCGCCGGGTGGAGCCGGCGCCGCGCGGCGCGGGAACCAGCGGTGCGATGAGCGGCGGCCTCACTCCGGCCCACTCAGGCCCTGTTCCCACTCCGCCAGCTGCTCGCTGGTGGCAATCAGCCGCCCCACCAGCAGCTTGATGAACGCCTTGTCGAAGTGCGACTGCAGGTCTTCCGACGCCCCGCGCAGCGCCGGGTTGCGCACCTTGAGCACCAGCACCTCGGTCTCTGCCACGGCGGTGGCGGTGCGCTTCCTGTTCTCAGGGCGCAGGTAGGTCATCTCGCCCAGGGTGACGCCCGGGCCCAGGGTGCTGAGGGTCCAGCCCTGGCGGCTCACGGCCACCTGCCCCTCGATGAGGATGCAGAAGGAGTCGCCAGGCGTGTTCTCGCGCATGAGCACGGTGCCCCGCTCCAGCCGGCGCCAGCTGCCCAGGCGCATCAGCTCCCACAGCGCCACGTCGTGGAAGTCGGCGAAGAACGGCAGTGCGCGCAGGCGCGCGAAGCGTTCGGCCTCGGTGTCCTGCGAGCGCTGGCGCGGCAGGCCCTGGTGGGCGGCGAGCAGGGCCTGGGCGAAATCCTGCCAGGTGGCAAAGCGGTCTGCGGGCTGCTTGGCCAGGGCGCGCAGCAGCACGTCGTCCACATGGCCGGGCAGCGAGGCGCGCAGCAGGCTGGGCGGCGTGGGGGCTTCGTTGCCGATCTTGTAGAGGGTCGCGAAATCCGTGTCGCCGTCGAAGGGGCGGCGGCCGGTGAGCAGTTCGTACACCACCACGGCCAGCGAGAACATGTCGCTGTGGTGGGTGAGGTCCTGCTCGCGCACCTGTTCGGGCGACATGTACGACGGCGAGCCCACCAGGCCCGACAGCTGCGTGGCATCGCTGCGCAGCGACAGCGCCGCGCCGAAGTCGGTGAGCTTGACGTCGCCGCCCTGGGCCAGCATCAGGTTGGCGGGCTTGATGTCGCGGTGCACCAGGCCCTCGCGGTAGGCGTATTCGAGCGCGTTGCAGCACTTGAACGCGATGTCCAGCACCTGGGGCACGGGCAGCAGCGCGTCGGGCGTCGCAAACGCCGACAGGGGCTGTCCGTCGACGTATTCGAGCACCAGGTACGGCGGCAGCGCCTCTTCGTCCGCATCGAGCAGGCGCACGATGTTGGGGTGGCGCAGGCGGCCGGACAAGGCGGCCTCGTTGCGCAGCAGCTTGCGGTAGCGCTCGGCCTGCTCGGGCTGCCTGAGCAGGTGCGCGTGGGTCTGCTTGATGGCCACCTTGCGGCCCCGAAAACCGTCCAGCCCCAGGAACACGATGCCGCTGGCGCCCCGGCCCAGCTCGCGCTCGATGCGGTACTTGCCAATGCTGGCGGGCGGGGCCGAGGTGGTGGTGGCCATGGCGCGCTGACAGGTTGCGGGGTGCCGCCTCAGCAGCCGGCCAGGGCCTGCTCGAAGTCCGCGAGCAGGTCTTCCACCTCTTCCAGCCCGACCGACAGCCGGATCATGCTGTCGGCGATGTCCATGGCGGCGCGCACGGCCGGGCCGGCCTCCCAGAAGATGGTGTGGGCCACCGGGATGATGAGCGTGCGCGTGTCCGCCAGGCCCGTGGCCTTGATCGGCAGCTGCAGCCTGTTGCACACGGGCAGGCACTGCCCGGGGTCGCGCAGCTCGAACGACAGCAGCCACGAACCGGCCTTGAGGTGCTTCTGGGCAAACGCGTACTGGGGGTGCGACGGCAGGCCGGGGTACAGCACGCGCGAGACCGCCGGGTGCTGCTCCAGCCATTGCGCCAGGGCCAGGGCCGTGGCGCTGGTGCGGTCCATGCGCAGCGACAGGGTTTCAGCGCCCAGCGCGATCTGGTGCGCGGCGTGGGAAGACAGCGTGGCCCCCATGTCGCGCAGGCCCTTCTTGCGCAGTTGCTGAAGGCCCCAGCCCTTGGCGTCGCCCTTGCGGTAGGGGGCGAAGATGTTGGGGTACGTGCTCCAGTCGAACAGGCCGGTGTCGGTCACCGCGCCGCCCAGCGCCGCACCCTGCCCGCCGATGCTCTTGGTGAGCGAGTTGAGCACCAGCCCCGCGCCCACCGTGGACGCGCGAAACAGGTAGGGCGACGCCACGGTGTTGTCCACCACGTACAGCAGGCCGCGCTCGCGGCAGACCGTGCCCACGCCGTCCAGGTCGGGGACCTGCGTGCCGGGGTTGGCGATGGTCTCGACAAACACCATGCGGGTGTTGGGCCGCAACGCGGCGGCCACGTGGGCTGCGTCCGTCACGTCCACCAGGGTCACCTCGATGCCCAGGTCGGCCAGCGTGCCGAACACGCTGTTGGTGTTGCCAAACACGAACTGGCTGGCCACCAGGTGGTCGCCCGCCTTGAGCAGCGTGAGAAAGATCGCGCAGATGCCCGCCATGCCGGTGGCGAACACGATGGTGCCCTGCCCTTTTTCCATCTGCGTGAGCTTGGCTTCCAGTGCGGCGGTGGTGGGCGTGCCCTGGCGCGCGTAGTTGAAGCCGCCCTTGGCGGTGCCCTGGAACACGGCGATCAGGTCCTCGACCTTGTCGTAGCCGTACTGGACCGAGGTGTGGATGGCCTTGTGGATGGCCCCATGCTCCGCGCCGCCATGGCGGTCAGCATGAAGGATCTCGGTCGTGAAATGGTGGTTCTGCGGTGTCGTCATAAAAACTCGATGTCTATCTGCAAGCCCCAAAGCGGCAAAAACCGGAGCACCCCATACCAGCGCACCCGTGGAACTGGCTCCGCCAGGCCACCGGGTGCGTCCCCCTCAGGGGGAAGGCGCGCAGCGCCTCAGGGGGAGTCATCGTTCAGGCGCGATGTGCTCCGCGTAATCGTACAGGGCCCCCAGGATGTCCTGCGTGCGGTCGTCTTCGGCGGTCTCCGACAGCGTGTCGATTTCGGTGAACAGCTGCTCCACCGTGCGTGCCCCGCCCTGCCCGTCGAACAAGCAGGCTGCGCGGTGCGCCTCCCACTGCTGCGCTTCTTCAGGCGACAGCGTAGCGGGGAAGTTGCGCGCCCGGTAGCGCCACAGCAGCTCGGCCAGGCGCGGGTCGTCGAACGCGGCGCGGGAGCGGGCCAGCCTCTCGCCGCTCATAGTGCGCAGGTCGTTGAGCAGCCGGCGGTCGTTGTTGCCGACGAAGCCGCCGTACAGGTCCTGGTCCACATCGGGCGTGGCCTCGGGCGGGCGGGCGAACACGGCGGGCCAGATGCCGCTCATGTCGGGCAGGCCGCGGGCCACCTCGGCATGCTGGGCGGCCTGGGCCAGGTCGATGCCCCAGCGCTGGGCCAGCGCGGGCGTGAGCGTGTTCACGTTGCCCACCACCATGGGCGACTTGTTGAGGTGGATGGTCTTGACCGGCAGGCGCGTCACGCCGTCGGGTAGCGCGTCGGCCTTGCTGAACATGCGCAGGCGGATCTCGTCGGCCCCCATGGTGGCGAGGGCCGCCGGATCCTGGGAGAGATCCCAGGCAATGAGTTCGTTCTTGTTGGTGGGATGGCTGGCCAGCGGCCACATCACGGCCAGGCACCCGCGCTCGGCCGGGAACATGCCCGAGACGTGCAGGAACGGCCGGGCCGTGATGGCGGTGGCCGGCAGGCGAAGCTCGGTGGCCACGCGGTCCTTCTTGTGCAGCGAGAGCGCGAAGTCGAAGAGCTTGGCGTTGCGCTCGCGGATGAGCCGCGCCAGCGCAATGGTGGCGCGCACGTCCGACAGCGCATCGTGCGCCGCCTCGTGCACCAGGCCGTTGGCCTTCGAGAGATGCTCGAGCTTGAAACTCGGCGAGCCGTCCTCCTTCCGGGGCCACTGGATGCCGTCGGGCCGCAGCGCGTACGTCATGCGCACCACGTCCAGCAGGTCCCACCGCCCGCACTGGTTCTGCCATTCGCGCGCGTACGGATCGATGAGGTTGCGCCAGAACATGAAGCGCGTGATCTCGTCGTCGAAGCGGATGGTGTTGTAGCCCACGCCGATGGTGCCGGGCTGCGCGAATTCGGCCTCGATGCGGGCGGCGAACTGGTGCTCGGGCACGCCTTTTTCCAGGCACAGCTGCGGCGTGATGCCGGTGATGAGGCAGGACTGCGGATCCGGCAGGTAGTCGCTGGCCGGCTGGCAATAGAACATCAGCGGCTCGCCGATTTCATTGAGCTCGGCATCGGTGCGGATGGCCGCGAACTGCGCGGGCCGGTCGCGGCGCGTGTTGGCACCAAAGGTTTCGTAGTCGTGCCAGAGGAAGGTGTGGGGGGCCATGGTCGGTGGGCAAACAGGGGCGGGACGGGAACAAGGCAGGGGAAACAGCGAACTGTAACCTGATTTGCAGGCATTTTTAGCCCGCAGCGCATACCGTTCAAGCGCTGGCAGCTATCAAAATAGTAGTAATCGAAGGCCACCGCTTCCACGGCCGCTTCACGCCGTGATACACCTGTGGCCCGGCACCCGCGCTGCGGCACGGGACAATGGCGCATGCACAGCACCCACCGAGCACCTTTCCCGTTCTTGCGGCGCCCTATCTCCCTCGCGTCCCCGCTGGCGGCCTGGACTGCCGCCCTGGCGCTGGCGGGTTGCGCCGCCGCCCCGCCCCCACCCACCGCCCCGGCGCAGGGACGGCGGCGGCGCCGCAGGTGGCAGCCGCCCGCGTGGCGCCCCCCGCTGCAACCGGCCCGGACACCCCCGCATCCTCCCCCGGCGACCCCGCCGCCGACATGGTGGACCACGCAGCGGGCTTCGCCGCCTGGCGCGCCGCCTTTTCCGCGCAGGCCCTGGAGGCCGGCATCCAGCCCGGCACGGTGCGCAGCGTGCTGGGCCAGGCGCAATGGCAGCCCCGCGTGGTGGAACTGGACCGCGCGCAGCCCGAATTCACCCGCACGCCGTGGTCCTACCTCGACAACGCGGTCTCCCCGCAGCGCATCGCCCAGGGCCAGGCCAAGCTGGCCGAACACAGCGCCGCGCTCGAGGCGGCCGCCGCCCGCTACGGCGTGCCGGCCACCCTCATCACGGCGATCTGGGGCATGGAGAGCAACTACGGCAGCAATTTCGGCACGTTTCGCACCGTGGACGCGCTGTCCACGCTGGCCTACGAAGGGCGCCGGCGCACCTGGGCCCAGGCGGAGCTGCTCGCGGCGCTGCGCATCGTGGACCAGGGCGACATCCCGGCGGAGCGCATGCTGGGTTCCTGGGCCGGCGCCATGGGACACACGCAGTTCCTTCCTTCCGTCTTCCTGGCCTACGCCGTGGATGCCGACGGCGACGGACACCGCGACATCTGGGGCAGCATCCCGGACGTGGTGGCATCCACCGCCCACTTCCTGTCCCGCTCGGGCTGGCAATCCGGCGAGCCCTGGGGCGCCGAGGTCCAGTTGCCGGCGGCCTTCGACCACGCGCGCGCGGACCCGGCGGTGCGCCAGACCAGCGCGCAATGGGAGGCCGAGGGCGTGCGCGCGCCAGGGGGCCAGCCGCTGCCCCCCCTGGGCGCGGCCTCCATCGCGACCCCTGCCGGAGCGCGCGGGCCCGCCTTTCTGGTGGGGGCGAACTTCCGGGCGATTCTTCGCTACAACAACTCCGTCAACTACGCCCTGGCGGTCGCACTGTTGTCCCGGCAGATCGGCGGGGGCGGCCCCATCGCCGCGCCCTGGCCACGCGACCTGGAGCCCCTGTCGCGCACCCAGCTGCAGGCCCTGCAGGAGGCACTGAACCGCAAGGGCTTCGCGGCCGGCACCCCGGACGGCGTGATGGGCCCCGCCACCCGCGCAGGGCTGCGCGCCTTCCAGCGCAGCACCGGCAGCGTGGCGGACGGCTATCCCACCCTGGAAATGCTGCAGCGCCTGCAGGCGCCCTGACCCCGCAGGGCCCCGCCCGGCTGCACGCCCCCACGGACAGCGCGAAAAGCGCAAGCTTCCGCGAATCCGGCCAAAAAAAGCCCACGGCATACACCGTGGGCTTTTACCTGGCCGGCACGCGCGTGGCCAGGGCGGCCGCGCCGCCGCGTGTCAGTCCGCCGTGGCCTCTTCCGGCTCGGCAGGTTCGGACTTGGCCGAGCGCTCCTTCTTGGGCAAGGGCTGGATGTCCAGCAGCACCTCGGACGTTTCCACGCCCTTGTCATCGGTCTTGAGCTCGATGTCGACCGTCAGGCGGCCCCCTTCCGTCAGGCGGCCGAAGAGCAGCTCGTCGGCCAGCGCACGGCGGATGGTGTCCTGGATCAGGCGCTGCATCGGCCGCGCACCCATGAGCGGATCGAAACCCTTCTTGGCCAGGTGCTTGCGCAGGGCGTCGGTGAAGGTGACTTCCACCTTCTTCTCCGCCAGCTGCGTTTCCAGTTGCAGCAGGAACTTGTCCACCACGCGCAGGATGATCTGCTCGTCGAGCGCCTTGAAGTTGACGATGGCATCCAGCCGGTTGCGGAACTCGGGCGTGAACAGGCGCTTGATGTCGCCCATCTCGTCGCCCGCCTGGCGCGGGTTGGTGAAGCCGATCGTCGCCTTGTTCATGGTCTCGGCGCCGGCGTTCGTGGTCATGATGATGAGCACGTTGCGGAAGTCGGCCTTGCGGCCGTTGTTGTCCGTCAGCGTGCCATGGTCCATGACCTGCAGCAGCACGTTGAAGATGTCCGGGTGCGCCTTCTCGATCTCGTCGAGCAGCAGCACCGCGTGCGGCTTCTTCGTGATGGCTTCCGTCAGCAGACCACCTTGGTCGAAACCGACATAACCTGGAGGCGCGCCGATCAGGCGGCTCACGGCATGGCGCTCCATGTACTCCGACATGTCGAAGCGGATCAGCTCGATGCCCATGATGTAGGCCAGCTGCTTGGCCGCCTCGGTCTTGCCCACGCCCGTGGGGCCGCTGAACAGGAACGATCCGATGGGCTTGTCGCCCTTGCCCAGGCCCGAACGCGCCATCTTGACCGCGCTGGCCAGCACTTCCAGGGCCTTGTCCTGGCCGAACACCACGCTCTTCAAGTCCCGCTCCAGCGTCTGCAGCTTGCCGCGGTCGTCGTTGGAGACGTTGGCCGGCGGAATGCGCGCGATCTTGGCGACGATCTCCTCGATCTCGGCCTTGCCGATGGTCTTCTTGCGCTTGCTCGGCACCATGATGCGCTGCGCGGCACCCGCCTCGTCGATCACGTCGATGGCCTTGTCGGGCAGGTGGCGGTCGTTGATGTACTTGGCGCTCAGCTCGGCGGCGGCCTGCAGCGCGGCGGCGGCGTACTTCACGCTGTGGTGCTCTTCGAAGCGCGACTTCAGGCCCTTCAGGATGTCGATGGTTTCGGCCACGCTGGGCTCCACCACGTCCACCTTCTGGAAGCGGCGCGACAGCGCGGCGTCTTTTTCAAAGATGCCGCGGTATTCCGTGAAGGTCGTCGCGCCGATGCACTTGAGCTGGCCGCTCGAAAGCGCCGGCTTGAGCAGGTTCGAGGCATCCAGCGTGCCACCCGACGCGGCGCCCGCACCGATCAGCGTGTGGATCTCGTCAATGAACAAGATTGCATTGGGCTTGTCCTTGAGCGACTTGAGAACGCCCTTGAGGCGCTGCTCGAAGTCACCCCGGTACTTGGTGCCCGCCAGCAACGCGCCCATGTCGAGCGAGTACACGGTGGCCTCCGCCAGGATCTCCGGCACGTCGTTCTGCGTGATGCGCCAGGCCAGGCCCTCGGCGATCGCGGTCTTGCCCACGCCGGCTTCGCCCACCAGCAGCGGGTTGTTCTTGCGGCGGCGGCACAGGATCTGGATCGTGCGCTCCACCTCGTAGTGGCGCCCGATCAGCGGATCGATCTTGCCTTCCTTGGCGGCCTGGTTCAGGTTCTGGGTGAACTGCTCCAGCGGCGAGGCCTTCTCGTTGCGCTCGGAGCCACCGCCCTCTTCGCCTTCGGCCTGGTTTTCCGCCTTGGCGGGCTCTGGCGGCTCGCCCTTCTTGATGCCGTGGGCGATGAAATTGACCACGTCCAGCCGCGTCACGCCCTGCTGGTGCAGGTAATACACGGCATGGGAATCCTTCTCGCCGAAGATGGCCACGAGCACGTTGGCGCCCGTGACTTCCTTCTTGCCATTGCCCGTGGACTGCACGTGCATGATGGCGCGCTGGATCACACGCTGAAAGCCCAGCGTGGGTTGCGTGTCCACCTCGTCGGTGCCAGCCACCTGGGGCGTGTTGTCTTTGATGAAGTTCGCCAGCGATGAACGCAGATCATCGATGTTGGCAGAACAAGCGCGCAGCACCTCCGCTGCGCTGGGGTTATCGAGCAATGCAAGCAACAGATGCTCCACGGTGATGAACTCGTGGCGCTGCTGACGGGCCTCAACAAAGGCCATGTGCAAGCTGACTTCCAGTTCCTGGGCAATCATGTGAACTCCTTTGTGCTTGCGTGGAAGGGATAACTGTAGATCGGGATCAAAAACCTGTTATTCAACAGGCTCACTGACACATTGCAGTGGGTGGCCCGCCTTGAGGGCGGCGTCAAGCACTTGTTCCACCTTGGTGGCGGCCACATCGCGGGAGTAAACGCCGCAGACGCCTTTGCCATCGAGGTGGATCTTCAACATGATCTGGGTGGCTTGCTCGCGGTCCTTGCTGAAAAACTCCTGCAGCACCACGATGACGAATTCCATGGGGGTGTAGTCGTCATTGAGCATGACCACCTGGTACATCTGGGGCGGCTGGGTCTTTTGTGTGCGTCTTTCGAGCACGACCGAACCGCCATCATCCCGCGCTGGCCGGGTCACGGGCGGCGCGGTGGGGGGTGAAGGTGGTTTTGTTGCCATGAAAATCATTCTAGCGATCCGCGCGGGGTGATGCCGTGAGAGAAATCTGACGTTGATCCTGTTTTTTTCAAGCTATGGCACGCCGGATATTCACTCTTGGGTGTCGCGGGCCCGCCCTATTCGTAGACCACGGTGGCGGACCCGCTGCCAGCCTGGGCCGTCCAGGCCGCGAGCGCCGCGTCGGTGGGATAGAAACGGGCGCTTTCTCCCAGTTGCAGCTCCGCGACCGCCGCCGCGTCGCCCGCCACGCAGCGCACGCCCATGCGCACCCGCAGGCCATGGACCAGTTCACCCTCCGCGATCTCCTCGCGGCGGGCGGGAAACTCCCGCACCAGCCGAGGCACATCCGGCCCCTTGTCGCCCACCAGCACATGCAGATACTTGCCGAAGCGGCAGCGCGCCCCGGCCAGATCCCAGACCTGCTGCACCTTCACGCGCAGCCCGCCACTGAAATGGTCCAGCTGCAGGCGGCCCATCATCACCACGAACTCGTCTTCCTTGAGCTGGTTCCTGTAGGTGTTGAGCAGTGCCTCGTCCGCGGAGGCTTCGATGACACCGGATTTGTCGTCCAGGCGGAAGAGGCCCAGCCTGCCGCGCTGGCCATTGATCACCCGGAAGTCGCTGATGATCCCGGCGAGGACCTGGGGTTCGCGGCTGTCCAGCAGCTCGTCGATGGAGGTGCGCACGAAGCGCCGCACCTCGGTGGCGACTTCGTCGAACAGATGGCCGGAGAGGTAGAAGCCGACCGCCGTTTTCTCCTGCGTCAACCGCTCCTTGATGCCCCAGGGCATGGCATCCACCAGATCCGGCTCCTGCGTGCTCGATCCATGGGCGTCGTCGCCCATCATGTCGAAAAGCCCCCCCTGGTTCACATTGGCCAGCGTGGCCGCCGAAAAATCGAACGCGCGGTCGATGGAAGCCACCAGGGAGGCGCGGTTGAGATGGAGCAAGTCAAACGCACCCGCCTTGATCAGCGCCTCCACCGTGCGCTTGTTCAGGCGCGCCCGGTCCACCCGCACGCAGAAGTCGAACAGGCTCTTGAACGGGCCGGTGGTCGAGCCTTGCGGCCCCTCGCCCCGCCCCTCGCGCGCGGCCACGATGGCTTCGATGGCCTGCTGCCCCGTGCCTTTGACGGCCCCCAGGCCGTAGCGGATGATCTTGTCGGTCACCGGCTCGAAGCGGTAGAAGCCCCGGTTGACATCCGGCGGCTCGAACGAGAGCCCCATCTTCTGCGCGTCCTCGAACAGCACCTTGAGCTTGTCGGTGTCGTCCATTTCCACGGTCATGTTGGCGCAGAAGAACTCGGCCGTGAAGTGCACCTTGAGCCAGCCGGTGTGGTACGCCAGCAGCGAGTACGCGGCAGCGTGCGACTTGTTGAAGCCGTAGCCGGCGAACTTCTCCATCAGGTCGAACACTTCGTCGGCCTTCTCCTGGCCAATGCCCTTCTCGGCGGCCCCCTTGCGGAAGATCTCGCGGTGCTCGGCCATCTCCTCGGCCTTCTTCTTGCCCATGGCGCGGCGCAGCATGTCGGCGCCGCCCAGGCTGTAGCCCCCCAGCACCTGGGCGGTCTGCATCACCTGCTCCTGGTACACCATGATCCCGTAGGTCTCGGCGAGCACCTTTTCCACCAGCGGGTGCGGGTATTCCACGACCTCCTTGCCGTGCTTGCGGTTCACGAAGCTGGGGATCAGGTCCATGGGGCCCGGGCGGTACAGCGCGTTGAGCGCGATCAGGTCCTCCAGCCGGCTGGGGCGCGCCTCCTTGAGCATGCCCTGCATGCCCCGGCTTTCAAACTGGAACACCGCCTCGGTCTTGCCTTCCGAGAACAGGCGGTAGGTGGGCCCGTCGTCCAGCGGGACGGCTTCATACGTGAAGTTCTCCTGCCCCTTGTGGCGCTTCATGATGAATTCGCGCGCGATCTCCAGGATGGTCAGCGTGGCCAGGCCCAAGAAGTCGAACTTCACCAGGCCGATGGCCTCCACGTCGTCCTTGTCGTACTGGCTCACGGCCGATTCGCTGCCCGGCTGCTGGTACAGCGGGCAAAAGTCGGTGAGCTTGCCCGGCGCGATCAGCACCCCGCCCGCATGCATGCCGATGTTGCGCGTCATGCCCTCGAGCTTCTGGGCCATCTCGATGATGGTCTTGACGTCCTCTTCCTTCTGCACGCGCTCGTACAGCTGCGGCTCCAGTTCCAGCGCGTAGTTGTTCTTGTCGCCTTCCTTCTTCACCTCGGGCGGGTAGGCCAGCGTGTACGACATGCCGGGCTTGCCCGGCACCAGCTTGGAGATGCCGTCGCAGAACATGTAGCTCATGTCCATCACCCGGCCCACGTCGCGGATGGCCGCCTTGGCGGCCATGGTTCCGAAGGTGGCGATCTGGCTCACCGCGTTCTTGCCGTACTTGTCCTTCACGTAGTCGATCACCCGGTCCCGGTTGGACTGGCAGAAGTCGATGTCGAAGTCGGGCATGGACACCCGTTCGGGGTTCAGGAAGCGCTCGAACAGCAGGTTGTACTGCAGCGGGTCCAGGTCGGTGATCTTGAGCGCATAGGCCACCAGCGAGCCGGCGCCCGAGCCCCGGCCCGGCCCCACGGGACAGCCGTTGGCCTTAGCCCACTGGATGAAGTCCCCCACGATGAGGAAGTAACCCGGAAAGCCCATCTTGAGGATGGTGCCGATCTCGAACTCCAGCCGCTCCACGTAACGCGGGCGCTGTTGGTCGCGCTCGGCCTCCTTGGGAAACAGCAGTTTCAGCCGCGCCTCCAGGCCATCGAACGATGCAAGCCCAAAATACTCGTCGATCGGCATGCCGTTGGGTGTGGGAAAGTCCGGCAGCTGCGGCTTGCCCAGCACCAGGGTGAGGTTGCAGCGCTGCGCGATTTCCACCGTGTTCGCGATGGCCGAGGGCACGTCCGCAAACAGCGCCTCCATCTCCGCGGAGGATTTGAAGTACTGGTCGCGCGTGAACTTGCGCACGCGGCGCGGATTGGCCAGGATCTCGCCCTCAGCGATGCAGATGCGCGCTTCGTGCGCCTCGTAGTCGTCCGCCGTGGCGAACTGCACCGGATGCGTCGCCACCACGGGCAAGCTCAGGCGCGCCGCCAGCTGCGCCGCGGCCACCACGTGGCTTTCATCGTCCACGCGGCCCGCCCGCTGCAACTCGATGTAAAACCGGTGTGGAAACAGCCCCGCCAGGCGCAAGGCCACCTGGGCGGCGCCCGACTCATCCCCCTTCAGGAGGGCCTGCCCCACGGGCCCTGCCTGTGCCCCGGCCAGGGCGATCAGCCCCTCCGAAAGCTCCTGCAGCCAGTCCCAGGTGCACAGCGCCAGGTTCTTGACGACATTGCGCGTCCAGGCGCGCGCCAGCAGTTCGGACAGATTGAGGTAGCCCTGGCGGTTCTGCACCAGCACGATGAGGCGCGAGGGCGCTGCGCCCGCCTCGCCCTCCAGAAAGATCTCGGCCCCCAGGACGGGCTTGACGCCCTTGCCCCGCGCCTCCTTGTAGAACTTGATCGCGCCAAAAAGGTTGTTGAGATCGGTGATGGCCAGCGCGGGCTGGCCGTCCTTGGCGGCGGCCTTGGCCACCTCATCGATTCGATTGGTACCGTCGACGACGGAAAACTCGGTGTGCAGGCGCAGGTGAACAAACATGGGAGCATTGTAGAAAGCCCCACGCGCCTCGCCACGAAAGCCAGCCGCACGGCGCCTCTTGACAGGGACGGCCGCCGGTACAATGCCTTTCCGTGCCCCGGATGCCAACGGCGCCCGGCCCGCTGGACCGGCGCAGATATCCTGCACCCCCTGTCTCCTCTTTTGCTGAAAGCTGCTTGCGATGCTGCGTGCCCCACTGCCCCTCGTTTCCGCCCTGCTGCTTGCCGGTCTGCTGGCGGGTTGCTCCAGCACGACCGAAGACAAAACGGCCAACTGGAGCCCCAACCGCATTCATTCGGAAGCGCAGGACGAGATGAACAGCGGCGCCTATGACAAGGCCGTTCCCCTGCTGGAAAAGCTGGAGGGCCGCGCGGCAGGCACTCCGCTGGCGCAGCAGGCCCAGATCGACAAGGCGTACGCGCACTACAAGGCCGGCGAGAAGGCCCAGGCCATCGCGACGCTGGACCGTTTCATGAAGCTGCACCCCGCCAGTCCGGCGTTCGACTACGCGCTGTACCTCAAGGGCCTGGTGAACTTCAACGACAACCTGGGCCTGTTCTCGTTCATCTCACGCCAGGACCTCTCCGAGCGCGACCAGAAAGCCGCCAAGGATTCGTTCGAAGCCTTCAGCGAGCTGGTCACCCGCTTTCCGGAATCGCGCTACGCGCAGGACTCGCGCCAGCGCATGACCTACATCGTCAATTCGCTCGCGCAATACGAAGTGCATGTGGCGCGCTACTACTTCCAGCGCGGCGCCTATGTGGCGGCCATCAGCCGCGCGCAGGTGGCGCTGGCCGACTACCAGGGCGTGCCCGCGCTGGAAGAAGCGCTGTACATCCTCATCCAGTCCTATGACGCGCTGGGCATGACGCAGCTGCGCGACGATGCGCGCCGGGTGATGGACACCTCGTACCCCCAGAGCGAGTACGTGCGCGGCGGCCTCAGGGCCAAGGCCGATCCGTGGTGGAAGTTCTGGTAAGCGCCTGAACCGCGGCCTCGAATTCCTGCTGTGATTCCAGGCGCCGCATCGGCGGCAGCGCCGCCAGCAGGCGCTTGCCATAGCCCATGGTGACCAGGCGGGTGTCGCCCACCACGAGAATGCCGTGGTCGGATTCGCGGCGTATCAGGCGCCCCGCTCCCTGCTTGAGCGCGACGGCAGCCTCCGGCAGCGCGTAGGATTTGAACGCCTTCCCGCCCGATTCTTCGATGCGCTGCGTGCGCGCTTCCACCAGGGGGTCGCCCGGAGGCGGAAAAGGCAGCTTGTCGATGACAACAAGCTGCAATGCGTCGCCGGGCACATCAAATCCTTCCCAGAACGTGGCCGACGCCACCAGCACACAGCCCCGCTGTCCGTGCTCGCTACCTTCCCGAAAACGCTCCATCAGCCGCCGCTTGGGCCACTCGCCCTGCACCAGGACCTCCAGGCTGCCCGATGCCGCAAACCGGTCTCCGAGCGCATCGCCGATCGTGCGCAGGGCCTTGAGCGTGGTGGTCAATACCAGCGTGCGGCCACCGAGCTGCTCCGCCGCCTGGGCCACCCATTGCGCCAGCATGCCGCTGTGCGCGGGGTCGGCCGGCGACGGCAGGTGGCGCGGGACGTACAGTGCCGCCTGCGACGCATAGTCGAAGGGGCTAGCGACCCGCAGGATCTCGGCATCCTGCAAGCCGGCCCGCTCCGTGAACCAGCTCAGCCGCTCGTCATCGCCCAGCGTGGCCGACGTGAAGATCCATGCCCTGCCGGGGCCCGCCGCGGACTCCCCGGGCCAGCCATCTTCGCCCGCCGGTTCGGCCGGCGCGGCCAGCAGGCGGGTGCGCATGGCCTCGGCGATGTCCAGGGGCGACTCCATCAGGCGCAATTGCGCGCCCACGTCGATCCAGCGCACGGCGTCAGGGTTGCCAGGGCCGGCGAAATGCGCCAGCCGCGCCAGCAGTTCGGTCCCGCGCTCGTACAGCCGCACAAAGTCGGGCGCCATTTCGCTGACCGTGTCGAGCGCCTCCTGGGCCTGTGCGCAGGCGACCGCCACGCCGCGGATGGCCGCATGCCACGCATCACCCGCCACGCCCTGCGGCGCCTCATCCGTCCAGCGCAGCTTCGCCCCGCCCCGCCGCTCTCCCACCGTCAGGCGCAAGTCCCGGGCCGAAAGATCCACCAGGCTGGCCAGCCCCGTCCAGTCCGCCAGGCCGCGCGCATGCTGCAGCCCCACGGCCAGGAGGTCCCTGCCGAAGTCCATCAGCTGGCCCGTGGACAGCGCAAGCCCCAGAAACTGCACGCCGGTCTCGTTGATCTGGTGCGCCTCGTCGAACACCACCACGCGCACCGACGGCAAGAGCTCGGCCATGCCGGATTCGCGGACCGCCAGGTCGGCAAAGAAGAGGTGGTGGTTGATGACCACGATGTCCGCCGCCAACGCCTCCCGCCGTGCCAGATGCACGTGGCATTCGCGGAAACGCGGGCACGGGGAGCCCAGGCAGTTCTCCCGGGTGGATGTGACCAGCGGTATCACGGGCGACCGTTCGTCCAGCCCTGTCAGCTCCGCCAGATCGCCCGAGCGGGTGCCGTGCGACCAGCTCTCCACCTTGGCCAGCACGCGCGCCACGCCGGGCTCACGGGCAGACACGTCCTGGCGCGCCAGCCCCATGCGGTACAGGCACAGATAGCTCGCCCGGCCCTTGAGAAGCGCCATGCGCACCGGCAGGCCCAGCGTCTGGGCCAGGCGCGGAAGATCGCGCGCGAACAGCTGGTCCTGCAGGGCCTTGGTGGCGGTGGACAGCAGCACGCGCTCGCCGCTGAGCAGCGCCGGCACGAGGTAGGAGAAGGTCTTGCCCACCCCCGTGCCCGCCTCCACGACCAGGGCGCCACCGACCTCGATGGTGCGCGCCACGGCCACCGCCATGTCCGTCTGTCCCGCGCGGGGCTGGAAATGCACGTCCGCCCGCGCCAGCACGCCATCGGCGGCGAACACCTCCTGAACCATTTCCGCCAGCGCCATCAGGCGGGCTCTTGGGGTTGAAGGGCCCGCTCCAGGCGGTGCATGGCATCGCGCAGCGCAAGGCGGCGCTTCTTGAGGCGGCGCAGTGTGAATTCGTCAGGTGCCCCGTCTGGAGCACACAGGCCGATCAGGGCATCGAGATCGGCATGTTCGATGCGCAGTGCAATGAGCTGCCGGTGCGGAGAATGGAGGCTGAGGTTCAAGGCGTGGGGGCCGCAGGATGGCAAAAATGCCACAGGCGGGCGGATAATACGCGCTTGGCCCGCATTCCGCGACGGCCGTTTGCGCACGCGCCCCCACAATCACCAGCATGACCAAAGCGTTTCGCCTCATCGCGTCCACCGGTATCCACAAGGGTGACCGGGAGTACCAGCAAGACCAGGTGACCTTGATCTCGCACGAGCGGCACAACGGCTGCGTGCTGGGCGTGATTGCCGACGGGATGGGCGGCCGCAGCGGCGGGCGCAAGGCATCCGACCAGGTCATGATGACGGCGCGCCAGCTGTTCGAACGCTATTCTCCGGACACCGACGACCCGGTGGCCATGCTCAAGAGCATGGTCGAGGAAGCCCACATCGTCATCCGCCTCACGGCCATCGCGGCCGAGCAGGAGCCGCACAGCACCATCGCGGCCTTCCTCATCAACCCGCGCGGCGACTGCCACTGGGTGCACGCGGGCGATTCGCGCATCTACCACTTTCAGGGCGCGCGCATGGTGTTCCGCACCAGCGACCATTCCTATGTCCAGGCACTGGTGGACCGGGGCGAGCTCACCGAGGCGGAGGCCAACAACCATCCGCATTCCAACATCCTGGTGGGCTGCCTGGGGACCGAAAGCGACCCGCCCATCACCACCCATGTGATTCCGCAGCTGCAGCCGGGCGACGTGCTCATGGCCTGCAGCGACGGCGTGTGGCACTACTTTTCGCCCACCGAACTGGGTTCCGTGGTGGACTCGCTGTCGCCACGGGAAGCCACGGAGTTCCTGATCGAGAAAGCCCGTTCCCGGGCGCGCGGCGGCGGTGACAACCTTTCCCTGGTCATCGTGAAGATGGAAGCGCTGGTGGAAGAAAAGAAGGTGGCGCGCCTGGTCCCCGCCGACGCAGGCCGGCCCTGATACGCCCCGGGGCCCGGCTGACGCTGGTTGGTGGGCTCACGCCTGCGCCAGCAGATCCAGGCCACCCCGCCAGATCCCTGCGCGGCGCCTGCGCATGCCCTACGCCAGAACCGTTCTCAGCGCGCCGCCGAAGCAGCGGGTAGCGGCGCGGCGGGTTTGCGCCCCTGGGCAGCAGCCTCTGCCTGCGACTTTTCTATCCGTGCGCGGCGTTCCTGCGCGGCCTTGAGCGCGGCCGCGTGGCGTCCGCGCGCCTGCGCGGCACGCTCGGCATTCGTGGCATTGTGGGCAGCCCGTTCCTCTGCCTGCTTCTGCACCCGGTCGCGCTGCTGCTGCGCCCGTTGCCCTGCCTCCTGGTCGCGCTGGGACTTCATGCCCTGCGGATCGTGCGGCTTGCGCAGCAAGGCATCCGGCGCGCTGGCACCCGCCGACGGCCCCTCCGGCACCACCGCCCGCTGCTTTTCATCGATCGACTTCAGGCGCTCCGCCGCCTTTTCCTTGCGCTCCGCGTCGTTGAGTTCGATCTCCTGGGCACGCAGGCGGGACTCCGCGTCACGCGCTCCCGCACGGACACCGCGAAGGCAGTCCTCCACCGAGAAGCGCTGGTAGCAGGCCGCTTCGTCCTGCTGGCGCCGGGCCTTGACGGCATCGCGCTCGTGGCGAATACGGTCGTGCTCCGCCTTGCGCTGGGCGGCCGCGGCCTGTGGGCTGCCCTGCGGCACACTCGCTGGCGCACCGGATTGCGCCGGTGCAGGGGCCGCGAAAACACAGGCAAAGCCTGCGAGGGCAACAAGGGCCAGGCGCTTCAGCATGATCATGTCAGCCCCGTATCGACAGTGCGGCGCTCCAGCGCCAGGAATTCCTTGGACTGCATCTCGTTGAGCCGCGAAATCGTGCGCGGGAACTCGTGCGCCAGGGGACCTTCGGTGTACAGCTGTTCGGGCGGCACCGCCGCGGACAGGATGAGCTTGACCCGCCGGTCGTAGAGAACGTCCACGAGCCAGGTGAAACGCCGCGCGGGCGACGCCATGCTCACGGGCATGTGGGGCACGTCGGACAGCAGCACGGTATGGAACTGCGTCGCGATCTCCAGGTAGTCGTTCTGCGAACGGGGACCGCCGCACAGCGTCTTGAAGTCGAACCACACCACCCCGCCGGCCTTGCGGCGGGCGCGGATCTCGCGGGCCTCGATGTGCAGCACCGGGTCTTCGTCGTGCACTTCGGCCAGCTGGTCGAAGGCCTGGCCCATCTCGGCGTCCGCCTCGGGCCCCAGTGGCGTGTGGTACAGCTTCACATGCTCCAGGGTGCGCCGGCGGTAGTCGGTGCCGTTGTCGACATTGACGACTTCCAGCCGCTCGTTGAGCAGGGCGATCGCGGGCAGGATGCGGTCGCGGTGCAGGCCGCCGGGGTACAGGTCGTCGGGCTTGAAATTGGAGGTGGTGACAAAACCCACGCCGTTGTCGAACAGTGCCGCCAGCAGGCGGTGCAGGATCATCGCGTCGGTGATGTCGGCAACGTGGAACTCATCGAAGCAGATGAGCTTGTAGCGCCGCGCAATGCGTTCGCCCAGCACGTCCAGCGGGTTCACCGTGCCCTGCAGCGCCGCCAGCTCGCGATGGACCTCGCGCATGAATTCATGGAAATGCAGGCGCACCTTGCGCTTCAGGGGCACGGCGTCGAAGAAGCACTCCATGAGGAAGCTCTTGCCGCGCCCCACCCCGCCATACATGTACACGCCGCGCGGAATGTCCGGCCGGTTGATCAGCTTCTTGAGCGCGTTGGAGCGGCGGGCCTTGTAGGCCGCCCATTCATCGGCGCAGCGCTGGAGGGCATCCACGGCACGCAGCTGGGCAGGGTCGCTTTGGAAGCCTTTGGCGGCCAGCTCGGCCAGGTAAGCCTGTTTGACGGTCACGTGGTGGTTGTCCTGATACTATGAATTTAATAGCTTCCAGCGCTTGATGGTCAAGCGCTAGAGCCGGTTTTTATTCAAATATCAGAAGTTCAGCGTGCGCTTGTCCACGGCCAGGGCCGCTTCCTTCGTGGCTTCGCTCAGGGACGGATGCGCGTGGCAGATGCGCGCGATGTCTTCGCTGCTGGCCTTGAACTCCATGGCTACCACGGCTTCGGAGATCAGCTCGCTGGCCTGCGGGCCCACGATGTGCACGCCCAGGATCTCATCGGTGTCGGCATCGGCCAGCATCTTGACCATGCCGGTGGTGTCGCCCAGCGCGCGCGCGCGGCCATTGGCCAGGAACGGGAAGGAGCCGGCCTTGTACTTGACGCCGTCGGCCTTGAGCTGCTTCTCGGTGCGGCCCACCCATGCGATCTCGGGGCTGGTGTAGATGACCCAGGGCACGGTGTTGAAGTTCACGTGGCCGTGCTGGCCGGCAATGCGCTCGGCCACGGCAACGCCCTCTTCTTCCGCCTTGTGCGCCAGCATCGGGCCGCGCACCACGTCGCCCACCGCCCACACGCCGGGCAGGTTGGTCTTGCAGTCTGCATCGACGACGATGGCGCCGCGCTCGTCCAGGGCCAGGCCCACGGCTTCGGTGTTCAGGCCGATGGTGTTGGGCACGCGACCGATGGAGACGATGAGCTTGTCCACCTCCAGCGCCTGGGCTTCGCCCTTGGCGTTGGTGTAGGCGATGGAGACGCCCTTCTTGCCGGTCTTGATCTCGCCGACCTTCACGCCCAGCTCGATCTTCAGGCCCTGCTTGTCGAACGCCTTCTTGGCTTCCTTGGCGATCTGCTCGTCCACCGCGCCCAGGAAGGTCGGCAGACCTTCGAGGATCGTGACTTCAGCGCCCAGACGGCGCCACACCGAGCCCATTTCCAGGCCGATCACGCCCGAGCCGATGAGGCCGAGCTTCTTGGGCACCGCGCCCACGCGCAGCGCGCCGTCGTTGGACAGCACGAACTCTTCGTCGAACGGCGTGCCGGGCAGCGCGCGCGCGTTGGAGCCCGTGGCGATGATGATCTGCTTGCCCGTGATCGCCTCTTCGGCGGCGCCGGCCACCTTGATCTCGTAGCCACCTTCGGCGGCCTTCACGAACGAGCCGCGGCCGTGAAAGAAGCTGACCTTGTTCTTCTTGAACAGGTACAGGATGCCGTCGTTGTTCTGCTTCACGACGGTGTCCTTGCGGGCAATCATCTTGGCCACGTCCATCTTCACGCCGGTGGCCGTGATGCCGTGTTCGGCGAAGTGCTTGTTGGCGTGCTCGAAGTGCTCGGACGATTGCAGCAGCGCCTTGGACGGAATGCAGCCCACGTTGGTGCAGGTGCCGCCGGGCGCGGGGCCACCCTTCTCGTTCTTCCATTCGTCGATACAGGCCACGTTGAAGCCCAGCTGGGCAGCGCGGATGGCGGCGATGTAGCCGCCGGGGCCACCACCGATGACGATCACATCAAATTGTTTGCTCATGGGAAATCTCGTTCAGTCAGTTGGAGAAAGACCCACCGGCGGGCAGGACCAGAGGTCGGGCCACGCGGGTGGGTCGATACAGTCAGGGGATCAGATGTCGAACAGCAGGCGCGATGGGTCTTCCAGCGCGTCCTTCATGGCCACCAGGCCCAGCACGGCTTCGCGGCCGTCGATGATGCGGTGGTCATACGACATGGCCAGGTAGTTCATCGGGCGGATGACGATCTGGCCGTTTTCGACCACGGCGCGGTCCTTGGTGGCGTGCACACCCAAAATGGCCGACTGGGGCGGGTTGATGATGGGAGTGGACAGCATGGAGCCGAACGTGCCGCCATTGGAGATGGAGAACGTGCCGCCGGTCATTTCTTCGATGCCCAGCTTGCCTTCCGACGCCTTCTTGCCGAACTCGGCGATCTTCTTCTCGATGTCGGCGAAGCTCATCTGGTCTGCATTGCGCAGGATGGGCACCACCAGGCCACGGGGCGAGCCCACGGCGATACCGATGTCGAAGTAGCCGTGGTAGACGATGTCGTTGCCGTCCACCGAGGCGTTCAGCACGGGGTACTTCTTGAGGGCGTGCACGGCGGCCTTCACGAAGAAGGACATGAAGCCCAGCTTGGTGCCGTGTTCCTTCGTGAAGCTGTCCTGGAACTTCTTGCGCAGATCCATCACGGGGGCCATGTTCACTTCGTTGAACGTGGTCAGGATGGCGTTGGTCGACTGCGACTGCAGCAGGCGCTCGGCCACGCGGGCGCGCAGGCGGCTCATGGGCACGCGCTGCTCGGGACGGCCGCTCAGGTCTTCCTTGGCGGCAGGCGCGGACACCTGGGGCAGCGTCTTGGTCGGCACGCCCGTGGGAATCACGCTCGGAGCCACAGCAGCCTTGGCGCCGCCGGCCACGGCGGACAGCACGTCGCCCTTGGTCACGCGGCCATCCTTGCCCGTGCCGGCCACGGCCGACACCGACAGGTTGTTGTCGGCCAGCAGCTTGGCGGCTGCGGGCATGGCCACATCGCCCTTCGAACCGCCAGCCGCTGGTGCGGCGGCGGGCGCTGCGGCCGCGGGAGCCGGCGCAGCGGCAGCCGGTGCGGGGGCGGCTGCGCCAGCCTTGCCTTCGGTGTCGATCTTGGCGATGAGCTGTTCGGCCACCACGGTGGCGCCGTCGCCCTGAATGATTTCGGACAACACGCCAGCCGACGGCGCGGGCACTTCGAGCACGACCTTGTCGGTTTCGATCTCGATCAGGATTTCGTCCACGGCCACGGCCTCACCGGCCTTCTTCTTCCAGGTCAGCATGGTGGCTTCCGCCACGGATTCGGACAGCTGGGGGACTTTGACTTCTACGATAGCCATTTTGAATTCTTTCAGTAGGGTTCTGTTTGTTCTGTGTTCGTTCGGGTAGCTGGCCTTACTTGGTCAGGACAAACCCCTTGAGCTTGGCAAACGCGCCGTCCACCAGCGCCTTTTGCTGTTCCTGGTGCAGATGCGAGTAACCCACGGCAGGCGACGCCGATGCCGCGCGGCCGGAGTAGCCCAGCTTCTGGCCTTCGAGCATGTTCTCGTGGATGTTGTGCTGGATGAAGAACCAGGCGCCCTGGTTCTGCGGCTCGTCCTGGCACCACACCACGTCGGTGGCATGGGGGTAGCGCTTGAGTTCGGCGGCAAACGCCTTGTGCGGGAAGGGATAGAGCTGTTCCACACGGATGATGGCCACGTCATCGTCTTCGCGCTCGGTGCGCTTCTTCACGAGGTCGTAGTACACCTTGCCGGAGCAGGCGATCACGCGCTTGACCTTGGCGGCCTTCTTCACGATGGCCTCGTCCTGTTCCGGGATCACCGTCTGGAAGCTGCCCTTGGTGAATTCGGACAGCGGCGAGGTGGCATCCTTGTTGCGCAGCAGCGACTTGGGCGTCATGATGATCAGCGGCTTGCGAAGATCACGCACCATCTGGCGGCGCAGCACGTGGAAGATCTGGCTGGCCGTGGTCGGCTGCACCACCTGCATGTTGGCGTCGGCCGACAGCTGCATGAAACGCTCCAGGCGTGCCGAGCTGTGCTCCGGGCCCTGGCCTTCGTAGCCGTGCGGCAGCATCAGCGTGATGCCGTTCACGCGGCCCCACTTCACTTCGCCGGAGGCGATGAACTGGTCGATCACGACCTGCGCACCGTTGGCGAAGTCGCCGAACTGGGCTTCCCAGATCACGAGCGTGTTGGGGTCGTTGGACGCGTAGCCATACTCGAAGCCCAGCACCGCCTCTTCGGACAGGATGGAGTCGATCACGACGAACGGAGCCTGGTTCTCGGCCACGTTCTGCAGGGGCGTATAGGTGCCGATGTCCCACTTCTCGCGCTTCTGGTCATGGATGACCGAGTGGCGGTGCGTGAAGGTGCCGCGGCCGCAGTCCTCGCCCGACAGGCGCACGGGATAGCCGCTGGCCACGAGCGAGGCGAACGCCATGTGCTCGCCCATGCCCCAGTCCACGGGGATCTCGCCACGGCCCATGGCGGCGCGGTCGTCGTACACCTTCTTGACCAGCTGGTGCGGCGTCACGCTTTCAGGGATGGTGGTGATCTTCTCGGCCAGGCGCTTCCACTCGGCCAGGGGAATGGCGGTGTCGCCAGCGTCCGTCCACTTCTTGCCCAGGAACGGGCTCCAGTCCACGGCGTACTTGCTCTTGAAATTGGTCAGCACCGGGTCGACCGTGTGCTTGCCCGCATCCATGGCGGCACGGTAGGCCTTGACCATGTCGTCGCCCAGCGTTTCGCCCAGGCCCTGCGTGGCCAGCTTGTCGGCGTACAGCTTGCGCGTGCCGGGGTGCTGGCCGATCTTCTTGTACATGAGCGGCTGGGTCAGCGCAGGCGTGTCCTGCTCGTTGTGGCCCAGCTTGCGGAAGCAGATGATGTCCACGACCACGTCCTTCTGGAACTCCATGCGGAATTCGAGGGCGAGCTGGGTGGCCAGCACCACGGCCTCGGGATCGTCGCCGTTCACGTGCAGCACGGGCGACTCGACCATCTTCACGATGTCGGTGCAGTACAGCGTGGAGCGTGCGTCGCGCGGGTCGGAGGTGGTGAACCCGATCTGGTTGTTGATGATGATGTGCACCGTGCCGCCCGTGGAATAACCACGGGTCTGCGCCAGCGCCAGCGTTTCCTGGTTCACGCCCTGGCCGGCAAAGGCCGCGTCGCCGTGCACCAGCACGGGCAGCACCTGCTTGCCATGGGGGTCGGCGCGGCGGTCCATGCGGGCACGCACGGAGCCTTCGACCACGGGGTTCACGATTTCCAGGTGCGACGGATTGAACGCCAGCGACAGGTGGACCGGGCCGCCGGGGGTGGTCACGTCGGAGCTGAAGCCCTGGTGGTATTTCACGTCGCCCGATGGCAGGTCTTCGGGAGCGGTGTGGTCGAATTCGGCGAACAGGTCCGCAGGCATCTTGCCCAGGGAGTTGACCAGCACGTTCAGGCGGCCGCGGTGGGCCATGCCGATCACGATTTCCTGCACGCCCTTGGCGCCGGCGGACTGGATCAGTTCGTCCATGGCGGCAATGAAGCTTTCGCCCCCTTCGAGGGAGAAACGCTTCTGGCCGACGTATTTGGTGTGGAGAAAGCGCTCCAGGCCTTCGGCCGCGGTCAGGCGGTCGAGGATGTGCTTCTTCTTGTCCGCGCCAAAGCTGGGCTTGCTGCGAATGGTTTCGAGCTTTTCCTGCCACCAGCGCTTCTGGTTCTGGTCGGTGGCGTACATGTACTCGGCACCGATGGAGCTGCAGTAGGTTTCACGCAGGGCGTTGATCAGCTCACGCAGCGGCATCGACTCCTTGCCGAAGAACGTGTTGCTGGTGTTGAACACGACTTCCTGGTCGGAATCGCTGAAACCATAGAAGGAGGGTTCGAGCTCGGGGATGGCGGGGCGCTCGGTGCGCTTCAGGGGGTCCAGATCGGCCCAGCGCTGGCCCACGTTGCGGTAAGCGGCGATTAGCTGCTGGACGGCGGTGCGCTTGCGGCCCAGTTCCGAATCCGCGCCGGTGGCGACGACGACCTTGGTTCCACCCTGCTTTGCGCGCTCGGCAAAGGCATTGACCACGGGGAGATGGGGAACGTCCTTGGCATTGCTGCCGTCCACCGCGGGCACGTTTTGCAGTGCGTCAAAGTATTCGCGCCAGTTGTCTGGCACGCTGCCTGGATTGGCGAGGTAGTTCTCATACATCTCTTCGACATAGGGCGCATTGCCGCCGAAGAGGTAGGTGTTGCCTTGGTAGGCTTGATAGACGGACGTCGTATCGCTCATATTCCGCTGACCTCCGCTTTCCTTGGGAAAGCATTAGCTGGTTGAGAAACCTTCCGCGACACGGCTGAACCGATTGGCGGATGCGACTGTGGCTGGGGAAGGGCCTTGGTACGGGCGCCATTGTGCCACCGAACAGCCTGCCGCCCAACGGGAAAGGTTTTCACGAGCGGGCCGGCCAGCAGCGGGAACCCGCGCTCGCGTACATTCCGGGTATCCCATTGCCACGCACCAACATGACACCACCCACCCCCCAGAACAAGGCCTTCTTGCTGTTGCTGGCCCTTGTCACCATTGCCTTCGGGGCGATCCTGTGGCAGTTTCACGGGGCCGTCTTCTGGGGTGTCATCCTGGCGATTCTCTTTGCCCCCCTGCACCGCAAGCTGTTGCGGCGCATGCCCAGGCGGCGCAATCTCGCCGCACTGTGCACCCTGGGGCTGTGCCTCATCGTGGTCATCCTGCCCATGACCGCCATCACGGTGTCGCTGGTGCAAGAGGCCACGGTGATCTATGAGCGGATGCGCTCCGGCCAGCTCAATTTCGGGCTCTATCTGCAACAGGTGATCGCCGCCCTGCCCGCCTGGGCGGCCAACCTGCTGGACCGGCTGAACCTCACAACCGTTGGCGAACTGCAACAGAAGTTCTCGTCGGTCGCCGTCCAGGCGAGCCAGTTCGTGGCCGCGCAAGCATTGAGCATCGGGCAGAACACGCTGCAGTTCCTGGTGAGCTTCGGCATCATGCTGTACCTGCTGTTTTTCCTGCTACGCGATGGATCAAGCCTCGCGCTGCGCATCGGCCAGGCCACACCGCTGGATGACACGCACAAGCGGCAGCTGGTCAGCAAATTCACCACCGTGATCCGCGCAACGGTCAAGGGCAACATCGTCGTGGCCGCGTCGCAGGGCGCCTTGGGCGGATTGATCTTCTGGATCCTAGGCATCCAGGGACCCGTGCTGTGGGGCGTTTCGATGGCATTCCTGTCGCTGCTGCCCGCCGTGGGCGCAGGACTGATCTGGGTGCCCGTGGCGATCTACTTCCTGGCCACCGGCGCTGTATGGCAAGGGGTGGTGCTGACCGCGTTCGGCATCGGGGTCATCGGCCTGGTGGACAACGTCCTTCGGCCGATTCTGGTGGGCAAGGACACCAAGATGCCTGACTACGTTGTGCTCATTTCGACCCTGGGCGGCATGGCGCTTTTTGGCCTGACAGGCTTCGTGATCGGCCCTGTCATCGCCGCCCTGTTCATCGCCAGCTGGGATCTCTTCTCCCCCAGCACGACGGGATCAGCGTCGACAGAATGACATGGCGCTTGCCTGAAGAGCCAGGGCGACGGCCTGCGTGACCAAGCCATCGCCGCCTGGCGGGGTCTCCATCGGCCGACATCGTCGGGGCCCTTGTCGCAGGGGGTCACACGGAGAGGTCCAAACCGCGGGCACAGAGCTGCCCACCCCATACCCGGTCACAGGATTTCACGCGCCTCGCCCTGGGCCAGCATCGTTCGCCCCTTGTCCGTGAGCGAGAGCACCCGTGCGAATGGCACCGGGCTTTCATCATTGGACACCAGCACCGCGACAAGATCGGCCGCCCGAAGTACCCTGAGTTTGTCAATGCAGGCAGGGTCGTGGACAGTCAATGGAAGCTCGCAAGCGGCGAGTTCTTGCAGGTACTCAAATGGCATGACCAACCTCCGGTGGCGTGTGGAGGAAAAATTGTCAACGCTATGTGAACCAGTGCTTTGTAAGAAAACATCGCAAGCTGGCCACTATCGTTCGCCCAGTCCCCGCGCAGCGGGTACGGTGCCAAGGTCCATTCTTCCCAGCCGGTGCGGCTGGGCGTGCAGCAAAAACGCACTTGACCAATCTGCCGGCGCCGCGGCCTGTGTGCACGCTACCTTGCAGGCCCGAGCAATTCGGCCAGGACGCCGATGTAGGCGCGGGCCGCGGCCGAAGGCGTGCGCCCCACAAGCGTCACCAGGCTGTAGTGCGTTTGCATGTCCGTGAAGCCCACGATCCGCAACTGCACGAGAGTGTCGGTATTCGCTTTGAGTGCCGCGGCATGCGGTGCGAGGATCACCGCATCCGCGGTCAGGGCAAGATGCTGCAGCGTGCCTTCGTCGTCGCAGGCCACGTTGAAGACAGCCCGGTCAGCCCGAGGAAACTGCTGATGGAATTGAATGGCCACTTCGGCAGGAAGGTGCGGACCGGCCATGGGATATTGCATGGCCTGCGCCAGCGTGACCTGCTTGAGCTGGCTCAGCGGATGTTTGGGCCGCACGAAGAACGAGACCGGCTGGTTGGGCAGACGCGCGATCTTGAGGCCAGGCTGCTTCTTCAGGTCTCGTGTGTCGGCCACGAACAGGTCCAGCTGTCGGTTGTACAGCCGTTCACACAGCGAATTCGCATGTGCCACTTCCACCTGCATCGTCAGCTGCGGATAACGCTGCGCCATCAGCGACAACGCCGCACGGCCCAGCGTGCCAGCCGCGAACGGGCCCAGCCCGACCGCGAGGCGGCCGATTGCGAGCTCTTCGAGCTGCAGTACATCGCGCCGGATCTGCTGCGCATCGGCGGTCAATTCGCGGGCGCGCGCGAGCACCAGCTCTCCAGCTTGCGTGAAGCGCACGGTGCCGTAGGCGCGGTCGACCAGGCGCGCCTGCAGACTGTCCTCGAGGGTGTCGATGCTGCGCGAAAGCGCGGGCTGCGACAAATGCACCGCCAGCGCGGCGCGGCCGAAGCTGCCATGGTCGGCGAGGGCAACAAGGTGTTCGAGCTGTCGTAGTTGCATTTTGCGTTTTTCTTTAAATGTCAGCACATATTTTGCATTTGCCAAGGATTTGAATGCTCTCGAGAATGGGTCGCTCGCTTGTTCCTCATTCACATAAGCAGACAACCATGCCCCGTTCTTCCCTCCTTCCCATTGCCTTCGCCGCCTGGGCCTGCATGCTGGCCACCGCGCCGGTCCTGGCGCAGACCGCACCCAAGGCGCCCGAGCCCGCCACGCTGAAGGCCAATGCAGAGATGGCGAAGGCGCTGCCTTTCGCCGATCGCCAGGATTTCGAGGATGCGATGCGCGGCTTCATCGGAACGGTGCCCGATGCGCTGGTGCCGGGTACCGGCGCGCGCCCGGTCTGGAACCTGAAGCCCTACGACTTCCTGAAGGTCGACGCGCCGGCTGACAGCGTCAACCCGAGCCTTTGGCGCCAGGCCCAGCTCAATCTCATCCACGGCCTTTTCAAGGTGGTCGACAAGGTCTATCAGGTGCGCGGCTTTGACCTCGCGAACATGACGATTGTTGAAGGCGACACCAGCCTGATCGTGATCGACCCGCTGCTTTCCGTGGAGACCGCCCGCGCAGCGCTCGATCTTTACTACCAGCACCGACCCAGGAAACCAGTGGGCACCGTCATCTACACCCACGGCCACTCCGACCACTTCGGTGGCGTCAAGGGCGTGGTCAGCGAGGCCGATGTCGCGGCCGGCAAGGTACAAGTGATCGCGCCGTCGGGCTTCATGGAGTCGGCCGTGGCCGAGAACATCCTGGCCGGCACCGCGATGAGCCGCCGTGCGCACTACCAGTTCGGCGTGTTGCTGCCCTCGGGCCCGCGCGGCCAGGTCGACGCCGGCCTGGGCAAACGTCTGGCCAGCGGCACCACCACCCTGATCGCGCCTACCAGCACTATCGAAAAAACCACGGAGGAGCGCACCATCGACGGCGTGGCCTTCGTGTTCCAGCTGGTGCCGGGTTCAGAGGCTCCAGCAGAGATGCTGATCCACCTGCCGCAACAGCGCGTGCTCAACATGGCAGAGGATGTGGCGCACACGATGCACAACCTCTACACCATCCGCGGCGCAGAGGTGCGCGATGGCAACCTGTGGGCCAAATACATTGATCGCGCACGCCTGGATTTCGGCGACAAGACCGACGTGATGATCACGCAGCACCACTGGCCGGTGACGGGGCGCGAGCGTGTCGCCGACCTGCTGAAGAAGCAGCGCGACATGTACAAGTTCATCAACGACCAGACGCTGCGCCTGCTCAACCACGGCCTGGGGCCGCAAGACATCGCCGAGCAACTGCGCATGCCCGCCAGCCTGGAGCGTGAATGGTCGGCACGCGGCTACTACGGCACACTGCGCCACAACGCCAAGGCGGTCTATCAGAAGTACCTGGGCTGGTACGACGCCAACCCGGCCAACCTGGACCCGCTACCACCCGTGCCCCATGCGAAAAAGACGATCGAATACATGGGTGGCGCAGATGCCGTGCTGGCCCGTGCCCGCGATGACTTCAAGAAAGGCGAGTACCGCTGGGTGGCCAGCGTGATGAATCAGCTGGTGTTTGCCGATCCGGACAACAGCGCGGCGCGCCAATTGGGCGCCGACGCCCTGGAGCAGCTGGGCTATCAGTCCGAGGCCAGCACCTGGCGCAACGCCTACCTGGCGGGTGCGATGGAACTGCGCGGCGGAGTACCGAAGATCCCTGCGCGCAGCAGCAGCACCCCCGACACGCTCAAGGCGGTGAGCAACGAGCTGTACTTCGACTACCTGGCTGTGCGCCTTGATGCGGCCAAGGCCGAAGGCAAGAAGATGGTGATCAACTGGAACTTCACCGATTCCAAGCAGCAGTTCGCGCTGACGCTGGAGAACTCGGCACTCACCCATGCCAGTGGCCAAGCCCGCAATGCAGACACAACCCTCACCCTGAGCCGTGCCACGCTGGACGCAATTACGCTTAGGCAGACCACCTTCCTCGAAGCGGTGCAGACCGGGCAGATCAAGGTCGAGGGTGACCGCGCCAAGCTTGGCGAGTTGCTGGCAATGTTCGACAGCTTCGAGACGATGTTCCCGGTGGTTGAGCCGAGGAGGTAGGCAATCTTGGATATGCCCCTGGAGGGCCCGGAGATGACAGTTGCGGGCGCGCGGGATGGCATCGCTGAAAGCCGTCGTGGAGGATGCCTGCCGTCCGCGCCTGGCCATCGACCAAGGCGGTCCCCTCCTCGGCGAACTACCTTAGACGAGCGGCAACGGTAGGTCGTTGTTCGGGGAACGACTCGGTTTTGCGGCTGCGCACGACGGCTCCATCTGCGCCTGACAATTTGAAAAACGCTACCGCATTGACCAACTCTGACGCTTGATTGTTCAAGCTGCTAGCCGCTGCCGCCATCTCTTCGACCAGCGCCGCATTCTGTTGGGTGGCCTAGTCCATCTGCATCACCGCTTCTCCCACCTGCGCCACGCCTTGACTCTGTTCCTCGCTGGCGGCGCTGATCTCTCCCATGAGGTCCGTCACGCGCTTGATGGCGCTGACCACTTCGGTCATCGTTGTGCCGGCCTGGTCAACCAGTGTGGCGCCCTGGCCAACCCGTGAAACGCTTTCACCAATCAGCATCTTGATTTCCTTGGCAGCCTCCGCGCTGCGCCACATCCACGCCGGACCTTTGGCGCCAGCCTGGGTCTGGAGGCACGGAGGCACGGAGGCAGGATGTGCCATGAACCCCAGATCAGATGCCACTGCCAAAGAGAACATCAGGAATTCACGCTCCCGTGAACGCATCGGCACTTTGGTTATCCGTCTGCATGATCTTGCGCGACAGGATACCGATGCCGAAGTCAGCTGAGCCGGTGCCAGCATCGAGCAGGCCATCGCCAACGTCGAGGCGGCACTCAACCTGCGCATCTCCGGCTCAGTCCGCAACTTCATCCTGCGCACCGGCGACGGTGGGTTGGATCTGTTCCCGATTTCCGCATTACCCGCGGGCGAGCCACTGGGCGGGCGCGGCACCGCGCACGACGACACGTTGCATTGGCGGCAAGACGCGGGTTCACGCCACTGCTACCTCGTGGCCATTCAGTGCAATGGGGACGACAACGAGCCGTCCTGCCTGGACACATCGCGCGTGGTGGACGGCGAAAATCCCGTGGTGCACTTCTACCCCAGCTCGCACAGCGGCCATGTCGATCGCACCGGACCCAGCTTTATCGACTTCTACGAAGACTACTTCGCACCTTGCTTCGCAGATTGCGATTGACCAGCATCTCCCAGTACCGTATGCACTGCTGGCGCTGCGTGTGATGAAAGAAGTGATTTGATCTAAACCGACCTCCACCACCCTTCCAGCAAGCGCAAGCAGCCATCACATGTGAAGCAAAACCATGCCGACACCCCTCACCATCACCCCTGACGGCGTTCACCCCTTGGCGCCCCGCCTGGGCGGCGGCGCGCTGATCGGCGGCGTGGCCCACTGGCCGCACGGCCCCTCGGGCCGGCCGCTGGTGCTCGCCGCATCGCTGCCCGCGGCATTCCTGGCCGAGCATGCGGGCATTGACATCGGCGCGGGCCGCATCGCCTCGGTCTTCACCACCTACGCGCCGGGCACGTACTTCCTCGACGAGATCACCTACCACGGCGACCCGGCCGAACTGGCGCTGCTGCGCCGGGGCACCACGCAAGTGCTGGTGCACGAGGCCGGCACATTGGTGCAGAGCGCGCTGGAACTGCCCCCGCACGGCATCCACGTGCAGGCCGGCGGGGACGCGCGGTCCTTCATCGGCGGTGCGCCGCAATGGCTGCAAAACGAAGACCTGGAACTCGGCGGCCTGGCCTTCGCATTGCAGATCGACGGCGGCAACCTGCCCGCGCCGCTGCGCAACCTGTTTTACCTGGCCGACGGGGTAGGCTACCTGTACCTGCCCACGCAGGCCAACGAGAGCACCGACTGCAGTGGCCTCTTCTTCGTACAGGTGACGTAAATGAAAATAGCCACCAGCGCCCGTCCACAAATCGCAAGCAGCTATCAATACGGGAGCATAAAGAATGAGGACCATGGACAGGGCCATGGCTCCGGTGACGTGGCTTCATCCGACACCGTCAAGGCCCAGGAGCCTCACGCCCTGATCGAGGCATTGAAGCGGCTGGACAACGAGGGCTTCTTGGGCCGGCACCGCCAGGGGGCCAACGCTGCGGTTCTGTTCATCACCTCGCCCGGCTCCGATGATGCCGAAGCGATGGAGGACCAATCGGCCCGGTGGCTGAACCGGCCCGAGGTCTGCGAGACCTTCCTGAAACAGCACAAGGACATGGAATGAGCCCACGACTGCCCCTTGCCGACTGGCCCGCGCTGCTGCGCTGCGCCCCGTACTTCAGCCGTGCCGTCGTCGATGCGCTGCACGCATCCGGGCCTGACGGCTTCGCGCCGCTGGCGCGGGCGGTGTACTACTTCGACCTGTTCGACGCGCAGGTCTCCAATGGCGGCGTGGATCAGTACTTCGACAACGTGGCCGCGCATCTGGACGATGCAAGCGCGGTGCCGGGCATCATCGCGGCCAATCCCGTCTATGCGTCCGTGCTGCCGCTGATCGAGGAAGCGCACGCGATCTGGAATATGGTCGCGCAGGCGTATCCGGACCAAGAAAATGATGATGATGATGAGAGAGAAGAAGGCGGTGACGAAGATGCCTGGGACGCCTACCAGGCTCTGCTCGCCCCGCACGGGGAGCGCCTTGCAGCCATCGCCACCGAATTCTTCGCCCTGCACCACGCTGTCCGCCAGCGGCTGGAGCAGGACATCGTGCGCCACCCACACCGCTATTTCGCCCTGGCGGCCGTGCCCGGGTTGCGTGGCAGCGGTGTCGAGCATGTGACGCTTGCAGACGGTGCGCACCGCCTGCGCTTCGTGGATGGTTTTCCCATCGGCCCCAACGTCTTCGAGAATCAGGACTGCGGTTGCGACGTGGTCTGGTTCTCGCCCGACCGCACGCTGCTGCAGTGCGAGACACAGGGCTTTGGCAATGAGCGCGGTCGCCACTGGATCCACTACCCCAGCCAGGCCAGCAACAGTTGGACCAGCGGCGAGCACTTCATGAGTGGCGCCCTGCAGTCCGTGCGCAGCGACCGGCTGGCACTGGGCCTGGGCCACCATGGCCTGCATGAGGCTTTCGACGCCCAGGGCCAGCGCGAAAGCACGCAGTTGTACTGGTACGGAGAGGAGTTGTGCAGCGAGCACTTCTACCCCTGTGGCGCACCACTGCTGCGCTGCAGGCGCCAAGACAAGGGCGAACATCAATTGCGCTACTGGCCCAGCGGCGCACTCAACACCGAAAGCATCGAGGGCCATGATGGCGCCACGCGCTACCTGCGCTGCCTGGACGCGCAGGGAAACGACCTGGCCCCCCAGGGCACGGGGCGCCTGTTCGAAATGCTGAGCCTCGATGCCGACATGCGCCAATGGCGCGAAGGCCAACTGGTGGCAGGCTTTCTGCAGGGCCCCGTGGTGCGCATGGCAAGCCAGCCCGACGGCAGCCAGCCGCGCGAAACCGAGCGCACGTTCTTCAAGAATGGCCGTGTGGCCTAGCGCTGTGCACGCCGCCTGGAGGTTCCCCCGCGGCGCGATGCCGTGGCTGTTGTCGATGTGCGGAAGCTGGCCCGCAGCGATCCAGGAACACGCTGCGGTCCTTGTGGCCACCCAAAAGACCTGGGGCGGACGTTGGTTGATTGGCAGCAGCAAGCAACCTGAAACTGCCAGATGACGTGCAGCCGCCAACCTCAAAAGTCAACCGACACGTCAACTTCGGGTCCTGTGTGCATAGCTGGGGCCCGGCAGTGGCGCTGCCGCTGATCGGGGTTCCTGCTGGAAAGCCCGGGCAGCCTTCAGCCCCGCCTGCGTCTCACTGCTGCGATGCCCAGCATGGCCATCATTGACGCCATGGCCATCAAGGCGTACTCACTCAAGGTAGGAATGCTGGCGGCGGGGACAACTGGCGGCGGAGCCAGCCCGATGTTGATGATGATCTCGTCGCCCGAGGGCAAGAAGAGCGTTCGGGTTCCGACGGTCAGCCCCGCTCCCGCGAGGGTTGTCCCCGCGAACGTCGTTGAGTTCGAGATGGAAGCCTCAGAGATGTAGTTCTCGGGCAAATAAAGATCGGCACCGAGAATGTAGACGCCAGGCCCCATGGAACCAGTGCCGGCTTGTGGTGTGGAGGCTACGCCAGTCAAGCTTGGGAATAGCACACCGCTGAACATGTCTGCAGTCGTTTCCGTCCCGATGCAGATAGCGTTGTTGTGGATCAACCCGTGTCCTGCAGCGCACAACCCGATGGTTGTCAACGCAGACATTGAACTCGTATTGAGCGAGCCGGAGCCTGTCATCACAACATCCGCGCCCACCTGATCGATGTTGATCGTGTAAATGGCTTGGGCCGCGTTCGCCGCGGCCAAGAACGCCAAGCCGACGCAGGCACTGCGCAAGTTCATCTCCGCTCCTCCATATGAATACATATGTGTTCAAGTGTATCGGACGGTTGAATTCACTTGCTACCTATAGGGAGCTGCCATGGCGGCACGCAGCGCCAAGCCACTTCCGCCGGCAGACCTTTCTCGGTCCGACCCGCAGTGGTGTAGCTGAAAGGGTTCGGGCCGCGATCCTGATGACCGCTGACAGCCGCATTCGCCACCCGGTCTTTCTTGAATGCTTGCCATGGTACGGGGACCCTACCGGGGCGCCGGGTAGCACGCTACCTTTTTTGGGTAGTGATGAGCCCATCTGAGGCTATTCCTGAACCCAAAACAAAAAAGCCTGCTATTTATTCAATAGCAGGCTTTTCATATCACACAAGAAATCGGGTGGTAGGACGTACAAGATTCGAACTTGTGACCAACGGATTAAAAGACGCAAAAAGCATAGCATCATGCGAGGTCATGAACGGTCAAAAATCATCATAAACTGTTGATTTATAATGGAAATTTTAAATCAACCAAGTTTTCATGCGTCATGCAAAATCGACTCTGATGGTAGCAATGGGGTAGCAATTCGCTTGCACAGTAGCAATACGGTAGCAACCAGAAGTCCATCCGATGGTCGTTTGCCATGACGGTTCTGACCACCATGACAAGCTCCACCAACCGCATCAACTTCACCAAGGCGAGCATCGAAAACCTTCCGATCCCGGAGTCCGGCTGGAAGTATTACTACGACACAAAAGTGCCCGGCTTGGCTGTCGGCGTCGGCGCCAGCGGCGTCAAGACCTACGTTCTGTACAAGAAGATCAACCGCCGCCCCGAGCGCATCAAGATCGGCCGCACCACCGACCTCACGGTGGACGAAGCGCGCACCAAGGCCATCGAACACAATGGCAAAGTCGCGCTGGGCAGCAACCCCGCTGACAAGAAGCGGCAGCAACGCGCGGAAATCACCTTCGGCGAGATGTTCACGCTGTACTATGAACAGCACAGCAAGCCACGCAAGAAGACGCACAAGGAGGACTTAGCAAAGTTCACTAAGTACCTATCCGACCGGAAGTACGGCGTCAACCTTGCCAAGCGCAGCCTGTCCGAGATCGGTATTCACGAAATCAAGACTGTCTTCAACAAGATCGCGGAAACGCACCCCATCACCGCCAACCGCGTGCTAGCCTTGGTCAGCAGCGTTTTCAGCGAGGCCATCCGCGCAGAGCTTTACGATGGATTGAATCCGTGTCGCGGCGTCAGGCGGCACAAGGAAAACAAACGTTCGCGCTTCCTGACCCGTGAAGAGCTTCCGGCATTCTTCCAGGCTGTGAACGAATGCAGGAATCCCGTGGCCCGCGACTACATCAAGATGAGCTTGGTCACGGGCGCACGTCGCTCCAACGTGCTGGCTATGCGCTGGGACCAAATCAGCCTCGTGCGGAAGGAATGGACGATCCCCGAGACCAAGAACGGCGAGTCGCAGATCATCCCCCTACTCCCGCAGGCGCTGGAAGTCCTCGCGGAACGCAAGGCAGACCCCGACGCCGCCAACAGCCCTTTCGTGTTCCCCAGCACAGGGGCCCAAGGCCATCTGGTCGAACCCAAGCGAGCATGGGAAACCATTCGCAAAAAAGCGGGCATCGAAGACGTGCGGCTTCATGACCTACGGCGTACATTTGGTGCTTGGATGGCAGGGAGCGGAGCAAATTTATCGATCATCGGTAAGTCCCTCAACCACAAGTCCTTGGACACCACGAAGACTTATGACCGATTGTGGATTGACCCGGTACGCGAAGCAATGGAGAAGGCAGTTGCATCTATCTATACGGCAGCAGGTACAAACTGAGCCCATTTACTCCTTGCTTCACCAGCCTAGCTCTCACATTACGGCCAACCCACCGCGTCCAACATGCACAGTAGTACATGAGCCGCACCTGGGAAAGCTGCCGTTCAGGGTAGAACGCTTGTAACGCAACATACACTGAACTTCACGACCCGCTAGTCAAGCAAAAAGTCAATAACAAATGTCGCCCAATTTGCAATCCCCCGACAATTTTTACCTCCCATTTGTGGCGCAAGTCCAGAAGTCAGTTCAAACCACTACTGTCGATCAAGAGGTTCATCGGCTACTTGACGGCGCTGCCGCAGATGAAGTACACGCAAAAATCCCAAGGCCCATCCGAACAAAGGACGGGATTTTTTTTAGCGGTCATGCGTTGTCTCAAGAAACTGCAGGATTTGCAGAAGACCTAATAATAAATGGCGCCAGAATATTTGACCCCGCTTGCGGCGCAGGGGACCTCTTAATTGCGGCGGCGAAGCTTCTCCCTCTTGAAGATAGTTTATCCAAAACTTTAGATGCCTGGGGCGAGAGATTGGGAGGTACAGACTTGCATGAAGCATTTGTTAATGCCGCAAAATGGCGACTGGCATTGCTAGCCAAAAACCGCCATGGTCTTTTGACAGAAAACACAGATATAAAAGCTAGCAATCTTTTCAAAAACATCCAAAAAATTGATTATCTCAGCAGCCCATCTATTTGCAGGGAATTTGACTGCATATTAGTCAATCCTCCATTCGGACACAGAAACGCAGAAATCAACTGCACTTGGAGCACTGGAAAAACCCAACTCGCAGCAATATTCTTAGAGGCGGTTATAAATTATAGAAAAGAAGGACAAGTCGTCATCGCGGTGCTTCCAGATGTATTAAGAGGTGGAACCCGATACCAGCGGTGGAGGGAGGAAATCTCAAAGCGAGCCAGCACTACAAAAACAAAAATATATGGTCGCTTCGAAAAACGAACAGATGTAGATGTATTCATAAATCGATACGAAATCCACAGCACTCCGAACGTAGATACAAGTCCGGCTGCGGTCCTTCGTTGCAATGCAACTGTAGATGATTTTTTCTTGATCCGGGTTGGCTCCGTTGTTCCACACAGACATAAAGGAGATAAGGGCTCATGGAAGCCTTATCTTCGCGTCAGCAACGCTCCTGCCAATGCGGAGACTGAGATTTCTACACATAGACGTTTTAACGGTAGTTGCTTCAAAACCCCATTTGTAGCAATACGGCGCACATCTAACCCTTCGGACAAACAGAGAATAATCTGCACAATTATTACTGCACCTGAATTAGTAGCGGTAGAAAATCACCTAATTGTTGCTCTACCCAGAAACCAAAGTCTTGAGGACTGTCGCAAGCTAGCAAAAATCCTAGGCGACCAAGCCACAACTGATCACATTAACGATCAAATCCGCTGCAGGCACCTTACAACCGCCGCCTTGAAGTCCGTTCCGCTGCAGAACTGGGAGAGTTAATCAATGCAATCTGCTAAATTGAAATTCTCTCCTCGAATACTTGCCAGACTCGGGGAAGAACTCAATCAAACCTTCGATCAAAGCATTCTAGAGTTAGTAAAAAATGCGTATGACGCAGATGCACGGACATGCAAAATCGAACTTTTTGATACCAGTGGAATAGGCGGAATCATTCGCGTCTCCGATGATGGCAATGGTATGGATCAAAACGCCATCAAAGATTCGTGGCTTGTTCTAGGAAAGTCAGAAAAAAGCTCTGATGTGCAGACAGATTTAGGTAGAACGCCGGCTGGCAGTAAAGGCTTAGGACGGCTCGCTGCGCTGCGAATGGGAAAAGAGGTTTTCCTTTCGTCCGTTAAGAATGGGGCACCTAGAAGTATTCATTCACTACATATTAACTGGGATGACTTCGAGCAGGCAAAAACCGTTGAAGATGTTAGCCTTTCGATAAATACAGATAAAAAAACAAGCAGTGGACATGGAACAGTTATCGAATTGCGATCACTACGGGCAGCCGTTAGGGCAGATGAAGTTAGAAAACTCGCAAGGTCCCTTATTCTGCTTACAGACCCATTTGGTGATAGCACAACAGGCTTCCAAGTCGAACTGGAAAGCGCAGAATTCACTGATATTGAGAAGTTTGTAAAGAAAAAATATTTTGACGAATCGGATTTTCATTTGTCCGCCACCTTGGACTCTGATGGGAGAGCCACTGTAAGGCTATTGGACTGGCGAGGTGAAGAATTAGCATCCGCCGGGCATGCGGAAATAAAAAGAAAAGAACAAGATAAACCATATTACGCTCCCCCTTGCCAATTCGATTTATGGACGTTCCTCCTTAAATCCAACAGCTTCATGCAGGGAAGGAAATCTCGCGTTGGAGAAATTCGGCAATGGCTGAACCACTTTGGTGGTGTCCATATATATCAGGATAATGTCCGTGTCGCTCCATACGGAGACCCCGGCAATGACTGGCTTCAAATCAATCTTTCGAGAGCACGTAGCCCGGAGGAGAGGCCCAGCACGAACAATTCAATTGGTCGAGTAGTACTAAAAAGCCGCAGCACCTATAAACTAGTTCAAAAGACAGATCGATCTGGATTTATTGAAGACGAAACATTTGTAGAACTCACGAGTTTTGCTCTCGATGCCTTAGAGTGGCTGGCTAAATGGCGCTTGGCGCAAGCAGAGCAGCGAAGAGCCTTCGAGAAGCAACAAGCGGAAGAAGCTGCAAAAACTGAAAAAGACGCATTTGCTGCAGCGCTATTAAAAATCCCCAATGATTCGCGCGCTACAGTTGAAGTGGCTTTCAAGAAATACGCTTCCTCAAGGGATAGAGAAGCAGACGCATTGCGGAAAGAAATTCAGTTATACAGAACTCTAAGCACGGCAGGAATCACGGCAGCCACTTTTGCGCATGAAAGTCAAGGCAATCCATTGAAGGTGATCTCCCTCAACCTTAAAACCTTGCAACGAAGAATAAATGAAATTACGTCGATAGATGAGCGTCCACGATTATTAGGACCTACCGACAAAATAGCGATCTCAGTTGGATCACTTAGCACACTAGGCGCAGCCACTCTTGGCCTAATTAAAGCTGAAAAAAGGAAGATTGGCAAAGTAGATTTGCACAAAACCATATCAACGCTTATTGATTTGATGGCTCCATTTTGGCGAGGCAGAGACACCCAGGTTGAACTTGATCTCTCCTCCGAAAATCCCTTTATATACGCAAGCGAAGCTGCATTTGAATCAATTCTTGCAAATCTTGTGAATAATTCAGTTGACGCATTCAGACGAGCCGGAACAGATCATCGCCTAATAAAAATACAAACAACGGTAAGCAAATCAAGGTGCCAAATCGTTGTCTCTGATAGCGGCCCAGGAATTCAAGATTTAAAAACGAATGAAATTTGGCTGCCTGGCATTACGTCGTCAAGCAATGGAACAGGACTTGGCTTAACTATTGTACGAGATACCGTACGAGATTTAGGAGGAACTGTTTCTGTATCCACACCAGGCCACCTGGGCGGAGCAGAATTTTTGATAGATTTGCCAATATTGGGGAAATAAAATGTCCTTGATGGTTTTAGACAAAGAAATTCAGCGTATTCATGTCATAGATGACGATCCACTGGTAAGAGATGCGTATCTTGAAACTATTAGGGACATGGGCTTAGAGGGGGTGGATGTATGTGCACCAATCAAAGATATTGATAGTTTGTTCGGATCAATCGACCCTTATACCGACGGCATCATCTTCGACTATCAGCTAAACAGTACGAAATACTCTCCATTTAATGGGGATATATATGGTGAGGCTGCCTACAAACGGCAAATCCCGTTCATCATTTCAAGTCACTTCACCCCACTGTCTTTAGATGGACAAAAAAGATTCATTCCAAAAACCATCTCAAGCGAATCACTTGAGCCCAGCTCGTTGATAGAAGCATTTATGCTTTGCATTGGTGAATACAAAGGCACATTTGTCACAAGAAGGCAACCAATCAGAACCCTTGTTCGGATCGAAGGTCTTGAAAAGAACGGAGATTCATTCGATCTAAATGTTGTGGTTCCAAATTGGGATCCACATAGTGGCGTCAAAATCCGGGTAAAGGTTGACCGCTTTCCCCAAGCGATCAATATTCAAGAAGAACTCAAGGAAAAGGGCGAAGCACGTGTAACTGCCGAAGTTAACACTGGTGCTGAAGATGTGACCGAATTATATTTTTCCAACTGGAAGACATTATGAGCTCCCATCTTACAGTGCTTGATGTTGGGCATGGGAACTGCTCAGTACTTTTTGACAATGGCCTCGTTGCCGTTATTGATGCAGGTAAAGGTCCATATGCTTCCATTTATCTTTCTTCTGTAGGCATTACAGAAGTTGACCTAATAATTATCTCCCATACTGATGACGACCACCTTGCAGGAGTTATAGGCCTTCTGTCCTCAGAACAAGTTAAGGTCAAGAAAGTTATATTGAATTCCGACGCCGCGAAAGATACAAAAATTTGGCGTGACGTACGAGCCATCCTCGCATCTCAGTTCAATGAGGGTAAGATTGATTTGCAAATTGGTGTTTTTAGAGGAGTCATTAAGGACTGGGTAGGAAAAGATGTTTCTCTAGACGCTTTATCGCCAAACGTTTTCAATGCACTTGGTGGAGTTGGGGCAAGAGATGAGAATGGAAAAAAAATATCGGCGAACTCTCATAGCATTGTTGTGCGTGTCTCGCACAAAAGTGGGATAAAAGCACTCCTCGCAGCAGACATGGAGCAGAAAACATTAGAGGAAATTGTATCTAGTGGCCAAGATTTGGCTGCATCCACACTCGTTTTCCCTCACCATGGTGGAAAGCCAGGAACAGATTTCACCACAGATTTCTCAAATAAATTACTGGATGCTGTAAAACCAGGTACAGTGCTTTTCTCAAATGGGAGAGGAAGACACGGGAACCCTCGCCCCGAAATAGTCGCTAGTGTTTGCTCAAAAAGCAAAACATATGTTGCCTGTACTCAAATATCAGAAAATTGCCATTCGCAAAGTCTAAAGCAAGATCGAGGAAGTCTCCCATTTTCAGCAGGCTCAGATGAGGGGCGGTCGTGCGCCGGAAGTGTTGTAATCAATTTGGAGACTGGTTCCCCTCATATGGAACAGGTATCCAGCCATGCCAAATTTGTGGAGCAACTTGAGAAACCAATGTGCAGGATCTCGGCACCCTCTAAATAATGGCGTTCAAGTATTGATAAACAGTTGCTCTCGATACACCAAGCACCTGGGCTATCTCAGTTTTTTTCATGCCACGAGCCACCATTTCCTGCAACGCAGTTCTAGCAGTTTCATCAAGCACTGGTTTTCTACCTTTATAGGCTCCTTTGCTTTTGGCGATAGCAATCCCCTCTCGCTGACGTTCTCGAATCAAAGCGCGTTCAAACTCACTCACGGCTCCGAGCATTTGCAATAGCAGTTTGGAATAGGCTGCCGTATGACCGCTACCAGTGGCCCCAGGTCGCTCAAATCTCAGGTTCTCCTTGCAGAACTCCACGGCCACCCCGCGCGCCGTCAACAATTCCACCACTTCCTGCAAATCTTTCAACGATCTGGACAGGCGATCCATGCTGTGGATGTACACATGATCCCCTTCGCGCACATGGCTGAGCATTGCCTGCAGTTGCGGCCGATGCACGTCTTTGCCGCTAGCCTTGTCTGTGAATATTTTGTCCAGCATCCACCCATCTAGCTGGCGTGCATCATTTTGATCCACACTGGATACTCGGATATAGCCGATTTTTTGTCCGGTACTGGATAGTTGCTGTTTGGTTGTCATGACTGGCTCTTTCTATCAAATGTGTCTTAATAGAATCTAAGAGGTAATTTGGAATATGTCAATAAATTTCCAAACCACTCTAAGTGGACATAAAAAGAGCCCCCGCTATTTGTAAAAATAGCGTGTACTTCAAATAGACAGCAGATTACTGCTCGTCGCCATCCGTCGCTGGCAATAACCGTCAGAAAAATCCACTCCAGAAGCTACCAAAACGGCTTTTGAGCGGCTTTCTTACTTGGCTGGATGCAGAGTGGCGTCATCACATGGCGCGCTGTTCTGGAGTCTTTTGGCGAGACTGTGAAAAAGGCCAGCAATCGCCAGCGTTGCAAGCTTGCGCGTATGGCTTGTCACGTTGTCACGTACTCAGCGGCATGAACACCACCAGCCACATCCCTCACAGCACGAAGAAAACCGCTAGCACACCCTCGCATCGCTGTCAGAAAAAGTAGAGGGCGGCTACTTTTTTTGCGAATTCAGCCAACCTACGCGACCATGCGAATCAGCAGAGACCGAAGCCAAGAGTACAGGCACAAGACCAGTCTTCTCCGCTTATCGCAGCGTCCATGCTGAGACAAACGGAGGGGTGCTGCTTCGGCCCGGCTCTTCAAGCCTCTGCTTCAACAATAACAACCCAAGCGGTAAACAAACGTTCAAGCGGCATTAACAGATGCCATGTATTAATTTTGAACGGGCGCGCAATCGCGCAAATATCGTGACTCAAAAATCCACCGAAGGACTGGTTGTCCCTGGAAAACTATGGTCTGACGCAGACTTGACGGCACTTTTGAAAATCCACCCCAGGACGCCCGCGCAGTGGCGCTATCTGGGCAAATTCAAGAAAGAGCTTCCCTACATCAAGATTGGAAAAACGGTGCGCTACACCGATGAGGTAGTGGCCAAGTTCCTTCAATCCCATATGAGCATGATCGTCGCGAAGGATTAAGGCCATGAACCAGACAGCGAAAGCAGACGATCACAAGAATAAGGAAGCCGCGCCCCCTGCGGTTAAAAGCAAACCGAAAAAGCAAAAGCCCTCGTCCAAGCCCGCCGCTACCCGGCTGAGCCCCGATTTGCCGAAGAACCTGCTCTCGGTCAACCAGGTGGTGAATGACAAGGGGGAGTTGTCGGGACAATTGCTGGTGAAGGCGACGGACAAGCGCGGCAATGATATCCACGCCACCCTGGACGAAAAAGAACTGGCACTTGGCCGTTGCGAGGGGTTGGCGCATTTCGCCGTGCGCGCCGGAATGTCCAGCTTCATGTCGCCGAAGGGGCTGCGCACCATGGCGGCGATCCTGCCAGAGTCTGCGGACAAGGAGGTGTATGTCGCCCGCCGCGAGGGCTTTCACAGCCTGCAGTTGCAAGGCCAGCGCTATGGCTTCTACGTCTTGCACGGGAAGCCCTACTTCTTTGGTCTCAAGCCGCCTTTGTCCGTGGTGGTGATCAATGAGGCTGGCGGCATTGATCCGCCGTCCGGAGACCTCGCCAGTTGGCAAAAAGCCATTGGCGTCCATCTGCCGGGCAACCCCTACATGCTGGTGTCGGTGCTGGCCGCGCTGGCTCCTGCGCTGGCCCGCGCGCTGGGACTACCGATCCCCATCTTGATGATCGTGGCCCCCAGCAGCGTGGGCAAGACTACGCTGCAGCAGGTGGGCCGCAGTGTCCGTGAGCGCGCCGACAAGATCGACGACGCATCGGGCACCACCAACGGCCTGCGCGTGAAGATGGAGCAGCACCCGGATGCGCCCGTGTTCTTCCAAGACGTTCATAAAGCGGAAGACATGAAGGGGCTGATGGGCCTGTGCTTCCTGGTTGCCAATGGCGGACAGCGCCTGACCAGCACGGCCAATCAGAAAGTCCAGGCAGGCGATGAACTGTCATGCGGTGTGAGCTTTTCGTCGGAAATGTCGTTCATGGAAATGGTCGGCGACTCCAAGATGAGCTTGCCGGAGGGCTTCTCTGCTCGTTGCTTCGAGTTGGTGCTGCAGGGGCCGCATGGTGCCTTTCACACCCTGCCGGAGGGCATGCAGGCGCATGAATTTGCGAATCAACTGAAGCGGGCGTGTGGGGAGCACTACGGTGCGGCCTGGGCCGAGTGGATCGCCGCCATTGCCAAGCAGCCTCCCGGAAAAATTCGTGACTGGCTTCCCAAGAAGCTGAAGGAAGCAGAGACCGGCCTGCTGGAAGGCTTGGACATTAAGGATCGGGTCACGCTGCGCCTGGTCAGCGGATTGGCGGTCTGGGTTGTGACGGGCTGGCTGGCGATCAATCTCAAGGTGCTAAAACTCAAGCCTGAGGTGGTGCTCAAGGCCCTGCGCCTGGTTCTGCGTGAGCATGCCGCTCGCCAAGCCCACCACACCACGCCCATCGGCGAAAAAGTGATCACGACCGTCCGTGACTTCATCGACCGCAATGCCAACCGTTTCCCGGCCCTTGCCATGTTCGGACGCTCGGATCAAAGCAATGTCATGGGCTACACCAAAGGCAGCGGCGGTGAGATGGTTTATCTGCTCTTGCCAGGGGTGCTGGAGGCCCTTCTGACCGAGAAATTCGGCCTCCAGATGGCATTGCAGAAGTTGTATGACGCGGGCTATTTAGTGAAAAACAGCGAGGGCTGGCAAATGCAAGTACGGCTGCCCATGGAAGAAAAGCTGCGTAAACGCTTCTATGCGATTCGCGCATCCATCCGCTTTGACGGTGAAACGGCGGACTGAGCTTGTCACGTTGTCACGTCCGATTGAAGACATAAACCGGCCAGCGCGGGAGTATGCCGCTCGCAAAATCAGTGCAAAGGGCTGCGCTCGCCGCTGGCTGTAATACGCAACAATTCATTGAAATATTAGTTTTTGAGTCGATTATGAGAACTCATGAAAACCATCCCAATAAGCTGCCCAAACTCATCGGCAACAGCATATTTTCTGATCCAGCCAGGTCGCCAGTAAAGCGCGTACCCATGGCTGGCCGCCGTGGCCGTATGCTCACATCGCCCAAGCGGGCACGGCAAAAGCAACCGAGCACGCCGCTAAAGCCGAGCATGCGCTTTCCGCTGGCAACGGTGGTGGTCAAACCGTCTGCCGAATGGAAACCCTTTTTCTCTTGTCTGATTGATACTGTGGCGGTTGTCATTGATCTGCGCCATAAGCCCTTGAAGCGCTTGGCAGAGAACAACCAGAATTTGAAAAGAGAGGGCAACTTCGAGCTTCGTGTTCATTCCAAGTTTTCTCGTGAAATCAATGCCCGCGTGTTGAGCCGGGATAATGGTGCGAAGCTCTATATTGAAGCGTCCATTCCAAAATTCTCGACGGGTCAGAACATTGTCGGCGTGGAGGAACTTTTTTTACCTTGCCTCAGTATGATTAATGCCGTTCTGAAACAAATGGGTATTGATCCAACTGTGAAAGAGCGCGCCAAGCTCAACAAAGGGAAGTTTCAGATGGTTCGCATTGACTACGCCGTGCATTGCGATTGCGGTATGCCCGAGCGCGCCGCTGCCGTTATGGCTGCGTTGCGCAGCTTGGTTTATGCGAAGGCCAAAGATGCGAGTGCCTACGGCATTGAAACCGTCTATGTTCAGCAGCATAGTAGCCGCTGGACTCTTCGGATTTACCGTAAGGATTTGGAAATCGAGAAGCCCAAGCGCGGTCTTCCTGCCCATGTTTATGGTCGGAAATATCTGCTGGAGAAGGTGCAGAACTGCGTGCGCCTCGAATTGGTGCTGCGCGCACCTGAACTCAAACGCCTTGGCTTGAACGACCCGCTGGCATGGAATGTTGAAGCTGCCCGCCAGCGCATGCAAGTATGGATCGAGCGTCTGTCAAAAGCAGGCGGCGTGGCGCCCCAAATCGAGCATCTCAGCGACCTCACGAACGTTCAACAAATGAAACTGCTCTTGTGGCTTAGCGGACACCGGACGGCATTCACCGACAGTCACAGCACGTTCGCGGCCACGCGCAAAACCATCTTGGCAAAAACCGGCATTGATATTCGTGGGGAGCCCAGCGTCGAACTTCAGCGCCGTGCAATGAAAACCATTGGTGAGGTTCTGATCCAGGGTACCGGCTTCAATAGCTATGCCCACAAATGGGGGGCCCTTTGCAAAGGTGCTGATGCCGGAGACGCAAAAGCCAACAAATAAGCAGCGACACGTTCAATGCTCCGGCCATCACCGAATATCACAATATGAAATCAATTTAAACGCGATTTGGCGAGCTTTCGATGGTTGGCACTGGAGAGCCACACGCCACCATCGAAAGTCGCTCAAAACGGCCAAATTGGCGATCTCCGGCACCGTCTCTGGCGCCGAATTCGGCCATTGACCGTCACTGTCAGCGCGAACCGCATCTCATGTTTGCGGTCACTAACATTGACGGTTTCGGCTGCAAATAGTGATTGCTGAAACAGCGACTGCAACCGTTGGTCAGTGCGGCAAAAAATTCCTTGCAAATCATCTGTCCGCGATAGGGGCGGCTAACTTTATTGCGTCAGCATCGCACCATACTTCCCCGCAAACGGCTGCCCCTGCCGCACCGCATCCAGCAGTTGCACCACCCCGGCATTGCCGCGCTTGCCGATCCATGCCGCCACCTCGGCACGTGCTTGGCAGTAGGTCTTGAAAAACACATCTTCCGGCCCGGTGTGCGCCACCCAATCCGTCTCCTGATCAAGCTTGCCCAGATCGTCAATGCCCTTGCCGGTGACGTTCGTGCAGACTGGCTCACCACCCACATATGTTGCGAGCCCCTCATCGAACCACGCTGGGACATGCGCGCCATTGGTACGCTTTGCCACCTCCACGTGCGAGAACTCGTGCGCCAGCACATAGGGGTTCTGCGTCCAGGTCGGAGACGTGAGCACCACGGTCATGCGCGGCGCCACATACTGGCCCGCATAGGTGTTCGGGTACAGCGTCACATTGCGCCGCCGTGGCCCCGCGAAATAGTCCGCGCAGGCACCCGACTGGCACACCAGCACATCCGGCTGGGCCGCCTGCAGTTGGCCATAGACCTTGCGATCCATCTCCAGGGCTGCCTGGATGCCAGTGACGATCCCCGGCCAGAGATTCTTGGCAACCGCAGGTTCAATGAACACATTGCCGCAGGCGGCTACCAATGCCGCACCATTGAACGACGGCGGGGTGTTGGTGGTGCCGCCAGGACAAGCCAGCGCCTTCACCGTGAAGCTAGTCAAGGCCGTTGAGCCGGTAAACACGGCTCCAGCCGCATCCTTCGTTGCTGCAGCGTCCACCGAAGCCGTGCACTGTGCATTGGCGGCAACTCCTGGAGCATCTGCCCTGAAGGTCGCCACGGCGCCGGAGACGGTGGTTTTACCGGCCACGGCAGCCCCATCGCATACCAGCTTAATACCGGCCGCAGCCAGGGCCTTGCTGGCCGTGAACTGCACCGCAGGCACATAGTCGGCACCGGTGCTTCCGTTGGCGGGGGCAATGGCTGGAGCAGCCGCCAGTGTGAGAGTTACAGGCGTGGTCGGTGCGCTGCTGTCACCACCACCGCCGCAAGCCGAGAGTGCGGCTGCAGCCAGGATCGAGATCACCGACGTGGCGCGTGAAAAATCAAAGTTCATCATGGTGTTGTCGTCAAGGAAGAAATCGGATGGATTGCCAGAAGCGCTGTTCATTGCACGGTGATCGTCTTGCGCACGGGCGTGCAGGTTCCCTCGTTGGGCTCTTCGCGCGAATCAAAGAGCACAGAGCGCGCTTCGAGCCGGTATGTGGGCCCCAGGGCATAGCCATCGTCGTAGGAGACATAGCCACCCCATGGAGCCGTCACTGCACGAGTGCTTTTGCCGATATAGGGGTGCTTCTTGCGCATCTGTGCGCTCAAATCGGCCAGATCGTCCTTGTTCTTGATTTGGAATTCCTTGGAAATCTCTTTGATCCTGGGTCGTCCATCCCGCGAGAACCGAACTTCGACATAGGTCGGCCCCAAGGCGGTCTTGATCTGCAGCTTGAAATACTTGCTGCCAGTCACACAGACGGCTTGCCGGTTCTCCTTGAAGAACGCCACCAGATCGGCCTTGGGGCGCAACGGCCCCAGGATGAGAAAGTCGCAAAGCTTGCGCGCCTTGTCCGCCCAAAGCGGCTGGTTGGCCTGTTCGCAGGTCTGCATTCCTTGACGAATTCCGTCCTCGTAGGCTTTACGATGACTGCTCGGAATTTGATCCATGGGCTCGGGTGGAGCCCAGTTCAAATTCGCAGCAACAGCCCCCAGGTCTTGCTCTACACATACTCCATCGACGCACATGTCCGGTGTGTTGGGCACTGGCGCACGGTTTTGACGAGCTTTTTCCTCCGCGCGCAATTTGGCTTGAGCGGCTTCGTACTCTGTGGCTGTAGGATCAGTCGAGCGCTGTGCTATCGGGGCTTGCTTGTGGGGCTGCGCAGGAGCTTCGAGCACCGGTGCGGGGATTGCTGTAGCGCGCTGCAACTTGGACACCACCGACTCACCCACATTAGCGAGCTTGCCGTTGGCGGCCGATGAGATCGCCGCTCCTGCATTGCGTTGAAGCGATGCTGCTGCCGAGGTATCGGCGCTCCCGGCCATCACTACCCTCACCGAGCAATCCCGCAAGCGCTGCTCGCCATTGGCAGAAAAAATGGTGGCAGGCCCGGACAGCGCCGCGTTCTTCCACTCCAGCATGACCACGTTGCGCCACTGCCCGGAACGGCCCTGTCCAGGGTTCCAGCGGCCCTCCAGCGCGAAGCTCACGCGGCCATCGCGCAGCACACTGGAGCCTGTCTCGGTCAGTCGGCTATCCAGCCGCTCCCAGGCCACGCTCTGGCCCGACACGGTGAGTTGAATCGGCTGGCTCCAAGCATCCTGCTGTGGATTGGTGAGCAAGGGGCCGCAGTCCAGTGTTCCGGTATAGGCGCCATCACGAATCTGCGCGGAAACCGAACCGCACACCATGGCGAGGCAACCCCAGGCCACGCATTTAAGTTTTGCTGTCATCTCCATCCTCTTTCTGTATCTGGAAGTTTCTCACAATGAAGAATTAACTCTGTCGTATTTAAGTCGTCATTGAGGCATTTTTGCCTCAATGGAATCCACGCCAACCACCGCCAAGAAGAAGGTCGCTGCCGACCGTCATCCGCTGGCCGTGGCGTTTGGTGAGTACCTGAAGAGCGTGCGCAAGGACAGCGACAAGTCCCAGGCCGAACTCGCCTTCGATGCGTCCATGGATCGCACTTACATCTCGCTGTTGGAGCGCGGTCTGTCTGCACCTACGTTGCTGGTGCTGGACTCGCTGGCGAAGTCCCTTGGCATGACCATGACCGAATTGATGGGCGGCTTCGAGGCCCAGTTGCCGAAGAACCTTCGCCGCACGTCGGTGAAGCGCCGGATCAACGAGGCGTCGTTGGCAAAGACCGGGGACCGGCCACAAGGAACACGCCGCTCACCGCTGCGCTAACCATCCGGTGCGCCAGCCAGCCAAGTGACGCTCATGGCACCCACCAGCATGGGGTTGGAAACCACGCCAAACACCAGACACGCCGATTCATCCATGGCGTGCTGGATCGCCCTGAAGACCTCTGCACACTGGGTCAGTTGAAAGCCCTTGCCGTACCCGCTGCACACCACCACAGCGGCTGCTTTGTTGTGCGTCGGCATCTGTGCCAATGCGTTGCGGCTTGCATCAAGGACCTTGTCCGCGTCGTGGTTCGTCGCCGTGAAGCTCAGGGGGGAACTGCCGCAGAGCTTCAGCGTGTTGCGTAAATCTTCCAGGTCGATCTGCAACAGAGAGCCTTCTTCTGTCGCCGCCAGCAGCGCCGCCACCGTCTGCTGCACCTTGTCGGCCGGGGTCAATGCCGCAAGCAGTGGCCGGGGTGATAGCACCATGCCACCGACGATCTTGAGGACTTGGCGCCGCATCAAACTGTGCTTCATGCTGCCACCCTCCGTTGCAGCCGCACAGCGGCCAGCAATCGAACTTCTTCGGCATTCCACTCTGCCGCCTCGTATATCCAATGCACCGGCTTGCGCTTGCCATCATTCGAGGGCTTGAATAAATCCGGTGGTGCTCGCCGACTGCCAGGGCCGGTCGTTGGCAAGCGCAGCCGCGCATTCGAGGGAGCAAAACTGGGCTCGCTGGCGCTGGGGTCGATCAAGAGAATGGTGTCCGGCGTATGCACCTTGCCGACCGCCGCACCTTCCACGCCAACCGCCAGCGCCCAGTGCTTGGTTCGGCTGTGTTTCACAGAAGCGAATGCCAGTGCCACCAGATCGCCACCGCGCATCAGCCATTCGACAGCATGACCGTCTGCGTTGTCTTGCATGCCGTACTTGGCTGTCAGTGCCAATGGCAGGTCAAGGCCATCCATCAGTTCCACCCATTCTTCGGGATGGACTCCAGCAAAATAGGTGTGCTCAAAAGCCTGCCAAACCAGCGCGGAGACGCCGGACTTTCTGTGGCTCATCTCGTGCAGGGCAGACGGTTTTGCGAGATCGTGGATCGCCAAAATCATCGCCGCGATGTGTATGCCGCAGGCCCCGTCAAGATCGGACTGTTGCATGAAAAACCGCACCGGCTCTTGGCGCTTGGTCTGCACCGTCAGCGCGTGCCCGGTCTGGATGCCGGGGTATACCCGCTGGAACCGATAGGACACAGCCGGGCGATTCAATGAAATCGCCTTGGACATTTCAATACTCATCTGGACGAAGCAGCGTGGTCACACTGCGGTCGGCCTCCGTGATGATCCAGACCGTGGGCAGGGATGACCGCTTGTCTGTCGGTGTTGCCGCCAGCCGCACAGCATCGACCAACCGATAGCAACTCAGAATCCGCAGCCGCCGCGCGACAGCAAAGTCATTCTCGGCACGGTCTTCATCACACAGATTGCCCCAACTTCCGTGAACATGCCGTGAGATCAATGCGGCTGCGCTGAAGCCGGTTTCTTGCAGCAGTTCCAATGCTCCGGGCGTGGCTACGATCTGGCCCAGCGGGAACCGGGCGGTGTTGGAATAGATGATGGTCGGCGTGGTCCGCGCAGGAGCCGCTGCATCGGTTTTGGACGTTGGTGTTGTGGTCATGGAAATCTCCTTGGGCATGGAACGAAACAAAACGGTTAAAAAATGGACGTGCGTAGTCCTCCGCAAACAGGTACCGGATAGAAAACGCGGGTGAGAGAAATCAGTGCGGCCGCAGAAAAGCAGCCGACGAGAGACGTGGCCTCAGCGAGAGGCTGGCAATGAAACTTGCGCCTGGCAGAGCGCTATCAACAAGTCAGTGTCCGAGTCATAGGGTTGCTCGATCCAATCAGCAAATTGGTCGGTGGCCAACAGCCAGCCGCTGAGCATGGATGGCATCGCATCATCGCTACCCATGCCATCCAGCAAACCCCAGGTGTGCAACCGGCGCGACGCCACGGCATCCCGAACAACATCCACCGGCATCTCGCTCAGCAGCGCCAACACCTCGCAGCCATGCTCTTGATCGCGCAGAGGGATGATCGGCAAGATCGCACAGCCAAAGCGCCGGACGCAGTACGACCACAGGAGCCACTGGGACTCGAAGGGCGTGATATTCAGCAGCCGCGCCAGCGTGTCGAGATTCGCGCCAACGTATGACACTGCAGGCAGTGGTGCTGGCTCCAAGGTTGCCATCAAGTCAGCTAGGTCTGCCGGGTCAGTTGGGTTCGACAAATCGGCGGAATGACCATCAGCATCCGCAATTAAAAACGGCGGCAAATCGCCACCAAAGACTGGTTGTTGCGAGTAGCCAAGTTCACGCCAACAACGCTGCTCCAGTTCACGGCATTCTCGAACCAAGTCGGAGCCGTCCAGCCACCGGGGAAGCAGTGCCCCCAGTCGGTGCAATAGGCACCCCATATGATGCCTTAGAAAGGCTTTATTGGAAAAACCGATAATATTATCAGAATTCAAAAGCACGCAGATATTTTAGCAAGCACAATGAATTTCAAATAATTTTATTTATGGTATCATAGAAAGTTTTGCACATTCAATTTAAATTGAAATATAAAATCAATCTAAATTTGTGCTATTCTATTGAAACGTGCGCCAAAACTTCAAAGATCACTTCTTTCTTTTTTTGTGACCAGCGGCATACGCGGCAACTGCCAAATAGCCATTCTGCGTTACATAGTGGCATGCCATGTTATACCAATTTCTAACCTGGGCAGCACTAAAGGTTGGCGGCTCCCAGTTATCAGCCACCGCGACCTCCCCACTCATAAAATCGTCTAATTCCTTGTCGCTTCCAAATTTTTTGAGAAGATCACGCACAATTTTTTGGGAAAGCTCATTCTGCCCAAGAATTGGGTCATGCGCGGCATCAAGAATTCGCAACATATAGTGAACGGCTTTAAGATCGACCCTATTTTTTGGCGTTTCTGACTTTGGCTTCGGAATATCATCCATGGCGGACTGGGAAGCAATCCTGATATGCTTGGCCTTCAAATATCTCCGCTGCCACTGATCCAGAAATACTCCAGCACGCTTTGTTTGCTTTTCAATTGGCTCATCAATCCTGAAGCGGATAAGTATTTCATCGGGATTGAGGTTTGTAGCGATATTTCTAATTCCTGGATAATTTATACATCCGTTGTTCTGCTGTGCCCACGCAGGCAGAAAATGAGAAATAGTTGTACTGAGGAATTTTGGCGCACGCTTGAACTTCGTCTTGGCTTTCTTTGTGGCAGGAAATTTCTCACTTGGCAAAAGCGGGTAAGTTATTCCCCACGCCGACCGCAGGACTTGATTGGGAGTCTGGACGGTGCAATTTTGCTTTTCTTCACGACACCATTTTTTATAGTCGCCATAGGTGCGCACAGATGCAGGAGCAGGAGGCATGCAGACAAGATGCTCCACCAAGTCTGATGATTTTGGTTTTTGTCGAGTGCGAAGGTCTTCCGGCAAGGTGGCGCACCACAGGGCGAACGCCCCGTACTCCGCATTCCGACGCAGGAACTCCCATGCCCAGACTTTGTAGTTTTTGCTATCCGGTAGAGGGTAGCTTTGTGGGTCACGCCAGTTTCCAACATGCCGGAGTGTGTAAAGAGGCAGTTGATCAATTCTTGGGTTGTTGATGACCGCAGGCGGAAGCATGCTCACAGATGAATCGGCGTGTTCATTCATTCCTGCATGTTACGGCGCGTCAGGACACAGCTTTCCGAAGCCGCACAGGAACCAGACAACCGCGCGCGGAGGATGAACCAAAAATCCAAGCCTAGACGCGACGCAACAGTTGAACGGCCAATGACTGGCTGCTTCGGGTCGGCGAGCCTCATACAAGCATGGCCGCAACCACGCGCACTATCATCGACCGTCATTCCAGCCGGTAGCAATAGAGTAGCAATGGCGCTCAGACAAGAAAAAAGCACCTAGGCATTTCTGCGCTAAGTGCTTGATTCATAACCAAATTCTTGGTAGGACGTACAAGATTCGAACTTGTGACCAACGGATTAAAAGTCCGCTGCTCTACCAACTGAGCTAACGTCCCGACCTGTTGCAGCAATCGTGGTCGATGGCTGCAAAGCCTTGGATTATAGCGTTGTTTTTACGGCCTTCCTGGAAGTTGCGGCAAGTTTGTCCAGCACCCAGCCCGCGGCACACTGGCCGAAGGTGGCCGTCACGGCGACGACCGAACCATACCCATGGCAATTCAGGGAGCCATCCCCATCGATTTGGCATGACGCATCCGGCGGAGCCACAGCCTCTCGGCTGAAGACACAGTCCACGCCGATCTTCTTGCCCTCGCGTGCGGCACGGTGGTGCTTGCGCATGCGATAGCGCAGTTGCGCCAGCAAAGGATCGTGGGTCGTCCGCGCGAGGTCGTCCACATCCACCTTGTGCGCATGCCGCTTGCCACCCGCCGCACCCACGGTGATGTGCAGCACCCCGCTGGCCTGGGCCCATGCCGCAATGGCCGTCTTGGCCTTGACCTGATCGCAGGCATCGATCACCGCATCAACGGGCACGGGAAGCAACCCAGGCCAGTTTTCCGGCTCCACGAAGTCCTCGATGCAATGGACCGTGCACTCCGGGTGAATCTGTGCGATCCGATCCCGCATCGCCAGAACCTTGGCTTGTCCAATGGTCCCGGTGAGCGCATGAATCTGGCGGTTGATATTTGACTCGGACACATGGTCGAGATCGATCAGGGTGATCTGCCCCACCCCGCTGCGCGCCAAGGCCTCGGCGGCCCATGAGCCTACGCCACCAATCCCCACCACCGCGATGTGTGCCTGGCGGATCCGGGCGGCGCCCTGCACGCCGTACAGCCGCTCCAGTCCGCCGAAACGGCGATCCGGGGCGGCGGACTCAGGCACGACAATGGGGGACGGCGCCGCTTGAAAAGACGGTGCGCCGGGCATCACTTCAAGCGGGAAAGGCGTTCTTTGGCCGCCATCGCAGCTTCAGATTGCGGGTAGGCGCGCAGAAGATCTTCCAGCGTCTTGCGCGCGGCCCGCGTGTCCTTGAGTTCGATCTGGCAGTTGGCGATGGACAGGGCCGCTTCCGGCGCACGGGCATGGGAGGGGGCATCAGCCAGCATCAGCTTGAAGTTGTTGATGGCCTCCTTGTACTCGCGGGTGGCATATTGGGCGTTCCCCAGCCAGAAGCGGGCGGAAGGCACGAAGCCACTGCGCGGGTACTGCCGCACAAACGCCGCAAATGCCGAACTCGCATCGGAAAACTTGCCCGAACGGAACACGGACAGGGCCGCTTCGAAGTCCTTCTTTTCGGCGGGGTCGGCCTGGAACTCCTGGCCGTCCACCGTCACCTTCACCGGCTCAAACTGCTTCAGGCGCTCGTCCACTCCCTGGGCAATGTCCTTCTGGCGCCGCTGCAGGTCCGCAGCGTCCCGCAGCAACTGCTCGTTCTGGCCCCGAAGCTTGGACTGCTCCATGCGCAGCGTCTCGATCTGCCCCTGCAGATCAAGCAGGCTGCGCCGGAGCTGGCCATTCTCTTCGCCAAGCCTGCGCATTTCTTCGGCTGCGCGTTGCTGGGACATTTGCAGCCCGTCAACACGCTGGCGCATTTCGATGATGGCGCGGCGGGCCTCGTCGTCCTCAAAAAGGGCTGCATGCGCCACGGGCAGCAAGGCCGTCGACAGCGCCCCGGCCGCCAGTGCCTTGAACAGGTAGGACACAGGAAAAGACAACGTGCGCATCAACGATAGGACAGTTCTGCCCGGCGATTCTGTGCGTGCACGTCTTCGCTATTGCCTTGGGCGGCGGGCTTTTCCTTGCCAAAGCTCACGGCTTCCATCTGGTTGTCTGGCACACCCAGCAGCGCGAGCGAACGGCGCACGGCTTCGGCGCGCTTCTGGCCCAGGGCCAGGTTGTACTCGCGGCCACCACGGTCGTCGGTATGGCCTTCGATCATCACCTTGCGGCCGTTGCCAGACTTAATGAAGCGGGAATGCGCTTCGATCAGGGACTGGAATTCAGGCTTGATCACGTAGCTGTCGTAGTCGAAATAGACGATGCGGCTCACACCCACGGGGCCGGCTGCATCGCGGCCCGACTGGCCAAGGTCCACGCCGGCCACGCCGCTCTGGGCAGTGTTGCCGGAGTTGGCCCCACTGTTGGTGCCCATGGTGGACGTGGCGTTCTTGTCTTCGACAGGCACGTCATCCAGCTTCACGCCGGAACTGCATCCGGCCATCAATGCGACAACGGTAAGGGCAAGGGTAATGCGTTTGATCATCCAAAATTCTCCTGAAAGCTTGGTAACTGAAAGTGCGGATAAGTTCATTGCTTTTGAAATGGGCCCCAGTCGGGCTCGCGGATATCTCCCGCCTGCCCCGCGAGCCGGGCCTTGATCTTGCCGTCCAGCGTGGTGGTCATGAGCGCTTCGCGCCCTTGCTGCTGGGTGGCATAGACGATGAGGCGGCTATTGGGAGCAAAACTGGGGTTCTCGTCCGCCGTGGTGTCCGTGACTGCATTCACGGTGCCGGAGGACAGGTCCATGACATGCAGCTTGAAAGCCCCGCCAACGCGGGAAATATAGGCCAGCCAGCGGCCATCCGGGCTGATGCTGGGGGAAATGTTGTAGCTGCCCGTGAAAGTGACACGCTCCGCATTGCCGCCAGAGGCAGGGACCTTGTAGATCTGCGGTGCGCCACCCCGGTCGCTCACGAAGTAGATGCTGCGGCCGTCGCCGGAGAACACGGGTTCGGTATCGATGCCCGAGCTCTGCATGAGGCGGCGCGGTTCGCCGCCATTGGCGTCGATGGTGTAGAGCTGGGAGCCGCCATCACGGCTCAGCGTCACGGCCAGGGAGCGTCCGTCCGGAGCCCAGGCGGGCGCGCTGTTGGAGCCCCGGAAATTGGCGATCAGGCGCCTGCGGCCGGAGGCCACGTCGTGCACGTAGACAACGGGTTTGCGTGATTCGAACGAGACATAGGCGAGCTGGCCGCCATTGGGTGACCACGCGGGCGAGATGATGGGCTCGGGGCTCGACAGGGCCGACTGCGCATTCTCGCCGTCGGCGTCCGCCACCCACAGGCTGTAGCGGGGGCCGGTCTTGGTGACGTAGGCAATGCGGGTCGAGAAAATTCCGCGTTCACCCGTCAGCTTTTCATAGATGAAATCGGCGATGCGGTGGGCCACCAGGCGCAGATCGCCCTGCGTGACCACAAAGCTCTGCCCGCCCAGGTCCTGCCCCTTCACCACATCCCAAAGGCGAAAGCGGATGTCGAAGCGGCCATCCGCCAGGCGCGTGATGCTGCCGGTTGCCAGGGAATCCGCGCTTTTCTGGCGCCACAGGGCCACATCGGGGCGCGCGGTTTCGTCCAGCACCGCGCCCGACGCATCCACCGCACGGAACTGGCCACTGCGCTCCAGGTCGGCCTGGACAATGGACGACATCTTCTGGGGCGCCTGCGCCTCGCCCCGGAACGGAGCGATCGCAATGGGCAGCTGGGTCAGGCCAACGCCCGTCACCTCGACGCGAAATTGCGCCAGTGCTGGCAGTGCGGGAGTGGCAATGAGCGCGGCCAGTACCTGGCGGCGCAAGGGATGCGGCAAAGCCGCAGGAGATGGGTGTGTAGAGATTCGATCTGTGGTCATTGGCATCCAGCGGTAGCCGAACAAATGCCGAAGGGCAAACCCGAATGTTACACACAGCGGGAAAACCCCTGTGACAAACTGTGCGGCCACCAGGGCCATCGGCCTTGATTTCGAGCCAACCGTGCGCATGGCCTTCGGGCGCTGGCTTTTTCCTGCCGCGCCGGCCCGCATCCGATCAATCTGGCACCGCTCAGAGGAGCGTGCAGGCCCTGGCAGCCCGCGACCGTAGAATCCGGGCCACATGCAAGCCACAGATTCAGGCCCGGGCGCCACGCCCGCCCCCCCTCCTCCTCCTGCCGCAAGCCTGACCACGCGCCTTCAGCGGCTATCGGTCTACTTCGGCAACCAGCGGATGGCCTGGAGCCTTGCCGTTGTCGCCACCCTCGTGGGCGCCGTGACCGAGCCCCTGATTCCCGCGCTGCTGCAGCCTTTGCTGGACCGCGGCTTCACCCAGGGAACCCTGCAGCTGTGGATGGTGCCCCTGGCCATCCTGGGCGTTTTCTTCGTGCGCGGCGTCGCGCAGTTCGTCGGCCAGTACGCGCTGGCACGCATAGCCAACGAGGGCATGCTGACGCTGCGGCAATCGCTGTTCGACAGGGTCCTGGCGGCGGAAATGGGCCTGTTCTCGCGGCAGTCTGCCAGCACCTTGTCCAACACCGTGGTGTACGAAGTGCAGACCGGCGCAACCTTGCTCGTGCAGGCACTGCTGGGCGTATCGCGTGACGGGTTCACGCTGGTGGCGCTGCTGGCCTACCTGCTGTACCTCAATTGGCAGCTCACGCTGATCGTGGCGGTGGTGGTGCCGGGCGTGGCCTGGATCATGAAGACACTTTCCCGGCGCCTCTACCACCTGACAAAAAGCAGCCAGCAGGCGACCGACGAGCTGGCCTACGTGGTGGAGGAAAACGTGCTGGCGCACCGCATGGTGCGGCTGCACGGCGCGCAGGCCGGCCAGGCCGGGCGCTTCGCCGGGCTGAGCCAGAGCCTGCGCCGCCTGGCCATCAAGTCGACGATTGCGTCCGCGGCCATGACACCGCTCACGCAGCTGCTGGCCGCCGCGGCGCTCTCCGTGGTGATCTGCATCGCCCTGTGGCAAAGCCGTGGCGCGGTGGACGCGAAGGACGTCACGGTGGGCGGCTTCGTGTCGTTCATCACGGCCATGCTGATGCTCATAGCTCCCATCCGCCGCCTGGCCGATGTCGCCAGCCCGATCACCCGGGGGGTGGCGGCCCTTGAACGGGGACTCGCGCTGCTGGGCGACACCGGCGCCGAAACAGGCGGCCAGTACCGCACGGACCGCGTGCGGGGCGCGCTGGAGCTGTCCCGGGTGACGGTGTCGTACGGCCCCGACCATGCCCCGGCACTGGACCAGGTCAGCCTGCGCGTGGAGCCCGGTGAAATCGTCGCCCTGGTCGGCCCCTCCGGCGCCGGCAAGACGACACTGGTCAACCTGCTGCCACGGTTCGTGATGCCCGCGTCGGGCGACATCCTGGTGGATGGCCGCCCCCTGCCCGAGTGGGACCTGGGATCGCTGCGGTCGCAGTTCGCGATGGTGAGCCAGGACGTGGTGATGTTCAACGACACCATCGCCGCCAACGTGGCGCTGGGGCGCGAGGTGGACGACCTGCGCGTGCAGGAATGCCTGGCGGCCGCGAACCTGGCGGAACACGTGGCGGCGCTTCCACGGGGCATCCACACCGTGGTGGGCCACAACGCCACCCAATTGTCAGGCGGGCAGCGGCAGCGGCTGGCGATTGCCCGGGCGCTGTACAAGGATGCCCCCATCCTGATCCTGGACGAGGCCACCTCGGCGCTGGACACCGAATCGGAACGGCTGGTGCAGGACGCCCTCCAGCGCCTGATGCAGGGGCGCACCACGCTGGTCATTGCCCACCGCCTGTCCACCATCGAACATGCGGACCGGGTCATCGTCATGGAGCGTGGACGCATTGCCGAGCAAGGAACCCATGGCGAACTGATGGCGCGGGGCGGGCTGTACGCGCGCCTGCAGGCGCGGCCGCCCTCGGGCGAAACCGCCGCACTCCACTGAACCCGCGCCACCCCGCGCGGGAAACCCTCGCAGGAGCCCTACCACCTGCCCCGGTTGGGCTGGCGCTTGCGTATGGCCGCGGCAATCCGTTCCGCAGAATCGGTGCGGCTCACGCGCATGGCGAAGTCCGTGGCGGTCAGGCCCAGCTGGTTCTTGAGCGTGGGGTCGGCGCCCTCGTCCAGCAAAAGCTGCACGGACTCGATGGAGCCGTAGTGCGCCGCCATCATGAGGGGGGTCGTGCCGTTGGGCGAAGCGGCATCGATGTACGCATGGTTTTCCAGCAGCAGCGCGATGATCGCCGCATGCTGGGGCGAGCCGGCGGACGCCGCGTAGTGCAGGGGCGTCCAGCCCGTCTTGTTCACATCCGCATCGCGTGCAAGAAGCGCCTTCACGGCCTCCACGTTGCCCTTGAGCGCGGCCATCATCAAGGGGCTCTCGTCCTGTGCGTTCCGTGCATCCACATTCACCTGCCGTGCGGCCAGCAACGCAAAGAAGGCCTTGGAAGCGCCGTTTTGCAAGGCGATGGTGAGGCCCACCTGGCCTTTCGGGTCGCGCGTATCAGGATCGAACCCCCTGCGCAGCAGCGCGGTGATGGCGCCACCGTCATCGCGCAGGATGGCGACAAAAAAATCCTCGTAGGCTCCTGCCCAGATAGCGGGAGCAGCCAGCCCCAGCACCAGGGTCGCCAACACGTTGCGGCGATGGTGGATCATTCGGTCACTCCCTTGAACAAGGCGTCGAAGTTGCGGCTCGTGGCCTCGGCCACCGCCTCGAGCGCCAGCCCCTTGGTTTCGGCCACCTGCCTGGCCACGTAGGGTACATACGACGGGTTGTTGGTCTTGCCACGGTACGGCACGGGCGCGAGGTAGGGGCTGTCGGTTTCGATCAGGGTGCGGTCCAGCGGCACGAAGGCCACCACGTCGCGCAGTTCCTGGGCGCTCTTGAATGTGACGATGCCCGAAAAGGAGATGTAGTAGCCCAGATCGAGCGCCGCGCGCGCCACCTGCATCGATTCGGTGAAGCAGTGGAACACGCCGCCCGCGCGGTTGCCGAGGCCGTCCTCCCCCTCCTCGCGCAAGATGGAGAGCGTGTCGTCCGACGCGCTGCGGGTGTGGATGACCAGCGGCTTGCCGCACGCCCGCGCCGCGCGGATGTGGTTGCGAAAGCGCTCGCGCTGCCACTCCAGGTCGGCGATGCTGCGCCCTCCCTTGCGGTCCTCCATGCCGTAGTAGTCGAGCCCCGTCTCGCCAATGGCCACCACGCGCGGCAAGGCGGCGCGCTCCAGCAGGTCCTGCACCGTGGGCTCGGCGATGCCTTCGTTGTCCGGGTGCACGCCCACCGTGCTCCAGAAGTTGTCGTGCGCCATGGCCAGGGCATGCACGCCCTCGAACTCTTCCAGGGTGGTGCAGATGCACAAGGCCCGGTCCACCCGCGCGTCGGCCATGGCCTGGCGGATGGCGGGCAGCTGGCTCGCCAGTTCGGGAAAATTGAGATGACAGTGCGAATCAGTGAACATGCGGTTTCAAAATAATCGTGTTTGCGCACCACGCGGGCCACCGGTGGCCATCGCAGCCTCCGGGGTGGGCGGCAGCCCCGCCCGCCCGCCGCAGCCAGCAAACAAAAATGCCGACCCGCCTGGCACGGGTCGGCACGGTGGGCGGGTGCCGGCTCAGATGGTCTGTGTCGGCCGGTCGGACCCCAGCGCCGTGCCGAGCAGTTCCTCGATCTTGGCCTTGAGCTGGCGCGACTTCTCGTCCTTGGGAAACTGGATGCCCACGCCCTGCGTGCGGTTGCCCGCAGCCCGCGCCGGGGTGACCCAGGCCACGCGGCCGGCCACCGGGTAGCGCTGCGTGTCGTCCGGCAGCGTCAGCAGCACATAGACATCATCACCCAGCTTGTAGTCCCGCTGGGTGGGGACAAAAATGCCCCCTTCGGCGAAAAAGGGAATGTAGGCCGCGTACAGGGCCGCCTTTTCCTTGATGGCCAGCTGCATGACGCTGGGGCGGGGGGCGGTGGATGGACTGCTCATGGATGGGTGGGTACGGCTCAGTGCTTGGAGTGTAGGGTGTTTCGCGCCTGGGCGACAAGCGCCTCCAGCATGAGGCCGGCATTGAAAGGATGGTCCGCCGTGCGTGCGGCCTTGGCCAGCGCGCGCGACCAGCGTGTCAGCGCGCCCAGCGGCGGCAGCGCCTTCGGGAGGTCCGCCGCCGCGAAGTAGCGCGGAGCGGCGCCCACGCTCGCCGCCAGCAGGTCATGGCAGAGCTTTTGCAGCGCATCGATGGCCTGCGCAGGCGCCCAGTCCCCGAGCGCGGTCACATCCCCCTTGGCGACGGCCTGGGGCAGCGCGGACCAGGCCTGCGGGCTGCGCCCCGACTGGGCCAGCGCCAGCGCATCGTCGGGCCGCCCGCCGGCGGCGCGCAGGAACGCCGTCGCGGCGGCGCCGGCAACGCCCTGCCCTTGCAGCCACTGCAGCATCTGGTCCTCGGCGGGCCAGACCATCGTGTGGCCCAGGCAGCGGCTGCGGATGGTGGGCAGCAACTGGTGCGCGGCCTCGCTGGCCAGGACGAAGCGCACATCTCCCGGCGGCTCCTCCAGGGTCTTGAGCAAGGCATTGGCCGTGATGTGGTTCATCTGCTCGGCGGGATACACCAGCACGGCCTTGCCCCGGCCACGGGCCGAGGTGCGCTGCGAGAACTCCACCGCGTCGCGCATCGCTTCCACGCGGATCTCGCGGCTGGGCTTGCGCTTCTTGTCGTCGATGTCCGCCTGGGCCTTCTCCGACAGGGGCCAGCCCAGCGCCATCATCTGCACCTCGGGCATCAGCACGCACAGGTCGGCATGGGTGCGCACGTTGACCGCATGGCAGCTGCCGCACTGGCCGCAGGCACCCTGCGCGGTCGGTGCATCGCACAGCCAGGCGCGCACCAGCTCCATGCCCAGCGCGTACTGGCCCATGCCCGACGGGCCCTGCAGCAGCCAGGCATGCCCGCGCTGGGCCAGCAGGCTGGCACGCTGTGCGGCGATCCAGGGCGCGAGGGCCGTCGCAGGGGCGTTGGCGGATTCGCTCATGCCGCCCCTCCCTGGGTGGCCACCATGATGGCCAGCCAGCCCTTGCGCACAAAGACGCTGGTGAGCTGCTGCCACACGCGGTGGCGGTCCTGCGCGGCGTCCAGCCGTGCAAACCGCTGGGGTGCGGCGGCCGCGCGGTCGGCATAGCCCTGGGCCACCCGGCGGAAGAACTCGGCCGGCTGGGCCTCGAAACGGTCGGGCACGCGGGCGCCGGCCAGGCGCTGGGCAGCCACTTCAGGCGCCAGATCGAACCACACGGTCAGATCGGGCTCACGCATCAGATCGGCCTCTGGCGAAAGACCCGTCTGCGCAAGCCGCTCCAATATCGATAGCACGCCAAGATCGAAACCCCGGCCGGCCCCCTGGTAGGCGAAGGTGGCATCGGTGAAACGGTCGCACAGCACCACGTCGCCACGTGCGAGGGCGGGCTCGATCACATTGCGCAGGTGGTCCCGGCGCGCGGCGAAGATGAGCAGCGATTCGGTGAGCGGGTCCATCGGGTCGTTGAGGACCATCTCGCGCAGTTTTTCGGCCAGCGGCGTGCCACCGGGCTCGCGGCTCACCGTGACCGCGCGGCCCTGCGCACGGAAAGCCGCCGCCAGGCCCTCGATGTGCGAGGACTTGCCCGCGCCGTCGATGCCTTCAAAGGTAATGAAAAGACCGGGTCGTGACATGAAAGCCTTGGGTTGAATCTGCAGGGGCGCATGGCTCGGGGCGCCGCGGCCGCCCGCGCACCAGGCCGCATGCGCTACTGGCCGCGCTGGTAGCGGTTGACCGCACGGTTGTGCTCTTCCAGCGAGGCACTGAAATGGCTGGTGCCGTCGCCCTTGGCCACGAAGTACAGCGCACGCGTGGGCTCGGGCTGCACCGCCGCGAGCAGGGCGGCCTTGCCGGGCATGGCGATGGGCGTGGGAGGCAGGCCGGCCCGGGTGTAGGTGTTCCACGGCGTGTCGGCCAGCAAATCGCGCCGGCGCAGGTTGCCGTCGAACCGCTCGCCCAGGCCGTAGATGACGGTGGGGTCGGTCTGCAGCAGCATCCCGGCGCGCAGGCGGTTGGCAAAAACCCCGGCAATCTGGGCGCGGTCGCCCGGACGGCCGGTTTCCTTCTCGACGATGCTGGCCAGTATCAATGCTTCATCGGCCGACTTGAGCGGCGTGTCGGCCGCGCGCTGGGCCCAGGCGGCCTCCAGGCGGCGGTCCATGGCGTGCAGCGCCCGGCGCAGCAGGGCGATGTCGCTGGAGCCCTTGGCATAGGCGTAGGTGTCCGGAAAGAACCGCCCCTCGGGAGGCACGCCCGGGCGGCCCAGCTGGGCCATCAGCGCCTCGTCGCTCAGGTTCGCCGCGTCGGGCTTGAGCTGGTCTTCCCTGGCGAGGGCCTGGCGCACCTGGCGCCAGTTCCAGCCCTCCACCAGGGTCAGCGCGCGCAGGGTTTCCTCGCCGCGCACCAGTTTCTGCAGCAGGGCCCGCGGGGTGGTTCCGGGCGGGATTTCATAGTTGCCGGCCTTGATGGCGCGGTCCTGGCCCGAGAAGCGGAACCATGCGTAGAGCATGCGCGCATCGACCCGCGCCCCTGCCGCCACCACGTCGCGCGCAATGCCCCGCGGCGTGGTGCCGGGCTCGATGGCCAGCTCCAGGGGTTCGCTGCCCGTCACCAACGGCTGGTGCAGCCACCAGAAGGCCGCACCGCCCGAGGCGATCAGAACCAACGCAATCAAAGCCAATAGACGTCGCACAACCCTGATGAATGTGTGTGTAGAACCGGGCATCATAATTCAGCGATGACTACCCCCTTGAACGGCATAGCCCCCCTGTCCCACCTGGGCGTGATTCGCGTGGAAGGCGAAGACGCCGCCAAGTTCCTGCACGGCCAGCTCACCCAGGATTTCGCCCTGCTGGGCATGGACCAGGCCCGCCTGGCAGCGTTCCTGTCCGCCAAGGGCCGCATGCAGGCCACCTTCATCGGCTTCAAGCGCAGCGCCAGCGAGATCCTGCTGGTCTGCAGCCGCGACCTGCTGCCGCCCACGCTCAAGCGCCTGTCGATGTTCGTGCTGCGCTCCAAGGCCAGGTTGACCGACGCCACCGCCGACTTCGCCCTGTACGGCCTGGCGGGCGATGTGGTGCCCGGCGGCGGCCAGCCCGCCTGGACCAAGGCCGACGTGGGTGCCGCCTCGGTGGTCCACCTGTATCCCGCCGACGGCCGGCCGCGCGCGCTCTGGGTGGCCCCCGCGGCAGAACCCGCGCCCGCCGGTCCCGCGATGGAACCCGCCCTGTGGCTCTGGAGCGAAGTGCGCAGCGGCGTGGCAACGCTGACCACCCCGGTTGTCGAGGCCTTCGTGCCCCAGATGCTCAACTACGAGTCCGTGGGCGGCGTGAACTTCAAGAAGGGCTGCTACCCCGGGCAGGAGGTGGTGGCGCGCAGCCAGTTCCGGGGCACGCTCAAGCGCCGCACCTACATTGCCCACGCCCCGGCCGATGTGGCGGTGGGGGCCGAAGTGTTCGCCGTGCCAGACCTGGAACAGCCTTGCGGCACCGTCGTGCAGGCCGCCCAGGCACCCGGTGGCGGCACCGACGCCCTCGTGTCGCTGCAGATCGCCGCGGCGCAGGGTGGTGCCCTGCAGGTGGGCAACGTGCAGGGCGTGCCGCTGGCGCTGGCGCCCCTGCCGTACGAGCTGCTCGCGGACATCTGACGCCCGCGGGCAGGACCGGGCCGCTGCGGGATCAGGCCACGCCGCTATGCATTCAGGAGCATCCCGCGCTTGATGCGGGGCGGATCCAGATACGAATCCCCCCAGGGCCGTTTGCAGGAAAGCGCGAGGCGCTTTCTTTTTGATAGCAAAATCTACCAGCGCCGCGCCATGGCGATGTGGGCGATGCCCGCCTCTTCCCAGGGCTCGCCCACCACGGCGAACCCCGCGCGGCGGTAGAAGCCTTCCGCGCTGCGCTGGGCGTGCAGGCGCACCTCGCCGTCGCCACGGGCCCGCGCGGCGGCCACCAAGGCTTCCAGCAATTGCTGGCCCCACTGCGCGCCGCGCACGGAGCGGTCCACCGCCATGCGCCCGATGCGGCCCACGCCGGCCGCCTCCTGCAGCAGCCGCCCCGTGGCCACGGGCATGCCGAGGCGGTTGTAGAGCACGGCGTGGCGCGCGCTGGCGTCCAGGGCATCGGCCTCGATGTCCGCGGGAATGCCCTGCTCGCGCACGAAGACCGCGGTGCGCAGGCGCCCGGCATCGCGGCCCAGCGTGTTCCAGTCGCCGGTCTTGACCTCGGCCATCGCGGCGCCGGCCTCGAAGCCCTCGAAGATGGAGCGCAGGCTGTCAGGCACCGGGCGCGAAGTCTGCGTGGCTGGGTCGGTGAACACATAGACCAGCTCGCCCGAGACCAGCAGCTGGTCGCCGCTGAAGATGCCCGCCTGGAACAGGCTGGACGAATTGCCCACCCTGGCGCAGCGCAGGCCCACGTCCAGCGTGTCGTCCAGACGCGCCGACGCATGGTATTCCAGCGTGGCCTTCTTCACGTACATCTCGCCGTCCAGGGCCAGCATGCCCGCTTCATACGGCAGCGCCAGCGCCCGCCAGTAGTCGGACATCGCCGTGTCGATGTACATGAGGTAGTGTGCGTTGAACACGATTTTTTGCATGTCCACCTCGGCCCAGCGCACGCGCAGGCGGTGAAAACAGCGGAAGTCACTGCGTTGCATGGATAGATTCACTCCGTGGTTTGAAAGAACGCCTGGCGCAGCGCCCGGGCCGCGTCGGCATGGGCGGTGCGCGCCTCGGGAATGGCACGGCCCATCTTGATGAATTCATGGGTCACCCCGCGGTAGATCTCCAGGTCCACGCGCACGCCCGCGAGCCGCAGCTTGTCCGCATAGTCCACGCCCTCGTCCACCAGCGGGTCGCATTCGGCCAGGCCGATCCAGGCGGGGGCCACGCCGTCCACGTCGGGGGCGTGCAGCGGGGCGAAGCGCCAGTCCTCGCGCTCGGCGCGGCTGCGCACATAGTTGCCAAAGAACCAGCTGATGGCAGGCTCTTCCAGCACCAGGCCGCGCGCGAACGTGGCATGCGAGGGCGTGTCCTGGTGGGCCGCGCAGCCCGGGTAGAACAGCAGCTGCAGCGCCAGCGGCAGGCCCGCGTCGCGCGCCAGGATGGCGTTCACGGCGGCCAGTGTTCCGCCCGCGCTGTCTCCGCCCACGGCCATGCGCGCCGGGTCGGCGCCCAGTTCGCGGGCGTGGGCAGCAAGCCATGCGAGCGCATCCCAGGCATCGTTGCTCGCGGTGGGAAACCGGTGCTCGGGCGCGAGCCGGTAGTCCAGCGAAACCACCATGCAGCGGCCCAGGCGCGCCAGCTCGCGGCACAGGATGTCGTGCGTGGCGATGCTGCCGATGGTGAAGCCGCCGCCGTGGGTGTACAACAGCACTGGCAGGCCCGCTTCCGTGGTCGGTGCGTACAGCCGCGCGGGCAGCGCATGGCCGTCGCGCGCGGGGATGTGCAGGTCCTCCACCCGCGCCAGGGCCGCCTTGGGCACCTCCAGCACATCGGCGCCCGCCTGGTAGGCCGTGCGTGCGTCCTGGGGCGAGCGGGTGTGCAGCGGGGGGTGCCCCGCGCGCGCCATGCGCTCAAGCACGCTGCGCATCTGGGGGGTCAGGCGGGTGTGGTGGATGTGCAGGTCGGCCAACGGTCAGGATCTCGGCAACAGGAGGAAGGCCGCGCAGGCGGGCAGCCCGCGGGTCGATTGTTTGTTTGTTGTTACTTGAAGGTCACGCGCACGGGCGCGGCGCCCGGCAGGCCGTCGTAGGTCGCTGTCACCGCCAGGCCCGCCTTGGGCGGCAGCAGCGGCGAGAACGAACCCAGGCTGATCAGGTCGCCCGGCTGCATCGCCAGCCCCTCCTGCGCGAGGGCGCCCGCGAGCCACACCACGGCATTGAGGGGATGGTCCAGGATGTCGCTGCCCTTGCCGCCGCCCAGGCGCGCACCCACGCCGTCGGCCAGCGACACATTCATGTCGGCCAGGGCCTGCAGCATCGCGAAGCGCTCGGCCCGGTAGGCCGGCACGGGCAGCGGCGCGCCCGCCACGCCCAGCCGCGCACCCACGTTGATGGCCGTCACGCCGGCGCCATTGAGCTTGGGCGGCGCCTGCACCATGAGGTCTGGCAGTTCGATGAAAGGGATGACCTGGTCCACTGCTTCCAGCACCTCCATCGGCGTCCTGGCATGGTTGATGGCGGTGCTCTTCACCCGCACCAGCATGTCGGCTTCGTACAGCGGCCGGGCGCCGAAGGCCGCGTCCACGGTGGCGCCACTGGGCAGGACCATGCCTTCATAGAGCTTGCCCCACACGGGCTTGTCGGTGTTGAAGCGCTTTTGCACCGCAGGATTGGTAAGGCCGGCCTTGTAGCCCACGACCTTGCCCAGACGCTGCGCCAGCAACTGGTTGACCTTGGCGCGGGTGCAGGCGCCATCGGCGTCCGACAGGTCCTCGGGGTTGGCGGCCGGGGTCTTCGCGGTGTAGTGGGCCACCAGCTCGGCGGCCTGGGCATCGGTCAGGCAGCCGGCCTGCGCGGATGTCGCAAACGCGACGAATGCACCGGCCAGTGCGAGCGGAATGAGGGTTTGCTTCGTGGTCATCGGTGCCTCCGGGTTGTAGAGTCTTTGCAGCAATCGTAAACGTAACTTCCACCTTCACCATGGCTTTCATCTACTACGTCACCCAGATCCAGTTCGAGTTCGGCGCGGTCAAGCTGCTGCGGCAGGAATGCGAGCGCGTCGGCATCACACGCCCCCTGCTCGTGACGGACCCCGGCGTGAAGGCCGCTGGTGTCCTGCAAAAGGCGCTGGACGCCCTGCCTGGCATGACCGTGGCGGTGTTCGACCAGACGCCCTCCAACCCCACCGAGGCCGCCGTGCGCGCCGCCGTGGCGATCTACCAGGCCGAGGGCTGCGACGGCCTGATCGCCGTGGGCGGCGGCTCGGCCATCGACTGCGCCAAGGGCATCGCGATCGCCGCCACGCACGACGGGCCGCTCACGCACTACGCCACCATCGAAGGCGGCTCGCCCCGCATCACCGAGCGCGCCGCGCCGCTGATCGCGGTGCCCACCACCAGCGGCACCGGCAGCGAGGTGGCGCGCGGCGCCATCATCATCGTGGACGACCACCGCAAGCTCGGGTTCCACTCGTGGAACCTGGTGCCCAAGACCGCCATCTGCGACCCCGAGCTCACGCTGGGCCTGCCGCCCATGCTGACCGCCGCCACGGGCATGGACGCGATCGCCCACTGCATGGAAACCTTCATGTCGGCCGCCTTCAACCCGCCGGCCGACGGCATTGCCCTGGACGGCCTCACGCGTGGCTGGGCCCACATCGAGCCGGCCACGCGCAACGGCAGCGACCGCGAGGCGCGCCTGCACATGATGAGCGCGAGCATGCAGGGCGCCATGGCCTTCCAGAAGGGACTGGGCGCCGTGCACTCGCTCAGCCACAGCCTGGGTGGCGTGAACCCGCGCCTGCACCATGGCACGCTCAACGCCATGTTCCTGCCCGCCGTGGTCCGGTTCAATGCCGGGGCCGAATCGGTGCGCAACGAAAAACGCCTGGAGCGCATGGCCCACGCCATGGGGCTGGGCGCGGCGGGCGACATCCCCGAGGCCATCCGCGACATGAACGCCCGCCTGGGCCTGCCCACGGGCCTTGCCGCCATGGGCGTGACCGAAGGCATGTTCGACGACATCATCAGGGGCGCGCTGGCCGACCACTGCCACAAGACCAACCCCCGCATCGCCACGCCCGAGGAGTACCGCGAGATCCTGAGCCAGTCGCTGTAGGGCCAGCTCCCGTCCCCCCGGCTTTTCACCAGCCCCCCCGCCGCGCCTGCCCCGCTGGCGCGGCGCGCGGCCAGCGGGCGGCGGCCCCCCTCGCCGTGCCCGCGCGCCCGCAACACACCCCCAGCCTTCCCCCTGGCGAAGCCCGGCGGGATTGCGCTACCCCGGGTGCCGCACACCCCCTGCCCACACGCTAGACTCCGGTCGGTCAACAATTAATTAACAATTCATTACCCTGGGGTTTTGGGGGGAGGGCCACGACCGATGCGCACCGGAAATCTCAGTACCTGGCTCCTGCGGGGCACCTATCCCCGGCTGTACGTTCCGATTGTCCTGATCATCCTGCTGGTCAGCGCCGTGCGCTACCACTACCTGGTGGCCGCGGAAACCGACGAAGTCCGCCGCCATGCCGCCACCGAGCTGCGCCGGGCGGGCGATGCGCTGCTGCCCGGGGTGGCGGCCCTGCCCGCTTCGGAGCACGAAGCCCAGGCCACGCTTTTGCATGAAGGGGTCGCCCGCTTCGGGCCGGGCGTCCAGTCGGTGAAATGGCAGGTGGGCGGCGGACCCGTCATCGATGTCCAGGCGCCGCCCCTGCGCGCATCGGCCCCGGGATGGTTCTCAGAGTGGGTGCACATCGCGCCGCCCACGCAGCAGTTCGGGCAGGCCGTGCCCGGAGGCCAGACCGGACGGCTGACGGTGACGCTGCAATCCGCGCCCCTCGTGGGCCAGATCTGGAGCACCGTCGTGGTGCAGCTGCGCATCTCGGCGCTCAATATCTTCACGATCCTGTTCCTGCTCACGCTGCTGCTGCGGGCCAATGCGCGCATGCTGCGGCGGCTGGCCGAAGCCACGGACGCGTTCCGCCACGGCCATCTGGACACGCGCATGGAAGTGACCGGCACGCTCGAATCACGCGCCATGGCGGCCACCTTCAACGACATGGCCGGCAAGGTCCAGTCGCTCGTGCTGTCGCTGCGCGAAACCCAGCACCTGCAAAGCGAGCAGCTGCATTTCACGCGCCAGCTGATCGACGCGCTGCCCCTGCCCGTCTTCGTGCGGGACGCCAATGGCGCCTACCTGGAAGTCAACCGGGCCTGGCAACGGCTCTTTCACACGCCCGCCAGCACGGGCACGGCCCCCGCATCCCCCCCGGCGTACCCCGAAGAGCTGGCGCCCGCGCGCTCCGCGCAGATCGCGCAGGCGCAGGACAACGAGATCCGCATCCACCCCGCCAACCACCAGCCGCCCCGGGACATGGCCTACTACGAAGCCCCGTTCACCACCACCCGGGGCACACTGGCCGGCACCATCGGCACGCTGGTCGACGTGACCGAACGCAAGCGCGCGCAGGAGGCCCTGCGCGCCGAGAAGGAGCGTGCCGAGGTCACGCTCGCCTCCATCGGCGACGGCGTGATCACCACCGACCTGGCCGGCTGCATCGAGACCATCAACGAAGCCGCGCAGCTCATGACCGGCTTCACGGCGGACCAGGCCCTGGGCCGTCAGCTGGACGACGTGTTCCGGCTGTACCAGGAGCTCGCGAGCCGCAATGCCAGCTCGGCCGCGGAGCGCGAGACCGTGCCGGGCGCCCTCCACCAGGTCGCGCACGAGGTGCTGATCCACCGCTCCGGCGAGCGCTACGCCATCGAGTACACCGCGTCGGCGATCCGCAAGGGCGACGGCACGGCCGTGGGCTGCGTGCTGGTGTTCCGCGACGTGACCGAGACGCGCAACCTGCGCCACCAGATCTCGTGGCATGCCCGCCACGATGCGCTCACAGGCCTGTACAACCGGACGGCGCTGGCCGAGCGCCTCACGCACGCGATCTTCGTCGCCCGGCAGAAGGGCCTGCTGCTGGCCGTGTGCATGCTCGACCTGGACCATTTCCAGGCCGTGAACGACACCCACGGCAACCGTGTGGGCGACCGGCTGCTCAAGGAAACCGCGCGGCGCCTGGGCGCGTTCATCACGCCCCAGGACGCGGTGGCGCGCATGGGGGGCGACGAGTTCGTGCTGCTGCTGGGCGAGCTGCCGGACGTGCCCGCCATCGAGGCCCGCGTGGGCGTGCTCATGCAGCAGCTGGCCGCCCCCTACGCCATCGACGACCGCGTGCTGCACACCACCGTGAGCGTGGGCGTGGCCGTGTTCCCGCAGGACGACGCCAACCCCGACACCCTGCTGCGCCACGCCGACCAGGCCATGTGCCAGGCCAAGGGCTTCGGCCGCAACCAGATGCACGTGTTCGACGTGCAGCTGGACCATGCCGTGCAGACCCAGCACACCCGCCAGACCCGCGTGGCCCAGGCCCTGCACGCGGGCGAGCTGGTGCTGCACTACCAGCCCAAGGTGCACCTGCGCACCGGCGAGATCCTGGGACTGGAGGCCCTGCTGCGCTGGCAGCATCCCGACCACGGCCTGCTGGGCCCGCAGCATGTGCTGCCGCTGATCGAGGACGCAGAGCTGGAGGTGGAACTGGGCGAATGGGTGCTGCGCCAGGCCCTGGCGCAGATGCGGCAATGGACCGATGCCGGCATGCAGTGGGAGGTGAGCGTGAACATCTCCGCGCCGCACTTCCACCGGCCCAACTTCGTCGAGCGGCTCAAGGACATCCTGCACACCTGCCCGGAGGTCTCGCCCACCCGCCTGGAACTGGAAATCCTGGAATCCGCGGCCCTGCAGGACATGCAGTACATGCGCCAGATGATGCAGAACTGCCAGCTGCTGGGCGTGCGCTTCGCCCTGGACGACTTCGGCACCGGCTTCTCCTCGCTGTCCTACCTCAAGCGCCTGCCGGCCGAGACCATCAAGATCGACCAGTCATTCGTGCGCGGCATCCTGGAAGACGGCGACGACCTCACGCTCGTGGGAGCCATCGTCGCGCTCGCCACGGCCTTTCAGCGGCACGTGGTCGCGGAAGGGGTGGAGACCGCCGAGCAGGCCGCACGGCTGCTGGAGCTGGGCTGCGAGCGTGCCCAGGGCTTTGGCATCGCCCGGCCCATGCCCGCGCACGAGGTACTGACCTGGGCACGGCAACACACGGCCCGCCACGCGGCCCGGGCCGTGCAGGATGCGGCACGGCGGCCTGCAGCGACCTGAGCGGCCCCTACAGCGGGTGCACGGCGTTCATGTCCGGCCGCGCCAGCCACGCCTGCCACTCGTCCACCAGCTGCTGGCTGGCCCGCGTGGCCGCCAGCCAGGCCTTGGCGCGCGCGGCGCTGTCGGCACCGTAGTGCGTGAAGTCGTTGCGGTCGGGCAGCTTGGCGTTGGGCAAGCTGCGCACCCAGTCGGGGCTGGGCGACAGCACCACCATGTTGTCCAGCGCAGGCGTGGAGCGGTGGCGCCACTTGAGTCCCTTGTCCAGCCAGCCGGGCACCACGCGGTGCTGGAAATGCGGGTACAGCACCAGGCCGGGCGAGACCACGGGGGCAGAATTCAAGTCTTTTTGGCCGCCAGCGCTTGATGGATAAGCGCCACAAGCTATCAATTCAATAGCATCCTGTTTCTGCCGGCCGTAGGCCAGGTGCAGGTGGTAATCGGTGATGCCCCCGTCCCAATACGCCCCACGGGGCGCACCCGGAATGTTGTGCACCGCCTGTAGCACAAACGGGATCGAGCAGCTGGCCTGCAGCGCCTGCATGAAGTTGCCGTTGCTGAGCAGCACCTGCCGCGTGCGGTAGTCCGAGGTGCCAAAGGGCAATGCAGCACACGCAGCCCCCGCCCCCTCGGCGGAGGTACTGGACGCATCGGACGAGGAGAACACCACCCGTTCCAGCCACGCCCCCATCGCCTTGCGGTGCACCGTGTTCGTCAGAAAGGCGCCCAGATAGCCCAGCGGCGTGGCCACGCGGTGCTCGCGGCCCAGCAGGTGCCGCCCCCGCGAGGTGACGATGTGCAGGCGGTAGCGCGGGTGGTTCAGCACCTCGTCGATACGCCCGCCATAGAACGCCTGCAGGTTCTGGCCAAACCGCTCGCTCACGTGGGCCGCCGACGGGCGCTTCTTGCCGGACGGCAGGTCGTAGTCCTGGTGGATGTAGTCGTGCTCCAGCCGCTCGAAGGCCGCCACCGGCTGCTGCAGGCAGGCCGTGGCCATGCGCCAGGCGCCGATCGACGCGCCCACCAGGTCCACCGGCTGGCGCGACTGGGCCAGCCATTCGCCGAAGATGAAGCGGTCCAGGGGGCCCAGGATGAGCCCCTTGGGGCCACCGGCCGCCGCGGGGATCACGCCCACGTCGCCCGGCCGCAGGCCGTGGTTTTCAAGGTGCTGCCGGGCGCGGGGGCCGGCATGGATGCGCAGGGCTTTCATGGACGGCATTGTCGCAAAGCACCGCGCCCCGGCGTGTCGCGCAAGGTGCCCGGGCCGGGCGCAAGCACCCCGGTTCGCAAACCCGCCGTCAGACCACGTAGTCGGCGGCCTCGGGCCGGGCCGTCCAGTCGATGGGGTCCTGCTGCAGCACCATGTCGATGTCCAGCCCCAGGGTCAGGCCGACCTCGCCGGGGAACGATACGGCCATCTCCTTCTCGCCCAGCTCCGCCTCGCGGGCCCGCGCGCGCCAGGAGGCCAGGTGGATCACTCCCGCCAGGGGCTCGTAGGCGTTGTTGTCGAACGGCACGCTCTGGTGCTGCAGCGCATCGACCACCACCTCGGGAAGCTGCCAGCGGCGCGCCAGCCCGGCCGTCACATGGCCATAGCAGTAGCCGAAGATGCGCTGCTCGATCTTGCCGCGCCGCAGATCGAATGGCGCCACCAGCGTGTTGACCGACTGCGCCTTTTCCGGGTCGGCCAGGTGAATGACCAGCTCGCCCAGCGCGTGCAGCAAGCCCGCGGTGTATGCGGCGATCTGGTCCTGCTGCGCGATACCCGCCAGCGACCGCGCCAGCTTGGCCGTGTTGAGGCTGTAGCGCCAGAACTGCTGCATGTTCACTCCGGGCACCGAGCGGGAGGTGGTGCCCAGCGGTGCCGAATTGACCAGCGAGCGCACCTGGGCCGTGCCCAGCAGCGCCAGGGCCTCCGGGATGCCCGCGATCTGGCGCGGCAACTGGAAGGTGGGGGAATTGGCCAGCTCCAGCAGTCGCCCGGCCAGCGCCGGGTCCGTGCCAAAGAGCTGGTTCAGGCGCCGCAGGCTGGGCTCTTCATGGGCCAGTTCGCTCATCAGCAGCGCCACCGCACGCGGAAGGCTGGGCAGAGCCACTGGTTGTGCCAGCAATGCGTTCAACTCCATGGGGTCAGGCGCCAGAGTTTCGATTGCTGGCGATTATGGCCCCCATCACCCCCCAATCCGTCAACGGCCCTTCGCCTGTTGCAACTTGGCGAATGCCGACGCCATGGCCGACTGCTGCGCGGGCTCGGGGGCACGGCGCTGCGGCTGCGCGTAGCCCCGGCCAGCGCCCTCGAACCGGTTGTCGCGGGGCGCGCCCCGCTCCCCGCCCTGGCGCGGCGGTGCGGCATCGAGCTTCATCGACAGGCCGATGCGCTTGCGCTCCACATCCACCTCCATGACCTTGACCTTCACGATGTCGCCGGTCTTGACCACCTCGCGCGCGTCGTTCACGAACTTGTGCGCCAGCTGGCTCACGTGCACCAGGCCGTCCTGGTGCACCCCCAGGTCGATGAAGGCGCCGAACTGGGCCACGTTGCTCACCGTGCCCTCCAGGACCATGCCTTCCTTGAGGTCCTTGATGTCCTCCACGCCGTCGTTGAAGCGCGCCACCTTGAAGTCCGGGCGCGGGTCGCGGCCGGGCTTTTCCAGTTCGGACAGGATGTCCTTGACGGTGATCACACCAAATTTCTCGTTGGCGAACAGCTCGGGCTTCAGGGTCTTGAGCATGTCGGCGCGGCCCATGATCTCGGCCACGGGCTTGCCGGTCTTTTCCATGATCTGCTCGACCACCGGGTAGGTCTCGGGGTGCACCCCCGTCATGTCCAGCGGGTTGTCGCCGCCGCGGATGCGCAGGAAGCCCGCGCTCTGCTCGAAGGTCTTGGCGCCCAGGCCCGCCACGTCCATGAGCTGCTTGCGGCTCTTGAACGCGCCGTTGGCCTCGCGCCAGCGCACCACGGCCTTGGCCACGCTGCCCGACAGGCCCGACACGCGGCTCAATAGCGGCACGCTGGCCGTGTTCAGGTCCACGCCCACGGAGTTCACGCAGTCTTCCACCACCGTGCCCAGCGTGCGCGCCAGCTCGCTCTGGTTCACGTCGTGCTGGTACTGGCCCACGCCGATGCTCTTGGGGTCGATCTTCACCAGTTCGGCCAGCGGGTCCTGCAGGCGGCGGGCGATGGAGGCGGCGCCGCGCAAGCTCACGTCCACGTCGGGCATTTCCTGCGACGCGTATTCGCTGGCGGAGTAGACCGAGGCGCCGGCCTCGCTCACCACCACCTTTTCGATCACGCGGTCCACCTTGGCCGCCAGCTTGATGAGGTCGGCCGCCAGCTTGTCGGTCTCGCGGCTGGCCGTGCCGTTGCCGATGGCGATCAGGTTCACGCCGTGCTTCTCGGCCAGCTTGGCCAGGGTGTGCAAAGAACCTTCCCAGTCGCGGCGCGGCTCGTGCGGGAACACGGTGGCGGTCTCGACCAGCTTGCCCGTGGCATCGACCACGGCCACCTTCACGCCGGTGCGGATGCCGGGGTCCAGCCCCATCACCACGCGCGGGCCTGCAGGCGCCGCCAGCAGCAGGTCGCGCAGGTTGTCGGCAAACACCTTGATGGCGACCTTCTCGGCGTCGTCCCGCAGGCGGGCGAACAGATCGCGCTCGGTCGAGAGGCTCAGTTTCACGCGCCAGGTCCAGGCCACGCTCTTGCGGATCAGGTCGTCGGCCGGGCGGCCTGCATGGCTCCAGCCCAGGTGCAGGGCGATCTTGCCTTCGGCCAGGCTGGGCTTGCCGGGCTCGGGCTCCACGGGCAGCACCAGCTTGGCTTCCAGGATCTCCAGCCCCCGGCCGCGGAACACGGCCAGTGCGCGGTGCGACGGCACGCGGCCAATGGGTTCGTCGTATTCGAAATAGTCGCGGAACTTGGAGACCTCGGGGTCGTTCTCGTTCTTGCCCTCCACCTTCTTGCTGCGCAGCAGGCCCTCGGCCCAGAGCCATTCGCGCAGGTTCTGCACCAGCACGGCGTCTTCGGCCCAGCGTTCGGACAGGATGTCGCGCACGCCGTCGAGCACGGCCGGCACGGTCGAGAAATCGGCGCCCGTCTTGCCGTCGTCCAGCACTTCGGGCGGCCGCGTGAAGGCCGCGGCCTCGGTCGTCGGGTCCAGCGTGGGGTCGGCAAACAGCTTGTCCGCCAGCGGCTCGATGCCGAACTCGCGGGCCATCTGGCCCTTGGTGCGGCGCTTTTGCTTGAAGGGCAGGTAGATGTCCTCCAGCTCCTGCTTGGTGGGCGCCTGTGCAATGGCCAGGCGCAGGGCATCGGTCAGCTTGCCCTGCTCGTCGATGCTCTTGAGCACGGCGGCGCGGCGGTCTTCCAGTTCGCGCAGGTACGACAGGCGCGCTTCGAGTTCGCGCAGCTGGATGTCGTCCAGCCCGCCGGTCACTTCCTTGCGGTAGCGCGCGATGAACGGCACCGTGGCGCCGCCATCGAGCAGCTCCACCGCTGCGCGCACCTGGGATTCACTGACTTTGATTTCTGCGGCCAACTGCCGGACGATCTGCTGCATGGGTGGGCGAACTCTCTGAGACTCAATCAAACAAAACGCGAAGCGCGCGAGTTTGCCACAGGGATTCTTGGCAGCAAGAGTGCAGAAGCCCGGATGGATCACCCGCAGTGACAGCCAAAAAGTACAGGGAGGATTGACAGCACTGTAGCGGGCTGCGTTCTGGCCTTCACCTATTGCGCAGCCTGCAGATAAAGCGCACTCTGTAACAGTTCCGTAAATATTTGCTTTTGTACGTGACCAGGCAGACAGCCTCCCTTCTCATTTACACATCCACTTACGGCCCCACGCCACGCACTTTGTGCCGGAGGATGTATGAGACTCGACGAACTGGTCCGGAATTTCCTTTCATTGGCGCGCCGTCGCTCCAGTGCGATGGCCTGTATCCTGCTTTGCATCGCGGCGCCACAGGCTTCTGCATTGATCGTCGGGGAATTCCGATTGCGCGGCCCCGCTGGTGCCAACGATGAATTCATCAAGCTCTATAACGAAACCGCTTCACCATTGACGGTGTTGGCCACCGGTACGGGCACCGGGTATGGCGTTGCGGCATCGGATGGCCTACTGCGGTGCTCCGTCCCGAATGGCACGATCATCCCTGCCTATGGACACTACCTGTGCGTCAACAGCGCTACCTACTCCATCGGTGGCTACCCCGCCGGCAATGGCACTACCGCCACAGGCGACGCAACCTACGTCACGGACATTCCCGACAATGCCGGGATTGCACTGTTCAACAGCAATACCCCCGCCGAGTTCTTGCTGGCCAACCGCCTGGATGCCGTAGGCTCCACGTCTGAGGCCAATACGCTGTACAAGGAAGGCACTGGTTATCCCGCACTAACTCCCTTCTCCATCAACTACGCGTTCACCCGCGATATCTGCGGAAAACAGGGTTCCATCGCGACATTTACCGCATGCTTGGCTACCGGAGTAGCGCTGGACACCGACAACAACGCCGTCGATTTCTATTTTGTGGACACCAACGGCACATCGGCGGGGGCCGGACAGCGGCTGGGGGCACCATCACCCTCGAACCTGAGTAGCCCCGTCATCGGCAGCATTGTCAGCCCCGCCTTGCTCGACCCTTGTGTGGCCGCGCCCGCACCGCCCAATTCAGTGCGCGATTTCACAAGCGATCCGGCCAACAACTCCACCTTTGGCACGCTGGACGTCCGCCGGACCTTCACCAATACGAGCGGAGGCGACCTGACGCGGCTGCGCTTCAAGATCATTGACCTGACGACGTTCCCCGCTCCTTCCGGTATTGCTGATCTGCGCCCCCGCACATCTTCGAGTGTGGTGGTCACCGTAGACCGCGCTCCTTGCGGCTCCGGCACGAGCAACGTGACCGTGGAAGGTACCACGCTGGAACAGCCCCCTTCCCAAACCAACGGCGGTGGTTTCAACTCCACCATGTCCGCCGGGGCCGTGACCTTGGGAACCCCCCTGGCCGCGGGCGCCTCCATCGACCTCCGGTTCCTGATGGGGATCCAGCAAACCGGTCGCTACCGACTGGGTCTTGTCATCGAAGGACTGCCCCAAGGCGGGGGCGTGTTTGCATTGGCAGGTTGCACGGACAGCGGTCCTGGATGTGTTGAAGTGCAGTCCATTGTGCGGACCGATCCCGACCCCACCGCGGCGGCATCCGTCAACTACACGGTAACGTTCACTCAACCGGTCACCGGGGTCGGTGCTTCGGATTTCGTGCTGACATCGACCGGAACCATTGCAGGTGCATCGGTGACGGGTGTCAGCGGTTCAGGAGCCGTCTACACGGTCACTGTCAATACCGGAACAGGCAGCGGCACCTTGAGATTGGATGTGGTGGACGACGATTCCATCGTCGGCCCTGTCCCGGCCAATTCGCCTCTCGGCGGTGCGGGCGCGGGCACGGGCAACTTCACTACCGGCGAGTCTTACACCCTCACCCGTGGCGGCGCGGTGGTCAGCAACATCCCCACCCTGAGCGAGTACGGAATGATGCTGCTGGGCCTGGCCCTGATGGGCGGGGTGTGGCTACAGCGCAAGCGGGGCAACCTTCGCTGACCCGGGTCTCTCTCACGAGAGGCTGATGCATCGACATTGAACAGACCGGCGCGCCCTCGAGGCGCGCCGGTCGTTTCTGGCAACGGTGCGCAAGCGCTGGAGCGGTAGCGTCCCCCGGGCGCGCAGGCGCGGCAGGGCACGGCCATCACCGAAAGCGGACACCGGCAAAGGGCGAGGCTCCACCCGGTGCGGGCACAGCAACGGCCCGAAGAAGTACCACGCCGCGAACGCCCGCACCGCCGCTCTTAGAATGTGCCGGGCCACCAAGCCACCCCAAGCACACGCATGGACGCCGCCCCTCTTGCCTTCCCCATCCGCACCGAATGCCCTCCCGGCACCTGCGTGTGCGGCCGGGATGCACTGCTGGAGGCGCCGGGCGGGGATGTCCGCATCCTGCGCCTCACGCGCAATGAGGAAAAAAAACTGCTTGAGCGGCTGGAAAACCTCACCAGCCTGAGCGACCTGCGCCGCCTGCTGGGCCGCATGGAAGACCAGCTGGGCGTGCGCCTTTCCATCACCCCCAGCCCCCATGAGGTGCGCAGCCTGCGGGGCATTGCGATCCTGGTGCTGGAGCAGCCCGGCCTGTGCCGCAAGACCCGCCAGGCGATTCCCGCCGCGATCCGCAAGAGCATGGACCAGCACCCGGAAATCACCTACGAACTGCTGAACGAAGGTGGACTGTTCGCGGGCCTGTGACCTCCTCTGCGGCACCCCATTCCGGCTCGCGCCCGCCACACCATCCGCGTCCCTCACATGCAAGACGACCTTTTCGGCGGCCCGCCGGTGCCGCCCCCTCCCACCGACAAGGCCGCCGCCGCTGGCTTCGCGGCCGATGCAGATGAGCCCGCGGCGGCCAGGCCGCGCCGCACCGGGGTGCATCCGGCCCCCGGGCACGATGGTCTGCGCGCCCTGGCCGCCGCCCTCCCCCGCCAGCTGCGGCTGGGCACGTCGTCATGGACGTACCCCGGATGGAAGGGACTGGTGTGGGAAGGCGAGCATTCCGAGTCCATGCTCTCCAAGCAGGGGCTGGCGGTCTACGCCCAGCACCCGCTGCTGCGCACGGTGAGCATCGACCGCAGCTTCTACCGGCCGCTCACGGTGAGCCAGTACGAGCGCTATGCCGCGCAGGTGCCCGATGACTTCCGCTTCGTGGTGAAGGCGCCCAGCCTGGTGACCGACGCCCTCGTGCGCAGCGAGGACGGGCGGGGGCGCCAGCCCAATCCGGCTTTCCTCAGCCCCGAACTCGCCCTCAGTGAATTCGTGGAACCCGCGCTGCAGGGCCTGGGGCACAAGCTGGGGGCGCTGGTGTTCCAGATCAGCCCCCTGCCCCTGGCGCAGCTGGACCGCATGCACGAGCTGCTGGAGCGCCTGCGCGCCATGCTGTGTGCGCAGCCTGCGTTGCACCCCACCGCGCCGGACGGCGTGATGGCCGTGGAGGTGCGCGATCCCCAATGGCTCACCCCGCGCTTCGCGGCGGTGCTGCGCGAGGCCGGGGCCACCTACTGCCTGGGCCTGCACGCAAAGATGCCGCCGCTGCAGGAACAGCTGCCCATGCTGCGCGCGCTCTGGCCCGGTCCGCTGGTGTGCCGCTGGAATCTCCACCCCATCCACGGCCCCTATGGCTATGAAGACGCGGAAAAGAACTATGCGCCCTATGACCGGCTCCACCACCCCGACCCTGGCACGCGGGCCGCGCTGGCAAGCCTGATCGCGGGCGTCACCGGGCGGGGGCACAACGCCTTCGTGGCCATCAGCAACCATGCGGAAGGCTGCGCGCCGCGCACCGTGCAGGCGCTGGCCGAATGCGTGGCGGCCCAGCTTGGCGGCCCGGCGCCCGCCGCAGCGCCCAGCCCCGTGGTGTAGGACGCGGAGCACCCGCGCCAAAACCGTGCGCTGACACCGGGCGGCCTTACCCTGCGCGACGATGGCGGCATGCTGTCAACGTCAGGGCCCGTCACATGAACCTTCTTCAAAAACTCCGCGGCGTGCGCCAATGGGACGCCGAACGTGCCGGTTTTCCAGGCGAGCACTGGCTGGTGCTGGGTGCGGGCCTGCTGGTGCTGCGCGGCGCCAGCCGCAGCCGTGGCCTGGTGCGCCGCGCAGCGGGCCGGGCCCTGGGCAGCGCCCTCATCGCGCGCGCCGCATCGGGGCGCGACGGGGTGGCCGGCAAGCTGGCACGGGCGGCGGAAAAGGCCCCGGCGGCTGGCGCCGTGGGCAGGGCCCGCCTTCGCGCCCCTCGGTAGCCCGAGGCCATGGAAACACGCTGGCCCGCGCGGCTGTGGGTGGTGCGGCATGGACAAAGCGCCGGCAATGTCGCGCGCGACGCGGCCGAGGCGGCGGGGCTTCAGACCATCGACCTCGCATGGCGGGACATCGATGTGCCGCTGTCGGACCTGGGAACCGCGCAATCGGTGGCGCTGGGGGAATGGTTTGGACGCCAGCCCGTGGATGGGCAGCCGCAGGTCATCCTGTGCTCGCCCTACGTGCGCGCGCTGCAGACCGCCCGCCTGGTGGCGCGGCACAGCCGTCTGGAGCATGTCACCCTGCGGCTGGACGAGCGGCTGCGGGAAAAGGAGTTCGGCATCCTGGACCGGCTTACCAAGTTCGGCATCCAGCAGCAGCACGCCCAGCTGCATGAGCAACGCACCCACGTGGGCAAGTTCTACTTCAGGCCGCCCGGCGGTGAAAGCTGGTGCGACGTGATCCTGCGGCTGCGCAGCCTGCAGGAGATGGTCACGCGCGAATACGCGGGGCAACGGGTGCTGGTGGTCGCGCACCAGGTCATCGTCAACTGCATGCGCTACCTCATCGAGCAGATGGACGAGCAGCAGATCCTGGATATCGACCGCCAGGGCGACGTGCCCAACTGCGCGGTGACGATCTACCGCGCCCATGGGGCGCACGAGGGGCGCACCGACGAGGCCATGCAGTTGGTCCAGGCCAACTTCCTTGCCCCGCTGCGCGACGCGCGGACCCCGGTGACGCGGGAGCCCGACGCCGCCACCGCCCCCAAGCCCTGACGGCACGCCATGCCCCGCAACCCTACCTGGCCCCGGCCCAGAGCCCTGACCGAGGCACTGCTTCGGCGCTGGCCCCTGCCCCATCCCGGCGACGATGCGGACAAGGAAGCGCGCGGGCACGTGCTGGTGGTCGCGGGCAGCCATGAAATGCCCGGCGCGGCGCTGCTGGCGGCCGTCGCCGCGCTGCGTGCGGGGGCCGGTAAACTCACCGTGGCCGCACCGGAGCGCGTGGCGCAGGGCCTGGCACTGGCCATCCCCGAGGCGCGCGTGATGGGGCTTGCCGAGACGCGGGCCGGGGGTTTTGCCGCGCGCGACTGTGACCGGCTCGGGCCCCTGTCCGACCAGGTGAGCGCCGTGGTGCTGGGCCCCGGCATGCTGGACGAAGCCCGCAGCGTGGCCTTCGTGCGCACGATGCTGCCGCTGTTTCGCCGCAGCACGGTGGTGCTGGACGCCTACGCCATGTCGGCCGCAGTCGGCGCGGCGTTCGACCAGCCCGTCGTCATGACGCCCCACGCCGGGGAGATGGCCCACCTGACCGGTGCATCCAAGGACGCCGTGCTGGCCGACCCGCTGGCCGCCGCCCGGGCGGGCGCGCAACGCTGGGGCGCCTGCGTGGCGCTCAAGGGCAGCACCACCTGCATCGCGCAGCCCGACGGCTGTTCGTTGCGGTTTGCGGGCGGTACCCCGGGGCTGGCCACGTCGGGCTCGGGCGATACGCTGGCGGGCCTCATCGGCGGCCTGGCCGCGCGCGGCGCGCCGCCGCTGCATGCCACGGCCTGGGGCGTGCTCCTGCATGCACGCGCGGGCAGCGCGCTGGCGCGGGACCAGGGCACGCTGGGCTACCTGGCGCGCGAACTGTCGGCGCAGGTGCCTGCGCTGATCCATGCCCTGGGCCCGCGCGCCACCCCACGGCGCCATGCCGGGCCGAAGTGATCCACAGGGCTCGCCCGCATCACGCGGTTTGAACGAAAAAGGCCGCCTGCGCTGGATGCACAAGCGCAGAAAGCTATCAATTCAATAGCAATCAAGCTACGGCGCGTTGCCCTTGGCCAGCGGCCGTGCCGCGCGCTCGCCGCCCAGCGTGACCCAGGTCAGCACCAGGCCCAGGAGCGCGCCGCTGGCCATGCCCACCACCATGGGCAGCGGCTTGCCATTGGCGAACACACCGACCACGCCCATGGCGGCAGCGCCGATCAGCATCTGCAGCGTGCCCAGCAGCGCCGAGGCGGTACCCGCGATGGCGCCGTGCTCCTCCAGGGCGAGCACCGAGGTGGTGGGAATCACCAGGCCCATCAGGCCGCTGGCGACGAAATACAGGCCCAGCAGCACTTCCAGCCGGTCGCCGCCAGCCAGGTAGTAAGCCAGCATGGCCACCATCACGGCGCCCGCACCGGTGACCGCCACCTTGACAGTGGGCACCAGTCCAAAGCGGCGCCCCAGCCGAGCGGTGAACTGCGCGGCGGCAAAGAATGCGGCGGCATTCACCGAGAACGCCAGGCTGTACTGCACGGGCGTGAGGCCGTAGTGGTTGATCAGCACGAAGGGCGAGCCCGCCAGGTAGACAAAGAACCCCGCCATCGAGCAGCCCCCGATGAACACGAGGCCGAGGTAGTGCCCGTCGCGCAGGAGGAGCCAGTAGCCCGAGAGCGCGCCCGCCAGGCTGCTTTCGAGGCGCTCGGCTGCCGGCCGCGTTTCGCGCAGCCCCCGGGATACCAGCAGGAGGCCGGCGACCGCCGCCACCGCCACGGCCCAGAACACCCCGCGCCACCCCGTCAGCGCAATGACGCCACTGCCCGCCAACGGCGCCAGCAGCGGGGAAATGCTGAACACCAGCATCAGCAGCGACATGAGGCGCGCGGCCTCGGTGCCGGTGTGCAGGTCGCGCACCACGGCGCGGGGAATCGCCATGCCGGCAGCGGCGCCCAGCCCCTGCACGAAACGCAGGACCACCAGGGTCTGGATGTCGGTGGCGAGCGCACAGCCCACGCTCGCCAGCGTGAAAAGCAGCAGACCCACGTACAGCGGCGGCTTGCGGCCCACCATGTCCGACACCGGACCATAGAACAGCTGGCCAACGCCCAGCGAAATGAAGAACGCCGTCAGGCTCCACTGCACGGCGCCCACCTCCGCGCCCAGGCTCGCGCCGATCTCGGGCAGCGCCGGCAGGTACATGTCGATGGCAAAGGGGCCGATGGCCGACAGCAGGCCCAGGATCAGGGCCATCTTGAAGAAACGGGAAGCATGCATAGCAGGCCATTGTCACCAGTTTGGTGCAAGCCTGCGGGTTAACCCTGCAAAAACCCGCAACAGCGCGGCCGCCCCCGGTTGCGACGCAAGGCGCCGGGCCCGCGCGCGCTGCCTGTCAGCCCGCCCCGTCGGCCAGTTCGATCCGGTTGCGCCCGCCCTGCTTGGCGCGGTACATGGCGCGGTCGGCCAGGCGCACCAGCATCTCGGGCAACTCGTCGCGCTGCGGCTGCACGCTGGCCACCCCGAAGCTCACGGTGACGATGCCCAGCGGCGCCCCTTCGTGCGGCAGCGCCAGCTGATGGATCGCCTCCTGGATGTGGCGCGCCACATCGGCCGCGGCCTGCAGGTCGGAGCCGGGCAGCAGCACCACGAACTCCTCGCCGCCAAAACGCGCTGCCAGCTCGCCCTCGCGCCGCGCGCCCGTCTGCGCCAGCGTGAGGGCCAGCGCCTGCAGGCAGGCATCGCCCGCGAGGTGGCCATAGTGGTCGTTGAAGTGCTTGAACACATCCACGTCCAGCATGATGAGGGCCAGCGGCGTGCGGGCCCGCTGCGCGCGCGCCCATTCACGCGCCAGGGCATCGTCGAAGTGCCGGCGGTTGGCGATGCCCGTGAGGCCGTCGGTATTGCTCAGCAGCTCCAGGCGCTGATTGGCCTGCGCCAGGGCCTGGGTGCGCTCCTGCACCAGCGCCTCGAGTTCGCGGTTGCGCTGGCGCAGCTCCTCGATGGGGTACACCTCGCTGCCACGGGCCTTGCCGAACGGGATGGAGACGCTCACGTGCGCGATCTTCCAGTCGCCTCCCGCCTCCTGGCCGCCCTCGCGCCGGAACAGCACCACCTTGCGCGCGGTCTCGCGGGCAAACAGCGCGTCGGGAATGGGCAGGTGGATGTGGAAGAAGGCGGTGGCGGCAAGCAGGTCGGCCCCCAGGTCCTGCACGAAAAGCTCGACCATCTCGATGCCGATGCGCGCTGGAACCTGCGCGAAATCCTGCTGCGTCACCTCGATCCATCCGGCACGGGTCTTGATCAGCTGGTCGCTGCTGCCCGCGAAGCCGCTGAAATTCTCGCTGAAACGCGCCAGCAGCCGGGCATCGCGCGCGGCATACATCTCGATGTACTCATCGAAGAGCATGCGGGTCAGTCGCTCGCGTTCCGGTGACATGCGGTGGGTCCTTGTCGGGTGCTGGGGGGATGCGCCGCCGCGCGCGGCCCGCGCCAGCAGGCATGTTTTGAATGTAACACCCGCCCTGTCCCCGCGAAAACACGGAACTACCCTGCATCCTCCACGCCCCGCTTCAGCCGTGGAACCACTTCGCGGGCCAGGTCACCAGCCAGGGAAAGACCACCATGAGGAACATGATGGCGAACTCCGCGACCATGAACGGGACGACCCCCTTGGTCACATCGTCCATCGACATCCTGCCCACCCCCGCCACCACGTTGAGCACCGTGCCCACGGGCGGGGTGACGAGGCCGATGGAGTTGTTGATGATGAACATCACGCCGAAGTAGACCGGGTCGATCCCTGCCGCGTTGACCACCGGCATCAGCACGGGCGTGAGGATCAGGATGGTGGGCGTCATGTCCATGGCGGTACCCACCGCCATCACCAGCACCATGATGGCCGCCATGAGCAGGATCTTGTTGTCCATGAAGGGCTGCAGCAACCCCACCACCTTGGACGGCAGGTCCGCCACGGTGATGAGCCAGGCGCTGACCATGGCGGCGGCGATCAGGAACATCACGATGGCGCTGGTCTTGGCGGCGGCGACGAAGATGCCGTAGAGGTCGCGCCAGGTGATCTCGCGGTAGATCACTGCCGAGACGAAGAGCGCGTACACCGCCGCCACGACAGCCGCCTCGGTGGGCGTAAACACCCCCATGCGCAGGCCCACGAGGATGATCACCGGCAGCATCAGCGCCCAGAGGGCCTTGCGCAGGGCCGTGAGGATCTCGCCAGCGGACTTGCGCGGCGGCGGCACGATCTTCTCGCGCCGCACCAGGAAGGCCCAGGTGAGCCACAGCGCGGCGCCGATCAGGATGCCCGGCACGATGGCCGCGAGGAACAGCTTGGAGATCGACACATTGGCCGCCACCCCGAAGATCACGAGACCGATGCTGGGCGGGATCACCGGGCCGATGACGCCGGTGGCCGCGATCAGCCCGCCGGCACGCGACTTGTCGTGCCCGGCCTTGACCATCATGGGCAGCAGCAGCGCCGTGAGCGCCGCCGCATCGGCCACGGCCGAGCCCGACAGGGCCGACAGCAGGCAGCCGGCCATGATGGTCACATAGCCCAGCCCGCCCTTCACATGGCCCACCATCGCCAGGGCGAAGTCCACGATGCGGCGCGACAGGCCGCCCACGTTCATGATCTCGCCCGCCAGCATGAAGAAGGGCACGGCCAGCAGCGGAAAGCTGTCGGCCCCGCCGATCAGGTTCTGCGCCAGGATCTGCGCGTCGAACAGGTCCAGGTGCCACATCAGCGCCACGCCGCTGGCCAGCAGCGAGAACGCGATCGGGATGCCCATGGCCATGGCCAGCAGCAGCGATCCGACAAAGACGAAGATGGTCATCGCGCGGCCTCCTTGCCGCGCGGCGCATCGGTGGTGCCTGCCGAGCCCAGGATCTGCTGCAGCTGCACCGCCTCTTCGGACTCCTGCACCATCACCAGGTCCTCCTCGGCGATCTGGCCGCTGAGCAGCTTGTACAGGTCGATGGCCAGGATCAGCGCCGCGCAGACGGCGAACACCAGGCCCGCGCCGTAGACGATGGCCATGGACGCGCCCGTGGTCGGCGCCGTCACGTCCCAGTTGATGCGCGCCTGCGCCAGGCTGCCCTGGAACAGCAGCCAGACGATGTAGAGCATCACCCCATGGCCCAGGGCCAGGCAGATCTTCTTGCCCAGCGCGGGCAGGCGCTGCACCACCATGTCCACCCCCAGGTGGCCATGCTCGCGCAGCGCGACGATGGCACCGAGGAAGGTCATCCAGATGAAGAGCCAGCGCGACACTTCCTCCGACACGGTGATGCCCGAATTGAAGCCATAGCGCAGCACCACGTTGCCGAACACCAGCACCACCATCAGCGCGAGCAGGGCGGCGATCACCGCCTCCAGGCCGCGGCAGGCGCGGTCTATCCATCTATTCATGTTGCGTCCTAAAAAACACCCCCTGAGGCGCTTCGCGCCTCGGTGCCACCGCCAGAGGCGACGGCTCTTCGAGCACGTCCGACCCTGCGCAGGCAGGCTCGGAGCCTCGGCCCTCAGCCCCTCTCTCGTCTCGCTGCGCGAGTCGGGAAGGGGACGCCCCCAGTGCGGCGGGGCGGCCCTTGCACGGGGGCACTGGCTTGGGCTGAGTCAGTTTTGTACGTTGCGCGCGAGGCACAGCACAGTAAGTCCTGGCGGAACAGCGCTCAGGCGGGCTGCGCAGCCTCGCGCAGGCTCTCCACCAGCGAGCGCAGCGCCGCCAGGTACGAATGCGGACCGAAGCCCTGCACCGTGGCCTTCACGGCCGGCGAGATGATGGAGTGCGCGCGCCATGCCTCGCGGGCGGCGATGTTGGACATGTGCACTTCGATCACCGGGAACGGCATCGCTTTGATCGCGTCGTGCAGCGGCACGCCGTGTTGCGTGAGGCCCGCGGGGTTCACCAGCGCGCCCTGCGCGGCGTCGATGTGGTCGTGCAGGAAGTCGATGAGCGCGCCTTCGTGGTTGGACTGCACGATGGCGAGTTCGACCTGCAGTTCGGCCGCGAGCTTTTGCAGCCGCTCGTTGATCTGCGCCAGCGTGGTGGTGCCGTAGATGTGGGGTTCGCGGCGCCCGAACAGGTTGAGGTTGGGGCCGTGGAGGACGAGGATTTTCATGGGGTTTCGGGGCTGCTCGATTACTTGCGGATGCGGGCGAGTTCGCTGTTGTAGAGCTTGACGATGGCCGGGTCGTAGGTGGCGGCGAACTTCTCGATCACGGGCTTGGCGATCTGCTGCATGCGGGCCAGCTCGGCCGGCGCGATCTCGTTGTAGGCCATGCCCTTGGCCTGCAGGTCGCCCACCGACTTCTGGGCGGCGGCACGGCTTACCTGCCGCTGGTAGCCGCGCGCCTCGTTGGCGGCGTCGTGCATCATCTTTTGCTCGGCGGGGGAGAGCTGGTCCCAGAACTTCTTGCTCACCAGCACGATGTTGGCGGCGTACACGTGGTTGGTGGCGCTCACATACTTCTGCACCTCGAACATCTTGTTCGACAGGATCACCGCATAGGGGTTCTCCTGGCCGTCCACCGCCTTGGCCTCCAGTGCACCATACAACTCGGCAAACGGCATGGGCACCGGGTTGGCCTTGAAGGCCTTGAACGTGTCGAGGAACACCGGGTTGGGGATCACGCGCAGCTTCAGGCCGTCGAAGTCATCGGCCTTGGTGATGGGGCGCTTGCTGTTGGTCACGTTGCGAAAGCCCAGGTCCCAGTAGCCCAGGGCCACCAGGCCTTTTTCGGGCAGCTTGGCGATCAGCGTCTGGCCCAGCGGGCCGTCCAGCAGCGCATCGGCCTGGGCGAAGTTGGCCACCGCGAACGGAAAGTCCACCAGCCCGAATTCCTTGACGATGCCGGCCAGCGACGTGGTGGCCGGGGCCGACATCTGCTGCACGCCGCCCTGCAGGGCCGACTGCTGCTGCATCTCGTTGCCCAGCTGCGAGGCGGGGTACTCCTGCACCTTGAGCTTGCCGCCGCTCTTGGCCGCCAGCAGTTCGGCAAAGCGCTTGACGCCAAAGCTCACCGGATGGTCCGCATTGTTCAGATGGCCGAAGCGGATCACGCGCTCTTGCTGCGCAGCGGCAGGCAGGGCCAGCAACAGGGACAGGCCGGCGGTGGCCAGCAGGCAGGCAGTTTTCTTCACGGGGGATCTCCATCAAAAAAGGGACCAAGGCTTGCCAGGGCGCAACCGAAGTCGCCGCCGCAGCACTTGGGAGGCATCGTAGAAAAAAGTGGAAAGTGTTTCCATAGTAGAAACCCTTTAACAATTTTTGGTACATTGCAGCCGAACCGGTGCGGACGCTCCCAGCGTGCGTCCGCACAAATCTTCGAAAGCCATTGCCCATGAGCAGCATCCTCGAGCGCAGCTTCAAAGTCCTGGAACACCTCGCGCCCCACCCCGAAGGCAAGGCGCTGTCGAACCTCGCGTCCGAACTGGACATGCCGCTGAGCGCCACGCACCGGCTGCTGGCCGAGCTGGTCCGCTGCGGCTATGTGCGCCAGGAACACAACCAGGGCAACTACATGCTGACGATCAAGCTGGTGTCGCTGGGCCTCGGGTTCCTGAGCGCCAGCGGCATCGTGGACATTGCGCAGCCGCTGCTGGACCGGCTGGCCGCCGAATCGGGCGAGCTGGTGCGCCTCGCGGTGGTGGATGGCGACGAACTGACCTTCGTGGCCAAGGCGCAGGGGGCGATGCGCGGTCTGCGCTACGACCCGGACATGGGCCTGTCGGTGAACCTGTCATGCAGCTCGGCCGGCCACGCGTGGCTGTCCACGATGACCGACGAGGAAGCCCTGGCGCTGGTCGCCAGGCGTGGCTTTGGCAAGCCCGAGGACTACGGCCCCAATGCGCCCACCACCGTGAAGGCGCTGCTGGCCTACCTGCAGGCGGCGCGCGAGCGCGGCTTCAGCATGATCGTGGAAGTGTTCGCCCCCGCCATGACCGCCATGGCCGCGCCCGTCCGCAGCAGCCACAACGGCGCGGTGATCGGCGTGGTCACCATCGCGGGGCCTCTGGTGCGCCTGACCGAGGAGCGCATGCTGGCCCTGGGCCCCGCTCTGCTGGCTACCACGCAAGAACTCGCCATGGCCAGCAGCGGCTCGGCCCTGCTCAGAAAACGCGGGTAGGCCCTGAGGCCGGCATCAGTCCCGTGGCGCGAAGAGCGCCAGGGTCTCATGGGCGAACGCGCCCTCGATCTCCAGCATGCGCATCTTGGTGGCGGCCCCCCCTCCGGCCGAGAAGCCGCCGGTCTTGCCGCCCGCCGCGAGGATGCGGTGGCAGGGCACCACGGGCGCGAAGGGGTTGTGGCCCAGCGCCTGCCCCACGGCGCGCGCGGCGCCGGGCTCGCCCAGGGCGGCGGCCATTTCGCCATAGGTCATGGTCTTGCCAGGCGGTATGCGCCGGGCCAGCTCGTAGACACGGGCATTGAAGGGCGGCACGCCCTCGGTGGCCAAGGGCACGTCGAGCAGGTCGTCGTGCGCGCCCGCGAGCAAGGCCACCACGCGTGCCGCCCAGGCGGCCACTTCGGGTGGCATGGGCGATTCAGGCGCACCCGGAAAGCGCCGCTGCATGCGCGCACGCGTGTGCGCCTCGCCCTCGTCCTCGGGCAGCTGCACACCGACCAGCAAGGGGCCATTCCAGGCCAGGCCACAGTGCCCCACCGCCGTCGAAAACAGCGCGAAGCCCTGGGCTGCTGCAGGCCCGCGTTTTTCAGTCAGCACGCAGGGCGGCCTTGAGCTGGGCGCCGATCTCGGGCTTGCCCGCGAAGGGGTCGGTGGGGTTGCGGCCCTGCAGCACGTCCTCCATGCGCGTCTGCACGGAAGCCAGCGCCTTGGGGTGGCTGTAGATGTAGAACTGGCCCTGCGAGGCCGCGTCGAACACTTTCTGCGCCACCTCGGCCGCCGTCACCTTGCCGCTGCCCACGGCCTTGTCGCTCATGGCCTGGCCGATGAGCTGGCTGCGCGTGGGCTTGCCGGCCTGCAGCTCGCCTGGGCGGTTGCGGTGGCTCTGGGCGATGCCGGTGGGCACGAAGTACGGGCACAACACGCTGGCGCTGATCTGGTCGGTGACGAGGGCCAGGTCCTGGTACAGCGTTTCGGACAGGCTCACCACCGCGTGCTTGCTGACGTTGTAGATGCCCATGTTGGGGGCATCGACCAGGCCGGCCATGCTGGCCGTGTTGACGATGTGGCCGCGCCAGGCCGGGTCTTTCTTCGCGGCGGCGAGCATCATGGGGGTGAACAGGCGCACGCCGTGGATCACGCCCCAGAGGTTCACGCCCAGCACCCACTCCCAGTCCTTGGCGGTGTTTTCCCACACCAGGCCGCCCGCGCCCACGCCGGCGTTGTTGAACACCAGGTGCGGCGCGCCAAAGCGCTGCTCCACGTCCGCCGCCAGCTGCTCCATCTGCGTTGCGTCGGACACGTCCACCTTGCGCGCCAGCACCTGGACACCGGCGGCCTGCGCCTCGGCGGCGGCCGCGTCGAGCGCGTCCTGCTGCACATCCACCAGCACCAGGTTCATGTGGAGGCGCGCGCCGATGCGCGCGCATTCCAGGCCGAAGCCCGAACCCGCGCCGGTGAGAACGGCTGTCTTGCCTTTGAAATCGTCGATCATTTGGTGGCTTCGGCCTTTCGCAATGTGTAGCCAATCCGGGGGAAGTGCACATGCACCGTGCCCGCACGTGGGTCGGTACGGCGCAGGGTGTAGCGCGTGCGCGTGGCGGCGATCAGTTCGCCCTCCGTGGGTTCGGTGCCGAAGCTCTCGGCGGCAATCGTCACCGCGCTGCCGAGCGGGATGCCGTGCTCGTCCTGGAACACGTCGTCCGCCAGGGGCAGCGGGTCCAGCCCCGCCGCCACGGTGATGGCGTCCTCGGCGCTCAGCTTTTCCATGCGGCCATGGCCCAGGGCCGCCACGCGGTCCATCCATTCGAGCAACGCGGGCGTGGCGGCAAAGATGTCGGCCATCACCGGCACGCACTGGCGCGTGAACCACAGCGGATGGTAGGCGGCAAAGTCGGCCAGGCAGGGCTCGGCGCCGAACAGGAAGTCATGCTCCTCGGCCATGTGCGCGATGCGGCGCAGGTAGGAGCGGTAGGCTGCCGTGGCATCGGCCGGGCGCAGGCGCTGCATGCCGGCGCTCATCTCGCGGCGGTCTTCGCCAAAGGCCTGGGCCGCGGCCGGCGGCAGGTTGGCGAACATGGCCGATGCGCCCTTGGGCTGCAGGTTGTAGGCCATGGCGGCCCAGAACAGCGTGGTGTCGGCCCACTGGGCGAAGACCCGCGCCACGCCCTTGAGGTGTGGCGGGTAGAGCACGGGCTCGGGCTGCACGTGCTCGAGCACGTCGCAGACCAGGGCCGAGTCGCAGTAGATGTCGGCACCGATCTGCAGGAACGGCGTCTTGCGGTAGCCGCCCGTGAGCGCCACCACATCTGGCTTGGGCGCGATGCTGGGGATGATCACCGACTTCCAGGCCAGTTGCTTGTAGCCCAGCGCCAGCCGGATCTTTTCCGAGAAAGGGGACGAGGGGTAGTGGTGCAGGATCAGGGAGGTGGTCATCGGGGGCTCTCCGGCAAGGCTGTGGTGGTGGGGTGCCGCTCATGCAGGCAGCGCGCGGTCCAGCAGGGCGTCGAAATCCACGCCCGCGCCCAGCGTGCCGAAACTGTAGCCCCAGTCGCCGCCCAGGCGCGCATCGCAGAAGGCGCCGAACACGCTGGCCGGCGCGCTCCTGTACAGCAGCGCGGCCTGCACGGCCAGGGCCACGTCCTGCGCCAGGCGCCGGGCCTCGGCCTCGGTGGTCATCGCGTCCACGCGCAGCGGCAGCGCGCTGGCCATGCGGTCGAGTGCCGGGTGGGCGCCGCGCGCCGGGGCCAGCTCGTCCGCCAGGGCCGCCGCCGTGTCGGCGCGGCGCACGGCGCGCAGCAGATCGAGCGCCATGATGTTGCCCGCGCCTTCCCAGATGGAGTTGAGCGGCATCTCGCGGTAGATGCGGGCCATGGTGCCTTCGCCGCCCTCCTCCACATAGCCGTTGCCGCCCAGGCACTCCATGGCCTCCTGGGCGAACGCACTGCCGCGCTTGCACACCCAGAACTTGGCCACGGGCGTGAGTAGGCGGGCCATCACGGCCTCGTGCCCACTGCTGTCTTTTTGATCAAAAGCGCTGGAAAGCCTTATGGATAGTGCGGTAGCCGCTTCACTTTCAAGAGCAAGATCGGCCAGCACATTGCGCATGAGCGGCTGGTCGATGAGCTTCTTGCCAAAGGCCGAGCGCTGGCGCGTGTGGTGCAGCGCGATGCTCAGCGCCTGGCGCATGAGGCCGCTGGTGCCCAGGGCGCAGTCTAGGCGCGTCATGGTGCCCATCTCCAGGATCTGGGCCACGCCACGCCCCTCCTCGCCCACGCGCCAGGCCATCGCATCGATGAACTCGACCTCGGAACTCGCGTTGGCGTGGTTGCCCAGCTTGTCCTTCAGGCGCTGGATGCGGATGGTGTTGACGGACCCCTCCCCTTCACCGGGCAGCACGCGCGGCAGGAAGAAGCAGGTGAGCCCGCCGGGCGCCTGCGCCAGGATCAGGAAGGCATCACACATGGGCGCCGAGAAGAACCATTTGTGCCCGGTGATGCGGTAGCGCGGGCCCCAGGCGTCCTCGCCATCAGGCACCGCCTGCGTGGTGTTGGCGCGCACGTCCGAGCCGCCCTGCTTCTCGGTCATGCCCATGCCCATGGTGAGCGCGGTTTTTTGCGAGAACAGGGCCAGGCGCGGGTCGTACCGCGTGCTGGCCAGGCCCGCGCTCCAGTCGGCCCACACGGCGGGGTTGCCGCGCAGCGCGGGCGTGACGGCGTAGCTCATGGAGACGGGGCACAGCACCGAGGGCTCGGCCTCGGTGAACAGCATGAAGCCCGCCGCGCGCTCGATGTGGGCATGCGGCACCGGCGCGCCCGCGGCATCCTTGCGCGACCAGGGCGTGGCGTGCAGCCCGTGGCGCAGCGCCGCGCCGATGAGCGCGTGGTAGCTGGGGTGGAACTCCACCACATCGGTGCGGTGGCCGAAACGGTCGTGCGTGCGCAGCTGGGGCTGGCAGGTGTTGGCCAGGCGGGCATGGGCCTGCATCTCGGCGGAGCCCATCTCGGCGCCCAGCGCGGTCAGGCCTTCCAGCGGCAGCGCCGGGCTGTGCAGGCGCAGCGCATCCTGCAAGGGACGGTTGGTGGTGAACAGATTGACGTCGGCCCAGGGGGTGCTCTGGTTGAACACCTCATGGGTGCTGGCGGGGCGGGCAGCGGCAGTGGTCATGATGGGCTCCACAACATTTCGATATGGGGGATATCGTCTTCGAGGTATTCGTCCGACACGGCCGCGAAGCCCAGGCTGCCGTAAAAGCGCTGCAGGTGGGCCTGCGCACTGATGCGGATGGACTGGCCGGGCCACGCACCGCTGCAACGGGCGATGCCTTCCAGCATCAGCGCCCGGCCCGTGCCGTTGCCGCGCGCCTCCCGGGCCGTGACCACGCGGCCGATGGACGGCTCGGGGTAGTTCACGCCCGGGTCCACCACGCGCAGGCAGGCCTGCAGCGCACCCGCCTCGTCATAGCCCAGCAGGTGCCACGATTGCTTGTCCGCGCCGTCCGGGTCCTGGTACGGGCCCTGCTCCAGGATGAAGACCCTGCAGCGCAGGGCCAGGGCGTCATGCAGCGCGTGCACGCCCAGGTCATCGAAGCGGGCCCAGACCCAACGGAGCGTCATCAGATCAGCTTCACCAGTTGCTTGCCGAAGTTCTTGCCCTTGAGCAGGCCCAGGAAGGCCTCGGGCGCGGCGGCAATGCCCTGCGCCACCGTCTCGCGCGGGCGCAGCTTGCCGGTGCCCACCAGGGTGCCCAGTTCCTTGAGCGCCTCGGGCCACACTTCCATGTGTTCGCTCACGATGAAGCCCTCGATCTTCATGCGGTTGATCAGCATCAGCGCGGGGTTGGCCATGGGCAGGGGCTGGCCATCATAGCCGGCGATCATGCCGCACAGCGCCACGCGGCTGAAGGCGTTCATGCGCAGCATCACGGCGTCCATGATCCAGCCGCCCACGTTCTCGAAGTAGCCGTCGATGCCGTTCGGGCAGGCTTCCTTCAAGGCCTTGGACAGGGCCTTCACATCGCTGTGTTCCTTGTAGTCGATGCAGGCGTCGAAGCCCAGTTCCTCGACCGCATAGCGGCACTTGTCGGCACCGCCGGCAATGCCCACTGCGCGGCAGCCGCGCGCCTTGGCCAGCGCGGCGAAGGCGCTGCCCACGGCGCCGGTGGCGGCGCTCACCACCACGGTGTCGCCTTCCTTGGGGGCGATGATCTTCACCAGGCCGTACCACGCCGTCACGCCGGGCATGCCCACGGCGCCCAGGTAGTGCGACAGCGGCACATGGGTGGTGTCCACCTTGCGCAGCGCGCCCACGGCATTGCCGTCCACCACGCTGTACTCCTGCCAGCCGCCCATGCCCACCACCTTGTCGCCCACGGCGTACTTGGGGTGGTGGCTCTCGGCCACCTCGCCCACGGTGCCGCCGATCATGACCTCGCCCAGGCCCTGGGACGCCGCATAGCTCTTGCTCTCGTTCATGCGGCCGCGCATGTAGGGGTCCAGACTCAGGTAGTGGTGGCGCACCAGCACCTGGCCGTCCTGCAGCGCAGGCGTGTCCACCGCCACCAGCTTGAAGTTGCTGGCCACGGCCTCGCCCTGGGGGCGGTTGTCGAGAACGATCTGTTGGTTGCGTGGCATGGGAAGCTCCTTGAACATTTGCTACTATTTTGATAGCTTCTAGCGCTTATCCATCAAGCGCCAGTGGCCATTTTTACTCAAATTCCGAGCGGACTCAGTCGGTGGAAATCACCTTGAGGCCATTCGCGGTGCGGCTGTCCACCGGCAGGCGCTTCACGTACTTGAAGGTGCCGGTGGCGTGGCTGCACACCTTACCTTGCGCGTCGTACACCGTGCCTTCGGTGAACGCCATGGTGGCGGTGCGGTGGATGAGCCGCCCCTTGGCCACCAGCGGGCCGCGGGCGGGCTGCATGAAGCTGGTCTTCATCTCGATGGTGACCACGCCCATGTCGGGCGTCTCGCTGCGCGCGGCCGTGGCCATGGTCACGTCCAGCAGCGTCATCGACGCGCCGCCGTGGGTCACGTCGAAGGAGTTCAGGTGCTCGGGCCTGGCTTCGTAGCGCAGTTCGGATTCGCCCTTTTCCATGCGGTGCAGGGTGAAGCCAAGGTGGCTGACAAAGGGAATTTCGACACCAAAACTTTTCACGGCATTTCCTCAGTACACAAACTCAAAAACTGGCGCGGCCCCAGCCAGCGACCGCCGCGCAAGGGCCGCCCCGCCGCGCTGGCGGTGTTCCCCTTCCCGGCGAAGCCGAGAGAAGGGGGAAGGCGCGAAGCGCCTCGGGGGGTTGTACTCCAACTAGCCGCCCGTGACGATGCTCACGCCGCCATCGACCGCAAGCCACTGGCCCGTGATGTGCTTGCCGGCATCGGACGCATACAGCGCACACAGGCCCTTCAAATCCTCATCGTCGCCCAGGCGGCCCAGGGGAGCATGCGCCGCCAGTGCTTCCTCGCCCATGGCCTTCAGGGTACCCACCGTCATCTTGCTCGGGAAGAAGCCTGGGCAGATGGCATTGACGCGGATGTTGTAGGCGCCCCATTCTGCCGCCAGCGCACGGGTGAAGTTGATCACCGCGCCCTTGGAGGTGTTATAGGCAATGGTATTCATGCCCTTGGGGTTGCCGCCCAGGCCGGCGATGGATGCCACATTGATGATGCTGCCGCCGCGGCGGCCGATCATGCTGTGCTTGGCGATGTGCTGGGAGAGGATGAAATAGCCGCGCACGTTGAGGTTCATCACCTTGTCCCAGGCCTCCACGGGATGGTCCTCGGCCGGTGCGCCCCAGGCGGCGCCCGCGTTGTTCACGAGGATGTCCACGTGGCCCAAGCGCTCCAGCGTCTCGTCGGCCAGGCGGCGGATGTCGGCCTCGTTGGCGCAGTCGGCGGCGATCCAGCGGGCGTCGATGCCGGCGGCCTGCAGGTCGGCGGCGGCTTCTTCCAGGTCGGACGCCTTGCGCGAACTCAGCACGATCTTGGCGCCGGCCTCGCCCAGCGCGTGGGCCAGCTGCAGTCCCAGGCCGCGCGAGCCGCCGGTGACGAGCGCGGTCTTGCCAGTCAGGTCAAACAATTGTTGGATGGTGCGGGTCATGGGTTGTCTCCTTGGGTTGCTCTGGATGGGTCGTCTGCCCGGAACGGAGGCGCCACGCGCCGCGCTGTTCCGGCAGGGGAAATCAGTCAATGATTGTGCGGCGCAACGCGGGGCCATTGTGTCGCCCCCGCGTCGGCCGGCGGGGTCAGCCCGCCTTCAGGCGCGCGCGCACCGCGATCAGCGCCACGCCCACCACGGCCACCAGGGCGCCGCCCACCACCAGGCTCCAGCCCAGCGCACCATCGGTGCGCCCCGTGGCGATGCCCAGCACCAGCGTGAGCAGGCCGCCGTAGATGAGCGTCCAGATGAGCTTGTGCAGGCGTTGCAGCGTCCGGGGTGCCACCATCAGAACGCCTCTTCGGGAAAGGCGGCGCAGGTCGCATCGCGCGCGCTCACCACCTGCAGCCAGGCACCGATCTTGGGCAGCTCGTAGTGGAAGAAAAAGCGCATCGCGCCCATGCAGCCCACGCTGGCCGGCCGGGCCAGCTGTGCATCGGCGGCCAGCGTGACCAGCGCCACGTCCAGCCACACCCAGGCCAGCACCATGTGGCCAAAGGCCTGCATGTAGGGCACGGCATTGGCCAGCGCGTCGGCGGGCTGGCCCGTGGCCCATGCGGCCTTGGTGGCGGCGCCCACCTGCTGCAGCGCCGCGCCCAGCGCGTTGGCATGCGCGGCCAGCGCGGGCACCTGGATCGCGCGTTCGATGGTGGCATTGATGCGCCCGGCCAGCAGTTGCAGGCCACGTCCGCCCTCCATCAGCACCTTGCGGCCCAGCAGGTCCATGGCCTGGATGCCGTGCGTGCCCTCGTGGATCATGTTCAGGCGGTTGTCGCGCCAGTACTGCTCCACCGGGAAATCGCGCGTATAGCCGTAGCCGCCGTGGATCTGGATGGCCAGGCTGTTGGCCTCCAGGCACCACTCGCTGGGCCAGCTCTTGGCGATGGGAGTCAGCACCTCCAGCAGCAGGCGCGCCTCGTCGGCGGCGGCCGAATCGCCCGTGGCCTGCTCGTCCACCAGGCGCGCGCAGAACAGGTTGAGCGCCAGCGCGCCCTCGCCGTACGATTTTTGCGCCAGCAGCATGCGCTTGACGTCGGCGTGCTCGATGATGCGCACCTGCGGCTGGGCCACGTCCTTCACCACGGCAGCGGCGCCATCCTTGGGTCCCTGCACCGGACGGCCCTGGGGGCGGTTCTTCGCGTAGTCGAGGCTCGCGTAGTAGCCCGCCAGGCCCAGCATGGTCGCGGCCATGCCGATGCCGATGCGCGCCTCGTTCATCATGTGGAACATGCAGTGCAGGCCCTTGCCGGGCTGGCCTACCAGGTAGCCCACGGCGCCGGCCTCGCCATCGACCGGGTACTTGCCCTCGCCGAAGTTGAGCAGCGTGTTGGTCGTGCCGCGCCAGCCGAGTTTGTGGTTCAGGCCCGCCAGCGCCACGTCGTTGCGCACGCCGGTGAGCTTGCCCTCGGTGTCCACCAGTTTCTTGGGCACGATGAAGAGCGAAATGCCCTTGGTGCCGGGCACGAGCTTGCCGTCGGGCCCGGGGATCTTGGCCAGCACCAGATGGATGATGTTCTCGGTGAGCTCGTGCTCGCCGGCCGAGATCCACATCTTGTTGCCCTTCAAGCGGTAGCGCGGGCCCAGCGGGTCGCTCTCGAAGCCCTCGCCATCGGGCACGGCGCGCGTGGCCACGTCGCTGAGCGACGAACCCGCCTGCGGCTCCGACAGGCACATGGTGCCCGAGAAGCGGCCCGAGAATTCGTTGAGCGCGAACACGGTTTTCTGCGCCTCGGTGCCATGCACCATCAACAGGTTGGCATTGCCCACCGTGAGCAGGCCCGAGCCCATGCTGATCGACGCCACGGCGAAGAAGCTGTTGGCCGCGGCCTCCACCGTGTAGGGCAGCTGCATGCCGCCAATGTCGTAGTCCTGCGCGGCACTGAGCATGCCCGAGGCCGCGTAGGCCTTCTGCGCATCGTGCGTGCACTGGGGCAGCGTGACCTTCTCGCCGTCGAAATGAGGCTCCTCGATGTCCACCGTGCGGTTGAAGGGCGCGTACTTCTCGCGCGCGATGCGCTCGCAGGTGTCGAGCACCGCGTCGAAGGTGTCGCGCGAATGGTCGGAAAAACGCGTGCGGGCCGTCAGGGCCTTGGCATCAAGCCAGTCGTACAGCAGGAAGTCGAGGGTGGAACGCAGGGTCATAAGGTCTCCTTGTCACTGCGTGCAATGCCCGGTCCGGCCCCTGCGTTCAGGGGCTCAGCGTGCGGGCAGCACAATATTCTTGAAACACCAGTAGTCCATGTCCGAATCGGGCCTGGGCTGGCAACTGGCCTCGCCCAGCTGCAGGCGCGATGCACCCGCGGGGAGCGGCGGGAAGGTGATCTTGAGGATCTTGGTGCGGCCGGGCTTCACCACGTCCATCTTCACATTGCAGAACGTCAGGCCGCTGATCGCCTGCTGCTGCAGCACGGCGCCGCTGCCCAGGTCCTTGAGCGTGAACGCATCGGCCGAGCCGGTGGGCTGCGCGCAGGCCTCAAACGCCTCGTCGGTGGTGTTTTTCACCAGCAGCGTCACACGCGTCTGCCGCGCGTCGAGCACGATGTCCTGCAGCACCACGTCAGGATCGGACTCCAGCGGCAGCTGGAGCTTGAAGCTCTGGGCGTGGGCGCCACATGCCACGGCCAGGGCCGACAGGGCGACAAGAAGGGGGGCGGAAGGAAGCAGGCAACGCATGGAAGGTACCGGGTTGGGGTGGAGGACGGAGGCCAGGGCCACCAGCACACCGGTGGCCGCGGGGATTCTGCCCGTGCGGCCGGCACCGGACCTCCACGTCACGCCCCGACAAAGAAACAATTTGTAGTCCGCCCCTTCATCCCGTCAGTCTTCGCCCGCCGCGGCCCCTTCGCCCGGCACGCCCTGCCCCGCCGCAGCGGGCAATGCCGCAATCGTGCCCTGCGCCACGGCGCAGAGCTTTTCCTGCCCGCCTCGGACCGCAAATACCTCGCAGCGGCATACAGCCTGGCTCTTGCCATGGTGCACCGCCTCGGCACGGGCCAGCAGGCGTTCGCCCACCGCGGGCCGCAGGTAGTTGATCTTGAACTCGGACGTGACCACCGGCACCTGCATGGCCGTTCCGCCGGCATAGGTGAGCGCGTTGTCCGCGAGATAGCTCACCACCCCGCCGTGCGCAAAACCATGCTGCTGGAGCAGCTGCGGCGTGAGCGCCAGGGACAGCTCGCACCGGCCCGGCGCCAGCGCCGCCAGCTCCGCCCCCAGCAGCACGCTGAAGGGCTGGTTGGCCAGCACCTGCCGGCCCAGCGCCAGGAAGGCCTCGGGCGAGGCCATCCCGGACCGCATGTCGGTGGGGCGGTCCGAGGCCATGCCTCAGAACACCTCGAACACGCCTGCGGCACCCATGCCGCCGCCAATGCACATCGTCACGCACACGCGCTTGGCGGCGCGGCGCTTGCCTTCGATGAGCGCATGGCCCGTGAGGCGCTGGCCCGACACGCCGTAGGGATGGCCCACGGCAATGGCCCCCCCGTTCACGTTCAGGCGGTCCGCCGGAATGCCCAGCTTGTCGCGGCAATAGATCACCTGCACCGCGAAGGCTTCGTTGAGCTCCCACAGGTCGATGTCGTTGACCGTGAGACCCAGCTTCTTGAGCACCTTGGGCACGGCGAAGACCGGGCCGATGCCCATCTCGTCGGGTTCGCAGCCCGCCACCGCGAAGCCCAGGAAGCGGCCCAGGGGTTTCAGGCCCTTCTTGCTGGCGTACTCCTCGCTGGTCACCACGCAGGCGCCCGCGCCGTCGGAAAACTGGCTGGCATTGCCGGCCGAGATCAGGCCGCCGGGCAGCGCCGAGCGCAGGCCCTGGATCGCCTCGACCGTGGTGCCTTCACGCGTGCCTTCGTCCTTGCTCACCGTGACCTGCCTGGTGATCAGGCCCAGTGTCTTGTCAGCCACACCGGCCGTCACGGTGATGGGGGCGATTTCTGCATCGAACAAGCCGTTGGCCTGAGCGGCACAGGCCTTTTGCTGGCTGCCTGCACCGTACTCGTCCATGGCTTCGCGGCCGATGTTGTAGCGCTTGGCCACCTGCTCGGCGGTCTGCAGCATGCTCCAGTAAATCTCGGGCTTTTGCTTGGCCAGAGCCAGGTCCTGGATCATGTGCAGGTTCATCTCCTGCTGCACGCAGGAGATGCTCTCCACGCCGCCGGCCACGAACACATCGGCTTCACCAGCGATGATGCGCTGAGCTGCCATGGCAATGGTCTGCAGGCCCGAAGAGCAAAAGCGGTTGACCGTGACGCCGGAGGCGGTGATGGGCAGACCGGCCTTCAAGGCGATCTGGCGCGCGATGTTGCTGCCGGTGGCGCCTTCAGGCGTGGCGCAACCCATGATGACGTCATCGACATCGGCGCCGTCGATGCCGGCGCGCGCCACGGCGTGCTGCACGGCATGGCCGCCCAGCGTGGCGCCGTGGGTCATGTTGAAGGAACCCTTCCAGCTCTTGGCGAGCGGGGTGCGGGCGGTGGAAACAATCACTGCGGAGGTCATGGGGAAATCCTTTCAGGGGGTGGAACGCACCCGTGGCGGCCTGCGGCCTGCGCACGCGGTGCGGCTTCGCATCGATGTCAGTTGAACGCCTTGCCTTCTGCGGCGAGTTTGGCCAGCAGCGGAGCGGGCTTCCAGAACGCCGCATCGTCGTTGGGGTTCTTGGCAAAGCGGTCCATGGCCTGCACCACGTTGAACGGGCCCACTTCGCTGGCGTAGTGCATGGGGCCGCCACGGTGGATGGGGAAGCCGTAGCCCGTGAGGTACACCATGTCGATGTCGCCCGACTTGCTGGCGATGCCGTCTTCCAGGATGTGCGCGCCTTCGTTGACCAGGGCGAACACCAGGCGCTGCACGATCTCTTCGTCCGAAATCTTGCGCGGCGTGATGCCCAGTTCCTTGCGGTGGTCTTCGATCATCTTGTTGACCAGGTCGCTCGGGATCGCATCGCGCTTGCCGGCCTGGTAGTCGTACCAGCCCGCGCCGGTCTTCTGGCCGAAGCGGCCCAGCTCGCACAGTTTGTCGGCGGTCCGGCTGTACTTCATGTCGGCGCGCTCCACGGCGCGGCGCTTGCGGATGGCCCAGCCGATGTCGTTGCCGGCCAGGTCGCCCATGCGGAACGGACCCATGGCAAAGCCGAACTTCTCGACCGCCTTGTCCACCTGCTGCGGAGTGCAGCCTTCGTCCAGCAGAAATCCTGCCTGGCGGCTGTACTGCTCGATCATGCGGTTGCCGATGAAACCATCGCACACGCCCGAGACCACGGAAGTCTTCTTGATCTTCTTGCCGATGGCCATCACGGTGGCCAGCACATCCTTGGCGGTTTGCTTGCCACGCACCACTTCCAGCAGCTTCATCACGTTGGCAGGGCTGAAGAAGTGCATGCCCACCACGTCCTGCGGACGCTTGGTAAACGCTGCGATCTTGTCCACGTCAAGCGTGGAGGTGTTGGAGGCCAGGATGGCGCCGGGCTTGGCCACAGCGTCGAGTTGCTTGAACACGGCTTCCTTGACGCCCATCTCCTCGAACACGGCTTCGATGATGAGGTCGCAGTCCTTCAAGTCGTCGTAGCTCAGCGTGGTGCTCAGCAGGGCCATGCGCTGCTCGTACTTGTCCTGCTTGAGCTTGCCTTTCTTGACCTGGGCTTCGTAGTTCTTCTTGATCGTGGCCACGCCACGGTCCAGGGCTTCCTGCTTCATCTCCAGGATCTTGACGGGGATGCCCGCATTCAGGAAATTCATGGAGATGCCGCCACCCATGGTGCCCGCGCCGATCACGCCCACCAGCTTGATGTCGCGCTTGGGGGTGTCGGACGGCACGTCGGGAATCTTGCTGGCCGCACGCTCGGCCATGAACAGGTGGCGCAGCGCGCGCGACTCGGCCGTCCACATCAGGTTGATGAAGATCTCGCGCTCGACCAGCATGCCTTCGGCAAACTTCTTCTTCGTGGCGGCTTCGACCGCGTCCACGCACTTGGCGGGCGCCGGGAAGTTCTTGGCCATGCCCTTGACCATGTTGCGCGCGAACTGGAAGTACGCGTCGCCTTCGGGATGCTTGCAGGGGAAATTGCGCACCAGGGGCAGCGGACGGGCGTCAGCCACGCTCTGGGCGAAGGCCAGGGCTTCCTGCGCCAGGGACTCGGCGGACGCGGCCATCTTGTCGAACAGCTTCTGGCCTGGCACGCCACCAATCATTTCGCTCTTGACGGGCTCGCCGCTCACGATCATGTTGAGCGCCGCCTCCACGCCGATCACGCGCGGCAGGCGCTGCGTGCCACCCGCGCCGGGGATCAGGCCCAGCTTGACTTCCGGCAGCGCGATGGCGCAGCCAGGCGCGGCAATGCGGTAGTGGCAACCCAGAGCCAGCTCCAGGCCACCGCCCATGGCGACCGTGTGCATGGCGGCGACGACGGGCTTGGCCGAGTTCTCGATGGCGGCGATCACCGACAGCAGGTTGGGCTCCTGCAGGGACTTGTCGGTGCCGAACTCCTTGATGTCGGCCCCCCCGGAGAAGGCCCCGCCAGCGCCGGTGATGACGATGGAAGTGACCGCTGCATCGGCATTGGCACGGCCGAGGCCGTCCACGATGCCCTGGCGGGTCGCCAGACCGAGTCCGTTGACGGGGGGATTGGCCATGGTGATCACGGCAACGGAGCCGTGGACTTTGTATTCAGCGGTCATGGTGCTGTTGTTCCTTGGAGAGTGAAAAAGAACGATCGTGCGTTTTTATTGTAGAGACTTCGCGCGGCGCTGGCGTGTCAATTTGTCCCGGTGGGGACATGGCTCCTGGCCGCCAACCCGTCTCTTCGGGCAAAAAAAGAGGCGCCAGGTCAGTCCAGGCGCCTCTCTCGGCCAATCACAGGCTGTAGCAGGGCTCATGGCCTTTGAATCGGACGCGGCCAAGGCCAGCGCTCCCGCGCAAGGGCCGCCCCGCCGCGCTGGGAGCGTCCCCCCCCATGGGGGGATGGCGCGAAGCGACTCCGGGGGGCCTTCATACCTCCAGCCATTCCTTGCGGATGTAGTTGTCGGCCCGCAGGCTGTCCGGCGTGCCCTGGAAGACGATGGAGCCATGCCCCATCACCAGCGCGCGGTCCGAGATCTTCATGGCGATGGTCAGCTTCTGCTCGATCAGCAGCACCGAGATGCCGCGCGCCTTGATGGTCTGCAGGTACTGGCCCACCAGTTCGACGATCTTGGGCGCCAGGCCCTCGGTCGGCTCGTCGATGATGATCAGGTCCGGGTCGCCCATGAGCGTGCGGCACAGCGTGAGCATCTGCTGCTCGCCGCCGGACATCACCCCCGCCTCGGTGTGCTGGCGCTCCTTGAGGCGCGGGAACATCTCGTACATGTCGTCGAACGACCAGCGGCTGCCCTTGCCGTTGCCCTTCTGGCCGAGCAGCAGGTTCTGGTGCACGGTGAGGTTGGGGAACACGTCCCGGCTCTCGGGCACGTAGCCCAGGCCCAGGTGGGCGATCTCATAGGCCTTCTTGCCATTGAGGTCCTGGCCCTTGAACTGCAGCGTGCCCTCCCAGTCCACCAGTCCCATGATGGCCTTGGCGGTGGTGGAGCGGCCCGAGCCGTTGCGCCCGAGCAGCGCCACGATCTCGCCGGGCTGCACGTCGAAGCTCACGCCATGCAGCACATGGCTCTTGCCGTAGTAGGCGTGGAGATTGTCTATTTTCAGCATAAGTCAGTGTCCCGCGCCCTGCTCGTCGGCCACGGCCGATCCCAGGTAGGCCTCCTGCACGCGCGCATTCGCGCGCACCTTCTCGGGTGTATCGAAAGCGATCACCTCGCCATACACCACCACGGCGATCTTGTCGGCCAGGCCGAAGACCACGCCCATGTCGTGCTCCACCGTGAGCAGGGTGCGGCCCTCGGTCACCTCCTTGATCAGGTGGATGAAGCGCGTGGTCTCGCTCTTGCTCATGCCGGCCGTGGGTTCGTCCAGCAGGATCACGTTGGCGCCGCCCGCGATGGTGATGCCGATCTCGAGAGCGCGCTGCTCGGCATACGTGAGGTTCATGGCCAGCGTGTCGCGTTTCTTGTCGAGCTTGATCATCTCCATGAGCTGCTTGGCGCGCTCGTTGGCGTCGTGCAGGTTCGACAGGAAACGCAGGAAGGTGTAGCGGTAGCCCATGCTCCACAGCACGCCGCAGCGCAGGTTCTCGAACACCGAGAGCTTGGGAAAGATGTTCGTGATCTGGAAGCTGCGCGACAGCCCCTTGCGGTTGATCTCGTACGGTGCCAGGCCGTTGATGCGCTGGCCGTTGAGGATCACGTCCCCACTGGTGGGTGCGAAGCGCCCGCTGATGAGGTTGAACAGCGTGGACTTGCCCGCGCCGTTGGGGCCGATGATGGCCACGCGTTCGCCCGGAGCGACCGCCAGGTTCGCGCCACGGATGATTTCCGTCTTGCCAAAGCTCTTGCGCAGGTCGCGCAGTTCGAGCGCATAGGTATTGGTTGCGTTGTCAGCCGCCATGTTTACAGCGCCTCCCCACGCTTGATTTCATGTTCGATCTCTTCCTGGATCGTGCTCCACTGGCGCACGAACTGGCGACGGCAGAGTTCAAAGAGTCCAAAGCCCGTGACCATCACGAAAATGGCGCCGAACCAGCTCGTGAAGCCCTTGGCATTGAGTGTCGCGCCCAGGAACGTCAGCTCAGGCCCCAGCGCTGCGTTGAGCTGCAGGTGGTAGGTCATCTCGATCATGCAGGCCGCACCCATCACGCCCACCAGCGCCGTGCCGGCCAGGGCCAGGTAGGAGCTCCAGAGCGGGCGCAGCTTGCCGTACTTGGCCAGCCGCAGGTTCATCATGATCAGGCTGGCGATGCCGCCGGGCGCATACATCACCATGAACAGGAACACGAGGCCCAGGTACAGCAGCCAGGCCTTGGACAGCTCGGACAGCAGCACCGACGCCAGCACCAGCAGCACCGCGCCGATGATGGGCCCGAAGAAGAAGGTGGCACCGCCCAGGAACGTGAACAGCAGGTAGCCGCCGGAGCGGATCACGCTCAGGCTGTCGGCGCCCGTGATGATCTCGAAGTTGATGGTGGCGAGCCCCCCGCCAATGCCCGCGAAGAAGCCCGCGATGATGAACGCGAAGTAGCGCACGCGCTGCGTGTTGTAGCCGATGAACTCCACGCGCTCGGGGTTGTCGCGCACGGCGTTCAGGATGCGGCCCAGCGGCGTGCCGGTGAACGCGAACATGGCGGCGGTGCAGACGAAGCAATAGGCTGCGATCAGGTAGTACACCTGCATGCCCGAGCCGAAGTTCAGGCCGAAGAAGGCCTTGCCATACACGCGGTCGGTGGTAATGCCGCCCTCCCCGCCAAAGAACTCAGGGAACATCAGCGCCATGGAGGCGACCAGTTCGCCAATGCCCAGCGTGATCATGGCGAAGGTGGTGCCCGACTTCTTGGTCGTCACGAAGCCGAGCAGGATGGCGAAGAACGCTCCGGCCAGGCCGCCGACCAGCGGGATGAACACCAGGGGAATGTTGACCGAGCCCTTGGTCGCCATGTTCATCGCGTGGATGGCGATGAACGAACCCAGCCCGGTGTACACCGCGTGGCCGAAACTCAGCATCCCCCCCTGCCCCAGCAGGATGTTGTAGGACAGGCAGATGATGATCAGGTAGCCGATCTGCGAGAGCATGGTCAGCGCCAGGCTGCTGCGAAACAGCATGGGCGCGACGATGAGCATGACCGCGAACAGGGTCCAGATCATGAACCGGCCCACGTTCCACGGCTTGAACCGGTAGTAGGAGGTGGCGCTGGAAACAGCGGGGGTGGTTGTCGTAGTGGAATTCATGGCATCAGTCCTCCCGCGTGCCCAGAAGGCCCTTGGGGCGGAAGATCAGGATCAGCACGAGGAACAGATAGGGCAGGATGGGCGCCACCTGGGAAATCGTGAGCTTGAGCAAGGGATAGCCGAAGGTCTGGTCGGTCACCGCCACGCCCACGGCCTGGAAGACATGGATCAGCGAATAGTCGAGCGCCACGGCGAAGGTCTGCACCAGGCCGATGAGCAGCGACGCGAGGAAGGCCCCCGCCAGCGAGCCCATGCCGCCGACCACCACCACCACGAAGATGATGGAGCCCACCGATGCCGCCATCGCGGGCTCGGTCACGTAGGTGTTGCCGCCGATCACGCCGGCCAGGCCGGCCAGCGCGGCGCCGCCGCCGAACACCAGCATGAAGACGCGCGGCACGTTGTGGCCCAGCGCTTCCACCATCTCGGGGTACTTGAGTGCCGCCTGGATCACCAGGCCGATGCGTGTGCGCGTGAGCAGCAGCCACACGGATACCAGCATCAGCAACGCCACCAGCATCACGAAAGAGCGCGACTTGGGAAACTGCGTGCCATACAGGGAGAACAGGGGTCCCTGCAGTTGCTCCGGAAGGCCATAGGGCACGGTGGAGCGTCCCCACACCAGTTGCACCACTTCAAGAATCAGGTACGAAAGGCCGAAGGTGACCAGCAGTTCGGGCACGTGCCCGAATTTGTGCACCCGGCGCAGGCAGTAGCGCTCGAAGGCGGCGCCCAGCGCGAACACGACGAGCGGGGCCAGCACCAGCGCCGGCCAGAAGCCCACCACCCCGGAGATGGTGAACGCGAAATAAGCCCCCAGCATGTAGAAGCTGGTGTGCGCAAAGTTGAGCACCCCCATCATGCTGAAGATCAGCGTGAGGCCCGAGCTCAGCATGAACAGCAGGAGCCCGTAGCTCACGCCGTTCAGCAGGGAAATCACGAAAAACTCAGGATTCATTGGAATTTTTCATTGCAAGGTAAAAAAAAGGCCCGAGTAGGTCGGGCCTCGAAGCGATGGAACCGGATTTACGGGCGCTTCATCTGGCACGACGTGGGCGTGCTGGCCACATAGGGCTCGTAGTACTTCACAGGGACGAAGGTGTAGCCGGTGTTCTCCGAGTCGATCGGGAACTTGGCGCCCGCCTTTTCCCACTTGGAGATGAACAGGCCCTGCTGCAGCTGGTGGTCGGTCTTGCGCATCTCGACCTCGCCGTTGAAGCTCTTGAACTTCATGCCTTCGAACACGGCGGCCACCTTGACCGGGTCGGTGGACTTGGCCTTGGCGAAGCCTTCGGACAGCATGGTGAACGCGTGGTACACGGCACCGGTGTACATGTCGTCGTTGAACTTCTTCTTGTAGTCCACCACGATCTTGTTGAGCTCGCCCGGCAAGTTCATGTGCGCATAGGCCACCATGTACACGCGGCCCGCCGCGGCGGCGCCCATGGCCGTGGGGCTGCCGGTGACGGAACCGTAGTAGGTGTAGAAGTTGACGTTGTTCAGGCCCGCGTCGTTGGCTGCCTTGATCAGCAGCGCCAGGTCGGAACCCCAGTTGCCGGTGATCACGCTGTCGGCACCCGACTGCTTGATCTTGGCGATGTAGGGCGAGAAGTCGCGCACCTGGGCCAGGGGGTGCAGGTCGTCGCCGACGAACTGCACGTCGGGGCGCTTGCGCTGCATCATTTCCTTGGCGAACTTCGCCACCTGGTGGCCGTGCGAGTAGTTCTGGTTGATCAGGTAGACCTTCTTGACTTCAGGCAAGTCCTTCATGTAGGTCGTCAGCGCTTCCATCTTCATGGAGGTGTCTGCATCGAGACGGAAGTGCCAGTAGCTGCACTTGCTGTTCGTCAGGTCGGGGTCCACGGCCGCGTAGTTCAGGAACAGCACTTCCTTGCCGGGATTGCGCGCGTTGTGCTTTTCCAGTGCGTCCATGATGGCAAGGGCCGGACCGGAGCCGTTGCCCTGCACCACGTAGCGTGCGCCCTGGTCCATGGCCGAACGCAGGGCGCTCGTGGTCTCCTGGGGGCTGAGCTTGTTGTCGATGCCGATGATCTCGAATTTGACGCCCGCCGGGTTCTTCTTGTTGAACTCTTCAGCGATGAACTGGAAGCTCTTGAGCTGGTTCGTTCCCACTGCCGCCATCAGGCCGGAGAGCGGGTCGAGCCAGGCGATCTTCACCGTCTCGCCCTTTTGAGCGAATGCCCCGCCAGCGCTTGCCAACAGTACCGAGGCTGCTACAGCCTTAATAGCAAATTTCATGGTCTTGTCTCCTTGTAAATCAACACAACGCAGCGTACCGCGTTGCAACAAAGCGATGCTCAGGGATTGCCCCTACCAGCGTCGCACACGTGACTGGAATCGGTGTCACCCCCTGTGGCGCTGCGCGCCTTCACCCGTCTCTCGCTGCGCGGGAGGGGGCGCACCCGGTGGCCCGGCAAAACCGGTTCCACGGGTGCACTGGCCTGGTCTGGTCTGCGCCAGATTCGACGGCCACGACGATGGCGATGCATTGAGGCCACCGCCGTCATGCTTTCTTCAAAGGCCCGGAAGCTTGTAGTCCTTCAATTGCTCGCGCAATTTGGTCTTGAGCATCTTGCCGGTGGCGCCCAGTGGAATGGCCTCGACGAACACCACGTCGTCGGGGATCTGCCACTTGGCGGTCTTGCCTTCGTAGAAGGCCAGCAGCTCCTCGCGCGTGACCTCGGTGCCGGTGCGCTTGACCACGGCCACGATGGGGCGCTCATCCCACTTGGGATGCGGCATGCCCACGCAGGCCGCCATCGCAATCGCGGGGTGCGCCATGGCGATGTTCTCGATGTCGATGGAGCTGATCCATTCGCCGCCGGACTTGATCACGTCCTTGCTGCGGTCGGTGATCTGCATGAAGCCGTCGGCATCGATGGTGGCCACGTCGCCGGTGGGAAACCATCCCCGGCCCTGGGCATCCTGGATAAGCGGATGGCCGCCCTCGCCCTTGAAGTAGCTGTCCACGATCCACGGCCCCTTGACCAGCAGGTCGCCGTAGGTCTTGCCGTCCCAGGGCAGCTCGCTGCCGTCGCTGCCCACGATCTTCATGTCCACGCCGTAGATCGCGCGGCCCTGCTTCTGCAGGATCTTCATCTGGTCGTCCTTGGACATGGCCAGGTGCTTGTTCTTGAGCGTGCACAGCGTGCCCAGCGGGCTCATCTCGGTCATGCCCCAGGCGTGCAGAACTTCCACGCCGAAGTCTTCCTTGAACGCATGGATCATCGCGGGCGGGCAGGCCGAGCCGCCGATGACGGTGCGCCGGAGCGTGGAGAACTTCAGGCCGGCCGGCTTCATGTGGCCCAGCATCATCTGCCACACGGTGGGCACGCCGGCCGCGTAGGTGACCTTCTCGGATTCGATGAGTTCGTAGATCGACTTGCCATCCATGGCCGGGCCGGGGAACACCAGCTTGCAGCCCGTGAGCGCCGCCGAGTACGGGATGCCCCAGGCATTGACGTGGAACATGGGCACCACGGGCAGCACCGAGTCGCGGGCCGACAGGCACATCACGTCCGGCAGCGCGGCGGCATAGGCGTGCAGCGTGGTCGAGCGGTGGCTGTAGAGCGCGGCCTTGGGGTTGCCCGTGGTGCCGCTGGTGTAGCACATGCTCGATGCCGAGTTCTCGTCGAACGCGGGCCAGGCGTAGTCCGGCGACTGCGCGCCGATCCAGGCTTCGTAGCTCGTGAGGCCGGGGATGCCGGAATCCGCGGGCAGCTTGTCCGCATCGCAAAGGGCCACCCATTTCTTCACCGTGGGGCACCGGGCATGCACGGCCTGCACCAGGGGCAGGAACGTCACGTCAAAGCACAGCACCTGGTCTTCGGCATGGTTCATGATCCAGGCGATCTGGTCGGGGTGCAGGCGCGGGTTCACGGTGTGCAGCACCCTGCCGGAGCCGCTCACGCCGAAATACATCTCCATGTGGCGGTAGCCATTCCAGGCCAGGGTGGCCACGCGGTCGCTGAACGCGAGCTTGAGCTCGTCCAGCGCATTGGCCAACCGGCGTGCACGCGCGCCCAGATCGCGGTACGTGTAGCGGTGGATGTCGCCCTCGACCCGCCGCGACACGATTTCGGCATCGCCATGGTGGCGCTCTGCGAACTCGATCAACGACGAAATCAGCAACGGTTGGCTCTGCATCAGGCCCAGCATGTGTGCTCCTTGGATGTTGTGGTGAATGGAATGGTCATCGTAGCGCGGCGTGTCTCATTGCGGTGTCGCCCAGGGCAAGCGGACTGGCCGGCCGGCGCACATGCAACAGGGCCGCAGTGTGCGCGCGGCGGCCGCGCCTGCCAACACCTGTCGTCCCATTGACAAAGGCCAAGGGAATACCCTGAACGCCTGGCGTGGGCGGTGACAATCACGCCCATGCTCAGTTCCGCCCCCTCCGCCCCACGGTTCATCGCGGCCCAGCCCTGGTTTGCCAGCGTGCCCGCAGCCCTGCAGGAGCGCCTGCGCGCCGAGGTATTCGCCACGCACGGCGACAAGGGCGCAGTGATGATGCCGGCCGGCAGTGCCGTGCAAGGCTGGCACGCGGTGCTGTCCGGCCTGGTGATGCTCCAAAGCCCCGCCAGCCAGGGGCGCTCCTCGGCCTTCATCGGCGTGCCCGATGGCGAATGGTTCGGCGAAGGATCGGCCATGAAGCCCGAGCCCCGTCGGTACCACGTGGTCGCCCTGCGCCCCACCACGCTGCTGTGCCTGCCGCTGCCGCTGTTCGCAACGCTGCGCGAGAGCAGCCTGGCGTTCAACCAGTTTCTGGTGCTGCACCTGAACATGCGGCTGGGCCAGGCCATGACGATCATCGAGGCCGGACGGACCCAGTCCACCGAGCACCGCGTCGCGCTGTACCTGAGCCGCCTGTTCTGGCGCAGCACGCGGCGGCTGAACCTCACGCAGGACGAGCTGGGCCAGCTGGTGGGCCTGTCGCGCCAGACGGTGAACAAGGTGCTGCGCGCGCTGGAAGGCATGGGCATCGTGTCGCTGGACTTCGGACGTGTGGCCATCGTGGACGACGAGGCGCTGAACGCGTACCTCGCCGCCACCGCGGCGCGCTGACACCCTGCAGATCGCACTGGCACCCTCACCTTATTGCACACTCAGGCGCACGGCCTTCTGGTCGGCGTCGAACAGGAGCCGGCTGGGCCACGGCTTCCAGTTCTGGTTCACCGTCGCGTTGTTCGGATCTCCCGTGTGCACGAACGCGCGCACGCTGTCCATCATGGCCTTGGAGAGCGCCAGGCGCCCTGGCTGGTTGGCCGCGCTGTTGGTGGCCCTGGCAAAGACCGAGGGCCCGAAGTTGCCAAACAGGAACGGCAGGTCGAACGCATGCGCCGCGCCGTACACGTCGTTCCAGGGCGCGGGCTGCTGCGCCCAGTTGAACTGGTAGCTCCATACCGCGGATTGCTGGCTGCGCAGGGTGTTGAGCAGGTTGTCGCGGCTCGGGTCGATGAACACGCTGCCCAGCAGGCGGGTGCGCGCGTTGTAGCCCGTGCCGGGCGCCGTCACGGGCAGATAGGAGGCATCCAGGATGTCGCCGGCCGTGAGCGTGGTGGGCGCGTCGGGGTTGAACTTCTGCATCATCGCGAAGCGGTCCGCGTCGGAAATCTTCATCCCCGGCTTGCCCCCCAGCAATGCCAGGAACGGCGCGAACAGCTTGCCCTCGTCCGCCGTGTAGCCGGACAGGACAGGCACCTTGTGATAGCGCCCGGCTCCCAGTTCGGCGATCGGATCGGCGGGCACCACCACGCCGTCGGGGATGGGGCCGGACCCGGTGAGCCCGTTCTTGAGCAGCGTCTGCAGGATCACGCTCGCATCCTTGCCGCGCAGGTAGCCGGCCACCTGGGAGGCGGGCCAGCCCGCGACCAGTGCCTGGGCGGCGGGCAACGCGGGCGCCAGGCCGTCGGCCAGCGCCAGATGCGCCAGCAGCATGCCGGACTGGGTGGCATACCGGGATGCGGGATTGAGCGTGGGAATGGAGCCGGGCGGCAGATTCGCCGCCAGCGAAATCCCCCCGCTCACCGGCAGGAGCTTGTGGAACAGCCCAGCAGCCTGGGGCGCCGTCAGCAGCGCCAGCGCATTGATGGCGCCCGCCGACTGCCCCATCAGGGTGACATTGCCCGCGTTGCCGCCAAAACCGGCGATGTTGTTCTGGATGAAGCGCAGTGCCTGCACGTTGTCGAGCAGGGCGTAGTTGCCTGTATAGGGCTGGCCGCCGCCGTGCAGCTGGGGCAGCTGCATGAACCCCAGCACGTCCAAGCGGTAGTTGGCGGTCACCACCACGGCATTGGCCGCGCGGGCCAGCGCCGCGCCGTCGTACACGGGATCGGCGGTGTAGCCCGAGATGGCGCTGCCGCCGTGCAGGAACAGCAGCACGGGGAGGTTGTCCTGCGACGTGGCCGGGCGCCAGATGTTGAGCGTCAGGCAATCCTCGTTCCCCACGGGCGTGTTGAGCGTCTGGCCGATGGTGTCGTCGAACCGGTTGTTGGCGCCGGGACCGTAGATGCGGCCCATCTGCAGGCAGGCATTGCCGAACTGGCTGGCATTGCGTTCGCCCGACCACGCCACGGGCTCCACCGGCGGCTGCCAGCGCAGCTCGCCCACCGGCGGCCTCGCGAAGGGAATGCCCTTCCAGGCATAGGTGCCGGTGGCGGCGCTGTCGTCCACGCCACGCACCATGCCGTAGCGGGTTTCCCGCAGCTCGGGGGGCTTGCCGTCCGAACCGCCACACGCCGTTGTCGCCAACACCGACAGCACGGCGGCACTCCACCGCAGACACCACTGAAAATCGGGCATGTTTTGTCTCCTTTGGGGTTTTCAGGAATGGGGCGGGCCTCTCTGAAGCGTCACACTTGCGGCAGGGCCCGTCCTCAGCGACGATTGTGTGAATGCTTCGCCTTCGGCCCACTATCGCAACCTCGCCAAAACAGTGACTTCAGAACACCACCCTAGCGTTAACCCTGAGGGGAAAAACCACCCATGACCCCACGCACCAGTTCGGCCGCCTGGGTGCGGGGCATCGCGGACATGTTCGCGGCCGAGGGCCTGCCGGCCGCGCAGCTGTGCACCGAGGCGGGCATCGACCTGGCCGCGCTGCACCTGCCCCAGACCCGCGTCGACGTGGACCGAGTGAGCCGCCTGTGGGAGCTGGCCGCGGCGCAGTATGGCAAGCCGGGGCTGGGGCTCGACCGCAACCTGACCGGGCGCTACGGCAACGTGGATCTGGTGGGCTATGCGCTGGCGTCGGGCCCCAATCTCCTTGTTGGGTTTCAGCACCTGCAGCGGCACATGGCGGTGATCTCGGACGCCACCACCTTCGAGATGGAGCGCGGGCCGCGCGGGTACTGGCTCGTCCTGAGCCACATCGGCGCCACACGGCCCATTCCGCGCCAGCGGGTCGAGTTCGCCGTGCTGACCCTGCTGACCCTGTGCGGCTGGCTGACGCGCCGCGAGCTCACGCCGCTGGCGGTCGAACTCATCACCCCGCCGCCCGCGGACGAGGCGCGCTACCGCTCCGCCTTCGGCCTGCTGCCGCACTTCAGCCAGCCCGCCAACCGCTTCCTGCTGGCCGAGGCCGACCTTCTGGCCCCCATTCCCACCCACAACCCCAGCCTGTGGGCCCTGCACGAAAGACTGGTCGAGACCGAACTGGACCACCTGGGCCAGACGCTGGCCAGCACGCGCGTGCGCACCGAAGTGGCCCGCATCCTGCACCTGGGCGAACCCCGCCGCGAAGACGTGGCGGCGCGCCTGCACCTGACCGACCGCACGCTGCAGCGGCGCCTGCAGGCCGAATCCGTGAGCTACCAGCAACTGCTGGACGACACGCGGCGCGAGCTGGCCGGCCAGTACCTGAGCGATGAGCGCCGCAGCCTGGCGGAGGTGGCCGATCTGCTGGGGTTCGCCGACCAGAGCAACCTGTTTCGGGCGTGCAAGCGCTGGTTCGGCATGCCGCCCGGCCAGTACCGGGCCCACGTACTGCACGCGGAGCCCGAAAGCACGGCATCCGAACAGGGCGCCTGAGAACACCCGGCGAACCCACGCGGGCCGCGCGGCGGCCTGCGCGCGGCGCAACGGGTTGCGCGCTCCCCCACCCATGGCCCTGCCGGGGCCGGGGCATCACCGGTGCGAGACAATCGACCCCATGAACCTGCCCGCCGACAGCGACACCACCGCCGACATCGGCCTGGCCTGGAACCATGGTTTCGCGGCCCTGGGACCGGACTTTTTCACCGAACTGCGCCCGACCCCGCTGCCCGCGCCGCACTGGGTGGGAACCAGCGCCGCCGTGGCGCGGCTGATCGGCCTGGACCCTGCATGGCTGGAGAGCGACGAAGCCCTGCAGGCCTTCACGGGCAACGTGCTGCTCGCTGGCTCGCGGCCCCTTGCAAGCGTCTACAGCGGGCACCAGTTCGGCGTCTGGGCCGGCCAGCTGGGCGACGGCCGGGCCATCCTGCTGGGGGAAACCGCCGGCGGGTTGGAAATCCAGCTCAAGGGCGCGGGGCGCACGCCCTACTCCCGCATGGGCGACGGGCGGGCCGTGCTGCGCTCCAGCATCCGCGAATTCCTGTGCAGCGAGGCCATGCATGGCCTGGGCATTCCGACATCGCGCGCGCTGTGCATCACCGGCTCGCCCGCGCCCGTGCGCCGCGAAGAGATCGAAACAGCCTCCGTGGTCACGCGCGTGGCCCCCAGTTTCGTGCGCTTTGGCCATTTCGAGCACTTCGCCGCCAACGACCTGCAGCCACAGCTTCGGGCCCTGGCCGACTATGTCATCGACCGCTACTACCCTGAATGCCGGGGCACCACCGAGGTCGGCGGCAATGCCTACGCCGCGCTGCTGCAGGCCGTGAGCGAGCGCACGGCCAGGCTGATGGCGCAGTGGCAGGCCGTGGGGTTTTGCCACGGGGTGATGAACACCGACAACATGAGCATCCTGGGCCTGACCATCGACTACGGCCCTTTCCAGTTTCTGGATGCCTTCGTGCCCGGCCACGTGTGCAACCACAGCGATACCCAGGGCCGCTATGCCTACAACCGCCAGCCCAACGTGGCGTACTGGAACCTGTTTTGCCTGGCGCAGGCGCTGCTGCCCCTGATCGGCGACCAGGAACTGGCCAAGCAGGCCCTGGAGTCCTACAAGAGCGTGTTCCCCGAGGAATTCATGGCCCGCATGCGCGCCAAGCTGGGGCTTGCGGGCGCCAGCGAAGGCGATGGGCAACTGATCGACGGCATCCTGCTGCTGCTCGCCCGCAACGGTGTGGACTACACGATCTTCTGGCGCCGCCTGTCGCATGCAGTGGCCGGGCGCGATTTCGAGCCCGTGCGGGACCTGTTTGCCGACCGCGCCGCCCTGGACCAGTGGTTGCTATCCTATTCAGAGCTGCTGGCGCTTGATGAGCAAGCGCCAGCGGCCGATTTGATGCTGAAAACCAATCCCAAGTTCGTCTTGCGCAACCACCTGGGCGAGCAAGCCATCCGCGCGGCGAAACTTGGCGACTTCAGCGAACTCCAAACCCTTCAGCGGCTGCTGGAGCACCCCTTCGACGAGCACCCCGGGCACGACGCCTACGCAGCCTTCCCGCCCGACTGGGCGTCTTCCATCGAGATCAGCTGTTCATCATGACCTACCCCGTCCAGAAGACCGAAGCCGAGTGGCAAGCCATCCTGCAGGGCAAGGGCGCCGAACCCGCCGCCCTGCAGGTGACGCGCCATGCCGCCACCGAACGCCCCTTCACCGGCAAATACGAGGCCCACTGGGCCGATGGCAGCTACCACTGCATCTGCTGCGGCGCGAAATTGTTCGATTCGGTGACCAAGTTCGATGCCGGCTGCGGCTGGCCCAGTTTCTCCGAGGCCATCCCCGGGGCGATCACCGAGATCGTGGACCGCAGCCATGGCATGGTCCGCACCGAGACAGTGTGTGCACAATGCGGGGCCCACCTGGGCCATGTCTTCGAAGATGGCCCCACCCCCACCGGCCTGCGCTACTGCATGAACTCGGCCTCGCTGGATTTCGAATCCGGCAAGGACTGAGCCCCGAGACCCGCCCCTGACCCCATGAAAATCCTGATCGACTTCTTCCCCATCCTGCTGTTCTTCGGGGCCTACAAGCTGTACGGCATCTATGTGGGCACCGCGGTGCTCATGGGCGCCACCGTCGCGCAGATGGCCCTGATCTACGCCATCGACCGGCGCCTGCAGACCATGCACAAGGTGACCCTGGTGCTGATCCTGCTGTTCGGCACGCTCACGCTGGTGCTGCAGGACGACCGCTTCATCAAGTGGAAGCCCACCGTGCTGTACGGCGCCATGTCCGTCGCGCTCGCGGTGGCGGTGTGGATCATGAAGAAGAACTTCCTCAAGATGCTGCTGGGCAGCCAGCTGACCCTGCCAGAGGGTGTGTGGCACCGGCTGAACGTCGCCTGGATCGTGTACTGCGCGTTCATGTCGGCCATCAACGCGTATGTCGTCGTCAACTTCAGCACCGAGGCCTGGGTGGACTTCAAGCTCTGGGGGTATGCCTTCCCGCTGGTCTTCCTGGTGGGCCAGGGCATCTATGTGGCGCCCCACCTCAAGGGCGACGAAGGCGATGAGCCCGCAGCCTGAAGGACGACCTGCCATGACCACACTCGCGCAGCAGATGCACCAGGCCCTGGCGGACCGGCTCACGCCCACGGCCCTGGAAGTGCTCGACGAAAGCGCCGCCCATGCGGGACATGCGGGGGCCAACGGCACTGGTTTCGGCACCCATTTCCGGGTCCGCATTTCGTCACCTTTGTTTACAGGCAAGGCCCGGGTCGCGCAGCACCGCCTTGTGTATGATGCGCTGCAAGAATTTATTGACCAAGGGGTTCACGCCCTTGCCATTGAAGTTCTCTGAACCGGCCCCCATGTCCCCAGTTGCCGGAACTCAGCTGGCAAACAACCTCTCATTTTTTGGATTCCGCATGAAGAAACAGCTCCTGTCCGGCCTCGTGGCCGCCGCCGTGCTGGGCACGATGGCCCTGCCCGTTTCCGCCCAGAATGTCGCCATCGTCAACGGCAAGGCCGTGCCGAAAGAGCGCGTCGAGGCACTCAAGCAGCAAGTGGAGCGCTCGGGCCGCCCCGTGACACCGGACATCGAAGGCCAGATCAAGGAAGAAGTCATCACCCGCGAAATCTTCATGCAGGAAGCGCAAAAGCGCGGCCTGGAAGGCTCGGCGGACTACAAGGCGCAAATGGATCTGGCCCGCCAGACCATCCTGATCCGCGAACTGTTCGCCGACTACCAGAAGAAGAACCCGGTGACCGATGCCGAGATCCAGGCTGAGTACGACAAGTTCGTCGCGGCCAACAGCGGCAAGGAATACAAGGCCAGCCACATCCTGGTGGAAAAGGAATCGGATGCCAAGGCCATCATCGCTTCCATCAAGAAGGGCGCCAAGTTTGAAGACATCGCCAAGAAGCAATCCAAGGATCCAGGGTCCGGTGCCAAGGGCGGCGACCTGGATTGGGCCAACCCTTCCAGCTATGTGAGTGAATTCACCGAAGCCCTGGTCAAGCTCGAAAAGGGCAAGATGACCGACGCCCCCGTGAAGAGCCAGTTCGGCTGGCACGTCATCCGCCTGGACGATGTGCGCCAGGCAGAACTGCCCAAGCTGGAAGAAGTGAAGCCCCAGGTGGCACAGCAGCTGCAACAGCAAAAGCTGGCGAAGTTCCAGGAAGACCTGCGCGCGAAGGCCAAGGTCGAGTAACGGGTCCCGCCGCATCGCATTGCTGCGATGCCCGCCCGAAACGAACGCGGCCCAGGCCGCGTTTTTTCATGGTGGCACAGCCGCGTTTCTGTCGATGCCGCATGCAGCGCATGCATCAGCGCCCCCCTGCTCCCCGCGCGCTAGCTAGCCCTTCGTCGTCATCCAGGCCACGGCCATCAGCAGTCCGATCATCACGGGCTGGTGCAGCATGTAGTAGCTCAGGCTCCACCGGCCCAGCAGTGCCAGGGGCTGAAAAGCCCCCGGAAGCCGCCCAAACGGCGCCCCCCCGGCCCGCGCCCCCGCCGCCATGGCCCATTGGCCAGTGGCCAGCCCCCACCACAGCACGCCCAGCCAGGGCAGCACCGGCACGTAGTCCTCCGTGAACGGCTTGCGAGAAACCAGGCCCAGCCAGTTGAGGGCACGTCCGTTGAACCACGGCGCGGCCTCGGACCATGCGCTGGCCAGAAGCTGCTGCGCCAGCGGCGGAAGCGCCACCGCCACCAGCCCTGCCAGCCACAGCCACCGCCCCCAGCCCGCCGTGCCTCGGGCGATGAGCAGCATCACCGCCATGCCGTGGAGCACGCCAAAATAGATAAAGCTGCGCGGGAACATCACGAACGACCCCGCGGACACCAGCAGCGCGCAGCCGGCGATCTGCAGCCATCGCCGCCCAAACCGTCGCCACCCCTGCCCCTGCTGAAGTGCGATGGCCTGCCCCAGGCCGGCACAGAACAGGAACAGGCTCACGATCGCCGTGCGCTGCAGGGTCCAGACCGGATCGCCCCGGAAATCCTGGGGCCAGAAACCCAGATGGCTCAGGTCAAAGCAAAAATGAAAAACCGTCATCCACACCATCGCCAGGCCGCGCAGGGCATCCACGCTGTCATAGCGCGGCGACGAATGGGAAAACGAAGCAGGCAAAGGGGAAGGCACGCGGTTCATTGCATTGCAGGCGAAGGGGCGGCGAGCGGTGATGGGGGTGCGGATGGCAGCTCGCCACGGCGAGCCCCGATGGTACGGAAATCCGATGCCGCCGCGGCAGCCGCGTGGAACCGCAACCAGGAACCGGGAAAACCAGCAGGCAAGAAAAAAGGCCCTGCAGCATGTGCTGCAAGGCCTTCAAACATTGGTCGGAGCGGCGGGATTCGAACTCGCGACCCTCTGCTCCCAAAGCAGATGCGCTACCAGGCTGCGCTACGCTCCGACAGCTCGTATTCTAACCCGGGAATTTGCCTGTTTTTTGCTCGATGCCCGCTTTTTGTGATTTTTCTGAAAGCAATTCATGGGGACCGGCACCGACAGGTATCACACCCCGTGCGAAGCAGCGCGCGGTCACGGGAACAGCAAGAAAACCAGCGGACCTCAAGCCCAGGGGATCAGCGGTTGCTGGAAGGGCCAGGGCCACGGCCGGCCAGATGGCGGAAGGTGATGCGCCCCTTGGTCAGGTCATAGGGCGACATTTCCAGGGATACCTTGTCACCCGCCAGGATGCGGATGTGGTGCTTGCGCATCTTTCCGCCGGTGTATGCGATCAGTTGGTGACCGTTGTCCAGCGTGACGCGAAAGCGCGAGTCGGGCAAGACTTCCGTCACGGAGCCTTGCATTTCAATGAGTTCTTCTTTGGCCATGTTCTATCTCTTCAAAACAAATATTCTGTGATCGGCGCCTGATTCGTGCATCCACCACGGCAGCTACCGCGTGGGACGGTGCTCGACACACGGTGCATTGCGGGCGGTGGGAGTCGCTGCACCCGGGGCGCAGATCAGGCAGAGGGCCGGGGGAGACGGCGTCAATGGACAGGCAGAGCGCTGTGCAAAGCCTGTCGATTGTACCGCGATGTGCAGCAATCTGCCTACGGCCTTGCCTGGGCGGCCAGGGCCGCCTGCGCACGAGGCGCCCGGGGCGGTGCAGACATGCCATCTTCGGCGCGCCCCTGCACGGCCACGGCGAGGGTCCGCACCAGATCGGTCTGGGTGATGACGCCCGCCAGGCGGTCTTCTTCGTCCACGATGGGGATGTGGTGGTGGCCCCCCTGCGAAAACAGGGGAACGAGGTCCATGGCGTGCTGCCCGGTCCGGGCCACCTGAACCGGGTGGGACATGATCTGGTCCACCGCAGTGGGCTGGCCGCTGCGGCCCATGACCAGCGCACGCAGGCGCTGGCCCAGGCCTTCATGCAGGTCCAGGTTGGCGAGCCGCATGAAATCCGCCACGGTCACGATCCCGATGACCTGCCGCTGCATATCGACCACGGGCAGCGCCTTGATCTGCTCGCTGCGCATCAACGTCCATGCCTCCTTGAGCGAGACACCCGCCTCCACCGCGAACGGAGGCTTGGACATGATGTCCGCACAGCGCACATCTCCCAGCGTGCGCTGGAACGCGGCACGCCCCGCCAGATGGAGCAGGCCCTCCAGGTCGGCCCGGCTGACATCGAGCACCTGGTTGTAGTGGGCCAGCGCCGCGTCCACGTCAGAGGCGGTGAACGCGCCTTTGGCGACGTGGGTTCTGGGCGCCACCCGCTGTGGATGAGGATACCGGCGCCCGGTGAGACCGTTGTAGACCATGGCCGCGATCAGCAGGATCACGACATTGAACAGAATGGGAAACACGGCCAGATGCAAGCCATCGCCCGCCGTCAGCACCACGTACAGGGCCATGGCACCGCCCGGCGGGTGCAGGCAGCGCAGCGGCACCATGAGCGCGATGGCCAGTCCCACGGCCAGGGCGCCGGATATCACGGGGTCAGGCACCACCGCCGAGCACAACGCCCCCACCAGCGCCGACAGCGTGCTGCCGCCCAGCACCGGCCACGGCTGCGCAAGGGGACTCGACGGCATGCCGAACACCAGCACGGCGCTGGCCCCCAGGGACGCCACCATCCAGGGGCCCGAGGCCGCATCGCCCGCCCACCACCGGCTGAGCAATGCCGTGATGAGAACCCCGATCACGGCACCGGCGATAAAGCGCAGGCGTTCACGCCCGTCGATGCCCAGCGGCGCAGGCCAGAAATTGCGAAGCCAACGCAGGGTCCGGACATACGCAGATGCGTCTGCCCCCTCCATGGCGGCAGAAGAAGACACGGAATGATCGGAGTCGGATGGGGGCATGGAGCAGCAGCAGCGGTTCGCGGCAACGCAACCGCTTCAGGGCGAAGTCCCTCGCCGTCACGAGGGGCATGAGGCGCGGGCGTTCGAAAGGAGGTTCTGGACAACCCCTATTTTGCCGCCTTCATGCCAGGCGATCCCGGGGCGCCCCACCAAGCCCCGATCGCTGTGCCCCCGGTACGGGTAAGCCATAGGTTTCCTGCAGGGGACGTTGGGGTAAATTGCTTTAAGCCTAAACAAAGGAGCTCCATTCCATGACCACCCGCCGCCTTGTCATCAGCCGCAGCGCCGCCCTCGTTGGCGCCGCATCCACGGGCCTGTTGCTGCCCTCCATCGTGCGTGCGCAAAGCGGCAAGGTACGGGTGGGTTTCATGCTGCCCTACACGGGCACCTTCGCCCAATTGGGGCTGGCCATCGAGAACGGCGTGCGCCTGGCCATCGACCAGCAAGGCGGCAAGCTCGGCGGGCGCGAGATTGAGTGGTTCAAGGTGGATGATGAGTCCGAGCCCAGCAAGGGCGTCGAAAACGCCAGCAAGCTGGTGCAGCGCGACAAGGTGGACGTGCTGATCGGCACCGTGCACTCGGGCGTGCAGATGGGCATCCAGAAGGTGGCGCGCGACACCGGCGTGCTCAACCTCATCCCCAACGCGGGCGTGCATGCCGCCACGCGCGCCCTGTGCGCCCCCAACGTGTTCCGAACCTCCTTCAGCAATTCCCAGCCCACGCTGGCCCTGGGCAAGGCCATGGTCGAGAAGGGCCACAAGAAGGCCGTCTGGATCACCTGGAAGTACGCGGCTGGCGACGAGGCCTTCGAAGGCTTCAAGCAAAGCTACACCGCCGCGGGCGGCACCATCGTCAAGGAGCTGGGCCTGCCCTTCCCCAACGTGGAATTCCAGGCGCTGCTGACCGAGATCGCCGCGCTCAAGCCCGATGCCGTGGCCTGTTTCTTCGCCGGCGGGGGCGCCGCCAAGTTCATCCGGGACTACGCGGCGGCAGGCCTCAAGGACAAGATTCCGCTGTACGGGTCGGGCTTCCTGACCGAAGGCGTGCTGGACGCCGCGGGCCCTGCGGCCGACGGCATCATCACCACCATGCACTACAGCGATTCGCTGGACACGCCGCGCAACAAGCAGTTCCGCCTGGAATACGCCAAGGCGTTCCGCAGCCAGCCCGACGTCTACGCGGTGCAGGGCTACGACACGGGCCTGCTGCTGGTGCAGGGCGCCAATGCCGTGAAGGGTGATCTGTCTGCCAAGCCCGCCGTCATCAAGGCCATGGAAAACGCCACCATCGACAGCCCGCGCGGCAAGTGGACGATGAGCAAGTCGCACAACCCGGTGCAGGACATCTACCTGCGCCGCGTGGAGAACAAGGAAAACAAGGTGATCGGCGTGGCCGCCAAGGCCCTGGCCGACAGCGGCGCAGGATGCCGAATGGGCTGAAGCCCCCGCGCGCCGCGGACGGCCCGCCCAAGGCGCGCCCCGCCTTCCGTGGCGGCAACCCGCGACTTTGACACAATGCACCAAGGGGCTGCCCGGAGGCAGGCCCGTCTGCCGTGCGCCCGGACTTTGCGGCCACCTTCCTCGAACCTCTTTCCATGTCGCTCAGTACCTACCTGCTTTACCTCGCCGCAGTGGCCCTGCTGGTCCTGTCCCCCGGACCGACGATGCTCATGTGCATGACCAGTTCCCTGCAGCACGGCCCCCGCAAGGCCCTGGCCGCGGCGGCAGGCAGCGTGACAGCGGTTCTGGGCACGATGCTGCTGTCCGCCCTGGGGCTGGGGGCGCTGCTGGCGGCCTCCGAAACCGCATTCTGGGTGCTCAAGGCCGCGGGCGCGGCCTACCTGATCTGGCTTGGCATCAAGACGTTCCGCAGCCAGACCACGGTGTTCGACCACATGCCCGCGAAGGGCGACCAGTCCAAGGCCACGGCCTTCGCGCGCAAGCTCTACGTCCAGGGGTTGATCGTGGGCGGCAGCAACCCCAAGGCGTTGCTGTTCTTCACCGCGTTCTTTCCCCAGTTTCTGGATCCGGCAGCGGCGTGGGCGCCACAGTTCGCCGTGCTGGCAAGCACCTTTGTGGCCTTTGAATTCACGGTGCTCACGCTGTGCGCCCTGGGCGTGGCGCGCCTGGCACCGGTGCTGCGTTCAGGCACCCGCATGCGCTGGTTCAACCGCGTCTCGGGCGGCCTGTTCACGTTGATGGGCACGCTCCTGCTGGCCACGCGCCGCGCCGCCTGACCCTTGCGCCAGCACGCCATGGACTTCGCCACTTTCCTGATCCAGCTGCTCAACAGCGTGCAGTACGGGCTGCTGCTGTTCATGCTGGCGGCGGGCCTCACCTTGATCTTCGGGATCATGGGCGTGGTGAACCTCGCGCACGGAAGCTTCTACATGCTGGGGGCCTACCTGGGCTATTCGCTGTCGGGCTACTTCGGCAGCCTCACGCTCGCCATCCTTGGCGGCACGGTGCTGGCCGTGGTCTTTGGCCTGGCCCTGGAGTGGCTGCTGTTTCGCCACTTCTACCACCGCGACCACCTGGACCAGGTGCTGCTCACCTTCGGCCTCATCTACATCTTCGAGGAACTGCGCTCCATCCTCTGGGGCGACGACGTGCATGGCGTGGCGATTCCGCCGGTGCTGGAATGGTCCATCCCGCTCACCGACACCCTTTCCTACCCCGTGTACCGGCTCTTCATTTCCGGGGTCTGCATCGCGCTGGCGCTGGCCCTGTACCTGCTGATCTCCAGGACCCGGCTGGGCATGAAGATCCGCGCCGGCGCGTTCAACCGCGACATGGCCGAATCGCTGGGCGTGAACATCAAGCTCATCCATGCCATCGTGTTCGCCCTCGGCGTGGGGCTGGCCGCTGTCGCGGGCATGGTGGCCGCGCCGGTGTCCAGCGTCTATCCCAACATGGGCTCCTCGGTGCTCATCATGTGCTTCGTGGTGGTGGTGATCGGCGGCATCGGTTCCGTGCGCGGCGCACTCATCGCGGCGCTGCTGGTGGGCTTTGTCGATACATTCGGCAAGGTGCTCTTGCCCTCCATGGCCGGGATGCTGGTCTATATGCTGATGGCGGCTGTGCTGCTGTGGAAACCTGAAGGTCTTTTCAAGCAATGATGCCCCCCACGTTCATCACTTCGTGTATTTCGCTGCCCGCCCCGGGGCGCCCCGGCGGCAGCGCATGAGCACGCCCCGCGCCAACATCGAGGTGCTGCCGCGCAGCGTGCAATTCGCCCTGGCACTGGGGCTGGCTGCGCTGCTGCTGTTCCCGGTCGTCGGCAGCGACTTCTACGTGCAGATGGTCACGCGCATGATGATCATGGCAATCTTCGCCATGAGCCTGGACCTGCTGCAGGGCGTGACCGGCCTGGTCTCGCTGGGCCATGCCGCCTACTTTGGCGTGGCGGGCTACGCGCTCGCGTTCCTCACGCCCGCCGACATGCCGGTGAGCCTGTGGTGGTCGCTGCCGCTGGCCGTGGCCGGCGCGGGGCTGGTGGCGCTGTTCATCGGCTTTTTCGTGGTGCGCACGCACGGCATCTACTTCATCATGGTCACCATGGCGTTCGCGCAGATGGTGTTCTATCTGTTCTTCGACAACAAGGTCCTGGGCGGCTCGGATGGCCTGTACATCAACTTCCGGCCCGACGCCTCCATCTTCGGCTGGCTGCCGTTCGACCTGGAAGGCCGCAAGACCTTCTACTACTTCACCCTCGCCCTGGTGGTCATCGTCTATGTGCTGCTGCGCCGCCTGCTCTGGAGTCCTCTGGGCCGCGCGCTTTCGGGCATCCGCATCAACGAGCACCGCATGCGCGCCATGGGCTTTGGCACGCGCGGCTACAAGCTCACCGCCTTCACCGTGGCGGGTGCGCTCGCGGGGCTGGCGGGCTACCTGTGGGGCGCGCAGACGGGCTATGTGAACCCGGAGCTGATGGGCTTTCACATGAGTGCCCACGCCATCATGATGATCATCCTGGGCGGCATGGGCAACTTCGCGGGCGCCATCGTGGGCGCCTTCGCGTTCGAGTACCTGCTGCACGTGTTCAAGGACATCACCAAGCACTGGCAGCTGCTGATGGGCAGCTTCATCGTGCTGGTGGTGGTGGCCGCGCCGCGCGGGCTGCTGGGCATGCTGGGGCAGCGCCGGGCCGCCAGGGCGCAGGAGGAGGGTCCGCACCATGGCCGATGAAACCCTGCTCTCGGCCCGCCAGCTCACCAAGCGGTTCGGCGGCCTGGCCGCCGTCAACGGAGTGTCGCTGGACCTGTGGCGTGGCCGCATCCATGCCGTGATCGGCCCCAACGGCGCGGGCAAGTCCACGCTGACCAACCTGCTCTCGGGCGATCTGGCGCCCACCTCCGGGATGGTGCAGCTTGGCGGCACCGAGGTGACCGGGTGGGCCCCCGAGCGCATCTCGCGCCAGGGCCTGGGCCGCAGCTACCAGAAGACCAACATCTTCTTGCCGCTCACGGTGCACGAAAATGTGCGCCTGGCCGCCCAGTCGCGCGATGCGCAGCAGCCCTGGAATCCGCTGCGCTGGTGGCAGGACACGCGCGCCAACACTATCAAAAACAGAGCTACCCACGCCCGCCTGGAAAGCGCCATCGAGCTTTCTGGCTTGAAGGACAGGCGCATGGCGATTGCAGGCGCCATGAGCCACGGCGAGCAGCGCCAGCTCGAAATCGCGATGACCCTGGCCACCGAGCCGCGGGTGCTGCTGCTCGACGAGCCCCTGGCCGGCATGGGCGTGGCCGAGGCCGAACGCATGGTCGAGCTGCTGCAGCGCCTCAAGCCCGCCCACGCCATCATGCTGGTGGAGCACGACATGGATGCCGTGTTCGCGCTGGCCGACCACCTTACCGTGATGGTCAACGGCGAAGTCATCGCCCACGGAACGCCCCCCGAGGTGCGCGCCGATGCCACGGTGCAAGCCGCATACCTGGGGGAGGATCACTGACATGGCGACTCCCTGGATTGATGCGCGCGGCATCCACACCTTCTATGGTCCCAGCCACATCCTGCAAGGCGTGGACTTCACCGTCGGCCAGGGCGAGACCATCGGCCTCATGGGCCGCAACGGCATGGGCAAGAGCACGCTGCTCAAGTCGCTGATGGGCCTGGTCAAGCCCCGCTCCGGCTCGGTGACCGTCGCGGGCCGCGACATGACCGGCCGCCCGCCCTTCGAAGTGTCGCGCCTGGGCGTGGCCTACGTGCCCGAGGGGCGCGGCATCTTCGGCAACCTCAGCGTGGTCGAGAACCTGCAGATGGCCGCGCGCGCGGGAACCCGGGGCCAGCGGGACTGGACTTACGAACGCGTGCTGGAGACCTTCCCCCGCCTGAAGGAGCGCCTGGGCCACGGCGGCCAGCAGCTCAGCGGCGGCGAGCAGCAGATGCTGACCATCGGCCGGGCGCTCATGACCAACCCCGACGTGCTCATTCTCGACGAGGCCACGGAAGGCCTGGCGCCGCTCATCGCGCGCGAGATCTGGCGCATCTGCAGCCTCATCAAGGACAGCGGCATCAGCAGCGTGATCGTGGACAAGAACTGGAAACACGTCACGCAGATCACCGACCGCAACGTCATCCTGGTCAAGGGCCAGGTGGTGTTCGAGGGCAGCTCCGACGCCCTGCATGCGCAGCCGCAGCTGCTGGAGCAGTACCTGGGGGTATGAAGCCCCGGTGGCGGCAGCCCGCGCCGATAGAATCATCCGCTTTCCTCCTGAAGGGGCCCCACCCGTGTCTGATCGCCTGGCAGTCCTGCCGCAATACCTCATGCCCAAGCAGGCCCTGACCACCCTGGCCGGCAAATTTGCGTCGGCCCGGCTGGGTGGCCTCACGACCTCGGTGATCCGCCGCTTCGTGGCCCGCTACAACGTCAACATGGCCGAGGCGGCCAACCCTGACATCGCCAGCTACGCATCGTTCAACGACTTCTTCACGCGTGCGTTGAAGCCTGGTGCCCGCCCGCTGGCGCAGGCCGATCTGGTCTGCCCCGTGGACGGCGCCATCAGCCAGTTCGGCCCCATCGCCAAGGACCAGATCTTCCAGGCCAAGGGCCACACCTACTCCACCACCGCGCTGGTGGGCGGCGATGCCGCCGCCGCGGCGCGGTTTGACAACGGCCACTTCGCCACGCTGTACCTGAGCCCGCGCGACTACCACCGCATCCACATGCCCTGCGCGGGCGAGCTCACGCGCATGGTGCATGTGCCTGGCGACCTGTTTTCGGTGAACCCCACCACGGCGCGCGGCGTGCCCGGGCTGTTTGCCCGCAACGAGCGTGTGGTGTGCTTCTTTGAATCGGCCCAGGGGCCGTTCGTGCTGGTGCTGGTGGGGGCCACCATCGTCGGCAGCATGGCCACGGTATGGCATGGGCAGGTGAATCCACCGCGTCCGGGCACGCCGCGCCAATGGGACTATGCCCAGGGACAGGTGAGCCTGCGGCAGGGCGAGGAAATGGGGCGCTTCCTGCTGGGTTCGACCGTGGTGATGCTGTTTCCCCAGGGCCCGCTGCAGTTCAACCCGCAGTGGGCGCCCGCCCGGCCCATCCAGCTGGGCGAGGCGATGGCGCAGTTCGGCGCACGCTGAGGTTCGTCAGCCCGCGGTGGCGGCGCGCCGGGCGCCGCGTCAGAACCGGTCGGGAACGCGCGTGAGGTGGAAGGCCGTGGGCTCCACCCGAAGGGCATCGGGGTGCACCGGCGCATCGTGCCCCACCAGGTAGATCATCATCGCGTTGCGGCGCACCACCACGTGGCTGACCGTCTCGCGCTGCTGTCCCCATTGCACGGAGGCTCCGGGCTTGAAAAGGGGCATGTAGTAGTAGGCCGCTGGATCCATGAGGGGGTGCGGCTCCTTCCGCATTGGCTGACCGGGCACAGGGTGGTGAAAACAGGGGGCGCCCGCCGGGCGATTCGAACCATCGCTGCAGCCATACTAGCACCGAACCCCCGCCACCCTGGCCCATGCCGCTACAAGAATTCGAGCAGAGGGGCACACCGCCGCACCGTTGGGGGCCCTGCGGACCCGTGGATCAGCGCGGAGCCTGGCGCGCGTGCGCGAATGCCAGCGCGGCCCGCAGCATGCGTTCGAGATGCGGCTGCACGCGCTGCGCCACGTCGGGCAGGTAGTCGAACGGCAAGGCCTCCTGCATGTAGCTGCACTGCGTCATCTCCAGCTGCACGGCATGCACGCCCTGCCCCGGCTGGCCATAGTGGCGCGTGATGTGCCCCCCCTTGAAGCGGCCGTTGAGCACCGCCGTGTAGCCGCCCGCGGCCTCCGCGATGGCCAGCAGCTCCCGGGCCAGTGCGGGATCGCAGCTTTCGCCGTTGGCCGTGCCCAGGTTCAGGTCCGGCAGCTTGCCTTCGAAGAAGCGCGGGAGCACCGAGCGGATCGAATGCGCGTCCCACAGCACGGCCACGCCATGCAGGGCGTGGATGCGATCGAGCTCGGCGCGCAGTTGCGCGTGGTACGGCGCCCAGACGGCATCGCGGCGCGCGGCGACTTCGGCTTCGCCCGGCACGTCGCCCTGGGCGTAGATGGGCGTGTCGTCAAAGGTATCGACCGGGCACAGGCCGGTGACGCTCTGGCCGGGGTAGAGGCTCGCGCCGTCGGGCGGACGGTTCAGGTCCACCACGTAGCGCGAGTGCGTGGCCACCAGGATGGAAGCGCCCATGTCGCGCGCAAAACCGTACAGCCGGTCCATGTGCCAGTCGGTATCGGGCACCTGGCGGGCCTCTTCGGTAAACCGCGCGGCCAGCGCGGGCGGCACGTAGGTTCCCGCGTGGGGCATGGAGATCAGCAGCGGCTGGGTGCCTTGGTGAAAGACAAACGGAGATGGTGCGGTGTCGGTCATGGTGGGTTCAGAAATAAAACAAAGACAGCCTCAATCCGGCGCGATGGTGGCCGACCGGGCTGCCACAAAGGCCCGGGCCGCCGATTCGTGGAGTACATGCCGGCCTCCGGACACGCGGCGCACGCCCGCCACCCAGAGGCTGCCGATGGCCGAGGTCCGGTGGCTGCCAAACACATGGGCCGAGAGCATGCTGTGCGCAGGCAGATCGCGCAGCGCCACATGCTGCGCGTCCAGCGCCACCATGTCGGCCTGCTGGCCCACCGCGATGCCGCCAACGGCCCGCCCCGCGGCCTGCGCCCCGCCAGCCACGGCCTGCAAGGTCATGGCGGTTGCGACCTCGGGCTGCGCGGCGGAGGCCAGCACATTGCGCTGCCGGCGTGACAGGCGCTGGCTGTACTCCAGCATCAACAGCTCTTCGGCCGCATTCACACAGGCATGGCTGTCCGAGCCCACGCCCCAGCGCCCACCCTGCTGCAGCCACAGCGGCATGTCGAAGATGCCGTCGCCCAGGTTCGCTTCGGTGGTGGGGCAGATGCCAGCGACGGCGCCGCTGCGCGCGGCGCCGGCGTATTCATCGGGCGTCATGTGGGTGGCGTGCACCAGGCACCAGCGTTCGTCCACCGGGGCGTGGTCGAGCAGCCACCGCACGGGGCGCTGGCCGCTCCAGGCGATGCAGTCGTCCACCTCCTGCGTCTGCTCGGCGATGTGGATGTGGATGGGTGCGTGGGGATCGAGGGCGGCGAGGCCCTGCACGGCGGCGGTCAGGCTCTCGGGCGGCACGGCACGCAGCGAGTGCGGGGCCAGGCCCAGAACGGCCCCCTGCGCCCGTGCAGCGGGCGCCAGGCGCTCCAATAAAGAGAGCATATTGCCGGTGCTGCGGATGAACCGGGCCTGGTCGGCCCGTGGTGGCTTGGCGCCAAAGCCGCTGGTCTGGTAGAGCACCGGCAGCAGCGTGATGCCCATGCCCGCGTTGCGGGCGGCGCGCAGCAGGGCCAGCGACAGCGTGGCGTCGTCGGCATAGGGTGTGCCACCCTGGTCGTGGTGCACGTAGTGGAACTCGCACACCGAGGTGTAGCCCGCCTCCAGCATCTCCACATACAGCCAGGTGGCGATGGCCTCCAGCGATTCGGGCGTGATGCGGGCGGCAAAGCGGTACATGAGGTTGCGCCAGCTCCAGAAGCTGTCCTGGCTTTCTGCCCGGTACTCGGTGAGCCCGGCAAACGCGCGCTGGAAGGCGTGCGAATGCAGGTTGGGCATGCCGGGGATCACCGGGCCAGCAGCCACCGGCGTGCCTGCTGGCACCGCAGCATCGGCGGCCACGCCGGTGATGCACCCTGCCCCATCCCACTGCACCAGCACATTGCGCGCCCAGCCGGTGGGCAGCAGCGCATCGGCCGCAAAAAGGCTGTGTGAAGCGTCAAGCGCCATGGCGGGCCCCCTGCTGTGTTTGGATGCCCATGCCATCGGCCACCACCTGCCCCTGCCGCACGACGGTGCAAGCGGGCTTGTGGCCGTACCAATAGGCCAGCTCGGCCGCCTCGCCCAGCGGCCACAGCACAAAATTGGCGGGCCTGCCTGATGCGATCAGGCCGTGGGAATCTTGCAAGCCCAGCGCGCGCGCGGCGTGTGTGGTGATGCCGGCCAGGGCCTCGGGCACCGTCAGGCGGAACAGCGTGCACGCCATGTTGGCCATGAGCAGCAGGCTGAGCGCGGGCGAGGTGCCGGGGTTGTGGTCGGTGGACACCGCCATGGGCACGCCGGCCTCGCGCAGCTGCGCGATGGGCGGCAGGTGCGTGTCGCGCAGCGTGTAGTAGGCACCCGGCAGCAGCACGGCCACGGTGCCCGCGGCCTTCATGGCGGCGATGCCCTCCTGCGACAGGTGTTCGATGTGGTCGCACGACAGCGCGCCGTAGCGCGCGGCCAGGGCCGCGCCGCCCATGTCCGAGAGCTGCTCGGCATGCAGCTTGACCGGGATGCCCAGCTTTTGCGCGGCCTGGAACACCTGCTCGGTCTCGGCCAGCGTGAAGGCGATGCGTTCGCAGAACACATCCACCGCATCCACCAGGCCTTCTGCCGCCAGCGCGGGCAGCATCTCGTTGCAGACGAGGTCGGTGTAGTCCTGGCTGCGCCCTGCGTATTCGGGCGGCAGCGCGTGTGCGCCCAGAAAGGTGGTGCGCACCGTCACGCCGAATGCCTCGCCCAGGCGGCGGGCCACGCGCAGCTGCTTGCGCTCGTGCGCGAGGGCCAGCCCATAGCCGGACTTGATCTCGATGGCGCACACGCCCTCGTCCAGCAGGGCCGAGAGGCGCGGAGCGGCCAGGGCAAAGAGCTCGTCTTCCGACGCCCCGCGCGTGGCCTTCACCGACGACACGATGCCGCCACCCGCCCTGGCCACTTCTTCGTACGTGGCACCCGCCAGCCGCATCGCGAACTCGTTGGCGCGCTGGCCGCCGTAGACCAGGTGGGTGTGGCAGTCCACGAAGCCGGGCGTGGCCAGCGCGCCCTGCCCATCCCAGCGGCGCAGGGGATGGAAGGCCGGCGGCAGGTGCGCCTCGGGCCCGATCCAGGCCATGCGGCCGTCCTGCACCACCACGCAGGTGGGTTCGCCCTCGGGCACGGGCACATCGGCCGCCACGAGTCCGGCCACGGGCTTCAGATTCACCCACACGCCCTCGGCGCTCTCGCCGGCCGGGCCACCGGGCCGCGCCTGCTGCATCTGCTTGTCTGCCGGAAGGTTCATGGTATCAATTGCTATGCAAACAATAGCTGCCAGCGCTTATTCAGCAAGCGCCAGAGGCCATTTTTATCAAAATTCTGTGCTGGAACCACGCTCCAGCGCGATCCAGGCCAGCGCCGGCGCATCCGCCGCACTGCCGCCATGGGCGGGCTCCAGGCGCCCCTGCAAGGCAACACCCTCCTGCACCCACCAGAAGCCCTGCCCTGCGTGCAGCACGCGGGGCTCGCCGCCCTGCTCTCCCGGCACCCATCGCCAGCCACCCTGCAGCACCATGCACAGGCCGGCGTGCACGCCCGCGGGCGCCCGCGCCTCGCCTGCCACCTGCAGGGCACCGTGCCAGGCGCCCCGGCGCAGCATGAGATTGAAGTCCTTCGAGGTGCCGCCCAGCATGGCGCCATCCACGGCGTCGTCCCCCGGGAAGGCGAACGGCTGCCAGCGCTGGTCCAGCCCGTGCTCCCAGCCCGGGCCGCGCAGGTGCAGGCCGTCGCCTCCCAGCAGCATGATCTGGCGGTCGATGCCCGGAAAGACCGAGAACGGGCCGGGCCGGTCGACCGTGGCCAGGCTGACCCGCCACTCGAAGGCGTTCATGTCCGCTCCCGGCGGCCAGCAGGCGAGTTCCTGCGTGCTGCCGCCGCCATTCTTCCAGGGCGTGGCGGGGGTGGCGGCAAGGTCAAAGAAGACTGGCATCCCCATCGGTGCCCCGCTCATCGCGCACCCTCCCCGGCCTGCACCGCTTCGGCCACCAGCAGCGGAAACAGCGGGTGGTCCATCTCGGCTCCGGCGGGCAGCACGTCGGTCAGGCCCGCAAACTCGGGCGAGGTCTTCCAGGGCCGGGGGGCGTGGCGGATGTCGTCGCCCAGAAAGCGCACCGAAAACACGCGCCGGCGGTTCACGCCCTCCACCCCGCCTGCGGCGTGCAGGGTGAGCATGTGAAAGCACACCACATCGCCGGGCTCGATCTCCCAGCCGACGATGGGGAAAGCCTCGCGGCGGGCCTCGACATCGGGCAGGTCCTGCAGGCTGCCTTCAGGGAACCACTTGGCCTGGTTGTCCATGAAGGTGCGCGGCATGAGCCAGGGCCCCTTGTGCGAACCGGCCACGAATTCAAGCGTGGCCGCGCGCGACACCGGATCGACCGGAATCCACATGCTGATGTTCTGCAGGCCTTCGATGTTGTAGTACGGCTGGTCCTGATGCCACGGAGTGCGCTGGCGCGTGCCGGGCTCCTTCACCAGCACATGGTCGTGGTACAGCCGCACGGTGCGCGACCGCATGAGGCGCTGCGCGGCCAGGGCCAGCGGCGTCTCGCGCACGAAGCGGCCGAACTGCGGGATGTCCTGCCAGTTGCAGAAGTCCTCGAAGAAACGGCCCGGGTCGTCGGGGCGGCTGGCCACCTTGGCGCGCGGGCTGGGCGCGGCCAGGTTGGCGTCGATGCCTTCGCGCAGCAACGCCACCTCCCCGGGCGTGAGCAACTGCTTGATGCACAGCGCGCCGTCGCGGTCGAAGCGGGCAATGTCGTCCTGGGTCAGGCGCTCTTGCAGGCGCTGCTGCATCACGGGTGAAAGCGGGGACATCGGGGGTTTCCTCCTCTGGGGTTGACGGCAACCGTGCACAGCGCCGCGCAGCGCCTCAGGCGCGGGTGAGCACGGCCTGCAGGAAGGAGCGCGTGCGCTCCTGCGTGGGGTTGGTGAAGATGGTGGCGGGGGCGCCGGCCTCGATGATGCCACCGCCGTCCATGACGACGACCACGTCGCCCACCTCGCGCGCGAAGTCCATCTCGTGGGTGACGACCATCATGGTCATGCCTTCGCTGGCCAGCAGCTTCATGACCTGCAGCACCTCGCCCACCAGCTCCGGATCGAGCGCCGAGGTGGGTTCGTCGAACAGCATCACGCGCGGCTCCATGGCCAGTGCACGGGCAATGGCCACACGCTGCTTTTGCCCGCCGGACAGGCTGGCGGGCATGGCCGACGCCTTGTGCGCCAGCCCCACCTTGGCCAGCAGGGCCTGGGCACGCTCGTCGGCCTCCTTGCGCGAGAGGCCGCGCAGCTTGCGCGGGCCCAGCGTCACGTTGTCGAGCACCGACAGGTGCGGGAACAGGTTGAACGACTGGAACACCATGCCGACCTCCTCGCGCAGCGCGTTGAGGTCATGGTCGGGCAGCATGCGGCCGTCCTGCACCAGCGTGCGGCCGCAGATCTCGACCGTGCCGCCCTCGGGCTGCTCCAGGCCGTTGCAGCAGCGCAGGAAGGTGCTCTTGCCCGAGCCGCTGGGCCCGATGACCACCACCACTTGCGATGGGAACACGTCGAAGTCGATGCCACTGAGCACCACATGGCTGCCAAACGACTTGCGCAGGCTGCGAATGCGCACGATGGGCTCGGAAGCCGGGTTCGCGCCGGTCACTGCAGACGTTGTCTTCATTGCACCATCCCTCCGGCGCGCAGGCGCAGTTCCATGCGGCGCAGCACCAGCGTGGTGGCCCCGGTCAGAATGAAATACACCACCGCGATCGCCAGGTACACCTCCAGCGAACGGTACGACACGCTGATGATCTTCTGCCCCTCGTGCATCAGGTCGTGGATGGTGAGCAGCGACACCAGCGCCGAGTTCTTGATGAGTGCGATGAACTCATTGCCCAGCGGAGGAATCATGCGCACCACCGCCTGCGGCAGCACCACGGTGCGCATGGCCAGGCCCGAGGACATGCCGATGGAGCGCGCCGCCTCCATCTGCCCCTTGTCGATGGACTGGATGGCGCCGCGCACCACCTCGGACACATAGGCGCCCGAGTAGATGCCCAGGCCGATCACGCCACACACGAAAGCAGGCAGCAGGATGCCGAACTGCGGCAGGCCAAAGAACAGGATGAACAGCTGCACCAGCAGCGGCGTGCCGCGGATCGCGGCCACGTAGGCGGTGCACAGGGCGTAGACCACGCGGCGCCTGGGGTTCAGGCGGCCAATGCCCACCAGCAGGCCCATGACGCAGCCCAGCAGCAGCGAGGCGGCCGTGATTTCCACGGTGACCAGCGCGCCCGCCAGCAACTGGGGCAGCCCGGCCCAGACAGGAGAAAAATCGAGTTCCATGGTTCAGTCCGGCAACGGTCCGTGGCTTACTTGGCAGCGCTGTTGCTGAACCACTTCTTGACGATGGCCGCATAGGTACCGTCGGCCTTGAGCCTGGTGATGGCGCCGTTGACGGCCTTCGTCAGCTCGGGCGTGTCCTTGCGCAGGGCCATGCCGTATTCCTCGGTGGTGAGCTGCTCATCGAGCACACGCAGGCCCGGGCGGGTGCGCACGTACTGGAACGCGGCGGGCTTGCCGGTCACGGCGGCATCGGCCCGGCCGATGTCCACCAGGTTGAACATCTCCTGGTTCTTCTCGACCTCGACGCGCTGCACCTTGGGGAATCTTTCGGTCAGGTATGCCACCGACTTGGTGCCCACCTGCACGCTGACTTTCTTGCCGTCCAGGTCGGCCAGCTTGTGGATGGTCTTGTTGTCGGCCTTCACCATCACCACCAGGCCGCCGGCGTAGTAGGAGTCGGTGAAGTCCACCACCTTCTTGCGCTCGTCGGTGATGTAGATGGCCGATACCGCCATGTCGAAGCGCTTGGAGATCAGGCCGGGAATCAGGCCCTTGAAGTCGATGTCCACCCATTCGACCTGCTTGCCCATGGCCTTGGCGATCGCTTCCACCAGCTCGACGTCAAAGCCCGTACGTTTGCCATTCTCGACGAACTCCATGGGCGGGAACGTGGCATCGGTGCCCACACGCAGGACGTTGTCCTGGGCCTGCGCACCCGTGGTGCAAAAGGCGGCGGCGGCCAGGCTGGCCAGAAGAAGGTTGCGACGAAGGTTCATGGGGAAAGCTCCTGGGGAGGGGTGAGGGAAATCAGGGAGAAGTGAGCTGGCGGGAGATGCGCGCGGCGGCGATGACGGCCATGCCGGTGAGCGCGGCCTCCTGCCCCTGGGCTCGCAAGATCGGGGCCATCAGGGTGATGGCCCCCGCGGCCTGCCGGGGAGAGCCGAACACGGGCACGCTGACACCCCAGACACCGGCATCCACCTCGCCGGAGCTGACGGCGTAGCCCGCCTTGGCAATGCCTTCCAGCTCGGCCAGCGCCGCCTGGCGCTCGGGGGTGCCCGCGCCGTAGTGCAGGTCCAGAATGGCATTGCGCGTGGCCGGGGCCACATGGGCCAGCAGGCACTTGGCGGAGGCGCCGGCGCGCAGCGGCACGCTGCGCCCCTTTTCGAACGAGCAGCGCAGGGCCTGCGTGCTGTCCACCATGTCCAGGCATACCACGCTGTCGTTGACGGCCACCACCAGCCCCACGCTTTCGTGGGACTGCCGGGCCAGGGCCTGCATGTCCGGCCGCGCGTGGTGCACCAGGTGCGACGCCATGTCAAAGCCCAGGGCCAGTTGCAGGCTCAGCGGCCCGGGCGCGTAGTGCCCGCTGCTCTCCAGCACGAAGCCCCACAGCTTGAGCCGCGCGAGTTGCCGGTACAGCGTGCTGCGCGCCAGGCCCGTGGCCTCCATCAGCTCGGCGGCCGACATGGGCTGGCCATGCTGCGCCAGCACCGCCAGCACGTGCAGAACACGATCGGCGGCGGCAACGGAGGTCGGTCCACGGGTGGGCATGGACTCAGTATCAAAGGATTGCAGCGGCATTCAAACCCAACATTCCCACCGAATGGGAATGCCGTTCCCTTTTTTCACATCCCTGTCACACCTCCTTGCCGACGCTGTTTCACTTCACCATGGGCAGCTTCAGGCCCTGCTTCTTCGCCGTTTCCACGGCCAGTTCGTAGCCTGCGTCGGCATGGCGCATCACGCCGCTGCCGCAGTCATTGACCAGCACGCGCGCCAGGCGCTCGGCCGCCGCATCGGTGCCATCGGCCACGATGACCATGCCCGAGTGCTGCGAGTAGCCCATGCCCACGCCGCCGCCGTGGTGCAGGCTGACCCAGGTGGCGCCGCCCGAGGTATTGAGCAAGGCGTTAAGCAGCGGCCAGTCGCTCACGGCGTCGGTGCCATCCTTCATGCCTTCGGTCTCGCGATTGGGACTGGCCACGCTGCCGGTATCGAGGTGGTCGCGGCCGATCACGATGGGCGCCTTCAGCTCGCCGCTCTTCACCATCTCGTTGAAGGCCAGGCCCGCGATGTGGCGTTCGCCCAGGCCCAGCCAGCAGATGCGCGCGGGCAGGCCCTGGAAGGCGATGCGCTCGCCCGCCATGTCGAGCCAGCGGTGCACGTGCTTGTTCTCCGGGAACAGCTCCTTGATCTTGGCGTCGGTCTTGCGGATGTCTTCCGGGTCACCCGACAGCGCCACCCAGCGGAACGGGCCCTTGCCTTCGCAGAACAGGGGGCGGATGTACGCGGGCACAAAGCCGGGGAAGTCGAACGCGTTTTTCACGCCCTCGTCGAACGCCACCTGGCGAATGTTGTTGCCGTAGTCCACCACCGGGATGCCCATGTGCTGGAAGTCGAGCATGGCCTGCACATGCACGGCGCAGGACTTGGCAGCGGCCTTCTTCAGCACCTCGTGCTGCGTCACATCCTGCTGCGCGGCGCGCCACTGGGCCACCGTCCAACCTGCGGGCAAGTAGCCGTTGACGAGGTCGTGGGCGGAGGTCTGGTCGGTGACGAGGTCGGGCTTCAACCCACCCGCCTGGGCGCGCTTCACCAGTTCAGGCAGCACGTCGGCCGCATTGCCCAGCAGAGCGATGGAGATGGCCTCCCCGGCCGCCGTGTGCTGCTGAATGAGCTCGATGGCGTGGTCGATGTCGCGCGCCTGCTTGTCCACATAGCGCGTGCGCAGGCGAAAGTCGATGCTGCTTTGCTGGCATTCGATGTTGAGCGACACCGCGCCCGCAAACGTGGCCGCCAGCGGCTGCGCGCCACCCATGCCGCCCAGGCCCGCGGTCAAAATCCACTTGCCTTCCAGCGAACCGCCATAGTGTTTGCGGCCGGCCTCGGCAAAGGTCTCGTAGGTGCCTTGCACGATGCCTTGGGTGCCGATGTAGATCCAGCTGCCGGCGGTCATCTGGCCGTACATGAACAGGCCCTTCTGGTCCAGCTCGCTGAAGTGCTCCCAGTTGGCCCACTTGGGGACCAGGTTGGAATTGGCCAGCAGCACGCGGGGCGCGTTGGCGTGGGTCTTGAACACGCCCACGGGCTTGCCGGACTGGATGAGCAGGGTTTCGTCGTCGTTCAGGTCCTTGAGCGAGGCGAGGATCTGGTCATAGCACTCCCAGTTGCGCGCGGCGCGGCCGATGCCGCCGTACACCACCAGGTCCTGCGGGCGCTCGGCGACTTCGGCGTCCAGGTTGTTCTGGATCATGCGGTAGGCGGCTTCGGTGAGCCAGCTCTTGCAGGTGAGCTGGCTGCCGCGCGGCGCGCGGATCACGCGGCTGGCGTCGTGGCGGGGATCGGTGTTGGAAGCGGCTGCAATGATGGCGTCGTTGGCGTTCATGGTGGGCTCCTGTGAATGGGTGGCGTGGCAAAGAGAGAAAGAAAGGAAAAAATCAGGAATGGCTGGGCAGGCACTGCAGCAGCGGCGCGGGCCATGGCGTCTCCGAGGCCCATTCGCGCATGGATTCGATGTCGGTGGCCAGGAAGCGGTCTTGCTCCAGGTAGGCCACGCGCTGGCGGATGGCAGCGAACTGGTCTTCGATGAGCACAGAAGATTTCAGGCTGCGGTCGAACTCCATGCCCTGCGCGGCGGCCATGGCCTCGATGCCCACCATCACCGCCACATTGCGCACCATGTCGCCCAGGCGGCGTGCGCCGTAGGTGGCCATGGAAACGTGGTCTTCCTGGTTGGCAGACGTGGGCAGGCTGGTCACGCTGCTGGGGTTGGCCAGGCACTGGTTCTCGGCCGCCAGCGCGGCGGCGGTGACCTGGGCGATCATGAAGCCCGAGTTCACGCCGCTGTCGCGGATCAGGAAGGCCGGCAGGCCCGACAGGCCGGGGTCGAGCAGCAGCGACAGTCGGCGCTCGGAGATGGCGCCGATCTCGGCCACGGCCAGCGCGATGATGTCCGCCACGAAGGCCACGGGCTCGGCGTGGAAGTTGCCGCCCGAGATCACGTCGCCGTTGTCGAATACCAGGGGGTTGTCGGACGCGGCGTTCGCCTCGATGGCCAGCACGCGCGCGGCGTGGTGCAGGTTATCGAGGCACGCGCCCATCACCTGCGGCACGCAGCGGATGGAGTACGGGTCCTGCACGCGGCCGCAGTGGGGATGCGAAGGGTCGATGGCGCTGCCATCCAGCAATGCGCGCACGGCGGCCGCCACGGCGATCTGCCCCGCCTGGCCGCGCGCCTCGTGGATGCGTGCGTCAAACGGCTTGACCGAGCCCTTGATGGCCTCGAGCGACAGGCAGCCTGCGACCAGCGCGGCGGCGAAAACGCTCTCCGCGCCGAACAGCCCCGCCAGCGCGAGCGAGGTGGATACCTGCGTGCCGTTGAGCAGCGCCAGCCCTTCCTTGGGGCCCAGCACGAACGGCGCAAGGCCGATGGAGCGCATGGCCTCGGCCCCAGACACCACCGCGCCATCGACCTTGGCCTGCCCTTCGCCGATCAGCACGCAGGCCAGGTGGGCCAGCGGCGCCAGGTCGCCCGACGCGCCCACCGAACCCTTGGCCGGAATCACGGGCAGCACGTTGGCGTTGGCCATGGCCAGCAGCGCATCCACGATCTCGGGACGGATGCCCGAATGCCCACGCGCCAGGCTGATGGCCTTGGTGGCCAGGATGAGGCGCACCACGGGATCGGGCAGCGCATCGCCCGTGCCCACGCTGTGGGACAGCACCAGGTTGCGCTGCAGCTCGGCGAGGCGCTCGTGGGCGATCTTGGTGCTGGCGAGCTTGCCGAAGCCGGTGTTGATGCCATAGACCACCTGGTCTTCATCCACGATGCGCTGCACCGTGGCCAGCGACGCCTGCATGAGGGCACGCGCGGACGGGTCCAGCGACAGCTGCACGGGCGCGGCGTGGATGCTGCGCAATTCAGCCAGCGTGACCCGGCCGGGATGCAAGATCAGGGAGGAAGTGGTGGTTTTTGTCATGGCATTGATCCTGTATATACAAGTAGGTACAAGCGTAAAAAAATCGGGCCCTTCAGGCAAGCGTTCAACCAGCGACCGGGTTGCCGTCGGCTCTAAAGCGGCTGCCCAGGCGGTAGCGGGTCGCGGGGTGCAAACAACGCACCACGGTGATGGGAATCCCGCGCGACCAGGTGCGGCGGGTGAGCAGCAGGCAGGGCTCCTGCGGCGACATCTCCAGCAGCGTGGCCTGCTCGGCGGTGGGCATGACGGCATCGACCACGTGCTCGATCTGGTCGAACGGCACGTTGCGCACCAGGTATTCGGAGGGCTGCAGCAGCGTGAAGTCCTGCGCGGCGAACTGGGGCACCTGGCGCGGATTCACGTGGCGGTCTTCCAGCTGCACGGGCAGGCCGTCCTCGCGGTGGACGCACAGCGAGTGGAACACCGACTCCCCCGTGCGCAGGTCCAGCGCTGCCGCCACTTCGAGCGTGGCCGAGATGCGCTCCACGGCCAGCACGTCGCAGCGGTAGTCGTGCCCCCGCTGGCGGATTTCGCTCGCGAGGTTGGCGATCTGCAGCAACGTGGACTGTGGCTTGTCTTCCGCCACGAAGCTGCCCACGCCGGCCACGCGCACAATGCGGCCCTGCTCCACCAGTTCGCGCAGCGCGCGGTTCACCGTCATGCGCGAGATGCCGAACTGGGTGACCAGCTCGTTCTCGGACGGCAGGCGGTCGCCCGCGCGCCAGATGCCTTCCTGGATCTTGCGCGAGATATGGTCCTTGATCTGCTCGTACAGCGCCATCGCCTGCGCGGGCGCCGCCACGGCCGCCACCGCCCTGGCTGGAGCGGCAAGCGGCGCGCTGCGCGGGGCAGCTGCTGCGGGACGGCGGGAAGGACGGGCGCTCATGGGACCAAGGCGTTCAGTGCAGGTCGGCCGCCATGGATTCGGCGCGGATCTCTTCCGTCAGGCGCGCCTTGAGGTCCATGAACTCGGGGCTGGTCTTGATCGTGTAATGGCGCGGGTGCGGCAGGTCCACCGCCAACTCGGTCTTGATGCGGCCGGGCCGCGCGCTGAACACGGCCACGCGGTTGGCCATGAAGATGGCCTCGTCGATGTCGTGGGTGACGAAAAGCACGGTCTTGCGCTCGGCCTCCCAGATGCTCAGCAGCAGCTCCTGCATGAGCACGCGGGTCTGGTTGTCGAGCGCGCCGAAGGGCTCGTCCATCAGCAGGATCTTGGGGTCGTTGGCCAGCGCACGCGCAATCGCGGTGCGCTGCTGCATGCCGCCCGACAGCTGCTTGGGAAAGTGCTGCTCGAAGCCGCGCAGGCCCACCTTGGCGATGAAGTACGCGGCGCGTTCCTTCTGCTGGGCTTCGGGCATGCCGCGCTCGCGCAGGCCGAAGCGGATGTTCTGCTCGATGGTGAGCCAGGGGAACAGCGTGTAGCTCTGGAACACCATGCCGCGCTCGGCGCCCGGGCCTTCCACGGGCGCGCCGTCGAGCAGCACGCGGCCGCTGGTGGCGTGGTCCAGCCCCGCGACGATGCGCAGCAGCGTGGACTTGCCGCAACCCGAGGGGCCCAGGATGGTGACGAAGTCGTTGTCCCGCACTTCGAAGTCGACCGGCTGCAGCGCCTGCGTGCGCTGGCCCTTGGCGGTCTCGAAGACGCGCGAAACGGCTTGGATGGATACGCGGCTCATCGCACAAAACTCCAGGCAAACAGACGGTGGTTGAGCGCCTTGAAGGCGAAGTCGGACACCAGCCCGATGAGGCCGATGATGATGATGCCGAAGATGATCTGGCCGGTATTGAGCAGCGACTGGCTGTCGGTGATCATGTGGCCGATACCGCTCGAAGAACCGATCAGCTCGGCCACGATCACGTAGGTCCAGGCCCAGCCCAGCACCAGGCGCAGGGTCTCGGCGATCTCGGGCGCAGCGCCCGGGATGAGCACGCGCGTCACGATGCCCTTGTGGCCGGCGCCCAGCGTGTAGGCGGCCTCCACGAGGTCGCGCCGGGCGCCCCCCACGGTCACGGCCACCATCAGCGTGATCTGGAAGACCGAGCCGATGAAGATGACCAGGATTTTCTGCGTCTCGCCAATGCCGGCCCACAGGATGAGCAGCGGAATGAAGGCCGACGCGGGCAGGTAGCGGCAGAACGAGACGAAGGGCTCGAAGAACGCCTCGATGCCCTTGTAGGCGCCCATGGCAATGCCCAGGGGCACGGCGATCACCGCGGCCAGCACAAAGCCACCGACCACGCGCCAGATGGTCATGCCGATGTCCTTGATGAAGCCGTATTCGGTGAACAGCAGCCAGCCTTCCTTGGCCATGGTGATGGGGCTGGCCAGGAAGGTGGGCGACACGAAGCCGCCCAGCGTGAAGAACGCCCACACCGCCACGAACACGACGAAGAAGGCCAGCCCCAGCATCCAGCGGGCACGGCTGCTCACGGGCTCCAGGGGAGCCAGCGAGCGCCGGCGCACGGGAGCGCGGGACTCGGTAACGGACAGGGGTTGCACTGCAGACATGGCGCGCTCTTCTTTGGCTCGGGAAAACTCAGTTGTTACTTGATGAAGCTCGCGTCGAAGGTGGCGGCCAGATCTTCAGGCGCCTTGCGGATGATGCCGGCCTCCAGCAGGATGCCGGTGGCATCCTTCATGAACGTGGTCAGCTCGCCCGCGAAGAACTTCTGGTTGGCGGCCTTGTCCTGCCAGCGCAGGAAGGACGACGACTTGGCGAACTGCTCGCCCGTCTGCTTGACGGCCGCGCCCATGATCTCGTTGGACTTGGTGGGGTCGGCCTTGATCATGTCGAGCGCCTGGAAGTACGAATTGGCCAGGGCCTGCGCGGCCTTGCCATTGGCCTTGAGCCAGGTGGGGTCGCAGCCGACGGTGTCCATCACCATGGGGTAGTCGAGCGTGGTGGCCAGGATCTTGCCGGCGGCAGGGTTGTCGCGCACGGTGGAAAGATAGGGCTCGTACGTCATGGCGGCATCGTTCTGGCCGGCCACGAAGGCCTGCGCGGCCGCCTGGGGCGACAGCGTGGTGGTCTTCACGTCCTTGAGGCTCATGCCGTTCTTGCTGAGCATCCAGGCCAGGCCGAAGTACGGGGCGGTGCCGGGAGCATCCACGCCGATGGTCTTGCCCTTCAAGTCGGCAAAGCCCTTGATGTCGCCCCGCACCGCAATGCCGTCGGCGCCGTAGGACTTGTCCATCTGGAAGATCTGCACGATGGGCACGCCGTTGGCGTTCCAGGCCACATGCGTCTCGACGGTGGTGGCAGCGCACTGGATGGACTTGGAGGCCAGGGCCAGGTGGCGGTCCTTCTGCGGGATCATCTTGATCTCCACATCCAGGCCGTTCTTCTTGAAGATGCCCGCCTTGTCGGCCAGGGTGAGCGGCGCGAAACCCGTCCAGCCGGACATGCCCAGCACAATCTTGGTTTCCTGCGCCTGGGCCGGGGCGGCCAGGGCCATCACGCATGCCGTTGCCGCTGCCAGCGACGTCCATTTCACAACCGATCGAGTCATCATCTGCTCCTGTTTGAAGAAAGTACCTTAGCCCATCCCGGCCGGGTCGCACCCGCATTCCAGCCGCCATGATGACAGCCGCAGCATACCTGTATATACAGGGTAAACGCTAAAGAGTCCCCAAAAGGGGCCGGTAGCCAGTCTGAGCAAGAATGAGGCCAACGTAAGTACCCCACGCCGGCGACCGCAGGGGAAAATCAGAAATTGATAGCAAACCATCCATGGCAGGTGTATGCCAACGCCGGTCTGGCATCCATTTCGCGCTTCGCGAAATCGTACGAAGAAAAACACCGCGCCACGCCAACGCACCATCGCGGTGCAGTGCGGCGCCCTCGGCAGGCCGGGGGACCGCGGGGCACCCAGCTCAGGCGACGATCGGCAGGCGCACCGTGACCGAAAGGCCGGGCCCGGCGTTGCGCATCTGCAGCGTGCCGCCGTGCGCCTGTGCCACCAGCCGGCACAGGTACAGGCCCAGGCCCACGCCGCCGGTGGTGCGCTGCCGCGCCGTGTCGGGTCGGTAGAACGCCTGCGCCAGGTGCGGCAGGTGCTCTGGGGGAACACCCGGTCCGTGGTCGCGCACCTCCAGTTCGAGCGTCTGCGCCGCGAGGCGCAGATGCAACTCGGGCGGCGGCGCGGCCGGATCGCTGCTGTGGCGCAGGCTGTTGTCCAGCAGGTTGCGCAGCAGCAGGCGCATGCGGGAGCGGTCAAGTGACAGCGGCGGCATGCCCTGCTGTGCATGGAGGGTGATCCCCGCCGCGCCGGCATGGCGGCCGCCGAGTTCGGCCACCACCTCCCGCGCCAGCGCAGCCAGGTCCACGGGCTCGCGGTGCAGGGCGGCGTGGCGTCCAGCCAGGCGCTCGCTTTCGAGCAGGTCGGTGATGAGTCCGGCCATTTCACTCAAGTCGCGCATCAGGGCCTGCCGCTGGGCCTGCACGTCGGCGGTCTCGGGCAGCAGCTCGGTGTTCAGGCGGGCGCGGGTCAGGGGGCTGCGCAATTCATGGCTCATGGCCAGCAGCAGGGCCCGCTTGGCCTCCAGCATCTGGTGGATGTCATCCCCCATGGTATTGATGGTGGCCGCCAGTTGCCCCAGCTCGTCGGGCCGGTGGGCATGCCGCACGGGGATCGCCTGGGCGAAATTGCCTTCGCCAAACCGCTGCGCGCCCCGGCGGATGTCGTCGAGCGGGCGCAGCAGATGCCGCACGTACACATAGGCCAGCGCGGTGAGCAGCAACAGCACCGTGAGCGTGCCCCACGCAATGCGCGGGCGCTTTTCCCAGGACAGCGCATTGAGCCCGAACTCGATGCTGTGTCCGTCCGCCGTGGTGCGCTGCAGGAGCCGGCGGCCCTGGTCGTCGCTGCCATGGCCGTTCCAGTGCTCCTCGCGCTGGAACTTGTCGCTCATCCAGTCGCTGCGCGGCTGATCGGGGTGGGATTCCCAGTGGACCACCGGCCCGTCAATGCGCAGCGTGACCGGCAACCGGCTGGCGATGGCCTTCGCCCGCTCGATGCTGGGCGGGCTGCCGATCTCGTCCGCGAGGCGGTCCACGTAGTCCATCAGCAGGGGCCTGGCCGCCTCGCGCCAGCCCACGGACACCGCCTTTTGCACTCCGCCCATGAAGGTGACGGCCACCGTCACCGCGAGCGCCATGAACACCAGCACCAGCCGGATGCGCAGCGAATACCCGACCGCGCGCCGCGCGCGGCGGTGCCAGGGGCAATCGTGCCCGTCTTCGGCCCCCTCGCCAGGGCGCGAACGCCGCCAGAACCTCATGGCGCCGCCCGCCGCAGGGCCAGCGAGTAGCCCGCGTTGCGCAAGGTCTTGATGCAGTCGAGCGGTTCCAGCTTCTTGCGCAGGCGGCTCACCACGATATCGACGGCGCGGGTGTACAGCTCGGCCTCGTGCCCGCGCAACTGGTTCAGGATGTCATCGCGGCTGAACACCTTGCCCGGTTCGCGTGCCAGCAGATGCAGCAGGTCGAATTCGGTGCCGGTCAGCTCGACGATGCCCCCTTGTCGCAGCACGCTGCGGCGCGCGGCATCAATGCTGAGGCCTTCAAACTCCAGCGTCCCCGAATCGCCGCCCTGCCCCGGCGCGCGGCTGCGGCGCAGCACGGTCTGCAGCCGGGCCACCAGCTCGCGCGGCTCGAAAGGCTTGGGCAGGTAGTCGTCGGCACCCAGCTCCAGGCCCACCACGCGGTCCATCACCTCACCCCTGGCCGTGAGCATCACGATGGGCAGGTCCCCCTGCTTGCGGATGGTGCGGCACAGTTCAAAGCCGTCCATCTCGGGCAGCATGACATCAAGGATGGCGGCATCAAAGCCGCCCGCCCCGAGCCGGGCCAGGCCTTCGCTGGGCTTGAGCGCATGGACCAGCTCCAGCTCGAAACGCTGGAAATAGATGGCAAGCGGCGGACCCAGCTGGGCGTCGTCGTCAATGAGCAGGATGCGGTGCATGCGCGATTCTTACATTGGCAGGCCGCTGCCGGCCACCGGCGGAGCAAGCAATGCGCGGTGCCGCCGGATGAGCTCCCGCAGGCGGTGCTGCGCAGGCAGGTGCAGCGCATCGAAGGCGTCCGCGGCCGCGAGCAGCGCAGGCAGGGCGGGCGCGGCGGCAGCGGGCTGGCGCGCCACGAGCCCGAGCGCATGCTCCCTGTCAAAGCGCGGCCCCCATACCAGCGACATCAACTCGTCATGGGGCTCGGGCATGCCTGCCAGCAGCACAGGGCCGTGCATGCGCACTTCCTGCGTCAAGTGGTGGATGGGATCCAGCATCGGTGACATGGAAAATGCTCCTGCCTCAGCCGCGCGCCATCCAGCCCCTGCGCCGCTGCATCAGCTCGCGCACCTTCTGCTGCTGGTCCGGATTCAGGCTGTCGTAGAAGTCCGCCAGCGCATTGATCACTTCAGGACTGTTCGCCTGTACCGCGCGGGTCTTCTCCTCCAGCAGGCTCTGCGCGCGTGCACGGTCGAACTTGTCGCCCGCGACGATGGCCTGCACTTCCGCGCGCGGATCGGCTGTCTTGCCCAGGAAGGCCGTGCGCTGTGCCTCCATCCTGTCCGCCAGCACATTGAGCTTTTGCTTCTGTGCATCGTTCAGGTCCAGCTTGCCGCTGACCCGGTCGACCACCTTGGCGCGCACCTCCGCCATTTTCTCCGGGCTCATGGGCCCGTGGCGGTGGGCTCCACTGGAACAGGCCGTCAGACCACCTACCATGATGGATGCGCCAAAGATTCCTACCAGCGTTCTCTTGATCCAGGGTTTCATGATCAGTCCTTTCGGGACGGTGTTGAACATGGCCCTGATGGTGCCGGCAGGTGCTTCGGGAGTGGTCTCGACGCAGTTTCGGTTTATTTCATTTTGTTTCGCGGGATAAGGTGTTGGCAAAGGCCCAGGTCCTTTTGGAGCGCTTCAAGCCGCGCCCGCAGGTGGGGTGCAGCAGCCAGATCGAGACAGGCGGAATCTCAGCGCAGGACGGCGGACAGCACCACCAGCCGGTTTGACAGCTCCACGGCGTCAGTGCGCATCTGGATGAGCGGAACCGTGCCCACGCTGCCCCCGCCATACCAGATGTTGAAGGCCGTCACGCCGGGGAACCCGTCGGCGTGGCCGTAGGCCTCGATGGCCTCGTCAATTTCGGCATGCAGGGTGGGGGTGCCGACCAGGACCTTTCCGTCAAACACCCGGGCCAGGTATTGCGCGGCGCCCTCGGGCCGAATGTGCAGTGTCAACACGCGCATGGTTTCTCGCTGCACGCACCCGGGGCGCACTCAGGCCTGTCGTCAACCCATCGCCTGGGGTTCGCGGTATTCCAGGTCTGCAAACTGTAATTCCCGCTCCATGCCATGGCTGTCTCCCCGCCAAGGCGCGAGATCGTCGGTTTGCTGGCGCTGGAAAACCCGCTCCATCGGCTGCCCCATTTGCAAGGCAGGCGCTTCTGGCCACGCTTCCAGATGATGGGATGGGGGATCGAAAGAAAACATGCTGAACTCCTCGCACGGGCGCCGCACTGGCCCCGTGGTGATTGAGGCATGGGCCCGAACACACGCATGTCGGAACCCCGTGAAGACAGGTGTAGGACAACACTGACGTGGATGCGGGCGCCGCCCCGCCGGCAGGATCGCAAAGCCCTGGGCGCCGTCAGGCGGCCTTTGCCAGCAGCGGGGATTCCCCGATCCCCAGGGCATCGCCCTCGCCCGCCAGAAGGCCGATGCAGTCCAGGGCCGTCGGCGGATCGCAGGGCTCGGCATAGACGCGCAAGGCTATGTCTTGGGCGGCGGGAGAGAAATAGAGCCAGAGATTGTCCTTTTCCTTGTCATAGCAGGAAAAGAGCGCCCTGCCGGACCCCGGGGGGCACATCAGGAACTTCGACATGAACATCTGCTGGATGCGCAGCGTGGGCTCAAAGGCCTGATCATCATTGCCGAGTGCCAATTTGTACCAACTGCTCATATGCGCCTTTCACCTGGCCGTGCCAGTAAATACGGATGGCCCATCGTATTTACGCAGCGCGGCCGCGGCACTTCTGGTGCGGCGCATCAATTTGTAGGACAGTGACTCCGAGCGGGGTTTACGGGCATGAGGCCGGATACGTGGCACGGCCCATCAGTCGTATGAAGCCTCCAGATCGGTGTGCGCCTCCGGGCGGGGCGCCCTCACGCGGGATCGATAGGCTCTGAGCGTCGCGCAACCCAGGCCGGTGATGTACAGCACCTGCGCCTTCTGCTGTGGCGAATCGACGGGCGGGAGCTGCACTTCCACCATACCGGCCGCACGCAACACGCGCAGCTTGTCGATGTTGACCACGTCCGATTCAATCAGGGGAAGCGCATCGCGCTCCAGCTCCCTTAGATACTCCATTGGCATGGCGGCCTCCGGCGTGAGTGAAGGAACATTGTGCGGCGCGAGCCCCCCGGGTTCAAGGATTGATACACGAAGCTACAACCTTGCGGGCCCGGCAGCCAGGGGCCCCAAATGAAGCACCAGCGCGGCTGGGCGCCCCGCTGGCAGCCGCGTAAACCCCTGCCGATATTGTTGCCATTCGGATTTTTGTAACAAATCCCGCACCATCCATACCGGTCTTACCGTAGGAAACCGCCTACGCGGTCCTTCGCTGTTGTCGCACCCCGGCCTGGAGTACGCACACCTAGCATCCTGGCTTCATCAAAGGGGATGGCCATGCCAATCGTCGTGATTTTCTTCGGGATCCAGCTGATCGCCGTGGCGCTGGCCGCCGCGATCGTGGGCATCTGAGCCCCACCCGCGCCTGCTGGCGGCTCCAGCACCGCTGACCCCGAGCCTTTTTGAGGCTCTGACCCTGGCAAGGGTCGCTGCCCCATCCAAACCGGACTTATTTCACGGTTGCGCCGCACACGGGCGGGCGGGCGGCCAGAATCGGACCTAGGATGCACCTACCGTCAAATCCCTGGCGGTTTCGCCCCTCCCTGTGCGAGTGATGCAATGATTTAGCCCGCCCCCGTGCGGGCTACTTTTTTTTTCAGCCCGCTTCCAGCTCCTGCAGCTGCCTCCACATCACCTTGCCGCTGCCGCTCTTGGGCAGTGCGTTCACGAACTGCACGATGCGCGGCACCTTGTACACCGCCATGTTCTCGCGGCACCAGTCGATGATCTGCTGTTCGGTGGTGTCCTTGTGCGATGCGCGCAGCACCACCACGGCCTTCACGGTCTCGCCCCGGTAGCTGTCCTTCGCGGAGATGATGCAGGCCTCCTGGATGGCGGGGTGGCGGAACATCAGCGCCTCGACCTCCGCCGGCCAGACCTTGAAGCCGCTCGCGTTGATCATGCGCTTCAAGCGGTCGGTCAGGAAGAAGTAGCCGTCCTCGTCCATGCGGCCCAGGTCGCCCGAGCGGAAGAAGCGCTTGCCCTCGAACTCGATGAAGGCCGAGGCGGTGGCATCCGGGCGCTTCCAGTAGCCCTCGAACACCTCGGGGCCATGGATGATGATCTCACCCTGTTCGCCGACGGGCACTTCCTGCAGCGTGTCGGGATCGACCACCCGCGCATCGGTGCTCATGAACGGGATGCCCAGACACTGCTGCTTGGGGCGGTCGGGCGGGTTCGAGTGCGAGGGCGCGGCCGTTTCGGTGAGGCCGTAGCCCTCCGAGTAGCGCAGTCCGTACTGTTCGAGCAAACGCTGCGCCACGGCCTGCGGCATCGCCGCGCCGCCGCCGCCAATGTAGACCAGGCTGGAGAGGTCGTAGCTTGCGAAGTTCGGGCTGCCCAGCAGGTCGATGACCATGGTGGGGATGTTGGTCCAGTTGGTGACCTGGTAGCGCGAGATGAGGCGCCCGGCCAGGTCGCGCTCCCAGCGGGGCATGATGACCAGGGTGGCGGCGCAGTAGATGGCGGTGTGCATCACGCTCACCATGCCGGTGATGTGGAACATGGGCACCACGGCCAGCGTCACGTTGTCCACCGAACCCGTGCCCCACAGGGCGCCAGCCGCCGCGTTGTGCATGATGCTGCGGTGCAGGTGCATGCAGCCCTTGGGCAGGCCCGTGGTGCCGCTGGTGTAGGGCAGCAGCGCCAGGTCGTCTGGCCCGACCACCAGCTCCGGGGGGGCCTCCGCGCAGGCCAGGGCGTCCGTCCAGGCATGGGCCTGGCCGCCCTCCAGGGCAGGCAGCGGGTGGCGCGTGCCCAGCCACTCCCGCCAGGCCTCGGGCGGCGCATCCGTGCCCGTCACCTGCGCATCGAACGCATCCGTGAATTGCGTCACCACCAGGTGTGCCAGGCGTTCGCCCGCTGGCAGCGCGTTGCTTGCCTTGGCCATCTCCGGAGCCAGGTCGCCCGTGGTGAAGGCCACCCGGGTGTCGGGATCGGTGATGTAGTGCTTGAGTTCTTCCGCCCGGTTCATCGGGTTGACCGGCACCACCACCGCATTGGCACGCAGGATGGCGAAGTGCGCCATCACCAGTTGCGGGCAGTTCTGCATGCACAGCACCACGCGGTCGCCACGCTGCACCCCCAGGGCCACCAGTTTCGCCGCCAGGCGCTCGGCGCCTTCGAGCAGGGCGCGGTAGCTCAGCGAAGCACCAAAGAACACCAGGGCCGTCTTGTCCGGATACCGGCGGGCACTGATGGCCAGGTTGTCCCACAGCGAGGTGGACGGCAGGGTGATGGAGCGGGGCAGACGCTGGGGCCAGAACTTGTAGTGAGGGCGCATGGGTGATTCGGTTCCTTTGAACCCGCAGCCTAGAGGCCCTGCACCCGCGTGGCATTGGGGATGCCACTGATGCCGGGTCGCGCATGTGACGCCGAGGCGCCGCGCGGGCAGCGGACACGCAGCGGGGGCCGCCGGGGAATGAGGATGTCTCGGATACCATCCTTGCGAAGCCGCATTGTTTCCCTTCCAGCAACGACGAGTTGACGCATGCTCACCGCCACTTACTACGCCCTGATGCTCCTGGTCGGATACGCCTGGTACAGGTATGGACAGAAACTGCTCGACAAGGGCCTGCGCGACGAGAACGATGAGTTCACCAAGCCGCCTGTCGGGGCCGTCGGTTTTTTGCTCATCGGCGGTGTGGCGTGTTATCTGTTGTTCGAGGCCCTGCGCGCCCTGGTGCTGGGCAAGATTCCGTGCGTCGGGAAAGGCTGCGCAGGCCAGATCTACACCTTGGCAGAGCATTCCGGCCAGTACTGGGCCAACCTGTTTTTTGTGGTGTGGATGGTGCTGGCCCTGGGCTACACGATGTACGTGGCCCTCAAGATCTGGTTCAGGGCATGAGGCCCTGCTCTCGCACCTGAAATGGCGGCAGGTGCCCGCCGGAACCGGCTCCACCGGCCCCGGCCGTCAGCTATTGACCTGCGCCCACAGCTTGTCCAGCCGCTTCACGCTCACCGGCTGGGGCGTGCGCAGCTCCTGCGCAAAGAAGCTCACGCGCAGCTCCTCCAGCAGCCAGCGCAGCTCTTGCATGCGCGCATCAACCTGCCCCTTGCGCTCGGCCACCAGGCGCCAGTAGCGCTGCTCTTGCGGGCGCAGCTCGGCCAGCTTGGCAGCGTCACGGGCGGGGTCGGCGCGGTATTTATCCAGGCGCAGCGTGATGGCCTTGAGGTAGCGGGCATAGTGCGCCAGCTGTGTCCACGGGGCGGCCGCAATGAAGTTCTTGGGCACCAGGCGCTGCAGCTGCTGCTGCGCGTCCTGCGTGGCCTCGGGGGCGTTCTTGGTGTCCTTGATCTTGCGGGCGGCGGCCGCGTATTCGGTGAGGATGGTGGCGGCCAGGCGCGCCACTTCGTTGGCGATCAGCGTGAGGCGGCCCCGGCCCTCCTCCACGCGGCGCTTGAAGGCGAACTCGTCGGTGGGTAGCGGGTCGAGCAGAAAGGCCCGGTCCAGCGCCACGTCGATGATCTGGGTGCGCAGCTCTTCCTGCGTACCCAGCGGCATGTAGGCCACCGCCATCTTCTGCAGGTCGGGAATGTTCTTTTCCAGGTACTTGAGCGCGTCCTTGATCTGCAGAGCGAACAGACGGCGCAGGCCCGCGCGGTGTTTGGCCGCTGCCACCTCGGGCTCGTCAAACACTTCGATGGTCACGGCGTCACCGCCATCGATGAGCGCTGGGAAGCCGATCAGCGTCTGGCCCGCCTTCTTGATCTCCATCAGCTCGGGCAGCTCGCCGAACGTCCAGGTGGCGTAGCGCTGGCCTGCGGGGGCCGACGGCGTGGCGCTGGCGGGTTTCGCAGGCTGGGCAGGCTGCGTGACACCTCTTACTCCTGATTTAATAGCTGCTTGCGCTTTACCATCAAGCGCTGGAGGCATATTTGAATCAGATTTCGCATCCTCTGCCGCCGCGCCGCCGAGCTTGAGTCCCGCCAGCGCCTGGAATGCCCCGCGCGCCTTGGCGCCCCACTCCGCTTTCAGCGCACCCAGGTTGCGGCCGTGGCCCAGCTGGCGCCCGTGCTCGTCCACCACGCGGAAGTTCATGAAGAGGTGCGGACTGAGCATGTCGAGCTTGAAGTCGGCGCGCTTCACATCGAGCGAGGTCTCGTCGCGCACCTGCTTGAGCAGCACATCGGTCAGGCTGCCGGTGCCAAAACGTTCGGGCGTGCCCAGCAGCTCGGCCAGGCGGGTAGCGGACTCGGGCAGTGGCACGAAGCGGCTGCGTGGGCGCTGCGGCAGGCTTTTGAGCAGCGCCTGGATCTTGTCCTTGAGCATGCCGGGCACCAGCCATTCGCAGCGCTCGTCGCTCACCTGGTTGAGCACGAAGAGCGGGATGGTCACGGTGATGCCGTCGCGCGCATCGCCGGGCTCGTGCAGGTAGCTGGCGGCGCAGTCCACGCCGCCCAGGCGCACGGTCTTGGGAAACGCGTTGCTGGTGATGCCGGCCGCCTCGTGGCGCATGAGCTCTTCGCGCGTGAGCTTGAGCAGATCGGGCTGCTGGCGGGAGGCCTCGCGGTACCAGGCCTCGAAGCCATGGCCGCTGCACACGTCGGGTGGCAGCTGCTGGTCGTAGAAGGCATAGATCAGCTCGTCGTCCACCAGCACATCCTGGCGGCGCGACTTGTGTTCGAGCTCCTCCACCTTGGCGATGAGCTTCTGGTTGGCGGCCAGGAAGGGCAGCTTGCTCTCCCAGTTGCCCCCCACCAGGGCCTCGCGGATGAAGATCTCGCGCGCGGCGTGCGGGTCGATCTTGCCGAAGTTGATGCGCCGGCCGTTGTAGACCACCAGGCCGTAGAGCGTGGCCCGTTCGAGCGCCGTGACCTCGGCCGACTTCTTCTCCCAGTGCGGGTCGAGCAGCTGCTTGCGCAGCAGGTGACCACCTACCTGCTCGATCCACTGCGGCTCGATGGCGGCGATGCCCCGCCCGAACAGGCGCGTGGTCTCCACCAGCTCGGCCGCCACGATCCAGCGGCCGGGCTTCTTGTTCAAGTGGGCGCCGGGGTGCTTGTAGAACTTGATGCCGCGCGCGCCCAGGTACCAGTCTTCCTCTTCGCTGCGCGCACCGATGTTGCCCAGCAGCCCGGCGAGCATGGACAGGTGCAGCTGCTCGTAGCTGGCGGGCTGGCTGTTGATGGCCCACTTGTGCTCGGCGACCACCGTGAGCAGCTGCGTATGGATGTCGCGCCACTCGCGCAGGCGGCGGATGCTGATGAAGTTCTGGCGCAGCAACTGCTCGTACTGGCGGTTGCTCAGCTTGTGGGTGGGCGCCGGTGCGGTGGCACTGGCCACCGCGGGCGCGGGTGCCGCCGCGGCCACCAGCCGCTGGGCCACGGGCAGGTGGGCCTGCGACGGTGCGCGCTGGTGGGCCATGGCCTTCTGCGCGCGGGCAGAAGGCAGCGTGGGCGCCCCGCCCCGTGCCTCGTTGATCCACTTCCACAGCTTGAGGTAGCCGCTGAACTCGCTTTTCTCGTCGTCGAACTTGGCGTGCGCCTGGTCGGCCTGCTGCTGGGCTTCCATGGGCCGGTCGCGCACGTCCTGCACGCTCAGCGCGCTGGCGATCACCAGCACCTCATCGAGCGCCTTGCGGTCGCGCGCCTCCAGGATCATGCGGCCCACGCGCGGGTCGAGCGGCAGGCGTGACAGCTCCACGCCCATGGGCGTGAGTTCGTTGGCCTCGTCCACCGCGCCGAGTTCGCCCAGCAGCTGGTAGCCGTCTGCAATGGCGCGGCCCGAGGGTGCTTCGATGAACGGGAACTGCACCACGTCGCCCAGGTGCAGCGACTTCATGCGCAGGATGACGCCGGCCAGCGATGACCGCAAGATTTCGGGGTCGGTGAAGCGCGGGCGGGCGTTGAAGTCCGCCTCGTCGTACAGGCGGATGCAGATGCCGTTGGCCACCCGGCCGCAGCGGCCCGCGCGCTGGTTGGCGGCCGCCTGGCTGATGGGCTCGACCAGCAGCTGCTCCACCTTGCTACGGAAAGAATAGCGCTTCACGCGCGCCGTGCCTGCGTCGATCACGTAGCGGATGCCCGGCACGGTGAGCGAGGTCTCGGCCACGTTGGTCGCCAGCACCAGGCGGCGGCCCGTGTGGCCGTCGAAGATGCGGTCCTGCTCGGCCTGCGACAGGCGGGCGAACAGCGGCAGCACCTCGGCATTGCGCATCACCGGCTGGTGGGCCAGGTGTTTGCGCAGGTGGTCGGCGGCCTCGCGGATCTCGCGCTCGCCGGGCAGGAAGATCAGGATGTCACCGGCCGCATTGCCCTGCCAGAGTTCGTCCACGCCATCGGCGATGGCTTCGTTGAGGCCGTAGTCGCGCGTGTCCTCGAACGGCCGCCAGCGCTGCTCCACCGGAAAGGTGCGGCCGGAGACATAAATGATCGGCGCCGGCCCCTTTGCCGACTCGAAGTGCTTGGCAAACCGGTCGGCATCGATGGTCGCCGAGGTCACCACCACCTTGAGGTCCGGCCGGCGCGGCAGGATCTGGCGGATGTAGCCCAGCAGGAAGTCGATGTTCAGGCTGCGCTCGTGCGCCTCGTCGATGATGATGGTGTCGTAGGCCTTGAGCAGCGGATCGGTCTGCGTTTCGGCCAGCAGGATGCCGTCCGTCATGAGCTTGACCGAGGCGTCGCGCGAGAGCCGGTCCTGGAAGCGCACCTTGAAGCCCACCACGTCGCCCAGCGGCGTTTGCAGCTCTTCGGCGATGCGCTTGGCCACGCTGCTGGCCGCGATGCGGCGCGGCTGGGTATGGCCGATCAACTGGCCCTTCTGGCCTGCGGGCGCATTGCACTTGCCCCGGCCCAGGGCCAGCGCGATCTTGGGCAGCTGCGTGGTCTTGCCCGAGCCGGTTTCGCCGCAGACGATGACGACCTGGTGCTTCTCGATGGCCTCCATGATCTCGTCGCGCTTGCCAGATACGGGCAACGATTCGGGAAAGGTGATGCGCAGCGGCGCGGTTCGCGGGGCGGATCGGGGGGGAGTGGGAGGCGCGGATTCGGTCATGAAGCCACGCATTATCCGAGGCGGGCGTTGGCCCCGTGCAACACAGGCCATGCGCGCGGCCAAACGGAGCACCCGCGCTCCCTCACTTGCGCGGTCTTTTGTCAAACGCCACTTTTTGGTGCCGGGGATTTCAGTATGTAATACCCCGGTTCCGCCCCGAAGATGTCTGCGTGGCGGGTGCCCTCCGGAATGACCGCATGCTCCCGCAGACATCTGCCCCGAATTTTTCCGCCCGCGACAGCGCCACCCCACCGCCACCCTCGCGCCGCGACTGGCTCGCATGGGCCGGCACCGCAGCCCTGGCCCCCCTGCTGCCGGCCTGCGGGGGCACCGGCAACCCCGGCCCCGCGATGTCGGCCACCATGGCCTGGGGCCGCAACGAAATACGCCAGGCCATGCTGCGCAGCGATGCGCGGGCCGCCTCCGTCGCGCTGCTGCACGGCGACCGCCTCGTCTGGCAAGAGGCGTTCGGGGTGCTGGACGACACGTCCGCCACCCCGGCAACGCCCGACACGCGCTTCAATGTCGGCTCCGTCAGCAAGGTACTCGCGGCGCTGGCCGTCATGGTGCTGGTGGACCGCCAGCTCGTGCAGCTCGACGCCCCCGTGGTGCGCTATCTGCCCCGGTTCACGATGCTGTCGGAAGACTACCGCGACATCACCGTCCGCCACCTGCTGAGCCATGCCTCCGGGCTGCCGGGCACCCACGCGCACAACATGTTTTCCTTTGCGCCGCTGTCAGGCTATGCGGCGGGGCTGGAGGCGGCGCTGGCCGGCGTGCACCTCAAACATGCGCCCGGGGCGCTGGCGACCTACTGCAACGACGGCTTCACGCTGGTCGAGCGCATCGTGCTCGCGGTCACCGGGCAAGGCTACCCGGCATTCGTGCAATCGGTCCTCTTCAACCCGCTGGCCATGGCCCGCTCGGGCTACACGCTGCTGCCCCTGCCCGAAGGCAGCTTCGCCCATGGGTACATCCACAGGGTGCGCCAGGGCCAGGAGTTCGTGATGGGCTACGCCACCGGCGGGCTGTGCACCACGCCGGGCGACATGATGAAGCTCGCCGCGATGCTCCTGCAGGGCGGTGAATACGACGGCCGGCGCATCGTCTCGAAAGCCGCCGTGCTGGAAATGGGCCGCGACCAGGGCCAGGGCACGCACCTTCACCTCACGCCCGACTGGCACACCGGCCTGGGATGGGACAGCACGCGGCATCAGGGCCTGGGCGCCGCGGGCGTCCTCGCATGGCAAAAGAGCGGCAGCACGATGTTCTACGCCAGCGACTTCCACGTGCTGCCGCAGGCGGGCCTGGCCCTGCTGCTCACGGGCAGCGCCTCCAGCTTCAAGCCCGGGCCCATCGCCGAGGGCATTCTGCTGCGCGCGCTGCAGGAAACCGGCCAGCTCCCTGCGCTGCCGCCCAAGGTGTCCACCGCCGCCCCCGCGCTGGCCACCTCGTCGTCCAGCGCGGTCGATGCGGTGCTCGGCATCTATGGCCGTTCCTCGAAACCCCTGAAAGTCCTCTCGCCCGACAGCCAGCAGATCGACTTGTGGATCTGGTCCGCGCCGGCGAAGGACTGGGCACCGCTGTGCACGGGGCTTCGCCCGCGCAGCGACGGGTGGTGGTGGTCGGATGCCCAGCCCCGCACCCACTACCGCTGGGAGATGGCCGACGGCCGCCGCTACCTGCTTTCGCGCGAGCCCGCCACGGCGGGACACTACTGGGTCACCATGCCCGTGGGCCAGCAGATGCCGCGCGCCACCGCCGCGCTCCCTGCGCAGTGGATATCGCGGCTGGACAGCACCTGGCTGCTCGCGAACGAAGCGTCCGAATCCATTCCGCTGGCCCTGGGTGTGGGGGCGGCCGCCCTGCGCGAGCTGCCCGAGCTTCCCGGCTACCTCTTCTGGGACGACAGCCAGTTCCTGCTGCCCCTGTCGCCGGACCGCGCCGGCATGGCGGTGCAGGTGCCGCTCAACGACGGCCGCGATCTGGTGGAGCTGGTCGTGGAAACCCGCGACAAGGAGGAATGGATGCACGCCGCCGGCTGGGCCTACCGCCGGCGGGGTTGAGCGCCGGCCCTGCCCGCCCCGCAGCCACCGCAGCACACAGGCGCAGGGCACGGGCTGCCCGGCACTGTTCCTTTCACACGACAAATGCAGCCGTTCGCGGCCCCTTGCGCTTGCCAAGCCCCGGGGGCCTCGCCACAATTCGCGCTTCTTTCTTTCAGGCATGTGCCCGCCGCCACGGCAGCCCCTGAAAACACTGGAGGTCACCGCTATGTTTGTTCCCTTGTCCGCTCCCGCCTGACCACCGTCCACCGCCCCGGCTGGACTGTGTGCGCACGCACTGTCCAGCCTTGGCCCCCGGCGCCCCCACGCGCTCCGCAAGCCCTGGCTCCATTGCCGGGGTTTTTTGTTTGTGGAGTGCACATGAGTGCCAAAAAATTGTCCCGGGCCTATGCCCAGGGTGAGATCAAGAAGCTGCGCCGCATGAAGCAGCCCCTGGTCGTAGTTCTCGAGTCCTCGGGCCCGCCCCGAAATCCCGTGGCCACCGCATTGGCCCGGCGCAGCCTGTCGAGCGCGGCAGGCAAGCACATCCGAGCCCGCGGGGCCCAGCGCCGCGCGGACAACGTCGCCCTGCGCAAGGCGATCCAGACATCCCGCTTCACCGAAAGCGACTGATGCGACACAACGATTGAAAACCATGGACCTTTCCACCCTTTCCGAAGACACGCCACACAAGCGGCCCGCTCCGCCCATCGCGCAGCGGGAGCTGCTGGCCCAGCGCCAGCAGGCGCTGGCGCTGGCCGCAGCGCAGCTCAAGGCCGAGCTGTTTGGCATCGACGACGTGATCGACCGCGTGGTCGACGCCATCCGCGCCTGGTACGTGCTGCCCCAGCTCATCACCCGGCCCGTGATCGTGTGCCTGTGGGGCCTGACCGGCACGGGCAAGACGCAGCTCACGAGGCGCCTGGCGCAGCTGCTAGGCTTCTACGACCGCTTCGTGGAGGTGCAGATGGACGGCTTCAGCCACGGCGCGAGCTACCGCAGCTCGTCCATCTCGGGCATGCTCGCGGACTCCGGCATCCACGAGGGCGCGCCGGGCATGCTGGTGCTGGACGAGTTCCAGCGCTTTCGCACGGTGGACACCAAAGGCGCCGACGTGAAGGTGGAGCGCTACCAGGACGTGTGGACGCTGCTGTCCGACGGGCGCCTGCCGCCCGCGCTGAGCGCCCTCACCAACATCGAGCGCAAGCTGGCCGACGCGCATTACGAAGCCGAACGCGCCGACGACAACGAGGACGAGCGCGCCGGCAAGAAGCCCTACCGCTTCCAGCTCGACGCCTGGGATGCCCAGGAGCTCAAGCGCATGCTCAAGCTCTCGGAGCCCCTGGCCGAGATCATGCAGTGGCCGCCCGCGCAGGTGCAGGCGCTGTTCACGCGGTTCCAGCAGTCGCTGTCGTCCTGGGAGACCGACTACAGCAAGCTGCTGGTGTTCGTCTGCGGCAACCTCGACGAGATGTACCACGAGACCGCGCAGCGCGTGGAAGACTGCGACACCGACGCCGACATCTTCCACCGCCTCACGCGCAAGCTCTCGCTCATCGACGTGAAGAAGGCCCTGAGCGAACGCTTCAAGCCCGAGCAGATCGCCCGGCTGGGCAACGAGCACGTGATCTACCCCTCGTTCAACAAGGCCACCTACGAGCAGCTCATCCGCAACCTGTGCGCGCGCTACTGCGACGACATCGCCGCACAGTGCGGCGTGCGCTTTGCCATCGGGCAGGACGTGCTGGACGAGCTGTATGCCAACGCGGTGTTTCCGGCGCAGGGCACGCGGCCGCTGTTCTCGTCGGTGCACGCGATCCTGAGCGCCAACCTGGTCAACGCCGCGCTGTGGGCGCTGGAGCAGCAGCTGCCCCTGGCACAGGACGTCGCCATCACGCTGGCGGCCGACAAGCGCCACCTGGTGGTGCGCGGCCTCGGCGGCCAGGGCGAGGCGCGGCAGGCGCAGTTTGCGGTGGCGCTGGAGCTCAACCGCCTCAAGCAGCGCGCCAATGCCGACTTCCGCGCCCTGCTGGCGGTGCACGAAGCCGGCCACGGACTGGTGTACTGCCTGCTGTTCGGCCAGGCCCCGCAGGAGGTGAAGATCAACATCGCCTCGTTCGAGGGCGGCTACAACAGCTTCGCGGGCCTGAAGGTCACCACGCGGCAGAACGCGCTCGACATGATGTGCGTGGGCCTGGCGGGCCGGGTGGCCGAGGAGCTGGTGTTTGGCGAAATGGCCTGCACGACCGGCGCCGAGCAGGACTACAAGCAGGTCACGGCCGAAGCGGCGCGTTTCATCCGCCACCACGGCTTTGGCACGCGCCTGTCCCGCACCGACGTGACGGTGGAGCTGGACAACCACCTCAACACCGACGTGGAACCCAGCAATGCGGCCATCGAGCAACTGCTGCAGTCCCAGTACCAGCGCGCCAGCGCCCTGCTGCGCCAGCACCGGGAGGCCCTCACCCGCCTGGTGGAGGCCCTGCTGGACCACGGCATGATCGCCCAGCCCGAGATGCAGACGCTGATGGCCCGAAGTGGCGTGGCCATTGCGGTGGCAGCCCACACGGGGCCCGACGAAGCCCTGATCCTGGAGCCCTTCGCGGCCCGGCTGGCCGCGTTTCGGCAACAAACCGGGAGCCAACCCGCACCTGCCCCGGACAGCAAAAGCCCTGCATGCTTATGATGCGCGACTTGGCGGCCGCACGCGGCCGCCCGCCGTTGCCGGTTTTCCCCTCGCTCCAAGGCCACCCCACCGCCCTCCACCGCCCATGTCCGCCGTTTTCAACTTCACCTTCGTCCCCTGGTTCCGCTCGGTGGCGCCCTACATCCACAAGTTCCGCAACCAGACCTTCGTGATCGGGCTCACGGGCGAAGGCATCGCGGCGGGCAAGCTGCACAACATCGCGCAGGATCTGGCGCTGATCCAGGCCATGGGCGTGCGCATCGTGCTGGTGCACGGGTTTCGCCCGCAGGTGAACGAGCAGCTCGCGGCCAAGGGCCATGCGGCGAAATACTCGCACGGCATCCGCATCACGGATTCGGTGGCGCTGGACTGCGCGCAGGAAGCCGCGGGCCAGCTGCGCTACGAGATCGAGGCCGCGTTCAGCCAGGGCCTGCCCAACACGCCCATGGCGGGCGCCACGGTGCGGGTGATCTCGGGCAACTTCCTCACGGCGCGGCCCGTGGGCATCGTGGACGGCGTGGACTTCCAGCACTCGGGCCTGGTGCGCAAGGTGGACGTGGCCGGCATCCAGCGCACGCTGGACATGGGCGCGCTGGTGCTGCTCTCGCCGTTCGGCTTCTCGCCCACGGGCGAGGCCTTCAACCTGAGCATGGAAGAAGTGGCCACCAGCGTGGCCATCGAGCTGCGCGCCGACAAGCTGATCTTCCTGACCGAGGTGCCGGGCATCCGCATGCTGCCCGGCGAACCCGAGAGCGAGGACAACCCCATCGACACCGAGCTGCCCCTGGCCGCCGCGCAGGCCCTGCTGGCCACGCTGCCCACCGCGCAGACGCCCACCGACACGGGCTTCTATCTGCAGCACTGCGTGAAGGCCTGCAAGGCCGGGGTGGAGCGCAGCCACATCCTGCCATTCGCGGTGGATGGCTCGCTGCTGCTGGAGGTGTACGTGCACGACGGCATCGGCACCATGGTGATCGACGAGAAGCTCGAAGAGCTGCGCGAAGCCACCATCGACGACGTGGGCGGCATCCTGCAGCTGATCGAGCCGTTCGAGAAGGACGGTACCCTCGTCAAGCGCGACCGCACCGAGATCGAGCGCGACATCGCCAGCTACACCATCATCGAGCACGACGGCGTGATCTTCGGCTGCGCGGCGCTCTACCCCTACCCCGAGGCCAAGACGGCCGAGATGGCCGCGGTGACCGTGTCCCCGCAAAGCCAGGGCACGGGCGACGGCGAGAAGCTGCTCAAGCGCATCGAGCAGCGCGCGCGCCTGCAGGGGCTGGACAGCATCTTCGTGCTGACCACCCGCACCATGCACTGGTTCATCAAGCGCGGCTTCCAGCCCGTGGACCCTGACTGGCTGCCCGACGCGCGCAAGCGCAAGTACAACTGGGACCGCCGCAGCCAGGTGCTGGTCAAGAGGCTCTGAGTGTTTCGCGCGCCGCCGCCACGGCGCGCGCCACCTGCGCAATGGCCGCGTCGCGCTGCTGCGGCGCGGCGGCGGACCGCGTGAGGTAGCAGGTCACCAGTACCGGCGCGCCGCCGCCCGGGGGCCACAACACGCCGATGTCGTTGGCCGTGCCGCTGTCGCCGGCCGTGCCCGTCTTGTCGCCCACCTTCCAGCCCGGCACGCCGGCGCGCAGGCGCTGGTCGCCGGTGCTCGTCTCCACCAGCCAGCGCTGCAGCCAGGCGCGCGACGCCGGTGTGAGCACATCGCCCAGCACCAGTTTCTGCAGGGTCTGCAGCATGGCCAGCGGCGTGGTGGTGTCGCGCGGGTCGCCCACCTTGGCTTCGTTCAGCGTGGGCTCGGTGCGGTCCAGGCGCGTGGTGGTGTCGCCCAGCGAGCGCACGAAGGCGGTGAACCCGGCCGGCCCGCCATGGCGCGCCAGCAGCACGTTGGCGGCGGTGTTGTCGCTCAGGCTCACGGTGGCGGCGCAGAGTTCGCCCACCGTGAGGCCCCCGCCGTCGCCCGCGCGCGGGCCGCTCGCGGGCGAATGGGCGATGACGGCCTCGCGGCCGTAGTGCAGGCGGTGGTCCAGCCGCTCCTTGCCCTGGTCCACCAGCGCCAGCATCCAGCCCGCCAGCACTGCCTTGAAGGTGCTGGCCATGGCAAAACGCTCGTCCTGGCGCCAGCCCAGCGCCAGGCCCGAGCCGGTGTCCAGCATGGCCACGCCCAGGCGGCCCTGGGCGGCGCGTTCGATGCCGGCCAGCGTGTCATTCCACTGGCGGGCCGTGGTGCCGCGGTCCGCCGCGGTGCCGGCAGCGGCGCAGCCCCAGATAGGCATGGTGGTGGCAGCCATCAAACCCAAGGAAAACTGTCGTCTTTGCATAAGAGATGGAGGGGTGAGTTGAAGCAAGGACCGAACGATACGGTGATACAGCCCCCAGCACCATCGACAATAATTGCCGCCAGCCCCTAGAAAAACTTATGCATCTTCCGCTCAATGCCCTGCGCGCGTTCGAAGTCTCGGCGCGCCACCTGAACCTCACGCGGGCGGCCGGGGAACTGCACGTCACCCAGACCGCCGTGAGCCAGCACATCCGCAAGCTCGAAGACCGCCTGGGCAAACCGCTGTTCCGCCGCCTGCCGCGCGGCCTGGCGTTGACGGACGAGGGGCAGGCGCTGCTGCCGGTGGTGGTGGAATCGTTCGCCAGCCTGGAACGTGCGCTGGAAAAGCTGGGCGACACCCGCCCGCGCGAGGTGCTGACCGTGGGCGCCGTGGGCACCTTTGCCGTGGGCTGGCTGCTGCCCCGGCTGCGCGACTTCCAGCAGGCCTGCCCCTTTGTAGACCTGCGCCTGCTCACGCACAACAACCGGGTGGACATGGCGGGCGAAGGGCTGGACTGCGCGATCCGCTTTGGCGACGGCGCCTGGCACGGCACGCATGCCGAACGCATCATGGACGCGCCCATGTCCGTGATGTGTTCGCCCGCGCTGGCCCACGGCATGCGCACGGCGGCCGACCTGGCACGGCAACCGCTGCTGCGCAGCTACCGCACCGATGAATGGGCGGCGTGGTTCGAGGCCGCGGGCACCCCCTGCCCCGTGGTGCGCGGCGCGGTGTTCGACTCGTCCCTCACCCTGGCGGAAGCAGCGGCACAGGGCGCGGGCATGGCGCTGCTGCCGGTGCGCATGTTCACGCGCGAACTGCAGCAGGGCCGCCTGGTGCGGCCCTTTGTCCAAGAACTGCACCGGGGCGCCTACTGGCTCACGCGGCTGCAGTCGCGCCCGGCCACGGACGCCCTGCTCGCGTTCAGCGACTGGCTCCGGGCCCAGGCCCGCATGGCGGCGGAGGAAACATGAATGAAATTGGCTTCCAGCGCTTGTTCATAAAGCGCTAGCAGCTATCACAACAATAGCAAATGCATCCCGTCAGGCAACACGCCTGCGGGGCCCCACGGCCACCATCAGCGCCGCCGCCAGCACCAGCGCGCCGCTCAGGATGTACAGGCTCAGGCTGAAGCTCCCCGTGGCCGACTTGATGGCACCCACCATCACCGGCGCCACCACGCCCGCCGTGCCGCCCAGCGTGGTGATGAGCGCAATGCCCATCGCCGCGGCGTCCTTGGCCAGCAGGCTGGCGGGCACCGCCCACAGCACCGCGAAGGCGCTGGACACCCCCATGGCCGACAGCGACAGGCAGGCCACGGCCGCCCAGGGGCTGTGCATGAACAGGGTCGTCAGCGACAGCCCCACGGCCCCGAGCACCGCGCCCACGGCGAAGTGCCAGCGCCGCTCCTGCGTGCGATCCGAATGCCGCGCCACCACCAGCGTGGCAGCGATGCCCAGCGCCGCCGGAACCACCGAGTAGAACCCGATCTGCAGCACCGACAGCCCCATGGACTGCAGCAGGGTGGGCTGCCAGAACGACATGGCGTAGATACCCAGGATCACCAGGAACGAGATGAACCCCAGCAGCCACACCTGCGGGTTGCGCAATGCGCTGCCAAAGGACTGCGGCGCGCCGCCACCGATGGCTTGCTCCTGCGCCAGATCGCGCCGCACCTGGGCTTTTTCTTGCGATGTGAGCCAGCCAGCCTCCTCGGGGCGGTTGTCGAGCCAGCGATAGGCCAGCACGCCCAGCAACACGCACGGCAAGCCCTCCACCACGAAGAGCCACTGCCAGCCGCGCAGGGACAGGGCGCCATCCAGGTACGTCATGGTCAGTCCCGCCAGCGGGCCCGCCACGATGGGTGCCGCCCCGTAGGCCATGAAGAACAGCGCCGTGGCCCGCGCACGCTGCTGCGCCGGGAACCACAGCGTGAGGTAGAACAGCACGCCGGGCGCAAAGCCTGCCTCGAAAACCCCCACCAGGAACCGCAGCACATAGAACTGCGTGGGCGTGGTGACGAACAAGGTGGCCGCCGATGCCAGACCCCACAGCGCCATGATGCGCAGCAGCGTGGCCCGCATGCCCACGCGCGCCAGCATCACATTGCTGGGGATCTCGAACAGCGCGTAGCCGATGAAGAACACCCCGGCCCCGAGGCCGAAGACCGCATCGCCGAAGCCCAGGTCGGCCTTCATCTGCAGCTGCGCGTAGCCGATGTTGGTGCGGTCCAGGTAGTTGAAGATGTAGCAGACGAACAGCAGCGGTATGAGCCGCCAGCTGATCTTGCGGTAGAGCGCGTGGGTGCTGGTGTCATCGGTGGCAGCGGATGCCGCCGCAGCCGCGCCATAGGTGGCCGTGTTCATGGGTTGTCTCCTGGGTTTGTTCTTGTCGCGTGGTGCACCTGCAGTGCGCAGGCGTCACACGCGCTGCAGCTGTCCCGATTCGGTGGTGCCCCAGAGGTGGCCCGTGGGCGCGCCCGGAAACAGCCAGTGCGGCGAACATTCGCTCGACGGCACCACGTTGCTGAAGCCGTGCGACGCCGAGGTGCCCGCGATGGTCTTCTCCAGCACCATCGAGAGGTACTGGTCGTTGCTGTTTTCCTGGGTGTTGCCGTTCAGGACCACCTCGGCCCCGGTCGCCTTGGCGAAGCGGCGGATGGCGTTGTGGCGCGAGACCTCGGGCGCCCAGCTGTCGGCCGAGACGCCGTTTTCACTGCTCACGCGCAGGCCGTCCGGCACGCGGTAGACCAGCGAATGGTTGCCCTCGGTGTGCCCCGGCGTGTGCACCAGCGCCAGGCCCCGGCCCAGCTGCACGCTGCCGTCGAATGGCACGATGCGGTCGCCGGCCACGCCGCGCAGGCCGTCGGGGCAGTACCAGTCGGCCTGGGTGGGCAAGAGGCCCGCCACGCTCGCCAGCTCCTGCCGATGCACCAGCAGGCGCGCGTTGGGCAGCAGGCCAGGCCCGCCGTCCGTGCCCAGCCAGCGCCGCAGGTTCTGCGTGTGCAGGTGGTCGTAGGTGATGTAGTCGATCCGCTCGGGCGCCACGCCCACGCTGGCCAGGGCATCCAGCACGGTGCCGTGGATGGGCGCGATGGTGCCATGCAGGAAGGCTGGCGTCTGCTCGCTCAGGCGGCGGAAGTACGGCGTATCGCGCCCCGTCTCGTGGTCTGCCGGCGTGAACAGCAGGTGGCGCAGCTGCCCCCCGAAGTCCTCGAACTGGATGAGCACCGTGCGCGCCAGCAGATGCACCATGTGCGGCTTGAGCAGCTGCTGCGAATACACGCCGCTGAACGCATACCAGGCCGGATAGGGAATGCGCAGCAGGTCGAAGCTGCGGGCGTAGCGCACGGCCGGCTCGTCGAGGAACCACTCGCGGAACTGCGCGCCGCTGCGGCGCAGCGCACGCAGGCGGTCCTGCGGCGACGGCGCGCTGCGGGCGCCGTCGAAGTCCGTGACCGCCGCCAGGGCGGAAGGGGCGTTGTCTCTTTTCATGGAGTTCTCCTGGAGAAATGGGCAAGTCAGTAGAGCGAACGCCCGCCCGAGATGTCGAACACCGCGCCGGTGCTGAACGAGCAGTCGGCCGAGGCCAGCCAGGCCGCCATCGCGGCCACTTCATCGGGCAGCACGAAGCGGCCCATGGGCACGCGCGCGAGCAGGTTCTGGCGCAGCGCGGCCTGGTGTTCGGCCGGTACGGCATCGAACACCGCCGTGTCGGCCGCCGAGGGCGTGATGGCATTGACCAGGATGCCCGGCCCCGCCAGCTCCTTGCCCAGCGACTTGGTGAGTGCGATGAGCCCGGCCTTGGACGCGGAGTACGCCGCGTTCAGGCCGTTGCCCTCCTTGCCCGCCACCGAGGCGATGTTGACGATGCGCCGCCCCAGGCCGGGCGGCTGCTCACCTGCCAGGCCCCGCAGCATGCGCGGCACCACGGCCCGGCAGCACAGAAAGGCGCCCGTGAGATTCACCTCCATCACCTGGCGCCACTGCGCCGGGGTGTGTTCCCACAACGGGGCCAGCGGCCCCAGCACCCCGGCGTTGTTCACCAGCACGGTGATGGGCCCGAGCGCCGCCTCGCTGGCCTGCGCGGCCGACTCGACATCGGCCTCCTGGGCCACATCCACCCGGGCCGTGTGGATGCGGCCGGCGGCATCCAGCGCGGCACGGGCGGCCTGGAGCGCACGGGCGTCGCGGTCCCACAGGGACACACGGGCGCCATCCGCCAGGAAGCGCCGGGCAATGGCCAGGCCGATGCCCTGGGCACCCCCCGTGATGACGGCATGGTGCCCCGCCAGCCCGGCGCTCATGCGGCAGCCGCAGTGGTTTCTGGCTGGCGCCCTGAAGCTGCGGGCGCGCTGGTGGGCCCCGCCGCCAGGAGCGAGCCCACAATGGCCGGCAGCTGCGCGGGCGGCACGCCGGCCAGCAACTGGCGCAGCATGGTCATCGAGTCGAAGTACACGCGCTCGCAGACCAGGCGCTCGCCCTCGAAGATGAAGAGCGCGATCATGCGGCAGCGGAAGCTGTTGCCCGTGGGCGGCAGGTTGCCCAGCGGCCCCTGGTGGGTGCCCAGCAGCCAGAACTCCACGATCACCGCGTCGTCGGTGTGGCGCAGCTGGATGATCTCGTGCCGCTGGTCCGGGAAGGCCTTGCGCGAGGCCAGGTAATAGGCGCGCACGGCGTCATGGCCGTCGTGCACCTCCCCGGTGGGGATCAGCTCGTAATGGGGGTGCGGAAAGGTACCCAGCACCGCGTCGAAGTCCTGGCGGGTCTCGTCGGCAAAATGGTCCAGCACGGTTTTCTCGCGCAGGGCCTGCAGGGCGGTCTGTGGGGCTGGGGAGGTGGTGGCAGTCGTCATCGTGGGTTCCTTGGTCTAGGTGGTGATCTGCGCGTTGCATCGCAGTACAGCCATCGACTATCCGCAGCCCTCCCTTCGCAGACTGTCTGTTGTTGGCAATTGCGGCCCCGGACAAACCCGCACAGGCCTTCCGCCCCGCCCCCGCATGCGGTACACCGTGCCACCCACCTTGATCGCTCGTCTCAGCTCGCCAACACGCACAAGCCCCGCCATCCACCCCATGCCCCTGCGCACGCCCCCGCCCCGCTCTCCCACCTTGTCCCCCGACGCGCCCCACGCGCTCACCGCACCCGACGCGGCCAACAGATTGCGCCTGCCGGACGATGTGCAGCTGCAACTTCTGCAGGTGGCACACCACAAGCAGCTGCAGCGCGGCGATTCGCTGTTCCTCAAGGGCTCGGCGCCCGATGCGCTGTTCGGCGTGGTCAGCGGCTCGCTGCGCGTGAGCGTGGTGGCCCCGGGCGGGCGCGAGGCGGTGATCGCCGTGCTGGAGCCCGGCCACTGGTTTGGCGAGGTCTCCCTATTCGTGGGCCGTGAGCGCGTGTACGACACCTGCGCGGCCGATACCACCGAGATCGCGGTGGTCTATGCCGACGACTTCCACCACCTGGTGAACACCCAGCCCCAGGTGCACATGGCGTTGACCAGGCTGGTGTGCATGCGGCTGCGCCAGGCGTTGGCGTGGATCGATGACGCCATCCTGCAGCCGCTGCCCGTGCGGCTGGCGCACCGGCTGCTGACGCTGGACGCGCGGCCCGAGGCTTCGGACGGGGCGACCACGCTGGCGGTGTCGCAGGAGGACCTGGCCTTCATGCTGGGCGTGTCGCGGCAGAGCGTGAACCGGCAGTTGAAGCTGTGGGAGGACGAGGGAATCCTGCGGGTGGGGTACCGGGTGGTGGAAGTGATGGATCGGGAGAGGCTGGAGGGGTGTGTGCGGGATGGGGTGTGATTTGATCAAAATGGGCCGTGTGCGCTTATATAGAAAGCGCCAGCCGCTATTGTTTTTATAGTAATTACTGCGTCTGATCGAAGGGCGGAGGCCGGGGTGTGCGCCCGGCCCCCGCCCCCAACACAAGCACAGCACAACAACAGCACAAGCTATCAACAGCAGCTAGCAACCCCAGCTACACAAACCCCAATGCCCCCACATCCACCCCATCCACCTGCCCCGCTTCCAGAAACTCCTGTCCATACCGCAGATACACCCCCTCGCGCACGAACACCTCGAACAGGTCCGGGTCGATGTGCCCGTTGTCCCGCATCCGGCACATGATGGCCAGCGCCTCTGACAAAGTCATCCCGCTCTTGTACGGCCGGTCCGCCGCCGTCAGGGCCTCGAAGATGTCGGCGATGCCCATCATGCGGGCCTGCAGCGACATCTGCTCGCGCGTGAGGCCGCGCGGGTAGCCCTTGCCGTCCATGCGCTCGTGGTGGCCGCCCGCGTACTCGGGCACGTTCTTGAGGTGGCGGGGCCAGGGCAGCGTCTCCAGCATCTTGATGGTGGCGACGATGTGGTAGTTGATGGTGTCGCGCTCGGCCTGGGTCAGCGTGCCCGCGCGGATGGTGAGGTTCTCCACCTCCTCGGCCGTCAAGAAGCTCGTCTGCACGCCCTGCGGGTTGCGCCAGTGGCGCATGGCGGCGATGTCGCGCACGCGCTGCTGGTCCTCGGGCCGCATGGCCTCGGTGCCGGTGTTGCAGCGGCGCAGGAAGTCGCGGTCTTCTTCCAGCGCCTGGATCTCGTGCTGCAGGGCCTGCAGCTCCTGGCCCTCGGCCCGCGCATCCACCACGGGGCGCAGCGCCAGCTGGCGGCGCAGCGCGGCCAGTTCCGCATCGCGCTTGAGCACCTCGAAGCGCGTGTCTACCAGGCCGATGCGGTCGTAGATCGTCTGCAGCTTGGTGGCCTTGTCCACCACGTGCACGGGCGTGGTGATCTTGCCGCAGTCGTGCAGCAGGCCGGCCATCTTGAGCTCGTAGCGGTCGCGCTCGCTCATGCGAAAGCTCGCCAGCGGCCCCTGCCGTGTGGCGTTGACCGCATCGGCCAGCATCAGCGTGAGGGCCGGCACGCGCTGGCAATGGCCGCCGGTGTAGGGCGATTTTTCGTCGATGGCCAGGTTGATGAGGTTCACGAACGACTCGAACAGGCGTTCGAGCTGCGAGATGAGCAGCCGGTTCGTGAGCGCGATTGCGGCCTGCGAGGCCAGCGACTCGGCCAGGCCCTGGTCGGCCTCGGAAAAGGTCGTGACCGCGCCCGTCTCCGGGTCGCGGGGGTTGATGAGCTGCAGCACGCCGATGAGCTCATGGTCGTGGTTCTTCATCGGCACGGTGAGGAACGACTGCGAGTGATAGCCCGTGCGCGCATCGAAGGCGCGCGTGCCCGAGAAGTCGAAGCCCTGGGCACTGTAGGCATCGGCGATGTTCACGGTGCGGTCGTGGATGGCGGCGTGCGCCGCCACGAGCGAATCATTGGGCGAGCCATCGGCGTTGCGCAGCGGCAGGTGCGGAAAATCGATGGGCTTGCCCGTGGTGCCGCCCAGGCGGATGCCCAGCGAATCCGTGCGCAGGATCTCGAACTTGAGCGCCGACTGGTCCTCGGTCACGCTGTAGAGCGTGCCGCCATCGGCGCCGGTGATGGCCTTGGCCGCCTCCAGGATGTTCTCCAGCAGCCGGTCGATGTCCCGCTCGCGCGAGAGCGCGGCGCCGATGCCGTTGAGCTGCTCCAGCCGGCGAAACAGGTTGACTGTGGATTCCTTGCCCATAAAACCACCTTGGGTGCAGCGTTGGCGACCGCTCATCGTAACGAAAAGTGACGGCTATCATCGACCTTCTGTTTCCCGCTTTCCCATTTCTTGTGCACTCGGTCACACCCCGCTTTCTCACCGTCGCCCTCTACCAGTTTGTCGATCTGCCCGACTGCGCCGCGCTGCGCGCGCCGCTGCAGGCCCTGTGCGACGAGCGTGGCGTGCGCGGCATGCTGCTGCTGGCGCCCGAGGGCATCAACGGCACCATCGCGGGCGAGCCAGCCGATGTGCTGGCCGTGCTGGCTTGGCTGCGCAGCGATCCGCGCTTTGCAGCACTGCAGCACAAGGAGGCGCACGCGCAGCGCATGCCGTTCTACCGCATGCGCGTGCGACTCAAGCGCGAGATCGTCACCCTGGGCGTACCGGGCCTGAACCCGGCCCGCAACGCGGGCACCTATGTGAAGCCCGAGGACTGGAACGCGCTCATCGGCGACCCCGGCGTGGTGGTGGTGGACACACGCAACGACTACGAGGTGGGCATCGGCACGTTCGAGCGCGCCGTCAACCCGCACACCAGGAGCTTTGCGGAGTTTCCGGCCTGGGTGGCCGCGCAATCGGGACCCGGCGGCGTGCTGGCGGGCAAACCCCGCGTGGCCATGTTCTGCACGGGCGGCATCCGCTGCGAAAAATCCACCGCATTCCTCAAATCGCAGGGGTTCGAGGAGGTCTTCCACCTCGAAGGCGGCATCCTCAAGTACCTGGAGACCGTGCCCGAGGAAACCAGCCGCTGGCATGGCGACTGTTTTGTGTTCGACGAGCGCGTGTCGGTGGGTCACGGCCTGGTGCCCGGGCACCACCAGCTGTGCCGCTCGTGCCGCATGCCCCTGGGCGAAGCGGAGCTGCAGTCGCCGCACTACGTGGCGGGCGTGAGCTGCCCCTATTGCCACGGCACCCGCACGCCCGAGCAGGAACGCGCCCTGGCCGAGCGCGAGCGGCAGATGCAGCTGGCCGCCCGGCGCGGGCAGGAACACATCGGCGCGCGCCAGCCCGGCACGCCAGTGCGCGTGCACGGCGGAGCCCCGGAAGGCGCCCCCCAAAAGGACGACACCGAGTGAGCACCGCCACCGCCCTGCCCGTTCTGTATTCGTTCCGCCGCTGTCCCTATGCGATGCGCGCCCGGCTGGCCCTGGCCGTGAGCGGCCAGGACTGCGAACTGCGCGAGGTGGTGCTCAAGAACAAGCCCCAGGGCCTGCTGCAGGCCTCGCCCAAGGGCACCGTGCCGGTGCTCATCCGGCCCGATGGCCGCGTGCTGGAGCAGAGCCTGGACATCATGCTGTGGGCGCTGCAGCAGCACGACCCCGAAGGCTGGCTCGCGCCCGCCGGGAGCACGGTGCCAGAGATGCTGGCGCTGATTGCCGAATGCGACGGCCCCTTCAAGCAGGCCCTGGACCGCTGCAAGTACCCCAGCCGCCACCCGGGTGCGGACATCGGGGCCGAACGCGCGGCGGCCACCGCCTGGCTGGGCACGCTGGATGCGCGCCTGTCTGCCCAGCCCCACCTGTTCGGCGCACATGCAGCGCTGGCCGACATGGCGATCGCCCCGTTCGTGCGCCAGTTCGCGGGCATCGACGTGGGCTGGTGGGCGGCCCAGCCCTGGCCGCATTTACAGGCCTGGCTGGCTGATTGGCAGTCATCACCACTGCTGGCCAGCGTGATGCCCAAACTGCCGGCGTGGATGGATGGCACGGAGGGTGTGGCGTTTCCGTTTGCCGAAGCAGATTTCGCCTGAGCCCGGGCGGGCCCACGCGGTCTAGCCACAAAAAAGACGCCCCGAGGGGCGCCTTTGCCTTGAAACGAAGCCTGGAAAACTCAGGCCATGGACAGCCCGCCGCCACGGCGGCCACCGCGCATGCCGCGCACCAGCAGCGCCAGCAGCACCACCGCGAAACCCACGAAGCAGACAAACGACCAGTTGGCGATCGAGCCCCCCAGGAAGGTCCAGTCCACCGCCGCGCAGTCGCCCGAGCCCCGGAAGATCATGGGAATGGCGCGGCTGATGGGGTAGTTCTCGATCATTCCGTAGAAGTCGCGGCCGCAGGTGGCGACCTCGGGCGGGTACCACTGCAGCCAGCTCTGGCGGGCCGCCACGAAGGCGCCGAAGCCCGAGGCCACCAGGGCCAGCACGCCCCAGCCCATCCACCAGCCTTTAGCGTCCCTAGCGCTTGCCAGACCTGCGAAGATTGCTACACCAATGAGAGCATAACGCTGCACGATGCACATGGGGCAAGGCTCCAGGCCCACCACATGCTGCAGGTACATGCCGAAGGCGAGCATCGCCACACACGCCACGCTGATCAGCGCCAGCACACGGCGCGGGGCCGCAGTCAACCAGTTCATTTCTTATCCCTCATCAATAGCCGTTGCAAACGGTGCCGCCGGCGAAACGGGCGTGCCCCGCACCAGTGCACCCGTGGATCTGGCGCCGCCAGTCCACCGGGTACGTCCGCCCAGGGGGAAGACGCGCAGCGGCTCGGGGGAATCAGATCCCGGCGGCGTGGTCCAGAAAAACACGGGCGCGGCGCGGCGTCACCACCAGCGTTTCGCCCTCCTTGAACCCCATCTCCTTGAACTGCTGCGCAGGTATCTGCGCTTCGATCAAGTGTTCCGGGGACGCATTGTCCGCTGGTTTGTGATCCTGGGATGGAATAAGTTCCAGGCGCGCGATCGGGCCCACCACGATGGCACGGCTCAGCTGCGCCACGATGCCGCGCGGGCGGCCCTGGGCGTCGAGCCCGGCGCCCGGGGAGTAGCGCTCCACATCCAGGTCGTGGGGGCGCACATAGGCAAAAGCCTTGGCGTTCTGCGCGCCCTGGTGCTCGGGCGAGTCGATCTGCATGCCCTCCAGGTGCACCAGGCCCTCGTGCGCCCGGCCGTGGAACAGGTTCACGTCGCCCAGGAAGCCGTAGACGAACGGGCTCGCGGGCTGGTCCCACACCTGCTGGGGCGAGCCGCTTTGCTCGATGCGGCCCTGGTTGATCACGACCACCCGGTCGGCCACCTCCAGTGCCTCTTCCTGGTCGTGCGTGACGAAGATGCTGGTCACGTGCAGCTCGTCGTGCAGGCGGCGCAGCCAGCGGCGCAGTTCCTTGCGCACCTTGGCGTCCAGCGCGCCGAAGGGCTCGTCCAGCAGCAGCACCTTGGGCTCCACCGCCAGGGCGCGGGCCAGCGCGATGCGCTGGCGCTGGCCGCCCGAGAGCTGCGAGGGGTAGCGGTCGGCCAGCCAGTCGAGCTGCACGAGCTTGAGCAGGTCGGTCACCTTCTGCTTGATCTGCGCCTCGCTCGGGCGCTCGCCACGGGGCTTCACGCGCAGGCCGAAGGCCACGTTCTCGAACACGGTCATGTGGCGGAACAGCGCGTAGTGCTGGAACACGAAGCCCACGTTGCGCTCGCGCACGTGCACGTCGGTGGTGTCCTCGCCGCTGAAGTGGATGGTGCCCACATCGGCCGTCTCCAGGCCGGCGATGATGCGCAAGAGCGTGGTCTTGCCGCAGCCCGAGGGGCCGAGCAGCGCGATGAGTTCGCCCGATGCGATGTCCAGGCTCACGTCGCGCAGCGCCTGGAAGTCGCCGAACTGCTTGCTGACGTTACGGATTTCAATGCTCATGGTCTTCTTCCTTCAGCGGACGGCTGGCGCGGGTGCGGGCCGCTCGGGGGGCAACTCGGCGGCGGCTTTCAAGGCCTGCTCGTTGCGGTGTTCGGCAATGGTCTTGATGACCAGCGTGACCAGGGCCAGCAAGGCCAGCAGCGATGCAGCGGCGAACGCGGCCACGGACTGGTACTCGTTGTAGAGAATTTCGACGTGCAGCGGAATGGTGTTGGTCTGCCCACGGATGTGGCCGGACACGACGGACACCGCGCCGAACTCGCCCATGGCGCGCGCATTGCACAGGATCACGCCGTACAGCAGGCCCCATTTGATGTTGGGCAGCGTCACGTACCAGAAGGTCTGCCAGCCGGTGGCGCCCAGCACGATGGCGGCCTGCTCTTCGTCGTTGCCCTGCGCCTGCATCAGCGGGATCAGCTCACGCGCGATGAACGGGAAGGTCACGAACACCGTGGCCAGCACGATGCCCGGCACGGCGAAGATGATCTTGATGTCATGCGCCTGCAGCCAGGGGCCGAACCAGCCCTGCGCGCCGAACATCAGCACGTAGATCAGGCCCGCCACCACGGGAGAGACGGAAAACGGCAGGTCCACCAGCGTGGTCAGGAACGCCTTGCCCCTGAACTCGTACTTGGCGATGCACCAGGCGGCCGCGACGCCGAACACGAGGTTCAGCGGCACGGCAATGACAGCGGTGATCAGCGTGAGCTTGATGGCCGCCCAGGCATCGGGCTCGCGCAGGCCTTCGAGGTAGGCCCCGAAGCCCTTGCGCAACGCCTCGGCGAACACGGCGGCCAGCGGCAGCACCAGGAACAGCAGCATGAAGGCCAGCGCGATGGTGATCAGCGTGTAGCGGACCCAGGGCGCTTCAGTCGTGCCCGCCTGTGCGCGGCGGATAGTCCGGGAGTTGTTGCCGCTCATGCTGGAGCCCCCGCGTGGCGTCGCTGCCATGCCTGTAGTGCGTTGATGATGAGCAGCAGGATGAACGAGATGACCAGCATGACCACGGCCACGGCGGTGGCGCCGGCGTAGTCGTACTGCTCGAGCTTGCCGATGATGATCAGCGGCGTGATTTCAGACACCATGGGCATGTTGCCAGCGATGAAGATCACCGAGCCGTATTCCCCCACCGCCCGCGCGAATGCCATGGCAAAGCCGGTGAGCAGCGCGGGCGTGATGGAGGGCAGGATGACCTTGGTGAAGGTCTGCAGACGCGTGGCGCCCAGGCAGGTGGCGGCCTCTTCCAGCTCTTTTTCGGCGTCTTCCAGCACGGGCTGCACGGTGCGCACCACGAACGGCAGGCCGATGAAGATGAGCGCGATCACGATGCCCGCGGGCTTGAACGCCAGCTGGATGCCCAGGGGTTCCAGGATGCTGCCGACCCAGCCGTTGCCGGCCAGCAAGGCGGTCAGCGAGATGCCGGCTACCGCCGTGGGCAGCGCGAACGGCAGGTCCACCAGTGCATCGACGATCTTCTTGCCCGGAAACTTGTAGCGCACCAGCACCCAGGCGATCAGCAGGCCGAACACCAGGTTGACCAGCGCCGCGAGGAACGAGGCCCCGAAGGTCAGCCGGTAGGAGGCCATCACGCGCGGCGCGCTGATGGCCGCCCAGAACTGCTCCCAGGTCAGCGTGAAGGTCTTGAAGATCAGTGCCGACAGCGGGATCAGCACGATGATGCTCAGATAGAAAAGCGTGTAGCCCAGGGTCAGCCCAAAGCCGGGCAATACCCTCCTAGCGCTTCTTGGTGCGCTTTTTTTACCGTTCATATGTTGTTATCCATTGCGCATCGTCGGTAGGAACCGGCGCGACCCAAGCCAGCAGACGCCGCGCAAGGGCCGCCCCGCGGCGCTGGCGTCGTCCCCCTTCCCGGCGATAGCCCAGAGAAGGGGGAAGCCGCACAGCGGCTCAGGGGGTTGTCCACTACTACTTGGCGCCGGGCGTGTAGAGCTTGTCGAACTGGCCGCCGTCGTTGAAGTGCACCTTCTGCGCTTCGGTCAGCGAACCGAAGTACTTGGCCACCGTGAACTGCTTGAGCGGCTTGAAGGTATCGGCGTACTTCTTGAGCACCGTTTCAGAACGCGGGCGGATCGCGTGCTTGGCGGCGATTTCCTGGGCTTCCTCGGAGTACAGGTAGTCCAGGTACGCCTTGGCCAGCTGGGCGGTGCCCTTCTTGGCCACGGTGCGTTCCACCACGGCCACGGGGTTCTCGGCCACCACGCTCACCGAGGGGTAGATGGCATCAACCTTGCCGGCGCCGAACTCGCGGTCGATGGAGACCACCTCGGATTCGAAAGTGATCAGCACATCGCCCTGATTGCGCTGCAGGAAGGTGGCCGTGGCATCGCGGCCGCCCTTGGCCAGGATGGGCACGTTCTTGTAGAGCTTGCCCACGAATTCGGCGGCCTGCGCCTCGGTGCCACCCTTTTCGCGCACGGCGCCCCAGGCGGCCAGGTAGGCATAGCGGCCGTTGCCGCCGGTCTTGGGGTTCACCACGATCACCTGCACACCGGGCTTGATCAGGTCTTCCCAGTCCTTGATGCCCTTGGGGTTGCCGTTGCGCACCAGGAACAGCATGGTCGAGGTGGTGGGCGATGCGTCGTGCGGGAATTTCTTGGCCCAGTCCTTGGCGACCACGCCGCTGTCGGCGAGGAACTGCACGTCGGTCGTCGTATTCATGGTCACCACGTCGGCCGCCAGGCCGTCGTTCACGGCGCGCGCCTGGGCGCTGGAGCCGGCGTGCGACTGGTCGATCTTCACGTCCTGGCCGGTGGTCTTCTTGTAGTGGGCAGCGAAGGCGGCGTTGTAGTCCTTGTAGAACTCTCGGGCCACGTCGTACGACACGTTGAGCAGCGAATTCTGTGCAGCGGCCATGCCGCTGGCAGCCAGGGCCATGGTGGCCAGAAGGGTCTTGAGTTTCAAAGAGGTCATGGTGCCTTCGCCCGAAAAGTACTGGAGATGCTCCATTGTGCGGAGCCGTGCTTAAAACTCAAAAGAATATATTCTTGTTAAATAATCAGCTATTGGAATATAGATTTTCAATGGCGGGCCGGCTGGTGATTGCCAGCGGGCCTGGCAAGCGTCCTGGCGACGGATTTCAAGAAAAAATAGCCCGCAGCGCTTGATGATCAAGCGCAGGAAGCTATTAAAAATATAGCAATCAGAATGCCGCCGACGTGGCGTGTGGATGGGCGGCGGATGGCTGCAGGGCGCCGTGTTCGCCCTCCAGCGACTGCAGCAGCGCCCAGCCCAGGGGCCACTCTCCATGGCCGGACTCGATGTTGATGTGCCCGGCGTTCTGCATGCGCACGAACTCGCTGCCCCAGGCACGGGCATAGGCGCCCGCCAAGCGAATGGGGCAATACGGATCGTTGCTGCTGGCCACCACGATGCTGCGGTACGGCAGCGCGGCATAGGGCACCGGCGCGAAGTCGCTCAGCACGGCCCGGCGCTCGGGGTCGGCCGGGGCCACCAGCAGCGCGCCGCACACACGGGCAGCCGCTTCGGGGCCGATGTGGGCCGTGGCGATGCAGCCCAGGCTGTGCGCCACGATCACCACCGGGCCGGGCGCCGCGAGCACGGTCTTTTCAAGCTGGCCCACCCAGGCAGACCGCGTGGGCGTGATCCAGTCGTCCTGCACCACGCGGCGGGCGTGCGGGATGCGCTCGGCCCACAGGCTTTGCCAGTGGCCGGGACCGGAGTCGCGCCAGCCGGGAACGATGATGATGGAGGTGGAGGTGCTCACGGAAATCAGAGGGTCCGCCACAGCCTCGCGCCGCGGCCCTGCCCTGTTGTGTCTTGCTTCTTCTGCTTACTTGTTGGGCTGGGGCGTGATGCGCAGGTAGGGGCGCACCGCCTTGAAGCCCTTGGGAAAGCGCAGCGCGATCTCGGCCGGGTCCTGCAGGCTGGGCACGATGATCACGTCGTCGCCGTCCCTCCAATTGGCGGGAGTGGCCACCTTGTGGCTGTCGGTGAGTTGCAGCGAGTCGATCACGCGCAGGATCTCGTCGAAATTGCGCCCCGTGCTGGCGGGGTAGGTGAAGGTGGTGCGGATGACCTTCTTGGGATCGATGATGAACACGCTGCGCACCGTGACCGTGGTGGATGCGTTGGGGTGGATCATGTCGTAGAGGTCTGCCACCTTCTTGTCCGCATCGGCCAGGATGGGGAAGTTGACGGTGGTGTTCTGCGTGTCGTTGATGTCGCCCACCCAGCGGTTGTGCGAATCGACAGGGTCCACGCTCACGGCGATGGGCTTGACGTTGCGCTTTGCAAATTCGCCGCCCAGGGCAGCCGTTTTGCCCAGTTCGGTGGTGCAGACGGGCGTGAAATCGGCGGGGTGCGAGAACAGCACGACCCACGAATCACCGGCCCATTCGTGGAAACGGATGGTGCCGGCGGTGGATTCCTGGGTGAAGTCGGGGGCGGTGTCGCCGAGTCGCAAGGTGGCCATGTGGAACGCTCCTTCAATGTCTGAGGGAGGATTCTCCGATCGGTCCTTTAAAACCCAAACGAATATATTGCTCTTACTTAATCGCCAAAACGTCTAACAAAAGGCTGATGGACCACCTCCAGCGCCTGCCGAGGCTGCGATTTTTTGGAAGCCTTAACCCCATTCCCCCGCCCCGTTCGTTTCACCCAGCACCAACAACACTTTGATGGAGCTGCCATGAAACCCGGTTCATTCACCCTTCCCGCACTCACCGCGCTGGCCGCCTTGCTGGCAGTGGCCAGCCTGCCGGCCCAGGCCATTGGCCGCCTGGCCGATGTCACCATCGTGGACCGCGACACGGGCACCACGCTGCCGGTGCACTACGCCAAGGGCGAATACTGGGTGGCTGGCCGCCCTGGCGCGCGCTACGCCATCACGGTGCGCAACCGCTCGGGTGAACGGGTGCTGGCCGTGCCCTCGGTGGATGGCGTCAATGTGCTCAGCGGTGAAACCGCCGCCTGGGACCAGCGCGGCTATGTGTTTTCGCCCTACGAGCGCTACCAGATCACCGGCTGGCGCAAGAGCGACAGCCAGGTCGCGGCCTTCGAGTTCTCCAGCATTGCCAACTCCTACGCCAGCCGCACGGGCCGCCCGGCCCACGTGGGCGTGATCGGTGTCGCGCTGTTCCGCGAACAGGCGCCCGTGCCCTCGCCCGCCGTCACCCCCGAGCCCTACAGCCAGAGCCAGCGCCGCGACAACAGCGGCGGCAACGGCAACAGCCTGGGACGCCTGCGCGAGGAGCCTGTCCCCCATCTGCCCTCGCCATCGGCAGCACCCGCGGCTGCGGCACCCGCCCCCTCCTCGGAAGCCGAGTCTTCCGCACGGTCGATGGCTGCGGACAGTGTGGCCAAGGCGGCGCCCATGCCGTCTCCCAAGCTGGGAACGGCGCATGGCCAGCGCGAGACCTCGGTCGTCTCGCACACCACCTTCACGCGCCTGCAGGACCAGCCCAATGAAGTGATCAGCATCCGGTATGACAGCCGCGAAAACCTGGTCGCCAGCGGCGTGATCCGCGAGCCACTGGCCCGGCCGCATGTGCCCCGCGCATTTCCGCAGTCGGACAACCTGTCCTATGTGCCCGACCCGAGGTAGGCCTTGAGGGCTTCCGCCCCGCACAGGCCCGCCGGTGCATGAGGGCCTCGCATAATGCGCGGGTGCCGACCGCCCCCTCCCCCGCCCCCACGGACGAAACCGACGAGATGCTCATGCTGCGTTATGCCGGGGGAGACATTGGCGCATTCGACGCGCTGTATGGCCGGCACGAACTGGCGGTGTGGCGGTTCGTGTTTCGCAGCGTCAAGGTCCAGGCCGTGGCCGACGACCTGCTGCAGGATGTCTGGTTTGCCGTGGCGCGCCATGCCGGCAGCTACGAGGTGAAGGCGAAATTCCGCACCTGGCTGTTCACCCTGGCGCACAACCGGCTGGTCGACCACCTGCGCACCGCCAAGAACCACGCCAGCCTGGACGCGAGCGACGACGATGACGCGCGCAGCCTGGCGGACACGCTGGTGGCCGACTCCGGCTTCGGGCCGGTGCGGCAGTTGCAGTCCCGCGAGCAGGCGGCGGCGCTGATCGCCGCCGTGGAGCAACTGCCCCTCGAACAGCGGGAGGCCTTTCTGCTGCAGGCCGAAGGTGACCTCAGCGTGCAGGAGATTGCACAGGCCACGGGCGTGAATTTTGAAACCGCCAAGAGCCGCCTGCGTTATGCGCGGGCCAGCCTTCGCCAGCACCTCAAGGAGTTTGCAGCATGAGCGCGCCAGACGACGAACTGGTCCGGCGATACCGCGAAGCCAGCGCGCAGGAAGATGCCCGCCCCGGCGCGCAGGTGCGCGATGCTGTGCGCGCGCATGCGCAGATGCTGGCGGCAGCAGCCGCCACGGCCCCATCGCCCACGGCAGCCCCACCCACCCGTGCCGCCGCCAACCAGTCGCGCTGGAAGATCTCGGCCCTGGCCACCGTGGCCGTGGTGGGGCTGACTGGCTTGCTGATGCTGCAATTCGAGCGCGGGACGCCCGAAGAAAAAGAAGTCGCCTATGGCCAGCGCCGGGCCGAAGCGCCAGCCCCCGCCGCATTGCCAGCTCCCGCACCTGCACCTTCCACGGCCCCAGCGGCAGAAACAAACTCAACGGCGCCATCGGCCGCTGCGGGTTTGCCAGACCGTGCCCGCGACACGGCGATCCCACCGGCCAGGTCCACGGCACAAAAACCTGCGTCTGCGGCGCCAGGCCAGGCCAGGCCACTGGCCAAGACTGTACCGGCACCGGCCCCCGCAATCGCGGCCCCCGAGGCCGAGTCCTCACCGGGCCACAACGCAGCCGGGGCCGTTTCAGGCTTTCCCGCATCGCCGCCCATGACGGCCGAGAAGGCCATCACGCCCCGTCCCGCACCGCCCCCCGCGCCCTCCGCTGCGCCAGCCCCCCGCGCCGAGATGCGCGAGCGCTCCGTTGCGCAAGATGGTGCCGCTTCGAGGGAAGTGGTGCCACAGCCCCAGGCCATGCCATCCGCTGCGGCCCGCAGCCTACAAGGGGGCAATGCTGCGAACGGCAAACTTGCTGCCACCGCACCCAGCGCCGATGCGGGTTCCAGCGCCTTGTTGTCGCGGCACTTGTGGGAAGCCTCCCGTACAGGCGACCCCCTCCAGGTGGAAAGCCTCGTTCGCCAGGGCGCGCCCATCGACGCCCGCGACAGCGCTGGCAGGACGGCACTGATGCTCGCGGCCATCCACGGCCAGGCCACCGCCGTCCAGAAACTCCTGGCCCTGGGCGCCAACCGAACCCTGGTGGACCGCGAAGGCCTGAACGCGGCGCAGCAAGCCCGGCAACGGGGACATGCGCGCATTGCGGACCTCATCGAGGCTGAACAACGCTAGCCGCGGAACCTCCAGCGCAGGGAGTGTCCAGGCTCAGAACCGCACGGCCTCGAAAGCCGGGTGCAGCGCGTCGATCCAGTGGTCCAGCTCATCCTGCGTCACATGCAGATGCTGCATGCAGGCCTGGCCATGCTGCAGCCATTCGCGCGTGGGGGCCAGGCTGTCGTGGTGGTTCACCAGGTACTCGGCCAGCAGGCCCAGCGCCACGAGGTGCCGAACCGTGGGGTTGAAGCGCTCATCGCCCAGGCACGCAAAGTCGTGGTGCAGCCAGATGGCCTGCGCCACATCCCCCGGCAGGTGCCAGGTGCGGGCCACGATGGCGCCCATCACCGCGTGGTCGGTGCGGTGGCTGGCGTTTTCGGTCTGGGTGAAGGTGCGGTCCTTGCGGGCCAGGGCCTCGGTCACGGTGCCGGCATAGCCCCGCACGGCCTTCACCAGCACGGGCATGCCCACATGGCAGAACAGCCCGAAGCTGTAGCCCAGGCCCGGGTCAAAGCTGTAGAGCTGGTGGCCGATGTGCTCGCACGCGATGGCGCGGCGCTGCGAGCTTTCCCAGAAATGCTCCAGCAGCGGAGACCGCACCTGCAGGGCATTGCGCGTGATGAAGGCCGACAGCAACTCCACCGCCGGCTGCAGGCCCAGCACCGTGAGCGCCATGCCCACGGTCTGCACCGGCTGGGCCAGGCCATACAGCGGGCTGTTGGCCAGCCGCATCACGGCGGCGGCCAGGGCCACGTCCGAGGAGGCCAGTTGCTCCAGGGCGGCAGAGTCCAGCTCGGGCGCGGCCACGATCTGCTGCAGGCGCAGCAGCGACTCGGGGCACGGCGGGACCACGATGGCCCGCACCGCAGGGTGCACGCGGGCTTGCCGGATATCTTGATCGATGGGGTGTGGAGCGGTCACGAAGAATCACCGGGCCGCCCCGGTACGGTACACACAGGGGTTGCCCGCACAGTTGCAATTCGTTGCATTGTGGCGCCAAAAGGCGGGGCGCAGGCGCGGCACGGGTGGGGCACCGTCTTTTCCACGGCCGGCGATGCCGCACGCCGGGCGCGCCGCGCCGCAGCCACGGCTCAGATATCCGCCCCGTCCACCCCCATCAGGGCCTGGCGGGTGCTCAGGCTGCTGCGTCCGGGCATGGCCTCGCCCAGGTAGTCCAGAAAACGCCGCACCGCCGGGGACAGGCCCCGGCGCGATGGAAACACCGCATGCACGATGGCGGGCAGGGGAGCCCAGTCCGGCAGCACCCGCACCAGCCGGCGCGCCCGTATTTCCTCGGAGCACATGTAGTCCGGCATCCAGCAGATGCCGGTGCCCGCCATCGCCGCGATCTTGAGGGTCAGCAGGTCATCGGCCACGTAGCGGGGGGCGTGGTGCACCACCTGGTGCACACCGCCGGGCCCGATGAGGTTCCAGGTGGACCGGCCATCGGGCGCCGACATGGCGATGCTGTCGAGCCGCCCCAGGTCCTCCAGCGTCTCGGGGGTGCCCTGGCGGATCAGCAGGTCCGGGCTGGCCACCAGGATCTGGGTTGCATGGTCAAGGCGCTTGACGACCATGCTGCCGCTGTCCTCCACCGAGGGCCGCACGCGCAGCGCCACGTCGATGCCTTCCTCCACCAGGTTCACGGCGCGGTTGCTCACCAGCATCTCCACCCGCACCTCGGGGTAGGTGGAAAGAAACTGCGGCATCAGCTCGGCCAGCACGGTCTGCGCCAGCGTCACCGGACAGCTCACGCGGATGGTGCCCCGCGGTGCCGTCTGCACCTGGGCCACGGTGTCGGCAGCCGCCTGGGCGGATTCCCGCATGGCCTGGCAATGGCGCAGATAGGCCTCTCCCACCTCGGTGAGCGAGAGCTTGCGCGTGGTGCGCTGCAACAGCCGCACGCCCAGCTGCGTTTCCAGATCCGACACGCGCCGAGAGAGGCGCGACTTGGGGATCCCCAGCGCCCGCCCGGCGGCGGCGAAGCCGCCCCGCTCCACCACTTCGGCGAAATACAGCATGTCGTTGAGGTCTTGCATGGTGAGAGCGTGTTGTGCACGTTGACGTGCCCGCGAAAGCCGGGACCACAAGGCCTGTGCCCGCGCCCAGCGATCACCGGCATGGAGGTCCCACGGTAAGGCAAGGCGCATCAGACGCCCTGATCGTTCTATGGATAGAACAATCTATCGCAAGTTCACTACCTTATCAACATTTTAATGCGTCCCCACAATTCATCCCATGGCCACACGCCGTGGTCCCACCGCTGACACACCCCCAAGGAGTTCTCTCATGCAACTGCTTCACATCGATTCCGCCATCACCGGCGAACAATCCGTCTCCCGCGAACTCACCGCCCGCATCGTGGGCGCATGGCAGGCCAGCCACCCCGGCACCAGCGTGCAGTACCTCGACCTCGCCGCCCAGGCGCCTTCGCACCTGTCATCCGACTCCCTGGGCTTTCGCACCGGCCAGGCCGCGGCGACGGAACTCCAGCGCCAGGAAAACGCCGTGTCCGAAGCGCTGGTGAGCCAGTTCCTGGCCGCCGACGTGATCGTGGTCGGCGCTCCGCTGTACAACTTCTCGATACCCAGCCAGCTCAAGGCCTGGATCGACCGCATCGCGCAGACGGGCCGCACCTTCAAGTACACCGACAAGGGCCCCGTGGGCCTGGCCGGGGGCAAGACGGTGATCGTGGCGTCCAGCCGCGGCGGCGTGTATTCCACCAGCGAAGGCGGCCAGGCCCTGGAGCACCAGGAAAGCTACCTGAAGGTCGTGTTCGGTTTCTTCGGCATCACCGACGTGCGCTTCGTGCGCGCCGAAGGCGTGGGCATGGGCCCGGACGCCAAGGCAGCGGCCCTGGCCAATGCCGACCGTGACCTGCAGGCCCACACCACCGTCGCGGCCAACCAGGCCCGGGTGGCACAGGCAGCCTGAGCGGCATCCGCAGCCGGGCTGGACCGCCGCCAGCCGGCTGCACCGCAACTGCTGCCGCCGGCGGCCCCCCGCATCAGGGCAGCCGTGATCGCAGACCCTCTGAGCTTCTTCGAGCGGCATCTGCGCCCCTGCGCGCGCTGACGCCAAAGGTGCAGATGGCGCGGCCGTTCAGGCCGCGTGCGCCTTCACCCAGGCCACGTATTTGTCCACCCAGCCTTGCAGAAACTTCCTGCTGCCTTCGCCCACGTTGCCATCGGCATCGAAAAGACCGTCCTTGGCATGGATGAATGCTTCGGGCTGGCCCAGGGTGGGCATGTCAAGGTAGGCCAGCACGTTGCGCAGGTGCTGCTGCGACAGGGCCGTGCCGATGGCCCCCACCGACGCGCCGATCACGCCCGCGGGCTTGCCCGCCCATGCACTTTGGCCATAGGGCCGCGACGCATGGTCGATGGCGTTCTTGAGCACGCCGGGGATGGACCGGTTGTACTCCGCCGTCACGAAAAGCACGCCCTGCGCGGCCTGGATCTCGCGCTTGAGGCGCAACACTGGCGCGGCCTGCTGGCCATCGTCGTCCTGGTTGTACAAAGGCAGGTCGTCAATGCGCAACTGCGTGAACTGGAAATCCGCCGGTGCCAGCCGCGCGATGGCGGTGGCCAGCTGGCGATTGAAGGAATCCTTGCGGAGGCTGCCGACGATGACGGCGATCTGGACATTGCTCATGAAAACTCCTTGTGAATGGACGACAACGGAGAAAAAAAGCACCGCATGGCATCGACCGGAACGTACCGGGCCATGCTGTACACAGCGCTTGCCATGATAGCCACAGCCCCGTGAAAACGCAGGGCGGCGGGCCCGGCGCAATTGCTGCATTTTGTATAGCGTATTGCGCCGCCATGAAGGCCCGCCCGGTCGGCCGCTAGCCCGCGCGCCGCTGCCCGGCCAGGCGCTGCACCACGGCCACCAGGCGGTCGATCTCGTCGAAGGTGTTGTAGAACGCCAGCGAAGGCCGCACCGTGGTCTCCACGCCGAAGCGGCGCAGGATGGGCTGGGCACAGTGGTGGCCTGTGCGCACGGCGATGCCCTCCTCGTTGAGCGCCTTGCCCACCTCTTCCGTGGTGTAGCCCGCGAGCACGAAGGACATCACGCTGGCCTTGTCGTCGGCCGTGCCGATGAGCCGCACGCCGCGGATCGCACCCAGGTGGCGCATGCCGTAGACCAGCAGTTCGTGCTCGTAGCGCGCGATGTTCTCGATGCCCACCCGGTTCACGTAGTCGATGGCGGCGCCCAGGCCCACGGCGTCGGCGATGTTGCCGGTGCCGGCCTCGAACTTGTTCGGGATGGGCTGGAACACGGTCTTCTCGAAGGTCACATCGGCAATCATGTTGCCGCCGCCCTGCCAGGGCGGCATGTCTTCGAGCACGGCGCGCTTGCCCCAGACCACGCCGATGCCGGTGGGCCCGAAGACCTTGTGGCCCGAGAACACGAAGAAGTCGGCCCCGAGGTCCTGCACGTCCACCCGCATGTGCGAGACCGACTGCGCGCCGTCGACCAGGGTCGTGGCACCCGCCCGCTTGGCCAGGGCCACGATCTCCTTGACCGGCACCACGGTGCCCAGGGCGTTGGAGACCTGGGTGACTGCCACTATCTTGGTGCGGTCGTTCAAGAGCTTCTGGTACTCATCGAGCAGCACCTGGCCCGAGTCGTCCACCGGGATCACGCGCAGGCGCGCGCCCTTGGCGGCGGCCAGTTGTTGCCAGGGCACGATGTTGGCATGGTGCTCGAGGTTGCTGACGATGATCTCGTCGCCCTCGCCCACATGCTGCGCGCCCCAGCTCTTGGCCACCAGGTTGATGGCCTCGGTGGTGCCGCGCACGAAGATCACCTCGTTCACATCGGGCGCGTTGATGAAGCGCTGCACGCGCTGGCGTGCGCCCTCATAGGCGTCCGTGGCGCGTGCTGCCAGCTCGTGTGCTGCGCGGTGGATGTTGGAGTTCTCGTGCGCGTAGAAGTGGCTGATGCGGTCGATGACCGACTGCGGCTTGTGCGTGGTGGCCGCATTGTCGAACCAGACGAGCTGGCGGCCATTCACGCGCTCCTGCAGCACCGGGAAGTCGCGGCGCACCGCATGCACGTCGAACGCGGGGTGGGCGCTGCGGTCGGCCTGCGGGACGCTGCCGGCAGCCGGGGCACGGCCGGGCGTGGTGTAGCCGCCGGGCAGCACCACGGCGTCGGCGAAGTAGAAACGCGGCTCGGTCGATGGCACCGTGCTGGGCACGCCGGTGCCGGCCGTGGGCGAGCCCACGCGCGGCACTTCGGGTGCGGCAAAAGGCAGGCGCGCCAGGGCATCGAGCCCGCCGGGAACGGCGCCATGCCCGTCGGGCGGTGCCACCTGCGGTGCGCGGTCGGCCGCCAGCGGGTGGCCATGGCGCTCACCGAGAAAGTAGTACGGCGATGCTGTCGATGGGACGGGTGGTGCGGAAGGCTGCGCCGCCTCGGGCACCCCCAGCACGCCGCTGCCAAAGCGCGGCTCGTAGGCCGGCAAGGTGCTGATCACCGAGTCGGGTACGCCGTTGCCAGCCACCGCATGCGGCAGCAGGGCCGGCGCACGGTGCGCCAGCGAGGCCAGCGGCGTGGGCGAGGCCGGCACCAGGTTGGCACCCGGCACCAGCCCTTGCGGGATGGGGGTGCCGGGCACGCCGGGGCCAAAGCCCGCCGGGCTGACCAGCGGCGAGCCGGCCGGTGCGATGTTGACGGGCGCCTGCACGCCAGGCGGCCAGGGCGTGCCCTGCCCCGCACCAGGCAGCGAGCCCGGTGGCGTGGAGGGCCGGCCTGCGGCCGGCCCGGCAAAGCGCGGCTCTTCGCCAGGCCGGGCCGCGAACAGGGCCGTCGCCAGCCCGGCCAGCAGCGCCGGGTCGATCGGCGGCTGCAGCGTGGCGGGCACGCTGGCAGGAAGGGAGGATGGAGTGGTCACCACGCGGCCGCTTTACTTGTAGGTGTCGGGGTAGTCGTGGTACTTGTTGATCTCCACGTCGTCCAGCACGGCCAGCGCATCGGGCGTGAGCACGGCCAGCGAGCAGTACAGCGAGATCAGGTAGGACGCGATGGCATGGTTGTTGATGCCCATGAAGCGCACCGACAGGCCGGGGCTCTGCTCGCCCGGCAGGCCGGGCTGGAACAGGCCGACCACGCCCTGGCGCTTGTCGCCCACGCGCAGCAGCAGGATCTTGCTTTTGCCGTCGGCCACGGGCACCTTGTCCGAAGGGATCAGCGGAATGCCGCGCCAGGTGATGAACTGCGAGCCGAACAGGCTCACCGTGGGCGGCGGCGTGCCACGGCGCGTGGCTTCGCGGCCGAAGGCTGCAATCGCCAGCGGGTGGGCCAGGAAGAAGGCGGGCTCCTTCCAGACCTTGGTGAGCAGCTCGTCCAGGTCGTCCGGCGTGGGCGCGCCGGTGAGCGGAAACACGCGCTGCTCTTCCGTCACCTGGGCCAGCAGGCCGTAGTCGGGGTTGTTGATGAGCTCGCTCTCCTGGTTTTCCTTGATCGTCTCGATCGTCAGGCGCAGCTGTTCCTTGATCTGGTCGTGCGGGCTGCTGTACAGGTCGGAGATGCGGGTGTGCACGTCGAGCACGGTGCTCACGGCATTCAGGAAGAACTCGCGCGGGTTCTCTTCGTAGTCCACGAAGGTGCGCGGCAACTGGTTCTCTTCCTCGCGGGCCGTGCAGGTGACCTTGATCAGCTCGGGGTTCTTGACCTGATTGAGGCGGTAGATGCCCGCTTCGACCGGCACCCACTGCAGCAGGTGCGTGAGCCAGCGCGGCGAGATGGTCGAGAGTTGTGCGGTGGTCTTGGTCGCGTTGGCAAGTTGCCGTGCTGCGTTGTCGCCCAGGGCGGTCGTGCCGCCCACTGTTGCCGTCATGTGAGGCTCCGTATCAGAAAGGTTGGTAAACGAACAGGTTTCGATTCCCAGCCAGTGTCGGATTCCCCCGCTATCGCTTCAACATGCTATAGCCGCCAATCGCGAGCCTTTCAGCACATGGGCGCTGTTCAATTCGTCGCAATGTCCGAGCAGCGTGGCACTGCTCACGCCCAGGGCCTGCGAGAGCTTGTCAATGGTGACCAGCGAGGCAATGGCGCGGCCGCGCTCGATCTCGCCCACGTAGGAGCGGTTCAGGTCGGCATGCCCGGCCAGTTGCTCCTGCGACCAGCCGCGCGCTTCGCGCAGGCGCCGCACGGCGGTCCCGAAACTGCGTACCAGCACCTCACTCATGCCACGCCCACCCTGGGTTCGTCGCCGTCGTGGTGCCCGTTGTGGCGCGACAGGGCCTGGGTCACGTTGCCGCCCGCGGGCACGTCGTGCGTGATCCAGACATTGCCGCCGATGGTGGCGCCGCGCCCCAGCGTCACCCGGCCGAGCACCGTGGCCCCGGCGTAGATGACCACATCGTCTTCCACCACCGGGTGGCGCGGCAGTCCCTTCTGCAAATGCCCATCCTCGTCCGTGGGAAAGCGCTTGGCGCCCAGCGTGACGGCCTGGTAGACACGCACGCGCTCGCCGATCACCGCGGTCTCGCCGATCACGACGCCCGTGCCGTGGTCGATGAAAAAGCCCGCGCCGATCTGCGCGCCGGGGTGGATGTCGATGCCGGTCTGCGCATGGGCCTGCTCGGCCACGATGCGCGCCAGCAGCGGCAGCTCCAGCTGGTACAGCGTGTGCGCCAGGCGGTGGTGGATCATGGCCAGGATGCCGGGGTAGCACAGCAGCACCTCGTCCACGCTGCGCGCGGCCGGATCGCCGTGGTAGGCGGCCAGCACGTCGCTGTCGAGCAGGCTGCGGATCTCGGGCAGCGAGGTGGCGAAGCTGCGGGCCGTCTGCACGGCGCGCTTTTCGATGTTCTGCTCTTCCACCGGCTGGTGGCGCAGCACATAACGCAACTCCAGCCGGATCTGCGCCAGCAGCGCATGCAAGGCGGCGTCCAGCGTGTGGCCGACGTAGAAGTCCTCGCTCTCCTGGCGCAGGTCGGGTGGGCCCAGGCGCATGGGAAACAGCACGCCCTTGAGCTTGTCGACGATATCGGCCAGCGCGTCGCGCGATGGGAACTCGCGCCCGCCCGGCTCCTGGGAGCGCTTTTGCAGGCTGCGCCAGTCGCGGCGCACGGCGTGCAGGGACTGCACGATGGGTTCGATGTTGAAGACGGCCATGGGGAAAGGGAAGCTGTGGTTCAGTCGTGGAGGCGGGCCGTGCCCCGGGGCTAGTCCTGGATCCAGGGAAGGCCGTGAAAGCGCCAGCCGTCGGAGCCGCCGCGCTGCTTGCGGCCATCGATCTCGCCCTCGAAGCCTTCGAGCACGTTGAAGACGCGGGTGAAGCCGGCCTTGGCCGCCGCCTCGGCCGCCAGCGCCGAGCGCTTGCCGCTGCGGCACAGCAGCAGCACCGTGGCCTCCTTGCCGCCGTGGCTGGCCAGGCGGGCCTCCAGCTCGCGCACGAAGCGCGGGTTGCGCTGCAGGGCGGTGCCCGTGGCCCAGGGCACGTGCAGGCTGTCCGGCACCTGGCCGACGAACTTCAGCTCTTCGGCCGAGCGCACGTCCACCAGCACGGCATCGCCGGCCAGGACGAGTTTCCACGCCACGGTGGGCGCAACGCCGCCCGCATAGGGCAGGCCGGACGCCAGTGCGACCGAGCGGGCAGATTCCAATTCGTGTGCGAGCACAGCGTCCTGGGTGTCCTGGATGGCGGATGAAAGCATGGCAGGGGTCCTTGAGGCTAGGGTTTCGCAGCCCTCATGGGCGGGGCTGCCGTGAACAATGTGTTCACTCTAGAACCCTTCTCATAAAACCCAAAAGAATAAAATTTGGTTTCTATAAAACCAAAACATCCTTGAGTTTGTTCAGGCAAACCCTGTGGCTGCCAACCCGTGCAGGGCATGGCCAAAGGGCCGCAGATCCAGGCGCTCCGGCAGGTCCAGCACCTGCTGCGCCAGGGCCTCCCCCACGGCGGCCGAGTGCTTGAAGCCATGGCCCGAGCAGGCGGAGGCCACGTGCACGCCTGGCCAGCCGGGCAGCCGGTCGACGACGAAGCCGTGGTCGGGAGTCACGGTGTACAGGCAGGCGCGGGCGTCAGTGCAGCGGGCGGCCGGGGCATCAAAGCGCGGCAGCACGTGGCGCTGCAGCATGCTGTGCTTCTCGGCATCGGCCACGGTGCGGTCCACGGTGTCCGGGGTGGTGGTCTCCAGGTACTGCGCGGTGGCCACCTTGAAGGCCGGCGCGCCCTCATCCGCGATCGGGAACCCATAGATCGAGTCGTCCGGTCCGTCGCGAAAGGTCCAGATGAAGACCGGAAACACCCCGGGCTCGAACGAGGGCCTGGCGGCCCCCACGTCGAACCAGAACATCACCTGGCGGTACACCGCCAGCCGGGGTGCCCAGGCATGGCGCAGCTCCTGGCCCAGCAGGCCCGGGAGCCAGGGGCCCGCGGCCAGCACCACCTGCCCGGCGCTGTAGCGGCCCTGCGTGGTGTCCACCCGCAGGTGCCCGCCTTCGCGCGCGAGGCCGGTCACGCGCACCCCTGTCTGCACCGCGGCGCCATGCACCTGGGCCTGTTGCAACTGGGCGCTGATGGCGGCCTCGGGCCGCACGAAGCCGGCGTCGCGCTCCCAGTAGGCGAATTCGTGGTCGTTGAGCTGGAACTGCGGGTAGCGCCGGCGCAGGTCGGCATGGTCCAGCACCTCGTGGTCTATGCCATGGCGGCGCGCGATCTCGATGGTGTTGTGCACGAAGTCCAGGCGGCGTCCCTGGTGCAGCGGCGCGCCATCGCGCGGCCCGAGCACCAGGCCGTGGGTGCGGGTGTAGATGGGCTGGCCGGTCGCGGCCTCCAGTTCGCGCCAGATCTCGTGCGAGCGGCGCACCAGGGGCACGTATTCGTCGCCCTCGCCCACCGCCAGCCGGGTGATGCGGGTCTGGCCGTGCGAGGAGCCCAGGCTGTGCGGCGGCTGGAACTGGTCCAGCCCGAGCACCCTGGCCCCGCGCCGCGCCAGCTGGTACAGCGTGGCGGAGCCCACGGCCCCGAGGCCGACGACGATACTGTCGAAATGTGCCATGCAACGATCCGATGATCAGCACCGGCAGCAGGTGGCCGGGCGGCACCATGGCGCCGCGCAGGGTGCGGCACGCCCGCGGACAAGCCGTCCCGGGGCCCGTTCAGGCACCGGCAGCTGGAAGCATCAGAAGCCTGGCAGCACCGAACCCTTGAACTCGGTCTGGATGAACTTGCGCACTTCTTCCGAGTGGTAGGCCTTCACGAGCTTGGCCACCCAGGGCTTGTCCTTGTCGGCTTCGCGCACGGCGATCAGGTTGACGTAGGGGCTCTTGGCGTTCTCTTGCGCAATCGCATCCTTGCCCGGGTTCAGGCCGGCGGAGAGCGCGAAGTTCGTGTTGATGGCCGAGGCGTCCAGATCATCCAGCGAGCGGGGCAGTTGGGCGGCATCGAGTTCCACGAACTTGAGCTTCTTGGGATTGCTCACCACGTCCAGCGGCGTGGCCTTCAGGTCGGCGCCGTCACGCAGCTTGATCAGGCCCTTGTCCTGCAGCACCAGCAGCACGCGGCCGCCGTTCGTGGGGTCGTTGGGAATGCCGAACTTGGCGCCTTCCTTCAGGTCTTCGAGCTTCTTGACCTTCTTGGAATACAGGCCGATCGGGAAATTGACGGTATAGCCCACGGGCACCAGCTTGTAGCCACGGTCCTTGACCTGGGCATCCAGGTAGGGCTTGTGCTGGTAGCTGTTGGCATCGAGGTCGCCGGCCGACAGCGCGGCATTGGGCTGCACGTAGTCGCTGAACTCGACGACCTGGATCTTGAGGCCGTCCTTCTCGGCGACCTTCTTGACCACTTCGAAGATCTGCGCATGGGGGCCGCCCGTCACGCCGATCTTCAGGGGCTTGTCCTGCGCCAGGGCGCCGGTCGAAAAGCCGGCGGCGAGGGCCAGGGCGAGAGTGGTTTGCAGCAGCGAGCGCTTGTTCACGGAAGACACCTTTCGTTAAGAGATGCAGGCATCCTAGGGTTTCCCCGATAAAACAGGAACGAATAAGTTTTTATGTTCTTACAATTAATATGAATAACGTTTGTCACCCTCGCAGCGCGACGTTGTTGAGCTTGTCCAGTCGCTCGGGCCAGGTGCCTTCCACCGTCGCGCCCTGAAGCAAAATGCGCGTCCAGGCCACCCAGGCGTCCCACTGCACCCGCTTGTCCCACGAATTCCCCCAGGCGCTGAACAGCTGCAGCGCGCTGTCCGCCGCCGCCCTGGCGTCCTGCCTGCGGCCCGCCGACAGATACAGCTGCGCCAGCACCATCTGTGGCTCGCCCACCCAGGGGTTGTGACGGACCGCGCTTTCCAGCACCCCGGTGGCCACATCCAGGTCCACCAGCGGCTGGTCCTGCTGGATCACCGACCAGTACAGCGAGGCGGCCGCCGCCTCGTCCGCCGCCGCCAGCGGCTGCGTGCAATGGGCAAACACGGGCGGCGTGGGCAGCAGGCCCTGGAGGCCCGGGTGCTGCAGCGCCAGGCCCAGGCCGTTGATCTGCGAGACCATGCGTCCGCTCGGCCGCATCGGCCCGGGCCACAGCGACGCGGCCCAGTGCACCGGCTGGGGACGGTGCTGCACCGCGGGGAAGCGCGAAAAGATGTCGTCCTGCCAGCTGAACCACTGCTCGATGGTGTCGGCCATGCTCACGATGATGAACGCCGCCACCTCGTAGGGCGTGAGCACGTGGCGCACGCCGTCCTTCTCCAGCGCCAGGCTGCCATCGGGCTCCAGCTGCCCGGCCAGCACGCGCTGCACGAACTGCGTGCGCGACTGCGTGCAGAACAGGTAGACCAGGTGCTCGGCCGATTCGCCCGCGATCTCGCGCACGCGCGCACGCTCCCGGGCGGGGTCGAACTTCACCAGGTCCACGAAGGCATTGCCATACACGCTGTGCAGCAGCCCCAGAAGGCGCACATCGCGCGGCTGCCGCCACACGGTGAGCGAGCGCGCCACGCCCACCAGATGGTGGCGGAAGGTGCCCGCCTTGTGCCAGTCCTGCCCCACGTTGCGTGCGAGCACCGTGGGCAGCGCGGGCGCGAGGTCGGCGTCGCGCGCCAGCCACTCTTCATCCAGCAGTGGCTGGGCACGGGCAAACAGGTCGGGGTCGAGCGTGTGAAAAGGCAGCGTCATGGTCTGAATGTCTCCGGCGGTTGTTCTGGCAGATCGAAATGCAAAGTACACACAGTATCAGCGCGGCTGGCGCGGGCCGCCAAGGCCACGTGGGTGTATCAATTCGATAAAAATGGCTGCAGCGCTTTCTGGATTTACGCTTTGAGCTATTAAAACAGAAGCAAAAAGTCTCCCATCTGCCGCATCCCCATCCTGCGACACGCTCCCGTCCGTGAGCTTGCCGCCACCAATTTCCAGTTTTATGGAATAAATTTCCATTAAACTGCCGCCATGGACATCAACCACCGCATCGCCCGCCGGTTGCGCGAGCTGCGCGACACCCGGGGCTACTCACTGGACACGCTGGCCGAACGCAGCGGCGTGAGCCGCTCCAACATCTCGCTGATCGAACGCGGCCAGAGCAGCCCCACGGCCGCCGTGCTGGACAAACTGGCCGTCGGGCTGAGCGTGGCACTCGCCTCCTTCTTCGAGGACGGCACCGATGGCGAGGGCGAGGCCCTGCCCTCGCCCCTGATCCGGGCCGCCGACCAGCCCCGCTGGCAGGACCCGGCCTCGGGCTATGTGCGCCGCCGGCTGTCGCCGTCCGCGCCCTCGCCGCTGCAGCTGGTGGAGGTGGAGTTTCCGCCCGGCCAGCGCGTCGCCCTCGACTCGGCCGTGCACGATGCCGACATCCACCAGCAGGTCTGGCTGGTGGAAGGCCGCATGGACCTGACCGTGGGCACCACCACCTGGGCGCTGGGCGCGGGGGACTGCCTGGCCATGCAGCTCAACCAGCCCATCGTGTTCCACAACCCGGGCACGCGGCCCGCGCGCTACCTGGTGGCGCTCACCACGCTGGGCCTGCCGCCTGCCCGCTTCGCATCCCCCACCCCGAGGAGAAAACCATGACCACCGACATACGGGCCCCTTCGCCCGCCGTCACCATCCGGCGCCTGGGCGCCCGCGAGGCGGCCGCGAGCGTGCCGGCGCTGGCCGACGTGCTGATCGACTGCGTGCAAGGTGGGGCGTCGGTGAGCTTCATGTGGCCGCTGCCGCGCGACAAGGCCCTCGCGTTCTGGAGCGGCGTGGCCGACGGCGTGGCCCGCAACGAACGCGTGCTGCTGGTGGCCGAGGCCCCGGGAGGCCACATCGTGGGGACCGTGCAGCTCGTCACCGCCATGCCCGACAACCAGCCCCACCGCGCCGACGTGGCCAAGATGCTGGTGCACCGCCAGGCCCGCCGCCGGGGCATCGCCCAGCAGCTCATGGCCGCCGTGGACGACGCAGCGCGCGCCGAGGGCAAGACCGTGCTCGTGCTCGACACCGTGACCGGCGGCGACGCCGAGCGCCTGTACGAGCGCGCCGGCTGGCAGCGCGTGGGCATGGTGCCCGACTATGCGCTGATGCCGGACGGCGCGTTCTGCGGCACCACGTTCTTCTGCAAGCGGATCTGACTTTTCCCCGGTCCCTCCAGGGACAGCGCCCCCCGGCACCCGCCCCGGACCAACCCGCATGCAGCGCACCCGATAAAACTGTATATTTATACAGTCAATCATTTACGGAGAAGCGCCATGGAAGTTCTTGAATCCACTTACGCGGTCGCCCTGCGCGACTACCCTGAAGAACTGCCGCCCCGGGAGCGCATGGCCGCCGAGGCACGCTATGCCAGGGAGCTCGAAAAACAGCTCGGCGGCCCCGCGCAGGTCGCCGCGGCCCTGGACACCATGTCCAGCCTGGAAGAATCGCCGCCCGAGATCGTGTCGGCCGGTGACCTCGCCTTGATCAAGCAATGGGGCAAAGCCAGCGTCGTCGCGCGGCAGGCGGGGTTTCGCGACCTGGGGGAAGGAGACGGCGCGTACTTCGAGGTCCGGCTGCTGTAAGCCCCTTTCGGGGGCCCATTGCCCTACCCGGCCCCTGCCTGGACGGACCAGGGGCCGGGAATGAGGGAGGCGGCAAGGCGCGGTAGCGCGCAGCCAGTGCCCGTCACGGCACGGCCAGGGACTCCAGTGCCGCCCACACCGCCAGGATGGCCGTGTCGTGCACCTGCGACGCCCGCCGCGCCAGCCCCAGCTCCCGCCACAGCGGCGGGCTCAGCGGGCGCACCTGCAGGCCCGCGTTGTCCTGCTCCACATCGCCGCCCGCCACCCCGGGCTGCTCCAGCGGCAGCACCGCCACGCTATGGCCGGCGCCCACCAGGCTGCGCAGTGCCAGCGGGTGGTTCAGCTCCATGCGGGGGCGGGGGTTCAGGCCGGCCTGCGCGAACCAGCCGGCGATGAGCCGGTACATCTGCGTGGCCGGTCCGAAGGACATCCAGCGCTGGCCGGCCAGCCACTGTGGCGTGGCCTGCGCCGGCGCATCCCACGCGGGCGGAATCAGCGCCACCATGGGGTCCGTGCGCCAGGGGCGCACCTGCACGTCGCCGCCGGCGGCCTGCGGCATCGCGACGATGGCCAGATCCAGCGTGCCCGCGCCGAGCCGGGCCATGGCCTCGGCGGAGCTGAGCACATCCAGCTTCACATCCACGCCCGGGCTTTGACGGGCCAGCCGCTCCAGCAGGCGGGGCAGCAAGCCCGCGCTCACGCCCGCCGTGGTGGCAAGGCGCACCAGGCCTTCCAGCCCCTGCGCGCGCCGGCGCACCTGCTCCACCACCTCGTCGGCCCCGGCCAGCAGGCGGCGCCCCCCCGCCACGAGCGCCTCGCCAGCCGGCGTCAGGCTGGCCTGGCGCCGGCCGCGCACCACCAGCGCGGCGCCGAGCCGCGACTCCAGTTCACTGATGTGCAGGCTGACCGTCGGTGGCGCCAGGTGCAGGGCCTGGGCCGCGGCGGCCAGCGTGCCCAGGTCGGCGATGGCAACAAGGGTCTGGACCTGGTCCAGGTTGAGGTTTCGCATCAGGAATCCTGAATTCAATAGTCATTGAATTCAACTTTACAGATGTCTGGCTGAAAAACATCATTCGCCCATCAAAAAACTGGCCCCTGCGCGCACTCACTCAGCCCCCGGAACCCCATCGCCATGCTCACCAACGACGTCTTCCTCATCGTGCTGCTGTCGGCCGCGCTCAACGCGGGCTGGAACAGCGCCATCAAGCTGGGCGGCAACCGCATCACCGCCATGGCGATCACCACGCTCATGGGCAGCGGTCTGTCCCTGCTGGCGCTGCCATGGGTCAACCTGCCGGCCGCGGCCAGCTGGCCGCTGCTCGCGCTGTCCGTTGCGGTGCACACGGCCTACCACTTCGCCTTGCCCATTGCCTACAACCACGGCGACATGGGGCAGGTCTACCCCATCGCCCGGGGCTCGGCGCCGCTGCTGGTGGTGGCGGGGGCGGCCATGTTCGCGGGGGAATGGCCAGGGGCCGGGGCGCTGTGGGGCGTTGCCTGCCTGTGCGCGGGCGTGCTGTCGCTGGCGCTCGTGCGGGGTGGCGGCACGCAGCGCCGGGCCGTGGGGTATGCGCTGCTGACCGGGGTGCTGATCGCCGCCTACACGGTGGTGGATGCGCTGGGGGCACGTCAGGCGGGGTCGGCCATCGGCTTCGCGGTGGTGCTCACGCTGGGCGACGGCATCGCCACGGCGCTCATCGTTCTGTGGTGGAAAGGGCCCCGCGCCTTCCGGGTCGACCCGCCCATGCTCTGGCGCTGCGCCGCGGCCGGCACGATGCAGATGGGCGCCTACTGGATCGCCGTCTGGGCCCTGGCGCGCGCGCCCATGGGCGCCGTGTCGGCCCTGCGCGAGACCAGCGTGCTGCTGGTGGCGCTGATTTCCACCTGGATGCTCAAGGAGCCCCTGGGCGCGGCGCGCATGGCTTCGGCCGCACTGGTGTGCGCGGGGCTGCTGATGGTGCGGCTCTCGTCCTGAAGGCCGTGCGAGCGGCCAGGGCGGCCAGGGCAGCTACTGCGGCGCTTCGGCCTCGCCGAGCGGGCGCACCAGCCGCACCGGCAGCTTGCTGGCGCGGGCCACATCGCCGCGCGCCTCGCCGGTGGACAGGTTCACCGCCCAGCCATTGATCGCCCCCATCTGGGCCGCCGCGTCGCCGGAACGCCCCTGCATGACAGTGTTGTAGTTGTACGGGTTGCCCCGTTGCGCGGCCACATTGGCCGTGGCGGACCAGTGCCACTGCGCGGGGGCCGCCGGAAACAGCGCGGCGTTCAGGCCCGGGGGACTGGCCGTGCGGTCGATGAGCCGCTGCAGCTCCGGCGCACGCGGCAGGCGCCAGGCCACGCCCTCTGCCTTCCAGCGGTCGCTGGCCAGCGCCGCGGCTTCGGCGCGGTCCAGCAACCGTGGCTTGCCGGTGCAGGTACCGGCCTGGCGGCTCCATTGCATGCCCTCGGCGCAGCGCGGCCAGGCCAGCCGGGCGCGCAGGTCCAGGACCACCGCGCCATCCTTCGACAGCGCCCATTCGGTGGCGGCCAAGGGCTCGGCCGCCCGCGCGGGCCAGGGGGCGGCACAGGCCGTGGCGAAGGCCAGTGCGCCGCCCAGCAAGGCGGCGGGATGAAGGTGTGGGCGGGACGGTGTGGTCATGTGCTGGATGGGGGGCGGCGCGGCCACGGTGGGCGTGGGCCGCGATGGACCACAGCCTAACCGCATGGCCCGCCCCGCGCCCCGCGCCAGATCAAGAAACCTTCGCGGTGCGCCTGCCCGCCTGCGGCCCCGCATCCGGTGCCACGCCCGCCAGCGCGCCCGACCGCGCCAGCGCCTGCGCCAGGAAGGTGACGAAGGTCTGCACCCGCGTGGAAAACTGGTGGCGCTGCGGATAGACCGCATAGACGTCGGCCGCGGGCGTCTGGTACTGCGGCAGCACGGGCTCCAGCAGGCCCTGCGCCAGGTGCCGGTTCACGTCCCACTCCGCCCGCATCACGATGCCGTGGCCCTGCAGCGCCCACAGCACGGCGATCTCGCCGTCATTGGTGGTCAGGTTGCCCGTGATCTTGATCGACTCGGTGTGCGCCTTGCTCCCGCGCCCGGTGGTCAGGCGCCACAAGCCGTAGGCCTCGTCACCCTGGCGGATGCCGATGCACCGGTGCTCCATCAGGTCGCGCGGCACGCGCGGCCTGCCGTGGCGGTCCAGGTACGCCGGGGCCGCGCACAACACGCGCCGGTTGGGCGCGATGCGCCGCGCGATCACGCGGCCGTCGGGCGGCTCGCCAAAACGCACGCACACGTCGTAGGCGTCGTCGGTGATCGGCGGCGGGTGCACCGACAGCTGCAGCTGCACGTCCACCTCGGGGTACAGCCGCACGAAGTCGGAGATGGCCGGCGCGATGTGCATGCGCCCGAAGCCCAGCGTGGCGTTCACGCGCAGCAGGCCCTTGGGGCTGGCCCGGGACTGCACGATGAGTTCATCGAGCGCATCGATCTCGCGCAGGATGCGGCGCGCGTGCTCCAGCAGCAGTTCGCCCTCGGGCGTGAGGCTCATGCGCCGCGTGGAGCGGTTCACCAGCACCACGCCCAGGCGCCGCTCCATCTGCGCCAGGTGCTTGCTCACGGCGGCGGTGGACACGCCCATTTCGCGCCCCGCCGCGCTCAGGCTGGGGCTGGCGGCCAGGGTGGAGAAAAAGCCCAGTTCGGCGGGCTGGATGGTGCTGGAGCTCATGCATCCATGTTAACCCAGGGTTAACGATGGATTCACTTTCAGGGCATTTCCTGTGCGCATGGTGGCCTAAAGTCCAGCCATCCACCACCGTTCTTTGTACACCCCATGACCACCTACCAAATCGCCACCATTCCCGGAGACGGCATCGGCAAGGAAGTGATTCCCGCAGGCCAGCGCGTGCTGGAAGCCCTGTCCGCCCAGCACCCCGGCCTGCAGTTCGCGTTCGAGAATTTCGGCTGGGGCGGCGACTGGTACCGCGCCCACGGCGCGATGATGCCGGCCGATGGCCTGGACGCCCTGCGCGGCAAGGACGCCATCCTGTTCGGTTCGGCCGGCGACCCGGACATCCCCGACCACATCACGCTGTGGGGCCTGCGCCTGAAGATCTGCCAGGGGTTCGACCAGTACGCCAACGTGCGGCCCACGCGCATCCTGCCGGGCATCGACGCGCCGCTCAAGCGCTGCACACCCCAGGACCTGGACTGGGTCATCGTGCGCGAAAACTCCGAGGGTGAATACTCCGGCGTCGGCGGCCGCGTGCACCAGGGCCACCCCATCGAGGCCGCCACCGATGTCTCCATCATGACCCGCGTGGGCGTGGAGCGCATCCTGCGTTTTGCCTTCCGCCTGGCCCGATCGCGCCCCCGCAAGCAACTCACCGTCATCACCAAGAGCAACGCGCAGCGCCATGCCATGGTGATGTGGGACGAGATCGCCGCGCAGGTGGCTACCGAGTTCCCCGATGTGCAATGGGACAAGGAACTGGTGGACGCCGCCACGGCCCGCATGGTCAACCGCCCCGCCACGCTGGACACCATCGTCGCGACCAACCTGCACGCCGACATCCTCTCGGACCTGGCCGCGGCGCTGGCCGGCAGCCTGGGCATCGCGCCCACCGGCAACATCGACCCCGAGCGCCGCTACCCCAGCATGTTCGAGCCCATCCACGGCTCGGCCTTCGACATCATGGGCAAGGGCCTGGCCAACCCCATCGGCACCTTCTGGTCGGTGGTGATGCTGCTGGAGCACCTGGGCGAGGCCGAGGCGGCCCGCGCCGTGATGCAGGCCATCGAGCAGGTCACCGCCAACCCCGCCCTGCACACCCGCGATCTGGGCGGCACGGCCACCACGGCGCAGGTGACCGATGCCGTGTGCGCGCTCATCAGCAGCGCACCGGCCGCGCGCAAAGCCGCCTGACCGCACTTGCCCCCGGCGGGCAGAACAACAAGGCCACAAAGGCCATGCACCCGCCGCACAACCACCCTTTCGGAGACAAACCATGCGCCGCCCTACCCCCCATCCCACCTGCATCGCCCAGCCGCTGCGCCGCCCTTACCTGATGGCCCTGGCGGCGGTCGCCGCAGCCGCCTGCCTGCTGCCCGGCACAAAGGCCCATGCACAGGCCCCGGCCTGGCCCGCCAAGCCCGTCACCATCGTCGTGCCGTTCGCGGCCGGGGGCACCACCGACGTGCTGGCGCGCGCACTGGGCGAAAAGCTGGGCGTGGCACTGGGCCAGCCGGTCATCGTGGAAAACCGGGGCGGCGCGGGCGCCACCATTGGCGCCGACTACGTGGCCAAGGCACCTGCCGACGGCCACACGCTGCTGATGGGCGCGGTGCACCACACCATCGCCACCAGCGTGTACAAGAAGCTCGGCTACGACTTCCAGAAGAGCTTCGCACCCATCACCACCGTCGCACTGGTGCCCAACGTGCTCGCCGTGGCCGCCGCCACGCCCGCCAGGGACGTGAAGGAACTCGTGGCCCTGGTGAAGGCCGCGCCCGACAAGTTCTCGTACGGCTCCAACGGCGCGGGCACCGCGCAGCACCTGATCGGCACGCAGTTCGCCACGGCCATCGGCCAGCCGCTGCTGCACGTGCCCTACAAGGGCAGCGGGCCATTGACCACCGACCTGCTGGGCGGCCAGGTATCGATGTCGTTCGACACCGTGACGCCCGTGCTGCCGCACATCAAGGCCGGCAAGCTGCGCGCGCTGGCCGTGACCACGGCCAGGCGGTCGTCCGCGCTGCCCGACGTGCCCACCCTGCAGGAGAGCGGCTTCGCGGGCTTCGACATCGGCACCTGGTTCGGCGTGCTCGCGCCCGTGCGCACGCCGCCCGAGGTCGTGGAACGGCTCAACGCCGAAATGGTCAAGGTGATCCAGTCGGCCGACTTCAGGAAGCGCATGCTGGACATCGGCGCCGAGCCCGTCGGCAACACCCCGGCGCAGATGGCCCAGCAGATCGCCAGCGACACGGCGCGTTTTGCCAGGCTGGTGGCGGACCACCGGATCTCTGCGGAATGAAGCATCCGGTGGCGGGCACAGCCCCGCACCAAACTTGCAGCAAAAGCAGCCGCAAGCGCTTTACCATCAAGCGCCAATAGCTATCAATTAGATAGCAATCAACAGGCGGCTGGCGCCTGGGGTCAGCGGTGGCTGAGCCTGCGCACCGCCCAGTCGCCCAGGCTCTGCACGGCCTGTACAAAGAAGATCAGCACCAGCACCACGGCCAGCATGATCTCGGGCAGGAAGCGCTGGTAGCCGTAGCGGATGCCCAGGTCACCCAGGCCGCCGCCGCCGATGGCGCCGGCCATGGCCGAGTAGCCCGTGAGGCTCACGAAGGTGATGGTCAGGCCCGCCACGATGCCGGGCAGCGCCTCGGGCAGCAGCACCTTCCACACGATCTGGCTGGTGGTCGCGCCCATGGCCTGGGCGGCTTCCACGAGGCCGTGGTCCACCTCGCGCAGCGCGGCCTCCACCAGGCGCGCCACGAACGGGGCGGCGGCGATGGTCAGCGGCACCACGGCCGCGGCCGTGCCGATGGACGAGCCGGTGATGAAGCGCGTGAACGGGATGATGGCCACGAGCAGGATGATGAAGGGCGTGGAGCGCACGGCGTTGACCAGCCAGCCCACGAGCTTGTTGACGGGCCCGTTTTCGAGCACGCCGCCCTGGTCGGTGAGGCGCAGGAACACGCCCAGCGGCACGCCCAGCAGGCCGCCGACCAGGCCGGAGATGCCGACCATGACCAGCGTTTCCCACAGCGACGATGCGAAGAGGTCCAGCATGGCCGGGGTGAAGTTGTCGAACATGTTTTTTCCCTTCCTCAAGCCGGTACGGCCACTTCTTCGACGGCGACGCCACTGGCGCGCAGGTGCGCCACGGCGCCACGCAGGCGGTCGGCCTCGCCGCTGGCATAGACGGCCAGCGAGCCGAAGGTCTCGTCCTGGATCTCGTCCACCTGGCCGTGCAGGATGCTCATGTCCACGCCGAACTGGCGGATGAGCTGCGACAGGATGGGCTGGTACGCGCTGTCACCTGCGTACGACAGGCGCAGCAGCTGGCCCGTGCGGTCCGGTGCCGTGGCAGCGAGCTGAACTGCGAGCGTGCGCACGTGGCCGAGCACGCTGGCGGGCAGCTCCTGCGGCAGGATCTCGTCGATCAGGCTCTTGGTGATGGGCTGCTGCGGGCGCGTGAAGACATCCAGCACGCGGCCCTGCTCCACGATGCGGCCGGCCTCGATCACGGCCACGCGGTCGGCCACCTGCTTGATGACCTGCATCTGGTGCGTGATGAGCACCACCGTGAGACCCAGCTCCCGGTTCACCTGGCGCAGCAGGTCGAGGATGGAGCGCGTGGTCTCGGGGTCGAGCGCGGACGTGGCTTCATCCGAGAGCAGCACCTTGGGGCGGCTGGCCAGCGCGCGCGCAATGCCCACACGCTGCTTCTGGCCGCCACTGATCTGCGCCGGGTAGCGTTGGGCCAGGGCCGACAGGCCCACCAGCTCCAGCAGCGGGTTCACGCGTTCGCGGATGGCGGCCTTGTCCATGCCCGCCAGTTCCAGCGGCAGGGCCGCGTTGTCGAACACCGTGCGCGAGGACAGCAGGTTGAAATGCTGGAAGACCATGCCGATCTCGCGGCGGGCATCGCGCAGCTGGGCATCGCCCAGCTGGGTCAGGTCGCGGCCATTGACGATGACCTGGCCCGTGGTGGGGCGGTTGAGCAGGTTGATGACGCGCACCAGCGAGCTCTTGCCCGCACCGCTCTTGCCGATGATGCCGAACACTTCGCCCGGCGTGATGTGAAGGTCGATGCCCTTGAGAGCCTCGACCGGGCCTTGTGAGCCCTGGTAGGTTTGGGTGATACCCCGTAAGTCGATCATGAAAAAGCAGTGGCGCGTCACAGGACATGCCGATGGTCCGTGGCGCGCGGTGAGGAATGGGATGCGGGACTGTATCGGCGAATCGTAAGTTCACAAACGATTGAAAAATCGGGTGATTAGATCCACAGGTTATGAAGACCGTGATAGGTCTACCTTCACCGCTCCTAATTGCATAGCATCTGGCGCAATACCATTCAGCGCAATTCGCCAATTTTCCTGCTTTTTCATGAAGGCTTGAAAATGATCTCCCAAGAACGATTCTATATTTCAACTTTTGTTGTAATATCGAATCATGCAAGAACCCGACGTCATCCGATCCCTCGCCGCCCTGGCCCAGGAAGTGCGCCTGCGCGTGTTCCGCGCGCTGGTGGTGGCCGGCCAGGACGGGCTCACGCCCGGGGCGCTGTCCGAACAGCTGGGCATTGCGCCCAACACGCTGTCGTTCCACCTCAAGGAGCTGACCCACGCGGGCCTGGTGAGCCAGGAGCGCCAGGGCCGCAACCTGATCTACCGCGCATCGTTTGCCACGATGAACGAGCTGCTGGCCTACCTGACCGAGAACTGCTGCCAGGGCGCCGCCTGCCTGCCCGGCACCGCCACCGCCGCCTGCGATTGCTGACCCACAACCCACGCCACGGCCCACGGCCGAAAGGAAGCCACCATGAAGCGATTCCACGTCCACCTGCATGTCGATGACCTCGCCAAGAGCATCGCGTTCTATTCCCGGCTGTTCGCGGCCGGCCCCGCGCGCGTGGAGGCCGACTACGCCAAATGGATGCTCGAAGACCCGCGCGTGAACTTCGCCATCTCCACCCGCGGCGACAAGCCCGGCGTGGACCACCTGGGTTTCCAGGTGGACGAGGCCGGCGAACTGGCCGAGCTGAAGGCGCGCGCCCAGGGCGCCGACATGGCCCTGCTGGACGAAGGCGCCACCACCTGCTGCTATGCCCGCAGCGACAAGCACTGGATCACCGACCCGCAGGGCGTGGCGTGGGAACACTTCCACACGCTGGGCAACATTCCCGTGTTCAACGAAGCCGCGGCCCAGCCCGCCCAGGCCGCCTGCTGCCCCACGGGCGCGCCCTCAATCCCCGAGCCGGGCCGGGCCGCCTGCTGCGGCCCCACGGCCACCAACCCCAACAAGTGCTGCTGACCCGAACGGGACCCACGCCGACGACCCCTGCCCGCGAACTGCCCGCGCACTGACATCCCCATGCACCCCAAAAACCCTTCACAGTCCGCCCCGGCCGCCGGCATGGCGGTGTTCGAGCGCTACCTCACCGTGTGGGTGCTGCTGTGCATCGTGGCGGGCATTGCGCTCGGCCAATGGCTGCCGGGCGCGGCCCGCGCGGTGGGCGCGCTGGAGGTGGCGCGTGTCAACCTGCCGGTGGGCCTGCTCATCTGGGTCATGATCATCCCCATGCTGCTGAAGGTGGACTTCGGCGCGCTGGCCGGGGTGCGCCAGCACCTGCGGGGCATTGGCGTGACGCTGTTCGTCAACTGGCTGGTCAAGCCGTTTTCGATGGCCCTGCTGGGCTGGCTGTTCATCCGCCACTGGTTTGCCCCCTGGCTGCCCGCCGAGCAGATCGACAGCTACATCGCCGGGCTGATCCTGCTGGCGGCCGCGCCCTGCACGGCCATGGTGTTCGTGTGGAGCCGGCTCACGGGCGGAGACCCGCTGTTCACGCTGTCGCAGGTGGCGCTCAACGACAGCATCATGGTCGTGGCGTTCGCGCCGCTGGTGGGCTTTTTGCTGGGCCTGTCGGCCATCGCCGTGCCGTGGGACACGCTGCTTGCCTCGGTGGTGCTGTACATCCTGATCCCGGTGGCGATCGCGCAGTGGCTGCGCAGGCGGCTTCTGCGCCGGGGCGAAGCGGCCTTCCAGGCGGCCATGGCGCGCACCGGCCCGTGGTCCATCGCCGCGCTGCTGGCCACCCTCGTGCTGCTGTTCGCGTTCCAGGGCGAGGCCATCCTGCGGCAGCCCCTGGTGATCGCCCTGCTGGCCGTGCCCATCCTGATCCAGGTGCTGTTCAACTCCGCGCTGGCCTACGGCCTGAACCGCGCCGTGGGCGAAAAACACAGCATCGCCTGCCCGTCGGCGCTGATCGGCGCATCCAACTTCTTCGAGCTGGCCGTGGCCGCCGCCATCAGCCTGTTCGGACTGCACTCGGGCGCGGCGCTGGCCACCGTGGTGGGTGTCCTGGTCGAAGTGCCGGTGATGCTGCTGGTGGTGCACGCCGTCAACCGCAGCAAGGGCTGGTATGAAGCCGGTATCTGACGGCCCGCGCGCGGCAGGCCGTCCCGGCGATGGCCCTCAGGCGTCTCGCGGGCCGTGCCCCATCACCGCGTTGACCTTGCCCACCAGGGTCTGGGCATCGAAGGGCTTGACCAGCAGCTCCATCTGCGCGCCGAGGAACTGCGGCGTCATGGCCGCCTGCTCGGCATAGCCCGTCATCAGGATGACCTTGATGGACGGAAACTTCTCGCGCGCATAGTCGGCCACCTGGCGGCCGTTGGGGCCGGGCAGGCCCACGTCGGACACCAGCAGGTCAAAGTGCACCGCCCCCGAGAGCAGGGCCATGGCGGCGCTGCCGGTGGCGGCCTCCATCACATGGAAACCCATGTCGCGCAGCAGTTCCACGGCCAGCGTGCGCACCGTGTCGTCGTCTTCCACCACCAGGGTGGAATCGGGTCGGCGCGCGCTGGAGAGATTGGCCACCGGCTCGAGCAGCTCGGCCATCGCCTCGTGCTGCGACCGCATGAAATACAGCGCCACGCTGGTGCCCAGCCCCACGGCGCTGTCCAGCACCGCAAGGCCGCCGGACTGGCGCATGAAGCCGTAGATCATCGACAGCCCCAGCCCCGTGCCCTGCCCCAGCGGCTTGGTGGTGAAGAACGGATCGAAGGCGCGCGCGATCACATCGCCCGTCATGCCGGTGCCCGTGTCCCGCACCGTCACGCGCACGTAGTCGCCCGGCTCCAGCCCCGGCGTGGCCTGCGCGGTGGCGGCGTCGGCATGCACGTTGTCGGCCGCGATGTACAGCGCACCGCCGCCCGGCATGGCATCGCGCGCATTGATCGCCAGGTTGACCACCGCGCTCTCAAACTGGTGGGCATCGGTCAGCGCGGGCCACAGGTCCTGCGGCAGGTGCAGCTGCAGCGCGATGTTCTCGCCGCACGTCGTCTTGAGCATGGACTCCAGCCCGCCCAGCGAGGACACCAGGTCCACGGGCCGGGAATCCAGCGGCTGGCGGCGCGAGAACGCCAGCAGGCGCTGCGTGAGCGACGCCGCTCGCTTGGCCGCCGCCAGGCCCGACTCGATGTAGCGCCCCACCTCGTCATGGCGCCCCTGGGCAATGCGCTGCCGGATGAGCTGCAGCGGCAGCACGATGCCCTGCAGCATGTTGTTGAAGTCGTGGGCGATGCCGCCGGTGAGCTGGCCCACGGCCTCCATCTTCTGGCTCTGGCGCAAAAGCTCCTCGGCGTTGCTGAGCGCCTCCTTGCGCAGGTGCTCCTCGGTGGTGTCGCGGCCCACGGCCTGGATGAAGCCCTCGCTGGGCACGGCGGTCCAGGCGATCCACCGCTCGCCGCCGTCGCGATGGCGGTAGCGCGCGGTGATCTGGCGGCGCGTGGGCTCGGTGGCCAGCAGGGCCATTTCGTCCTGCACCTGCGCCATGTCGTGCCCATGGGCGAAGGCCGCCAGCGGATGGCCCACGGTCTCGGCCTCCGACCAGCCCAGCGTCGCGGTCCAGGCGGGATTCACGGCGGTGATGGTGCCGTCCAGGCGGGCCACCAGCAGCACGTCGTCCGAGAGCTGCCACAGCCGGTTGCGGTCGGCCGTGCGCTGCGCCACCTGCTGCTCCAGCGACGCCGCCACATCGCGCCACTGGCGCAGCGCGTTGAACTTGCTGGTGGTCTCGATCACGGTGTCCAGCATGCCCACCACCGCGCCGTGCTCGTCGCGCACCGGGCTGTAGCAGAACGTGAAATAGGCCTGCTCGGGGTGGCCGTAGCGGTTCACCTCCAGCGGGAAATCCTCGATGAACGTGGCTTCGCCGGCATAGGCGCGCTCGGCGATGGGACCGATGGTGGGCCAGGCCTCGCTCCACACATCCTTGAACGAGCGCCCGAGCGCCTCGGGCTTGTTGCCCAATATCAGGCGGAACGCATCGTTGTAGATGGTGGTGAACTGCGCCCCCCAGACCAGGCATGACGGAAAGCGCGACGCGAGCAGGGCCTCGACGCAGTAGCGCAGCGTGGCGGGCCATGCCTGCATGGGCCCCAGCGCGCTGCCCGCCCAGTCGTAGCGGCGCACCTTCTCGCTCATGGCGCCCTCGGCGCGGGGAAATGGCAGCACGGTGGCGGGCGGGGAATCGTTCATGGTGGATGGGGCGCGGCGGCAGCAGGGGCTGGCGCCCAGGCACAAAGTGCATGCAGTCTACAGGCGAAGCGCCACCGCTTCGCGAACCCCGGCACCCTCAGGCGCCCGCGACGGCGCCGCGCCGCTGCACCCGGCGCGACACCAGGAAACCCAGCACGAAGATCCCCAGCGCCGCCACCGAGAACACGGGCGGCAGCCATCCCCGGTCCACGCTGAACGCCACGGCGAGCACCCCGAGCGACTGGCCCAGGAACAGCAGGCACGCAAACAGCGTGACCGCCGTGCCGCGCGCCTGCGGCGCCATCTGCGTGGCCTGCACCTGCAGCGTGTTGTGCAGCATGTAGAAACCGATGCCCGCCAGGAAACACCCGAGCACCGCCCACGCCACCCACGGCGCCCAGGCCAGCAGCAACAGGCCGCTGGCGATCAGGGAGGCCCCGGCAAGCGCCAGCCCCTGTTCGCCGAGCGCGGCCAGCCACCGGCGGGCGAACATGCTGTAGAGGAGCCCGCCCACGCCATAGAGCACCATCGCGCCGCCAGCCGCCGAGGCCGACAGGCCGAAACCGTCGACCAGGCGCGCGGGCACGAAGGCCAGCGTGCCAAAGGCCAGCGCCCCCTCGATGGACACCACCGCGAGCACCCAGCGCACGCGCGGCATGCGCAGCAGGTTCCGGGTGCTGGCCAGGTAGGCCGCCAGCGAAAACCCGGCCCCAGGCTCCTGCGCGCCCGCGGGGTGCGCCGCTGCGGCCCCGCCGGCCCGCAGGCGGCGCAGCAGCAGCACCGCCGCCGTCATGAACAGCACCGAGAGCACGGCGAACGCGCCACGCCAGCCCAGGGTTTCGGTGGCAAAGCCGCCAAACCACTGGCCGGCCATCATCCCCGTGACGGTGGCCACCATGAGGCGCGCCAGCGTCTCCTGCCGCTGCCCATAGTCCACCTCGTCACCGATCCAGGCCATGGACAGCGGAATGATCCCCGCCGCCGCCGCCCCCATGGCCGCACGCGCGACCACCAGCGCGGTGAAGCTGGGCGCCAGCGCGGTGGCCGCGCTGAACACCGCGCAGGCTGACGTGGCGCCAATGATCACCTGCAGCTTGCCCAGCCGGTCCCCCAGCGGTCCGTAGACGAGTTGCAGCACGCCATAGGCCACCGCGAAGGCCGCCACCACGGCGGAGGCATCGCCCGTGGTGACATGGAACTCATGGGACAGGGACACCAGCATGGGGTCGCACACACGCATGGACGCCATGCTGCAGAAAGCTGCCAGGCTGATCAGCCGCAGCATCGTCGAAGAAGAGGTCATATGACCCGATTGTGGGGCGGCGCGCGCCACGGTGCAGGCACACCCGCCAATGGCCCGCAAACCGCCGCGCGGCCCTGAGCCGCCGGCCGCCCGGTGGTTCGGACGAATTCACCGGCCAGCACTGGCACGCGCGGCATCCGCGCCCAGGGGGCGCCGGACTTGCCCGACAGACACGCCTGCGCGGGCCTCAGCCCTTGGCCAGGTTGAAGCTGGTGTCGAAGGTGCCCCGCACATCCAGCCGCTGCTTGATCAGGCCGGCCGCCAGGTAGAAGTCGGCCGTCTTCTGCTGGTCCGCCAGCACCTGGGCGTCGATGTCCTGCCAGCGCGTGGCGCGGCGCTCGAACTGCAGTTGCGCGGCGTCGGCCGGGATGCCGATGATGCGGGCGAGCGACTGGCCGAACGGCTTGGCGTTCTGGTAGGACCACACCTGGGCGCGCGCCACGCGCTCCTTGAAGTCCTGCAGCACGGCGCGCTTTTCGGCCAGCGCCGCGTCGGTGGCGGCCAGGAAGGACAGGCCCGTCCACAACCCCCGGCCGCTGACCAGCACGCGCGCATGGCCGCTGGTCTCGGCCAGCGCGGTGTAGGGCTCCCACGTGGCCCAGGCGTCCACCGAACCCTGCGTGAGCGCGAGCTTGGCGTCCGGTGGAGGGATGAAGCGCAGTTGCACGTCGTCGGCCTTGAGCCCGGCGGATTCGAGCACCTTGAGCGTGACGAAGTGGCCGATGGAGCCGCGGTTGGTGGCGATGCTCTTGCCCTTGAGGTCGGCAGCCGTCTTGAGCGGCGAGTGGGGCGCCACCAGCACGGCGGTGCCGTACGCATCCGACCGGCTGGCCGCAAAGGCCTTGACCCGGCTGCCCGCCGCCAGGGTGAACAGCAGCGGCGCATCGCCGATGGGTCCGAAATCCACGGCGTTGGCGTTGAGCGCTTCGGCCAGCGGCGCGGCGGCCGGGAACTCGCTCCACTTGATGTCGTAGGGCAGGTTCTTCAGTTCGCCCGCAGCGTCGAGCAGGGCCTGCAACCCGCCCTTCTGGTCGCCAGCGCGCAGCAACACGCGCTGCTGGGCGTGGGTGAGCACGGGTGAGAGGAACGAACTGGCGGCAACGGAGGCGGTCAGCAGATGGTGGAATTGGCGGCGCAGCATGGTGGTCGGGTGTGAAATGGGTTTGGCACTTTGAAGGGACTCTGGCTGCCATTGCATCACCGGGCCCGCGCTCCAGCAACGAAGGCTTGCGACCATCCATATGCGGTTTTCGCATGCAGGCACTGGCCGCGTGCGGACCCTGCCCGCCCGCGCGACCTGGCATCAGTACCCGCGCGCCCCGTCCACCACGTCTTGCAGCGGCTCCCCCTCCACATGGCGCGCCAGGTTGGCCACGAATTTGCGGGCCGTGAGCTGCGCCGCGCCCTGCGCCGCCCACGACACATGGGGCGTGAGCCGCACGCGCGGGTGGGTGTACAGCGGGTGGCCGTCGGGCAGCGGCTCGGGGTCGGTCACGTCCAGCGTGGCGCCCGCCAGGCGGCCGCTGTCCAGCGCATGCAGCAACGCCTGCTGGTCCACCAGGGCCCCGCGCGCAATGTTCACCAGGTGCAGCCCGGGCCTGGCGTGCGCCAGGGTGGCGGCGTTGATGAGGTGGTAGGTCTGCGCGGTGATGGGCAGGGCCAGCACCAGGTGGTCCGAGGCCGCGAGCAGCTGCTCGATGGAGGAGGCGGTGCGCACACCATCATCGCCCTGCACATTCGCTCCGCCGCGGCGCAGCACCGTGACCTGCATGCCCAAGGCCTGCGCCAGCCGCGCCACCTCGCGCCCGATGGCACCGTAGCCCGCGATGCCCAGCGCCCGCCCCTGCAGCGTGCCGGGCAGGTGCTGGTCCACCCGCGCAAACGTCTCGCGCCACGGCCCGGCGCCCGACACCTGCAGCGTGTCCCATGCGCGCTGGTGCGTCAGCAGCGCGGTCAGCACGTACTCGGCAATGGGCACGGCCGCCACGCCGCGCGAGCAGGTCACCTGCGGCACCTGCAGCAGCCAGGGCGGGAAGAAGTCGATGCCGGCAGATGCCACGTGCACCCATTTCAGCCGCCCGGGCCAGCCTGCGGGTGCGGTGGCCGGCGCCTGGCGCCAGCCGTTGCGCGGGCCGGTGAAAAGGATGTCCACATCGGCAGCGCGCTCCCAGGCGGGCACTGCGGCGTCGTCGGCGGTCAGCACGATGGGCAAGCCTGACGAGCCCAGCAGCGCATCGGCTTCGGGGCCTATCTGGTTCAGAACGACCCAGCGATCCGCATCAACCCTGGCGTCCGTGTCGTCACGTGCATCGACGTTCCCGCTGCCAGGGTCATGCGCAGTCAGCACCGCGCTCATGCGGCCCCCACGGCCAGCGCCCTGCGGCCCGCGGCAACATAGGCGCTGTCGTCCTGCGGCGTGTGCACACGGCCGCACAGCACATCGCGCAGGTGGCGCTCCAGCGGGTTCTTGCGCGCCAGGCCGTGGTTGCTGGTCAGCTCCAGCGCGGCCTGCACGGCCTCGATGGCGTTGCGCGTGGCCAGGGCCTTGACCAGGCCGCTGTCCACGGTGGGCACCAGCGTGCCGGCATCCAGGTCGTGGGCCAGGCTGGCGATCAGGCGGTCGTTGGTGAGCAGCAGGCCTTCGATGCGGCCCACGGCCTCTTGCGCGCGGGGCAAGGTCGCCAGCGGCGCGCCCAGGCTGGCGGGCACGCGCTCCCGCAGAAACTGCACCAGCCAGTCGCGCGCGGCGCGTGCCACGCCGGTGTACAGCGCGGCCAGCATCACCGTCATCTCGGCCTGCATGGCGGGCTCGCCGCGGGCCCAGTCCTGCGGCAGGCGCAGGTCCAGTGCGTGTGCGTGGGGGATCAGCACATCGTGCAGGTGCACATCGTGGCTGCCGCTGGCGCGCAGGCCCAGGTGGTCCCAGGTTTCCTCGATGCGGATGCCGGGCAGGCCCGCTCGCACCAGGAAGGCGCCGGTGCGCGGCGCGGCCTCGTCCGTGCGGGCCCACACCACATACCAGCGCAGGATGGGCGCGCCGGTCGAATACACCTTGTGCCCGCTGATGCGCCAGCCCTCGGCCGTGTGCCGCGCCACCGTGGCCGGCAGGCCGCCGCGCGCGGGCGAGCCCAGCTCGGGCTCTACGCGCAGTGCGTTGATCAGTGAGACCTCATGCACCGATTCATTCACCAGTTGCTGCGCCAGTGCCTGCGGCCAGGGCGAGCCGGGACGGCCCATGCCGCGCTGCTGGATGTACTGCATGGTCAGCACCAGCGCCGTGGCCGGGCAGCCCTGGCCGATGGCGCCGATCACCTCGGCCAGCTGCGCGGCCGACGCGCCCTGCCCGCCCAGCGACCGCGGCGCGGCCAGGGCCAGCAGGCCGGCCTGCTGCAGCTCGGCGAAGTTGGCGTGCGGAAAGCTCGCATCGCGGTCGTGCACCGCGGCGCGCGCACCGAACTCCACCGCCAGCGCGCGTGCGGCCTGCCCCCGGGTCAGTGGCGCATTCACTGCAGCACCTCGGGCTGGTCGCGCACGATGATGTCGAACAGGCTCTTGAACGCGAACTGCGCACCACCCGGCCCGCCGATCTGCGAATGCGTGCGCTGCGCGATCTCGTGCGGGATGGGCTTGGGGGTGCCGGCGGCTTCGGCCAGCAGCTGGGCCTGGCAGGCGTTCTCCAGCGCGATGTACCACCACGCGGCGGCCTCCACCGACGGGCCTGCCGTCAGGATGCCGTGGTTCTGCAAAATGACGGCCTTTTGCGCGCCCAGGGCTTCGCCGATGCGAAAACCCTCATCGGTCTCCAGCACCACGCCGGTGAAGTCGTCGAACAGCGCGTGGTCTTCATAGAAGATGCACGAGTCCTGTGTGAGCGCATCGAGCTTGCGGCCCAGCGACGACCAGGCCTTGCCGTAGGTCGAATGCGTGTGCGCGGCGGCCACGATGTCGGGGCGCGTCTCGTGCAGCGCGGCGTGGATGGCGAACGCCGCGCGGTTCAGTGGGCCCTGGCCCACCACGATCTCGCCGGCAGCGTTCACGAGCAGCAGGTCGGACACCTTGATCTGCGAGAAATGCAGGCCCAGGGGGTTCACCCAGAAGTGGTCCGTCCACTCCGGGTCGCGCGCGGTGATGTGGCCGGCCAGCCCGTAGTTGAAGCCCTGCTGCGCAAACAGCCGGAAGGCCACGGCCAGCGTCTCCTGCCGGTGGCGGCGCTCGGCCTCGACCGTGGGGCGGGCCGCCGGGGCGTCGAACCAGTCCTTGCGCCGGGGCTGGGCGTTGGGGACAAGAGTGTGAATGGCAGGAGTGGGTGTGAGGACTGCAGACATGGGCAATGGCTTTCGGAAGCGGAGAGGGTTGGCAAAAGCAAGAGGCGGAAGAACGCAGCCACCTTAGAAGTCCCCTCCTGCTTCGCCAACGAAGAAATCCGCGTGACCACATGCGGTTTTTGCATGCCCCACAGGAACGTTGTCCAACTCTATCGCCAGCGTAGCGCCAGAGCCCTTTCGTTCTGCGGTGGACCAGCCTTGCTGGGCAATGGACTGCGATTGCCAATGGTGGCGCCCAGGCGCGATGCCACGGGGGATGGGCGGCGCGGTTATGCCCCACACGCGCCAACTCTTTCGATGAGCGCCGACTTACACGGATTGGGCGCTCTGACGTCAGGCTCCCGCCGCGTACCAAGGCCGTGCTTCGGACATCTGTGACTGGAGGGCGCCGGGATGGATGTGCGCACGGAACCGCTTAGCGCAGTCCCACCCATCCGGCGAACGAAAACCCGTGGAAATCCGGAGCGATTCAGCTGGCGGGTCAAAATGGCTCGACCTGAGCCCGTCAATCAAGCATGTCCATGGCCGCGTTCGCCTCTCATCCTCTCCTGAATGATCACAGCGCGGCAACAGCGGCACGCTTGATAGGGTCGGGGCACGGACAACGCCCCCTACTGAAAAATCCGGCGAGAAGGCCTTCACACAACCGTCGCGCCGTGCGAATCTGCGGCCTCGGACGGGCGGCGAAGCGAAGTGCATACTGTTTCGACCGCGCGAAAAAACTCTCTTCTCCACGTTGTCAACGCTTCACCAACCTTCTCTTTTCATCATCAGTTATCAGACCATGATCGATTTTTCAAAAATTAGGGAATGTCGCATGAACACTCAGCCTTTTAGATGGGCTGAAATATCGAATCTCTATTCACAGGCCGATTGCGCTGCGCTTTCCGAAACCTATCCTCACGATCACTTCCGGACCATTGAGGCTTATGGAGGAGAGAAAGATTACCGGTATGACGCCCGTTCTCTGATTCCAATGGGCGAGCAAACCATATCGCATGCCGAATTCCTGAGTCTTCCATGGCAGCAACTGGCAAAAGACCTGCTTTCCACTGAATACCGGATGGCGATGTCGTCAATCACCGGCCTTGACTTGACTAGCCTTCCGATGGAGGCGCATGTGTACCACTATGGCCGTGGCGGACTTCTCGGCCCCCATCGCGATCTTCCTGAAAAAATGGTTACCCATGTCTTTTATTTCAACCACAAGTGGCACCCCACGGACGGAGGTTGCCTCGCCATCCTCAATTCTTCCGATGCAAAAGACATTGCCGCCTTGGTGAATCCGGTCATCGGGAATTCAGCCACCTTTGTGAGGTCAGACAATTCCTGGCATGAGGTGACACGGGTTTCAGAGCGAGCCAGCCAATCCCGGCGGAGCGTGACTGTGACGTTTTATCAGCCTGGATCCGTCAGTTCAATGTGGCCCGCAGGCGTGGAGATGGAATTGCACGACTACGCAGCTTGACCTGCTTTCTCGCTCAATGCACAGTCATCTCTGGTTTCGCTAGTTTTCAACGAAGCATTGAAAACAATCACCGGGACGCGGTTTTAACGCCAAGTTCGCAACCATTGGCAATACATGACCAGGCAGTCATTTTTTTATCTCGTCAATCTATTTATTCCCTGGACACACAGGGAACTTATCTTCTCATTAATTCAAAGAGAAATCCATTCCCGCTATCGAGGTTCTACTATTGGATTGATTTGGTCAATAATCAATCCTGCATTTACCCTTGCCGTCTACACGCTCGTATTCACAAAGGTATTTACAGTTCGCTGGCCTGGGGGGAAGGAATCACCCATCGAATTTGCATTGCTTATTTTTATTGGCATGACAGTTTTCAATCTATTCTCGGAGTGCGTGCTCCGCGCACCAGCATTGATTGTCACCAATACAAACTACGTCAAGAAAATAAAATTTCCCCTTGAAGCCCTGCCCTGGATAAGCTTGGGTGTGGGCATTTTTCACATGCTTGTCAGTTCTGCCGTATGGTTGGCCTTCTATGGATTGACGATGGGAGCACCACCTGCGTCATGCATTATTTTTCCGGTCATTTTACTTCCTCTACTCCTCTGCATACTCGGGCTCTCCTGGATTCTCAGTGCTCTCGGTGTATATTTTCGGGATATTACTCATATTATTTCAGCGCTATTGCTGCCACTCATGTTCTTGACGCCCGTCTTTTACCCGACAAGCGCCCTGCCTCCGGAGTTGCATCAGGCGATGGGAATGAACCCCTTGGCGCAAGTGATTGAAAATGCACGCATGGTAATTTTTTGGGGAGGCATACCAAATTTTATTGAATGGGGAGAATCGGTTATTTTCTCCACTATCTTTGCAATATCGAGCCTCTGCTTATTTCAGAAAAGTCGCGAGGGATTTTCTGATGTCCTCTGAATTCGCCATTGAAGTCGAAAAAATCAGCAAATGCTATCAAATTTATGACAAGCCGCAAGACCGCCTACTGCAAATGCTACCTTTCGCTGGGCAGCAGCGGTTTCGCGAATTTTGGGCACTGAAAGATATCTCATTTCGCGTCCGCAAAGGGGAAGCCCTCGGTATCATTGGCCGAAACGGAAGTGGAAAATCCACCCTTCTTCAACTGATCTGCCATACACTTCGCGCCACGTCGGGGCAGGTTCTGGCTCACGGGAAAATCGCTGCTTTGTTGGAACTGGGTTCAGGGTTCAACCCAGAATTCACCGGCCGTGAAAATGTCTATCTTAATGGAGCACTGCTTGGATTGAAGCGGGCAGAAATAGATGCTCGCTTTGATGAGATAGCCGATTTTGCCAATATCGGGGATTTCATCGATCAGCCAACCAAGACATATTCGAGTGGAATGCTCGTACGCCTGGCATTTTCGGTATCCGTCTGCGTAGAACCCGACATACTGGTCGTCGACGAAGCCCTTGCCGTCGGTGACGCGTCTTTTCAATTCAAATGCCTGGGACGGCTAGAAAAGCTGGCAGAAAAAGGGACGACTCTGCTGTTTGTATCTCATGACATGAGCATGATCAAGAGATTTTGCAACACCGCAATTTATCTCACCGAAGGAATGTTAAAGGCATCTGGAACCCCGGAGACAATATCCGAAATGTATTTGCTGGATATGCGAGATGAACAACGCCGGTGGGCCAGCGGCGGGAAGACATCGGTCGCTAGAAAAAAAGAACTGAACGAAGCCCGCATCGCATTTGGGACAGAAGAAGGTGAAATTATTTCAGCTAGGTTCACCAATACCGAGAGTCACTACTCATCATTTGCCTACGGTGAGACGATTGATATTGCCATCGGGTATAGGGTCAGCAAATCTGTTTTACTGCCGAACATCAGCATTACCATCCAGGAAGCCCGGCTGCTCGTGGTTGGCGGAAAAAACTTCGACCTCCCTTACTCCAATGTGGAAAGCGATTGGCGAGAGGGAACCATTACTTTCCACTTTCCAGCGATCCTGGCGGCCGGTCGATATCACGTCACCATCAAGCTGATGAATGGCCGCACCGAAGAGACCTCGCTGCTGATTGACAAACAAGTAGGTATCTTGAGTTTTGACACAGTAGCTCACGGAAGCAATTCATTTCTTGGTATCGTCGATTTAGGAATCGAAGCAAGCACCCCGATATCCAATACCCCTGACGAATGAAATTCTGCATCACCCTCATTCCGCTACGGAACCCGCACGACCCCAACCGCAAAATCAGTCGCAAAAAATTGATTTTCCAATAGCGTGTCTTCAATATCAAACAGCATCTGCAGCAGTGCCATTGAGCGTGAGTCAGTTTCTACAAAATTACCTGCGATTCCGTGCAGGGCGAATTGCAAAATGTTGCCCCCACAAGAATTAAATGCATGTTCAACAAAGTAATCAGACAGAACCGCACGGATATCTTGTGATCGAATTGCCTCGGAAGGGTCCACCCTGATCACGTCTGCTGGATCAGGAAGCTGAACCTTCAACTGTACTTTCCCAAAATGTTCCGGCTGAAATGATCGACGATATTCCGGAGGCAACAATCGGAATGCATTTTCAATGACCTCACGCTGGCGTTCTGAGAAAGCGAAGTGGTTCGCCCCAACATACTCATTAAAAAATACCCACCCCCCAGGTTTCAGGGCGACCCGAACCGACTCACAAACCGATTCCAGTTGCTTGATATGATGCAAGGAGCCATTAAACCAGACCGCATCGTAAATACTCTCGCCCAGCGGGGTTTCCTGAACATTCTGTACGTGATAGTTGATATTGGAAGCACCAATCAAATGCGCTTCCTTCCGGGCGATATCAATGGCACCGGATGCGATATCAATTGCGTCGCACTCGGAAAATGCATTCAGCCGAAAAAGGTCGCGCTCCAAGGTACCGCTGCCACAGCCAATGCTCAGCATTCTGGCCGAGGATGTCGAGCGGCGCAGGAATTCGCCCAGACAGTATTCCACCCACCAGCGATGATCTGTTCCCCTACAGGCAAGCCGCTGAAAACGCTGCTGAACAGCCGGTACAGCGAGCCAATAGACTTGGGGTGAAAAAGCATCTGAACTCGCCACATTCTTCGACCAATGGGCGGCAGTAATTTCGTCATCGGATTTCATTCCGTCTCCTGCCGATTGCGGTTGTGCGTGTGTGGCTTCCAAGCGCCCCATTTGCCTTCAAAGTAAGCCTGGTTTCTATCCCAGAGGGCCTGATACTCCCCTGTTTCAATCAATTTCCCAAACGATGCCTGCCCGTAATGATGAACAAAGGAATCTTCCGCGCACACTGTGCGATAGCCGGCAACGTGCATTCTTCGGCTGTAGTCATCATCCTCAAACATCCCAAGACCGAACATCTCATCCAGCGCTCCAATTTCATTGAAAACATCGCGCCGCATTGCCACGCAAAACATTGCAAGCATCGAGATGTCGAAATGGCGTCCAGCATGCGCAAGGGTATAGCGAGAAGCAAAGTCATGCATCTGCTCCAGGTTGAGGTAGTTTGTATCTATCTTTGCCTCATTTCCGATTGAATTGGTGACGGGCCCGACCATCCCTATATTCTCGTTCTGCAAGTGCCGAAGCATTGCTTCCAGCCAATCATTGGCGACCACAGTATCATTATTAAGCAATACGATATACTCCCCCTCTGCCAACGCAATTCCCTGATTATTCGCCGCTGCGAAACCTCTGTTGCTATTATTAATAACCACTTTTACCGTTGCGTGCTGGATCTGCATCTGTCGCAACATGTCTTCTGTACCATCAGAAGAAGCATTATCAACAACAATTACCTCATAGTTGGGATAAGTGGTCCGGGAAAATATGCTTTCGATACATTGTTTTGTGAGTTCGACGTTGTTATAGCTCACGATCACAATTGAGCACCTTCCATATAGCGCCTTGATGGCCTCATCGGTCGCAAGGTAGCGATGCCGCCAATCATTCTCTTTGGCCAGACCAATTCTTCGACTCTTTAAATCCGGGTTACTCTCGGCCAAAGCTGTTTCAATTTTTTCAAGAAAATCCTCAAACTCAGAGGCGAAGTACACATAATCTTGATATATGGCCATTTCCTCAAGTGGCACGCTCACAACAGGCTTCCCCGCGCTCATGAATTCGTAGAATTTCACCGGATCGACCGCATGCGTAACCTTGTTCAACTTGAATGGAATAAGGCATACATCAAAGCCATGGAGATAGCGAGGCATGTCTTCATAAGGCTTTCGACCCGTGAGATGCACGTTGGGCATCCTGTCAAGCCCAGCCATATCTTTGACAAAACAATCGCCGACTAGCACAAAACTCCAATTGGGGCGATTTTCTGCCAAGAAACGCAGCAGGGAGAAATCTATCCAAGGGGCCAAGGCGCCGTAGAATCCAATAACTGGTGTTCCCAAGTGAGCAAGCAAGCCATTTTCCACACATCGGTCTGCAAAAAAATCATAGTCCACCGCATTTCGGACAAGGAGGCATTTTGTATTTTTTTGCATCCATTTTTTTTCTAGAATGGATGCCGTGACCGTTACCAAATCTGCATGTTTAACCAGTATTTCTTCTTCCTCTACAAGTTGCACTCCAATATCTGGAAAATCAGCCCATTCATCCATGCAATCATATTGCACACGCCAGGAACGTGATTTCTGCAGATCAATGGACAACGCCGTCCAGTAAGACAGATGAACAACAACCAAGGCTGCCCTTATTTCCGCATCAAGCGCCAAGCGGGAAAATGACTCGTTCCCAGCCCTTCGATTGGAAGGCGACATTCGCTCCGAATAGAAATCCTCATATTCATTAAATGCAAGGCTCACTTCGAATATTTTTTCGGCTACCTGCCTCAACTCATAGGGAGCGCCGCGCGCAGGCATTTTTGAGCGGACAATATAAAATACACGGTGACCATGGCCAGCAAATTGAGACATCATCTGCTGTGGTCTTTGATACCGGGCAGACCACTCAATATTGGCAAAACAAACAATATCAATTTTCCCATTGCATACCTTACCGAGCAGTGGCATGGCTGGTACATGCTGGGATGGAACTCCCTGCAACTGATTGTTTATCGATTCCGCATGCAGCCTTCTTTTAATGCGCCTTGGCAAAAGCATATTGCCAAGCGTACGGGCCAGCGTCGAACGGTCGGCCAGCAGATATATAAGGTCGACAAGCAGATATTTCAGGCTTTTGCGACGCCACTCCAACGTCATCCTCGCGGCGTCAACCTCTTTTTTTAGCCAATCAATGGCAATGTCTCGAGACGCAATTGTCTCCTTGCCGAGGATCAACTCCCGTTCAATTTGCTGCATAGTCTGCCGCATTGCAGCTATTTCGTCACAGCACGCGCAACCGGGGAAGCATTCGCAGCCCCCATTGCTGGTGGTGCGCACGGAGTTCGCGGAGGAATTTTCCTGCGGCTCTGAATATGTCTTCATGAGAAAATAGTGTTAATTTGCTTCAGATAGACAAACCTTGCACCCAGCGCCACGCACTGCGCAAGGGAGCAGTCATTCTCCAGGAAATGGATTCCTGCATTTCAAGCAGCCTTTTTTCAAGCTCGAGCGACCTCTCCGATGCGTCGACCAACTGCGTTTTTGCTGCATCAAGCAAATTTTTGCTGTCGCTCAAACGAGCCTCAAAATCTTGCAGTTCCCCGGGGGATTCTGACCTGGTGGCTCCAGCCCGTCGAGATTCACGTTCAAGAATGCCAGGCAGTGACATCCAAAAAGCATTCATGACGACCATGGAATCGGTCTTGCCACTCCGAACCATATCGGCAACATGATCCCAGTAATTTTCCAGCACATCATTTGCCTCCATGGCCAACTGCGAAGGTTCTTTTCGGCCAATCCGCTGGGACAGCCATTCGGGATCATCGCAGCCTGCCGGCGGCAGCGGATGCACGGAGCTGTATTTGGAAAGTGCCGTGAATTTTCCTTGGGAAAGATCACTGGAACTGAACACCGGAATACCACACGACAATGCTGTGATCGCAAGATGATAGCTGTGCCCCACAACAGCCTCGGATCCGCTGATCAATGATGCCAGGGCCATTGGCGACGGCCATTCACCGAGACAGAAAGTACCTGGGAGATCAGCATCGATGAACGATTCGTGGTCACAAAGCACGGGGCCAAGGCGGAGGAGAAGGAAACTAAGGTTCGGCAGCTCAACTCGAAATTTCTTGACATAATCAGTAAATCGCTCGAGATTTTGAGTCGCTTGAATAACTATGTAGGGCGTCTTGAGGCCCAAGTACTTGAGGATTGCATCTGCCTCATCGGTTCCAGAATGAGATTTCAAACAGCGTCCAATTGAAAATGCTGTATCAGGCATCACATGCACACGCTGCGGGTCAACAAATGGCATGAGCGCGGTTTTCGAGGGCTCGTCTCGTACTGCAATATGAGTACTGCACTCCAGAGCCAGAGAAAGTAGCGGATGGCTCCAGCTTGGTATATCGTTGCAGTGCATGCCCGGTGCATTCCATATCACCGGAACACCATGTTGTGCACCAAGCAATGCCGGGGTCAGCCAGTATCCTGTGGGATGTTGAATCCACGCTACCGGCGGCTCATATCCAGGGGCGATGAATTTATCAAAACGTACAATAAAACCGCCGCCGATCAGGATCGCATCAAGACCACTGGCCATGCGGGGCAGGTCCGCAAGTGATTCCACCCCATATGGCCAATCCTGCGAAGATTTGGCGTGATAAGAGAAGGGGACGAGTTCAATGTTCCCGAGCCTTTGAGAAAGCTCCAGTTCAGCAATGATCGGAAAAAGCAGATCACCATAATTTTGAACATCAAACGTGCCAAAGATGCCAATGCGCCAGGAACGTTGATTTTTCATTGCATTGGAATCGCTTGTATTCATTTCTCGCGTTTGCAAAAACTGCTGACGAGGTAAACCATCACGGTCAACCAGACCAATATTATTCATCATCGATAGATCAGAGATCTAGGATACTCCATCACGACCCGGACTCATACTTCTCTGCACTTGGTTTTCATGCGCGCTTTCTAGGATCTTCAGCGTCGCCAATCCCGCTCGCTCCCACGAAAAACTCGAAGAGTGCCTGAGTGCATGCTCGCTGAGTTCCTGTCTCAAGTCTTCGTTGGTGATGAGTCTGGCGAGTCCGTCAGCAATTGAATCCACATTGAGGGGATCTACGAGTACACCTCCTCGCCCAACCACTTCTGGAAATGCTGACGATACGGAAGCCAGCACCGGGGTTCCAAATGACATTGCTTCCGCTACCGGCAAACAAAAGCCCTCCAGAAGAGACGGCGCAGCCAAGCATTGCGCATGCCGATACAGTGTTGACAGAACCTGATCATCAACATTTTCCAGGATGACCACCTTGTCCCTGATCCCCAGGGCTTCAATATCATTCTTCACGGAATTTCGGCCCCAGCTCGCAGCCCCCACCAGCACCAAAAGAATTTTGGCCTCCGTACGGTCGATCATGCGTCGAAAAGCCTGCAGCAATCTTGCCAAATTCTTTCGGGGCTCGAAGCTGCCCACAAACAGTACATATGGCCTTTCAATACCCAAGCTCCTTAAATGAACGAGCGGCAATGGGGGGGGCATATGCGCCCCGCCTTCGGTTGCAACTGACACTTTTTTCCGGACCGATTCCCCAAAATACCGTTTGATATCCTCCGCCGTTGATTCCGAGATCGCGATGATCTGTTGAGCGGCCGCAAGGCTTCGAGGCATGAAGAAGCGGTCCAGGCAGTATGTGACGCGGCGCATTGTTTCTGGCTGCTTCAGCCAGCAAAGATCATGAACGGTCACTGTTGTGGCTGTTTTTCGTGGTAACGACCACGGCAATCTATGCGCGGGACTCCAGTAGACATCGGGCTGATCAATGCTCCCCCAGATGACTTGCGAGAAGAACAGACTGGCGATCCTTCCGACATCACGGGGAAAGTAATCGGATCGACAAGTCACATTCGGCAGCTGGACATAATGAGCCGCTGGACAAACCCTTCCATAGAGCAACCAGTGATGCCGGCCTTGACTCTGCTCAATCATCAACGGCAGCAGGCATTTTATGTACCTCGCAATACCTGAACCGGGTATTTCAAGCATGCTGATGTCCACGGCTATGCGCATAGCTACATTTCCTTTTTCTTTTTTTGTTCCGAATCATCTGCCGATCCGGTATTTTTTGAGGTTTCTAAAATTCTATGGATCACCTCCTTGTAATGAATTGCTCTCTTGCTCCACGCAAACTCGGCAATGGCACTCTCATTCCGCAAAAACATCGATTCCAGGGCCCCGCCCAACCAGCACGCATGAATTTCGCGAAGAGTATGCTCAATTGAAGCTGCATTGTTCTGGATAACCCATCCCGCGCAGACTCGCATGATCAGCGCTCCGGCCTCATCCGTGGCCGCACTGGAAATATGCAATATAGGAGTGCCTGCACCAAGATATTCATAAATCTTTCCTGGAATCTGGAATGGCTGGCTATTGCCAATGCTAAGCAGCACATTGCAATTCTGCTGTGCCAAAATGCATTTCCCATGATCGGCAACCCCATGAAATTTGATGCCTGAAATACCGTCGAACAGTGATTGATACGCGACGTGATTTCCGTAAAAGTCGACTGAGATATCCAAATCACGAAGCGATCGCAACGCTATTGCCAGCTCGACGGGCGAACGGAAATCTGCGTAAAAATTCCCGGTATATACAAGGCGTAGAGACTTCGATCGATCGCGGTTTTCAATAAATCCACTATTTTTACTTGGAAACCCCTGCGCGATGCATGTGAATTTTCCGTCAACATCATGCAGGTCATGGCGCTTTCTCAAAAGATCAACAACAGCCGTTGTCGTCACCACCATCGCATCAGCATGGGTGATAATTTTTGCCTCAAAGGCCAGATCAATTCGCTGACGCCAGCGCGGCGTATAAGGAGCAACGACCGGGTCAGCAAGATCGATGATGAGTGGAATTCGAAAGATCCGTTTGGCCAGGAGGCCGAGAAGAAGGTCGGCCCCGGGCTCATGGGAAGCCACGATTGCACTGAATTTCGTCGTTCTGAGCAAGTGAATCAAACGCAAAGATGCGGTGGGTACCCATTCGGTACGCAGATCAGGAAATATGATCTGATCGAGTGCACGACGCCCCCAGCGATGCATTTTTAGCCAAATGGAGTCACCGCCAATGGGGCCCACAACACCAGCACCTTGTGATCGCCTGGATATATATAAATAGGCACTCTGCGAAAAGCCAACATACGGCCCAGGCCAAACCCGGTGGATGATCACTCCAGGCGCAAAATCCTGGTGAAAGGGTGGCAATGCGGGCATATCGGGACAAAGTACATGCACTTCTACGCCGAGCCTTGCCAGTTCATTCGCCAGATAGAACCATCGTAGTGACTGTGCTGAGACGATGGGAGGAAACTCATAGGCGATCAGAAGAATGCGCATAGCTACTTTTGGTCAATGCCTCTTGCAATATATCCACAATTCTTGCGGATGCACGGCCATCGCCGTAAGGGGAGTTTCGCGATGAAAATGATTGATAGAGAGCATCATCATCAAGCAGCTGCAACGATGAGTTGACAATGGAGTCAAAATCACACCCTACCAGCTTCGTCACTCCAGCGTCTATGCCTTCGGGTCTTTCAGTTTCATTGCGCAAAACAAGCACAGGCTTTCCCAATGATGGCGCCTCTTCCTGGACTCCACCAGAGTCAGTCAGTATGAAAAATGCAGATTTCATGGCCGCAACGAAATCCACATAATCAAGCGGCGGGACAAGGCGAATCCTAGGATGATCCGAAAGATATGCATATGCTGCATTTTTTATGGCAGGATTCGGGTGAACCGGAAAGAGAATAAAGATGTCATTCCGCACATCAGCCAGATGTCTTGCCGCTCGGCATATTTCAAAAAAAGGTTCCCCGATATTCTCCCTTCTATGTGCGGTAAACAGTATCATTCTGTATTTTTCAAATTCCGATGATACCGGTGATGGACAAAGATCTGCCGTATAGAGCAATGCATCAACAACCGTATTACCAGTTACATGAATGGTATTGGCGGCTTTTCCTTCCTCAATGAGATTATTTCGAGCAATATCCGTTGGTGCAAAATGCCACCGAGCCATATTTCCAACCACAACACGGTTCATTTCTTCTGGAAATGGATTGTCATAGTCCCTGGTTCGCAAGCCCGCCTCCACGTGCGCAAATGGAATGCGAAGATAGAATGCAGCAAGCGCTGCAGCCATTACGGATGTTGTGTCCCCTTGCCCAATCACAATATCCGGTTTTTCAGCCTGAAAACAACGATCCAGTTCACCAAGCAACCGAATCGTCAGTTTCGACAGGCTTTGGTTTGGCGCCATCACCTCACAAATGATATCTGGAGCCAGCGAAAAATGAGAAAGCATCTTCTCGACCAGAACAGGATGCTGTCCTGTCGAAACAATTCGCACTGATGCCCAGCTGGTGCTACGCAATGCGATAATCAGCGGCGCCATTTTAATGGCCTCTGGCCTGGTGCCAACTACGCAAATTATTTTTATTCTGTTGGACAAGTACATTACAAAAGGATGAAGCTGCGAAAAATAACAACGAGGCCGTTGCCAGCCACGCTCTTGATCGGATTAATCTCTATCGGAGAAATTCTCGTCTTTCGTTCATGCCCTGTATTTCTCACGCACATTAAAGTGGGAGTGAAAAAACACGAAGCCCCGGCTCCCCGGGACGGAGAGCTGCAGGATATTGCTACAACGCCAGCGGCCATCCATCGTACGCCCAGACCCCCTTGGACGCAGCCCGTCAATTTCATTGACATCGCACCAGGATGCTTCTGGTTATAGGAGCCCAGTGCGCACTCCTCTGCGGGGACGGAGGCTCCGGTTCATTGGGGCATCCGCAGTTTCGCGGAAGCCTGTTTGCCGGGGACCCTTGCGGGTGCCGCATTTAGCGCATATCGATGCTACGCAATGGTCTTTGCGCAGCCGTAGCGCTTGTCGGAACCTCGCGGCCTGTCCCATTGCTCCACGAACCTGCCCGCCATGCCCCACACACCCCAACCCCTGAACCGCCGCCAACTCATCCAGGCCGGCCTGGGCGCCGCCGCCTGGGCCGCCACGGCGGGCGTGCCCGCGCTGGCCGCGCCACCCACGCCACCCGCACCTGACCTCTCCAAGGTGACGCTGCGCATCGGCACCTATAAGGGCCTGTGGCGCGCCCTCATCGCCGCGTCCGGCCAGGGCCGCACGCCCTACCGCATCGAATGGCGCGAGCTGAACAACGGCGTGCTGCACATCGAGGCCCTGAACGGCGACGCGCTGGACCTGGGCTCGGGCAGCGAGATCCCGGCCCTGTTCGCCGCGCGCCAGAAGGCACAGGTGCGCTTCATCGCGGTGGTGCGCGAAGACCTCCACAACCAGGTCACGCTGGCCCGCAAGGACGCGCCCATCCAGCGCATCGCCGACCTCAAGGGCAAGCGCGTGGGTTACGTGCGCGCCACCACCTCGCACTACTACCTGAGCCGGCAGCTCGCCGAGGCGGGCCTGTCGTTCGCCGACATCAGCGCCATCAACCTCACGCCGGCCGATGGGCTCTCGGCCTTTGACCGGGGCGACCTGGATGCCTGGGCCATCTATGGCTACAACGGCCAGCTGGCGCGGCTGCGCTACGGCGCGCGCGTGCTCAAGACCGGCCAGGGCTACCTGTCTGGCAACTTCCCCATCTACGCCAACCCGCGCGCGGTGGAAGACCCGGCCCGGCACGCCGCCATCAGCGACTACCTGCAGCGCCTGCGCCGCGCCTACCTGTGGGCCAATGGCAACTACCTTGAGTACGCCCGGGCCCAGTCCGCCGAAACCCGCGTGCCCGTGGGCGACCTGATCGAGCTGTGGAACAACCGCAGCACCGACTACGACCTGCGCCCCGTGGACGACGGCGTGGTCAAGGGCCACCAGGCCGTGGCCGATGCCTTCCTGCAGCTGGGCGTGCTGGACGGCCCCGCGCAGGTCGCGCCGCTGTGGGACCGCAGCTTCAAGAGCGTGCTGCAGCCGCCCGGGTTGGCCACGGCGGGCTGAGGCAATGCACCGGCCGGCATCCAGCCGGCCGGCCATTTTTTGCGTGGCACCAGCCCGCCTTGCGCTTACCATGCGCCCCTCAACCACAACGAGGAGCATGATGAACAAGCAAAAGCGCCATTTCGTCGCGGCCAGCATGGGCCTGGCAGGGCTGTGGACCACCACCGGCAGCAGCCACGCGGCCCCGCCCGCCGCCTCCGGCAACCCCGCGCTGCTGACCATCAGCGGCGCCATCACCAAGCCCAACCGTGGCGCGCTGGACCCCACCATCGACCAGATGATGGGCAAGCATGGCATCCAGTTCACCCAGGCGCACGCGTTCGACGCCGCCGCCCTGCAGCGCATGGCGGCCGTCACCATCAAACCCACGCTGGAGTACGACGCCAAGCCCCACACGCTCAAAGGCCCCCTGCTCACCACCGTGCTCGCGGCAGCGGGCGTGGCGGCGGGCAGCCCGGTGCAGATGGTGCTGCGCGCGGTGGACGGCTACAACGTCACCATCAGCATGGCCGACGCGCAGGCCTACCGCATGATCGTCGCCACCCACATCGACGGCCGGCCCATGGCCCTGGGCGGCCTGGGCCCCCAGTGGGCCGTGTACGACGCCGATGTGCTGGCCGCGTTCAAGGACAAGCCGGTGAAAGAGCGCTTTGGCTTGTGCCCCTGGGGGCTCTACCACATCGAGGTGAAAAAGGCCTGAGTCAGCCTGCCAGGCTGACGCAGCCCCAAGAAAAAGAAAAAGAGCAGCCCGATGGCCGCTCTTTTTTTCATAGCTGCCAGCGCTTGTCCAACAAGCGCAAGGGGCCATTTTCACTCCAATCAGGGTGCCCTCCCCACCATCCGAGCCCCCAGGGCCGCCAGCGACCCCGCGGTGGCCAGCGCCACCACCCCCAGCCAGCCCCACTGCGCCAGCACCAGGCTGCCCAGCGCCGCGCCGGCCGACATGCCGATGAACATGCCCGTGAACAGCAGCGCATTGAGCCGGCTGCGCGCGGCGGGGTCGATGCCGTACACGATGGTCTGGTGCGCCACCAGCGTGGCCTGCACGCCAAAGTCAAAACCGATGGCACTGGCCACGATCAACGCGAGCTGCGCCTGTGCCGGTAGCAGCGGCGCCAGCGCCATCACGGCAAACGATGCGGCCGCCAGCCCGGCGCCATAGCGGGTCACGACCTCGGGCCCGCGCTTGTCGGCCAGGCGCCCCGCCAGGGGCGCGGCCAATGCGCCCGCCGCCCCGGCCAGGCCAAACGCACCCGCCGCCGCCGTGCCCAGGTGGAACTGGCTGTGCAGCATCACCGCCAGCGTGGACCAGAAGGCGCTGAAGCCCACGGCCAGCAGGCCCTGCGCCCAGGCCGCGCGGCGCAGCGCCGCGTGCTGACGCCACAGTGCCACCATCGAGCCGATCAACGCCCCATAGCCCAGCTGCGTGGTGGGCGCGAAACGCGGCAGCCCGCGCCACACGGCCACCGTCAGCAGCGCAATGGCCACCGCCGCCGCCACATACACCGTGCGCCAGCCCCACTGCTGCGCCACGAAGCCGCTGACCACGCGCGACAGCAAGATGCCCAGCAGCAGCCCGGTCATCACGATGCCCACCATGCGCCCGCGCTGCGCGGCCGGGGCCAGCGTGGCGGCGGCGGGCACCACGTCCTGCGCCACCGTGGCTGCCAGGCCCACGGCCAGGCTGGCCGCCAGCAGCGCGCCCATGCCGGGCGCCAGGCCGCTCAGCAGCAGGGCCAGCATCAGCGCGATGGACTTGATGACGATGATGCGGCGCCGGTCATACCGGTCGCCCAGCGGGGCCAGCAGCAGAATGCCCAGCGCATACCCCAGCTGGGTGAGCGTGGGCACCAGGCCCACCACGCGGCTGTCGGCCTGCATGTCGGGCCCCAGCACGCCCAGCATGGGCTGGCTGTAGTACAGCGACGCCACGCTCAGCCCCGCCGTGGTGGCCAGCAGCAGCAAGAGCGGCGCGCTCACCGCGCCCTCGGCAGGCGGCCGCGCCGGGGCCGTGCCGGCGGCAGGGCTTGTTGCATGCAAATTTTGAATGGAAGACATCTCAAACCCGCTCAACAAAAGGAATGGTGCGATTGTTCTAGCGCATCCTCCCCTTGGGTAGTGGGCCAAGCTGCAGATTTGTTATACGCTTGACGCATGACCATCACCCTGCCGCCCGGCGCCGACCGCATCGAGCTGATGCAGACCTTCATCCGCATCGTGGAGACCGGCAGCCTGTCTGCCGCCGCCCAGCAGCTGGGCACCAGCCAGCCCACCGTGAGCCGCCGCCTGCAGGCGCTGGAGCGCAGCCTGGGCATCAAGCTGCTGCAGCGCTCCACGCATGTGATGAAGCTGACGGAAGACGGCGAACGCTGCTTTGCCCACGCCAAGGCCCTGCTGGAAGACTGGCGCGCCATGGAAGACGACCTGCGCGGCACGGCCGACACCCCGCGCGGCACCCTGCGCGTGCTGGCGCCGCACGCCTTCGGGCAAGACCAGTTCATCGCCCCGCTGATGGCCTACCTGCGCCGCTACCCCGAGGTGGACGTGGAATGGATGCTGCACGACCGGCGCCCCAACTTCATCGCCGAAGGCATCGACTGCGCCATCCAGGTCGGCGCGGTGGACGACCCCAGCGTGGTCGCCGTGCGCCTGGCCGAAGTGCCCCGCATCGTGCTCGCCTCCCCGGCCCTCATGGCCGGGCGCCCCACGCCCGAGCATGCGCAGGACCTGCAGCGGCTGCCCTGGCTGGCGCTCAGCACCTTCTACCGGCGCGACGTGACGTTGGTGCACGAGCCCAGCGGGGAGGCCCACACCTTCGGCATCACACCGCGCCTGGCCACCGACAGCCTGTATGCCCTGCGCAGCGCCGCGCTGGCCGGACTGGGGGCATGCATTTCATCGGCGTGGATCGTGGACAACGATGTGCGGCAGGGGCATTTGCTGCACCTGGTGCCCACATGGCACGCCGCGCCGCTGCCGGTGTACCTGGTGTACCCCTACGCGCGGTTCTATCCGGCGCGGTTGCGGTTGTTCCTGGAGGCGATGCGGGGCGCGATGCCCGGGCTGGTGGGAATGCGGGCGGTGGCGGGCTGAGCGCCAGATGCAAGACGCGTCCCGGCCAGGGGCTGCCGGTGGCTTTTTTTGGCGGCGCCGCCGCAACGCCCGCCTCACCGGCGGGCCGCGCAGCGCGGACCCGTCCAAGGGCTGCACGCCGTGAGGCGGCAGGGCCCCTCCCGGCCTCAGCGCGCGCGCCGGTAGTGCATGGCGACCGCGCCGCAGCGCAGCGGCCTCGCCGAGATCAACGCGAGCCGCCGCGTACCGGGCAGCCCGCTCTCGTACAGGGTTGGGCCGTGGCCGGAGATCCTGGGATGGACGAGCAATTGGTACTCGTCGATCAGATCCAGCCGGTCCAGCTCGGTCGCGAGCTTGCCGCTACCGAGAAGTACGCCGTCTGGGGTCGCGTCCTTGAGCTGCTGCACGCCCGTGCGCAGGTCGCCGGCGATGTGGCGGCTGCGGGTCCACGGGAAGTCCTTTCGCGTCGAGGACACCACGTACTTCGGCTTGGCCTCCAGCTTGACCGCCCACTCGCGCACCGCCGCCGGCGCCTCCGCGTCGCCACGCGCCACCGCTGGCCAGTAGCTCTCCATCATCTCGTAGGTCACGCGGCCCCACAGCATCGCCCCGTTCTCGTCCATGAGGCGGGTGAAGAAGGCGTGTGTCTCCTCGTCGGCGATTCCTTCCTGGTGGTCGACGCAGCCGTCCAGGGTGACGTTGATGCTGAAGGTCAAGAGTCCCATGGTGTCCTCCGTGCGAGATACGCAACGAGCCGCTCGCCGCCTGGCTCCCGTGCACGAGCCCCTTCGCGAGGCGCCCCCCGTGCCGACTGCCGGCTGGCGGCTGGCCGTGAAGCCGCGCCACGAAGCGGCGTTGGCTGGAATGAATTGTCAGGCCTCGTGCGCTAGTTCGGCCCGGATCTCCTCACGGCCGAAAGAAAAAGAGCGGCACATCGTCCGCTCTCGTTTCAATAGCACCCAGCGCTTGACCAGAAAGCGCCAGGGCCATTTTTCATTCAAAACAGAGAATCCACTGCTCACACGGCCCCTCGCCAAACCTGCATATCCGTGATCGCCGCCACATCCACCCGCACCGGCAGGATCCCATCGCGCGCGGAACGGTCCGCCACCGTCTGCAGCGCCGTGACATCCGCCTGCGTCACGGGCCGGGCCGCGATGGCCGCGCGCCCGGTGATGATGCGCGAGGCGTCGATGGGCAGGCGCGTGAGCTGGGTGTAGACCTGCGCATACGCCTCGCGGTGGGCCAGGGCCCAGTCGCCGGCGCGGGCCAGGCGGTCCAGGTACTGCACGATGGCGGCGCGCTTGGCCGGGTCGGCCAGGGCGGCCTCGGTGGCGGTGATGAAGCCCAGGGCGGTGTTGATGCCGCGCCCGTCGCGCAGGATGCGGCCGCCCTGCTGCAGGGCGATGGTGTAGTAGGGGTCGAAGATCGCCCAGGCGTCGATCTGCCGGGAGGCGAAGGCGGCGGCTGCGTCGGTGGGCAGCACGAACTTGACCGTGACCTCCTCGCGCTTGACGCCCGCCTCTTCCAGCGCGCCGTACAGCTGGTATTGCGAGATGCTGCCGCGCGCGGACGAGACGATGACGGTTTTGCCCCGCAGGTCGGCCACCTTGCCCAGCGGCGAGTCGCCCTGCACCACGATGCCCAGCGAGTCGGGCTGGCCGACGCGGGTGGCCACGATCTTGAGCGGCGTCTTGCCCACCGCGGCCGCCAGCACGGGCAGGTCGCCGGCCATGGCGGTGTCCACCGCGCCGCTGCGGTGCGCTTCAAACAGCGGCGCCGCGCCCTGGAAGTTGGCCCAGCGCCAGGCAAACGGTGCGCCCTCCAGCGTGCGGGCGGCTTCGAACAGGGCACGCAATCCACCGGCCTGGTCGCCCAGCACCAGCGATGCCGCAGGTGCCTGCGCCTGTGCGTGGGCGGAGGAGCCCGGGCCCAGGATGCCGGTGGCGCCCACCGACAGGGCCGCCGCCTGCTGCAGCCACTGGCGGCGCGATGCGCCGGGGCGGCTGCGGTGGCCGGCGCTGCCCCTGTCGTCGCTGCCGATGCCGGGGCGGTTGCCCTCGGCGTGGTCGATGCGGCCGCTCATCAGGCTGCCTTGCGCAGGGTTTGCGCGGCATGCTCGCCGTCGCGTTCAGCCACTTTGGCGCGCACCAGGGGCAGCAGCTCGCGGCCGTAGTCGATGGCATCCACCAGCGGGTCGAAGCCCCGGATGAGGAAGGTGGTGATGCCCAGGTCGTAGTACTTGAGCAGCGCGTCGGCCACCTGCTCGGGCGTGCCGACCAGGGAGGTCGAGTTGGACCGCCCGCCGATCTCGCGCGCGATGGCCGTCCACAGGCGTTCGTCCACGCGGTCGCCCTTGGCCGCATCGGCCAGCAGGCGCTGCGCGCCTTCGCTTTGCTGCGGCCCCACGCCGCGTGCATAGCCCTGCTGCACGCGCAGGCGGCGGGTGTCGTCCAGGATGCGCTCGGCCTTGGCCCAGGCCTCGTCCTCGGTCTTGCCCAGGATGGGACGGAACGAGATGCTGAAATCCACATGGCGGCCGTGCAAGGTGGCCTCGGCGCGCACGCGGCGCACCAGGTCGCCGGCCTGGGCCAGCGATTCGCCCCACAGCGCGTACACGTCGGCATGCTTGCCGGCCACCTGCAAGGCGGGGGCCGATGCGCCGCCAAAGTAGATGGGCACGCGCTGGCCCTGCAGCGGCTTCACCTCGGACACGGCACCCTTGGCGCGGTAGTAGGTGCCTTCGTGGTCGAAGGGCTTGTCCTCGGCCCACACGCGGCGCAGGATGGTGAGGTATTCGTCGGTGCGCGCATAGCGCTCGTCGTGACCGAGGAAGTCGCCGTCGCGCTGCTGGTCTTCGTCCGAGCCGCCGCTGATGTAGTGCACCGCCAGGCGGCCGCCGGTGTAGTGGTCCAGCGTGGCCAGCTGGCGCGCGGCCAGCGTGGGCGCCACGAAACCGGGGCGGTGGGCCAGCAGCAGGCCGATCTTCTGCGTGACGGAGGCCGCGTAGGTGGCGGTGAGCAGCGTGTCGGGGCTCGATGAGCTGGCGGGCACCAGGATGCGGTCGAATCCCGCGTGCTCGTGCGCCTGGGCGAACACGCGCACATAGGCGGGGTCCACCGCCGGGCCACGGCGGGGAATGGTTTCTGACACTTCGTTCGGCTGGATCATGCCGATGAACTGGACGGGCATAGCGGGCTCCTGCGGGATAAGCGGTTGGGGGATGGGGTTGAAGGGCATGATCCGCGCGCGGAGCCCGCGCCCCAACGAAGAAAAACGCGTTTGCAAACTCGCCCTCCGCATACCCCCGGCCCGGGGTGGCGGGCAGGTTAGAGTTGCGTGCGATTCATCCGCCGACCACCCTCCTTCCTCCCCCAGATTCCGCCCTGCCCCATGGACCTGCGCGCGCTCCGCTACTTCATCGCCGTGCTGGAAGCCGGCAGCCTCTCGCGCGCGGCGGGCACGCTGTACATCGCCCAGCCCGCGCTCACCGCGCAGATCAAGAAGCTCGAGGGCGAGCTGGGCGCGCGGCTGTTCGAGCGCTCGCACGCCGGCGTCACGCCCACGCCCGCCGGGCAGCAGCTGTACGAAGACGCCCGCCGCCTGCTGAGCGACGCCGCCGCGATGCGCGAGCGCATCCAGCGCCTGCCGCAGGGGCCCGAGGGCTCGGCGACGATCGCGGTGCCGTTCCTGCTCTCGTCGCTGATCATGGGCCCGCTGCTGGCGCACCTGAAGGAGTCGCACCCGCGCATCCGCGTCTTTGTCCTGGACGACCTGAGCCTGATGGTGAAAAAGGCGATGCTCGACCGCCGCGCGGACATCGGCATCCTGGTGGACGCGGCGCAGGTGGAGGGCCTGCACTGCCGCCCGCTGGTGCGCGAGGCCATGTATTTTTGCGGGCACGACCCCGGCGGCGCCGTGCGGGCGCTGCTGCGCAAGCCACCGGGTGCCGACGCCATCGCCGCCACTACCGGCACCGTTGCGGGCGCGGCGGCCGCCACCGCGCGCCCCACCATCGACTTCGCCGACGCCGCCGCGCAGCCCCTGGTGCTGCAGTCGCGCCGCTACTCCATCCGCCAGCGGGTGGAAGAAGCCGCCGCCGCGCGCGGCGTGGCCCTGAACATCGCCCACGAACACGACTCCGCCCGCGTGATCCGGTCGCTGTACGCGTGCGGGGGCGGCTTCACCTTCACGCCCGCCTGCGCGCTGGGCGACGCGCCTGCCGCCGGCCCCGACTGGATGGTGGCCCGCGTGGTCAACCCCGAGCTGACGCGCAGCTATACCCTGGCCACCACCGCCGACCGCGAGGTGGACGGCGTGATGCAGGTGGTGATGGAGGCGCTGATCGCGGTGGTGCTGGAACTGGTGGTGTCGGGGAAGTGGGAGGCGGTGGTGTGAGGATGCCCAGGGTGACATTGCTCGAATCCGCGCAGTACCAGGACCAGGCAGCAGCCACCTTCGCGGCGGTGGCCGCTGAAGTCGCCAGGCTTGTGCCCCACGCCATCATCGAACACATCGGTGCCTCGTCCATCCCAGGCGCCATCTCCAAGGGCGACCTGGACATCTGCTTGCTGGTACCGGCGCAGGACCACGCACGCAGTGTCGAAGCCCTGGAAGCTGCGGGCTACGTGGCCAAGGCCGGCACGCTGCGCACGCCCGCGCTGTGCATGCTTTTGTCAGCCGACACCACCATGGACGTTGCACTGCAGGTGGTAGCGCGTGGCTCGGAGTTCGAGTTCTTTCTGCATTTTCGCGATGCCTTGCGCGCCGACCCTGCGCTGGTAACCCAGTACAACCAGCTCAAACAGCGGTTCGCATCCGATGGGATGGACCGATACCGCGACGAGAAAGCGCGGTTCATCAAGGCGGTGCTGCAGGCCGCAGGAACATCCTGCGCTGCAGATTGATCGCACGCCTTCCCGAAAAACCAGCCGCAGGAGACACGCATGCCATCCACCAGCACCACAAACAACCAGCCCGCCTCCACCCTCATCGACCAGCGCATCGCCGACCTCGCCGACTGGCGCGGCCGCGCGCTGGCCCGCATGCGCCAGCTCATCCACGAGGCCGCGCCCGGCGTGGTGGAGGAATGGAAGTGGATGGGCACGCCCGTGTGGTCGCTGGGCGGCATCCTGTGCACCGGCGAGAGCTACAAGGCGGCGGTGAAGCTCACCTTCCTCAAGGGGGCCTCGCTGCCCGACCCGGCCCGGCTCTTCAACGCCAGCCTGGACGGCAACGCGCGGCGGGCCATCGACATCCATGAAGGCGATGAGGTGGATGCCGATGCCTTCAAGGCGCTCATCCGCGCTGCGGTGGAGCTCAATGCCGCCAGGCCCGCCGGCAGAAAGCCCTCCGCCCGCGCCAAGGCGAAATAGTGTTCCCGGGGTGGTGGCTGGCAGCAAGGCCATCAATCCATCTGATACCTCCCCATCAGCAATCGGTATTTCCCTGATACCCCCGTCTTCTGGAACAGTGGCCCCATGCCCCGCGCTCGACGGGGCCGGTGTTTCAGGAGACAGCCATTACCACCCCCTCCCCCCTCCCTCCCCGCGCGGTCGCCAACGTGGGCGCGCTTGTCGCCAGGAGCGCCCGGACGCACGCCCGGCGCGTGGCCGTGAAGAGCCCCGCGCGCAGCGTCACCTATGCCGAGCTGGAGCAGCGCTCCAACCGCCTGGCCAACGCCCTGCTCGGCCTGGGCCTGGCGCGCGGCGACCGCGTGGGCATCTACCTGCCCAACTGCGTGGAGATCGTCGAGATCGAGATCGCCTGCTACAAGGCCGGGCTCGTCAAGGCACCCTTCAACGCCCGTCTGTCGCCCGCCGAAGTGGGCGCCGTGGCGGCCAACAGCGATGCCGCCCTCATCGTCACCACGGCCGAGCGGGCCGAGGCCATCCGCCCGCACGTGGAGCAGGCACTGCAGGGCGGCATGCCGCGCCTGCTGCTGCTCGATGGCGCAGGTGCCGCAAGCTACGAGGCCGCACTGGCGCAGGCCAGCGATGCCTTCAGCCCCGTGCAGGTGCACGAGCACGAGGTGGCGGTGCTGCACTACACCTCGGGCTCGTCGGGCGTGCTCAAGGCGGCCATGCAGACCTTTGGCAACCGGCTGGCGCAGCTGCGCAAGTTCCTCACGCGCTCGGACGGACAGCAGCCCGGGCACATCCTGGGGCTGGTGGGGCCGATCACGCACGCATCGGGCATGCAGATCGTGCCCGCGCTGTGCCAGGGCGTGACCATCCGCCTGTTCAACGGCTTCGAGCCCGCGCGCTTCATCGCCGACATGCGCGCCGACCGCGTGACGCACACCTTCATGGTGCCCACCATGATCAACATGCTGCTGGCCGAGCTGGAGGGTCAGTACCGCCCCCTGCCGGACCTGCTGCGCCTGGGCTATGGCGCCGCCCCCATGGCGCCCGCGCGCATCCTGAAGGCCATGGACGTGTTCGGCCCCATCCTGCAGCAAGGCTATGGCGCGGGCGAGACGACCTCGGGTGTCTGTGGCCTGTCGGTGGAAGACCATCTGTTTGCCCGCGCCGCGCGGCCCGAGCGCCTGGCATCGTGCGGGCGGCCGTTCCTCGAATGCGACGTGCAGATCCTGGACGACGACGGCCGGCCCGTGGCCACGGGCGAGATCGGCGAGATCGTGGTGCGCGGCGACGACGTCTTCGCGGGCTACTGGCGCGCGCCCGAGCTCACGGCCGAGGTGCTCAAGGACGGTGCGTACCACACGGGCGACCTGGCCCGCATGGACGACGAAGGCTTTGTCTACATCGTGGACCGCAAGAAGGACATGGTGATCAGCGGCGGCTTCAACGTGTACCCGTCGGAGGTGGAAGCGGTGCTGTACCAGCATGACGCGATCGCCGACGCCTGCGTGTTCGCCGTGCCCGACGACAAGTGGGGCGAGGCCGTGGCCGCGCACGTGGTGCTCAAGCCCGGCCGCACGGCGGGCGACGAGGTCAGCGCCGCCATCGACGCCTTCTGCGCCCAGCACCTGGGCGGCTTCAAGCGGCCCCGGCGCATCGAGTTCGTGCCCACGCTGCCCAAGAACCCCAACGGCAAGGTCATGCGCCGCGCGGTGCAGGCCCCCTACTGGGAAGGCCGGGGCCGCATGGTGAACTAGAGAGCGGCATCCCCCCGAGGCGCCGCGCGCCCTGGCGCGTCCGCCAGAGGCGGCCCTCGCCCCGCGTCCGCGGCACCGGGCCGCGCCAGTTTCCACATCCAGTCGGCACCACAACCGACAAGGAATCTCGACATGAACAACCACGACATCACCTCCCCCATCCCCGCGCCACTGTTTCCGGGCGTGCCGTTCGAAGGCTCGCCGCAGGCGGCCGAGCTGATCACCCGCATCAACGAGTACCTGCACGGCGAGCTGGCCGCGCTGGCGCGCGAGCATGGCATCGACCACGAGAACAGCCCCGGCAAGGCGCTGCTGCGCCAGGTGTGGAAACGTTCGCACGCGCTGGGCTTCTACGGCATGACGCTGCCTCCGCAGATGGGCGGCCTGGGCCTGTCGGTGCTGGACCATGTGCTCGTGAAGGAAGCGATCTATGCCAGCGGCTCGCCCTTCGCGCCGCATGTGTTCGGCGAGCTGAGCGGCCCGCCGCGCGTGGGCGCGCTGGCGCGCGTCGCCACGCCGTTCCAGCTGCAGAACTTCATCCTGCCCGTGGCGCAGGCCGACATGGCGATCTGCTTTGCGCTGACCGAGGCCGAGGCGGGCTCGGATGCGGGCAACGTGCAGACCCGCGCCGTGAAGGATGGCGACCACTACGTGCTCACCGGCGAGAAGCGCTTCATCTCGGGCTCGCCCTTTGCCGACTATGCGGTGCTGATGGCCTCCACCGCCACCGATCCGGCGCAGCGCGAGGTGTCCGCGTTCTTCGTGGACCTGCATGCGCCCGGCGTGCGCGTGCAGGCGGGCTACAAGACCATGGCGGGCCAGACGAGCACGGGCAACATCGCCCTGGACGGCGCGCGCGTGCCGGCCACCCACCTCATCGGCGAGCCGGGCCGGGGCCTGGCGCTGGCGCTGGGCCGCATCACCGTGAACCGGCTGCTGCACTGCCCCGCCATGCTGGGCCTGGCCCAGGTGGCGCTGCGCGATGCGCGCGACTACGCGCAGCAGCGCCAGCAGTTCGGCCGCGCCATCGGGCAGTTCCAGGCCATTCAGCACATGCTGGCCGACATGGCGACCGACTGGGCCGCCGCGCGCGGGCTGATGCTGGCCACCGCCCGGCAGATCGACGCGGGCGGCGATCCGCGCGCGCAGGCAGCGATGGCCAAGCTGTTCTGCTCGGAAGCGGCGTTCCGCATTGCCGACCGCGCGGTGCAGATCCACGGCGGCGAAGGCATCGTGCAGGGCCGGCGCGTGGAATTCCTGTTCCGCATGCTGCGCATGTACCGGGTGCTCACGGGCACGAGCGAGATCCAGCGCAACACCATCGCCAAGGAATTGCTGGCAGCCCCCTGAGCGGCTGCGCCGCCGCTGCGGCGCGCAGGCCCCGGCCCGGGCCAGGCCAGTTGCTCGGGTCCGCCATACCGCCACAACGGTGCCCCAGTGCGCGAGCGCACCCACCCGACAATCACAAGGAGACAAGACATGACAACCCATTCCCCATCCTCCCCGCGCCGCCGCGCCCTGCTGGCCGCCAGCCTGCTGCCGCTGCTGGCGGGCACGCCCGCCCTGGCCTCCGACCCCTGGCCCCGCCGCGCCATCAAGTGGGTGGTGCCCTATCTGGCCGGCACGGGGCCCGACACCACGGCCCGCATCGTGGCCGAGGCCGTGTCCAAGGAACTGGGCCAGCCCGTGGTCATCGAGAACCGTGGCGGCGTGGGCGGCAACCTGGGCGCGCGGCAGGTGGCCAAGGCCGCGCCGGACGGCTACACCTGGATCTACTCGGGCTCACCGATGGCGGCCAGCATGCGCATGTACAAGGCGCCCGGGTATGACGTGCTCAAGGACTTCCGCCACGTGATCGGGCTCACCAGTTCCGACACCACGGTGATCGTGCACGCGAGCTCCGACATCCGCACGCTGGAGCAACTGCTCACCCGCATGCGCGCTCAGCCGGGCAAGATCGACTACGCGTCGGGCGGCATCGGCACCCCGTCGCATCTGGGGGTGGAGATGCTGCTGAGCGTGGCCCAGGCCGAAGCCACCCACGTGCCCTACAAGGGCGCCTCGGAGATCGTGAATGCCGTGATGGGCCAGCAGGTGACTTTCGGCGCCCCCATCACCTCGGTGGCGTACGCCAACATCCAGGCTGGAAAATTGCGGGCCCTGGCCGTGACCGGCCCCCGGCGCAACCCCAAGCTGCCGGGCGTGCCCACGCTGGCGGAGCTGCAGGTGCCCGGCGTGGAGCTGACGTCGTGGGGCGGTGTCTCGGTGCCCACCGGCACGCCCGACGCCATCGTCGCGCGCGTGCGCGCCGCCCTCGATGCCGCGCTCAGGCAGCCCGCCGTCGTGAGCGCGCTGGAAGAACAGGGCGGCCAGGTCTTCGTGCAGGACAGCGAGGCCTTCACACGCGCTTTCGGCAAGGAAATCGCATTCACGGAAACCATGATGAAGAGGGCGCGGCTGGAGCCGATGTAGCGGCGGCCGGCCGTTTCTCGCCAACGCTTCTCCTTTTATAGCAACTACCGCTGGATGGATGGTCGGCAGCGGCACTTTTCATACCCAAACCCTGGCTGCGGCGCGGCCGCCGTGCGTTCGCACCCTTGCGCCACGGGCCGGCCCCGGGGCCGCCCGCTCCTTGACCCCCGTCAAGCAGGCCCGCGCCACGGGCATTTGTCCGACAGGCGGCCGATTCCTTGGATGGCGGGCAGCGCGCCCGCCCCGTCCAAGAATGAATGCAGCGAGTGACATTGCTCGCCTGCCCGCAACACGACAAGGAGAGCCCCATGAACACCCTCTCGAATCCCGTGGCCGAGGAAAAACCCATCGACCCCGACCTGGCCGCACAGGCCGTGCCCGGCCACGGCGTCCCCTCGCAGGACCCCGACCCCGCCGCGCAACATACCCTGAGCCCGAGTGAATCCGAGCGCGAGTCCAAATCCGCCCTGATGGGGGGCGGCATGATGGCCGGAGCCGCCGCCGGCGCGGCCGTGGGCGTGGCGGTGGCCGGGCCCGTGGGCGTGTTCGTGGGCGGCACGGCAGGCGCCATTGCCGGCGCCCTCGGCGGCGCGGCCGTGGGCCAGGTGGTCGAACCCGAAGCGCCCAAGGAGCCCCCGGACGAAGCCGCCGAGCCGGGATACATAGAGAAGCCCTAGCTTTCTCGCCGCCCGTGGAGCGCCATTCCGTGTACAAAGCCCGCACCCGCGGGCTTTTGTGCTTCGGGGTGGCGCGGTGGCGGCGCCAAGCCGTACCGTGGAGAATCCGGCCCACAGGCCGCCGGAATCCAGGGAGGTTCCGGCCCGGCAGCCCCTCCCCCCACGAAAACCGCGAGGAAGAACCCATGCAAATCACGCTCTCCAGCCTGTTCGTCGAAGACCAGGACCACGCCCTGCACTTCTACACCACGGTCCTTGGCTTCGAGAAGAAGCATGACATTCCCATGGGCACCTTCCGCTGGCTCACCGTGACATCGCCGGAAGGCGCCACGGGCGTCGAGCTGGTGCTGGAGCCCATGGCCTTCGCGCCCGCGCGGGTTTACCAGAAGGCCTTGTTCGAGGCGGGCATTCCGGCCACCGCGTTCATGACCCATGACATCGATGCGGAGTTCCGCAGGCTTTCGGAGCGGGGCGTGGCGTTCCGTGGCACGCCCCTGGCCATGGGGCCCATCAAGGCGGTGCTGTTCGAGGACACGTGCGGCAATCTCATCAACCTGGTCCAGCCGGGAGCGTGAGCCACCGAGGTTGGGGCGAAATGCTATCTCATTGATAGCTATCAGCGCTTGTCCAACGGCGCTGTAAGCCGTTTTCATTCATTTTCCGGGCCCTGGCCCCACGGCGGCCCAAGGCCCGGTGCTCAGTGGGGAAAGCCTCCTCGCACAAGGCGCACCGGCTCGGCGTCCATGCGGCGTATGAGCGCCTGCAGGCCATCCACCGGCGCCGTGGCGGCCCCGACCGGCGGCGCGGGCGCGGCGGTGGCCCGGCAGACCAGGTCGTCCTCGGACCACGCGGCCTTGCCGGGCTGGCCCCGCGCACGCAGCCAGCCCGCGCGGTCCACGATCAGCTGGTAGCCCGGCAGTTCGGCGGCAGACACGCCCAACACCAGGGCCAGCGCCTGCTCCACGGCGCTTTTGTGCTGCGGATCGCCCTGCGGCTGGCACTCGGCATCGGCGCCCGCCGGCAAGGCGCCCGCCACCAGGGTTACCAGGCGCGGGTCATCGGCCACCAGCGGCACGCCCGGGCCCGCCACGGCCACACGCACGCGCTGGCCCACCAGGTCCCGGCTCTGGCGGGCCCGGCCATGGCGGCACTGCACGGCCATGCCGGGCAGGCGCACGGGCCGATCCCAGGTGCCGGCCTCGCGCAGCATCTGCCCTGCGGCATGGGCCTGCAGATAGTCCAGCACGTCCCAGATCTCTTCGTCGCGCAGCGCGCTGCCCACGCCCGGCATGGTCTGCACGCCAGCGCGGTTGTGCATGCCCTCGCGCACACGCCAGAACAGCTCGCCGTCGAGCCGCTTCCACAGCAGCGCGCCGTTCAGGTTGGGCGGCCACTGGGCCAGCTGCGGGGCATCGGGGCCTTCGCCCCGGCCATCGGCGCCGTGGCAGCGCACGCAGTGCTGCTGGTAGACAGCCTGGCCGCGCACGATGCCCCCGGCAGCGAAACCGGTGGGCGACTGGTGCAGGCTGGTGGGCACGGCGGGCGCGAGCAGCAGGTGCGCCTGGGGCCAGGGGGCAAACACCAGCAATGCGGCCGCCAAGGCGATCAGCCACGGGCGCGCGCGCTGGAAGGGCAGCGACACCGCCAGGGCCAGCAGCGCGGCCCCCGCGCACAACAGGGACAGCAGCACCTGCCGCGCGTGGCCCGCGTCCACCGCCAGCATCTCGGCCGCGATGCGGTGCCCCCACGGCCATGCGGGCTGGCCATGGACTTCCGGCGCCAGGCCCAGCGCATGCAGCACCGCGCGCAGGCCCTGCTGCGCGGCGAGCAGGCCTTCGAGCAGGCCGTTCAGCAGATCCGGCGACAACCCGCTGGCCTACCAGCTCGCACCCAGGCCCAGCAACGCCAGGGCCTCGTGGCGCAGGGCCGCAAGGCGCGGGTCGCCGCGGTGGCGCGGGTAGGGCAAATCGTTCACCAGCACCTGCTGGATGCGCGCGGGCCGGTCGGAGAACACCACCACGCGCTGGGCCATGAAGAGCGCCTCTTCCACATCGTGCGTGACCAGCAGGGCCGAGAAGCCCGTGCGCTGCCACAGGTCCACGAGCTCGGTCTGCATGGTCAGGCGCGTGAGCGAATCGAGCTTGCCCAGCGGCTCGTCGAGCACCAGGAGGCTCGGGTCGTTGACCAACGCACGGGCCAATGCCACGCGCTGCGCCATGCCGCCCGACAGCTGGTGCGGGAAGGCCTTGGCAAAGTCCTGCAGGCCGACCAGGCGCAGCGCTTCGTCCACCCGGTGGCGCTGCTGGCGCAGGATGCCGCGCGCCTGCAGGCCCAGGGCCACGTTGTCCCACACGGTGCGCCAGGGAAACAGCGTGGGGTCCTGGAAGACCACGATGCGCGAGGGATCGGGGTCGGTGATGGGCGCGCCGTCCTGCAGCAGCTCGCCCGTGGTCGCGGGCTCCAGCCCCGCCACCAGGCGCAACAGCGTGCTCTTGCCGCAGCCGCTGGGCCCGAGCAGGGCCACGAACTCGCCGGGGGCGATGGACAGGTCCAGCTCGTCGATCACGTGCAGCGGGCCGGCGGGCAGGTCGAACCAGTGACTCACATTGCGCACGTCGATGCGTGCGCCCGTCACTTTGGCTCCCACACCCGCTTCAGGGGCGGTCGCGGTGCTCACCATTTCACCACCCCCTTCTGCCACGACAGCACCCGGTCGCGCAGCACGAACAGCAAGGTGATCACGCCCGAGAACAGCAGCGCCATGACGATCAGCGCGGCGTACATGTTGGGGTACGCCGCCCAGCCCTGGGCCCAGGTCAGGTACCAGCCCAGGCCGGCCTTCACGCCCAGCATCTCGGCCACCACCAGGGTGGAGAACGCCGCGCCCAGGCCCATGAACAGGCCCACGAACACCTGCGGCAGCGCCGCCGGGATGGCCACGCGCAGCACCAGGAACCAGGGCGACGCGCCCATGGTGCGCGCCACGTCGTAGTAGTTCTTGTGCACGCCCGCCACGCCCGACCAGGTGAGGATGGCGACCGGGAAGGCCGTGCCCAGCGCGATCAGGAAGATCGCCGTCGACCAGCTGGACGGAAAGAAGTAGAAGCTCACCGGCAGCAGCGCCGTGGTGGGCACGGGGCCCAGGATGCGCAGCACCGGGTGGATCCAGTAGCTGGCCTGGCGCGACCAGCCGATGAGCACGCCCGTGGTGAAACCTGCCGCCGCGCCGATGGCGATGCCCAGCCCCAGCAGGCGGACCGATGCGCCCGCGCTTTCCAGCAGGCGCGCCCAGTCGGTGGCGTAGACCTCCACCAGGCTTTGCGGCGGTGCGAAGAACGGGGGCGGCAAGGTGCCCAGCTTGGCGGTGAACACCTCCCACACCGTGAGGCCGGCGGCGATGGCCACCAGCCAGGGGCCGGTCCGCCGCACCTTGTGGCCCACGGGCCCCAGCGCGCCCGCAACGAACGCCAGCACCGCCAGAAGCACTGCCACGGCACCGGCACCGATGGCGAATTCTTCGGTGAATGCCCACTCGCTGAAGCCTGCCGGCTTGTTGGGCCACAGGTAGGTCAGCAGGCCCAGCGCCGCCCAGGCGGCGGCGGCCAACAGGCCCGTCCGCCAGAAGGCGGGAATGGGCCGGGCCGCGCCGAATGCGGCGGGCGCGGCCACCTTCGCGGGAGGCGCCGCGGGGCGTCGCGCCCGGGGCGCCTCGGCCACGGAATTGGGCGCTGGCAGGATATGGTCGGCAACGGTGCTCATGGCAAACTCCGGTGAATGTCAGCTCGTGTGGCGATGCGCATCGCCCACAACCCGTGAAACTGGCGCGCCCACAGCCAGTGCGCCCGCGCAAGGGCCACCGCACCGCGCCGAGCTGGGGGCGTCCTCCTCCCGCATTGCGCGGCAATGCGAGAGAGGGGTGAAGGCGCGAAGCGACTCAGGGAATGCGTCACTTCAGGCCAGCACGTCGGCATGCACGTGGGCGGCGAAACGTGCGGGATCGGTGGAGGGCTTGAGCACCCCCACCAGCTTGAAGTCGCGCGCATAGAACTCGATCTCCTGGCGCAGCGCCGTGCCCACGGGGTGGCTGCGGTGCGTGAGCGTGCCCAGCACGGCGCGCAGGTCGTCCTGCGGCACCTTGGAGTAAGGGCTGAAGATGCGCGCCGTCTCGTTCGGGTTGTCGGCCACGAAGTCCGAGGCCTCGATGATGGCGCGCGTGAGGGCCGCGGCCGTGCCCTTGTCGTTGCGCACCATGGCGCCGCTCACGCCGAGCACGCAGCAGGTCTTGGCCGCGTACTCGCCCGAGAGGTTGGAGGCCAGGTCCACCAGGCCCTTGGTGCGGCGCTGGATCAGCAGCAGGTTGGGGTCGCCGTCGGCAATGGCCTGGGCCTCGCCCTTTTCCACGGCCAGGCCCAGCATGTCGCCGGGGAACTGGCGCCATGTCACGTCCTTTTCGGGGTTCAGGCCGGCCTTGGTGAGCAGCACCGAGAAGAAGTTCTTGCCCGGGCTGTTGAGGTCCGACACGGCAATGGTCTTGCCCTTGAGCTTTTGCAGGCTGGTCACGCCCGCCGCTTCGTAGCCCACCAGGCGCGAGCAGCCACCGTGCGAGCTGCCCACCAGCTTCACGTCGAAGCCCGACTCCAGCGGCTTGATCCAGCGGTGCACCATGCCCAGGCCGGCGTCGGCCTTGGAGGTGGCGATGGTCTCCAGCAGCTGGTCGGTGGAACCGGCGAAGTTGACCAGCTCGACCTTGAGGCCGTGCTTTTCGAAGATGCCACGCTCGATCGCCACCGGGGCGGCCGACAGGCAGATGGCATTGGCGTTCCACGCCAGCTTCACCTCGCGCAGCTTGCCGGCGGCCAGCACGTGGCTGCCCACCACGCCCGAGGCGCCCACCACCGTGGCCGCGCCCGTGGCCCGCAGCAACTGCCGGCGCGACCAGCGCGCTTCTCCCCCACCCAGAATCTGACCCTTGTTGTTCATGCCCTGCACCTTTTGTGTGAAAAAGACAAAATGGCCGCGCATCCGCAGCCCGCTGACCGCATTGCATGCGCACGGGCACCAAAAGAGAACGAAGAAAAACGGAGATGCATATGCAAAAGATTCCACACACCCCCGCGCCGGACACTGGTGCAATACAGCGCATGAATGCCCTCGCCTCCACGGCCCTGCCGCAGCCCGCCTCGTGCGCGACACCAACGTCCACAGCGCCCGACACCGCCCGCCTGCGCCACTTCGTGCGGCAACTGGCCGCGCTGGTGGAAAGTACGCCGCCGGAGCCAGAATTGCTGGCGCGCGGCGGCGCCCTGCTGGGCGCCCTGGTGGCCCACGACGACTGGCTGCCGGCCGCGTTTGCGCAGCCGAACCCCGACCGCTACCAGCAGTACCTGCTGCATGCCGATGCGCTGGGCCGCTTCTCGGTGGTGAGCTTTGTGTGGGGCCCGGGCCAGGCCACGCCCATCCACGACCATACGGTGTGGGGCCTGATCGGCATGCTGCGCGGCGCCGAAGATTCGCAGGCATTCGCCCGCACCGCCGATGGGCGCTGGGCGCCAGAGGGCGCACCGCACCGGCTGCGGCCCGGCGATGTCGATGCCGTGTCGCCCACCATCGGCGACGTGCACCGGGTGAACAATGCGTGGGAGGGCCAGACCTCCATCAGCATCCACGTGTATGGCGCCAACATCGGCGCCGTGCAGCGCAGCGTGTACCTGGAAGACGGCACGGCCAAGCCGTTCATCTCGGGCTACAGCAATGCGACGCTTCCGAACATCTGGGACCTGTCCCGCAACCCGGCGCCCTCGGCCTGAACCTGTTTTCGAAGACCCGTACGATTTCCCCATGACTGCTTCCACCATTCCAGAGACTTCCGTCCTCCAGGTCCGCGAGGCCCTGCTCGCCCGCGAGGAAATCGCCCTGCTCGACGTGCGCGAGGAAGACCCCTATGCCCAGGGCCACCCGCTGTTCGCCGCCAACCTGCCGGCCAGCAAGATCGAGCTGGAGGCCTTCGCGCGCATTCCCCGCCGCGACACCCTCATCGTGGTCTACGACGATGGCGAGGGCCTGGCCGAACCCGCGGCACGCACGCTCCAGCAGCTGGGCTACACCCGTGTGACCCTGCTGGCGCGCGGCCTGCAGGGCTGGCGCGATGCCGGGGGCGAGCTGTTCATCGACGTGAACGTGCCCAGCAAGTCCTTCGGCGAGCTGGTGGAGGCCGAGCGCCACACGCCCTCGCTGGCGGCTGAAGAAGTGCAGGCGCTCATCGACGCCCGGGCCGACGTGGTGGTACTGGACGCGCGCCGCTACGACGAGTACCACACCATGAACATCCCCACCGGCGTGAGCGTGCCCGGCGCCGAGCTGGTGCTGCGCGCGCAGGCGCTCGCGCCCAACCCGGCCACGCAGATCATCGTGAACTGCGCGGGCCGCACGCGCAGCATCATCGGCACGCAGTCGCTGGTGAACGCGGGCATCCCCAACCCCGTGGCCGCGCTGCGCAACGGCACCATCGGCTGGCTGCTGGCCGGGCAGACGCTGGAACGCGGCGCCCGCCGACGCTTCGACCCCGCCGTGCACATCGACCGCAATCAGGCACCGCAACAGGCGCGCAACGTGGCCGACCGGGCCCGCGTGCAGCGCGCCCAGGCCGGCGACCTGGCGCGCTTCGTGGCCGAGGCCGGCCGCACCACCTACCTGCTGGACGTGCGCACGCCCGAGGAGTTCGCGGCCGGCCACCTGCCGGGCTTTCGCAACACCCCCGGCGGCCAGCTGGTGCAGGAGACCGACCACACGGCCGCCGTGCGCGGCGCGCGCCTGGTGCTGGTGGACGACGACGGCGTGCGCGCCAACATGAGCGCATCGTGGCTGGCCCAGATGGGCTGGGAAGTGTGGGTGCTCGACGGCGCGCAGCCGGCGGATTTCAGCGAGACCGGCGCCGTGGCCAACACCGTGCCCGAACCCGAAGGCCCCATCGCCTGGGCCACCCCCGCCCAGCTGGCGGCCTGGCTGCAAGACGGCGGCGCCGACCACACAGCCGTGCTGGACCTGACCACCAGCGCCAACTACACGCTGCGCCACATCCCCGGCGCGTGGTTCGTGATCCGCTCACAGCTCGCGCAGGCCGTGCAGTCCATCCCGCGCGCGCAGCGCTATGTGCTCACCTGCGGCAGCAGCCTGCTGGCCCGCTATGCCGCGCAGGACCTGGCCCGCCTGACGGGTGGTGCCGAGGTGGTGGTGCTGGAGGGTGGCACGCTGGCCTGGATCGCCCAGGGCCTGCCGCTGGAGCATGGCGAGACGCGCCTGGCCTCGCCGCGCATCGACCGCTACCGCCGCCCGTACGAAGGCACCGACAGCCCGCGCGAGGCGATGCAGGCCTACCTGGACTGGGAGTTCGGGCTGGTGGAACAACTGGGGCGCGACGGCACCCACGGGTTCCGGGTGATCTGATTCACTATCGATTTAATAGCTGCCAGCGCATGATTCACTAGCGCTACCGGCTGATTTAGCTACAAACCCACTTCTGGGGCGCCCCCCGGGGCGCTCACAACGCCCCGTACCGCCACGACACGTTCATCGCCAGCACCTCGCCCTGCGCCAAGCTGCGCAGGCCGGGCTGGCCCGGTTGGTGGAAAGCATCGATGGGCTGGGTGATGGGCTCAAAGCAGAACGCCGGGCCCTGCGGCGGGCGGTACACCAGGCAGTAGTGGTGGGCCGCGCCGCCGTCCTTGTCAAAGTCTGGCATGTGGGCGGTAAGGCGCAGCCCGCGCTCGGGCCAGTCGATCTGCGCGGTGCCACCCCAGCCGGTGTAGGCGTTGTCGATCAGGCCGCCGTTGGCGGGAGCGCCGCTGTTCAAGTCCCAGCCAGGCGGAAACTGCTGCGTGTGCTCCGTGGGCAAAGGGTCGTCGCCACACAGCCACACGCCCTGCACCGGCGCCGTGATGCGCGTGCCCGGCGTGCGCGGAAACCAGGGATGCAGCCCCAGGCCATAGGGCAGCGGCTGGGCACCACGGTGCTGCACCAGCACGCCCTGGTCCAGGCCGCCCTCCACGAGGCGAAAGGTCTGCACGCACTCATAGTCGTACGGGTTGCCGTCAAAGCCTTGCGAGCGCAGCGTCATCTGCAGCGTGTCGGGCGCGGGCTGGGCCATCTCCCAGGGCTGCAGCCAGCCATCGCCGTGGATGGGGTACGGCTCGCCAGCGCGGTTGGGCCGCACGGGATGGAACTGCCCGGCGTGCGTGAAGCCGCCGCCGCTGATGCGGTTGGACCAGGGCACCATGGCGAAGGAGGCCATCTTGTACAGATCGGGCGTGGCCCCGTCCCAGGGGCGCCAGAGGTCGATCCGGCCGCCGGGCTGCCGGGGGTCGTCGATCTGCCAGGCGGCCACGCTGCCGCCCAGCGAGGGGACCAGCCCCAGGTGCTGGCCCGCGTGGCTCAACCAGGTGATGGGGTGGGTGGTGGCGTCGCTCATGCGTATGCTTTCGTGAAGGAGGTCAGCCGCCGAACAGATGGGCCGGCACGCCGGGGCTGTCGATCTCGATGGCAAACACGCTGCCGGCCAGCGGCTGTGCAGCGAGCTGCTCGGGCGTGAGGCCGACCCGCGCGGTGGTGATGAACAGCGTGCGCAGGTCCGCGCCGCCAAAGGCGCAGGTGGTGACCTGGCCCGCGGGCAGCACCACGCGGCCCAGTTCCTCGGCCGTCTCGGGGTCGTGGCAGGTCACGCAGTGGCCGCCCCAGTGGGCGATCCAGAGGCGACCCAGGGCGTCGGTGGTCATGCCGTCGGGCAGGCCATCCTCGGCACTGAATCGTTTCCACACCTGCTTGTGCGACACGGTGCCGGCGGCGGCATCAAAATCGTAGCGCCAGGTGATGGAGCTGAGCGTATCGTTGAAGTACAGGCACTGTCGGCCCTCCACCAGGGCCCAGGTGGGCCCGTTGGTCACGACGAAGCCCTCGTCGTGGCGCGTGCAGCGGCCGTCGGGGTCGTAGCGGTAGAGCGCGCCGGTGGGCAGCTGGCAGTCGAAGTCCATGCTGCCGCCCCAGAAGCGGCCCTGCGCGTCGCACTTGCCGTCATTGAAGCGGTTGCCCGGCAGCTCGGCCACGGGCTGGTGCAGGTAGCGCGGGGCGCTGTCGGTGGCCGGGTCGAACAGCGCAAAGCCGCGCCGCAGGGTGATGATCAGGCCGGGCGCGTCCCGGCGCTCGGCCAGGGCCGAGATCTCTTCGTCGAAGCTCCACTGCGTCTGCACGCCCGTGGCCGGGTCCAGCCGGTACAGGCGGCAGCCCAGGATGTCCAGCCAATACACCACCTGCTCACGCACGGACCATACAAGCCCCTCGCCCAGCTGCGCATCGGCTTGGACCACGCAGCGCAGGGGCGCCGTGAGGGTGGGGACGGGAAATCGCGACGGCGCAACGGCCGCTGCCATGGGACTCTGGTTGCTCAAAGCTTGTCTCCTGTTTGTTGTTTAGCTGCCTGCCTCTTGACGCCGGGCATCTTATCAACGTCAATTGATGCATGGAATGATTATTTTTGGAATTTTTTGATATACAAATTGCAATGACAACTGCTATCCATATCCCCTCCCAGCCCGCCACGCTCGCCCACTTTCCCAGCCTGCAAGGCCGATCGGTCTTCGTCACGGGCGGGGGCAGCGGCATCGGCGCGGCCATCGTCGCGGCGTTCGCCGAACAGGGTGCGCGCGTGGCCTTCGTGGACGTGGCGCGCGAAGCCAGCGAGGCGCTGGCCCAGCAGATCGCCGACGCGGGCCATGCCCGACCCTGGTGGCAGGTGTGCGACGTGCGCGACATCGCCGCGCTGCAGGCGGCCATCGCCGAGGCCGCCGCCCAGGGCGACTTCTCGGTGCTGGTCAACAACGTGGCCAGCGACGACCGCCACACGCTGGAATCCGTGACGCCCGACTACTACGACGAGCGCATGGCCATCAACGAGCGCCCGGCCTTCTTCGCCATCCAGGCCGTGGTGCCCGGCATGCGCCGCCTGGGCGCGGGCTCGGTGGTCAACCTGGGCTCCACGGGCTGGCAGGGCAAGGGCGCGGGCTACCCCTGCTATGCCATTGCCAAGTCGTCGGTGAACGGGCTCACGCGGGGCCTGGCGCGCACGCTGGGCCAGGACCGCATCCGCATCAACACCGTGTCGCCCGGCTGGGTGATGACCGAGCGCCAGATCAAGCTCTGGCTCGACGCCGAGGGCGAGAAGGAACTGGCGCGCAACCAGTGCCTGCCCGACAAGCTGCGCCCGCACGACATCGCGCGCATGGTGCTGTTCCTGGCGTCCGACGATGCCGCGATGTGCACCGCGCAGGAATTCAAGGTCGACGCCGGCTGGGTGTGATTCGGACCATCCCCCTGAGTCGCTTCGCGCCTTCCCCCTTCTCTCGAATGGCTGCGCCATTCGGGAAGGGGGACGCCGCCAGCGCGGCGGGGCGGCCCTTGCGCGGCGGTCCTGGCCTATGCCGCGCCAGTATCGAGCGGCACCGACAAGCACAAGCTCCGACAGGGAAGCACGCTCAGTCTCCCGCTTCCAGCCGGCGCCCGTACTGCACCAGGCTGGTCTGCTTGAGAGCCTTCATCATCACCTTGGCGGCGGGCGACAGCAGGCGGTCGCTGCGGGTGATGATGCCAAAGGCGTCCATGTGGCAGGGCATGGCCAGCGGCAGGATCGACACCATGCCGTGCGATGCGTAGTAGTGCGCCACGTCGGCCCCCACCACGGCGATCATGTCGCTTTGCTGCAGCATGCGCGTCATGAACAGCAGGGCCGCGGTCTCCACCACGTTGACCGGCGGCGCCAGCCCCTCCTGCTGGAACATCAGGTCGAAGCGGTGCCGCAGCACGCTGCCCGCGGGCGGCACGATCCAGCCCGCGGCCAGCACGTCGCGCAGGGCCAGGCCCGGCACACCCAGCAGGGGGTGGCCCGGGCGGGTCATGGCGCAGACCAGTTCCTCGCTCAGCGGCTCGTAGCGCAGGTTGGCCTTGTCGTGCTCCTCGAACAGCCGGCCCACCAGGATGTCGAGCTTGCCCTGCTCGAGCCGGTCCATCAGCACCGGGCTGGTCTCGATATCGAGCGAGATGCGCAGGCTCGGGTGCTCCTGCTTGACCAGGGCCACGGCGGCGGGCAGCAGGCTCAGGCCCGGCGAGGTGATGGCCCCGATGCCCACCTGGCCGAAGTGCCCGGTCTTGAGCGCCGCCAGCTCCACATGGGCCTGGTTCAGGCTGGCCAGCGCCATGCGTGCGTGGCGGATCATGGTCTCGCCATACCAGGTGGGGCGCATGCCGCGCGGCAGGCGCTCGAACAGCGACACCTCCAGCACATCCTCCAGGTCCTTGAGCAGCTTGGAGGCCGCCGGCTGGGTCATGCTGAGCACCTGGGCCGCGCGGTGGATGTTGCCCTCCTCGGCCAGGGCCACCAGCAAGAGCAGCTGGCGCGTCTTCAGGCGTGCGCGGATGAACCAGTGGTTGTAGGTGCTCATGGGGTTTTCCAGAATGCGTGGACGTATATGTATTTTGTCAAAAAAACTATTAGATTGATATCTAAATCGATCTTAGACTTTGCCGCACATCCGCACCAAGGTTCTTTCCCAGGTTCCCATGAAACTCGGCGACACACAGCAGCTCACCCCCCGGCACCTCATCAATGGGCGCTGGGAGATCGGCACCACCACCGGGGTGAGCACCAACCCGTCGGACACCCGTGAGGTGGTGGCCGAATACGCCCGGGCCGACCGCAACCAGACCGAACGCGCCATCCGCGCCGCCGCCGACGCCCTGCCCCACTGGAGCCAGAGCAGCCCCCAGCGCCGCGCCGACGTGCTCGACCTGATCGGCAGCGAACTGCTGGCGCGCAAGGACGCGCTGGGCACGCTGCTGGCCCGAGAGGAAGGCAAGACCCTGCCCGAGGCCGTGGCCGAGGTGGCCCGCGCCGGCCAGATCTTCAAGTTCTTTGCCGGCGAGGCGCTGCGCATCCCGGGCGAGCTCATGGCCTCGGTGCGCCAGGGCGTGCAGGTGGACGTGACCCGCGAGCCCGTGGGCGTGGTCGGCATCGTCGCCCCCTGGAACTTCCCGTTCGCCATCCCGGCCTGGAAGATCGCCCCCGCCCTGGCCTATGGCAACACGGTGGTGTTCAAGCCGGCCGAGCTGGTGGCCGCCTGCGGCTGGGCCCTGGCCGAGATCATCAGCCGCTGCGGCCTGCCGGCCGGCGTGTTCAACCTGCTCATGGGCAGTGGCCGCGAGGTCGGGCAGACCCTGGTGGACCACCCGCTGGTGAATGCGATCAGCTTTACGGGATCGGTCGATACCGGAGAGCGCATCCTCAAGTCGGCCACCGCGCGCCGCGCCAAGGTGCAGCTGGAGATGGGCGGCAAGAACCCGCTGGTGGTGCTGGCCGACGCCGACATGGACCAGGCCATCGACTGCGCGCTGCAGGGCTCGTACTTCTCCACCGGCCAGCGCTGCACGGCTTCGAGCCGGTTGATCTTGGAATCGGGCGTGCACGACGCTTTCGTGGACCGGCTGCGCCAGCGGCTCGTGGCCCTGAAGGTGGGCCATGCGCTCGAGCGCGGCACCGAGATGGGCCCGGTGGCCGATGCCGGCCAGCTGGAACAAAACCTGTCTTATTTGGAGATCGCCCGGAGCGAGGGTGCCCAGCATGTCTGGGGCGGCGAGCGCCTGGAACGCGCCACGCCCGGCCACTACATGGCCCCGGCGCTGTTCCTGGCCCGGCCCGAGCACCGTATTGCCCGCGAGGAGATCTTCGGCCCCGTGGCCTGCGTGCTGCGCGCCGACGACTACGAGCATGCGCTGGCCCTGGCCAACGACACGCCCTATGGCCTGTGCGCAGGCATCTGCACCACTTCGCTCAAGCACGCCATGCATTTCAAGCGCAATGCCGTGGTCGGCATGACCATGGTCAACCTGCCCACGGCGGGGGTGGACTTCCATGTGCCCTTCGGCGGGCGCAAGGATTCGAGCCACGGCCCGCGCGAGCAGGGCCGCTACGCCGCCGAGTTCTACACCACGGTCAAGACCGGCTACATGCTGGCCTGAAACGCCCGCTTCCCTTTCCCCGCAGTGCATTTCTTTCTTCCACAACAGCGTCAACAACAGACAGACAGGAGACAAATGATGAAACTGAACCGCCGGACCCTCGTATCCGCCCTTGCCTGCGCCCCCGTGGCCGGGCTGCTCCCGGGCGCCGCCTGGGCCCAGAAACCCATCGTGCTGGGCTTCAGCCAGGTGGGTGCCGAGAGCGAATGGCGCACCGCCAACACCGAGTCGATCAAGTCCGCAGCCAAGGAGGCGGGCATCGAGCTCAAGTTCTCCGACGCCCAGCAAAAGCAGGAGAACCAGATCAAGGCCATCCGCTCCTTCATCGCGCAGAAGGTGGATGTGATCGCCTTCTCGCCCGTGGTCGAGTCGGGTTGGGAGAACGTGCTGCGCGAAGCCAAGGCCGCCAAGATCCCCGTGGTGCTGACCGACCGCTCGGTCAACGTCAAGGACCAGTCGCTGTACGTGACCTTCATGGGCTCGGACTTCGTGGAAGAAGGCCGCAAGGCCGGCCGCTGGCTGGTGGACAAGATGAAGGACCACAAGGGCGACGTCAACATCGTCGAACTGCAGGGCACCGTGGGCTCGGCCCCGGCCATCGACCGCAAGAAGGGCTTCGAGGAAATCGTCAAGGCCGACCCCAAGTTCAAGATCCTGCGCTCGCAGACCGGTGACTTCACGCGCGCCAAGGGCAAGGAGGTGATGGAAGCCTTCCTCAAGGCCGAGGGCAAGAAGATCAACGTGCTCTACGCGCACAACGACGACATGGCCATCGGCGCGATCCAGGCCATCGAGGAAGCCGGCCTCAAGCCCGCCAAGGACATCACCATCATCTCCATCGACGCGGTCAAGGGCGCCTTCGAGGCCATGATCGCCGGCAAGCTCAACGTGAGCGTGGAATGCAGCCCCCTGCTGGGCCCGCAGCTGATGACGGCCGTGAAGGACATCAAGGCCGGCAAGGCGGTGCAAAAGCGCATCGTGACCGAGGAAGGCATCTTCCCGATGGAAGTGGCTGCCGCCGAGTTCCCGAAACGCAAGTACTGATGATGCCGCTGCTGTCGGCGCCAAGCCGGCAGCATGGCGGGAGGCCGGCCCGGGCCATCGCAGGCTTTGCTGGGGCCGGGAACAAAACCATAAAACCAGGAGACAAATCCATGAAACGCACCATCTTCAAGGCCGCACTGGCCACCGTGGCACTTGCCGCCATGGGCACCGCGCCGCTGGCGCTGGCCCAGGACAAGGGCAGCATCGGCATCTCCATGCCCACCAAGTCCTCGTCGCGCTGGATCGCCGATGGCGACAACATGGTCAAGGTGCTCAAGGAGCGCGGCTACAAGACCGATCTGCAGTACGCGGACGATGACATCCCCAACCAGCTCGCGCAGATCGAGAACATGATCACCAAGGGCGCCAAGGTGCTGGTGATCGCCTCCATCGACGGCACCACCCTCTCGCGCGTGCTGCAGAACGCGGCCGACAAGGGCGTCAAGGTCATCGCCTACGACCGCCTGATCAAGGGCTCGAAGAACGTGGACTACTACGCCACCTTCGACAACTTCCAGGTCGGCGTGCTGCAGGCCACTTCCATCGTCGACAAGCTGGGCCTGAAGCAGGGCAAGGGCCCGTTCAATATCGAACTCTTCGGCGGCTCGCCCGACGACAACAACGCCTTCTTCTTCTACGACGGCGCGATGAGCGTGCTGCAACCGTACATCGACAGCGGCAAGCTGGTGGTGCGCAGCAAGCAGACGGGCATGAACAAGGTGGGCACCCTGCGCTGGGACGGCTCGGTCGCCCAGGCGCGCATGGACAACCTGCTGTCGGCCTACTACGGCAAGGACAAGGTGCATGCCGTGCTCTCGCCCTACGACGGCCTGTCCATCGGCATCCTGTCGTCCTTGAAGGGCGTGGGCTACTGCACCGCCCAGCAGCCCTGCCCCGTGGTCAGCGGGCAGGACGCCGAGGTGCCCTCGGTCAAATCCATCCTGAAGGGCGAGCAGTCCTCCACCGTGTTCAAGGACACGCGCGAACTGGCCAAGGTGGCCGCCAACATGGTGGACGCCACGCTGTCGGGCAAGCAGCCGGAGATCAACGACACCAAGACCTACAACAACGGCGTGAAGGTGGTGCCCTCGTACCTGCTCAAGCCCGTGTCGGTGGATGCCTCCAACTGGAACGCGGTGCTGGTGGGCAGCGGGTACTACAAGGAATCACAAATCAAGTAGGCATGCCAGGCTTCGGCACGTAGAGCCGCCGTCCGCCTGGCACCTCTGGTGCCTAGCGGACGGAATGCAACCGGGACGGGCCCGCAGCCCGCCAAAAGACTGAGAGACCATGCTTCTTGAAATGCGGGACATCCGCAAAACCTTCCCCGGGGTGGTGGCGCTGAACCAGGTCAACCTGCAGGTGCAGGCCGGGGAGATCCATGCCATCGTCGGCGAAAACGGGGCGGGCAAATCCACGCTGATGAAGGTGCTGTCGGGTGTCTACCCACACGGCAGCTACAGCGGTCAGATCCTGTTCGACGGGCAGGAGCGTCAGTTCTCCGGCATCCGCGACAGCGAGCACCTGGGCATCATCATCATTCACCAGGAGCTGGCGCTGGTACCGCTGCTCTCGATCGCCGAAAACATCTTCCTGGGCAACGAGACCGCGCGCCACGGCGTCATCGACTGGATGGCCGCGCACAGCCGCGCCCAGGCGCTGCTGCACAAGGTTGGCCTGCGCGAGTCGCCCGACACACCGGTGGGCCAGCTGGGCGTTGGCAAGCAGCAGCTGGTGGAGATTGCCAAGGCGCTGTCGCGCAAGGTGCGCCTGCTGATCCTGGACGAGCCCACTGCCAGCCTCAACGAGAACGACAGCCAGGCCCTGCTGGACCTGCTGCTGGAGCTGAAAGCCCAGGGCATCACCTGCATCCTGATCTCGCACAAGCTCAACGAGATCTCGCGGGTGGCCGATGCCATCACCGTGCTGCGCGACGGCAGCACCGTGCAGATGCTGGACTGCCGCGAAGGCCCGGTGAGCGAGGACCGCGTGATCCAGGCCATGGTGGGCCGCGAGATGAGCGATCGCTACCCCCAGCGCCAGCCGCAGATCGGCGGCATCGTTTTTGAAGTGCGCGACTGGCGTGCCCACCACCCTCAGCACGGCGACCGCGAGCACCTCAAGGGGATCGACCTGAACGTGCGGCGCGGTGAGATCGTCGGTATTGCGGGACTGATGGGCGCGGGCCGGACCGAGCTGGCCATGAGCATCTTTGGCCGGTCCTGGGGCCAGCGCATCAGCGGCGAGGTGCGGCTGCACGGCAAGGCCATCGACGTGGGCACCGTGGAAAAGGCCGTGCGCCACGGCCTGGCCTATGTGACCGAAGACCGCAAGGGCAATGGCCTGGTGCTGAACGAAGACATCCAGTTCAACACCTCCCTGGCGCATCTGGAAGGTGTTTCGTTCGCCACCGTGATCGACAGCGGCCGCGAGCACCGGGTGGCGCAGGACTACCGCGAGAAGCTGCGCATCCGCTGCTCGGGGGTGGACCAGAAGACGCTGAACCTTTCGGGCGGCAACCAGCAGAAGGTGGTGCTGGGCAAATGGCTCTTCACCAACCCCGAGGTGCTTATCCTGGACGAGCCCACGCGCGGCATCGACGTGGGCGCCAAGTACGAGATCTACACCCTCATCGCCCAGCTGGCGGCCGAGGGCAAGTGCGTGATCGTGATCTCTTCCGAAATGCCCGAGCTGCTGGGCATCACGGACCGCATCTACGTGATGAACGAGGGCCGCTTTGTGGCCGAGATGCCCACCGCCGAAGCCTCCCAGGAAAAGATCATGCGTGCAATAGTCAATGCTCCCCCTGAGTCGCTTCGCGCCTTCCCCCTCAAGGGGGACGCCGCCAGCGCGGCGGGGCGGCCCTTGCGCGGCGGCTCTGGCATGGGCAGCGCCGGTCTCAAGGGCAGCGGACAACGCAACGGATAACTGAAATGAGCCAGATGACCCCCTCCCCCACCGCCACGCTCGCCAGCGCACCCGCCGAGGCACCGGCCCACCACGACAAGCCGCTGCTGGAGCACATCAAGCACAACTTCCGTGAGTACGGCATGCTGATCACGCTGGTGGCCATCATGGGCTTCTTCCAGTACATGACGGACGGCACGCTGATGCAGCCGCTCAACCTCACCAACCTGGTGCTGCAGAACAGCTACATCGTCATCATGGCGCTGGGCATGCTGCTGGTCATCGTGGCCGGGCACATCGACCTGTCGGTGGGCTCGGTGTGTGGCTTCATCGGCGCGCTGGCAGCGGTGCTGATGGTCGAATACAACTGGCATTTCGTACCCGCCACGCTGGTGTGCCTGCTCTGCGGCGGGCTCATCGGTGCGGTGCAGGGCGGGTTCGTGGCTTTCTCGCGCATTCCGTCCTTCATCGTCACGCTGGCGGGGATGCTGGTGTTCAAGGGCCTGGCGCTGGCGCTGCTGGCGGGCCAGTCGGTGGGGCCATTCCCCTCGGCGTTCCAGATGCTCAGCTCGGGCTTCATTCCCGACCTGTTCAACGTGGAGGGGCTGCGCCTGACCTCGCTGCTGCTGGGCGCCGCCGTGGCCGCCGCCCTGGCCGTGGGCGGCCTGCGCGAACGCGCCAACCGCCTGCGGCACGGTGTGCGCGCCGAACCCGCCGGCCTGTTCATCGCGCGCACGGTGGTGTTTGGCGCCCTGCTGGTGTACTTCAGCTACCTCATGGCGTCATACAAGGGGCTGCCCAACGTGCTCATCGTGATGGCGCTGCTGATCGTGCTGTTCGACTTCGTCACCAGCCGCACCACCATTGGCCGCCGCATCTACGCCATGGGGGGCAACGAAAAGGCCGCCAGGCTTTCGGGCATCAAGACCGAGCGGCTCACGCTGTATGCCTTCATCAACATGGGCGTGCTCGCGGCCCTGGCCGGACTGGTGTTTGCAGCGCGGCTCAACACCGCCACGCCCAAGGCGGGCCTGGGTTTTGAGCTGGACGTGATTGCGGCGTGTTTCATCGGTGGCGCATCGGCCTCGGGCGGCGTGGGCAAGGTCATGGGCGCGGTCATCGGCGCCTTCGTGATGGGTGTGATGAACAACGGCATGTCCATCCTCGGGATCGGCATCGACTACCAGCAGGTCATCAAGGGCGTGGTGCTGCTGGCGGCGGTTTTGGTCGACGTGTACAACAAAAACAAGGCCTGAAATGAAGCACCCCCTGAGTCGCTTCGCGCCTCCGTGCGTCCGCCAGAGTCGGCCGCTCTTCGGGCACGTCCAAGCCTGCGCAGGCAGGCTTGGAGCCGCGGCCCTCAGCCCCTCTCTCAGTTTGCTTCGCAATCTGGGAGGGGGACGCCCCCAGCGCGGCGGTGCGGCCCTTGCGCGGGGGCTCTGGCCTGCGCCGCGCCTGCTTTGCGGACTGTGCGGACAGCAACGGCTGTTTGGAGCACCATGAGCAGCCCATCCCAAACTCCCTTGCTGCAGCTCGCGGGCATCCACAAGCAATTCGCGGGCATTCCCGTGCTGCGCGACGTGCAGCTGAACCTGTACCCGGGCGAGATTCATGCCCTCATGGGCCAGAACGGCGCGGGCAAGTCCACGCTGATCAAGGTGCTCACCGGCGTGCTCGAAGCCAGCGGCGGCCAGATGCGCCTGGCCGGTCAGGCCGTGTGGCCCGATTCGCCGCTGGCCGCCCAACGCCTGGGCATCAGCACCGTGTACCAGGAGGTCAACCTCTGCCCCAACCTGTCGGTGGCCGAGAACATCTTCGCCGGGCGCTACCCGCGCTGCGGCATCGCCCAGGGCTTTCGCATCGACTGGGCCACGCTGCACCAGCGTGCGCGCGAACTGGTGGCGCGCATCGGCCTGTCCATCGACGTCACGCGCCTGCTCTCGGACTACCCGGTGGCCGTGCAGCAGCTGGTGGCCATCGCCCGGGCACTGAGCATCGAGGCCAAGGTGCTGATCCTGGACGAGCCCACCTCCAGCCTGGACGACGACGAGGTACAAAAGCTCTTCGAGGTGCTGCGCCGCCTGCGCGGCGAGGGCCTGGCCATCGTCTTCGTGACGCACTTCCTGAACCAGGTGTACGCCGTATCGGACCGCGTCACGGTGCTGCGCAACGGCGCCTGGGTGGGCGAATGGGCGGCGGCCGACCTGCCGGCGCAGGCGCTGATCAACGCCATGCTGGGGCGCGAGCTGGCCGCGCAGTCCACCGAACCGCCTGTTTCGCCGCAGTTCGATGGCGCAAGCACTGTCCTGCTGCAGGCCGAGGGCCTGGGCCAGAGCGGCCAGTTGCAGCCGCTGGACCTCAAGGTACGGGCCGGCGAGGTGGTGGGACTGGCGGGCCTGCTCGGCTCGGGCCGCACCGAACTGGCGCGCCTGCTGTTCGGCCTGCAGGTGCCCGACCGCGGCGTGCTGCGCATCGACGGCAAGGCAGTGGCCTTCGCCAACCCCATGGACGCGATCCGCGAGGGCCTGGCCCTGTGCCCCGAGGAGCGCAAGACCGATGGCATCGTGGCCGAGCTCTCGGTGCGCGAGAACATCGCCCTGGCACTGCAGGCGCGCATGGGCATGGGCCGCTTTCTGTCGCGCGCCGAACAGACGGCGATCGCCGAGCGTTACGTCAAGCTGCTGGGCATCAAGACCAGCAGCGTGGACACGCCCATCGCGCTGCTTTCGGGTGGCAACCAGCAAAAGGCGATCCTGGCGCGCTGGATGGCCATCGAGCCGCGCCTGTTGATCCTGGACGAGCCCACGCGCGGCATCGACGTGGCCGCCAAGCAGGAAATCATGGAACAGATCCTGCGCCTGGCCGAGGCCGGAATGGCCGTGGTCTTCATCTCCTCCGAAATGAGCGAGGTGGTGCGCGTGGCGCACCGCATCGTGGTGCTGCGCGACCGCCGCAAGGTCGGCGAGCTGCCTGCCGGCAGCAGCGAAGAAGCCGTGTACGAACTGATTGCCGCCGAAAATGCCTGACGCACCCACCCCTTCCCTGTTTGCCGCCGCGCTGCGCCACCGGCTCACCTGGCCGCTGGTCACGCTGGCCCTGCTGCTGGCCGTGAACACGGCGTTCAACGCCAGCTTCCTGCACATCGAGTGGCGCGACGGCCACTTCTACGGCAGCCTGGTCGACATCCTCAACCGCGCGGCACCGCTGGCGCTGGTGTCGCTGGGCATGACCATGGTGATCGCCACGCGCGGCATCGACATCTCGGTGGGTGCGGTGGTGGCCATTGCCGCCGCCGTGGGTGCCTGGATGATCGGCGGCTCGGTCTCGGGCACCGAAAGCCGCTTTCCCCTGCCGCTGGCAATGGCCGGCGCCATCGGCGCGGCACTGCTGTGCGGGCTGTGGAACGGCCTGCTGGTGGCCAAGGTGGGCATGCAGCCCATCATCGCCACGCTGATCCTCATGGTGGCGGGCCGGGGCATCGCCCAGCTGATCACCGACGGGCAGATCATCACCATCTACTACGCGCCCTTCTTCTTCCTGGGCGGGGGCTACCTGCTGGGCCTGCCGTTTTCGCTGTTCGTGCTGGCCGCCGTGTTTGCCGGCCTGTACCTGGCGGTCACGCGCACGGCGCTGGGCCTGTTCATCCAGGCCGTGGGCATCAACCCGACGGCGGCGCGCGTGGCCGGCGTGCAGTCGCGCCGCCTGGTCGTCGCGGCCTACGCCTTCTGCGGCGTGTGCGCGGGCATCGCAGGCCTGCTGATCAGCTCCAACGTGAAGAGCGCGGACGCCAACAATGCCGGCCAGATGCTGGAGCTCGACGCCATCCTGGCCGTCACGCTGGGCGGCACGGCACTGACCGGCGGGCGCTTCAGCCTGGTGGGCAGCGTGATCGGCGCGCTCATCATCCAGACGCTGACCTATGCCATCTATTCGCTGGGCGTGCCGCCCGAAATCAACCTGGTGGTCAAGGCCGTGGTGGTGTTCATCGTGATGCTGCTGCAGTCGCCCGACTTCCGCGCCCAGGTCGGCGCCCTGGTGCGCCGGCCCGCGGCCGGGGGAGCGTTGTCATGAGCGGCGGACACAACCCCGCCCTGGATGTGGCACCCAGCGCCACGCCCGCCACCGCGCCAGCACGCCCAACCATCCCTGCCCGCATGCGCCTGAACCCCAAGTACCTGCCGCTGGCGGCCACCATCGCGCTGTTCCTGGCCATGGCCACGGCGGGCTCGGTGCTCTACACCGGCTTCTTCTCGGCCCAGGTGTTCCTCAACCTGCTGATCGACAACGCCTTTCTGATCATCGTCGCGGTGGGCATGACCTTCGTGATCCTCTCGGGCGGCATCGACCTGTCGGTGGGTTCGGTGGTGGCGCTGACCACCATGGTGCTGGCCAGCCTGGTGGAGCACCACCACTGGAGCCCGCTCACCGCCATCCCGCTGGTGCTGCTCATGGGCACGGTGTTCGGGGCCTTCATGGGCTTTCTGATCGAGCGCTTTCGGTTGCAGCCCTTCATCGTGACGCTGGCCGGCATGTTCCTTGCGCGCGGCCTGTGCTACCTGATCAGCATCGACTCGATCAGCATGGCCGACGAGGCGTATTCCGAGATGGCGCAGTGGCGCCTGGAACTGTGGGACGGCGCGTCGCTCTCGCTGGGCGCACTGATCGCCATGGCGGTGCTGCTGGCCGCCATCTTCGTCGCGCACTGCACGCCGTTCGGCCGCAACGTGTATGCCGTGGGCGGCAACGAGCATTCGGCCGTGCTCATGGGCCTGCCGGTGCGCGCCACGGTGATCGGCGTGTACACGCTCTCGGGCTTCTGCTCGGCACTGGCCGGCGTGGTGTTCACCTTCTACATGCTCTCGGGCTACGGCCTGCATGCCACGGGCATGGAACTCGACGCCATCGCCGCCGTGGTCATCGGCGGCACCCTGCTCACGGGCGGCGTGGGCTATGTGGCCGGCACGCTGTTCGGCGTGCTGATGCTCGGAATCATCCAGACACTGATTTCCTTCGACGGCACGCTCAGCTCGTGGTGGACGCGCATCGTCGTCGGCGTGCTGCTCTTCGTCTTCTGCCTGCTGCAGCGCCTGCTCACGCACCGCAGCCGCAAGCCTTCCTGAATTCCACGAATCACCTCTCCCAGAACCACAACAGCATGACCTCCTCCCCGCGCAAGCTTCGCTCCGCCGAATGGTTCGGCACCGCCGACAAGAACGGCTTCATGTACCGCAGCTGGATGAAGAACCAGGGCATTCCGGACCATGAGTTCGACGGCCGCCCGATCATCGGCATCTGCAACACCTGGTCCGAGCTCACGCCCTGCAACGCGCACTTTCGCAAGATCGCCGAGCACGTCAAGCGCGGCATCTACGAGGCGGGCGGCTTTCCGGTCGAGTTCCCGGTGTTCTCCAACGGCGAATCCAACCTGCGCCCCACGGCCATGCTCACGCGCAACCTGGCCAGCATGGACGTGGAAGAAGCCATTCGCGGCAACCCCATCGACGCGGTGGTGCTGCTGGTGGGCTGCGACAAGACCACGCCCGCGCTGCTGATGGGCGCGGCCAGTTGCGACGTGCCGGCCATCGTGGTCACGGGCGGGCCCATGCTCAACGGCAAGCTCGACGGCAAGGACATCGGCTCGGGAACGGCCGTGTGGCGGCTGCATGAGTCGCTGAAGGCGGGCGAGATCAACGAGCACCAGTTCTTCGCGGCCGAAGCCGGCATGTCGCGCTCGGCCGGCACCTGCAACACCATGGGCACGGCCAGCACCATGGCCTGCATGGCCGAGTCGCTGGGCACCTCGCTGCCGCACAACGCGGCCATCCCGGCCGTGGACTCGCGCCGCTATGTGCTGGCCCACATGTCGGGCCGGCGCATCGTGGAGATGGCGCACGAAGGGCTCACGCTCTCCAAGATCCTCACGCGCGAGGCCTTCGAGAACGCCATCCGCACCAATGCCGCCATCGGCGGCTCGACCAACGCGGTGATCCACCTCAAGGCCATCGCGGGCCGCATCGGCGTGCAGCTGGACCTGGAGGACTGGACGCGCATCGGCCGCGGCACGCCCACGCTGGTGGACCTGCAGCCCTCGGGCCGCTTCCTGATGGAAGAGTTCTACTACGCCGGCGGCCTGCCCGCCGTGCTGCGCCGCCTGGGCGAAAACAACCTGCTGCCCCACCCCGATGCACTGACCGTCAACGGCAAGACGCTGTGGGACAACGTGCGCGAGGCGCCCCAGTACAACGACGAGGTGATCCGCACCATCGACAACCCGCTGATCGCCGACGGCGGCATCTGCATCCTGCGCGGCAACCTGTCTCCGCGTGGAGCAGTGCTGAAGCCCTCGGCCGCATCGCCCGAGCTGCTCAAGCACCGGGGCCGCGCCGTGGTGTTCGAGAACCTGGAGCATTACAAGGAGCGCATCGTCGATGAGGACCTGGACATCGACGCCAGCTGCGTGATGGTGATGAAGAACTGCGGCCCCAAGGGCTACCCCGGCATGGCCGAGGTGGGCAACATGGGCCTGCCGCCCAAGCTGCTGCGCCAGGGCGTGAAGGACATGGTGCGCATCTCCGACGCGCGCATGAGCGGCACGGCGTACGGCACCGTGGTGCTGCATGTGGCGCCCGAGGCCGCCGCGGGCGGCCCGCTGGCCGCCGTGCGCGACGGCGACTACATCGAGCTCGACTGCGAGCAGGGCCGCCTGCACCTCGATATCAGCGACGAGGAACTGGCTGCGCGCCTGGCCGCATTGGCCAGCACCGACATGGGCGGGCGCGGTGGCTACCAGCGCCTGTATGTGGACCATGTACTGCAGGCGGACGATGGCTGCGACTTCGACTTCCTCGTCGGCTGCCGTGGCGCCGCCGTCCCTCGCCACTCTCACTGATACCGGTGGCCCATCCGCTACAGGACGTGCTACATATTTCATAGCTTTTAGCGCTTTCCAGACAAGCGCTAGAGCCGCATTTCATTCAAATTTTCACCTATCCTCCGCCATGCCAGCCACGCCTTCCCTCCAGAGCCCACGCTACCGCGGGATCTTCCCTGTGGTGCCCACCACGTTCCATGAAGACGGCACCCTGGACATCGAGAGCCAAAAACGCTGCCTCGACTTCATGATCGACGCCGGCGTGGACGGCGTCTGCATCCTGGCCAACTTCTCCGAGCAGTTCTCGCTGTCCGACGCCGAGCGCGAGACTCTGACCCGCGTCTCGCTGGAGCATGTGGCAGGCCGCGTGCCGGTCATCGTCACCACCACCCACTACGGCACCCGCGTGTGCGCCGAGCGCAGCCGCGCCGCGCAGGACATGGGCGCCGCCATGGTGATGATCATGCCGCCCTACCACGGCGCCACCTTCCGCGTGCCCGAGGCGCAGATCCACGAGTTCTATGCCCGCGTGTCCGATGCGATCCGCATCCCGATCATGGTGCAGGACGCGCCCGCGAGCGGCACCGTGCTGTCGGCCCCGTTCCTCGCGCGCATGGCGCAGGAGATCGAGCATCTGGCCTACTTCAAGATCGAAGTGCCCGGCGCCGCCAGCAAGCTGCGCGAGCTGATCCGCCTGGGCGGCGCGGCCATCGAAGGCCCCTGGGACGGCGAAGAGGCCATCACCCTGCTGGCCGACCTGGATGCCGGTGCCACCGGCGCAATGACGGGCGGCGCCTTCCCCGACGGCATCCGCCCCATCATCGAGGCCCACCGCCAGGGCGACATGGACCAGGCCTTCGCGCTCTACCAGCGCTGGCTGCCCCTCATCAACCACGAAAACCGCCAGGGCGGCATCCTGACCGCCAAGGCGCTGATGAAGGAAGGCGGCGTGATCGCCTGCGAGGCGGGCCGCCACCCCTTCCCGGCCATGCACCCTGAAGTGCGCCGGGGCCTCATCGACATCGCACGCCGGCTGGACCCGCTGGTGCTGCGCTGGGACCGGTAAGCGCGCCATGGCCGACACCGCCAACCTCTCGGACACCCGCCTGGTGGCCCTGGACTGGGGCACCAGCTCGCTGCGCGCTTTTCGCCTGGGCGCCCACGGGCAGGTGCTGGAGCAACGCAGCCGCCCCTGGGGCATCATGAACCTGCCCCCGGCACCCGCTGGGCAGGCCGACGCGGAGCCCGGCATGGCCTTCGAGCGCGCATTGCAGGACGCCTGCGGCGGCTGGCTGGCCGCCCTGCCGTCGGTAACCGTGCTGGCCTGCGGCATGGTGGGCAGCGCACAGGGCTGGCGCGAAGCCCGCTACATCGACACCCCCACCTCGCTGGACGACCTGGCGCGCGGGCTGGCCGTGGTGCAGCGTGGCAACGCCGCACCCTTGCGCATCGTGCCCGGGCTGCTGCAGCGCTCCGGCCTGCCCAATGTGATGCGCGGCGAAGAGACGCAGGTGCTGGGCGTGCTGGCCGATGCCGCCCTGGCGGGCCAAGGCCCGCTGCTCGTGGGCCTGCCGGGCACGCACAGCAAGTGGGTGGTGGCGCAAGGAGACGGCACCCGGCGCAGCATCGATCGGTTCCACACCTTCATGACGGGCGAAGTGTTTGCCGCACTGCGCGGCCACACCATCCTGGGCCGGACGATGCAGGCCCCGGCCGATCCCGACGACGCCGCATTCGCGCAAGGCCTGCAGGTGGCGCGCGGCAGCGATGCCGCCCCGGGCCTGCTGTCGCACATCTTCAGCACGCGCACGCTGGGCCTGACCGGCGCACTGCCCGCCACGGCACAGGCGGACTACCTCTCGGGCATCCTCATCGGCCACGAGATCGCCAGCCTGGCGCGCCTGCACCCGCCCACCGGCCCCGCCCCCCTCCCGCTGGTGCTGTGCGGCGAGGCCGACCTGTGCCGCCGCTACGCCATCGCCCTGCAGGCCTGCGGCTTCGCGCCGCCCACTATTGCCGCCCAAGCCACGGTCACTGGCTTGTGGCAGATCGCGCTGGCAGCCGGGCTGGTTACCCCTGGCGCACAGCAAACACCATCCCCCAGGAGCCAAGCCGCATGAACCCCATCGACAAGAACCTCTTCAACACCATGCAGCACTGCGGCCTGATCGCCATCCTGCGCGGCGTGCAGCCCCAGGAGGTGGTGGCCATTGGCCATGCGCTGTACGACGCGGGGTTTCGCATCATCGAGGTGCCGCTCAACTCCCCCGAGCCCCTGGCCAGCATCCGCGCGCTGCGCGACGCGCTGCCCGCCGACTGCCTGGTGGGCGCAGGCACGGTGCTCACGCCCGAGGCCTGTGCCGATGTGGCGGCGGCAGGCGGGCAGATCATCGTCATGCCCCACAGCGACCCCCAAGTGATCCGCACCGCACGCGCGGCCGGCATGGCGTGCGCGCCCGGCGTGGCCACGCTGACCGAGGCCTATGCCGCGCTGGCGGCGGGCGCCAACATGCTCAAGCTCTTTCCGGCCGAAGCCCTGCCCCCGCATGTGCTCAAGGCCTGGCGCGCCGTGATCACCCCGCCCATGGCGCTGGTGCCCGTGGGCGGCATCGTGCCCGAGGCCATTGCCACCTACGCGGCCGCCGGGGCCAGCGGCTTCGGCCTGGGCTCGGCCCTCTACCGTCCGGGGGACACTGCGCCCGACGTGGCTCGCCAGGCCGCGGCCTTCATGCAGGCCTGGCGCGGCGCCTACGGCGGCGCGTCCTCCGCCGCCTCTTCCATTTCCGCTTTGCATCCTGCCCCATGAAGATCACCCGACTGACCACATTCCTGGTGCCACCACGCTGGTGCTTCCTGAAAATCGAGACCGACGAAGGCATCGTCGGCTGGGGCGAGCCCGTGCTCGAAGGCAGGGCCCACACCGTGGCCGCCGCCGTCGAGGAACTGGGCGACTACCTGATCGGCAAGGACCCGCGCCACATCGAGGACCACTGGACGGTGCTCTACCGCGGCGGCTTCTACCGCGGCGGCGGCATCCACATGAGTGCGCTGGCGGGCATCGACCAGGCGCTGTGGGACATCAAGGGCAAGGCCCTGGGCGTGCCCGTGTCCGAGCTGCTGGGCGGCTGCGTGCGCGACCGCATCAAGGTCTACAGCTGGATCGGCGGCGACCGGCCCAGCGAGACCGCCGCGGCGGCCAAGGCCGCCGTGGAGCGCGGCTTCACCGCGGTGAAGATGAACGGCACCGAGGAAATGCAATACGTGGACAGCTTCGACAAGGTCGAGAAATGCCTGCAGAACGTGGCCGCCGTGCGCGAGGCGGTGGGGCCCAACGTGGGCATCGGCGTGGACTTCCATGGCCGCGTGCACAAGCCCATGGCCAAGGTGCTGTTCAAGGAGCTCGAACCCTACAGGCTGATGTTCATCGAGGAGCCCGTGCTCAGCGAGCACTACGAGGCCCTGAAGGAGCTGGCGCACCTCTCGTCCACCCCCATCGCGCTGGGCGAGCGGCTGTACTCGCGCTGGGACTTCAAGCGCGTGCTGTCCGAGGGCTATGTGGACATCATCCAGCCCGACCCCTCGCACTCGGGTGGCATCACCGAGACGCGCAAGATCGCCACCATGGCCGAGGCCTACGACGTGGCCCTGGCCCTGCACTGCCCCCTGGGGCCGATCGCGCTGGCGGCCAACCTGCAGCTCGACGGCGTCTGCTACAACGCCTTCATCCAGGAGCAGAGCCTGGGCATCCACTACAACGCCAGCAACGACCTGCTCGACTACGTGTCCAACGGCGAGGTGTTCGCGTACGAGGACGGCATGGTGGCCATTCCCCAGGGCCCGGGCCTGGGCATCGAGGTCAACGAGGCGTATGTGCGCGAACGCGCTTCCGAAGGCCACCGCTGGCGCAACCCCGTGTGGCGCCACCGCGACGGCAGCTTCGCCGAATGGTGACGGGCCGCATGCCGGCCGGGGTGTACCGAGCGTCCGGAAAGCAGGTGGCGTCCGGGCAGAACACTGTAATTACAATCAGTGTTTTATCCTTGTGCCATGACACCGCTCACCCTCACCCGCTTTCACCGCGCGCGCCTGATGCAGATCTGGCGTTCGGCGGGCTGGCCGTGCAAGGATGCGCTGGAAATCGACCTGCTGGCCGCGCAGCTGGTGGTGCTGCACACCTCGCCCGAAGGCTGCGAGACGCTGCGCCTGACCGAGGAAGGTATCCGCACCCTGGCACAGGCGCGCCAGCGTGGCGCGCGGGCGTTGAGCGCGCACGACCGCCTGGGCCAGAAGTTTGCCGGGCACCTGCTGGCCTCGGGCCGCATCGTCTGGCGTGAGCTGTCGCTGCGCGCCGTGATCGACGGGGCTGTGCCCGAAGCCCCTGCCCCCATCCCGGCCACCAGCAGCCCGCTGTGGAGCGAAGACACGCCCGCCAGCCGCACCGCAGCCAACGTCTGGCGCATGGCGCGGCCGGACCTGTTCTCGGTGCGCAATACCAGCGTGCCGGCGTACCTGCAGCCCATGGTCCACGAGATCAAGTACAGCCGCGCCGACCTGCTCTCGGACCTGCGCCACGATGCCAAGCGCCAGGCCTACCAGTGGCTGTGCGAGGAGTGCTACTACGTGTTCCCGGCCGGCATCGCCGAGGCCGGCGAGATTCCCGAACACTTCGGTATCTGGGTGCTGCATGGCGGGCTGGACGATGGCCGCTTCGAACTGTTGCGCCCCGCGCGCCATGCGAGCTGCACCCTGCCCTTCGCGGTGTGGATGGCCCTGTGCAAGGCCACGCCGCTGCGCGGCGAGGACGAGACGGCGCAGGCCCACCTGGGCGAGCCCGGTGCTGGCGAACTGCCTCCCGCGGACATGCCATGACCTACACCGTGGCGGTGCGCGAGCTGTGCGAGTTCACCGCCAAGCAGGGCGACCTGGACCTGCGCTTCACGCCCGCCCCCACGGCGCTGGAAGGCATGGCCGGCCATGCGGTGGCCGCCGCGCGGCGGGGCGCGGGCTACCGCGCCGAGGTGGCGCTGGCCGGCAGCTACAAGGGCCTGCGCGTGCGCGGCCGGGCCGATGGCTTCGACCCCGAGCATGGCCGGCTCGACGAGGTCAAGACCTTCAAGGGCCGGCTCGACCGCCAGCCCGCCTCGCACCGCGCGCTGCACTGGGCCCAGGCGCGCATCTACGGCTGGCTGCTGTGCGCGCAGGAGGGGCTGGCCCACATCGACCTGGCGCTGGTCTACTTCGACATCGGCAGCCAGCAGGAGACGGTGTTCACCGAACGCCATGCCGCCTCCGAGCTGCAGCGGCATTTCGAGGCGCAGTGCGAGCGCTTCATCGCCTGGGCCGAGGCGCAGGTGGCGCACCGCGCCGCGCGGGACGCGGCGCTCACGGCACTGGCCTTCCCGTTCGGCGGCTTTCGCACCGGCCAGCGCCCCCTGGCGGAAGCCGTCTACAAGGCCGCCTCCGCTGGCCGCTGCCTGCTGGCCCAGGCGCCCACGGGCATCGGCAAGACCATGGGCACCCTGTTCCCGCTGCTCAAGGCGGTGCCCGCGCAGCGGCTGGACAAGGTGTTCTTCCTCGCCGCCAAGACCTCGGGGCGGCAGACGGCCCTGGACACCCTCTCGCGCCTGTGTGGCAGCGCCCCCGCCCTGCCGCTGCGCGTGCTGGAACTGGTGGCGCGCGACAAGGCCTGCGAGCACCCCGACAAGGCCTGCCACGGCGAATCCTGCCCGCTGGCCCAGGGCTTCTACGACCGCCTGCCCGCCGCACGTGCCGCCGCGCTGCAGCCATCGGACGGCGGCGCGGATCAGCGGGTGGCACTGCACCAGGCGCGCGTGCGCGAGGCCGCCCTGCAGCACCAGGTCTGCCCCTACTACCTGAGCCAGGAGCTGGCGCGCTGGGCCGACGTGGTGGTGGGCGACTACAACTACTACTTCGACATGGGCGGGCTGCTGCACGGCCTGGCCCAGGCCAATGGCTGGCGCGCGGCGCTGCTGGTGGACGAGGCGCACAACCTCGTCGAGCGAGGCCGCAAGATGTACACCGCCGAGCTGCGCCCCGCCGCGCTGGCCGAGGCCCGCCGCAGCGCCACCGCCGCGCGCCATGCCCCCGTGAAGAAGGCACTGGACAAGGTGCGCCGCCGCTGGGTGGCGCTGGACAAGGCGCAAACCGGCGGCTATGCCGTGCTGGAGGCTTTCCCCGACAAGCTGCTGGCCGCGCTGCAGCAGTGCGGCAGCACGCTCACCGAACACTTCGCCGACCAGCCGGCGCAGCCCGATCCGGCGCTGCAGGCCTTCTACTTCGATGCCCTGCACGTGGTGCGCATGGCCGAGCTGCTGGATGCGCATTCGCTGGTGGACATCACGCGGCCCGCTGCGGCCCCGGGCGGCAAGGCGCCCACGCCGGGCGAATCGCTGGTCTGCATCCGCAACGTGGTGCCCGCGCCCTTCCTGCAGCCCCGGCTGGAAGCAGCACACACCAGCACGCTCTTCTCGGCCACGCTGCAGCCCGCGCGCTACTACGCCGATTTGCTGGGGCTGCCCGCCGGGCATTGCTGGATCGATGTCGAGTCCCCTTTCCAGGCCGCGCAACTGCAGGTGCGGGTGGCACGGCACATCTCCACCCGCTACGCGGACCGGGGCGCGTCGCTGCCTCCCATCGTGGCGCTGATGGCGCGGCAGTTCCACGCGCGGCCGGGCAACTACCTCGCGTTCTTCAGCAGCTACGACTACCTGCAGCAGGCGACGGCGCTGTTTGCGCAATGCCACCCCGAGGTACCCCACTGGTGCCAGTCGCGCCGCATGCTGGAAGCGGAGCAGCGGCAGTTCCTCGATCGCTTCACCGACACCAGCCAGGGCATCGCCTTCGCGGTGCTGGGCGGCGCCTTCGCCGAGGGCATCGACCTGCCGGGCCGGCGCCTCATCGGCGCCTTCCTGGCCACGCTGGGCCTGCCCCAGGTCAACCCCGTCAACGAGCAGATCCGCCAGCGCATGCAAACCCTGTTCGGGGCGGGTTACGACTACACCTATCTTTACCCCGGCCTGCAGAAGGTGGTGCAGGCGGCCGGGCGCGTGATCCGCACCCCCACCGACGAGGGCGTGGTGCACCTGATGGACGACCGCTATGGCCGGGACGCCGTGCAAGCGCTGCTGCCAGGCTGGTGGGTGTGCGGGGCGCCCCGCCCCGCCGGGTTGAACGCCGCCCACGCGGGCAATGCAAAGACTTGATCCCGGTCAAGCCCCGGCGGCCTCCGCGCGGCTCACAATGGCCCCAGTGCATCCCGCCCGCCACACATCCCATGTCCCTCCCCTTGCGCGTCCCCCTGGTTCTGCTCCTCACCATCGCCCTGGCGGGCTGCGACAGGCCTTCGGGCTCGGGCGCCACCCCGGCAGCCCCGGCCAGCGCGGCCCAGGCGGGGTTTGACGCCATCGTCGCATCGTGCACCGGGTTCCTGGCCGGACGCACGCCCGCCGTGCAGCGCCTGGGCGCCGGCCCATGGATCAAGCTCGGCCACAGCCCCGCCCAGGTGCAGCATGAGCTCACACGCACCGAATCCGCCATCACCCCCTATGTGGGCAAGATCGTGGTCAAGGACAACGAGGCCCGGGCCGCCGCCGCGTCGGAGGCCGACGCCCAGGCCATCACCCTCACGCCCGCCCACCTGGTGTCCAACCGCACGCACACGCTCATCTACAGCTTCGACGGCCGGCAGTGGCGGTGGAACAATGGCTCGCGCCTGACCAAGACACCGGGGCAGGACGACGCCACGGTGGCCCTCACGCTGGCCGATGTGTCCGCGCCCGGCCAGGGCATGGCGGGCTGCCTGCCGCGCTGACGGCCGCGCCCCGTGGGCTGGTGCCGCGGGCCCCGCGTCAGCGGTCCACCGGCTCCGAAAGCTCGCCCGCCCCTTGCGCGCCTTGCTGCACGGCCTTCTCCACCGCCTCGCGCGTGAGCGTGGGCACGAAGCTCTCGATGAAGTGATAGGCGTAGCCGCGCAGCCAGGCGCCCCTGCGCAGGCCCAGCCGCGTGAGGTTGACCTCGAACAGATGGCCCGCGTCGATGAGCCGCAGGTGGCGGTCGCGCTCGGCGTCCACCGCGATCGATGCCACGATGCCCACGCCCATGCCCAGCTCCACATAGGTCTTGATCACGTCGGCGTCCATGGCCGTCAGCACGATGTCGGGCGCGATGCCTTCGCGGGCAAACGCTTCGTCGATGTGCGCGCGGCCCGTGTAGCCCAGCTCGTAGGTGATGATGGGGTGCTGCGCAAGCTGCTCCAGCGTGACCGGCGCCTGCAGCTCCAGCAGCGGGTGGCCGGGCGGCACGACGATGCTGTGCGTCCAGCGGTAGCACGGCAGCGTGACCAGCGCGTCATAGCCCGCGAGCGCTTCGGTGGCGACGCCGATATCGGCCTCGCCACTGAGCAGCATCTCGGCCACCTGGCGCGGCGAGCCCTGGTGCAGGTGCAGCGACACCTGCGGAAACAGCGCACGGAAGTCGCGCACCACCTGCGGCAGCGCGTAGCGCGCCTGCGAGTGCGTGGCCGCCACCGACAGGCGGCCCTGCGCGCTGTCGCTGAAATCCTGCCCCGCGCGCTTGAGGTTGTCGGCTTCGAGCAGCAGACGCTCCACAGTGGGCAGCAGGACTGCGCCCGGCGGGGTCAGGCCCGTGAGGCGCTTGCCCGCGCGCACGAAAATCTCCACGCCCAGTTCTTCTTCCAGTTCGCGGATCTGCCGGCTCACGCCGGGTTGCGAGGTATGCAGCATGTTGGCCACCTCGGTGAGGTTGAAGCCCCGGCGCACGGCTTCGCGCACGGAGCGCAGTTGCTGAAAATTCATGGGTCCCTGTAGAGATGGATGGGCGGGGCGGCCCGCTCGGCATGGCCACCCGCGCGGAAATCGGCCCGCCGCGCGCAGACCTCGTCGCCCGGCCTGAACCGAACCGGTGCACGCGCCTCGCCGGCCTCCCTGCGCAGACAGGCGTTCGCTATATTTTCAATAGCTGCCAGCGCTTTACCAGAAAGCGCCGGCGGCCCATTTTCATCAAATCCGGATCACAGCTTGGCGATGGACACTTCGGTGGACTTGACCAGCGCCACCACGTCGGAGCCCACGACCAGGGCCAGGTCGTCCACCGAGCGGGTGGTGATGACCGACGTGACGATGCCCCAGGGGGTTTCGACATCGACTTCGGAGACGACGTCGCCGCGAATGATCTCGCGCACTTTGCCCTTGAACTGGTTGCGGACGTTGATGGCTTGGATGGACATGGAAAGGCTCCTGGAAGATGGAAAAAGAATGGGCAGGCACTTGGCGGTGGCGGGCTTCGACAACGATCCTGTCGCGCGGGGTCACCCGCTACGCACCCACAAAACTAAACAACCAGAAGCAATGTAAATCAAGTCTCTTATACGAATAAATGGTCATTAGTCATAAGCTTTGGCTTAGATGTGTGGGGCATGAGTTGCTGCCGCCACGGCATATGCGTGGGCCGTGGGAGTGCACCGTTGTTCGGGCCGCCCCACACGACGGCCGCCGCAAAACGCAGCCGCCCCGCCAGACCTCTCGATCTGGCGGGGCGAATGCAAGCGGCCGGTTCAGCCGGGGAAGTCGCTGGTGTCTCAGGCGGGCTGCGGCAGGTAGCTCGGCCGCGTGGCCGTCATCGACAGCTTGACGTGCTGCGTGAGTTCATCGGCCAGCACCTCGTCCGCACCCGCCGCCAGACCGTCCAGCGCGCGCTGCACGATCTGCTCGGGGCTCGACTTGGGAACGTCGAAGCCGCGCGTCAGGTCGGTATCGACATAGGCCATGTGCAGCCCCAGCACCTGCGTCTTTTGCGCCGCCAGTTCGTGGCGCAGCGCGTTGGTCAGCGACCAGGCGGCGGACTTGCTGGCCGAATATGCCGCCAGCTCGCCGCCGTTGACCCACGATGCCACCGACAGCACGTTGAGCAGCGCGCCGCCGCCGTTGGCCGCGAGGATGGGTGCGAACGCCTTGCTGACGCGCAGCACGGAGAAGAAGTTGGTGTCGAAGAGGCGGCGCGCGACCTCTTCGCTGTCGGCGGCCAGAAAGCCCCCGGGCTGGGCGATGCCGGCGTTGTTGATCACCAGTGTCACGTCGGGCGCCGCTGCCACAGCGGCCGCTACATCGGCCGGGTTGTTGACATCCAGGCGCAGGGCCTGCACGCCGGGCTGGGGCGTGATGGTGGCGGGGTCGCGCGCACCGGCGTAGACCTTGCGTGCGCCGCGGGCGAGCAGCTCGCGCGCAAATGCCAGGCCGATGCCGCGGTTGGCACCGGTGATGAGGACGACAGCGTTTTCGATCTTCATGAAAATCTCCAGAGGGACAGGTGGAACGGATGGGAGGTTGGGTGGGGACCGGCGACGTGTGAAAAAGGGATGTGCAGCGGCCTGCTGGCTTACACCACCTTGATGACGACCTTGCCCTTGGCACGGCCCGCTTCCACGTAGGCCAGGGCATCGTTGGTGGCGCTGAACGGAAAGACCTTGTCGACCACCGGGCGGATGGCGCCCGATTCGACAAGGCGCGTGATCTCCCGCAGCTGCGCGCCGTGAGCCCGCATGAAGAGGAACGAGTAGCCCACGCCCAGCGCCTTGGCGCGGCGCCGGGTGCCGGCGCTCAGCAGGCGCATCACCAGCCGCACCAAGCCGGGCGCGCGCAGGGTCTGGCCGAATGCCGGGTCGGACGGGCCGGAGATCGAGACGACCTGGCCGCCGGGCTTGAGCACGCGCAGCGACTTGGCCAGCGCCTTGCCGTCCTGGCTGTGCAGCACGACGTCGTAGTCGCGCAGCACCTCTTCGAAGTCCTGCGTCTTGTAGTCGATGACGACGTCGGCGCCCAGGCTTTGGACCAGCGCCGCATTGCCCGCGCTGGCCGTGGTGGCGACGGTGGCGCCCAGGTGCTTGGCCAGCTGGATGGCAAAGGTGCCCACTCCGCCGGACCCCGCCTGGATGAATACCTTCTGGCCTTTTCGCAACTGCGCCTTTTCCACCAGCGCCTGCCAGGCCGTGAGGCCCACCAGCGGGATCGATGCGGCCTCTTCCATCGTCAGGCCCCGGGGCTTGAGCGCCAGCGAGGACTCCTTGACGGCGATGAGTTCTGCAAAGGTGCCGATGCGGAAATCGTCGGCCCGGGCGTAGACCTCGTCGCCGGGCTTGAACTGCCGCACACGCGGCCCCACGCTGACCACCACGCCCGCCACGTCATGCCCGAGGACGAGGGGCATCTTGTAGGGCAGGATGAGCTTGAACTCACCGTCGCGGATCTTCGAGTCCAGCTGGTTGATTCCCGCCGCATGCACGGAGACCAGCACCTCGTCGTCGCGCAGATCCGGGGCGGGCATATCGGCAAGCCGCAGCGCGGCCTTTTTGGCATAGCGGTCGAGGACAAAGGCTTTCATGGGGCATCCTGGGTGAGGGGCAAAGCGCAGAACCGTGCAGCTCGCAAGCAAATTCGCATGATGATCATCATATGTAAAGGAAAAAAAAAGCGCGCTGCTGAGGGAGTCAGCCGGGCGCGCCGGGCGGCGTGGCAAGCGCAGAGTCTGCAGCGTGCGTCGAATTCGTCAGCTGCGTCAGGTGCTTGAGCGCGGCCTCGCGCAGGCTGTCCGACAGCGCGGGCTCGTCCACCGCGCGGGCCAGCACCAGGGCGCCCACCATGGTGGCCATGGTGACCAGCGCCTGTTCATGAGCTGCGGGCTGCCCCCACTGCGGCGACTGGCGCGCGATGAGATCGACCATTTCCTTGATGTGCCGGGTGGCCACGCGGCGCACCTCGGGCGCCTGGCGCGATGTCTCCGAGCCCAGGGCGACCAGGGGGCAGCCCATCTCGACGCTCTCGACATGCTGGCGCGACAGATAGGCCGAGAGCATGGCGGCCAGCGCGCGGGGCGACGGCTCGCCGGCCGCGGCACCGGCCGCCAGCGCTGCGGATTCGGTGCATGCCTTGGCAGCGGCCTCGGCCAGCATGGCCTCGCGGGAGTCGAAGTGCGCGTAGAAGGCGCCGTGCGTCAGGCCCGCCTCTTTCATGATGTCCGCCACGCCCGTGCCGTGGTACCCCTGGCGCCGGATCGCGCGCGAGGCCACCGACACGATGCGCTCGTGCGTGGCCTCCTTGGCGGCGGCTCTGGAATGGGGTGTGGACTTTAGCATGATGCGCATCATACGACATATCACTCTGTGCCGCAATCCCGGCCGTCTGAGCCGCAGCTTCTGCGAGGCCCCATCCACCCGAGCCCCCTGCGCCCTCGACACCAGAGACTCAGGCCCTGCGAAAGGGCCTGTCTGCAAACACTACAATTTTCATAGCGCCTTGCGCCCTACCAGCAAGCGGTAGGGGCCTATTTCTCTCACATCCACTCACAGCTTGGCGATGGACACCTCGGTCGACTTGACCAGCGCCACCACGTCGGAGCCCACGACCAACGCCAGCTCGTCCACCGAGCGCGTGGTGATGACCGACGTGACGATGCCCCAGGGCGTTTCGACATCGACTTCGGAGACGACATCGCCGCGCACGATCTCGCGGACTTTGCCCTTGAACTGGTTACGGACGTTGATGGCTTGGATGGACATGGGGTTCTCCTTGATGGCACCGTAGGGCGAAGAAAGGAATGACAGAAGACAGAAAAGAAAGAGCGACAGGCAGCAGGCGCCAGAAACGGCTACACCGCCCAGCGCAGACCATGCGCAGGCACGCCGGGCCACGGCGCTTCGTGCGCGGGCTCGCCCTCGGGCTTTTGCAGCACGCGGTCCAGGATGCGTTTTTCGATCGCCGCAAAGGCGGCGTCACCGTGCGACCGGGGACGCGGCAGGTCGATGCGCTGGTCCAGCGCGATCTGGCCGTCCTCGATCAGGATCACGCGGTCGGCCAGGGCCACGGCCTCCTGCACATCGTGGGTCACCAGCAGTGCGGTGAAGCCGCTGCTGCGCCACAGGCCTTCGATGAGGCGGTGCATCTCGATGCGGGTCAGCGCATCCAGCGCGCCCAAAGGTTCGTCGAGCAACAGCAGGCGCGGGTTGTGCACCAGCGCACGGGCCAGGGCCACGCGCTGGCGCTGGCCTCCGGACAGGCGCGCGGGCCACTCGGTCAAGCGGTCCCCCAGGCCCACGCGGGCCAGCACATCGGCGGCGGCGCCGCGCCGCGTGGGCGGCAGGCCCAGGGCCACGTTGTCGGCCACGCGCTTCCAGGGCAAGAGGCGCGAGTCCTGGAACATGATGCGGGTGTCGTCGCTCAGCCCGGCCACGTCCTTGCCATCCAGGCGGATCGCGCCGCCCGAGACGGATTCGAGGCCTGCCACCAGGCGCAGCAGCGTGCTCTTGCCGCAGCCGCTGCGGCCCACGATGGCCACGAACTGGCCAGGCTCGATCACGAGTTCGGTCTTCTTGAGCACGTCGCGCGCGCCATAGCGCTTGTCCACGCCGCGCACTTCCAGGCGCACGCCTTGCGCGGCGGAGGTGTTGGTCGTCTGGGTCATGGTGTCAGGCTCCGGTCTTGAACAGCGGCACGTCCAGCGCGTTCACGCGCTTGGGCAGCAGCTTTTCGGCAAAGAAGGCATCGGCGATGCGTTGTTGTTCGGTCAGCGCCGCGGGCACCACGGCGCGCACCTCGTAGCTGCGGCGGCTGTTGGCCAGCTCGATCACGCCCGCGTCCAGCCCCCACACGGGCGACAGCAGCGCGGCCGCGTCCTTGGGGCTTTGCTTGACCCACACGCCGGCTTTTTGCAGCTCGTTGAAGAACACGCGCAGCACATCGGGCCGCGCCTGGGCAAACGGGGTACCGGCCAGGTAGTAGCGCTGGTAGGAGGCCAGGTCGCGCCCGTCGGCCAGCACGCGCACGGCGGACTGCTTTTGCACGGCGGCCAGGAACGGGTCCCACACCACCCAGGCGTCGATGGCGCCGCGCTCGAAGGCGGCCCGGCCATCGGCGGGGGTCAGGTAGGCGGGCTCGATGTCCTTGAACGACAGGCCGGACTTTTCCAGCGCGGCAATCAGCAAGAAATGCACGCCGGCGGCCTTGGCAAAACCGATCTTCTTGCCCTTGAGCTCGGCCACGGTCTTGATGGGCGAGTCGGCGCGCACCACGATGGCCTGGGCCGACGGCGATGGAGACTCCTGCGCCACGAAGGTCAGGTTGGCGCCCGCTGCCTGGGCGAACACCGGCACGGTGTCGGCCACGTCGGCACTCACATCGATGTTGCCCAGGTTCAGCGCTTCGAGCAGCGGCAGGCCGCTGGTGAACTCGTGCCACGTCACCTTGACGTTGAGCGGCGCGAGCAACTGCTCCAGCGTGCCGCGCGTGCGCAGGATGGTGGTGAGCGTCGATGACTTTTGCAAGCCTATGCGCAAGGTTTCAGGCTTGCCCTGCGCGGCGGCCAAACCGCTCGACAACGCGGCGATGGCACCCAGCACGGTGCGCCGGTGAAGGTTGAAAGAGGTGGTCATGGTGGTCCGCAATTCTTGGAATGAAGGGTCGGGCTGCAGTGCGCCTTACGGCGTCTGGTAGCCAGGATGCCAACGCAGCCAGTAGCGCTCCAGGCCCTTGGCGAACAGGTCGGCCAGCTTGCCCAGCAGCGCGTACAGCAGGATGCCGACCAGCACGATGTCGGTCTGCAGAAACTCCCGCGCATTCATCGTGAGGTAGCCGATACCCGCCTGCGCGGAGATGGTCTCGGCCACGATCAGGATCACCCACATCAGGCCCAGCGAGAAACGCAGGCCCACCAGGATGCTGGACAGCGCGCCGGGCAGGATGATCTGCTTGTACAGCTGCCAGCGGCCGAGGCCGTAGGTGCGCCCCATCTCGATCAGGCCTGGGTCCACGTTGCGGATGCCGTGGAAGGTGTTGAGGTAGATCGGGAAGAACACCGACACGCTGATGAGGAACAGCTTGGCCGATTCGTCGATGCCGAACCACAGGATCACCAGCGGAATCAGCGCCAGCGCGGGGATGTTGCGCACCATCTGGATGGTGGAGTCGAGCAAGGTCTCGAACACGCGCACCGAGCCGGTCAGCAGGCCCAGCAGCAGCCCCAGGCCGCCGCCGATGGCCAGGCCCGCCAGCGCGCGGCCGGCGCTCACCTTGACGTGGGTCCACAGCTCGCCCGACACGGTGAGCGTCCACGCGGCCTTGATGACTTCGAGCGGCGCCGGCAGCACGCGGGTGGACAGCCAGCCCTGCGACGAGGCGATCTGCCACAGCACGATGAGCCCCACGGGCACGGCCCAGGGCAGCAGGCGCTGCGCAACGCTGGCAAGGAAGCGGGCCAGCGGCGCGGGCAGCAAGGGACTCTCGATCGGCAGATCGACGGAGTCGGCCACGGGCGATACCTGCAGCTCTCGGACAGTCTGTGTCTGTGTCATGGGTTGATTTCCGGTTCGTGGTCAGGCTCCAAGAACTCCAGCTGGTTGCCCGCCGGGTCCTTGACGTAAAAGCGCAGGTAGCCGGGCAGTGCGCGGTTTTCCACCAGCGCCAGTTCGGCCTGCAGCAGGCGGTGGCGCAATGCGGGCAGGTCCTGCACCTCGAAGGCCAGGTGCGATACCGCGGGCGCGGGCTGCCAGTGCTCGGTGGGCACCAGGTCGATGCGCTGCGTGCCCGCGGCAAAGCGCAGCGTGTTGCCCGCCTGCAGGCGCACTTCGGGCAGCCCCAGCAGGCTGGCATAGAAGCGCCGGATGGGCGCCTCGGCACCGGCCGGAAAGGCCAGCTGCACGTGGTTGATGGACTGGATGCTCATGGCGTGGCTCCTCGTCGGTGCGGTCAGCTTTGCGAAGCGCGTGGCACGAAGTCGTTGGCCACGGTTTCGCCAAAGGGGCCGAGCGGGTTGCCGCCAGCGAGCTTCTCGCGCACGCCCAGCGGCAGCAGCGGGAACACCAGTTCAGCGAAGCGGTAGGCTTCTTCCAGGTGCGGATAGCCCGACAGCACGAAGTGGTCGAGCCCCAGGTTCGCGTATTCGGTGATGCGCGTGGCCACCGTCTCGGGGTCGCCCACCAGGGCGGTGCCCGCGCCGCCGCGCACCAGGCCCACGCCGGCCCACAGGTTGGGGCTGATCTCCAGGTCTGCGCGGCTGCGCTTCACACCGCCAGCATGCAGCGCGGCCATGCGGCGCTGGCCTTCGGAGTCCATGCGCGCAAAGACCGACTGCGCACGCGCCACGGTTTCGTCGTCCACATGGCTGATGAGTTCTTCAGCCGCGGCCCAGGCCTGCGCCTCGGTCTCGCGCACGATGACGTGCAGGCGGATGCCGAACTTCACGGTGCGGCCGTGTTTGGCGGCACGGGCGCGCACGTCGGCCACCTTCCTGGCGACCTCGGCCGGGGGCTCGCCCCAGGTGAGGTAGGTCTCGACCTGCTCGGCCGCCAGGTCGTGCGCTGCGTCGGACGAGCCGCCGAAGTACACCGGAGGGTGCGGCTCCTGCAGCGGCGGGAACAGCAGCTTGGCGCCCTTGACGGACAGGTGCTTGCCCTCGTAGTCGAAGGTCTCGCCCCGGTGGCTGCGCGTGAGGATCTCGCGCCAGATGCGGATGAACTCGGCCGACTGCTCGTAGCGCGTGGCGTGGTCCAGGAACACGCCATCGCCCTCCAGCTCCGCGCGGTCGCCACCCGTCACCAGGTTGATGAGCAGACGCCCGCCCGACAGGCGGTCGAAGGTGGCGGCCATGCGCGCGGCCAGCGCAGGCTGGTGCAGGCCGGGGCGCACCGCGACCAGGAACTTGAGCTTCTTCGTGACCGCCAGCAGGCTCGATGCGATCACCCACGGGTCTTCGCACGAGCGGCCGGTGGGAATGAGCACGCCTTCGTAGCCCAGGCTGTCGGCGGCCACTGCCACCTGCTGCAGGTACTCGAGGCTGAGCTGGCGCGCGCCCTTGGCTGTGCCAAGGTAGCGGCTGTCGCCGTGGGTGGGGATGAACCAGTAGATTTTCATGGTGTCGCTTTGCCGTGTGGGGGTCATCAATAGGAGAAGGCCAGGCCGTAGCCCGCCAGCGAAAAGCCGAAACGCAATGGACACGCCCGCATGCCCCCCGCCGCCACATCGGCACGCACACCGGCATGCACACGGTTGCGCGTGCGGACCGGCCTGCGCGCCGGCGCCTTCAGGCGCCAGGCGTTGGCCGTGGTGCGCAGCACGCGGCGTGCTGCGTCGTGGACAGGGTTTGCGAAAGCGTTGGGCATGTCAGGGCTCCTTGGTTTCAATTGCGGCGGACTGTGTGACGCATGGCGTTCAAAACTGGCGCGGCCCAGGCCAGTGCACCCGTGGAACTGGCTCTGCCAGGCCACCGGGTGCGTCCCCCTCCCGTAGGAGAGGGGGAAGACGCGAAGCGGCTCAGGGGGTGCGCCCCGGCCCCTACCACGGCGAGCGCGCCACGTCGCGCACCTGGATCCGCCGGGGAATCAGCTTCAAGTCGAAGAAGGTGTCGGCGATCCTTTGCTGTTCGACCAGGATCTCGGGCGTGACCGGGCCCGTGCCGTACTCGGCACGCGACGTGGACAGATCGAGCACGGGCTTGGGGATGCCGAACAGCGGGGCCAGTTCGGCCGCCAGCAGGTCGCGGTTGACCTTGGCCCAGATGTCGATCTTGTTGATCTCTTCGATGGCGATGCGCAGCACGTCGGTGTTCTTGTCGGCGTACTGCAGCGACGAGAAGTAGTAGGCGCGGTTGCCCACCACGCCGGTGGCGTCGGCCAGCAGGCGGGCGTCCAGCGTCTTTTCGGCGGCAGCGGCAAACGGGTCCCAGATCACCCAGGCGTCCACAGAGCCTTTTTCAAAAGCGGCACGCGCATCGGCGGGCGGCAGAAAGGCCACGTTCACATCGGTGTACTTCAGGCCGTGCTTTTCCAGCAGCTTGACCAGGAAGTAATGCACGTTGCTGCCCTTGTTGAGTGCAACTTTCTTGCCCTTGAGATCGGCCACGGTCTTGATGGGCGAGCCCTTGGGCAGCAGCACGCTCTCGGCCTTGGGGCGGGGAACGGTGGCGGCCACATAGGCCAGCGGGGCGCCCGCGGCCTGCGCGAAGATCGGGGGGGCTTCGCCCACGTCGCCGAAGTCGATGGAGCCGACGTTCAGTGCCTCCAGCTGCACGGGGCCGGCCGTGAACTCGGTCCATTTGATGGAGACACCCAGCGGGGTCAGGCGCTTTTCCAGCGTGCCGCGGCCCTTGAGCAGGCTCAGGAAGCCCTTCTGGTGGCCGATGCGGAACTCACGGGCGGGGGTTTGCGCCAACGCACCGAAGGCCGGCAGCGCGACTGCGCTGGCCGCACCCTGGACGAGGCGGCGGCGGGACAGGGAGATCGAAGTCGTCATGGTGTTCTTCTGAAGGTGGATGCGTATGCAATGGGCCGGGGCATCAGGGCTGGGCGCCGAGCACCACTGCGTCGCTCACCTTGATGGCCTTGGGGATCAGCTTCAGTTCGAAGAACGTGTCGGCGATCTTTTGCTGGTCGGCCGCGACATCGGGCGTGATGGGCTTGACGTTGAATTCGTAGCGCTGCAGCGCCAGCTCGACCACGTCCACCGGCAGGCCTTGCAGCGGCGCGATCAGCTCTGCGGCCTGGCGCAGGTTCTTCTTGAGCCAGATGCCCTGCGCCACGGAGTCCTCGAACAGTGCCCCGATGACCTTGGGGTTCTTCTTGACGAAGTCGCGCGCGCCCAGGTAGTACTGGTAGTTGTTGACCACGCCGCCCACACCGTCGGCGAGCACGCGGGCCCCAGTCGCCTTCTCGGCGGCGGCCTGGAACGGGTCCCAGATCACCCAGGCGTCCACGTTCTTGCTCTCGAACGCGGCGCGGCCATCCGCGGGGGCCAGGTACACCGGCGTGATGTCAGTGAATTTGAGACCGTTCTTTTCAAGCTGCTTGACCAGCAGGTAGTGCACGTTGCTGCCCTTGTTGAGCGCGACCTTCTTGCCCTTGAGGTCGGCCACCGACTTGATGGGCGAGTCCTTGGTGACCAGGATGGCTTCGGCGCGCGGTGCCGCAGGGTCATAACCGAAGTACACGAACTTGGCCCCCGCCGCCTGGCCGAAGATGGGAGGCGCCTCGCCCACATAGCCCACGTCAACGGCGCCCACGTTCAGGCCTTCGAGCAGTTGGGGACCTGCAGGGAACTCCACCCACTTCACACTGAAACCCAGGGGCGCGAGTGTTTTCTCCAGCGAGCCGGTGGCCTTCTGCAGCACGAAGAGGCTGGCCGACTTCTGGTAGCCGATGCGCAGCTCGCCTTTGCCTTTGCTCTGGGCATGCACCGGTTGCGCCAGCAGGAAGGCTGCGATCAGCACAAAAGCCGTGAAGACCACGAAGCCGATGAACATGTTGCGCAGGGCGGAGAGCCAGCTCGCTGTGGGGGCGGTGCGGCCCTCCTGTGCGCCATCGCGTATCAGTGTGCTCATGGTGAATGTCCTTTGAAAATCAAAAAAGTGGCGTCTGAACCGGGCAGTGCTCCGCCCTGCCTGCCGCTGCGCGCGGAAGGCCCATCGAGAAAAATGAGGAAAAGGGATGAGGGGGCCCGCCCTGCCCTGCACTGTCGCCGCGCCATGCAGGCAGCGCAGCGCAGCGAACCGGCGGGCGGTGCCCGTCAGACGCTACATCGCACCTGCGAGAAATGCACCGGCGCAAACCGCGTGGCCTGGGCGGGCGATGGGCGCAGGGTTTCCGTGACAAGCACATTCACGGCGTCGTCCAGCCGCGACGCGATGTCTTCGTTCACGTGGTAGGCGCCTTCGGGCGTCAGCGTGACCTGGGCGTCGGTGGCGTAGATGCCGGGCAGGATGCTCTTGGCACCCAGCGACTGCAGCACGGGGCGCAGCGCATAGTCCAGCGCCAGCATGTGGTGCGGGCTGCCTCCCGTGGCCAGCGGCAGCACGATCTTGCCCTTGAGCGCCGTCTGCGGCAGCAGGTCCAGAAAGACCTTGAGCACGCCGCTGTAGGCGGCCTTGTAGACGGGCGTGGCCACCACCAGCACACTGGCCTGGGCGACCTGGTCGACAGCGCCCACCACGGTGGGGTGGCCGAAGTCGGCCAACAGCAGCGCCTGGGGCGACAGGTCGCGGATGTGAATGCGGTCCACCAGCGCGCCGCGCACCGACAGGCGCTGGGCCACGGCGTCCAGCAGAGCGGCGGAGCGGGAACGCTCGGAGGGGCTGCCGGCGATGAGAAGAGCGGACATGAAATGTGTTTCCAGAGGGCGTGACTTGGCCAGCGCCACCGCGGATCCGGCTTCACCGGGCCACGGGTGGCGCCCCTTGAGGGGAGGCGGCCAAAGGCCGCTTCGGGGTGAACCTATTTTTTGGTGTAGATCTGGTCGAAGCTGGCGTTGTCGGCAAAGTGCTCCTTGGCCGCCTTGTCCCAGCCACCGAACGCGTCGTTGATGGTGAACAGGTTCAGTTTGGGAAACTGCTTGGCGTACTTGGCCTTGGCCTTGTCCGACACGGCCGGACGGTAGAAATGCTTGCCGGCGATGTCCTGGCCTTCTTCGGTGTACAGGTACTGCAGGTAAGCCTCGGCCACGGCACGCGTGCCCTTCTTGTCCACGTTCTTGTCCACCACCGTCACGGCGGGCTCGGCCAGGATGGAGATCGAGGGCGCGATCACGTCGAACTTGGTGCCGAATTCCTTCTCCAGCAGGTAGGCCTCGTTCTCCCAGGCGATCAGCACGTCGCCCTGATTGCGCTGGGCAAACGTGATGGTGGAGCCGCGTGCGCCGGTGTCCAGCACGGGCACGTTGCCGTACAGCTTGGCCACGAAGTCCTTGGCCTTGGCGTCGCTGCCCCCGCTCTTGCGCTTGGCGAACTCCCAGGCGGCCAGATAGTTCCAGCGGGCGCCGCCCGAGGTCTTGGGGTTGGGCGTGATCACGCTGATGCCGGGCTTGACGAGGTCATCCCAGTCCTTGATGCCCTTGGGGTTGCCCTGACGGACCACCAGCACGATGGTGGAGGTGTAGGGCGAGCTGTTGTGGGGCAGGCGCTTTTGCCAGTCCTTGGGGATCCAGCCGCCGTTGGTGTGCAACGCGTCGGTGTCGCCGGCCAGCGCCAGGGTGGCCACGTCGGCATCCAGCCCGTCGATGATGGAGCGCGCCTGCTTGCCCGAGCCGCCGTGGCTTTGCTTGACGGTCACGTCCTGGCCGGTCTTGGCTTTCCAGTGCCTGGCGAACGCCTGGTTGAAGTCCACGTACAGCTCGCGCGTCGGGTCGTACGACACATTGAGCAGCGTCACAGACTGTGCAAACGACGGCAATGCCGTCAGGGCCAAACTCCCCGCCAGGGCGGCGGCGAAGGGAAACTTGATAAAGTCGCGGCGAAAGTTCATAGGGAGCCTCTTTTTTTCGAATGCAAAACGGTGCAACTCACCGATGAAACGCATTCTGGAAGACCCTCTTCAAAACTGGAACTACTGAGATTTCAGTTCTTTATATCCAAATCATCTGAGCAGCCCTTTGCGCTGCGGCAGACTCCACCCATCAACAAGGAACCCCATGGCACGCACCGTTCAATGCATCAAGCTCGGCAAGGAAGCAGAGGGCCTCGACTTTCCGCCCTACCCCGGCGAGCTGGGCAAACGCATCTGGGAAAACGTGAGCAAGGAAGCCTGGGCAGGCTGGCTCAAGCACCAGACCATGCTGGTCAATGAAAACCGCCTCAATCTGGCCGACGCGCGTGCCCGCCAGTACCTGGCCCGCCAGATGGAAAACCATTTCTTTGGCGGTGGCGCAGACGCCGCGGCGGGATATGTCCCGCCCAGCGCGCAATGAAGCGCAGCGAAATGCAGCGCTGCAAAAAGTGGTTTCGCCAAAACCACTTTTTCGGCGGTGGTGCGGATGCCGCAGCGGGCTACGTCCCACCGAGCGCATGAGCCTCCATGTCAGTTTTCCGTAGCATTGCCGACCACCCGCAGCCCATGAAACTGGCGCTGCCCGGGCGAGGTAGCCGCGGAACTGGATTTGCCAGGCCGCTGGCTGCGGCCCCCTCCCACGCGAAGCGTGAGAGAGGAGGACGGCGCGAAGCGACTCAGGGGGTGCGTCATCTCCGAGCCTGTTGACTGGCTGCCGGACGGCACCCCCTACAGCCCCCGTTTTGGTGACCGCTACCACAGTGAAAATGGCGGCCTGGACCAGGCCCGCCGCGTTTTCCTGCAGGGCTGCGGCCTGCCTGAGGCCTGGGCGGGGCAGCCGCAATGGCGCATTCTGGAAACGGGGTTCGGCTTCGGGCTGAACTTCCTGGTGACCTGGGCCGCCTGGCGGGCTGACCCCGCACGCCCCACCCTGCTGCACTTCGTGTCGACCGAGGCCTGGCCCGTGAGCGCGGCCGACCTGCTGCGCGCCACCACGGCCCACCCCGAGCTGGCCCCCTTGGCGCAGGAGCTTCATCGCCAATGGTGGGGCCTGCTGCCCGGGGTGCACCGGCTGCGGTTCGACGGAGGCCGGGTGCTGCTCACGCTGTGTGTGGGCGATACACAGACCGTGCTGCGCCAGCAGCAGCTGACGGTGGATTCCATCTACCTCGACGGTTTCAGCCCGCAGCGCAACCCCGGGATCTGGGACCTGCACACCCTGAAGGCCGTGGCACGCTGCTGCCGGCGCGGCACCCGCCTGTCCACCTGGACCATCGCGCGCGCGGTGCGCGACGCGCTCACCCAGTGCGGCTTCGCGGTGGCCCGTGTTCCGGGCGTGCCGCCCAAGCGCGACAACCTGCACGCCCAGTACGCCCCCCACTGGGAGCCGCGCACCGCCCCCCGCGCACAGCCCGAACCCGCGCTGCCCGGCGATTGCATCGTGATCGGCGGGGGCATCGCCGGCGCGGCCAGCGCGGCCAGCCTGGCGCGCCGGGGCTGGCAGGTGCGGGTGCTGGACAGCGCCGCGGAACCCGCCGCCGGGGCCTCGGGCTTGCCGGCGGGGGTGTTCGCGCCCCATGTGTCGCCGGACGACAGCGTGCTGTCGCGCCTGTCGCGCAGCGGCGTGCGCACCACCCTGCAGCAAGCCCGATGGCTGCTGCGCGAAGGCACCGACTGGTTGGCCTGCGGCGTGCTGGAGCACCGCACCGACGGCACCCCCGGGCTGGCCGCCAGCTGGGGCCAGGGGCCCGGCGTGGACTGGAGCGAGCCGGCCCCGCCGGCAACGCTGGCCGCCGCGGGCCTGGGCCGCGAAGCCACCGCGTGCTGGCACAGCCAGGGGGGCTGGATACGCCCCGCGCGCATGGCGGCCGCCCTGCTCGCGCAACCCGGCATCCACTGGCAGGGCCACTGCGAGGTGGCCCGCCTGCGGCGTGTGGAGGCCGCCGGCGCGGCGCCCGTCTGGCAGGCGCTGGACGCCCGGGGCCAGGTGCTCGCCCAGGCGCCCACCGTCGTCATTGCCGCGGGCGCGGGCAGTGCGATGCTGCTGGAACACCGATGGCCCCTGCAGCCCGTGCGCGGGCAGGTGTCCTGGGGCGAGCACCAGGCAGGCCCCGGGCCCGGGGTGCCTTTTCCCGTGAATGGCAACGGCAACCTGGTGCCCCGCTTTCCGCTGGGTGACGGCCCGTGCGGCCCGGCTGCGTGGGTGATGGGCTCCACCTTCGAGCGCGATGTGGATGCCCTGCCTCCGTCCGGGGCCGACGTCCAGGCAGCCCACGCGGCTAACTGGACCAAGCTCCAGGCGCTGCTGCCCCAAACGGCCCCGGTGCTGCGCGCGGCCTTTGCCGCCGCACCGCAGGCGGCGGAGGCTGCGCCCGGCCCCCTGCACGCCTGGGCCGCCGTGCGCTGCACCGCGCCCGACCGGCTGCCGATCGTGGGTCCCGTCGACACCGAGGCGCTGCACGGGCTCTGGGCCTGCACAGCGATGGGCGCGCGCGGGCTGACCCTGGCGCTTCTGTGCGGCGAACTGCTGGCCGCCCGCCTGCAGGGAGAACCCCTGCCCATCGACACGAAACTCGCCAAAGCGCTGGGCAGCGAACGGTTGTAGCGGGCCTGTAACAGCTTCGTGACCGGGAATCACGGCGGCTTACCCCGTGGAAACCCGCGCCAATCCTTGCTTATAAGCAAATAGGCATATTGGAAGGACGAAACAATAGTTTGCATCCATAAGCGAGCATCCTACATTCGCACCCTATGCATGAATTGGTGTTTGTCTTCGCAGGCTTTGCGGTCGGGTTCATCGTGGGCCTGACCGGGGTCGGCGGCGGCTCGCTGATGACCCCCGTGCTGATCTTTTTCTTCGGCGTGAAGCCCCACCTGGCCATCGGCACCGACCTGCTGTTTGCCGCATTCACCAAGATGGGCGGCACCGTGAGCATGGCGCGCCAGCGCCTGGTGCCCTGGCGCGTGGTGGCCCAGCTGTGCGCGGGCAGCATTCCGGCCGCGCTGCTGGCGCTGTGGGCGCTCAAGGTCCTGGGCCCCGCCAGTGCCCAGGCGCAGCGGATCATGACGACCACGCTCGGTTTCGCGCTGCTGTTGACAGCCGCGGCCACGCTGTACAAGGTGGTGGCCTTCTCGCGCCAGCGCCAGGCGGCCGACCATGCCAAGCGCCAGGCCAGCACCGAGCAATCCACCCGCCCCCGCCACTGGAGCCTGCCCGTGCTGCTGGGCGCCGTGATCGGCACGCTGGTCACCTTCACCTCGGTGGGCGCGGGCGCCATCGGCGTCACGGTGCTGCTGCTGGTCTACCCCCTGCTACCCCTGCCCCGCGTGATCGGTGCCGACATCGCCTATGCCGTGCCATTGACCCTGGTGGCGGGTCTGGGCCATGCCACGCTGGGTTCGGTGGACTGGCCTTTGCTTGCACAATTGCTGGCTGGCTCGTTGCCGGGCATCTGGCTGGGCTCGCGCCTGGTCACCCGCACCCCCGAGCGCCTGATCCGCTCCGCGCTGTCCCTCCTGCTGGCCTGGGCAGGCGCCAAATTAATAATGATCTGATTGGTCCACGATGTATCAATACACACCCTTCGACAAGACGTTCGTCAAGCAGCGCGCCCGCCAGTTCCGCGACCAGCTCAACCGCTGGCAGGCCGGCAAACTGGCCGAGGACGACTTCCGCCCCCTGCGCCTGCAAAACGGCTGGTACGTGCAGCGCTACGCCCCCATGCTGCGCGTGGCCGTGCCCTACGGCGAGATCGCCAGCCGCCAGCTGCGCGTGCTGGCCACCATCGCCCGCGAGTACGACGAGCCCGAAGCGGCCGTGTTCAAGGCCGCCATGGAAGGCCAGGGCCTGCTGGGCACCACCTTCCTGCCCAAGAACTGCGCCCACTTCACCACGCGCACCAATGTGCAGTTCAACTGGATTCCGCTGTCCAAGAGCGCTGACGTGATGGACCTGCTGGCCACCGTGGACATGCACGGCATCCAGACCAGCGGCAACTGCATCCGCAACACCACCACCGACGCACTGGCTGGCGTGGCCGTGGATGAGATCGTGGACCCGCGCCCCTACGCGGAAATCATCCGCCAGTGGACCACGCTGCACCCGGAGTTCGCGTTCCTGCCGCGCAAGTTCAAGATCGCCATCAGCGGCGCCAAGGACGACCGCGCCGCCACCGGCTGGCACGACGTGGGCCTGCACCTGGTCAAGAACGAGGCGGGGGAGATCGGCTTCAAGGTCTTCGTGGGCGGCGGCATGGGCCGCACGCCGGTGATCGGCACGGTGATCCGCGAGTTCCTGCCCTGGAACCAGGTCATGAATTACATCGAGGCCATCGTGCGCGTGTACAACGAGCACGGCCGCCGCGACAACAAATACAAGGCCCGCATCAAGATCCTGGTCAAGGCCGAGGGCCAGCAGTACATCGACGACGTGGAAGAAGAGTACCGCCAGATCATGGAGATCGACGGCGGTCCGCACACCATCCCGCAGGCCGAGTTCGACCGCGTGGCGGCGTGCTTTGTGCCCCCCAAGCTGGCCGACATTGCCGACGTGGCCCCCGCAGCCTTGCAGGCGTCGCTGGACGCACAGGCGGCAGAGCATGTGATGTTTGGCCGCTGGCTCAAGCGCAACGTGCACGCGCACCAGAACCCGCAGCTGCGCGCCGTGACGCTGTCGTTCAAGCGCCCCGGCCAGTCGCCCGGCGACGCGACCAGTGACCAGCTGATCGCCGTGGCCGACCTGGTGGACAAATACTCCGCCGGCGAAGCCCGCGTGACGCACGACCAGAACGTGGTGCTGCCCTGGGTGCACGCCAGCCGCCTGTTCGAGCTGTGGCAAGAGGCCAAGGCCCTGGGCCTGGCCAGCGCCAACGTGCAGCTGCTCACCGACATGATCGCCTGCCCCGGCGGCGACTTCTGCGCGCTGGCCAACGCCCGCTCGCTGCCGATCGCCGAGGCCATCACCCAGCGCTACCAGGATCTGGACGAGCTCGACGACATCGGCGAGATCGACCTGCACATCAGCGGCTGCATCAACAGCTGCGGCCACCACCACAGCGGCCACATCGGCATCCTGGGCGTCGACAAGGACGGCAAGGAGTGGTACCAGGTCACGCTCGGTGGCTCCGACGGCTCCGACCTGTCGGGCGCCGCCGTGGCCGGCAAGGTGATCGGCCCTTCGTTCTCGGCCGCCGAAGTGCCCGATGTGATCGAAGCCGTGCTCACCACCTACCGCAGCCTGCGCGAAAGCGGCGAGAGCTTTCAGAACACCGTGCGCCGCACCGGCCTGGACCCCTTCAAGGAAGCCGCCAAGACTGCCCGCCACCCCGCCAAGGAAGAGCTGGCCACGGCCTGATCGCCAGCCGCCACGCCCTGATAAGACCCATGAAAATTCTTGCCTCCCAAGACCACCAGCCGCCCGCAGAGGGCGATGCCCGCGCCGTGGCGCTGGCCAACGATGCCGATGCACTGGCCCTGCCGCTCGACGGCGTCGAGCGCGTGGACCTGCACTTCCCCAGCTTCACCGATGGCCGCGCGTTCAGCCAGGCCTTCTTGCTGCGCCGCCGCCGCGGCTTTGCGGGCGACATCCGCGCCACGGGCGACGTGCTGATCGACCAGCTGGTGCAGATGCAGCGCACGGGCTTTTCGTCGGCAGTGCTGCGCGATGGCGTGGACCCGGCCGACGCGCAGCGCCAGTTCGAGATGTTCCCCGGCTTCTACCAGGGCGACGCGGTGCACCCGCAGCCTCTCTTTGCCGACAAGGCTGCCGCCTGAGCCAGGCCCGCAGCGCTGCTACGCACACCCACAAGCACCCCACCATGAGCCAATTCGATCTCGCACGCGTCAATGCCGACCTGGGCCGCAACGCCGAAGGCCTCGTCGCCTGGGCCCTGGGCCTGGGCCAGAGCCCCATCGTCACCACCAACTTCCGTCCCTTCGAGGCGGTGATCCTGCACATGGTGTCCGCGGTGAACCCCGATGTGCCGGTGGTCTGGATGGACAACGGCTACAACACCGAAGCCACCTACCGCTTTGCCGACGAGGTGACCAAGCAGCTGGGCCTGAACCTCAAGATCTACCTGCCGCGCCGCTCGCGCGCGCACCGCGAGGCCGTGGAGGGCGCAACGCCTGCCCTGGACGACCCGCGCCACGCAGCGTTCACCGAAGAAGTGAAGCTCGAGCCCTTCGCCCGCGCCTTGCGCGAGACCGCGCCCAAGGTGTGGTTCACCGCGCTGCGCGCCACCGACACCGCCGTGCGCGCACAGATGGACCCGGTGAGCATCAACCCCGACGGCCTGATCAAGGTGGCGCCGCTGCTGCACTGGTCGTCCAAGGATCTGCACGAATACTGCGTCCAGCACGGCCTGCCCAACAACTTCGATTATGTGGACCCGACCAAGGGCGAAGAGAACCGCGAGTGCGGCCTGCACATCGCGCATTGACCTTGAAAATGACTCCCCCTGAGCCGCTTCGCGTCTTCCCCCTCTCTCGCTGCGCGGGAGGGGGACACGCCCGGTGGCCCGGCAAAGCCGGTTCCACGGGTGCACTGGTCTCGAGTGCGCCAGTGGCATGCGCCGCAGCCTTTGAACTGATGACCGAGAGCACCCGACCATGAACGCACGCACCGACTCAGCGCTGCTTGAGAAAAAGACCAACAACATGAGCCACCACCTGAACAATTCGCACCTCGACGCCCTGGAAGAGGAAACCATCTTCATCCTGCGCGAGGTCGCCGCCGCCTTCGAGCGCCCCACCCTGCTGTTCTCGGGCGGCAAGGATTCGCTGGTCATGCTCAAGTGCGCCGAAAAAGCGTTTGGCACCAAGGCCAGCGGCGGCGGCATTCCCTACCCGCTGCTCATGATCGACACGGGCCACAACTTCCCCGAGGTCACGGACTTCCGCGACTTCCGCGCCAAGGAGCTGGGCGCCGAACTCATCGTGCGCAGCGTCGAGGACTCGATGGCGCGCGGCACCGTGCGCCTGGCCCACCCCGGCGAATCGCGCAACGTGCACCAGTCGGTCACGCTGCTCGAAGCGATCGAGGAATTCCGCTTCGACGCGCTCATCGGCGGCGCCCGCCGCGACGAGGAAAAGGCCCGCGCCAAGGAGCGCATCTTCTCGCACCGCGACAGCTTCGGCCAGTGGCAGCCCAAGGCCCAGCGCCCCGAGCTGTGGACCCTGTTCAACACCCGCCTGCAGCCCGGCGAACACTTCCGCGTGTTCCCCATCAGCAACTGGACCGAACTCGACGTGTGGCAGTACATCGACCGCGAGAGCATCGCGCTGCCCAGCATCTACTACACGCACAAGCGACAGGTGGTGGACCGCAAGGGCCTCTTGATGCCGGTGACCGAGCTGACCCCGCCGCGCGAGGGCGAGACGGTGCAGACGCGCGACGTGCGTTTTCGCACGGTGGGCGACATCACCTGCACCGCACCGGTGGAGAGCACGGCGGCCACGGCCGCCGACATCGTGATCGAGACCCTGGCCGCCGACGTGAGCGAGCGCGGCGCGACGCGCATGGATGACAAGACCAGCGATGCCTCGATGGAAAAGCGCAAGAAAGACGGGTACTTCTGATGACCACTATGAATTCGATAGCTACTAGCGCTTATGCATCAAGCGCTGGCGGCCAAAATGACCACATTTCCGCCCTGAAGTTCATCACCTGCGGCTCGGTGGACGATGGCAAGAGCACATTGATCGGCCGCCTGCTGGTGGACAGCAAGGCCGTGCTGCAGGACCACCTTGCCGGCGTACAGCGCCAGGGCGAAACCGACCTGGCCCTGCTCACCGACGGCCTCAGCGCAGAGCGCGAGCAAGGCATCACCATCGACGTGGCCTACCGCTACTTCGCCACCGAAGAGCGCAAGTTCATCATCGGCGACGCGCCCGGCCACGAGCAGTACACCCGCAACATGGTCACGGCCGCCAGCAGCGCCGACGCGGCCGTGGTGCTGGTCGATGCCACCAAGCTCGACTGGAAGAACGCCGACCTCGCCCTGCTGCCGCAAACCCGCCGCCACAGCCTGCTGGCCCACCTGCTGCGCGTGCATTCGCTGGTGTTCGCCGTGAACAAGCTCGACGCGGTGGAAGACCCAGCGCTCGCCTGGAAGCACATCCAGGGCGCGCTGGCGGCGTTTGCCCAGGCCGCCGGCATCGCCGTGCGTGCGACGGTGCCCGTGTCGGCGCTCAAGGGCTGGAACGTGGTGGACGCCCACGCGGGCTGGTGCGGCTACGAGGGCCCCACGCTGCTGCAGGTGCTCGAAGCCCTGCCCAACACGCCCCCCGACACGGCGCTGCCCCTGGCCTTCCCGGTGCAGTGGGTCGAGAAGTTCTCGTCCTCGTCCGACACATCCCAAGGCCGCCGCGTGTTCTGGGGCCGTGTGGCCTCGGGCAATGTCACCCCCGGCACGCCGGTGCAGATCTTCCCCAGCGGCCAGCTGGCCACCGTGGCCCAGGTGCTGGACCATGCCCGCCGCCCCACCGACGTGCCCGCTGGCACCAGCGCCGGTTTCATCCTCGACCGCGAGGTGGACGTCTCGCGCGGCGACTGGATTCTGGCCGCGCCCGCGGCCACCACCGCCCCCGCCGAGGACGACTTCGACACGCCGGCCAGCGTGCCCGCATGGCCCGCCAGCCGCGAGCTGCGCACCACCGTGGCCTGGATGGACGACGAACCCCTGGTCGCCGGCCGCGTGTACTGGGCGCTGCACGGCCACCGCTGGGTCAAGGCCAAAGTGAAGGCCGTGGTGCACAAGCTCAACATCCACACGCTGGCCGAGGAAGCCGCCACGCAGCTCGACCCCAACGCCATCGGCCATGTGGACCTGCTGCTGCAGGAGCCGATCCCCGCCACAGCCTTCGGCAAGGCCCGGGTGCTCGGATCGCTGATCCTGGTGGACACCGCGAGCCACAAAACCGCTGGCGCCGTGCTGGTCAACTGATCCAGATCAGCGCCACCCCCCCAAGTCACCCCATCCGGGGAAGGGGCCCTGTAACCAAAGGTCGGTGAAAGCTTCTAAAATTGAGGGTTTTCACCGACCCACACAACCTTTGTCATGACCCACGTCGTCTCCGAAAACTGCATCAAGTGCAAGTACACCGATTGTGTGGACGTGTGCCCCGTGGACTGCTTCCGCGAAGGCCCGAACATGCTCGTCATCGATCCCGACGAGTGCATCGACTGCGCCGTCTGCATCCCTGAGTGCCCGGCCAACGCCATCTTTGCCGAAGAAGACCTGCCGGCCGACCAGATCGCCTTCATCAAGCTCAATGCCGACCTGGCCTTCGCCGACGGCTGGAAGAGCATCACCAAGCGCAAGCCCGCGCTGCCCGACGCCGACGAGTGGAACGGCAAGCCGGGCAAGGTCAACGAACTGGTCAAGTGACCTCCCTGAGTCGCTTCGCGCCATCCCCCAAGGGGGACGCCACCAGTGGCCTGGCAAAGCCAGTTCCACGGTGGCACAGGTCTTTGGCAGCGCCAGTTTCGGGCGCTGCGCGCGTGGCTTGAGCATGATTCAAGAAACCGACGCCGTCGTCATCGGCGCGGGTCCCGTGGGCCTGTTCCAGGTCTTCCAGCTGGGCCTGCAAGGCATCACCGCCCACCTGATCGACGCCCTGCCCCATGCGGGTGGCCAGTGCGTCGAGCTGTACGGCGACAAACCCATCTACGACATCCCGGGCATCCCGGTGTGCACCGGGCGCGAGCTGGCCGGTTTGCTGCTTCAGCAGATTGCGCCGTTCAAGACCCAGTGGCACCTGGGCACGCTGGTCTCCGCACTCACCGTGCAGGCCGATGGGCGCCTGCTGGTCGAAACCTCGCAAGGTGCGCAGCTGGTGGCCCGCAGCGTGTTCATTGCCGCAGGCGTGGGCGCCTTTGTGCCGCGCACGCTCAAGGTGGACGGCATCGAGCGCTTTGTGGGCACCCAGGTTCACTACCAGAACCTGCCCTCCACGGCCCACGTGGCCGGGCGCCATGTGGTCGTGCACGGCGGCGACGAGCCCGCCGTGGCCCGCGCCGTGGAACTGGCCGAACAAGGCCAGGCCGCCCGCGTGAGCCTGCTGCACCGCCGCGATGTGTTCCAGGCCCCGGATGCCCTGCTGCAGCGCCTGCAGCAACTGCGCGATGCGGGCCGCATCCACGTCGAGGCCGCGCAGATCACCGGCATTGAGACCGCTGGCGACCCGCTGACCGCCTTGCAGGTGGTGGACGCCGATGGCAGCAGCCGCGCCCTGGCGCTGGACCTGCTGGTGGCTGTGCTGGGCATCTCGCCCCGCCTCGGGCCCATTGCGGACTGGGGTTTGGCCATGGACCGCAAACAGCTGGTGGTGGACACCGAAGCCTTCCGCACCAGTGTGCCCGGCATCCACGCCGTGGGCGACATCAACACCTACCCCGGCAAACGCAAGCTCATCCTGTGCGGCTTCCACGAGGCCACGCTGGCGGCCTTTGGCGCCGCCGAGGCGCTCAAGGGCGACAAGGTGGCGCTGCAATACACCACCACGAGCCCACGGCTGCACCAGCTGCTGGGTGTGGCGCCGGCCTCTGCGCCTTCCGCCAGCACGTAGTCCAGGCGGATCAGGGCACCGCCATGCCGTGCCCGAACGGCGCGCCCACAAATAAGCACAAAATGTCCAAAAGGCGCGCAAGCGCCCGGCACGATGGCGTCTCCATTCACCCATCAGGAGCACACCATGAGCCAACAACCCCTTCAATCCATCTGGGACACCTACACCGCGTCGTGGAAGACCGACTCGGCCGCGGACCGCACAGCCCTTTTTGCCCAGTCCCTCGACCCCGCCTGCACCTACAACGACCCACTGGCCACCGCCCAGGGCTGGGACCAATTGACGGCCTACATGGACAACTTTCACAGTCAGGTCCCCGGCGGGCATTTCGTGACCCACTATTTCGCCAGCCACAACCAGCAGAGCATTGCCAAATGGAACATGGTGGATGGCAGCGGACAGGTGATCGGGGAAGGCGTGAGCTACGGCCGGTACAACGACCAGAACCGGCTCGTGGCCATGACCGGTTTCTTTGAAACCCCGTGAACGGACGCCAACGTGCTTTATCTGCGGCAAATCCAGGAGGGCATCGATTTCATCGAGGCCCATCTCGAATCCGATATCCAGCTTTCCGAGGTGGCGCGGGCCGCCGGGATGAGCCAGTGGCACTTCCAGCGGATCTTCAAGGCGCTGACCAACGAAACCCTGAAGACCTACATCCGCTCGCGCCGGTTCTCGCGGGCGCTGGAGCAGTTGACCAGCACGCGGCTGAGCGTGCTCGACATTGCGCTGGCGTCCGGGTACGAGACGCAGGAAAGCTTCACGCGCGCGTTCCGGGATTGCTTTCGGCTCACGCCGTCGCAGTACCGCAAGATGGGCAACCGCTCGCTGTTCGTGCGCAAGATCCGGTTTGACGAAAGCTACCTCGCGCACATTCACCACAACATCTCCCTGGCACCCGACATAGAGGAGCAGCCCGCCATGCAGCTGGTCGGGCTGCCCACGGACTACTACGGCATCGATTCCGAAAAGAACAACCTGGGCCAGAAGCTGCCGCCCCTGTGGGCGAAATTCCTGCCCCGGCTGGGCGAGATTGCGAACACCGTGCCCGGGGTCTGCTATGGCGTCGTGGCACCGGCGGGGCCCCACACGGAAGCGCTGCGCTACCTGGCCTGCATCGAGGTGAAGGGCCCCGGCGCCTTGCCACCGGGCATGGTGGCCATGGAAATCCCCGCATCGACCTATGCGCGCTTCACCCACCGGGGCCCTGCGCAGAATGTCGATGCGACGGTGAACTACATCTACTCGAGCTGGCTGCTGTCGGCGGGCCCATCGCACACCCTGGGGCCGGATCTGGAAATCTACGGTGCCCAGTACCACCCGACGTCCGGCGACTCGGTGATGCACTACGCGATCCCCATCGCCCGCCCCGCGCCCTGAGCGCCCCACTACAATGGCCTCGCGTTCCTTCTGGAACGCCCACGCTAGGGGTGTCGGGACCGGGCCACCGGAACCGACTGAGAGAGTCCCTTTGAACCTGATTGAGATCATCCTCGCGCAGGGAAGCACGTCCGCCTCGGCACAGCCCAGAATGAAATGACTTTGGGGCACGCTGGCGGGCCGCCCCTGCTCTGTACTGCCACGGAGCCTGCCATGTCCTCATCCCCCGCCGCGCCCGCCACCAACGAAGCGCTGGCCCCCGTCTCCCCCGACCGCCGCGTCTTCCAATGGCACGACCACGCCTCGCTCTGGTTCAGCCTGGGCGTGGGCCTGCTGGTCATGCAGGTGGGCGCCTACCTGATGCCCGCGCTGGGCACGCAAGAGGCGCTGATCGCCATCGTCTGCGGCTCCATCGTGGGCGCGGGCCTGCTGGGCTGGGTGGCCAAGCTGGGCTGCGACAGCGGCCTGGCCAGCGCCGGGCTGATGCATGCCGTCTATGGCCGCACGTTCGCCAGCCTGCCGATCATTTTGAACATCGTGCAGCTGGTCGGCTGGGGCACGTTCGAGCTGGTGGTGATGCGCGACGCCACGGTGGCCATCGGCCAGCAGTCCGGCACCATGGCCGGCGCGCATTGGCCCGTGCTGGCCACGCTGCTGTGGGGCGGCGTGGTGATGCTGCTCATCAGCGGATCGATGGTGCAGCTGGTGCGCAAGGTGATCGCGCGCGTGGCGCTGCCGCTGGTGGTGCTGTCGCTGCTGTGGCTGTCGTGGCAGTTCCTGTCGCTGGCGCAGGCCCAGGGTTTTGAAGCGCTGTGGACACGCAAGGGCGAAGGCGGCATGGGCGTGCTGCCCGCGCTGGACCTGGTGATCGCCATGCCCATCTCGTGGCTGCCGCTGGTGGCCGACTATGCGCGCCACGGCAAGAACGGCGGCTCCGCATTGCGCGGCACGTGGCTCGGCTATGCGCTGGCCAACATGTGGTGCTACACGCTCGGTGTGCTGGTGGCGCTGACGCTGCCCAGCAAGGATCTGGTGCAGGCCCTGTTGCTGGCCCAGGGCGGGCTGATCGCGCTGTCGCTGATCCTGATCGACGAGGTGGACAACGCCTATGGCGACACGTATTCGGGCGCGGTGTCGGCACACAGCCTGCTGCCGCGCTGGGGCGTACGCAAGTGGGGCCTGGCCATGGCTGCGGTGTGTACCGGCCTCGCGCTGGTGCTGCCCATGCACAGCCTGGAGCCATTTTTGCTGCTGCTCAGCTCGGTGTTCGTGCCGCTGTTTGGCGTGATCCTGGGGCGGCTGGCCTTTGGCGCCAACGCACCCGCGCTGCTCGCTGCGGCACGCCGGGTGAATGCGGCCCCGGTGGCGATCTGGCTGGTGGGGATTGCCGTCTACCACCTGGCTCCGCAGGTGGTACCGGGCGCGGGCTCGGCGCTGCCGGCGCTGGCGTTCAGCTTTGTGCTGGCCTGGGCCACACGGCCACGGGTGCGTTGAATCGCTATTGAATTGTGAGCATATAGCGCTTACTGGATAAGCGCCAGAGGCCAAAAACAATCAAACCTTTAAAGCACCAGCTGCGCCACGGGCGCATGGCCGTGGTTGAGCGGGCCATGGCCACGGCCGGTGGTCACATCGGCCCCTGCCGCGATGGCGCCCAGAATGTAGGCACGCGCGCGCTCCACCGCCTGCTGCAAGGGCAGGCCCCGCGCCAGGTGTGCCGCGATGGCCGATGACAGGGTGCAGCCCGTGCCATGCCCGTTGTGCGTGGCAATGCGTGCGGACTCCAGCCGCTGCCGCACGCCGCCGCGTGTGGCCAGGACATCCACCACCCAGTCTCCGGGCAGGTGGCCGCCCTTGAGCAGCGCCGCCGGGGCGCCCAGGGCCAGCAGCCCGTCCACCGCAGCTGCCAGCGCATCCACGCCCTCGATCGTGCGCCCCAGCAGCCAGCCGGCCTCGTCCAGGTTGGGGGTGATCACCTCGGCCAGCGGAAACAGCTCCTGCACCAGCACGTTCACGGTTTCCGCGGCGATGAGCCGGTCGCCGCTGGTGGCCACCATCACCGGGTCGAGCACCACGTGCGGCAGCTGGTAGGTGCGGATGGCATCGGCCACCACGCGCACCACTTCGGGCGAATGCAGCATGCCGATCTTGACCGCGTCCACGCCGATGTCCTGCACCACGGCATCGATCTGGGCCTTGAGCATCTCGGGCGGAATGCCGTGGATGCCCGTGACGCCGCAGGTGTTCTGGGCCGTGATGGCGGTGATGGCCGTCATGCCGTAGCAGCCCAGGGCGCTGAAGGTCTTGAGGTCGGCCTGGATGCCCGCCCCGCCGCCGCTGTCGGAACCGGCGATGGAAAGCACGCGCACATAGCGGCGTGCTGCGGAGGTCGGGGGAATCAATGAAGTCATGGCAAAAATTATGGCCTATGCGTTAGCGCAAAAAGAGCTGCCACGGGTTGTGCTGTAATTGATTTTTCCGGACGAAACAGGGGTGTCCCGCGGTCGAGAACTGAACAGGTTCTTGGGTGCGCGACTGAGAAATACCCTGGGGCACCACAGAACACTGCGCACCGCGCGGCGCGTACTGGCCCCGCTACCCGATCCAGGTCATGCTGGCGTGGGGAGTTTCCAAGAGCGGCTCTGCCCCCGTTTTGTCCATGGTTGCCAGCCAACACACAGACAGACAGACGGACTTATGCCACTTCAACCCTCTTCTTTTGCCATTCTGGGCGCGGGCCTCATGGGCCGATTGCTGGCGGTGGAGCTGGCCCGCCAGGGGCACCGTGTGGACATCTATGACGCGGGCAGCCCGGCCGCCGAGCATTCGGCCGCGACCGTGGCCGCCGCCATGCTGGCGCCGCTGGCCGAATCGGCCATCACCGAGCCCGGCGTGGTGCGCATGGGCCACCATGCCCTCACCCGCTGGCCGCAGCTGCTGGCGGCGCTGGCCGAGCCCGTGTTCTTCCAGCAGGCCGGCACGCTCATCGTGTGGCACCGGCAGGACGCGGCCGAAGCCCAGCGGCTCACGCGCCTGCTGGAGGCCAACCAGCACACGGTGCCCGAGCTGCCCGCGCTGCAAAAGCTCGACGGCGCCGCGCTGGCCCAGGCGGAGCCCACGCTGGCGCAGCGCTTTGCGCAGGGGCTGTACCTGCCCGGTGAAGGCCAGCTCGACAACCGGCAGCTGCTGGCAGCCCTGGTGGTGGAAATGCAGCGGCTGTCCGTGCGCGCGCACTGGCACGCGCCCCGGTCGCCCGAGGCCTTTGCGCCCGGCGCCCCCGGCCAGCCCGACTGGGTGCTGGACTGCCGCGGCCTCGGTGCCAGGGCCCAATGGCCCGCGTTGCGGGGTGTGCGGGGCGAGGTGGTGCGCATCCACGCACCGGATGTCACGCTGCAGCGCCCCACGCGGCTGGTGCACCCGCGCTACCCGATCTACATCGCGCCCAAACAAGACCATCTGTTCGTGATCGGCGCGACCGAGATCGAATCGGACGACCTCTCGCCCGCCAGCGTGCGATCGACGCTGGAGCTGCTCTCCGCCGCCTACGCCGTGCACCCCGGCTTCGCGGAAGGCCGCATCCTGGAGCTGGCCACGCAGTGCCGCCCCACGCTGCCCGACAACCTGCCCGCCATCCGCCAGCCGCGCCGGGGCGTGCTGGAGATCAATGGCCTGTACCGCCACGGCTTCATGATCGCGCCGGCGATGCTGGATGTGACGCTGGAAGTGCTGAACGCGGGACAATCGCAGCTTTCGCAACGTTTTGACCTCGCGCTGGACCTGAAACCCGCCTCCCAGTCCAGCGCGGCCGCTGCCTTCGCATGAACATCTCCATCAACCAGATCCCGCATGAACTGCCCGAAGGGGCCACCGTGGCCGATGCCGTGGCCGCCATCGCGGCACGCCCTCCGTTTGCGGTGGCCGTGAACACCCACTTTGTGCCCAACACCCGCTACGCCGCGCAGGCCCTGCAGCCCGGCGACCGCGTGGAAATCATCTCGCCCGTGACGGGGGGCTGACCCCCGGCCTTCTTTCTTGAGACAAATTGGCCCTTGGCGCTTATCCACAAAGCGCTAGCAGCTATTAAAAATATAGTAAATTCATGACCACCTCGACGCCCCAAGACCCCCTGGTGCTGTACGGCCAGCAGTTCGCCAGCCGCCTGCTGCTGGGCACCTCGCGCTACCCATCCCCTGCGGTGCTCGAAGCCGCCGTGCTGCGCGCGCAGCCCGCCATGGTCACTGCGTCGTTGCGCCGCCAGGGCAGCAACCCGGCCGAAAGCGGCAGCAGCTTCTGGGAGCTGCTGCGCAAGCTCAACGTGCCCGTGCTGCCCAACACCGCCGGCTGCCACAGCGCGCAAGAGGCCATCACCACCGCGCAGATGGCGCGCGAGGTGTTCAACACACCGTGGATCAAGCTGGAGCTGATCGGCGACGACTACACGCTGCAGCCCGACACGCTGAACCTGGTAGGCGTGGCGGAACACCTCATCAAGGAAGGTTTTCAGGTGCTGCCGTACTGCACGGAAGACCTGGTGCTGTGCCAGCGGCTCGTCGATGTGGGCTGCCAGGCCGTCATGCCCTGGGCAGCGCCCATCGGCACCGGGCGTGGCCCCGTGAACCCCTATGCACTGCAGACGCTGCGCGAGCGCCTGGACGTGCCCATGCTCGTGGATGCGGGCCTGGGCCTGCCGTCGCATGCCTGCCAGGTGATGGAATGGGGCTATGACGGCGTGCTGCTGAACACCGCCGTGGCCCTGGCGCAGGACCCGGTGGCCATGGCGGGCGCGTTCGCCGACGCCGTGAATGCCGGGCGTGCCGCGCGCAAGGCCGGTGCCATGGCGGCGCAGGAGGCCGCCCAGCCCAGCACGCCCGTGCTCGGCACCCCCTTCTGGCACCATGAACAACATGCGTGACGACACCAGCGCCATGGTGCAGGCCCTTCTTGCGCACCACGCCCCCACCTTCGCGGGCTTTGGCGCCGAGCCTGTCCCGGAGCCCACGCGGCAGGAACCCGCCTACCTGGCAGCCCTGCAGGCCTGCAGCACGCTGGGCTTCATTGCCCACGACGCGGAATGCCTGGCCCAGGCCTGGCTGGCGCAGAGCCTGCGCACGGGCGCCTTCCAGCCAGCCCAGTGGCCCGACGAGCCACAGGACTTTGGCCTGGTGCCCCGGCCGCGCGCCGATGCGTTCGCCCCCTGCCCGGAAAGGCTGGGCCTGTACGCCGTGCTGCCGGATGCCGGCTGGGTGGGCCGCATGGCCCGCGCGGGCGTGCCCACGGTGCAGCTGCGCTTCAAATCCGCCGACGAGCACGCGATTGCGCAGGAGGTCCACGCCGCCGTGCAGGCGGTCGAGGGCACGGGCGCCCTGCTGTTCATCAATGACCATTGGCGCGTGGCCATCCAGGCGGGCGCCTACGGCATCCACCTGGGCCAGGAAGACCTGGATGCACTGGCCCCCGACGAGCTTCAGGCGCTGCGCGCTTCGGGCCTGCGCCTGGGGGTCAGCACCCATGGCTACGCGGAAATGGTGCGCGCAGATGCCGTGGGGCCCAGCTACATTGCCATGGGTGCCGTGTTTCCCACCACCCTCAAGAAGATGGCCACCGCGCCACAGGGCGTGGGCCGGCTGGGTGCCTATGCGCGCCTGCTGCGCCACTACCCCCAGGTGGCCATTGGCGGCATCGGGGCGGAGCAGTTTGCCCAGGTGCGCGCCACGGGCGTGGGGTCCATCGCCGTCGTGCGGGCCATCGTCAATGCCTCCGACCCCGAAGCCGCGGCCGCGCAGCTCATGCGCGGGATGGTGGAGTAAGGCCAGGCCCGCGGGGGCCGGAGGGCGCGCCGCCGCGGCCTAGCTGCGGTCGGCCTTCTTCTGCTCCAGCTCCAGCCGCAGCTCCACCAGGTCGTTGTCCATGCCGAAGCCCACCGCCTGGCCCGAGGACGGTGGCGCGGTCGCGGGCACGGGCGGCAAATCGCTGAGCGTCAGGTGGGGCGGCTCCGAGAGATCGAGGTCCAGCGGCGCACCCCGGGTGTCAGCGTCGGGCATGGAAGGCGCGATGGCCGCCAGTTCCTGCGGCGGCCATCCTGTGGCCGAAGGCATTTCGCCCAGATCGAACTCCAGGCTCGCGGACAGCGAATCCAGCGGCAGGCCGCCCCCCGCTGTGCTTGCCGGCGCCACGGGCGGCGCTGCCAGCACCTGCGCGTCGACACGCGGCTCGGCCAGTGGCGTGGTGCGCTTGCGGGGCGCAGGCGCGCCCCGGGCGCTTGCCGGGGTGGTCTGCGCGATGGCCAGCAGCAGCAGCAGGTCGTCGTAGGCCGCCAGATCAAACGGCTCCACCGACACGGCGCCGTCCTGCCGGAACAGCAATTTCTCCAGCAGCCCGAGCACGGACGGAGAGGTCCATTCGGCCTCGATCTCCGCCAGCGCATCGGTGTAGTGATAGAGCATGCGGCCGGTGCGGTGGAAGCCGGTAAATTCGGGCACCTGCGCATTGAACGAGCGCATGAACTGAGCGCGCAGTTGCGAGAACTCCTCCACCCGGCTCAGCGTGTGATAAAGCCGCAGAAGCTCCAGATACGCCAGGGGCGAGGTATCGCCCCGCTCGGCGATGTGCTTCTTGAGCACCTCGATGGCCTGCTGGTGCTCCCCCACCGAAATGAAGAACTCGGCCTGCTGCTGAATGTCGAAGAGCTCTTCGGGGCTGACGATGTGCAGTACGGGCTGGGGCGGTGCTGCAGCGGGGGGCGGGCTGGCCGGCAGCGGCGCGGGCGCACTCGGCACGGGGGCGGTGGCCACGAAGGCGGGCCCGGGCGCCGCGGATGCGGTGGAAGCCACTGCCGCCGCTTCGGAAGCCGGGGACTCGCCGGACGACAGCCAGGCATCGCCCGGATGGGGCGCAAGTCCCAGGGCGGCTTCGTGCGCGGCCATTGCATCGCGCCCGCCCAGCGCCGCCACGGAATCGCGCCACGCGCGCACCGCCTTGTCGGAGGCGCTGCGCAAGCGCGTCCATGTCCACGCCGCGAGCAGCAATGCCAGCAACAGCAAGCCGCCCAGCACATACACCACCGTGGCCGGGAATCTGTCGTTCTCGGCCAGTTCCAGTTGCTGCTGCAACTGCGCCGCGCTGGCCCGGTCGCGGGCCGCCTGCGCACGCAGCGTGGCCACATCGTTCTCCAGCGCCTTGAGCCGGCCGCTGTCCTGGCGGGCATCATCCGGCTGGGCATTCAGCGCCTTCCACACGGCGGCGGCCTCGGTGCGCTGCGCGGAGGCTTGCTCCGAAGGAAGGGCCAACAACCCGGGCGATGAACGCAATGCCACCGGCCGGTCCACCCAGATATCGAGCGGCTCGACCACGAGCCGGGCCTGGTCCGCAGGCCTTGCCACCTGCGCCGTACCCTTGGCCGGGGGCAACGCGGCGCTGGCCGGGGGCCGTGCCGTGCCGCGCGCTGGCTGCCGTGCGGGCGCACTGCGGGAAACGGGCTCCGCCGCGCCGGCAGGAGGCGGTGCCGTGGCGGACCGGATCACGGAAGGCAATGGTGCAGAAGGTGCCGCCGCGGGTGCTGCCGGCCTGGCCGCTCGCTGGCCCGCCGCGCCCGGGGACGCACCGGGGGCCTCCGTGCCACCTTCGGGGAAAGAAGGCAGCCGCGCGACATCGATCGGCGCCGCCGACCGGGCCATCGTGACGGGAGGTTCCGCAAGAAAAGTGTAGGTGCGCGTGACCTTGCCCGTGCATCCCGCCGACAAGGTGACCAGCAACACAGGCTCATCCACCGCGATGGCCGCCTGCACCCGCACGGCCGGTGAACGCCCGCGCATGTCGGGCAGGGGCACGACACGCACCCTGGCATCGCCAACCGGCGTATCCCCCGCCTTCAGCTGCGCCGTCACACAGGAAGAGGCCACGTCCGTGCCTGGATCGGGCTGCACATCGAACGACAGATCCACCGGTGCACCCAACACCACCGTGCCTCTGCTGCCTCCCAGCGAAAGTGCCGAGGCGCCCGCAGCAACCACCCACAGACCGGTCCCAAAAATGGTGTTACGGATTTTCACAATAAATTCTGTTTTTGGCGCAGCCCATTCTTGCACATAAGTCCCACGCAACGCCACAGCCATAATGGCGCTATGAAAATTCAGTTTCCCAACATCGCAATCGTGGGCACCGGCGCCATGGGTCGGGGCATTGCACAGATCGCCGCGCAGGCCGGCAGCCAGGTTTTTCTGCTCGACGCAACCCCAGGCGCCGCCCAGGCCGCCCAGGCTGCGCTCCAAGACCAATGGAGCAAGCTGGTCGCCAAAGGGCGCATTGATGCCGATCAAGCCACGGCCCTCGCTGCGCGGCTGCACCCGGTGCAGGCAGTGGCCGATCTGGCCGCGTGTGACCTGGTGATCGAAGCCATCGTCGAGCGGCTGGATGTGAAGCAGAAGCTGTTTGCCGAACTGGAGTCCGTGGTGCGCAGCGATGCCGTGCTGGCCACCAACACCTCGTCCCTGTCCGTGACCGCGATTGGGGCGGCGCTCCAGCGCCCGCAGCGGCTGGCGGGTTTTCACTTCTTCAATCCGGTGCCGTTGATGAAGGTTGTCGAGGTCATCGCGGGCCTCAAGACCGACCCCGCGATTTGCACCGCCCTGGCGGCCTATGCCAAAGAGATGGGCCACACCCCCGTTCAGGCGCAGGACACCCCGGGTTTCATCGTGAACCACGCGGGGCGCGGCTTCGGCACGGAGGCCCTGCGCATCGTGGGCGAAGGCGTGGCCGACTTCGCCACCGTCGACCGCATCCTGCGCGACCAGGTGGGTTTCAAGCTCGGCCCGTTCGAGCTCATGGACCTCACCGCGCTGGACGTGTCGCACCCGGTGATGGAATCCATCTACCGCCAGTACTACGACGAGCCGCGTTTTCGCCCCAGCGTGATCACCGCGCAGCGCCTGGCCGGCGGCGTGGTGGGCAAGAAGGTGGGAGAAGGTTTTTACCGCTACGTGGAGGGCGTGGCGCAAATCCCCGCAGAGGCACCGCCCCCGGTGGTGACCGACCTTCCCCCGGTATGGGTGTCGCCCCGCGCGGCACGGCGCGCCGAGCTGTACCAGCTGCTGAAGGACCTGGGCGCCACCATCGAAACCGGCCCATCGCCCTCGCCCCAGGCCATCACGCTCGTCGCGCCGCTGGGCTTTGACGTGACCACCGTCGCCGTGGTCGAGCGCCTGGACCCGGCCCGCACCATCGGCATCGACATGCTGATCGACGATGCCGCCACCAGACGCCGCGTGCTGGCGACCAACCCGGCCACGCGCGTGGACATCCGCAACGCGGCGCATGCGCTGTTCGCCCGCGACGGCAAGGCGGTGAGCGTGATCCGCGACAGCGGCGGCTTCGTCACGCAGCGCGTGGTGGCCACCATCGTGAACATCGCCAGCGACATCTGCCAGCAAGGCATCTGCTCCCCCAAGGACCTGGAAACCGCCGTCACGCTGGGCCTGGGCTATCCGCTGGGGCCTTTGGCCATGGGCGACCGCTGGGGTCCCACCAACATCCTGGAAGTGCTGTTCAACATGCAGACCGTCTATGGCGACACCCGCTACCGCCCCAGCCCCTGGCTGCGCCGGCGCGGCGCGATCGGCCTGAGCCTCACGCATGTGGAGGAATGAATGAATGAAGACTCCTTGCGGGGCGCGGCGGCCGCTGGCGCCGGCCGCGCGCACCGCACGGGCCCTGCTTCCAGACCGACTGCACACCCCCACGTGAACCGTCCGCAGCCCTTCACAAGGTAACCCACGCACATGCCCGCAGAACTCCAGAGCACCAGCCAGGGCCAGACCCTGATCCTGACCCTTCGCAATCCCGAACGGCGCAATGCCATCGACCCTGCGATGTACGCGGCGGGCGTGGAGGCGCTGGGCGTGGCCGAAAGCAGCCCCGACATCCGCAGCGTGGTCATCACGGGCGCGGACGGCATGTTCTGTTCGGGAGGCAACCTGCAGCGCCTGCTGGCCAACCGCCAGCAGGACCCGGAGGTGCAGGCCCAGAGCATCGAGGGGCTGCACAACTGGATCGAGACCATCCGCACCTATCCCAAGCCCGTGATCGCCGCGGTGGAGGGGGCCGCCGCCGGTGCCGGCTTCTCGCTGGCGCTGGCCTGCGACTTCATCGTGTCCGCGCGCAATGCCGTGTTCGTGATGGCCTACAGCAACGTGGCCCTGTCTCCGGACGGCGGCGCGAGCTGGAGCCTGGTGCATGCCCTGCCCCGCCAGGTGGCCACGGAGATCCTGATGTGTGGCGACCGGATTGGCGCCGAGCGCCTGCACGCGCTGGGCGTGGTCAACCGCCTTGCCGAAACTGGGGGCGCACTCGATGCCGCGCTCGCCCTGGCCGAGCAGCTCAATGCGCGTGCGCCGAATGCGCTGGCCAGCATCAAGGAGCTGATCAATGAAGCACCCCATGCAAGCCTCACCCACCACCTGGGCCAGGAGCGCAATCATTTCGTGACCAACCTGCACCATGCCAACGGCGGCGTGGGCATCACCGCGTTCCTTGAAAAGCGTGTGCCCCGCTACGAATAGCCCCGCAGCTGCCGGCGGTGACCGCACGCCGACGGCCACCACCATCCACGATGAAGCCCCTGGGATGCCGCCAAGCACCCAGGGGCTTTTGCATGGCGGGCCTGCTGCAGACACGCAGGTGACAACCCTGACGCTGCGCGAAGGTCCCTGACGCGACAATGGGCCTGTTTCCAGTCACACAAAAGACAGACCATGGACGACCCGATTCTTACTATCGAAGAACGTGAAGCGATCAACTCAGGTCGCTGGTTTTCTTCCCTCTCACCTTCACTACGCCACGACATCCTGCGATGTGCATACGTCAAACGCTTCAAGGACGGCGGCCTCATCGCCGCGCGCGGCGACCCGCCCGAGGAGTGGATTGCGTGCGCGCGCGGCGCGGTGCGGGTGAGCTCCACCTCCATCTCGGGCAAGCAGATCACGCTGACCTATGTGGAGCCGGGCATCTGGTTCGGCGACGTGGCGATCTTCGACGGGGACCGGCGCACGCACGATGCCTATGCGCACGGCGACACCACGATCCTGTGCGTGGCCAAGGCCGACTTCAGGAAGATCCTCGCGGCGCATACCGAGTTCTACGAAGCCATGCTGCGCCTGCATGCGCGGCGCATCCGCCAGCTCTACGGCCTGGTGGAAGACCTCAACACCCTGCCGCTGCGCGCGCGGCTGGCCAAGCAGCTCGTGCACCTGGTGCGCAGCTACGGCATTCCCAGCCTGTCGGACGGCAGCGAGATGCGCATCGGCCTGCAGCTGGCGCAGGAAGAACTGGCGCAGCTGCTGGGCGCATCGCGCCAGCGGGTGAACCAGGAGCTCAAGGCCATGGAGCGCGAGGACGCCATCCGCATCGAGCCGGGCGGCCTGGTGGTGCGCGATCGCGACGCCCTCATGCGCATTGCTGAAACCGACAACTGACTGACCGAACCCTCGCCCCGTCCATGAGCAACTTTGACCATTTCGTTGGCACCCGTCCCGTCTCCGACCAGCACGCGTTCGACATCGGCGCGCTGACCGCCTGGCTCACGCAGAACATGGAAGGCTTTGCCGGCCCCCTGACGGTGGAGATGTTCAAGGGCGGGCAGTCCAACCCCACCTACAAGCTCATCACCCCCGGCGCCCACTACGTGATGCGCTCCAAGCCCGGCCCCGTGGCCAGGCTGCTGCCATCGGCCCACGCCATCGAGCGCGAATTCGCGGTGATGAGCGGCCTGGATGGCACCGACGTGCCCGTGCCCCGCATGCACGTGCTGTGCGAGGACGAGTCGGTCATCGGCCGCGCCTTCTACGTGATGGAGTGCATGCAGGGCCGCGTGCTGTGGGACCAGTCGCTGCCCGGCATGTCGCCCGCCGAGCGCGGCGCCATCTACGACGAGATGAACCGCGTGATCTCTGCGCTGCACACCGTGAAGTTCGCCGACCGGGGACTGGCCGGCTATGGCAAGCCGGGCAACTATTTCGACCGCCAGATCGGCCGCTGGAGCAAGCAGTACGTGGCCTCCATCACCCAGCCCATCCCCGAGATGGACCGGCTCATGGAATGGCTGCCCGCCCACATGCCGGCGAGCGCGCGCGATGAAGGCCACGTGTCCATCGTGCACGGCGACTACCGGCTGGACAACCTCATGTTCCACCCCACCGAGCCCCGCGTGATCGCCGTGCTCGACTGGGAGCTGTCCACCCTGGGCCACCCGCTGGCCGACTTCAGCTACCACTGCATGAGCTGGCACATCCCCGCCGCCATGGGCCGGGGCATCGCGGGACAGGACCTCGCGGCCCTGGGCATTCCCGGCGAAGACAGCTACATCCGCCGCTACTGCGAGCGCACCGGCATCGCCACGCCCGAGGCGCTGCGCGCCGACTGGAACTTCTACCTCGCCTACAACATGTTCCGCATCGCCGCCATCCTGCAGGGCATCGCCAAGCGGGTGGAGGCGGGCACCGCCTCCAGCGCGCAGGCCAAGGCCTCGGGCGACACGGCACGGCCGATGGCCGAGCTGGCCTGGTCGTTCGCGCAGCGGGGATGAGGCGCCCCACGATTACCAACGGAGAAGAAACCCATGGACTTTGACTACTCGCCCAAAACCAAGGAACTGCAGGCCAGGCTGCTCCAGTTCATGGATGACCACGTCTATCCGAACGAAGCCACCTACTCCGCCGAGCTGGCGGCCAACACGGCGGCGGGCAAGCGCTGGAGCGCGCTCAAGACCATCGAGGACCTCAAGCCTAAGGCCCAGGCGGCAGGCCTGTGGAACCTGTTCCTGCCGGTGGACAGCGCGGCGGCCTCCGGATACGACGGCGCGGGCCTGACCAACCAGGAATACGCCCCGCTGGCCGAGATCATGGGCCGCGTGCCATGGGCCAGCGAGGTGTTCAACTGCTCGGCGCCCGACACCGGCAACATGGAGACCATTGCGCGCTACGGCGATGATGCCAACAAGGCCCGCTGGCTCAAGCCGCTGCTCGAGGGCAAGATCCGCTCGGCCTTTGCCATGACCGAGCCGGCCGTGGCATCCAGCGACGCCACCAACATCGAAACGCGCATCGAGCGCCAGGGCGACGAATACGTCATCAACGGCCGCAAGTGGTGGATCTCCGGCGCGGCCGATCCACGCTGCGCGGTGTTCGTCACCATGGGCAAGACCGACCCCGATGCCCCCCGCCATTCGCAGCAGAGCATGGTGCTCGTGCCGGCGGACGCCAAGGGCATCACCGTCATTCGCCCGCTCAATGTGTTTGGCTACGACGACGCGCCCCATGGCCACGTCGAGATGACCTTCGAGAACGTGCGTGTGCCCGTCTCCAACATCCTGCTGGGCGAGGGCCGTGGCTTCGAGATCGCCCAGGGCCGCCTGGGCCCCGGGCGCATCCACCACTGCATGCGCCTCATCGGGCTGGCCGAGCGCGCGCTGGAGCTGATGTGCAAGCGCGCCTCGTCGCGCACGGCCTTCGGCAAGACCGTGGCCCAGCAGACCGTGACGCAGGAGCGCATCGCCGAGGCCCGCTGCAAGATCGACATGGCGCGCCTGCTCACGCTCAAGGCCGCCTGGCTCATGGACGTGGCCGGCAACAAGGTCGCCAAGACCGAGATCGCGATGATCAAGGTGGTGGCGCCCAGCATGGCCTGCCAGGTGATCGACTGGGCCATGCAGGTGCACGGCGGTGGCGGCATGTGCGATGACTTCCCGCTGGCCTATGCCTATGCCAATGCGCGCACGCTGCGCTTTGCCGACGGCCCCGACGAGGTGCACCGCAACGCGATCGCCAAGTGGGAGCTGGGCAAGTACGGCACCTACGGCCGCGACGCGGGCGTACCCATCACGCGCGGAGGATGAAGCTCCGCCAGAGGCGACCGCTCTTTGCTGCCGTCCCAGCGTGCGCAGGCATGCGGGGAGCCGTGGCACTCAGCCCCTCGCTCGCGTAGCACGCGGGAGGGGGACACACCCGGTGGCCTGGCGACACCAGCTCCACGGTGCACTCGCCTGGAGCGCGCCAGTTTTGCGGGGGGGGGGTGCATGCCGCACCATGAACAACGGGGCCACTGGCCCCGTTTTCGTTTGGCGGGCGCTTGCAACACTACCCGGCAATGCCCGGCTCGTCGTCCGGCCCTGCCACCGACATGGGCGGCAGGTTCTGCAGCGCGGCCTGCCCCGCCACCAGCAGCAGCTGCTTGGCATGCGCGATCTCGGCCAGGCTGCGCTGCGTGTGTTCCATGCGCAGATAGACGCGGCCCCGCGCCAGCATCAGCACCAGCGGCGATTTCGCCCGCTCGGCGCCGCCCTCGCCTTCCACCGCGTTGAGCAGCTGCGAGACCACGGGCGCATGGATCCAGCGCTGGGCCAGCTCGATGCGCTCGGACACCACGGTGAAATGCTCGCGGAACGACGCGGGCAGGCCGGGCCAGGACATTTCCTCGTACATCGAAAGCCAGCGCATTTCCTCGGGCAGGCTGCTGCTCACGGCGGTCTGCAATGTGTCCGTGATGGCGTCGTAGGCGGTGCCCTCCAGCACCTCCTGCAAGGGCCGGTTGATCACCATCACCGCGGCATCCGGGTCGGCGCCCACGTCGGCGCGGCCGCGCAGCTCCAGGCCCTGCAGATATTCGCGCGTGGGCGCGCCGCATTCCAGCCGCCAGGGGTGGCCGTGGATATCGCCGCCCAGGTCGAAATGCCCGTCGGTCGCATGCGCCACGATCGCCAGCCGCTGGCCGGCCGCCCAGCGGGATACGTCGCGGTTGGTCACCGGCCGGCCCGGGGTGGACGCGGAACTGCCGGATGCGCTGAATGCTTTGCGGAGGCGGTCGAACATTGCAGGGACGAAGCAGGAGCTTCGCAAGAGTCGCGGGTGCAGGCATTATTGAGGGCATTGGCGGGGGAAGGAAGCCCCCTGGCGGAAGCACCCTGAGCCGCCCGATGGCGCCTTCCCCCGACGGGGACGCACCCGGTGGACTGGCGAAGCCAGATCCACGGGTGCACGGGCCTCCAGCGCGCCAGTGTCGGCGGCGGTGCGTATGAGCACGCTTTTTTGGATGAAGACATGTTTTTTGTGACTGCGAACCGCCGGTTCGCGCTGACCGCCCTGGCTGCTTCTTGTGTGCTGGCCACCCTGCCCGTCGGCGCTGCGGAATTGCCCAAGGATGCCTCGCCCACGGCGCGCCGGTTGGTGCGCTGGGCCACCGACACCGCCGACCACCAGGGCCTGCCTTTTGCCGTGATCGACAAGCCCGCCGCCCGCATCCATGTGTTCTCGGCCCGGGGGCAATGGCTGGGCAGCGCGCCAGTGCTGCTGGGTGCGGCGCTGGGCGACCGGTCCGCCCCCGACATCGGCCAGCGGCCGCTGTCGCAGATCCGCCCCGAAGAGCGCACCACGCCCGCGGGCCGCTTCGTCACCGAGCCCGGGCGCAACCTCAAGGGCGACGACATCGTCTGGATCGACTACGACGCCGCCGTGTCGCTGCACCGGGTGCGCAGCGTGAGCGCCGCCGAGCGCCGCCACCAGCGCCTGGCCAGCCAGGGCGCGCAGGACAAGCGCATCAGCTACGGCTGCGTGAATGCGCCCGAGGCGTTCTACAACCAGTTCATCGCGCCGCTTTTCGGCCAGTCGCGCGGCGTGATCTATGTGCTGCCGGATACGGAGCCATTTGCTACTATTTTTGTAGCTGCCAGCGTTTACCAGTAGTGTGCTGGAGGCACTTTTTATCACAACCCGTTGAACAGGCGCCGCGCGGAGGCCCGGCTTTGCCCCGTGCCCGGTCTTCAGCCGCCGGCCGGCTCCAGCCTGAACACCGCCTTCCGCTCGCCCACCTGCAGCCCCTTGGCGTTGGCGATGCGCGCGGACCGGCGCGGGGCCAGCGCTTCGCGCTGGCGGGTGTCGAGCCAGCCGAGCTGGTCCATCACCTCCACCGCCGCCGCCACCTGCGCCACCATGTTGCCGTCCATGACCTTGAGCGCGAAGGCTTCGCCCCGGCTGCGGCTGCCCACCACCTGCACGCCGTCGGCCCCGGTCTTGGACACCCAGTCGCCCTGCCCTGCGCGCATGAAGTCCAGGTCGTGCCGTCCGGTGCCCGAGCCCAGCTCGGGCCGCGCGACCATGGCATCGGCCAGCGCGGTCAGGCTCTCGTGCAGGTCGGTATCCGGCGCGCCGCCCGCCAGCCGCGCATAGCCCCGCGCCAGGTGTGCCAGGGGCATGGCGTAGTTGGGGGCGGAGCAGCCGTCGATGCCCATGGCCAGCTGATGGGGTGCGAGCCCCACTGCCTTCGCGACATGCTCCCGGATCGCCACCTGCAGCGGATGGGCCGGGTCCAGGTGGCCGTCCAGCGGCAACCCCTGTCGCACGCAGTGCGCGACAAAACCGGCGTGTTTGCCGCTGCAGTTGTTGTGGCGCTCGTCGGGCACAAAACCTTCGGGCAACGGGCCGAGCCCCAGCTCGGCAAACAGAGGCCGGTGGCAGCCGCAGCGCAGCGCGCGGTGGTCCTGGTCCACGCTGCCCAGCATGCGGTCCACCTGCTCCACATGCATGGGTTCGCCGTTGTGGCTGGCGCACAGCAGCGCCAGCTCGCCCGGCCCCCAGCCAAGCGCCCGTGCGCCGCCCGCCTGCATGAAGGGCAGCGCCTGGAACGCCTTGATGGTGGAGCGCGTGAAGGTGACCGTGTACGGGTCGCCCACCCGCGCCAGCACCCGGCCTTCGCGGTGGGCCACGGCCACGGCGCCCCAGTGCTGGCACTCGGGCAGGCCGCCCCGGGTGACTTCGATCAACGGAACAAAACCCATGGCGTGGCTCCTCGCGGCGCGCGTCACTGCGCGGGGGTTGCGGGGGTCAGCGTCAGCGCGTGCACCCAGCGCGCGGGCTGGCGCTGCAGCGCGCGGTAGCCGGTCTCGGCCCACGTGGTGCTCATGTCGCGGTAGCGCGGCGAGAACACGAGGCCGCTCTGGCCCGTCTGGTAGATGAAGCGCGACTGCTCCAGGTCGGCCAGGTCATACACCGCGCGCAGCGAGGCCGCATGGCGGTTCACATACGGGCCCGTGGCCTCGCCCGCGTTGTACTGCCCCACGTTCACGGTGTACGCATCGCCATGCGAAGGCACGCTCACATCGAAGAAACGCGCCAGCGCGGGCACGTTGCCAAAGGGCCGGTGCACGCTGAGCGCGGGGTGCGCCGTGCCCCAGCGCCACCGGGCCGGGTCCGCCCCATAGGCTGCCTGCAGGCGGTCGAGCGCGCGGCCCAGGGCAGCGGCAGATTGCCCGGCACACGATGCGGGCTGGCACCACCAAGTGTCGTTGCGCTCCAGGATGCCTTCGAGCGCCGCGCGGTAGTCGCGCTTGCCATAGGTTGCGGTGAAGCGGTCTTCACCGATGCGCGGAATGATGAGGCCGCGCGCGAGTTCGTCCGTCCAGGCCACGAAGATCAGCGGCGCGGCCTTGCCCGCGTCCATCACGCCGTCAAAGCCTTGCAGCTCTTTCTGGGCGGCGGCCGCCAGCGCGTGTGCGGACTGCGCCTGTTGCAGGTGGGGCAGCAGGCGGCGCGTGGCCAGCGAGGTCACATCGCGGTGGATGGCCTGCATGCTGGCCGCGTCGTGTTTTTCGGTGGCCTCGATGAGCTGCGCGATGCGCTCGTAGCGGTAGGGCAAGGCCCAGTCCTGCGTGAGGAAGTGCGGGTAGTCCGGCGCCGTCACGCGCTGGTTGGCCGTGGCGATCCAGCCCCTGGCGCCTTGGGCGCCATCTGCGCTGCCTTTGCCATCGTCCTGCGGGGTTTGTTCGTAGGGCAGCCAGCCCTTCCAGTCGTAGCGCGCATCCCAGCCGGGGGACGGGGCCACGCCGCGGATGTCGTTGGCGGCATCGCGCAGCGGCACGCGCCCCGCCGCCTTGAAGCGGATGTGGCCCTGGTCGTCGGCGGCCACCACGCTCTGCATGGGCGAGTGGTAGTGCGCCAGCCCCTCGAAGAGTTCGTCCACGCTCTTGGCCTGGTTGGTCTTCAAGCCCGCCAGCACGGTCTGGTTGTCAGCGTCCAGCGCGCTCCAGCGCAGCGAGAGCACGTACTTGCCCAGGTCCAGCACCTCGGCGTGCGACTTCTGCACGTCGCTCAGCACCGGCCCATGGCGGGTGCTGCGCAGCGCCAGCTGCACGTCGGCCCCGCCCTTGACGCGGATGGTTTCGCTGCGCACCGTGAAGGGCGCCCAGCCTTCTGGCGTGCGGTACTGCGCCGCATCGGCCGGGTTGATCTGCTCCAGGTACAGGTCCTGCACGTCCGGCCCCGTGTTGGTGAAGCCCCAGGCCACGCGGTCGGTGCGCCCCAGCACCACGAATGGCAGGCCGGGCAAGGTGGCCCCCACGGCATCGATGGCGGCGATGGGCGTGCCGTCCGACGCGGTGCCGGCGGGCGCCTGCATGCCGGCGAAGTACCAGATGGCCGGGGCCGACAGCCCCAGGTGCGGGTCGTTGGCCAGCAGCGGCTTGCCGCTGACGGTGCGGGTTCCCGCCAGCACCCAGTTGTTGCTGCCCTTGCCTTCATTGGTGCCCGCGTTGCGCGTCAACTCATCGGCCCAGGCCAGCATGCCGGCGCTGATCTGCCGCGACAGCAGGCCTTCGTCCTTGCGGCTGGCTGCCCCGCTGGCCGCCGCCAGCCCGTCGGCACCGCCCGGCCCGGCCGCCGTGGAGCCCGCGCCAGCCGCGCGGTACACCCCAAGCTGCCGGTACAGCGCGGCGAGGTCGGCCGATGCGGCCGGCTTCTCGCCCGGATAGGGTGGCATCAATTGCCACAGGCGGTCGGTGTCCAGCGTCCGCGCGACCGACAGGCGCGCGAATTCCGTTCCCCAGTTGCCGCCCAGGTCCAGCGCCATCATCAGCGCCCAGCCCACGCTGTCCTCGGGCTCCCACACCGCGCCCGCCGCGCCGCCGGGCTGGACGCCGAGCACATGGAATTCGGGGGGCAGGGCCTGGGGCCGTTTCAGGTGGAACGCGTGGATGCCCTTGCTGTAGGCCTGCAAGGCCTCCTTGGCATAGGGCGGCAGGCCTGCGTACTGGCGCCGGGCCGCGCCCATGATGTCCAGAGCGCGCATCAGCTTGTCGGTTTCGAGCGTCGCGGGGCCGAAGACCTCCGACAGCTGGCCATGCATGACCCGGCGGTTGAACTCCAGCTGCCAGGTGCGCTCCTGCGCGTGCACATACCCCATCGCGAACCAGGCGTCCTGCGGCGTGCGCGCCTGGATGTGGGCCACGTCGGCCCCATCGCGCCGCACCTGCACCGCGCTGCCCAGCCCCGCCACGCCCAGTTCGCCGTCGAGTTTCGCAAAGCTCCGCTGCACATACACCGCCGCGCCCGCGCCTGCCAGCAGCGCCGCCGCCACCAGCCCCAGGGCCGTCCGCTTCATCCATGCCATCTTTGTTGTCTCCTGTTGTTGGGTGTGTCGTGTGTCCGTATCGCCCGGGCCGCGACCGGCCCGAAGGAGGTGCCCGGCGCCCGGGCAGCCCCATGGCGGAAGTCCCTCGCGCAGCCCGTCAGCGCAGGCGCACGCTGCCTCCGGCGACGTGGAAGCTCATGGTCGGCGCACTGGGCTCCGTGAAGGAAACGCCCAGCGCGATGTGCCCGGTGCCATGCAGGATGCAGGCATCGCGCCGCAGCCGCACGGGCGAATCGCTGCCCTCGAACCGCACCCAGGTTCCAAAGCTGCTCATGTCCGTCAGGACGAAGCCGCTGTTGCGCCAGTCGATGCGCGCATGCAGGCGCGAGACGCGCGGATCGTCGACGCACAGCTGGGCGTGCAGCGCCCGCCCCACCAGGACGGGGGCGTCGGACGAGGTGAAGGTGCGGTCCACGCCATGCCACGAGAACTGGATGTGCCCCAGGATCGAGTCTGCCGGCGCAAAGTTGCTGACAAGGGAAGCCTGCATGGTGAGGGAGTCGGGCGCCTCGTCCTCGCGCCACTCCACGTGGTAGAGCATCAGCAGCTCGGCCTTGCCGCGAATGTCCATCATGCCCAGCTTGCGGTACCAGACATCCGGCGCGGCCCCCGCCAGCAGCACGGTGGTCTCGGTGGCCCAGATCTCGGCCGGGCCGGCCCGCTCGCACAGCCGGGAGGCGACGTTGACGGCATCGCCATAGCAGTCGCCATCCACATCCACCACTTCGCCGCTGGCCACGCCAACGCGCACTTCCATGCGCAAGGGCTGGGGCCAGCGCTCCTGGCGGGCCTTGTGCTCGCGCAGCATGGCCGCCATGGCGGATACGGCGCTGGCGGCATCGCCAAAAACGCCCAGCACCCCGTCGCCCAGCTTCTTGACCACCCGCCCCCCGTGCGTCTGGATGGTGTCGCTGATCCATTGCGTCACCTGGGTCACCGCCTCGGTGGCGCGCTCATTACCCAGCGCTTCATACAAGGCGGTGCTGCCCGAGATGTCCGCAAAGACCATCGTCGACAGCACGCTCATGGACACCGGCCTATTGGTAACATCATGTGAATCAGTTTAGTGCAAGCGCCCTGGCGGCGCACCCATGAAAGCGTCAAGAATCGTTGCCCGGCGCCGCCAGGCGTCCGATGGTGCCACCCGGGACCTGACGGCGCCGCGGGGGTGCCCCAGGCAAAGTGAATTTCGTGGGCCCGGCGGTACATGGCGGCGGTTGCCACCCGCGATTTGCCGCCCATCCCAAAAAAATCAACAAACACGTAAAAGTTCGCAACAAACAAGGTGCGTCTGTTGTCTTTACGCAAAAACAGTAGCGCGCCCCTTGCGTGGCGCCTCGCTCCCGCTTAATTTGGCCGACCCTGTTACAAAAAATGCGTCCGCTTCCCTCCATGCGCTGGAACAAGCCCAATCTCCGCAACAATCTTCACGACCTTCTGGGCCGTGATAAGCCGTCATCGACGGCCTGGGTGCGCGACCACGGGCTGGAGGAGGTACGCCGGGCCATGCTGCAAAGCCTGGCGGGCATGAGCGGTTGCGAGGTGGCGCGCATGAACATGCGCCTGCGCTACGCCGGCGACATCGAAGCGTTGTGGTACCTGCGCACCGATCTCTTCAGCACGCTTGTGCCCTTGCGCGGCGAAACCGGAGCGCGGGGCGTGATCGACCAGGTCACCCCCCTGTTCCAGGGCCAGTTGCCACGTGCACTGCGCCCGGCCCAGCCCCCTCCCGGCAACGCCTGACCCGAGCCCCAGCCCAGGCGGTCACCCGCCGCTGGCAGGTGCCATACCGCCCGGCATCCCCTGGGCCCAGCGGGCAGGAATCCAGAGGCAGGCGATTGAAGGCAGCACCGAATCAGTGCTGGTGTCCCCAGTAGATCAGCGCATCCCGCCCTTCCACCGACAGCGATACCGTGCTCCCCACGGGCAGCAGCACCTTGGTCGCCACATGGCCGAAGGGCAGGTTCGTGAGCACGGGCGCCTTGATCTGCGTGCGCAGCCAGTCCACCACCGACTGCAGCTTGTAGCCCTTGTCGTGCGGCGCGAGCTTGAAGTTGGTGAACTGCCCCAGCACCACGGCCTTCTGCTGGGCCAGCACGCCGGCGTGCAGCAGCTGGGTGAGCATGCGCTCGATGCGGTAGGGGTGCTCGTGCACGTCTTCCAGGAACAGCACGCCACCCTTGATGGCCGGCAGGTACGGCGTGCCCACCAGCGAAGCCAGCACCGCCAGGTTGCCGCCCCACAGCGTGGCGCTTTTCACGTAGACATTGGGGACGGCCGGCTTGCCCGTGGCGGCGTCGGGCTTTTCATTGTTCATGCGCCAGCCCGTGCCTTCGCCATGGCCGGTCAGCAAATCGTCGAAGCAGGCCTCCATGATGTCGTCGGGCTCGCCGGCCACGCCAAAGTCGGCGCCCAGCGAAGGGCCGGCCCATGACGTGGCGCCCGTCTTGGCCAGCAGCGCGGTCTGGAAGGCGGTGAAGTCGCTCACGCCCACGAAGCGCGTGCCGCCCGCGATCGCCTTGGCCACCGCCTTGTAGCGGATGCCCGGCAGGATGCGCGACAGCCCGTAGCCGCCGCGCGAGATCAGCGCCACATCGGCGCCGCTGGCCGCGGCACGGTGGATGGCGGCCAGGCGGGTGGCGTCGTCGCCCGCGAAGCGGGTGTGCACGGCCAGGGCGTCCGCATCCACCTCGACCTCATGGCCCAGGGCCTTCAGCCGGGCGAGGCCGCGCTTGAAGGCGGCCTTGTCCTGCACGGCGCTCGACGGCGAATAGATGTAGATGTGCTTGGGGCCGTGGTCGTGGCTGCACTGGGAATGGTCGTGATCGGGATGATCGTGTGAATGGTCTTGCAAAGCGCTCAGGCCGTGAAGGGGCCTGCTCCGTCAAAAAGAGAGTCCGTCTGGCGCCATGTCAGCCGGTGGCACGGCCGGCGCCGGGAAACGAGAAGTATTCCACAGCCTGCCGCGCGATCGGCTCGCCATGCTCCTGCACGAAGTGCCCGGCGTCGGCCAGCACGGTGGGCGCGGGGCAACCGCGAATGTGGCGGTGCAGATCGTGCATGGTGGCGGGCCCGAGCACCGGGTCCTTGTCGCCAATGAACATCAGGCTCCGGCCCTGCCACCGCTGCTGCCAGAAATCACGCGCCTGGCGCGACAGCGCGGCCCCCGGCGCCTCCTCCGATGCCGGCACGCGTTCAGGAAAGGCGCGCAGCGCGGCGCGGTAGCCCTTGTCGGGGAACGGCGCGTCGTAGGCGGCACACTCCGCCCCGGCCAAGTGCGGGTTGCCGCGCGCCAGCAGGCGCCCCACGCCATACAGCGGCTTGTCGCGGCACATCGCACGCCAATCGAGGAATCCGGCGGGCAGCGGCGCATCACCCGTGGCCAGCACCGTGTTCATCACCAGCAGGCCCACAAACCGCTCGGGGCAGGCCATGGGCAGCGTCAGGCCCAGGATGCCGCCCCAGTCCTGCACCACCAGCACCACGTTGCGCAGGTCCAGCCGCCCGATGAGTTCCAGCAGCACCTGGCGGTGCCATTCGAACTGGTGCGCCGACTCTTTCTTGGGCTTGTCGCTCTTGCCAAAGCCAATCAGGTCGGGCGCGACCACGCGGTCCCCGGCCGAGAGGAACACGGGCAGCATGCGCCGGTACAGGTAGCTCCAGGCCGGGTTGCCGTGCAGGCACAGCCAGGTGCGCGGCGCGTCCTGCGGGCCTTCGTCCAGGTAGTGCAAACGCAGGCCGGCCAGGCTGGGCAGGTCGCTCAGGTAGCGCGGTGCCCAGGGGTAGCCGGGCAGATCCGCGAAGACGGCATCGGGCGTGCGCAGGGCGTCGTCGCGCAGCGGATGGCGGGCCAGTGCCTCGGTGCGTTGTTGATGGCGGCGCTGCCGGAAGAAGCCGCTGAGCAGGCCGCCGCACTCGTCGGCCAGCACCCCGCCCCGCACCTGGGTCTGGTGGTTCAGCTCGGCATGGCCAAACAGGTTCAGCACCGAGCCCGCCGCACCCGTCTTGGGATCTGCGGCGCCGTACACCACGCGCGCCAGGCGCGCATGCAGCATGGCCCCACTGCACATGGCACACGGCTCCAGCGTGACATACAGGCTGCAGCCGTCCAACCGGTAGTTGCCCAGCCGCCGCGCCGCCGCGCGCAGGGCCACGATCTCGGCGTGGGCCGTGGGGTCGTGCCCCTCGACCGGCGCGTTGCGGCCGGTGGCGATCACCTGGCCATCCTTGACCACGATGGCCCCCACGGGCACCTCGCCGGCGCGCACGGCGACTTGCGCCTCGGCCAGGGCCAGGCGCATCCAGTGCGCGTCTTGGTCAGGAGTCATTGCTATACAAACAATAGCTACCAGCGCTTGAAGGATAAGCGCCAGCAGCCCATTTCATCCTATTTTTCATCGTCCGGGATGGGCCGCGCCTGCTGCATCAGGCCTTCCCTCTGCTGCTTGACCTGCTGCTGGATCTGCTGGCTCTGGTCGCGCACCGTGGCCGGCTGCGCCGCCGAAGCCGGGGCACCGCCGGCCGGCGCTGCTGTCTGCAGCGACGGCACGGGCGTGCGGACGGCGGACAGCTGCTTTCTGGCAAGGACACCCACCACGGCCAGCGCCACAACCAGCCCGGCCAGACCCACTACAGCACGCATGAAAAGACTCCTTGGCGGGCGGGGTGCCCGGACCACAGCCGGCGGGACCGCCCTGCCCGGCTTGCTACCGGCCCGACTGTAATGGCAAACCGCCGTGGGCACCCCCATGAAAAACGGCCGCGCGGGGCGGCCGTAGCGGTGGCGGGCCGTGCCCGCGGTGCTCAGTTGAGCGCCACGCGGTTGCCGTCCTTGTAGGTGTACAGCGTCACGGCGGGCGTGGTCAGCTCGCCCTTGGCCGTGAAGGCGATGTTGGCGGTCACGCCCTTGTACTCGGTCTTGCCGATGAAGGGGATGTACACCTTGGGGTCCACCGAGTTGGCGCGCTTCATCGCATCGGCCAGCACCATGGCCGCGTCGTAGGCGTACGGGCTGTAGATCTGGAACTGGCCGGGGAACTTGGCGTCGTAGCGCTTCTTCCAGTCCGCCCCGCCCTGCATCTTGTCGACCGAGGCGCCGCCCGTGGCGCAGGTCACGTTCTTGAGCGCAGGGCTCTTGCCCGACAGCTCGGGCAGCTTCTCGGTGCACAGCGCATCGCCGCCGAAGAACTTCACGTTGCCCAGGCCCAGCTGCTCCATCTGGCGCAGCATGGGGCCGGCCTGCGCGTCCAGGCCGCCGTAGAAGATCGCGTCGGGCTTCTTGTTCTTGATGGCCGTGAGGATGGCCATGAAGTCGGTGGCCTTGTCGTTGGTGAATTCCTCGCCCACCACCTTCAGGCCCTTTTGCAGGGCGGTGGCCTTGAACACCGAGGCCACGCCCTGGCCATACGCGGTGCGGTCGTCGATGATGGCCACGCTCTTGAGCTTCAAGTGGTCGGCCGAGAACAGTGCCAGCGCCGCGCCCAACGCGTTGTCGTTGGCGATCAGGCGGTAGGTGGTCTTGTAGCCGGGCTTGGTCAGGTCCGGGTTGGTGGCGGCGGCGGTGATGTGGGGCACGCCGCACTTGTCATAGACGGCCGCCGCAGGAATGGACGTGCCCGACTGCAGGTGGCCGACCACGCCCGCCACCTTCTGGTCGCACAGCTTTTGCGCCACGGCCGTGGCCTGGCGCGGGTCGCCGGCATCGTCTTCGGCCGCCAGCTCGAACTTGATCTTCTTGCCGCCGATGACCAGGTTCTGGGCGTTCAGGTCGTCCACCGCCAGGCGCACGCCGTTCTCGGTGTCCTTGCCGATGTGGGCGATGCCGCCCGACACCGGACCCGCGTGGGCGATCTTGACGGTTTGCACCTCCTGCGCTGCGGCGGCGCCAGCAGCGGCGACACACGCGGACACAGCGGCAAACTGCACCAGGGACAGGGGGAAAGAGAGGGGACGACGCAGACGGGAAGCACGAAGCACGGTAAAAGTCTCCAGGAGTGGCAGGGGCGAGATCGGACGCACCATTTTGGGGCGGCCTGGACCGCATCCTAGCCACCCTCACTCCCTTTTTCAGGCAATTGCTATGCAGACATAGCAATTTGGTGGGGCATTAAATCGGCTAATGCCGCGACCAGCGCCACCTCCTGGCAGACTGGACCCGCTCCGCCTCCAGCCAGGGGCGGGCGCTCAGCCGGGCGCCAGTCGCAACTTGAAGTTCGTGAATGGAAGAGCGGCATTGGGCGCATCGCGCGGGACACGCTCCTCCACGCAGCCCGTGTCGTTGGGGGTAACGAAGTGGGGGCCGATGCCAGCGATGGCTGCCTTGTGTGTCCCCGTCCAGTCCCAGCCCCATCCGGCTCCTGACACTTCTCCCTCAAAAAGGACTGGGCCGTCGACCGTGATGCCCTGGTGGATCACCATGCGCATCCTGTCTGCAAATGCACCGACCCTGTATCCCGCCTGAATGTGGACCGTGATCACTGGATGCGTGACCGGGTTGTACGTAGCGCCCGATGTGTTCGCCACCGTCACCAGTCCCGGCATGGCTGTGCCATTCCATCGCTCGGCCATGATGGTGCCGTCCGAGAAAAAGATGAATCCTCTGCCTTCCGACCAAAGGTTCTCGCCATGGCGGTAAATCGGGCCGCAATGGGGGTTGTAGCTGCCCTGCCCGCCTTCGCAGTCCAGTACAAATCCCATGTGGGCGCCGCCATTCGAGAAGAACCACGAGCAATCGATGGTGCAGTGCAGGTCGCTGTGTCGCACGCCAGGCAGGCTGATCCGCGTTGGCAGGTAGTAGAAGTCGAGGTCGTTGATAGACAGTTTCAGCTGGGTGGGCTTCTTCTTGCGGGAGGTACTCATCACAGTCCTTTTCACTCGTTGACCGGCTGCGCCGGCGGGATTGGAGGGAAGTGGGTCAGCGGACACAGGCGCGGCGCAAGTGCAGCCCGCCGCGCCCTTTGTACCAGACCGAAGCGCTACAACGCCCGGTCACGCAGGTCCGTGCCCCCGTGCTCGATACCCGAGGGATGCTCCACGGCATGGCGAAACTGAAATAATCACGCCCCATGTCCCTCCTGCCCCACCAGCTCGAACTGCTCTCGCCCGCGCGCGACGCCGACATCGGCATCGAAGCCATCAACCACGGCGCCGACGCCGTCTACATCGGCGGCCCGGCCTTTGGCGCACGCGCCAGCGCGGGCAACGACATCCGCGACATCGAGCGCCTGGTGAAGCACGCGCACCGCTTCAACAGCCGCATCTTCATCACGCTCAACACCATCCTGCGCGACGACGAACTGGAGGCCGCGCGCAAAATGGCCTGGCAGGTGTACGAGGCCGGGGCCGATGCACTCATCATCCAGGACATGGGCCTGCTCGAAATCGACCTGCCGCCCATCCAGCTGCACGCCAGCACCCAGACCGACATCCGCACGCCCGAAAAGGCGCGCTTTCTGCAGGACGCGGGCCTCTCGCAGATCGTGCTGGCGCGCGAGCTCACGGTGCAGCAGATCGCCGCCGTGCACAAGGCGCTGGGGCCGGTGGATGCCCCAGGCCGCGCCAACATCGAGTTCTTCATCCACGGCGCGCTGTGCGTGGCCTACAGCGGCCAGTGCAACATCAGCCATGCGCAGACCGGCCGCAGCGCCAACCGGGGCGACTGCAGCCAGGCCTGCCGCCTGCCCTACCAGGTGACCGACGCGCAGGGCCGCTTCATCGCGCACGACAAGCACGTGCTCTCCATGAAGGACAACAACCAGAGCGACAACCTGCGCGCGCTCATCGACGCCGGCGTGCGCAGCTTCAAGATCGAAGGGCGCTACAAGGACATGGGCTATGTGAAGAACATCACCGCCCACTACCGCACGCTGATCGACGAGATCCTGGAAGAGCGCGAGGCGCAAGGTCGGCCGCTGGGCCGGTCCTCGAGCGGGCGTACCACCTTCACCTTCACGCCCGACCCGCTGCAGAACTTCAACCGCGAGTTCACCGACTACTTCGTGACCGGCCGCAAGGAAGACATCGGCGCGTTCGACACCCCCAAGAACCCGGGCCAGCCCATCGGCTGGGTGACCAAGGTAGGGCCCGACTTCGTGGAACTGGAGGTGAGCGACCCCGCCACCGTGCTGCACAACGGCGACGGCCTGTGCTACTACGACCTGCACAAGGAGCTGGTGGGCATGGCCATCAACGTGGCCGAGCCCGTGTCAGCGCGCAGCGTGGGCCAGTGGCGCGTGTACCCCAAGGACCCGATGGAAGGCTTCAAGGACCTGCGCAAGGGCACCGAGGTCAACCGAAACCGCGACATGGACTGGGTGCGCACGCTGGAGAAAAAGTCCAGCGACCGCCGCATCGGCCTGTGGGCGCACCTGAGCGAAACGCCTTGCGGCTTCAGCCTGATGCTGACCGACGAGGATGGCAACGTGGGCTGTACTGATGTGCAGCAGCCGCACCAGCCTGCCACCGATGCCGCCAAGGCCGAAGCCAGCCTGCGCGAGCAACTGGGCCGCTTCGGCGCCACCATCTTCGCGGTTCACGACATTGCGCTGCAACTGTCACAGCCCTGGTTCGTGCCCGCCTCGGTGCTCAACGCGCTGCGCCGCGATGCGCTGGCCGACCTGGAAGCAAACCGCGCGCGCAACTTCGAGCGCCTGCAGCGCGCCACGCCCATCGAGCCGCCAGCGCCCTACCCCGAGGACACGCTGAGCTTTCTGGGCAACGTGTTCAACCACAAGGCGCACGATTTTTACGTGCGCCACGGCGTCAAGGTGATCGATGCGGCCTACGAGGCGCACGAGGAAGAAGGCGAAGTCAGCCTCATGATCACCAAGCACTGCGTGCGCTTCAGCATGAGCCTCTGCCCCAAGCAGGCCAAGGGCGTGACGGGTGTGCAGGGCACCATCAAGGCCGAACCCTTGATGTTGATCAACGGCAAGGAAAAGCTGACCTTGCGCTTTGACTGCAAGCCCTGTGAAATGCACGTGGTGGGCAAGATCAAGCGCCAGGTGCTGAACCAGGTGCCGGAAGCCCCGCTCCAGTTCTACAAAGCCCGGCCGCAAGTCGCGCACTAAGGCAAGGCCGAAGAAGTCCTTGCGCGGGCGTGCGGCCCGTCTCACCGATCGCCGCATGTCCCCATCCACCGCCCCGCACCTGCACCCCACCGAGGCCGTGGCCCAGGCCCATGGCGTCAACCCTGACGCAGGCCTGCACGCCGACGAAGCCCTGCGCCGCAGCGCCATCCACGGAGCCAACGAACTGGCGGCAGGGCAAGACCGCCCCTGGTGGCGCCTGCTGGCCGACCAGTTCAAGGACTTCATGGTGCTGGTGCTGCTGGGTGCGGCCATCATCTCGGGCCTGGTGGGCGAGGTCACCGACACGCTGGTCATCCTCGTCATCGTGGTGCTCAACGCCGTCATCGGCTTTGTGCAGGCCTGGCGCGCCGACCAGGCCATGGCCGCGCTGCGCCAGCTGGCGGCGGCGCACGCCACGGTGCTGCGCAGCGGAGCCGTGCAGGTGGTGCCCGCCAGGGCGCTGGTGCCGGGTGACATCGTGCTGCTGGAGGCGGGCAACCAGATCCCGGCCGATCTGCGGCTGATCGAGATCGCGCAGCTGCAGGTGGATGAATCCGCCCTCACGGGCGAGTCCGTCACCGTGGCCAAGCAGACCGAAGCCCTGGCGGCCGAGGACGTGGGCGCCTTGGGCGACCGCACCAACATGGCCTTCAAGGGCACCACCGCCACGCATGGCCGGGCACGCGGCCTGGTGGTGGCTACCGGCATGCACACCGAGCTGGGCAAGGTGGCCACGCTGCTCGACGCGGGCGACCGCAGCACCCCGCTGCAGTTGCGCCTGGCGGCCTTTGGCAAGCGCCTGGCGATTGCGGTGCTGGGCATCTGCGCGGTGATCTTTGTGGTGGGTGTTTTGCGCGGTGAGGCACCGTTGCTGATGGCCCTCACTGCCATCAGCCTAGCCGTGGCCGCCATCCCCGAGGCCCTGCCTGCGGTGGTCACCGTGCTGCTGGCACTGGGCGCGCGCCGCATGGTGGCCGTGCATGCGCTGGTGCGGCGATTGCCCTCGGTGGAGACGCTCGGCTCGGTCACCACCATCTGCTCGGACAAGACCGGCACCCTGACGCAAAACCGCATGCATGCCGAGCTGCTGCTGGCCCACGGTGTGCGCTGGGTGCCCGGCGACCCCCTGCCCGGCCCCGCCCATGCCGAGGCCTTGCGCGCCGCCGCGCTGTGCAACGACGCCACGCTACAGGCGCGAAGCGATGGCGACGCCCCAGGCACGCAGTGGCTGGGGGACCCCACCGAAACCGCACTGGTGCTGGCAGCCCGCTCCGGCGGGATGGACAAGGCCCTGCTCGACATCGAGTTCCCTCGCGTGCAGGAGCAGCCGTTCGACTCCGACCGCAAGCGCATGACCACCTTCCACCGCGTGGCGGACGGCTACGTGGCCTATACCAAGGGCGCGCCCGAATCGGTGCTGCCCCGCTGCACCGCCCACTGGGTGCTCGAAGGCACTGCCGCCCTGGATGCCGCCGCCATGCTGGCCGCCGCGCAGCAACTCGCTGGCCAGGGCCTGCGCGTGCTGGCGCTGGCCCGGCGCGGCCACGCGCGCCTGCCCGACACCAATGACATCGACGCCGTGGAAAACCAACTGGAGCTGCTGGGCCTGATCGCCCTCATCGACCCGCCCCGCGCGGAGGCGCAGGCCGCCGTGCGCGACTGCGTCAGCGCGGGCATCACGCCGGTGATGATCACGGGCGACCACCCCGCCACCGCGCGCGCCATTGCGCACCGGCTGGGTATCGTGCGCAGTGCCGATGCCCCGGTGCTCACCGGCGCCGACCTTGCAACACTCGACGACGCCGCGCTGCGGGCGAAGGTGGAGCAGGTGCAGGTGTACGCCCGCGTGGACCCGGCGCAGAAGATCCGCATCGTCGAGGCGCTGCAGGCCCAGGGCCACTTCGTCGCCATGACGGGCGATGGCGTGAACGATGCCCCGGCGCTCAAGCGCGCCGACATCGGCGTGGCCATGGGCCAGGGCGGCACCGACGTGGCGCGCGAGGCATCGAGCCTGGTGCTGCTGGACGACAACTTCGCCACCATCGTCGCGGCCGTGCGCGAAGGCCGCCGCATCTACGACAACATCCGCAAGTTCGTGCGCTACGCGATGACGGGCAACTCGGGCGAGATCTGGACCATCTTCCTCGCGCCGCTGTTGCTGCTGCCCATTCCGTTGCTGCCCATCCACATCCTGTGGGTCAACCTGGTCACAGACGGCCTGCCCGGCCTGGCGCTGGCGGCCGAACCGGCCGAGCGCGGCATCATGCAGCGCCCGCCCCGTGCGCCGCGCGAGAGCCTGTTTGCGCATGGCATGTGGCAGCACATATTGGGCGTGGGCCTGCTCATCGGCGGGCTGTGCCTGGCGGTGCAGGCCTGGGCCCTGCACACCGGCCACGCGCACTGGCAGACCATGGTGTTCACGGTGCTCACGCTCGCGCAGATGGCGCATGTCATCGCCATCCGCTCCGAATCCGAACCCATCTGGCGCCTGGGCCTGCTGAGCAACCGCCCGCTGCTCTACGCCGTGCTGCTCACCTTTGCGCTGCAGATGGCCACCATCTACGTGCCCTGGCTCAACCCCATCTTCCGCACCGAGCCGCTGAGCCTGGGCGAGCTGGCGCTGTGCATTGGCGCCGCGCTGGTGGTGCTGGTAGTGGTGGAAATCGAGAAGGCCTGGCGCCGCAGCCAGCAGGCGCGGCGCACCACCCCAGAGCCCATGGACAGCGCCATGGACGAGCCTTCTGACTGAAAGAGCCCACGGCGCACAAGAACGTCATAAGCACATAGCCAACGATTCGATGACGCCACGGGCCAGCAGTGCCAGAATGGCCCGCGCCATCGGCACATCGGCAACGCCCAGCCATGCGTGGAGCCCGGTGGTGCCACTCCCTTCCCTTCAACGAAAGAGACAGCCTTCATGAGAATCGAGACCCTGGCCGTACACGCTGGCTACAGCCCCGACCCCACCACCAAGGCCGTGGCCGTGCCCATCTACCAGACGGTGGCCTACGCGTTTGACAGCGCCCAGCATGGCGCCGACCTGTTCGATTTGAAGGTGCCGGGCAACATCTACACCCGCATCATGAACCCCACCACCGACGTGCTCGAAAAGCGCGTCGCGGCGCTCGAAGGCGGCATCGCCGCGCTGGCCGTGGCCTCGGGCATGGCGGCCATCACCTATGCCATCCAGACCATTGCCGAGGCAGGCGACAACATCGTGTCGGCCAGCACGCTGTATGGCGGCACCTACAACCTGTTTGCCCACACCCTGCCGCAGCAGGGCATCACCACCCGCTTTGCCGACCCGCGCGACCCGGCCAGCTTCGCGCAGCACATCGACGCGCGCACCAAGGCGATCTTCATCGAATCCATCGGCAACCCGCTGGGCAACGTGACCGACATCCGCGCGCTGGCCGATGTGGCCCATGCGCACGGCATTCCGCTGATCGTGGACAACACCGTGCCCAGCCCCTACCTGCTGCGCCCCATCGAGCATGGCGCCGACATCGTGGTGCATTCGCTCACCAAGTACCTGGGCGGCCACGGCAACAGCGTGGGCGGCGCCATCGTGGACAGCGGCAAGTTCCCGTGGGCCGAGCACAAGGCCCGCTTCCCACGCCTGAACGAGCCCGATGTGAGCTACCACGGCGTGGTCTACACCGAAGCCCTGGGCCCCGCCGCCTTCATCGGCCGCGCGCGCGTGGTGCCGCTGCGCAACACCGGCGCGGCCCTGTCGCCGCAAAGCGCCTTCCTGATCCTGCAGGGCATCGAGACCCTGGCCCTGCGCATGGACCGCATCTGCGACAACACGCTGGCGCTGGCGAAGTACCTGCAGGGCCACCCCAAGGTGGAATGGGTGCGCTACGCCGGCCTGCCCGACCACCCGGACCACGCGCTGGTGCAGCGGCAGTCGGGCGGCAAGGCATCCGGCATCCTGAGCTTTGGCCTCAAGAGCACCGACGCCGACCCGCGCGCTGCGGGTGCACGCTTCCTCGACGCGCTGCAGCTCTTCACCCGCCTGGTGAACATCGGCGACGCGAAATCGCTGGCCACGCACCCCGCATCGACCACGCACCGCCAGCTCAACCCCGAAGAGCTGGCCAAGGCGGGGGTGAGCGAGAGCATGGTGCGGCTGTCGGTGGGCATCGAGCACGTCGATGATCTGCAGGCCGACCTGGTGCAGGCACTCGAGGCTGTCTGAGCGTACGGCAACAGCCGGCGCCAGTTGCGGGATACTGGAGGACCTGCCCCGCGAATCGCGGGGCGCTCCCTGATTCAAGATCGCCATGTCCCGCCTATCCCCTCTTGCCCCGGTCACTCTCGGCCTGCTGATTCTGGCCGGCTGCAGCTCCACATCATCCATCCCGCCGCGCGGAGTGGATGTGACCGAATCCCACGTCACCAGCTTCCGCCAGAAGGAGGACGAGCAACTGCTGCAAAAGCAGGTTTCGCCTCCGCTGGATGCGCCTTTGACGCTGCTGGAGGCACCGCTGCCGCGCTACCCGTCCTTCCTCCTGAATGACACCTCGCTCAAAGCGCGCGGCGATGTGACGGTGTCGTTCGAGATCATGCCCAGCGGGCTGGTCGGCACCGCGCGCGTGCTGTCAGGAACGGGGGAGGATGCGCTGCACAAGCCGGCGATCGATGCGGTGCGCCGCTGGAAATTTGCGCCGCTGCTGCGCAATGGGGAGCCCGCCCGCCTGGTGCTGCAGCACACCTTCCGCATGGAACCCTGAGCGCGCCAGATACCGCCGCAAAGCCGCTCATGCGTCACGAGCCAGCCGCACACCCGTGTACTGCCAGCGGGCCGTGGCCGGGAAGAAGTTGCGGTAGGTGCTGCGCGCATGCCCGGGCGGCGTGGCGCAGGAGCTGCCGCGCAGCACGTACTGGTTGACCATGAACTTGCCGTTGTACTCGCCCACGGCGCCGTCGGCCGTGCGAAAGCCTGGGTAGGCGGCGTAGCTCGACTGCGTCCATTGCCAGGCCGCGCCGAACAGCTGCTCCAGGCCATGCGCGCCAGTTGTCCCTGCGGTCTGCGCGGCATGCTCCCATTCGGCTTCCGTGGGCAGGCGTGCGCCCACCCAGCGCGCATAGGCGTCCACTTCGTAGTACGACAGGTGCACAACCGGCATCGCGCTCTGCACGGGCCGCAGGCCCGCCAGGGTGAACTCGTGCCAGGCGCCGTCGTCCCGCCGGTGCCAGTACAAGGGGTGCCGAAGCCCCTGGGCCACGCGCCAGTCCCAGCCTTCGGCCAGCCAGTGGGCGGGGTTGTCGTAGCCCCCACCTTCCACGAAGGCCATCCATTCCGCGTTGGTCACCAGCCGCGAGGCCAGTGCGTACGGCGCCAGGTAGGCGCGGTGGCGAGGGCTTTCGTTGTCGAAGGCGAAGCCGTCTCCGCCATGGCCCACCTCCACCAGCCCGCCTTCCAGATGCCGCCAGCCCAGGGGCCTGGCCGCCGGTACGAGCGCCTGGTCGCCGACGGGCACCACGGCGGCGCCATAGGCGGGATGCACAGGGTTGCACGACAGCAGGTGCTTGATGTCCGTCACCAGCAGTTCCTGGTGCTGCTGCTCGTGCTGCAGGCCCAGCTCGATCAGCGCACACAGCGTGGCGTTCTGCAGCACGGCGGGCACCAGGCGCGCCATCCGCCGGTCCACATCGGCGCGGTAGGCCAGCACCTCGTCCAGCGGCGGGCGCGTCAGCAGCCCCCGCTGCGGGCGCGGGTGCTTGGCGCCCACGCCGTTGTAGTAGGAATTGAACAGCACGCGGAACGCGGGCTCGAAGGGCGCGAAGCCCGGCTCGTTCGGCTCGAGCACAAAGGTCTCGAAGAACCAGGTGGTGTGCGCCAGGTGCCATTTGGCCGGGCTGGCATCGGGCATGGACTGCGCGCCGCAGTCCTCGGCCGACAGCGGTGCCACCAAGGCCACGGTGTGATCCCGCACAGCGCCGTAGCGCGACAGCAGCACGGCGAGCGGGGAGCAAAAATCCATATTGGTCATACGGGCCCTCAGGGTCTGGCGTGCACCACGGCAAACCAGCCACGGTCGTCCGTCCACGCCTGGGCCTGCGAGAAGCCTGCGCGCGCCAGCATGTCGGTGAACACGTGCAGCGGGTACTTGTAGCTGTTTTCGGTGTGGATGCGTTCGCCCTGGTCGAACCTGCGCCCGCCACCGGGCCAGCGCACCTCGGAGTCAGCCATCGCTTCCAGGTGCATCTCGATGCGCGACTCGCCCGGGTTGAAGAACGCCCGGTGCCGCCACTGGTCCACATCGAAATCGCTGCCGATCAATCGATTCACATGCCGCAGCACATTGCGGTTGAAGGCGGCGGTCACGCCGGCGGCGTCGTCGTAGGCCGCCTCCAGCACCTCCACGTCCTTGGGCAGGTCGATGCCGATGAGCAGGCCGCCGTCATCGTCGATCAGCTCGCGCATGTGGGCCAGCAAATCCAGCGCGTGCGGCGGGTCGAAGTTGCCGATGGACGAGCCCGGGTAGAACACCAGCCGTCCCGTGCGCGGAATGTCCTCGGGCAGGGCCACGCCCTGGGTCATGTCGCCGCCCACGGCCCGCGCGTCCAGCCCCGGAAAATCGTCGCGCAGGCCCCGCACCGCCGCCTGCAGGAATTCCGCCGAGATATCCACGCCGACGAAGCACGCGGGCTGCACCAGCCGGCACAGCGTGCGCGCCTTCTGGCAGTTGCCAGCCCCCAGCTCCACCAGCGTGCGCCCCGTGCCCACGGCCTGCGCGATGTCGGCCGCATGCTGCTGCATGAGGGCGGTTTCGGTGCGCGTGGGGTAGTACTCGGGCAGGCGGGTGATTTCCTCGAACAGCTGCGAGCCGTGCTGGTCGTAGAAATACTTGGGGGAAATGCTCGCGGGCCGCTGGTTCAGGCCACGCGTGATGTCGTCGTTGGGGCTGGGCAAAGGCATGGGTCTTGAAACGTCTTGCGCGGCAATGCCGCTGGTTCTGTCCGACGGGGCCGTCCCGGGAGCCCAATGCCCGCCAGGCTGCCACGTACCCAGGCAAGGGCGCGAAGCCCCACCGCATCCGCCATTGTGAGCCGAGCCGATGGCGCCGTGTGTAGGCCAAATCCCCATGGCGCGCGCGGGCCTTCGGGTGCGGAAGCCGGCGGCGCAGCCGCCAGGGGCCGCCGCGGACGGGGTGTACTGCCCGGCACGGGTCCATCTGTACCTTGTGAACGGCGCGCGCCCGGCATACGCTCGCCCTTCCCACGGACTTCTCACAAGGACCCTGCCATGCTTCAGATGCGCCCCAACTGCGAATGCTGCGACAAGGACCTGCCGCCCGATGCCACCAACGCGCGCATCTGCACTTTCGAGTGCACGTTCTGCAGCGACTGCGCCGGCGCCCGGCTGGGCCACGTGTGCCCCAACTGCGGGGGCGACCTCGTGCAGCGCCCGCGCCGGCCCGCCTCCAGGCTGGCGAAATACCCCGCATCCACCGAGCGGGTGCTCAAGCCCCAGGGCTGCGGGGTGATGGCATGACGCTCGCGACCCTGCTGGTCTTCTCGCTGGTGGCCCTGGTGGCCATCGCCACGCCCGGCCCCACGGTGCTGCTGGCGCTGGCCAACGGATCGCGCTATGGCGTGCGCCGGTCGCTGCCCGGCATGCTGGGCGCCGTGGCGTCGGATCTTGTGCTGGTCGGTGCCGTGGCGCTGGGCCTGGGCACGCTGCTGGCGGCGTCCGAGTTCTGGTTTTCGGTGGTGAAGTGGCTGGGCGCGGCCTACCTGGCCTGGCTGGGTTTGCGGCTGCTGCGCTCGCAGGGGGCGCTGGACCTGGCCGCAGCGGACGGCGCGGCCGCCGGGCCTGCGGCCACGCCGCGCGGCATCTTCACGCGCTCATTCCTGGTCGCGGCGACCAACCCCAAGGGATACCTGTTCTGCTCGGCGCTGATGCCGCAATTCATCGATGCCAGCGCACCACAATGGCCGCAGTACGCCGCCATTGCAGCCGTGTTCGCGGGCCTGGACTTCGCCGTGATGCTGGCCTACGCCGCCATCGGGGCGCGCGCCGTCAAGCTGCTGCACCGCCGCGCGGTGCTATGGCTGGACCGCTGCTGCGGCGGCGCGCTGCTGGCCCTGGCCGGATCGCTGGCCTTCTACCGACGGACGTAGATCCGTCATAGCCGATGAAAACTGGCGCACCGTCAACGCAAGCGCCACCGTGGATCCGGCTTTGCCGGTCCACCGCAGGCGTCCCCCGCAGGGGGAAGGCGCGAAGCGCCTCAGGGGGAGCCTGGCTAGAACCTCCAGCCCAGGCCCACGCCCACCAGCACGGGGTCTGCCTTGAAGGTGCCCAGCTTGGCGCCGCCTGCCGTCACGTCGGTCTTGATGAAGACCTTCTTCAGGTCGAAGTTGAGGTACAGATTCTTCTGCAGCGGAATGTCCACGCCCACCTGCAGCGCGGGGCCGAAGCTGTTGCGGTCAATGTCCACGCCGGCGGGCAGCTTCACGCCGGAAAAGCGCGTGTAGTTCAGGCCCGCGCCCACATAGGGCTTGAAGCCGGGTGCATCGAAGTGGTATTGCAGCAGCAGCGTGGGCGGCAGGTGCTTGAGCGAGCCGATGGCCGTGCCGGAGGCGCTCAGCGTGTGCTTTTGCGGCACGGTCAGGATCAGTTCGGCCGCGATGTTCTTGTTGAAGAAGTACGTGACATCGACTTCGGGGATGGTCTTGTCGTTGATGGTCAGGCCCAGGGGCGTGCTGTCCTTGTTGGCACTGCCCAGGTGCACGGCGCGCGCGCGGACCATCCAGGGTCCTTCAGCCTGTTGCGCCAGGGCGGCGCCGGAAGCCAGGGCGCAGAGGGCGGCTACTGCCAGCAGGTTCTTTTTCATAGTGATTTCACATCGGTTGGACGGGGACGACCCCCGTGCATCCATTGAACCGCCATGCCCCTCCACCGGCCTTGCCCTATCTCAAGCCCCTCGTATTAACCCTTAGACATACATCAAGAAAAACGGCCTGCCCTTGTCAATGCGCGGTGGATTTCCCGCGCAGGCGCTGCCCCAGCGTGACGGCCGCCAGCACCAGACCTCCCGCCACGATGCCGACCACCGCGTTGAGCAGGTTGGGCACCAGCACATGCCAGAGGGCGCCCACGGGCCATTGCGCGGCGGCCTCGCCAGCGGCATCCACCGCATGGTGCAGCGCGGGCACGCCATGCACCAGGATGCCGCCGCCCACGAGGAACATGGCGGCGGTGCCCGCCACGGACAGGCCCTTCATGAGCCACGGCGCGGCCCGCAGGATGCCCGAGCCCACCGCCCTGGCCACGGCGCTGGCCTTGCCGTTCAGCCACAGGCCCAGGTCGTCGAGCTTGACGATGCCGGCCACCAGGCCATATACGCCGATGGTCATGATGACCGCGATGCCCGACAGCACGGTGACCTGCTGCACAAACGGCGCCGACGCCACGGTCCCCAGCGTGATGGCGATGATCTCTGCCGACAGGATGAAGTCGGTGCGCACCGCGCCCTTGATCTTGTCCTTCTCGAACGCCACCAGGTCCACCGCGGGGTTGGCATTGGCCAGCACATGGCTTTCATGCTCGGCGGCGTCTTCGTGGGGGGCGTGCAGCAGCTTGTGGGCGACTTTTTCAAAGCCTTCAAAGCACAGGAAGGCACCGCCAATCATGAGCAGCGGCGTCACGGCCCAGGGCGCGAACGCGCTGATCAGCAAGGCCGCGGGCACCAGGATCACCTTGTTGATGAACGACCCCTTGGCCACGGCCCACACCACCGGAATCTCGCGCTCGGCGCGCACCCCCGTGACCTGCTGGGCATTGAGGGCCAGGTCGTCGCCCAGCACGCCGGCCGTCTTCTGCGCGGCCACCTTCGTCATGACCGAGACGTCGTCCGCCATGGCCGCGCTCTTCTTGGCGGCCACCTTGGTCATCAGGGCCACGTCGTCGAGGATGGTGGCGATGTCGTCCAACAGGGCAAGCAGGCTGCCAGAGGCCATGGGAAGTCCTTGAGATAGCAATGGAAAAGGCGGCATGCGTGCCGCCGCGCGTGGGCTGGACTATAGCAACGCACGGTCTTCGTTTGCGCCCGCCCCCCGGCCCCGGGAGCCTTTTGCGCAGGCCGTCGCCGTGGCCCTCCTCGCGGCCCGCCATGGGGGCTGCGGCGCGCAAGGCGCATACTCGCGCCCTCACCCACCACTTTGGGGTCCCCGGGGCTTGTCCCCCTGCACGGGCTTCACGCCCATGCCATGCCCGGCTACCTGACCAAGCAAGAAGACATCGCCATCACCGGCGCGGCAGACCTGATCATCCGCTCGCTCCTGGACAAGCAGCAGTTTTCCGACCCGGAGGGTGCCGCCGAAGCGCTGGGCATCTCTTCCGCCGCCTGGCCGCTGTTCGGCCTGCTGTGGCCATCGGGGGCCCAGCTGGCGCACCGCATGGCCAGCCGCCCCCTGCGAAGCGGCGAGCGCGTGCTGGAGATCGGCTGCGGCCTGGCCCTGGCCAGCCTGGTGTGCCACCGGCGCGGCGTGGACGTGACCGCCAGCGACTGCCACCCCCTGGCATCGGCCTTCCTGCTGGAGAACGTGCGGCTCAACGGCATGTCGCCGCTCAAGTACCGCACCGGGCAATGGGGAGCCGACTTGACCGACACCTGCGCCGATGTGCAAGGCCGGTTCGACCTCATCATGGGCAGCGACGTCCTGTACGAGCGCGACGCACGAGGCAGCCTGGCCAACTTCCTCGACCGCCATGCGGCCGAAAGCGCGCAGATCTGGATCGTGGACCCCAACCGCGGCAACCGCTCCGCCTTCAGCAAGCAGATGGCCGCGCTGCGTTTTGACGTGGTGGAAGAGCGCCTGGGCCACCCCGCGCTGGCCGATGTTCCGGCGTACAAAGGGCGGCTGCTGGTGTATCAGCGCGCCCCTGCAGTGGCCTGAGCAGGACTTGCCGGGCAGCCCGGCGCGACAGCGCCGCCAGCAGCCCGCCGGGCCCGCGCAGCCCAAACGCCCGTGCAGCCGTGCAAGGGCCGCCAAGCTGCGTATGCGGCGCTTTGCGGGCGTGCACCGGCTGCGCCCCTTCCCGCAGGGCAAGCCATTGAGAGAAGGGGGAAGGCGCGAAGCGACTCCGCAGGATGTGCTACGTCACCCCACCCACTTGCGGGCATTGCGCCAGATGCGCATCCAGGGACTGAGTTCGCTGCAGTCGCCCGAGGTCCAGCTCATCTGCACGTTGCGGAACACGCGCTCGGGGTGCGGCATGATGGCCGTGAAACGGCCGTCCGCCGTGGTCACGCCGGTCATGCCACCCGTGCTGCCGTTCGGGTTGAACGGGTATTGCTCGGTGGGCGCGCCGTGGTTGTCCACGAAACGCATCGCGGCGATGGCCGCGCCGGCGTTGCCGCGGTACTTGAAGTTGGCATAGCCCTCGCCGTGCGCCACGGCGATCGGCAGGCGGCTGCCCGCCATGCCCGCGAAGAACAGGCTGGGAGACTCCAGCACCTCCACCATCGACAGGCGGGCCTCGAAGCGCTCGCTCTGGTTGGTGGTGAAGCGTGGCCAGTCCTGCGCGCCCGGGATGATGTCCGCCAGCTCGGCAAACATCTGGCATCCGTTGCACACCCCGAGGCCAAAGGTGTCGGTGCGGCCGAAGAAGCCCTGGAACTGCTCGGCCAGCACGGGGTTGAAGGTGATGCTGCGCGCCCAGCCGATGCCGGCCCCCAGCGTGTCGCCGTAGCTGAAGCCGCCGCAGGCGACCACGCCCTTGAAGTCTTCGAGCTTGACGCGGCCGGTCTGCAGGTCGGTCATGTGCACGTCGTAGGCCTCGAAGCCGGCCTCGGTGAAGGTGTAGGCCATCTCGATGTGCGAATTGACGCCTTGCTCGCGCAGGATCGCGACCCGGGGTTTGGCCAGGTTCAGGAACGGCGCCGCCACGTTGTCGGCCGCGTCGAACGTGAGGTGCACGTGCATCCCGGGGTCGGCGGCCGCGCCCGCGGTGGCGTGCTCGGAGTCCGCGGTCGCGGGGTTGTCGCGCTGCTGGCAGATTTTCCAGCTCACGGCATCCCACACCTGGTGCAGGTCGGTGAGCTTGGCGCTGAACACGGCCTTGGCATCGCGCCAGACCTGCAGCTCGCCCTTGCCGGCGTCGATGCCCGACGATTGCGGACGCGTCTTGCCGACAAAGTGGCTGAATCTGGACAGGCCGTGCTCGCGCAGCACCTGCATCACATCGTTGCGCTCTGCGGTGCGCACCTGCAGCAGCACGCCCAGTTCTTCGTTGAACAGGGCCTTGAGCGTGAGCTCCTCGCGGCGCGCGCTGACCTGCTGCGCCCAGTTCTTGGCATCCCCGGTCTCCATGCGGCTGTCGCTGATGCCGTCGCCTTCAGTCACGAGCATGTCCACATTGAGCGCCACGCCCACATGGCCCGCAAAGGCCATCTCGGCCGCCGCCGCCAGCAGGCCGCCGTCGCTGCGGTCGTGGTAGGCCAGGACATGGCCCTTGGCGCGCAGCGCGTTCACGGCGTTGACCAGGTTCACCAGGTCCTGCGGATCGTCCACGTCGGGCACCACGTCGCCGCTTTGTTCCAGCGTCTGGCCCAGGATGCTGCCGCCCATGCGGTTCTGGCCCTTGCCCAGATCGATCAGCACCAGGGTGGTGTCATCCTCGGTGGCATCGAGCTGGGGTGTGAGCGTGCCGCGCACGTCGGAGAGCGACGCGAACGCGCTCACGATCAGGCTCACGGGGGACGTGACCTTTTTCTTGTCGCTGCCGTCGTTCCACTGCGTGCGCATCGACAGGCTGTCCTTGCCCACGGGGATGGAGACGCCCAGCGCCGGGCACAGCTCCATGCCCACGGCCTTCACGGTCTCGTACAAGGCAGCGTCTTCGCCGGGCTCGCCACACGCGGCCATCCAGTTGGCGGACAGCTTCACACGCGGCAGCTCGATGGGCGCAGCCAGCAGGTTGGTGATGGCCTCGGCCACGGCCATGCGGCCCGATGCGGGTGCGTTGATCGCGGCCAGCGGCGTGCGCTCGCCCATGCTCATCGCCTCGCCCGCAAAGCCCTTGTAGTCGGCCAGCGTCACCGCGCAGTCCGCCACCGGCACCTGCCAGGGGCCGACCATCTGGTCGCGGTGCGACAGGCCGCCCACGGTGCGGTCGCCGATGGTGATGAGAAAACGCTTGGACGCCACCGTGGGATGGGCCAGCACGTCGATCACGGCCTTTTGCAGCGGGACGCCGGTCAGGTCGATGGGCGCGAACTGGCGCTGCACCGTGGCCACGTCGCGGTGCATCTTGGGCGGCTTGCCCAGCAGCACGTTCATGGGCATGTCCACCGGCAGCTTCTGGTCGCCCGCCTCCACGGCGGTGTCCTGCAGCACCAGCTGGCGTTCCTCGGTGGCCGTGCCGATCACGGCGAAGGGGCAGCGCTCGCGCTCGCAGAACGCCTTGAACAGCGGCAGCGACTCGGGCGCGATGGCCAGCACGTAGCGCTCCTGGCTTTCGTTGCTCCAGATTTCCTTGGGCGCCATGCCCGATTCTTCGAGCGGCACGGCGCGCAGGTCGAAGCGAGCGCCACGGCCGGCGTCGTTCGTGAGCTCGGGGAAGGCGTTCGAGAGGCCGCCCGCACCCACGTCGTGGATGGCGAGGATGGGGTTGGCGGCGCCCTGCGCCCAGCAGTGGTTGATGACCTCCTGGGCGCGGCGCTCGATCTCGGGGTTGCCGCGCTGCACGGAGTCGAAGTCCAGTTCGGCGGCGTTGGTGCCACTGGCCATGGAGCTGGCGGCACTGCCGCCCATGCCGATGCGCATGCCGGGGCCGCCCAGCTGGATGAGCAGCGAGCCAGCGGGGAACTCGATCTTTGTCGTCAGGCCCGCGTCGATCACGCCCACGCCGCCGGCGATCATGATGGGCTTGTGGTAGCCGCGCTGCACGCCAGCGACTTCCTGCTCGTACTCGCGGAAGTAGCCCGCCAGGTTGGGACGGCCGAATTCGTTGTTGAACGCCGCGCCACCCAGGGGCCCTTCCACCATGATCTGCAGCGGGCTGGCGATGTGCTCGGGCTTGCCGACCGTGCTGCCCCAGAGCTTGGACACGGTGAACCCCGTGAGGCCGGCCTTGGGCTTGGAGCCCCGCCCGGTGGCGCCTTCGTCGCGGATCTCGCCGCCCGCGCCGGTGGATGCGCCCGGGAAGGGAGAGATGGCGGTGGGGTGGTTGTGCGTTTCCACCTTCATCAGCACGTGCTGGGTGGCGCTACTTTTTTGATAGCTGGTAGCGCCCGCTGAATCAGCGGTAGAGGCCATTTTGGCCACAAACCGCTCGACCTCGCCGCCTTCCATGACCGAGGCGTTGTCCGAATACGCGATCACCGTGTGCTGGGGCGCCAGCTGGTGGGTGTTGCGGATCATGCCGAACAGCGATTTGTCCTGCGCCACGCCGTCGATGGTGAACTGGGCGTTGAAGATCTTGTGGCGGCAGTGCTCGCTGTTGGCCTGCGCGAACATCATCAGCTCCACGTCGGTGGGGTTGCGCGCCAGGCCCGTGAAGGCGTTGACCAGGTAGTCGATCTCGTCGTCGGCCAGGGCCAGGCCGAAACGGGTGTTGGCGGCCTCCAGCGCGGCGCGGCCGCCGCCGAGCACGTTGACGTGCTCCATGGGCGCAGGCTGCAGCTCGGTGAACAGCGCTGCTGCTGCGGCGCGGTCGGCCACCACGGACTCGGTCATGCGGTCATGCAGCAGGGCGGCCACCTGGGCCAGTTGCTCGGCCGTCAGCTCGGGCGCCTTGCCCAGCAGGCCGGCCTTGAGGCTGATGCGGTATTCGGTGATGCGCTCCACGCGGCGGATGGCGATGCCGCAGTTGCGGGCGATGTCGGTCGCCTTGGACGCCCAGGGCGACAGCGTGCCCAGGCGGGGCGTGACGATGATGGCGGTGCCCTCGGCGGGGCCCGCATAGGGGTCGCCATAGGTCAGCAGGGCGGCCAGGCGCTCATGGTCGGCGGGCGTGGGGGCCGCGTCGGTGGCGACAAGGTGCACGAAGCGCGCTGCAATGCCGCTGATCTTGGGGTGAATGGCCTCCAGGGCGGGTTGGAGTTGCTGGGCGCGGAAGGTGCTGAGGGCGTTGCCGCCCGCCAGCGTGGTCATGTGCAAGGTCACGGTAGCGGCCTGTTGGGTGTGAGGGGTACGGTCGAGGCGCCGACCCGGGCCCGGGCTCTGGCCTGGGCATGTGGGTGGACAGCCCGGCATTTTACCGGGCGGACCAGGGCCGCCGCCCGCCTCCAAGCAGCCGGCGGGGGGCGATGGGATAATTACGCCATGAGCATCACCATCAAAAGCGCAGAAGACATTGCCGGCATGCGCCTCGCGTGCCGCCTGGCCTCCGAAGTGCTGGACTACATCGCCCCCCACATCAAGCCCGGCATCACCACCAAGGAAATCGACCGCCTGGGTGCCGAATGCATGGCCCAGCAGGGCACCATCTCGGCCACCGTGGGCTACCAGCCGCCCGGCTACCCGCCCTACCCCGCCTCGCTGTGCACCTCGGTCAACCATGTGGTGTGCCACGGCATCCCCAACGACAAGCCGCTCAAGAAGGGCGACATCGTCAACGTGGACGTGACCGTGATCACCAAGGACGGCTGGTACGGCGACAACAGCCGCATGTACCAGATCGGCGAGTGCTCCATTGCCGCCAAGCGCCTGTGTGCGATCACCTTCGACGCCATGTGGCACGGCATCCTGCAGGTGAAGCCTGGCGCCCACCTGGGCGACGTGGGCCACGCCATCCAGAAATTCGCCGAAGGCCAGGGTTTCTCCATCGTGCGCGAGTTCTGCGGCCACGGCATCGGCCAGAAGTTCCACGAAGAACCCCAGGTGCTGCACTACGGCCGCCCCGGCACGCTGGAAGAACTGGTGCCCGGCATGGTCTTCACGATCGAGCCCATGATCAACGCCGGCCGCCGCGAGGTGAAGGAGTTCGGCAACGACGGCTGGACCATCGTGACCAAGGACCACAGCCTGTCGGCGCAGTGGGAACACACCGTGCTGGTGACCGAGACGGGCTATGAGGTGATGACCCTGTCGGCCGGCTCGCCCGCGCTGCCCGCCTTCGTGACGGCCACGGCCACCTGACGGCCGCACCGGCAACGCCTGCGCGACCGGCATTCACACTGGCTCGCACAACTCTTGCATGGCTTTTTTCATGGCACCTTATCTGCGCGCACCACGACCATGACCGAACTCCATGCCCTGCGGGACGCCTACCGCAGCGACAAAGCCGCCCTGCTCGCCGCCCTGCAGGCCACGGGCGCCTCCACGCGTGGCATCCGCGTGCTGCTGCGCAAGCTCTCCACGCTGGCCGGCGCCCTGCTGCACACGCTGTGGCAGCGGGCGCAGCTCCCAGCGGACATGGCGCTGGTGGCCGTGGGCGGCTTCGGGCGCGACCAGCTTTTCCCCTATTCGGATGTCGACGTCCTGCTGCTGATGCCCGATGGAAGCGCCCCCGAGGCCGGCAGCGAGCTGCGCACGCGGCTGGAGGGCTTCATCGGCAGCTGCTGGGATGCGGGCCTGGAGATCGGCTCCAGCGTACGCACCGTGGCCGAATGCCTGGCCGAAAGCGCGGGCGATGTCACCGTGCAGACCTCGTTGCTCGAATCGCGCCTGGTGTGCGGCAACACGGCGCTGTTCGCCGAATTCCAGCGCCAGTACCGCCTGCAGATGAACCCGCAGGCCTTCCTGGTGGCCAAGACGCTGGAGATGCGCCAGCGCCACAACAAGTACGAGAACACGCCCTACTCGCTGGAGCCCAACTGCAAGGAGTCGCCCGGCGGGCTGCGCGACCTGCAGATGATCCTGTGGGTGGCGCAGGCCGCGGGCCTGGGCCGCAACTGGAAGGAACTGGCCGCCAGCGGCATGGCCACCGCCTTCGAGGTGCGCCAGATCGAGCGCAACGAGGCCGTGCTCTGCCTCATCCGCGCGCGCCTGCATGCAGCCGCCGGGCGGCATGAGGACCGCCTGGTGTTCGACCTGCAGACCGCCGTGGCCGAGTCCTTCGGCTACCGCTCGCAGGCGCCCGACGGCTCGCGCCTGCCCATGCGCGCCAGCGAAAGCCTGATGCGGCGCTACTACTGGGCGGCCAAGGCCGTGTCGCAGCTCAGCCAGATCCTGCTGCTGAACATCGAGGAACGCCTGAACCCCTCGACCCACGAGCCGCGCCCCATCAACGAGCGCTTCTTCGAGAAGGCCGGCCTGATCGAGGTGGCCAGAGACGACCTGTACGAGCGCGACCCGCACGCCATCCTGGAAACCTTCCTGCTCTACCAGACCACCGTGGGGCTCAAGGACCTGTCGGCGCGCACCCTGCGCGCGCTGTACAACGCACGCGGGGTGATGGACGGCGCGTTCCGCCGCGACCCGGTCAATCGCGCCAACTTCATGCGCATCCTGCAGCAGCCCTCGGGCATCACGCATGCCATGCGCCTCATGAACCAAACCTCGGTGCTCGGGCGCTACCTGTGGGTCTTCCGGGGCATCGTGGGGCAGATGCAGCACGACCTGTTCCATGTGTACACGGTCGACCAGCACATCCTCATGGTGCTGCGCAACGTGCGCCGTTTCTTCATGGCCGAGCACGCGCACGAATACCCGTTCTGCTCGCAGCTCGCGGGCGGGTGGGACAAGCCGTGGATCCTGTACGTCGCGGCGCTGTTCCACGACATCGGCAAGGGCCGCGGCGGCGACCATTCGCAGATCGGCGCCGTCGAGGTGCGGCGCTTCTGCCGCCAGCATGGCGTGGACCGCGAAGACGCCAGGCTCATCGAGTTCCTGGTCAGCGAACACCTGTCGATGAGCCGGATCGCCCAGAAGGAAGACCTCTCCGACCCGGACGTGATCGCGGCATTCGCCCAGCGCGTGGGCAACGAACGCTACCTGACCGCGCTGTACCTGCTCACGGTGGCCGATATCCGTGGCACCAGCCCCAAGGTCTGGAACGCCTGGAAAGGCAAGCTCCTCGAAGACCTGTACCGCGCCACGCTGCGCACCCTGGGTGGCCGGGCGCCGGATGCCGCCGCCGAGATCGAGGCGCGCAAGCGCGAGGCGCTGGTGCTGCTGGCCCTGAGCGCCCTGCCCTTCGAGGCCCACAAGGCCCTGTGGGCCACGCTGGATGTGAGCTACTTCATGCGCCACGAAGCGGCGGACATCGCCTGGCACACGCGCCACCTGTCGCGCCATGTGGGCACGGCCAGGCCCGTGGTGCGCGCGCGCCAGTCGCTGGCGGGCGATGGCCTGCAGGTGATGGTGTATGCCGCCGACCAGGCGGACCTGTTCGCGCGCATCTGCGGCTATTTCGACCGCGCGGGCTTCAGCATCCTGGATGCGCGCGTGCACACCGCGAACAATGGCTATGCGCTCGACACCTTCCAGGTGGTGGCCTCGTCGCAGGCGGGGCACTACCGCGAACTGACCCATATGGTCGAAAGCGACCTGGTGCGCGTGATCGAGGCGGGCGGGCCGCTGCCCGAACCCGCGCGCCGGCGGGTGTCGCGCCGCGTGAAGAGCTTTCCGGTGGCCCCGCGCGTCACGCTGCGCCCCGACGAAAAGGCGCAGCGCTGGCTGCTGGCCATCTCCGCCAGCGACCGTGCGGGCCTGCTGTACCTGGTGGCGCGCATCCTGGCGCAGCACCATCTGAGCGTGCAGTTGGCCAAGGTCAGCACCCTGGGCGAACGTGTCGAAGACACCTTCCTGGTCCAGGGCCCCGAACTGCAGAACAATGCACGCCAGATCGAGATCGAGACCGAACTGCTGCGCGAGCTGGCTGACTGACTAGCGGCCTACCGCATCCCGTCTCCGGCCTCCGGGCAGGCGGTGGATCCTCACGAGAAGGCTGCGCGCCAAGATGCTATTCCATTGATAGCATCCATCGCATGCCAATCAAGCGCCAGGGCTCATTTCCCCCTGTTGTCGAATGCTGAAGCGCGCCAGGGCTGGCGCTTGCCTTGCGCCCATCTTGAGCCTATAACAGCCACATGCATGTGGCGCGTTCATGGCGCCCACGGTGCCTGCCAGCCGCGTTGCGCCACCGCACCCGGGCAGGCGACCCGGCGCCCTGCCGGGACTGCCCACGCAGCCCCCAAGGAGCCAGCATGTACAAGCACATCCTGATGCCCTCCGACGGTACGGCGCTGTCGGAAGCGGCCATCCTGCGCGGCATGCGCTTTGCCCGCGAAGCCCACGCCAAGGTCACCGGCTTTTATGCCCTGCCCGAATTCCATGCACTTGCGTACCACACCGCCATGCTGGAACACACGCGCAAGAGCCAGGAAGACCAGGCCCGGGCGAGGGCCGAGGAGGTCCTGAACTACATCCGGGAGACCGCGGCACAGTACAGCGTGCCCTGCGACACCCTGACCAGCATCAGCGACCATCCGTACGAAGCCATCATCGACGCCGCGCACGCGCAGGGCTGCGACCTGATCCTGATGGCCTCGCATGGCCGCCGCGGCCTCCAGGGCATCCTGCTGGGAAGCGAGACCCTCAAGGTCCTCACGCACAGCAAGATCCCGGTGCTCGTGCACCGTTGACCCCAAAGCGGGCGCTGGTTCCGCCCGTCAGTCGTCCTCGGCGGCGCTAATGTCGGGGAAGAGCACTTCCGTGAAGCCGAACTGCGTGAAATCGCGCACCCGCATCGGGTACAGCTTGCCAACGAGGTGGTCGCACTCGTGCTGCACCACACGGGCATGAAAGCCGTCCACCGTGCGGTCTATGCGGTCGCCGTAAGGATCGAACCCCGTGTAGCGGATGCGCGCCCACCGGGGGACCTTGCCGCGCAGCCCCGGCACGGAAAGGCAGCCTTCCCAGTCCTCCTCTTCTTCATCGCCCAGCGGCGTGATGACGGGATTGAGCAGGACGGTGGGAGGAATCACCGGACGCTCGGGGTAGCGCGGATTGCGTTCGCCGGAGCCAAAGATCACGAGCTGCAGATCCACGCCGATCTGCGGCGCGGCAAGCCCCGCCCCATTGACGGAGCGCATGGTGTCGAACATGTCCCGCACCAGAAGATGAAGATCGTCTGTATCGAATGCAGTCACGGGCTGGGCAACGCGCAGCAGGCGCGGATCGCCCATCTTCAGGATGGTGTGGATGATCATCGGTGTGAAATTTCTGCGAAAGCGGCTGGCGCGCGCCAGCCTGCGGCAGCATAGCGCGTGTCGGCGCGCCGCGCAGCGGCGCGCCCATTCACAATACCGGCATGGACTCTCCTCCAGACCAGGCCTCCACCGACACGGCCCCGCCCCTGCGCCCCTTGCCATGGCCCGCCCGCTGGCTGCTGCTGGTCTTTGCCGTGGCGTGCCTGGTGATGGGCATCATCGGCGTCATCGTTCCCGGGCTGCCCACCACGGTGTTCATTCTCATGGCGGCATGGGCTGCGGCCCGCAGTTCGCCCCGGCTGTACCGCTGGCTCTGGAACCACCACCTGTTCGGCCCGCTCTTGCGCAACTGGGCCCAGGGAGGCTGCGTGAGCCGGCGCGCCAAATGGAGCGCCACGTGCCTCATGGCGCTGAGTGGGATCGTGCTGTTTGCGACGGGCACGCGCACCTGGATCGCCGTGCTCGCCATCACCTGCATGGCGTGCGTGCTGGCCTGGCTGTGGCGCAGGCCCGAGCCGCAGTGAGCGAATGGGCAGCATCGAAAGCCAGGCATGCGCCCCGCACTCCCGGCCGGGGCACCGTGCAAATCGTCGGGCACATCCGCGAAGCGGCTGGAGCCCATTTTTTATGTATATAATCTAAGTCTTGTTCCTCGATAGCTCAGTCGGTAGAGCGCCGGACTGTTAATCCGTAGGTCCCTGGTTCGAGCCCAGGTCGAGGAGCCAAGAATTTGCAGGCCCTGCATGTGTACGCGGGGCCTTTTACATACCGATCATTCCTCGATAGCTCAGTCGGTAGAGCGCCGGACTGTTAATCCGTAGGTCCCTGGTTCGAGCCCAGGTCGAGGAGCCACTCAGAAAGCCCACCATGCCCACGCATGGTGGGCTTTTTTGTCGCCGGCTTCATCCGCGCCGCGCACGCCCGGGTTGCCGGACAATAAGCCAGTCTCTTTGTCGTTGTTGTTGTTGTTGTTTACCCGCGCACCATCCCATGCCCCCGCAATTGCCCTGGCTGGAACCCGAAGACCGTCTGCCGCATCCCACGACCGCATGGGGACCGCAGGACCCCGCACCCGGGCTCCTGGCGGCAGGTGGCACGCTGGCGGTGGCGCAGTTGCGGGCAGCATACGCCCAGGGCACCTTTCCCTGGTACGGCCCGGGGCAGCCCATCCTGTGGTGGGCCCCCGATCCCCGCATGGTGCTGCCCACCGCGGAGTTCAGGCTGCACCGCTCCCTGCGCAGGACGCTGCAGGCATTCCGAACCGATGCAGCCTGCCAGATCCGCGTGGATCATGCTTTCCGGGAAGTCATCACGGCCTGCGCCACCAAGGAACGCGATGGCCAAGCGGGCACCTGGATCGTGCCCGAGATGATCGAAGCCTACATCCGCCTCCATGCGGCAGGGTATGCCCACAGCGTCGAGACCTGGGTTGAAGGACGGCTGGTGGGCGGCCTGTACTGCGTGGCCCTCGGCCAGGCAGTCTTCGGCGAATCGATGTTCGCCCACGCCACGGACGCATCGAAGATCGCGCTCGCGGCCCTGGTGGGCCTGTGCCGCCACCACGGCGTTGCGATGATCGACTGCCAGCAGAACACGCGCCACCTCGCCTCCCTGGGAGCCCGGGAGATTCCCCGCGCGCAGTTCCTGGCCGAGATCCAGAAGACCCAGCACCTTCCGCCACCGCCCTGGGCCTTCGACCCCGTATACTGGAACGGGCTGCTGCCCTCCACCGTGTCCACGGCATGACGCAACTCAACGACCTTCCACTGCAAACCCTGCAGTTCTATGCGACAGCCCCCTACCCCTGCAGCTACCTGCCGGAAAGACAGGCTCGGTCGCAGGTGGCCACGCCCAGCCACCTGATTCAGAGCGACGTGTATTCCGACCTCGTCGCCAAGGGGTTCCGGCGCAGCGGCATGTTCACCTACCGTCCCTACTGCGATGGCTGCCAGGCCTGCACTCCGCTGCGCGTGCTCGTGAATGAGTTCCAACCCGATCGAAGCCAGCGGCGAGCGACCGTTCGACATGGCGGCCTGCAGGCGCGCGTGCTGCGCCTGTGCTTCGTGCCCGAGCACTACCAGCTCTACCTGCGCTACCAGAATGGCCGCCACGCGGGCGGCGGCATGGACCATGACAGCATCGACCAGTACACCCAGTTCCTGCTGCAAAGCCGGGTGAATTCGCGCCTCGTGGAGTTCCGCGAAACGGATGCCAGCGGCGAGCCCGGCGCGCTCAAGATGGTGTCCATCCTGGATGTGCTCGACGACGGGCTTTCCGCGGTCTACACCTTCTACGAGCCCGAGCCCCACTGCAGCTACGGTACCTACAACGTGATGTGGCAGATCGCGCAGGCGCGCTCCCTGGGGCTCCCCCATGTCTATCTGGGCTACTGGATCGAAGCCAGCCCCAAGATGAACTACAAGGCCCGCTTTCACCCCCACGAAGTCCGCACCGATGGCGCGTGGCACCGCGCCGGCCGCCATGCGGAACAAGGCGCCTGAATGCAGGATTGAATTTCACAAGATAAAATGCTGCGGCCCTCATTGCATCGCCGCCCATGAAAAAAATCGATCCCAGCATTCCTGCCAAACCCAGCGTTCAGGTGCTTGAACGCATGTTTACGCTGATCGATGTGCTGGCGTCGCGCGAGGAGGCGATCTCCCTCAAGGAAATCAGCGAGAAGACGGGGCTGCACCCCTCCACCACGCACCGCATCCTGAACGACCTCACGATCGGCCGCTTCGTGGACCGGCCGGAATCCGGCAGCTACCGGCTGGGCATGCGCCTGCTGGAACTGGGCAACCTCGTCAAGGCGCGCCTGAGCGTGCGCGATGCCGCCCTGACCCCCATGCGCAACCTGCACAAGCTGATCCAGCAACCGGTCAATCTGAGCATGCGGCAGGGGGATGAGATTGTCTACGTGGAGCGCGCCTACAGCGAGCGCTCGGGCATGCAGGTGGTACGCGCCATCGGCGGGCGCGCCCCCCTGCACCTGACATCGACGGGCAAGCTCTTCCTGGCCCTGGACGATCCCCAGCGCGTGCGGGCCTACGCCACGCGCACCGGGCTGGCGGGACACACGCGCAACAGCATCACCCAGCTGCCCAACCTTGAGCGCGAACTCGCCAAGGCACGGCAGTACGGGATTGCCCGCGACAACGAGGAACTGGAGCTGGGCGTGCGCTGCATGGCCGCCGGCGTCTATGACGACCAGGGCAAGCTGGTGGCGGGTCTGTCGATATCGGCCCCGGCGGACCGGCTGGACGAAGGGTGGCTGCCCAAATTGCAAGCCACGGCCAACGAGATCTCGCTCGCGCTGGGCCACGTACCCACCAGCACCGAGGCATCGGCATCCAGCGAAGCCGGCTTGCGCGCAGGCCTTCGCTGAGCGGCGCACCACGACCCCAGAAGCCACCACGCATGAAATGAAAAAGCCGACACAGGCGGGCAATGCCTGGTCGGCCCATGGATGATCAATGCGCTTCGATGGCACCACGGCCCCGGCGGGGCCGCTGGCGCGGGAAGCTAGCTGCCGCTATCGGCTAGCCATTGCTTCCGGCCCGGGCCTGCAACGGGGTCGCCAGGGATGGCATCGACTCCACCCAGTGGCGCACGCGCTCCGCATCCCCCAGCCGGCTGAACTTGCCCGCGGAATCCAGAAACACCATGATGAGCTTGCGCCCGGCGATCTGCGTCTGCATCACAAGGCAGCGGCCCGCCTCGGAGATATAGCCCGTCTTTTGCAGTCCGATATCCCAGGTGGGGTTCTTTACCAGCCCGTTGGTATTGTTGTACTGCAGCGTTCTCGGGCCCACGGCCACCTCATAGCCCGGAGACGTGGACAGCTCGCGCAGCAAGGGATCGCTGTGTGCCACATTCACCAAGGTGGCCAGGTCCCGGGCGCTGGACTGGTTGCGGCTGGACAGCCCCGTGGGCTCCACATAGCGGGTGTCGGTCATGCCCAGCAAACGGGCCTTGGCGTTCATCTGCGCCACGAAAGCCTCCAGGCCACCAGGGTAGGTACGGCCCAGCGCATGCGCAGCCCGGTTCTCGCTGGACATGAGGGCCAGATGCAGCATCTCGCCCCGGGTCAGCGTGGAACCCACCGTCAGGCGCGAGCGGCTGCCCTTTTCCGTATCGACGTCGTCCTGCGTGATGGTGATCGGTTCATCCATCGGCAGCTTGGCCTGGGAAATGAGCATCCCGGTCATGAGCTTGGTCAGGGACGCGATGGGCAGCACCGCATGGTCATTCTTGCTCAGCAGGACCTCGTGCGTGTCCTGGTCGATGACCAGGGCCACACTCGACTTCAGATCCAATGGATCGTTGACCTCGTGCAGGCCCGCCATCTGCCCGAAGGACTGCTTGGCCGGCACGAACGCCACGCGGGTGGCTGCCTTGGAGGTCTTGGCCGTCACGCGCACGGCCCTGGTGGAGGCAGCAGCCACCTTGCGGGGCGCAACGCCCCGTTTGGCAGTGGCCGTGCTGATCTGCTGTTTTTTGTCCGAGGCTTTCTTGCGCTCGCCTGCGTGCGCGGCCGGGGCAGCCAGGACGGCGCTCACGGCGACAACGCTCAAAATTTGAAAGAAACGGCTCACTGCGGCGCGGTGGCGATGGTGCATCAAAGTGCTCCAAACGGTAATAGGTGTTGAGCAGTGTACAGAATCAAAAAAAGTCGCGCAAGATCAATGCCTTGCGCGACTTTCCGAGAAAGTGAATGAAATTATAAATTGTTCATTCAACCTTGTGCAGCCACCCGGTCAGCTTTACTTTGTAACTTGTTCAGCGCGCTGAGGTATGCCTTGGCCGAAGCCACCACGATGTCCGGATCCGCGCCCACGCCATTGACCACGCGGCCGCTGTTTTGCAGGCGCACCGTGACCTCGCCCTGGCTCTCGGTCGAGCCGCTGATGGCATTGACCGAGTACAGCACCATCTCCGCCCCGCTCTTGACGTGCGATTCAATGGCCTTGAGCGAGGCGTCCACGGGGCCGTTGCCTTCGGATTCGCCGCGCACTTCATGGCCGTCGACCGTGAAGACGATGCGCGCGCGCGGGTGCTCACCCGTTTCGCTCTGCTGAAAAAGGGAGACAAAGCCGTACTGCTCCTTCTCGCTGGTCACGCTCTCGTCGCTGACCAGCGCCAGGATGTCCTCATCGAAGATTTCGCTCTTGCGGTCCGCCAGCTCCTTGAAGCGGGTGAACGCCGTATTGACCTCGGTTTCGCTCTCCAGGCTCACGCCCAGTTCCTGCAGGCGCTGCTTGAAGGCATTGCGGCCGCTCAGCTTGCCCAGCACGATCTTGTTGGCGCTCCAGCCCACGTCCTCGGCGCGCATGATCTCGTAGGTGTCGCGCGCCTTGAGCACGCCATCCTGGTGGATGCCCGAGGCATGTGCGAACGCGTTGGCGCCCACCACGGCCTTGTTGGGCTGCACCACGAAACCGGTGGTCTGGCTGACCATGCGGCTGGCGGCCACGATGTGCTGCGTGTCGATGTTGAGGTCGAGGTTGAAATAGTCCCGGCGGGTCTTGACCGCCATCACCACCTCTTCGAGCGAGCAGTTGCCCGCGCGCTCGCCCAGGCCGTTGATCGTGCACTCCACCTGGCGCGCACCGCCGATCTTCACGCCAGCGAGCGAGTTGGCCACCGCCATGCCCAGGTCGTTGTGGCAGTGCACGGACCAGACGGCCTTGTCGCTGTTGGGGATGCGCTCGCGCAGCGTCTTGATGAAGTTGCCATAGAGCTCGGGGATGGCGTAGCCCACGGTGTCGGGCACGTTGATGGTGGTGGCGCCCTCCGCGATCACGGCTTCCAGCACCCGGCACAGGAAATCGGGATCGCTGCGGTAGCCATCCTCGGGGCTGAACTCGATGTCGGCCACCAGGTTGCGGGCGAAACGCACCGACTGCTTGGCCTGCTCCAGCACCTGCTCGGGCGTCATGCGCAGCTTCTTCTCCATGTGCAGCGGGCTCGTGGCGATGAAGGTATGGATGCGCGCGCTGTTGGCGCCCGCCAGGGCCTCCGCCGCGCGCGCGATGTCGCGGTCGTTGGCGCGCGACAGCGAGCAGATGGTCGATTCCCTGATCGCATTGGCGATGGCCTGCACGGCTTCGAAGTCGCCGTTGGAGCTGGCCGCGAAACCGGCTTCGATCACGTCCACCTTCAGGCGCTCGAGCTGGCGCGCGATGCGCAGCTTCTCGTCCTTGGTCATCGAGGCGCCGGGGGATTGCTCGCCATCGCGCAAGGTGGTGTCGAAAATGATCAGTTTGTCAGCCATGTTGTTCTCCTGGTATCGGTGGGTGGGGTTCCCGCAACGTCAAAAATCTGGCGCCCAAAACAAAAGGCCCGTTGCGGGTGCATACGGGCCTGTGTGGAAAAAGTGTGCGCGTGCGCTTACTGTCTCCGCCCGTGGGGAGGTAGCAGTAGGGCCAGTGCAAACGTGTTCATGCGATGCAATGTAGCACAAGTCACAACCCGCCGCCGTGGTCACTTGTGGAGTCCGCGCTCATCGGGTTCATCGGTCGACGTGCTGATCACGCTGCTGTGCTGGCCCTTGGCCTTGCGCCAGGCATAGACGCCGTAGCCGCTCAGCCCATAGCAGACGAACACGCCAAAAAGCACGATGGGGGGATGGATGTTGATGACCGCGATGCCCAGCGCTATCAGCACGATGGCGGCAAAAGGCACGCTCTTCTTCATCTGCACGTCCTTGAAGCTGTAGAACGGCACGTTGGTCACCATGGTGAGTCCCGCATACAGCGTGAAGGCGAACATGACCCAGGTGGTCTGCGTCCAGGTCAGCCACAGGTCTTCTCCCGGATGCACCCCCAGCTCCGTCATGAGCCAGATGAAGCCGGCCACCAGGGCAGCGGCGGCTGGCGAAGGCAGCCCCTGGAAGTAACGCTTGTCCACCACGCTGGTATTCACATTGAAGCGCGCAAGGCGCAAGGCCGCGCAGGCGCAGTACACGAACGCGGCGATCCAGCCCCAGCGGCCCAGGCCCTGGAGCGACCACTCATAGGCGATCAGCGCGGGCGCCGCTCCAAACGAGACCATGTCGGACAGCGAATCCATCTGCTCGCCAAACGCGCTCTGCGTATTGGTCATGCGCGCCACGCGCCCGTCCAGGCTGTCCAGCACCATGGCGCAGAAGACGCCCACCGCCGCCATGTCGAACCGGCCGTTCATGGCCATCACGATCGAATAGAAACCACCGAACAGGGCCGCCAGCGTGAACAGGTTGGGCAGGATGTAGATGCCTTTGCGCCGCTTGCGCACCATCACACCGGGGTTGTCGGTGGATTCATTGCCGTCATGCATCAGATAGACCTCCAGCGCTTGCCTATATTGCGCAAGCTGCTATTAAATTTATAGTTTTCAACCCTGACCCACGGAACAGGCGGCGCGCCGCACGCGCAAAAGGCGAAGGCCGCAGTGTAGCGCCTGCCAACATGGCGTCCCGCCAAAGGAAGCGCCCCAGCCCCCCGCGCAGGTGAGCGCGCGCCCAAGTAGCGGGTGGGCTTTGCGCCAGGGGTTGGCCCGGCAACAAAAAAGGCCACTGTGAAGTGGCCTTTTCGTGCTTCGCACAGGAGATCAGTTGCGGGTCTGGTCGACCAGCTTGTTCTTGGCGATCCAGGGCATCATGGCGCGCAGCTTGCCGCCCACCACTTCGATGCTGTGGTCGGCGGTGTTGCGGCGGCGGGCCGTCATGCTCGGGTAGTTCAGGCGGCCTTCCTGGATGAACATCTTGGCGTAGTCGCCGTTCTGGATGCGCTTCAAGGCATTGCGCATGGCGGCGCGCGACTGCTCGTTGATCACTTCGGGGCCGGTCACGTACTCGCCGTACTCGGCGTTGTTCGAGATCGAGTAGTTCATGTTGGCGATCCCGCCTTCGTAGATCAGGTCCACGATGAGCTTGAGTTCGTGCAGGCATTCGAAGTAGGCCATCTCGGGGGCATAGCCGGCTTCGACCAGGGTTTCATAGCCCATCTTGATCAGCTCAACGGCGCCGCCGCACAGCACGGCCTGCTCGCCGAACAGGTCGGTCTCGGTTTCTTCCTTGAAGTTGGTCTCGATGATGCCGGCCTTGCCGCCACCATTGGCCATGGCGTACGACAGGGCCAGGTCGCGGGCCTTGCCGGACTTGTCCTGGTGCACGGCCACCAGGTGGGGCACGCCGCCGCCCTGGGTGTAGGTGTTGCGCACGGTATGGCCAGGGGCCTTGGGAGCGACCATCCACACGTCCAGGTCGGCACGGGGCACGACCTGGTTGTAGTGCACGTTGAAGCCGTGGGCAAAGGCCAGCGAGGCACCCTGCTTGATGTTCGGGGCCACGTTGTTGGTGTAGACCTCGGCGATCTGCTCGTCGGGCAGCAGGATCATGACCACGTCGGCGGCCTTGACGGCGTCGTTCACTTCCATCACGTTCAGGCCGGCCTTGCCAACCTTGTCCCACGAGGCACCGCCCTTGCGCAGGCCGACCACGACCTTCACGCCGCTGTCGTTCAGGTTCTGTGCATGGGCGTGGCCCTGCGAGCCGTAGCCGATGATGGCAACGGTCTTGCCCTTGATCAGGCTCAGGTCACAGTCTTTGTCGTAGAAAACTTTCATGGGTTGCTCCGGTTGAAATGCGTTGTTCGGGTTGAAAAATAAAACGGGGTATTGTCCTGGAAAGCGCTCAGGCGCCTTTTCAGACACGCAGGATGCGTTCGCCTCGGCCGATGCCGCTGGCACCGGTGCGCACGGTTTCCAGGATGGCCGTGCGGTCGATGGCCTGCAGGAAGGCATCGTTCTTTCCCTGGTCGCCGGTGAGCTCGATGGTGTAGCTCTTCTCGGTCACGTCGATGATGCGGCCACGGAAGATGTCGGCCATGCGCTTCATCTCCTCGCGCTCCTTGCCCACGGCGCGCACCTTCACCATCATGAGCTCGCGCTCGGTGTAGGCGCCTTCGGTGAGGTCGACCACCTTGACCACCTCGATGAGGCGGTTCAGGTGCTTGGTGATCTGCTCGATCACGTCGTCGGAGCCCGTGGTCTGGATCGTCATGCGCGAGAGCGATGGATCCTCGGTGGGCGCCACGGTGAGCGATTCGATGTTGTAGCCACGGGCGGAGAACAGGCCCACCACGCGCGAGAGCGCGCCGGGTTCGTTTTCCAGCAGAACGGCAATGATGTGTTTCATGATGAAGAGATTCCTCTTTTCGCTGCCCTCCCCCGTACACGGTAATGCACGGGCTTGGCAGGCAATAGATTCGTCAAAAAGTGATAGCTATCAAATTGATAGCTGCTTGCGCTTGCCAATCAAGCGCTGGAGCCCGATTTTGCTTAAAGGTCTTCCGACCCCAGCAGCATTTCGGTGATGCCCTTGCCGGCCTGCACCATCGGGAACACGTTCTCGGTGGGGTCGGTGCGGAAGTCCATGAACACCGTGCGGTCCTTAAGCTTGCGCGCTTCGCGCAGCGCGGGCTCCACGTCCTTGGGATGCTCGATGAGCATGCCCACATGGCCGTAGGCCTCGGCCAGCTTCACGAAGTTGGGCAGCGCGTCCATGTAGCTGTGGCTGTAGCGGCCGGAGTACTCGATCTCCTGCCACTGGCGCACCATGCCCAGGTAGCGGTTGTTCAGCGAGCAGATCTTGATCGGCGTGTTGTACTGCAGGCAGGTGGACAGCTCCTGGATGTTCATCTGCACCGAGCCTTCGCCCGTGATGCAGAAGACCTCGGAGTCCGGCTTGGCCAGCTTGATGCCCATGGCGTAGGGAATGCCCACGCCCATGGTGCCCAGGCCGCCCGAATTGATCCAGCGGCGCGGCTCGTCGAAACGGTAGTACTGCGCGGCCCACATCTGGTGCTGGCCCACGTCGGACGTGATGTAGGTGTCCGCATCCTTGGTCATGTTCCACAGCGTCTCGACCACATACTGTGGCTTGATGACGTCGCTGCTGCCCATGCTGTACTTGAGGCAATCGCGCTTGCGCCAGCCTTCGATGGTGTCCCACCAGGCGGCCAGAGCACCCGCGTCAGGGCGCGTGCTGCTCTCGCGGATCATGGAGATCAGCTCGGTGAGCACGTCCTTCACGTCGCCGACGATCGGGATGTCCACCTTCACGCGCTTGGAGATGCTCGACGGGTCGATGTCCACGTGGATGATCTTGCGGTCGTTCTGCGCGAAATGCTTGGGGTTGCCGATCACGCGGTCGTCGAAGCGCGCGCCCACGGCCAGCAGCACGTCGCAGTTCTGCATGGCGTTGTTGGCCTCGATGGTGCCGTGCATGCCCAGCATGCCCAGGAACTTGCGGTCCGACGCGGGATAGGCGCCCAGGCCCATCAGCGTGTTGGTGACCGGATAGCCCAGCATGTCCACCAGCGTGCGCAGCTCATTGGTGGCATTGCCCAGCAGCACGCCGCCGCCGGTGTAGATGTAGGGGCGCTTGGCAGCCAGCAGCAACTGCAGCGCCTTGCGGATCTGGCCGCCGTGGCCCTTGCGCACGGGGTTGTACGAGCGCATTTCCACCGACTGCGGGTAGCCGCTGTAGGGCACCTTCTTGAACGAAACGTCCTTGGGCACGTCCACCACCACGGGGCCGGGGCGGCCGGTGCGGGCGATGTGGAAGGCCTTCTTCATCGTCATGGCCAGATCGCGCGGGTCCTTGACGAGGAAGTTGTGCTTGACGATGGGGCGGGTGATACCGACCGTGTCGCACTCCTGGAAGGCGTCCAGCCCGATGGCGGGCGTGGGCACCTGGCCGGAGATGATCACCATGGGGATCGAATCCATGTACGCCGTGGCGATGCCGGTGACCGCATTGGTCAGGCCGGGGCCCGAAGTGACCAGGGCCACGCCGACTTCGCCGGTGGCGCGCGCATAGCCGTCGGCGGCGTGCACGGCGGCCTGTTCGTGGCGCACCAGCACGTGCTGGATGGTGTCTTGCTTGTAGAGCGCGTCGTAGATATAGAGGACGGCGCCGCCAGGATAGCCCCAGATGTACTGGACGTTCTCGGCCTGGAGCGACTTGATGAGGATCTCGGAACCCATGAGGTCCTGCGAGCCGGAAGCGGGAGAAGCATTGCCCTGCGTGGCAGCGGCAGCTGAAGTGAGTTCAGCCTTGGAGATTTCCATGATCGATCAACCTTTGTGAATTTCTCTGACGAAAAACCTTGGGTGCCCCTCGCACGCGCTCTTGTGAAGCCAGCTTGGAACTTGAGGCCAAGGACATGGGCGGGATGATTGCCGCGCCGGACCGTGACCCGTTTGCCTTTTGAATTGCAGCAGCGATTATCGCACTGCAACACATGTAAAACCGCAGGCAGCCTAAAAAAACCCCGGCGGATGCGATAATCAAAGGCTCCACGTGCCGGATAGCCACATTTTTGCGCTCTCACCGGCACCGATCCCCTCCCGGGCTGACCCGTCTTGGCAACCGAACAAGAACTCTCCGACTTCCTCAAAAGTGTAGAAAAGCGCGCTTTCAAGCGTTCGGTCTACCACGTTCGCAATGAGGAAGCGGCGCTCGACATCGTGCAGGACAGCATGCTCAAGCTGGCGGAGCACTACGGCGACAAGCCGGCGGCGGAGCTGCCCATGCTGTACCAGCGGATCCTGTCCAACTGCACCCTGGACTGGTTCCGGCGCCAGAAGACCCGCAATGCACTGTTTTCGAGCATGAGCGACTTCGAGGGCCCCGGCGAAGATGGCATGGATTTTGATCTGCTGGAGGCGTATTCAGGACCGGATGGTGGAGAACGGGCGGAGAGCGCCGAGGATCTGACCCGCCGGGCGCAGATCTTCCGCGGTATCGAGGCTGAAATCGCCGAGCTTCCGCCACGTCAACGGGAAGCGTTCCTCATGCGTTACTGGGAAGAAATGGATGTTGCAGAAACGGCGGCCGCCATGGGCTGCTCCGAAGGCAGTGTCAAGACGCACTGTTTTCGTGCCATACAAACCCTCAGCAAGGCACTGAAGGCCAAAGGAATCGAGCCATGAACACTGTACAGACCCCATCGACACAGGCAGAAGCTGCGGCAGAGCGCTTTGCGCTGCGCGTCGCGTCGCGGTTGTCCAGCGGCACCGCCGAATTGCCTTATGACATTTCCGAGCGGCTGCGCGCCTCGCGCGTGCAGGCGCTGGCCAAGCGCAAGAAAGACATCGTGCCGGTGCGCCTGGCGGCCCCTGCGGCCGTCATCCACGGCGCGGGCGGCAGCGCCACGCTGGGCCGCGGCGGCAGTGAAGGTGGTGGCTGGTGGAGTGCGCTGGTTTCCGCCGTTCCCCTGATGGCCCTGGTGGTGGGCCTGGTCGTGATCAACATTGCCCAGGACGAAAGCAGTGCCAATGACGTGGCCGAGGTGGATGCCGCGCTGCTGACCGATGATCTGCCACCCGCAGCCTACGCAGACCCGGGCTTCGTACAATTTCTCAAGACCTCCGCGCAGCCGAACTGAGCTGCCCGACACCGTACTGCATGCACCCAAGCCCTTCTGACGCTTCCCCCGCCCTGCCAGCCTTCGTGCTGGCTTTGGCGCTCTTGGGCGTGCTCGCGGCGGTGGGTGGCCAGGTGCTGGTGCAGATGCGCATGGCACCCGGCACCCTGCTGCCCGCCGGCGCGGAAGCGGCCGTGGCCAGCCCCAACAACGCGCGCTCGCCCACGCGCCATGGCACCTCGATGGTGCCGCAGGTCGAGACCGGTCCGGGCTGGGAGACCTTGACCACGCCCCAGAAGCTGGCGCTGTACCCGCTCGCGGAGCGTTGGGCGCTGATCAGCGAGGCGCAAAAACGCCGCTGGCTCGCGCTGGCGGCCAATTTCTCCGCGCTCCCCGAGGAAGAACAGGCCAAGTTCCACGACCGCATGGCGGACTGGGCCAGCCTGAGTGCCCAGCAGCGCAACCAGGCCCGGCTGAACTACGCGGTCACCAATCGCCTCGCCCCCGACGACAAGCGCGCCCAGTGGGAAGCCTACCTGGCCCTGTCCGAGGAAGAAAAACGCGCCCTGGCGGCCCGTGCGGCGCCCAAGCCCAAGGGCGCCGCCACGGCGCTGCGGCCCGTGTCGCCCAAGAAACTGGCCCAGGTGCCAGCGGCCACGCAGGCCAACCCCAGCCGTCCGAATGCGCCCAAGATCCCCCCCGTGCTGGACCACAGCCTCCCGCGCGTGGCAGCGCCGGTGACGCCAGCGGCGCCACCCGCATCGGGCGTGCCCACGCAGAATCCGGCCTCCACGGTGGTGGAGACCGCGCCCATCTCGGTGCCCGTGGCGGTTCCGGCGGCGCTGGCACCGCTGGGCGCAGGCTCCGCGGAAGCGCCCGCCGCCCCGGCTCCCATCGTCACACCCGACAATTCCGGCCTGTATCCTCAGTAGACCGCCGGCCGGCCTTTCCCGCCTTGCTCCTGCCTCGCTTTCGCCCCCTGGAATGACCGCCTCCCCTCCCGCCCGCACGCCGCAGGCCGCCCCTTCCTCCCCTGCGCCTTCAGCCGCCGGCATCGGCGCGACGACGCCCAACCTGTGGCGCCGCATGGCGTGCTGGCTGTACGAGGGCATGCTGATGTTCGGGGTGGTCTTCATCGCAGGCTACCTGTTCGGCACCCTGAGCCAGACCCGCCACGCGCTGGACAACCGGCATGCCCTGCAGGCCTTCCTGTTCGTGGTGTTTGGCATCTATTTCACCTGGTTCTGGGCCAAGGGCCAGACCCTGGCCCAGAAGACCTGGCTCATCCGCGTGGTGGACACCGCAGGGCGCCCCATCACCCAGGCGCGCGCCCTGCTGCGCTACCTGCTCAGCTGGGTCTGGTTCCTGCCGCCGCTGGCCGCCTACCTGTTCGGCGTGCCCGCCCTCGAGGTGCTGGTGCTGCTGTTCGGCTGGGTCGCCATCTGGGCCATCCTGAGCCGGTTTCATCCCCAGCGGCAGTTCTGGCATGACGCGCTGGCCGGCACCCGCCTGGTGCACTTCGAGCTGCCAAAAAAGTAGCCCCCCGCCACCCCTTCGCCGTGCCAGCTGTCACGCGGGTGCGAGACAATGCCCGGACCATGTCCCTATCTCCGCCGCAGCCCGTCGCGCCCGCCAACCCCCAGAAAGCCCGCTCGGGCCTGAACCGCATCTGGCACGCCGCTGGCTATTCGCTGGAAGGCCTGCGCGCGGGCTGGAACGAAAAGGCGTTCCGCCAGGAGGCCATTGCCGCCATGGTGCTGCTGCCCCTGTCGCTGTGGCTGGGGCGCAGCTGGGTGGAGGTGGCGCTGCTGGCAGGCTCTGTGGTGATCGTGATGATCGTGGAGCTGCTCAACACCGGCATCGAGACCGCCATCGACCGCATCGGCCCCGAATGGCACGACCTTTCAAAACGCGCCAAGGACATGGGCAGCGCCGCCGTGCTGCTGGCGCTGCTGCTGTGCATGGGCATCTGGGGCGCGGCTGTTTTTCAGAGGATCTTCCATGGTTGAACCGGCATTTTCAGTGTGTGTGTACTGCGGCTCGCGCCCTGGCGAGAACCCGGCCTTCGCCCAGGCCGCCAAGGCCGTGGGCCAGTGGATCGGCCAACGTGGCGGGCAGCTGGTGTATGGCGGTGGGCGCAGCGGGCTGATGGGCACGGTGGCCGAGGCCACCCGCGTGGCGGGCGGGCGCGTGGTGGGCGTGATTCCGCAGGCGCTGGTGGACAAGGAGCTGGCCAACCGCCTGTGCGACGAGCTTCACATCGTGCAGACCATGCACGAGCGCAAGGCGATGATGGCCGAGCGCAGCGACGCCTTCCTGGCCCTGCCCGGCGGCATCGGCACCTTCGAAGAGCTGTTCGAGGTGTGGACCTGGCGCCAGCTGGGCTACCACGACAAGCCGCTGGGCCTGCTCAATGTCGCGGGCTACTACGACGCGCTGATGGGCTTCCTGGACCACAGCGTGGCCAGCGGCTTCATGGGCGAATGGCAGATGGGACTGCTGCATGCGTCCGCCGACGCCGATGCGCTGCTGCGCACGCTGGTGCAGTCCGCCGGCCCCGGTCAGGCGCCGGTGCCGCTGCGTGCCGTGATCTGACGGCCGGGCCGCGCGGGTACGGGGTCACCCCCGCATCGCGCTGCCGGCAGCCACCCAACAAAACAAAAGCGAAAGGGGCGGTTTTCCGCCCCTTTCGCTTTGTGCCTTGTCCTTGTGTGTCTTGCGTGCCTTTTCCTTGCGGGAGCCCGTGCGGCCCCGGCCAGGCGGGCGCGACCCCTCAGACCGCGGCGTCGTCCAGGTCGCCGGTGCGGATGCGCACCACGCGCTCCACCGAGGTGACGAAGATCTTGCCGTCGCCGATCTTGCCCGTGCGCGCGACGCTCACGATGGCATCCACGCAGCGGTCCACGTCTTCGCTCTTCACGACGACCTCGACCTTCACCTTGGGCAGGAAGTCCACCACGTATTCAGCGCCCCGGTACAGCTCGGTGTGGCCCTTCTGGCGGCCAAAGCCCTTCACCTCGGTCACGGTGAGGCCGGTCACGCCACATTCAGCCAGGGCTTCGCGGACTTCTTCGAGCTTGAAGGGCTTGATGACGGCGGTGATCATTTTCATGGCGGGTCTCCTGGAGGATGTAAAAAATGGGGGCTGAAAGCGCAGCGCCGAAGCGTCACGCCCTGAATTTGCTGGTGATAGGGTAACGCCAGTCCTTGCCGAAGCTGCGGCGCGTGACGCGAATCCCTACGGGAGCCTGGCGGCGCTTGTACTCGTTGAGCTTGATGAGGCGCGTCACACGCTCCACATCGGCGCGCGCAAAACCGCTGGCGATGATGGACTCGATGGGCTCATCGTTCTCCATGTAGCGCGCCACGATGGCGTCCAGCACTTCGTAGGGCGGCAGGCTGTCCTGGTCTTTCTGGTCGGGGCGCAGCTCGGCGCTGGGCGGGCGGGTGATGATGCGCTCGGGAATGGGACTGGCGCCCGTGCCGTACGGATCGTTGGCGTTGCGCCAGCGCGCCAGGTCGAACACCCGTGTCTTGGCCACGTCCTTGATCACCGCGAAGCCACCCGCCATGTCGCCATACAGCGTGCAGTAGCCCGTGGACATCTCGCTCTTGTTGCCCGTGGTGAGCACGATGGCGCCGAACTTGTTGGACAGCGCCATGAGCAGCGTGCCCCGGATGCGCGCCTGCAGGTTTTCCTCGGTGGTGTCCTCGGCCAGTCCCGCGAAGTCGCTCGCCAGCGCGGCCTTGAAGGCCTCGAACTGCGGCTTGATGGAGATCTCGTCGTAGCGCACGCTCAGGCGCGCAGCCATGTCGCGCGCATCGATCCAGCTGATGTCGGCCGTGTAGGGCGACGGCATCATCACCGTGCGCACCTTGTCGGCGCCCAGCGCGTCCACGGCAATGGCCAGCACCAGGGCGGAGTCGATGCCGCCCGAGAGCCCCAGCAGCGCGCCCGGAAATCCGTTCTTGCCCACATAGTCCCGCACCCCCAGCACCAGGGCGTCCCACAGGTCCGCCTCCAGGCTTTTCTCCGGCGCGATGTCTGCTTCAATTTTGATAGCATCCTGCGCTTGCTGGACTTGCGCAAAGACCAGTTTTTCTTCAAACCCAGGACCACGCCCAGCCACCGAGCCGTCGGCGTTGAGCGCGAAAGATCGGCCCTCGAACACCACCTCGTCCTGCCCGCCCACCAGGTGGGCGTACACCAGCGGCAGGCCGGTCTCGGCCACGCGTTCGCGCATGGTCTGCTCGCGTTCGGCGCTCTTGCCCAGGTGGAAGGGCGATGCATTGATGACCGCCAGCAGCTGCGCGCCCGCGGCCGCCGCATCGTGCGCCGGCGCGGCGAACCAGGCGTCCTCGCAGACCAGCAGGCCCACCCGCACGCCCTCCACCTCGAACACGCAGGGCGCGCTGCCCGCCACGAAGTAGCGGCGCTCGTCGAACACCTGGTAGTTGGGCAGCTCGCGCTTGGCGTAGGTCTGCTCGATGCGGCCCTCGCGCAGCACGCTGGCGGCATTGAGGCAGGCGCTGAACGCAGGCGCATCGGGCGACACCGCCTGCGGATGGCCCAGCACGATGGCCAGGCCTTTCAACCCTGCCGTCTCGCGGGCCACGGTTTTCACGGCATCATCGCAGGCCGCGATGAAGGCCGGGCGCAGGAACAGGTCTTCGGCGGCATAGCCACAGATGGCGAGTTCGGGCGTGAGCAGCAGCCGGGCCCCCCGGGCATGGGCTTCGCGGGCCGCGGCAATGATCTTCTGCGCGTTCTGGGGCATGTCGCCCACGACAAAGTTGAGCTGCGCAGTGCAAATGGAGAGCGTCATGGAACTGGAATCGGCCCCTGCGGCCAGGTTGAATACCGCCACTGCGGACCCGCGGCACCGGGGGTGGAGCGGGGGATCGCATGGCTGAAGCCGCCATTATCGCCCGCGTACTCGCATCCCCGCTCGACGTCGGGGCCGACGCCTGGAACGCCCTGCTCGCCCGGCAGAGCCACCCCACGCCCTTCATGCGGCACGAATACCTGGCCGCCCTGCACGAAAGCGGCAGCGCCACGCCACGCACCGGCTGGGCCCCCCGGTTCATGACCCTGTGGGAGGACGGCACGCTGATCGCGGCCTGCCCCCTGTACCTCAAGAGCCATTCGTACGGAGAGTATGTGTTCGACTGGGCGTGGGCCAGCGCGTATGAGCAGCACGGCGTGCCGTACTACCCCAAGGCCGTCGTGGCCGTGCCTTTCACGCCCGTGCCCGGTACGCGCCTGATGGCGCGCGACGAGGCCACGCGCGCGCTGCTGGTGCAGGCCGTGTGCCAGTGGTGCGGGGAGGAAAACGTCTCTTCCGTGCATGTGCTGTTTGCCAGCGACGACGACGCGCGGACCTGCGCGGGGCGCGACCTGATGCTGCGGCACACCGTGCAATTCCACTGGAAGAACCAGGCTCCCGCGCCCGGCGGCGGGGACGGCTACCGCAGCTTCGACGAATTCCTCGCCAGCCTGTCCCAGGAAAAACGCAAGAAGATCCGCCAGGAACGCCGCCGCGTGGCCGATGCGGGCGTTACGTTCCGGTGGGCGCGCGGCACGGACATCCCGCAGGCGGACTGGGATTTCTTCTACCGCTGCTACGAGCGCACCTACCTCGAGCACGGCAACCCGCCCTACCTCACGCGCGACTTCTTCGCGCGCATGGCCGCGCAGCTGCCCGGCGCCTGGCTGCTGTTCATCGCCGAACGCAACGGGCGGCCCATTGCCAGCAGTCTGATAGCTGTCGGCACGGATTCATCAAGCGCCAGCGGCCCAAACACCCATGAACCCGTGGCGTATGGCCGCTACTGGGGGGCGCTGGAGCGCGTGGACTGCCTGCATTTCGAGGCCTGCTACTACCAGCCCCTGCAGTGGTGCATCGAACACGGCGCGCGGCGCTTTGAAGGCGGTGCCCAGGGTGAACACAAGATGGCCCGCGCGCTGCTGCCGGTGCAGGCCACCAGTGCCCACTGGCTGGCGCACCCGGCCTTCGCCGAAGCGGTGGAGCGGTTCCTGGCGCGCGAAAGCGAAGGCGTCCAGCACTACCTGGACGAACTGCAGGAGCGCAGCCCGTTCAGGCAGGCGCCGCCGGGGGCTGAGGCCAGGGCCGCCTTGGCTCCGCACGGCGCCGGCACGGGCTGAGGGAGGGGCCCCAGCCCCGTCTCCTTTCGGCCCCTTCCAGCCCGGGCGCCTGTCAGAAGCTCTCCCAGTCATCCTCCGCGCCCGCCGCCACGGGCTGCGGTGCAGGGGCCTTCGGCCTGGCCGCCGCGATGGAAGGTGGCCGCGCGGCGGGGCCGCCTTGCCGCCGGCGGGGCGCATCGCGGCACCCGCCGCCCGCAGGGCGGGCCGGGGCGGCGCCGCGACGGCGGCGGCAGCAGCGGCGGCCACGGGCCGGGACTGGTCGGACGAGAGCTTGAACACCGCCACCGCGCCCACCAGCGCCTGGGCCTGCTGGCTCAGGCTGCTGGCGGCCGCGGCCATTTCCTCCACCAGGGCCGCGTTCTGCTGCGTCACCTGGTCCATCTGCGTGATCGCCTCGCCCACCTGCGACACGCCCTGGCTCTGCTCGCTGCTGGCCGCGCTGATCTCGCCCATGATGTCCGTCACGCGGCGGATGGAGGACACCACCTCGGTCATGGTGACGCCGGCCTTGTCCACGAGCACCGAGCCCTGCTCCACGCGCTCCACGCTGGCGGTGATCAGGGCCTTGATCTCCTTGGCCGCCTCGGCGCTGCGCCCGGCCAGGCTGCGCACCTCGCCCGCCACCACGGCGAAGCCACGCCCCTGCTCGCCCGCGCGCGCCGCCTCCACCGCCGCGTTGAGCGCCAGGATGTTGGTCTGGAAGGCAATGCCGTCGATCACGCTGATGATGTCGGCGATCTTCTTGCTGCTGTCGTTGATGCCCTTCATGGTCTCGACCACCTCCGACACCACATCGCCGCCCTGCCCCGCCACGGTGGATGCGCTCATCGCAAGCTGGTTGGCCTGGCGCGCGTTGTCCGCGTTCTGCTTGACGGTGGAGCTGAGCTCCTCCATCGACGCCGCCGTCTCCTGCAGCGCGCTGGCCTGCTGTTCGGTGCGGCTGGACAGGTCGTTGTTGCCCGACGCAATCTCGGCACTGGCAGACGCCACACCCTGCGCATTCCCGCGGACCCCCGATACCACATGGGCCAGGTTGTCGCGCATGGTGGTCAGGCCGCCCAGCAGCAGGGAGATCTCGTCCCTGCCCCGCGCATCGATCGGCACCGTCAGGTCGCCCCGCGCCACCGAATCGGTGATCTGCACCGCATTGCCCAGGGCGCGCGATATCTGCCGGATCATGGCGCCGCCCATCAGCACCGCCAGCACGATGCCCAGCACGACGGCCGTGAGCGCGACGGCGCGAATCGCCTGAAAGCTCGATTCGGCCCGGTCGTACTCGGCCTTGGCCCGGTCCAGCTGCACCTGCATGAGCAGGCCCAGCACGTCCTGCAGCGGGTCGATGGCGGGGTACATCTCCTTGGCGGCGAACGCCGTCAGCGCCGCCGTGTCGCCCGAGCGGAAATGGCCGGTCAGCGTGTCGGCGGCCGCGTCGGCCTTGGCCTGCAGGGGCTTGAAGCGCTCGACCAGCTGGGCTTCCTCGGGCACGAGGTGCGTGGCCAGGTAGGCCTTCCAGTTGGTGTCGATCGCCTTGCGCGCATCGGCCACCGACTGCTGGCCCTGGGCAGGCGTCATGGCCCCGTCGCGCACCTTGTGCGCGGTATCGACCACGTTGACCGCATACATGTCCGCGACCACCTTGATCTGCTTGAGCGGCACCACCCGGTCGTCATACACCGACTTGAGCCCCGCGTTGGACTGCCCCATGCCGAACAGGCCCGCCGCGCCCACCAGCAAAACGAGCAGGCACAGCGCCGCCAGCAAGCCGGCGAGGCGCGTGGATATCTTGAACTGGCTCATGGCAGCGCTCCTGAAGTGGGGAAAGAGAAAGGGGACCGGGAACTGGACGGCAGCCCGGGGCGCCCGTCGAGGCGATGACGCCATGGCGCGCGCGGGCGAAGGAGAGCGGGATTGCGGGCGATGCGGGGCCCGTGCAGGCAGGCACCGCGCCACGGGCGGGCAGTGCGGGAATCAGCAGAGTCGGAGCCGCGAACCATGAGAGAACTCCCGGCGGAAGACCAACACGTCCCAAGGGCGGGCCCGCCGCCCTGGAACCGGTGCACGCGCACGGTCCGGGCCGGGGCCCCTGGCACCCAGCATAGCGCGTTCTGTTACGTTTGCGAACGCCGTGAGGGCGATAAACCACAGGCCCCCGCCGGGAGGCCTTGCGGGCCTACCTGGCGACCTGGGCGATCAGCCCGGTCTCCTCGCTGCTGAGCAGCGCCTCGATGTCCATCACGATCAGCGTGCGCTCGCCTAGGCTGGCAATCCCGGTGATGAAGGCCGGGTCCACATGGCCCTGGCGCTCGAACTGGGGGGCGGGCTTGATGAGGTCGGCGGTCAGCGAGGCCACGTCGGCCACGGCGTCCACGACCACGCCCACCACGGCCGTGCCGATGTCCAGGATGATGACCACCGTGAACTCGGTGTAGCTTGCCTCGGGGCACTGCAGCTTCAGGCGCAGGTCCAGGATGGGGACGATGCGCCCGCGCAGGTCGATCACTCCCTTGATGAAAACCGGGGAATGCGCCAGGCGCGTCGGCTGCTCGTAGGAGCGGATTTCCTGCACCCGCAGGATGTCGATGCCGTACTCCTCCGCCCCCAGCCGGAAGGTCAGGTACTCGCCCGCAGGCGCGGCGGCTGTCGACGCTGCTGCGTGACGGGACGAGGAGGCAGGGGCTGCGATCATGGCGCGGGCTTTCGGAAAGCAAGGGATGGAGGGGGCCGAGGAACGTCTGGACGGTCTCCCGCAGGCGGGGCGGGCCGCGCGGATGCGTGCGGGCGCGGGCACAGCAGCATAGCAGCCGGCGATGGCCAGGACCTGCCTCGCGGCGCGGGGCCCGCCGTCCCCGGGGCGCCAGCGCAGGCCTCGCGGCCTGGAATTGGAGAGCTAGCTCCATTCGGGCGCCCTGCCCGCCCGCGAAAAAATGCTACCGTCGCCCACGGTGCGCCGTGCGGCCCTTCCCTTCTTTTCCTGGAAGGCCCTGCACGGCACACCCGCAAGCCACACGACATGGCGCCCTGCTTTGTTTGAAATGATGAACCGATGCCCTTCTTCAGCAAGAAAGAAACCGATCCCGCCGACATCCCGCCGCCAGGCCTGCCGCTGCTGGCCCTGGAACTGCGGGCCCCTTGGGAGTTTGGCGCGGTGCTGCCCGCCTGGCTCGTGCTGCAGCGTGCCCCGCTGGGCGACGGCCACACGGTGATCGTGTTCCCCGGCCTCACGGCGGGGGATGCCACCACGGTTCCGCTGCGCCGCTACCTGGAGTCGCGCAACTACGAAACCCAGGGCTGGGGCCAGGGGTTGAACCTGGGCCCCAGGGACGGCGTGCTGGAAACCGCCAAGCGCCAGCTGCAGGAGGCCAGCGAGGCCAGCGGCGGCAAGGTGAGCCTGGTGGGCTGGAGCCTGGGCGGCATCTATGCGCGAGAGCTGGCCAAGGAAATGCCCGGCCTGGTGCGCTGCGTGGTGACCCTGGGCACGCCTTTCGCCGGCCCGCACACCTCCACGAACGCGTGGCGCATCTACCAGTTCGCCAGCGGCCGCAGCATCGAGCGCGAAACCGAGAGCTACAACCTGCCCGAGGCCCCGCCCGTACCCACCACCAGCATCTACTCGCGCACCGACGGCGTGGTGGCCTGGCGCGGCAGCATCCAGTCGCCAGCCGCGCACAACCCCCACACCGAGAACATCGAGGTGGTCGCCAGCCACTTCGGCATCGGCCTGAACCCCAGCGCCTGGTGGGCCGTGGCCGACCGGCTGGCACAGCCCCACGGGCCGGACGCCATGTGGCAGCCCTTCGAGCGGCCGGGCCTGCCGGGGCTTCAGCTGATCTACCCCGACCCGGAGCGCTGAGCCGTCCGCGCAAGAAAAAAAGCACGCCCGAGGACTCCTCCTCCCGCGTGCTTTGTTTTTGATAGCTGCCAGCGCTCGGGCATTCAGCGCTGGCGGCCTATTTGGCTTGCATTCTTCGCAGGCTCCCGCTCAAAAGCTTTCCCAATCGTCATCGCTGCCCGCCGGCGCGGCGGCGGCGGGCTTGGGGGCGGGCGGGGCCGCGGGCCGGGGGCTGGCAGGTGGGCGGCAGGGGCCGTGCCGTTGCGATGGCCATCCCGTGCCGCCGCCGTGCCGCCGCGCGGAGCCAGCGCGGGCGGCGGGGGTGCCGCCGCCACCCGCCGGGCCGCGGGCGCGGGCATGGCCGCGGCGGGGGGCCGCACCGGCGCCGCCGTTCCGGGCTGCGCCCCGGCCTCCAGCTTGAACACCGCCACCGCGTTCACCAGGTCTCCGGCCTGCGCATTGAGCGCGCTGGCGGCTGCCGCCATCTCTTCCACCAGGGCCGCGTTCTGCTGCGTGGCCTGGTCCATCTGCGTGACCGCCTCGCCCACCTGCGACACGCCCTGGCTCTGCTCGCTGCTGGCCGCGCTGATCTCGCCCATGATGTCCGTCACGCGGCGAATGGCCCCGACCACCTCGGTCATCGTGGCGCCCGCCTTGTCCACCAGCGCGGTGCCCTGTTCCACGCGCTCCACGCTGGTGCCGATCAGGGCCTTGATTTCCTTGGCGGCCTGCGCCGAGCGCCCGGCCAGGCTGCGCACCTCGCCGGCCACCACGGCGAAGCCCCGGCCCTGCTCGCCCGCGCGTGCCGCCTCCACCGCCGCGTTGAGCGCCAGGATGTTGGTCTGGAACGCGATGCCGTCGATCACGCTGATGATGTCGGCGATCTTGCGGCTGCTGTCGTTGATGCCCTTCATGGTGTCCACCACCTCGGCCACCACGTCGCCGCCCTGCTGGGCGACGGTGGAGGCGCTCATCGCCAGCTGGTTGGCCTGGCGCGCGTTGTCCGCGTTCTGGCGCACCGTGGAGCCCAGCTGTTCCATCGAGGCGGCCGTCTGCTGCAGCGCCGAGGCCTGCTGCTCGGTGCGGGCCGACAGGTCGTTGTTGCCCGAGGCGATCTGCGAGCTGGCCGAGGCCACGCCTTCGGCGTTGCCGCGCACGCCCGAGACCACGCGCGCCAGGCTGTGGCGCATCTCGCCCAGGGCGGTGAGCAGCTGGCCCATTTCATCCTTGCCGCCGGGCGGCACCTCGGAGGTGAGGTCGCCCCCGGCGATCGCGCGGGCGGCCTGCACGGCATGGCGCGCAGGGCCCGTCACGGCGCGGGTGATGCCGATGCCCAGCACCGCCGCCAGCGCCACGCACACCGCCAGCGTGCCCAGCACCCAGATACGCGCCAGCGAGAAGACCTGGTAGGCATCCTCCTTGGCCTGCTGCGCGGCCTCGGTGTTGATCTTCTGCAGCTCGCCCAGTGTCTCGGCGGTGGCCACGAACGCGGCCTCGGACTCGCCCGCATAGAGCATGCCCAGCGCGTCGCTCGTGAGCTCCAGGGTTTCGGTGGTGCTGAAGTCCACGTTCCGGGCGATGTCCATCAGCTTGGCCTGCAGCTCCACATAGGCGGCCTTGCGCTTCTTGTAGGCGCCGTAGACCTCGCGCTCCCTGGGGATGTCGATCAGGGCTTCGTACGTGGTTTCGACGCGGTCCAGGTCCTTGTGGCGCGCGGCCACCTGTTCGGAGAACGCCTTGACCTCGGCCGCGTTGCGCGCGGTGACCACCCCCGCCTCCGAGCGGCGCATGCGGTTGAGCAGCACCCGAAGTTCGCCGGTCTGGGACACGCTGGGCAGCAGGTTGGTGGCGATCTCGTCGGCATTGGCATGGATGCGCGACATCTGCACCAGCGCGATGGCGCCCAGCAAGGCCGTGAACAGCACCAGCGACAGGAATCCCACGCCCAGTTTGACGCCGATGCGCAGATCGGAAATTTTCATGAATCACCCTTCCGGAGGGCGCCGCCACGGCCGCCCCCATTTGTAACAAAATGCTGAGCCAGTCTATCAGTCCGGCGCGGCATCTTCTCTCAGGTGTTTCACGGTTTCGGCGTCCACGCCAGGCGCGGCCTGCGGCCGCAGCGGCCTCCAGACGCTTCCGATTCGATAGCTGCCCACGCTGTGCCGGCGGGCACCGGGCGGCCGCCGGGCGCCTCAACCGGGCGCCGCGCGCCGCTCCCAGGCGCTACTGCGGCAGCACCTCGAACACGATGAACTGGCTGGCCTGGGTGTCGGCCGTGAAGTTGTTGTCGGCCGCCAGCACGAGCGTGCGGTGGCCGTTGGGCAGCGTGTGGCCCCAGGTGATGGCCTCGATGTTGTCCAGCTTCACGCCCTGGTAGGCCAGCGGCATCTCCAGCAGCACCCGCCGCGTCATGGGCGCATAGGTGGCGCCCGCCAGGCGCGGGGTGCCGATCACATCGGTGGTGGCGCCGGTGATCTCGGTCCACACCAGGCGGATGGTGTTGCCCACGCCCGAGGCAAAGGCACGCTCCACCGCGATGAACTGGCCGTTGCCCACGGCCAGCAGGTCCGACAGGCCGTTGTCGGGCCCGAACGGCGCGCCCGGCGCCGCGTCCACCGGAATCGGGGGCAAGGCGTACGCGTACTGGCCCCGGGGCCGGCCGGTGCCTGGGTCGAAGGCCGTCACGCGCACCACGCTGCCGGCCTGCAGCGTGGTGAGGGGCCCGTCCTGGACCAGCGCGTCCTCGTTGGCCGCGTACACCGTGCCGTCGGGCGCCACCGCCAGCGCCTCGAAGACCTTGTTGCTGCGCGCGCCTTCCGTGGCGTTGTCCACGTAGCGGTACATGGCGGGCATCGCCAGTTCGCGCACGAAGGCTCCCTGGGCCGTCATCTGCCGCACGAACGGCTGGAAGCGGCTGGCGGCCGTGGGGCTCCAGTTGCCTTCCGAGGCCCAGTACAGGCTGCCGTCCGGTGCGGTGCGGATGGCTTCGGGGTCCACCGTGCGGGCCGTGGCGGGGAACGGCGTGCCGTCCTCGCGCAGCATGTTCGCCTGGCGGTTGATCTTGACCGTGACGTTGCCGCTGGCACCGTAGTCGATGCCCAGGTTGTAAAAGCGCGGCGTGCCCCGCTCGCCGCCCCGGTCGTCCGAGATCGCCCAGTAGCTGCCGTCCGCCGCCCGGTCCAGACCCGAGATGCCGCCGAACTCGACCCCTTCGAACACCGTGCCCGTGGGCAGTGACGCACTGCCCAGCAGCCGCAGCGAGGCAATGGGCTGTGCGCGGCCATCGTCACCATTGCCGCCGCAGCCCGCCAATGCAGCCGCCATCGCCACGGCGGTTGCCACGCCCACGGCCATGCGCCGCCATGAATGCACCAGTGCCATCGCCGCCGCTCCCGCCCTGCCGGGCCGTTGATTGAATGGAATGAATGAATGAACCAGGAAAGCGCCAGAGCCTAGGGCGGCCGTGTTGCGGGACCATGACAGACGGGACCGGGCGCGGCAGACCGGCACCGCGCAGGCGTGCCGCCCCCCGGCCATGAAAAAAGCGCACAGGCCAGGAACCTGTGCGCTTTCACCAATTGCTTCTATTTTGATAGCTGCCAGCGATTTACCATCAATCGCTGGCGGCCTCCACGGCCTCCAATCCGGCACGAACGGCCGGTGCGGAGGCCGGGTGCGGGAATCAGGCGTTGCCGGACTTCTTGTAGGCCTCGATGCCGTCCGTGATTTCCTTCTTGGCGGCGTCCAGGCCTTCCCAGCCCAGCACCTTGACCCACTTGCCCTTTTCCAGGTCCTTGTAGTGCTCGAAGAAATGGGCGATGGCGTTGCGGCGCATGGCGTTCACGTCGTCGATGGTCTTCCAGTGGTCATACATGGGCAGCACCTTGGAGGTGGGCACGGCGATGACCTTGCCGTCCACGCCGGCCTCGTCTTCCATCATCAGGATGCCCAGCGGGCGGCAGGGCACGACAACACCGGGGAACAGGGGGTAAGGCGTGATCACCAGCACATCCACCGGGTCGCCGTCGCCCGACAGCGTCTGCGGCACGTAGCCGTAGTTCGTGGGGTAGTGCATGGCCGTGGTCATGAAACGGTCCACGAAAATGGCGCCCGATTCCTTGTCCACTTCGTACTTGATCGGGTCGGCGTTCATCGGGATTTCGATGACGACATTGAAGGCGTCGGGGACGTTCTTGCCTGGGGGGACGTTGTTGAGGGACATGTCTTTGGATAGTGGTTTGAAAACGATAACCCGCGAGGCATCCGGCGCTGACGCAGCGCAATGAAGCGTCGGGATTAACCCTGATTTTAGGCGCACGCCCCTTTCTGCCCGCTTGCAAACCGGCGTTTGCCTGTAAATTGGGCCCGTTGGCCAATCGACTCCTGCCGCGAAATGCCCAGGGAGCACGAGGAAGCAACGCAACGGAAGCACCACCGTCCCGCGTTGTGATGTTTCCTTCCGTGCAACTGAATATTTCAAGGAGTGACGAATGGCTGGAAATACAGCGCTGACTGCCCCTCTGATACTGGCTCTGGTTTGCGGATTGATTGCGGTGGCCTATGGCATCTGGGCCCGGGGATGGATCCTGGCCAAGGACCCCGGCAACGCCCGCATGCAGGAGATCGCCGCCGCCATCCAGGCCGGCGCCGCCGCCTACCTCGCCCGCCAGTACAAGACCATCGCCATCGTCGGCGTGGTGCTGGCGGTTCTCATCGGCATCTTTCTGGACGGCACCACGGCCGTGGGCTTCGTGGTGGGCGCGGTGCTCTCGGGCGCCTGCGGCTTCATCGGCATGAACGTGTCGGTGCGCGCCAACGTGCGCACGGCGCAGGCCGCCACGCACGGCATCGGCCCGGCGCTGGACGTGGCGTTCCGTGGCGGCGCCATCACCGGCATGCTGGTGGTGGGGCTGGGGCTGCTGGGCGTCACGGGCTTTTACTGGTTCCTGGCGGGCAACGGCAACCTCACGCCCACGGCCAACCTGGCCAATCTGCTCAACCCGCTGATCGGCTTTGCGTTCGGCTCGTCGCTGATCTCGATCTTCGCGCGGCTCGGTGGCGGCATCTTCACCAAGGGCGCCGACGTGGGCGCCGACCTGGTGGGCAAGGTGGAGGCCGGCATCCCTGAAGACGACCCGCGCAACCCCGCCGTGATCGCCGACAACGTGGGCGACAACGTGGGCGACTGCGCCGGCATGGCGGCCGACCTGTTCGAGACCTATGCGGTGACGCTGATCGCCACCATGGTTCTGGGCGCGCTGCTGGTGGCGGCGGCTCCGGTCAATGCCGTGGTGTACCCGCTGGCGCTGGGCGCCGTGTCCATCGTGGCGTCCATCATCGGCTGCTTCTTCGTCAAGGCCTCGCCCGGCATGAAGAACGTGATGCCCGCGCTGTACAAGGGCCTGGCGATCGCGGGCGTGCTGTCGCTCATCGCCTTCTACTTCGTCACGGTGTGGATCATGCCGGACAACGCCATCATGGCCAGCGGCAGCCAGATGCGCCTGTTTGGCGCCTGCTTCACCGGGCTGGCGCTGACGGCTGCGCTGGTCTGGATCACCGAGTTCTACACCGGCACGCAGTATTCGCCCGTGCAGCACATCGCGCAGGCCTCGACCACCGGGCACGGCACCAACATCATCGCGGGCCTGGGCGTATCGATGCGATCCACCGCCTGGCCGGTGATCTTCGTGTGCCTGGCCATCCTCTCGGCCTACCAGCTCGCGGGCCTGTACGGCATTGCGGTGGCGGCCATGTCCATGCTGTCCATGGCGGGCATCGTGGTGGCGCTGGACGCCTACGGCCCCATCACCGACAACGCCGGCGGCATCGCCGAGATGGCAGAGCTGCCCAGCAGCGTGCGCGACATCACCGACCCGCTGGACGCCGTGGGCAACACCACCAAGGCCGTGACCAAGGGCTATGCGATCGGCTCGGCCGGCCTGGCCGCGCTGGTGCTGTTCGCCGACTACACGCACAAGCTCGAGAGCTACGGCCGCGCCATCACGTTCGACCTGTCCGACCCGCTGGTCATCATCGGCCTGTTCATCGGCGGCCTGATCCCCTACCTGTTCGGCGCCATGGCCATGGAGGCCGTGGGCCGCGCGGCCGGCGCCGTGGTGGTGGAGGTGCGCCGCCAGTTCAACACCATCCCCGGCATCATGGACGGCACAGGCAAGCCCGAGTACGGCAAGGCCGTGGACATGCTGACCACCGCCGCCATCAAGGAGATGGTGATCCCCAGCCTGCTGCCCGTGGTCGTGCCCATCGTGGTGGGCCTGCTGCTGGGGCCCAAGGCGCTGGGCGGCTTGCTCATGGGCACCATCGTCACCGGCCTGTTCGTGGCCATCAGCATGTGCACCGGCGGCGGCGCCTGGGACAATGCCAAGAAATACATCGAGGACGGCCACCACGGCGGCAAGGGCAGCGAGGCCCACAAGGCCGCCGTGACCGGCGATACCGTGGGCGACCCCTACAAGGACACCGCCGGCCCGGCCATCAACCCGCTGATCAAGATCATCAACATCGTGGCGCTGCTGATCGTGCCGCTGGTGGTCAAGTTCCACGGCGGGTAGGTCGCCCGCGCCAGGCAGTCACCAGGCCTGACCCGCCTGGAATAGAGGGCAACCAGGGGCTTCGGCCCCTTTTTGCCGCGTACCATGATGGCTACCGGTATCTCTTCAGAGAAGATGGCCTTGAAACACACCGCATCGTCCGCCCCTGCCCCCTCCGACAGCCACGCCACGCCGTACCAGCGCATCGTGCACGGCGTGGTGGCGGAGTCCAGGCACCTGATGGAGCGCGTCGCCGAGGCCGCGCGCATGTCCCTGCAGGCGCGCCTGGACACCGCCCGCACCCCCGGCGAGCACCATGCCATGCTGGAAGCACGGCAGCAGCTCTCGCGGCTGGCCTTCGTGATGAGCGAGCGCTATCCCGACGCGCTGCGCAAGGCGCTCGACCAGGAAACCACGCGCAAGGATGAAAAATCCTCGCGCTCCCTGTTCACCGTCCATTTCGATGAACTCGAACTGATGGACGAGTCGCAGATCAGCGAAAGCGTCGAGCGTGCCCGTGCCCGCCAGATCCTGATCTCCGCCGTCGAGGGGCCGCTGGCCGACCTGGACGCCCTGGTGTGCGCGGCGCAGGGGCTGCCGAAAGTGCTGCCCGACCAGAACCCCCTGCGCCCCGAGGTCTTCCTGCAGGCGCTGCAGGCCGTGGTGTCGCAGATGCAGGTCACGGACCAGGTGCGGCACGACTGGATGGGGCACCTGGCGCAGGCGCTGGGTACAGAGCTGCGCGGGCTGTACCTCGCCCAGACCGCGCAGCTGCGGCAAAGCGGCGTGCAGCCCGTGGGCTACGCCATGCGCCAGGCCGACGGCCAGGTCGTCTATGTCGCGCCGGCCGAGGGCGGCGCGTCCCCCGGCTTCGCCGCCGACACCGACCTGTCCGCCTCGGGGGGGGCTGCCGACCCGCTGCTCACGCTCGACCGCCTGCGCCGGCTCCTGCTGGGCGAACTCAGCGACAAGCCCGCCCCGGTACCGGAGCACGGGCCTGCGCCCCAGGAGAACTTCGCCGAGCGGTTCGCGCGCGAGTTCGAGAACCCCGACCAGCTTCCGGCGCTCGATCCACCCCCCACGGATTTCGCCATCACCGTGCCCGCCGCCTTCGAGGCACTGCAGGAGATGAACCAGGTCGGCCACATGATGGAGCGCCTGGGAAACCAGCGCCCTCCGGCGGGCGGCGGCGAGGGAGCGAGCTCCGCGGCCACGCCGCGCCGGCACGCCAGCGGGCTCGGTCAGGCCCTGAGCATGGAGGTGGTCGCGCTGATGGTGGACAACATCGCGCGCGACAGCCGGCTGCTGTGGCCCGTGCAGCAGTTCGTGCGGGCGCTGGAGCCCGCGCTGATGCAGCTGGCGCTGGCCGACCCCCGTTTCTTCAGCCACAAGGAGCATTCCGCGCGCCGCCTGCTGCAGGACATCACCGACCGCAGCCTCGCCTTCAACAGCACCGAGGCGCCCGGTTTCCAGAGCTTCATGCGGTCGCTCATGAACATTGCGGGCCCGCTGGCCACGGCCACCATCGAGAGCCCCCACGATTTCGAGCAGGTGCTGCAGCAGCTGCACGCCAAATGGGAGCAGAAGGAGCAGGCGGGCAAGCAGGAGCGCTTGCGCGCCATCGAGGCGCTGCAGCACGCGGAGCAGCGCCACCTCCTGGCGGCCAAGATATCGCGCGACATCTGGCTGCTGCCCGACATCGGAAAGGTTCCCGACGCCATCTCCCGCTTCCTGCTCGGCCCCTGGGCCAAGGTCATGGCCGAGGCGCGCCTGGCCGACAAGACCGGCAGCACCGACCCGGGCCGCTACCAGGAAGTGGTGGAGGCGCTCATCTGGAGCGCGCAGCCCGAGCTGACGCGCATGAACACGGGCCAGCTCGCGCGCCTGCTTCCCAAGCTGCTGGCCAAGCTGCGCGAGGGGCTGGCGTCCATCGACTACCCCCCGGACCGGACCGAGGCCGTCTTCGCGCTGCTGATGCAGCTGCACCAGCAGGCCTTCAAGCCCACGCCGAGGCCGGCCGCTGCGCCGCCCGCGCCCTGCGCACCGCCCGCCGAGGCGAAGGCGGCGGCGCCAGCGCAGCCCGCCCCCCTCGAGGACGAAGAGCCCTGGGTCGCGCCCTCCGAAGCCAGGGAGTCGGGCTTCATGGAATCCTCGCAGTCTCCCGAGTCCGAGAGGCCGGAGCCCGTGCCGGCGCCCGAGGCGGGCGAGGCGCCGGGCATCCCCCCGCTGGCCATCGGCAGCTGGGTGAACCTGCTGGTCGCAGGCAAGTGGGAGCGGACCCAGCTGTCGTGGATCGGCTCGAACGGAACCTTCTTCCTTTTCACCAGCGCCTCCGGCCACACCCAGTCGATGACCCTGCGGCTGGTGGACCGGCTCATCCAGCAAGGCGCCCTGCACGTGCTCTCCCAGCAGACCGTGGTGGACGGCGCGCTGGATGCCGTGGCACAGATCGCCATGCGCAACAGCGTGGAGAGCAGGCTCTGACCGCTCCTGAGTCAAGAGCAGCCAACGCATATTTCACAAGCGCTGAGGGCTTTCTTGCCTGCCACCGCGCGGCGAGCCGCGCCGTCCGGCCGCCCAAGGTCCCAAATATCGTGGCACGGCCTATCGTTCCCCTGATGGTCAAACGCCACGGCGGGTGATAGGCTCTCCACGTCCAGTCCAAGGCTTTGCGACATTCGAGAGATCGAGGGGATTTGTCAGGGCCTTAGCCCGCTTCGGCGGGCTTTTTTACGCCGGTGCCGCTCCAGCAGGCCTTTTTACACAGCCTCCCGCGCGGCGGGCAACGCAAGCACCACCCGCAGGCCGCCCAGGTCGGCCGGCTCCAGATCCAGCCGCCCGCCGTAGATGGCCGCCAGGTCCTGCACGATGGCAAGGCCCAGCCCCGTGCCTGGCACCGTCTCGTCCAGCCGCACGCCACGTTCCACAGCCTGCGCACGCTGCGCGGCACCGATGCCGGGGCCGTCATCCTCGACACTGACAACAACCTGTGGCTGCCGCCCGCCGAGGGCCTGCGCCTGCAGCCGCACGGTGGACTGCGCCCATTTGCAGGCGTTGTCCAACAGGTTGCCCAGCATTTCCTGCAGATCCTGCGCCTCGCCTGCAAAGAACAGCGGAGCATCGGGCAGCGCTACCCTGATGTCCAGGCCCCTCCCGGCATGCACCTTGTTCATGACACGCACCAGTCCGCCCAACACCGGCTCCAGCGCCGTGCGCTGGCCGGGCAGGCGCGCCGATGCGGCCAAGCGTGACCGTGCCAGGTGCCAGTCGATGTGGCGCCGCGCGACCCGCACCTGGTCGTGCACCAGCGCCGCCAGCGCGCCCCCATCATCGGATGGTGGAGCGCGCGCCGCGTTCTCCAGCACGGTCAGCGGTGTTTTCAAGGCGTGCGCCAGATTGCCCGCCTGGGTGCGCGCGCGTTCCACCACCTCGGCATTGCGGCCCAGAACGGCGTTGAAGTCATCCACCAGCGGCTGCACCTCGACAGGGAATGCGCCCTGCAGCTGGGTGGCCCGCGCCTGCTGCACATCCAGCAAACCCCGCTGCAGCGCCCGCAAGGGCTTGAGCCCCACCGCCACCTGGGCCCAGGCGGCCGCTGCCAGCAGCACCAGCAGCGCAGCCAGCGACAGCGCCAGCACGCGCGTGAAGCGCGCGGTGGCCGCCTGCGTGGCCTGCAGATCGGCCGCCACGATCAGGCGCCAGCGCGCCGTTTCCGCGCCCTCGGCACGCACCGAGCGCTCCAGCACCAGCAACGGCGCGCCCTGCGGGCCAGCCACTTCATGCACATGCACGGCGCCATCGGTCAGCGCATCCACCTGCAAGGCCAGGCTGGTGTCCCACAACGAGCGCGAACGCAGCACCCCGGCACGGCCGTGTCCATCGGGGGCCATGGCGTCCACCTGCCAGTACAGGCCGGAATAGGGTTTGAGCCAGCGCGGGTCCGACAGCGCCTGCGCAGCGATCGCCGGCCGGCCCTGGGCATCAAACTCCAGGCGCGCCGTGACCTGGTCCAGCTGCTGCAGGAGGGCCGCCTCGAACTGGCGCCGCACATGCTCGCGGAACAGCCCGCTGAGCACCACGCCAGCCAGCACCACGGCCACCGCCACCCCCGCGACCGTCACGGCCAGCAGCCGAAACCGCAGGGAGCGCGACCAGTGCAGACCGCTCCAGCTCATGGCGGCACCAGGCGGTAGCCCATGCCGCGCACCGTCTCGATACGCGCAGCGTGGACCGACAGCGAATGCAGCTTTTTTCGCAAGCGCCCCACAAAGACTTCGATGGTGTTGGAGTCCCGGTCAAAGTCCTGTGCGTAGATGTGTTCGGTCAGCTCGGCGCGCGATACCAGCACGCCGGGCCGGTGCATGAGGTACGCAAGCACCTTGTACTCATGCGCCGTCAGCGCCACGGGCTGGCCCGCGCAGGTCACACGGCCACTGCGGGTGTCCAGCGACCAGTCGCCACACTGCAGCACCGCCGACGCCAGCCCGCTGGCGCGGCGGATGAGTGCACGCAGGCGCGCCAGCAGTTCTTCCTGGTGAAATGGTTTGGTCAGGTAGTCATCGGCACCGGCGTCGATACCCGCCACCTTTTCGTGCCAGTTGTCCCGCGCGGTGAGGATCAGCACCGGCATGTTGCGCCCCTCGGCCCGCCAGCGCTTGAGCACCGTGAGCCCGTCCACCACCGGCAGGCCCAGGTCCAGCACCACGGCATCCACCGCCTCGGTGTCGCCCAGAAACTGCGCGTCGCGCCCGTTGTCGGCTTCGTCCACGGTGTAGCCAGCGCCGTGCAGCGCCGTGCGCAGCTGGGCGCGCAGCAGCGTGTCGTCTTCTACCAGGAGGATGCGCATGGATGGCTAATTGCGAGGCCGCTCTTGCCGGTGCTCTCGGCCGGTGCGTTGATCGTCGCGCGATTTGATGCGCAATACCTCGGACGTTCGCGCATCCAGCTTGACCTTGGTCAACTGCCCCGCAGGTGTGAGCAGCTTGATCTCGTAAATCCAGCGATCCCGCTCCTGCTCCAGCTCCACTTCCAGCACCTGGCCGGGCACTTCGCGCTGCAGACGCTCCAGCACCACGGGCAACGGCAGCACCTGGCCCGCCTGCACGGCCTGCCGGGCGCGGTCGTGGTCTTCCTTGCCGCTGGCCAGAGCGTGTGGCGTAGCCAGCGCAGCGGCCCACAGCACACACGCCGCCACGTCCAGGCGCGCAACCCGGCAGCTTGTGGAGGCACAGTAGGGGATGGAAACCATGGGTGCATTGTCCTGTGCGGTGTCTGAACGGCCGATGAACAGCCCTTTCACGCCCCGTTCAGGCAGCCATTTCAACAATGGCTGCACACGAAACAACCCACAAGGACAACACAATGCCCGCCCTCCGCACGCTGGCACTGACTGCGCTCTGCGCAATGGCGGCCACCAACATCAGCCACGCCGCAGACACCACCGCCGCCCGGCAGCTCGCGCACTGGAGCGCACAGGCCGGCAGCCCGGGCCACGCCGACAGGGGCAAGGTGTTCTTCACCACCCGACATGGCGGCGAGTGGTCTTGCGCCTCGTGCCACGGCACGCCACCCACCACGCAGGGCAAACATGCCAGCACCGGCAAGTCGATCGCACCCCTGGCCCCCGCCTTCAACCCCAGGGCCTTCACCGACACCGCCAAGATCGACAAGTGGTTTCGCCGCAACTGCAACGACGTGCTGAGCCGCGAATGCACAGCGATCGAGAAGGCCGATGTGCTGGCCTACCTCAACGCTCTCAAGCCCTGAAGCCATCGCATCATGAAGAAATCTGTTCCCCTCCGCCCGGCGGCCATGGCCGCCGCCGTGTGCGCGCTGACCCTGCTGTCGCTCTCCAGCGCCCGTGCGGAAGGCGGGAGGGCCATGCCCCGCAACATGCCCGCCGCCTACACGCAGGAATGCGCGGCCTGCCACACCGCCTACCCACCCGGTCTGCTGCCCGCCGCATCGTGGAACCGCGTGATGACGGGCCTCGACAAACACTACGGCACCGACGCATCGCTGGACGCGGCCGCCGTGCGCCAGCTCAACCAGTGGCTGCAGGCCCACGCAGGTACCTACAAGCGCGTGAACGAGGAGCCCACGGAGGACCGCATCACCCGCTCGACGTGGTTTGAACGCAAGCACCGAAGGATTGCCTCCGCCACCTGGAAGCTCGCCAGCGTGAAAAGCGCCGCCAACTGCGCGGCCTGCCACACGGGCGCGGACCAGGGGCGGTTTGATGAACACAACCTGCGCATGCCGGCGGGGCTCGATCCCCGATCGCGCCGCGCATGGAACGACTGACCGCCACGGACAGAAACCTTCGGCGTCCCCACCAGGAGAACACGATGAACAACACCCCGTCCCTTCACCCTGCCAGCACCACGGCGCAGCCAGCCCCTGCCAAGGCCTCCGGCCGCCGGGTGACCGATGCGCCCACGCGCATGTTCCACTGGCTGTTCGCACTGTGCTTTGCGGGGGCCTACGCCACGGCCGACGGTGAACACTGGCGTCTGCTGCACGTCACGCTGGGCTACACCATGGCGGGCCTGCTGGGCTTTCGCTTGCTGTACGGCATCTTCGGGCCACGCACATCGGGCCTGGGCCTGCTGTGGCGCAAGCTGGCGGGGGCCCCGGCATGGCTGCGCACCCTGCCCCAGGCCACGTCGATCGCAGGGATCAACTGGCGCCAGGGCCAGAACCTGCTGATGGCGCTGGCCATCGTCTTGCTGCTGGCGCTGGTCGTGCCCCTCACGCTCAGCGGCTATGCCACGTACAACGACTGGGGCGAAGCGCTGGGTGGCGACTGGATGGAAGAAGTGCATGAGTTTGTTGGAAACGCCTTGCTCTTGGTGGTGCTGGCTCACATCGCACTGATTGCAGGCTTGAGCGTCCTGCGGCGCAAGAACCAGGCAATGCCCATGCTGACCGGCCGGGTGGAGGGCAAGGGGCCGGACCTGGTCCCCAAGAACCGCGCCTGGCTGGCCGCCCTGCTGCTGATCGCAGCCCTGGCCTTCGGCGCCCGGCAATGGCAGCAGTCACCCAGCGGCTGGACCGCCGGCAGCACATCGGCCCAGCGCCAGCAGCAGCACGAGGACGACTGAGCCACGGCAACCACCACCGAAGGAAACCATCCCATGAAAATCTACATGTGCGTCGTCTGCGGGTGGATCCATGACGAAGCCGCTGGCAGGCCCGAAGACGGGTTGGCGCCCGGCACCTGCTGGGCCGACGTGCCCGAGGACTGGCGCTGCCCCGAGTGCAATGTCGGCAAAGCGGACTTTGTGATGTGCGAGGTGCGATGAAGGCAGATCGGGTGCGGCGCACTGCGCTGCGTCAGGGACGCAGACACCTGCGCGCGGTATAACAGTTGCACCGTTGCAGCCCTCTGTACAACGCTGCCCCACGCCCCCATGCCCACCCCAGACTCCCCCACCGGACTCGACCCGGCCCTGGCCGCCCAACGCCTGCGTGAAGAAGGCCCCAACGAACTGGGCATCAGCCAGCGCCGCACGCTGCGCGACATGGCCCGGGACGTGGTCACCGAGCCCATGTTCCTGCTGCTGCTGGGCGCAGGCGCCATCTACCTCGCCATGGGCGACGCGCACGAGGCGATGATCCTGCTGGGCTTTGTGGTCATCATCATGGCGATCACGGTGCTGCAGGAGCGCCGCACCGACAACGCGCTGAGCGCCCTGCGCGACCTCTCCAGCCCCCGCGCGCTGGCGCTGCGCGGCGGCACCCTGGTGCGCATTGCAGGCCGCGACGTGGTGCGCGAAGACCTGTTGATGATTGCCGAGGGCGACCGCATCCCCGCCGACGGCCTGCTGCTGCAGGCCCACGAGCTGGCCATCAACGAATCGATGCTGACCGGTGAATCCGAGCCCGTGGCCAAGCAAACTGCCGACAAGGTGTTTGCGGGCACGCTGGTGGTCGGCGGCCAGGGCCTGGTTCGGGTCACGGCCGTGGGGCGCCACACCGAGCTGGGGCGCATTGGCCAGTCGCTCGACACCATTGCGCTGCAGGCCTCGCCGCTGCGCGAGGAAATGGCGCGACTCACGCACAAGCTGGTGCTCATCGGGCTGTCGCTGTGCGCGCTGCTGGTGGCCCTGTTCTGGGCGCTGCGCGGCGACGCGCTGCAGGCCGTGCTGGCGGGTATCACGCTGGCCATGGGCATCCTGCCGCAAGAGCTGCCCGTGATCATGATCGTCTTCCTCGCCCTGGCCGCGCGGCGGCTGGCGGCACAGCAGGTGCTGACGCGGCGGCTCAACGCTATCGAGACGCTGGGGCAGACCACCGTGCTGTGCGTGGACAAGACCGGCACCCTCACGCAAAACCGCATGGCCGTGGCGGCGCTGTGCATCGCAGGCCAAGAGCTGGATGTACAGAACCTGCGCGCAGCAGCAGGCGGCACGGCGCTGCCGGAGGCTTTCCACGAACTTCTGGAATACGCCGTGCTGGCCAGCGAGATCGAACCGCACGATCCGATGGAGCAGGCCTTTCACCGCATGGCGGGCGACCATCTGCTGGGCACTGATCATTTGCACCCCACATGGTCGCTGGCGCGCGAATACGAGCTGTCGCCCCGGCTGCTGGCCATGAGCCACCTGTGGCGCGACGGCACCTCGGCGCACGACACCGTGGCCACCAAGGGCGCGCCCGAAGCCGTGGCGGACCTCTGCCACCTGCCCGACGCCGAACGCGCCGCCGTCAGCGCCCAGGCCGCCCGCCTGGCCGACCGGGGCCTGCGGGTACTGGGCGTGGCCAAGGCCCGGCACCGCGCACAAGACACCTGGCCTGACATTCAGCACGACTTTGACTTTGAGTGGCTGGGCCTGGTGGCTCTGGCCGACCCGCTGCGCCCCGAGGTGCCCCAGGCCGTCGCGCAATGCCGCCAGGCGGGTATCCGCGTGGTGATGATCACCGGCGACCACCCTCGCACCGCCCGCGCCATTGCGGCCCAGGCGGGCATCGCCCATGAGAGCGTGGTCACCGGCGATGAGCTGGCCCAGATGCCGCCACAGGTACTGGCCGACAAGGTACGGCAGGTCAGTGTGTTTGCCCGCATCAAGCCGCACCAGAAACTGGCGCTGGTCGAAGCCCTCAAGGCCCAGGGCGAGGTGGTGGCCATGACGGGCGACGGTGTGAACGACGCCCCGGCCCTCAAGGCCGCCCACATCGGCATCGCCATGGGACAGCGCGGCACCGACGTGGCGCGCGAGGCCGCAGCCCTGGTGCTGCTGTACGACGATTTCGCAGCCATCGTGTTGGCGATTCATCGGGGGCGGCAGACCTTTGCCAACCTGCGCCAGGCCATGGTCTACACGCTGGCGGTGCACGTGCCCATCATTGGCCTGGCGCTGCTGCCGGTGCTGCTCGGGCTGCCGCTGGTGCTGGCGCCGCTGCACATCGCGTTTCTGGAACTGGTCATCGACCCGGCCTGCTCGATCGTGTTCGAGGCCGAGGAAGGCGCTGCCGATCTCATGCAGCAGCCGCCGCGCGGGGCTGGCGAGCCCCTGCTCTCGGCACGCCACTTCCTGCTGAGCATGTTGCAAGGCAGCGTGGTGACCGCCGCCGTGGTGGGCCTGTATGCCTGGCTCCTGGGCCAGCCGGCACATGCCGCCACTGCCAGCACGGCCGCATTCGTGGTGCTGGTGGCTGCGAACGCAGCGCTCATCCTGCCCAGCCGCGGCAGCGACACCCCCGGCATCTTGGGCTGGCGCAGCCTGTGGGCGGGCCTCACCCCCGTCAGCCTGTGGGTGTCGGGGGGCACGCTGGCGGCGCTGACCGCGATCACCACCGTGCCGGGGCTGGCCAGCGCTTTCAAGTTTGCGCCGCTATCGCCCCTGCACTGGTTCATGGCGCTGCTGGCCGGGCTGGCGCTGACGGCAGTGTTTGCGGCCAACAAGCGGTGGCTGCAGCCCGCGACACTGGAGCACAATCACCCGCCTGCTTGACACACCGCCGCACGCCATGCCCATCGCTCTGGAATCAATCGACCACGTCGTCCTCACCGTTGCCAGCATCGACAAGACCATTGCGTTTTATGAGCGCGTGCTGGGCATGATCGCGCGGGAGTTCAAGCCCCGTCGGTACGCGCTGCACTTCGGCGCGCAAAAGATCAACCTGCACGAAGTGGGCACGGTGGTGGACCCCAATGTGCGCCATGCCACTGCGGGCTCGGGCGACCTGTGTTTTCTCACCAGGATGCCGCTTGACGATGTCATCGCGCACCTGCAGGCCGAAGGCGTCGCCATCGTGCAAGGCCCGGTGGGTGCAACGGGCGCACGCCACAGGCTGCGCTCGGTCTATATCTACGACCCGGACGAAAACCTGATCGAGATTGCCAACGAGGTGTGACCGGCTCGCGGCGCGGGCTGCGGCACCCGTGCCGGCAACACGCTCAGAATTCCGCCGAAATCGCGGCCCGCAGCAATGCTGCGGCGGGCTCCACCAGCTCCTGCAACTGGCCCGCCCGCTCCTGCTCGATCGCCTGCAGGACCATCTCGTTGATGCCGCCCACGACCGCCATGGCCATGGTGGGCTGCAGCGGCGTCTTGCGCAGGCGCTCGCCCGGGCGGTTGTTCACCACGTCCAGCATCAGGTCGGCCAGTTGCTGGTTGGCGCGCCGCCGCGCTCCCAGGCCCGGGGCGCCCAGGCCCAGGATCTCGATGAACAGCGTGCGCAGCAGCACCGGGTTGCGCGTGAGCACGCCGAAGTACGCACCCATCGCCTGCTCCACCTGCGCCTGCCAGTCGCTGTGCGGGTCGATCGCCGCGCGCAGCACCGCGATCGCATTGCCGCTGGCCACCTCGTACAGAGCGATCAGGCACTCGGCCTTGTCGGCGAAATTCTCGTAGAACGTGCGGCGCGACACGCTGGCCTCGCGCACGATGTCGGCGATGGTGGTGTCGGCATAGCCTTTGGAGGCCACCGCGCGGGCCATGCCCTCGAGCAGGCGGGCGCGGGGCTCGGGGGCCGGGGCGGAGGGGGCGGCGTCAGGGGTCGGCATGCGGATGGGGGCAGGAATCACAGCGGGTACTTGACAGTACCACACCCGGCAGGCATGATCCAGATTATTGGTACTTACCAGTACCAGCCCTGTTCCCCGGCCTTCCCAAGGAGTGTTTTCCATGACCGAACTTGTTGTCCGCCGCCTGCTGATCGACCTTGAAACCCCGTTCGAGCGCCACTGGTGCGGGGGGGATGCGTTTCGCTCGGCGTTCTTCAATGCGCTGTCGATGAGCTTTCCGGTGGGTGAGCAGTTCTTCATCGACGCCGTGAAGGACGGCCACAAGGCCCTGCCGCCCGAACAGCATGCGCGGTTCGCGGACGAAGTGCGCGGCTTCATCGGCCAGGAGGCCACGCACCGCCGCATCCACGCGCTGTTCAACGGCCACCTGGAAAAGCAGGGCCTGGTCAACGAATGGGCTCCCCGCGCGCAGGAGCGCATGAAGCTTTTCGCCCATGCCGATCCGCGCCACCCGCTGGCCGTGACCGCCGCCAACGAGCACTTCACCGCCCTGCTGGCCGAATGGCTGCTGGCGCACCCCGAAACGCTCGCCGGCGCCGAGCCGCGCCTGGCCACGATGTGGCAATGGCACTGCGCCGAAGAATCGGAGCACCGGAACACGGCCTTCGACCTGTACCAGGCCCTGGGCGGCAACCACGAATGGCGCATCACCTGGTTTCGCCGCATCACCCTGGTGTTCCTGGGCGATGTGCTGCGCCAGACCCTGGGCAACCTGCGCCGCCACGGCACGCTGTGGAAGTGGAGCACCTGGGCCAGTGCCGCCCGCACGCTGCTTGGCAAGGGCGGCCTCGTGCGCGAGACGTGGCGGCCCTGGCGCGAATACCTGCGGCGCGACTTCCATCCCGGCCAGCACGGCAGCGACCTGTCCGCGCGCTGGCTGGCCGAACACAGCGACGCCTTCACCCCCGTGGGCGCGCGCTGATGCCGGCAACGGACCACCGCGCACCGCCCCTTTGACCCGCAAGCCCCGTGCTGCTACAAACCAACCACCTGCCCTGCACCGCGCGGCCTGCCCCCGGCCACCGGGGCAGGCGCTGACCACGACGAGCTGAAACATGACATCCAACAGAACGCACCGGCGCAAGAGCCGGGCAGGCGAAGCTTTGCTGTGCCTGATCGCCACCGTCCCCCTCGCGCTTGCCGCCGGGGCCGCACATGCGCAACCCATGGCGTTCGACGCCGCGCTGCAGCAGCTCGGCCAGCGCTCCGACCAGCTTGCCGCCTCGAAAAGCGCCATCGAGAGCGCACGGCTGCGCCGCGATGCGATGCAGCGCCTGGGCGGCCCGGTGGTCAACCTCACCGGCGCGGCCTATGCCTACAACGCCAACCTGGATGTGGACCTGAACCCGCTCAACCGCGTGCTGCCCGGCGTGCTGTCGCAGCTGCCGCCACAGCTGGCGGCCCCGCTGGCGCAGCTGCCACACCTGCCGTCGAGCTACACGCTCAACCGCCACAAGAGCGACACCACCAGCTCCGTCTCGGCCGTCTGGCCGATCTACATGGGGGGCGCCAGCCAGGCGGCGCGCGGCCTGCTCGATGCGCAGACCCACGAGGCCGAGGCCGACGCCGCCAGGACGGGCCATGAAGCGACCACGCTGCTGGTGCAGCGCTACTTCGGCACCCAGCTGGCCGAGCGGGCGGCCGCGCTGCGCGAGGCGGCCCTGGCCACCATCGAGCAGCACGACGCGGCCGCGCAGAAGATGCTGGACGCTGGCGTGATCGCCCGCGTGGAGCGCCTGCAGGCCCGCTCCGCCCTGGAAGAGGCCCGCCGCAACGCCCGCAAGGCGCGCGACGATGCCGAGCTGGCCGCCACCGCCCTCACCCGCACGCTCAAGGCCAGCGAGCGCGTGACGCCCACCAGCCCGCTGTTCGTGCTGAACGGGCCGCTCGAGCCCCTGCCGCAGTTCATCGACACCGCGCTCGCGCGCCACCCGGGCCTGTCCAAGGTGGCCGCCAAGAAGGAGCAGGCCACGCAGCTGCACGCCGCGCAGGAGGCACTGCGCAAGCCCCAGGTGTTCGCCTTCGGCCAGCGCCAGCTCAAGACCGGCAAGGAGGCCGACTGGGTGGCGGGCGTGGGCGTGCGCTGGACGCTGTGGGATTCGATCGACCGCAATGCGCTGGCCGAGTCGTCCAACCGCCAGATCGAGCAGGCTGAGCGCACCGGCGCGCAGGCGCAGAACGACATCGCCCTGCTGGTGGAAAAGCGCTGGCTGGGCGTGGAGCAGGCCCGCCGCCAGTTCCTGGCCATGGCCCCCAGCCTGGAACTGGCCGACGAGGTGCTGCGCCTGCGCGCTGCGGGCCTGAAGGCCGGCACCAGCACCACGCTGGACCTGATCGACGCGCAGGTGAACCAGGCCAAGGCCCAGACTGAACGCGCCCAGGCGGCGCACGACTACGTGAAGGCTCTGGCCGACCTGCTGGAGAGCTGCGGCCTGTCGGAAGACTTTGGCAACTACATGGCGCGCGCCGATGCGGTGCGGCTGGAATGAACGAAGGCGAAACGAACGAAGGCGAATGACATGAGCAACAGCAAGAACAACAGCAAGAAGGCCGCCGTGATCGGCACCGTGGCCGTCGTGGCCGTGGCCGGTTTCGTGGGCTTTGGCCTGTGGAAGGCCTCGCAGCCCGCACCCGAGCTTTTCCAGGGCCAGATGGAGGCCCAGGAGGCCGACATCGCTCCCAAGGTGACCGCGCGCATCGCGCAGATCCTGGTGAAGGAAGGCGACCAGATCGCCGTGGGCGCGCCGCTGATCCGCATGGACAGCCCCGAAGTCAAGGCCAAGCTGGCCCAGGCCACCGCCGCGCAGGAGGCCGCCCAGGCCGTGGCCGACAAGGCCCAGCACGGCGCCCGCCCGCAGGAAATCGAAATGGCCCGGCTGAACTGGCAGCGCGCCGTGGCCGCCGCCGACTTGGCCGAGTCCTCCTTCAAGCGCGTGGACGGCCTGGCCCGCGAGGGCCTAGTGGCCGCGCAAAAGCGTGACGAGGCCGAGGCCAACTTCAAGGCATCGCGCGACCAGGCGCTGGCCGCCAGGGCCCAGTACGACCTGGCCCGCGCCGGCGCCCGCACCGAAGACCGCTCGGCCGCCAGCGCCCAGGCGCGCCAGGTCGCGGGCGTGGTGGCCGAGGTCGAGGCCGCCCAGGCCGAGACCGAGCTCAAGAGCCCCGTGGCGGGCGAAGTGGCCAAGGTGCTGGCCCGCACCGGCGAACTCTCTCCCCAGGGCGTGGCCGTGGTCACCGTGGTGGACCTCAAGGACCAGTGGGTGGTGCTGAACGTGCGCGAGGACCGCCTGCAGCGCTTTGCCATCGGCAGCGAGTTCGACGCCACGCTGCCGGCCCTGGGCAACAAGGCGGTGAAGTTCAAGGTCTACCACACCGGCGCCCTGCCCGACTTCGCCACCTGGCGCGCCACGCGCGCGGGCCAGGGCTTCGACGCCCGCACCTTCGAGGTGCGCGCCCGCCCCGCCGCGCCCATCGAGGACGCGCGCCCCGGCATGACGGTGCTGGTGCAGTGAAATGTACCGACATCCCCTGAGCGCCTGCGGCGCTTCCCCCCGGCTCTCGCAACGCTGTGCGTTGCGGGCAGGGGAACGCAGCCCTCGCCGCGGGGCGGCCCTTGTCCGGCTGCCCTGGCTGGGCCGCGCGTCTTCCATGCCCTGCGATGGCCGTGAAGCGCAATGGATCATCGATGTAAAAATTGCCTTCAGCGCTTGATAGATAAGCGCTAGCAGCTATGAATTCAATAGTAAACAGCTTTCGCCGCGAGGCCCGCCGCCTGGCGGCCGACCCCTGGGACCTGGCCATGGTCACCTGGGTGCCGCTGCTGGCCGTGGCGCTGCTGTGGTGGATCTTCTCGGCCGGCCTGCCGCGGCACCTGCCCGTGGGGATGGTCGATGAGGACCACTCCAGCCTGTCGCGCCAGCTGGTGCGCATGCTCGACGCCACGCCGGGCGTGCGCATCGCGCAGAACCACGCCAACGCGGCCGAGGCGGAGCGCGCGCTGCGCGCCCTCGAGGTCTATGCCGTCGTCACCATCCCGCGCGACTTCGCGCGCACCGTGAAGGAAGGCCGCGCAGCCCAGGTCACGCTGCTGCACAACGCGCAGATGGGCACGCATTCGGGCCTGCTGCAGCGCGACGTGCGCGCCGCCGTGGGCACACTGTCGGCGGGCATCGAGATGGCCGCGCGCAACAAGCGCGGCGAAAGCGCGCAGGCCGTGCGCGTGAGCAGGGAGCCCATCCACACGCAGCTGGTGGCGCTGTTCAACGTGTCGAGCAACTACGAGCAGTTCCTGGGCGCGGCGCTGATCCCCGCGCTGCTGCACATCCTGGCCATGACGGCCGGAGCCTGGACGGTGGGCCGCGAGCTGCGCGACCGCAGCCTGGGCGAGTGGCTGGGCACGGGCCGTTTCGTCCCTGTCGCAGGCGCCTTGCTGGGCAAGCTCGTGCTGCCCTGGGCCACGCTCACGCTGGTGGGCCTGCTGGCGCTGGCGGGCATCACCTGGGGCCGGGGCTGGCACCCGCCGGGCAGCCTGCCCTGGGTGGCCGCCGCGCTGGCGCTGCTGATGGCCGTGTCGGTGGCGGCGGGCGCGGCCCTGGCGGCCCTCACGCGCTCGCTGCGCACCGCGCTGTCGGGCGCGGGGTTCTTCGCGGCGCCGGCGTTCGCGTTCAGCGGCGTGGCGTTTCCCCTGGCGGGCATGCCCGCCAGCGCGCGCGCCTGGGCCGAGGCCATGCCGTTCACGCACTACATCCGGCTGCAGATCGAGCAGTTGCAGATGGGCGCGCCGCTGGCCACCAGCGTGTCCACCATGGCGGCGCTGCTCATCGCCACCGGCGTGCTCTGGCTCGTGGCCGCCATGGGGCTGAGCTTTGCCGCGGGCCAGCCCGCCAGTTGGGGAGGCCGCTGACATGCACGTCCACACGAACCCCGCCCCCCGGGGCCTGCTGCACGCCTGGCTGCTGGCGCTGGCCACCATGGCGCGCGACAAGGGCGTGCTGCTGCTGCTGATCGGCGCGCCCGTGCTCTACGGTTTCTTCTACCCCTGGTTCTATGCCGACGAGGTGCTCACCCGCGTGCCCGTGGCGGTGGTGGACATGGACCACAGCAGCCTGTCGCGCCAGATCACGCGCTTTGCCGACGCCGACCCGCGCATCGAGGTGCGCCTGGTCACGGGCAGCGAGCGCGAGGCGCAGGAGGCCCTGTGGCGCGGCGAGATCGAAGGCTATGCGCTGATCCCCGCCAACCTCAAGCGCAGCGTGGTGCGCGGCGAGAACGCGGTGGTCAGCATCGAGGCCAACGGTGCCTATGCGCTGCTCAACAAGGCCGTGCAGTACGGCTTCGCCGAGGCGGTGGGCACGGTGTCCGCCGGGGTCGAGATCCGCAAGCTGCAGGCCGGCGGCCAGAGCGCGCAGCAGGCCGCGGCCAGCCGCGCGCCGGTGCAGCTGCAGATGGTGGCGCTCTTCAATCCCATCGAGGGCTATGGCAGCTTCGTGGTGCCCGCCGTGGCGCTGCTGATCCTGCAGCAGACCCTGCTCATGGGCGCCGCCCTGCTCACCGGCACCTGGGTGGAGGCCGGCGAGCACCGAGCCAGCGCCACCACCTGGCTGGGCCGCCTGCTGGCGCTGAGCACGCTGGGCTGGGCCAGCGGGCTGTTCTACTTTGGCTGGATCTTCGTGCTGCACGGCTACCCGCGCGGCGGCAACCCGCTGGGCGCACTGGCGCTCCTGGCCTGCTACGTGCCCGCCGTCGCCGCGCTGGGGTCGCTGCTGGGGCTGTGGTTCGGCAACCGCGAGCGCGCGCTGCAGGTACTGCTGTTCACCACGCTGCCCATCGCGTTCGTGGCCGGTTTCTCGTGGCCCGTGGAGGCCCTGCCCGAGCCGCTGCAGTGGCTGCGCTGGCTGCTGCCCAGCACCTCGGGCGTGCAGGCCTCGCTGCGACTCAACCAGCTGGGCGCGCCGCTGTCGGCCGCCCTGCCCCACCTGTGCGCGCTGGTGGCGCTGTGCGCGGTGGCCACGGCGGCGCTGCTGTACAAGACCCGCCCCCGGCCCCTGCCAGCCGTCTGAGCACCACGCCGCGCCGGGCCCGCCGCCCTGCTCCCTCACCGCTCAACGGCGCGCGGACAGCCCGGCCCACACGTCCATCGCCTGCCACTCCAGCGGCAGGCGGACATCCACGCCGTCGCGCGCGCCCCGCTCGCGCAGGTAGGCCATGGACACATCGAAGGCATCGAGCGGCGGGGGCATGGGCTGCATGGGCCGGCCCGGAGGCTGCCAGAAGTCGTCCCAGTGGATGGGAATGACGCGCCGGGCGCCCACGGCGGCGATCACCTCGGTCCACAGCGCATCGCGGTAGCTCTCGGGCCGGGGCCCCAGCGCGCCGATGCCCTGCAGCACCACGTCGGCCTGCACGCCGCGCAGCGCGCCAGGCTCGAAGCCCGCGCTGCCCACGATGAGCAGCGTCCTGCCGCCATGCTCCACATGCAGGGCATAACTTTGCCCCTCCTTGTAGTCGCTGGCACGCACCGGCGGGTGCAGCGGGGCGGTGACCTCGCCCCCCGTGAAGCCGGTGGGCGCATGGCAGCTGGCGAACAGCGTCGCCGTGAAGCGGCCAAAGCGCTGCGGCTCGCCCAGCTTCGCCACGCGGATCTGCGCCTCGGCCAGGCCCCAGCCGCGCCCCACGTTGGCCGTGGACTCGGAGCCCAGCAGCAGCGCACCCATGCGCCGCGCGACCTCGGGCGCATCCATGGCGTGGTCGTAGTGCGAATGCACGGGGATCACCGCCGCCAGCCTGCCCGTTTCGCCCGGCAGGCCGGCACGCCGCAGGCCCTGCGTGATGGCCTGCATGTCGGGCTCCACCTTGCCCAGGAAGGTCTGCAGCTTGCCGGGGCGAGAGAAAAATCCGTCCGTCATCAGCGCCGTCTCGCCGTCGTCCAGCAGCACGGTGGAAACGCCCAGGAAGGTCACCTTGACGGGTGGCGGCGCCTCGCCGCCGGCGGGCACCTTCCAGCGCAGATCCGCGTACGGCTGCAGCGAGGGGTGCTGCTGCAGCGCCCAGGCCAGCGCGCCCAGCGCGAACACCGCCAGCAGCCCCAGGGCCAGCAGCGCCTTCTTCATCAGCGGCCGCATCGCGCTCACGCCACCTTGGCCGCGGCCGCCGTGCCAGGGCGGCGCAGCACCAGCATGCCGAACAGCGTGGCCAGGAGGTACATGCTGACCGAGTAGATGGCGGCGGGCAGCGCGAGCTGGAAGTTGCCGAGCACCGACAGCGCGATGAAGATCGCGAGCGTGGAATTATGGATGCCGATCTCGAAGCTGATCGCCGTGGCCATGGACTTGTCCAGCCCCGCCGCGCGTGCGAGGTAGTAGCCCGATGCGAGGCTGATGGCGTTGAACAGCAGCACGGCCGGGCCGATGCCCGCGAAGGACTCCACGAGCGCCGTCCACTCCTTGGCGATGGCGATGAGCGCGAACGCCGCCAGCACCACGGCGCTGAAGATCTTCATGGGCTTTTCCATGCGTGCGCTGAACGCCGGCGCGCGCCGGTGCACCGCCATGCCCAGCACCACGGGCACCAGCACGATGACGATCACCTCCACCACCTTGCCGAACTGCAGCGGCACCACCTGGCCCGTGCGGGCAAAGGTGTCGATGGCCCAGTTGGTGATGAGCGGCAGGCTCGCGATGGACAGCACGGTGTTGATGGCGGTGAGCGAGATGTTCATCGCCACGTTGCCGCCGAACAGATGGCTGAACAGGTTGGCCGACACGCCGCCGGGCGATGCCGCCAGCAGCATCAGCCCCACCGCGTAGACGGGGGCCACGCCCAGCAGCACGATGAGGGCGTAGCACGCCGCCGGCAGCACCAGCACCTGCAGCACCAGGGCCAGCAGCACCGCGCGCGGATGCTGCAGCAGGCGCCTGAAGTCGCCCACCGTGAGCGACAGGCCCAGGCCGAACATGACCAGCCCGAGCGCAATGAACAGCAGGGGGGGAAGGATGGAAACAAAGCTCATGTGCACACACGGCCCGCAGAGGGCCGTGCTCCGTTCAAAGCGGGTGGAAACGGCGATGCCCACGGCGCCACAAGGGCGCCGTGGGCGGAGTGCCGCGACCGGACGACAAGGAGAGAGAGAAAGAAAAGGAAAAAGGGACAGCGAGGCGGGCGGAAAAAGCGGCGTGCCCCTAGGCCGCCGCCTGGCCCGTGCGCAGGCGCACCGGTCCGCTGCGCAGTTCGATGGCGGCCTGCACTTCCTTGCGCAGGCCCAGCGCGAAGGCCCACTCGGCCACCACGAACAGCGGGCCCACGATCAGGCCCACGAGGTCGTCCACGAACGCGGGCTTGCGGCCTTCGTAATGGTGGCCCACGAACTGGATCACCCAGCCCACGGCGAACAGGCCGATGCCCGTGGCCAGCCACACGGCCATGGACTGCAGCGCCACCCACTGCGCCACCACCAGCATCGCGGCCAGCAGCGCCGCCATGGCCAGGCCAAAACGCAGGTCGAGCCGCAGGTAGAAGACGCTGCTGGCCAGCGCGCAGAACAGCGCCGGGGTCAGGGGCAGGCCGCCCACCGCCCACGCGGGGCGCGAGAGCAGCACCACCACCGCGAACATGATCATCGGCACGCCCACGAAGTGGGTGTGGATGTTGCGCGGGTCGCGGTGGTAGTCGGCGTACTGGGCCAGGTGGTCGATCAGGGTTTTCATGGGTGTCTCCTGGTATTGTTTTGAGCAGGATCAATGGTCGCCCCGCAGGGGCCGCAACGTCTGTCGTACACACGACAAAAAGCCCCCTTCCCTTCAGCACTTCCCCTTCAGCCCCTTCCTTCCGCCCCGCGCGCGCCCCGCCCTCCCCGCATGACCCACCCCGCCGCCTACCTGCCCGTTCTCCAGTCCGGCCGCTGGTTTGCCCACCTGCCGCCGGACTTTGCCCAGCCGCTGATCGCCATGGCCCACCTGCGCCAGTTGCAGCCGGGCGAGGTGCTGTTCCTGCGCGGCGACGCCCCCTGCGGGCTGTACGCGGTGGTGCGCGGGGCCATCAGCATCTCGGGCACGGGCGGGCGGGCGCACGAGGCGCGCGCTGCGCTGCTCACGCGGCTGGAGCCGCCGCACTGGTTTGGCGAGATCTCGGTGTTCGACGGCTCGGCGCGCACCCACGACGCCCATGCCGCCGAGGCCAGCACGCTGCTGCAGGTGCCGCACGAACGGCTGCAGGCTTGGCTGCAGGCCCACCCGCAACACTGGCATGCGCTGGCCCTGCTGCTCACCGACAAGCTGCGCACCGCCTTCGTGGCCATGGAGGAACTGGCGCTGCTGCCCGCCCCGCAGCGCCTGGCACGCCGCCTGGTGATGATGGCCGAGGGCTACGGCCAGTGGACGGCCGAGGGCCAGTCGCGCCGCGTGATCGGCATCTCGCAGGAGCAGCTGTCGCTGATGCTGGCCATCTCGCGCCAGACCACCAACCAGATCCTCAAGGACCTGGAGTCGCGCCACCTGGTGCGCGTGCAGCGTGGCGAGGTGGAGATCTTGGACCTGGCGGCGCTGCGGGCTGGCTGCTACTGAGTCCATGGGCAGCCAGAGGTATTGCGTATTGCGCGCTACCTGAGGTGTCGGTGCTGCATTCTTCGTACGCGCCCTGCAGGCTGCGGCCTTCTGCGTACACGTAGCTAAAGCCCAGTTTCTCGGCGTCGCTGGTGCCGGGGCTCCAGAGTTTGCTCCAGAAGCCCAGGAGCCATTGGACCAGGCCGGGTTGTTCGGCCTTGGCGGGTTCTGCCTCGTCGTCGTCGGCCAGCAGGTTGTTCAGGTTCTTGCCGGTTTTGTTGCCGGTGCTGCCACTGCTTTGTGTGCCGCTGTACAAAGGCTCGGTCTTGAACACGCGCTGGCCCAGGCCGTTGTGGGCGTATTTGGTGGTGGGGGCGTCTTCGCCCTGGCCGGTGCTGGCGCTTTCCATGCGGCCTTCGCTGTCGTAGCGGTAGCTGGTCAGGCCGTCGCCCAGCAGGTCGCCTGCGCTGTTGTATTGGTAGGTGACGCTGGTGTTGGCCGCGCTGCCGCCCGCGGTGGCGGTTTGCGTAAAGCCCAGCAGGCGGTTGTGGGTGCTGGCACTGCCGTAGGTGCGGCTGAGGGTGCCAGGGGTGCCCAGGGTGGTGGTCTGCACGCTGGTTGTGCGGTTGCCGTTGGCGTCGTAGGTGTAGGTGGTGGTGCGCCCTGTGTCTCCTAGCTCGACGATGCGGCCCGCCAGGTCGTACTTCACCGTCCAGAGCTTGGTGGCCTGGCTGAGGGTGCTGTCTTGGGGGTTGGTGCTGGCAGGCTGCCACAGGTCTTGGCTGATGGTCGTGATGCGGCCCGCTGCGTCGTACTGGTAGCTGCTGAATTCGGTGGTGGCCAGTTGGCCCGCCGTGTTGTAGCTGCGGGTGGCGGGGATGGCGGCCGCACCGCCGGGCAGGTTCCAGCTCCAGCCGGTGGGCTGGCCCAGGGGGTTCCAGGTGATGCCGCTGACCAGGGGCTGGCCCGCCCAGGTCAGGCCCGTGAGCTGGCCGGTGGTGTCGTAGACGTTTTGCAGCACTTGCCCGCCGGGGTAGGTGGTGCTGGCCAGCAGGCCCTGGGGGTTGTAGCCGTAGCTCACGCTGCGGGTGTCGCCGTTGATCAGGGTCTGGGTCTTGGTGGTGATGCGGCCCAGCAGGTCGCGCTGGTAGGTGGTGGTGCCGCTGGCGTCCAGGATTTCAGAGAAACAACCGATGCTGGCAGGGGGAGCGCTGGGAATGCTGGCGTGTGATGCGGCCCCGGCAAAGACGAAGGCCAAGGCCAACAGGGTGTGGAGCCTGCTGGCCTTGGCGGGTTTGAGGCCGAATTGGCCTCTGGCGCTTGATGAGTAAGCGCTGGCAGCTATGAAATTAGGAGTTTTCAATAGCTGAGAGCCAGCATGAGTGGAGCGTGTTGCACTTCACTTTTGAATCCGCCCTTCCAGGCCTGCATTTTCTAAAGACCAAAAACTCAAATCATCCCCAGAACCATGCTCGTCCCTGCCATTTTTACCAATCGAGTACAGATTGAAAGGCTTTATAGCCCCCTCCGTCAAATAATACCTGATCGGTTGTTCCCATCCATCAAGAACACGCGCGGTTGGATATATAAAATTCCCTTGCGGCGGAGCCAAATCCTCCAATACTTTAGGATAATGATGGAATTCTTTTTCAAACAAACCAATAGCGGCACCCACATCAGAAATATTCATATTTGTGGTCTTCACGCGCTGATTTTCATGCACCTTCCCAAAGAACAAAAATCCAAATAATATAAAACCAATCGATAGAAATAAAAGCAAAACAACAACTTTTGGACGGTTCATGCTTTTTCCTATCGCCTACAAGTGCAGTCTGGATTGCTCTTTAAATACCTGCTGTAGATGGCATCCTCATCCACGGGGGTTGATCTCGGATTTCCCCACATCGTTCCCTGCTTTTTTCTCTTACTTGGATGCATAACCCCAAATTCCCATCTCTCACGATTCCATATTAATTCGTGATTTGCCTCGCCTCCAAAAATTCTCCGAAATGCACTATCCGTACTGTGCATACTCTCATGAAAAACCTTGCTAATTCGAGTATTAAACTCTTCAGGTGACAAGCACCCAGGGGTGGACCATTCAGGACGAAAAATCATATTTCCAGATATTAATTCTGTCGCAGCAATGTCATCAGGGTTACTAGGAACACCAAACATCCAAGTTCCTCTTGGCCGAAATTCGCCAAATTCATATGCTAGTTCCCTAAGCATAATCTCAATATCAGTCGCACTCAATCCCGCAGGATCAATAAATGACAATGCGTTTTGATTTACGTACCCAAATCTGTTGAATCCCCCATCCAACCCAATCGGATCGCCCTGCGTATACCGCCCTGTGCTCGGCGCATACGTGCGAAAGTAGTTGTAGTGCAGCTTTGTCTCTGGGTCAAAGTATTGCCCCGGATACCGAAGGTTGAACGTGACCTACGCAATGCTGGTGGCCCCCGTCGTGGGGTTGGTCGTCTCGTTCGTGAACCGCTTTGCCCCCGTCGTCGGCTGCTCGTCCCCGAACGCGCTGTACGCCCACTGCCACGCGGCTTGCCCATCGGCCTGGGTGAGCTTCCTCGGGGTGTTCAGGTGGTCGCTGTGGATGGCGTAGGGTTGGCCTTTGATGATGGCCGCTATCGGCATCGGCCCTGCTGCCGTGGGCAGGTAGAGGTATTGGTTGGTGCCGCTGCTGTGGCTGCCGCCCGATCCATATTCGCCCAGCAGGCTGCCGTCCTCTGCATAGACGTAGCTCCAGCCGAGTTTCTCGGCATCGCTGGTGCCCGGGCTCCACAGCTTGCTCCAGAAGGTGAGGAGTTGCTGGATGAAGCTGGGTTGCTCTTGAGGCTCCTGGTCGTCGGCCAGCAGGTTGTCCTAGTTCTTGCTGGTGCTTTGGGTGGCGCTGCTGTACAGCGGCTCGGTCTTGAATACGCGCTGGCCCAGGGCGTTGTGGGCGTATTTGGTGGTGGGGGCGTCTGCGCCCGAGCCGGTGGTGGCGCTCTCCAGGCGGCCTTCGCCGTCGTAGCGGTAGGTGGTCAGGCCGTCGCCCAGCAGGTGCGTATGGTTGTGGCTGGCCGGGGGAATGCTGGGGAGACTGATAGCGTGGGATGTGGCCCCTGCAAAGACGAGGGCCAAGGCAAGCAGGGCGCGAAGCCTGCTTGCCTTGCCGGGTTTGGAACCAAATTGGCTGCTAGCCCTTGATGGGTAAGCGCTAGCAGCTATCAATTCAGGATTTTTCAATAGCTGCTAACTAAACCCCGGTAGGGAGTATTGCACTTCGTTTTTGAGTTCACCCTCACCCTCTATTGGTCAAAGGAAATAGGTTTGCACGATTTTAGTAGAAGGCAACCTGACCCATGTATCTGTAAAAATCATCCGCAGATCAATCAAATTTTTATTAGCACCGACTCCGGCTGCGGATATTTAATCAAGGGTGAGAAATCAGTTTTCCAAAAATCCATCTCATAAAGATTTCCCTTTTCATCCACATTAATCGAAATAACCACAGGGACGCCATCGTCATCAAAATAATCCGCCTCAACCAGAATTCCACCTAGTGACCGCTCTTCAGTCATAACGAATTTTACGCTCCCCATACCCCCATCCGACATATCACACACCTTCCCCCGCGCGATCTCTTCTTTAAAGCGAAGAAAGTCTGCATGCTTAGATAGCAATGCAGTCAAAAGCATTTTTTCATCTTCGCGCAAAAAACGCGTTTTTTTATTTTCTTGGCGGAGTAATTCGTCCGACATTTATAGTCCCATCCGATAATTTAAACGCACTATATTCAAGTTTTGTGCCATTTAACACAACACTACCACTGTACTGCCCGCCTACCAAGGATTCAGCAGATCTCAAAAGGTCTTGCCTAATAGTCTCTTGCACCGCCTTCCGATCAAATCCTGCTTTTTCTACATGCCTGAAAGTGTGAGATATTTGATTTTCTACCTTACCGAACTGTATTGCTAATTCGTCAATGCTTTTAGCTGCACAGTACGCGCCAGTATCAACTCCATGAATGATGGCCTGGGAGACAGGCGTCATTTTAGAAACCGCTGCAGGAATCGCCTGCCCCACCATCGCAGCGCCAACAGAGGATCGTGCTGCAATGCTGGAGCCCGGCAGCGGCACCGGGTCCATCGCTGCAGAGTGGAGCAGCATGGTGACTTCTGCCATCGCAAAAACACCGACGCAAATGGGGCAAAGTCCGTTCGGATCGGTGAAGAACAACGGATTTTGTTCGGCATATCCAAACCGGCTCCAACCGCCGTTTAGCCCAATCGGATCCCCCTGCGTATACCGCCCCGTGCTCGGCGCATACGTGCGGAAGTAGTTGTAGTGCAGCTTGGTCTCTGGGTCAAAGTACTGCCCCGGATACCGCAGGTTGAACGTGACTTCCGGGATGCTGGTGGCGCCCGTGGTGGGGGTGGTGCTCTCGCTGGTGAATCGCTTGGCCCCAATGGTGGGCTGTTCGTCGCCGAACGCACTGTATGCCCACTGCCACGCGGTTTGCCCATCAGCTTGGGTGAGCTTTCTGGGGGTGTTCAGGTGGTCGCTGTGCACGGCGTAGGCCGTTCCCTTGATCACTGCCGCGATCGGCATGGGGCCGCTGGCGGTGGGCAGGTACAGGTATTGCGCGGTGCCTGTGCTGTTGCTGCCGCCCGAGCCGTATTCGCCCAGCAGGCTGCCGTCTTCTGCATACACGTAGCTGTAGCCCAGCTTCTCGGCGTCGCTGGTGCCGGGGCTCCAGAGTTTGCTGAAGAAGCTGAGGATTTGCTGGATGAGGCCGGGTTGTTCTGCTGCCCCAGGCTCGTCGTCGTCGGCCAGCAGGTTGTTCAGGTTCTTGCCGGTTTTGCTGCTGGTGCTGACACTGCTTTGTGTGCCGCTATACAAAGGCTCGGTGTTGAACACGCGCTGGCCCAGGCCGTTGTGGGCGTATTTGGTGGTAGGGGCGTCTTCGCCCTGGCCGGTGCTGGCGCTTTCCAGGCGGCCTTCGCTGTCGTAGCGGTAGGTGGTCAGGCCGTCGCCCAGCAGGTGCGGGTCGTTGTGGATGGCCGGGGGAATGCGAGGGAGACTGGTGGCGTGGGATGCGGCCCCGGCAAAGACAAGGGCCAGGGCCAGCAAGGGGTGGAGCCCACTGGCCTTGCCGGATTTGGGACCAAATTGGCCGCTAGCTGTGATGTCTCAATAGGTTGTTCATCCGTCTCGGATTTGGGAAGCTGTGGTTACCAGGCCAAGCAACTCAAGTCAGGAGAGACGGATGAACAGTCATAAGCATGCCCGCTTGACGGCTGCGGGTCGAGCCCTGCTGGTCAGCAGGGTATTGGACGAAGGCTGGTGCGTGACAGCGGCCGCCCAGGCCATGGGCGTGAGCTGCCGCACCGGGTTCAAGTGGCTGGCCCGCTTCAGGGCCGAAGGCACCGCAGGGCTGTGTGATCGAAGCTCGCGACCGCATCACAGCCCCACAGCTTGCCGCCCCGAACAGGTGAGCCAGTTCGAACTGCACCGCCGACAACGCCTGCCGTTGTGGCGCATCGCCCGCCAGTGCGGCCGCAGCCTGTCCACCGTGGCCCGGCACATGGCCCGCCTGGGCTTGAGCCGCTTGAGCGCCTTGCAACCGCCCGTGCCCGTGTGCCGCTATGAGCGGGCCAGCCCTGGCGAGTTGCTGCACATCGACACCAAGCGCCTGGGATGCATCCAGGGCGTGGGCCACCGAATCACGGGCCGGCGCCAGCACCGCAACCGAGGCATCGGCTGGGACGCCGTGCATCTGGCCATCGACGATCACTCCCGGGTCTCCTTCGCCCGGGTGTTGGGCGATGAGACGGCCCTGAGCTGCGTGCAGTTCCTGCGCCAGGCCGTGGACTACTACGCCAGCCTGGGCGTGCGCATCGAGCGCGTCATGACCGACAACGGCGCGGGCTACAAGAACACCTTCGGGGCAGCCTGCCAGGAACTGGGCATCCGGCACATCCGAACACGGCCCTACACGCCCAAGACCAACGGCAAGGCCGAGCGCTTCGTGCAGACCAGTTTGCGCGAATGGGCCTATGCCAGACCCTACGAGAGTTCAGCCCAGCGCCAAGCTGCATTGCAGCCATTCATTGACGGCTACAACTGGTGTCGACCACACTCCGCTCTCAACCATCAGCCGCCCATCAGCCGCATTCCGGCCATGAACAACCTCCTGAGAATCAACAGCTAGCGCCTGATAGACGAGCGCTACCAGCTATCAATTGAGGAGTTTTCAATGGCTGAGGCCGGCATGAGTGCGACTACTGCTGTAGCACACTGCAGCAATATCGGTCGCGCTCGTAACCATAGCAGCAATGAAAGGCGCAGATATCGTACCAGCAATAACGGATCTCCGAGACGCGGAAACCCTCCTCTTACCAATTTCCTTGAGATCAATTTCAACGATCTCTCATATCGTAGAAATTTAGTAATTTTCCAACTCTTTTTCTATCGCAGCCTTCAATATATTTACAGAAGGTGTTACGCCCTTATCAGTAGGTGTATAAAAAACCCCCGGCAAAACACCATCTATAGCAAGTTGTGGCAACAAATTATTTAAAAAATTCTCCAGTTCAATGGGTTCAGCCTTGTATCCATCCCATTCACTCACCGCACACAATTCAGCATACTCCCTAGCTGGCCAAAGTGGAAAAACCTTTTCCCCTTCATCGGATTGAGCCAGAGCCCATCCCTCTCTATACAAACCCCATACCTCCTGCCGATCTGCCACCACCTTTACAAATCTGAAAAACCTCTCCGGACCAGCAAGAGAAATAATCGCATTAATCTCCTTTTCATTAGAAATCATGGCAAAGGCCTTTCTTTGTTAGCGCGTCCAAAATTATCATATTTGTGCTGCAGCTTGTGTAGGTTGCGATCTTGCAGATTGGCACTACCATAATCATATCCTTTTGCAGCTTCCCGACCTCTCTCATGAGCAAGATCCTTTCCCGGAGGATTTCGGATACTCACCCTTTGCCCACGATTAATGGCATTTATTTCCTGCATCAACCATCCTCTATCCGCAGTGCCCAGCTTATTATCTGTAGATAACTCCCGCAAGCGCATCTGCCTACCGCCACGCCCCACAGAGAGAACGATACCTAGCGCTTCCATATTTTCAGCTCTGCTGCATTGCAAGCCTTCCATGGCCGCATTGGCTAACGCGCTGTTTCCGGTGATCACTCCCTGCCCATAAGCAACAACCCCGCCTAATGCCCTGCCAATAGGCAGGATTGGCGCACCCTCAGGAAAAATATCTGAAATTTCCCACAAACCTAATGGATCGGTGTAGCTCAGCGGATTTCCACTCACATATGCAAACCGATTCCACCCCCCATCCAACCCAATCGGATCGCCCTGCGTATACCGCCCTGTGCTCGGCGCATACGTGCGAAAGTAGTTGTAGTACAGCTTTGTCTCTGGGTCAAAGTACTGCCCCGGATACCGCAGGTTGAACGTGACTTCCGGGATGCTGGTGGCCCCCGTCGTCGGGTTCGTGCTCTCGCTCGTAAACCGCTTGGCCCCCGTGGTCGGTTGCTCATCCCCAAACGCACTGTACGCCCACTGCCACGCGGTTTGCCCATCGGACTGGGTGAGCTTTCTGGGGGTGTTCAGGTGGTCGCTGTGGACCGCATAGGTTTGGCCTTTGACCACTGCCGCTATGGGCATGGGGCCGCTGGCGGTGGGTAAATAGATGTATTGGGCGGTGCCGCTGCTGTTGCTGCCGCCCGAGCCGTATTCGCCCAGCAGGCTGCCGTCTTCTGCATACACGTAGCTGTAGCCCAGCTTCTCGGCGTCGCTGGTGCCGGGGCTCCAGAGTTTGCTGAAGAAGCTGAGGATTTGCTGGATGAGGCCGGGTGGTTCTGCCTGGGTTTCCTTGTTGTCGTCGCCTTCGTCGTCGGCCAGCAGGTTGTTCAGGTTCTTGCCGGTTTTGTTGCCGGTGCTGCCACTGCTTTGTGTGCCGCTGTACAAAGGCTCGGTCTTGAACACGCGCTGGCCCAGGCCGTTGTGGGCGTATTTGGTGGTGGGGGCGTCTTCGCCCTGGCCGGTGCTGGCGCTTTCCATGCGGCCTTCGCTGTCGTAGCGGTAGCTGGTCAGGCCGTCGCCCAGCAGGTCGCCTGCGCTGTTGTATTGGTAGGTGACGCTGGTGTTGGCCGCGCTGCCGCCCGCGGTGGCGGTTTGCGTAAAGCCCAGCAGGCGGTTGTGGGTGCTGGCACTGCCGTAGGTGCGGCTGAGGGTGCCAGGGGTGCCCAGGGTGGTGGTCTGCACGCTGGTTGTGCGGTTGCCGTTGGCGTCGTAGGTGTAGGTGGTGGTGCGCCCTGTGTCTCCTAGCTCGACGATGCGGCCCGCCAGGTCGTACTTCACCGTCCAGAGCTTGGTGGCCTGGCTGAGGGTGCTGTCTTGGGGGTTGGTGCTGGCAGGCTGCCACAGGTCTTGGCTGATGGTCGTGATGCGGCCCGCTGCGTCGTACTGGTAGCTGCTGAATTCGGTGGTGGCCAGTTGGCCCGCCGTGTTGTAGCTGCGGGTGGCGGGGATGGCGGCCGCACCGCCGGGCAGGTTCCAGCTCCAGCCGGTGGGCTGGCCCAGGGGGTTCCAGGTGATGCCGCTGACCAGGGGCTGGCCCGCCCAGGTCAGGCCCGTGAGCTGGCCGGTGGTGTCGTAGACGTTTTGCAGCACTTGCCCGCCGGGGTAGGTGGTGCTGGCCAGCAGGCCCTGGGGGTTGTAGCCGTAGCTCACGCTGCGGGTGTCGCCGTTGATCAGGGTCTGGGTCTTGGTGGTGATGCGGCCCAGCAGGTCGCGCTGGTAGGTGGTGGTGCCGCTGGCGTCCACGATCTCGCCAAGGTATCCCCGGCTGGCGGTGGTGAGGTCGTAGCGCAGGGTGGTGGTGCGCCCGTCGGCATAGGTGATGAGCGTGGGGCGGCCCAGCAGGTCGCGTTCGATGGTGGTGGCCTGGCCCAGGGCGTCGGTGATGGTGCTGGGCAGGCCCAGTGCGTCGTACTGGGCGGTCTGCGCGCCGGTGTCTGCGCTGGTTTCTGTGGTGGCGTTGCCTAAAGCGTCGCGGGTGTAGGTGGTGGCTACGCCTTTGAAGTCGCTGGCCCGGGTAATGGCATCGAGAGCGTTGTAGGCCAGGTTGGCCGTGGCGTTTTCGGCGTTGGTGATGGCCTTGGTGCGGCGCAGGGCGTCCAGGGATTGGCGGGTGCTCTGGTTCAGGCCATTGTAGATAGCCACCCGGTCTCCGTTATTGTCGTAGGCAAAAGTGGTGGTTTGGCTGCCCCCCAGGATCACGCTCTCCACGCGGTTGAGGCTGTTAATGGTGCGTGCCAGCCGCCACACCAACTGCCCTTGGGCGTTGAGGATCTCTTCCTGCGTGCGGTTGCCCATGTTGTCCAGGGTGTAGGCGCCCGCGTTGCCCCGGTTGTCCCTCCAGCCAGTGAGGCGCTGGGCAAGGTCGTAGGTGTAGCTGACAACGTGGCCGTGCGGCAGGCTGGCTGTAGCGACCTGGCCACTGGGTCTGTAGGTGACTGTCGTCAACAAGCCACCCCGATTGACGGTGAGCATGCGACCCCGAGGGTCGTAGGTGTAGGTGATCACCAGGCCCGTGGGGACGGTGTGGGTGAGCACGCGGCCTGCCGCGTCGTGGGTGTAGGTGTCCACATGGCCCAGCGTGTCGGTGGCAGCGGTGAGATTGCCTGTGCTGTCGTACTGGTAACTGCTGGTGGCGCCGTTGGGGGCGGTCTCAGAGGCGACCAGACCGCCGGGGTAATAGGTCCAACTGGTAATGCGGGAGCTGCCGCCGGAGCCACCACTGATGTCGGTGACGGTTTGGGTCAGAGGGTTCCCCTGGCTGTCGTAGGTGTAGGTGGTAACCCGGCCTGGCTCGGTGATAGTCAACGGCAGACGCCATTGAGAGTGCCAGGTGACGCTGGTTGCACGCTGATCTGCAGTATCTGCGGCTTCAACCACCGATGTCGGTAGATAGCGCGCAGTGTCCCAAGAGTGTTTTGTAACCACGCCGAGCGAGTTGGTGGAACTGGCTACAAGCCCTTTTTCATTAACAGTGCGCCAACGAGCATCTGTGCCGTCCAGACTGATACGCGATGAACTTGTAACATTGATTACACCAGATTTTACAGAAAAGGCATATTCGCGCAGATGACCCAAGGGGTCTTTGACATGGGTAATTGGCCCTGCCCCATCAAAATATATAAATCCATAGGAATTCACTCCATTGGACTGAGAAGTTCTTACCGCCCTTCGCTTGCTGTCATAGCCAAATTCTGAAAATAAATTCCCATTTTCATCATATATCTTCTCAAGAAGCGGAGATAAACCAGAACCCACATATGTATAGCTTCTGAAGCTACCATCTGGATAGATCACTCTCGATAACTGGCCAAGCTCGTTGTACGCATATCGGATCAAGCCACCCCCAGGAAGGGATATGGAAATAGGCCCATTCCCCTCATAAGAGAAGATCATCTCCCTGCCAAATTCATCCTGAATTTTCTCAATTTTTCCAAGATTATAGAAGTATTTTCTTCGCCAGCCGTTCCGGCTTACAACCTCCTGCAATAGTTCGCCTTGGAATAGCCACAAACTTCCATCTTCAGCATGTTTATACGAGAACTTATCCCCCAATGCAACCAAGGTACTGCCATGCCCGCTGGGTTGCCATTGCACTGGACTTGTAGCAAGATTAGCCACAAACCGCCTCAAGGAACCATCAGGTAGCCTGATTGCTTTTTGTTTATCCGTTACTGAATGCAGGCGAGCAGAAATAGAAAACTGCCAGGCATTGCCGATCAAGCCATTTTTAAGTTCAGCCCAATCTGTGCGATAAAGACGCAAAACACTGAAGCCTCTTCCCGATGGGTCAATCCAATCGTACTCGACCTGAAACTTCTCCCCGGTGGCCGTTTCTACTGGATTGCCAAAGAACAATCCGTACTGATCCCTCTCTGTTGCGGGATTTCCAGAATAAAAAGTACCAGCTCCCTCCCCAAAAGCTGCCCGGTTGCAGGATTTTTCAATAGGTTGCTGTTCAGAATATCTATAACAGTATCTGATGTTCGGACTCTCGACCAAACCATCATTTCCAATAAATCCAGGCGGGCAACTAAGGTGCCTTGTTCTGTACATTGTAGAGATTACCTCCCCGTTACCGATACATGTCAAATTATCCGCAGGGCTGGCAATATCCCAGGACTTGTATTTTATGAATGGTGAATCTGGTGATTCAGCATAGGAAACATTTGAAAGAGCCGAAAAATATTGTGTGGCTTTCCAGCCGTGAGCAGTAACTGTATATCTTGAACAGCGACTCCCCAGCCTCTGCGGGGGCATACCGTACGATTCCATTAAACCAATCGAGCAATTTAGAACTATCGCCTCGCCACCTTCCGACTCTGGCACACCCAACCCAGCCCCCCCCTGAACAAATAGGTTGATCAAAATAACGCCACTCGGTCGGGATGGGAGGGACACAAAGCGCTCCAACCTTGCCGCACTCCTCGGCACTAAACATCCACGCTGGATTTTGATATGCAAATAGCGGCCCAAGGAGTGCCAACGATACTGAAATAATTTTCAAAAAACACTGCAACATAAGATCTCAGAAATTATTATTAATAAGCTGACCTAAAGCGCCCAGCACGGGTTGCTTCAAACCTGAGGTTCAACACCTGAATAGCAGATAACTTGCACCGATGGCTTCGTGTATACGCACTTGCGGCCATAATATTAACTTCATATTTGAGCAGACCAGTGCGTCACTTTCTTGTTCATTATCACAAACTCTGATCTTCCGCCATGCGTTGCACAGGGGGCAGCTGGCTAATCATGAGTGACAGCCATCACTCGCCCCACGGCATGGAAAGCCTTCGCTACCAACCGCCTCGCCCTTTCCCGCCAAACCGTGTGTCACATGCCGCGAAGAGAGACGCAAAGGTTGAAAAAATTAATAAGCACACATTCCATTTCCGGGCAAAATGACGGCCATGCAACTGAACTACATCGCCAACGCCTCGGTTCCGTCCGCCTCGGGCCGCACGATCCCCGTGATCGACCCGTCCGACGGCCAGACCTTCGACGAAATCCAGCGCAGCAACGCCGACGACATCGATGCGGCGGTGCATGCGGCGCGCCAGTGCTACCACGCGGTGTGGCAGAAGATGGCGCCCGTGGAGCGCGGCCGCCTGCTGCAAAAGCTCTCGGCCAAGATCCTGGAGCATGCCGACGAACTCACGGCCCTGGAGCAGCGCGACTGCGGCAAGCCCACCAAGCAGGCACGCGCCGATGCGATTGCGCTGGCGCGCTACTTCGAGTTCTACGCCGGTGCGTGCGACAAGTTCCACGGCGAGACGATTCCCTACCCCGACGGTTACAGCGTGCTCACCTGGCGCGAGCCCCACGGCGTCACGGGCCACGTCATCCCCTGGAACTACCCCATGCAGATCTTCGGCCGCAGCGTGGGCGGCGCCCTGGCGGCGGGCAACGTCTGCGTGGTCAAGCCCGCCGAGGACGCCTGCCTGTCGCTGATCCGCGTGGCGCAGCTGGCGGCCGAGGTGGGCTTCCCCTCCGGCGCGCTGAACATCGTCACCGGCTACGGCCACGAGGTGGGCGACGCGCTGGCGCGCCACCCCGGCATCGACCACATCAGCTTCACCGGCAGCCCCAAGATCGGCACGCTGATCCAGCAGGTGGCCGCCGAGCGCCACTGCCCCGTCACGCTGGAGCTGGGCGGCAAGAGCCCGCAGATCATCTTTGCCGATGCCGACCTGGACGCCGCCATTCCCGTGGTCATCAACGCCATCGTGCAGAACGCCGGGCAGACCTGCTCGGCGGGCTCGCGCGTGCTGATCGACTCGCTGATCTATGAACCCCTGCTCGAACGCCTGGGCAAGGCGTTTGAAAAGCTGCGCGTGGGCCCCGCCGCCATGGACCTGGACGTGGGCCCGCTGATCCGCCAGACGCAGCAGCAGCGCGTGTGGGACTTCCTGTCCGACGCCCAGGTGGCCGGCATCCCCATGGTGGCCCAGGGCGTGGTGGTGGACGAAGCCCCCGAGACCGGCTACTACCAGGCCCCCACCCTGCTGCGCGATGTGCCCGTGGGCCACCGCCTGGCGCAGGAAGAAGTCTTCGGCCCCGTGCTGTCGGCCATGGCCTTCCAGGACGAGGACCATGCGGTGGAACTCGCCAACGCCACGCAGTTCGGCCTGGTGGCCGGGATCTGGACGCGCGACGGTGCGCGCCAGTTCCGCATGGCCAAGCGTGTGCACAGCGGCCAAGTGTTCATCAACAACTACGGCGCTGCGGGCGGTGTGGAGCTGCCGTTTGGCGGCGTCAAATCCAGCGGCTACGGGCGCGAAAAGGGCTTTGAGGCACTGTACGGCTTCACCACCTTGAAGACCGTCGCCATCAAGTACGGTTGAAGGCCTTAGAACGTGTTCACGATCTCCCAGGGGTCGCGCAGTGGTTTTTGCGGGATGGGATGCAAGGCGCGGTGGGCAGCCAATAGCTCGGCTATTGGCAAGCGCCGCAACGCCGCAGACCGCCCGCAAAGACCACTGCCCGAAGGGTTGGAGCGAAATCGGGCGATTGGGCGCCTCGGCTGCTTGCATGGGCATGAGCCCATGCGGCGCATCCGAAGCATCCACTCATCCCGATTGCGCTCCAACGCGATCCCCTGCGAGATCGTGAACACGTTCTCAGTGTCCCGCCCGCGCACGACGGCACGGGCAGGCCCCGCTAACCTCGGCTGCTTCTGTACGACGATTTTTCTTCCTCCATGCCCCTGAGTCCCCCCGCCCCCCGCACCCTGAAGCATGTCCGCCGGGTGAACTACCAGGGCTTTGAACGCGACGATGGCCTGTGGGACATCGAGGGCGAGCTGCACGACAGCAAGGCCTACGACGCCCCCTCGCACCGCGACCCGACGCGCACGCGCCTGGCGGGTGAGGCCATCCACCACATGTGGCTGCGCGTGACCGTGAACCGCCAGCTGGTGGTGCAGGCGGTGGACGTGTCCATGGACTCGCACCCGCTCAAAGGCTGCACCGAGGCCCAGGCGGCGCTGCAGCGCATGGTGGGCTGCAGCATGGCGCGCGGCTGGCGCCAGGCCATTCAGAAGCACCTGGGCGGCGTGGAAAGCTGCACACACCTGCGCGAACTGCTGTTCAACCTGGCCACGGCGGCCTTCCAGTCGGTGCCTGCGGTGTTTGCCGCCAGCCACCCCGACGAGCCGCCGCGCCACCTGGGCCAGTGCACGGGGTGGGACTTCAACGGCAGCGGCGTGAAGGAATTTTTCCCCCAGTTCCATGGCCGGGAATCCAAGGCACCCGCCCCGGCCGCCCCGACGGCCCCTGCCACTGAAGTTTCAGCCCCATCGGGCTCTAGCGCTGGTTGAATAAGCGCTGGCAGCTATCAATTTTGATATATCTCACCACAACCCATCGGAGACACCCATGCGTGTGCAGAACAAATCCATCATCGTCACCGGCGCCGGCAACGGCATTGGCGAAGGCATCGCCAAGCGCCTGGCCGCGGAGGGCGGCAAGGTCATCGTCAATGACATCAACGAGGCAGGAGGCCAGCGCGTGGTGGCCGAGATCACGGCGGCAGGCGGCACGGCCGCTTTCTTCAAGGCCGACGTGACGAAGTCCGCCGAAGTGAAGGCCATGGTGGACGAGGCCGTGCGCCTGTACGGCCGCCTGGACGTGGTGGTGAACAACGCGGGCTGGACGCACCGCAACCGCCCCATGCTCGAAGTGAGCGAGGACGAGTTCGACAAGGTCTATGCCATCAACATGAAGAGCATCTACCTGTCGGCCATCCACGCCGTGCCCGCATTGCGCAAGGCCGGTGGCGGCAGCATCATCAACATCGCCTCCACCGCCGGCCTGCGCCCCCGCCCGGGCCTGACCTGGTACAACGGCTCCAAGGGCGCCGTCATCATCACCAGCAAGTCCATGGCCGCCGAGCTGGGCCCCGACAACATCCGCGTGAACTGCATCAACCCCGTGTTCAACCCCGACACCGGCCTGGCCGCCGAGTTCGCGGGCGGCCCGGTGGACGAGGCGCGCCGCGCCAAGTTCCTGGCCACCATTCCGCTGGGCCGCTTCTCCACCGCGCTGGACGTGGCCAACGCCGCGCTGTACCTGGCGAGCGACGAGGCGTCCTTCGTCAGCGGCGTGTGCATCGAGGTGGACGGCGGGCGCTGCGTGTAGGCACCTGCTGGCGGTCTCGCAAGGGATCGCGCCCGGGCGCCCGCCACCTGCAAGGCCGCCGGAGGCCGCCCCGCGCAGGCACAAGCCGCACCAGGGAGGTGCGGATTGATTGACGGTTGCAGGGCAGCTGCCTATAGTGCCGCCCATCCATGTTTGCAAGCGCCTCTCCCGTCACGACCCCCAGCGGCACCGCGCCGCTGCGCCGTGCCGCGCGCTCGCAAGCCACCCTCCAGGCCGGCGACCGCCGGGTCTGCACGCTTGCTGCAGACTCCTGAGCCCGGCGACACCCTCTCCCCCACGTTCTTTCGCGCACCTCCTGTCGCCGGGCCCATCCCCCAGGCGCTTGCTTGCGCCCAGGCCACGGCCCGGGGCAGCCTTGAGGAGTGTTGATGCCCCCGTTCCCTTCCGGCGAGATATCGCTCGCCCCGTGCCCCCCCGCGCGCCACGACCCCGCCGACGGAGCCGCTGCCGGCCTGACGGCCGCCACCGACATCACCCGCCACTTCATCCGCGCCAAACGGCCCTGCGCCGACGGCTACCGCTGGTACCTGCGCCGCCAGGAGGGCGCCAGCAACTACCAGGCCCTGCTGGACGACCTGGTGCGCGAAGGCCGGGTGGAGGACGCCTGCTGGATGCTCGACCAGTTCGGCCCCACCAACGACGTGCTGGAGGTGGACCATCTGGAGGCCGACGCGCTGGTGTTCGCCGGCAGCGTGCGGTGCCAGGGCAGCGCCGACGTGGACGGTGTGCTGCGCACCGGCCGCAGCCTCAGCGTGCTGGGTGGCCTGCGGGTGGGCGGTGCGCTGCGGGTGGGAGAAGACCTGCGCGTCGCGGGCGCGCTGCGCTGTGAGGGCAGCGTGCGGCTGCACGGCGACGCGCGCGTGGGCGGCTCCCTGGTGGTGGCGCAGCGGCTGCAGTGCACGGGCGGCCTGCGCGTGGGCGGCGAGCTGGACGCTGGCGCCTCGGCCCACATCGGCGGCCACTGCACCGTGGGCCAGGACCTGCGCGTGGCAGGCGCCCTGGACGGCGGCGGAGGCATCAAGGTGGGCGGCCACCTGCACGGCGACGCGGCCGTGCAGGCCACGCACGGCCTGCAGGTGGCGGGCGACGTGGACTGCCGCGGCCACCTGCAGGTGGGCTCGGGCGTGCGCGCGGGCGGGCGCATCCACGCAGGAGGGGCCATCCGCGCGGGCGAAAGCCTGTCGGCGGGGGAAACCATCGCGGCGGGTGAAGCCTATGGCGTGTACGCCGGCCTGGTGGTGCCGCTGCCCGACTGGCCCCACAGCGCCCGGGTGTGCGCCCGTGAGCAGCCCGCGCGCCTGCTGAGCGGCTGCTGGACCGATGGCCCGGGGCACACGCCATGATGCCCGGAGCCTGCGCCTTGCACCTCGCGCCCCGCATCGCCCCCGGTGCCCCGGCCAGCCGGGGCTGGCTGGGTGCGCTGGGCCACCTGCTGACCGAACTTCGCATCGACGTGGACCTGTCGGGCCGCGACATCCAGCGCGAGTTCGACGCACTGCACGAACGCATCCGCACCAACCACCGCACCCGCGACGCGATGCGCGCGCTGCCCCTGCGCCTGCACGGGCTGGAGTTGCGCCTGCGCGAGGCCGACGGCGAGTATTTTGTCTACGCCATCGACCCGCAGCGCAACCGCATCGTGGCCTACACCGTGTTCAACCGTCTGGTCGAGGTGGACCGCCGCACCGACCGCCACCTGCGCGCGCCCCACACCAAGGTGGTGGACGGCTACCGCCGCATGGGCATTGCCTCCGCCATCTACCGCTGGTGGCTGGACTCGGGCCGCAGCCTCATGACCGGGGCACGCCAGTCCGCCGGGGCCCACGGCCTGTGGATGGCCCTGGCGCGCGACTATGAGCTGGCGGCGGTGCGCATCGACGCGCACAAACGCGTGCAGCGCCTGCCCCTGCCACCACCCCCGGGATTCTTCGACGCGCTGGACACCCGGCTGGTGCTGGTGGGGCGCGATTGCCGCCTGGCGGACTTCACGCAGCACGCGGCCTGCAGGGGCTGACGGGGGGCCGGATGCCCCCGGACGCTCAGCCCAGCACCTCGCGCAGGGCTGCCTCGTACAGGTTGGTGAGCTTGTCCATCACGCCCAGCAGGCGCTCGCTGGTGGTGGCCACGGCGTTGAGCCCCACGTCATCTGCCGGGCGGCGCAGGGCCGATTCAAAGAACAGCCACTGCGAGTCGGCCAGCTCCAGCTCGTTGCGGATGGCGGGGGTGGACACCGGCGCCGCCTTCAACGTCTGCAGTGCCTGGCGGAAGTCGGCGGCGTCGGAGGCCAGTTGCGCCTGCACCACCTTGGACTCCACCTTGGCCGCGTGCAGAAAGTAGTTCTTGGCCAGGCGCTGCGACAGCATGCGCTGGCGGCCCGCCAGGTTCACCAGCCGCGCGCTGGGGGCCTGCGCCAGCCTCTCGATCGACTCGGTCACGGCCTGGGAAACCAGCAGCGTGCGGTCGGCCTGGTCGGACGCCGCCACCACCAGCGCCGTCTGGGTGGCTGGCACGGCGGTCAACTGGTTGAGCAGGGCAAACTGCTTTTGCACTTCTTCCAGCTGGCGCCCCACGTCGGCCGGCCAGCGCCCCGACTGCAGGCCCCGCGCCAGTTCGCTGCTGCCCGACTGCACCATCTTGCGCGCCAGCCCCATCACATCCACCGCCGCCCCCGGCAGCACCTGCAGGTACTGCTGGCAATAGGCCTTGGCCATCCGCTGCGACAGGGCGCGGAACCAGCCCGCATAGTTGATGGCCCCCGACAGCCCTATCTGCGCCTGGGCACTGTGGCCCCAGGTGGGCAGCAGGATGCCCGCCGCCACCCATTGAACCGCCACGCGGCGCTGACATGGCAGGGCGTCGGCGAAGAACTCACGAACTGGCATGGGAATCCCCTGAAATCGGATGCCGTATTGTTGCAATGCAACATCCAGAGCGCCCTGCGCCATGTCAAAGGCGGGCCACGCCGCCGCCGGGGCAGAACTTGACCGCGATCAACTCCGCGCGCAGGGGCTTGCCCCTCTGCGGGGCCCCTTGCGGCAAAATCACCCCATGGCCGAACGTGTGATTCCCCTGGTGGACCAACGCATCGCCGCACTGGCGGCGCGGGTGCCCACGCACCCGGTGGCCCCCACGGGCCAACTCACCGACACCCGGGGCCGCCCGCTGCGCGACCTGCGCATCAGCGTGACGGACCGCTGCAACTTCCGCTGCAACTACTGCATGCCCAAGGAAGTGTTCGACAAGGACTACCCCTACCTGCCGCACGGTGCCTTGCTGAGCTTCGAGGAGATCACCCGGCTGGCGCGGCTGTTCCTGGCGCACGGCGTGCGCAAGATCCGCCTGACCGGCGGCGAGCCCCTGCTGCGCAAGAACCTGGAAGCGCTGGTGGCCCAGCTGGCCCAGCTGCGCACGGTGGACGGCCTGGCGCCCGACCTCACCCTCACCACCAACGGGTCGCTGCTGGCGCGCAAGGCCCAGGCCTTGAAGGATGCGGGCCTGAACCGCGTGACCGTGAGTCTGGACGGACTGGACGACACGATCTTTCGCCGCATGAACGATGTGGACTTTCCGGTGGCCGACGTGCTGGCGGGCATCGAAGCCGCGCACGCGGCGGGCCTGTCTCACATCAAGGTCAACATGGTGGTCAAGCGCGGCACCAACGACCATGAAATCTTGCCCATGGCGCGCCACTTTCGCGGCACGGGCACCACGCTGCGTTTCATCGAGTACATGGACGTGGGCGCCACCAACGGCTGGCGCATGGACGAGGTGCTGCCCTCGGCCGAGCTGATCGAACGCCTGCGCGCCGAGCTGCCGCTGGTGCAGCTCGACCCCAGCAGCCCCGGCGAGACCGCCGAGCGCTGGGGCTACACCAACGCACAAGGCCAGTACGACCCCGCCCTGGGCGAGGTGGGCGTGATCAGCAGCGTGACCCAGGCCTTCTGCCACGACTGCAACCGCGCGCGCCTGTCCACCGAAGGCAAGCTCTACCTGTGCCTGTTTGCCTCGGAGGGTTACGACCTGCGCACCCTGCTGCGCGGCGGCGCCAGCGACGAAGCGATCGCCTCGGCCATCGCCCCCATCTGGCAACAGCGCGGCGACCGCTATTCGGAGCTGCGCAGCAGCCTGCCGGCGGACACCACACAGGGTGGCGCGCGGCGGGTGGAGATGAGCTATATCGGCGGCTAGCGGTGGGGCCGGCCCCGTGCATCTCGGCCCTGCGGAGCCCCCGCCCCGCGCCATGGTCCGGGCGCCGACGGTTTTCAGGCACCATGGGTGGCCGCGGCCTTCACCTCTTGCCCACACCCACCCCATGCCCCTTCAATCTAAACACCGCGCACTGTTCCTGGCCAATGCCACCGTCCTGGTCACGCACCAGATCGACGCCGCGTACTGGCATGAGTGGGAGCTGTTCCACATTCCCGGCGGCAACCAGGTCAATCTGCTGCTCAACCTGCCCATCATTGCGCTGGTGCTGTATGCCCAGGCACAGGTCGCCCGCGGCGAAGGCCCGGCGGCCCTGGCGTTCTACAAGCTCATGCCCTGCCTGGGGGCCTTGACCGTGGCGATCCACGGCCTGTTTTTTGCCCTGGGGCACGAGGCGTTCGCGCAACCCGTGTCCCTGGGCCTGCTGGCCTGCACGGCCGTCCTCTCGTGCCTGCAACTGACCGCGCTGCGTGCCCGGCAGCCGCTGTAGCACCCTGCTTTTCACCCCATCGCCCACCCCCATGATCGAAACCCAAGACATCACCGGCCTCGTGCTTGCAGGCGGACGCGGCAGCCGCATGGGCGGCGTCGACAAAGGCCTGCAGAGTTTTCGCGGCCTGCCGCTGGCGCTGCACACGCTGATGCGGCTGCAGATGCAGACCGGCGCCACCATGGTCAATGCCAACCGCAACCTCGCGGCCTACGAGGCGTTTGGCGCCCCCGTGTGGCCCGATGTGCTGGCCGACTATGCCGGCCCGCTGGCGGGCTTTCTGACGGGGCTGGAGCGTTGCGAAACACCCTGGCTGCTGACGGTGCCCTGCGACACCCCGCTGTTCCCGCTGGACCTGGCCCAGCGCCTGGCGGCCGCGGCGGACGCCCAGGGTGCCGACATCGCCATGGCCGCGGCGCCCGAGGACGATGGCACGGGCCGCACCAGCGTGCGCACCCAGCCGGTGTTCTGCCTGCTGCGCGTGGACCTGCTCGAAAGCCTGGTCGCCTTCACCCAGGCCGGCGGCCGCAAGATCGACGCCTGGACGGGCCAGCACCACTGCGCCATCGTGCCCTTCGACCAGCCGGGCGATGACCCCAAGGCCTTCTTCAACGCCAATACGCTGGCCGAGCTGCACGCGCTGGAGAGCACCAGCACACCGCAGGCCCCACAGGCCTCACAGGCTTGACGCGCCCCCCAACCGCCATGAACACGCGCCCGTTTCCGGCCACCAGCTCCGTACAGATCCGCCCCTTGGCCGCCGCGGATGCCGTGGCCTACAAGGCCCTGCGCGACGAGGCGCTGCGCACGGCGCCGGATGCGTTCACCTCCGACTACGAATCCTCGGTGGGCCGCGATGCCAGCGAGTACGTGGCGCGCTTTGGCCCCCTGGAATCCGGCCAGTTCTTCCTGGGGGCCTTCGATGCCACGGGCCAGCTGCTCGGCTGCCTGGGCTGTGAACGCGAGCAGCGCGCCAAGCAGCGCCACTGCGCCGTGGTGGTGGGCATGATGGTGGCACCCCGTGCGCAGCGCCAGGGCATCGGCCAGCAGCTGGTGGCCGCCTGTGTGGAGGCCGCCAGCCGCGTGCCCGGGCTGACCCAGCTGGTGCTGACCGTCACCGCCTCCAACACCCACGTCGTGCGCCTGTACGAGCAGGCCGGGTTCCGCGCCTGGGGCCTGCTGCCCCACGCCATCGTGGTGGACGGCGTGGGCTTCGACAAGCTGCACATGGTGCGCGTGCTGCACGACTGATTGAAAGCTATTGAGACCCATGAAAACCATTGCCCAGATTGCCGCCGAACTGCAAGGCTACGACCCGCAGGCCCTGAGCGCCGCCGATGTGAACGCGTTTCTGCAGCGGCTGGTCGAGCCCGTGACCGCCACCGAAGAGCTCCCCCTCTTCGACGCCCTGGGCCGCGTGCTGGCGCGGGACGTCGTCTCGCCCCTCAGCGTGCCCCCGCACGACAACTCGGCGATGGACGGTTATGCGTTCGCCGGCGCACAACTCACCCCAGGGCAGCCCCTCACGCTGCGGGTGGTGGGCACGGCGCTGGCGGGCAAGGCCTGGGTGGGCACCGTGGCGGCGGGCGATTGCGTGAAGATCATGACCGGCGCCATCATGCCCCCGGGCCTGGACACCGTGGTGCCGCAGGAGTTCACCACGGCCGCAGCCGATGATGGCCACATCACCATCGCGGCCGACGTGCTCAAGACCGGCGACAACCGCCGCTTCAAGGGCGAAGACCTCCTGGAAGGCGGCGTTGCGCTGGCCCAGGGCACGCTGCTGGCACCCGCCGCGCTGGGCCTGGTGGCCAGCCTGGGCCTGCCCACGGTGACGGTGTTCCGCCGCCTGCGCGTGGCGTATTTCTCGACCGGCGACGAGATCCTGAGCCTGGGCGAAGCCCCACGCGAAGGCGCGGTGTACGACAGCAACCGCTACACCGTCTTCGGCCTGCTCACCCGCCTGGGCGTGGAGGTGATCGACCTGGGCGTGGTGCGCGACGAGCCCGCGCTGCTGGAGGCGGCCTTTCGCAACGCGGCACAGCGCGCCGACGCCATCATCACCAGCGGCGGCGTGAGCGTGGGCGAGGCCGACCACACGCGCACCATGATGAAAAAGCTGGGCGACGTGGCCTTCTGGCGCATCGCCATGCGGCCCGGCCGCCCCATGGCCGCAGGGAGCATCGCCGCCACGGAATTTGAGGAAAAAACAGCCTCTGGCGCTGATCCAGCAAGCGCCAATAGCTACCAAAATAATAGCAAACAATCCCACAACGGCGCGGTGCTGTTCGGCTTGCCCGGCAACCCGGTGGCCGTGATGGTGACGTTTCTGGCCTTCGTGCGCCCCGCCCTGCTGCGCATGATGGGCAGCACACACACCGCCCCGCCCCTGGTGCGCGCCACCAGCACCGAAGCCCTGCGCAAGAAACCCGGCCGCACCGAGTACCAGCGCGGCACCGTCACCACCGCCGCCGACGGCACGCTGCAGGTGCGCACCACGGGCAACCAGGGCTCGGGCGTGCTCAGCTCCATGGTGCAGGCCAACGGGCTCATCGTGCTGCACCACGGCCAGGGCAATGTGGCGGTGGGCGACACGGTGGATGTGATGCTCTTTGACGGCGTGATCTGACACGGCCACGGGTACCGGGCCGGTACCCGTCCACCCCTGTCCCGCTAATCTGGAACCCACTGCCTTCCATTTATTTTTATTTCCCTCCGTGGACTCTGCCCATGACCTACGCCGCCCAGCACCTTGCCACGCCCCCCTCCCGCGACGACGTGGACCGCCTGCCGGGCGCGGCCGTCGTCGAGTTCGGCACGCCCTGGTGCGGCCACTGCCAGCGGGCCCAGCCCCTCATCGAGCAGGCGCTGAAGGGCCGCGCGGACGTGGCGCACATCAAGGTGGAAGACGGCCCCGGCCAGCGCCTGGGCCGCACTTTTGGGGTCAAGCTGTGGCCGACGCTGGTGTTCCTGAAGAACGGGCAGGAAGTGGCGCGCCTCGTGCGGCCACAGGCCCTGCAGGAGGTGCTGGATGCGTTGCAGGCGAACGCGGCGCCGGCCTGACCACGCCCCGGCGCCCTGAACGAAAAGAAGCCCCGAGGGGGCTTTCCTTTCATCCGTTCCTCATGCACGCGCCCGGCGCCCCGGACTGGGAGGGGCGCTACTTGGCCACGTAGTCATGCGGGTGCAGCGGATGCGCGGGCTCCTCGGCCGCCACCGCCGTGTTCGCGCCCGGCACGGCCCGGCGCGCGAACAGCGTGTACATGGTGGGCACCACGAAGATGGTGAGCAATGTGCCCAGCGACATGCCGCCCACGATCACCCAGCCGATCTGCGTGCGCGTCTCGGCCCCCGCGCCCGAGGCCAGCGCCAGCGGGATGGCGCCGAGCACCATCGCGCCCGTGGTCATCAGGATGGGGCGCAGGCGCTGCGCCGAGGCCTTGACCAGCGCGTCCACCATCTCCATGCCCTGCTCGCGCAGCTGGTTGGTGAACTCGACGATCAGGATCCCGTGCTTGGTGATCAGCCCCACGAGCGTGATCAGCCCGATCTGCGAATACACGTTGAGCGACCCCCCGCTCCACTTGAGGGCCAGCAGTGCCCCGATCATCGACAGCGGCACCGAGACCATGATCACCAGCGGGTCGATGAAGCTCTCGAACTGCGCCGCCAGCACCAGGAAGATGAACACCAGCGCCAGCACGAACACGATGCCCAAAGCGCCCTGTGAGCTCTTGAACTCGCGCGACGTGCCGTTCAGATCCGTGGTGTAGCCCGGCCGGATGACCTTGGCGGCGGTGTCATCCATGAACTTGAGCGCCTCGCCCAGCGAGTAGTCGGGCGACAGGTTGGCCGTGATGGTGGCCGAGCGGCGCTGCCCGAAGTGGTTGAGCTCGCGCGGGCTCACGCTCTCGCGCACCTTGACCAGGCTGGACAGCGGGATCATCGAATCGTTGCGTCCCCGCACGTAGATGGTGTCGATGTTCTCGGGCGTGGTGCGGCCCCGGGCCGCCGTCTGCACGATCACGTCGTACTGCTCGGCATCGCGCTTGTAGCGCGTCACCGTGCGCCCGCCCAGCATGGTCTCGATGGCCTTGGCCACCACGTCCACGCTCACGCCCAGGTCGGCCGCGCGCTCGCGGTTCACCTCGATGCGCAGCTCGGGCTTGTTCAGGCGCAGGTCGATGTCGGGCCCGATGATGCCGGGGTTCCGGGCGATCTCGGCCATGAACGCGGTGGTCACCTGGTTGAGGTTCTCGTAGCTGTCCGAGGTCTGGATCACATAGGTGAGCGGGCGCGCCCGGAACCCCTGGCCCAGCGACGGCGGGGTGATGAGGAACGAGCTGACGCCCGGCAGGTTGCCCACCTTGGGCTGGAGCTCGCGCGCAAGCTCCAGCGTGGTGCGCTTGCGGTTTTCCCAGTCCACCGTGCGGTAGATCACGCTGCCCTGCGCCACGGTGGGGTTGCCGATGTTGGCGAAGATGCGGTCGAACTCGGGGTACTCGCGGCCGACCTTCTCCAGCTCCAGCGCGTAGCGGTTGGTGTAGTCCAGCGTGGCGCCGTCGGGGGCTGTGACGTTGACGAGCACCGTGCCCCGGTCTTCCAGCGGCGAGAGCTCCTGCCGCATGCTCGGGTACACCACCACCAGCGCGGCGCCGCTGACCGCCATGACCGCGATCACGATCCAGCGCGCCTGGAAGACCGCGCCACGAATGCCGCCGCGCCCCGCGCCCTGACCGCCCCAGCGCGCCGTCACGATCCAGCGCAGCAGGCGGCCGTAGGCGTCCGACAGTGCCGTGAGCCAGCGCTCCATGGAGCGGTCGAACCAGTTGGGCTTGGGGTTGTGCTTGAGCAGGAGCGAACACATCATGGGCGACAGCGTGAGCGCCACGAAGCCCGACACCACCACCGCGCCGGCCAGCGCCAGCGCAAACTCCACGAACAGGCGCCCGGTGCGGCCGGGCGTGAAGGCCAGCGGCGCATACACGGCCACCAGCGTGAGCGTCATGGCCACGATGGCAAAGCCGATCTCGCGCGCGCCCTTGATGGCGGCGGAGAACGGGTCCAGGCCTTCCTCGATGTGCCGGTAGATGTTCTCCAGCATCACGATGGCGTCGTCCACCACCAGGCCGATGGCCAGCACCAGCGCCAGCAGCGTGAGCGTGTTGATGGAAAAGCCCGCCAGCGACATGAGCGCGAAGCTGCCCACCAGGCTCACCGGGATGGTGATGATGGGGATGATGGACGCGCGCAGCGTGCGCAGGAACACGAAGATCACCAGCGCCACAAGCACCACGGCTTCGGCGATGGTGGAGTACACGCTCTTGATGGACCGGTCGATGAACAGCGAGTTGTCGTTGGCCACGTCGATCACGATGTCCGAGGGCAGGTCGTCCTTGAGCACGGGCATCATCGCGCGCACGCCCTGCGACAGCTCCAGCGGGTTGGCCGTGGCCTGCCGGATCACGCCGACCGAGATGGCCTCGCGCCCGTTCAGGCGCACGCGGCTGCGGTCGCTGGCCGCGCCCTCCTCCACGCGCGCCACGTCGCGGATGCGCACCGGAAAGCCGTTGACGGTGCGGATCACCACCTCGGCGAACTGCCCGGGCGTGGCCAGGTCGGTCTGCGATGTCACGCTGAACTCGCGCTGCTGCGACTCGATGCGCCCCGCGGGCAGCTCCAGGTTGTTGCGCCGGATGGCGTCTTCCACGTCCTGCGTGGTCAGGCGGTAGCCGGCCATGCGTTCGGGGTCGAGCCACACGCGCATGGCGTACTTGCGCTCGCCATAGATGGGCACGTCGGCCACGCCGGTCACCGTCTGCAGGCGCGGCTTGACGATGCGGTTGACGAGGTCGTTGATCTCCAGCGGCGTGCGGGTGTCGCTGCTGAAGGCCAGCCACATCACGGGCGAGGCGTCGGCCTCCACCTTGGCGATCACGGGCTCGTCCACCGCGTCGGGCAGGCGGTTGCGCACGCGGGCCGTGCGGTCGCGCACTTCGGCGGCCGCGTTGTCCGCGTCCTTCTCCAGGCGGAAGCGCACGCTGATCTGGCTCTGCTCGGGGCGGCTGATGGAGGTGATCACATCCACCGCGTCGATGCCGGCGATGGAATCCTCCAGCGGCTTGGTGACCTGCGACTCGATCACCTCCGCCGAGGCGCCCGCATAGCGCACGCTCACCGTCACCACGGGCTCGTCGATCTTGGGGTACTCGCGCACCGACAGGCGCGTGAAGCTCACGGCGCCGATCAGCAGCACCAGCAGGGACAGCACGGTCGCAAAGACCGGCCGGCGTATCGATATTTCAGCGAGTTGCATGGCAGTCCTGGTGCTTCATCGATCGCGCGCGGGGCGCGGGCCGGATGGCACCGCCTTGCCGGATGCGCCCGCAAGCTGGCAGGGGCTGGCCCCGGGCAGTGGGGCCACCAGGGCCGGCGAAGGCGCCGCGGCCACAGGCACGGGGGCGGGAACGGCGGCCGGCGGCTGCGGCGCGGCGGGCACGCCCGCCGCGGAGCCGGCCGCGCCCGGTGCCGGGGCATCGGCCAGCGCCGCGGGCGCCGCCGAAGCGGGCTGCGCCGCGCCGGTGGCCGGCTTGCCCAGTTCCACCACGCGCACCACGGTGCCGTCCTTCTGGATGCGCTGCTGCCCTGCGGTCACCACCAGGTCACCCGTGGCAAGGCCGTCCACCACTTCCACAAACCCCGGCGTGCGCACGCCCAGCTTGACCGGCGTGCGCCGCGTGACCCGGCTGCCGGGCTCCTTGCCCTCGACGATCCTGAGCACGTAGGGGCTGGTGCCGTCCGGCACGACAGCCTCTTCCGGGATGACCCGGGCGTCGGCGCGCTCCGAAAACACCGCCGTCACCCGGGCAAACATGCCAGGGCGCAGCTGCAGGCGGCGGTTGTCGATGCATCCGCGCACCGCCACGGCCCGGCCGTCGGCATCGATCTGGGGGTTGATGGCCTGCACCACGGCGGCATAGCGCACGCCCGGCAGCGCGTCGAACGCCACCTGGGCGGTCTGGCCCGTGCGGATCTTGCCTTGCAGGCGCTCGGGCAGGCGGAAGTCCACGTACACGGCATCCAGGTCTTCCACGTTGACGATGTCGGCGCCATCCTTGAGGTAGTCGCCTACGTTCACGCCCCGGATGCCCGCAATGCCGTCGAACGGCGCCACGATCTTCAGGCGCGAGGCCGTGGCCTGCGCCAGGGAGAGCTTGGCCTGGGCCACCTCCAGGTTCGCGGCGCTTTCGTCCACGGACCGCTGGCTGATGAAGCCCTGGGCCACGAGCTCCTGGTTGCGCTTGTGGTTGGCCCGGGCAATCGACAGTTCGGCCTGGCCCTGCTGGACCTGGGCACGCGGCAACTGGTCGTCGAACTGCACCAGCACCTGCCCGCGGCGCACGCGCTCGCCGTCCCGGAAATTGAGCTGGGTGATGCGCCCGCTCACCTCGGGGCGCAGCACCACGCTCTGGCGCGAACGCAGGCTGCCCACGGCCTCGGCGTCATCGCGCATGGCCATCTGCCGGACGGCCACCGCCTCGACCGCCACCGGCCGGCCGGCCCCACCCGGGGCGCCGCCCCGGGCGGATGCGCCATTGCCACCGCCGGCCAGGGCCGCCTCGGTGCGCGGGGCCTGCACGGATTTCTTCTGCAGCCACCATGCGGCACCGGAGGCTGCAGCGATGCCGATGACGGCGAAAACGATGTATCTGTGCTTGGACGCCATGGATCAATGAAACCGGGTGAAGTGGAAAAGCGCAACCAAAGAATGTATCAGTGCGTGTCTTGACCTGCAGCAACTCGCGGCTTGACCCCAAGGTCAATTGCGGCAGTTTTACGCAGGCTTTACACAAGGCGCGCACAAAAAAGGCTCCCGAAGGAGCCTTGGCTGGCGAAGAGCGCCGTCACGCGCGGCCCAGGGCCTTGTCCACGCCGCGGTTGGCCAGCGCGTCCGCGCGCTCGTTGCCCGGATCGCCAGAATGCCCCTTCACCCATCGCCACTCGATGCGATGCCCGCCAGTGCTCACCAGCGCATCCAGGCGCTGCCACAGCTCGACGTTCTTGACGGGCTGCTTGGAGGCGGTGCGCCAGCCCCGGGCCTTCCAGCCATGAATCCATTCGGTGATGCCCTTGCGCACATATTCGCTGTCCAGGTACAGCGTCACGGCGCAGGGCCGCTTCAAGGCGGAGAGCGCCTCGATCACGGCCAACAGCTCCATGCGGTTGTTGGTGGTGCCCAGTTCGCCGCCAAAAATCTCCTTCTCCGTCGGGCCGGAACGGAGCACGGCGCCCCATCCCCCCGGACCCGGGTTGCCCTTGCAGGCGCCATCTGTGTATATCTCTACCTGGTTCAAACTGTGTTCCTGTCTCTTTCGGCGGCCGTGATGGCCCGGGAGGTGCGCGCGGGCGTACCCGCCGCGTGTGCGCGGTTGGCGATGGGCACCGTGGCGGCGGACCGCTGGCGGCTGGTGCGCCAGGCGGGCTCCAGCAAGCGCATGCCATGCACCCGCTTGACCGCCACGATGAAATAGGCGGCGCCAAAAATGGGCCACCATTTCTCACCCAGCCCATCCATGAAGCCAAAGCGCTCTAGCCACCGGGTGGTGCGCACCGCTGGACGATAACAGCCAAAACGGGCGGATTCGACCTCGAAACTCAAAAGCCTGAGCCAGTCGCGCAACCGCCGGTAGCCAATGAACTCGCCCACGTCGGGCAGGTACAGCGTGCCATTACCCATGCGCTGGTACATGCGTGCGCGCCACTGGCGCAGCCCCCACAGGCTCGTGGGGTTCAGCCCGCTGATGACCACGCGGCCCTCGGGCACCAGCACCCGCTCCACCTCGCGCAGGGCGGCGTGGGGGTCGACGCTCAGCTCCAGCGTATGGGGCAGGACCAGCAGGTCCAGGCTGGCCTGCGCGAACGGCAGGGCCACGGGTTCGGCGAGCAGGTTGACCATGCGGCACTGCAGGGGTGCGTCCACGCCACTGCCCGCCTCCAGAAAGCCCAGGGAGCCCTGGACGCCCTCCTGGCCCAGGGCCAGCCACTGGTGCGGCATGCGGTTGGCGCGCAGGCCGTCAAGCAGGGGCATGCCAAGCTGCAGGCTGTGGTATCCAAAAATATCCGCCACCGCCTCGTCGAAGCGCGCCTGCTCCCACGCCAGCAGGTACCGGCCCGGCGGGGAATCGAACCAGTGGTGCAAACCTATAATTTGATCGCTCATGAACTTGCTGCCGCTGCCCGCCTTTACCGACAACTACATCTGGATGCTGCACAACGGCCGCCAGGCGCTCGTCGTCGACCCGGGGGATTCCGCGCCCGTGCTGCAGGCACTGCAGCAACTGGACCTGCAGTTGCAGGCCATTCTAGTCACGCACCACCACGCCGATCATGTCGGTGGCGTCGATGCCGTGCGCGACGCCACCGGCGCCACGGTGTATGGCCCCGCGCGGGAGCAGATCCCCGGGCCCCTGCACCGCCTCGCGCAGGGCGATACGGTGGACGCGCTGGGGCTGCGCTTCGAGGTCATCGACGTTCCGGGCCACACCGCCGGCCACATCGCCTACTACTGCCCCGACATCGACGGTGAGCCCCTGCTGTTCTGCGGCGACACGCTTTTTTCCGGCGGCTGCGGCCGGCTGTTCGAGGGCACGCCGGCCCAGATGCTGGGCTCCCTGGACCAGCTGGCGGCCTTGCCCGGCAACACCCGCGTGTGCTGCACGCACGAGTACACCCTGTCCAACCTGAAATTCGCACGGGCCGTGGAACCCGGCAACGATGCGCTGCTCCACTACAGCAGCCAGTGCGAGGCGCTGCGGGCACGCCACCAGCCCACGCTGCCTTCGCGCATGGCCCTGGAGCGAGACATCAACCCCTTCCTGCGTGTGCGCCAGCCCGCGGTGGCCCAGGCCGCCCGAGGCTACGACGCGCAGGTGAATCAAGACGATGCAGTGGCGGTACTGGCCGCGCTGCGCCAATGGAAAAACGAGTTTCGATGAAAATTTTGCACATCGCCTGCCTGGCCTGCGCGCTCTGGCTCACGGGCTGCGCCACCACCGCGCCATCGCAGGACAGCGCAGCCGGCACCGCCCCTTCATCCTCCACCGGCGCTGCGCCCCGCACCGCCTCCCACACCCCCGTCATTCCCAACGGACCGCTGCGCCCCATCACGGCGGCGCAGGCGGCCAGCGGCGAGGTCGCATCGCTCTCCACCCCCGCCGACCTATGGGACCGCATCCGCCGGGGCTTCGCGATGCCCGACCTGCAGCACGAACTGGTGCAGGACCGCGAGCAGTGGTACGCCACGCGGCCCGACTACATGCAGCGCATGACCGAGCGTTCGAGCAAGTACCTGTTCCACATCGTCGAGGAGCTGGAGCGGCGCGGCATGCCCACCGAACTGGCCCTGCTGCCCTACATCGAGAGCGCGTTCAACCCCCAGGCCGTCTCCAGCGCCAAGGCGGCCGGCATGTGGCAGTTCATGCCCGCCACGGGCAACTATTTCGACCTCAAGCAGAACGCATTCCGCGACGACCGCCGCGACGTGCTCGCCTCCACGCGCGCCGCGCTCGACTACCTGCAAAAGCTCCATGGCATGTTCGGCGACTGGCACCTGGCCCTGGCCGCCTACAACTGGGGCGAGGGCAGCGTGGGCCGGGCCATCGCCCGCAACCAGAAGCAGGGGCTGGGCACCACGTACACCGACCTCAACATGCCGGCCGAAACCCGCATGTACGTGCCCAAGCTGCAGGCCGTCAAGAACATCGTTGCCCACCCCGAGGCCTTCCGCACCGAGTTGCCGCTCATCGAGAACCACCCCTACTTCCAGACGGTGGACATCACCCACGACATCGACGTGGCCCTGGTGGCCACGCTGGCGGGCGTGCGCGAGGAGGACTTCCGGGCGCTGAACCCCTCCTTCAACAAGCCGGTGATCCTGGCGGCCGGCACGCCGCAGATCCTGCTGCCCTGGGACAACGCCAAGGTGTTCCAGCGCAACCTCGAAGCCCGCCGCGAAGGGCAGTACGCCAGCTGGACCGTGTGGTCCGTGCCCTCCACCATGACGGTGGCCGAAGCGGCGCAGCGCGCGGGCATGAGCGAGAACGACCTGCGCAGCGTCAACAACATACCGCCCCGCATGCTGATCAAGGCGGGCTCGGCCCTCATGGTTCCGCGCTCCTCGGCCATCCGCCAGGACGTGTCGTCCCACCTGGCGGACAACGGGCAGGTCGCTTTCTCGCCGGAGATCGTCACCCGCCGCACCACCGTGCGGGCGGGCAAGGGCGAAACCGTGGCGAGCATCGCCCGCCGCTACAAGCTCGCGGCGGCCAGTGTCGCGGACTGGAACGATGTGCGCGCGACGGCCGCCTTCAAGGCAGGCCAGCAGGTCGTGGTGTATCTGCCGGTGCGGCAGGCCAGCCAGGCACGGGGCACGGTGGCGCGGGCGGGCACCGCCGCCAAGCGGCCGGCGGCCGCGCCGTCGCGCCGGGGCGGCACGCCCTCCAAGGTCAAGCGCCGCTGAAAAGCCCCTGAAAGGGCAGCGCGGACAGAGGCGCCCGCCCGCCTCAGAACTTCAGCGTGTGCATGCCCAGCAGCCCCAGGATGCCCATGATGATGAGGTACAGCGCCACGATGGTGCTGAGCAGGCGGGGCATGACCAGGATGAGGATGCCCGCGATCAGGGAGACAAGCGGGCCGATGCTGAGGGTGAACGTCATGGAGCGATCCTTGGTGGAGGGGTGAGTGGTATGCCGAGGCTACGGCCAACCGAACGCCGACGAATGTAAGCCATCTTCCCGACCCGGATGCCGCAGGCGCCACACGGAATGGGCGGCCTCACTTCATGTCTCCAGCGCCCGGCCCCCGCCCCACGGCAACGGCCGCCGCAAAGCGCCTCCGAGAGGCGCCGCCGCACGTTCAGACGCTGAATTTCTGGCGCGCCTTGCGCACGAAGTCGTTGGTGTAGGTGCGCGCCAGCTCCACCTTGAAATCCCCCAGCTCGGGGTGCACGCGCGCCAGCACGCGCAGCGCCGTGGCCGCGCCGTCGTCGGGCATCACCCCGTTGGGCGAGTAGGTTTCCCGCACGCGGCTGAAGGCGGCCAGGTACAGCCCCCGGTCGCCCATCAGGTAGCCCGCGGGCACGGCCTTGACAAGGTCGGCAGGGGCCGCGGTCTGCAGCCACTTGAGGGCGTGCACGATGCCGTTGGCCAGCGCCTGGGCCTGGGCGGCGTTCTTTTGCAGGAAGGCCTGCGGCGCGTAGAGGCAGCTGGCGGGCATCGCGCCGCCGAACATCTCCTGCGCGGCCTTGAGCGAGCGCATGTCGGCCGTGATGCGGGTGTCCGCCTTCTGCTCCAGCAGCGTCATGATCGGGTCGGCATGGCACAGCGCATGCACCTGGCCGGAGCGCAGCGCATTCATCGCGGCCGTGCCGGAGCCCACGCCGACAAAGGCCACATCGCGCGGGCCCAGGCCCGCGCGCGCCAGCACCAGGCTGGCCGCCAGGTGCGTGGACGACCCCGCGGACGACACCCCGATGCGCCGCCCCTGCAGGTCGCCGAGATCCTTGTAGGCCGGCAGCGACCGCAGCGAGACCCCCAGTGCCAGCTGGGGCGCGCGCCCCTGCACCACCAGCGACCGGAACGCCTGGCCCCGCACCTGCTGGCGGATGGTGTGCTCGAAGGCGCCGGCACAGACATCGGCCGCGCCCTCCTGCACCGCCTGCAGCGCCAGCGCGCCGGCCGAGAAATCGCGCACCGTCACGTCCAGCCCCTCGGCGCGGAAATAGCCCAGTTGGACAGCGAGCGCCAGCGGCAGGTGGTAGAGCACACCCTGCCCGCCCACGGCGATCGTGACATTGCCCAGTGCCGCGCCTTCAGCCTGTGCCCGCACGGCGGCCGGCGCGAACACCGCGGCCGCCGACAGGGCGGACACGGCACCAAAGGCGCGGCGGGTGAGCAAGGGGCGGGTCATGGCAATCCGGAAAAATATCGATGCTGCATTGCAACAATCGTGCCGCAGAGCGGGCCAGCCCGCATCAGGGGGATTCCCAGCGGGTTTCTACGTACCAGGGTCGAAAAACAGGGGCTACGGCCCTGGGCGAACCGGCCGTCCTGGCCCTTTGCAAGCCAGGCGCGGCGCGGGTCAGCGGTAGCCGACGAACAGGATGGCGATGTTGACCAGAAACGCCCCGGCCCAGATCGCGCTGCGCACGGTGGGCATGTCGGAAACGTACATCATGATGTAGAAGATGCGCAACATGACATACAAAAATGCCAGGATGTCCAGCAATGTCTGCCCCGCCCCCAGCAGGTGCGCAATGATCACGGCGCCGATGAAGAACGGCAGTGCCTCGAAGCTGTTGGCCTGCGCCGCATTGGCGCGGGCCCGCCAGTCGGTCTGACGGGCCATCCAGGCGCGGGGGTCCCGGTTGTCGAAGCCCCCGTTCTTGCGCGGCTTGCCGAAGCTGCCGCTCTTGGCCAGCCAGGCACAGGCGATGGGAAGCAGTGCCGCGATCAGCACGCACCAGTAGGCCACTGTGAACCGTGCGACATGCATGGTGGTATTCATTTTCAAGCCTTTTCGGGCCCCAGCGCTTTATAGATAAGCGCTGGCAGCTATTAAATTGTGAGTATTCTAGCCGCCGTGGCGCCCTTTTTCCACGCAGGGCCTAGCGGCGGTCCACCAGCGCATGCGCAATCGTGCCCAGGTCCACATATTCCAGTTCGCTGCCCACGGGCACGCCGCGCGCCAGCCGCGTCACGTGCAGCCCCCGGCTCTTGAGCGCCTCGCTGATCACATGGGCCGTGGCCTCGCCTTCGGCATTGAAATTGGTCGCCAGGATGACCTCCTGCACCGTGCCATCGGTGGCGCGGCCCATGAGTTTCTGCAGGCCGATCTCCTTGGGGCCGATGCCGTCGAGCGGGCTCAGGCGCCCCATGAGCACGAAGTACAGCCCCTTGAATGCCCCCGTGCGCTCCAGCGCCGCCTGGTCGGCCGGCGTCTCCACCACGCACAGCCGCGTGGCGTCGCGCGCAGGGTCCAGGCAGGTGCCGCACACCTCGGCCTCGGTGAACGTATGGCAGCGCGCGCAATGGTGCACGGTGCCCACCGCCTCGCCCAGCGCCCGCGCCAGCGCCAGCGCCCCCTCCCGGTCATGCTGCAGCAGATGGAACGCCATGCGCTGCGCAGACTTCACCCCCACCCCCGGCAACCGGCGCAGCGCCTGGATCAAGACATCAAGGGAATCGGAAGCAGACATGCAGGTATTGGTTTTCAAAAACTCCGCCCTCAAGGGCGTAGCGAGCGGGATCAGCTGCCAGGCGGCCGGAGCGCAGGAACCGCAGCGTACTTCCTGTACGTGAGGCTTGCGAGCACCGCCCAACGACGCAGATCGCCCGCTCGGCAGCCAGCCTCAGAAGGGGAATTTCATGCCGCCGGGGAGGCCTGGCATGCCTTGCGTCAGCTTGCCCATCTTCTCCGCCGAAGTCTCCTCCGCCTTGCGCACCGCCGCATTGAACGCCGCAGCCACCAGGTCTTCGAGCATGTCCTTGTCTTCGGCCAGCAGGCTCGAGTCGATGGTGATGCGCTTGACGTCGTGCTTGCAGGTCATCAGCACCTTCACCAGGCCGGCACCCGATTCACCTTCCACCTCGATGAAGGCCAGCTCGTCCTGCGCCTTCTTGAGGTTGTCCTGCATCGCCTGGGCTTGCTTCATGAGACCGGCGAGTTGTCCTTTGTTGAACATGGTGTGTTTCCTTTGCTTCTTTCTGGTTGATCGATTCCCACGAAGGGACAGAGATTCGGTATCCGAGATGCACGGTATTGTGCTGTGCAATGTCAGCGGCCGTCGAAACTGGCACACCCCAATCCAGTGCACTCGTGGAGCTGGCCGTGCCAGGCCACCGAGTGCGTCCGCCTCCCGCGAAGCGAGAGAGGGGGAAGGCGCCGAAGGCGACTCAGGGGGAGCTTCATCTCACGCAGGCTTGATGCTGCCCGGCACGATTCTCGCGCCGTAGTCGCGCATCAGCGATTGCACATAGGGGTCGTTGTTCACGATCTCTTCGGCGCGGCGCTGGCGCTCGGCAGCGGCGGCCGCATTGCGGCGGGCCGGGCTGTCGATGACATTGCCCACCTCCACACTGATCTGGGTGGCGTGCCCCGCGGCCTCCAGCGCGGCGCGCAGGCGCTCGCGGGCGGTGGGCTGATTGAGCGACTCGCGCTCCACGCGCAGCAGCCAGTGGCCACCGTCGCGCGCCACCAGCTGCGACTGCAGGGCCAGCTCACGCACCAGGGCGGTGATCGATTCCGCCGCCACCATCTGCTGCACGGTGGCATGCCAGACATCGCCCTCCTCGGTGGGCGTGTAGCGCGCGGAAACAGGCGCGGGGGCCGAAAGCGGCAGCGGTTGCAGCCGCTCCCCGGGTTCGGGCGTCTCGCGCACCGGAATCGCTACGAATTCAGGAGCACCTTGCGCATGCGGGGACTGCGCTGGGGGCCGATTTCGCTCAAACCGATCGGACGTGCGCACCGGCAGCGCGGTGGCGGCCGAGGGGGCAGGCGCCGCGGCGCCCGGCTCGTCCGAGCCCGGCCAGGGAGGTGGCTCGGAGGCATCGGCGGATTCTGGTGAAGGGGCGTCTTGCGCCAACGCCGGGGCCACGGCGGGCTCCGGCGAAGCCGCCGGCACCTGGGGAGGTGGCGCGGCGGCCAGGGCCGGGGCAACCACGGGTGCCGGCATGGCGGCATCCGCCGCCGCGGGCACCGCGGAAACCGCCGGTGGCGGGCCAGAAGACGCCGCTTCAGGCCGCGTCAGAGTTTTTTTTTCAGCCGTTTCGCCCGAAGGCTTGAACGCCAGCAAGCGCAGCAGCACCATGGTCAGCGCCGCATACTCATCGGGCGCCAGGCCCAGTTCGCCGCGCCCGTGCAGGCACAGGCTGTAGAGCAGCTGGGTTTCGTCGGCGGGCATCAGGCCGGCAAGCCGCGCCGTTTCCGCCGCCTCGGGGTCGTCGGCATCCACGGCAGCCGCCATCTGCGGCACGGCCTGGAACACGGCCATGCGCTGCAGCACGGCGCTCATCTCTTCCAGCGTGGAAGCGGCAGACAGGCCATTGAGGCGCAGCGTGTCCGAGGTTTCCACCACCGTCTTGCCATCGCCACGGGCCAGCGCGTCGATGAGGCGGAACACGTAGGAGCGGTCCACCGCGCCCAGCATCTGGCGCACGGCGGCCTCCTGCAGCTGGCCGCTGCCAAAGGCGATGGCCTGGTCGGTGAGCGACAGCGCATCGCGCATGGAGCCACGCGCCGCGCGCGAGAGCAGGCGCAGCGCCGGGGGCTCGGCCGGCACGTTCTCCGACGCCAGCACCTGCGTGAGGTGCGACAGCACGGTCTCCGGCGCCATGGGACGCAGGTTGAACTGCAGGCAGCGCGAAAGCACGGTGACCGGCACCTTCTGCGGGTCGGTCGTGGCGAGCACGAACTTGAGGTACTCGGGCGGCTCTTCCAGCGTCTTGAGCATGGCGTTGAACGCCGTGTTCGTGAGCATGTGCACTTCGTCGATCATGAAGACCTTGAAGCGGCCCTGCACCGGCTTGTAGACAGCCTGTTCCAGCAGGCTCTGCACCTCGTCCACGCCCCGGTTGGAGGCCGCGTCGAGCTCGGTGTAGTCCGGAAACCGGCCACTGTCGATGTCGCTGCAGGCCGCGCACACGCCACACGGCGTGGCGGTGATGCCGCCCTGCCCATCGGGCCCCTGGCAGTTGAGCGACTTGGCCAGGATGCGCGACACCGTCGTCTTGCCCACGCCCCGCGTCCCGGTGAACAGGTAGGCATGGTGCAGCCGCTGCTGGGTGAGCGCGTTGGTCAGGGCCTGCACCACGTGCTCCTGCCCCACCATTTCGGTGAAATTGCGGGGGCGGTACTTGCGGGCGAGCACGAGATAGGACATGGGGGGTGATTCTAGGGCCCATGGCGTACCGGGTCTGGGTGCCGCGGCCCGCCATCCGCGAAAGCCCTGCGCCGCCCGGCACCGGCTCGCGCGCCCACGCCAGACACGCCGCCCAGGGGCCGCCCCTGGCGTGGGCAACGCCGCGCTGGCGTCGTCGCCCTTTGCAATTGCAGGCCATTCGAGAGGAGTAAAAAATGGCGTCCTGTTCAGGAGGTAGAATCCCATCCTGACGGGCCTCCCCGCATGGTGAAGCGGCCAACCGGGTCAGGTGGGGAACCAAGCAGCCCTAACTGTGGAGCCAGTGCCGGGGGTAAGGCTCGTCAACTTCTCTTTTCTTGCCTGCGCGGCGTGCCCGCGAGCGGCATTCCTGGCGCGGTGTTGTCGCGCATCCCCTCCCCCACCCCGTTCCCCTTCGTGGCATGCGCTGGCCGCCTCCTGCGCGCACAGGCACGCGGCGCGAGCGCATGTCAGTCCTTTCCCACGCTGTTTTGCGGCTTTCGGGATTGCGCCACCCCGGGCGGCAGGCGCACACTTTGTTGCATCGCTTCATCCTTTCTTTTCATCGGGTGCCGCCATGTCAACCCCCCTGACTGCGCAAGTGATTTTTTCCTTCCGTTACCGGCGCGCCTTGCCGGCGCGTGCGCGCCGGCCGCAAGCCCTGGCCCGCATGCTGCCCGGGCGCCCGGTGGTGGGCTGGCTGTGCCTGGCCGTCGCGGGCGCGGCCTGGGGAGCCGACTCCCAGTTCGCCGACGAGGCGCGGGCCAGCCTGGAGCAGGAAACGGCCCGCCTTTCCGCCGCGTACGAGGTCCACAGCGTCGAGCTGCCCAGCATGGGCGAGACGGCCCCGCCATGGGCCACCTCGGGAGCGGCCCAGCCGGGCAGCAGCTTCAACAGCACGCAGCACATCGGCGTGACGCGCTGGCTCACGCCCGAAACGTCCGATAGCGGGGGCCGATTCGGGCTGTCGCTGGGCATGAGCGCGCCGGCACCCTCGGCCGCTGGCGCCCCCCTGGCGGGCGGCGCCCTGCCCCCCGCCAGCCTGGACCTCGGGGTTCGCTGGCGGTCCCGCCTGGACAGTGGGCGCCATCTGGACATTTCCGCCTGGACACGTCCTCTCCCGGCAGGCCAGCCCCAGGACGCGATGGGCATGATCTGGCAGTCGCAGCCGCCGATGTATGGAACCCGGGTGGAGGTGCAATGGGCCTCCTCCCGCACCCGGGGGCTGGTGCCCGAGTTTGGCGCCATCGGCGTGCAGCTGCAGGGCGGATCGCGCCTGGTGCTGCGGGCGCGCAAGGGCGGCCCGATGCTGTATTACCGCGCCAAGTTTTGAGCCCCCCTGAGCCCCCTGAGCCGCCTGCGGCGTCTGCCCCCCGGGGGGAGGCCTCCGGTGGACCGGCGCAGCCGGATCCACGGTGGCGGTGGCGGCGTGTCAGTTTTGAACGCCGAAGGGAACTTCCATCTGGATGAAGGAGCCGCCGAAAGCTACACCCCGCGTTGGCGAATCCAGTCCAGCGCGCCGTGCCCGGCCACGCGACCACTCGCCAGACAAGCCGTGAGCAGGTAGCCGCCGGTGGGGGCTTCCCAGTCGAGCATCTCCCCCGCGCAGAACACGCCGGGCGCGGCGGTGGCCATGAGGCGGGCATCGAGCGCGTCAAAAGCCACGCCGCCCGCGGTGCTGATGGCCTCGTCCAGCGGCCGCGCGGCGACCACCGTGACGGGCAGCGCCTTGATCGCGTGGGCCAGCGCCACGGGGTCGTTCATCCCGTCCTTGCCCAGGTGCTCGTACAGGATGCCGGCCTTGATGCCGTCCAGCCCCAGGCGGCTCTTGAGATGGCTGGACAGCGAGCGCGACCCGCGTGGATGGCGCACCTCCACCAGCACGCGTTCGGGCGTGTGGTCGGGCAGCAGATCCAGGTGAAAAGTGGCATGGCCGTGGGCCTCGATCTCGTCGCGCAGCAGGTGCGATGCGGCATAGACCAGGCTGCCCTCCACGCCCGTGGCCGTGGCCACGAACTCGCCCCGGCGGCTGAAGGCGCGGCCCTGGCTGTCGGTGAACGCCAATGCCACCGTCTTGAACGGCTGGCCCGCGAACCGTCCGGCGAAGTGGGGCGTCCAGCCCGTGGCGGGAGCAGGTGTGCGGCCGATGAGCTCCTGCAGGAACGCGCGGCGCGTCTCGCCCGCAGGCACATCGCCACGAAGCACGTCGAAACCGCAGTTGGCGGGGCGCAGCGGCGCCACGGCAAGCCCACGCCCGGCCAGCAGGGGCACCCAGGCGCCGTCCGAGCCGAGGCGCGCCCAGCTGCCGCCCCCGAGCGCCAGCACCACGGCGCGCGCCTGCACCCGCTCCTCGCCCGACGGCGCGGCGAAGCGCAGCGCGCCATCGTCCGCCCAGCCCAGCCAGCGGCGGCGCATGTGGAACACCACGCCCTGCCCCCGCAGGCGCTGCAGCCAGGCGCGCAGCAGCGGGGCGGCCTTCATGTCGGCCGGAAAGACCCTGCCCGAGGTGCCCACGAAGGTCTCCACCCCCAGCCCCTGCGCCCAGGCGCGGATCTCGGGCCCGCCCCACGCGGTGAGCCAGGGCTCGACCTGCGGCTGGCGCTCCGCAAACCGGGCGGCGAACGGCGCATGGGGTTCGGAATGCGTGAGGTTCAGCCCCCCCTTGCCCGCCAGCAGGAACTTGCGCCCCACCGAGGGCATGGCGTCGAACAGATGTACCGCCACGCCCGCCTGCGCCAGCACTTCGGCGGCCATGAGCCCGGCGGGGCCTCCGCCCACGATGGCGACGTCGCAGTGCAGGCCGGCCACGTCGTCGGGGGCGGGAGGAAGGGAAACATTCATGGGGAAAACCTTTGGATGGGAGGCCGGCAATCGGGAAAAAAAGCGTCAGAACAGGGAACCCTGGGGCGAATCGTCGGGGCCGGGTCCCCGCGGCAGGGGCAGCGGCGGCGGCACGGCCCCGGGTTCCTGCGCGGCGGGGGCGAGAGTATGCCGCAGCGCGGCCTCTGCGCCCTGCACTGCATCGGGCCCGGCAGGCACGGCGTCGGGCACGGGCACGAGGCGCCCGTCGCCCGTGAGAAAGGCCGCGCGCACGCGTTCGCCGGGCGTCTGCCCCTGCACGGCGCTGCGGTAGCGCTGCAGCTGGGCCAGCAGCGCGGGCTGGCGCTCGGGCTCGGCCGCGCTCTTGTAGTCCAGCACCCACCACCCGGCGCGTTCGGGCGGCTGGTGGCAATGCACCAGGCGGTCCAGCCGCAGGCTCAGGCCCTGGTAGCGCAAGGGCGCCTCGTTGATGGTGGTGTCCACAGCCGACGCCTCCCAGGCCCAGGCGCCTTCGCCCGCCAGGATGCGCTGCGCGGTCAGCGCGGCGTGCCGCGCGGCCGCGATGGTGATGTCGAAATCCCGCGCCAGCCGCGCCACCCGCGCGGGCGGCCAGCCCTGGGCGCGCAGCTCCACCAGCGGGGCCCCAGCCACGCCCGCCTGCTCCAGCAGCTGGTGCATGGCCTCGCCCAGCCGGGACTGCGGCGTGGAGGCAGCCGTGGCATCGCCGGGGTCGGCGGCCCGGTCGGCATCCACCGGCCCCACGGCGGGCGCCGCGCGCAGGTGCTCCGGCAGCGGCGGCAGCTCCGCCAGCATGAAGTGATCATGGCGGCCCGGCCCGGCCAGGGCTTCGCCCCCGGGCGCGCCAGGGCCCTCCTGCACGGCGATCTCGGCCGCCAGCGGCGCCAGGCGGTTCCACCAGCTGCCCGGCGCGGATGCGGCCGGCTGCACGCTGGACAGCGCCAGGCAGTGCTTGGCCCGCGTCATCGCCACGTAGAGCATGTTCAGCTCTTCGCGCTGGCGGGCCTGCTGCTCGGCGGCCAGCACTTCCACGGCGCTGGGCGGCGGGTTCGATTCGCTGGCGAAGAAGACGAAGGCCCTGGGCACGGCCTGCTCGCCGGGCCAGTCCACCAGCACGCCCATGGTCTCGGCCTTCTGGGGGCGGGTGTCGGTGTCCAGCAGCAGCACGCAGCGCGCCTCCAGCCCCTTGGCGCCGTGCACGGTGAGCAGGCGCACCGCCTGCGCATCCACCCGGCCCGGCGCGCGCACGCCGCCCTTTTTCATGGCACGCACAAAGGCGTAGGGCGTGAGGTAGCGGCCGCCGTCGTGCTGCAGCGCGGCCGACAGCAAGGCGCGCAGATTGGCCTGCACCGCGGTGCGCTGCGCGGCGGGGGCGGCCGCCGCGAAGCGCGCCAGCACATCGGCGTGCTGGTAGATGGCGTGCAGCGCGTCGTGCGGGGGCAGGCCATCCACCCAGGCCCTGTATTGAGCCAAAACGGGCCCCAGCGCTTTCATTTCAAGCGGTAGCAGCTCACTTTTTTGTAGCAAATCAAACCAACTGCAGGCAGCGTGTTCCGGCTGGCGGCGCAGCAGCGCCAGGGTCACCAGGGCCTCGTCGCCGCAGCCAAACAGGGGCGAGCGGAGTGCCCGTGCCAGGGAAAGGTCGTGCCCGGTGGACACCAGCGCATCGAGCAGCGCCACGATGTCCTGCACCTCGGGCGCGTCGAACAGGTCGGCCTTCTCGGGCTGCACGCAGGGCAGGTGCAGGGCGCGCAGGGCCTCTTGCAGGGCGGCGAGCCGGTCGCGCTTGCGGGCCAGCACCAGCACTTCGTGGGGCGGCGTGCCCTGCGCGATCTGCGCCGCCACCCACGCGGCGGCCTGTGTGCATTCGCGCATGCGCTGGGTTTCCTCGGCCTCGTGGCGGGGCTCGGTCAGGCTGTCGCGCCAGGCGAAAGGGTCCGCGCCCGCGCCGCCGCTGCCGGCATCCGGCGGCAGGATGGCGGGCAGGCGCAGCAGCACGCCGGGGTCCCTGGACTCGGTGGTGTGGTCGCGAAAGCCGCTGGTCTCGTGCTGCGCCTGGGCGGTGCCCATGACGTGGTTCACGGCGGCGATCACGCCCGTGGCGTTGCGGCGCGTGTGGTCGCAGCTGAGCAGGTCGCCCGCGAGCCCGTGGCGCACGAAGGCCTGCGCGGCGATGAACACCTGTGGCTCGGCGCGGCGAAAACGGTAGATGCTCTGCTTGGGGTCGCCCACGATGAACACGCTGGGCGGCGTCTGGCCGCTGGCGCCGCCGCCCGAACCCGCATAGCCCGACAGCCAGGCGTGCAGCGCCTGCCACTGCAGCGGGTTGGTGTCCTGGAACTCGTCGACCAGCAGGTGGCGGATGCGTGCATCCAGCCGCTCCTGCACCCAGCCCGACAGGATCGGGTCGGCCAGCATGACCAGGGCCGTGCGCTCCACATCGTTCATGTCCACCCAGCCATGCTGCTGCTTGACGGCGGCAAATTCCGCGATCAGGCAGCGGACCAGCCGGGCCATGCGCTGCTGGTGTTGCCAGGCGTCATGCTGGCGGCGGGCGGTGAGCAGGCGCTGCAACTCGGGCTCGGCCTCCTGCGCGGCGGCGAACTTTTCGAGATTCTTCGACAGCCGGTCTTCCTTGGCCACAAACATGGCCTTGCGCAACACGTCCAGGCGCAGGTTCAGGTCGCCGCAGGCCAGCGCATCGATGATGGCGTCGGCCGCCTTTTGTGGCGTCTTGTTGGCCTCGGCCCCCAGGGCCTTGGCGCGGGCCAGCCAGCGCTGGTGGCAAGCGTCGTCCTGCAGCGCGTCGGCGGGCTCATCCAGTCCCGCCAGTTCCGGGCAGTGCGCCTGAAAGGAAGGCACCGAGGCATCGAGCACGCCCGCCGCGTCGGCCAGGTCGAATTCCACGCGCTTGGCCAGCGCCGCCGCCAGCGCCTTGTGGGTCTGCGAGCGACCGTGGCGGGCTACCACGGCCTCGTAGTCGGCCCGCAGGCCGGCGCTGGTGGCCACGGTGTGCAGGAACGGGGCCCACACCTCGCGCACGGCTTCGGCATCGTCTTCGAGCAGTTCGAAGTTGGCCGGCAGGCCCTGCGCCTGCAGCAGCGCCAGCGGGGCCGTGCCCAGCAGCGCGGCAAACCAGCTGTGGAAGGTGCGGATCTGCACCGGGCGGCCGCTGGCCAGCATCTGACGGTATAAATTTTGTAGCGCCTCGCGCTTGTCCTGAGCGCGCTCGGGGCTGATTCCTCTGGCAACCAGCTCGCGGGTGATGTCTTCCAGGGGGGCCTGGGCAAAGGCTTCGAGCCATTCCTGCAGGCGCTGGCGCATTTCACCGGCCGCCTTCTTGGTGAAGGTGATGGCCAGTATCTCGTGCGGCGCGGCGCCGTCGAGCAAGGCCCGCAGCATGCGCGACACCAGCATCCAGGTCTTGCCCGCGCCCGCGCAGGCCTCCACCGCCACGCTGCGCGCGGGGTCGCAGGCGATGGCGTAGAACGCCTCGCGCGAGACGGGGTGGCCGTTGTGTTCGTAGGCAGCGTTCATTCCCAGAAATCCTTGCGACACAGGCCGCGCGCAACGCAGTAGTCGCAGACCATGCCCTCACCCAGCGCGGGCATGGGGTCGCCCGCAGCGATGCGTTCGAAGTCGTGCTGAATGCCCTCCACGAGCAGGTCGCGCAGGTGCACCACCTCTTCCTGTTCGTGCATCTGCGTCTCGCCCCGCTCGCCCACGTTCACGTACGCGGCGCGCAGCGTGTCGTGGCTCAGCAAGGCTGCGTAGAAAGCAAGCTGGGTGTCTTCGGCACCCGCGCCAATGCGCTTGCGCGTGACGGTGTCGTTTTCGGTCTTGTAGTCGATGACCAGCGGCGTGGGCTCGCCGGTGGACGAGATGGCATCGATGCGGTCGATGGTGCCCACCAGCAGCAGGGCGCCCAGCGGTTGGGTGGTCTGCACCTCGGCCTGCCGGAAGTACCCGCCAGCCTGCTCATGCTGCGCAAGCCAGCGCAGATAGCCATCGCGCACCTGCGGCCAGCCTGCGGCAAACGGTAGAAAGTCGCCCTCCCCCAGGCCTTGCTGCAGCGTGACGGCCTGCGCGGCACTGTCCATGCGCGCCGCGCGCGCGCCCGCGTCGTCTGTCGGCTCGGCCAGCAGCGCCTCATGGAAGTGCTGCAGCACCGCGTGCAGCCAGTTGCCGAAGTCGCGCTTGTCCACCTCGGCGGCCAGCTCGTCGGCCTCCTGCAGGCCCAGCTGGCGCAGCGCAAAGAAGCGGTAGGGGCAATGCCGCAGGTCGGAATAGGCCGTGGACGACAGGCGCTGGACAGGCAGGGCACTCCCGTCGGGCCCGGGGCGCGGGGTGGGCGCGGCCGGCACGGTGCGCGCGCGGCGCCCATCGGTGCCTGGGCGGGCGGCGCCATCCAGGTGCAGCGCCAGCACCAGCGCGCTGGCCAGCAGGGGTTCGCCACCTTCGTCGCCCGTGCGCCACAGCACATCCACCTCGGGTGTCTGCAGGGCGTAGTGCCAGGCCGCGCGCTGGGCGGCCTCGAGCGATCCGCGCGTGGGCAGGCCCCAGGCCTCGCGCTGGGCCGTGGTCCAGTCACCCGTGGGCTCCGGTGACGACTGGAGGCGTTTTTCGTCGCACCCGGGCAGCACGAGCGCCGCAAACGGCCGTGCCAGCAGCTGCGGCAGGGGCAGGACGACCACGGGCGCATCGCCCGCGAGAGCCGGCACGTAGCGCGCGGCCTCGCACACCTCGCTGGCCCAGCGCGTGAATTCGGCGAGCGCCATGGGCCGCCCCGCGCTGTCCCAGCCGTCGAGCTCGGCCTCTTGCCCCGCCTGCAGGCGCAGCGCGGCCAGCACGCGGGCGCCCGCGTCATCCGCCTCCAGTTGCGCCCACTGGCCGCTGGCTTGCAGCAGCAGGCGCAGGGCCTGCAGCCACTGCGCCAGCGGGCGGGGCGCGCGCAGGCCCTCACGCCAGCCCTGCGCGAGCGCCACGCACTGCGCCAGGGCCGGCTTGCCGGACCAGTCGCGCTGCGCCGCACCGGCCCAGTTCGCCACCGGGGCCTTGCGCAGCGCGCGCTCGAGCGCATCGAGCGCTGGCGCCGCCACGGCGGGGGCGTGCTTGAGCCAGTCGAGCACTTCATCCGCACGGGCATCCCATGCGCAGGCCTTGAGTGCGGCCATCAGCTGCGCGGCGGCGCGGGTGGTGGACAGTGTCCAGCCGTTTTCGTCGCGCACCGCCACGCCCGAGCTTGCCAGGTGCGCGCCAATGCGGCGCGTGAGAGCCCGGTCGTTGGCCGCCAGCGCCACCGGTGTGCGGCCCGCCGCCACATGCGCCAGCACGCAGGCGGCGGCCCGCTGGGCTTCGTCCTCGGCATCCTGCGCGGCATGCAGCGCGACCCGCCCCATGGGACCTGGATCGCCAGGCCCGGGAGGCAGCGCCAGGGCCGTGGCCTTGTCGCCCCAGTGGTTCTGCAAGGCCTGCGCCAGGGGTTCTGCCTGGAACCCGTGCAGCACCACCAGCGCGTCCACGGACTCCCGCACGCCGGCCTCGAATAGCACATCGGTGGCATGGCGCGAGGCAAGCACCCATTCGAGCGCAATGCGCGCCACGACGGCCTCGAAGCGCAGCGCCGAGGCGCCGTCGGCCTCGGGCAGCAGGCCGCGCGCATGCGCGGCCCATGCTGGCCGCTGCGCGGGCGGCACCGCGGCCACCACGGTCGCCAGCTGCGCCGCGGCCTCCTGCAGCGGCGCGGCCAGCACGTCGCGCTGGGCCGAAAGGCCCGCGCGGTCCAGCAGCGCCCGCGCCGTCAAGGTGTCGCGCGCCACATCCCCGGCCAGGTCGTCGCCCATGGGCACGAACGCCGCCAGCTGCCGTGCCCAGTTGCGCGTTGTTTCAAACCGGGGAGCAAAACCGTCCGCATGGAACAGGGCCCAATAGCGCTGCGCCCACGGCATGAGCTGGGCATAGGGGACCAGCACCACCGTGCGCGCCGGATGCGCGCCCTGCTGGCGCAGGTGCCCGGCCACCTGTCCCAGCACGCGCCGCCACAGGGGCACCAGGGCTGCGCACTGATCGCTTTTCGCTATGACAGTCATAGCGTCGCAGGGCCCGGCCACACCGGTGAACGTGGGATTGGTTTCTGTCACAATGCCCAGACTTTAAACGTACACCGGTCACAACCCGCTCAAAAACAAGGAATCCGCCATGGCCAGCGAACTCATCAAACATGTCTCTGACGCCAGCTTTGAAGCCGACGTGCTGAAACCCGGCACCGCCGTGCTGGTGGACTACTGGGCCGAATGGTGCGGCCCCTGCAAAATGATTGCCCCCATCCTGGACGAAGTCGCGGGCACCTACCAGGGCAAGCTGCAGATCGCCAAGATGAACGTGGACGAGAACCGCGAGATTCCCGCCAAGTTCGGCATCCGCGGCATCCCCACGCTGATGCTGTTCAAGGATGGCCAGCTGGCCGCCACGAAAGTGGGCGCCATGAGCAAGGCACAGCTGACCGCCTTCATCGACCAGCAACTGGCCTGACCGACGGCCCAGCCCCGGCCCCGCACGCGATCACCCGGCATGCGGGGCTTTCTTGATGAAGGCGCATGGCCCGGGCCGTCAGCCCGGCGCCCACCGAATCCGGCCCGCGTGAATCCCCTGCTTTTTTTCCTGTCATAATTCCCCCAGATCACCGGCCTGCACGCATTGGCAGCCGGACCGAGATCCCCGGCAAGCCGGACCTGCAAACAGCAGCCCATCCGGCACCAGCCCTCCTCCCCCAAGATTCATACCAGCTCCGCCAAGGAGTCATTCCATGCACTTAAACGAACTCAAGGCACTGCACGTGTCTGAAGTCCTGAAGCAGGCCGAAGAACTCGAAATCGAAAACACGGGCCGGATGCGCAAGCAGGAGCTGATGTTTGCCATCATCAAGAAGCGCGCCAAGGCGGGAGAGCAGGTGTTCGCGGACGGGGTGCTGGAAATCCTGCCGGACGGCTTCGGCTTCCTGCGCAGCCCGGACACGAGCTTCACGGCGAGCACGGACGACATCTACATCTCCCCCAGCCAGGTGCGCCGCTTCAACCTGCACACCGGCGACATGATCGAAGGCGAAGTGCGCACCCCGAAGGACGGCGAGCGCTACTTTGCCCTGACCAAGCTGGACAAGGTCAACGATGGCCCGCCCGAGCAGAACAAGCACAAGGTGATGTTCGAAAACCTGACGCCCCTGTTCCCCAAGGAGCAGATGCGCCTGGAGCGCGACGTCAAGAGCGAAGAGAACATCACCGGCCGCATCATCGACATCATCGCGCCCATCGGCCGCGGCCAGCGCGCGCTGATCGTCGCCCCGCCCAAGAGCGGCAAGACGGTGATGATGCAGCACATCGCCCACGCCATCACGGCCAACAACCCCGACGTGCACCTGATGGTGCTGCTGGTGGACGAGCGCCCTGAGGAAGTGACCGAAATGCAGCGCACGGTGAAGGGCGAGATCATCGCCTCCACCTTCGACGAGCCCGCCGCGCGCCACGTGCACGTGGCCGAGATGGTGATCGAGCGCGCCAAGCGCCTGGTCGAGCTCAAGAAGGACGTGGTGATCCTGCTCGACTCCATCACCCGCCTGGCCCGCGCCTACAACAACGTGGTGCCGTCGAGCGGCAAGGTGCTGTCCGGTGGTGTGGACGCCGCCGCGCTGCAGCGCCCCAAGCGCTTCTTCGGCGCCGCGCGCAAGGTCGAGGAAGGTGGCTCGCTCACCATCATCGCCACCGCGCTGGTCGACACCGGCAGCCGCATGGACGAAGTGATCTTTGAAGAATTCAAGGGCACCGGCAACTGCGAGATCCACCTGAACCGCCGCCTGTACGAAAAGCGCGTGTTCCCGGCCATCGAGCTCAACAAGAGCGGCACCCGCCGCGAAGAGCTGCTGCTGGCGCCCGAGATCCTGCAAAAGACCCGCATCCTGCGCCAGTTCATGTACAACATGGACGAGATCGAGTCCATGGAGCTCATGATCAAGAACATGAAGGCCACCAAGACCAATGTGGACTTCTTCGACATGATGCGACGAGGCGGGTAAGCCCCCCTGAGTCGCCTTCGGCGCCTTCCCCCGGAGGGGGACGCCACCCGTGGCCTGGCAGAGCCAGTTCCACGGTGGCACTGGGCTTGGGCCGCGCCGGTTTCCATCGCTGTGACGGATGCGCAGCGACGTTGAAGAAGACACGTATTCGCCCTGTGCCATAATAGAGGGCTTTTTCTGCGGAAAGTACGCTGGATGTTCCACGGCGCAAAGGTTGCACCGGGTTCAGCACGGCTCCCGCACTTGACAAGGATTGATCATGAAAGAAGGCATTCACCCCAACTACCGCGAAGTCCTGTTCTCGGACCTGTCCAACGGTTTCAAGTTCGTGACCCGTTCGTGCGTGAACACGAAGGAAATGGAAACCTTCGAAGGCAAGGAATACCCGCTGTTCAAGCTGGACACCTCCTCTGAATCGCACCCCTTCTACACCGGCACGCAAAAGTCCGTGGACAACATGGGTGGCCGCGTCGAGCGCTTCCGCAACCGTTTCGGCAAGACCGCAGCGAAGTAATTCGCCTTCTGCGCTCCGCCACAAAGGCAGCCCGGGCAACCGCGCTGCCTTTTTCTATGCTTTTGCCTTTATTCTCGGTGGCTCCGCTTTTGCCGCCCCCTGACGCGTGAATCCACCGACCCCCGCCATCGTCACCCAGAACGCCGTCAGCCCCCTTCCACGCTGGGCGCTGATGCTGCTGTGCATCGCCTACGTCGTGCCGGGCTTCATCGGGCGCGATCCTTGGAAGAGCGCGGATGTCACGGCATTTGGGTACATGCTGGAGCTGGCACAGGGGCGCACTCCGTGGCTCAGCCCCTTGCTCGGGGGCATGCCTCCGGAAACCGAGGGGCTGCTTCCGTATTGGCTGGGTGCGTGGGCCATCCAGCTGGCGCCGCAGTGGGTGTCCGCCGAGATGGCCGTGCGCCTTCCGTTCGCGGCCCTGCTGGCGATCACCTTGACCGCCACCTGGTATGCCGTGTACTACCTCGCGCGCAGCCCGGGGGCCCAGCCCGTGGCCTTCGCCTTCGGCGGCGAAGCCAACCCGCCCGACTATGCCCGCGCCATCGCCGATGGCGGCCTGCTGGCCCTGATTGCCTGCCTGGGCCTGGCGCAGCTGTCGCATGAGGTGACGAGCTACCTGGCGCAGCTCAGTTGCACGGCGCTGCTCTTCTTCGCCGTGGCTGCCATGCCGCACCGCACGGTCGCGCCCGCCGTGGCGCTTGTCGCCGGCATGGCCGGCCTGACGCTGGCCGGGGCTCCCGCGCTCGCGGCCCTGCTCGGGCTGGGCAGCATGGCGGTGGTGGTGTATGCGCCCGGCAGCGGTTCCGACCGCCGCCTGCGGTGGGCGCTGGCCTTCGCGGCGGTCACGCTGGCGGCGGCGCTGCTGGCCTGGGGCCTGGACCTCTGGCGCTGGCGGATCGTGGGCTCCGGCTCCGGGGGCAAGGAGTGGCAGAGCCTGGCACGGCTGCTGCTGTGGTTTGGATGGCCCGCCTGGCCCCTGGCCCTGTGGACCCTGTGGCGCTGGCGCAAGCAGATCGTCAGCCGCCAGGGGCACCGGCACCTGCTGCTTCCGCTGTGGTTTGTGGCGGTATCCGTCGCCGCCACCGCCACCACCCAGCCCGCCGACCGGGCCTTGCTGCTGGGCCTGCCCGCCATGGCCGCGCTGGCGGCCTTCGCGCTGCCCACGCTGCGGCGCAGCGTGGGCGCCCTGATCGACTGGTTCACGCTGCTGTTCTTCACGGTGTCGGCGTTGGCGATCTGGGTCATCTGGATCGCCATGCAGACCGGGTTTCCCGCCAAGCCCGCCGCCAATGTGGCCAAGCTGGCCCCCGGCTTCGTGCCGGAGTTCTCCGCGCTGGCCCTGGTCGTGGCCCTGGCGGCCACCGTGGGCTGGTGCAGCCTGGTCTGGTGGCGCGCTTCGCGCGACCGGGCCCCGATCTGGAAAAGCCTGGTGCTGCCCGCCGGCGGCGCGGCGCTGGGCTGGCTGCTGCTCATGACGCTGTGGCTGCCGCTTCTGGACTACGCCCGCAGCTACCGGCCCCAGGTTCGCAGCGTGATGGCGGCACTCGGGCCGGCACCGGGCTGCGTGCAGACCGTGGGATTGAACCGCGCCCAGGTGGCGGCGCTGCAGTACCACGGCGGCCTTTCGCTGCAGCGGGCGGGACTGCAGGACGAGTGCGACTGGCTGGTGGCAGACATCGCGTCCTGGCCGCCTTCCGAGCGCATGGTCAACACGGCGCGCTGGGAAGCCCGGGCCACCATTCCCCGCCCCACCGACAAGAACGACCACCTCCTGGTGTTTCGCCGCGCAGGGCCTGCGCGCTGATGTCCGAACTGTCGGGCATCTCGCGCCACGCGGTGACGGTGCTGGCGGGGCAGCTGGCCGTGATGGCCTTTGGCGTCACGGACACCATCGTTGCCGGGCGCCATGCGGAATCCTCGCTGGCCGCGCTGTCGGTGGGTTCGGCCATCTTCATCAGCGTGTATGTGGCGCTGATCGGGATTCTGCAGGCCCTGTTGCCGGTATGGGCCGAGCAGCGCGGCGCCCGGCAGACCGACGCCCTGGGCCGCTCCCTGCGGCAGGCGCTGTACCTGTGCGGCGCGGCATCGCTGCTGGGAATGGCCATCCTGCTGTCGCCGGGGCCCCTGCTGCGCTGGACCGAGGTGCCCCCCGCCCTGCGCACCGAGGTGGAGAGCTACCTGGCCGTGCTGGCCCTGGCGCTGCCACCCGCCCTGCTCTTTCGGATCTACAGCACCCTGAACCAGGCCCTGGGCCGCCCCCAGCTGGTGACCTGGCTGCAGGTGGGATCGCTGCTCGTGAAGCTGCCCCTGTCGGTCTGGTTCACCTTCGGCGGCGGCGGGCTGCCCGCGCTGGGCGTGGTCGGATGCGCCTGGGCCACGCTGGTGGTCAACTGCAGCATGCTCGCGGTGGCGGTCTGGCTGCTGCGCACCCAGGATCTCTATGGGCCCCTGCGCATCTGGCGCCGCATGGAACCCCCTCACTGGCCCACCATCGCGGGCTTTGCCCGGCTGGGCATCCCGGCCGGGCTCGCGGTCATGGTCGAGGTGACCTCGTTCACGCTGATGGCCTTGTTCATCGCGCGCCAGGGCACCACGGCGTCGGCGGCCCACCAGATTGCGGCCAATGTGGCGGCCGTGCTCTACATGGTGCCGCTGTCGCTGGCGATCGCCACCAGCGCCCGCGTCAGCTACTGGCTGGGGGCGGGCGAACCTGCGCGGGCACGCCAGGTGGTTTTCATAGGTTTCAAGCTCTCAGCGCTGATCGGTATTGCGCTGGCAGCTATATTATTAATAGCAAAAGACCAGATTGGGGGCGTGTACTCCGGCAACACCGGCGTGGTGGCCCTGACGGGAGGGGTCATGGTGTGGGTGGCCGCCTACCACGCGGCCGATGCGCTGCAGACGCTGTGCGTCTTCGTGCTGCGCTGCTACCGCATTACGGTGGCGCCGCTGGTGGTGTATTGCGTGCTGCTGTGGGGCGCCGGCCTGGGGGGCGGCTACCTGCTGGCCTATCGTGGCCTGGGGCCGTGGGCCGCCGAGCCATCGCCTACGCCTTTCTGGGCCGCGAGCGCAGCGGCGCTGGTCGCGACGGCCGCGCTGTTCCTGGCGATGCTCTGGCGTGCGGTCAATCCGGCAGCGAGAAAACACGCAACCGGTTCGCCGGGAAGGTGACCGCGAACACCGAGCCCTTGCCCAGGGTGCTGGAGATGTCCAGCGTGGCGCCGTGCCGCTGCAGCACATGCTTGACGATGGCCAGTCCCAGGCCCGTGCCGCCGGTCTCGCGGGAACGGCTGCGGTCCACGCGGTAAAAGCGCTCCGTCAGGCGCGGCAGGTGTTCCGGCGCGATGCCCGGCCCCGTGTCCTGCACCGAGAAGACGGCACGGCCGTCCTCCTTGCGCTGCCAGGCCACCGTGATCGATCCACCCGCGGGCGTGTAGCGCACGGCGTTGCTGATGAGGTTGGACAGCGCGCTCTGCAGCTCGGCGGGCACGCCCGCGATATCGCCTTCGGCATGCAGGCTGTCCACGGCCGGAAAAATCATCACATGCTGGCGCGGCTGGTTCTGCGTGAGCAGGGCGGACAATGCGCGGCCCTCTTCCTCGCACCGCTGCATCAGCGCCTGCACGGGCGTCCACTCCGCCATGCCGGGCGGCGGGCTGCCCTCCAGGCGCGACAGAGTCAGCAGGTCCTGCACCACGCTTTGCATGCGCAGCGCCTGCTGCGCCATCATGCCCAGGTAGCGCGCTCGCTCATCGGCATTCAGCGGCAGGGTCTGCAGGGTCTCGACGAAACCGGCCAGCACCGTCAGGGGCGTGCGGATCTCATGGGACACATTGGCCACGAAGTCACGCCGCATGGCCTCGGCCTGCTCCAGCGCCGTGACATCGCGCGACAGCAGCAAGGTGCGCCCGTCCCCGTAGGGGTGCAGGTGCACCGAGATGCGCACGGGCCGCGAGGGCGTGCTGAAGCGCCCTTCCAGCACCACATCGTGGGTGAAGTCCTGGACGGCGAAGTAGGCCGTGAACTCGGGGTCGCGCACCAGGTTGCCGATCGATTGCATCACATCGCGCTGGGCATCAAAACCAAACTGGTTGGCCGCCATCTGGTTGCACCACTCGATCCGGCCCTGCGCATCCAGCAAGACCACGCCGTTGGGCGTGGCCTGCAGCGCCGCCAGGATTTCCTGCAGCCGGTCCTGGCTGTCGCGGATCTGCGCCTGCTGCCTGCGCAGAAGGCGCCGAGCGCGGTCCGCCGCCTCGCCCCAGATGCCGCGCATGGCAGGCACTTCCGCCAGGTCGCCCGTGCGCAGCCAGCGCAGCACGCGGGCACCGCGCAGCAGGTCCCATACAAACCAGGCCCAGCCCGCCAAGGCTGCGCCCAGGGCCGCGCCCCAGGGGCCGCCCTGCCACCATCCCAGGCTACCACCCGCCATCTGCCAGAGCAGGAAATACGAAATACGCCACAGCATGCGGTCAGCTCAGCCTTCTTATCAACGCCAGGGGCGCAACCCGTGCACCCCATCCAAACATCAGGCCTGCGCCATCACGCCTGCAACTGCACCTGCGGCTGGGCCGTGAGCCGGTAGCCTGCCCCGCGCACGGTTTCCACCATGACGGATGCGGCACCCAGCGCTTCACGCAGCCGCTTGACATGCACATCCACCGTGCGCTCCTCGATGAACACATGGTCGCCCCACACCTTGTCGAGCAGCTGCGAGCGGCTGTGCACGCGCTCGGCGTGTTTCATCAGGAAGTGCAGCAGCTTGAACTCGGTGGGGCCCACCTTGAGCGGCTGGCCCTGGAAGGTCACGCGGTAGGTGCCGGCATCCAGCACCAGCTCGCCGATGGTCACGCTGTCGCTGACCTGCTCGGGCGCACGGCGGCGCAGCACCGCGCGGATGCGGGCCAGCAGCTCCTGCGTGGAAAATGGCTTGGTGATGTAGTCGTCGGCACCGGCATCCAGCCCCGCCACCTTGTCGGGCTCGTCGCCACGGGCGGTGAGCATGAGGATGGGGATGGGCTTGGTACGGCTGTCGGCACGCCATTTGCGGGCCAGCGACAGGCCGCTTTGGCCCGGCAGCATCCAGTCCAGCAGGATGACATCCGGCAGCACGGCGTCGAGCTCGCGCTGGGCGGAGTCGCCGTCTTCCGCCCAGAAGGGCTGGAATCCGTTGTGGCGCAGATTGACGGCAATCAGCTCGGCAATCGCGGGTTCGTCCTCCACGATGAGGACGCGTGGGAGCTTTCTCATAGGTGTGCCAAAGCCCTTTCTTACAGCACGGCCGACTCGATCTCGTCGAGGGCAGTGTGGCGCACATCCTTGCCCTTGACCAGATAGATGATCAGCTCGGCCACGTTCTTGGAATGGTCACCGATGCGCTCGATGGCCTTGGCCAGGAACAACAGGTCCAGGCTGGGCGAGATGGTGCGCGGGTCTTCCATCATGTAGGTGATGAGCTTGCGCACGAAGCCGTCGAATTCCTTGTCGATGAGGTCATCCTCCTTGAGGATGGCCACGGCCGCCTTGACGTCCAGCCGCGCGAACGCGTCCAGCGTCTTGCGCAGCTGGCCCGAGGCCAGCTCGGCTGCCACGCGCAGGTCGCTCGACGGCAGCGAACGCGGGGCGCCGCCTTCGATGATGGAGCGCACCATGCGCGCCATCTTGTTGGCCTCGTCGCCCATGCGCTCGAGGTTGGCCGTGGCCTTGGAGAAGGCCAGCAGCAGGCGCAAATCGCGCGCGGTGGGCTGGCGGCGGGCGATGATGGAGGAGAGCTCCTGGTCGATCTCGACCTCCATCGCATTGATGCGGGTCTCCATCGAGGCCACGGTCTCCACGGCCTCCAGGCTGAACTGGGACAGCGCGTAGACCGCCTGCCGGATCTGCGATTCCACCAGCCCCCCCATCTCCATGACACGGGCGGACACGCTGTTGAGTTCGCTGTCGAACTGGGACGAAAGATGTTTATCGGGCATCTGCTGTCTCCTTAGCCGAAACGGCCGGTAATGTAGTCTTCGGTTTCCTTGCGCTCGGGCTTGAAGAAGATCTGTTCGGTGGCACCGAACTCGATCATCTCGCCGAGGTACATGTAGGCGGTGTAGTCGCTGCAGCGGGCGGCCTGCTGCATGTTGTGCGTCACGATGGCGATGGTGTAGTCGTGCTTGAGCTCGTCGATCAGCTCTTCGATCTTGGCGGTGGACAGCGGGTCCAGCGCCGAGGTGGGCTCGTCGAGCAGGAGCACCGAGGGCTTGACGGCCACGCTGCGCGCGATGCACAGGCGCTGCTGCTGGCCGCCGGACAGGGACAGGCCGCTCTGGTGCAGCTTGTCCTTCACCTCGGTCCACAGCGCGGCCTTGGACAGCGCCCATTCCACGCGGTCGTCCATCTCGCTCTTGCTCAGCGTCTCGTAGAGCTTCACGCCGAAGGCGATGTTGTCGTAGATGGACATGGGAAACGGCGTGGGCTTCTGGAACACCATGCCGATGCGCGCGCGCAGCAGGTTGATGTCCTGCTTGGGGTCCAGGATGTCCTGGCCGTAGAAGTTGATCGAGCCTTCCGCACGCTGGCCCGGGTACAGGCTGTACATGCGGTTGAGCGTGCGCAGCAGGGTGGACTTGCCGCAGCCCGAAGGGCCGATGAAGGCGGTGACCTTGTGTTCCGCGATGTTGAGGCTGACATTGCGCAGCCCTTGGAACTTGCCGTAGAAGAAGCTCAGGTTGCGCAGTTCCAGCGCATTCTTGCTGGCGGTGGCGGTAGCGGTGGCGTTCATTGTCAATTCCTGAAAATGGAGGCGGTCTGTATCTGCAATGGGGAGGGCTGGCGTGGGGTCAGACGCGGTTCTTTTCGCGCAGGAAGACCCGTGCCACGACGTTGAGGATCAGCACCGACAGCGTGATGAGCAAGGCACCGCCCCAGGCCAGGCGCACCCAGTTCTCATAGGGGCTCAGGGCAAACTGGAAGATCACCACCGGCAGGTTGGCCATGGGGGCGTTCATGTTGGTGCTGAAGAACTGGTTGTTGAGCGCGGTGAACAGCAGGGGCGCCGTCTCGCCGCTGATGCGGGCCACCGCCAGCAGCAGGCCGGTCATCACGCCGCTGCGCGCGGCGCGCAGGGTGACCATGGTGGACACCTTCCAGCGCGGCGCGCCGAGCGCGAAGGCCGCTTCGCGCAGGCTGCCGGGCACCAGGCGCAGCATGTTCTCGGTGGTGCGCACCACCACGGGCACGGCGATCAGCGACAGCGCCAGGCTGCCAGCCCAGCCCGAGAAGTTGCCCACCGTGGCCACGGCAATCGCGTAGACGAAGAGCCCGAGCACGATGGACGGGGCCGACAGCATGATGTCGGTCACGAAACGGGTGAGTTCGGCCGTCTTGCTCTGGTCGCCGTATTCCGCCAGGTACACGCCCGCCAGAACACCGATCGGCGTCGATACCAGCACGGTGAAGCCCACCATCATGAGGCTGCCGACGATGGCGTTGGCCAGGCCGCCGCCCTCGGAGCCCGGTGCCGGCGTGGACTGGGTGAACATGTTCAGGTCCAGCGCGGCCAGGCCGTTGGCCAGCAGCACGCTCAGTATCCACAGCAGCACGAACAGGCCCAGCACCATCGCGCCCAGGGACAGGGTCAGGCCGACGGCGTTGGAGCGCTGGCGCTTTTTGTAGAGTTGTTGGTTGAATTCCATGGAGCTTGTCTCAAAGGAGGTTCATGGGCAGTGCGGCGCGGGCTCAGAGGCCCTTGGCCTTTTCGGCGCGCAGCATCATGATCTTGGCGGCCGACAGGACCACGAACGTGATCACGAACAGCAGGAAACCGAGGGCAAACAGCGTGGAGAGGTGGAAATCCGCCGCCTCGCCAAATTCATTGGCCAGCGTGGAGGCAATGGACGTCCCAGGCGAAAACAGCGAAGTGGGCATGCGGTTGGCATTGCCGATCACGAAGGTCACCGCCATGGTCTCGCCCAGGGCGCGGCCCAGGCCCAGCATGACGCCGCCGATCACGCCCTTTTGCGTATAGGGCAGCACGACGCGGCGCACCACCTCCCAGGTCGTGCAGCCCAGGCCGTAGGCCGACTCGCGCAGGATGGGCGGGACGATCTCGAACACATCGCGCATCACGGCCGCCACGAAGGGCAGCACCATGAACGCCAGCACGATGCCGGCGGCCAGGATGCCGAAACCGTTGGTGCTGCCGCCAAACAGGAAGCCCACCAGCGGCATCGAGCCCAGCAGCTTCTGCACCGGCATCTGGAAGTAGTCGGCAAACAGCGGGGCGAACACGAACAGGCCGAACATGCCGTAGATGATCGAAGGCACGGCCGCCAGCAACTCCACCGCCGTGCCCAGCGGGCGCCGCAGCCAGACCGGGCAGGTTTCCGTGAGGAAAAGGGCGATGCCGAAAGCCAGGGGCACCGCGATCAGCAGCGCGATGCCGGCGCTCGCCAGGGTGCCGACGATGGCAATCGCGGCACCGAATTCTTCATTGATGATGTCCCATTCCACGCGCCAGATGAACTGGACTCCGAACTTGTGGAATGTCGGCCACGCGTAGACAAAAAGGGAAACGATGATGCCCAGCAGCGCCGCGAGCACCAGCAGCGACAGACTTTGGGTCAGGCGATGGAAAAAGATGTCCTGCAGGCGCTGCCGCCTGGCAATCGATACCATGGACTCTGTGGGGGCGTCCGTCGTCTTGACGGACACAGGTTGCGAACTCATGGTGGTTCCCACGCTCATGTTGACTCCCATCTGGCTTCTGGAGGCCCCACAAACCAGCACCCATCAGCCAGACCAGCCGGCCGATGGGGGGTATTCTGGGGCAACTGGCTTACTTCTTGATCTGCGACCAGACCTTGGAGCGGATCTCGGCGGTCAGGCTGTCGGGCAGCGGAACATAGTCCAGTTCCGTGGCCATGCCCTTGCCGTTCTTGAACGCCCACTCGAAGAACTTCAGCACTTCGGCCGACTGCGCCTTGTCGGCGGGATCCTTGTACATCAGGATGAAAGAAGCGGTGCTGACGGGCCAGCTGTCCGCGCCCTTGGCGTTGACCATCGAGATGCCCATGCCCGGCACGCTGAACCAGTCGGCGCTGGCGGCGGCGGCCGCAAAAGTCTTGTCGTCAGGGCTCACGTACTTGCCGTCTGCATTCTGCAGTTGCAGGAAGTTCATGTTGTTCTTCTTGACGTAGGCGTATTCCACGTAGCCGACAGCGCCCTTCACCCGGGTCACGTTGGCGGCCACGCCTTCGTTGCCCTTGCCGCCCACGGACGAAGCGGCAGGCCACTTCACGGCCGCCCCCTTGCCCACGGAATCAGCCCACTCCTTGCTGACCGCCGACAGGTAGTCGGTCCAGTTGAAGGTGGTGCCCGAACCATCCGCGCGGTGTACCACGGTGATGTTCTGGTCGGGCAGGGTCTTGCCAGGATTCAGCGCGGCGAGCTTGGCATCGTTCCACTTGGCGATCTTGCCCAGGAAGATGTCCGCCAGCACGGGGCCCGTCACGCGCAGTTCGCCGGGCTTGAAGCCGTCCAGGTTGATCACGGGCACCGTGCCGCCGATGATGGCGGGAAACTGCACCATGCCGTCCTTGTCCAGGTCGGCGCCGGACACGGGCGCATCGGTGGCGCCGAAAGCCACGGTCTTGGCGCGGATCTGGCGGATGCCGCCGGAAGATCCGATGGACTGGTAGTTCAGGCCCGTGCCCGTTTCCTTCTTGTAGGCCTCGGCCCACTTGGCGTACATGGGGAACGGAAAGGTCGCGCCTGCACCAGTGATGTCCGCCGCAAAGGCACTGCCCACAGCCATGGTGGCCAGTGCGACAGCGACGGTTTTGAGAAATGTGCGTTTCATTATTCAGTACCTTTTGGCTAGGGTTAACAGGAACAGCACGAACTCTAGGCCCCCAAGATGACAATTCGGTGACACAAGGCACCCGTCGCACAGAGCCGCCACACGGTCATCCAGCGCCGCGCGCACCGTCATGAATCTGTCACACGGTCCACGGACACTGGGCGGCTCGCGATCAGCACCCGCCTCCATGAGGGAGACGACGGGTGCCGCACCGATGCACCTGACGCTCGCGGTACGATGCCGAACGAAGCTCCCACCAGAAATACATGCAGAACGGCACACGCCTCGCCGCGGTCGACCTCGGCTCCAATAGTTTTCGCCTTGAAATCGGGCGCTATGAGTTCGGACATATCCAGCGGGTGGAATACCTCAAGGAAACCGTGCGCCAGGGCAACGGCCTCGATGAAGACCGCAATCTGACGCGCGACGCCATGGAGCGTGGCTGGGCCTGCCTGGCACGATTCGGGGAGCGGCTGGCGGGGTTTCCCCGTGCCCAGGTCCGAGCCGTGGCGACCCAGACGCTGCGCGAGGCACGCAATCGGGACGAGTTCCTGTCACGCGGCAGCGAGGTGCTGGGCTATCCGATCGATGTGGTGTCGGGCCCGGAAGAAGCACGGCTGATCTACCAGGGGGTGGCCCGCCTGCTGCCGCAATCCGACGAGCGCCGCCTGGTCGTGGACATCGGAGGGCGTTCCACGGAGCTCATCCTGGGCCAGCAGTTCACACCCTACTCCGTGGCCTCGTACCGCGTGGGCAGCGTGGCCTGGTCGCAGCGCTACTTCGCCAACGGCGAATTCACGGCCCAGGCGTTCCTGGCCGCCGAGATCGCGGCCAAGGCCGTGCTGGACGAAGCGCTGGAAACCTTCCGCCCCGAGACCTGGGACGTGTCTTACGGCTCCTCCGGCACCGCGGGCGCCGTGGGTGACATCCTGGCCGCCGCCGGCGGCCCGCAGGGCCTCATCACGCGGGACGGGCTGGGCTGGCTGCACGAGCGCCTGCTGCGCGCCCAGTCTGCCGACCGCGTGCGCCTGGAAGGGCTGAAGGAAGAGCGGCGCGCCGTCATCGGCGGGGGAATCAGCGTGCTGCGCGCCGTCTTCGACCTGCTGGGCATCGAGCACATGCAGGTGGCACAGGGCGCCTTGCGCCAGGGCGCCCTCTACGACCTGCTGGACAGAGAGCAACCCGGCACCGACCTGCGTACCACCACCGTCAATGGACTCATGCAGCGGTTTGGCGTGGACATGGAGCACGCGGAACGGGTGGCGCGCACCGCGTGTGCCCTGTTCGAGCAGGCCACGCCCGGCGACAGCGAGCGAGCGTCGCGCAAGCTTGACTGGGCGGCGCGGCTGCACGAGATCGGCTGCCGCATATCCCACAGCGACTACCACCGCCACGGCGCCTACATCCTGGACAACACCGATGCCGCCGGGTTTGCCGTTCCCGAACTGCATCGCCTGGGCGTGCTGGTGCAGGGACAGCGCGGCAAGGTGCGCAAGCTCGGCGCGGACCTGCAAGATCCTGTCTTCGTGCTGCAGTTGCTGAGCCTGCGCCTGTCCGTGGCGCTGTGCCATGCGCGCCGCGATCCGGACACGGCAGGCCTCTCATTGCAAGCCGAAGGGCCGCGTTTTCTCCTGCGCGCCCGCCCCGGCTGGGCTGCGGCCTTTCCGCAGTCTGCGCACCTTCTTCGCGAGGAAGTCCAGGCCTGGCAGAAGACGCCCTGGGAACTGGTGGTTGACCTTCCCTGAGCATTGGCAATAAACTATATAAACTGTTTATACCGTTTATTTATTGACCCACTGCCTTCATCATGACCACCACCAGCGCCACACCACCCGCCCCGTCCGCCCCCGCAGTCACAGCCACAGCGCCCGCAAAACCTGCCAAGCCCTCTGCCGCGGTAGCCGCCAAATCACCCGCCAAGGCAGCGGCTCCCGCCAAGCAGGCCAGGAAAGCGGGCGCGAAGCCCGCTGCTGCCGCCCCCAAGGCGAAAGGGGCCAGCTCTAAGAAGGCTGCGGCCGCGCCCCAGCCCGCCAAAGCAAAAGCACCCACGCCGCAGGCTGCCCCGGACACCAAGGCCAAGAAGCCCAAGCTGGTGCGTGACAGCTTTACCATCCCGAAGGATGAATACGCCGTCATCGAGACACTGAAGCAGCGCTCTGCGGCGCTCGCGCAGCCCGTGAAGAAGAGCGAGCTGTTGCGCGCCGGCCTGAAGGTGCTGGCGGCGATGTCCGACAGCGCACTGCGCACCGCAGTGCAGGCCGTGCCGTCCATCAAGACGGGACGCCCCAGGGCCCAAGCGGCCGCAGCCCCCGTCGCCGCGGCCGCACCGGCCGCCAGGACCGCCGCCAAGGCCACGCGCAAGTGAGCCGGTCTGCGCCGGGGACGGCCCCTGGCGCAACCGGCATCAAACAAACTCGGGCGACTGAACGGCGATCAGCAATGTCTGGCTTTGGTCCAGCCGTTGCCGCTGCCTCAGCCACCAGACCGAGCCCTTGCGCACGGCGCATTCCGAAGCCTGCAGTCCCATCAGTTGGGCGATGGTCTGCCCCAGCATGGGCTGGTGGCCCACGATCAGCACCGTGCCCTTGGCGCGCGGCCACTGTGCGAGGTCCAGCAGTTCCTGCGGCGTCCCGCCCGGCAGCAGCTCGGCCCGCATCTTGAACTTGCGCCCCAGGGCGCTGGCCGTCTGCTCGGTGCGCCGCGAGGGGCTGGCCAGCACGCGCAGGCCCTCGGGCAGCTGCCGGTCCAGCCATGCAGCCATGCGCGCTGCCTGCTTTTCGCCCCGCGGCGTCAAGGCCCGCGCCAGGTCATCACCCCCCTCAGCGGCTTCTTCCGCCTCCGCATGTCGCCACAGGATGAGATCCATCATGCTGTCCCTTGATCGAGTTGCGCCGGGGAAGGGGCCGGTCCGTAGCGGACCATCAGGGCGTCCTGGGCGCCCACTCCGTCCTCGGGGCGGGGTGCCCGGTCATAGCCTCCCTGCGCATTCAGCGTCCATGCGTCCCGGTCATCGTGCAGGTAGGCCACCAGGCACTCGTCAACGATCTGCTGCCGCAGGCGCGGGTCCGTCACGGGCCAGGCCAGTTCCACGCGCCGCATCATGTTGCGGTTCATCCAGTCGGCACTGGAAAGGTACAGGTCCTCGTCGCTGCCGCAGCGGAAGTAGAAGACCCGCGTGTGCTCGAGGAAGCGGCCGATCACCGAGCGCACCCGGATGTTGTCGGTCACCCCGGGCACCTGGGCCGCGAGCATGCAGGCCCCGCGCACGATGAGGTCGATGCGCGCTCCGCGCTGGGCGGCCAGAATCAGCGCGCGCATCAAGGCTTCATCGGTCAGGGCATTCATCTTGGCCACGATGCGCGCATCCTCTCCCCGGCTCGCGGCCTGCCCCACCTGCTCGATCTTCTCCAGCATGCGCCGGTGCAGATGGAACGGCGCCAGCATCAGCTTGCGCAGCTTGGGCGGGCGGTTCTGGCTCGCGAGGTGGTTGAACACCCCGTCCATGTCCGCCGTGGTTTCCTCGTCGGCAGTGAGATAGCTCAGGTCGGTATAGAGCCGTGCCGTGCGCACGTTGTAGTTGCCGGTGGACAGGTGCCCGTACCGCCGCAGCTGGCGCCCTTCCCTGCGCGTGACCAGCAGCATCTTGGCATGTGTCTTGAGCCCCACCACGCCATACACCACCTGCGCGCCAATCGACTCCAGCGCCTCGGCCCAGTTGATGTTGGCTTCCTCATCAAAGCGGGCCTTGAGTTCCACGACCGCCATGACCTCCTTGCCCCGGCGCACGGCCTCGGTCAGCAGGTCCATGAGTTCGGAATCGCCACCGGTGCGGTAGATCGTCTGCTTGATGACGAGGACGTCGGGATCGTTGACGGCCTCGCGCAGGAAGGCGAGCAGTCCGTCGAAGCTCTCGAACGGCTGGTGGATCAGCACGTCGCGCTGGCGCAGCTGCTCCATGATGGACACTCCGGCCTGCAATTGCCGTGGCCAGGCGGAATTCCAGGTCGGAAACAGCAGGGCGGGCGCATCCACCAGGTCCACCAGCTGGGTCAGGCGCACCAGATTCACGGGCCCGGGTACCCGGTACAAGGCGGCGGGGGGCAAGGCAAACTGCGCCAGCAAAAAGTCGGACAGGAATTGCGAACATCCCGCGGACACTTCCAGCCGGACGGCCTGCCCATAGTGCCTGTGCTGCAAGCCCTGGCGCAGGGCTGTCCGCAGATTGCGCACATCCTCCTCGTCCAGCGCGAGGTCGGAATGGCGCGTCACCCGGAATTGCGAGAACTCCGTCACCTCGCGCCCCGGAAAGAGCTCGTCCAAGTGTGCCCGCACGATGCTGGAAAGGCTCACGAAAAGCGCTTCCGAGGGTGCCACGCGGGCAGGCATGCGGATCAGCCTGGGCAGGGCCCTGGGAACCTTGACGATGGCGATCTCGTTCTCTCGCCCGAATGCATCGTGCCCCTTCAGGCGCACGATGAAGTTCAGGGACTTGTTGGCCACCTGGGGAAAGGGGTGCGCGGGGTCCAGCCCCACCGGGATCAGCAGCGGCCGCACCTCGCCCACGAAATACTCGTGGACCCAGCGCTTCTGGGCGGGCGAACGCTCCCCATGCCCGACGATCCGGATGCCATGGGCGGCAAACGCAGGCACCAGGGACTCGTTGTACAGCGTGTACTGCCGGTCCACCAGCCCGTGCACCTTGGCGGCCACGGCTTCGAAGGATGCCGTCGAATAAAGGCCCTGGGTCTCGCCTTTCTGGGCCGCGGTGATGTGCGGCGCGGCACGCACTTCAAAAAACTCGTCCAGGTTGGACGACACGATGCACAGGTAGCGCAGCCGCTCCAGCAGCGGCACATCCGCTCTCACGGCCCAGTCGAACACCCGTTCGTTGAACGCGAGGATGCTGTGGTCCCTGTCCAGGAACATGTGCGGTGGCGCCGCAGTGGGCGCGGCTGCCGGTGCGTGGCCCACGCCGCCGTCGCGTGGCGCCGGCGTGGCATCGGGACTGTCACACGACAGGGCAACAGCGTCATCAGGGGGCAAGGGCAACATGGATACGCAAGCGCGGCGAGTGCAGGATGGCTGCAGTATTTAACGCCCAGATGACAAAGATGTGACAGGCTCCGTGACAGTCACACGCGCCATGCCCTGGGTCCGGGCAGGAACCAGGTACTGCTCGAACAGCCGCGCGGCGTGGGCCCATGTGAAATCGAGCGCACGCGCCCGGGCGTCGGAGCGGGCAATCGCCAGCGCTTCCTGGCTTGCAGTCAGCAAATCGTCATGCAGCACGCCCCCCCGTGCCGGCTGGCCAGGATGTGCACCCAGCACTTCCATCGGCCCGTCCACGGGGAAAGCGGCCACCGGCGTTCCGCAGGCCATGGCCTCGAGCATGACCAGCCCGAAGGTTTCAGAACGGCTGGGAAACACAAAAACATCCGCCGCCGCATACACCTGTGCCAGTGCCGGGCGGTCCAGGATGCCCAGCCAGCGGACCTGCGGGTACCTGGCCTTCAGGCGCGCCTCCAGCGGGCCGACACCACACACCACCTTGGAGCCGGGCATGTCCAGCCGGAGGAAGGCCTCGATGTTCTTTTCGTACGAGATCCGTCCCACGTACAAGGCCACGGGATGGGCCAGGGCCCCCATGAGCGGGCTGGGGGTGGTGGCGCCGTGGAACGCGAAAGCCTGCGTGTCAACGCCATGGGTCCACAGGCGCAGGTTGCGAAATCCCCGGTGCTCCAGCATCTGCAGGACGCCGTGCGTCGGCACCATCACGCCCGATGACGGGCGATGGAAATGACGGAACAGCGCGTACCCCCATCCAAGCGGCACCCGCAAGGCCGCATTCAGTATTTCCGGGAAACGGGTATGGAATGCCGTGGTGAATGCCAGGCCCTTGCGCAGGCAGTAGCGGCGCCCCGCCCAGCCCAGCGGCCCTTCGGTGGCCAGGTGGATGGCGTCGGGCTCCATCGCATCCAGCATCCCTGCCACGCGCTGCGCGGGCCGCACGGCCAGATCGATCCCTGCATAGCCAGGGCACGGGCGCGTTGCGAACTGGCCGGGATGCAGCACCTGGACCGCGTGCCCGGCGGCTTCCAGCTCCCGCACCAGCTCCAGCAGCGTGGTGACGACCCCGTTGACCTGGGGAAGCCAGGCATCTGTCAGCAAGGCGATTTTCATAGGGCAACGGCGGCCTCGGTCCGCGATGTGTCGGCGAAGGGAGAAGCGGGCCACTGGAGCAGTTCCAGCCGGCCGTCCAGGTGTTCGACCAGCGCGGTGTGGCTTTCCACCCAGTCGCCGTCATTGCAATACAGGGTTCCGCCGATCTCCCGCATCTCCGCGCGGTGGATATGGCCGCACACCACGCCGTCATGTCCCCTGCGGCGCGCCTCGGCGGCCACGGCCACTTCAAAGTCGGTCACGTAGTTGAGCGCCTTCTTGACCTTGCCCTTCAGGTAGGCCGACAGCGACCAGTAGGGCAGCCCCATGCGGGCGCGCAAGGTGTTGAGGTGCCGGTTGAGCCGCAGCGTGAACTCATACAGGTTGTCCCCCAGGTAGGCCAGCCACTTGGCGCACTGGATCACTCCGTCAAAGTGGTCTCCGTGCGTGACCCACAGGCTGCGGCCGTCCGCCGTGGTGTGCACCGCCTCGGCCAGCACTTCGATGCCGCCGAACGAGTGGCCGACAAAGGCGCGTGCAAACTCGTCATGGTTGCCAGGCACGAAGACCACCCGGCATCCCTTGCGCGCGCGCCGCAGGAGCTTTTGCACGACATCGTTGTGGGCCTGGGGCCAGAACCACTTGCGGCGCAGCTGCCAGCCGTCGACGATGTCGCCCACGAGGTAGAGGTGGTCGCTGGGGTGGTGCTTGAGAAAGTCCAGCAGCGCGACCGCCTGGCACCCCGGGGTGCCCAGGTGCAAATCCGAAATGAAGACCGCGCGGTACCGGCGATGACCCGCCGCGAAGGCATGTGCGTCGTCGGCCATGTCCTCGTGGCCCACGGACGGTTCCATCCAGGGGCCCAGGGCATCGAACGCGGTGCGCATCAGGCCCCCAGGAAATGCTTGCGGTAGCGGGGGTGAAGGTCCGCCAGGCGCATCAGCATCGGCAGGTCCGCGGTGTTGAAGTCCGGGTCCCAGGCTGGAGCGCCCAGCACGCGCGCGCCCAAGCGCAGGTAGCCCTTGATGAGCGCCGGGGGCTCCACCGTGATCGAACCGTCCAGCTGCTCGACGGGCAGCGGCAGCCGGGGAAGCACGTGGTATTCGATGGGAGCCAGGTGTGTCTTGCGCACCTGCTGCCAGATGCTCGCGGCCGCGTCGCCGCTGACGACGCCGTTGTGCAGCATGGGGATGCTGGCGCAGCCGATCATCGTGTCGAGCTGGTTGCGCACCATGAAGTCCGCCAGCGCGCTCCACAGCGCCATGATCACGCCGCCGTGGCGGTGGTCGGGGTGCACGCAGCTGCGGCCCAGCTCCACCATGCGCGGGCGCAGGGAGCGCAGCCGCGTCAGGTCGAACTCGGTGTCGCTGTAGGTGCCGCCGACGCGCCGGGCCTGTGCGGGAGTGAGCACGCGGTAAGTCCCAATGACTTGCTGGCTCTGGGCGTCGCGCACCAGCAGGTGCTCGCAATAGTCGTCGAACAGGTCCACGTCGTGGCCGGGGATGGGGGTCGTCAATCGAGCGCCCATCTCCGCCGCGAACACATCGAACCGCAACCGCTGCGCCTGGCGCACCTCATCTTCATGCCGCGCCCATGCCACCTCGATGGCCCCCCGCGCCGCCACCGGCTGCAGGGCGCCGGGCATGGCAGCCGTGCCGCGAAGCGGCCGCTGGGGAACGATTTCGGCGGACAGGGGCGGCGTCAAGGTGGGCAGCTCATTCATGGTGCAACATCTCCTTGTGTCAGGACGGGTTCGGCTGGAGGCCCCAACCATGGGCTGGGAACCGTTTCCCCTGGGCACGAGTGTGAAATTGCCGCGTGACGCCGCCATGTCGGCCGCATGTCAATCCCATGACAGCGGATCGCTGCGCAGAACCCCGCATCGACGCCAACGGGCCTGCATAATTGGTTCAGGAAACCGCACCGTGCACGCATCCGCCCCCACCCGCTCCCGAAGCCCTCTTGCGGGCTCGCTGATCGTGTTTGTTCTGGCGGCGGCCTGTGCCGGGGTGGTGGTGTGGGCCCTTGAGCGCCAGGAGCGCGCCCAGCACCGCACGCAGGTGACGGACATGGCGGGTGACCACGTCCAGGCGCTGCAACGCGCCATCGAGCTGGCCCTGTCGGCCAACAACACCCTGGTGGCGCTGGTGCGCCAGGGCCGGGGAGAGGTGACGCAGTTCGAGGAGATCGGCACGCAGATGCTGCCCTTCTACCCGGGCATCACGGCCATGGGCCTCTCTCCCGGGGGGGTGGTCAAACAGGTCGTGCCGCGCCAGGGCAACGAGAACTCCATCGGTTTCGACCAGCTCAACGACCCTCGGCAGGGCCCCGAATCCGCCAGGGCCCGGGAGTCGGGCCGGCTGACCCTGGCCGGCCCCATGGAGCTGGTGCAAGGCGGCCTGGGCGTGGTGGGGCGCCAGCCCGTCTACCTCGACGATGCCCAAGGGCACCGCGCCTTCTGGGGGTTCACCTACGTCACCATCCGCCTGCCCGAAGTGCTGGCCGCCGCGCGCCTGCCGCAGCTGACGCTGCGCGGCTACCACTACCGGCTGTGGCGCGTCCGGCCCGACACGGGCGAGGAACAGACCATTGCCGCATCCGACCCGCCCCCGGGCGCGGACGCGGTGGGCCGGTCGCTGACCCTGCCCAACGGGCAATGGACCCTGAGCCTGGTCCCCATCAAGGGCTGGGGCGACCCGGCCGTGCTGCTCATGCGCTGCGCGGTGGGCCTGCTGTTTGCCTTGATGATGACCTACCTGGCCCGGCTTCTTTTCGAGCTGAAGGCCCACGAACGCGGGCTGGCCTATCAGGTGGCCCAGCGCACCTCGGAAATCCAGGCTACCCAGCAGCAGCTGCACGCCACCATCGACGCCATCCCGGACCCTCTCTTCGAACTCGACCAGGACGGGTTCTATTGCAGCGTGCACAGCCAGCGCGCCGAATTGCTCATGGGCCCCGCCGAAACGCTGGTGGGACGCAACGTGACCGAGGTGCTGCCAGCGCTGGCGGCCCTGTCGGTGCTGGACGTGCTGAGCGATGCCCAGGCGCAGGGCTGGTCCTCCGGGCGGCAGATCATGCTCGACCTGCCCGGGGTGGGCACCACGTGGTTTGAGCTGTCCGCCGCGCGCAAGGCCACGTCCGCGGGCGCGAAGCCACGGTTCATCCTGCTGTCGCGCGACATCACGGAGCGCAAGCGGTCCCAGGAGCAACTGCAGCTGACCGCCCAGGTGTTCGACCAGAGCAGCGAAGCCATCGTGATCGCCGACGCGGCCCATACGATCGTGCGCATCAACCGGGCTTTCACGCGGATCACGGGCTACACGGAAGCCGAGGCCGTGGGGCAGTCCGTGCGCCTGCTCACGGTCGCCCGGCCGGCAGACAACGCCAGCGCCGACGCCGTGTACGCACGGCTGTCCCAGGACGGCCACTGGGAGGGCGAGGCCTGCGGCCGCCGCAAGGACGGGTCCACCTACCCCCAGTGGCTGTCGGTCAGCAGCGTGCGCGATGGCAATGGCGTCGCCACGCACTCCATCACGCTGTTTCGCGACATCACGCAGCAGCGCGAGGCCCAGGACCGCATCCAGCGCCTGGCGCATTTCGACCCGCTCACGAACCTTCCCAACCGCGCGCTGCTGGCCGAGCGCGCGCAGCACCTCATTGCCAACGAGCAGGCGCGAGGCGGCACCCTGGCCATGCTGTTCCTGGACCTGGACCACTTCAAGAACGTCAACGATTCACTGGGCCACCGCATTGGAGACATCCTGCTCGTGGCGGTGGCGCAGCGCCTTCAGTCCCTGCTGCGGCCTCAGGACACCGTCTCGCGCCTGGGGGGCGATGAATTTCTGCTGCTGCTGCCCGCCACCTCGGCACCCTCCGCGGCCGACATGGCAACCCGGCTACTCGCGGCCATCGCCCAGCCGTTTCAGGTGGACCCGTACGAACTCACCACCACCTTGTCGGTGGGCATCGCGATGTATCCCGCCGATGGCGACTCGTTCGACACGCTGTACCAGCGGGCCGATGCCGCCATGTACCGTGCCAAGCAGAACGGACGCAACCGGTACGGCTTCTTCACCGCCGACCTCGAGGCGCGCACGGCGCGCGCCCTGCTGATCGAGAACGCCCTGCGCCGCGCGCTGGAGCGCAACCAGTTCGAACTGCACTACCAGCCCCAGGTCTCGCTCACCGCGCGCCAGGTGGTGGGGGCCGAGGCACTGCTGCGCTGGCGCCATCCCGAGCTGGGCATGGTGTCGCCGGCCGAGTTCATTCCGGTGGCCGAAAGCAGCGGCATGATCGTGGCGATCGGGGAATGGGTGATCCACACCGCGGTGAAGGACGCCAAACGCTGGCTGGATCTGCAGCTGCCCTTGCGGGCGGTGTCCGTGAACGTCTCCGCCGTCCAGTTCAGGCATCCCCAGCTGCCCGAGATGGTCACGCGCTGCCTGGAACAGGCAGGCCTGCCCGCGCGCCGGCTGGAGCTGGAGCTGACCGAGGGCGCCGCGGTGGACGACCCCGCCGCCGCGCTCGCCATGATGGACCAGCTTCACGACCGCGGCGTGCGCCTGTCCATGGACGACTTCGGCACCGGATATTCCTCGTTGAGCTACCTCAAGCGGTTCCAGATCTACAAGCTCAAGATCGACCAGTCGTTCGTGCGCGATCTGGAAGACGATGCCAATGACCGGGCCATCGTGAGCGCCATCATCCGCATGGCGCAGGCCCTGGGCATGCAGACCACGGCGGAGGGGGTGGAAACCGACGGCCAGGTCGAGTTCCTGCAGGCCCAGGGCTGCGACGAGGGCCAGGGGTTCTACTTCAGCCGCCCCCTGCCCGCGCCGGAGTTCGAGGCGTACCTACGCGCTCAGCGGGACCACTGAAGCCGCCCCGACCCTGCACGGGAAAGGGCCGGACGCCCCGCCGAAAGGCTTGTAAGGGAGCGCTGCTACACTTTGGTACAAATTACCAAGGCCGCCTGGCCCTCCCGCCCGTACCGGTTTCCATGTCTGCGCCGTACAGCTCTCCAGAATTGCAGCGTCCTGGAGTTGCCACCGACACCCCCCTGCAACGCGCGCTGCGCGAACAGCAAACCCTGCTCGACAGTGCGGGCGTGGGCATTGTTTTCCTGCGCCAGCGCAGCGTGGTGCGCTGCAACCAGCGGTACGCCGAGATCTTCGGCTACGCCAGCGCCGAAGGGCTGGTGGGCCTCAACACCGAGGCGTTCTACCCTTCGCGCGATGCCTTTCGCGATCTGGGCCGCACCGCCTACCCGGTGCTCGCCCAGGGCCAGGCCTTCCGCGTGGAGCGCCAATTGCGCCGGCGCGACGGCTCCTTGTTCTGGGGCAGCCTGACGGGGCGGCTCATCAATCCGCACGACACGACCGAAGGCTCCATCTGGATCCTGGACGATATCGACGAGCAACGGCGCGCGCAGGCCGCGCTGGGCGCCGCGGTCCGCGAAAAACAGCTGCTGTTCGACAGCGCCATGGTGGGCATCGTGTTCCTGCGCGACCGGCGCCTGACCCGGTGCAACCACCACTTCGAGCAGATGCTGGGCTACCAGCCGGGGGAACTGGCGGGCAGCCCGTCGCGCCGCTGGTATGCCAGCGACGCCGCGTGGGAAGAAGTCGGCCGCCGGTGCTATCCGCAGCTGGCCGCCGGCCATTCGTACGAAGGCGAGCTGGAACTGTGCCGCAAGGACGGCACCCCCGTGATCTGCGAGGTGCGCAGCAAATCCATAGATCCCGCCGATCCATCGCAGGGCTCCATCTGGATCACCATGGACATCACGGAGCGAAAGCAGGCACAGGCCGTCCTGGCCAGCACGCACGAGGACCTGGAACGGCAGGTGCAGGACCGCACCCGCGAACTGCGCGAGACCGTAGACAACCTGCACCGCGAGATCAACGACCGCAAGGCCGACCAGGAGCGCATCTACTGGCTCGCCCACTATGATGCCCTCACGGGCCTGCCCAACCGAGCCCTGCTGTCCGAGCGCGCGCAGCAGGCCATCCGCGTGGCCCAGGAGGGCAACACGCCCCTGGCCCTGATCTTCCTGGACCTGGATCACTTCAAGCACGTGAACGACTCGCTGGGCCACCGGGTGGGCGATGCGCTGCTGGTGGAGATCGCCAAGCGGCTGCGCGCCGTGGTGCGCGACAAGGACACGGTGTCGCGCCTGGGTGGCGACGAGTTCATCCTGCTGCTGCCCGGCGCCAATGCGCACGGCGCGGCCCGCGTGGCCGGCAAGCTGCAGGAGGCCTCGCGCCAGCACTACCAGATCGACCACCATGAACTGACCATGGCCCCGTCCATGGGCATCGCGCTGTTCCCCCAGGACGGCAAGGACTTCGACACCCTGACGCAGTCGGCCGACGTGGCCATGTACCGCGCCAAGCTCGACGGGCGCAACACATTCAAGTTCTTCACCCCGGAAATGCAGGCGCAGTCGGTGCGCGCGCTGCAGCTCGAAAACGCCCTGCGCCGGGCGCTGGAGCGCAACCAGTTCCACTTGCACTACCAGCCGCAGATGAGCCTGACCACCGGGGCCGTGCGCAGCGTGGAAGCCCTGCTGCGCTGGCAGCACCCGCAGCTCGGTGGGGTGTCGCCCGCCGAATTCATTCCCATTGCAGAAGACAGCGGGCAGATCCTGCAGATCGGCGAATGGGTGCTGCGCACCGCGCTCTCGCAGCTCAAGACCTGGCGGGCCTGCGGGTTCCCGGGCCTGACGATGGCCGTGAACCTCTCGGCCATCCAGTTCCGCCAGCCCCAGCTGCCCGAACTGGTAAGCCGCATGCTGGCCGAATTCGACCTGCCGCCGGATTGCCTGGAGCTGGAGCTGACCGAAGGCGTGGCCGTGGACGACCCGCATGCCGCGGTGGCCACCATGGACCAGCTGCACGCGCGCGGCGTGCGCATGTCGATGGATGACTTCGGCACCGGCTATTCATCGCTGAGCCAGCTCAAGCGATTTCAGATCTTCAAGCTCAAGATCGACCAGTCGTTCGTGCGCGACCTGGGCAACGACAACAACGACCGCGCCATCGTGAGCGCCATCATCCGCATGGCGCAGGCGCTGGGCATGCGCACCACGGCCGAAGGCGTGGAGACCGAAGGCCAGCTGACCTTCCTGCGCGAGCAGGGGTGCGACGAGGCGCAGGGCTACCACTTCAGCATGCCGCTGTCGGCACCGGAGCTGGAAGCCTTCATGCGGCGGCAGCTGCATTGAGCCGGCCGGCAGCACGATCGTGCCGCGGCCCGGACCCGCCGGACCGGCTCTCACAGACCCGCCCGGGCAACAGGCCTCCACACGGGGAAATTTTGAATAAAATCAGCCCCTGACGCTTTATGGACAAGCGCGAGCAGCTATAAATATAATAGCAAATGCACTGTATTGCATTGCACTGCCGCGATGCCCGAGCTGTCGTCCGCACCGCGCGCGCAGATCCCTCCAGGCAACGCTCAGCGGATCGGAAAGGCGTACATCAGGCCCTGCCTGTTCCACAGGTTGTTGAGGCCGCGCGGCAGCGCCAGCGCCGACTTCTGCCCGACGTTGCGCTCAAAGATCTCGCCATAGTTGCCGGTGGTCCTGACGGCGCGCAGCAGCCAGTCGCGATCCAGGCCGAGCAGCTTTCCGGTGTCTTCAGAGGTCCCCAGCATGCGCTGCACCGCCGGGTGGCTGCTGCTGGTTTTCAGCTGGTCCGCGTTGGCCTGTGTCACGCCCTGCTCTTCGGCTTCGATGAGGCCGTAGATCACCCACTTGACCACCGCGAACCACTCGTCGTCCCCCCGCCGCACCATGGGGCCCAGAGGCTCCTTGGAGATGAGCTCGGGCAGGATGGTGTGCGTTGCCGCGCCTTGCGAAACGCCGCTGCGCAGGGATGCCAGGCCCGAGGCATCGGTGGTGAACGCGGAGCAGCGCCCCGACAGGTAGGCCGACGTTGCCGCGTCCACCTTCTCGAACATCACGGGCTTGATGTCGAGGTCGTGGGCACGGGAATAGTCGGCCAGGTTCTTTTCCGTCGTGGTGCCTGACTGCACGCACACGGTCTGCCCCTTGAGCTGGCGGAGGTTCTTGATCTTGCTCCTGGCCGGCACGATGAAGCCCTGGCCGTCGTAGTAGGTCACGGCCGTCTGGTGCAGGCCCAGCGATGCGTCGCGCGCCAGCGAGAATGTGGTGTTGCGCGAAAGCACGTCCACCTCGCCGGATTGCAGCGCGGTGAAGCGCTGCGGCACGTCCAGCGGCACGTACTTGACCTTCTGGCCGTCGCCCAGCACCGCGGCCGCAAGCGCCCGGCAGATGTCGACGTCCAGGCCCGACCACCGGCCACTGGAGTCCGCGATCGCAAACCCGGCCAGCCCGGTGTTGACGCCGCACACCACTTGTCCGCGCGCCCGGATGCCGTCAAGCGTCTTGCCCGCATGGGCAGCGGGCGCCGCGAGCAACGCCGCCAATGCGGTGGCGCCCACCGCGGCGATCTGGCCCAGAGATGTCTTCATACGGTCTTGTCTCCCGGAAAATGATTCAGAGTACCGCGGGTGGCACAGGCCCTGCCCCGTCCAGCATCTTCTGCAGAAACTGCGCCTGTCCCATGCTGGGGTCCAGCGTGTAGGCGGCGAAGCCTTCCCGTTCGTACGCGCGCAGGGCGCTGCGGTTGCCCGAAAGCACTTCCAGCGTGAGCTTGCAGGCACCCCGCTCGCGCGCCAGCGCCTCCACCGACTGCAGCATGCGCTGGGCAATGCGGTGGCCGCGCCAACCGGGGGCCACCACCACGTCATGCACGTTGACCAGGGGCCGGCAGGCAAAGGTCGAAAAACCCTCCAGGCAATTGACCAGCCCCACGGGCACCTCGCCGTGCGGCGCCGCGGCGTCGGCCGCCCATGCGATCACGCTGAAAGCCTGGGGCCTGCGCCGCAAGGCTTCGGGCAGGCCGCGCAGGACCTCGGCGCTGAGCGGCGCGCCTCCCCCCGCCACGTCCTTCGCATAGCTGTCGAGCAGTTCGACCAACGCCCGGGCTTGGCGGGCATCGCCATAGTCCACGCGCCGGACGGTGATGGGAGTGAGAGCATCGGTGGTGGTGGAAGGCATCAGCAACGGTTCCAGGCTGGCGGCAAAGACAGCAGCGTAGCCGATCGCACGGCGCGCCCCACAGTGGCGATGGCGCGCGGCGTCACCATCAGCCGGCACGGGCCGCGTCGGCCAGCTTCTGCGCACACGCGCTGGCCTGCTGCGCATCGCGCGCCTCGACCATCACGCGCAGCAGCGGTTCGGTGCCGCTCGCGCGGATCAGCACCCGGCCCGTGGCGCCCAGCTCCTGCTCCACGGCGCGGGTGGTCTCCTCCAGGCGGCGGTTGGACTTCCAGTCCTGCCCGGGCGCCAGGCGCACATTGAGCAGCACCTGGGGGTAGAGCGTGATGTCCGCCAGCAGTTGCGCCAGCGTGCGCCCGCTGCGCACGCTGGCCTGCAGCACCTGCAGCGCGCTCACCAGGCCGTCGCCGGTGGTGTGGCGGTCCAGCGCGAGCAGGTGGCCCGACCCCTCGCCGCCCAGCACCCACTGGTGCCGCGCCAGCTCTTCGAGCACATAGCGGTCGCCCACCTTGGCGCGCACAAACTTCACGCCCCGTGCCTGCAGCGCCACCTCCACCGCCATGTTGGTCATCAGGGTGCCGACGACGCCGGGCACATGCTCGTCACGGCCCATGCGGTCCGACGCCATGAGGTACAGAAGCTCGTCGCCGTTGTACAGCCGCCCGGTGGCATCCACGATCTGCAGCCGGTCGGCATCGCCATCAAGCGCGATGCCATAGTCGGCGCGGTTGGCGCGCACGGCGCGCACGAGCGCGTCAGGGTGGGTGGCGCCCACCTCGTGGTTGATGTTGAGGCCATCGGGCGAGCAGCCAATCGACAGCACCTCGGCACCGAGTTCGTGAAAGACCTTGGGCGCCACCTGGTACGCCGCGCCATGGGCCGCGTCCACCACGATCTTGAGGCCCTTGAGGGTCAGGTCCTGCGGGAACGTGCTCTTGCAGAACTCGATGTAGCGGCCCGCGGCGTCATCGAGCCGGCGCGCCTTGCCCAGGCTGGCCGAGTCGGCCCACACCGGGGGCTCTGCCAGGGCGGCTTCGACCGCCTGCTCCCAGGCGTCGGGCAATTTGGTGCCCTGGGCGCTGAAGAACTTGATGCCGTTGTCGGGGTAAGGGTTGTGGCTGGCACTGATGACAACCCCCAGGCTCGCGCGCTGGGCACGGGTCAGGTACGCGACACCCGGGGTCGGCAAGGGGCCCAGCAGCACCACGTCCACGCCGGCGGAATTGAAACCCGACTCCAGCGCACTCTCCAGCATGTAGCCTGAAATGCGGGTGTCCTTGCCGATCAGCACCGTGGGCCGGTCTTCGGCCCTGCGCAGCACGCGCCCGACGGCATGGGCCAGGCGCAAGACGAAATCCGGGGTGATCGGAGGTTGCCCGACGGTGCCACGGATACCGTCGGTTCCAAAGTATTGGCGCGTCATGTTCTGGTGTCTCCTCGTGTGAATCTCTCGTTGTTTATTAATATGTGGATGCCGGCCGCCCGGCATGCTGCCCTCGCCCCTTGCAGCGCCCGGCCTCAACGCTCTCGCTGCATGGCGCTCCACACCGCCAGCGCCGACACGGTTTCTCGCACATCGTGCACGCGCACCACGGAAGCCCCGCGCTCCACGGCCAGCACGGCCGCGGCCACGCTCGGAACCATGCGCTGCTCCACCGCCAGCCCCGTCGCGGCCCCCAGGGACGACTTGCGCGACCAGCCCGCCAGGAGGGGGTAGCCCGCGCGCAACAATGCAGGCTGATGGGCCAGCAGCGCAAAATTCTGCTCCGGCGTCTTGCCGAATCCAATGCCAGGGTCCAGCACGATCCGGGTATTCTTGACCCCCAGCGCTTGCAGATCAAGCGCTGACTGCTGCAAGAACAATAGCACCTGCCGGACCACATCCCCCTGCATGGGGGCCGCTTGCATGGTCTGGGGGTCACGGTGCATGTGCATCAGGCACACGCCGCACTGCGGGTGCGATGCCACAACCTGCGCCGCGCCTGGCTGGCGCAGCGCCCAGATGTCGTTGACGATGTCGGCGCCAAGGTCCAGCACCGCCCGCATGACCTCGGGCTTGTAGGTATCGACGGAGACCGGGGCGCCCAGGGACACCGCGTCCCGCACCAGGGGCACCACGCGCGCGAGTTCTTCGTCCAGGGGCACCGCGGGGCTGCCGGGCCGCGTGGACTCCCCCCCGATATCCAGAATGTGCGCCCCGTCCTTGAGCAGCTGCTCACAATGCCGCAGGGCCCCCGCCGTGGAGCCATGGCGTCCGCCATCGGAAAACGAATCCGGCGTGGCGTTGACGATCCCCATGACGCGGGGCTCGGAAAGATCGATGGAAAAGCGGGAGGTCTGCCAGAGCATGGTCCGTGGGGAAAAGAGATAGGGGTGCCGCCGCGAGGATCAGCAAGGGGACCAAACAGACCATGAAAAACGGGGCACAAGGCCCCGTTGGAACGGCTGGAACTGCAACAGGCTCCTCAGGCTGCCGAAGGCGCGGTGTCCGTTGCCACGGCGGGCGTGCCGCCGCTGGAATTGTCGCCGCCCGAGGGAGGCGTGCGGGGCGTCCAGTCCTTCGGAGGACGAGGCTCCTTGCCTGCCATTATGTCGTCCAATTGCTCGGTATCGATGGTCTCCCATTCGAGCAGGGCCTTGGCCATGGCGTGCATCTTGTCGCTGTTCTCCTCGATCAGGCGGCGGGCGAGGTTGTACTGCTCGTCGATGATGCGGCGCACTTCCATGTCGACCTTTTCCATGGTCTGCTCGCTCATGGTCGTGGTCTTGGTGACCGAGCGGCCCAGGAACACCTCGCCTTCGTTTTCCGCATAGACCATGGGGCCCAGCGCATCCGTCATGCCGTAGCGGGTAACCATGTCGCGGGCGATGTGCGTGGCGCGCTCGAAGTCGTTGCTGGCGCCGGTGGTCATCTGGTTCATGAACACTTCCTCGGCGATGCGGCCGCCGAACAGCATGCTGATCTGGTTGAGCATGTATTCGCGGTCATAGCTGTAGCGGTCCTGTGCGGGCAGGCTCATCGTCACGCCCAGGGCACGGCCACGGGGAATGATGGTGACCTTGTGCACCGGGTCGCACTTGGGCAGCAGCTTGCCGATGAGCGCGTGGCCGGACTCGTGGTAGGCCGTGTTGCGGCGCTCTTCCTCGGGCATGACCATGCTTTTGCGCTCGGGGCCCATGAGGATCTTGTCCTTGGCCTTCTCGAAGTCCTGCATCTCCACCGTGCGCGCATTGCGGCGGGCGGCCATCAGGGCGGCTTCGTTGCACAGGTTCGCCAGGTCGGCACCGCTCATACCGGGCGTGCCGCGCGCGATGATGCCGGGGGCCACGTCCTGGCCGATCGGGATCTTGCGCATGTGCACGTTCAGGATCTGCTCGCGGCCCCGGATGTCGGGCAGCGTCACGTAGACCTGACGGTCGAAGCGGCCGGGGCGCAGCAGGGCGGCGTCCAGGATGTCGGGGCGGTTGGTGGCAGCCACCACGATCACGCCCAGGTTGGTCTCGAAGCCGTCCATCTCGACCAGCATCTGGTTCAGGGTCTGCTCGCGCTCGTCGTTGCCACCACCGAGGCCGGCACCGCGCTGGCGGCCCACGGCGTCGATTTCATCGATGAAGATGATGCAGGGGGCGTTCTTCTTGGCGTTGTCGAACATGTCGCGCACACGGGCCGCGCCCACGCCGACGAACATTTCCACGAAATCGGAGCCCGAGATGCTGAAGAACGGCACCTTGGCTTCGCCCGCGATGGACTTGGCCAGCAGGGTCTTGCCGGTGCCCGGAGGGCCCACCAGCAGCAGGCCGCGCGGAATGCGGCCGCCCAGCTTCTGGAACTTCTGTGGGTCTTTCAGGAAGTCCACGACTTCCTTGACTTCTTCCTTGGCTTCGTCGCAACCGGCCACGTCCGCGAACGTGACCTGGTTGTTGTTCTCGTCGAGCATGCGCGCCTTGCTCTTGCCGAAGCTGAAGGCGCCGCCCTTGCCGCCGCCCTGCATCTGGCGCATGAAGTACACCCACACGCCAATCAGCAGCAGCATGGGGCCCCAGCTGACCAGCAGGGTCATGAGCAGGGAGCCTTCTTCGCGGGGCTTGACGTCGAACTTGACGTTGTTGTTGATGAGATCGCCCACGAGGCCGCGGTCCAGATAGGTCGCGGTGGTGCGGATCTTGCGGTCGTCGTTGGTGACGGCCACGATCTCGGTGCCGCCCTGGCCTTCCTGGATGGTTGCGCTCTTGATGCGGTTGCTGCGGACTTCCTCGAGGAATTCCGAGTAGCCGACGTGGCCTGCGCTGGCGCCGGCACGGGTGTCAAACTGTTTGAACACCGTGAACAGCACCATGGCGATAACCAGCCACACGGCAATTTTTGAAAACCACTGATTGTTCAAGCGGGGCTCCAGTTGCAGGGAACAGAAAACGGACACACTGCCGTCATGGCACGCATGTGCGGCCCATTTTAGGTCTTTCAAGCCACCCAGCCATCCCTATTCCCCCTAGCCGCCATGGAAACAGCACGGGCTTTACGGGCGAATTTCACGGATTCATGACCTGGGGCAAGACCTTTCAGGCGGCCTTTTTGAGGCCCATTCCCACCAGGAAGGTCTCCGAAGATTTGTCGCGCGACGCCTTGGGCTTCAAGGGCTTGACCACCTTGAAGGTCTGCTTGAACAGCGTCACCAGATCGCTGTACCCGCCGCCGTGGAAGAGCTTGACCACCAGCGCACCGTCCGGTTTCAAATGGTTGCAAGCGAAATCCACCGCCAGCTCCACCAGGTGGGCGATGCGGGCCGCATCGGCCGATCCGATGCCCGAAAGATTGGGCGCCATGTCCGACACCACGACATCCACCGCGCGGCCGCCGAGCGCCTGCTCCAGGCGCTCGAGCACCTGCGCCTCGCGAAAATCGCCATTGAGGTAGGTCACCCCCTCGATGGGCTCCATGGGCAGGATGTCCAAGGCGATGATGGTGCCATTGAGCTGCCCCGCAGCCGCACCCGAGGGCGACATGCGCCTGCGCAGGTACTGGCTCCATGCGCCGGGCGTGGAGCCCAGGTCCACCACCGTGTAGCCGGGCTTGATGAGGCCCAGCTGCTCGTCGATCTCCTTGAGCTTGTAGGCCGCGCGCGCGCGGTATCCCTCTTTCTGGGCCAATTTGACATAGGTGTCGTTGACGTGGTCGTTCAACCATGCCTTGTTGACCTTCTTGCTCTGGGTTTTGACTTTCATACGGCTCCATTGTCTCTCGACAATCGGCACAGCCGATTGGACACAAGGCCCATTTCGCGCGGCGACGCGAAGGCACCCCGCGGCGGGCCGCAGACATAATACGGCCCATGCCCCAAATTCAACTGACTCCCGCCGAGCGCCGGGAACAACGCGCCAATGCCCACCACCTGGACCCCGTCGTCCTGATTGGCGGCGATGGCCTGACCCCCGCCGTCAAGAAGGAGATCGACGCCGCCCTGAATGCCCACGGGCTGATCAAGGTGCGTGTTTTCAATGACGACCGCGCGGCCCGCGAGCTGATGTACCAGCAGATCACGGCAGACCTCAACGCCGCCCCCATCCAGCACATCGGCAAGCTGCTGGTGCTCTGGCGCCCTCAGCCCGTCAAGGAGCGCGTGGTCGATGAAGACCGGATGCCGGGCCCGCGCGACGTCAAGGTGCTGAAGTTCAGCAAGCGCGGCGGCCAGCGTCCCGAAATCAAGCAGCTGCGCGTGCTGGGCAACCAGCGCCTGACCTCGGGCGGCCAGATCAAGCGCGCCAAACCCAAGCAAAAGTCGATCAAGAAGCGCCAGGCAGACTGATGATCCCCCCCGCAGTCTCTGCAGTACCTGCAGCTTCTGCAGCGCCTGCCGGCAGGGCCGCCCACGCGCGCCACATCCTCTGCATGAAGTGGGGCACGAAATACGGCCCCGAATATGTCAATCGGCTGTACGCGATGGTTCGGCGGCACCTGCGTGGTGACTTCCGCTTCGTCTGCCTGACCGACGACAGCGCCGGCATCCGCAGCGAAGTGCAGTGCTTGCCCATCCCCGCGCTCGATCTGCCACCCGGCATTCCCGAGCGGGGCTGGACCAAGCTGGCCACCTTCAGCCAGGACCTGCACGGGCTCCGCGGCACGGCCCTGTTCCTGGATGTGGACGTGGTCATCACCGGCAGCCTGGACGATTTTTTCACCCAGCCGGGCGAATTCCTGATCATCCATGACTACAAGCGCCCCTGGCGCGTCACGGGCAATTCATCGGTCTACCGGTTCGAACTGGGGGCGCACCCTGACGTGCTGGCACACTTTCGCGCCCACTTCGCAGAAATCCGCGCGCAGTTCCGCAACGAACAGGCCTACCTGTCGGACTTTCTGCACCGGCAGGGCAAGCTGCAGTACTGGCCCGCAGCGTGGTGCCCGAGCTTCAAGTACCACGGCATACCGCCATGGCCCACCAACTACTGGCGCGCGCCGTTCGTGCCGCCCGGTGCGCGCATCGTGATCTTTCACGGGGAGTGCAATCCACCGGACGCGCTGGCGGGACGGCGCAACCGCCGCTTTCGCTACATTCGCCCCGCCAGCTGGGTGGCGGAACACTGGCACGAGTAGGCGGCGTCGGCGCTGGCGCTGGCGCTGGCGCTGGCGCTGGCGCTGGCGCTGGCGCTGGCCGAGCCGCCGCGGTGTATGCGCTTCAGGCTCCGGCGGAGCCGCCCCCGGCGGGCGCCTGAGGGTCGTGGCGAAGCGTTTGCCACAGCACGGCCAACGCACAGCACCATTGCAGCGCGTACATCACTGTTCCCACGCTGTGCCACACGCGCAGATCCTGCCGCGCCACGATGCGCGGTGCCACGCCAAACTGCGTGAGCAGTGCCAGCAGCATGCCGCCCAGTATGAAAACCATAGCAGCTTGCGCCCATGGGTGCTGCGCTACAGCCTGCCTGGGCCTGGAGACCAGCAGCAGCACCAGGCAGCAGGCCACCGCCACCCAGGTCTGTGCCGCAAACAGCCTGGCCGCCATGTTGCCCGCCACCGTCGGCGACGGGAGGTGGGCAAACAGCATGGGCACGACCAGAAAGCCGATGGTGGTCAGGCTTCCCCACCACAGGGCGGCCACCAGGGCAGGAAGGCGATGGAGCATGCCGCGCCTGTTCACTGGTAGCTGACCGCCACCACCTCATAGCGGCGAACGCCGCCGGGCGCCAGCACTTCGGCGGTATCGCCCTCTTCCTTGCCGATGAGCGCACGGGCGATGGGGCTGGAGATATTGATCAGGCCCTGCTTCAGGTCGGCCTCGTCCTCGCCCACGATCTGGTACTTCACGGTGTCGCCAGACTCTTCATCCTCCAGCTCGACCGTGGCGCCAAAGACCACCTTGCCGCCGCCGTCGACGGCGCTGGGATCGATGACCTGCGCGACCGAGAGCTTGCCCTCGATCTCCTGGATGCGGCCCTCGATGAAGCCCTGGCGGTCCTTGGCGGCGTCGTAGTCGGCGTTTTCGCTGAGGTCCCCCTGCGCGCGCGCTTCGGCGATCGCCGTGATCACCGCGGGCCGTTCCACGGTCTTGAGGCGGTGCAACTCTTCCTTGAGCTTTTCAGCGCCGCGCTTGGTAATCGGAATGGTGGCCATTCTGTCGAGTCTCCATAAGTCAAAACGGTGAAAGCGCCAAGGCACTTCCACCGGTCAGTCACCACGTCACGCCCGGGCTGTGCCGGACTTCGTGAATGGCAAGTCTACAAAAGGAAACCGCCGCACGTTGCCGCGCGGCGGTGTCTGGTCAGGCGAAGATTATGCCGCTTTTGCCGGGGCTCAGGCCACCAGCTGGGCGTGCAGCTCCTGCACCGAGTACACGTCGAGCTTGTCCAGGTACTTCATGCCCTCCACGGCTGCCTCGGCGCCAAAGATGGTCGTGAAGGTGGTCACGCGGGCCAGCAGCGACGAGGTGCGAATCGCGCGCGAGTCTGCAATCGCGTTGCGGCGCTCTTCCACCGTGTTGATGACCATGACAATCTCATTGTTCTTGATCATGTCCACGATGTGCGGACGGCCTTCCGTGACCTTGTTGACCACCACCACCGGGACGCCCGCCTCGGCGATGGCCGCAGCGGTGCCCTTGGTCGCCACCAGGTCAAAGCCCAGCGCCACCAGCTGGCGGGCAATGTCCACCGCACGGGGCTTGTCGTTGTTCTTCACGGTGAGGAATACCTTGCCCGACGTCGGCAGCTTGGTGCCCGCGCCCAGCTGGCTCTTCACGAACGCTTCCCCAAAGGTCTTGCCCACACCCATCACCTCGCCGGTGGACTTCATCTCGGGGCCGAGGATGGTGTCCACGCCGGGGAACTTGACGAACGGGAACACGGCCTCCTTCACGCTGAAGTAGGGCGGCGTCACCTCCTTGGTGATGCCCTGCGAGGCCAGCGTCTGGCCGGCCATGCAGCGCGCGGCCACCTTGGCCAGCTGGATGCCCGTGGCCTTGGAGACGAACGGCACGGTGCGCGAGGCGCGGGGGTTCACTTCCAGCACGTAGATCACGTCCTTGCCGTCCACTTCCTGGATGGCGAACTGCACGTTCATCAGGCCCACCACGTTCAGGCCTTCGGCCATGGCCGCGGACTGGCGCTTGAGTTCATCGACCGTGGCCTGCTTGAGGTAGTACGGCGGCAGCGAACAGGCGGAGTCGCCCGAGTGCACACCGGCTTGTTCGATGTGCTCCATCACGCCACCGATGAAGGTCTTGCCCTCGGGGTCGCGCAGGCAGTCCACGTCGCACTCGATGGCATCGTTCAGGAAGCGGTCCAGCAGCACGGGCGAGTCGTTGCTCACCTTCACGGCCTCGCGCATGTAGCGCTCCAGGTCGCGCTGCTCGTGCACGATTTCCATCGCACGGCCGCCAAGCACATAGCTGGGGCGCACCACCAGCGGGTAGCCCAGGGCGGCGGCCTTTTCCAGCGCCTCGGCCTCGGTGCGGGCCGTGGCATTGGGGGGCTGGCGCAGCCCCAGGTCGTGCAGCAGCTTCTGGAAGCGCTCACGGTCCTCGGCGGCATCGATCATGTCGGGGCTGGTGCCGATGATCGGCACGCCCTCGGCTTCGAGGCCCAGCGCCAGCTTGAGCGGCGTCTGGCCGCCGTACTGCACGATCACGCCAGTGGGCTTTTCCTTGTCCACGATTTCGAGCACGTCTTCGAGCGTGAGGGGCTCGAAGTACAGGCGGTCCGAGGTGTCGTAGTCCGTGGACACGGTTTCGGGGTTGCAGTTGACCATGATGGTCTCGTAGCCGTCCTCGCGCATGGCCAGCGCGGCGTGCACGCAGCAGTAGTCGAACTCGATGCCCTGGCCGATGCGGTTGGGGCCGCCCCCGAGCACCATGATCTTCTTGTTGTTGGTCGGCTCGGCCTCGCACTCGTCCTCGTAGGTCGAGTACATGTAGGCGGTGTTGGTCGCGAATTCGGCGGCGCAGGTGTCCACGCGCTTGTACACCGGGCGCACGTTCAGCGCGCGGCGGGCTTCGCGCACGGCTTTTTCCGTCGTCTTGAGCAGCTTGGCCAGGCGGCGGTCCGAGAAGCCCTTCTTCTTGAGCGAGCGCAGCGTGCCGGCATCCAGGCTGGCCAGTGCCGCATCGCCCTTGTCCACGGCCAGCTGGTCCAGCTCCAGTTCGATCTTCACGATCTCTTCGATCTGCACCAGGAACCACTTGTCGATCTTGGTGAGGTCGTACACCTCGTCCACGGAGAGGCCCATGGCGAACGCATCGCCCACGTACCAGATGCGCTCGGGGCCGGGCTCGCCCAGCTCCTTTTCGAGCACCTCACGGTCCTGGGTCTTCTCGTTCATGCCGTCCACGCCCACTTCCAGGCCGCGCAGGGCCTTCTGGAAGGATTCCTGGAAGGTGCGGCCCATGGCCATGACCTCGCCCACCGACTTCATCTGCGTGGTCAGGCGGCTGTCGGCCGTGGGGAACTTCTCGAACGCGAAACGCGGGATCTTGGTGACCACGTAGTCGATGGAGGGCTCGAACGACGCGGGCGTGGCGCCGCCGGTGATCTCGTTCTTGAGCTCGTCGAGCGTGTAGCCCACGGCCAGCTTGGCGGCGACCTTGGCGATCGGGAAGCCCGTGGCCTTGGACGCGAGGGCCGACGAACGCGACACGCGGGGGTTCATCTCGATGACAATCATGCGGCCGTCCTTCGGGTTCACCGAGAACTGCACGTTGGAGCCGCCCGTGTCCACGCCGATCTCGCGCAGCACCGCCAGGCTGGCGTTGCGCATGATCTGGTATTCCTTGTCGGTCAGCGTCTGCGCGGGGGCCACGGTGATGGAGTCGCCCGTGTGCACGCCCATGGGGTCGAGGTTCTCGATGGAGCAGATGATGATGCAGTTGTCCGCCTTGTCGCGGACCACTTCCATCTCGTACTCCTTCCAGCCGAGCAGCGACTCCTCGATCAGCAGCTCGTTGGTGGGCGAGGCTTCCAGGCCGCGCTTGCAGATGGTCTCGAACTCTTCGGGGTTGTAGGCAATGCCGCCGCCCGTGCCGCCGAGCGTGAAGCTGGGGCGGATCACGGTGGGGAAGCCCACGCTCTTCTGGACGGCCCAGGCTTCGTCCATGCTGTGGGCGATCCCTGACCGCGCGGAGCCCAGACCGATCTTGGTCATGGCATCCTTGAACTTCAGGCGGTCCTCGGCCTTGTCGATGGCTTCGGGCGTGGCGCCGATCAGCTCGACCTTGTACTTGTCGAGCACGCCGTTGTGCCACAGGTCCAGCGCGCAGTTGAGCGCGGTCTGGCCGCCCATGGTGGGCAGGATGGCGTCGGGGCGCTCCTTGGCGATGATCTTCTCGACCGTCTGCCAGGTGATGGGCTCGATGTAGGTCACGTCGGCCGTGGCCGGGTCGGTCATGATCGTCGCGGGGTTGCTGTTGATCAGGATGACCTTGTAGCCTTCCTCGCGCAGGGCCTTGCAGGCCTGCACGCCGGAGTAGTCGAACTCGCAGGCCTGGCCGATGATGATCGGGCCGGCGCCGATGATGAGAATGCTTTTGATGTCTGTGCGTTTTGGCATGGTGCGTCGATCAGTCGATCGTGGGTTCGGCTGCCTGGGGGCTGGGGGTCGGGGCAGAGGCTGCTGCGTCCGATGGCGGGCGCCGCTCGGTCAACTTGGCAAGCAGCGCCTGGGCCCGTTCGGGAGGAAGGTTCTTCTGCATCAGCTGCAGCAGGCCGTCGCCCTGGATCAGCGGGCGCAGGACCTCTTCTTCCGCGTCATAAAACGTCACTTCCCATTCCTGCAGCAGCTCTGCGAAGGCGGCATCGTCCAGGGTCTTGCCCTTGGCCACCAGCGTGACGAGGGGCATGGCCTTGTTCTCGACGAACGCCTTCTTGTAGGGCTTTTGCGCCCAGCGTTCCGTGAACCACTCGCGGTGGGGCGATGGCAGGGTCAGGACACGCTTGTGGATCGCCTTTTCCAGCGATGCGAGGGGAAAGCTGAACAGTTTCATGGCGCTATTCCTTCCCGGGTTCAACCGGCTTTCGCCGCGCGCATGGCATCGGTGAATCGGTCGAAAAGGTAGGCGATGTCGTGCGGCCCGGGGGAAGCCTCAGGGTGGCCCTGGAAGCAGAATGCCGGCTTGTCCTTGTGGACCAGCCCTTGCAGCGTGCCGTCGAACAGGCTGATGTGCGTGGCGCGCAGGTTGGCAGGCAGCGATTCCATGTCCACCGCGAAACCGTGGTTCTGGCTCGTGATGCTCACGCGGCCGGTGTCCAGGTCCTTCACGGGGTGATTGGCCCCGTGGTGGCTGTGGGTCATCTTGAATGTCTTGGCGCCGGCGGCCAGGGCCATGATCTGATGACCCAGGCAGATGCCGAACGTGGGCACGCCGCTGTCCACGATGGTGCGGGTGGCGGCAATGGCGTAATCGCAGGGCTCCGGATCGCCGGGGCCGTTGGACAGGAACACTCCATCGGGCTTGAGTGCCAGCACATCGGCGGCGGGCGTCTTGGCAGGCACCACGATGACCTTGCAGCCACGCTCGGCCAGCATGCGCAGGATGTTCTTCTTCACGCCGAAGTCGTACGCCACCACATGGAACTGCGGCGCCGCGAGTTCGCCGTAGCCCGAGCCCAGCTTCCACTCGGTCTGCGTCCACTCGTAGCGCGACGCCGTGGTCACCACCTGGGCCAGGTCCAGCCCGGCCATGTTGGGGGCGGCCTTGGCCTTGGCGATGGCTTCGTCGATGAGCGCCTGCGTGACCGGCTGCCCGGCTGCCAGTCCGATGATGGCGCCGTTTTGCGCACCCTTGCTGCGCAGCAGGCGCGTGAGCTTGCGGGTATCGATGTTGGCGATGGCCACGGTGTTCTCGCGCACGAGGTACTGCGAGAGCGTTTCCGTGGAACGGAAGTTGCTGGCCAGCAGGGGCAGGTCCTTGATGATCAGGCCCGCGGCATGGACCTTGTCGGCTTCGATGTCCTCCACGTTGACGCCGTAGTTGCCGATGTGCGGATACGTCAACGTGACGATCTGCTGGCAGTAGCTGGGGTCGGTGAGGATTTCCTGGTAGCCGGTGATCGCGGTGTTGAACACCACTTCGCCGACGGTGGTGCCGGTGGCACCAATCGAATTGCCGATAAAGACCGTGCCGTCTGCGAGCGCCAGGATGGCGGGCGGGAAATTTCCCTGTAGAGACAAAAGCACTGGGTTCTCCGGATGGTTACGGTCGCCCGGCGCCTGCAGGCCACTCGTGCACGCAAAGGTACGCAAGTGCCGGTGGCTGCTCTCAGATGGGTTGTTGCTTTGGGTGCGGTCGGGCGACGCTGTTGCGAGAAAAGCTCCCGATTATACCCATCGCGGCGCATTCACTCACAAATGCATGCCTTGCATAACCTTGTTACGTAAGCAAGTGTTCCAGGCATTTCAGGTGACAACGGTCCGCCTAGACTTCGGCCGACGCCTCCCCCCACTCCCACAGAGAACCCTCCCGATGCGCACTTTTCTCCGCCCTCTTGCCCTTTCCCTGGCCGGCCTGTGCGCCGCCGTGGCCGCCCAGGCCCTGGAACTGGCCAGGTACCCCCAGGTCTTCGTGGCCCCCCAGGGGGTGGAAGTGGTGCTGGCGCCCAGCGCGGATGGCAAACAGGCCCTGGTGCGCGTGAGCGGCATCAACGATCCCATTGACCAGGTCGTGTTCCTGAGCCAGCTGGAGCAACAGGGCTCCGCGCGGGAGGTCTATGCCACCCGGCTCGATGGCCGCAGTTACGGCCTGCTGCAAAAGCAGAGCCACGCCTATCGCCACGGCGAGCAGTATGTGGTGTACCTGCCCGGCAAACGCGATGGCCTGCCGCTGTCCTTCAGCGAGGAAAAGAGCAAGGCCTTCAAGCTGGCGGACCTGCAGGCGAGCTACCAGAGCCAGCAAAAGCAGGGCGTGCAGGAAAAGCTGGCCCGCTTTGACCGCAGCAAGCGCCTCGCGGGGGCGCAGGCCGAGCTGGCCAGGGCCGACCAGGAAGCCGCCGCGGCCTGCGGCACGCCGGTGAAGACCACGGTCGACTGGAGCACGATCGATGACGAGAAGCTGCAGACCTTGAGCATCGGCAGCTTCTGCGGCGTGGTGGCCTCGGAGCTGGACTCCATGTGCCGCAACACGCCCGCCTTCAAGAGCACGGCGTCCGGGCTGGGCCAGGTGCAGTGCAGGTTCGCGCCACAGCTCAAGATCCGCGTGGAAAACCAGCAGGTGCTGTTCAGCACCGAGAAGGATGCGCCCAACCAGGGCGATTTCGTGCGCCAGTTCCTGCGCAACCTCTAGAAAAACGGGAGAAGACGGGCTTCCGCGGCCCCCCCCCGGAGCCGGCTGCGAAGGGAGGTGTTCAGCGCCCGGCGCCGCTCGCATGCAGGCAGATCGCCGCCGCCGCCGCGACGTTCAGCGACTCCTCGCCGCCGGGCTGCGCGATGCGGATGCGCATCGCAGCCCGCTCCTCCAGCACGGCGGAGACGCCCTGCCCTTCATGGCCCATGACCCATGCGCAGGGCCAGGGCAGCGCGGCCCGGTGCAGCCAGTCCCCGGCGTGCGAACTGGTCACCAGCATGGGCACCTTCAGGGACTGGAGTTCGCCGTGCTCCACGCCTTCGATCAGGTCCAGCGCGAAATGCGCGCCCATGCCGGCGCGCAGCACCTTGGGGGACCACAGGGCGGCGCTGCCCTTGACGGCGACCACCTGACGGAATCCGAATGCCGACGCGCTGCGCAGGATGGAACCCACATTGCCGGCGTCCTGCACCCGGTCCAGCACGACGGTGGCGGCGTCCGTGCGCAATGCGGCGGCTGCGGGCAGATCGATGATGAAGCCCATGCGGGCAGGCGACTCCAGACCGCTGATGTCGGCAAACAGGGCATCGGCGAGCACTATGGTTTTCATAGCTGCCTGCGCCCATTCCACTTGCGCCTGAGGCCAAAAAGACTCGGAAAATACCGCGATCGATGCCCGCTGGCCCCGTTCCAGGGCGGCGCGGCAGAGGTGGTCACCCTCCAGCCACACCCTGCCCTGCTTGCGGTAGGCGGTGGTGTCCTGCGCGAGCCGGCGCAGTTCCTTCACGAAGGTGTTGTCCCGCGAATGGATCGCGGTGATGGACGGAGAGGTCATGGGGCGAGCAGGTTCCGTCAGGCAAGCAGGCTCTGCGCCACGGGCGCAAAGGAACGCCGGTGATGGACGCAGGCCCCGTGCTCGCGCAAGGCGGCCATGTGCACCGCGGTGCCATAGCCCTTGTGGCCGGCAAACCCGTACTGCGGAAACTCTTCATGCACCTGCACGCACCAGCGGTCGCGGTGCACCTTGGCCAGGATGGAGGCGGCCGAGATGGCCGGCACGAGCGCATCGCCCTTGACGATGGCCTCGGCCTGGATGCCCAGCGTGGGCAGGCGGTTGCCATCGACCAGCACCATGACGGGTTTCAGGCGCAGCCCCATCACGGCCCGCCGCATGGCCAGCAGCGTGGCCTGCAGGATGTTGAGCTGGTCGATCTCTTCCACGCTGGCCTCGGCAATGCTGCAGCACAGCGCCTTGGCACGGATTTCGTCGTAGAGTTTCTCGCGCCGGGCAGGCGTGAGCTTCTTGGAGTCAGCAAGGCCGGCGATCGGATTGAGGTCATCCAGGATGACCGCGGCCGCCACCACGGGCCCCGCCAGCGGGCCGCGGCCCGCCTCGTCCACGCCGGACACAAGACCCGGCGGGTGCCATGGCAGGCAGGCCTGTTCAGGCAGCTGGGTGAAGGATTTTCTGGATCGCATCGGCAGCCAGTTGGGGGGTATTGCGTTGCAGGCTTTCGTGCAGCGCCGTAAAGCGCTGCTCCAGGGCCGTGATTTTCTCAGGATTGTGCTGGCGCGCATCCAGCCATTGCAGCGTTGCCGCGCAGAGCGCCTGGGGTGTCGCAGCATCCTGGATCAGCTCGGGGACCACGAATTCTCCGCAAAGGATATTGGGCAGTCCCACCCAGGGCTGCAGCTGCTTGCGGCGCATGAGCCACCAGCTCAACGGGTGCATGTGGTAGCCGATGACCATGGGACGCTTGAACAGCGCCGCCTCCAGCGTCGCGGTGCCGCTGGCGATCAGCGTGGCGTCGCAGGCGGCCAGCACGGCATGGGACTGGCCGGACACGATCTGCACCGCCCCACCCAGACCCGCGGCCTGTGCCGCCTGCACGATGCGCTCCCGCAGCGCCGGCACGGCAGGAACTATCAATTTAATAGCTGGACGCGCTTTCAGGACAAGCGCTGCAGCCTCAAAGAAAGGCTGCGTGATGTAGGCGATCTCCGAGGAGCGGCTGCCCGGCAGAATGGCCAGCACCTCGTCGGCATCCTGCAGGCCGAGCTGGGCGCGGGCGGCGGCGCGGTCCGGCACCATGGGAATCACGCCGGCAAGCGGGTGGCCCACGTAGGTCGCCGCAATGCCGTGCCGCGCCAACAGCTCGGGCTCGAACGGAAAGATGCACAGCACGTGGTCGGCGCTGCGGCGTATCTTCTCGACACGGTCCGCGCGCCAGGCCCAGATCGACGGGCACACGAAGTGCACGGTCTTGACGCCCGCGGCACGCAGGTCGGCCTCCAGCTTCAGGTTGAAGTCAGGCGCATCCACGCCGATGAACACGTCCGGACGCTCCTTGAGCAGCCGCTCACGCAGTTGCTTGCGAATGCCCAGCAGCTCGCGCAGGCGGCGCAGCACCTCCATGCTGTACCCATGCACGGCGAGCTTCTCGCTGGGCCACCAGGCGGCAAAACCCCGGCGCTGCATCTGCGGGCCACCAATGCCGCAGGACTGCAGGCCCGGCCAATGGGCCTGCATGCCGTCGATCAGCAGGCCGGCAAGCAGGTCGCCGGAGGTCTCGCCCGCCACCATGGCGACGCGGGGGGAAGCCTTCATCATTGCCCCTCAGCGCGCGATGCCGCGCGTGGAGGTATCCAGGAAACCCAGCATCATGGCGATGTCGGGCGCAGCCTCCGGATGGGCGGCTGGCAACTCGGCCACGCCTGCGCGTGCGGCCTCCAGTGTCAGCCCCTGGCGATAGAGCAGGCGGTGCATCTGCTTGATGCCCGCCACACGCTCTGCCGAGAAGCCCCGGCGGCGCAGCCCGACGATGTTGAGGCCGCGCAGCGCCAGCGGATTGCCGTCGGCCAGCATGAAGGGGGGCACATCCTGCGACACGGCGCTGGCAAAGCCGACCATGGCATGGGCACCGATCGAGACGAACTGGTGAATGCCGGTGAGCCCGCCGATGGTGACCCAGTCGCCAAGGTGCACATGGCCTGCCAGCGTGGTGTTGTTGGAGAGCGTGGTGTGGTTGTCAACGCGGCAGTCGTGCGCGATGTGGGTGTACGCCATGATCCAGTTGTCGCTGCCCACGCGCGTGATGCCGCCGGCTCCCGGCACACCGAGGTTGAAGGTGCAGAACTCGCGGATCACGTTGCGGTCGCCGATGACGAGTTCGGTCGGCTCGCCCGCGTACTTCTTGTCCTGCGGCACGGCACCCAGCGATGCGAACTGGAAAATGCGGTTGTCGGCCCCGATCGTGGTGCGCCCTTCGATCACGCAGTGCGGCCCCACCGTGGTTCCCGCCCCGATCACCACGTCGGGACCAATCACCGCGTAGGGGCCCACCGTGACCGTGGGATCCAGACTGGCGCCTTGCGCGACTATGGCCGTGGGATGAATATTGCTCACGATCTGCAAGTCTGAGCGGATCAACCCACGCTGCGCATGGTGCACATGAGTTCGGCCTCGCAGGCCACTTCCTCGCCCACGCTGGCCACGCCCTTGAACTTCCAGATGCCGCCGCGCACGCGGTCGATCGTGATGGAGAGAATCAGCTGATCGCCCGGCTCCACCGGCCGCTTGAAGCGCGCGCCATCGATGCCGACGAAGTAGTAGATGTTGTTTTCATCAGGCACCTTGCCCATCGCGTCGAACGCCAGCAGGCCGGCGGCCTGCGCCAGGGCCTCGAGGATCAACACACCCGGCATCACCGGGCGCCCTGGAAAGTGCCCCATGAAATAAGGCTCGTTGAACGTCACGTTCTTGATCGCCTTGATGCGGGTGTTGCTCTCAAGCTCGATCACTTTGTCCACCAGCAGGAACGGGTAGCGGTGGGGCAGTTGCTTGAGAATTGCGTGGATATCCATCATCGAGTTGTTCTTCCGTTCATGCTGCTTTCAGAGCTTGCTCCAGCGCCTTGATGCGCTCTCGCAAGCTGTGCAGTTGTTTGAGTGTTGCAGCGTTTTTTTCCCAACGCGCATTGTCGTCGATGGGAAACATGCCCGTGTATTGCCCAGGCTGGCTCAAAGAGCGCGTGACCACCGTGGCGGCAGAGATGTGCACGTTGTCCGCCATCTCCAGATGGCCCAGCACGATGGCGCCGCCGCCCACGGTGCAGTGCGCGCCAATGGTCGCGCTGCCGGCCACGCCCACGCACCCCGCCAGGGCCGAGTGCTTGCCGATGCGCACGTTGTGCCCGATCTGAATCAGGTTGTCGAGCTTGACGCCGTCTTCGATGACGGTGTCCAGCAGCGCACCACGGTCGATGCAGGTGTTGGCGCCGATCTCGACATCGTCGCCAATGTGCACGGCCCCCAGTTGCTCGATCTTGACCCACTGCCCGTTCTCGGGCGCAAAACCAAAGCCGTCGGCGCCGATCACCACGCCGGGGTGCACGATGCAGCGCGCGCCGATGCGGCAGCCCTCGCCCACCGTGACACGGGACTTGAGCACGGTTCCTGCGCCAATGCGCGCACCGCGTTCCACCACGCACAGGGGACCGATGGTGGCGGTGGCATCGACCTGCGCCGACGGGTCCACCACCGCGCTCGCGTGCACACCGCCCTGCACTGCGGGGGCATTGAGCCGGCGCCAAAGCTGCGTGGCCCGCGCGAAGTACACGTAGGGGTTGTCCGCCACGATGCAGGCACCACGGGCCAGTGCCGCATCGCGCATGGCAGGCGCCACAATGACACAGGCCGCCCGGGAGGCGGCCAGTTGCTGTTGGTAGCGGGGGTTGCTCAGGAAACTGAGGTCTCCCGGCCCTGCAACCTCCAGGGGCGCGATGCGGGAAATGACGGCATCCCGTGTCGCACCTCCTTCCAGCGAGCCACCGAGCGCATCAACTATGTGCCCGAGAAGCAAGCTCACGCGCCACCTGTCCAGCGCTGGGGCTTACTTGCCGGCAGCGGCATTCAGCGCCTTGATCACCTTGTCGGTGATGTCGTGCTTGGGGTTGATGTAGACGGCCTCCTGCAGGATCACGTCGTACTTCTCCGCCTCTGCCACCTGCTTGACCACCTTGTTCGCACGTTCGAGCACCTGGGACAGTTCCTCGTTCTTGCGGGCGCTCAGGTCTTCCTGGAATTCGCGGCGCTTGCGCTGGAATTCACGGTCCTGGTCCACCAGCTGGCGCTGGCGGGTGGTGCGCTGGCTTTCAGCCATCGTGGGAGCTTCGCGTTCGAACTTCTCCGTGGCGGTCTTCAGGGTGTTGCCCATGTCCACCAGTTCTTTCTCACGGCGGGAGAATTCCTGCTCCAGCTTGGCCTGTGCAGCCTTGGCGGTGCTGGCCTCGCGGAAGATGCGGTCGGTGTTGACAAACCCGGCTTTGAACTCTTGCGCTTGTGCAGGCGCTGCGATGGCAAGCGTGCCAAGCAGCAGGGCCAGAGAGATATGGCGAGAAAAGGATTTCATTAGAAAGACGTTCCAATCTGGAATTGCAGTTTCTGGATTCTATCGCCGGCGAACTTGCGCACCGGTTGCGCAAAGGCCAGGCGCAACGGACCCAGCGGGGAAATCCAGCTCAGGCCCAGGCCGACGGAGGAACGCATGTCACTGAAAGTAACTTTTTCGTTCTCTCCGTACACATTACCCACATCAAAGAAAGTGAATACACGCAGTGTCCGGTCGTTGCCCGCGCCCGGGAAGGGTGCGATCAGCTCCGCGTTCAAGGTGACCTTCTTGGGTCCCCCCAACGACGCACCCGTCACGTCACGCGGCCCCAGCGTACCCTGGTCGAAGCCGCGCACGGATCCCAGCCCCCCCGAATAGAAGTTCTTGAACACGGGGAACGGCCTGCCGTTCATACCCTTGCCGATGCCCACCTCGCCGTTGAAGGCGATGGTGAAGCGCTTGTTCAGCGGCACGTACTGCTGGTACTGGTAGTTGGCCCGTACATAACGGGCATCCCCTGCCACCGACCATTCTGAATTGAGGCGCTGATAGCGGCCGGAATTCGGCGCCAGAGCGCTGTCGCGGTCGTCCCGCGACCAACCGATCGTCAAAGGAATGGAGGTGCTGCTGTAGCCAAACTGGTCGGCATAGGCCAGGTAGGTGGCGGGAATGTTCGTACCCGCCTTGATCTTGGTCTGCTCCAGCCCCCCACCAAAGAACACGGTATCGGTTTCACTGAACGGCACACCGAATCGCACCGAAGTTCCGGTGGTCACCAACTCGTAGTTGCCGCCCTGGTCTTCGTAGGGCTTGTCCGTGCGGTAGTACACATCCAGCGTGCGCGAGATGCCTTCCGGCGTGAAGTATGGATTGGTGGTGCTGAACACCAGCGTGCGACGGTACTTGCTGGTGTTGACATCGATGCCCAGGTAGTTGCCGGAACCAAAGATGTTTTCCTGCTTGATGCCGAACGACAGCGACACCTTTTCGGCGCTGGAGAAACCCACCCCCATCTGCAGCGAGCCCGTGGGCTTCTCCGCCACGTTGATCACGAGGTCCACCTGGTCGGGGGAACCCGGCACTTCCTGGGTTTCCACATTGACTTCGGTGAAGAAGCCCAGGCGGTCCACGCGGTCGCGCGACAGGCGGATCTTCTCGCCGTCGTACCACGAGGCTTCGTACTGGCGGAATTCACGGCGGATCACTTCATCGCGCGTGCGGTTGTTGCCGCTCACGTTGATACGACGCACATAGGCGCGGCGCGAGGGTTCGGCCTGCAGCACGAAGGCGACCCGGTTGTTTTCGCGATCGATTTCGGGCACGGCTTCCACGCGCGCGAAGGCGAAGCCAAAACGCGAGAAATACTCTGAAAACGCCTTGGTCGTTTCCGTGACCTGGTCCGCGTTGTAGGGCTCGCCCGCGCGGATGGTGACCAGGGACTTGAACTCGTCTTCGCGGTCCAGGTAGTTGCCCTCCAGCTTGACACCCGAGACCACGTAGCGCTCGCCTTCCGTCACGTTGACGGTGATGGAGATGTCCTGCTTGTCGGGCGAGATGGCGACCTGCGTGGAGTCGACCCGGAACTCCAGATACCCGCGCTGCAGGTAGTACGAACGCAGCGTCTCCAGATCGGCATTGAGCTTGGCGCGCGAGTAGCGGTCCGACTTGGTGTACCAGCTGAGCCAGCCCCCGGTGTCCTGGTCGAACAGGCCTTTGAGCGTGGATTCACTGAAGGCCTTGTTGCCGACGAGGCGCACTTCCTTGATGCGGGCAGGTTCGCCTTCGACCACGGTGAAGGTCAGGTTGACGCGGTTGCGCTCGATCGGCGTCACGGTGGTGACGACCTCGGCGCCGTACAGGCTCTTGTTGATGTACTGGCGCTTGAGCTCCTGCTCGGCGCGGTCCGTCAACGCCTTGTCGTAAGGCCGGCCCTCGGTAAGTCCGACGTCGCGCATGGCCTTCTTGAGCGCGTCCTTGTCGAACTCGCGCGTGCCGGCGAAGTCAACGTCGGCGACGGTGGGCCGCTCTTCCACCACCACCACCAGCACGTTGCCGGCCGCCTCCAGGCGCACGTCCTTGAACAGGCCCAGTCCGAAAAGAGCGCGGATGGCCGCGGCGCCCTTCTCGTCGTTGTAGTCGTCACCAACCCGCAGCGGCATGGAGGCAAACACGGTGCCGGGCTCCACGCGCTGCAGGCCCTCGACGCGGATGTCCTGCACCTTGAAAGGCTCCAGAGCCCATGCCGCATTGGCGGCAAAAATCATGGCTGCAACGGCCGATGCGGTACGCACGCCCAGGCGATTGATGTGTTTTTTCATGAATGAAGCTGGAGCCGCAGTTGCAGGGCAAGCGCGGCAAAAGTGTTAGCCAAAGAGCCGGGTGATATCGTTGAACAGGGCAATGGACATCATGAGAAGCAGGACCGCAACGCCTCCACGCTGCAGGCGCTCCATCCATGCATCCGACACCCCCCTGCCCGTGACACCCTCCCAAAGATAATACATCAGGTGCCCTCCGTCCAAGACAGGGAGCGGCAGCAGGTTGAGCACGCCCAGGCTCACGCTGATCAGCGCAAGGAAGACAAGGTACTGCGAGAGTCCCAGGCTGGCGGAGCGCCCTGCGTAGTCGGCGATCGTCAGGGGGCCGCTGAGGTTCTTGAGCGATGCCTCGCCGATCACCATGCGCCCCATCATCCGAAGCGTGAGGATGGATACATCCCAGGTCTTGACCACGCCGGCCCAGGCCCCCTCGAACACGCCATATTCCACCGTCACGAATTCAGGGGGGGCCCCGACATACGCCCCGATGCGGCCGACGGAGGCGCCCAGTTCCGGCTTGGCCTCGGGCAACACGTCCACGCTCAGCACCTGGCCTGAGCGATCAATGCGCCAGGACTGTGCCAATGGCTCGCTTCCCCGCACCGACTGGCGGATCAGCTCGCGCAGCTGCTGGCCGTCCACCACGTCGCTGGCACCGATTCTGAGCACCACGTCCCCCTGGCGCAATCCAGCGCGGGCTGCGGCCCCGTCAGGCATGACCTCGCCCAGCACCGGCCGCGTCCACGGCCCCAGGATGCCGATCTTGCGAAACAGCTGGGCGTCCGCCTCCCGGCTGTCGATCTTCGACATGTCCAGCAGGATTTCCCGGTGCACGGCGCCCGATTGCGGCTGCACGTCGAGGCGCACGTTCACACCCTCCAGCGCACCGCGCGTGAGCAGCCAGCGCAGTTCTTCAAACGACCGCACGGGCTCCATCTCGTCCGACCCCAGCGCTGCCTGCGCGACCAGCTCGCCGCCCCGCAGGCCGGCACTCTGCGCGACGGACCCGGCCACCGGACTGGCGAGTACCGCCTTGGGCTCGTCCACCCCGTTCCAGTTCACAATGGAATACAGCAGCACCGCCAGCAGCAGGTTTGCCAGCGGCCCCGCGGCCACGATGGCCGCGCGGGAGCGCAGCGGCTGGGTATTGAAAGCCAGATGCCGCTCCTCGGCGGCCACGGGCGCTTCCCGCTCGTCCAGCATGCGCACATAGCCCCCCAGCGGAAAAGCCCCCAGCACGAACTCCGTGGGCGACCCCTTGGGCTGCCAGCGCAGCAATGGTTTGCCAAAGCCCACCGAGAAGCGCAGCACCTTGACCCCGCACGCCACGGCCACCCGGTAGTGGCCATATTCGTGCACGGCGATCAGAAGGCCCAGGGCCACGATGAAGGCAACGATGGTAAGGAGCATGTACGGGTCCGTGGTGCTGTGAGAACTCAGGCCGCCAGGCGGCCCGCGGCGTGCTCGGCAGCATTGCGTGCCTGGGCATCCAGGTCCAGCAGGGCTTCGAGGGAATCCGGCTTGGAGGGAGAAACCGCGTCCAAAGTTGCAAGATTCACGGCATGGATACGGTCGAAACGCAGCCGCCCCGACAGGAAGGCCCCGACCGCGACCTCGTTGGCGGCGTTCAATACGGCGGTCGTGCCTTCGGCCGCCTTGAGCGCCTGCCAGGACAGGTGCAGCCCGGGAAAACGGGCCGCGTCGGCATCTTCAAACGCCAGCGCCGTCAAGGCAGAGAAGTCGAGCCGGCTGGCACCGCTGGCGATGCGCTCCGGCCAGGCCAGGCCGCAGGCGATCGGCACGCGCATGTCGGGGGTGCCGAGCTGGGCGAGGATCGATGCATCCTTGAACTGCACCATCGAGTGGATGATCTGCTGCGGATGGATCACCACCTTGATCTGGTCGGGGTGCAGGTCGAACAGCCAGCGCGCCTCGATCACTTCCAGCGCCTTGTTCATCATGGTGGCCGAATCCACCGAGATCTTGCGGCCCATCGAGAAATTGGGGTGAGCGCAGGCCTGGTCGGGCGTGATCTGCGAGAGCGTGGACGGATCCCGCTGGCGGAAGGGACCGCCGGACGCGGTCAGCAGGATGCTGTCGACGCGTTCGGCCCAGGTCGCCGGATCTTCGGGCAGGCACTGGAAAATCGCGGAATGCTCGCTGTCGATGGGCAGCAGCGTCGCGCCGCCCTCGCGCACGGTCTGCATGAACAACCCGCCGCCCACCACCAGGGCCTCCTTGTTGGCCAGGAGCAGCCGCTTGCCCGCGCGCGCTGCAGCCAGGCACGGCGCCAGGCCGGCAGCGCCCACGATGGCCGCCATCACGGCATCCACGTCAGGGTGGGATGCTATTATTTCAAGAGCATCTTGCGCTTGAAGGACTTGCGTTGGAAGGGCATTTGCCTGCAGTCTTTCAGCCAGCAGCGCCGCATGGGGGGCACTCGCCATCACGGCGTAGCGGGGGCGGAACTGCGCGCACTGCGCCAGCATCAGGTCCACCTGGGTCGCGGCACTGAGCGCGAGCACCTCGAAGCGCTCGGGATGGCGGGCCACCACGTCGAGCGTGCTGGTACCGATGGAGCCCGTGGAACCCAGGACAGTCAGTCGTTGTTTCATCATTGCGTTGTCAGGCTCGTGAGCATCATGGCCAGCGGCAGGGTGGGCAGCAAGGCGTCCACCCGGTCGAGCACGCCACCGTGCCCGGGCAACAGGCCGCTGCTGTCCTTCACGCCCGCGCTGCGCTTGATCAGGGACTCCACCAGGTCACCCGACACGCTCATGGCCACCATGAACAGGGCGGCGATCACGAGCAGCCACCAGCCTTGCTGCGCCATGCGGCTGTAGAAACTGGGAACGGCCGCCTGCCAGTGGGCATCGGCGGCCACCCAGATGAACGCCATGGCCAGCACGCCGGCAAGGCCGCCCCATACGCCCTCCCAGCTTTTGCCGGGACTGATGGAAGGGGCCAGCTTGCCCTTGGTGAAGCGCAGGCCAAAAGCACGGCCCGCGAAGTACGCGAAGATGTCGGCGACCCACACCAGCAGCAGCACCGACAGCAGGAAGTTGACGCCCACGTTGCGCGCCTGCACGACCGCCAGCCACGCAAGCCAGAGGGCCAGCACCCCGGCCACCAGGCGCACCGCCGCCGGAATGCGAGGCCAGCCGGGCACGCCGGCCCTGAGCAGCCAGGCCGCGGACAGCACCCAAAGGCCACCCCCCGCCACCCAGAGCCCCGCCAGCGGGCGGTCAATCCAGCCCAGGACCCACGACCCGGCGCACAGGGCGACGCACGCGCCCCCCACCGCCACGGAGCCCGCCTGTCCGAAACCGCTCAAACGGCCCCATTCCCAGGCGCCAGCCGCCATGAGCACCAGCACCACCAGGGTGAACGGGACGGTGGACGATGAATAAAAAAGCGCCGGCAGCAGAATGGCCAGCAGGACAAGGGCTGTGATGACGCGCTGTTTGAGCATGGGGCCTTTCAGCCCGGCATCGGATGGGGATGCGCGGACAGGATCTGTTCGGAGGTTTTGCCAAAACGGCGCTCGCGGCCGCCAAAGGCAGCAATCGCCTCGTCCAGCGCCGACTCGTCGAAATCCGGCCACAGCCGGTCGCTGAAGAAGAACTCGGAGTATGCGGCCTGCCACAGCAGAAAGTTGCTGATCCGCATTTCCCCCCCGGTGCGGATCACCAGGTCCGGATCGGGCACATGGGCCAGACCCATCGCACCGTGCAGGCTGGCCTCGGTGATGGGCTCGCCGCGCGCTGCCAGCGATGCGGCGGCCTGGGCGATGTCCCAGCGGCCGCCATAGTTGAAACAGACGTTGAGGACGAGGCGGGTGTTTTGCGCCGTGGCGGCTTCTGCCTGCGCCAGGCCATCGCGCACCTTGGGCGACAGGCCGGCACGCTCACCCACGAAATACAGGCGCACGCCATCCTTCTTGAGCTGCGGCACTTCGCGTGCCAGCGCCATCGCCAGGAGTTCCATGAGGCCAGAGACCTCATCCGCCGGGCGGTTCCAGTTTTCAGACGAGAACGCGAAGACGGTCAACACCCCCACGCCACGCTGCACGCAGGCGCGCGCGCAGCGGCGCAGTGAATCAACCCCTTGCTTGTGGCCGGCCAGGCGCGGCAGAAAGCGGCGCGTGGCCCAGCGGCCGTTGCCATCCATGACGATGGCGATGTGGTGCGGCACCACCGGAGATACAGACATGTGAACGTTCAAGCCCTCAAGGCTTAAACCGCCATGATTTCCTGCTCTTTGGCCGCCACCAGCGCATCGATCTCGGCGATGTGCCTGTCGGTGAATTTCTGCACGTCGGTTTCGGCGCGCTTCTGGTCGTCTTCGGACGCCAGCTTGTCCTTGACCAGCTTCTTGACGGACTCGTTGGCATCGCGGCGCAGGTTGCGCACGGCGATCTTGGCGCTTTCGCCTTCATTGCGGGCCAGCTTGGTCATTTCCTTGCGGCGCTCTTCGCTCATGGGCGGCATGGGCACGCGGATGAGATCGCCCATGGACGCGGGGTTCAGGCCCAGATCGCTTTCGCGGATGGCCTTCTCGATCTTGGCGCCCATGCCCTTTTCCCAGGGCTGGACGCTGATGGTGCGCGAATCGATCAGCGCCACGTTGGCCACCTGGCTCAGGGGCACGAAGGAGCCGTAGTACTCGACCTGCACGGTGTCGAGCAAGGCGGGGTTGGCACGGCCGGTGCGGATCTTCTGCAGGTTGTTCTTGAACGCCGCGATGGACTGGTCCATCTTGGTCTCTGCATTCTTCTTGATGTCGGCAATCGTCATGTTTTCTCCTCGGGGCCGGCCTGCATCCGGTGCAGGCCGCAAGCCATCATCGTCGTCGTCAAGCGTAAACCAGCGTACCTTCGTCTTCGCCCATCACCACGCGCTTCAAGGCGCCATGCTTGATGATCGAGAACACCCGCACCGGCAGCTTCTGGTCGCGGCACAGCGCGAAGGCGGTCGCATCCATGATGCCCAGGTTGCGGGACATGGCCTCGTCGAAGCTGAGCTTCGTGTAGCGCGTGGCCGTGGGGTCCTTCTGGGGGTCGGCAGTATAAACGCCGTCCACCTTGGTGGCCTTGAGCACCAGCTCGGCGCCAATCTCGGCACCGCGCAGGGCAGCCGCCGTGTCGGTGGTGAAGAACGGATTGCCCGTACCGGCCGCGAACACCACGACCTTGCCCTCTTCGAGGTACTGCAGGGCCTTGGGACGCACGTAGGGCTCGACGACCTGCTCGATGGCGATGGCGGACATCACGCGGGCCACCAAGCCCTGCTTGTCCATGGCGTCCGCCAGGGCCAGCGCGTTCATGACGGTGGCCAGCATGCCCATGTAGTCGGCGGTGGCACGGTCCATGCCGACCGAGCCGCCAGCCACGCCACGGAAAATGTTGCCCCCACCGATCACCACGGCCACCTGGACACCCAGGCGCGTCACTTCGGCGATCTCCTCCACCATGCGGACGATGGTGGCGCGGTTGATGCCGAAGGCGTCATCCCCCATCAGCGCCTCACCAGACAGCTTGAGCAGGATGCGCTTGTGGGCTGGTGCGGCGTGGGACATGGGAAATTTCTCCGGTGATAGATGCGGGGCTTGGGGGGTTGCGGAAACGATCAGGCAGCAGCCTTGGCAGCAGCCACCTGGGCGGCCACTTCGGCGGCGAAGTCGTCGACCTTCTTCTCGATGCCTTCACCCACGACGTAGAGCGTGAAGCCCTTCACGTTGGTGTTGGCGGCCTTGAGCATCTGGGCCACGGTCTGCTTGCCGTCGGCGGCCTTCACGAAGACCTGGTCAGCCAGCGAGACTTCCTTGAGGTACTTCTGCACGGCGCCGTCGATGCGCTTGGCGGTGATTTCCGCGCTTTGCGCGGGCTTGCCGGCGGCCACGAGTTCCTTGTTGGCTTCGTCGGCCTTGCCTTCGGCGACAGAGCGCTCCTTGGCGATCAGGTCGGCAGGCACGTCGGCGCTGGTCAGGGCCACGGGCTTCATGGCGGCCACGTGCATGGCCACGTCCTTGGCGGCAGCGGCATCGCCGTCGAACTCGACGACCACGCCAATGCGCGAGCCATGCAGGTAGGCTGCCAGGCTGGAGCCGCTGAAGCGCTTGAAGCGGCGGAACGACATGTTTTCGCCGATCTTGCCGATCAGGCCCTTGCGCACATCTTCCAGCGTGGGGCCGAAGCTGTCCTGGCTGTAGGGCAGCGCGCCCAGGGCTTCGACGGTGGCGGGGTTGTGCTCGGCCACCAGCTTCGCGGCGGCATTGGCCATGGCGATGAAGCTGTCGTTCTTGGAGACGAAGTCGGTTTCGCTGTTGACTTCGACCAGGGCACCGGTGGTGCCGTCGATGTAGCTCGCCACCACGCCTTCGGCCGTGATGCGCGATGCAGCCTTGCCCGCCTTGGTGCCCAGCTTGACGCGCAGCAGCTCTTCGGCCTTGGCCATGTCGCCGTCGGCTTCCGTCAGGGCCTTCTTGCATTCCATCATGGGCGCGTCGGTCTTGCCACGCAGTTCAGCCACCATGCTTGCGGTAATTGCAGCCATCTTTATTCCTTCAGTGTTCAGTTCAATCGATTAGATTCAGCCTAAAAAAAAGGGGGCTCACCAGGGGCCCCGCTTTCATTCGCGACGGATCGCGCAGCCGGGTATCAGGCGGCGGCTTCTTGCACTTCCACGAACTCATCGGAGCTCTCGGCCGTCACGGCCTTGACCACTTCGTTCACGGCGTTCGCACGGCCTTCGATGATCGCGTCGGCGATGCCACGGGCGTACAGCGTCACGGCCTTGGCCGAGTCGTCGTTGCCAGGGATCACGTAGTCGATGCCTTCAGGCGAGTGGTTCGTATCGACCACACCGATCAGCGGGATGCCGAGCTTCTTGGCTTCGGCCACGGCGATCTTGTGGAAGCCCACGTCGATGATGAAGATGGCGTCGGGCAGCGCAGCCATGTCCTGGATGCCGCCGATGTCCTTTTCGAGCTTCTCGATCTCGCGGGAGAACGTCAGCTGCTCCTTCTTGCTCAGGCTGTCCAGGCCAGCTTCTTGCTGGGCCTTCATGTCCTTGAGGCGCTTGATCGAGGTCTTGACCGTCTTGAAGTTGGTCAGCATGCCGCCCAGCCAGCGCTGGTCCACGAAGGGCACGCCAGCGCGCAGGGCTTCGGTGGACAGGATCTCACGGGCCTGGCGCTTCGTGCCGACCATCAGGATCGTGCCGCGGTTGGCAGCCAGTTGCTTGGCGAACTTTTGGGCTTCCTGGAACAGTGGCAGCGACTTTTCCAGGTTGATGATGTGGATCTTGTTGCGATGGCCGAAGATGTAGGGGGCCATCTTGGGGTTCCAGAAGCGGGTCTGGTGACCGAAGTGGACACCGGCTTCCAGCATTTCGCGCATGGTAACGGACATAAAAATACTCCAAAGGTTGGGTCTAAAATCCAGCCCCAATACTTGCGCCGCCGTGGTTTCTCACGAAAGACGCAACACCTTGACAGGGCTGGTTTGCGATTGGTTCCGCGTAAGCCGCCACACGCACATTGCGACAATGCCCGATCACACCGGATTGCACTGCCCCTTGCCCGCGTTACTGCTCCCAGCAAAACCCAAAGATTCTAGCACACCCATGCTCCCTGACCTGATCGCCACCCGCGACCGCCTGCGGGACGGCACCACCGCCGTGCCCGCAGAGCTGGAACGTTGCATCGAAGCCGCCCAATCCCCTGCGAACACCCACAGTTTCGTGCGCACGCTGTTCGGGGAAGCACGCACCAATGCGGTGCAAGCCAGCCTGGACCGCCTGCCCCTGGCCGGCCTGGCGGTATCGGTCAAGGACCTGTTCGACATCGCCGGCCAGCCCACGCCCGCCGGCTCCACGGTGCTGGCGGATGCGCCCGCCGCAGCGGCCGACAGCCCCGCGGTGGCGCGCCTGCGTGCCGCGGGTGGCGTTGTCATCGGCCGCACGAACATGGTGGAGTTCGCGTTTTCAGGCGTGGGGGTGAATCCGCACTTCGGCACGCCCGCGGCCTTCGATGCCCGGTCGGGCGCATTGCCCGGAGCGCCACGGGTTCCCGGCGGCTCGTCGTCGGGCGCCGCCGTGTCGGTGGCCACGGGGGCTGCGTTCATCGGACTGGGGTCGGACACGGGAGGGTCGATCCGCATTCCGGCGGCGCTCAACGGCATCGTGGGCTTCAAGAACACCGCGCGGCTGGTCCCCACGGCCGGGGCCGTCCCGCTGTCCACCACGCTCGACACGGCCTGCGCCATGACCCGCAGCGTGCGCGATGCCATCGTGGCGCACGAGGTGCTGGCCGCCCGGAGCGTCACGCGCAGCCTGGCACCGCTGTCGCAATACCGCCTGGCCGTCCCCTCGACGGTCTTCCTGGACGGCATGGACGCCACGGTGGCCCGGGCGTTCGAGCGCACCCTGTCCGCGCTGCGCGCGGCGGGCGCCACCATCGACACCATCGACATGCCCCCCATGCAGGAGCAGCCGGTGCATGGCTTCTCCGCGCCCGAAGCCTACGCCTGGCACCGCGAACTGCTGCAGCGCGCGGGCACGCGCTACGACCCCCGTGTGCGTGCGCGCATCGACAAGGGTGCGGCGCTGATGGCATGGGAATACATCGACCTGCTGCAGGCCCGCCAGCACTGGATGGCCCGCATGCACGCGTGCATGGAAGGCTACGACGTCCTGCTGTCCCCCACCGTGCCCATCGTGGCCCCCGCCCTGGCGGATGTGGCCCCGGCCGGCGGCCAGGACGCCGCGCAGGATGCGGCGCGCGACGCCGAGTTCTTCCGCGTCAACACCCTGCTGCTGCGCAATACCAGCGCCGTCAATCTACTGGACGGCTGCGCGCTGTCCCTGCCCTGCCATGTACCGGGGGAACTCCCGGTGGGCCTGATGGTCTGGCACGGGGCCCTGCGGGATGACACCGTGCTCAACACGGGCCTGCAAATCGAAAAAATACTACAAAAACAATAGCTGCAAGCGCTTGATAATCAAGCTCTAGAGGCTAAAAACACCCAAATTCATGAAGATTGCCATCGTGGGCGCCGGCATTGTCGGCGTCACCACTGCCTATGAGCTGGCCAGCGACGGCCACGAGGTCACCGTGTTCGAGCAGCGCAGCGCTGCCGCCGAAGAAGCCAGTTTTGCCACGGCCGGCCTGCTGGGCTCCCACGTGCTCAGCCCCTGGGCCCTGCCCGGCTTCGGCCAGGCGCTGCGGCTCATGGGCGCCCACGCCACGCTGCGGCTGGCGTCCGGCCTGGGCCAGGACCATCTGGCCTGGCTGTGGCGCTGGCGCCGAGCGGCACGCGCCAACAGCGCGCCGGCCCCGGCTCTGGAGCAACTGGCGCGGTACAGCCAGGAGCGCCTGAAGGCCATCGCCAGCCAGCACGAGCTGGATTTCGAATCCAGTGACGGACGCCTGGTGCTGCTGCGCAGCGAGCAGGAGCAGGCCGCGCTGCAGCCGGCCCTGCAGGTGCTGCGCGACTGCGGCGTGGCGGCACGCGAGATCGATGCCGCGACGGCGCGCCACATCGAGCCCGGGCTGTCCCCCGACGCCCCGCTGGCCTGCGCCATCCACCTGCCCGACGCCAGCGCCGGCAACTGCCGCCTGTTCGCGCAACTGCTGCGCCAGGGCACGCAAGGTTCGGGCGTGCAGTTCGCGTTCAACACCCGTGTCGAACGCATCGGCACCAGCCCCCTGGGCATTGCGGTGCCCGGCGAGCCCGAGCTGCGCCGCTTCGATGCCGTGGTGCTGTGCGCGGGCATGGCCTCGGCCGCGCTTCTGCCGCCGCTGGCGCTGCGCCTGCCGATGACCGCCGTGTACGGCTATTCGGTCAGCGCGCCCCTGCGCGAGTCCACGCACGCGCCACGCGCCAGCGTGGTGGACATGGCCCAGCAGATCTCCATCACCCGCCTGGGGCAGCGCGTGCGCATTGCCGGTGGCGCGGAGCTGGCGGGCGCCGGCGCGGACCACCATGCGCCCACCCTGCAGCGCCTGTACCGCACGCTCAACGACTGGTTCCCCGGAGGGGCGCAGCTGTCCTCGGGGCTGCAGGTTTGGCGCGGCGCGCGCACCATGCTCCCCGACGCGGCCCCCGTGGTGGGCCCCAGCGGGGTGCCGGGGCTGTGGCTCAACACGGGCCACGGCGCCGGCGGCTGGGCCCTGGCCTGCGGGAGCGCCCGGGCCGTGGCGGACCTGATCGGCCAGCGCAGCCCCGAGATCGGCCTCGAGGAGTTCGGCATCCAGCGTTTCTAGAGCGTGCTGGAGTCCCCCCGGAACGGGAGGCCCGGCAAACCCGCCAGGGACGCTGGGCGCGGGGATAGAAAGGGCCCGCGGCAACGCGCCGCGGCCACGAAAAAATGGGGCCAAAGCCCCATTCCAGCGACCGCGCGCCGGGTCCTACTTGGCCGTCGGCATCACGAACTCGGCCCCCTTGGGCGTGCTTTCAGGCCAGCGCTGCATGATGCTCTTTTGCTTGGTGTAGAAGCGCACGCCTTCCTCGCCGTAGGCGTGCATGTCGCCAAACAGGCTGCGCTTCCAGCCGCCAAAGCCATGCCAGGCCATGGGCACGGGAATCGGCACGTTGATGCCGACCATGCCGGCCTGGATGCGGCGGCCGAACTCGCGGGCCACGTTGCCGTCGCGCGTGAAGCAGGCCACGCCGTTGCCGAACTCATGGTCGTTGACCAGCTTCACGGCCTCGCCAAAATCCTTGGCGCGCACCACCGCCAGCACCGGGCCGAAGATCTCCTCCCGGTAGATGCGCATCTGCGGCGTGACATGGTCGAACAGGGTGCCTCCCATCCAGAAGCCGCCTTCGCAGCCCTCGCCGGCCTGCGCCGCGTCAAAGCCGCGGCCATCCACCAGCAATTGCGCGCCCTCCTTCACGCCCAGGTCGATGTAGCCCGAGATGCGCTCGTGGGCCGCGCGGGTGACGATGGGGCCCATCTCCGCCGCCAGGTTCGTGCCGTCGAGCACCTTGAGCGCCTTCGCGCGCTCGACGAGCTTGGGCACCACCTTGTCGGCGGCATCTCCCACCAGCACGGCCACGCTGATGGCCATGCAGCGCTCACCGGCCGATCCGTAGCCCGCGCCGATGAGGGCGTCCACGGCCTGGTCCATGTCGGCATCGGGCATGACGATCATGTGGTTCTTGGCGCCGCCCAGGGCCTGCACACGCTTGCCGTGGCGGGCGCCGGTCTCGTAGATGTAGTTGGCGATGGGGGTGGAGCCGACAAAGCTGATCGCCCGGACATCGGGGTGCTCGATGAGCGCATCCACCGCCTCCTTGTCGCCCTGCACCACGTTGAAGACGCCGTCGGGCAGGCCCGCCTGCCGGAACAGGTCGGCCATGAGCAGCGAGGCCGTGGGATCGGTGGGGCTGGGCTTGAGCACGAAGGTGTTGCCGGTCGCGATGGCCACCGGAAACATCCACATGGGCACCATGACCGGAAAGTTGAAAGGCGTGATCCCCGCCACCACGCCCAGGGGCTGGCGCAACGTCCAGTTGTCGATGCCGGTGCTCACCTGGTCGGTGAAATCGCCCTTGAGCAGTTGCGGAACGCCGCAGGCGAACTCGATGATGTCGATGCCGCGCGCCACCTCGCCCTGCGCATCGGTGAACACCTTGCCATGCTCGGCCGTGATGGCGCGGGCCAGCGCATCCTTGTGCTGGTTGACCAGCTCCAGGAACTTGAACAGCACGCGGGCGCGGCGGATGGGCGGCGTGTCCGCCCAGGCGGGAAAGGCGGCCTGCGCGGCGGCCACGGCCGCATCCACATCGGCGCGGTGGGCCAGCGCCACGCGGCCCGTCACGGCGCCCGTGGCGGGATTGGTCACGTCCTGGCTGCGTGTGCTGGTGCCCATGGTGCGCTGGCCGTGGATATAGTGGCCAATGGGGGCCGGCTGGGTGGCGGTGGTCATGCAAACCTCTTTCAAAGAACGGTGGAAAGTGGCCTGCAGTCTAGGAGCGACAACCCGCCGCGCCAAGACCGTGGCGGTGAATTGATTGTTCACATTGATGAACAATAGAGCCATGAAATCGACAATCCATCCCAAACCCGAAGCCCTGTGGTCGCACCTGCACTGGCTCGTCGTGCTGGGCGAACAGGGCAGCTACACCGGCGCCGCCGCGCGCCTGGGCGTGAGCAAGGCGGCCATGAGCCAGCACATCGCGGAGCTGGAACGCGCGGCAGGCGTGCCGCTGGTGCGGCGCACCACGCGCAGCGTGGGCCTGACCGAGGCGGGGCGGCAGCTGGTGGACGACACGCGGGGCGCGTTCGACAGCATCGCCGAGAGCTTTGCGAGCGTGCGCGACCGCGCCGGCGTGCCCCAGGGCCGCCTGCGCGTGACCGCCCCCGTCGCGCTGGCACGCCAGCAACTGGTGCCCCGGCTGCCTGCGTTCGTGCGCGCCTATCCCGAAGTGCGGCTGGAGCTGGACCTGTCGGACAACCTGCGCTCGCTGACGCTCGAAGGGCTGGACCTGGCCATCCGCCACACCGCCGTGGCCCCCGACACCCATGTGGCCTGGCTGCTGTGCACCACGCGGTCCGTGCTGGTGGCCAGCCGCGCCTACCTGCGCCGCGCCGGTCTGCCCCGCACGCCCGGCGACCTGCGCGGGCACGACTGCCTGCACTACCCCCGCACCCAGGAAGCTCCGGCCTGGACCTTCGAGCCCGTGGTGCCGGGCACCGCCCCCCGACTGACCGTGCCCGTGGCCGGGCCGCTGGCCGCCAGCAACAGCGAGGCCCTGCGCGACGCGGCCCTGGCGGGCCTGGGCATCGCGCTGGTCCCCGACTTCAGCGCGCAGGCCGCGCTGCAGTCGGGCAAGCTCGTCCAGGTGCTGCCCGACTGGCGCTCCGTGGGCACCTTCAGCGAGACGATCCACGCGATACGCCCCTACTCGGCCCATGTGCCGCGTTCGGTGTCGGTGTTCGTGGAATGGCTGCGCGAGGCCTTTGCCCCCGGCTTCGGGGCATGAGGCCGTGCGCGTGCCGCGGCCCCCGGGGCGGGGGAAGCCGTGCGGCCATGCCCACCGCGAGGCGGACACCGTGGACCCGGCGGACGCACACCCAAAAAAAGAAAACCGCCCGCAGCGGCCCCGTGGGGCGCCGCAGGGCGGGCCTGCAGGTTCGGCGGCTTCTCAGGCCTTGATGCCCAGCCTGTCCACCAGTTGCTTGAACGTGGCGTTGTCCCGTGCGATCAGGGCGTTGAAGTCCGCCTGGTCCAGGTAGCCCTCCCCCATGTTCTGGCGGGCCATGGTGTCGCGCAGCGCGGGCTCCTGCAGGGTCTTGGCGATGGCGGCGCGCAATACCGCCACCACTTCGGGCGGAGTGCCCTTGGGCGCGGCCAGACCGCGCCAGCCCCCGATCACGAGGTCGATCTTGCGTTCCTTGAGCGTGGGCACCGCCTCCCACCCGGCGGCGATGCGCTGCTCTGACATCACGGCCAGCGGGCGGATCTTGCCCGCCGCCACATAGGTGGCCACCTCCACCGGCGTGACGGCCACCACCTCGATGTGCCCGCCCAGCAGGTCCAGCACGGCGGGGTTGGCACCGCGGTACGGCGCATGGTTGAACGACACGCCCACCTTGTCCTCCAGCGCCGCGGCCGCCAGATGCCCCAGCGAGCCCGGCCCCGCATTGCCCACGCGCACGCCGCCCGGGCTCTTGCGGGCGGCCGCCAGCAGGTCCTCGATGGTGCGCAGGGGGGAGTCCGCGCGCACGGCCAGCGTGGCCGGGTCGGCGTTCAGCCGCGCGATGGGGGTCAGGCTGTCGGCCGTGATCCTGGTGATGCCCATGTGGGGGATCATCGTGATCTCCACCGTGATGATGGCCAGCTTGTAGCCGTCGGGCCGGGCATTGGCCAGCTCGGTCCAGCCCACGGCGCCGCTGGCGCCCGCCTTGTTGAGAACGATCAGGTCCTGCGGCAGGTGCTTGCGCGCCGCCTCGGCCAGCGCCCGGGCCAGCACATCGGTGCCGCCGCCCGCGGCGAAGGGCACGATGAGTTCAATGGGCTTGCCGGGATAGGCCGCGGTCTGGGCGGCGGCGGGCAGCATGGTACCTGCGGCCAGGCTGGCCAGGGCAGCGCAGGCATGGCGGCGGTTCAGGGAAACGGTCATGGCGTGGTGTCTCGTGTCGGGTATCTGGGGTCGTATCGGCCCGGTCAATCAAGGCGGATGTTGGCGGCGCGGATCACGCCCGCCCACAGCTTCTGTTCGCTGCGCACGAAGTCGGTGAACTGCTGGGGCGTCATGGACAGCGGCTGGATGCCGATCTCTTCGAGCTTGGCGCGCGTCTCGGGATGGCGCAGGGCGGCCGCCAGGTCCTTGTTCAGGCGCTCCACCACCGCCGCAGGCATCCGGGCCGGGCCCACGAACCCCTGCCACGCATAGGCCTCGAAGCCGGGTACGCCGGCCTCGGCCATGGTGGGCACATCGGGCAGGATGGACAGCCGCTGCGGCGTGGCCACGGCCAGCACGCGCACCTTGCCCGCCTTGATCATCGACAGGCTGGGCGGAAGGTCGACGAACATCGACTGCACCTGGCCCGCCATGAGGTCCTGCAGCGCCGGGGCCGAGCCCTTGTAGGGGACATGCAGGATGTCCGTGCCGGTGCGCTGCTTGAACAGTTCCAGCGCCACGTGCAGCGGAGAGCCCGGGCCCGACGAGGCCGACGAGACGGTCCCCGGGCTCTTGCGCACCTGGGCCAGGAACTCCTGCATGTTCCGCGCCGGGAAGTCGGGGTGCACGGCCAGCACCAGGGGCATGCGGCCCAGGCCGCCGATGAAGCTGAAGTCCTTCTCGGCGTTGTAGCTCAGCGCGGAATACATGGCCGGGTTGAAGGCCAGCGTGCCCGAATCGGCCGTGCCCACGGTGTAGCCGTCGGCCGCGGAGCGCGCGATGAAGGTGGCGCCGATGATGCTGGCCGCGCCCGGCTTGTTGTCCACCACCACGGGCTGGCCCAGGTCCTGCCCCATGCGCACGGCCAGGCTGCGCGCGATCACGTCGGTGGTGCCGCCGGGCGCATAGGGAACCACCCATTTGACGGGCTGGGACGGGTAGGCGGCGGTCTGCGCCTGGGCGCCGAGCGTGCAGGCGAGCAGTGCACCGGCAAGGATGCGAAGGGTATTGCGTTTCATGGTGTGTTTGTCTCCAGAGGTTGGCGGTTCAGGGGCAAGGTTTTCTGCGAACCTTTTCGGAAATCCTTGGTGTTTTTGCGCTCTTGCGCTTGATGCGATTGCGCCAGCAGCTATCAAATAAATAGCATCAGCGCGGCGCGGCCATCCAGGCATGCGCTGGATCGTTCCTGAACGCCCAGCGGCGCTCGGGCCCCGCCATGGTGTTGAGGTAGTACAGGTCGTAGCCATGCGGGGCCACGCAGGGGTGGTAGCCGCGCGGCACCATCACCGTGTCGCGGTGTTCCACGGCCATGGATTCGTCCAGCGAGCGGTCGTCGGTGTACACGCGCTGAAAGGCGAATCCCTGCGCGGGATGGAGCTGGTGGTAGTAGGTTTCCTCGAGCACGGTTTCGGCGTGTGGCTGGCCCGCGTCGGCGCTGTCGTGCTTGTGCGGCGGGTAGCTCGATGAATGCCCGGCCGGGGTGATCACCTCCACGACCAGCAGGCCTTCGGCGGGCTGCGACTCGGACAGGATGTCGCAGACGTGGCGCGTGTTGCTGCCCTGCCCGCGCACGCTGCGCTGCATCTGCGCGGGTTCGATCACCCGCTCGGGATACAGGCCGCGCGCCGGCGCGCTGCTCAACGCCACCTCGGCGGCGCCCCGCGCCACGATGCGCACCGCCCGGTCTGGCGGCACATACACGGCCGTGGGCGAGGCCTCCTCGAACACCGAGGCACGGCTGCCCAGGGCCCGGTAGGCCTGTGCGCCCACGTGCACGTCCACCTGCCCGCTGAGCACCGTGATGCACAGCTCGCGCGCGCCGGTGGCCAGCGACTCCTCGTCCCCCGCGCCCAGGCGCAGGGCCTTGAACCCCACGTGGGTCCATCCGGCCGTGGCCGGCGTCACATCCACCACCACCCGGCCCGACGGGTTGGCCTTGACAAGCAGTGTCATGCGGGCACTCCCGCGGCGTCGGGGGCGGTGGCGGCCTGCGCCGGGCGGCTGTCGCGCCAGCCCGCGATGAGGCGGCGGAAATTGGCGGCCACCTGGGCCTGCAGCCCGGCGTCGTCGATCTCGCCCTTGAGCCAGGCCAGGCTGGGCCCGGCCCAGACGGTGCGCCCGATCATGAAGCCCTTGACGATGGGCGCGCGCGCCTCGGCAAAGCCTGCGATGAGCTGCTCCACCGGCTGCGACAGCCCCAGGATCACCGCGCCACGGCAGTACGGGTCGCGCTCGCGCACCAGGGCGTCCAGCGCCTCCCAGTGGCGCGCGGCCATGGCGCCGACCTTCCACCACTCGGGCTTGAGGCCGATCCCGTAGAAGTGGCGGATGGCGCGCAGCACGGCCTCGCCGGTATCGCCCGGGGCCAGCATGTCCTTGGGCGGAATCACCTCCAGCAGCAGTTCATGCCCGCTGGCGCGCGTGGCCTCCCACACCTGCTGCAGCCACTCGTCCTGCTCGGCGCGCAGCGCGGCCGCGTCGTCCGGGTGGTAGAACACCAGGCATTTCACGACCTGCTCGCGCGGCCAGTGCACCAGCTGCGAGGCCAGCGAATGCGTGCCGTCGAAACGCAGCGGGCGCGAGCCGGGCCGCTCGATCGGGCGCCCCAGCCACCAGCCCCGGCCCGTGGCGCCGTGCAGCGCGGCCTCGCCGATGCGTCCGTCGATCAGCACGCCCATGCGCCCCCCGCACCCGGGGTCCCGCTCGACCTCGGCCACCACGGCGTTGAGCAGCTGCTTGAGCACGGGCAGGCGTGCGCCCTGCGCACCGGCCTGCCGCGCCAGGTCTTCAAACTGGGCGCGGTGGTCGTAGGCCAGCACGAACAGCTCGGGCCACTGCGGCCGCGCCGCCGTCACCCGGTGCAGATGGGCCAGTTGCGGGTCCTGGTCGGGCCGGGGGTGGCGGTGCCCCGAGAACCAGTGGGCCAGCTCGGCCGGTGTGGGCATGGCGGGCGCGCAGCCGTGGCGCGACACCACGATGGCCCCGCAGGCATTGGCGATCGCCGCCGACTCGACCAGGGTCTTGCCCCGCAGCAGGCCCGACAGCAGGCCCGACGCGAAGGCATCGCCCGCGCCCAGCACGTTGAGCACCTCGATGCGCTCGCCCAGCACCGTGGGCGCATCGTCCAGGGCGGCTGGCACCGCCCCCTCGATGATGCTGCAGCCCAGCGGGCCCCGCTTGACCACCAGCACGGCCTGTGTGTGCCCGCGCACTGCGCGCAGGCTGGCCATCAGGTCCCCGGGCACGCCGCCGGCGATCAGCCACTCCTCTTCGGTGCCGATGATGAGCTCGAACGATCCGAGCTGCGCCTGCAGGTGGCGGCTCACCGCGTCGCTGCCCACGTAGCGCGTTTCGCCATCGCCCTTGGCGGCCAGCCCCCACAGCACGGGGCGGTAGTCGATGTCCAGCACCCGCACCAGACCATGGCGCTGCGCGATGTCCAGCGCGCGGCGGCTCGCGGCCAGCACGGTGGGCGTGCTCAGGTGCGTTCCGGTGATCACCAGGCTGCGGCAGCGCGCCAGGAACTCCTCGCTGATCGCGTCGGCGTCCAGCGCCATGTCGGCGCAGTTCTCGCGGGCGAAAAGCAGGGGGAAGGTGTCCTGGTCCTTGATGCCCAGCAGCACCATGCCCGTCAGGCGCTGGTCGTCCACCTGCACCTGGCTCACGTCGCAGCCCTCGCGCCGCAGGGTGTCGAGCAGGAAGCGGCCGTTCTGCTCATTGCCCACGCGCGACACCATGGCCGAGCGCAGCCCCAGCCGGGCAGTGCCAAAGGCGATGTTGGCCGACGAGCCTCCCAGGTATTTGGCGAAACTGGTCGCGGCCTCCAGGCTGCAGCCGATCTGCTGGGCATAGAGGTCCACGGCCAGCCGGCCCAGGCAGGCCACGTCAAAGGGCCGGTTGGAAGGAAAAGAGAGCATGCATGGGTCTCCGCAAGGGCGCGGCGGCGGGAAAGCGCGCGCCGGATAATGGTTCGTTGCGCCTATGATAGCCCAAAATAGAAAATATTTTCTAATTTAATGAAAAATAGAAATACCCTGGCCAATCCCATTGCCACGCCCCCCGGCAACGCGTCCGCCCCCTACCCCGACGCGGACGCGTTCCTGGCGGCCGTGCATGCGGGCTTCGAGCCCTTGAGCCGCCAGCTCAAGACCATCGCGCGCTATGTCGAGAAGCAACGCGACCAGCTGGCGCTCGATGGCGTGCAGGCCACGGCCGCGCAATGCGGCGTGCAGCCGTCGGCACTGGTGCGGTTTGCCAAGCATTTCGGGTTTTCGGGCTACACGGAAATGCAGGCCCTGTTCCGCGCCGGAGCCGTGCGGCAACTGGCCCCCAACCGCAACTACCAGGAGCGCATCCGCGAACTGATCGTGCCCGGCGGCAGCGCGCGGTCGGCCGCCCAGCTCGCGCACGAGGTGATCGACGGCAACATCGACAGCCTGCAGGCGCTGCAGCGCAACCTGCCGGACGCACAGTTCGATGCGGCGGTGGAGCTGATGCTGCAGGCCCCTGCGCTCTGGCTGGCCGCATCGCGCCGCGCGTTTCCGGTGGGCGCCTACCTGGCCTACGCGCTGCAGCACACGGCCAAGCCGGTGCACTGGCTGCACGGGCTGGGTTTCATGCACCAGGGCGAGCTGCGCGCGCTGGCGCCCGGCGATGTGCTGGTCGCCGTCTCGTTCGAGCCCTACGCGCAGGAGACCCTGGAGCTCGCGCAGGCGGCGGTGGCGCGCGGCGCGCGCCTGCTTGCCATCACCGACAGCCAGCTGAGCCCGCTCGCGGCCCTGGCCAGCGCCACCCTGATCGCGCAGGACGGTGCCACCTTTGGTTTCCGCTCGCTCACCAGCACGCTGAGCCTCGCGCAATCGCTGTTCCTGGGCCTGGCCTACCGGATGGAGCTGGCCTACGACCACCGCTCCACGGCGAAGCCCTGAGCCCGCCGCCACCGGCCCCCCCCCGACCACCACCCGCCACCACCCGCCACCACCTGCCAGCCCCCGCCCATGCACCCCATCACGCCCCAGCAGCCGCACCCCCTGTTCAACACGGCAGCCACGCGGCGCATGGAGCAGCAGGCCGCCGCCGCCCTGCCCCCGCACGCGCTGATGCAGCGGGCGGGCCTGGCCGTGGCCCGCCTGGCCCGGGCGCTCGCGCCCCATGCGCGCACCGTGTGGATAGCCTGTGGCCCCGGCAACAACGGCGGCGACGGCCTGGAGGCCGCCCTGCACCTGCAGCGCGACGGACGGCGCGTGGTGGTCACCTGGCTGGGCAACCCGGACCGCGCCCCCGCCGATGCCCGCCGTTCGTGGGAACGCGCGCGGGACGCGGGCGTGCTGTGGGCCGACAGCGCCCCCGAAGACCTCACGGCCTCCGACCTGTGCATCGACGCGCTGCTGGGCATCGGCGTGGGAGCCAACCCCGCCAGCCCCCCCGGCCCGCGAACCGGACGAGCGGCTGCGCCGCTGCCTGGAGGCCCTGCAGCGCAGCCCCGCGCCCGTGCTGGCGGTGGACCTGCCCAGCGGTCTGGACGCCGATACGGGACAGTTCGCGGCGGGCTTCGCGCCCGACGCAGCCCACCCGCCGCGCGCCGCGCGGCACACGCTGAGCCTGCTCACCCTCAAGCCCGGCCTCTTCACCGGCGCGGGGCGTGACGCCACGGGCAGGGTGTGGTTTGACGCGCTGGGCGCGGAGGCCGGGCACGAGCCCCCCAGCGCCTGGCTTTGTGGCCCCGCGCTGGCGGCACCACGCGCCCATGCCAGCCACAAGGGCAGCTATGGCGACGTGGCCGTGGTGGGGGGAGAGGGGCTGGCGGGGCGTGGCATGGGCATGGCGGGCGCCGCCCTGCTGGCCGCGTCCGCGGCCTTGCATGGCGGCGCGGGGCGTGTACTGGTGGCCCTGCTCGACGGCGGCCATCTGGAGCTGGACCTGCAGCAACCCGAGCTGATGTTCCGCCGCTTCGACGCCCTGGCGCTGGAACAGCTCACCGTGGTCTGCGGCTGCGGCGGCGGCCAGGCCGTCGCCCATGTGCTGCCGGGCGTCATCACGCGCTCGGCGCGGCTGGTGCTGGACGCCGATGCCCTCAACACCATCGCCAGCCAGGCCGCCCTGCACGCGCTGGTGGTGGCGCGCGGCCAGCACGGCTTGCCCACGGTGCTGACGCCCCACCCTCTGGAGGCCGCCCGGCTGCTGGGCCTGTCCACCGCCGAGGTCCAGGCGGACCGCCTGGACGCGGCCCAGCAACTGGCCTCGCAGTTCAACTGCGTGGCCGTGCTCAAGGGCTCGGGCACGGTGGTGGCGGCCCCCGGCCGCGTGCCCGCCATCAACCCCACGGGCAACGCACGGCTGGCCACCGCGGGCACGGGGGATGTGCTTGCCGGCATGGTCGCGGCGCACATGGCCGCCGGGGCCAGTGCCCTGCGCGCCGCCTGCGAGGCGGTGTATGGCCACGGGCTGGCGGCAGATGCCTGGCCGGCCGGGCTGGCTCTCACCGCCAGCGGGCTCGCGCGGCGCGCGGGCGGCTGACGGCACGGCCAGCGCGTTGTCCGTGCCACGGCCGAGGCCGCACGCTGCCCACCGCCGCCAAGGAGGCCTTCACCGGCCCACCAGCGTGACCTCCTTCAGGGGCTTGAGCACGCTGGAGGGGGTCATGCCAAAGGTCTGCCGGAACATGCGGCTGAAATGCGCCGAATCGGAGAACGCGCCCTGCAGCGCAGCATCCGTCAGCCGGGGGCTGACCGCGAGGTTCGCCATGGCCAGCCGCACCTGCGACCACACCTGGTAGCGGCGCAGGCTGACGCCCATCTCCGCCCGGAACAGGTGGTTGAAGCGCGAGGCCGACAGCTGCACGGATGACGCCAGCCCCTCGCGCGCCCACCGCCCGTCCCGGGGGCTTCGCAGGGCCAGCAGGCCGCGCGCCACGCGCGGATCCAGGGGCGCCGCAGCATGCCCGCCCCCGCACCGCAGCAGGGCCTGCAGATCGAAGTGGCGCAGGTAAGCGTCCATGGCGCTGCGCGAGCCCACGGCCCTGGCCGCGTCGAGGACCACGCCATCGTGCTGCTGGAACGGGCCCCGCAGACCCCGCGCCTCGGGAGAGTCGGGCTCCAGGTACATCAGCGCCACGTGCTCTCCGCAGGGGTCGAACACATGTTCCACCCCGGCGGCCACCAGCGCGCTGTGGCACGTCTCCACCCGCCCCGGCTGCCAGTGCAAGGCAAAGCGCCCCGACAGGCCGATGAGCAGCACCGGCGACGCATGGCAGTGCCAGCCCGTGGAGGGAAGGTCGCCCAGATACAGCGCACGGTCGGCGCCCAAGGTCAGTGTGTTCCGTGCTGGCATGCGCATAGCCCAAACATACAAGTTTTCGCGCACGGTTCCCGATAGCCTTCGCCATCCCCGTCCATGCCCCCCATTCCAATGCCCCCGCACGGGCAGGACAGGCATGCGCCGGCCCACCCACGACAACCTCTGGAGACCCATCCTTGAAACGCATTGTCCTTGCTGCCGTGGCAGCTTTCGCGCTCGCCGCCACGGCGCTGTACCACGGTGCCCCCTCGTTGTTCACGGAGCCCTTGCTCGCGCTCAATCGCAGCCTGTCGGGCCTGGAGGAAAAGACCGTCGCCGCCGCGATGCACCAGATCCACTACCTGGACAGCGGCGCCACGCCAGGGCCCCCGGCGCAGGGCGCCACCAGTTCCCCCCGCGTTCCGGTCGTCCTCTTGCACGGCATCTTTGCAGAGAAGGACCACTGGGTGGAGTTCGCCCGCCCGCTCACAGCCACCCACCGGGTGATCGCGCCAGATCTGCCGGGGTTCGGAGAAAGCACGCGCCGCGAGGACCAGGCCTATGACTACGCCGCCCACACCGAACGCCTGCGCAGCCTGCTCGATGCACTGGGCATTGAAAAGGCCCATCTGGCAGGCAACTCCATGGGGGGCACGATCGCGGCGCTGTTCGCCGCAGCACACCCCGAGCGCGTGGCGAGCGTGGCCTTCATCGGAGCACCACACGGCATCCGTTCACCGCAACCCAGCGCCATGGACCACCTCATCGACAGCGGGCAGCGCCCGCTCGTGGCGCACGACCCCGCGGCGTTCGACGCCATGATGGCACTGGTGTTCGAGAAACGCCCTTTCCTGCCGTATCCCATCCTGCACGCCACGCAGCAGGACGCGCTGCGCAACGCGGCATCGAATGCGCGGCTCTGGGATGCACAGCTCAAGGACCGCTATCTGCTGCAGGAAAAGCTCGCCGCCCTCGAGCAGCACCCCACTCTGGTCCTGTGGGGCGAAAGCGACCGCGTCTTCCACCCCTCCGGCATGCGGCCCCTGAAGGCGGCCCTGCCGGGAGCACAGGTGGAGGCACTGCGCGGGGTGGGCCACCTGCCGATGATGGAAGCGCCCCGGGACACGGCGCTGCGGTATGCGGAATTCCTGCGACACCCCGGGGCGCGGCCCTCCCGCTCCATGTCAGAGAAATCCCATTGAATCGACCCCTGGCGCTCTTCTGGAAAGCGCTGGAAGCTATCAAATATATAGCAAACTCCCGCCCGGGAGACGGTTCACCCCGGGTGGAAGCCGGGTGGGTCAGCCCCGGCGCGGCTTGCGCCCCTTGCCCTTGCCGGACTTGCTGCCGGCCGCGGCCTTTTTCACCGAGGCCTTGAGCTCCTGGATGGGCGAGCGGGCCGCGCGCTCACGCGTGAGCGATGCGAGTTCGGTGCTGGACGCCTCGGGCGCGGGGCCACGCTTGCGGGCTGCCGGGCGGCCCCCCGCCTTGCGCGCGCCGCCGGGGCCGTCGGAGGCAACGCCCTTGTCCTTGAGCGCGCGGCCGAGCAGCTCCTCCCCCTCGCGCACCAGGCGGAAGTCGATCTTGCGGCCATCGAGGTCCACGCGGCTGACCTGCACCCGCACCCGCGCACCGATGGCGTAGCGGATGCCGGTGCGCTCGCCGCGCAGCTCCTGGCGCGCCTCGTCGAACTTGAAGTACTCGCCACCCAGCTCGGTGATGTGCACCAGGCCTTCGACGTACATCGCGTCGAGCGTGACGAAGATGCCGAAGCTCGTCGCCGCGCTGACCACGCCGCTGTACTCCTCGCCCAGGTGCTCGCGCATGTACTTGCACTTGAGCCAGGCTTCCACGTCGCGGCTGGCCTCGTCGGCACGGCGCTCGTTGGCGCTGCAGTGCAGGCCCGCGGCCTCCCAGGCCTGCGTATCGCGGCTCGGCGGCTTCACGTCCTTGCGCGGCTTGGTGCCGGGCGCCGCCACGCGGGCGGCCAGACGCTTGGCCAGCTTGGCGTGGGCCTCGCCCGGCGTCGGCAGCGACGGCAGCGCGTATTTGGTCTTGCCCAGGATGGCCTTGATGACCCGGTGCACCAGCAGGTCGGGATAGCGCCGGATGGGGCTGGTGAAGTGCGTGTAGGCCTCGAACGCCAGGCCGAAGTGGCCGCTGTTGACGGGCGTGTAGATGGCCTGCTGCATGGAGCGCAGCAGCATGGTGTGGATCTGCTGCGCGTCCGGCCGGTCCTTGGTGGCCTCGGCGATGGCCTGGAACTCGGCGGGCTTGGGATCGTCGCCGATGGTCATGCCCACGGCCATGGCCTTGAGGTAGTTGCGCAGGATTTCCTGCTTCTCGGGCGTGGGGCCTTCGTGCACGCGGAACAGGCCGGGCTGGCCGCCCTGCGCGATGAAGTCGGCGCTGCACACGTTGGCGGCCAGCATGGCCTCTTCGATGAGCTTGTGCGCATCGTTGCGGGTGCGCGGCACGATCTTCTCGATGCGGCCGTTCTCGTCGCAGATGATCTGCGTCTCGGTGGTCTCGAAGTCCACCGCGCCACGCTGCTGGCGCGCCACCAGCAGGGCGCGGTACACGTCATGCAGGTTGAGCAGGTCCTTCACGCGGTCCTTGCGCTTGCTGGCCTCGGGCCCGCGCGTGTTGGCCAGAATGGCCGCGACCTCGGTGTACGTGAACCGCGCATGGCTGAACATCACGGCCGGGTAGAACTGGTAGGCATGCACCTCGCCCTTGGCGGTGACCAGCATGTCGCAGACCATGCACAGGCGCTCGACCTCGGGGTTGAGCGAGCACAGGCCGTTGGAGAGCTTCTCGGGCAGCATGGGGATCACGCGGCGCGGGAAGTAGACGCTGGTGGCGCGGTCATAGGCATCGATGTCGATGGCGCTGCCGGTCTCCACGTAGTGGCTCACGTCGGCGATGGCCACCAGCAGGCGCCAGCCCTTGGCGCGACCGACCTTGGCGGGCTCGCAGTACACGGCGTCATCGAAATCGCGCGCGTCCTCGCCGTCGATGGTGACCAGGGGCACGTCGGTCAGGTCCACGCGGCGCTTCTTGTCCTGCGCGCGCACCTTGTCGGGCAGTTCCTTGGCCTGGGCCAGGCACTCGGCCGAGAACTCGTGCGGCACGCCGTACTTGCGCACCGCGATCTCGATCTCCATGCCGGGGTCATCCACCTCGCCGAGCACTTCGGTGATGCGGCCCACGGGCTGGCCGAACAGGGCCGGCGGCTCGGTCAATTCGACCACGACCACCTGGCCGGGCTTGGCGGCGCCGGTGGCACCCTTGGGGATCAGTACATCCTGCCCGTAGCGCTTGTCCTCGGGCGCCACCAGCCAGACGCCGCTTTCCTGCAGCAGGCGGCCGATGATGGGCTGGGGCGGGCGCTCGATGATCTCGACCACGCGGCCCTCGGGGCGGCCGCGCCGGTCCTGGCGCACGATGCGCACGCGCACGCGGTCCTTGTGCAGGACAGCGCGCATTTCGTTGGGGGGGATATAGATGTCGCCTTCGCCATCGTCGCGGATGACAAAACCGTGTCCGTCACGGTGCCCCTGCACGCTGCCTTCAATTTCGTCCGACAGATGCGCGGACTGCGCGCCGGGGGTGGTTTTTTTGATATACAATCTTAGTCTTTCCTGAAATGCCCAGGTGGCGGAATTGGTAGACGCACTAGTTTCAGGTACTAGCGAGTAACATCGTGGAGGTTCGAGTCCTCTCCTGGGCACCAAGTTTAACGAGAACCTGTGAAGGTTTTCAAAATATCGAAGCCGCTGTGAATACAGCGGCTTTTTTATTTCCCGCCTCCATGCCCCGACGCCGCTTCCCGAGACGCTGGCGGAATGAATTTAAAAAAATCTTCATCCACTCGCCAGAAGCCGCAATTACTTGTTCTATAATTCGAGGCTGATCTGAAAGCCCAGGTGGCGGAATTGGTAGACGCACTAGTTTCAGGTACTAGCGAGTAACATCGTGGAGGTTCGAGTCCTCTCCTGGGCACCAAACAATAAAAAAGCCGTTGCAACCGCAACGGCTTTTTTTATTCCTGCCCCGCCCTCGACAGGCGGGCAACGGGCGGCTCTTCGTGGCCATCAATGCCCTGCGTAGTCCACGCTCCGGACAAGCCCTCCCCGGCCCTGCTCAAAGATCAGGTATCAACCGCTTTCCCAGTGAAAACGCCTCGTCGCGCGCATAGCCGAGGGCATCGTAGAAATGCAGGACCCGGGCATTGCTGGTACGCACCAGCACATTGACCTTGGGACACCCGAGCCGCAGCAAGCGCAGCTCCACCTCCGCCATGAGACGGCGCCCCAGCGCCAGCCGCTGATGCCCCGGTGCCACCGCGAGGTAGTACACGGAGCCCCGGTGGCCGTCATAGCCCGCCATGGCGGTGCCCACGAGCCGTTCCGCCATGCCGTCTCGCGCCGGCACCACCGCCACCAGAAAAAGTTCTGGCTGCACCAGAAGCTTGCGGGCGATGTCCTTGTGAGGATCGTTCCAGGGGCGGACGAGCCCGCAGTCGTGCCACAGCGCCACCGCGGCAGCCTCATCGGCCGCCCCGAAAGGCCGGATGTGCACCGGCAACCCGCCAGCCATCGCTTCTTTGGCCCTCTTACTTGCGCAGCAGTGCCTTGAGCGCGTTCTGAAGGCGGCGCGCATTGGCCGCGTCGCTGGCGCTGGCCAGCACGCGGGCCGCGTCCTGCCCCCAGGTCTGCGCTGGCGCGGGATCGTTGCGGCGCGTGAGCAGTTGCAGCTGCAGCATGCGCCGGGCGGCGATGTGCTCCGCGGGCGTGGGCGCCTCTGCGGCCATCTCCAGGCGCAGCAGCGCTTCCGAGGCATCGCCCTTCGGCGCCGCCGACAGGGCCTGCGCCCAGGCGTTGCGCACCGATGCCGTCACACCCGCTCCGAGATCCTGCGTGCTGGGCACCAGGCCCGCGTCGCGCTTTTCCCACGCGGTCAGCAATTGCGTCAGTGCCTCGCCGTGGGCTTGCGCCGCCAGTTTTTTCAGGGCCAGCTGGGCATGCTCCATGGCTTCGCGCTGCGCGCGGAAAGCGGTGTCTCCCAGGCGCGGGCCCCGGTCTTCCTGCGCAGGACGGTCGCCGAAACGGCCACCCCGGTCATTGCGGTCGCCAAAACGGCCGTCTGGACGCGGGCCGCCACGGCCGGCATCACGGTCGCCAGGGCGGCCATCCCGGCGGTCGCCGGGGCGCGCACCACGGCCCGGCGCAGCAGGCGCATCCTTCTTCATGCCCGGCCGGTCGTCACCGCGCACGGCCACCACGGGCCGCGCCACGGGCTTGGGTGCCACGGGCGCCGGTGCGCAAGCCACCGGATCCGCCGGAGCTTCCGAAGCGGATTCAGCCGCCATGGCGGACTGGCTCTGCTCGTCCTTCTGCGCCGAGGCCACGGCCTGCGCGGCCTGCGCCTGACCGCGCAGCGCGGCCTCCAGCGCCTGCATGGCAGAGCGGATCTGCTGCGCATCCCCCGTCGCATTGGCGGCTTCCAGGGACTTGGAGGCCTCCAGCACCACGCGGTCGCGGGCGCTCAATTCGGTGACTGCGCGCTCACGGTCTGCGGACTTGCGGTTGAAAGCCTCGTCGATGGGCTTGCGGAACGCATCCCACAGCTTTTGCTCGTGCTTGCGGTCCAGCGGCACCGTCTGCGCCTCGGCCTGCCAGCGCTGCTGGAGCGCCTTGACCGCATCGATGCGCAGCGCGGGCGCAGCCCCCAATGCGGTGGCTTCGTCGATCATGGCGTGGCGACGCGCCAGGCTCTCCTTCTGGGCTGCTTCCAGCGGGGCCGCCGCCGAGGCGATGGCCTGCTTCCACAAGGGCTGCAGCTCGGCAAAGATCTTCTCGCCCACATGACCACCTTCGCGCCAGCGGTCGCCAAACTGGTGGAGCGCGCGGTTGATGGCCTTCCAGTCACCCGACGCCGCGTGCGCTTGCGACCATGCCTTGAGCTCCTCGATCAGTGCCAGGCGCTGCGCCTTGTGCTCGGCAGCCTCCGTGCGGATCTTGTCCAGCCAGGCCTCGACCACCTTGTGGGCCGCGTTGCAGGCTTCATCGAATTTTTTCCACAGCGCATGGTTGGGTGCGCCCCCCTGGTCCGCCTGCTTCCATTGGTCGCGCAGGTTGCGCAGGATTTCCTGCATCTTGCGGCCACCCAGGGCCTGGCCTTCAGGACGGTTGAGCAAGGCCTCGGCCTTGGCCACCAGGTCCTCGCGCACCTGGTCGGCACTCCAGCGCTGCCAGCCCTCCAGCTCGCCAGCCGCCACCAGGGCCGCGTGCACCTGCTGCTCCAGGGCATTGTCGATGTGCTTTCCATGCACCTTGAGCACGGCGCGCAGCGCGGCTGCAGCACCCGCGCTGGCCTTGCCATGGCCTTCGGCGGTTTCCTTTTCGAGGACGGCCAGGGCTTCGCGCACGCTTTGCGCGGCCTTCTCGATCACTTCAGGAGCCGCCTTGGGCTTGGCCGCACGCGCGGGCTTGGCCGCGGCCGCCGCAGCAGCGGCCTCCGTGGGCAGGCCGCGCGCGGCGCGCAGCTCGTCGGCCCATACGGGCACGGGCGGCAGTGCAGCGCTGGCATCGGCCGCGGCCGCCACGGCCTGGGCCACGGCGGGCTGGAAAGCCTCCCACACCACCAGCAACTGGGTGCGCGACGCATCGAGCAACGCAGGAAAGCGCGCTTCCACGCTCGCCCAGCTGGCATCGCTGGTGAGTTCCTGTGCCTGCTCCTGCCAGCGGGCCACATCGGCACGCAGGAGTTCAAGCGCCGCCTGCGCATCGCGCCAGGGCTTGGTGGAAAGCACTTCAATGCGCTGGGCCAGCAGCACGGCGGCCTCCCGCTGCACCTGCACGCGATGCTGCAGGTCTTCGATCACTTTCACACGGTCCGCGACCTGCACCTTGAGCAGCGACAACGGCTCGCGCGACAGCGGCGCACCGGCCTTGGCCGCATCGCGCTGCCAGGCCATGGCATCGGCGATATTGAGCTTGGGGGCCGCAAGAAGGGCCTGTGCCTTTTCCGCCCACTCGGCGGCGATGGCCTCCTGCCCCTTGGCGCGGCGGATTTCGTCAAGGCGCTCGCGCACCGCGCGGGCTGCGCCCTTGTCACGGCCGCTCAACTCCTTGAAGACCTCCTGCAACTGCTCCGGGGCAGGCTGCGTGGCCAGCCAGTCGCGGATGCGGGAGGCGCGCTCACCAGAGGTGGCGGCAGAAAAGGCGCCGCCGGTCAACGCATCAAGCGGATGCGGCTCATGGGTTCTGGCCGGGGCCGGATTCACTTCAGGTGCGTCGGACATTTTGCTGCGGGAAAAAAATGGAAACATGGATCCAATGGATAACAAAGGCTCCCCCAGGCGCATTGCCTGGAGGCCCGCCCTGGCAACCGCACTGCACGCGCGCCAAGGCAACAAGGAGACTATTTTCACCGGGTTCGGCCAACAGACCGCAGCATGGCGCTGCGCCAAACCCCGAGGGTGATCTGGCACAAGGCTTTGCCAGACGGGCTGACATGCTGCGACCCCCGCAAGGGGCATCGCCCGCGACTCCGGGCGAACTGTCGCCGCTCTAGGGAACAGCCCCCATTATCTATATATAAGCGCCGCTAGCCCAGACAGCCCGCCAGCACAAACAAGAAAGCCCGGCGGACAGTGCCTCAAGGCCTGCCTGCCGGGCTTGACGGCTGACACAACGGTCTTTGCCATCGGTCGCAAATGCGGAGATGAAGGTCCACACTGCGAGGAGGCAAGGTATTGCCTCCAGGGGGTGCCTTGGAATCCTCATCTGCTGCACCAGGACACTGAATGCCTTTGGAGGGAGACTTGGTTTCGTCTGGCGATGCCTGAAATCAACAGGCAACTGAACCTTACCAAAGTAGTTGCCGCAGTTCAAACTGGATTCTCAATGGCGAAAAGTCCACCGATTGAATTTGACATGAGCTTGTAACAACCCGCCTGAGGCCACAGGCCCCAAACGTCCGCCAGCACCCCAAAAACTGTGATTTTCTACATATTTTTTATAACTTATTAGTCTTATGATTCAATTTATTAGTATTGACTAAGCATTTAGTGACCTCCTAGAATCCGCCAGCCCCAAAAACAGGCTAGTAAAAACCCCAACCCGCTGCCGAACCCGGCTAAGTCAAACCAGGCCCAAAGCACCCCAGAGATGTGCGGCCCACTTGATGGCGTACCAATCCAGGCGACCCGCTGAGACGGGACAGTCACCGATGACTGCCCAGGCTCAGTGCGGCGCTTCAGAAAGGAAGAGCTATGACAGCGTCAGGAAAAATAGTCTCCGGCGTGCGGACCTTCGTGGCCGACGTGACCGAAGGTTTTCTTGAAATCACCCACAACAGCTTCGCCCTCATCGGCCTGGCTGTGGCCTTTGTCGTGATCACCCTCACGGCCCGCCCGGACCTGCGCCAGGCAGGCGAAGCGCAATTGATGAACTGGCTGCAGGCCCGCCAGGTGGAAGTGCTTGGCATGCCCATCGAGCCGGAGGCCAGCGAGCGCGCCACGGCGGGCAATCCCAAGGACCTGCCCAAGGAGCAGGCCGCCGTCGCGTTCTGGCTCAGCAAGAAGTACCGCGTTGCCCCCGAGCCGCTGAGCGTGCTGGTGGCAGAGGCCTATGAAATTGGCGCGAAGTCCAAGATCGATCCCACGCTGATCCTGGCCATCATGGCCATCGAGTCGAGCTTCAACCCGTTTGCGCAAAGCGCGGTGGGCGCCCAGGGGTTGATGCAGGTGATGACCAACGTGCATACCGACAAGTACCAGAACTTCGGGGGGCACTTTGCGGCCTTCGATCCCGTGAGCAACCTGCGCGTGGGCGTGAAGGTCCTGCAGGAATGCATTTCGCGCGCGGGTTCCGTGGAGGGCGGGCTGCGCTTTTACGTGGGCGCCGGCAACCTGGCCGACGACGGCGGCTATGCCGCCAAGGTGATGGCCGAGCATTTCCGCCTGCGCCAGGTGGCCGGCGGCCGCTCCATGCCCACCGCGCCGCCGCCCACGCTGTCCACCCAGGCACCCGCCCAGATCATCCCGGTGTCTGCGCCGCCCGCGACGCCAGCGGCGGTGGCGGCCGACAAGGTAGCCCTGCTGACGGGGCTCTGAGCCGATCCTGTGCCGCCGGCCGGGGCGCCATGACCCCGGGGCGCACGGCACTTCGCGCGATGCGACACAGGTTGCGCATGCCACGTCAGCTACACTAGCGGGGTACGCGACTGGCGATAGGCGCGGCATCCCGCACACAGGGTGCTGCCGCTGACGTGGAAACCAGCAAGGGCTTGCCCCTTGTGAACCACTGGGAAGCGTGCCGCACGGGGTTCATCCTTCTGCGTTCCGCCGTTCGCCTGGGCAGCCCTTGTTTCAAGGGACACAAGTTCATAGGACTGCCAATCATGTACGACCGCAATATTCTTGTCGAACAAACCGACCCCGAGCTCTTTGCCGCCATCCAGGCTGAAAACGCCCGGCAAGAGCACCACATCGAGCTGATCGCCAGCGAGAACTACGCATCCCCCGCGGTGATGTGGGCGCAGGGCACGCAGCTGACCAACAAGTACGCCGAAGGCTACCCTGGCAAGCGCTACTACGGTGGCTGCGAGCATGTGGACGTGGCCGAGCAGCTGGCCATCGACCGCGTCAAGCAGATCTTCGGTGCCGAGGCCGCCAACGTGCAGCCCCACTGCGGCGCATCCGCCAACGAGGCCGTGTTCCTCGCGTTCCTCAAGCCCGGCGACACCATCATGGGCATGAGCCTGGCCGAAGGCGGCCACCTCACGCACGGCATGCCGCTCAACATGTCGGGCAAGTGGTTCAACGTGGTCTCCTACGGCCTCGATGCCAACGAAGCTCTGGACTACGACGCCATGGAGAAGAAGGCGCACGAAACCCGCCCCAAGCTCATCATCGCCGGTGCCTCGGCCTACAGCCTGCACATCGACTTCGCACGCTTTGCCAAGGTGGCCAAGGACGTGGGCGCGATCTTCATGGTGGACATGGCCCACTACGCCGGCCTGATCGCCGCGGGTGTGTACCCCAACCCGGTGCCGCATGCCGACGTGGTCACCAGCACCACGCACAAGAGCCTGCGCGGCCCCCGTGGCGGCATCATCCTGATGAAGGCCGAGCACGAGAAGGCCATCAACAGCGCCATCTTCCCCGGCCTGCAAGGCGGCCCGCTGATGCACGTGATCGCTGCCAAGGCCGTGGCCTTCAAGGAAGCGCTGCAGCCCGAGTTCAAGGCCTACCAGGAGCAGGTGGCCAAGAACGCCAAGGTGGTGGCCGAGACGCTGACCGCGCGCGGCCTGCGCATCGTCTCCGGCGGCACGCAAAGCCACGTGATGCTGGTGGACCTGCGTGCCAAGGGCATCACGGGCAAGGAAGCCGAGGCCGTGCTGGGCGCCGCCCACATGACCATCAACAAGAACGCGATCCCCAACGACCCTGAAAAGCCGATGGTGACCAGCGGCGTGCGCATTGGCACCCCCGCCATGACCACGCGCGGCTTCAAGGAAGAAGAAGCGCGCATCACCGCCAACCTGATCGCCGATGTGCTGGACAACCCGCGCGACGAGGCCAACATCGCCGCCGTGCGCGCCAAGGTCAATGCGCTGACGGCCCGCTTCCCGGTCTACCGTTAACTTCACCGGTCAGCAGCCGCCATGAAGTGCCCCTTCTGCAGCAACCTGGAAACGCAAGTCGTCGAAACGCGGGTGTCTGAAGATGGGGTGTTCATCCGCCGCCGCCGCCAGTGCGGCGCGTGCGACAAGCGCTTCACCACCTACGAACGGCCGGAAGTGAGCTTCCCGGCCATCGTGAAGAAGGATGGCCGGCGCATCGAGTACGAACGCGCCAAGCTGCTCGCTTCCTTCAATCTGGCGCTGCGCAAGCGCCCGGTCAGCACGGACCAGATCGACAGCGCCATCGAGCGCATCGAGGAAAAGCTGCTCAACCTCGGCCAGCGCGAAGTGATCTCCAGCCGCATCGGCGAGCTGGTCATGCGCGAGCTCAAGAAGCTCGACAAGGTGGCCTACATCCGCTTTGCCAGCGTGTACCGCAGTTTCGAGGACATCGACGACTTCCGCGCGATGGTGGACGAAGTGCGCAAATAACCGCCGCGGCGCCCACGGCCCGTTTGTTGCCGGGCTGGGCTGCCCACGCACCCGCCTCCAGCCAGGCCCAGCGGCCACCTTGGCGATACGCTATCAAAAATATAGCTTTCGGCGCTTGAAGTAAAAGCGCCAGAGGCTATTTTCATGGGCAAAACACCCCCCTGGTGCACAGAAACACCGCGGCTGCCCGACAATGCCTGCGGTGAAAACCCGCCACTTCCTGCAGCTGGTGCTGCTGTCGGCCCTCTGGGGCGCTTCGTTTCTCTTCATCCGCATCGCAAGCCCGCTGCTGGGGCCCAACGTGATGGCCGCCCTGCGCATCGGGCTGGGCACGCTGACCCTGGTCGCCATCATGCGGGCGGCCGGCGAGCCCTGGCCGTGGCGCCACTGGCGCGAGCTGTTCGGGCTGGGCACGCTCACCGTGGCGGTGCCGTTCCTGCTGTATGCCTGGGCAGCCTTGCACCTGCCGGCGGGCTACAGCTCATTGCTCAACACGATGGCCGTTCCCTTCAGCGTGCTCGCGGCTGCGTGGATGAAGGAAGACACGCTGAGCCAGCGCAAGTGGCTGGGCTGCCTGTGCGGCTTCGCGGGCGTGGCCCTGATCGTGCAGCTCGGCCCGGTGGAGCCCACGCCGTCCCTGCTGGTCGCGGCACTGGCCTGCATCATCGCGTCGGCCTGCTACGGGGTCTCCACCACCTGGATGAAGCGAGCCACCACGCGCATGTCGCCCCTGTCGATCGCCGCAGGCATCCACGCCGCCGCGCTGGTGCTGCTGCTGCCGGGCGCCGCATGGAGCCTGCCCGAAGCCCGCTTCACCGCCGGGGCCGTGGCGGCGGTGGCGGTCATGGGCATCGCCACCTCGGGCCTGGCCTACTGGCTCAACCTGCGCGTGCTCGCCCAGGTATCCCCGGTGGCGGCGATGAGTTCCGCGTTCATGATCCCGCTGTTCGGGGTGGCCTGGGGGCATGTGTTCCTGGGCGAGGCCCTGGGCCCCGGCATGCTCTGGGGCGGAGCGCTCGTGCTGGTGGCCACCGGCCTGGTCACGGGCTTCAACCCGCTGCGCTGGCTGGCGGCACTGCGCCCGGGCAAGGAATAGCCGCCGCCGCTCAACGCACGGCGCGCGCGACGGACGTGATGCGGTTGGTAGCAGGCACGGCCACCGGACTCTGCGTGCGGAAGTAGGCCTCCAGCGCGTCCAGGTCCAGCCCGCCCACCAGGCGGTCGCGCCCTTCGGTCAGCACGGTGAAGTTGTCTCCGCCGCTGTCGAGGTAGCTGCTCATCACCACGCGCACCGGCATGTCGTCACGCAGCGCAGCACCCTGCAGCACCATCTGGCTGACGCGCTCGCCCGCCGGCCGGGACAGGTCGAACTGGTAGGCAAAGCCCGATGAGACCGACAGCACGCGGGGCCGCTGCACGGTGTTGCTGCCGCTGGCGAACTGCTGCTCCAGCACCGCCCTGATCTCCGCGCCCGTGAAGGTCTTCACGACCAGCTGGTTGCCAAAGGGCTGCACGGCAAACAGCTGCCCGTAGCGCACCAGGCCCTGCGCATCCGGCACCAGGTCGGCACGCAGCCCCCCCGGGTTCATGAAGGACAGCTGCGCCCCGCCCTGCTCCGGCGCGCGCGTGGCGTGGAGCTGCGCATCGGCGACCAGGTTGCCCAGGGCGCTCTCCAGCGAGGGCGTCAGCACGCGGCGCAGGGCCGACACGGCCTGCCCCACCGGGCGCTGCGCCAGCGGTATGGCCGCCGCGCGGTAGGTGTCGACGATCTTTTGCACCGCCGGATCGGCCGGGAAGGAAGGCACGGCCAAGGTCATGGGCACGTGTCCCTGGCTGCCGGTGAAGGCCTCTCCCTGCACGATGACGTTGCGCGCCGTCTTGCGCACCACGCGGCGCGTGCGGGTGTCCACACGCAGCTGGATGTCGGTGAGCAGCGTCCCATACTGGCCTGCACTGGTCAGGAGGAAGGGCCTGGCGGGATTCACACGGGCGTAGTCGCACACGTAGGCCTGGTGCGTGTGGCCGGAGACCACCACGTCCACCGCGGGGTCCAGGCGCTCCAGGATGGGGACGATGTCGCCGGAGAGGCCCGCGCAGCTGGTCTCCTGCACCCCGGCCGTGGTGCTGCCGCCTTCATGGATGACGACCGCGATCACGTCGGCGCCCTGCGCCTTGAGCTGGGGAATCAGGGCATTGGCCGTGGCCGCCTCATCCTCGAAGCGCAGCCCGGCCACGCCCGAGGGGCTCACCATGGTGGGCGTGGCCTGGAGCGTGAGCCCGATGACGCCCAGCGTCACCGTGGTGCCACCCTGCGTGAAGCGCTTGAGCCCCGTCGCGGGCAGCAGTGTCCGCCCGTCCTCGACGCGCACCGTATTCGCGGCCAGGAAGCCAAAGCGGGCGCCCTTGAATGGCTGGCTGATCTGGCAGGGCTGGCGCGCCGTGAACTTCTCGCAACCTCCCTGCTGCAGGCGCAGCAGCTCGCGCCAGCCGCGGTCGAACTCATGGTTGCCCACCGCGTTGAAGTCGATCTGCATCTCGTTGACGGCCTCGATGGTGGGCTCGTCCAGGAATAGCGAGGACACCAGCGGCGACGCACCGACCATGTCGCCGGCGGACACGACCGCGTGGTGCGGCCCCCGCGCCTTGAGGGCTGCGATGGCGCTCGCGAAGTACGCCATCCCGCCCGCGGGCACCGCCACCGGTCCCGTGGGGCTTAGGACGGCATGCGCCATGCGGGGCGGCTCCATGTTGCCATGCAGGTCGTTGAAGCCGATGAGCGTGATGTCGATGTGCGCGGGTGCCGGATCGCCGGCCCATCGCGTGGCCGTGCCGCAGCCCGCCAGGAGGCCCCCGAGGACGCCCGCCGCCGCGAGCACCGCGCCGCCGCGCGCCCATCCTGAACCACGGAATGCCTGTGCCAACAACCTGCGCATGGAGAGTGCCTTGTCCAGTCCAGTAAAAAGGGCGCGCATCCCTGCACGCCCCGCAAACCACGGCGGCGAAGCGCCCGGGCCGGGCCCGGTGCGCTCTGCCATGCCGATTCCTACAGAAACGATGCCTGGATGGGCGGCACCGGCGGCACCACATCGCCACACTGCGCGCGGTGGCGCAGGGCATGGTCCATGACGACCAGCGCCAGCAGCGCCTCGGCGATGGGCGCAGCGCGGATGCCCACGCAGGGGTCGTGGCGGCCCTTGGTGACGACCTCGGTGCTCTTGCCGTGCACATCGATCGATTCGCGCGGGCTGATGATGGAGCTGGTGGGCTTGATCGCGATGCTCACCTCCAGGTCCTGCCCGGTGCTGATGCCGCCCAGCACGCCGCCCGCGTTGTTCGTGCGAAAGCCCTGGGGCGTCATCGAATCGCCATGCATCGTGCCCCGGTGGGCCACGCTGGCAAAGCCCGCGCCGATCTCCACGCCCTTCACCGCGTTCAGGCCCATCATGGCGTGGGCGATGTCGGCATCGAGCTTGTCGTACAGCGGCTCGCCCAGCCCCACGGGCACGCCGGTGGCCTGCACGCGGATGCGGGCACCGCAGGAATCACCGGCCTTGCGCAGGGCGTCCATGTAGTCCTCGTACTGCTGCACGTCGGCCACGGGGGCGAAGAAGGGATTGCTGCGCACGTGGTCCCAGCTCTCGAACGGGATGGACAGGTCGCCCAGCTGTGTCATGCAGGCGCGGAACTGCACGCCGTACCGCTGCGCAAGCCACTTCTTGGCCACGGCGCCAGCGGCCACCGTGGGCGCCGTCAGGCGGGCGGAAGACCGGCCTCCGCCGCGCGGGTCGCGGATGCCGTACTTGTGCCAGTAGGTGTAGTCGGCATGGCCGGGGCGAAAGCTCTCGGCGATGTTGCTGTAGTCCTTGCTGCGCTGGTCGGTGTTGCGGATCAGCAGCGCGATCGGCGTGCCGGTGGTCTTGCCCTCGTACACGCCCGACAGGATCTCCACCGCATCGGGCTCGTTGCGCTGGGTGACGTGGCGGCTGGTGCCGGGGCGGCGCCGGTCCAGGTCGGCCTGGATGTCGGCCTCGGCGAGCGCCATGCCGGGCGGACAGCCGTCGATCACGCAGCCAATGGCCGGGCCGTGGGATTCACCAAAGTTGGTGACTGCGAATAGGGATCCGAAAGTATTGCCGCTCATGGCGCGGGATTATCCCAGAGCGGCCGCACGGCCGCGCCTTGCCCCCGGAGTGATGGCCCGTGCCGTGCGCCAGGAGCCCGAAGGCGGGCCCTCCGTGCGGTGCGGATACCACGCGCCACCAACCTGCTTGGCATCGCGGGACGCGCTTGCTAGCATGGGTGGTCGATCTTTGGGACAACCATGCCCGTTTCAGCTCCGCACCTTCCAGGCTCCCCCTCCCCTTTGGACCGCCCACCGGCAGGCCTCCTGACAGACGCCCCGCTGCGCAGGGCCCTGGATGCGAGCGACAACGCCATCGTGATGAGCAACAGCGCCAGGCTCGTCGTGTACATCAACGAGGGCTTCACCCGCCTGTTCGGGTTCAGGCCCCAGGAGGTGCTCGGGCGGCACCTGAGCGAAGTGCTGCTGGGCCCGCACTCCGACCCGGGGCTGCTCGCCGACATCCGCAGCGGCATGCACACCGAGGGCAGTTTCCACACCGAGACCCTGTTGTACAGCCGGGCCGGCGCGCCGCGCTGGGTGTCGATGATGATCAATGCATCGGACGAGGCCTCGGGCGGGCCGGGCGGCAGCATCACCGTGCTGACGGACATCACGCTCACCAAGATGCACGAGGTGCTGCAAAAGCGGGTGCTCGAGGGCATGGTCAATGAACTGCCCCTGGCCGATCTGATGGCCCTCGTCTGCCACGAAGTGGAGCGCATCGCCCCCGAAGTCACCGCCTCCATCCTGGCCGTGGATGAACAAGGCCTGCTGCGCCCCCTGGCGGCACCGGGGCTTCCTCCCGCCATCTGCCAGGCGCTCGACGGCCTGCCCATCGGCCCCCGTGCGGGGTCGTGCGGCACCGCGGCCTTCAGGGGCATCCCCGTGGCGGTCAACGACATCGCCACCGACCCCTTGTGGGACGACTACCGCGCGCTGTTCGCACCCAGCGGCGTGCGCGCCTGCTGGTCCAGCCCGATCTGCGACCACACGGGCACGGTGGTGGGCACCTTTGCCTTCTACTTTCGCGAGCCGCGCGGCCCGGATGCGCTGCACTACCGGCTGGTGGGTGTATGCCTGCACCTGTGCGCGCTGGCCATCGAGCGCAATGCCACGCAGCAGCGCATTCACCGCCTCGCCTTTTTTGACGGGCTCACGGGCCTGCCTAACCGCGCGATGTTCCTCAGCAGCGCCGGGCGCACGCTGGCCGGCCTGCGGCAGGACGGCCGCCCCGGCGCGCTGCTGTTCATCGATCTGGACCGCTTCAAGCAGGTGAATGACACGCAGGGGCATGCCGCGGGCGACGCGCTGTTGTGCGAAGTGGCCAGGCGGCTGACGCAGTGCCTGCGAGCGCGGGACCTGATCGGCCGGCTGGCGGGCGACGAATTCGTGCTGCTGCTGTCCGAGTGCGCCACCGAGGAAGCGGTGCAGGCGGCGCACCGCATGCTGGAGGAAATGTCCCGGCCCATGGACATCCATGGACAGGCCCATGTCTGCCACGCCAGCATCGGCATCGCGATGTTTCCCGACGACGGCGACGCCATCGAGACGCTGCTGCGCCATGCCGACCAGGCGATGGCACAGGCCAAGAGCGATCACCGGCACAGTCTGCAATTGTTCAGCGCGGAGATGAACCGGCGCGCGCAGGAACGTGCAGCGCTGGAGCGCGCATTGCGCCAGGCCCTGGCCGAACGCCGCCTGACGCTGCACTACCAGCCCCAGGTGCTCGGCGAAGCGCCCGGCACCCTGCACGGCGTGGAAGCCCTCGCGCGGTGGCAGCACCCCGAATGGGGCATGGTGCCGCCCAGCCGGTTCATCCCCGTGGCCGAAGAGTCCGGCCTGATTCACGAGCTGACCCTGTGGCTGCTGGACGAGGCCTGTGCGCAGCTGTCGGCATGGCGCGCGGCGGGCCACCACGTGCCCTGCGTGGCGGTCAACCTGTCAGGGCGCAGCTTCCACCAGGCAGACCTTGCGCAGCAGGTGTGCGATGCGCTGCGGCGCCACGGGCTGCGCGCGGACGACGTGCTTCTGGAAATCACCGAGAGCGTCATGATGGACGCGCGGCCCGTCACGCTGGCCAACATCGAGGCGCTGCACGGCAAGGGATTCCGGCTGTCGCTGGACGATTTCGGCACCGGCTATTCCAGCCTGAGCTACCTGCACCGCCTTCCCATTTCGGAGCTCAAGCTCGACATGGCCTTCGTGCAGGACCTCACCACCAGCCCCACCGCGCGGGCCCTCACGGTGTCGGTGCTCAGCATCGCCCACAGCCTGGGCATGGTGGTGGTGGCCGAAGGGGTGGAAACCACGGGCCAGCAGCAGTGGCTGCAGGCGCATGGGTGTCCCGTCATGCAGGGCTATCTGTTTGGCAAGCCGCTGCCACCGGACGAACTGGAGGCCTGGCTCTGCGCGCAGGCAGCGCGCCCGCGCTGAGCGCCGCCAGGGCGCGGCCGTGGTCAGCCGCCGCGGGCGTCGTCTTCCGGCCAGTCGCGGATGTAGGCCTTGAGCATCTTGTTCTCGAAGTTCTGGCTGTCCACCACGGCCTTGGCCACGTCGTAGAAGCTGATCACGCCCATGAGCATCTTGCGGTCCATCACCGGCATGTAGCGCGCATGGCGGTCCAGCATCATGCGGCGCACCTCGTCCATGTCGGTTTCGAGCGTGCAGGTCAGGGGTGCATCGTCCATGGCCGAACGAACCTGCAGGGTGCCCACGCTGCCGCCATTCCTCACCACGGCCTGGATCACTTCGCGAAACGTGAGCATGCCCACCAGATCGCCCAGCTCCATCACCACCAGCGAGCCGATGTCCCTGTCGGCCATCACATCCACGGCGCCCGCCAGCGGCTCGTCCGGCGTGACGGTGTAGAGGGTGTTCCCTTTGACGCGGAGGATGTCGCTGACTTTCATGGTTTCTGGGTCTCCAAGAGGGCGGGAAGAGCGCGGCAGGCGCTAGAGGCTGTCTTGCACCAAATATAGCCCACAATGCCCGGCTGAATTGACAACATGGGAGACACACAGATGCCCGGCTACTCCGACCCCGGCTTTGACACGCTGGCCCTGCACGCGGGTGCAAGCCCCGACCCCGCCACTGGCGCGCGCGCGGTGCCCATCCACCTGACCACCTCTTTCGTCTTCGAGTCGAGCGACCATGCCGCGTCGCTGTTCAACCTGGAGCGTGGCGGCCACGTGTACAGCCGCATCAGCAACCCCACCAACGCCGTGCTGGAGCAGCGCGTGGCGGCGCTGGAAGGCGGCGTCGGCGCCATTGCCACCGCCAGCGGCCAGGCCGCGCTGCACCTGGCCGTGGCCACGCTGATGGGTGCCGGCAGCCACATCGTGGCCAGCACCGCGCTGTATGGCGGCTCGCAGAACCTGCTGCACTACACGCTCTCGCGCTTCGGCATCGAGACCACCTTCGTCAAGCCCGGCGACATCGACGCCTGGCGCGCCGCCGTGCGGCCCAACACCAAGCTGTTCTTTGGCGAGACGGTGGGCAACCCGGGCCTGGACGTGCTGGACATCCCCACCGTGAGCGCGATTGCGCACGAGGCCGGTGTGCCTCTGCTGGTGGACTCCACCCTGACCTCGCCCTGGCTCATCAGGCCGTTCGAGCATGGCGCCGATCTGGTCTACCACTCGGCCACCAAGTTCCTCTCGGGCCACGGCACCGTGGTGGGTGGCGTCGTGGTCGATGGCGGCAGCTTCGACTGGGACGGCCCCAGATCCGCCGGCAAGTTCGCCGAGCTGACCCAGCCCTACGACGGCTTTCACAACATGGTGTTCGCCGAAGAGAGCACCGTGGGCGCCTTCCTGCTGCGCGCGCGCCGCGAGGGCCTGCGCGACTTCGGCGCCTGCATGAGCCCGCACACGGCCTGGCTCATCCTGCAGGGCATCGAGACCCTGCCGCTGCGCATGCAGCAGCACATGCGCAACACCGAAAAGGTGGTCGAATTTCTGGCCGCTCAGCCCTTCGTGTCGCGCGTGGGCCACCCCATGCTCGCATCTCACCCCAGCCACGCGCTGGCGCAAAAGCTGCTGCCGCGCGGCGCGGGCTCGGTGTTCAGCTTCGACCTCAAGGGCAACCGCGAACAGGGCAAGAAGTTCATCGAAACCCTCAAGGTCTTCAGCCACCTGGCCAACGTGGGCGACTGCCGCAGCCTGGTGATCCACCCGGCCAGCACCACGCATTTCCGGATGAGCGACGAGGCCCTGGCGGGTGCCGGCATCACGCAGGGCACGATCCGCCTGTCCATCGGGCTGGAGGATGCCGACGACCTGATCGACGATTTGAAGCGCGCCCTCAAGGCCGCAGAGAAGGCCGCCTGAAGGCCTGGGCCCGACCACGCCAGCCACGCCGATGCAAGCCGCAGCCCCACAGCCCGTGTTTTCCTGGGACGCCTTCGAGCAGGCCTTCCTTGACGCCGCGCTCCCGGTGGCCAGCGCCGTCCTTGCCCGGCACCCGGAGCACCGCTTCTATGCGGTCGCCCTGGCCGGCATGGGCCGCGAGCTTGATGGCCCCCTCTTCCTGCCCGCGATCGCGCTGAACAGCGAACAGGCCTACGCCCAGGCCAAGGGCGGCGGCGATGACGGCGGGGGCGGCACGCTGTACAGCCTGCGCTGGAATCCGGCGGACTGGGGCTGGCCTGACCTGCCGGCCGACACCCCAGCCCTGGCCCGGATGCAGCAGGAGCTGCAGGCACATGCCTGCCGCGGCGACGTGGCGCACTGGCGGCGCTCCGAGCAGCAATGCCTGGAGGCCCTGGTGCGCGCATGCCGGCGCCTGCGCACCGCGCTGCGGGCCTCGCCCTGGTCGGACCGGCTCACGCCGGACTTCGCCGTGCTGCTGCATGAAGACAGCGACGAGGGCGTGCAGTGGGCCCGGCGCTGCCTGGGAGACGATGCCTTCGCCGCCCTGCTTCCCGGCCATGCGGCCGCCATCGCGGAGGCGCTGCGCGTGGAAGCGCTGCCCCCGGACCAGCAACTGCGCTATCACCTGGCATGCCTGCGCAATGAAGCCGCGCCCGAGCTGGGCCTGGGCCGCCAACAAGCCGTGGACCATGCCACGCAGGACACCGAACACGCGCTGCGGCGGCTCGGCCCCGTCGCGGTGCCCGCCTTGCTGGCGCTGCTGGAGCGCGCGGACACGCAGTCCATCGCGGCCAGGCTCCTGGGCGACATCGGATCCGCCAGCCCCGAGGTGCTGGACGCCCTGCGCCACCACCTGCTGCGGTCGGTCCCACGCGGCAGCCGGGCCCACCTTGGCCGCGCGGGCCGGCTCGGGTGCGCCTGCGCGCTGGGGCAGCTGGGGGATGGGCGGTGGCTGCTGTCGCAGGTGGGCACGCTGGCGGACGACCTGGTCGCCAGCGGCTTGGCCGCGCCGCTGGGGCCCTTTCGGGACCGGTGCCTTCAGCCCCACCCGCTGGACTATGCCCCCCTGGAACACGCCGGCCTGCAGCACCCTGCCCTCCGGCTTGCCCTGCAGGGCAAGCTGGCTCCGGGGCGCGGCACCTGCACGCTGGGCCCGGCGGACGTGGACGAAGCCCTGCGCGGCCTGGGCTCGCCCACGCCGCTCGTGCGCCAGCACGCTGCCATGGCACTGGGAGACCGCGCCCTGGGCAGCGAAAGGGCTCCGCGCATCGTGCCCGCGCTGGCGCGCGCCGCCACGGGCGATGCCGAGGAAACCGTGCGCTTCCTGGCCGTGCTGGGCCTGGGCTACTGGAAGCAGGATGCGGCCCACCTGCGCTCCCTGGCGCAAGCCACGGCGGCGCACGACCCGAGCGACCGCGTTCGCGATGCCGCGCGGCGCTGGCTGGAGGCGCTGGACACGCACCGCGCGATGGCCCCAACCGGACAGGCACCTGGGTAGGCGCCAGCCCCATGCCCCTTTTCCACCGAGACAATCCACACAAGAGAGCGAACACAGGAACACGCCATGCAACTTCAAGTCAACGAGAGCCCCATCTACTGCTACACCGGGGGCAAGGCCTTCGATGCATCCAAGCCCACCGTGGTCTTCATCCATGGCGTGCTGAACGACCACAGTGTCTGGGCCCTGCAAAGCCGCTACATGGCCAACCACGGCTGGAACGTGCTGGCCATCGACCTGCCCGGCCACTGCAGAAGCGGCGGCGACGCGCCCGCCTCGGTGGAGCAGGGCGCCGACTTCATTGGCGCGCTGCTGGACGCGGCCGGCGTGCAGAGGGCGGCGCTGGTGGGGCACAGCTGGGGTTCGCTCATCGCCATGGAGGCGGCCGCGCGGCTCAAGGACCGCATCAGCCATCTGGTGCTGGTGGGTACGGCGTTTCCCATGAAGGTGTCGCCCGCGCTCATCGAGGCCTCGCAAAGCGATCCCGAGAAGGCCATGCGCATGGTCAACGTGTTTTCTCGCAGCACGCTGGCGGCGCCCCCTTCCGCCCTGGGCCCCGGCACCTGGGTGTTTGGCGCCGGCATGGCGCTCGGGCGCAAGGTGCTGCGCAGCAACCCCGCCGTCAACGTGTTTCACCGGGGTTTCGTCGCCTGCGACAGCTATGGCGGCGGCGAAGCGGCCATGGCCCAGCTGACCTGCCCCGTGCTGTTTGCACTGGGCACGCAGGACCAGATGACCGCGCCCAAAGCCGCACAGGGCCTGGTCAACGCCGCGCGCACGGCGGGCAGGACAGTGCAGGTCGCGCCCCTGCCGGTGGGCCACAACCAGATGACCGAAGCGCCGGAAGAAACGCTGTTCGCGCTGCGGGACTTCCTGACTCGCTGAACCAGCACGGCAGGGCGCGGCCGGCCCGCGTCCCCGCGTCCACCGTGCGCGCTCTCGCCGTCAGCGCGCGCGGCGGCGCCATGCCGGCCGCTGCCAGAGCGTGACGGCGCGCAGCAGCCACTCCACCGGGCCATAGGCGTGGGCGGCCATCCAGTGCCGGCTCAGCGCCAGCTGGGCACCGTACAGTACGAGCACGCCCAGCCCCACCAGAAGCGGCGCCACCTGGCCCACCAGCGCCCAGCCGTAGGCCGTGAACACCAGCGCCCCCACCAGCGACTGCAGCAGGTAGTTCGACAGCGCCATGCGCCCCGCCGGTTCCAGCACCGCGCCCAGCCGACGGCCGGCGGGGCCGCTTTGCAGCAGCCAGAGCAGCGCCGCGACGTACCCGAAGGTAAGGAATGGCGCCGTGGCCAGATCGACCGCCAACGCGGCCAGCCCCAGGTGCTCGGGGTGGGTGACGCTGCTGGCCCCGGGCTGCACGGACGCGTAGAACCAGGCCCCCGCCGCGCCCACGGGCAGGCAGCACGCCATCCATCGGCGCAGCCGGGCCGGCTGCCGCGCCACCCTGGCCAGGTAGCCCGAGCGCCGAGCCGCCAGCCCCAGCAAAAACATGGCCAGCGCGCAGGGCCCCTGCACGAACACCAGCACGAACCACACGCCATCGGCCATGTCGCGGCCCCGCTGCGCGATCGCCTCTTGCACGCTGGCGCGGTAGGCCTGCGCGGCCTGCTGCGCCTTGGCGTGCAGTTCGGCCACGGGCAGGTCCAGCGGCGGGGCCAGCGCCACCAGCCAGGCGATCGCCCCCCAGCCCCAGGCCGTGATGCCCAGCAACCCCAGGGCCAGCGCCACGGCGGCCACGGGGCGCAGCCGGCCCAGCGCCAGCAGCACGAGGCCCAGGAGCGCATAGGTCACCAGGATGTCCCCCGCGAACAGCAGCCAGGCATGTGCCAGCCCCAGCAGCCCCAGCCCCAGAAGGCGCCGCAGGAAACGCGGCACGAACGCGCCGCCCGAGCGCTGGGCCGAGTCCATCTGCAGCGCAAAGCTGTAGCCGAACAGCAGCGAGAAAAGCAGATAGAACTTGGTCTCGAAGACCAGCGCCACGAACCAGCGCACGGCATGGTCCACGGGCCGGGAGAAGGCCGGGTCGGACACGCCCACCCCGAAGTAGGTGGACGCAAAGCTGCCCGCGTTGACCATGGCGATGCCCAGCAGGGCAAATCCCCGCAGCGCGTCGATGGCATGTTCGCGGTCCGCCGCCCCGGCGGGCTGGGCCGGGTTGCCGTCCGGGGGCGAGCGGTTGGTGTCCATGGCGGGGCAAGCCACGCGCGTCATGCGGCCGGCACCACCACCGCCGCGAGCGCGCCCAGCACCAGCGTGCGGCAGGCAACGGCGTCGAAGCGCTCTTCCACCATGGCCCGGCCAAAGGCGCCGTCCAGCAGCAGCAGGATCCAGTCCGCCGCCTGCGCCGGCGGCAGGGCGAGGCGGGCCTGCCCGCGCTCCACGGCCGCGCCGAGCAGATGCACCAGGGCCGCCTTGCGGCCCGCCTCGCTGCCGGCCACGCTCGCAAACACCAGCGGGTTGCGCACCGCTTCGGCCAGCACCTCCACGCCGATGCGCAGGTACACGGGGTCGGCCAGCTGGGCGATGCTCTCCTCCACGATGTCCTGGAGCGCCTGGTAGAGGTTCCGGGCGCGGGCCGCCGCGGCATAGCGCCCGGCGGTCTCGCGCTGATCTTCCTCGACGATGGCGGCAACGATGGCCTCCTTGGTCGGGAAGTAATGGAACAGGTTGCCGGGGCTCATGCCCGCCTCGGCGCAGATCTCCGCCGTGCGCGTGGCATGGAACCCCTTGCGCATGAAGCAGGCCACCGCGGCCTCCAGGATCTGCTGCCGCCGCGCCTGGTGGCGCTCGGGGTTCACGGTCCGCATCACACACCTCGCACGGTTATTAATAGATCGATTAGTCGATTAATTAAATACCACGCGGCGGCGCCTGTCAAACCCGGCACGCCATGGGGACGGGCTTGGGCGTATAAAGCGCTTGAAAACAACCAGGAGACAACGATGGACCTCAGCGCCGCCCCCACGACCGATCCGCGCGCCTTCAAGAGCTTCGCGGAGTTTTACCCCTTCTACCTGAGCGAGCACAGCAACCGCACCTGCCGCAGACTGCACTTCGCCGGCTCGACATTGACGCTGGTGTGCCTGGCGATGCTCATCGCCACGGGCAAGCCGCAGTACCTGCTGTACGGCCTGCTCTGCGGCTACGGTTTCGCGTGGGTGGGGCACTTCGGCTTCGAGAAGAACAAGCCGGCCAGCTTCAAGCGGCCCCTGTACAGCTTCATGGGCGACTGGGTGATGTACAAGGACATCTGGACGGGGAAGGTATCCCTTTGATTTCTGGCTCCAACAGGCCACGGCGCTTCACTGCAATGCGCGGATAGCTATAAAAATAATAGCAAACCAATGGAGCGGACCGCCTGGCCAGCCACGGCCTACTCTGCCTGCAGCACGTCGCGCACATGCAGGCCGCCCAGCCCCGCGCGCGCCCACAGGGGCTCCAGGCTCGTGGAGCGTTCCAGCAGGAGCTTGTGCACCAGGGGCTCCAGCGGCGTGTTCTGCGGGTCGATCAGCAGCACGTACCGGGACTCGGGCACGTCCGACACGCTCATCGCCGCATCGCTCACCTGCCCCACCCAGTCCAGGGCCGTCAGCGCCTCCAGCACCGGCTCCAGCTGCAGCATGTCCACGCGCAGCCGCTGCGCCAGCTGGCTCGGCCGCAGCCCCTTCATGGCGTGGGAGCGGGCCCGGTGCAGCTCCTGCAGCACCTCCACGGCCAGCTGGAACGTCCAGCCCGCCACGGTTCCACGCCGCGCCACCCCCGCGAGAAGGCTGGGCAGGTAGGCCGTGACCACCGCCCCCAGCAGCACGATGACCCAGGCCACGTAGATCCAGATGAGCAGGATGGGCAGCGTGGCGAACGCGCCGTACACCACCGAATAGGTGGGCACGTTGCCCAGGTACAGCGCCAGCACCTTCTTGGCCAGCTCCATGCACACGGCCACGAAGAGCCCGCCGGTCCACGCGTGGCGCCACTTCACCGGGGTGTTGGGCACATAGTGGTACAGCGACGCCATGCCCGCCGCCAGCACGAGGAACTGGATCGAATCGAACAGCAGCTGCACGCCGTCGGGCAGGCGCTTGACCAGCCCGCCGGACGCCGACATCACATACGAGGTGAGCGCCAGGCTCGCCCCCATGAGCAGCGGGCCCAGCGTGATGGCCGCCCAGTAGATCAGCACCCGCTGCCCCAGCGGCCGCAGGCGCTGCACGCGCCAGATGTCGTTGAGCGTGCGGTCGATCGTGAGGATCAGCGCCAGCGCCGTGGCCAGCAGGATGCTGAAACCCGCCACGCCCAGGCCGCTGGCCTTGGCCGCGAACTGGGTGAGGTAGCCCAGCACCTGGCGGGAGATGCTGTCGGGTACCAGGCTGTCTACCAGCCAGCGCTGCAACACGTCCTGCAGCTTTCCAAAGATGGGGAATGCCGTGAACACGGCCAGGGCGACGGCAAAGAACGGCACCAGCGCGAGGATGGTGGTGAAGGTCAGGCTGCTGGCGGTGAGTCCCAGATGGTCCTCGCGAAAGCGTTCACGCAGGGTCAGCGCGGTGGTTTTCCAGGGAAAGTGCGACAGTTCCGTGATCAGCGCCTCGAAGCGCGACGCTACTGTCTGTAAGGAAAAAGGCATGGCCGATATGATGCCACCCCAATGACCGCATCCCCCAGAGCCCCCGCCCTCCCTTCCAGCCCCGCCGACAGCGGCGTCCGTGCCACACGCTGGCTGGCCACCGGCAGCCTGCTGGCGCTCATCGTCCTGTGCCTGGCCTGGGAACTGGTGCTGGCGCCCCTGCGGCCCGGCGGGACCTGGCTCGCGCTCAAGGCGCTGCCGTTGTGCATCCCGCTGGCGGGCATCCTCAAGAACCGCATGTACACCTACCGCTGGGTCAGCCTGGTGATCTGGCTGTACTTCACCGAAGGCGTGGTGCGCGGCTGGAGCGACAGGCCGCCGTCGCAATGGCTGGCCTGGGCCGAGGTCGCGCTGTGCCTGGCCCTGTTCGTGGCCTGCACACTGCACGTGCGGCTGCGCCAGCGCAACGCGAAGGCGGCGGCAGCCGCCGCGGCCACGCCGGCCTCTTGATGCCAGCCGCCGCGCGCCATCCCCCTCCCTCGAACTGAAGAAGACGCTTGTCCATGACCACCTTGCTCGACACCTTGCGCACCCTCGTCGGCCCTGCCCACGTGATCACCGAGGGCGACCTCACCGCCTGGGAACAGGACTGGCGCCGCCGCGTGCGCGGCAAGGCCCTGGCCGTGGTGCGCCCCGCCACCACGCAGGAGGTGGCCACCGTGGTCGCGGCCTGCGCGGCGGCGGGAACCACCATCGTGCCGCAGGGCGGCAACACCGGCCTGGCCGTGGGCTCGACACCCGATGATTCCGGCACGCAGATCGTGCTGAGCCTCACGCGCATGAACGCGGTGCGCAGCATCGACACCGACAACCTCACCATGACGGTGGAGGCCGGCTGCATCCTGCAGAACCTGCAGGACGTGGCGCGCAATGCGGGTGTGCTGTTCCCCCTCTCGCTGGCGGCCGAGGGCAGCTGCACCATCGGCGGCAACCTGGGCACCAATGCGGGCGGAACGCAGGTGGTGCGCTACGGCAATGCGCGCGACCTGTGCCTGGGCCTCGAGGTGGTCACCGCTCAGGGCGAGGTGTGGGACGGCCTCAAGGGCCTGCGCAAGGACAACACGGGCTACGACCTGCGCGACCTGTTCATCGGCAGCGAAGGCACGCTGGGCATCATCACCGCCGCCACGCTCAAGCTCTACCCCGAGCCCGCCGCCCGCCTCACGGCCTGGGCCGCCGTGCCGTCGATGGAACACGCCGTGGCCCTGCTGGGCCTGGCGCACAAGCAGCTGGGCGCTGGCCTCACGGGCTTTGAAGTGATGGGCCAGTTCGCGCTGAGCCTGGTGGGCAAACACATGCCGCAGCTGCGCGTGCCCTTCCTCGGCGACGAAAACGCTCCCTGGTGCGTGCTGCTCGAAAACTCCGACAGCGAATCCGAAGAACATGCCCGCGCGCGGTTTGAAGCGCTGCTGGAGACCGCGTTCGAGATGGGCTGCGTGACTGATGCCGTCGTGGCCGAGAACCTCACCCAGGCCAGCCAGCTCTGGCACATCCGCGAGAACATTCCGCTCGCGCAGGCCGAGGAGGGCCTGAACATCAAGCACGACATCTCCATCCAGATTTCGCGCATCCCCGCCTTCGTCGCGCACACCGACGCGGTGCTGCAGCGCGAGATCCCCGGCGTGCGCCTGGTCAACTTCGGACACCTGGGCGACGGCAACCTGCACTACAACGTGCAGGCACCGGCCGAGGGCGATGCCAAGGCCTTCCTGCGCGAGCACGAGCAGCATGTGCACCACCTGGTGTACGAAGCCGTGGCCGAGTTCGGCGGCTCGTTCTCGGCCGAGCATGGCATTGGGGAGCTCAAGGCCGACAAGCTGGAGAAGTACCAGTCGCCCGTGGCGTTGTCGATGATGCGCGCCATCAAGCAGGCGCTCGACCCGCAGGGCATCATGAACCCGGGGCGGGTGCTCCAGTAAATCCCAGGAAGCCGGCCCATGACCACCGCCGTTACCGTGCGCCCCGTTGATCCCGAAGACTACGCCGCCTGGTGCCCGCTCTGGGATGGCTACAACGCGTTCTATGGCCGCTTTGGGGCCACCGCGCTGCCCGAGCACATCACCCAGGCCACCTGGCAGCGTTTTCACGACCCGGCGGAACCCGTCTTCTGCCTGGTGGCGCACGATGCGGCCAGCGGCGAGATGCTGGGGCTGACGCACTACCTCTTTCACCGCAGCATGACGCGCATCGAGCCCGTGTGCTACCTCAGCGACCTGTTCACCCGCGAAGCCGCGCGCGGCCGGGGCGTGGGGCGCGCGCTCATCGACGCCGTGTATGGCGCGGCGCGTGCCGCGAAGTCGTCGCGGGTGTATTGGCAGACCCACGAAACCAATGCGGCCGGGCGCCAGCTGTACGACAAGATGGCCAAGCACCACGGCTTCATCGTCTACGCCCAGGAACTCTGAACAGGGCCCACGCCCCGAAGCCCCCTCCCGGGCATCCCGGCCACGGGTGGCGCGTACGGAGGTACGGCGCAGCCAATTTGCTATAAAAACAATAGCTTTCAGCACAGATACCTCGGGCGCCAGCGCCCGATTTTTCGCTAAAAACCGCAGCCACCACCAGGGCCACAACCGTCAACCGCGCCGCGCAAAAAACCGCCTCACAGCACCTTGCGCATGGGTTGCGCCTGCAGCCCCGCCCACACCTGCAGCGCGCCCGATGGTTCATACCCGTGGCGGCGGTAAAAATCTTCCGCCGTGCGCGTGCTCTCAAGCCCCACAGCCGCCAGGCCCAACTGCCGCGCATGGGCCTCCGCGCCGAGCAGCAGGGCACGGCCCACACCTTGGTGCAATGCTTCTGGCACCACATAACAAAGCGCCAGCGTGGAGCGTGCCCACAGCGCAAACCCCACCATCGTGTCCCCCCGATACACACCCCACGCCATCGCGCCCGGTGCCGCCATCCAGGCGGCCAGGTTCTCGGGCGTCTTGTTGGCCAGCCATGTGCCGAGGATGGCGGCATCGTGGTGGTGGTCGAGGGCGCAGCAGTGGGTGATGGACTGGCGGACCACGTTGCAGGCGTCGGCCGCTGCATGGGCCGTGACGGGAACAGCGGCAGGGACGGGCTTCATGGTGGATTCAAGGTCTGCGCGGGCAAAGATGGAGGTTGCGATAGGCTGTCCTGCCCGGACAGGCCGGTGCCATCGTACCGCCAGCCCGCCTGCGCGCAGGCCGCTACCCGGCGACGCAAGGGTGCGCCCGCGCCCACCCGCTCGCGGCCTCCCACCCGGGCGGCACACACCCCTGCTCCATCACGCACAGGCTCGCACTGGCCAGTGCATGGCGAAGAGCCTGCTGGCCGGCCTCGGCGGACAGCGCTTCAACGAACTGCACGAAGCTGGCAGCGCCCGCTGCCGGCGCCTGCCGCAGCAGGTGCGCGAGCAGCCCCGCCAGGAAGCTGTCGCCCGCGCCCACGGTGTCGATGACCCGCAGGGGCTGCGCTTCTTTGGCAAAACACTGCATGCCGCTCTGGTGCAGCAGCCAGGCCCCCTCTGCGCCCAGCGTCAGCGCCAGCAGATGGGCCTGGGGGTTGGCGGCCAGGAGGTGGCGGGCGCGGGCCAGGGCACCGGTGCCGGGCACGGCCAGGTGGTCCAGGTCTTCGTCGCTGGCCTTGATGATGTGGGCGCGTGCCAACGCCGCGTGCACCGTAGTGCGGTAGGCGTCCAGGTCGGGCATGACCGAGGGGCGCAGGTTGGCATCGACCACCACGCAGCGGCCTTCGGCGCGCTGGGCAGCGAGCCAGGGCTGGTAGATCGCGGTGTCGCGGGCATCGAGCGCGAGGGCGCCGGTGCAGACCAGCTGCAACGCGGGCAAGACGGCGCAGGCCTCGCTGAGGCCGTGCGCCGACACGGCGCGGTCGGCCACGCCCTCGCGGTAGAAGGCGTAGTCGGGGTGGCCGTGTTCATTGAGATTGACCACGGCCAATGATGTGACTTGCTGCACCGGCCCGGGCTGGGCCAGCAGCACGCCGTCGGCGACCAGCTGCGCGGCCAGCTCGCGGCCAAAGCGGTCGCGCGACAAGGGGTTGAGGTACTGCGTGCCCACGCCCTGCCGGGCCAGCGCGCGGCACAGGTTGTACAGCGCGCCACCCAGGCACGGCAGGTAGCTGCCATCGGGGCGGCGGATGAGGTCGATAAGGGCCTCGCCCGCGATGGCGGCCTGGACGGGGGCCGTGGCCTGGGAAGTGTGGTGTACCGAAGTCATGGTGGATGTGAAGAGGGTGCGGACAGCAGCGTCAGAACTGCGACTGCAGCGTCAGAACTGCGACTGCAGCGCCGGGTATAGCGCGACAAAGCGGGCGTAGCGCTCGGCCAGCAGGGCTTGTTGCGCGGGCTGGGGGTCGAAAGTGGCGTCGGCGGGCAAGGGCTGGCACCAGTGGGCCTCGTCGCCACCGCAGGCCATGGCCGCCAGCCGCGCCGCGCCCAGGGCGGCAGCAGCATGTGCACCCTGCGGACGCTGCAGCGGCGTGCCCAGCGCGCTGGCCAGCAATTGCGCCCAGGGGTTGCTGCGGGCGCCGCCACCGACCAGTGCCAGGGCATCCTCACCCTCACCGATCGCCCCGAGCGCACGGCCCTGCCCTGCCCCGACCGCCCGCATGGCGTTGAGCCCGTCGAGCAGGCCAAAGCCCACGCCTTCCATCACCGCATGGGCCAGGTCCGCCGCTTCGTGCTCGGCGCGCAAGCCCATGAAGACGCCGGTCGCAGCCGCGTTGTTGTGCGGCGTGCGCTCGCCACTCAGGTAGGGCAGGAACAGCGGCGCCTGGGCCTGGCGGTGGGGGCTGAGGGCACCCACGGCATCAGACAGCCGGGCTTCATCGCCCTGCCCCGTGAGCCGCGCGGCCCAGCCAAACGCACTTGCCGCACTGAGCATGACCGACATGTGGTGCCAGCGCTGCGGCAGCGCATGGGCAAAGGCGTGCACGGCGCGTTCGGTGGCGGGCGCAAAGGCGTCCGTCACCCGGAAGACCACGCCCGACGTGCCCAATGACACAAAGCCCTGCCCGGCGGTGCGGGCGCCCACGCCCACGGCGCTGGCGGCGTTGTCGCCCGCGCCTGCGGCCACCACCACGCCCCCGCTCAGGCCCCAGCGGCGGGCCACATCGCTGCGCAGCGTGCCCGTGGGTGCACTGCCCTCGGCCAGCGCGGGCATGTGCGAGGCATCGAGCCCGCAGGCCCGCAGCATCGCGGGGCTCCAGGCGCGGGCCTGCACATCGAGCCACAGCGTGCCCGATGCGTCGGACATGTCGCTCACCGCATCGCCCGTGAGCTGCAGGCGCAGCCAGTCCTTGGGCAGCAGCACCGTGCGGATCTGGCCGAACACGGCCGGCTCGTGCGTGCGCAGCCACAACAGCTTGGGTGCGGTGAAGCCGGGCATGGCGAGGTTGCCGGTGACCTGGCGCGCGGCGGGCACGGCCTGCTCGAGCGCGGCGCATTCGGCGCTCGCGCGGCCATCGTTCCAGAGAATGGCGGGGCGCAGCACCTGGCCCTGCGCGCCCAGCACCACGGCGCCATGCATGTGGCCAGACAGCCCGATGCCGCGCACCCGCGCCCATGCTGCGGGAGCTTGGGCGCGCAGCTGCGGCACGGCGGCTTCCACGGCGGCCAGCCAGTCGGCCGGGTGCTGCTCGCTCCAGGTGGGCCGCGGGCGGTGCTGGGGCACGGCGGCGTCGGCCGTGGCGATCACGGCCTGCGTTTCGTCGAGCAGCAGGAGCTTGACACCCGAGGTGCCCAAATCAATTCCGAGGTACATGGGTGGTTGGCAGATTTCAGTGGTTCAAAGTGGAAGCCAGGCCCCCGCCGCACGCAACCGGCGCGACCCAGGCCACAGATGCCCGGCAAGGGCCGCCCCGCAGCGAAGGCGCCCCGCCACTTCAAGGGGCCTTTCCGAATCTTCCGGCTCCCTGCTTGCGGTATTCGCTGGGCGTCATGCCCTTGATGTCCAGAAAGCGGCGGTTGAAGTTGGCCATGTTGTTGAAGCCCACGTCGTAGGCGATGTGGGTGATGTAGCGCTCGGTCTCCATCAGCAGCTGGCACGCGCGGTTCACGCGCACCAGGTTCACGAAGTCGGTGAAGGTGTTGCCCGTGGCACGGCGAAAGAAGCGGGAGAAGCGGCTTTCCGTCATGCCCAGCTCCTGTGCCAGGTCGGCAGCCGACAACGGGTCGGCCAGGTGGTCGGTGATGCGACTCACGATGGCGTTGATCTGGTCGAGCTGGGTGTCGTTGTCCTCGCTTTGCAGCTGGGTGCTCGACAGCAGTCGAAAGTCGGTGCAGCGGGCCAGGTCGCTCAGGAATTCACAGAACGCGCCAAACCGGGCCAGGCCCTGGCGCGCCTTGATGCGGTGCCAGTGTTCCTGCGCCTGGGCCTCCATGCCAAAGAACTCGATGCCATGGCGTGCGCGCTCCAGCAGGGGCAACACCTCGCGCAGCTCGGGGATGCTCTCGCTGCTGGCGACCAGCGGCGCGTGCGAGAACTGGATCACCAGGTCGCGCAGCGGCACGCCGCCTTCGGGCAGGTCCATGCTGATCCAGTTGTGCGGCAGGCGCGGCCCGGTCAACACCAGATGGCCGGGCTGGAACTGCCCGATCCAGTCGCCCACGAACACCTTGCCCGAGGTGGCGGTGATGAGGTGCAGCTCGTACTCATCGTGGTAGTGCCAGCGCGCCAGCGGCGTGGGAAACCCATGCGACAGGCACCGGATGAAACCTGCGGCCTCGGGCGACTCGTACCCGAGCTCGGGAAAGCGCACGTAGTCGTGCTCCAGCTCGGGCTTGGTCTGGCGCGGAGAGACAGGCGTCGTCTTCACGGTCATGGCGTCATTCCTGTGGTCGGGCCGCTCAACTTACACCAACCCCTGGCGTTCCGCACGCCCGGCCACGAAGGCCTGCACGCGGGCAAAAGCGTTGCGCAGCGTGGCAACCAGCCGCGGGTTTGAGGCCATTTCGCCCCACAGGGTGGTATCCGCGGCATAGGCGGCGACCAGGTCCGGCGCATCGCAGATCGCATGCGCCACGGCCGGGTCCATGGCCTGGTCCTGGTAGGTGTAGGGGATCTGCCCGGCATGCCAGCGCTGCAGGTAGGCCAGGAACAGCGCGGGCAGCACGGCCACGCTGTCAAACGAGCCATCGCGGGCCAGCTGGTCCCGGATGGTGGGCGCGATCATGCCGGGGATCTTGGAGAACGCATCCATGGCCACGCGCTGGTTGGTGTCCGCAATCGCAGGGTTGCCAAACCGGTCCAGCACCACGTCGCGGTAGGCCTCCAGGTCGATGGGGCACGGCAGCAGCACCGGGATCGCGTCGTCGGTCACGTAGTCGTAGGCCATCTGACGGATGGCGGCATCGTGCGTGCCTTCGTGGATGTACTGGTAGCCCGCCAGCGTGCCCGCCCAGGCAATGCAGCTGTGGGTGGCGTTGAGCAGGCGGATCTTGGCCTCTTCGTACGCCTGCACCGACTCGACCATCTCGACTCCGACCCTTTCCCACGCGGGGCGGCCTGCGATGAAGTCGTCTTCGATCACCCACTGGATGAAGCTTTCGCCCATCAACGCGGCCTGGTCGTCCCAGCCGGTGGCGGCCTTCACGCGCTCGGCCACGTCCGGCGTGGGGCGTGGCGTGATGCGGTCGACCATGGCGTTGGGGCTGCTCGTGTGCTCCTGCACCCAGGTCTTGAGCGCGGCATCGCCCAGCGCGTCGATGAACTGCAGCAGGCCCCCGCGTGAGCGGTCGCCGTTGTGGCGCAGGTTGTCGCAGTTCATCAGTGTCACGGGGCCGGCACCGGCGGCCCTGCGCGCGCGCAGGATGCTCACCAGGCCGCCATAGAGGGTGTGGCCCGCCTGGCCCGCCTTGACGGCGGCGAGGTCGGCGCGCAGGTCGGCAAAGCTGGGCCAGTCGAGCTGGTCTTGCGCATCGAGGTAGTAGCCCGCCTCGGTCACCGTGAACGAGATGATGCGCGTGGCGGGGTCGGCACCTGCGGCGATCAGCGGGGCCAGGTCGTCCCGGTAGGGGATCACGCGCTGGATCGCTTCAATGACGGTGTAGCTGCGCTCGCCCTGGGGCGTGACGGTTTCCAGCGTGTAGCGGCCGCCCTGGGCCTGCAGCGCGGCGATGGTGTCGGCCATGTCGGCGCGCAGGTTGCCGCCCACAATGGCCCAGCCGGTGTCTCCCTGCTGGCGCAATGCGTGGACGTAAACGGCCTGGTGGGCGCGGTGGAACGAACCCAGGCCCAGGTGCAGGATGAAATTCATGGTGCGTGAATGCAGGTGTTTAAAGATCGAAGTTCGTGGGCATCATCACCACGTCGCGGATGGTCATGCCACGGGGGCGCGTGAGCATGAACAGCACCACGCTGGCCACTTCGGCCGCTTCGATGAGACTGCCGCTGGCCTTGGCCTCTTCCAGTTTCTCGGCCGGCCAGTCGGCGAGCAGCGAGGTGATGACCGGCCCGGGCGAGATGGAGCCCACGCGGATGCCGTGCTTGAACACCTGGCGGCGCACGGTCTGCACGAAGCAGTTCACGGCCCACTTGGACGATGCGTAGACGGGCTCCCACGGCGTGGGGAAATGCGCTGCCAGCGAGCTGGTGACGATGATGTCGCCCGTGCCGCGTTCGATCATGTGGGGCAGCACGTTGTGCACGTTCTTCATCACCACGTTGACGTTGAGGTTCAGCATGCGGTCGATGGCGTCGGGGTCGGCGTCCACCAGATCGCCGCCGACGTAAAGCCCGGCATTGGCGTGGAAGATGTCGAGCTGGCCGGCGAGGGCCAGCGTGCGCGCCAGCAGGCTGGCGCACTGCTTGGCGTCCAGCAAGTCCAGTACCAACGGCAATGCGCTGGCACCGATCGCAGCGCAGGCCTTGGCCAGCGCGGCTTCGTCGCGGTCGATCAGCACCACGCGCGCGCCCGCGTCGGCCATGGCTTGGGCACTGGCGAAGCCAATGCCCGATGCAGCGCCGGTGATGGCCGCCACCTTGCCTTGCAGTTCTTGTCCGAGGGTCATGGTGGTCATGCGGTCTGGCGGACCACCACGCGGCCTGCGGGGTCGAACCAATGGGCTTGCGATGCGTCGATGTCCAGGCTGACCGCATCACCGGCGCGCAGGCTGGTGCGGTCGTTCTGGCGGGCCACGAACTGTGCGCCCCCTGGTGTGCTCACATAGATCAGCGTCTCGGCACCCAGCGCTTCGACCAGGTCTACCTGGCCGCCCACCGGCGTCACGCCGGTGTTGCGCACGGTGATGTTCTCGGGGCGCAGGCCGATGGCACCGCCCTCGGCGCCCGCAGGTGCCTGCTGCTGCACCGGTGGCGGCAGCTGCGGCAGGGGCACCACGTTCATCTGCGGCGTGCCGATGAACTGGGCCACGAACTGGTTGGCGGGTTGGTCGTACAGCTCGAGCGGCGTGCCCACCTGCTCGATGACGCCGTCGCGCAGCACCACCACGCGGTCGGCCAGGGTCATGGCCTCCACCTGGTCGTGCGTCACGTAGATGGTGGTGGCGCCCAGGTCGCGGTGCAGCTTGGCGATCTCCACGCGGGTCTGGCCGCGCAGGGCCGCGTCGAGGTTGGACAGCGGCTCGTCGAACAGAAACACCTTGGGCGCGCGCACGATGGCGCGGCCGATGGCCACGCGCTGGCGCTGGCCGCCGGAGAGTTCCTTGGGCGTGCGCTCCAGGTAGGTGGTGAGGTTCAGGATGGCAGCGGCGCGCTCGACCTTCTCGCGCACGATGGCCGGATCGACCTTGGCCAGCTTGAGCGCGAAGCTCATGTTCTCGTACACGCTCATGTGCGGGTACAGCGCATAGCTCTGGAACACCATGGCCAGGTCGCGCTTGCTCGAAGGCTGGTCGGTGATGTCGCGGCCGTCGAGCATCAGCGAGCCGCCGTCGATGGCTTCGAGCCCCGCGATCAGCCGCAGCAGCGTGGACTTGCCACAGCCCGAGGGGCCGACGAAGACGATGAACTCGCCTTGCTGGATGGTGAGGTCGATGCCCTTGATGGCGCGGTGCTCACCGAAGAATTTCTCGATGCCGCGCAGTTGAAGGTAAGCCATGGAATCGGGTTCCTGAAAACTTGAAAAACTGTGGGGAAGACAGGCTGCGGATTTACTTCACCGCGCCGAACGTGAGACCCTGCACCAACTGCTTCTGGCTGAACCAGCCGAACACCACGATGGGCGCAATGGCCATCAGCGACGCGGCGGACAGCTTGGCCCAGAACAAGCCTTCGGGGCTGGAGTAGGACGCGATCAGCGTGGCCAGCGTGCCGGCCTTGGCGGCGCTGAGGTTCAGGCTCCAGAAGGCTTCGTTCCACGACAGCACCAGGCACAACAGGCCGGTGGATGCCAGGCCACCCATGCCCAGCGGCAGCAGCACCAGGCGCACTTCCTGCCACAGGGTGGCGCCGTCCATGCGAGCGGCCTCCAGGATCTCGCGCGGGATGTCCTTGAAGTGCGAGTACAGCATCCACACCATGATGGGCAGGTTGGACAGCGCGAACACGATGATGAGCGCGAGCTGCGTGTCGAGCAGGTGGCTCTTTTGCGCCAGCACGTAGATGGGCACCAGCGCGCCCACGGCGGGCATCATCTTGGTGGAGAGCATCCACATCAGGATGTCCTTGGTGTACTTGCCCTTGAAGAAGGCCATGGCATACGCCGCGGGCGCTGCCAGCATCAGCCCCACCAGGGTGGACAGCACGCTGGTGATGACCGAGTTCCTGGCGTACAGCAGGTAGTCGCTGCGCTCCTGCACCTCGTGAAAATTCTCGAGCGTGGGGATGAAGAACAGCTGCGGCGGCACGGCGATGGCCTGTAGCTCGGTCTTGAACGCGGTCAGCAGCAGCCAGGCCAGCGGGAAGAACAGCAGCAGGGCCACGCCCCAGGCAGCCACGGTGCGCAGGGCCAGCAGGCCCAGCGGATAGTTGGAACGGCGTCGAGCAGTCATGGTGGTGCTTCGGTTATTTGTCGAGGTTCTTGCCGACCATGCGGATCAGGAACACCGCCGCGATGTTGGCCAGCACCACCGCGAACAGCGCGCCGGCCGAGGCCACGCCCGCATCGAAGTTGAGCAGCGCCTGCTTGAAGATCAGGAAGGTGACGTTGGTGCTCGCATCGCCCGGGCCGCCGCCCGTGGTGGTGTAGATCTCGGCAAAGATGCTGAGCAGGAAGATGAGTTCGATCATCACCACCACCGCCACAGAGCGCGCCAGGTGCGGCACGTACAGGTAGCGCAGCTGCTGCAGGTAGTTGGCGCCGTCCATGCGCGAGGCCTCGAGCTGCTCATGGTTCATGCTTTGCAGCGCGGTCATGAAGATCAGCGTGGCAAAGGGCAGCCACTGCCAGGAGACCATGACGATCACCGAGAACAGCGGGTGGTCGGTGAGCCAGTCCACCGGCTGCGCGCCGAAGAACATCCACACCTGGGCGAGCACGCCGTAGATGGGGTTCATCATCATGTTCTTCCACATCAGCGCGTTCACCGTGGGCATGACGAAGAACGGCGAGATCAGCAGCACCCGCACGATGCCCCGGCCCGCGAACGGCTCGTTGATGAGCAGCGCGATGGCGATGCCGAACACCACCGTGATGAGGATCACGCTGCCGAGCAGCAGCAGCGTGTTGACCACCGCCGTGCCGAACGAGGGGTCGGTGACGAAGTACTCGAAATTCTCCAGCCCGGCAAAGCCGGTCTGATCCGGCTGCATCAGGTTGTAGCGGATGAGCGAGAAGTAGATCGTCATCACCAGCGGCACGATCATCCACAGGAAGAGCGTGGCCATGGCTGGCGTGAGCAGCAGGCGGGGGAGCAGGCGGCGGTTCATGGTGTTTCCGAAAGGGCGACGGGGCCGCCATGGTGAATGGCGAGCCCCAGGATCAGCACTGGTCAATCCACGGATGGGCAGTGGGCGGCGGAGCCTCGGTGGCCCCGCCAGCCTTTACTTGTAGTAACCAGCCTTCTTCATTTCCCGGTCCGCAGACACCTGGCTGGCCTTGAGGGCCGCATCCACCGTGGTCTTGCCGGCCAGCGCCGCGCTCATCTGCTGGCCCACCGCGATGCCGATGGCCTGGAACTCCGGAATCGCCGCGAACTGCACACCCACGTACGGGCTTTTGGGCAGGGTCGAATCGGTCGGGTTGGCCGAGTCGATCGCGACCTTCTCGGCGGCGGCAAAGCGGGCGGCCTTCTGGAATTCAGGCGATGCGTAGGTGCTCTTGCGCGTGCCGGTGGGCACGTTGGCCCAGCCGTTGGTCTTGGCGACCAGCTGGATGTAGTCCTTGCTGGTGGACCAGGTGATGAACTTCTGCGCTGCGTCGACCTTTTTCGAACCGGCCGGAATGGCCAGGTTCCACGACCACAGCCAGTTGGCACCCTTGGGCGTGTTCATGGTGGGGGCCTGGGCAAACGCCATCTGGTCGGCCACCTTGGACTGCTTGGGGTCGCTCACGAACGATGCCGCGATGGTCGCGTCCACCCACATGCCACACTTGCCGGAGTTGGTCAGTGCCAGGATCTCGTTGAAGCTGTTGGCCGACGAGCCGGGCGGGCCGTAGTTCTTGAGCAGGTCCACGTAGAAGGTGATCGCGTCCTTCCAGGGCTTGGATTCGAGCTGCGGCTTCCACTGCATGTCGAACCACTGGCCGCCGAAGGTGTTGACCAGTGTGGTCAGGAACGCCATGTTGTCGCCCCAGCCCGGCTTGCCGCGCAGGCAGATGCCGTACACGCCGTTCTTGGGGTCGTGCATCTTGGCGGCCAGGTCCTTGATCTGCGGCCAGGTGGGACGCTCGGGCACCTGCACGCCCGCCTTGTCGGCCAGGTCCTTGCGGTACATGAGCATCGAGCTTTCGCCGTAGAACGGCGCGGCGAACAGCTTGCCGTCGATGGACAGGCCGCCCCGCACGGCGGGCAGCAGGTCGTCCACGTCGTAGGCGGCGTCGGTTTTGAGCTCCTGCAGCCAGCCCTTCTTGCCCCAGATGGGGGCTTCGTACATGCCGATGGTCATCACGTCGAACTGGCCGCCCTTGGTGGCGATGTCGGTGGTGACGCGCTGGCGCAGCACGCCTTCTTCGAGCGTGACCCACTTGAGCTTGATGTCGGGGTTCGCCTGCTCGAAGTTCTTGCTGAGCTTCTGCATCTCGATCATGTGGCCGTTGTTCACGGTGGCGATCACCAGCTCGGTCTGCGCGCTGGCGGCGCCGCACAGCGACGTCAAAGCCAGCGCAACGGCGACGGCCAGGCGCTGGGGCATGGTGACAGGGGTGGAATGTGGCATCGGAAAAGTCTCCTCGGTCGTTGGTATGGGAATCTGCCTTTCAACACCGGCGCAAGGCATGCAGGCATTGACGGACTGAACGATACCGATGCTGCGATGCTCGATTGGTACTCCAGATGCCTCTGCAAATACTAATTTGCACCAGATAATCAGGATTTATACCTAGATTGATCAACAGGGTATCTATACCACCCCCAATGCACGGGCATCACCGGGCCCGCCAGCGCCAGGAACGCGCTGCCGGGCGGCCGGCTCACCACCGATAGGTGGCCGTCGCAATCACCTGCCGCGCTTCGCCATAGAAGCAGCCGTAGGTGCAGTTGGACACATAGGTCTTGTCGGCTAGGTTGCGCACATTGAGCGCCACGCGCCAGGGACCCGTGGTGTAGCTGGCCACGAGGTCGAGTACGGCGTAGCTCGGCACACGGGTGTTGAGGAATGCAAAGCCCGTGGAACTGCCCGTATAGCGCACGCCGCCGCCCAGTTGCAGGCCCGGCAAGCCGGCACCGGCCATGTCGTAGTCGGCCCAGGCCGTGGCCTGGTGGCGCGGCGTGAACGGGTTGCGCGCCCCCACCTCCGAAGCCGTATTGCTGCGGGTGGTGCGTGCATCGGTGTACGCGTACCCTGCCAGCAGCGTGAGATGCTTGCCCACGCGGGTCTTGGCCTCCAGCTCCATACCGCGCGAGCGCACCTCGCCGGTCTGCACCTGGTAGCCCATGTCCAGCGGGTCGAGCGTCAGCCGGTTCTGCTGCGTGAGCTGGTACACCGAGGCGGTGAGCATCGTCCGCGAACCCTCGGGCTGATAGCGCACACCCACTTCGTACTGGTTGCCTTTGGTGGGCTTGAAACGCTCGCCCAGGCGGCCGCGTCCGGCGGCGGGCTCAAACGACTGGCTGAAGCTTGCAAAGGGCGCCAGGCCGTTGTCCGCCAGGTACACAGCCCCGATGCGGCCGGTGAAGGCATTGTTCTTTTCGTACGACCAGTGGCCGTCGCCGACGAAAGGCGAGACGCCGTTTTCCGTCCAGTCGTAGCGCCCACCCGCCAGCAGCACCCACTGGTCGCGGAGCTTCCACTGGTCCTGCACATAGACGCCCGTACGCTCCAGGCGGCGGTTGTCGGCGTAGGTGTTCTTGGTGGGATGGGTCCAGGGGCTGCCGTAGGCGGGGGCAAACAGGTCCAGCGGGGCCACGTCCCAGTCGTAGCGTGCGACGTCTTCGCGCAAGGTGGCGTAGTCGATGCCTGCCAGCGTGGTGTGGCGCGAGCCCTCGCTGCCCCACAGGACCTGCACGCTGGTGTCCGCGGTGAACGCGCGATTGCGCCCATCGGTATGGCTGCCGCCGCGGTTGATCACACGCTGCCGGTCGTCGGCGAATCCCCAGTCTGCGGTGTAGCCGTAGCGCACGTCCTGCGTGCTCCAGCGCACATTCTGGCGCAGCTTGACCGTGTCGGAGAACGCATGGTCGAGCAGATAGCCCAGCTGCGCAGAGCGGTCCTCGAACCGGTCCTGGTCTGCCCCTGGCTCGCCGATGAAGCGGTTGCGCGCGATGCGACCGTTGGGGTTGGGCTTGACGGTGCCAAACGGACTCATCGCAGCCACATAGCGGCTGTCGGACTTCTGGTACTGGCCCAGCAGGGTGACCGAGGTGGCGGCCGACGGGCGCCACGTGAAGGCGGGCGCGATGAACACGCGGTCGTCGTTCACCTGGTCAATGAAGGTGTCGCTCTGGCGCAGGAGCCCGGTCAGCCGGTACGACCATTCGCCACCGTCAGACAGCTTGCCGCCGAAGTCGCCTGAAACCTGCCTGCGGTGAAAGCTGCCCAGCTCGACATTGAACTCGCGCAACGGCTCCAGCGTGGGACGCTTGCTGACCAGGTTGATGACGCCGCCGGGCGCCGCGCTGCCGTACAGCACCGACGACGCGCCGCGCAGCAGTTCGATGCGCTCCAGGCCGTAGGGCTCTTGCTGGCCCTGGTAGAGCCCGCTCGAATACTTGGTGCCGTCCCGGTACAGGCTGCCCGAATTGCCGTCGGCCTGGAAGCCCCGCAGCACAAAGGCCTCGGTGGCCCGGCTCGATTCACGAAAACCGACGCCCGCCGTGTAGGCGAGCACGTCCACGATGCTCTGCGCCTTTTGCGACTCGACCTGGCCTGCCGTCACCACGGTGATGGACTGCGGTGTCTCGATGAGCGGCGTGTCGGTCTTGGTGCCGGTGGCGCTGCGCCTGGCCACGTAGCCGTCCACAGGGCCGGTGGCGACTTCGGTCTCGGCCTCGGCAGCCACGCGCACCTCGGGCAGCGCGGCCACACGCGCGGGCCCTGCTGCCAAAGGTGCGGCGGATACCGGCGCGCCCGGCCGCAGGGTGTAGCCGCCTGCGTCTGTGCGCAGCAGCTCCAGCCCCGAGCCCGCCAGCGCGCGGCGCAGGGCCTCGGGTGCATCGAAGCGGCCGCGCACGGGCGCCGCGCTGCGGCCTTCCACCAGTTGGGCGTCGGTGGTGAGCGCCAGGCCTGCCTCGCGCGCGATGCGGTTCAGGGTGCCCGCCAGCGGGCCGGCGGGCAGGTCGTAGTCGCGCACCGCACTGGCTGCGGCGGCATTGGCGGCCTGCGCCATGGCGGGCGAGATGGTCGCGGCAGACGCCGCAAGCACCAGCAGCAGGGCCGCAGCGCAGGGGTTCAGGCGGAAAGGGAGAACAGCAGAAGGCATGGATCAGGCTCCGTAACGGTCACATCAGAAAGTGAGGACACCGTGCCAATGGCACGGTCTCTGTCTGGTTGCCGAACGAGCGCCGAAAAGTGAGAGGGGGTGCCTGCAAAAAAGATGGCGAGGGACGACGCCGGGCGGTGGAAGTTGGCTGGAAACGAACCGCCAGGTGCCTGCGCAGCCTCACTGCGCATCACTCATCTTTTCATAGCAACTGGCGCTTTCCCATCCTGCCTCAGCGCCTTTTTTCCTCATGATTTTTGCGTCATGGAGCGGAGCGAGGCTCCAGCGTGACCCACCAGCGCGTGGTCCAGGCCACCTCCACCGGCACGGCAGCGGTCAGCGCCAGCAGGGCCTGGTCGGTGTCTGCCAGGGGCAGCGTGCCCGTCACTCGCAGCCCGGCCACACGGGGGTCCACCCCCAGGCGGCCGACGCGGTAGCGCGCGAGCGTGGCCACCACCTCGTGGAGAGGCTGGTTGTCCACCACCAGCATGCCGTCCTTCCAGGCGTCGGCATCGGGCGGGGCCGCCCAGCGGTCCACCCGCCCATTCGCCAGGCGCGCGCCCTGGCCGGCCGGGACGATGCGCTCGGCGGCGCACGGCTCGGACGCGGCCACGGCACAGTTTGCCGGGCGGGCCGCAACGGCCGACTGGGTGACGGCGACCTCGGTGCCCCCCGGAACGGCGGAGGGCTCGCCACCCGCTTGCGACCAGCGGCGCACGGTGAAACGGGTGCCCAGGGCGCGCAGGCTGCCGTCCTCGGTCAGCACGACGAACGGGCGCTGCTCGGCCGGATCGGCATGGCTGGTTTCCACAGCGACCTCGCCCGCGCGCAGGCGGATCGTGCGCTGGTCCTTGCTGAATGCGACATCCACGGCGCTGCGGGTGTTCAGGTGCAGCACGGTCTGGTCGGGCAGCACGATGGTGCGGCGCTCGCCGGTGGCGGTGCGGTGGTCGGCCAGCAGTTGGCCCACGGGCTGGTGGCGGTCCAGCACCAGCACGCCGCAGGCCACCGCCAACGCCAGGCCCAGCACGGCGCCCACCACACGGGCAGGACGGCGCCGGCGCGGTGGCAGCAGCAAGGCCGCGCGGGCTCCAGGCCCTGCGGCGGCACGGGCCAGGTGCTGGTCGATGTCGCCCAGCTGGCGCCAGGCGCGGGCATGGTCGGGGTGTGCCGCCAGCCAGTCGTTCAGGGCTTGGGCGTCCGCCGGCGACGTGGCGCCCTCGCCCTGGCGCAGTTGCCAGCCGATGGCGGCCTCCAGCACGGCAGGCGGCACGGGGTGGTCGTCGCCTGCGCCGCCAGGCAAGCCGCCCGTTGTCCAGCCCGCGCTGCTCACGCCGCGCCGCCAAAACGCAGGTGGTAGGCGTGGCGCATGGCGTTGGCCAGGTACTGGCGCACGCGGGGCACCGACACCTGCAGCTGCTCGGCGATCTCTGCGTGCGTGAGACCGTCGAGCCGGTTCATGAGCCACGCTGCGCGCGTCTTGGGCGTCAGGCCCTGCAGCAGTGTATCGACCGCGTGAAGCATCTGCACGGCGGCCAGGCGCTCTTCGGGGGATGGCTGCAGCACCTGGGGCTGCAGGGCCAGGTCTGCCAGGTAGGCGCGCTCCAGTTCGCCCCGGCGCCAGAAGTCCACCAGCAGCCCGCGTGCCACCGTGGTCAGGTAGGCGCGCGGCTCGCGCATCGCGTCGGGGGCGATGGCGGCCGGGCGGGCGAGCAGGCGCACGAAGGTGTCCTGCGCCAGATCGGCCGCATCGTCGGCACAACCGAGCCGCCGGCGCAGCCAGGACTGCAGCCACCCGTGGTGGTGGCTGTACAGCGCGTGCAGGGGGTGAGCGGCAGACATGGCGTGACGGCCTTTTTGAGAATGATTCTTGATTATAGAAACACATTCCCGCCCAGCCCCTGGGCACGCCGCCATCCGGCAGACCGGCTGCGCGCTCAGCGCCGCGCGTTTTCCATCATCGTGGCAACGTGGGCCGGCAGGGTCTTCGGGGTCCCCAGGTCCTGCACGTCCCATTCCTCCCCGCCGGTCAGCAGCCATACGCGTACCGAGTCGGTGGCGGCGTGGACCACGATGGCGGCAGCCTCCGTGTCGCCTGCGTCCGGCCGGTTACCGGTGATGTAGAGCATGGAGCCGTCTTGCCGCAGCGGCCCACTCACCTGCAGGTTGTACAGCAGCACGTTGTAGTTGGCGAGACCGAGCAGCCCACGCAGCCGCTCGGCCAGCGGGCCGGCACGCAGGAAGTCTGAGCCCCCGACCGGATAGTTGCCTACCTGGGTTTGCAGGTTCGCCCAGGGATTGGCGGGCGCGGCAGGTACCTCGTTGGGCACAGGACGCGCGACCTTGCGCGGCGCCGTGGGCGCCGTGGGTACCGTGCCCACGCAACCCGGCAGCAGCACAGCCAACGCAAGAGCGGCCAGCACGGCGCTTGACAAAGGGGCTGGAGAGATAGGGCGCATGATCGGGGGCTTCTTTCTAAAAAGGGCAGCTGGGCGAAAAGGTCTGCGAGCTTAGCCGGTTCCTGCCGGCAGCCGCCCCCTAAAATCGCGTCTTTCGCCTTCCAACCGCCATGACCGAACACGCCCGCCCCGTCCGCTCGCAATACGAAGACTTCATGCGCCACGTGTTCACCCACGGCGTGGAAAAATCCGACCGCACGGGCACCGGCACCCGCAGCGTTTTCGGCCACCAGATGCGTTTCGACCTGAAGGAAGGCTTTCCGCTCGTCACCACCAAGAAGGTGCACCTGCGGTCCATCATCCAGGAGCTGCTGTGGTTCCTCACGGGGTCGAGCAACAACAACTGGCTCAAGGAGCGCGGCGTCACCATCTGGGACGAATGGGCGCGCGAGGACGGCGACCTGGGGCCGGTGTACGGCGTGCAGTGGCGCAGTTGGCCCACGCCGGACGGCGGGCACATCGACCAGATCAGCGATGTGGTCAGGACGCTCAAGACCAACCCCGATTCGCGGCGCATCATCGTGAGCGCCTGGAACGTGGCCGAGCTCGGCAAGATGGCGCTCATGCCCTGCCACGCTTTCTTCCAGTTCTACGTGGCGCCAGCACAGGAGCCCGGCGGACGCGGCACGCTCTCCTGCCAGCTGTACCAGCGCAGTGCGGACATCTTCCTGGGCGTGCCGTTCAACATCGCGAGCTATGCCCTGCTCACCCACATGGTGGCGCAGCAGTGCGACCTGGATGTGGGTGATTTCATCTGGACGGGCGGCGACTGCCACATCTACAGCAACCACCACGAGCAAGTGCAAACGCAGCTGGCGCGCACACCCTATCCCTACCCGGTGCTGAACATCAAGCGCCGCCCCGGCAGCATCTTCGACTACCAGTACGAGGACTTCGAAGTGGTGGACTACCAGTGCCACCCGGCGATCAAGGCCCCCGTGGCCGTGTGATCACGCACCAGCCCTCCTTGAGACCCCACACCTCCTGAGCCCCAGGGCCAGGTGCAGCAGCGCCCAGCCCGCATCCACCCACAACCACCACCACGAGCTTTCATCCATGTCTTCCGGCGGATTTCACGTACACGGCCCCCACGACCACGCGGTGGAGCATGCCACCCACGGCCACCATGACGACGCCACGGCCAGCCACGGCAACGACGGCAATGGCTCGTCCATGAACAAGATCGCGATGTTCACCGCCATCGTGGCCACGGTGGGCGCGATCTTCTCGTACATGGGCGGCGCCACGCAGGCCAACGCCGGGCTGCTCAAGAACGACGCGGCCATCAAGAAGACCGAGGCCTCCAACCAGTGGAACTACTTCCAGTCCAAGAGCACCAAGCAATCCCTGGCCGAACTGGCCCGCGACCTGGCGCCCGACGACCGCAAGGCCGGCTACCAGACCAAGGTGGAGCGCTACGAAACCGAGAAGAACGAGATCAAGGTGGCCGCCGAGAAGCTCGAGGCCGATGCCCACGAATTCGACCGCAAGAGCGAAGCCCAGATGCACCAGCACCACCGCTGGGCCCAGGCCACCACGGCGCTGCAGGTGGCCATCGCGCTGGCCGCCATTGCGCTGCTCACCAAGAAAAAATGGCTGGAATACGGCATGTACGGCGTGGCCGCCGTGGGCCTGGGCGTGGGTGCCCTCGCCGCCTTGCACATCTGAAAAACAAGGACGTCCCGCCATGCCAGTGCACCTCATCTACGCCCGCGCCGCCAACGGTGTGATCGGCAAGGACAACGCCCTGCCCTGGCACCTGCCGGAGGACATGGCGCACTTCAAGCAGCTGACGCAGGGCTGCCCCGTGGTGATGGGCCGCAAGACCTGGGATTCGCTTCCGGCGCGTTTTCGCCCCCTTCCGGGCCGTACCAACATCGTGGTGACGCGCCAGCACGACTGGCAGGCCGAAGGCGCCCGGCGCGCCGAGAGCCTGGACGCTGCGCTGGCGCAGTGCGATCCCCGCCAGACGGTGTGGGTGATCGGCGGCGCGCAGATTTACGCCGAGGCCCTGCCGACGGCAGACCGGCTGGAGGTGACCGAGATCGCCCGGGACTTCGAGGGCGACGCCCACGCGCCGGTGCTAGGCAAAGCCTGGACCGAGGCCGCCCGCAGCGACCATGTGAGCACCAACGGCCTGCCCTTCAGTTTTGTGAGCTACGTGCGCGCGGCGGATTGAGTCCCTCTTCGGCGGGCACGTGCCCTTCCCTTTCCCCTTGCACCCAGCTATGGGGTGGCTGACGGGGTTTTTGCAGGCGTCTGGTCGCGCGACGGATCGGGCGTCTGTGCGGGCGTGAGGGCCGGAGCGGGTGCCGGTGTTTCCGCCGGCGTCTGCGCGGGCGGGGGAGCTGGCGTCTGGGCCGGCGTCTGCACCGGCGTGGAGGCAGGGGTCAACGCAGGCTGCAAGCCAGGCACCACAGCAGGAGTGTTCACCCCCTGGGCACCTGCAGCCGCGGCCCCCATGGCCAGAACGCAAGCCAGCGCTTGCTGGTGAATGGACGGCATGGAGTTCTCCATCGGGAACAGATTTCCAGTGTCTGCGGAACGGCGGCCGCGAAGCGTCGGACAAATACCCGTGGTCCCGGGGGATGGGGCGCTTCGTGCCGCGGTGCCATGTCGGGCACGCAATGCACAGGCTGATGCCACAAGAAAGCAATGATGGGTACGATGCGCGCTGCGGGCCTTCGCCCACGGCCGCCACCGCTGCAGCTGCAGCTGCTGGCAGTCAGTGCGGAGCCCTTGTTTTTATTCACTATTACTGTTCAAAAAATGCAAATAGCCACCTGGAACGTGAATTCCCTGTCGGTGCGCCTGCCCCAGGTGCTGGCCTGGCTGGAGGCCAATCCGGTGGATGCCCTGTGCCTGCAGGAACTCAAGCTGACCGACGACAAATTCCCGCACGACGCGCTGAAGGAGGCCGGTTACGAAGCGGTGACCTTCGGCCAGAAGACCTACAACGGCGTGGCCATCCTGAGCCGGCATCCCCTGCGGGACGTGGTGCGCAACATCCCGGGCCACACGGACGAACAGGCCCGCGTCATCGCCGCCACGGTGGACACCCCCTCCGGCGCATTGCGGCTGGTCAACTGTTATTTCGTCAATGGACAGGCCCCTGGCACGGAAAAGTTTGCGTACAAGATGCTGTGGCTTACGGCGCTGCACCGTTGGCTGCGCGAGGAGTTGCGGGCCCACCCGCGGCTGGCGCTGCTGGGCGACTTCAACGTCGCGCCGGAAGACCGCGACTCATTCGACCCGGTGGGCCTGAAGGACACGATCCACCACACGGTGGAAGAGCGCCAGCACTTCCAGGATTTGGTTGCGCTCGGCCTGACCGATACCTTCCGCATGTTCGAGCAACCTGAAAAAACCTATTCGTGGTGGGACTACCGCATGCTCGGCTTCCAGAAGAACCGGGGCCTGCGCATCGACCACATCCTGGTGAGCGAGGCCCTGCGCCCGACGGTGACGGCGTGCGTGGTGGACCGCGCTCCGCGCAAGAACCCCCAGCCCAGCGACCATGCACCGGTGGTGCTCACGATGGCGTGACGTGTTGGCAAGGCGGCTGCCCTGCTGCCGGCGCGCCCGCAGCACGTCCACCGGCCAGGGCGCACGCCGGGCAGGCCACAACAAGGCTGCAAGGATTTCTCCTTGCAGCCTTTGCTGGTTCATGCACGGGCAAAAGACGCGCCATGGGCCCCGCCGGCGGCCCTTGCATGCGCCACGGGCCGGAGCCCGGGGGTGCAGGCGGTCCGATCAGATCCGATCAGGTGTTCGAGTACGAATCGCGCAGGCCACGCACTTCATCATGGTTGCGCTGCGCCCCCTGGGACTGGCGTTCCACCAGGGCCCGTACATCGGCGGGCAGTGCCGACTTCAAGGCCTTGCGGTAGCGCGCCACGGCAGCGTCCTCGCCGCGCTCGCACTCTTGCAGCACCGCCTTGTCATCGTTGATGGACAGCGCCGACTTGACCGACACCCAGCCCCGGTGCAAAGCCCCGGCCACGGTACCGCCCGAGGCCGGCTCGCCACCCAGGCGGCGGACTTCGCTTTCCAGCTCGGTGGCGGCGGCGGCGCATTCCCGCGCATGGCGCTGGAACACCCCCTTGAGTTGCGCCGAATTGGCGCGCTCGGCACAGGCGGTGAAACCATACTCCCCGTCGCGCGCCGATTCCAGCAGATCGTTGAGAACGTCCACCGTGTCTTCGTTGTCCGCCACGTCCAGCGGAAGCTCGTTGTTGACGCGGGCGCTGGATACGCGGTCCCACGCGGCGCGGGCGGCAGGACGGGCATCCGTCCAGGCCAGGCCGTCCGAATGGCGGGCACGCCAGTCGTCCGCCAGGCGGGGTTCGACGGCCTCAAAGTCGCCTTCGTAGCGGTCTACGGAAGACCAGCCCAGTTCGTAGGCAGGGCGGTATTGGTCGTACGTGCGGCCACCCACGTAGTAGGGCTCGCGGTGGTAGCGTTCGCGCCAGTAGGCGTCTTCATCCGTGGGGTTGACCGCCTCGGCGGCAGCCTTGCCAGCCAGGCCGCCGGCCACGGCGCCCGCCACACCGCCAATGGCTGCCCCCACGGGGCCGCCAAAGGCACCCGCAGCCGCCCCAGCGGCCGCCCCACCCATCGCGGCCCCCACGCCGGTGCCGACGGGATGGGCGCCCGGCTCGTTGGTCAAGGGGTCACGGTTGGCATCGTTGAAATCCGACATAGAAGCTCTCCGGTTGGTTAACAGTGAGTTCATTGTTGGATTCACCCCCGCCGCCCCGGGTCGGTCCATGGAGTGCTTGCGTGTAGGACACCGACCAGCACGCCGCGCCCTCGCCACAGGCTGGGGCGATGCGAACCGTCCGGCGCCTTTCTGCAAGAGGCGCAGCCACACCAATACGCTATATTTTTAATAGCATACAGCGCTTAAAAATAAAGCGCTGCAGGCCAATTTCACCCTTCATCTGGCGCATCCAGGCCCAGCTCCTGGATCTTGCGCGTGATGGTGTTGCGGCCAATGCCCAGGCGCTGGGCGGCCTCCATGCGGCGGCCATGCGTGGCGGTGAGCGCGGTGCGGATGAGCCGTGACTCGAATCGCCGCGTCAGGGCATCCCACACCTCGGGCTGGCCACCCGCGAGCAGTTTCTGCGCTTCGGTCTCCAGCGCCTGTTCCCAGCCGTGGCCGACAGGGGCCGCAACCGGCGCCGCGGACACCTCCGGAACCACCGGCCAGGCGGCCGCCCCGGGGGCCACGCTGACTGGCGCAATGGCCGGGGCCACGGGCGGGTGCAGTCCACCAACGCGCTCAGCCGGCACAGCGGCCACGGGGCCCGCATGCGGGAGAGGAGGCACACCGGCGGAAGGCTGCAGCTGCTGCGCGGCAGGCTCGGTGGTGGCGCCTGCACGCGGCACGGGTTGATGGACGGGGGCTTCCAGCACTTCGGGCGGCAGGTCCTGCAGGGAAATGACCTGGGCAGGTGCCATCACAGTGAGCCAGTGGCAGATGTTCTCCAACTGCCGCACATTGCCCGGAAAGGCAAACTGCTCGAGCCGCGCGAGGGCCGAATCTGCAATGCGCTTGGGCTCCACCCCCAGTTGCCGCGCGCTTTGCTGCAGGAAGTGGCGCGTGAGCACGGGCACATCCTCATGCCGCTCGCGCAGCGCAGGAAGGCGAAGGCGGATGACGTTGAGGCGGTGGAAAAGGTCCTCGCGGAAGCCTCCTTCCTTCACGCGCTTTTCCAGGTCCTGGTGGGTCGCGGCAATCACGCGCACGTGGGCCTTCACGGCCGCATGGCCACCGACGCGGTAGAACTGGCCGTCCGACAGCACGCGCAACAGGCGCGTCTGCAGGTCGAAGGGCATGTCGCCGATTTCATCGAGGAACAGGGTGCCGCCCTCGGCCTGCTCGAAGCGGCCGCGCCGCTGCGTCTGCGCGCCCGTGAAGGCGCCGCGCTCGTGGCCGAAGAGCTCGGACTCGAGCAGATCCTTGGGGATGGCGGCGGTATTGATGGCCACGAAGGGCCCGTCGGCGACCGGCGAATGCTTGTGCAGCGCGCGCGCCACCAGCTCCTTGCCCGAACCCGATTCGCCCGTGATGAGCACGGTGACCTGGCTCTGGGAGAGGCGGCCGATGGCGCGGAACACGTCCTGCATCGCGGGCGCCTGCCCGAGCATCTCGGGCGTCTCGGCCTGGCGCTCTTCCGTCACCTCTTCGCGCTGGCTTTCCTCCACCGCCCGGCGGATCAGCTCCACCGCCTTGGGCAGGTCGAAAGGCTTGGGCAGGTACTCGAAGGCGCCGCGCTGGAAGGCGGATACGGCACTGTCCAGGTCGGAGTACGCCGTCATGATGATGACGGGCAGCCCAGGCTGCAGTTCGCGCACCTTTTCCAGCAACTGCAGGCCCGAGCCGCCGGGCATGCGGATGTCGCTCACCAGGACCTGGGGCCCTTGGCGCGCGGGGTCGCCAGCGGTGATGTCGGCCAGCGCATCGAGCACCTCGCGCGGGTGCGTGAAGCTGCGCGTGGGCAGGTTTTCGCGCGCCAGCGCCTTTTCCAGGACGAAGCGGATCGAGGGGTCGTCATCTACTATCCAGATCGGCTTCATATGTTTTTCTTACCTTCCCTGTGGTTGCGTGTCAGGGACCATCGTGCGCTTTCAAGGCAAGGGAATCAGGATGCGGAAGTCGGTGCGACCCGGCACGCTGTCGCATTCGATCAACCCATGATGGCGCTGCACGAAGGTTTGCGCCAACGTGAGCCCCAGCCCTGACCCGCCATCCCGACCCGACACCAGAGGGTAAAAAATACGCTCCTTGATCGTGTCGGGCACGCCCGGTCCGTTGTCGATGACATGCAATTCCAGTGCCAGCCGGTAGCGCTGGCGACCAAACGTTACTTGTCGGGCCACACGGGTGCGCAGGGTGATGACCGCGTCGCCGGCCGCGATGCGATCGGTCAGCGCCTGGGCCGCGTTCTGCACAATGTTCAACAGCGCCTGGATGAGCTGGGCGCGGTCGCCGCGGAATTCTGGGATCGAGGTGTCGTAGTCGCGCTGCACGCGCAACCCCTGCGGGTACTCCACCAGCACCAGCGAGCGCACGCGCTCGCACACTTCGTGGATGTTCACGTCGCCCACCAGGTGCGGGTGGCGGTGTGGCGCAAGCAGCCGGTCCACCAGGCTTTGCAGACGGTCGGCCTCGTGGATGATGACCTGGGTGTACTCGGTGAGCTCGCGGCTCTCGAGCTCCATCTCCAGCAGCTGGGCGGCACCACGGATGCCGCCCAGGGGGTTCTTGATCTCGTGGGCCAGGTTGCGGATGAGCTCCTTGTTGGCCTGGGCCTGGTCGAGCAGGCGCTCCTCGCGGTCCTGCCGCGCCTGCTGCTCCAGCGGCCACAGCTCGACGAGGATCTCGCCCACCTGCTCGGCGTCGGCAACGTTCACATGCACGGGCACCGGGTCCTGGTGCAGGCGCTTGAGGCTCGCCTCATACCGCAAGGCGGCAAAGTCCTTGCCCCGGGCACCTGCCAGCGCGGTCTGCAGCAACGCGGGATCGGTGAAAAAGGTGGAGAAGTCCACGCCTTCCAGGGTGCGGCGCGAGAGGCCGAGCGTGTTTTCCAGTGCCGCATTGGCAAATTGCACGGCGCCATCGGCGCGCAGCACGGCCACCAGGGTCGACATCAGATCCAGCGAATGGAATCGCCCTGTGTCGGTGGCTGGGGTGTCGGGAAAGGGCGAAGAGCTCACACGCGTGCCATGCAAGAAAAAGGAAGGTGACTTAGTTGGCGGGCGGCAGGCGTGCGATCTCGCGCTTGATGCCGGCAATGTCGCTTTCGCTGCGGGCCACGTTGGCCTTGAGCTCCGCCGTGCGTTCCATGTAGCGCTGGGGGTTGCGCAGATCGAGGGCATTGCGCTCTGGCGCGCCGCCGTTGTATTCCTTCACCAGCTCGGCATGGCGGGCCTCGGCCTTGCGCAGTTCGGATTCGAGAATGGCCCGCGCATCGGCATCGCGCGCTTTCTGGTCGTTGCTGTTGGCCCGGGGTGCATTCGAAGGTGCCGCCGTTGCCGCAGGCGTGCCGCCGCCCGAGGGCGCCGGGGCCGCCGACGCCGGCCGGGTGCCCTGCACGACGGTGACATTGCCGCCTTCCACCAGCTTGCATCCCCGCTCCTTGGCCTGGGCGGCGTTGTTGGTGTATTCGTTGCCACAGCGGTAGATGCGGTCTTGCGCCCACGCGGCCGGTGCCGTCGCGGCGATGAGTAACAGGGTGATGAGCGTTTTCTTCATTCGGTTTCCTCGCACTGCCATGCAGGGGTCAGGGGAGTATCCACCAATCACCATGCATCGCCAATCCAACACCAGCAGGCCCTCGCAGGGCTTTGTACATGGATGCAACGGCCCCGGGATTGGTTTCACCAGCCTCTCCGGCCCCATGAAAAAAGGCGGCCAAGGCCGCCTTTTTGGTGAGCAACAGCCTGCAGGGAGGCGATTACAGCGAGTAGTACATGTCGTACTCGACAGGGTGAGGCGCCATGCGGAAACGCGTGACTTCGCCCATCTTGAGCTCGATGTACGCGTCGAGCATGGAGTCGGTAAAGACGCCGCCCTTGGTAAGGAAACCACGGTCCTTGTCGAGATACTCCAGGGCCTGGTCCAGGCTGTGGCAGACGGTGGGCACCAGCTTGTCTTCTTCAGGTGGCAGATGGTACAGGTCCTTCGTGGCGGCTTCGCCCGGATGGATCTTGTTTTCCACGCCGTCCAGGCCGGCCATCATCAGGGCCGAGAAGGCCAGGTAAGGGTTGGCCGATGGATCGGGGAAGCGCGCTTCGATGCGGCGGCCCTTGGGGTTGGCGACGTAAGGAATGCGGATCGAGGCCGAACGGTTGCGGGCCGAGTAGGCCAGCTTCACGGGGGCTTCGAAGCCAGGCACCAGGCGCTTGTACGAGTTGGTGCCGGGGTTGGTGATGGCGTTCAGGGCACGGGCGTGCTTGATGATGCCGCCGATGTAGTACAGCGCGAAGTCTGACAGGCCGGCGTAGCCGTCGCCTGCGAACAGGTTTTTGCCGTCCTTCCAGATGGACTGGTGCACATGCATGCCGGAGCCGTTGTCGCCAGCGTAGGGCTTGGGCATGAAGGTGGCGGTCTTGCCGTAGGCGTTGGCCACGTTCCAGACCACGTACTTCAGGACCTGGGTCCAGTCAGCGCGCTCGACCAGCGTGCTGAAGCGCGTGCCAATTTCGTTCTGGCCAGCGCCCGCCACTTCGTGGTGGAACACTTCGACCGGGATGCCCAGGGATTCGAGGATCAAGGACATTTCGGCGCGCATGTCCTGCGTGCTGTCGACAGGAGGCACGGGGAAGTAGCCGCCCTTGACGGTGGGACGGTGGCCGCGGTTGCCGCCTTCGAGCTTGGCGCCCGAGTTCCAGGGGGCTTCGTACTCTTCGATCTCGAACATGACCTTGCCGGGTTCGTTGGACCAGCGCACACCGTCGAAGATGAAGAATTCTGGCTCGGGGCCGAAGAAGGCCGTGTCGCCCAGGCCGGAGGCCTTCAGGTAGGCTTCAGCGCGCTTGGCGATGGAGCGTGGGTCGCGGTCGTAGGCCTTGCCGTCACCGGGTTCGATCACGTCGCACTGCAGGAACAGCGTGGTTTCTTCGAAGAAGGGGTCGATGTTGGCGGTGCTGGGGTCGGGCATGAGCTGCATGTCCGAGGCTTCAATGCCCTTCCAGCCAGCCACGGACGAACCGTCGAATGCGTGGCCGGACGTGAACTTGTCTTCATCGAAGTGGGACACCGGCACGGTCACGTGCTGTTCCTTGCCCCGGGTATCGGTAAAACGGAAGTCAACGAACTTGACTTCGTTCTCCTTCACCATCTTCATCACGTCTGCAACGGTCTTGGCCATCAGGTTCTCCTGGGTAAAGCGCTTGTTGAAAAAAGAATTTGTGGAAATAAAAGCAGTTTGCGTGCCAGCTGGGTGCAGCCGCCGCACTATGAAGGAGCACTACGGACTGCAGGCCGATAGGACATTTGCGAGATTGCACCAACAAGGTGCGCAACAACGATCAACACCAAGCATCACAAATTGCGCACCAATTCAGGGCCACAATCCGCACCAAAACTGTGCAATCCCGTTTTGAGATCCTGCCAGGCGGCCGGGACCAAGGGAGCAGGACCTTTGACGCCCAGTTCGATGTGCCGCCCGTATTGTGGATGATCCACGCTGGGTAAGCTGAACACCCGAACCTCGGGGTGCGATTTTTCTATGCGCTCCATGAGAGGTGTCAATGCTGCCTCCATGGCGCCATAGACCACCACCGACTGCTCGACCTGGGGAGCACGGTTGAACAGGTCTGCATAGTGGTGGTCGAGCACCCATTCGATCATGGGCCAGGCCATGACCGGGAATCCGGGCACGAAATGGACGGCACCGCCGCCAACGCCCTCGCAGCTGAAGCCGGGAATCTTGTTGTAGGGATTGGGGATGATGCGGGCGCCTGCGGGAAAGACGCCCATGTTGAGCCGGTGCACATTGTCCGGCCGCTCGGCTTCGTATGGCACACCTTGCTCCCGCGCAACGTCCTGCATGCGTTCGCGGATCAACGCCTCGGCCTCGGCATGCAGAGCCAGCTCACGGCCCAGGGCGCTTGCCGCGCATTGGCGGGTGTGGTCATCGGGCGTCGCACCGATGCCTCCGCAGGAGAAGACCACATCGCCCGAGGCAAAGGCCCGCCGCAGTGTCGCGGTGATGCGGTCCGGGCTGTCCCCGACGTAGTCCGCATACGACAGCGACAGGCCGCGAGCCGAGAGCAGTTCGATGACTTTGGGCATGTGCTTGTCCGCGCGCTTGCCCGACAGGATTTCATCGCCCACGATGATCAGGCCGAAAGAGGGAGTCATGGGGAAGGGGTTCCGTGGGTGGGAGATGGCGTCGGAGGCGCTGCGAGTGCCGCCGGGGCTGCAGCAGCAGGAGGCGGCTCGGCACTGGCGTCCGGTCCGCGCACCAGCTCCTTCGCCGGCGCAAGGATCGGGGGCGCCTCAGCGGCCACCGGCCCCGCAGCCTCTTGCCGCAGGCGTGCCAACGCGGCCAGGCAGTAGTGCGCGAACCACAGCGATGAAAATGCGAAAACGAGGGTGTAGATCCAGATCGCCAACGGCACCAGGATGAAAAAGGCCGCTGCAAACACCACCCCCGAGGCCCATACGATGCTCGGCGCAGCGCCGAGGTAGCCCGTCAGGATGCCAATGCCCAGCAGGCTGCTGCGGTGGCGGCGAAAAATAGCCTGCCGCTCCTCCTTGCTGGCATGGTCGGCCAAGGCATCGAAAGCCATCACCCGGTAAGTAAGCCACCCCCAGATCAAGGGCGGCAGGATGAGCACCAGCGGCGGCACCAGCCACAGGGGCACAGACACCACCAGGGCGATCAATGCCAGCAACGTGGAACTGACCGACCACACCACGCTGGCGATGAAGGAGCCGCCCTTCTTGCGCTCCAGGGCCGGAAAGCGCCGGTCGGCCACCAGCGCCACCAGTGCAGGCGTCATGAGCACCGCCACCACCAGCAGGGAAACCACCACCAGCGCGGGTGCCACCGCCAGGATCACCATCAGTGGCGCCACCACCGAAGTGACATCTCCCAACCCCCAGCCCTGTAGCCAGCTCCAGAAGCTGGCCAGGAGGGCGGAGGCGTCCAGCAGTGCGCGCATTCCCCGCACGGCGCCATCCCAGTAGAAGTACCCCAAGCCCAGCGCCAGCGCCACCATCAGCACGAGCGGCAGCACGGACAGGGCCATCACACGCGGGCGCAGGCAGTAGGCAGCGGCGCGCCAGAAAGAATCAAACAGAAGTCCCATGCCGGCAAGCATACCGTCTTGGCCGTCCGCAGGGGCTTTCAAGCCTTGCCGAGCAGCCGCAGCAAGCCACGCCATTGCTGCGACCAGAAACCCTTGCCGTAGTCCCGTACCTGCCCGGTCGGCCCCGCTTCCACCTGGTCGCGCACGCCCGTCGGATCGAAGCGCAGCTCGAAATTGGCGGTGCGCATCAGAATGTCCCACCAGGGCAGCAGCACTCCGAAGTTGTGGCCGCCCAGGACGGTGCGATACCTTGCGCGCCCCGCGCTCGCCCCCTCACCCGGCAGCGGCTTGATGGTTTCGTGGCCGATCCCAATGCTGTGGTGCAGGCGGTGAAAGCGCGGGCTCACCCACAGCCGCTCACCCCAGCGGCCAAACCACAGACGCACGTTGGCATGCTGAAAGCTCTCGCTGAGCTGCGTGATGGCGACGATGGCGATGAACTGCCCCGGCGCGACCCCGATGAGTTGCGCCACCACCACGAGAATCGTGTCGCGCAGCAGGTCATCGAGCAGGTGGTTGCGGTTGTCGCTCCACATGGTCATCTGGCGCTGCGCATGGTGCAGGGAATGAAGGCGCCACCACCATTCAAAATGGTGCTGCCCCCGGTGAATCCAGTAGTCCACGAAATCGAACACCACCAGATACAGCAACAGGCTGACCCAGGGTACATCGGTGATACCGGGCCAGAGGCCATCGAGCTGGAATGTGCTGATGCCCGCCACCCGCAAGGCGCCGAAGAACGAATCCGCCAGCGGGTCCACCGCCAGGAACAGGCCCAGCCGGAACAGGCCCAGCCGGTGAATCAGCGTGTAGAGAATGTCGGTGCGGATCGTCGCCCGGTCGGTCACGGCCTCCACAGGCCGCCAGCGCTGCAGCGGGCCAATCACCGCGGCGATCACCACGAGCTGCAAAAGACCCACCAGTATCCAGCCCGCGGCCTCGTAGCCGCTTTCAAGCTGGTTCCCCAGTCCCATGGCGAACATCGCTGGCTGCAACAGGCTTTCAAAAAGCCATTGCTGAACCGCATCAAATCCGTTGCCTAGCCACCCCATCGCGTCACGCTCCCTCCGTACCGCCGGCCCCGCCTGCGCTCAGGCGGCGGCCGTGCACAACCCAAACAATCCCCGCCGCCATGATCTCAGCGCCCCTTCACAGGCGCATAGTCAGGATGCTCGCGCAATGTGCGAAAGCAAAACCCCCGCTCCTTGAGGCCCACGATCAGCGGCTCCAGCACCGCCGGCGCCCACGGGTCCTTGCGCGACCAGATGCCCAGGTGGGCCAGCAGGATGTTGCCACTGCGCACCTCTCGCAAGGCCTTGTGCAAGAGCGCGGCGTTGCTGGCCTTCTCACTGGGCAATTCGTCTCCCAGGAACCCCGCCGGGGACCACCCCACATGCGTGAAGCCGCATGCGCGCGCACTGGCGAGCAGCCGTGGCGATGTCTTGCCCCCCGGCGCGCGAAACAGAGGCAGGGGAGTCTTGCCCGTCAGCACCTGCAACCGGTCCGCGGCCCGGGCGATCTCTTCGCAATACCCGGCGGCCGTCAGCACGAAATCCTGCCCCTCTCGAGGCCCTGCCGAGGGACGCACGCGGAACGAAGGGTTTTCTACCGTGCCAAGGTCGGCGCGCCAGTACGTGTGGTCCCAGGTGTGCGAGGCAAACTCATGCCCTTCTGCCGCGCGTGCGCGCCACCACGAAGCCCAGTGGGCGCCCAGGCTGCCATCGCCTTTCTGGGTCCGCTCATTGGCGGCAAAGAACGTCACGCGCACCTGCTGGCGCGCGAGAACATCCGCGACCAGGGGCGCCACGGCCATGTGGCCCGTGTCAAAGGTGAGGTAAACAGGAGTTTTACAGTCGTTTTGGGCATTGGCGCCCGATATGCATGCGCCAAGTGCTATAAAAAATATAGCACCCCTGATCCCGCGGGCAAGCTGCCCCCAACCCCGGGAAAGCCGGCTACGGCCAGCCCCGCCGTTCAGCGCGGCGCGTGCTGCAGCGTCCATACGCCGTGGGGAGACTTGCCCACCGTGACCTGCCGCACGACCTTCTTCGTTTCAGTATCCACCACGGACAGCTTGCGCGCCCAGCGGGAACTGACATAGATGAAACGGCCATCGGCGGACACCTCCATGCAGTCGGGCCCCCCGGGAACAGGGTAGGACTCGACCACCTGCTGGGTCGTCATGTCGATCTTGCTGATGGAGTTGGCCACGCGGTTGCTGACATACAGATGCCGTCCGTCACCCGCCGCGCGGAAAGCGTGCGCCCCATTGCCCGTCTTGATTTTCTTGATGCTCACGGGTTCGCGACCGGAAACGTCGAACACCTCCACGCTGTCACTGCCAGTCAGGCCCACGAACACGCGCTTGTCGTCTGCGCTGCCGTAGACATCCGCAGGCATGGCTCCTGTTTTAATGCGCCACTTGATCGTCTGCGTCGCGATGTCGATGGCCACCAGTTCGTCGCTGTCCTGCATCGTGGAGTACACCGTGGTACTTCGGCTGTCGATCCACAAATGGCTTGGGGTGCGGGATGTGGCCACGCGCTGGACGAGAGTCAGTTCCTTGCCATCCCAGCGATAGAAGTCCACGTGGTTGAGCCGGTTGGCCGCCGTGATGAACCACTTCATGTCCGGTGTAAAGCGCAAGTGGTAAGGGTCCACGATGCCGCGGACGGTGCGCTGGACCTGTGCCGTGCGCGGATCCAGGAACGTCAGCGTATCACCCAGCGCATTGGCCACGATGATCGACTTCTCATCGGGGGTGAGATAGAGATGGTGAGGCTCCTTGCCCGTGGGAATGCGGACGGTCTCGGTCCAGGTCGCAGGGTCAATGACGCTGACATTGGCTTCCAGGGAATTGAGCACGAACAAAGGAGGCGCTCCAGCCAGCACGCCCCCCATCGACATCCAGAGCCCACCCAGCGCAAGGTATGCGCGTGCAATCGAAAAAATCTTCACACAACCACTTTCAACACAGCATTCGAGTGTAGCGCCGCCCATGCGGATACCCCGAACAGGAACACGTAAGATCCTTGATGTAGAACGGCCTTGGATCAAGAAACCAGGCTTCGAAAGGCCAGAAGCTCGGCATCGAGAGGGCACGGATTCAGGTGCTTCCAGCTACAAGCCCCCTCAATCAGTAGCACCCACATTGGAATGTTCTCCAAGCAGCCAAGCACTGAATACACGCGAGAGTGCTGCTGTGCGCTCCCCTCCTCTTACATCTCAATTGGATTGAGCAAGCAAACCCAGTTCGTCGTGGTTGAGCCATTTCCACGCACCGGGGGCCAGATCAGATGGCAACTCCATCGCACCGATGCGCGACCGATGCAGCCCCTCCACGCGATTGCCAACAGCAGCGAGCATGCGCTTGACCTGGTGGTATTTTCCTTCCGTCAGCGTGAGGGCCAGCCGATGGCTCTCCACTTGCTCGCAGGCCGCTGCCCTCACCGGTTTTGGATCGTCGTCGAGCACCACGCCTGCAAGCAGCTTTGCGATCTGTCCGCCATCCACGGGGTGCTTCGTGGTGACTTGGTACACCTTGGCCACATGTTTCTTGGGCGAACTCATCCGGTGAATGAACTGTCCATCATCGCTCAGCAACAGCAATCCTGTGGTGTCCTGGTCCAGCCGGCCCACAGCCTGCACCCCTTGAACCGCACTTTTCGTAGGCCGCTGGCGCAAAGGGGGCGGCAGCAAGGTATAGATGCTCGGGTAAGTCGAAGGCTTTTGAGAGCATTCGGTGCCTGCGGGCTTGTGCAGCAACACATACGCTTTAGCGTGATAGGGCCAATCGACGCCCTGAACGCGCAGTATCAACCCTTCCGGCTCCAGCTCGGCTGCCGCGTCGGTGCACGGCTCGTAACCCTGGGTGTCGGACGACGATTCGCGCACCGATACCCAGCCCTGCTGTACCAACCCCGCGCAGACACGGCGGGTGCCAAAGCCTTGGGAATACAGAATATCTTGCAGCTGCATAACGCGGAGAAATAGAAGCTAGTTGAATGTAAACGTGCTTGCGTGCGGCCCAAAGCAAAACGCCCTTCTACTCAGCAGAGCAGAAGGGCGGTTTGGGCTGTAAGAGCCTGACGATGACCTACTTTCACACGGGAACCCGCACTATCATCGGCGCAAAGTCGTTTCACTGTCCTGTTCGGGATGGGAAGGAGTGGTACCAACTTGCTATGGTCATCAGGCATAACTTGGTGCTGGGCTGTTCGTGGAACAGCCTGGCGAATTCATAGAGTATGGAATCAGATTTTGTGTCTTTTGACTGCGTCAACTTGGCATAACAATCTTTGAGCTTTGCACACTTGCGTGTGTTGGCTATCAAAGTTATAGGGTCAAGCCGCACGAGCAATTAGTATCAGTTAGCTTAACGCATTACTGCGCTTCCACACCTGACCTATCAACGTCCTGGTCTTGAACGACTCTTTAGGGGGCTCAAGGCCCCGGCAGATCTCATCTTGAAACGAGTTTCCCGCTTAGATGCTTTCAGCGGTTATCTCTTCCACACTTAGCTACTCGGCAATGCCACTGGCGTGACAACCGATACACCAGAGGTGTGTCCACTCCGGTCCTCTCGTACTAGGAGCAGGCTTCCTCAAATCTGCAGCGCCCACGGAAGATAGGGACCAAACTGTCTCACGACGTTTTAAACCCAGCTCACGTACCTCTTTAAATGGCGAACAGCCATACCCTTGGGACCGGCTACAGCCCCAGGATGAGATGAGCCGACATCGAGGTGCCAAACACCGCCGTCGATATGAACTCTTGGGCGGTATCAGCCTGTTATCCCCAGAGTACCTTTTATCCGTTGAGCGATGGCCCTTCCATACAGAACCACCGGATCACTATGTCCTGCTTTCGCATCTGCTCGACTTGTCAGTCTCGCAGTTAAGCACGCTTATGCCATTGCACTATCGTCACGATGTCCGACCGTAACTAGCGTACCTTCGAACTCCTCCGTTACGCTTTGGGAGGAGACCGCCCCAGTCAAACTGCCTACCATGCACTGTCCCCGATCCAGATAATGGACCTAGGTTAGAACCTCAAACACACCAGGGTGGTATTTCAACGTTGGCTCCATGAGATCTAGCGACCTCACTTCAAAGCCTCCCACCTATCCTACACAGATCTGTTCAAAGTCCAATACAAAGCTACAGTAAAGGTTCATGGGGTCTTTCCGTCTTTCCGCGGGGAGATTGCATCATCACAAACATTTCAACTTCGCTGAGTCTCAGGAGGAGACAGTGTGGCCATCGTTACGCCATTCGTGCAGGTCGGAACTTACCCGACAAGGAATTTCGCTACCTTAGGACCGTTATAGTTACGGCCGCCGTTTACTGGGACTTCAATCAAGAGCTTGCACCCCATCATTTAATCTTCCAGCACCGGGCAGGCGTCACACCCTATACGTCCACTTTCGTGTTTGCAGAGTGCTGTGTTTTTATTAAACAGTCGCAGCCACCGATTTTTTGCAACCCCGTTGGGCTCGCCTTGTACAGGTTCACCTACTTGGGGCATACCTTCTCCCGAAGTTACGGTATCAATTTGCCGAGTTCCTTCTCCTGAGTTCTCTCAAGCGCCTTAGAATACTCATCTCGCGCACCAGTGTCGGTTTGCGGTACGGTCGTCAATAGCTGAAGCTTAGTGGCTTTTCCTGGAAGCAGGGTATCACTCACTTCGTCTGCAAGCAGACTCGTTATCACCCCTCATCTAAGCCCGGCGGATTTGCCTACCAGGCACGACTACAGGCTTGAACCAACATATCCAACAGTTGGCTGAGCTAACCTTCTCCGTCCCCACATCGCACTATTGATCGGTACAGGAATATTGACCTGTTTCCCATCAGCTACGCATCTCTGCCTCGCCTTAGGGGCCGACTCACTCTACGCCGATGAACGTTGCGTAGAAAACCTTGCGCTTACGGCGAGGGGGCTTTTCACCCCCTTTAACGCTACTCATGTCAGCATTCGCACTTCTGATACCTCCAGCATCCGTTACCAGACACCTTCACAGGCCTACAGAACGCTCTCCTACCACTTGCAATAAATTGCAAATCCGCAGCTTCGGTAACTGGCTTAGCCCCGTTACATCTTCCGCGCAGGACGACTCGATCAGTGAGCTATTACGCTTTCTTTAAATGATGGCTGCTTCTAAGCCAACATCCTGACTGTTTTAGCCTTCCCACTTCGTTTCCCACTTAGCCAATTTTAGGGACCTTAGCTGGCGGTCTGGGTTGTTTCCCTCTTGAGTCCGGACGTTAGCACCCGGTGCTCTGTCTCCCAAGCTGTACTCGTCGGTATTCGGAGTTTGCATAGGTTTGGTAAGTCGCCATGACCCCCTAGCCTAAACAGTGCTCTACCCCCGACGGTAATACTTGAGGCACTACCTAAATAGTTTTCGGAGAGAACCAGCTATTTCCAAGTTTGTTTAGCCTTTCACCCCTATCCACAGCTCATCCGCTAGTTTTGCAACACTAGTCGGTTCGGACCTCCAGTACCTGTTACGGCACCTTCATCCTGGCCATGGA
>NZ_CM179502.1:3655000-4862500 GCF_058795695.1 Acidovorax sp. GW823-FHT05D11
TCACGCGCCACGTCGATGGCAGCATGGAAAGGGAGGATCAAGGGACAGGCCTCGCTGATGCGCAGGCGTGACCGCACTTCGACACCCGCCTTCTCAAGGCCTTCGATTTCCTCGAACAGTTTGGCAGCCGACAGCACGACGCCGTTGCCGATGTAGCACTTCACCCCGGGTCGCATGATGCCGCTGGGAATCAAGTGCAACGCAGTCTTGACCCCATTGATCACCAGCGTATGGCCAGCGTTGTGCCCGCCTTGAAAACGGACCACGCCTTGGGCACTCTCTGTCAGCCAATCAACCAGTTTGCCCTTGCCTTCGTCACCCCACTGGGTCCCGACCACCACTACATTGCGACCTTTGGTTGCTTTCATCTCAAACCCAATTCAATTTTCAATTGCTCAAACAGCCTGCACGACCCACCGGCCCGCAACCTGCACCAGTTCCCGGTCGCAGTGGAACTCGTCCACTTCGCTCTCATGCCCCGGCAGAACGCAGACCACCGTCTCACCCGCCTTGCGGAGTTTGGCGATGGCCGCATTGACCTCATCCGACTCCTCCCATGGGGCCCGGATCGCCGCCTTCAACGCACGCGGCGACACTACGCCGACCACCTGCTTGAGATCCAAGCTGAACCCTGCCGCGGGGCGGTTTCTGCCGAACACGGCCCCCACTTCGTCATAGCGCCCGCCTCGGACCAACGCATCGCTTGCACCCGGTGCATAGATCGCGAAACGTGCACCGCTGTAATACGCATAGCCACGCAAATCGGCCAGATCAAACGTCACGGTAGCCCCCTCCAACCGGGTAGCAAGCCATTTCAAATTTGATAGCAGCAGGGGAATGTCGGGAAAGTGCTTGAGCGCTTTTTCAGCCTCATCCAACACAGCCTGATCTCCATACAGCTGCAGCAGCGCCAGCAAACCTTTACGAGACTTCTCGGGGAAAGCGCGGGTCAAAGACACCAATTCGCCAGCGTCCTTGGCAGCCAGCGCGGCATGGATGGCACTCAACACCTGGGCATTCAGCGGCACGCCAGCCAGCAGGCTGCGCACAATCCGCACGTCCCCCAGGTCGATCGTCGTGCCACGAACGTCCGCAACCCGCAGGCACTCCCGGGCCAACTGCAAAGCCTCGAGGTCCGCCTCCAGCCCGGCATGCCCGTATATCTCCGCGCCGAACTGCAGGGGCTCGCGTGTGGCATGGGGACGGTCAGGCCGGGTGTGCAGTACGGGGCCGCAATAGCACAGCCGAGCAACCCCCTTGCGATTGAGCAGGTGCGCATCGATGCGGGCCACTTGGGGGGTGGTGTCCGCCCGCAGCCCCATGGAACGCCCGGAGAGCTGATCCACCAGCTTGAAGGTCTGGAGGTCGAGCGCCTCGCCAGTACCTGTCAGCAAGGATTCGAGATGCTCCAGCAAAGGAGGCATCACCAGCTCATAGCCATAACAACGGGCTGTATCAAGCAGCCCGCGACGCAATTCTTCGATGTGCCGCGCTTCGGACGGCAAGACATCGGCAATGTGATCCGGAAGGACCCAAGCAGACATGGAGAAAAGGGGAGGCTGTTAAAACCGTGATTCTACCGGGAGGAGAGCGAAGGCCCGAGAGACTCCACCGCCAGGACTCCAAGCCCAGGTCAGAACCACAGCATGGCAACACCGGCAACGATGGCCAGCAATGCGAAAAAACGTATCTGGCCATCCTGCAGCAGTGCAATCTGGGAGACCGCACGCCGCCAGCCCTGTGGCGATAGGAAGGGCAATAGCCCTTCAATCACCAGCACGAGGGCCAGAGCCGTCCAAAGGCTGTCAAAAGTCACTGCGGCAAGCTACCAACAACCAGGGCGGTGGAACTCACTTGCGTGCCGCGGCAGCAGGCGCCGTGGCCGAGGTTCCGCCTCGGAAAGTCTTGAAGAATTCCGAAGACGAGGGATCGAGGACCATCACGTCGGTCTTCTTGTTGAAGCTGGACTTGTATGCCTCCAGGCTGCGGTAGAACTGGGCAAACTGTGGGTCCCGGCCAAAAGCCTCGGCGTAGATGCGCGCTGCTTCAGCATCGCCTTCACCCTTGATCTTCTGGGCATCGCGGTAAGCATTGGCAATCGCTATCTCACGCTGACGATCTGCATCCGCCCGAATTTTTTCGCCCTCGGCCGCCCCTGTGGAGCGCAGTTCATTGGCGACACGCTTGCGCTCAGCCTCCATGCGCCGGTAGACCGATTCCGTGATGGCTTCCACGTAGTCGACGCGGGTAATGCGCACATCCACCACGTCCACACCCCAGGGCTTGGCCCCGCGAACGGTCTCGAGCACTTCGCGCTTGACATCTGCCATCAGCGCCTCGCGTTTGAGAGACAGCAGTTCCTTGACAGTGCGCTTGTTGATTTCCTCCTGAAAGGCATTGCGCACCACCCGATTGAGCTGCATGGCCCCGGCGCTTTCGTCCAACCCCACATTGCGGATGTACTCCGTGGGTTCAGAGATGCGCCAGCGCACATACCAGTCGATGACCACACGCTGTTTTTCAGCCGTCAGCATGGGTTCTGTATCGCTGCTGTCCAGCGTCAGAAGACGCTTGTCGATATACGACACGTTCTGGAAAGGCGGCGGCAGCTTGAAATTCAAGCCCGGCTCGGTAATCACTTCCTTGATCTGCCCCAGCGCGTAGAGCACGCCAAACTGGCGCTGGTCCACCACGAAAAGCATGGAGCTCATGAGGGCCAGCACCACCAGGAGGGTAGATGCAATAAATCCGACTCTGTTCACGAGCAGCTCCTAGCGAGATTCACGATCGCGTGTGCGACTGCTGTCACGCGCTCGGGGGTCATTCGAAAAAGTGGACGAAGGCACGGCAGGCACCACCGCTGGGGCGGGCGCAGCGGCAGCCGGGCCATCCAGAGGCCCTGCTCCGCTCGCCACGCCTTGCATGATCTTGTCCAGGGGCAGATACAGCAGATTGGAGCCCTGGCGCGACTCGACCAGCACTTTGGTCACATTGCCGTAAATCTGCTGCATGGCCTCCAGGTACATGCGGTCACGGGTCACCTGAGGCGACTTCTGGTATTCCGCCAGGATGGAAGAGAAGCGTTGCGCATCGCCTTGCGCCTGCGCAACAATCCGCGCCTTGTAAGCTGCCGCCTCCTCATTCAAGCGCGACGCAGAGCCCACTGCACGCGGGATGACATCATTGGCGTATGCCTGCGCTTCGTTCTTGGCCCGCTCGCGCTCCTGCCCTGCTTTCAGCACATCGTCAAACGACGCCTGCACCTGTTCAGGTGGACGCACCCCCCCCTGCTGCAGGTTGATTCCAACAACTTCGACACCGACCTTGTAGCGGTCAAGAATGGTTTGCATGAGCGCACGGACCCGCGGTGCAATCTGGTCACGCTCTTCGGCCAAGGCCGTATCCATGCGCATCTTTCCTACCACTTCGCGAACCGCCGTTTCGGCGGCCTGTACCACTGCATCCGACGGATTCTTGCTTTCAAACAGCCAGGCGCGCGCATCACTCAAGCGGTACTGCACGGCAAACTTGATCTCGACGATGTTCTCGTCTTCGGTGAGCATGGCCGACTCGCGCAGGCCGGTGCTCTTGATGACGCTGTCCCGGCCCACGTCGGCGGAGCGAATCTGGGTCACGAAAACAAGCTCGTGGCGCTCGATGGGGTATGGCAATCGCCAGTTGAAACCCGCGCCCACCGTACTCTTGTATTTGCCAAACTGAGTGATCACGGCCTGCTGGCCTTCCTGGACGATGAAGAACCCTGTCCCCATCCAGATGACAAACACAATCCCGGCGATCAGCCCCACACCAACGCCTGCGCTCTTCATGTCGGGTTGGAACCCGCCGCCCGAACCGCCACCGTTGCCCGGCCCGCGCCCGCCACCGTTCTTGGATCCGAACAATCCGCCCAGCTTCCGATTCAGGTCGCGCCACAGTTCGTCGAGATCCGGCGGCTGCCCATTGCCCGGGCGCTGGTCACCCCCCCGGTTTCCCGAAGGCGGGGGAACGGGGCGGTCCTCTGGGCGTGCGCCATCATCGGACTTGTTGTCTTCGCCGCGTCCCCACCGGGGATCGTTCAGGTTGAACATGCCCCGAATACGTGCTGGCAGCGAAGTCCAGCCTAGGGTGCGATTTTGGAAATTCATGCGCAAAGTCTCTGGTTCTCTGGATGGCATCGGTAATGCTGGCATTGTGCCCAATCAAGGCTCGGACCCTGGCAATTCAATGGCGGCACCAGGGGTCATGCCTTCTTGAGCCGCGATCACCACCCTGGATGCAAGCGCCTGGCGAAGCGTGTCCAGCCCTTCGCCGGAGCGCGCGCTCACGAACAGGCGCTGGAACAATTGCCCGTCCACATCGTACTGATCCTCCAGAAGCGGGGGACGTTGCTCCGCCTGCAGCGCATCCAGCTTGTTGAACACCAATATCTGAGGAATATCCGCAGCCCCGATCTCATGCAGCACTTTCTGGACCTGCGCCATCTGCTCCGGAAAACCCGGATTGGAGGCATCCACCACATGAAGCAGCAGATCCGCATCAATGGCCTCCTGCAACGTCGCCTGGAATGCATCCACCAGGCCATGGGGTAGGTCCCGAATGAATCCCACCGTATCGGAGAGGGACACTGATTGTCCTGCAGCGCCCAGATACAGTTGGCGCGTTGTCGTGTCCAGCGTGGCAAACAGTTGGTCTGCGGCATAGGCACGGGCCTTCACCAACGCATTGAACAAGGTGGACTTGCCCGCATTGGTGTAGCCGACCAATGAAATATTGAAGGTGTCGCGCCGCTCCCGTTGCCGCCTCTGGGTGGACCGCTGCCGCTTGACCTTGACAAGACGCTCGCGGGTGCGCTTGACGGCGTCGCCAATCATCCGGCGGTCGAGTTCAATCTGCTTCTCGCCAGGGCCACCACGTGCGCCAATCCCACCCGTCTGACGCTCCAGGTGAGACCATCGACGCACGAGGCGGGTACTGAGGTACTGTAGTCGCGCGAGCTCCACCTGAAGCTTGCCCTCATGGCTGCGGGCGCGCTGGGCAAAAATCTCCAGAATCAGCAGCGTGCGGTCGTTGACTGGAAGCTCAAGGTGACGCTCCAGGTTACGTTGCTGGGCTGGGCTGAGCGATTGATCGAACAGCACCTCTACCGCACCGTGCATCTGTGCCGCAGTGCGAATTTCGTCTGCCTTGCCACTTCCGACAAACAAGGCCGCGTCCGGGGCCTTGCGTTTGCATGTCAGGCGGCCAACCGGGTTCATGCCCGCCGTCTGTGCGAGCAGGCCCAATTCCTCGAGATCGCCATCAAAATGGGGAAAACCAAAGTCCACCCCCACCAGCAGCACCGGGGTGCCGTCCACGCGCGAAGATGTCATCGCATGCAAATCAGATAGCCTTCTCGCACCATCCGTGCAAGAAGCGAAGACCGGTTCAGAAACAACAACTCAAGCGTTGCTGCTATCTGCATCAGGGGTGTCGGCGGTGGAAAAATTGACGGCGCGACCTGGCACGATGGTGGAAATAGCGTGCTTGTAAACCATCTGGGTCACTGTATTGCGCAGCAACACCACATACTGGTCGAATGACTCGATCTGCCCCTGCAGCTTGATTCCATTCACCAGATAGATGGAAACAGGAACATGCTCCCGACGCAGCGCGTTGAGGAAGGGATCTTGCAAAAGCTGGCCTTTATTGCTCACGATATTCTCCGTGTTCAAAATGTTGTTGTAAACCAGCACCTTACCACAGCCCGAAGGGCAAATCGGGCTGGTAGTGCATGGCCCTTCAGGGCTCCAGCCTTTGGATCAGGCCTCGTCCTTGTCGGCAAAAGGATTGTGGGAGGTTTTCATTTCTATCCGCAGCGGCGTGCCCACCAGATCAAACTCTTTGCGGAAGCGTCCTTCCAGGAAGCGCTTGTAGGCATCGGTGACATGTTCGAGCGAATTGCCATGGATCACGATCACCGGCGGGTTCATGCCCCCCTGGTGTGCATACCGCATCTTGGGGCGGAACATGCCTGCCCGCTTGGGACTTTGGAACTGCACAGCCTCCAGGAGCAGGCGTGTAAGCACCGGCGTGGACATTTTGCAGGTTGCCGCCTTGTGCGCCTGGGCGATCGACGTCCACAGCGGCCCCAGCCCCTGCCGCTTCTTGGCGGAAATGAAATGCATCGAGGCAAACTTCAGAAAGGCGAGCCGGGTCTCGATGGACCGTTCCAGCAACTGGCGCTGGTAGTCGTCCACGGCATCCCATTTGTTGACAGCCACCACCACGGCCCTGCCGCTTTCAAGGATGTAGCCTGCGATGTGCGCATCCTGATCCGTGACCCCCTGGGTCGCGTCCAGCAGCAGCAGAACCACGTTGGCCGATTCAATGGCCTGGAGAGTCTTCACGACCGAAAATTTCTCGATCGCCTCAAACACCTTGCCCTTGCGGCGCAACCCCGCCGTATCGACCAGCTCGAAGCGTTGGCCATTGCGCTCGAATGGCACGGTGATGGCATCCCGGGTCGTGCCCGGCATGTCAAACGCGACAAGGCGCTCCTCGCCAAGCCAGGTGTTGATCAGCGTCGATTTACCGACATTGGGCCGCCCTGCGACGGCAAGCTTGATGATGCTCTTGTCGGAGCCGGCCTCGGAGTCGTCCGGCTCAGGAAGCTGCAGGGGTTCCAGGGCGATATCAACCAGACTGCGGATACCCTGCCCATGCGCCGCGGACACGGGATACACCTCGCCCAGCCCCAGCTCATAAAACTCTGCCAGTTGCACGCCTTCCAGCATGCCCTCCGCCTTGTTGGCGACCAGCACACAGGGTTTGCCAAGGCGGCGCAGGTAGTTTGCAATGTCATGGTCCTGCGCAGAAACGCCGGCACGTGCATCGACCACGAAGATGACCACATCCGCCTCGGCAACGGCCTGCTGCGTCTGCTTGGCCATCTCCTTGTAGATGCCACTCGATGCATCAGGCTCGAAGCCCCCTGTATCGATGACGATGTACTCGTGCTTGCCTTGCTTGCCATTGCCGTAATGCCGGTCTCGCGTCAGCCCGGCGAAATCCGCCACGATGGCGTCGCGAGACTTGGTCAGACGGTTGAAAAGCGTGGACTTGCCGACATTCGGACGCCCGACGAGGGCGATAACTGGCTTCATTGAATAAGATCCATCAATCAGGACGGAATCCGTAGACGCCACCGTTTCGCGTGACCACCACCAGCGTATCGGCAGCGACAGCAGGCGCCGCAGCTATGCCGGATGCATCGGTGGCAATGCGGTTAAGCGGAGAACCGTCCGCACGGGAAAGCAGATGAACGAGGCCTGCATCGTCCCCGACCACCACCGAGCGCCCCAGCAGCAAAGGCGCTGTCAGTTTGCGGTGCTTGAGCCTGTCCGTCGCCCACAGGCGTGAGCCGTCGCTGCGGCGCCACGCAATCACCGTGCCATTGCTCTCGGCCCCGAACAGCGCTTCGCCATCGCCGTGCACTCCATCGGCTCCACTGGCCGGCTGCGTCCAGGCCACCGCGCCTCTGGCCGTATTGACGCAACCCACAGCCGACTGGAAGGCCCGTGCACAGACGGAGTCCCCTACCCGGCTGGTACGGCCGACCAGTTCCACCAGGCGTTCGACATCATTGGTACCGCGCGAGCTGGCCAGCGGCGCCTCCCAGCGAACGCTGCCGTTGTCCGGGTTCAAGCCCACAAGGCGGCCGGCAAAACCCGCCACCAAGGTATCTCCCACAGCCAGGAGTACGCCGGCTTGGCGCAAGACCAAGGGGTCTCCAGGGCGCTGCTGGCTCCAGAGCTTGCGCCCCGTCACAGCATCGTAGGCGGCCAGCGACCGATCCGTCGACAGCACAAAGACACGCCCGCCAGCGACCAGGGGGGGCGTGAATACCTGCGCAGCCAAGGATTGCCGCCAACGCTCACGGCCGGCATCCAGAACAATCAACGTGTTGCTGCGGGACACGACAGCCGCAGACTTTCCATCGCTTCCCACACCCGCGGACAAGGGCTCGGCCAGTGCGGTGCGCCATACGTCTCCACCGGTGCGCGCATCGATCGCAGCCACCACACCGTCAGCGGATGCCACGGTCACCACATTGCCTGCGGAGTGGACCTCCAGCGGAAATCCTCCAACATTGCCGATGCGCGCTGTCCATGCCTGCCGCACACCCAGGACAGCGACATTGGCCCCCAGATCGGCAGGTACGGGTTTGGAGCTGCTGCCACTCCACAGCGAACACCCGGCCAACGTGGCGACCAGCACCGCGGACGAAACGCCACGCAGCAGCATCCGCCCGCCCGGCGTGTTGTTTGCACAAATGAACGCCATGGTTATTTCACCCCTTCCACAGGAGCAGCCTCAGCCACCGCGATACCCTGCGGCGAGACCCCCAGGGCACCAAGCTTGATTTCCACGAGGCGCCGATACTCCACACTCTCCTCGAAGGCCTTGTATGCCTTCGCATACTCCGCGATCGCCTCTGTGCGCTTGCCCTGCAGGGAATAGATATCACCCTTGCGATCTGCGAACACCGCTTCAAACTCAAGGGGAGTGCTGCCAGACACCTGCTTGAGCGCCTCATCGTAGTTTTTCTGGTCCATCAGCACGCTGGCCAAGCGCAACCTGGACAGCGCCTTGAGGCCATCATCCCCGGACTGGGCGGCCACCCAGGCCAGCGCTTCTTTCGCGCCATCGGCATTGCCGGCATCCACCATCGTCTTGGCGAGCGCGAGGCCGGCCTGGCTCGCCTGCGTAGTGCCCGAATACTTGGCCTTGAGGTCGGCAAACGCCTGCGCCATGCGCGCTTGATCCCCCGTCCGGGCAGCCACGTCCACGGCATCAAAGAGCGCCGCGGCCTGGCTCGCCTGGCGGTTTTGCCAATACTGGTATCCGTTCCACGCAACCAGGGAGCCCGCCACCAGAATCAGTACCGAACTGATGAGCGTGCCCCAGGTGTTCCAGAAATGCTTGAGCTGGTCAAGCTGTTCTTGTTCTTCGAGATCTAGGTGATTTGCCATGGAATATGTTCTGTTTAGCGGTTGGATTGTAGGTGGGACACCCATTCGACCAGTGAGTCCAGCGGTTGCTCGGCCTGCGCTCCGACACCATCGCGCAAGGACTTGACAACAACCATCCCTCGGGAGAGCTCATCGTCGCCAAAGACCAGTGCATGCAGCGCGCCGCTCGCATCTGCCTTCTTGAACTGGGACTTCATGCTGCCCATTCCTTCACCGCCTGCGGGCGCAGCATGCATCTGCACACTGACGCCGAGCTGCCGCAGGCGCTCGATGGCCGCAACCGCCACCGGCAACGCCGCCGCCGAGGGAATCACCGCATACACATCGGGAGCCAGCGCCGGCAATGCGCTGGCCTGCTCCTTGAGGAGTTCGAGCACACGCTCAACCCCCAGCGCCCAGCCCACCGCTGGCGCAGCCTTGCCACCAATCTGACCGATCAGGTAGTCGTAGCGGCCGCCGCCACAAATCGTGCCCTGCGAGCCCAATTGGTCGGTGACGAACTCGAACACGGTCAGGTTGTAGTAGTCCATGCCCCTGACAAGGCGCGGATTGACGGTCCATGCGACGCCATTGGCACTCAGGATGGACTTCACTGCGTCGAAATGCGCGAGCGACTCTGGCCCCAGGAAATCGATCAACCGAGGTGCGGCCTCCACGATGGCCTGCATGGCGGGGTTCTTGGTATCCAGAATGCGCAGGGGGTTGCTGTGCAAGCGCCGGCGTGCTTCTTCGTCCAGCACATCGGCATGCTGCTCGAGGTACGAGATCAGCGCAGCACGATGGGCCTTGCGTTCATGGGGCTCGCCCAGGCTGTTGAGCTCCAGCCGCACATTCTGAAGCCCCAGTTCACGCCACAGCGCCTGGGCCAGCAAAATCAGTTCCGCGTCGACTTCGGCGCCCGGAAAACCCAGCGCCTCGGCGCCAATCTGATGGAACTGGCGATACCGCCCGCGCTGCGGACGCTCGTGGCGGAACATGGGCCCCATGTAGTACAGGCGCTTGCCCCCGTCGTACAGCATGGAATGCTCGGCCACGGCGCGCACGACGCCTGCCGTCGCCTCGGGGCGCAGGGTCAGGTGCTCGCCATTGAGACGGTCCTCGAACGAGTACATCTCTTTTTCAACAATATCGGTCACCTCGCCGAGCCCCCGCACAAAAAGCGGCGTGGGCTCGACGATCGGCGTACGGATATTGCGGTAGGCGTAGCGCGCCATCAGGCCCCGGACCTTGGCCTCCAGCCACTCCCAGCGGGCAGATTCCGGAGGCAGGATGTCATTCATGCCTTTCACGGCCACCAGCTTTTCCGGCTTGGGCGAGGTGGCGCTTTTTTCGTTACTCACAGCTGTTCTTTTCTTATCCAATTATTTTGAGAGAGCTTCCTTGCGGCCCCACTGCGGGGGCCGAGCAAGGGCTGTCGGCGCGGATGCAGCGGGTCAGGCGGCGGGAACCGCGGCACCGAAACGCTTTTCAATGTACTGCTCGACGATCTGATGGAACTCATTGGCAATGTTCTCGCCGCGCAGAGTCAGGGCCTTTTCGCCATCAATGAACACAGGGGCCGCAGGCGCCTCACCCGTACCGGGCAGGCTGATGCCGATGTCTGCGTGCTTGCTTTCGCCAGGACCGTTGACGATGCACCCCATCACGGCGACGCGCAGATTCTCGACGCCGGGATAACGAACCCGCCATACGGGCATCTGGGCACGCAGAAAATCGTCGATCTGCTTGGCCAGGTCCTGAAAGGTCGTGCTTGTGGTGCGGCCACAGCCCGGGCATGCCGTGACGCTGGGGACAAATATACGCAGACCCAACGCCTGCAATATCTCGGAGGCGACCACCACCTCCTGCGTGCGCGCCTCCCCGGGCTGGGGCGTCAGGGACACGCGAATGGTATCGCCGATGCCTTCTTGCAGCAGAACCGACAGCGCGGCTGCCGACGCCACCGTGCCCTTGGTTCCCATGCCCGCCTCCGTCAGCCCCAGATGCAGCGCATAGTCGCAGCGGCGTGCGAGCTCACGATAGACGGAAATCAGATCCTGCACTCCACTGACCTTGCACGACAGGATGATCTGATTGCCATCCAGCCCCATCTGCTCGGCCCGGCGGGCGGACTCGATGGCCGACGTGATGAGCGCCTCATACATGACCTGGCGCGCCTCCCAGGGCGAGGCCCGGCGGCTGTTGGCGTCCATCAGGTCCACCAGCAGATCCTGATCGAGACTGCCCCAATTCACCCCGATGCGCACCGCCTTGTTCCACCGCATGGCGGCATCGATCATCTGGCCAAACTGCCGGTCCCTCTTGTCACCCTTGCCGACATTGCCCGGATTGATGCGGTACTTGGACAGCGCCTGTGCGCAATCGGGAAAATCCGTGAGCAGCCGGTGCCCGTTGTAGTGAAAGTCCCCCACGAGCGGCACACTTTCCCCCATCCGGTCCAGTTGTTCCCGGATATAGGGCACTGCCGCCGCGGCCTCGGGGGTATTCACGGTAATCCGCACGAACTCCGAACCCGCCTGCGCCAGCTCCTTGACCTGTATGGCCGTGCCGATGGCATCCACCGTATCGGTATTTGTCATGGATTGCACGCGCACGGGCGCATCGCCGCCCACCGTCACGACACGGGATCCCCACACGATCCTGGCTTGGCGTGAGCGCCGAGGCAAAGGGGATGCAATCGCAATGGGCCCCATATCACCAGATACCTGTTCCACTATTTCACCTCGAAGCGAGCAACGTTTTCACGCGACACAGTCGTCAGGTCGAAAGGCTTGCCGCGCACGAAGACCTCCGTCACGTCCGCGCGTCCGATGACAACCGCCAAAGGCATCGACCCGGCGACCGACACCGACTCGCCCGCGACCAGATTGCGCTGCAGCGCTACCGCGCCTGCGGAGTCCCGCACCTGCACCCAGGATTCACTGCGCGCGCGCAGCACCAGCGCACCTGCGGGGGGGGCGGCTGCGCTGGCGGTCGCCACCGGGGCCGATGCAACACCATTGGCAGCCGCGGGCGCGGCTGCATCGGGGCGCCCCGCCGCAACTGGCGCGGGGCTCTCCGGCTTGCGCTCGGCAACGCCGGTCGCGGCACTCGATACTTCTGTGGGTGCGGGGCTGGCCTGAGGTTCCGCGATGACCGAAGGAGCGGCCGTCACCGGGGCAGCTGCCTGCACTGCGCCTGTCGTGCTCGTCGCCCCGTCCTGCTGGCGGGGAAAGAAAACAAGGACGAGAGCTCCCACCAGCAGCGCCAGCACCACCAAGGTGACGGACCGCGAAGTGGATCCCGAAAAGGACCCCGAGGACGAAGACGACTTGCCAGAACCGCCCTTCACGGGTGCATTGAGACCGGCGCTGTCCGTGGCCAGACGCGGACTCTTGCTTTGCGGCAACAGCGACAGGACGGGCGCAGGATCGAGCTTGAGTGTCCTGCAGATGCTGGATGCCAGCGCCCGCACAAACACCGTATCAGGCAGCGCCTCGTAGTTGTCGGCCTCCAGCGCCTCCAGCTTGCTGACCGGCACCTTCAGCGCCACGGCCAAGGCGGCAATGTGCATGCCGGATGCCTGCCGCGCTTCCCTGAGCAATCCACCCGCTGTCATTCCACCACTCTCCAGAACCTCACTCATTGAAAACCCCACGCTCGTATGCCCCCAGTTCCCGCGAATCCGGGAAACGCTTGCGCAACTGTTCCGCCAGCTGCTTCATGGCCACGGAGTCACCCAGGCCACGCTCCACCTTGATTCCGAGCCACAGCGATTCGGAGTTGGCAAACTGGCTGTTGTTCAGCCGCCGGATATAGAACTGGGCGCGGGTCAGCTCGTTGCGCCGCAACAAAAGCGCAGCCAGGTGGTAGCCCACCACGGGGTTGGCGGCATCCAGTTCATAGGCCTTGAGCAGTGACTGCTCGGCTTCGGCGAACTGACCGGCCCCCGACTGGCAAAGCCCGCGTGCCATGAGTGTCTTGCTGCGCGCGGTGTAGGAAGGATTGGCCAGCGCCCGCCCGAATTGCTGGTCCGCTTCTGCGTACTTCTGCTGCTGGCAGAGCAACCAGCCGTAGTTGTGCAACAGGTTGGGATCGTTCCCCCTGAGCGCCAGCGCCCTGCGAAAACTGTCGTCCGCCTGCGCAAAATCGTTCAGCCGCATGTAGATGAGGCCGCGCAGGTTGAAGGCGTCGGAATACGTGGGATCGGCCGCCAGCGCCTGCTTGACTTCATCAAGCGCCACGGCCGTCTGGCCGTTCTCGAAATAGTTGGATGCAAGCTCCAGGCGGATGCGGGCACGGCGCCGCGTTTCAGGCTCATCGGACGGAGTGACCAATCCCGCATTGGTATCCACGGTGGACATGCTGTTGTTGGTCGCACACCCCTGCAGTACGGACATGCATGCGAGCACGCCACATGCCGTGAGTGTCCAGCGGCCAAGTTGCTGCCAGCTTCCAACCAATCCCACCATGTAGAGCCTCCTTGAAGTATGCCGATTGCTTGCTGATCAAGTCACCGGTTTGAGCACGATTGTCCGCTGCTTTGCCATGCGCTCGGCGGCCCGTGTGCGATCCTTGACATCTCCCGCGAGCTGGCCACAGGCCGCGTCGATATCATCTCCCCGGGTCTTGCGCACCGTTGTGACAATACCTGCATCGCTCAGGACCTTCGCAAATGCAACCACCTGATTTTGCGCAGATCGCAACAGCCCCGATGCGGGAAATGGATTGAAGGGAATGAGATTGAATTTGCAGCGCACCCCTGAGCCGCGGGCGGGCTTGACCAGTTCGATCAGCTGCTGCGCATGCTCCAGCTGGTCATTGACGCCATCGAGCATGCAGTATTCAAAAGTGATGAAATCACGCGGTGCGTGCGCCAGATAGCGGTTGCAGGCCTCCAGCAGCTCTTCGATCGGATACTTGCGATTGAGCGGTACCAGATTGTCCCGCAGCGGATCGTTGGGCGCATGCAAAGACACGGCCAGGGCCACCGGGCAATCCTGCGAGAGGCGGTCCATCATGGGGACCACGCCCGACGTGGATACCGTCACCCGCCGCCGCGACAGACCATACCCATGGTCATCGAGCATGACACGCAAGGCGGGCACGAGCGCCGAGTAGTTCTGCAGCGGCTCGCCCATCCCCATCATCACGACGTTCGAGATCACCCGATCTTCGGACTTGAGGCGTTTGCGCAAGGAATGCTCTGCAAACCACAACTGCGCGACGATCTCGCCCGTGGTCAGATTCCTGCTGAAACCCTGATGCCCCGTGGAGCAAAAGCGGCACCCCACGGCACAGCCGGCCTGGGAGGAAATACACAGCGTTCCGCGGTCATCCTCAGGAATGAAGACGGCTTCCACCGCATTGCCATCCCCCACGTCGAACAGCCACTTCACCGTGCCGTCCGAGGAAACATGCTCTGAGATGACCGGCAAGGCCTCGACGCGGGCGCAACCCCTGAGCTTGTCGCGCAGGGCCTTGGCCAGATCGCTCATGGCGTCAAAGTCACTGGCGCCGCGCTGGTGGATCCAGCGAAACAGCTGGGTGGCGCGAAACCGCTTTTCGCCCAGTTGCTGGCAGAAAGCAGCCAGGCCGTCGAGGTCAAATTCCAGCAGGTTGGTGGTGGTCATCGCGCCCTCCCAGTGACGGGCCGAGCGCGGTCGTCCCCATGGCGCAGGTGTCCCACGATTGCGGGAACAGGCATGGGGAGCACCATATCAGCGCGAGTAGATGTTCAGGCCGGGGAAGAAGAAGGCCACTTCTGCCTGGGCGGTTTCAGCTGCGTCGGAACCATGCACTGCATTGGCATCGATGCTGTCAGCGAAGTCGGCGCGGATGGTGCCGGCTTCTGCCTTCTTGGGGTCCGTGGCGCCCATGAGTTCGCGGTTCTTCAGAATCGCGTTTTCACCCTCCAGGGCCTGGATCATCACGGGGCCGGAGATCATGAAGTCCACCAGGTCCTTGAAGAAAGGACGCTCCTTGTGCACGGCGTAGAACTGCTCGGCTTCCAGGCGCGACAGGTGGGCCATGCGTGCAGCCACGACCTTGAGGCCGGCAGCTTCAAAGCGTGCATAGATCTGACCGATGACATTCTTGGCCACTGCGTCGGGCTTGATGATGGAGAGGGTGCGTTCGATTGCCATGTTGATTTCCTGAATGGATGATGTTGCTGTAATTCGTTTGCCCACTGGACAAAGCCCTCGATTCTAACCGGGCAGACCGGCGCAGCGTGCGCTCAGCGCCCGCCGCCCCCGCGGCGAGGGCCGCCTCCGCCGGGGCGCCGCTTGTCCTGGCGGTGCCGCGAGAGGCTGTCCATGCCGATATAGCCCACCGAGGTCTTCATCGGATCCGGCTGTGCCGCCCCGCGCTGGCGGTCACCGCCGCCGGCATTGTTGCCGCGGGCCTGACCTTGTTGTCCATTGTCACGGCGGGGTTTCTGGCCGCGGGGGCCGCCCGGCGCCCCCTGCGACATGTCGCGGCGCGGGCCGTCGCCCACGCGGGGCCCGTTGCGCCCCCGGTTGCGCTTGTTGCCGCCGCGCCCGCCCGCACCCGGCCCCTCTTCCAACCGGCCTTCGGCCGGAGCCTCCGGCCGTCCGGCACCGGCGGCCTGGACCAGGGCGCGGATGTCACTCTCATCGAGTTCCAGCCAGGCGCCGCGCTTGAGCCCGCGCGGCAGCACCATGGCGCCGTACCGGATACGGATCAGCCGGCTGACCGCATGTCCCACAGACTCCAGCATCCGACGCACCTCGCGGTTGCGCCCTTCGGAAATGGTGACCCGGTACCAGCAGTTGGAGCCTTCGCCACCGCCATCCTCGATCGATCCAAAGGATGCCATGCCATCGTCCAGGCGCACGCCATCCAGCAGCTTCTGCTTTTCTTCGTTGCTCAAGGCGCCCAGCACCCGCACGGCGTACTCGCGCTCCAAGCCAAAACGCGGGTGCATGAGCTTGTTGGCAAGTTCGCCGGAACTGGTGAACAGCAGCAGGCCTTCGGTGTTCAGATCCAGGCGCCCGACAGACTGCCACTTGCCCTGCATGAGCCGGGGCAGCTTGCGAAAGACAGTGGGCCGGTTCTGGGGGTCGTCATGGGTCACCACTTCGCCCACCGGCTTGTGGTACGCGATCACGCGCGCGGGCGGCGGGTCGATCCGGTAGCGGATGGGCTTGCCGTTGACCTTGACCTGGTCTCCGAACTGGATGCGCTGTCCGATATGGGCAGGCTCGTTGTTCACGGAGATGCGCCCTTCCAGGATGAGCTGCTCCATCTCGAGCCGCGACCCCAGCCCCGCCTGGGCCAGCACCTTGTGAAGCTTGGGCGTTTCCACCTGGGGCAGCAATACGCGCTTGGCGGGAACGGCGTCGGCCGACGCATCATCCTCATCGAAGCGGCCCGACACCACATCCTCGAACTGATAGCCATCCACCGCCGGCGCCGCCTTGCGCCTGTCGCGCCCGGCACCTTCGGGGCGTTGGGGCGGCCTGCCGCCGGGCTGGCCCTGGTTCCTGCGGCCGCCCTGCCCTGGCTGGCCCGCAGACTCAGAGCCTTCCGCATGCGCCGCCGCAGTCTCGGCCTCGGGCCCTGCAACCACCTGCGACGAGGAGGGCGCCTCGGGCGACAACTCCGCAGCTGTCACGGGCTCCACCTCAGAAACGGCCTCGGGGGCCGCCGAAGCGATGGCGTCGCCAGCAGCACTTTGCTCCTCGGCAACCACAGCCACCGGCACCGCCTTCTTGCGCGGGGCGCGCTTGGCAGCAGGTTTCTTCGGCGCCGCAGCCGCCTGCGCAGGCGCAGCCTCCGGCAGATCAGCCGGCATTTCGGGGGTCGAATCGTTCATCAAGTATTTCCCTGGATACCACCCGGGGTATCGGCATCGTCGTCGCGGAGATCCGTCTCCGCATTCTGAAAAAAGTCTTCCACGGGCAGCACCGCATCCGGCGCCGCGCCCGGTTCTGGCGGCTGTTGGCCCGGGCCGGGCTCCGATGGCGCAGCGACCAGCTCCGCTGCCGGTTCGGGCTCCGGCTCTATCACCCCTTGGGCGGCAGCGGCCATGGCCTCCAGGACATTGGCATTGCCGGTGGGGTCATCCAGCACCGGCAACTGGTCCAGCGACTGCAGCCCCATGTCATCCAGAAACTGCCGCGTGGTCGCAAACAGCGCCGGACGCCCCACCGTTTCCCGGTGGCCGATGACCTCGACCCAGCCCCTGTCTTCCAGCTGCTTGACGATCAGGCTGTTGACCGTCACCCCCCGGATGTCCTCGATATCACCCCGCGTCACAGGCTGGCGATACGCAATGATCGCCAAGGTTTCCATGGTGGCCCTCGAATAGCGCGGCGGCTTTTCGGGGTGCAGCCGGTCGAGGTACTCGCGCATCTCGGGCCGGCTCTGGAAACGCCAGCCCGTGGCCACCTGAACCAGCTCCACGCCACGCTGCGTCCATTCCAGCTGCAGCTCCTGCAGCAATACCTTGAGCGTGTCCGACCCCAGCGCGTCATGGAACAGCACCCGCAGCTCGCGCAAAGGCACAGGCTGCTGCGCGCAGATCAACGCAGTTTCGAGGACCCTTTTGGCATCCACCGTGTTCATGGTTCAGCGATTCCTGGAAAAGTGCCACGCGTTGCAACGGGTGTCACATCAACAGCAGGGGGCAATCAATGGCGCGCTGTGCAAGGGTGCTGGCGCGACGCAAGAGCCCGGCGGGATTCCGTCTTCGGGCTGGGGCCAGTCTGGCCGTCAGGGCGCATTGTAGCCCAGCCCCCATGACGAGAGGGCCTGGCAGATGTCCTGCGGCACCGGCGCCCGGAATTCCAGCGCCTCGCCGGTCACAGGGTGCGAGAAGGCCAGGCGGTAGGCATGCAGCGCCTGCCGCTGCAGGCTGCCGACCGGCGCGCCGCCATACAGGCCATCCCCCACCAACGGATGCCGCAAGGACGCCATGTGCACGCGGATCTGGTGCGTGCGGCCCGTATGCAGGGTGCATTGCACCCAGCAGCCCTCGTCCGCGCCAGCGAGCCACCGGATGTCGGTGCGCGCGAGCTTGCCCGCATGGGTCGCCAGGTCGACGACCGCCATGCGCAGGCGGTTGCGCGGATCCCGGCCAATGGGCGCTTCCACCGTGCGGATCTTGGGACCCGACCATGCGCCGTGGGCCATGGCCACGTACTGCCGCTGCACCTTGCGCTCGGCAATCAATGCGACCAGCGCGTCCATGGTGGCGCGGTCGCGGGCAACGACCATCAGCCCGCTGGTGTCCTTGTCGAGCCGGTGCACGATGCCCGCGCGCGGCACGGTCAGCGCCTTTTCGTCGCGGGCGAGCAGGCCGTTGAGCAAGGTGCCGCTCCAGTTCCCGGGCGCGGGGTGCACCACCAGGCCGGCGGGCTTGTTCACCACCAGCAGATGGGCATCCTCGAACACCACGTCGATGGACATGGACTCAGGCCGGAAGGCCTGGCTCTGCAGCGTGGGCCGCATTTCCAGCACCACCTGATCGCCCGCCTTCACGCGCGCTGCCGCCTTGGGAAGCGGCTTGCCATTGAGGCTTACCAGCCCCTGCGCCAGCAGTTGCTGCAGGTAGCTGCGGGAAAACTCGGGCACCAGATCGACCAGCGCCCGGTCCAGCCGCACGCCATGCTGTCCGGCCCCGATGTGCATGGAGCGAAGCTCGCTCCCGGACTCGTCCGCCAGCCCTTCCGACTCGTCGGCCAGCAGCTCATCCGCTGCCCCGGCCGATTCCCGCGGCATGCCCGTTGCGCCCATTGGCGGCGAAGCCACGGCGGAAATCAACGTGCAGGCAGGTAGCGCGACGGGTCGACGGGCTTGCCTTGCCGGCGGATTTCAAAGTGCAGCTTGACGCGGTCGGCGTCGGTGCTGCCCATCTCGGCAATTTTCTGCCCCTTGCGCACGGACTGGTCCTCCTTGACGAGCAGGGTCTGGTTGTGCGCGTACGCTGTCAGAAAGGTGTTGTTGTGCTTGAGGATGACGAGGTTGCCGTATCCGCGCAGCCCCGCGCCCGCATACACCACGCGGCCGTCGGCGGCGGCCAGGACGGGGTCTCCCGCCTTGCCAGCAATGTCGTATCCCTTGTTGCGCGCCTCGTCGAACCCGGCGATCAGCGAGCCCGGAGCGGGCCAGATGAATGCCATGTCGTCTTCCGCGGCGCCCGACGACGGTGTCGGCGTTGCCGGCGCGACGGCCACCACGGGGCCGGAGGCCGCCGAGGTGGCGGGCTTGGCCGCGCTGGCCGGGGGCACGGCCGCACTGGCGGGGTTGGCGGGTGTCACCGTCGAGGAGGTCACCGGGCGGGTGACCACGCCGCTGTCGGCGGCCACGGCCTGCGAGGCGGGCGCGGGCGGCGCCACGCGCAGCACCTGGCCCACTTCGATCAGATTCGCGTTCTCGAGGTTGTTCCAGCGCGCAATGTCTTTCCAGCTCTGGCCCGACTCCAGGCCGATGCGAATGAGGGTATCTCCCGGCTTGACCGTGTAGTAGCCTGGTTTTCCGGCATTTTCCGCGCCGGGCAGCGGCTTGAGGGGTGTCCCCACCACCACGCCGGGCTGGGCCGCTGGCGGAGGCGCGGAGGACGAGGAGGATGTGCCCCGGTCTTCCACAGGAGCCTTGTTCAGCCGGGTGCCGCAACCGGTGAGCGCAAGCCCCGCCAGCGCCACGGTAAACCCAACCACAAGACCACGCGATACGAACATAAGCATTTCCCTTCAGGCAATCCCCGATTTTAGGGGGACAAAATGTACGGGCTCGAGCACGTTTTGTTTCAATCCGTGCGGGGTTTTGTCGATCACCAGCAACATCTGCTGCCCGCCTGCCACCGCCATGGGCGCCACCAGCCGCCCTCCGACCGCCAGCTGGTCGCACCACGCCTGCGGCACGGCATCCCCGCCCGCGGCAGCGATGATGGCCGCGTAAGGCGCGCCCTTGGCGTAGCCCAGCATGCCGTCCCCGAACAGCAAGTGGACATTGGCCAGGCGAAACGGGCGCAGGTTGTGGCGCGCCTTGTCGTGCAGGCCCCGCAGGCGCTCCAGGGTATAGACCTCGCGCGCCAGGTGGCTCAGCACGGCCGCCTGGTAGCCGCAGCCCGTGCCGATCTCCAGCACACGTCCCAATCCGCCCGCGCGCGCGCCTTCGGCGCCCAGCAGCAACTCGCACATGCGGGCCACGACGTTCGGCTTGGAAATGGTCTGCCCAAGGCCAATCGGCAGGCTGGTGTCCTCATACGCCTGGTTGACCAGCGCGCTGTCGACAAAACGATGGCGCTCCACGGTGCCCATGGCGTGCAGCACCGCCGGCGACGTGATGCCTCCGGCCGCCAGCTTGTGCACCATGCGCGCGCGCACCGCCGCCGAATCCAGCCCCACCCCCACCGGCGCCGCCGCCGGCTGGCGCGCGGGCGGAGCGACCGGGGCGGGCCTGGCGGGAGAAGGTCCAGATCCTGGCAACCTGGCAGGGAATCCGGGGCGGCGCTGCATCACGGTCCCGGCGCCCCGGCCACGCCTGCCACAAGGCGGGACGCGGTCTGTGCCCAGTAGCCCAGGTTGTCGTGGTCCGTCAGGTCCACCTTCAGCGGCGTGATCGACACGTGGCCTTGCGCCGTGGCATGAAAATCCGTGCCTTCCGCATCGTCCTTGGCGGCCCCCGCGCTGCCGATCCAGTACATCGCCTCGCCCCGGGGGCTTTCCTGCACGATCACCCGCTCGGCCGCGTGGCGGCGCCCCAACCGGCACAGCTTGAGGGGCTGCAGCGCCTCCAGCGGCATGTTGGGAATGTTCACATTCAGCAGCCATGGGGTCTCTGTCACGAGACGCTGGGCCCGCATCTGCGCGACGATCTCGCGCGCCTTGGCCGCGGCCGCCTCGATCTCGCCCCAGCCCTTGTCCACCTGCGAGAAGGCAATGGCGGGGATGCCGAACAGATACCCCTCCATCGCCGCGCCCACGGTGCCGGAATAGATGGTGTCGTCGCCCATGTTGGCGCCGTTGTTGATGCCCGACACCACCAGGTCGGGCCGGTAGCCCAGCAGGCCGGTGAGGGCGATGTGCACACAGTCTGCGGGCGTGCCGTTCACGTAGCGGAAGCCGTTGTGCGCCTGGTGCACATACAGCGGCGAATGCAGGGTGAGCGCATTGGACTTGGCGCTGTTGTTGTGCTCTGGCGCGACCACCTCGACCTCCACCCCGTCGAGGGTCTTGAGCGCATCGTGCAGCGCCACGATGCCGGGAGCCTGGTAGCCGTCGTCGTTGGAAATCAGAATTTTCATGGTTGCAGAAGGGGTTGCAACGGATTGTAGGTGGCGTGCCCCGGGCCCTGCCCTGCACAACGCAGGCGCAAGCCGTCGCTCGTGGGACATCGCGCCCCGGCAGGCCCCGCCTATCATGCGTCCCACATTGACAGGAGACTTTTCCCATGCACGCTTGGCTTTGCACCAACCCCGTCGGCGTCGACGCCCTGGCCTGGACCGAACTGCCCACGCCCACGCCCAAGGCGGGCGAGGTGCTCATCGAGATCAAGGCAGCCAGCCTGAACTTCCCCGACCTGCTCATCGTGCAGAACAAATACCAGATGAAGCCGCCACTGCCCTTCGTGCCCGGCTCTGAATACGCGGGCGTCGTGGCCGCCGTGGGCGACGGCGTGACGCATCTGAAAGTGGGCCAGAACGTGGCCTGCCTGTCGGGCACGGGCGGCTTCGGCACCCACACGATCGCGCCCGCGGCGCTGTGCATGCCCCTGCCCGACGGCTTCTCGCACGTGGATGCTGCAGCCTTCATCATGATCTACGCCACGTCGTACCACGCGCTGGTGGACCGCGCCCAGCTCAAGGCCGGCGAAACAGTGCTGGTGCTCGGCGCCGCCGGCGGCGTGGGCACCTCGGCCATCCAGATCGCCAAGGCCATGGGCGCACGCGTGATCGCTGCCGCCTCCACCGACGAGAAATGCACGCTGTGCACCTCCATCGGGGCGGACGCCACCATCAACTACAGCAAGGACAACCTGCGCGAATCCATCAAGGCGCTCACCGACGGCAAGGGCCCGGACGTGATCTACGACCCGGTGGGCGGCGACTTTGCCGAGCCCGCGTTCCGCTCCATCGCCTGGCGCGGCCGCTACCTGGTCGTGGGGTTTGCCTCCGGCCCCATCCCGGCCCTGCCCTTCAACCTGGCGCTGCTCAAGGGTGCCTCCATCGTGGGCGTGTTCTGGGGCGACTTCGCCAAGCGCGAACCCAAGGCCAATGCCGCCATGATGGGCGAGCTGGCGCAGTGGTATGCCCAGGGCAAGATCAAGCCCGTGATCGACCGCACCATGCCCATGGCCGAGCTGCCCGCCGCCTATGCGCACATGGGTTCGCGGGGCGTGATGGGCAAGCTGGTGATGGTGAACTGAGCCTGTGGCCCGCCGGGCGCGCCGCCCGGCTTCATCCAGGCCCCGGGAATCCGGCCGCTGTGTCACACTCGCGCATCCTGCTTCTCCCTGACACTGGTGTCCGCACATGGCCGACCGACCACCTTCCGAAATCGCGCGCGAGACGCTCAAGCAGCTGGCCACCCGGCGCCTTCCCCCGACGCCCGACAACTATCTGGCGCTGTATGACGAGATCGCAGGAGTCCGCAGCCCGCAGCCATTTCCCGAAGGCCCCCTGCAGCACATCCTGAGGGTGCTGCCGGGGCAGACGCCCGCACAGAAGCGCCTGCTGGGCCAATTCGAACGCGCCGTCAACAACAAAGACTGGACTTCGCTACAAAGTGTGCTGGTGGGCTACGCCAACCTGGGCCTGAACCCCGCCACGGCGGCATCGGCGCCGGTGGAGCCGGCCCCCGGGGCCGCGGCCACTGCCTCGCCAGGCATCCTGCCGGACGAGTTTGCGCAGATGCTGGCGCGCCTCATCGACAACACGCTGCCCGCGCTTGGTGAAGACGATGCCCGCGTGATCGACATGGCGCAGCAGCTCATCACCTTCCTGAAGGAGCCCGCGCCCCCCATCTCCACGGTGCAGCTCATGCTGGGCAACTTCACCTACAGGCTGTCGTTCGCCACCGAGGAGCAGGCCTCCATCCGCGCCAGCCTGCTGGAGCTGCTGCACATGGTGTTCGAGAACATCGCCGTGCTCAGCCTGGAAGACCGCTGGCTGCACGGCCAGGCCGAGGCGCTCATGGCCGCGTCCACGCCGCCGCTCACGCTGCGCCGGCTGGACGACGTGCAGCGCCGGCTCAAGGACGTGATCTTCAAGCAGGCCGAGGCCAAGGCCCGCACGGTCGAGGCCCAGGAGCAGATGAAGGACATGCTGGCCACGTTCATCGAACGGCTGGCCCGGATCACGGCGTCCAGCACCACCTACCAGGGCACGATGGCACGGTGCGCCGACCTGATCGGCAAGGCCAACACGCTGGAGGAGATCGCCCCCGTGCTGCACGAGGTGATGACCGCCACCCGCGCGATGGCGCTGGACAGCCGCGTCACGCACGACGAGCTGCACGAGCTGCGCGAGCGCACCGAAGCCAAGCGCGCCGAAGTGGCCAAGCTGCAGGAAGAGCTCGACCGCGCCAGCCAGCAGGCCCGGCACGACCCGCTCACCGGCTCGCTCAACCGCAAGGGCCTGGACGAGGCCATCGAGCGCGAAATCGCGCGTGCGCGCCGCCTGGGGTCTCCACTGTGCCTCTCGCTGCTCGACGTGGACAACTTCAAGACCATCAACGACCGACTGGGGCATTCCGGCGGCGATGCGGCGCTGGTGCACCTGGCGCAGGTCACCCGCGAGGTCATGCGCCCCCAGGATCTGCTGGCACGCTACGGCGGCGAGGAATTCGTGCTGGTGCTGCCGGACACCCCCGTGGAAAGCGGCGTGGCCGCCATGACGCGGCTGCAGCGGGAGCTCACGACACGCTTCTTCCTGCAGGGCTCCGAGAAGGTGCTCATCACCTTCAGCGCCGGGGTCGCCCAGCTGCACGACAGCGAAGACAGCGCGGACACCATCCGCCGCGCCGACCAGGCCATGTACCTGGCCAAGCGCTCGGGCAAGAACCGCGTGATGGCGGCATGAAAGGAAGCCCCTCTGTGTCGCCTTCGGCGCCTTCCCCCGGAGGGGGACGCCGCCAGCGCACGCAAGCGAAGCGCCGCATCCGCAGCTTGGCGGCCCTTGCGCGGCGGCCGCTGGCCTGGGCTGCGCCAGTTTTGAGCGCAGCGCACTAAGGCGCACCCTGCAGTGCCCCCAGAGCAAAGACGGTCCTTTCTGCGGCGCGCAGCCATGGCTGCCGCTGCCACCAGCCTGCCCCATTGGGCTTGGAGCAACCCGCCGTCGCTGCACGCCAATCCGTTCGCGCTGGGCGTGGCCAGTGGAGACCCGGCGCCCGACGGCGTGGTGCTGTGGACGCGGCTGCTGCTGGCCGATGCGGCGCAGGTGCAGGCCGCCCACACCGTTCGGTGGGAGGTGGCGCACGATGTGCGCTTCGCGAAGATCGTGCAAAAGGGCGAGGCGCCTGCCCTGCCGCAGCTCGGCCACAGCGTGCATGTGGAGCTGCGCGGCCTGGCCCCGGACCGTTGGTACCACTACCGCTTCCTGCTGGGCGATGCAGTGAGCACGGTGGGCCGCACGCGCACGGCCCCCGCACCGGGCGACCTGCCTGGCGCGTTGCGCGTGGGATTTGCCTCCTGCCAGCGCTGGGAGCACGGCCACTACGCCGCATGGCGCCACCTGGCGGCCGACCAGCCCGACCTGGTGCTGTTCCTGGGCGACTACATCTACGAATACGCCACGCCCAGGAACACGGCCGACCTGGCGCGCACCCACAGCCTCCAGCTGGCCACCACGCTGGCCGACTACCGAGACCGGTACGCGCTGCACAAGAGCGACCCGGCCCTGCAGGCCGCCCACGCCGCCTGCCCCTGGGCCGTGACCTGGGACGACCACGAGGTTCAGAACGACTACGCCGCCGGCGCAGGCCGGGGCGACGCCACCGGCTTTGCGGCGATGCGCGGCGCCGCATGGCAGGCCTTCTACGAGAACATGCCGCTGCGCGCGGCCAGCCTGAACCGGCCCTTCCCCGACACCCGGTGGGACGCGCTGCAGGTCTATCGCCGCCTGCGCTGGGGCCGGCTGGCCCACATCCACCTGCTGGACGGCCGCCAGTACCGCACATGGCAGGCCTGCCGCACACCGGAATCCGCCAGCGCAGGCGCAGTGCGCGGCGGCCAGTGCGCCGACCTGGGCGACCCCGCCCGCAGCTTTCTGGGCGCGGCGCAGGAGCAGTGGCTCGACGCCGGCCTGGCCAGCGACGCGGCCACCCGCGACACCACACGCTGGAGCGTGGTCGCGCAGCAGACGCTGTTCTCGCCGCGCCACTACCCCTCGGGCATGGTGTCCACCGACAGCTGGGACGGCTACCCCGCAGGCCGCGCACGCCTGCTGCAATCGGTGGCCCGCCACGCGCCCCGCAACACCGTGCTGCTGGGCGGCGACATCCACCAGAACTACGTGTGCCGCGTGCACGCCGACGCGGACCGCCCCGGCTCGCCCGTCATCGCCAGCGAGTTCTGCGGCACCTCCATCAGCTCGCGCTCGGGCACCACGCAGGACAAGGTGGACGCCGTGGCGCGGCACAACCCCCACGTGCTGCTGGCCCGCTGCGACCTGCGCGGCTACGGCCTGGCGGACATCACGCCCGAACGCTGGACCACCACCCTGCGCGCGGTGGACGACCCGATGCGCGCGGACAGCGGCGCCAGCACCCTGGCCCGGTTCGTGGTTCAGGACGGCCGCGCGGGGCCCGTGCCGGCGTGAACGCTCATTTTTTGATAGCTATCAGCGCTTATCCAGAAAGAGACAGGGCCGCAAAAGGCCTCAAACCGTGCGCCTGTAGCGCAATGTAACGCCGAGCCCCCGCGCAGGCTGGGCACCGTACGATGGCCGCTTCTTGCTTGCCACGAAGGAGAAGCCCATGTCCCCCATCGTCTCGCCGGCCCCGGCATCCCCCCGCAGCCTGCGCCCTGGCCTGATCACCTGCGCCGCGCTCGCCGCACTGCTGGCCGGCTGCGCCAGCGCCCCCTCGCAGTTCGCCTACACCGTGCCGGCCCAGCCCGAAGGCTCCTCGGGCTACACCGAAAAACCCGGCTGGGCCACCGAGAAATTCGCCGTGGCCGCCGCCAACCCGCTGGCCACCGACGCGGGCTACCAGATCCTCAAGGCCGGGGGCTCGGCCGTGGACGCAGCCATCGCGGTGCAGATGGTGCTGACCCTGGTCGAGCCGCAGTCCAGCGGCATCGGCGGCGGCGCCTTCCTGCTGCACAGCAGCGGCAAGGTGGTGGAGGCCTATGACGGGCGCGAGACCGCGCCCGCCGCCGCCGACGAAAAACTCTTCCTCGGCGCCGACGGCAAACCCGTGCCGTTTTACGACGGCGTGGTGGGCGGCCGCTCGGTCGGCGTGCCCGGCACCGTGCGCATGCTGGAGCTGGCACACAAGCAGCACGGCAAACTGCCCTGGGCCACACTGTTCCAGCCCGCCATCACCCTGGCCGAGGGCGGCTTCAAAATCAGCGCACGGCTTAACACCCTGGTGGCGGCGGACCCGCACCTCAAAAAGGACCCGGTGGCCGCCGCCTACTTCTACAAAGCCGATGGCGATGCCCGCGATGTGGGCGTGAACCTGCGCAACCCCGAACTGGCCGCGGTGCTGCGCCGCATCGCCGCCGAAGGCAGCAAGGCCCTGCACGAGGGCGAGATCGCCCAGGCCATCGTCGACAAGGTGCAAAAGCACCCCACCAACCCCGGCAAGCTCAGCCTGGCCGACCTGGCCGGCTACCAGCCCAAAAAGCGCGAGGCGCTGTGCCACGACTACCAGGTCGCCAGCAAGGACTTCCGCGTCTGCGGCTTTCCGCCGCCCAGCTCAGGCGCCATCGCCATCGGGCAGATCCTGGGCATCCTCAAGAACACCGACGCGGCCGCCAAGCCGCTGCAGGACGGTATCCCCTCGGCCGACTGGCTGCACCTGTACACCGAGGCCGCGCGCCTGGCCTTTGCCGACCGCGCGCAGTACGTGGCCGACCCGGACTTCGTGCAGCCTCCCGCCGGCAGCTGGAGCAGCCTGCTCGCCCCCGCCTACCTGGCCGAACGCGCCAAGCTCATCGGCGCACAGAGCATGAAGGTCGCGCAGCCCGGCAACCCCGGCGCGGTGAAGGCCAGCTACGCGCCCATGCCCGACCAGCCCGAGTACGGCACCAGCCACATCAGCATCGTCGACGCGTTCGGCAACGCGGTGGCCATGACCACCACCATCGAAGACCAGTTCGGCGCGCGGCAAATGGTCAAGGGCTTTTTGCTCAACAACGAGCTCACCGACTTCAGCTTCGCGCCCGCCGATGCCCAGGGCCAGCCCATCGCCAACCGCGTGCAGCCCGGCAAGCGTCCGCGCTCGTCCATGGCGCCCACGCTGGTGTTCGACAAGGCCACCGGCGAGTTGCTGATGAGCGGCGGCAGCCCCGGCGGCGCGGCCATCATCCACTACACGGCCAAGACGCTCTACGGCGTCTTCCACTGGGGCCTGATGCCCCAGCAGGCCATCAACCTGCCCAACTTCGGCTCCATGAACGGGCCCACGCTGCTGGAGGAAAAGCGCTTCCCGCCCGCCACGGTGGAGGCCCTGCGCGCACGCGGCGCCGAGGTGCGCGAGATGAACATGACCAGCGGCCTGCAGGCCATCACCCTGGGCAACGCCCACGGCAAGAAGCTCTGGATGGGCGGCGCCGACCCGCGGCGCGAGGGCGTGGTGATGGGGGACTGAGCCCCGCGCTCACCGTGCCGCGCGCCGCCGGCCGGCCCCCGCCAGGGCCGCCACACCGGCCGCCAGCAGCAGCAGGGCCCAGGGCGACAGCGTGGGCACGGCCGTCGCGCCCGACACCATGGGCACGCCGGGGCCTCCCGCATCGTGCACCGTACCGTTGGGCCCCAGGGCAAAGTCATCGTCGCCCAGGCCCCCATCGGTGATGCTGAACCGCACCGTGTTTCCGCTGATGGTGGCGGGCAGCTCGTACCAGTGCGCAGCCGCGTTGCCGGGCGTGGGGCCCCACTTCCAATAGCGCGTGCCGGGCGGCAGCGGCGCGGGATAGGTGATGGTGAAGTGCAGCGTGGCCCCTGCCGCGCACCCGGCGGTGGCGAAATCGAACAGCCCGTGCGGAAAGGCCACGCCCGTGGGCGCCGCCGGCGCCACGCTGGCGGCGGGAACGAACCTGCTGGCGGCAAAGCCGCAGCCGGCCCCGCCGCCCGAAAAACCCGCCGTGACGGCGCCGCCCGGCCCCTCGCCCGTGAACTGGGTGGCGGCGGCCGGACGCACCACGCGCACCACGTACGACAGCGTGGCACCGCTCTGCGCCGTGACCAGCACCGTGACCGGGTTGTCGCCCACGGCCAGCGCGATGGGCGCCGACGCGCTGCCGCGCGCCACCAGCGCGCCGTTGACCCGCACGCTGGCCGTGGCCTCGGCCGCCAGGGGCGTCAGCGTGATGGACGCCACCGCGTGGTCCACGCTCGCCGTGTACTGCAGGGTGCCGGCATCGAACGCCGGGCCCAGGCTGCCCGCGGACAGCGTGAGCGCGCCCAGCAGGGCATTCGCGCTGGGCACGGGGCGCGTGGCGGAGAAGGTGTAGGTGGCCGTGCCGCCATCGCGCGCCAGCACGCTCACCGTGACGACCGCGCTGCCGCCGGCGGGCACCGCGACGGGCGCCGATGCGCTGCCGCTGGCCACCGGCACGCCGTTGACGCGCACCTCGGCGGTGCCGAAGGCCAGCCAGGGCGTGAGCGTGAAGTCCGGGCCGCCCACGGGCAACTGCACGGCATAGGCGGTGACGGCGCCCGAGAACGCCGGGCTCAGCGTGCCGCTGGACGGCACCACCTGGGCCAGGTCGGGCGCGGTGTTGCGCAGCACCCTCAGCCCCTCCCCCCGGTTCGACAGCGCGTTCATCACCAGGTCGGGCTTGCCGTCGCCGTCGAGGTCGGCCATCGCCATGCGCGAGGGCAGCCACGGAACGTAATGCAGCTGCGGCGCCGCCAGGCTGCCATCGCCCTGCCCCGCCAGGATGGCGACATTGAAGGCGCCGCCGTTGCCGTTGAGCACGGCGACGTCGGGATGGCCGTCGCCGTTGAAATCGCCCACCACCACGTCCTGCGGCACCTCCTGGCCGATCATGGGCCCCAGGCCGCTGGCGAAGCGCACGGGGTTCTCGAAGCTGCCGTCCGGGCGGCCCCGCAGCACGAACACCGTGCTCACGCCGTTCACCGACACGGCGACGACGAGGTCATCGCGCCCGTCGCCGTCGAGGTCGCCCACGCGCGGAACCGCCCCGCCCATGGGCACGCCCAGCGTCCCGTCGAAAGGCGCGCCGAAACCACCCAGGGGCAGGCCCGGCAGCAGTTGCAGCGCACCGTCGCCGCTGACCAGCACCAGGTCGATCCGCCCATCGCCATTGAAGTCCCCGCCGACGACGTACCGCACCCAGCCCAGGCTCCCCACCGGCTGCGCGTCCGCGAAGCGGCCGCCGCCCAGGCCGCGCTGCACGGCAGCGCCGTTCGCGCCGGGCGACACGAGATCGGGGCGGCCATCGCCGTCCACGTCCAGCGCCGCGACGCCCGCGGCCGCCGCGGGCGGCCAGGCCAGCGGGGGCGACAGCGCGCTGAAGCGCCCATCGCCCAGGCCCGAGGCCAGCTGGGCGTGGCTGCCATCCACCGCCATCGCGTCCAGCCAGCCGTCGCCCTGGAAGTCGCCCAGTGCCAGCAGGAAACCGTCGCCCAACCCCACCGGCGACCACTGCGCGGCGGCGAAGATGCCATCGCCCCGGCCCGCGAGAAGCGCGATGTCCCGCCGGACCAGGCTCACCGCGGCGATGTCCACATGCCCATCGCCATCCACGTCGCCCACCGCGAGCGTCACGGCCTGCGTGCCCTCCAGCGGCAACGACAGCGGCGCGGCGAAGGCCGTCGGGTTGTGCGCGAGCGGCACCGCCTGCGGCGCCTGGCGCGTGATGGAAACCAGGTAGGTGCGCTGCACCATGCCGTCGCTGGACATGACCTGCACCGGCACGGTGTTGGGCCCCGGCGCCAGCGCCACGGTGGCGGCATGGCCGCTGCGCAGCATCTGCCCGCCGACGCGGGCCGTGGCCTCGGCATCGGGCAGCGCCAGCCCCACCCGCACGGAGGCCATCACGAAAGGCACGCTGGCGCTGTAGGCCAGCACGTCCGGGTCGAACGCGGGGCTGAGGCTGCCGCCCGACAGCGTCAGCCCGGCCAGCGCCGCGTCGGTGCGTCCGCGCAGCACGTCCAGCGTGTAGCTGCCGGTCTGCAGGCCGTCGGTGCTGGTGACCTGGATGGTGATGGCGTTGTGGCCGGGCTGCAGGGGAATCGGCGCCGAGGCCTCTCCCGGCACCACCGGACCACCATGGACGAGGATGGTGGCCGTCGCATCCTCCGCCGTGGGCGTGACCGTGAGCGTGGAGGCATCGCTGGCGGCCCGCACGGTGTAGGCGGCGATTGCGGGATGGAACGACGGCCAGGGCGTGCCGCTGGACAGCGCCAGCCCCAGCAGCCTGGCGCTGTTCACGAGGCTGGCACGCACCACGCGCAGCGTGTACGTGCGCTGCGTGGCGCCGTCCTGCGCCGTGGCCCGAACGGCGATGGTGTTGGTGCCGGGCGCGAGCGGCACGCTCACGCCGCCCCCGGCCGCCACGGGCGCGCCGTTGACCGTGACCGACGCCCCGGCGAAGGCGGGGGTGGGCGTGACGGTCACCGCGCTGACGGTGCCGGCCACCGATGCGGTGTAGAGCACTACGTCCGGATCGAACGCCGGGCTCGGTGTGCCCGCCGACAGGGCCAGCGCCGCCAGCCGGGCGTTGGTGTCGGGCGCGGCGCGGGCCACGGTCACGGTGTAGGTCCTGGTGGCCAAGCCGTCCTCCGACTGCACGCCGACGGCGATCGCCGTGGCGGCCCCCGCCTGCAGCGCCACGGAATGCGGCACGCCCGCCGCCAAGGACGCCCCGTTGACGGTGAGGGTGGCGGTGGATGCAGCTGGCGACGCCGTGAGCGACACCGCCGTGGTGGCATAGGGCACCGTGGCGCTGTAGCCCGTCACGGCGCTGTCGAAGGCCGGACTGAGCGCGGCGCCGGACAGGGCGAGGCTGTCCAGGTCGGCGCTGGCGCTGGCCAGCCGCGTGATGGCCAGATCGAAGGTGCGGGTGGTGCCGTCCTGAGCCACGGACTGCACCGTCACCGTGTTCGCGCCCAGGGCCAGCGGGATGGCCGGCGATGCGCTGCCGCTGGCCACCGGCTGGCCGTTGACCGTGAGGCCGGGGCAGTCCGCCGCCGTGGCGACCACCGCCACGGACCGGTCGCGCACGGTGGCGCTGTAGCTGTGCGTGGCCGGATCGAACGGCGGGGACAGCATGCCCGCCGACAGCGCCAGGGCGGCCAGCTCGGCGTTGGCGCCCGGCCCCTCGCGCTCGATCTGCAGCGTGTAGAAGGCCCTGGCGGTGTAGTCGAACGACAGGGGCCGCTCCACCGCCAGCTCCACCGTGTTGGCGCCAAACGCCAGGGGGACGGACAGCGCGCCCTCCGTCTCGCCGCCGAACAGGTGGAGCGTCTGTCCCAGCGCCCGCACGGTATAGGGCTGGTAGTTGGGCTGCCAGGCCCGCACCGTGATGCTCTGCGGCGCGCAATGGCCGATGCGGATGCCCGGCACCGCCACCCGCAGCGGGTCGTCGGTAAGATCTCCCAGCGGGTAAACCGCGGCGACACCGCCCACCGCGATGGAGGCCAGCTGCGCGTAATTGGTGAAGCCGGGTTCCGGGTCATCGGCCACCGCCCCTCCGCAGGCACACGCCAGCAGACAACCCAGCACCCACCGGCGCATCCGCAACCCCGCCTTCCAACCGCCCATATCCCCTCCCCCTTCAGCCGCTGCACGGCACCGCGTTGGGCCGCGATTGTTCGCAGGCAGCGTTGACGCAGCGTTGAACGCCCGCCGCCCTGGCGGGTGCACGCGGGAGCGCAGGCACCGGTCCGTGCATGTTTTGCTATATTTTTAATAGCTTCCAGCGCTTTGCGGTAAAGCGCTGCAGCCCAAAATGGCATCAATCCTTGCGCTGACGGCGGCGTGCGGTGGCCGCGCCCCCGGCCATCAGCAGCGCCAGCAACGTGCCCGCCCACGGGCCGCCCAGCGGTACGGCGACCGGGGTCGCGGGCCCCCCTGGACCGGGCGCGGCGGCCACCGAGAACACATAGGTCACCGTGGCCGTCTGCGCCGCGGCGTCCGTGACCTGCACCGAAAAGCCGTAGTGGCCCGCTGCCGTGGGGGCGCCCGACAGCACGCCCCCCGCGGACAGGGACATGCCCGCCGGCAGGCTGCTTCCGGCCGCCAGGGCGTAGGTGTAGGGCGGCGTGCCCCCTGTGGCCGACAGGCTCTGGCTGTAGGCCACGCCCGCCATGCCCCCGGGCAGGCTGCCCCCCGTGAGCACCGGCGTGCTGGCCAGAGGAATGACGGCGCCGCTGTGCAGCACCACGCCGCCGCCCGACGACAGGCCCGCCACGGCCTGCCCCGCGATGGCGCCGGCCTGGGCCGCTGCGGGCGGCGCCCCCAGGGCGCCAGCCAGCAGGGCGAGCGCAGCAGCCGCGCGGCCCGAGGAGAGAAGAAAGGATGGCATGCCGCGCTCCCTGCCCGCTAGTTCCGCGTGGGGTACGTGCCCCCCACGCAGATGATGTAGTTCAGCGCCAGCGACGGCGGCAGCCTCTCGAACGGCTGGGTGGAGCCCGCGCTCCCCACCGACGTGGGCGCCAGCCGGGTGTCGGGCGCGACCGCCGCGAAGGCGCCCGCCTCCGGCACCGCGGCCAGCGCCATGCCGGCAGCGGGCGTGGCGCTGGTGGCCGCGCCGCCCGCCGCCGCCACCGCGTGGCTGTGGGGCGGCAGGTTCCAGTGCTGAAGCCACATCTGCTCGTCGCCCCGGTGTGTGCCTTCGACGACGTCGGTGGCCAGCCCCAGTCCCTGGCCCGTGCCCACCGGGATCCGGCTGCCCAGATGGGGCAGGTTGAAGTGGGTCATGCCGTCGCCGCCCCAGGTGGTGCCCAGCACCGAGAAAAGCGCGTTGTGGTCGGTGATGCTCAGGGCCTGGCCGTTGGCGAGCATCCAGCCCACCGGCGCGTAGTCGCCCGCGAACAGCCGCACATCGCCCAGCAGGCAGTTGCCGGCCACCTGCGCGCCGGTGCCGGCGCATGCCAGCAGGCCCGTGCCGGCCAGCAGGAGCTGGCCCAGCCGTGTTCGCCGTGTTTGCATGGCGGTGCTCACGGCCGGACGGGGAAGTCACCCGCGGTGCAGATGATGTAGTTCATGCCCAGGCTCGGCGGCAGGATCAGGAACGCCTGTCCGTTGCCGGCGGACGCCACGCTGGTGGCGGCCAGCTGCACCGACGGCGACGCGGCGGCATACAGCCCCGCGTTCTGCGCCACGGCCAACACCTTGTCGCTGCCGGGGGTGCCCGTGGTGGCCGGGGCATTGCTGGCCACGTTCAGGGCGTGGATGTGCAGGGGCATCTGGCCGGTGGTCAGCGTGTGCGTCTCAGCGCCCCACTGGTCCCCCAGTGCGCGGTAGGTCAGTCCGAACCCTTGCCCCTCGCCGACCGCCACGCGCCCGCGCAGGTCCGGCAGGGCGAAGGTGGAGGATCCGTTGCCGCCGTAGGTGGTGCCCAGGATGCTGAACAGCGCTGCCGTCTGGGCGTTGAGGGCCAGCATCTGCCCCTGCGCCAGGGCCCAGTTGCGGGGCGCGAAGTTGCCGGCGAACAGGCGCAGCTCACCCATCATGCATTCCTGCTGCGCCATCACGGGCGATACGCCGGCGGCCAGGGCGGCCGCCAGGGCCAGGGAAGTAAAAGCGTGGTTCTTCTTCATGGCATGTCGTTCTCTTGATGCATCACTGCGCGGCGATGAAGCACACCGACTGCGCCGTCTCGGCGCTGTCGAGCCAGCCCAGCGCCAGCGTGACCGCGCCGGCCGCCTTGGCCACCGGGTGCACGGCGCGCGCGCGGCCCGTGGGCGCGGCCCGCGCGTCCAGCACCAGCGTGTAGCCGGCGCTGGCGAAGGCGGTGGTGAAGGTGATCTGGTGCTGGCCGGTGCCGCCGTCGTAGGCCACGGTGTAGCCCGTGCCGCTACCGGCCTGCCCCACGCTGAAGCAGCCGTGCACCAGGTTGCCGGCGCCGCCGCCGGCGGGGCCCTGCGGCCCGGCAGGCCCCTGCGGCCCCTGGGCGCCGTTGCAGACGTAGGCGGTGGCGGAGACCTCGCCCGCGTCCAGCACGCCGTTGCTGTTCGCATCGCTGCCACCCTGCACCCGCGTGCCGCCGGTGGCGCAGTTGGCGCCAACAGCCTCGGCGGCGGTGGCGATGAGCGCCCGCGCGCCCGCCGCGCCGGTGGGACCGGCCGGGCCGATGGGGCCGATGGGGCCGATGGGCCCGGCCGCGCCCGCCGGCCCCTGCGGGCCGGTGGCCGCGCCGCAGGCCCAGCCAGTGGCCGTCTGCAGCAGCGTCTCGCCCACGGCGCACACCTGGCCGATCTTGGCGGCGGTGACCGCGCCGTCGGCGACGGTCTTCGCGCTCAGGGCATAGGGCGCGCTGGACAGGGGCATGCGCGGCGCCAGCTCGGCGGCGCCGTTCACGCTCACGCCCAGGTAATACGGCTGGTCGAACGGCAAGGCCAGCGGGGCGATGCTGCCCAGCTGCACGCTGAAGACGCCGGTCGCCAGTGCCACCGCCGGATGGGTCTCCTCCCACAGCGCCGAGCCGCCCGTGGCCGCATCGTAGAGTCGGAACTGCAATTGCACGGGCCCCGCCAGCGGCCCGCCACCAGGCTGGGTGAGCTGCCCCTGGTAGCTGACGGAGGCGGGCACCGCCGCATGGCTGCCTTGCGCCGCCAGCCCCCAGCCCAGCGCCAGGGCCATGGCAGCGGCACGCACGGTGCCACGCCATGGGTACGCCGCCTCGGCCTTCTTCGCTGCATTCACGACCATCCCGCCTCCTCCCTGTTACGCCGCGCCGCGGCACCTTGGACAAGGGGCGGATTGTGGAAAGCAGGGCGTTGACAGAGCGTTGAATGCCGCGATCGCGGCCCTGGACCGGGCCCGCGACAAAATGCCAGGGGGGCAGGCCGCCGCGATGCTTCCGTCAGGGGCGCATGGCCGCGGCCGCCGCGGTGCACTGCGCCAGGCATTCCCGTGCCTCGTGCAGATCCGGGTTGCCAGGCAGGTCCGAGACGCGAGCCAATGCGGGTTCGAGCAGCGCCGCCGCTTCGCCACAGGCCCCCTGCGCCGCCAGCAGGCGTGCGATGCGCGTGGCGCTGCGCAGCGCAAACAGGGCCGCGCCGCAGGCCTCGGACCGCGCCAGTGCGTCGCGGTACAGCCGCAGCGCCGGCGCGGTGTCGGACGGCCGCAGCTGCAGCAGGGCATCGCCCCGCAGGCGCAGGAGTTCTGCGACGAAATGCGTGTCGTGGTGCGCGGCCGCCTTGTGCAGCGCCTCGTCGATGGCGGGCAGCGCCTCGGCGCCACGGCCCAGGTGCAGCAGCGCATCGATGAGGAACGCCATGAAGGTGATCTCGATCACGCGGAACACCTGCCGCGCGCCCTCCAGGCCCTCGCGGATGGGGGCCAGCGCGCGGGCATCGCCCTGCACCGCCTGCGCCCAGCCCAGCACCGCCGCGGCGGCGGCCTGCCACAGCAGCAGCCGGTGGTGCTGCGCGTAGGCCAGCAGTTCGGCGCTGAGGGCGGCGGCGTGCTCCGGATCGCGCAGGTGGCGGTAGAGCACGGCGGCGCAGCTGAACGCAAAGCCGAAGCTGTGCGCGTGGCCCAGCGTGCGTGCCAGGGCCACGTTGTCATCGGCCAGCGCCCGCGCGCGCGGCAGGTCGCCCTCGATCCAGTGCACCCAGGCCAGCAGGGCGCGCGCGGCGATGCCGATGTCCTCGCCGAACCGCGCGATCGATTCGGCACTGCCCACCCGCGTGCTCCAGCCGATGGCCGCCTCCAGGTGCCCCCGCGAGCGCGCGAACTCGCCCAGCCACAGGGTGTTGTTGCCGTAGGCGTACTCCACGGCCATGCGCCGCGCCGGGTCGGCGCTGCCCTCGGCCATGCGGGCCAGGCGGTCGGCGTATTCCAGCGGATGCTCGTCCTCGCTGTGGCGCCCCACCATCCACAGGCCCCACATGAGCGGGAACAGGTCCATGCCCGGCGGCGCGCTGGCGGCGAGCGCCCAGGCGCGGTGAAAGCAATCCCTGGCCGCGTCGGAGCCATAGCCCTGCGCGCCCACCAGGGCCGTGCCCAGGCCGACCTGCAGCAGCAGCTCGTCGCGCGCGCGGCCCGGGTCGTCCTCGGGCAGCGCCTGCACGGCGGCCAGGCCCGCATAGAAGTCGTGGATGGCCTCCCCCAGCACCGAGCGCGATGCGGCCTGGGTGCCGGCCACCCACCAGGCATGCGCAGCGGCGGGATGGATGGATTCGGACAGGTGATGGGCAAGGATTGCGGGATAGGCCCGCACACGCTCGGAAAAATCGGTGCGCAGCGCCTCGGCCAGCCGGGCATGCAGCCGCCGCCGCTCGGCCTGGGCCAGCGATTCGTAGGCGGCCTGGCGGATGAGCGCATGGCGGAAATACAGCGGCCCGCCGAGCCGCCGCCGCACCAACCCCGCGTGCTGCAGTACCTCCAGGCCGCCGCCCACATCGTCCTGCGGCCCGGCGATGGCGCGCAGCAGGTCCTCTCCGAAGTCGCGGCCGATGCAGGCCGCGTACTGTGCGATGCGCTTGGCCGGGCCCATTCCATCCAGGCGCGCGGCCAATGCGTCCCACAGCGTGGCCGGCACCTCGCTGTGGCCTGCGCCCCCCGCCAGAGCGGCACGGGCCAGTTCCTCGGCGTACAGGGGCACCCCGTCGGCGCGGCCCACGATGGACGCCATCTGGGAATCCCCCAGCCGCGTGCCGCCCTCCAGCTGCGTCACCAGGGCGCGGATGGACTGGTACGACAGCGGCGCCAGTTCCAGTTGCACCGCCAGCCTGGCGGCCAGCGGCCCATGCGGCTGCGCCCGCGTGGTGCACAGCAGGAGCAGGGGAGCATCGCGGTCTGGCGCCAGCATGCGCTCGAGCAGCTCCGATGTGGCCTGGTCGGCCCAGTGCAGGTCCTCCACGACGAGAAGCAGCGGCGGGCCATCGCTGCCGGGGCCGAACAGCCGCGCCAGCAGGTGCTGCTCGCGTTCCTTGCGCTGGGCCGGGTACAGGGGCTGCGCAGCGGCGGCAATGCCGGGGTCCATGGGCAAGCCCAGCAGGTGCAGCAGCACGGGCAGCTCCGCCAGGGCGGCCTCCGTCCCCAGCTCTTGCAGGACCTGGACGGCGGCCTGGACAGCGCCCTGGTGCGCATCGGCGGGCGTGCCGTGGTCCAGCCCCATCTGGCGCTGCAGCTGCTCGACAAAGGGAAAATAGGGGATGTGGGCCGACTCGGCCTGGCAGGCCACTTCGGCGACCCGGCCGCCACAGGCACGGACCTGCTGGGCCAGGGCCGCCGCCAGGCGGGACTTGCCCTTGCCCGCATCGGCCCGCACCAGCACGCCCACCTGCCGCCCCCGCTGCACGTCGCCCCACGCGGCCAGCAGCCTGTCCAGCTCCTGGCGCCGCCCGACCAGGGGAGAGGCAGGGCGCTCCTCCGCATCCCCGCGGCGCATGTCCTGCCTTCGGGCCAGCAGCACCGCCGCGCCCTCCTGGGCAGAGCCCCATTGGAAATGCGTCTCCAGGATGCCGCGCAACGCGGCGCTGGCCAAGACGCCCCCCGCCGGCGCGGCCTGCGCCATGCGGCGCGCCGTCCTGGTGAGCGTGCCCGCCGCATCGGGCGGGCCTTGGGATTCGGCCACAAAGGCCCAGCCCGCGTGCAGGCCCACGCGCGGCACGAGGTCCGCCGCGCAGGCCGCGGCACGCCACGTCTGCACCAGGGCGAGAGCGGCCTGCGCGGCATCGCGCGGCGCATGCTCGCGCGCGCTGGGGTAGCCGAAGAAGGCGAGCAGCTCGCCCCCCTGCGCCGCGACCACATGGCCTGCGTACCCGCGAACAAGCCCGCTGCCCTGCTCCAGCAGCCCCGCCAGCGCGGTGGCGGCGTCCTCGGGGTCCATGCCGTCGCGCGGCTCGAAATCGCAGGCCAGCACGGCAAGGCGGCGGCGTTCCGGCAGCGCCAGGCCCTCGGGCTGCGGGGATTGCGGTGCTGCGGCAGCGCCGATGCGTTCGACCAGCGCCACGGTCTGTGGCTCGGGCTCGGCCCCCAGCTCCTGCGCGATGGCGCGGCGGTACGCGGCATAGTGCGTCAGCGCCGCGGACGGGCTGCGGCGCGCGAGCAGCCGCAGATAGCTGCGCTGCAAGGGCTCGCGCCACGGGTCCACCTCGATGGCGCGCTGCGCATACTGCAGCGCCTTCGCGCCGTGGCCCTGCAGCTCGTGGTGCGCCACCAGCCGCTCCAGCATGTCCAGCGCCTGGCGGTGCAGCCCTTCGCGCCGCGCGGCCAGCCATGCCTCGAACTCGGGCGCGTCGGGCAGGTACAGCCCCGCCAGCAGGGGCCCCCGGTAGTGCGCCACGCGCTGCTCGAGCAAAGCCGGCGCATCCACGGGCACGCTGGCGCCCGCGAGGAAATCGGCCACGTCCAGGCGGCAGCCGGCGCCGGCGCGCAGGCGCAGCGTTTTCTGGGACGCTTCGATCAGCGGCGGGGATCCCGCCGCCGTCGCCTGCGCATCGCCCAGCGCACGGCGCAGGTCGAAGAGGCAGCCCCGCAGGTTGGCGCGGGCCCGCTCGGCATCCACCTGCGGCCACAACAGGTCGGCCAGGTGCTCGCGGCGGTGCTCGCCAGGCTCCAGGGCCAGGTAGGCCAGCAGTGCGCGGACCTTGTCATAGGGGAAAGCGGTCACTGCCTCCTGTCCGCGCGAGATGTCGAACCCGCCCAGAAAGCGCATGGCCAGCTCGCGCGACAGAGGCCCGTTCACGAAGGTAGTCAAGGTGCGAAGAGAGGAGCAGCGGGGGACGGGAAGGAATGGTGCGCTGGCGGGCACCGCGGCATTCTATGTGCCGCCCGCGCGCAGCCCGGCCGGCCCCCCGCCGCCCAGCCCCTGTCACTGCGCGGGGCCGCGCCACGGCGCCCTCACTGCTCGGCGATCACATCCACGAACACCAGCGGCTCGGTGCCGGTGTTGACCAGGCCGTGGGATTCGCCCTTGCGCACGATGGTCACATCGCCCGGCTTCACGGGCACCTCGCGGCCGTCCTTGTCGCGGAAGGTGCCACGGCCCGAGACGATGATGTAGGTGTCTTCATTGGTCGTGTGCTTGTGGTAGCCGATGGAGTCGCCCGGCTGCAGCGTGAGCCAGCTGATCTCCTTGATGGCCTGGTCCCTGGACGCCTTGTCGCGCGTGAACGCGTACTCGCCGATCAGCGTGCCCTTGCCACCGCCGGCGGCCTCCTTGCTGGCCTTGATCAGTTCTTCCTTGGCGTACACCTCGGCCAGGGCCGGCGCGGCCAGCAGGGCCAGAGCCAGGGCGGCGCCCGCAGCCCGTGCAAGCGATTTGTTGTGTGTTGTCATAAGTCTCCTCGGTGGATGGATGCCGCAGCCGCGGCGGCCGCGCCCGCATGGGCAAGGCGCGTGCCGAAGAGCATGTTAGAGCCTTGGGCGCCGTTGCGCTGCCGGGCCGTCAGGGTTCTGAAGGCGTGCGCCCTCACCCCAGCCGCGCCAGCACCCTGGGCACACTCGCCACCAGCATGGCCACACCCGACAGCGTGAGCAGCCCGAGCACGATCTGGCGGAAACGCAGGTCGCTGATGCCGTGGTACAGCCGCGCGCCCAGCAGCGTGGGCACCAGCATCGCCGGCACCACGATGGCCAGCAGGGGCAGCGCCTCCCGGGTGACCAGGCCGGTGGCCAGGTAGGTGATGAAGGTCACCAGCAGCATGGCCAGGTTGAAGTTCTGGATGATGGCGCGCTGCATGTCCTTGTCCATGCCGCGCAGGGTGCACCACAGCGTGGGCAGCACGCCGGTAAAGCCGCCCAGCCCACCCATCACGCCGCCCGCCATGCCCACCACCGCATCGGCCACGCGCCCGCCGCGTGTGATGCGGGGCAACTGCTTGGCCATGAGCATCGCCGGGCACCACAGCACCAGCAGCGTGCCCAGGATGACCTTGAACGCGTCCATGTCCAGCCGGGGCAATACGGCCACCCCGATGGGGATGCCCACCAGGCCGCCCAGCACAAAGGGCAGCAGGCGCACCCGGTCAAAACCCCGGCGCACCGTGGCCGCCGCCACCAGCTGGCCCGTGAGCGCGCCGCACACGGTCAGCACGGCCGCCAGGCGCGGCTCCAGCGTCCAGGCCCAGAACGACATGGCCACCATGCCAAAGCCAAAGCCCGACAGGCCCTGCACGAAGCCCGCCGCCACGGCCCCCAGGGCCACCACCCACAGCACTGAATCCATTGCCTTGTCCCCCTTCTGGTTGTCCGCGTGCCCAAGGAGACTGGCGGTGCCTCTGCGCTCCCGCCAGCTCCACCCACCTGCCTGTTCGCTCCCTCGCTCGCTTCGCATTGTGGAGACTTCCCATAAGCAAAGCATCAGCAATTAATATCAAGCCATATAGTTTTCTGAATACCCCAAAAACCCGATGCCCACGCCCCCGCCCCTGGATCCGGAGGCCGTCCAGGCCCGCCTTGCCTCGCGCCTGAAGGTGCGGCATCTGGTGCTGCTGCAGCAGATCGAGGCGCATGGCACGCTCACCCGCGTGGCGCACCACATGGCCACGAGCCAGCCCGCCATCACGCACGCGCTGGCCGAACTGGAGGCGATCTTCGGCGCGCCGCTGTTCGAGCGCTCCCCGCGCGGCATGGTGCCCACCGCGCTCGGCGCCGTGGCGCTGGCCCGTGCGCGCACCCTGCTGCAGGACCTGGGCCACTGGGCCCGCGACATGGAAGCGGCCAGCGCGGGCCGCGCCGCGCACCTGCAGGTCGGCGTGATCCCTTTCGTGCCGGGCCGCCTGCTGGCCGCGGCCATCGGGCAGACCCGGCCGCGCGGGCTGCGCGCCACGGTGAGCATCCACGAAGGCACCAGCGACCACCTGCTGCAGCGCCTGCGCGGGCACGAACTCGACTGCGTGATCGGCCGCGCATCCGCCGTGCTCGACATGGACGGGCTGGTGCACGAGGTGCTGTACCACCAGGAGCCGCGCCTCATCGCCCACCGCCGCCTGTCGGCGCGCCTGGCCCGCAAGCCCCTGGCCTGGGCCGAGCTGGCGGACCTGGACTGGGTGCTGGGCGCGCGGCAGACGCCCATGCGCGAGCAGATCACCGACTTCTTCCTGCGCGCGGGCGTGGTGCCGCCGCAGCCTTATGTGGAAAGCCTCTCGTCCAAGGTCATCGGCGAGCTGGTGGCGGCCAGCGAGCGGGCTGTCTCCATCGTGCCGGCCGACATCGCGCAGGAGCTGGTGCGCATCGCCGGCGTGGCCATTGTGCCGCACCGCTTTGGCTGGACGCTGCCGCCCATCACGCTGTTCCAGCGCCTGCGGGACGCGCAGCATGCCGAGGTGGCGCAGTTCGCGCAGGCGCTGCGCGAGGCGGCGGCGGCCTTCACGGCCGAGCAGGCCTGAGGGTTCGCGTCCGTCCGGCCGATCCTCTCAATACAGCGTCGCCTGCTGCCGCGCCGGCAGTTCCTGGTCGTACGCCGCGCCATCGAATGCGCCGTGCGTGAGGGACGCAAGGATGGCGCCGGGCGTGGGCACCGGTCGCGGGGTGCCGGGCGGCACGGCATCCCACAGGCGCGAGCGCTGGAGGGCACGCGCGCACTGGAAGAACACGGTCTCCACCTCGACCACGACCACGCACTTGGGCGGCTGGCCGTTGACCACGAAACGCGCGAGCAGATCGGGCGCCACGCTGATGCGGGCACGGCCGTTCACGCGCAGGGTTTCGCCCACGCCGGGGATGAGGAACAGCAGCGCCACGCGCGGATCGGCCAGGATGTTGCGCAGGCTGTCGGCGCGGTTGTTGCCCCGGCGCTCGGGCAGCAGCAGGGTGGTGTCGTCCTGCAGTTGCACGAAGCCCGGCGGATCGCCGCGCGGCGATGCATCGAGCCCCCCGAGGCCAGTGGTGGCCAGCACCGCGAAGGGCGAGGCCTCGATCATGGCGCGGTAGGCGGGGTGGACGCGGGGCACCTCCTTGTGCACGGAGGCATCGCTGAGCGGCCCGAGCAGCGCCTCCAGGCGCGCCAGGGTGTCGATGGCATGGGGGTCGGGCTGCGCCGGGGCGGTGGCTGGCATGGCGGGTGGTTCAAAAAAAGGTGGAGGGGATCAGGGCCAGAGGCGATGGTGCGCACGACGGCGGCCGCTGACAAACGACATCGCCGCCCGGCATGCGTGACAAAATCGCACACATGCCGCCCGCCACGCCACAGCGCCTGCCCCCGCTCCATGCGGTGCGCGCCTTCGCGGCGGCAGCGCGCCACCTGAGCTTCACGCGCGCGGCCATGGAACTGCATGTCACCCACAGCGCCATCAGCCGCCAGGTCCGCGCGCTGGAAGACCACCTGGGCGTGGCCCTGTTCGAGCGGCGCGTGCGGCAGGTGCTGCTCACGCCGCAGGGCCAGCAGTTCTTTGCGCAGTGGAGCCCGCCCTGGCGCAGATCGGCGCCGCAGCCCAGGCCCTGGCGACACCCGGGGCCCCGCGCACCGTGACCATCAACGTGCGCCCCTCGTTCGCCGTGCGCTGGGTCATCCCGCGCCTGCCGGGCTTCGTCGCGCAGTGCCCGGACATCGAGCCCAACGTGGTGACCAGCACGGTCACGCCCGACCACGCCACCGCTCCGTTCGACGTGGCCATCCGCCGGGGACTGGCGGGCTGGCCGGCCGCGATCACGCCGCAGCCTTTTTTGCACGACCAGGCCCTGGTGGTGGGCACACCCGCGCTGTGGGCGGCCCAGCCGGTGCGCACGCCGCCCGACCTGGCGGCGCACGTGTTGCTGTGGTCGCGTTCGCGCCCCGGCGACTGGGACGACTGGAAGCGCCAGGTGGGCGCCCCGCGCCTGCAACCGGCGAGCCAGCTGCAGTTCGACCACCTGCACTTCGTGCTGCAGGCCGCGCTGGACGGGCTGGGCTTCGCGCTCGCGCCCGCCTCGCTGGTGGCGCAGGACCTGGCGGCGGGCCGCCTGGCCTGCCCGCTGCCGGGGCTGGCCCTGCCGCTCACGCGCCACTACTACGGCCTGGCGCCCCAGGCATCGCCGCAGGCCCAGCGCTTCGCGGCGTGGCTGGAGCAGGAACTGCAAGCGGCCCGCACAGTGGCGTGAGGGGCATGCAGCCCCCTCGGCTCAGCGCGCGGGGCGCAGCTTCACGCCGGGGAAGTCCACGGGCACGGCCAGCGCCACGTTCACGTAGTTGGTGAACAGGTTGAGCGCCACATGGGCCACGATCTCCACGATGTGCCCGTCGCTCCAGCCCTGCTCGCGCAGCGCCTGCACATCGGCGGCATCCACCTGGCCGCGCTCGTCGACCAGCTTGAGCGCGAAGCGCAGCACCGCGGCGGTGCGCGGGTCGGCGGATGCACCCGACTGCGCGGCGGCCAGATCGTCGCCGCTCACGCCCGCCTTGCGGCCCAGCGCCGTGTGGGCGGCCAGGCAGTAGTCGCAGGCATTGCGGTTGGCCACGGCCACGGCGATCTGCTCGCCCAGCGCGGCGCCGATCTGGCCGCCGCCCAGCGCACCGAAGGCGCCCCACATGCTTTGCAGCGCGGCAGGCGAGTTGGCCACCGCGCGGAACATGTTGGGTGTGGCGCCGAAAGCGCCGTGGATCTGGTCGAGCAGCGCGCGCGCCGGGCCGCTGGCCGTGGAGCGGTCGACAAGGGGAATGCGGGCGGCGGAGGAGGCAATGGTGGACATGGTGTCTTCCTTGGAAATGGCATGGAGGTTGAAAGCCGGTGCGTTGGCCGCATCGGGTGCATGAACACAGCACCCCTGCAGTGTCTGGCGACATCGAATACCATTGGGCATCAATAGTCCATCATTCATACCAATACATCCAAAACAACCATGAACCCCACGGAAAGCAGCCTCACGCCACCGTCCGTGCCGCTGGACCGCCTGTCCTCGCTGCTGGAACGGTTCAGGGTGCGGGCGCGCCTGTTCCACACCGGCCCGCTGTGCGGCGTCACCCATTTCGCGGCGGCGCCCGGGCGCGGGTTTCTGCATGTGCTGCGACGCGGCGAGATGGTGGTCGCCCACCAGCCCCTGGCGGGGCCACCGGAGCGCCTGGAGGTGCGCGAGCCCAGCCTGCTGTTCTACGCGCGGCCGCTGGAGCATTTCTTTCACAACGCGCCCATGGAGGGCTCGGACTTCACCTGCGCGGCACTGGACTTCGATGGCGGCGCCAGCCACCCGCTGGCGCGCGCCCTGCCCCCGCTGGTGCTGCTGCCGCTGGCCCGCGTCGAGGGCCTGCAGCAGGCGCTGGATTTGCTGTTCGCCGAGACCGACCGCCTGCGCTGCGGCCACCGCGTGCTGGCCGACCGGCTCTTTGAAGTCGTGCTGCTGCAGTTGCTGCGCTGGCTGCTCGACCACCCCGAGGAGGCGCGGATGCCCCCGGGCCTGCTGACCGGCCTGGCCGACCCGCGCCTGGCGCGCACGCTCACGGCCCTGCACGATGCCCCTGGCGAGGCCTGGAGCCTGGAGCAGATGGCCGCGCAGGCCGGCATGTCGCGCAGCGCCTTCGCGGCACGCTTCAAGGCCGTGGTGGGCGAAACGCCCGCGGACTACCTAGCGCACTGGCGCCTCACCCTCGCGCAGGCCCATTTGCGCGGCGGGCGGTCCGTGAAATCGATCGCTCATGGGCTGGGGTATGCCAACCCGTCCGCGCTGTCGCGGGTGTTTGCGCAGAAGCTGGGCATGTCGCCACGCGCCTGGCTGGAAGGCCTCGCGGCATAGCCGTTCTTCCCCGTGGCCCACCTAGCCCGGCTCGACGCGGGGCCCGCGGGACGCCACAATGCCCTGCGCCCACCGCCATGCCCCAGCCGCGTTCCCGCGGGGCGGATTTTTGAGTCAAAACAGGCGACAGCGCTTGTACCCATTGCGCAATCAGCTACTTTATTGATAGCAAATACCCGTGAACTGCCCAGCCCCCGGAAAGGACTCACGCCATGAACACAGCGCTCACGCAACTGGCTGCCGGCTGCGACCTGGCCAGCGAGGCCCACACGCCTCTGCGCCTGGCGTTTGGCCTGGCGTGTGTCGAGCGCGTGCGCCATCTGCTGGAAGACCCCGAGGCCATCGCGGGCCTGGACACGCTGGCAGCGTTCACGGCAGGCACGGTGGATGCAGCCACGCTGGCGAACGCCGCCGCCCGGATGAAGGAGGTGGCCTCGCACCACCGGGGCTCGCAGTCGCTGGACGGATCGGCCCATGCCGCCGTGTCGGCCACCTACGCCGTGGCCAACGCGCTCGCGGGCCGGGCGCTGGAGGCCGCCAGCTACGCGGCCTATGCCACGGTGTACGCGTATGGGGGGTATGCGGTGCAAGACCTCTCGGCCTTCGAGCCGGAGCACCAGTGGCAGGTGCTGGCATTGCAGCGGCTGCTGGACGATGCTCCGTCCGAACGGTCGGCAAAGCCCGCCGCCGCCAGCCAGCCCCGCGCATGAGCCGTCAGCAGATTCCCGCCGCGCTGGCCGCCCCGCTGCGCATGATCCTGGAGGCCGAGCTGGCACGGGGCAACCTCATCGACGAAGTGGCGGACTGGCCGCCCCAATGCGAGCTGCTTGTGATCCTGCGCCGCCCGTTCGCGACGGCCTACCCCACCGGGCCCGGCGTGGCGTTCACCGCCATCGAAGACCGGCACTACTGGAAGTCCGAATACAACCTCGATGGCGGCCGGCAGACGCTGGCGTGCGGTTTTGGCTGAGCCGTGTGATCAGACGTTGATGGCCGCCGCCGACCCGGCCAGCTTGCGCAGCTCGAACTTCTGGATCTTGCCCGTGCTGGTCTTGGGCAGCTCGCCAAACACCACGGCGCGGGGCACCTTGAAGCCCGCGAGGTGCTTCTTGCAGTGGGCCACGATGTCTTCGGGCGTGGTGGTGGTCCCCGCCTTGAGTTCCACAAACGCGCACGGGGTTTCGCCCCACTTGGCATCGGGCTTGGCCACCACGGCGGCGGCCAGCACGTCGGGGTGGCGGTAGAGCACGTCTTCCACCTCGATGGACGAGATGTTCTCGCCGCCCGAGATGATGATGTCCTTGCTGCGGTCCTTGATCTTGATGTAGCCGTCGGGGTACTGCACGGCCAGGTCGCCGCTGTGGAACCAGCCGCCCGCAAAGGCCTCGTCGGTGGCCTTGGGGTTCTTGAGGTAGCCCTTCATGGCGATGTTGCCCTTGAACATGATCTCGCCCATGGTTTCGCCGTCCTGCGGCACGGGCAGCATGGTCTCCGGGTCCAGCACGCGCACGTCGCGCTCCAGGTGGTAGCGCACGCCCTGGCGGGCGTTGAGGCGGGCGCGCTCGCCGATGTCGAGCTGGTCCCACGCCTCGTGCTTGGCGCACACGGTGGCGGGGCCGTACACCTCGGTCAGGCCGTACACATGGGTCAGATCGAACCCCATCTTCTCCATGCCCTCGATCATCGAGGCCGGGGGCGCGGCGCCCGCCACCATGGCCTTGACGCCCCCTTGTGCGAGGTTCTGCACACCCGCCTTCATCGCATCCGGCGCATTGACCAGCAGGCCGTGCACGATGGGCGCGCCGCAGTAGTGCGTGACGCCGTGGGTGCGGATGGCGTCGAAGATGGCCTGCGCGTCCACGCGGCGCAGGCACACGTTCACGCCCGCGCGGGCCGCCACCGTCCAGGGAAAGCACCAGCCGTTGCAATGGAACATGGGCAGGGTCCACAGGTAGACCGCGTGCTTGGGCATGTCCCACTCCAGCACGTTGCTGATGGCATTGCTGGCCGCGCCCCGGTGGTGGTAGACCACGCCCTTGGGGTTGCCCGTGGTGCCGGACGTGTAGTTGAGGGCAATGGCGTCCCACTCGTCGGCGGGCAGGCTCCAGGCGAAAGCCGGGTCGCCCGTGGCGACAAAGGCTTCGTAGTCCGTGCCGCCCAGGCTCTGCGCGGCGGGGCCGTAGAGCGCGTCCTGGACCTCGATCACGCGGATGGGCGTGGTGCCCCTGCGCAGGGCCAGCGCCTTGGCCATGGTGCCGGTGAACTCGGGGTCCACGATCACCGCCCTGGCCTCGCCGTGGTCGAGCATGAAGGCAATGGCCTCCGGGTCCAGCCGGGTGTTGAGCGCATTGAGCACCGCGCCCGCCATGGGCACGCCAAAGTGGGCCTCCACCATGGGCGGGGTGTTGGGCAGCATCACGGCCACCGTGTCGTTCTTGCCGATGCCTGCCTGCGCCAGGGCGCTGGCCAGCTGGCGGCAGCGGGCATAGGTCTGGCTCCAGGTCTGGCGCAAGTCGCCGTGCACGATGGCCAGGCGGTCGGGGTAGACCTCGGCCGTGCGTTCGATGAACGACAGGGGTGACAGGGATGCGAAGTTGGCTTCGGTGCGGGGCAGGTTCTGGTCGAAGATGGAGGTCATGGCTCGCGAAGGTGGGTGAACGGGTCACAGGCTACCGCCCCAGGCTGACTCAAACCCTTCGGCGGCGGCTCTGCTTGACACGGTACATCGCCGCGTCGGCGCTGGCCAGCAGCGTGTGCGCGTCCTGGGCGTCGCGCGGGAACAGGCTCACGCCGATGCTGGCGCGCAGGGCCAGCGGCTGGCCGTCGATCTGCAGCGGGGTCTCGAAAGCGAGCTCCAGCTTGGCGGCGATCTGCAGCGCCGCATCTTCGCAATCCACGTTCTCGCACAGCACGATGAACTCGTCGCCCGCGAGCCGGGCCACGGTGTCGGCCTGGCGCACGGCGCCCACGATGGTGCGGGCCACGGCCTGCAGCACCCGGTCGCCCGCGGCATGGCCCCGCGCGTCGTTGACGGCCTTGAAATCGTCCAGGTCCACAAACAGCAGCGCGCAGTCCCGCCCGCTGCGGCGCGACAGCTCCAGCGCCTGCGCCAGGCGCTGCTCGAACATGCGGCGATTGGGCAGGCCCGTGAGCGCGTCGTGGTGCGCCAGGTGGGCCATGGCGTCGCGGCTGGCGTTGAGCTCCGTCATCTGGCGGCTGATCTGCTGCTCCATGTCCTGGAAACTGCGCGCCAGCTCACCCACCTCGTCCTCGCGCTGCACGGGCAGCACGCCATGCGGGCGGCCCTGCGGAAAGGCCTGCGTGGCGCGCACCATGGCCTTCAGGGGCTGGGTGACCACGCGCGACACCCAGGCCGCCAGCAACACGCCCACGGCGCTCAGCACCAGCAGTATCTTGAAGATGCTGCGCCCCAGGCTCACCACCTCGCCCTGCACGGCGGCAAGGGGCTGGGAGAGCCCCACCACCATGGACCGCCCCTCCTGCGGTCGCCCGAAGGGCATGCGCACGAACGAGAAGACACGCGCCTCGTCATCGCCAGGGCCCTGCTGGCTGAGCACGGCCTGTTCCTCGCGGCCCTCGATCAGGGCCCCCACCGGGCCGAAGGCATCCTGGATCAGGATGCGCTGGCCGCGGTCGAAGCCGAAGGTCTGGGTGGCGTCCGGGTGCACCAGGAAATCGCCCCAGCGGTTGCTGAGAAAGAAGCTGTAGGAGGCGGGCAGCGCATCATTGAAATTGCGCAGGAACTGGTGCGCCGCCACGCGCACCACGACCACGCCCCGCACCTGTCCCCCACGCACCACGGGCGAGGCCATGCTGAACACGGGCAGGGCCTCGGCATCGGGAGCCCCCTCGTGGTTGATGCCGAACTCGGACACATAGACCTCGCCAGGCCCCAGCGCCAGCGTTTCGAAGACGAAGGGGAAATGGGCCTTCTCCTGCAGCTCCCCCTCGCTCGCGCGTAGCCAGGCGTCCCCCGTGCGGTCGATGCGCACCAGCTCCAGGCCGTAGTCCTGCGCACCGATGAAACGGATCTGCTGGTAGCTCGGGTGCGCCACCAGGCTGGCCCTGAACATGTCGGCCAGCACGTTCCTGTCCTGCTCGATGGCGGCCACGCTGGCCAGGAAGGCGGTGTCGCGCGCCACCGTGCCAAAGCCCGCCTGCATGTGGCGCGACAGCACCTGGGTGGTGGCCAGCAGCGCCTGCTCGGCACGCCCCTGCAGGCGCGTGCGGCTGGAGTCGAAGGTGTAGTAGCCCGCCAGGACGGCGGCAAACACGCTGAAGGACGCCAGCAGGATTCCCAGCCGCAGCGCAATGCCCCATTTCATGCGGGTTTTCATGCGTCAGAACCGGGAGGGCCGGTCTCCCGACAGGATGCGCTGCCACAGTTGCGCGCGGCGTGCTTCGTCCTCGACGGGCTCCAGCCAGACGATGGCCCCGGCGGGGGCGTCGTCCGAGAGCGCGGGTGGCTCGTCGAGCGTATTGGCCAGGCCCTGGCGCCGGGTCAGCTCGCGGCTCACGGAGGGGTCGAGCATGTAGTTGATCCACTCGGCGGCCAATGCGGGCTGGGTCGAGCGCCGGGTGATGGCCCAGCAGTCGAGCCAGGCGAGCGCCCCCTCGCGCGGCACCACGTAGCCCACGTCCAGCCCGGCATCGCGCAGCTGCTTGAGCTGCTGCTGGCCGTAGTTGGCGTGCATGACGGCAATGCGGTGCTTGCGAAACAGCTCCAGCGACTCCTCGGGCAGGCTGTAGAACGAACGCACGTTGCGCCGCAGGGCCACCAGATCCCTGGCCAGGGGGCCGAACTGGGTCGCATGCAGGTGAAACGGCGGCAGGCCGCGGTACATGGCCGCCAGGGAGAACCCGTGGCTGCTGCCGTCGAATGCCAGCACACGCCCCCGCCAGCGCGGGTCCCACAGCACCGCGATGGAACTGGGGGGCACGGCCATCTGCTGGCGGTCATAGATCAGCCCCATCTCGGAATAGGTGTAAGGCATCGCGAACACATCCGTTCCCTGCGCGATGCCCGCAATCGCATGCAATTGCCGAAAGCGTGGAAGCTGGCGCTCGGCATTGGGAATGTTGTGCACAGGCAACGGTGCAAGCAGCCGGCGTGCCACCAGGCGCGCGATTTCGGCGGTATTGGCGGCCACAAGGTCGAAACCGGGCCCTTGGGGAGAGGCCAGCTGGGTGCGCAGCACGTCGTCGGAGGCGACGGTGGTGACCTCCACCTTGACCCCATGGCGCTTCTCGAAAACGGCCACGATGTCGGGGTCGGCATACCCCGGCCAGGACAGCACGCGCAGCACCGGCGCGGCCCTCGCGGGCGCGGGCCACAGGAGCGCGGGCACCAGCGGCAGCAGCACGGCCACATCCCGGCGCCGCAGCCCCCGCTGCGCCGAAGTGCTGGACGCGTCCATTGCCCACCACCATGCCGTGACCGCCATGCCGAAAGCCCCGCTTCTGCAATATCTGGTAACAAACAGTTTACGCGGACAATACGCGGCGTGACGATCCCTCAGTCTTTCATTCAGGAACTGCTTGCCCGCGTCGATGTGGTCGACATCGTGGGCCGCTATGTGCAGCTCAAGAAAGGCGGGGCGAATTTCATGGGGCTGTGCCCCTTTCACGGCGAAAAATCTCCCTCGTTCAGCGTGAGCCCCGCCAAGCAGTTCTATCACTGCTTTGGCTGCGGCAAGAACGGCAATGCCATCAGCTTCCTCATGGAGCACGCGGGCATGGGCTTCGTCGAGGCCGTTCAGGACCTGGCCCAGCAGGTGGGCCTCTCGGTGCCGGACGACGACATCTCCCCGCAGGAGAAGGAACGCGCCGCCGCCGCCCGCCAGAAGCAGGCCACGCTGACCGACGTGCTGGAGAAGGCTGCCGACGCCTACCGCCGCCACTTGCGTGAATCCCAGCGCGCCATTGGCTACTTCAAGGGGCGCGGCGTCTCGGGGACGGTGGCCAAGCGGTATGGCCTTGGCTACGCCCCCGAAGGCTGGCGCAGCCTGGCCAGCGTCTTCGCGCAGTACGACGACCCGTTGCTGGAGGAAAGCGGCCTGGTCATCGTCAACGACGAGGACGGCGGCAAGCGCTACGACCGGTTCCGCGACCGGGTCATGTTCCCCATCCGCAACGTCAAGGGCGAATGCATCGGCTTTGGGGGCCGCGTGCTGGGCGACGACAAGCCCAAGTACCTCAATTCGCCCGAAACCCCCGTGTTCCACAAGGGCCGCGAGCTGTACGGCCTGTTCGAGGCGCGCACGGCCATCCGCGAGCAAGGCTATGCCCTGGTCACCGAGGGCTACATGGACGTGGTGGCGCTGGCGCAGCTCGGGTTTCCGAACGCGGTGGCCACGCTGGGCACCGCCTGCACACCCGAACACGTGCACAAGCTGCTGCGCTTCACCGAATCGGTGGTGTTCAGCTTCGACGGAGACAACGCCGGCCGGCGCGCCGCGCGCAAGGCGCTCGATGGCGCCCTGCCCCACGCCACGGACACGCGCAGCATCAAGTTCCTGTTCCTGCCGGCCGAGCACGACCCGGACAGCTTCATCCGCGCCCACGGCACGGACGCTTTTGCCAAGCACGTGAGTGAGGCCGTGCCGCTCAGCCGCTTCCTGGTCGAATCGGCCAGCGACGGCTGCGACCTGGCCACCGCCGAGGGCCGCGCCCACATGGCCAGCAACGCAAGGCCGCTCTGGACGGCCCTGCCCGACGGCGTGCTCAAGCGCCAGGTGCTGGGCGAGCTGGCGGACCTCACCCAGCTCAAGGCACAGGACCTGGCGGACCTGTGGGGCCAGGCCACGGCGCGCGAGGCACCGCGGTCCTCCCACTCCGGTCACGGCGGCCATACCGGGGCAGGTAGTGCACCGGCCCGACAGGCGCCTGCGGCCTACGACCACGAACCACCCTCCTGGGACGCCCCGCCCGACGGGGGGTCGTGGCCGCCCCAAGGCGAGCCGGGCAGTGGATACGACGGCGGATACCAAGGCGGCTACGGCGGCGGCAGCGGCGGAAGTGCTGGCCAGGGCAGCAGCTATGGCAACAAGCCCCCGTTCCGCAAGGGCGGCGACTGGAAGGGCAACTGGAAGAAAAAGGACAAGGACTCTCCCTGGCCGCCCCAGCCCCGCCTGCCGCGCACACCCACCGCCAGCCGCACGGACCATGCCGCGCGCCTGCTGCTGTCGCACATGGCCTTCCTGGAAGAGCTGACCCACGACGACCACGCCACCCTGTGTGCGCTGCAGCCTCCCCACGGCCCGCTTTTTGGCTGGCTGGAGGCGCAGTTTCACGAACACGGCCCCCTGGCCTGGGCCGTGCTGCGCGAGAGCCTGCGCGATCACGAGTGCGAAGCTCTGGCCGTGAAGGTGATGACGGGCTCGCACGCCCAGACCGAAGGCGACCTGCAGGAGCTGCGCACGGAACTGCGGGACCTGCTCAGCCGCATGCAGATCGAAGACATCGAGGAGCAGCAAAAACTGCTGATGCTGCAAGCCGCCACGGACCCGACCGCCCTGGAGCGCTACCGTGCACTGGAACAAAAACGCAGGGTTTTGCTGGGAGTGGCTGTCAAAGCCGCTTGAAATCCCGCCAAGCGGTATAATGTAGGGTTAGTTAGCGGCAAGAGCGACAGCAGCACCTCCGAACCGGGCCACCGTGACAAACGCGCACAACCAGCCCAACCATCGCAAGGACTGCACACCAAATGATCGCCCAGACATCTTGCCCCTGAGGGCCTCCCCTCAAAGCGCGAAGACATTTTCAGCTTCGCGTTGCCACCCGCGCCGGGATCTGTGGCGCTTGCGTTTTCTTTGTGTCCGTTTTTGATTCTGAGGTTCTCCCATGCCCGCTCAAAAGTCCGCGAAGCCGCCCAAGTCTGCTCCAGGCACCGCCGCGAAGGCCGTTTCCACCCCTGCTGCCAAGGCTCCCGCGAAGGCCGCGGCCAAAAAAGCTGCACCCGCACCCGCCCCAGCAGCCAAGAAAGTTAAAACCGTGCCCGTGAAAAGTTCTGCCGAGCTGACAAAAGCCGCCGATGAATTGCTGAAGAAAAAGCCTGTCCGCGCCAAGGCTGCCGCATCCGACGAGGAAGACACCCCGAAGAAGCGCCCGGGACGCCCCGCCAAGGCCACGGGTGCCGCCGAATCCAAGGCGCCCGCCAAGCGGGGCCGCAAGCCCAAGGCTGCGGCCGGCGGCGATGAGAGCGGCGACGATACCGACCTGTCCGACATCGAAGCGGACCTGGAAGGTGAAGTCGAGGAAACCACCGAAGCCGCGGCCACGGTCGAGAAGGTCAAGCCGCTGCGCATGAAGATCAGCAAGGCGAAGGAACGCGCCTTGATGAAGGAATTCGGCCTGGACGAGACCGTCCTGTCCGAGGAAGACCTGGCCAAGCGCCGCTCGCGCCTGAAAACCCTGATCAAGCTGGGCAAGACCCGCGGCTACCTCACGCACGTCGAAATCTCCGACCACTTGCCCGACAAGCTGGTGGATGCCGAAACCCTCGAAGCCGTCATCACCACGCTGAACGACCTGGGCGTGGCCGTATACGAGCAGACGCCCGATGCCGAGGCGCTGATCATCACCGACAACGCTCCCACGGGCGCCAGCGAAGAAGAAGCCGAGGAAGCCGCCGAAGCCGCCCTGTCCACCGTGGACTCGGAATTCGGCCGCACCACCGACCCCGTGCGCATGTACATGCGCGAAATGGGCACGGTAGAGCTGCTCACGCGCGAAGGCGAGATCGAGATCGCCAAGCGCATCGAAGGCGGCCTGATGGCCATGATGGAGGCGATCAGCGCATCGCCCGCCACCATCGCCGAGATCCTCAACATGGGTGAGGAAATCCGCGAAGGCAAGGTCGTCATCTCCACCATCGTGGACGGCTTCTCCAACCCCAACGAGGCCGACGACTATGTGGCCGAGGAAGACTTCGACGAATTCGACGAAGCCGACGACGACGACGGCAAGGGCGGCTCCAAGGCGCTGACCAAGAAGCTCGAAGAGCTCAAGAAGCAGGCACTGGAACGCTTTGACAAGCTGCGCGAGCTGTTTGAAAAAGTGCACAAGGTGTACGACAAGGAAGGCTACGGCACTCCTGCGTACGTGAAGGCCCAGCAGGCCCTGTCGGCCGAGCTGATGACCATCCGCTTCACCGCCAAGACCATCGAGAAGCTGTGCGACATGGTGCGCGGCCAGGTGGACGACGTGCGCAAGAAGGAGCGCGAGCTGCGCCGCATCATCGTGGACAAGTGCGGCATGCCGCAGGAAACCTTCATCAAGGACTTCCCGCCCAACCTGCTGAACCTGAAGTGGGTGGAAAAGCAGGCCGCCGCCGGCAAGCCCTGGAGCACGGTGATGGCGCGCAACATTCCGCCCGTGCAGGAGCTGCAGCAAAAGCTGATGGACCTGCAATCGCGCGTGGTGGTGCCGCTGACCGAGCTCAAGGACATCAACAAGCGCATGAACGAGGGCGAGGCCACCTCGCGCGACGCGAAGAAGGAAATGATCGAGGCCAACCTGCGCCTCGTGATCTCCATCGCCAAGAAGTACACGAACCGCGGCCTGCAGTTCCTCGATTTGATCCAGGAAGGCAACATCGGCCTGATGAAGGCCGTGGACAAGTTCGAATACCGCCGCGGCTACAAGTTCTCGACCTACGCCACGTGGTGGATCCGCCAGGCCATCACGCGCTCGATCGCCGACCAGGCGCGCACCATCCGCATCCCGGTGCACATGATCGAGACCATCAACAAGATGAACCGCATCTCGCGCCAGCATCTGCAGGAGTTCGGCTTCGAGCCCGATGCATCCATCCTGGCCGCGAAGATGGAGATCCCGGAAGACAAGATCCGCAAGATCATGAAGATCGCCAAGGAGCCGATCTCCATGGAAACGCCGATCGGCGACGACGACGACAGCCACCTGGGCGACTTCATCGAGGACGGTGCCAACACCGCCCCCATCGAAGCCGCCATGCAGGCCGGCCTGCGCGACGTGGTCAAGGACATCCTCGATGGCCTCACCCCCCGCGAAGCCAAGGTGCTGCGCATGCGCTTCGGCATCGAGATGACCAGCGACCACACGCTGGAAGAAGTGGGCAAGCAGTTCGACGTGACCCGCGAACGCATCCGCCAGATCGAGGCCAAGGCACTGCGCAAGCTCAAGCACCCCAGCCGCTCGGACAAGCTGCGCAGCTTCATCGATTCGCTGTAACCACCCCGGCAGCCGGCTGCCCTGGCTGCACCCCAAGGCCCTGCCCCGCATCGCGGTGCGGGGCTTTTTTGTTTCTGCGGGGCGGCCCCGCGTTTACCCCGATGCTCCCGACAGCAAAATGACAGCTTGTAACGCGACTATTACATACTGCTGATGGAGACTGTCATGCAGTTCGGCACTCTCCGGCTGCAGGGCCTGGCATCCCAATGCACGCTGCACGTGCCCGTTCAACGACCTGCCACCTTTTTGCGAGACACCGCATGACATCCTTCAACCGCCGCCAGATCCTCACCCAGGCTGCCGCAGCCAGCGCCGTGGGCGCGCTCGGCGCATCGCTTGCAGCGCCTGCCTGGGCGCAGGCCGCCGGTGCAACTGCCGCCGGCGCGCGCGGCGCGCCCGCCAAGGCCTCCAGGCTGGCGCCCACGCTGCGCATCGTGATCCCAGCCAACCCCGGCGGTGGCTGGGACCAGACGGGCCGGGCGCTGGGTGCGGCCCTTGCCGCCGTCGGTGCGGCAGACCAGATCGAATACGAAAACGTCGGCGGCAAGGGCGGGACCATCGGCCTGGCCAAGTACGCGGAGAAGTACGGCAACGACGCCAACACCCTGCTGATGGGCGGCATGGTGATGGTGGGCGCCGTGGCCCTGCAGAAACCCGCCGTGGACCTGACCCACATCCAGCCGCTCGCACGGCTCACCAGCGACTACCTGGTGGCGGCGGTGGCGGCCAAATCCCCCATCAAGAACGCCAAGGACCTGGCCGAAGCCATGCGCGCGGACCTGCGCGCCGTGCCGGTGGCCGGAGGCTCCGCGGGGGGCGTGGACCACATCTTTGCCGGGGTGCTGGCCCGCGCGTCCAAAGCCAGCCCGGAAGGCCTGGTCTACAAGCCCTTCGCTGGCGGCTCCGAAGTGGTGGACGCCGTCGTGTCCGGCGGTGCGGCGATGGGCCTTTCCGGCTACAGCGAATTCAGCGACGCCATCGCGGCGGGCAAGCTGCGCGCCATCGGGGTATCGTCCCGCCGCAGCGCCTTTGGCCTGCCGGCCTTCCGTGAGCAGGGACTGGACGCGACCATGGCCAATTGGCGGGGCGTGTTCACCGGCAAAGGCGTGCCGCCCGCACGCGTGGCCGAGATGCTGGCCGCGGTCGAGGCGGCCACCGCTCACGAGTCCTGGCTGCGCACGCTCAAGAACAATCGCTGGGAACCCTCTTGGCTGACGGGCAAGGATTTGGCAGAGTTCATGGAGCTGGACCTCACCACGGCGCGGGTCATGGTGTACCTGCTCAAGCTGAAAGCCTAGAGACACCCCCGGGTCGCTTAGCGCCCCGGCGCAGCAGCCAGGAGCGGCCGCTCTTCGGGGCCGTGCGGGCCGGCGCCGGCAAACCGCTTGGAGTGGCGACGCCCGGCCCCGCAAGCAGGTGCGCCGCCCGCGCGGCGGGGGCGGCCCTTGCATGGCGGCCTCGGGCCATGGTCACGCCAGTTGCCACCGCAGCCAGTTCATCTGAAACGCATTGCCAGGAGCCGCTGATGAAAATGTCCAACCACTCCATCGGCGCACGCATGGCCACCGCGCTGGGCCTGGTGCTCGCCCTCCTGCTGGGGGCCGCGCTGTTCGGAATCGCGGCCCTGTACCGCAGCCTGGGAACCTACGAGACCACGGTGCAGGAGCGCGTGGCCCAGGAGCGCGCGGTAAGCCGCATGGAAAACGAGTTCAAGACCCAGGTGCAGGAGTGGAAGAACACCCTGCTGCGGGGCGAGGACTCGCGCAAGCGCGAGCTGCACTGGGCGGCGTTCCAGGCCAGCGAAAAGCGCGTGGCCGATGCGGCGAAGGCGCTGGAGCCCCAGCTGACCGATGCGCAGGAAAAGGCGGCGCTGCAGAAGTTCACACAGGCCCACGCGCAGATGGCGCAGGGCTACCGCAAGGGCTTTGAAGTGTTCCAGTCGCTCGGTTTTGTGCCCTCCGCGGGCGATGCCGACGTGGCCGACATCGACCAGGGCCCCGCCAGGCTGCTCACCGCCCTGAGCGAGCAGGTGGCCGCCAGCAGCGCGGCCATTGCCGAACAGGCGGCGCTGAACGCGCGGCGGGCGCTCGCCAGCAGCCTGGTGGCGCTGGCGCTGGTCACGGCCCTGGGCGGCTGCGCGGGCTGGCTGCTCACGCGCTCGGTGGTGCGCCCGCTGCGGGTGGCCGTCTCCGTCGCCAACAAGGTGGCTGCGGGCGACCTGACCACGACCATCCGGGTCGATGGCAAGGACGAACCCGCGCGGTTGCTTGAGGCCCTGCGCACCATGCAGGAGAACCTGGAAAACGTGGTGTCGGGCGTGCGCAGCAACGCCGAGGGCGTGGCCAGCGCCAGCGCAGAGATCGCCCAGGGGAACGTGGACCTGAGCATGCGCACCGAGGAGCAGGCGTCGTCGCTGGACGAAACCACCTCGTCCATGCAGCAGCTGCAGGCGACCGTGCAGCAGAACGCCTCCAACGCGCAGCGCGCGAGCGAGCTGGCCCGCAATGGCGCATCGGTGGCCCAGCGCGGAGGCGACGTGGTGACACAGATGGTGACGGTGGTCCAGGGCATCCAGGATAGCTCGCGCCGCATTGCCGACATCATCGGCGTCATCGACAGCATCGCGTTTCAGACCAACATCCTGGCGCTCAACGCCGCCGTGGAAGCCGCACGCGCCGGCGAGCAGGGGCGCGGCTTTGCCGTGGTGGCCAGCGAGGTGCGCAACCTGGCCACCCGCAGCGCGAGCGCCGCGCGCGAGATCAAGGAGCTGATCCAGACCAGCGTGGAGCGCGTGCAGGCCGGCTCCGACCTGGCCCGCAACGCGGGCAGCACCATGACGGAGGTGGTCTCCTCCATCCAGGGCGTGAGCGCGCTGATGAACGAAATCAGCCAGGCCAGCACCGCGCAGACCAGCGACATGCTGCGCGTCACGCAGGCCATCGTGCGCATGGACGAAACCACGCAGCAGAACGCGGCCCTGGTGGAAGAAAGCGCGGCGGCGGCCGGCAGCCTGAGCGGCCAGGCGCGCCAGCTGGTGGAGGCCGTGGAAGTGTTCCGCCTGCGCGGCAGCCACCGTGCCTTGGCATTGCCACCTGCGGCGCATTGAATGCCGCACAGGGACGTACTGGCGTCGAACAAGCGCCTATTGCTATATTTTATATAGCAACAAGCCATTATTCAATAAGCGCCGGACACCCGTTTCCATGGATTTTCTGGACCACGGCGGAGGATCTCCGTTGTCCAGCGGCCTGCGCATTGCCCCTGCAACCGGGGCCGCGCAGGCGCGCAGCGCCTCGGAGGGAGGGCTCCCCAACTAATCTATCTTGAGCCCGGACTGCTTCACCAGCCTCGCCATGCGCGCCACCTCGGTGCGGAAGAACGCAGCCGTGGCATCCGGCGTTGTGGCCTGCAGCAGATAGCCCTGGGCGAGCAGCGCGTCGCGCACCTCGGGCATCCCCAGGGTGGCGCGCACGGCCTGGTAGACCCGTTCGGCCTCCGCCTTGGGCAGGCCCGCGGGCCCCACCATGCCGACCCATCCATCCAGCGCGTACTGCGGCAGGCCCTGTTCCGCGATGGTGGGCAGATCCGGCAACAGCGGCGAGCGGGTGGTGGACGACAGGCCGATGGCCTTGAGCGTGCCCGCCTTCACATGCGGCGCCGCCACGGCCACCGCGATGAACGCCAGCTGGATCTGCCCGCCCAGCACGTCGGCCGTGAGCGGCCCCATGCCACGGTAGGGGATGTGCTTGATGTCGACCTGCGCTTCGTGCACGAACATCTCGGCCGCGAGGTGCAGGATGGTCCCGTTGCCCGACGAACCGTAGTTCAGGGTCCCGGGCTGGGCCTTGGCCAGGGCGATGAGTTCGCGCACGTTCCGGGCGGCCACCGAGGGGTGCGCCACCAGCACGAACGGCGTCGCACCGATCACGGTGATGGGCGTCACGTCGTCGACGGCATCGTACGGAATGCTCTTGAAGACGCTGGGGTTCACCACGTGGTTGTTGGACACCATGCCCAGTGCCGAGCCGTCCCTGGGCGCCTTGACGATCATCGAGGTGCCGGTGATGCCCCCCGCTCCGGGGAAGTTCTCGATCACCACGGCGCGCCCGAGCGACTTGCCCAGGCCGGGCCCGAAGGCGCGCGCCAGGCCGTCCACGCCCGAACCGGCGCTCACGGGCAGGATCAGGCGCAGCGGGCGCTCCGACGCCGCCTGGGCCCACGCGTGCAAAGGCGCTGCCAGGCCGGCGGCCAACGCGGCCAGCGCCGTGCGCCGGCGCAGCGCCGGTGGCGGGCAGGCGGGGTGGTGGTGGATGAAAGGATGGTGGTGCATGGCGGTTGTCTCCGTGTTGTGATCTCATCCATCGCCCGGCGGGTGCACGCGCCCCTGCGGGCGCATTGCTCAAGCCACGGCGTGCCTGTCCTGCAGCGCCTGGATCTGCGCGGGGGTGTAGCCCAGTTCCTGCATGAGCGCGCCGGTGTGCTGGCCCAGCACGGGCGGCTGCAGCCGCACGCCCAGGCGCTGGCCGTCCATGCGCAGCGGGCACAGCGTGGTGCGGGCGGTCTGCCCCGCCCGCTCGCCATCGGGCAGGGTGATGTCGGCCAGGCCGCCCGTGGCGTTGAGGTGCGGGTCGTCAAAGAGCTGCTCGGGCCGCGAAATGGGTGCGAACGGCAGGCCGTGCTTTTCAAAGATGGCCGCCAGCTCGGCGGCGCTGTAAGTGGCCAGGCGCTGGCGCAGGTCGGGCATCAGCGTGGCACGGGCGCGCACCCGGTCGTTGTTCGTGGCCAGTTGCGGGTGGGCCTTGAGGTCGGCGAACCCCATGGCGTCGCAAAAGGTGATCCATTGCGCATCGCTGACGGCGGCCAGGAAAATCTGCTCGCCATCCTTCACGCTGAACACGTCGTACAGCGCCCAGGACGAGATGCGGTCCGGCATGGGCGCGGCCGGCTGGCCGGTGACGGCGTACTGCATCATGTGCTGGCCGACCAGGAAGACGTTGTTCTCGAACAGCGCCGAATCCACCTCCTGCCCCCGCCCGGTGATGCCGCGCTGCATCAGCGCCGCCATGGCACCGATGGCGCCGAACATGCCGCCCATGATGTCGTTCACGCTGGTGCCCGCGCGCAGCGGGTCGCCGGGCCGGCCGGTCATGTAGGCCAGGCCGCCCATCATCTGCACCACCTCGTCGAGCGCCGTGCGGTGCTCATACGGGCCCGGCAAGAAACCGGTGTGATTCACGTAGATCAGGCGCGGGTTGAGCTGGCTCAGGGCCGCGTGGTCCAGCCCGTATTTCGCCATCACGCCCGGCTTGAAGTTCTGCGCCACCACGTCGGCCGAGGCGGCCAGCTTGCGCGCGACCTCCAGGCCCTCGGGGCTGCGCAGGTCCAGCGCGATGCTCTTCTTGTTGCGGTTGAACATGGGGAAGAAGCCCGCGCCGGCGCCCAGCAGGTGGCGCGTGCGGTCGCCGTCCACGGGCTCGACCTTGATGACCTCGGCCCCGAGGTCCGCCAGCACCATGCCGCAGGTGGGGCCCATGACCATGTGGGTGAACTCCACCACGCGCAGGCCCTGCAGGGGCAGTGCACGGGGGGCAGAGGTGCCGGGTGGCGCGAGCGGGGAGGAAGAAGAATCGGTGTGGGATGTCATGGGGCGACGATACGGGATGGAAGGGCGCGCGGCGGTGGCTCAATGTTGAGCTCGTGGCGAGCTCAGTGGATGGCGGCGAGGGAGACGGTCCCTGCGCCGGTGCGCGGTACCCCGGCCTGCCACAGCGTGCCGTGCAGGGTCTCCCCGGCCAGCCAGCCCGCCACACGCTCGCGCAGCGCCAGCAGCGCGTCCACGTCGATGCCGGTTGCGACGCCCATGCGTTCCAGCATGAACACAAGGTCTTCGGTGGTGACATTGCCGCTGGCGCCCGGCGCGTGCGGGCAGCCGCCGATGCCGGCCAGGCAGGCATCAAAGCGGGTGATGCCGGTCTGCCAGGCCGCGTAGACGTTGGCCAGGCCCATGCCGCGCGTGTCGTGAAAGTGCGCGCAGGCCAGCCGGTCTCCCACCAGCGCGCGGGCCTTCTCGAACAGGCGGGCCACCGAGGCCGGGTCGGCATAGCCCACGGTGTCGGCCAGGCTCACATGGTCGGCCCCGGCATCCAGCAGGGCCTGCATCAGGCGCAGCACCTCGCTCTCGGCCACCTCGCCCTGCAGGGTGCAGCCAAACGCCGTACCCACGCCGCCCTCGATCAGGCAGCGGCTGCCGCTGGCGTCGCGCAGCGCGCGGATGCGCGCCACCTCGGCCACCACGTCGTCGGGTGTCTTGCGCAGGTTGGCCAGGCTGTGGGCATGGCTGGCGGACAGGGGCACCACCATCAGGTCGGCGCCGCATTCAAGCGCACGTTCGGCGCCTTTGTAGTTGGGCACCAGCACCGAGGCGACCAGGCCCGGCAGGGTCTTGGCATGGGCCAGCACCTCGGCGGTGTCGGCCAGCTGGGGCAGCAGGCGGGCGGGCACGAAGGAGCCGACCTCGATCTCGCGCTGGCCCGCGGCATAGGCCGCGTCGAGCCAGTCGATCTTGTGCGCGGTGGACACCATGGTGGCGATGCTCTGCAGGCCGTCGCGCAGGCCCACTTCGCGCACCACGGCCCGCGCGGGCGCCATGCCGGGCGCGGGACGGGTCGCGGGGAAAAAAGAAGGGGTGTTCACGGCGTTGTCTCCAGCTCGTTGGTGTTCCGTGGGAGATTCTAGAAATTCCCAACAGAATCAGAAAATACATCTCGGAAGCCATATGATTCCCAAAAAGAACATCACAGTCTTTCAAGCGGAGGCAATTGCATGCGCGATCTCGACCTGCAGACCCTGCGCCTGTTTGCCGCCGTGTGCGAGCAGCGCAGCATCGCGCGCGTGGCCGAGCAGGAGTCCATCGTGGGTTCGGCCATCAGCAAGCGGCTGGCCCAGCTGGAGGACACGGTGGGCACCGCCCTGCTGGTGCGCAAGCGGCGCGGCGTCATTCCTACCCCGGCGGGGGAAACGCTGCTGGAACACGCGCGCACCATGCTCGCCAGCGTGGGCCAGATCGAGCGTGACATGGCCGCCTATGCCACCGGCATCCGGGGCCACGTGCGCATGCTGGTCACGGCCTCGGTCATGGCCGAATCGCTGGCCGACGATGTGGCCGCCTTCCTGCAGGACCCGGCGCACCGCGACATCCAGGTGAGCCTGGAGGAGCGCGTGAGCCCGGACGTGGTGCAGGGCATCCGCGACGGCAGCGCGTCCATTGGCATCTGCTGGGACGCGGCGAACCTCTCCGGCCTGGAAACGCGCGGCTACCGCAATGACCACCTCGCCGTGGTGGCACATGCCTCGCACCCCGTGGCCCGGCACGCCAGCGTGCGGTTCGCCGACGTGCTGGACCATGAATTCGTGAGCATGCCCGCGCTGAGCGCCGTGCAGGTGCTGCTGGCGCGCGCCGCGGCCGTGGAGGGAAAAATGCTCGCGCACCGGGTGCTGGTGTCCAACTTCGACGCGGCCCTGCGGGTGGTGCGCGCCAACCTGGCCATCAGCGTCGTGCCGCGCGAGGTCGCCCTGCCCTTTGCCCAAACCGCCCCGGTGCGCGTGATTCCGCTGAGCGATCCCTGGGCCCGGCGGCGCTTCGCCATCTGCTACCGCAGCGCCCAGATGCTGACCCCGGCCGCACAGTTGCTGGTCCACCACCTGGCGGGGCTGGGCCGCCAGGAATGACCGCCTCCAACCGTGGCCCCATCGCAACAGTTTGAGTTGTAACACGTCATTTTTGGGGCGTAGCGCATGCGTGGTGTGCGTTCTGAGCTACTAAACTTGTAGCAAAATGGGTTCCGCGCTATAGTCTCAGCGCATCAGCGGGCCCGGCATTCGCCCACCCGAATGAAAACTTGATCCAACACTTGCGCGAGGAGAAGCGTCCATGAGCTCCAAAGAAAATGCCGCCATCAACCAGTTGTTCGAGCGGCTCGAATGCCGTTACGCACTGCGCGTGCTCTGGGCCCTGAAGGACGGCCACCCCCAGACCTTCCGCCTGCTGCAGGACAGCGTGGGGGGCATCACCCCCAACACGCTCAACACCCGCATCAAGGAACTGCGCGAAGCCGGCTTCGTGGACCATGGCAGCGACGGCTACACCGTCACTCCTTCCGGCGCCGACCTGCTCAAGCGCCTGTCGGACGTGCAGGCCTTCGCCACCCGCTGGGTGGCCGGCCGCGCCAAGAAGGTCTGACCACAGGCCAGCGGTCCCGTCTGTTCCCCGCGAAGGGGCTTCTCGTTAAAATACAGGGCCAAATTAGCTTCTAGCGCATGACATACAAGCGCTAGAAGCTATATTTTTAATAGCAAGCAAGGAATTTCATCCATGGCACTGACCACCACCGCATCCGGACTGCAATACGAAGACACCACCGTGGGCGACGGCGCCGAAGCCACCAAGGGCCAGAACGTGTCGGTGCACTACACCGGCTGGCTCTACAACAACGGCGAGCAAGGCGCCAAGTTCGACTCCAGCCACGACCGCAACGACCCCTTCGAGTTCTCTCTGGGCGGCGGCATGGTCATCAAGGGCTGGGATGAAGGCGTGCAGGGCATGAAGATCGGCGGCAAGCGCACGTTGATCATCCCCGCGGCCCTGGGCTACGGCGCGCGCGGCGCGGGCGGTGTGATCCCTCCGAACGCCACGCTCAAGTTCGATGTGGAACTGCTCAAGGTCGGCCGCTGATCGCGCAGCCTGCGCGGCAGCATCCGACACGACACCAAAGCGGCCTTCGGGCCGCTTTTTTTACGCCTGGCCCGCCATCTGTGGCATGGGCGCAGCCCAGGCCAAGCCCGCGCGCAAGGATGCCGCGCCGTAGAAAGGAAAGGAAAGGCACAGAGCGGCTCGGGGTGTCCCATCAATCAAAAAGCGCCTTGTCCAGCCGCTCGAACTTCGCGTCGCCCACGGCCTCGCGGATCTTCGGTGCCAGCGCCGCCAGGTCCTCGAAACTGCCCGCTCCCTCCACGGCCAGGTTCAGCCGGAACCCGCGCAGCCCCATGGCGGCGGTCAGCTCGGTGGCAATCGGGTAGGCCGCCTGGTAGCGCTCTTTCGGCGTGCGCCCCGAACCCTCCAGCGGCGATGCCACCGTGCCCAGGTCCGTCGCTGGCGCGGGTTCGGCCACGGGGGCTGGCTGGCTGGCGGCCATTGCGGCAGGCAGGGACTGCCCCGCCAGCGGCGCCAGCAACCCCTGGGCGATCATGGCCTGCACGTCGTCCTGCGTGATTCCCATGGCCGCGGTGGCCGCCAGAATCTCGCCCGTGGAGCGCTTGCCATCAAACAGGATGAAGGCCGAACGCTGGCGCGAACTGAGACTGCCGTGCCGGTCCTTGAGCGCTTCTTGCCCTGCCGGCGTTTTGACGAGAACCATGAGCCTCCTTGAGCTGAACGGTGGCGGGTTGACGCGGGGCACCCACCACCCCACGAGCCCCTGCAGGCCAGATTCTCACGTTTGTGCACCATTGAAAATCGGGGTTTACGCATAACCATGGCAGCGCTGGCCGGAACGCGGTCGCGCCCCTCCTGGCCCCGTGCCGCAACCCGCAATCCCGCGGCGCCGCTACATCTCGGAGCGGATGCGCGGCAAGGCGGGCGCGGGCCGCGTCACCCAGCTCACCACCACGGCGACCACCAGTCCCGTCGGCACGCCGAACACGCCGGCCGAGATGGGCTGGATGCCAAACCAGAGCCCGTCCGCCAGCATCCAGCTGGGCAGCGCGCGCATGGCCGACACATGCGAAAGCATGTAGTACACCGCCACGCCCAGCCCCGCCACCATGCCGGCCACCGCGCCCTGCCGCGTGGTGCCGCGCCAGAAGATGCCCAGCACCATCACCGGCACGAAAGCCGATGCGGCCAGGGAGAACGACGCCGACACCATGGGCAGGATCTCTGACGGCTTGAGCGCCGCGACAAAGGCCGCCGACAAGGCCACCGCCAGCAGCGCGAACTTGCTCAGGATCACACGCTGCTCGGGCGACGCCTCGCGCTGGGTGTCCTGGAAATACAGGTCGCGCACCAGCGCATTGCTGATGGTGAGCAGCAGGCCGTCGGCGGTGGACAGCGCCGCGGCCAGCCCACCCGCGGCCACCAGACCGGAGACCACATACGGCAGGCCCCCCAGCTCCGGCGTGGCCAGCATGATGAGGTCGGCCCCGAGCCGGATCTCGCCAAACTGCACGATGCCGTCGCTGTTCACGTCCTCCACCGACAGCAGCGAGCTGTCCACGCGTGCCCACTGGGCCATCCAGTTGGGAAGGGCCTCGAAGCTGCTGCCCACCAGGTTCTGCATGACCTCGAACTTCACCAGCACCGCCAGCGCCGGGGCGCTCAGGTACAGCAAGGCGATGAAGAACAGCGACCACGCCACCGAGGCGCGCGCCGCCGACACCGTGGGCGAGGTGTAGTAGCGCGTGAGCAGGTGCGGCAGGCCCGCCGTGCCCACCATCAGGCAGAACATGAGCGCCAGGAAATTGCGGCGCGTCAGCTCGTAGTCGCGCTGCTCCTCGGGGGTACCCTTCGGGTCGCCCACATAGGCCTGGCTGTGCAGGGGCAAGCCACCGAGGGGGCGGGCACGCTCGTAGTTCTCGCGCATCTCGCGGGTCCAGCGCTCGCGGGCCGCGGCGGCATCGCGCGGCAGGGCCGCCAGCTCGCGGCTGGCCGTGACGATCAGGCCCACATCGGCGTTCTGGGTGCGCAGCGCGCGGATGCGCTCGCGCCCCTTCTCGCGTTCGCGCTCCAGGGCACCCTCCACGTCGCTCAGGCGGGCCTCGAAATCCTGGGCGCGCCGCAGGTAGGTCTGCACCACCTGGTGTTCCGCCGGCGAATCGAGCAGTTGCGCCTCCAGATCGGCGATCTTGCTGATCTGCTCGCCATAGACCAGCGGCGCCAGCGGGTTGCCAAGCTGCTTGTAGGCCAGCCAGGACACCGGGATCAGGAAGGCCAGCAGCAGCACCACGTACTGCGCCACCTGCGTCCACGTGATGGCGCGCATGCCGCCCAGGAACGAGCACAGCAGCACGCCGCCCAGTCCCAGCATGATGCCGATCTCGAACTGCACGCCGGTCAGGCGCGAGGCGATCAGCCCCACGCCGTAGATCTGCGCCACCACGTAGGTGAACGAGCACAGCACGGCGGCCAGCGCGGCGATCACGCGCGGCCACCGGCCGCCAAAACGCACGTGGAAAAAATCGGGCACGGTGTACAGGCCCATGGCGCGCAGGTGCGGCGCGATCAGCATCGCCACGAGGCAGAAGCCGCCCGTCCAGCCCAGCAGGTAGGCGAGGCCCCCCGCTTGCCCCGGCGTGCCGGAAAAGCCCTGCAGGTAGAGCGCCCCCGACAGGCTGATGAACGACGCGGCGCTCATCCAGTCGGCCGCCGCCGCCATGCCGTTGTACATGGGCGGAATCCGCCGGCCGGCCACGTAGTATTCCTCCGGGTCGGTGGTGCGGCCGTAGACGCCGATGCCCGCGTACACCATCACCGTGAGGAACAGGAAGATGGGGCCGATCCAGTGGCGCGAGAGCCCCTGGTGCTCCGCCCAGGTCATCAGCGCCAGGAAGGCCAGCACGCCCGCCACATACAGCGCCAGGATGCGGTGCAGCCGCCACAGGTAGGCCCGGTCTGCGCCGGAGGAATTGTTCTCAGCCATGGTCAGCCAGGAGGAAGGGCCGCGTCTTCCAGGGATGCGGCCGCAATGCGCTCAGCGTCCTGGCGCTCGAACCGGTTCATGGCCCATCCATAGGCCACCACGATGCCGATGAACACCAGCACCGCACCCTGTGCCGCGATCCAGTAGCCCAGGGGCCAGGCGCCGAACACCAGCAACTGCAGGTCCCTGGCGAAATAGGTGGCGCCAAACGACACCAGCGCCCACAGCAGCAGCAGGCCCGCCTTGAGTTTCAGGTGCCGCACATCGTGCAGATCGGGCGGGAACGGGCCCGCCATTTCCGCCTCGGATGGTGATCGACGGGGCATGGCGGAGTCGTTCATGCAGGCTCTCAGCGATCCACGGCCCTGCGGGCCACGCGTGGCCCGTGCAATGAGGGCAGGTCGAACAACAGGCCCCCCCGCACAAGTGCCGCCCCGCCGCGCCGGGCGCGCACCCCCTTCTGCGCGTGGCGCGCGAGAAGGGGAAAGCGGCACGGCCGCCCGGGGGGTTGCCGCGTCACGTCAGCCTGCCAGTTGCTGCCAGGTGGCGATCACGCTGTCGGGATTGAGCGAGATCGACGAGATGCCCTCGGCGGCCAGCCACTGGGCGAAGTCCGGGTGGTCGCTGGGGCCCTGGCCGCAGATGCCGATGTACTTGCCCTGTGCCAGGCAGGCCTTGATGGCCTGGTGGATCAGCTGCTGCACAGCGGGGTCGCGCTCGTCGAAGTCGTGCGCCAGCAGTTCCAGCCCCGAGTCGCGGTCCAGGCCCAGGGTGAGCTGGGTCAGGTCGTTGGAGCCGATGGAGAAGCCGTCGAAGAACTCCAGGAAACGCTCGGCCAGGATGGCGTTGCTCGGCACCTCGCACATCATGATGACCTTGAGGTCGTCCTTGCCGCGCTGCAGGCCGTGCTGGGCCAGCAGCTGCGTCACGCGCTCGGCCTGGCCCAGCGTGCGCACGAAGGGCACCATCACCTGCACGTTGGTCAGGCCCATGTCGTTGCGCACGCGCTTCAGGGCCTCGCACTCCATCGCGAAGGCTTCGCCGAAATCAGCGCTCAGGTAGCGCGCCGCACCGCGGAAGCCCAGCATCGGGTTTTCTTCCTCGGGCTCGTAGCGGCTGCCGCCGATGAGCTTCCTGTACTCGTTGGACTTGAAGTCCGACAGGCGCACGATCACCGGCTTGGGGTAGAAGGCGGCGGCGATGGTGGCCACGCCTTCGGCCACCTTGTCCACGTAGAAGGCGCGCGGGCTGGCATGGCCCCGGGCCACGGACTCCACGGCCTTCTTCAGGTCGGCATCGATCTGCGGGTAGTCCAGGATGGCCTTGGGGTGCACGCCGATGTTGTTGTTGATGATGAACTCGAGGCGCGCCAGGCCCACGCCCTCGTTGGGCAGCTGGCAGAAATCGAAGGCCAGCTGGGGGTTGCCCACGTTCATCATGATCTTGGTCTTGATGCTGGGCATCTCGCCGCGCTGCACCTCGGTGACCTCGGTCTCGAGCAGGCCGTCGTAGATGCGGCCGGTGTCGCCCTCGGAGCAGCTCACGGTGACCAGCGTGCCATCTTTCAGCAGTTCGGTCGCGTCACCGCAGCCCACCACGGCCGGAATGCCCAGCTCGCGCGCGATGATGGCGGCGTGGCAGGTGCGACCGCCCCGGTTGGTGACGATGGCGCTGGCGCGCTTCATCACGGGTTCCCAGTTGGGGTCGGTCATGTCGGTCACGAGCACGTCGCCGGGCTGCACCTTGTCCATCTCGGCAATGTTGTGCACCAGGCGCACGGGGCCGGTGCCGATCTTCTGGCCAATGGCGCGGCCCTCGGCCAGCACGGTGCCCTGGCCCTTGAGCTTGTAGCGCATCTCGGCCTGGCCCTTGGACTGGCTCTTCACGGTTTCGGGCCGTGCCTGCAGGATGTAGAGCTGGCCGTCGGTACCGTCCTTGCCCCATTCGATGTCCATCGGGCGGCCGTAGTGCTGCTCGATCACCAGCGCATACTGGGCGAGCTGCTGCACGTCGGCATCGGTCAGGGAATAGCGGTTGCGCTGCTCGGTGGGCACGTCGGTGGTCTTCACCAGCTTGCCCGAGGCGGCCTTCTCCTGGGGCGTGGAAAACACCATCTGGATGAGCTTGCTGCCCAGGTTGCGGCGGATCACGGCCTTCTTGCCGGCACGAAGCATGGGCTTGTGCACGTAGAACTCGTCGGGGTTCACGGCGCCTTGCACCACGGTCTCGCCCAGGCCGTAGCTGCTGGTGATGAACACCACCTCTTCAAAACCGGACTCGGTGTCGATGGTGAACATCACGCCGGCCGCGCCCAGGTCGGAGCGCACCATGCGCTGCACCCCGGCCGACAGGGCCACGACGTCGTGCTCGAAGCCCTTGTGCACGCGGTAGGAGATGGCGCGGTCGTTGTACAGGGAGGCGAACACCTCCTTCATCTTGTGCAGCACGTCGTCGATGCCCACCACGTTCAGGAAGGTCTCCTGCTGGCCCGCAAACGATGCGTCCGGCAGGTCTTCGGCCGTGGCGGACGAGCGCACCGCGAACGAGGCGGCGGGGTTGCCGGCGCTCAGCGTGGCGAATGCTTCGGCAATGGCTTGTTGCAGGTCGGCCGGGAAGGGCTGGGCCTCGACCATGGCACGGATCTCGGCACCGACGGCGGCCAGGGCGCGCACATCTTCGGTGTCCAGGCTCTTGAGCTTGGCGCTGATCTTGTCAGCCAGGCCGTCGTGGGCCAGGAACTGGCGAAACGCGTGCGCCGTGGTGGCAAAGCCCGTGGGCACCCGCACGCCCTGGGGCAGCTGGGAGATCATCTCGCCGAGGGAGGCGTTTTTACCGCCTACGGCCTCGACATCGGTCATTCTCAGGTTTTCAAACGGTACGACCAGGGCGGTCGGGCTGAAAAGTGCAGACATGGGAAAGCTCCAGAAGTTGAAACCGGGTCTGCGCGCCCGCCCCCTTGGAGCGATGGGCGAGCGGCCATGCACGGGCAGCGGCTTTGTCGTTGTGGTTGTGGGCCGACGAAGTGCATGGTGAGAATTTGGATAATTGTCACAATTGTAGGCCTGCGGCACTGGCGGCAGGCTGACGTACTGAAAGGCACCCTGCTCCATGCACACGCGCACCGTTTTTTTCGTCTCGGACGGCACCGGCATCACCGCCGAAACCTTCGGCAATGCCATTTTGGCGCAGTTCGAGATGAAGCCGCGCCATGTGCGCCTGCCCTTCATCGACACCGTGGACAAGGCCCACCAGGCGGTGCGGCAGATCAACCACACGGGCGAGGTCGAGGGAAAGAAGCCTGTGGTCTTCACCACCCTTGTCAACATGGAAGTGCTCAAGGTCATCCAGGAAGGCTGCAAGGGCATGCTGCTGGACATGTTCGGCACCTTCGTGCACCCGCTGGAAGAAGAACTGGGCATCAAGTCGCACCACCGTGTCGGCCGCTTCAGCGACGTGAGCCGCAGCAAGGAATACACCGACCGCATCGAGGCCATCAACTTCAGCCTGGCGCACGACGACGGCCAGAGCAACCGCGACCTGGCCGGTGCCGACGTGATCCTGGTGGGCGTGAGCCGCAGCGGCAAGACACCGACCAGCCTGTACCTGGCCATGCAGTGCGGCCTCAAGGCGGCCAACTACCCGCTGATCCCCGAAGACTTCGAGCGCCGCCAGTTGCCCCCCGCGCTGGTGCCGTTTCGCAGCAAGATCTTCGGCCTGACCATCAGCCCCGACCGCCTGGCCGAAATCCGCGCGGAGCGCCGTCCCAACTCCCGCTACGCCAGCCTGGAGAACTGCCGCATGGAAGTCTCCGAAGCCGAGGCCATGATGCGCCGCGCGGGCATCCGGTGGTTGTCCACCACCACCAAGTCCATCGAAGAGATCGCCACGACCATCCTGCAGGAGATCCGGCCGGAGCGGCTGGTGTACTGAGGGGCGAACCGCCGAGCGTGTGCGCCGAACGCGTCGCACCCCGTCGCTTGATTAAAAAAGGCTCTAGCGCTTGATCAGCAATATCTGATAGCTATTAATATGTGAGCGATTGGGAGCACCAACCTCGACCGCGCCCCTGCGCGTGGATCGCTTTGTGCGGCATCGCGCCCCCGGAGCCTCGTTAAAAAAACCCGCATCCTTCACGTTGCCCTGGTGCCCTGGTGTCTTTTGCAGCCGCCGCAATGGTGGTGCTGTTCGTCGGCAAACGTTGGTACGACTACGTGCACAAGGCCACTTCGCCCTACGACGAAGTGGGGCTCGAACTGAACTCCAGGGCGCCAGCGCCCCTGAACCGCCAGGGCTGCGCGCAACTGCAGGAACGCTTTGCCCGGGTCGTGCCACCCTACGGGTGCGCTACCGGCGATGGACGTCAGTGGAAATAGGCCGGCCCTGAGGGCGAATCCACGCGCAGCAGCTGGCGGGGTCATGCCGCCGGCCTGCAGCACGCTGAATGAGCGCGCGCCTACTTCACCGCGAACCGCACATTCGCCGGCTTCTTGCCCGGCAGCGCCACCAGCGCCACCACCTTGGTGCCCGCGGCCACCTTGAACGTGCCCTTGGCTTCCAGCCGGCCTTCTCCCGCTGGCACCAGCATCGCCTCGGATTTTTCCGTACCGTTCAGCAGCGTGAGCTTGGCGTTCACTCCTTCGGTCCTGGCGGGCTTGCCGTGGTCGCGCAGGTGCAGCGTGAGGAGGTCGGGCTTGGCCACGAGTTCGTAGTCCATGTCACTGGCTTCCACGACGATGCCGCCATGCAGCGGCTTGTGTTCGTGCCCGTGGGCGTGGTCGCCTGCTGCAAAGGCAGTGCCACAGAATGCGAGGGCCAGGGTGGCGAGAAGATGTTTCGTTGTCATGGTGATCCTTTCAAAGGGAGGATGGGAACAGGGAACAGGGTCAGAACGCCTCGGCGTTCTTGTCGTCCAGCAGACGCTCGGCATCGCGGCGGCCGAACAGCCAGAACAGGGCCGGGGTCAGGAAGGTGTCGAGCAGGGTCGAGCTGATCAGGCCCGAGAAGATCACCACCGCCACCGGGTGCAATATCTCGGTGCCGGGGCGCTCTGCCTCCAGCAGCAGCGGCGCCAGCGCGAAGGCCGTGACCAGGGCGGTCATGAGCACGGGAGAGAGTCGCTCCAGCGAGCCGCGCACAATCATCGCGGTGTCGAAGTTCTCGCCTTCCACGCGCATCAGGTTCAGGTAGTGGCTGACCTTCAGGATGCCGTTGCGCACCGAGATGCCCGCCAGCGTGATGAACCCGATCAGCGCCGCCACCGACAGCGGCTGGCCCGAGATCCACAGCCCCAGCACGGCCCCCACCAGCGCCAGCGGGATGTTGGCCATGATCAGCGCCGACAGCGTGGCCGAGCGGTAGCGCGTGTACAGCACCACGAACATCAGCACCAGCGAGACGATGGCGAGCAGGCCCACCAGGCGGCTGGCCTCTTCCTGCGCCTGGAACTGGCCGCCCAGGGTGATGAAGTAGCCGTCCGGCAGGCGCGTATCGCCCACCACCTTGCGGATGTCGGCCACCACGTCAGACAGCGCCCTGCCCTGCGCGTTGGCCGAGAGCACGATGCGGCGCTTGCCATCGTCGCGGCTGATCTGGTTGGGACCGTCGCCGTCCTCGATGCTCGCCAGGCGCGACAGCGGCACGCGCCCGCGCGGAGTCTCGATCATGATCTGCGCCAGGCCATCGAGTGAGCGCGCGCTCTCGGGCAGGCGCACCACCAGCGCGAAGCGCCGGCTGCCTTCCACGATCTGCGTGACCTTTTCGCCTTCCACCAGGCCCTGCAGCGTGGCCAGCACCTGCGCGGCCGGCACGCCGTACTGCGCGGCGGCGGCGTGGTCCACGCGCACGGTGATCTGCGGAGCCAGCACCTGCTTTTCCACCTCCAGGTCGGCCAGGCCGTCGATGCTGGCCAGGCGCCCGCGCAGCGCATCGGCCTGGCCGCGCAGGGTATCCAGGTCCTCGCCGAAGAGCTTGATCGCGATCTGCGAGCGCACGCCCGAGAGCATGTGGTCGATGCGGTGCGAGATCGGCTGGCCGATGGCGATCGCCGCCGGCATCTGCGCCAGCCGGCTGCGGATGTCGGCCTGCACCTCGGCCATGCTGCGTGTGAGCTCGGACGCTGGCAGCAGACCCACATCGAGCTCGCTCACGTGCACGCCCTCGGCATGCTCGTCCAGCTCGGCCCGGCCACTGCGCCGACCCACGTGCGTGACCTCGGGCACCTGGCGCACCAGCACCTCGGCCTGGCTGGCCAGGGCGGTGGACTCGGCCAGCGTCACGCCCGGGTTCAGGCGCATGCCGATGAGCAGCGTGCCCTCGTTGAAGGGCGGCAAAAAGGTGGTGGGGAAGAACGGCACCGCCGCCACCGAGAGCACCACCGCCACGGCGCTCACGGCCATGGCGACGCGCGGGTGCGCCAGCACCCGGGTGAGCCCGCCGCGGTAGCGCGCCTTGAGCCAGGCCACCACGCGGGTATCGCCATGGTCGAGGTTCTTCATGCGCGGCAGCAGGTAGAAGGCCAGCACCGGCGTGACGGTGACCGACACCAGCAGCGAAGCCACGGTGGAGACGATGAAGGCGATGCCCAGCGGCACGAACAACCGCCCCTCGATGCCCGGCAGCGCGAACAGCGGCAGGAACACCAGCACGATGATGGCCGTGGCGTAGAGGATGCCCGAGCGCACCTCCATCGATGCGAGCTTGACCACCTCCAGCGGGTGCAGCCGGTGGTGGGGGTGTTTGCTGCGGTCCATCTTCAGGCGTCTCAGCACGTTCTCCACGTCCACCACCGCATCGTCCACCAGGCCACCGATGGCAATGGCCAGGCCGCCCAGCGTCATGGTATTGATGGACAGGCCGAAGTACTTGAAGACCAGGGCCGTGATGAAGATCGACACCGGGATGGCCGTGAGCGCGATCACCGTGGGCCGCAGCGTGCCGAGGAACACGAAGAGGATCACCGCCACGAACACCGAGGCGCCCATGAGCTTGCCCTGCAAGGTGGTGACCGATGCCTCGATGAAGCTTGCTTGGCGGAAGGTGACGCGCGGCGCCTCCATGCCTGCGGGCAGCGACTTCTTCAAATCACCCAGCGCCGACTCGATGCTGCGCGTGAGCGCGATGGTGTCGGCCGTGGGCTGCTTCTGAATGCCGAGGATCACGGCCGGCTTGCCCTCGAAGCCCGCGTCGCCGCGCTTGAGGGCGGCGGCGAAGGTCACCTCGGCCACCTGGCGCAGCAGCACGGGCTGGCCGTTCTTTGCGGTGAGCGCCAGGTTCTGCAGATCCTCCAGGCGCGAGGTGCGGCCCAGGTGGCGGATCAGGTACTCGCGCCCGTTGAGCTCCAGGAAGCCCCCCGAGGTGTTGGCCGAGAAGCCCTTGAGCGCCCCCGTGAGCTGATCGTGCGTGATGCCCAGCTCGGCCATGCGCGCCGTGCTGGGCTGCACCTGGAACTGGCGCACCTCGCCGCCGATGGGAATCACCTGCGCCACGCCGGCAATCGCCAGCAGGCGCGGGCGCAGCACCCAGTCGGCGTACTCGCGCACGGCCATGGGCGTGGTGCGCTGCACGTCGATGGGGATCGCCACCTGCATGATCTCGCCCATGATGGAGCTGATGGGCCCCATGCGCGGCGTCACGCCCGCGGGCAGCCCCTCCTCCATGGACGAGAGGCGCTCGGACACCATCTGGCGCGCGCGGAAGATGTCCGTGCTCCAGTCGAAGGTGACGTAGATGAAGGACAGGCCCGCGCTGGAGGTGGAGCGCACGCTCTCCACGCCGGGCAGGCCGTTCATGGTCGTCTCCAGCGGGAAGGTGATGAGCTGCTCCACCTCCTCGGCGGCCATGCCGCCGGCCTCGGTCATCAGTGTGACGGTGGGCTTGTTGAGATCGGGGAACACGTCCACCGGCGTGCGCGACAGCGTGAAGGCGCCATAGGCCATCAGCACGCCCGCCGCGATGAGCACCAGCAGCCGGTTGGCCAGGCTGCTTTCGAGTAGCCACTTGAACATTGCGTGGTTTCCTTCAACGGACCTGGTTGATCAGCGTGGCGCCCTGCGTGGCCACGCGGTCACCGGCCTTGAGGCCCGAGGTCACGGCCACCGAGGTGCCGTCGAGGGGCACGTAGGTGACGACGCGCGGCACGAAACGCTCGGGCGACTCCTTGACCCAGACGATGGTCTGGTTCGCGGGATTGCGCAGCAGCGAAGCCACGGGCACCTGCACGCCAACGGCCTGCTCGGTGGATTGCACGAATACGCGCACGGGCTGGCCCAGGGCCAAGGTACCGAGCACGGCCGAGTCGCCGGCAAACTGCAGCGGCAGCGCCTGGTCGCGCAGGCTGCGCGCCGCGCCCAGAAAACGCAGCGGCACGCGCTGCCCGCCCACGGCCAGCGCGGCGCCGGCCACGCTGTGGGCCTGCGCCGTGTCGTAAGCCAGGGCTTCGACGCGCAGGCGCGTGGGGTCCACCACCTCGAACACCAGCTCGCGCGCATCCACCACCTGCCCTGCCACGGCGTTGGCCGAGGCGATGACACCCGAGACGGGCGCCACCAGCGCATCGCGGGTCGAAAGGCCCGCCCCCACCGCGCCCAGGCGCTGGGTGACGCTTTGCAGCTCGCTCTCGGCCGCCTCGATGTCCTTGCGGGGCACGGTGTCTGACAGGTCCTTCAAACGCGCCACGCGGCGTGCCGCCAGGTCGCGTGCAGCACGCAGCTCGGCCTGCTGGGCCAGTTGGTTGGAGCGCTCGATGGCGCCCGCCGTGGGCACCACATAGGCCAGCACCTCGCCCTTGCGCACCGCCTGGCCCACACCGGGCAGGCCCTTGGGGCCTGCCTCCAGCCGGCCGGCCAGCGCGGCCTGCACCTTGCCGCCAGCGTTGGGGTCCATGACCACCGTGCCGGCCAGCTCGAAGGCCTTGGGCTGCTGGCCCTCGGCGGCCACGAGGGTGCGCACGCCGAGTTGGCGCTGCGCAGGCTTGGGCAGGAAGACACTGCCATCGGGCTGGCGCTTGGGGCCGTTGCCGTCGGCCGCTGCGGGCGCGTCGCCATGGTCATGGCCTTCACCGGCACGCGCCATCAGCGGGGCGCACAGCGCAGCGGCCATCGCCAGGGCCACGACGGAATGGAGAGAGGTCAGGCGCTTCATGCTGCACCTCCCAGGCGCTGGGCGCGCGCGGCGCGGCCACGCCGCAGGCCCCACGCCAGGGCCAGGGCTGCCAGCACGGCGGCCACGGCACCGGCGACCAGCGCGTTGCGCCGGCCCGTGGGCTCGGCGTGGGCCTGGGCCGCGGCGTGCACGTCGATCTCGCCGGCCAGCAGGTCGGTGTCGTTGCCGGCCACCACGGTGGCGGTGACGGGGCTCACGCCCTCGGCCAGCGGCGCGGCCAGCGCGGCCTGGAACTCGCCGTCGGCCACGCGGGTCACGGGCACGCGCGTGCCGGCGATGTCGATCTCCAGCTGGGCCTCCCTGACCGGGCTGTTGTCGCCCGCATGGTCCAGGTAGAGCGCCAGTTTTTGCCCGTCGAGCACGCCCACCAGCTCGAACAGGTCGGAGGTGGCGGCAAAGCGCGGTATCGCAGGGCCGGCTGCGGCGGCGGGGGCTTCGCCATGGTCATGGCCATCGCCAGCCAGTGCCCACGAAGGCGCCAGGCCCAGCACCAAGGCCAGGGCCAGCGCGGAAGGAAGAGAAAGGAGTTGCATGGTGATCACAAACAGGGTGTCGGGATGGATAGGGCGCTCACTGCGGCAACAGGCCCAGGGCCTGGCGCAAGGTGGAAACGGCGGCCGCCGCATCGATGCGGGCACGCGCCAGCTGGCGCTCGGCCTGCACGGCTTCCAGCTCCACGCGCAGGCGCGTGGGCCAGTCGGCTTCGCCCAGGCGGAAGGCCTTGTCGACGAAACCGCGCGTGTCGCGGGCCAGTGCCGCATGGCGGGCCATGGCGTCGCGCTGGGCTTGCGTGGCTTTCACGCGGGCCGTGGCCGCGGCCAGGTCGGCGGCCAGGCGGTCCTGCTCGGCGCGGGCGCGCACCTCGGCGTCCAGCGCGTCGGCACGGGCCGCTGTCTCCTTGGCGCGCGCCCGGTCCCCACCGCCCAGGGGCACGCGCACGCCGACCGTGAAGCTTTGCAGATAGCGCTCGCCGGCCTGCTCGCGCCCGCGCGTGGCGGCCACGGTCAGCTCGGGGTTGGCACGGGTCTGCACGGCGGCCAGGTCGGCGGCGCGGCGCGCCACCGCGGCCTGGTCGTTCCAGTCCGCCACCGCCGGGTGGTCGGTGGGCAGGCCGGCTGCTGGCAGCGCTTCGGCCTCGGGCTCGGCACCGTCGGCCAGCACCCCGTTGCCGCCCCATGCCGCCAGGGCTGCCTGGGCCACATCGCGTGCGCCCGTGGCCTCGGCCACCGCGGCTTCGGCCTGGGCCACGGCACCATCGGCCTGGGCCTGGTCGGCACGCGACATGTCTCCGGCCTGGAAGCGCCGCGCCACGTCGGCCGCCAGGCGCTGCGCGTTGTGCAGCCGGTCCTGCGCCAGGCCCAGTTCTGCCTGCGCGCGCTGCAGGGTCCACCAGGCCTCGCGCACGGTGGCGGCCAATTGCAGCTGCGCGGCCAGGCGGCGGCTTTCCACGGCCTTGATCTCGGCATCGCCCAGCGCGGCCTTGCGGGCGCGCTCGCCGGGCAGCCACAGCGGCAGGGCCACCCCCATCTCCACTTCGCGGTTGCCCTGGTTGCTGCCGGGGCGGTCGGTCTTGGCCTGCAGCTCCAGCGCGGCGGGCTCGGCCGTCCAGGACGATGCACCGCTGCGCGCGGCCTGTGCCGATTCGCGCCGCAGCGCGGCCGACTGCGCCTCGGGCTGGCGCTCCCAGGCCCTGTCGAACAAGGCCTTGAGCGTGAGCGGTGGCGCCGGCGGCTGGGCCAGCGCAGCACTGCCGGCCAGCGCCCACCCCAGGGCCACCGCCGCCATGCACAGCCGTGGTGTGTGGTTCGTTCTTCTCGTTCGTTGCATCCGATTCCTCTGCAATGGCCGGGGGCCACGGGGTTGAAATCGGCAAGGCACGACGATGTCCGGCGCACAAGCACGCGCCGCCGCCGCCCGCGAGAGCTGCGTGGAATCGTCAGGAAGGGGCTACCCGGTGCCCCGCCTCGCCGCTCAGGCGAGGACGGACCAGTTGGGACGTTCGGGGCGCGAGAGGGGTGGATGCACCCAGGCAGGTGCCACCTGGGAAACAGGGCGGACGACCGAGACCACGATGGCCTGGGCACCCGCGCTCAGCGCCATGCCGCTGCCCACGCCGTGGCAGGCATGGCAGTCCATGTCGGCCGTGCCGGTGGTGGCCAGGGCCTTGTGGTCCTGAGTTTCGCTGGCATGGGATGGCTCGGCCGGCACATCGGCCCGGTGCTCGTGCACATGGTGGCCAAAGTGCGATGCCTGCGGCGCTGCCTCGTGCCCGCAATACGGCGATGCAGCCGCCCAGATGGACTGAAGCGGCATGAACAGCAGCAAAAAGACGAGGAGCAGGCGGCGCATGGTGTGCGCGCATTCTAGTGACAAGATGGCGCGGTGCAGCATGCGCAACCGTGCATATCCCCATGCGACCAAGGGCAAGACGGGAGCAGATGACCAAATCGTCATGTCGGCTTCATCCGGCCGCCACGAGAAACTGCGGCGTGCCGTCGCTGGCGCGCACTTCGGAACACTCCACACCCCACACGCGCGCGATCGCCGCCGCGTCCAGCGTTTGCCCCACGGACCCCACGTCGCAGCGCCCGGCCCCCATCAGCACCACGTCGTGCGCATAGCGCAGCGCCAGGTTCAGGTCGTGCAGCACCGCCACCACGCCGATGCCCTGCTCCACCGCCCAGCGGCGCACCAGGGCCATGGCCTGGTGCTGGTGCGCCAGGTCGAGCGCGGCGGTGGGCTCGTCGAGCAGCAGCCAGCGCGTGGCGCCATCGGGCCGGGGCTCCCAGATCTGCGCCAGCGCCCGGGCCAGGTGGGCGCGGGCCCGCTCGCCGCCCGACAAGGTGTTCACGCCGCGCGCCGCCAGGTGGACCACGCCGGTGGCCTCCATGGCATCGCGGGCGATGCACGCCTCGTTCCGGCTGGGCGACTGGCGGTGCGGAAAGCGGCCCATCTCCACCACCTCCTGCACCGTGAAGTCGAAGGCCACCGCCGTCTCTTGCGGCAGCACGGCGCGCAGGCGCGCCAGCTCCAAGGCACCAACCGCAGTGAGCGCCCGGCCCCTCAGGCTGACCGAGCCCGAGCGCGGCGCGCGCTGGCCCGACAGCATGGACAGCAGCGTGGATTTGCCCGCGCCATTCGGCCCCAGGATGGCGGTGAAGCGGCCAGGCGCCAGGCGCGCATGCACGGTCGCCAGCAGCGGCAGGCCGGGCAGGCCCACCGCCAATCGATCGCACACCAGCGGATCGCCGGGATGGAGCGGGCCTGCTCTCATACCTTGCTCCTGAATTGGCGCAGCATGGCCAGGAACAAGGGCACACCGATGAAGGCGGTGAGCACGCCCAGCGGCAACTCGGCCGGCTTGACGATGGTTCGCGCCACCACGTCGGCCGCCAGCACCAGCGCGGCGCCCAGCAGGGCCGATCCCGGCAGCACCACGCGGTGATCCGGCCCGGCCACCAGGCGCACCCAGTGCGGCGCCACCAGGCCGATGAAGCCGATGATGCCGGTGGCCGCCGTGACGGCCCCCACGGCGAGCGCCGTCACCAGCACCGCCAGGCGCTTGGTGCGCTCCACCGGCACGCCCAGCAGCGCGGCCTGCGCCTCTCCCAGGGCAATCGCATTGAGCGGGCGCGCCAGCGCCAGGCCCAGGCCGCAGGCCACCGCCACGACGGTGCCCACGAGCGCCACGGCGCTCCAGCGCGCGCCGCCCAGGCTGCCCAGCAGCCACATCTGGATGTTGCGCAGTTGCTCGTCGGTGGAGATGAAGTTGAGGTAGCCCAGCCCCGCCAGCGCCAGCGCATTGACCGCCACGCCCGCCAGCAGCATCAGCCCCATGCGCGTGGCGCCATCGGCTTGCGCCAGCCCATAGATCAGCGCCGTGACCACCAGGCCACCGCCAAAGGCCATGGTCACCAGCGACCAACTGCCCAGCGTGCGCGGCATGTCGGGCAGCCAGTGCATGCCGAGCACGATGGTGAGCGCAGCAGCCAGCGCGGCGCCGCTGCTCACGCCGATCAGGCCGGGGTCGGCCAGCGGGTTGCGAAACAGCCCCTGCATCAGCGCACCCGCCAGCCCCAGGCCCGCCCCGGCCGCCACGCCCATCAACAGGCGTGGCAGCCGGATGTTGATGAACACCAGGTATTCCGGTGCCTGTTCGGCAGAAGGCGCCAGCCCCACGGCCTGCAGCAGCACCTGCCACAGCTGGGCGGGCGCGATGGCGTACGCGCCCTGGGTGCTGGCCCAGGCCAAGGCCAGCACCACCAGTGCCGAGCCCACGGTCAGCGCGGTGCGGGGCGACAGGCGCCCCGCGGTCCAGCGCGCACCCGGCTGCGCCACGGCCAGGCCGCTCACGCCGTGATCGCCTGCATGCGGGTGTGCACCTCGCGCACGGCCCCGGGCAGGCGCGGACCAAAGCCCAGCAGCTGGCTGGCCTCCATCGTCACCAGGGCCTTGTGGCGGAAAGCGGGCGTGAGCGCCAGTTCCGGCCGCTGCCAGAACGCGGCCTCGCCGCCCAGCGCCTCGATGCCCTGCGTGCTGTTGAGCAGCACCTCGGGCGCGGCGCTGGCCATGGCCTCGGCCGTGAGCGGCCGGTAGCCCGCGAACTGCGTGATGGCGTTGGTGCCGCCCGCAAAACGGATCAGCGCATCGGCCGCCGTGCCGGTGCCCGCCACCATGGGGCTGCCGCCGTGCGACAGGATGAAGATCGCGCGCGGGCGGCGCGCGGACGCGGCCACCAGCTTGTGCACCGCCGCCCACTGCGCATCCAGGTCCGCCTGCAGGGCCGTGGCCTCGCGCTCGCGGCCGGCCACGCGGCCCACGGTGGCCACCTTGCGCTGCACCTCGTCCCAGGTGTGGTCGGCCTTGACCAGCTCCACCCGCACCCCGGCGCTGCGCACCTGGTCCAGCACCACGGGCGGGCCGGCCTCGGTGGTGCCCACCACGGCGTCGGGCTTGAGGGACAGCAGCCCCTCGGCCGAGAGCTGGCGCATGTAGCCGACCTTGGCGGTCTTGAGCGCGGCCTCGGGGAACAGGCTGGTGGTGTCGGTGCCCACCAGCTGGCCTTGCGCGCCCAGCAGGTAGACCACCTCGGTCAACGCACCGCCCAGCGAGACGATGCGCGCCGGGCTGGCCGCGACTGCGCGCTCCGCGCCCACCACAGACAGCAGCGGCAGCGCTGCCATGCCGCGCAGCAGCTGCCTGCGCGCCGTGTCGATCAGGCCATCACGCAGCATGGACCACCTCATCCTGCTGCGCCTGCGGCAGCCGCGCCACCAGGTCGCGCCAGCCCTGCAGCTCGGGCTTGCCGGGCTTGCGCGCACCGAAGAACATGGCCATCAGCTCGCCCGCATGGTCGAACGCCTCGACGGAGGTGACGACGCCATCGGCCGTCGGCTTTTCCACCACCCACACGCTGGCCACCATGTCGGTGCGCAGGTGCAGGTTGAAGCCTGCGTCCAGCACGTTGATCCACTGGGCGTGCGGTGTGTCGAGCGGCTTTATGTTGCGCACCGGCCCGGTGTGGATCTGGATGCAGCCGCCGCTGCCCACGAACACCATGATGGGCAGGCCGTCCACCGCGGCCTCGTCCAGCAGGCGCGATACCGCTTGCGGTTCGGCGCGCCACGCGAACTGGCCTTCGACCAGGCGAAAGCTCTGCTGACGCTCCACGCCGAATTTCCTGGTCAGGCCGAAGAACTCGTGTGTGTCCTGCATGGCACCCCAGGCCTCGCGCAGGCCGTCGGCGTCGATGTCGGCATCGGGCCGCACCGCTTCCGGCGCGGGCGCCTTGCCGAACACATAGCCCGCGCTGGGCTGCGCGAAGCGGCTCACCACCGCATCGAACGCCGCCAGGTCGGTCGCTTCGCGGGTAAAGATCTTGTGCACGGCGCGGCCGCTGGCGTTGTAGAACTGCAGGCTGCGCGATGGCGGCCTGGCGGGGTCGTTGGCCAGCTCGGTCACGGCAAAGCCAGCATGCCACTGCGCGAAGAACAGGCGCAGATCGATGTCTTCGCCCAGCGCGATGCCCACCGGGCCTGTGGCCGACACGTTGGTGTAAATGCCGGTCTTCTCATGCACCACGCCTTCATTGCGCGTGAGGGCCATCAAGGGGCCGCAGGCCTCGAGCGCCTGCAGCATCTCCAGCCACGAACCCTGCAGCGGCACGGCCTTGAGCGGGTGGCCATGCTCGCCCGCGTGGGCCGCCACCGCAGCGCCTTCCGAGAGCCCCAGGCTCTCGGCCGCCTCCTTGGCGCGCTTGCCGGCAGCACGTGCGGTGGCGAACTGCGCGCGAATGTCGGGTGCGGCCAGGGGCGCGGAGGCTGGAGTGCCCGGGGTGTTCGTCACGGCGCGGCTCATTGCACGGCCTCCGGCGCGGTGTGCCACAGCACGCGGCGCTGCTCTGCGGCCACCAGTGCGGCGGTGTCCTGGCGCGCCTTGCACTGCTGTTCCCAACGGCCTTGCAGGCTCCAGACCACCGTGCGGAAGTGAGCGGTGAAGCCGTCGGCGTCGGCCAGCATCTGCAGGTTGGCCGATATCTTGCGGCCCATGGCGTCGCGGTGGGTGTCGCAGCAGGCCTGCACGTAGCCCGTCATCAGGGCGAGCGTGCCGGCCAGCAGCGCCTCGGCGCACGGCAGGCTGTACTCCTCGTCGCAGTGGGCGCTGGCATCGGAGGCATTGGAAGGGTCGGGAACGTGGCTCATGGGTGTTCTCCTTGATGGGTGGCCTTGGAACGTGTTCACGTGGGTGCTCAGAAGTCCGCCACCAGCGACACCCGCACGGAGCGGCCGGGCTGGCTGTAGGCGTCGATGAAGTTGGCGTTGGCTGCCAGGCCGCGCACGTCGGCCCAGCGCCAGTGCTTCCTGTCGGTCAGGTTGTAGATGCCGAGGTTCAGGCGCAGGTCCTTGCGGATGCGCCATTGGCCCGACAGGTCGAGCACCGTGTACGACGGTGTGAGGTACTGCGTGCTGCCCGTCGCCACGGTCACGTCGCTGGCCTTCTTGGCCGCGCTGTGGGTGGCATCCAGGCGCGCCATCCAGTGGCCGGTGTCGTAGCGCAGGCCGGCAGACAGGCGCGATGGGTCCACCGTGTTCACCGGCCTGCCGGTGGCGGTATCGCGCCCGCGCGTCTGGCCGTAGCTGAACGGCGATGTCCATTGCCCGCCGGCCCACCGGCCCCAGCGCATGTCGCCCTTGACCTCGAAGCCGTTGAGCTTGACGCGGCCGATGTTGACCGACTGGAACACCAGCGGGTTGCCCGGCGCACCGGTGCCGCCGACCTGGCGCAGGTCCTCGATGAAGTCCTTGTAGCGGCCGGTGAAGGCGGCGGCCTCGATGGAAAGGCTCTCCAAACGGCCGCGCACGCCCAGCTCGAAGTTCTGGCTCTTTTCGGGGCGCAGGTTGGCGTTGGGCACGGTCTTGTAATTGCTGACCGGGTTCTCGAAGAAGGCGTTGACCTGACCCGCGTTGGGCGCACGAAAGCCCGCCGCGTAGTTGCCGAACACGCTCCACTGCTCGCTGGCGCGGTACAGCACGCCGAACTTGGGCGAGGTGGCATTGCCCGACAGGGACACGGCCTGCGCGCCAAAGCCCGCCTGGTCGGCCTTGATGCGGAAGCTGTCGAAGCGCACGCCCGGCGTGATGCTCCAGGGGCCGGTCACGAACTCGTCCTGCACATACAGGGCCGCGCTGGTCTCGGTGGTGTCCGGAAAGCGCTTGAGCGGGAAGGTCTCGCCCACCGGCGCGGTCACGCCGGTCTGCAGGTTCTCGACCCTGGCGGACGTGTAGTCGAAGCCATAGGTGATCTTCTGCACCAGGCCGCCAGCGCCCGAACGCAGCACCTTGCTGCCCTGCAGGTTGGCCTGCCAGGTGCGCTCGTCGTAGGTCACGTCGCGCACGCGGTCCGCAGCGGTGTTGCGGTCTTCGGTGACGTATTCGCGCGAATGCGAGTCCTGAAAACTCAACGTCGCCTTCAGGTCGTCGGCAAAGGCGGAGTTCACGCGCCACGAGCCCTCCCACGTCGCACGGCTGCGCTGCATGTCGGTGAACGACGTGGAGCCCAGCACGGACGTGGCGGCCAGCGGCGGCTTGGAGCGCGCGGTGAGCAGCTCGTAGTCGGAGTTCTTGTCCACATGCTCCAGCGTGAACACATGGCGCTGGCCGCCGCCGGGCGTGAGGATGACCTTGCCCAGCAGCGCGCCGCTCTGGTCCCTTTGCGGGTTGGGACGGGTGCGGTCGGCATTGGCCGCGCTGTTGGTACCCATGTTGTCGAGCTCGCTGGCGCGCGTGACGTTGCCGCCCAGCAGCCACTGCACCGTGTCGCCCGCCCGTCCCGCCACCGTGGCGCCCACGCGCTTGCCGTGGTCGTCGCCGTCGTAGCCCAGGCTCACGCGGCCGCCGATGCGCTTGTCGCCATCGAGGAAGGCCGACGGCTCGGCGGTGATGAAGTTGACCAGGCCCGCCATGCCGTCCGACCCATACAGCGCCGATGTGGCGCCACGCACGACCTCGATGCGCTGCAGCAGGCCGATGTCCAGGTAGTCGCGCCCGAAGGCATTGGCGCTGAAGACGTAGCTGCGCGGCAGGCGGATGCCGTCCACCATCATCAGCACGCGGTTGCCGTCCAGGCCGCGGATGTTGAAGCCCGCGTTCTGCTCGCGCCCCGTGGAGCCGCTGGCCAGCGTGAAGCGCGCGGGCGAGCGGGTGACGGACACGTTGGGCAGTTCACGCGCCACATCACGGATGTCGCGCACCTGGCCTTCTTCGATGGCCTGCGCGTTGATCACGTCGATGCTCATGGGCAGCTCGTCGCGGTCCTGCTCGCTGCGCGAGCCGCTGATGACAACCTCCTTGAGCACCGGGCCCGCAGCCACCAGCTGGGCCACATCTTGCGCATGCGCGCTGCCGATGGCGGCACATGCACAGGCCACCAGCCACGTGAGCGGCCGCAGACGGCCTTGCAGCCATTGATCGGAGGGGTGCGCCTGTGCGCGCCGGGAAGAAAACGGAGGGGTACGGAATGCCTGCGCCACGGAGGGGAGTCCTTCTCTGAAACGACAACGAATACAGAGCTGGCTCCATGCAGACGGTCCTGGCTTCTGCGGGCAGCAGAAAGGGCCGTTGTGGCTGGCTGATGGGGTGAATTATATGAGAATAATTCTCAATACGTAACCAGATTTACAACCACAAGGCACCAGCCGCTCCCCAAGACACGGCGGGCCCACGAAAAAAAGCGACCGGCCGCACAACACAGCCGGTCGCTCATCTATTGATAGCTGCCAGCGCTTTACCATCAAGCGCTGCAGGCCATTTTCAATCAAACATCAAACGGTTTCCGCCACCGTTTCCGCAGCCGGGGCACCCGCTGGCGCGGCCGCCACCACCGGCATGCGGATCAGGTGGTCGAACGCGCTCAGCGCGGCCTTCGACCCATCGCCCGCAGCGATCACGATCTGCTTGAACGGCACCGTGGTGCAGTCCCCCGCCGCGAACACGCCGGGCAGGTTGGTGCGGCCGTGCGAGTCGACGATGATCTCGCCGAACCTGGACAGCTCCACCGTGCCCTTGAGCCATTCGGTGTTGGGGACCAGGCCGATCTGCACGAACACGCCTTCGAGCTGCACCAGGTGCTCCACGCCCGTGGCGCGGTCCTTGTACTTGAGGCCGTTGACCTTGCCGTCGGCACCGGTGATCTCGGTGGTCTGCGCGTTGGTGTGGATGGTCACGTTGTGCAGGCTCTTGAGCTTGTTGACCAGCACGGCGTCCGCCTTGAGCTGGTCGGCGAACTCCACCAGCGTGACATGGGCCACGATGCCGGCCAGGTCGATGGCAGCCTCGACACCCGAGTTGCCGCCGCCGATGACCGACACGCGCTTGCCCTTGAACAGCGGGCCGTCGCAGTGCGGGCAGTAGGCCACGCCCTTGTTCTTGTACTCGGCTTCGCCGGGCACGTTGACGTTGCGCCAGCGCGCGCCGGTGGACAGGATCACCGTCTTCGATTGCAAGGTGGCGCCGTTGGCCAGCTTCACACCGATCAGGCCGCCGGGCTGGGCCGCGGGGATCAGCTGGTCGGCGCGCTGCAGGTTCATGATGTCCACGTCGTAGGCGCGGGTGTGGGCTTCCAGGGCAGCGGCGAACTTGGGTCCGTCGGTTTCCAGCACGGAGATGTAGTTCTCGATGGCCAGCGTGTCGTTGACCTGGCCGCCGAAGCGCTCGGCCGCCACGCCGGTGCGGATGCCCTTGCGGGCCGCGTACACGGCGGCCGCGGCGCCGGCGGGGCCGCCGCCGACGATGAGCACGTCGTACGGTGCCTTGGCCGACAGCTTGGCCGCGTCACGGGCGGCGGCGCCGGTGTCGAGCTTGGCCACGATCTCCTCGACCGACATGCGGCCCGAGGCGAACACCTGGCCGTTCATGAACACCATGGGCACGGCCATGATCTCGCGGTCGGCCACTTCCTGCTGGAAGGCGCCACCTTCGATCACGGTGGTCTTGATCTTGGGGTTGACGATGGCCATGAGCGACAGCGCCTGCACCACGTCCGGGCAGTTGTGGCAGGTCAGGCTCATGTAGACCTCGAAGTTGAAGTCACCGTCGAGCGCGGCGATCTGCTCGATCACCTCGGGCTCGACCTTGGGCGGGTGGCCGCCGGTCCACAGCAGGGCCAGCACCAGCGAGGTGAATTCGTGGCCCAGGGGCAGGCCAGCAAAACGCAGCGAATTCGTGCTGCCCACGCGCTGCAGGCTGAACGAGGGCTTGCGCGCGTCGTTGCCGTCGGTGCGCAGCGTGATCTTGTCGCTGCGCAGGGATTGGATGGTCGTCAGCAGCTCGCGCATCTCGCGGGCGGTTTCGCTGTCGTCCAGGGAAGCCACCAGTTCGAACGGCTGCGTCACGCGCTCCAGGTAGGCGGAAAGCTGGGTCTTGAGTTGTTCGTCGAGCATGGTGGTGTCCTTTCGAGTTGTGACTTGCAGGGTGGGGGCTGGGGCTGCTTGTGGCAAGCCCGGCACCGCAAAGGTAGGTGAAAAAGGCGCAAAAAAGCCGGACGGCATGGCGCGCGTGCGCCATGGCGCTGTCCGGCTGGGGAGCGCCCGCAGCGCTCTGGCGAATCAGTGTCCGCTCAGATCTTGCCGACCAGGTCCAGCGAAGGAGCCAGGGTCTTGGCGCCGTCGTTCCACTTGGCGGGGCAGACTTCACCGGGGTGGGCGGCGGTGTACTGGGCAGCCTTGAGCTTGCGCACGGTTTCCTTCACGTCGCGCGCGATCTCGTTGGAGTGGATTTCGGACGTCTTGATGATGCCGTCGGGGTTGACCACGAACGTGCCGCGCAGTGCCAGGCCTTCTTCAGGGATGTGCACGCCAAACGCGTTGGTCAGCTGGTGCGTAGGGTCGCCGACCAGGGGGAACTTGGCCTTGCCCACGGCGGGCGAGGTTTCGTGCCACACCTTGTGCGAGAAGTGCGTGTCGGTCGTGACGATGTAGACCTCGGTGCCAGCCTTCTGGAACTCTGCGTAGTGCTCGGCGGCGTCTTCGATTTCGGTGGGGCAGTTGAAGGTGAAGGCTGCGGGCATGAAGATCAGCACGGACCACTTGCCCTTCAGGTCGGCTTCGGTCAGGTCGATGAATTCACCCTTGCCATTGCGGTTGACGAAAGCGGTGGTCTTGAACGGCTGAACTTGCGTATTGATCAGGGACATTGCTGTTTCCTTGTTGGTGGTTGAGTGAACAGGACTGAAGTCTAGGCCTTTCCGGGCCATCAATCCAATTAATTGATTAGATCAAATCAATTGCCAATAACTATACATCGAGACTGAAAGCGGAAGATCATCCACCCCCGGTCCACAGGGGAACATGCCCAACCATTGCGCCTTGTCAAATATTCAAATACAACTCATTCTCAGTTGAATTTATGATCTGTTCCAGGGGCGCAAGGCACATCCATCTCCGCACGGCTCAGGTCGGGTGTGGCCCCACCGGCCCCGCGCGCTGGATGGAAAAGCGCAAGCAGCTCATAAACTCATAGCAAAGAACCGAATCCGCCATGTTCCAGACCCTCTTGATCTGTTTCCGCGAGGGGCTTGAAGCCCTGCTTGTCGTGGCCATCGCCACCTTGTATCTGCGCAAGACCGGGCGCCTGGCGCTGCTGCTGCCACTGCGCGCCGGTGTCGTGGTGGCGGTGCTGCTGTCGCTGGTGCTGGGCTGGGTGCTGTCGCAGGTGGGCGCGCTGTCACCCGCGGCCGAGGGGGTGATGGCCCTGGTGGCTGCGGCCGCCGTCGCCTGGTGCGTGGTGCACATGCGCAGCGCCGGCAAAGGCATGGGCCAGGAGATCGCCCAGCGCATCGACCGCGCCAGCGTGCTGGAGGGCCCGCGCGCCGCCCTGGCCGTGTTTCTGTTCTCGCTGTTCATGGTGGGCCGCGAAGGCGTGGAGACCGCCACGATGCTGGCCGCGCTGGCCCGCAGCGCCGAGCTGGGCTACATGGCCTGGGGCGGCATCGCCGGCCTGGCCCTGGCCATCGCCATTGCATGGGCCTGGACGCGCTACGGCCGTGCGGTGAACCTGGGCCGCTTCTTCCGCGTGACCTCGTGGTTCATGGCGGTGTTCGCGGTCCAGCTCGTGGTCTATGCCTTCCATGAATTCACCGAAGGCGCGCTGATTCCGGGCATCGACAACGCCTGGTGGCATGCCGCCACCGAGGATCTGGCCGAAGGCACGGTGGCCCAGGCGATCTCGCTGGCCCTGGTGCTGGTCCCCACGCTGTGGCTGGGCATTGCGCACTGGCGCGACCAGCAGCGTGCCGGGCAGCCCACGGCCACGCCAGCGGGCCCGTCCGCCAAGGCGCTGTAGCCCGCTGGCAGGCCAGGCCGCCACGCGCGGCCCGCCGATGCTCCGGGGCCCTGGGTGATCACACCCAGGGCCTCTTTTTTGGCGGGAAGCCGCATGGCGCCGCGCACGAAGCCCGCCCCGGCCGCGCTCGGCGCGCAGCCCACCCGCGCGGGAATGCGAACACAACTCAGCATCACACGCACCCCGTGCGCCCCCGCAGGGGATTGCCTTGCGCCTGCTGACGCAGGTCACGACAATCGGGCGGAATCAACACAATAAGGAGTCCCCATGAAAGGTGACGCACAGGTCATTGGCCATCTGCAGGCCCAGCTCAAGAACGAGCTCACGGCCATCAACCAGTACTTCCTGCACTACCGCATGCTCAAGCACTGGGGCTTCGACAAGCTGGCCAAGAAGGAGTACTCCGAATCCATCGGCGAGATGAAGCATGCCGACTGGCTGATGGACCGCATCTTCATGCTCGACGGCCTGCCCAACCTGCAGGACCTCGCCAAGCTCCAGGTCGGTGAAGACGTGCCAGAGATCCTGGCCTGCGACCTGCGCTCCGAACAAGGCGCCCAGGCCACCATCAAGGAAGGCATGGCCCATTGCGAAAGCGTGCGTGACTACGTCTCGCGCGACCTCCTGCAAAAGATCCTGGATGACACGGAAGAGCACATCGACTTCATCGAAACCCAGATCGACCTGATTGACAAGGTCGGCCTGCAGAACTACCTGCAGTCGCAGATGGGCGACGCAGACTGAAGCAAGAGTTCACCAGAGCGCTCCACGAAAAAAACCACCAACGAAGAAATCAAAAAACGGGCCCTGGCCCGTTTTTTTGTGTCCGCGCGAAGGCAGGGCCGCATCGCCCTGCAGTCACAGGATGTTGCAACTGCACATCAAAGCCGCCAAAGTTGTGCCGCAATAAATGCGAATGCTTCTCAACAAAAGTAGAATGCGTTCTTACGACCGGCGCCCGCCCTTCCCTGCCCACCTCTTCCCCAGACCTGATGGCATGGAGTGCGCGTTGCGCCGGGGTGCCGTGATTGATTCCCTGAATACCTAGCCAGCCAGTCAGCCGAGCCCTGCCCCGCTGCAGCCAGCGTTTGTACGTTTGTTGTGTCCAAACCTGCCTGGAGCCTTCCTGATGCTGCGCCGCACCGCCAGCCCCTGCCTGCCCGGGGCCTCCGCTTCTTTCCGATCGCCCGGATCACCTGCTGACTGCCGCGCCCCGGCTGGCACGCCATGAAGACCGCGCGTGTCGACTGGCGCTACCGGCTGACCATCACCTCCCGCGCCGTGGCGGCCATCGGAGGCGGCTATGCGCTGGCGGCGGGGTTCGCGGCCGCGTTGTCGCTGGGGCTGGCGCAGTTCATGCCGCGGGTGGAAGCCGTGCTGACGGCCACCATGCTGGCCTGGCTGGCCTACGCCATGGCCGCGGGCTGGGCGTTCTATGCCCGCACCGCCCTGGGTGCATGGGCCGGCACGCTGCTGCCGGCGCTGGTACTGGGCGCCTGCGCCATGGCGTCGCAATGGATGAAGGCCGCCGCATGAACGCCACCACACTGACACCCGACGCGTCCGCAGACATGGCAGCGGGCATGCCCACGGCTGCCCCGGTCAACGCCAAGGCCAAAGCCGCCAGGACACCCAACGACCGAGAAGGCTTTCGCCAGGCGATGTCGTGGCTGCACACCTGGGCCGGGCTGATCCTGGGCTGGCTGCTGTTTGCGATCTTCCTCACCGGCACGCTGTCGTTCTTCAAGAACGAGTTCAACCTGTGGATGCGCCCTGAGATGCACGGCCTGCCCGCGGCGGATGCGCAGGTGGCCCAGAAGTCGCTGGACGCATTGCAGCGCAAGTCGCCCGAGGTCACGCAGTGGATCATGCACCTGCCCGACGAGCGCGACCCGGCCGTCAACCTGCTGTGGCGCGGCACCGGCAACGGCCGGTTCGAGACGCTGCGCATGAACCCGCAAACCGGCGAGGCCATCGAGGCGCGCCAGACCATGGGCGGCGACTTCTTCTACCGCTTTCACTTCGAGCTGCGCACGGCCCAGAAGGGCCGCTGGACCCTCGAAGGCCGCTGGGTGGTGGGCGTGGCCACGATGCTGATGTTCGTCGCGCTGATCACGGGCGTGATCACGCACCGGCGCATCTTCAAGGACTTCTTCACCTTCCGCCCCACCAAGGGTGGGCAGCGCGCCTGGCTGGATGCGCACAACGTTACCGGCGTGCTGGTGCTGCCGTTCTATTTGATGATCACCTTCAGCGGGCTGATGATCTTCCACACGCTGTACATGCCCGCCGGCATCGCCACCACGTACAAGAATGAAAAGGGCGTGGACTCCAACGCGTACTTTGCCGACCTGCAGGGCGAGAAGGCCGAGAGCCGCCCCCGCCGCGGCGCAAACGACAAGGTGGAGCCCCTGCCCGCCATCGCGCTGCAGCCCATCCTGACCGAAGCACGCACCCGCTGGGACGGCGGGCGCATCGGCAGCCTGCAGGCGCGCCGCGATGCCAAGGGCCGCGCCGTGGTCGAGGTCACGCGCCACGAGGGCGACCGACTGCAGTACCGCCCGCCGCGCCTGTTGTTCGACGCCACCACCGGCCAGTGGCTGGACCAGGCCGACCCCACCGGCCCGGCCGCCAAGACCTATGGCGTGCTGTACGGGCTGCACCTGGCGCGCTTTGCCGATGTGGGCATGCGCTGGGCCCTCTTCGGCTTCGGCGTGCTGGGCAGCCTGATGATCGCCACGGGCATGGTGCTGTGGACCGTCAAGCGCAGCGCCCTGTCGCAAACCAAAGCCGGCCGCCAAGGCGCTGCCGCCCCTGCAGCGCGCACCAAGGCGCCCTTTGGCGAGCGTCTGGTCGCCGCCATCAACATCGCCACGCTGGCGGGCCTGCCGCTGGCCTGCGGCGTGTACGTGGCCTCCAACCGCCTGATCCCCGTGGGCATCGAGGGCCGGGCCGACACCGAGCTGGCCTGGTTCTTCAGCGCCTGGGGCATCGCGCTGCTGTGGGCGCTGGCGTGCGCCGTGGTGCGGCCCAGCCGCATGGGCTGGGCCGTGCCGCTTGGCGCTGCGGGTGCCGTGTGGACGGCCCTGCCGCTGATCAACGCACTGACCACCCACACCCACCTGGGCGTCACGCTGCCCGCGGGCGAATGGATCTGGGCGAGCATGGACCTGTCGTTCCTGGCCACGGGCCTGCTGCTGGGCTGGCTGTCCTGGCGGCTGCGCCCGGGGCGCGTGCGCAAGGGCCGGGCCGCTGTGTCCAAGGCATTGCGCCACGCCGCCGCTGCCAGCGCATCCGCCCCACAGCCCGCTGCACCGGCGCTGTCGGCAACGCCCGACGTCTCGACCTCGGGGGCCTGATCCATGTCCGCTTTTCTGCTGTGTTTCGCGGCGTGGTCCGCCATCGCACTGGGCATGGACCGCCACCATGAAGACGCGCTGGGCCGGGAAGGCACAGAGCGCCGCCTGCTGCACCTGCGCCGCGCCGGGTGGCTGGTGCTGCTGCTGTCGCTGTGGCTGGCGGCCCGCCCCTCGGGCGAGACCCCAGCCTCGCTGGGCGTCACCGCCTGGACCGTCGCGCTCTCCGTGGCGGCGGTGGCCGTGACGGCCACCATGACCTGGCAACCCCGGCGCGCCCCGGCCTTGGCGGGCGCGGCCCTGGCGGGCGGCCTGCTCGCGTGGGCCTGGGGCTGGTGATGAACACCGCCGCCCGCCCGCCAGACCTCCGCCCCTGAACGTTACCGCCACCACCCTCACCCCTTTTCACGCTTCGCACACCTCCCAGCCAAGGGCCGACCACCGGCCCGCGCCAGGCACGGGGTGCGGGGTTGCCGTCTTCATCTGCGCTGCGCACACGCTCAAGGAAAACCATGCACGCCATCCGCCAGTCCCACACGCTCAGACCCCTGTCGGCTGCCCTGCTCGCCGCGCTTTGCAGCGCCGCGTGGGCGCAGAGCCCGCCGCCGGCCACCGCACCGCAGACGCTGGGCGAGGTCACGGTGCAGTCCACCACGGGGGACGATGGCTATTCACCCGCCGCCAGCACCTCGGCCACCAAGGGCAGTGCGCCGCTGCGCGACGTGCCCCAGGCCGTGAACGTGGTGCCCGAGCAGCTCATGCGCGACCAGGGCGCGCGGTCGATGGAAGACGTGCTGCGCAACGTGCCCGGCGTGGCCATGAGCCACGGCGACGGGCAGCGCGACCAGGTGGTGATCCGCGGCTTCACGGCCATCGCCGACCAGTTTGTCGACGGCGTGCGCGACGATGCCCTGTACTTCCGCGACCTGGCCGACATCGAGCGGGTGGAGGTGCTCAAGGGCCCCGCCGCCGTGCTGTACGGGCGCGGCTCGTCGGGCGGCCTGATCAACCGCGTGACCAAGAAGCCCAGGTTCGGCGAGACCTCGGGCGAGGCCTCGCTGGGCCTGGGCAGCTTCGACTACCGCCGCGCCACGGCCGATGTGAATGTGGGCATCAGCGACACCGCGGCCTTTCGCATCAACGCCGCGGTGGAGGACTCGGGCAGCTACCGCGACCAGCAGTTCGTCAAGCGCCACAACTTCGCGCCGTCGCTTGCGCTCAAGCTTGCCGCGCAGACCGACCTGCTGCTGCAGTACACCCACGCCCGCGACCAGCGCCTGACGGACTTCGGCATTCCGGCGCTCAACGGCCGCCCCGTCAACGTGTCGCCCCGCACGTACTACGGCTCCAGCAACGCCGCGCAGGACGACACCACCACCAGCACCATGCAATCGTTCGCGGCCACGCTGAACCACCGCTTCAACGACGACTGGTCGGTGCGCAACGTCACGCGCCTGTACGACTACGCGCTGGACCGCTACAACACCCTGCCCGGCGGCACCACCGACCCGGTGAACCTGACCGTGGGCCGCACGCGCTCGTTCGTCCTGCGCGACGAAAAAGGCTTCTTCAACCAGACCGACGTCACCTGGCGCCACCAGCTGGGCGGCTTCCAGCAGGAATGGCTGATGGGCGTGGAACTGGGCCAGCAGAAGAAGCGCGCCGAGTCCGTCTCGGGCGGCGCCGACCGCGTGCCGATCTTCAACCCCGGCAACCGCCCTGCTCCGGCTATCCCGGCCGCCAGCTTTGCGGCCGACGGCGCCATCCCCAGCCACACCACGCAGGACACCGCCGCGCTGTACTGGCAAAACCAGATCACGCTGGCGCCCCAGTGGAAGGCGCTGGTGGGCGCGCGCTACGACGTGTTCGGGCAGGAGACCACGTTCGACCGCAAGCTCGCGGGCCTCTCGCGCACCGACAAGAAGTTCAGCCCCCGCGCGGGCCTGGTGTGGCAGCCCAGCGAAACGCTGTCGTACTACGTGTCGTACAGCAAGTCGTTCCAGCCCTCGGCCGAGACCTTTGCGCTGGCCGCCAACACCACCGGCGCCGAGCCCGAGATCACCGAGAACAAGGAAATCGGCGTGAAGCTCGATGTGCTGGACGGCCGCCTGAACTTCACCGGCGCGCTCTTCAACCTCGAGCGCACCAACATCAAGAACACCGACCCGGCCAACCCGTCGCGCCAGATCAACGTGGGCACTCAGCGCACCAACGGCCTGGAGCTGACCGCCAATGGCCGCCTGCCCGGCCGCTGGGACCTGAGCGCCGGCTACGCGTGGCTCGATGGCCGCATGACCAGGTCGCTGGCCACCACGGGCTCGCTGCAGTTGCCCACAGCGGCCATCGCGGCGCAGGGCAAGGTGGCCGCGCTCACGCCGCGCAACTCCGCGTTCGTATGGGCCATGAAGGACCTGGGCCACGGCCTGCGCGTGGGCGGCGGCGTGAACTACGTGGGTGCGCGCTTCACCTCGCTGACCAACCTGGTCACCCTGCCCGGCTACACCACGCTGGACGCCGCCCTGCAGTACACGGTGGGCCAGTGGGATGTGGACGTGAACGTGAAGAACCTGGCCAACCGCAAGTACTACGTGTCGGCCCACGGCAGCAACGACAACCTGATCCTGCCCGGCTCGCCCCGCGCGCTGCAGGTGACGCTGCGCACGCGGTTCTGACACGGCACATGCAGGCGCCGCCAGCAAATTCAAAGCCTTTTACGCCACCAGCGCTTGATGGAAAAGCGCTGGCAGCTACTCAATTCATAGCAACATCGAGGAGGAGAAGCACCATGCGCATGCACCCATTGGCCCTGGCGGCCTCGCTGCTGGCCACGCTGGCCACAGCCCAGGCCCAGGCACAGACAGCCCCCACCCCTGCCGCCACCGCCGCCCTGCCCGAGGTCAAGGTGACCGACGGCGCGGACGGCGCCACCACCGAGGGCAGCGGCCAGTACACCGCCCGCGAAGTCAGCGTGGGCAAGCTGCAGCAGGCGCCGCGCGAGACGCCCCAGTCCATCAGCGTGGTCACGCGCCAGCAGCTCGACGACCGCAACCTGACCAAGGTGGAAGACGCCATCAAGCTGAGCACTGGCATGACCATCACGCGGCTGGACGGCGCGGGCAACTACAACTCGTTCCAGTCGCGCGGCTTCGACCTGGGCGCCATCCAGCTCGACGGTGTGCCCATTCCGCAAGGCAACTACAGCACGCTCGATACGGCCATGTACGACCGCATCGAAGTGCTGCGCGGCCCGGCCGGCCTGCTGCAGGGCGCGAGCGAACCCGGCGGCACCGTCAACCTGGTGCGCAAGCGCGCCCCGGCCAAGCTGGCCATCGGTGCCGATGCGGCGGTGGGCTCGTTCGGCCTGCGCCGCGGCACGGTGGACGTGGGCGGCGGCCTCAACGCCGAAGGCACGATCCGCGCGCGCGCCGTGGCCGTGGTGGAAGACCGCGACAGCCACATCGACACGCTGTTCAACAACAAGCGCCTGGGCTACGGCACGCTGGAATGGGACATCGCCCCGTCCACCACCGTGTCGGTGGGCGCGGCGCAGCAGCGCGTGCGCGCCGCCATCGACCAGGGCCTGCCCACGTATGCCGATGGCCGACTGGCCGACCTGCCCCGCAGTTCTTTTGCCGGCCTGCGCGCCAACCGCCAGGACCTGGAAACCACCGACGTTTTCGCCGAGCTGGAGCACCGCCTGGCCGGCGGCGGCGTGGTGCGCCTGTCCGCGCGGGACATCGACCGCACGGCCTTCTACCGCTCGGCCCGGGCCAACAGCGCCCTGGCCGCCGACGGCAGCTTCACCATGGAAACCGTGGACGGCGACTTCCACGTGCGCACCCGCAACTACGACGCCTTCCTGGCCACGCCGGTGCAGGTGGCGGGCCGCACCCACAAGCTGCTGGTGGGCGCCAGCCACAACGAAGGCAGGACCTGGGACGGCAACTACATCTACGGGCCGACCCTGCCCTTCAACCTGCTGCGGCCCAACTACGACCTGGCGTACCCCGACATCACGCTCAAGGGCTTCACCTCCATCGTCACCCGCCGCGAGAACGCGCTGTACGGGCAGGCCCAGGTCAGCCTGGCCGACACCGTCAAGCTGCTCGCGGGGGGGCGCCTGTCGTGGGCCGAGGTGGTGACGCGGAGTACCAGTACCGGCGCGGTCACGGCATCGGCCGATCCCGGCCGCCAGTTCGTGCCCTCCATCGCGCTGATGTGGGACTTCCACCCGCAGTACACCGGCTACGCCAGCTACGCCGAAACCTTCGTGGTGCAAACCCAGCTCACCGCGGCCAAGCAACTGCTCGACCCGCGCACGGGCAAGCAGGTCGAGCTGGGTGTCAAGGGCGAGTTCCTGCAAAAGCGCCTGCAGGCCCATGCAGCGCTGTTCCGCATCATCGACGAGAACCGCGCTGTCGCCGACCCGGTGGTGACCAACGCATCGATCGCCGGCGGCAAGGTGCGCGCGCAGGGCTTCGAGACCGAGGTCAGCGGCCAGCCACAGCCCGGCTGGGACATCGTGGCGGGCTACGCCTACAACGACACCCGCTACCTGAAGGCGCCCGTCGCCCAGCAGGGCCAGGTGTTCAGCCCCATCACGCCGCGCCACAGCGTGAACCTGTTCACCCGCTATGCCTTCACCAGCCCGGCGCTGCGCGGCTTCAGCGTGGGCGGAGGCATGTCCTACCGCAGCGCGTTCTTCGCGCAAAGCGGCGCGCTGCGCATCAACGCGCCCGGCTACGCGGTGTTCAACGCGCAGGTGGGCTACCAGATCAACGACCACCTGTCGTTGAACCTGTCGGTGGACAACCTGCTGGACAAGACCTACTACGAGAAGGTATCCGGCGTGTCGCGCCAGAACTTCTATGGCGAGCCACGCCGCGTGACGGTGGCTCTCAAGGCGCGGTACTGACGGGGAAGCGGGCTACCGCCAGCGGGCCTGCCCGGGCCCGCCGGCTGCCGCGCCTCAGCGTGCGGGAGCGCGCTGCAGGTTCACCTTCCAGTCGAGCCGTGTGGCCTTGCGCGCGACGGGCCCGTGGTTCTCGCCGCTCACGCACAGGTTGCGGCCGTACTTGAACGATGGCACGTTCATGGACGGGCTGCCGGTACTGGCGGACACCACGGTATCGCAGCTGCTCACGTCCGGCTCCACATGGAAGTATGTCTGGTAGCTCTGGCCACGCTCGGGTACGAAGGCCACGGTCACCCGGCAGATCCGGTTCTGGGCCACGCGCGCATCGATGTAGTAGTGCGAGAGCACGAACGGCTTGCCGGCCGGAATCTGCACCGTCTTGCCCACGGAAGGGTTCTCCACGTCCTTCGTCATCCCGGTGAAGGTCGCCAGACGGATGCCGTCCTTGTGGGGCACGCAGTCTTCGTTCTCGTACGCCTCGGTGAAGAAGTGGGCGTTGTTGCCGACGATCTTCAGCGTGGCGCTGTCGGCGGTGGGTTGGGGGTGGTACTGCGAAGCGCAGCCAGCCAGCGCGATGGCGCAAAGGGCAAGGCAATGTTTCATGGATGAAAGTGTCTTTTGATGGCCGGAAGGCCAAGTGTTGTAGTGGCGACGGTCACGCACCCGTTCGGGCACGCCCGCGCACTATAGCCACGCAAGCACTTTGGTGGCTCGGCCAACGCCAGTGCGCCGGGGCACTGCACGCGATGCCACGGGCGGGCGCCCCCTGCACGCGCCCACCCGCCACCGGGTGTTGCTCATCCCAGACAACGCGGCGCCCCGCGCATCCCCACAATAGGAATAATTCCCATTTGCAATGTAAAATTAGGTATCCGCAAGCCACAGCCCGCGCCCCGCAGCCGGCTGCAGCCAGCACCCACCGCCCCTTCGACGTTTCCGGGTTGCCTGGCTTGACTTCATTCGCCCCTGCTTTTGCCACCTGGGTGGCATCTCCACCGCCGCGTCGCCCGTGCTCGCCGCGCGGGGACCGGGCGCGCGCGCGGGCACCGCGCCCCTACCTTCCGACACCGCCATGAGCCCCACCGCCTTGCGCCGCTGGAGCTGGACCCACAAGTGGTCCAGCCTGGTGTGCACCGTCTTCATGCTGCTGCTGTGCCTCACCGGCCTGCCGCTCATCTTCCACCACGAGATCGGCCACCTGCTGGGCACCGAGGTCGAGGCGCCCCCCATGCCCGCCCACACGCCGCGCGCCAGCCTGGACAAGGTGCTGGCCGCCGCGCAGGCCCTGCACCCCGAGCGCGTGGTGCAGTTCGCCTCGCAGCCCGAGGACGACGACGCGCTGTGGTTCGTCACCCTCACGCCCACGCCCGCGCCGACCGAGGATTTCAAGTCGATCGCGGTGGACGCGCGCACGGCCGCCGTGCTGTCGCAGCGGCCGGTGGACCAGGGTTTCATGTACCTCATGTTCCGCCTGCATGTGGACCTGTTCGCGGGCCTGGCGGGCAAGCTGTTCCTGGGGTTCATGGGCTTGCTGCTGCTGGTGGCCATCGTCACCGGCGTGGTGCTGTACGCGCCGTTCATGCGCAAGCTGGCTTTCGGAGAGGTGCGCCGGGACCGCTCCACCCGCGTCAAGTGGCTCGACCTGCACAACCTGCTGGGCATCGTCACCCTGGTCTGGGCCCTCGTGGTGGGCGCCACGGGCATGATCAATACCTGGGCGGACCTGATGATCAAGTACTGGCAGTACGACCAGCTGTCCGTCCTGCTCAAGCCCTACGAAGGCCAGCCCACCGTGCCCGTGGCCGAGCGCGGCCCGCTGCAGCAGTCCCTGCAGGCGGCCCAGGCGCACGCGCCGGAGATGAAGCTGTCGTTCATCGCCTTCCCGGGCACCGCGTTCTCCAGTCCCCACCACAACACCTTCTTCCTGCGCGGCAAGGAACCGCTGACCTCGCGGCTGCTGCAGCCCGTCATGGTGGACGCGCGCACAGCCCAGGTCACCGCCGCGCCGCAGCTGCCCTGGTACCTCACGGCGCTGCTGGTCTCGCAGCCGCTGCACTTTGGCGACTACGGCGGCATGCCCATGAAGATCATCTGGGCGCTGCTCGACATCGCGACCATCGTCGTGCTGGGCAGCGGGCTGTACCTGTGGCTGCGCAAGGGCGTGCAGGCGGGCAGCACCACGGCAGCCGCCACCGCCCCAGTGCCCACCGGCCTGCCCACCACCGCTGCCGCTTCAGTACACACCGGCAGCCCGCTGCCGCGCACGGAGGGCCGCGCATGAAGCCGACCCCGTTCTGGTCGCTGTGGGGCTGGCCCATCGTGATGGGCGTGCTCACCACCACGGGCCTGATCACCGCCCTGGTGTCCGACACCTGGGGCGACTGGTGGTCGTGGGTGGGCCTGGGCGTTCCGGTGGCGGTGATGGGATGGTTCTCGTGGCCTTTTGCACAGCATGCCCACCGTTCCACATCTGCCCCGCACGCCACCCCAGGCCGCACCGGCGACCCTGCAGATACCGACATGCGCAGCAGCGACACCGCTTCGGCCCCGCGCTGACACCCCCTTCAACTTCACTTTTCAGACAACGACCATGCGCCCAGCCACATCCTTCCAGCCCGCCCCGCTGCGCCCCGTTTTTGCCGCCACGCCGGTGGCCATTGCCGCCGCCGTGATGTTCGCGCTGGCTGCGCCTGCCGTGCTGGCCCAGCTGGCTGCGCCAACCACCCCGGCGGAAGGCAAGGCGCTGTCCACCGTGACGGTGAACGCCAGTGCCGACGCATCGGCGCAAGGCCTGTCGCCCGCCTACGCTGGCGGCCAGGTGGCGCGCGGCGGGCGTGCCGGCGTGCTGGGCACCAAGGACGCGATGGACACGCCGTTCTCCATCACCAGCTACACCAACGAGTTCATTCAGGACCGCCACGCCCGCAGCGTGGGTGACGTGCTGCAAAGCGACCCCACGGTGCGCGTGGCGCGCGGCTTCGGCAACTTCCAGGAGGCGTACTTCATCCGAGGCTTCATCCTCGATTCGGACGACACGGCCTACAACGGCCTGTACAGCCTGCTGCCGCGCCAGTACATCGCCACCGAGCTGTTCGAGCGCGTGGAAGTGCTGCGCGGCGCATCAGCCTTCTTGAGCGGTGCCAGCCCCAATGGCGGCGGCATCGGCGGCTCGATCAACCTGCTGCCCAAGCGCGCGCCCAACGAGCCTTTGAACCGCGTGACCTTCGGCGTCTCCAGCGGCGGGCAGACGCAGCTGGCGGCCGACATCGCGCGCCGCTTCGGTCCCGACGGCAACACGGGCATCCGCGTGAATGCGGCTACCCACAACGGCGGCACGGCCGTGGACCATGAAGACGTCAAGCTCGGCCTGGCGGCCGTGGGGCTGGACTGGCGCAGCCGCGACGTGCGCCTGTCGGGCGACATCGGCTGGCAGGACCACAAGCTCAAGAGCACCCGCACCAACGTGACGCTGGGCGCCACCGCCACTCAGATGCCCACCGCACCGGACGGCGGCACCAACTTCGCCCAGCCCTGGACGTATTCGAACGAGCGCGACACCTTCGGCACGCTGCGCGGCGAGTGGGACATCACGCAGGACGTGACCGGCTGGGCCGCTGCTGGCGCGCGCCGCAGCTCCGAGGCCAACTCGCTGGCCAACCTGACGGTGAGCGACAGCAGCACCGGCGCGGGCTCTACCTACCGCTTCGACAACACCCGCAAGGACAGCGTGAACACCGGCGAGCTGGGCCTGCGCGGCAAGCTGCAGACCGGCAGCATGGGCCACGAATGGGTGGTGGTGGCATCGCACTTCAGCGCGGACAAGAAGAACGCCTACGCGATGGACTTTGCCAACACGCAGGCCACCAACCTCTACAACCCCGTGTACAGCCCGCTGCCGGGCTTCAGCGCGGGTGCCTTCCGGGGCGGCGACCTGGCCGACCCGCGCCGCACCGGCAGCACGCGCCTGACCAGCTTTGCCATCGGCGACACGGTGTCGCTGCTGGACAAGCGCCTGCTGCTCACCGGCGGCCTGCGCCACCAGACCATCGAGATCGCCAACTACGCCTACGGCACGGCGGCCGAGACCGACCGCTACGACCAGAGCCGCACCAGCCCGCTGCTGGCGGCCGTCTACAAGCTGGACAAGAGCCTGTCGCTGTACGGCAACTACGTGGAAGGCCTGAGCCAGGGCGCGACCGCGCCCTCCACCGCAGCCAACCGCGGCGAGATGCTGTCGCCCTACGTCGCCAAGCAAAAGGAAGTGGGCGTGAAGTTCGACGGCGGCCGCTTTGGCGGCAGCGTGGCGCTGTTCTCCACCACCAAGCCGCGCGCCTACGTGGGCAGCGACAACATCTTCCGCAGCAACGGCAAGGACCGGCACCAGGGCATCGAGCTGGCCGTGCAGGGCGAGGCCACCAAGGGCCTGCGCCTGCTGGGCGGCCTGACCTGGCTCGACGCCAAGCAGCTGAACACGGGCACCGCCAGCACCGACGGCCGCCGCGTGATCGGCGTGCCCAGGCTGCAGGCCAACATCGGCGCCAAGTGGGACGTGCCGGGCGTGAACGGCCTGGCGCTGGACGGCCGCCTGGTGCACACCGGCTCGGTGTATGCCAACGCCACCAACACCATCAGCGTGCCCGGCTGGAACCGCCTGGACGTGGGCGTGCGCTACCTGACCGAAGTGCAAGGCCGCCTCGTGACGCTGCGCGCCCGCGTGGACAACCTCACCAACCGCAACTACTGGGCATCATCGGGCGGCTACCCCGGCGCGGGCTACCTGGTGGTGGGTGCGCCGCGCACGCTGTCGGTCAGCGTGGGCGTGGACTTCTGACGGCACCGCCTCACCCCACACAGCCCCTTGCCCCAGCGGCGCGTCCGTCCGGACGCTGCACCCTGCACACCGCCGCACAGCCACCCAGCGCCTGACCACCGGGCGTAGGCAGCCACCCTTTCGCACACAGATGCCGCCCCCGCAAAGCGCGGGGCGCGCAGCGCTGCGTGCTCGCCGATTTTTGTTGAAACCACCGAAAGGAAACTGCCATGTCCTCGTCCCTGCGCCGCAAGGCCGCCCTGCTCGCCGCCCTGCTCACCTGTGCATCCCTCACCGCCGTCACCGCCGCCCACGCCCACCAGGTGTGGCTGGAAAACGCGGGCGGCCAGGCCCGCCTGCACTTTGGCGAGTTCAACGACAACCTGCGCGAGACCTCGCCGGGCTCGCTGGACAAGTTCAAGGGCGTGCCCGCACTCGAGCAGCGCACCGGCACCACGGCGCAGCGCGTGGACGGCCAGCTGGGCAAGGACGGCTTCACCTACACCGTGGCCGGCACGCCCGACACGCTGTTCGCCGCCGCCACCTACCCGCTGATCGACCGCAGCAAGCGCAACCTGCCCGCGATGTACTGGCAGCCCTCGGCCCGCTGGGTGGCGGGCCTGACGCAAGCCGTGGCGCCCACCGCGCCGCTGGACCTGGTGCCCACCGGCAAGCCCGGCGAGTTCAAGGTGGTCTACAAGGGCGCGCCGCTGCCCAAGGCCAAGGTGCAGCTGGCAGCCCCCTCGGGCTGGACGCGCGAGGCCGAGGCGGCTGAAGACGGCACCGTGACCTTCGTCACCCCCTGGAAGGGCCAGTACGTGGCCGAGGTCAAGCACAGCGACAAGACCCCCGGCGAAGCCCAGGGCGAGAAGTACGGCGAAGCCAGCTACGTGACCACGCTGACCTTCGTGCTGGCCGACGGCATGGCGTCGCCCGCCCTGCCCACGCCCCCCAAAACCCACTGAGCCACAACGACCGCACCACGCCGCGTAACCGCTGCGCCGGGCGGCGGCGCAGCCCGGTACAGCCCATCCGGCACCACCGCACCTGGGCCGCGCCGCGCGGAGCCGTCGCCGCGCGACCCCACACGGCCCGACTTCCTGCCAGAGCCAGCCGATGCCGCCAGCGGGTTCATGCGGGCCGCTTCACGCCCATTTTTCAGCATCAAATTGCCACCTAACGCTAGACATACAAGCGCTAGAAGCTATTAAAAACATAGCATCATGATCCAACCGAACTTTTTGCGCACCGCCGTGGCCCACGCCGCCCTGCTGGCCCTGTGCAGTACAGCCCTGGCACAAACCGGCGCGGCGCCAGACCCCGCCGCCCCGCCCACAGCGGCGCCATCGATGCGCCAGGTGGATGTGGTCGATTCGACCGCGGGCGCGGCCGCCACGCCCGCACGGCGCGCCCAGAGCAGCTCGCGCCTGGGCCTGTCGGTGCTGGAGACACCCCGCTCGGTGAGCGTGATCGACAACGCGCTGATGGAGCAGCAGATGGCCACCACCGAGCGCGACGTGCTGCGCAACGCTTCGGGCGTGTCCATGCGCAGCGAGTACTACGGCTCGTACTCGCAGTTCTCCATCCGGGGGCTGTGGGCCAACAACACCTTCAACTTCCTGCGCGACGGCGCCAAGTTCGTCCACCTGCTGGACCCGCCACTGTTCAACATCGAGCGGGTCGAGGTCATCAAGGGCCCTGCCGCGCTGGAGTTCGGCCAGGTCGCGCCCGGCGGCCTCGTCAACTACGTGAGCAAGCGGCCCCAGGCCGAGGCGCTGCGCAACGTGAAGGTCGGCGTGGGCAGCGACGGCTGGCGCCATGCGGAGTTCGACCTCACCGGCCCGCTCAACGCCGACGGCACGCTGCGCTACCGGCTCGATGGCGGCGCCAGCCGGGGCGGCAGCTTCGTGGACGGCAACACCCCGCGCAAGCAGGGCATCGCCGGCAGCCTGGAGTGGCAGATCACGCCCGACACCGTCTGGCGCGCGCAGGCCGAGTACCAGGGCATCGACGGCGTCTCCACCGTGGGCCTGGCGGTGCCCGACCCCAAGAACCCGCGCAGCGCCAACGTGCTGCCGGTGGGCGCGTTCTACGGCGAGCCGTGGCTGACCACCGACGGCCGCATGCACTTTTACTCCACCGAGCTGGAGCACCGCTTCACCGATGGGCTGCAGGGCCGCGTGCACCTGTCGCGCAACGAGACGAACCGCAACGTGAACCTGCCCTCGCCCATGGGCCCTGCGGCCAACGGCCGGGTTCCGCGCGGCTACTGGCTGGCACCCGGGCAGGAATACACGTCGGACACCGCGCTGGCCGAGCTGCGCGCCAAGGTGCAGACCGGCCCGGTGCAACACACCCTGCTGGCCGGCGTGGACTGGCGCACCATCCAGGGCGTGTACGGCGCGCGCGCCACCGGCAACCTGGGTGCCGTCGACCTCTACAACCCGGTGACGGGCCTGGTGCCACCCGCAGCGTCCACCGGCGTGTCCCGGCTGTCCTCGGACGCGCGCAACACCGGCGTGTTCGTGCAGGACCGCATGGTGCTGGGCGACTTCGGCCTGCTGCTGGGCCTGCGCCACGACCGCTTCAAGGACGCGTACTCCACGCCCGCCACCGACCTGAGCAAGACACAGCCGAGCGCGGCGATCAGCTGGGAGCCCCGCCCCGGCAGCATGCTCTACGCGAGCCATGCGCGCTCGTTCCAGGCCAACACCAGCACGCTGCTGTGGGGCGACCGCTCCGCGCCGCCGTCGGAGGGCAAGCAGCTGGAGGTGGGCTGGAAGCAGGAATGGCTGGACCAGCGCCTGATGACCACGGTGTCGGCCTTCGAGCTGGAGCTGACCAACGCGCCCGCCACCGACCCGCAACACCCGGGCTACTCGGTGCTGACCGCCCGCCAGCGCATCAAGGGCATCGAGCTGGAGCTGCAAGGCCGCATCACCCCCGGCTGGACGGTGACGGCCAATGCGAGCTTCCACGACCCCAAGGTGCTGTCCGACACCACCGCCGGTGCCAACGTGGGCAACCGTGTCGCGCTGGCCACGCGCCACAACGCATCGCTGTGGACGCAGTACCGCCTGCCGCAACTGCCCGGCCTGTGGGTCGGCGGCGGCCTGGTGCACCAGGGCGACAAGTTCACCGCCAACGACAACAAGTGGCGCCTGCCGGGCTTCACCGTGGTCGACCTGGCCGTGGGCTACCAGTTCGCGGGCGGCGTGCGGCTGCAGGCCAACCTGAAGAACGCGGGCAACCGCCGCTACTACCTGGACGGCACGGCCACGGCGGCCGGCTTTGGCACCGTGGTGCCCGGCCAGCCGCGCACGGTGCAGGTGTCGCTGGACTACACGTTCTGACGGCAAGCGATTCCCCCACCCCGCCCGACCCACCACCCGCCCGCAGGCCAGCGCTTGCCCGCGCAAGCCTTGCGCCTCGGGCTTGAAGAGTTTTCAACCATCGGAGAAACAGCACCATGAGACCTGGCACCACCGCCTGCCGCACCGCCATCGCGCAGGCCGCATTGCTCGCCCTGTGCGGCGCCGCCCACGCCCAGCAGGCCACCGCCGAAGGCACGGCGGCCCCCACCGCCGAAAGGGCCCTGGCCCCCGTCACCGTGAGCGCGGGCAGCGAACAGGAAAGCCCCACCGCACCGGTCAGCGGCTTCGTCGCCAAACGCGCACTGAGCGCCACCAAGACCGACACGCCCCTCATCGAAACCCCGCAGGCCATCAGCGTGATCACCCGCGACCAGCTCGAAGCCCAGGGCGTGCAAACGCTGCGCCAGGTCACGGCGTACACGGCCGGGGCGGTATCGAACTATTTCGACAGCCGCGTGGACAGCTTTGCCGCACGGGGCGGCACCGTGTCGCAGTACCAGGACGGCCTGCTGCGCACCTACGGCACCTACAACACCAGCCGGCCCGACCCGTACACGCTCGAGCGGGTGGAGTTTCTGCGCGGGCCGACCTCGGTGCTGTACGGCCAGGGCAGCGTGGGTGGCGTGCTCAACCTCACCAGCAAACGCCCGCAGGCAGAAACGCAACGCGAGCTGCAGCTGCAGCTGGGCAACAACGCCCGCAAGCAGATCGCCGCCGACCTGACGGGTGCGCTCGACCAGGACGGCCAGTGGCTCTACCGCCTGGTGGCCGTGGGCCGCGACAGCGGCAGCCAGGTGGACCATGTGGACGACGACCGCCTGGTGTTCGCGCCCTCACTCACCTGGAAGCCCAACGCCGACACCTCGCTCACGCTGCAGGCGCTGCACCAGAAGGACCAGAGCGGATCGCTGATCGGCTTCTTCCCGTGGCAGGGCACGCAGCTGGCCAGCCGCTACGGCCAGATCCCGCGCAACACCTTCATCGGCGAGCCGGGCTGGGACGCGTTCGACACCACCAACAACTCCTGGGGCTACCTCTTCAGCCACCGCCTGAACGCCGACTGGACCGTGCGCCAGAACCTGCGCCGCACCGTGAGCGAGGTGGACTACCGCACCATCTACACCAGCTTCACCGCCAACGCCGCCACGGGCCGCCCCGCGCGCCCCGTGTTCAACAGCGACGCCCGCACCGTCGTGCGCGACGCGGTGTGGAACATCAACACCGGCCGCATGCTGCTGATCGACACGCAGCTCGAAGGCAAGCTCAAGACCGGCAGCGCCGACCACACCCTGCTCGCGGGCCTGGACGTGCAGCGCAACCACACCGGCCAGCAGGCCTGGCGCGCCGTGGCACCGGCCATCGACGTGTACAACCCGGTGTACGGCAACTTCACGCCGCCCACTGCGGCGCAGCTGGTGCGACAACCGAACGTGGTGCAAAAGCAGCTGGGCTTTTACCTGCAGGACCAGATCAAGTGGGACCGCTGGACCGCCACGCTGGGCCTTCGCCACGACAGCGCCCAGACCGACACCGTGGGCCGCCCCGCAGCCGCGGTGGACGACAAGGCCTGGACCAAGCGTGCGGGCTTCACCTACCAGATGGACGGCGGCTGGGCCCCTTACGCAGGCTATTCCGAGTCGTTTCAGCCGCTGGGCGGCGTGGACGCTTATGGCACGGCCTTCAAGCCCCAACGCGGCGAGCAGTGGGAGGCCGGCGTGAAATGGCAACCCGCCGGCCAGGGCATCAGCGCCTTCGCGGCGGTCTACCAGCTGCGCGAGAAGAACCGCAAGACCAACGACCCCGGCAACCCGCTCAACAGCCTGCAGATTGGCGAAGTCAAGGTCCGGGGCTTTGAAGCCGAAGTGCAGGCCAGCCTGGCACGCCAGTGGGACTTCACCCTGGGCTACGCGTTTACCGACGCCAAGATCAGCCGCAGCAACGCCGGCGACCAGGGCACCCCCGTGGCCAGTGTGCCCAAACACACCGCATCGGCCTGGCTGAGCCACCGCTTCGCCAGCGAGGGCCGCGGCGGCTGGACCGTGGGCGCCGGCGTGCGCTACACCGGCTCGCAGTGGAGCGGCACCAGCGCCATCAGCACCCCGGCCGCCACCCTGGCCGATGCGATGGTGGCGTACGACGCCGGCGACTGGCGCGTGGCCTTCAACGTGGTCAACCTCGCGGACAAAGTGCACATCACGCAGTGCCTGGCGCGGGGGGATTGCTTCTACGGGCAGGCACGGACGTACACATTGACTTCGACGTACCGGTTCTGATGGTCAGAAAGGGGAAACCGCGAGCAACAGACGCAAGCGGTTTCCGGGAGGTATCCAGGCTTTTGCGGGTCGCGGTGCATCCCGAACTAGCCCACCCGACTGTGCTGCGGCATGCACGCAAGCGGCCAACACGACGTAGGCTGGCAAACCCTCCGCGATCCCATTCAGCTCTACTACACTGAGAATTGGAGTTCACTTTACCAAGCCCATGCAACCTAGTCCAAAGCCCTCGAAAGTGGCCGCGCTTGTCCCGGCGTGGCAGTCTTCGGCATTCATTCAAGCAACCCTCGACTGCCTCTCCGCGCAGACTTACCCTCACCTGGAAGTTATCGTCTCTGTAGATGAATGCAGTGATTCAACTTATGAGATCTGCATGGCGCATGCTCAGAAAGACTCGCGCTTCAGGGTGATCTTGCAACCGCATCGACTAGGTTATGTGGGCAACTGCAACTTTTTACTTGATCAGACTGACGCAGATTATGTACTGTTTGCGTTTCACGATGACATCCTAAAACCCGAATACATCAAACTGCTGACAGAAGTGCTGGACATGCGGCCAGAGGTTGTCATGAGTTATTCGGACGTACATTTGACAAACACCAACGGAACTCAAGAGCACTGGATATTCACGGAGCTTGAGGGTGTTCGCGACCCGGTCCAACGGGGTGCACTCATGATGAGTGGGAGTAATAAATGGTGGGTACCCAATCGGGGACTATTTCGCCTAAATCAAGCGCGGCAAATCAACGGCCTCAAAACCCATCGCGCAGGAGAATTTTCCGCAGATTGGCCGTGGCTGTTCCACATGAGCCTCCTGGGAGAATTCGCACGCATCCCTCAAACTCTATGCTACAAATACTACAAACCCGGTAGCTTATCCAGAAGTTGGGAATTCTCCAAACGCCAACGCTATGAGGTCTATGCCGCGATAATGCGGGAAATTTGGATTTCCAACCTCACTACTGAGCAAAAAATGACGCTCGCCAGCCCTTTGGCGAGATGGCTCTATCAAAACAATCCAGATCTCAAAAAAGAGGAAAAGTGATGAACACCATCGCTCCAAACCTCTGTTCCAGTTGGTTTGGGGGGCGAGTCCGCTTCATTGACCTTCCCACTCACACTGATGAGCGAGGCAATCTGCTGCCCCTCGATTTTGATAGCCTGCCCTTCACGCCACGCCGCGCATTCACAGTGACAGATGCCCCAACCGGATCCATTCGGGGGGAGCATGGCCACCGCAGCGGGGAACAACTCCTCATTTGCTTGCATGGAAAGATCGGCCTCTTGCTCAGAAAGGGACACGAAGAAGTGGATACTGTGCTGACACCAGCCGGACCAGGCCTCCTTTTAGGAGCTGGCGTGTGGTGCCGCCAGACTTATTTGGTTTCGGATTCCTCACTTTTAGTATTGGCCAGCGAACCCTATGATCCCGGATCATATGTCTCGACCTGGAATTAAGACATATGCGAAATCCCCCCCGAATTGCCATCCTTGGTGCTGGAATCATGGGCTGCTCTGCAGCGCTGTTTTTTGCCCGCAAAGGGATCGAAGTATCCATCTTCGATATGGCTGAACAACCGTTCAGTGCGGCAAGCCGATGGAACGAAGGAAAAATCCACTTGGGGTGCCTCTACAGCGCAGATCCATCGCTAAGCACGGCGGATCATGTGATTCCCGGCGGGCTCAGGTTTCGTCCATTGATAGAGGAATTGGTCGGTACCTCCCTCGCTCCGGCCATTACCTCCGAAGACGATCTGTATTTGTGCCATCGCAAATCCGTGACATCTGCATCAGAAATGAAGACGTACATGGAGAAAGTCGTTGAGCGCGTGCGATCTCACCCAGATGCAGCGCGATATCTAGCAGATGCATCTGAAAGTCGGATTCACCAGCTGAGCTCTTCCGAACTGGCTGGCTTCACATCGTCGCCAGATATTGTTGCAGGCTTTCGGGTTCCAGAAAGATCCGTTGATACCAATTGGGTCGCTGAGCGGTTTATACCGGCGATGGGCGCTGAAAAATTGATTCAACAATTTATGGGAACCCGTGTCATGGCTGCACGGCCCGCAGAGGTTGGAATCAACGGCACGTGGAAAATAGAGACTTCCGCAGGCATATTTGGCCCATACGACTACGTAATAAACTCGCTCTGGCAAGGTCGTTTAGCGATAGATCGAACTGCGGGGCTAGAGCCGACAGGAGTTTGGTCGAACAGATACCGTCAATCGCTTTTCTTGCGCACTGCAGAACCGGTTCATGCCCCTTGCGCTGTCATCGCCACCGGACCATTCGGAGACATAAAAAACTACAACGGGCGTGATTTTTACCTCTCCTGGTATCCCGATGGTTTGCGTGTAGACAGCTCTGACATTTCACCACCGGAGCCTCATTTAGCTTCCAAAGATGCTGAGGATATATCGAATTCCATTCTCAACCATCTTCAAGCCTTATTGCCGTGGGTAGCGCAAATTCGCGAGCAAGCAGAGCGTTCCACCCTTGAAGGCGGATGGGTTTTTGCCGCCGGCCAAGGAGCACTTTCGGATCGAAAATCAACGCTGCACCGTCGTTCTGATTATGGAACCACAAAATTGGGAAACTATATTTCCATCGACACCGGAAAATACTCAACGGCGCCCGCACTGGCTCAGGCACTGGTAGAAAATATCATATAAACGTGGAATAACTATCACATTTCGATGTGATTGATAGTTTCTCAAAATCTCCTTGATTGCTTACCACCGCAGGCAGCGAGCGGCGTCGAGCAAACGACAGCCGCTGCGAACGCTCCTCCTCCGACAGCACCAGTTCAGTCTTCGGTCTGCCTGTCCTCATCGCGGTATCTCCGTTTCAAAGATACCTTACTGGTACGCGCGATAAGTACCAGTTATTCACGAGACGGGGCACCCGTCCACAGAACGGCTATTGCAGCCAGCATCAAGGACAACAACAGCACACCCCACCGGGAAAGCGTTGGAATCCCTGTAGAGGCCGCGGCCAGTGCCACACCGCCCGGATCCGGGATAGCGCCATTCAGCGCTAGATCATCATCCCCCAAGCCGCCATCCGTAAGTACCAGCGTGACTGTGTTGCCGGTGATCGTCGCTCCGGGGAACGGGTACCAGTGGGGAGCACCCTGGCCCGGCGTAGGGCCGTATTTCATGTACACGGCGCCGGATGGGAACGGCTGCGGATAAGTCAGCGTGATGGTCACGGCGGCACCGTTGGGGCAACCTCCGACGATCACATCGAATAAACCCTGGGGAAACACATACCCGGCCGTGCCCCCGGAAGGCAGCGAGCCCGCGCCTCCCGTGCGGGGGATGAAATTCGCCTGGTCAAAACCGCAGCCAGCCGGCCCCGACAGGCTGGCATTCACCGTACCGCCTCCGGTGGGGCTAATGCCCGTCGCCGTGGTAGGGCGCGAACGCATCACGGTGACCGTGTAGTTTTTGGTGGAGCCGCTCTGGGCGGTCACTTGCACAGTGACCATGTTGTTGCCGACGTTCAGCGCAATGGGGGCCGACGCGTTGCCGCTGGGCGTGGCAACGCCGTTGACCATGACACTCGCACTGCCATCGGCCACGGTGGGGGTGACGGTGATGGAGCTGTCGGGCACGGTAGCGGTGTAGTTCTGCTGGGCCGCGCTGAATACCGGGCTCAGGGTGCCGCTCGACAACAACAATGCGCCCAGGTCGTTATTCGACGAGACCGCACGCGTCACGGTGACCGTGTAGGTCTTGGTGGTGCCATTCTGCGCGGTGACCACGACCGTGACGGTGTTCGCACCGGTGTTCATGGCGATGGCGCCGGAGGCATTGCCGCTGGCCACGGCAACGCCGTTGACCGTCACCGCTGCGTTCGGTTCATTGACCGTCGGCGTGACGGTGATGCTGGTGGTCGCGGCCGCGATCAACATCGTGTAGCCCGTGGTGCTCGGCGCAAACGCCGGGCTGATGCTGCCGCCCGACAAGTCCAGGGCCGACAGGTTGGCGTCGCCCGATCCCGCCCGCGTCACCGTCACCGTGTAGGTCTTGGTGGTGGTGCCGTCCTGCGCTGTCACGACGGTGGTAACGGTGTTGGCACCCACCGCCAGCGCAATCGCGCCCGAGGCATTGCCGCTGGTGGTGGCCACCCCGTTCACTGTGACGCTGGCAGTGGCATCGGCCACGGTTGGCGTCACGGTGAGTGAGGTGGTGGCGTTGCCGACGCTGGCCGTGTAGCTGGTGGTGCCAGCGGCAAAGGCAGGCGCCAAGGTGCCACTGGACAAGGACAGCGCAGACAGATCAGCGTCACTCGAAGGCAGCGCGCGCGCGATGGTCACGGTGTAGCTTTTGGTCGCGCCGTTCTGGGCGGTGACGACGATGGTGACCGTGTTACTGCCCGGGTTCATCGCGATGGCACCCGAGACGGCCCCGCTGGTGACAGCCACCCCGTTGACGGTGATGCTGGAGGTGCCAGCGGCCGCGGTGGGGGTGACGGTAAGGCTGGAGGTGCCGGCCGCGATGGAGGCGACATAGCCCGTCGTGCCCGCCGCGAACACCGGGCTCAAAGTGCCGCTAGAGGGGCTCAGCGCAGACAACTCAGCGTTGGACGACGCGGCACGGGTCACGGTGACGGTATACGTCTTGGTCGTGGTGCCGTCCTGGGCCGTAACGACCGTGGTCAGGGTGTTGCTGCCCACATTCAGCGCAATCGCGCCCGAGGCATTGCCGCTGGTCGTGGCCACACCGTTCACGGTGACGCTGGAGGTACCGGCGGCCACGGTCGGGGTCACCGTGAGCGAGGTGGTGGCGTTGCTGACGCTGGCCGTGTAGCTGGTGGTGCCAGCTGCAAACGCAGGCGCCAAGGTGCCGCTGGACAGCGACAGCGCAGACAAGTCGGCATTGGACGACCCGGCCCGGGTCACGGTCACGGTGTAGCTCAGCGGCGTGCCGTTCTGCGCGGTGACGGTGACGGTGATGGTGTTGCTACCGACGTTCAGCACAATCGCGCCCGAGGCGTTGCCGCTGGTGGTGGCCACGCCATTGACGGTGACGCTGGCGGTAGCGTCGGCCACGGTGGGGGTGGCGGTCAACGACGTGGTGGCATTGCCCACACTGGCCGTGTAGCCGGTGGTGCCCGAGGCAAACGCGGGGGTCAGTGCGCCGCTTGAAAGCGACAGCGCGCCCAGTTGGTTGTTGCCCGACGCGGCCGCGCGGGTGACGGTGGTGGTGTAGGTGCTGGTCGTGGATCCGTCCTGGGCGGTCACGACGGTGGTAATCGTGTTGGAGCCCACTGCCAACGCAATGGCCCCCGACGCATTGCCGCTGGTGACAGCGACACCGTTGACGGTGACGCTGGCAGTGGCATCGGCCACGGTGGGCGTGGCGGTGAGCGATGTTGTAGTGAAGGGCACGCTGGCCGTGTAGGAGGTGGTGCCCGAGGCGAACACGGGGTTCAAAGTACCTGCCGAGAGCGCTAGGTTGCTCAGGTTGGCATTGCTCGAGGGCGGTGCCGCGCGCGTGACGGTGATGGTGTAGGTCTTGGTGGTGCTCCCGTCGAGAGCCGTGACGACGGTGGTGATGGTGTTGGAGCCGACGTTCAGCGCAATAGCCCCTGAGGCGGTGCCGCTGGCAACGGTCACACCGTTGACGGTGACGGTTGCGCCCGGAGTGTCGACCGTTGGCGTGACAGTCGTGCTGGTTATTGCGTTGGCGACCGTAAAGCCGTAGCTGGTTGTCGCGGCCAAGAATGAAAAGCCGCCGGACGACGCCGACAGGGCACTCAAGTCGGCATTGCCGGTGGGCTCGGTGAACACGAAGTTGTTGAAACCTTCCTGCCACAGCTGGTTGGGCGCTCCGGCGCTGCCAGTGGTGGTGATCCGGACCTCGTCGACATTTCCGAAGTCCGCCAGCAGATTGACGGTGACGTTGGAGCCGCCCGCATCGGCAACAAAGGGATGGCCGGCACCCGTTGCCACGCCGTTGCGGTAGCCGGTGGCGGTATAGGTCGCTCCCAGCGCCTGCACGTCCTGGATGACGAAACTGGTGATGCCGAACAGACGGTTCAACTGGCTTTTGATGACAAGCGCGCCGACCGGGTTCAAGGTGCTGAAGATCAGCATGGAGTTGCTGCCGCTGCTGGTCAGGTCGAAGTTCGTGACACTGCCGCTGAGCGTATTGCCGACGTTGGCGAAGTAGATCTCGTATTCGATGTTGGGAAAATGGATCTGGGCCGAGAGATTGCTGTCGAGGAACTTGGAGACCGTGAAGGTGTTGTCCGCGAGGGTCGGATTGATCGACAAGGTGCCAGCGACGGTGGGCAGGACATGGCGGTACGAGGGGAAGGCCAGGACCGTGCTGCGCAATGGGCCGGTACGGTGTTCCAGCAGCCAGTCGCCGCCTTGACCGGCATCACCCGTGAGGTTGGTGGACGCGGCAACCTGTGCACCGGTTGCCTCGGCTAGCAGGGCCATGAATGCCTGGCCTTCAGCGCCCCGCCCCACCTCGCAACCGTACAGCAGCAGGTCGGCCTCGTCGCCAAGCGCCTCGCGAATGCGCGCGAGGTCCGGGCCCCTCCCCCGCAATGCCTGGCTGTCGAGGGTCAGCGAGCCCAGGGCCAATGCACCTTGCGCACCATGCGAGATCAAATGTACGGCGGAGATGTTCTTGCGGCCCGACAGCGCGTCGGCCATCTGGCGCAAGCCATCAGTCCTGGCATCCAGCACGACAACCTCTGCCGCTGAACCCGCGCCAGCCATCAACGCTTCGTGGTGGGCCACATCATCTTCAATGAAAAGTACCGCCGTGCGTGCCAGGGCAGGGGTCGGCAGCGCCGCGGCGAACGCCAGCGAAGAAGCCGCCCCCAATATCCAGAAAAAACCCGCCACCCACAGCGCCCGGAGAAAAACAACTTCTGAAAGTTTTTTCCCCAGATATCCCTCATTGATTTTTTTCACTAATTGCAATCAGTAAATTTGAAATTGAATGCAGTAAATCATGATCCCTTATAAATAACCATTGATATATTAAATTCAGCAATAAAGCGCTTGAAATGCAACACCAGACCGGCGTCTTCTCGTTCCGCCGCCCGCTGCAGAAAAGCCACCCAAAAAACAAAAAAGGCCCCGGCCGGTGATCACCGGCCGGGGCCTTTTTATCGGGTTCGCGTTGTCTCACACGTTCATGATCGACACCAGGCGCGTGTTCATGTGTGCCTCGATGGCCTCCGGGCCGCCTTCGGAGCCGTAGCCCGAATCCTTCAAGCCGCCGAACGGCAGCTCTGCGGCAGGAGCAGCAGCCTGGTTGATCCACAGCATGCCCACTTCCAGCCGCTGCGCCAGCAGGTGGGCGTTCTTCAGCGAGGTGGTGAAGGCATAGCCGGCCAGGCCGAACGGCAGGCGGTTGGCCTCGGCGATCGCGTCCTCGATCTTCTCGAAGCCGCGCACGGCCGCCACGGGGCCGAAGGGTTCTTCGTTGACGATGCGGGCGGACAGCGGCACGTCGTTGAGCACGGTGGGCTGGAAGAAGTTGCCTTCGGTGCCGATGCGCTCGCCACCGGCCAGCACCTTGGCGCCCTGCTGCACCGCGTCGGCCAGCAGGTCGGCCATGGCGGTGATGCGGCGCGGGTTGGCCAGCGGGCCCATCTGCGTGCCGGCGGCCAGGCCGTCGCCCACTTTCAGGCCCTGGGCGTACTTGGCGAAGGCCGCGACGAACTCGGCACGGATGCTCTCGTGCACCAGGTAGCGGGTGGGCGAGATGCAGACCTGGCCCGCGTTGCGGAACTTGGCGCCGCTCCCGATCTTGATGGCCAGCTCCAGGTCGGCGTCTTCGGCCACGATCACGGGGGCATGGCCGCCCAGCTCCATGGTCACGCGCTTCATGTGCTTGCCGGCCAGCGCCGCCAGCTGCTTGCCCACGGGCGTGGAGCCCGTGAACGTGACCTTGCGGATGACCGGGTGCGGAATGAGATAGCTGGAGATTTCAGCCGGGTCGCCATACACCAGGCCCACGGTGCCCGCGGGCACGCCGGCATCGGCAAACGCGCGGATCAGCTCGGCCGGGCTGGCGGGGGTTTCCTCGGGGGCCTTCACCAGGATGGAGCAGCCCGCGGCCAGCGCGGCGGCGAGCTTGCGCACGACCTGGTTGATGGGGAAGTTCCAGGGCGTGAAAGCCGCCACGGGGCCCACCGGGTCCTTGAGCACCATCTGCGTGGCCTTGAGGTTGCGCGAGGGCACGATGCGGCCGTACACGCGCAGGGATTCGTCGGCGAACCATTCGATGATGTCGGCCGAGGCCATGGTCTCGACCTTGGCTTCGGCCAGGGGCTTGCCCTGCTCCTGCACCATGACGGCCGCAATCGCCTCGGCGCGCTCGCGCATCAGCGCGGCGGCGCGGCGCATGGTCTTGGCGCGTTCGGCGGCGGGCATGTCGCGCCAGGCCTCGAATCCCTTTTGCGCGGCGGCGAGCGCCAGGTCCAGGTCGGCCTTGCCGGCATGGGCCACGCGGCCGATTTCCTGGCCGGTGGCCGGATTGAACACCGCGATGGTCTTGCCATCGGCGGCATCCTGCCATTGACCGGCAATGAAAAGTTGGGTGCTGGGGTAGCTCATGCAAAGGCTCCTGATGACAAAACGGTGGTACGGACAACCTCGGGCCCGGCGCGGGCCGGACCAGACGGAAAACCGGACACTATAGGCGCCCGCGCGCCGCCCCGCAGACAAGGCCGTGCAACCCCGCCCCGCGGAGCTGGCTATTGGCGGCCGTGGGCCACCCGTGCGGTGGCCACGCGCAGGGCGCGCCACCGCCCCCCGCTTGCACCTACTGCGCGGACGCGGCGGCCACCTGGGCGGTTGCCTCCCCACCCCAGCCACCCCCCAGCGCCCGGATGAGGCCCACCGTGGCCACGTATTGCGCCGTGCGCACCTGCAATGCCTGGCGGCGGTTGCGCAACTCGCTGCGGCGGGCGTCCAGCAGTTCGAGCTGGCTCACCAGGCCGTTGCGGTACCGCGCGTCCGACAGTTGCGTCGCACGGCGCGCGGCGGTCACCGCTCGCGCCTGGGCCTCGGCCTGGCCGGACAACAGGCGCAGTGAGGTCAACTGGTCCTCCACGTCGCGGAAGGCATTGAGCACCTGGCCCCGGTGGTCGGCCAGCGCGGCTTCGAGCCGGGCCTTCGCACCCTCGATCTGCGCATCGCGCTGGCCGCCGTCAAAGATCGGCAGCGACAGCAGCGCACCCACACCCCAGGCGCGGGCGGACCACTTGAACAAATCACCCAGCTCCGGCGATGCATGCCCCGCGTTGCCCGTGAGCGTGACGGCCGGGAACCACGCCTTCTGCGCCACGCCCACGCGGGCCTGCGCGGCCAGCACGGCGGTCTGGGCGGCCGACACATCGGGGCGGCGGGCCAGCACGGTGCCGGGCACGCCGGGCGGGATCACCGGCAGCGCCGCGTCGCCCGTGGCGGGGGCCAGCACAAAGCCGCTGGCCACCTCGCCCGCCAGCACGGCCAGGGCGTTGGTCAGCAGGGCCTGCTGGCGCTGCAGGGCCAGGGCGTCGGACTCCGTGGCGGCCACTTCGGTCTGCACGCGGGCCACGTCCAGTTCAGCCACGTCGCCCGCCTGCAGGCGGCGCTGCGTGAGGCGCAGCGTGCCTTCGTAGGCGGCCAGGCTCTCCTGCACCAGCACCTGCTCGGCCTGCACGGCGCGCAATTGCAGATAGGTTTGCGCCACATCGGCCTGCACCATGAGGCGCGTGCTTTGCAGCAGGGCTTCGCGCGTGTCGGCGTCCAGGCGCGCGGCGTCGCTGGTTTGCGAGAGGCGGCCGAACAGGTCCAGCTCGTAGGAGGCGTTGAGCCCCGCCGTGCCCAGCGTGGCGGGTGCCGCGCTGCCGGTGGTGGCAGCGCCTGCCTGGCGCGCCACGCCGGCCGAGGCGCCCACCTGCACCGAGCGGGCGGCGTCGGCAGAGCGCAGCAGCGAGCGCGCCTCGGCCAGCCGCGCGGCGGCCTGCTGGATGCTGGTATTGGCCGTGCCCGCACGCTGCACCAGGTCGGCCAGCACCGGGTCTTGAAAGCCCAGCCACCATTCGCCGCGCGGCTGCGCCTCGGCGGGGGCGGCGACCGTCCAGGGTGCCGTGGGCAGCGTGTCGCCGCCGGCGGTGAAGCGGGTGGGCACGGGCACGCCCGCATGCGGCGCGGGGGCCACGGGCTGCGTCATGCAGCCGGCCAGCACCAGGGCGGCGGCCAGGGGCGCCAGCAGGCTGCGCTTGCGCACCGCCGGGGCGACGTCAGGGGAGTTCTTCAATAACGAATCGGTCATGCTTGGTCTCCGGCCCCATCGAATACACCCGCTGCATCCTGCAGCGTGGCGCGAGCGTCCAGGGCCACAAAGGTCGTTGTGGTCGTGTGCATCATTCGTGCTCCTTGCGGGGCGCGGCCAGCACGGGGTGGGAGATGCCGCCGCTGCCCGGGGTGTGCGAGATGGGCGCCACATGCGCGCCATGCTCCACCAGCGGGCGGTTGCCTGCCAGCTTGCGCAGCAGCACGTAGAACACGGGCGTGAGGAACAGGCCGAAGGCCGTCACACCAATCATCCCGGCGAACACCGCCACGCCCATGGCGCTGCGCATCTCGGCGCCCGCACCGGTGGACAGCACCAGGGGCAGCACCCCCATCACGAAGGCCAGCGAGGTCATCAGGATGGGGCGCAGCCGCAGGCGGCTGGCCTCGATGGCGGCCTGCACCGGTGTGCGGCCCGCAAACTCCAGCTCGCGCGCAAACTCCACGATCAGGATCGCGTTCTTGGCCGACAGCCCCACCAGCACGATGAGTCCGATCTGCGTGAACACGTTGTTGTCGCCCTTGCTCAGCCACACACCCGTCATCGCCGCCAGCAGGCCCATGGGCACGATCAGGATGATGGCAATGGGCAGCGTCAGGCTTTCGTACTGCGCGGCCAGCACCAGGAACACCAGCAGGATGGCCAGCGGGAACACCAGCACGGCGGAGTTGCCGGCCAGGATTTCCTGGTAGGTCAGCTCGGTCCACTCGAACGTGATGCCCTGGGGCAGCGTCTCGGCGGCGATGCGCTCGACGGCCGCCTGGGCCTGGCCCGACGAGAAGCCGGGCGCGGGGCCGCCATTGATGTCCGCCGCCAGATAACCGTTGTAGCGCATGGCACGCTCGGGGCCGAAGCTGGGCTCCATCTTCATCAGCGCCGACAGCGGCACCATCTCGCCGGTGGTGGAGCGCACCTTGAGAAGGCCCACGTCCTCGGCCCGCGCGCGGTAGGCCGCATCGGCCTGCACGCGCACGCTGTAGGTGCGTCCGAACTGGTTGAAGTCGTTGGCGTACAGGCTGCCCAGGTAGATCTGCAGCGTGTCGAACACATCCGTCACGGGCACGCCCAGCTGGCGCGCCTTGGTGCGGTCGATGTTGGCGTACAGCTGCGGCACGTTGACCTGCCAGCTCGTGAACAGGCCGGCCAGTTCGGGCGTCTGGTAGGCCTTGGCCATGAAGGCCTTCACGGCGCCATCCATGGCTTCGTAGCCCAGCGAGGCGCGGTCTTCGATCTGCAGCTTGAAGCCACCCGTGGTGCCCAGCCCCGCCACCGGGGGCGGCGGGAACATGGCGATGAACGCATCCTGGATGCCGCCGAACGCCTGGTTCAGCTGCCCTGCCACGGCGCCGCCGCTCTGGTCGGCGCGGGTGCGCTCGGCAAAGGGCTTGAGCGTGGCGAACACGATGCCCGAGTTCGAGCTGTTGGTGAAGCCGTTGATCGACAGACCCGGGAAGGCGATCGCGTCTTCGACGTTCGGGTTCTCCTTCATGATCTCGCCCATGCGGCGGATCACGTTCTCGGTGCGGTCCAGCGTGGCGCCGTCGGGCAGCTGGGCAAAGCCGATCAGGTACTGCTTGTCCTGCGCGGGCACGAAGCCGCCGGGCACGATCTTGAACAGCCCCACCGTGGCACCCACCAGGGCCAGGTAGATCACAAACATCAGTGCCTTGCGGCCAATGACGCGCTTGACGCCGCCGCTGTAGGCCTCGGAGCCGCGATGGAACAGGCGGTTGAAGCCCCGGAACAGGCCACCGAACACCTTGTCCATGCCGCGCGTGAGCGCATCCTTGGGCTCGTTGTGGCCCTTGAGCAGCAATGCACTGAGTGCGGGCGACAGGGTCAGCGAGTTGATCGCCGAGATCACCGTGGAGATCGCGATCGTGACCGCGAACTGGCGGTAGAACTGGCCCGTGAGCCCGCTGATGAAGGCCAGCGGCACGAACACCGCCACCAGCACCAATGCGATGGCGATGATGGGGCCAGACACTTCACGCATGGCGCGGTAGGTGGCCTCGCGCGGGGTCAGGCCCGCCTCGATGTTGCGCTCCACGTTCTCCACCACCACGATGGCGTCATCCACCACGATGCCGATGGCCAGCACCAGGCCGAAGAGCGACAGCGCATTGATCGAAAATCCCAGCAGGTGCAGCACCGCGAACGTGCCCACCACCGACACCGGCACGGCCAGCAGCGGGATGATGGAGGCGCGCCAGGTCTGCAGGAATAGGATCACCACCAGCACCACGAGGGCGATGGCTTCGAGCAGCGTGTGGATCACGGACTTGATCGAGGCACGCACGAACTGCGTGGGGTCGTAGGCAATGCGGTACTCCACGCCTTCGGGCATGTTCTTCTGGATCTCGTCCATGGTCTTGCGCACGTTGGCCGAGATGTCGAGCGCGTTGGAGCCCGGCGCCTGGAACACGCCCATGCCCACGGCCGGGTCGTTGTTGAGCAGCGAGCGCAGCGAGTAGTCGGCCGCACCCAGCTCCAGGCGGGCAATGTCGCGCAGGCGCGTCACCGCGCCGTCGGCACCGGTCTTGACGATGATGTCGCCGAACTCTTCCTCGGTCTGCAGGCGGCCCTGCGCGTTGATGGACAGTTGCAGGTCCACGCCCGGCAGGCCGGGCGATGCGCCCACCACGCCGGCGGCGGCCTGCACGTTCTGGCCGCGGATGGCGGTCACCACGTCGCTGGCCGAGAGGCCGCGCTGCGCGACCTTCTGCGGGTCGAGCCACACACGCATGGAGTAGTCGCCGCCGCCGAAGATCTGCACCTGGCCCACGCCGCCAATGCGGGCGAGCCGGTCCTTCACATTGAGCACCGCGTAGTTGCGCAGGTAGTCGATGTCATAGCGGTTGTTGGGCGAGACCAGGTGGACCACCATGGTCAGGTCCGGCGCGCTCTTCACGGTGGTGACGCCCAGGCGGCGCACTTCCTCGGGCAGGCGCGGCTCGGCCTGCGAGACGCGGTTTTGCACCAGCTGCTGTGCCTTGTCGGGGTCGGTGCCCAGCTGGAACGTCACCGTGAGCGTCATCACGCCGTCGGTGGTGGCCTGGCTGCCCATGTAGAGCATGCCTTCCACGCCGTTGATGGACTCCTCCAGCGGCGTGGCCACGGTCTCGGCGATCACCTTGGGGTTGGCGCCGGGGTACTGTGCGCGCACCACCACGGAGGGCGGCGCGACTTCAGGGTATTCGGAGATGGGCAGACCGCGCAATGCGATGAGCCCTCCGAGGAAGATGAGCACCGACAGCACCCCCGCAAAGATGGGGCGGTCGATGAAGAAGCGGGATAGATTCATGGATGCAAATTCCTTGCGTCGCTCCCGCTCAGGCGGCGGGCGACTTGCTGTTGTTCTTGGCTTCCTTGCGATCACCCGCAATCTCGGCCTTCGCGGTCATGGGCACGGGCTGGGGTGCCACCACGGCACCGGGGCGCACGCGCTGCAGGCCGTTGACGACGATGTTCTCGCCCGCCTTGAGGCCCGAGGTGACCACGCGCAGGCCGTCAATCGGCGCGCCCAGGGTGACCTCGCGGTACTCGGCCTTGTTGCCCTCGCCCACCACCATCACGAACTTCTTGTTCTGGTCGGTGCCCACGGCACGCTCGTTGATGAGCAGTGCCTGCGTGTTGCGGGCCTGGCCCATGCGGATGCGCGCGAACTGGCCGGGCATCAAGGCGCCGTCTTCGTTGTCGAACACCGCGCGCACACGCACCGTGCCGCTCTTGGCATCGACCTGGTTGTCGATGAGCTGCAGGCGGCCGGCATGCGGCGTGCCGCCCGTGGTGCCGGTGCCCATCTGCACGGGAATGCGCTCGATGAGCTGGCGCGCGCTGTGGCCGCGCTGGCCGCTTTGCAGGTCCGCCAGGGCCTTCACCACGATCTGCTCGTCGGTATCGAAGCTCGCGTAGATGGGGCTCACGGACACCAGCGTGGTCAGCACGGGGGCGCCCGCACCGGCGGCCACCAGGTTGCCCACGGTGACTTCGATGCGGCCCACACGGCCCGCCACCGGGGCGCGCACCTGGGTGTAGCCGAGGTTCAGCCTGGCGGTCTGCAGCGCGGCCTGGGCGGCGCGCAGGTTGGCATCGGCCTCGCGCTGCGCGTTCAGGCGTTCGTCGTGCTCGCGCTGGGCAATGGCGCGCTCTTCGAGCAGGCGCGTGGCCCGCTCCATTTCGCTGCGGGTGTACGACACGCGGGCCTGCGCGGCCACCACCTGCGCCTCGGCGCGGTCCACCTCGGCGGCGTAGGGTGCCGGGTCCACGGTCACGAGCAGATCACCCTGCTTCACCAGCGAGCCTTCACGGAAGTGCACGGCCTGCACGGCACCCGAGACGCGCGGCCGCACGTCCACACGCTGCACGGCTTCGAGCCGGCCGGAGAACTCGTCCCACAGGGCGATGTCCTTTTGCAGCACGGCAGCCACCGACACGGGCATGGCCGGTGGCGCCGCAGGGGTGCCATCGGCCTGCGCCACGGGCGCCTGGAAAACAAGGATGGCGGCGGCTACGGCGGCCGTCACGGCGGTGGCCAGGGTGGCCAGGCCCAGCGGGCGGCTCTTGTGGGAGAGAGGATTGGAGTTCATGGTCACTTTCGGTCATAAGGGCGGCCTTCGCGGGCACGCCATGGAAGGTTTTCTGCCGCAGCAGGTGTCAGTGCACTGGTGCAGGCAGGTGTCAGTGCGGCGGCGCAGGTGCGAATCTGGGCAATGACACGGTGAGAAGGTCAAGCCCGGAACGCAGCGCGCGGGCCCATGGGCGCTTGCACGTCAACAGACGCTTTGGCGCTGGGTGGTGTGACAGCCGCCGCAGCCGGCGGGCAAAAGGATGGGTGTGCTCATGGTGTTTTCTTTCCTCCGTGTCGTTCAAATCAGTGGCGTCGGGCACAGGGGGGAGGCATGCGCGGGCAAAGCCTCTCCCTCCGGCACGCCAGGCCGGAAAATCAGTGCAAAGAATGCAAATGGATTGTTGAGAGGCCGAAGTATCGAACCTCAACTTAAGTTGAGGTCAATGACTTTCTGCGGCCAGGGTCTTCAGGAGGGCACCGGACATCGGGTGGCCTCAAAGAACATCCGGAACTGGTCCTGGGCGCCCGCGGCGCACGGACATTCATGCTGGCCGGTCTGCAGCAGCGCATCGGGCCACTGGGCGGTCTTGGAGAACACGTGGCGCGTGACCTGCAGGCCCGCAGCCTCCAGCCGCGCGGCGTAGGCCAGTGCCTCGTCGTGCATGGGGTCGGTGTCCCCCACCAGCACGAGCGTGGGCGGCAGGCCCGAGAGCCGGTGCGCGGACGCCGGCACGGCATAGGGGTGCTCGGCATCGCGGGGGCAGCGCAGGAAATTGCGCCAGCCTTCCGTCCACTTGCAGCCCGTGGCGTTGCCCGTGGCTTCGCGCAACGAGGCCGTGCCCACACAAGGGTCGAGCATGGGGGACAGGAGAATCTGCCCGGCCAGCGGCGGGTGCGACTGGTCCCGCGCCATCAGGCCCACGGCGGCAGCCAGGTTGCCGCCCGCCTCTTCCCCGGCCAGATAGACCAGGGCGCCCTGCCCGCCGAGCTTGACCCGGTTGCGGTGCACCCACTTGAGCACGTCATAGCCCGTGTCCACGGGCTGCGGAAACGGAGTGAGCGGGTAGGCCACGGAAACCACCACGGCCCCCACGCCCTCCAGCAGGGACGCCACGGTGCAGCCGTTGTCGAGATCCCCCGACACGAAGGCCCCGCCATGAAAATGCACCACCACGGGCGAGGCCTGTCCGGCCTTCTTGCGGCCGTACATGCGCACCGCCACGTCCTGCCCCTTGGTCACCTCGATGGTGGCGTCGGAGCACACGGACGCCGCCGCCTTGGAAGCGGCCCCAGGCGCGAGGGCTGCCTTGGCGGGCGCTGCGGCAGGCTGCGGTGTGGAGGATGGCGAAGACGGTTGGTCGGGCTGCATGGCATGTACCCAGTGGGTGAAGGTAGGTGAACGATGGGTCAAATGTAGTAGCTTGTGCCTTCAGGATAAACAGGCCAAACACCACCGCACTGTTTCCAAAAGCTCAACAATCACGGGGTGCCGCGCGTGTGAGAATTCCTCAGCACCCACTGGTGGGTGCTGTAGTTCCAGATTCAAGGAGAAGCCATGGACCAGATACAGGCCATGCGCATATTCGTGCGGGTGGTGGAGGCCGGCACGTTTACCCGGGCGGCGGATTCGCTCTCGCTGCCCAAAGCCACCGTGACCAAGCATGTGCAGGCGCTGGAGGAGCGCCTGCGCGTGAAGCTGCTCAACCGCACCACCCGGCGTGTGACGGTGACGCCGGACGGCGCCGCCTACTACGACCGCACGGTGCGCCTGCTGACCGATCTGGACGACATCGAGGCCAGCATGACCAACGCGCGCGCGAATCCACGCGGGCGCCTGCGCATCGACGTCGGAACGTCCATGGCGCAATTGCTCATCATCCCGCACCTGGCGGAGTTCCATGCCCGCTACCCCGACATCCAGCTGGACCTGGGGGTGAGCGACCGCATCGTGGACCTGATCGGCGACAACGTGGACTGCGTGATCCGCGGGGGCGAGCTCAGCGACCAGTCGCTGGTGGCCCGGCGCATCGGCAACCTGGAATTCATCACGGTGGCCTCGCCCGACTACGTGTCGCGCAAGGGCTCGCCCGCCCACCCGCTGGAGATCGAGGAAAAGCACGCCAGCGTGATCTACTTTTCCCCCCAGACCGGCCGGCACTACCCGCTGGAGTTCCGCAAGGGCGACGAGTCCATCGACATCACGGGCCCCTACCAGCTGAGCGTCAACGAGAGCAATGCCTACGTGACCTCCATCGTGGCGGGCCTCGGGATCGGCCAGATCACGAGCTACCAGGCCGAGCGGCATCTGCAAGACGGTACGCTGGTGCGGCTGCTGCCGGAGTGGACCCAGTCGCTGCTGCCCGTGTATGTGGTGTACCCCCCCAACCGGCACCTGAGCGCGAAGGTGCGGGCCTTCGTGGACTGGGCGGCAGAGCTGTGCCAGCGTGAAACCGGACTCCAGCGGGTTGCTTGACCCCGCCGCCCGCGGCCTTATGCTTGGGTCCATGAACGCCACCGAGCCCCGCCCAGACCCCGCGACCCAGGAAGCCCCCGCGCCCACAGCAGCACCCGCCGGCGCGCCGGCGTCCACACCCCAAGCCCCCGCCAGGCAGCCGCGCAACCCCCTGCACGGCGTGACCCTGGAAGCCATGGTGGTCGGGCTGGCCGACTACTTTGGCTGGGATGAACTCGGCCGGCAAATCCCCATCCGCTGTTTCCAGAGCGACCCCAGCGTGGGCTCCAGCCTGAAGTTCCTGCGCAAGACGCCGTGGGCGCGCGAGAAGGTCGAAAGCCTGTACCTCTTCATGCTGCGCGACCAAAGGCGCAACGCCCAGGAGTAGCAGCCGCCGGCGTCAGCCCAGCGCCTGCACCACGTCGGCCTGGAGGTCCTGCACATCCTCGATGCCGATGCTCATGCGCACCAGCGCATCCGACACCCCGTTGGCGCGCCGCACGGCCTCGGGCATGCCGCGGTGGGTGGTGGATGCGGGGTGGCAGGCCAGCGAATCGGCATCGCCCACGGACACGGCCTGGGTCACGATGCACAAGCGGTCGAGGAAGTGCCGCGCGGCCTCGCGCCCGCCCCGCAGGTCGAACGCCAGAATGCTGCCGAAGTGGCGCATCTGGCGCGCCGCCACCGCGTGCCCGGGATGGTCGCCCAGGCCGGGGTAATACACGCGCTCCACCGCGGGATGGCGGTTAAGGCCGTGGGCCAGCGCATGCGCCGATGCGCAGGCGGCCTGCAGGCGCAGCGGCAGCGTCTTGAGCCCGCGCAGCAGCATCGCCGCCTCGTGCGGGCTGAGGCACCCGCCCAGCTGGCCCATGCCCGCCGAACGAATCGCATTCATCAGCTCCACGGAGCCGACGGCCGCTCCGCCGGTGGCGTCGCCGTGGCCACTGATGAACTTGGTCGCCGAATGCACCACCACATCGATGCCCAGCGCCCGGGGCCGGGTGAGGTAAGGCGTGGCGAAGGTGTTGTCGGCGATGCTGATCGCGCCCGCCCGCCGGGCCACCTGCGCCACCTGCTCCAGGTCGGTCACTTCCAGCGTCGGGTTGCTGGGCGTCTCCACGTAGACGATGCGCGTGCCCGTGGGGAGGCCCTCCCGCAAACCCTCCACGGTGGCGAAATGCCGCACGCCGATGCCCAGGCGCGGCAGCAGCGTGCGCATCACGCCATCGGTGCCGCCATAGAGCGTGCCGACGCAGGCGACGGTATCGCCCGCCGAGAGCAGGCCGATCAGGCTCGCGCTGATGGCCGCCATGCCGCTGGCGAACCCGACGGCGGCGGGGGCGCCTTCCAGCAGGGCCATCTTGCGCTCGAAGGCGGCGACGGTCGGGTTGGCGAAGCGACTGTAGACGTAGCCAGGCGCGTCGCCATTGAAGCGGCTCACGCCCGCATCAAAATCGTCATAGGCAAAGGCCGAGGTTGCGACGATGGGCGTGGCGATGGCCCCCGTGCCGGGATCGGGTGCCTGGCCCGCATGGACCGCAAGGGTGCGGAAACCCCAGGCGTGTGATGGATCGGGGGCGGGGGGAATCTGTGTGGTCATGGCGTATGCGGCTTTCCTGGCACTCTCACTGCGGGCCTTGGCCGCGCGCTCAGTCGGTGAACGCCACGGTGTGCCTGGCGCGGCGGTCGACCTGCAGATTGAAGATATCCGGCCGTGCATAGTGGCCGACCACATCGAAGTCATAGCGCGCGCGCACCAGCTCCTCCACATCGATCTGCGCGGTGAGCAAACCTGTCCGGCCCTGCAGCGGACCCGCCAGCACGTCGCCCAGGGGCCCGACGATCACGCTGTTGCCGCGGATGAGCGGCCGGTCCGGCTCCCACCCCGGCGCCTCCACCCCCAGCTCGCGCGGCGACGGCTGCACCTGGCAGGCGCTGATCACGAAGCAGCGCCCCTCGTGCGCGATGTGGCGCATGGAGCACTGCCAGATGTCGCGTTCGTCCACCGTGGGCGCGCACCAGATCTGCACACCCTGCGCGTACATGGCGGTGCGCAGCAGCGGCATGTGGTTCTCCCAGCAGATCACGCCGCCCACGCGGCCCGCGGCCGATTCGACGACCGGCAGGGTGGAGCCATCTCCCATGCCCCATATCAGCCGCTCGGTGCCGGTGGGCATCAGCTTGCGGTGCCTGGCCACCAGCCCCTCCACCGGGTCGAAGTACAGGGCAGTGCAGTACAGCGTGCTGCCCGCGCGCTCGATCACGCCGAGCACGAGCGTGGCGCCGGTGCGTGCCGACAGGCCAGCCAGTGCCTGCGTCTCGGGCCCTGGCACCTCGATGGCGCTGGCGTGGTACCGGGCGAAGGCCTCACGCCCTTCCGGCAGGCGATAGCCCAGGCGTGTGCCAAAGATCTCGCCCTTGGGGTAGCCGCCCAGCAGGGCCTCGGGCATGACCACCAGCCGCGCGACCGATGCCTGGATATCGGCCTCATGGGCGAGCACATCGGCCAGCGTCTGCGCGGTACCCGCGGGGGAAGAGCCGATCTGCAGGGCGGCAACGGTCGTGAGGGGCATGGTGGAAGTCCTTGGGAGAAAGAGGTCCCCCAGTGTTGCCAAAGCCCTAAGATGAATCAATCCGCTACCGTTGCTTAGTGATATGAATAATATTGATATCGGATTTGATCTCAACGTCCTGCGCGTCTTCGAGGCCTTGCACGAGGAAGGTGGGGCCACGCGCGCGGCGCTGCGGCTGGGCGTGACCCAGTCGGCCGTGAGCGCGGCGCTGGCACGGCTGCGCCATGTATATGGCGACCCGCTGTTCACCCGCACTGGCCGTGGCCTGGCGCCCACGCTGCGCGCGCAGGAGCTCAAGCCCGTGATCAGCGAAGCGCTGAACAAATGCAGGGAGAGCCTCGCCCTGGGATCCACGCCCCAGGCGCGCTATCAGGGGCGGTCCGTGGTGATCGGCATGTCGGATGATTTCGAGATCGCGATGGGCCAGGCGCTGGTGAGGGCCGTGGCGCAGCACGCGCCCGGCCTGCGCCTGGCCTTTCGGCAGACGCACAGCCAGATCGTGGCCGAGATGCTCATGGCGCGCGAGATCGACCTGGCGATCACGGCCGGCGGATTCGCCACACGCTGGCTCAGCCACCAGGCGCTGGGCGAAGGGGGGTACGCCTGCCTCATCGACGCAGTGGCGCCGGGCCCCGTCGCCAGGACGGGCAAGCGGCGCGGCGGCGCAGCCCCGCCCGGCCTGAGCGTGGAGGACTACGTGCACCGCGAGCATGTGCTCATCTCGTCGGGCGGCTTCATCGGCGTGGTGGACGAGGTGCTGGCCGCCACGGGCCACAAGCGCCGTGTGATTGCATCCACCACGCATTTCGCCGCCCTGCCCTACCTGCTGGCGGGAACCCGCGCGGTCGCCACGCTGCCCGCGCATGCGGCCCAGGCAATCGCGCGGATGACCGGCCTGCAGGTTCTGCCCTGCCCGATCGCCATGCCGCGCTATGCCATCGAGCTCGGCTGGCGCACCGATGCGCTCCGCGATTCGGCGGTGGCGCATGTCCGCACCATCGTGGCGCAGCAGTGGCCCCAGGGATCTGCTGCCACGGGGGCCTGAGCCCCCGGCCTGCGCCCGCCTGCCGTGCGGGGTTTCTTTCGGTACCGCGCCGGCTCAGTCGCCCGTGGTCACCAGGAAGTCGCGGCTGATGCCCCCTCCCAGGTCGTTGACCCGGTCAAGGAACTGCGTGAGGAACGCGTGCAGCCCTGTCGACAGGATTTCGTCGATGCGGCCATATTGCAGGTCGGCCAGCAGGCGGCCCGCGCGGCGCTGCGTTTCAGCCGACTGCTGATTGGCCACGACGCCCAGGTTGTCCACCACTTCGCGCAGGCAGGCGTGCAGCGAGCGGGGCATGTCGCGGCGCAGGATCAGCAGGTCGGCCACGCGGCCGGGGGTGATCACGTCGCGGTAGACCTTGCGGTAGACCTCGAAGGCCGAGACGCTGCGCAGGATGGCGCTCCAATGGTAGAAGTCGTTCTCCTGGTTGCGCTCGCTGGCCCGGCCGAAGAAGTCGTTCTTCACCGCATGGAACTTCACGTCCAGCAGGCGCGCGGTGTTGTCCGCCCGCTCCAGGAAGGTGCCCATGCGCAGGAAATGAAAAGCCTCGTCCTGCAGCATGGTGCCTAGCACCACGCCGCGCGACAGGTGCGAGCGGTACTTCACCCATTCGAAGAACTGCCCCGGATCCCGTTCGAAGGCGCTGCCTTCGAGCTGGCGGTGCAGTTCCAGCCAGGTCTGGTTCTGCGTCTCCCACACCTCGGTGGTGAGGGCGCCACGCACGGCCCGCGCATTTTCGCGGGCGGCACGCAGGCACGAGAGGATGGACGAGGGGTTGTCGCCGTCGCGCACCATGAACTCGAGCACGCGCTGCGGCGTGACCTTGCCATGCTTGGCGGCATAGGCCGGGATCAGCTCGCTGATGGACAGCAGCCCTTCCCAGCCTTCCTGCGCCACGTCGGCGGACTGGGGCAGCAGCGAGGTTTCGTAGCTCACGTTGAGCATGCGGGCGGTGTTTTCCGCCCTTTCGGTGTACCTGGACATCCAGAACAGATGGTCGGCGGTGCGGCTCAGCATTTCAGAATCCTCCCTGTGATTGCGTCATGCCGCCCATGGATTGCGACTGCAGCGCCGGCGCGGCGGTGTGCTCCCCCAGCACCCAGGTGTCCTTTGTCCCGCCGCCCTGCGAGGAATTCACCACCAGCGAACCCTCCTGCAGCGCGACGCGCGTGAGCCCCCCCGCCACCATCTGCACCTCGCGGCCGCTGAGCACGAAGGGGCGCAGGTCGATGTGGCGCGGCGCGATGCCGCTCTCCACGTAGGTGGGGCAGCTGGACAGGCTGAGCGTGGGCTGCGCGATGTAGCCTGCCGGGTTGGCCAGCAGCGCGCGGCGGAAGTCCTCGATCTCGGCCTGCGTGGCCGCCGGGCCGATGAGCATGCCGTAGCCGCCCGCGCCGTGCACTTCCTTGACCACCAGGTCCTTCAGGTTCGCCAGCACGTGCTGCAGGTCGTCCTGCTTGCGGCACATCCAGGTGGGCACATTCTTCAGGATGGGCTCCTGGCCCAGGTAGAAGCGGATCATCTCGGGCACGTAGGGGTAGACCGACTTGTCGTCGGCCACGCCCGTGCCCACCGCATTGCAGATGCCGACATTGCCGGCGCGGTACGCCTCCATGAGGCCGTGGCAGCCCAGCGTGGAGTTGCGGCGAAACACCTGCGGGTCGAGGAAGTCGTCGTCCACGCGGCGGTAGATCACGTCCACCCGCTGCAGGCCGCGCGTGGTGCGCATGTAGACGAACTTGTCCTTGACCACGAGGTCCTGCCCTTCGACCAGCTCCACGCCCATCTGCTGGGCCAGGAAGGCATGCTCGAAGTACGCGCTGTTGTGCATGCCGGGTGTCAGGACCACCACCGTGGGCTCGTCGGCCGTGGCGGGCGCGCTGGCGCGCAGGGTCTCCAGCAGCATGTCGGGGTAATGCGCCACCGGCGCCACCTTGTGCAGGCTGAACAGCTCGGGGAAGAGCCGCATCATCATCTTGCGGTTCTCGAGCATGTAGCTCACGCCGCTGGGCACGCGCAGGTTGTCCTCCAGCACGTAGTACTCGCCCTCGCCCTGTGCATTGGGGGCGCGCACGATATCGATGCCGGCGATGTGCGCGTAGATGTTCTTGGGCACCTGCACGCCGGCCATCTCCGGCCGGTACTGGGCATTGTTGAGGATGAGATCGGCGGGCACGATGCCGGCGCGGATGATGTCCTGGCCGTGGTACACGTCGTGGATGAAGCGGTTGAGGGCCGTGACCCGCTGCACCAGCCCCTGCTGCATGCTGCTCCACTCGTGGGCCGGGATGATGCGGGGAATCAGGTCGAACGGGATCAGCCGCTCGTTGCCCGCCCCGCCCTCATCCTTGGCGCCGTAGACGGCAAAGGTGATGCCCACGCGCCGGAAGATCATCTCGGCCTCGGCCCGGCGGGCCTGCATCACGTCAGGGGGCTGTTTGTTCAACCACTGCGCATAGCGCTTGTAGTGCTCCCGCACATCGCTGCCATCGAAAGGCAGCATGGCGTACATCTCGTCAAATTTCTGCATGAACTGGCCTCCTGCTGTCAGGATAGCAAGTTGTACGCCCGCACTCCCCGAACCAGCTCAAAATCTTTCCGGGGCCCCGTGCATCGGCAGACCGGCGGACCCGCCGCGCCCGCAGATCACTCCGGCCACGGTGCCATGCGATGCTGCCAGTACCGCGCGCCGACGTCGCGTTCACACGCCACCCGCGCGGGTTGCGCCGACGACCACGCGGCAGCCCCGCAGCGGGACGACTCCACCACGCGGATCCCCCGCTCCCGGTAGCGCTGCAGCACCTCGGCCGCAGGGTGGCCAAAGCGGTTGCGGTAGCCCGCCTGCACCAAAGCAGTGCGCGGTGCCACGGCCTCCAGAAACGCCGGCGAGGACGAGGTCTTGCTCCCGTGGTGGGGCACGAGCAGCACGTCGGCCTGCACCGCGGCGCCCCGCGCCAGCAGGGCCTGCTCCTGGGCGGCCTCGATGTCACCGGCCAGCAGCGCGACGGAGCCCCTTTCCCCTTTTTCTGCGGCGGCCGCGATGCGCAGCACGCAACTGAGCGCGTTGGGCCGGGCGGTGGGCGCGGCGGCGTCTTGCGCCCCCGGGTGCAGCACCTCGAAAGACACGCCATCCCATGTCCACCGCTGGCCCGCCACGCAGGGCCTGACGGGGCGCAGTGCCTGCAGCATGTGCTCAGCCTCGATCGAACCAGTGAGTTCGGCCCCCGGCTGCTGGGCCAGCACCGCCGCCGCGCCGCCTGTGTGGTCGGCATCGCGGTGGCTGAGCATGAGCACGTCCACGCGCTCGCCCAGCGCCCGCAGCAGCGGCACCAGCACGCGGTGGCCCGCGTCGCTTTCGCGGCTGAAACGCGGCCCTGCGTCGTACAGCAGGGTGTGGGTCGCGGTGCGCACCAGCACCGCATTGCCCTGGCCGATGTCCGCCGCCAGCAATTCGAACTGTCCCGCCGCCGGCCGCGCGGGCTGCCAGCACAGCGCGGGCCACAGCAGCGGAAGGGCCAGCCACCGCAGACGCCAGGGCAACCTCGCGGCCAGAAGCGCCCCCCCGGCCACGGCCAGCACGCCGGCCCACAGCGGCGCCGCGGGCATGTGGAGCACGGCCCAGGGCCACTGCGCCAGCCATTGCAGCAGTACCGCCAGCGGCTGCAGGCCGAAGGCGGCCAGGCTCCAGAGCGGCGGCCACAGCACCCCGCCCAGTGCCAGCGGAGTGACCACCAGGGTGACCCAGGGAATCGCCACCAGATTGGCGGCAAAGCCCACCACGGACACCTGGCCGAACAGCAGCAGGGTCAGGGGCGTGAGGGCCAGCGTCACCACCCACTGCTCGCGCACCAAGGCATGAAAACGCTGCCTGGCGCTTGATGGATAAGCGCCATCAGCTACTGAATTAGTAGCAAACAAGATACCCACGGCGACAAAGCTGAGCCAGAAGCCTGCCTGCGCGAGCGCCCAGGGGTCCGCCACCACCACGGCCGCGCACGCCAGCAGCCACACCTGCGGCCACGGCCAGCGGCGGCCGCACAGCTGCAGCAGGGCGATGGCGCCCAGCATGGTCACCGTGCGTTGCGCAGGCACGCCCCAGCCGCTGAAAATGGCGTACGCCGCGGCCAGCGCCACCCCGGCGGCCAGCGCGGCGGACGGCGCGGGCACCGCCAGGCACAGCCGCGTGGACCTTCGCCACAACGCCCCCACCGCCAGCGCGGCCAGCCATGCGAACAGCGTGATGTGAAGGCCCGAAATGCTCATGAGGTGCGCGACGCCCGTGGCGCGGAACACGTCCCAGTCGGCACGGTCGATGGCACGCTGGTCACCCGTCACCAAAGCCGCCACCACGCCCGCGATGCGTGCGCGGGCGGGGTCGTCGCCGTGCACGTCGCGGGCCAGGCGGTCCAGGATCGCGTCGCGCACGGATTGCCGCAGCCGCTCCACGGGATGCCGCCAGGTCGATTGCAGATGCACCGGAGGCTCATCCCTGGGGCCCGCGCGCACATATCCCGTGGCCTGCACCCCCTGCTCCCACATCCACAGTTCGTAGTCAAACCCGTGCGGGTTGCGCAGCCCGTGCGGAGCCTTCAGCCGCACCGTCAGCACCCAGCGGTCACCCGCCTTCAAGGCGGGCGGCTGGCGCTGCAGGTCCACCGCTCCGCCGGGATCAAGGAACGGTCCCCCGTACCAGGCCACCTCGATGCGCGTGGGCAGGGCCACGGGGGAGCCGTTCAGGCGCGCGGCCTGCACGTCCATGCGCAGCCGGGTTCCGGCCTCGTTGGCCTGCGGCATGGCGGCCACCACGCCGGTGACACGGATGTCCTGCCCTTCCAGCGCGGGCGCCAGGCCTTCTTCCATGTAGTCCACGGCCCGCAGCCCGGCCCCCGCGAACATCGCCAGCGCACCGGCGCACAGCGCGAGCACGGTGGCCGCCGCGCGGGCCCCGCGCCCCGCCGCCGCACGAGGGCGCCCGTGGACCGCGCGCGCGCACCACCCCAGCGCGCATGCCACCACCAGCAGCGCCGCATAGGCGGCCGCGGGCCACAGCGCGGGCTGCTGCAACTGCAGCGCGGCACCCGATACCGCTCCCAGCAACAATGCGGGCACCAGCCAGGGCACGGGGGCCGCGGCGCCCGCGCCGACCGTGCCCGCAGGGACTGGCGCAATCGCATTAGTGGTGCTTATGGCGGGCATGGGCTGATGCTAATGCGGCGCCAGGGCCGCTGCCGCTGGATTCCGCGCACCGGGCTGTGTAACACTCGCGGCCACCCCCGGTGCCGCCAGCATGGCCGGCAGCGCCGCACCGGCCGTCCCACCATCCCTTTCACTGACTTCATACCGAGGAAGACCATGAGCGTTTACGACAAGCTGAAGGAACTCAACATCACCCTGCCCCCCGTGTCGGTGCCCGCGGCCGCCTACGTGCCCTACGTGCAGACGGGCAATCTCGTGTTCCTGAGCGGCCACATCGCGCGCAAGGACGGCAAGCCCTGGGTGGCGCAGTTCGGCCGCGACATCGGCACCGACGAAGGCAAGCAGGCTGCCCGCGCGGTGGCCATCGACCTGCTGGGCACCCTGCAGGCGGCCTGCGGCGGCGACCTCACCCGCGTGCGGCGCATCGTCAAGCTGATGAGCCTGGTGAACTCCACGGGCGACTACACCGAACAGCATCTGGTGACCAACGGCGCCAGCGAGCTGCTGGGCCAGGTCTTTGGCGAAAACGGCGTCCATGCACGCAGCGCCTTCGGCGTGGCGCAGATCCCCATGGGTGCCTGCGTGGAAATCGAGTTGATCGCCGAACTGGGACAGGGCTGAGCCCCGGCGGACAGTGGGCGAAGCGCCCCTGCGTGCAGGCGCTTCGCGGTCAAGGCCGAACCGGCACGGGGAAAGCCCCGGCGCCCGCATAGACACCCGCGCTGCCCAGCTCTTCCTCGATCGCCAGCAGGCGGTTGTACTTGGCGACGCGGTCGGAACGGCACAGCGAGCCGGTCTTGATCTGGCGCGCGCGGGTGGCAACGGCCAGGTCTGCGATCGTGACGTCTTCGGTTTCTCCCGAGCGGTGCGACACGACGGCCGAGAACCCGGCGCGCGCCGCCATGTCGATGGCGGCCAGCGTCTCGCTGAGGGTGCCGATCTGGTTGGGCTTGATGAGGATGGCGTTGGCCGCGCCGTCGGAAATGCCGCGCTCCAGGATCGCGGTGTTGGTGACGAACAGGTCGTCGCCCACCAGCTGAACATGCTGGCCGAGCCTGCGCGTGAGCAGCGCCCAGCCCTCCCAGTCGCTCTCGGCCAGGCCATCCTCGATGGACAGGATGGGGTAGAGCGCGACCAGTTGCGCCAGGTAGTCGACGAACTCGGCCGGCGTGTAGGCCTTGTGCTCCCCAGCCAGCTCGTAGCGGCCCTCGTGCAAAAGCTCGGAACTGGCGACGTCCAGGCCGAGCCAGATGTCCTTGCCCGCGCGCAGCCCGGTCGTTTCGATGGCCGCCAGGATCATGTCCAGCGCGGCGGCGTTGGAGGGCAGGTCGGGCGCGAAGCCGCCCTCGTCGCCCACCGCGGTGGTCCTGCCCTGTGCCTTGAGCAGGCTCCTGAGCGCATGGAACACCTCGGCGCCCTGGCGCAAGGCCTCCTTGAAGCTGGGCGCCTGCACGGGCAGGATCATGAACTCCTGGATGTCCACGTTGTTGTCGGCATGCGCCCCGCCATTGATGATGTTCATCATCGGCACCGGCAGCTGGGGCGCCACGCCGCCAGTGGCGAGCGCGCGGTACAGCGGCTGCTTGCGCTGCGCGGCCCGGGCCTTGGCGGCCGCCAGCGAAACCGCCAGGATCGCATTGGCACCCAGGCGTGATTTGTCCGCACTGCCATCCAGCGCGATCATGTGCCGGTCCAGCGCCCCCTGGTCGCTGGCGTCCATGCCACGCAACGCCTGGCGCAGTTCGCCATTGACATGCGACACCGCCAGGGCGACACCCCTTCCGCCATAGCGCCGCATGTCCCTGTCGCGCAGCTCAACCGCCTCGCGCGACCCGGTGGAGGCCCCGGAAGGCACGGCCGCAAAGCCGCTGCTGCCGTCCTGGAGCACGACCGTGGCCGCCACCGTGGGGTGGCCCCGGGAGTCCAGGATCTCGATGCCGTGAATGTCCTTGATGGCTGTCATGGTGCTCAAGCCTTTGCGATGTGGATGAAGTTGGTGCTGCCCACGACGCCGAAGGGCGTACCGGCGGCGATGCACAGCTGGTCACCGTCCCGGGCAATGCCCTCCTGGCGCGCCACGCGGCGGGCCTGCTCGACGAGCTCGGGCACGCCGCTGACCGGCGCATCGGCATGGACCGAGTGGATGCCCCAGGCCAGCGCCAGGCGGCGGGCGATGTGCATGTCCGGGGTGATGCTCAGCACGGCAGCGGCCGGCCGCTCCCGCGCCGCACGCAGCGCCGTCGCCCCTGAGCGCGAGTAGGTCACGATGGCGGCCATGGGCAGCAGTGCCGCCGCCGTGCGCAGGCATTGGCAAATGACATCGGCCACGCTGTCGCCCAGCGCGCGCGACGAGGCTTCCACGATCTCGCGGTAGTGCGGATCGGACTCCACCTCGCGGATGATGCGGCCCATCATCGCGACCGCCTCGCGCGGGTAGCGGCCAGAGGCCGACTCGGCCGACAGCATGACGGCATCGCTGCCCTCGTAGACGGCCGTCGCCACATCGGAGGCCTCGGCGCGTGTCGGCACCGGCGCATGGACCATGGAATCCAGCATCTGCGTGGCGACGATGACCGGCTTGCCGGCGGCACGGCAGGCGCCGACGATGCGCTTCTGGATGCGCGGCACCTGCTCTGCCGGCAGCTCCACCCCCATGTCGCCGCGCGCGACCATGATCGCGTCGGCCCGCGCGATGATCGCGTCCAGGGCGTCGATCCCCGCCGGTTTCTCCAGCTTGGCCAGCACACCGGCGCGCCCTTGCACGATGGCATGGACTTCGTCCAGGTCCTCGGGGCGCTGGACGAAGGACAGCGCCACCCAATCCACCCCCAGCGACAGGCCAAACGCCAGGTCGGCCCGGTCCTTGGGCGTGAGCGCCGAGATCGGCAGCAGCACCGAGGGCACGTTGACCCCCTTGCGCTCGGACAGGGTCCCGCCCGCCATGACCACGGTGTCCGCGAACCCGGGGCCGCAGGCCGTCACGCGCAGCCGCAGCTTGCCGTCGTCGAGCAGCAGGTCCGTACCGGCGACCAGGGCCGCGAAGATCTCGGGGTGCGGCAGTGGCGCCCGGCTGGCGTCCCCGGGGCGGTCTTCCAGGTCGAGCCTGAAGCGCGCACCGGCCCGCAGCTCGACCGGACCATCGGCGAACGTGCCGACGCGCAGCTTGGGGCCCTGCAGATCCTGCAGGATGGCGATCGGCCGGCCACGCTCCTGTTCGATCCGCCGGATCATCTCCAGGCTGGCGCGGTGCTGGGCATGGCTTCCGTGGCTGAAGTTCAGGCGGAACACATCGGCCCCGGCGTCGAACAGGGCCCGGATCGTGGCGGCGTCGGAACTGGAGGGGCCCAGGGTGGCGACGATCTTGGCGCGGCGGTCGCGGCGCGAGGCGGCGGCCCCGCTCAAGGGGGAGACGGCAAGCGTGGTCATGGGTGAAGCTTCCTGGAAGGGTTGCGGAATGCGGCGGCTGGCCGGCAGCGCCCTTGCGGGCAGTGCCGGCCCTTGACGCTCAGAAGTTGTGCTGGAGACCGACGTCGTAGCCGAGCTTTTCCGTGGCCGCCTTGCTGTCGCGGGCCACGTTGGTGTAAAGGAAGGTCCGCCTGGACAGGTGGTGGAAGTAGCCGATGCCGAACTTGCGGGCTTCCGAACGCAGCGAACCATCCGGCTTGCGCGTCTTGGCAGTGACGAAGCCGGCCTTGATTTCGCCCACCCCCACCCCGTAGGTCACGCCCAGCAGCATGGACTTGAAGTCGTCATTGCGGGTGGTCACGCCCCGGGCCAGGCCGAGGGCCAGCCGGGCCTGGCCGACCTTGTAGGCCGCGCCCAGGCTCAGCAGGTGGTCGTCCGCATGGGCGGGGTCTTCCCAGCCGATGGCCAGCAGCACCGGGCCGACGTGGGTGTTGGCCCCGACCGAGAACGGACGGCGGGGCCCCGCGTTGGAAGCCTCCTGCTGGGCCTCGGCGGACGAGACCGCGATGTGCAGGTCCTTGCGCCGCAAGTCATAGCGCACGGAGTCGGAGACACGGGTCTTCGAGATGCCGCCACGCCATGCGGTGCGCAGCTGGGCCACGGTGTCGCCGCCCCAGGGATCGATCACGTTCTGCACCGTGGAGTAGGCGGCGGTGTACTGGCGGCCCAGGTTGACCGTGCCCCAGGCGGCGTGCCCGATGCCCAGGGTCGAGTAGCCCTGCCAGAAGATGTTCGGATTGGCGGGTTGGCCCGTGTCCGGCGAGAAACGGTGCTCCAGCCCGAAGGCGGCGTGCCAGCCCCCGCCCAGGTCCTCTTGGCCGCGAAAGGCCAGGCGGCTGCCCGCCCCGTCCAGCATTTCACTGGACGTGGCGCCGATGTTCTTGCCGATCCCGAGGTCCAGCTTGCCGGACAGCGTGAGGTTGGAGGACTGGGCCTGCGCGGGCACGGCGGTGGCACCGAGCGCGGCGGCGAGGAGGAGCGACTTGTGAATGTTGCTGTGCATGGTGGAAATCCTTGGGGTCTTGTGAAGCCACGCCGGGCGCGCTGCGCCACTGCATGCGGTGTGCATGCAGATCGATGGCGGTGGTGGCGCGGTGTGGCGGGGGGGACGCTGCGGGGATCGCAGCGGCGGCGATGTGGGCGGCCGGCGCTCAGGGCAGTTCGAGCACCCGGCGCAGTTCAGCCTTCGCGGCCTCGAAGTCGGCGCGGTAGCTGGGGTTTTGCGGCGCCAATGCGGCGATCAGCACGGCCAGTTGCCTGCCGGCCTCCACGTCGCTGGGGTAGTGCACCCCGCCCAGCACCCGGTTGTCGCCAAACTCCCTGGCGCGCGCCAGGATCTGCGGACGCCACTCGGGCACCATGTCCGCCAGCGCCATGCCGGTCAGGAAACCGAAGGCGGCATGGCCGCTCGGATACGAGCCGCTGTGCGAGTACTTGGCCACCGGTTGCAGGCGCTTGTCCACCACGGGCGGACGTTCGCGCTTCCAGAGCTCCTTGCCTTGCTTGTTGAAGCCGCTCTCGGTCTTGTACAGCCGCTTGAAGAAGGCAGCGACCAGGGGCAGGCCCTGCTCCGTGAACTTGGGGCCCATGACATCGGCAAACCGGAACACGCTCTGCTCCAGATCGGCCACCGACCTCGCCGCCTGTTCGGGTGTCCGCAATCGCTGCAGTTCGAGCATCAGCTCGATCTCCTTGCCCGCCACCTCCGCGGGTGGGGGCGGCGCCATGAAGCGGGTGGAATCGAGTTGCGCGGCATCGAGGTAGACAGCAGGCGCCTCGCCCTTGGCCAGGGCAGCGTTGCCAGTCAGTGCCAGCAGCGAAAAGCAGACGCTGAGCAATAGCTTGTTCATCTTCATGGAGGTCTCCAGTGGTAGGTATGGATACGCCGATGCGGTGGCAGGCCGTGGGGCCCGTGCCATATCGAGCCGGGCGAAGCCTACGGAATGCGCGGGCGGGAATCCAATCACCATTTCTGATGCCCAGGATCAGCGTGGCCTCGCGGGAGGCAACGCGCCTGTGGCGCCCTCGTGGCAGGGCGCGCCGGCCTGGGACTTTCCCGGATATCCCCCGGCGGGCCCGCCGCCCGGCACCACCAGGCGCATGCACGGCTTGATGATGCGCATCACAAAGTCTGATTGGACGCACTTGCCGGTTTTGGCGGAGCATTCACCCGACCCAAGAAGACCTGTCGGCACCCGCCGCGCATAACGTTGAAGGAGACATCCGTGACAATCCGCCCCATTCTCAAAACTGCCGCGTTGGCGGCATTCCTGCTCGCTGCCTGGGCCCAGGCCGGCACCGTCTCGGTGGTGACCTCCTTTCCCAAGGAACTGACCCAGGCCTACAAGACCGCCTTCGAAAAGGCCCATCCCGACATCAAGCTGGAAATCCTCAACAAGAGCACCACGGCCGGCGTGGCCTATGTGCGCGAACTCAGCGCGGGGCAGCGCCCCGAAGTGTTCTGGGCGTCGGCGCCCGATGCGTTCGAGGTGCTGGGCAAGGGCAAGCTGCTCGAGCGCATTCCGGACCTCGCCAATCCCGCGGTGCCCAAGGACATCGCCGGCTATCCCATCAACGATCCGGACGGCTTCTACCTGGGCCAGGCCCTGGGGGGCTATGGGCTGATGTGGAACACCCGCTACCTCGCGGCCAAGAAGCTTCCCACGCCCGCCGAGTGGGCGGACCTGACCAAGCCGGTCTACCACAGCCACGTGGCCCTGAGCTCGCCCTCCCGCTCGGGCACGACGCACTTGACGATCGAGGCCATCCTGCAGGGCGAGGGCTGGGACAAGGGCTGGAACCAGGTGCTGCAGATTGCCGGCAACTCGGCCGCGATCACCGAACGCAGCTTCGGCGTGCCCGACGGCGTCAACAACGGACAGTTCGGCATCGGCCTGGTGATCGACTTCTTCGGCCTGAGCGGCAAGTATTCGGGCTTTCCGGTGGAGTTCGCCTACCCGTCGGTCACCGCGGTGGTGCCAGCCAACATTGCGCTCATCAGCGGGGGCAAGAACCCGGCCGAGGCGCGGCGCTTCATCAGCTTCGCCCTGTCCAGGGAAGGACAGGAACTGCTCACGCTCCCGCAGCTGGCGCGCCTGCCGGTGCTGCCGCCGGACAAGATGAAAATGCCCGCCGGCTACCCCAACGCCTTCGAAGTCGCCAAGCGCGCCAAGGTGAAGTTCGATCCCGAGCTGTCCGCCGCGCGCTACTACGTGGTGACCGCCCTGTTCGACCAGGTGATCACCTTCCGCCACAAGGAACTGCAGGCGGCCACGCTGGCCATCCACCAGGCCGAGGCAGCCCTGGCCGGAAAACCCAACACCGAGGCCGCCAACCGCGTCAGGCGGGCGCGCGAACTGGCCTTCACGCCCCCCGTGACCGAGGCCATGGCCAAGGACCCGGCGTTCCTGAACCTGTTCACGTCCAACAAGAAGAACGCGGACACCAACAGGGAGGTGACGGCCACCGAAGGCGGCTGGAACAGCAAGGCGCTCGACAACTACCGGATGGCGCGCCAGCTCGCCGAAGAAGCCCGGGCCCTTGCCAAGTAAAGGACCACTCATGTCGCGCATCTTCCATCTGGCCCGGCCGGGCGCCTGGCTGGCGGCCGGCCTGGTGCTGGCCTTCCTGCTGCTGTTCCTGGTGCTGCCCGTCGCCTGGGTGTTCTTCTCGGCCTTCGTCAACGCCGACGGCAGCCTGACCCTGGGCCATTTCGCGGCCTTCTTCCACCAGCCGCTGATGACCGAGGCTTTCTGGAACAGCCTCTACGTCGCCACCATGGCCACGATCGCGGCGGCGCTGATCGCCGTGCCGCTGGCCTATTTCACGGTGCGCTTCGAGTTCCGCGGCGCGCTGCTGATCCAGACCCTGGGGGTGCTGCCGCTGATCATGCCGCCCTTCGTCGGCGCGGTGGCGATGCAGCTGATCTTCGGCCGCTCGGGCACGGTGAACCTGCTGCTCGAGCAGCACCTGGGTTTCACGGTTCCGATCATGGACGGCCTCAACGGCGTGATCTTCGTCGAAGCGCTGCATTACTTCCCCTTCATCCTCATGAACCTGACGCTGGCGCTGCGGAACATCGATGGCGCCATGGAGGAGGCGGCGTTGAACCTGGGCTGCCGCGGCTGGCGCCTGTTCCGCCGGGTCATCTTCCCGCTGGCGATGCCCGGCTTCGTGGCGGGGGCGTCGCTGGTGTTCGTCAAGGTGTTCGACGACCTGGGCACGCCGCTGGTGCTGGGCACCACCAACATGCTGGCGCCGCAGGCCTACCTGCGCATCACCCAGGTGGGCATCGACGACCCGCTGGGCTACGTCATCAGCGTGCTGATGATTGCCTTCTCGATCGCGGCCATGGCGCTGTCGGCCCGCGTGCTCAAGGGCAAGGACTATGCGACCACGCAAAAGGGTGGCGGCGCCATCCAGCGCCGCAGGCTTTCCCCGCTGGGCACGGTGCTGGCTTACGCGTGGATCGGCTTCATCCTGCTGCTGACGCTGTCCCCCCACATCGGCGTGCTGCTGCTGTCGTTCGCCTCCGTGTGGAGCTTCGCCCCGCTGCCCGACGGCTTCACGGCGGCCCACTACGCCACCGTGTTCCAGGACGCTGGCGGCATGATCTCCAACACCCTGCTGTACTGCGGCATGGCGGCCGGCATCGACGTGCTGCTGGGCACGACCATCGCCTATCTGATCATGCGCACCCGGTTGCCGGCCCGCCAGTGGCTGGACTGGATCGCCACGGCGGCGCTGGCCGTGCCGGGGCTGGTGCTGGCGATCGGCTACCTGCGTTTCTTCAAGGGTGTCCTGGTGCCAGGCACCGACGTGCTGCTCACCAGCACCTGGGTGGTGATCATGATTGCCTATGCCGTGCGCCGGCTGCCCTATGCCCTGCGCTCGTGCGTCGCCGCGCTGCAGCAGGTGCACATTTCGCTGGAGGAGGCCGCCGAAAGCCTCGGCGCGACCAAGATGCGCACCATCCGGCGCGTCGTCGTGCCGCTGATGGCGGGCGGGATCCTGGCTGGCTTCGTCACCAGTTTCATCACGGCGGCGGTCGAGCTGTCGGCCACCATCCTGCTGACCTCCTCGCAGTCGCAGGCGCCCATGAGCTATGGCATCTACCTGTACATGCAGAGCATCGCCGGCCGTGGCCCTGGCGCGGCACTGGGCGTTCTGGCGATCGCGGTCGTCGCGATCGGCACCTATGCCTCCCACGTGATCGTGGAGCGCACCGGCAGCCGCCTGAAGCAGCGGCCGGTCGATGAAGACCTGCCTCCCCTGCCCATCCTCCCCGCAGAAGTTGCTCCGGTACGCACCTGAGCCCTGCCCTTCCCCCCGATTGGAGACAAGCACCATGAAAAAAATCAGTGTCCAATGCCGCGGCATCCGCCTGGCCTATGGCAGCAACGAAGTCCTGAAGGACATCCACATGGAGATCAGGCCGGGCGAGTTCTTTGCGCTGCTGGGGCCGTCCGGTTCCGGCAAGTCCACCCTGCTGCGCCTGATCGCCGGCTTCAACCAGCACCAGCACGGAGAGCTGCTGATCGACGGGCGCGACGTCACCGGGATGGCGCCCTGGCAACGCAACGTGGGCATGGTGTTCCAGAGCTATGCGCTGTGGCCGCACCTGAGCGTCTGGGACAACGTGGCCTTCGGCCTGGTGGAGCGCCGGGTCTCCAAGGCCGAGCAGGTCCGCAAGGTCGAGGCCGCGCTGGCCACCGTGGGCCTGGAGCGCTTTGCCCGGCGCCGGCCGGGCCAGCTGTCCGGCGGGCAGCAGCAGCGCGTGGCGCTGGCGCGCACCATCGTGATCGAGCCGCAGGTGCTGCTGCTGGACGAGCCCCTGTCCAACCTGGACAAGTCGCTGCGCGTACAGATGCGCCAGGAACTGCTGCAGCTGCAGCGCCGCCTGGGCATCACCACCATCTTCGTCACGCACGACCAGGAAGAGGCCATGACCACGGCCGACCGCATGGCGGTGCTCGACAAGGGCGTGGTGCAGCAGGTGGGCACGCCCCAGGACCTGTACGACCTGCCTGCCAACGAGTTCGTGGCCGGCTTCGTCGGCACCATGAACCTGCTGCAGGGCACGGTGCAAGCCCGCGACGGGCATGACGTCACCCTCGACATCGAGGGTGTGGGACGGCTGCAGGTGCCCGCGCACGGCCATGCCCCGGCCAGCGGACGGGCGGTACTCAGCTTCCGGCCGCATGCGCTGCAGATCGATGCCGCGGCGGCGCGCAGTGACATGCGCTACGTCTGGATGAACGGCATCGTCGAATCCAGCGAGTTCCTGGGCGAGGCCACGCGCTACCAGGTCCGGGTGGGGACGCAGTCCGTGGCCGTGGACCAGCCGCACCACCTGGGCGCATCCAAGTTCGTGGCCGGCAGCCCCGTGGGCATTGGCCTGGAGCCGGCGCAGACACGGCTGCTGCCCGCCTGAATCGAGCCCCCGGCTCAACCCCCGGGACTTTTCCCTACCGGGCATTAGTCCCGATGCGTAGAAGCGGCCATCGCAACGACACTCGTGGCAATGGCTTGTGCAACCGCCAGACATCAGGAACAGCAGCGCGCATGAACAGGGTCAGTGTCAGATGTGAGCAACTGCAGCTCTCCTACGGCAGCGTCGTGGTGCTGGACGGCGTGACGCTGGAGATCGAGCCGGGCGAGTTCTTCGCGCTGCTGGGGCCCTCCGGCTCCGGCAAGTCCACCCTGCTGCGCGTCATCGCGGGCTTTCTCCAGCACCAGGCCGGGCGGCTTGTCATCGACGGGCGGGAACTCACCACCGAGCCCGCATGGGAGCGGCGCGTGGGCGTGGTGTTCCAGAACTACGCCTTGTGGCCCCACTTGAACGTGCGGGAGAACGTCGCCTTCGGGCTGGTGGAGCGAAGGCTTCCCGGCAAGGTGATCGAGCAGCGCGTGTCGGAGGTGCTCGACCAGGTGGAACTGGGTGCCTTCGCCCACCGCAACCCGAGCCAGCTGTCGGGCGGCCAGCAGCAGCGGGTCGCGCTGGCGCGCACGCTGGTAACCCAGCCCCAGGTGCTGCTGCTCGACGAGCCCCTGTCCAACCTCGACCGTTCACTGCGCGTGCAGATGCGCCAGGAACTGCTCAAGCTGCAGCGGCGGCTGGGCATCACCACGATTTTTGTGACACACGACCAGGAAGAAGCAATGACCAGCGCCGACCGGATTGCCGTCCTGAACAACGGGCGTGTGCAGCAGATCGGCACCCCGATCGCGCTCTACGACTACCCCGCCACCCCGTTCGTCGCCGGCTTTGTCGGCACCATGAACATGCTGGAGGGAACCGTCCGCTGCAGCCGCGGAAACGCCGTTTCCCTTGACGTCCCGGGCTGGGGCGAGATCGTGATCAGCTCCGATGCGGTGCCCGAGGATGGCCGCCGCGTCATCGTGGCCATCCGGCCGCAGACCATCCGGCTCGACGTGGCGGACGCGCGGCTCGACGCGCGCTTCGTGTGGCTGCCAGGCATGGTCGAGACGGTCGAGTTCCACGGTGCATTTGCGCGCTACCAGGTGCAGGTCGGCCCGCATGCCGTGGTCATCGACCAGCCACACCACGCAGGCCTGTCGAAATTTCCGGCCGGCGGTGCGGTGTCGGTCGGCATCGATCCCTCCCTGGTCCGCCTGTACAGCAGATGAGCCGTGCGCAGCGTGTGAGCGATGGAACTCTATCAAGTCCGGGCCTTTGTCACCGTCGCGCGCATCGGCAACGTCACCAAGGCGGCCGAAGCACTGCACGTCACCCAGCCGGCGGTCACCGGACAACTCAAGAGCCTGGAGCAGAGCCTGGGCGTGACCCTGTTCGACCGCAGCGCCGGCCGGCTCACGCTCACGCGCACCGGTGAACTGCTGCTGCCCAAGGCAGAGGCGTTGCTGGCCGCGGGCAGCGAACTGAGTTCGGTGGCCCGGCAGCTGCGCGGCGAGCTGACGGGACGCATTGACTTCGGCCTGCCCAGCGAGCCTGCCGACTTCCTGCGGCTGGGCGAGATGGCCGCCAGCGTGCACCAGGCACTGCCCCTGGTGGAGCTGCGCACGCGCAGCTACTCATCGCTGCAATTGCTGGACCTCATCCGCGCCGGCACACTTTCCGCGGGCTACTTCATCGACGCCAATCCGCCGCGCGACCTGCAATGGGTCGCCTTGCGTTCGGTGACCTACCGGGTGGCGGTGCCTGTGCGGATGAGCGAGTCCGTGCAGCGGGGCGGGTGGCGCACGCTGGCCGAACTGCCCTGGGTCGACGGCCTGGCCGACTCCCACATCCACCAGTTGATGCGGGCACTGTTCGAGCGCCAGGGCCTGGCGCCGCGCATTGTCATGCAGGCAGAGGAAACCAGCGGGCTGGACGCCTATGTGCGCGCTGGCAGCGGGTGCGCGCTGCTGCGCGAAGAGGTCGCAGTCCGGGGCAGCGAGCGCCAGGACTGGATGATCTGGGGGCCTGCGCAGCTTGATGCAAAACTCTATCTCGTCACCTCGGCGGAAGGGGCCAGCGATCCGCTCACGGTGGCGCTGACGTCGATGATCCGCGGGGTCTGGAATCAATAGGCAATAGGCGGGGGGGGAACGCCGCGCTGCCGGTGCCCGCAATGCTGGACGGCCAGATCGAGTGGCCCGGCCGCGCGGCATGCCCCGCGGCGGCCCAATCACCGCACACAGGCAGCAGGGGTCAGAAGGACTCCCACTCCTCTTCAGACCCTTGGGCCACCGCCGGCTTGCGGCTGGAAGGCCCGGACACGGCAGGCGCCGCCTGCGCCTTGGCCGCCGCCGGCCGGTGGGCCGCTTTGGCCGCCGGGGCTGCGGAGGGAGGCCGCGGTGCCGTGGCGGAAGCCGCGGGCAGGGGCGCCCGCTGGGCGGCCGCGGCACGGGCGGCGCCAATGGCCGCCTGCGCCGGTCCATGGCTGGCGGCATTCACCTTGAACATCGACACCACCTGCGCCAGCTGGTCCGCCTGCTCCCGCAGGCTCTGCGCGGCGGCGGCGCTCTCCTCCACCAGCGCCGCGTTCTGCTGGGTCATCTGGTCCAGGTTGCCAATCGCCTGGTTGACCTGCGAGACCCCGGCGCTCTGCTCCGAGGAGGCGGCGGTGATCTCGCCAATCATGTCCGTCACGCGCTGCACCGACTGCACGATGTCGGTCATGGTGGTGCCGGCATCGGTCACCAGCCGCGAGCCCGCCTCCACTTTTTCCACCGATGCGCTGATGAGCTGCTTGATTTCCTTGGCGGCCTCGGCACTGCGCTGCGCCAGGCTGCGCACCTCGCTGGCCACCACGGCGAAGCCACGCCCCTGCTCGCCCGCGCGCGCCGCCTCCACCGCCGCGTTCAGCGCCAGGATGTTGGTCTGGAACGCGATGCCGTCGATCACGCCGATGATGTCGGCGATCTTCTTGCTGCTGTGGTTGATGTCCTGCATGGTGACCACCACCTGGGTCACGACCTCGCCGCCACGGCGCGCCACGCCCGTGGCGCCCGCCGCGAGGCTACTGGCCTGCTGCGCGCTGCCCGCGCTTTGCTGGATGGTGCTCGTGAACTGCTCCATGGCCGCGGCTGTTTGCTGCAGGTTGCTGGAGGTCTGCTCCGTGCGGGACGACAGGTCATGGTTGCCGGTGGCGATCTCGGCGCTGGCGATGGCGATGCTGTCGGTGCTCTGGCGCACCTGGTGCACCATCCGGCCCAGGGCGCTGCTCATGGTGTAAAGCGAGCGCAGCAGGTCACCGAACTCATCGCCCCGGGTCACGGATTCCTGCATGCTCAGATCGCCACCCGCGATGCGCTCGGCCAGCCCGCTGGCCTGCTCCAGCGGCCGCTGGATGCTGCCGATCAGGTAGTAGGCGCCCACCACGATGGCCAGCAGCAGCAGGCCCACGGCCACGGCGGCGATCTTCACGGTGAGCATGCGCGACGCGGCCATCTCCCGCTGCCGGACCTCGGCGGTCTGTTGCTGCTGCTGCACGAAGTCCCGCAGTGTCTGCAGGTAGGCGGCCACGGCCGGGTTGTACGACTGCTTGACCAGCACCACCGCCTGGTCCTGCTGGCCATCGCCCTTGAGCTTGCGGGCCTGGCCGCGCAGGTCCGTCATCGTCTTGCGGGCGGCGGCGATCTTGGCCATCTGCGCCTTGTCGGCTTCGGACAGCGCCATGGATTCGAGCGATTTCTGCACCTCGCTGATCTGCGCGGAAGTCGCCGCGATCAGGTCCTTGAACTCGGCCTCGACGGCGGTGTCGCTGCTCACGATCAGCGCCTGCGTGCGCGCCGCATTGGTCTCGGTGAGGCCGGACCAGCGCAGCGCCGCCTGCACACGCGCCTCCAGGTCCTTGGTCATCATGTCCGCCTCGGCCTGCACCTTGGCCGAGCGATAGCCGGAAAACCCCACCACCGCCGCCAGCAGCACCACGATCAGCAAGACCGCCATCCAGAGTTTATGGGCCATCCGGAATCGCTTGGGCATGGTGTTCTCCTGCAGCCTTGTGTTGGCGCGCAGATATTTGCACGCTGTTACACCATTGCACAAACCCGGGCCTGATGCATGAGGGTCATCCCCAGGGCCCGCGCTGCACGGCAAGACCCCGCATTGCAGCCCCGAACCACGCTGTGCAAGGGCTCAGGGCAGCAGGGGCGCCCGGGTGCCACCTGGCCCAGCCATCAGGCCCTTCCAGGGCGGCGAATCGGGCTATCTGCGAGATAGCTGGCAATGGGCGAGGCCCACGCACTGGGGCTGCACGCACGGGCCGCTTTGCCGCCAAGCCGGCGGCAGGATCAACACCGGTCTTTCACGGACCGGCATGGCAACCCTACCGTGGTCGGGTTCACGCGCGGCGGCGCAGCCGTCAAACTGGCCCGAATCCATCTCCCAAGGCCACCATCACATGACAACCTCCCGCACGTTCCGCTGCGCGCACCTCGGCGCCCCCTTCCTGATCGCACTGGGCCTGTCCGGATGCGCCGCCACCATCAGTCAGGAGGGCCTGGAACAGCGCACCTCGGCGGCCATAGGCCGCCAGGTGGGCGCCTTCACCGTCACCCACAAGAGCGAAGAAACCGGCGGACGCATCAACTACACCGCCAAGACCACCGACGGCGCCACCTACCAGTGCTACATGTACTCCGCCACGGGGTTCCAGAAAGCCATGTCGTTCGGACAGACGCCGAATTCGGATGCCATCTGCACGCCGATGGCGGGCAAGGCGGCGGCACCTGCAGCCGCCCCGGCCTCCTGCAACGCGCTCAGCAAAGCCGCGGGCAAATGCTGAAGCGCTGATCCAGGCACTGCCGCAGGCCGTCAGGCCCCGGCGCCCAGGAAGGTTTCGAAACGCGCCAGCTCTTCGTCCAGCGCGCGCCGAAAAACCGCGCCGCGGGGCGGGCGGCCCGCCACAAAACCCAGCGCGTGCCGCAGTTGCCCGCGCTCCATGCGCAGGTTGGCCCAGCCCACCATCTGTTCGCCCCACAGCACGGGCAACGCATAGTGGCCCATGGTGCGCCTGGAGGCGGGCACATACGCCTCGAACCGGTACGCCCAGCCCCACAGCATCTCGAAGCGGCGGCGGTCCCAGACCACGGGATCAAACGGTGCCAGCAGCCGCACGCCCGCGTCCGGCTGGTGGCGGCGCGATGCCGGGTTCTCCTGCGCGGGCCAGAACCACGCCGTGCCGTCGACCACCGCATGGCCGTAGCGCGACTGCGCGGCCTTGGCCACCGCGCGCGCTTCGGCCGCCAGTTGTGGGGCGCCGTACCGCAGCAAAGTGACGAGGTAGCCCAGGCTGGGCGCGGGCAGCGGCGCATACAGGGCCACGATGCGGTCAACCAGGGCTTCGGCACGCGCCATGCGGGCGGCGGGGCTGGCATCCTGCCCGGGGTGCTCCACCGGCGCATACACCCGGGTGCCCGATTCGCGGCGGCATACCCGCAGCCAGCCGTGGTGGTGCATGGCATCCAGCAGGCGGGTGCTCGCGTTGAGCTCTCCGCCCCAATAGCCCGCCACGCGGCCATGGTGCGCAAACGCCTCGCTGACCCCGCGCGGGTGCACCACGCCCCGCTCCTGCACGAAGGCCAGCACCTCGCGCGCGCGCCCGGTGGTGGCCGCATCCCAGGGCCGGCGCGGCGTGCGCGGGTGCAGCAGCGCCAGCATGTCGCGCGACACGAAGCCGTAGTTGACGAAGGCGTCTTCCTCGATGCCCAGCCGTTCGTAGTGGCGCTCCAGGTCACCGGCGCGGTAGCCGCGCACCCGCATGCGCAGGATCAGGTCCTGCGCCCGCGCGGGCGCCCGCATCGGGTCGGCCTGCACAAAACCAAGCTTGCGGATCGCGCCGGGCAGCGTCAGTGGCTTGAACAGGCTGCGTGCAATCGCGTAGCGGCGCAGCTCATCCAGCGTGGGTGAGCGCGCCATCGCTTGGAGCGTGTTCAACGTCTTTTTGGAGTCGCACAAGTACCTTGACCCAAGGGTTGGAGTGAAATCGGGCGATTGCACTCCAATGCAACCTCCCAGAAGGCATTGAACACGCTGTTACTCCACGCGCGCCACGGCCGCAGGCTTGAAGCCCAGGTCGGCCGCCTTGCCCTTGCGCCCGCGCGCGGCCCGGGCGTTGTTGAGCGAGCGGATCTCCAGGGTCTCCTCGCGCTCCTTGCCACCCCGGCCGATGCCCTCGATGCGGATGCTGCGCGTGTAGGCCGCGGCACCGGCCAGCGTGTCCTTGGCCTCCAGGTCGATCAGCATCAGGCCACGGCCGCCATTGGCCATGGTCTTGAGCTCGGTGATCTCGAAGGTCAGGATGCGCCCGCCCGCCGAGGCGCAGGCCACGTGCGTGGCCGGCGCGAGCGGCTGGCCGCCGGTGCTGCCCGCCGCATGCGAAGGGGGGCACACGGTCTCGCCCTCGCCCAGCGTGAGGAAGGCCTTGCCGCCCTTCTGGCGCGAGACCATGTTCTCCACCGAGGCCAGGAAGCCATAGCCGCCCGAGTTGGACAGCAGCAGGCTGGCACTGGCCGGCCCGGCGAAGTAGTGCAGGAGCTGCGTGCCCGACTCGAGCTCGATCAGCGTGGTCACGGGCTGGCCGTCGCCGCGCGCGCCGGGCAGCACCGACACCGGCACCGAGTACACCCGGCCATTGCTGCCGAAGGCCAGCAGGGTATCCACCGTGCGGCACTCGAAGGTGCGGTACAGGCCGTCGCCGGCCTTGAAGGCAAAGCTCGCCGCCTCGTGGCCATGGCCGGTGCGCGCACGCACCCAGCCTTTTTGCGAGACCACCACGGTCACGGGCTCGTCCACCACCTTGACCTCGGCCACGGCCTTCTTCTCGGCCTGGATCAGCGTGCGGCGCGGGTCGGCGAAGGTCTTGGCGTCGGCTTCGATCTCCCGGACCATCAGGCGGCGCAGCGAACCCGGGTTGTTCAGGATGTCCTCGAGCTTGCCCTGGCTCTCGCGCAGTTCCTTGAGCTCCTGCTCGATCTTGATGGCTTCGAGCCGCGCGAGCTGGCGCAGGCGGATTTCAAGGATGTCCTCGGCCTGGCGATCGCTGAGGCTGAAGCGCGCGATCAGCGCGGCCTTGGGATCCTCGGCCGCACGGATGATGGCGATCACCTCGTCGATGTTGAGCAGCACGGTCTGCCGCCCCTCGAGGATGTGGATGCGGTCCAGCACCTTGCCCAGGCGGTGCTGCGAGCGGCGGGTGATGGTGCCCTGGCGGAAGGAGATCCACTCCTCCAGCATCAGGCGCAGCGACTTCTGCACCGGCCGGCCGTCCAGGCCCACCATGGTCAGGTTGATCGGCGCCGAGGTCTCCAGGCTGGTGTGGGCCAGGAGCGCGGTGACCAGCTCCTGCTGCGGCGTCTTGCCGGTCTTGGGCTCGAACACCAGGCGCACCGGCGCGTCCTTGCTCGACTCGTCGCGCACCACGTCCAGCACGGCCAGCATGCTGGCCTTGAGCTGGGTCTGGTCCTGGCTCAGCGCCTTCTTGCCGGCCTTGACCTTGGGGTTGGTGATTTCCTCGATCTCCTCGAGCACCTTCTGCGAGCTCACGCCCGGGGGCAGCTCGTTGACGACGAGCTGCCACTGGCCGCGCGCGAGTTCCTCGATCTTCCAGCGCGCGCGCACCTTGAGGCTGCCGCGCCCGGTGCGGTAGGCGTCGGCGATGTCGGACGCAGCGCTGATGATCTGCCCCCCGCCCGGGTAGTCGGGCCCGGGCACCAGGGCCAGCAGGTCTTCGGCGCTGAGCGAAGGTGTCTTGATGAGCGCAATGCAGGCATCGGCGATCTCGCGCAGGTTGTGGCTCGGGATCTCGGTGGCCAGGCCCACGGCGATGCCGCTGGCGCCGTTGAGCAGCGCGAACGGCAACCGCGCGGGCAGCTGGCGCGGCTCCTCCGTGCTGCCGTCGTAGTTGGGCATGAAATCGACCGTGCCCTCGTCGATCTCGTCGAGCAGCAGGCTGGTGATGCGCGACAGGCGCGCCTCGGTGTAGCGCATGGCCGCGGCGCCATCGCCGTCGCGGCTGCCGAAGTTGCCCTGGCCGTCGATCAGCGGATAGCGCTGGGCGAAGTCCTGCGCCATGCGCACCAGGGCGTCGTAGGCCGACTGGTCGCCGTGCGGATGGAAGCGGCCCAGCACGTCGCCCACCACGCGGGCGCTCTTGACCGGCTTGGCCGCCGTGTTGCGCGTGGGGCCGCTGTAGCCCAGGCCCATGCGGTCCATCGAATACAGAATGCGCCGCTGCACGGGCTTGAGGCCGTCGCACACGTCGGGCAGCGCACGGCCCTTGACGACCGACAGCGCGTATTCCAGATAGGCGCGCTGGGCATAGCCCGCCAGGCCCAGGGAGTCGCCTCCGTCATCGCCGGCGGTGGTGAAATCGAGAGTGGGTTGGTCGCTCATTCGTTGGGTACAGTTTCTGGGTTCACGTTCTGGGGGGCGCTTTGCGTCTGCGCCACGCGGGTGGGCGGCAGGTTGCCCCGGTTCTGCGCGCCCCCCGAAAGCTCCATGCGCACGCGGCCGGGCACGGCGCGCTGCGCCAGCACCGGCGCTGGCGGCTTGAGCTGGGCGTACAGGCCCAGCACGGTGCGCACATAGTTCTGCGTTTCCTTGAAGGCCGGAATCTGGTTGCCCGCCTTTTGCACCGCGCCTTCACCGGCGTTGTAGGCGGCCACGGCCAGGTCCATGCGGCCGGGGAACAGGTCCAGCAGGTGGCGCAGGTAGCGCGTGCCGGTGGGCACGTTCACGGCCGGGTCGGCCAGCTTCTGCTCCACCGAGCGCCTGGCATCCGCGCTCACGCCAAAACGGCTGGCCGTGGCGGGCATCACCTGCATGAGCCCGACGGCGCCCCTGGGCGACACGGCCGTGGCGTCGAAGCCGGATTCCGTGGCGATCACGGCCTGCAGCAATTCGTAGTCCACGCCGTGCTTGCTGGCGGCGGCGCGCAGGTGGTGCTTGACGCGCTTGTAGTCGGGCGCGATGTCAAAAAAGGCCAGCAAGCGCGCACCGGCCGCAGGCAGCGCGTAGGGCATGGGCGGTGCGTTGGCCGGGGCGTCGCGGGTCGAGTCGAAATCATTGCCACGAAAAAACAGCTGGTAGCGCGTGTCCACCTGCTCGGCGGCGAAATGCGTCACGCCCCGCTCGTCCACGTGCGCCCACAGGTCCGCCTGGGCCGATTGCTGCATAAAACATAGCAGCAAGCCCAATAAATACAAGCGCAAGAGCCTGTTTTTGTGTGGATTCTTCATCACAGACACCGTGGGTGGCGGGTCCGGTCAGATGTCGATCTCGACCGCATCGCCGTGCAGTTCCATCAGCTCGCGCCGCGAGGCCGCCTCGCCCTTGCCCATGAGCTTGGTGATCAGGCCTTCGGTGGCGGCGAAGTCCATGTCGCCCAGCTGCACCGGCAGCAGGCGGCGGGTGTCGGGGTTGAGCGTGGTTTCCCACAGCTGCTCGGCGTTCATCTCGCCCAGGCCCTTGAAGCGGCTGATCTGGCACTTCTCGCGGGCCACGCCGTCCTTGGCGCACTTGTCGAGGATGGCGGTGAGCTCGCCGTCGTCCAGCGCATACATCTTGGCGGCGGGCTTCTTGCCGCGGGCGGGCACGTCCACGCGGAACAGCGGGGGGCGCGCCACGTAGATGTGGCCGGTCTCGATGAGCTTGGGGAAGTGGCGGAAGAACAGCGTGAGCAGCAGCACCTGGATGTGCGAGCCGTCCACATCGGCGTCCGACAGGATGCAGACCTTGCCATAGCGCAGGCCCGTGAGGTCGGGCGTGTCGTTCGGGCCGTGCGGGTCCACGCCGATGGCCACCGAGATGTCGTGGATCTCGTTGTTGGCGAACAGGCGGTCGCGCTCCACCTCCCAGGTGTTGAGCACCTTGCCGCGCAGCGGCAGGATGGCCTGGCTTTCCTTGTCGCGGCCCATCTTGGCGCTGCCGCCGGCGGAGTCGCCCTCGACCAGGAAGACTTCGTTGTGTGCGATGTCGCGGCTTTCGCAGTCGGTGAGCTTGCCGGGCAGCACGGCCACGCCCGAGCCCTTGCGCTTTTCGACCTTCTGGCCGGCCTTCTGGCGCGTCTGCGCGGCCTTGATGGCGAGTTCTGCCAGCTTCTTGCCGTAGTCCACGTGCTGGTTGAGCCAGAGCTCCAGCGCCGGGCGCACGAAGCCGCTGACCAGGCGCACCGCGTCGCGCGAGTTCAGCCGCTCCTTGATCTGGCCCTGGAACTGAGGATCGAGCACCTTGGCCGAGAGCACGTAGCTGGCACGGGCGAACACGTCTTCGGGCAGCAGCTTGACGCCCTTGGGCAGCAGGCTGTGCAGCTCGATGAAGCTCTTGACGGCGTTGAACAGGCCGTCGCGCAGGCCGCTTTCGTGCGTGCCGCCGGCGCTGGTGGGAATCAGGTTGACGTAGCTCTCGCGCATGGGCTGGCCGTCTTCGGTGAAGGCCACGCACCAGGAGGCGCCCTCGCCCTCGGCAAAACTCTCGTTGTTGCGGTCGGCAAAGCCCTCGCCCTCGAAGAGCGGGATCACCGGGTCGCCACTGAGCGTCTGCATCAGGTAGTCGCGCAGGCCGCCCTTGTACTGCCAGGTCTGGGTGTCGCGCGTCTTCTCGTTGACCAGGGTCACCGACACGCCGGGCATCAGCACCGCCTTGCTGCGCAACAGGTGGGTGAGCTCGCCCATGGGCAGCGCGCTCGACTCGAAATACTTGGCATCAGGCCAGGCGCGCACGGTCGTGCCCTGCTTGCGCTCGCCGGCTTCCAGCGCGCGGGTCACCAGGGGCTCGACCACGTCGCCGGCCGAAAACACCAGCCGGGCGACCTTGCCTTCGCGGTGGCTGCTCACTTCCAGACGGGTGGCCAGCGCGTTGGTCACGCTCACGCCCACGCCGTGCAGGCCGCCCGAGAAGCTGTAGGCACCGCCCTTGCCCTTGTCGAACTTGCCGCCCGCGTGCAGGCGGGTGAAGACCAGCTCGATCACCGGCGCGTTTTCCTCGGGGTGCATGCCGAAGGGGATGCCGCGCCCGTCGTCCTCGATGCTCACCGAGCCGTCGGCGTGCAGCGTGACCTTGATCTTCTTGCCATGGCCGGCCAGCGCCTCGTCGGCGGCGTTGTCCAGCACCTCCTGGATGATGTGCAGGGGGTTGTCGGTGCGGGTGTACATGCCCGGGCGCTGCTTGACGGGCTCCAGGCCCTTGAGCACGCGGATCGACCCTTCGGAATAGTCACTACTGGTGGACACGGAAGACGGTTTGGCAGACATAGCGGCGGATTGTAGTGCGGCAGCAGCGCAATAGCTGGATGAAAAAACAGTCATGACAACACTGGCAGCGTGCTCCGGGCCCCCCAGGCCCGGGGGCGGCGGCCGCAGACAGAGTGGCTGGGGGCGGGTTGCAACACAAAGGACGGTCCCGCGCAGCAGGCCCGGCGGCAACCCCGCTGCCAACTGTATTGGTCCCCGGTGTATCAGCGCGTTTCGCCCAATCTCGCTACATTCCTGCGCATGCATATGAATCCTCCCAAACTGTCCATGTTCCAGGTGCTCGCGTGCGGCGCGGCCATCGTGACCCTGTCCATGGGCATCCGCCATGGGTTCGGGCTCTGGCTCCTGCCCATCACGCAGGAGATGGGCTGGACCCGCCAGTCGTTCGCGCTGGCCATCGCCATCCAGAACCTGTCCTGGGGCCTGATCGGCATCTTTGCGGGCATGGCGGCAGACCGGTTCGGAGCGTTCCGCGTGCTCATCGGCGGCGCGGTGCTCTATGGCCTGGGTTTGGCGGGCATGGCGCTGTCGCCCACGACCACCCTGTTTGCGTTGACGGCCGGCGTACTGATCGGCGCCGCGCAGGCGGGCACCACCTACGCCGTGATCTACGGTGTGCTGGGCCGCCAGATCGCGCCGGAGCGCAGATCCTGGGCCATGGGCGTGGCGGCGGCCGCAGGTTCGTTCGGCCAGTTCCTCATGGTGCCCGTGGAGGGCTGGCTGATCGCCGGACTGGGTTGGCAGCAGGCGCTGCTGGCCTTGTCGATGGCCGTGCTGCTCATCGTGCCGCTGGCCTTTGGCCTGCGGGAGCCGGGCTTCAAGGGCGCCGCGCCGCCCAAGCGCGAGCAGACCATCGTGCAGGCGCTGGGCGAGGCGTTCCGCTACCCGAGCTTCAACCTGCTGATGGCCGGTTATTTCGTGTGCGGCTTCCAGGTGGTGTTCATCGGGGTGCACATGCCCAGCTACCTGAAGGACCACGGCCTGTCGCCCCAGGTGGCCAGCTACGCGCTGGCGCTGATCGGCCTGTTCAACGTGCTGGGCACCTACGTGGCCGGCACCCTCGGCCAGCGCATGCCCAAGCGGTTCATCCTGGCCTTCATCTACTTTGCCCGCGCGGCGGTGATCACCGTGTTCCTGCTCGTGCCGCTGTCGCCGCTGTCGGTGTATGTGTTCTCGGCCGTGATGGGCACGCTGTGGCTGTCCACCATCCCGCCCACCAACGCCACCATCGCGCAGATCTTTGGCGTGCAGCACCTGTCGATGCTGGGCGGCTTCGTGTTCTTCAGCCACCAGATCGGCAGCTTCCTGGGCGTGTGGCTGGGCGGCTATCTGTATGACGCCACGGGCAGCTACGATATCGTCTGGTACATCGCCATCGCGCTGGGGGTGTTTGCCGGGCTGGTGAACCTGCCGGTCCGGGAAAGCCCCATCCCGCGCGGCGCCGCCCAGCCCGCCTGAACACGGCCCTTGCATCCGAACATCCCCATGTCCACCGCCAGCAGCGCCCCCTCGACCTCGCCCGGCCACGGCATGCCACGGCCCTGGCGCTGGCTGGCCTGGACAGTTGCCGTGGTGCTGTGCCTGGCGGTGTTTGGCATGTACACGGTGCCGGACTTCATGGTGATGCTGGCCGACCAGATGTGGGCGTGTTTCTGAGCCCGCGCCATCCACTTTCAAGTCTTTTTGGCCGCCAGCGCTTGATGAATAAGCGCTGATAGCTATATCTTCAATAGCAAATGCACGGTAACGAAGCCGCTTCCGACTGGGTCCGCCGCTGGTCCCACCTGATCGCGCCGGGCAGCACGGTGCTCGACGTGGCCTGCGGCGCCGGGCGCCACCTGCGCTGGCTGCATGGCCTGGGCCACCCCGTGGTGGGGGTGGACCGCTCTGCCGAGGCCCTGGCCGCCTGCGAGGGGCTGGGGGAACTCGTCCTGGCCGACATCGAGAACGGCCCATGGCCGCTGGCGGGCCGCCGGTTTGGCGCCGTGGTCGCCACCAACTACCTGTGGCGGCCCCTGCTGCCCACCCTGGTGGAGAGCGTCGCACCGGGTGGCGTGCTGATCTACGAAACCTTTGCGCACGGCAACGGCACCGTGGGCCGCCCTGCGCGGCCGGAATTCCTGCTGGCGCCCGGGGAATTGCTGAGCGCCTGCGCCGGGCTGCGCACCGTGGCCTACGAGGACGGCTTCCTGCAAAACCCCGACCGTTTCGTGCAACGCATCACGGCCGTGCGGGAACTCCCGCACGCTGGCGGCCCCTCGCGGAATCTTTTGGCCATGCCGCCTAGTTAGAATGCCCTTTTACCGTTTACCACTGCGGACATGACCTCTTCCTCCGTCCCCCTTACCGGCAGCATCGTCGCCCTCGTCACCCCCATGCACGAGGACGGTAGCGTGGACTACCCGGCCCTGCGCAAACTGATCGACTGGCACATCGCCGAAGGCACCGACTGCATCGGTGTGGTGGGCACCACGGGCGAATCGCCCACCGTCAATGTCGAAGAACACTGCGAAATCATCCGCGTGGCCGTCGAGCAATCCGCCAAGCGCGTGCCCATCATGGCGGGCTGCGGCGCCAACTCCACCGCCGAAGCCATCGAACTGGCCAAGTTCGCGCGCGGCGTCGGGGCCGACAGCCAGCTGCAGGTCGTGCCCTACTACAACAAGCCCACGCAAGAGGGCCAGTTCCAGCATTTCAAGGCGATCGCCGAAGCCACGGGCGACCTGCCCATCGTGCTGTACAACGTGCCCGGCCGCTCGGTGGCCGATATGCAGCACGACACCGTGCTGCGCCTGGCCCAGGTGCCCGGCATCATCGGCATCAAGGAAGCCACCGGCAACATCGAGCGTGCGCAGTGGCTCATCCGCGATGTGCCCAAGGGCTTCGCCGTGTATTCGGGCGACGACCCGACCGCCGTGGCGCTCATGCTGTGCGGCGGCCACGGCAACATCAGCGTGACGGCCAACGTGGCGCCGCGCCTCATGCACGAGCTGTGCGTGGCAGCGCTGGCAGGCAATGTGCAGCGCGCGATGCAGATCCAGTTCCAGCTGATGCCCGTGCACAAGAACCTGTTTGTCGAAGCCAACCCCATCCCGGTCAAGTGGGCCGTGGCCCGCATGGGCCTGTGTGGTGGCACCATGCGCCTGCCCATGACACCGCTGGCCAGCAGCAACGAGGCTGTGGTCGAATCCGCGCTGCGCACCAGCGGCCTGATCTAATCCGGGCTGCGCCCGCTCCCCGAGACACTCTCCAAGGATTTCCGCGTGAAAGCTGCTACCACCCGCCTGAGCCTGCTGGCCCTTGCCATGGCCCTGTCCGCCTGCGCCGCCCTGGAGGGCGACAAGATCGACTACAAGAGCGCCGCCAAGGGCTCGACCCTGGAGGTTCCGCCCGACCTGACGCAGCTGTCGCGCGATTCGCGCTATGCCGTACCCGGCGGCCCCGTCTCGGCGGCCGCCATGCAGGCCGGCCAGGCCGCGCAGCCCTCGGGCACCGCCAACGCCGCCGCCATGCAACTGGGCGACGTGCGCATCGAGCGCGATGGCAACCAGCGCTGGCTGGTGGTCAACCGCCCGGCGGACAAGCTCTGGGAGCCCGTGCGCGACTTCTGGCAGGAAAGCGGCTTCAACCTGGCCCAGGCCGAGCCCAACGTCGGCATCATGGAAACCGACTGGGCCGAGAACCGCGCCAAGCTGCCACAGGACTTCATCCGCTCCACCATCGGCAAGCTCCTGGATTCGCTGTATTCCACCGGCGAGCGCGACAAATTCCGCACCCGCCTGGAGCGCAATGCCAATGGCGGCACCGAGATCTACATCACCCACCGGGGCATGATCGAGGTGTATGGCACGCAGACCAAGGACAACACCGTCTGGCAGCCCCGCCCGTCGGACCCGGAGCTTGAAACCGAATTCCTGCGCCGCCTGATGGTCAAGCTGGGCGTGAGCCAGGAACAGTCCAAGGCCGTGGTGGCAGCCCCCGCCCTGCGCACGCAATCCGCCCGCATGGCCACCGTGGACAACAAGCCCGTGGTCCAGCTGGACGAAGGCTTTGACCGCGCATGGCGCCGCGTGGGCCTGGCGCTGGACCGCACCGGCTTCACGGTCGAAGACCGCAACCGCAATGAAGGCACCTACTTCGTCCGCTATGTGGCGCCCAACGCCGACAAGAAGGAACCAGGGTTCTTCGGCAAGCTGTTCAGCGGCTCTTCGTCGGCCACGCCCCCGCTCAAGTACCGCATCGTCGTGCGCAGCCAGGGCGAATCCACCACCGTGTCGGTACTCAACGAAGCAGGCGCCCCCGAGTCCTCGACCAACGCCGAGCGCATCGTGCGCGTGATCGCGGACGACCTCAAGTAACCCGCCGCATCGCCGCGCGGCACGCGTCTGCCTGCGTGCTGCGCGGAGTCCGCGAGGACCGGCCCCGGTCCGCCCCGCGGCACGGCGCAATATCCTCGCCCTCCATGCTGCGTTTCAAAAACCTGGGGAGCGGCAGCACCGGCAATGCCACCGTGGTGGAAGGCCGCTGCGACACGCAGGTGCGCCGCCTCCTGATCGACTGCGGCTTCGGCATCCGGCAACTGCAGGGCCGGCTGGCGCAGGCGCAGCTGCAGATCGAGGACCTGGACGCGGTTTTCATCACCCACGAACATTCCGACCACATCGGCTGCGCGCAGGCCGTGGCCCTGCGCTACGGCATTCCCGTCTGGATGAGCCAGGGCACCTACGCCGCTCTGGGCCAGCCGGACTTTGGCGACATGCTGCGCGTCGCGCACGACATGGCACCGATCGACCTGGGCACGTTCGAGGCCCGGCCCTTCACCGTGCCGCATGACGCCCGCGAGCCGCTGCAGCTGCGCTGCTCCGACGGCGCCGCCCACCTGGGGGTGCTGACCGACCTGGGCCATGCCAGCGAGCATGTACTGCGGCAGCTCGAGGGCTGCCACGCGCTGATGATCGAAGCCAACCACGACCCCGCGCTGCTGGCGGCATCCCGCTACCCTCTCTTTCTGAAGCGCCGCGTAGGCGGCCCCTTCGGCCACCTGGCCAACCGGGTCACGGCGGACATCCTTCGCGCCGTCCGCCATCCGGGCCTGCGGACGGTGGTGGCGGCCCACCTGAGCGCCAAGAACAATGCGCCCTCCATCGCACGTGAGGCGCTGGCCCCCGCCATGGACTGGCCCGTGGAGGCCATCGCCGTGGCCTGCCCGACGGCAGGCACGGCATGGCTGCCGGTGGCGCAGGCGCCGATCTGACACGAGCGCACCCACCGGCCACCCCGCCCGCCCCCCCCACGGACGGCGCACCACAAAAACACGTTCCGCGCCCGGAAAAGAAAAAGCCCCGACCTTGCGGTGCGGGGCCTTCGGGCAGAGGCTGGTCTTGCAACCAGCCAGGGCCTGCAGCAAATTACTTGGCTGCGGAAGCGCCAGCGGCAGCGGTGGCAGCAGCGTCGGCAGCAGCCTTGGCAGCGTCAGCAGCAGGTGCAGCGGCAGCCGAAGCGGCGTCGGAAGCAGCAGGAGCTGCGTCGGAGGCGGCAGGAGCAGGTGCGGGAGCAGGAGCAGGTGCTTCCACGGCAGCAGGTGCTGGTGCTGGAGCGGGTTCTTCCTTCTTGCCACAAGCGGCGAGTGCTGCAGCAGCGATCAGGGCGGCCAGAACGAGAGAGTTCTTCATTTCGATTTTCCTAGTTGGACAGACAGAATCTTGAAAAGCCGCGGCGTCGGGCTCCTGGAAGCCTCGGAACGCGTCGGCACAATGCGCTTTGGCTTGCACCTTTTCGGCGCAGCCGCTAATTATATTGGTATTTAGTCAATACTGACTAACACTGACGAAAGCTTTACACCCCATTGACACGGCGCAAAGCAGGTATTTCATCTACAGACCCAGGGTCGAGGCGGGAAAACCGGGTGAACTCTTGCCACGCACCCACTCGTTGAGATTCTCGCGCAGCAGCACCCGCCGATCGGGTTCGCTGCCCGTGACGCCCACGCACCGCTCGGGGTCCAGGCGCTGCAGCACCCACTGCGGGGACCACAACGCGCTGGGGATATCGAGCGGGTCCGCCGCGGGGCTGCGGCGGCACGTGATGATGTGGTCCCAGGTACCGCGCCAGCGCACAAAACGGGCGTGGCGGCGAACCACATCGTCATAGCTGCACGCCAGCATCGTCAAGCGCCGGCTCCCGTGCGCCCAGTGCTGAAGGGCTTCTGCCACGCTGCGCTCACCCAGCGGCCAGTCGTGGAAGTTCGCGTCGCTGATCACGATTTCCGGCCACCCGTCGCGTGCGGCCGTGGCCATCGCGTCGCGCACCAGTTGCTGAAACGCCTCACGGCCGCTGAACCGCCCGGACGGCAGTTCACGCAGCGGATCCGCGGGGATGGAGGAAGCCTCGGTCATGGGAGCGTCTCCTTGGGATGCACCAGTCTTTTCAGCCTTCAGCCCATGCATGCGCCCAGCCGGCATCGCACCAGGACGACAGCAGCTCGAGCGCATCGTCGCTCGCGCGCGCGAGTTCGCGGGCAGTCAGTTGGCGTTCGTCCGCCAGGCGGCGCATCAGCGTCGCGTCGCGGCCCGCGGCACGGTAGCTTTCGCCGTTGATGAACACGTGGTGGGTGTCATACATCATGCGGCTGCGGCGATCCAGGCGCACGCCTTCCAGCATCACGCCCGCGTCCCCGGGCTCGAACCACACGCTGGGCTTGGGCTCGGTCAGATATTCCCCGAGCGCACGCTCCAGCACCAGGGGTTGCGCCAAGGCGCGGGCCAGAGCGGTCCGCGCGAAATCATGCAGCCCCGCCGGAATGGCGGCGGGCTGGGCAACCGCCGCCTGCTGCGCATCGCGGTACAGCAAGGGACTGCCCTCTTCATCGCCTGCATCCTCCGCCAGACGCACCAGCAGCTCCTGCGCGAGCTCGGCACGGGCCGGCGCCCGAAAGCCTATCGAATAAGTCATGCATTCGCCTTCGGCGATGCCGTCGTGCGCATAGCGGGGCGGCAGGTAGAGCATGTCGCCAGGCTCGAGAACGAACTCCTCTTCCGGCTCGAAGTGGGCCAGCACCTTCAGCGGAATGTCATCGCGCAGCGACAAGTCCTTCTGGCGGCCAATGCGCCAGCGCCGCTTTCCGTGGGCCTGCAGCAGAAAGACGTCATAACTGTCGAAATGTGGACCCACGCCCCCGCCGTCGGCGGCATAGCTGATCATGAGATCGTCCAGGCGCGCCTCGGGCACAAAACGGAACTGCTGCATCAGCGCGTGCACCGCGTCGTTGTGCAGGTCCACCCCTTGCACGAGCAGGGTCCAGTCGGGCTGCTGCAGCGCCGGCAGGGCGCGGCGGTTGAACGGTCCGTGGCGCAGCTTCCAGGCGCCCTTGGCCAACTGCACCAGGCGGGACTCCACCCCCTCCTGGGAAGCCAGCGCAAAAAGCTCGGCACGCAGTACAGGCGGCGAAAACTGCGCGATGGCCTGCCGCACCAGCAAGGGCTTCTTCTGCCAGTGGCGGCGCATGAATTGCGCGGGGGTCATGCCGCCGAGTAGGGAAAGGGGTTGCTGGATATCCATGGGAGAGTGGCGCCCCTTTGCGGAGGCATTGGTCAAACTGCGACAATTCTCCTATGGAAATTACCCAACAATGCGTGGTCGCACTGACCTGGACGCTCAAAGACACCCTTGGCGAAGAACTGGATGTTCTCGATGACCCCGTGGAGTTCCTGGTAGGGGGTGACGACCTGCTGCCGCGCATCGAGGAAGCCCTGCAAGGCCACGGCCCGGGGGCCACGCTGGCTCTGCACCTGGAACCCGAGGACGCTTTTGGCGACTTCAACGATCAACTGCTTTTTCTGGAACCCCGGTCCCTGTTTCCGGCGGAGCTGGAAGAAGGCATGACGTTTGATGGAATGGCCCTGCCGGAGGGCTGCAACCCCGATGCACCGCGCAGCGGGCTGTACACCGTGACGGAGATCTATCCAGAGCACGTGGTTCTGGACGGCAACCACCCGCTCGCGGGCATCGCCCTGCGGCTGCAGCTGACGGTGCAGGCCGTGCGCGAAGCCACGGAAGATGAGATTGGCCGGGGCACCGCGGGCACCGGCTTCTTTCGGGTACAGCCGCAGGCGCCTGGCGGCTCCCTGCTGCATTGATTGAGCGGGTGAGCCAGGCCCGGGAATCCTGAACAGCTCAGGATTCCCGCGGTGGCGGCTGCGGGGTTCGGTTTACAGGCGCGAAATCTGGCCGTTGTAGAGGCGCACTCGGTCGCCGATGCGCAGATCGCCCGGGCTGCTCACGTCGTAGGCACGGTAGCCGCCCTGGTCCAGCTGGACAGAGAGCCGATAGCCCTGGGCATATTCCTGGCTGTTGTTGCGGCCTTCGATGGCATTGCCTGCCACGGCACCGCCCAGGATGCCCACGCCAGTGGCCGCCGCGCGGCCGGAACCCTTGCCGATCTGGTTGCCCAGGACCCCGCCCACGACCGCGCCCAGCACGGCGCCCGCGCCCGAGGTCTGCCCTTGCGAGCGGCCCTGCAGCACTTCGATGTTCGACACACGGCCATACTCGGTGCCCGCCGGGTTGTTCGGGTAGGCGGGCGCAGACTGGTATCCGCCCGAATAGCCTCCCGAATACTGGGGCTGGGGGGCCGACCGGTTGTGGCCGCAGGCCGCCAGGGATCCCGCGAGGACAACGGCGCCCACAATGGCAAACGAACGCTTAAATTGCAGCATTTTTCAATCTCCTAAAGTCAGGGGCTGGCGCATGGTCCGACAATCCGGTCCGGGTACGCATGCCTTGATTGGAACAACGCGCAAGGGTCTTGTCGCGTGGACAAGGGGCTGAGGCCCTGTCCGTAACAGACCCTTCGAAAAGTAAGCCGTGTCTGACAGGCGCAAGCTCCCAGGCCAGAGGAACCCGCCCCTTCAGGCCTTGCCGGTGGACCCGTAGCCGCCCTCTCCCCGCTGGGTCGCCGCGAACTCGGCCACCACGTTGAACTGCGCCTGCACCACCGGCACGATCACCAGTTGCGCCAGCCGCTCCATCGGCTCCAGCGTGAATGCCGTGCCGCTGCGGTTCCAGGCGCTCACCATGAGCTGGCCCTGGTAGTCGCTGTCGATCAATCCGACAAGGTTGCCCAGCACGATGCCGTGCTTGTGGCCGAGGCCCGAGCGCGGCAGGATGAGCGCGGCATATCCCGGGTCCTTGATGTACACGGAGATGCCCGTGGGTACCAGCTGCCATGCGTTCGGCTGCAGGGTCAGCGGCGCGTCCAGGCAGGCCCGCAGGTCCAGGCCCGCGCTGCCGGGCGTGGCATAGGAGGGGAGTTGATCCGCCATGCGCGGGTCCAGAATCTTGACATCGATCTTCACTACTTCTTCTTTCCTGTCTTGCGCTGCTGGGCCACTTGCCGCAGTCGCTCTTGCAATGGTTGCACGCCTGGCGCGGCGCCTGGGGATGAAATGGCCCTGGGCGCCGCATCCATCAGCCAGCCCAGCGCCCACCAGATGGCCGCCATGGCGACCAGGCCGGCCAAGGACCCCTGGCTGAACAGGAACAGCACGATCCCCTGCGCGGCGATGAGCAGCAACAGCACCACGCGCACGGTTCGCAGCACGCCCATCAGGGGCCCGAGCGCCTGCGCGAGATCGGGCGGACCGGCGCGGGGGGTCGACCGGGAGCCGCCCGCGGACACCGGTGGCGCAGGGCCGGTGGCCCCCGGAGAGAGGACCTGCGCCGTCCTGGACGGGGCCGGCGCCGTCAGCCGCTCCACATAGCGCGCAAAGTCGCCGTCGGGCGGCGTGTCCCATTCAGGCTTGGTGGAGCCAGTTTTCATACAACCTCCGGGGAAACGAACGTCACGAATCCGATGGCGGCAACCGCGCCGCGATGTCCTCGATGAGCTGCCGCGCCAGCACCCGCTTGGACGCGCGGGGCAGCTCGCGGTGCCCATCGGCATCCACGAGCAGCAGGGCATTGTCGTCCTGTCCGAAGGTGGCGGGCCCGATATTGCCCACCAGCAGCGGCACCCCCTTGCGCGCACGCTTGGCCGTGGCATGGGCCAGGAGATCGTGGCTCTCGGCGGCAAATCCCACGCAGTACAGCTGGCCCGCCTGCGCACGCGGCGACCGCGCCACGCCCGCCAGGATGTCGGGGTTCTCCACAAAGCCCAGCGTGGGGGTCTGGCCGGAGCCGTCTTTCTTGATCTTCTGTGTGGACGGCGCAGCAGGCCGCCAGTCTGCCACCGCCGCCGTTGCTATGAAAATAGAAGCATCGTGCGCTTGCCCTTCAACCGCTGCCAGCATTTCCTGTGCAGACTGGACATTCAGGCGCTGCACCCCGCGCGGCGTGGGCAGATGCACGGGACCGGCCACGAGCGTGACATCGCCCCCCGCTTCGCGCGCCGCGCGGGCGATGGCAAAGCCCATCTTGCCGCTGGAGAGGTTGGTGATGCCGCGCACCGGATCGATGGCTTCGAAGGTCGGTCCGGCGGTGACCAGCACCTTGCGCCCCGCCAGCACCTTGGGCGCGAAGAAGGCAACCAGCTCCTCGAGCAGCTCTGAAGGCTCCAGCATGCGGCCATCGCCAGTTTCTCCGCAGGCCTGGTCGCCATTGCCCACGCCCAGCACGCGGGCGCCGTCCCTGGCCACCTGGGCCAGGTTTCGCGCTGTGGCGGGGTGGGCCCACATCTCGCGGTTCATGGCTGGGGCCAGCAGCAGCGGCACGCGGTCGATGGGGCGTGCCAGGCACAGCAGGCTCAGCAACTCGTCGGCACGGCCCTGCACCAGCCGCGCGATGAAATCGGCGCTGCAGGGCGCGATCAGGATCGCATCGGCCTCGCGGCTGAGGTTGATGTGCGGCATGTTGTTGGGCTCGCGCGCATCCCACTGCGAGCCGTAGACGGGCCGCCCCGACAGGGCCTGCATGGTCACCGGCGTGATGAATTGCGCGGCCGCCTCGGTCATCACCACCTGCACGGTGGCGCCCTCCTTGATGAGCTGGCGGCACAGATCGGCTGCCTTGTAGCAAGCCACGCCCCCGCTCAGACCCAGAACAATGTGTTTGCCAGCAAGCTCATTCATGCGGCGAATTTAGCAGACGGGGGTGTCCCTGCCGGCAGGGATGTCGCCGGGGCGCCATCTATAATCCCAATTTCCCACCACCAAAAAAGACATGACCAAATTTGTCTTCGTCACCGGCGGTGTGGTGTCTTCCCTCGGTAAGGGAATCGCCTCAGCCTCCCTTGCCGCGATCCTCGAATCGCGGGGACTCAAAGTCACCCTCATCAAGCTTGACCCCTACATCAACGTAGATCCGGGCACCATGTCGCCGTTCCAGCACGGCGAGGTTTTCGTGACCGACGACGGCGCAGAAACCGACCTGGATCTGGGCCACTATGAGCGTTTCATCGAAACGCGCATGAAGAAAACCAACAACTTCACCACGGGCAAGATTTACCAGTCCGTGCTGGAGAAGGAACGCCGCGGCGACTACCTGGGCAAGACCGTGCAGGTCATCCCGCACGTCACCAACGAGATCCAGGAATTCATCAAGCGCGGCGCCGGCATCGGCACGCCCGATGCCGTGGACGTGGCCATCGTCGAGATCGGCGGCACGGTGGGCGACATCGAGTCGCTGCCGTTCCTGGAAGCCGTGCGCCAGATGAGCCTGCGCATGGGCCCCAACAATGCGGCGTTCGTGCACCTGACCTACCTGCCCTGGATCGCAGCAGCCGGCGAGCTCAAGACCAAGCCCACCCAGCACACCGTGCAGAAGCTGCGCGAGATCGGCATCCAGGCCGACGCCCTGCTGTGCCGCGCCGACCGCCGCATTCCCGAGGAAGAGCGCGCCAAGATCTCGCTGTTCACCAACGTGCCCGAGTGGGGCGTGATCAGCATGTGGGACGTGGACACCATCTACAAGGTGCCGCGCATGCTGCACGAGCAGGGCCTCGACGGCCTGATCTGCGACAAGCTGCGCCTGAACACGCCGCCCACCAGCCTCAAGCGCTGGGACGACCTGGTGCATGAAACCGAGCACCCGCAGGGCGAAGTCACCATCGCGATGGTGGGCAAGTACGTCGACCTGTCGGACAGCTACAAGTCCGTCAACGAGGCCCTGCGCCACGCCGGCATGCGCAACCATGTGCGCGTGAAGATCGACCACGTCGACTCGGAGACCATCGATGGCGCCGATGCCGCCGCCAAGCTCGCCAAGTACGACGCCATCCTGGTGCCCGGCGGGTTCGGCGTGCGGGGCGTGGAAGGCAAGATCGCCACCGCCCAGTTCGCCCGCGAGCACAAGGTGCCCTATCTGGGCATCTGCCTGGGCATGCAGGTCGCGACCATCGAGTACGCCCGGCACGTGGCGGGCCTGGTCAACGCCAACAGCACCGAGTTCGACGCCACCACCCCCCACCCCGTGATCGCCCTGATCACCGAGTGGAAGGACGCCGACGGCACCATCAAGAAGCGCGACGAGAACTCCGACCTGGGCGGCACCATGCGCCTGGGCGCACAAAGCTCCGACGTGTCGGCCAACACACTGGCCCACAGCATCTATGGCGACGTGGTGACCGAGCGCCACCGCCACCGCTACGAAGCCAACGTGAACTACCTGGACCAGCTGCGCAAGGCGGGCCTCGTGATCTCCGCGCTGACCCAGCGCGAGCAGCTCACCGAGATCGTGGAGCTGCCGAACAACGTGCACCCCTGGTTCATCGGCGTGCAGTTCCACCCCGAGTTCAAGTCGACGCCGTGGAACGGCCACCCGCTGTTCAACGCCTTCATCAAGGCGGCCGTCGAACACCAGCAAGCGGCTACTAAAGCCTGATTGGAGACCTATGCAGCTGTGCGGATTCAATGTTGGCCTGGACCAGCGCTTTTTCCTGATCGCGGGCACCTGCTCCATCGAAGGCCAGCAGATGTCGCTGGACGTCGCGGGCCAGCTCAAGGAGATCTGCACGGCGCTGGGCATCCCCTTGATCTACAAGGGCTCGTTCGACAAGGCCAACCGCTCCTCCGGCACCAGCAAGCGCGGCGTGGGGCTGGAGGCGGGCCTGAAGATCCTCGATGAAGTGCGCCGCCAGTTGCAGCTGCCCATCCTGACCGATGTGCACGACACCTCGCACGTGGCCGAGGTGGCCAGCGTGGTGGACGTGCTGCAAACCCCGGCCTTTCTCTGCCGCCAGACCGACTTCATCCGCGCGGTGGCGCAGTCCGGCAAGCCGGTGAACATCAAGAAGGGCCAGTTCCTCGCGCCCTGGGACATGAAGAACGTCATCGACAAGGCCCGCGCGGCCGCGCAGGAAGCCGGCCTCTCGGAAGACCGCTTCCTGGCCTGCGAGCGCGGCGTGAGCTTTGGCTACAACAACCTCGTGGCCGACATGACCAGCCTGGCCGAGATGCGCAACTCCGGCGCGCCGGTGGTGTTCGACGTGACCCACTCGGTACAGAAGCCCGGCGGCCTGGGCGCCGTGAGCGGTGGTGCGCGCGACATGGTGCCGGTGCTGGCCCGCGCGGGCGTGGCCGTGGGCGTGGCGGGCCTTTTCATGGAAACCCACCCCCGGCCCGCCGAGGCCTGGTCGGACGGCCCCAATGCTGTGCCTTTGAAGCACATGAAGGCGCTGCTGGAGACCTTGGTGGCGCTGGACGACATCACCAAGAAAAATGGATTCCTCGAAAACAACTTTGGAGCCTGAGACATGAGCAGTGGTTACGTCATCGCATCCGTCACCGTCACCAACCCTGAGCAGTACGAAGAGTACAAAAAGTGGAGCACCGTGGCCATGCAAGCGCATGGCGCCGAGGTGTGCATTCGCGGCGGCAAGGTGGAAGTGCTGGAGGGCGACTGGAACCCCGGCCGCACCGTGCTGCTCAAGTTCCCCAGCTTCGAGGCCGCGCGCGCCTTCTACGACACACCCGAATACCAGAAAGCCAAGGCCGCCCGCGAAGGCGCCGCCATCATGCGCATGGTGTGCGTCGAGGGCGTCTGATACGCGGCGGCCAGCTCACGCCGGTCGGGTTGTACCCGGTTCGTACCTGCAGGCTGATTCACTATCAAATCAGTAGCATAAAATGACTACAGACGCGCCCAAGCGGCCATTTTGCCATTTGGCCTGAACAAGCAAAGCCCGTCCCGCCCGTCTGAATGAATTTCAAAAACCTCAAGGAAAATCATGAGTGCCATTGTTGACATCGTAGGCCGCGAAGTGCTGGACAGCCGCGGCAACCCCACCGTCGAATGCGACGTGCTGCTGGAATCGGGCGTGATGGGCCGTGCCGCCGTGCCTTCCGGTGCGTCCACCGGCAGCCGCGAAGCCATTGAAATGCGCGATGGCGACAAGAGCCGCTACCTGGGCAAGGGCGTGCTCAAGGCCGTGGAGCACATCAACACCGAGATCAGCGAAGCCGTGTTGGGCCTGGATGCCTCCGAACAGGCCTTCCTGGACAAGACCCTGATCGACCTCGACGGCACCGAGAACAAGAGCCGCCTGGGCGCCAATGCCATGCTGGCGGTCTCCATGGCCGTGGCCCGCGCCGCCGCCGAAGAGTCCGGCCTGCCGCTGTACCGCTACCTGGGCGGCATGGGCAGCGTGCAGTTGCCCGTGCCCATGATGAACGTGATCAACGGCGGCGCGCACGCCAACAACAGCCTGGACCTGCAGGAGTTCATGATCATCCCCGTGGGCGCACCGACCTTCCGCGAAGCCGTGCGCTGGGGCGCCGAGGTGTTCCACGCTCTCAAGAAGATCATCCACGACAAGGGCATGAGCACCGCCGTGGGCGACGAAGGCGGCTTTGCCCCCAGCGTCGAGAACCACGAAGCGGCCATCCGCCTCATCCTGCAAGCCATCGAAGCCGCTGGCTACACGGCGGGCGAGCAGATCGCCCTGGGCCTGGACTGCGCCGCGAGCGAGTTCTACAAGGACGGCATGTATGTGCTCGAAGGCGAAGGCGGCCTGAAGCTCACCGCCCAGCAATGGACCGACATGCTGGCGGCCTGGGTGGACAAGTACCCCATCATCAGCATCGAAGACGGCATGCACGAAGGCGACTGGGATGGCTGGAAGCACCTGACCGAACGCCTGGGCGACAAGGTGCAGCTGGTGGGCGACGACCTGTTCGTGACCAACACCAAGATCCTGAAGGAAGGCATCGACAAGCGCATCGCCAACTCGATCCTGATCAAGATCAACCAGATCGGCACGCTGACCGAAACCTTCGCCGCCATCGAGATGGCCAAGCGCGCCGGCTACACCGCCGTGATCTCGCACCGCTCGGGCGAAACCGAAGACAGCACCATCGCCGACATCGCCGTGGGCACGAATGCGGGCCAGATCAAGACCGGCTCGCTGTCGCGTTCGGACCGGATCGCCAAGTACAACCAGCTGCTGCGCATCGAGGAAGACCTGGGCGAGATCGCGCACTACCCCGGCCGCGCTGCGTTCTATAACCTGAAGTAATGGCCCCCACGGTCGCCCACTGCCTGTGGCTCCCTGCCTCCCCAGGGGGCCGCGTGTTGCCTTGGGGCGGCCCGGTGGCAAAACCCCACGCCAAGGGGTAAGCGATGGTCTCCCGCATTGTTCCCGTCATCCTGCTGGCCTTGCTCGCAGCACTGCACGCCCAGCTCTGGCTCGGGCGGGGCAGCGTGCCGCGCGTCAACGAGATGCAGCGGCAGATCGACGTGCAGAAGGCGGCCAACGACCAGGCCCGGCAGGCCAACGAACGCTTGTCCTCCGAGGTGCATGACCTCAAGGAAGGGCTCGACATGGTGGAAGAAAAGGCACGCAGCGAGCTGGGCATGGTCAAGCCCAACGAGGTCTACGTGCAGTTCACGCCGCGCTGAGCCGCGGCCACCGCGGCGCTATCCCGGCCCCGACCCCGGCCTTGGACAGGGGGGTGCCCCCTCCTCTCCACATCTCCACCTCTCGCCCTCCTGTCATCGTGCCGTCCCAGCCCACCCTCGTTGTCCTGCTCGGCGCGCCCGGCACCGGCGCGCAGGCGCTGGCCGCCGCGCTGCAGGAACACCTGCCCCCCGGGGCGGTGCGCATTCTGTGGAGCCACGACCTGGGCGGCCTGCACTCCCCGGGCCAGGCCGATGCCACCCGCCACGTGCTGCTGATGGGGCTCGATCTGCCCTGCCCCGCGCGCGACCGGCCCGAACAGGAAGCCGCCGATGCGCGCCTGCGCACGGACCTCGCCCAGCGGGAGATGGGCTATCAGGTGGTGTATGGCCATGGCGATCAGCGGCTCGCCAATGCGCTGAACGCCATCAAAAACATGGCTCCGGACGCCAGTCTGTGGACCACCGGTAGCACTTCTGCCCCCACACCGGCTGCTCGGCCCGCGCGCACGGCACGCCTGCGCGCCTGGAACTGCGAGAAGTGCAGCGATCCGGAGTGCGAGCACCGCCTGTTCACCGCCCTGACCGGCCGGAACGCCCGCGGCGCCTGACCCGCCATCCGGCCATTCCGTCAGGGCAGTGGCTGCTGCACCAGGCCACGCTTGAGTTCCTTGAGGAGCAGCACGACCTGGCTGGAGCCGTAGCGGTATCCGCCGTTGAGCACCTGCACGGCCTTGTCCCATTCGCCCTGCTGGGCCAGTGCCACCAGCATTGCGGCCTGTTCGTGAAAATACTGGTGGCGCGCCATCAGCACGGCATAGGCGGGCTGGTCGCCCAGCAGTTCACCGCCCACGCCATGGAGCCACCGCCCCAGCGCGCCACGGTCGCCGCGTCGCACCTCCGAAGGGTCCAGGCCCTGGGTGGTGCGCCCTTCGAGGTAGTCCATGAGGTGCGCCTTCCAGCGTTCGTGGGCATTGATGGCTGCGTCGATGTCGAGGGCTGCGAGCACGGTGTCCGCGCGTTGCGAATCCTGTGCCCCTGCGCTGCCGCTGTCGCACAGCTCCAGCGACGGCCCGGCCTCCCGCCCGCGGGCGCCAAATACACGACGAAAAAAATCCATAGCCCCTCTTGCTGCGCCACACGGACAGGCGGCGCACGCGCACCCCAAGTGCGCGGCGACCGGCGGACATCGCGGGCGGCAACGCCCGGGGCCGTGTGGAGAGCGCCGATCTTAGGCGCGATGGCGGCGGGCGATTGTCAACGATGGTCAGCCGGCGCGGCGGGCTACTGCAGGATCCCGCTCGGCCCGGGCGGCTGGCTGGAGGACGGCGGCACGAAGATCTGCGCGGCGTCCACGGCGTCGAAACGGTACTGCTGGCCGCAGAATTCGCAGCCGACCTCGATGTCGTCGCGCTCGGACAGGATGCTCTCGGCCTCTTCGCTGCCCAGGTTGCGCAGCATGTTGCTCACGCGCTCACGGCTGCAGGTGCAGGCAAAACGCGGGCCGCTGGCACCCTGCTGGGGTTCGAAGCGCAGCAGCTTTTCCTCCCAGAACAGGCGGCGCAGGATGGTGTCCACGTCCAGGGTCAGCAGCTCCTCGCGCGTCAGGCTGGCAGCCAGGTGCGCGATGCGGTTGTAGTCCTCGTTGTGGCCGATCTGGTCTTCGTTCTCGCGGTGGGTGAGGCCCTCGGCCAGGTTGCCCTCGCCCTTGATCGGCATGCGCTGGATCAGCAGGCCCGCGGCCACCTGTTCGTTGGCGCCCAGGACCAGGATGGTGTCCAACTGCTCGGACTGCAGCATGTAGTGCTGCAGCACATCCGACAGGCGTTCCAGCTTCTCGTGCCGGTCGCCATACAGCGGCACCACGCCCTGGTAGGGCTGCTGGCCGGGGTGGCGGTCCTTGGGGTCGAGCGTGATGGCGCAGCGGCCACCGCCGCCCACGTTCACCATCTGGCTCAGCGGCGCGCCCTCGGGCACCTCGCTGTTGACCGTGGCGGTGGCGCGCAGGCTCAGGTCCGACTGCACCTCGGCCACGGCCAGCTTCACGGGGCCGTCGCCAAACACCTGCAGCACCAGCGCGCCGTTGAACTTGATGTTGGACTGCATCAGCACGCCGGCGGCGGCCATCTCGCCCAGCAGCTCGCTCACCGGGGCGGGGTAGGCGCCGGTGCCGGTATTGCCCGCGCGGCGGCGCAGGATCTCGGTCCAGGCATCGGTCAGGCGCACGATCATGCCGCGCACTGGCAGGCCATCGAAGAGAAACTTGTGGAGTTCAGACACGCAGGGGTTCCAGAAAGGGTCGGCGTTCAGCCGATTTTGTGCAGGCCGCGCTGAAAGCGGCGCGCGTTGTCGATGTAGTGCTGGGCGCTCTGGCACAGGCCCTCGATCTGCTCGGGCGTGAGTTCGCGCACGGCCTTGGCCGGGCTGCCGATGATCATGGAACCATCGGGAAACTCCTTGCCCTCGGTCACCAGGGCGCCCGCGCCCACCAGGCAGTGCCTGCCAATCTTGGCGCCGTTGAGCACGATGGCCCCGATGCCGATCAGCGACTCGTCGCCGATGGTGCAGCCGTGCAGCATGACCTGGTGGCCCACCGTCACGCGCTCGCCGATGACCAGCGGCATGCCGATGTCGGCATGCAGCACGCTCGCGTCCTGGATATTCGAGCCCGCGCCGATGGTGATGCTTTCGGTGTCGCCACGCACCACCGTCCCAAACCAGACACTGGCATCCTCGCCAAGAACGACGTTTCCCATGACCTGGGCGCCTTCCGCCACCCAGGCCGAAGCCGCCAGCTGCGGCGCCACGCCGTCGAGTTCGTAAATCGCCATGCAAACACTCCAGAAAAATGAAGGCCGGAACCGGGCCTGCCAATGGTTACAAAGCGTGTGCAGTGTTCCGGGTGGCAGGGCCTAGAATTGTAAGGATGGAGCTTCGCCACCGTGCATTGCAGGTTTTGTGCCTTGCAGACCCTGAACAAAAAGCGGCCGCAGCGCTTGATCTGCAATCGCAAGCAGCTATTCTTTCCATAGCAGACAAAGCCCCTGAGGCCCCGCTGGATCCCGCGGCCCTGCCCGGCCGGCCGGAGCGGCCCCTGCTGCTGCGCCACACGCAGGTGGCCCGCCGCTCGCCCGCGACGGCCGAGGGGCGCGCAGTCCTCATCCATGCCATCGCGCACATCGAATTCAATGCCATCAACCTGGCGCTGGACGCGGTCTGGCGTTTCGACGGCATGCCCCGCGCCTACTACACCGACTGGATGCGCGTGGCGGGCGAGGAGGCACAGCATTTCCGCCTGCTGCGCGACCACCTTCGCGGCCAGGGGCACGACTACGGCGACTTCCCGGCCCACCAAGGCCTGTGGACGATGTGCGAGAAGACGCGGCACGACATCCTGGCGCGCATGGCGCTGGTGCCACGCACGCTGGAGGCGCGCGGCCTGGACGCCACGCCGCAGATCCAGGCCAAGCTGCGCCAGGTGGGCACGCCCGATGCGCTGGCCGCTGTGGAGATTCTCGACACCATCCTGCGCGAGGAGGTCGGCCACGTGGCCATCGGCAACCACTGGTACCGCTGGCTGTGCGAGCGCCGGGGCGTGGACCCTGAAACCCACTATGGCGCCCTGGTCAGGCAATACGAGGCCCCCCGCCTGAAGCCCCCGTTCAATGAAAAAGCGCGCCGCAGCGCCGGATTTACCGACGCCGAGCTGCGGTGGCTGCAACAGGTCTGATCCACCACCATGCGCCGACATGCGATGGCTCCTACAATCCGCGGCGCCTGCGGCCGCTGAAGCGGCAACACACTCACCCGAACCTCTGACCATGACTTCACTCTCCGCCCCTGGGGCCTCCCTCGCCCCGCCCCCCGGCACCCAGTCCTCGGTCGCGATGATCGCGCGGCAGGCCATCGTCAACGCGCAGCAGGTGGTGGTCGGCTACGAGCTGTTCAACCGCTCGCGCAGCGGCGCGGCGCACACGGCCGCCACCGACGTCATCCTGGTCTTCACCGCACTCTCGCACGCGGGCACCGAAGAGCTGGTGGGCAAGAAGCTCATCTTCGTCAACTGCACGCACGAGAGCCTCTCCGGCGGCCACCTCGAACTGGTGGACCCCGACAAGGTGGTGCTGGAGATTCCGCCCCTGGGCCACACCGCCGCCGAAGAGGTCGCCACGCGCATGCCCATTCTGGCCGAACTGCGCGAGCGCGGCTTCCACCTGGCGTTCAACCACACGGTGCTGCAGTCGGCCTATGCCCCCTGGCTGCCGCTGGCCGACTACATCAAGCTCGACCTGTCGGTGCTGGCGCCCGACCAGCTGGCCGTGCTCATCAGCTACGCAGGCCGCCACTGCCAGGCCGAGCTGATCGCCGAGAAGGTGGAAACCGCCCAGCAGTACGACATGGTGTCCAGCCAGGGCGTGCAGATGTTCCAGGGCTACTGGTTCGCGCGCCCAGCCCTGGTCGAGGCCAAGCTGCTCACGCCCTCGCAGGCGAGCATCATCGAGCTCATCAACCAGGTGCGCAAGCAGGCCAGCACGGACGACATCGAGGAAGTGCTCAAGAAGGACGCGGGCCTGGCCTTCAACCTGATGCGCCTGATCAACTCCGCGGGATTCGGCCTGTCGCGCGAGATCACCTCCTTCCGCCAGGCCGTGATGCTCATGGGCCTCAAGAAACTGTTCCGCTGGGCGGCGCTGCTGCTCACCGCGTCGCGCACCAGTGGCACCCCCTCCTCCGTCGGCCAGACCGCCGTGGTGCGCGGCCGCCTGATGGAGCTGCTGGCCCTGGAAACCCTGCCCCCCGAGGAAGCCGACCAGGCCTTCGTGGTGGGCATCTTCTCGCTGCTCGACGTGATGCTGTCCATGCCCATGGAATCCGCGCTGGGGCTGCTCAACGTGCCCGAGCCCGTGGCGGCGGCGCTGCTGCGGCGCGAAGGCTTCCTCGGAGACCTGCTCACGCTGGCCGAAGCCTGCGAATCCAGCGACGACGTGGTATTCGACCGCACGGCCGGCTTGCTGCACCTCACCAGCCAGCAGATCAACTTCGCGCACCTGCAGGCCCTGGCCTGGGCGGACCAGCTTGCGGACTGAGCCCCGGTTGCGCGTCCCACGCCCCCGCCGCGCGGCCTGCGGGGCCGCACGGGGCACGCTGGCCGCAGCCGCCTTGGCCGCCATCTAAATCCGCGCGGCCAGTTCGCGAAGTGGCATGCCGGTCTAGAATCAGTGCAGACCCCAGCCCTTCACCACAGCGGACCCCATGTCGAGCACACCTGAACAAGACGCCCCGCAAGCTGATTCCCCCGCGGTTGAACCCGTGGATGAGAACATTGCCATCATTGCGCGACAGGCCATCGTGGACGAATCCCGCGCCGTCTATGGCTACGAGCTGTTCGACCGGTCCACGGCCTCGGACTCCCACACGGCGGCCAGCGATGCCGCGCTGCTCTTCAACGCCCTGTCGTACGCCGGCACCGAAGCCCTGGTCGGCAAGAAGACGGTGTTCATCAACTGCACCCACGACAGCCTTTCCGGCGGCCACCTGGAACTGATCCACCCCGAAAAGGTGGTGCTGGAAGTACCGCCGCTGCACGACACGGCCACCCCCGAGGAAATCGAAGGCCGGGTGCCCACCCTGGAGGCCCTGCGCACCCGCGGCTTTCGGCTGGCCTTCGACCAGCAGGCGCTGCGCCGCGCCTACACCAGCTGGCTGCCGCTGGCCGCTTTCATCAAGCTGGACATGATGGCCTTCAAGCCCGAACTGGCGGGGCCGCTGGTCAAGTTTTCCACCACCCACAGCAAGGCCACGCTGGTGGCCGAAAAAGTGGAGACCGCCGAACAGTACGAACTGATGCGGGGCCTGGGCGTCAAGCTGTTCCAGGGCTTCTGGTTCGCCCAGCCGTCGCTCGTGAAGGCCACGACGATCCGCCCTTCGCAGGCCACCATCATCCAGCTCCTCAACCTGGTGCGCAAGCAGGCCACCACCGCCGAGATCGAGGACCTGCTCAAGAAGGACCCCACGCTGTCCTTCAACCTGCTGCGCTTCATCAACTCCTCGGGCTTCGGGCTCTCGTGCGAGATCACCTCGTTCCGCCACGCGGTGATGATCCTCGGCCTCAAGAAGCTGTTCCGCTGGGCGGCCCTCCTGATGACCACCTCACGCGCGGGCGGCGTGCCGCCGGCGGTGGGCCAGACCGCCGTGGTGCGCGGCCGCCTGATGGAGCTGCTGGCCGCCGAACTGCTGCCGCCCGAGGAATGCGACAACGCCTTCGTGGTGGGCGTGTTCTCCCTGCTCGACACCATGCTGGGCGTGCCGCTCGATAAGGCGCTGGAATCCGTGGCCCTGCCCGAACCGGTGATGGACGCGCTGCTGCGCGGCAGCGGCGTGTTCGCGCCCTTCCTGGAGCTGACCAAGGCCTGCGAGAGCGGCGATGAGGTGGCCTTTGCCAAGGCGGCCGACGCGCTGCACCTGTCCAACCGCCAGGTCAACTGGGCCCACCTGCAGGCCCTGACCTGGGCCGAGAGCCTCAACGAAGACTGAGGCACGCCGTCGCGGGGCCCCTTGGCCCGGCATTCGCACACCCGGGCCCTGGTCATCCAGGGCCCGCTGCGTTGTCATGCCGGTCAATTGTGTCCCCGGATGCCCGCCATGCGGAGGGTGCGCGCGTTGCCGGCGGCATCCAGCTTGCGGCGGATGTCCCCCAGGACCAGGATGGCGGAAGGCGCCTGCGCGGGGACTGGATGCCAACCGGCGACGGCAGATCGGGCCGTGCAGGCGCCCCCACCGCCAGCGGCTGGAGCCTGCCCGCCTTGCCTTCAGGTGCTGAAAAGACCGCGCCCTCGGGCGGCAGGAGAATCCATCAATCGAGTTCGAGCTTGCGCTCGCGGATGAGCTTGGCCCATTTCTCGTTCTCGCCCTTCACGAAGCTGAAGAACTCCACAGGGCCCAGCGAATGCACTTCGGACCCCGTGGACGCGAACTTGGCTTTCACGTCGGCCTGCGCCAGCACCTTCGCCAGTTCGGCGGCCAGCCTGTCCACGGTGTCCCTGGGCATGCCGGCCGGCCCCACCAGGCCCTGGAAGCCCACGGACTCCATCGCCGCGAAGCCCAGCTCACCGACCGTGGGCACATCGAGCAGCTGTGGATCGCGCCGGGGGCCGGTCACGGCCAGCGCCTTGAGCTTGCCGCCCTTGATCTGGGGCAGCAGCACCGTACCCGCGTCGATGAGCAGTTGCGTCTGGCCGCCGATCAGATCCTGCACCGCAGGCGCACTGCCCTTGTATGGCACGTGCGTCACGTCCAGCCCGGTGGCCTGGTTCATGAGCTCGCCATTGAGGTGGGTGGACGTGCCCGCGCCGCCCGAGGCGAAGTTCACCTTGCCGGCGTTGGCCTTGGCCCAGGCCACCCATTCCTTGAGGTCCTTGGCCGGGTGGTCCAGCCGGGTCACCGCGATGTAGCTGCCCTGGCTGATCTGGCCGATGTAGCTGAACTGCTTGAGCGGGTCATAGGGCATCTTGCGCTGCAGGTAGGGCGCGATGGCGAAAGGGCCGGTATTGGCCAGCAGGATGGTGTAGCCGTCCGGCGCCGCGCGCGTGAGCTCCGTGGCGGCCAGCATGCCGCCCGCGCCCGGCTTGTAGTCCACCACGATCTGCTGCTTGAGCGCTTCCTGCAGCGGCACCTGCACGGTGCGCGCGGCAAAGTCGATGCCGCCCCCTGGCGGGTAGCCCACGATGAGCCGGATGGGCTTGGCCGCGGGCCAGGCCTGCGCCATGGACAGGGTGGCGGCGCCCAGCAGCAGCGCGCCGGCAATCATTTTTTTCATGCATGTCTCCTGGTTGGTATCGAGGTGGTCGGTCACGCGGCCTGTCTGCCTGCTGCGCTAGCCGCGTGGATGGTGCTGCGCGTGCAACGACTTGAGCCGCTCCCGCGCCACGTGGGTGTAGATGGTGGTCGTGGAAATGTCCGCATGCCCCAGCAGCAGCTGCACCACGCGCAGGTCGGCGCCATGGTTGAGCAGGTGCGTGGCGAACGCGTGCCGCAGCGTGTGCGGCGAGAGCGGCGCGGTGATGCCGGCGACGGCCGCCCACTTCTTGACGATGACCCAGAACATCACGCGGGTCATGCCGCTGCCGCGCTGGGTCACGAACAGGTCGTCGGTCTGCTGGCCCGCAAGGATCTCGCCCCGCGATTCCCGCAGGTAGCGTTCCAGCCACTGCCGCGCCTCTTCGCCAAACGGCACCAGCCGCTCCTTGCTGCCCTTGCCCATCACCCGCAGCACGCCTTCGTTCAGGCCCAGCTGGAAGGTCTTGAGCGTGACCAGTTCGGTCACGCGCAGGCCGCTGGCGTACATCAGCTCCAGCATGGTGCGGTCGCGCAGTCCCAGGGGGTTGCCCAGGTCCGGCGCCGCGAGCAGGGCCTCCACCTGCGCCTGCGACAAGGTCTTGGGCACGCGCAGGGGCTGGCGCGCGGCGGTGAGCCGCACCGTGGGGTCGGCGGCGATCCGCCGCTCGCGCAGCGCCCAGTGAAAGTAGCGCCTGAGCACGGTGAGGCGCCGGTTGGCCGACGTGGCGCGGGTCTCGGCGTGGCGCGCCGCGAAGTAGCCCTGCAGGTGGTGTTCGGCCGTGCCGTCCAGCGCCAGGGCGGGTTGCTGCGCGGCCAGCCACTGCGCGTATAGCGTCAGGTCGCGGCGGTAGGCCGCCAGCGTGTTGCGCGAAAGGCCGTCCTCCAGCCACAGGGCATCCACAAAGGCATCGATCGCGTTCAGGCTGGGGGCAAGCATCCAAAAACGATAGCACGTAAAAAAGCCGCCCGGGCGCGGGCGGCTTCTGGAGTGCGCACGGAATTATTCGAGCGCCAGTTTCTGCTTGACCACCACGTCCTTGTACACGGCGAATTCCGCCTTGATCTGCTCGGCGAACTGCTCGGGCGTGTTGCCCAGCACGATGGAGCCGGTGTCTTCGATGCGCTTCTTCACGGCCGGATCTTCCAGCGCCTTGCGCACGGCGGCGTTGACCTTGTCCACCACCTCCTTGGACAGGCCCTTGGGGCCCACGATGCCGTAGTACGCCATGCGGTTCACGGGCTCCAGGCCCATTTCCTTGAACGTGGGCACGTTGGGCAGGGCGGCAACGCGCTGCGGCGCGGCGACCACGATGGGCACCAGGCGGTTTTCCTTGATGAAGGGCAGCGCCGAGGGCAGGTTGTCGAAAATCATGGGCACCTGGCCGGCCACGGTGTCATTCAGGGCGGGGCCCGCGCCACGGTAGGGGATGTGCGTCACGAAGGTGCCCGAGAGGTTCTTGTACAGCTCCATCTGCAGGTGGCCGATGCCGCCCGTGCCGGACGAGGAGTACGAATACTTGCCGGGCGACTTCTTGATCTCGGCCACGAACGCCTTGTAGTCCTTGGCGGGGAAGCTGGGGTGCACCGCAATGATGTTGGGCGTGGCCGCGATGTTGATGATGGGCGTGAAGTCCGTCAGCGGGTTGTACGGCGTCTTGGGATTGATGGCGGGATTGGCCGCCGTGGTGGACACGGTGGCCACGCCCAGCGTGTAGCCATCCGGCGCCGAACGGGCGGTTTCGGCCGCGCCCACGATGCCGCCGCCACCGGCCTTGTTTTCCACGATCACGGATTGGCCCAGGGCCTTGCCCAGCGGGTCGGCGATCACGCGCGCAATGATGTCGGTGGTACCGCCGGGCGCGAAGGGCACCTGCAGCTTGATGACCTTGTTGGGGTAGCCCTGGGCGGCAGCGGACCCTGCGGCGGCAGCCAGTACGGTCAGCGCGAGCCATTGACGACGATGCATTGAGTTCTCCTTCATGGGTGACAGACAGCCTGGATGGTATGCGCAACCGGTGTCCTGGCAGCCTGCGGATTCCACATAAGGGCTAACCCGCAGAACACGACACGGATCAAGTATTCTCCGTGCGTGAATTACGCCCAGCTCCTGCTTCCCGACTTCTCCCTCATCCTGTGCGGCTACCTCATCTGCCGCTACACCGCCCTGAACCGCTCGGTATGGCAGCCGGTGGAGAGCCTGGTGTACTACCTGCTGTTCCCCGTGCTGCTGTTCCAGTCCATCGTCAAGAGCCCCGTGGACATCGGCGCCGCATCGGGGCTGATCGCCGCCGGGCTGATCTCCGGCCTGATCGGGATCGCGCTGGCCTACAGCCTGCCGCACTGGCCCTGGCTGGGCCGGCGCATCGACGCGCGCGACCATGCCGCCAGTGCCCAGGTCGCGTTCCGCTTCAACTCGTTCATTGGCCTGGCCATTGCCGAGCGCCTGGCGGGCTCCGAGGGCCTGCTCATGATCGCCGTGCTGATCGGCGTGTGCGTGCCGCTGTTCAACGTGGCGGCCGTGTGGCCGATGGCGCGGCACGGCCAGCACAGCTTCGCGCGGGAGCTGGTGCGCAACCCGCTGATCGTCGCCACGGTATCGGGGCTGGTGGCCAACCTGCTGGGCTTCAGGATTCCCGACTGGGCCGCGCCCACGGTGGGCCGCATCAGCGCGGCATCGCTGGCGCTGGGGCTGATGGCCGCGGGCGCGGGCCTGCAGTTTGGCCTGCTCACGCGCGGCAAGGCGCTGAGCGTGGCGGTGCTGTCCATCCGGCACCTGCTGCAGCCGCTGCTCGCGTTCGGCATGGCGCGCCTCTTTGGGCTGAACCCGGTGCAGACCACCATGCTGCTCGCCTTCTCCGCGCTGCCCACCGCCTCCACCTGCTATGTGCTGGCGGCGCGCATGGGCTACAACGGACCGTACGTGGCGGGGCTGGTCACGCTATCGACCCTGCTGGGCATGGTCAGCCTGCCGTTTGCCCTGGGATTTCTGCGATGACCGATCCACACCCTGCCCTGCGTTCCGCCGCCCTGGTCCAAGCACGCCGCCGCGCGTTGATGGCGGGCGTGGCGGCCGTGGCGCTTGTGCCGCTGGCGGGCTGCGGGCGCAAGGCCCCGCGCGCGCAGGCGGTGCCCACCGGCGCCACGGTGCTGGCGCTGGGTGATTCGCTGACCTCCGGCGTGGGCGCATCGGCCGACACCGCCTACCCTGCCGTGCTGGCGCGCCTGACGGGCTGGAAAGTGGTCAACGCCGGCGTGTCGGGCGACACCTCGGCCCAGGGGCTCGAACGCCTGCCGGCGCTGCTGCAATCGCACCAGCCCGCGCTGGTGATCGTGGGCATCGGCGGCAACGACTTTCTGCGCCGCCAGAGCGCCAGCGCCACCCGCGCCAACATCCGCCAGATCTGCGCCGACGCGCAGTCCACTGGCGCCCAGGTGCTGCTGGTGGCCGTGCCCGAGCTGTCTCTCTTGGCGGCCTCCACCGGCCGGCTGGGCGATCACGCGCTGTACGAAGAAGTGGCGACCGAGCTGAAGATTCCACTGCACAGCAAAGGCTGGTCCGGCGTGCTGTCCGACGCCCGCCTGCGGTCCGACCAGATCCACGCCAATGCGGCCGGCTACGAGCGGTTTGCGCAAGGGCTGGTGGAAACGCTCAGGGACGCCGGGCTGCTGGCGCGGTAAAGCCACACAGAGCCTCGGCCTGAATACTCATTTTTTGATAGCTGCCAGCGATTACCCATCAAGCGCTAGAGCCCACTTTCATTCAAAATCCAGCGCCCAGGCCACATGTTCGCGCACGAGTTCACTGGGCTCCTGGGCACGGGACTGCAGCGCCGCACGCACCGCGCCATCGCCCGTGGCCCGCAGCGCATTGCCCAGCGCCACGGCCACGTTGCGCAGCCAGCGCTCGTGGCCAATGCGGCGGATGGGGCCGCCCTCGGTCATGCGCAGGAAGGTGGCCTCGTCCCATGCGAACAGGTGCGCCAGCTGCTGGCCCGCGAGGCCCTTGCGCTCGTCGAAGTCGGGCAGCCGGCTGGCCTGCGCGAACTTGTTCCAGGGGCAGATGAGCTGGCAGTCGTCGCAGCCGTAGATGCGGTTGCCCATGAGCGGCCGCAGTTCCAGCGGGATGGGCCCCGCGTGCTCGATGGTCAGGTACGAGATGCAGCGCCGCGCATCGAGCCGGTGCGGCGCGATGATGGCCTGCGTGGGGCAGATGTCGATGCAGGCGCTGCAGCTGCCGCAGTGCGCGGTGACCGGGGCGCTTTCAGGCAACGCCATGTCCACGTAGATCTCGCCCAGGAAGAACATCGAGCCGGCCTCGCGGTTGAGCACCAGGGTGTGCTTGCCGCGCCAGCCCTGGCCGCTGCGCGAGGCCAGCTCGGCCTCCAGCACCGGCGCGGAATCGGTGAATACGCGGTGGCCGAAGGGGCCGATGGCCTCGGCGATGCGGTCGCTGAGTTTTTGCAGGCGGGCGCGCAGCACCTTGTGGTAGTCGCGCCCCCGGGCATAGACCGAGACGATCCCTTCCTGCGGGCGGGCCAGGCGCCCCAGTTCGAAAGCCTGCCAGCCGCCGGACGCACCCGTGCCCGTATCGCGCGGCAAATAATCCATGCGTGCCGTGATCACGCTCACGGTGCCGGGCACCAGTTCGGCCGGGCGCGCGCGCCTCATGCCGTGCGATGCCATGTAATGCATGTCACCATGGAAGCCCTGCGCCAGCCAGGCCGAAAGGCCGGGCTCTGCGGCGGACAAGTCCACCCCCGCCACGCCGATTTGGGAAAATCCCAGTTCGCGGGCCCACTCCTGCATTTGAGGAACGAGTTGACTGTTGCACCACATACCGGCCAGATTGTAGGAAGCGGCACGGCCGCCCCGGCCGAACCCGCCCACCCCTTCACCTGGCACAGCGAGGATGACACCGCCGCCTTCGCGCAGCGCCTGGCCGCGCAGCCGGGGCTGTCCAACGCCTTCGTCACGCTGCACGGCGACCTGGGCGCGGGCAAGACCACGCTGGTGCGCCACCTGCTGCGCGCCCTGGGCGTGCAGAGCCGGATCAAGAGCCCCACCTACGCCGTGGTGGAGCCACACGAGGCCCCGGGCCTGGCGATCTGGCACTTTGATTTCTATCGCTTCGACGATCCGCGCGAATGGGAGGACGCGGGCTTCAGGGACATTTTTGCCAACCCGGGGCTCAAGGTGGCAGAATGGCCGGAAAAGGCTGCAGCGCTTACGCCGCCTGCGGACCTTGCTATACACATTGAAGCAATTGACGACACCGAAAGGAAGATCACGGTGCACGCCCAAACCGCCAACGGCCGCCACATGCTGCAAGGGCTGCTGAACCCATGAGCCGCCCATCGGCCGCACCGACCCCGGCCTGCCCCCGCGCGCCCCGCACGGGAGGCCCGCGATGAGCCCCGGCAGCGCCAGCGGCACGCCCCCGGCCGCAGCCCGGGGCGTGGCTTCGCGCCGGGCCGTGCTGCAGGCGGGCAGCCTCGTGCTGCTGCTGGGCACGCAGCAGATCGCGCGCGGTGCCACCATCCTGGCCGTGCGCGTCTGGCCCGCGCCCGAATACTCGCGCGTGACCATCGAGTCCGACGGCGCGCTGGTGGCCAAGCAGTTCTTCGTGACCACGCCGCCGCGCCTGGCGGTGGACATCGAGGGCATCGACCTCAGCCCCGAGCTGCGCGAACTGGTCGCCAAGGTCAAGCCGGACGACCCCAACATCGCGGGCATCCGCGTGGGGCAGAACGCGCCCGGGGTGGTGCGCCTGGTGGTGGACCTCAAGCAGCCCGCCATGCCGCAGGTGTTCACGCTGCCCCCCGTGGCGGCGTACCGGCACCGCCTGGTGTTCGACCTTTACCCCGCCGCGCCGGTGGACCCGCTGGAGGCCCTCATCGCGGAGCGCCTGCGCGATGCCCCCGTGACCACGGCCGCCGCCACCCCCAAAGCGCCCACGCCGCCCGCCGAGCACGACCCGCTCGGCGACCTCATCGCGCAGCGCACCACCCGCCCCGTCCCGGCAGAGCACCCGCCCGTGGCGGCGCCCCCGGTGGCGGCCACCCCGGCCGAAACCACGCGCCTGCCGGGCAACCGGGCCACGTCCACGCACACCGACCGCATCATCATCGTCGCGCTCGACCCCGGCCACGGCGGCGAGGACCCGGGCGCCATCGGCCCCTCGGGCACGCGCGAGAAGGACGTGGTGCTGCGCGTGGCCCACCTGCTGCGCGACCGCATCAACGCCACCACCGTGGGTGGCAATCCCATGCGCGCCTTCCTCACGCGCGACGGCGACTACTTCGTGCCCCTGGGCACGCGCGTGCAGAAGGCCCGGCGCGTGCAGGCCGACCTGTTCGTGAGCATCCACGCCGATGCCTTCACCACGCCGGCCGCGCGCGGCGCCAGCGTGTTCGCGCTGAGCCAGGGCGGCGCCTCCAGCACCGCCGCGCGCTGGCTGGCCAACAAGGAGAACCAGGCCGACCTGGTGGGGGGCATCAACGTGCAGTCCAAGGACCAGCACGTGCAGCGCGCGCTGCTCGACATGAGCACCACCGCGCAGATCAACGACAGCCTCAAGCTCGGCTCCGTGCTGCTGGGCGAGATCGGCGGCATGGCCAAGCTGCACAAGCCGCGCGTGGAGCAGGCGGGCTTCGCGGTGCTCAAGGCCCCCGACATCCCCAGCGTGCTGGTGGAAACCGCCTTCATCAGCAACCCCGACGAGGAAAAGCGCCTGCGCAGCAGCGCCTACCAGGAGCAGCTGGCCGACGCGCTGATGCGCGGCATCACGCGCTACTTCGCCAAGAATCCGCCACTGGCGCGCAGCCGTTCCGTCTAGCCTTGCGCGGACCGCCAAGTGCAGGCAAAGTAGCCTTCATCACCCACGCCCCGGCGTGCAGGCATGTGCTTCCTGCACACCGGCACGCACCGGGGAGGACGGAAGGAGAAACGCCATGGCACTGCCCCACGCCCAATCCGGCCAGATCGTCAGCGTGCGCCCCCTGGGCGACCGCCTGCCCGAGGCCATCACCACCGCCATCCTGAAGGCCGGCCAGCTCGAAGTCATGCGCGTCGTGCTCCCCGTGGGCAAATCCATGAAGGAACACCAGACCCCCGGCGAGGCCACGGTGCAGTGCATCGAGGGCGTGGTCGAGTTCGTCAGCGAGGACGGCATCCAGCAGCTGCATCCCGGCGACTTCGTGCACTTGGCGCCGCGCGCGCTGCATTCGCTCAAGGCGGTGGAGCACGCGTCCCTGCTGGTCACCCTGTGCCTGCTGGCGGGTGCGCGCTGAGTTTTTTTCAGCTCCCTGTTTTGGCGTAGCCACTATTCATCGGGCCGTGCGCCACCGGCGACGAATGCAGCTGGCGCAGCCAGCGCGAGTGCGCCCCGCGCAAGGGCCGCCAGGCCGCGCATGCGGCGCTTCGCCTGCATGCGCTGGCAGCATCCCCCTCCCGGCTCGCACGGCGAGGCGAGAGAGGGGCTGAGGGCTGAGGGCCGAGGCACGAATCGACTCAGAGGGGGTTCGCCTCACCGCTCCAGGCGGAACACGCTCACGACCTCCGCAAGCCGCGCCGCCTGGTGCTTGAGGCTGTCGGCGGCGGCGGCGCTCTGCTCCACCAGCGCGGCGTTCTGCTGCGTGACCTGGTCGAGCTGCGTCACCGCCTCGCCGACCTGGCTGATGCCGATGGTCTGCTCGCCCGTGGCGCTGGAGATCTCGCCAATCAGGTCGCTCACCCGCTGGACCTGCGCGACGATGTCTTCCATGCTGTGGCCGGCATCCCCCACCAGCTGGGTGCCGTTTTCCACCTTCTGCACGCTGTCGCTGATGAGCGCCTTGATCTCCTTGGCCGCGGAGGCCGAGCGCTGCGCCAGGCTGCGCACCTCGCTGGCCACCACGGCGAAGCCACGCCCCTGCTCGCCCGCGCGCGCCGCCTCCACCGCCGCGTTGAGCGCCAGGATGTTGGTCTGGAACGCGATGCCGTCGATCACCGCGATGATGTCGGTGATCTTGCGCGACGCGGCCGAGATGTCCTGCATGGTAGCCACCACCTGGCCCACCACCTCGCCCCCCTTCACCGCCGCGGCCGATGCCGCGCCCGCCAGCACGGCGGCGCGCTGCGCGGTGTCGGAGTTGTTCTTCACGGTGCTGGTGATCTGCTCCATGGACGCGGCTGTCTGCTCGAGGTTGCTGGCCTGCTCCTCGGTGCGCTGGCTCAGGTCGGCATTGCCCGAGGCGATCTCGCTGGAGCCGGTGGCGATGGAGTCGCTGCTGTGGCGCACGTCGCCCACGATGCGCACCAGCGATGCCTGCATGGTTTCCATGGCCTGCATCATCTGCGCCACCTCGCCGCGCCCCTGCGCGTGGATGGGCCGTGACAGGTCGCCCTCGCCGATGCGCCGGGCCACCGCGGCCACCTCGCCCAGCGAGCGGCGGATGCGCCGCACCACCACCCAGGACAGCAGCACCAGCAGCGCCAGCCCCGCGATGCCCGCCGCCAGCACGGCGGCGCGGTAGGAGCCGATCAGGCCCGCGGCCTCGGCGGCCTGGTCGGCCGACCGCTGGATCTGGTATTCCACCATCTTGTCCGCGACCGCGTTGTACTGGTTGACCACCGGCACGAAGGTGGACATGGCAAACGACTTGGCCTGTGCCATGTCGCCTGCCTTCTTGAGCGCCAGGGCCTTGTCGCGCGTGGCGAGGTACGGCGTGCGCACCGCCGCCAGCTCCTCCTGGATGCGCAGGCCTTCGGGGCTGGTTTCCAGCTCGCTGTAGCGCTTTTGAACCTTGGACGTGTCGGCCGTGGTGGCGGCGATCAGGTCCTTGAAGAAGTTCTGCAGGTCGTCGCCTTCGGACTGCACCACCGAGAACACCCGCGTGGAGTTGACCGCGATGTTGCTGCGCCAGCGCAGGGCCAGCTGCAGGCGTTCGACCTGCTCATTGGCCAGGCCGTCCACCGTCCTGCCCAGGTGCTGCACGCGCACCAGGCTCAACGCCAGGATGAGCACGAGCGCCAGGACGGCCACCCCCACGATCAGGCCGATCTGTTGCGCCACCGTCAGCTGCGGGCCCGTGCGGGATGTTTGAGGGTCCATGGTGTCTGTCCTTATACGAATGGATTGCATTAGAAATGATCTGCTGCCGCCCGCCGGTTGGCAACCACCGACGATGCCACGTAAACCCGCCCCAGGGGGAACGTGATGCCCGCGCACCACGGGAACCGCCGGCACTTGGCAACGCGGCGGGCGTTTCCCATGAGGTCGCATGTCCTACAGCGGCATCCCACGGCTGCCTACGCGGGGGGCCCGCCGGGCGACGGATAGTGAAGCCACAGGTCCAGCCCGTCTGCAGCCGCAGCCGGACTCCCAGGCCTGATTCCATTCACAAAGGACTCTTGCCATGAAAATCCGTCACATCCTTCTTGCGACCACCTGTACCGCAGCCCTGGCACTGGGTGGTTGCGCTTCGAACCCCACCAGCGCACAGGTGGGCACCGGCGTGGGCGCCGTGGTCGGTGGTGTCGCCGGCAATGCCGTCTTCGGGGGCCCCGCAGGCACGATTGGCGGTGCCGCCGCCGGCGCCCTGATCGGCCATGAGATCGGCGAGGACCGCGATCAGCGCCGGCCTTATCGCCGCTGATCCCCCCGGCCGCCGGGCAACCTCCCCTGCGGCCGAACCGGGCTGCCGGTGAGTTCTGCATAAAAAAAGCTGCCAGCGCTTGTCACACAAGCGCTGGCAGCTTTTTTTTTCATAGCACCCGTTGATTCAAGGTCAAGGTGCGGTCCTGGCCTGCCGCCCGGCGCGCCAGGCACCAAAGATGGCGATCAGGCCGGGGATGAAGATCATGGCCCAGATGATCTTGTCCAGGTTCTCCTTGACCCAGGCAAAGTTGCCAAAGAAATACCCCGCCGAGCAGATGCCCAGGACCCACAGGAGCGCGCCCCCCACGTTGAACGCGGTGAACTTGGCGCGGCCCATCTCCGCCACACCCGCCACGAACGGCGCGAAGGTGCGGATGAAGGGCATGAAGCGCGCGATCACGATGGTGATGCCGCCATAGCGCTCGTAAAAGTCATGAGCCTGGTTGAACGCACGGCGGTTGAACCAGCGCGAGTTTTCCCACTGGAACACCTTGGGCCCGAAGTAGCGGCCCAGCGAGTAGTTGCACTGGTCGCCCAGGATGGCCGCCGCCAGCAGCACCGCGCAGGCCAGCGGAAAGCTCATCATCCCCGCGCCGCACAGCGCGCCCACGATGAACAGCAGCGAATCGCCCGGCAGGAACGGCATCACCACCAGCCCTGTCTCGACGAACACGATGGCGAACAGCAGGGCGTACACCCACATGCCGTAGGCCTGTACGAAGGCCTCCAGGTACTTGTCCACGTGCAGGATGAAGTCGATGAGAAAAGTGACAAGTTCCATGGAAGGGCGGGTCCGGACACCGGGCAGCAAAAAGGTGGGCGCATTATCCCCATCAGGCCCCGCCCCGGCCCGATACCCCTGCGCGGCCCCCGCCCTAAAATCCCACGGGTGAACGACACCACTCCCCTCCTCGCGGCGGCGCAGCCCGCCACCACCCCCATCGCCACGGCCCGGCGCCCCATCCGCGACCTGCCCGATGAGCTCATCAGCCAGATCGCCGCCGGCGAGGTGGTCGAGCGCCCCGCTTCCGTGGTGCGCGAACTGGTGGACAACGCGCTGGACGCGGGCGCCACGCAGATCACCGTGCGCCTGTCGGCTGGCGGCGTGCGCCTGATCACCGTGGAAGACGACGGCGGGGGCATTCCACACGCAGAATTGCCCGTGGCGCTGCGCCGCCATGCCACCAGCAAGATCACCAGCCTGAACGACCTGGAGACCGTGGCCACCATGGGCTTTCGGGGCGAGGCGCTGGCCGCCATTGCCTCCGTGTCGGAGATGGCCCTGCTCTCGCGCCCGGCGGCGCAACCCAATGCCTTCCTGCTGGACGCGCGCAGCGGCGAGCTGCGCCCGGCCGCGCGCAGCACCGGCACCACGGTGGAGGTGAAGGAGCTGTTCTTCTCCACCCCCGCGCGCCGCAAGTTCCTGAAGACCGACGCCACCGAACTCGCGCACTGCATCGAATCGGTGCGGCGCCACGCGCTCGCGCGGCCGGATGTGGGCTTTGCCATCTGGCACGAAGGCAAGCTGGTGGAGCAGTGGCGCGCCACCTTCGTGCCCGGACAGGGGGATGCCCAGGACGCGCTGGCCCGCCGCCTGTCCGACGTGCTGGGCGAGGACTTCGTCACGCAATCCGTGGCCGTGCAGCACCGCGTGGGCCCCGTCACCGTCACCGGCCGCGCGGGCCTGCCCGACGCCGCCCGCTCGCGCCCCGACCACCAGTACTGCTACGTGAACGGCCGCTTCGTGCGCGACAAGGTACTCACCCATGCCGCCCGCAGCGCGTACGAAGACGTGCTGCACGGCCACAAGCAGCCCATCTATGCGCTGTATGTCGAGATCGACCCGGCCCGCGTGGACGTGAACGTGCACCCCACCAAGATCGAGGTGCGCTTTCGGGACAGCCGCGAGGTGCACCAGGCCGTGCGCCATGCCGTGGAAAACGCGCTGGCCGCACCGCGCGCCGCCGCGCTCGCGGCCGTCGCTGCGGCTGCTGCGGGGGCAGCCGCGCCAGACGCGGGCGCCACGGCGCAGGGCCCCACCGAGGACTTCAGGCCCAATCAGCCTCCAGCCCTTCACTGGCAAGCGCAGTCAGCTATCAAATTTGAAGAGCGTGGCCACCACGTGGCCGACCTGCAGGCGCTGTGGGCCCCCAGGAGGGAGACCGGGCCCATGGGCCATGACGCGCCAGCCGCTGTGTTGCCCATTGCGACGCCATCGCAGCCCCTGCCGGGCACGGCCGATGCCTCGCACGGCAACGGCCCCGCGGCCGCCCCCGCCGGCGGCGCGGTGCCCGGCGCCCCTTCCGTGCCGCCAGCGGCCGCCCGCGGCCCCGCCGGCAGCGAGACCACCTGGCCCCTGGGCCGCGCGGTGGCCCAGCTGCATGGCGTGTACATCCTGGCCGAGAACGCCCAGGGCATGGTCATCGTGGACATGCACGCCGCCCACGAGCGCATCGTCTACGAGCGCCTCAAGGCCCAGGTGGATGGCGACGCCCGCATCGCCAGCCAGCCGCTGCTGATCCCGGCCACCTTCGCCGCCACGCCCGAGGAAGTGGCCACGGCCGAGGCATCCGCCGAGGTGCTGGCCATGCTGGGCATGGAAGTGGTGCCCTTCTCGCCCAAGACGCTGGCCGTGCGCGCCGTGCCCACCACCCTGGCCCAGGGCGACCCGGTGGAACTGGCCCGCAGCGTGCTGGCCGAACTGGCCGCGCACGACGCCACCACCGTGGTGCAGCGCGCACGCAACGAGATCCTGGGCACCATGGCCTGCCACGGCGCCGTGCGCGCCAACCGCAGGCTCACCATCGACGAGATGAACGCCCTGCTGCGGCAGATGGAAACCACGGACCGGTCGGACCAGTGCAACCACGGGCGGCCCACCTGGCGGCAGCTGAGCATGAAGGAACTGGACGCGCTGTTTCTGCGCGGGCGCTAGGTAAGCACATCGAGCAGCAGCCTTGGCGCTGCAGCCCCATCATGGGCCGCGACAAAGGTTTCTCCAATACCTCAATTCCTCACCATGTGCACGGCGGCGCGCTATGGCAAAGCACGCGCCGCGGCCGACACATCGCAGTGGGTCACGATCGGTGGGGTGGCCAGCGTCATCGGAGTGTGGGCCTGGGCTGGCTGCAGAGTCCACTCAAACGTGTAGTAATTGCTGCCCAAGTACTTGACTTGATTTGCGCGCGGCGGCGCCATCGATGTGGCGTGTGCCAGCGTCCAGCTGTCCGGCAGGCGCAAAGTTGTTTCGTCGGTACAACGCAGCGAAACACGGAGCACCGTAGGGCCTTGCGCACTGATCTGCACCTTGATGCCCTGATCGTGGCGGGCAGGTAAAAATGTCATGTAGTCTGCCTTTTCGTCAGAAAAGACATTTCCTCCCTCGCGGCCATTGATGTGCAGTGGCAATGGCGCCAAGGCATACACCGAGGCACCGGGCAGCTTGGCCACAGGAGTCAGTCCCTCCGTTAGCGCCCAGGGGATGATGGGGTGGGTGGGTTCGATCAGGTATTGCAGGGCGGATGCGTATCCGGCGGAGTCGCGGCAACGCGCATCGAACTGGCGATTGGTCATATCGCGCGCCAGCATCCAGTACAGGCCGCGCAATTGGTTTTGGCAGATGCCTTCGGTCTGCAAATAGGTTTGCATAGCATGCAGATACCGGTAGCTGAAAGAGGGAATCAGGCGTTCCACGCCCTGTATGCGTGGAAAGAACGATGCGTTGGCTGACACGTCAATCCGGCCCTGTGCCTCGAACTGCCGGTACAGCCCCACCTGCCCACCCAGGGCCAGGGCACCGACCCCAGCGGCACACCACCGCCATGGCGAAGGAGAACAGTTCCATTGCTCGCTGGTGCGTGCCCAGCCATAGGCTGCAACCAGGGCCAGCCAGGGCTGGATCACATCCAGATGCCAGAAGGCTCCATGGGACAAGAGCGCGATCGCCATGACCCACCACAGCACCAGCGCGAATGCCACCCAGCGCATGGCGCGCGCGCGCATGGCGTGCACCAGCCCCAGTGCCACGCCGACGAGCATGACCCCCAGCAGCGCGGCCGCAGCGGCCGTGACCGCCGGAATAGCGGGGCTGATGCCCGCGACCATGTGGTAGGGCATGGCCAGTGCGTCCCACCACTTGCCTGCATCGAGAATTCTGCCGGGCAACGCGGACCAGCCACCCGGGGTGGGTGGGGGCGGAGCGGCAACGACGCGTGGGATGTTCCAGGGCTGAGCCCAGGCCGCCCACAGGGCGCTGAGTGCCGCCACGATGGCAATGGAGGCCCAGGTGGCGCGGTGCCTGAGCACCGCCGGGTGGACCAGCGCATACAGACCCAGTGCAACACCCAGCGGTGCGGCCGAGGGATGTATCTGCAATAGCACAAACATTGCCAGCACCAACGCAAACCATCCCTGACGAGGCTGTTGCAGTGCCTGCACCCACAGTGTCAGCACCAAGCTGGAGAGACCCATCACCAGCGCGGGATTCCAGGCACTGTGGGTGTAGACGCTCCCGAAAATCGGCATGCACAACACCAAATAGGCCAGCGCGATGCGTTCTCCCAGGCTCCGGCTCAGTGTGTACCATGCGTACCCGATACAAGCCACATAAAACAGGCCAAAAGCGACGAAGATGCTGATTTCGCTATCAATGACCAGCAGGGGCAATCCCAGCAGATAGTAGAACCCCGGCGGAAAGTACAGGCGCCCGTTGAACGGGGTACTGCTTTGGGGCCATTGGCCCTGGTGCAACCACTGGCGCACCGTGTCCATGTCTCGAATCTGGTCCGGTCCGTGAAAGGTCAAGTCACAGTAGTAAAGTTGAAGGACACTCAAGGCGAGCAGGATCAGCACTGCAATCCAGTCGCCAGGCCGGATGGAGCGCAGTGGCAGGGTGGTAGGCGGTGCATTCATAGGCAAGATTTTTTCTCGGTTCAGGGCCGCAAGCTGTTGATTTATAAAGGCGGTACTTTAGCCGACAGAAGGGTTTGGGAGATGCCGGATACAAAGCATCAGCCCAGCAGCGCGTGTTTCGGCAACACTACAGCTACGGGAACCCAATCACGGAAAGCTCAGGATTCAGCCTTATGAGCTACGCACTACCGAGTCAAAACCACATGCACCAGCGATCCACCCAGCGCGACACGAATAATGCGGATGTACACGGAGCTTCTTCAAAAAAAACGTAAATAGCACAGAATTACCGCAAGCAAACCCAATCTTCCCTCACCTCCGATCAACATCTTCCATATTTTCAAAAAATTGAATCTGCAATAGCACGCCCCGGCGTTGACAGTCGGGCAACGCATTTTCTGGGCATTCGAATACGGACCTTAAATCTTGCTGCACTCAGTCATTACTTTCATCCGCAGACTGCTCGGAACACAGAGCATTCAAAACAAGCTCATGCAAATCGAATTCGATCTTCGTGAGAAAAGCAAAATTCCGACTACAACAGCGAAAAGTTCGCTCTGTGGTTCCATGACGGAGGTGCGAAAGACGGTAGCTGACAATTTTATTTCCGGCCATGGAATTGAAATAGGTGCTTTTGCCTCGCCACTTCCCGTCCCGCCAACAGCCCAGGTCACTTACGTCGACAAATACAACATCGACGATCTCGATGCCAACCACAAAGTGGCTGGCCTTTCAATGAGCGATTTCGGCGTTGATTTAAACGCCGTAGTTCGGCCCGACATCGTGGATGATGGCGAGTGTCTTTCGAAATTGGGAGATTATTCGCAAGATTTTGTTATTGCAAATCACGTTCTTGAGCATTTTGAAGATCCAGTCAAGGGCTTCAAGAACATGCTGAGAATCTTGAAACACAGTGGAATTCTGTATCTAAGCTTGCCGGAGATGCGCCACAGCTTTGACAGCATAAGAAACCAGACGCCCTTTGAGCACATTCATAGAGACTATGAAGAAGGGCCAAGCTGGTCGAGAGAACTCGCCTATGCAGAATTCGCGAAGATCTTTGCAGCCAACGGCATGGACAAAGGACTTTTCCCACGCCGATCAGGAGATTCGCTGGCTCAATTCGAAAGCGAGATTTCCAGAGAACTGAACACCTCCAACTACAGCATTCACTTTCATGCCTGGACAATGGATGGCATGATGGAGATGTTCTCAAAAATCAAAAATATTTATAATCTTGCATTCGAAATTCGACTGATCATCAAGAACAAGGAAGAGGTCATTTTCATTTTCGAGAAGACAGTACCCCATATCAATTAATTCGCAACCATGCAGAATTGAAAAAGCGCCTTACGGCGCTTTTTTGTGAGGACCACCGTCAGCCAGCACGGTCACAACCCATCAGTTGTCGCGCGCTGCCTTGGCGGTGTCCGGGAAGTCGCTGAACACGCCGTCCACACCCAGGTTGTAGAACAGCTTGTACTCGGCCTTGGGGTCGCCCTTGAAGTCCGAGGCCAGGCGCTTGGCCTCGCTGCGGAAGGTGTAGGGGTGCACCATCAGGCCCGCGGCGTGGGCATTCTTCACCACATCGGTGGGCGCCATCATCACGCGGTCGCGTTCGTCGATCTTGCCGTCGCCATTGAGGTCATCGGCCTTGCCGTCCTTGTTGGCGTCCACCTGCTTGGAGGGGATGAGGTACGGCTTCCAGGGGCCGATGCCGTCGGCATAGGTCTTGACCTCCTTGAGGCCCGCGGGGGTGAGCAGGCTGGCGAAGGTGCGCGCGTCGCCGGCCACCGCAAAGTCGTAGGGCTTGTCGTAGGGGGCGGTCAGGTCCATGCTGCCGTCGGGGTTCACGTCGTTCGCGTCCACCAGCTGCACCAGGCGGATCTGCGTCTTGGTGCGCAGGTACTTGAGGTTGGACACCTCGAACGACTGCACGATGACCGGCGAGCTCTTGGCGGTGTAGCCGTACTTGGCCAGCGTGGCGAGCAGGCGGTCTTCCAGCGGCAGGCCCAGCTTGGCATGGAAGGTGGGGTGCTTGGTCTCGGGGTACACGCCCACGGTGCGGCCGGCCTTGGCGCCTTCGTTCTTGGCGAGGTCCAGCACTTCTTCCAGGGTGGGGATCTGGTACTTGCCGTTGTGCGACTGGTCGCGGTCCGACAGGGGCTGGACGGCGCGCAGGGTCTTGATCTCGGCCAGGGTGAAATCCGACACGAACCAGCCCTCTTCCTCCACGCCGTCCACCATCTTCTTGGTCTTGCGGCCCGCGAACTCGGCGCGGGTGGACACATCGGTGGTGCCGGTGATGTTGGGTTCGTGGCGCGCCACGAGCACGCCGTCCTTGGTGGCCACCAGGTCGGGTTCGATGAAGTCGGCGCCCATGTCGATGGCCCGCTTGTAGCCCTCGAGCGTGTGGTCGGGCAGGTAACCGGCGGCCCCCCGGTGGCCGATCACGAGCGGCTTGTCGCCATTCAGCGTGGGATAGGGGTTGTCATCGTTGCCGCCGCAGGCCGCCAGCGTGGCCAGCAAGGCCAGCGCACCCAACTTCGCACCAGGAATGTGCATGCTCTTCTCCTCGTTGTGTTTAGAACCGCCGAACTGTGGCCGCCGCCTGTGACAAGGCGATGACTCCCGTTTTGCGCGCCGGTGACAGCCCACGCCAGCCCCCCGCCGCACCAACATATGGCAACTCACCCGCCACATTCCCCACCATTGTGCATAGGCATGCGCATAAACGTATAACTTTTGAACATAATTCGATGTTGCAGCGCGCCATTGCCTGCTTTTTGACGCAGAAAGCTTTTTGAACATGAAATACGAGTCCGCAGGCAGCTTCCTTTCCCACGTGGCCCACCGCAATCCGGGTCAGCCCGAATTCCTGCAGGCCGTCACTGAAGTCATGGAAAGCCTGTGGCCGTTCATCGCCCAGCACCCCCGCTATGCCGAGCATGGCCTGCTGGAGCGGCTCGTCGAGCCCGAGCGCATCGTGATGTTCCGCGTGTCGTGGGTGGACGACCATGGCACCGTGCAGGTCAACCGCGGCTACCGCATCCAGCACAGCATGGCGATCGGCCCCTACAAGGGCGGCCTGCGCTTTCACCCCTCGGTGAACCTGTCGGTGCTCAAGTTCCTGGCGTTCGAGCAGACCTTCAAGAACGCGCTGACCACGCTGCCCATGGGCGGCGGCAAGGGCGGCTCCGACTTCGACCCCAAGGGCAAGAGCCCCGGTGAAGTCATGCGTTTTTGCCAAGCCTTCGTCTCCGAGCTGTTCCGCCACGTGGGTGCCGACACCGACGTGCCGGCAGGCGACATCGGCGTGGGCGGCCGCGAGGTGGGCTTCATGGCGGGCATGATGAAGAAGCTCAGCAACCGGGCGGACTGCGTGTTCACCGGCAAGGGCCTGTCGTTCGGCGGATCGCTGATCCGCCCCGAGGCCACGGGCTATGGCACCGTGTATTTCGCGCAGGAGATGCTCAAATCCCGGGGCCGCTCGCTCGACGGCATGCGCGTCTCGGTCTCGGGATCGGGCAACGTGGCGCAGTACGCGGTCGAAAAGGCCCTGCAGCTGGGCGCCAAGGTGGTCACCGTGTCGGATTCGAGCGGCACCATCGTGGACGAGGACGGTTTCACCCCGCAGAAGCTGGCCGAGCTGATGGAGGTGAAGAACCATCTGTATGGCCGCGTGAGCGACTACGCAGCTCGCACGGGCTCCCGCTTCGAGGCCGGTGTGCGCCCCTGGCACGTGCCCGTAGACGTGGCTCTGCCCTGCGCCACGCAGAACGAGCTGGACGCCCAGGACGCCGCCACCCTGATCAGGAACGGCGTGGTCTGCGTGGCGGAAGGCGCCAACATGCCTTCCACCATCGATGCCGCCAAGGCCTTCGAGGCGGCAGGCGTGCTCTACGCCCCCGGCAAGGCCAGCAACGCCGGCGGCGTGGCGACCTCGGGCCTGGAAATGAGCCAGAACGCCGCCCGCCTGTCGTGGCCCCGCGAAGAGGTCGATGCGCGGCTGCTGCAGATCATGCAGGGCATCCATGCCGCGTGCCTGCACTATGGCAAGCGCAGCGACGGCAGCGTGAGCTACGTGGACGGCGCCAATATCGCGGGCTTCGTCAAGGTGGCCGACGCCATGCTGGCGCAGGGCGTGGTCTGACCTTTCTTCGGGAAACGTTTCAGAAGCGGTGAAAAGAAGGGCAGTTGCCGGGCAGTTGGCGGGCTCTGCGGGAAGATGGGCACAAACCCTGCTTTCCGTGCGAGAACTTTCCGGCACGATGGCGACTCTCTCCTTTCCATGAAACGCACCCCCCTTCTGATCTCCCTGGCGCTGGCCATCGCCGTCTCGGCGGGCTGCGCCACCCTCGACGCCAAGCAGCGCGAGTGGATCTTCCAGCCCAGCGACCGCAGCTGGGGCGGCCCCCAGTCCACCGAGGACATGCAGGACGTGTGGATCGATTTCCAGTCCGAGGCCACCGGCCAGCCTGGCCGGCTGCACGGCCTGTGGCTGGCCCATGCGCGCGCGGACGCCCCCGTGATGCTGTACCTGCACGGGGCGCGCTGGAACGTGGCGGGCTCGTCCGGCCGCATGCGCCGCATGCAGGAATTGGGGTTCTCGGTGCTCGCCATTGACTACCGGGGGTTCGGCCAGAGCAGCGCCGCGCTGCCTTCCGAGGTCACGGCCGGCGAGGACGCCCGCGCCGCCTGGGACTGGCTCGCCCGCCAGGCGCCGGGCACGCCGCGCTACATCTTCGGGCACTCGCTGGGCGGGGCCATCGCCATCGACCTGGCCCGCCAGGTCCCCGACGAGCAGGGCACCATCGTCGAAGGCACGTTCACGAGCATCCCCGAGGTGGTCAGCACCTTCAAATGGGGGTGGTTGCCGGTGTCGGCCCTCATCACCCAGCGTTTCGAATCCGTGCGCAAGGTCTCCGAAATCGGCTCGCCCCTGCTCGTGGTGCATGGCAGCGAAGACAGCCTCATCCTGCCCAGCCTGGGCCGCAAGCTGTACGAGGCGGCGGCCGAGCCCAAGCGGTTTGTGCTGGTGGAGGGTGGATCGCACCACACCACCAACGCCGTGGGCCAGGGCCTCTACCGCGAGGCCATGGTGGCTCTCTTCAAGCTGAAGTAATTTGGCCTGGAGGGCACGCCCTCAGCGCCGCACCGCCTGCGCCAGTGCCGCCCAGGCCTTGAGGGTGAGCGGGTGGGTGAAGCCCGCGCCCGCCACCGGGTGCGACGAGAGCTTGACCACCACCATCTCGGCAGCCGGGTTCACATGGATGAACTGGCCGTGGATGCCCGCGGCCTCCCAGGCGCCATCGGCGTTGTGCAGCACCCACCACTGGTTGCGGTAGCTGTAGCCGGGGCGAAACGCCATGCCGCCCATCTTGAACTTCTCGCGGTCGCCGCCTTTGGCGGTATCGTCGATCACGGCCTTGTCAAAAATCTTCTGGCCGTTGTAGCTGCCGCCCAGGCGCAGCATTTCGCCAAACCGCGCCAGGTCGCGCGCCGTGGCATTGAGCCCTGCGCCCTGCAGCGGCGTGCCCACGCTGTCCACCATCACGTGGGCGTCTTCTTCCATGCCCAGTTTCTGCCAGATGTTCTCGCTCATCAGTTCGGCCCAGTGCTTGCCGGTGGCGCGCGAAACAATCCAGCCCAGCACCTCGGAATGCACGGTGCGGTACACAAAACCCGCGCCGTGTTCGCCTTCCTTCTTGAGCGTCTTCAGGAAGTCATACACAGTGGTCGGCCCCTGGTAGCCCGGCGGGCGTGGCAGCATGCCGCTGGACCAGCTGTAGCCAAAAATTTCGGTCGTGGGGTCGGTGTAGACCTCGCGGAAACGCACGGCACCCGTCATGTCCATCACCTCGCGCACCTTCATGTCGCCCCAGGCCGAGTCGGCCAGCTCCGGCACATATTTGGTGACCAGCGCGCTGGGGTCGATCTTGCCCTCGTGCGCCAGTTGCGCGGCCATGAGGCCGGTGAACGACTTGGTGACCGAGAACAGCAGGTGCGGCGTGTACGGCTTCATCTGGTTGTCGTAGCGCTCGTACACCACGCGGCCCTTGTGCACCACCACCAGCGCATCGGTGTAGGTGCGGGTGAGCCACTGGTCCACCGTGATGGGCTGCCCCTTGTCGTCATCAAACACCACGCCGCCCAGGGGCTTGGGGTCTGCAGGCAGGGCCGATGCAGCCGCCCCACCCCGGCGGATGTTGTGCGTGGGCTGCAGCTCGCGCAGGTGCTGCAGCGCCCAGCGCATTTGGGGGTACTTGAAGGAATTGCTCAGGTCCACACGCTGCGCGCCCTCGGGCGGGAAGGTGGTCATGTAGCCCAGCTTGTCCAGCGTCACGCTCTCTGGCGCGGGCAGGGCCGGGGCCTGTGCCTGGGCGGCCAGGGCGGTGCCCAGGGCGGCCAGCGCCAGCGCACTGCGCAGCCGGGTAGTCATGGCGGGGCGCCAGCCCTGGGACCCTCGGCGGGTTGTGATCTTGTGCATGGGATGTCTCCTGGCTTGTTGTGTTGTGTGTTGTTGTGCGGCGGCCTGGATCCGGCCAGCCGCACCACCATGGTGCTGCGCCACCGGCCCCGCGCCCTGTCACCCGCGCGACGCGCGTCACACACCAACTCTCACCATCTCTCACAAGCCCCGCCCGGCAAGGCGCCCGTGCCCCATCTGGTACCCTCAGACAGATATGTCTGCCCCCTCCGCCACCGCCGTGCCCACGGCTGCTTCCGCCTCCATCCAGCCCGGCCTGGCCATCCTGGTGCTCGCGCTGCTGCTCTCCATCCAGCCCGTCACCACCGACCTGTACCTGCCCGCCCTGCCCGCCCTCACGCGCAGCCTGGGCGCACCCATGGCGGCCGCGCAGCTCACGCTCAGCGGCCTGCTGCTGGCGTTTGGCTGCTCGCAGATGGTATGGGGGCCGCTGTCGGACCGCTTCGGACGCAGGCCCATCCTGCTGGCGGGGCTCGGCATCTACACCCTGGCATCGCTGGGCAGCGCATTTGCACCCACCATGGCGCTGCTCATTGTGTGGCGCATCGCCCAGGGCGCCGCGATGGGCGCGGTGGTGATGTGCGCGCGGGCCATCGTGCGCGACCTGTACACGCCGCTCGACGGCGCGCGCGCCATGTCCAAGGCGCTCACGGGGCTGGGCATCGTGGCCTGCATCTGCGCGCCCATGGGCGGGCTGCTCAGCGAATGGCTGGGCTGGCGCGCGGCGCTGCTGGCGCTCACGGTGTATGCCGTCGTCACGCTGGCCCTGGTGGCGCTGCGCATGCCCGAGACCCTGGCGCGGCGCAACCCGCAGGCACTGCAGCCGCGCGTGCTGCTGGGCACCTGGATGCAGGTGCTGCGCCACCCCACCTTCTGGGCGTTCTCGCTGCAGACCACGGCCACCTACGGCGGCCTGTTCACCTTCCTGGCAGCCTCTTCGTTCGTCTACATCGACGTGCTGGGCCTCACCCGCACGCAGTACGGCTGGACCATGGCGTCTGCCTGCCTGGCCTACTTTGGCGGCACCTTCCTGTGCCGCAGCCTGCTGGCCCGCTTCGGCCTGCAGCGCACGGTGGCCATCGCGGGGGCACTGAGCATCAGCGGCGGCACGCTGATGGCGCTGGTGGCGCACGTGGGCTGGCACCAGCCCTGGGCGCTGACCTTGCCCTTCTATCTCTTCATGCTGGGCCACGGCATCCACCAGCCCTGCGGGCAAAGCGGCGCTGTCGGCCCGTTTCCGCAGGCGGCGGGCGTGGCGTCGGCGCTCAATGGTTTCATGATGATGCTGGCCGCCTTTGCCATCGGCGGCTGGCTGGGCGCGCGCCTGGACGGCACCGTGTGGCCCCTGGTCAACGGCATCTGGTTCTGGTCGGCCGCGCTGGCGCTCATCTCGTGGACGCTGGTGCAGAAGTTCGGAGCCCGTGCGTGACCCTGCCCGAGCCCCTGCTGCCCGCCATCGCCCTGGCAGGTCCCACGGCTTCCGGCAAAACGGCGGGCGCGCTCGCGCTGGCCGCCGTGCTGGGCAGCCAGGGCGTGCCGGTGGAGATCATCAGCGTCGACTCCGCCCTGGTCTACCGGGGCATGGACATCGGCACCGCCAAGCCCGCCCCCGAGGAACGCGCCGCCGCGCCGCACCACCTCGTCGACATCCGCGACCCGCTGCAGGCCTACAGCGCGGCCGAGTTCGTGCAGGACGCGGCGCGGCTCATCGGCGAGATCCGCGCGCGCGGCGCGCTGCCCCTGCTGGTGGGCGGCACCATGCTGTACTTCAAGGCGCTGTTCGACGGCATCGACGACATGCCCGCCGCCGACCCCGCCGTGCGCGCGCGGATCGAAGCGCGGGCCACCGAACTGGGCTGGCCCGCGCTGCATGCGGAACTGGCGGCGGTCGACCCCGTGACCGCCGCCCGCCTGGCGCCTGCCGACAGCCAGCGCATCCAGCGCGCGCTGGAGGTGTGGCATGTCTCCGGCCAGCCCCTGTCGAGCTTTCACACTACAAAAAAGAGAGCTGCAGGCGCAGATCCAGCAAGCGCTACAGCCCTCTTTTCTTTGGAACCGGAGGACCGCGCCTGGCTCCACGCCCGGATTGCCCAGCGCTTTGACGCCATGCTCGCTGGAGGTTTCCTCGATGAAGTGCGGGCCCTGCGCGCGCGCGGCGACCTGCATCCGGACCTGCCATCCATGCGCTGCGTGGGCTACCGCCAGGCGTGGGAAGAGCTGGACTTCCAGGCCACCCGCGCACCCGGCACGCCCCTGAACCTGGCCCACCTGCGCGAGCGCGGCATTGCCGCCACGCGCCAGCTCGCCAAGCGCCAGATCACCTGGCTGCGCGGCATGCCGGGGCGCCACACCATTGCGTGCGACCAGCCCGACGCCACGGCCCGGCTCGTGCAGGCCGTGCTGCGGCGGCTCGCGCAGCGCGAGCAGGCCACGCCATGACGCTGCTGCGCGCCGAACAGCTGGGCAAGCGCTACGGCGACACGCCGGTCTTCGCCCAAGTGCAGTTCACCGTGGCGCCCGGCGAATTCGTGGCCATCGTGGGCGACTCGGGCGTGGGCAAGTCCACCCTGCTCAACTGCCTGGCCGGGCTGGACAGCTGGGACACCGGCCGCATCACCCACGGCACCACCGACCTGGGCGAGCTCGACGACACGGGGCGCGCCCTGTGGCGCCGCGCCCACGTGGGCTTTGTCTTCCAGGCCTTCCACGTGCTGCCGCACCTGGACGTGGCGCAGAACGTGGCCCTGCCGCTGATGCTGCTGGGCCGCAACGACCCGGCGCGTGTTCAGCAGATGCTGGACGCCGTCGACATGGGCGCACTGGGCGCGCGCCTGCCGCAACAACTGAGCGGCGGGCAGCTGCAGCGCGTGGCCATCGCCCGCGCGCTGGTCCATCGCCCCGCCCTGCTGCTGGCCGACGAACCCACCGGCAACCTCGACCCCACCACCGCCGCCCGCGTGATGGACCTGCTGCTCGCGCAGACGCGCGGGCACGGCGCGTCGCTGGTACTGGTCACGCATTCGGATGCCGCTGCCGCCCGCGCCGACCGGGTGCTGCGGCTGCGCAGCGACGGCATCAGCGCGAGCGGCTGACCCGTAACACCCGCATCACGGTTCGAGGCGGGGCGCGCGGAAGCGCCCGTTCTGGTGCAGCACCACGGCACGCACCTCGCCGCTGGAATAACGCTCGAACTCCAGTTCCGCCCGCACCGCGTCGTACGCAAACCGGTCCTGCTGGCCGGGAAGCGGGTACACCGTGTAGCGCGGTTGGGAGCCCAGGCGCACCTGCAGGCGGCCACCCGTGGCCTGCACATCCAGCACATTGCCGCCGCGCAGGCGGTAGCGGCCCAGGTACGGGGCCAGCACCTCGTCCGACTGTGGCGGCGCAAGGCCAACCAGCGGTTCCTCCGCACGCAGGGCCGTCAAGCGCGCGCCAAAACGCGTGTAGCGCAGCACCGCGGGCCGCCCTTCCTTGTCGCGCTCGAAGCGCAGCTGCCGGCCCGATGCGGGCTGCGTGAAGGCGTCGGGCCCCAGCACCTGCAGCGGCTCGAACACACCGCCAGTGGGCCGCAGCTGCAACTGGCCATCCACAAGGGCCAGGCTCAGGGCCACCGCAGGCGACGCGCGGTAGACCCCTTCGTACGGCGCCAACGCGGCCGCGTCGGTGGCGGGCTGGCCGGGCGGCACGGGGTAGCGCAGCGCCAGCAGCGGCGTCATCACATCCTGCTGCGCGGCCCGTGCGTTGGCCACTAGGGCGATCACCGCCTCGCCCCGGTCGGGTGCCAGCAGCCATACGCTGCGAAAGCCCCCCGTGCCGCCGCCATGCAGCCAGGTGCGCAGCCCGTCGCGCTCGCGCAGCATGATGGCGTAGCCGATCTGGCCGCCGTCGTGGTCCGCCAGCGGCGTGAACAGGCGCTCGGCCGCCGGGCCCAGAGGCCCCCGCGCGCCGGCCAGCAGCGCGCGGCTGAACACCAGCATGTCGGCCGCCGTGGAGCGCAGGGCCCCCGCACCGGCAAAGGCATCGAACTCCCACACCGACACCGGCGTCTCGCCTTCATGTGGCGCAGCCAGGCGCGGCGCCTTGCCGCCCAGCGACTGCACCGTGTCCTGCATGCCCAGCGGGCCGGTGATGCGCTCGTGCACGAGCGTGGCCCAGGGCTGGCCATAGCGCTGCGCCAGCACCTCGCCCAGCACCGCAAAGCCAAGGTTGCTGTACACGCCCGCGCACGGCGGCGACTGCGCCAGGCGTGCATCGGCCAAGGCCTGCCACAGGCGGGGGCGGTCGTAGCGCAGATAGGGGTTGGCGGCGTCCGAATCGCGGCGGAAGTCCGCCGGCAGGCGTGGCAGGCAGGAGGTGTGCGTGACCAGCTGGCGCAGGGTGATGGCGGCCACCGGGGCGGGCAAGGTGGGCGCCACGGCGGGCGTGCCATTGAGCAGCCCGCCCAGCGTGTCGTCCAGCGCCATGTCGCCGCGCTCCACCGCCTGCGCCAGCAGCAGGCCGGTGAACACCTTGCTGATCGAGCCCACCTCGAACAGCGCCTGGGCAGGTGCCTCTGCCACACGGTTGCGGGCCGTGCCGAAACGGGCCTGGCCACCGTGCCATACCCCCACTTCGGCGGCGCCGCGCAACGGGCCCAGCGCGGCAGCGGCCATGGTGTCCGCGGGTCCCGACCAGTCGAAGCCTGGCGGCGGGGCTGGCGTCGGCGGCGGGGCGGCATGTCCCGCCAGCGCCATCCACAACACTCCCGAGGCGAGGATGTGCCGCGCCAGGCGGGACGCCGGGAGAAGGGTTCCATCACAGCATGCCATTCCATCGCCTCCCTGAACGGCACCACGGGGCGGGTGCCATGGCGGCATGGTCGCATGCGCTGGCTGTGGGCCAGCTTAAGGGCGCGGTGTTCCCGGATCCTTTTCAATGCGTTCGCGCAAGGCCAGGCCGCACAATCCCGCCATGCTCGCACTGCTTCGCACCTTCTCCTGGCAGGATCTGCGCCACCATCCCTGGCGCAGCGCCGCGGCCGTGACCGCGGTGATGCTGGGCGTGGCGCTGGCCTTTGCGGTGCATGTGATCAATGCGTCCGCGCTGGACGAGTTCTCGCAGGCGGTGCGGGCGGTCAACGGCCAGCCCGACCTGGAGCTGCGCGCCATGCAGGGCAGCCTGCCCGAGGCGTTGTACGGACAGCTCGCCACCCATCCTCAGGTGGCGCGGGCCAGTCCGCTGCTGGAGCTGGCGGCGGTGGCACGGGCCGCCGTGCGGCAGGATGCCGAAGCGCCGCCAGCGCCCCCGCCGCCCGGCACGCCGCTGCGGGTGCTGGGCGCCGATGCGCTGCTGGTGCCCACGATGGCGCCCGCGCTGATGCCCCGGCCGTGGCCGGGCGCCGATCGCTTCGCGGTCTTCGCCCCCGCCACGGTGTTCCTCAACGCCGCCGCGCTCCAGGCGCTGGGGCTGCCAGCAATCCCCACCGGCCCTGCGCCGCGGCTGTTGCTGCAGGCCGGCCTGCGGCAGTGGACGGTGCACGTGGCCGGTACGGTGGCGGCCGGCGGCGCCCCCCTGGCGGTGATGGACATCGGCGCCGCGCAGGACCTGTTTGGCCGCACGGGGCAGTTGAGCCGCATCGACATCCAGCTGCAGCCCGGCACGGACCGCAGCGCCTGGGAGCAGGCCGTGCGCGCCCTGCCGGGCTGGCCCGCCGATGTGGTGTTCGCCCAGCCAGGCGACGCGGCCCAGCGCATCGGCAACCTCTCGCGCGCCTACCGGGTGAACCTCACCGTGCTGGCGCTGGTGGCGCTGTTCACGGGGGCGTTCCTGGTGTTCTCGGTGCTGGCGCTCAGCGTGGCGCAGCGCGCGCCGCAGTTCGCGCTGCTGGCCGTGCTGGGCGCAACGCCGCGCCAGCGCCTGTGGCTGGTCCTGGCCGAGTCGGCCACGCTGGGGCTGGTGGGCAGCGCCGCCGGCATCGCACTGGGCTCGGCCCTGGCCGCCGCCGCGCTGCGGCTGCTGGGCGGCGACCTGGGCGGCGGCTACTTCGCGGGCGTGCAGCCCGCGCTGCAATGGAGCGCCCCGGCGGCCCTGGCCTATGGCGCCCTGGGCGTGGTGGCCGCGCTGGTGGGCGGCTGGTGGCCCGCGCGTGCCGCGCAGGCGCTGCCACCCGCGCAGACGCTCAAGGGCCTGGGCACGGCATCCCGGCAATCCGCCAATAGCGCGATGGGACTCATCTTGACCGCAACGGGTGCGCTGCTGGCCATGGCGCCACCTGTTTTTGGCATACCGCTGGCGGCCTATGCGGCCATCGGCCTGCTGCTCGTCGGCGGCATTGCACTGCTGCCCTGGGGCATGGCCTGGCTGCTGCGCCGCCTGCAGCCGCTGGCCGCACGCCATGCCCTGCCACTGCTGGCGGTGGAGCGCACGCGGCGCATGCGCGGCACGGCGGCCATCGCCGTGGGGGGCGTGGTGGCCAGCCTGAGCCTGGCGGTCGCGCTGACGGTGATGGTGTCGAGCTTTCGCGGCTCGGTCACGCAGTGGCTGGACGCGGTGCTGCCCTCGCCCCTGTATGTGCGCCCGGCCATCAACGCCCCGGGCAGCGACGCCGCGCTGCTGCCCGCCGGCTTTGCGGAGGCGGTCGCCCAGCTGCCCGGGCTGGAGCGCGTTCAACCCCTGCGGGCCAGTCCGCTGCAGCTCGATGCCGCCCGTCCCGCGCTCATGGTCATCAGCCGCCCGCTGGGCAATGATCCCGCGCGCCAGCTGCCCCTGGTGGGCGATGCGCTGCCCGTGCCCGCGGGGTATACCGGGGTGTACGTGAGCGAGGCGGTGGTGGACCTGTATGGCATGCGCCCGGGCATGGAATGGCCAGCCCTCTCCAGGGCTTTCAGCCCTCCCATCCTTGGTGATAAAACGCAGGAAGCTATCTTTTATATAGCAGGCGTCTGGCGCGACTATGCCCGGCAATCGGGCGCGGTGGTGATGGACCGTGCGGTCTGGCTGCGCCTGACCGGTGATGCCCGCACCAGCGATCTGGCACTGTGGCCCCGTGAAGGGGCCGATCTGCAGGCCCTGCAGGAGTCCATCCAGGCCATGGCCGCGGCGCATGCCGGCGAACCCCGGAGGGCGGGTGCGGCGGACGCCGCGCCCCTGGCTGACTTGCAGCCGGCGGCGCTGGTGGAGTTCGTCTCCTCCGGCACGATCCGCGCGCGCTCGCTGCGCATCTTCGACCGCAGCTTCGCGGTCACCTACTGGCTGCAGGCGGTGGCGATCGGCATCGGGCTCTTTGGCGTGGCCGCCAGCTTCAGCGCCCAGATCCTGGCGCGCCGCAAGGAGTTCGGCCTGCTCGCGCACCTGGGCCTCACGCGCCGCCAGATCCTGGCCGTGGTGGCCGGCGAAGGCGCCGCCTGGACGGGTGTGGGCGCGACGGCGGGCCTGCTGCTGGGCCTGGCCGTGTCGGTGGTCCTGGTGCACGTGGTCAACCCGCAGAGCTTTCACTGGACCATGGACCTGGCGGTTCCGGTGGGACGGCTGGGCGCCCTGTGCATGGCCGTGGCCGCATCCGGCACCCTCACGGCGTGGCTCGCTGGACGCGCCGCGGCGGGAAGGGATGCCGTTCTGGCGGTAAAGGAAGACTGGTAGCCGCCGTCAGCGGCCATAGACGACTGTTAAATATTGTTTGCAATCATTGCAAATATTGATGATCATCCACCATCAAACAAGCGCCTCGGGATTCGCCAGCCCCGGTCCAGTGCCGGATCGCAGCCAGTCCCGCCAACATCAGATGCGCCGAGCTCTTGGTTCAAGGGTGCAGACGCAGAGGGAGATCCGTGAAATCGATAGTCCGCCAACTGGCCGCCGTGGCCATGCTTTGCTGTGGCCTGGCCGCACCCGCCTGGGCACAACTCGTCATTCCCTCCGGAGGTTCGTTCGACGTGCCGGGTGGCTCCATGGACATGGGGTGCCTCTCCGTGGAGGTGGAGGGCTCGCTGAACATCATCGCGGGCCAGTTCTCGACCACCAGCAACCTCAATGTGGCAGGCACCGGCACCTTCAACGGAGGCTCCGGCGTGCTCGCGGTAGGCGGTGACCTGAGCAGCACCGGCACCTTCAACGCCGGAAATGGCACGGTGGCCCTCACGGACGGCTGCACCGGCAACACCAGCCAGCTGTCAGGCACCATGGTCTTCCAGAACCTGACCCTGTCCAGCGCCACAGGCCGCACCTTTGTCATCCCCGCAGGCACCAACATCACCGTGCTCGGCACCCTGACGCTGCAGGGCGCACCAGGGCAGAACATCCAGCTGGTCTCCTCGGGCGGCGGCACGGCAGTCATCAACCTGGCCCCCGGCGCCACGGTGAACCAGAGCTTCGCCTCCGTGGCAGGCAACGTGCAGATCGGCGGCGCAGCGGTTGCCACCAGCATCCCCACGCTGAGCGAGTACGGCCTGATGCTGCTGGCACTGCTGATGGGCATGGCGGCCTTCTGGCGGCACCGCCGCAGCCGCACAGCGCAGTACATTTGATTGACTGAGGCCAGGAACACCACACAATGAAATACCGCTTCCACTCCCTGCCTCTGATCGTTGCCCTGGGCGCCGTCTACGCCGTGCACAGCCCCACGGCCCTGGCCGCCGACATCTCCGCCACCGTCCCCAGCGGCGGCGGGTTCGTGATCAAGAACTCCACGGGCACCCAGGAACGCTTCCGCGTGCAGGACAGCGGCGAAGTGCGGGCCCCTGGCCTGCTCGGCGCAACACCCAACAACAATCTCACCTGCTTTGACGGGCCCACCGGCCGCCTGGGGCCCTGTGCAGGGGGCATCGGTACCGGGGCGACTGGCGCCACCGGCCCCACGGGACCCACCGGAGCGATCGGAGTGACAGGGCCCACGGGGGTCACGGGTGCTGCCGGTGCGACCGGTGTGACGGGAGCAGCAGGACCCACGGGATCCACCGGCGTGACGGGGGCCACCGGCCCGACAGGCGCCACAGGTGCCACCGGCACCACGGGACCGACAGGCGCCACCGGAGCCACGGGTGCCACGGGCGCTGACAGCGTCGTTGCCGGACCTCAGGGGCCGCAAGGCATCCAGGGGGTTCAAGGCGTGGCGGGTCCCACCGGGGCGATCGGCGCAACGGGTGCAACCGGAGCCACGGGCGCGACGGGAGCGTCGGGTGCTGGAACAGTGACGCTCACCACCACGACCGCCCTCGGGAGCTGGCTGCTGGTGAATCACACTCCCCCCGACGATCCAGCGGACGTCCAGTTGACCGCCACTTGCGCGGCGGGCAAGACCGTGGTCAGCGGCGGCTGCCGCATCACCGCGGGGCGCGGTGGCAGCTATTTCGAAGGGGGATACCCTTCCGCACCCAATCAATGGACCTGCCAGTACTCGGTTTTCAATGACCTCTCCGCGGAAGCATCGGCTATCTGCCAGTAGGACGCGCCGAGTCCCTTGAACCCAGCGAGTGCAAAAGGCACAGCTTCTTGGTGAGCAGCCCCCGCATCTGCCTGAACATGATCGTGAAGAACGAGGCCCCGGTCATCGCCCGGTGCCTCGGCTCGGTCAAGCCCTGGGTGGACCACTGGGTCATTGTGGACACGGGCTCCACCGACGGCACGCAGGACCTCATCCGCGCGTTCATGCAGGACGTGCCTGGCACGCTGCACGAACGGCCCTGGAAGAACTTCGCGCACAACCGCAACGAGGCGCTCGAGCTGGCGCGCCCCCATGGGGCCTATCTGCTGTTCATCGATGCCGATGAGCAGCTGCGTGTACCGCCGCAGTTCACCTGGCCCGAACTCACGGCCGATGGATACACCCTGACCTGCCACATGGACGGCTGGGAATATCAGCGCAACAGCCTGGTGGCCACCCGCATCGGCTGGCGCTGGGAGGGTGTGCTGCACGAGTACCTGACCGCCGCGCAGCACGGCCCCTGGCAGACGCTGCGGGGACCGGTCATCCATGTGTCTCACGATGGCGCCCGCGCGCGCGACCCCGAGACCTATCTGCGTGACATGGCGCTGCTGGAACAGGCCGTGCGGGACGACCCCACGAACACGCGCAATGTGTTCTATCTGGCCCAGAGCTGCCGCGATGCCGGGAAGATCGAGCCCAGCCTGCTGTGGTACCAGCGCCGGGTCGACATGGGGGGATGGGACGAAGAGCGCTGGTATGCCCTGTTCCAGATCGCCGTGCTGCATGAGCGCAACCAGGCCCCACCCGCCACCGTGCGCGATGCTTATCTGGCTGCCTACGCGGCCCGCCCGCAGAGGGCTGAGCCCCTTTGCGAACTGGCCCGCTATCACCGCGAACGGGCCGAACATGCACTGGCCACCGTGTTTGCCCTGCAGGCATCACAGATTCCGCAACCTGCGGACATTCTTTTTGTGGATACACAGGTGTACACATGGCGTGCACTGGATGAGCTGGCCGTCAGCGCCTTCTACACCCCCCACCGAGACCTGGGTCGTGCTGCGCTGCAGCGGCTGCTGGCCGAGCGCCGATACCCGGCGGACCAAGCCCAACGCATCGAAGCAAATCAGGTTTTCTACGGTCTGTGACCATCTCTGCGGCCCAGGCTGGAGGCGCTGCGACAATGCTCGCATGCAGACTCTCTCCCCTCCTTCCCGCTGGCTCCACGAAGCCATCGCCCGCATCGAAGCCGACTACCAGCGCAGCGCCGACACGCACCTGATCCCGCTGCGGCTGCCCGCGTTTGCCGCGCATGGCATTGACCTGTACCTCAAGGACGAATCCACCCACCCCACGGGCAGCCTGAAGCACCGGCTGGCGCGGTCGCTTTTCTTGTATGCACTGTGCAACGGCTGGGTGCATGAAGGCTCGACCATCGTCGAGTCGTCCAGCGGCTCCACTGCGGTGAGCGAAGCCTACTTTGCGCGGCTGCTGGGGCTGCCGTTTGTGGCGGTGATGCCGCGCAGCACCTCGCCCGAGAAGGTCGCGCAGATCGAGTTCCATGGCGGGCGTTGCCATTTTGTGGACAGCGCGGGAGCGGTGTATGAGGCGGCCCATGCGATTGCCGAGGAGACGGGCGGCCACTACATGGACCAGTTCACCTATGCCGAGCGCGCGACAGACTGGCGCGGCAACAACAACATTGCCGAGAGCATGTTCACGCAGATGGCGCGCGAGCCGCACTCGGTACCGCGCTGGATTGTGGTGGGTGCGGGCACGGGCGGCACCAGCGCCACCATTGGCCGCTATGTGCGCTACCAGCGCCATGCCACGCAGGTGTGCGTGGCCGACCCGGCGGGTTCGGTGTTCAGTGCCTACCACCGCACGGGCGATGCGCAGCTGACGGCGCCAGGATCCCGCATTGAAGGCATTGGGCGCCCACGGGTGGAGCCGAGCTTCATCCGCACGCTGGTGGACCGCATGGTCGATGTGACGGACTGCGAATCCATTGCCGCCATGCGCGCACTGTCTCAGCTACTGGGGCGGCGCGTGGGGCCCTCCACCGGCACCAACTTTGTGGCCATGCTCACGCTGGCCAGCGAGATGCGCGAGCGGGGCGAGCGCGGCTCCATCCTGTCGCTGCTGTGTGATGCGGGCGAGCGGTATTTACCCACGTATTTCGACACCGAATGGGTGGACCGCACGTTCGGCGATTGCTCGGCAGCGCAGCAGAAGGTAGATGGCCTGATCGGCTGATGCCAGCCACGCACTGCACCATGCCCTCCACCGCCCTGTCCCCGGGCCCTGCCGGGCCATCCACCGGCCCCGCTGCCACGCGCCGCCAGTGGCTGGCCAGGCAGCTGCCGCTGGGCATGGCGCTGGCGGGAGGGGCGGCGGGCTGGCTGCCCGGTCCGGCATCCGCCCTGCCGGCCCGCACGCTGGCCTTTCCGCGTGACCATGGCAGCCACCCGGAGCTGCGCACCGAGTGGTGGTACATCACGGGGCATGTGCAGGCGCGGGGCCAGCCCTGGGGATTTCAGCTCACGTTCTTTCGGTCACGCGTGGACGCCACGCAGCCACTGCAGTCCGCGTTTGCCGCCAAGCAGCTGCTGTTCGCGCATGCCGCCGTCACGGACGTGCAGGGCCAGCGTCTGGTGCACGACCAGCGCATCGCACGCACGGGTTTTGGCGTGGCGCAGGCCAGCGAGGCCGATACCCGCATCCGGCTGCAGGACTGGACGCTGGAGCGCAGCGACATGGCGCACGGCAAGCCCCACCTGGCGCTCAGCCGCTACACGGCCCGGATCGCAGGCAGCGAATTCGGCATGGAGCTGCAGTTCGACAGCACCCAGCCCGTGCTGCTGCAGGGCCAGCAAGGCCTGTCGCGCAAGGGGCCTGACGCGGCGCAGGCCAGCTACTACTACAGCCAGCCGCAGCTGGCGGTCAGCGGCCACCTGACGGTGGGGGGCCGCCGCCTGGATGTCACACCCGGCACCGGCCGCGCCTGGATGGACCACGAATGGAGCGAGGCCCTGCTGCACCCCAAAGCCCAGGGCTGGGACTGGATCGGGATGAACCTGCACGATGGCAGCGCGCTCACCGCGTTCCGCCTGCGGCGTGCCGATGGCTCGGCGCTGTGGGCGGGGGGATCGCTGCGCGCGCCAGGGCAGCCCGTGCAGGCATTCGACGCGCGGTCCGTGGTGTTCACGCCGCAGCGGTGGTGGAGCAGCCCGCGCAGCGGCGCGCGCTATCCGGTGCAATGGCGGGTGCAAACACCCGCTGGCGCGTTTGAAGTGCGCACCGTGCTGGACAACCAGGAGCTGGACAGCAGCGGATCGACGGGCGCGATCTACTGGGAAGGCTTGTCCGAGCTGGTGGACCACGCAGGCCTGCCCGTGGGCCGGGGCTACCTGGAGATGACCGGATATGCAAAACCGCTGCGCCTGTGAAGGCGGCAGCGGCTGGGGATGGGAGGGCCGCCAGAGGCGGCCGTATCGCCTCAGTGCTTGGCGGAGTTGCCCGAGCGGCGCTGCGCCAGCCACGCGATGATCTCGCCCATGATGCCGCGGCGGAAGGCGAGCACGCAGACGACGAAGATCAGCCCTGTGACCATGGTGACGGATTCGCCCAGGGTCTTGAACCACTCCACGCTGGTCAGCGCAGCGAGCAGGTTGCCGAATTCGCCGATCTTGTTCTCCAGCAACACCACCACGGCCGAGCCGATCAGCGGGCCCGACAGGGTGCCCAGCCCCCCCACGAGCGTCATCAGGATGACCTGGCCCGAAGCCGTCCAGTGCACGTCGGACAGCGTGGCGAAACCCAGCACCAGCGTCTTGAGCGAACCGGCCAGGCCTGCCAGCGCCGCCGACAGCACGAAGGCCAGCAGCTTGAAGCGGTGCGTGTCGTAGCCCAGCGAGATGGCGCGAGGCTCGTTCTCCTTGATGCCCTTGAGCACCTGGCCGAACGGCGAATGGATGGTGCGCACGATGACGAGGAACGCCAGCACCACGATCACCAGCGCCACGTAGTACATGACCAGGTCGCTCTGCAGGCTGATGATGCCAAACAGCTTGCCGCGCGGCACGCCCTGCAGGCCGTCCTCGCCCCCGGTGAAGGGCGCCTGCAGGCAGGCGAAGAACAGCATCTGCGCCAGTGCCAGCGTGATCATCGAGAAGTAGATGCCCTGGCGGCGGATGGCCAGCCAGCCGAACAGCAGGCCCAGCAGCGCGCCACCGGCCGTGCCCAGCAGCAGGCCGATCTCGGGCGTGAGGCCCCAGACCTTGATGGCGTGGCCGGCCACATAGGCTGCTCCGCCCAGAAACGCGGCGTGCCCGAATGACAGCAGGCCGGTGTAGCCCAGCAGCAGGTTGAACGCGGAAGCGAACAGCGCGAAGCACATCAGCTTCATCACGAAGACGGGATAGGCGCCAAGGAAGGGCGCGGCGATCAGGGCCAGCAGCAGCAGGCCGTAGCCGATGGAGGCAAGGTTCTTGGTATTCATGCGGACGGCCCCTTATTTTTCTTTGCCGAACAGGCCGGCGGGGCGGATGAGGAGAACGATGACCATGATGACGAACACCACGGTGGAGGACGCTTCGGGGTAGAACACCTTGGTGAAGCCCTCGATGACACCCAGGCCCAGCCCGGTGAGGATGGAGCCCATGATGGAGCCCATGCCGCCAATCACCACCACGGCGAAGACCACGATGATGAGGTTCTGCCCCATCAACGGCGTGACCTGATAGACCGGCGCCGCCAGCACGCCGGCAAACGCGGCCAGCGCGGCACCGAAGGCATAGGTCAGCGTCACCATCACCGGCACGTTGATGCCGAAGGCCTCCACCAGGCGCGGGTTCTCGGTGCCGGCGCGCAGGTACGCGCCGAGCTTGGTCTTCTCGATCACGTACCAGGTGGCCAGACACACGACCACCGAGGCCACCACCACCCAGGCGCGGTAGTTGGGCATGATCATGAAACCCAGGTTGGTCGCGCCCTCCAGCAGTTCGGGCGTGTCATACCCCAGTCCGGAGACGCCATAGATCGAGCGGAACACCCCCTCGATCAGCAGCGTGAGGCCCAGCGTGAGCAGCAGGCCGTACAGGTGATCGAGCTTGTAGATCCAGCGCAGCAGCAGGCGCTCGATCAGCACCCCGAACAACCCCACCGCCAGCGGTGCCAGCACCAGCATCCACCAGTAGTTGATGCCGAAGTAATTCATCGCCATCCAGGTCATCAGGGCTCCCGTCATGAACAGCGCCCCGTGGGCGAAGTTGATGACGTTGAGCAGGCCGAAGATCACGGCCAGCCCCAGGCTGAGAATGGCATAGAACGAGCCGTTGACCAGCCCCAGGAGGAGCTGGCTCAACAGGCCCGGCAATGAGACACCAAAGATTTCCATGGGAGGCAGCTGCAGGTGGGGGTGAACGGTTCAGGTCGGGAGGAAAGGGGGTGTCGGGCAGGCCCCTGCGGGCCACCGGACCGGCCCTGGGCGCGCGCACGCGCACCCAGGGCCTTCTTTCTTTCTCAGCGGTTTACTTCCAGAGCGCGCACTTGCTCTCTGCCTTGGTGGTGAACACTGTGTCGCCCGGCAGCTTCTTGATGAGCTTGTAGTAGTCCCATGGCTTGGTGGATTCGGCGGGCTTCTTCACTTCCATGAGGTACATGTCGTGCACGTAGCGGCCATCGGGACGCAGCTGGCCAGACGCGAAGAAGTCGTTCATCTTCATGCCGCGCCAGGTCGTCATGACCTTGTCGGCATCGATGCTCTTGGCTGCTTCCACGGCCTTGAGGTAGTTCATGGTGGCTGAGTAGTCGGCGGCCTGGATCTCGCCGGGCATGCGCTTGGTCTTTTCAAAGAAGCGTGCGGCGAACTTGCGCGTGTCGTCGTTCAGGTCCCAGTACCAGCTGGTGGTGAACTGCAGGCCTTCGGTGTTGCGCAGCCCCAGGCTGTGCACGTCGCTGATGAAGATCAGCAGGCCCGCGAGCTTCATGCTCTTGCCGATGCCGAATTCCTTGGCGGCCTTGATGGCGTTGATGGTGTCGCCACCGGCATTGGCCAGGCCCAGGATCTGCGCCTTGGAGTTCTGCGCCTGCAGCAGGAACGACGAGAAGTCCGACGCGTTGAGCGGATGGCGCACGGTGCCCACCACGGTGCCGCCCTTGGCCTTGACCACCGTGCTGGTGTCGGCCTCCAGCGCATGGCCGAATGCATAGTCGGCGGTGAGGAAGTACCACGACTTGCCCCCGGTGTCCACGATGGCCGAACCCGTGCCCTTGGCCAGCGCCACGGTGTCGTAGGCGTAGTGCACCGTGTAGGGACTGCATTGCTCGTTGGTCAGTGCCGAGGATGCAGCGCCGTTGTTGATGTACACGCGCTTCTTCTCGGCAGCCACCTTGGCGGACGCGAGGGCCGTGCCGGAATTGGTGCCGCCAAACAGCATGGTCAGGCCCTGGGTGTCGATCCACTCGCGCGCCTTGGACGCCGCGATGTCGGCCTTGTTCTGGTGATCCGCGGTGAGCAGCTCGATGGGCATGCCCAGCACCTTGCCGCCGAAGTCGTCGATGGCCATCTGGATGGCCACAGCCCCGTTCTTGCCCTCCACGTCGGCGTACAGGCTGGACATGTCGGTGATGAAGCCGATCTTGACCTTGTCCTGCGCGTGCGCGGCCGAGGTGGCCAGGCCCGCTGCGCCCAGCATCAATGCCAGCACTTTGAGTTTGTTCTTCATGGATTGTCTCCTGTGGGTGTGGTGGAAGAAAACGGGAAAGAGGTCACCTGGACAGCTCAGACGCCCAGCAGTTCGGTGAGCACGGGCATCTTTGCCTCAAGCTCGGACGCACCGAACTTCTCGACGATGCGGCCGTGCTCCATGACGTAGAAGCGGTCGGCCAGCGGCGCGGCGAAGCGGAAGTTCTGCTCCACCATGACCACCGTGTAGCCCTTTTCGCGCAGCATGGTGATCATGCGGGCCAGCGCCTGCACGATGACAGGCGCCAGGCCTTCGGAAATCTCGTCCAGCAGCAGCAGGTTGGCCCCCGTGCGCAGGATGCGGGCCACGGCCAGCATCTGCTGCTCGCCGCCCGACAGGCGCGTGCCCTGGCTGTTCCTGCGTTCGGCCAGGTTGGGAAACATGGCGTAGATCTCCTGCACCGACATGCCGGGGGTGCCGGTCTTCAGCGCCGGCGGCAGCAGCAGGTTTTCCTCGCACGACAGGCTGGAGAAGATGCCGCGCTCTTCCGGGCAGTAGCCCACGCCCAGGTGGGCGATGCGGTGCGTGGGCATGTGGATCGTCTCGACGCCGTTGATCTTGACCGAGCCCTTGCGCGCGCCGGTCAGCCCCATGATCGCGCGCATGGTGGTGGTGCGGCCCGCGCCGTTGCGCCCCAGCAGCGTGACCACCTCGCCGGGTTGCACGACGATGTCCACGCCATGCAGCACGTGCGACTCGCCGTACCAGGCCTCGAGGTTGCTGATTTCAAGGGCAGGGGTCTTGGATGCGGTGGTCGCCATCTCAATGTGCTCCCTGCAGTTGGCCATCGGTGGTGCCCATGTAGGCTTCCATCACTTGCGGGTTGTTGGACACCTCGGCATACGGGCCTTCGGCCAGCACGGCGCCGCGCTGCAGCACCGTGATGCGGTCGGCGATGGTGGAGACCACCTTCATGTTGTGTTCCACCATCAGGATGGTGCGGCCGGCCGAGACTTTCTTGATGAGCTGGGTGACGCGGTCCACGTCCTCGTGGCCCATGCCCTGCGTGGGTTCGTCCAGCAGCATGAGTTCGGGCTCCATGGCCAGCGTGGTGGCGATCTCCAGCGCGCGCTTGCGGCCGTACGGCAGGTTCACGGTGACCTCGTCGGCCAGGTCCTCCAGGCCCACCTCGGTCAGCAGCTGCATGGCCCGGTCGTCCAGCTGGTGCAGGGTGCGCTCGCTGCGCCAGAAGTGAAATGAGGTGCCCAGCTTGCGCTGCAGGCCCAGGCGCACGTTCTCCATCAGCGTGAGGTGCGGGAACACGGCCGAGATCTGGAACGAGCGGATGACGCCGCGCCGGGCGATCTGCGCGGGCTGCTCACGGGTGATGTCGTGCCCGTTGAAGCGGATGGTGCCCGACGTGGGCGTGAGGAATTTTGTCAGCAGGTTGAAGCATGTGGTCTTGCCTGCGCCATTGGGACCGATCAGCGCATGGATGGAACCCCGGCGCACGGCCAGGTTCACATCGCTGACGGCGGTGAAGCCCTTGAACTCTTTGGTCAGGCTGTGGGTTTCAAGAATGACGTCGCTCATTGCGCCTGGGTCGCTCCGTTGGGTGCTGGGGGAAGAAGCCTTGCGGCAAGGACTTCATGCGTGCGTTTTTGTCGCAGTGCATCGTATGCCCCCCTACCCTGCGGTAGATACTGGGACTAATGCCTATGTATAAACGCCTATGCCTTCTGGCGCACCAGGCAAGCGCATGCGCGCCGCCTCCGTCCAGGGCGAGGCACCCGCCCTTCCGCCATCGCGCTTTTTGCCGCCCTGGCCGTCTCGGCAGGCCCCATGGCGAGGGTTCTGTCCGGCAGGCGCGGTCCGGCAAGACACTGACTTTTTACTTACAACCTGCAGCGTCGGGGGCCCCGCAGGGCTGCGGATGGGCAGCCCGCCGCCGCCCGGCGCGCTTCTGGCAAACATTCCCGTGGCCTGGGAGATTGCCCCGCCGCGTGCGGGGACCGGGGATGGGAACCTACACTGCATCCATGGCTTCCACCCCTTCCCAACCCGCCCGCGGGGCGCCCCGCTCTCTGACAGGCCTGCTTCCATTTTTGCGGCCGTACCGGGCCCGCATCGCGTTGGCGGTGGTGTTCCTGGTGCTCGCGGCCCTCGCCACCCTGGCGTTTCCACTGGCCTTGCGCAACCTGGTGGACGGCGGCCTTGTCAGCGCGGACAAGGGGGCCCAGACCATGGCGCTGCGCAACCATTTCGAGGCCCTGTTCGCCGTGGCCGTGGCGCTGGGGGTGTTCTCCGCCGCGCGCTTCTATATGGTGAGCTGGCTGGGCGAGCGCGTGACCGCGGACCTGCGCGACGCCGTGTACAGCCATGTGCTGCGCCAAAGCCCCCAGTTTTTTGAAACCACGCAGACCGGGGAAGTGCTGTCGCGCCTGACCACCGACACGACGCTCGTCCAGACCGTGGTCGGTTCGTCCTTGTCCATGGGCCTGCGCAATGCCGTCATGGGCGTGGGCGCGCTGGCCATGCTGGTGTGGACCAATCTCTATGTCATGTCGGTCGTGCTGCTGGCCGTGGTGCTGGTGGTGCTGCCCACCATGTGGATCGGGCGCAGGGTGCGGCGCCTGTCGCGCGACAGCCAGGACCGGGTGGCGGACTCGAGCGCCATCGCGGCGGAAGTGCTCAACGCCGTGCCGGTGGTGCAGAGCTACGCGGCCGAGCCCCGCGAGTCCGCCCGCTTCATGCAGGCCACCGAAAATGCGTTCCAGGTTGCCATCAACCGCACCCGTGCCCGGGCCCTTCTGGTGGCCTTCATCATCATTGCCAACGCCGCGCTGCTGCTGTGGGGGCTGTACCGCGGCACGGAGGCCGTGCTGGCGGGCAAGATGACCGCCGGCCATCTGGGGCAGACCGTGGTGTACGTGATCCTGCTGGCCGGCGCCGTGGCAGTGCTGGGCGAGGTCTACGGCGACCTGCTGCGCGCCGCGGGCGCCACGGAGCGGCTGATGGAGCTGCTGGGGAGCCGCTCCCCCGTGGCGGACCCGGACGAGCCCCAGGAACTTCCGCTCTCCGAACGCGGCCTGGAGGTGGAGTTCGAGCAGGTGCAGTTCCACTACCCCTCGCGCCCCGATCAACCCGCCCTGCACGACTTTTCCCTGCGCCTGGCGCCCGGCGAAACGGTGGCGCTGGTGGGCGCCAGCGGCGCGGGCAAGACCACCGTGTTCCAGCTGCTGCAGCGCTTTTACGACGTGGACTCCGATGCCGACGGCGTCCCGCAGGGGCGCATCCGTCTCAATGGCGTGGACATCCGCACGCTGCGGCTCAAGGCCCTGCGCTCGCACACGGGCACCGTGCCACAGGACGCGGTGATTTTCTCGGCCTCCGCGATGGACAACATCCGCTATGGGCGCCCCGACGCGACGGACGAGGAGGTGGTGGCCGCCACGCGCGCCGCGTTCGCGCACGACTTCATCACCGCGCTGCCGCAAGGGTATGCCACCTTCCTGGGAGAGCGGGGCGTGCGCCTGTCAGGCGGCCAGCGCCAGCGCATTGCCATCGCCAGGGCCATGCTCAAGAACCCGCCACTGCTGCTGCTGGACGAGGCCACCAGCGCGCTGGACGCCGAGAGCGAGCGCATGGTCCAGGCGGCCCTGGACACCGCCATGCAGCGCCACACAGGCCGCCGCACCACGCTGGTCATTGCCCACCGGCTGGCCACCGTGCAGAACGCGGACCGCATCGTGGTATTGGACCATGGGCGCATCGTCGAGCAGGGCACCCACACGGCCCTGCTGGCGCAAGGCGGCGTCTATGCCCGCCTGGCGGCATTGCAGTTCACGGTGTAGCACCGGGCGCCCCGGGGGCACGGGCGGAGCTTCACAGGCTTCGGGAAATCGCTATAAATACAATAGCTTATTGCGCTTGCGCATCAAGCGTTTGCGACCAAAATGGCCACAACATATTGGCGGCCAGGCAGCGCCGGGAAGGCTATTGAAGGGTTTCCTTGGACGCCGCGGGCAATGCCAGGGGCAGGACGGCAATGCCCTCCTCCAGCAACTCCAGGGCCTCGTCGGGGGTGGCCTGACCGCGAATCGCACGCTCCTGCACCTCGCCATGGTGCATGCGGCGGGCTTCCTGGGCAAAACGCCCTCCCACATCCTCGGTGCTGGCGACGATCTTGCGGGCCAGTTCCAGCCAGGCGGCCTGCAGCGCGGGCGCAAGCACGCCGGCATCGGCCGGCGCCCCTCCGGCTCCGGGCACGGGAGACGGCGTTGTCACGGTGGGTGTGGCGACGGCTGGATCTCGCGCGCCCAGATTCAAGCGCGGAGCGCTCAGGCGCTTTTCAATGTGGGCGTCCGCGCACAGGGGGCATTGCACCAGCCCGCGCTGCTTCTGGCCCTGGAAATCATCCTCCGATCCGAACCAGCCTTCAAAGACATGGCCAAGCCGGCATTGGAGATCAAGCACCTTCATGGCAACACCTGAACGCGCCGGCCGTCACCCGTGGCGGCGCAGCAGGTACCGGTAGACAAAACCTGGAAAGGCCAGCGTGAGAAACAGCGTCCCGGTGATGGCATAGAACTCCCAGCCTTGCGGCGCGATCTGCCCTGCGCGGCGCTCCAGCAAGAGCGCGAGGCCGCCGACCAGGAGATACAGCAGGATGAGTTCTGCCAGCCGGCCTACGAGCGGCTTGCGCTGCCCGGCAACGGGCCCCACCACCAGCCAGCGGTGGTTCACAAACGGCAGGTTGGCGGCGATGAAGGCCGCCACGATGACCAGCCAGACGGACCCGGTAAGAGACACAGGAACGAACGAGAGCGGCGAGGCGCTTAGGTCGCCAGCGCGCGCACGACAGCGTCCGCGCACAGCGCCATCAGACCGCCGGGCAGAAGGCCCAGCACCAGAAGAAGTGCACCGTTGAGCGTCAGTACCACGCGCACGTCCACGGGCGCCGATACGTTCGAAGCCGTCAGCGGAGCGTCGAAGTACATGACCTTCACCACCCGCAGGTAGTAGAAGGCGCCAATCAGCGACATCATCACGGCGAACACCGCCATCGCGATGTACAGGCCCTGGCCGGAGGCCACCAGCGCCTGCAGCACCGCCAGCTTGGCGTAGAAACCCACCAGCGGGGGAATGCCGGCCATGGAGAACAGGCAGACCGCCATCACGCCCGCATACAGGGGGCTGCGCTGGTTCAGGCCCGCAAAGTCCGAGATTTCTTCGCTCTCGAAGCCCTCGCGCGCCAGCAGCAGGATCACGCCGAACGCGGCCAGCGTGGTGAGCACATAGGTCACCACATAGAACATGGAGGCGCTGTAGGCGTTCTCGACGGCCGTGGCATCCACATTGCCATTCACCACACCCGACATCAGGCCCAGCAGCACGAAGCCCATCTGCGAGATCGTGGAGTAGGCCAGCATGCGCTTGAGGTTGGTCTGCGCGATGGCGGCCAGGTTGCCCACGAGCAGCGAGCCGATGGCCAGCACCGCGAGCATCTGCTGCCAGTCGATGGCCAGGGGCAGCAGGCCGTCCACCAGCAGGCGGATCGTGATCGCGAAGGCTGCCAGCTTGGGCGCACCACCGATCATGAGCGTGACGGCCGTGGGGGCACCCTGGTACACGTCGGGAATCCACATGTGAAACGGCACCACGCCCAGCTTGAAGGCCAGGCCAGCCACCACGAACACCAGGCCGAAGACCAGCACCTGATGGCGGATCTGGCCCGAATTGACCGCCTTGAACACCTGGCCGATGTCGAGCGAACCCGTGGCACCGTAGATCATGGACAGGCCGTACAGCAGGAAACCGCTGGCCATGGCGCCGAGCACGAAGTACTTCATCGCCGCTTCCGTCGCCGTGGCGTTGTCGCGGCGCAAGGCCACCAGGGCGTAGCTCGACAGGGTCAGGAGTTCCAGGCCCAGGTAGATCACCAGGAAGTTGTTGCCCGAGATCATGATGAACATGCCCAGCAGCGCAAACATCGACAGCGTGAACATCTCGCCGCCGCGCATCATGCCGCGGTCCGCCGCATAGGGACGGCCGTAGACCAGCGTGATCATCATCGCCACGGTGGCGAAGCACTTGAGCCAGTTGCCCATGGCGTCGCTGACCACCATGTTGCCAAAGCCGTAGAAGGTGTTGCCGCTGCTGGCGTACATGGCCTGCAATGCCGCCACCACGGCCAGCGTGAGCAGGGTCAGCACATAGGTGCCCGTGCGGCGTGCGCTGTGCACGCCCAGATCGACCAGCGCGATCACGCAGGCCATGGTCAATAGCACGATTTCGGGGTAAATCGCGAGCCAGCTGATGTTGTCAATCATCTCGAATCTCTCAGTTCAGTCTGGTCAGTTCAGCTTGGACAGCGCGACATGCTTGAGCAGTTCGGCCACCGAGGTGTCCATCACATCGGTGAAGGGGCGCGGGTACAAGCCCATGGCCAGCACGGCGATGCCCAGCAGTGCAAGCACCAGGAACTCGCGGCTGTCGATATCGGTGAGGCCCTTGACGTTGTCGTTGCCGACAGGTCCCAGGTACACCCGCTTGAACATCCACAGCGTGTAGGCGGCGCCAAAAATCAACGCCGTGGCGGCTGCCATGCCGATCCAGAAGTTGGCCTTGACGGCCCCCAGGATCACCATCCATTCGCCGACGAAACCGGCGGTGCCCGGAAGGCCGCAGTTAGCCATGGCGAACAGCAGCGCGAAGGCCGTGAAGTTGGGCATGGTGTTGACCACGCCGCCGTAGGCCGCGATTTCACGCGAGTGCACGCGGTCGTACAGCACGCCGATGGACAGGAACATGGCACCCGAGACGAAGCCGTGGGCAATCATCTGCACCAGGCCGCCGGAGACGCCCAGGTCGTTGAAGATGAAAAAACCCAGGGTCACGAAGCCCATGTGCGCCACCGACGAGTAGGCCACCAGCTTCTTCATGTCCTTCTGGACCATGGCCACCAGGCCCACATAGATCACCGCGATCAGCGACAGCGCGATCATCAGCCACGCCCATTCGCGCGAAGCGTCGGGAGCGATGGGCATCGAAAACCGCAGGAAACCGTAGGCACCGAGCTTGAGCATGATGGCGGCCAGCACGGCCGAGCCGCCGGTGGGGGCTTCCACGTGCACATCGGGCAGCCAGGTATGCACTGGCCACATGGGCACCTTCACGGCGAAGGCCGCGAAGAAGGCGAAGAACAGCAGCGTCTGCGCGCGGCCGCTCAATGGCAGCTGGTGCCACGTCGCGATGTCGAAGCTGCCACCCGACTGGTTGTACAGGAAGATCAGCGCGATCAGCATCAGCAGCGAGCCAAGCAGCGTGTACAGGAAGAACTTGAACGCCGCGTAGATCTTGTTGGGGCCGCCCCAGATCCCGATGATCAGGTACATGGGGATCAGCGTGGCTTCGAAGAACACGTAGAACAGCATGCCGTCCAGCGCCGTGAACACTCCGACCATGAGGCCTGACAGGATCAGGAACGCGCCCATGTACTGGTTCACGCGCTCGGTGATGGATTCCCAGGAAGCCACCACCACGATGACGGTGATGAAAGCCGTCAGCGGCACGAACCAGAACGAAATGCCATCCACGCCCAGGTGGTAGTGGACATTGAAGCGCTCGATCCAGGCGGCCTTCTCGACAAACTGCATCGCCGCCGTGCCCAGCTTGAAGCCATCGTACAGGGGCAAAGTCACCAGGAAGCCGATCACGGCCCCGACCAGCGCCAGCCACCGCACCGCGCGGGCATGCTCATCCCGCCCAATGGCCAGCAGCAGCACACCGAAGGCAATCGGTGTCCAGATTGCAAGACTCAACAGACCCATTTGTTGTTTTCCTTATTTGATGAGCTGCAAGAAAGCATCGCCCCAGACAAACCAGGTCATCAATGCGAAGACACCCAGAATCATCACCAGCGCATAGTGGAAGATGAAGCCCGACTGCATCCAGCGGACGATGCCGGAAACCCCGCGCACCAGCTTCCAGGAGCCATTCACGAGGGCCCCGTCGATGATGGCCTGATCGCCACCCTTCCACAGGCCGACGCCCAGGGCACGCGCGCCGCGGGCCAGGATGTTCTCGTTGATCCAGTCGAGGTAGTACTTGTTTTCCAGCAGCATGTACAGGGGCTGCACGCGGGCCTTGATGCCGGCCGGCAGCGCGGGGTTGACCATGTACATGTAGTACGAAGCAACCACGCCAGCGAGCGCCAGCCAGAACGGCGCGGTCTGCAGTCCGTGCACCGCCATGGCCACCGGACCGTGGAAAATTTCAGCCAGTTTCGCCATGGCCGGATGCTTGACCGCATCGACAAAGATCACGTTCTTAAAGAAGTCGCCGAACAGCATGGGCTGGATGAACATGAAACCCACCACCACCGACGGAATGGCCAGCAGCACCAGAGGCACGGTCACCACCCAGGGCGATTCGTGGGGCTCGTGATGGTGATCGTCATGGCCATGGTGGTCATCATGGTGCGCATCAGGATTCTGGTCGTAACGCTCCTTGCCATGGAAAACCAGGAAGTACATGCGGAACGAATAGAACGCCGTGATGAATACACCCGCCAGCACGGCGAAGTGCGCAAAACCGGCCGCAGGCAGATGGCTGAAATGGACCGCCTCGATGATGCTGTCCTTGGAATAGAAGCCCGCGAACAGCGGGGTGCCGATCAGCGCGAGCGAACCCAGCAGCGAGGTGATCCAGGTGATGGGCATGTACTTGCGCACGCCGCCCATCCAGCGGATGTCCTGGTTGTGGTGCATGCCCATGATGACCGAGCCGGCACCGAGGAACAGCAGCGCCTTGAAGAACGCGTGGGTCATCAGGTGGAACACGGCGACCGAATAGGCCGACGCACCCAGCGCCACGGTCATGTACCCGAGCTGCGACAGCGTGGAGTAGGCCACCACGCGCTTGATGTCGTTCTGGATGATGCCCAGGAAACCCATGAACAGCGCCGTGATGGCCCCGATCACCAGGATGAAGTTCAGGGCGGTATCCGACAGCTCGAACAGGGGCGACATGCGCGCCACCATGAAGATGCCGGCCGTCACCATGGTGGCCGCGTGGATCAGTGCCGAGATGGGGGTCGGGCCTTCCATCGAGTCGGGCAGCCAGACGTGCAGCGGGAACTGGGCGGACTTGCCCATCGCACCGATGAACAGGCAGATGCAGATCACGGTGATCAGCATCCAGTCGGTGCCGGGGAAAGCCAGGCCGCCGAGCTCACCCGACTTGGCAAACACTTCGCCGTAGTTCAGCGTGCCTGCGTAGGCCGCGATGAGGCCGATGCCCAGGATGAAGCCGAAGTCCCCCACGCGGTTGACCAGGAAGGCCTTCATGTTGGCGAAGATCGCGCTGGGCTTGTTGAACCAGAAACCGATCAGCAGGTAGGACACCAGGCCCACGGCTTCCCAGCCGAAGAACAGCTGCAGCAGGTTGTTGCTCATGACCAGCATGAGCATGGAGAACGTGAACAGGGAGATGTACGCGAAGAAGCGGTTGTAGCCGTCGTCCTCTTCCATGTAGCCGATCGTGTAGATGTGCACCATCAGCGACACGAAGGTCACCACCACCATCATCATGGCCGTGAGGCTGTCGATCAGGAAGCCGACTTCCATCTTGAGGCCGCCGACCACCATCCAGGTGTACAGCGTTTCGTTGAAACGGGCGCCATCCAGCGCAACACTCTTGAGCGTCATGGCCGACAGGACGAAGGCCACGAGCACGCCCAGGATGGTCAGGGTGTGGCTCAGGCGGCGGCCAATCCAGTTACCACCAAAGGTCGTACCGAAGATGCCGGCCAGCAAGGCGCCCGCCAGCGGAGCCAGCGGCACGGCCAGGAGCGTTGAAGCAGAGAGGGTTTGACTCATTCTTGAGAACCTTGGGAATACAGGTGGCTCATCAACCCTTGAGGGTGTTGAGGTCTTCCGCGTTGATGCTGGACTTGTTGCGGAACAGCAGCACCAGGATGGCCAGGCCGATCGCCGATTCGGCCGCTGCCACGGTCAGGATGAAGAACACAAACACCTGTCCATGCATGTCGCCCAGGTAGTGGGAGAACGCCACGAAGTTCATGTTGACCGCCAGCAGCATCAACTCGATCGCCATCAGCAGCACAATCAGGTTCTTGCGATTGAGGAAGATGCCGATCACGGCCAGCGCGAACAGCATCGCGCCCAGCGAGAGAAAATGGCCCAATGTCAGCGTCATGCTTTTTTCTCCTCGGCGACAGCCTCTGCAGGCGCTGGCGCCTCAGCCTTCTGGGTGGCGGCAACCTTGACCACTTCGAGGCGGTCGCTGGCGCGCACGCGGATCTGTATGGACGGATTGATCGCCTTGCTGTCCTTGCGCTGGCGCAGCGTCAGGGCAATGGCGGCAATCATCGCCACCAGCAGGATCACGGCCGCGATTTCCACGGGATAGAGATACTCGGTGTAGAGCAGCTTGCCCAGCGCCTTGGTGTTGGAATACTGGACGACCTGGCCCGCCGCATTCACCGCCGTGGCGACAGCCTTGGGCTCATCCATGCCCCGGAAGCCCCCCATCAGCACCGCGGCCATTTCGAGCGCGATCAGTGCGCCCACCGTGGCGGCCAGGGGAAAGTGCTTCCAGAACCCCTTGCGCACCGTGTCGATGTGGATGTCCAGCATCATCACGACGAAGAGGAAAAGCACCATCACCGCGCCCAGGTACACCAGCACGAGTGCAATGGCCAGGAACTCGGCCTTGAGCAGCAGCCAGACGGCGGCGGCCTGCGAGAACGCGAGGATGAGGTAGAGCACCGCATGCACGGGATTGCGCGCGGTGATCACCCGGAAGGCTGCGAACAGCAGCACGACCGAGAAGAGGTAGAAGAAACCTGTCTTGGCGTCCATGAATCGGGTCTTTATAGAAAGTCTGGCAAAGAGGCTGAACCCAGCACCGCTCAGCGGTACTTGGCGTCCGCAGCCTTGGCTGCCGCGATTTCACCTTCGTACCGGTCGCCCACGGCCAGGAGCATGTCCTTCGTGAAATACAGATCGCCACGCTTTTCGCCGTGGTACTCAAAAATGTGCGTCTCGACGATCGAGTCCACCGGGCAGCTTTCTTCGCAGAAGCCGCAGAAGATGCACTTGGTCAGGTCGATGTCGTAGCGCGTGGTGCGGCGGGAGCCATCGTCGCGCACGTCCGACTCAATGGTGATGGCCATGGCGGGGCACACGGCCTCGCACAGCTTGCAGGCGATGCAGCGCTCTTCGCCATTCTCATAACGGCGCAAGGCGTGCAGGCCACGAAAACGTGGCGACAAGGGGGTCTTCTCTTCTGGGAACTGCACGGTCACCTTGCGGCGAAAGGCGTAGCGCCCCGTGAGGGCCATGCCCTTGAGCAGTTCCACGAGCATGAAGCTCTTGAAGAAATCCTTGAACGAGAAAGGTGCAGCAGCAGCAACAGCAGTCATTTGTGTCCCCGCTTATTTCCAGATATTCCAAGGCGAGAGCAACCACCCGCCGACGATCAGCAGCCACACCAGGGTGACCGGAATGAAGATCTTCCAACCCAGACGCATGATCTGGTCATAACGGAAACGGGGGAATGTCGCCCGGATCCAGATGAACATGGACACCACGAGGAATGTCTTGATCCCGAGCCAGATCCAGCCAGGAATGAACGAGAGGAAATCCACCGGAGGCAGCCAGCCGCCCAGGAACATGAGGGCGGCCAGGATGGACACCAGCCACATGCTCGCGTATTCCGCCAGAAAGAAGATCGCGAAACCCATGCCGGAGTACTCCACCATGTGGCCCGCCACGATTTCGGCTTCGCCTTCCACCACGTCGAACGGATGGCGGTTCGTCTCAGCCACACCCGAGATCAGGTAGACCAGGAAGATGGGCAGCAATGGCAACCAGTTCCAGGACAGGAAGCCCAGGCCCATGTTGGAGGCCATGCCGCGGGACTGGGACATCACGATCTCGGTCAGGTTCATGCTGCCCGAAACCATGATCACCACCAGGAAGCAAAAACCCATGGCGATTTCGTAGCTCACCATCTGCGCGGACGCCCGCAGTGCGCCCAGGAAGGCGTACTTGGAGTTCGATGCCCAGCCGGCAATGATCACGCCGTACACCTCGATGGAGGTGATGGCCATCACCAGCAGCAGGCCGGCGTTGACATTGGCCAATGCCACGTCCGGGCCGAACGGAATCGCCACCCAGGCAGCCAGCGCGGGCATGATCGCCATGACCGGCCCCAGCACGAAGAGCCCTTTGCTGGCGGCAGTAGGCTGGATGATTTCCTTGGTCAGCAGCTTCAAGGCGTCCGCGATGGGTTGCAGCAACCCGAGCGGGCCGACCCGGTTGGGGCCATGGCGCACCTGCATGAAGCCCAGGAGCTTGCGCTCCCACAGCGTGAGATAGGCCACCGCCCCCATCAGGGGCGCCAGAATGCAGACGATCTTGAGCAGGATCCAGAGCACCGGCCAGACCACGCCGGTCCACCAGCCAAAGGAAAGCAGGTTTAGGCCCGCGTTGTAGATCGCGTCGATCATGCTGCCACTCCTTCGCGTGCCAAGCGCGCGTCGGCGGTCAGCTGCAGCGACGTGGAACGGCGCACCAGGCCGTCCAGTTGATAGATCGAGGCCACCACGGGCTCGCCCACCACTGCGGGGGCGACAGGGACAGCAGTGCTCACGGCATTCGACAATTGAGCGGCCGGGACCTGCGCGAAGGTGCCAGCAGGCGCATTCGTGGCGCGGGCCAGCACATCCTGCGACGTCTCGAAATCAAAACCCGGCACGCCCAGCAGATTGGCCAGCACGCGCAGCACCTTCCAGGCCGGACGGGTATCGCCCAGAGGACGCACCACGGCATGGAAACCCTGCAGGCGGCCTTCCGCATTGATGAAGCTGCCCGAGGTTTCCGTGAACGGCGCCACCGGCAGCAGCACATCACTGAATTCCATATTGGCCTTGAACGGGCTCAAGGTCACCACCATCTCCGCCCCTCCCAGGGCCGTGGCGGCCTGCAGGCCGGCTGCAGAGTCATGGACAGGCTCGGTATTGAGCAGCAAGGCCGCCTTCAGTCCACCCGCCAGCATCTGGCCTGCACTCAGGCCTCCGTTCACGGGATGGGCGCCAGCGAATTGCGCGCCCACGGTGTTGGCGGCTTCCGTCAGGTAGCCGACGGTTGCCCCGGTTTGTTCACCAATCCAGTTGGCAAGCGCCAGCAGCCGGGCTGCCTGGGCATGGTGCGCTGCGGCATTGCCCAACAGTATGGCCTTGCGTTCGCCGCCCAGCAATGAGCGGGCGATGGCCAGGGAGGCTTCGGTGGGATCACCGGAACCTGCGGGTGCGGCCGTGCCCTTTTCCTGTGCCACGGCAGCGGCGATGGTGCCCAGCGCCTGCAGCCACTGACCGGCGCCTTGCAGCAGGGAGTGCTTCACGGGCATGGCCCAATCGGCCAGGGCCGAGTCGACCACGCTGACCTGGCAGCCATGGCGCGCAGCCTGGCGGATGCGCTGCGCGAACAGCGGATGGTCCTTGCGCAGGTTGGAGCCCACCACCAGCACGCGCTGCAGCGTGGACAGCGAGGCGATGGACGTGCCGAGCCAGCGGATGCCTTCGGGCGCCGCGAATTCGGCGTTGCGCAGGCGGTAGTCAATGTTGTCGCTGCCCAGGCCGCGCACCAGGGCGGAGGCCAGGTACAGTTCTTCGAGCGTGCTGTGCGGGCTGACCAGGGCACCGATGGCGCCAGCGCCATGGTCGTTCTTGATGTTCTTCAAGCCGTTGGCCACGTATTCGAGCGCAGTCTGCCAGTCGACGGTCTTCCAGACTCCGCCCTGCTTGAGCATGGGCTGGGTCAGCCGCTCGTCGCTGTTGAGCGATTCGTACGAGAAGCGGTCACGGTCGGCGATCCAGCATTCGTTGACGGCTTCGTTCTCGAACGGAACGACACGCATCACCTTGTGGTTCTTGACCTGCACGATGAGGTTGGCACCGGTGGAGTCGTGCGGGCTGACGGAGCGGCGGCGCGACAGTTCCCAGGTGCGGGCGCTGTAGCGGAACGGCTTGCTCGTGAGCGCGCCCACGGGGCAGATGTCGATCATGTTGCCCGACAGCTCGGAGTCCACGGTATCGCCCGCCACGGTGGTGATCTCGGAGTGCTCGCCGCGGTGGATCATGCCGAGTTCCATCACGCCGGCCACTTCCTGGCCGAAGCGCACGCAGCGGGTGCAGTGGATGCAGCGGCTCATCTCCTCCATGGAGATCAGCGGGCCCACATCCTTGTGGAAGACCACGCGCTTTTCTTCCTCGTAGCGCGAGGAGGAACCGCCGTAGCCCACGGCCAGATCCTGCAGCTGGCACTCGCCGCCCTGGTCGCAGATGGGGCAATCCAGCGGGTGGTTGATCAGCAGGAATTCCATGACCGACTGCTGGGCCTTGATGGCCTTGTCGCTCTTGGTGCGCACGATCATGCCCTGCGTGACCGGCGTGGCGCAGGCGGGCATGGGCTTGGGGGCCTTCTCCACGTCCACCAGGCACATGCGGCAATTGGCGGCGATGGAGAGCTTCTTGTGATAGCAGAAATGGGGAATGTAGGTGCCGGCCTTTTCGGCTGCATGCATCACCATGCAGCCTTCGGCGACTTCTACCTTCTGCCCGTCGAGTTCGATTTCAACCATATGCGTTTCTCGCGATCAGGCGGAGGCGGAAGCCTGCGGGGTCTTCTCTTGGCGGATCAGCGCTTCGAATTCCGGACGGAAGTGCTTGATCATGGCGCGCACCGGCATGGCCGCTGCGTCACCCAGTGCGCAGATGGTGCGGCCCTGGATGTTGTCCGCCACCGAATTGAGCAGGTTCAGGTCGCCATCGCGCCCCTGACCATGCTGGATTCGGTCGATCACGCGCCACATCCAGCCCGTGCCTTCGCGGCACGGCGTGCACTGGCCGCAGGACTCGTGCGAGTAAAAATAGGACAGGCGCAGCAGGCTCTCGACCATGCTGCGGGAGTCGTCCATCACGATGACCGCGCCCGAGCCCAGCATGGAGCCGGCCTTGGCGATGGAGTCGTAGTCCATCGTGCATTCCATGATGATGGAAGCCGGCAGCACCGGTGCGGACGAGCCGCCGGGAATCACGGCCTTGAGCTGGCGGCCCTTGCGCACGCCACCAGCGAGTTCGAGCAGCTTGGCGAAGGGCGTGCCCAGGGGCACTTCGTAGTTGCCGGGCTTTTCCACGTCGCCCGAGACCGAGAAGATCTTGGTGCCGCCGTTGTTGGGCTTGCCGCATTCAAGATAGGCAGCACCGCCGTTGCGGATGATCCACGGCACGGCCGCGAAGGTCTCGGTGTTATTGATGGTGGTGGGCTTGCCGTACAGGCCGAAGCTGGCCGGGAACGGCGGCTTGAAGCGCGGCTGGCCCTTCTTGCCTTCCAGCGATTCGAGCAGCGCGGTCTCTTCGCCGCAGATATAGGCGCCGAAGCCGTGCGCGGCATGCAGCTGGAAGCTGAAGTTGCTGCCCAGGATCTTGTCGCCCAGGTAGCCTGCGGCGCGTGCCTCTTCAAGCGCTTCTTCAAAACGGTCGTAGGTCTGGAAGATTTCGCCGTGGATGTAGTTGTAGCCCACGGAGATGCCCATCGCGTAAGCCGCGATGATCATGCCCTCGATGACGATGTGCGGGTTGAACTGCAGGATGTCGCGGTCCTTGCAGGTGCCCGGCTCGCCTTCGTCGGAGTTGCACACCAGGTACTTCTGGCCCGGGAACGAGCGGGGCATGAAGCTCCACTTGAGGCCGGTGGGGAAGCCCGCGCCGCCACGGCCGCGCAGGCCCGATTCCTTGACGGTGGCGATCACCTGGTCCTGGGTGAGGCCTTCGCCTTCGCCCTGCGCCAGGATCTTGCGCAGCGCGGCGTAGCCGCCACGCGCTTCGTAGTCTTTGAGGCTCCAGTTCGTGCCGTCCAGGCCCGCATAGATCTGCGGGTTGATATGGCGGTCGTGGAAGCAGGTCTGGACGCCGGTGGCCTGGAACTGCGAGAGGATCTGTGCGGCGGTGGTCATGCTTGTCCTTCCGCAGCGCGCAAGCCATCCACAAGCTGGTCAAGCTTGTCGTTGTCCATGAAACTGCACATGGTGCGGTCGTTGACCAGCATCACGGGCGCATCGGCACAGGCACCCAGGCATTCGCACTGCTGCAGCGTGAACAGGCCGTCGGAAGTGGTCTCGCCCATGGCCACGCCGAGCTTCTTCTCGAGGTGGTGCAGCGCCTTCTGGCCGTCGCGCAGCTGGCAAGGCAGGTTGGTGCAGACGTTGAGCTTGTACTTGCCCGTCGGCTGCTGGTTGTACATGTTGTAGAACGTGGTGACTTCGTGCACCGCGATCTGGGCCATGCCGAGGTACTCGGCGATCACGGCCTCGCTCTCGACACTGACCCAGCCCTGCTCCTGCTGCACGATGGACAGGCAGGCCATCACGGCCGACTGCTTCTGCTCGGGGGGGTACTTGGCGACTTCGCGCGCAAAACGGGCAAGCGTCGTCTCGGTGATGGCGGTGGCGCCAGCGGTCTGGTTCTTCGATTCGGTCGTACTCATCGGTCAATCTCTCCGAACACGATATCCATGGTGCCGATGATGGCCACCGCGTCGGCGATCATGTGGCCGCGGGCCATTTCATCGAGCGTGGCCAGGTGGGCGAAGCCCGGCGCACGGATCTTCAGGCGGTAGGGCTTGTTGGCCCCGTCGCTCACCAGGTAGATGCCGAACTCGCCCTTGGGATGCTCGACGGCGGCATAGGCCTCGCCCTCGGGCACATGGAAACCTTCGGTGAAGAGCTTGAAATGGTGGATCAGCTCTTCCATGTTGGACTTCATGGATTCACGATCGGGCGCAGCCACCTTGTGGTTGTCGGTGATGACCGGGCCGGGGTTGGCGCGCAGCCAGTCCACGCACTGCTTGATGATGCGGTTGGACTCGCGCATTTCCTGCACGCGCACGAGGTAGCGGTCGTAGCAGTCACCCGTCTTGCCCACGGGCACGTCGAAGTCCATGCGGTCGTAAACGTCGTAGGGCTGGGTCTTGCGCAGGTCCCAGGCGATGCCGGAACCACGCAGCATGGGGCCGGTCATGCCCAGGTTCAGCGCGCGTTCGGGCGGCACCACGCCGATGCCCACGGTGCGCTGCTTCCAGATGCGGTTGTCGGTGAGCAGGGTCTCGTATTCGTCCACACAGGCCGGGAAGCGCTGGGTGAAGTCGTCGATGAAGTCGAGCATCGAACCCTGGCGGTTCTTGTTCATGGCCTCCAGGGCCTTGGCGTTCTTGATCTTGCTGACCTTGTACTGCGGCATGGAGTCCGGCAGGTCGCGGTACACGCCGCCCGGACGGAAGTACGCCGCGTGCATGCGCGCGCCGGAGACGGCTTCGTACATGTCGAACAGATCTTCGCGCTCGCGGAAGGTGTAGATCAGGATGGTGGAGCTGCCGCAGTCGTTGCCGTGCGAACCCAGCCACATCAGGTGATTCAGCAGGCGCGTGATCTCGGAGAACATCACGCGGATGTACTGGGCGCGGATAGGCACTTCCAGGCCCAGCAGCTTTTCGATGGCCAGGCAGTAGGCGTGCTCGTTGCACATCATGGACACATAGTCCAGGCGGTCCATGTAGGGCAGCGACTGGATGTAGGTCTTGTGCTCGGCCAGCTTTTCGGTGGCGCGGTGCAGCAGGCCGATGTGCGGGTCGGCACGCTGGACGACTTCGCCGTCGAGCTCGAGCACCAGGCGCAACACGCCGTGCGCTGCAGGGTGCTGCGGTCCGAAGTTCAGGGAGTAGTTCTTGATTTCAGCCATGGTGGGTCACGTGGGGCGCGGAGCGCCTTAGTGCAGGCCTCCGTACTTGTCTTCGCGGATGATGCGCGGCGTGATCTCGCGCGGCTCGATCGACACCGGCTCGTAGACCACCCGGCGCTGCTCTGCGTCGTAGCGCATCTCGACGTGGCCGGACAGCGGGAAGTCCTTGCGGAAGGGGTGGCCGATGAAGCCGTAGTCGGTCAGGATGCGGCGCAGGTCGTTGTGGCCGTCGAACACGATGCCAAAAAGGTCGAACGCCTCGCGCTCGTACCAGTTGGCCGAGTTCCAGAGATCGGAGACCGAAGCCACCACAGGGAAATCGTCATCCGCGCAGAACACCTTCACGCGCAGGCGCTGGTTCAGGCTCACGGACAGCAGGTGCGACACGACACAATAGCGGGCTCCCTCGTTCACTGCGTCTGCATAGGCGGAATAGTCCACGCCGCACAGATCGATCAGCTGTTCGAAACGGCAACCCTCCGCATCACGCAGGACGCGCATGGCATCGAGGTAGTCGGCGGCAGCAACGACCACCGTGACCTCATCCAGGGCCACCGTGATCTGGCGCACTTTCGCGCCCAACGCCGCGGCAATGTTGTCTTTGAGGTTTTCGGGCCGAATGGCAACAGCAGTCATCATCAACCCTTCAGACGCGAGCAATGGTGTTGGTGCGGCGGATCTTCTGCTGCAGCTGGATGATCCCGTAGATCAGCGCTTCGGCAGTGGGCGGGCAGCCGGGCACGTACACGTCCACGGGCACGATACGGTCGCAGCCGCGCACCACGGAATAGCTGTAGTGGTAGTAGCCGCCGCCGTTGGCGCACGAACCCATCGACAGCACCCAGCGGGGCTCCGACATCTGGTCGTACACCTTGCGCAGGGCGGGCGCCATCTTGTTGCACAGCGTGCCGGCCACGATCATCAGATCGGACTGGCGGGGGCTGGCACGAAACACCTCCGCACCGAAGCGGCCGATGTCATAGCGCGCGGCGGCGGCATGCATCATCTCCACCGCACAGCACGCCAGGCCAAAAGTCATGGGCCACAGAGAGCCCGTCTTGGCCCAATTCACCACGGAGTCATAGCTCGTGGTGATGAAGCCTTCCTTCATCACGCCTTCAATCATTGCATCATCCTTGTTGAGGCCCGCTCATTCCCAATCCAGGGCACCCTTTTTCCACTCGTAGGCAAAGCCCACGACCAGGATGGCCAGGAAAATCACGACGGCCACGAAGCCGGCGATACCCACCTCATGCAGCGTCACCGCCCATGGGAAGAGAAATGCGATTTCGAGATCGAAAAGAATGAAGAGAATGGCCACGAGGTAGTAGCGCACGTCAAACTTCATGCGCGCATCCTCGAAGGCTTCAAAGCCACATTCGTAGGGGGAGTTCTTCGCGGCATCCGGGCGGTTGGGGCCCAGTATGTAGCCGAGGACAAGGGGGACAACGCCGACGGCGATGCCGACCAAGATGAACAAAAGGACGGGGAGGTACTGATCGAGGTTCATCTTGAGGATGTGCTCACCGCTGTGGCCTTGCCCGTCAGGACCCGAGCCGGGTCATGCAGGCAGGCCTTTGTTTTGGTGCCGTCGGCGAGACTCGAACTCGCACAGCTTTCGCCACTACCCCCTCAAGATAGCGTGTCTACCAATTTCACCACGACGGCTGTTTTTTGCATCTGGATGGCATGAGGAACCTTGCGGCTTTGGCTTTCCAGACAATCCAGAATTCTACTCCGGAAAAACCCTGCTTCGGCTTACGAAGCCCAATTTAGTGCAGATTATTTGGTGGGGATCTGCGCGGCGCCTGAAGCGGGCACCGCAGGAGCCACAACAGCATCCGAAGCCGAGGCCGCAGGAGCACCCGCGGGCACTGCAGCAGCCGGGCTTTCCAGCACGCTGCCCGAACTGGCGGGACGCGCATTGCCAAAGTAGGCCAACGCCAGCGTTGCGACAAAAAACACCGCAGCCAGGACTGCCGTGGTGCGCGACAGGAAATTGGCACTGCCGCTGGCGCCGAACAGGCTTCCGGAACTGCCGCTGCCAAATGCCGCCCCCATGTCCGCACCCTTGCCATGCTGGACAAGGATCAGGCCAATCATCCCCAGGGCCGTCAGCATCTGCACCGCCAAAACCACATTCACGATCACGTTCATTCTCTGTTCACTCCTGATTGAATAGCTGGAAGGGCCGCCTCAACGGGCAGCCGCAATAATTTGCAGGAAATCGGGCGCCTTCAGCGATGCCCCCCCGACGAGGCCGCCATCGATGTCAGGCTGCGCAAGCAATTGCGCCGCATTGACGGCATTCATGCTGCCGCCGTACAGCAGGCGGATGCGGTCGGCGTGCTCGCTGGCCGCAGACAGCTGCGCACGCAGCACCGCGTGCACGGCCTGCGCCTGTTCGGGCGTGGCCGTGCGGCCCGTGCCGATCGCCCAGACCGGTTCGTATGCCACCACCACTTCGCTGATGCAATGGCCATTGAGATGGATCACCGCCGCCAGCTGACGCTTGACCACGGCCTCGGTCTGGCCGGCCTCGCGCTCCTGCAGGGTCTCGCCGACACAGACAATGGGCGTGATGCCCGCGGCCAGTGCCCGCTGCGCCTTCTCGGCAACGGCGACATCGGTTTCCCCATGGTACTGGCGGCGCTCCGAGTGCCCCACCAGCGCATAGCGCACGCCAAATTCCTTCAGCATGGCAGCCGAGACCTCGCCGGTGTACGCCCCTGCATCGTGCTGCGACACATCCTGGGCGGCAATCGCCACCACGGATCCGAACGTGACGGACTGCGCCTGCGCCAGATACGGAGCAGGCACGGCGACAGCGACGTCGCAGGCCGCGCCCTCAAGGCCGGCAATGATGCCTTTCAACAGGGCATCGTTGGCAGCCAGGCTGCCGTTCATCTTCCAGTTGCCTGCGATGAGTTTTTTCTTGCTGTTCATGGTCACCACGTCAAAACAATCTTGCCGATGTGCTGGTTCGACTCCATCAGGGCGTGGGCATTGGCGGCATCCGCCGCAGCAAACGTGCTGTGGATGACGGGACGCACCCTCCCCTGCGCCAGCAAGGGCCACACATGCTCGCGCAACGCGCGGGCGATGGCGCCCTTGAATGCCACGGGACGCGGGCGCAGGGTGGAGCCCGTGATGGTGAGCCGGCGCCGCAGCACCAGGCCCGCATTGAAGTCACTCTTGACACCACCCTGCACCGCGATGATGACGATGCGCCCGTCTTCGGCCACGCACTCCACCTCGCGCGCCACATAGTCGCCAGCGACCATGTCCAGCACCACGTCCACGCCCTTGGCCTGCGTGATGCGCTTTGCTTCCGCCACGAAGTCCTGCGTCTTGTAGTTGATGGCATGGTGGGCCCCCAACTGCAGACAGGCCGCGCACTTGTCGTCGCTGCCCGCCGTGGCAATGACGGTCGCTCCGAACGCCCGCGCCAGCTGTATGGCAGTCACGCCAATGCCGCTGGTGCCCCCCTGGACCAGCAGGCCTTCGCCCGCCTGCAGACGCCCCCGGTCGAAGACGTTGCTCCACACGGTAAAGAACGTTTCCGGCAACGATGCCGCCTCGACGTCGCTCAAGCCCTCGGGCACGGGCAGGCACTGCGCGACAGGTGCCACGCACCACTGCGCATACCCCCCGCCCGCCACCAAGGCACAGACGCGGTCGCCCACGCCAATGCCCGCCTGCGCCATGGCAGCAGGATCACCCGACTCCACCACGCCCGCGACCTCCAGGCCCGGCAGGTCCGAGGTGCCGGGCGGCGGAGCATAGTGCCCCAGTCGCTGCAGCACGTCAGGGCGGTTGATCCCGCTGGCGGCAACACGGATCAGCAACTCGCCGGCGCCCGGCTGCGGCATGGGGCGTTCCCCCAGCTGCAACACCTCCGGCCCACCAAAGGATGTGATCTCGACAGCACGCATGTTGCGATTCCTTGGACAGTTGGTTGGTTGGTTTGAGTGATTTTGATTGCCAACACCCTTTTCACAGGCGCCAGCAGCTACAAAATCAATAGCAAATCACCAACTCAGCCCACGATCTGCCCGGAACCGTTGTCCGAAGGCAGGGATTGCTGTTGTTGTTGCTGCTCCGCCGGCTGGCGGCCGCCGTCGCGCCCCTGGTCACGGCGAGGCTCACGGTCACCGCGCTCCGCGGGAGCAGGACGATCGCTGCCACCCGCCGGGCGGTCGGCCAGCACCTTCATCGACAGTTTGATGCGGCCCTTCTCATCGGTCTCCATGACCTTGACCTTCACGATCTGGCCTTCGGTCAGGTAATCGGACACCTTCTCGACACGCTCGTGGGCGATCTGGCTGATGTGCAGCAGGCCATCCTTACCGGGCAGCAGGTTGATCAGCGCGCCGAAGTCCAGGATCTTGGTCACGGGACCTTCGTAGATCTTGCCGATCTCGACCTCGGCCGTGATCTGCTCGATGCGCTTCTTGGCTTCGTCCGCCTTGGCAGCGTCGGTGGCCGCGATGGTGATGGTGCCGTCTTCCTCGATGTTGATCTGGCAGCCCGTTTCCTCGGTCAACGCACGGATCACGGCGCCGCCCTTGCCGATCACGTCGCGGATCTTCTCGGGGTTGATCTTCATGGTGTAGAGCTTGGGCGCGAAGGTGGACACCTCGGTCTTGGCTTCGCCCATGGCTTCCTGCATCTTGCCCAGGATGTGCATGCGTGCTTCCTTGGCCTGCGCCAGGGCGACCTGCATGATCTCCTTGGTGATGCCCTGGATCTTGATGTCCATCTGCAGCGCGGTGATGCCGCCGGTGGTACCCGCCACCTTGAAGTCCATGTCGCCCAGGTGATCCTCATCACCCAGGATGTCGGTCAGCACGGCGAAGCGGTTGGCATCCTTGATCAGGCCCATGGCAATACCCGCCACGTGGGCCTTCATGGGCACGCCGGCGTCCATCATGGACAGGCAGCCGCCGCAGACCGAAGCCATGGACGAAGAGCCATTGGATTCGGTGATTTCCGACACCACGCGCATGGTGTAGGGAAATTCTTCCTTGGTGGGCAGCACAGCCACCAGGGCACGCTTGGCCAGGCGGCCGTGGCCGATTTCGCGGCGCTTGGTCGAACCCATGCGGCCCACTTCGCCCGTGGCGAAGGGAGGCATGTTGTAGTGCATCATGAAGCGGTCTTCGTACTCGCCAGCCAGGGCGTCGATGCGCTGCGCATCGCGCTCGGTACCCAGCGTGGTCACGACCAGCGCCTGGGTTTCGCCACGCGTGAACAGCGACGAGCCATGGGCGCGCGGCAGCACGCTGCTGCGGATTTCGATGGGGCGCACAGTGCGCGTGTCGCGGCCGTCGATGCGGGGCTCGCCGGCCAGGATCTGGCTGCGCACGATGCCCGCCTCGATGTCGAACAGCATGCCTTCGACCTTCACGGCATCGAACTCGACGCCATCGGCCTTCAGCGCGGCCATCACGGCGGCGTAGGACTCGCGGCAGGCCTGGGTGCGGGCCTGCTTGTTGCGGATCTGGTAGGCGGCGCGCAGCTTGTCGTCGGCCAGCGCAACCACCTTGGCGCTCAGGGCTTCGTCCTTGGCGGGCGCTTCCCACTGCCACACGGGCTTGCCAGCATCGCGCACCAGTTCATGAATGGCGTTGATGGCCACATTGCCTTGCTCATGGCCAAACACCACGGCGCCGAGCATGATTTCTTCGGACAGTTGCTGGGCTTCGGATTCGACCATCAGCACGGCGGCTTCGGTGCCGGCCACGACCAGATCCATCTGCGAGCTCTTGCGCGCCGTCTGGCCGGGGTTGAGCACGTATTCGCCATTGATGTAGCCCACGCGTGCGGCGCCGATGGGGCCGTTGAACGGGATACCGGAGATGGCCAGCGCCGCACTGGTGGCGATGAGGGCAGCGATGTCAGCATCCACTTCGGGATTCAGCGACACCGTGTGGATCACCACATGCACTTCGTTGAAGAAACCTTCGGGAAACAGCGGGCGGATCGGGCGGTCGATCAGGCGGCTGGTCAGCGTTTCGTGCTCGCTGGGCTTCGCTTCGCGCTTGAAGAAGCTGCCGGGGATCTTGCCGGCGGCGTAGGTCTTCTCGATGTAATCCACCGTCAAGGGGAAGAAGTCCTGGCCGGGCTTGGCGCCCTTGGATGCCACCACGGTGGCCAGCACCACGGTGTCATCAATGTTCACCAGCACGGCGCCAGAGGCTTGGCGTGCGATTTCGCCGGTTTCCATGACGACGGTCTTGTCGCCCCATTGGAAGGTCTTGGTGACTTTGTTGAAAATGCTCATGTTCAGCTCCTTTTTTAATAGCTGGTAGCGCTCTACCAGACTGCGGCGGAGAGCAATTCAGAACACGATGCCATTCCAGTGGACCTGCCTGCTGCACTGCGGCGGCAACCCCATTGGAATGACACAGCTTCGCTCTGTTTTGCGGCTCCGAAGTAAAAAACGCCTGAGCTAGCGGACTAACCCAGGCGTTTTCGCATGCAATGAAGATTACTTGCGCAGACCCAGCTTGGCGATCAGCGCGGTGTAACGGTCAGCGTCCTTGGCCTTCAGGTAGTCCAGCAGCTTGCGGCGGCGGCTCACCATGCGCAGCAGGCCGCGGCGACCGTGGTGGTCCTTGGCGTGCGTCTTGAAGTGAGGGGTCAGTTCGTTGATGCGGGCCGTCAGCAGGGCCACTTGCACTTCTGGACTGCCAGTGTCGTTGGCAGCACGGGCATTGGCCTTGACGACTTCGGCCTTGATGGAGGATGCGATCATAATTTTTCCTTGATGGAGTCTCGACAGACTTGCCGAGCCTTGGTTCTTACTTGCGCCAGCAGCTGGAACGGCCGCAGGCGTGCGTCTTGCACCATGCAAAACTTGTCGATTATAACCCCCACGTGGAATTCTTGCCCCGCCCAGGTTCCCGCCCCACACCTGAAAGCCCCCTCATGACGCAACTTGACGCTTTCCTTTCACACACCACAGTCCGCCATGCCTTGCTGGCCACAGGCGTCGCTTTGGTCCTGATCACAAGCCCTGGCTACGCACTGGCCAAGCGCTCTGCCAGTGACACCGCCACCACCGCCAACATCTCTTCCAAGAAGAAAAGCGTTAGCAAAGTCACCTATCAGCGCAGCAGCTCCGAAGAGACACCCGCCCAGCGTGATCGCCGGATGTACCGGGAATGCAAAGGCATGCACAACGCGGGGGCTTGCCGGGGGTATACGCGCAAGTAGCAAACCGCTCATCCCAATGCGAGCACCATTGGTCGAGCAGCATCAGCCTGCCGCACCAGCAGGCTAATAAGATTGTCCCATGCATGCATCGCCACCATTACAACTTCGAGGAAGGCCGCTCGTCCCTTTAAGCCCTCAAGCACAGAGCGGTTTCACCGCCATTGAGTTGATGGTCGTAATCACCATCGTTGCAATATTGGCCGCACTGGCAACCCCCAGCTTCACCCCCCTGATCGAACGCTGGCGCGTGCGTCAGGCCACCGAAGAATTGCAATCCACACTCTATTACGCCCGCTCCGAAGCCATCAAGCGTGGCGGGGGCATAAGCATTGTGCAGAACAGCAACAACGGCTGGGCTGTGTATTTTGACGCAAATAGCAACGGGAACAACGAGGCTAACGAGGTATTGCAATCCACCAGTTCTCCTCCACGGCTAAGCATTACCTTTCCTGCCAACGTCATTGCCGTCGACAGATGGGGCACGCTTACGGTGGCAGCGGACTTCCTGATTAAGCCTGACGGGAAGGCTGACGACGACGTCAGCGCGCAGCGTGTATGCGTCAGCGCCGGAGGCCGAATCAAAACAGAGAAAGGAGCAAATGCATGCTGAGCCCCTCACCTCCAGCAATAGCCTCTGCGGGCTTCTCCGCCGTCGAGTTGATGGTCGTGGTTGCCATCATGAGTGTACTAGCGGCCTTGGCGGCACCCAGCTTCATTCCCCTGATTGAAGGGTGGCGCGTCCGCGAGTCCGTGGAACTGCTCCAATCTACGCTGTACTACGCACGCTCGGAGGCCATCAAACGTGGCGGTCAAGTAGTTATTCAGAAAATTCCCAACAACACCAACGGCTGCTCCAGCGCTGTTGATACCGACACTTGGGATTGTGGCTGGGTGGTATGCCATGACACCAGCGGCAACCGTATCTGCGATGCTGCCGAACCCGTGTTGCAGCGCACGGAATCTTCCGCCAGGGTTCATGTCAATTTCATAAGCGGCGGCGCAGGGATCGCGCTCAATCGCTGGGGTCTCGTCAGTGGTCCTTATTTGAGCTTCACCTTTGTGCCGCTGGGTAAGAGTATTTCCCATCCAGGCGTACGCGGCCTCTGTATGAGTTCCGGTGGCCGTATTCGCGTCATTCCTCAAGAAGCCGTCCCATGCACCGGCTGATCACCATGACCATCACACTGCACAAACGCCAACGCGGTATCACACTGATTGAGTCCCTTGTCGCTATCGTCATTGCCGCACTGGGAATTCTGGGCATCCTAGGCGTACAGATGCGAACCCTGAGCGATACCCAGACCACCGTGCGTCGAGCCCAGGCCATTCGGTTGACTGAAGATCTCAGCGAACGCTTGAAAGCGCACCCCAACGCTCTGATGAGCCTCAGCAGCTATGCCAGCGCGTGGACAACGCCATCTACCCCCGTCACTGCGCCCACCAAGAATTGCGCAAGTGCGGCATGCACCAGCACTGAACTGACCATTTACGACGTCGCTGATTGGCGGCGTGCAGTGCAACGCGCGCTGCCGGTGGGGGACGCCACGATTTTTCTGGCTCCAGGCGACACGGATGCCACCAATCGCCGGCAACTGGGCATCATGATTCGTTGGCGTGAAAACGAGATTGATATCGATACCGCTGCAGACAAAAAAATCCACAGGGACAACATCGACGCCACGCAAGTTCGTGCCTCAGACGGCACACTCAGCGCAGGAGGTGGGGCGGCTGCATCCTGCACCCCCGGATACACCTGCCATCTGCAGTACATCCCCGTTTCAGCACGATGCGCATCCACCGACATTGGCGGCGGTGTCAAACAGTACTACTGCCCCGGAACCTGAAATGCAGACTAATAACACACACCCCAACGTGCGCACCGTAAATATGCCACTTCAGGGCAAAAGCCAGCGTGGAGTCACGTTGATCGAGTTAATGGTGGGCATCGCGATTGGCTTGTTTGTCGTTGCGGTTGCAATGGGCGCGTTAATGGTGTCCCGTGGTGTCTCCGGCTCAGTCAGTGATGCCAGTAGCATTCAGCAGCAGTCTGCCTACGTCATGCGAGTCATTGGCCTGCAGTTGCGCCAAGCCGGCTCGCTATACCTAAACCTCAATCCCGACAGCGCACCCACAGCCCTCGCCAATGCGGTTCCCGTTGCATTTGAAACTGTCGCCCCCGCTTCAGGCGCAGGCAACAGCTTCGACCCTACCACCAACACCCTGAGCGCCACAGCCACGGCCCTCACAGTGGGCTACCGCCGCTACAAGGAGCCTGTCCACTATGCAACCACAGACCAAGCCATAGCACGAAACTGCGTTGGCGGCCCAACCAACGGAAGTGACGATCAGCGGGTGGAAAGCATTTTCCAACTCAACGGCACCGAATTGCGATGCCAGGGCAACGGCGCCGCAGCGCAGCCTATCGCACAGAATGTAGCCAACTTTCAGGTGCGCTACCTCCTGCAAGACAACACCCTTCCTGGCGCCCCCACCATTCGATACGTCGCGGCAACCGACGTGGGCAGTACAGATTGGGGCCGGGTGCAGGCGGTAGAGGTGTGTTTGGTGCTTTTTGGCACTGAAGTCATCGACATGAATGGCCTGAGTTCAACAGCTACGTCCTACACCGACTGCGATGGCAACACCGCGGTGGACATGGCTACCCTCGCCGGTGCCCGCGCTCGGCGCATGCACGTTGTCTATCGCAATGTGTTTCAACTCCGCAGCCAAGGGTTGGTGGGCATTGCACTCTGAATCCCATTCAAGAAAATCGCCATGTACTCCGTGCGCCCCCCCCTCTCCCCACGCAGCCATTCACAACGCGGTATCGCACTGTTTGTTGTCATCGTTTTTGTCATGCTTTCCATGTTGTTGGCACTGTGGGCGTCACGCACCTCGCTGTTCAATGAACTAGTGGTCGGCAACGATGCCGATTACCAGCGCGCCTACGAAGCCGCGCAAGCCCTGCTGCAGGATGCAGAGTTGGACATCCGCAACCAGAAAGCGGATGGAACCGAATGCCTGGGCACCCTTGACGTTTGTCGCACAGGAATTAATGAAAAAATCCCTCTTGAAACCAAGGACGTGGGCCCCTTGCTCGCCGATTTAGAGGAAAAGACCGCCTTATGCAGCAAGGGCCTGTGCGTAAAGCGCTTAGGCAAACAAGACTTCTGGAACAACAGCGATCCCGCCAAAGGCGTCACACTGGCCCAGATGGCCACCGCAGCAGCGGGAGCGCGGTACGGCCAGTTCACGGGAGCAGGAACCGGCAGCATCTCCACCCCAATCAATCCGATTTTGCAATGGGACGCCACCACGCCAGCCAACTCAGGTGGCTGGTACTGGATCGAAGTCCTGCCTTACCTAGATCTCAAAAACTCCAAAGTGATCATGGATGCATCTCGCTCCAACTTGCTAGCCATTAATCCGAAGTCCCTCGTGGTTTATCGCATTACCGCTTTAGCCTATGGCCGCAAGTCAGGGACCTTGGTAGCACTGCAGCAAACCTATGCGCAGCAAAGAACTCTCAATTAACACCTGCACTATTCAAAAATCGGCTTCTAGTTCAATTCACATACAAGCTAAAGACGATTTAGCCTGAAATTCCAGACAAAGAGGAGCACCCCATGCACCGCAATACGCCACCTCGCTTTCGCAAAAATCTACTCACGCTGGCAATAGGCGCTGCCTTGGCGTCCCCAGGAGCCTGGGCCATCGACTTAGTACAGGCACCTCCCGGGACCGTGCAGCCTTATGTGACGCCTAATGTCATCATCTCCATCGACGACTCAGGCAGTATGAATTACCGCGTGGACAGAGAAAGTGAATCTGGCGCGACCAATGGTACAACTCCAAACGCGGATGGAACCTGGCCGGGAACTAGCCGCCGCATGAATGTACTCAAGTACGCGCTTAAATCTATCTTTGACCCCACACATCCCAAATACGATAGTTCCTTGCTACCGGATAAAAAAATTCGTATGGCATGGCAAGCAATGAATGCCAATAATGGCACACCAGGCTCGCTTCCCGGTACGACCGGTAGCACCCCCACACTCGCCACCAATTCCATGCAGATACTGGCTGGTACCCACCGGACCAACTTTCTCACTTTTGTCACTAACCTGTCCCCGAACAATTCAACACCTTCGCACAAGATGTTCAAGCAGGCGGACGAATACATGCGCGCCAACTTGGACAAGAATGGACCTTGGGCCTCTGTACCGGGTACTACCGCCACACCTTACCTAGGGTGCCGACGCAACTACCATATATTTATGACTGACGGCCGTTGGAATGGCACCGTATCCGGCGGCACGCAAGATGACAATACCAAGAACATCACATTGCCCAATGGAACGGTCTACGGCAGTACAGTCGCCGCCAGCCGCCCCAAAAACGATCTTTACGCAGATACTTACAGCGATAATTTGGCTGATTGGGCCTTCAAAAGCTGGTCCACTAAGCTGCAAACGGCCACAGATGTCAACGGCGTTACTGGTTTGAAGGGCTCCCCACAGCCTACGGCAGAGTACAACAAGGCCCCTGCAACGGAAGATTTTGGCAAGGACACTGCAGGAAAAGACGCAGTTCTTGATCGCTTCTGGAACCCACGCTATAACCCGGCCAATTGGCCACACATGGTGACTTATACCATAGGCCTAAGCAAAATGGCCTATACATGGCCAGGAAACAAAATTTCTGGAAGCGTGGACCCTGCTGCACCTGATACAGCGTGTACTGTCATCAAGGCGCCGGGCCAAGGATGCGCCGCAGGCAACAAGGCCACCTTCACAACAGATCTGATGGTACCTTTCAGTTACGACAAAGGCTCCAACGGGACTCTGCCTGACTTCATTACAGGCAACATCAAGTGGCCCAATATAAGCAGCGGTGGCGAGTCTGTTCGGTCATTGGATCTATGGCATTCGGCTCTCAATGGTCGAGGACGTTTCTATGCCGTGGACAAAGGGGAAGATCTTGCAAAGGCTTTTCGCGATATTTTCCAGCAAATCAATACACAGGTTGATCCCGACCTCACTTCTACCGCCACTAGTGGTTCCAATGTTTCACGTACCGACGTCGGTAAATTCACCGGCAATTACGAACCGAAGAATGCATGGAAGGGTTTCGTGATCGCAGAAACAGTGAAAAAAGATGGTACCACTGTGCCTGCTACAAGTTGGGATGGGAAAAATACAGCTGATAAGCTGGACGACGCCACTTTTACGGTCAGCAGTCGCGTCATTCTGAGCTGGAGCGATCAGTGGATCAGCACCAAAGACAAGGGCGGGGTGCCCTTCAAATGGGCCAGCGATCAAAGCAACCTCAGTACCGCACAGAAGAACCTGCTGGGCAAAGACCCGGGTGATCCCACCGTGATCGTCGCCACCAACGGTCAGAATCGGCTCAACTTCATTCGCGGGGATCGCATTCTGGAAGGTTCCGAGACCAGTGGCTACACCGCAGCAAAACCCTTCCGCGAGCGCAAGAGCCGCCAAGGCGACATTATTAATTCCGTGGTATGGTACTCCGGCCCCCCGGTGAGCAATTACCCACTCAAGGGCTATAGCGCCTTCACGCGCGCCAACAAATCCCGGACGCCCATGCTCTATGTGGGTGGCAACGATGGCCTGCTGCACGGCTTTTCAGCCACAGACGGCACAGAGAAAATTGCCTACGCCCCACGTGGCGTGCTTGCCAACCTTCCTCTGCTGAGCGACCCCACTTACAACAATAAGCACAGATTTTTTGTGGATGGTTCACCCATGACTGGCGACGTAGATCAAGGGCAACCAGACCCGGCCGATCCCGCCATCTATGTGCCCGATTGGCGGACTCTTCTGGTAGGCACGATGGGTGCCGGAGGCAAAGGCTACTTCGTGTTGGATGTAACTAATCCTGCCACCGCAGATACGCCGGCCGGCCTCCCAGGCTTCTCGGAAGGAAATGCCCAAAAGCTGGTGGTGCTTGACCGCACCAGAGGCACCGAAACCGCCCCCAACTGTGCGGCGATGACTGGCGCTCAAAAGACCGCGTGCGATAAAGCCGTGGATGAGGATAAGGACATCGGCAATATCACGGCCCGCCCTGTGCTGGATGAGAACAACCCTATGCGCACCACCCAGATCACGCGCATGAACAATGACCGCTGGGCCGTGGTCATGGGCAACGGTTATAACAGCACTAATCAGCGGCCCGTTTTGTTGATTCAGTACCTGGATGGCAACAAGGAACTGAAACGCATTGCCGCCGCGGCTTCCGATACCGTGGGCACTGGCGAAGCCACTGACAACGGTTTGGCGACGCCGCGCTTGGTTGATCTGAACGGCGACAGCCGCCCCGATGTTGTGTACGCTGGCGACAACCGGGGCAACCTTTGGAAATTCGACCTGACGGACATCGACGACGCCAGTTGGGGCGTTGCTTTGGGTGGACAGCCGCTCTTTACGACCACCGGCCCTGCGACACTGGGCAGTACTCGCGCCCGTGTGGACATTGCTGGCTCTATCAGACAGCCAATCACCGCCGCCCCCACGGTGCGTGCCAATGATCGCACCATGACCATCGGAACGGGCTCTAGCGCCAAGACCTTATCAGTAGGAGGCATGATGATCGCCTTTGGTACAGGCCGCAATGTCACCAAGGCAGACGAGAACGATTCAAATGTGCAATCCTTGTACTCGGTGCTGGACAACACTCGTTATCGCGTTGTCGACACAACGAAGGGCAAACGTCTTCAGGTGCACCCGGGCGCCGGTACCTGCCCCAGTGGGAGCGACTGCATTCCTGCTCCGGTGCCTTTGGGCGTAGGAGTAGTCAACGCTAAGCTGGCTGCCCAGAAAATTACCGCTGTGGATGCCAACTACGCCACTGTGGACATCACGGATGAATTGAAAAAGGACACCTGGGTCAATTTCAATGGCTGGTACATGGATTTGCCAGCCGTCGGCGAGCGGTTGCTGAAACCCATGGAGTTCTATGACGGCAGCAATGTATTGGCTGTGTACTCTCAAGTACCAGCAAAGGGATCGGATATAGACCCTAACGTGGAAAGCTGCGAATCCAATACGGTGGACGAAGAACGTCAGTACCTCACTCTTGTCAACATCATGGACGGCAAACGACCCACGGTGCAGATTCTCGACTCTGACAAGAACGGCACGTTTTACACCCCTCCTGGAGGAGGTAGTCCAGTATGCACTACATGTGGCGATGACAAATCCGTGTCGCGCGCATCGGTGACCAAAGGCTCGCACACGCTGATCAAAAAAGAAACCGGAGACAAGTGCCAGAATCGGGATATCGATGCCAAGGGCAATGGTTTCAACATGCAGTGTATGCCCGAGCAATCACTGCGCCCAAGTTGGCGCCAACTGAAGTGAGAAATTCATCATGAACCGACCTCTGCGAAAAGCGCAGCATGGCTTCACCCTCATCGAACTTATGATCGTGGTCGCCATCGTTGGAATCCTCTCGGCCATTGCTTATCCCAGCTATACCGAGTACGTTCGGCGCGGGCATAGAGCAGAGGCCCGCGCCGGGCTGCTGCAGGCACAGCAATGGCTAGAACGAGCCTCGACTGCAACAGGTGTCTATCCCACGGTCCTGCCGAACAATCTGCAATGGCGTCTTGCAGGTGGTACAGCCGATCCGACAAAGCGCTACACCATTGGTTTTCAGGCAGGCAATACCAACGCTGTCTTCACCTTGGTGGCCACCCGCAAGGCCCCTGGTCCCCAAGCTACAGATCGCTGCGGAGATTTCACTTTGACCAATACGGGCACGCGCGATGCAATCAATCGCGATGCAAGCATTACCGCAGCAGACTGCTGGAACAAGTAAGCACTGCGCTACCATCCTGGAGCAATGACCATTACAGCGCTCCACTATGCGAACCAAGCGCTTGGGCTAGCCGCCCAGGCGCTTTTTCTTTCCAGCCCCAATCCTCGCGTTGGTTGCGTCATCACCGCTCCCGACGGTGAGGTGCTGGGCCGAGGATTCACTCAGCGTGCTGGTGGCCCCCATGCAGAAATCATGGCGCTGCGCGATGCCGCAGCAGCTGGCCGCGACGTGCGCGGTGCCACCGCCTATGTCACCCTGGAGCCATGCTCTCACCATGGCCGCACCGGTCCATGCTGCGATGCATTGATCGAAGCCGGGATTGCAAAAGTGGTGGCATCCATCACCGACCCCAACCCTCTGGTCGCAGGCCACGGATTCGAGCGATTGCGGGCGGCGGGTATCGAGGTTGTCGTGGGCCCAGGGGCAGAAGAATCACGCGAACTCAACATCGGTTTTTTCAGCCGCATGGTTCGGGGCACGCCATGGGTGCGGCTCAAGACGGCAGCGTCCCTGGACGGCACCACGGCGCTTCACAACGGCGCCAGCCAGTGGATCACCTCGCGCACGGCGCGCGCGGATGGGCATGCCTGGCGGGCAAGGGCCTGTGCCATTTTGACCGGCATTGGCACCGTGCTGGACGACAACCCCCGCCTGGACGTCCGGGAAGTACCTACACCCCGCCAGCCCCATGTGGTCTTGGTGGATAGTCAATTGCAGCTGCCCCCGCATGCCAACCTGCTGATGGGCGGACGTGATTGCCTTGTCTACACAGCCAACACAAGCAAGGAAAAGAAAGCCGCCTTGGAAGCTCGCGGTGCCACGGTGATCCATCTGCCCAATGCCAGCGGCAAAGTGGATCTGGCAGCGATGCTGAAAGACCTTGGCCAGCGGGGAATCAATGAGCTGCATGTGGAAGCAGGCCACAAGCTCAATGGATCCCTCGTCCGAGAAGGCCTCGTCGATGAACTGCTTGTGTACTTGGCCCCTCGCCTGCTGGGCCCCGGGCTGAGCATGGCGAACCTGGACCCGCTCCATGCGCTGGCGGACGGGCTTGCGCTGCAGTTCACATCCGCAGAGATGATCGGACCGGACCTTCGCGTCCTGGCACGGGTCCAGGGTCGGGATAGTTTTTAATCCGGCCCTCGCGATCGCCTTCGGCCGCACCGCCCCAAGGCAGTGCAAAAGCCACGCACCAACCTCTGGCGCGCTTCTTGCTTCAATTTGGTGCAAATCTGGTGCACCCACTCAAACCGCACCAGAACGGATCAATTTACTGCAAGAGGACGTTATGGAAGCACTCAAACAGGGCACGGATGCCCTGTTCATTCTTCTGGGGGCCATCATGGTGCTGGCCATGCACGCCGGTTTTGCCTTCCTGGAGCTGGGCACGGTCCGCAAGAAGAACCAGGTGAATGCGCTGGTGAAGATCCTGGTGGATTTTTCTGTGTCCACGGTCGTGTACTTTGCCGTGGGGTACAGCGTGGCCTACGGCACGCACTTTTTCGTGGGGGCCGAGTCGCTGGTGCAGCAAAGCGGCTATGCACTGGTGAAGTTCTTCTTCCTGCTCACCTTTGCAGCGGCCATTCCGGCCATCGTGTCGGGGGGGATCGCGGAACGCGCCAAGTTCTGGCCGCAGCTCATGGCCACGGCGGTCATCGTCGGCTTTGTGTATCCATTCTTCGAGGGCATTGCCTGGAACCAGCATTTTGGCGTGCAGGCCTGGATCAAAGGGTTCGCCGGCGAGGAGTTTCATGATTTCGCAGGCTCCATCGTGGTGCACGCGATGGGAGGGTGGATCGCCCTGCCTGCCGTGATCCTGCTGGGCTCCCGCGCCAACCGGTATCGCAAAGATGGCGCCATCTCCGCGCACCCGCCCTCCAACATTCCGTTTCTGGCGCTGGGCGCGTGGGTGCTCGTCGTGGGCTGGTTCGGCTTCAATGTGATGAGCGCGCAGACCGTGGACAAGCTTTCCGGCCTGGTGGCAGTGAACTCCCTGATGGCCATGGTCGGCGGCACGCTGGCCGCCCTGGTGCTGGGCAAGAATGACCCCGGCTTCGTCCACAACGGCCCGCTGGCGGGGCTGGTGGCGGTGTGCGCGGGCTCCGACCTGATGCACCCGCTGGGTGCGCTCGTGGTGGGTGCGGTGGCTGGCGCCATTTTTGTGCTGATGTTCACGCTCACGCAGAACCGGTGGAAGATCGACGACGTGCTGGGTGTCTGGCCGCTGCACGGCCTGTGCGGTACCTGGGGCGGGCTGGCGGCGGGCATTTTTGGCAGCAAGGCGCTGGGCGGGCTCGGCGGGGTGAGCTTTTCCGCCCAGCTTGTCGGCACCGCCCTGGGCGTGGCCTGGGCACTGGCGGGCGGCTTCGTGGTGTATGGCATTCTCAAAGGCACGGTCGGCCTGCGGCTCTCGCAGGAAGAGGAGTTCGACGGTGCGGACCTGTCGATCCACAAGATCAGCGCCACACCCGATCGCGAAGTGAGCTGGTAGCCGCCGCGGCGCCAGGGCACCGCACCGCGATGCGCCCGCATCCACCCGATCGCCACCGTGGCTGCGTTGGCGCCGCGTCTGACAAGCGCGAGCGGCGCCGCACGGTCACAATCGCGCCATGCCTGCACTGCCCCCTGCTCCCGCCGCTCCAGCGCCGTTCCTGGGCACCACCGCCCGCTATGGCTGGCTGGCCGTCCTGGCCATGTGCATTGCAAGCGCCATCACCGGCTGCGCCGGCCTGCCCAAGGATGTGGACCGGCCGGTGTCGAGCGCATTGGCGTCGCCTGCGGACACGGCCCTGGGCCAATTGGTGGAAACGCGCCGCGCGTCGGTGGGCGGCCGCCATCCTTCCGGGTTCCTGCTGCTCAGCGGGCCCCAGGCGGCCTACAGCAGCCGCCTCGCCCTGGTCGACGCCGCACAGAAGACGCTGGACCTGCAGTACTACGCCATCCACGCTGACGCCAGTACCGAGCGCCTGCTGCTGGGCGTGATCGCGGCGGCCCAGCGCGGCGTGCGTGTGCGTGTGCTGCTGGACGACTTCCACAGCACGGGGCGCGATGCGCAGGTCATGCGGCTGGCCTTCGTGCCCAACATCGAGATGCGCATGTTCAACCCGCTCACGGGTGCGCGCGGCTCGCCCCTGGGGCGCATGCTGGGCGCGCTGGGGGACTTCTCCCGCGTGCAGCAGCGCATGCACAACAAGCTCTTCATCGCCGACAACGCCATGGGCGTGACGGGTGGCCGCAACCTGGGCGACGCGTACTTCGGCAACGCCGATTCCGGCAACTTCGTGGATCTGGACGTGCTGGCGGCCGGGCCCGTGGTGCAGGACCTCTCCCGCAGTTTCGACAGCTACTGGAACAACGAGCGCGCCTATCCCGTGCAGTCGCTCGTCACGCAGCAGGAGCTTGACACCCTGCGCGAGCGCACGCGCACTTCCGACGCGGCGCGGCGGGACCGGATCGCCGGCCAGGGCGGCACCCTGGCGCCCGACAGCCAGCCGGTGCAAGACGGCAGCCAGACCACCACCGCGCAACGCGCCCGCATCTGGGACTACCAGCCCATGGACCTGGCGCAAGCGCAGTTCACCTGGGCCCCCGCGGCGGTGCTGGTGGACAAGCCCGCCAAGATCCCCCCAGACGGCACGTCCACGGGTGCGCTGCCGGAAAAAGCCCCCGCCAGGGCATCCCCCATGGCGATCACCTCGCGCGGGCCGCGTGCGGCGACGGCTGGCGCCGTGGCATCGGCGCCAGTGCCTGCACGTGCCACGGACACCGCCAGCGGCCCCCTCCCCGGCCCCAACCCACCCTCCACCGCCTCCGCCGCGCCCGGGGTGCCCGGCGCCGAAGCCCTTGATGCCCAGACCGACACCGTGGTGGACGGCCTGCTGCAGCTGATGGGCCAGGCACGGCAGGATCTGCTCATCATCTCGCCCTACTTCGTGCCCGGCCCGGACATGAAACAGGCCTTCGCGGCGGCGCGCGCGCGCGGCGTTCGGGTGCGGGTGCTCACCAACTCGCTCGCCTCCAACGATGCGCCCATTGCTCACGCAGGCTATGCGCGCCACCGCCCCGACCTGCTGGCCATGGGCGTCGAGCTGTATGAGATGCGCAGCGAACTCACGGGCGTGCTGCGGGGCGCCCTGGGCTCCACGGGCAGCACCGGCGGGGGCGGCAAGGCTGGCGCTTCTGGTGCCGTGGGCAGCTCGCGGGCCATGCTGCATTCCAAGCTTCTGATCCTGGATGGCCGCCTGCTGGCCGTGGGCTCGATGAACCTGGACATCCGGTCGCAGCGCCAGAACACGGAAATCGCGCTGCTGATCCGCAGCGGCGACCTGTCGCGCCGCGCCACCGCGCAGATCGAGGCCGCATTGCGCGAGGTCGCCTGGCATGTGCAGCTGAACGACGGCCGCCTTGTATGGCGCGCGCCCGAGGGCAGCGGCCTGGCGGACGCGACGTCCGAGCCCGACGCCAGCGCTCCGCTGCGGCTGATGCTGCAGCTCCTGGGCCCGCTGGCGCCCGACCACCTGCTCTAGGCACCTGTCCAGGCGCCTCTTTGCGGCACCGCGCCGCGATGCGCGGCTAGTCCCCGGCCCGCAGCGCCTCCACCCAGGCGGTGATCGCCCGCTGGTCCGTCATCGTGCGCACGTGCTGGTAGGCGGCCTCGGCTTCCGGAAAGCGCCTGCGCAGCAGATTGAGCCACTGCTTGAGGCGCCCCGCGCGCTGGCGGGGCTCCAGGTCCTCGCACACCAGTTGCCAGAAGGCCGCGATGTGCGCCAGCAGGTCGCTCCAAGCCACCGTGTCCGAACCAGGCCGGCCCGCATCGGCCGCGCGGATGGCTCGGGCCAGCCCCGGGTCTGCCACCATGCCGCGCCCGAGCATGAGCGTGGCGCAGCCCGACACCTCGCGGCAGCGCAGCGCATCGGCCACCGTCCAGATCTCGCCATTGGCCACCACCGGTATCTGCACCGCCGCGCGGATGGCGGGAATGTGCTCCCAGTACGCCGGGGGCCGGTAGCCATCGGCCTTGGTGCGCGCATGCACCACCAGCTCGGCGGCGCCGCCCGACTGCATCGCCTGGGCGCATTCGCGCATCAGCCCGGTGTCGTTGAAGCCCAGCCGCATCTTGGCGGACACCGGCAGGTGCGAAGGCACCGCGCGGCGCACGGCGGCCACGACGGCGGCGATGCGTTCGGGCTCCTGCAGCAGCGCGGCGCCGCCACCATGGCGGTTGACGACCTTGGCAGGGCATCCAAAGTTCAGGTCGATCCCCTCGGGCCCCAGGTCCGCCAGGCGGGCCGCGTTCTCGGCCATGCTGACCGGATCGGAGCCCAGCAACTGCGCACGCACCGGCACACCCGCGAGCGTGCGGCTGCCGTTGCGCAGCTCGGGCACATAGCGCAGGAACACCTTGTCGGGCAGCAGGGTGCCGGTGATGCGGATGAACTCGGAGACACAGCGGTCCACCCCGCCCACGCGGGTCAACACATCACGCAGCACAAAATCCAGAAGCCCCTCCATGGGGGCAAGCAGCAAGGTCATCGCGAGAAAGGCCGCCGCGCCCTGCGCCCCGCACGGGGCGCGGCCGGCACACAGCCAGGATATGAGTCAAAAAGGGCCGCAATGCTTGATGTACAAGCGCTAGCAGCTATTAAATATATAGCATCTACCCCCCAGGGTCCTGCACGCCGGGGAGCAGCTCGCCATTGTGCGGCAGCGAGGTCATCACCGCGTCACGGCGGACTGATGCAATCGCCGCCATCCACCCGTGAATGGAGGCTCCCATGCTGCTACAAAAAACCGAAAAAGCCCGCCTGGAACTCTTGCCCGGCGTCCGCACCCTGAGCCTGCGCGAGCGCTCTCTGCTGCTGCTGGTCGACGGCAAATCGCTGTCGGACCTGCAGGCCATGTACAACGGCATCGGCGCGCAGATCGTCGACAACCTCATGCGCCAGGGCTATCTGGCCGGCCCCGCGGCCGGGCTGCCCTCCGCCGCGCCCTCGCCCAGCACCGCGCCACCGGGCGGGCCATCGGTCCAGCGCCCGGAGCCTGGCGAATCCCTGCGCTCGCTCGCCGGTGCGCGCATGTACCTTTTCGACACCTGCGAGCGGCTGTTCGCGCGCCGCGACCCCACGCTGGCAGAGCAGTTCCGCCAGGCGCTGCGCGCCGCCAAGGACCGCACGAGCATGCTGGACGTGGGCGAGGCCATGTTCGAGGAAGTGGCGCTTGCCGCCGGCGCCGAACGGGCCGCGAGCCTGCGCGAAAGGTTCGAGCAGCTGCTGCCCCGGCACGCGCAGTCCTAGACGCCCCGGGGCAATGGAGTGGAGACGGGCCGTCCGTCAGGCGGCGGCCAGGCGCCACAGCGACGTGACCTCGGCCGCGCGGGCCGCATGCAGCGCATCGCCCGCATCTGCCGCCTTGGCATGGCCCGGCTTCACATCGTGCCGGCCCCGCACCACCAGCCCCGCATCGGCAATCCACTGCAGCAGCTGCTCACGCGGGCGCAAGCCCAGGTGCTCGGCCAGGTCCGACAGGATCAGCCAGCCTTCGCCGCCTGGCTCCAGGTGCTCCCGCAGGCCTGCCAGGAAGCCCCTGAGCATGCGGCTGCCTTCGTCGTACACCGCGTGTTCGATGGGCGAGCTGGCGCGGGCCGGCACCCAGGGCGGGTTGCACACCACCAGCGGCGCGCGCCCCGGGGGGAACAGGTCGGCCTGCAACAGTTCCACCTGGGCAAGCACACCCAGGCGCTGCAGGTTCTCGCGCGCGCAGGCCAGGGCGCGCGGGTCCTGGTCGGTGGCCACCACGCGCTGCACGCCACGGCGGGCCAGCACCGCAGACAGCACCCCGGTGCCCACGCCAATGTCAAAGGCCAGTGTCTTGGTGGGCAGCGCCGTGTCGGCGACCAGGCCCACATATTCGCCGCGCACGGGCGAGAACACGCCGTAGTGCGGGTGGATGCGGTTGAGCGGCGGCGCACCCAGGGCGGGCACTTCCACGCCTTTCTTGCGCCACTCGTGCGCGCCCACCAGGCCCAGCAGCTCGCGCAGCGTGGCCACCGAACGCTCGCCCGTGGCCGGGCCCCAGGCCTCGGTGCACGCCTGGCGCCAGTCGGGCGCACGGCGCAGGTCGATGCCGTAGTCGCCTTCGAGCGGGATGAGCACCGACGCCAGCACCCGCGCGCGCTGCGCCTGCGCCTGGCGGTGCAGGTGAAAGGCCTCGGCCGGGGTGGCGGCAGCGGCTTTGTCGGCCGCCCTGGCGGCGCACTTGCGGGGTCTGGCCGACTTGCCCCCCTTGCCGGACCTGGCATCGGCCCGGCGCATCAGCGCCTGCAGCAGCATGCGGGCGTTCTGAAAGTCGCCCTGCCACAACAGGCCGGTGCCTTCACAGGCCATGCGGTAGGCCGTGTCTGCGGCCAAGGTATCGTCGGCGGTGACGACCCGGCGCGGGGCCGGGGCACCGCTCTCGGAGCGCCACTGGACTTGTTGAATCTGGCCCTGGCGGCTCCATTCGATCATAGGAAGAAGTGTGGGCATCAGATTGCTATTGCTTCGGGCGTTAACAGCAGCCCGTGAAACTGGCGCGGCCCCTGCCAAGGCCGCCGTGCAAGGGCCGCCCCGCCGCGCTAGCGGCATCCCCCTTCCCGCGCAAAGCGCGAGAGAAGGAGGACGCGACGAAGTCGCTCAGGGGGTGGTTGTTCATCCTACGCGTTGATGGGGCGCTTCAGGCGCACTTCTTCGATCTTGACGCCCCCCACCACGGCCGTCTTGGCGGTGGAGAGTTCGCGCTTGAAGCCCGCCAGCTCGTGGAACCGGATGGCGCGCTCGTTGCGCAGGGGCACCCACGCCGTGACGTTGGTGCAGCCTTCTTCCTGCAGGCCGTCGCGGGCGGCATCCCACAAGGCCAGGCCCACGCCCTGGTTCCAGTGGGTGGGGGCGGCGTAGATGGCCCAGATTTCACCGGTGGTGGGGCGGGATTTTTCATCGCGCGAGCGGTCGTAGCCCACGAAGCCGACGATCTTCTCGCCGTCCACGGCCACCTGGACCTGGGGCTCGCAATATTCGATGGCCTCGCGCCAGTAGGCCTGGCGCTTTTCGACCGACATGGATTTCAACTGCTCGTCTGGCACCAGCCCTTTGTAGACCTCTTGGGCTGAGACGGTATGGATCTGGGCAATGGCTTTGGCATCGCGAAGCGTGGCGGGACGAACCTGGATACTGGACATGGAAAAACCGAACGAAAACGGGGAATGAAAAAACGAAAGGACCGGCATTGTCGCCGCAAACGGTTTTTACCCTTGTACGGCCCCCTGCCCGGCCCCCCATTCACGCCCTGTCCACCCCCTGCGTCCACCGCGTCCAGCCAGGGCTGGCACACCGCTGATGCTGCACCGCAGCACGCTGGCGCGGGCGGCCCTGCGCGCGTCAGGCCAGCGCCATGGAACCCGAGAGCGAGGCACCGGCCGCGGCGGCGGCGGCACGCTGGACCAGCGCACGCTTGTTGCGGGGGCGCGGCACATGCACCGCCGGGGGCGTGCCGTTAATGGCCGCAAGGCCCAGCACCAGCGTGACCGTGCGCGACCCGTCCTCGCGTTCGTCGCTGGCATAGGCCCGGTAGCTGCCATTGCCCTGCGCATGGCTGCGCTGCACGGTGTGAAATGCCACGCGCGCCCCACTCACGCGGTGGCCGCCAAAGGGCAGCACGCGCAGCCGCGCATCCCGGTCCAGCGCCAGGCCCAGGTTGCCGGGGCGGTTGACGAGGTCGGTGCGGATGGCGCGCCATGTGCACCCGTCGTCCGTCGAAAACTGCCAGGTCCCGGCCTGGGCGTCCAGGTGCTCGATCACCACCCCGGCCGATGCCAGCATGCCGGGGCAGTTTTCCTCCACGATCCGCGCCACCGTATTGCCCCCCAGGCCCGAGGAGGCCGTGCCATGCCCTCCCCCTGCGGCGGCCGGTCGTCGCTCATCGCGGCGGTGGGACGCATCGGGGGAAGCTGAACCATCGAGGAAGGCATTGGCTGTCATGGGAGCACCTTTGAAAAACGAAGGATGAAGACGAGGTTTGCGCATTGGTGCGCACTCCAGGTGCTTTTCAATGCTTGACGGAAAGTCTAGAAAGTGCATAACCGGGCGTCCATCGCACAAATGGACTAGTCCGCAACAGCGTGTTGTGCGCAATACTTGCCGTATGACTGCCCGCCTTTTGCTTGTGGATGACCACAACCTGTTCCGCACAGGCCTGCGCCTGATCGTGCAGGACCATCCGAGCGTCGGCACGATTGCGGAGGCGGGCTCCATCGCCGATGCCTGCGCGCAGCAGCTGGCGGACACGGATCTGGTGCTGCTCGATATCCAGTTGCCCGGCATGAGCGGCCTGGACGGCCTGCGCCTGCTGCGCCAGGCCTGCCCCAGGGCCCGCATCGTCCTGGTCTCGGCCAGCGTGGCGCCCGATGCGATCCACGAAGCGCGCGCGCGCGGCGCCGATGGATTCCTGCCCAAATCCGCCAGCGCCGAAGACATCCTGGAAGCCATCACCTGCGCCCTGTCGGGCCAGCCGTGTTTTCCGATCAACAGCGGCAACAGCGCCACCACGCGCGGCCCCGACACGCCCTCGCTGACCGCGCGCCAGCTCGACGTGCTGTCGCTGCTGTGCACCGGCAAGCCCAACAAGGTCATCGCGCGCGACCTGGGCTTGAGCGAGAACACGGTGCGCGTGCACGTGGCCGCCATCTTCGCGCAGCTGGGCGTCAACAGCCGCAGCGCGGCCTTGCTCGCCGCGCAGCGCCTGGGCCTGTCCACACCCCAGCTCCATGACACACTCTGAGGCCCTGCGGGGGGCGCCTGCCGCCGATGCCGTGCTGCCCCCCACCCGCTGGGGGTGGCCGGTGTGGGAGCGCGACGAGGTGCTGCGCGAACAGGTGGCCCTGCTGCGGCAAAACTTCCCGATGACGCTGCTGGCGTCGCTGGCCACCGCCCTGGGCACGCTGTGGGTCATGGCGCGGGTGGCCGACACGCAGGCCATCACGGTCTGGCTGGTGTCGCACACGCTGGTGGTGGCCGGGGTGTACCTCACCCTGCGCAGCATCGCGCCCTTCACCGACCCGGCGCCGCAGGCGGCGCGCAAGCTGATCGCCTGCATGGCCGCCATGGGCCTGAGCTGGGGCAGCCTGGGGTATGTGGTGCTCTACTGGGGCACGTCCGACAGCGTGATCTACGCCATCGGCATCATCAGCACGGTGTCGTCCGGCGCGCTGGGGCTGGGCGCCCCCCTGTACCGCGCCTATGTCACCTACCTCACCTGCGCGATCGGCGGCGTGATGATGGCCGTCGCCCTGGCCGGCGGGCCCGTGATGTGGCCCGCGCTGTTCCTCACGGGGGTCTACTACGCGCTCACCGGCATGCAGGCGCGCACCGCCGACCGGGCCACCCGGCGCAGCATCGCGCTCAAGCTGGAGAACGACCGGCTCGTCAACGAGCTGCGCGCCGAGTCGCAGCGCGCCCTGGCCGCGCAGGGGGCCGCCGAGCAGGCCGACCGCGACAAGTCCCGCTTCCTGGCCGCCGCCAGCCACGACCTGCGCCAGCCCCTGCATGCCATGGGCCTGTTCCTGGAGTCGCTGCAGCGCAGCCCGCTCAACGACCACCAGCTCACCGTGCTGGGGCACGCCCATGCGGCCTCGGGCGCCGCCGCCGAGATGCTGACCACCCTGCTCGACTACTCGCGGCTGGAAGCCGGTGTCGTCAAGGTGCGGCCCGAAGCCTTTGCCGTGCAGCCGCTGCTCACGGCGCTGGAGCAGGAATTCGGCGTGCAGGCGGATACGGCGGGCCTCGTGTACCGCACGCGGGAGACCTCGGCCGCGGCCCATGCCGACCGCTCGCTGGTCGGGCTGGTCATGCACAACTTCATCTCCAACGCCCTGCGCTACACCGCCCGGGGCGGCGTGCTGATCGCCTGCCGCACACGCGGCAAGCGCCTGGCACTGGAGGTGTGGGACACGGGGGCCGGCATCCCGCAGCACCAGTGGGAACACATCTTCAAGGAGTTCCACCAGCTCGGGAACCCCGAGCGCGACCGGCGCAAGGGCCTGGGGCTGGGCCTGGCCATCGTGCAGCGGCTGGCGCGGGAGATGAACACCTCCGTGGAAGTGCTCTCCCAGCCGGGACGGGGCTCGGTGTTTCGGCTGTGGCTGGACCGCTGGCAGGGCGCGCTGGAAGACGACACCGCCCCCGCTCCGGATGCCCGAAGCCTTGCGGGCCTGAAGGTGCTGGCCATCGACGACGACGAAGCCGTGCGCATCGGGATGCAGTCGCTGCTGCAAAGCTGGGGTTGCCAGTGCATCACCGCGGAATCGAGCGCCGATGCGCTGGAGCGCCTGGAAGACATCACGCCGGACATCATCATCACGGACTTCCGCCTGCGCCACGAAGAAACCGGCAAACAGGTGCTGCAGGCCCTGCGCGCCTACCTGGGAACGCCGGTGCCCGCGATCATCATGACGGGGGACACATCGCCCCAGCGCCTGCGCGATGCGCAGTCCACGTCAGCGCTGCTGCTGCACAAGCCCGTGTCCACGGGCCAGCTGCGCAGCGCCATGGTCCAGCTCATCACGCACCCTCAAACCGCCAGCACGATGGAGCCCTTGCCGCCGGACGGCGGCACGGAGGCTACAGCCAGCGCCGCAGCAGCCCCATGACCTGGTCGAACTTCGCGCCGTACGGCGGATAGAACAGCGAACCCATCGCCCAGCGCGACTGCACCAGCACGGATTTCTGGTGGCAAAAGCGCAGAAAGCCCTGCTCGCCATGGTAGGCGCCCCAGCCGCTGTCGCCCACGCCGCCAAACGGCAGGTTGTCGTGGGCAATGTGCATCAGCGTGTCGTTCACCGTCACGCCGCCGCTCACGGTGCGGCGCAGCACGTCGTCGCGCACCGCTTCGCTCTGGCCGAACCAGTACAGCGCCAGCGGGCGCGGCCCGGCATTGATGTGGGCAATGGCGTCGTCGAGCCGTTCATAGGAAATCACGGGCAGGATGGGGCCGAAGATCTCCTCCTGCATGAGCTGCATCTGGGACGTGGCCCCGAACACCAGCGTGGGCAGCATCTGGCGGCTGGCGCCATCGCCCAGCGTGCCCACGGTGTGGACGACAGGCTTGCCCTCGGCCGGCTCGATGGTCTGCACCTCGGCGCCCTGGGTCTGCGCCTGCTGCAGCATGGTGCGCAGGCGGGCATGGTGGCGCGCCGTGATGATGGAGGCGTAGTCCGCATTGCCCTCGATGGTGGGAAACAGTCGGCCCACGGCGGCCCGGTAGGCCTGCGCGAACTCCCCCTCGCGGCCCCGGGGGAGCAGCACATAGTCGGGGGCAATGCAGGTCTGGCCCGCGTTGAGCAGCTTGCCGTGCGCGATCTTGAGCGCCGCGTCCTGCATGTCGCAATGGCCGTCGATGATGCACGGCGATTTGCCGCCCAGCTCCAGCGTGGTGGGCGTGAGGTGCTGCGCCGCCGCCTGGGCCACCTTGCGGCCCACGGCGGTGGAGCCGGTGAACACCAGGTGGTCGAACGGCAGCGACGCGAACAGCGCCGACAGGTTCGCATCGCCCTGCACCACGCAGAACTCGTCGGGCGAAAAGAACTGCGCCACCAGCAGCGCCAGCTGCGCCGAGGTGTGCGGCGTGAGCTCGCTGGGCTTGAGCATCACGCGGTTGCCCGCCGCCAGCGCGGTGATGGCGGGCGCCAGGGCCAGCTGGACGGGGTAGTTCCACGGCGCGATCACACCGACCACCCCCAGGGGCTGGCGCTGGACCCAGGCACGGGCGGGCTGCAGGTACAGCGGCGTGCGCACTTTCCGGGGCTTCATCCATTTCGCCAGATGGCGCAGCGTGTGCGACAGCAGGGTGCGCAGCACGAAGAAATCGGCCACCTCGGTCAGGCGCGGGGAGCGCATGCCGAAATCGGCCTGCACCGCAGCCGCCAGCACCGGGCCGTGCTCGTTGAGCATCTTGGACAGGCGCAGCAGCCGCTCGCGGCGCACCAGCAGCGGCACATCGACATGCTCGCGGCTGGCCTGGCGTTGAAGATCGAAGTGGGCGTGGATATCGGCAGGTGTCATGGTCGGATCATAGAAGACGCCCCGACAGGCGCGCCACGAAAAAACCGGGGAGGCAGGGCGCGGACGGGCCGCGCAGGCGGGGGCGCCGCGCAGTGCAAGAAGGCAGGGTGCGGCGCCGGGTCAGCGCACGTCCCGCGCCTCGACGTCGGTCACCTCGGCGGCGCCGGGCAGGATGCCGCCACGGCGCGACGCGGCCGCGGCCTCGCCGCCGGCATCGTCGGGCGCGGGCGCCGGGCCACGGCGGCCGGACGACCAGCGCTCGGTGGAGCGGAACACGGTGCTGAAACCCGTGCGGGGGTCCATGCGCATCACCCAGGGGGTCACCGGCTGGCCGGTGAGGCGCGCCCAGCCTGCGCGCAGCGCCCACACCAGCGCCAGCACCATCACGGCGACCAGCAGGCTGGCGAACAGCACCAAGCCCATGGCGATGACCACCACCCGCAGCAACAGGCGCACAACGCCCGCAACAAATTCATTCAAACGACACCTCTCCTTCACAACTTGGGGTCGGGATTGCAGCCCTGGCCAGCGCCGCAATCCCTTTCCCGGCCCACATCACTCCTGCGGGGCCACGCCGAACTGGAACACACCCGGCTCCAGCACGGGGTTCACGGTGACCGGAATCACGCTCTTGGGCGGGAAACGCCCTTCCAGCAACAACTTGGACAGCGGGTTCTCGATGCGCTGCTGGATCGCCCGCTTGAGCGGCCGCGCGCCGAACACCGGGTCGAACCCCACCTTGGCCAATTCTGCCAAGGCCGCATCCGACACCTGCAATTCCAAATCCATCTTGGCCAGCCGGGATTGCAGCAGCTGCAGCTGGATCCTGGCGATCGAGGCGATGTGCTGCGCGTCCAGCGCGTGGAACACCACGGTCTCGTCGATGCGGTTGAGGAACTCGGGCCGGAAGTGGTTCTTGAGCTCGCCCCACACCGCTTCCTTGATGTCCTCGGAGTCCTGTCCGACCATGGCCTGGATCAGGTGCGAGCCGATGTTGCTCGTCATCACGATCACCGTGTTCTTGAAGTCCACGGTGCGGCCCTGGCCGTCGGTCAGGCGGCCGTCGTCCAGCACCTGCAGCAGCACGTTGAACACATCCGGGTGGGCTTTCTCCACCTCGTCGAGCAGCAGCACGCTGTAGGGCTTGCGGCGCACGGCCTCCGTGAGGTAGCCACCCTCCTCGTAGCCCACGTAGCCGGGCGGCGCGCCGATCAGGCGGGCCACCGAGTGCTTTTCCATGAACTCGCTCATGTCGATGCGCACCAGGTGGTCCTCGCTGTCGAACAGGAAGCCCGCCAGCGCCTTGCACAGCTCGGTCTTGCCCACGCCCGTGGGGCCCAGGAACAGGAACGAGCCCGTGGGGCGGTTGGGGTCACTCAGGCCCGAGCGCGAACGGCGGATGGCGTTGGCCACGGCGGCGATCGCCTCCTCCTGGCCCACCACGCGTTCATGCAGCTTGGCCTCCATCAGCAGGAGCTTGTCCTTTTCGCCCTGCATCATCTTGGCCACCGGAATGCCCGTGGCGCGGCTCACCACCTCGGCAATTTCTTCGGCACCCACCTGTGTGCGCAGCAGGCGGCGGGTGGCTGGGGCGCCGTCCTTGCCATCCTCCTGCGCCTGCGCTTCCTTCAGCTGCTTTTCCAGGTCGGGCAGCTTGCCGTACTGCAGCTCGGCCACCTTGTTGAAGTCGCCCTTGCGGGTGAATTCCTCGATCTGGAACTTGAGCTTGTCGATGGCTTCGCGCACGTGCGCGCTGCCCTGCGCCTGGGCCTTTTCGGACTGCCAGATCTCGTCGTAGTCGGCGATTTCCTTTTGCAGCTTGGCGATCTCTTCCTCGATGAGCGCAAAGCGCTTTTGCGAGGATTCGTCCTTTTCGCGGCGCACGGCCTCGCGCTCGATCTGCAGCTGGATCAGGCGGCGGTCGAGCTTGTCCATCACCTCGGGCTTGGAGTCCATCTCGATCTTGATCTTGGACGCGGCCTCGTCGATGAGGTCAATCGCCTTGTCGGGCAGGAAGCGGTCGGTGATGTAGCGGTTGGACAGCTCGGCCGCGGCCACGATGGCCGGATCGGTGATGTCCACACCGTGGTGCACCTCGTACTTCTCCTGCAGGCCGCGCAGGATGGCGATGGTCGCCTCCACGGTGGGTTCGCCCACGAGGATCTTCTGGAAGCGCCGCTCCAGCGCGGCGTCCTTCTCGATGTACTTGCGGTACTCGTCGAGCGTGGTCGCACCCACGCAGTGCAGCTCGCCGCGCGCAAGCGCTGGCTTGAGCATGTTGCCCGCGTCCATCGCGCCCTCGGCCTTGCCCGCGCCCACCATGGTGTGCAGCTCGTCGATGAAGACTATTGTTTGCCCCTCGTCCTTGGCCAGTTCGTTCAGCACGGTCTTCAGGCGCTCCTCGAACTCGCCGCGGAACTTGGCGCCCGCGAGCAGCGCCGCCATGTCCAGCGACAGCACGCGCTTGTTCTTGAGCGACTCGGGCACCTCGCCGGCCACGATGCGCTGGGCCAGGCCTTCGACGATGGCCGTCTTGCCCACGCCGGGCTCGCCGATGAGCACCGGGTTGTTCTTGGTGCGGCGCTGCAGCACCTGGATGGCGCGGCGGATCTCGTCGTCGCGGCCGATCACGGGGTCGAGCTTGCCGATGCGCGCGCGCTCGGTCAGGTCGATGCAGTACTTGGCCAGGGCGCCGCGCTGGCCCTCGGCCTCGGCACTGTCCATCTTCTGGCCGCCGCGCACGGCATCGATGGCGGCTTCCAGGCTCTTGCGCGTCAGGCCGTTGTCCTTGGCGATCTTGGCGGCCTCGCCCTTGCTGTCGATCACGGCCAGCAGGAACAGCTCGCTGGCGATGAACTGGTCGCCGCGCTTGATGGCCTCCTTCTCGGTGGCCTGCAGCACGCGGCCGAGCTCCGGGCCGCCCTGCACCTGCTCGTTGCCCTGCACCTGGGGCAGGCGCTTGACGGCGGCCTCGGCCGCAGCCAGCAGGCCGGGCACATTGGCGCCCGCACGCTGCAGCAGCGCCTTGGGGCCGTCGTCCTGCTTGAGCATGGCCACGAGCATGTGCACGGGCTCGATGTAGGCGTGGTCATTGCCCAGGGCGATGCTCTGGGCATCGCTCAGGGCTTCCTGGAACTTGGTGGTGAATTTGTCGAGACGCATGGTGGATGTCCTCCGAATTGCAGAGCACTTGAGGCGGGGTATGCCTGATTTCAAGACACTGCCCCCGCCCACCGATTGACCTGCGTCAGCGAATCATCCAGCCGATGGCTTCCCCATTAGCTACCATTTTTATAGCCGCCAGCGCTTTACCATCAAGCGCTAGCGGCTGATTTCTCTCGAAACTCCGGACCAGGTACCGGCCCAGTGGGCCCGCAGGGCCGTGCGCCGGCCGCCCCGCAAGGCCAGCAACCCCAGAAGGGCAGCCAGCCCACCCAGGCCCCCGGCCGACAGCGTGGGGATCGCCACCGGGCCAGGCGCCAGCAGCACGGGGACGACAGGGTCGTTGATGGTGCCATCCTGCGCGCCAAAGCTGTCGTCCCCCCAGCCACCGTCCGTCACATCGTAGGTCACGGTGTTGCCGCTGATCTGCAGGTTCACGGGGTCGTAGTATCGGCTGGAGGAAGGGCTGTCGGGTGTGGGCCCGTACTTCTTCACGGTGAAGCCCGTGAGGTCTGGAAAGGTCACCGCCACACGCACCGTCTCACCCGGCTGGCAATGGATGAGCCGCAGGCGGAACGCCCCGTGCGGCAAGGTGGCGCCGGGGTACGGCGCCGGCGCCGCCACCGGGCCGGTGCCCGCCAGGTCCAGCTGGCAGCCCGTGCTGCCATCCACCACGCCCACGTTGACGGGCCCCGATCCGGTGTTCGTGGGTGTGGGCAGGGTTTCAAAACGCGCCTGCACGGTGCAGGCGGCCGTCACCGCTGCCGTGGTGTAGGTGCTACCGGCCAGGCTGCCGCCACAGCCCGCCACGGACGCGATGCGGTAACCCGCGCCGGGCGTGACGGTGAAGGCCTGCGTCTGTCCCTGCGCCACGTCGACCGTGCCGGCCGGGCCGATGCTGCCACCCGAGCCCGCCAGGGCCGTGACCGCGTGCCGGACCGTCTGGTCGCGGACCACGGTGATGGTGTACGTCCGGCGGGCCACGCCGTTCTGCGCGAGCACCTCCACCTGGATCACATTGGTACCCGGCACCAGGGCCAGGGGCGGCGTCGCGGAGCCGCTGGCCACGGGCGTGCCGTTCACGGTGATGGAGGCCCCGGCATCGGCGGCGACGGGCGTCAGGGAAAGCGCGGTCACCGCATGCGGCACGCCAGCCGCATACGCCGCCACCTGCGGCTGGAACGCGGGGCTGAGGACACCCTGCGACAGCGCCAGGGACGCCAATGCGGCATCGGCCGACGGGGAGGCATTCATCAGCACCGTGATGCCCGCGATACCGTTGGCAATGGCGACGTCCGGCCTGCCGTCGCCATTGAAATCGGCCACCGCCATCTGCTCGGCCGTGCCTCCGGTGAACCGCGCGACAGGCAGGCCCAGCGCGCCCACCCCGGCCTGCCCGCGCAGGATGGCGATCCCACCCGACGCGTCGGCGCCCACCACGTCGGGCAGCCCGTCGCCATCGAAATCCGCGGCCGCGAGCGCCTTGGCCGCGAGCCCTGCGCCGTACTGTCCCACCACGCCCAGCGCCTGCCCGGGCGCCGCGGCCAGGGACGCGATCTGCGTGCCGGCGGCCGTGAACACCCCCGCCCGCCCCGCGACGCCCCACCCCGCGACCGCGCCCAGCGGGCCGGCCGAGACAGGCAGGTAGACCGGCTCCAGCGGCTGCGAAGCGGCGGACAGCGAAGTGCCCACGGTGCCCGCCGAGGTCGCGGCCACCAGGTCGGTGCGCCCATCCTGGTTGACATCGACCGGCGCGAAGCCCCGCACGCCCTGCCACACCGTCATGTCCAGCATGTCGACGGCGCCTTGGGGCGTGACGCCCACCCATCGGATGGCTTCGAGCGAGCTGGTCGTCTCCAGCGCCCACACGGCGGCATGGGCAGGGTAGCCCGGCCCGCGAAATGTCCCGGTGACGATCGACCTGGGCGACAGCCCGGTAAAGAAACCCTGGCCCGCCAGGGAGAAGTCGCCCGCCCCCCGGCCCAGATAGACCATGACGCTCCGGTCGGTTTCGCTGACCACCGCCAGGTCCGTGTGGCCATCCCCGTCGAGGTCGCCAGCGGCCAGCGCGCGCACCTGCGCCCCGGTATCGAGCCGCGTGGACAACACGAAGCCGCCCTGGCCATCGCCCCGCAGGATCCAGACGCTGGATTCATCCGCGTAGGCGACGGCCAGGTCGATCCGCCCGTCCTCGTTGAAGTCGGCCACCGCCACCGCGCGCGCGTCCCGCTCGGGGATGCCGTAGCTGCGTGCGGCGGCAAAGTGGCCCGCGCCGTCTCCCAGCAACCGGACCATTCGCCCGCCCCACCCGTTGGCCACGGCAATGTCCGGGTGGCCGTCGCCGTTGAAATCGGCCACCGCCAGGGTGCTTTCGTCATCACCCACCGAGTACTCCTGGCCTCCTGCGTTGAAGCCGAACCCGCCACCGGCGAGGCCGGGCCACACCACAACGGTGCCGCTGGAGCGCGCGAGCACCAGGTCCGCCCGTCCATCGCCCGTGGCATCCACGATGGCAGCGCTCGAGAACCATCCGGGGGAGCCCACGCCGCGGCGTGAAAAGTTTCCCGTGCCGTCCCCGGTCAGGAGGATCGGGCTGGCCGAGGTGTTCTGCACCAGCGCCAGGATGTCCAGGTGGCCGTCTCCGTTGGCATCGCCGACGGCCACGAAAGGCACGTACTCATCGCCCGTCAGGCGCTGGGCCGCCGCGAAGCCGCCCGCGCCGTCTCCCCGCAGCCAGAAGACGCCATCGCCCGAGCCCACCACGATGTCGGCATGCCCGTCTTCATTCCAGTCGCCCGAGACGATGCGTGTCGTCGACACGCCCATGCCGATCTCCGTGCGGGGACGCCCATCCAGCCGGCCTGTCCCGTCGCCCCACAGCACCGAAACCCCCTTGGCCGCGCCCGAGAAGACCGCAACGGCCACGTCCAGCCGCCCGTCGCCATCGAAGTCCGCCACCGCCAGGCCATAAGGATTGGGGCCGGCGCCGAAGGCGGTTGCTGCAGACAGCCCGCCATGGCCGTCGCCCAGGCGGACCGTGACGGTGCCTTCGTTGAAGCTGGCCACCGCGATGTCCAGATGCCCATCCCCATTGAAGTCGGCCGCCACCAGGCCGTAAGGGGCCGCGCCCACGCCGAACGAACCCGCGGCCGAAAAGCCCGCAGCGCCGCCGGTATTGAGCAGGATCCTGACGGTGTTGTCTTGCCGGTCCACCACGGCAAGGTCCGGCTGGCCGTCTTCATTGAAGTCGCCGCGCGCCGTCTCGCCGAGCAGCCCCCCCAGGGAAAGGCTGCTGGCGGCGACAAAGGCCACGTCGGCCCGGGCCGGACCCGAAAGCGCCAGCATGAGCCCCACGGCCGCCAGGCACCATCGGCACGCGCGTGAAAATGCCCGCGCTTGAAGTTCCATGACACATTCCTCCCTGTCAGCCCTCGCCGGGCAGAAGAAAGGTGCCAGCGGGACAGCAGGCGATTCTCAAAAGGGGACCAGCGCCGCACAAGTCCAAAGATTGCATCGATCTGCAAAACCGCCGGCCTGGCGCGCGGCTGCAGCGCCGGCAGCAGGGGCATTCCGGCCGGCCGGCGGGTGCGTTCAGGCGTTGGTGGCCACGATGCCCCAGCGCGCCAGCGCAGCGTCGTCGCTCACCCGCGCGTCCACCCAGCGCGCGCCCTGGGCGGTTTCTTCCTTCTTCCAGAACGGGGCCTGGGTCTTGAGGTAGTCCATGAGGAACTCGCAGGCCTGAAAGCTCTGGCCCCGGTGGGCGCTGGTCACGGCCACCAGCACGATCTGGTCCAGCGGTTGCAGCAGCCCCACGCGGTGGATCACGCGGGCGCCAAAGATGTCGAAACGCCGGAACGCCTCGTCCACCATGGCCTCGATGGATTTTTCGGTCATGCCGGGGTAGTGTTCCAGCTCCATGGAGGACACCTGGTCGCCTTCGTTGCGGTCGCGCACCGTGCCCACAAAGCTGCACACCGCGCCCACGCCCTTGTTCTCGCGGCGCAGGGCGGCGATTTCGGTGGACAGGTCAAAGTCCTCGGTCTGGATGGAAACGCGGGGCAAGGTCATGGCAGAAGCTCTCTACAGGGCGAATGGCGGCAAGGCGGAATGGCGCGGCGTGGCCGCTTACGGCGAACGGTGCAGCCGTGGCGCGGCCAGCAAGGCACGCTCTTCTTCCACCACCTTGTTCAGCTGCGCCAGCGCGGGCGAAGGGGGCAGCTGGGCCAGCAGGGTCTGCAGCCGGGTGACGTCGCCGACGGTGGGTGCCACCTTGATCTGCGCGATGGCGGCGGGCAGGTTGCCGCCGCGGACCAGCGCCAGCACCTTGGAGGGCCATTCACTTTTGTTGCGTGCCATAGATTGGTAAAAAGGTTTGTCTGTACGATTCGCCCACACTGTACCCGTACTGCAGCCACCCTCGCACCTTAAGCCCATGGCCACACAAACGATCGAGACCGATCTCTACAAGCTCTACCCGTCCCCGCGCAACACGGTCCGCGATGTGTTCAAGCACCAGGTCTTCGTGCCCCACCCCTACGCCATCATCGACCTGGAGGTGATGGAGCTGGCAGGCAAAACCACCCTGTTTGGGGCCTGCCGCCTGTCGGACATGAAAATGGGCCAGGTGGTGACCTTCGAGCTGGCCGCAGACCAGGCCAAGTTCGAGCGCCTGTTCACGCCGGACTGAAACAGCAACCCTGCACCGCAACACGCGCCATGGACCTGCAAGAATCCTTCGAAGCGCTCGACTCCCAGGCTCCGGACACCTACACCCAGGCCGTGGAGGCCTACTGCGACGGCATCCTGCGCCTGCACTGGAACGAACGGCTCATCAACAAGATCTTCGGCCGGGCGCTGCAGTCGCACGCGGCGGGCCGGCTGGTGGTGCAGCACTACCAATGGCAGCTGCGGGGCGCGCCCCGCCCCACGCTGACGCTCCTGCAGCAACGCATGCCGGGGGGCGCCCGCACGCTGGCCACGTTCTTCGCCGTGCTGCGGCTGGCGGGCATGGTGGCGGTGGACACCGATCCCGCCGACCGCCGGCTCCGCTACCTCGCGCCCACCCCCCGGCTGCTGGACGGCCTGCGCACCTGGGTGCGGCACCACCTGCACTGCGCCGAGGCCCTGGGCGCCCTGCCCGCGGGCCATGCGCAGCGGCTGGACAGCGACGCGGACTACTTTGCCGCCTTTCTGGCCGGGGCCGACCACATCCTGGATCGCCTGGCCGAAACCCGGGGCCGCTTCGGCGGCTGGGACTGGTTTGACCAGCGCGAAGGCGGCGGGCGCATTGCCATGCTGCTGCTGCGCGAACACTGCCGGGTGCACCGCCCCGGCGATGAAGGGCCCACGCCGTTTGCCCTGCGCGCCAGCGAGCTTGCGCAGCGCCTGGGCTTTTCGCACTCGCATGTGCGCAACCTGGTCAACGAGGCAACGGCGCAGGGCCACCTCACCCAGGACGCCCCCCGGGGCCTGGTCGCGCTCACGCCCCGCTTTCAGGCTGAACTGCAAATCTGGCTGCAACACCTGCTGGGCTGGTTTGCCGAGACAGCGGCCATGGCGCACAACCACCTGCAAACCTGCTCGCAAGCCCCCGCGCACCACCAAGCCGCGGATATGCAAAGCCCCTGACTGAACCGCTCTGGCGGGCATTTTTTTCTGCCGCCTGATCGATCCCACCACCTACCCAGCCATGTACGACGACAACCAGATCCACGTGCCGCCCTCCTTCATGGCGGTGTACACCGACACCCGAGGACGCCTGACGGAAAAGGCAGACGGCGTGCGCGCCCGCTACGAGCTGTGCGAAGACCTGGCGGGCCACCTGGTGGAGCACGCACAGACGCTGTACCACGTGCAGGCGCCTTCCGAGGCCGAGATCCTGCGGCGCATCCATGCGGGGCTGTGCACCCTTGAATCCGGCGTGTCGGTGCCCGAGGCCACATGGATCGTCACGCGCCTGGCCGAACTGCTGGCGTGGCCATGCCCCGGGCTGGTGCCGCCCCAGCCTGAACCTGCACACGATGCGGCCCAGCCACCGCAGGCAGGCTGACCACTCCTGGGACACGGCAGGCGCTTCGCTATACTGCGGCCCATGTCCACACACACCCCCTTTGCCATGACCGCCGCACCTGCGGTGGCGTTGCGGTGCGTGGGCAAAGCCAAAAAACCAGAGCTCATCTGACCGGAGCTGTGGTTCCGTCCGGATGAGCGACGGAACCACCTGGTAGAGAAATTCCCTTTTTTCTTTTCTCTTTTCACTCCCCGGCATTCCGCACGCACTCCCTCCGGACGGTTCTTCCCCTGGTCGAACCCTGAAAGGATGCTTCGCATGTCTGCCACCGATACCGCCACCTCCCACCAGCCCCCGTTCAGCGGGCTCTGGATCGCCCTGGTCACGCCGTTCAAGGACGGCGCCGTGGACCATCCGGCCCTTGCCGCCCTCACCGCCCGGCTGTGTGCCGACGGTGTTTCGGGCTTCGTTGCCTGCGGCTCGACCGGTGAGGCTGCGGCCCTCGACAAGGCCGAGCAACTGCAGGTGCTGGAAACAGTGCTCAGCGCCGCCCAGGGGTTGCCCGTGGTGATGGGCCTGTCGGGCTACCACCAGGGGCAGATGCTGGAGCAGGTGCGGGCCCTTGCGCACTACCCGGTTGCGGGCCTGCTGGTGTCCGCCCCCCACTACATCCGTCCCTCGCAAGAAGGCCTGCTGCACTGGTTCCGCACGCTGGCCGACGCCAGCGCGGCGCCCGTGCTGATTTATGACATTCCTTACCGCACGGGCGCCACGCTCACCACCGAGACGCTGCTGGCGCTGGCGGGGCATCCGCGCATCCAGGCCATCAAGGACTGCGGCGGCAACCCCGCCAAGACGCAAGCCCTGATCGCCGATGGCCGGCTGCAGGTGCTGACGGGCGAAGACGCGCAGATCTTCCATACGCTGGCCCTCGGCGGCGCGGGTGCCATCTCTGCCTGCGCGCACTGGCAGACACCGCGTTTCGTGGAGTTGGTTGCCCTGCTGCGCCTGGGCGATCTGCCCGCAGCCCGCGACTTGTGGCAGGCCCTGCAACCCTGGGTGGACGCGTGTTTTGCAGAGCCCAACCCTGCCCCGCTCAAGGCCATGCTGGCGCACGCAGGGGAGATCTGCAATGGCCTGCGGGCACCCATGACGGCGGCCTCTGAGGCATTGGAGCAGCGCCTGCGGGCGCTGCCTGGCGTCAGCCGCCCGTAACCGGAGGGAAAAACGCCACCTCGGCCCCTTCGGCCAGGGTGGCGGATTCGTCGCTCAAGGTCTGGTTGAGCGCCATGCGCACCGCCCTGCCGCGCGCCAGGCTGCTGGCGTGGGCGCCGCCGCGTGCGATGAGTTCGTCGCGCAAGGCACCCAGCGTGGTGGCGGAGGTCTCCAGTGCCTCGCTGCCCTGCCCGATGGCCTCGCGGATCGAGGCGAAGTAGCGCACGGTGATCTTTTTCATCGCCGGGCCGCCCCAAGATGAAAAGCGGCCCCCTCGGGGGGCAGCGACCACACACAGTGGAGAGCGTGGGGGTGGTTTCTCATGACAACAACTCCGCAAAGGAGATAAATCGCACCGTATCGCCAGATGCAATGGTCTGGCCCGCCGGGTTGTCCACCACGCCATCGCCCCAGGCGGCGGAGGTGAGCACGCCCGAGCTCTGGTTGTTGAACAGCTCCAGCCCCCCCGCCGCGTTGTGCCGCACGCGCAGAAATTCGCGGCGTTTGTCGGCCTTGGGCCAGGTGAAATCGGCGCGAGCAGCCAGGGATTGAGGAGCGACGTCCTGCACACCCTGCAGGCGCAGCACAAACGGCCGCACCAGCAGCGCAAAGGTCAGGAAGCTCGACACGGGATTGCCCGGCAAGCCCATGAAATGGGCCGCGCCAATGCGGCCATAGGCGAAGGGTTTGCCGGGCTTCATGGCGATCTGCCACAGGTCCAGCGTGCCCAGCGTCTCCACGGCGGGCTTGATGTGGTCTTCTTCGCCCACGCTCACGCCGCCGCTGGTCAGGATCAGATCGTGTGCGGCACTCGCCTCGCGCAGGGCGTCGATGGTGGCGTCGCGCCGGTCGGGCACGATGCCAAAGTCGGTCACCTCGCAGCCCAGGCGCAGCAGCATGGCGCGCAGGAAGAAGCGGTTGCTGTTGTAGATGGCGCCAGGGCGCATCAGCTCGGGCGGAACCTCGCCGGGCATGACGAGTTCATCGCCCGTGGAGAACAGCGCCACGCGGGGGCGGCGGGCCACCTGCAGCTGCTGCAGCCCGATGCTGGCGGCCAGCCCCAGCTCGGCCGGGGTGAGGCGTGTGCCGGCCAGCAGCACCACGGCACCCCGGGTGATGTCCTCGCCCGCACTGCGGATCCATTGGCCCCGCCGGGGCACGGCGTTGATGCGCACCTGGCCCAGGCCGTCCTCCATGGCCAGGGCTTCGCAGTCTTCCTGCATCAGGATCGCATCGGCCCCGGCAGGCACGGGCGCGCCCGTGAAGATGCGGGCGGCGCTGCCCGGCACCAGCGGATCGCCCGCGCTGCCCGCCGCAATGCGCTGCGACACGGGCAGCACCACCCCCACGGCCGCCACATCGGCGCAGCGCACCGCGTAGCCGTCCATGGAGCTGTTGTCCTGCGGGGGCACCTGCAGGGCCGAGACGCAGTCCTGCGCCAGCACGCGGCCGTCCGCATCGAAGGTGGTGACCGTCTCGGTGCCCTGCAGGGGCGCGGCCTGCGGCAGCAGGTCCTCCAACGCTGCGTCGAGGGGCTTCAAGGGGTTGTTCGGGCGGTTCATGCGAGACCGGCTCCATAGAGTTCGCAGTCGTAGTCGAAGCGGTGCTGGTTCTCGATCAGCCAGTCCACCACCTGCCCCGGCGCATTGAGGTCCAGCAAGGGCAGCTGCGTGGACACGGGCAGGCCCCGCGGTGCATCGGTGGCGATGGCGACCACGAAGTCGTCCTCGGGGTAGCGCACGGGCTTGGCCACCTGCCCGGGCTCGGGTGCACGCCACACCTCCACCTTGAGCAGGTCGCTGTCCTTGAAGCCCTCCACCAGCACCCAGTCCACGCCCGGGTACAGCTCCGCGATCAGGTGGTGCACGCTGAGCGTGGCGGGCCGCTCGAACTCGCGCACGAGCATGAGCCGCTTGTCGGAGGCCGCCACCACCTCGAAGGCGCCTGCCTCGCGGTGGCGGTAGGTGTCCTTGCCCGGATGGTCGAGGTCAAAACTGTGGTGGGCATGCTTGACCACCGACACGCGCAGCCCCCGCAGCCGCAGCTCGGGAATCAACTGCTCGACCAGCGTGGTCTTGCCACTGCCGGAAAAACCGGCGAAACCGACAACCTTCATCCACTGCTCCTTGGTTAGCTATTGTATTTATAGCTGCTAACGCTTATCAGACAAGCGCCAGGGGCATTTTTCATATCAAATCAAGCCATCCAGAGCCGTCCACCGCCTGCGCAGCAGCACAACGTCCCTGGATTGTCTGGCCACCCGCCTACAGGGCTGGCGCGCAGTGGCGCTCGATGTATTGCTTCACCAACTGCACGTTGGCAGGCATGACGTGCACCCGCTTGGGCAGGTCTTCGATGCCCGCGAACTTGGCGGGCCGCTCGGGCGCATGGCCCAGGGCTTCGACGATGGTCTCGGCGAACTTGATGGGCAGCGCGGTCTCCAGCACGATCATGGGCACCGTGGCGTCCTGGTGGTGTTCGCGCGCCACCTTCACGCCATCGGCCGTGTGGGTGTCGATGGTGACGCCATGGCGCTCATAGTTGTCCTTGATGGTGGCCAGGCGGTCGGCATGGGTGCTCTTGCCGCTTTCAAAGCCGTACTTGGTGGCGGCCTCGGCAAACAGCGGGTCGGCGCTCAAATCGAACCGGCCATATGCGGGCAGTGCTTTGGCAAACAACGCGTTCGTGCGCTGGCCGTTGCGGCCCAGCAGGTCGAAGATGAACCGCTCGAAGTTGCTGGCCTTGCTGATGTCCATCGAGGGGCTCGATGTTTCGTGTGTATCGGCCGCGGCGCGCACGCGATACGCACCAGTGCGGAAGAACTCGTCGAGCACGTCGTTCTCGTTGGTGGCCACCACCAGCTTGTCGATCGGCAGGCCCATCATGCGCGCCACATGGCCGGCGCAGACGTTGCCGAAGTTGCCCGAAGGCACCGTGAAGCTGACCTTCTGGCTGTTGTTCTCCGTGGCCTGGATGTAACCCGCGAAGTAGTACACCACCTGCGCCAGCAGGCGCGCCCAGTTGATGGAATTGACGGTGCCGATCTTGTACTTGCGCTTGAAGGCCAGGTCGTTCGAGACGGCCTTGACGATGTCCTGGCAGTCGTCGAACACGCCTTCGATGGCGATGTTGTGGATGTTCTCGTCCTGCAGGCTGAACATCTGCGCCTGCTGGAAGACGCTCATGCGGCCGTGAGGGCTGGTCATGAAGACGCGCACGCCCTTCTTGCCGCGCATGGCGTACTCGGCCGCGCTTCCGGTGTCGCCACTCGTGGCACCCAGGATGTTGAGCTCTTCGCCACGGCGGTTCAGTTCGTACTCGAACAGATTTCCCAGGAGCTGCATGGCCATGTCCTTGAAGGCCAGCGTGGGGCCGTTGGACAGGGCTTCGAGCCACAGGCCGTCCTCGAGGTGGCGCAGGGGCACGATCTCGCCCGTGCCGAAGACTTCGGCGGTGTACGTCTTGGCGCAGATGGCTTTCAGATCGGCGGCAGGGATGTCGTCGATGTACAGCGACAGGATCTGGAAGGCCAGCTCGGCGTAGCCCTGCTCGTGGTAGGCCTTGCGCAGGCGCGTGAGCATGGCGTCGTTGACCTGCGGGTAGTGCTCGGGCAGGTACAGGCCGCCATCGGGGGCCAGGCCTTCGAGCAGGATGTCGCAGAAATGCTTGCGGTCGGCATGGCCGCGGGTGGAGATGTACAGCATCAGTTCAGTTCCTCTTTGCGGATGCGCGTGATGGGCGCCAGCACCGTGGGCAGGGCCTGCATCTGGGCGATGACGGCGTCCATGGTGCCTTCGCGGGTGTCGTGCGTGAGGATGATGAGGTCGGTCTGGGTGGAGCCTTCGCCGCCCACTTCATCGGCCTCGCGCTGCAGCACCGCGTCGATGCTCACGCCCGCCTCGGCCAGCAGGCCCGTGACCTTGGCGAGCACGCCGGCCTGGTCGGCCACGCGCAAGCGCAGGTAGTAGCTGGTAACCACTTCGCTCATGGGCAGTACCGGCGACGCGCCCATGGCGTCGGTCAGCGTGTGCGGCTGGAAGGCCAGATGCGGCACGCGGTGCTCGGGGTCGGCCGTGTGCAGGCGGGCGATGTCCACCAGATCGGCGATCACGGCGCTGGCGGTGGGCTCGCTGCCCGCGCCCTTGCCGTAGTACAGCGTGGTGCCCACGGCATCCCCCTGCACCACCACGGCGTTCATGGCGCCCTCCACGTTGGCAATGAGGCGCTTGGAAGGCACCAGGCTCGGGTGCACGCGCAGTTCGATGCCCTTGTCGGCGCGCTTGGTGATGCCCAGGAGCTTGATGCGGTAGCCCAGTTGCTCGGCGTACCTGATGTCGGCGGCACCGAGCTTGGTGATGCCTTCGACATAAGCCTTGTCGAACTGCACCGGGATGCCGAAGGCGATGGCGCTCATCAGCGTGACCTTGTGCGCGGCATCCACGCCTTCGATGTCGAAGGTGGGGTCGGCCTCGGCGTAGCCCAGGCGCTGGGCTTCCTTGAGCACCACGTCGAAGTCCAGGCCCTTGCTGCGCATCTCGGACAGGATGAAGTTGGTGGTGCCGTTGATGATGCCCGCGATCCACTGGATGCGGTTGGCGGTGAGGCCTTCGCGCAGCGCCTTGATGATGGGGATGCCCCCGGCCACGGCGGCCTCGAAGGCCACCATCACGCCCTTGGCCGATGCGGCCGCGAAGATCTCGGTGCCGTGCACGGCCAGCAGTGCCTTGTTGGCGGTGACCACGTGCTTGCCGGCCGCGATGGCCTCGAGCACCAGTGCGCGGGCGATGCCATAACCCCCGATGAGCTCGATGACGATGTCGATCTCGGGGTTGGCGATGACGGCGCGGGCATCGTTGACGACCTGGATGCCGGCGCCCACGACCGATCTGGCACGCTCCACGTCCAGATCGGCCACCATGGTGATCTCGATGCCACGGCCAGCGCGGCGGCTGATCTCGTCCTGGTTGCGTTGCAACACGTTGAATACGCCGCTGCCGACGGTGCCGATGCCCAGAAGGCCTACTTGGATGGGTTTCATAGCCATGGTGGTGGAGTAACTAAGGATTTTTTAAAGGAACCAGGAAGCGATGGGGTGCAGCACCAGGATCACCGCGTGACATAGGTGGGCAATTGCCATGCGCCACCGGCAAATCCACGGCACATGCTGTCTCCGGATTCGCTGGCCAGCACAAAGCCCTGGCCATCGAACTGCCACTGGCGCACCCACCAGCAGTCGCCGATGCCGCGCCCTTTCATCGCCGAATGCACGCTGCCCGTGGCGGGGTCGAAGTCCCCGTCCACATCGGCCAGGAACACTGGCTTGTGGGGAGGCCGGTCGCTGGCGATCCAGAGCAGGCTGCTGAAGTTGTAGGCTCCCATGCCGCAGGGCAAGGACAGCAGCACCTTGCGCTCCGTCAGGCGGTGCACCTGCGCATTGGCCGGGTTGAACGGGTCGCCATTGCACTGGTCTTCCACGCTGGCACGGTCCAGCGCCGCGAGCAGGGGCTTGGCCAGGGCGGCATCCCCCGGGCGCGTGGGCAGCGGGCTCACGGCCTTGACCACCGGGGCCGGCACGGGTGGCAGGACGGAAGACTCGGGCCGCGTGCCACGGCGCACCAGCGCGCCCGGGGTGCCCACGCGGCCCTGGGCCTCGTCCATCTTGAGCAGCACGGCACTGGCCCCGGCGAGCGAGAGCGTCCACTGTTCCTTGCCAGCGCTCACGGTGGCCTCTTCATTCTTGAGCAGTTCCTGCAGCAGGCGGGGCACCTGGTCCGCGGGCACCTGCGGGGCGTCGCCTTTCAGCCCGGGCAGCGACAGCCTGCCCACCTTGAGGTGCAGCGCGGCGGGGCTGGCTTTTTCCGTGGACACCTGCAGATCGGCCCGCACCGGCGTGCCGGGCCCGGCTTCGCGCACCAGGAGGATGGAGACGGGCCCGGAGTCGCCGGACTCGGACTGGTAGCCCACGGCGCGGCAGGCGAGGGTGTTGTCGCATTGCAGGGCCCAGTCCTTGTGCTGGAAGCTGACGGCGCCCTTGCCATCCGCCTGCGCAGGCGGCAGGAATGCGGCGGCGAGCGCCAGCGCATACGCCAGGAACACCCCGGTGCGGCAGGCAGCTGAGCGGATGCGCATGGAGCAGGCCTTCACGCGGCGGCGCGCCGCCTCATGCGGCCACCGAAGCCGCCTGCGCGCGCTTGCGGTATTGCTCCAGGAAGCGCGCCACGCGGCCGATGGCGTCGCGCAGGTCGTCTTCGTGGGGCAGGAACACGATGCGGAAATGGTCCGGCGCTGCCCAGTTGAAGCCCGTGCCCTGCACCAGCATGACCTTGGTCTCCTGCAGAAGCTCCAGGAAGAACTGCTGGTCGTCCGCGATGGGATAGACCGCAGGGTCCAGGCGAGGAAACATGTACAGCGCCGCACGCGGCTTCACGCAGGTGACGCCGGGGATGGCGGTGATGAGCTCATACGCCAGATCACGCTGCTTGCGCAGGCGCCCGCCTTCGTTCACCAGCTCGTTGATGCTCTGGTAGCCGCCCAGCGCCGTCTGCACCGCCCACTGGCCCGGCACGTTGGCGCACAGGCGCATGTTCGAGAGCATGTTCAGGCCCTCGATGTAGTCCCTGGCGGGCTTCTTGTCGCCCGACACCACCAGCCAGCCGGCGCGGTAGCCGCAGGAGCGGTAGCTCTTGGACAGCGAATTGAAGGTGAGCGTGAGCACGTCCTCGCTCAGCGAGCCAATGGCCGTGTGCCTGGCGCCGTCGTACAGCACCTTGTCGTACACCTCGTCGGCAAAGATCACCAGGCCATGCTCGCGCGCGATGGCCACGATGCCCTTGAGCAGCTCGTCCGAATACAGCGCGCCCGTGGGATTGTTCGGGTTGATGACCACGATGCCCTTGGTGCGGGGCGTGATCCTCGCGCGGATGTCATCGAGGTCCGGCATCCAGCCATTGGCCTCGTCGCACAGGTAGTGCACGGGCGTACCGCCCGACAGGCTGGCGGCCGCCGTCCACAGCGGGTAGTCGGGTGACGGCAGCAGCAGCTCGTCGCCGTTGTCCAGCAGCGCATTGGTGGCCATCACGATGAGTTCGCTGGCGCCGTTGCCCAGGTAGATGTCATCGAGCATCACGCCCTTGATGCCCTGCTTTTGCGTCTCGTGCATCACCGCCTTGCGCGCCGCGAAGATGCCCTTGCTGTCCGAGTAACCCGCCGAATTGGGCAGGTTGCGGATCATGTCCAGCTGGATTTCCTCGGGCGCATCGAAGCCGAACACGGCCAGGTTGCCGATGTTGAGCTTGATGATCTTGTGGCCGTCTTCCTCCATCTGCTTGGCCGCGTCCATGATGGGCCCCCGGATGTCGTAGCAGACGTTGGCGAGCTTGGCGGATTTTTGGACGGTTTTCATGCGCTGACGGTGGTGCAGTGGGGTCAGGTGGCGGCCAGAGCGGCTGGCACCTTGGCGAAACCTATAATTTGACCACAGATCACCACCGCTGCCGGGCCGTGCGCCCTTGCGCACCCGCTGCGCCAGCGCCTGCAACCCGCACCAACGCCCATGAAATTCCAGCCCGACCGCTCGAACGCACAGACCATCAGCGGCTACGGCCCCGGCTGGATCGGCATCGACGCGGAAAAGATCACCCACAGCGTCATCGTGGGGTCTGGCGGATTGCGCCAGGCGTGGCCGTGTGCCCGCTTCGAAGACCTGACGCCGGAACACTTCGCGCAGCTGGCGCAGCTGGAGACGGAACTCATCATCTTCGGCAGCGGCACGCGCAACCGCTTTCCGCCGCCGGCCTGGCTCGCCCCCCTCATTGCGCGGAGGCTGGGCCTGGAGACCATGGACACGCCCGCGGCCTGCCGCACCTACAACATCCTGGCCAGCGAAGGCCGCAACGTGGTGGCCGCGCTGATCCTGGAAGACTGAAACGCCGCCAGAGGGCAGGCCGCCCGCCGGCGGAGACCCGGCTCCCCAGCCCCGCAGCGCCCCGGCAGCCCCTCCCTCCATACCCGCAGACGCCGACGCGGACACACTGTCTTACATTTGGCTGGCAATCGATTTCGGGGTAAAATCACCGGTTGCGGTCGGGGGCACTTCCAAGAGCAATAACACACCCGCTCCCCCGGCTTACCAACGACTACATCCTGAGAGATTGAAGTGATATGGCGATCGTTGTCAACAAACCCCTCCCTGAATTTGAAGCCAACGCAACCGGTGGTATCAAGGTTTCCAATACCTCCCACCTTGGCCAGATTCTGGTTCTCTACTTCTATCCCAAGGACAACACGCCTGGCTGCACGACGGAGGCCATGCAGTTCCGCGACAAGTACAAGGACTTCGTGAAGGCAGGCGCCGCGGTGTTCGGCGTTTCGCGCGACAACATGAAGTCGCACGACGATTTCAAGGAAAAGCTGGAACTGCCCTTCGAACTGATCGCCGACACCGAAGAGAAGATGTGCCACATGTTCGGCGTGGTCAAGAACAAGATCATGTACGGCAAGAAGGTCAAGGGCATCGAGCGCAGCACCTTCCTGATCGGCCCCGATGGCCTGCTGGTGCAAGAGTGGCGCGGCCTGAAAGTGCCGGGCCACGTGGACGAAGTCCTGAAGGCCGTCAAATCCATCAAGGCCCTGAAAAAAGCCGCCTGATCCGCACCTTGGGGCTTCAAAGCGACAACCCGCTGGTTTTGCCCAGGCAAGACATCGCGAGTAGGCATAATGGATTTATGCCCCTGGTTACCGCAACGCCTGCCCCCTGCCACCCCAAAGCCGCCTTGGTCTCCAGGCGGCTTTTTGCTTTCTGACCGTCTTTCCCATTACCGACCGAGGCCCCGCCACCATGCCCCTGCCCCCCGCCCCCAGCCGGCGCGCCGCACTCCTCGCGCCAGAAGCCTTTGAAGTCGCAGCCCGCCCCCGGGTGTCGCAAGCCTCCGCCAATGAACCCGTTGTGGCGCCACCAGCACGTGCGGCCACACCCGCTGCCCGCTCGGGGCGCAAGGCGGACAGCGTGGCTTCGGCCACGGCCGCACCGAGCACGGCACCCCTTGTCCAGGTGGAGACCCGCTCCCGCGCGCCGGAGCCCGCAGCCGTGCCCGCCTCCCGCCCGACCAGCACCCGCAAGGCACGCACCACCGGCGGCAACTCCGTGGCGGCCGGCGCTGCTGCCGCACCCGCCAGCACGCGCGGCAGAAAGTCCGCGCCGCAAGGTCCCACCAAGCTCTTCGTGCTGGACACCAACGTCCTGCTGCACGACCCGACCAGCCTGTTCCGCTTCGAGGAACACGACATCTTCCTGCCGATGATCGTGCTGGAAGAACTCGACGGCCACAAGAAGGGCATGACCGAAGTGGCCCGCAATGGCCGCCAGGCCAGCCGCACGCTGGATGCGCTGGCAGCCGCACAAGGCGCCGACATCGCGCGCGGCCTGAAACTTGACTCCACGGGGCAGCGCGCGGCCGGCGGCTGCCTGTATTTCCAGACCGCGCCCCTGGACTACAGCCTGCCCACCAGCCTGCCACCGGGCAAGGCCGACAACCAGATCCTGGGCGTGGTCGAGGCCCTGCGCAAGCTGCACGCCCCGCGTGAAGTGGTGCTGGTGTCCAAGGACATCAACATGCGCGTGAAGGCGCGCGCGCTGGGCCTGACGGCGGAGGACTACCAGAACGACAAGACGCTGGAGGACGGCGACCTGCTCTACGCCGGTGTGCTGGCCCTGCCCCCGGACTTCTGGGCCAAGAGCGGCAAGAACGTCGAAAGCTGGCAAAGCGGCGCGCACACCTACTACCGCATCGGCGGGCCCATCGTGCCGCAGCTGATGATCAACCAGTTCGTGTACTTCGAAGCGCCCGGCGAGCCCAGCCTGTTCGCCCGCGTGAGCGAGATCCGCGAGAAGACGGCGGTGCTGCAGACGCTCAAGGACTACGGCTCGGCCAAGCACGCGGTGTGGGGCGTGACCACGCGCAACCGCGAGCAGAACTACGCCATGAACCTGCTCATGGACCCCGAGATCGACTTCGTGACCCTGACGGGCACGGCGGGCACCGGCAAGACCCTGCTGGCCCTGGCCGCGGGCCTGACCCAGGTGCTGGACGACCGCCGCTACACCGAGATCATCATGACCCGCGCCACGGTGAGCGTGGGCGAGGACATCGGCTTCCTGCCCGGCACCGAGGAGGAAAAGATGGGCCCCTGGATGGGCGCGCTGGACGACAACCTGGAGTTCCTGGCCAAGGGCGACGGCGGCAATGCGGGCGAGTGGGGCCGCGCCGCCACCAACGAACTCATCCGCAGCCGCATCAAGATCAAGAGCATGAACTTCATGCGCGGGCGCACCTTCCTGAACAAGTACGTGATCATCGACGAGGCACAGAACCTGACGCCCAAGCAGATGAAGACGCTGATCACCCGGGCCGGCCCCGGCACCAAGATCATCTGCATGGGCAATCTGGCGCAGATCGACACGCCCTACCTCACCGAAGGCTCGTCAGGCCTGACCTACGCCGTGGACCGCTTCAAGGGCTGGCCACACAGCGGGCACATCACGCTGGCGCGCGGCGAGCGCTCGCGCCTGGCGGACTTCGCCAGCGAGGTGCTCTGAGTTGGCGGCGGGCTGGGTCGCGGCACTGAAACTGGTGCCCTGGGGCGACGTCATCGAGGCGACGCCCCAGATCCTGCAGGCGGCCAGGAAGCTGCTGGGCACCACGCAAAAAGGGAATGCCGATGCTGCGGCAGGTGCACTCGAGGGTGCCGGCGGCGAGCCCGCCATTCCGGTCGCGCTGCAGTTGCAGCATCTGCGGGACCGCGTCGCGCGGCTGGAGCAGGAGCAGCAGGAATCAGCGGTGCTGATCCAGTCCCTGGCCGAACAGAACGCCCAGGTGGTGCAGGCGGTGGAAGTGCTGCGCCAGCGCCACCGGCGGCTCACGGTGGCCATGGGTGTTCTGGCGGCCGGCTGCGCTGGCTTGCTGGTGTGGGCGCTGCGACAGTAAGGGCAACCACCACACAACGTCAGCAGCCACGCAGGCGTTGCACAGTCCCCTCACCCGGGCACTGAGAGAACGCTATCAATTCAATAGCTGCCAGCGCTTATACAACAAGCGCTGGCAGCTATTTTTATTAGAAATCGTCGCCCGAGCCCATCGCCAGGTTCTCGAAACGCGTCTGGTTCTTCTGGAAGAACAGTTTCACGGTGCCGGTGGGGCCGTTCCGCTGCTTGCCGATGATGACCTCCGCGACGTTGGGCTCCTTCGAGTCCTTGTTGTAGTAGTCGTCGCGGTAGATGAACATGATGATGTCGGCATCCTGCTCGATGGCGCCGGATTCGCGCAGGTCGGACATCATGGGGCGTTTGTCGGTGCGCTGCTCCACCGAGCGGTTGAGCTGCGACAGCGCGATCACCGGGCACTGCAGTTCCTTGGCCAGCATCTTGAGGCCCCGGGAGATTTCGCCCAGCTCAGTGGCACGGTTGTCGGAGCTGCCGGCCCCCGAGCCGCTCATGAGCTGCAGGTAATCCACCACGATCAGTCCGAGCTTGCCGCATTGGCGCGCGAGGCGCCGGGCGTTCGCGCGCAGCTCGCCAGGTGTCAGGCCCGGCGTCTCGTCGATGTGCAGCGACACGGTGCGCAGCTTTTCGATCGCCTCGGTCAGGCGGGGCCACTCGTCGTCGGTCAGCTTGCCCGTGCGCAGGTTGCCCTGGTTCACGCGGCCGATGGAACCCACGATACGCACCGCCAGCTGGGCGGCGCCCATTTCCATCGAGAAGATGGCGACCGGCAAGCCTTCGTTGAGCGCCACGTGCTCGGCGATGTTCACCGCGAACGAGGTCTTGCCCATGGACGGACGCGCCGCCAGCACCACCATGTCGCCCGCCTGCAGGCCCGAGGTCATGCGGTCCAGGTCGGCAAAGCCGGTGGGAACGCCGGTCACGTCCACCGGGTTGTCCGCCATCTCCTGCACCCGGTCGAGCAGGTCGATCACCAGGGTGTCGAGCGACTGGAAGCCCTGCTTGGTGCGGGAACCCTCCTCCCCGATCGCAAAGATCTTGGCCTCGGCCTCGTCCAGGATGCGCTCGACCGTCTTGCCCTGCGGGTTGAACGCATTGGTGGAGATTTCATCGCTGGCCGTGACCAGCTTGCGCAGGATGGCGCGCTCACGCACGATCTCCGCATAGCGGCGGATGTTGCTGGCGCTGGGTACGTACTGGGCCAGGTTGTTCAGGTAGGCCAGCCCGCCCATTTCCTGCGCCTTGCCCTGGTTCTGCAGGTGCTCGAAGACGGTGATGACGTCGGCCGGCTTGCTGGCATTGATCAGCGCACCGATGGCCGAATACACCATCTGGTGCTCGTGCCGGTAGAAGTGGCTCTCCACCAGCAGGTCGCCCACGCGGTCCCAGGCGTTGTTGTCCAGCAGCAGGCCGCCGAGCACGCTGGATTCGGCCTCGATGGAGTGCGGCGGCACGCGCAGCTGCGCCACTTCACGGTCGGGCACGGGCGTGAAGCCATCATCAAGGGCAGGAAAGACGGCGGACATGGGCAACAGTTTCTTGAAAGCGGAAAGGGATGCGCCGACGGCCGGCTGGGCGCGTGGTCCGGCGGCAAACCGCAGCGCACGGCAAGCCTTGCATGCTAGCGTGCGCACGGCGCGCCGTCATGGCACAAGTCTGTGGATAACGGGTGGGCAGCCGGTGGGCAAGCCTGTATGGCGCAGTGGGGCCAAAAAACAAAGGCCGCCCGAAGGCGGCCTTGCGACATTCCAGCTCCAGGGCCGGAAATGGCCGATCAGGCGGTCTCGCCGTAGACCGACACGGTCACTTCCACCACCACATCGGTGTGCAGAGCAACGTTCACGGTGCTTTCGCTCACGACCTTGATAGGGCCGTTGGGCAGGCGGATCTGCGACTTCGCGACCTTGTAGCCTTGCTTGTTCAGCTCTTCGGCGATGTCGTGGTTGGTCACGGAACCAAACAGACGGCCGTCCACGCCAGCCTTTTGCGTCAGCTTGACGGTGGTGCCAGCCAGCTTCTCGCCTTGGGCCTGGGCTTCTGCCAGCTTGGCGGCAGCTGCCTTTTCGAGTTCAGCGCGCTTGGCTTCGAATTCTGCCTTGGCAGCTTCGGTGGCACGGCGGGCGCGGCCAGCGGGGATCAGGAAGTTGCGGGCGTAGCCGTCCTTGACCTTGACGATTTCGCCGAGGTTGCCGAGGTTCACAACCTTGTCGAGCAGGATGATTTGCATGGGTTGTGCTCCTTAGATCTTGTGCTGGTCGCTGTAAGGCACCAGGGCCAGGAAGCGGGCGCGCTTGATGGCGGTGTTCAGCTGACGCTGGAAGATGGCGCGCGTGCCGGTCAGGCGCGCGGGGATGATCTTGCCGTTTTCGGCGATGAAATCGCGCAGCGTGTCGACATCCTTGTAGTCGATTTCTTCAACACCCGTCACCGTGAAGCGGCAAAAGCGCTTGCGCTTGAACAGCAGGGACTGGGTGTTGCGCTTTGGGCGCTTGTCTTTGTTGAACTTCTTGAACGTGGCCATTGCGGACCCCTTGCAAATTAATTTTGTTGAATATCCTGGATGTGGAGCACTGCGTTCTTGCCATTGCGCGGTGTGGCGAGGAATCCACTGAAAGTCCAGAGACTTCCGATGTTCTGCCTTGCCAGGCGCTCGGCCATCGCACCAAAGGCGACGGCTTTCATGGTGGCCTTGACCTCGCGGGGATGGCCTGCTTCGGTTTGCTGGGACTCGTGTTCGAGCCGCAGGGCGATGGCAGGCAATCCGGCGGGCGTGTAGCGCAAGGGTTCAGCATCTGCGATACAGGCGGTCAAGACAACGCGGTTCTCCACTCCAACGAGGAAGGATCAGCGCTCGCCGCGCTCGCCGCCGGCCGCAGCGTATTCAGCTTGGCTGGCCTTGCGGGCTTCTTCGCGCTCGACGGTCTTCATCATGGAAGACGGACCGGTATCGGCCTTCTTCTTCTGAACCGTCAGGTGGCGCAGCACGGCGTCGTTGAACTTGAAGGCGTGCTCCAGTTCAGCCATCACGGCCTGGTCGGCTTCGATGTTCACGCACAGGTAGTGGGCCTTGGCCAGCTTGTTGATCAGGTACGCCAGTTGACGGCGGCCCCAGTCTTCCACGCGGTGCACCTTGCCACCGCCAGCGGTGATCATGCCCTTGTAGCGCTCCAGCATGGCTGGAACCTGTTCGCTTTGATCCGGATGGATCAACAAAATGATTTCGTAATGACGCATGCATACTCCTTTTGGGTAAGACCACCTGCTGCGTCGTGAGCAGTGTGGCAAGGCAAAGCCGGCAATTATAGCCCGCTCCTGGCCGCTTGTACACTCAGGAGCTTTCCAAGAGCGGCATCCCTCCCGAAAATGCGGCCTTGTCGCGCCCTGGCCCTTGCAAATCCGCCGGGCGGGACGACATGCTTTACAGCAAAACACGCCGGGCATGGGCCCACAGCCACATGCCCCTTCGCCGGACCTTGAAATGCGCGGGCATGTCCCCACCTCCCGCGCGTACTACTGTTTGTTTATCCACTTTTAGACCACGACATGTCAGACACCAGCCAACCCATCCCCCCACAGAGCGCCCCCGCCCCCGAAGAAGTTGAAGCCGCCATGGCAGCCCACGCCTCCGACGAGCTGGCGCGGCTGCAGGGCGAGCTGGCCGAACTCAAGGCCAAGAGCGCTGACCTGGCCGACCAGTTCCTGCGTGCCAAGGCCGAGGCCGAGAACGCCCGCCGCCGCGCCGAAGACGAGGTCTCCAAGGCGCGGAAATTCGGCATCGAGAGCTTTGCCGAAAGCCTGCTGCCCGTGGCCGACAGCCTGGATGCCGCGCTGGCCATCAAGGAAGCCACGCCCCAGCAGCTGCGCGAGGGCGCCGACGCCACCCTGCGCCAGCTGACCTCGGCCCTGGAGCGCAACAAGGTGCTGGCCATCAACCCCGCCGCCGGCGCCAAGTTCGACCCCCACCAGCACCAGGCCATCAGCGTGGTGCCTGCCGAGCAGGAAGCCAATACCGTCGTGGCCGTGCTGCAAAAGGGCTATGTGATCGCCGAGCGCGTGCTGCGCCCGGCGCTTGTCACCGTTGCGGCCCCGAAGTAAATCCTCAAATAAATCAGCACGGATGACTTGAACCCCCACGAGTTATCCACAAGTTACTAGCCATCCAAACCATTCCAGCATTCGGAGAAAAATCATGGGAAGAATCATCGGCATTGACCTCGGTACCACCAACAGCTGCGTGTCCATCATGGAAGGCAACACGACGCGCGTGATCGAGAACAGCGAAGGCGCGCGGACCACGCCCTCCATCGTGGCCTACCAGGAAGACGGCGAGATCCTCGTCGGCGCCTCGGCCAAGCGCCAGGCCGTGACCAACCCCAAGAACACGCTGTACGCCGTCAAGCGCCTGATCGGCCGCAAGTTCACCGAGAAGGAAGTGCAAAAGGACATCGACCTGATGCCCTACAAGATCGTGGCGGCCGACAACGGCGACGCCTGGATCGAAGTGCGCGGCAACAAGCTGTCGGCCCAGCAGGTGTCCGCCGACATCCTGCGCAAGATGAAGAAGACGGCCGAGGACTACCTGGGCGAGCCCGTGACGGAAGCCGTCATCACCGTGCCCGCGTACTTCAACGACGCACAGCGCCAGGCCACCAAGGACGCCGGCCGCATCGCCGGCCTGGACGTCAAGCGCATCATCAACGAGCCCACCGCCGCGGCACTGGCCTTCGGCCTGGACAAGCAGGAAAAGGGCGACCGCAAGATCGCCGTGTATGACCTGGGTGGCGGCACGTTCGACGTGTCCATCATCGAAATCGCCGACGTGGACGGCGAAAAGCAGTTCGAAGTTCTGTCGACCAACGGCGACACCTTCCTGGGCGGCGAAGACTTCGACCAGCGCATCATCGACTACATCATTGACGAGTTCAAGAAGGAGTCGGGCGTCAACCTCAAGAACGACGTTCTGGCCCTGCAGCGTCTGAAGGAAGCGGCCGAGAAGGCCAAGATCGAGCTGTCGAACTCGGCCTCGACCGACATCAACCTGCCCTACGTGACCGCCGATGCCTCGGGCCCGAAGCACCTGAACATCAAGCTCACGCGCTCCAAGCTCGAAGCGCTGGTGGAAGAGCTGATCGAGCGCACCATCGCCCCCTGCCGCATGGCGATCAAGGACGCTGGCGTGTCGGTCTCCGACATCCATGACGTGATCCTGGTGGGCGGCATGACGCGCATGCCCAAGGTGCAGGAGAAGGTCAAGGAATTCTTCGGCAAGGAACCCCGCAAGGACGTGAACCCCGACGAAGCCGTGGCCGTGGGCGCCGCCATCCAGGGCCAGGTGCTCTCGGGCGACCGCAAGGACGTGCTGCTGCTGGACGTGACGCCACTGTCGCTGGGCATCGAGACGCTGGGCGGCGTGATGACCAAGATGATCACGAAGAACACGACCATCCCGACGAAGTTCGCGCAGACCTTCTCGACGGCTGACGACAACCAGCCCGCCGTGACCATCAAGGTCTACCAGGGCGAGCGTGAGATGGCCACAGGCAACAAGCTGCTGGGCGAGTTCAATCTGGAAGGCATTCCACCCGCATCGCGCGGCGTGCCGCAGATCGAGGTGTCGTTCGACATCGACGCCAACGGCATCCTGCACGTGGGCGCCAAGGACAAGGGCACGGGCAAGGAAAACAAGATCACCATCAAGGCCAACTCCGGCCTGTCGGAAGAAGAAATCCAGCAGATGGTGAAGGACGCCGAGCTCAACGCCGCCGACGACAAGAAGAAGCTGGAGCTGGTGCAGGCCCGCAACCAGGGCGAGGCCGCCGTGCACAGCGTGAACAAGAGCCTGGCCGAACACGGCGACAAGCTCGACGCGGGCGAGAAGGACGCGATCACCGCCGCCGTGAAGGCGCTGGAAGAAGTCCTCAAGGGCGAGGACAAGGCCGCGATTGACGAAAAGACCACGGCCCTGATGGCCGCCAGCCAGAAGCTGGGCGAGAAGATGTATGCCGACGCACAGGCAGCGCAGGCGGCAGCCGGCGCCGGTGCGGGCGACGCATCGGGTGGTCAGCAGGCATCGTCCTCCTCCAGCAGCAAGCCCGACGACGACAACGTGGTCGATGCCGAGGTGAAGGAAGTCAAGAAGGGCTGAACACGCCCCGTTTGACCCGAGCCGCCGCGCGAGTTTCCTGACAGGGGGGCTTGCGCGGCGTTCCTGTTCCAACCGGGCTCAGAAAGACCATGTCCAAACGAGACTTTTACGAAATCCTGGGCGTTCCCAAGAACGCCTCGGACGAAGAAATCAAGAAGGCCTATCGCAAGCTGGCGATGAAGCACCACCCTGACCGCAACCAGGGGGATGCGGCCAAGCCTGCCGAAGAGAAATTCAAGGAGGCCAAGGAGGCCTACGAGATGCTCTCCGACCCGCAAAAGCGGGCCGCGTATGACCAGTACGGCCATGCCGGGGTGGACCCCAACATGCGCGGCCCCGGGGGCCCGGGCGCGGAAGGCTTCGGCGGGTTCGCCGAGGCCTTCGGCGACATCTTCGGCGACATGTTCGGCCAGCAGGGCGGGCGTGGGCGCGGTGCTGGCGGACGCCAGGTGTACCGGGGCAGCGACCTCAGCTACGCCATGGAGATCACCCTGGAAGAAGCGGCGCGCGGCAAGGATGCGCAGATCCGCATCCCCTCGTGGGAAAGCTGCGACACCTGCCACGGCAGCGGCGCCAAGCCCGGCACCAGCGCCAAGACCTGCGGCACCTGCCAGGGCGCGGGCACGGTGCAGATGCGCCAGGGCTTCTTCAGCGTGCAGCAGACCTGCCCGCACTGCCGCGGCACGGGCAAGATCATTCCCGAACCCTGCACCACCTGCCACGGCCAGGGCAAGCTCAAGAAGCAAAAGACGCTGGAAGTGAAGATCCCCGCCGGCATCGACGACGGCATGCGCATCCGCAGCACGGGCAACGGCGAACCAGGCACCAACGGCGGCCCGCCCGGCGACCTGTACATCGAGATCCGCCTGAAGAAGCACGACATCTTCGAGCGCGACGGCGACGACCTGCACTGCCAGGTGCCCGTGAGCTTCATCACGGCGGCGCTGGGCGGCGAGATCGAGGTGCCCACGCTCGCGGGCAAGGCGGCCATCGACATCCCTGAAGGCACCCAGGCCGGCAAGCAGTTCCGCCTGCGCGGCAAGGGCATCAAGGGCGTGCGCGCCAGCTACCCCGGCGACCTGTACTGCCACATCGCGGTGGAAACGCCGGTCAAGCTCACCGAGCACCAGCGCAAGCTGTTGCGCGAGCTGGAAGACTCCCTCAAGAAGGGTGGCGCCCGCCACTCGCCCAGCGGCGAGAGCTGGACGGACCGGCTGAAGAACTTCTTCAGCTGATCCGGGCGCCAGCGCCTGCCAAAAACCGCCTGCGGCCTATCTACGGCCCAGGCGGTTTTTTTGCGCGCGCCGACGCCAGCGATGCCGGGCCGGCCACAGGCCGCTCGTGCTGCTCAGAGCGGTAAAAACCCAGGATGCGGCGCACGTACTCGCGGGTCTCCGCATAGGGAGGAACACCGCCGTGGCGCTCCACGGCCTTTTCGCCAGCGTTGTAGGCGGCCGATGTCAGGGCGACATCGCCGGCAAAACGGTCCAGCAGCCAGCGCAGATAGGCCAGCCCGCCCCGCACGTTCTGCTCGGGGCTCCAGGCGTCCCGGACGCCAAAACGCTCCGCCGTCTCCGGAATCAGCTGCATCAGCCCCTGCGCATTGCGGGGCGACAGCGCACGGGCCTGGAAGTTGGACTCCGACCGCACGATGGCCAGCGCCAGCCGTGGGTCCACGTCGAAGCGGGGCGCGAGCCGCTGCACCAGTTCCGCGTGGCGGCGCTTGTCGTCCGGCAGGTTGCTCACGTAGCGGTCCACCACCTCCTGCGGCACCACCTCCTGGGCGGAGTCCCTGACCTCCAGCCGAGGGGCCTCACCCGTGGTGAGGCAGTCGGGGAGGTGGTCGCCGGGCACCATGCCCTGCGCCAGGCTGCGGGCCTTCTCATGCCCACGCTGGGCGGCCATGGCGAGCAGGGTGGCCGCCGCCGCGGGATCGGGCACCACGTCACGTCCACGCAGCAACAGGTGGCCCAGGCGGTACTGCGCCTCCACGCTGCCATAGCGCGCCGCGTCGCAATACCGCGAGGCGGCGCGGTGCGGCTGGCGCCGCACCTCCGCGTCGTAGCCCTCTTCCAGCCAGCGCGACAGCACGGGGGGCTCGTCGGCCCACTCGGGCGGCTCGTCCGGCACCTGCGCGTGCACACCCGTGCCCGCGGCGATCAGGACCGCCGCCAGCACGGGACCGTGCGCTGGAGAGGAAAACCAGGGTTGCATGCCAGAACCCGCCTGCGGAGACATCCGCCCAAAACCGCTCACCCGAGTGGAAGCGATGCCCCACCGTAGCACCGAAGTCCCCATGGCAACAGGAAAACATTGCCAGTCGCCATTTCTTGATCTGAGGCAAGAAGCCGCCGGCAGGCCGCCCCCACCCACCCACCCGCGAAGTAGCATGGAAATCCACGCTGCCGCCCTCCAGGGCGGCCCCACGGCCCCAGGACCATCGCGCAGGAGCATCCGGCATGAACAACGACGTCAACCTCACCTTCCTGGGCGGCTCCGGCACGGTCACTGGGTCCAAATACCTGGTCCGCCACAACGGCAGGTGCCTGCTGGTCGATTGCGGCCTGTTCCAGGGGTACAAGCAGCTGCGCCTGCGCAACTGGCAGCCCTTGCCAGTCACGCCCCGGCAGATCGATGCGGTGGTGCTGACCCATGCGCACCTGGACCACAGCGGCTACCTGCCCCTGCTGGCCCGCGACGGCTATGCCCGCGCCATCCACTGCACACCGGCCACACGCGACCTGTGCACCATCCTGCTGCCCGACAGCGGACACCTGCAGGAGGAAGACGCCGCGTACCTCAACCGGCACCAGCTCAGCAGCCACACCCCCGCCCTGCCCCTGTACACCCGGCTCGACGCACTGCACTGCCTCAAGCAGTTCCAGGTCCATGCCTTCCACCAGGTGTTCGAGCCCCTGCCGGGCTGGCGCGTGACCTTTTCCCCCGCAGGCCACATCCTGGGGGCGGCCAGCGTGCTGCTGGAAGTGGGGGGCCGCCGCATCCTGTTCTCGGGCGACCTGGGGCGACCCGACGACCTGCTCATGAACCCGCCCGATGCTCCGCCCCCGGCGGACACGGTCCTCATCGAGTCCACCTATGGCGACCGCGAGCACCCCGCAGAAGACTTGCAGGGCGAGCTGGGTGCCGCCCTGCAGCGCCTGGCGGCCCGTGGCGGCATTGCCGTGGTGCCGGTGTTCGCCGTGGGCCGCGCGCAGGTGGTCCTGCATGCCATCGGCCAGCTCAAGGCGCGCGGGGTGGTGCCCGCCTCGCTCAAGGTGTTTTTGGACAGCCCCATGGCGGTCAGCACCACGGGGCTGTTCCAGCATCACATGCAGGAACACCGGCTGAGCGGCCGCGAGGTGCAGGCGCTGGAGCATGGCGCCACCATGGTCCAGACGCCCGAACAATCCAAGGGGCTGGCCAGGCTGCATGGCCCCATGGTCATCCTGTCGGCCAGTGGCATGGCCACGGGGGGCCGCGTGCTGCACCACCTGGCGCTGCACGCGGGTGACCACCGCAACATGGTCATCCTGACCGGCCACCAGGCCCCCGGCACCCGGGGCGCGCGCCTGGCGGCGGGCGAGAAGAACATCCGCATCCACGGCCAGGACGTGGCCGTGCGCGCGGAGGTGGTGCATCTGTCGTCCGCCTCGGCGCATGCGGACGGCCACCAGCTCATCGCCTGGCTGCGCAGCATGGGCCATGCGCCGGACCAGGTGTACGTGGTGCACGGAGAAATGGGCGCCGCCGACATGCTGCGCCAGCGCATCGAACACGAACTGCGCTGGCACGCCCTGGTGCCGGAGCACGGCAGCACCTGCGCCGCCTGAGCCCGGCGGCTTCTTGAGCACGCACCGCCCGCTGGGGTCACAGCGGAGCGGCAGCCCAGCCATCGCGCACAACGATGGCAACCAATTCATAATAGGAAGAAAATACAGAACCTTCTCTTTTCGAGAAGACAATGACACGATGAAAAGCTCCGAGCGCAGTTTTGCGCGCCGTATCGACCTGACCTCGCTGCAGCTGTTTGTGGCGGTGTGCGAGCTGGGCAGCATCGGCCGGGCGGCCGAGCGGGAGTTCATTGCCGCATCGGCCGTGAGCAAGCGCCTGTCCGACCTGGAAACAGCCGTGGACACCGCCCTGCTCTACCGCCACAGCCGCGGCGTCACGCTGACGCCCGCGGGCGAAAGCCTGCTGCACCACGCGCGCACCGTGCTGTTCGGGCTCGAACGCATGCAGGGTGAACTCAGCGAATACGCCGACGGCGTGCGTGGCCATGTGCGCATGCACGCCAACATCTCGGCCATCTTCCAGTTCCTGCCGGAAGACCTGGGCGCGTTCGCCCGGGAGCACAGCCAGATCAAGATCGACCTGCAGGAACACCTGAGCAGCGACGTGCTGCATGCCGTGCAGGAGGGCGCGGCGGACCTGGGCATCTGCAATGTCAGCATGGCCAGCGGCAACGGCGCCATGGAACTGCAAAGCCGCCCGTACCGCGCCGACAACCTGGTGCTGGTTGTGCCGCAGGCGCATGAACTGGCGGGACGTGACGCTATCAATTTTGAAGACATCCTGGACTGGGACATCGTTGGCCTGCATGCCAACAGCAGCATCAGCCTGGCCATGCGCTCGGCGGCTGCGGCGGCCGGGCGCCCGCTGCGCCAGCGCATCCAGGTCACCGGGCTGGACGCCATGTGCCGGATGATCGACAGCGGCCTGGGCGTGGGCTTGCTGCCCGACCGCGCCTTTGAGCTCATGCGCGGCGTGGGCCGGCTGCAGGCCATTGCACTGACGGACGCCTGGGCCCACCGCGAGCTGCGCGTGGTGGCCCGCGATTTCGACGCCCTGCCCGTCACCGCCCGTCTGCTGGTGGAGCACCTTGCTCCCCGCGCCGCGGCCGTGTCGCCCGGGCCCCAACACTAAAATCACCCCACCTGAAGGAAGAGAGCCACCCCATGGGACGCACCCTGTACGACAAGATCTGGGACGAACACGTCGTCCACACCGAAGAGGACGGCACTTCCATCCTCTACATCGACCGCCACCTGGTGCACGAAGTCACCAGTCCGCAGGCCTTCGAAGGCCTGCGCGAGGCGGGCCGCAAGGTCTGGCGCATGAGCTCCATCGTGGCCACGGCCGACCACAACACGCCGACGACGGGCTGGGAGGCAGGCTATGACGGCATCACCGATCCGATCAGCAAGGAACAGATCACCACGCTGAACGACAACATGGCGCAGATCTCGCCCGCTGCGTTCTTCCCGTTCATGCACAAGCGCCAGGGCATCGTGCACGTGATCGGCCCGGAGAACGGCGCCACCCTGCCCGGCATGACCGTGGTGTGCGGCGACAGCCACACCAGCACCCACGGCGCATTTGGCGCACTGGCCCACGGCATCGGCACCAGCGAGGTCGAGCACGTGATGGCCACGCAGACGCTGCTGGCCAAGAAGGCCAAGAACATGCTAGTGCAGGTGGACGGCACGCTGGCCAAAGGCGTGACCCCCAAGGACGTGGTGCTGGCCATCATCGGCAAGATCGGCACGGCCGGCGGCACGGGCTACACCATCGAGTTTGCGGGCTCCGTCTTCCGCGCCATGAGCATGGAAGGCCGCATGACCGTGTGCAACATGGCCATCGAAGGCGGCGCGCGCGCGGGCCTGGTGGCGGTGGACGACAAGACCATTGACTACGTCAAGGGCCGCCCCCTCTCGCCCACGGGCGTGGAATGGGACCAGGCCGTGGCGTACTGGAAGACCTTGCATTCGGATGCCGACGCGAAGTTCGACACCGTCGTCAAGCTCGACGCCGCCGACATCGTGCCGCAGGTCACCTGGGGCACCTCGCCCGAGATGGTGCTGGGCGTGGACGCCCGCGTGCCCGACCCCGACAAGGAAAAGGACGCCAACAAGCGCGGCGCCATCGAGCGCGCGCTGACCTACATGGGCCTGCAGCCGGGCAAGCCGATCAACGACATCACCATCGACAAGGTGTTCATCGGTTCGTGCACCAACAGCCGCATCGAAGACATGCGCGAAGCCGCCGCCGTGGTGAAGAACCTGGGCCGCAAGGTCGCCAGCAACGTGAAGCTGGCCATGGTCGTGCCCGGCTCGGGCCTGGTCAAGGAACAGGCCGAGCGCGAAGGCCTGGACAAGATCTTTGTGGCCGCGGGCTTTGAGTGGCGCGAACCCGGCTGCTCCATGTGCCTGGCCATGAATGCCGACCGCCTGGAGCCCGGCGAGCGCTGCGCCAGCACCAGCAACCGCAACTTCGAAGGGCGCCAGGGCGCTGGCGGCCGCACGCACCTGGTGAGCCCCGCCATGGCCGCCGCCGCCGCCGTGCACGGCCACTTTGTGGACATTCGTCAATTTGCCTGAAGGAGCCCTGTCATGAAAAAGACCGCAACCCTCATCGTGCTCGCCATCACCTTCGTGCTGGCTGGCTGCAACACCGTCAAGGGCGTGGGCCAGGACGTACAGCGTGCCGGCGGCGCCCTCGAGCGCGCCGCCAAGTAATCCAGAGAACGCCATGCAGAAATTCACCTTGCTCAAAGGCCTCGTGGCCCCGATGGACCGCGAGAACGTCGATACCGACGCGATCATCCCCAAGCAGTTCCTCAAGTCGATCAAGAAGACCGGCTTTGGCGTGAACCTGTTCGACGAGTGGCGCTACCTGGACCACGGCGAGCCCGGCCAGGACCCCGCCAGCCGCAAGCCCAACCCCGACTTCGTGCTGAACCAGCCGCGCTACGCGGGCGCCTCCGTGCTGCTGGCGCGCAAGAACTTCGGCTGCGGCTCCAGCCGCGAGCACGCGCCCTGGGCGCTGGACCAGTACGGCTTCCGCGCCGTGATCGCGCCCAGCTTCGCCGACATCTTCTTCAACAACTGCTTCAAGAACGGCCTGCTGCCCATCGTGCTGCCCGAGGCCACGGTGGCCCAGCTGTTCGACGAAGTGCTGGCCTTCCCCGGCTACCAGCTCACCATCGACCTGGAGCGCCAGGTCATCGTGCGTCCCCAGGGCGAAGAAATCCCGTTCGAGGTGCAGGCCTTCCGCAAATACTGCCTGCTCAACGGCTTTGACGACATCGGCCTGACCCTGCGCCAGTCCGACAAGATCAAGGCCTTTGAAGTAGAGCGCCTGGCGACCAAGCCCTGGCTGGCGCACACCATGGTGTCGTGAGTCGGCGTGGGCATCCAAAATATCAGTCAAATTGGCATCTAGCGCTTTACCCACAAGCGCTGATAGCCATCAAAAACAAAGCAAATTCAATGAAAATCGCAGTTCTGCCGGGTGACGGCATTGGCACCGAAATCGTCTCTGAAGCCGTCAAGGTTCTGGAGGCCCTGGAACTCCCGTTCGAGATGGAGTCCGCCCTGGTGGGCGGCGTGGCGTACGACGCGCACGGCCATCCACTGCCCGAGTCCACGCTCAAGCTCGCCAAGGAAGCCGACGCCATCCTGTTCGGCGCCGTGGGCGACTGGAAATACGACAAGCTCGACCGCCCCCTGCGCCCCGAGCAAGCCATCCTGGGCCTGCGCAAGAACCTGGGCCTGTTCGCCAACTTCCGCCCCGCCATCTGCTACGAGCAGCTGGTGGGTGCATCCAGCCTCAAGCCCGAGCTGATCGCGGGCCTGGACATCCTCATCATCCGCGAGCTGACGGGCGACATCTACTTCGGCCAGCCCCGCGGCCGCCGCGTGGCCACCGACGGCCACTTCCCCGGTGCCGAGGAAGCCTTCGACACCATGCGCTACAGCCGCCCCGAGATCGAGCGCATCGCCCACGTCGCCTTCCAGGCTGCGCGCAAGCGCAACAAGAAGGTCACCAGCGTGGACAAGGCCAACGTGCTCGAAACCTTCCAGTTCTGGAAGGACGTAGTCACCGACGTGCACAAGGAATACCCCGACGTCGAGCTGCAGCACATGTACGTGGACAACGCGGCCATGCAGCTCGTGAAGGCGCCCAAGGCGTTCGACGTGGTGGTCACGGGCAACATGTTCGGCGACATCCTGTCGGACGAAGCCTCCATGCTCACCGGCTCCATCGGCATGCTGCCCTCGGCCAGCCTGAACAGCACCAACCAGGGCCTGTACGAGCCCAGCCACGGCAGTGCGCCGGACATCGCCGGCAAGGGCGTGGCCAACCCGCTGGCCACCATCCTGTCGGCCGCGATGATGCTGCGCTTCAGCCTGAACCAGGAAGCCGCCGCCCAGCGCATCGAAGCCGCGGTGCAGAAGGTGCTGGCCCAGGGCCTGCGCACCCCCGACATCTACAGCGAAGGCACTACCAAGGTGGGCACGGCGCAGATGGGCGATGCAGTGGTCAAGGCGCTGGCCGCCTGAACCGCACCGCCCGGCGGTCACGAAAAAGCGCCGGTCCTCCGGCGCTTTTTTATTCTTGTGGCGCCCGCGTGCCGCCTACACCCACGCGTTGTCGATGAACTCCATGATGGAATAGCACCGGTTTTCCAGCGGCCGCTCGCGCACGGCCGCCACGATGTGCGCGACACCCTCCGCATACGGTGCATCGCCATAGACACGGGTTTCCAGCGTCACGCTGCACGCGCCATCCTCGATCAGCACCCGGTGGTAAGCGTGGCGGGCGAGATGCTCCTGGGGAATGTGCAGCACGTCCCGTTGCACCCCGGCATCGCGCACGGACCGGATGTCCCCCGGCGCCAGGCCCAGCGCCTGCGCCATGCTGACGGCCGTGCCCGGCACCGAGGACTTCTGGGCCTGGTGGGATTCGGTCAGCCCGGTGCGGTAGCCGCGAAACAGAGGCCCGCTGCGCTCCAGCATGGCCATGAACTTGAGCATGAGGATGTTGGTGTTCGGACACAGGACGACCGGAAAACCCACCACACGCCCTTCCAGCCCGGACCCGGTGGCCAGTTCCACCAACGGGGAATGCGTGGATTCGCAAAAGGCGCAGGCAGCCTCCAGCTCCCTGCCGGAACCGGCATGCAGCACGACAGATTTTTCTGCACGCTGCCCCTCACCGGCCCATGGCAAAACCTGCGCTTCGCCACGGGCAGGCAGCGCCCCCAGAAGCTCCTTGGCCAGCTTGCCTGACCCTACAACGATGACTTGCATTTCTACTTTCGAATTGAACAAAGGAGGCAAAGGCAGCACTGTAGACCGCCGCACCGGCGTGGCGCGCGGCCAGCCCGGCTGGGCGGGCTCTTTTCGCGCCGCCCACGGAGGGCGCGCGCCGCAGGGCCGCCGGCGCACCCGGATCCAGGCCGTATCCGGTACAATGTTCGCCTATGTTTGCCGCCCGCCCGTTCGCTCTGAACATCGCACCCGCCGCCCCGGCCGGTGTGGCTGCGCGCGCAACCATCACCAAAACCACGACCATTAAGGGCTGACTCAGCCTGGTTCGTCGTGCGCCCTCCCTGGCCAGACGAGCCAGGCGAGCAGTCCGGTCTGGCACTGTTTCTTATTTAGAAAGGGCGTTGAAATGAGCAAGTTGGTAGGGTTGGTTGGCTGGCGCGGAATGGTCGGCTCGGTCCTGATGGACCGCATGGCGCAGGAGAAGGATTTCGACCTGATCGAGCCGATGTTCTTCTCCACCTCGAACGCAGGCGGCAAGGCTCCCGCGCAGGCACGGAACGAGACCACCCTGCAGGACGCGTTCGACATCGAGGCCCTCAAGCGCTGCGAAATCATCATCACCGCCCAGGGCGGCGACTACACCAACGAGGTCTATCCCAAGCTGCGCGCCGCCGGCTGGAACGGCCACTGGATCGACGCCGCCTCCTCCCTGCGCATGGAGAAGAACGCCGTCATCGTGCTGGACCCGGTCAACATGCCCGTGATCAAGAACGCCCTGGCCCAGGGCGGCAAGGACTGGATTGGCGGCAACTGCACCGTGAGCTGCATGCTGATGGGCGTAGGCGCCCTGTACAAGGCGGGTCTCGTGGAATGGATGAGCACGCAAACCTACCAGGCGGCCTCCGGCGGCGGCGCGCAGCACATGCGCGAGCTGCTCACGCAGTACGGCACGCTCAACGCCGAAGTGAAGACCCTGCTCGATGACCCCAAGAGCGCCATCCTGGAAATCGACCGCAAGGTGATCGCCAAGCAACGCGCCCTGACGGGCGCTGAAACCGCCAACTTCGGCGTGCCGCTGGGCGGCAGCCTGATCCCCTGGATCGACAAGGACCTGGGCAACGGCATGTCCAAGGAAGAATGGAAGGGCATGGCGGAAACCAACAAGATCCTGGGCCAGGGCGAGGGCTTCAGCGCCCCCGCCGTGCCGGTGGACGGCTTCTGCGTGCGCGTGGGCGCCATGCGCTGCCATAGCCAGGCGCTGACCTTCAAGCTGAAGAAGGACGTGCCCCTGGCGGACCTGGAGGCAATGATCGCCGCCGACAACGAGTGGGTGAAGGTCGTGCCCAACACCCGGGAAGCCACCATCAAGGACCTGACGCCCGTGGCGGTGACCGGCACCATGGACATCCCCGTGGGCCGCATCCGCAAGCTGGCCATGGGGCCTGAATATGTCGGCGCGTTCACCATTGGCGACCAGCTGCTGTGGGGCGCGGCCGAACCGCTGCGCCGCATGCTGCGCATCCTGCTCGACGCCTGAGCTCCGGCCCCCCGAAAAGCGCGCGCAGCCCCGGCTGCGCGCGCTTTTTTGCGCCAGGGGTCTTGACACACTCAGTTACGCCACGTTGGCAATTGGCAACATCTTGGCGCCCCAACTTGGGGCGCCAGGACCCCTCTCAAAGCTTCGGCGCCACCTCAGCTTGTCAGTGCAAAACATTGATGCTATGGTGCTTTTTACATATTTTCACGCGCCGGGGCGGGACCAGACCATGAGAAAAAAAGCACCGCTCGACCGAGCCGCACAAAAACCTACTCAGTTGTTGGCAAACATGCATCGTTGGAAATTCTCTGCCCTGGCGGCGGCAGCCGTAGTGTCGGCCGGCTTGTACGCGGGCGACGCCTCGGCCCTGGCGCTGGGCCGCATCACAGTGCAGTCTGCCCTGGGCGAGCCCCTGCGCGCCGAAATCGACCTGCCCCAGATCACTCCCGCCGAAGCGGACAGCTTGCGGGCCACCACGGCCTCCCCGGACGTGTTCCGCGCCCAGGGCATGGAATACACGCCCACCATCAACAATCTGCAGATCCAGCTGCAGCGCCGCCCGGATGGCACGGCCGTGCTGCGCCTGACGAGCAGCCGGCCCGTGAACGAACCCTTCCTCGACCTGGTGCTGGACGCCAACTGGGGCTCGGGCCGCATCGTGCGCAGCTACACCATGCTGTTCGACCCGCCCGCGCTGCGCCGTCCCGCGCCAGCGGTGGCGGCCTCTCCGCAGTTGCCTGCGCCGGCCACCCAGCAGGCTCCTGCCGTGCGCGCGCCGGTCGCCCCGCGGGCCAGCGAATCCCCCGCAGCGGCGGCCCCTGCCGCACCGCCGACGCCGCGTCCGCCAGCCGTGGCCGCCCGCCCCGCCCCCGCCGATGGAGTCAGGGTGCAGGCAGGCGACACGGCGGGCCGCATTGCGAACGCCCACCGCCCCGCCGACGTGTCCCTCGACCAGATGCTGGTCGCCATGATGCGCGCGAACCCCGATGCTTTCATCCAGGGCAATGTCAACCGCCTGAAGGCTGGCGCGGTCCTGCAGATGCCCGACCAGGCTGCGGCGCAGTCCACGTCGGCACCCGAGGCGCGTCAGATCCTTGCCGCGCAGGCCCGGGACTTCAACGAATTCCGCCGCAAGCTGGCGGGTGCCGCCCCCACCGCCGCGGTCGCCGCCGCAGAACGCTCGGCCTCCGGCGCGGTGCAGGCCCGTGTGGAGGACAAGAAACCTGCCACGGCCGCGCCCGACAAGCTCACGCTGTCCAAAGGTTCCGTCAAGGGCCAGAAGGCGGCCGAGGACCAGCTCGCCAAGGACAAGCAAGCCGGAGAGGCCGCCACGCGCATGGCCGAGCTGTCCAAGAACATCACGGACCTCAACAAGCTGGGCGCCGCGTCGGCCGCTGCGGGCAGCGCCGCACCGGCGCCCGCCGGCGCCGCCAGCGCTCCTGCCGCGGTGGCAGTGCAGGCACCCGCCGTTCCTGCCACGCCCACGGCCCCTGCCGTGCCGGAAACCCCGGCACCAGCCCCTGCTCCCGCAGCCAGCGCGCCGGCAGATGCAGCCGTGCCGGCGGAAGCCGCGTCCGAGCCTGCCTCCGCACCCGCTCCGGCCGCATCGGCGCCAGCGAAGCCAGTCCGCGTTCCCGCACCGGCTCCCGCACCAGTTGAAGAGCCAGGTTTCCTGTCCGGCCTCATGGACGACCCGCTGCTGCCGCTCGCCGGTGGCGGGCTCCTGGCCTTGCTGCTGGGCTATGGCGCCTACCGCGTGGTTCAGCGCCGCCGCCAGAATGCGGGCGTCGACAGCTCCTTCCTGGAAAGCCGCATCCAGCCGGATTCGTTCTTCGGCGCCAGCGGCGGGCAGCGCGTCGATACCGCCAACAGCGAGATGACCACGGGCTCGTCCATGGCCTACTCGCCCAGCCAGCTCGATGCCGGCGGCGACGTGGACCCTGTGGCCGAAGCCGACGTGTACCTGGCCTATGGCCGTGACCTGCAGGCCGAGGAAATCCTCAAGGAGGCGATCCGCCACAACCCTGCCCGCGTGTCGGTGCATGTGAAGCTCGGTGAGATCTACGCCAAGCGCCAGGACCGCAAGGCCCTGGAGGCGGTGGCAGGGGACGTGTTCAAGCTGACCCAGGGCGAAGGCCCGGACTGGAACCGCATTGCCGAGCTTGGCCGCGATCTGGATCCCGAAAACCGCCTTTACCAGCCTGGCGGCCGCCCAGGCATGGCCGAGGACGAGTCGCCATCGCTGCCCCCAGGCGGATTCCCGAGCACGTTCACGGGCGTGGGCGGTGCGGCGGCGACGGCTGCGTTGCCCCCCGACCTGGACCTCGACCTGGATCTGGACCTGCCCGACGACGCGCTGACCGATGCGCCAGCGGTGGCCCCGGCACCTCCCGGCGGATTTGCCGCAGCGGCAGCCGCGGCCGCGGCATCGGGCGGCGCCCGCCGCGCAGCGGACCCGGCCGACGAGCCGCAGACACTGCGCCCTGAACTGGACCTGCCGGAGTTGCCTTCGGCGACCGCCCCCGCCTGGAATGCGCCAGAAGTGGCACCAGCCTCGGGCACGATGGCGCCTCCGCCCGTGGCCAATCTGGACTTTCCTTCGGCGGACGACCTGAGCATGGCGCCCTCGGGCCCCATGCCGCTCACCGCGGATGCCCAGGACTCCGGCCCGATGGAGTTTGACCTCGGCGACCTGTCGCTGGACCTGAACGCCCCCTCCAAGCCCATGGCGGCCCCCGCAGCCAAGGCCCCTCTGCCGGCCCCTGAATTGAGCGACGACGGCTCGGCGGCGGCGCAGGACGACCCACTGGCCACCAAGCTCGCGCTCGCCGAAGAGTTCAATGCCATCGGTGATACGGATGGTGCACGCACGCTGATCGAAGAAGTGGTTGCCGAGTCCAGCGGCGCGCTCAAGACCCGCGCCCAGCGCATGCTGGCCGAACTGGGTTGATGCGGCCCGCCCCGCAGGCCGCCCCCGCCCGCCCCCAGGCCGCCACTCCATGACCCGGGTGGCGCTGGGTGTCAGCTACAACGGCCAGGCCTACAGCGGCTGGCAAAGCCAGCTGTCCGGCGACACCATTCAAGACAAGCTCGAAGCGGCCCTGGGCCGCTTTGCCACGCACCCCGTCAGCACGCTGTGCGCAGGCCGCACCGATGCGGGCGTGCATGGGCTGATGCAGGTGGTGCACTTCGACACGCCACTGAACCGCCCCTGCGCTTCGTGGGTGCGCGGCACCAATACCTTCCTCCCTGCCGACATTGCCGTGCAATGGGCGCAGCACGTGCCGGACAGTTTTCACGCCCGGGCCAGCGCCGTCGCGCGGCGCTATGCGTATGTGCTGCTGCAATCACCCGTGCGGCCCAGCGTGGACTCGGGGCGCGTGGGATGGGTATTCCACCCGCTCCATCACGATGCGATGCGCCAGGCCGCAAACCACCTGCTGGGCGAACATGACTTCACCTCGTTTCGTGCATCCGCGTGCCAGGCCAAGTCGCCCGTCAAGACCCTGCAGCGCATCGATATCTCGCGCCGGGGCCTCAACGCCCCGCACCCGGAACTGGGCTGGAGTTCCTGCTACTGGCGCTTCGAGTTCGAGGCCAACGCGTTCCTGCACCACATGATCCGCAACATCATGGGCTGCCTGGTGGCCGTGGGCCAAGGCAAATACCCTCCGCAGTGGGTAGCGCAAGTACTCGCGGCAAGATCGCGCGACGCCGCGGCACCCACGTTCTCTCCGGATGGACTGTATTTTCAAGGCCCTGTCTACGACGCCTCGTGGGGCCTGCCCCAGCGCACGGCTGCGTATGATTGGCTGCCATGAAAGCCAAAGAAGTCCCCTCCCCGGCCCGCACCCGCATCAAGATCTGTGGCCTGACCCGCGAAGAAGACGTCGACGCGGCCGTGGCGGCTGGCGCGGATGCCGTCGGATTCGTGCTCTACGCGCCCAGCCCACGGGCCGTGACACCCGAACGCGCGGCACAGCTGGCCAGGCGCCTGCCCCCTTTTGTCACGCCGGTTTTGCTCTTCGTGAATGAAACCGCTCCCAAAGTGATAGCTGCCAGCGCTTTGATAGCGGGCGCCACCGTGCAATTTCATGGTGACGAGACGCCCGAGGATTGCCTGGCCGCCACCGGCCAGGGGGCACGGCCTTACCTGCGGGCCGCGCGCATTCCCCTTGGCGACGGTGCGGCACGGTTCGACCTCGTAAAATACGCGCACGATTACTCCCACGCCCAGGCCATCCTGCTCGACGCCCATGTCGAGGGGTACGGCGGCGGCGGCAAGGCATTCAATTGGTCACTCCTTCCACCAAGCGTCAGCTCTCACCTCGTTTTGTCTGGTGGACTCACGCCTGCAAACGTGACCGATGGCATTTTGCAAGTCCGCCCGCGTTGCAAGACGCTGGCGGTTGATGTCAGCTCCGGCGTCGAGGCCGTAGATCCGAACAGCCCCGATGGCAAGCCCCTGAAGGGCATCAAGGACGCCGGAAAAATCCATCGGTTCATCGCCGCCGTGCGCGCGGCAGATGCCCAACTTGCAAAGAACCCTCATGAATTCCTATCAGCAACCTGATGCTTCAGGCCATTTCGGCTCCTACGGCGGCAGTTTCGTCAGCGAGACACTGACCCACGCCATCCAGGAACTGCGCGAGGCGTATGCCCGCTACCAGAACGACCCGGAATTCCTCGCAGAATTCCACTACGAGCTCAAGCACTTCGTGGGCCGCCCATCGCCCGTGTACCACGCCGCGCGCACCAGCCGCGAAACGGGCGGCGCGCAGATCTACCTCAAGCGCGAAGACCTCAACCACACCGGCGCCCACAAGATCAACAACGTGATCGGCCAGGCCATGCTCGCCAAGCGCATGGGCAAGCCGCGCATCATTGCCGAGACGGGCGCCGGCCAGCACGGCGTGGCCACGGCCACGATCTGCGCGCGCTACGGCCTGGAATGCGTGGTCTACATGGGCAGCGAGGACGTGAAGCGCCAGAGCCCGAACGTCTTTCGCATGAAACTGCTAGGCGCCACCGTCGTGCCTGTCGAGTCGGGCAGCAAGACCCTGAAGGACGCGCTCAACGAGGCCATGCGCGACTGGGTGGCCAATGTGGACAACACGTTCTACATCATCGGCACGGTGGCGGGCCCGCACCCCTACCCGATGATGGTGCGCGATTTCCAGAGCGTGATCGGCAAGGAAGCCATCGAACAGATGCCCCCCATGCTCGCCGCGCAGAAGATCGCCGCCGAGCAGCCCGATGCCGTGATCGCCTGCGTGGGCGGCGGCAGCAATGCCATGGGCATCTTCCATCCGTACATTCCGTTCGAGAAGACGCGCCTGATCGGCGTGGAGGCCGCCGGCGAAGGCCTGGACAGCGGCAAGCACTCGGCATCGCTGCAGCGTGGCTCCAGTGGCGTGCTGCACGGCAACCGCACCTTCATCCTGCAGGATGCCAACGGCCAGATCACCGAGACGCACAGCATCAGCGCGGGCCTGGACTACCCCGGCGTAGGTCCCGAGCACGCATGGCTGCAGGAGATCGGACGCGCCGAGTACGTGGGCATCACCGACCAGGAAGCGCTGTCCGCCTTCCACCACCTGTGCCGCACCGAAGGCATCATCCCGGCGCTGGAATCGAGCCACGCCTTCGCCTATGCCCTCAAGCTTGCACCCACGATGCGGCCCGACCAGTCCATCCTGGTCAACCTCTCGGGCCGGGGCGACAAGGACATCGGCACCGTGGCCGACCTGTCGGGAGAAGATTTCTACGACCGCCCCTCCATGCGCGGCCTGACCGTCAAGGGCGCCCCAGGAGACGCCAAGCCATGAGCCGCATAGACACCACTTTCGAACAGCTGAAAGCCCAGGGCCGCAAGGCGCTGATTCCCTATGTCACCGCCGGTTTTCCGTTTGCCGACATCACGCCCGCCCTCATGCACGGCATGGTGGAGGCCGGTGCCGACGTGATCGAACTGGGCGTGCCCTTCTCCGACCCCATGGCCGACGGCCCCGTCATCCAGAAGGCGGGCGAAAAGGCGCTGGGCCTGGGTGTGGGCATGGTGCAGGTGCTGGACCACGTGCGCGAGTTCCGCAAGCGCAACAGCACCACGCCCGTGGTGCTGATGGGCTACGCGAACCCGGTGGAGCGCTATGACCAGATCCACGGCGCAGGCGCCTTTGTGCGCGACAGCGCCGAGGCCGGTGTCGATGGCGTGCTCATCGTGGACTACCCGCCCGAGGAATGCGAGGCCTTCGCGGCCAGCCTGCGCGCGCACGGCATGGACCTGATCTTCCTGCTGGCCCCCACCAGCACGAATGAACGCATGGCCCAGGTGGCGCGCGTGGCCAGCGGCTATGTGTACTACGTATCGCTCAAGGGCGTGACCGGTTCGGGCGCGCTCGACACCTCGGCCGTGGAGCAGATGCTGCCCCGCATCCGCCAGCATGTGACCATCCCCGTGGGCGTGGGCTTCGGCATCCGCGATGCGGCGACGGCCCAGGCGATCGGCAAGGTGGCGGATGCCGTGGTCATCGGCAGCCGCATCATCCAGCTCATCGAGGACCAGGAACACGCCAAGGTGGTGCCCCTGACCATCGACTTCCTGCGCGGCATCCGCAAGGCTTTGGACGCGTAGAATAAAGAGCATCCCCCTGAGCGGCTTTGCCGTTTCCCCCTTCTCTCGCGCTTCGCGCGGGAAGGGGGACGCTCCCAGCGCGGCGGGGCGGCCCTTGCGCGGGAGCCGTGGCCTTTGGGCCGCGCCAGTTTTCAAGGCCGTGCCGCCGCTGCTGGCCCATTCATACAGAGGAAAACCATGTCCTGGCTCGAAAAACTTCTGCCCTCCAAGATCCAGCAAACGGACCCCACCGAGCGCCGCCAGGTGCCTGAAGGCCTGTGGATCAAGTGCCCGAGCTGCGAAACGGTGCTTTACAAGGCCGATCTGGAGCACAACCAGAACGTCTGCCCCCACTGCAGCCACCACCACCGCATCGGCGCCCGCGCGCGCCTGAATGCGTTCCTGGACGCCGAAGGCCGCTACGAAATCGGCCAGGAAGTGCTGCCGGTGGACGCCCTCAAGTTCAAGGACAGCCGCAAATACCCCGAGCGCCTGAAGGAAGCCCTGGAGAACACCGGCGAGACCGACGCCCTCATCGTCATGGGCGGCGCGGTCAAGAGCATCAACGTGGTGGCCGCGTGCTTCGAGTTCGACTTCATGGGCGGCTCCATGGGCTCCGTGGTGGGCGAGCGCTTCGTGCGGGGCGTGGAAACCGCCATCGAACAGAAAGTGCCTTTCATCTGCTTCACCGCCACCGGCGGCGCGCGCATGCAGGAAGGCCTGCTGTCGCTGATGCAGATGGCCAAGACCAATGCCGCCCTGACCCGCCTGGCCAAGAAGGGCCTGCCCTACATCAGCGTGCTGACCGATCCGACCATGGGCGGCGTGAGCGCGGGCTTTGCCTTCGTGGGCGACATCGTGATCGCCGAGCCCAAGGCCCTGATCGGCTTTGCCGGCCCGCGCGTGATCGAATCCACCGTGCGCGTGACGCTGCCAGAAGGCTTCCAGCGCGCCGAATTCCTGCAGACCAAGGGCGCCGTGGACTTCATCTGCGACCGCCGCGAACTGCGCAACACCGTGGCCAGCAGCCTGGCCATGCTGCAGCGTCTGCCCGCCGACGCAGTGATGTAAGTCATCTGCGGGACAGCGGGTCCGCAAAGGTGCCCCACGAGAGGGATGCTTCTTTTTTGATAGCTTTCAGCGCTTACCACATAAGCGCTAGAGGCATATTTGATCAGCCCCCCGCACAGCACGCAGCCGTTGATACCGGCGCGGTGCCTGCCAGAGAGGGCAAGGAAGGGCTGCCCCGCAGCGAGGCCCGCGTCCCCCTCATCCCCTTGAGGGGGAAGGCGCCGAAGGCGACTCAGGGGGGTTACCTCATCACGCTGGCCTGCAGATGGCCCAGCACGATCATGGCCACCTGCAGCAGCACCAGCACGGCCAGGGGCGACAGATCGATCCCTCCGACCAGCGGGATGATGCGGCGAAATGGCCGCAACACCGGCTCGCACAGCCGGGCGATCACGTCCGAGAGTTGCGACCGTGCCTGCACCCAGGACATCACGGCATGGACGATCAGGAGGCCGATCAGCCCCGACACCGCCACACGCGCCAGCCCGAACAAGGCAAGCCACGGCAGCCACGCCCATGCGGACGCCGCGCCCAGCAGGAGCGTGAGCAGGAAATACTGCAGCAGTTGCAACAGCGCGGCCGCGACGAGGCTTGACACATCCCAGCGCCCCACGGGCCGAATCACCTTGCGCAGCGGCATGACCAGCCAGTCCGTCAGTGCAAAAACCAGCCCGCCGACAGGGTTGGAAAACGGGATGCGCTGCCATTGCATATACAGGCGCAGCAGGCAGGCCCCCGTGAGCAGGCCACCAACAACGTCGAGCAGGAATGAGGCGATCTGGTAGAGCATGGATGAGACAAAAGCAAGGGGCCGCTGCGAAAGCAGGCTGCGCCATGGGATGATAGCGGGCCAAGGCATTCCCCCATTCATGACACAACCCCTCACCCTGTCATCCTTGCCCCTTTTCCCCCTGGGTTCCGTGCTGTTCCCGGGCGGTGTGCTGGCCCTGCGCGTGTTCGAGGTGCGCTACCTGGACATGGTGCGCAAATGCCATCAGGCCGGTGCGCCTTTTGGCGTGGTGGCCCTCACGCAAGGCCGCGAAGTGCGTCAGGCCGGCGCGCCCGAAGAGCAATTCAACGACGTGGGCACCCTGGCGGTCATCGAGCAGATCGACACGCCGCAGCCCGGCCTGATCACGTTGCTGTGCCGCGGCGGCCAGCGCTTTCGCATCACCCAGCGCAGCCACCTGCCCCATGGCCTGTGGATCGCCGATGTGGGGCATATCGACCAGGACCTGACCGTCGCGGTGCCAGAGGATCTGAAGAAGGCCGCGACGGCGCTGGCGCAGGTGCTCCACACCCTGCACCAGCGTGACCCGGACACCCCGACCGCGATCATCCCGACGGCTGCGCAGCTGGACGACTGCGGATGGGTGGCCAACCGCTGGTGCGAACTGCTGCCCGTGCCCCTGGAACTCAAGCAGCGCCTGATGGAACTGGACAACCCGCTGGTGCGGCTGGAGCTGGTCGGGGACGTGCTCGAGCGCACGGGGATCGCGCCAACACAATGAGCCGCAAACCCACCGCCATCCCACCCAGCCTCCCCTTTGAACGCCCATGCTGAACCGCATCCTGGGCTGGTCGCGCGCAGCCAAGCGCGTTGTGGTGGTGGCGATGGACGTTTGCCTGGGCCTCGTCGCCATGTGGCTCGCCTTCACGCTGAGGCTGGAGACACCGCACTGGCCCGAAGGCATGCAGTGGCTCGCGTATGCACTGGCCCCGGCCCTGGCGTTTCCCATTTTCGCCAAACTGGGGCTGTACCGCGCGATATTCCGCTACACAGGAATCACGGCACTCATCACCACCGGCAAGGCGGTGGCCATCTATGGAGCACTCCTGCTGGGCTGCCTCCTGGCAGCGCAATGGGAAGGCGTGCCACGCAGCGTCGGCATTCTGCAGCCTCTGCTGTTTATGCTCCTGGTGGGCTCCAGCCGCGCACTGGGGTGGCTGGCGCTGGCCGGCCACAGCAGCCATGCCCCCTACCGCCTGCTGATCTACGGAGCCGGCAGCGCTGGCGCCCAGACCGCAGCGGGACTGGGCGCCATGCGCCAGTACGTGCTCAAGGGCTTTGTTGATGACGATCCGAGCAAGGTCGGACGCAGCATCAACGGAGTGCGGGTGCATTCCCCCACTGCACTGCCCGAGGTGGCGCGCCGGCTCGCGATCACCGATGTGCTGCTGGCACTGCCCAGCACCACGCGCCTGCGGCGCCGGCAGATCATCGAAAGCCTGCGCCAATTGCCCGTTCGGATACGCACCCTGCCCGGCCTGTCGGACCTCGCCAGCGGCCGGGTCACGGTCACCGACTTCCAGGACCTCGAGATCGAGGACCTGCTGGGCCGCGAACCGGTGGCCCCGGACCCTGGCTTGCTGGGGCGCGATCTCGAGAGCGCCGTGGTGATGGTCACCGGCGCCGGCGGCAGCATCGGCAGCGAACTGTGCCGGCAGATCGTGCGCGAGGGCCCCCGCCAGCTGCTGCTCGTGGATCACAGCGAATATGCGCTGTATTCCATTCACCACGAGCTGCAGGCGCTCGCCCACCAGGGCGCGCACCAGTGCGCCCTGGTACCCCTGCTCGCCAGCGTCAACCAGAAGCAGCGCATGGACGACATCTGCCAGCAGTACAGCCCCACCTCCATCTACCACGCAGCCGCCTACAAGCACGTGCCCATGGTGGAAGCCAATCCGGGCGAAGGCATCCTGAACAACGTGTTCGGCACGCTCAATATGGTGCAGGTCGCGCTGAAGCATGGCGCTCGCCACTTCGTCCTGATTTCCACAGACAAGGCTGTTCGCCCCACCAACATCATGGGCGCCACCAAGCGTGTGGCAGAAATGGTGCTGCAAGCCGTCGCGGCGTCCCAGCGCATGCCTTTCGGGCTCTCGGCCGAAAGCCCACCGGGCTGGAGATGCCCGACACGCCTGTCCATGGTGCGCTTTGGCAATGTGCTGGGCTCCAGCGGCAGCGTGATACCGCTGTTCCGCCAGCAGATCGCGGCCGGCGGCCCCCTCACGGTGACGCATCCCGATGTCACGCGCTATTTCATGACCATCGCCGAAGCGGCCCAGCTCGTGCTGCAGGCGGGGACGATGGCGGACGGGGGCGACGTATTCCTGCTGGACATGGGCGAGCCGCTACAGATCCTGGACCTCGCGCAACGCATGGTGGCCCTGTCGGGCCTGACAGTGCGCGACGACCAGCACCCCGAGGGCGACATCGAAATCGTCTTCACGGGATTGCGCCCCGGCGAGAAACTCTTCGAAGAGCTGCTGATTGGAGACAACCCGCTGCCCACCGTCCACCCCCGCATACTGCGGGCCCGCGAGGAGTTTCGCCCCTGGGCCGAACTGCAGGCCCTGCTGCAGTCACTGCAGCAGGCCGCGCGCGATGGCGATCGGGCCGCCATGACGGCCCTGCTGGGCCAGCTGGTGCCGGGCTACCGTCCTGAAACACAAGCACTGCCATGAAGCCGGGACTCCTGCGGGCAACGCTGACCCTGCTCACGGGCAGCGTTGCGGCCCACGCCATTCCACTCGTGCTGGGCCCGGCGCTCACGCGCCTGTACAGCCCGGAGGCCTTCGGGCAGTTCGCGCTGCTGTGGGCGTTGGCCACCAACATGGCGGTGGTCGGCTGCGCGCGCTACGAATTCGCACTCCCCCTGGAATCCACGGAGCCACGGGCTGCCGAACTCATGGCTTTGTGCGCGCGCGTGCTGCTCGCGGTGACGGCGGCTTCCGCCGCAACTGCTGCCGTGCTCATGCTCTGGCAACGCATGCCGATGGCCTGGGCACTGCCCTTCGCGGTGCTGGCGGGCGGCGCCATGCAATGGCTCACCATGTGGGCCACCCGGTCGCAGCGTTTTGGACTGCTGTCGGCGGCAAGGCTGCTGCAGCAAGGTGGGGGCGCCATCCTGCAGCTCGTGCTCGGCCTGCTGAAGGCCGGCCCCCTGGGCCTGGTGCTCGGGGCCACGCTGGCCAGCCTGGGAGGGGCTTGGATGCTGGCCCGGCCGGCGCCAGCCGGGGGCTGGACGGCCATGTGGCGCCAGCCCCTTGCCAGGCTGCGGTCCATGGCCCTGCAGCACAAGGACTTCCCGCTGCTCAACACGCCACACGCGTTCATGGGTGCGCTGCAGGATACGCTCACGCTGGTGCTGGTGGCGGCGTGGACAGGGGACGCCTCAGCGGGGTTCTGGGCCCTGGCACTGCGCTATCTCAAGGCCCCGGCAACCCTCGTCGGGGGTGCGCTGTCGCAAACCCTGTACCCGCGCCTTCTGAAGGCAGAGAGCCCTGGCGACGCCCGGGCGCTGGTGCGCCGGGCCATGCTGGGGCTCGCTGCCCTGGCCTGCCCGCTCGCGGCGATCCTTCTCCTCTGGGGGCCGGATATTTTCGCCCTGGCCTTTGGGGCAAGATGGGCCCAGACGGGGGAACTTGCACGGGCCATCGCCCCGTACATCGCCCTGCACTTCGTGGCGTCACCCCTCGCCGTGGTCACCATGGCCTGGAATGCACAGGCCTGGGCGCTGCGCCTGGCATTGATCGGACAATGCCTTTTCTTCGCCGGACTGCTGCTGGGCCTGTACCTGGGCGGCCTGCAAGGTGCCGGATGGGGCGTGTCAGCGAGCATGCTGGCCTACTTTGCCTATTATTTCTGGGTGTTGGCGAACTGGAGGGAGGTGCCCCATGAGAGCCGTGTTTAACCGATGGCGCCGCCGCCTCTGGCATGCGCTGCTCCATCGCATCGTCTTCGGGGAAAGCAACCACCTCGGCCAGCCTCTGCCAAACACCCGCATCGCCCCCAGCACCTGCATCGAGGGGGAGCATGCACTGCGGCTGGCAGACCACGTGTTCATCGGCCAATTCAATTTCATCGACGCCACAGCGGGCCTGCAGATTGGGCAAGGGGTCCAGATCACCAACTTCGTCAGCATCGTGACGCACAGCTCCCACCGCGCCATTCGCCTCCTGGGCAGCGGCTACGCAGTCCACGAGGGCTCCAAGCCTGGCTACATCAGCGCGCCCATCGAGATCGGCGCCTACACTTTCATCGGCCCCCACAGCCTGATCGAAGCCGGCACGCGCATCGGCAAGGGGGTGGTGGTGTGTGCCTACTCGCAGGTGCGCGGCGAAGTGCCCGACTTCGCTATCGTGGCGGGGGTCCCGGCGCGGCAGATCGGCGACGTGCGCGAACAGGATGAGCGCCTGCTTTCGCAGCATCCAGAACTGCGCCCGCACTACGAATCCTGGACGCGGACAATCTGACATGGCAACACACCTGTGCCTCCTGGGTGATGCCACCAGCCCCCATGTTCAGCGGTGGGCGCGGGAAATGCTCCAGCGTGGCTACCGCGTTTCGCTGATCACGGCACGCCCCGCGTCCATCGATGGCGTCACCGTGCGGGCCATCCGGCCCGTGCACCGCTCGCTCGACTGGCTGTTCCGTGTCCGGGAAACCAGGCGCCACGTGGCCGAACTGGCCCCCGACCTCCTGCATGCCCATTACGTCACCTCCTACGGCTATCTGGCCGCACGTTGCGGCAAACATCCGGTGGTAATGACCGCCTGGGGAAGCGACCTGTTGGTGACCCCCGGCAAGAGCGCCTGGATGCGCTGGCTGACCGGCTGGATACTGCGCCAGGCCGACCTCATCACCGGCGACTCCGCCAGCCTGATGAGCGCAGTGGCCCAATTCCGACCCCGCTGCACCGCCGAGGAAATCCACTGGGGGGTGGAACTGCAGCGCTTCCACCCCGTTCCCTGGAGCCACAAGCAAGGCAGCCAGCTGGTGAGCCTGCGCGCCTGGGAACCCAACTACAACATCGACACCATCATCGAGGCATTCGCTCTTCTGCAGGCGCGGTTGCCCTCGGCCGACCTGCGCTTGCACCTGCTCGGAGGAGGCAGCATGGAAAGCGCCCTGCGCAGCCAGGTGCACAAGGCGCAGCTGGACAACAAGGTGCAGTTCCACGGCCGACTCGATGATGCGGGCATGACCCGGGTACTGGGCGAAGGCAAGATATCTGTCTCGGTGCCCAGCAGTGACGCAACATCCGTCGCCATGCTGGAGAGCATGGCGTGTGGCCTCGCGGTGGTCGCCAGCGAACTGCAGGCCAACCGGCACTGGATCGACCCGCAGTGGCTGGTTGAGGCGGGGAACGCCACAGCGCTCGCCGCCCGGCTGGAAGCCCTGATCGCCAACGACACCCTGGCGGAACAAGCCGGCCTGCACAATGCCACCCGCATCGCCCAGGACGGCGACCGCGCGGTACAGATGAACCGCATGCACGCGCTGTACCAGCAGTTGCTCCATACACCTTGAACCCCATGCCCCAAGGCCTTGAATTGGACAACCTGATCAGCGTGATCGTGCCGTGCCGCAACGAGCGCCAGCACATTGACGCATTCTGCGACTCCGCCCTTCGCCAGCAACTCCCGGCGGGCTGGCGCATGGAAGTGCTGATTGCAGACGGCGACAGCGATGACGGCACGCGCGAGCACCTCCTGCAGCGCTGTGCTGCGGACCCACGGCTCGTCCTGGTGGACAACCCCGGCCGCATTGTCTCCACCGGGCTCAACGCCTGCATTGCCCGCGCGCGGGGCGGCACCATTGCCCGCATGGACGTGCACAGCCAGTTTGCCCCCGACTACCTTGCGCAGTGCATCGAGGCGCTCGAACGCACCCGCGCCGACAACGTGGGCGGCCCGTGGGTGGCCCGGGGAACCGGGCCCGCCGGGGCCGCCGTCGCCGCCGCCTTCCAGTGCCGCTGGGTGGTGGGCGGCGCGCGCTCGCGCGATGACCAGTACGAAGGCGAGGTGGATACCGTCTACCTGGGATGCTGGCCCCGCAGCGTGTTTGACCGGTTCGGACTGTTTGACGAAGCCCTGGTGCGCAACCAGGACGACGAGCACAACCTGCGCATGCGCCTGGGGGGGGCACGCATCTGGCAGAGCCGGCTCATCCATTCCACCTACCACCCGCGCAATTCGCTCAGGCACCTGTTCGCGCAACAACGGCAGTACGGCTACTGGCGGCCTTTTGTGATGCGCAAACATGGGCAGCCAGGCTCCGTGCGGCAGCTGGTGCCTGCAGCATTTGTGGCCAGCGCGGTGGCCAGCGCCGTGGTGTTGCCCTGGTCCGCCTGGCCCGGGGCCGCGCTGGGCCTCGCCTACGCAACCTATCTTCTGGCGGCATCGGTGGCGGCAGCCCGATCGGCCCGCAACTGGGGGCTGCTGCCCCGCCTCCCGGCGACGATTGCGGCGTTTCATGTGGGCTACGGCCTGGGCACCTGGCGAGGGCTGTGGGACGTTGCACGCTCGCGCGCGCCTTCCTCCGACTTTGCACGCATCACGCGATGACCGACAACGAACCCCAGGCCGTCAAGGCCCGCTACGCACGGCGAGACCCAGCGGCCGATGAAGCGCGCTACAGCCTGTATGCCAATGCGGCGGCGCTGCAGGCGCAGCAGGAGCGCCTCCGTACCATGGCAGGCATCTGGCAGGCCCACGGCTGGAGCAGCCTGGCCCACCGGCCGATGCTGGAAGTTGGCTGCGGAAGCGCGGGCAATCTGCACGACCTGGTGCGGCTGGGTGCCACCCCCGCCTGCCTGACGGGCCTGGAGCTTCTTCCCGAACGAGCCGCCGCAGCGCGCGCCTCGCTGCCAGCGGACGCGGCCATTGTGGAAGGAGATGCCGTCTTGGCCCCGGTGCAGCCTGCCAGCCAGGATGCCGTGCTCGCCTTCACGCTCTTCAGCTCTTTGCTCGACGAGGGCTATCGCCGCCATCTGGCCCAGGCGATCTGGCAATGGGTCGCGCCCGGCGGCGGAGTGCTGGTCTATGACTTTGTCGTCAACAACCCTGCCAATGCCGATGTGCGAGGCATGCCCCTGCGCGAATTGAAAACGCTGTTTCCCGCCGCGCAGATACACTCGTGCCGCCTTACCCTGGCGCCCCCGCTCGCGCGGTGCCTGCCCCCACCGATGATTCCTCCCGCATCCACCTTGCTCTGGTTCCTGCGCACCCACCGCCTGACCTGGGCCGTGAAGCCCCGCTGAGCACCGCCTGCCCGTCTGGACGCCCTCCATGCCCCACCCTTCTTCCCCTGACCTGCCCTTCCTGCCGTTCGCCCGCCCCGATATCGGTGCTGCGGAAATCGATGCCGTCAGCGCAGCCCTGCTTTCGGGGTGGGTCACGACCGGGCCCAAGACCAAGGAGTTCGAGCAGGCATTCGCCGCCTTCCTGGGGGGCGGCGGGCTCCAGAGCCTTGCCGTCAACTCCGCCACGGCGGGTCTGCACCTTGCGCTGGAAGCCCTGGGCATCGGCCCCGGCGACGAGGTGATCGCGCCCACACTGACCTTCACCGCCACCGTGGAGGTGGTGCGCTACCTGGGCGCCGAACCGGTACTGGTGGATGTGGACCCGGTGACCCTCAACATCGACCCGGCCAAGGTGCGCGCCGCCATCACGCCCCGAACAAAAGCCATCATGCCCGTGCACTACGGGGGCCTGGCCTGCGACATGGACGCCATCCTGTCCATCGCCAAAGAACACCAGCTCAAGGTGGTGGAAGACGCAGCCCATGCCTTGCCCACCACCTGGCGCGGCACCCTGGTGGGACAACTGCAGTCCGATGTCACGGTGTTCAGCTTCTACGCCAACAAGACCATCACCACCGGAGAAGGCGGCATGGCGATGACGCGCGACCCGGAGCTCGCCAAGCGCATGCGCGTGATGCGCCTGCACGGCATGAACCGGGATGCCTTCGACCGCTTCACGTCCAAGACGCCCGCCTGGTACTACGAGGTGGTGGCTCCGGGATTCAAGTACAACATGACGGACGTTGCAGCCGCCATGGGCGTGGAGCAACTGGCGCGGCTGCCGCAATTCGTGCAGCGACGGCAAGACCTGGCAATCCGCTACCACGAACAGCTGGCGCCCCTGCCCCTGACCTTGCCAGCCACTGCGCCACCAGGCGACACCCATGCGTGGCACCTCTATGTCATCCGGCTGCGGGCGGACGCGCCACTGGGGCGTGACGAGGTCATCCAGGCACTGTCGGACAGGGGCATCGGCACCAGCGTGCACTATGTGCCGCTGCACCGGCACCCGTACTGGCGCGACCGGTACCAATTGACGCCCGCCATGTTCCCCCAGGCCGATGCAGCCTACCAGGCCATGATCAGCATCCCCTTGTTCACCGCCATGAGTGACAGCGACCAGGACCGCGTGATTGCAGCGCTGCACGAGGTGCTGCGCTGACATGCCCAAGCGGCTGTTCGACCTTTTCTTTGCTGCCCTCGGCTTGCTGCTGCTCGCCCCCGTGCTGCTGGCCGTGGCACTGTGGGTGGTGCGGGATTCGCCCGGTCCAGCATTCTTTCGCCAGCAGCGCGTGGGCCGCGCAGGCAGGTTGTTCCGCATCTACAAGTTCCGCACCATGCACCCGCGCGCCGAAGCCTTGGGCCCGGCGATTACCGTAGGGGCCGATGCCCGCATTACCCGGGCCGGCCACTGGCTGCGGCGCACCAAGATCGATGAATTGCCCCAGCTTTTCAACGTGCTGCTGGGCCACATGAGCCTCGTCGGCCCCCGGCCTGAGGTGCCGCACTATGTCGCGCTCTACCCGGATTCCGTGCGGGAACTGGTGCTCAGCGTGCGGCCGGGCATCACAGACCGCGCCTCCATCGAATTCCGCGACGAAAGCACCTTGCTGGGCCAGAGCGGCGATCCGGAGCGCACTTACGTGGAGCAGATCCTGCCCATCAAGCTCCGCTACGCCGCCGACTACGCCCGCTCGCACACGCTCTGGACCGACCTGAAGATCATCGCCGGAACGGCATCCGCGCTGTGGAGCGACCGTCCGTCCAGGGGATAAGGACCAGTCGGCACCCCGTAGCCGATAAAATCAGGGGTTTGGCTGAACCCAGCCCCAAAATTTCACGCCCCCGCACCGACGGCACCTATGTCAGACCAAAACCACGCCCCCGCTCCCCAGGACGAAAACCAGCTCATCGCCGAGCGCCGCGAAAAGCTCCGCGCTCTGCGCGAGGCCCAGGCCAACGGCGGTGGCGTTGCCTTCCCCAACAACTTCAAGCCCGGCCACAAGGCCGCCCAGTTGCACCTGGAGCACAGCGCTGCCACGAACGAGGCCCTGGAAGCCACGCCGGTGAACGTCTCGGTGGCCGGCCGCATGATGCTCAAGCGCGTCATGGGCAAGGCCAGTTTTGCCACGGTGCAGGATGGCTCGCTGGGCGACGTGGGCGGGCGCATCCAGCTTTACGTGACCCGCGACGCCGTGGGCGAAGAGCTGTATGCCGCCTTCAAGCACTGGGACCTGGGCGACATCGTGGGCGCCGAAGGCACGCTCATGAAGACCAAGACGGGCGAGCTGTCGGTCAAGGTGACCGGCCTGCGCCTCTTGACCAAGAGCCTGCGCCCCCTGCCCGACAAGTTCCACGGCATGGCCGACCAGGAGCAGAAGTACCGCCAGCGCTATGTGGACCTGATTACCGACGAGCAGGCCCGCAAGCGCTTCATGGCGCGCAGCAAGGCGGTGAGCGGCCTGCGCGAGTTCATGGTGGGCCACGGCTTCCTTGAAGTCGAAACGCCCATGCTGCACCCCATCCCGGGCGGCGCCAATGCCAAGCCGTTCGTCACGCACCACAACGCGCTGGAGCAGGAGATGTACCTGCGCATCGCGCCCGAGCTGTACCTGAAGCGCCTGATCGTGGGCGGTTTCGAGCGGGTATTCGAGATCAACCGCAGCTACCGCAACGAGGGCATCTCGGTGCGCCACAACCCCGAGTTCACCATGATGGAGTTCTACGCGGCGTACTGGAACTACCTGGACCTGATGGACTTCACCGAGACGCTGATCCGCGAAGTGGCGCTCAAGGCCACGGGCTCGCTGCAAATGACCTACCAGGGCCGCGCCGTGGACCTGACGCAGCCGTTCGCGCGCCTGACCATCCGCGAAGCGATCTTCCAGTACACCGAAGCCGGCGCCCACGTGGACGATGCCGCGTGGCTGGTCAGCGCGCTCAAGAAGCTGGGCATGACCGAGGAGAAGGACAAGCTCTCGGCACGCACGCTGGCCAGCCTGCAGGTGCTGTATTTCGAAGAAACGGTGGAAGACAAGCTCTGGCAGCCGACGTTCATCATGGAGCACCCGACCGAGATCTCGCCACTGGCACGCGCCAACGATGCCCGTCCCGAGGTCACCGAGCGTTTCGAGCTGTACATCACGGGCCGCGAGTTCGGCAACGGCTTCAGCGAGCTGAACGATGCCGAAGACCAGGCCGCGCGTTTCCATGCCCAGGTGGCCGCCAAGGACAGCGGCGACGACGAGGCCATGTTCTACGACCATGACTTCGTGCGGGCGCTGGAATACGGCATGCCCCCCACGGGGGGTTGCGGCATCGGCATCGACCGCCTCATGATGCTGCTGACCGACAGCCCCAGCATCCGCGACGTGATTCTTTTCCCAGCGCTGCGCCGGGAGTCCTGAGACCGCATCCGCAGCGCCCGGCCGCCACGTCCGCCTGATCGCGCCGTTTCACAGGACACACCAGGAGCCACCGTGCCATTCATCTCCAGCACCGCCCCTTATCCGGCCAACGCGCCACTGCCCGCGGGCGCAGGCTTTTCGGTGCTGGTGGTCGAGGACCAGGGCTCCGTGCGGGCCGCGCTGGTGGCCGAACTGCGGCGCGCGGGCGTGTCCGCCATCTTCGAGGCCCCGGAGGGCAGCGCGGCACTGCACCTGTTCAAGGCCCACCGGCCCGACCTGGTGCTGCTGGACATCAAGCTGCCCGGCAAGGATGGCTATTGGGTGGCGCAGCAGATGCGCGAGAGCGAGGCCGGCGACTGGACGCCCATCATCTTCCTGTCGGGCCTGGACAACGAGCTCGACGTCTGGCGCGGCATCGAAGTGGGGGGCGATGACTACCTGGTCAAGCCCGTGAGGCCCATCGTGCTGATGGCCAAGCTGCGGGCCATGCGGCGGCTGCTGGACATGCGCCGCAGGCTCGTGTCGGTATCGGCCGAGCTGCACCTGGCCAACCAGCGCCTCAACGAAATGGTCGAGGTCGACGCGCTGACCGGCCTGGTCAACCGCCGCGGCTTCGACCGCATCCTGCACAACGAGATCCTGGCCGCACGCCGCGATGCCACGCCGCTCACGCTGATGCTGTGCGACCTGGACCACTTCAAGCTGTTCAACGATGCCAGCGGGCATGTGCAGGGCGATGCCTGCCTGAAAGAGGTGGGCCGCCTGCTGCGCGAGGTCTGCGTGCGCCCCAGGGATGTGGCTTCGCGCTATGGCGGCGAGGAATTCGCACTCATCCTGCCGAACACGCCGCGCTCGGGCGCGATGACCTTTGCAAGGGCATTGGCGCAGCTGCTCAAGGTCCGCGCCATACCGCATGCGGATTCGCCACTGGGCAGCATCCTGACACTGTCGGGCGGCATCACCACCTGCGTGCCCGACGACAGCACCAATGCCGAAAGCATGATCATGCGCGCCGACCAGGCCCTGTATGCCGCCAAGGCCCAGGGCCGCAACCGCTTCTTCAGCTTTGAAATGCAGATGGACACCGTGGAGCAATTGCGCAATTGAGTTTCTTTTCCGCCTTCTCGTTCGACGCCACCGAGCGCAGCGCGCGCACCGCCGTTTCGCGCATGCAAATCCTGAAGGCCCGCCTGCCCGACTGGGTGCAGGACTGGCTGGAAGTCATCATCCCCGGCACGCAGATCCTGCTGATCCTGTTTGTCGCCTGGCTGCTGCAGCGCATGCTGCGCCGCATCGTGCGCCGCGCCAGTGCGCACTACCAGGTGCCCGACGAGCTGGTCGTGCCCATGAATGGGCTCATCCGCTGGTTCATCGTGGCGGGCGCCCTGCTGCTGGTGCTCGAGCGCATGGGAGTGTCCGCCACCGTGCTCTGGACGGCATTCACGGGCTTCGCCACGGTGGGCGCCGTGGCGTTCTTTGCCGCGTGGAGCGTGCTCTCCAACCTGTTCTGCGCGCTGCTCATCTTCACGGTACGGCCCTTTCGCATCGGCGACTACATCGAGGTGCTGGACACCGCGGAGAAACCGGGCGCCAAGGGCCGGGTGGTGGACATCAACCTGCTGTACACCACGCTGGAGGACCATGGCGCAGCAGCGGGCCAGGTGGCCTGGTTGCAGATTCCGAATGCGTTGGTGTTTCAGCGGGTGGTGCGCAGATTCCAGGGGGTGCCACCGCCGCCCGCGCCCCCCGCCAGCGCTGCGCATGCCGCGGAAAGTGCGCCGGCGGCCCCGCCACCGGTCACGCCCGGGCCTTTCAACACGCCATAGCGCAACCAACCGGGCGCGGCACTGCCCTGCGCCAGGCCGCGCGCAAGCGGTTGCTCTGCGTCAGGGCAGCAGGTCGAGCGCCTGCAGGTAGGCGGGCTGGTACATCAGCTCGTCCCACGCCTGGGGCAAGGTTTCGGGCAGCAGCGCCAGACGGCGAGACTCGCTGTCCACGCTCGGCTGCCAGCGGCCCTGGGCGCGGGCCTGGTCCAGGCCGGCGATGAGTTCATCCACCGCGCGGCCATCGCCCACGCTCTGGTTGCACAGCAGCACGAGGTCGCAGCCGGCCTGGAGCGCCGCCACGGCCGCATCGGTGTAGCCGACCACCTGGCCGTCCAGGCGGCGTGCGCCTTCCATGCTGAGGTCGTCGCTGAAGATCGCGCCATCAAAGCGCATCTGGCGGCGCAGGATGTCCTGCAGCCAGCGCTGCGAGAAACCCGCGGGGCGGCTGTCGACCTTGGGGTAGATCACATGGGCCGGCATCACGCTGGTGAGCGTGCTGCTGAGCCAGGGGTACGGGGCGGCGTCGTCGGCCAGGATGGCCTTGAGGCTGCGCTTGTCCACGGGTACCTCGGTGTGCGAGTCGGCCTTGACGAAGCCATGGCCGGGAAAGTGTTTGCCGCAGTTGGCCATGCCGGCCTGCAGCAGACCATGCATGAGGCTCTTGGCGAGCAGCGCCACCACGCGCGGGTCGCGGTGAAAGGCGCGGTCGCCGATCACACCGCTTTCACCCCAATCGAGGTCGAGCACGGGCGTGAAGCTGAAGTCCACACCGCAGGCGCGCAGCTCGGCGCCCAGCACATAGCCCGCCGCCGTGGCCGCATTGGTCGCACGCAGCGCGCCGCTGCCGGGCACGGCCTTGGCGCCTTTGCCGTCGTCCATCCACATATCACCCAGCGCGCGCATGGGCGGCAGGTGCGTAAAGCCATCGGTGCGAAAGCGCTGCACGCGGCCGCCTTCGTGGTCCACGCAGATCAGCAGGTCGTCGCGCACGGCCTTGATGCTGCTCGTGAGCTGCAGCAGCTGCGCGCGGTTCTCCCAGTTGCGGGCAAACAGGATGATGCCGCCGGTCAGCGGGTGCGCGAGGCGGCGGCGGTCAGCGCTGGTCAGCTCTTTGCCAGCCACGTCGAGGATAAGGGGTGCGTGTTCGGTCATGGGTTTCAAGAATGATTTTGCTATGCAAATAATAGCTATCAGCGCTTGCCAATCAAGCGCTGGATGCCGATTTTTCTTCAGCCCTCTCGACCACGCAGAAACTGGCGGCGTAGTCGGTCTCGTCGGTCACGCTCAGGTGCGCCTGCAGCCCCCGGGCCTCGAACCATTCCTTGAGCGCGCCGTGCAGCACGATGACTGGCTGGCCGGATGGCAGCTTGGCGACCTCGCAGTGGCGCCAGGTCATGGGCATGCGCATGCCCAGGCCGATGGCCTTGCTGAAGGCTTCCTTGGCGGAAAAGCGCGTGGCCAGGTAGCGCAGGCCCCGGTCGGGCCAGCGGCTGCTCCTCTCGCGCCAGGTGGCCAGTTCGCCGTCGGCCAGCACCTTCTGGGCAAAGCGTTCGCCGTGGCGCTCCAGGCTGGCCGCGATGCGGCGCACGTCGCAGATGTCGGTGCCAATGCCGTAGATCATGTTTTGTTGAATCAAATTGGCTGCTAGCGCTTATCTATCAAGCGCAAGCAGCTATCAAATCAGGAGTTATCTGCCTGTGCCGCGAAACCCGACCGGATGCAGCCCAGGTAGGCCAACACCGTGGCGGCGTAGCCCAGCTCCAGCGCGTCGGCGATCAGTGCATGCCCAATCGAGACCTCCCGCACGCCGGGCACGCCGCGCACGAAGGCGGCGAGGTTGTCGCGGTTGAGGTCGTGGCCCGCATTCACGCCCAGGCCCGCATCCAGCGCGGCCTGTGCGGCCGCGGCGTAGCGCTGAAGCTCAAAGGCTTGCTGCGGAGTCTCCCAGGCGGCGGCGTAGGGCTCGGTGTACAGCTCCACCCGGTCAGCGCCCACCGCCCTGGCGGCGGCCATCTGCTCCGGCACCGGGTCCATGAACAGGCTCACGCGCACACCCAGTGCCTTGCACTCGGCGATCAGAGGCGCCAGGCGCCCGGCATCCTGCGGAAAGCTCCAGCCGTGGTCGCTGGTGAACTGGTCTTCGCTGTCGGGCACGAAGGTCGCCTGGTGGGGGCGCACTTGGCGGATGAAGTCCATCAGGTTCTGCGACGGGTTGCCTTCGATGTTGTATTCGCGATCGGGCCAGGCCTTCATCAAGGCGGCCAGCTCGAACACGTCCTGGCCGCGGATGTGCCGCTCGTCGGGCCGGGGATGCACGGTGATGCCCTGCGCGCCCGCCCGCAGGCACAGCTCGGCCGCGCGCGTGACGCTCGGAATGCCCAGGTGGCGCGTGTTGCGCACCAGGGCGACCTTGTTGACGTTGACCGACAGGGCGGTGGTCGGGTGCGAGGGGCGGTGTGGCTGGTTCATAGGGCCTGCAGGTCGATCATGAGCTGGCGGGTGCGCAGCGTCGGGCTGCCGCAATGGTATTGCAGCAGGGCCCGCAGCTGGGGCTTGAGTTCGGCCGAGACGGCAACGCAGGCCCGCAGTGTGGCGGTATAGCTGGCGGCATCGTCCAGCGCCCGCTGCAATGCCTGCCACTGGCTGCCCGGCAGCCCGCCCCGCTCGACCGCCGAGGCAGCGCGCAGGCCTCCTTCGGGGACCAGCGTGTAGCGCGTGCCGGCCTGCAGGGGGGCCAGGGTCATGGTCTGAACGTCGAGGCTCGGCAACAGGCCGATCTCGCGCAGCAGCAGCAGTTCGAAACTGCGCAGCACGGGCTCCAGGGCGTCGCCATGCTCGCTGGCCAACACCCGCACCACGCCCGCGTAGGCGTCGAACAGCGCGGCGTGCGGGTCCGCGCGGGCCAGCAGGCGCAGCAGCAGTTCGTTGAGGTACAGGCCCGACAGCAGGGCGTCGCCCGTGGGCATCACGTGGCCGCCCACCCACTCGGCGCCCTTGAGCGCGTGGATGTCCGCGTCGCCATTGCCGGCCAGGGTGTAGGTCAGCAGCAGGGGCTGCAGCGGCAGCAGCACCGGTCGGAAGTTGGAGCTGGGCTTCTTCGCGCCCTTGGCCACCAGGGCGACACGGCCGTAGTGGCGGCTGAAGACCTCCAGGATCAGGCTGGACTCGCTCCAGTCGTAGCTGTGCAGCACGAAGGCAGGTTCATCGGAGATGCGCTTGGCGGCAGCCACGTGGGGGTCGCAGGGGTAGGCGTGAGGATGGAGTGTGGCGGCGGCTCAACCAACGCCGGCCACCCGGCGGGCAGCGGGCGCTGATGGCATGCACTTACTCGTAGCCGAAGGAACGCACCCGGGCTTCATCGTCAGCCCAGCCGGAGCGGACCTTGACCCACAGCTCCAGGAACACCTTGGCATCCATGAGCTTTTCCAGCTCCTGCCGCGCCTCGGTACCGATGCGCTTGAGCCGCTCACCCTTGTCGCCGATGACCATCATCTTGTGGTTGTCCCGCTCCACCACGATGGTGGCGGCGATCTTGACCAGTCGCTTGTGCTGCTTGCTCGCCTCTTCCTCGAACTTGTCGATGACGACGGTGGAGGTGTAGGGCAGTTCATCCCCGGTGAAGCGGAACAGCTTTTCGCGCACGGTTTCGGAGGCCAGGAATTTCTCGCTGCGGTCGGTCAGTTCGTCCTCGCCGTACCACCAGCCCTGCTCGGGCAGGTATTTTTCGCAGATGCCGAAAAGGCGCTCGATGTCGCCCTTGTTCTTAGCCGACATGGGCACGAATTCGGTGAACGGATGGCGCTCCTGCATGCTCTTGAGCCAGGGCGCGATCTCCGCGCGGCGGTGCACCATGTCGAGCTTGTTCGCCACCAGGAGCGTGGGAATGCCGGGCTTGAACAGCGAGAGTACCTTGGCATCGGCCAGCGTGAAGTTGCCGGCCTCCACCACGAACAGGATCAGGTCCACGTCGCCGATCGCCCCCATCACGGTCTTGTTCAGGGACTTGTTGAGCGCGGTGGCGTGGCGCGTCTGGAAGCCCGGCGTGTCCACGAAAATGAACTGCGTCTGCTCGCGGGTGCGGATGCCGGTGATGCGGTGGCGCGTGGTCTGCGCCTTGCGCGAGGTGATGCTGATCTTCTGCCCCACCAGCGCATTGAGCAGCGTGGACTTGCCCACGTTGGGCTTGCCCACGATGGCGATCACGCCGCAGCGCTGGCCGGGGACGGCCGCGGGGGCGCCCGCCGCCGCGAGCATGGCCTCCAGGTCATTTTGCGCCCCTGCGCTTGCTGCACCTTCGTCACCAGCTACGTCTTTGGTAGCATCATTCATAGATTCTTTGCTTTCAATGTGGCCAGCATGGCCACCGCTGCGGCCTGCTCGCCGGCCCGGCGGGAGCCGCCGATGCCACGCTCGGTCAGGCCCAACTCGGGAATGTCGCATTCGACATCGAAGGTCTGGCGGTGCGCCGCCCCGACCGTCGCCACCACGCGGTACTGCGGCAGCTTCATTTTGCGGCCCTGGAGCCACTCCTGCAACGCGGTTTTGGCATCCTTGGACGCCGCCTGCATCTGCGGGTTGATCTCGACACCCTGGAACAGGCGGTGCACCAGCGCCTCCGCGCTGCCATACCCCGCGTCAAGGTACACCGCGCCGATGAGCGCCTCCAGCGCATCGGCCAGGATGGACGGCCGCTGCTGGCCGCCGGATTTGGACTCCCCCTCCCCCAAACGCAGCACCTCGGAAATCTTGAGGCCCAGCGCCAGCTGGTGCAGGGTGTCCTGCTTGACGAGGTTGGCACGGACACGGGACAAATCGCCTTCCGGCAAGGCCGACAATTGCCGATAGAGCAGGCTTGCGACCGCCAGATTCAACACGGAATCACCCAGAAACTCCAGCCGCTCGTTATGGTCGGCCGAAAAGCTGCGGTGCGTGGTGGCGCGCTGGAGAAGGGATGGATCGGAAAAAACATGCTGCAGGCGGGACTGCAGCGCTTGAAGGCCGGCGTGCACTAGTTTGTGTGTCCTTCAAAGCGGTAGACAAGATAGGCCGGACCCGCCAGCGCGATTTCGCGGGAGTACTTGTAGGACACCACGACCTTGTCGCCACGCTTGCCCACCTCCAGGTCCTTGCCCTGGATGGAGGCAATGTTGTCAATTGCCGCTGCGCGGTCAAACGCCGCCTGAACACCAGCCACGGAGCTTTCTACTTTGGCCTTTTCAACGGCTTTTTTAATGGCCACATATTCAAGAAAAATGGGGACCGACTGGCCGCCAATGGCGAAAACGGCCACAGCCAGGACACCAATGAAGACCAGACCAAAAAAAGACAATCCGCGCTGGCGCGACCGGCTGGCCACGCGATGGACTTTCACCATGATGTATTCCCTCTCCTTGTTTGCCTTGACGGCCGTGGCTTAGTGGAATGAACCGATGCGCTTGAGGTTACCGAAATTCATCCAGACAAAAAAGGCCTTCCCGACGATATTGCCTTCTGGAACGAATCCCCAGTAGCGCGAATCGAGCGAGTTGTCCCGGTTGTCCCCCATCATGAAATAGTGGCCTTCCGGCACCTTGCAGACGACGCCTTCGACACTGTAGCGGCAGTTTTGCCGGTAGGCAAAATTGCTCGCGCCCTGCACGAAGGCAGGAACATCGGGGTTGTTCAGCAAGCGATGCGGCTGCGGGCCCAGTTGCTCTTCAAACTGCTTGAAGTAGCGCATCGAATCCTCTTCGAAGAAATCCGGCGCTGCCTTGGTATCCACGGCTTGGCCGTTGATCGTGAGGCGCTTGTTGAGGTAGGCGACCTCGTCCCCCGGCACTCCGACCACCCGCTTGATGTAGTCCAGGCTGGGCTGCGGCGGGTAGCGAAACACCAGCACATCCCCCCGCGCAGGCTTGGTGCCTTCGGTGATCTTGGTGTGGATGACCGGCAGGCGGATACCGTAGGTGAACTTGTTCACCAGGATCAGGTCGCCCACCAGCAGCGTGGGAATCATGGAACCCGACGGAATCTTGAAAGGCTCGAACAGAAATGACCTCAGCAGGAACACCGCGACGATCACCGGGAACAGTCCTGCGGTCCAGTCCAGCCACCAGGGCTGCATGAGCAGCCTCCCCTTGGCTTCCTGGACATCCACATCAACTTTCTGGATGCCCATGCGGTCCAGTTCGGCGCGGCGCTGCACCGCGGCATCTTCCACGGCCTGGGCCGCCCGGCGGCGCTGCGGCAAAAAGTACAGCCGCTCGGCCAGCCAGTAGGCACCCGTGACCACCGTGGCCAGGAACAACAGCAGGGCAAAGTTGCCTTCCACGGCCCCAAAGTACCAAGCGCCGATATACCCGCCAAATGCGGCCAGCACCACAGAGGTGAGAATCTGCATGGCCTGCATCAGTCTTCCACCTGCAAAATGGCCAGGAAGGCCTCCTGGGGCACCTCGACCGATCCAATCTGTTTCATGCGTTTCTTACCTGCTTTCTGCTTCTCGAGGAGCTTGCGCTTGCGGGTGATATCACCGCCGTAACATTTTGCCAGCACGTTCTTGCGCAATGCCTTGATGGTTTCGCGCGCAATGATGTTGGCACCGATGGCGGCCTGAATGGCCACGTCGTACATCTGGCGGCTGATGATCTCGCGCATCTTGGCGACCACGGCACGTCCGCGGTACTGCGATTGCGAGCGGTGCACGATGATGGACAGCGCGTCGACCTTTTCACCGTTGAGCAGGATGTCGACCTTCACCACATCGGAGGCGCGGTATTCCTTGAACTCGTAGTCCATGGAGGCATAGCCGCGCGACACCGACTTGAGCTTGTCGAAGAAGTCGAGCACGATTTCGCCCAGCGGCATTTCGTAGGTGAGCATCACCTGGCGGCCGTGGTATGCCATGTTCATCTGCACGCCGCGCTTCTGGTTGGCCAGTGTCATCACCGGGCCCACATAGTCCTGCGGCATGTACAGATGCACCGTGACGATGGGCTCGCGGATCTCCTCCAGCCGCCCCTGGTCCGGCATCTTGGAGGGATTCTCGACCATGATCACTTCGCCATCGGCCTTGACCACCTGGTAGACCACGCTGGGCGCCGTGGTGATGAGGTCCTGGTCGAACTCTCGCTCCAGGCGCTCCTGCACGATTTCCATGTGCAGGAGCCCGAGGAATCCGCAACGAAAACCAAAGCCCAGCGCCTGGCTCACTTCGGGTTCGTAGTGCAGCGAGGCGTCGTTGAGCTTGAGCTTTTCCAGCGCATCGCGCAGCGAGTCGTACTCGCTCGCTTCGGTGGGGTACAGCCCCGCGAAAACCTGCGGCTGGATTTCCTTGAAGCCGGGCAAGGCCTCGGCGGCGGGGCCTGCGTTGTTGGGCAGCTTCTTTTCCAGCGTGATCGTGTCGCCGACCTTGGCGGCCTGCAGCTCCTTGATGCCCGCGATGATGTAGCCCACCTGCCCCGCATCCAGCGAATTGCGCGGCTCGTTGGCGGGCGTGAACACCCCCAGGTTGTCGGCGTTGTACACGGCGCCACTGGCCATCATCTTGATGCGCTCGCCCTTGAGCAGCCGCCCGTCCACCACGCGCACCAGCATCACGACGCCGACATAGCTGTCAAACCAGCTGTCGATGATCATGGCCCGCAGCGGACCCTGCGCATTGCCGCGCGGCGCGGGCACCTTGGCGACGATGGCTTCCAGGATCTCCTCGATGCCCATGCCCGTCTTGGCGGAACATGGAATGGCATCCGTGGCGTCGATGCCGATCACGTCCTCGATCTCGGCCTTGGCGTTGTCCGGATCCGCATTGGGCAGATCCATCTTGTTGAGCACCGGCACGACCTCGACACCCAGGTCCAGCGCCGTGTAGCAGTTCGCGACCGTCTGGGCTTCGACGCCCTGGGATGCATCGACCACCAGCAACGCGCCCTCGCAGGCAGACAGCGAGCGGCTCACTTCATACGAGAAGTCCACATGACCCGGCGTGTCGATCAGATTGAGGTTGTAGACCTGGCCATCCTGTGCCTTGTATTGCAGTGCCGCCGTCTGCGCCTTGATGGTTATCCCACGCTCCTTTTCGATGTCCATCGAGTCCAGAACCTGGGCCTCCATCTCACGGTCCGCAAGGCCGCCACAGCGCTGGATCAAGCGATCAGCGAGCGTCGACTTGCCATGGTCGATGTGCGCAATGATGGAAAAATTTCTGATGTGGTTCATCAACGGAAAGCGTCAAGTGATTGAATTAAAACGGAGCACACAAGAAAAAAGGGCGCGTCGAATGGCGACGCGCCCTGAACCAACAATCATTGGCAACTGCGATAGTTGGAGCTTCATTGTAGGCAAAAAGCCCGCAGGAAAAAGCCCATACGACTGCATCCAGGGGGAGTTGCCAGGGTGCAACAGGGCTTTTATTCACAACTTATTCACAGTCTGCACAACAACAACGCTGGACAACTTGTGGGTGAGCTGTGGATCAGCTGTGCATTGCACCAGCGCATCCCGCATCGTGAATCCGCGCCTGGCCAATATACAGATTAGCGTTGAACAGGAGCCTCTATTCTATCGAATCCAGTTGATAGACCTTGAAAAAGTTAGCAAAAGCTAACATTCATGCCTTCGGAGAGGTTCCAGCAAAAACGCCAAAAAACCTTTCGCCGCGGTCAAATAGCCCATTGCAAAAGTGGGGAATCGCCGCCCAGGCGCCCCCACCCGCACATCCGACGCCTCAGCGTCCGGGCCGGATCAAGGCATATTGCGCCCACTCTCCACGTCGGTACAGCACATTGATAGCCTTGCTCTTGTCCGCCTTTGCCAGCACGGCTTCGAACTCCTTGACCCCCGATACCTCGGTGTTTGCGATCGCAAGAATCACGTCACCTTCGCGCAGGCCGGCACGCGCGGCAGCCTCCGTGGCGGTCGCCACCAGTACCCCGCCCTTGACCTTGAGTTCCTTCTTCTGCACATCGGAAAGTTCAATCACCGCCAGCCCGATTTGCTGCGCAGCGGCCGATGCCTTGGGCTTCTCTTCCCGTTCTGCCGCTTTGGCGGCCGCGGGCTTGTCAGGCTCGATCTCGGCAATGGTGATGCCCAGATCCCGCGAAGCGCCCCGGCGGAATACGGTCATGGTGCTCTTGGTGCCGGGCTTGGTGTTGCCCACCAGCCGGGGCAAATCAGCCACCTTCTCGATGGTCTTGCCATCGAAACGGGTGATGATGTCCCCCGCTTCCACCCCGGCCTTGTCTGCCGGCGATCCAGCCTCCACGCCGGTCACCAGGGCCCCCTGCGCCTTGCCCAGGCCAATCGATTCCGCCACGTCCTTGGTGACCTGTCCGATCTGCACGCCGATGCGACCCCGCGTGACCCGCCCGGACGCGCGCAATTGTTCGCTCACCCGGATGGCTTCATCCATCGGGATGGCAAACGAAATACCCATGAATCCACCCGAGCGCGAATAGATCTGGCTGTTGATCCCCACCACCTCGCCGCGCATGTTGATCAGGGGCCCCCCCGAGTTCCCAGGGTTGATGGCCACGTCGGTCTGGATGAAGGGCAGGTAGTCGCCGGTATCGCGCTGCTTGGCACTGACGATGCCCGCGGTCACCGTGTTCTCCAGCCCGAAAGGCGAGCCAATCGCCATGACCCACTCTCCGACACGCAGGCGTCCCAGATCACCCACCTTCACTGCGGGCAGCCCGGTGGCCTCGATCTTGACCACGGCCACGTCCGTGCGCTTGTCCGCGCCGATGATCTTGGCCTTGAACTCACGCTTGTCGGTCAGCGTGACGATCACTTCATCGGCCCCCTCCACGACATGCGCGTTCGTCATGACAAACCCGTCCGTGGTCAGGATGAAGCCCGAGCCCACGCCACGGGGCTGCTCGTCGTCCTGGGGCCGCTGCGGGCGCTGCTGCCTCGGCACGTTGGGAATCGGCACTCCGAAACGGCGGAAGAACTCCAGCATTTCCTCGTCCATGCCATTCGCGCTCGCGCGGCTCGACGCCTTTTCCACGGTCCGTATGTTGACCACGGACGGGCCCACCTGGTCCACCAGGTCGGTAAAGTCTGGCAGGCCACGCACAGCTGCGGCGGGCTGCGCGAAGGCGGCCTGGGGCAAAAACGCTCCACCGGCAACCCCGGCGAACATGCACGCAAATGCTACGGAGCGCAGCGCATTTCCATCGAACTTCGGCATCATCGACCTTTCGTGAATTGTGACGAACGCAGTCATCAAACTGTATGTAACTGTGAAGAGTGTGCGGCCATTTGGTTCCCGCGCTGACGTGCTGTCTGCATGCCCCTCTGAAGGGCAGGCCGCAACCCGCAGCGGCCCGCCACCCCACGGAGTGGCAGCCGTGCAATCAGCGGGTGCGCTCCAGTTGCCCGGCAAACAGACGAAGGGTCTGCAGCGGTACCTCTCCGACCGCGGTGAGCCACACATCGGGCAAGACCCGCATCGCCAGCAATTGGGTGGCGCCCATGCTCGACACCTGGGGCTGCGCCGGGTGCCGCTGGGGATCAAACGGCTCCACGAACAGCGAGACCGACGCGAGGCCATCGGAGTACAGGCATTGCAGAATGCCCTGGGCATCGTCCGCGGCAGACACCGCGCGCCGATGGCAACTCACCGGAACAAATCCCGCGACCGGCTGGCGCAAAGCCCACCCCTCTGCCGACGCGGTGGTCTTGACCACGGCCGGTGCCACGACCTTGTAGCCCTCCGTGGCATCCATCAGGCGCGAGAGCTGCTCCACTCGCACGGGCGCATTCAGATCCAGCTCTGAAAAGGCGGCCTGCTCCAGAACGCGGCCATCCGCAGCCAGTGTCTGCAGCTTCACGACAAGGCCGGTGTCCCGCTCGCTCCACAGCCTGTAGCCGAAACGCAGGGAGTCCACCGGCTTGAACCACACCACGTCCGCGACAAAACCCGCCACCCGCTCCTGCCCCACCGAACGCGAGACATAGAACTGGGAGATCGACGTACCGTTGACCACAGGAACGCGCGGAAACTGCCCCGAGGCTTCGCGGCGGTCCGAGCGGACCACCCGGGACTGGGGCCAGAAAGTGCGCACCTCGTCATCGCGCCGGAAAATAGTCCGCGGCGTGCCGCTCAGCGCCTCCACGCGCTCCATCTGCTGCTGCCCTTCACAGGCGTGCCAGATGCGCGAACTGGCCATCGCGCCCGACGCTGCAAGCACCACGAAGGTTCCCGCATAGGGCCGGATGCAGGGCGCGCTGTGCATGCGCTCAATCCATTGCACGATGGTGCGCGCCGCGGGCACCGGGGCCGCGTCTCCCAACGGACGAGGCGACTTTTCCGGTTGCGCCTCCCCCATCGCGGCGGAAAGCCCCGCCACGCACAGAAGCACCGCCACCCACCCGGACCTGAACCACCGACATGGCGCAATCACGCTATTGCCCGCAACCCTTGTATTGGTCATCGCACGGTCTCAGCACAAAGAGCCATCCTTGACTCAGCGGCCGGGTGTCTCAAATGTCGCATTGCGCAGGAAGCCCGCGGGCATCTGCAGGGCGGAAGTGCTGCCAAACTGCTTGTGCGCCGCCAGCAACTCGTCCAGGCGGGGATCGCGAATCATCACCTGTGCCCCACCTTCGGCATCCGCCACGGCCACCACGGGCGTGCCAGCGGTGCTGGGAGCGGATTCCGGCGCAAGAGCGAGCTGGGCACCGCCCGACGGACCCGCCGCACCAGTGCCTTGCAGGCTGGCCAAGGAGGTCCATCCAATCGCGGCCACCGCCGCCAGCGACGCAAAACCAGCGACCATCTTCCAGCGGAAGACGGACGCATTGGCGGCACTCTCCATCACGGGAGCCACCACTGCCACCTGCACCGGGGGCTGAACGCCCAGGGCAGGCCCTTCCTTGGCGAGCTCATCGCGCAGCCGTGCCATGAAATCCGGGCTGGAGGGCCGCGCCAGATCGGACGAACGCAATACGTCACCCACTAGGTGGTAGAGCTGCCACGCCGCATGCCCCTCGGCTTGCTCCGCGTAGGCCAGGGCATCAGCCAACTCATCCCCCTGCAACTGGCCATCGGCCAGTGCAGACAACTGTTCGCGCCTGTGCATCTCATTCACCACGGCGCCCTCTGCCAATCCATCGCTACGTACAGCCTTGTTCATTTCATTACCTCACCACCGTTTGCCCGACTGGTTTTCAAGCAAGGGGCGCACTTTTGCCGAAATGGCCTCACGCGCCCGGAAAATCCGGGACCGCACCGTGCCAATGGGGCAATCCATGGCCGTTGCGATCTCTTCGTAACTCAATCCCTCGATCTCGCGCAAGGTCACCGCCTGGCGCAGATCTTCGGGCAATGCCTCCATGGCCGCATTGACGGCTTGCGCGATTTCTCGGGCCGCGAGCACGGTTTCGGGGGTTTCTTCGCTGGTTAGTTCGTGTCCGAGGCGGGAAGTTTCATCTTCATCCTCATTCCCTCGCAGCGCATTCTCCGAAATGACGGGATTGCGTTTCATGTCCATCAGCGCCTTCTTGGCGGTATTGACGGCAATCCGGTAGAGCCAGGTATAGAACTGCGCATCGCCGCGGAACTGATGCAGTGCGCGGTAGGCACGGATGAACGTCTCCTGTGCGATGTCCTGCACGAGGTCGGTGTCGCGCACCATGCGTCCAATGAGGCGCTCGATGCGGCGCTGGTACTTGATGACCAGTAGCTCATAGGCGCGCTGATCGCCCGCCACCGTGCGCTCCACCAGTTGGAGATCGCTGTCTTCGGAAGGGGAAGGCGGAATTACAGTCATGGATACTCAGGATTCACGCCCCACGGCTGCTGCCGGGGCGGTTTCGTCAGCGTTGCCAGCGCCCGGTCTGGGGCGCGAATATACCGCACGGCGCAGATCCATCCAACGTTCAGGCTGGGTGGAACGCTCCAGCCACAGCCAGATGCGGCCGCGCCCCGCGGGCCGCGCATGCAGCCACAGATGCGATTGCACGTCGAGAAGGACTTCCGGGGAAGCGGAAAGTGCCGCCAATGTGTCGCCGGGCTGCCCACTCTCCAGAGCCCAGGACTGTCCGTCCCAGCGAATGGCACCAGAAAGCTGGTGAACCCAGAAGTGCAGTGCGCTGGCGGCGGCCACGAGCCAGAGCCCGCCGCCGGCCAGAACAGGCCAGAGGGAGCCCGCACCCGAGCCTCGAAAGAACCACGCCCCGAGCCCGCCCGCGCCTGCCAGCAGCACGCCAGCCAGCACACAGCCCAGGGCACGGCTGCGCCGCAGGGGGTACAGCACCGCCGGCGGCCGCCGCGAGGAGATCACGTCCATGGCGCGCCACCGGTCACCAAAAGCCCACGGCCCAAGCAGGGGCACAGCTTCGCGGCGGGCCCGCCCTCGGGCTCAAGGCAACAACAAGGCAGAAAGGCCTTGTCATCCAGCGCGGCAGGATGTGGTGCCAGAGGATCAGACGCGTTTGAAGACCAGGGTTCCGTTGGTGCCGCCAAAACCGAAGTTGTTCTTGACGGCCACGTCGATCTTCATGTCACGCGCCGTGTTGGCGCAGTAATCCAGATCGCACTCCGGATCCTGATTCAGCAAATTGATGGTCGGCGGCACCTTTTGCTCATGCAGCGCCAACACCGTGAAGATGCTCTCGATACCACCCGCGCCGCCCAGCAAGTGGCCGGTCATGGATTTGGTAGAACTCACCACGGTCTTGTAGGCATGGTCGCCCAAGGCCGCCTTGATGGCATTTGTTTCGTTGATGTCACCCAGGGGCGTGGAAGTACCGTGGGCGTTCAGGTAGTCGACCTGGTCGGCATTCATGCCCGCATTGCGCAAGGCGTTCAGCATGGCGCGGCGCGGGCCATCCATGTTGGGGGCCGTCATGTGCCCGGCATCGGCACTCATGCCAAAGCCGCTCAATTCTGCGTAAATCTTGGCACCCCGGGCTTTGGCATGCTCGTATTCTTCCAGCACCATCACGCCGGCGCCCTCGCCCAGCACAAAACCATCGCGGTCCTTGTCCCAGGGGCGGGATGCTGTCTTGGGGTCGTCGTTGCGGGTGGACAGGGCACGCATGGCCGCGAACCCCCCGATGCCCAGCGGCGATACGGTGGATTCCGTGCCACCGGCGACCACCACGTCGGCATCGCCGTACTCGATCATCCGGCCGGCCTCGCCGATGCAGTGCAGGCCCGTGGTGCAGGCAGTGACCACCGCCAGGTTGGGGCCCTTGAAGCCAAAGCGCATGGACACGTGGCCCGCCACCATGTTGATGATGGACGCCGGCACGAAGAACGGCGTGATGCGACGGGGGCCGCGGCTGACCAGTTCCGCGTGGGTGTTCTCGATCAGTGGCAGGCCACCAATCCCCGATCCGATCACACAGGCAATGCGCGTGGCGAACTCTTCGCTGAGCGCCTCACCCGTGGGCAGGCCGGCATCCTGCACCGCCTGCGCAGCTGCCGCGATGCCGAAATGAATGAAGCTGTCCATCGCGCGCGCATCCTTGGCGCTGATGTACGACTCCAGGTCAAGACCTTTGACCTCCCCCGCGATCTTGCAGGCGAAGTTCGACGCGTCGAACTTGGTGATGAGATCAATGCCGGATTTTCCGGCAAGGAGGTTGGCCCAGGATTCGGCCACCGTGTTGCCCACGGGGCTGACGCATCCCAGGCCGGTCACGACAACGCGACGACGGCTCATGCGTAAAAAACCTTCTGCTGATCGCTTGAGTCAGGCGCAGAGCGCCGCTCAGGCCTTCTGGTGGGTATTGGCGTAGTCGATGGCGTTTTGCACCGTGGTGATCTTCTCGGCGTCTTCATCCGGAATCTCGATGCCGAATTCGTCTTCCAGCGCCATCACCAGCTCCACCGTGTCAAGCGAGTCGGCACCGAGGTCTGCCACGAAGGCCTTTTCATTGGTGACTTGGGACTCTTCCACGCCGAGTTGTTCGGCAATGATTTTTTTGACGCGTGCTTCGATATCGCTCATGGTTTCCCTCTGGGGGTTGTGAATGAATCCGCGATTCTAGCTGCTTCAGGAGAAGCCCCTCAGCAGCCCGCCGTCCGGATGAACCGGCGTTATCTTCCATCAATTACATATACATGCCGCCATTGACATGCAACTCCTGCCCGGTGACATAGCCAGCCTCGCGCGAAGCCAGGTAGGCCACCGCATGGGCGATGTCTGCGGGCTTGCCCATGTGGCCCAGGGGAATCTGCGCATTGAGCGCTTTTTGCTGGTCTTCGGGCAACACGGAGGTCATGTCGGTTTCGATAAAACCCGGCGCCACACAGTTGACCGTGATGCCGCGGCTGCCCAGTTCGCGGGCCAGTGCGCGCGCCATGCCGGCCACGCCCGCCTTGGCGGCCGCGTAGTTGGCCTGGCCTGGATTGCCCGAGGCACCCACCACGCTGGTGATGCTGATGATGCGCCCAAAACGCTGCTTCATCATCGGACGGATCGCCGCACGGCTCACGCGAAAGACGGCCTTGAGATTGGTGTCGAGCACCGCGTCCCAGTCGTCGTCCTTCATGCGCATGGCCAGCGTATCGCGGGTGATGCCCGCATTGTTCACCAGCACATGCAATCCGCCCTGCTGCTTGACGATGGCATCCAGCAGCGCATCAACGGCGGCCGCATCGTTCACGTTCAGGTTGGCGCCGCGGCAGCCCGGATAGGCCGACAGGGCCTGGCTGATGCGCTCAGCCCCCTCGTCGGTCGTGGCCGTGCCCACCACTTGATAGCCACGAACAGCCAGTTCCAGCGCAATGGCCGCGCCAATGCCGCGCGATGCGCCTGTCACCAACGCCACCTGCGCGGCCGATGAGGTTTCCGTCATGCCAGCAACTCCCGGGTTTCGGCCAGCGTGGCCGGATCAAACATTGCACCACCCACCAACTCGGGGTCGATGCGCTTGGTCAGGCCAGCCAGCACCTTGCCAGGGCCACTTTCAACAATATGGGTCACGCCGCGCGCCTTGAGGGCCTGCACGCATTCCACCCAGCGCACGGGGCCAAAGGCCTGCCGGTACAGCGCATCCCGGATCGCATCCGCGTCCTGGCGAACCGCGACATCCACGTTGTTCAGCACAGGGATCTGGGGAACGGCAAACGCCACATCCGCCAGCGCCAGCCGCAGCTTCTCGGCGGCGGGCTTCATCAGGCTGGAATGAAAGGGTGCGGAGACAGGCAACAGCAATGCACGCTTGGCACCCGCCGCCTTGAGAACTTCGCAGGCCTTGTCGACACCAGCCTTGGTCCCTGCAATGACGGTCTGGATGGGGTCGTTGAAATTGACCGCCTCGACCACCTCGGACGTGCCCGCACCCAGCGAAGCCAGCGCCTCGGCGCAGCCCGCGATGACCTTGGAGGCTTCCATGCCCAGAATCGCCGCCATCGCTCCGGTGCCGACGGGCACGGCCTCCTGCATGGCGGCCGCCCGCAGGCGCACCAGTGGCGCGGCCTGGGCCAGCGTCAGCACCCCCGCCGCCACCAGCGCCGAATATTCGCCCAGCGAATGGCCAGCCACAGCCACGGGAGCCGCGCCGCCCTCCGCGCGCCACACGCGCCATGCAGCGACCCCCGCCACCAGCATCACGGGCTGCGTATTGGTGGTCAGCGCAAGCGCCTCCTTGGGGCCGTCCTTGATCAACAGGCCGACGTTCTCGCCCAGGGCATCCGATGCCTCCTGCAGGGTCTGGACGACCACCGGGTGATCGCCCCATCCGTCGAGCATGCCCACCGATTGCGAGCCTTGCCCCGGAAAGACAAATGCAAAAGATTTCATGAAAAATCCAGAAATATGATTGAAATCGAGTCCCAGCGCTTATTCAATAAGCGCTGAAAGCTATAACTTCAGGAGCACCGCGCCCCAGGTAAAGCCACCGCCCACACCTTCGAGCAGCAGGGTCTCGCCCTTTTTGACCTGGCCGGAGCGCACCGCGTGGTCCAGCGCGAGGGGAATGGAAGCGGCCGATGTATTGCCATGCTGGTCCACCGTGACCACCACCTTGTCCATGGACAGCTTGAGCTTGCGGGCGGTGCCCTGCATGATGCGGATGTTGGCCTGGTGCGGGATCAGCCAGTCGATGTCGGCCTCCGTCATGCCCGCCTTCGCGAGCACCGCATGTGCGGCCTTTTCGAGCACCCCGACAGCGAGCTTGAAAACAGCCTGCCCGTCCATCTTGAGGACCGGGTCCCCCAGCACCTGGCCACCGGCCACGTTGCCGGGCACGCACAGGATTCCCACATGCCTGCCGTCGGCGTGCAGGTCGCTGGACAGGATGCCGGGCGTCTCAGAGGCTTCCAGCACCACAGCACCCGCCCCATCGCCAAACAGCACGCAGGTGGTACGGTCGTTGAAGTCCAGGATACGGCTGAAAACCTCAGCGCCAATGACCAGCGCGCGGTTGGCGGCCCCCGTCTGGATCATGGCATCCGCCACGGACAGGGCATAGACAAAACCGCTGCACACCGCCTGCACATCAAACGCCGGGCAACCATTGGCGCCCAGCTTGTTCTGCAATATGCAGGCAGCCGAAGGAAACACCATGTCCGGCGTGGACGTGGCCACGATGATCAGATCGATGTCCGTGGGCTGCAGCCCCGCGGCCTCCAGGGCGTTGCGCGCGGCTTCCAGCCCCAGATCGCTGCTGGCGACATCAGGCGCCGCGAAATGGCGGGCGCGGATGCCCGTGCGCTCCACGATCCATTCGTCCGAGGTTTCTATGCCGCGCTGGGCCAGTTCGGCCACCAGATCAGCGTTGGTCAGCCGGCGCGGGGGCAGGTAGCTGCCGGTGCCGGTAATGCGGGAGTAGCGTCTCATCAATGTGTGATCGTCGCCGCAACGCCAGGCTGGGGCTGTGCATCTGCAGGCACCAGAAGAGGCGCTGCATGCGCAATCCGGGTCCGGACACGGTCGAGCAAGTTGTTGCGGGCTGCATCATACGCCCGGTTCAACGCCTGCTCGAAGGCCATTGTGTCAGCCGACCCATGGCTCTTGAACACCAGTCCACGCAGCCCCAGAAGGGCCGCACCGTTGTACCGACGGTAGTCCATACGCTTCATCAGCGCTTTTAAGACCGGATAGGCAGTGATGGCAGCAACTTTGGTGAAGATGTTGCGCGAGAACTCGGTCTTGAGCGCACCGATGATCATCGACGCGACGCCTTCGCTGGCCTTGAGGGCCACGTTGCCGACAAAGCCGTCACACACGACGATATCCACCGTTCCCTTGAAGATGTCATTGCCTTCGACATTTCCATAGAAATTCAGATCGCCAGAATTGGCAGCAGATCGCAGGAGTTCACCTGCTTTTTTAATCACTTCGCTGCCCTTGATGACTTCCTCACCGATATTGAGGAGACCCACCGTCGGCTCGCCGCCATCCCTGAGGGCGGACACCAGCGCGGAGCCCATGACGGCGAACTGAAGCAGGTGCTCCGCAGAGCAATCCACGTTGGCGCCCAGGTCCAGTACCGTGGTGGCGCCGCCGGCGGCATTGGGCATCTGCGTGGCGATGGCCGGGCGGTCGATGCCGTCGAGCGTCTTGAGCAGATAGCGGGCAATGGCCATCAGGGCGCCGGTATTGCCTGCGGAGACAGCCGCCGAGGCGGCGCCATCCTTGACCTGCTGGATCGCCACGCGCATCGAAGAGTCCTTCTTCCTGCGCAGGGCCACCTCCACGGGGTCATCCATGGCCACCACTTCGGAAGCGGGCACGATGGTGGCGCGGTCGTGCGAGAACGACTGCAGGCTGTCCGCCAGGCCAACGAGCAGCAGGCGGGCATCAGGGTGGTTATCTAGGAACTGACGGCACGCCGCGAGCGTGACGCGGGGGCCATGGTCGCCCCCCATGCAGTCAACAGCCAGTGTGATCATGGGCGACTTGTCCGACCGGCCAGACAGGCCGGAAGATGAAATGCAACGGTCAAAACAAAGGCCCGCGCTACGATTTCAGTAGCAACGGGCCTTTGGATGGGGCGAAAGTCAGGCTTCAGACTTGTTCTTCAGCACCTGGCGGCCGCGGTAGAAGCCGTTGGGGCTGATGTGGTGGCGCAGGTGCGTTTCACCGGTCGTGGGTTCCACGGCAATGCCCGGCACATTCAGGGCATTGTGCGAGCGGTGCATGCCGCGCTTGGAAGGGGACTTTTTGTTTTGCTGAACGGCCATGATGGCTCCTGGTCTTGAATAGGTTGGTAAAAACGCGATCAGCCCATTAAAGACACGAGGGGATTCGCGCGAAGCCCTCGATTATAGCCTAAATGGCTCGCGGCCTCTTCATGACCCTTTGCCGGGTTTTCGCAGGCCCGCCAGCGCGGCAAATGGGTTGGGCTTCTCGGCGTTGGCCTCTTCGAAATCCTCATCCGAGGAAGCCAGGGGCACCGAGGTCGGGCATTCGTCGTGCTTGGGCACCACGGGCAGCGCCATCAGCAATTCGTCTTCGATCAGCTCGCGCAGATCAAATTCGCGGCTCATGGCCAGCAGGTCTTCCTCGCTCTCGTCGTCCAGCGCCTCGGCCGTGGCTTCGTCGGCCACGAAGCGGAACTCGCGGTCCACCTCCAAGGGGACATCCACCGGGGTCATGCAGCGCTGGCACTCCATGGGGAAACTGGCCTGCACCTTGAGATGCAGCCACACCTGGCCCATGCCACCCAGCGCCGTGCGCACTTCGCCGACCGCCTCCCAGTCCACCATCAGGTCCGGGTGCAGGCCCTTGGCCTCCTGGGCCAGGCGTTCGTACTTCAAGAGCGAATCGTGGCCCGACAGCCGACCGCCCGCCTGTGCAAAGGCTTTCACGTCCAGGCGCTGTGCGGAGAATTCCTTGGTCATGGCGGCAGTGTAAGAGAATCGGCGCATGCATCAATCCCCTCCCCTGCAACGCCCTCTGGTATTGGGCTCCACCTCGCGGTACCGGCGCGAATTGCTCCAGCGGTTGAACCTGCCTTTCGACGTTGCCGCCCCCGATGTGGACGAGACGCCCCGCTCGGGCGAGGCCCCGCGCGCGCTGGCCCTGCGCCTGGCGGTGGCCAAGGCCCAGGCGGTGGCCCGCCAGCACCCCGATGCCGTGGTGATCGGCTCCGACCAGGTCGCCGACCTTGCGGGCGAACCCCTGGGCAAGCCGGGCCACCATGAGCGCGCGGTGCAGCAGTTGCGCCAGATGCGGGGCCAGACCGTGGTGTTCCAGACCGCCGTGGCCGTGGTGTGCGCCGCCACGGGCTTCGAGCAGGTGGACCTGGCTGCGGTGGAGGTGAAATTCCGCGACCTGTCCGACGCAGAGATCGAGCGCTACCTGCGCGCCGAGCAGCCCTACGACTGCGCGGGCAGCGCCAAGAGCGAAGGCCTGGGCATCGCGCTGCTCGATGCCATCGTGAGCGACGACCCCACCGCGCTCATTGGGCTGCCCCTGATCCGCACCTGCCGCATGCTGCGGGCGGCAGGGCTGGTACTGCCGTGATGAAACATCCCCCGAGCCGCTTCGCGCCGCCACCCTCTCCTTGCGCAGAAGGGCACGCCCCGGCCTGGGCTGCGCCAGTTGCCTGGACGGCCGGTACCACGCAGCCCCATGGAGCCCAGCGATGAACGCAAGAACCGGAACGCTGTACCTGGTGCCCGCGCCGCTCGATTTTGGCTGCGACAGCCAGGTTCCGCTGCAGGATGCGCTGCCCGCCAGCACCTTGCAGACCGCGGCGCGGCTCACCCACTGGGTGTGCGAGAACGCCAAGAGCACCCGCGCCTACCTCAAGCGCGTCGATGCCCTCCACCCCCTGGCCGCTTCCCTGCAGCAGCAGCAGATCACCGAACTGCCGCGCGAGGTGCACAAGAAGGGAGACCATGGCGACAAGGGGTCGGCCCCCTTCGATGCCCGCCCCCTGCTGGCCGCCGCGCTGGCGGGGCATGACATGGGATTGGTCAGCGAGGCGGGCATGCCCGCCGTGGCCGACCCGGGCTCGTCCGTGGTGCGCGCCGCGCACGATCTGCAGATCCCCGTGGCCCCCCTGGTGGGCCCGGTGTCGCTGCTCCTCGCACTGGCGGCCAGCGGCCTGAACGGGCAGAACTTCGCATTCGTCGGTTATCTGCCACAGGACAGCCAGGAGCGCACCCAGCGCATCAAGGAACTCGAAGGCCTGGCCCTCAAGACAGGGCAGACCCAGCTCTTCATCGAAACCCCGTACCGCAATGCGGCCCTGTGGCAGGCGCTGGTCCAGGCGCTGCAGCCCCACACCCGGCTGGCGCTGGCCAGCGGGCTGACGCTGCCGGACGCACGCATCCGCAGCCAGCTGGTGCGGCAATGGCGCCAGCAGCCCGAGCCCCCCGACAACCGCACCCCCGTGGTGTTCGCATTGGGCCGCTGACATGCAGCCGCATTCAGTTGCTATATTTTTAATAGCTTTCAGCGCTTATATGACAAGCGCAGAGGCCATTATTCGTTGTGAATTGAACGGCAAGGCCATCAACATCTCCAACGGTGCCGAAACGGCCGGACAGTCCGGGCTCGTGCGCTGCCGCGAAGAGGACACGGGCCATGTCCAGCGAGAGCAGGAGCTGCGCAATGGCAAGTACATCGGCCAGGAGCGCATGTTCGACCGCGAAGGCCGCCTGCAGCGCGAGCGCACGGTGAACGAACGCGGCAACAGCCACGGCCGGGTGGCCGAGTTCTGGCCCAACGGCCAGGTGCGGCGCGAGGAAACCGCCGACAACGGCCGCACCCAGGGCGCGGTGCGCCGCTTCGATGCCACCGGCCGCGTGGAGCGGGTGTCATTCCATGGCGAGGGGCAGGAGCTCTTTCATGTGGAGACCAACGGCAGGGGCCAGCCCACGCGCCTGCTCTGCCCCCGTGCCAGCGTGCTGCCCGAAGACCGCAAGCTCTGCGGCTTCGATGGCGCCACCGACACCCTGCTGCACGCGGAAAACGGGACCCCAACCGCACAGCTTCGGTACGACCAGGGCCGCCTGCTGAGCGCCACCGAATGGAACGGCGACGGCCTCGTCTCCGCCCAGCAGCTCGTGGAGGAAGGCCGGCGCGTTCACCGCAGCTTCCACACCGAAGGCGGCAGGAGCGTGCTGCGCGAGGAACGCATTTTCGCCCCCGACGAGCGCGCGCTGCGCGACACCCGGGGCCCTCTGTGGAGCACCCGGCGCTACGGCGCATCGGGCCAGCTCATCGAGCAGCGCGGTTTTGACGGCGGGCGCGAGGTGCAGGTGGAGCGCTGGTACCTCAACGGGTCCGTGCGCGAACGCAGCACCTGGAGCGGCACCGGCGAGCAGGCCCGCCTGCTGCGCGAGATGTACCGCGACGACGGCAGCCTCCTGCGGCGCGACCAGCTCACCAAGGACCAGTGGCCCGTGGGAACGCAGCAGGCGTTCCACGACAACGGCCGGCCGGCGATGGAAGAGCAGTATTCCGTCCCCGATGCCCGCGGCCGCACACGCCTCACGGCGCGCAAGCAGTGGGACGAAGCGGGCAAGCTCGTGGCGGACGACACCATTCTTGAAGACGGCTCGCGCCAGCGCAGGGCCGGCGGGCTGGACAGCTGAAGCAGGCATCACACCCCGGCCCCTCCACCCTCCTGCCGCCCCTGAGGCTTGCACCGCCCGGTCAGCGGCGCCATTCGCACACGCCCATACGCAAAAATGCCCCGGATGGAATCTCCACCCAGGGCATTGGCTGCGAGTGGCCCGCAGGCCAGATCAGGTGGCGTCAGCGCAGCTGCGGCCCCGCCACTGACAGCGACTTGACCGCGCCCACGCCGATGGCGGCGCCAAAACGCTTGACCAGGCGCTCGGCCACGTTGTCGCGGCGGGTGTAGTCGATGATGTCCTCGGCCTTCACCACCTCGCGCGCCACGTAATCCAGGTTGCCCAGCTTGTCTGCCAGGCCCATTTCCACGGCCTGCTGGCCGGTCCAGAACAGGCCGCTGAACGTGTCGGGCGTGGTCTTGAGGCGGTCGCCGCGCCCGGCCTTCACCACCGCGATGAACTGCTGGTGGATCTGGTCGAGCATGGTCTGCGCGTAGGCGCGCTGCTTTTCGGTCTGCGGGCTGAACGGGTCGAGAAAGCCCTTGTTCTCGCCAGCGGTCAGCAGGCGACGCTCCACGCCCAGCTTTTCCATGGTGCCGGTGAAGCCGAAGCCATCCATCAGCACGCCGATGCTGCCCACGATGCTGGCCTTGTCCACATAGATGTCGTCCGCCGCGGCGGCGATGTAGTACGCGGCCGAGGCGCAGGTTTCCTCCACCACGGCATAGATCGGCTTGTTGTGCTTGGCCTTCAGGCGCACGATCTCGTCGTTGATGATGCCGGCCTGCACCGGGCTGCCGCCGGGCGAATTGATGAGCAGCACCAGCGCCTGCGAGCCTTCGTCCTCCAGCGCGCTGCGCATCGCGGCCACGACGAACTCGGCGCTGGCCTCGGCGCCCGCGGCGATCTCGCCCTTGATGTCGACCACCGCCGTGTGCGGCGCGCTCTTGCTGGCGCTGGGCGACGCCTGGCGCAGGGCGGCGAAGGCAACGGCGGCGATCAGCAGCAGCCATGCCAGCCGGAAGAATATCTTCCAGCGGCGGGCGCTGCGTTGCTCTTGCAGGGCAGAGAAGGCCAGCTTTTCCAGCGTGGCGCGTTCCCAGCCGGGTTCACGCGATGAGTCGCTCACAGATGCTCCTGAATTCGTAGCTGATTGCGCCCACAGGTCGGGCGCTGGGTTGCTTTTGGGGTCAAAACCCGGGGAACCGGGCGGTTGGGGGTCGGTCATGTCATGCGTCCTGGCGCTGCGCCTGCCTTGCCGGGGCGGCCTGTCCAGGGCACGGGCAAGGCACCGGACGACAGCACATAAGGGTAATTCATCTAGTTTTTCTAGAACTCTACGGGTTGCAGGTTGTATGCAGTATGCCAGTGCACCACGCCATCGCTTTCCGACAAGGCAATTTTCACCAGGCCGCCCCGGCAGGGCCCCCCCGCACACTGCCCCGTGCTGGGCAGGTAGGCCGCACCATGGGTGGCGCACAGCAGCCACTGGCCGGTATCGTCAAAAAACCGGTCGGGCTGGTAGTCCATTTCCATCGCCACGTGCGTGCAGCGGTTGAGATAGGCATGGGGCGTGCCGCGGTAGCGGATGGCAAAGGCCCGGCAGGTCTGCCCCGCATAGACCACGTCAAACGCAACAGCCAGGCCGCTGTCGGCCAGGTCGGCGCTGTTGCACAACGCAATGGCCCGGTCAGGAAGGTCCGTCATGGGAATGCTCGCTTGCGCATCGTGCCCGCCCGTCAGGCGTATTGCAGCAGCCAGTCGTGCAGATCGCGCACCGAATGGGCCACGTGCAGCGGGTTGAGCGCATGGAACACCTCGGGCTCATGCGCGCCGTAGCTCACCCCCACGCTGGCGCAGCCGGCATTCACCGCCATCTGCAGGTCGTGCGTGGTGTCGCCCACCATCAGCAGCCGCTCGGGCAGCACGTCGAACTCGGCCATCAGCTCCTGCAGCATCAGCGGATGCGGCTTGCCCGCGGTCTGGTCGGCCGTGCGCGAGCCATCGAACACGCCGCGCAGGTCCACCGAATGCAGCGCATCGTCCAGGCCGCGGCGGCTCTTGCCCGTGGCCACCGCCAGCAGGTGCCCGCGATCGCGCAGGTCGGCCAGCAGCGGCAGCACGCCGTCGAACAGGCTCAGGTCCTCCTGGTGCTGGATGTAGTGGAACCGGTAGCGGTTGCCCAGGTCGGTGTACTTCTCGGGCGGCACGTCGGGGGCGGCATGCGCCAGGGCCTGCATGAGCCCCATGCCGATCACGTAAGCGGCCTCCTTGTCGGTGGGCACCGTGCCACCGACATCGCGAACCGCCGCCTGGATGCAGCGCACGATGATGGCGGTGGAATCAAACAGGGTGCCGTCCCAGTCAAAGGCGATGAGATCGAAACGGCGCGGGCGGGAGGTGGTGGAGGGCATGGGGGGTTGTTCTCGCCATTTCAGGCGGGAGAAGGCACAAAGCCGGCCAGTTCGGACGGCAGCTCGGCATGGAGCGCCACGCGCTCGCCCGAGGCGGGATGGTTGAACTGTAACCGCCAGGCATGCAGGAACATGCGCTTCATGCCCAGCTTCTGCAGCCGCTTGTTGAGGTCGAAATCCCCGTACTTGTCGTCCCCCACGATGGCATGCCCCTGGCTGGCCAGGTGCACGCGGATCTGGTGGGTGCGGCCGGTCTTGATGGTCACCTCCAGCAGCGACATGGCGGGCAGCCCCTGCGCGGGGCGCTGGGGCACCGAGCTGCGCACCTTGACGAGCGTGACGGAGCGCATGCCGTCCGGGTCGTCGGCCGTGGTCACGCGCACACGGCGCTCCCCGTCGGCCTGCAGGTACTTGTGCAGCGGCAGGTCGATGACTTTCTTGTTGGCGGGCCAGGCACCCGTGACGAGTGCCAGGTAGGTCTTGCCGGTCTCGCGCTCGCGGAACTGGTCCTGCAGGTGCGTGAGCGCCGAGCGCTTCTTGGCCACCAGCAGGATGCCCGAGGTCTCGCGGTCCAGCCGGTGCACCAGCTCCAGGAACTTCGCGGCCGGGCGCGCCCGGCGCAACTGCTCGATCACGCCGAAGCTCACGCCGCTGCCGCCGTGCACCGCTACACCGGCAGGTTTGTCGATGGCGATCAGATGCTCGTCTTCGAGCAGGATGGGAAATTCGCGCGCGGGCGCCGGACGCTCGGCCTTCTCGGCCACCTTGTCTGAAATTCGAACAGGAGGCAGGCGCACCACGTCCCCTGCTTCCACGCGGGTGTCGGCACTCACGCGGCCTTTGTTGATGCGCACCTCGCCGCTGCGGATGATGCGGTAGACGTGCGTTTTTGGCACACCTTTCAAGTGGCGTATCAAAAAGTTATCGAGCCGCTGGCCCGCGGAATCGGAATCGACCTCGATCAGGCGTGCCGCCGGAGGGCTTGCCGCCGTGGTGCGGTCGGATGGCGGTTTGGCCCCTATAATGTGTTTCACCTGCGCGTTGCTGTGTAAGTGGTTGATTTGTCTGGAGTTTAGTCCACGCAACCCTTTCCCTCGTGCAGGAAGGTCGATGCCAGCGGGCGTCGTGCACGCAGATTGCAGGCCAGATGCCTGCGGTGGCCTGCGCTTCGTTCGGCGGGCTGACAGATTGAAACACTGATACGGAATCCCCAAGCTGGCAGACGCACCCTACCCGGGAGCAGCCTGCCAGCGGATCGAAGCGAGCATGTGGTTGTTGATGGCATGGATGGTGACCTTGTGGCGGTGGCTGTTGCCCCCGGCCGCACACGCACATTCCGCCCCAGCGCCCGTCCTGCAAGCGCAACACGCTACTATTTTAGTAGCAAAACTGCGCCACTCTCACTCGCCCCCATCCACGCGCCCCTGCCTTTTCCTGCCGCGCTAGCGCTCGGCAGACCCTTGGCATTCCCGGCAATTCCCTTCGTTTCGATGCGTCAGTCCAGGCATTCACAGCTCCTGTAGAGCTTGTTGTATTGGTTTGGAAACTGTGGGCGGCAGCCCGCGCAGCCCTCTCCGTGGGTCACGGTTGGCTGCTCCGCTGCTGTCCGCGAAACACTGAAGGAATCGCATCATGAAGCGGATGCTCATCAACGCCACGCAGCCTGAAGAACGGCGCCTGGCCATCGTCGACGGACAGAAGCTCCTCGACTACGAAATCGAAATCGAGGGGCGCGAACAGCGCAAGGGCAACATCTACAAGGCCGTCGTCACGCGCGTCGAGCCCTCGCTGGAAGCCTGCTTCGTCGACTACGGCGAAGACCGCCACGGCTTCCTGCCGTTCAAGGAAATCTCGCGCAGCTACTTCACCCCCGGTGTCTCGCCCAGCCAGGCACGCATCAATGAAGTGATCCGCGAGGGCCAGGAGCTGCTGGTCCAGGTCGAAAAGGAAGAGCGCGGCAACAAGGGCGCGGCCCTGACCACCTTCGTCTCGCTGGCCGGCCGCTACGTGGTGCTGATGCCCAACAACCCCCGTGGCGGTGGCGTTTCGCGCCGCATCGAGGGCGAGGACCGCGCCGAGCTCAAGGAGGCGATGGACCAGCTGGAGTACCCCAACGGCATGTCCATCATCGCGCGCACCGCCGGCATCGGCCGCACCGCGCCCGAGCTGCAGTGGGACCTGAACTACCTGCTCAAGCTGTGGAACGCCATCGACGGCGCCGCCAAGGGCGGCAAGGGCGCCTTCCTGATCTATCAGGAATCGAGCCTCGTCATCCGCGCGATCCGCGACTACTTCAACAACGACATCGGTGACATCCTCATCGATACCGACGACATCTACGAACAGGCGCAGCAGTTCATGGCGCACGTCATGCCCGAGCATGCCGCCCGCGTGAAGCGCTACCGCGACGACGCCGCCCTGTTCAGCCGCTTCCAGATCGAGCACCAGATCGAATCGGCCTACGCCCGCACCGTGCAACTGCCCTCGGGCGGCGCCATCGTGATCGACCACACCGAAGCGCTGGTCAGCGTGGACGTGAACTCGGCCCGCGCCATCAAGGGCGGCGACATCGAGGAAACCGCCACCCGCACCAACCTGGAAGCCGCCGACGAAGTGGCGCGCCAGATGCGCCTGCGCGACCTGGGCGGCCTGATCGTGATCGACTTCATCGACATGGAGGAGAGCAAGAACCGCCGCGAAGTGGAAAACCGCCTGCGCGACGCGCTGCGCCAGGACCGCGCCCGCGTGCAGTTCGGCACCATCAGCAAGTTCGGCCTCATGGAGATGAGCCGCCAGCGCCTGAAGCCCGCCTTGAGCGAAGGCTCGTCCATCCCCTGCCCCCGCTGCGGCGGCTCGGGCCACATCCGCGACACGGAAAGCTCGGCCCTGCAAATCCTGCGCATCATCCAGGAAGAGTCCATGAAGGACAACACGGCCGCCGTGCACTGCCAGGTGCCGGTGGAAGTGGCCTCGTTCCTGCTCAACGAAAAGCGCACCGAGATCGCCAAGATCGAACTCAAGCAGCGCGTGGCCGTGCTGATGGTGCCCAACAAGACGCTGGAAACCCCCAACTACCGCCTGGAACGCCTCAAGCACGACGATCCGCGCCTGGACCACATCGAAGCCAGCTACAAGCTCGCCGAGGAAGTGGAAGACCCCACGGCCGTGACGCGCCGCTCGCAGGAGCCCACCAACAAGCAGACCCCCGTCATCAAGGGCGTGCTGCCCGATGCTCCCGCCCCCGTGGCCGAGCCCCGCCCCGAAGGCGCGGCCCGCCCACCCCGCGCCGGCCAGCGCCCCGCTGCCGCGCCCGCGGCACCCGCCCAGGCCCCCGTGGCTGCGCCAGCGCCCGCTGCCGCCGCCGCGCCGCAGGAGCAAGGCTTCTTTTCCTGGCTCAAGAGCCTGTTCGGCTTTGGCGATGCACCGGCAGCCCCCGCACCGGTGGCAGCAGCCCCTGCCCCCGCCGCCACACCTGAAACCACGGGCCGCGGCGAGCCCCGCCGCGATGGCCGCAACGGCGAAGGCCGTGGCCGCCGTGGTGGCCGCGATGGCAACCGGGAAGGCCAACGCGAAGGCGGCCGTGATGGCGGCAACCGCGAAGGCGCCAGCGAAGGCCGCGGCCGCCGTGGCGAGCGCTCGGCCGAAGGCCGCGCTCCGCGCGACGCCGAGGGCCGTCCACCCCGCGACACCGACCGCCGCCCCGAAGGCGAAGCCCGCGAGGGACGCGAAGGCCGCAACGGGCGTGACGGTGGCCGTGGCCGCCGCGACGCAGAGCCCCGCAACCAGGCCGCCGGCCTGAACGGCGACAACACCGCTGCCGCGCAGGCGCAGGTGGAAGGTCCGAACGGCAACAGCGCGGAAGCGGGCCAGCAGCCGCGCGGCGAGCGCGGTCCGCGCCGTGACCGTGGCGAAGGCTCCGGCCGCCGCGAACGTGGAGACCGTGCAGAGCGCGGCGAACGCACGCCCCGTGCTGTCGAAGCGCAGGAGAGCACCGCGCCGGCCGCGGGCGACTTCGTCGACACCGCCCCGCTGGCATCGCTGCCCGACCTGGACCTGTCCGGCAACGACGTGGCCGCGGGCAATGGAGCCCCGGCCAGCGAAGAGCAGCAGCGCCGCGAGCGCCGCTCGCGCGACCGCTACGGCCGTGACCGCCGCGAACGCGGCGAGCGAGGTCCTCGCGACAGCGCCGAGACCACGGCAGCGGCACCGGCGATGCTGGACTTCGATCCCACCGCCGTCGCCGCACCCCAGGCCGAACCGGCGCCGGAGCAGGATGAGGCTCCACGCCGCAGCTACTTCAGCGCCCCCGCCGCACCGGTGGAGGCCGCCGTGGCCGAGGCTCCGGCTGCCGCCCCGGTGGCGGCTGCAGCGCCAGCGCCCGTGGCTGCTCCGGTGGCCGCCACGGCCCCTGCTGCCGCGGCACCCGTGGCGCCCCCGGCCGCACCCGTTGCCGCGCCCGCGCCAGCCCCGGTGGCGGTTGCTGCTGCGGCGGCTGCCGCCAACGGCATGCCCCGTGTCCAGTCCTTCACGCTGCCGGTCGACGAGCTCCAGCAGGTTGCCGCCTCGTCGGGGCTGCAATGGGTGAACTCGGACGCGGGCAAGATCGCCGCCGTGCAGGCGGCGATCGCCGCCGAACCGCAACCCATCCGCGTTCCACGCGAACGGCCGCCCGCGGTCGTGCTGGACGAAGGCCCGCTGGTGCTGGTGGAAACCCGCCGCGACCTGTCGGCGATGACCCTGCCTTTCGAGCAGCCGCCGGCGGCCTGATCCACCGGCTGCGGCCCTGAAAACAAGAAGGCGGCCCAGGGCCGCCTTCTTGCTTTGGGGGCCCTGAACAACGCCTTGGCGCTGCGGCGGCCCTGCAGCAGGTACCATTTTGGCCGCTGCCGGCATTCCGGCCTCGCTCCGCCCAGCCTTCTCCCCTTCCGAGCCCCACGGACCACCCGGACTCCCACATGCTGTTCCTGCTGTCCCCTGCCAAATCCCTTGACTACGACACCCCCCTGCCCGAGGGGTTGCCCCATTCCACGCCCCAGTTCGTGCCACAGTCCACGGCCCTGATCGAGGTGCTGCGCACCCAGTCCCCCCAGGACATCGCCTCGCTCATGGACCTGAGCGACAAGCTGGCCGCGCTCAACGTGGCGCGCTACCAGGCCTGGCGCCCCCGCTTCACCGCCGCCAACTCGCGCCAGGCGCTGCTGGCCTTCAACGGCGACGTGTACGAAGGCCTGCAGGCGCGCGCGCTCACCGCCGACGACCTGGACTGGGCCCAGCGCCACGTGGCGATCCTGAGCGGCCTGTACGGCGTGCTGCGCCCGCTCGACCGCATGCAGCCCTACCGGCTGGAGATGGGCACGCGCCTGGCCACGGCCGCGGGCAGCAACCTGTACCAGTTCTGGGGCAGCCAGATCGCCGAGCACCTCAACACCCGGCTGCGCGCCGACACCACGCCCGTCGTGGTCAACCTGGCGTCGCAGGAGTACTTCAAGGCCGTGGACCGCAAGGCGCTCAAGGCACGCGTGGTCGAATGCGTGTTCGAGGACTGGAAAGGCGGCGGCTACAAGATCATCAGCTTCCACGCCAAGCACGCGCGCGGCCTCATGGCCCGCTATGCCGTCACGCACCGCCTTGCCACACCCCGCCAGCTGGAAGGGTTTGATCTGGACGGCTATGCCTTTGCCCCGGCATCATCCGGGCCCGAGCGCCTGGTATTCCGGCGCAAGGCAGCACCCGCCCCGTAACCCCGAAAGAAACCTGCTTACGTTGAAGGACCGCCATGACATCGCGTTCTGAACAGCACCCGGACAGCACCACGGCAACCCAACAGGACCGCGGTGCCGCGCGGCAGGCCATCACGCCCGAGCTGCGCCGCTGGATCATCGAGCAGGCCCAGGCAGGCTATGCCGCGCCCGTGGTGCTGCAGTCCATGCGCGATGCGGGCTGGGATGAGGACGTGGCCGCCGATGCGCTGGAGATCACGCTGCAGGACCACCTCAACGAACTGGCCGTGCAGCAGGGCCAGCCACCCGCCGTGGCGGTGCCCGAGCCGCGGCTGGACGAATCCCCCGCGCAGCTTGAGGCCGGCGACCGCAGCGTGAACGTGCTGCTGGCGATCGCCCAGCCGCGCATCGTGGTGTTCGGCAACCTGCTGTCGCCCGAAGAATGCGATGCGCTGATCGCCGCCGCCGCGCCGCGCATGGCGCGCTCGCTCACCGTGGCCACCAAGACGGGGGGCGAGGAAGTCAACGACGACCGCACGAGCGACGGCATGTTCTTCCAGCGCGGCGAAAGCCCACTGCTGCAGCGCATCGAGGAGCGCATCGCCCGCCTGCTGAACTGGCCCATCGAGAACGGCGAGGGCCTGCAGGTGCTGCACTACCGCCCCGGCGCCGAATACAAGCCGCACTACGACTACTTCGACCCCGCCGAGCCGGGCACGCCCACCATCGTCAAGCGCGGCGGCCAGCGTGTGGGCACGCTCGTGATGTACCTGAACACGCCCGAGAAAGGCGGCGGCACCACCTTCCCCGATGTGCATGTGGAAGTGGCGCCGCAGCGCGGCAATGCCGTGTTCTTCAGCTACGAGCGCCCGCACCCGTCCACGCGCACCCTGCATGGCGGCGCCCCGGTGATCGCCGGCGAAAAATGGATCGCCACCAAGTGGCTGCGCGAGCGGGAATTCAAATAAAAACAGGCCCTGGCGCTTATCCACATTGCGCTACCAGCTATCAATTTAATAGTATCCATGAACACCCCGGAACAATCCCAACTCGGCAAGGCATCGGCCTACATCGACCAGTACGACGCCTCTCTGCTGTTCCCCATCCCCCGCGCGGGCAAGCGGGCCGAGATCGGTGTCACCGGCGCCGCGCCGTTCTTCGGCGCCGACCTGTGGACGGCGTTCGAGCTGTCGTGGCTCAACCAGCGCGGCAAGCCGCAAGTGGCGCTGGCGCACATCACCGTGCCGTGCGAGACCCCCAACATCGTGGAGAGCAAGTCGTTCAAGCTCTACCTCAACAGCTTCAACAACACCCGATTCACGGATGCGGCCGAGGTGCAGGCCCGCATCCGTGCCGACATCAGCGAGGCCGTGTGGCGCGGCGCGGAGCACCCGGCCACCGTGGGCGTGCGGCTCCTCAGCCCCGAACTGTTCGACCAGGAGCCCGTGCACGAACTCGACGGCCTGAGCCTCGATCGGCTGGACGTGGAATGCACGCAGTACCAGCCCGCGCCCGAGCTGCTGACGGCCGTGTTTGGCGAGGCCCCCGTGTCCGAAGTGCTCACCAGCAACCTGCTCAAGAGCAACTGCCTGGTGACGGGCCAGCCCGACTGGGGCAGCGTGCAGATCAGCTACAGCGGCCCGCAGATCAACCAGGAAGGCCTTCTGCAGTACCTGGTGAGCTTTCGCAACCACAACGAATTCCACGAGCAGTGCGTGGAGCGCATCTTCATGGACGTGTGGACCCGCTGCAAACCCATCAAGCTCACCGTGTATGCGCGCTACACGCGCCGGGGCGGCCTGGACATCAACCCGCTGCGCACCAGCCACCCGCAGGGCCTGCCGCGCAACGTGCGCACCGCCCGCCAGTAAGGCCCTCCAAAGATCCGCTAACCGCGCGCGTCAATCCAGTCGCACCGCAGGGTGTGGCGCGCATGCGCGCGGGTGCGCCAGGTCACATACAGGCTGGGCAGAAAGATGGCGACCAGGCACACCGGCGCGGTCCAGGGCTCGCCAAAGGCGCAGATGGGAAACCAGCCCACCCACCCCAGCATCCAGATCGTCAGCACCAGGTCCCAGAGGTGGTACTCCAGCGGGTGCTCGGCCTTGTGCGCGACATGCCACTGCTTGATGCGTTGCAGCTCGTTCAGGGTCATGGGAACCTCCCGGAAAACGGGAAATTCACTGTAAGTTAGCAGTAAGAATTCGTCAAGAAATACCGCGCGCCCCGCCACGGCGCAGGGCCGCTAGCCCAGGCGAAACACATCCACGGACCGGCCCAGCGACAGGGCGCTTTCCTTGAGGCCCTGGGCCGATGCCGCCGACTGCTCCACCAGCGCCGCGTTCTGCTGCGTCACGGTGTCGAGCTGCGTGACAGCCTCGTTGACCTGGGCGATGCCCTGGGACTGCTCCTTGGTCGCGCTGCTGATCTGCTGCACCAGCGTGCTCACCCGCCCGACGGCGTTGACCACGCCCTGGATGGTGGTGCCGGCATGGTCCATCTGCTGCGCGCCGTTGGCGATCTGGTTCACCGTCGCGCCGATCAGGCCGCTGATCTCCTTGGCCGAGCTGGCGCTGCGCTGCGCCAGGGCCCGGACCTCCCCCGCCACCACGGCAAAGCCCCGGCCCTGCTCGCCCGCGCGGGCCGCCTCCACGGCGGCATTGAGCGCCAGCAGGTTGGTCTGGAAGGCGATGCCCTCGATCACGCCCACGATCTCGCTGATGCGCGTGGACGACTGCTTCATCTCCTGCATGGCAGCGCCCACCTCCTGCACGGCCTGGCCGCCGCGCGTGGCGATGTCGCTGCTTTGCGCGCTCTCGTGCGACACCTTGGCGGCGGTGTCGGCCGTCTGCTGCACGGTGCTGGCCAGCTGCTCCATCGACGCGGCGGTTTCCTCCAGGCTGCTCGCCTGCGATTCGGTGCGTGCCGACAGGTCCAGGCTGCCGCGCGAAATCTCGGCGGCCGACTGGGTGAAGCTGCGCACTTCGGTGCGCACATCGCCCACCACCGCGCGCAGGTTGACCTGCGTCTGCCGCAGCCGCTGCATGAGCGCGCCCAATGGCGGTGGATAGTCCACGTGGACCGAGGTGGCCAGATTGCATGCCGAGATGTCGGAGGCGAACCTGGTCGCATCGTGCACGCCCCGCAGCACGGTGGCCTGGTAGCGCCACAGCGCCCACCCGCTCCCCACCAGCAGCAGCACCAGGCGCGTCACCCAGGCCACGGGGCCCTGCAGCCCCAGCATGTCGGGCACCAGCGCCAGCAGCAGCAACACCCCAAGCACCAGCGCCATGCGGGGCAGCAACGCCATTTGCGCCATGCGCTGCCGCCAGCCACGCACACCGCGGTAGCGCAGGTTGCCGGCGTCCAGGTAGAAACTGCGCGCGCCCGAGGCCGCATCGCGGCGCATCTGCGCATACAGGGCCTCGGCGGCATCGGACTCCGCCGCGCTGGGCTTGGTGCGCACCGACATGTAGGCGCGGGGCTTGCCCCCCTCCATGATGGGCGTGACATTGGCCCGCACCCAGTAGTGGTCGCCATTCTTGCGGCGGTTTTTCACCAGCCCCGTCCAGGGCTCCCCCCGGCCGACGGTGCGCCACAAGTCCTTGTAGGCCTCGGCGGGCATGTCGGGGTGGCGGATGATGTTGTGGGGCTGGCCGACAAGCTCGTCGTGGCTGTACCCGCTCACGCGCACGAAGGCGGGGTTGCAGTGCGTGATCTCGCCCTTGGTGTTGGTGCTGGACACCAGCAGCTCATCGCCGGGGTAGTCGAAATTCTGCTGGGTCACCGGCAGGTTGATGCGCATGGAAAGCTCCTGATGGGCCCGCATCGTCGGCAGGCGGCGCGGTCCGCTACCGCTTGATACCGATCAAGTCTACCTGCCGATCACACCGTCTGGCACCAAAAGAATTGCGGTGGTGCCGCGAGAAACGGGCGGCCCCGGGCGCAGCCTCGGGCCTAGAAAAGCTGACCGGTTTCCATGGTGGCCTGCGCGTCGGGCCGCCGCCCCCGGCCGCCGGCCGGCACCGGTGTGCGTGGCTCCAGCACCGGCTCTTCCCCGCGCCGCGCCAGCGTGCTGGCCCGCACCCCCAGCAGGCGCAGGCGCTTGTCCAGCGGCACGCGCTTGAGGCACTGCCCGGCCAGCTGGCGGATGGTGGCGCCGTCCGCCGTGTAGATGCCCGCGGTGTGGTCGCGCGTGGCGATCTTGAAGTCGTCGTAGCGCAGCTTGATGCCGATGGTGCGCGCCACATAGCCCTTGCGCTGCAGGTCTTCGGCCAGGCGCAGGCACAGGTCGGTGAAGATCGCGCCCAGCTCCGCCTTGTCGCGCACGGCGTGCAGGTCGCGGTCGAAGGTGGTCTCGCGGCTCATGCTCACGGGTTCGCTTTCGGTCACCACGGGGCTGTCGTCCCGCCCCCAGGACACCCGGTGCATCCACGCCCCCGTCGATTTGCCGAAGTGCCCCATCAGCCACTGTTCATCCTGCGCCGCCAGCTGGCCGATGGTCTCGATGCCCAGGCGCGCCAGCTTCTCACCCGCCTTGGGGCCGATGCCGTTGATCTTGCGCACGTTGAGCGGCCAGATCTTCGCCTGCAGATCCGACTCATAGACGATGGAGATGCCATTGGGCTTGTTGAACTCGCTGGCCATCTTGGCCAGCAGCCGGTTGGGGGCCACGCCGATGGAGCAGGTCAGCCCCGTCACGTCGAAGATCCTCTTCTGGATGAGCCGTGCCAGCACCCTGCCTCCTTCGCGCTGACCCCCGGGCACGTCGGTGAAGTCGATGTAGACCTCGTCCACGCCCCGGTCCTGCATCACCGGAGCGATGTCGGTGATGGTGCTCTTGAACAGGCGCGAAAAGCGGCGCACTTCGTCGAAATCCACGGGCAGCACGATGGCATGGGGGCACAGCCTGGCGGCCTTCATCATGCCCATGGCCGAGCCCACGCCGAACTGCCGCGCCGCGTAGGTGGCGGTGGTGATGACGCCCCGGCCCACATAGTCCTTGAGCAGGGGAAAGTCGGCCACCGGGATGAAATGCGGCTCGCGCAGGCCCTGGCCATCGGGGCTCTGGTGCAGCAGCTCGTCCACCTTGCGCCGCCCGCCGCCGATGACCACGGCCAGGCCCTTGAGCTGGGGGTAGCGCAGCAGCTCGACGGATGCGAAGAAGGCATCCATGTCGAGGTGCGCGATGCGACGCAGGCGCGGTGCGGAGGGCTCGTCGGGCGGTGCGGAGGTCACGGCCTCCATTGTGCGCAAAAGCGCAGACACCCTGCTGTCAGCCGCCCGGCCGACCACAGGGTTTGGGCTGCGGTATTGATTGTGTCTATTGCTTCTTGGCGAGCGCCGCGTTGCGCAGGCCCTGCAGCGTTCCCGTGGGAGTGATCGCCTCGGGGTCGATCAGGCAGTGCAGCACGCTGGGCAGGCCGCTGGCGCGCGCGCGGGCCAGCGCGGGGGCGAAGTCTTCGGTGCGCTCCACGCGCTCGCCGTGGCCGCCGAAGGCCTGGGCGTAGGCCTTGAAGTCGGGGTTCTTGAGCTGCGTGGCGCTCACACGGCCCGGGTACTCGCGCTCCTGGTGCATGCGGATGGTGCCGTACATGGCGTTGTCCAGCAGCACCACGATGATCGGCAGGCCGTACTGCACGGCGGTCGCGAACTCCTGGCCGTGCATCAGGAAGTCGCCGTCACCCGCGAAGATCACCACCTCGCGCTGCGGCCACAGGCGCTTGCCGCCCACGCCGGCCGGCAGTCCGTAGCCCATCGACCCGCTGGTGGGCGCGAGCTGGCTCGCATAGGTGGTGAAGGGCCAGAAGCGGTGCACCCACGTCGCGAAGTTGCCCGCGCCGTTGCAGAAGATGGTGTCGGCGGGCAGCACGTCCTTGAGGTGCTGCATCACCTGGCCCATCTGCAGATCACCGGGGATGCGGATGGGCGCGGTATCGCTCCAGACCAGGTAGTCGGCATGGGCGGCTTCGGTGTGGGCCTTCCACGGCACCGGCGCCGTGGGGCGCACCGCGTTCAAGGCCGCGGCGAAGGCCTGCGGCGTGGCGTGGATGGCCTGCGTGGGGCGGTAGAGCTTGCCCAGTTCATCGGCATCGGCATGCACATGCACCAGGGGCTGTGCGGGCGTGGGGATGCCGAACAGCTCGTAGCCCTGCGACGGCACTTCGGACAGGCGCCCGCCCACCACCAGCACCAGGTCGGACGCGCGGATGCGCGCCAGCAGCTTGGGGTTCACGCCGAGGCCCAGGTCGCCGCCGTAGCAGGCGTGGGTGGCGGCAAACAGCATCTGCCGGCGGAACGAGCAGTACACCGGAATGGACCACGCCTCGGCAAACGCCGTGAACTCGCGCACCGCCTGCTCGGACCAGCGGCTTCCGCCCAGGATGGCCACGGGGCTCTGGGCGGCCTGCAGGCGCTGGGCCAGCTCGGCCATCTGCGCGGCGCCGGGGTGGGTCTCGGTGACCTGGTAGGGCTGCGCGTCGGCCACGGTGGCGGCCTCCGTCAGCATGTCTTCGGGCAGCGCCACCACCACCGGGCCGGGGCGGCCCGAGGTGGCAACGTGGAAGGCGCGCGAGATGAGTTCAGGCACGCGCGCCGGGTCGTCGATCTGCACCACCCACTTGGCCATGGTGCCGAAGACCGCGCTGTAGTCGAGCTCCTGGAACGCCTCGCGCCCCATGGCGCCGCGCGCCACCTGGCCCACGAACAGGATCATCGGGGTCGAGTCCTGGTGCGCGATGTGCACACCGGCCGACGCATTGGTCGCGCCCGGCCCGCGCGTCACGAAGCAGATGCCCGGCTGACCCGTGAGCTTGCCCTGCGCCTCGGCCATCATGGCCGCGCCGCCTTCCTGGCGGCACACCGTCACGCCGATGTCCGCATCGTGCAGGGCATCGAGCACGGCCAGGTAGCTCTCGCCCGGCACGCAGAACAGCTGCTTGACGCCATGGGTGATGAGCTGCTGCACCAGGATCTGGCCGCCGGTGCGGCTTGGGGCGGGGCTGGAGGTGGAAGGCGTGGTCATGTCAAAAGGTCCGGAACGGGAAAATATCAAACGAGGAAAACAGGTGGGTCAGCGCAGCGCCTCGCACGCACGGCGGATACGTGTGCAGGCCTCCTGCAGGTCGGCCATGCTGGCAGCGTACGAGATACGGAAATACGGCGCCAGCCCCAGCACGCTGCCCGGCACCACGGCCACGTGGAACTCGCGCAACAGGTAGTCGCAAAAATCGGCATCCGTGCGCAGCAGCGCGCCGCCCGGCGTGGTGCGGCCCAGCACGCCTTCGCAGCTGGCAAACGTGTAGAACGCACCCTCGGGCACGCGGCAGCGCAGGCCCGGCGATGCGTTGAGCGAAGCCACCACGAGGTCGCGCCGCGCCTGGAACTCGCGGCAGCGCTCGGCCACCACGTCCTGCGGGCCGGTGAGCGCCGCCACCGCCGCCGCCTGGCTGATGGACGACGCGCACGACGTCGCCTGGCTCTGCACCACCGCCATGGCCGCGATCAGTGCACGCGGGCCCGCGCCGTAGCCGATGCGCCAGCCCGTCATGGCGTACGACTTGGACACGCCGTTCACCGTGAGCGTGCGCTCGCGCAGCGCGGGCAGCACGACCACCGGCGTGGCGAACGCATGGCCGTCGTACAGGATGTGTTCGTAGATGTCGTCCGCCAGCACCCACACCCGCGGGTGGCGCAGCACCACCTCCAGAAGGGGCCGCAGTTGCTCGGCGCTGTAGGCCGTGCCGCTGGGGTTGGACGGCGAGTTGATGAACACCCAGCGCGTGCGCGGCGTGATGGCGGCATCGAGCTCCTGCGCCGTGATGCGAAAGCCGTTGTCTTCGCTGCACGGCACCACCACGGGCACACCGCCCGCGATCAGCACCATGTCGGCGTACGAGGTCCAGTACGGCGCGGGCAGGATCACCTCGTCGCCCGGGTTCAGGCTGGCCATCAGCGCGTTGTAGATGACCTGCTTGGCACCGGCGCCCACCGTGATCTCATTGATGGCGAACGCGAGGCCGTTGTCGCGGCGGAACTTGAGCTGGATGGCGGCCTTGAGTTCCGGCGTGCCGTCCAGCACCGTGTAGTGCGTGTCGCCCCGCGCCATGGCGCGCTGCGCGGCCTCCTGGATGTGCACGGGCGTGTCGAAGTCGGGCTCGCCCAGGCCCAGCACGATCACGGGCTGACCCTGGCGCTTCAATTCATTGGCGGCCTGGGTGATGCGCACGATGTCCGACACACCGATGGCGCTGATGCGGTCGGCCGCGCGAAAGGCTGTGGCGGGGATGGCGGCGTTCATTGCTGGTAGGACTCCAGGGGCTTGTCGTTGGGTGCGGAGAACAGCTGGCGCAGCGTGGTGCCCAGCGGCAAATTCAGGCTCATGTTCTTGGGCGGAATGGGGTTCACGAACCACTTGGTGTAGATCTTTTCCATCTCGCCGCTCTGCATCAGCCGGGTGAGCACGCCGTCCACCGCGGCCTTGAAGGTGGGGTCGTCCTTGCGGAACAGCAGCGCGATCGGCTCGGCGCCCAGCGGCTCGCCCACGATGCGGTAGGCCGACGGGTCCTTGGAGTTGGAGATCAGGCCCGCCAGCAGGTTGTCGTCCAGCACGAACGCATCAGCGCGGCCGGATTCGAGCAGCATGAAGCTCTCGTGGTGGTCCTTGCCCAGCACCGTCTTGACGGGTGCGCCCAGCGTGCGCTCCTGCTTGCGCAGCAGCTGCACGGCCGTGGTGCCGGTGGAGGCCGCAATCGTGCGGTTGCCCAGCTGGCTGATGGACTTCAGGTCCGAATCCTTGCGCACCGCCATGCGCACCTCGCTCACATAGGTGGTCACGGCAAAAGCCACCTGCTGCTGGCGCGCCAGGTTGTTGGTGGTGGGGCCGCAGCCGATGTCCAGCGTGCCGTTCTGCACCAGCGGCATCGTGTTCTGCGCCGTCACGGCCATGTACTCGAGCTTCGCGTCGGGCACGATTTCCTTGAGCACGCGCTCGCACAGCTCCACGTGGTAGCCCACGTATTTTTCATTCGCGCCCAGCGCGTAGGCCATGGGCGGCGAGGTCTCGCGCACGCCCAGCACCGCCTTGCCCGATGCCTTGATCTTCTCCAGCGTGGGCATGGCGGTTTGCGCCTGCGCGGGCACGAAGGCCGTGTAGGCCAGTGCGAGCCCTGCAGCGAGCGCGGTGAATGTTTTGCGTGAAATTGCCATGGTCGTTGTCTCCGGTTGTGTTGTGGTTGGCAGGTGGGAAAGCGTCGAAAAAGAGGAAGGGCCGGATGGGCGGAGCCCCGTTGCGGGGCTCCTGGGTTCAGATGACGTTCTTCTCCAGCAGCGGCTGGTTGCGCGCGATGCGTTCGATGGACAGCGGCGCCAGGTCCAGGCTCTGGTAGCGGCCCGTCAGCATCAGCTCGGCCAGGCCGCGCCCCACGGCAGGGCACTGCTGCAGGCCATGGCCCGAGAAGCCGTTGGCGAACACCAGGTTGTCGCACGCGGGGTGCAGGCCCACGATGGCGTTGTGGTCGAAAGTGTTCATCTCGTAGTAGCCCGCCCAGGCGCCCTGCATGCGCAGTGCCTCGAAGCCCGGAATGCGCTCGGCCAGGGCAGGCCACACGTGGTCTTCAAAAGCGTGGTGCTCCGGCTCCAACGGCGCAAAGTCGGCATCGTCGCCAGCCTGCGGTGCAAAGCCGCAGATGAAGCCCGAGCCCTCGGGCCGCAGCCAGATGCCGCTGGTGTCGATGAGCAGCGGGCAGCCCGGCAGCGCCGCGGGGCTGGCCAGGTGGAACACCGTGCGGCGCTTGCCCACCACGGGCAGGCCGATGCCCGCCCAGCCCGCGATGGCCGCGGCCCAGGGGCCACCCGCGTTCACCGCAAAGCGGCACGGCAGCTCGCCACCGCTTTTCAGGCGGACGGCACGCACATGCCGCACGCCATCGCTAGCCACCACGTCCAGGCCCACGGCCTCATCGGCCACGTAGCGCACGCCCTGGCTCTGCGCCTTCTTGCGCAGCGCGCTCAGCAGCAGGTAGCCGTCGAACCATCCCTCGCCCGACAGCCCGAGCGACCCCAGCGCCACGTCCTGCAGCGCCAGCCACGGAAAACGCTCGGCCAGCTGCTGCGGGCCGAGCAGCGCCACATCGGCGCCGTGCCGCTTTTGCAGCGCATGGTTCTCGCGCAGCGTGGCCTCGCCCGCCTGGGTGGCCAGGTACAGATAGCCGCCCTCGTGCAGGCCCACATCCGGCGCGTCGCCGCTGCAGGCCAGCAGCGTGTTCACATTGCGCAGAAAGCCGATGCCATAGGCCGAGATCTGGACATTGATGTCGGTGGAGAACTGCTGGCGGATGGAGCTGGCCGACAGCGCGGACGATGCGCGCGCATAGGTCGGGTCCCGCTCGACCACCACCACCGCGCAGCCCGGCTGCTGCAGCGTGAGGAAGTACGCGATGGCGCTGCCGATGACGCCACCACCGATGACGACGATGGGTGGCGTTTCAGCCGGCATGAAAGCGCTTGCCACTGCGCTGCTCACACGTCGAAGGTCACGCCCTGCGCCAGCGGCAGTGCCGTGGAATAGTTGATGGTGTTCGTCGCCCTGCGCATGTAGGCTTTCCAGCTGTCGGAGCCCGCCTCGCGCCCGCCGCCGGTTTCCTTCTCGCCGCCAAACGCGCCGCCGATTTCCGCGCCGCTCGGGCCGATGTTCACGTTGGCAATGCCGCAGTCCGAGCCGGCTGCCGACATGAACAGCTCGGCCTCGCGCACATTGAGCGTGAAGATCGACGACGACAGGCCCGCGCCCACGGCGTTGTTCATCGCGATGGCCTCGTCCAGCGTGCTGTAGCGCACCACGTACAGGATGGGCGCGAAGGTTTCGTGCAGCGCGGGGCCGTCATGCCTTTGCAGCTCCACCAGGGCAGGGCGCACGTAGTACGCGTCCGCACCGCCCAAACCTTCCACGCGGCCGCCGCCGTGCACCGCGGCACCCAGCGCACGGCTTTGTTCCAGCGCCTTTTGCATTCCGTCAAAGGCCATGCGGTCGATCAGCGGGCCCACCAGCGTGCCGGCGGTGCGCGGGTCGCCCACCTGCACGTTGGCGTACACCTTGGCCAGCTGGGGGACCAACTGATCGTAGATGCTGTCGTGCACGAACAAGCGGCGCAGCGTGGTGCAGCGCTGGCCCGCCGTGCCCATGGCGGCGAACGCGATGCCGCGCAGCGCCAGGTCCAGGTCGGCCGTGGGGGCCACGATGGCGGCATTGTTGCCGCCCAGCTCCAGGATGCCGCGCGCAAAACGTGCCGCCAGGCGCGGGCCCACCGCGCGGCCCATGGCGGTGGAGCCCGTGGCTGACAGCACGGGCACGCGGGCGTCATCCACCAGCACCTCGCCAATGTCGCGCTGGCCCACGATCAACTCCAGCAGGCCTTCGGGCGCGTCGGCACCAAACCGCGCGATGGCACGCTGCGCGATGGCGTGCGTGGCCAGGGCCGTGAGCGGGGTCTTTTCGGACGGCTTCCACACCACCGAATCACCACACACCAGCGCCAGCGCCGCGTTCCACGACCACACGGCCACCGGGAAGTTGAAGGCCGAGATCACGCCGCACACGCCCAGCGGGTGCCAGGTTTCCATCATGCGGTGGCCGGGGCGCTCGGTGGCAATCGTCAGGCCATACAGCTGGCGCGACAGGCCCACCGCGAAGTCGCAGATGTCGATCATCTCCTGCACCTCGCCCAGGCCTTCGGACGGAATCTTGCCCGCCTCGATGGTGACGAGCAGGCCCAGGTCCGCCTTGGCGGCGCGCAGCTCTTCGCCCAGCAGGCGCACCAGCTCGCCCCGGCGCGGCGCAGGCACGTTGCGCCAGGCCTGGAAGGCCGCATGCGCACGGCCGATGGCGGCGGTCGCCTCGGCGGGGCCGTGCTGCGGCACCCGGGCCAGCACCTCGCCCGTGATGGGCGAGCGGGCGGCCAGCGTGCCACCGGTGTAGCCCGCGCGGGGCACGCCCAGGCGTTGCAGCAATTGATCGACTTCGGTCACGAGGGGGGTGGCGGCAGGGGTGGCGGACATGGCGGCTCGCAAGGATCAGAAGGGCAGGAAAAAGGGGCAGCGCAGGAGAAAACACGCAATGAAGGCGCCAATATCCGCCAATCCTGCCGCGCTGGATAGCAAAAAAATGGAACTACTTGATCACAAATTGGAATGAAGTGCCTGAAAATAGCAGGAGCCCGCACCGCACACCGCATCAGTGCCACGGACTTGAAAGGCCTTGCCTGGGCCACCACCGATCATTCCCCCCACGCATGACCATGCTGCGCCGCGCCTTCCTGCCTTCCACCGCCGACCTGCTGGCCTTTGAAACGGCTGCCCGCCACCAGAGCGTGTCGCGCGCGGCCGAGGAGCTGCACCTCACGCAAAGCGCCGTGTCACGCCAGATCCGCCAGCTGGAGGAGCAACTGGGCACCGCCCTCTTCCACCGCGTGCGCCAGCGCGTGGTGCTCACCGACGCGGGCCGCGTCTACGCCGCCGACGTGCTGGCCGTGCTCCAGCAGCTGTCGGCCAGCACTCAGAAGGCCATGGCGTTCGCGAGCACCGACGGCCTGCTCAACCTGGCCGTGCTGCCCACGCTGGGCACCCGCTGGCTCATACCACGCCTGGGCGGCTTCATGGCCCAGCACCCCGAGGCCATGGTCAATTTTTCGGCCCGCACCGAGCCCTTTGATTTCGCGGGAACACCGTTCGACGCGGCCATCCACTTCGGTGCGCCGCACTGGGCGGGTGCCGTGTGCGAATACCTGATGCACGAAGAGACGGTGCCCGTGTGCAGCCCCGCCTACCGCGACCGCCACCACATCCGCACGCCACAGGATCTGACCCGCGTGGTGCTGCTGCAGCAAAGCACGCGCCCCACCCAGTGGGCCGAGTGGTTCGAGCTGGTGGGCGCCCCCACGGCCCTGGCCCTGCGCGGCCCCCAGTCCGAACACTTCGCCATGATCGCCCAGGCCGCCGTCTCGCACCTGGGCGCGGCGCTGCTGCCGCGTTTCCTGATCGAGCAGGAGCTGGCGGCGGGCAGCCTGGTGGAGCTGTCGGGCACGGTACTGACCAGCACCGATGCGTACTACCTCGTGTACCCGGAGGCGCGCGCGCAGACGCCGCTGGTGAAGGCGTTCAGGGACTGGGTGGTGGGGGAATGCGCAGGCCAGCGGCAAGCCCAAGGCTGAGGACCGGCGCGACGCCCCTGCACCACCGGGTCCATGGAATTTTTGAATAAAAATGCCTCCAGCCGTTTTGGCTAAAGCGCTGGCAGCTATGAAAAGTGAAGTGGCAGCACCGGGTATCCGGCGCCCGGGCCGCGCACCGGCAGGCCGTCATTCAGCGCCCGTCCACCAGCGGAAGTCCGCCAAGGCCCGGCGCGGGCGGCTCGATCGGCCCTGCACAAAACCCCTAGCGGAAGGCAGGCAGCGGCTTCAGGCGGGCCGCACTGCCCGGCTGCTGGCGGTTCCCGGCGGCCTGCGCGCGGTGCGGCCGGCCCGGCGATCCGCCCCCGCCAGTTCCTTGTCGTTCAATACGTACTGCGGGTTGTTGGTGAGGCGTTCCACGGCCAGGTCGATGAACGCCCGGGCGCGCACAGGCTGCGACGTCCTGCTGCCGAAGTACACAAAGTAGCTGGCGAAATCGGGCATGTGGTCGCGCAGGACGGGGACCAGTTGCCCCGAACGGATATAGGGCGCCGCGGTCACGCCCGCCAGCTGCCCCAGGACCTTGCCCGCCAGCACGGCCTGCAGCTCGAAGACTTCGTCATTGCTGCAGATGGCGGGCACGACCGGCTGGTCCACGGTCTGCTCCCCCAGCTTCACATGCCAGGGGGCGACCTTGCCCGTGCCGGGGTGGCGGAAAGCACTGCAGCGGTGGGCAGCCAGGGCCGCCAGCGAGTCCGGCACGCCAAAGCGCTGCAAATACGCCGGTGCTCCGCAAATGACCATCTGCAACGGGAACAGCTTGCGGGCGATGACCCCTTCATGCGGCGAGGCGCCCAGGCGAAAGCCAACGTCCACCCGGTCCTCGACCCAGTTGCCCACCCGGTCGTCCAGGAGCACGTCGGGCTGGATGCCGGGGTGCCGTTCACAGAACTCCTCCACCAGGCGCCAGAGGATGGGCTGAAAAGCCGTGCGAGGGCCGGCTATGCGCAAGGGCCCGGCGAATTCGTCCCTGGCCGTCCGCGCGTTTTGCAGGGCGCGCTGCACGCCCAGCAACGCGGGCTGCACGTCCTCCAGCAGGCGCTGCCCTGCATCGGTCAGCGACATCACCCGCGTCGTGCGATGGAACAGCCTCGCGTCCAGGTGTTCCTCCAGTTGCGCCAGCGCCTTGCTCGCCGCCTGCGGGCTGATGTCGAGCGCGTGTGCCGCCTTGCGCAGGCTGCCCAGCTCCGCGGCCTTGATGAAGGTGGATACGGAGCGGAGTTCGTTGATGGCCATGGCTGCTTCCTCCTGCCGGCATTGTCTCCATTTGGATGCGAATCCAGCAACCTATTTACCACTATCCGGATGTGAGTCCAGTTCCTAGACTTCGCCCCATAGTCCCCTGAGGAAACCCACCTTGCAACACCTCACCTTGAACAATGGCGTCCAGATGCCCGTCCTGGGCTTCGGTGTCTTCCAGATTCCCGATGCGCAGGAATGCGAACGCTGCGTGATCGACGCCATCCAGGTCGGCTACCGCTTGATCGACACCGCGGCGTCCTACCTGAACGAGGAAGCGGTCGGCAAGGGCCTGAAGGCCAGCGGCGTGGCGCGGGCCCAGCTTTTCGTGACGACCAAGCTCTGGGTTCAGGACGCCGGCTACGAGCGCACACAGCGGGCCATCGACACATCGCTGCGCCGCCTGCAGGTGGACTATCTGGACCTCTACCTCATCCACCAGCCATTCGGCGACGTGCATGGCGCCTGGCGCGCAATGGAGGAAGCCTGCCGCGCGGGCAAGCTGCGTGCCATCGGCGTCAGCAATTTCCACCCCGACCGACTGATGGACATCCAGGCGTTCAACCAGATCGCACCGGCCGTCAACCAGGTGGAGGTGAACCCGTTCCTGCAGCAGATCGAGAGCGCCGCCTTCATGCGGGAAATCGGCGTGCAGGCCCAGGCCTGGGCACCGTTTGCGGAAGGGCGCAACAACCTGTTCGAGAACGAGGTGCTCACCGACATCGGCAGGCGCCACGGCAAATCCGTGGGCCAGGTCGTGCTGCGCTGGCTGGCCCAGCGCGGCATCGCCACCCTGGCCAAGTCGGTGCGCAGGGAACGCATGGCGGAGAACATCGCCATCCTCGACTTCGAGCTCGATGCCGCGGACATGGCGCGCATTGCCACGCTCGACACCCGCACCAGCAGTTTCTTCTCCCACCGCGATCCCGCCATCGTCCAGTGGATGGCCGGGCGCAAGCTCGACCTCTGAGCCATGCGCATGAAGACACTGCTTTGCCTCGCCCTGTGCGGCGCAGCCACCGTGGCGAGCGCGCAGCGGCCCGGACCGGAAAGCGCCGCGCCCGCCGTTGCCGTCCGCACGGCCGCGCCGTCGCCCGCCGCGACCGGGGCGCCGGAGACCTTCACGGGCACCGTCGAGATCAGCACGCCGTTTCAGGCGCTGCCGCCGGGAAAGGCCGGCGGCGCAACGGTGCGTTTCGAGGCCCGGGCGCGCACGGCCTGGCACACCCATCCCCTGGGACAGACGCTCGTGGTCACGGCCGGCCTGGGCCTGGTGCAGCAGGCGGGGCAACCGGCCCAGTGGATCCGCCCCGGCGACGTGGTCGGCATCCCCGCCAACGTGCGCCACTGGCACGGCGCGGGCCCCGGCGGCCCCATGGCCCATGTCGCCATCGCCGAAAAGGAAGATGGCACCTCGGTGGCCTGGAAAGACAAGGTCAGCGATCAGGACTACGAGGCCGCCCTGGCCAGCGCGGGCCTGGCCGCGGCGGCTCCCGCCGCGATGCCGGCTGGACACGCCGGCCAGCACATCGTGCCCCCGCGGGCAGCGGCGCATGCACAGCCCGCCAGCGAAGTCCTGTCGGCCAGGCAGCAGGCCATCCCCCTGATGGCGTCCTTTGCGGCGGCCAGCAACATGCCCCGGCTCAACACGGCCTTGAACCAGGGGCTGGATGCGGGCATGACGGTCAGCGAGGCCAAGGAAGTTCTGGTGCAGCTTTACGCCTATGCGGGGTTCCCCAAGAGCCTCAACGCGCTTGGCGAACTGATGAAGGTCGTGCAGGAACGCAGGCAGCGCGGCATCCAGGACGCACCGGGCCGCGAACCCGGCCGCCGCATCGCCACCGGCGATGAACTGGTGGCGGCCGGCAAGGCGAACCAGACCGCGATCTCCGGCGGGCCGGTGCAGGGCCCGCTGTTCGACTTCGCGCCCGTCATCAACCAGTTCCTGCAGGCCCACTTGTTCGGCGACATCTTCGAGCGCGACAACCTCGACTGGCAAAGCCGCGAACTGGCCACGGTCGGCGCGCTCGCCGCCATGCCGGGCGTGGAGGCCCAGTTGCGCTCGCACCTGCGGGCCAGCCTGCGCGTGGGCCTGAGTGCCACGCAGCTGCGGCAACTGGTGCAGGTGCTGGCAGAACAGGGCGATCCAGATGCCGCCCATCGCGCCCAGGACGCGCTCACGCAGGCGGTTGCCGCCGCATCGAAAGGTTGAACATGGACACCCACCGAATCCTGTGGGCCGCCGCCCTTGCCCTGCCGGCGCTCATCACCGGCTGCGCAACCCCTTCTCCCCAGGGCACCGGCAACGCCCCTGGTCCGCTGGTGATCCAGGCCCAGGGGAGCTTCGCCGTCGGCGGGACCGTGCAGAAAACCCCCGGAAACTACGACAACAACAAGCCGGGCGCTTCGGGCCAGAGTTTCCACGGCGACCACCTCTATGCCTTCTACCAGGTGCCGCAGAACCCGAAGGCATTGCCCATCGTGATGCTGCATGGCGCCTTCCAGTCCGCGCGCAGCTGGGAAACCACGGCGGACGGGCGCGAGGGCTTTCAGACCTTGTTCCTGCGCCGTGGCTTTCCGGTCTACGTGGTGGACCAGCCGCGCCGTGGCCGGGCCGGCAGCAGCACGGTCGCGGCAACGATCGAGCCGGCACCCAACGACCAGCTGTTCTTCGACCAGTTCCGGATGGGCAAGTGGCCGAACTACTTCGGCAATGTCCAGTTCGACCGCAAGCCGGAGACGCTGGAGCAGTTCTTCCGCTCGGTCACGCCCAACACCGGCCCCTACGACGCCGGCGTGGTAGCAGACGCCCTGTCGGCACTGTTCACCAAAATCGGCCCGGCGATCCTGTTCACGCATTCGCAAGCCGGCGGCCCGGGCTGGCTGGCGGCAATCAAGAACCCGAACGTCAAGGCGATCGTCGCTTTCGAGCCGGGCAGCGGCTTCATCTTTCCGCGGGGCGAGTTGCCCCCGGCCATGCCCAGTGCGGCCGGGACGCTGTCGCCCGAGGCGGTGCCGATGCCGGACTTCCTGAAGCTCACCCGGCTCCCGATCACCATCTACTACGGCGACAACTTCCCGGTCGAGCCCACCCCGGAGCGCGGCCAGGACAACTGGCGCGTGCGGCTGGCCATGGCCCGGCTGTGGGTCGACGCCGTCAACAGGCACGGCGGCGACGCCCGGCTGGTGCACCTTCCGGAGATTGGAGTGCGCGGCAACACGCACTTCCTGATGTCCGACTTGAACAACCTGCAGATCGCGCAGCTGGTGTCGCAGTTTCTGGCCCACAAGAAGCTGGACTGATGTACCCGGCCGCGCCATGCCGCGCAGGCAGACCACAAAAATGATTGGAGCTTGAATGAAACACGAAGCCGTCAATGAAAAGCGCCGCGAGTTCCTTGGGACCTCGGCCCTTGCCATCTCAGCCGCCGCCATCGGTGTTCCCGCCATGGCCACACCCACCTCCGCTGTCGCCGCTGGTGGCGGCAGCAAGAATCCCTTCACGCTGGTCTATGCCGGCGCGATCACGAAGAACGAGCCGGGCAAGGTCCACATCCGCCCGGTGAAGTACAAGCTCAACGGCCTGGACATCGTCGCCAACGTCTACACCCCGGCGAACCACGATCCCAAGAAGAAATACCCCGCGATCGTCGTGGCGCACCCGAACGGCGGCGTGAAGGAGCAGGTCGCCGGCCTGTATGCCCAGCACCTGGCGGAGCAGGGCTACATCACGATCGCGATGGACGCGGCGTATCAGGGCGGCAGCGGCGGCCAGCCACGCAGCACGGACAAGCCGCAATTTCGCACGGAGGACATTCACGGTGCGGCCGACTTCATCACCCGCTATCCAGGTGTCGATGCGGCGCGCCTGGGACTGCTCGGCATTTGTGGTGGCGGCGGCTATGCGCTGTCGGCAGCGAAGTCAGACAAGCGCTTCAAGACGCTGGCGACGCTCAGCATGTTCAACTCCGGACGGGTCCGCCGCAACGGGTTTTCCGACTCCCAGCTGGATACGATCCAGAAGCGCTTGAAGGACGCGTCGGATGCGCGCGCCCAGGAGAAGGCGGGAGGCAAGGTTCTCTATTCGGGCGATGCCGACATGACGGATGAGCAGATTGCGGCGTTGCCATTCGAGATGTACCGGCAGGGCTACGAATACTACTGGCGCACCCATGCGCATCCGGGCTCCACGTTCAAATACACCACGAGCAGCTTGATGGACCTGATGCGCTGGGATGCCACCGAGGAGATCGAACTGATCCAGCAACCGCTGCTGATGATCGCGGGCAGCAAGGCTGACAGCTTGTACATGACCGAAGATGCGTTCGCCAAGGCCACGGGCGCGAAGGACAAGGAACTGTTCAAGATCGAAGGCGCCACGCACATCGAGACCTACTGGGTGCCCCAGTATGTGGAAGCCGCGATGGGCCAGCTGATTCCGTTCTACGCCAGGACCTTGTGATCCGGAAAGAACCCTGTCTTCACGGCGCTTCCACCCGATTGCGCCCTGACGCCTTGGCCCGGTACAGCCCGCCATCCGCCGCCTCGATCAGTTGCCGCTCGCACCCCTGCGCGTAAGGCCCTGCCATCGTGGCGGCTCCCACGCTCACCGTGACGCAGCCCCACGAGCTGCCGCTGTGCGCGATGGCCAGCGCCTCGATCCGCTCCCGCACGACCTCCGCCACAATGCGCGCCCCCTGAAGATCCGTGCCGGGAAGAATGATCGCCAGTTCTTCCCCGCCGTAGCGCGCCACGAGGTCACCGGGGCGTTTGGCGTACTGCACCAGGCATTTCGACACCGCCTGCAGGCAGGCATCGCCCGCCACATGGCCGTAGGTGTCGTTGAAACCCTTGAAGTAGTCGATATCGATGAGCAGCAGGGACAGCGGCGTCCCCTGCCGGCTCGCGCGGCGGCACTCCATGTTCAGGGTTTCGTCGAAGCAGCGGCGATTGGCCAGGCCCGTGAGCTGGTCTTGCGCGGCCAGCGCCTCCAGCTTCTGGTTCACCCGCATCAGATCCTCGCGCGCAGCCACGAGGGAGGCCTCGGCGCGGGTCCGGCGGCGGATGTCGAGCAGCAGCCGCCAGCCGATGACCGCGATGCCCAGGAGCAAGGCACCGACGACGGCCGCAGTGAGCAGCGCCTGATGCCGCCAGCCGGACAGGGCTTCTTCCTTGCCCACCGCCACGGTGGTGACCACGGGATACCGGTCGCTCTTGCGAAAGGCGTACAGCCGCTGCGTTCCGTCGATGCCGGACTTGAACGAGGCCGTGCCGGACACGGCGCCGGAGTAGACGCGCTGGAAATTGGCCGATTTGGAGAAGTCGCGGCCCAGGTCCTGCTCGCGGTAGGGATAGCGAACGAGCATCTGCCCGCCCGTGGTCGACAGCCCGATGGCGCCTTGGTCGCCCACGTCGATCTTGCCGAACAGCTCCAGAAAGCTCTTGATGCCCAGGCTCACCACCACCACGCCGCCAAAGCGCCTGTCCTTGTCCTCGAAGCGCTGGCTGATGGTGATGACCCAGTCGCCGGTGGAGCGGCTCCGGATGGCCGGCCCGATGAAGGGCTCGCGCGACGCGCTGTCGCGGTGGTGGGCAAAGAAGGCCCTGTCCGTGCTGTTGGCCTGGGCCGGCAAGCGCCCGGCCGAAGACATGAGCCAGTCGCCGGTGGCGCCATAGATGACGATGCCATTGAGCTGGGTCAGCAAATGTTCCTGCTGGTCGATCAGCCGCTGCAGGCGCTGCATGTGCTGGGGGCCGGTGCCCTCTTCCTCCAGCCGCTCCACGATGCCCAGCAGCAGCATGGCGCTTTGCGTGATGACGCCTTCGGTGTAGGTGTTGAGGGTCTGCGCCAGGTTGAGGTTCTGGGTGTCGATTTCGGCCAGCGAGCGCTCCCGCGCCGACCACATCTGCCAGGCGGTGGCGGCAGCCACCGAGAGGTACACAACGGTCAGCAGCAGCACTGCCAGGCGAACATCACGCTTCATCGATTCATTTCCACCCACCAGCACACCCAGCAAACGTCAGGACAGATCGGCGGCCTGGCTGGCCTCTATCCCTCTGCGGACCATACTAAGTGATTGGTGGTGGCTTTGCTACTGGGATGAAACCCCACCTTTCAGAAACCCGCCGCGCGGGCGGTGGCGGGCGTGCGTGCCTGGGCTTGCGCGCCTTCAGGGGCGCCGCGCGGCCTCGCGCACCATCAGCCAGTACGTGCGGCCAGAGACCGGTTCCACGCACTCCACCGTGCGCGTGAACCCCAGGCGCCGGTAGAACGGCAGGCTGAGCGGGTTGAAGGTTTCCAGAAAGCAGATGGCGCGCGCCAGGTCTGCGCGGGCCAGCGTCAGCCGCAGCAGTCCCTGCGCCAGCCCCTGGCCCTGCGCAGCAGGGCGCACGCCCAGGATGGACAGGTACCACGCACCCCGCAGGTCGCCGGGCACCTGCTCCTCCATGGCGGCGGCGATGCGCACATAGTTGGCGAAACCTGCGGGCCCGAGCAGCCGGGAAAGCCCCTGGGTGCGGCGCTCGCCGTGCAGGGCCTGCGCGCTGGCCGTGGCCTCCTGGGTCAGCCAGAGGGCGGCGCCGTCGGCGCCCGACACATGCACCTCGCCCACGGCGCGGGCCTCGTCCAGGGCCAGCGCGAAGTAGTGGGCCAGCACACGGTGCCGCAGGGCGGGGTCGGCCGCGTGGTCGATGGTGACGGCCTGATAGAACGCATCGTCCCGCAGCGCTTCGGCCAGGGCGCCGCACACGGGAGCAAAGGGTTCCAGTGCGCCGCTCGCGGGTGGCTGCGCCGGCGTGGCATGGGGTTGCAGGGGCCTCCAGGGAGCGCTATTGCAGGTTCTGCAGCGCGTAGACGAACGCGGCGTCGCCCAGGAACTCCACCATGCGCGGGTGGTAGGCATTGTGAAACGCCTTCATGTCGGCATTGTCGGCATAGAACAGCACGGTGCCCACATAAGCGTCGCGCGACGGCACGTAAAAACGCGCGACGATGGAAAAATGCTTTTCCATCAGGGCCTGGATGGCCTCGGATTCAGGGGCGTGCGCATCGATCAGCGGTCCCAGCTCCTGGTAGAACGCAGCGAAGTCGGCATGCACCTGGGGCTTGTCCACGTGCGCCCAGTCGTTGGTGGCCGCCAGGGATTGCTCCTGCTCAGCCCGCTGCGCGGCGCGGCATTGGTCGAGGTATTCGGGGGTGGTCTGCTGCAGGCCCATGGTGTTCGTTTTTTTCTTGTCTTGAAGAGGCGGGTCGGTCAACACGGCGTGCATCGCCGGCCCGCAAACCGCCAGGGGGAGCGCGGACTATAGCGGGGCGGACTGCCACCACGCTGTCCAGCGCATTTTTCTGCGGGCCACGCGGATGGCGGCCGGGACTTGCCGAGCGCGGGCCGCGCGCCGCCAGGCCAGCACCTCAGCCCAGAGGGTCGGATGCGCTCGCCCGGTCCGCGCCGGGCACTACCCGCTGCGCTGGCGGCGAACCCGCCAGGCTTTGTGCAGGCCGGCGCAGGGTGGCGTCAAAGGGGTTGATCCGGGGCCCGATGGCAGCGGCCTCGCGCTTGAGCAGCTCCACCACCGTGGGCATGCGGTCGGCGTTCAGGCGGTCGGCGATGGTGCCCACGCTCAGCGCCGCCACGGCGCGGCCTTCGCGGTCGCAGATGGGCACGGCCACCCCGGCCATACCTTCGAGCAGGCCGGTGTTGCGGCCCGCGTAGCCCTGCTGGCGCACGCGCTCGATCTCGGTGCGCAAATACACCTCGTCGTACACGCCGTACTCGCGCACGCGCGACAGGTTGAAGCGGATGACCTCTTCGCGCTCGGCCTCGGGCAGGAAGGCCAGGATGGCCAGCGCGCCCTGCCCCACCCCCAGCGCCACGCGGCCACCGATGTCGCCGGTGAACGAACGGATCGGGAAGGGCCCCTCGCTGCGGTCCAGGCAGATGGCGTCGAAGCCGCTGCGCGCCAGCAAAAAGATGCTGTCACCCAGGCTGCCGCACAGCCGCAGCAGCGCCGGGCGACACAGGCTGCGCAGGTCGCCCGGGTTGCCGGCGCGCGCAGCCAGGGCGAAGAAGTCCATGCTCAGCCGGTAGAGCTTGCTGCGCTCGTCCTGCTCGACCATGCCTTCTGCCACCAGCGATTGCAGCAAACGGTGCGTGGTGCCCTGCGTGAGACCGATGGCACGCGCCAATTGGGTGACCCGGCCGCCCTCGGCCTGCACGGCCACCAGGGCGCGGATGAGGGCAAAGACCCGGGGTACGCCGCCCGTGCCTGCGGTTGCTGCTTCCATGCATCGCTCCTGCGGAATAGATGGGCTTCATTCTACCCATCACATTCCAACTATCGGAATAATTTAAAGAAAAATTCTGATTAATGGAATACCCGGTGCGATCTGGTTCGGTTGTTGCAATAGAGTGAACTGAAAACGCCAAGGCTCTCCATCCTGAACGGCCCCATGCACCACGGCGGTGCAGCAGTGGCAAGCCACCTTGTTCAGCAGAGGCAGCCCGGCACAAAGACATCCATGCGCGCGCCGCTCGGAGCACGCGCATGGCAGGAAACCGGAATCCGAAGAAAGGCCCCCATGTCCTTCCTGAAGCTCAGCGATGTGAGCAAGTTCTACGGCAGCACCTGCGCGGTGCAGTCCATGAACCTCACGGTGGAAAAAGGCGAATTCGTCTCCCTGCTCGGCCCCTCGGGCTGCGGCAAGACCACCACCTTGCAGATGGTGGCGGGCTTCGAGGCGGTGAGCAGCGGCCGCATCGAGCTGGACGGGCGCGACATCACCCACGCCAAGGCCAACACGCGCGGGCTGGGCATCGTGTTCCAGAGCTATGCGCTTTTTCCGCACATGACGGTGGCCGACAACGTGAGCTTTGGCCTGGAGATGCGCAAGGTGCCCAAGGCCGAGCGCAAGGACCGCGTGGCCCAGGCCCTGGGCCTCGTGCACCTGGAGGCGCACGCCACGCGCTACCCGCGCGAACTGTCGGGCGGCCAGCGCCAGCGCGTGGCCCTGGCGCGCGCACTCGTCATCGAACCGCCGGTGCTGCTGCTGGACGAGCCCCTGTCCAACCTGGATGCCAAGCTGCGCGAGGAGATGCAGTTCGAGCTGCGCCAGATCCAGCGCAAGGTGGGCACCACCACGGTGATGGTCACGCACGACCAGAGCGAGGCCATGTCCATCAGCGACCGCGTGGTGGTGATGGAGGCCGGCCGCGCCACGCAGATCGACAACCCGCACCGCGTGTACGAGCACCCGCGCACCCGCTTCATCTCCACCTTCGTCGGCAAGGCCAACCTGGTGCCCGGCAAGGTGACGTCGGCGACCGGCACGCACACCCATGTGGGCGCCGGGCCCATCGAGGTGCGGGTGGACGGCGCGCAGTTTCGTCCCGGCGCGGCCGTGCTGCTGAGCGTGCGGCCCGAAAAGCTGCAGCTGGTGCCCGCAGTGCAGGGCCGCATCGACGGCGAGGTGCGCGAACGCTTCTTTCTGGGCAGCCAGTGGCTGTACCGCGTGGGCACCCCCCTGGGCGACCTGATGGTGCTGGCGCCCAACGACGGCCGCAACGCGCTGGACGAAGGCGACCGCACCGGCCTGGACTGGCCCGACCACTGCATGCGCCTGCTGCCCGCCGATGAAGCCGCCATGGCAGCCGCCGAGGCCGAGGCCACGCCATGACAGCCACCCCATCGACCCTGTCCTCAGCACCCCACCCGCTGCTGGGCAGGAAGGCCATGCCCTGGTGGCTGTCCGGCCCGGCGCTGCTGCTGTTCACCGTGCTGCTGCTGGTGCCGTTGGCGCTCACGGCGGTGCTGTCTTTCAACGCGTTCGACCCGGCCACGGGGGTGAAGGCGGGCGAGTTCACGCTGGAGCACTACCGCCATGTGTTTGCCGATTCGTACTACCACGCGATCTTCTGGCGCACGTTCTGGATCGCCGGGCTGGTCACGCTGATCTGCGTGGCCATCGGCGCGCCCGAGGCCTATGTGCTCAGCCGCATGCGCAACCCGTGGCGCTCCATCCTGCTGCTGGTGGTGCTGGCGCCCTTGCTGGTGTCGGTGGTGGTGCGGGCCTTTGGCTGGAGCATGCTGCTCGGCCCCGAGGGGCTGGTGAACGCTGCCTTCGGCCTGGTGGGCATCGGCCCGGTGAAGATGCTCTACACCGAGATCGCCGTGGTGGTGGCGCTGGTGCACGTGATGCTGCCCTTCATGGTGATCCCCGTGTGGACATCACTGCAGAAGCTGGACCCGGGCGTGGAAAACGCCGCGCTGTCGCTGCAGGCCTCGCCCTTCACCACCTTGCGGCGCATCGTGCTGCCGCAGGTGCTGCCGGGCATCTTGTCAGGCAGCCTGATCGTGTTCGGCCTGGCCGCCAGCTCGTTCGCCATTCCCGGCCTGCTGGGCGGGCGGCGGCTGAAGATGGTGGCCACGGTGGTGTACGACGAGTACCTGCACGAGCTGAACTGGCCGCTGGGCGCCGCCATTGCGCTGACCTTGCTGGTGGCCAACCTGGTGGTGATGCTGAGCTACAACCGCCTGGTTGAAGGCCGGTACAAAAAATCTCTCGGGTAAGTATGACCACCCCCACGCTCCATCACTTCGTGTATTCGCTGCCCCCCAAGGGGGCGCAGGCCTCCCTTGGGACGGCCCGGCGGGAGTCCTGATCCATGCAAAAAAACGGCCCCATCGCCCTCGCGTTCAACGCGCTCGTCATCACCTTCATGCTGGCCCCGCTGCTGGTGGTGTGCATCGTCGCCTTCACGCCGCACAACACGCTCACGCTGCCCACCACCGAGTTCTCGCTGCGCTGGTTCAAGGCGGTGTTCGACCACCCGGACTTCATGCAGTCGTTCTGGAACAGCCTGTGGCTGGCCCTGGCGTCGGCCACGCTGGCGACAGTGCTGGCAGTGCCCGCGGGCATTGCGATCACGCGCTACGACTTTCCCGGGCGCGGCTTTCTCAATGGGCTGTTTTTGTCGCCATTGATCATTCCGCACCTGGTGCTGGGCGTGGCCCTGCTGCGTCTGTTCGCGCTGATCGGCGGCACGGGCAGCTTTGGCTGGCTGGTGGTGGCGCACGCGCTCATCGTCACGCCGTACACGCTGCGCCTGGTGGTGGCGGCGCTGGTGGGGTTCGACCGCAGCGCGGAGCATGCAGCCCTGTCGCTGGGCGCCAGCCAGGCCACGGTGTTCACGCGCATCACGCTGCCCATGATTTTGCCGGGCGTGACGGGCGGGTGGATGCTGGCCTTCATCAACAGCTTTGACGAAGTGACCATGTCGATCTTCGTCACCTCGCCCAGCACGGTGACGCTGCCGGTGCGCATGTACATGTACGCCACCGAATCCATCGACCCGCTGATGGCGGCCGTGTCGGCGCTGATGGTGGCCGTGACGGCGTGCGCCATGGTGCTGCTGGACCGTGTGTATGGACTGGACCGCGTCCTCGTGGGCCGGAAGTAGATGAGCACCGAAAACATGAGTTCCAGCCCTGCCTTGCTGCACCGCTTGGCCGAGAAGAGCCGTGCGCCCGTGCACTTCACCATCAACGGCCAATCCGCCACCGCTCTTCAGGGCGATACGGTGCTGACGGCCATCCTCACGCAGCATGCGCAACTGCGCCGCAACGAGTTCAGCCATGAGCCGCGCGCAGGCTTCTGTTTGATGGGTGCCTGCCAGGACTGCTGGGTGCTGACCGACAGCGGCGAGCGCCTGCGCGCCTGCAGCACCTTCGTCACACCCGGCATGGCGCTGCGCACCGAGCCCGTGGATGCCGAGGTTTTTGCGCGCGGAGGCCAGCCATGACGATGGCGCCCCCTTTGCAACCCGTGATCGTGGGCGCGGGCCCGGCCGGCATCCGCGCCGCGCAGACGCTGGCGGCCCACGGCGTGCGGCCGGTGCTGATCGACGAAGCCGCGCGCGGCGGCGGGCAGATCTACCGCCGCCCGCCCGCCCACTTCAAGCGCACCCCCGCCACGCTGTACGGCACCGAGGCCGCGCGTGCCACCGCACTGCACGACACGCTGGACGGCCTGCACGCACAGATCGACTACCAGCCCGACAGCCTGGTGTGGAATGCGCAAGGCGGCCTGCTGGACGTGTTGCACGGCCCCACGCAGACCACGCGCACCGTGCCCTACGGCCAGCTCATCGTGGCCAGCGGCGCCACCGACCGCGTGCTGCCCGTGCCGGGCTGGACGCTGCCGGGTGTCTACACGCTGGGCGGCGCGCAGGTGGCGCTCAAGTTCCAGGGCTGCGCCATCGGCAGCCGGGTGGTGCTGATGGGCACGGGCCCGCTGCTGTACCTGGTGGCCTACCAGTACGCCAAGGCCGGCGCCATGGTGGCTGCGGTGCTCGACACCGCGCGCTTGGCCGACCAGCTGGCCGCCGTGCCCGCCATGCTCACGCAGCCGGCGGTGTTCGCCAAGGGCGTCTACTACGTGGGCTGGCTGCGTGCGCACGGCGTGCCCATCCACAGCGGCATCCGCCCCGTGCGCGTGCTGGGCGATGGCCGCGTGGCCGGCGTGGTGTGGGCCGATGGCGCCGGGCGCGAGCACACGCTCAGCTGCGACGCCGTGGGCTTTGGCTACGCGCTGCGCTCCGAAACACAGCTGGCCGACCTGCTGGGCTGCCGCTTTGGCTGGGCACCGATGCACCGCGCCCACCTGCCCGAGCGCGATGCCGCAGGCCGCAGCAGCGTGCAGGGCGTGTACCTGGCGGGCGACGGCGCGGGCATCCTGGGTGCCGACGCGGCCGAGTGGGCCGGCGAGCTGGCCGCGCTGGCACTGCTGCAGGACCACGGGGCGGCCGTGGACGCGGCGCGCATGCGGGCGCTGCAGGGGCAGCTCCACCGCCTGATGCGGTTTCGCCACGGGCTGGAACGCGCCTTTCCCTTCCCCACCGACTGGGCCGCGCACGCGCCCGATGCGCTGGTGGTGTGCCGCTGCGAGAACATCACGGCGGGCGAGCTGCGCGCCTGCGTGCGCGAGACCGGTGCCGACGAGATGAACCGACTGAAGGCGCTCACCCGCGTGGGCATGGGCCGCTGCCAGGGCCGCAGCTGCGGCGTGGCCGCGGCCGAGATCCTGGCGCAGGCCACCGGCCAGCCCGTGGAGCGGGTGGGCCGGCTGCGCGGACAGGCGCCGATCAAGCCGATACCGATCCACCTGCAGGCACGGCAGGCCACCGACGCGGGAGCCAGCGCATGAACAGCAGCACGCCTCGGACCGTCAAGACCGACGTCGCCATCGTGGGCGGCGGCATCGTGGGTGCATCGGCCGCGCTGGCCCTGCGCCGCCAGGGCGTCGATGTCGTGCTGCTCGAGCGCGATCGCTGCGGCTCGCGCTCGAGCGGCGTGAACTACGGCGGTGTGCGCCGCCAGGGGCGACCCCTGAGCCAGTTGCCCCTGGCGCAGCGCGCCCACCAGATCTGGGCGCGCCTGCCCGAACTGATCGGCACCGATGGCGAGTACGCCCGCACCGGGCATTTCAAGATCGCGCGCAGCGAGGCGGACATGGCCGCGCTGGAGCACTACGCCCACCAGAGCCGGGACTTCGACCTGGGCATCGAGCTGATCAGCGGCGAGCGCCTGCGGGCGCAGTGCCCCTGGCTGGGCGGCAAGGCGGTGGGCGGCTCGCTGTGCGTGGACGATGGGCAGGCCAACCCGCGCCTGGTGTCGCCCGCGTTCGCGCTGGCAGCCCAACGCGCCGGCGCGCAGATCTTCGAGCGCTCGCCGCTCACACGCATCGAACACGACGGCCGGCAGTTGTTCACGCTGCACTCGGACACGGCACTGGAGGTCAGTGCCCCGGTGGTGCTCAACTGCGCGGGTGCCTGGGCCGGTGCGATGGCGGAGCAGTTTGGCGAACCGGTGCCGCTGCGCTCCGGCCACCCCGCGATGATGGTCACCGAGCCCCTGCCCTATTTCATGCAATGGAGCCTGGGCGTGGAAGGCGGCGGCATCTACTGCCGGCAGGTGGCGCGCGGCAATCTGGTGCTGGGCGGCGGGTCGGGCTTCTGGCTCGACGGCGACCGCGCGCGCTCGGAGCGCAGCGCCATCGCGTCGCTCACCGTGCAGGCGGTCGAGCTGCTGCCTGCGCTGACGCACGCGCACTTCATCCGCACCTGGAGCGGCACCGAGGGCTACCTGCCCGACCGCCAGCCCGTGCTGTGCAAGAGCCGCACCACGCCCGGCCTGATCCATGGCTTCGGCTTTGCGGGCGCGGGCTTTCAGATCGGCCCCGCCGTGGGCGAAGTGCTGGCCGAACTGGCGCGCGACGGGCACACCAGCACGCCGATCGACGCGTTTTCCCTGGCTCGCTTTGACACGCCGCCAGCGCCCGCCGCGGGCGCCACGCCCACAACAACCACAGCGCAGGCCCATTGAGCCCGCCGACCTCTCCCCACCCCCTCCCACCCGAAAGGCAATCACCATGAACTTCGCTTTCCGCCCGAACGTTTCCCTGCGCCGCGGCCTGCTGGCTGCGGCCGCTGCCACGGCCCTGGCCGCCAGCGGCGCAGCCGTGGCACAGACCCCCAAGACGCTGTACATCGGCATGAACGGCGGCACCATGGAGAAGGCGTACACCCAGTACGTGTTCCCGGCGTTCGAGAAGCTGCACGGCGTGAAGGTCGTGGTGGTGCCGGGCACGTCCTCGGACATATTGGCCAAGGCCCAGGCCAACAAGGACAAGCCGCAGATGCACGTGATGTTCCTCGATGACGGCATCATGGTGCGCGCCATGGGCATGGGCCTGTGCGAGAAGCAGCGCCCCAACCCGCACCTGAACGACATCTACCCCGCGGCGCGCTTCAAGGACGACCTGGCCAGCGGCGTGAGCCTGGGCATGACCGGCATCGCCTACAACACCAAGATGTTCACCGAAAAGGGCTGGGCCGCGCCCACCTCGTGGATGGACTTTGCAGACCCCAAGTACAAGGGCAAGGTGGTGTTCCAGTCCATGCCGTCGTCGTCGTTCGGGCTGCACGGCTTCCTGATGTTCAACCGCATCCAGGGCGGCAACGACAAGAACGTGGAACCGGGCTTCAACAACTGGGCCAAGACCATCGGCCCCAATGTGCTCGAATACATCCCGAGCTCGGCCAAGATCTCCGAGATGGTGCAGACCGGCGAGGCCGCGCTGTTCCCGCTCACGCCCACGGCCGTGGCCGCGCTCAAGTCCAAGGGCATTCCCGTGGAATACGCACAGCCCAAGGAGGGCTCGGTGGTGCTGATGACCGGCCAGTGCGTGATCGCCAGGAACAGCGAGCCCGAGCTGGCGCAGAAGCTGGCCGAGTTCCTGCTGAGCCCGCTGGCGCAGGCCAACGTGCTGCAGTTCGGCGCGCAGATCCCCACCAACCCCAAGGCCCCGGCCGTGGGCGAAGGCGCGGCGCAAGTGGCGCAGATCAGCCAGTGGATGAAGAACGCCGTGACGCTGGACTGGGACAGCGTGAACGCCAACCGCCCGGCCTGGAACACGCGCTGGAACAAGACCATCGAGCGCTGAACCTTCGCGGCCCCCCACACCGGCGGGCCGTTTGTGACAAATGTCACCGGCCCCGCCACGCCTTGCGGCGGCGGGTGGCACAAACCGCTTCTTCGAATTCAGAATCCGGCGCCTGGACACGCCAATCATTCATTCGAAGAAGAGGGACCCCCATGAAACGCTGGATCAAATGGACCGCCGGCGGCGCGCTGCTGCTGAGCGCCATCGTTGCCGCCACGGCGGCCAGCGGCCTGTATCTGGCCGAGCAAAAGCGCAACCGCTACATCGACATCAAGCCCCGGCCCGTGGCCTACACCACCGATGCGCAGACCATCGAGCGCGGGCGCTACCTGTATGCATCGCGCGGCTGCACCGACTGCCACGGCGCGCAGGGCACGGGCCGCGAATTCGTCAACGACGGCAAGGGCACGCGCATCATCGGGCCCAACATCACGCCCGCCGGCGTGGTGGCGCGCTACCAGCCCGAGGACTGGAACAGCGTGATCCGCCATGGCGTGAAGCCCAACGGCCGCCCCGTGCTGGTGATGCCCAGCGAGGACTACAACCGCTTCACCAACGACGACCTGAATGCCCTGGTGTCGTATGTGCGCCAGCTCAAGCCCCAGGAGGGCACGCAGGCGGTGGTGGAGCTGCCCCGCCCCGCCTGGGTGCTGTACGGCCTGGGCGCCATCCCCGACGCGGCGGCGCGCATCGACCACCAGCTCGCTCCGTCACGCCCCGTGCCAGCCGGCGTGACACTGGCCAACGGCCAGTACGTGGCCAACATGTGCATCGGCTGCCACGGCGCCACGCTGGAGGGCGGCAAGATTCCGGGCGGACCGCCCGACTGGCCCGCTGCCGCCGACATCCGCCCCGGCGCCGACAGCGCCCTGGCGCGCTACCCCACGGCGGCGAGCTTCGTCGCCATGCTGCGCACCGGCAAACGGCCGGACGGCACGCCCATCCAGGTCATGCCGTTCGAGTCGCTGGGCCAGCTCAGCGATGTGGATGCACAGGCGCTCTACCTGTACCTCAATGCCCCCGCCGGGAGCGTGAAGGTGGACAACGTGGGCGCGCCGGCCGCGGGCAACAAGAGCAGCGTCAACACCATTCCCTCGGGACCGGGCGGCCTGAAGCTGCCGGGCTGAGGAAGCGAAGGGCCGGCACGGCCCACGGGGCGCCGGCCTGCCCGCTGGCCCGCCATCCGGTGGACCACCCGCCGTGGTGGCGGGTCAGCTGCCGGGGTGCAGGTGGGCGCCGCCCGCGGGCGCCTGGCTGTACGAACCCATGGGGCCTCCCGGGGGCGCGGCGGGCGGGGCGCGGCGCACGCGCGGCACCACGCTGAGCTGCACGGTGTCGAGCACCGGGCCGGGCGCCACGTTCAGGGCCTTGCGCGGCAGGTCCACCAGCTGCTCCGCATGCCATACGCGGACCTGGGCGGCACCTTCGGGCACGGCGGGAAAGCGGGCAATGCCGTCGCCGTCGGTCTTGAGGGCCCAGGCCGAATCGGTCACGAACACATGGCCGCGCATGGAGCCGTGCAGATGGCAGCCCAGCAGCACCACGCCGGGCGTGTCGAGCTTCACGTCGGCGAAGTTGGAGGGCTTGCCATCGGTCTTGCCCGCCAGGCGCAGCTCGAAGCCGGGGTTGGTGCCGCCCGGCGCCGCGGCGGCCGCGACCGTGGCGGGGTTGCCGCGCACATGGTGGTCCCACCGGTCCTGGTTGGTGAAGCGCACGGTGGTGCCGGGGGCCACCACCGTCAAGGCGGGCACGAAGCGCATCTTCTCCTGTTCGATGGTGGGGCTGGCCTGCAGCAGGCTCGGGGGCGTGCCGGCCGTGGCGCCGGGGTACACCACCACCACCGCATCGGGCACGGGCCGGCCCTCGCGGTCCAGCACCTGGATTTGAACATTTCCGGCGCTAGCGCTTACCCATAAAGCGCTGATAGCTATCAAAATAATAGTATTTTTCATCATGGCGTCAGTGGATGGTGATCACGTCCCGGTGCATGGGTGCGAGCAGGGCCAGCAACCGGTTTTGCTGGGCGAAGGGTATGCCCTGGGCATCCATGGCGCTTTGCAGCACCTCCACGAGGGCATTGAAGTGGCCCTTGTGGATGTCCATGTCGGCATGGGCCAATTTCATGTCAGCGCCTTCATATTTGCAAGGCCCCCCGCTGAGCTGGCAGACCTGGTCGGTCAGGCTTTCCTTGAGGGCCTGGGGCTTCGCCTCCTTGAAGTGGCCGCCGATGCGCGGGTCTCTCACGACACGGTCCACGAAGTCGTCCATGAGGCGGGTGATGCCGGGCTTTTCGCCCAGCGCCTGGTACAGGCCCGCGGGCGCCGCCGGGGAGGTGGCCGGGGCAGGCTGCGACAGGGCAGCTGGAGCCCACAGGCAGGCGGCGGCCAGGGCCAGGGCAGTGAGGGTGTTGCGCTTGATCGTCACGGGGGGTCTCCGAAGCGGGCTCAGAAAGCGACCTGGGCCGACAGGTAGTAGCCCGTCTGGCGGCGGTTGTTGGTGATGCCCGGCACGATGCGCCCCAGGTCCACATACGCCAGCGTGAGCGACACGTTCTTGGTGGGTGCCCAGGCGATGAAGATGTCCTTCCAGTCGTCCTCGCGCAGCGCGGCGCCCAGGCCGGCCGCCGCCCCCAGCGCCTGCAGGTTGTTGGGCTTGAAGCGGTACTCGGCGCCGACCGCCAGGTTCTTGCTCAGCAGGTAGGCCATCGAGAACTCGGGCTGCAGGCTGCGGCTGTTCCTGCCCGGCGCGGCCGAGCCAAAGCCCAGCAGGCCGTTCTGGTTGGCATTGGTGTAGCGCAGGGTGCCGTTGACGAGCAGGCTCTGCGCCAGCAGCAGCTTGGTGGCGCTCACATACACATCGGTGCCGCTGGTTCTTGTACCGAGGAAGTCGAGCACCGACCGGATGGAGCCCGCGTGCGTGCGCTTGTGCTCCAGGCCCACGGCGATCTGCGGCATGAGGCTGTCGGCATCCAGCACGGCATCGCCCGCCACCTTCACCTTGATGCCCACCACATCCATCCGGATGTGCTGGCCGGGCGCCACGCCAAAGGGCGCGATGCCGTTGAGCGCCAGCGCAGGCGAGGCATCAAGATCCTGCCGGGCCAGCGACAGCTCCAGCCGGTCGTGCAGGCCCAGCGCCACGCCATAGCCCGTGAGGCCGTAGTCCTGCGTGGCCGCCCGCGTGGCGTAGCCGCTGAAGCCGGTCTCGCCCGCCGTGGCGTTCGTGCCGATCACGGCCCAGGGCGTGAGCCCGCCGCCGGCCGACCCGCCGATGCTGCTGACGCCGCCGGTGAGCAGCAGCTTGCCCGTCCCGGCCTGGGCCAGCCCGGCGGCGCCCATCGCCAGTGCCGCGAGCAGCGTGCAGTGAAGCCTGTATTCCATCGTGATCTCTCCCAAAGGGCGGTGTCGCGGTTGTAAGTGGATGTTGCTCCCAACTTACGAACCCCGGCACCCGGTGGATTCAAAAACGACAGATAAATTTTTTTGACGGGTGCCTGCGCCAGCCCTCCACCCCGGCGCCCCTTACAGCATGCGCTCGATCAGCGCGCCCTTGAACAGCACCGGCCCGGTAGGTCCGGTCGCGCTGGGCACGCCACCCTTGGGCTCCAGGCTGATCGCCAGGGCTGGCACCTGCTTCACATCGGCCTCGCCCGCCACCAGGGTGAGCAGCCTGTCCTGCCCCAGCACCCCCAGCGAACGCGGCCCGCCCGAGGGCGGCAGCGCCCACAGCTGCAGCGACTTGTCGGCCCCTTCCTGGAAGCCGCCCACGCGCTGCAGCACCAGCTGGTTGTTCCTGGGGTCGAAGGTGACCAGCATCGACGCGGCCTCCTTGTCGTCGGACAGCACGGCCACGTACTGGATCTGCGGCGCGGCCTGCAGTTGCTGCTGCAGCGTGGCAATCTGCCGGCCCGACGTGGCCTTGAGCGCGCCGTGCACCTGCACGCCGATCGCCACCGCCGCCACGGTGGCCAGCGCGCCCGCGGCGGCCGCGCCGCGCCACACCAAGAGGCTGTGCCACCAGCCGCCTCCCGGCACCCGGTCTGCGGGCCGATGGGCGGCCTGCAGGGCCCGCGCGGCCTTGTCCGCCTCGACCAGGTTGTGGATGCGGGTCCAGACATGCGAGGATGGCTCGGCCATTTCCTGCAGTTCGGTCAGGCCGGACCAGCGGCCTTGCCACACCAGCGCGGCAGCCCGCACGGGGGCCTGCTCGCGGGCCAGGGTTTCGAAGCGGCGGCGCGCGCCGCCCCGCAGCGTGCCCAGCGCATAGCTGGCCGCCAGGCGGTCCAGCAGTTCGGGGTGTCGGGAAAGGTTCATGGGGAGGTTCCTGGCTCAGGCATAGCGTGCCATGCAGGCGCGCAGCTGTTCCAGCCCGCGCCGGATCCAGGTCTTGACGGTGCCCAGCGGCAGCTTGAGCTGCTCGGCCAGCTCGCCGTGGCTCAGGTCGCGCAGGTAGGCCAGGCTCACCACCTCGCGCTGCCGCGTCTCCAGCTTGCCCAGGCATTGGTGCAACGCGAAGGCCTGCTCGCTCGCCTCGGTGGCGTCCATGGGGTTGGCGCCCTCGCCCGGCAGCGTTTCCGCCAGGGCATCGTCCAGTTCGTTCATGAGGTCCGCGCGGTCGCTGGTGCGCTTGCGCAGCGCATCGAGCGCGCGGCTGCGCACGATGAGCCCCAGCCACGCCATGGGCGGGCTGAGCGATGCACGGTAGCTGGCGGCCGACCGCCAGATGGTCAGGAACGACTCCTGCAGCACGTCCTCGGCCGCATCACGGTTGCGCACCACGCGCAGCGCCAGGCCAAAAAGCCGCGACGAGGTGCTCTCGTACAGGCTTTTCAGCGCGGTGTCGTCCTGCGCGGCGATGCGGTCGAGGAGGTCCATCAGTTCACGGTCTGTGTGGAGGGTGCTCATGCGCCCATTCTCTGGGATTGGTCTCTGTTCACGGTGCAATGGGATCTTCTGTGGGTGAATACGCCACAGCGGGCGCTTTGGATTCATCGCCCGGCCCGAAGAGTGCAGCGTGCGGCAGGCGCGCGGCGGCCGCGTTCAAGCCGCCCCGGGCGGCGCTGCTGCGGCTGCGACCGCTACCACTGCGCGCAGACCCCCACGAGCCCCGCCACCACCAGCGCCAGCCCCACGCCCTCGGTGCGCGTCAGGCTCTCGCGGAACACGCGGCGCGAGACGAGGTAGCTGAAAAGCACCTCCACCAGGCCCAGCGTGCGCACGTCGGACGCGGGCCGCATGGCGTAGGCCGTGAACCAAGCAATGGACGCAACCGCGCCCATCGATCCCGCCACCACCGACATGCGCCAGGCCCTCGCGATGGCGCCCGCCACTCCGGGCTGGCGTGCCAGCAGCCAGCCGCCCAGCACCACCGACTGCAGCAGCTGCGCCCAGAACACGCCCCAGGCACCGGCCACCCAGGGCGCCACGCCCGCATTGGCCTCTGCCAGCGCCAGCGACGCACCGCGAAATCCCACGCTGGCCAGCGCGAAGCAGGCGCCCGATGCCAGCCCGTAGACCACGAGCCGGCCGCTGCCCTGGCCGTCCACGGCACCTGGCCCCGCGCGCAGCGCGCGCCAGCCGCCCGGCGGCAGCGACAGCAGCACCACGCCCACCGTGGCCGCCGCCATGGCGCCCAGCGCCAGCGGGCCCGGCAGTTCGTGCAGCAGCACGGCCGAGAACAGGGCCACCTGCAGCACCTCGGTCTTGGAATACGCCACGGCAAGCACGAAGTTGCGCTCCTTCATCGCCAGCAGCAGGAAGGCCGTGGCCCCCACCTGCGTGAGCGCGCCCGTGGCAAGCCACGCGGCATACACCAGGTTGAACTGCGGAATGCCGCCCGCCCCCACCCAGGTCAGCCCCGCCACCCAGGCCGCGGCCAGCGGCAGGCCGTACAGAAAGCGCACCAGCGTGGCCGCCAGCGTGCCCAGCCCGGCGGTGAGCGAGCGCTGCGCCGCGTTGCGCGCGGTCTGGGCCAATGCGGCCCACAGCGTCAGCGGTATCCACGCCCAGGCGATCCAGGAAAGAGTCATGCAGGGGTTATAGCGGCCCCATGGCGCGCCGCCCGACGCCAATGGGCAATGCGGCCATGCAGGGGCGCGAGGGCGCGGTGCGCCCCCACGTCAGCGGCCCGGTCAGTCAGACGGCCAGACGGTCAGTCCGCCGTGATGTGGCTGGTCTCGGCCACCTTCTTCCACTTCACGATGTCGTCGGCAATGATCTTGGCGAAGGCCGCGGGCGTGTCCTCGACCGTGATGGCACCGGCGGCGGCGAACTTCTCCTGCACCATCGGCGTGCGCAGCGCACGCACGATGGCGCCGTGCAGCTTCTCCAGCACATCGGCGGGCAGGCCGGCGGGCGCCAGCACGCCGTTCCAGAAGCCTTCGTTGGCGCTCTTGAGGCCCAGCTCCGCGAAGGTGGGCACCTCGGGCAATTCCTTCAGGCGCCGAGGCGTGGCCAGGGCCATGGGAACCAGGTTGCCCGACTTGATGTGCGGCATCGACGAGGCCAGCGTGTCGTAGATCATCTCGACCTGGCCGCCGATCACGTCGTTGAGCGCCGGGCCCGTGCCGCGGTACGGCACATGCACCACGCGCAGGCCGCTGAGCGACTTGTAGTACTCCATCGCCATGTGGGTGGCGCCGCCGTTGCCCGAGGAGGCATACGAATACTTGCCGGGCGACTGGCCCACGAGCTTGGCGAACTCCGCATAGTTCTTGGCGGGGAAGCTCTTGTTGATGGCCAGCACCCCGGGCACCGACAGGATGCGCGTGATGGGCGTGAAGCTCTTGAGCGCATCGAAGCTCAGGTTCTTGTACACCGCCGAATTCGTGCCGTTGGTGCTGGTGGTGCCCAGCAGCAGCGTGTAGCCGTCGGCCTTGGATTCGGCCACGAAGCGCGCGCCCACCGAGCCGCCCGCGCCCGCCTTGTTCTCCACGATCACCGGCTGGCCCAGTTCCTTGGACAAGGCGTCGGCCAGCACGCGGCCACTGATGTCCGACGTGCCGCCCGGCGGAAACGGCACCACCAGCTTGACGGGTTTGTCAGGGAAGGCGCCCTGCGCGGCGGCGGGCAGCGCCGCCGCGGCCCCCAGCAGTGCCAGTGCGACGCCAGCGGCCGTGCGGCGGTTCATTCGGTGCTTGTTCATGGGTGTTGTCTCCTGCGAATGTGGGAATGAAAGAATCAATGGAACTTTGAAACGCTGGAACGTGAAGGGCCTACTTGCCCGTGCAGCCCTTGCCGCCATCCACCGGAATGCACACGCCCGTCACGTAGCGCGCCTCGTCGCTCGCCAGGAACAGCGCCGTGTAGGCCACGTCCCAGGCCTGGCCCATGCGGCCCATGGGGCTGGCGGCGTTGCGGGTGCGCAGCATCTCCTCGGTGCTGGCGAACTGGCCGGCGATCTGCTGGTGGATGAGCGGTGTGTCGATGACGCCCGGCAGCACCGCGTTGGCGCGGATGCCCTGGGCCGCGTACTGCACGGCCAGCGCCCGCGTGAAGTGGTTGAGCCCGGCCTTGGCCGCGTAGTACGGCATGTACGGGTAGCTGTTGATCTGCTGCGAGGCCAGCGACGAGATGTTGACGATGGCGCCGCGCCCCTGCGCCAGCATCACCGGCACCACGTGCTTGCAGGTGAGGAACACGCCGGTCAGGTTGGTGTCGATCACCTGCTGCCAGGTGGCTTCGTCCATGTCGATCACGCTGCCCATGCGCGTGATGCCCACGTTGTTGTGCAGGATGTCGATGGCGCCAAAGCGCGCGTGCACGCGCCGCGCCACCTCGGCCACGGCGGCGGAGTCCGTGACGTCGGCGGCATAGGCCTCGGCGTCGAAGCCCTCGGCGTACAGCTGGGCACGGGTTTCCTCGGCCGCCTCGCGGCGGATGTCCACCACCGCCACGCGCGCGCCTTCGCGGGCATAGACCATGGCGGCGGCCTTGCCGTTGCCCCAGCCGGGGCCAGCCGAACCGCCACCGAACACCAGTGCCACCTTGCCCGCCACACGGCCCCGGCCGGGCAGCGCATCGAGCGGCGGGAAGTACGCGGCCGACGTTGCCGGGCTGCTTGCATGTGCTGTGGTCGCCATGAATGTCTCTTTCTTTGTGGGTTGTGCCGGGCCTTCAGCCTCAGTGCACGGCCGCCATGAGTTCGGCCCAGTCGCGTGCGCCCTGCCCTTCGCGCGCCCCCAGGGCATAGGCCGCCTGGTTCACGCGGCTGATCACGCCGGTCTCCCATGCGGAGCGGGCGTCGCCAATGCGCGCGCTGCTGGCAGCCACCGTGGCAGCCGGGATGCCCCGCGCATCGAGTGCCGGCAGGCGCGAGACGCCCGCGCCGTCGCAGCCGATGCCCGCATCGTTGTAGAGCGCGGCGAACACGGGCAGCTTGATGGCGGTCTCGAACCGGCCACCCAGCAAGCCGCCGTGCGAGGCGGTGATCACCACGCAGTCGCGGTCCTCCTCGGCCACCAGCGAGGCCGAGTCGATGAGCACGACGGTGCGGTGCTCATGCAGTCCCGGCAGCACCTTGCGCGCCTCGCCGGGCGAGGGTCCCGGGTCCACGGCCTGCAGGTCCGCAGCGGCCATGCACTGCGCGGCCTGCAGGGCGGGCATGCCCACGCGCACGCCCAGCTGCACGGCACGCGCGTTGGCGTACGAGACCAGGCCGCGCCGCGCGCAGTCGGCCCCGTCGCCGATGCGCGCCGAGCGGTGGTGGAGGGCGGCGCACGGCACGCCCAGGCTGTTGGCATGGTCCAGGCCCGCGATGCCCGCGCGCTCCAGCCCCACGCCCGCATCACACACCACCAGGCCGGCCACGCCCTCCTGCAGCGCCAGGTGCACCGCGAACACGCCGCCATGCGAGGCGGCGATGGCCACGCGGCCCCGCACGTCCTGCCCCATGCGGGTGACCGAATCGCAGACCAGGATGTCGCGCGAAGGGGTGGTGCCGGTCATTCGCCGCTCCGGTCCTTGTTGTGGCCCTCGCCCGTGCCACGGTAGGGCACCTCGTGGTCCACCAGGTCCCACACGAAACGGGCGGACGGAATGCGCTGCTCTTCCGCGATGTGCGCCACCAGCCCCGCCGCGCGCGAGATGACGGCAAAGCCGCGCATCATCGCCGGGGGCACGCCCAGCTCGCCCAGCAGCGTGCCCACCGCGCCCGTGGCGTTGATGGTGATGTGCTTGCCGAAGGCGCCATCCACCTCGCGCGAGAGGACCTCGATGGCCTGCAGGTAGCGCCCCTCGAAGCGCGGATGCTCGCGGCCGATGGCCAGCAGCCTGGCCGCGCGTGGGTCGTCCGGCTTGTGCATGTGCTGGCCGAAGCCGGGGATGGGCTTGCGCTCGGCGCGGTGGCGCTGCACCGTGGCGCGCGCCGCGGCCTCCACGCCTTCGGGCGCATCGATGATCTGGCGCAGCAGGATGGCCGAATTTTCCACCGTGCCCACGAACTGGCTGCCCACGGCCAGCAGGCCCGCGGCCACGCCGCTCTGGATGTTCTCGGGCGAGCTCATGTAGACCATGCGCGTGGCGATGGCGCTCGGCGTGAGGCCGTGCTCCATGATGGCGATGAGCGCGGCGTCGAGCACGCGCAGGTCGTCGGCGTCAGGCCGGCGGTTGAGGATCTGCGAGAACAGCACGTCGGTGAAGCCGCGCTGGCCCAGCACGTCCTCGGCCAGGTTGTCGCCCCGGTAGTGGATCGACGTTGGCGAGTGCGTGCACAGCTCGGTGTAGGGGCGTTCCACGGGCTTGTTCATGCGGGCTGCTCCTGGCGCACCAGGCGCGTGATGTCGGCCTTGAGCGTGACCTTGTGCACCTTGCCGGCCACGCTGCGCGGCAGGTCGGCGTAGAAGTGCACGGCCTTGGGGGTCTTCACGGAGCCCAGGTGCTCCTTGGCGAAGGCGATGAGCTCCTGCGCGCTCACCTGCGCGCCGGGCTTGAGCTGCACGGCCGCGTGCACGGCCTCGCCCCACTTGTCGTCCTCGATGCCGAACACGGCGGACTCGTGCACGGCGGGGTGCTGGTCGAGCACGCTCTCCACATCGATGGGGTAGACGTTGAAGCCGCCGGTGATGACCACCTCGCGCAGCCGGTCCTTGAGGAACAGGTAGCCGCGCTCGTCCACGTAGCCCCGGTCGCCCGTGTGCAGCCAGCCGTCCACGATGGTCTCGGCGGTCTTCTCCGGCATCTTCCAGTAGCCGTTCATGATGAGGTCGCCGCGCACCACGATCTCGCCCGCCTCGCCCGTGGGCAGCAGGGCGCCTTCCGGGCTCATGATGGCCATGTCGGTCACCAGGCCCTGGCGGCCCACGGAGCGCCAGTTGGCCTCGTCGGCGAAGTCTTCGGCGCGCATCACGCTGACCACCTGCGGCGCCTCGGTCTGGCCGTAGGTGGTCTCCAGCACGGGGCCGAAGCATTCGCGCACCACGCGGATCTTCTCGGGCGGCATGGGCGCGCCGCCGTAGATCAGGTGCCTGAGGCGGGGCAGCCGAAGGCGCTCGCCATGCGCCTCGGCCACCAGCATGTACAGCAGCGTGGGCGGCATGAAGGTGGTGGTGATGCCATCCTCGCGGAAGCTGCGCAGCAGCTCGGCCGGCTTGTTGCTGGCGGGCAGCACGTGGCAGCCGCCCTGCGCCAGGATGGGCAGCAGGTAGGTGGAGGTGCCGTGCGTGACGGGCGCCGAGATGAGGTAGCGGTCGTCCGCGCCGAAACCGAACGCCTGGATCTGGTTGACCAGCGTGGCCACCCACGCGCGGTAGGGCTGCATCACCCCCTTGGGCACGCCGGTGGAGCCGCCCGTGAACTTGATGGCCTGGGCCTCGTCGCGCGAGCGGCCGTGCGGCCGGGGCCGCTGGCCCGCGTGCGCAGCCTCGGCGGCCTGCAGCGTGGCGCGGGCTTCACCGCCCTCGCCCAGCGCCAGCACGGCCTTCACGCCGGCCAGGTCGAGCGTGCCCAGGTGCGCGGGCTCGGCCACCACGATGGTGGGTTCGGTGAACGCGATGATGCGGTTGAGCTCCGCCGCCGGGTTGCGCCAGTTCAGCGGCACCCACACCTTGCCCGCCGCCAGCACGGCCAGCAGCGCCACGACGTGGTCCACGGTGTTGCCGGCGCAGATGCCGACGCGCGAGCCGGGTTCGGCGTCCAGCTGCTGCAGCGCACAGGCGGCGGCGTCCACGCGCGCGGCCAGCGCGGCATAGGTCAGCACCTGGCCGCCGCCGGCCAGGGCTTCCCGCTGCGGATACATCCGGACAGCGCGGTAGAAGAAATCGATGGGGTACATGCAAATATTCCGCAATACGGACTTTTATTGTTGAATCGTCGTCAATGAAATAAACTTCTCATTGAATTATTCCTTTGCACGGCCGGACGCCAAAGCAAATAAGTCCACAATATGGATTTACAGTGAATTTGATGACATGACCACCGTTCAAAGCCTGGACCGGGCCATCGGGCTGCTGCGGCTGATTTCCTCCGAGCACAAGTCCGGCGCCCGCCTGTCCACGCTGGTGGCGGCCAGCGGCCTGGCGCAGCCCACGGTGCACCGGCTGCTCAAGCAACTGGTCGAAGGCGGGCTGGTGATGCAGGACGCCCGGCGCCGCTACCGGCTGGGCCACTTCGCCTACGAACTCGGGCTGGTGGCGTCCACCCACTTCAATTTGCGCGACCAGTGCGCGCCCTTCCTCGCACGCATCAGCGCCGAGACGGGGGACACCGCCTTCCTGGTGGTGCGCAGCGGGGCGGATTCGTTCTGCCTGGACCGCCAGTCCGGCAGCTTTCCGATCCAGGTGCTGACCGTGGAAGTGGGCAAGCGCCGGCCCCTGGGCATTGGCGGCGGGGGGCTGGCGCTGCTGAGCTTCATGCCGCAGGACGAACTGCCCGAGGTGCTCGGCCGCATCGAGCCGCACCTGGCCACCTACGGGGGCCTCACGCGGCAGATCCTGCTGGACCTGATGGAAACCGCCCGTGCGCGGGGCTACGCCAGCATCACCAACTACGCCGTGGCGGGCGTGACCAGCATTGGCGTGCCCATCCGGGACCGGGGCGGCATGGTGGTCGGCGCCATCAGCGTGAGCGCCATGACGGCGCGCATGCAGCCGCGCGAGGACTTCGTGGTGCAGACCCTGCAGCGGGAGATCGCGGCGCTGCAGAAGACGCTGTAGGTCCTGCGCGCCGGCCGGCCGCGGTTGCACGGGCCACGGTTAGACGGGGTAGGTGCCCGGCAGCAGGATGGACTGGTCCACCGTGTTGATGTTGGTGTGGCCGCAGAAGGCCATGGTGATGTCCAGCTCCTTCTGGATGATCTGCAGCGCGCGGGTCACCCCCGCCTCGCCGAAGGCACCCAGGCCGTAGAGGAAACTGCGCCCGATCAGCGTGCCCTGGGCGCCCAGCGCGCGCGCCTTGAGCACGTCCTGCCCGCTGCGGATGCCGCCGTCCATCCACACCTCGATGTCCTTGCCGGCAGCGGCCGCGATGCCGGGCAGCGCGGCGATGGACGATGGCGCGCCGTCCAGCTGGCGGCCGCCGTGGTTGCTGACGATGAGCGCATCGGCGCCGCTGTCGACCGCCAGGCGGGCGTCCTCCGCGTCCATGATGCCCTTGAGGATCAGCTTGCCGCCCCAGCGCTTCTTGATCCACTCGACATCGCCCCAGTTGAGCTGCGGGTCGAACTGCTCGGCCGTCCAGGACGAGAGCGAGGACAGGTCGCCCACGCCCTTGGCATGGCCCACGATGTTGCCGAACGAGCGGCGCGGGGTGCCCAGCATGCCCAGGCACCAGCGCGGCTTGGTCGCCAGGTTGATGAGGTTGGCGAGCGTGGGCTTGGGCGGGGCCGACAGTCCGTTCTTGATGTCCTTGTGGCGCTGGCCCAGGATCTGCAGGTCCAGCGTGAGCTGCAGCGCCGAGCAGTTGGCGGCCTTGGCGCGGTCGATCAGGCGCTCGATGAAGTCGCGGTCGCGCATCACATACACCTGGAACCAGAACGGGTGGCGCCCCGTGTGCTCGGCGATGTCCTCGAGGGAGCAGATGCTCATGGTCGAGAGCGTGAACGGGATGCCGAACGCCTTGGCCGCCTTCGCGCCCAGGATCTCGCCGTCGGCATGCTGCATGCCCGTGAGGCCCGTGGGCGCGATGGCCACGGGCATGGCCACGTCCTGCCCCACCATGGTGGTGCGCGTGCTGCGGCCTTCCATGTTCACGGCCACGCGCTGGCGCAGCTTGATGCGCTGGAAGTCGCTTTCGTTGGCGCGGTAGGTGCCCTCGGTGTACGAGCCTGAATCGGCGTAGTCATAGAACATGCGCGGCACGCGCCGCTGGGCGATGACACGCAGGTCTTCGATGCAGGTGATTTTGGACAAGTCAGGCACGCGGACGCTCCAGAAGGGGTTGCACAGGGGACGGTAAGAACTGCGCGGATGGTAGGCACTTGCGCGCTGGCGGGCCATCAAAATTATTTGCGCGGGGCTGCAACAAATTTCCAAGGCAGGCCGAGGCGGGCCCGCGCAAGCTCCAGGACTTTCACCAAAAACACCGCCTGGCGCTTATTCCACAAGCGCAATAAGCTATTATTTTCATAGCAAAACATGATCCCACCGTGGGTTCTGGCATGCGGCCCCCCTCCCCGCACCGCGTCGCACCGCCGCATGCTCAGCGCACGCGGCCTCCCGCGTTGTCGGCCAGCACGACCTCGGGCGCCTCGTCCGGGCCCCGGTAGAGCATGAAGCGCATGCGCCCGCCGCGCTTGGCGGCGTACATGGCGCTGTCGGCATGGCGCGAAAGTGCGTCGAAGGTGTCACCATGCTGGGGGTACAGCGCGATGCCGCCGCTCAGCCCGATCTGCAGCACCCGCCCCGCCAGCTCGAAAGGCAGGTCGCAGGACGCGAGGATCTTGCATGCCACGCTGCACGCGGGCTCGGCGCCGTCCAGCCCCGGCAGCAGCACCACGAATTCGTCGCCGCCCTGGCGGCACACGGTGTCCGAGGCGCGCACGGCGGCCTTCAGGCGCTGGGCGAACTGCACCAGCAGCAGGTCGCCCACATCGTGGCCGAGGGTGTCATTCACGTCCTTGAAGCCGTCCAGGTCCAGGTACATCACGGCCAGGCACTTGCCGTCGCGGCGCGCCTGCGAGATGGCCAGCTGGGCGCGGTCCTGCAGCAGCACGCGGTTGGGCAGGTCGGTCAGCGCGTCGTACTGGGCGAGGTGCGCCATGCGCTCGGCCATGACCACCGATTCGGTCACATCGCGCAGCACGGCCACGGCGCCCGTCACGGCCCCATGGCGGTCGGTGATGGGGCTGGAGGTTTCCTCCACCTGAAAGCGCTGCCCGCTGGTGCGGTGCAGGACCACGCCGCGCACCGCTTCCACCGCCAGGCCCTGCTCCATGGCCTGGCGCAAGGGGCTGGCCAGCACCGCGTCGTTGTCGGGGCTGCGCAGGTTCACTACCTCGTCCACGTTGTGGCCCGCCGCGTCGAAGGCCTGCCAGCCGGTCAGGCGCTCGGCCACCGGGTTCAGGTACGTGACCGCTCCATGGGCGTCCGCGCAGACCACCGCGTCTCCGATGGACTGCAGCGTGAGGCGCACGCGCTCCTTCTCGTCAAACAGTTCGTCCTCCATGCGCTTGCGTTCCGAGATGTCCGTCACCTGCACGAAGATGCCACGCACCTTGCCGCCCTCGGTGTCGGGCAGGTAGGAGGCCATGGTGTGGCGCGCAACGCCATGCACATCCGCGAAGGTGCGCTCGAACAGTTGCGGCTCGCCCAGCAGCGCCCTGTCCAGGAACGGCTTGTTCTGCGCGAACAGCTCCGGCCCGAGCAGGTCGCTCAGGTGCATGCCGGGCATGCGCTCGGGCCGCACGCCGAACCACTCGAAATAGACCTGGTTGGCGAACCGGTTGCGCAGCCCGGCATCCCAGTAGCCGATCATCGAGGGCATGTTGTCGAGAATGGTGCGCGTGTTGCGTTCGGCCTCGCGCAGCCGCGCGGAGACCTGCTGGCGCAGCGTGAGTTCGCGCACGAACAGCGTGGCCAGCCCCACGCAGCTGACCATCAGCAGCAGTGCGAACCCGCCCAGCACCCAGGCGCTGCGGTACCACTTGGCCAGAACGGTGTCGGTGGACTGCGCCACGTTGAGGATCAGCGGATAGCGCCCCACGGGACGGAACGAATACAGGCGCTCCATGCCGTCGATGGTGGACGTGCCGATGAAGGTGCCCGTGCCCTCCGTCTGGAAGCGGATCAGGTTGGGGGTGCCCGCCAGGCTGCGGCCCACGTCGGCGTCCCCATAGGGAAACCGGGTGATCACGACGCCGTCGCTGCGAAACAGGTTCACGCCGCTGTGGGGGCCCATGTCGAGCGAACCGAACAGCTCATTGAAATAGCTCAGGCTGATGGCGCCCACCACCACCCCGGCGAAGCTGCCGTCCGGACGGTAGTAGGCGCGCGAGACCGGCAGGATGTTGAGCCCGGTCACGCGCGAGGGCACGGGCTTGCCCACGAACAGGCCCTGGTGCCCGCCCGACTGGAACGCCGTGAAATAGTCGCGGTCCGCGAAGTTGACCCGGCGCGGCGGCAGCGGGCCCGAATCGAGCACCACGTTGCCCAGGGTGTCGAGCACCAGCACATCGCCCGCGCCACGCGCGCGCAGGGAGTTGTCGAACACCACCCGGGCGCGCAGGTCGGGCGGCAGGGCCCACACCTCGGGCCTGCCCACCTCGCGCGCCACGCCTTCCAGCGATTTGTCGAACGTGTCGAGCGCCCAGCTCAGCCCCTGCTCCAGCGTGCGCGCGAGATTGGCGTTGGTCTGGGCGGCGTAGTTCCACTCGTCAGCGCGAATGGTCCAGATCGTGCGTGCGAAGAGTGCGCCAATGCCCAGCGAGACCAACAGGGCCAGCCAGATCAGGCGGTGGGAAAAGAACTGGCGCAGAAAGGGCATAGAAATATCTTGTAACCATTCTAGGCGTCTACCTGTGGCGTGCCGGGCGGCAAGTCACACCGTATCCCTCGGATTTCGTGGCGTCAATGCGCAGTGGCCCTGGGTGCGGGCGCCACGGCACCCGCGCCGCGCACCTCGATGCGGACCTCGTCCAGCACCTGGCCCTGGGCATCGGTGAGCTGCACCACGTGCCGCCCCGGCCAGGGCATCCAGGCCACGCGCGCGCCGCGCCCGAGCGGCCTGCCGTCCATGCGCCACAGCCACCCGCTTCCCGTGGCGGTGAACTGCAGGCGCTGGCGCGCGGGAGGGATATCCGGGTCCAGCGCGATGATGGTGCCGGGGGCCGGCGCCGTGATGCGCGCGCCAAGGCCCGGCGCGGCCGCCCCGGCCTCCCGCCCCGGGGGATGGGGGGTTCTTTTGGCGCTGGCGCTGGGTTCGTCTTGCCCGTTAGCTCCTGAATCAATAGCAAACAGGGACTGCTGGGTGCCCTCCAGGAACCACTCCTGCCGCGCCGCCTCCAGGGGCTGGCGGGCGTCGCCCGCGCCACCGGGCTGTGGCGCGGCGGGCCCGAATTGCACGGTGGCCCGGGCAAGGCCTGGGGGCGCCTTGGGGGCGCGGCTGGGTTCACGCGCGTGCAGGAAGCCCATGACCGCGGCCCAGATGGGCGCGGCGCCGCTGGTGCCGCTCACGTCGTGCATGGCCGCGCCGCTGGCATTGCCCACCCACACGCCCACGGTGTAGCGCGCGGACCAGCCCACGGCCCAGTTGTCGCGCATGTCCTTGCTGGTGCCGGTCTTCACGGCGGTCCAGAAGCGCGTGGCCAGCACGCTGTCGGTGCCGAAGGTGCGCGCCCGCGCATTGCCGTCGGACAGGATGTCGCCCACGATGAAGACGGCGCGCGGATCGAGCGCGGGGGCGAAGGCCGGGACCTTGCCGGGGGGCGCCTGGGCCCATGCCACCGGGCTCAGGCGCCCGCCGTTGGCGAGGGTGCGAAACGCGTTGGACAGGTGCAGCAGCGGCACCTCGGGGCTGCCCAGCGCGAGGCTGTAGCCAAAGTAGTCCCCGTTTTCGCGCAGCGGCATGCCCGCCGCGGAGAGCTGGCGATGGAACGCGTCCGGCGTGACCATGACCAGCGTGCGCACCGCCGGCACGTTCAGCGACGCCGCCAGCGCGGTGCGCACCGACACCCAGCCCTTGAACTGGCGGTCGTAGTTCTGCGGGATGTACAGGCCGCCCGCGGTGGCGATGTGCGCGGGCGAATCGTCCACCAGCGAGGCCGCCGTGAGACGCCGCTCGGCGATGGCCTGCGCATACAGGAACGGCTTGAGCGTGGAGCCCGGCTGGCGCGGCGCCAGCACGCCGTCCACCTCGCCGGCCTGGCTCAGCGGCCCCGACGAGCCCACCCAGGCCAGCACCGCGCCCGTGGCGTTGTCCAGCACCAGCACCGCGCCGTCTTCCACGTTGCGCCCGCGCAGCTCCCGCAGGTGCTGCTGCAGGGTCTGCACGGCAAAGCGCTGCAGCGGCGCGCGCAGCGTGCTCTGCACGCGCTCGGGCACCACGCCCCCTTCCTTGAAGCGCTGGCGCAGCAAGTGCCGCGCGAAGTGGGGGGCCACGCCCTCGCTCGCATCGAACGCGCGGCGCTGCAGCGCCGCCGTGGCGAACAGGTCCAGGGCATCGCAGTCCACGGGGGGCAGGTGCTGTGCCGGACGGCCGGAGGCCAGGGATGGCGGCCGCGCCGGTGGCTGCTGCGCCCGCATGTCGCGCAGCACCCCGCAGGCCCGCTGCGCCACCAGGCCGGGGCGCGCGTTGGGCGCGCGCACCAGCGCGGCCGCCACGGCCGCCTCGCGCTCGTCCAGGCCATGGGCGGCCTTGCCGAACAGCGTGCGGCTCAGGGCGTCGATGCCCACCAGTTCGCTGCGAAAGGGTACGAGGTTGAGGTAGGCCTCCAGGATCTGGTCCTTGCGCCAGCGCCGGTCCAGCACCTGTGCGGCCACCGTCTGGCCGAGCTTTTGCGCCACCGAGCGCCCGCCCGGCCCCTGGCGCCAGTCCCCATCGAGCAGGCCCGCCAGCTGCATGGTGATGGTGCTGGCCCCGCGCGTGCGCTGGTTCCACAGGTTGCCCCAGGCGGCGGCCGAGGCGGCTTGCCAGTCCACCCCGCTGTGCTCGAAGAAACGCTTGTCCTCGCTGAGCACCAGGGCCGTGCGCAGCGCGGGTGAAATGTCGGCCAGCGCCACCCACTGGCCACGGCGCACGGTGGTGTCGGTGCGCAGGCGCTGCAGCACCTCGCCTTCGCGCGAGAGGAGCACGGTGTCGGACGGTCTGAAGTCCGCGCGCACCTCCTCGAAAGTCGCGATGGCCGCCGCGGGCGCCGCCAGGAAGGCGGACAGGGCCGCCACGGCCCACCCCTTGTACGGCCTGCGCGCCCGCCCGGGCACCACGGGCCGGCCACGGTCAGTCATCCCGATGCTCCCGGTCGAACCGCGTTTCGGCCTCGGTCAGGTGGCGCAGCAGCACGTGCGAGATCAGGTTGACCCCGATGCCGCCGAACACCACCGGCAGGATGTACAGGGCAATCGACAGCTCGGAGATGAACACCGCGTCGTCCGCCAGCGACGGCGTGCCTTTGGCCAGGGCCGCGAGCGATTGCAGCAGGTACACGTCCACGCCCGCGATCAGCACCAGCGCCACGCCAAAACCCAGCACCGCCATGCGCGAGATCGAGCGCGTGGCCAGCAGCAGCCCGTAGATGCCCGCGGGCAGCACCAGGGAAAACGCCACCAGCAGCCAGAACCGCAGTTCCACGAAGACACTGAGGCTCATGGCGCGCGGCTCCGGGGACGGCTCATGACGGGGCGTGGCACGGCGCCGCGGCTACCTGGCCGCCTCCACCTTGACCCGCGCGTTGGGCAGCTCGCCGAACATCTCGGGCGCGTACATGGCCTCCACGCGGCTCGGGGGCAGCGCGAAATCGCCCACGTTGTTCAGGCGCACGGTGTACTCCATCTTGACCGTGCCCTTGGGCAGGTACTCGTAGTAGCTGCGGAAGGCCTCGAAGCTGCGCTCCTCGAACGCGGGCCAGCCCGCGCCGCTCTTCGCCTTCTCGCCCTGCGTGGCGATGGCCGAGTCGCGGCCCAGGCCGCTGCCCAGGATGGTGGCGCCGCCCGGGACCGGGTCGGTGATGGCCACCCAGGTCATGTCGGCGCTGGCGTTCACCTCCAGCGTCACGCGCAGCACGTCGCCGCGCGTGTACTGGCCGGGCGGCAGCGCCTTGTTGGCCTGCTCCACGGGGGTCACGGTCTTGGTGATGCTGTACCCCGCCGCGAAAGGCGCCTTGAGCTGGATGGCGGCCACCGACTGCAGCGTGAGCCAGGGCTTGCCGGGGCCCTGGTGCGTGACGGCCAGTGGCTCCTTGCCACCCGCTGTGCCCCAGGGCAGGAACATGCCGTTGTTCTTCAGGTTGCCCGGCGACGCAGGCGCGCCGAACCAGGTGGTCTGGTGCGCAGCGCCTGTCAGGTCGGTGGTCTTCACGCGCTCGACCTTGCTCCAGTCCACCGCCGCGTTGTGGGCGCCCATGGCGGCCTTGGTGGTGCCCGACACCGGCGTGGCCTCGAACCTGGCGCTGAACTTCTCCAGCGCCAGCCCGCCCCACAGGTTGGCCGTGGTGGTGTGCCAGGCGCCGGCCTGCTGGCGGCTGATGAAGCCGTTGGCCAGGCGGCCCATGTCGTCCTTCCAGGCCGGGTCGTCCATCACCGCGAGCATCAGGCGCGCGGTGTTCACGTCGCCGTTCTGCATCAGCCACCACCAGTAGTCGTCCTGCTCGGTGCTGAAGATCAGCTTGGTGCCCTGGAACGACAGGCGGCTGCGCAGGATCTGCAGGGCTTCGGCCAGGCGCTTGTCGCGCTCGGGCACATCGGCCACGCGCTTGAGGACGTTGACCCAGTCGATCACCGTGTGCGTGGGCCACTGGTTGGGCGCGATGGTGATGCTGCCGACCATCCGGCCCTGAGCCTTGCCGTAGCGCGAGAGCGCCTCCAGCGCGGCCACCTTGCGCATGTCCAGGTCCTTGCGCGGGCTCCAGAAGCTGCGCTGGATGCGGCCTTCCACGAACGCGATCAAGCCGCGCTCCATGGGCGCGCGGGCCTCGTCGGGCAGGGCAAACGCGGGGTTGAGGCTGGCCGCCTCGTGCGTGGCCGCCAGCACGTAGGCCGTGAGCGTGTCGCTGCCCCGGTTGGCGTCGCCGTCGCGCGGCGGGAAGTAGTTGGCCAGACCGTCGCTGTCCAGGTAGGTGGGCAGCTGCGCCACCACGGTCTGCCACAGCGCGCCGTCACGCAGGCCCACGGCCTTGCTGGTCTTTTGCTCCAGGCAGGCGAACGGGTAGCGGGCCCACCAGTCGCGCACGCCGGGCAGGCCCTCGGCCAGCTTGGGCTGCAGCGACATCTTGAGGCCGCCCCGGCCCGGCAGCGCATCGGCGGGCGGGTTCACGTCCAGGCTGAAGCTGCCGTCCACCTGCACGAGCGTGGCCTGCTGCACCGTGAGCGGCACGGCGGGGATGATGCGCTGGCGTGCCTTGAGGGCATCGCGCGCGCCGCTGACGGTGTCCTTGGCCTCGATCTCCCACAGGATGGACTCTGAGCGCGTCTGCGCCAGCTGGGCGGGCGCGGTGACGTTCCAGGCCACCTCGCGCGACTCGCCGGCGGGGATGTCGACGGTCTGGGGCTTGAGCTCCAGCAGCGTGGCGCGCGGCGCCACCTCGACCTTCATCGCCGCCTTGGTGGTGTTGCGCAGCGTGATCTGCGCGCGGAACTGGTCGTCCTCGCGCACCAGGTGCGGCAGGCCGCTGATGATCTGCAAATCCTGCGTGGCGCGGATGCTGGTGCTGCCGGTGCCGAACAGGCCGGTGGACGCATCGGCCACCGCCACGATCTTGAACGTGGTCAGCGCGTCATTGAGCGGCACCGTCACCTTGGCCTGGCCGTTGGCGTCCAGCTGCAGGGCCGGCTCCCACAGCAGCAGCGTGTCGAGCAGCTCGCGCGTCTGCGCCCTGCCCCCTCCGCCGCCGGCAGGCACGGCCTTCTTGCCATAGTGGCGCCGGCCGATGATCTCCATCTGCGCGGTGGAGGTCTCCACGCCCCAGCTGCGGCGCTGGAGCATGGCTTCGAGCAGGTTCCAGCTGGTGTTGGGCATCAGCTCCAGCAGCGCCTGGTCCACGGCGGCCACGGCCACCTCGGCATTGGCGGCGGGCTTGCCGCCCGGCAGCGTGGCGGTGATGGTGACCTGCGCCTTGCCGCGCACGGCATAGCTTTCCTTGTCGGCCGCCACCTTCACGCTGATCTGGTGGGCCTGCGTGCCCACGCGGATCTCGGCCAGGCCCAGCCGGAAGGCGGGCTTGGACAGGTCCACCAGCGCCGTGGGCGCCTGGTACTCCTTGCCCTCGTACCAGAACGAGGTCCACCACTCGCGCGGCGCCTTGAAGCCCCATGTGAAGAAGCTGTACCACGGCACTTCGCGCAGGCGCCCGCGCAGGGCCAGCACGCTCACGTACACGTTCGGGCCCCAATCCGGCTGCACCTTCAGGCTCACCGTCGGGTCCTGGCCGTTGAGCTGCACCACCTGGGTGTCGATGACGCCCTCGCGCTCCACCGCCACCAGTGCCGTGGCAAAGCGGAACGGCATGCGCACCTGGAACTTGGCGGTCTCGCCCGGCTGGTAGCTTTTCTTCTCGGGCAGCAGGTCGATGCGGTCGTGGTCCTCGCCGCCAAACCACAGCTCGCCCTGGCGCGTGACCCACACCGACGAGGCGGCCACGCTGGTGTTGCCGTCGCGGTCGGTGGCCGTGACCACCAGTTCCACCTCGCCGGGCTCATCCAGCCTGGACTCGCACAGCAGCAGGCCGCGCGCGTCGCTCTTGCCGCTGCACAGCGTGCCCAGGTCTTTCGTTTCGGTCTGGTTGTCATAGCTGTAGAAGCCGCCCACCATGCGCTTGCGCGTGGTGGTCGTGATGCGCGCGATGGCCTGCACCTGCAGCGAGGTGTCGGCGGCGGGCTTGCCGTCGTGCTGCAGCGCCAGGGCCTGGTAGCGGATCTTCTGGCGGGCCGAGACCCAGCCCTCGGTCTTCACGCCCGCCACCACGCCGGCGGGCCACAGCGTGTGCGTGCCGCGCAGGGTCTGCACCTCGCCGTTGGGGTCGGCATACGTGGCCTCCATCAGCAATTCCTGTGGTTCGCGCGCCTGGGGCACGTTGTCGATGGTCAGCTTGCCCGCCCCGTCCTTGTTCAGCGTGAGCGGCAGCTTGTCGGCGATCACGCGCGCGTCCTGGCTGGCGGCGGGCTCCTCGTCGTCGCCACCCGCGCTGGAGGCCTGCGCGCGCTTGCGCGGAGGGTTGAAGCTGAAGGCCTCGTAGTCGGCGTACTGCAGGCTCTTGCCGCGCACCAGGGCGGACACCCGCACCGGCAGATGGGCCGCGCCGCCGCCCGCCACGTAATTGACCTGCACGTCGGTGGGCACCGAGCGCACGCGCACCAGCGCCTTCTTGTCGGCCGGCGCAATGCGCCCTTCGAGCACCGGCAGGCGGAATTCCTCCACGCGGAACTCGCCCGAGCTGAAGCTGCGCTCATTGTCGGAATCGCTGCGCAGCTCCACCTGGTACACGCCGAGCTTGGCGGCGGGCGGCACGGCGAAGCTGCTCTGCGCGCTCAGCCCCCCGGTGGCGGTCGTGCGCCATGCGAGGCTCTGGGTGAATTGCTGGCCGCTGCCCACATGGGTGATGACCAGGGTCTCGGGCCGCTGCGCGGGCAGCGCGAACCCCTGGCGGGTTTCAGAGCGCAGCACGTGCTTCATCGACACGGTTTCGCCCGCCCGGAACAGGGTGCGGTCGAAGATGGTGTGGGCCCGCTCGCCGGGGCGCGGGGCGCTGTTCGTGGGCACGTTGAAGCGCCAGGGCTCGATGCCGCGCTGCCAGTCGCTCCACGTGAAGGCCATGTCCTCCACGCCGTCGTCGCCCTTGTGGCGCGCACTCACGAAATAGGCCTGGCCGCCATCGCCGCCGTGGTAGGCATCGCCGCAGCGCGGCGGTTCGGACGACAGGCCCTCGATGTTCGCGACCCCCTGGTCGTTGGTGATGGCCTGCGCCAGCTCGTTGCCCTTGCAGTCGGACACACGCACCGTGGCGCCCTGCACCGGCTGGCCCTTGTCGAGCGTGGTCACCCAGGCCAGTGCGTTCTCGCGGCCCAGCTTGAAATGCACGCCCAGGTTGGTGACCAGGGCCGAGGTGCGCACATACATCGTGCGGGCATCGCCATGGCGTTCGTCGAGCAGCGAGGCGCCCAGCTTCTGCGAGGCGATCTCCACCACGTGGAACCCGGGCGCGAGGGGAATGCCCACCACCTCGAACGGGCGCGGGTCGTTGCCGGAAGGCCTGGGCAGGTCCAGCGTCTTCACCCCGCCCTTGCCCGCCAGCAGCGACAGCATGCGCGACTGCACGTACTCCTTGTCCTCGTCCAGCGCCTTGGGCAGCGGGCCGCTCACGTCCTGCCGCGCCTGCTTGCGGTTCACCACGTAGTTGTCATAGCGCTGCACCTTGCGGAACCACGCGATGATGTCCGCATCGGTGCGGGGCTTGAACGTGCTCACCTTGCCTGCCGGTGCCTCGGCGCCCGGCTGCAGCCCCTGCACGCGCAGCGCCGCCTCGACATTGCGCAGCGTCACCGGCAGCAGCGCGGGGGGCTTGTCGGAGCGCGGCCCCTCGGCAAAACGCTCCACGATGCCGAACGGCGCCGCCGCGAACTTGGCCAGCGGCGGCATGCCGCCCGTGGCCACCTTCAGCGGAAAGCTGTCGGCATTGCGCAGCGGACGGCCCGAGGCGTCCTTGAGGTCCTTGGGCAGCTCCAGCGTGAACGCCGTGTTCTCGGCCAGGGGCGCGGCGAACTGCACGCTGTTCACCAGCGCATCGCCCGCCTGGCCGTCGCCCGCGCCTTCCATCCGGGGCTGGAGCGTCTCCTTGGCCGATTTGAGGCGGATGGCCGCTGCAAGCTTGCGCGGCACGGGGGCATTGAAGGACAGCTGCAGCGGACGGATGGGCAGGCAGGCCGCCTGCGCGTTCTCCCGCTCACAGCTGAATTCGGCCGAGAAGGGCTCGCGCACCTTGAAGTCAAAGCGTTTTTCCACCGCGTTGGCCACCCCGCTGGGCGTGGCGACGCCCTTGCCGAACACGACCTGCATGCGCGAACCGGACGTGAACCGCCGGTTGCAGGCCAGCGCGGCGTACTGCAGGGGCTCCTGCGCGGCGCTTTTCTCCAGGCCCAGCGCCTTCAGGATCTCGGCCCGCTGCGCGCCCTCGATCAACCGGACCGGGATGCGCTCGCCCACGCCTTCGGCCGTGCACCACACATTGCCCTGCACGCTGGCGGTGGTGGCGGGGCCATTGAGCTGCAGCACGAAGAACTGCTCTTCGTCGATCTCCTGGTAGGGGTTCGGGCGGATGGCCTGCACGAATGGCCCTCCGCTATTGAATTGATAGCTTTTCGCGCCCGTCAATTCAGCGCCAGCGGCCGATTTGAACCCTGCCCTGACGGTGGCGGTGCAGCGCACCCCCGGCGGCAGGTCGCGCTCGAAGTCGAACACCCACTCGCGCTCTCCCGTCCAGCGGCCCGTGCCCTTGGTGGCCCCGGCATCGCTGCAACTCAGGGCCAGCGGCGCGGGCGCCTTGGGGTCGCCAAAGTTGACGGCAGCGGCATCGAACTTGGCCACCACCTGCCGCACCCGGGCCACTTCGCCCTGCGGCGAAAAGCTGGTGATCTGCAGGGCCTGCGCCCCCCAGGCCGCCAGCGACAGGCTGGTGGCCAGCATCCATTTCTTTGCGTTCACGCTGTCCCCTCCGAAGGAACCGGCAAGCGTAACAAAACGGCACTGCACCCGGCGCGGCGTTGCAAGCGCTTACGTATCCGGCCAGCCGGCCGGATCACCGCCCGCCGACGACGGCCCGATACGGTGGCGTCCTACCCCGCGGCGGCGTGTGGCCCTCAAAGATGGGGGTTTGTTTCCCTTCCTTCCCACCGTTCAGGAGCGCCCATGGCACGAACCCCCACCACCCGCGGCGCGGCAAAGAAGACGCTGCCCGCTGCTCCCTCCTCCACCCAGGCCGACACCTACCGCGGCAACGCGGGCGAGTTGCAGCAGCAAGCTGGCGGCAAGCACCCCGTGCTCACCACGCAGCTGGGCATTCCCGTGGCGGACAACCAGAACTCCCTGCGTTCGTCGCCGCGCGGCCCCACGCTGCTCGAGGATTTCATCCTGCGCGAGAAGATCACCCACTTCGACCACGAGCGCATTCCCGAGCGCATCGTGCACGCGCGCGGCTCGGCGGCCCACGGTTTCTTCGAGCTCACCCATTCGCTCAAGCAGTACACCACCGCCCGCGTGCTCACGGAGGTGGGCGTTCAGACACCCGTGTTCACGCGCTTTTCCACCGTGGCGGGCGGCGCCGGTTCGGTGGACACGCCGCGCGACGTGCGCGGCTTCGCCGTCAAGTTCTACACCCCCGAGGGCAACTGGGACCTGGTGGGCAACAACATCCCCGTGTTCTTCATCCAGGACGCGATGAAGTTTCCCGACCTCGTGCACGCCGTCAAGATGGAGCCCGACCGTGCGTTTCCCCAGGCGGCCAGCGCGCACGACACCTTCTGGGATTTCATCTCGCTGATGCCCGAGTCGCTGCACATGATCATGTGGGCGATGAGCGACCGCACCATCCCGCGCAGCCTGCGCATGATGGAGGGCTTCGGCGTGCACAGCTTCCGCCTGATCAATGCCGCGGGCGACAGCACCTTCGTGAAATTCCACTGGCGCCCCAAGCTGGGCATCCAGTCCACGGTGTGGGACGAGGCCGTGAAGCTGCAGGCGGCGGACAACGACTTCCACCGACGCGACCTGTTCGAGGCCATCGAGGCGGGCGATTTCCCGGAATGGGAGCTGTCCGTGCAGCTCTTCACCGAAGAGGATGCGGAGCGCTTTCCGTTCGACCACCTGGACCCCACCAAGCTCGTCCCCGAGGAACTGGTGCCGCTGCAGCCCGTGGGCCGCATGGTGCTCAACCGCTGGCCCGACAACTTCTTCGCGGAGACCGAGCAGGTGGCCTATTGCCCCGCCAATGTGCCGCCAGGCATCGACTTCAGCAACGACCCGCTGCTGCAGGGCCGCCTGTTCTCGTACCTGGACACGCAGCTGTCGCGCCTGGGCGGGCCCAACTTCGCGCAGATTCCCATCAATGCGCCCAAGTGCCCCTTTCACAACATGCAGCGCGACGGCCACATGCAGATGCAGGTGCCCAAGGGCCGCGTGAACTACGAGCCCAGCAGCCTGCAGTCCGATACGCCGCGCGCCTCGCAGGCGCTGGGAATGCGGCATTTCGCGCAAGGGGACGACGGCGCCAAGGGGCGCATCCGCGCCGAGAGCTTCGCCGACCACTACAGCCAGGCGCGCATGTTCTTTCGCAGCCAGAGCCCTCTGGAGCAGGCGCACATGGCGTCCGCGCTGGTGTTCGAATTGTCCAAGGTGGGCACGCCGCATGTGCGCGAGGCCGTGGTGGGCCACCTGCAGCACGTGGACCCCGAGCTGGCCCGGCGCGTGGCCGACGGGCTGGGCCTGCAGGCCCTGCCCCCCGCCCCTCCGGTGGCCGATCCGGTGCAGGACCTGCCGCCCTCTCCCGCGCTGCGCATCATCGACCGCATGAAGCCCACGCTGCAGGGCCGCTGCATCGGCATCCTGGTGGCCGACGGCTCCAACGGCAACACGGTGGCCAACCTGCGCAAGGCGGCGGAGAAGGCCGGCGCCACCGTCAAGATCGTGGCGCCCAAGGTGGGCGGTGCCCAACTCAGGGACGGCACCCAGCTGCCCGCCGACGGGCAGCTGCAAGGCACGCCATCGGTGGTGTTCGACGCCGTGGCCTCGGTGCTGTCGCCCGAGATGGGCGCGCAGCTGGCCCAGGAGGCCGCCGCCGTGGACTGGTTCCGCGACGCGTTCGGGCACCTCAAGGCCATCGCGGCCTGCAAGGGCACCCAGGCCATCCTGCAGGCCGGGGGCATCGAGCCCGATGCGGGCGTGGTGGACCCGGCCGACGTGCAGGGCTTCCTGGCGGCCGCACAGACCCGCCAATGGGAGCGCGAACCCAGGGTCCGCACCCTCGCATGAACGAACACCCCCTGCGCACACCCCATTGCCAACCCAACCACCGAAGGAGAAACCATGCCCAAAGCCCACTATGACAGCCACCAGCTTGATGATCTCGTGCTCCAGATGATGGAGACCGAACTCGGCGGCGAGCAGGTGTACCGCACCGCGCTCACCTGCGCCGTGAACCCGGATCTCAAGAAGGAATGGCAGACCTATCTGGAAGAAACCCTGACCCACCAGGAGGTGGTGCGCAGCCTGTGCGACGCCCTGGGCCTGGACCCGGCCGCGCAGTCACCCAGCCGGGCGGTGGTCAAGCACATCGGCGAATCCCTGGTCAAGGCCATGCAGCTGGCGAAACAGGCGGGCGACCCCGCCGCCGCCCAGCTGGTGGCCTGCGAATGCGTGGTGCACGCCGAGACCAAGGACCACGCCAACTGGGAACTGCTGGGCAAGGTGGCCGAGGTGGCCACGGGGGACGTGGGCCAGACGCTGAAAGCGGCCCACAAGGCCGTGGAAAAGGACGAGGACCACCACCTCTACCACACCAAGGGCTGGTGCCGCGAACTGGCCATTGAGGCGCTGGGCATGCCCGCCGTGCTGCCGCCGCCCGAAGAGGTCAAGAAGGTGGAAACCGCCATCGGCGCGTCGCGCGCCGAGCAGCAGCGCGAGGCCATGCTGTAGCCGGACAAGCCGCGGGGGGCACCGCCGGGCGCTCCATTCCATTGCTACAAAAACAATAGCCGCCAGCGCTTGATTGACAAGCGCTGGCGGCTATTTCATTGCCCGGCCGCGCTGGCGCCACGGCCCTTCGGAACCCCCACTACTGGGCCACGAACCCGCTCGTCTTGATGATGCGGGTCCAGGCGTCGGTGTAGGAAGCCTGGCGGGCGGCCAGCTGCTGGGGCGACATGTGGCCCACGGTGAGCCCCATGGCGGTGAGGTGGTCACGCACGTCGGGCATGGCCACGACCTTGCCCAGCGCGGCCGAGAAGTCGGTGATGAACTTCTGCGGCGTGCCGGTGGGTGCGTAGATGCCGTAGTACGGCAGGTCCTCGAAACCCTTGAGGCCCATCTCGTCGAAGGTGGGCACGTCGGGCATGGCCGCCTGGCGCCTGGTGCCCAGCACGCCCACCACGCGCACCTTGCCGGCCTTGTGGTTCTCCATGAAGTCCTGCACCGAGGCCACGCCCGCGCTGATCTGGTTGCCCAGCATGTCGGCCATCATGGGCGCACTGCCCCGGTAGGGGGCCGAAACCAGGTCCAGCTGGTACTTCTGGCCCAGCAGCTTGACCAGGAACTCGGGCGTGGAGGCGGGTGCCGGAATGCCCACCGCGCCCTTGCCGTGGCCACTGGCCTTCACCCAGGCCACGTACTCGGGGAACGACTTCGCCGGCGTGCCGCCCGAGACGGCGAACGCGTTCACGAAGGTGGCGAAGCCGCCCACGGGCACGAAGTCGCGCACCGGATCAAAGCCCGGGTTCTTCACCACCTGCGGCAGGATGGAGATGGTGTGGTCGTGCGTGAGGAACAGCGTGGTGCCGTCCGGCGCCGAGGCCTTGAGCGCCTGCGCGGCGATCTGGCCGCCCGCACCGGGGCGGTTTTCCACCACCACGGGCTGGCCCAATTCGTCCTTGAGCTTCTCGGCGAGCGTGCGCGCGATCGCATCGGTGCCGCCGCCGGGCGGGAAACCCACCAGCAGGCGGATGGGCTTGGGTGCCTGGGCAAAGGCCAGCCCCACGGTCAGCGCGGCGCCCACCAGGGCGGTGGTGCGCAAAAGGCGGGACAGCAGGCTGCGGCGGGAAGTGGTCGTCATGGCAGAACTCCGGTTTGTTCGAATGTGGTCGCTGGGGTGCGCATCCGCACACCTAGCACGGTTCAGGCCAGCGGCCCCGGCGCACCAGGGGCCGCCCCGCCGTGGCTGCGGCGCTGCGCTGGCGTACGCTGGCGGCGTGCCCCTTCCCGAACTGCGCGGCGATTCGAGAGACGGGCAAAGGCGCGCAGCGCCCCAGGGGTTGTCTCATTTTCCCAGGCGCGCGCGGTGGCGCTCCAGCTGGCTGCGCACCTGCGCGGGCGCGGTGCCGCCCAAGGTGTTGCGCGCATTGAGCGAGCCGCGCAGGCTCAGGCACTCGTACACGTCCTTGTCGATCTGCGGGTGAAAGCCCTGCAGCACGGCCAGGGGCAGCTCCGACAGGTCGCAGGCATGCGTGGTGGCCGCCTTCACGGCGTGGGCCACGGTCTCGTGCGCGTCGCGGAAGGGCAAGCCCTTCTTGACCAGGTAGTCGGCCAGGTCGGTGGCGGTGGCGTAGCCCTTGAGCGCGGCCTGCTCCATCGCGGGCGCGTTGACGGTGATGCCGCCCTCCTTCTGGCCCGTGGCGAGGTTCAGCTGGCCGCCGACCATCTCGGCGAAGATGCGCAGCGTGTCTTTCAGCGTGTCCACGGTGTCGAACAGCGGCTCCTTGTCCTCCTGGTTGTCCTTGTTGTAGGCCAGCGGCTGGCCCTTCATCAGGGTGATCAGGCCCATCAGGTGGCCGACCACGCGGCCGGTCTTGCCGCGCGCCAGTTCCGGCACATCGGGGTTCTTCTTCTGCGGCATGATCGAGCTGCCCGTGGTGAAGCGGTCGGCGATCTTGATGAAGCCGAAGTTCTGGCTCATCCAGATGATGAGTTCTTCACTCAGGCGGCTCACGTGCACCATGCACAGGCTGGCGGCGGCGGTGAATTCGATGGCGAAGTCACGGTCGCTCACGGCGTCCAGGCTGTTCTGGCACACCGCGGGGGACCCGTTCACGTCCACCATGCCCAGCGTCTTGGCCACGCGCTCGCGGTCCAGCGGGTAGGTGGTGCCGGCCAGGGCCGCACTGCCCAGCGGCAGCACGTTGGTGCGGCGGCGCACATCGGCCATGCGCTCGGCGTCGCGCGCGAACATTTCCACATAGGCCAGCATGTGGTGGCCGAAGCTCACCGGCTGGGCCACCTGCAGGTGGGTGAAGCCGGGCAGGATCACCTCGACGTTCTGCTCGGCCACATCCACCAGCGACACCTGCAGTTCTTTCAGCAGGTCGCCGATCAAGTCGATCTCGCCACGCAGCCACAGGCGCACGTCGGTGGCCACCTGGTCGTTGCGGCTGCGGCCGGTGTGCAGGCGCTTGCCCGCATCGCCCACCAGCTGCGTCAGGCGCGCCTCGATGTTCAGGTGCACGTCCTCCAGGTCCAGCTTCCATTCGAAGCCGCCGGACTCGATCTCGGAGGTGATCTGCGCCATGCCGCGCTGGATGGAGGCGTGGTCCTCCTGGCTGATCACGCCCTGGGCCGCCAGCATCTCGGCATGCGCCAGGCTGCCCGCGATGTCGGCCTGCCACAGGCGCTTGTCGAAGAACACGCTGGAGGTGTAGCGCTTGACCAGGTCGCTCATGGGCTCGGAAAACAGCGCCGACCAGGCCTGGGCCTTGGTATCGAGCTGGTTGTGGGACGGCGCAGAGTCAGCGCTGGTGGCTTGGGCTTTGGACATAGGAGGGCAATAATCCGGAGGTTCAGACACCCGGACAACCCGGGCGCCGCAATGCAAAACACGCAAATTTTATCGACCCAGCCCCCGCCGCCCGATTCGGCCCTGCCGCGAGGCTCCGCGCGGGGTGGCCTGGCGCCCGCGCGCCGGGTGCTGGTGTTCGATGCCTGCCAGGTGGGCGTGGTGCTGCGGGCCGTGCTGTTCGTGGAGCTGGTGGTGGGCGTGGGCGCGATGTTCGGAGCGGGCAACCCCGTGGAATGGCTGGCCACGATGGCGCTGCTGACGGGCGGGGCATTGCCGGCCACGCTGCTGTGGCTCATCACGGCCTGCAGCCTCAAGACTGTTCTGCAGCGCCTCTCCACCGCGCAGCAGTATGCGGCCGGCGTGCTGCTGGGCGCGCTGGCGGGCGCCTACGCCTGCGGCATGCTGGCGCTGGTGGCGCAACCTGCGTCACCGCCCTGGCTGGCCAGCGCCGCGACAGGGGCGCTGCTGGCGGCCATGCTGGTGGCGGCGCTGGTGCTGCGCGCACGGGGCCGCACGCCCGCCGCCACCACGGCGCGGCTGACCGAGCTGCAGTCGCGCATCCGGCCGCACTTCCTGTTCAACACCCTCAACAGCGCCATCGCGCTGGTGCGCGCGGAACCGGCCAAGGCCGAATCGCTGCTCGAAGACCTGAGCGACCTGTTTCGCCACGCGCTGGTGGAACAGGGGGAATCGGTCACGCTGGCCGAAGAGATCACCCTGGCGCGCCGCTACCTGGCCATCGAAGAGGTGCGCTTTGGCAAGCGCCTGCAGGTGCAGTGGAACCTGGACCCCCGCACCGACAGCGCCCGCCTGCCGCCGCTGCTGCTGCAGCCGCTGGTGGAGAACGCCGTCAAGCACGGCGTGGAGCCCAGCGCGCGCGGCGGGCGGCTGCGCGTGCTGACCGAGCTGCGCGGCAGCCGCGTGGTGGTGCGCATCACCAACACCCTGCCCCCCAAGGAAGGCAGGAACGGCAACGGCCATGGCGACGACACGGCGCCCCGGGGCCACGGCATTGCCCTGGCCAACGTCCGCGCGCGGCTGGCGCTGCTGCATGATGTGCAGGGCGAATTCACCGCCGGCGTGCAGGACGGCCTGTACCAGGTGCGCATCACCCTGCCCGCCACCGACCCCAAGGCGCGCGCCCGGGGCGCGCGCGGCGCGGCGCCAGCCCGAAGGGGCCCCCATGGCGGCCGCGCGCAAACATCCCAGCGCCGCATGGTGGACGGCGAAGATGACCTCAACCACAGCAGCCCCGCTACCGACCATGAACATCCTGATCGTTGACGACGAAGCCCTGGCCCGCAGCCGCTTGCGCACCCTCCTGTCCGACTGCGCCCAGGCCCAGCCTGCCCAGCGCATGACCGTGGCCGAGGCCGCCAACGCCGGCGAAACCATGGCGCTGCTGGGGCCCACGGGCGGACGCGCCTTCGACCTGGTGCTGCTTGACATCCACATGCCCGGCCAGGATGGGCTGGCACTGGCCCACACCCTGCAGACCCTGCCCCAGCCCCCGGCCGTGGTGTTCGTGACGGCCCACGCGGACCATGCCGTGAGCGCGTTCGAACTGGATGCCACCGACTACCTGACCAAGCCCGTGCGCCGCGAACGCCTGCAGCAGGCACTGGCCAAGGTACAGCGTGGCACGCGCCCCCCCGCGTCCGCGCCCACCACCGGCGTGCCCGAAGGCGAAACCCTGCTCATCCAGGACCGGGGCCGCACCGAACGCCTGCCCCTGGCCGAGGTGCTGTACTTCAAGGCCGAGCAGAAGTACGTCACCGTGCGCACCGCCACGCGCAGCTACATCATGGACGGCGCCCTGAGCGAGCTGGAGGCCAAGTTCGCCCCGCGCTTCCTGCGCATCCACCGCAACGCGCTGGTGGCCCGCCGCGCCGTGCGCGCGCTGGAAAAGCACTACGACCCCGAGGAGGGCGAAGGCTGGGCCGTGCGGCTGCAGGGCTCCACGGAGCTGCTGGCGGTGTCGCGCCGGCAGGTGGCCGCGGTGCGGGAAGAGTTGGCGCGCTGACCGCGTTCGCTGCATGTGGATGGTTTCTGTCGAGAGCATCCAGGCTCACGACAGCCCCACTGCCCAACTGAGCCTGGCCAAGCCAGAGCGCTCCTGGGCCCCAGTGTGAGCCCCGCTCCAACAAGCCCGGGGACAACGACTTCCAAGGTGTGGCGAATCCCGAGAACATCCATCGGAGCCAGTCAACCCAGCCCCGCGTCGCACCGCGCCTGCCCGGGGGTCATGCCGTAGTGCTGCTTGAACGCGCGGTTCAACGCCGACGCCTCCGAGAACCCGCACGCGTGCGCAATGGCCGAAATGCTCAGGCCCGCGTTGCGCGGATCGGCCAGCATGGCACGGGCAGCTTGCAGGCGGGCCGTGCGCACCGCATCCTGGTAGCTGGTGCCGGCCTGCGCCAGCAGGCGCCGCAGGTGGCGGGCGGAGATCCCTTGGCGTTCTGACAGCCAGTCCATGCTCAGGCGCCCGCTACCCAGGTGGGCCGCAATGTCGGCCTGCACGGCGCGCAGCCGGGCGGTGGGCAGGCTGTGGTCTTCGGCCCACTCCGTGAACTCGCGCGACTGGCCGAGGGCAACGGCGAGCATGTCCTGCAACTGTCGCGCGGCCAGTTGCTGGGCTGCGGCGCCGTGCAGCGGGTCGGAGTCGAGCAGCCTGCCCATGCGCGGCAGCATGTGCAGGAGCGGCGTGCCCTGGTGCAGCGCCAGCAGCGGGGCCGCAGACAGGCGCGGCAGGCGCCAGGCCAGATCGCGGTGCGGCACCCGCAGCGCCCACAAAGTGCCAGCCTGCTCCTGCACCACGCGCATGGGCCGCGCCCGCGACGCCAGGGCTGCCCCGCCGGGCAGAATGCGCAGCGTCTCGTGCCCCGGCTGTTCGATGGTCATGCAGGCCGACGACACGAACAGCATGAGGTCGTCCTGCCCGTCACGGCACATGGCGGCGGTGCGTGTGCTGACCACGGGGTCGAAACGCTGGGTGCTCCACGTCGCCCCCGGAACGGTACGCGTGGCGCCCTCGTAGCACCAGGGCTGGTGGGCGTGCAACGGCGCGAAGTCGGCCCGCACGATGTCGGCCAAGTAGTCGCGCATGGCGAGCAGATCGCGTTCGCCGGGCAGGCCGCTCAGGCGCAAGCGCTGGATGGGTACCGTCGCGCCAGCAGGCTCTGGCTGTTCTTCTTCCACCCCTTCCAGGCTGGGCGTGGGTGTCTGCATGGGCCGCCTCCTCGTCTCTTTCTCTCTCGATGGCGCGTAGTGTTGCAGGTTTTGACACGTGTCCGCAGCAGTCAATGCGAGGGCCGCAGGCGTCAAGACGGAGAGCAGGGTTTTCACAAGAATCCCGGCAGCCAGACTTACCACCAATGCACGCCATGCCGCATACCCGCCTTCCTGCCTCCATCTTCCCTCTCGTGGCCCGATCGGCTGCCGTCCTGGCCCTGGCTGGCGCCCTGCCCGCGCAAGCGGCCGTGGGCTCTGGCACGCCGGCCAGTTGCACCGAGGCCGCACTCGACCTGGCGCTGGCTGGCGGCGGCGCGGTGTCGTTCAACTGCGGCCCCAGCCCCGTTTCCATCCCGATCACCAGCACCAAGGTGCTCAACCAGTCCACCCACATCGACGGCGGGGATCTCGTCATCTTGCAGGGCGACGGCAATGTGCGCCTGTTCGACTTGACCGGCGCGGCCAGCTATACGATGGCGAACCTGGTTCTGACGGACGGCATGGCCCTGAATGGCAGCGGGGGCGCCATCCGCATCGAGACCAGCACGCTGCTGCTGAACAACGTGACCTTGTTCGGCAACGTGGCATCCGGTGCGTTCAGCCGGGGCGGCGCCATCTACTCGTTCGGGGGCGCGCAGCTCACGCTGCAGAAGGTGACGGCCACGGGCAACATGGCCAACGCGGGCGGCGCCATCTACACCGGGGGTGACGCCGACACGCTCACGTTGACCGACTTCGTCGCGGTAGAGAACATCGCAGGCGCCGACGGCGGCGCCATCCTGCACGCCGGCGCCGCGCTGAACATTGCGCAAAGCCTGTTCACCCGCAACCAGTCCCATACCTTGGGTGCCACCGGAGGCGCCATCGTCGTCAGCCCCGGCCTCACGAGCACGCTGTCCATCACCAACAGCACCTTCCAGGGCAACCTGCGGGATGCGAGCGGCAGCGGCAACGCGATCGGCGTCTCCGGCGTGCCTGCGGGCACTATCACCAACAGCACCTTTGCCGACAACGGCGGTTCACCCGGCACCATCACGGTGTTCGGCACCAACACGCCCACCCACCTGACGCTGCGCAACACACTCATCGGCAACACCACCGGGGGCCAGTCCAATTGCGCCATCTATGGAATGGCGGGCAACACCATCGTGGATGGAGGCAACAACCTGCAATGGGGCGGCTCGGCGGCTCCGTCGTGCGGCGCGTCCATCCCCGTCGCCGACCCACTGCTCGCGCCGCTGGCCGCCAACGGCGGCTTCAGCCAGACCATGGCCTTGCAGGCAGGCAGCCCGGCCCTCAACACCGGCGGCGCTGTGCGGCGACGGATCAGCGCGGCGTGGCGCGCCCCATCGGCCCGGCATGCGACATCGGTGCCTTTGAGTCGCCGCTGGGAGCAGCAGGCGGCGGGGGCGGCCCGGCCAGCCCTGCCGCCATCCCCACGCTGGGACATGCGGGGCTGGCGCTGTTGTCAGCCCTGATGGCGGGGGTATGCGCGCTGCGGCGCAGGCGCATTTTTTATGCATAAAAATTGCCCTAGGGCTTATCCATAAAGCGCCAAAAGCTATCAATTTAATAGCTTTTGTGTCGCCATGACCGATGGTGCAGCCACCATCGACCCCAGCGCATGCCCCCCACCGGCAGGTTGACCACCCCGCCGGCGGGTCATTCCTTGATGTTCGCCGCCTTCACGATCGCGGCATACCGGGCGCTTTCGGTCTGCACAAACCGCGCAAACTCGGCGGCGCTTCCCTTGCCCGCCACGGCGCCACCATCGGCCAGCTTGGCGCGCACATCGTCCATGCGCAGCACTTCGCCCAGCTCGCGGTTCAGGCGTTCCACCACGGCGGGGGGCGTCTGCGCGGGGGCAAACAGGCCCGTCCACGAGACCATGTCAAACCCTTTGAAGCCCGCGGTCTCGGCCACCGTCGGCACGTCGGGCAGAGAGGGCAGGCGCTGGTCGTCCGTCAGGGCTATGGCCTTGAGCTTCTTGCTGTGGATGTGCGGCGCCGCCGTCACGCTGATGAGCACGGCGAGGTCCACCTGGTTGCCGATCACATCGGTCACGATCTGTGCGCCACCCCGGTATGGCACATGCACCATGAAGGTCTTGCTCTGTTCCTTGACGCGCTCCATGGCCAGGTGCAGCACCGTGCCCACGCCCGAGGTGGCGTAACTCAGCTGTCCGGGCTTTTCACGCGCCAGACGCAGCACATCGGCCAGGTTGTTCGCCGGCAGCCCGGGGCGCGCCACGATCAGCATGGGAGCGGTGGTCACCAAACCCACCGGAGCCAGGTCCTTGAGGGTGTCGTAGCGCACGGCCGCAGGGTTCACCAGTCGTGCGATGGCCGCCGGGCTGTCAGCACCCAGGACGAGCGTGTAGCCATCTGGCGCCGCCCTGGCGGCCTTTTCCATGCCGATGACGCCGCCAGCGCCTGCCACGTTGTCCACCACCACGCTCTGTTTCAGGCGCTCTCCGAGCCTTTGCGCGATGAGCCGCCCCGTCACATCCACATTGCCCCCGGCACTGAAGGGAACGATGAGCGTGATGGGCTTGGCGGCGGGCCAGGCGGCCTGCGCGTGCGCAGCCATGCTGGCGCCTGCGCCGAGCAGCGCAGCCACCAGAGGCCACGCCAGGCGCTGTGGCAAGAAGGACGGTACAGGGAAGAACCGGGAGGGAAACATGCAAGGACTCCTTCAGGGGGGGACGGCAGAGAACAGGTTTGTCTGCGCCAGTTGCTTGTCAAACGCTGCCAGCCACTGCGTAGACCATGCACGCCGCGTGCCATCGTCAATCCAGGCGGCATCCAGTCCATTGGCCAGGAAACCGCGCAGGTCCCCGGCACCAAAGCCGAAGTCGCGCACCATCATGGCCCAGGCCTGGGTGGGGTTCACGTGGTGCAGCGTGGGGTCATCGGTGTTGGGGTGAATGCGCAGGCCCGCCGCCGGCATGTGGCGGATGGGGTGGTCCAGCGCCCAGCGTTCGGGGGCCAGGGTGCGCAGGTAATACGAATTGGTGGGGACCACGGTGAAGACGATGCCCCGGTCGGCGCATTCGTGCACCAGGGCCGGGTTGTCGAGGACCGTGTAGCCGTGGTCGATGCGGTCCACCTGCAGCACGTCGAGGGCCGTGCGCACGTTGTTCCAGGGCATGCCGAACTCGCCCGCATGGGCCGTGGTCCTGAGCCCGCCCCGGCGCGCCAGCGCGTAGGCCGGGGCGAACCATTCAGGCGGGTGATCCACCTCGCGGTAGTCGATGCCGATGCCAATCACCTCGTCGCGCCGGTGGGCCAGCACCCATTCGACCATTTCGGTGGCGGCCTCGGGCGGGGCCTCGCGGTCGATGGCGGCAACCAGGCGGCCCGTGATGCCGAAGTCGGCCTCGGCATCTGCAATGGCGCGCACGATGCCTTCCAGCGCCTGCGGATAGGCCAGCCCCGATTGCCGTGCGGTACCCGTGGGGTTCCAGAAGAACTCGGCATAGCGCACGTGGTGCGCGGCGGCATCCTGCAGGTATTCGTAGGTCAGGCGGTGCAGGTCATCCGGGCTGCGGATCAGTTCGGCATCCAGCGCGCGCAGCACCCGCAGCACGCCCACGGGTTTTTCGCCCCGGGTGTAGAAGGCCTCGATCTCGGCATCGCCGATGGGGGCGCCCGCCCGGCGAACGAGGCTGGTGAACGTATCGCGCCGAACGGTGCCGAGCAGGTGACAGTGCAGCTCCACCTTGGGCAGGGCGTGGAGAAAGGCGTACAGCGGATCTGCGGGTGCGGCAAAGGTGGGCATGGCCGCATGCTATGCAGCGCGGTGTGATGGCGGAAGTGATTTAATTTGATGTTGCAATAAAAGCAACTTATGAGCAAACACCCCGCCACACGGCCCGCGGCCGAGCGCCCACCCGCGCACCGCACGCCCACGCTGCGCCAGTTGCGCAGCTTTCAGGCCGTGGCCCGGGCCCTGAGTTTTCGGCAGGCGGCTGAGGCCCTGTCGCTCACGCAGCCCGCGCTGTCCGCCTCCATCCGCGAGCTGGAGGCCGTGCTGGGCGCGCCCGTGCTGGAGCGCAGCACGCACCACGTGCGCCTCACGCCCCAGGGCGCCCTGCTGCTGCCGCAGGTGGAACGGCTCATCAATGGCTACGAACAGGGAGTGGATGGGCTGTACCGCACGCTGGACGATGGCAAGCGCACCCTGCACGTGGCCGCGCTGCCCTCGGCCATGCACCTGCTGGCCGAGCCGCTGCGGCAGTGGCTGGCGCAGCACCCGGACGTGGACCTGCGCCTGCAGGACCCCCTCAACGACGATCTGGTGGCCGCGCTGCAGCGCGGCGAGGTGGACCTGGCCTTGGGCGTCGCGCTCGATCTTCCGCCCCATATCGAGACCTTCCCCGTGGCCCACGACGACCTGGTGGCGGTGCTGCCCATCCGCCACCGGCTGGCCCGGCGCAAGCGGCTGGCATGGCAAGACCTGGCCGGCGAACGCCTGGCCCTGTTCGCGAGGGGCAGCACCTACGACCTCGCGGTGGCCACCTTGCGCCAGCACGGGGTGGACCTGGCAGCGGCAGACCAGTTGCTCTACAGCGAATCTCTCTACAGCCTGGTGCGCTGCGGGCTGGCGGTGGGGGTGATTTCCCGGCTGTACACCCACAACCTGGACGCGGCCGCCGTACGGGTGAGCCCGCTGCACGCACCGGTGATCTCGCGCCGGGTGGCGCTCATGGCGCACGCCCCCATGGGGGCGCGGCCCCCGCTGGTGCAGGATTGCCTGGAGTTCCTCACTCAGGCGCTGCGCACGGGATAAGCCGCCTGGGCGGAGACAGCCCTGGCAACCAGTCGCACCGGGCTCAGTGCCCGTGCGCCGCCCCGCTCATCTTTGGCAACACCGAATGCCACGCCGACGGCAGGGGCGTGGGTCGCACGTACCCGGGCAACGGCGGTCAGTACAGCGGCAGCCTCACGCTAACCCATCTGCCCGCGGGCACGGTGTTGACGATGACAGCCTCGTTGGACTTGGGGCGAGGTTCGGCACGTCGGAACCCTCGCTGTGCGTGGTGGTGGTGGCGGCCGGGTCGGGTGGCGGGCCCGTGGGCGGCCCTGCGGCCATCCCCGCGCTGGGCTGGCACGGCCGTCGGCCATGGTGGTGGGTGCGGGCGCGCTGCGGCAAAGGCACGCAAGGCGCACCAGAACTGCCGGCAGCGGCCGCTTTGGCACAAATGGAAGGAGCGGGTAGCGGGCGCAAGCGGCGCCTGCCTCCTGCCTGTATCTACCATGCGACGCGATGGATTGCCGGGTTGCCCGTGCCTGATGTACAAAGGCGCGAAACGTCCATCGCCCCGCCATGCCCGCCAGCCACCCCGCGCCGCCCTCGTCCATCCGCCTGGCCTCCAGCGACTTTGCGGGGCCTGACAAGGCCGCCGCGTTGCGCGAACTGTATGGGCGCGAGCTGATGCGCGTCGATCTCTGGAGCCATGCCAATGCCCAGGGCTCTTTCGAGTTTTCCACCAGCGTGACGACCTTGGGCCAGGACGTGGTCCATGCAAGGACGCTGTGCACGCCCGCCCACCAAGCGCGCTCGCGCGCGCTGATGCAGGACGGCTGCGACGACATTTTTCTGGCCACCAGCCGCGCCCCCATGGTGCTGCGGACCCCGCACGGTGAGCAGCATTTGCCTGCGAACAGCATGGTCGTGGTGTCAAAGGCGCGCGAGTACGAGGTCATCACGCCCTGTGGCGGCCCCACGGCCTGCGTGCTGATGCCGCACGCCAGCATCGCGCCCCTGGTGCCGCGCCTGGAAGAGGCTCCGCTGCTCGTGCTGCAGCCCGGTGCGCCCAGCGGCGCGCTGGCCCTGGCCTACGCCCAGCTGCTGGCCGAAAGCGCACCGCTGGCGCCGCCGCAGCAGGATCTGGCCGTGGCCCACCTGCGCGAGCTGCTGGCGGGCGCCATCGCCCCGGCCCTTCAGGCCCACCTGCCGCCAGGGCGTGCGGCACAGGCCACCCCGCGTCTGGCGCTGATCCGCCACGACATGCAGGCGCGGCTGGGGCAAGCCAGCCTTTCGCTGGAAGAGGTGGCGCGGCGCCACCACCTCACGCCGCGCCAGGTGCAGCGCCTGTTCGCGCAAGAGGGCACCTGCTTTTCCGACGCGCTGCGCGAGGCACGCCTGGACCGCGCCCGCGCGCTGCTGCAGGCCCCCGCGCAACGCCAGCGCCGCGTGCTCGACATCGCGCTCGACTGTGGCTTCGCCGACATCTCCACTTTCAACCGGGCCTTCCGCCGGCGCTTCGGGCTGGCGCCGTCCGATCTGCGCTAGGAGCCTGTCGGACTGGGGCATGTCGCCTGGTGCATGGCGCTTTTGTCGCGCCGTGCGCAGACGGCCGGGCGGTTCTTTTGAAGAATCGCCGCGATGCTGTTCACACCCGCTTACACCGCGCCGGCCCTGGCGGTCGCCCTGCTCCTACCCGCTGCTGCATCGGCCGCCACGTTCACGGTGAACGACACAGGCGACGCCCCCTTGAGCGTCTCCGTGCCCTGCAACGGCGGGATCACCCCCTGCACGCTGCGCGCCGCCATCGAGGCGGCCAACAACAATCCCGCATCGGCCGACACCATCAATTTCAACTTCTCGAGCGGCTCCGTCACCATCGAGCCCCAAAGCCCGCTGCCCGCCATCGCCGGCGTGACCACCATCGACGGCTACGCCCTCGGCGCAGGCATCCCCAACACCTTGCCCGTGGGCAATGACGCCTACATCAGCACCCGCATCGACGGTGCCAACGCGGGCGCGGGCACGCACGGCCTGCGGTTCGTGCCGGGCGCATCCGGCTCGGTGCTGCGCGGGCTCGCCATCACCGGTTTCGGGGGCCACGGCGTCGTGCTGGACGGGCAAGGCTCCGCGAACGGCTTGGTGGGCGTGGCCATCGCGGGCAACTTCATCGGCACCAATGGCAGCGGCACGGGCGGCGACCAGACCGGCGCGCTGGTCAACCTGTTCTCGGGCATCTATATCGACAACAGCGCCAGCAACACCACGGTGGGTGGCGCCAACCCGGCCGACCGCAACCTCATCGTGGCCAGCAGCAGCGGGCGGGCCGTTTCGCTGGGCGCTTCTCCAGGCACGCTGGTGCAGGGCAACTACATCGGCACGAACCGCGCGGGCACGGCACGCGTCAGCACTCATACGGGCATTGCCGTGGCCAGCCCCCAAGGCGCCGGCAGCATGGTGCGCGGCAACGTGATCGGCGCCGCCGACACGGGGGTGATCCTCCATGGCGGCGCCCGCAATGCAACGCTGCAGGGCAACGCCATCGGCGTGGGCGCCGACGGCACGGCCAGCGTGGCGGGCAGCGGCAACGGCGTGTACATCACCGACGGCGGACTGCCCCTCAGCCCGTGGTTCATCCACATCGGCGGCACCGACCCCGGCGAGGGCAACACCGTCGGCCATTGGGGGGGCAACGGCATCCGCGTGGAGCACAGCTCCGCGCCCGCTCCCGCCCTGCGCTACCACAGCTTCACGAACAACAGCATCCACGGCAACGCGGGCCGGGGCATCGCGCTGGTGGACACCGCCGGCAGCGACCCGGCCACGGTGAACAGCGGCCAGCCCGCACCCGCCATCACCGGCGCCACCAGCACGGTGGTGAATTTCAGCTTCAGCAGCGTGGCAAACACCACGCAGCGCTTCGAGGTGTTTGGCAATACCAGTTGCGGCACGCCGCAAGGGCGCGTCTTCCTCGGTTCGCTGCAAACGGGCACCGACGGCAGCGGCCAGGTGAACGGCAGCATCAATCTGCCGCCCCAGCCCGCAGGCACCTACCTGAGCATGACCGCGACGCGCTATTTCAGCGGCGGCGGCGGCAACAACCAGGAAACCTCGGAGTTTTCGGCCTGCGCGCAAGTGCCGGGCGGCCCCGCGGGCAACCCCAGCGCCATTCCGACACTGGGCCACGCGGCACTGGCGCTGCTCGCGGCCCTGCTGGCGAGCCTGGGTGCTCTTAAAAAGAGAGCTGCTCGCGCTTGATATGCGGGCGCTAGAGGCCAAAATGATCAAAAAAATACTGCTACCCGCCCTGCTGTGCGCCAGCGCCGCGCAGGCGGCCACCTACACCGTCAACGACGCGGGCGACGCCGTCGACGCGAACCCGGGCGACGGCCTGTGCGCCACAGCCGGCGGCACCTGCACGCTGCGCGCGGCCATCGAGCAGGCCAACGCCCACATCAGCGCGGACACCATCGCCTTCAACTTCGGCGGCGTGCCCACCACCATCAGCCTCGCCACGCCGCTGCCGCCGATCACCTACCCGGCCACCATCGACGGCTATACCAACGGCGGCACGCCCAACAGCGCGGCCACGGGCACCAACGCGGTCATTACCGTGCGCATCGACGGCGCGAACGCCGGAGCGGGGGCGAACGGCATCCTCTTCTTGAACGGCGCCTCCGATTCGGTGCTGCGCGGCGTGGCCGTCACGCGCTTCGGCGGCGCGGGCGTGATGGTGAACGCCCAGCAGATCTACAACCTGAACATGGTGCGGGTACTGGGCAACTTCATCGGCACCGACGGCAGCGGGTCGGCCGACGACGCGACGGGCCTGCTGGCCAACCGGCGGGGCATCTCCGTCATGCTCTATGCCCAGGCCACGCTCGTGGGCGACGGCACGCCCGCCGGGCGCAACCTGGTCGTGGCCCGCGCCGATGGCCAGAGCTTTTACCTCGAAGACCAGGTGGTGGACACCCACATCACCGACAACCTCATCGGCACCGACCACAGCGGCAACCAGCCGCGCGGCGGCGCGCCCATCGCCATCAGGGTGATTGGCACCAGCGGCATCACCATCCAGGGCAACGTGATCGGCGCGCGGGAGACGGGCATCGAGATAGCGAACGAAAGCCACGGGAACGCCATCGTCTCCAATCTGATCGGCGTGGGCGTCGACGGCACCTCGCCCATCGGCGGCAGCGGCCACGGCGTACTCATCCGCCACACCCAGAACGCGAACGGCGCCTTCCCCTTGCGCACCCGCGTGGGCGGCGCCAGCGCGGGCCAGGGCAACACCATCGCCCACTGGGGCGGCAACGGCATCCGCGTGCAGCGCGACGAGCTCGCCGTGGACGCGCCGGAAAGCAACCGATGGCTGAGCAACCGCATCCACAGCAACGGCGCCTTGGGGCTAGAGCTAATCGATCCTGCCAACCCCCCCGCCATGGGGGCCGACCCCGCGCAGCCCCCACCCATCTGGGCCGTGCACATGCCCATGATCGCCAGCGCCACCGGCAGCGCCGCCGGCACGCAGGTGAACACCACGCTGATGGACAGCCTGCGGCCCAGCAGCACCTACCGCGTGGAAGCCTTCGCCAACACCGCCTGCGACGCCAGCGGCTATGGCGAGGGTCAGGTCTTCCTGGGCGCCGCCGATGTGCAAACCTATCCCAGCGGCGGCTGGGCCGGCACGCTGGCCTTTGCCGCCCTGCCCGCCGGCTACACCCACGTGGCGCTGACGGCCACCGTCATCGGCCAGGACGGCTATGCGGCCAGCTCGGAGTTCTCGCGCTGCGTGGTGGTGCAGATGCAGGGCGATGGGCCAGGCGGCGGACCCGGCGCGGCCACCCCGCCCACCGTGGCGCCGGGCAGTGCCAGCGGGCCAGCGGGCCAGCCCTTCAGCCACCCCCTGGCGCAATACGTGACGGCCACCGACGGCGATGCGCTGCAGCCCTACGCGCTGCTCGGCACGCTGCCGCCGGGCGTGGCATTCGATGCCGCCACCGGCCAGCTCTCCGGCACGCCCACCGCGCCCGGCATCTACCCGCTGCTGCTGTCGGCCACCGACAAGGACGGCACCGCCAGCGCCGTGTTCACGCTGACAGTCACGGGCGCGGGCGGCCCCGGCAGCGCGGTGGCCGTGCCCACGCTGGGGCACGCGGCGCTGGCGCTGCTGTCGGCCGTGGTGGCGGGCCTGGGCGCGCTGCGCCGGCGGCGCGGCGGCTGAGCTCGGGAATCTTGCGAGGTCTCCACTTGTGCCCGGCCTTTGCGCCGGGCTTTTTTACGCCATCAGTGCCCATGCGCCGCCCCGCTCACCAGCGTGACGATGACCATGCCCGCGACGAGCCAGGCGATCTGCAGCACCGTCTCGCGTGCCGTGAGGCGCTTTTGCAGTTGCGGGATCAGGTCGGCCAGCGCCACATACACAAAGCTGCTGGACGCCACGGCCAAGAAGTAGGGCAGCAGGTCCTGCAGCTGCCCCACCAGGAAGTAGCCCACCACGCCGCCCAGCGCCGTCACGGCGCCCGCCAGGGACACCTTGACCAGCGCCATGCGGCGGTTGGGGCTGGTCTGGCGCAGCACCACCAGGTCGCCCATGTGGTGGGGCACCTCGTGCGCCAGCACCGACACGGCGGCGATCACGCCCAGCCGGATGTCGGCCAGGAAGGCGGAGGCGATCAGGATGCCGTCGCCAAAACAGTGCACGCTGTCGCCCGTCAGCACGGCCCAGCCGCCGGATCGCGGGGCATGGTGGTGGTGGTGATGGTGGTCGTGATGCGCATGATCGTGCCTGCCGCCGTGGTCAGGGCCGTGGCCGTGTTCAGCGCCGAGCGGATGTGCCGGCGCCTGCGCCACATGGCTGTGCTCGTGCCCGTGGTGCCAGAGTTCCGCCTTGTCCAGCAGGAAGAAGAACACCACGCCCACGAGCAGCGTGGCGAACAGGTCGTGCGCGCCCGCCTGGCTCTCGAATGCCTCGGGCAGCAGGTGCATGAAGGCCGTGGCCAGCAAGGCGCCCGCCGCCAGGCTGAGCAGGTGCTGGGGGCCGACGCTGTCCGGGCGCCCGCCCAGACCCAGCCGCATCAGCAGCGCGGCCAGCCACACGCTGCCAATGCCCGCGGCCAGTGTGGCCAGGATGATTGCTACCAAAGTCATAGCTTCTTGCGCTTTATAGATATGCCCTGGAGCCTATTTTCGTTCAAATACCGCATCCCGGATGCGAGATTAAAAAAGCCGCCCCGGGTGGGGGCGGCTGCGGTGGCCAGGGACTTCCCCTGCCGGGCCCGCGTGGGCCCACGCTGCCTCAGGCCACGCCGTGTGTCTTGAACCAGGCCAGGGCCCGCTTCCAGCCGTCCTCGGCCGCTTCCTTGCGGTAGCTCGGGCGGTAGTCGGCATGGAAGGCATGGGGCGCGTCCGGGTACACCACGAATTCCGACGCCTTGGCCTGCGGCGAACCGCTGGCCAGCGCGGCTTTCATCTTATCAATCGTGTCAAGGGCGATGCCCGTGTCCTTCTCGCCGTACAGGCCCAGCACCGGCGCCTTGAGGATGGGCGCGATGTCCACCGGGTGCTTGGGCGTGAGTTCGCCCGGCTGCCCCACGAGGCGGCCATACCAGGCCACGCCCGCCTTCACGGGGCCATGCGCGGCGTACAGCCAGGTGATGCGGCCGCCCCAGCAAAAACCCGTGATGCCCACGCGCGCGGCGTCGCCGCCATTGGCGGTGGCCCATTGCACCGCGCCGTCCAGGTCGGCCATCACCTGCGCATCGGGCACCTTGGACACCACTTCGGCCATGAGCTTGGCCACTTCGGTGTACTGGGACGGGTCGCCCTGGCGCGCATACAGCTGGGGCGCGATGGCCAGGTACCCGGCCTTGGCGAAGCGGCGGCAGGTGTCGGCGATGTATTCGTGCACGCCAAAGATTTCCTGGATCACCAGCACCACGGGCAGGCCGGTCTTGCCGGCGGGCGCGGCGCGGTAGGCGGGCACCTTGAAGCCGTTCACGGTAAAGCTCACCTCGCCCGCCGTGAGCCCGTCCGCCGGCGTGGCGATGGCCGTCTGCGCCATGATGGGCGCGGCCGCGGCCGCATAACCCAGCCCCAGGGCAGCCTGCAGCGCGGTGCGCCGCGTGGCGCCGGCGTCGGTGCTGCGGCCGGGCAGCAGGGCCCGGACGTCGGAATGGAGGTCGTCATTGAACATCGGGTTTCTCCAGGAAAAGAAGGATGGGCAAGGGATGGGAACCGCAGTCTAGGGGGTTTGCCGCATCCCCGCTTCCCTGGGTACCGAAAAACAGGGACCGCTGCTAGACTTTCCGCAGACCGGCACCGCACCCAGCCGCTGGCCCCCTGGTTGTGCGCCACCACGGCGCTTCCTGGGGCGGTCGATCCCTTCACCAGAGAGACCCGTGACCGCCACCTTGGGAAACCCTGCACGATGAGCCCGCCCCCACCCCGCGAAGACCCGCTGGCGCTGCCGGTGGCGGGGCTTTGCGGCGTGGGCGGGCTGGCGCTGCTGGGCTGGGCCCTGGCGGGCCAGGATGCCGGCAACGGCACCGCGCGCGCCGTGCTGGCCGCCGCGGGCGTGGCGCTGGCGGCGCTGGCCCTGCTGCACGGTCGGCTGGCGCTGCGGGCCCGGCGCCTGCGCCGCGACGCCGCCGCATTGCGCCAGGCGGCCGGGCGCGCCAGCATGCAGCTGTCCGCCACCCTCGACATCCTGCCCGACGGGCTCGCGATCTACGACGCCGAAGACCGGCTCGTGCTGTGCAACGCGCAGTACCGCCAGGTGGCCGCGGACTCCGTGATGCCGCTGGAGTACGGCACCCGCTTCGAGGACGTGCTGCGCCGTGCCGCGCAATCGGGCAGGATCACCGCCGCCCTGCCCGACACCGAGGCCTGGCTGCGCGAGCGCATGGCGCGCCACCGCTCTCCGGCGGGCCCCGAGGTGCAGGAGATGCAGGGCGACCGCTGGCTGCGGATCACCGAACGCGGCCTGGACGGCGGGGGCGTGGTGGTGCTGCGCACCGACATCACCGAGGCCGTGCACAGCGAGCGCGCGCTCAAGCGGGCCCTGCACGACGCCGAGCGCGCCGAGCGCAGCCTGCGCGAGGCGGTCGACGCCATGCCGGCGGGACTCGAAATCTACGACGAGACCGACCGCCTGGTGCTGTGCAACAGCCACATGGAGCGCCTGCGGCCCCACCTGCGCTCGGAGACCTCGCTGGGCAAGACGTATGAGGAACTGCTGCGCGAGGGCCTTCGCCAGGGCATCCCCGAAGCGGCGCAGGGCCAGGAAGAGCTGTGGCTGGCGCACGAGATGGCGCTGCGGGGCCACCGCCCAGGCCCCGAGGTGCGCCATGAAGGGGGCGGCGCGTGGATCCACATGCACGAAAGCCGCACGCCGTCGGGCATGACGGTGTGCGTGCGCCTGGACATCACCGACCTCATCGAACAGCGGCAGGCGGCCGAGGCGGCCCGCCAGGAAAGCCAGCACACCCGCCAGCTGCTCGAGCGCGCCGTCGAGGCGCTGCCCGTGAGCATCGAGATCTTCGACGAGCAGGACCGGCTGGTGCTCTACAACCAGCAGCTGTCGCGCATGTACCCGCACATGAACTACGCGGAGCACCTGGGCAGGAGCTTTGCCGACATCCTGCGGCATTCGGTGGACCGGGGACTGATTCCGTCCGCCCACGGCCGCGAGGAGGCCTGGATCGCCGAGCGCCTGTCCGAGCATGGCAGCCGCACCTCCACCCTGGTGCAGCGGCTGGCCGACGGGCGCTGGATCAACATCTACGAGACCCGCACGCCCGAGAACTACGTGGTGGCGGTGCGCCTGGACATCACCGACCTGATCGAGCAGCGCCAGGCACTGGAGGCCGCGCAGGAGGCCGCGCACAAGGCCCGCGAGCTGCTGCAGGACGCCGTGGAATCGCTGCCCGAGGGCTTTGCCCTCTTCGATGCCGACGACAGGCTCGTGGTGTGCAACGCCCAGTACCGCAAGCTGTACCCCATTTCCGCGCCCATGATCGTGCCCGGCAGCACCTTCGAGCAGATCGCGCGCTACGGTGTCGAGCGTGGCCAATACCTCGACGCGGTGGGCAACGAGGAAGACTGGATCGCGCAGCGCGTGGCCGACCACCGCTCCGCCAGCCAGGCCGTTCTGCAGCGCCTGCCCCACGGCCGGTGGCTGCAGGCCGACGAGCGGCGCACCCCGCAGGGCGGCATCGCCGGCGTGCGCACCGACGTGACGCTGCTCGTGCGCAAGGAGCAGGAACTGGCGGCCGCCAACGAGAAGCTGGCCCTGCTGTCCACCACCGATGGCGTGACGGGCATCGGCAACCGGCGCCGCTTCGACGAGCGGCTGGCCACCGAATGGCTGCGCTGCGGCCGCCACCAGGCGCCGCTGGCGGTGGTGCTGATCGACATCGACCACTTCAAGCTCTACAACGACCACTACGGCCACATCGCCGGCGACGCCTGCCTGCGCCACGTGGCGCAACTGCTGCAGGCCACCATCCGCCGCGCGGACGAGGTGGCCGCCCGCTACGGCGGTGAAGAGTTCGTGCTGCTGCTGCCCGACACCCTGCTGCCCGATGCCGTGACCGTGGCCCAGCGCTGCATGGACGGACTGCGCGAGGCCGCCCTGCCCCACCCGCGTTCGCCCACGGCCCCCATGCTCACCCTGAGCATCGGCGTGGCCAGCCTGGTGCCCCGCCCCGATACCGGATCGGACACCCTGGTGCAGGCGGCCGATGCCGCGCTGTACCGCGCCAAGCATGGCGGACGCAACCGGTTCGAGGTGTTCTCCCCGCCGCCCTCCACGCTCACCGCGGCATGAAGTCCGGCGGGTACGTGAGCGAATCCACCAGCAGCAGGTGAGGCATCCGCATGCCCGGTTTCACCCACCCTGGGTGCAATGGGCGCGGTGAAGCATTTGTCGTACACGCGGTGTGCGTGCTGAACCAGGCCATCCCCGGGATTCAGGCCGGGTGGGCCGCAGGCCGGGCGGGTGGCAGGGCCGCGTCGCGGTACGCATGCCGAGCCAATGCGCTGGCCAGCACCAGCGAGGGGTTCACCAGCGCCACCCCGTCCAGGCGCGGGCTTTCGCTCAGCGCCAGCGGGATCTCGGTGCAGCCCATGATGAGCGTGGACACGCCGTGGCGCCGCTGCAGCGCCCGCGAGACGGACTCGAACCGGTCCCGCGCCAGGGCATAGTCGCCGGCCTTCACGCCGCCGTAGATGCCCTGCATCAGCGCGTCCTGCTCCGCGAGCGTGGGCACGAAGCACTCGATGCGGCTGTACGCCAGCTCGCGCTGGTACAGGCCCGCGTCGTAGGCGCCCCGGGTGGCCAGCAGGCCCACGCCCTGCACCCCGGCGGCGGCCAGGCCGCCCACCACCTCCTGCATGCCGTGCAGCACCACCATCTGCGGGAACCGCTGCTGCAGCAGGCCATGCCAGGCATGGGCCGTGTTGCAGGCAATGGCCACCACGCGGGCCCCCAGCGCCGCGAGCCGCCCCGTGGCCTGCAGCATGGGCTCGGCCGGCTGGTGCGCGCCCGCACGGGTGTCGCTCAGCGCCGCCGTGCGGTCCGGGATCGGCACCTGCGCCAGCCAGTGCTCGGGATAGGCCTGGTCGTGCACGGGAATGCCCAGCGCGCCCATGCGCTCGGTACAGGCCTGCACGAACAGGCGCACGAAATCAGCCCCCGCGGCGGGGCCCATGCCCCCGAGGATTCCCACCACCTGCGGCAGCGGGCCGTGGCTTGCGGACACTGGCATGTGTTCTGCGGCTCGCGCTTCAAAGGGCCGGCTTGTCGCTCTGCGCCACCAGGTTCTCGCGCAGCTCCGTGCTCATGGGCAGGTTGAGGTTCTGGTTGCGTGGCGGCACGGGCGAGCTGAACCACTTGGTGTAGAGCTTCTCGAATTCGCCGGACTTCATCATCGTGCCGATCACGCCGTTGACGAGCGCCTGGAACTGCGGGTCGTCCTTGCGCAGCATGCAGGCGTAGGGCTCGACCTGCAGCGAGTCGCCCACCACCGCCCAATCGGCCGGATTGCGCACATTGCCCATCAGGCCGAAGAGCAGGATGTCGTCCATGGCGAACGCCTCGGCGCGGCCGCTGTCCACCAGCAGCACGGCATCGTCGTGGTCCTTGCCCAGCACGATGTCCAGATCGAGGTTGTTGTCCCGGCTGTACTTGCGCAGCACCTGCGCATTGGTGGTGCCGGAGGTGCTCGCCACCTTCTTCTTGGCCAGGTCGGCGTAGCTCTTCACGCCCGACGACTTCTTGGTCAGCAGGCGCGTGCCGGTGTAGAAGTAGTTGATGGCGAACTGCACGTCCTTGCCGCGCGTGCTGTTGTTGGTGGTGGAGCCGCACTCCAGGTCGATGGTGCCGTTCTGCAGCAGCGGGATGCGGTTCTGCGAGGTGACCGCCTGCAGCTCCACCTTGAGCGCAGGGTTGTTCACGCGCTTCTTCACCGCGTCGACCACCGCGTTGGTGATGTCCACCGCGAAGCCCACCGGCGCGCCCGGGCCGGCCAGGTAGCTGAAGGGCACCGACGACTCGCGGTAGGCCACGGTGATCTTGCCCGACTCGGCAACCTTCTTGAGGGTGTCGGCACTGGCCACGGTGCTGGCCAGCAGTCCGGTGGCCACGATGGCGGCGTTGGTGAGGGCAGAGAGCTTCATGGAAATCCCTTTGTGCAAAAGCAGATGGATGGAGGGGGAGCAAGCGAACGAACGAACGTGAATCATGGAATGAATGCGGAAAATCCGGACGCAGGGGCACTGTAGGAATTTGCGCCGCCCTTGAACAATTCATTTGCACGGGTAGGCCATGACCAAAAGTTATGCCGCCAGACTGGTGCACGCCATCGCACCATCCGCGTGCCTCTTTCCACGAGGCCCTCGCAACTTCCGCACCCGCGCGCGCCCTTCCCGTGCGCGCATCCACATAACTTCCCAGCATGGCTGCCCCGCGCATTGGCATTGTTCAGGCGCCAGCCCGCGCCCTACATTGCGCTTCCATCCACCAAAAAGCCCACAAGATGCAGGTATGTGTCCTCGGCGCAGGCATCGTCGGCCTGGCCACCGCGTATGAACTCCACCAGCGCGGCATGCAGGTGACCGTGGTCGACCAGGCCCAGCCCGGCGCCGGCGCCAGCGGCGGCAACGGTGCGCAGCTGAGCTACAGCTACGTGCAGCCGCTCGCGGACGCGGGCATCTGGGCCCAGCTGCCCCGGCTGCTGCTGTCGCCCCAGTCCCCGCTCAAGCTGCGCCCGCAGTGGGACCCCCACCAGTGGCGCTGGGGCGTGGCGTTCCTGCGCGCCTGCAACCGGCGCACGTCGGAGCAGAGCACCCGGCAACTGCTCGATCTGGCCGCGCTGAGCCGCCACCGGTTCGAGGCCATGCTGCGGGCCGAGCAGCTCGACTGCGACTTTTCGACCACCGGCAAGCTGGTGCTGTACGACACGCCCGCGGGCCTCGCGGGCGCGCGCCGGCAGATGGAACTGCAGCGCCCCTGGGGCCGCCCGCAGGAGGCCGTGTCCGCCGCGCGGTGCGTGGAGCTGGAACCCGCCCTCGCCCACTACCAGCGCCACATCGCGGGCGCCATCCACACGCCCAGCGAATGCGCGGCCGATTGCCTCAAGGTCTGCCAGGGCCTGCAGGACCTGCTTGCTGCGCGCGGCGTGCGCTTCGTGCTCGGCGCCCGGGTGGAGGACTTCGTGCGCGAGGGGCAGCACATCCAGGCCGTCCACACCAGCCAGGGGGCCATCGAGGCGCGGCAGTTCGTGCTGGCCTTGGGCAGTGCTAGCCATGCCGTGGCGCGGACACTGGGCGTTCGCCTCCCGGTCTACCCGCTCAAGGGCTACAGCATCACGCTCGATGCCAGGGGCGACGCGGGCGCCGCGCCACGCGTCAACGTGACCGATGCGGCGCGCAAAGTGGTGTTCGCGCGCATCGGCCAGCGCCTGCGCGTGGCGGGCATGGCGGAACTGGTGGGGCACGATGCGCAGATTCCTCCCGCGCGCATCCGCAGCCTGTGCCAGGCCACGAGCGCGGTCTTTCCACGCTGCAGCGACTTTGGCGAGCTGCGCCCCTGGACGGGCATGCGCCCGGCCACGCCCACCGGCGTGCCCGTGGTGGGCCGCCATGTCCGTGCGCCCGCCAACCTGCTGCTGAACACGGGGCACGGCGCCCTGGGTTTCACCCTCGCGTTCGGCACCGCGGCCCAGGTGGCGCAGCTGCTCGCGCCGGCCTGAGCGTACGGCGCTGCCCGTGCCCGCCGCGGCGGGCTGCGGGAGCGCGCCGCCAGCTCAATCGGCCACGGGCAGGCCCACGGATTCCATGGTCTCGGCCACCGCCTGGCGCATGCAACGCGTCATGGCGCTGGCCAGCAGCGAGCTGGGCCGGTTCACGGTGCGCAGCGACTTGATGGGCACGGCGATATGGGGCGCGAGCGCCAGCACGTCGACCTTGCCGCGGTCCGCCGATGCGGCGGTGCACGCATCCACCACCGCCACCGCATGCCCATGGTGCGCCAGCGCCAGCGCCGCGTGGTAAGTCTGCACGGTGATCGCCGTCTTCAGGCCCACGCCCGCTTCGCGGCATGCATGGTTGACCACGGTGCCGATGGGGTCGCGCACGTCCAGGCGCACCACGGGCGTCTCCACCAGATCGGCCAGGTGCACGGTGCCCGAGCGCACCAGCGCCGCATCGAGCATGCCCTTGGGCGCCACGCAGAGCATGCGCCCATCGGCCAGGTGCTCCTGCGTGAGCGAGGGGTGCGCCACGGCGCTGAACACGAAGCCCACGTCGGCTTCCTGCAGCACCAGGGCCGAGACGATCTGGGGCGAATGCAGCGCATCGATGGTGATCACCACATCCGGGTGCGCCTGGCGAAAGAACCGCAGCGCGCGCGGCAGCACTTCGTAGCTCAGCGCCAGCACGCTCAGGATGTGCAGCTCGCCTTCGCGCCGGTCGCTCTTCAGGCTGTTGGCCAGGCGCTGCACGTCGTCGAGCTGGGTGAACAGGCGCTCGATGTGGGGGTAGAGGGTCTGCGCCTCGGTGGTGGGCACCAGCCGGCCCTTGAGGCGGTGGAACAGCGGAAAACCGAGCTGCAGCTCCGCGTGGGCGAGGATGCGGCTCACGGCGGGCTGGGTGACGTTGATGAGGCGGGCCGCCGCGCTCACACTGCCGGTGAGCATGACGGCGTTGAAAACTTCTATGTGGCGAAGGCGCATGGGGCAACGATGCAAGGAACGCGCCGGGCACGCAATCCTTGAATCTCCCCATTGCGGAAACGGGCTGCGGCAGCCCGGTCGGGCGGCTAGCTGGCGGCCGTAACGGTTCTCTCAGCTACAGCTACAACGACATCGACGGCCGCGCCGCCATGGCCGCGCGCCAGCGCAGCAGGTGCGGGTGCTGCTCGCCCGGCTTGTGCTTGACCACGCGCGCAAAGTCCACCGCCACCACGGCCGTGATGTCGGCCACGCTGAAGCGGTCGGTGGCCATGAAGTCGCGCCCCGCCAGGCGCTCGTTGAGCAGCTGAAAGAACTGCCCCACCCGCACCAGCCCACGCTCGGCCAGGGCCGGGATCTGCGGATAGTCCACCGCGCCCGGCAGCGCCCGGTTGGCCATGGCGGGCGCGCTGTTGCGCAGCGCCTCGGCAATGGCCTGCAGGCCCTCGAACTCCATGCGCCAGTTCCAGCTGGCGATCTCGGCCTTCTCTGCCGGCGTCTCGCCCAGCAGTGCAGGCTGCGGGTAGCGCGCTTCGAGATACGCGGTGATCGCCGCGTTGTCGGTCAGCAGCAAACCCTCTTCGGTGCGCAACGCGGGCACCGTGCACTGCGGGTTGATCTGACGGTAGGCCTCGCCCAGTTGCTCGCCATTGCGCAGGTCCACCTGCACGGTGTCGTGGGCAACGCCCTTTTCTGCCAGCAGGATGCGCGCACGGCGCGGGCTGGGCGCGGTGGCGCAGTCGTACAAAGTGATCATGGTGACGCCTTACAAGAAAACTCAGCGTGCGGGTGAAGAAGCTGCTGCTGCCGCCGCCTCGATCTTGTCCTGCGTCTTGGTGTCAAAGTCGCTGGCGTCATGCCGCTCGCGCAACTGGCTGGCCGGGTCGCCATTGACGCGGTTGACCTTGCGCCCGCGCTGCACCGCCGGGCGCTTGGCAACTTGCTCGGCCCAGCGCACCACATGCGTGTACTCGTGCACCTGCAAGAACTCGCCTGCGTTGTAGGCCTGCCCTTTCACCAGCAAGCCATACCAGGGCCAGATCGCGATGTCCGCCACCGTGTACTCATCCCCCGCCACATACTCGGTCACGGCCAGGCGCTGGTTCAGCACATCCAGCTGGCGCTTGGCCTCCATCGCATAGCGGTCAATCGCATATTCGATCTTGACCGGCGCATAGGCATAGAAATGCCCAAACCCGCCGCCCACAAACGGCGCACTGCCCATCTGCCAGAACAGCCACGACAGGCACTCGGCCCGCGCCGCGCCCTCTTTGGGCAAGAAGGCGCTGCCGAACTTCTCGGCCAGGTACATCAGGATGGCGCCGGACTCAAACACGCGCACTGGGTGGGCCGGATCCGTGCGGTCCAGCAGCGCGGGGATCTTGGAGTTGGGGTTCACAGAAACAAACCCGCTACCGAACTGCTCGCCCTCGTTGATGCGGATCAGCCACGCGTCGTACTCCGCGCCGCTGTGGCCCAGCGCGAGCAGCTCTTCCAGCATCACCGTCACCTTCACGCCATTGGGCGTGCCCAGCGAATACAGCTGCAGCGGGTGCCGCCCCACGGGCAATTCCTTGTCGTGCGTGGCACCAGCAATGGGCCGGTTGATGCTGGCGAAATGGCCGCCGTTTTCCTTGTTCCATTGCCAGATGGCGGGTGGGGTGTAGGGTGTGAGATCGGACATGCGGGCTCCAGGCTAATAGATGGAAGCTAGCGGGTTCGCTAACGGTTAGCCGAATGAGTCTAGCGATGCGATTGATTCGCCGCTGGGCTGGGGCGAATGTCCTGCGAAGAGGTTTGTCCTCGGGACTGGGATGGCAGAGCTTCATCCATTCCACATATCCAGTTCGGACACTGGGCTGGCTGCAATGCACCGGCTTTGTTGCTCAACGTGAATACCACAAGAGGTCTCTTTCGGCCAGGAGCGGAAATTCGCGTAGAGATGATGCCGGTTTGTTTAGAACCGTGTCGCAGCCAACGCATACTGGTGGGATGCTGCCCCTTTATCTCCAAACAATCACAGTCTTGACCAACACGTTTAGACGACTTGAACGGCAAGTGCCGCCTCCCCAGCAGCTCCAGTTTCGGGATGGATTCGTTTTCAGGTTTTTCGAGCAGACGCTTGAGCAAGCGCTCCTGCTAAAGCTTGCCCGGCTCGTGACAGGACTGCGTGCTGTTGACGTACTACTGCGGGCCGGTCTTCTTCAAGAAATGGCAGCGACATGTCGTATGTTGGACGAGATCGGTGAGGACGTTGCTTTCCTGGCCGCCCCCTTGACGAATGATGAAATTACAGAACTGCACGAGCGATACCTGCAAGGATTTTGGGCGGAAGAATTTCAAGACACCGATGACACTTTAGCGCGGCATCAAAAGCCCGATACGCCCCGCCGTAGCAAAATTCAAGCATACGTGCAGCGTGTCTTGAGCCCCGTCGGCAATCCATCGCAGCTGTCGGACGTTAGCCAAGCAATCAGCAGTACCTACTCTGGCTATATCCATGCATCTGCCGTGCAGGTACTAGATCTGTACGGGGGTGATCCTCCTCACTTTCACGTAGAAGGAATGCAGGGGACGCCTCGTATGGATGATCACATTTACGACGCTTGGAACTACTTCTTCAGAGGCATCGTCACCGGAATCATTGTCGCTAGGGCCTTTGGCGATCAGACACTCTCGAAGACTCTTGGTGAGTACCACGACAAATTCCTTGAGCAGTCCGGTAGCAGATCTGATGGAGTGCGACGGATTGCAGGTGCTGAGCCACAGATCCGAAAGCCTACTGCCTAGCTAGCTATGTCCGCTCGCTTCGGAGCAGACGCACAGCGGCGACCGACGAAGGTCCGTAACGGGCCCAAACCAACCCGCGACAGGCTCGCACGTACCCCCCCAAGCGAGAACTACGGCGCAGGCAACTGCACCGAATTTAATAGCTGCCAGCGCTTAATAGACAAGCGCCAAAGGCCAAAAATACTCAAACTGATGACCTGCCAGCTTGCTCTCGCAGGCTCAATGCGCCTTGTCCCAATTCGCCCCCACCCCCACCTCGGCCAGCAGCGGCACCTTCAGCGCAGCCACCTCCGCCATCAGGCGCGGGATGTGGCTCTTGAGCCAGTCCACCTCGCCCTCGGGCAGCTCGAACACCAGTTCGTCGTGCACCTGCATGATCATCTGGATGCTGGGCTTGTGCGCGTCCAGTTCCTTCTGTACGGCCACCATGGCCAGCTTGATCAAATCCGCCGCAGTGCCCTGCATGGGCGCGTTGATGGCCGCGCGCTCGGCGCCTGCGCGGCGGGGGCCGTTGGGGGAGTTGATCTCGGGCAGGTACAGGCGGCGGCCAAACACGGTTTCGACATAGCCCATGGACTTGGCGGCGGCCTTGGTGTCGTCCATGTACTGCTTCACGCCGGGGTAGCGCTGGAAGTATTTGTCGATGTAGGCGGCAGCGGCCTTGGTTTCTATCCCTAAGTTCTTGGCCAGGCCGAAGCTGCTCATGCCGTAGATCAGGCCGAAGTTGATGACCTTGGCGTAGCGGCGTTGCTCGCTGGTGACCTGATCGACCTCCACCCCAAACACTTCGGCGGCGGTGGCGCGGTGCACGTCCAGGCCCGCGTGGAAGGCGTGCAGCAGCGAGTGGTCGCCGCTCAGGTGGGCCATGATGCGCAGCTCGATCTGAGAATAGTCGGCGCTGGCAATCACGCGGCCTGCGGGCGCCACGAAGGCCTCGCGCACGCGGCGGCCTTCGGGGGTGCGGATGGGGATGTTCTGCAGGTTGGGGTCGTTGCTCGACAGGCGGCCCGTCACCGCCACGGCCTGCGCGTAGTGGGTGTGCACGCGGCCCGTTCGCGGCAGCGCCAGCTGGGCCAGCTTGTCGGTGTAGGTGCCTTTGAGCTTGCTCAAGGATCGGTGCTCCAGCAGCTTGGCGGGCAGGGGGTAGTCCTCGGCCAGTTTTTCCAGCACCTCTTCGTCGGTGCTGCGCGCGCCGGTGGCGGTTTTCTTGACCACGGGCATGCCCAGCTTGTCGAAGAAGATTTCGCCCAGTTGCTTGGGGCTGCTCAGGTTGAAGGGCTGGCCTGCGATCTCGTAGGCCTCGGTTTCGAGCTGCAGGATGCGCTGGCCCAGCTCGTGGCTCTGCGTGGCCAGGGTGGGCGCATCGATCAGCACGCCGTTGCGCTCGATGCGGTACAGCGCCTCGCTGCTCTGCATCTCCAGCTCGTAGATGAAGCGCAGCTTGTCGTCCGCCTGCAGCAGCGGCCACAGCGCGTTGTGCACGTCCAGGGTCTGGTCCGAGTCTTCGCACGAGTAGGCGGCGGCCTTGTCCACGGGCACTTGCGCAAACGGGATCTGGTGCGCGCCCTTGCCGCACAGGTCTTCATACGTGATGCCCTTGCGGCCGGTGTGGCGCTCGGCCAGGCTGGTCAGGTTGTGGGGCTTGTGCACTTCGAGCACGTAGCTTTGCAGCATGGTGTCGTGCGCATAGCCCTGCACCTCGATGCCGTGGTTGGCGAACACATGGCGGTCGTACTTGATGTGCTGGCCCAGCTTGTGGTGCCTGGCGTTCTCCAGCCAGGGCTTGAGGCGGGCCAGCACCTCGTCCATCGGCAGCTGCGCGGGTGCGTCGGGGCCTTCATGCCGCAGCGGTATGTAGGCGGCCTCGCCGGGCTGCACACTGAAGGAAATGCCCACGATCTGCGCGCGCATTTCATCGAGCGAGTCGGTTTCGGTGTCGATGGCCGCCAGCGGGGCCTGGTGCAGGCGTTCCAGCCACTGGTCAAAGTCCGCCCAGTTCAGGATGGTGTCGTACACCACGGTGCGGTGCTGGGCTTCTTCGGCCACGGTGCTGGCCGAGTGGTCGGCAAACAAATCACCACTTTGACCGGGCATGGCAACGGTGGGAGCTGTGGTGGCGGGGGCCGCTGCGCCCTTGATTGCGCTGGCCAGGCCCTTGAAGCCATACTTTTCGTAAAACGGCAGCAAGCCGGTGTTGTCTGGCGCGTCCAGCGTGATGTCGTCAAACGCAGGCAGGCCGGGGATGTAGTCGGCCAGCGCGCAATCGGTCTTCATGGTGACAAGCTGACGGCTCAATGCCAGCTGACCTCTGGCAATCGCCTCGCGCAGATTGTTGCCCGCCACGCCCTTGATGGCGTCGGCGTTGGCAATCAAGCTGTCGAGCGAGCCATATTCTTCAAGCCACTTGGCGGCGGTCTTGGGCCCTACCTTGGCAACGCCGGGCACGTTGTCCACGGTGTCGCCCACCAGCGCCTGGTAGTCCACCATCAGCGCAGGCGGCACGCCAAACTCTGCCGTCACGCCCGCCACATCGCGGCGCTTTCCGCTCATGGTGTCGATGATGGTGATGTGCTCGTTGACCAGTTGGCTCAAATCTTTGTCGCCGCTCGACACGATGACCTCAATGCCCTGTGCGGCCGCCACGTTGGCCAAGGTGGCGATCACGTCGTCGGCCTCCACGCCAGGCACGGCCACCACCTTCCAGCCCAGCAGGTCCACCACCTCGTGGATGGGCTCGATCTGGCTGCGCAGGTCGTCTGGCATGGGCGAGCGCGTGGCCTTGTATTCGGTGTAAAGGGCATCGCGGAAGGTGGGGCCCGAGGCGTCGAACACGCACACGGCATAGTCGGCCGTCACCTCCTTGCGCAGGGCCTGCATCATGTTGATCATGCCCCGGATGGCGCCCGTGGCGGCACTGGTCGGGTCGCCCGGCACGGCCCGCAGGTCGGGCATGGCGTGGAAGGCGCGGTAGAGGTAGCTGGAACCGTCCACCAGCACCAGGGTCTTTTTGTTGCTCATGCGGCAATTGTGCACGGCCGAGCCCCGCCCAGCCCGCGCCCTACAATCGCCCCATGCGCGCTCTTCACCTCCTTTTGCTGCTGGGCATTGCCTCCGGCACCGCCCTGGCCCAGAGTTCAAGCCCAAATGCCCCCCAGGGCACGGCAGACACGCGCGAGGCGCTCTCAAACCAGGAGCAACCTGCAGGCCGTTCCAACCAGCGCACCGAGCGCATCCATGTCGAAGACGCGGGCAACCGCGTGGATGAGCTGCGCGTGGGCGGTCAGACCCAGATCATTTCCGTGCAGCCCAAGACCGGCAACCTGCCCGGCTATGAAGTGCAGTCGCCCGACGGCGCCCGCAGCCGCGCGGGCAGCAACAGCGGCGCGGAGACCACCACCGCCCCGCGCGTCTGGAACGTGCTGAAGTTCTGAGGCCCCTGCGGCGCCGGGCAGCGCCACCGCGCTGCCCCCATGAAGCCGCTGCACGCCCTGCCCTTTTGCTGTCAGTTTTTCATTTCTTTGTAACCCCCCTGAGCGATGGCCGTCTTTACCGAAGTCTCCAACACCGAGGCGCGCGAGCTGCTGCGCCGTTTGCAACTGGGTGAGCTGGTGGAGCTGCGCGGCATCGAGGGTGGCATCGAGAACACCAACTACTTTCTCACCAGCGACCAGGGCGAGTTCGTGCTGACGCTGTTCGAGCGCCTCACCGCCGCGCAGCTGCCGTTCTACCTGTACCTGATGAAGCACCTGGCGCACGGTGGCGTGCCCGTGCCCGATCCGCGCGCCGACCAGGACGGCGACATCCTGCACACCGTGTGTGGCAAGCCCGCCGCCGTGGTGAACAAGCTGCGCGGCAAGAGCCAGCTGGCGCCGCAGGCCGCGCATTGCGCCGCCGTGGGCACGATGCTGGCCCGCATGCACCTGGCGGGCCGCGACTTCGACCGCCACCAGCCCAACCTGCGCGGCCTGCCCTGGTGGAACGAAACGGTGCCGGTGGTGTTGCCGCACGTCGGCGCAACCCAGGCCGCCCTGCTGCGCTCCGAACTGGCCTACCAGAACCATGTGGCCGCCGGCGCCGCCTACGCGGCCCTGCCGCGCGGCCCTGTGCACGCCGACCTGTTCCGCGACAACGTGATGTTCGAGGGCGAAGAGCTCACCGGCTTCTTCGACTTCTACTTCGCGGGCGTGGACACCTGGCTGTTCGACCTGGCCGTGTGCCTGAACGACTGGTGCATCGACCTCGCCACGGGCCAGCACGATGCCGGGCGCGCCACCCGCATGCTCGACGCCTACCAGGCCGTGCGCCCGCTCACGGCGGCCGAGCGCGAACTGCTCCCCGCCATGCTGCGCGCGGGCGCCCTGCGGTTCTGGATCTCGCGCCTGTGGGACTTCCACCTGCCGCGCGAAGCCTCGATGCTGACGCCCCACGACCCCACGCACTTCGAGCGGGTGCTGCGCGCCCGCATTGCGCAGCCCGTGCACGCCTGAGATGAAGCCCCTGGAGCCGCCCGTGGGGCCCGCCCCCACCACGGGGATGTCGCGCTCGCGGCGGCGCGGCCCGTGCGGCGTGTTCCGCGCCGGGGCCGACCCCGTTGCAGGGGCCACGGCGGACGCGGAGCGCCCTGGATCACCGGAGCACGAAGACGCGAAGCGCCTTTCTTGACCGGCCCGGCGGAAAATCCGCGTTCGGGCCCTCGCGGCAGGGGGGATCCCTTGCACCGCGGCCGGAATGGGCCGCTGGGGTAAATTCCAAGCTATGCATTGCACTGCCAGCGGAAGCCTCTCGGCTGCCAGCAGTGCCCGGGCGCAGGCCCCACCCTCTTTTCTCCTCCTAAGCATCCATGAAACTCCACATCGTCCCCGCCCGCACCGGCATGGCCTGGGTCAAGCTCGGCATCCGGACGTTCTGGCGGCAACCCATGGCGCTGGCGGCGCTGTTCTTCATGACCATGGCGTCCATGTCGCTGGCCACGCTGATTCCGCTGGTGGGCCCGGCCATCGCGCTGGTGCTGCTGCCCTCGGCCACCCTGGCCATGATGGTGGCCTCGGCGGAAGCCACGCAGGGGCGGTTTCCCACCCCCGCCGTGCTGCTGGTGGCGTTTCGCACCGGCCAGCAGCGGCTGCGCGACATGCTGGTGCTCGGCGCCCTCTATGCGGCGGGGTTCCTGGCGGTGATGGGCCTGTCGGCGCTGCTGGACGGCGGCCAGTTCGCGCGGGTGTACCTGGGCGGAGCCGCCCTGACCAAGGAAGTGGCGGAAGACCCCGCCTTCCAGGGCGCCATGTGGCTGTCCATGATGCTGTACCTGCCGCTGTCGCTGCTGTTCTGGCATGCCCCGGGGCTCGTGCACTGGCACGGCGTGCCGCCGGTCAAGGCGCTGTTCTTCAGCATCGTGGCCTGCGTGCGCAACTTTGGCGCGTTCCTGGTCTACGGGCTGGGCTGGCTGGGCGTGTTCCTGCTGGGGGGCGTGGTGGTCACGCTGGCGTCCGCGCTGCTGGCCGCGGCGGGGCTGGCCGGATCGACCGCGGGCGGCATCATGGTGGGGGCCGCGATGGTGATGGCGGCCATGTTCTTCACATCGGTGGTTTTCACCTTCCGCGACTGCTTCGAGCCCCCGTCCCATCCAGCCTCCGAGGCACCACCCCATGACGACGCACCGCCCCCACCCGCACCAGCTCCTGGGCCGCACTGAGGACGAGCTGGCCTGGTACCAGCGGCGCGGCCTGCTGCAGGCCGCAGCGCTGTGGATGGCCACGGGCGGCTGGGTGGCCGCGCACGCCCAGTCGCGCAGCAACATCGTGGAGCTGCGCGGCCAGGTGCTGCGCAACGGCGAGGCGCTGACCCCGCAGCACAGCATCGCCGCGGGAGACCGCCTTGAAACCGGGCCCGGCGCCACCGTGGTCTTTGCGGTGGGCGACGGCGCCTTCCTGGTGCGCCAGAACTCGCGCGTGGCGCTGGAGGGCGAGACGCCCACCGCCGTCAGGGTACTGCGCCTGGTCAGCGGCGCCGTGGCCAGCGTGTGGGGCCGGGGCGCGGAGCGCCAGGTGATCCTGCCCACCGCCACCGCCGGCATCCGGGGCACGGGGGTGTACGCCGAGGTCTTCGCCGATCAGGACAACCGGGGCTACTTCTGCAATTGCTACGGCACGGTGGACCTGGCGGCGGGCACCGAAAGCCTGGTCAGCGAAGCGTCATACCACCAGTCGTTCTGGGTCGAGAGCGCGCCGCGCAATGGCCGCCTGCTCACCCCGGCCGGCGCCATCAACCACACCGACGAGGAACTGGAGTTCCTGGCCAGCCTCATCCACCAGCGCACGGCCTGGCAGATCGCCGGGCGCAAGGGCACCAAGGACGGCAGCGGGCAGATGGGTTACACCGCGACGCCCGGCGCGGGCGACACACCCGCCGCCACGCCGGCACGCCCCTCGCCCCCCGCCCCGCCGCCGCCCCCGGGTTCGGACTACTGAGCCCCTGCCCCCAAAACAAAAAGGCCGGCCCCCCTGGGCCGGCCTGCAAGCAACCAATCCATCAAGGAAGGTGAGAGGCCCATTCCCTCTCACCCCGCCCCGTCAGGTGCCCACGTTGCCACCGTCGTTCTTCGTGATCACGATGGTGGCCGAGCGAGGGCGCTTGCCCGCACCGTAGCCGGCGTTGGCGGGCCACTGGCTCTGGAACTTGGCGGGGTCGCCCAGGTTGGCCATGCCGGTGGACTCGCCCGGGTGCTGGATGTTCACGAAGATCGTCTTGCCGTCCGGCGTTTCGGCCAGGCCCGTGATCTCGCAGCCCTTGGGGCCGACCAGGAAGCGCTTGAGCGTGTCGGCCGTGGCGGCCTTGCCCACGGGCGAGACGATGTCGAACTTGCTGCCATCCGCCTTGGTGTAGGTCAGCGTCTTCTTGCCGCCGTCGCCCACCTGGCCGGGCACGGCCGCCAGCATCATGCAGTTGCTCGCATCGGTGTAGGCGCCGTCATCGGTCTGGATCCAGCAGATGCCCGTGGCCTTGCTGAAGGCCAGGCCGTCGGGGCTGGAGAAGTCCTGGTCGTCCGTCAGGGCCGAGATGTTGATCAGCGTCTTCTCGGCGCTGGCTTCCGCGCCGAACAGGTACACGTCCCAGGTGAAGGCCGACACGGACGCACCTTCCTTCAGGCGCACCATGTGGCCGTTGGGGTTGCCTTCCTGCTTGGTCGTGCCCTTCATGTCGGTGTAGGCGCGGGGGTTGGCCGCGTCGGGCAGGTACTGGCCGCTGCCGGGGTTGGCGCTGCGGGCGCTGTTGTTGGTCAGCGTGAAGTACACCTCGCCGTTGGCGGGGTTCACGGCGTTCCACTCGGGGCGGTCCATCTTCGTGGCACCCACGGCGTCGGCGGCCAGGCGGGTGTTGATGACGATGTCGGCCGCGTCGGCGAACTTGTACGTGGCATAGCCGCTGATGGCGGTGTTGGTGAGCGACAGCTCCACCCAGCCGCCGGTGCCGTCGGCGTTGAACTTGGCGGCGTACAGCTTGCCGCTGTCCAGGTACTTGTCGCCGATGGCCAGGCGGTCGCTGGCGTTGGCGTCGGCCGGGTTCCACGTGGCGGTGGACACGAACTTGTAGATGTACTCGCCGCGCGAGTCGTCGCCCATGTAGATGGACAGCGGCTGGCCGGCCACCACCTTGCCGAAGGCCGCGCTCTCGTGCGCGAAGCGGCCCAGGCCGGTGCGCTTCTTGGCCATGCGGGTCTTGTCGTAGGCGTCGATCTCGACGATGTAGCCCATGCCGTTCATCTCGTTGCGGTAGTCGTCCGTGCCGTCCACCGACGTGCCGGTCTTGCTGTTGTTCCAGCGCTGGTACTTGTCGTCGGTGCCGCCGCTTTCCCAGCCGTGGCGCGATGCGGCGCCCTGGTTGCGGCCATAGCGCTTGAGGGCCGTCACGCTCTTGTCGTTGCCGCGCGCGGCATCGTCGGCGGCGCCACGCGTGAAGTAGCCGAACCAGTTTTCCTCACCGGTCAGGAAGGTGCCCCAGGGCGTCTTGCCCGTGCCGCAATTGTTCAGCGTGCCGCGCGTGGTGGTGCCGGTGGGCGAGAACTTGGTGAACAGCTGCGCGCTGCCGCGGGCCGGGCCCGAGATCTCGATGGGGCTGAGCGACGTGAGGCGGAAGTTCAGCGCGGAGTTCTGCGCGTAGGCCCACTTGCCGCCGGACTTGGCCACTTCGATCACGGCGATGCCGTGGATGGCCGTTTCCTTGTCGATTTCCGCTGCGGGACGGGGCAAGGTGGTGGTGCCGCCGTTGGCGTGCAGGAAGTACGAAGACAGCTTCTCGTCGGTGGTGGCTTCGTGGTTGATGGCCAGCAGGCCGCGCTCGGTGGCGTTGTCGCTGCGCTTGCCGTCGGCGCCCAGGCCGAACCATTCCATGCCGTCATGGTGGTCGCCGGCGCGCTTGTCGAAGTCGCCGTCGGTGCCGTCGTTCTTGTACGCGGACACGCCCGCGGCAATGGGGTCCCCCAGCGCGAAGATCACGCTGGCGGTGTAGCCCGCGGGCACGGCCACCACGTCGGCCAGGCTCTTGGACACGGCGCCGAAGCCCAGCAGCTTGGGGCCGGCGGGGGGAGGCGTCACCACGGGGTCGTCGCTGCCGCCACAGGCACTCACGCCGAACCCGGCCAGCACGGTGGTGCCGACGGAGCCCACGCCGCCGCGCAGCAGGCCACGGCGCGACAGGCGGGCGCCCAGCACCGCGTCGAACGTGGGGTTGGCGGAGGTGTTGGCGTTTTCGTTGTTGAAGTCGATGGCCTGCTCGGGCGTATCCACGCGGTGGGTCATGGGGGTTCCTCGGGTTGTTGGTTACAAAACCCCTGGAGCGTAGAAACCGCGGGTGACATCCCCGTGAAGGTTTTGCGTCGGTTTGATGACAGGCGTTCCCGGCCAGGACCCAGGGAATTCAGCAAATACGAATCACTACCATTTGTATAATCCCTTCTCACTCCCGCCCACCCAGCCAGTCGTCTGTGCCCACGCTCGCGCGCAGGCCCCTTCCAGCCAGTGCGGCCCCGCCATCCACACCCATCCTTCGCGGTGCCACCACCGGCCCATGGCCCCGTGCGGCAGCCCGCGTGATTCCCTGGAGACCACTGCATGACATTCCCCTCCCTGAAGACGTCCCTGCTGGGGGCTGCGTTTTTCGCGGGTAGCTTCGCCTGCGCCTACAGCACCGGCGCTGCCGCCCAGACGGCACCGGCGGCGGCCCCGCAGGCCCAGGCGAAACAGGCAGTGACGGCCCAGGCCGTGGCGGCGCACTACGCGCAGCTGGTGCATGCCAACTACAGCGACACCCTGGCCAGCGCGCAGGCATTGCGCGAGGCCATGCAGGCCTTCACCGCCAAGCCCTCGGCCGAGACCCTGGCAGACGCCCGCAAGAAGTGGCTGGCCGCGCGCGAGTTCTACGGCCAGACCGAGGCCTTCCGCTTCTACGGCGGGCCCATCGACAACGACAACGGGCCTGAGGGCCGCATCAACGCCTGGCCCATGGACGAATCGTTCGTCGACAGCGTGCAGGGCAAGCCCAACGCGGGCCTCGTGAACAACCGCAAGTTCGCCATCAACAAGAAGAACCTGTCTGCGCAGAACGAGCGCGGCGGCGAGGAGAACATCGCCACCGGCTGGCATGCCATCGAGTTCTTCCTGTGGGGCCAGGACCTGTCCGAGACCGGCCCGGGCGACCGCAACTTCGAGGACTTCGTGGACGGCAAGGCCCCCAACGCCGACCGCCGCCGTCAGTACCTGACCGTGGTGACCGACCTGCTCATCGACGACCTCACCTCGCTGGTGAAGGCCTGGGCGCCCGACGCCAGGAACAACTACCGCGCCCGCTTCGCGCGCGGCGGCCAGGAGTCCGTGCGCAAGATGCTGGTGGGCCTGGGCTCGCTCTCGCGCGGCGAGCTGGCCGGCGAACGCCTGGAAGTGGCCCTGAACAGCCAGGACCAGGAAGACGAGCACTCGTGCTTCTCTGACAACACCCACCGCGACGCGGTGACCAACGCCAAGGGCATCCAGAACGTGTGGCTGGGCGAGTACCAGCGCGCCGACGGCAGCGTGGTCAAGGGCGCATCGCTGCGCGACCTGGTGGCCGCCAAGGACGCGGCGCTGGCCGACAAGACCACCAAGCAGATCGCGGCCTCGGTGGCTGCCGCCGAAGGCATCCAGGCACCGTTCGACCGCGAGATCATCGGCGGCAAGGACGCACCGGGCCGCCAGCGCATCCAGAAGACCATCGACAGCCTCACGCAGCAAAGCAAGGACCTCGTCGCCGCGGCCAACGCGATCGGCATCACCAAGCTGACCCTGGTCCAGCCCTGAGCATGAAGCCTGCGCAAGCCATTGCCCGCCGGCGCACCGTGCGCCTGGCGGCAGCCAGCACCGCCATCGTCGCACTCGCCAGCTTCGGCGGCTTGGGCCTGCAGTCGCTGACGGCGGCGCCCCGGCCCGACCCGCTGGGCGAAAAAACCGGCGGCGAGACCACGGTGTTCGCCACCGGGCGCAATGCCTTCTCGTTCCCGGCCGCCAACCTGACCGATGAAGAGCGCACGCGCTTCGTCATCGGCAACTCGTTCTTCCGGCGCAACTGGGTGGAAGCGCCCGCGTCCACCAAGGCGCGCGACGGGCTGGGCCCGCACTTCATCGCGCGCTCGTGCGGCGGCTGCCACGTGCAGGACGGCCGGGGCGAACCGCCAGCGATCTTCAACCGCCTGGGCGAAACGAAGGACCCCACGGTGGCCCTGCTGATCCGCCTGTCCATCCCCGGCACCGACGTGCACGGCGGGCCGGTGCACGACCCGGTGTACGGCGACCAGTTCAACAACGCGGCCATCCAGGGCGTCAAGCCCGAAGGCCGCGTGACCCTGCGCTATGACACCATCAAGGGCAAGTTTGCCGACGGCACGCCCTACACGCTGCAAAAGCCCATCTACGGCTTTGCCGACCTGGGCTACGGCCCCCTGCACAAGGACGTGATGACGAGCCCGCGCATCGCGCCACAGATCATCGGCGTGGGCCTGCTCGAAGCCATCGCCGAGGCCGACATCCTGGCCAACGCCGCCGATCAGGCCGCCGCCCCCGGCCCCATCAAGGGCGTGCCCAACAAGGTGTGGGACGGGCCCGCCGGCCGCATGATGGTCGGGCGCTTCGGCTGGAAGGCCAACGTGGCCACCATCGCGCACCAGACGGGCGGCGCCTTCCTGGGCGACATGGGCATCACCTCGCGCCACTTCGCGCAAGAGGCCTGCACGCCCACGCAGAAGGACTGCCTGGCCGCCCCGAGCGGCAAGAGCGGTGGCGACCAAGGCCAGCCCGGCGTGGAGATCGACGACAAGACCCTGGCCGACGTGATCTTCTACCAGGCCACGCTCGCCCCGCCCGCGCGCCGCAACATCAACGATGCACAGGTGCTGCGCGGCGAGGCGCTGTTTGCGCAGGCCCAGTGCGCCACCTGCCACCGGCCGAGCTACGTCACCAAGGAGGGGCCCTTCCCCCAGCTGACGAGCAAGGCACTGAACGGCCAGCGCATTGCGCCCTACACCGACCTGCTGCTGCACGACATGGGCGAGCGCCTGGCCGACGGCCGGCCCGACTTTGGCGCCAACGGCCGCCAGTGGAAGACCCCGGCGCTGTGGGGCACGGGCCTGATCAAGGACGTGAACGGCCACACCCGCCTGCTGCACGACGGCCGTGCGCGCGGCGTGCTCGAAGCCGTGCTGTGGCATGGCGGCGAGGCCGAGGAGGCCAAGAACCAGGTGCTCAGGATGAAGAAAGCCGACCGGGATGCGCTCGTGAAATTCGTGGAGTCGTTATGAGAATTTACCCCCACACTTCCCACTCCGTGTGGTCGCTGCCCCCTGAGGGGGCCGCGTTTTCATCTTGGGGCGGCCCGGCAATGAAAACATCCCTCCTTGCAGCCGCCCTGCTGCTGGCCACCCTGCCCCCTCTCACAGCGCAGGCACAGTCTGCGGCGCCCACTGCACCCCCCATCCCAGCCTGGCAGCGCAACGCCGTGCCGTTCTACGACACGGTGCACGCCCTGCAAGGCATCTACGGCCACTGGGCCCTGCCACGCGCACAGGACTTCGACCGCGATGCCCGCGCCCTGGTGCCCGCCGTGGCGGCGCTGTGCCAGGCGCCGGCGGCAGACGGCAAGGCCGCGCTCGACTCCGCACGCGCCGCCTGGCAGGCCACGGCCCGCGCGTGGGAGCAACTCGCCGCCGTGTCCGTGGGCCCCGTCATCGCACGCCGCAGCCAGCGCGCCATCGACTTCACGCCCACGCGCCCCGCGCTGATCGACAAAGCCATCGCTGCCCAGCCCCAGGGCGCCAAGGCCTTCGAGCGCATCGGCACGCCCGCCAAGGGCCTGCCCGCGCTGGAATGGCTGCTGTGGACGCGCCCTGCCCAGCCCGGCAGCCCCGCCTGCGGCTACGCGCACGAAGTGGCCCTGGATGTGGCGCGGGAATCGGCCGCACTGGCCAAGGCCTATGCCGACGCGGCGGCCACCGACTGGGGCGCCGAGGACGAGCAGGAGGCGTCCACCCAGGCCATCAGCGAATTCGTGAACCAGTGGGTGGGCGGCATCGAGCGCCTGCGCTGGGCGCAGATGGACAAGCCGCTGCGCGCCGCTGGATCGGGATCCGGCGCCCGCACGCCCGACTACCCCCGCACCGCCAGCGGCACCACGCTGGCGGCCTGGGCGGCCACCTGGGGCGGCCTGCGCAGCCTGACCACCCTGCCCGCCAATGCCGACATCCCCGCCGCCGGCGAGGCGCTGGTGCCGCTCGAGATGTACCTGCGCGGCAAGGGCCTGAACCCGCTGGCCGACAAGCTGCGCCAGGCCACCGGCAAGGTCGATGCGTCGATGGCCCAGGTGCAGAAGTCCGGCCTGCAGAACAAGGCGGCCATCCAGCAGACGGCCAAGGACCTGGCGGCGCTGAAGTTTCTGGCCGAGTCCGAAGTGGCGCCCGCGCTGCAGGTGAGCATTGGATTCTCGGATGCAGACGGTGACTGATCTTCTGCACCGCCGCCACGCGCTGGCCCTGCTCGGGGGCCTCGGCGCCTGCGTGATTGCGCCAGGAGCTGTCTTCGCCAAAACCGGTGACCGCGTGCACCTGGCTGCCGCATGGGAACACCAGGGCTTCCACATCGGCGTGCTGTCCACGCAGGAGGGTGCCGGGCAGGCGCTGCAGGTCCACGCATCGCTGGAAGTGCCCACGCGCGCCCACGGCCTGTGCGTGCTGCCTGACGGCTCCGTGCTGGCCACCGCCCGCCGGCCCGGCGACTGGCTGGTGCGCTGGCAGCCGGACAAAGACAGCGAGCCCCAGTGGCTGTGGCAAGACGGCGAGCGCTCCTTCAACGGCCACGTGCTCGCCAGCGCCGATGGCCAGCGGCTGTACACCACCGAGACCGACGCCGAGACCGGCGCGAGCTTGATCGTGGCGCGCGACGCCCACACGCTCGCGAAAACCGCCGAATGGCCTACCCACGGCATCGACGCGCATGAATTGCTCTGGGACACGCAGGGCGGCAAGAGCAAGGGCCAAGGCAGCGCCGCCCCCACGCTGATCGTCGCCAACGGCGGCGTGCCCACCGCGCCAGAAACAGGCCGCGTCAAGCGCGACCTGGGCACCATGGACTCATCGCTCGTGCGGCTCGACGCCCGCACGGGCCGGCTGCTGGGCCAATGGCGCCTGCAGGACCCCCGCCTGAGCCTGCGCCACCTGGCATGGAGCCCCGATGGAACCACGCTGGGCATCGCGCTGCAGGCCGAGCACGACGACGCAGCCGCCAAGGACGCCGCCCCGGTACTGGCCCTGTTCGACGGCACGGCGCTGCGCGTGGTGGCTGCACCCCAGGCCATCGCCCAGGGCATCCACGGCTACGGCGGCAGCATGGCCGCCACGCCCGCCGGCTGGGCCGTGAGCTGCCCCCGCGCCCACGGCATTGCCACGTTTTCATTGCAGGGCGAGTGGCAGGGCCTGGTGCCCCTGCCCGAGGCCTGCCCCCTGGCGGTGCAAGGCGGCGCGCTGTGGGCAGGCGGCCTGGGCGCCAGCCTGCAGGGCGCGCAGGCCGCCGTGCCCCTGCGCCACCCGCATGGCCGGGGCTTGCAGGATGTGCGGCTGGACAACCACTGGGTGCTGGCGCAGAAAATTGGAATGAAAAGTGCCCCCAGCGCTTGATGGACAAGCGCAACCAGCTATACAAAACATAGCAACCAACCCGCAGGCCTGCTACTGCTGCTGGCGCGCGTAGCGGCCGGGCGCCAGCCCGACATGGCGGCTGAACGCCGTGCTGAACGTGCTGGCCGAGCTGTAGCCCACGCGTTCCGCGACCTCATGAAGCCCCACGCCGCCACCGCTGCGCAGCAGGTTCTTGGCCAGCGCCATGCGCCAGGCGAGCAGGTATTCCATGGGCGGCACCCCCACGGCGCGCAGGAAGCGCTCGAAAAAAGTGGACCGTGACAACGCCGCCTCCCGGGCCAGCGCGTCCACCGTCCATGACCGCTCCGGGGCGCTGTGCATCAGGCGCAGGCCCACCGCCACGCGGGCGTCCGCCAGCCCACGCAGCAGCCCGGGGGGCGCACCATCGCGGTTGCTCGATCGCAGGGCCTCGATCAGCAGCACCTCCACCAGGCGATCCAGCACCAGTTCACGGCCCGGCAGCGCGGCCAGGCACTCTTGCCGCACCAGTTGCACCAGGGTCGGCAGCCGCTCCACGCCGCGCACGTGCAGCATGTCCGGCAGCAGCGACACCAGCAACGCGGCGTCGGGGGAGTCGAACTCGAAGTAGCCGCCCAGCATGCGCATGTCCGGCGGGCTATCAGGCGTGCCATGGCGCAGCCCATGCTCGCCGTCTGGTGCGGGCATGCGGTGGGGGTCCATGAATACCGGCGCCGCCGGTTGCTCCATGCCCGACAAGGTGAACCCCGGTGTCGCGGGCAAAAGCACGAAGTCGCCCGCTTCCAGCGCCACGGGCTCTTGCCCCGCGAGGGCGAGCACGCACTGTCCCTCCAGCATGGTGCAAAAGCTCGGGCTGCCGAACTCGCCATAGCGCACGGCCCAGGGCCCCGCGCCGCTGATCAGCTTGGAGAACACGGCGCGCGGCCGCAGCAGAGCGATGACCTGCGCGAGGGGATCGACCACGGTCGGACTCCTGCAAAAGAAAATCAGACTTTAGATTGTAGTTAATCCGACTCCGGCCCGATATCGTTGCACCACTTTCCATCGCAACCCATCCACGGAGTTTCACCATGAAGACCATCCTGATCACCGGCTGCTCGTCCGGCTACGGCCTTGCCACCGCCCGCCACTTCCACGCCCAGGGCTGGAACGTGATCGCCAGCATGCGCACCCCGCGCACCGACCTGCTGCCGCCATCGGACCGCCTGCGCATCCTGCCGCTGGACGTGACCCGGTCCGACAGCATCGCCCAGGCGCTGCAGGCCGCAGGCCCCATCGACGTGCTGGTGAACAACGCGGGCCTGGGCCTGTTCGGCGCCTTCGAGGCCACGCCCATGGCCACGGTGCGCGACATCTTCGACACCAACACCTTCGGCACCATGGCGGTGACCCAGGCCGTGCTGCCGCAGATGCGCGACCGGCGCGCGGGCCTGGTGGTCAACGTCACGTCCAGCGCCACCCTGGCACCCATGCCGCTCGTGGCCGCCTACACCGCCAGCAAGACCGCCATCGAGGGGTTCACCGCCTCGCTGGCCTTCGAGCTGGAGGCCTTTGGCGTCCGCGTGAAACTCGTGGAGCCCGGCTATGCGCCCACCACGCAGTTCACCGCCAATGGCGCCGAGCGCATGCAGGGGCTGATCCCTCCCGCCTATGCGCCCTGCGCCCAGTCCGTCTTCGCCGCCCTGGGCCAGCCCGCGGCCGTGACGACCGAGCAGGATGTGGCCGAGGCCGTGTGGGCGGCGGTGAACGATGCGTCAGCGCGGCTGCGCTATGCGGCGGGCGCGGATGCGGTGGCGCTGGCGGGCGCCCACGGCGCAGGCACCTTGGCGCATTGATGCGCTCTGTGGACTCGCAAGCGTGAACCCTCCGGGACGCGCAAGGTCACCGCCCGGTGAACATGAAATACGCCAGCACGCACACCGCCAGCGCCACGATGAGCCTGGCAATCCAGGGGGTGACCAGCCACGCGCCCAGGGCCAAGGCCACACGGCCCCACACATGCGGCGACTGCAGCGCGTTTTGGGGTTCCGCGGGCGAAGCGCCCTGGGCCTGCAGGGGGTAGCCGCAGGACGGGCAGGCGGGCGCCTTCGACGAGACTTCACGCCCGCATTCCGGGCAACGCACAAGGGCCATGGTCTACCTGCCTTCCCGGAGCGGCACGCCGATGAGGATCTGAACGCGCCGGTTGAGCTGCCGGCCCTGCGGGTCGTCCCGGCCGTCCGGCGTGGTGTTGGGCGCCACGGGCTGGCGCTTGCCCTGGCCCTGCACAGCGGCCTGCCGGCCCGTCTGGCGGTGCAGTGCACGCGCCACGGCCTCGGCGCGGCGCAGCGACAGGCTGTCGTTGTAGGCGTCGGTGCCTTTGCCATCGGTGTGGCCCACCACCGTGAGCGGCGCCGCCGCATAGCTCTTGATGAGTTCCGCCGCCTTGTCCAGCGAGGACGCCGCGTCCGCGCGCAGGTCGGATTTGTCGAAATCGAACAGCACGTCCGCCGGCAGGTCGATGGAGATGGCCTGCTCGGGCGTGGGCCGGGCCTTGAGCTCCGCCAGCAGGGCGCGCGTCTGCTCCAGCCGCTCCCTGGGCACCTCGGCCTCGCGCAGAATCGTTTGTGGCCCTGCGCTGCGCTGCAGCGTGGTGTCCTGCCGCCGTCCCACCAGCCCGCCCGCGGGCTCCTGCGCGCGCAGCGTGGTCGATGGCGCGCCCGATGCGGGCACCAGCCGCGTGGGCACGGCGCCCAGCGCCCGGCCGCTGCGCACGACCTCCAGCGCATGTGCCGGCCCGCAAGCCGCCAGCGCTACCAGCAGGGCGCAGGCCGGCGCGACGGCGTGCGCCCCGGCGGCCGCCAAGCCCGGATGCCGCATCAGCCGCCCTGCAGCGGCAGGTCGACGACCAGCCCCGGCGCCACGATGTTGTCGCCCTGGTTGCCATCGTTGAACACGAGCTTGAGCTTGCGCGCCGACGGCGCCACGGCGCCCATGAACACGAGCTGGCCGTCCAGCGTCTCGCCCTCGCGGATGGTGATGTCACGGTTGTTGTCGGGCCGCTTGATGTGCAGGCGGGCACCGCTCTCATCCTGCAGGTAGGTGTCGGCCAGGGCCAGCATGGTGGTGTCGGTGATGCGGTTGGCGAACGAGATGCTCACGTCGAGCACCGTCGCGTCCGCGCCGATCTCGACCGCCTTGACGCGCACCGTGACGCCCGCGGCGGCCACGCCCTGGATGGACATGGGGACCTTCTTGGGCGTGGCGGCGGCTGGCACGGCCGCCGGTGCTGGTGCTGGCGCTGCCTGGGTTGCAGGTGCAGTGGGTGCGGGGCCCGCGGCGGGCACGGGCGCGGTCGCTGCAGCCACCTGCGGCTCCGGCGCGCGCTCCTTGCACGCTGCCAGCACAACGGCGGCAGCGGCCACGGCCAGGGCCGCCCCCCTGCGCGATGGCGTCCACACGGGAGTCGTTGAATTCATGGTGTCTGGTGCTCCTGGTTCATCAATCACTGTCCATGGTGGTTGCCGTGGCGCGGTTTGCGAGGAGGGTCTGCGCAACGGCGGGTCGGGCGCCACGCATCAGCGAATGCGGATGCTGTTGGTCTGGCCCGCCGTCCCCCCTGCCTTCGGGGGCTGCGGGCAATCGCCGGTGCGCACGTCATTCGCATTGCGGCCCTGCACGATGACCGTGCGGCCCTCCAGGCGCGCGCCCGATACGTCCACGCTGTTGACGGAGGCCGAGCCATCTGCGGCGCAACGTGTGCCGGACGCGGTATTACCCGAGACCTCGATGCGGTTGCCCGCGCCCGCGCCGCTGGCAGCGCTGGTGGCAGGCTGCACTGGCGCGGCAGGCCGTGACACGGGGTTCGCGCGGCCCTGGCGAGGCGGGTCCAGCGGCCCGGCGCGCTCGGGCCCGATGGGCCCCACGGGGCCGACCGGGCCCACGGGCCCCACCGGGCCTGCGGCCCGGACCGTGGCACACGCCAGCAGCAACAGCAGCGCGAACAATGATGTGCCGTTCATGGTGGGAAAACCTCGCATCAGGGCGGTGCCTTTCCGGGCGTTCCAGGCAAGCTGCCGCCAGGCACCGCAGCCGGAGCCGGCGCACCCGAGGCCGGGCGGGGCACGGCCGACATGCCCGGCAGGACGGAACCCGGCCGAACGGCCCCCGCCGCCGCGGGCCGCGGGTCACCGCCTTTGTCGGAGCCCTCCCCCGCGGCCTGGCGCTGGATGCGCGCCTCCAGTTCCGATGCGAAGCGCTCGGCCAGGGCCACTTCTTCCACGGCCATTTCCGCGCCCAGTTCGTTGATCACCGACACCACATTGCGGTGGGTGCCGGTGTCGGGCTGGCTCATGCGCTCCAGCAGGCGTGCATAGCCCAGGGCCCGCACGTTGTCCTTGGGAACGCCCTGGCCCTTGCGGTTCATCTCCGTCAGGCGCTGCATCGCGCGCGGATCGCCGCGCACGGCGGCCAGCAGGTACCAGCGGTAGGCCTGGCCCATGTCGCCCAGGCCGGACCGGGGGTTCTGGTACGCATCGCCGACGAACGAAAGCAGCTGCGGGTTCTGCGTGTTCAGGGCTTCGCGCTTCAGGCGCTCGAGCTCGTTGCGGTAGATCGGCCCCTGGCAGCCCAGCTCGGCCACGCCGCGCTCCAGCGCCTCGTTGCACGCTTCGAGGAAACGCGCACCCGCCGTGGCCCCGGGGGCCGCCGCCTGCTGTGCCGGCGTGGGCGCGGGTGCAGGCGCCGGCGGAGCGGCCGGCGGCAGCTGCGCGAAGGCGGGCGCATGCAGGGCAGCCCCCACCACCCAGGGCGCGCAGCGGTAGAACATGCGGGCGCCACGCATCATGTGCCAGCCTTCGTGCCCGCCGGGGTGCCGCCGGGGGCCGGCGCCGCACCGGCCAACGCGGGTGCCTGCGCCGTGTCCCAGGCCATGGGCACACCAAAGAAAAGGGGCTCAAAACCCTGCCAGGTCATCACGTCCACGGCGCCCAGGGAGGGGTACCGCTGCGCATACACCTTCTCCAGCGCCTGCCGGGTCTCGTCGTCGTATTTCTGCGTCACCTGCAGCGGCTCGCCGTACTTGCGCAGCGTCACCTGGATCAGCCCCAGCTTGAGCTCGGGCGTCAGCCCGTTGTAGGCCGCGCGCATGTTCTCCACCACCACGGGGTCCGGCGTGCCGTTGGGAATGCAGCGCCAGTACGGCGTGTTGGTGGCCTTGCCGATCAGCTCCAGCACGCTCAGGTCCACCAGCGTGCGGATGGCCGAATGGCGCCCCTGCAGGTACTTGCCTTCCAGCTTGAAGCCGAAGGCATCGCCGTAAAAGCCCAGGCTGGCGTTGTCCTCGGAGCTGAAGTTGAGCACCTTGACCACGTTGGAGGCCTGCACCTGGGGCACCATCTGCTGCGTGGAGAAACTCACGAGGTTCAGGTCCAGCGCCAGTGCCGAATAAATGGCCGTGCGCTTGATGTCGCCTCCCAGCGTGGTCTTGCCGTTGCCCTTGCCGAACTCGATGCCCGCCGAATTCACGCGCCCCGCGCCCGCGATGGCACGGTCGAACTCCGTGAGCGCCCCCGTGATCAGGAAGTCCGGCATGGTCACGCCAAACTTGGCGCCCAGCTGGGCCTGCGACACCAGGTAGTCCGGGTGGTAGGGCACATAGACCACGCGCGCACCGATGCGGTTGACGGCCGTGCGCACCATCTCGGTGATGTCGCCGGGAATCTCCGCCCCCACGAGCGGGCTGGAGAGGTTGGTGGCATCCAGGATGCTGCGCGTCTGCATGTAGATGACGGGATCGCCTTCCTTGTAGACATCGAGCATGCGCCCGAAGCGGCCGAGCGCCAGCGCGTAGGGGCTCAGGTTGGTGACCGGCAGCAGCTTGTCGGCCTCGCGCTCCTGCAGCAGCGTATTGGCGTCCTTGAGGGCGTTTTCCGTGGATGCACAGCCAGCGAGCGTGGCCACTGCCAGCGCCAGCGCTCCCCATCGCAATGTTCTTTTCGTCATGGTTCTTTGTTGTGGTGGTGGTATCAAAAGCCCCGCTCTCCCGGGGCTGCAAGGCAGAAGGCCCGCGGCCGTCAGCGGCCGGAATTGAGGACGGTGATGTTTTCCACGCCCTTGCCTTCCACGTACAGCGTCACGTTGCCGTTCACGTTGCCCTGGATCACGGGGCTGGCGATGCGCAGCGTGCCGTCGGGCGCGCGCTGCACATCGGAATACGTGGAACGGATCACGATGTTCTTTTGCCCGTCGGGCAGCTTCAGCGTGCCGTCGGGCTGCACCAGCGCGCTCTGGTCCACCAGCGTGTTCTGCGAGATGGCGCGGTTCACGCGGGCCTTGGCACTCACCGACGGATAGACCCCGTCGTTGAGCCGCACACCGCTTTGCGCCATGTCCTTGTAGGCACCCAGCTGTTCGCCGTAGTTCACCAGCTGGGCCTGCGCGCCGGCGCCCATCAGCGCCAGTGCCCCTGTCCCGCACCAAAGGCCCAGGGCGCGCAGCGTGCGCCGATGGGAGTTTTCGTCCAGATTTTTCATTGCGACTCCTTCATCCACTGAAAACCAAAAACGCGCCGCTGCGCACCCGCCAGGCAGCGCCGCCCTACATGCTGAGCAGGTTCACGGCCGGCAGCACCGTGACGGACTGGTTCACCACGCCCGTGGAGGGGATGGCGTACGTGTAGCCGGGATTGGCGGCAAACGGGGTGTTGCCCGCCACGCCGACCACGCCGGTGATGGCCCCGCCCACATTGCGCACGCTGCCAGAGGTCATGCCCGCCGCGGCCGCCGACATGTTTCCGACGATGGTCACCGCGCCGGTGATCACCCCCTGGTTGACCACCGAGTTGGACACGCCGCCCACGGCCGCATGGCCCTGGTTGCCGGCGATCACGACCGTGCCCGCCATCACGCCGTGGTTCACCAGCGAGTTGACCGTGCCGCCCAGCGTGGCGCTGCCCCGGTTGCCCGCGATCAGCACCCGGCCCGAGAGCTGGCCCCGGTTGTCCACGCTGTTGACGGTGCCGCCGCCCGTGGCATTGCCCTGATTGCCGGTCACCACGATCTGCGCGCCCGCCATGCTGCCGCTGTTGTTCACACCGTTGACAAGGCCGCCGCCGCTGGCCCGGCCCGTGTTGCCCGCGATCAGGATCTGGCTGCCCTTGATGGAGCCCGATCCCGTGACGCTGTTGACCTTGCTGCTGGCACCCTGCGCACTGGCCTGGTTGCCCAGGATGGTGATGCTCGACGCCGTGATGCTCCCCCCGCCGCGCACGCTGTTGGCCAGCCCGCCGCTGGCCGACCCCGCGTTGCCGATGATGGTGATCTGGCTGCCCGAGATGCGGCCATCGCCCACCACGCTGTTGATCGCCCCGCCATCCCGCGCCGAACCCTGGTTGCCCAGGATGGTGATGCTGCCGCCCTGCAGCGTGCCCGCGATGTCCACGCTGTTGGCCACCCCCTGCTCGCCCGAGCCCTGGTTGGCGGTCACGGTGACCGACGAGCCGGCCACGCGCCCACGGCCCTGTGCGCGCACGCTGTTGGCCAGCCCGTCCCGGCTGGCGGCGCGGGCGCTGCCCTGGTTGGCCACCACCTGCACCGCGCTGCCCTGCAGCGTCCCGTCGGCCTGCACGCTGTTGGCCAGCGCCGTGCTGCCCTGCTCGGCCTGGGTGGACACCGCCGTGTTGGCGGCCACCAGCGCCTGGACCCCGTCCACGCGGCCACCGGAGCCCTGCGAAAAACTGTTGGCCGCCGCCAGGCCCTCGGTGGCGAACACACGCCCCGCCGTGTTGCCCATCAGCTGCAGGCTGGCCGCGCGCATGTCCCCCAGCACCTGGATGGCGTTGGCATTGGCCTGCCCCACGCCCCTGCCAAACGCGGCAAAGCCGCCCACCGTGCCCTCGCGCCCTTCGCTGCGCACGTCGGCCGCCGTGTTGCCCGCGAGCGTCAGCGTGCTGGCCTCCACGCGGCCCTGGGCGTTGACCGACAGCGCATTGGCGTTGATGCGGCCACCGTCAGCGTTCAGCTGCCGGGCCGTATTGCCCACCACCTGCAGGGTGCTGCGGGCCAGCGCCGTGGCGCCCGAGCCATCCATGTACAGCCCGTTGGCCGCCAGCACGCCATTGGACTTGGTGCCCACGCCCAGTGCCTGCGCGCCACTGCCGGCGGCGCGGATGTCCTCGCCCGTGTTGCCCGCGATGACCACCGGGCTGCCCTGCACCCGCGCGCCACGGTAGGCCGCCAGCACATTGACCAGGGCGGTGCCTCCGGGCGCGTGCACGCCGCGCGCGGAGTTCCCGGCGATCAGCCAGGGCGACGATGCATCCACCAGCGCATCGTCGTGCAGCACCAGGGCATTGGCGGCGGCCCGCGCGCGGCTCTCGCGCCCGGCCAGCCCCCCCGCGCCGGAGACCGAATCCGCCGCGGTGCTCATGTCGCTGGCCGTGTTGCCACTCAGCACACCCGCCGCCGACAGGCGCGAGGGCGCGCCCGCGCCGTTTTCCAATGCAATGCTGTTGGCCAGCAGCGCGCCTCCGCGTGCCGTCAGCCGCGATGCGGTGTTGCCCGCCAGCGTCAGCGTCTGCGCATCAAGCTGCGACCCCGTGACCGCCAGCGTGTTCGCCAGCGCGGCCGACTGCTGGCTGGCCGAAAACAGAAGCCCCCCGCCCGCCTGCGCCGCATAGCCGGTGGACCGCACCCCGTCGGCGCGGTTGCCCGCCAGGGTCAGGGCGGTGTCCTGCACGCGGCCCTCGCTCACCATCAGCGTGTTGGCCGCGGCCAGCCCGCCCGAGCCCGTGATGGCCTGGCCGTGGTTCCCGCTGACGGTGACGGCGGCGCGCTCCAGCGTGGACTGGTGGTCCGCCACCACGGTGTTGGCCAGTGCGCGGCCGTTGCGCTCCAGGGCGCCGACGAGGCCACCGCCAATGGTGCCCGAGCCTGCGGCCGTGCGCACCTGGTCGGCCACGTTGCCCGCCAGCAGCACGGTGCCAGCCCGCACGGTCGCGTTGTCCAGCCAAAGGCTGTTGGCCGCCGCCCCGCCCCCGGTCGCAACCACATCGCGCGCCTGGTTGCCGCTGAGGCGGTGCACGGGCCCCTCGGCCAGTTCGCCCCGGGTCACGGAGATGGTGTTGGCCAGGGCCGAGGCGGACACCCGCACGTCGGCCAGCGCCCCGCCGAGAATGGATCCTTCACCGCCCCAGGCCTGCACGTTGCGTGCGGTATTGCCCGAAACGCCCGCCTGGTAGCCCGCCGAACCGACGAGCTTGTGGTCGGATAAGCTGATGCTGTTGGCCAGGGCGCTGCCGCCCGTCGCGATGACCTGGGCCGCTTCATTGCCCGCCAGGACCAGTTGCGCGCCCTTGAGCTCGCTCGACGCCAGGGTGACCGCGTTGGCCGCCGCCACCCCCGTCAGATCCACCTGGGCAATGGTGCCGCGCCCCACGCCGGCGCTGCCGCCGCCTGCGCGCACGTCCTGCGCGCGGTTGCCGGTGTGCAGGATGCGGGTGTCCTCCAGGGTGGACCGGGCCGCGGTGAGCGCATTGGCGAGCGCTGATCCGCCGATGGAGGTGACGCCACGGGCCTCGTTGCCGACCAGCGCCACCTCGGAATTGCGCACGTCGGTCGCATCCAGCAGCACGCTGTTGGCCGTGGCGCGGCCGGGCATCTGCAGCGAACCGGTACCCAGCAGCACCTCGGACTTGGCGCCGAAGGCCGCGACGTCGGCCGCGCGGTTGCCCTGCACGATCAGGCGGCTCGCCGTGAGCTGCTTCGTACCCGTGGCGCTGGCCGCCAGCACCATGTTGGCGGTGGCGGCACCGCCCAGGGCGTGCACGAAGCCCGTCACCTGGTTGCCCAGCACCTGCACCTGGGACTGGCGCACGTCCATCGCTGCCAGGCCGATGCCGTTGGCCTGCGCGGTGCCCGCCAGGTCCACGCGCATGCCGACATTGGCCAGGGCGGAGCCCTTGCCGCCGGTGGAGATCACCGGTCCCGTGGAGCGGTTGCCGAGCACCTGGATCTGGCTGCCCGCGTCCACCTGCGTGCCGGCACTGTTCTTGTGCCAGCCCACCCCGGCGAGCATGGACTCCTGCGCCTGACCGCGCAGCGGCGCCAGGGCCACGGAAAGACCGAGCAGCCAGAGCGCCGCGGCTTCATGGCGTTGCGTCTTGCGCGTTGTGTGCACTCACAGCCCCTTTTCTGGATGGACAGGATGGTCGGACGGCTTGCGGTCCGGCCGGCGGTTGCCGGACGGACCCGCGGCACGCCGGTCAGTTGATGTTGATGCTGTTCACGTTGGCCGTGCCGCCGATGGCCTTGATGTCGGTGGCTTCGTTGCCGCTCACGGTGATGTCCGAGTTGCGGATCTTGGAGCCGGTGATGTTGACGCTGTTGACGTTGGCCACGCCTTCCATCGAGATCTCGGCCACCTTGATGCCGGCCTTGCCGCCGCCAGCGATGACGTTGGTGGCCTTGTTGTTGGTGACGGTGATGCGGCTGTTGGTCACTTCGGAGCCGGCGGAGCCCTTGCCCGAGATCAGGCCGGGAATCGCGACGTTGCCGCTCTGGGCGAAAGCTGCGCTGCAGGTAAATGCGAGTGCTGCGACGGTGGTAATGGCAAGTTTGCGCATATCAATAATCCTTCGAAGGGTTGAAATTAATTGACGAAGCAGCCGCTTGCGGCCTGCGAACGAATTCTTGAGGCGCGCACCCGTCCACACCGTAAAGAAATGTAGGCCCGGCCCGGGCTGGCATTTTCCGAGTTATCCACAGGTCGTACCTCCCAGGATCCACGCTCTGAGCCGCACGGGGTTTTGGTATGTAGGACAAGCACTTACTCCGCCAGCGGGTGCATTCCCACATTTGAACGATGCCGCCGCACTTCCATAATCCACCGTAAAAACAAACAAGTCTTTACACTTCAAATCATCATGAAACCCGCAATAACATTCAGAAATTCATACTTTCAAGAAAATGAATGGAATCTCCTGTTTTATTGTCACAAATATGAAATCAATTATCTTTCGTGGCTTTTTGTATATGGGGGCCGTGGGCGCCCTGGCGGCCTGCTCGCCCGCGGCCATCACCTATCCCAGCGATGCGCAGATTTCGGCGGCCCTGGAGACGCAGTTCGCCAGCGACCGCCACAGCGCCGCTGCGCGCGACCTGATCCGCACGCTCGGGGGCGAGAAGGGCAAGCTGCGCTATCAGATCCACCAGGTGATCTACCGCCAGGGCTCGTATGAGGCCCGCTACGACGCGGTGCTGGTGATGGGGCAGCCGGGGACCCAAAGCCTCCTGGGGCTGTACGGCACCATGATCCCCGAGGCCGAGCGCGCCAAGCTGCCGCAGGCCAGCCTGGAGGCCTATGAAGGCTGGCTCAGGCAGCAGGCCGAAACCCTCCGGAAAACCTCGGCACAGCAGGCGGGTGCGCTGGAGGCGACCCTGGAACTGCTGGGCAAGTGCTACCGGGACCAGCAGGCCGGGGCCGAGGTCACGGTGATGCAGGGCCTGGGGGCGCTGATCTCGCCCGAGCGCAGCGGGCTATACGCTGAAAAGCTGGCGCTGCCGGACACCACGGCGCGCTGCCTCCCCGCCTAGCCGGCCGTGCGTTCGCGCAGCGCGGCCAGGATGTGCCTGGCCGCTTCGCCCGGGCTGCGGTGGGCGGTGTCGACCACCAGCTGGTTGTTGTCCGCCGCCCAGGGCGCGTAGTCGTGCCGGCACACGGCATCCCAGAGGGGCGGCACGAGACCGGGTACGTCGCTCACCCGCTGCTCGACCCGCCGGCGGTGCTCGGCGGGATCGCCGCAGACCACCTCCACGGCCAGCATCGGCGCCTGCGCGTCCAGGGCCACGCGGTGCCAGGACGCGCGCGTCTCGGCCCAGGGGTTCACGCAGTCCGCCAGAACGGACAGTCCTTGCGAAAGATGGGTGCGCGCCAGGGCATACGCCACCACATAGCCCGCGGCCCCCACGCCACTGCCTCCCAGCGCGCCGCAATCCCGCAGCGCCTGCTCGATGGTGTCGATGCGCAGGTACACCGCCGGCCACTGCCCCAGCAGCGCGCGGGCGATCGTGCTCTTGCCCACGCCCGGCAGCCCGCCGAGCACCACCAGCGCCGGAGCGGCGGGCGATGATTTCAATCAGTCCACCACCGTGAGCTTGGCCACCGACAGCGCCAGCCACTTGGTGCCATGGCGCGGAAAATTGACCTGCGCGCGCGCGTCGTCGCCCGTGCCTTCGATGGCCAGCACCTTGCCTTCGCCGAACTTGGTGTGGAACACCGCGATGCCCACCCGCAAGCCGTGGGCGGGCGCGGTCTTCTGCACGGGCACCGGCGGGCTGGCGAAGGTCTCGGACTTGAAGCCAAATGAGCCTCTAGCGCTTGACCCATAAGCGCCAGAAGCTCCTGAATTAGGAGCAAATGAGCCAAACCCCTGCTGCTTGGGCGTGATCCACTTGAGCGCGCCCTCGGGCAGTTCGTCAAAGAAGCGGCTCTTGATGTTGTAGCGCGTCTGGCCGTGCAGCATGCGCGTCTGCGAATGGCTCAGGTACAGGCGCTTCCTCGCGCGGGTGATGGCCACGTACATCAGGCGGCGCTCTTCCTCCAGTCCGTCGCGCTCGCTGGCGGAGTTTTCGTGCGGGAACAGGCCCTCTTCCATTCCGCCGATGAACACGCCATCGAACTCCAGGCCCTTGCTGGCGTGCACGGTCATCAGCTGTACCGCGTCCTGCCCGGCCTGGGCCTGGTTGTCGCCCGCTTCCAGCGCGGCGTGCGTGAGGAAGGCGGCCAGGGGCGAGAGGGTTTCGCCGGTGTCCGCGTCCACGATGCCCGGCACGGGCTTGAGCGGTTCGTCGACGACCGGGGCATCGGGATCCAGCCCCTGGCTGACCGCGCTCTGCGTGAGCGGCGTGCCATGCTCGTCCAGCGGCAGAGCCACGGCATCGCGGCCAAACCCCTCCTGCGTGACGAAGCTCTCGGCCGCGTTGACCAGTTCTTCCAGGTTCTCGATGCGGTCGGCGCCTTCCTTCTCGGTGCGGTAGTGCTCCACCAGCCCCGAGGATTCGAGCACCTGCTCGATGATGCCGCGCAGGTTCAGGCCCTGCGTCTGCTCGCGCAGCACGTCCACCATGGCGACAAAGGCGCCGAGGTTGGCGCCCGCCTTGCCGGGCACGGCGCTCACGCCATCGTGCAGCGAGCAGCCGGCGGCGCGCGCTGCGTCCTGCAGCACCTCGATGCTGCGCGCCCCGATGCCGCGCGGCGGAAAGTTGACCACGCGCAGGAAGCTCGTGTCGTCGTGCGGGTTCTCCAAGAGGCGCAGGTAGGCAAGCGCGTGCTTGATTTCGGCGCGCTCGAAGAAGCGCAGGCCGCCGTACACGCGGTAGGGCACGCTGGCGTTGAACAGCGCCGATTCGATCACCCGGCTTTGCGCATTGCTGCGGTAGAGCACGGCGATCTCCTTGCGCTCGAAGCCGTCGCTGCGCACCAGCTGCTTGATCTCGTCGACCATCCACTGCGCCTCGGCCAGGTCGGTGCTGGCCTCGTAAACGCGCACGGGCTCGCCGGGCCCCTGCGTGGTGCGCAGGTTCTTGCCCAGGCGCCGGCTGTTGTGGCTGATGAGCGTATTGGCCGAGTCGAGGATGTTGCTGTAGCTGCGGTAGTTCTGTTCGAGCTTGATCTGCTGCTGGACATCGAACTCGCGCACGAAGTCGGCCATGTTGCCCACCCGCGCCCCGCGAAAGGCGTAGATGCTCTGGTCGTCGTCGCCCACGGCGATCACGCTGCCGCGCGCCTCGAAGCGCCCGCCAGTGTCGTTGCCCGCCAGCTGCTTGAGCCAGGCGTACTGCAGCTTGTTGGTGTCCTGGAATTCGTCCACCAGGATGTGCGCGAAGCGGCGCTGGTAGTGCTCGCGGATCGGGTCGTTGTCGCGCAGCAGCTCGTAGCTGCGCAGCATCAGCTCGCCAAAGTCCACCACGCCTTCGCGCTGGCATTGTTCTTCGTACAGTTGGTAAATCTCGACCTTCTTGCGGGCGTCGCTGTCGTGCGTGGGCACGTCGCCGGGGCGCATGCCCTCTTCCTTGCAGCCGGCGATGAAGTACGACAGCTGCTTGGGCGGAAAGCGCTCGTCGTCCACGTTGTGCTGCTTGCACAGGCGCTTGATGGCCGAAAGCTGGTCCTGCGTGTCCAGGATCTGGAACGACTGCGGCAGGCCGGCCGCCTTGTGGTGCGCCCGCAGCAGCCGGTTGCACAGGCCGTGGAAGGTGCCGATCCACATGCCGCGCACGTTCACCGGCAGCATGGCCGACAGGCGCGCCACCATTTCCTTGGCGGCCTTGTTGGTGAAGGTGACGGCCAGGATGCCGCCAGGCGTGGCGTAGCCGTTTTGCAGCAGCCAGGCGATGCGCGTGGTGAGCACCCGCGTCTTGCCCGAGCCAGCGCCCGCCAGGATGAGCGCATGCCCCGCCGGCAGGGTGACGGCGGCGAGCTGCTCGGGGTTCAGATGGGCCAGGAGGGGCGACGCAGCCGAGGGCGCATCAAGGGAGGTGGGCGCCAGCACATCTGGCCCCCCCGGGAACGGGTCTTGTGGGAACATCCAGCCATTGTAGAAAGCGCCCCGCCGCCCTCCCATTCTTTTATGAAAAACACTGCCCGCACCCTGGCCAGCCTCGTGGCCCTTGTACTCGCCCATGCACCCGCGGCCACCTGGGCCCAGGCCAGCTGCAGCAGCGACGGCACCCCACGGCCCACCGCCCTCTTCGAGCGCTTCCTCAGCGCGGACTGCGAGGCCTGCTGGACGGACCGCGCAACCCCCGCGCCGACCGCCGGCGCCGGCACGGCGGTGCTGGACTGGATCGTGCCCGGCGCGGCGGGCGAGGATGCACCGCTGGCCGCCGCTGCCGCCCGCGACGCCCTGGTCCGGCTGGAGGCGCTGGGCCGCAAGCCGCCCCGGGCCACCGACGTGCACACCGCTGCGGTACAGGCAGCCCGGCCTGCCGGACTGCGGGTGGCCCACGGCATGCCGTTCAACGACTACCTGGGCACGGCGATCGCGTTCACCCCGGGCCGGACCGCCGCGCCTGGCCCCCTGGAGTTCTACCTGCTGCTCGTGGAGGCCGTGCCAGCGGGAACCGACGGCACGGCCGTGCCCCGGAATATCGTCAGGAACATGCTCCACGGCGCATGGGGCAAGCCCGGCCAGCGGCCGGTGTCGGGATTGGGGCCATCGAAATGGATGGAAACACGGTCCATGCGCATCCCCGAAGGGGCGCAGGCCGAGCGGCTGCGCATGGTGGGCTGGGTGCAGGATGCCCGGGGGACGGTCATCGCCGCGGCGCAATCCACCTGCCGGTGATACCGGTAATACCACCATCGTTATAGGGTGGGACGGACAGGCGGGTAGAATCAATCACCGGGCCCAAGTTTCTTGGCGTCCGGTTTTTTTGTGCCCGCGCACCGCGGGGTTCGGAGCGGCCTGAACGGCCCCGCCCACAAAGCCGGTCCCAAGCCAAGCGCCCACCGCCGCTGAAATTGTTTGGCTGCGTCCCTTTATGGAGCTTGGAATCTCATGGAAATCTTCGACTACGACAACGTTCTCTTGCTGCCGCGCAAGTGCCGGGTGGACAGCCGCTCGGAATGCGACGCCAGCGTGGAACTGGGCGGACGCTCGTTCCGGCTGCCAGTGGTGCCCTCCAACATGAAGACGGTGGTGGATAAAAAGATCTGCACCTGGATGGCACAGAACGGCTACTTCTATGTCATGCACCGCTTCGATCTGGACAATGTCCAGTTCGTCAAGGACATGCACGCCCAGGGCTGCTACGCCTCGATCTCGCTGGGCGTGAAGCAGCCCGACTACGACACCGTGGACCAGCTGGTGGCACTGGGGCTCACCCCCGAATACATCACCATCGACATCGCGCACGGCCATGCCGACAGCGTGCGGAACATGATCGGCTACCTCAAGCAGCACCTGCCCAAGGCCTTCGTGATCGCCGGCAACGTGGCCACGCCCGAAGCGGTGATCGACCTGGAAAACTGGGGGGCCGATGCTACCAAGGTCGGCGTGGGCCCGGGCAAGGTGTGCATCACCAAGCTCAAGACGGGTTTTGGCACGGGCGGCTGGCAGCTCTCGGCGCTCAAGTGGTGCGCGCGCGTGGCCACCAAGCCCATCATCGCCGACGGGGGCATCCGCAGCCACGGAGACATCGCCAAGAGCATCCGCTTTGGCGCCAGCATGGTGATGATCGGCTCGCTGTTTGCGGGGCATGAGGAATCGCCGGGCCAGACCGTCGAGGTGGACGGCGCGCTGTACAAGGAATACTACGGTTCCGCGAGCGACTTCAACAAGGGCGAGTACAAGCACGTCGAAGGCAAGCGCATCCTGGAGCCCGTCAAGGGAAAGCTGGCCGGCACCCTGATCGAAATGGAGCAGGACGTGCAAAGCTCCATCAGCTACGCGGGCGGCAAGAAGCTGATGGACATCCGCAAGGTGAACTACGTGATCCTGGGCGGCGACAACGCAGGCGAGCACCTGCTGATGTAGCACGGGCGGCCGGCACGGCAGCGCCGGCCCCTTGCGCCGCCACGGCACATGCAGATGGCGCAGCCCAGGCCAGCGGGCGCCACCCCAGCGCGAAGCCCGAGGGGCGGGAAACACGGGCAGCGCCGCAGGGGATTGCCCCCACTTCAGGCGCGCAGCAGGTTTTGCGCCATGTGGTGCAGGTCATGCCCCGGCCTGGCCAGGCAATCCACGATGCTGAAATGGTGCAGGCCCGGCAGTGCCTGGCTGCGGGGGACGAAATGGCTGCCCCAGGCGTCCTGCATGAGCTGGTTCTGCCGCAGGAACTCCGTACTTTCATCGGCCCCCACCACGCAGTAGAGCGTGCCCGCTGGCGGCTCCAGAAGCCGCGCGGGGCTGCACTGAAGGACCTGCTGCTCCGTCAGGTTCAGCACCGACTGGTACATGGGGGTGTGCATGATGGGCTCCAGATCGTGGATCCCAGAAATCGACAGCGCATTGCGCACCAGCCCATCGGGCAGCCCCTGGCCGACCAGGGGCCACACGCTGGTAAGCAGCATGGCGGCCAGTTGCCCTCCCGCCGAGTGCCCGGCCACCGTGATGCGCCGGGGGTCCCCGCCGTGGCTGGCGATGTGGCGCCACACCCATTCCAGTGCCTTCTCCATCTGCCGCACGATATGGGGAATGGTGACCGGCGCCTCCGGCGTGCCGGGGCACAGCGCGTAGTTCACCACCACCACACAGAAACCGGCCTGCGTGAAGGACGGGGCAATGAACGAATGGTCGGACTTGTCCAGCGAGCGCCAATACCCGCCGTGCACGAACACCAGCACGGGAACACCGTCATCCGAGGCACGTGCGGACGGGAAAATATCCAGCGCCTCTCCCGTCCCGGTACCGTACGCCACGTCCAGCACGCACGGGTGGCTCGCCCGCACCCGGGCGGAATCGTCGGCCCAGCGCTGCAGATAGGCCATGTGGTCGGGCACCAGCGCGCGGTTGTTGTACATGCGCTCGAGCCAGGCGGGGTCGTGCAGGGGCAGGCTCATGGATGAAGTCTCCTGTGGCGGTGCGGCATCATCATTCCAATCCAACCATGCTGCAAGCTCCTTGACAGGGTGACGCACCAAAAAGGCACATGATGCACAGAGAGACAACCTTCCTGGGTGAATGACGCCATGACCACCACACCGCTTCGCATTGCAGTCCTCGGCATCGGAATGATGGGCCTGCCCATCGCGCGGCGCCTGAAGGACGCTGGACATCAGGTGCACGCATGGAACCGCACCCGCGCCAAGGCGGAGCCCCTGGCTGCATCCGGCATCACCGTGCATTCCCTGGCCGCCGATGCCGTCCAGAACGCCGACGTGGTGGTCAGCCTGCTTGAAAACGGCCCCGTGGTCGGCCAGGTGCTTTTCGAGGCCGGCGCGGCCAAGGCCATGCGCAAGGGCGCGCTGTTCATCGACATGGCCTCCATCCAGCCCCGCGAGGCCCGGGACCACGCCGCTCGCCTGGGAGAAATGGGGCTGTCCCACCTGGATGCGCCGGTGTCTGGCGGAACCGTGGGTGCGGAAAACGGCACGCTCGCCATCCTGGTCGGCGGTCGCCCCGAGGATTTTGCGCGGGCCCAGCCTCTCTTCGCCGCCTGCGGCCGCGCCACCCACGTCGGACCGCATGGCGCTGGCCAGCTCACCAAGCTGGCCAACCAGATGATCGTGGGCATCACCATTGGCGCGGTGGCGGAGGCGCTGCTGTTCGCCGCCAAGGGCGGGGCCGACATGGCCAAGGTGCGCGAGGCCATCCAGGGAGGCTTCGCCGACAGCCGCATCCTGCAACTGCACGGCCAGCGCATGGTGGAGCGCGACTTTGCCCCGCGCGGCCGCATGGCGGTGCAGCTCAAGGACATGCGCAACGCCCTGGCCACCGCCGGCGAGATCGGCTTCGATGCCCCCATCACGGCCCTCTTCGAGACCCTCTATGCCGAAGGCGTCGAGCATGGCCTGGGTGAACTGGACCACAGCGGCCTTTTTGTGGAACTCGCAAGCCGCAATGCGATGCAATAATTTTTTGCGGCGCTTGCCAACTCGCAGAAAATTGGTGCATAATTCGAGGCTCTGCAGCAATGCAGACAGATTAACAAGTTTGGGTTCTTAGCTCAGTTGGTAGAGCAGCGGACTCTTAATCCGTAGGTCGAGTGTTCGAGTCACTCAGGACCCACCAAACTAAAAAAGCCGCTACAGCTATCAAGTTGTAGCGGCTTTTTTCATTCATTCCCAACACGGGAGCCGGGTAGATCAACGGATTCCATCATCCACTTTGTGGCTTGAGGCGGTCGACCCGGATCCATGGCTTTGCCATTGGTCTGCGGCCGGCAGGGCCGCGTGAAGCCGTGCTTGATACCCAGGTCGACGCATGCCGCTCGGAAGTCACGCGAGCAGAACGCCAACCCTCTGTCCGTCAGCAGGCGCTTCACGGTGATGCCCAATCGGACGTAGCAGGTCACCGCATTGCGCAGAAATGGTCCCGCATGTACCTGCTTTTCGTGCGGGTGAATGGCGGTGAACACCAGCTTCGCGTGGCCATCGATGGCCACGAACAGCGCCTCTCAGCTTGCACCGTCAATAGCGTCTTTTCGATTGCCGGTGACGCGGTGGCTGGGCCGCACCATGCACCCGAGCTCCTTGGTGTCGAAATGCAGCAAGGCACCAGGAGCTTTGCGCCCATCGGCCAAGGCGACTTCGCCACCGGCCCGGTAGTGACCGAGCCACTTCCTGGCTGTTGGTGCAGTCAGGCCATACATGGTTGCCGCTCACACGGCACCCCAGCCCCCCTGCGTCATCTGCTTGAGCATCTCGATTCGGCGGGCAAAGGTAAGTCGGGCGTGCCTATGGAGGTTCATCCGGTTGGACATCCTGAGTCGATTGGGTGTTTGGCGACTTCCCAATACAAGACCAACTCGAGCCCACCCCAGCCATCGCGGCTCCGCGCACTGTACTTCAAGGATGCAGCGCCGCTGTGGCAGCGAGTACGACAACAGGCACCACCGCGTTAAATCCAACCTCCGATCTTCCCAACGAGATAAGCCCACCCCCGATGTCATCGTGCCGCGAGTACCGTTTTAGCCAAACGCACTGGTCAGAGTGCTATCGCACTCCGTGCTCGGGCACCCTTCGCCGTCTGCACTATGTACGGCATTCTTAGTAAGGCAACATGCAAATATAGGCCGCCACATACCGAAGATTTTCAGCAATGCCATTACTACTTGCCTGATCAAGGTGAACTGTGTCTGTCCACCCAAGAGGATTCGTGTCAAAGCTTGCATAGTGAACATTCTTTTCAACAGCAACCTCACGAACCGCCTGCTGAATCGCCACTACCGTGTCATATTGACTTTGAGTGAAATACTGAAGAACTTGCGGATATTGCAAGTCAGTAATTCCAGAAATGACCGGAATTCTATTGATCGACCTGACATAGTCAACCATTTGACGATAATCCTGTTTCACCCCTTGCACCGTAGGCGTACCAAAAGGGCCAGCCTCATACTCTTTTCTGAGATCATTTATGCCCGTTTGAATTACAACGATTAAGCTATGCGGGACACCATAAAATCCGCCGTTTCGAGCCAACTGAAATGTACTCTGCCCATTTATAGCATTATTTGGATTCACCGTATAACCATAATTTCTAAGCCAGGTCGCAGGGGTTGTATATAGAGTCCCTCCAGAATCATACCCAAATCCATGCAAGATGCTATCCCCATTGAACTCAATAGAGCACTGAGCAGGACTGCCAACTTGTTGGCGTTCATAAGAAAAGGCACTACCTGAGCTCAAAAGTGCAGCAATAGCAAAGTTAACCGCAAAAAATGCACCAGACATTCTCTTCATATTCAATCCTCTCGATAATAAAATAGCAATCCCTATAGACCGAGTGTGATCGTAGTGAAAAAAATGCACTATCCTGGATTTTTTACAATCTCTTTCTTTTTACTTCCAATAGCACTCCATCCACGATGAGAGCCAAGGCATTTTTCTAACCACCCCATCCATCCACAACGACCAAGTCAATCTCACCGTCGCAATTCAACTGACGCAACATGTCCTGACCCGCACACAGCGCCACCTCTCGCCTCCCTGCATGGCGCGATTGAGCACATTACCCAGGATGCAGCATTCGATGTTGACGCCTGTTGCAAAACTCTGGTCGCTCATACACGTCTCGCATGGACCGCCGCAACACGCCATCCACCAACAGAAGACGACCAGCTGCACCAACAACCTGAACAAAGAGGCCCGAGCAGTGCGAGCCTTTCCAAGGATTTCAGGAGCGAATAGGATCAGATAGCCGTACGAATAAAGGCCACCTAGAAATAGTCATAACCAAACCATGTGATGTTGGCGCCTGATCCGGGCGCCCGCGCAAAAGTCCCGGAGGCGGAAGAGCTCAGAGGCAGGAAAGCAGATTTTTGAAGCCCAATTTGGGCTCGCTGCACGACCTTAACCGAGGTTGAACTTTCGTGGATCAACTCCGCATAAAGGTTCAACCAGTCTCCGGTGGTTGGCGCAAGAGATATTTTCACCCAATAATGATCACCAGGCACGAAACTCCAATCAGCGGGGAGTGGCTCAACATACGCGCCGCCAGCCGAATAAGTACTTCCAACACATACACTTATTGGCGCCGTATTCACCGCCTGCCCACACAAATTAGCAGCATTCCACACATACGCGCTGCCGTTCGTGGCAGTCGTTGGATTAAACCATAACTCCAGATTAAGTCCGTTCGCGGCGACAAATGCTCCTGCTCCATAGGTCCATAAGGGGCTCTTAAAACCGATAGGTGCAGAGTTCATATACGCGGGATTCGCGCCTTGCACATAAGCCACAATTGCATGATCGCTCATTGGGCTAGTGGGCGATCCCCATGTGAAGCGACCTTGAAGTTTTATAGGTGCCGCTCCAGGAGTTGGAATTGGCTTTGTGAATCCACTTGGATAGAAAAAATCGAACCCCGCCGTCCCCCCGGTTGCGGAAAGGATCCCGTTGTCAGAAGCAGCGGATGCTCCCACAACAGCCCCGGACAGAGCAAATGCCGTGACCAATGCTTTCTTAGACCACATTGAAAACTCCTATATTGAAAAAGAATATCGATACACTCAACTGCCGGCCAAATCCCAGACCTGCTTGCATACATGTCCGGGGCGCCCAGCATATATCAATCAAAACCCTGATGCCTATCAACGGTTTAAAAGGCTGAGTGCAGTCCATCGGCTACGCGCGGCTTGCTCTTGGCTGAGATGGCTCTGGCGAACGGAACGGAACCGTGGCGCCCAACGAAGAGCCATCCGTGGATGGGTTTCTCGCAACTCCACGGGCTCGCCAAGATTTGCGCGCGCAAATAATGGCCTTTGGGGCTCGACTTCGGGCACCGGGGAACGATAGTCCGGCACATGCAGCGCCCCCTCTTGAATTCGAGTGCGCCGGGGTCGTACTTTGGATGGGGGCTAGGGCCCGCCATGGGCTACTGACCTCTCACCGGAGATCGAGGCTTGCCTCAAGAAGCCGTCATTCGCGCTCGAATCACCGGACCATCTCGAACAGCACCGCTCTAGCGCTCATCTCAGATTGGGACTTGGGCTGCAATCCGACACCGTGCAAGGCATTGATACGAAGCTCCCTGAAGTTCCACAGATTCCATGAGCTCGGCGACCGAGGCTTGCAGTAGCCTATCCACCATCGCATTTATTACCCGGCAGTGCTGCTCAAGCCCTTTGTCGATTGACCGGGAACTGCATCCAGTCGAGCCGGCGCGTGGGGCGAGAGATACGGTGGAATGTCGAATTTATATAGCTTCCTGGCTGGCCATGCCATGTTAGAAAACCAACAACTTTCCGTCGGTACTACTTCATTCGCCGCGCAAGCGCGCGCAAAGGTGCCGTGATCCGCCAGGACAGGCTGGCCCTGAGTGATTCGATTTCTGCTCGTAGCTTGGGTTGTGCGTAGCAATAGAAATTTACCGGAAACAACACCTTTTTCAGCAACATCAACCGTTGCTCGGCAGTTTGCATGCGTTTCCACCATTCTTCCAATTCGGCCACTCTTTCAGCATTGGACAGCGTTTTGCGCGTGACCGATGAGAAATGAAGGACGGTCGGCCACTTCACCGACGAGTATCGCCCCCCCACTTGTTCAAGCACTTGCAACCAAAAGTGAATATCTGTGTGGATGCCAAGGGGTGCCGGGCTCCACCCCAACGGCAGAGCGCGGTAGGCCCGAAGCGTGTGCGCGCCCGACGCCAAGCCAAAGCCACCAGCCGATTTCCGCATGCGGTCGATTTGGAGATCATCCTCGAAAGCATCAAAAGGCCATGTCGCGGTCTCGCCTGCCGGCGATACGTCGATCTGCATGGTGTGGACCAGGTCATGGTCTTCAAGTGCCGCCGCCAGGATGTCAAGATGGTCTGGAAGCCACAGGTCGTCATCGGATTGGTAGGCGACAAAACGGCCTCGCGCCTCCTGCAAGGCCCGGTGCCTGTGCGCTTCGCCGTGCCGCGCCCCCTTGGGGTTGTCAAAGTAGCGAATCCGGGGATCGCGCTCCGCCAAGGACTGGGCAATGGAGCGGGTGCGCTCAGGCGCACCGTCACCCACAATGAACACTTCAAAGCTCTGGCAGGTCTGCCACTGCACACTGGCGACCGAATGCCACAGCGTGTCCGCGTGGTCGTGGGTTGGAATCACGACCGTGAAAAGCGGGTCGCTCATTCGGGCAGTCCTGCCAGCGCCCGCAGCGACGCGATGCGCTCCACCACCATCAAGCCCTCCGCCGCGCTGCTCTTGGGGGGTGGACCACGATGGCAAAGATAGTCCAGGAACGCCGTCAGTTCCCGCAAAAGGGGCATGGCGGTGTCCACGGAACGCAGCTCGGTGCCGGGCACGGGTCCGTCGGAGAGGCAACTCGAAGTGCGCTGCACGGCGACATGGGCGTCGTAGGCGTCGCTGAGCGATGCAATGCCGTCACGACAGCGCAGTTCGATGGTCCGCCGATGGGAAGGAGAGCGCACGCCGATTTCAAACTGCATCCACGGGTGACTGCGATCCTTCAGACCCAGCACGCCCGAGAGCGCGACCAGGCCCTCTGCGCTGGTTTCCGCCCAGGCCGCGGTGGGCTCGGGCAAGTCGCCCAGGATTTCGATGGCGATACTGAGATCATGTGGAAGCAGAATCCAGTCCGCGCTCACATCTGCATGGGGATTGCCCCATCCGAGGCGGGTGGTCTTCAGTCCCAGCACCGGGCCCAGTTCTCCGGACCGCGCCAGCGCGGCCAGTGCGAGCACGCCCCCGTGATAGCGCCACTTGTCCATGATGAAGATCCGGTCACCCGCCAGCTGGGCGATGGCCTTTGCCTCCGCAGCGCTGGACGTGAACGGTTTTTCGCAGAACACCGGCTTGCCGGAGGGCACCAGTTGGCGAAGGAAGGCGGCGTGCTGGGCGGTGGGCACGGCCACCACATACCCGTCGACCTCAGGGAGATCTTCCAGGGAGGATGCCACCACGTCGGCATTGCCTTCGCATGCACGGGCTCGGCTGGCCTCTCCCACCGCCAGCACCGCCACGTAGGCCCCCAGTTGCTTGAGATCACGCAGAATCAATCGCCCCCAGCGGCCACACCCCAGAAGTCCTATCCTCACCATGATTTGTCCTTGCTGCCGCGCAACTCCTCCAGCAATCCGTCGAGGGACGTTGCGGCCTGATCCCTTGGGGACAGTACCGGGGCACTGACCGGCCAGTCCAGCCCCAGGCCAGGGTCATCCCAGCGGCAGCCAAGCTCATCCGTCACGGGATCCCAGTAGTGGGTGACGCTGTACAGCATGTTCGCAGCTTCCGGAAAGTAAAAGCCGTGCGCGACCCCCGTAGGAATGCTGACCATGGTGGGCTCGGCACCGGTCAGCTCGATCACCGTGCTCTGCCGGAAATGGTCGGTGCCCTCGCGCAGGTCGATCAGGCCCAGCAGCATGGTGCCCGTCAGCACCAGCAAATGGTCGGTGTGCCGCACGTGCACATGAACCCCCCGCAAGACGTTGGGCCGGGATTTGACATGGTTCCATTGCAACGGCAGGCTGCCCGGGTGCCACTCGTTGCGGAAGACTTCCGTCAGCGTTCCGCGCTCGTCTTTTCTGGGATGCAGTCGCCTGACCTGGACTCCCGGGATGTCTTCAACCCGGTCCAATAGATGTTGTTCCATTTTGATCCACGACTTTGAGCGAATTGGCCACGAAAAGGCCTTGTGGCTATATTTCCGGGGTCAGGGCACTCTGCATTTTGTAGCACTTCAGGCCTTGCACCCAAAGGGCACGGCACCTGCATGCAAACAATGCCGCCAGAACCCGCCCGGGATTTCCTTGGCTAGTATAGGCAACCCTTGCGCCCGCCACGCTGTCCAGGCCCGTGGCAGCCCGTGCTTCCCCGGGTGCCTCCAATGCGCTGCATTGACAGGACGGCGGAAAGAAGAAGGCGCTCCACCACAGTATGCGAAACGAAAACTCTCCCGACATGACTGCTGCATTGCTCTTACGGCGGACGGCCCTGCTCACGGGGCTGGGTTTCCTCGCACCCACGGCGTTCCGGGGCGCCAACGGACAGGCACGTCCCTCCGCGGGCCTGGCCAGCGGCGGCCAGTGGCCCGCATGGGACCGCTTCAAGGCGCAATTCGTCAGCGACGAAGGCCGTGTGATCTCCGACGATGGCGAAGGCGGGCGTACCTACTCCGAAGGCCAGGCATACGGGATTTTCTTTGCCCTGGTGGCCAATGACCGCAAGGGGTTCGATGTCCTCCTGCGCTGGACTGAAAACAACCTGAGCGGCGGCGACCTCGGCGCCCGCTTGCCCGCGTGGCTATGGGGCCGCCGGCCTGACGGTACCTGGGGCATCCTCGACAGCAACGCCGCATCGGACGCGGACCTCTGGATTGCCTATGCCTTGGGTGAGGCGGCCCGCTTGTGGCAAGTGCCGCGCTACCACGCACTGGGAGCCCGGCTGGCCGCACGCATCATTGCCGAAGAAACCGCCGACCTGCCAGGCCTGGGCCTGTGCCTGCTGCCCGCGCCACGCGGCTTTGTGGAAGCCAGCGACCGATGGAAGCTCAACCCCAGCTACCTGCCTTTGCAGGCAATGCAACGGCTCGGCGCGCTGTACCCGCAGACCGCCTGGAAGCAGTTGGTACAAAGCTCCGAGAAGGTCATCGTGGGCGCATCCCCCCAAGGCTATGCCCCGGACTGGGCCATTTACGACGCGCGGCAGGGCTTTCTCATCGACGAAAAGGGCAAGGAAAAAGGCCAGGGCACCTACAACGCGATCCGCGTCTACCTGTGGGCCGGCATGCTGCACCCGGCCGCCAGCGGCCGCAAGGCGCTGCTGTCGGCACTGGCCCCCATGGCCCGCTACGTGCGGGAACAGGGGCACCCCCCCGAATCCATCGATGTACGGAGTGGACAAGCCTCCGGGGCAGGCCCGTCGGGCTTCTCTGCCGCGATGCTGCCCTTCCTGCAGGCGCAAGGAGACAGCGCCGCGCTGCAAGCGCAACGCAACCGCCTGGCAGCAAGCCCCGTGCGCACCACGGCCTACTATGAGCAGACCCTCTCACTCTTCGGGCTGGGGTGGATGGAGGGCTGGTACCGGTTTTCGCCCGGGGGCCAGCTCCTGCCCAGGCGGCCCAGGCCCTGACGATCCCGCGGCAGCCCCACCGCCCGCCATCCCACGACGCCCCTTCCACCGCCCTTCGAAATTCATCCATGAACCCTAACGCCCACACGCTCTGGCGCGCTCCCCAATGGGCCCTGGCCGTCCTCCTCGCCGTGCTGGGCATGCTGGGGCCTTTCTCCATCGACACCTACATCCCCGCGTTCACCGGCATTGCGCAGGCGCTGGGCGCCACCCCCGTGGAAATGCAGCAGACCCTGTCGGCCTATCTCTTCGGTTTTGCGTTCATGAACCTCTTCCATGGCGCACTGGCGGACAGCTTTGGCCGGCGCCCCGTGGTGCTGTGCGGCATCGCGATGTTCACGCTGGCCTCCGCGGGCTGCGCGCTGTCGCAAAGCATCGGCCAGCTCATTGCATTCAGGGCGCTGCAAGGGCTATCGACGGGCGCCGGCATCGTGGTGTCGCGCGCGGTCATCCGCGACATGTTCCCCCCGGCACGCGCGCAGCAGGTGATGAGCCAGGTGACGATCTACTTTGGCGTGGCCCCGGCCATCGCCCCCATCGTGGGCGGCTGGCTGTTCGTGCACACGGGCTGGCACAGCATCTTCTGGTTCCTGACGCTGGTCGGCGTGGTCCTGTGGATCGCCAACTTCCGCCTGCTGCCCGAAACCCTGCAGCCCGAGCTGCGCCAGCCCTTCAACGTGCCCCACCTGATGCGCGGCTACTGGCAGCTGGGGTCCAGCCCACGCTTCGTACTGCTGGCGCTGGCCAGCGGCGTGCCCTTCAACGGCATGTTCCTGTATGTGCTCGCGGCGCCAGCCTTCCTGGGCGAGCACCTGGCGCTGGCGCCCACGCAGTTCTTCTGGTTCTTCGTCCTCACCATCTCCGGCATCATGGGCGGCGCCTGGCTCAGCGGCCGCCTGGCCGGCAAGATCGCGCCGAAGCGGCAGATACGCCATGGCTTCGTGATCATGTTCACCGTGGCCATCCTCAACCTGGGGGCCAATCTGCTGTTCCCGGTGCATGCGGCGTGGGCACTCGCGCCGATCGCGGTCTTCGCGTTTGGCTGGGCCCTGATGGTGCCCGTGGTCACCTTGCTGGTGCTGGACCTTCACCCCGAGCGCCGCGGCATGGCCTCGTCCATGCAGGCGTTTGTAGGCTCCACCGCCAATGGCCTGGTGGCAGGGGTCGTGGTGCCGCTGGTGATGCATTCCACCGTCTTTCTGGCACTGGCCTCGCTGTTGATGATGTGCGTGGGCATGGCCGCATGGATCTGCCTGCACCATCGCTGGCCCGATATTGGACGGACCGCCACGCCAGGCTGACCCGCCTGTTTGTGGAACCCCACGCATGCTGCAACAATGGGGCGAAATTTCATTCTCGACAGAACCCGTGTGCTCGCGCAGCGGACGAGGAGGCTCAGGCACTGGAGGACGACCATGCAGCTGCTGAAACTGGTTGAATCCAAGGTACGGGTGGGCGTGCCGCTGCCTTGGAATGTGCGCAACCAGGACTGCACCCTGCTGCTCGCCCGTGGGCACGTGATCCGCAACGACAGCCAGCTGGAAGCACTGCTCGAGCGCGGCATGTTTGTCGATATCGAAGAATTCAAGGCGGTGCAGGCGCTGGCGGCCCCTGCGGCAAAACCACTGGAAAGCATCTATACCCGCTGGGCGCTGGCCATTGACGCACTGGAATCGGCGCTGCCGCACCTGGGTGAAACCTCCGACAGCCTGGATGCGATCCAAGCACTGGCGGACGAGATACTGGAGCTTGCCGACGCGGACCCCGACATCGGCCTGTTCATGGCCGTGCGGCAGGACCATGCGAAGCATCTGCGCTACGGATACAGCCATGCGGTCTACACAGCGCTGCTGGGCATATTGATGGCGCGGCAGCTCGGCTGGGCCGCCGTGCGCATCCGGCAGATCGCACTGGCGGCGCTGACGATGAACGCCAGCATCGCCGAGCTGCAGGGCCAGATGGCCGCGCAGGACTATCCGGCCCTGGACCGGCAACGCACCCAGATCCGCGCACACCCTGCCCTGAGTGCCGCGCTGCTGGAGAAAGCCGGCGTTACCGACGCCGAATGGATCGCCGCGGTGATGCAACACCACGAGCAGCCGGATGGCAGCGGCTATCCACACGGCATCTCATCGGTGAGCGACACCGCGCAGGTATTGCGCATGGCGGACCTGTTCATGGCACGCATCAGCCCCCGGCAGCTGCGCCAACCGCTCTCCATCCAGGACGCCGCCCGGCTGATGTTCAGGGATGACAAGGGGGGCCCCTTCTCCACGGCGACCATCAAGGTGCTGGGCATCTATCCACCTGGCGACTTCGTGAAACTCGCGTCCGGAGAAATGGGGGTCGTGATGCGGCGGGGGGCCGAAGCACGCACCCCGCTTGTGGCCGCCGTGACGGACTCCCAAGGCAAGAGCGTGACCAGCACCCTGCAGCGCGACACGTCACAGGCCGCCTACGCCATCACGGGCCCGGCCACGGATCGCAGCCTGCTGGCCAGAGTGCCTCCCGAGCGGCTGTACGGCTACGCGGTGCACACGGGCTGAATCCAGCCAGGGGCGGGCGTTTGCGCGGTGCGGCTAGCTGGCGTGCCGCCTGTCCAGGCCATTGTCCTGGTAGTAGCGGTTCTTTTCGGCATACATGGCCTGGTCGGCGCGGTTGATCGTCGCCTCCACCTGATCGCCGGATCGACACGACGCGACCCCCATGGCCAGGCTGATCGGCTGTCCCGGATAGAACTGGTTGTTCAGGTCCAGCATCGAGAGGATGCGGTCCTGCAACGCAAAGGCACTGCGCTCATCCATGCCCGGCAGCAACACGGTGAACTCGTCGCCGCCAATGCGCGCTGCGCATGCCGGCGGATCCACCGCCTTGGCCAGCACTTCACCCACCCTTCGCAGCATCGAATCGCCCGCGGCATGGCCTTGCTCATCGTTCACGGCCTTGAGCCCGTTCAGATCGATCGCAATGATGGACAAGGGCCAGGGCCCCTTGCGCGTGACCCGGTTGAGCTCCTCGGCATAGAAGGCCCGGTTGCGAAGCTGGGTCAGCACGTCATGTTTGCCCAGGTACTCCAGGTAAGCCTCGGCCTTCTTGCGCGCGGTGATGTCCACCAGCGAGAGCAGCACCAGCCCCCATTCCGCCAAATGGTCCGCCAGCACCGAGAACTGCATGTGGATGTGCACCGCGTCGCCCGACAGGGCGTAGTTGACGACTTCGCGCTGCTGAAAGGTCTTGCCCTCCCACAGATCCAGCAACTGGTCGGCGAAAGACTCGTGCATTTCCCCCCGGAACACCCGGCCGATGTTGTTGAGCAGCATCTCCTTGCTGGATGCTCCGAACATGCGCAAGGTCTGCTGGTTGACATCCACCACCCGGATCTCCTGCATGCAGCGCGTGACGAACTCGGGATGCACCGTGATGAAGGTTTTGAAGTCGTCGATGCCTTGCGCGCGCACGCCATCGAGCAGGTTCTTCACGGCGCTGAAATCCTCCACCCACAGGGAGACGGGCGAATGCTCGAACAGATCCCGGGCATATTGTTCGCTGCGCCGCAGCTGGCGCGCGCCCCGCATCTGGGCCGTGATGTCTTCCAGCGAGAGCAGGACGCGGCTCCAGTCGTCCTCATACCCTGGCAGGATGCGCGCGCGGATCTGCACATCGAGCCGCCGGCCGTCGAGCGCGTAGTTCACGGTCTGGTTCGAAAACTCCAGCTGCCCCGACCAAAGCGCCGCCAGCTCATGGGAGACCGCATCGTGCATGTCATCCCTGAAGACCTTGTCCAGATTCGCCTCGAGCACCTGCTGGCTCGGGGCAGCGAACAGCTCCAGCGTGCGGCGGTTCACCTTCAGAACCTGGAGCGCGGCACTGCATTGCCGCACCCGTGCCGGGTCTTGCGCGAGGTGGGCACGGATATCCGTGACTCCGGTGGCGCGCCAGCCGTCCAGAATCTGCTTGAGTGCGCTGTAGTCCTCCAGCCAGAGGGACACAGGGGCCAGCTCGAACATGTGCTCAAAGTCCGCACCCGACGATAACGAAGACGACACTGCAGATTCCTCCCGGAGGGATTATTGTCGAGCCGCTCTCGATATTCTCGCGCCCGGCAGGTGGCGGCAACAAAAAAAGGCTGGCACCTTACGGTGCCAGCCTTTCAGGGCTCGCGTCGAAACGACGGGGCGGCCGAATCAGCGCGCGGGGCGCGCAGGGCGCTTGCGCGCATCATGGGCCACGAAGGGCTTGCCGCCGCCACCGCCTGCGGGCTTGGCGAAGCCGGGCTTGCGGGGTGCGAAGTCGCCACGGGGCGCGCCAGCGTCGCCTCGGGGGGCAAAACCACCCCGGCCTGCATCACCGAAACCGGGCTTGCGGCCATAGCCGTCACCGTCGCGGCGGGGAGCGAAGCCCCGGTCATCACGGGCACCAAAACCACCACCCTCGCCGCCACGGGCAGGGGCTGCACGCTGGCTGTCGCGGCCGGCGAATCCGCCGCCAAAGCCACCACCAAATCCGCCGCGGTCGTTGTTGCCGCGTGCGGGGCCGCCGAACTTGCGGTCACGGCTGTCGCGGTCGTAACCGCCACCGGGGCGGCCACGGCCACCAAAGTCACCACCGCGCGGTGCCTGGGGAGCACGTTGCGAAGGCTCCATGCCGGGAATCACATCGGCCTTGAACTGCTGGCGGCTGTACGACTCAATGTCGTAGATCTTGCGGCGGTCGCGGAACTCGGCAAACGTGATGGCCAGGCCATCGCGGCCCGCACGGCCGGTGCGGCCGATGCGGTGGGTGTAGTCCTCGGCCTTCATGGGCAGGCCGAAGTTGAACACGTGGGTGATCGTGGGCACGTCGATGCCGCGCGCAGCCACATCGGTGGCCACCAGGATCTGCACCTGGCCGGCACGCAACGCCATCAAGCGGCGGTTGCGCAGGCCCTGGCTCAGCGCGCCGTGCAGCGCCACGGCCGAGAAGCCTTCCTGCTGCAGGTCGTTGGCCAAACCATCGCACTCCACCTGGGTGCTGGCGAAAACGATGGCCTGATTGATCGTGGTGTCGCGCAGCCAGTGGTCCAGCAGCTTGCGCTTGTGCTGGGCGTTGTCGGCCCAGTACAGCATCTGCTTGATGTTGGCGTGCTTCTCTTGCGGAGAATCGATGGTCACCTTCTGCACCGACGAACCGCCGTCGTGCATCACGCGCATCGCCAGTTGCTGGATGCGCGGCGCGAACGTGGCGCTGAACATCATGGTCTGCTTGCGCTGGGCGGTCAGCTGGTTCAGTTCGGCCAGGTCGTCCGAGAAGCCCAGGTCCAGCATGCGGTCGGCTTCGTCGACGACCAGGAACTGCACCTTGTCGAGCTTGATCTGCATCGAGCGCTGCAGGTCCAGCAGGCGGCCGGGGGTGGCGACCACGAGGTCGGCGTTCTGCAGCTTGGCGATCTGCAACTGGTAGGGCATGCCGCCCACCACGTTGGCCACGCGCAGACCACGGCAGTGCTTGACCAAGTCGATGGCGTCGTGCGCCACCTGCTGGGCCAGTTCACGCGTGGGGCACAGGATCAGGGCGCCCGGGGTGGCGGCCTTGAAGTTGCGCGAGCTGGTGGGGTCCTTGCGCTTGGCACGCTTGGGAGCGGGTTCGCCACGCGCAGCGGCTTCGGCCACGGCGCGCTCGAAAGCGGCGCGTTCCTCGGCTTCGGCGGCGGCTTGCTGGTTGATCAGCGTGTGCAGCACGGGCAGCAGGAAGGCGGCGGTCTTGCCGGAGCCGGTCTGGCTCGAGACCATCAGGTCGATGAACTTGGTGGAGTCGTTGCCACCGCCCATGGCCAGGGGAATGGCCTTGAGCTGCACGCTGGTGGGCTGGGTGTAGCCCAGGTCAGCCACGGCTTGCACCAGTTCGGGCGCCAGGCCCAGTTCGACGAAGCCATTGGGTTCGGCGGTGACGGCGGCATCGCCTTCAGCGGCGGCCACCACGGCGTCCAGAGGGGAAGGCTGCACGGAAAGGTCGGCAGCAAAGGAAGTTTCTGCAGGCGCGAATTCGCCCTGCACCAAAGAGGTGTCGGTCATGATTTTTCTCTCACGAAGACGATCGCAGGCGCAGCCTGCGAGTGGCTTCGTCAATGGTTAAAAAACATCAACCATCAAACGAAACCTGCATTGCTCTGGGCGGATGCTGGTGGGCGTTGTTCGCTAGTCCTGCACTGCACGAAGCAGTCGGCTGGCAAGCCCGGTGTGTGAGGGGAGATGCACAATCTGCGAGGAACCGTTTCCTGCGCAGCCGCTGATTATGGCATGAATAGGGGTTTCCCCGCAAGCCCCTTCACCTTGCAGCACGCTTCATGCCTCAGCGCGACCACGGTCTCGAAGGGATCGCAAGCCGGTCTCGCACAGGTGCAGCCCGGCCCGGCCGCGCGCAATGGATCACACCGACAGCAGATGCCTGCGGTAGTGCGCCAGCTCGTCGATGGACTCATGCACGTCGGCCAGGGCCGTGTGCTTCTGGGCCTTCTTGAAGCTCGTGTAGGCCTCGGGTTTCCAGCGCTTGGCCAGCTCCTTGAGGGTGCTCACGTCCACATTGCGGTAGTGAAAGAACCGCTCCAGCTTGGGCATGTAGCGCACCAGAAAGCGCCGGTCCTGCCCGATGCTGTTGCCGCACATGGGTGCCGTGCCCTTGGGAACATACTGGCTCAGAAAGGCAATGATCTGCTGCTCGGCCTGCGCTTCGGTCACGGTGGAGGCCTTGACCTTGTCGATCAGGCCGCTGCGGCCATGGGTGCCCTTGTTCCAGGCATCCATCTTGTTGAGAAGTTCGTCAGGCTGGTGGATCGCAAACACCGGGCCTTCGATGCGCGGCTCCAGGCTGGGGCCGGTCACGATGACGGCGATTTCGAGCAGACGGTCGGTATCGGGCTCCAGGCCGGTCATTTCGCAGTCGAGCCAGACGAGGTTCTGGTCGGACTTGGCAAGCGCGTGGGGGGTGGGATGGTTGGCTTCTGGCATGGCGCGCATTGTCGCCGATGGCCCGCAGCCCTTGAACCACAGTCCCAGGGGCTTCCCCATTAAACTCCCCCCACCACCATGCCCACCTCCTCCGACGCCCTCTCTCCTTCCTCGGTGCTGACGTTCGCCTTCGCGGCGGCACTCCTGCTGGGCCTGGCCCTCAAGCTCTGGCTGGCCACGCGCCAGATGCGGCACGTGGCCCGCCACCGTGGCGCGGTGCCGGCGCCGTTTGCCGAGCGCATTGCGCTGGCAGCCCACCAGAAGGCCGCCGACTACACCATCGCCAAGGGGCGCCTGGGCCTGCTGGAGATGGCGCTGGGCGCCGCCGTGCTGCTGGGGTGGACGCTGCTGAGCGGCCTGGACGCCCTGAATCAGCTCCTGCTGGACGCACTCGGAGGCGGCATGTGGCAGCAGTTGGCGCTGCTGGCGGCGTTTGCGGCGATCAGCGGGCTGATCGATCTGCCCCTGTCGCTGTACCAGACCTTCGTGGTGGAGGAGCGCTTCGGTTTCAACAAGATGACCTGGCGCCTGTGGCTTGCGGATGCCGCCAAGGGCTTGCTGGTCGGTGCGGCCATCGGCCTTCCGATCGCCGCGCTGATCCTGTGGATCATGGGCGCTGCCGGCCCGCTGTGGTGGCTGTGGGCCTGGTGCTTCTGGATGGGGTTCAACCTGCTGCTGATGGTGGTCTACCCCACCTTCATCGCACCGCTGTTCAACAAATTCCAGCCACTCGAGGACGAATCCCTCAAGATCCGCGTGACGGCCCTCATGCAGCGCTGCGGTTTCTCGGCCAAGGGGCTGTTCGTGATGGACGGCAGCCGCCGCAGCGCCCATGCCAACGCCTACTTCACGGGCTTTGGCGCCGCCAAGCGCGTGGTGTTCTACGACACGCTGCTGCGCCAGCTGTCGCCGGGCGAGGTGGAGGCGGTGCTGGCCCATGAGCTCGGGCACTTCCGGCATCGCCACATCATCCAGCGCATCGTGGCCATGTTCGCGCTGAGCCTGGCCGGATTCGCGTTGCTCGGCTGGCTCTCCACCCAGGTTTGGTTCTACACAGGCCTGGGAGTGCGCCCCAACATCTCCTTCGACCCGGCAATGGCCGCCGCGCCGAACGATGCGCTGGCGTTGCTGCTGTTCATGCTGGTGGTGCCGGTGTTCACGTTCTTCATCTCGCCCGTGTTCTCCCGGCAATCGCGCCGCCACGAGTTCCAGGCCGATGCCTATGCCGTTGCCCAGGCCAGTGGCGCCGACCTCTCCTCGGCCCTGCTCAAGCTCTACGAAGACAATGCCTCCACGCTCACCCCCGACCCGGTGTACGTGAAGTTCTACTACTCGCACCCACCCGCCACCGAGCGGCTGGCGCGCATGCACACCCCCGCCCACCCATGACGACTATGCTGAAGAAAAAAGACTGGTCCACGCAGACCCGCCGTGCGCTGACAGCTACTGAAGTTGTAGCAAATCTGGCCAAACTCGAAGGCTGGAGCCTGACCGGAGATGGCGCCGACGTGGCCATCGAGAAGACCTACCGGTTCGCGAACTACTACGAAACCATCTCGTTCGTGAATGCACTGGCCTTCATCGCCAACGCGCAGGACCACCACCCCGACCTGTCGGTGCACTACAACCGCTGCGTGGTGCGGCTGAACACGCACGACGTGCACGGCATCTCGTCCACCGATTTCGAATGCGCGACCCAGTTCGATGCCCTGGTGGCGTGACCCCATGACGCCGCGCACCACCACCAACACAACATCCCATGGCTGAACGCAGCGCGCTCATGGAAGGCACCGTGGTGGGCAGCCATGGGCGCCACTGCATGGTGGAGACGCCCGACGGCGAACGCCGCATCTGCCATCCACGCGGCAAGAAGAGCCAGGCCGTGGTGGGTGACCATGTGCTGTGGCAGGCCCCCCCGCCTGGCCAGGGCGAAGAGGGCACCATCGAAAAGGTCCAGGAGCGGCGCAACCTCTTTTACCGCCAGGACGAGATCCGCACCAAATCGTTTGCGGCCAACCTCGACCAGGTGCTGATCCTCATCGCGGCGGAACCCGTGTTCTCGGAAAGCCAGCTCTCCCGCGCGCTGATCGCCGCCGAGGCCGAAGGCATCACGCCCCTCATCGCGCTCAACAAGAGCGACCTGGTGGAACCCTTCGCCCGGGCCTGGGAGCGCCTGCTCCCCTACCGCCACATGGGCTCTGGCAAGCACTACGGCGTGCTGCCGCTGTCCCTGGCGCTATCGAGCGATGTGGACCGCGCGCTGCTGATGGAGCACCTGCAGGGCAAGACCACGCTGGTGCTGGGGCCCTCGGGCTCGGGCAAGAGCACCCTCATCAACCTGCTGGTGCCGGGCGCCTCGGTGCTGACCGGCGAAATTTCGCAGGCCCTCAACTCAGGCAAGCACACCACCACCAGCACCCACTGGTACTGGATGGACAAGGCCCGCACCACGGCCCTCATCGATTCGCCGGGTTTCCAGGAATTCGGGCTGCACCACATCGCCCCGATGCAGCTGGCCGCCTGCATGCCCGACATCGCCCAACACGCGACCCACTGCAAGTTCTACAACTGCACCCACCTGCACGAGCCGGGCTGCGGCGTGCTGGACGCAGTGAAACTGGGCCCTTCCGCAGGCGGGATCAGCCCTACACGCTACAAAATATATAGCGATTTATTCGAAGAGCTGAGCCATACGCGGTATTGACCGGTGCTGATCAGTATCGATGTATGCGCAGCGCCGACGGCCGGGTCGGAGCCGGAGATACGAGGGCATCGACGCGAACCGCCCTCCGCATGGCATGCACCACGCCAGCGCACCCGTGGAACTGGCTTTGCATGGCCATCGGGTGCGCCCCCTCCGGGGGAAGGCGCCGAAGGCGACTAGGGGGATTTCCAGCTACCCCAGCAAACGCGCCAGCGTGAGCAGCGCCAGCAGCAGCATCCACACCACCACCGAGCGCCACACCAGCCCCACCACGCTGCGCAGGTGGCCCACCTCGGGCTCCCGGCCCGGCGTGGAATCGCTGTCGCCCATGTCGGCGTCGATCTCCAGGCCCTGCGGCGCATGCAGCTCGGTGCGCGCCTTCAGCGCCTCGCCCCCCAGGCGCACATTGATCGCGCCCGCGGTCGCCGCCAGCACCACGCCGTCGTTGTCATTGGGAAAACGCTGCGCATGGAATCGCCAGCCCTCGATGGCTTCCTCAAAGCTGCCCACCACGGCAAAGCTCAGCGCGGTGAGCCGGGCCGGAAGCCAGTCGATGGCCGTCCACGCCTGGGCAGAAGCCTGCTGCAGCGAGGCACTGGCGGGCTGGGCGCCCGTGCGCTGCTTGTAGTGCCAGTAGCGCGATACGAATTCGGCCAGCCGGTACAGCACGGCACCCGTGGGCCCCAGGCCCAGCGCGGCCAGCACCGAGAACCAGGCCAGCACCCCGAACACATGCCGGTGGGCCGCCAGCACCGAGTACTCGATCACGTGGCGCACGATCTCGCTGCGTGGAAGCGCACCCACGTCCACCTGCTGCCAGTGGGCCAGGCGCTCCCGGGCGCCATCTTCATCGCCCTCTTCCAGCGCATCGCGGATGCCAGTGAAATGGTGGCTGAACTGCCGAAAGCCCAGGGTGATGTAGAGCACCGCCACGCTCCAGAGCACCGCGAAGGGCCAGCCCAGGCCCCACAGCAACAGCCAGTGGATGGCCAGCGTGAGGAGCGCGGGCACGACGACTGCGAGGCCCCAGGCCACCCAGCCATGGTGCGGCTTGCCCGCATCGAAATTGCGGCTGACGGACAAGGCCCACGCACGCAGACCTGCATGGATGGGATTGCTGCGTGCCAGCGGGCGGGCCTGCTCGATCAGCAGAGCGAACAGGATGGCGAAGAAACTCATGGGGGGCAATGATACTGGCGCCAAGCCGCAGGAGCGCGTGTTTGCGCCGAACCTCAGCGATACATCCACCATGAACAGCGCGACACACCCGCAGCCCGCGGAACTGGCGCGGCCCAGGCCAGCCCTCCCGCGCAAGGTCCGCCCCGCCGCACCGGGGACAGCCCCCGGCCGGGGAGGCCTCACTCGGCCATCATGAAGCGGTAGAAGTTGCGCAGCATGCCCGCCGTGGCACCCCAGATGTAGTGGTTCTTGCCACCATCCTGGTACGGCATCGAGAACCACTCGCGGTGCACGCCATCGCGGTCGAACACATGGCGCCGGTGGTTGGCGGGGTTCAGCAGGAAATCCAGCGGCACCTCGAAGAGGTCCGCCACCTCGTAGGGATTGGGCTGCAGGACACAGTCGGGCCGCACCAGCGCCACCACGGGGGTGATGATGAAGGACGACCCCGTGACATAGGTCGGCAGGGTTCCGAGCACTTCCACGAACTCGCGGCCGAGCCCCACCTCTTCCTGCGCTTCGCGCAAGGCCGTGTCGGCGGGGGAAGCATCGCCAGCGTCTGCCCGCCCTCCTGGAAAGGCCACCTGCCCCGAATGTGTGGACAGATGGGCCGTGCGCTCGGTCAGCAGCACCATGGGCTCTTCGCGCAGCACGATGGCGAGCAGGACCGACGCGTGGGCCGGCTCGCGGTTCATGAACTTCTTCTCCAGCAGCACCTCGGGCTCCCAGCGGGGCGGGTGCGCGAAGCGCGCGCGCAGCGCCTGCGGCGTCTGCGCGGCCGCCGGCACCGCGGGCAGGCGCGCATCCACCCCCACCACCGGCACGAGGCGGGGGTCGAAGTCGGGCAGGCTCGACAGCGGCGCAATGACCGACGAAACGGCAGGGATGGAAGATGGGTTCACGAAAGGGGGTTCAACGGACCAGAAAACAAAAAGCCGCTACAGGCAGATGCTGTAGCGGCCTTGTCAGGACGAGCCCGCGCCTTATGCGGCGGTGGCTGCAACCTTGACGCGCGAAGGCAGCTTTTCCTTGATACGTGCCGACTTGCCGCTGCGATCACGCAGGTAGTACAGCTTGGCACGGCGCACGTCGCCACGGCGCTTGACTTCGATGCTGGCGATCAGCGGGCTGTAGGTCTGGAACGTACGTTCCACGCCTTCGCCGCTGGAGATCTTGCGCACGGTGAAGCCGCTGTTCAGGCCGCGATTGCGCTTGGCGATCACCACGCCTTCGTAGGCCTGCACGCGCTTGCGGGTACCTTCCACCACGTTCACGCTCACGATGACGGTGTCACCAGGGGCGAATTCGGGGATGGTCTTGTTCAAGCGGGCGATTTCTTCCGCTTCCAGGGTCTGGATCAGGTTCATGTGAGTTTCCTAGCGATCTTGTCCGCGCCAAAAATGGCTGCGTCGGGATTGACGTCTCAGTGTTTCGCGGGAGAACTCCCTGTCAAAACGGCCGGCCAGAGGATCGAAAAGCCTTTGATTATAGCAATTCAGGCGAGCTTGGCCAATACCGCCTCGTCAGCGGGCGCCAGCCGCCCCGCCTTTCGCGCGGCGTCGATGAGGTCGGGCCGGTGCCGGGCCGTGATGGCCAGGCGCTGGTCGCGCCGCCAGCGCTCGATGTGCGCGTGGTGGCCGGACATCAGCGCGGCCGGCACCTGCTGCCCTGCCCATTCCTCGGGGCGCGTGTAGTGGGGGCAGTCCAGCAGGCCGTCGAGCGCCGGATTGAAGCTGTCAAGCTGGTGGCTGCCCTCGTCATTGAGCACGCCGGGCTGCAGGCGCGCCACGGCGTCCAGTAAGGCCATGGCTGCGATTTCGCCTCCTGACAGCACGAAGTCGCCCAGGCTCATCTGCACATCGACATGGGCGTCGATGAATCGCTGGTCGATGCCCTCGTAGCGCCCGCACAGCAGGATGGCCCCCGCGCTGGCCGACCAGCGCTCCACGGCCGCATGGTTGAGCGACTCGCCAATGGGCGAAAAAAGGACCAGCGGCGCCTGGCTGCCCTGGAGCTCGCCGCGCTCGGCCCGGATGGCCGAGAGGCACCGCGCGAGGGGCTCCGCCATCATCACCATGCCCGGGCCGCCGCCAAAGGGGCGGTCGTCCACACGGCGGTAGTTGCCGTCGGCATGGTCCCGCGGGTTCCACAGGCGCACATCGACCTGGCCGCTGGCGTAGGCGCGCCGGGTCACGCCGCTGGCCAGGAAGGGCGCGAACAGCTCGGGAAACAGGGTGATGAGGTCAAAGCGCATGGTGCGCGGCGCGGTCCGTCAATGCCGATCAGTAGTCAGGCTGCCAGTCCACCGTGATGCGCTTTTCCGGCAGGTCCACCTTGTCGACGAAGGCCGAGACAAAGGGAATCATGCGCTCCAGCGCCTTGCCGTCCTGCTCGTAGGCCAGCACCAGCACCGTCTGCGGACCGGTGGACATGAGCTCCCGCACCTCGCCGAGCGCCACGCCTTCGCGGTTGAGGACCGCAAGGCCGATCAGGTCGACCCAGTAGTACTCGTCGTCCGTGGTGGACGGAAAGCTCGATCGCGGCACGAAGATGCGCGCGCCGCGCAAGGCCTCCGCGGCATTGCGGTCGTCAATGCCCTGCGCCCAGGCCACCACGGTGTCGGAATGGTCCTTGGCCTGCCGGATGGGCAGCAGCACGGTCCCGGTGAACGTCCTGGCCCCGCGCTCGGACGGCTGCAGGTACCAGCGCTTGGAGGAAAACAGTGCCTCGGGGCTGCTGCTGTGGGGCAGCACCTTGAACCAGCCCTTGACCCCCCAGGCGTCGGCGATGCGGCCCACTTCGATGGCATCGGGGGGCAGCTCGGCAGGTTCGAGGGTCAGGGTGGCGGCCATGGTGGTGATTCCAGAATAGGAAAAGGGCGGGTTCCGCGCGGCAAGCCGACGGAACCCGCCCTTTTCAGGGAGCTTTAAGCAGCCTTCTTGGCGGCTTGCTTGATCAGGCGGTCCACGGTAGGCGAGGACTGGGCGCCCACGCTCTTCCAGTACGTCAGACGGTCTTGCACGATGCGCAGGCCTTCTTCGGATTCCTTGGCGGTGGGGTTGTAGAAGCCGATGCGCTCGATGAAGCGGCCGTCACGGCGCACGCGCTTGTCAGCAACGACGATATTGAAGAAAGGACGGCCCTTGGAGCCGCCGCGGGAGAGTCGAATGACGACCATGATTTATCCTTCGGGTGGTGAACTCCGGCAACATTTGCCTTGAGCCACAGTGTTCGCAACCATATTCGCAACGCTTGAGACACGCGACATGGCCACCCGGCCAGCGACACGCTGCAAAGCCCACGATTATATCCACTTCCCCGCAAATGCCTACCATCCGCCCCAGCCGCGACGAAGATATCGCGGCCATCACCGCCATTTATGCCCACCACGTCCTGACCGGGACAGGCACTTTCGAGATCGATCCGCCCACCGAAACCGACATGGCGGGCCGCCGGGCCGACGTGCTGGCGCGCAATCTGCCGTACATCGTGGCCGAAAAGGACGGGCGGGTGACGGGCTTTGCCTACGCCAACTGGTTCAAGCCACGCCCGGCCTACCGCTTTTCGGCCGAGGACTCGATCTACGTGGCCGACGACGCCCGCGGCATGGGCGTGGGCCGCAAGCTGCTCGCCGAGCTGGCCGTCCAGGCCGAGGCGGCCGGGGTGCGCAAGTTGCTGGCGGTGATTGGCGATTCGGCCAACCTGGGCTCGATCGGCGTGCACCGGTCGCTGGGGTTCACCGACGTGGGCGTCATGCGCTCGGTGGGCTGGAAATTCGGCGCCTGGCGCGACATCGTGCTCATGGAAAAGACCCTGGGCGCGGGCGATACCAGTTCGCCTGAATAATCGGGGCATGGAACATACCCCCCACGCTCTCCCGCTTCGTGTGACCACGGCCCCCGAGGCAGCCGCATTTTTTCCCGGGACGGCCCGGCGATGAAGAACAAGACCCTGGCCGCCTGGCTGGCCTTCCTCGGCGGCCCTCTGGGCCTGCACCGCTTTTATCTTCACGGCCTGGGCGACCTGCTCGGCTGGCTGCTGCCGATTCCCACGGCGCTGGGCATCTACGGCATTCAGCGCGTGCAGCAGCTCGGCCAGGACGACCACTACAGCTGGATGCTGATTCCCCTGCTGGGCTTCACGATCGCCGGCTGCGCATTGCAGGCCATCCTGTTCGCGCTGAAAACACCCGAGGCGTGGAACGCGCGCTACAACCCAGCCGCCGCACCCGACGCCCCGGCCGGCAGGACGCAATGGATCACCATCGGCGCCATCGTGGTCTCGCTGATGGTCGGCACCGCCGTGCTGATGGCCAGCCTCGCGTTCAGCTTTCAACGGTATTTCGAGTACCAGATCGAGGAAGCCCGCAAGATCTCGCAGTGACCCCGCTGGCACCAGGACAAACGCCCCATTGAATTTGCATTCAATTGGGGCGTTAGCGCTTATCTGAATTGCCTTGTTAGCTACATATCTAATAGCAAATCAAGGATTCCAGGCTCAGAACATCTGCAGGCTGATCCAGTACGCCACGGCCGCGACGAACGCGCTGGCCGGGATGGTCAGTATCCAGGCCCAGACGATGTTGCCCGCCACACCCCAGCGCACAGCGCTGGCGCGCTGGGTGGAGCCCACGCCGACAATCGCACCCGTGATGGTGTGCGTGGTCGAGACCGGGATGCCCAGTGTGGTCGCAAGAAACAGCGTCATCGCCCCACCCGTCTCCGCGCAGAAGCCGCCCACGGGCTTGAGCTTGGTGATCTTCTGGCCCATGGTCTTGACGATGCGCCAGCCGCCGAACATGGTGCCCAGGCCAATGGCCACATAGCAGCTCACGATGGCCCAGGTCGGTGGTGATGCGTCAGACGCCGAAGAATACCCCGTCGCAATCAGCAGCAGCCAGATGATGCCGATGGTCTTTTGCGCATCGTTGCCGCCGTGGCCCAGGCTGTAAGCGCCCGCAGACACCAGCTGCAGCCGGCGGAACCATTTGTCCACCTTGCTCGGCCGCGTTCGCCGGAAGATCCAGGCCACCGCCACCATCATGATCGAGCCCAGGGTGAAGCCCAGCAGCGGCGAGACGAAGATGAACGCCACGGTCTTGAGGATGCCGGCGGAGATCAGCGCACTGGCGCCCGCCTTGGCGATCACCGCGCCCACGATGCCGCCGATGAGCGCATGCGAGGAACTGCTGGGAATGCCGTAGTACCAGGTGATCACGTTCCAGGTGATGGCGCCCACCAGGGCGCCAAACACCACGTGCGTATCCACCACGCCGGGCTGCACGATGCCCTTGCCCACCGTGGCGGCCACGCTCAGGTGAAAGACGAAGATCGCCACGAAGTTGAAGAATGCCGCGAACAGCACCGCCTGCGCGGGCTTGAGCACGCCGGTGGAGACCACCGTGGCAATGGAGTTGGCGGCGTCGTGGAACCCGTTCATGAAGTCGAACAGGATCGCCAGCGCCACGAGCAGGACCACAACCCAGAGGGCCGTTTGTACGGTTTCCATGCTGGTCAGCCCGCGGGGATCAGGAGTTCTCGAGGACGATGCCCTCGATGCAGTTGGCCACGTCCTCGCACTTGTCGGTGATCGTCTCGAGCAGCTCGTAGATCGCCTTGAGCTTGATCACCTCGCGCACATCGGGCTCCTCGCGAAAGAGCTTGCTCATGGCGCTGCGCATCACGCGGTCGGCGTCGGACTCGAGCTTGTCGATCTCCTCGCAGGTCTTGAGCGCGGCCTCGGCCACGGCCGGGTCGGCGATCTTGTCGAGCAGCTTGACGGCGTCGCGCAGGCGTTCGCAGCACTTGAGGCTCAGGTCCGTGAGGCGCGTGATCTCCTCGGTCATGTGGCGCACGTCGTAGAGCGCCATCGTTTCGGCGGAATCCTGGATCAGGTCAGCCACATCGTCCATGGTGTTGATGAGCGTGTGGATCTGCTCACGGTCGATGGGGGTGATGAAAGTCTTGTGGATGGCCTTGTTCACCTCGTGCGTCACGCGGTCGGCGGCACGCTCGGCGTTGTCCACGTCCTGGTTGTACTTGTCGCGCAGGTGCGGGTCGTTGTAATTGGCCACCAGTTGCGAAAAAGCGCGGGCCGCTTCCACGATGCGGTCCGCATGCTGGTTGAACATTTCAAAAAAATTGCCTTCGCGTGGCAACAGCTTGGCAAACAGCATGGGGGCTCCTGGAGGGGGATCGGATTTCTGAAAAGAGGGACGGCGTCATGACAGAAACATGACTGTTCCGTGACCCGGGGAGTTTAACCGTCCGCCCCGCCGGGGCGCGGGCGGGCTCAGGCGCTTCGGAAGATGAAGTACACCGCACCCACCAGGCACAGGCCCGCCCACAGGTAGTCCCACTTCAGCGGCTGGCCCATGTAGAACACCGCGAACGGCACGAACACGGCCAGCGTGATCACCTCCTGCATGATCTTGAGCTGGCCCACGTTGAACTGCGTGAAGCCGATGCGGTTGGCCGGCACCTGCAGCAGGTACTCGAACAGGGCGATGCCCCAGCTCACCAGCGCGGCGGTGTACCAGGGCGACGTGGCCAGGTTCTTGAGGTGCCCGTACCAGGCAAAGGTCATGAAGACATTGCTGGCGACCAGGAGCAGGACGGTCTGGAGCGAGATCGGCAGGGATTGCAGGGCGTTCATGGCGGTGCAGCGCGGACGGCAGAAAGACGGCAAGGGGCCAGATTATGGACAAAACAAGCCCATGGCGCCTGACGCACCATCCTTTTTTGCTACGAAATAAATAGCAAATCAAGCACAGACGCCTTCCTGCCGGCGGCGGTTCGTGCCGCCATGAAAAAAGGCACTGCGGCTGGGCAGTGCCTTTTTTCCGGTGGCGCCCACGGCGCCCAATGCGCGGCAGCCGGGTTACTCGCCCAGGTAGGCCGCCCGCACCTTGGGGTCGCTCAGCAGTTCCTGGCCGGGGCCCGTCATCGTGATGAGGCCCGACTCCATCACGTAGCCGCGGTCGGCAATGGCCAGCGCGCGGCTCGCGTTCTGCTCCACCAGCAGGATGGTCACGCCCAGGGCGTACACGTCGCGCACCACCTCGAAGATCTTGTCCACCATGATGGGCGACAGGCCCATGGAGGGCTCGTCCAGCAGCAGCACCTTGGGCTGGCTCATGAGCGCGCGGCCCATGGCCAGCATCTGCTGCTCGCCGCCCGACATGGTGCCGGCCAGCTGGTCCTTGCGCTCGCGCAGGCGCGGGAAGATGGTGAACATCTTCTCGATGTCGGCCAGGATGCCCGCCTTGTCCCTGCGCGTGTAGGCGCCCATCTGCAGGTTCTCGGTGATGGTCATGCGCGCGAACACGCCACGGCCCTCGGGCACCATCACCAGACCCTTCTTCACCAGGTCCCAGGCGCCCTTGCCCTTGATGCTTTCACCCAGGTACAGGATGTCGCCATCGTTCATGCCCAGGGTGCCGGTGATGGCTTTCATGGTGGTGGTCTTGCCGGCGCCGTTGGAGCCGATCAGCGAGACCAGCTCGCCTTCGCGCACTTCGAAGTCCACGCCCTTGACGGCCTGGATACCGCCGTAGGCCACTTTCAGGCCCTTGACCTGCAGCAGTACCTTGTTGGATTTTTCGGCCATTCTCAATGTCCTCCGGTGCCCAGATAGGCCTCAATCACTTTTTCGTTCTTCTGCACTTCGGCGGGGTTGCCTTCGGCGATCTGCTTGCCGTAGTCAAGCACCGTCACGCGGTCGCACAGGCCCATCACCAGCTTCACGTCGTGCTCGATGAGCAGGATGGTGCGGTTGTCGTTGCGGATGCGGTCGATCAGCTCGCGCAGCAGCACCTTCTCGGTGGCGTTCATGCCGGCGGCGGGCTCGTCCAGGGCGATCAGCTGCGGGTCGGTGGCCAGGGCGCGGGCGATTTCCAGGCGGCGCTGGTCACCGTAGCTCAGGGTGCGCGCCTTGTAGTCGGCGAACTTGCCGATGCCCACGTAGTCAAGCAGCTCCTGCGCGCGCTTGGCGATGGCGGCTTCTTCTTCCTTGAAGCCCTTGGTGCGCAGCACGGCGCCGAGCAACCCGGACTTGGTCCGGATGTGGCGGCCGACCATCACGTTCTCCAGCGCCGTCATCTCGGCGAACAGGCGAATGTTCTGGAAGGTGCGGGCGATGCCTGCCTTGGCCACTTCGTGCACGGCGGTGGGCTCGTAGGCCTTGCCGGCCAGCTCGAACGTGCCGCTGTCGGGGGTGTACAGGCCCGTGATCACATTGAAGAACGTGGTCTTGCCCGCTCCGTTGGGGCCGATCAGGCCATAGACCTGGCCGCGCTGGATGGTGATCCCGACGTCGGACAGGGCCTGCAGGCCGCCAAAGCGCTTGGAAATGCCGGCGACCTTCAGCACCACTTCATTGGATTTCTCTGTCATTGCTAACTTTCGGTGGTGTTCTGCTTCAGGTCTTCTGCGTCAGGCTCTTGCCGTGCTCAGGCGAGGGCCACAGGCCGCGGGGGCGAATCAGCATGATGACGATCATGGCCAGCGCGATCAGCAGCTGGCGCAGGATGGCGGAGTCCAGGCGGCCGTCCGTCATGGCCTGCAGCGGACCGGCGACGTAGCGCAGCACCTCGGGCAGGGCCGACAGCAGCACGGCCCCCAGGATCACGCCAGGGATGTGGCCGATGCCGCCCAGCACCACCATGGCGACGATCATGACCGACTCCATCAGGCTGAACGACTCGGGCGACACGAAGCCCTGGAACGCACCGAACATCGCACCCGACACGCCGCCGAACGAAGCGCCCATGCCGAAGGCCAGCAGCTTCATGTTGCGGGTGTTGATGCCCATGGCCTTGGCGGCGATCTCGTCCTCGCGGATGGCCATCCAGGCGCGGCCGATGCGCGAATCCTGCAGGCGGTAGCAGATCACGATGGAGATCACCACCAGGATCAGGAACAGGTAGTAGTACAGCGTGACCGAGTTGATGTCGTAGCCGAACAGCTCCAGCCGCTTGCCCAGGTCCAGGCCAAAGACCTTGACCGAGTCGATCTGGCCCAGGCCCTTGGGGCCGTTGGTCAGGTTGACGGGGTGGTCCAGGTTGTTCAGGAAGATCCGGATGATTTCGCCGAAGCCCAGCGTGACGATGGCCAGGTAGTCGCCCCGCAGCTTGAGCGTGGGGGCTCCCAACAGCGCCCCGAAGAACGCCGCGAGCAATGCCGCCAACGGTATGACCAGCCACAGCGAGGTGTGCAGTCCGGTGGGGAACATGGCGGCAAAGGCCGCAAAGTTGTCCGCGAGGTGCGGCGAAGCCATCAAGGCAAACAGGTAGGCGCCCACGGCGTAGAACGCCACGTAGCCCAGGTCCAGCAGGCCGGCGTAGCCCACCACGATGTTCAGGCCCAGGGCCAGCAGCACATACAGCAGGGCCAGGTCGGCGATGCGCACCCAGGCGTTGCCGAAGGATTGCAGGATCAGCGGCAGCACCAGCAGCGCGACGGCGCCGATGATCCAGTTGGTTTTGGTGTTCTTCATGGTCCTAGGCTCCTCAGGCGCGATCCGCCACACGCTCACCCAGCAGGCCCGAGGGGCGCAGCGTCAGGATGATGATGAGCACGATGAACGCAAAGATGTCGGTGTAGTGGCTGCCCAGCAGGCCGCCCGTGAGCGTGCCGATGTAGCCCGAGCCGATGGCTTCGATGAGGCCCAGCAGGATGCCGCCGACCACCGCGCCGGCCAGGTTGCCGATGCCGCCGAACACGGCTGCCGTGAAGGCCTTGAGCCCGGGCAGGAAGCCCATGGTGTGCTGCGCCGTGCCGTAGTTGGAGGCATACATGATGCCGGCCACGGCCGCCAGGATGGCGCCGATGATGAAGGTGGCGGAGATCACCATGTCGGGCTTGACGCCCATGAGCGAGGCCACGCGGGGGTTCTCGGCCGTGGCGCGCATGGCGCGGCCCAGGTTGGTGTGGTTCACCAGGTACACGAGGGAAGCGAGGGCCACGGCCGTCACGCCCAGGATCAGGATCTGCGTGGGGGTGATGAAGGCGCCGCCGACCTGGAACGGCGTGCTGGGCAGCATCGTGGGATAGGGCTTGTAGTTGGGCTTCCAGATGATCATCGCCAGCGTCTGCAGCAGGATCGACATGCCGATGGCGGTGATCAGGGGTGCCAGGCGCGGACTGTTGCGCAGGGGCCGGTAGGCCACCTTCTCGATCACGAAATTGAGCGTCGCGGCGACCACGCAGGCAATGAGGGTCGCCAGCAGCAGGATCAGCCAGCCAGGCGCGCCCGGCATCGCGGCCTGCATCATTCCTATACAGCTCCAACTGGTCAGAGCCCCGATCATCAGCACCTCGCCGTGGGCGAAATTGATCAGCTGAATAATGCCGTACACCATGGTGTAGCCCAAGGCTATCAAGGCGTACATGCTGCCGAGTACCAGACCGTTGATGATCTGTTGCAGCAAAATGTCCATAAGAGAAGTCCTTCGTTTGTAACGTACCCACCGCTTTGGCACCGGAATCGGTACAGCCTTGTGGGCCCGACTGCCATCTAGCAAAAAACCCGCCAGAAGTGCAGCTGTGCGGGTTTGTGGACGGGATTGTAGCGAGTAGTCACAAGCGGCCCCCGCCAAGCCGGGCGGGGTTTTCCCTCGGGTTGGGGCCACATCAGCGGGCAACGCAATTCATAAGCGCACATGATGCAAGCAGAAAAATTGATGTGCGAACTTATTACCCAATTCATGCCAAATCGGCATGAGGGGGCGCGCCCCCCGCCCCTGCCGGCCGATCAGGTGCCGCCGCCCTGCCCGTCTCCGGAATCGGCCGACGCATTGCGGTCCCGCAGTTCACGCAACTTCTGTGCGATCTTGATTTCGAGCCCGCGCTCCACCGGCGCGTAGAAACCGGGCTCCGGCATGCCTTCGGGCAGGTAGTTCTCGCCCGCCGCGAAGCCGCCCTCCTCGTCGTGCGCGTAGCGGTAGCCCTTGCCGTAGTCCAGCTGCTTCATGAGCTGGGTTGGTGCATTGCGCAGGTGCATGGGCACGGGGCGGGTCCCGTCCTTCTTCACCCAGGCGCGGGCCGCGTTGTAGGCCTTGTAGACCGCGTTCGACTTGGGTGCGACGGCCAGGTACACCACGCATTCAGCCAGGGCCAGTTCGCCCTCGGGACTGCCCAGGCGCTCGTACACCTCGGTCGCATCCAGCGCCAGGCGCAGCGCGCGCGGGTCGGCCAGGCCGATGTCCTCGCTGGCCATGCGCACCAGGCGGCGGGCCATGTAGCGCGGATCGGCACCGCCGTCGAGCATGCGCACCAGCCAGTACAGCGCGGCGTCGGGGTCGGAGCCCCGCACCGACTTGTGCAGCGCGCTGATGGTGTCGTAGAACTGCTCGCCGCCCTTGTCGTAGCGGCGCATGCGCTCGCCCAGCACCTTGAGCAGCCAGGCGTCGGTGATCTCCGGCAGCTTCTCCTGGGCCGCCGCCATCGCCAGGGTTTCGAGCGTGTTGAGCAGGCGGCGGGCATCGCCGTCGGCGTAGGCCACCAGGCGCTCGATTGCTACATCTTCAATAGCTGGAAGCGCTTGCTCCGCCTGGGCCAGGGCCACAATCTGCTTCAAATCCTGCTCGGACAGCGGCTGCAGCACATAGACGGCGGCGCGCGACAGCAGCGCGGAGTTCACCTCGAACGAGGGGTTTTCGGTGGTCGCGCCGATGAAGGTGAACAGCCCGCTCTCCACATGCGGCAGGAAGGCATCCTGCTGGCTCTTGTTGAAGCGGTGCACCTCGTCGACGAAGACGATGGTGCGCTGCTGCATCAGCCCGTCGCGCGCTGCCTCGGCGCGTTCCACGGCCTCGCGGATGTCCTTGACCCCGCCCAGCACGGCGCTGATGCTGATGAACTGCGCATCGAACGCATCGGCCATCAGGCGCGCGATGGTGGTCTTGCCCACGCCGGGCGGCCCCCAGAGGATGCAGCTGTGCGGGCGGCCCGACTCGAACGCGAGCCGCAGCGGCATGCCCGGGCCCAGCACATGCTGCTGGCCGATCACCTCGCCCAGCGTGCGGGGCCGCAGGCGCTCGGCCAGGGGGCGGTGGAGCGCCTGCGAGGTTTCTGGGGGGGCGTTACGGGCGGCCATCTCAGTCCCCCGCGGCGCGGGCGCCAGAACGGGCGGCCGGGGCGCGCGGCCCGATGGCGAGGGCATGCAGAGAGGGCAGTTGGCGCGACAGGGCGCCAGGCACGCAAGGATCGGCTGGCTGCGCGGCCCGGGTGCGCAGGCGGAAAACGGTCTTCATGCCGCCATTCCAACACAACCGGCCGCCGCGCTCCGGCAAGGGCACCGTCGGGAACCAGGCCGCCGGCAGCACTCTTTCTTTCTTCGCCGCGCGCGCAAGGGGAGGCACGCCCACGACCTGGCGCGCCCAGGTGACTGTGCCGGGCAACACCCACGGCCTGAAATGGATTACCGTGGTGCCCTCGCACCGCACCCGCGGCCCCTGCCTGCCACCACCGCATGGAGTTTTCATGTCCCTTGCCGCCAATATCGTCGTCGGTCTGATCGGCCTCCTGCACGTGTACATCCTGGTGCTGGAGATGTTCCTCTGGGAAAAGCCCGCCGGACGGCGCGCCTTTGGCCAATCCCGCGAGCAGGCCGCCGCGACCAAGGTGCTGGCGGCGAACCAGGGGCTCTACAACGGATTCCTGGCGGCAGGCCTGTTCTGGGGGCTGACGCTGGGAGACGCCGGTCTGGGCGTGAAGGTGTTCTTCCTGCTGTGCGTGCTGGTCGCCGGCCTGTATGGGGCGGCCACGGCCAGCCGCAAGATCCTGTTCATCCAGTCCGTGCCGGCCGCCATCGGCCTTGCCTTGCTGCTGCTGGGGTGAGCCGCGCCCGGGCAGCCAGCGCCATCCTTGCGGTCCCTTGTGGCCGCCAGCGCCCTGCCGGAAGGCGCCAATAGCTATCTATTCAATAGCAAGCCGGAAATCCACGCACCGGCAACCGGCCGCTGCAGAACGTTACTGCTTGACCACGTCCGCCCCGGCCGGGGGCTTGAACTGGAACGTGCCGGCGGGCAGCGCGGCATTGGCCTGCATGCCGGTGAAACGGATCAGCGAGCGCTGGCCAAAACTGTCCAGGATGTCCAGCGCCGCGAGCTGCTCGCCGGCAAAGCCCACGCGCACGCTCCTGAGCTGGCCGTCCTTGGCCTTGGGGCTGGCGAGCACCCACTGCAGGCCATCCTGGTCCGGCGCGGACTCCAGCGTGAATTCGGCCTTCAGCGCCGACAGATCGGGCGCCGAGGCCAGCAGCGCCGCCGGGGTGGTGCCCAGGGCCTGCGCCTGTGCGCGCTGGGTGACCTGGTTCAGGTCCACGTCGTAGAGCCACAGGGTCTGGCCGTCGGCCACGATGGTCTGCTCGAAAGGTTTCTTGTAGACGAACTTGAAGCGCCCGGGGCGCTGGAACTCGAAGCTGCCGCTGGAATTCTTGGTGCGCGCGGTCTGCCCGTCCTTGGGCGGCGAGGTCACCGTCTGGCTGAAATCTGCCCGGCCGGTCTGCGTGCCCTTCATGAAGGACTCAAGGCTTTTCAGGCCATCAGCGCTTGCCAGTGTTGCGCTGGCAGCTATCAAAATTGCAGTGGCGATCTTTTTCAACAAAAACTCCTGTAAGGGGCATGGGCCGGGCTTGGCGCCCCGCCCGGGTCACTCGCTGCGCGCCGGCACCAAAACCTCGCGCTGGCCGCTGGTGGTCAGGCCACTGACGAGGCCCGCCTTTTCCATGTCTTCCAGCAAACGCGCAGAGCGGTTGTAGCCAATGCGCAGCTTGCGCTGCACGTACGAGATGCTCGCCTTGCGGTCCTTGAGCACCACTTCGACGGCCTGGTCGTACATGGGGTCCTTCTCACCCCCGTCGCCGCCGCCCTCCCCTGACAGATCCCCCTCGCCATCCACAGTTCCGCCTTCGAGCACGCCATCTATGTAGTCCGGCTCCCCTTGTTCCTTGAGGTAGCTGACGACACGGTGTACTTCCTCGTCCGACACGAAGGCGCCGTGCACCCGTATCGGCAGGCCGGTGCCGCTGGCCATGTAGAGCATGTCGCCCATGCCCAGCAGGGCTTCTGCGCCCATCTGGTCCAGGATGGTGCGGCTGTCGATCTTGGAGCCCACCGAGAACGCGATGCGGGTCGGGATATTGGCCTTGATCAGGCCGGTGATCACATCCACGCTGGGCCGCTGCGTGGCCAAAATCAGATGGATGCCGGCCGCCCGCGCCTTCTGCGCCAGGCGGGCGATCAGCTCCTCGATCTTCTTGCCCACCACCATCATCAGGTCGGCCAGCTCGTCGATGATGACCACGATGTGCGGCAGGCGCTGCAGGGGCTCGGGCTCCTCGGGCGTCAGGCTGAAGGGGTTGTAGATGAACTCCTCGCGCGCCTTGGCTTCGTCGATCTTGACGTTGTAGCCCGCCAGGTTGCGCACGCCCAGTTTGGACATGAGCTTGTAGCGGCGCTCCATCTCGGCCACGCACCAGTTCAGGCCGTGCGCCGCCTGCTTCATGTCGGTCACCACGGGCGCCAGCAGGTGCGGGATGCCTTCGTAGACCGACATTTCCAGCATCTTGGGGTCGATCATCAACAGGCGCACATCGCGCGCCTCGGCCTTGTACAGCAGCGAGAGGATCATCGCGTTGATCCCCACCGACTTGCCCGAGCCCGTGGTACCAGCCACCAGCACGTGTGGCATCTTGGCGAGGTCTGCCACCACCGGGTTGCCCACGATGTCCTTGCCCAGGCCCATGGTGAGCATGCTCTTGGCCTCGTGGTAGACCTGCGAGCCGAGGATCTCGGACAGGCGGATGGATTGGCGCTTGGCGTTGGGCAGCTCCAGCGCCATGTAGTTCTTGCCCGGGATGGTCTCCACCACGCGGATGGACACCAGGCTGAGCGAACGCGCCAGGTCCTTGGCCAGGCCCACGATCTGCGAGCCCTTCACGCCCGTGGCGGGCTCGATCTCGTAGCGCGTGATCACCGGACCGGGCATGGCCGCGACCACGCGCACCTCCACGCCGAAATCCTTGAGCTTCTTCTCGATGAGGCGGCTGGTCATCTCCAGCGTCTCGGGCGCCACCGTCTCCTGGCGCTGCAGCGGGCCGTCGAGCAGGTCCACCAGCGGCAGCTTGCTGTCGGGCATCTCGGTGAACAGGGGCTTCTGGCGCTCCTTCACCACGCGGGTGCTCTGCGGCACCTCCACCAGCACGGGTTCGATGATCTGGATGGGCTCGGGATGGTGCACCTCGCTCTCGGTGCGCTCCTCCAGCACCACCACCTCGCGCTCGCGCGCGGCCTTGCGGCCCACGGCCACGTCCTTGGCCACCTCGCGCTGGGCCAGGCGCGACTGCACCAGCGCGTCGATGCGGCCGCCCACGAACTCCGCGACGTGGCCCCACGAGAAGCGGAACACCAGCGCCGCGCCCAGCACCGCCAGCACGATGGCCAGCAGGCCCGAGCCCGTGAAGCCCAGCCACTTCACGCTGGCGGGGCCCATGATGTAGCCCAGCACGCCACCGGCATGCCCGGGCAGGAAGGATTCAAACCGGTACAGGCGCGACCATTCCAGCGCGGTGCTGGAGCACATCAGCACCACCAGGCCGGCCCAGAAAAGTGCCCGCCGCCGCATCGGGCCCGCGGCCCCCGCAACGGACTCTCCGCCGCGCATCCAGCGCGCCAGCGACGAAAGCCAGGCGCGCACGCCGGCCGCCACGCACCACCACACCGAAAACCCCAGCGCGAAGTAGCTGCCATCGGCCAGCCACGCGCCGAACCGGCCCGCCCAGTTGGCGACCAAACGCCCGCCCCGGACGCCCGAGGTGGACCAGGCGGCATCCTGCGCCGAATAGCTGAACAGGGCCAGAAGCCAGAAAACCAGGGCCAGCAGCCCCACCATGAGGCCGATTTCATGGCCAAAACGGGCAGCGCCCGTGCGGGGCGGCGACTTGGCCGCCGCCGATGCATTCAGGGTATTGAGGGAATAGGTCATATGCGTGCCGGGCGAGCTTACCCCAAGCACCGCAGAGGGTGTGTGCCGAAAGGCAGCCACACCGCGGCGCCGTCAACCCAGGGCGTTCAGCCGCTCCTTGAGCAGGGTGGCGCCGCTGGGCAGGACCTCGACGAAGCCACGCTCTTCCAGGTCCTTCATCACGCGGCTGACCATCTCGCGCGAGGCGCCCACCATCTTGGCCAGGTCCTGGCGCGAGATCTTGTCCTTGATCACGAGCTGGCCCTGGGCATCCGGCAGCGCGAAGTCCAGCAGCGCATGGGCCACCCGGCCGTACACGTCCAGCAGCGCCAGCGACTCGATCTTGCGGTCGGCATGGCGCAGGCGCTTGACCAGGCCGCGCATCACGACCAGCGACATCGAGGCGTTCTCGGTCAGGCAGCGGGCGAACTCGGCGCGGCCGAGCATGAGCACGTCGGTCTGCACCTCGGCACGCACCGTGGCCGAATGGGGTTCATTGTCGATGATGCTCATCTCGCCCAGGTAGTCGCCCTGCGAGAGCGTGGCCAGGATCACCTCGCGCCCCCGGCTGTCGGAGGTCATCACCCGGGCGCGTCCCGTGAGCAGGATGAACAGCGCATTGGACTTCTGCCCCTGCTCCACCAGCGCCTCGCCCCGCTTGAAGCGGCGCTTGATCACCGCGCCACTGATCACCTCGGCCTGCGTCACCGTCAGCAGCGAGAACAGCGGAACCCGGCGCAGCAGGTCCAGGTTGGACAACATCGTCGACATGAAAACTTCTCCTCTCAGGTGCGCGACCCAACCGGAGTCGCAACAGGTCATCAATGGGTTCTTACAATCGCCGTGATTGAAAAAGGGGCCGCTTGCACCCACGGCCGCCGGTTGATACTCGGCGGCTCAGCCCCAGCTTTCCCAACAGCGCCCCATGTAGCGGGCGCAAAACACAGGCTTTTACCATGTCCACCACCCAACACGCGAAAGTTCTGATCCTTGGCTCTGGCCCTGCGGGCTACACCGCTGCGGTTTATGCCGCCCGCGCCAACCTGAACCCGGTGCTCATCACCGGCATGGCCCAGGGCGGCCAGCTGATGACCACGACCGAGGTGGACAACTGGCCCGCCGACGTGCACGGCGTGCAAGGCCCCGAGCTGATGCAGCGCTTCCTGGAGCACGCCGAGCGCTTCAAGACCCAGGTGATCTTCGACCATATCAACAAGGTCGATTTCAGCCAGCGCCCCTTCACGCTCATCGGCGACAGCGGCACCTACACCTGCGACGCGCTGATCCTGGCCACGGGCGCCTCCGCCAAGTACCTGGGCCTGCCTTCGGAAGAGGCCTTCATGGGCAAGGGCGTGTCCGGCTGCGCGACCTGCGACGGTTTCTTCTACCGCGAGCAGGACGTCTGCGTGGTCGGCGGCGGCAATACGGCGGTGGAAGAAGCGCTGTACCTGTCGAACATCGCCCGCAAGGTCACCCTGGTGCACCGCCGGGACAAGTTCAAGGCAGAGCCCATCCTGGTGGACAAGCTCAACGAGAAGGTCGCGGCGGGCAAGATCGAGCTCAAGCTGTTCCACACGCTCGACGAAGTGCTGGGCGACAACACCGGCGTGACCGGCATCCGCATCAAGAGCACCAAGGACGGCAGCACGCAAGACATCCAGCTGCAAGGCTGCTTCATCGCCATCGGGCATGCGCCCAACACCGAGATCTTCCAGGGCCAGCTGGAGATGGAAAACGGCTACATCATCACCCAGGGCGGGCTCAAGGGTTTTGCCACCCAGACCAGCGTGCCGGGCGTCTTCGCCGCGGGCGACGTGCAGGACCACGTGTACCGCCAGGCCATCACCAGCGCCGGCACGGGCTGCATGGCCGCGCTGGACGCCCAGCGCTTCCTGGAACAGGAGAGTTGATCAAAAACTGGGCATCAGGCTATAATCTGCGGCTTTGCTGAATTCGGCCCGTTTTTGCGGTCCTTTCGAAACAGGCAAATCGGGTTACCGCCACCCTTTATTCTGGCGAGGTGAGGCCGCAAGCCAACCCGGGGAAACAACCCCAGGGCCCAGCGAACGGCCGTTAAAAGTATCGGAGTGTCCTCATGGCACGCGTCTGCGACGTAACGGGCAAGAAGCCCATGGTCGGAAACAATGTTTCCCACGCCAACAACAAAACCAAGCGCCGGTTCCTGCCGAACCTGCAATACCGCCGTTTCTGGGTCGAGACCGAAAACCGCTGGGTTCGCCTGCGTGTTTCGAGCGCTGCCCTGCGTTTGATCGACAAGAACGGTATCGACTCGGTGCTCGCAGACCTGCGCGCACGTGGTCAGGCTTAAGGAGAAGCACCATGGCAAGCAAAGGCGGACGCGACAAGATCAAGCTGGAATCCACTGCGGGTACCGGCCACTTCTACACCACGACCAAGAACAAGAAGACCATGCCCGAGAAAATGCTGATCATGAAATTTGATCCAAAAGCTCGCAAGCATGTGGAATACAAGGAAATGAAGCTGAAGTAATCGTTCAGCCTCGTTTTCTCCCCAAAGAACCGCCCGGACCCCGGGCGGTTTTTTTATGCCTGTTTCCGCCTGCGCCTGCCCAGAGCCGTGCGCAGGGCAGCGCTGGCGGCCCCCTAGGCAACCTTGCGCGAGGCGGGTGCCCGCACGGCCAGCTGGTCCGCCATCAAGGCACCCAGCGTGCGGTAGCCCTCCTCCACCTGCGCGGTGAAGGGCATGCCGCAGCTCAGGCGCAGGAAATGTTCATAGCGCCCCGTGTTGGTGAACATGGGCCCGGGGGCTATGCGGATGCCGTTTTGCAGCGCCTGGTCGTACAGCAGCGTGGACGAAATGCCGGCCGGCAGCTCCAGCCACAGGCTCAACCCTCCCGGAGGCAGGCTCAGCCGCGTGCCGGTCGGAAAGTAGCGGGCCACGGCCCGCGCGGACTGCTCCCGCTGCAGGCGCAGCTGCACACGCATGCGGCGCATGTGGCGTTCATAGGCCGGGGAATCCACGCTGCGCGCGGCCAGCAGCTGCGACCACGTCTGCATGTTGCGCGTGCGGGCGAACTTGAGCATCTGCACCCGGGCCTGCCAGCGCCCCGCGCTCATCCATCCCTGGCGCAGGCCGGGGGCGAAGCTCTTGCTGAGCGAGGCGCAATAGATCACCTGCCCCGCATCGCCCGGCCGGTCCCAGGCCTTGGCGGGGCGCAGCACATGCGGCGACTCCACGAATTCGCGGTAGATATCGTCCTCGATGAGGGCCAGGCCATGCTCCACGCACAGCGCCACCAGGCGCTCCTTGTGCGCGTCGGGCATCACGCTGCCCTGCGGCATCTGCAGATGAGGAACCACCACCACGCCCTTGAGCCGCGGCTCGTTGCGCGCGGCCAGTTCCAGCGCCTCCAGCGATATGCCGGTGTGGGGGCTGCAGGGAATCTCCAGCGCGCGCAGCCCGCGCACCTCGATGGCCTGCAGGATGCCGAAGAAGGTGGGGGATTCGACCGCAATCACGTCGCCCGGCCCGGCCACCGCATCCAGCGCCAGATTCACCGCCTCGGAGTTTCCGTGGGTGGCGCCGATGTCCGCCGGGGCCACGCACACGCCAAAGGTGAGCGCATGCCGCGCCATGGCCTGCTGGAACTCGGGATGCGTCGTGGGTGCCGAAGGGCCATACACCAGGATGTCCGGCTGCTCCCGCAGCAGGCCATGGGCAAGCCGGTTGAGCGCCTTCGCATCGAACAGGCTGGGCGCCGGCATCGCGCTGCCCAGGTCCAGCGGCAGGGGGCCTGCACGGCGGGCCTTGTCCAGAAAGACCGAAATGCGCTCATTGATGCCCGCAAAGGCTTGGGGGTCGCTGGCCAGCGGTTCATGCACCTCGGGTTCGCGCGCCTCCGGGAGCGCCACGCCGCCCAGTTCGCGCACGAAGTAGCCCACGCGCTCGCGCGCCTCCACGCAACCCTGGGATTCGAGGTGGCGCAGCACCTGCAGCGCCGTGGTCAGGCTCACCTGATGGCGCTGGCACAGTTCGCGCACGGACGGCATGCGCATGCCGGACTTGAGGCTGCCCGCGGCGATCGCCTGCTCGTACAAGCCCGCCAGTTGGCGGTAGAGGGGAGGTTCCCGGGTGTCGGAGGAGCGTGGCATGGCTGGAGAACGAAGGATGCCGCTGCGCCATGGGATGGGCGCCGCAGCCGGTCCGTGGATGGTGCCTGAACGCCATCCACGGGTACAGATACAGGAAAGGGCAGAAGCAACCATAACAGCATGCCCGCTATCGCTGCTGTTCTACCTCCTCACGGGGGAGCGTGTACCTGTTGCGGCGGGGCGGCATTTCCTACGCTCAAGCCCTCGCTACAGCCTTTTGTCCCCGGAGGACCCGCACCATGAAACCGCGCCCCCAGCTCACCGCCATCCCCACCCCTTTCCTCACCCTGCATATCGCGCCCGGCCAGAGCCTTTGGACCTGCCTCGCACCCGGCAGCCGGGTGCACGCGACCCGGGGGGACGTGGCCATCCGCCTTGCGCCCCGCTCTCTCGGGCACGCGCTGCACTCACCACCATTGGCGCGGTTGAAGGCGGGCGACCACCTGCCGTGGGTGGTGGAGCACCGCCAGGCCACCTGGGTGCAGCTTGGCAGCGCCACGCAGGGCCCGGCGGAAGTCAGGATCGTGGAAGGCACACCCGTGCCCGGACTGGGCCAGAAAGCCTGGAGACGCCTGCGCAGGGCTTTCTCGGCGGGCGGGAAGGCCCGCAAGGAGGGGACACTTGGCGGCGCCTTGCACGCCGCACGGTGAAGCGGCAAGGCGGCAGAAAAGAAAAAGGCCTTGCCGGACGGCAAGGCCTTTTTCCTTCGCATCCGGGCGCCGCGGCAGGCGGCCGGCCGCCTCTAGGCCTGGGCCGCACGCAACCGCAGCGAGAACTCGCGCAGCGCCGCAATGCCGCTTTCCTCGGCGCGGCGGCACCATGCCTGCAGATCGGCCGTCAACTGCTCGCGGGAGTGCGAGGTATTGAGCCACAGCTGGCGCAATTCTTCCCGCATGGTCACCATCTTGTCGAGGGCCGGGTGCGCGGCGCGCGCCTGGGCCAGTTGCGGCAGGGCCACGGCAGGCACCTTCTCCGCATCGCGGTGAAGCCAGCGCTTGGCGGCCTTGAGCACCGACGCATCGGCCTGGCGCGCCTGCAATGCGGCAATCTCCTCCTTGCAGGCCTGGCGCACACCGCGCGCATAACCGGCCATCACCTCGTAGCGGTTGGCGATGAGGGCCTCCAGCGTCTTTTCGTCCGCCACGGGCTTCACATCGCCCAACTGCAGCTTGGGTGGAACCTTCTTGACGGTGGCCCAGCCGATCTTCTTCATCAAACTGATGTAGACCCAGCCGATATCGAACTCATAGGGCTTGACCGAGAACTTGGCCGAGGTGGGGTAGGTATGGTGGTTGTTGTGCAGTTCCTCGCCGCCAATGATGATCCCCCAGGGCGCCAGGTTGGTGCTGGCATCCTGCGCCTCGAAGTTGCGGTAGCCCCAGTAGTGGCCCACGCCATTGACCACGCCCGCCGCCCAGAAGGGAATCCAGAGCATCTGAACCGCCCACACGGCAGCGCCCAGGGCACCGAACAGGGCGAGGTTCAGGATCAGCATGAGGCCCACGCCCTGCCAGCCGTAGCGGGTATAGACGTTGCGCTCCATCCAGTCATCCGGCGTGCCGTGGCCGAACTTCTTCATGGTCTCCATGTTCTTCGACTCGGCGCGGTACAGCTCGGCACCACGCCACATCACGGTATCGAGGCCCCGTGTCTGGGGACTGTGCGGGTCGTCCACCGTTTCGCACTTGGCGTGGTGCTTGCGGTGGATCGCCACCCATTCCTTGGTGACCATGCCCGTGCCGATCCACAGCCAGAAGCGGAAGAAGTGCGAGGGGATGGCATGCAAATCCAATGCGCGGTGCGCCTGGGCGCGGTGCAGGAAAATCGTGACCGCCGCGATGGTGATGTGGGTCGTCGCCAGGGTGTACAGGATGATCTGCCACCAGGCCAGGTTCCACAAACCATGGCCGAGCCAGTCAATGGCGGCGTTCAGCACAGCCCAATCGGGTAACAGCATATTCGGGAAGCCTTACTACAGAGAACCCGCTCGCCAGCGGAGCGGGTACCTGATTTTAGAGGGAGTACCCCGTGCAGAGTTCAGGGGTATCCACCGTATTTACGCGTATTTAGAAACTTTAGAGCGGTAACTCAGCTCTTTTTGGACCAGATGGCGGCGAAAAAACCGTCCGTCTGGTGCCGGTGGGGCCACAGGCGCAGAAAACCACTGCCTGTCTCGCCGCCGCTGCACAGGCCCTTGGCGCCCTCGACCTTGAGCTGCTCCAGCAGTTCGCCGGCGTCGAGCAGTTCGAAATCAGGGTGCGAGGCGCTGAACGCGTCCGCGATGGCCTCGTTTTCCTGCGGCAGGATGCTGCAGGTGGCATACACGAGGCGCCCGCCGGGCTTGAGCAGGCGCGCCGCGCTGTCCAGGATGGCGGTCTGCTTGGCCACCAGCTCCTCGACGGCCTTGGGCGACTGGCGCCATTTGAGGTCGGGATTGCGGCGCAAGGTGCCCAGGCCCGAGCAGGGCGCATCCACCAGCACGCGGTCGATCTTGCCCGCCAGCCGCTTGACCCGGTCATCGCGCTCATGGGCGATGGCGGCGGGGTGCACGTTCGACAGGCCGCTGCGTGCCAGGCGCGGCTTCAGCGCATCCAGGCGATGCGCCGACACGTCGAACGCATAGAGGCGCCCCGTGCTGCGCATGCCCGCGCCGATGGCCAGCGTCTTGCCGCCCGCCCCGGCACAGAAATCCACCACCATCTCGCCGCGCTTGGCGTCAAGCAGCAGGGCCAGCAGCTGCGAGCCTTCGTCCTGCACCTCGATGGCGCCGCGCGTGAACGCATCGAGCTTGGTCAGCGCAGGCTTGTCGTCAATGCGCAGGCCCCAGGGCGAATACGGCGTGGGGCTGGCCTTGATGCCGGCCTTGGCGAGCTCCTTTTGCACATCGGCGCGCTTGTCCTTGAGCGCGTTGACGCGCAAATCCAGCGGCGCGCTCTGGGCCAGGCTTTCCACCAGCGGCCAGAAGCCTTCGCCCAGCTGGTCCTTCAAGGGCTTGACGAGCCATTCGGGCAGGTTGTGGCGGTGGCGCTCCATCAGGTCATCGACCGTGACGGCGTCGCACTGGTCGAGCCAGTTCTTCTCCTGGTCGGTCAGTGCGCTCTTGAGGAAATCGCGCGGGCCGTAGAAACCCAGGATGGCCAGGCGGCGTTCCTTGGGGCCCGAGCCGGAAGGCGCCATGTGGTCGAACAGCAGCTTCTTGCGCAGCACGGTGTAGACCGTTTCGGCCAGCGTGGCCCGCTCGCGGGGCCCCAGGCCCCGGTTGTCGCGGAAGAACCGTGACACCACCGCGTCGGCGGGGTGTTCAAACGTGAGGGTGAGCCTGACCAGTTCGGCGCAGGCGTCGAGAAGAACTTTGGGATGCATCCCCGTATTGTCCACCCCCTGAGCTGCTTCCCGTCACCCCCCGGAGGGGTACGCCGTGTGCAACTCACCGTGCAGACGAGAAAGGGACGAGCAAAAAGTTGGCCATCAACGGGCATAGATCGGATCGAACGCATGGCGCTCGATTTCCTTGAGCGAAGGAGATTCGCCCGCCCACAGCGCCAGCGCGGGGCCCGGAAGGCTCAGATTGCGCTCCAGGGCGCGGCACAGGTGGTAGCGGCTTTCGTCGTCCATGCCTGGCAGCTCCAGGAACACCAGGTACGCACGACGCTGCGGATGCTCGCGCAGGTTTTTGCGCACCAGCCAGCAACGGGCGAGGGGCGCACAACGGGCCAGCTCCGATTGCAGCTCGGCCAGCTCGAAGGAGCTCAGGTCGTGCCGCACGATCTGGCTGAAGAACGAGGTGCCCGACAGCTCTTCCCAGGCCCGCTCCTCCGACTCCTGGGCGCGCTCCAGCCGTTTGCGCCACTGCTTGAAGGCGGCGGCATCGTGGTCCAGACCCAGGCGGGGTGTCTCCAGCTCGGCCAGGGCGGTGCGTGCCGCCCAGTAGCGGTCGCTGCTGCCCGCCTCCCACACCCGGTGCAGCAGCTGGAGCTTGCCCTCGCGGTCATCGTCGGGCAGGCAAGGCACCAGCCCGCGCAGGGCGGCGGGGTATTCGGGACTGCGTTCCAGCGCCAGCTCGTAGAGGGCACGCACATCGGCACGGGGGTCCAGATGGCGCTGGAGGCGCGCCAGCTCCACCAGGTCGGCGGCGCTGCTCTGGGCGGTCGATGCACCCAGGGCCTCGGCACGTGCGCGCACGCGCCCCAGCCACGCATGGTGCTGCTTCCACTCCGTGGCGTTGTCGCGGCACCACTGCTTGTCGAAGTGGGCCACCCAGCGCCTGGCCTCCGTGCCCAGCAGGGCCAGCGCGTTGCCGCGCGACCAGTCCGGCAGCGTGGGCGTTGCGTCCAGCGCCTCGATGCGGTCGCGCAGGCCAGGGTGGGTGTCGTCCACGCTGCTCAGGCGCTTGAGCGCCTGGCGCAGCGCGTCGTTGGCGAACGCCGGGTCGGGGGCTTTCGCCAGGCAGCGGCGCATGGCGCGATAGGGGCCCACGGGAAGCGGGTTGCCCGCGGCCTCGCACCAGTGGTTTCCCCAGAATTCCGCCTGCAGCCACGCGCCACGGATCTCGATTTCAGCCAGCGCGGCTGCCGCCACCTCTCGGCCCAGCAGCTTGCCCGCGATGCGATCGGCCTCGTATTCGTCCTGGCGCGCCAGCGCGAAGGTCTTGGCGGAAAAGCGCGGAAAGTACCACCGCATGAAGGCCTGCGTGGCGGCGGCCACCGGGCCTTCGTCGTCCGCCAGGCTGTGGTTCAGGCGCATCCAGGACAGCCGCGTGCGGTAGATCCACGCCGCAAACCGGCCATGGTCGCCGCGCAGATGCCCGTATTCATGCGCCAGCACGGCCAGGAAACGCGGCCGATCCAGTGCCATGAGCAGGGGCAGCCCGATGCTCAGATGGTTGACCGCGCCCCCCAGCAGGCCAAAGCGGGGCAGCTGCTGGATGCTCGCGTTGAACTCGTCGTTCAGCGTGACCTTGTGGATGGGCGGGCCCTTGATCTTGCGGCGGATGCGGTCGAGCGCCTCGAACAGTTCGGGCGCTTCCAGCACCGTGATCTCCACGCCGGCGGGTGCATCAAAGCGCACCCACAGGGCCCGCAGGCTCACCCACAGCAGGCCGCCAGCCCCCAGCAGCAGCCACACCATGGCAAAACGAAAGCGACCGTGCAGGAGCTGTGGCACCACCCACGCCAGGATGCCCACGGCCAGGGCCAAGCAGCCGAGCACCCACGCATAGCCCAGCGCCGCGAACGCGGCCACGCTGCGGCGGTACGCTCGGCTGTTGTCGGCACTGGCATGCTCGCTCATGCGCACCATGTGCACAAAATCTGCCTGATCCACTGGCGTCCCCCCACTCTTGGTTGATTTTCAGCCGCCATCCTAACCATGAACGACAACGACCTCCCCGCGCTCATCCGCACCCCGCCGGGCCTGTACCGCCACTACAAGGGCATGCTCTACGAGGTGATCGACACCGTGCGCCACAGCGAGACCCTGGAGCCCATGACGCTGTACCGCGCGCTCTATGGCCAGCGGGGGCTGTGGGTACGCCCCGCCGCCATGTTCGAGGAGCAGGTGCTCATCGATGGCGTGGCGCGGCCCCGGTTCGAGAAATGCGGCGACGAAGCCGGTCCCCGCTGAACCCGGTCCGGCCACGCCACGGCACGGCACGCGCGAAGGCGGTATCGGCCAGCTGGAACGCGTTGCGCTGGCGCCACGGGTTTCTGGCCGCGCAGGGCGACATGCCCCGAACGCAGGGCACCTACCCCGACGGCCCGCCGCGTCCTACAGCGCCCCGGCCAGATGCGGCCTACCGTGGGCTCTGGGCCCGCATGCCCTGGCACCCGGTGGGAGGCTGCCAGCTCCCTGCAGCATTCCTCCCACCCCCACCGCCGGGCACGGAGGGCCCGGCTTGATCCCAGGAGGTTCCCATGGGCTATCTACTCCAAGGGCTGTTCGGAGAACGCTCACTCACCAAGGTCGCCGGCCTGTTTGCCCAGCAAAGCCAGGCCGAGACCTCCATGGCGCAGATGCTGCGCATCGGCGGCCTGCAGGCCGGACAGGTCCGGCTGCTGGGCCCGCAGGATGCGCGCGCATCGCGCCGCGACCTGTTCGCGCGCTCGCTCGAGCCGGAACCGCGCGGCATTGCCCGCACCTTCTTCCAGACCCACATCGTGGTGGGCGCCGTCGGGGCCGTGGCAGGCCTGGCGCTCTTTGCATGGTTCTACAACGCAGACCACCCCATGATCGTGAGCAGCCCCCTGCTGGCCTTCATCGCCCTGGTGGGTTTTGGCACCACGTTCGGCATGCTGGGCGGGGGGCTCCTGTCGATGCGGCCCGACCACGTCCTGCTCATCACCAAGGTGCGCTCGGCGTTGCGCCACAACCACTGGGCTGTGGTCGCCCACCCCACCAGCGCGGAGCAGGCGGCCAGGGTCAAGGAGGTGCTGCAGGGCCACTCGGCCGAGGTGGTCAGCACCCTCTAGCCCGCTCACCACGGCGCATCCCGGCGCAACGGCGGGTGCGCTACAGGGCCCGCACCAGCGCCCGCACGGCGCGGGGGTAGATCACGTGTTCCTGCGTGAGCACGCGGGCAGCCAGGGTGTCTGCCGTGTCGCCCGGCAGGACTGGCACCACCGCCTGGTCCAGGATGGGCCCGACGTCCAGCTCCGCCGTCACCTGGTGCACCGTCACCCCCGCAAACCTGCAGCCCGCGTCGATGGCGCGCTGGTGCGTGTGCAGCCCCGTGAAAGCCGGCAGCAAAGAGGGGTGGATGTTGATCAGCCGCCCCGCATAGTGCGCCACGAAGCCGGGCGTGAGGATGCGCATGAACCCGGCCAGCACCACCAGCGCCGGGGCGTGGCGGTCGATGGTGGCGGCCAGTGCGGTGTCAAATGCCTCGCGGCTCGCGAACGCCCTGTGGTCCAGCGCCTCGGCGGCGATGCCCTGCTCGCGCGCGAAGGCCAGGCCGGCGGCCTCCGGCTTGTTGCTGACCACGGCGGCCACACGGGCGCCATGGCGCTGCTCCCAGTTCTCCTGCTGCGCGGTCCGCAAGATGGCGGCCATGTTGGAGCCGCTGCCGGAGATCAAAATCACGATGTTCTTCATAAATTGCACTGCGACGCTCAACCCCGGATTATCCCTGCCATGCCATTCGACCCCGCAACCCGCCCCCTGACCCCGAACGAGGCCCGCGTGCTGGCCACGCTGATGGAAAAAGCCCGCACCGTGCCCGACAGCTACCCCATGTCGCTCAACGGCCTGCTCACGGGCTGCAACCAGAAGACCAGCCGCGACCCGGTGATGCACCTGAGCGACGCCGACGCCCAGGAGGCCTTGGACTCGCTCAAGCTCCTCACGCTGGCCTTCGAGACCACCGGCAACCGCACCACGCGCTGGGAGCACAACTTCCAGCGCGGCGTGGGCGTGCCCGAGCAGTCGGCCGTGCTGCTGGGCCTGTTGATGCTGCGCGGGCCGCAGACGGCGGGCGAGCTGCGCATCAACGCCGAGCGCTGGTACCGGTTCGCCGACATCTCCTCGGTGGAGGCCTTCCTGGACGAGCTGCAGGAGCGCAGCGCTGAAAAAGGCGGCCCGCTGGTGGTGCTGCTGCCCCGCGCGCCCGGCGCGCGCGAGCAGCGCTGGGCGCACCTGCTGTGCGGGCCGGTCGATACCCACAGCGCCGCCGTTCCCGCCCCGGGCAGCGGCGGTGGCGGCACGCCGGCCGCACTGCAGGCGCGGGTGGAGGCGCTGGAAGCCCAGGTGGCGGGCCTGCGCGCCACCGTGGAACGGCTGTGCGCCGAACTGGGCATCGCCCCCGCGCCGGATGGAATGTCGCCACCCGGACAGGAATAAAACGAACGACCGTGCTACAAACAGGACTTCTCAGGAGACAAGCCGCATGGATCTCGCATTCACCCCCGAAGAACAGGCCTTCCGCGAAGAAGTTCGCGCATGGGTCCACGCCAACCTACCCCAGGAAATTTCCCACAAGGTCCACAACGCCTTGCGCCTGACCCGTGCAGACATGCAGGGCTGGGCCAAGATTCTGGGCAAGAAGGGCTGGCTCGGCTTCGGCTGGCCCAAGGAATTCGGCGGCCCTGGCTGGACCGCCGTGCAAAAGCACCTGTTCGAAGAAGAGTGCGCGCTCGCCGGCGCGCCGCGCATCATCCCCTTCGGCCCCGTGATGGTGGCCCCGGTGATCATGGCCTTCGGCAATGCCGAGCAGCAAAAGCGCTTCTTGCCCGGCATCGCCAGCGGCGAAGTCTGGTGGAGCCAGGGCTACAGCGAACCGGGCTCGGGCTCGGACCTGGCCTCGGTCAAGACCCGCGCCGAGCGCGTGGGCGACAAGTACATCGTCAACGGCCAGAAGACCTGGACCACGCTCGGCCAGCACGGCGACTGGATGTTCAACCTGGTGCGCACCAGCACCGAGGGCAAGCCCCAGACGGGCATCTCCTTCCTGCTGCTGGACATGAAGTCCAAGGGCGTGACCGTGCGCCCCATCAAGCTGCTGGACGGCGAGTGCGAGGTCAACGAGGTGTTCTTCGACAACGTCGAAGTGCCCGCCGAGAACCTGATCGGCGAAGAGAACAAGGGCTGGACCTACGCCAAGCACCTGCTCTCCCACGAGCGCACCAACATCGCCGACGTGAACCGCAGCAAGCGCGAGCTGGAGCGCCTGAAGCGCATCGCCAAGACCGAGGGCATGTGGGACGACCAGCGCTTCCGCGACCAGATCGCCTTGCTGGAAGTGGACGTCGTGGCCCTCGAAATGCTGGTGCTGCGCGTGCTCTCGGCGGAAAAATCGGGCAAGAACTCGCTCGACATCGCCGGCCTGCTCAAGATCAAGGGCAGCGAGATCCAGCAGCGCTACGCCGAACTGATGATGCTGGCCGCCGGCCCGTTCAGCCTGCCCTTCATCGAAGAAGCGATGGAAGCGGGCTGGCAAGGCGACTTCCCTGGCGGCGTCACCGCCAACGCGCCGCTGGCGTCCACCTACTTCAACCTGCGCAAGACCACGATCTACGGCGGCAGCAATGAAGTCCAACGCAACATCGTGGCTCAGACCGTCCTCGGCTGAACCCAAGTTCCAGGAGACAAGAACATGGATTTCGATTTTTCTGACGACCAGGAACAACTGCGCGATGCGGTGCGCAAGTGGGTGGACAAGGGCTACACCTTCGAGCGCCGCCGCGCCGCCGTGGCCGCTGGCGGCTTCGACCGCGCAGCGTGGGGCGAGCTGGCCGAGCTGGGCCTGACGGCACTCACCGTGCCCGAGGCGCACGACGGCATGGGCCAGGGCGCCATCGACGCCATGGTGGTGGCCGAGGAACTGGGCCGCGGCATGGTGCTCGAGCCCATCGCCCAGGCCTTCATCGCCAGCAGCGTGCTGTCGCAATACGGCACTGCCGCCGTGCGAGCCGCCTGGCTGCCCCGCGTGGCCAGCGGCGAGGCGCTGGTGGTACTGGCCTACCAGGAGCGCAAGGCGCGCTACCGCCTGGACGTTTGTGAAGCAAAAGCCACTCAAGCGCGATCAGGACATGCGGTAACAGCTACAAAAAGCATAGTATCCGCTGGCGACCAGGCCGATGCCTTCATCGTGCCGGCGCAGCTGGACGGCAAGATCGCCCTCTTCCTCGTGGAACGTTCGGCCGCTGGCGTGACCACGCGGGGCTACGTCACGCAGGACGGCAGCCGCGCGGCGGAAGTGCAGCTGGCTAACGCCCCCGCCACGCTCATCACCACCGACGGCCTGGCCGCGCTGGAGCTGGCCGTGGACACCGGCATCGCCGCCACCTGCGCCGAGGCCGTGGGCGTGATGGACAAGACGGTGTCGCTGACCGTCGAATACATGAACCAGCGCAAGCAGTTCGGTGTGTTCATCGCCAGCTTCCAGGCGCTGCGCCACCGCGTGGCCGACATGAAGATGCAGCTGGAGCTGGCCCGTTCGATGAGCTACTACGCCAGCCTCAAGCTGGGCGCCCCCGCCGCCGAACGCCGCGCCGCCATGGCGCGCGCCAAGGTGCAGCTGGGCCAATCGATGCGCTTCGTGGGCCAGCAATCGGTGCAGCTGCACGGCGGCATCGGCGTGACCGACGAGTACATCGGCAGCCACTACTTCAAGAAGCTCACGCAGCTGGAAATGACCTTTGGCGACACGCTGCACCACCTGGGCGAGGTGTCGAGCCGCATGCAGGACACCGCAGGCGTGTTTGCCTGAAGAGGACTGTCACGCAACCGTGCAATGCTCGTGGGCCCACCGGTCCACGGGCATTTTTTCTTTCTGGAGCCCCCCATGAACAACACGCACTTGCTGCCACGCCGCTCCCTTCTGGTGGCCGCCGCTGCCGCCGCCGGCCTGGCCCTGGCCGGCTGCGCCACCCGCAGCCCCAGCCTGGCCGAGGCCCCGCCCATCGTCTTCGTGCATGGCAACGGCGACACCGCCGCGCTGTGGCAGACCACCGTGTGGCGGTTCGAGTCGAACGGCTGGCCGCGCGAACGCCTGCACGCCATCGACGTGCCCTACCCGCTCTCGCGCGACGAGGACGGCAAGCCCCAGCCCGGCCGCACCTCGGCGGCGGAGCACATGGCCTACCTGAAGGCCGAGGTGGACAAGGTGCTCCAGGCCACCGGCGCCCGGCAGGTCGTGCTGGTGGGCAACTCGCGCGGCGGCAATGCCATCCGCAACTACGTCTACAACGGCGGCGGCGACCAGACCGTGAGCCACGCCATCCTCGGCGGTACGCCCAACCACGGCGTGTGGGCGGTTCCAGGCTTTCGGGAAGGCAACGAGTTCTCGGGCACCGGACCGTTCCTCAAGGCCCTGAATGCCGCCAAGAACGCCGCAGGGGACGAGGTGAGCGGCCCGGTGAAATGGCTGACCATCCGCTCGGACAACAACGACAAGTTCGCCCAGCCCGACGGCGTGTGGATCGGCGCCAAGGGCACGGCCACCAACGTCACGGCCGCGGGCCCCGAGCTCAAGGGCGCCACCAACGTGGTCATCCCGCGCATCGACCACCGCGAGACATCCTATTCACCCGCCGCGTTCGAGGCCACCTACCGCTTCATCACCGGCAAGGCCCCGGCACGCACCGAGATCGCCGCTGAGAAGGCCGTGGTGCTGAATGGCAAGGTCACCGGCCTGGGCGTGGATTCCACCGACCCCAGGACCGGCAATTTCAGCAACAACCTGCCCCTGCCGGGGGCGCAGCTGGAGGTGTACACGACCGACCCCGCCACCGGCGCCCGCACCGGCGGCGCCTTGCTGCGCAAGGCCGTGGGCGCGGATGGCCAGTGGGGCCCGCTCGCCGTCCCCACCGGCTCGCCCATCGAGTTCGTGATCACCGCGCCCGGCTATGCCACCACCCACATCTACCGCAGCGGCTTCCCGCGCGGCAGCGACCTGATCCACCTGCGCCCTGAACGCATGGCCGACGCGGACAAGGGCGCGGACAGCATCATCACCCTGGCCCGCCCCCGCGGCTACCTGGACCCGGCGCGCGACAGGATGCTGCTGGACGGCGCCCCGCCCGCTGGCGTGCCCCCCGGAGCGGGCGTGGCATCCGCCAAGGTCAAGCCCGCTGGCGGCGTGCGCAGCATCGCGGCCGAATTCAATGGCGAACGGGTAACGGGCCAGACCTGGCCGGCGGCGCAAGGGCATGTGGTGATGCTGGAAATCAGCCAGTAAGCAAGGCGCCGGCAGCGGCATGCATGAAAAAACCCCACGGGCGGCAAGCGCCCGTGGGGTTGTTTTTTTGTCCTGAGAGGGAAAGCACGCACGGGCCTCAGTGCGAGTGCCCCCCATGGCCTTCGCGCTGCTTGAGGCTGTCGACGATGTTGACGGTCACGCCGTTGGGCAACACCATGTCCGAGGGCTTCATGCCCGGCCTGCAGTCTCCCAGGCGGCGCCCGCTGAACTGCGTCACGCCGGCGTTGCCGTGGGGAACGGGCTGGGAATAGGACACCTCGAACTGCCCTTGGTAGGACTCCTGGAAGTCGCCCGACAGCTGGATGCGCGCGGTGACCCGGTTGTCGTGCACGAAACACACCGTCTGGACGTCGAACCGGGTGCCGTTCTCTCCCTTCTTCACGCGTGTTTCATGGCAATGCTCCTGCCCCGGAACCACGGCAAGCAGGGTCACCGCGTCCACCTGGGGCGTCGTGCACTGCAGCACCTTCTGCTGGCGCATCACCGACTGGCCGGCAGCGGTGATGGAGACCTCCCACAGGCCCGGCTTGCGCGCCGGTAGGGTGTCGGCCTGGGCCAGCGGCAGGCCCAGCGAGAGGGACAAAGAGGCGGCTACAACGAGAGGTTTCATGGATTCAGGGGGGTAACAGTGGAGCGCCAGGCTCCGCGGGGGGCCTGGCGCATCCCGGTTGCCGTATCTGTCTATCTGTCAGCGCATCAGCGGCCCAGCCGGCGGCGGTGCATCCACACCATGGCGGCGAGCAGGGCCGACAGGAGGACCATGCCCCACTCCGACAGCGTGGGAATGGCATTGGCGTCCACCGGGGCGGGTGCGAACCGGAACACGGCCGCGCAGTCCGCCGCCACGGACGGAATGGTGTAGGTGGTGAAGTTCGCGTTGAAGCTGCCGCCACCGCAGGTGCTGGAGGCATCCCATGCAGCGCGCATGCCCTTGGCAGGCGACAGCACGATCACCGCGTTCGCCCCCGGCATGACGGACTGCGTCGCAGGGCTGACGGTTCCGCCGCCGGAAAGGACGGAGGCCGCCACCACCGGGTTCGGCACGAAGGCAAATACCGCGGAGCAGTTGGCCGCCACGCCGGGGACGGTGTACACCGTGCTGTCGGCATTGAAGCTGCCGCCCGTGCAGGTGCTGGAGCCATGCAGCGTCGCATGCAAACCCGCGGCAGGAGACAGCGTGACCACCGCGCTGGCGCCGGGTGGCACGGACTGCGCACCGGGACTGACGGTACCGCTGCCAGAAAGCACGGAGGCCGTCACCACCGGGTTCGGAACGAAGGCGAACGACACGGAACAGGCTGCCGCCACGCCCGGGACGGTGAACACCGTGCTGTCGGCATTGAAGCTGCCGCCCGTGCAGGTGCTGCCTGCCGCCAGGGTGGCGCGCTGGCCGGCGCCCGGCGTGAGCGTGACGACGGCCGTGCCCCCCACTGCCACCGATTGCGACGCAGGCGTGACGCTGCCGCTTCCGGATGCCACGGAAGCCGTCACCGCCACGGGCGCCAGGAAACCGAAGTTCACCGTGCAGTCGGCAGGCACCGGGGCAATGGTGTAGGTGGTGCCGGACCAGGTGCCTGCGGGGCAGGAGCCCGTGGGCGGGGCGCTGGTGTAGCCGGTGGTCGGCGTCACCACGTAGGACACGGAGCCCCCGTTCAGCACCGTCTTCGGCGCATTCGGCGTGATGGCGCCGCCGGTGCCCACCGACGGCGTGACCGTGGCCACGCCGGAGTTCACGAAGCTGAAGTTGACCACGCAGTTTTGGGCAATCGCGTTGGTCGTGTAGGTGCTGCCCACCAGCGCGCCGCCAGTCTGTGCGCCGCCGGCGGCGCAGTTGTCGGTGATGACCGGTGCGTAGCCCGCATTCGGCATGACCATGAACGAGGTGGTGCCGCCCGGTGCGACAGGCTGCGTCACGGCAGGGGTCACGGAGCCGTTGGCGCCCACCACGGGCGTCACATCCAGGGGGATGGTGAAGCTCGCGGTCACGGTCTTGGAAGCATCCATGGACACGGTGCAGCTGGTGGCCGCGCCCGAGCAGCCGCCGCCGCTCCAGCCCGTGAAGATGGAGCCGGCCGGCGCCGTGGCGTAGAGGATGACCTCGGCGCCGCCAGGCTGGTCGGAGGCGCAGCTGGCTCCGCAGGAGATGCCCAAGGGCACCGAAGTGACCGTGCCCGTGCCGATCGTGTGAACCTGCAGGTTGAACAGCCCCGCCCCCACGGGATCGGAGTCGGTGGCCGTGTTGTTGGAGCTTTCACGGTCCCGCACGCCAGCCGGTGCCGTCACCGTGGCCGTGTGCCGGATCGTGCCTGCGCCGCTGGCGGACGGGTCGGCCTGGGCCGCGATGGTGTAGGTGAGCGTTCCACCCACCGGCACCGGGTCCGGCAGGGTCTGGCTCACGGGCCCCGTGCCCGAGGCCAGCGGGCACACGGCCCCGCCCGATGCCGCGCAGGTCCATGCGATGCCGGTCAGCGATGCCGGGGCCAGTTCCTGGACCATGGCGCCAGCCGGCACCGCGGTCGGGCCGAGGTTGGTCACCGTCATGGCGTAGGTGAGGGCCTGCCCCCAGATCACGGCGTTCTGTCCGTCGGACAGTGCCACGCTCAGGTCGACCAGGGGGTCCGTGGTGATCTGGCTCTGGACCAGCGGCCCGAGCAACGGCGATATCGCATCGCCCACGATGGAATAGTTGCCGTGGTTGATGGGGCCGGTGGTGAGCGCCGGCGCCACGAACGACAGCTGGAGCGTGCCGCTGCTGCCCGGGTTCAGGGTTCCCAGGGGGCAGGAGATGCTATCGATCTCGTTGCCCGCGGTGCCGGACACACTGGTCGTGCACGCGGCGGGCACGGAGCCCGGATCGATGCGCAGATTCCTGGGTGTTCCCGGCGTGTTGTCTTGCGGGGACACGATGGTCACCACGGTGCTCGTGAGGGGTACGTCACCCTGGTTCGAGTACGAATAGGTGTAGTCCACGCTGCCGTTGGCAGCCGCGTACTCCGGCGCATCGGCCTTGATGCCGGGGCCCGGCAGGTTGGTCAGGCCGGCCCCCGAATCCACGTAGATGTGGCCCGAGTGCCCGCTCTGGCTGCAGCCCGCCGCGATCACGGTGACCTTGACCTGATCGCCCACATCCAGCACGCCCTCTCCGGGCGCGATATCGATGGTCTGCCAGTTGGTGTACTGGAAGCCCCCCACGGTCTGCCAGGGCACGCCGGACTGGCCCGAAAAGTTGAACGTGTAGAACAGCTGCTTGTTCTTGGTGACGTTGTACACCTCGACAAAGAAGTAGGGCTGCTCGTGCCCGGAGTGTCCGGGGTTCTGCAGCACCGGGGCGATGGCGAAACGCACGTGCGCCTTGCCGTCCGCCGGGTCCACGTCGGCCAGCGTCATCACGGCCGTCTGGTCGATGGCGGCGGCGCGGTTCTGGGCGCCCAGGTAGTTGATGCGCGCGCTCTTGGCCCCATAGAGCGGGAAACGCACTTGCCCACTGACGTTGATGTCGGAGTCATTGCCCACGGCATCGGTCGGCGCGGGCGTGGAGGTGGTGTTGGGCGTCAGCCCCAGATCACTCTCCGAGCCGGGCGGGAAGTTGGCCAGCGCAATGCCGGCACCGGGCACACGCAGGTGCCGGATGTTCCAGCTGTCCAGGTCGCTCTCGAAGCCGCCATTCACGAACGCCGCGTGCGCGGAGCCTGCGGCGGCGAGCAGGGCGAGCCCCCCCAGCCACAGCAGCGCCAGGCGGCGCAGGAAGCGGGACATGCTGCCGCGCAGCCCGCCCAGGAAAATCTCAGTGGTCAATTTGCCGTCTCCTCTTGAATCAGATCTCTGTCGTCGAAACCTGCGGGCCGAGTTCGGCCCAGGCTGCGCCCTGCCGGGACGGCATGCGCAACCATGAAATGGGTGGGGTGGTGGTGGACCGAGGCTCGGGGCACCCGGTCAGCGGGCTTGCGCCAGGGTGGTCAGCTCATGGTGCGAACACGAGCCCTTTTCCAAAGACCGCCCTGACCGGCAGGGCCAGGCCAGTGTCGTCCAGCGTCTTGCGGCGCAGCCGGGTCAGTGCCGATTCGATGCGGTGAAAGTCATCGTCGAGATTGCGTCCGCCCACGGCCTGCGCGAGCGCCTGCTTGCTCACGACCACGCCGGGGTTCTCCAGCAGGCAGGACAGCAGCTCCAGCTCCCGCGTGGTCAGCGAGACGACCTGCTGGTTGGGGGCCCGCAGTGCGCCGCCCACGGTGTCCAGTTGCCACGGCACCGCCGCCAGCGCATCCCCGCCGCCCTGCAGCCGCTTGTTGCGCAGCTGCGAACGGATGCCGGCCACCAGCTCCTGCATGTCGACGGGCTTGACGAAATACTGCAGCGCGCCAGCCTCCAGCCCTTCGATCCGGCTGTCCAGGTCTGCGCGCGCCGTCATCAGCACGGTGGGCACCCCTTGCGCCGCCAGGCGGGTGAGCAGGCTCAGCCCATCCTCGCCAGGCAGGCCGATATCCACGACCACGAGATCGGCGCGCGCGCGCAGCAGGCGCACGTAGAAATCCTCCGCCGACTCGGCCCCCCAGGACTGCAGGCCCGAGCGCGCCAGATATCTGCATACATTGCTGCGGATGTCCTCGTCGTCTTCGACGACTGCGATGGTGGGTTCAGCGGACATTGAGACGGTCAATTGGGGTGCGAAACAGTTTGATACGTACTATTGTGTCAGTGCCTTTTGCACCGAGCCATGCACGAATACTCACGAATACTCACAAGCCCCAGGCGCCGCACGGCGGTGCCCTGGCACGCCAGGGCGCTTGCCGCGTGCCTTCTCCTGTTTTTCTCCTGCGTGCTGGCGCGCGCGGGCGAGCTGCCGCCGGATTTCCGCTTCCAGCTGGGATGGGACATCCCCATGGACCGGATCGACGATCCGCTCGGCCGGATGGGGCCGGGCGATGCGGCCGCGGCACCCGTCGGCGAAGGGTCGTCGCGGCTGCACCATTCGTTGAATGCGGGCTACCTCGGCCATCCGGTGTGGCTGCGTTTCCAGGTGCCGTCCCTGCCCCCGGATGCCGAACCCGGGGCACTGTGGCTGCTGGCGCAGCCCACCTATCTCGACACGGTCACGCTCTACCAGCGCAGCGCCACGGGGGACTGGTCGGCGCAGGAGAGCGGCGACCATGTGCCGGCCCCCCGGAAAGCCGGCGTCCGCCAGCACCTGTTTCGCCTGGCACCCGGTGCCATGGCGCTCATCCGCATCCAGACCAGCAGCGCCATGCAGTTCCAGGGCAGCGTGCTCGGCGCGCAGGCGCTGGGCGCCAGCCTGGCGGATGCGGAACGCGGCATGGGCCTGCACTTTGGCGCCGTGGCGGCCTTGCTGCTGGGCATCTGGGCCGCGGCGGCCATCTTTCGCACCCGCGCGCTCTTTGCCCTCGCGGTTCTGGGCTCCGTCAGCGTGATCCACATCTTCAACGTGCGCGGCTACTCCAGCCTCTGGGTTCCTGCGCCATGGACGCTGTGGGCCAGCCATTCGGTCGGGATCGGTGCATTTGCCCTGGCGGCCACGCTGGCCTGGCAGATCAGGGAGCAGCTGGCGAACACCGGCCGCCATCGCCGCACCGGCAGGTGGCTGATGGCGCTCGCCGCCCTGAACCTGGCGGGCATGGCCAGCGTTCCGCTGGGCTTCTACGGGTCCGTGGCATGGGTCAACCTGCTGTCCCTGCTGGCCAGCGACGTGATCGCCATCGTCCTGTGCGTGCTCGCCCTGCGCACGCGCGAGCGGCGGGCCCTGCACGCGCTGCTGCTCTCGGCCTATGGCCTGCACGCGATGGCCGGAGTGCCCATCGCCATCATCATGACCGGCGCGCTGCACTGGAACATCGACGCGACGGCACTGTGGCAATGGGAGGTGATCCTCTTTACCGCGATGATCGCGTGCGCCGTCTTCGTGGGCATGGTCCTGCGCTACCGCGACATCCAGCGCACCAAGGACCTGGCCATCGAACGGCTGGCCCAGTCCGAGCAGTCGCTCGAAGAGCGCATCGGACAGCGCACGGCGGAGCTGTCGCAGGCGCAGGACGCCCTGGGCCAGGCCCTGGAAAACGAACGCGCCCTGCGGCTGGAGCAGCGGCAGTTCTTCCACATGATCAGCCACGAGTTCCGGACCCCGCTCGCGGTGGTGGACAGCGCTGCCGCGGAACAGCAGGCCTTCCCCTCCGCGGATATCAACGTGCAGAAGGACCGGGCAGCGCAGATACGGCGCGCCTGCCGGCGCCTCGCCTCGCTGGTGGACAGCTGCCTGATCAGCGAACGGATGGACACGGCGGGTTTCTCTCTCCAGGCGTCGCCGGTCAACACGGCCGACCTTCTGGAGCATGCGGCGCAGCTGGTCCACTGGTCTCCGCGCCACCACCTTCGCCTCTTCACCGACCTCGCTCCGCCGGAGTGGGTCTGCGACGGGACACTGGTGCGCATCGCGCTGTCCAACCTCGTGGACAACGCGGTGAAGTACGCATCCGCAGGGGAAATCTTCATTGCGGCGCGCAAGGGCGAATCCGGGCTGCTGGAGATTTCCGTGGCGGACGAAGGCTCGGGCATGTCGCTGGAGGTCATGAACCGCATCTTCCAGCGCTTCGAACGCGGAGACCGCACCGACCAAAGCAAGGGTTTCGGCCTGGGCCTGTGGGTGACCCGCCGCATCGCACGGCTGCACGGGGGCGACATCACCGTGGAATCGCGGCTGGGCGAGGGGACCTGCTTCACGCTGACCCTGGCCACACAGCCCATGGCCTCCGGCAGCGCACACCACCAGCGGCAGGTCCGGGCCCGGGGCGAATCATCCTGGGCAACCTGACCCCCGCAGGCGAGCCGCGCCCGGGTGGCCCCCGCAAAGACCTGGAGCTGGTTCTCAGGCCAGCAGGCGCGAGGACTTGGGCACGTGCGCCATCAGGAACTCCATCTGGTCGGCCAGGATCCGCCGGTTGCGCAGGATGAAGTCCTCCCACAGGCTGGGCACGTAGGGCGCGTACAGCAGTGGCATATGCGCCTGTTCGGGGGTGCGCGGCCCCTTGCGGTGGTTGCAGGGACGGCAGGCCGTGACCACGTTCATCCAGTGATCCTGCCCGTTGCGCGCGAAGGGCACGATGTGCTCGCGCGTGAGGTTGTCTTCGTGGAAACGCCCGCCGCAGTAGGCGCACACATTGCGGTCGCGGATGAAGAGCTTGCTGTTGGTCAGGCCGGGCTTGAGGTCGAACGGGTTGATCGTGGGCACGCCCTTGGTGCCGATGATGCTGTTGACGGCAATCACCGACTGTTCACCCGTCACGGCGTTGTGCCCGCCGCGGAACCGGGCGATCTGGCCGCCGGATTCCCAGCGCACCTCACCGGCGGCGTAATGAATCACCGCCTGCTCGAGCGAAATCCACGATTGGGGCAGCCCTTGGGCCGACAGCTTCAAGACCTTCAAAACACGCCTCCTGGAACGGTAAGTACACAAGGATTCGGAACGCTGATGTCTCGCGGGCAGCCCCGTACCGGGCCGTCCGTGGGTCACAATATACTCCGTTTTCATGACAAATTGGCGTCTTGCGCTTGATGCACCTGCGCATGCTGCTATCAAAAAGATAACAAACCGATGAAGATCTTTCGCGGATTCCACCATCCTGGCATCGCCCGCTCGTGCGCGCTGACCATCGGCAATTTCGATGGCGTGCACCGGGGCCACCAGGCCATGCTCGCCCTGCTCAACAGCGAGGCCGCCCACCGGCAAGTGGACAGCTGCGTGCTGACCTTCGAGCCCCATCCGCGCGACTATTTCGCCGGGGCGCTGCACAAGCCCGAGCTGGCGCCCGCGCGCGTCGGCACGCTGCGCGACAAGCTCACGGAGCTGGCGCGCTGCGGCGTGCAGCAGACGGTGGTGCTGCCCTTCGACGCGGCGCTGGCCGCGCAGTCGCCCGAGGCCTTCATCGACGAGGTGCTGGTGCAGGGGCTGGGCGCCCGCTACGTGCTGGTGGGCGATGACTTCCGGTTCGGGCGCCAGCGCGCGGGCGACTACGCCATGCTGGACGCGGCCGGCCAGGCCCGGGGCTTTGACGTGGCGCGCATGAACAGCTACGAGGTGCACGGTTTGCGCGTCTCCAGCTCCGCCGTGCGGCAAGCGCTGGCCCAGGGTGACATGGACGCGGCCGCGCGCCTGCTGGGACGGCCCTACACCATCTCGGGCCATGTGGTGCATGGCCGCAAGCTCGGGCGCGAGCTGGGCGCCACGGCCGAGGGCGCGGGCGACGGCTTTCGCACGCTGAACCTGCGCTTTGCCCACTGGAAGCCCGCCGCCAGCGGCATCTTCGCCGTGCTGGTGCACGGCCTGGGGCGCGAGGGCGATGCTCCGCTGCAGGGCGTGGCCAACCTGGGCGTGCGCCCGTCGCTCGACCCCGACGACGTCAACGGCGGGCGGGTGCTGCTGGAGACACATTGCCTGCAATGGCCCGCCGAGCTGGGGGCCGAAGGGGCGTACGGTAAAATCGTGCGCGTGGAACTGCTGCACAAACTGCACGACGAGCTCAAGTACGACGGTCTGGCTGCCCTGACGGCGGGCATCGCCAAGGACTGTGCGGATGCGCGCGCCTACTTCGCGTCGGCCCAGGCACCCAATCACACCGAGACCCGGCGCCAGACCACGCGCGACCGAATTTGAGGGGGCTGCCTGCGCAGCGCCTGCCCGGCAGGCCCGACACCTCTTCACGCCTCCTCTTTTCCCGTTTTCTCCGGGCCTGCCCCGGAATGCCCCGTTTTAAGGCTCCCTCATGTCCGACAACGCCAGTACCACCGAATCCACCGCCACGGACTACCGCAGCACCCTGAACCTGCCCGACACCCCCTTCCCCATGCGCGGCGACCTGCCCAAGCGCGAGCCGGGCTGGGTGAAGGAATGGGAAGACAAGGGCCTGTACAAGCGCCTGCGCGACGCACGCTGCGGCGCGCCCAAGTTCATCCTGCACGACGGCCCGCCCTACGCCAACGGCCAGATCCACATGGGCCACGCGGTCAACAAGATTCTCAAGGACATGATCACCAAGGCGCGCCAGCTCGAGGGCTTCGACGCGCTGTACGTGCCCGGCTGGGACTGCCACGGCCTGCCGATCGAGAACGCCATCGAGAAGAAACACGGCCGCAACCTGAGCCGCGACGACATGCAGGCCAAGAGCCGTGCGTTTGCCACCGAGCAGATCGCGCAGCAGATGGTGGACTTCAAGCGCCTGGGTGTGCTGGGCGAATGGGACAACCCCTACAAGACCATGAACCCCGCCAACGAGGCGGGCGAAATCCGCGCGTTCAAGCGTGTGATGGAGCGTGGTTTCGTGTACCGGGGCCTCAAGCCCGTGTACTGGTGTTTTGACTGCGGTTCGTCGCTGGCCGAGTTCGAGATCGAATACCAGGACAAGAAGAGCACCACGCTGGACGTGGCGTTCAAGGCGCACGAGCCCGCCAGGCTGGCGGCCGCCTTCGGCCTGCCCGCGCTGGCGAAGGACGCCTTCGTGGTGATCTGGACCACCACCTCTTGGACCATCCCCGCCAACCAGGCGCTGAACCTGAACCCCGAGATCAGCTATGCGCTGGTGGACACCGGCGAACGCATCCTGCTGGTGGCCGAGCCGCTGGTGGCCTCGTGCCTGGAGCGCTATGGCCTCACGGGCAGCGTGCTGGCCACCACCCTGGGCAAGAACCTGGGTGGGCTGGAGTTCGAGCACCCGCTGTACGACGTGAAGAGCGAAGACGGCAGCCAAGGCTACCAGCGCCTGTCCCCCGTGTACCTGGCCGACTACGCCACGGCCGACGACGGCACCGGTATCGTGCATTCCTCGCCCGCCTACGGGCTGGAGGATTTCAACTCCTGCGTGTCCCACGGCCTGGCGCTGGACGACATCCTGAACCCCGTGCAGGGCAACGGTACCTATGCGCCGGACTTCCCGCTGTTCGGCGGCCAGCACATCTGGAAGGCCGTGCCCGTCATCATCGAAGCACTGCGCGATGCCGGCCGCCTGATGGCCACCAAGGAGATCACGCACAGCTACCCGCACTGCTGGCGCCACAAGACGCCGGTGATCTACCGCGCGGCCGCGCAATGGTTCATCCGCATGGACGAAGGCGAAGGCGTCTTCACCCAGCCCGGCATGAAGCCCGCCAAGACGCTGCGCCAGATCGCGCTGGACGCCATCGAGCACACCAGCTTCTACCCCGAGAACGGCAAGACCCGCCTGCACGACATGATCGCCGGGCGGCCCGACTGGTGCATCTCGCGCCAGCGCAGCTGGGGTGTGCCCATCCCGTTCTTCCTGCACAAGGATTCGGGCGAACTGCACCCGCGCACCATGGAAATCATGGACCAGGCGGCCGACATCGTGGAAAAGGGCGGCATCGAGGCCTGGAGCCGCGTGACGCCCGAGGAAATCCTGGGCGCCGAGGACGCGGCCTGCTACACCAAGAGCACCGACATCCTGGAGGTGTGGTTCGACTCGGGCTCCACGTTCAGCCATGTGCTGCGCGGCACGCACCCCGACGTGCACCACGACACGGGCCCCGAGGCCGACCTGTACCTGGAAGGCCACGACCAGCACCGCGGCTGGTTCCACAGCTCCCTGCTCTTGGCATCGGCGCTGGAAGGCCGCGCGCCCTACCGGGGCCTGCTGACCCACGGCTTCACCGTGGACAGCCAGGGCCGCAAGATGAGCAAGTCGCTGGGCAACGGCATCGATCCGCAGGAGATCAACAAGAAGCTGGGCGCCGAGATCATCCGCCTGTGGGTGGCCGCCAGCGACTATTCGGGCGACATCGCGGGGGACGAAAAGATCCTGGCCCGCGTGGTGGATGCCTACCGCCGCATCCGCAACACGCTGCGCTTCCTGCTGGCCAACGTGAGCGACTTCGACCCGGCCAAGGACACCGTGCCGTTCGACCAGATGCTGGAGATCGACCGTTACGCGCTCACCCGCGCGGCCGAATTCCAGGCGGGCGTGCTGGCGCACTACAAGGTGTATGAGTTCCACCCCGTGGTCGCCAAGCTGCAGCTGTACTGCTCGGAAGACCTGGGCGGGTTCTACCTGGACGTGCTCAAGGACCGCCTGTACACCACCGCGCCCAAAAGCCTGGCGCGCCGCAGCGCGCAGACCGCGCTCTACCAGATCACGCATGCCATGCTGCGCTGGATGGCGCCGTTTCTGTCCTTCACGGCCGAAGAGGCCTGGAAGGTGTTCGGCCAGTCCGACTCCATCTTCGTGGAAACCTATGGCTCCATCGCCGGGGCCGACGAGGGCCTGCTGGCCAAGTGGGGGCGCCTGCGCGAGATCCGCGATGCGGTGAACAAGGAGATCGAGGCGCTGCGCGCCGCCGGCCAGGTGGGCTCTTCGCTGCAGGCCGTGGTCACCCTCACGGCCGCGCCCGAAGACCATGCGCTGCTGGCCAGCCTGGGCGACGACCTGAAGTTCATCTTCATCACCTCTGCTATTGAATTGGTAGCTGGCAGCGCACTGCAGATCAGCGTCAAGCCCAGTTCCGATGCCAAATGCGAGCGCTGCTGGCACTACCGCCCCGACGTGGGGCAGGATGCCGCGCACCCCACCATCTGCGGCCGCTGCACCAGCAACCTCTACGGGGACGGCGAAAGCCGGGCGCACGCGTGATGGCGCGCGGCGCGGCACTGGCGGGGCGCTCCGGCGCGGGCATGTGGCCCTGGCTGGCCTGGGCCGTGGTGCTTCTGGTGGCCGACCAGATCACCAAGACCTGGATCATCCAGAACTACCAGCTGGGCGATGCCACGTTCATCACCAGCTTCTTCAACATCGTGCGGGCGCACAACACCGGCGCGGCGTTCTCCTTCCTGCGCGATGCGGGCGGATGGCAGCGCTGGCTGTTCACCGGCATCGGCGTGGCCGCCACGATCTTCATCGTGTGGCAACTGCGCGCGCACCCGGGCCAGAAGCTGTTCAGCTTCGCGCTGTCCAGCATCCTGGGGGGCGCGGTGGGCAACGTGGTGGACCGGCTGATGCACGGCTACGTCGTGGACTTCCTGGATTTCCACTGGAATTTCCTCGCCGGGATCTTCCACGGCGGCCATTTCCCGGCCTTCAACCTGGCGGACACGGCCATCAGCGTGGGGGCCGCCTGCCTGATCCTGGACGAGCTGCTCAGAGCGCGGCGCGCGCGTTGAAGCAACACCCCCGCCCCCTGCACCCAGGCCCGCCGCGCGCGGGCCTTTTGCCAGGCGAAAGGCGGGGAGCGGATTCACCGGCAGGGGCCTGCCCCACCTGTGTAGTGCCCGTGCGGCAGGCGCCACACGCCGTGCCCCGCCCGGCAAAACCCGGACTGCTATCCATGCTATGGAATCGGGAGTATGCTTATATGTCAGTTTTGTGACAAATGACGGAGGGGTGCCTTGCCCGCGCCCGCCCCGCCCCGGAAGCCGCGCCGCCCGGCACCGCAGACCCGTCTGCCCTGGCCTCCGGGCACAAAAGTGAACACGCCACCCTGGCCAGGGGCGCATGATGTGCCCTGCGTCCGCCGTGGGCCAGGCGCCGCGTTTGCGCACGTCACAAGAAGAAGAAACAACGGTTTTCCATGAAGCATCTCTTGAATCTCCTGGCAGCGGTGTCGCTGCTGATCTGGGGCACCCACCTGGTGCGCACCGGCATCCTGCGCGTATTCGGCGCCAACCTGCGCCAGCTGATCGCGCACAGCGTCAGCAACCGGTTCACGGCCGTGCTGTCGGGCATCGGGGTGACCGCCGTGGTGCAGTCGAGCACCGCCACGGCGCTGATCGTGTCGTCCTTCGTGGGCCAGGGCCTGGTGGGCCTGCCCGCCGCGCTGGCCGTGATGCTGGGCGCCGACGTGGGCACCAGCGTGATGGCCGTGGTGTTCTCCATGGACCTGTCCTGGCTCTCGCCGCTGTTCATCTTCGCGGGGGTGGTGCTGTTCATCTCGCGCAAGGACACGGCGGCCGGCCGCGTGGGCCGGGTGCTGATCGGCCTGGGCCTGATGCTGCTGGCGCTGCGCCTGATCACCGAGTCCACCACCGTGCTGACCCAGTCGCCCACCGTGCGCACGCTGCTCTCCGCGCTCACCAGCGACCTGCTGCTCGAGATTTTCACGGGCTCGGTGCTCGCCATCGTGGCCTATTCCAGCCTGGCCACGGTGCTGCTCACCGCGGCCCTGGCGGGCTCGGGCGGCATCCCGCCCGACGTGGCGCTGGGCCTGGTGCTGGGCGCCAACCTGGGCAGCGGCGTGCTGGCGGTGCTGACCACGCTCAAGGCCGACGTGCAGACGCGGCAGGTGCCGCTGGGCAACCTGATCTTCAAGATCATCGGCGTGGTCATCATGACGCCGCTCACGGGGCTGTGGCTGCAGCACGTGCGGCCCTACGTGCCGGAAATCGCGACGCTGGTGGTGCTGTTCCATCTGGCGTTCAACATGGTGGTGGGCATCATCTGCATCGGCCTGACCGGCACGGTGGCCCGCGCGGTGCAGCGCCTGCTGCCGCAGGAGAAGACCCAGGCCGCGGCGGGCACGCGCCCCCAGCACCTGGACCCTTCCGCCCTGGCCACGCCCTCGCTGGCCATCTCCTGCGCCGCGCGCGAGGCCCTGCACCAGGCCGACGTGGTCGAGTCCATGCTGCTGGGCCTGCACAAGGTGATCCGCACGGACGACCTCAAGCTCGCGCAAGACCTGCGCAAGCTCGACGACGAGGTGGACGGCCTGTACTCGGCCATCAAGTACTACATGACCAAGATCTCGCGCGAGGCGCTGGATGAGCGCGAGGGCCGCCGCTGGGCCGACATCATCAGCTTCACGATCAACATGGAGCAGATCGGCGACATCATCGAGCGCGTGCTGATCGACATCGAGGACAAGAAGATCAAGAAGGGCCGCCAGTTCTCCGAGGCCGGCATGGAAGAGATCAACGAGCTGCACGCGCGCCTGATCGACAACCTGCGCCTGGCGATGAGCGTGTTCCTCAACGGCAGCGTGCGCGATGCGCAGAAGCTGCTGGAGGAGAAGGCCCGCTTCCGCGACCTGGAGCACGCGTATTCGGCCACCCACCTGGCGCGCCTGTCCGACAACACGGTGCAAAGCATCGAGACCAGCTCGCTGCACATCGACCTGATCAGCGAGCTCAAGCGCATCAACTCGCTGCTGTGCTCGGTGGCCTACCCGATCCTGGAGTCGGCGGGCGCGCTGGCGCCCAGCCGCCTGAGGGCCATGGTGGACCAGGCCTGAGGCGGCGGCTTGCGCCCACGGCGGCCCGCCGCCCTGGCGCAGGGGGCAGCGGCCGCAAGGGCCGCCGCGTCAGGCGCCCAGAAAGCCCGCGATCACCAGTCCGGCTTCCAGGGTGAACGCCCCTTGCGCCACCTGTTCGCGCAGGCTGTCGAGGGAAAGCAGATCGAACCGCTCGACCTCCCCGTCCTGGTTGCAGGGCTCCAGGCCGTCGGGCACCTGGGCGCGGAACCAGTCGATGCGCTCCACCATGAAGCCCACGCCCCCGCCCTCGCGGCTGGGCCGGCTGAACAGCACGTGGCCGCCGTGCGCCACGCCTGCCAGGGCTTCGATGCGCAGCCCGGCCTCCTCCCAGGTCTCGCGCGCCAGCGCCTGCGGCAGGGTGTCGGCGGCCGCCACCATGCCGCCCATCAGCGTATCCCACAGGCCCGGGTTGTTGGGCTTGGTCAGCGCCCGCTTTTGCACCCACATGCGGCCGTCCGGGGCCAGCCCCACCAGGTGCACGGCCCGCGTGGCGATGCCCAGCACGCGCACGGCGCCGCGCTCCACGGTGGCCACCACGTCGCCCTGCGGATTGCACACGGCCAGTTGCTCATTGCGCCAGGGGCCGCACCGGCCGGCGCCCCGCAGCACCGCCGCCAGGGCGTTGAGCGCCTCGGTGGCCCCTCCCGGGGGCGATTGCAGGTGCCAGGCGGGTGCCCCCTGATGCTCTGTTTTTGATAGCTCGTAGCGCTTGTCGATGGCGCGCGAGGCACCAATCTGCTCCAAGAACCCTTCGGCCACCGAGCCCACCACCTGCCCGGCCGCCAGCAAGGCTTGGCGGGACTGGGCGGCGGGCTGCCGCGCGGCCTGCCGGGCGCCCGCCAGCCAGTGCCCGAACGGCGTGCTGCCGTGCGCCGCGCTCACAGCGTGAGGATGGTGGAGCCGGTGGTCTTGCGCGCCTCGAGGTCGCGGTGCGCCTGCTGCACCTGCGCGAGCGGGTAGCGCTGGTCGATGTGAATCACGACCTGCCCGCTGGCCACCACGCTGAACAGATCGTCCGCCATGGCCTGCGTGCTCTCGCGCGTGGCGATGTGGGTGAACAGTGTCTGGCGCGTGACGTACAGCGAGCCCTTGGCGCCCAGCGCGCCCGGAGCGAACGGCGGCACGGGGCCCGATGCATTCCCAAAGCTGGCCATGAGGCCAAAGGGGCGCAGGCAGTCGAGGGACTTGTCCCACGTGTCCTTGCCCACCGAGTCGTACACCACCTTCACGCCCTGGCCGGCGGTGATCCCTTTCACGCGGGCCGCGAAGTCCTCGGTGTTGTAGTTGATCGCATGGGCCGCGCCATTGGCCAGCGCGAGCTGGCACTTGGCGTCCGAGCCCGCCGTGGCGATGAGGGAGAGCCCGAGCGCCCTGGCCCACTGCGTGGCGATCAGTCCCACCCCGCCGGCGGCGGCGTGGAACAGCACGTGGTCGCCGGCCTGCAGGCCTTGCACGGGCAGCGTCTTCTTGAGCAGGTACTGCGCGGTCAGGCCCTTGAGCATCATGGCCGCGCCGGTTTCGAAGCTGATCGCATCGGGCAGCCGGCACACGCACCTGGCGGGCATCACGCGCTGCTCGCAGTAGCTGCCGGGCGGCTGGCTCGCGTAGGCCGCGCGGTCGCCCACCTTCAGGTGCGTGACACCTTCGCCCACGGCCTCGACCACACCGGCGGCCTCCATGCCGATGCCCGCGGGCATGCCGAGCGGGTACAGGCCCGTGCGGTGGTACACGTCGATGAAATTCAGGCCGATGGCGTGGTGGCGGATGCGGATCTCGCCGGGGCCGGGCTCGCCCACGGCGACGTCAACGATGTGGAGTTCTTCGGGACCACCGTGCTGGCGGATCTGGACGGCAAGGCTCATGGCTAACGCTCCTGTAACGGTGAGACAAACGGCGGCCATCCTGCCACGAATCCCGCGAGCCTGCCGCAGGCCGGGCTACTTGCCGGCGGGCACCGCCACGCCGCGAGGAGAAGGCCCTGGGCGATGGCGGGTGGGCGTGTGGACGGCCGCGCCGCCCTGGGGCCTTGTGGCCGCGCGCAGCGGGGCGGCACGCGCGCCGTTACAGTCCAGCCCCATGACACAAAAACTCACGCCCGGCACGGCGGCGTTGCTGGTGGTACCGCCGATGCTCTGGGCCGGCAATGCCGTGGTGGGGCGGCTGGTGCACGATCTGATCCCGCCCCTCACCCTCAATTTCATCCGCTGGGTGCTGGCCTTCGGCATCCTGCTGCCCCTCGCGCACGGTGTGCTGCGCAAGGACAGCCCGCTGTGGCCGCACTGGCGCCGCTACGCGCTGCTGGGGCTGCTGGGCATAGGGCTGTACAACGCGTTCCAGTACATGGCCCTGCAGACCTCCACGCCCATCAACGTGACCCTGGTGGGCTCCAGCATGCCGGTGTGGATGCTGGGCGTGGGCGCGCTGTTCTTCGGCGCGGGCGTCACGCGGCGGCAGCTGCTGGGGGCGCTGCTGTCGATCTGCGGCGTGCTGCTCGTGCTCAGCCGTGGCGAATGGGCGCAGCTGATGGCCTTCCGGCTCGTGCCGGGCGACCTGTTCATGCTCCTTGCCACGATTTCATGGGCGTTCTACAGCTGGCTGCTGTCGCGCACCACCGAGCCCACCCGCATCCGCGGCGACTGGGCAGCGTTCCTGATGGCGCAGATGGTGTTCGGGCTCGCATGGTCGGGCAGTTTCGCCGGGGCGGAATGGGCCTCGGGCCGCTCGCACGTCGCATGGGGCTGGCCGCTGGCGGCCGCGCTGGCATTCATCGCGGTGGGGCCCGCGGTGCTGGCCTACCGCTTCTGGGGCGTGGGCGTGCAGCGCGCCGGGCCCGCCGTGGCGGGCTTCTTCGTGAACCTGACGCCCCTGTTCGCCGGCATCCTGTCGGCCGCGTTCCTGGGGGAGACGCCCCAGCTCTTTCATGGCATCGCGTTCGCGCTGATCGTGGGCGGGATCGTGGTGTCCTCTCGCCGATAGCGCCGCTGCGGCGGCTCTACTCCTGCACCCGCAAGGTGCCGGCAGAGGACCCAAAACCCGGTTCTTGCACCGGGAAGTCCGCCACGGTGGCGTTGTAGTTCACGCCCACCATGTGGCCGTTCAGGTCCGTGAGGTACATGAGGTTGCGGACGTCGGTATCGGCGGCCGGCGCGGTGCTGTCCATGCGCACCCAGGCACGCCCGCCAATGGTGACCAGCGAGGCGTCGCGCATCACCAGGCCCGGGGTGAGCCTGGGCAAGGTTGTTTCCATGGCGGACATGAACGCGGGCAAGGCATCGGGCGTGAGCGGTTTTTGCGCCATGCGCGACCAGGTCACGGCCACGGTGCTGCTGCGCCGGGCGTTGCCCCAGGCGGCCAGCGGCCTGCGCCCGTGCCGGCCGAACTTGGTCTGCAGCTCCTCGTCGGTGAGCGCGGTGTAGCCCGCCGGCGCCTGCAGCCGCAGCGTCCCGCTGGGGGTCTGGACGGCGACGGGCTCGGCGGCGGCCAGGGTGCAAGCAGCGGCTGCGGCACATGCCAGGGTGGCCCATGCAGCCAGGCGCCCGCGCGCCGTGGCGCTGGCGGCGGGGCGGGTGTGCGGAGAAGGGTGCATATCGGACCTCGCCATCAGCACAATGGAAAGAGCGAACGGAAGGAACACCATGCGGCCGGCGACTGGCGGCTCAGTCCGCCGCGCCGCCGGCGGCCGGGGGCGTGGTGGCGGCCTGGGCGGCCTGGGTGGCGTTCTGCAGCAGGACTTCCAGGTCGGCCACGGGCCCGGGCATCCCGAGCAGGTAGCCCTGGAAGAGCTGGCAGCCATAGTCCGCCAGCAAGGTCTTCTGCGCCGGGGTTTCCACGCCTTCGGCGATCACGTCGAGCTCCAGGTTGCGGGCCATGCCGATGATGGTCTGCACGATCACGTCGTCGGTGTGCCGCACGCCCAGGTTGTGCACGAAGGACTGGTCGATCTTGAGCTGGTCCAGAGGCAGGCGCGTGAGGTAGGCGAGCGACGAGTAGCCCGTGCCGAAATCGTCCACGGAGAAGCGCACGCCCTTGGTCTTGAGCAGGCCCATCTTGGCGACGGTGTCGTCCACGTTGTCCAGCACCAGCGACTCGGTGAGTTCCAGCTTGAGCAGGTGGGGCCGCGCGCCGGTTTCCCGCAGCACCTCGACGACGCGGGCCACGAAATCGCGCTGGCGGAACTGGCGGGCGCTCACGTTGACCGACAGCTGCACGTGCCGGTAGCGGGCATCGTTCTGCCACGCCGCCAGCTGCTCGCAGGCGGTGCGCAGCACCCAGTGGCCCATCGGCACGATGAGTTCGCTTTCTTCCGCCACGCCAATGAAATCGCCCGGGGCGATCAGCCCGCGGTCGGGATGGATCCAGCGGATGAGCGCCTCGGCGCCCACGATGCGGCCATCCAGGTGGAACTGGGGCTGGTAGTGCAGCACGAACTGCCGCGCCGTCAGCGCCGCCTGCAGGTCCCCTTCGAGCTGGGCGCGCACGCTGATGGCGATCTGCATCTGCGGATCGAAGAAGCACAGCGCGTTGCGCCCCTGCGACTTGACCTGGTACATGGCGATGTCGGCCTGCTTGAGCAGATCGACCGAGGGCTGCAGCGCCCCTCCCATCAGCGTGGCGCCGATGCTGGGCGTGCTGTGGTGGGTGTGCCCCCCCAGCGAGTACGGCGCGTTGAGCGTGCGCAGGATTTTTTCGCCCACGCGCCGGGCATGGGCAGCCGCCTCCTCGCTGTGCTGCGACAGCTCGTGCAGCATGACGACGAACTCGTCCCCGCCCAGGCGCGCCACGGTGTCCTCCCGCCGCACACAGGTCTTGAGCCGCTCGGCGACCTGGCGCAGCAGCAGGTCGCCCACTTCGTGGCCCAGGGTGTCGTTCAGGGTCTTGAAGTGGTCGAGGTCCAGGAAGAGCAGCGCGCCGTACTGCCCGCTGCGCAGGCTGGCCGCGATGACCTGCTGCATGCGGTCCATGAGCAGCCGGCGGTTGGGCAGGTTGGTGAGCGGGTCGTAGAAGGCCAGGCTTTCGATCTCGGCACTGGCCCGGCGCAGGGCGGTCACATCGTGGTACGTGATGACCAGCCCCCCTTCGGGCGTGGGCCGTTCGGTGATCTGGATCGTGCGGCCATTGGGCAGCACCTGTTCATGGGGCTCCTGGTGCTGCTTTTGCTTGAGCAGGCGCAGCTCCACCCAGCGCATGCGCTCGTCCTCGCTGGCGCGCGGCAGGTGGTGGCGGGAGGTTTCCTCCATCACGCGCCGGAACGGCACCGTCGGCGCGATCACGCTGCGCAGCCACGGAAATATCTCCTCGAACCGGCTGTTCCACTGCACCACGCGGTACTCGCCGTCGAGCAGCAAGAAGCCGCTCACCATCGACTCCAGCGCCTGGTCCAGCGTGGCCTTGGACTGCGCGATCGCGATGCGCGCCTGGGAGATGCGGTCCAGGTAGCGCAGCGCCAGATTGCCGGCCGCTGCGATCATGGCGACGAACAGCAGCCCCGTGAGCGCGATGGCGTTGCGCTGCTCGCGCCAGCCCGCCAGCGCATCGCGCAGCGGGATGCTCGCGGAAATGCGCAGGTCCTGGTACAGGATGGGCCGGTAGACCACCAGCGCGGGCTCCCCGCTGAGGCGGGCCGGCGCCTTCCATTCCTGGCCCTTTTCCGCGAGTTCGTGGAGCGGCGGACTGAGCGTGGGCGTGATGGATTCCTCGCGGTTGGGCACGCTCAGCAGCAGCAGCCCTCCCGCGCGCTCCAGCGTGACCTGCAGGCCGCTGATGTCCACCCCCTGCACCAGCACCGAACTGAGCGCGCCGACGGGCACCTCCGCCACCGCGACCACGCGGGCGCTGTCGGCCATGCGCAGGTGGCGAGCGAAGTACAGCACGCGCTCGGACGTGGCGAAGCTCACCACCGGCGGGCTGATCATGAGGGTGGAGACGGGCTGCTCCAGCACCGTCGCCAGGAAACCGGGCGGCAACTGCACGGGCAGCGCGCTGCCGGCGGCGTCGGAGGACGCCATCGACTTGCCGTTGGCGTCCAGCAGGGCCACGTAGCGCACCATCAGGTTCTGCCGCGCCGAGCTGCGCAGCCGCTGGCTGGCCAGCTCGGGATCGATCCAGTCGCGCATGGCGCCGGACAGCCCGAGCAGTTCATCCATGCTGGCCAGCAGCACATCCACCGCTAGCAGGGACCGGTTGAGCGCCGCCTCGGCGCCCGCCACGAAGCGCGTGGCCTGGGCTTCGTTGTCGTCCAGCGCCACCTTGCGGGCGTTCCATGCCAGCGCGGCGGAGACCAGCACCACCGCCGCCATGAACACCGCCGCCCCGGCCCATACGAAGGCCTTGATCCGCAGCGGGGTGTTGGACTCACTCATTTCGCGGGGGCCGCCGCCAAGCCGCGGACGGGGCCGATCGTCTGGTTCCACACCTGGGCGCAACGCACCCCGCAGCGCTGCACCCAGCGCGGCAGCACGGTGGAGGCGAGGATCTCGTGCCGGTTGCGCTCGTCCTGCGACGACACCGGCACCACCACCATGCTGCCCTTGCGGCCCCCCACGCAGGCAGGGGCGCCACGGTTGCAGGCCATGCCATCGGAGGTCTCGCGCTCGGACTCTTCCCAGATGGCGGCCTCCAGCCTGGGCAGCTCGCGCCGCAGCAGCGCACGCAGGTCGGGCGGCAGCGCCTCCCAGGCGGCCTGGTTGGCGCCGAAGATGGCCAGCCCCCAGGTCACGGGCAGCGCATGCATGTGCGAGGTGATCGCGGGCAGGCCCAGGGTGTTGCCCGACATGGTGCCGGTGATCGCGCATTCCGTGTTGCCCGCGGTGAGGCTGGGCACGATCTGCGCGAAACCGGTGAGCACCGGCACGCCGCCCAGCGCCCCGACGAAATCGGCCTGCGTGGAGGAGGACACCCGGGTGCGGCGCCCCGCCAGGTCGGCCAGCGCGCGCAGCGGCTTCTTGCAGAACACCACCTGGGCGGGGTACACGTACACCGCCAGGGCCTCCACGCCATGCTGGTCGCGCAGGACCTTCTCCAGGTAGGGCCGGAATGCCGCCAGCGTGGACTTGAGCGTGGCGATGTCGGGATTGAGGCCGGCCAGGTCGGGCGCGGTGTACTCGGGGTACTGGGCCGTGAATGAGCTCATGAGCGTCGTGCCGAAAGGCACCACGCCCAGCTGCAGCAGGCGCAGCATCTCGGCGCCGGGCACGCCGGCCCGGTCAAAGGGCACGATCTCGGCGTCGAACCGTCCGCCGCTCATGCGCAGCAGCTCCTTCGTCCAGAACGGCTCCTCCTGGCGGGTGTACTGGTTGATGCCCGCCAGGCCGCCCACGATGCGCAACTTGTAGGGCGCTGCGGCGGCCGTCGCCGGGGGCGCGGCCGTCTGGCTCATGGCCTGGGGCAGGCCGCCCAGCGCCGCGCATGCCGCGCACAGCAGCACCGCGGCGCGGCGGCGAAGGCGAAACCTCAGAGCGGGCATGGGCTGCATGGGGGGTTCTGGTACTGCAGCCCGCACGCGGAGCGAGGCCATGAACGGAGCGCCTTCGCGCCCTGGGCGCGGCGAAACCCACAGCGGTATCGGCGGATACCGCATGGATTCGCAACGCTGCCCGGGAGGGGAGTGCGCAGTGTCATGTTCCGGTGCTTTCGGGTTGGAGGACTGGGGGCCCCATTCTTCACCAAGTTTTTCCACCCGGAGGAAAAGCTGTCGGCAAAATGCCACGAGGTACCACCGCAGAACCTGCCGCGCGCACAAGAACCCACCGCCCGCGGGTGGCCGGAAAGCACCCCGCGCCGCCTCCCCAGCACGCAGCCCGGGCGCGCCAGCAGCGTTTTCGACGCGCAGGCTCAGGCAGGCGCCTGCGCCGCCGCCCGGATCAGAAGGTCAGAAAGTGCCCGGGTAGGCGCCGCCGTCCGCCAGCACGTTCTGCCCCGTCATGTAGCCCGCCTGCTGGCTGCACAAGAACGCGCAGATGGCTCCGAACTCCTGGGCCGTGCCGTAGCGCCCGGCCGGAATCTGCGCCTGCTGGGCGCTGCGCACGTCGTCCACGCTCTTGCCGGCCTTGCTGGCGGCCGCGTTCACGGTGGCGGCGAGCCGGTCGGTGTCGAACTTGCCGGGCAGCAGGTTGTTGATGGTCACGCCGCGCGCGGCGATCTTGCTGCGCGAGACGCCGGCCACGAAGCCGGTGAGCCCGCTGCGCGCGCCGTTGGACAGGCCCAGGATGTCGATGGGCGCCTTCACGGCGCTGGAAGTAATATTGACGACGCGGCCAAAGCCCCGTGCGGCCATGCCGTCCACCGTGGCCTTGATCAGTTCGATGGGCGTGAGCATGTTGGCGTCCACGGCCTTGATCCATGCGTCCCGGTCCCACTCGCGGAAGTCGCCCGTGGGGGGGCCGCCGGCATTGGTCACCACGATGTCGAAGTCACGCCCTGGCCCGCCGGCCACGGAGAACACGGCCTCCCGTCCGGCGGCGGTGGTGATGTCGGCGGCCACGGCCAGCACCCGTGGCTTTGGCTGATTCTGCCCGCCAGCGCTAGAACACTGTGCGGCTTCAGCTATCAATTGAGTAGCAGCCTGATCGAGGGCGTCCGCATTGCGGGCGTTGATGACCACATTGACGCCCTCGCGCACCAGGGCCAGTGCACAGCCATAGCCCAGGCCCTTGCTCGCGCCGCACACCAGCGCCCATTTGCCTGCGATACCCAAATCCATAACAATCTCCGGTTCTGACGGCTGCACCCTGCGGCCTTTGAAAACCATCATACGTGGAGAGTTGCAAGATGAACTGGCTGCACCGCGGAGCCCTTGCCGCCTGGCTGGCATTGGCCGCATTGGCGCCCCTGGGCGCGCAAGCGCAGGAGTCCGCCGTGGTCAAGCGCGCCACGCAACTGCGCGACACCCCCGCCGACACTGGCGCGAGCGTGGCGCCCCTGGAGGCCAACACCGTGGTCACCCGCAGCAACGAGCGCAAGGGCCCCTGGACCCGGGTGAGCACGCCGCAGGGCGCGACGGGCTGGGTGCACATGTTCGACCTGGGTCCGCAGTCGGGCTCGGCCGCACCTTCCAGCAACGCGGCCACGAGCGGCCTGCGGGGCCTGGGCGGTCTGTTCGGCGGCAACAGCGGCCCCACGACCACGGCCACATCCACCGTGGGCATCCGCGGCCTGGGCGCCGAAGACATCGCCAACGCGCAGCCCAACCCGGCCGCCGTCGGCCAGGCGGAGGGCCTGCGGGTGAATGCGGACCAGGCACGCCAGTTCGCGACCACCGCCTCCCTGCAGCCACGCGCCGTGCCGCCACTGGCGGCGCCCCAGCGTCCGTCCTCCAGCGGCAGCCCGGGAGCCACGGGCTCCTCGGCCAATCCTTCCGACCCCAACTTCAGCCCCAACTGAGGAAAGCCGCCATGCGACTGCCCTTTTCCCCTGCCTGCACGCGGCCGCTGGCCGCTGCGTGCGCCGCCCTGGCGCTCACCCTGGTGCCGGTCTGCGGCCATGCCCAGAACGTGATGAACCTGCTCAACTCGCTGGGTGGAGGCACCAGCAGCAGCGGTGGCGGCCTGCTGGGCGCTGTCACCGGCGGCGGCGGCAATGCCGCCCGGGGCGACGACCTCATCAGCCTGCTCACGCGCTCGGTGGAGAGCATCGACGAGCCGAAAGAGATTGAAATCGGCCGCCAGCTCGCCGCCGTGCTGCTGGGCAGCAAACCACTGCACCCGGACATGGCCCTGCAGCGCTATGTGAACAACCTCGGGCGCTGGATCAGCCTGCAGTCCGAGCGCCCCCAGCTTCCCTGGACCTTCGTCGTGCTGGACGATCCCGGGTACAACGCATTCGCCGCGCCGGGGGGCTACGTGTTCGTGACCAAGGGGCTGATCGACCGCTGCGCGGACGAGGCCGAACTGGCGGGCATCCTCGCCCACGAAATCACGCACGTCACCGCCAGGCACCACCTGCACGCCATGCGCAAGACCGCGCAGTCCGGCATGTTCACGCAGCTGGTGGCGTCGCAGATCAAGACCAACGCCGTGGGGAACCTGGTGGCCTCGCAGTTCCTCGCCCTGGGCCGCAACCTGTATGCGCGCGGCCTGGACCAGGCCGACGAGTACGACGCGGACCGCACCGGCGTGGCCCTGGCCACGCGCGCGGGCTTCGATCCGTATGGGCTGGTGGCGGTGCTGCAGCAGCTGCGCACGGCCGCGCCCGACAACCCCATGTTCACGCTGGCCCTGGCCACCCATCCGCCCGCCCAGGCACGGCTGGAGCAGCTGGAGCTGGCCATGGGCAAGAACCTGGATGGCTTCATGGGCGTGGCGCCCGTCACGGTGGCGCAGCGCCTCAACCCCCAGCCTTCGGCGGCCTCCGGCCCCGCCGCCGCGGCGCCAGGCGCGGTGAATCCGGCGGCGGCGCCTGCCCGCAAGGCCGCGCCGCCCGCGCGGAAAAAGACCTCGTAGCGGAGCGGTGCCCGGGGCGCCCAAAAGGCGTGCCCACGCGGCGGGACAACAAGAAAAAAGGGCAGCGCGCGCTGCCCTTTTTCATGCCCGACAGCGCCCCTCCCCCCGGCCGTATGGCGTGGCATTCGGAGCACCACGGCAAGGACCTTCATCAGGCCTGCTGGCGGCGCGCGAGCTGCGTGAACACGAAAATGCCGGCGATAACCAGCGCCGTGCCCGCGGCCACCCACACCGTGAAGGGTTCGCCCAGGATCCAGACACCCATGAGGATGGTGGACAGCGGCCCCACCATGCCGGTCTGCGCGGTCATGCCGGCGCCCACGCGCTCGATCGCCATCATCACCATGAGCACGGGCGCGGCCGTGCACAGCGTGGCGTTGAGCACCGACAGCCAGATCACCTCGGGCGCCACCACGGCCGCGCTGAAGGGCCGCAGCACCACGAACTGCAGCAGGCAGCACAGGCACGCCACCGTGGTGGCCAGCCCCACCAGCCGCAAGGACCCCAGGCGCCGCACCAGCTCGCCGCTGTAGACCAGGTAGATGGCATAGCTCACCGCGCTCAGGAACACCAGCAGGGTGCCCCAGGCCGCATCGGCGCCCTGCAGGTTGGCCTCGTGGCCGAACACCAGCACCACGCCGCAGTAGCTGATCAGCATGCCCACGGCCTGGCCCCAGTGGATGCCGCGCCGGTACAGCACCCAGCCGAGCATCACCACCAGCGTGGGGTTCAGGTACAGGATGAGGCGCTCCAGGCTGGCGCTGATGTAGGCCAGCCCCGCGAAGTCCAGAAAGCTCGCCAGGTAGTAGCCCGTGAGCCCCAGGCCCAGCACGCCCAGCCAGTCCTTGCGCGACAGGGGCGGCTTGCCCCGGCTGGCCCACCAGGCCATCACGGCGAAGATGGGCAGCGCAAACAGCATGCGGTACATGATGAGCGTGACCGCGTCCACTCCGTAGCGGTACGCGAGCTTGACGATGATGGCCTTGCCGCTGAAGGCGATGGAGCCCAGCAGGGCGAGCAACAGGCCGGTTGCTACATTTTTTCTAGCTGCTAGCGCTTGTACTGATTGGGCTGGAGGCACTTTTTTCTCAAATCTCATCAATAGCCGGCCACCTGGCCATCGCGGCGCGGATCGCTGGCGGCCAGGTAGCCCTGCACCTTGGGGTCGCCCATGCGCCAGATGAACTGGCCGGCACCGAAGTCCTGGTAGGAGTCCTGCAGCACCTCCATCTGGTGCCCCAGGCCGAGCAGCCCCTGCACCGTGGCGGCGGGCATGGCGGCCTCGACGTTGATCGACAGCCCTTCGTTGAAGCGCCAGCGCGGCGCATCACAGGCCGCCTGCGGGTTCTGGCCATAGTCCAGCATGCGCACCAGGGTCTGCAGGTGGCCCTGGGGCTGCATGTTGGCCCCCATCACGCCGTAGCTCATCACGGGCTGGCCGTTCTGTGTCAGGAAGGCGGGGATGATGGTATGAAACGGCCGCTTGCCCGGCGCCACCAGATTGGCGGAATTGGGGCCATCGGGGTCGGTGCTGAACGCCTGGCCCCGGTTCTGCAGACTGATGCCGAACGTGGGCTCCACGCAACCCGAGCCAAAGCCCATGTAGTTGCTCTGGATGAAGCTCACCATCATGCCGTTCTCGTCGGCCGCGGTCAGGTAGATCGTGCCGCCCTTTGCCGGATTGCCCGCCCCGAAATCCTGCGCCTGGTTCATGTCGATCAGTTTGGCACGGGATGCCAGGTACGCGTCATCGAGCATTTGGGCGGGTGTCACCTCCATGGACGATGGCTCGGCCACGTAGCGGTACACATCGGCGAACGCGAGTTTCATCGCCTCGATCTGCAGGTGCTGGGACGCAGTGCCATCCACGGGCAGGCCCGCCAGATCGAACTGGTCGAGGATGCCCAGCGCGATGAGGGCGGCGATGCCCTGCCCGTTGGGCGGAATCTCGTGCAGCGTGTGGCCCCGGTAGTTGCGGGCCATGGGGGTGACCCATTCGGGCCGGTGCGCCGCCAGATCCGCCAGCGCCAGGCTGCCGCCCTGGGCCTGCGAGAAGGCCACCAGCGCCTGGGCGATTTCGCCCGTGTAGAACGCCTGCCCCCGCGTGGCGCCGATGGCGCGCAAGGCACGAGCAGCCGCCGCGAACTGGAACAGCTCACCCACCCGCGGCGCGCGCCCCCAGGGCATGAAGCTCCGCGCAAACCCTGGCTGCGACTGCAGCTCGGGCACGGCGGCGGCCCATTTCTGCTGCACCACCACCGGCACCAGGTAGCCGCGCTCGGCGATCTCGGCGGCGGGCTCCATCAGGTCGGCAAAAGGCAGCTTGCCAAAGCGCTCGGACAGGGCCACCCAGGCGCTGACGGCGCCCGGCACGGTGACGGCATCCATGCCGCGCCGGGGCGGCGTCGCCTGCCCCCTGCCGTAGCGGCTGTGAAAGTACCCGGGCGTCCAGGCGGCGGGCGCGCGGCCCGAGGCGTTGAGCCCCTGCAAGGCCTGCCCGTCCCAGAGGATGCAGAACGCATCGCTGCCCAGGCCATTGCTCACGGGCTCGCAGATCGTCATGGCAGCGGCCGCCGCCACGGCCGCATCGACGGCATTGCCGCCCTGCTGCAGCATGCGCAAGCCCGCCTGGGCAGCCAGCGGGTGGGACGTGGAAACGACATTGCGCGCAAACACCGGCAGGCGGGTGCTGGCATAGGAAGAGGTGTAGCTGAACGGCATCGGGCCATTATCTGCCGCTGCCGGCGGCTGCGCCCCGCCCCCCCTGCGCGGCTTCAATGGCGCTTGCGGAACACCTTGTGGTGCAGCCTTCGCAGAGACCACCAGACGCCCACGGCCACCACCGGAATCGCAATGGCGGCCGTCGTCTCGGGGGAAAGCGGCCAGCCCAGCTTCTGCGCTCCCTTGGCCAGGTAGCTCACCAGGCCAACGATGTAGTACGTGATCGCCGCCACCGAGAGGCCTTCCACCGTGGACTGCATCTGGAGCTGCAGGTCCTGGCGGTGGTTCATGGTGGTCAGCAGCGCCTGGCTGCTTTGCTGCTGCTCGATCTCCACCCGGGTGCGCAGAAGGTTGCTCATGCGCGAGACGCGCTGCGACAGCGCATCCTGCCGGCGGGTCGCCCACTCGCAGGTGCTGCGCGCGGGCGTGAGGCGCCGGTCCATGAACTCGCGGATGGTCTGCATGCCCGCCAGGCGCGATTCGGCGATGTCCTCGATGCGGCGGTCCAGCAGCTCGAAGTAGGCACTGCTGGCCGAGAAACGCGAGTGCGTGGCGGCGTACTGGCTTTCCACCTGCCCGGCCAGCCGGGTCAGGCGGTCCAGCAGCACGGGCTCGGCATCGCGGTTGGCGGTGCGGATGGCGTCGGCCAGCTCGGCCAGCTCACGCTCGGCGAACGCCAGCACGCTGGCCGCCTCGCGCGCCGCGGGCAGGCCCAGCAGGGCCGCCATGCGGTAGGTCTCAATTTCGAGCAGGCGCTGCACCAGCCGCCCCAGGCGGCGCTGCGTCATGCCCCCCGCGAGCAGCACCATGCGCGAGAAACCGTCGGCATGGATGGCGAAGTCGGTGTAGACCTCGCCATGCCCGTCGGCCACGGTGGAGGCCACCAGCGTGTCCTCGTGCAGCACGTGCTTGACCAGCGAGCCCGAGCCAAAGGTGTGCGTGGGCAGCACCCAGAGATTCAGGCTGCACAGGCATTGCCCCGGCAGGGCCGCCAGCCACTCGCGGGGCACGGCATCCACCGCGCTGGAGGGCTCCCGCTCGCCGAAGGCATCCGCCGTCGCGGGCACCATGAAAGTCCAGGAGACGAACTCGGTGTGCAGTTCCCACCGCATGCGGTAGGCGCCCAGGTCCATGCGCAGGTGGGTGGTGTGCGCATCGGGCAGGGCCATGTGGTGGTCGCGCAGGAGGGCGGCGACATGGGCCCGGCTCGCTTCGCGCCCGGCCGCATCGGCCAGCATCACGATGTGCGCGATGGCCAGGGGGGCCGTCATGGCCTCGGGCGGGCGGGCGTGGATTTCGTTGTGCAGCATCGCCCGGTGGGGATGCTGCGGCAGATGGAATGGAGTGGACATGCGGACCTCTGCCCGCGATTGTCCACTGGCGCCGAGGATGCGCAGGCCCCCGGGCTCTCCAAAAAACAACGGCACCCGAAGGTGCCGCTGTTCTGGAGTCGGATGGAAAAAGAGGTGCGATCAGTCTTCCACGAACGCTTCCTCGCGCTTGTTCTTCACCGAAGGCAGCAGCACGATGACGAGCAGCAGTGCAGCGGCAGCGAGCAGGCCGGCCGACAGCGGACGCGTGACGAACACGCTCCAGTCGCCACGCGACAGCAGCAGCGCACGGCGCAGGTTCTCTTCCATCATCGGGCCCAGGATGAACCCGAGCAGCAAGGGTGCCGGTTCCGTGCCCAGCTTGTGGAAGATGTAGCCGATCAGGCCGAATGCACCCACCATCCAGATGTCGAAGGTGTTGTTGTTGGTGGAATACACGCCCACCGCGCAGAACAGCACGATGGAGGGGTACAGCCAGCGGTACGGCACGGTCAGCAGCTTGATCCAGATGCCGATCAGGGGCAGGTTCAGGATCACCAGCATGGCGTTGCCGATCCACATCGAAGCGATCAGGCCCCAGAACAGTTCGGGGTTGCTGGTCATCACCTGGGGACCAGGCTGGATGTTGTGGATGGTCATCGCGCCCACCATCAGCGCCATCACGGCGTTGGGAGGGATACCGAGCGTCAGCAGCGGGATGAAGGAGGTCTGCGAACCGGCGTTGTTGGCCGACTCGGGAGCCGCTACGCCACGGATGTTGCCTTGGCCGAAGGGGACTTCACCGGGCTTGAGCTTGGTCTTCTTCTCGACCGTGTAGGCCGCAAACGCCGCCAGCAGCGCACCGCCACCGGGCAGGATGCCCAGCGCCGCGCCCAGTGCCGTGCCGCGCAGCACGGCAGGAATCATGCGCTTGAAGTCTTCCTTGGTGGGGAACAGGCCCTCGACCTTGGCAGTGAACACTTCGCGCTCGTCATCGGGGCGCGAGAGGTTGGCAATGATTTCGCCGTAGCCGAACACGCCCATGGCGATGGTCACGAAGCCGATGCCGTCGGTCAGTTCAGGGATGTCGAAGCTGAAGCGGGCCACGCCCGAGTTCACGTCGGTACCCACCAGGCCCATCAGCAGGCCCAGCACGATCATGGCCACGGCCTTGAGCAGCGAACCCGAGGCCAGCACCACGGCACCGATCAGGCCCAGCACCATCAGCGAGAAGTATTCGGCGGGGCCGAACTTGAAGGCCACTTCGGTCAGCGGGGGCGCGAAGGCCGCCAGGATCAGCGTGCCCACGCAGCCGGCGAAGAACGAGCCCAGCCCGGCCGCCGCAAGCGCCGGCCCCGCTCGGCCCTTGCGCGCCATCTGGTAGCCATCGATCACGGTCACCACCGAGGACGATTCACCCGGCAGGTTCACCAGGATGGCGGTGGTGGAGCCGCCGTACTGGGCGCCGTAGTAGATGCCGGCCAGCATGATCAGCGCAGCCACGGGAGGCAGTGCATAGGTGGCGGGCAGCAGCATGGCAATGGTGGCCACGGGGCCGATGCCGGGCAGCACGCCGATCAGCGTGCCCAGCAGGCAGCCGATGAAACAGTAGATCAGGTTCTGGAACGTGAAGGCCACGCCAAAACCGAGCGAGAGGTTGTTAATCAAATCCATGGTCGGTGCTCCTGCTCAACCCGTGATGAAACTCGGCCACACAGGGAACTGCAGCTTGAGCGCCCAGACGAATGCCACGTAACTGCCGACAGCCAAGACCGTGGCCAGCACGAACACCGCCTTGGCGTTGAACTCATTGCCAGCCAGGCTGGAGATGAAGGTCAGCGCGTAGATGCCCACGATGAGGCCCATGGCCGGAATGCCCAGGCTCGGCAGGCCGCCCAGCAGGATGCCGAACGCGAAGTTGGCGGCCAGGATGAAGAACAGCGGCTTCCAGGCCCACTTTCCGATCTTGTCGCCATCCTGGGTTTCCACCGTGGTGGCCTTGAAGGTGATCGCGCTGCCGATGATGGCCAGCAGGATCCCCAGCAGCAGCGGGAAGTAGCCCGGGCCCATGCGGGCACCGTTACCGACGTTGTACGTGGTTGCACCCCACGCGAACGCCACACCGACACCCATGAACATGAGGCCGGCAAAGAAGTCTTTTTGACTTTTGATTTTCACGAATTGTCTCCTTGGCGGAAATCTCGACTGCGCGATTGTGGGGGCAACCAGAGCGCGCGCGGATGTGGATTCCACCTACATCCGGTAACGACTGGCCGCCCAGACCCCGCCCGCGCGGCGGACTTCACTCCAGGGGTGGCGTCGCGGTGATCACTTCGTCCAGCGTGGTCAGGCCTTCGGCCACCCGCAAGGCGCCCGCCAGGCGCAACGGCCGCATGCCGTCCTGCACGGCCTGGCGGCGCAGCATGTCGATGGAGGGCGCCTGGTTGATCTTTTCCTTGAGCGCCTCGCTCACCGTGAGCAGCTCATACAGGCCCATGCGGCCGCGAAAGCCGCTCATGCGGCAGTCCACGCAGCCCACGGGCTTGTACGGCTGGTAGCCGCCGCTGAGCTTCCAGGGCTTGACCACCGCCATCAGGGTCTCGCGGTCCGCCGCATCGTCCTTCTGCTTGCACTGCCTGCACAGGGTGCGCACCAGGCGCTGCGCCAGCACCCCGAGCAGGGTGGCGTTCAGGAGGTAGGGCGGCACGCCCAGCTCCATCATCCGGGTGATGGCGGACGGGGCATCGTTGGTGTGCAGGGTCGAGAACACCAGGTGGCCCGTGAGCGCCGCCTGGATGGCCATCTCGGCCGTCTCCAGGTCGCGGATTTCACCCACCATGATGATGTCCGGGTCCTGGCGCATCAGGGCGCGCAGGCCTTCGGCGAAGTTGAAGTCGAGCTGCGGCTGCACCTGCGTCTGGTTGAAGCTGGGCTCGATCATTTCGATGGGGTCTTCCACCGTGCTGACGTTGACCTCCTCGGTCGCCACCCGCTTGAGCGTGGAATACAGCGTGGTGGTCTTGCCCGAGCCGGTGGGCCCGGTCACCAGGATGATGCCGTGCGGGCGCTTGACCAGCCCTTCCCAGCGGGCGGCGTCGTGCTGGGCAAAACCCAGGGCATCGAGGTCCTTGACGGCGTTGTCCGGGTCGAAGATCCGCATGACCATCTTCTCGCCGAACGCCGTGGGCAGGGTGGACAGCCGCATTTCCACCTCGTCGCCGCGCTGGTTGCGCGTCTTGATGCGGCCGTCCTGCGGGCGGCGCTTTTCCACCACGTCGATGCGCCCGAGCAGCTTGATGCGCGAGACCATGGCGTTGTGCACCCCCATGGGCATCTGGTAGACGGGGTGCAGCACGCCGTCGATGCGAAACCGGATCACCCCCTGGTCGCGCCGCGGCTCCAGGTGGATGTCGCTGGCGCGCTGGTCGAACGCGTACTGCCAGAGCCAGTCCACGACCTTGACCACGCCCTGGTCATTGGCGTCGAGCTGCTTGTTGCTCTTGCCCAGCTCGACCAGTTGCTCGAAGCTGCTGCCCCCGGAATTGCCCCCCGCCTTCTGGGCGGCGCGCACCGACTTGGCCAGCGCGAAGAACTCCGCCGTGAACCGATGGATGTCCAGCGGGCTGGCCACCACGCGGCGCACGGTCCGCCGCGACTGCCGCTCCACCTCCGCGACCCAGTCGTCAATGAAGGGCTCCGAGGTGGCCACCACCACTTCCTTGGGGGTCACCTGCACGGGCAGCACCTTGTGGCGCTCGGCATAGGTGGCGCTCATGGTGTCGGCCACGCGCCCCACGTCCACCTTGAGCGGATCGATGCGCAGGTAGGGCAGTCCTGCCCGCTTGGCCAGGTACTCGGACAGGGTCTCGATGTCCAGCGGCTTGCCATCGCTGGCGCGCTCCATGGCCACGTTGGCCAGGCGCACCAGCGCATGCTGCGAGCTCTCGGCCTGCGAGCAGCGCGCGATGGTGCGCTGCGCCTCTTCCGGGGAGATCACCTGGTCATCGCTGAGCCACTGCACCACCCGGCGCCAGTCCACCGGCCCCGCATAGGGCCGGACCGCCACGCCATCCGGAGAAACAAGGGATGTTTTCATCGAGAACCTTTCCAGAATGAAGCCATGGGCCGGCGGTGGTCAGGCCACCACCGGCTTGAAGGCCCGCAGCCACTTGGCGGTGGGCAGATCCCAGCGGGCCTGGATGGCCTCGGCCCGCGCGGCCAGTTCGGTGCGCTTGGGGCGGGTGGGCGTGCGCTGCGCGAGCACCACGGTGTTGCCCTCGCGCGTGGGCTTGAACGACCAGAGCGCCTCTTCGCCGAAAGCGGTCGCCATGCTCTGCAGGCTGCGGCCGTAGCTCGAGGCCCGGCCAAACAGGTTGACGGTCATGCTGCCGGTATCGGTCAGCAGCGCGCGGCAGTCCGCGTAGAAATCCGGGCTGTCGAGCACGGGCGCGGCCGCCTCGTGGTCATACAGGTCCACGGCCAGCGCATCCACCGTGCCCAGCCACATGGGGTTCCTGATCTCCTGCGCGGCATCGGCCAGCACCACGCGCAGCTTGGGCCCGTCGGGCGGCAGCTTGAACCACTGCCGGCACACCGCCAGCACCTGGGGGTTGAGCTCGATGGCCGTGGTGCAGATGCGCAGCTTCTTGTGGCAGAACTTGGTGATGGCGCCCGCCCCCAGCCCCAACTGCATGGCATGCCCCTTGGACACCTGGGAGGGCTCGGCGAACAGCAGCCAGGCCATCATGCGCTGCACGTATTCCAGCTCCAGCTCGAAGGGCTCGGCCACGCGCATGGAGCCCTGGATCCAGGGCGTGCCCAGGTGCAGGTGCCGCACCTCGCCATCGTCGGAGACGCTGACTTCGGGCAGTTCGCGGGAGGTGGTGTTCTTTTTTCGGGTCATTCCAGGCAGTCAAAGCAGTCCGTGGGCGGCCATCAGCTCCGCCCAGGCGGCCAATTTACGTTCAAAGCTCCAGGAGGCGTTGGCCGGGCTGGTGGAGGGCAGGCGCACGGCATCGACCGGCGGCAGGCGCATCGGCCCCAGGCTTCGCAGCACCGCCGGGGCATGCCGGTAGCTTTCGGCACCGTTGTGGGCCACGGCCGCCAGTCGGGGGCAGCGCCCGTGCAGGCGCGCAAAGTCGTTGACCTTCGCGTTGCGGATGCTGGTGTCCAGGCTGCCTTCCCGCTCGCAGCTTTCATAGACATCCCACAGCCCCAGCCCCCGCGCCAGCAGCCATTCGCAGCGCTGCGCGTAGGGATCGCCGCTCCCTGCGGGCAGCAGGGGGTGCCCTGGCCAGAGGGCCTGCAGGATCTTCCAGAAATGGTTCTGCGGATGGGCATAGTACTGGCGCGCCCGCAGCGAGGCCGCGCCCGGAAAGCTGCCCAGGATCAGCACCACCGTCCCTTCGCCAGCGATGGGCGGCAGCCCCTGCCACCGGGTGGTGGCGGGCACGGGCATGGAACCAGGTGCATGGACGTCAGGCATGCGCCGATTCTGGACTGAAACCGCGCCAGCCCCTGTGCGCGTTCACAAAAAAAGATAGCTGCAAACCGTGCACCACACAGCCGAAACCTCCAAAATTACTCCTCATTTGGAGCTTCCAGCGGCACCAGCGCCGCGATCCGGGGCAGCGCCGCGCGGGCATTCGCGGTGGTGGCCCGCGCGAGCATCCGCGCGGACTGGCCCCGCAGCTGCGCCAGCGCCTGGGCGATGCGCGGCAGCTCTGCCGGCGCGTTGCGGCCCTGGGGCCGGCCTTCGGCGCGCTGCGCCGCCGTGGTGTACAGCCAGTGGGGCGGGATGTCGGGCGCATCGGTCTCCAGCACCAGTGCATCCCCGGGCAGCTCGGCCGCCAGGCGGCGCAGCTGCAGCGCCCGGTCGTAGGTCATCGCGCCGCCGAAACCCAGCTTGAAACCCAGCCCGATGAAGGCCTGCGCCTGCTGCAGGCTGCCGTTGAAGGCATGGGCGATGCCGCCCTGCACGGGCAGCTCCCGCAAGCCCTTGAGCAGCCTGTCGGCGGAACGCCGCACATGCAGGATCACGGGCAGATCGAACCGGCGCGCCAGCTGGAGCTGCGCGCGGTAGAACCGCTCCTGCCGGACGGGGTCCAGGCCGCCCACGAAATAGTCCAGACCGATCTCGCCGATGGCGGCAAGGCGCGGGTCCGCGTGGTGCTGCTCCAGCTCCTGCGCCAGGAGATCCAGGTCCCCGTCGTCGGCGCGCCCCGTGCACAGGGGGTGGATGCCGAGCGCATAGCTGTCCCCATGCCGGTGCGCCAGTTCCCGCACGGTGCCCCAGTTGCCGCGCTCGACGGCCGGGATCACGCAATGCGCGACGCCGCGTGCACGCGCCTCCTGGCGGACCGCGTCGCGGTCGGGGTCGAACTCCGGGGCATCCAGGTGGCAGTGCGTATCGATCCAGGCGGTCATCCGGCCATGATGCCTGACGAAACCTTGGATGTGCATCCGGCCGCGATACGTGCTAACGTGAAAACCATGCGCTTTTCCCCGGCGCAGTAGAAAAGGTGACTAGGATGCCCCGGCCCGCCCTCTACAGCAGCTCCCGCCCTGCCCGCCGCCCCCCGGCGCAAGCGGCGGCCACGCTCCCCGCACCCACGGCCGATGCCGATGGAGCCGCCCCCCTTGCGCCTCCGTCTCCTGCGCCTGCCGCCACCACGGGCGGCACGATGCTGTCCCGGCGCCACGTGCGCGGCCTGTGGACCATGATCGCGCTACTTGGCGCCCTGCTCATCGCCAGCCTGTGGCTGCACCAGGGCCCCGCCCCCCGCAGGATCACCCAGGAAGACATCGATGCCGCCGTGCTGCGCACGCTGGAGACCACCACCCCGCCCTCCGCCGCTGCGCGCGCGGCGGAAGCGATTTCGCCCTCGGTGGTGCGTGTCGTGGGCTACGGCCGCGGCAAGAATGGCAAGGAGGAAGTCGAGCGTGGCGTGGGCACCGGCGTGGTCATCGTCGACAAGGGCATCATCCTGACCAACCTGCACGTGGTGGCGGGCTCCGACCGCATCGCCATCACCTTCCATGACGGCCTGGAGACCACGGCCAGCATCACCGGCGCACAGCCCGAAAACGATCTGGCCGTGCTGCAGGCCCACAAGGTGCCCGACGACCTGTTCGCCGCCCCGCTGCGCTCCACCCAGGACCTGCGCCCCGGCGACCATGTGGTGGCCGTGGGGTTTCCCTTCGGCATCGGCCCCTCCGCCTCGGCCGGCGTGGTGTCGGGCCTCAAGCGCGAATTCACCTCGCCCGAGGGCAAGCGCCAGCTCAGCAACCTGATCCAGTTCGACGCCGCAGCCAACCCGGGCAACTCCGGCGGGCCGCTGGTCACGCTCGACGGCGAGGTCGTGGGCATCGTCACCGCCATCCTCAACCCCACCCCGGCGCGCACCTTCATCGGCATCGGCTTCGCGGTGCCCATCGAGAACGCGGCCTCGGCCGTGGGCATGCCGCCGTTCTAGCATGCAGTACCCCCTCAGTCGCTTCGCGCCTTCCCCCTCTCCTTCGGGAGGGGAACGCACCCTGTGGCCTGGCCAAGCCAGTTCCACGGGTGCGCCAACCGGGGCCGCGCCTGTGGCGTGGGCCGCGTACGGCTCACAGCATCGTTGAACCCTGACAAGGAAGGAAAGCCATGGAAGCCACAACGAACACCGCCACCCTGATGGAACAGGTGCTCTACGAAGTCAAGCGCGTGGTGGTGGGCCAGGACCGCTTTCTGGAGCGCGTCATGGTAGCCATGCTCGCCCAGGGCCATCTGCTGGTCGAAGGCGTGCCGGGACTGGCCAAGACGCTCACCGTGAAGACGCTGGCCAGCACCATCCAGGGCAGCTTCAAGCGCATCCAGTTCACGCCCGACCTGGTGCCCGCCGACCTGGTGGGCACGCGCATGTACAACCAGAAGACCGGCGAATTCAGCACCGCGCTGGGCCCCGTGTTCACCCACCTGCTGCTGGCCGACGAGATCAACCGCGCGCCCGCCAAGGTGCAGAGCGCGCTGCTGGAGGTGATGCAGGAACGCCAGGTCACGATCGCGGGCGAGGCCCACAAGGTGCCCGAGCCCTTCCTGGTGATGGCCACGCAGAACCCCATCGAGACCGAGGGCACCTACGCACTGCCCGAGGCCCAGGTGGACCGCTTCATGATGAAGGTGCTGCTGGACTACCCCACCGAGGAAGAAGAGTTCGTGATCGCCCAGCGCGCGCTGGACCTGCCCGTGCAGGTGCTGCCCGTGGCCACCACCGCGCAGCTGGCGGCGCTGCAGGCCGAATGCCGCACGGTGTATGTAGACCCGTCGATGCTGCAATATGCCGTGAAGCTGGTGGCCGCCACCCGCGAGCCCGCGCGGCATGGCCTCAAGGACCTGGCCGGCTACATCAGCTGCGGCGCAAGCCCGCGCGCCACCATTGCCCTGGCCGAGGGCGCCCAGGCCCTGGCCATGCTGCGCGGGCGCAACTACGTGCTGCCCGAGGACATGACCGCCCTGGCGGCCGACGTGCTGCGCCACCGCGTCGCCCTGTCGTACGAGGCGCTCTCCGAAGGCATGGACGCCGACGCGCTCATCCAGCGCATCATGGCCAAGATACCGGCGCCCGCGCGCCCGCTGCACCATGAGCAAAAAGCCGCCTGACCCCCCCGGCGCCACGGTCCACGTCCTGCCCACCCTGCCGGGGCAGGCCGACCGCCTGCTGCGCGAGCTGGAGTGGAAGGTCATCCGCCGGCTCGACGGCCTGCTGCAGGGTGACTACCGCACCCTGATGCGCGGCACCGGGCTGGACCTGGCCGACCTGCGCGAATACCAGCCGCACGACGACGTGCGCCACATCGACTGGAACGTGACCGCGCGGCTGAACACGCCGCACGTGCGCGTGTTCACCGAAGACCGCGAAATGACCGCCTGGTTCCTGCTGGATCTGAGCCCCTCCATCAGCTTCGGCCCCGAAGGCCATGCCAAGCGAGACATCCTCACGGGTTTCGTGGCCGTGCTCTCGCGCCTGCTCACCCGCCACGGCAACCGCGTGGGCGCCATGCTGTACGGCGGCGCCAGCGGCCAGGCCGAACGCGCGGTGGACGCCGTGCTGCCGCCGCGCAGCAGCCGCGCCCATGTGCTGCACCTGGTGCACCGCCTGCTGGCCCCTGAAAAGGCGGCCACGCCCACACGCGCGAAGGGCGGCGGCGCCGCCACCGAACTGCACCGGCTGCTGCAGGCGGGGCTTGCCAACCTGCGCCGCCGCGCCACCGTGTTCGTGGTGTCGGACTTCATCAGCGCGCCCGGCTGGGAGAAACCCCTGGCCCAGCTGGCGCAGCGGCACGACGTGGTGGCCGTGCGCCTGCTGGACCCGCTGGAGCTCGCGCTGCCGGACGTCGGCCTCATCACGCTGCGCGACGCCGAAAGCGGCGAGCAGCTGCAGGTGGACACGCACGACGCGGCCTTTCGCCGCCGCTTCGCCCGCCTGGCCGCCGAGCGCGAGGCCGCGCTGCGCGAGGGCCTGGCCCGCGCCGGCGCCGACACGCTGGAACTGTGCACCGACGACGACCTGGTCGATGCGCTGCTGCGCTTCATGGACCTGCGCCAGCGCCGCGTGCGGGCGCCGCGCGCCCCCTCCGCCCCCGCGCCCTCGGAAGCGGCCCTGCCCACCGCCGCCTGAACCAACACGCCACCAAGGACCGCACCATGGTTTTTCTCTGGCCCACCCTGCTCTGGCTGCTGCTGGTCGCGCCCTTGCTGGTGCTGCTGTACTGGTGGCTGCTGCACCGGCGCAAGAAGACGGCGCTCAGCTACTCCAGCCTGTCGCTGGTGCGCGAGGCCATGGGCCCCGGCCAGCGCCTGCGGCGCCACATCCCGCCCGCCCTCTTCCTGCTGGCGCTGATCGCCCTGCTGCTGGCGGCCGCGCGCCCGCTGGCCGTGATCACCCTGCCCTCGCAGGACCAGACCATCATGCTGGCCATGGACGTGTCGGGCAGCATGCGCGCCGCCGACGTGGAGCCCGACCGGATCACCGCCGCCCAGAATGCCGCCAAGGCCTTCATCGCCGAGCTGCCGCGCCACGTGCGCGTGGGCATCGTGGCGTTCGCGGGCAGCGCGCAGCTGGCCCAGCTGCCCACGCAAAGCCGTGAAGACCTGGTCAAGGCCATCGACAGCTTCCAGCTGCAGCGCGGCACGGCCACGGGCAACGGCATCATGCTGTCGCTGGCCACCATTTTTCCGGATGCGGGCATCGACATCGCGGCGCTGGGGGGCCGCCAGGCGATGCGTCCCAAGCCCATCGACGAGATCGGCAACAAGCAGGACCCCGCCAAGCCCTTCACCCCGGTGGCGCCGGGCTCCTACACCTCGGCGGCCATCATCATGCTGACCGACGGGCAGCGCACCACGGGCGTGGACCCGCTTGAAGCCGCCAAGTGGGCGGCGGACCGCGGCGTGCGCGTGTACACCGTGGGCGTGGGCACCGTGCAGGGCGAGACGATAGGGTTCGAAGGGTGGTCGATGCGCGTGCGGCTCGACGAAGAAACCCTGAAGGCCGTGGCCACGCGCACGAACGCCGAGTACTTCCACGCGGCCACGGCGGCCGACCTCAAGAAGGTCTACGAAACGCTCAGCTCGCGATTGACGGTGGAGAAGAAGGAAACCGAGATCTCTGCCCTGCTGGCACTGGCGGGCGCCGTGCTGGCACTGCTGGCAGCAGCACTCTCGGTCTGGTGGTACGGGAGGGTGATGTAGGCCCCCGGCGCCACGCGAGCCCGCAGGCAGGCAGGCAGCCACGCCAGCGGGCATGCACGGATAGCGGCCCATGGCCGCCCGTGCCGGGGATCATGGCTCGAACCTGAGGAGACATTTCATGCGCTTCCTGACCCAGATCGCAGCCGTGGCGCTGCTCGCCATGGCCGCCGGCTCCGCGCTGGCCCACAACTGCCCCAACGAGATGAAGGCCATCGACGCCAAGCTGGCCACCCATCCGGCGCTGACGGCCGACAACGCCGCCAAGGTCAAACAGCTGCGCGCGGAGGGCGAGGCCCAGCACAAGGCCGGCAAACATGACGACTCGATGAAATCCCTGGCGCAAGCCAAGAAGATCCTCGGCATCTAGACCCGCACCGCCATCCTCGCACCCTGCGCAGGCCGCAGGTCGCCGGCTGGCGAGGCGAGGAACACCGGACCCGGGCCAGATATCAGGTCAGGTGGCCGAGCACCAGCCGCACCACGCGGCTGCAGCGCACGGCCAGGGATTCGTCGTGCGTGACCATCACGAACGCCGTGCCCTGGTCCCGCGCCAGCTGCATCATCAGTTCAAACACGCCGTCGGCCGTGGTGCGGTCGAGATTGCCCGTGGGCTCGTCGGCCAGCACGCAGGCCGGACGGGTGACCAGCGCCCGGGCGATGGCCACGCGCTGGCGCTCCCCCCCCGACAGCTCGGCCGGGCGGTGGTGCAGGCGCTCCTTCAGCCCGACGGCGGCCAGCACCTTCGCGGCCTCGTGCTGGCACTGCTCGTACGGCATGCGGCGGATGCGCAGCGGCATGGCCACATTGTCCAGCGCGCTGAACTCGGGCAGCAGGTGGTGGAACTGGTAGATGAAGCCCAGGTGCTGGTTGCGCAGCTGGCCCTGCCGTTCGGCGGAGAGGGACGACATGGCCTCCCCCTTCAGGCGCACGGTGCCCGAGGTGGGCGCATCCAGCCCGCCCAGCAGGTGCAGCAAGGTGCTCTTGCCCGAGCCCGAGGCGCCGACGATGGCCAGCGTCTCGCCCGCGTGGACCCGCAGGTCCACGCCCTGCAGCACGGTCACGTCCAGGCGCCCTTCGGTGAAGCGCTTGGTCAGGCCGTGCGCCTCCAGAACCACCGGGCCATTCAAGCCCGCGTGGGCGGCGGGCGCCGCCTCGAAGGGCCGCGGGGACACGCCGGTGCCGAGCGTGGGGGTCGTATTACTCATAGCGCAGGGCCTCGGCAGGATTCACACGGCTGGCACGCCAGCTGGGGTAGAGCGTGGCCACGAAGGCCAGCACGAGCGAGATGATGCCGATGGGCAGGATGTCGCTGCTCTGCGGCTCGCTGGGCATCTTGCTGATCAGGTAAATGTCCTTGGGCAGGAAACTCGCGTTCAGCGCCCTCTCGATGGCCGGCACGATCACGTCGATGTTGAAGGCAATGGAGAGCCCCAGCAGCAGGCCCACGGCCGTGCCGATCACGCCCACCATGGCGCCCTGCACCACGAAGATGCTCATGATGCTTTTCGGGCTGGCGCCCAGCGTGCGCAGGATGGCGATGTCGGCGCGCTTGTCGGTCACCGTCATCACCAGGGTGGACACCAGGTTGAACGCCGCCACCGCCACGATGAGCGTGAGAATGATGAACATCATGCGCTTTTCAAGCTGCACGGCCGCGAACCAGGTGCGGTTCTGCTGCGTCCAGTCGCGGATCAGCAGCTGGCCGCTTAGGGACCCCGCCAGCTGCTGGGCCACGTCGCGCGCCTGGTGCAGGTCCTTGAGCTTCAGGCGCACGCCCGTGGGGCCTTCCAGGCGGAAGATGCGCTGGGCGTCCTCATGGTGCAGCAGCACCAGCGCCGAGTCGTATTCGTAGTGGCCGGAATCAAACGTGCCCGCCACCGTCATCTGCTTGAGGCGTGGCACCACGCCCGCCGGGGTCACCTGGCCCGCGGGGGCGATCAGGGTGACCACATCGCCGGCGCGCACGCCCAAAGCGCGGGCCAGCTCGCCGCCCAGCACCACGCGGAATTCGCCGGGCACCAGCAGATTGAGCGTTTTTTCGTTGGTGGCGGCCAGGTCCGTCACCGCGCCTTCCAGCGCCGGGTCGATGCCGCGCACCAGCGCGCCCTTCATATCCTCGCCACGCGCCAGCAGCGCCTGCGCCGCCACGAACGGCGCAGCGCCCACCACGTTGGGGTTCTGCTTGGCCTCGGCCAGCGTGCGCGCCGGGTCGGGCAGCGCCGCGCCCTGGGGCGCAAAAATCTCGATGTGCGAGACCACGCTGAGCATGCGGTCGCGCACTTCCTTCTGAAAGCCGTTCATCACCGACAGCACGATGATGAGCGCCGCCACCCCAAGCGCGATGCCCAGCATGGACACGCCCGAGATGAACGAGATGAAGCCATTGCGCCGCGTGGCGCGGCCCGCGCGCGTGTAGCGCCAGCCCAGGGCCAGTTCGTAGGGGATTTGCATGAATAAGGAAAGAAGGCACTGCAGGGTGCGGAATGCACGCCACAGGCCGGCCAGATTGTGGCATCCCGGACAATAGGCCCATGTCGGACACCACCCATTTGCTCGTTCCCTACGCCGCCAGCGCCTCCCCGGGATGCCAGCAAGCCGTGCAGGGCCTGGCCCTGCCCCACCTGGACCGGCTTCTGGCCCGGCTCAGCCCCCATCCCGCCCAGAGTGACAGCGGCGAGGAAACAACCTTCTCCGCCCCCCACGAACGCGCCCTGGCGCGTGCCCTGGGCCTGCCTGCGCAGGACGGCCGCATCCCCTGGGCCGCGTGGCACCGCCACCAGCAGGGCCAGCCCGCCGATGGAGCGGCCTGGGCCTTTGTCACGCCCTGCCAGTGGCAGGTCAGCACCGACCACGTCACGCTGCGCGACCCTGAACTCCTGGGACTGGACGAGGCCGCATCGCGCGCGCTGCTGGCCATCGTGTCCCCCTGGTTCGCCGAAGACGGCATCACCCTGCACTACGACCAGCCCACGCGCTGGCTGGCCCGCAGCCCGCTGTTTGCCCTGCTTGCCACCGCCTCGCTGGAACGCGTGCTGCTGCGCGACGTGCGCGCCTGGATGCCGGATGCGCGCGAGGCCCGCACGCTGCACCGCCTGCACAGCGAGATGCAGATGCTGCTCTACACCCACGCCTTCAACGACGAGCGCACGGCGCGCGGGCTGCCGGTGATCAACTCGTTCTGGGTGCATGGCACCGGCCCGCTGCCTGTGCCCGCCCCCACCGCCGCCACTGCGCCGACGGTGCCCACCACCCTGCGCGGCGCGGCGCTGAATGAAGACTGGCGTGCCTGGGCCGCCGCCTGGACCGCGCTCGACGCAGGCCCCGTGGCCGGCCTTCTGCGCAAGGCCGAAGACGGCGTGCCGGTGCAACTGACACTGTGTGGGGAGCGCAATGCGCTGGCCTTCCACAGCGCGCCCCGCACGCTGGCCCAGCGTTTTCAAAGCCTTTTCAGGCCCCAGCGCTTTGCAGAACTGCGCGAGAAGCTATGAAAATAGTAGCAAGAGACATCCCCCCCCGCGCCGCCTGGGCGCTGGAGCAAGCCGGCGTGCACCCGCTGCTGGCCCGCCTGTATGCCGCGCGCGGCGTGCGTGCCAAGGACGAGCTGGACGACGGCCTGGGCCGCCTGCTCCCTCCCTCGGGTTTGAAAGGCATTGACACCGCCGCCCGCCTGCTGGCCGACGCCATGGCACAAAACAAGCGCCTTGTCATCGTGGCCGACTACGACTGCGACGGCGCCACCGCCTGCGCCGTGGGCGTGCGCGGCCTGCGGTTGCTGGGCGCGCAGCACGTGGACTACCTCGTGCCCGACCGCGTGACCGACGGCTACGGCCTCACGCCCCCCATCGCCCGGCGCGTGGCCGAGCGCGGCGCCGACGTGCTCATCACCGTGGACAACGGCATCGCCAGCGTGGACGGCGTGGCCGAGGCCAAGGCGCTGGGCCTGCAGGTGCTCGTGACCGACCACCACCTTCCCGGGCCCGAACTGCCGGCGGCCGACGCCATCGTCAACCCCAACCAGCCCGGCTGCACGTTCGAGAGCAAGTCCATGGCCGGTGTGGGCGTGATGTTCTACGTGCTGCTGGCGCTGCGGGCCGAGCTGCGTGCACGCGGAATCTTTGATGCGCCGAGTGCCGCCGGGCCGCCCCAAGGCGCGAGCGCCCCCCTGGGGGGCAGCGAACCACACGTAGTGGGGAGCGTGGGGGCGCACCAGCCCTTGCAACCCAAGCTCGATCCGCTGCTCACGCTCGTGGCGCTGGGCACCGTGGCCGATGTGGTGAAGCTCGACGCCAACAACCGCCGCCTGGTCGCCCAGGGCTTGAAGCGCATCCGCGCGGGCCAGATGCCCGCAGGCATCGCCGCGCTGTTCCATGCCGCAGGCCGCAAGGCCCCGGTGGCCACCACGTTCGACTTTGGCTTTGCGCTGGGCCCGCGCATCAATGCCGCGGGTCGCCTGGCCGACATGACGCTGGGCATCGAATGCCTGCTGACCGACGACGCAGGCCGCGCCGCCGAGCTGGCGGGCCTGCTCGACGGCATCAACCGCGAGCGCCGCGAGATCGAGGGCGGCATGCGCGACCAGGCCATGCTGATGGCCGAAAGCCTGTTCCAGGAAGACGAGGAGCCGCCCCCGGCCATCAGCGTGTTCGACCCCGACTTCCACGAAGGCGTGGTGGGCATCGTGGCCAGCCGCATCAAGGACAAGCTGCACCGCCCCACCTTTGTCTTTGCCGCCAGCAGCGCGCCGGGCAAGGAGCACGAGCTCAAGGGCTCGGGCCGCTCCATCCCCGGCTTTCACCTGCGCGATGCGCTCGACCTGGTGGCCAAGCGCCACCCGGGCGTGCTGCTGAAGTTCGGCGGCCATGCCATGGCGGCGGGCTGCACCGTGGCCGAAGAAGCGTTCGAGGTGTTCGAGCGCGCCCTGGCCCAGGTGGCGCAGGAGTGGCTCGATGCCTCCACCCTCACCCGCCGCATCGAAACCGACGGCCCCCTGGCCCCCGAATACTGCCGCGCCGACATGGTGGACACCCTGCACCACGAAGTCTGGGGCCAGGGCTTTGCGCCGCCCACGTTCAGCGAAGAAGTGCAGATCGTGAGCCAGCGCCTGGTGGGCGAGTCCAAGAACCACCTGTCGATCAAGCTCATGCACCAGGGCAACCCGGTGGATGCCATCTGGTTCGGCCACACCGAGCAACTGCCCGCGCGCGTGCTGCTGGCCTTCCGCCTCGATGTGAACGAGTGGAAGGGCGAGCGCAAGGTGCAGTTCCTGGTCGAGGGCGCGCAGCTCTGAGGACTGCGCGCACGGGTCACTGGCGGCGCTGGCGGATCACCGTCACCGGCTCCCCGCCCTGGCCCCAGTTTTCGGGGTCCACTTCGTCAATGATGACCGTCACGGTCTCGGGCCGCTTGTCCAGCACCTGCTGCATCAGCTGGGTGACGCCGGCGATGAGCGCCGCCTTCTGCGCGGCCGTGGTGGGCAGGTCGCGCCGGGCGAGGCGGATGTTGACGAGGGGCATGGGCAAGTCCTTTTCGGGGGTGCGCGGAAACGAACGGCGCACAAGGCGCCACAGGAACCAAGGCAGCGGGGCCGCCTTGATGGAGAAGGCGGTAGACGGCGCGATGAAATGGGCCGCCCGCGCACGGCTGGCAAGCGCTGGAAGCTATCTATTTAGTAGCAACCAGCCCAACCCAGTGGCGGCCGTCAGAAGCTCTCCCAGTCGTCATCGCCGCCACGGGAAGCCGCCGCCGGCGGTGGCGCGGGCCGGGCCGCCGGGGCCGCGGGCGGCGCAAGCCGGGCCGGGGCCGGTGCTGGAGGCCGTGCAACGGCGGGTTTGGCCCCCGCCACGCGCGGTTGGTGGGTGGCGGCCACCTTGGCCGCGGCCGGCCGGGGCGCGGCAGCGGGCGTCGGGCGGGGTGCTGCTGGCGCGCGCACCGCGACCGCGCCCACGTTGAACACCGACACTACCTCCGCCAGCCTCTGCGCCTGGTCGCGCATCGAGGCCGCCGCCGCCGTCGACTCCTCCACCAGCGCCGCGTTCTGCTGTGTCATCTGGTCGAGGTGCGTCACCGCCTGGTTCACCTGGGCGATACCGTCGCGCTGCTCTGTCGAGGATGCCGTGATCTCTCCAATGAGGTCGCTCACCCGCTGCACGCTCGCCACGATTTCCTCCATGCTCTGGCCCGCCTGCGCCACCTGGGCCGACCCCGATTCCACGTTCTGCACCGAGGCGCTGATCAGGGTCTTGATTTCCTTGGCCGCCTCGGCGCTGCGCCCGGCCAGGCTGCGCACTTCGCTGGCCACCACCGCGAAGCCCCGGCCCTGCTCGCCCGCGCGGGCCGCCTCCACCGCAGCATTCAGCGCCAGGATGTTGGTCTGGAAGGCAATGCCGTCGATGACGCCGATGATGTCGTTGATCTTGCGCGAGCTGTCGGTGATCTGCTGCATGCTGGTGACCACCTGGCCCACCACTTCGCCACCGCGTGCCGCCGCCTGGGCGGCCGTTCCGGCCAGCTGGTTGGCCTGGCGCGCGGTGTCCGCCGACTGGCTCACCGTGGCCGTCAGCTCTTCCATGCTCGCCGCCGTCTCTTCCAGGTTGGAGGCCGTCTGCTCCGTGCGCGCCGACAGGTCATGGTTGCCGTTGGCGATCTGGATCGACGCCGACGACACCGAGTCCACCCCCGAGCGCACCTCGCTCACCACGCCGCGAAGGCGTGCCGACATGGCCGACAGCGAACGCAGCATGTGGCCGAACTCGTCCTTGCGGACGGATTGCAGCTCCTGGGTGAGGTCGCCCGCCGCGATGGCGTCGATGGTGTTCACCGCCTCATCCAGCGGAAGGGTGATGGAGCGCACCAGCTTCCAGGCCAGGAACAGCCCTACGGCCATCAGCACCAGCGAGGTGATGATTCCCCAGATCGCGTATTCCACGCGGCGCGCCGAGGCGTCGGCGCGGATGGCGTCGCGGCGCGTCTCGAGCGTGGCGACGAAGTCGTCCTGCGCCTTGAGGTATTTGGTGACCAGGGGGGCGAATTCGTTGTCGGCGAACCGCTGGGTCGCCACGGCGTCGCCGGCGCCCTTGAGCTCCCAGGTCTTGGCGGTGGCCGCCAGCACGGCCTTGCGGGCCTCCAGCACCTTGTCCAGCGCAGCCTTTTCCTCGGGGGCGGTGGCCGAGGCCACGATGCCTTCCTGCACCTTGTTGATGTTGCCGATGATCTCCTTGACCTTGGCGCCATACTGCTCGGCCAGCACGGCATCCGTGGTCACGGCGCCGCCCATGACCATGGTGACGGCCGTCTCGGTGGCGCCGCGCCAGCGCACGGCGGCGGAGATGCGCCCCTCGATGTCCACGACGGCGTCGATCGCCGAGGACATGGAGCTGTTGGCCCGGTTCTGGGCAAAGCCCGAGAGCAGCAGCATGCCGATCATCAGGCCCAGAAATGCGCCCCACAGCTTGCGGGAAACGCGGATATTGTCGAGTTGCATGGGTTGTTCTTCCTCGTGGATCTGTAGTGTTTTCATGCAAGGCGAGGCTCGCCAGGGAAACATCCGATTACATCAGCAAACAACCCATAGCCTACGCCAGCCCGGCGCGCCGCCACGCCAGCACCTCACCGGGAGAAACCCGCATTCCCCACCGGCGGCCACGCGGGCGCACGCCGGGCACGGACCGCGAGCGGCGCAAGCGGGGCACAGAGGTGGAACGGGGGAGGCAAGAGTCAGGGCGCCAGCGCCTCCTGGCGCCTGTTCTTGCAAAAAACGGCCTCCAGCGCTTGATGGTCAAGCGCCTTCAGCTATTATTTCGAGAGCAATCAGTTCGGCAGCGGCCAGGGCCTCCACCCCGGATCAGAAGCTTTCCCACTCATCGTCGTTGCCTCCCGAGGTGGCGCGTGGCGCCGGTGGGTGAGATGGTGCCGGGGCAGCCGCCCTGGGGGCGGCGGCCGGCGCGGGGGAAGACAGTCGCGCGGCCGCTGGCGCCTTGGCGCTGCCCGCGGGCTTGCCGCTGGCACTGGTACCCACGCGGGCCTTGGCGGCGGGCGCGGGCCTCGGCGCCATGGCGGGTGGCGCGGAACGGGCGGGCGCGGCGGGAGCCCGGCTGGCCACGGCCCCCACGTTGAACATGGCCACCACCTCGGCCAGCCTCTGCGCCTGGTCGCGCATCGAGGCCGCCGCCGCCGTCGACTCCTCCACCAGCGCCGCGTTCTGCTGTGTCATCTGGTCGAGGTGCGTCACCGCCTGGTTCACCTGGGCGATACCGTCGCGCTGCTCTGTCGAGGATGCCGTGATCTCTCCAATGAGGTCGCTCACCCGCTGCACGCTCGCCACGATTTCCTCCATGCTCTGGCCCGCCTGCGCCACCTGGGCCGACCCCGATTCCACGTTCTGCACCGAGGCGCTGATCAGGGTCTTGATTTCCTTGGCCGCCTCGGCGCTGCGCCCGGCCAGGCTGCGCACCTCGCTGGCCACCACCGCGAAGCCCCGGCCCTGCTCGCCCGCGCGGGCCGCCTCCACCGCAGCATTCAGCGCCAGGATGTTGGTCTGGAAGGCAATGCCGTCGATGACGCCGATGATGTCGTTGATCTTGCGCGAGCTGTCGGTGATCTGCTGCATGCTGGTGACCACCTGGCCCACCACTTCGCCACCGCGTGCCGCCGCCTGCGCGGCCGTTCCGGCCAGCTGGTTGGCCTGGCGCGCGGTGTCCGCCGACTGGCTCACCGTGGCCGTCAGCTCTTCCATGCTCGCCGCCGTCTCTTCCAGGTTGGAGGCCGTCTGCTCCGTGCGCGCCGACAGGTCGTGGTTGCCGTTGGCGATCTGGATCGACGCCGACGACACCGAGTCCACCCCCGAGCGCACCTCGCTCACCACGCCGCGAAGGCGGTCTGACATGGCCGACAGGGCCCGCGTGAGCATGCCCAGCTCGTCCTTGCGGTCGTCGTGGATGTTCTGCGTGAGGTCGCCCGCCGAGATGGCCTCGGCCAGGGCCACCGCGCGGTCCAGCGGCGCCGTGATGGAGCGCACCAGCATCGCGGCCAGCAGCATGCCCAGCAGCACCACGGCGACGGCTGCCACGGCACCGATCAGCACCAGGTTGCCGCGCGTGTCGTGCGCCGCACGGACGGCTTCGTCGCGCTGGCTTTGCTGCGCGGCCACGAACTTGTCGATGGCCTCCAGGTAGGCCACGGCCTTGGGGCGGTAGACGTTCGCCAGGTACGCCTGCTTGGCCGCCGCATCGCCCGCATCCGTCAGCTCCTTGAGCTTGTCGGTCTGGCCCCGGATATCCGCACGCGTGGCCGCCACCTGCGCGAGCGCCGCCTTGTCCTCGGGCGAGACGGAGGTCTTGTTGATCTTTTCCTGCACCGGCGTGATGCGCGCGGTGAGCGCGGCCACCCGGGTGTCGAAGTCGGCCTTGAGCGCCTGGTCGGTGGTGACGAAACTCGCCATCGACATCGTCACGGCCACCTCGGCCAGGCCGCGCCAGGTCACGGCGGTGGTGATGGCGGCTTCGTATTTTTCCACGGCCTCTTCGGTGGACGCCGTCACCTGCCGGCCGTACCACTGGGTCCAGATGGCCGAGACCAGCATGAGCGCCAGAAGGCCCAGGATGACGCTCCACATCTTGTGGGACACGCGCAGGTCGTTGAATTTCATGGTTGCTCCTTGGAACGCCTACGATGGTCTGAAAGGACTGCCCGGCACATGGCCCCGGCCGAGGTTGCCGGGCCGCCGGACGCAATGCCCCTGACTGCAGTGTTGCTGGGTTCGGCAAGGCACGTTATCGGTACAAGCCCTAAAATGGCCTCGTGACAACCATACTCAACGCCGACCTGCACTGCCATTCCGTGGTATCCGACGGAACCATGACCCCCGAGGACCTGGCCGCGCGGGCCAGGGCAAACGGTGTCGAGCTGTGGGCGTTGACCGACCATGACGAAATCGGCGGCCAGCACCGCGCCCGCGCAGCCGCCCACGCACAGGGCATGGCCTATCTCACGGGTACCGAGATTTCCGTCACCTTCGCCGACACCACCGTCCACATCGTCGGCCTGGGGTTCGACCCCGACGACGCGCAGTTGGCCCAGGGCCTGGCCGCGACCCGGGGCGGGCGCGGCGAACGCGCCAAGGACATGGCGCAGCAGCTGGCCCAGGTGGGCATCCAGGGCGCGTATGAAGGCGCCCTGCAGTTCGTGGGCAACCCGGCGCTGATCTCGCGCACGCATTTCGCTCGCTTCCTGGTGGAAACCGGGGTCTGCAAGGACACCTCCGAGGTATTCCGCAAGTTCCTCACCGAAGGCAAGCCCGGCTACGTGCCGCACCGCTGGGCGTCGCTGGGCGACGCCGTGCGCTGGATCACGGACGCGGGCGGCATGGCGATCATTGCCCATCCGGCGCGCTACAAGTTCAGCGCCAATGAGGAATTCGCGCTGTTTTCCGAGTTCAAGACCCACGGCGGGCGCGGGGTGGAGGTCGTCACCGGCAGCCACAGCGCTGCCGAATACGTCACCTACGCCGGCATGGCGCAGGAATTCGGCCTGGCCGCGTCGCGCGGCAGCGACTTCCACAGCCCCGATGAATCGCACACCGACCTGGGCACCCTGCCGCTGTTGCCCGGCGCGCTGACACCCGTGTGGGAGCTGCTGTCCGACCGCATCCTCCATCCGGCCAACGCCTGAGGCGCACCCGTTCATGGCCCAGTATTTCGAAGTCCATCCCGACAACCCGCAGCCCCGCCTGCTCAAGCAGGCGGCGGCGCTGCTGCAAAAGGGCGGCATCGTGGCCGTGCCCACCGACTCCAGCTATGCCCTCGTCTGCCACCTGGACGACAAGGACGCCGTGGACCGCCTGCGCCGCATCCGCCAGGTGGACGACAGGCACCACCTCACGCTGCTGTGCCGCGACCTGTCGGAGCTGGCCAACTATGCGCGCGTGGACAACCGGCAGTACCGCCTGCTGAAGCTGGGCACGCCCGGCCCCTACACCTTCATCCTCGAAGCCACCAAGGAAGTGCCGCGCCGCGTGAGCCACCCCTCGCGCAAGACCATCGGCCTGCGCGTGCCCGACCGCAAGGGCCTGCAGCTGCTGCTGGAGCTGCACGGCGCCCCCTTGCTGGCCACCACGCTGATACCCGCTGGCGAGACGGAACCGCTGAACGACCCGCAGGAAATCCGCGAGCGCTATGAAAAGCTGGTGGATGCCGTGGTGGATGCGGGCGCCTGCCCGCTGGAGCCCACGACGGTGGTGGACCTGACCCCCATGGGCACCGGCGGCGAACCCGAAGTGATGCGCGAAGGCCGGGGCAGCTTGAAGGCTCTGGGGCTGTAAAACTGCAGGCCCGGGGGCCCGCCCGGCGCCCGCGCAGAGCGGTCTTGAGGATCGGCAAAAGCGCCTTTCAGGCTACCGCGCCCAAAAACCGGCGCTGCCAAAACCAGCGCCACCATGGAACTGGCTCCGCCAGGCCACCGGTGGCGTCCCCCTGAGGGGGAAGCGGCGCCGCCGCTCAGGGGCTACAGCTTGAACGCACCCACGGCCTGCTCCAGGTCCCGGGCCTGCGCGGTGAGCGAGGTCGCGGTGGACACGGCGCTCTGAACCAGCGCGGCCGTTTCCTGCGTGGAGCCATCCATGTGCGACACCGCCACATTCACGTGGCTGATGGCCTCGCTCTGCTCGCGCAGGGCGATGGAGATTTCCCCCAGCAGCGCGCTCACCTGGCCCACGGCGGTCACGATTTCGGCCATGGTCTTGCCAGCCTTGCCCACCTGGCCGGCGCCGCTCTCCACCTGCTCCACCGACGCGCTGATGAGCGCCTTGATCTCGCGCGCGGCGACCGCGCTGCGCTGGGCCAGGTTGCGCACCTCGCTGGCCACCACCGCGAAGCCCCGGCCCTGCTCGCCCGCGCGGGCGGCCTCCACGGCGGCGTTCAGCGCCAGGATGTTGGTCTGGAAGGCAATGCCTTCGATGACCTGGATGATGTCCACGATCTTGCGCGAGCTGCCGCTGATGGCCTGCATGGTCTGCACCACCTCGCCCACCACGGTGCCGCCGTGCTCGGCGATGGCCGAGGCCTTGACGGCCAGGCCGCTGGCGGAATGGGCGCGCTCGGCGTTCTGGCGCACGGTGGCGGTCAGTTGCTCCATGCTGGCCGCCGTTTCGGTCAGGGAGGACACCTGGTCCTCCGCACGGCGGGACAGGTCGGTGTTCCCATGGTCGATGTTCACCGCGGAGGCGCTGATGGCATCCGCATCCTGCTTGATGCGCGACACCAGGTCGGTCAGCGTGTCTTCCATGGTGCCCAGCGCCCCCAGCAGCCGGCCGAAGTCCCCTTCCAGGTCCGAACTGAATTCCTGGCTCAGGTCGCCCGAGGCCACGGTTTCGGCGATCAGGATGGCCTGGTTGAGCGGGCTGACAATGCCGCTGCGCAGCGTGAGAAAAGCCACCAGCGAGAGCGCGAACACCGCCAGCCCGCCGCCCACGATCCAGCCGCGCGCGCCTTGCAGGTGCTCCTGCGCCTGCGTGGCCTTGGCCGTGCGCTCACCGTCCGCGGCGGCGTTGCTGGCCGTGGACACCGCGCCGCGGTAGGCGTCTTCGGCCCGGCCGATCCTGGACATCGCCATGCCCATGGTCAGCGCCACCAGCAGGGCGATGCCCCCGAACGCAAGAATGAGGCGGGTTCCGATTTTGAGGTGATCCAAGGGCACGGGAATGTCTCCGAAAGGGGTCTGCGTAGTATGAGTGTGGGCCAGAGCGCAAGAAAAGGGCTGGACGCGAGCCCAACAGATGCAATTCGTTACGCCATGCCACATGCTATCAACGATTTGTCCGCCACTCCCGATCTTGTCGTACCACTGGCCGCCACGCTGCCCGGCCGGCCCCTCCTCCCGCGCGGCCCGGGACCCATGCCACGCGTCTGAGACAATCGACAGGTGGACATCTCCAATCTCATCCAAACCGTTCTGATCTACGCCCTGCCGGTGCTGTTCGCCATCACCGTGCACGAGGCAGCCCATGGCTACGCCGCGCGCCACTTTGGCGACAACACCGCGTACATGATGGGCCGGATCACCCTCAACCCGCTCAAGCACATCGATCCGGTCGGCACCATCCTGATGCCGCTGCTGCTGTACTTCGCGACCTCGGGGGCCTTCCTGTTCGGCTATGCCAAGCCCGTGCCGGTCAACTTCGGCAACCTGCGCAACCCCAAGAAGCACATGGTGTGGGTGGCGCTGGCGGGGCCCGCCTCCAACTTCATCCAGGCCATCGTCTGGGCCGTGCTGCTGGTGTCCCTGGTGGGCTTTGGCGTGGACGAGCGCTTCTTCATCGAAATGGCCCGCGCCGGGGTGCTGGTCAACCTGGTGATGTGGGCGTTCAACCTGTTTCCGCTGCCTCCGCTCGACGGCGGGCGCATCCTGGTGGGCCTGCTGCCCTGGAAACAGGCCCACATGGTCTCGCGCATCGAGCCCTGGGGCTTCTTCATCGTGATGGGCCTCGTGATCGCGGGCGTGGTGGGCACGCTGTGGCTGCGCCCGCTGATGTCGCTGGGCTACGGCGCCATCAACCTGCTGCTCACGCCGCTCACCGCCTTGCTGCGCTGATCGCCTTTTCTCCCCCTTTTTGCTGACACCGTCTCCATGAGCACCACGCGCTTTCTCACCGGCATCACCACCACGGGCACGCCCCACCTGGGCAACTTCGTGGGTTCCATCCGCCCGTCCGTGGCCGCCAGCCTCACGCCCGGCGTGCAGAGCTTCTACTTCCTGGCCGACTACCACGCGCTCATCAAGTGCGAAGACCCGGCGCGCATCCAGCGCTCCACGCTGGAGATCGCGGCCAGCTGGCTGGCCGCAGGGCTGAACCCCGAGAAGGTCACGTTCTACCGCCAGTCCGACATCCCCGAGATCCCTGAACTCACCTGGCTCTTGACCTGCGTGACCGGCAAGGGCGTGCTCAACCGCGCCCACGCCTACAAGGCCAGCGTGGACAAGAACACCGCCGCCGGGCGCGAACAGGACGACGGCGTGACGGCCGGGCTGTTCATGTACCCCGTGCTCATGGGCGCCGACATCCTGATGTTCAAGGCCCACAAGGTGCCCGTGGGCCGCGACCAGATCCAGCACATCGAGATGGCGCGCGACATGGCCGCGAGCTTCAACCACCTGTATGGCGAGCATTTCGTGCTGCCCGAGGCGGCCATCGACGACCATGTGGCCACCCTGCCGGGGCTGGACGGCCGCAAGATGAGCAAGAGCTACGACAACACCATCCCGCTGTTCAGCTCGCGCGAGCAGCTCAAGAAGCTCATCGGCGGCATCCTGACCGATTCGCGCGCGCCCGGCGAGCCCAAGGAGGTCGAAGGCTCCGCGCTGTTCCAGATCTACCAGGCCTTCGCCACGCCCGCGGAGACCGAGGCCCTGCGCAAGGCCTACGCCGACGGCATCGCCTGGGGTGATGCCAAGCACACCCTGTTCGAGCGCGTGGACCAGGTGATCGCCCCCATGCGCGCGCAGTACGAGGAACTCATCCACAACCCCGCGCGCATCGAGCAGACCTTGCTGGCCGGTGCCGAACGCGCCCGTGCGCTGGCCACGCCGTTCATCCGCGAGCTGCGCGCCGCTGTGGGCCTGCGCAGTCTGGCCCAGGCCACGGCAGCGCCCAAGCCCGCCAAGGCCGCGAAGACAGCGCTGCCTTCGTTCAAGCAATACCGCGAAGCCGACGGCAAGTTCTACTTCAAGCTCGTGGATGCAGACGGCCGCCTGCTGCTGCAGAGCACCGGCTTCGATGCGCCCAAGGAAGCCGGCCAGGCCATTGCCCAGCTGCAAAAGGACAGCACGGCGCTGCAAACCCTGGCCCCGCGCCTGGCACCAGTGGACGGCGTGCAGGCCGCCGAGGTGGCTGCCGCCCTGCAGGCCCTGGCCGAGGCAGCCGCTGCGGCGTAAGCCGGGCACTCTGGCCGCGCCTGGGCACTGCAAGGAAATGCTCTTTTTTTCATAGCAATCAAGGCTCATGGTGATTGCGCCCGGGGCCTGAATAGGTAAAAAATGGCGCCGTGCGCCGTGTCTTGACGGCTACGAGCATGCCTGGCGTGCGGGCATGTGCGTAAACTGGGTTCCCTGATCTGCTCGGGAGACTTCCATGAAACTGCTGTGTGCCTCGGTGTCAGTGCTGGCCTTGCTCGCCGGCTGCAATGCGACCAACCCCCATGGCCCCTCGGGTCCCATGGCCTCGGGCCGCGACCGCACTTTCAGTGTGCCGGTCTATGGCCCAGACACCTCCCAGGCCTACGCCGCGGCCAGCCGCGAATGCCAGCGCATGGCCCTGCACGCCAAACTGCTGCGCAACGACGGCTCGCGCCTGGTGTTCGAATGCGTGAGTGAGTTGCAGGACAAGCCTTGAGGCCACGCGCCCGCGCCGCCCCATTGCCGCCGGCATTGCCCGCATTGCCGTCAGTTCGCCGTGGGGCGCTGATAGTGGTGGTGACTGCGCTGCTGGCCGGCTGCCAGCACCCACCGGCAGCGCAGGACGCGCGCCCCGCCACGGCCCCCTGGATCAACAGCCTGGGCATGGCCTTTGTCCGGGTGCCGGCGGGCAGCTTCTGGATGGGTGGCGTCCCGCCGCTCGAGACCCTGGAAAAAGCCTTCCCGCTGCTGGAGCGCCAGCGCTTGACCGACCTGGCAGACGAGTCCCCGGCCCACGAGGTGCACATCACCCGCGCCTTCTACCTGGGCCAGCACGAGGTCACGGTGGGGCAGTTCCGACGCTTTGTCGACGCATCCGGGTACCAGCCCGAGTCCGAGGCGGACGGCACCGGCGGCTATGGCTACAACCCTGCCTACGACCCGGCCACCACGCGGCGCGGCGATGCGTTTGAGGGCCGCGACCCGCGCTATTCGTGGCGCAACCCCGGCTTCGCGCAAGGCCCGGACCACCCGGTCGTCAACGTGACCTGGAACGACGCCCAGGCCCTGGCCCGGTGGCTGAGCCGCACCGAAGGCCACCGCTACCGCCTGCCCACCGAGGCCGAATGGGAGTACGCCTGCCGCGCGGGCACCCGCACCCGCTACCCCCACGGCGATGACCCGCAGGGGCTGCTGCGCACCGCCAATACCTTCGACCAGGAGGCCGCCCCCCTGTGGCCCCGCTGGCGGCAGCACGCGCTGGAGGGCAGCGACGGCCACGCCTTCACCGCGCCCGTGGGCAGCTATGCGCCCAATGCCTTCGGGCTGCACGACATGCTGGGCAATGCCTGGGAATGGGTGTCGGACTGGCACGGGGACACGTACTACGCACAGTCTCCGCACGACGACCCGCAGGGGCCCGACGAAGGCTCGGTGCGCGTGCGCAGGGGAGGCTCGTGGCACACATGGTCGTTCTACGCGCGCTGCGGCTACCGCAACTGGAACAGCCCGCAGACCCGCTACACCCTGGTCGGCATGCGGCTGGTGCGCGAGATTGCTCCAGAGTCCCGCCCCTTGGCCCCCGACCGCTGAACGGCGCCCGCCCCTCCCCGTCCCCGGCGCGCCACAAACCGTCAACAAATGTCAACTTGCTGACGGCACCGCGTGCCCGCCCCCTCGGAGGCGGTGGTTCTCGCAAATAATCCGCAATTGCATTCTCGACGGGGGAAACCATGCGCATAGCCGCGTTGGACGACGATGCGCTCCAGCTGGATCTGATCAAACAGGCCACGGAGGCAATGGGCCATGTCTGCCACACCCATCTCAATGGCGCGGACCTGCTGCGTGAAATGCGCCGCGAAACCTTTGACCTGCTGATCGTGGACTGGCACCTGCCAGACACCACCGGGCCGGAAGTGGTGCGCTGGGTGCGCAAGAACGTGGGCACCCAGTTGCCCATCCTGTTCGTGACGCACCGCCAGGAAGAGCGCGACATCGTCGAAGGCCTGGGCAGCGGCGCGGACGACTTCATGGTCAAGCCCGTGCGCATCGGCGAGCTCAATGCCCGCGTCTCGGCCTTGCTGCGCCGCGCCTATCCGGACAATGCGGGCGGCGTGGTGGAGTTCGGGCGCTACCGCTTCCTGTGCGAGACCCGCTCCATCGAAATCGACGGCGTGCCGGTGGAGCTGAAGAACCGCGAGTACGATCTCGCCCTGTTCCTGTTTCAGAACATGGGCCGGCTGCTGTCGCGCGACCACCTCAAGGACATCATCTGGGGCCAGGTCGCGGATGTGATGTCGCGCTCGCTGGACACCCACATCTCGCGCCTGCGCACCCTGCTGGACCTGCGGCCTTCCAACGGTTTCATCGTCTCGGCGGTCTACGGCGTGGGCTACCGTTTTGAAGCCGTGGAGGCCCAGCGAAGGGCCTGACCCGAACCACCTTCCACGGCCCCCAGAGGGCGCCGTGGCCTGCCCAGCCGCCCGAGGCGGCACAAAGGAGATCTGACTTGGCAACGATGAAAGGGCGCGTCCGCTGGACCCTGGGCGCCACCGCGGCACTCACCCTCGGCTTCCTGGCGAGCCTGGTGCCCCCCCGCGCCGAGGCCCGCTCCGCCACGCCCCAGGGCGACGAGATTCCCCACACCGTGCAGGCAGGGGACACGCTCGAAGGCCTGGCCAGATCCTATCTGGCCGCCCCCCACCAATGGCCGCTGCTGCAGGCCCGCAACAAGGTGGCCAACCCCCGGCGCCTGCAGCCGGGCTCGGTGGTGTGGATTCCGGTGCACCTGCAGCCTTCGGAGCCGGCCACCGTGGAGTTCGTGCACGGCATGGCCACCGGGCAGGCGCGCGCGGATGCCGCGCCGGAGCCCCTTGTGAAGGGCGGCCGGCTCGATGAAGGCTCCGTGGTGCAGGTCGGCCCCGATGCCTTCGTGGCCGTCAAGCTCGCGGATGGCACGGTGGTGCGGGTCCAGGCCCATTCCGAGCTGCAACTGCGGCAGCTGCGCCGGCGAGGGCGCGCGGGCAGCCTGCAATCGGTGCTGGAGATGCGCAGCGGCGCGGTGGAGTCCTCGGTGCCACCCAGCGCCGAGGCGTTTCGCCGCTTCGAGCTGCGCACGCCGCTGGCCGTGACCAGCGTGCGCGGCACCCATTTCAGCGTGGCGATGGGCGACGCCGGCCAGACCACCGCCTCGGTGCAAAGCGGCTCCGTGGCGGTGCAGCCGCGCCCGGACGGGGCCACCGCCGCCCCCGCGCCCACCGGCGCCATGCTCGCGCCGGGCCAGGGCCTGGCCGTGGCGGCCGATGGCACCGTCGGCGCCCCCGGCCCCTGCTGGCGGCGCCCGACACGTCGGGCGTGCCGGCCACGCTGGGGGATGCGGGCCTGCTGGCCATCGACGTGCCCGCGCTGCCCGGCGCGGTCCGCTACGAGGCCCAGGTGGCCCGGGACCCGGATTTCACCCAGGTGCTGCGCCACGGCCGCTTCGCGGACGGCCAGCTGCGCTGGAAAGCCCTGGAAGACGGCAAGTACTACCTGTCCGTGCGCGCACTGGACGATGCGGGCATCCCGGGGCTGCCCGCCGTGCTGCCCTTCGCGATCAAGACGCGCCCCGTGGCGCCGCTGTACCAGCAGCCCGCGCCCGGCGCCGTGGTGGTCAGCGGCACGGGCGAGCTGCTGTGCACCCACGTGCCCGGCGCGCGCTGGTACCGCGTGCAGGTGGCCGGCAGCGCCCAGTTCGCCCAGCCGCTGCTCGATGCGCAGCGCCTGGGCGAGTGCCGCCTGCCCCTGGGTGCCCTGCCCGCGGGCAGCTACTTCTGGCGCGTGGCCAGCCTGCTGGAACTGCCCGATGGCCAGGCCGACCAGGGGCCGTTTGCACCGCCCCAGCCCTTCATGGTGGCGGACCGCCCCGCCACCCTGTCCCTGCAGTCGGTGCAGGCACAGGAAGGCGACACCGACGTGCGCCTGCACTGGCCTGCGCTGCCCGGCCAGCGATTCCGCCTGCAGCTGGCCGGTGCCGGTGACCTCGCATTCGACAAGCTCGTGCTCGACACCCTGCTCGATGCTCCCGAATGGCGGGCCGGCAACCTGCCCGCGGGCAGCTACCTGGTGCGCATCCAGGTGCAGGATTCCACGGGCCTGCAAAGCGACTTCTCGCCGCCACGCCAGATCCGGGTGGGTTCAGGGGTCAGCACGGGCACCGGCCTGCCGGTCTCCACATCGAATGGCCAGCCCGTGGGGCGGCCTTGAGAGCCCGCCCGCGCCCCAGCCCGGCACCGCGCCCGCAGCCCAGGGCACGGAGAGGCTGAGCCGATGCGGACCGCCGGACGGACCCGGGGCCAGCAGCGGCGCCTGGAATGGAGCCTCCTGTCCATCGCCCTGCTGGGGCTGGTGGCGTGGCTCAGCACCGCCGACAGCCTGAGCCGGGTGAACCACCTGGTGCAGGACGCCGGCCTGCGCCTGATCTCCCGCCCCGCGCACCCCGACATCGTGATCGTGGCCATCGACGACCCCAGCATCGCGGCGATCGGCCGCTGGCCCTGGCGGCGGGCGCTGCACGCGGAACTGATCGCACGGGTGTCGGCCCAGCAGCCCCGCGCCATCGGCATGGACGTGCTCTTCAACGAGGAGGACCTGGACTACCCCGGCGACGACGTGCTGCTGGCCGACGCCATGCAGCGCAGCGGGCGCGTGGTGCTGCCGGTGCTGCGGCGCGGCCATGGCCCGGCCGCCGACACGGCCGACCTGCCCTGGCCCGCGTTCGCGGATGCCGCGGCCCGCCTGGGCCACGTGCACGTGGTGCCGGACAACGACGGCGTGGTGCGCAGCCTGTACCTGCAGGAGGGGCCGGCCGCGGCGCCCTGGCCCCACTTCAGCATGGCGCTGCAGTGCGTGGCGGACCCCGCCCTGGCGCACTGCGCCGCCCCGCGCGCCGGGCCGGGGAACGCCGAGCCCGCGCGCATGGCGGCCCCCGGCCCATGGCAACGCGCCGACCGCACCCTGATTGCCTACGCTGGCGGACCGGGCCACTTCACCACCTACTCGTACATCGCCGTCTTGCGCGGCCAGGTCCCCGCGGATGCGTTTCGCGGCAAGTACGTGCTCGTGGGCGCGGCCGCCGCCGGCCTGGGCGACATGTTTGCCACCCCCATGAGCCAGCAGTCGCGGCTCATGCCCGGCGTGGAGGTGGTGGCCCAGGTGCTGGACGGCCGCCTCTCGGGCGTGCGGATCCAGCCAGCCGCCCCCGCCCTCAACACCTTGTTCAACCTGGCCCCGGTGGCGGGCGCGCTGCTGGCCCTGCTGCTGGTGGGGCCGTTCATCGCGCTGCTCACCAGCGCGGGGCTGGGGGTGGCCACCCTGCTGCTGAGCGTGGCCCTGCCCTGGTGGGTGGGCCTGCAGTTCGCGCCCGCCGCGGCACTGACCGGGCTCGTGCTGGCCTACCCCCTGTGGAGCTGGCGCCGCCTGAGCGCGGCCGCCCACTTCCTGCGGCTGGAAATGGAGCGCCTGCAGCGCGACGGCCTGTCGATGCGGCTGCAGCCCCGCACGGGCGATTCGGGCGATTTCCTGGAAAAACGCATCAACGCCGTGGAGCGCGCATCCCGCCAGCTGCGCGACCTGCACCACTTCGTGAGCGAGAGCCTGCAACAGCTGCCCTCGCCCACCATCGTCTGCGACCCCCAGGGGCGGATCCTGCTCACCAACGTGGCAGCGCGCCGCCATGTGGGCGGAGACCCGCTGGTGCCGCTGCAGGGGCAGTCCGTGGTCGACCTGCTTCAGGACCTGGTGCAGACCGGCACCGGGCAGCCGCTCATCACGCAGGACAAGCTGCTCAACCAGTGCATGCCCGAACAAAGCGAAGGCAGCGACGCCCAGGGCCGCAGCCTGCTGGTGCAGTGCAGGCCCTTCACCGACCTGGCCAAGGCGGGCTGGCTGATGACGCTGGTGGACCTCACCGAGATGCGGCGCGCACAGCTGCAGCGCGACCAGGCGATGAACTTCATCTCGCACGACATCCGCACCCCCAATGCCTCCATCCTGACGCTGCTGGAAATGCAGCGTGCCTACCCCGGCCGCATGCCGGGCGACGAGCTGATGCTGCGCATCGAGCGCTATGCGCGCGCGTCCCTGGGCATGGCGGAAAACTTCGTGAAGCTGGCCAGCGCCGAGACGCAGGAATACCGGATGGCCTCCCTGGACCTGGTGGCGGCGCTGGCCGAAACGGTCGACGACATCTGGGCCCTGGCCCGCGACCGTGGCGTGGAGGTCACCATCGCCGCCGCGCCGGAGACCGCCCCCGCCGTGGGCGACCGCGCCATGCTGTGCCGCGCGCTGGCCAACGTTCTGCACAACGCCGTCAAGTTCAGCCCCGAAGAAGGCGTGGTGCAGTGCTCCATCGTGCAGCGGGGCCGCCATTGGGTCGTGTCGGTGCGCGACGAAGGCCCCGGCATCGCCCCGGAACTGCAGGGCCAGCTGTTCGCGCCGTTTCGCCGGCTGCATGACCGCAGCCACCCCGCCATCGGAGGCGTGGGGCTCGGGCTGGCGCTGGTGCACACGGTGATCCAGCGCCACGGGGGGACACTGGAAGTGGACAGCGATGCGGGGCGCGGGGCGGAGTTCAGGCTGGTGCTGCCGCTGCGGGCATGATGACCGATGCAGGCCGGCAACCCGGAGGTTGCCAGGCTCCAGTTTGCTACATATTCAATAGCACATTGCGCTTGTGCATCAAGCGCCATCGGCACGTTTTGCTCCTGCTTGCCAGCCTCTTCCCCGGCGCATCCGCCACCTGCCAGTTTCTGGGCTGGGCACGCCGCGCCGCGCATACAGGGCCGCGGGAGGGGCTTTCTTCAGCCCGTGGCCCCGGCATCCTGCGGTGTCGGCGCCTGGGGCAGAGAAAAGCTGAAGGTGGCGCCCGCGTTCAATGCGCCGAGAGCCCACACGCGCCCCCCATGCCGCACCACGATCCGCTGCACAAAAGCCAGGCCCACCCCCGTGCCAGGGAACTCCTCGGCGGTGTGCAGCCGCTGGAACAGTTCAAACAGCCGGTCCACCCTGGCCATGTCGAACCCGATGCCCTGGTCGGCCACCTGGTAGACACATTCACCGCCGTCCCCGCTGCCGGAAATCTGGATGTGCGCGCCCTGCGGGCCGCTGTACTTGACCGCATTGGAGATCAGGTTCACCCACACCTGCCGGAGCAGGGCCCGGTCGCCCCAGCCTTCCGGCAGCGGCGCCACCGCGAACGCGGCATCGCGCCCCGGTCCGGTGTGCCGCACGTCCGCGATGACCTGCTCGACCAGGGCATTCATGTCGACGCGGGCAGGGTGCATGGGCTGGCGCCCCAGGCGTGCGAAATCCAGCAGGTCGCGGATCAACTGCCCCATCTTTCGCGCGCTGTCGTCGATCACCTTGAGCATCCGCCGCGTTTCCGCATCCTGGTGGCTGTCGGAACGCTCGAGCAGCATGCCCGCGAACCCCTGAATCACGCGGACGGGCGCCTGCAGATCGTGCGATATGGAATAGGAGAAGGCATCCAGCTCCCGGTTTTTCTCCACCAGTTCCGCCGCCTGGGTCTGGATCTGCCGCCGCTTTTCTCGCTCCGCCTGGTAGGCCGCCGCCAGCCTTGCGTGGAGCATCGTGTTCTCCACCAGAAGCACCGCCAGCAGCGCCGTGGAGGCCATCAGCCCGTACAGGCGTCCGGCGTAGAAACCCAGGTCGAAGCGTCCGCCGTTGAGCACGGCGGAGAGCGCGATGTCAAACAGCCACGCGCACATGGTGACCACGAGCAAGAGGTCCAGCACCACCAGCGGCCTGCGCCGCAGGAGCAGCAGCAGCGCGACCACGCTGACGCCCCAGACGGTGGTGACGACGGCCAGCATGGTCGGCGTGTACCGGCTGCCCTGCATGATCGGTGGCAGCAGCGACTGCCCCACGGTCGCCAGCGCAGTGAGGGCTGCCACGGCCGCCAGCACGGCGGCCACGCTGATCGCGGTGGAAAAAAGAAAACCCGCTTGCGCGGGCGCGGCTTCGGGCTGACTGGCCGCCGCTGGCTTGCTCAGCGCGTACCCAATCACCGCCGCCGGGAACCCGGCGTGCCAGAACATGTACAGCCAGGCAGTGCTCTGCGGCCCCGCGCCCAGCCAGCCGCCCTCGGCGACCAGGCCCGGAAACGTGAGCGCGTGCGCGACCGCCACCAGGGCCGTGAACAGGTACCCGCAGGCCAGAACGCGCAGGCCCGCATGCCCCAGGATGCGGTACTGGCCCCACAGCATGACCGCGGTGATCAGATCGCTCAGCACCAGGGCGGATTGATAGGCGGGGATGAACGCGCCCATCTTTGGCAGGGGCAGCTTGGCGAAGGGCATGGCCGCCAGAAACAGCACGGCCGACACGACAACGGCGCCCAGGGCCCAGCGCCGTCCCACGGGGCCCGCGGGTGCCATTGCCAAGAAAATCGGTCGCTCTGGAGTGGTTGCCTCGGTGCCCATGGTGGTTTTTGCACACGTCGAATGCCGCAGAAACGCCAGGAAAATCCCTGCCCGGCGGCGCGGCGCCCCATGCCCGGACAAGGTCCATCATGGCCCAAGGCGCCCAGAGTGCAAAGAAAAAGCGCTCTGTACGGACCCGGGGTTCCGCACAGAGCCCTGCACCGCGCGGGCACGCGCCCGGCGCGCCCGCACAGTTGCTTTTGCGCCCGCTGGGCGGCCTGCAGGGCCATTGCGGTTGACGCGCATCCACGCCAGCAGCAAAATTCGTACACCACAGTTTCAATTTTTTACAAATACGCACCTGCTTGTGACCTGGGCCGCGCCCCACCCGCCTGCCCCCGACTACAGCCCACAAGGCGAGTTTCCCGATGACGCGCAACCTCCAGACAAGCCCTGCGGCCCTGCCCACGCTCGAACCGCAGCGCGCGGCCAGCCCCGCAAGCACATCGTCGCCAGCCCCAGCAGCCACGAAGTGGGCACGGCCGTACCTGTCGGTGCGGTGGAAATTTGCGTTCGCATTGTTCGCCGGAGTGGTGTGGATGGCTTTTTCCATCTATGCCGCGGATGCCTGGGTGCACGATCTGGCGCGGGTCATCAGCCCGTGGGCGGCCTACCCGGTGATCTACGGCATCGCGGTGGTGCCGGGCTTCATGAACGCATTCCTGGTGGTCAGCCTGTTGCTGGACCGGCGCCCCGCGGCAAGACACTCCAGCGCGCGCCTGCCGGGAATCACCATCCTCGTGGCGGCCTACAACGAGGAGGAAAGCATCGTCTCCACGATCGAGAGCATCTCGCGCCAGGAATACGAGGGGCCGTTGCAGGTCGTGGTGATCAATGATGGCTCGAAGGATTCCACCGCCGAAAAGCTCGCGGGCCTGGACTATCCGTGGCTGCAGGTGCTCAACCTTGAACACAACGTGGGCAAGGCCAACGCGCTCAACGCCGGCCTGGCCCTGGTCCGCCACCACCTGACCATCACCGTCGACGGGGACTCCTACCTTCACCACAGCGCGCTGCACAACCTGGTGCGCCGCTACATGAGCGATCCGCCCAACACCCGCGCCGTGGCAGGCGCGGTACTCGTGCGCAATTCCCGCAAGAACATGGTCACGGCCATTCAGGAATGGGACTACTTCCATGGCATTGCCGCCATCAAGCGCCTGCAGAGCCTGTACCAGGGCACCCTCGTGGCCCAAGGCGCGTTTTCCGTGTACGACACGGCCATCCTTCGCGAACTCGGCGGATGGGCCCATACGGTGGGTGAAGACATCGTGCTCACATGGGCGATCCTGGAGCGCGGACATCGCGTCGGCTTCGCGGAGAACGCCTGCCTTTTCACGAACGCACCCGATACCTGGCTGCAGTTCATCCGCCAGCGCCAGCGCTGGTCGCGAGGGCTCATCGAAGCCTTCAAATCGCACTGGCGCCTGCTGTTCAAGCCGCGCATGACCACCTTGTTCATCTGGTGGAACCTGCTGTTCCCCTACATGGATCTGGTCTATACGTTCGCCTTCGTTCCAGGCCTCGTGCTGGCGCTGTTTGGCGTGTACTGGATCGCGGGGCCCATGACGCTGCTGGTGCTGCCGCTCGCTATGATCGTCAACTACCTCATGTTCACCGTCCAGGCCAAGATGTTCACCGAACAGGGGCTCAAGGTCCGCCGCAACGTGCTGGGGTTTATCTTCTACGCCTTGTTTTACAGCGTGGTGCTGCAGCCCGCATGCGTGCTGGGCTACATCAAGGAACTGGTCAGCCGGTCAAAGAATTGGGGTACGAAATGAAGGGGCGTTTCATTGGCGCGCTGGCGGTGCTCTGTGCCTGCGGCGTGCAGGCACAGTCGGTTTCGGGCTCGTTCTTCGCCAGCCGCGATTCAGACGACTTCCATGAAAGCAGGCAGACGCTGGGCTATGCGAATGCCGCTGGCTGGGGCCTGCGCGCCGGAGCCCTGCGCTACACGGCGCCGGGTTGGGCGGCCAGCGGCAGCCTCGCGGCAGGCACCTACAAGCAAACCAGCAAGGAACGCACCATCGACGCCAGTCTGGGCGCCGCCCGCGTGGCGGGCACCAGCTACCTCGTGGGGGGGCTCGACTACATGGAGCGGCTGACCCCTTCCACGGCGCTGGGAGTGAGCGTGGAAAGAGACCTGGTGAACTCCATCCGAGGCATCGAGAACGGCACGCATTTCACAGCCCTGGCACTGGTTCTCGACCACGCCTTCACCGAGCGATTCAACGTCGGGGTAGCGGCAGGCACGGCGCTGTTCTCCAACGACAACAACCGCCCGATACTGCGCACCCGCTGGAACTACTCGCTGGACGAACGCTATGGGCTCAATGCCTACATAAAAACGCGCAGCTACCACAACACCAACGCCTACCGGCCAGAGTACTTCTCCCCAGAGCGGCTGCATGAGGCATCGGCGGGCCTGTCGTCGCGGTTCGAGGTGGCGCAGGTGGTGGTGCTGAGCGCCAGCATCGATGCCGGCCAGCAGCGCGTCGATGGCGCGTCGGAGCCGATATGGCGGGGCGCCATCGGCCTCGCATCACGGCGCAGCAGCCCGGTCCAGTGGTTTGTCGGCATCGAGGCCAGCAACACGGCGCCCTTGTTCTCCGGCCAGGCCGGGTCATACCGGTACACCAGCGCTTCCGGGCGGGTGAGCCTGCCCTTCTGATCACCGATGAGGCCGGGCACATGCGAGACTCACTGGCCGTGGGGGCGATGCAACTGCAATCGCAGGCGTGTCGCCACAGGTACGCAGGCAGCGTGGATGCGCTGTGTCAAATGAAACGCTTCTTGGACTGTACGGGATCAAAACCATGATGCTCTTTCGCCGCCGCATCGCAGCTCTCCTCGTTCTGGCCGCCGGAGCTTTTCTGTCCTCGGCCTACGCTCAGGATCTGACTGTCTCGAAGAGCCATGCCGGGAGCTTCTTGCAAGGCCAGGTGGGGGCCACCTATACCGTGTCGGTGTCCAATACCGGGGGTGCGCCCAGTGCGGGTGCAGTCACCGTCTCGGACACGGTGCCTGCCGGACTCACTCCCACAGCGGCAGCGGGTGCTGGCTGGGTCTGCAGCATCGTGGCCCAATCTGTCTCATGCACCCGCAGCGATCCGCTCGCCGCTGGCGCAAGCTATCCACCGATCACCTTGACCGTGAATGTGTCGCCGGCAGCGCCCCCGTCCCTGACGAACACCGTGACGGTTGCAGGGGGCGGGGATATCAACTCCTCGAACAATTCCGCATTGGATGTGACAACCATCGGGGCGGGCCCCGATCTTGTGCTCACCAAAGGCCATACAGGCAATTTCACGCAAGGCCAGATTGGCGCCGCATATACATTGACGGTATCCAATACTGGCGGCTCGCCCACCTCAGGCCTCGTGACGCTGACCGATACTGTGCCTGCAGGATTGACACCGACTACCGCTTCAGGAACCGGCTGGACTTGCAACATTGCGGGCCAAACTGCCACATGCACTCGGTCAGATCCCTTGGCATCAGGCGCGAGTTATCCCGTCGTCACCTTGACCGTGAATGTCGCGGCCAATGCGCCAGCGAGCGTGACCAACACTGCTACGGTGACAGGAGGCAGCGATGTGAATGCAGCCAACAACACGGCTACCGATCCTGCGACAGTCATTCCGTTGCTACCGGATCTGACCGTGGCCATGCCGGCCAATGGCCCGTTCAGCCAGGGGCAGACAGGCGCCACCTACACGATCACTGCATCCAATGGCGGAGTGGGCCCGACGAGCGGCGCAGTCACCGTGACCGATGTCCTTCCTCCTGGGCTGAGTGCAACAGCCTTGGCGGGCGCTGGCTGGACCTGCACGCTCGCGACGCTGACCTGCACCCGAAGCGATCCGCTGAGTGCGGGCGCGAGCTATCCCTCCATCACATTGACTGTGGATATCGCGGCCAATGCACCCGCTTCGGTCACCAATGGCGCCCAGGTTTCTGGTGGTGGGGAGACGAATACCGCCAACAACCTTGCCACAGTGGTGACGGCTGTTGCTGTTGTACCCGTGTCGCCAGCCTCCATCCCCACCCTAACCGAGTGGGCCTTGGTTGGCCTGTCCGCACTGCTGGCCATGTTTGGGCTAGCGAGGATGCGGCGCCGCACTGCCTGATAGCCGCTTCGCTCCAGCACCTACCCAGCAGCCTACCCATCGCTCCAGAGTTCAGAGGCTCCCGTCTGGCCGTGGGCCGCACGCTGGTGGCGGTGCTGGAAAACTACCAGCAGGCGGACGGCAGCGCAACGGTGCCCGAGGTACCGCCCCCCTGGGTAGCACTGCCGCGCGAAGGCCCTGAAAACCTTGCTATAATCGCAGGCTTCGACACACAGGAGAGGTGGCAGAGTGGTCGAATGTACCTGACTCGAAATCAGGCGTAGTGGCAACACTACCGTGGGTTCGAATCCCACCCTCTCCGCCACTGATAAGGCCCTGATGCTATTTAATCAATAGCGCAGGGCCTTTTTCTTTTGGTTTGCCGGCACCCCCTGGGCAGCCAGGCAGCCTTTGGGGAATGCAGGACCCACGCCCTGGGCACCCGATCCGCTGCGATCAATTCGCGGGCTGAGGCGGGCCAGACTGCAGCTCCCCCACCACAACGCACCGCAGCCGCACTGACATCGTCGAGCCAGGCCGCAGGCACCCGTCAGGACGCCAGCCCTGGCGAACATTCCTCCCCGGGCCCCCGCCGCCGCACCAGGTGCCAAGGGCCCAGCTCTCCGCAGCTGGTGGCGCCCAGCATGGCAAGGTTGCGGTCCACCTCGTCGCGCAGCAGGGTGATCGCGTGGTGCACTCCCGCCTCGCCGGCGACGGCGGCTGCATAGTTGAACGGGCGCCCCACCAGGACCATGCGCGCGCCCAGCGCGATGGCCTTGAGCACGTCGGAGCCACGCCGGAAGCCGCCGTCGATGAGCACGGGGTAAGCGGGGCCCACGGCGGCCACCACCGCTTCCAGCACGCGCATGGGCGATGCGGCGCCATCGAGCTGGCGGCCGCCGTGGTTGGACAGCACCACGGCGTCGGCCCCGATGCGCTGCGCCTGCAGGGCATCCTCCACGCTCAGCAGGCCCTTCACGACCAGCGGGCCCTTCCAGCGGCGGCGGATGGCTTCGAGGTGAAGCCAACCAAGGTGGTCGCGCGCCGAGAAATCGCGCAGCACCGTGGACGAGACGATGGGAGCGCCGCGCGTGGCGAACGAGTTCTCGAAATGCGGCATGCCATGGCGAAGCAGCGTGCGCAGGAAGGTGCCCGCCACCCAGTGCGGCCGCACGAGGCCATCCCAGGCCAGGCGCAGGCTGGGCTTGAGCGGCGTCGAGAAGCCCGTGCGGATGTTGTTCTCGCGGTTCGCCGAGATCGGTATGTCCACCGTGACGACCAGCGTGCGAAAGCCCGCGCGCTCCACCCGGTCGACCAGTGCGTCGATGCGCACCTGGTCGCCGGGCAGGTAGGCCTGGAACCAGGTGCCCGGGCTGTCGCGGGCCACGTCCTCCATCGGGATCAGCGAGGTGCCGCTCATCACCGAAACAATGCCCGCGCGCCGCGCCGCGCGTGCCAGCACGAGGTCGCCCCGGTAAGTGGAAAGGGCGTTGATGCCCATGGGCGCGATGCCGAACGGGCTGCCGTAGCGCTCGCCAAACAGCTCCACCGCCTGCGAGCGCCCCGACACGTCGCGCAGCACGCGCGTGACGAAGGCGTGCTCGCCGAACACGCCACGGTTGTCGCGCAGCGAGGCATTGTCCTCGGCCGCGCCAGCGATGTAGCCGAAGATGGGCCGGGGCAGGCGGCGGCGCGCGGCCTCCTCGAAATCCTGCAGTGACAGCATGCGGCGCAACACGGCCGGCGCGGGGGGCAAGGGGGCGGGCGCCAGGGCGGCGGGGGCCAGATGGGGGAGGGAGGCCATGGGCACGGGGCTTTCATTGCGTTCAGGAACCGCGCCACTGTAGGTTTGCCATTCAATGAATGAAAGCGAAATATTTAGAATGGATTAATTCTCTTTCTGCCAACAAGGACCCCGCCATGCACACTCCGTCGGTCAAGCAGCTCGAGGCTTTCTGGTGGGCGGCCACCTGCGCCAACTTCGCCACCGCCGCCGGCCGCGTGCACCTGTCCGTGTCCTCGCTGTCCAAGCGCATCACGGAACTGGAGGCCGCGCTGGGGCAGCCGCTGTTTGACCGCAGCGGACACCGCGCCGTGCTCACCGAGGCCGGCACGCGGCTGCTGCCCGCCGCGCTGGATGTGCTCAACGCCGTCGCGGCACTGGACCAGGCACTGGATGCGCGCACAGATCTCGCGGGCCACTGCCGTTTTGGCGTGGGCGACCTCTCGGCCCTCACCTGGCTGCCCGCGTTCGTGGCAGCGGCGCGCCGCGCGCATCCCCGCCTGTCCCTGGAGCCCTGCGTGGACGTGGGTGGCGTGCTCGAGCGCCGCCTGGACGACGGCGAACTCGACTTCGCGGTGATCGCGGGGCGCTCGTCGCGCAGCACGCTGCGCTCGCAGCCCGTGGGGGCTGCGCGCTTCACCTGGGCTGTGGCCGCCGATCTGCCCGGCGCCGGCCGCCTGGGGGCGAAAGCGCTGCTGCAGCAGCATCCGCTGGTCACCCTCCCCCCGGGTGCGGGCACCACGCGGTTGCTCGATGACTGGCTGCTCGCGCACCGCGTTGCGGTGCGCGAGCGCATCCTGTGCAACAGCTGGGGGGCCGTGGCCGGCATGTTGCGCGCGGGGGTGGGCGTGGGCTTTCTGCCCGCGGCCTGGGTCGGCACGCCGGGCTTGCGCGCGCTGGGCGGGCGCACAGCGCTTGCACCCCTGCAGTACGCGTTCCAGTGGCGGCGCGGCGATGCGCGGGCGTTGATACCCGCGATGCAGCGCCTGGCGCAGGCCCAGGTGGATTTTTCGGTGCCGCCGGCCTACGGCGGGGGGCCCGAGGCCACGGAGCGATCGCGCAGGTAGGCCAGCACCGCGCCGAACTCCCCCTGAAACTCGATGCGCCCCGCCCGGCTTTCACGCTGGTAGGCGTACATGGGGTCGTAGTAGTCGCGCAGCAATGCCGCGATCCAGCCACGGTGATGCGCAACATCGCCATGCGCCTTTTGCCGCGCCAGCGCGTGGAGCATCGTTGCGCGCAGCATCTGGTGGCGGTCGCCGCCCAGGCGCCGGGCCAGCTTGTCCAGGCTTTCCAGCAATCGGGCAGAGAACGATTCAAACCCCGCCGCCGGGCCCTGCGCGGCGCAGAACTCGGCGCACTGCCCGACCACGTAGTCCCGCAGGATGCGCTCGACCCGGGCGTCGAAGGCATCCTCGACATGGACCATCGGCGCCTGTTCCAGGCGCAGGCGCAGCTCCAGCGGCACGGCGCAGCGGCCCACATGCCGGCCTTCGTCCTCGACCACGAACAGCCGCTGCCCCGCGGCCCGCTTCTTGAGGATATCGATCGCCAGGCGGTTCTCGAAATCGATCTGGGCCGGCTGGCCGCTGACACGCTGCCCAAAGCTGGACCCGCGGTGGTTGGCGTGCCCTTCCAGATCCAGGCCGTTGGGCAGCTGCGAGATGAGCTCGGTCTTTCCGGTGCCCGTCAGCCCGCCCAGCACGACCAACGGGCATTCGCGCGCCGCCGCCTGGGTGGTCTGCAGCAAAAAGGTGCGCAGGGCCTTGTAGCCGCCGGCCACGCGGGGGTAGGCGATCCCGGCATCGGCCTGCAGCCACTGCTGGACGATCTGGGAACGCAAGCCCCCGCGAAAGCAATACAGCACGCCCTGCGGATGGGCCGCCGCGAACTCCGCCCAGGCCTGGGTGCGTGCGCGCCTGATCTCGCCGGACACCAGCGCATGCCCCAGCGCGATGGCCGCCTGCTGGCCCTGGTGCTTGTAGCAGGTGCCCACCTTCTGGCGTTCGGCATCGTCCATCAAGGGCAGGTTGGCCACGCCCGGAAATGCGCCCTGGACGAACTCCACCGGCGCACGCACGTCCATCAGGGGCACATCGTTCAGGAAGATGTGCCGGTAGTCGGCCAGGGTGTCCAGCATCAGCGCAGCGTGACAGCGAAGGCCTGCCGGGAAGTGAGATGGCCTATGGGCTCCATCTGCGGCAGCCCGGACTCGGCGGCCACCGCGAGGAATTCACGCTCGCCCTGCGGCGCCACCGCGATCAGCAGGCCTCCGCTGGTCTGCGGATCGCACAGCAGCTGCTTTTGCACTTCGTCCAGCGGACCGATCCTGGCGCCATAGCTGTCGAAGTTCCGCAGGGTACCGCCCGGCACGCAGCCCTCGGCCAGGTAGTGCTCCACGCCACGGATGCGCGGCACGGCGTCGTAGTCGATCACGGCGCTCAGGCCACTGCCCTCGGCCATCTCGACCAGGTGGCCCAGCAGGCCAAAGCCCGTGACATCGGTCATGGCCATGACACCCGGCAATTTGCCAAACCGGCTGCCCGGCTTGTTCAGCGTGCACATCAGGTCGCGCGCGCGGCCCACGTCCTGCGGGCGCAGCCGGGCCTTCTTTTCGGCGGTGGTGAGGATTCCGATGCCCAGCGGCTTGGTGAGGTACAGGCGGCAGCCCGCAGTGGCGGTGTCATTGCGCTTGAGGTGGCGTTTTTCCACCACGCCGGTCACGGCCAGCCCGAAGATGGGCTCCGGCGCATCGATGGAATGCCCGCCGGCCAGCGGGATGCCTGCGGCATCACAGACCGCACGCCCGCCGCGCACCACGTCGCGCGCCACCTCGGGCGGTAGCACATTCACCGGCCAGCCCAGGATGGCGATGGCCATCAGCGGGTCCGCGCCCATGGCGTAGATGTCGCTGATGGCGTTGGTCGCCGCGATCCGCCCGAAATCGTAGGGGTCGTCCACGATGGGCATGAAGAAGTCGGTGGTGGAGACCACGCCGCGTTCGCCATCCAGCGCATAGACGGCGGCGTCATCGCGGGAGGCATTGCCCACCCACAGCCGCGGGTCCAGGTTCTGGGCCCCGCTGCCCGCAAGGATCACGTCCAGGACCTTGGGGCTGATCTTGCAGCCGCAGCCCGCCCCATGGCTGTACTGCGTGAGGCGGATGGTGGGGCTGGCCATGGTGTTGTCAGAGGAAGTCATGCTGGATTCTCCCCCGGCGCGCCGTCCCCGTGGCCCGCCCCATCAGGCGGCGGGTGCGAGCACCGCCACGCCGCCCATGTACGGGCGCAGCACCTCTGGCACCTCCACGGAACCGTCGGCGCGCTGGTAGTTCTCGAGCACGGCCACCAGCGTGCGGCCCACGGCCAGGCCGGAGCCATTGAGGGTGTGCAGCAACTCGTTCTTGCCCTGGGCGTTCTTGAAGCGGGCCTGCAGGCGGCGGGCCTGGAAGGCCTCGCAGTTGCTCACCGAGCTGATCTCGCGGTAGGTGTTCTGCGCGGGCAGCCACACTTCCAGGTCATAGGTCTTGGCGGCGCCAAAGCCCATGTCACCCGTGCACAGGCTCATCACGCGGTAGGGCAAGCCGAGCTTTTGCAGCACCGCCTCGGCGTGGCGGGTCATTTCTTCCAGCGCTTCGTAGCTTTTGTCGGGGTGCACGATCTGCACCATCTCGACCTTGTCGAACTGGTGCTGGCGGATCATGCCGCGCGTGTCGCGGCCGTAGCTGCCCGCTTCCGAGCGGAAGCACGGCGTGTGGGCCGTGAGCTTGATGGGCAGCTCGGACTCGGCCACGACCACGTCGCGCACGAAGTTGGTCAGCGGCACTTCGCTGGTGGGAATGAGGTACAGCGCCGCGTTGTCGGGCACGGGCTCGCCGTCCTGGCCGCCCTTCTTGGCCGCGAACAAGTCGCCCTCGAACTTGGGCAGCTGGCCCGTGCCCTTGAGCGAGTCGGCGTTGACGGCATAGGGCACGTAGCACTCGGTGTAGCCATGCTCCTGGGTCTGCACGTCCAGCATGAACTGGGCCAGGGCCCGGTGCAGGCGGGCGATCTGCCCCTTCATCACCGTGAAGCGCGAGCCCGAGAGCTTGACGCCCATGTCGAAATCCAGGCCCAGCGGCGTGCCCACGTCGACGTGGTCCTTGACCTCGAAGGCGAAGCTGGCGGGCGTGCCCCACCGGCGCACTTCGACATTGCCCGACTCGTCCGGGCCCACGGGCACGGATTCGTGCGGCAGGTTGGGCACGGCGACCAGCATGGCCAGCAACTCGGCCTGGACCTGTTCCAGGCGGGCGGCCGATTGCTCCAGCTCCACCTTGCCTGCGGCCACCTGGGCCTTGACGGCTTCGGCGCCGTCCTTGTCGCCCCGGCTCATGAGCATGCCGACCTGCTTGGACAGCTGGGTGCGCTGGGCCTGCAGCTCTTCGGTGCGGGTCTGCAGCGTCTTGCGCTCGGACTCCAGGGCCTGGAACGCGGAGACGTCCAGGAAGGCCTGGGGCTTTTTGCGGGTTTCCAGGCGCGCGATGGCGGTGTCGAGGTCTTTGCGGAGGAGAAGGATGTCAAGCATGGCTGGATTTTAAAGGGGTGGTCGGCCCCGGCTCAGGCGAGGCTGGCGGGGTCGAAGTTGGCGCCGCAGAGAATGAGGGCCACGGTTTCCTGCGGCTGGGGCCGGTAGGCACCCGTCTGCAGGGCCGCCAGGCCCAGCGCGGCGGCGGGTTCCACGGCCAGCTTCAGCTCTTTCCACAGCCACAGCTGGGCGGCGCGGATGGCGTCATCCGGCAGCAGCAGGGCATCGTGCACATGGCGCTGGCTGACCTCCCAGCCAATGGCGCCGATGCGGCGGGCGCCCAAGGAATCAGCAGCCACGCCACCCACCTCCACATCCACCGGCTGGCCTGCGGCGCGCGCGGCATGCAGGGTGGGCGCGCGCTCGGGTTCCAGCGCGACCACGTGGGCGCGGCTCTCCACCCACGCGGCCACACCGCCGATGAGGCCGCCACCGCCCACGCTGACCAGCACCGTGTCGGGCAGGCGGCCGCCCTGCTCTTCCATCTCCAGCGCCAGGGTGCCCGCGCCGGCCACCACTTCGGGCTGGTCGTAGGCGTGGGCCTGCAGGGCGCCCGTGGCCTTCTGGCGGGCCACGCACGCCTCGAAGGCTTGGGAATACGCCGCGCCGGTGACGACCACGTCGGCGCCCAGCGAACGCAGCCGGGCGCGCTTGGCCTCGGGCGAGACTTCGGGCACGAAGACCTCGCAGCGCACGCCCAGGGCCTTGGCGGCGGCCGCCACGGCAATGCCGGCGTTGCCGCCGGAGGCGATGATGACCCCGCTCTCGGGCACGGGGTTGGCCAGCAGGCGGTACAGCATGCCGCGCGCCTTGAAGCTGCCGCCCACCTGCAGGTGCTCCAGCTTGAGCCAGACCTCGCCGCAGTCCACGCCCAGGGATCGGCCCGGCACGCGCATCAGCGGGGTGGTGCGCAGAAAGTCGGGCTGGGCGGTGGAAATGTGGCGGCGGGCTTCGGCGATGGCGGCGCGGTCGATCATGCGGGGAGACTCCAGGGGAAATCGGACAAAGGCAGGCAGTGTAGGGTCTGCCCGCCCGCCCCGCGGCAACACACGGATACACGCTGCCCTCCAATGGCGCCGTGCAAGTGCCGATAACATGGACAGGGTCCGCCGCCTTGGGCGGACACGCCAGCAGGAGGCAAGCATGTTCTTTGTGTTCGGCCCATCGGGGCAGATGTACCGGGGAGGGCCGGAAAACCTCTCGCAGATCTCTGCCGTGCGGCGCGTGCAGCGGCCCCAGGCACTGCGCACGCGCGCGCTGGATGTGCCCGCCGAGCCGTTTCAGTCCCCGGCCCCGCTCCACCCCGCGTTCTCGCCGCCCGCCAACCTGCGCCTGCAGGACGCCGTGAGCGCCTATGCGCAGACCGAGCAGGGGCCCCAGCAGGCACGCCAGCCCCTGACCAAGGTCAGCGATGTCATGACCACGGGCGCCCTGAGCGTGGAGCCCGGGGCGCGCGTGAACGATGCCTGGCAGACCCTGGCCGAGCACAAGGTGGCCCAGGCCCCCGTGGTGGACCCGCTGGGGCGGGTGGTCGGCCTGCTGCTGCGGGCCGACATGGCGCCCCTGGACCTGCTGCCCGAGCCGGGCGCCGTGAAACAGGCGATCGAGCTGGCACGCCGCCCCGTCTCCGAGGTCATGGTGAGCCCCGTGCCCACCGTGGCGGCCGACACCGAGCTGCGCCGCGTGGCCGCCGTGCTGCTCGATACGGGCCTGCCGGGCCTGCCAGTGACGGACGATGCGGGGGTGCTTTCCGGCTTCATCTCGCGCACCGACATCCTGCGCGCGGTGGCGGCCGACCCGCCGCTGGACCTGTGGAGCGGGCCTGCGGTCTCGCTGTAGGCACCGCCGTGGGCCCCGGCCACGGCGGGATTGACTAAAAAAAAGGCCTCAGCGCTTGTCCATCAAGCGCAAGCAGCTATCAATTCAGGAGCATCCGCAGCGGCGCGGCGGCCCCTGCGGATGCCGCGGCCCGCGCATGCCGGGCTAGTGCCTGGCGGGCCCGGTCTCCGGCGTGCGCTCGGTGAGGGCCAGGCCCGTGGCGCCATCGATCTTGAGCCCCTTGGGCAGCGGAAACTTGATGGTTTCCTCGATGCCCGCCATGGTGCGCACCGACACGGCCCCCAGCGCCTTGATGCGGTCGATGACCTGCTGGACCAGGATCTCCGGGGCCGAGGCGCCGGCGGTGAGGCCCACGCGCGCCACGCCCGCGAACCAGCCCGGCTGCAGTTCGTCGGCGCTGTCCACCATGTAGGCCGGCGTGCCCAGCCGCGCCGCCAGCTCGCGCAGGCGGTTGCTGTTGGAGCTGGTGGGGCTGCCCACCACGATCACCACGTCCACCTGCGGGCTGAGCACCTTGACGGCGTCCTGCCGGTTCTGCGTGGCGTAGCAGATGTCCTGCTGCTTGGGCTCGCGCACGCTGGGGAAGCGCGCGCGCACGGCGGCCGAGATTTCAGCGGCGTCGTCCACGCTCAGCGTGGTCTGCGTGACCACGGCGAGCTTGCCGGTCTGCGCGGGCTGCACGCGGGCCACGTCGGCCACGTCTTCCACCAGGTGGATGCCGTGGTCGAGCTGGCCCATCGTGCCCTCCACCTCGGGGTGGCCCTTGTGGCCGATCATGATGAACTCGTAGCCTTCCCTGGCGAGCTTGGCCACTTCCACGTGCACCTTGGTCACCAGCGGGCAGGTGGCGTCAAAAATGCTGAAGCCGCGCGCCACCGCCTCCTGCTGCACGGCCTTGCTCACGCCATGGGCGCTGAAGACCAGGGTGGCGCCCGGGGGCACATCCGACAGCTCCTCGATGAAGATCGCGCCCTTGGCCTTGAGGTCATTCACCACGTAGGTGTTGTGCACGATCTCGTGGCGCACGTAGATCGGCGCGCCGAACTTCTGAATGGCGCGCTCGACGATCTCGATGGCGCGGTCCACGCCCGCGCAAAAGCCGCGCGGCTCGGCCAGCAGGACCTCGACGTCCCCGCCCTCGCCCGCGTGTGGCGCGCCGGGCAGCGGCCCGGCATCGCTCATGCTGCGGCCAGAAATCTCGCTGCTCATAGCACCCCGATCAGTTGCACTTCAAACGTCACCGGCTGGCCCGCCAGCGGGTGGTTGAAGTCGAACAGCACGGCGCCGTCATCGCGCACCTGCACCACGGCGCCCGCGTAGCTGCCCTGGCCGTCCGGCGTGGGGAACTGCACCACATCGCCCACGCTGTAGCGCTCCGCCGGGTCGCCCAGTTCGTTGAGCAGCTTCCTGGCCACCCACTGCTGCATCTCGGTGTTGCGCTCGCCAAAGGCCTCGCCCGCCGCCAGCTCGAACGTGGCGCGCGTGCCCTCGGGCAGGCCCAGCAGGCGCTGCTCCACGGCGGGAGACAGCTGGCCTGCGCCCAGCGACAGGGTGGCGGGCTTGTCGGAGAAAGTGTTGATCACATCCCCCGCCGGGCCCGCCAGGCGGTAGTGCAGCGTCAGGAAGGAGCCCGGCTGGACGGTGGGAAGGGGGGTGTCGATAGAGGTCATGAAAGTCCCGATAAACTGGCCTGCATTGTAGAAAATCGGGCAAAGCCCTACGCCCGTCGGCCCCTGACGGGTGTCAAAGACCCTGCGCCATGCCCCTCAAAGACCTGCCCTCCGACGCCCAGCCGCGCGAAAAGCTGCTGGCACGCGGCCCCGCCGCCCTGGCCGATGCCGAGCTGCTGGCCATCCTGCTGCGCACCGGCACCGTGGGCAAGGGCGTGCTGCAGATGGCGCAGGAACTGCTGGACACGCCCGGCGTGGACGCGGCCACGGGGCGCGTCACCGGCGGTTTTGGCGGCATCGCCGGACTGCTGCACACCAGCGCCGCCGACCTCACGCGCATCAAGGGCCTGGGCCCCGCCAAGCGCGCTGAGCTGGTGGCCGTGCTGGAACTGGCGCGCCGCGCCCTGGCCCAGCAACTGCGCGAGCGCGAGACGTTCGACTCGCCCAACGCCGTCAAGCACTACCTGCAACTGCACCTGGCGGCCAAGGGCCACGAGGTGTTCGCCGTGCTCTTCTTCGACAGCCAGAACCGCCTGCTGGCCATGGAGGAGCTGTTTCGCGGCACGCTCACGCAGACCAGCGTGTACCCGCGCGAGGTGGTGCTGCGCGCCCTGCACCACCAGGCCGCCGCCGTGGTGCTGGCCCACAACCACCCCAGCGGCAGCGTGGAGCCCAGCCGCGCCGACGAGGCCCTCACCAAGACGCTGAAGGCCACGTTGGCCCTGGTGGACGTGCGCGTGCTCGACCATGTCATCGTCGCCCCCGGCAAGGCGCTGTCGATGGCGGAACAGGGCTTGCTGTGACGGCGCCCGCGCCGCCCGCCGCGCCCACGGCCCTGCACGCCGCGCTGGCCCGCGCCACGGCCGTGGCGCCCCCGCCCGGCGCACCCGCCCCGCCGCAAGCCGCGCCCCGGGCCACCCGACGCGCCGCCACGGCCGAGCGCAAGGCCGCAGCCCAGGCGGCGCTGCGGCCGCAGCGCCCCACCCCCTCCGCCTGCACCCGGCTCCCACGCGCCGGCGGCGCCGGCCCGCCGCCGGGCGCCCCCGCCGCCCCGGCGGGCCAGCGATCGCATCGCGCACCTGCAGGACCTGGCCAGCATCGCCCGCCGCCTGCGCGAGGAGCACGCGCGCGCCGAGGCCGACGAAAAGGCCCGCCGCGAGGCCGCCGCGCGCCTGGAGGCCGAGCGCCACCTCTTCAGCCGCAGCGTAGGCCCCGTCACGCCGCTGCGCAGCCCCAACGTGGCACGCCTGCGCCGCCACAAGCCGCCACCGCTGCCCGTGCAGCACTGGCTGGACGAAGAGCGCGTGCTGGTCGAATCCATCAGCGACGACTTCGACGTGAGCACCCTGCTCGACACCGACGACCAGCTGAGTTTTCGCCGCCCCGGCATCGGCGTGGAAATCACGCGCCGCCTGCGCTCGGGCCACTGGAGCATCCAGCGCCAGCTGGACCTGCACGGCCTGCGCGTGGACGAGGCGCGCGAGGCACTGGGCGAATTCATCCGCCACGCCCACAAGGCCGGCCTGCGCTGCGTGCGCGTGGTGCATGGCAAGGGCCTGGGTTCTCCGGGCAAGAGTCCGGTGCTCAAGAGCCGCGTGCAGCGCTGGCTGGTGCAAAAAAGCGAAGTGCTGGCCTTCGTGCAGGCCCGGCCCATCGACGGCGGCGCGGGCGCGCTGGTGGTGCTGCTGCAGCCCGTGCATCCACGCCAGCGCTAGGCACGCGCAGCGCAGATCGCCCCGCTCTGCCCTGCGCACCTGGAGAGCCGGGCAGCCTGCCGTGTTGCCGACGCCCGCCGCGACGGCCGCTACCACAGCCGCTGCAACGGTTGTGGCGATGCACCCTGCCTCACGCCGTCTTGGTGCGTCCCGCGGGCGCCAGCCCCCGCATCTCCAGCCGCACGCCCAAGCCCTTGAGCTCCTCGCTTTTGCGCAACTGCAAGTGGCCCCCATAGGCCTGCGCGATCTGGCTGGCAATCGCCAGGCCCAGCCCGCTGCCCTGCACGGACTCGTCAAAACGCACACCGCGCTGGCCCGCCGCCTGCAGTTGTGCGGGCGTCATGCCGGGGCCATCGTCTTCGATGTCCAGGCACAGGCTGGCATGTTCTGCGCCACCTTGCACCGACACAGACACCGACAGTGTCAGCCGCACCCGCGAGGCGGCCCACTTGCCCGCGTTGTCCAGCAGGTTGCCCAGCACCTCCTCCAGGTCGGCGCGTTCTCCGCGCCAGTGCAGCGGGCCTTGGGTATCGTCTGCCGGCATCCAGTCCAACCCCTGCGCGGCGTGCAGGCGTTCCATCATGCGCAGCACCTGGGCCACGCAGTCGCGCACGTCCACGGCCTGGCCGGTGCTGCCGGGGCGGGCGTGCAGCGCATCGCTCAAGGTGCGGGCCTGGTAGCGGTCCACCAGCTGGGCCATGGCCTCGACCTGGCGCTGCACCTCGCTGCTGGGCACCTGCGGCTGCGCGCTGGCCTGTGCGCTCAGCAGGGCCAGAGGCTTCTTGAGCGCGTGGTTCAGGTCCACCGCATGGGCCCGCGCGCGGGCCACCACGTGCGCGTTGTGCGCCAGCAGGCCTGCCAGCTCGTTCTGCAGGGGCTGCAGGTCGCGCCCCGTGGGGGCGGCCAGGTGCAGCGCCACATCGGGCCCCGCGCCCTGCGGCGCGCGCAGGGCAGCCAGCATCGCCTCCAGCCGGCGCAGCGGCGCCAGCCCCACCCGCACCTGCAGCCACGCCAGCCCCCCGGTGAGCAGCATCAGCACCAGCCCGGCCACCACCAGCGTGCGGTCGATCTGCCGCATGCTGCTGTGCAACTGCGCGGCCGGGCCGTAGACCGTCAGCGTGACCTGCACGGGAGGCTGGCCCAGGGTGACCGGCTGGGTCAGCGACAGCAAGGGTTCTTGCAGCGGCCCCGTGGCCCGGTGCAGCGTGGCCGAGCCGGTGGTGGTCAGGGCCTCGATCGGCAGGCTGTCCATGTCCCACAGCGAACGCGAACGCAGCACATCGCTGCCCGCCTGCGCGCGCCAGTACCACCCGGCGTAGATGGCGCTGAACTCATCGGCGCCGCCGGTGGACTCCCGCAAGCCGCCCTGGGGCCCCAGGTGCAGCCGCGCGCCCACGCGCTGGGCCTTGTCGCGCAGCACCTGCTCGAAGCTGGCCAGCAGGCTCTGGTGCATCTGCACGCGCAGCCACAGCCCCCCGGCGCCCACCAGCAGCAGCATGGGGACCAACGCCAGCAGCGCAATGCGCGTGGCCATGGGCCACTGGGCCAGCGCCAGCGCCCACGCGGCGCCGCTGTGTGCCCGGGCCGGTGCAGGCGGCCCAGGCGGTGCGGGCTGCCCAGGCGGCGTGGCGGGGTCGATCCGCATCAGCCCGCCACGTCGGACGCCACGAGGCGAAAGCCCTGGCCGCGCTCGGTCACCAGCTGCGGCGCGCCGTTCAACTTGCGGCGGATGCGGCCGATCAGCACGTCCAGCGTGTTGGAGTCCGGGTCGAGGTCGCGCGCATACACATGCTCGCTGATGTCGGCGCGCGTGAGCAGCTTGCCCGGGTGGTGCATGAAATACGCCAGGATCTTGTGCTCCTGCGCCGTGAGCTGCAGGCTCTGGCCCTGCAGCGAAAAGCGGCCCTGCACCACGTCGTACTCCAGCGGGCCGGCCGCCAGCACGGCGGCGGCCGACCCGGCCGTGCGGCGCAGCATGGCCCGCAGGCGCAGCACCACCTCGTCCATCAGGAAGGGCTTGGTCAAATAGTCGTCGGCCCCGGCATTGAAGCCCGCCACCTTGTCGCTCCAGCGGTTGCGCGCGGTGAGCACCAGCACCGGCCAGCCGCGGCCCGCGTCGCGCCAGTCGCGCAGCACGCTCAGGCCGTCCTTGAGCGGCAGGCCCAGGTCCAGCACGGCGGCGCTGTAGGCCTCGGCACTGCCGGCAAAGGACGCGGCCTCGCCGTCGTGCTCCACATCCACCGCGAATCCCGCCGCCTCCAGCGCCACGCGCAGTTGCTGCGCCAGCGCCACATCATCTTCCACCACCAGGATGCGCATCAGTCGTCCACCTTCTGCCGCGTGACTTCCAGGCTCACGGCGTCCACTTCGAGCTCCAGCTTGAAGCCGTTGGGTTGCTGCAGCTCCACGCTGTAATACGGGCGGCGGCGGTGGTCCGTCTCCAGCTCCACCTCCAGCACCAGGCCCGAAAAGCGCGGCCGCAAGGATTCGAGCATCACGGCCATGGACTTGGGAGCCGCGGGCGTGCCCGCCGTTTGCGGCGGGGTCAGCACCTCGCCCGTGTTCACATCCACCAGCAGCTTCATCTCGCCGGCGGGCCGGTCCGAGAGCTTGACCTCGTACACCGCCTTGCCTTGCGCGTCGCGCTCGAACTCGGCGTTCACCACGCGCGATCCGTAGCGCTGCTCCAGCTGCTGGATGTAGCGGGCCATCTGCGCCAGGCCCACAGGCTGCGTGGGCCAGTCGCGCTCCTGCGCCACGACACTGCCCGTGGCCGCATCCACCAGCACCTCGTGCTTGGTGCCGCGGGCGTCGATGATCTTGATCTCGTAGCGCAGCTCGCCCTTGCGGCCGTGCTTGGTCTCCACGTCGATGACGCGCCCGCCGTACTGGCGGCTCATGTCCGCAATGATGCTGTTGAGCGGCTTGAGCTGCCCGCTCTGCACGCCGCGCCGCGCCACGTCCTGCTCGGCGGCGGGGGCCTGCGCGCAGGCCAGCGCCACCGCAGCGCAGGCCGCAGCCCGCACGATGGTTCGCAAGCTGATATCTGTCATCGCGCGATTATTGCGGAGGCCATTAAACGGTCCATGAACGGACGCTTCACGGTGGGTTTAGGAACGGTTGCGCACACTGCCTCCCAGTTCTTCACAACCACTGCCACACCGAAAGGAAGCACCATGAAAAAGACCGTTCTGACCCTGGCCTTCGCAACCGCCGCCGCGGCCTCCGCCCTGCCCTCCATGGCCTGGGCCATGGGCGCCCAGGAGGCCGTCAACGTGATGGCCAAGAACCACTACGTGGCGCCGCACGACCTGCAAAAGCAATACGGCTACTGGACCGCCGAGGCCGTCTCCAACGACGGGGTGCGCGCCACCGTGCTGGTCAACGATGCCAACGGCAGCTTCACCGCCGTGCGCAAGGGCGACATCGGCACCGCCCTGCCCAGCGTGGAACGGGTGGCGCAGCAGGTGCGCGCCACCGGCTACAGCTTTGTGTACGACGTGGAGCTGGACGACGGCTTCTGGCAGGCCAAGGCCCGCCAGTCCGTGACCAACCGCGAGAAGGTCGAGTTCGTGCTGCACCCCGTGACGCTGGAGGTATTGAGCCAGGTGGGCCGCAGCGGCGGAACCGTGAACGGCCAGCCCGTGCTCAGCGCCGACCAGGTCGTGACAGCCCTGCAGCAGGCCGGCTACACCCGCGTGCGCGGTGTCGAATACGAAGACGGCTACTGGGAAGCCGAGGCGACCAACACAGCCAACCTGGCGGTGGAGCTGCGGGTGGACGCCGTGACCGGGACCGTGCTGCGCGAACAGCTGGACGATTGAGCGGCCGGCGGCTGCCCTGCGCCAGGGTGCTGAAGCAACCCACAAAAAAAGACACCGGGCCCCGGCATGCCCAAGCAGCCGGTCCAGGTGTCTTTTCAGGGCCGTTGGCGGCGGGCACGCCGAGCGTGCCGCGCACCGGCTTTACTTGGACAAATCGACCGCGTACTTCGACGTGCCCTTGCCCGAACCGTCATCCGCTGCCAGCAGCGACACATTGGCCAGGCCTGCCGCCTGCGCCACGGCGAGCGCATTGCCGCCCGAGCTGAACACCACCGGCCCCGCCACGCTGGCCTTGGCGAAGCGCCAGCTCTTGGCCGCACCGTTGGCACTGCGCGTCACCGCCGGGTTCTTGCGGATGTAGTCGATCACCACGTCCCGGTTGGCGTCGGGTGAGGCCCAGATGGTGCCCGAGCCATCGAGCTTGTCGATGAAGCTCTTGCCGCTGGTGGCGCGGTAGTTGTTGGTGGCGATCACGAATTCCTGCGCCACGTCGATGGGCTTGCCCAGGTAGGTCAGGTTCCTGATGCGGCTGCCCACGGGCTTCGTCACGTCGATCTCGTACTGCACATCGGCCGTGGTGAACATGTCGAAGTTGTAGCCCGGGAAGGTGCTGATGAGCTGCTGCTCGCCGGTCTTGGCGGGGTCGATCTGGTTGAAGCGCTTGGCAGCCGCCTCCAGCCAGTTCTTGATGTCACCGCCGTTGACCTTCACCGCGTACACCGTGTTGGGGTACAGGTACAGGTCGGCCGCGTTGTTGATGGCCAGCGGGCCCACGGCCACGTCGGTGTAGTCGGCACCGCCCTGGAAGCCGCTCTTGAACGGCGCGCTCACCGACAGCACGGGCAGTTGTGCATACTGCGGCAGGCTGGCCTTGATGTAAGCGGCCACATAGGCCTGCTGCGCCTGGTTCACGATCTGGATCGCGCCCGGGTCGCCCACGTCGGCGAACAGCGTGCTCATGCGGAAGTCGGTCTGGCCGATGGGCGTCTTCACGTACTGGATGGCGGCCTGGTGCTGCGTCTCGACGAGCGGCGCCACGCTGGCATCTGCGTCCACCGTCACCGTGGCGCCCGCGGCGTTCTTGGACTGGATGTTGCGCAGCTCGGACTTGCTGGCCGACTTGTTGACCACCCACTTGGCCCCGTCCCACTGCAGCGCCAACTGCACCACGCCCAGGGCCTTGCCCCAGGAGCTGGCCATCACGGCCGGCACGCCGTTCACCGTACCCGCCTTGTGGTCCACGCCGGCCATGTTGAAGCCCGGCGTGGCGGCGGTGTCGGGGAACACGCCATGCTGGTGGCCCATCACCATCGCGTCGATGCCGGCCACCTTGGAAAGGTACAGGCCCGGGTTCTCCATGGTGGGCGAATACGCCGCGCTGTCCATGCCGCCGTGCAGCAGCGCGATCACGATGTCGGCGCCCTTGGCGCGCAGCTCGGGCACGTACTTCGTCGCGGCCTCGACCGCGCCTTGCGTGGTGACCTTGCCTTCGAGGTAGCGCTTGTCCCAGTTCATGATGCCCGGCGTGGTGAAACCGATCACGCCCACCTTGATGGGCAGCTTCACCTCCTTGCCGTCCGCGCCCTTGGCCACCAGCGTGCGTTCGAGCACCGTGTACGGCTGCACCAGCGGCTTCTGGGTCTTGTTGCTGATCACGTTGGCCAGCACCATCGGAAAGCCCGCGCCCGCGCACTTCCTGGCGGCATCCACACCGTCCACCTCCAGCCCGCCGCCCAGCACCTGGTTCAGGAAGGGCAGGCCGTAGTTGAACTCGTGGTTGCCCAGCGTGCCGGCGTCAAAGCCTAAAGCGCCCATGGCCTTGTACATGGACAGCTGCTGCGTGCACGGGATGGGGCTGATGGTGGCTTCATAGTCGGCCAGCGCCGTGCCCTGGATGGTGTCGCCGTTGTCCACCAGCAGCGTGTTGGCAAACTCCTTGCGCGCCGCGCGCACCAGCGTGGCGGTGCGCTCGAAGCCGTAGCTCTTGTCCTCGGCCAGCTTGAAGTAGTCGTAGCTGCGCACGTTGAAGTGCAGATCGGTGGTCTCCAGCACGGCCAGCGTGGCCGTGGCGCCCGCGTTGTTGTTGCTGCCGCCGCCATCGCCGCCGCCACAGGCGGAGAGGGACGCGGCCAGGGCCAGCACGCTCAGCGTGGCGGCGCGGCGCGAATAGCAAGAAAACGGAAAGGAATCGGATTGGCTGCGAATGCGTTCAGACATGAACAAGGCCCAGGATGAAACAAAGGACCGAGTGTCTGGCGGGGGTTTGACAACGGTATGACGGCACGCGGCCGCCGCGCGTCCCACGGGGGGTGTCAGCGCGGGGGGCGCCGTCGGCTCAGCAGGCCTTCCACCATCAGCAGCAGCAGCGCTGCGCGCAACTCGTCGTGGGTGTCGGTCACGGTGGTATGGGGGCCTCGCAGCACCCAGATGGCGCGGCCGCTGAAGTTGTAGTCGCTTCCCTGCAGGTGGCGCGCCAGAAGTTCGACCTGCTCGAAATCATCTGCCGAGACCGTGTGCGCGACGGTGATGGTGCTGCCCATGGGAACCCTCACATAACTTGCCTGTCAGCCCGCGCGTTCGTGCGCAACCCTGCCTGGTCCGTGGCCCCTGGTCGTGCGAGGACGCCAGCGCGCACAAGCCGGACCGCCCACACTCTTGCACCGCGCTCTTGCACCACGCGCCGCAATGCGCCGCTGTGGCGGGGCTGCCGGTGCCTGCGGCGAGGAGGCCCTGCCCAGTGGTCTTCTGTGCAGCCCCAGCGTGCGCCGTTGGGCGCGCGCTGTATGTAGTCGTTTGCCGACAAAGCCTTACGACCTCCTGCGCCGCCGCGCCCGGCACAAGGGAAGGAGCCGCAGGGTTCGCGTCAGGCGATGCGGCGCACGTCGCCGTTGTGCGGTGAAGCGCTCTCATGGAACAGGTCTTCGAGAAACTGGGCCAGTTCGTGCTCTTCCACGAAGTCGGGGACCACGAAGCCCGCGGGGGTGCGCTTGCCGTCGCCGCCCACGCGGTAGACCTGCCACAGCGGACCCTCACGCCGCACTTCAACGATGCGGCCAAAGACATTGAAACGGGGATGGGCGGGGGGTGGTGTGTTTTCCATGGACTGCCTCGTGCCGGGTCTCGCGCCTATTCTTCGGCGATCTGCGGGTAGCCGTCGCAGATCACCACCCACGCGGCCTTGGAGGCCACGTGGATGTGCCTTTGCGGCGGCGCGTCAAAAGGGGTGTCGAGCGTGCCCAGGGGCACGGCCACGCTGTCCGCATGCACGCCTTCGCTGTGCCAGAGCAACGGCGAGCCGCAGGCCGAGCAGAACTGCCGCGTGACCCGCGGCGACGAGCGGTAGGCGCGCAGCAGCGCCTGCCCCTGCACGAAGCGGTGGTGCTCGCGGTGCACCGTGCCGTAGCTGGCGAACGCCGCGCCATGGGCCTTGCGGCACATCGAGCAGTGGCAGTGCGATGCGCTGCGCAGCGGCGCCGTGGTTTCGTAGCGCACGCCGCCGCACAGGCAGCTGCCCCGGTGGTGCACGACGGATTCGGTCATGGCCTGGGTTCTCCTTCGACGGGGTGCCTGGGTGGAGCACACGGCCGGGTCAGGCGCGCGGCGCCGCCGGCGTGGCCACGGAGGCGATCAGGTCCACCTCCACCGTCGCATTCTTGGGCAGTTGCAGCACCCCCACCGAGGTGCGGGTGTGGGCGCCCGCCTCGCCCAGCACGGCGAACAGGATTTCAGAGGCGCCGTCGGCCACCTCGCTTTGCTGCGTGAACCCGGGCGCCGACTGCACATACACGGTGATGCGCAGCACCGACTGCACGGCGTCCAGAGAGCCCAGCGCACGCTGCAGCAAGGCCAGGGCGCGCAGGGCGCACACCTTGGCCCCCGCCTGCGCCTGGGCCAGGGTGGCGCCGGCGCCGGCCGCCCCCGTGGCCACCACGGTATCGCCCACGCGGGGGATCTGCCCGCTCAGGTAGACGTGGTGGCCGTCGCGCACCAGGGGCACGTAGTTGCCCCCGATCTTGATCTCGCCGTCAAAGCTGTAGCCGAGGGCCTGGGCTTGTTCCTGAAAACGGGCGTCACGGGACATGAAAAAAACCTCGCCGGGTGAAATGCCTCCACTATGCCACCCGGCAGGCAGCCCCTGGCGTTGCCAGGCCAGCGGGCGCGCCGCCCTCCGGGGGAAGGCGGCACAGATGCTTCACATATGCCGCGCGAACGGGTCCACCAGCGAGGCGATCGTCACGCCGGCCGGCTGGCCCACGCCCTGCGGGCGCCCTGCCGGCTCGGGGGCTGCGGTGACCGGTGCCACCTTCAGCGGCGACATGCGCCGGCCGTAGACGCGCTGCACGCGCTCTTGCAGCGTGGGGTGGGAATCGAGCCAGTGCTCCATCCTGCCGCCGCCTTCCACGTCCACCAGCAGCATGTGCTGCACCGAAGGATGGTTCAGGCCGCTGTGGCTGTGCTGTTCATAGCCGCGCGGGGTATCCCGGCGCTGGGCCATGACCTTGCGCAGCACGCCGCCCAGGCCGTCCTTGCTGCGCGTCCATTGCACGGCGCGCGCGTCGGCCAGGTACTCGCGCTGGCGCGACACGGCCGCCTTGAGCATGCGGCCGGTGATCCAGCCCGCGAAGCCCGCCAGCATGATGGCCGAGCCGAACCACCACGCCAGCCCCCGCCGCTCGCGCAGCGTGTCGCCGAAGTTGTAGACCAGCTCCAGTCCGAACACCATGCCCGCCAGCTGCATCTTCATGCGCGTGTCGCCTTCGTGCAGGTGCGAGAGCTCGTGGGCGACCATGCCCTGCATCTCCTCGCGGTTCAGGTAGTCGAGCGCGCCCTGCGTCACGGCGATCACGGCGTCGCTCTCGTCCCAGCCGGCGGCAAACGCGTTGATCGCATCGGTGCGCGGCATCACCATGATTTCGGGGCGCGGCATGTGGGCGGCAATGCACAGCTCGTCGACGATGTTGGACAGGCGCTGCTCGGCATGCGAGAGCGAGGGCCGCAGCTCGCGCGCGCCCACGCGCCGGGCCAGCTTGACGCCGCCCGCGCGCAGGTTGGACGTCTCCACCCACCAGCCGCCCAGCACCAGCATGAGCGACACGCCCACGTTGGCGGCGAGAAAGCCGTGGGGAAACGGCAGCCGCCCCGGCAGCACCGCCGCCATCAGCACCCAGGCCAGCGCGAGTGCGGCATGAACGGCCACGATAAGCACCGCCACCGCGAGCGCAAAGCCCAGCAGCAGGCGGTGCGTCTCGCTGCGCGCATCCGCCTGGTGGTCCCAGAATTTCATGGCCCCTCCCTGTATGAGACTTTCTCGCGCGGGACTTCAAGCGGCCCGCAGCCACGACAGGAGCTGCCGTGTTGCCCGCCAGCGCCCGGCGACCATTCGGCACGGCTTTGGCGGCCCGCGGGGCATGTACCCCGTCGGGCCTGCGCACCAGGCAGCTGCGAAGAAACCTGCCTAAGAGAAGCGAACCTGCGGCGCAGCGCGCTCTGCTTCGCTGCGCGTGGACTCGAGCATGGGCACGGTGGGAAAGCCCAGCAGGCGCGCCACGACCAGGTCAGGGAACTGGGCCGCTGCGTCGTTGAACTCCAGCGCCTGGTCGTTGTAGGCCTGGCGCGCGAAGCCCAGGCGGTTCTCGGTGCTGGTGAGCTCTTCGGACAGCGACTGCATGGTGGCGTCGGCCTTGAGTTCGGGATACGCCTCGGCCACCGCCATCAGGCGGCCCAGGCTGCTGCCCAGCATGCCCTCGGCGGCTGCGAGCGCGCCCATGGCGTTGGCGCTGCCAGGCTCTGCCCGCACAGCGGCGGCAGCGCCCTGCGCCTGGCCGCGCGCCTGGATGACGGCTTCGAGCGTGGCGGCCTCGTGGCTGAGGTAGCCCTTGGCGACTTCGACCAGGTTGGGCACCAGGTCATGGCGGCGCTTGAGCTGCACGTCGATCTGGCCGAACGCATTGGCGATGCGGTTGCGCAGCTGCACCAGCCGGTTGTACACAGTGACGGCCCACACCGCCAGCACGGCGACCAGGCCCAGAACGATCCAAGCAGTAGCTGACATGTCCCACCCTCCTTGTTGTGAATTGAATGAATGGATGCTGGGCGCATCTTAGTAGCGCGCCTTTCCCAAAGGGGCCATACATTTCAGCGGGTAGGGATTTAAGCGTTCAAACCGCCTGCAGCGCCTAGCCATCAAGCGCTATAAGCTATTAAAAACATAGCAATCGATGCTATGGGCGCACACCCGGCCCATCCACAGGCTGCGAGGGAAGCGGCGCAGCCGCTCAGGGGGTGCCCTTGTTCCTCATCCAGTCGGCCGTCCCCATGAAGCTTTCCTTCAAGCGGGCGCGCAGAGCATCGGGCACGCCTGTCTCGCCCATGGCCTGGTCCATGCAGGCCACCCACTGGTCGCGCTCCTGGATGCCGATGGAAAACGGCATGTGCCGCATGCGCAGGCGCGGGTGGCCGAAACGGCTCTGGTAGTGGTCGGGGCCACCCAGCCAGCCGCACAGGAACCAGAACAGCTTTTGCCGCGCGCTGGCCAGGTCGCTGCCATGGGCTGCGCGCAGCTCGGCGTAGCCCGGCTCCAGGTCCATCAGGTCGTAGAAGCGCTCGGTGAGGGCGCGCACGCGCTCTTCGCCACCGATCCAGTCGAAGGGGGTGGTTGCGGTGGCGGTTTCTGCACCGGTGCCGGTGTCTTTGGGAACGTCGGAATTCATATAAAAAACTGGCCCCAGCGCTTTCCTATAAAGCGCTGGAAGCTATCAAATGAGTAGCAATCGACACGCAGCCTATTCCGCCGAACGGCGCAGCGTGTCCACCACGGGGCGCACCAGCACCTCGCGCAGGCCCCACCAGCCCGCGGCCAGCGCCAGCACCGCACCCGCCACGGCGCCCGCCAGGGGCACCCAGGGCGCGGCCGTCCAGGTGAAGTCGAACACGAAGCGCGCCAGCGCCCAGCCCACGCCCACGGCCACGGCGCTGGCCAGGAAGCCCGCGAGCAGGCCCACGCCCACCAGCTCGGCGCGCTGCACCTGCCGCAGCAGGCTGGCGCGCGCGCCCACGGCGCGCATGATGGCGTACTCGCGGGCGCGCTCCTCGCGCGTGGCGGTGACGGCCGCGAACAGCACCACCAGGCCGGCGGCCAGCGTGAAGGCAAACAGGAATTCCACCGCGCGGATCACCTGGTCCAGCACGCGCTGCACCTGGGTGATGGTGGCGCCCATGTCCACGTTGGTGATGTTGGGAAACTGGCGCACCAGGGCGTTGTCGAAGCCGTTGGTCTCGGGGGCGCGGTACGCCGCCAGGTAGGTGACCGGCACGTCCTTGACGCTGGCCACGGGGTACATCACGAAGAAGTTGGCCCGCATCGACCCCCAGTCCACCTTGCGCAGGCTGGTGATGCGCGCCTCGTTCTGCACGCCGCCCATGTCGAACAGCAGCCGGTCGCCCATCTGCAGGCCCAGGGTCTCGGCAATGCCCTCCTCGACGCTGATGGCACCTTCCTCGCCCTGGCGCCACTGGCCGGCCACGATCTGGTTGTGGGGGGGTGGTTCGGTGGCGTTGGAAAGGTTGAACTCCCGGTCGACGAGGCGCTTGGCGCGGTCGTCGGTATAGCTGTCGGGGCCCACGGGCTTGCCGTTCACGGCCAGCAGGCGGCCACGGATCATGGGATACCAGTCGTACCGGGCCACGCCGCCGTCCTTGAGGGCCTGCTGGAACGCATCGGACTGGTCGGGCATCACGTTGATGACGAAGCGGTTGGGCGCATCGGGGGGCGTGGCCTTGCGCCAGCTGTCCACCAGGTCGGTGCGCAGCAGCACCAGCAGCACCAGCGCCAGCAGGCCCACGGCCAGGCTGCTCACCTGCACCACGGCGTAGGCGGGGCGCGCGGAGATCTGCCGCGTGGCCAGCACCAGCCAGCGCGGGGCGGTGGCCTCGTTCACGCTCTTGCGCAGCAGCTTCACCGCCACCCACGACAGCCCCGCAAACAGGGCCACCGCGCCGGCAAAGCCGCCCACGGCAATCAGCCCCAGCTTGATGTCGCTGCTGACCGTCAGCAGCAAGGCCGCGAAACCGGCGATGCCGATGCCCAGCACCGCCAGCGACGCGGGCTTGAGCCCGCCCACGTCGCGCCGGATCACGCGCAGGGGCGGCACCTGGGCCAGCTGCAGCACGGGCGGCAGGCCGAAGGCGAACAGCAGCGTGAGCCCTATGCCCAGGCCAAATGCCACGGGCCACAGGCTGGGCGGCGGCAGGGCTGACTCGACCAACCCCGCGAGCAGCAGCACGAAGGCATAGTGCACCAGATAGCCCAGCGCCACGCCCAGCGAACTGGCGAACAGGCCCACGAGAGCGAATTCGGCCGTGTAGGCGCCCGCGATGGTGCGCTGGCTCTGCCCCAGCACCCGCAGCATGGCCGAGGCATCCAGGTGCTCTGCCGCGAAACCGCGCGCGGCCAGCGCCACGGCCACGGCCGACAGCAGCGCCGCGAGCAGCGCCACGAGGCTCAGGAACTTTTGCGCCCGGTCCAGCGTCTGGCGCATCTCGGGGCGGCCGCTTTCGAGGGATTCCACCCGCACCCCGTGCACCTCGGGCTTCTTGGCCTCCGCCACGGCCCATTCGCTGAAGGCCTTGACCGCGGGGCCCGGCCCGATGACGGCGAAGCGGTAGGTGAGGCGGCTGGCCGGCTGCACCAGGCCGGTGGCGGGCAGGTCGGCATCGTTCACCATCACGCGCGGGGCAAAGCTCATGAAGCCCGCGCCCCGGTCGGGCTCGATCACGATGATGCGCGCGATGCGCAGCTGCGCATCGCCCAGCAACAGCATGTCGCCCATGGCCAGGTTCAGCGATTCGAGCAGGGGAGCATCCACCCACGCCTCGCCCCGGGCAGGGATGTCGCGGGTGGGCTGGTCGAGCGCCCCCGGCGCGTCAGCCACCTTGAGGCTGCCGCGCAGCGGGTAGCCCGGCGGCACGCTCTTGAGAGCCACCAGCTTGCTGGCACCGCCCTGCGCATCGCTGGCCCGGCCCATGGTGGGAAAGCCCACCGTGGTGACCGCCTGCAAGCCCAGGGCCGCGGCCCGCTCGACGAACGCCGCTGGCGTGGGGTTGTCGCTGGCCACCACGGCATCGCCGCCCAGCAGCTGCAGCGCATCGCGCTGCAGGCCGCCCTGAAGGCGGTCGGCGAAAAACCCCACGGACGTGAGCGCCGCCACCGCCAGCGTGACCGCCACGATGAGCAGGCGCAGTTCGCCCGCGCGCAGGTCGCGGGCCAGGGTGCGCCAGCCAAGGCGCAGAAAAGACAGGTTCATGGCACGGAACCTTAGCGCAAACGGAGCGCTCTGGCGCTGTTCAGGGCTTTGTGTCGGCGGCCGCCGGCGCCGCGCCACCGGGCACCCCCGCATCCAGGCGCGCTTGCAGCGCCTCCAGCACGGGCTGGATCTGTGTGCCCACGTGGATCTGGGGGTTGGAGAATCCGTCGGTCTTGCCGGCCTCCACCTCGCGCTGCGCGATCAGCGGCACGGCCTTGGCAAAGGCCTCGGTGAATGAATGGGTCTGGCGCAGTTGCTCGTTGAACACCGCGCGGCCGAAGAACGTGAGCTCGGACCGCGTGCCGCAGCCATACGATGTGTGGGTGGCGTCGGCGGCCGTCATGATGAGCGTGCCATCGGTGGCCAGGGGACCGATCCAGCCGCCGGAGTAGCAGGCCGACACCGCGATCACGCGGTGGCGAATGCCGGCTTCATCCAGCGCGGCGCGCAGCATTTCCGGCGTGACGGGCTGCACCTGCAGCGGCCCGTGCGATGCCGCCAGCTCGTGGTTGCGCGCGCCGTGCGAGGTCATGTAGATCACCAGCAGGTCATGGTCGCGGTCCATGCGCGCACCCAGGGCCGAAATGGCGCGCTGCAGGTTCTGCGGCGTCGCCCAGGCGTGGGTGTCGGCGGTCTCGGCATGGTTGAGCAGGTGGATCACGCGGCCGTGCGCGTCGAACCGTTCCTGCAGCAGCGTGCTGACCATGGTGCTTTCGCGCCGGAACACGTTCTCTTCGGCATAGGGAGCGAACACGAGGCCGTAGACATCCACCACCCCGTCCCGCTGGGCCGCCAGCGCTTGCACCTGGCGCTCCCACAGCGCCTGCTGCGCCTCGAACACCGGCTGCGACAAGGTCAGCTGCGCGGGTTCGGGGCCCTCCTCGGCGGCCTGCGCCGCCGCCAGGGCCGCACCGTCCAGCTCCCAGGGCTGGTCCTGGAACTGCCACATGCCCACCCCGATGACCGCCGCCATCGACACCGCGAACACCGCCGTGCGCAGGCGCGAGCGGATGAAGCGCGCGCTCATCACGACCAGCGCCGCCAGAACCCACGCCGTCAGCACGCCGTAGGCAGTCCAGAAAACGATTCCGGCCGTGTTTCCGACCCACAGCGCGGGCCGGTGGACGGTGGCACCCAGCAGGGCATACAGCACGAGCAGGGGCACCAGCGGAGCCCACGCCGACAACACATACCAGGCGGCGAGCCCGCCCGTTGGCGCGCCCTCCGGGGCCGGCGCGCCGGCCGCAAGGCGCTGCGCGGGTGCCATGGCCCACCAGGCCAGCCACAGAAGCGCCAGGCCGCTCCACATCGGCGCGAGCCAGCCCCGCAGGCTGAACTGGGCGGGCCCTGTCACCTGGAACCGCGCCGCCCCCACCAGCAGCGCGCCGCCGAGCAGCACCAGAACGATCAATTGCCACGGGGTGGGAACCGCGGCCCCCGTGCGGGGCGGCAGGAACAGCGTGGCCCGCAGGCCCTCGCGGACCCAGGCTCCCAGGGGCAGGCGAAGAGGGGCAGGCGCCCCGGCCGAGGCCGCCGCCGGCGCAGTGGCGGGCGCACCGGGGGGCAGCCCCTCATCCAGCGGGATTTCGATCTTGGCGGGTTCGGAGGCCCACTGGCTCGGTTGGGTATCGGCCCAGGCGCCCTTGGCGTTCAGGTCTTGCATGCGCGCATCATGCCACCGCGGGATGACGGCCCGGGGGCCGGGGAACATGCGCAGGGGAACCGGGGCGGACCGCCGCGAGATACCCCCGAAAGTGCCTCTCAGGCCGCGCTGGCGGACGCCGCCGGCGCCATGGCAGGCACCCGCGCCAGTTCAGGCTGCAGCACCAGCCGGTGCACCCCGCTGTAGCAGACGAAGCGGCGGTTGGTGGCGCGCCCGATGGCGCACAGGCCCAGCTGCTGGGCCACGGCATGGCCCATCTGCGTCATGCCGCTGCGCGACACCACGATGGGCACGCCCATCTGGGCCGACTTGATGACCATCTCGCTCGTGAGGCGGCCTGTGGTGTAGAACACCTTGTCCGAGCCCGACATCGGCACATGCCCCCCCGCGGAGGGCCCGCCACCGGTGCGGGCCGGCGCCTCGGGGTTCATCCACATCCAGCCCGCGATGGTATCGATGGCATTGTGGCGCCCCACGTCTTCCACGAAAGTGAGCAGTTCCTCCCCCTGGAACAGCGCGCAGCCATGCACGGAGCCCGCGGACTTGTACGTGGTCTCCTTGATGCGGATGGCGTTCACGATGCCATACAGCTGGGCCTGGGTGAGGCGCGCCTCGGGCAGCGCGATCCGGTCCACCTCATCCATCAGCCCGCCAAACACGCTGCCCTGCCCGCAGCCGGTGGTCACCACCTTGCTGGCCGTCCGCTCCTCGATGCGCGCGATGCCGTGGCGCGTGCGCACGGCGGCGGCGTGGACCTCCCAGTCGACGGTGACGGATTCGATGTCGAAGACGGACTCCACCAACCGCTGGTTGCGCAGGTAGCCCAGCACCAGGAGCTCAGGCTGAGCGCCCAGCGTCATCAGCGTGACCAGCTCGCGCTTGTCCACATACACGGTGAGCGGCCGTTCGGCGGGAATGGACACCTGCTCCCGTTCACCCAGTTCATTGACCACCTCGACCCCATGGGTGAGCGGTGCCTGGGCCTGCGTGAGGCGCGGCAACGGCGGGGTGGCGGGGTCCGTGGCGGTGCGGGAAGTCATGGCCGGACTATACGCAGGCTTCGTGCGCGCCGCAGCCAGGGGCCGCAATGCCTCATGGTGTCCTGCCCGGGGCAGGGGCGCGGAGCCCCCTGGGAAGAGGCTGGGCGCCAGCCGCCGGGCCCGCGTTCAGGACTTGGGGGCCGATGCCGCCGCCGCGGGCGTCGACGTGCTGGGCGGGCTGCTCGCCGTGCCAGGCGGCGAATGGGCGCCAGAGGCCTCCAGGGGCTTGGCCTCCGGCGGCGTGTACGCGAACGGTCCGGGGTCGGTGCATGCGGCGGCACTGGTGGCCGTGGCGGGCTTGGCGGCTGGGCTGGTCTTGCGATAGTGGGCCGCCACGCGATCCTGGGCCAGACACAGCTTGTAGTTGTCCACCTTGCCCGCCCAGGCCGTCTTGGCGGCGGCTTCGGCGGCCTTGGCCGCGGCCTCGGGCGATGGCGCGGGAAGCTTGGCCACCGCCAGCATGCAGGAACTGGCCGCGCACACGGCCAGGAGCGAGGAACGGAAAAAATGCGTCATGGTGCGGTACCTCATACCTGTGCGGGTTGGCCTGCCGATGGCGCTGCGGCAGCATCGCCCCCCGGGGTGCTGGCACTGCGCTGGCGGGGAATCTTGCCCGCCTGGACGTCGTCATACCAGAGCTCATGGTGCTCCCGGGCCCAGGCCTCGCTCACGTAGCCCGTCTTCATGGCCTTGTAGGCGCCGCGCATGCCCACCGTGCCCATGTAGATGTGTCCGCAGATCAGCGCCATCATCCAGATGGCCAGCGAGGCATGGACCATGTGGGCGATCTGCATGTCGCCGCGCACGTCGCCAAAGCCGGGGATGAGCTTGTCGAGCACCAGGCCCGTGGCCACCACAAGGATGCCAGGGATGGTGATGCCCCACCAGAACAGGCCCTTCTCGCCCGCGTTGAAGCGGTGGGAGGGAACCTGGTGGTCACCGCCCAGCATGCCGCCGCCCTTGGACAGCCACACGAAGTCCGCGCGGTTGGCAATGTTGTCCTTGACGAAGGTGAGGATGATCACGAGCAGCGACACGGCGAACAACGGGCCCATGAAGTTGTGCACATTCTTGAGCGCATAGGTGATCCATCCGAACAGCGAGGCACCCAGGACCGGCAGGAGGAAGAACTTGCCAAAGGCCATCACGATGCCGGAGAGGGCCAGCGTGCAGAAGGCGAACGCATTGGACCAGTGCGCCGCCCGTTCGAACGGCGTGAAACGCTCGATGCGGCGGGTGCCGGCGCCCTCGGGATGGTCATGCCCCAGCGGGCCCTTGACGAAGTAGAAGATGCCCAGCGCCAGCAGCACGATGGCGAACAGCGCCGCGCCATAGGGAATGATCCAGTGGTTGCGCACCTGCCGCCAGGCCTCACCCGCATTGGTGAAACTCGAGCCGGGATACTGCACGAAGGGCTGGATCAGGTTGCCGGCCTCGGGCGCCTGCGTTTTGGGCAGGCTGCTGTAGCCCGTCACGCCCTGCCCCACCTGGCGCCACATGGGCGCATTGTTGCCAGGCTGCACCTTGGCACGCTCGCCGTTGGTCTGCCCGGCGTACTTGGGGTCCGCGCTGGCATCCGGCTTGACCTCGAAAATGTTCTGGCCCTGGATGCCGCCGGGTGCTTGCGGCACCACCGCTGCGGCCGTGCCCGCATCGGGCGCCGCTGGCGCCTGGGCACCCGCGGGTCCCCAGGCCACACCCGCCGCCACGACCAAGGCACACACGATGTGTTTCATGGTGAACCTCGCTTCACTTGGTGCGGGTGTATTCGTTCTGGCCGTACTGCTGGCGCGCCTTGAGCTGCGCTTCCCAGCCGGCCTTGTCCCCGGCCTTCCAGCCAGGCTGGGTGAAGTTGCTGCCCGTGCCGGCATATGGCGGCGCGTCGCTGCGGATGCCCGCGCCCGTCTGGGGTTTTTCGCCGCAACCGGCGAGGGCCGCGACAGCCCCTGCCGCTGCAAGAACAACAAGAAGGGGAAGCCGCTTCATGACTTGCCCCCCGCAGGCTGGCCGGCCTGCTGCGAACCGTAGGCCGTGCCCCAGCCCCATACTTCGGCGCCCTTGCCGCGCTGCACCACGCGGTTGCGGAAGATGTCGGCCACCACATCGCCGTCGCCGGCCAGCAGGGCCTTGGTGGAGCACATCTCCGCGCAGGCCGGCAGCTTGCCCTCTGCCAGGCGGTTGCGGCCGTACTTGTCGAACTCGGCCTGGCTGCCGTGGTCCTCGGGCCCCCCGGCGCAGAAGGTGCACTTGTCCATCTTGCCGCGCACGCCGAAGGTGCCCTGCGACGGGAACTGCGGCGCGCCGAACGGGCAGGCGTAGCTGCAGTAGCCGCAGCCGATGCACACATCCTTGTCGTGCAGCACCACGCCTTCTTCGGTGCGGTAGAAGCAGTTGACGGGGCACACGGCCATGCAGGGTGCGTCGCTGCAGTGCATGCAGGCCACCGAGATGGACTTCTCGCCGGGCACTCCGTCGTTGAGCGTGACCACGCGGCGGCGGTTCACGCCCCACGGCACCTCGTGCTCGTTCTTGCAGGCGGTCACGCAGCCGTTGCATTCGATGCAGCGCTCTGCGTCACAGATGAATTTCATTCGTGCCATTGCTGTCTCCAATCAGCGATTCAGGTTTTGCCGCCGGGCCGCCCCAAGGCAAAACGCGGCCCCCTCGGGGGGCAGCGCAGTACACAAAGTGACAAGCGTGGGGGCCATGTCTTCAGGCGCGTTCCACGTTGCAGATCGTGGTCTTGGTTTCCTGCATCATGGTCACGCTGTCGTAGCCATAGGTGGTGGCCGTGTTCACGGCCTCGCCGCGCACCACGGGCGCCGCGCCCTTGGGGTAGTACGCCAGCATGTCGGCGCCCTGCCAGCGGCCCGAGAAGTGAAACGGCATCCATACCGTGTCGGGCGCCACGCGCTCGGTGACGAGCGCCTGCACATTGAGCCGCGCACCCGTGGGGGAACTGAGCCACACGCGCTCGCCGTTGCGGATGCCGCGATCCGCCGCCGTCTTGGGGTTGATCTCGACGAACGATTCCTGCTGCAGCTCCGCCAGCCAGGGATTGGAGCGGGTTTCCTCGCCGCCGCCTTCGTATTCCACGAGGCGGCCCGAGCTCAGGATGAGCGGGAATTTCTCGTGCACCTTGTCGGCCACGTTCTTGTCCTGAAGGCTCTTGTAGAGCGTGGGCATGCGCCAGAACGCCTTCTTGTCGTCATGGGTGGGGTATTTGGCGACAAGATCCGGGCGGGTGCCGTACAGCGGCTCGCGGTGCTGCGGAATGGCGTCGGGGAAGTTCCACACCACCGCGCGCGCCTTGGCATTGCCAAAGGGATGGCAGCCATGCTTCATCGCCACGCGGATGATCGCGCCCGTCGGGTCGGTCTTCCAGTTCTTGCCCTCGGCCTTGGTTTTCTCGGCGTCGGTGAGGTCGTCCCACCAGCCCAGCTTCTTGAGCAGCACATGGTCGAACTCGGGGTAGCCCGTGGTGATCTCGCTGCCCAGCGAGTGCGAGCCGTCCTCGGCCAGCAGGTTCTGGCCGTCCTTTTCCACACCGAAGTTGGCGCGGAAGTTGCCGCCGCCATCCATCACGTGCTTGGAGGTGTCGTACAGGTTGGCCGAGCCGGGGTGCTTGAGCTCGGGCGTGCCGTAGCAGGGCCAGGGCAGGCCGAAATAGTCGCCCGTGAAGTCGTAGCCGGTGTCCTTGTCCTTGCCTCCCTTGGCCTTCAAGGTCTTCACGTCGAACACGTGCATGTTCTTCATGTGCGCCTTCAGGCGCTCGGGGCTCTGGCCGGTGTAGCCAATGGTCCACACGCTCTTGTTGATCTCGCGCAGGATGTCCTCGGGCACGGGCTCGTCCATGCCCTTGACCTTCTGCATCTTGTAGTTCTTGGACAGCTCGGTGGCAAAGCCCAGCTTCTCGGCGAACTGGTGCATGATCATGTGGTCGGAGCGGCTCTCCCACAGCGGATCGATCACTTTCTCGCGCCACTGCAGCGAACGGTTCGAGGCCGTGCAGGAGCCGCTGGTCTCGAACTGCGTGGCCGCGGGCAGCAGGTACACGGCGCGGTTGGGGTTGAGGTCCTCGGCCTTGCCGGGCATCGCGGCCATGGCCGCCGTGGCCGAGGGGTACGGGTCCACCACCACCAGCAGGTCCAGCTTGTCCATGGCCCGCTTCATCTCGAGGCCCCGCGTCTGCGAGTTGGGCGCGTGGCCCCAGAAGAACACGCCGCGCAGGTTGGAGTCCTGGTCGATGAGCTCGTTGTTCTCCAGCACGCCATCGATCCAGCGCGACACCGTGATGCCGCTCTTGGTCATCATCGCGGGCGAGGCGTACTGCTTCTTGATCCATTCGAAATCCACGCCCCACACCGCCGCGAAGTGCTTCCAGGAGCCTTCGGCCAGGCCGTAGTAGCCGGGCAGCGAATCGGGGTTGGGGCCCACGTCGGTCGCGCCCTGCACGTTGTCATGGCCCCGGAAGATGTTGGTGCCACCGCCGGTCTTGCCCACATTGCCCAGTGCCAGCTGCAGGATGCACGATGCGCGCACCATCGCATTGCCGATGGAGTGCTGCGTCTGGCCCATGCACCAGACGATGGTGCCCGGGTTGTTCTCGTGCAGCATGGTGGCGACCTTGAGCATCTGCGCCTCGCCCACGCCACAGGCATCCTGCACCTTGTCGGGCGTCCACTTGGCCAGCACGTCCTCGCGCACCTTGTCCATGCCGTAGACGCGGTCGTTGATGTACTTCTTGTCTTCCCAGCCGTTCTTGAAGATGTGGTACAGCAGGCCGAACAGGAAGGGGATGTCGGTGCCCGAACGGATGCGCACGTATTCGTCGGCCTTGGCGGCCGTGCGGGTGAAACGCGGGTCCACCACGATCATCTTGCAGCCGGTTTCCTTGGCGTGCAGCATGTGCAGCATGCTCACCGGGTGGGCCTCGGCCGCGTTGGATCCGATGTACAGGGCGACCTTGCTGTTCTGCATGTCGTTGTACGAATTGGTCATGGCCCCATAACCCCAGGTGTTGGCCACGCCGGCCACCGTGGTCGAGTGGCAGATGCGCGCCTGGTGGTCGCAGTTGTTGGTGCCCCAGAAGCTCACGAACTTGCGCAGCAAGTAAGCCTGCTCGTTGTTGTGCTTGGACGATCCGACGAAGTACACGCTGTCGGGGCCGCTGGCCTTGCGCAGCTCCTGCATCTTGGCGGTGATCTCGTTCAGGGCCGTATCCCAGCTGATGCGCTCGTACTTGCCGTTCACCAGCTTCATGGGGTAGCGCAGGCGGTACTCGCCATGGCCATGCTCGCGCAGCGCGGCACCCTTGGCGCAGTGCGCGCCCAGGTTGATGGGCGAGTCGAACACGGGCTCCTGGCGCACCCACACGCCGTTCTCGACCACGGCATCGACCGCGCAGCCCACCGAGCAGTGGGTGCACACGGTGCGGCGCACTTCGATCTTGCTGTCGCCCAGGCCCACCTTGGCGCCTTCGGCGGCACTGGACTTCTTGACCAGGGTCAGCTGCGACGCGGCAATGCCGACGCCGACGCCCAGGCCCGAGCGGCGCAGGAACGAGCGCCGGTCCATGGTGGGCAGGGCCTGCGACAAACCGCGGCGCAGGCTGTGGACAAAGGGAGATGCCGGGGCTGCGCCGGGCGCGGCGTGCGGCGATTTCTTGGTGAGCAACATGGGGCGCCCCGCGTCAGAGTTGGGTGGTCTTGTAGTACTGCTTCACATGGGCGGACAGGTGGTACCCGCCGCCCTTCTCCGGCGCCACGCGGGGGGGCTCGGACACTGCCGCATCGGAAGACGGCGCCACCTGGGGAAGGGCCACCACGGCGGCCGCTGCGGCGCCGACGGTGGCGGCGCCGGCAAAGAAGCTGCGGCGCGAGGATGGGGGTTGGCTGTTCTGCATGCTTGTCTCCAGAATGGCTGGCAGCTATGAAAGGCTGTTCATACAGTCTATGTCACTGAGTGCAACACTGCAATTGAGGCAAATACCTCCCACCAAGTTACTCACCTTTTATAGCGGCCCGGCCAGACGCCGCGAGCGCGCCCCGCTCAATCGAGCATGTCGAAGCCCTGCGCCTCCACGGCCACGAAAGCCCGCGTGAATGCGGCCAGCGCCGCATACAGGCGGGTCTGGGGGTGGGCCGCCAGCGCATCGCACAGCGCCCCGGTCCAGGGCTGCAGGTGCGTTGCAAAAAAGTCGCGCTGGGACGCCAGGTTGCACACGGCCACGTCGTCACCGGCAATCAGGTAGCGCATCACCTCGCACAGGTAGGCGATGTGGTCTTCGGTCTCGGGCATGGCCGCCTCATCACGCGCCAAACCCAGGCGGGCCAGGTCGGTGCGCAGGCGGGCCAGGGGCTTTTCGTTCAGGAAGCCGCTCAGGTAGTGCGATGCGTACAGGTAGACCTCGGGCTTGCCCACGCCGCCGAACAGGCGGTCGAACTCCAGCGCCACGGCCGCATCGTCCAGCGCGCGCGCCGCGCCCACCAGTTGCTGCCAGGGCTCCTGCAGAAAGCCGCCAGCGGTGGGCGCCTCCGTCACCGCCACGCGCAGGGCGGACAGCAGTTCGGGGCCGGGCGCCGCGTAGTACAGCTGCGACAGCAGGCCATAGAGCTCGGCGCGCGCGGTTTCTTCGTCCAGCGCCGCGCTGCCGGGGATGGTCATTGAAGGTTGGGCGCTCACAGGTCCGTCACTTTCGCTTCGCTTTGGGAGGAATACAGGTCGATCACGCGGCAGTCGCTGCACATCTTCAGGCGCTCCAGCGCCTCGCCCTGGAACATGGGGTGGCCCGAGAGCTTGCCCAGCATGGCCTCGATGGCCTTGACCGTGCCGAACGGCTTGCTGCAGCGCACACAGGCCCAGGGCTTGGCTTCGTTGAGCACGCGCAGCTGCGCGCGCTCGGGCGTGAGCAGCAGGCGCGGCTGCAGGGTGATCGCGTCTTCGGGACAGGTGGTGGCGCACAGGCCGCACTGCACGCAGTTCTTCTCGATGAAGCGCAACTGGGGCAGTTGCGGGTTGTCCTGCAGGGCGCTGGCGGGGCACGCGCTCACGCAGCTCAGGCACAGCGTGCAGCGGTCCTTGTCCACGGTGATGCTGCCCAGCGGGGAGCCCGCGGCCGGCAGCGCAATGGCGTCGGACCGCACCGCCGCCGGGGCTGGCGCGTGTTCGATGAGATGGTCCAGCGCCATCTCCAGCGTGCTGCGCTTTTCCTGCGCCACGGCGAAGCGCGCGGCCACGGCGGGCGTGGCCTGGCGGGTCTGCCCCAGCGCCTGCAGCGCGGCATCGAGCGCCGTGGGATGCACCGCTTTGACCAACTGCAGGTGGCTGCCCGTGTAGCCCAGCCCGCGCAGGATGGCCTGCGCCACATCCATCTGCGCCTGCAGGCCTTCGAGGTACTGCGGCGCTTCTTCATCGGTCACCAGCACCGCGACCTGCGATGCGCCGTAGGCCACGGCGCTCAGCCACAGGTCCACGCCCAGGCTGGCCGTGTGCCACACCGCCACCGGAATCACCCGCGCCGGCACTCCGTGCGCCACCTTCAGTTGCGCCGCGCGGCCCAATTCCTCCACCAGCGCCTGCCCGCGCTCCTGGCTGTGCAGCAGCACCACCGCGTCCTTGCCGCCGGCTGCGGCATAGGCGGACAGCAGCGTCTTGAGCTTCGTGCCCTGGTCCGTGGCGCTGGGGTAGGCATAGGTCAGCGCCCCCGTGGGGCACACCGTGGTGCAGGCACCGCAGCCCACGCACAAATGCGGGTTCACCTTGATTTGTTGGCGGCTCTTGTCGCTGGCAATGGCCTCGGCCGAGCAGATGTCCACGCAGGCATTGCAGCCCACGGTTTCATTGCGGCTGTGGGCGCACAGCTTTTGCTTGTAGGCAAAGAACTTGGGTTTCTCGAACTCGCCCACCAGTTCGCGCAGGCGCAGCAGCGTGGCGATGTCGCGGCCGTCCCAGCGGAAGTACCCCTGCGGCAGCGCGTGCTGCACGAAGGTGGGCGTGGCCGTGGCGGCGCGCAGGTCGAGCACCATGTCGAAGCGCTCGGTGTGCGGCGCGGCTTCGCGGGTGAAGTCGATGGCACCCGCCACCTGGCAGACCTTCACACAAGTGCGGTGCGACTGGCAGGCCGACAGGTCGATCTGGTAGTCCAGCCCGATGGCGTTTTCGGGGCACGCGGCCACGCAGGCATTGCAGCGGGTGCACAGGTCCAGGTCGATGGGGTTGTCGGCCGTCCATTGCAGATCGAACGCGCCCAGCCAGCCCGTGAGGCCTGTGATGCGCCCGCCCAGCACGGGAAAGCGCCGCGCCTGCGCGCCGCCCGCAGCGCCCGGGCCCTGGGTGAACACCGTCACCTCCAGCACGTCGGACACCATGGCCGCCGCACGCTCGGCCGCATCCAGCGGCCCGATGATCAGAAGGCGCCCTGCGCTCCTGAACGTGACCGTGGGCACGGGTGCGGGCTCGGGCAACTGCGCGGCGGCCAGCAGCGCCGCGATCTTGGGGGTGGCCTGGCTCGCATCGCGGCTCCAGCCGCCGGTCTCGCGGATGTTGACGAAGCGGAGGGGGGAGATGGCGCCCTCGGTCTGCTGGCCCAGCTCGGCGAACAGGCGCTGCTCCTGCGTGCAGGCCACCACCACGTCCTGGCCGGTCTTGATGGCCTGCTGGAAAGCGCCGGCTTCGCGCCGGCACAGCGTGGAGTGAAGGGTCAGGCCCTGGTCGTCATGCAGTGCCGCGCCCAACGCCTTCGCGTCGAGGGGCATCGTCTGGTTGCAGTCGCAGATGAGCGTCGTGGTCATGGTCGGGTTGGCTGGCTGGCGCGTCGGCTGTCCCGGTGGGGGACAGCGCGGGCGCGCCGGGCTCGCTGGAGGACTCGCTAGGAACAGCGGTGCATACCCCCGACTGTGCCACGCCCGCGGCCTCTTGCGCCTCCGCATCATCCCGATGCTGAGCGGGACCCGGGGGCTTTGCCGCAGCGCCCTCCGCGTCCGGGGAGGGCTTTTCATGGTCGAAGAAGCCCATGGCATGGGCGCTGGCCATTTTGCGCAGCATGCCCTCGGGCAAGGGATCGGGCTGCGTGTAGTCGCCGATGTAGATGTCCAGGCCGTCCATCACGTTGAAGTGCGGGTCGGCGAACAGCTTCTTCATCGCCAGGTTGCGCACCTCGGGCGAGACCGCGCGCTGCACGAAGGGCTTGAAGTCGGACGCGGGCGTGAGCGCTTGGGCATCGGCCAGCGTGGGCGGCGGTGGCGCCGGGTCGACGGGCGGCGGGTTGTCCGCCGCTGGGGGATGGGCGGCCTGCCCCGTCGCCGCTGCCGTGACGGGCAAGCCCTGCGCCGGCACGGGGGGCAGTGCGGCGGCGGGCGGTGGGTCTGCCACCGGCTTGCCCTCGCGCACCTCCTGCTTGCGGCGCGACCAGCGCCCGAGGAATCCGTCAGCCACGGTCTGCCCTTCCCTGCTCCACGACGCCACCACCACCACGCCCGCCGCCGCCGCGCTGTTTCTCGGTGGAAACGGCCGCAGGGTTGCCAAAACGGTCCTGCAGCGGGCGGAAGCTGTCGGGGCGCTTCCTGCGCTTGGGCTCGGGCTGGTAGTGCTCGGCCACGAAGGCGCGCAGCACCTCCAGCACCTCGGGCGGGGCGGGCACCTGCTCCACGGTTTCCTGCGCGTCCAGCCAGCGGCCGGCGTCGTGGTAGCTCAGGCTCACGGCCACGGGGCGCGCCAGCGGGATCTCGCCCGTGCCGGTGTCCTCATCGCGGCGCCACAGCACGAACCAGCACGGGGCCGGCGAGGTGAGGTTGAGGTGGTACCCCTCGGCATCGTCGCGGAACAGCTCCACCACGAAGCCGGGGAACAGCCAGCGCTGCTCGCGCTCGTCGCTGAGCAGGCGGCGCGGCGCGGTGCCGAAGGTGGGCTCGTTGATCACCACCTCGGCCAGCGACCAGCGCCAGGGCTGCCAGCGGTTGTCGATGCGCTCGCAGCGCATGATCACGGCAACGTCGGTGTGGGGGCGTTCGGTCATGGGCGTTGACTGTACTCCGCCCTCAGCCGGCGCTCAGGCAAAACCAGGCGGCTTTGCGGGTTCTCAGTGCGGCGCATTGGCCTGCGCCACCTCCAGCCGCTCGACGGCCACCGCGCAGTACTTGAACTCGGGGATCTTGCCGAACGGGTCCAGCGCCGCGTTGGTGAGCAGGTTGGCCGCCGCCTCCACATACGCAAACGGCATGAACACGGTGCCGCGCGGCGTGCCGTCGTCCCGCCGCACGCGCACCTGCACCATGCCGCGCCGCGAGCGGATGCCCACCAGCGCCCCGGGCGCCACGCCCAGCCGCGCCAGTTCGTCGCCATGCAGCGATGCGGTGGCCATGGGCTCGATGGCGTCGAGCACCGTGCTGCGCCGGGTCATGCTGCCCGTGTGCCAGTGCTCCAGCTGGCGGCCGGTGATGAGCACCAGGGGGTAGTCGGCATCGGGCTTTTCGGCCGCCGGGATCACGCTGGCGGGCACCAGCTGCAGGCGGCCCGTGGGCGTGGGGAATGTTTCGGTGAAGACGATGGGCTGGCCCGGGTCGCCCTCCGTGAGGCAGGGGTAGGTCACGCTGGAGTCGCGCGCGAGGCGGTCCCAGGTGATGCCCTCGATGCTGGCGTGCATGGCCTGGCGCATTTCGTCGTAGACAGCGGCCACGCCGGACTCTTCGCCTTCGTAGTTCCAGCCAAGCCCCATGCGCGCGGCGATCTGCTGGATGATCCACAGGTCCGGCTGCGCTTCGCCGGGCGGGTTCAGGGCGCGGCGGCCCATCTGCACCATGCGGTCGGTGTTGCTGGCGGTGCCGGTCTTTTCGGGCCAGGCGCTGGCGGGCAGCACCACGTCGGCCAGCCAGGCGGTTTCGGTCAGGAAGATGTCCTGCACCACCAGGTGCTGCAGGCTGGCCAGCGCGTGGCGCGCGTGGTTCAGGTCGGGGTCGCTCATGGCGGGGTTTTCGCCCATGATGTACATGCCGCGCACCTTGTGCGGGTCGCTGTCGTCGGCCAGGGCCTTGTGCATGATCTCGACCACGGTGTAGCCCGGCGCCTCATCGAGCCGGGCGCCCCAGAAGTCCTCGAACCAGGCATGCGCCTCCGCGTTGTCCACCCGCTGGTAATTGGGGAACATCATGGGGATCAGCCCCGCGTCGCTCGCGCCCTGCACGTTGTTCTGGCCGCGCAGCGGGTGCAGGCCGGAGCCGGGCTTGCCGATCTGGCCGGTGACGGCGCACAGCGCGATCAGACAGCGCGCGTTGTCGGTGCCGTGCACGTGCTGGCTTACGCCCATGCCCCACAGAATCATCGAGGCTTTGCTTTTTGCAAACGCCCGCGCCACCTCGCGCAGCGTCTCGGCCGGGATTCCGCACACCGGGGCCATGGCCTCGGGGCTGCAGCCCATCACGTTGGCCTTCAAGGCCTCGAAGTTGTTGGCGCGGTCGCGGATGAAGGCTTCATCCACCAGGCCTTCGTCGATCACCGTGTGGATCAGCGCGTTGAGCATGGCCACGTCGGTGTCGGCCTTGAACTGCAGTGTGCGCCAGGCATGGCGGCCGATGTCGGTGATGCGCGGATCGGCCAGCACGATCTTCGCGCCACGCTGCGCGGCGTTCTTCATCCACGTGGCGGCCACGGGGTGGTTGGCCGTGGGGTTGGAGCCGATCACGAAGATCAGCCCGGCATGCTCCACGTCGTTCACCGGGTTGCTCACCGCGCCCGAGCCCACACCTTCGAGCAACGCGGCCACGCTGGAGGCGTGGCACAGCCGCGTGCAGTGGTCCACGTTGTTGCTGCCAAAGCCGGTGCGCACCAGCTTCTGGAACAGGTAGGCCTCTTCGTTGCTGCCCTTGGCCGATCCAAAGCCTGCGAGCGCCTTGGGGCCGTGCGTGTCGCGCAGCGACCTGAGCGTGCCGGCGGCCAGGCCGAGCGCCTCGTCCCAGGTCGCTTCGCGGAAGGTATCGCGCCAGTCGGCGCCGTAGGGCCGCACCTCCTTGGGCACGCCGCTCTTGCGGATCAGCGGCACCGTCAGGCGGTCGGGGTGGTGGGCGTAGTCGAAACCAAAGCGCCCTTTCACACACAGGCGGCCGTGGTTGGCCGGGCCGTCGCGGCCCTCGACGCTGATGATTTTTTCATCGCGCACGTTGTAGGTGATGAGGCAGCCCACGCCGCAGAACGGGCAGACCGAATCGACCTTGCGGTCCACCGCCTGCGGGCCGATGTGCGTCTTGGGACTGAGCGCGCCCGTGGGGCAGGCCTGCACGCATTCGCCGCAGGCCACGCAGGTGCTCTCGGCCATGGGGTCGTCGAGGTCGAAGACGATCTTGCTCTGCGCGCCGCGCAGCGCGTAGCCGATCACATCGTTGACCTGTTCCTCGCGGCAGGCGCGCACGCAGCGGTTGCACTGGATGCAGGCGTCCAGGTTCACCGCCATGGCCGGGTGGCTCAGGTCGGGCGCGGGCTGCTCGCGGCGCAGGGCCTTGAGGGCCGGGCGCACGGCCACGCCCAGGCGGTCGGCCCACTCGCTCAGTTCGCCGTGCTGGCCTATCGTTTCTGAAATATTTGAATCAAATTTGCCGCTAGCGATTGATGGATAAGCGCCACCAGCTATCAATTCAGGAGTATTTGATTGGTCGTCGTTCCAGCGATAGCCCACATCGGGCATGTCCGACAGCAGCATCTCCACCACCATCTGCTGGCTCTTGCGGGCGCGCGGGCTGGCGGCCGACACCTTCATGCCCTCGGTCGGCGCGCGGCAGCAGCTGGGGGCGAGCGTGCGCTCGCCGGCGATCTCGACCACGCAGGCGCGGCAATTGCCATCGGGGCGCAGGCCGTCGGTGTAGCAGAGGTGGGGAATGTCCACGCCATGGCGCTGCGCGGCTTTGAGGATGGTTTCACCGGCGTGGGCGGTGACGGGCTGGCCGTCCAACTCGAAGGCCACGCCAGGCCGCGCCGCCGTGGATGTCAACACGGCGCTCATGGCTGTAGTCCTCCGGGCAGTTGCTCGGCGAGCGGGCTGTTGCGCGGCCTGGGCAGGTCGCCTGGCCAGGGCGCCTCGCCCACCTCGTGGGCAAAATATTTGTGGATGCAGCGGATGGGGTTGGGCGCCGCCTGGCCCAGGCCGCAGATCGATGCATCGCCCATCACCTGGGCCAGGTCGTCGAGCAGTTCTTCATCCCACTGCGGGGCGCGCATCAACGCCGCAGCCTTGGCCGTGCCCACCCGGCAGGGCGTGCACTGGCCGCAGCTTTCGTGCTCGAAGAAGCGCATCACGTTCAGCGCCGCATCGCGGGCCCGGTCGTGCTGGCTGAGCACGATGACGGCGGCCGAGCCGATGAAGCAGCCGTGGGGCTGCAGCGTGTCGAAGTCGAGCGGGATGTTGCTCAGGCTGGCGGGAAGGATGCCGCCCGACGCGCCGCCGGGCAGGTAGGCATACAGCTGGTGGCCGTCGGGCATGCCGCCGCAGTATTCGTCGATGAGTTCCTGCACCGTGATGCCCGCAGGCGCGAGCTTGACGCCGGGATACTTCACGCGTCCGCTCACGCTGAAACTGCGCAGCCCCTTGCGCCCGTGGCGGCCAAAGCTGGCAAACCACTCGGGCCCGCGCTCGATGATGTCGCGCACCCAGTACAGCGTCTCGAAGTTGTGCTCCAGCGTGGGCCGGCCGAACAGGCCCACCTGCGCGATGTAGGGCGGGCGCATGCGGGGCTCGCCACGTTTGCCTTCGATGCTCTCGATCATGGCCGACTCTTCGCCGCAGATGTAGGCGCCCGCGCCGCGCCGCAGCTCGATGTGCGGCAAGGGGCATGGCGGTTCGGCGCGCAGATCCCGCAGCGCCGCCTGCAGCAGCGCGCGGCAGCCGTGGTACTCGTCGCGCAGGTAGATGTAGATGGCTTCGGTGCCCACTACCTGGGCGGCGATGAGAACGCCTTCCAGAAACCGGTGCGGGTCGCGTTCGAGGTAGGTGCGGTCCTTGAAGGTGCCGGGCTCGCCCTCGTCGATGTTGACGGCCATCAGCCGTGGCGCGGGCTGGTCGCGCACGATGCGCCATTTGCGTCCCGCCGGAAAGCCTGCGCCGCCCAGGCCGCGCAGGCCCGAGTTCTCCATGGCCGAGAGCACTGCCTCGGCATCCATTTCGCCGTTGACCAGCGCGGCGGCCGTCTGGTAGCCGCCGTGCGCGCGGTAGGTGGCGAGGTCGGTGTGGGCGGGACTGACCGGGTCTGGCTGCGCAGGCACGCTGTGTTCGGCCAGCGCGGCAATATCAAAATTGATAGCTGCCAGCGCTTGTGGATGAAGCGCCAGGGCCCGATTTGGCTTCGAAATGATGGTGCCCAGCACGGCATCCACCGTGGCGTGTGGCACCGGGCACTGGTGCACCACGGCCACGGGCGCCTGCTCGCAGCGGCCCACGCAGGGCACGGCCACCACCTGCACATCGCCCTGCCCTGCACCAAGGTTCATCGCGCGCAGGCGCCCGGGCAGCTCGGCCAGCAGTTCATGTGCGCCGGCCAGGCTGCAGCTCAGGCTGTCGCACACCCGCAGCACCAGGCGCGGGGCCTGGGCATCCTCGCCGCGCACGATGTCGAAGTGGTGGTAGAAGCTGGCCACTTCATACACCTCGGCCATGGGGCGGTTGAGCTGCTTGGCCAGCGCCACCAGGTGGCGGTCGTGCAGCACGCCAAAGTGGTCGTTCAGCCGGTGCAGGTATTCGATGAGCAGATCGCGCCGAAAACCATCGGCCGGGCGCGGCCCCAGCAGCTGCGCCACCTCGGCCAGCGCGGCATCCTCGGGCTGGCGGCCTTTCAGGCGGCTCTTGCGGCGGATGCGCTCGCGCATGTCGTTGACGGACACGGCGGCCACGGTGGGGGCTTCGGGTGCAGGATTCATGGATCGGGATCGTGGGGGCGCGCAGCGGTGGTTATGAAGCCGCCTGCATACCGCAGGCTGGCGAGCGCAGTGTCGACGAGGCCCGCGGGGGCGTCAAATTGCTTACGCACATGGGACGATCACAAAAACAAATGAGCCCGGGCCGTCCCGTGCGCGGCCGCTACGCCTGCGGCGGCGGCGGGCGGCTGCGATGCAGCGCCGACAGGAAGTAGCGCGCGGCCTGGGGCAGGGGGCGGTCCCTGCGCGTGATGGCGCCGAACTCGCCCATCTTGTGCTTGATGTGGCAGGGCAGGATCTTGAGCAGATGGTGCCGCGCATAGATCGTGGCGATCGACAGCGGAATCACGGCCACCATGGTGGTATCCGCGATCAGCTGCATGGTGGTCAGGATGGAGGCCGTCTCGATCAGGCCACGGGGCGGCGGCGCGTGGAGCGAGCGGAACTCCTGGTCCAGCACCTCGCGCATGGGGCTGCCGGAGGGCTGCAGTATCCAGGGGTAGTCCAGCAAGCTGGAGAAGGGAACCTGCCTTTTCTTGGACAGCGGGTGCCCCACTCCCACCACCACGGCCAGCGACTCGTTGGCCAGCGGCTGAAAGCCGAACAGGGCCTTGTGCTCCGGCCGCACGCGCCCGATGGCGATGTCGATCAGGCCGTCCTTGAGCAGTTCGACCAGCCTGTCGCTGGTGTCCAGCGTCACCTGGATGGTGGTCAGCGGATAGGTCTTGTTGAACGCGATGATGGCCTGGTTCAGCAAGGTGGGCAGCGGCGCCATGATGCAGCCCACCGCCAGGCGCCCCGCGCTTCCCAGTTTCAGTTCATCGAGTTCGCGGGCCATGGACTCCATCGAGCCGCGCATGCCCTGGAAGTACCCCAGCACGCGCTCGCCGGCCGGTGTCATCCGCTGCCCCCGCCCCTCGCGTTCGAACAGGCGCTGCCCGAGCGCCGACTCCAGCTCCTGAATCATCTTCGTGGCGGCGGGCTGGCTCATTCCCAGCTCGACCGCCGCCCCCCGCAAGGTGCCATGTTCGGCAAAAGCCAGCATGAGGGCGACCTGCCGCATGCGCAGCCGGTTGAGCAGTTGCGAGACGACAAAAGGACTTGTTTTGTGCATGGAGGAACCGCCTCTGGCTTACGGGAAAACCCAGCGTCAAATCATAACCAGTGATTATTAGTTATGTTCAATTTTTGAATTTACGTTAACTATCCGCCTCCCAATAATCGGCCCACATGCAGCAGGCGACACCACCCAAAACCGAATCCCATCCATGACAAACGCCGCAAAACCGGTCGTGGCCCTGACCCTGGGCGACCCCGCGGGCATCGGTCCTGAGCTCATCGCGAAGTTGCTCAGCCGGCCTGACGTCCACGAGGAGGCCAACGTGGTCGTGGTGGGCGACATCTGGGTGTGGAATGCCGGCCAGCAGACCGCTGGCGTCGCCGTGCCGACACACCCCGTCGCGACGCTGGCCGAAGTGCGCCACCGCCCCCACCAGGACCGGCCTGCCTTTGTGCCGGTGGCGTCCATCGATGCCGGCAAGGTCCGCTGCGGCCACGTGGCGGCGGAATGCGGGGCCTCCGTCCTTCAGGTGCTGAACCTCTGCATGGATGCGGCCCAGGCCGCCCATGTGGACGCCATCTGCTTCGCCCCCCTGAACAAACACGCCATGAAGCTGGGCGGGCTCCGCCACGAGGACGAACTGCACCATTTCGCCGCGTACCTGGGAGTGCAGGGCTACTTCTGCGAGTTCAACACCCTGGGCCGCCTGTGGACATCGCGGGTGTCCTCGCACATTCCCCTCAAGGATGCCGCGCGGGCACTGAGCCAGGAACGCATCGTGGCCGCCGCCAGGCTCATCCACCAGTCGCTGCAGGACAGCGGGTTCCCCGATCCCAGGGTGGCCGTGGCGGCTTTCAATCCGCACGCGGGGGACGGCGGCATGTGCGGACGCGAGGAGATCGACATCATCGCGCCGGCCGTCAGGACGCTCCAGGAAGCCGGAGTGCCGGTGGAAGGCCCCTTCCCCGCGGACACGGTGTTCCTGAAAGCGCGCGACGGCCACTACCAGGCGGTGGTGACCATGTACCACGACCAGGGCCAGATCGCGATCAAGCTGCTGGGATTCAGCCGGGGGGTCACCGTCCAGGGCGGGCTTCCCATCCCCATCACCACGCCCGCCCATGGCACGGCCTTCGACATCGCGGGCAGGGGCGTGGCCGATGTCAATGCCACGCACAACGCATTCCGGATCGCCGCACGCATGGGCTCGAACCAGCTGCGCGCCCGCCAGGGCGACCCGCTGGCCGGTGAATGACAGAAAAAAGAAATCGCCATGAAAATCAAATCCGTCCGCGCGCGCGTCTACGAATGGAAGGGCAAGACCATCGCGCCCCAAGACAACTTCTGCGCCAACGCCATGGACCTCGTCTACTCCAGGACCGAGACCATGAGCACCTTCCGCTTCCACTCTTGGACCGTGGTGGAGATGGAGACCGATGACGGCATCGTGGGCCTGGGCAACGTGGCGCTGGCGCCGCGCATCGCCAAGGCCATCATCGACGAGTACCTCGCGCCGCTGGTCATCGGACAGGACCCCTGGGACTACGAGTACCTGTGGCAGCGCATGTACCGCGCCACCCATGCCTGGGGCCGCAAGGGCGTGACCATGGCCGCCATCTCGGCCGTGGACCTGGCCATCTGGGACATCCTGGGCAAGAGCGTGAACAAGCCGGTGTTCAAGCTGCTGGGCGGGCGCACCAAGGAAAAGATCCCCTGCTACTACTCCAAGCTCTACCGCACCGACCTGGACGCCATGCAGGCCGAAGCGCAGAAGTTCCTGGACCAGGGCTTCACCGCATTCAAGATGCGCTTCGGCTACGGGCCCGCCCATCTGCAGCAGGGCGTGCAGGAAAACCTCAGGTCCGTCGAGGCCGTGCGCGAGGTCATCGGCTACGACAACGACCTGATGCTCGAGTGCTACATGGGCTGGAGCCTCGAATACGCCAGGCGCATGCTGCCCAAGCTCGAGAAGTTCGAGCCCCGCTGGCTGGAAGAGCCCGTGATCGCCGACGACATCGACGGCTATGCCGAACTCAATGCCATGGGCAGCATCCCCATTTCGGGCGGAGAGCATGAGTTCAGCCTCTACGGCTTCAGGCAGCTGCTGGACAAGAAGGCCGTGAGCGTCGTGCAGTACGACACCAACCGCGTGGGCGGCATCACCGCCGCCCACAAGATCAACGCCCTGTGCGAGGCCCACAGCGTGCCGGTGGTGCCGCATGCGGGGCAGATGCACAACTACCACCTGACCATGAGCACGCTGGCCTCGCCCATGGCCGAGTACTTCCCCATCTTCGATGTGGAGGTCGGCAACGAGCTGTTCTGGTACCTCTTCGATGGCGAGCCCGTGGCGGAGAACGGTTTCCTGCAGCTCAGGGACGACGCACCGGGCCTGGGCCTCGCGCTCAAGACCGAGTACCTCGACCAGTTCCACATCGTCGGATAAGGGCCGCGGCATGCCTGGACGCTCCACCCCCCGCTACCGTGGCATCTTCCCCGTGGTGCCCACCACCTTCCACGAGGACGGCACGCTCGACCTGGCCAGCCAGAAGCGCTGCCTGGACTTCATGATCGACTCGGGCGTGGACGGCCTGTGCATCTTGGCCAACTTCTCCGAGCAGTTCCTGCTGTCGGACGAAGAACGCGAAACCCTCACCCGCACGGCACTGGAGCATGTGGCGGGCCGCGTGCCCGTCATCGTCACCACCACCCACACCAGCACCGCCGTCTGCGCCGCGCGCAGCCGCCGCGCACAGGACATGGGCGCGGCCATGGTGATGGTGATGCCGCCCTACCACGGCGCCACCTTCCGCTTCAGCGAGGCACGCATCCGGAGCTTCTTCCAGGGCGTGTCCGACGCCGTCGGCATCCCCGTCATGGTCCAGGACGCACCGGCCGCGGGCACGCCGCTGTCTGCGGCCTTCCTGGCCCGGATGGCGCAGGAGATCGAACAGGTCTGCTACTTCAAGATGGAAACCGCGGGGGCGGCGAGCAAGCTGCGCGAGCTCATCGCGCTGGGCGGCGAGGCCATCGAAGGCCCCTGGGACGGGGAGGAGGCCATCACCCTGCTGGCGGACCTGGAAGCCGGGGCCACCGGATCGATGACGGGCGGCGGGTTCGCGGACGGCATACGCCCCATCATCGAAGCCCACCGCCAGGGCGACAGGGACCAGGCCTTCGCCGAATACCAGCGCTGGCTGCCGCTGATCAACCACGAGAACCGCCAGGCGGGCTTCCTGGCGGCCAAGACGCTGATGAAGGAAGGCCGCGTGATCGCCTGCGACGCACCGCGCGCGCCCTGGCCGCCCATGCACCCGGAGGTGCGCCGCCAGCTGCTGGCCATCGCACGCCCGCTCGATCCACTGGTGCTGCGCTGGGCGCATTGAAAGCCCTGCCCGCCATGCGCCCCCGCGATCACCTCACCACCCGCAGGCCCCGGGCTGCCGCGTGGGCCAGCGATGACCGCCGCTCCGCCCACCCCACCGCCGCCGCGCCGCGCATCCGCCGCGAGGAAGCCTTTCGCCCCGTGGCCGGCGCGGTCCGCGCCAAGCGGGATGAAGGCACCCAGGACAGGCCCTTCGCCGCCCTGCCCGCGAACTTTGCCGGGCCCCGCCTCCCGCACGCCGCGCGCTTCCAATGCCACAGCCAGGCCGGGATGGCGACAGCCAACCCGCCCACGGCGGGCACCCACTGCCACGTGCCGTCCGCCACGGCCAAGGCACACCACGCCCAGGGATGTCCGTGACCGAATTCCTCGCCCCACCACCCCACATCCTGGATGCGCGCCTGGCCCCTGTCTTCGAGGGCGCGGCGCTGCGGCGGCTGTGCACGGGGGCCGCCTGGAGCGAGGGGCCGGTCTGGCTGCCCCAGGACGATTCGGTGCTGTGGAGCGACATTCCCAACAATCGCATGCTGCGCTGGTCCCCCGCCGACGGCATGAGCGTCTGGCGCGACCAGGTCGATTTCACCAACGGCCACGCGCTCGATGGCGCGGGCAACCTGCTGCATTGCTCCCACGGGCAACGCGCCATCGTGCGCACGCCCCAGGTCGGGGGGCGCCTGCATGCGGACACGCCCGATGAGGTGGTGGTCAGCCACTTCCACGGCAAGCGGCTCAACTCCCCCAACGACGTGGTGGTGCAGAGCAACGGCTGCATCTGGTTCACCGACCCGCCCTACGGCATCCTCGGCGACCGGGAAGGCCACAAGGCGCCCCCCGAGCTGGGCGGCAACTACGTGTTCTGCTACGACCCGTCGGACGGACAGCTGCACAAGGCGTCCGGGTTCCTGCAGGAGCCCAACGGCCTCGCTTTTTCTCCCGACGAAAGCCTGCTGTACGTGAGCGACACCTCGGCCGCGCTGCGCCCGGACGGCACGGGCCACCACCACATCGTGGTCTTCGACGTGCGGGAACATGCGCTGGAGGACCCCCGCGTGTTCGCCCGGGTCTCGCCGGGCGTGCCGGACGGTTTCCGCGTGGACCACCGCGGCCGGATCTACACCAGCAGCGAAGACAGCGTGCAGGTGCTGCACCCCGACGGAACGCTGCTGGGCAAGATTCCCGTGCCCGAGAAGGTGGGCAACGTGACCTTCGGGGGAACGCGCAGGGACACCCTCTTCATCGCCGCCAGCACCTCGCTGTACAGCATCGTTCTCAACACACGCGGAGCCCCCCGGCCATGACCGACGACGTCCTGCTTCTGGTGGAAAAGTGCAGCCACTGCCTGAGCTATTACGACATCGGCAGCGGTGAACGGCTGGCCAGCATTGCGCTGCCCGACTTCCCGCACGAGTTCGTGATCGACTCGCACCAGGCCTATGCCTACATCGGCCACTATGGCGTGGAAACCTCGGGCCATCCGGGCGCTGGGGGCACACAGATCCTTCAGGTGGACATCGCCCGCAGGAAGCTGGTGCGCTGCATCGACATCGCCCCCTTCAACCGGCTGCACGGCATGCAGATGGACGCACAGGATCGCCTGTACGCGCTCAGCGAAGACCGAGCGCAACTCGTGGTCCTGGACCATCCCGCCACGGACACGGCCCCGCGCAGGGCCGTGAGCACTGGGGGCATCAAGAGCCACCTGTTCGCGCTCACCCGCGACGGACAGACAGCCTATGCGATGAACCTGCTGTCGCACACCGTGACCAGGATCCGGCCCCACGATGCCACGGTGGCTCCCGTGGCCTGCGCTCCCGGCGAGAAACCCGAAGGCTATGCGCTGAGCGGGGACGAGAAGACGCTGTACGTGAGCTGCCGCTTGAGCAACACGCTTTGCGCGATCGACACCGCGACCATGCAGGTCAAGGACCGGGCGCCCTCGCGCGACGATCCCACGCGCCTGTACCTGTACCGGGACGGCAGGCTGGTGGTCACCAACTACGGCGAACGCAGCCTGTCCGTGGTGGACCCCGCCACGCTGCGGGAGCTGGCCCACGTGCCGATGGAGGCGCGGGCCATCGCCCTGAGCTTCCACCCGTCGCGGCCGCTGGCCTTCGTGAGCCAGGACAACGACCTGCTGGGCTGCCTCAACATGGAGACGCTGCAGTTCGAACGCTGGATCGCGACCCAGCGCGAGCCGGATGTCTCGCGCGTGCTGTCCCGCTTTCCTGCACGGGGCGGTGCATGAACGGCCTCATGCAGTGGCTGCTGACGCCCATCAGCGGAGCGGCGCACCACGAGATCGCGCCGTGGGCTTTCTGGCACGCCCGCCTCATGGTTCTGGCCTGGGCCATCCTGCTGCCGCTGGGTGTGCTGGTTGCGCGCTTCTTCAAGATCATGCCCGGCCAGGACTGGCCGGCGGTGCGCGACAACAAGACCTGGTGGCACGCGCACCGCGTGCTGCAGTACGGCGGCATGGCGCTGATGCTGGCAGGCATCGGGCTGGCCTGGGGCAACGCCCGCGGCGTGAGCCAGGCCGCGGCATGGCACGCCATTCTGGGGTGGGGGGTGCTGGGGTTGGGGCTCATGCAGCTGGCATCGGCGTGGGCCAGGGGCAGCAAGGGCGGCCCCACCGACGTGCGGCTGCGCGGAGACCACTACGACATGACCCCGGGGCGCGTGGCCTTTGAATCCGTGCACAAGGCCGGAGGCTATGCCGCCATTCTTCTGTCGATCGCCACGATCGTCCTGGGCCTGGTGGTGGCCGACGCGCCCCGCTGGATGGGGCTGGCGCTCGCGCTGTGGTGGCTGCTGCTGGCGAGCGCATTCGTGGTCCTGCAGCGCCAGGGGCGGTGCATCGACACCTACCAGGCCATCTGGGGCCCCGGCAGCGGCACGGCCGCCAGCCGCAAGCGGCCCGTGGGCTGGGGCATCAGGCGCTACACGGCGGCCCAGTGGCAGCGGAAATTCGGGCAGCGCCACACGCCCGGCCGCACTCCACAACGATAGATGACGGGAGCACCCATGGCAGGACTGGAGCTACGCAACGTGGTCAAGCGTTTCGGCGAGGTGACCGTCGTCCAGCAGATGGACCTGGCGATCCACGAAGGCGAATTCGTCGTGCTGCTGGGCGAATCGGGCTGCGGGAAAAGCACGACGCTGCGGATGATCGCGGGACTGGAGGAGGTGACGCAGGGGCAGATCCTGATCGGCGCCAGGGATGTGACCCATGCCGCGCCCATGGACCGCGACATCGCCATGGTGTTCCAGAACTATGCGCTGTACCCCCACATGAACGTGGCGGAGAACATGTCCTTTGCGCTGCGCCTGTCCGGCCGGCCTTACGCCGAGATCTTCGAGAAGGTCAGGTCCGCGGCCCGCATCCTGAGCATCGAACACCTGCTGGAACGCAAGCCCAGGGAGCTGTCTGGCGGCCAGCGCCAGCGCGTGGCCATCGGGCGCGCCATCGTGCGGGAACCCAAGGTTTTCCTGTTCGACGAACCGCTGTCCAACCTGGATGCCAAGCTGCGCGGTCACATGCGGGCGGAACTGGCCATCCTGCACGAGCGCCTGGGAAAGACCACGGTGTATGTGACCCACGACCAGGTCGAGGCGATGACGCTCGCCTCGCGCATCGTGATCTTCGACAAGGGGGAGATCCAGCAGATCGGCACCCCCTCCGACGTCTTCACACGCCCGGCCAGCCTGTTCGTGGCGGGGTTCATCGGCACGCCGACCATGAATTTCTTCCGGGCCCGCTACAGCCAGGAACATGGCCTCAAGCTGCTTCGCGGAGAAGGCTTCGCGTGGATCGCGCCGGACTGGCTGGTGGCACAGGCCCCACGGGCGGACCAGTCGCTCACGCTGGGCCTGCGCCCCCAGGCGCTGCACCCTTCCAACGCGGGCGTGAGCCTGCTCAGCCTGCAGGTGGACGTCGTGGAGTACCTCGGCACCGAAAGCCAGGTGGTGGGACACATGAACACTCCCTCCGGCCAGCGCGTGGCCGCCATGCTGCCGGGCAACGCGCAGGACCGGCTGCGCCAGCGGGTCGACCTGAGCTTCGACCCGCAGGACATGCACGTTTTCGACACCGCCTCGGGGCGCTCCCTGCGCCCCTGACACACCGCGACACCCCCACCCAGGAGACAAGACCATGAAAAGACGCGATTTCGTAACGAAAACCAGTGCCACGGTGTTCGGTGCCAGCCTGCCCTTGAGCGGAATCCGTGCGCAGAGCCGCTATTCCAGGTACGCGGGCCAGACGGTCACCTTCAGCGTGCCGGCCCATCCCCACTACGACGCGATGATGAAGATCCTGCCGGATTTCACCAGGGAAACCGGGATCAAGGTGGAAACCGACCGCCTGGCCATGGGGCGCATGAAGGAAAAGCAGCTGCTGGAGATGGCCAAGCCGCAGGGCGACTACGACCTGGGCTGCTACGTCGTGATGTGGAAGGGCGAGTACGTCGCCAAGAATCTCATCCGGCCGCTCGACCCGTTCCTGCAGAACCCCGCCCTGGCGGACCCCGCCTACGACATCAAGGACATCATTCCGGTCTATCTCGAAAACCTGGGGCTCGTGGGGGGCCCCAAGGGTTACCTGGCGGGGCCGGGCGCCAAGCTCTACGGACTGCCCTATGGCGCGGAAACCTCGGTGCTGGCCTACCGCAAGGACATCTTTGCCAAGCACGGCCTCAAGGTGCCCGAGAACTATGCGGAGTTCGCGCAGTTGCTGCGCGTGATCAAGGACAAGGAGGGTATCGGCGCGCTGGCGTCCCGGGGCCAGGCGGGCCATCAGGCCGTGCACGCCTGGCTGCTGCACCTGAACCCGCTGGGCGGCAGCGTCTTCGACGATCAATGGCGCGTGCGCTTCAATGACAAGGCGGGCGTGCAGGCGCTCAAGTTCCTGCAGGAAGTGGTGGCCACGGGCCCCGCGGGCATCGCGGGGTATGGCCAGGGGGAAAGCAACACGGCCTTCCTGCAGGGCCAGGCCGCCATGTACCTGGACTCCACCTCCCTCGCCGGGCTGGTGAACGACCCGGCCAAGTCCCGCATCGCCGGCAAGGTCAGCTGGGCCCTGCACCCCATGGGAACGCGCCGCGCCTCCCAGTCCGGCGGGCTGGGCCTGGCCATCGCCAAGAACGCGAAGAACGCCGATGCGGGCTTCCTGCTCATGCAGTGGCTCACCTCCAAGGCCCAGGACAAGGCCGTCACCCGGGCGGGCGGCGCGCCCACCCGCAACTCCACGCTGGCCGACACCGACCTCGTGCGGCAGTACCCGGAGTTCATCACCTTCAAGGATGCGCTCAAGTACTCCAACCCCGACTGGCGGCCCATCATCGCGGTGTGGGACAAGATCAACGTGCAGGCGCTCGGGGTCGGCATCTCCGAGGCCCTGACCGGCAAGAAGACGGCCGAGGCAGCGCTCAATGACCTGGTGGCCCCGGTCATGCAGATCATGCGTGAAGCCGGGTACAAAGTCTGAGGCGCGCCCGCCATGCGCACCCCTTCCTGGGTTCCGCTCCTCTACGTGGGGCCTGCCGCCGCGATCATGGCGGCAGCGTGCCTCTACCCGGTCATCTCGGCCTTCCAGCTGGGGCTCTACGACTGGAGCATGGGCACCCCCTGGAGCGCGGCCCGCTGGGTGGGGCTGGATGCATTCGCCGCGGCGTTCAGCAATCCCCGGGTGTGGTCGTCGCTCTGGACAACCCTGCTGTTCGCCGGCGTCTGCGTCACCGCCGAGATGCTGCTGGGCATCGCGCTGGCACTGGCGCTGGAGCGGCCGGTGCGGGGCACGGCGGTCTTTCGCACCTTGTTCATCCTGCCCATGATGATCGCGCCCATTGCCGTGGGTCTGGCCTGGCGCTACATGTTCGACGCGCAGTTCGGGCTCATCAACGCCGTGCTCGGCCTGCTCAGGATCGCGCCCCTGACCTGGCTGGCGGATCCCACGCTCGCGTTCGCCGCCATCGTGATCGCGGACGTCTGGCAGTGGACGCCCTTCGTCTTCATCATGATGGTGGCCGCCCTGGCGAACGTGGACAGCGCGGTCATCGAGGCCTCGCGGATCGACGGGGCGAACTGGTGGCAGATGACCACCCTCGTCAAGCTGCCCATGATCGCGCACGTGATCGCCATCACGCTGATGATGCGGCTGGTGGATGCCTTCCGGGTTCTCGAAGTGATCTACGTGCTGACATTCGGCGGCCCGGGCGACTCCACCGAAATCCTCGCGCTGCACATCTACAAGACGGCCTTCGTGGGCCAGCAGCTGGGCGTGGCCGCCGCCATCTCCGTGCTGCTGCTCGTGGTGGTGGCCGTGCTGTCATGGATCGCCCTGCGCATCTCGAACCCTCTGGACAACGAGAAGTAACCGGGAACGCGAGATGCCCATGAAACGCTCTCCCCTGCTCGCCACCGCGCACTACGCCATGCTGGTCGGCCTGGCCGTGCTGTGCATCGCCCCCATCGCGGTCATCTTCGCCACCAGCCTGCGCCAGCAGGTGGACATCTTCGCCGAGCCGCTGAACTTCATCTTCACCCCCACACTGGAGAACTACCGGGCCGTCCTGCAGGAAGACAAGTTCGACCGGTATCTATACAACAGCCTTTTTGTCGGGCTCATTTCCACGGCCGCCACCCTGGTGCTGGGCTGCATGGCGGCCTACGGCCTCGCGCGGTTCCGCTTCCCCGGCCGGCGCGCGCTGGCCTACACCACCTTGCTGCTGCGCACCGTGCCGCTGGCCGTCATGGCCATACCGGTCTTCCTGATCTGGAACGAATGGCACCTGGTCAACAGCCTGTGGGGCCTGATCCTGCTGTACGTGGCGGTCAACCTGCCATTCACGATCTGGCTGCTCTATGGCTTCGTGCTGCAGGTCCCCGTGGAGCTGGAAGAGGCAGCCGCTATCGACGGCTGCGGCCCCCTGCGCGTGTTCACCAAGGTGCTGCTTCCGCTCATGGCGCCCGGGCTCGCCGCGGCCTCGATCTTCACCTTCCGCATCGCCTGGAACGAGTTCATCCTGGCGCTGGTGCTCACCGATCGCCACTCGCGCACCCTGCCCGTGGCGGCCTCGCTTTTCGTCACCGACATGGGGGTGGACTGGGGGCGGGTCATGGCCATGGGCAGCCTCATCGCCATTCCCCCGCTGATCTTCACCTTCGTGGCGGCACGCCAGATCATCACCGGGCTCACGGCAGGCGCCGTCAAGGGCTAGGGACGCACCCTGGCCTGCATTCCCCCGCTTACCGCCCCACCCCATGAGATTCGTCCAGACATTGCGCATTTCGCAGAAGCTGCTCCTCTTCGCGCTCCTGCTGGTGGCGTGCTTCTTCCTCGGGGCCTGGCAGGTCGCGCGCTGCCTGCTGGCGATCTCGCATTTCGGCGCGGCGCTGCCAGACGCCGATCCCGTCGTGGAAAGCGCAGCCGCCGCGCTGCGGATACTGGCCCTGACCAGCGCCGTGGTGGCGGGGGGCTGCCTGGCCCTGGCATGGTGGATTGGCCGCGCGCTGCGCACGCGCGTCGCCGTCGCCCGCAAATTCACGGACGATGTGCGCATCGGCAACCTGACGAGCCTGATTCACGACGCGCAGCGCGACGAGTTCTCGCCCTTGATGGCAGCCATGCGCGAAATGCAGGAATCCCTGACCAGGGTCGTCACCAAGGTCAGGGCGGGCGCGCAGGAGGTGGCCCTGGCCAGCGACGAGATATCCCAGGCGAACACCGATCTGTCCGCACGGACGGAACGCCAGGCGCTGTCGCTGAAGGACACCACGGACGCGGTGGAGGCGTTCGCCAGCAGCGCCCTGCTGGTGGGGCAGAAGGCGGATGCGGGCAACGCCATCGCGCAGCAGACCGCCATGGCGGGAGACCACGGCAACCGTGCCTTCGCGTCCGTGCAGCAGACCATGCAGGAAATTGCGTCGGACTCCGCGCGGGCCTTCGACATCATCGCGCTCATTGACGGGATCGCGTTCCAGACCAACATCCTCGCCCTGAACGCGGCCGTCGAGGCGGCACGCCCCGGCGAGCAGGGCCGGGGCTTTGCCGTGGTCGCCAGCGAGGTGCGCGCGCTGGCGCAGCGCAGCGCCAGCGCGGCCAAGGACATCAAGGCGCTGCTGACCCGCGGCAACGCCCGCATCGAAACCGGCGCGACCCTGGTGCAGACGGCCGCCCAGCAGCTGGGCGGCATGACCGAGGCCATCCAGCGGGTGACGCAGATCATGGCGGAGATCGCCCATTCCAGCCAGATGCAGCGCGAGAGCGTGGGCAAGGTCATCGAGTCCGTGGAGCTGATTGACCAGGCCACGCAACAGAACGCGGCCCTGGTGGAGCAGACCGCCTCCGCCTCGCAGCAACTGCGGGCGCAGGCCGCGCGCCTCGTCGGGTCGGTGAACGTGTTCACGCTCAACGGGAGCCCGTCCGAAGCCGAAGAGCAGGTGCGAAGGGCCGTGGACCTGATCCGCGACATCGGCGCCGAGAAGGCCTACCGCGAATTCACGCACGGCACCTCGTTCAAGGACCGGGACCTGTACATCACGGTCTACGACTTCAACGGCCGCAATCTCGCGCACGGAGCCAATCCCGCCAACGTCGGAAAGGTCCTCATCGACATGCGCGACGCGAATGGCGTGGCGATCGTCAGGAACTCGCGCGACCTGGCCACGCAAAGGGGCTCTGGATGGTCCGCGCCGTACCACATCCTGAATCCGGTCACCCAGAAGATCATGGTCAAGAAGGCGTTTGTCCAGCGTGTGGGAGAGACCTTCGTCTCGTCCGGAATCTACGCCGTGGACCTGGATTGATCGACGCTCCCCCCCGAGACAGGAAAAAACCCATGCAACGCAGACTGCTCGTCCAATCGCTGTGCGCCGCCACCATCCCCGCCTTCTTCCCGGGGGCATCGCGCGCCCGGAACAGGTATGCCCCCTACCGGGGCCAGAAGCTCAGGATCAGCATCCCCAGGCACCACCACTACGACGCCGCCACGAAACTGTTCCCCACGTTCACCAGCGAAACCGGCATTCAGGTCGAGTTTGAACAGCTCCCCATCGCGGAGATGAAAAAGAGGCAGCTGGAGGAGATGGCCAAGCCGCAGTGCGACTTCGACCTCGTGTCGTATGTGGTGATGTGGAAAGGCGAGTACGTCAAGAAGCGCCTCATCCGGGATATCGAGCCCTACCTGAACAACCGGCAGCTCACCCCCGAGGACTTCGACCTGCCCGACATCATCGCGGGATTCCGGGAGAACATCGGCCTGGTCGGGGGATGGAAAGGCTACCTGGCCGGCGGGGCCGCCAAGCTCTACGGGCTGCCCTATGGAGCCGAGACCTCGGTGCTGGCCTACCGGCACGACATCTTCGAGAAGTTCAACCTGAAGCCGCCCGAGTCGTACTTCCAGCTGGAACAGCTGCTGCCGCTCCTGCGGGAAAAGACCGCCATGGGGTCGCTGGCCTCGCGCGGCAAGGAAGGCCACCAGTGCGTGCATGCCTGGCTGTTGCACCTGAACCCGCTCAATGGCGGCGTGTTCGAGAACAACTGGCAGCCCCGCCTGCATGATTCGGCCGGAGTCCGCGCCGCCAACCTGCTCAAGAAGATCATCGACACCGGCCCTCCCAACGCGCTGGCGGCGGGCCAGACGGAGATGCTCAATGCGTTCCTGCAAGGGCAGGCCTCCATGTACCTGGACTCGACCCTCATCTTCGGTGCGGTCCGCGACGAGAAGATCTCGAAGATCAATGGCAAGGTAAGTTATGTGCGCCATCCCCGCGGCGCGCGCTATGCGTCCCAGACCGGAGGCCTGGGACTGGCCATCCCCGCCCAGTCGAAGAACCCGGACAGCGCATTCCTGCTGATGCAATGGCTCACCGCCAAGCAGCAGGACAAGTCGGTTTGCCACCTGGGCGGCGTGCCCCACCGGCTGTCCACCCTGGCCGACCCCGACCTGGGGAGGAAATACCCCGAGTTCCAGATGCTCCTGCGCAGCATCGGGGATGCCAACCCCAACTGGCGGCCCATCATTCCGGAGTGGGACACCATCAATACCGACATACTGGGCAAGAGCATCCACGAGGTGATTTCAGGCAAGCAGCCCGCAGAGACGGCGCTGGCGCAGGCCGCGAAGGCGGTGGCCGACCTGATGCGCCGCGAAGGGTACCTCACCACCCCGCCACCGGTCCGCTAGTTCCGCTGGTCCGGCTTGCGGCGCCCCTGCTTCGCCGTCATGAGTTTCACGCTGCTCAAGCTGGCGAAGCGCCGGCTTTCATCACCTGGCATCCCGTGTGGCGGCCGGGGCAGCCACGGTGCAGGCCGTCCCGAGCGCCGCACGGGCTCAGCCGGCAAGGCCCTAGAGTCCTGCGGCTACGCCGCCAGCAATCCGCTGTGCGCGGCGGCGTGGCGCAGCCAGTCGGCATCCTGCGCCAAGGCCAGCGCGGCATCGAGCGCGCGGGTGGGCTGCACCTGGCGGTGCGACATGAAGCCGATGGGCGTGGTGAGCACGGGCGCCAGGAGGGGCAGCGCCTCTAGCCCGTCATGGCCCCGCACCGCATCCACCAGCGCGCCCGGCAGCACGCTGCACAGGTTGCCGGCCACCACGCTCAAGGCCAGCGTGAGAACCGAATCGGTTTCCATGGCGGGCCGCACCGTGGCCCCCGCGCTGCGGAAGGCGCCATCCACCAGGCTGCGGTTGTGCATCTCGGGGGTGAGCAGGCACAGCGGCAGGCGCGCCGCCTCGGCCCAGCCAACGGGCCCGCCCATCTGCAGGCCGTGCCCTTTCGGGCTGCTGGCCCGCCGCAGCAGGAAATAGTGCTCCACGTACTGCGGCCAGGCCCGCAGTTGGCCGCCGCGCGCGGGCATGCGCTCGGTGTAGCCCAGCGCGAGGTCCAGGGAAATACTTTCCAGCCCCGCCTCCAGCGCCTGCGAGCTCATGGACAGCGCGACGGGCGCGATGCCGGGGTGCCGCGCCTGCAGCTGCGCCGCAAACCGCGCCAGGATGGGCATGGCCGTGGGCACGGCGCCCAGGCGCAAGGTGCCGCGCGGATGGGCGGCATCGCTCAACAGGTCCTGCTGCAGCACCTGGTGTTCATGCAGCATGCGCTGGGCCGAGGCCAGCACACGCTCCCCCTCGGGCGTGAAGCCCTCGAAGCTGCGGCCCCGGCGCACCACCACCACCCCAAACTCTTTTTCCAGCGCGCGCAGCGCGTTCGACAGCGCGGGTTGCGTGATGTGGCAGGCCTGCGCCGCCCGGCCGAAGTGCCGGTGCTCGTGCAGCGCCACGAGGTAGCGCAGGGACGCGAGCAGGTTCATGGCGCAGTGCGGCAGCCCACGGAGATCAGGTGTTCTTGCTGATCGAGATGGTGGGGAACTTGTTGGAGAAGTCCTTGGCCTGCTGGGCGATTTTCACCGCCACGTCGCGCGCCACCTTCTTGTAGATCTTGGCCACGTCCCCATCCGGGTCGGCCACCACGGTGGGCTTGCCGCTGTCGGCCTGCAGGCGGATGCTCATGTCGAGCGGCAGCGCGCCCAGGTAGTCCATGTTGTATTCGGCTGCCATCTTCTTGCCGCCATCGGCGCCAAAGATATGTTCCACGTGGCCGCAGTTGCTGCACACATGGGCTGCCATGTTCTCGACGATGCCCAGGATGGGCACGCCCACCTTCTCGAACATCTTGATGCCCTTCTTGGCATCCAGCAGGGCGATGTCCTGCGGGGTGGTGACGATCACCGCGCCGGTCATGGGCACGCGCTGGGACAGCGTGAGCTGGATGTCGCCGGTACCGGGCGGCATGTCGATGATGAGGTAGTCCAGGTCCTTCCAGTTGGTCTGGCGCAGCAGCTGCTCCAGTGCCTGGGTGGCCATGGGGCCGCGCCAGATCATGGCTTCGTCCTGGTCCACCAGGAAGCCGATGGACATGACCTGCACGCCGTAGTTCTCCAGCGGCTCCATGGTCTTGCCATCGTCGCTTTCGGGGCGGCGGTTGATGCCCAGCATCATGGGCTGGCTGGGGCCGTAGATGTCGGCGTCGAGCACGCCCACGCTGGCGCCCTCGGCAGCCAGCGCCAGGGCCAGGTTGGCGGCCGTGGTGCTCTTGCCCACGCCGCCCTTGCCCGAGGCCACGGCGATGATGTTCTTGACCTGGGGCAGTAGCTGCACGCCGCGCTGCACGGCGTGCGCGATGACCTTGGTGGTGATGTTGACCGACACGTTCTCCACGCCGGCAATCCCCTTGGCGGCAGCCACGAGACTGCGGCGCAGCTCGGGCACCAGGCTCTTGGCGGGGTAGCCCAGTTCCACGTCGAAGGCCACGTCGCCGCTGGTGATCTGCACGTTGCGCAGGGCCCGGGTGCTGACGAAATCCTTGCCGGTGTGGGGGTCCAGCACGCTGGAAAGTGCGGCCAAGAGGCCCTGTTCGGTGACTGCCATTCAATAATCTCCAGAAGAGGCGGGTAGTCTATCCAAGCGCCGTGCCCTCCGCGTCTGAAGGACAATGCGCCGCGTTGCCGCCGCCTGCGCCCAAAACCGAAAGAAAAGGACCCCCGTGAAATTCAAGATGGCCGAAAAGTCCCTGTTTGCCATGCTGCTGCGCTCGCCCTGGTGGGTCAGCTTCGTGGTGGTCGGCCTCATTGTCCTGGCGGCGGGCGCCCTCTTGCCCAAGGAGTACTTCGTGGTGGGAGCGCTCGCGGGTTTCCCCATCTTCGTGGTGGGCTGCATCGCGGCCTGGAAGCAGCTGCGCGCCCCCAACCCGGCCCAGGTGGCCGACATGCTGGAGGCCGTGGGCAGCATGCCCTGGCGCAGCTTTGCCGACACCCTGGCATCCGCCTGGACCCGGGCGGGCTACACCGTGGAGCGGATCAACGGCAACAACGCCGGGGCCGACATGCGCCTGACCCTGAGCGGCAAGACCACGCTGGTGAGCGCCAAGCGCTGGAAGGCCGCCACCCATGGCGTGGAGCCCCTGCGCGAACTGCACGCGGCCATGGTGGCCCGCGACGCTCCGGCGGGCATCTATGTGGCGGCCCTGGGGCAGGTCAGCGACAACGCGCGCCTGTATGCCCGCGACCATGGGATCGCCGTGCTGCAGGGCGATGCAGTGGCGGCACTGCTGCTGAGCAGCCGGCGCTGATCCACGCCCCGCCGGCCCGCCCCGCAGCCCGCCATGCGGGTTTTCCCAGATGGAGCGACCGGTGGCGGACTCCACACTTGGCACATCACCCACCCCTTCGACGATGCCATCGATCAGCCCCCCCACCGACGCCTGCGCCCCCGCTCCCGCGGCCCCGCCCGCCCGCCCCACCGGCCTGCTGCTGACCGGCGGCGGTGCCCGCGCCGCCTACCAGGTGGGCGTGCTGGAGGCGATCGCCGACATCCGCAATGCCTGTGGCGCGGGCGGCGGGCCCAATCCGTTTCCCATCATCACGGGCACCTCCGCGGGCGCCATCAACGCGGCGGCGCTGGCCTGCGGGGCCGACAACTTCGACCGCGCGGTGCGCCGCATCGCACGCGTGTGGCGCCAGTTCCATGCCAGCCAGGTGTATGGCGCCGATTCGCTGTCCGTGATGCGCAGCGGGGCGCGCTGGCTCACGCTGCTGTCCATGGGCTGGGCGCTGGCGCGGTGGCGCCGCATGCGGCCCCGGTCGCTGCTGGACAACTCGCCCCTGGAGAAACTGCTGGTGAAGATGGTGCCCCTGGTGCGCCTGCCCCGGCTCATCCGCAAGGGGCACCTCACCGCGCTGGCGGTCACGGCATCGAGCTACAGCTCGGGCGAGCACGTCACGTTCTTCGAATCCAACGCGCCGGTGCAGCCCTGGGTGCGCTCGCAGCGCAAGGCTGCGCGCGACCGCATCACGCACGAGCACCTGCTCGCGTCCTCGGCCATTCCGTTCATCTTCCCGGCCAAGGGCATCACGATCGACGACCATACCGAGTACTTCGGCGATGGCTCCATGCGGCAGTCGGCCCCGATCGCGCCCGCCATCCACCTGGGGGCCGAGCGCATCCTGGTGATCGGCGCGGGCCGCATGCACGAGCCCCGGGGCGACGCCGCGGCCAACCCCACGCCCAGCTACCCCACGCTCGCGCAGATCGCGGGGCATGCGCTGTCCAACATCTTTCTGGACGCGCTGGCGGTCGACGTGGAGCGGGTGCAGCGGGTCAACCAGACGCTGTCGCTGATCCCCCCCGACGTGCGCGCGCACAGCGCGCTGCGGCCCATCGAACTGCTGGTGATCGCGCCTTCGCAGCGGCTCGACGCGGTGGCAGCGCGCCATGTGGGCGACCTGCCGGCCCCCGTGCGCGCCATGCTGGCGGCGCTGGGCGTCACGTCCAACATGGCGGATGTGCGCGGCGCGGCGTTGGCCAGCTACCTGCTGTTCGAATCCGGCTACACGCAAGAGCTGATGGCCCTGGGCCGGGCCGACACGCTGGCCATGCGCGCCGAGGTGTGCCGCTTTTTCGGCTGGACCGACAGCGGCGCGGACATTCAGACCCGCGAGCACGCCTGAAGGGCCGCCGGTCCGCCCTGGCGTCCGCTACCGCGCCTTGAGCACGTCCTTGCGCAGCCAGCCCAGGCCGTGCGCGTGCAGGCTCTGCACATACAGCCGGTCCGCCGTCTCGGTGATGGCCGTGGTTTCCGGGTAGGCGCCCGCCGGGTCCTGCAGGTCAGCCACCACCTTGCCGTCGTCGGCGAACGCGATCACGTGGCCGTACGGCTGGGGGATGGGCCACAGCGCACGCGGCAGGCGCAGCGTCAGGCTGCGCAGCCAGGGCTTGCCGGCCATGTTGTCGATGGCCGCGCCGCGCGGCTTGGCAAAGCCCAGCCAGATGCGGCCGTCCATCCCGCGCATCAGGTTGTCGGGGTAGCCGGGCAGGTTGTCGAGCAGCACGCTGGCCTGGGCTCCGGGCAGGCTGATGTCCAGGTCGTTCGCGTCCACCGCGATCTTCCACACCCTGTACTTGCCGGTTTCGTTGACGAACAGGCTCTTTTCGTCCTGGCTGAGCGCCACGCCGTTGGCGAAGCTCAGGCCCCGGGCCACCACGCGCGTGGCGCGAGTCGCGGGGTCGTACTCCAGCACCCGGCCCGTGCTGGCCTGCTCCAGGATGTCGAGCACGCTGGCCTCGAAGGTGCCGCCCCAGTCCTGGGGGGCAAAACGCGTGGAGGCGTCGCTCAGGTACATCTTGCCGCTTTGGGCCACCACCACGCCGTCGGCATAGCGGATGGGATCGCTGCCCACCTTGTCGGCCAGCACGGTGACCTTGCCATCGGGCGCGATGGACAGCAGGCCCTTGACCGCATCGGCCGCGATGAGGTGGCCCGCCGCGTCGAAGTCAAAGCCCAGCACCCGCCCGCCGGTATTGGCAAAGACCTCCTGGCCCGATCCATCGGGGTTCATGCGCAGGATGTTGCCGCTGAGCACCGTGGTGTAGAGCTTGCCGTCCCTGCCCACGGCGATGTGCTCGGGGCCGACCTCGCCGTGGAGGTCGATCACCTGCAGCTGGGCCAGCCGCGTGTTGGGCGCATGCACGCCCTGGTAGCCGGGCGCGGGCGGGGCGCTCCAGGCCACGGGCCGGATGGGCACGGGCCACCATGCCAGGTAGGCCGCCAGCACCAGCACGGCGCCAGCGGCGCTCCATCCCAGTCTCCTCACCAGCTTCTTTGCCATCGGCGTTCCTCCGTTGTGGTCGGTGCCAGGCATTGTGGGCCCGGCGAGCCCCCGCGCACCCTGCCCGGGGCCCGTTCGCTGGCACCTGCGCGACCCGCGCGCGGGGCTGGAGCGCCCGCGGCCGCGAGGCAGGGCGCCAAACGCCTAAAATCGCGGGTTCCGCCTGAGAAAGCCGCTTTTCATGACGTCATCCGCACGCAAACTCTTCGTCACCACCGCTCTGCCCTACGCCAACGGCAACTTCCACATCGGCCACATCATGGAATACATCCAGGCCGACATCTGGGTGCGGTTCCAGCGCATGCAGGGCCACGCGGTGAACTTCGTGGGCGCCGACGACACGCATGGCGCGCCCATCATGATCGCCGCCGAGAAGGCGGGCGTCACGCCACAGCAGTTCGTGGCCAACATCGCCGCGGGCCGCAAGCAGTACCTGGACGGCTTTCACATCAGCTTCGACAACTGGCACAGCACCGACGCGCCAGAGAACCACGAGCTGGCCCGCCAGATCTACCGCGACCTGCGCGACCGCGCCGACGGCTCGCTGATCGAGGTGCGCACCATCGAGCAGTTCTTCGACCCCGAGAAGAACATGTTCCTGCCCGACCGCTACATCAAGGGCGAATGCCCCAAGTGCCATGCCAAGGACCAGTATGGCGACAACTGCGAGGTGTGCGGCACGGTGTACGCGCCCACCGACCTGATCAACCCGTTCTCGGCCTTGTCCGGCGCCAAGCCCGAGCTGAAGAACTCCGAGCATTTCTTTTTCAAGCTCTCGGACCCGCGCTGCGTGGAGTTCCTGGAGAAGTGGACGCAGGACGGCAAGCTGCAGCCCGAGGTGGCCAACAAGATCAAGGAATGGTTCACCGTGCGCACCAATCCGGACGGCACGACCAGCGAAGGCCTGGGCGACTGGGACATCAGCCGCGACGCGCCCTACTTCGGCATCGAGATCCCCGACGCGCCGGGCAAATACTTCTACGTGTGGCTCGACGCCCCCGTGGGCTACCTGGCCTCGCTCAAGAACTGGTTCGACAAGGGCGGCCCCAAGGCAAAACACGGCGACACCCGCTCGTTCGACGAATACATGGCCGCTGCCGACACCGAGCAGTACCACTTCATCGGCAAGGACATCGTCACCTTCCACACGCTGTTCTGGCCCGCCATGCTGCACTTCAGCGGCCGCAAGACGCCCGACAACGTGTTCGTGCATGGCTTTCTCACCGTGAACAACGGCGAGAAGATGAGCAAGAGCCGTGGCACCGGCCTGGACCCGCTCAAGTACCTGAGCCTGAACATGAACGCCGAATGGCTGCGCTACTACCTGGCGGCCAAGCTCAGCGCGCGCAACGAAGACATCGACTTCAACGCCGAGGACTTCATGCTGCGCGTGAACAGCGATCTGATCGGCAAGTACGTGAACATTGCCAGCCGCGCTGCGGGATTCCTGACCAAGCGCTTCGACGGCAAGCTCACCAGCGACTTCGGCGCCACGGGCGCGGCCCTGCTGGCCGAGGTGCGCGGTGCCAGCGGCGCCATCGCGCAGATGTACGAAACCCGCGAGTACAGCAAGGCCACGCGCGAGATCATGCAGCTGGCCGACAAGGTCAACGCCTATGTGGACCAGAACAAGCCCTGGGACCTGGCCAAGGACGCGGCCAACAACGAGGCGCTGCACCAGGTCTGCTCGGTGCTCATCAACACCTTCGCCGCGCTCACGCGCTACCTGGCGCCCGTGCTGCCGGGCCTGGCCCAGGCCGTGCAAGGCTTTGTGGGTGTGGACATGCGGCAGTGGGACGTGGCGGGCGACGTGCAGGCGATCACCCCCTACCAGCACCTGATGCAGCGCGTGACCCCCGAGCAGCTGGAAGCATTGTTTGAGGCTCCAGCGCAGGCAGAACAAGCGCCAACAGCTACTGAAACAATAGCATCCCCCGGCGGCGAGGAACTGGCCCCCACCATCACCATCGACGACTTCACCAAGATCGACCTGCGCATCGCGCTGATCGTGAATTGCGAGCCGGTCGAAGGCTCCACCAAGCTGCTGCGCCTGACGCTGGACGTGGGCGAAGGCCGCACGCGCAATGTCTTTTCAGGCATCGCCAGCGCCTACCAGCCCGCCGACCTGATCGGCAAGCACACGGTGATGGTGGCCAACCTCGCGCCGCGCAAGATGAAGTTCGGCGTCTCCGAAGGCATGGTGCTGGCCGCCAGCCATGGCGACGAGAAGGCCAACCCCGGCATCTACGTGCTCAACCCCTGGCCCGGCGCCACGCCCGGCATGCGGGTGCGCTGAAGCACTGCAACGGCCGCGCCGGCCGTTGCCTTCCCGGGCCCCGCCGCTCGTTCGCTCACAGCGATGCCAGCGGCGGCGACCGCTGCAGCCGGCCCGCGCGCAGCGCCTGTCGCCGCAGGTACCACTCGGCGCCCAGCAGGTTGGGCACCCAGCACAGCCAGGCGATGAAGGGGTAGGACACCTGCTCATCCACCCCCAGGGCCATGCTGCCCCCCAGGTAGACGCGCAGCGTGATGGCTGCCGCCGTGAGCGCATAGCTGCGCACCATCCAGCGCCGGTGCTCGGCAAAACGGCGCTGCAGCGCGCGCAGCAAGCCCATGCCGGTCGCCACTATCCAGGCCACGCCCAGCGCCAGGAAACCCAGGACGGCCACGGGACCCGTCATCGCATCCAGTGCCAGGGGCAGCGACGAGAGCCAGCCCACCGCAATCGCCGCCACATACCCGCGCCCCACCCAGCGGTGCAGGGCCGGAAACCGGGTGCGCCATGCCGCCATCAATTGCAGCGGGCCCAGCATCAGTGCCAGCGATGCGCTGACCGCGTGCACCACGAAAGCCCGGGGCGCCGACTGCAGGCTGGGCAGGTCCATCGGGAAGGGCATGCCGGGCAGCGCATAGCGCAACGAGACAATGCCGACGGCCAGGGCCGACAGCGCGAGCAAACCCCAAGCCAGGGCGGGGGCGAGAGTACGTGGAGACATGGCAACTTTCTGTGAAATGGAAGTCCATCCACTCTAGAAATTGCGTCTGAGCCCCGTGTTAGCAGCGCCTTAGGCGGGTGTTAGCAGCGGCGCGGGCGCGGGCTGGAGTGGGGGCAGATGCACCCGCGCCAGCAGGCCCGCGGCGCCGTCGTCCCGCGCCCGCAGCTCCACCCGCAAGCCCTGGCGCAGCGCTGCCGCGCGGGTGATGGCCAGGCCCAGCCCGCTGCCGTCGGCGTCGTTGCCGGGCACGCGGAAGAAGCGGTCGAAGACCCGCTCCAGCAGCTCTGGCGGAATGCCGGGGCCGTTGTCGACGATGTCCACCACCGCGCCGCTGTCCAGACGGTGCAGCCGCACTTCGACCGCACCGCCCTCGGGCGTGTAGCGCAGGGCGTTGTCCAGCAGGTTGTCGAACACGCTGCGCAGTTCGCTGGCAGCGGCGTGGACCGCCACCTGCCCGTCTCCGGCAAAACCGACCTCGATGCGGCGCTGGTCCGCCAGGGGCATCAGCTGGCCCACGCAGTCGCGCAGCAGGGCCGTGATGTCCACGGGCGCAGTGGGTGCCTGCGCAGACACCGGCGCCTCCTGCCGCGACAGGCGCAGCAACTGGCCGACCAGGTGCCGCGCCCGGCGCATGCCCGCGTCCAGTTGCGCGAACTGCTGCTGCGCATCGCCCGCAGGCACGAAGGGGCGCAGGTTCTCCAGCTGCAGCGCCATCGCGGCCATGGGCGTGCGCAGCTCGTGGGCGGCGTCCTGTACGAAGCGGCGCTGCGCGGCAAAGGCCTCGCCCAGGCGCGCCAGCAGTGCATTGAAGGAACCCACCAGGGGCACGATCTCCTCGGGCACGCGGTCCATGCGGATGGCGCCCAGGCTGCGGTCGTCGCGCTGGGCCACTTCATCGGCCACCATGCGCAGCGAGCGCGATGCGCGCCCCACCACCAGCCACAGCGAGAACAGCAGCGCCGGTACCAGCAGCGCCATGGGCACGATGACGTACAGCGTGCGCACCGCCACTTCTTCCTGCAGGAATTTCTCGCTTTGCAGCACCTGCACGCGGCGCTGGTGCGGCCCGGCCGCTGGCGCGGTGTAGACGCGCCACCCAGGCGCCCAGGCATCGTGGGTGCGCAGCAGACCGTGCCCTGGCGCGGCCTGCAGTGGCACACCGGTGTCGGGCCGCGACGTGGCCAGCAGCCGCCCGTCGGCCGACCACACCTGCACGGCAAAGGCGCCCCAGTCCAGGATGTTGGTATCGCTGAGCAGCGGCAGGGGCTCGACCCCGTGGCCAGCGTCCCGGCCGTCGCCGCCATCACTGGTGCCCGCCGGCCCCTGCCCGCCGGCTGCATGGGAACGCGCCAACACCTCCATCTGGTACTGCATGAAGGTGTGGATGAGCGCGCTGTAGCTCGCCCAGAACGCGCAGCCCGCCACCACGGCGCCCACCAGGATCCAGGGCGCGAGCCACAGCAGGATCTGCCCGCGCAGGGACCGGGGGCGGTACCAGCGGGCCGCGTGCTCGCGCACCGGCCCCGTCATGGCGCCGCCACCCGCCAGCCCAGGCCGCGCACGTTGCGGATGGCGTCGGGCCCGAGCTTGCGGCGCATGCCGTGGATGAGCACGTCCACCGCGTTGCTGCTGACCTCCTCGCCCCAGCCGTAGATGCGGTTTTCCAGCTGCTCGCGCGACAGGATGGCGCCGGGGCGCTCCAGCAGCGCATGCAGCAGCGCGAATTCGCGGGCGGTGAGGGCCTCGCGGGCGCCGCCCTGCAGCACCTCGCGCGTGGCCAGGTCCAGCTGCAGGGCACCATTGCCCACCAGCGACTGGGCCACGCCGCTGCGCCGGCGTAGCACGGCGCGCATGCGGGCCAGCAGCTCGGCCACCTCGAAGGGTTTGAGCAGGTAATCGTCGGCACCGATGTCCAGGCCGTGCACGCGGTCCTCGACACCGTCGCGCGCGGTAAGCACCACCACCGGCGTGAGGTCGCCGCGCGCACGGGCGCGGCGCAGCACCTCGGTGCCGTCGAGCCCCGGCAGGCCCAGGTCCAGCAGCACGCAGCTGTAGTCGCCATCGGCGAGGGCGCTGTGGGCCAGTTCGCCGTTGCGCACCCAGTCCACGGACCAGCCCGCCCCCTTGAGCGCATGCGACAGGCTGCGCCCGATCATGTCGTCGTCTTCCACCAGCAGTGCGCGCAACAGGGTTCTCCTTGGGGCTTTCAGGGTGGTGCACAGCGTAGCGCGGAATTCTTAGCCCGCCATGAGCGCGGCGCCCACCCAGGACGGCGCAGGGCTAACCCGGCGCTAAGAAAGCATTCCTACAGTGCACCGGCCCCCTGCCTGCGGCGTGCGGCCCGCAGGCACGCCCGGCCTGGCCCGCCCCTTTTCTTTTTTCTTCTTTCTGGAACCCGAACCCATGACGCACTGCCCTCGCCTGCCCTCCCCCACCCACCACACCCTGCGGGGCCGCGCGGCGGTCATCGCGGCCACCCTGGCGGCGCTGGCGCCCGCCGCCTGGGCGCAGCAGGACGCCCCCACCTCCACCTGGGGGGCGGGCCTGGCCGTCAGCGCCGACCGCAAGCCCTACCGCGACTTCGACGACAAGGCGCAGCCGCTGCCCCTGCTCACCTACGAAAACCGCTGGGTCCACATTGCCGGCCCGGGCGTGGATGTCAAGCTGCCGCCGGCCGGCCCCGTGGGCCTGCGGCTGCGGTCGCGCTTCGGTTTCGAGGGCTACGAGGCCAAGGACTCGCCCTTTCTGACCGGCATGCAGGAGCGCAAGGGCAGCCTCTGGCTGGGCGCGGCCGCCAGCTGGGACACGGGGCCGGTGCAGCTTTCGGCCGAGCTGCTGGCCGATGCCTCCGGCCACAGCAAAGGGCGCCAGTTCACGCTGAAGGCCGAGCGCCGCTTCCAGCTCGGTGCGTGGGACATCACCCCCCGTGTGTCGGTGCAGCGGCAGGACCGCAAGTATGTGGACTACTACTACGGCGTGGAAGGCGCGGAGGCCCGCGCAGGCCGCCCGGCCCATGAAGGCAGCTCCGCCGTGAACCTGCAGGCCGGCCTGCGCGTGGGCTACGCGCTGGCGCCGCGGCAGTGGTTGTTCGTGGACGTGAGCAGCACGCGGCTGGCCAGCGCGATCAAGAACAGCCCGCTGGTCAACAGATCGAGCCAGCCGGCGGTGACGGCGGGCTGGCTTTACCGGTTCTGAGCGCCGCCTTCAATGCCCCACATACCGCCCCGGCCGGTGGCTGATCCACAGGAACCCGCTCATCACCAGCACGGCCAGCACCGAATACGCCACGCGGTCCACCGGCACCACGAAGAGCGCCAGCAGCACCACGGTGCCGTCGATCATCATCTGCACCTTGCCCGCACGCATGCCGTAGCGGGCCTGCAGGTACAGCGACACCACGGTGGCCCCGCCCAGGCTGGAGCGGTGGCGCGCCAGGAACAGGCAGCCCGTGCCCAGCAGCAGCCCGCCCAGCAAGGATGCGAACAGCGGGTTCAGGTAGTCCACGTGCATCACATGAGGGAACAGCTCGGTCAGCAGCGACAGCAGGGCCACGCAGACAAAGGTCTTGACCGTGAACTCGCGCCCCATGCGCGTCCAGGCAAACCAGTAGAACGGCAGGTTGACCGCGAAGAACAGCTTGCCGAACGAGATGCCCGTGACGTAGTGCAGCAGAAACGCCGCGCCCGCCGTGCCGCCCACCAGCAGCCCCGCCTGGTTGAACAGCATGAGCGCCATGGCCACGAACAGCGTGCCGGCGAACAGGGCCTGTACATCCTCGAACGCACCATGGCGCAGGGTGGAGGCGTCGGCATGGGCATCGCCAGCGGCGCTGGAGTCATTGGCGGGGGTGTCGGTCATGGAGGGGATCACGCTGGCATCACATCAATCCGCGCGGAGCGGGGGCCGGGATGGCCGTGCAAGAACAGCAAGCAATATGCCAGGGAGCGCGGGCTCCATGCCCGATGTCCATCCCTGAGCGGGCAGAATTCGAAGAATTTCCGGCTGCCACCGCTGGTTGTAGTTCAATAGTTTGCTATCAATTTTAAAGTTCCATCCACAACCCGCCCCCCCGCGCGGCCCCTGGCAACGGGCACATTCGGCACGCAATGTGCTTGGCGACCGCACCGGCTTCGCCCCATTGCGCTGCGCACCCGGCTCACTACACTGAAGTCTGCCCCGCGTTGATGGCGGTGGTGGCTGCATCCCGGCGGTGCCGGGGCCCTGGGCCGCCGCAGAGCCGCCGAAAAGAAAGTGCCCGCCACCATGCAGTTTTCACTCGCCTTCCACCCCCGCCTGCTCGATGCGCTGCGCGGCTACGACAAGGGCCGCTGGCTGGCCGATGTGGGCGCGGGGGTGACGGTGGGCATCGTGGCGCTGCCGCTGGCCATGGCGTTCGCGATCGCCAGCGGCCTCAAGCCCGAGGCGGGGCTGTGGACGGCGATCATCGCGGGCTTCCTGATCTCCGCCCTGGGGGGCACCAACGTGCAGATCGGCGGACCGGCGGGCGCATTCATCGTCATCGTCTACGGCATCGTCGAGCGCTACGGCGTGGCCAACCTGCTCATCTCCACCGCCTGCGCGGGCGCGCTGCTGGTGCTGCTGGGGCTCTTCAGGCTGGGCACGCTGGTGCGTTTCGTGCCGGTGAGCATCGTGATCGGCTTCACCAACGGCATTGCCGTGCTGATCGCGCTGTCGCAGGTCAAGGACTGGCTGGGCCTGTCCATCGACCGCATGCCGGGCAATTTCTTCTCGCAGATCGATGCGCTGGCGCGGCACGCGGACAGCCTCAACCCCTATGCCTTCGGGCTGGGCGCGGCCTGCGTGGCCGGGTTGTTCGTCTGGCCCAGGCTGATGATGAAGGGCTCGCCCGTGATGCAGGTGCTGGAGCGCCACACCGTGCGCAGCTTCGCGCGCGTGCCCGCGCCCGTCGTGGCGCTGGTCACGCTGAGCCTGCTGACCTGGGCGATGGAGTTTCCGGTGGAGACCATCGGCTCGCGGTTTGGCGGCATTCCGCAGGCGCTGCCGGTGTTCGCGCTGCCCGATTTTTCGTGGGACACGGTGCGCCTGCTGGTCACGCCCACGCTCACCATCGCGCTGCTGGGCGCCATCGAATCGCTGCTGTGCGCCCGCGTGGCCGACCAGCTGGCCACCGACCCGCACCACAAAAAACACGACCCCAACCAGGAGCTGGTGGCCCAGGGGCTGGCCAATCTGGTGGTGCCGTTCTTCGGCGGCATGCCCGCCACCGGCACCATTGCGCGCACCGTCACCAACATCCGCGCGGGCGCCACCTCGCCCGTGGCGGGCATGGTGCATGCGCTCACGCTGCTGGTGATCGTGCTGGTGGCCGCCCCGCTGGCGCTGCACATTCCGCTGGCGGTGCTGGCGGGCATCCTGTTGTACGTGGCCTGGAACATGGGTGAGTGGCACGAGTTCGTGCGCCTCAAGCACTTCAGCAACCACTACCGGCTGCTGATGCTGGGCACGTTCTTCCTCACGGTGGTGTTCGACCTCACGGTGGCGGTGGAGGTGGGCCTCTTCATGGCCTGCGCGCTGTTCGTGCGGCGCATGAGCGGGCTTTTCCGCGTGGTGCGCCAGCCGGAGCCGCCCGAAGGCGCCCCGGTCCAGGGGCGGCCCACGGCCACCTGGCGCCTGCATGGCGCGCTGTTCTTCGGCGCCGCCGCCAAGATCGACCCCATCCTCCAGGCCGTGGAGACCGGCCCGCCCGGCATGGACGTGGTGCTGGACGCCAGCGAGCTGGTGGCGCTGGACACCACGGGGCTCGACGCGCTGGCGCAGATCCTCAAGGCCGTGGCCGCGCGCGGCGGGCGGCTGCGCCTGGTGCACCTGCACGAGCAGCCGCGCTCGCTGATCGAGCGCTCGGGCTTTGCCGCCCGGCTGGCGGCGCAGGGGCTGGAGGACCTGCCGGTGTGACCCGCCGCGCGGCTACTTGCCGCCCTTGAACTCCGGCGCCTCCAGGTCGGCCCCCGTCTGGGTGCGCAGCACGAACTGGTCGGGCCCATGGACCACGGTGAACACCTTGGCCTGGTTGGGTGCCTCCAGGTAGCGCCAGTCGGCATGGGTTTCCCGCTTCAGTTCATAGGGCGTGACCTTGGCGGGCTTGCCCAGCAGGCGGCGCACCTCGTCCATGCGCATGCCGGGCACCACGCGCGCGAAGTTCTCGGGGGTGAGCACCTGGCGCAGCGCCGTCATGCGGCCGTCGGCGCCGATGGTGATCATGTAGTTGACCTGGCCGGCGGGCTGGCGGTTGTATTCGAACGTGCGCGCGCCGCCGGGCTCGTCCCACACGTTCTCGGGGGCGCCGAAGCGGTCGCGCACGTCGGCCTCGGTGGAGACGCCCTCCTTGAGTTCGCTGATGCGTTGCGGGTCGCAGGCGGCAAGCGCCAGCAACGAAAAAGTGGCGGCCGCCAGGGCGGCGGCGCGATATATCAAGGGCATGAGTCGGTCCCGGTAAAATCCACGGCAAAGAGGTTAACAGTCCATGTCCATTTTCCGCCGCCCCGATTACCAATCCGATGCCACCCAGTTCATCAACCAGCTCAAGGCCAGCAAGCCCGAGCTGGAAAGCCAGCAGCTGGCCGGCCGCGCGCTGCTGTGGGACAAGCAGGTGGACCGCAAGATCTGGGGGGAGTACCGCGAAGCCCAGGTCGAGCAAAAGCCCTACGTCTACCAGACGAACGCCGACTGAGCCGACCCGGGCATCAAATTGGCCCCCAGCGCTTGATCAATAAGCGCTGATAGCTATATTTTCAATAGCAAATATCCATGACCACCGCGCGCGTGCCCGAGGCGTCCGATGATCCGGCGGGCACGGCCGCGCTGAACGCGGGCGGCATGCCCGACGTGGTCGACCAAGTCGCGCTGGCGCGCCTGTATGGCGAGCCGCTGTTCGCCCTGCCCACGGACCTGTACATCCCGCCCGATGCGCTCGAAGTCTTCCTTGAAGCCTTCGAAGGCCCGCTCGATCTGCTGCTGTACCTGATCCGCAAGCAGAACTTCAACATCCTCGACATCCCCATGGTGGGGGTCACCAAGCAGTACCTGGCGTATGTGGACGAGATCCGCAGCCGCAACCTGGAGCTGGCGGCCGAGTATTTGCTGATGGCGGCGATGCTGATCGAGATCAAGTCGCGCATGCTGCTGCCGCCCAAGAAGCAGGCCGAGGGCGAGGAGCCCGAAGACCCGCGCGCCGAGCTGGTGCGCCGCCTGCTCGAATACGAACAGATGAAGATGGCCGCCGCCCGCCTGGGGCAGTTGCCGCAGTACGGGCGCGACTTCCTGAAAGCCCAGGTCTACATCGAGCAAAGCCTGCAGCCGCGCTTTCCGGACGTGCACGTGGTGGAGCTGCAGGACGCCTGGCGCGACATCCTGAAACGCGCCAAGCTCGTGCAGCACCACAGGATCACGCGCGAAGAGCTGAGCGTGCGCGAATACATGAGCATGGTGCTCAAGACGCTGCAGGGCCGCCGCTTCGTGGAGTTTGAAGAACTCTTCGAGCCCGAAAAAGGCAGCACCGTGCTGGTGGTGACCTTCATCGCCCTGCTGGAGCTGGCCAAGGAGACGCTGATCGAGATCACGCAGGCCGAGGCCTTCGCACCCATCTACGTGCGCCTCGCCTATGTACCGGCATGACACCCCCTGAGCGGCTGCGCCGCTTCCCCCTCTCTCGCTGCGCGGGAGGGGGACGCCACCGGTGGCCTGGCAAAGCCGGCTCCACGGTGGCCCCGGCCGGGAGCCGCGCCCACTTCAACGGCAACTGACACCTTCCATGGCATCCCACGACTTCGACGTTCTCATCGTAGGCAGCGGCCTCGCAGGCCTCTCGGCCGCGCTGCACCTGGCCCCCACGCACCGCGTGGCCGTGATCACCAAGCGCACGCTGCAGGATGGATCGAGCGGCTGGGCCCAGGGCGGCATTGCCGCCGTGCTGGCCGATGACGACAGTTTTGCCGCCCACATCGAAGACACGCTGGTGGCGGGCGCGGGCCTGTGCGACCTGGCCACCACGCGCTTCGTGGTCGAGAACGCCCCCGCCTCCATCGCCTGGCTGCGCCAGCTGGGCGTTCCCTTCACGCTCGAAGGCGACCAGCTGCACCTCACGCGCGAAGGCGGCCACAGCGCGCGCCGCATTGCCCATGTGACCGACGCCACCGGCGCGGCCGTGCAGCGCACGCTGATCGACGTGGTGCGCGCCACGCCCGGCATCACGCTGTTCGAGCAGCACACGCTGGTGGACCTGATCACCACGCGCAAGCTGGGCCTGCCCGGCCACCGGTGCCTCGGCCTGCATGCGCTGGACAGCGACACCGATGAGGTGGTGACCTTCCGTGCGCCGCAGACCATCCTGGCCACGGGCGGCGCGGGCAAGGTGTACCTGTACACCACCAACCCCGACACCGCCACGGGCGACGGCATCGCCGCCGCGTGGCGCGCGGGCTGCCGCGTGGCGAACATGGAGTTCATCCAGTTCCACCCCACGGGGCTGTACCACCCGCACGAAAAGTCCTTCCTCATCAGCGAGGCGGTGCGCGGCGAAGGCGGCAGGCTGCTGCTACCCCCCTCGGCGGGCGGCACGCGCTTCATGCTGGACCATGACCCGCGCGCCGAACTGGCCCCGCGCGACGTGGTGGCCCGCGCCATCGACTTCGAGATGAAGAAACACGGCCTCGATTGCGTGCACCTGGACATCTCGCACCAGAGCCCCGCGTTCTTGCAGGAACACTTTCCGAACATCCTGGCCCACTGCGCCGCGCTGGGCATCGACATCACCAAAGAGCCCATCCCCGTGGTGCCCACGGCCCACTTCACTTGCGGCGGAGTGCTGACCGACCTGGCCGGCCGCACCGACCTGCCCGGCCTGTACGCCGTGGGCGAGGTGGCCTGCACCGGCCTGCACGGCGCCAACCGGCTGGCCAGCAACTCGCTGCTCGAATGCATGGTGTTCGCACGCGCTGCCGCCCAGGCCATTGCCACGGCCCCCACCGCCGATCTGCCCGCCGTGCCCGCCTGGGACGACAGCCGCGTGACCGACGCCGACGAGTCCGTCGTCATCTCCCACAACTGGGACGAGCTGCGCCGCTTCATGTGGGACTACGTGGGCATCGTGCGCACCAACAAGCGCCTGGAGCGCGCCGCGCACCGCATCGCCATGCTGCAGGGCGAGATCCAGGAGTTCTACGCGCACTTCCACATCACGCGCGACCTGCTGGAGCTGCGCAACCTGGTGCAGGTGGCCGACCTGATCGTGAAAAGCGCGCAGCTGCGCCGCGAAAGCCGGGGCCTGCATTTCAGCCGCGACTACCCTGAGATCGCAGCCCCAGCCGCCCCTACCATCCTCGTCCCCCCGGTGCCCCGATGACCTACAGCGTCAAGGAAATTTTCTACACCCTGCAAGGTGAAGGCGGCCAGGCAGGCACGCCTGCCGTGTTCTGCCGCTTTGCGGGCTGCAACCTCTGGACGGGCCGCGAGCAGGACCGCGCGCAGGCCATCTGCCAGTTCTGCGACACCGACTTTGTGGGCACCGACGGCACGCTGGGCGGCAAGTTCGACACCGCCACGCTGCTGGCCGACACCATCGCCGCGCAGTGGCCTGCCGGCGCAGGCCACCGGCTGGTGGTGCTGACCGGTGGCGAGCCCCTGCTGCAGGTGGACGCTGAACTCATCGACGCACTGCACGCCCAGCAGTTCCGCATCGCCGTGGAGAGCAACGGCACCGTGAAAGCGCCCGAGGGCATCGACTGGCTGTGCATCAGCCCCAAGGCCGGTGCACCGTGGGTCCAGCGCAGCGGACAGGAGCTGAAACTCGTGTGGCCCCAGCCCGGGTTCGACCTGCGGGCGCTGGAGCAGGACACCCAGTTCACCCACCGCTTCCTGCAGCCCATGGACGGCCTGCTGCAGCGCCAGAACACCGCCGCCTGCATCGACGCCTGCCTGGCGCACCCCGCATGGCGCCTGAGCCTGCAGACCCACAAGCTCACCGGCATCCGGTGATGCGGCATTTTTGTTGTTGATTTCCGTATGTTGTTCACCATTTCCCAGCGCTTCTTCTTCGACGCCGCCCACACCCTGCGCCGCGAGATCGAGGCCGAAGGCAGCCGCCGCGTGCACGGCCACACCTACCACGCCGAGGTCTCGCTCAGCGGCCCGCGCGACCCCGCCACTGGCATGGTGCTGGACCTGGGCCTGCTGCGCCGGGGCCTGGAGGTGGTGCGCGGGCAACTCGACCACCACATGCTGGATGACGTGCCGGGCCTGGGCACGCCCACGCTCGAGAACCTGTGCGTCTTCATCGCCCAGGCGCTGCCCGCCGAACTGCAGCCGCGCGTGAGCCGCGTGCGCGTGTGGCGCGACGCGCTGGGCGACAGCTGCTTGCTCGACCTGCCCGCGCGCTGACACACCACCTGCCCCGCCGGCAGACCCAGCCCGCGCCGCCACCGACTTCATCCAAGGAAGCCCGATGTTCCGTACCTTGCTCAAATCCAAGATCCACCGCGTCGCCGTGACCCAGTGCGAGCTGCACTACGAAGGCTCCTGCGCCATCGACGAAGACCTGCTCGATGCTGCCGACATCGCCGAGAACGAGCAGATCCACGTCTGGAACATCAACAACGGCGAGCGTTTCATCACCTACGCCATCAAGGGCCAGCGCGGCAGCGGCATGATCTCGGTGAACGGCTCGGCCGCGCGCCGCGCCGCCGTGGGCGACCTCATCATCATCGCGGCCTTCGCCCAGGTGCATGAGGACCAGGTGCCCACGCACCAGCCGCAACTGGTGTTCGTGGACGAGCACAACCGCCAGACCGGACTGCGCCACGCCGTGCCCACACAGGCCCTGTGATGAACATGCAGCCCCTGCACGACGGCCTGGTGGCCCGCAGCCTCGCCAGCGTCTGGCACCCCTGCACGCAGATGAAGCGGCACGAGGCCCAGCCGCCCGTGGCCATCGCGCGCGCACAGGGGCCTTGGCTCTACGACACGCAAGGCCGGCGCTACCTCGACGGCATCAGCTCCTGGTGGGTCAACCTCTTTGGCCACAGCCACCCGCACATCAAGGCGGCCCTCGCCGACCAGCTGGAGCGGCTCGACCACGTGATGCTCGCCGGCTTCACGCATGCGCCGGTGGTGGAGCTGTCGGAAAGCCTCTCCGCGCTCACGGGCCTGGGCCATGCGTTCTACGGCAGCGACGGCGCGGCGGCCACCGAGATCGCCCTGAAGATGAGTGCGCACTACTGGCGCAACATGGGTCGCCCCGCCAAGAGCCGCTTTGTGGGTCTGGCCGGTGGCTACCACGGCGAGACCGTGGGCGCGCTGGCCGTGACCGACATCGCGATCTTCCGCGAGGCCTACGCGCCGCTGGTGCGCCTGGCCGCCACCGTGCCCAGCCCCGATGCGCGCGGCGCGGCGCCCGGCGAAAGCGCCGAGGACGTGGCGCGTCGCAGTGCCCAGGCGCTCGATGCCTGGCTGGCCGAGCACCACGCGAGCACCGCCGCGCTCATCGTCGAACCGCTGGTGCAGTGCGCCGCCGGCATGGCCATGCACAGCCCCGAGTACCTGCGCCTGGCGCGCGCGCTGTGCGACCGCTACGAGGTGCACCTGGTGGTGGACGAGATCGCCGTGGGCTTTGGCCGCACGGGCACGATGTTCGCGCACCAGCAGGCGGGCATCCGGCCGGACTTCATCTGCCTGTCCAAGGGCCTCACGGGCGGCACGCTGCCGCTGTCGGCCGTGCTCACCACCGACGCGGTGTATGCCGCGTTCTACGACGACGATGTGGCGCGCGGCTTTCTGCACTCGCATTCGTACACCGGCAACCCGCTGGCCTGCCGCGCGGCGCTGGCCACGCTGGAGCTGTTCGGCCAGCTCGACACCCTCAACGCCAACGCGGCCCTGGCCCTGCGCATCGACGCGGCCTGCATGCCGCTCACCCGCCATCCGAGCGTGCGCCACGCGCGGCGCCTGGGAATGATCTGGGCGTGGGACATCGACACCACGCTGCCCGACTTCGCACGCCGTTACCACCAGCACGCCATGGCGCGGGGGCTGGTGCTGCGCCCCATCGGCCACACGCTGTACGCGATGCCACCCTATGTGCTCGACGAAGAGGCCGTGCAGCGCCTCGCCGAGGGCGCGCTGGGCGCACTGAACGCCACCCTGCAGGAGGAGACCCCATGATTGGATGTTTTGTCACCGGCACCGACACGGGCGTCGGCAAGACGCTGGTGTCCACCGGCCTGCTGCACGCCCTGGCGCCACACCACCGCCGCGTGGTCGGCATGAAGCCGGTGGCCGCGGGCGTGGTGCCCTGGGGCGAGGACTGGGCCAGCGAGGACGCGATCGCGCTGCGTTCGGCCTCCACGCTGGCCGTGGCGCCCGAGCTGGACAACCCCGTGCTGCTGCTCGATCCGCTCTCGCCCCACATCGCCGCCGCGCGCGCCGGGGTGCGGATCGACATCGCGGCCATCGTGCGCAGCTACCAGGCCCTGGCGGCCCAGGCCGATGCGGTGGTGGTCGAAGGCGCGGGCGGCTTCCACGTGCCGCTGTCGGACACCGAGACCGGCGCCGACCTGGCCCAGGCCCTGGCCCTGCCCGTGGTGCTGGTGGTGGGCCTGCGGCTGGGCTGCCTGAACCACGCGCTGCTCACGGCCGAGGCGATCCGCGCGCGCGGCCTCGCGCTGGCCGGCTGGGTGGCCAACCGCGTGGACCCTGGCATGGACGCGGCCGAAGAGAACATCGCCTACCTGCGGGACCGCCTGGGCGCGCCGCTGCTGGCCGAGGTGCCCTACCAGGAACTGCCCGACGCGCGCGGCCTGGTGTTCGAGCTTCCCGGGGAGTGGCTATGACCGCGCCGACCTCCTGCGCGTCCTGGCTGGACGAGATCCCAGGGCAAATCGCCGACCTCGAGCGCGCCCACCTGCTGCGCCGCCGCCGCGTGGTGCAGCCCGCAGGGGGTGCCCACCTGCTGGTGGACGGGCAATCCATGCTGGCCTTCTGCAGCAACGACTACCTGGGCCTGGCCGGCCACCCCGCGCTGGCCGAGGCCGCGCGCGAGGCCACGCACACCTTTGGCGTGGGCTCGGGCGGCTCGCCCCTGGTCAGCGGGCACAGCGCCGCCAACGCGGCGCTGGAGCAGGAACTGGCCGCCTTCGTGCAATTGCCCCGGGCGCTGTACTTCTACGCGGGCTATGCCACCAATACCGGCATCATCCCCGCCCTGGTGGGCGCGGGCGACGCACTGTTTTCCGACGCGCTCAACCATGCCTGCCTGATCGATGGCGCGCGGCTGTCACGCGCCACCATCCACCGCTACCCGCATGCCGACCTGGCGGCACTGCAAGCCGCGCTGGCCGCCAGCCCCGCGCGGCGCAAGCTGGTGGTCAGCGATGCCGTCTTCAGCATGGATGGCGACCTGATCGACATCCCGGCGCTGCTGGCGCTGTGCGAGCGCTACGACGCCCTGCTGCTGCTGGACGACGCCCATGGCTTTGGCGTGCTCGGGCCGCAGGGGCGCGGCAGCCTGGCGCACGCGGGGCTGGCGGGTGCCGCCGCGTCGCGCCGCGTGCTCTACATGGCCACGCTGGGCAAGGCGGCGGGCGTCGCCGGCGCCTTCGTGGCGGGCGACGCGGCACTCATCGAATGGCTGCTGCAGAAGACGCGCACCTACATCTTCGCCACCGCCGCGCCGCCCCTGCTGGCGAGCGCCTTGCGCAAGAGCCTGGAGCTGATGGCGGCCGCCGACGACCTGCGGGAGGGGCTGCGCCAGCGCATTGCGCAACTGCGCGAAGGCCTGGCCACGCTGCCCCCGGGACTGGGCTGGCAACTGCTGCCATCCCACACGGCGGTGCAGGCACTCGTGATCGGCAGCAACGAAGCCGCCCTGGCCGCGATGGAAAGCCTGCGCCGCGAGGGCCTGTGGGTGCCCGCCATCCGCCCGCCCACCGTGCCCGCAGGCACGGCCCGGCTGCGCATTGCGCTGTCGGCCGCCCACACGGCCCACGATGTGGACCGGTTGCTGGCCGCCCTGGCCGCGCATGCGGCCCACGCGGTCCCGGCGGCCCGCCACGTGGCCGCCCGGCAGCCGCCAGCCACTGGCACCAGCGGCGCGCGCGCGGCCGTCAGCGGCTGAGGGCAGGCGCCGCCGGTGCTCCCCGCGCCCCCCTGGAGCGCCGTCCCCCGGAGTGGCCGTCAGGCGCTTTCCTTGACCACGCGCCCGTTGAGCGGCTGCAACGGCCGCGCGTTGGCGTTGTACAGCTGGCGAAACGCCTTGATCTGCTGGGCGCCGAGCTTCACGGGCTCCTTGAGCACCATCCACTGCACGCCTTCGGAACACGGCGGCGTGGTCAGCGAGCCGTCAAAGCTGTAGTAGCCTTTCCTGGCGGGCAACAGGGCGCTGGCGTCCAGGGTGAGCCCCTGCACCGTCAGCTGCTCGCCGGTGCGCGGCAGGTGCGCAAAGATGGGAGCCCACGCGGCATTGGGCTTGCCGGGCTGTATCAGCGCGGCCACCACGCCCAGCCCGCCGTCCTCGCCCTTGTGCACGAAGTGCGCCACCATGGCCGCGCGCTTGCCGCCAATGGCTTCCTCGCTGGGGGTGTGGAAGTGGAACTGCAGCAGCTCCATGGCCCTGCCGTTGACCACGAGCCTGCTGCCGGCGGGCATGTTGACCTGCACCGTGTGGCCGTTGTTGACCAGCGTGGGCGCCCCGGGCGTGTATTGGAACTCGAGCGCCGGCAGCGCCTCCTTCACGGTCTTGCGGATGTCCACGGGGCTTTGCGCCGCACCCCGCGCGCAGGCTCCAAAGCCCGCCTCCAGCGCGCCCCAGTGCGTGGCGCCGTGCTTGCCCTTGTACTCCCAGTGCGGTGGCGATTGCGCGCCAGCCCCGGTGGCGGCGCACAGCGCCAGGACGGCGAGAGCGGTGTGTCGGATCATTTTTTGGTATGTCATGGTTTTACTGAACACGGTTGAGGAAAAGCCGCTGCCCACCTGCACGTCCGCCGCATGCGCCACGGTTCGCCACGGGTTGCAGCACCCTGGCAATGTTCCTGGCGGCACGGCAGGAACCTGCGAACCGGCACACGGCGCGGGCCCCGCACAGTGAGCGCGGGGCCGCCCGGATTCTGAGCAGGCGGGCCGCTCCGCGGCAACACAAATCGCGCATGGCCCTGGTGCCGTGTCAACAAGGAGCGGCCGCCCCGCATTCGCCACGGGCCTTCAAGCGCACGCGGACGCCCGCGAGGGCTGGAACGTCGCCCCCGGGCCGGGGCCGGCCTGGGAACCTGACCGGCGCAAGCCCCCGCGCGCCCGGCGGTGAACCCGCGCCCTTAAACTGGCGCGGCGCGCACAGTGCGTGCCCCGCCCAGAACGGAATCACGAATCCCATGCCCCATCTCACCGTCGAATACTCCAGCAACCTGCCCCACTATCCCGAGGCGGACACCCTGGCTGCGCTCAACGCCACCCTGTGCGCCCATCCCGAGGTGCAGGACGAGGCCGATCTGAAGACCCGATTCATCGTGGCCGACAGCTTCGAGATCGGCACCGCACCGGCACAGCGCGCGTTCGTGCACGCGCAGCTGCGTCTGCTCTCGGGCCGCACGCCCGAGGCCAAGAAAGAACTCTCCGGGCGCATCGCCGCCGTGCTGCGTGAACGCACACCCCGCCCCCAGGGCGTGATGGTGCAGCTGAGCGTGGAAGTGGTGGACATGGACCGGGGCTCCTACGCCAAAGAGCGGCTTTGAACCGGCGCTGAATCCTCCGCCAGCCCGGCCCCCATCACCCACGCGGGGCGCCGGCGCCGATCAGCCTTCGAGCGTGGCCGGCAGCCAGCCCCGCAGGCTGTTGAGGAAGGCCCAGGCCTGCACCCGGGGCACGTCAGACACGCGCAGCACGGCCTCCACCACGCGCCCCTCGCGCAATGCCACGGCGCGGCCCACGCCGGGCAGCAGGCCGCAGGACAGGGGCGGCGTCACCCACCGCCCATCGATGAGCGCGGCGATGTTGCCGAAGGTGCTTTCGGTGATCTCGCCCGCCGCGTTCCACAGCACCGTGTCGAACACGCCGGGCGTGGTGGGCGCCAACGCCGCATAGTGCGCGCGGCGCGTGGTCTTGTGGCGCACGAATTCGCCGTGCGCCTCCGCCAGCGGGCGCGTGGCCAGCTGCAGGCGCACGGGTGCGGCCGTGGGCTGCAGCGCAAAGGCCTCGGCCCGGGGCGTGCCGGTGGCGTCCAGCAGCAGGCGCGCCCGCCAGGCCCCCGCCGCGTGTGCGGCGGCCAGCGCCCGCAGGCATTGCGACACGGCTTTCGCATCCCAGGGCACGCCAAAGTGCGCGGCGGTCTTCTCCAGGCGCGCCAGGTGGTCGGCCAGGTGCCGGAAGGCGCCGGCCTCCAGCGCCAGGGTTTCAAGCAGGTCAAAGGGCTGGCTGGCACGCTCGGCAAAGGCCCGCTTGTGCTGCCACTCGCTCCACTCGGCATCGGCCAGCGCGCCCGAGGTGATGCCGCTGCCAATGCCGCAGGTGGCGTGGACGGCCGGGCCTTCCTCGCCGTCGCCGCCGCTCCCGCTGCGCAGCACCACGGTGCGGATGGGCACGTTGAACGTGGCGGCCACCGCGTGCCGGCCCTGCGCGTCGGGCGGGCCGGCCGGGCGCACCACGCCCACCGCGCCGCAGTACACGCCGCGCGGCGCGGGCTCCAGCGCGCGGATCATCCGCATGGCGCGCACCTTGGGTGCGCCGGTGACCGAGCCGCACGGGAACAGCGCCGCAAACACATCGGCCAGCGTGGTGCCGGGCCGCGTGCGGGCCGTCACGTCCGAGGTCATCTGCCACACCGTGGGCAGGGCCTGGGTGGCGAACAGCGCGGGCACGCGCACGCTGTGCGGCAGCGCAATGCGCGACACGTCGTTGCGCAGCAGGTCCACGATCATCACGTTCTCGGCCCGCTCCTTGGGCGCCGTGCGCAGGTGCTCGGCCTGGGCCGCGTCCTCTTCGGGGGTGGCTCCGCGCGGGGCCGTGCCCTTCATGGGCCGGGCCAGGAAGGCGCCACCATCGGGGGCATCCCGCCAGTCGAAGAACAGCTCGGGCGACACCGACAGCACCTGCTCGGGCCCCGCGTCGATGTGCGCCGCATACCCGCCGGGCTGGGCGCGCAACAGCGCGGCAAACAGTGCCTGCGCCGACCCCTGAAGCGTGCCATGAAGGGGCGCGGTGTAGTTGACCTGGTACAGCTCGCCCGCCGCGATCGCCTGCTGGATCCGCGCCAGCGCGGCATCGAACGAGGCGCGGTCAGGGCTGCCGGTCCATGCCACCTGCGCAGGAGGCTGCGCCGCGGGGCCCTGCGCGCCTTCGGGCCAGGGCAGCGGCGCGTCGTGCACGGCAAACCAGGCCAGCGGTCCGTCGGCCGCGTGGGTCTGCAAGGCCGCATCGAACGCGGCGGCCGCCTCGTAGCGCACATGGCCCACGCACCAGCGGCCCTGCCGCGCGGCGGCGTGCACGGCGTCGAGCACGCCGCGCACCTGGGGCAGCGCGTGGGCCACGAGCACCTCGCGGGGTGTGCCGAAGGCGTGGCGCAGGCGCGGGGCGCGTGCATCCAGCGGCTGGGTGAAGTCGATGCGGGAAGTGATGGTCAAAACAGGCGCTAGCGCAGGTATTTCATGCGCTGACAGCTATCAAAATCAAAGCAGATCAGGCCCTGCGGGTGGTACTGTCAGGCAGCGCCCAGGTGGGGCACCAGGGCGTTGGCCGGCTGCCCGTTCCTGAGCGCGGCGGTGAAGGCCAGCATGCGGTCAATCGGCTGGCGCGCGCGCGGAATCAGGGCGGGGTCCACATGGACCGCGTTGGCACCGGTCTCCAGCACCCGCGCCACGTCGGCCAGGCCGTTCATCGCCATCCAGGGGCAGTGCGCGCAGCTCTTGCAGGTGGCGCTGTTGCCGGCGGTGGGCGCTTCAATGAACACCTTGCCGGGGTTGAGCGTGCGCAGCTTGTGCATCATGCCGTTGTCGGTGGCCACGATGAATTCGGTGGCATCCATCTCGCGCGCGGCCTTGAGGATGGCGCTGGTGGAGCCCACGGCATCGGCCAGGGCGATCACGTCCGCAGGGCTCTCGGGGTGGACCAGCACCTTGGCGCGGGGGTGCTCCTTCTTGAGCGCCTCCAGCTCGAAGGCCTTGAACTCGTCGTGCACGATGCAGGCGCCGTTCCAGAACACCATGTCTGCACCGGTCTCGCGCTGGATGTAGGCGCCCAGGTGGCGATCGGGCGCCCACAGGATCTTCTGGCCCGCGGCCTTGAGGGCCCCCACGATGTCGAGCGCGCAGCTCGAAGTCACCAGCCAGTCGGCGCGCGCCTTCACGGCCGCGCTGGTGTTGGCGTAGACCACCACGGTGCGGTCGGGATGGGCATCGCAGAACGCACTGAATGCGTCGATGGGGCAGCCCAGGTCGAGCGAACAGGTCGCATCGAGGTCCGGCATGAGCACCGTCTTTTCGGGGCTCAGAATCTTGGCCGTCTCGCCCATGAAGCGCACGCCACTCACCACCAGCGTCTGCGCGGCGTGGTCGCGGCCAAAGCGCGCCATCTCCAGCGAGTCGCTCACCAGGCCACCGGTTTCCTCCGCCAGGTCCTGCAGGTCGGGGTGCACGTAGTAGTGCGACACCATGACCGCGTTCTTCTCCTTGAGCAGGCGGCGGATCCTCTCCTTGAGCGCGGCGCGCTCAGGCGCAGCGGGCTCGGGCGGAACGCGGGCCCAGGCGTGTTTCGTGGAGCAGACGGAGCCCTCCTGGGTACCGAGCGGCTGCTCGTACTCCACATCGATGCGGTTCAGCACGGCGGTGGTGGTGGTCATGACAGCTCCTGCAGGCGCATCGAAAAATCGGTGGCCTTCACGTCCTTGGTCAGCGTGCCGATGGAGATGCGGTCCACGCCGGTCTCTGCCAGCGCGCGCAGGCCATCGAGCGTGACGCCGCCGGAGATTTCCAGAATCGCGCGACCGGCATTGATGCGCACGGCCTCGCGCAGCGTGGGCAGGGGCATGTTGTCGAGCAGCACCATCCTGGCGCCGGCTTCCAGCGCCTCGGCCAGCTGCGCCAGCGTTTCCACTTCGATCTCGATGAACCTGGCTTGCGCGGCCACAGCCTGCGCGGCTTTCAGCACGGCGGTCACGCCACCGGCGGCGGCGATGTGGTTTTCCTTGATGAGCACCGCGTCGTGCAGGCCGATGCGGTGGTTGGTGCCACCGCCCACGCGCACGGCGTACTTCTGTGCCAGGCGCAGGCCGGGGAGGGTCTTGCGCGTGTCCACGATCTGGGCGCGCGTGCCGGCCACCACGTCCACATAGGTGCGGGTCTTGGTGGCCACGGCCGACAGCAGCTGCAGAAAGTTGAGCGCCGTGCGCTCGGCGCTGAGCAGCGCGCGGGCATTGCCCGTGAGTTCCAGCACCACCTGGTCGGGCGCGCAGCGCTGGCCCTCGGCCACATGCCAGATGATCCCCATGGTGGGGTCGAGCGCGCGCAAGGCGGCTTCGGCCCAGGGCGCGCCGCAGATCACGGCGGACTCGCGCGCCAGGATGCGCGCGCGGGCGCGGCGGGCGGGGTCGATCAGGCCGGCGGTCAGGTCACCTGCGCCCACGTCTTCCGCGAGGGCGCGGGCCACATCGGCCTGGGCCAGGGCCGCCACATCATGGTCCATGGACTGTTGGTTCGAAAGCGTCATGGGGCGGGAGCATACCGGGAACCCAAAGGCCACTGCGCCAGCGCAGCCCGTTTCCCACCGCGCCGGCAACCAATAAGTACACCCATTATTGGTCGCATAGACTCGCGGCAATTTTTGCCCATGCAAGCCCCATGACTGCCACCAGCACCGTTTCCGCCACGCCCTACGGTACCCTGCCGCCCGCATCGCCCCTGCCCCAGCGCCGCCCCGTGAGCCTGCCGCGCCTGGCGCAGATGCGCGCGGCGGGCGAGAAGATCACGATGCTGACCGCCTATGACGCCACCTTCGCGGCCGTGGCCGATGCGGCGGGGGTGGAATGCATCCTGGTGGGCGACTCGCTGGGCATGGTGTGCCAGGGCCTGCCCAGCACGGTGGGCGTGGGCCTGGACACCATGGCCTACCACACGGCCAGCGTGGCGCGCGGCCTGCACCGCGTGCAGGGCACGGCCTGGCTGGTGGCCGACCTGCCGTATGGCACCTATGCCGAGAGCCGCGAGCAGGCCCTGCGCAGCGCCTGCGTGCTGATGCAGGCGGGTGCGCACATGGTCAAGCTCGAAGGCGGGGGCTGGACCGCGCCCACGGTGGAGTTCCTGGTGCAGCGCGGCGTGCCGGTGTGCGCCCACCTGGGCCTCACGCCGCAGACCGTGCATGCCCTGGGCGGCTACCGCGTGCAGGGCAAAACCGACGACGACGCCCGCACGCTGCGCCAAGAAGCACACGAACTGCAGGACGCAGGCGCCGCCATGCTGGTGCTGGAGATGGTGCCCGCCGCGCTGGCCGCGGCCCTCACGGCCGAGCTGCCGCGCTGCCACACCATCGGCATCGGCGCGGGCAACGGCACGGCCGGCCAGGTGCTGGTGTTGCACGACATGCTGGGCATGAACCTCGGAAAAATGCCGAAGTTCGTGCACAACTTCATGTCGGACGCGGGCAGCGTACGCGGCGCCATGGAGGCGTATGTGCAGGCCGTCAAGCAGGGGCGTTTCCCGGACAACGCGGTACACGCCTGGTAAGCGACCCCCCGGATTTTTCAACAGACGCACTCCCGCCCCATGCTGATCGCCCACTCCATCGCCGACCTGCGCCAGGCCCTCGCCGCCCGCCGCCACCCCGCCTTCGTGCCCACCATGGGCAACCTGCACGACGGGCACATCGCCCTGGTGCGCCAGGCCCGGCCCCTGGGCGACGTGACCGTGGCCAGCATCTTCGTGAACCGCCTGCAGTTCCTGCCGCACGAGGACTTCGACAGCTACCCCCGCACCTGGGAGGCCGACTGCGCGCAGCTGCGGGCCGCCGGCTGCGACGTGCTGTTCGCCCCGCGCGAGGCCGACCTGTACCCCGAGCCCCAGACCTTCAAGGTGCACCCCGATCCCGCATTGGCCGACATGCTCGAAGGCCAGTTCCGCCCCGGCTTCTTCGTGGGCGTGGGCACGGTGGTGATGAAGCTGTTCGCCTGCGTGCTGGGCCAGAGCGGCGGCACGGCGGTGTTTGGCAAGAAGGACTACCAGCAGCTCATGGTGATCCGCCAGATGGTGCGGCAGTTCGCATTGCCCATCGACATCGTGGCGGGCGAGACCTGCCGCGCGGCGGATGGGCTGGCGCTGAGTTCGCGCAACGGCTACCTCGGCCCCGAGGAACGCCAGGAGGCCGTGGCCCTGCCGCAGGCGCTCCGGCAGCTGGCGGGGCAATGGACTGCCCGGCCGCCAGCCGCAGGCGCGGCGCTGGAGCAACAGGCCGTCGATGCCCTGCGCGCACGCGGCTGGCAGCCCGACTACCTCACCGTGCGCCGCCGCGCCGACCTGCAGCCGCCCACGGCGCAGGACGGGCCGGGCATGCTTGTCGCCCTGGGGGCGGCGCGCCTGGGCGGCACGCGGCTCATCGACAACCTGGAGTTCTGATTAGCTCCTGAATTCATAGCAACCAGCGCTTTCCCATCAAGCGCCAGAGGCCAATTTCATGAGAAATCAATGCCCCAGCCACCCCGCGCGATCCATTCCAGCAGCAGGCGGTTGACGGCCTCGGGCTGCTCCATGGTGAGCATGTGGCCGCATTCGGCCAGCACGGCATGGTGGGCGCCAGGGATGAGCGCCGCGATCTCCTCGGAGCATTCGGGCGGTGTGAGCTGGTCGGCGGCGCCACACGCCACCAGCGTGGGGCAGGCCACGCGCGGCAGGTGCAGCCGGGCATCGGGCCGGTGGATGACCGCGCGGTTCTGGCGCACCAGCTGCTGCGCGCCGGCGCGCAGCACGAAGTCGAGGTAGGCCTGCACCAGCGCGGGCCGTGCCGCATTGGCCGGGTGAAAGGCAAACGCCACGTTGGGCTCGATCACCTCGCGCAAGCGGCCCTGGGCGAACAGTTCCATCGCGGCTTCGCGCAGCGCGCGCATGTCGGGCGTCTCCGGCCGGGCCGTGGTGCCCAGCAGCGCCAGGCCGGCCACGCGCCCGGGCGCCTGGCGCGCGGCCTCCATGGCGATCATCCCGCCCATCGAGGCGCCGCACAGCAGCAAGGCCCCGGGATGCTCGGCCAGCACCAGCGCGGCCATGTCTTCAATGCGCTGCGCGTCGGGCCGCGCGTGGGCCGTGGCCACCACGGGGCGCAGCGCGGCCGGCAGGGCCGGCAGCTGGGCCTGCCACATGGTGGCATCACCGGCCAGGCCGGGTATCAGAACGAGCTGGGGAGGGTCGAAGGCATGCAAGGGGGTGTTGTTCATGGCCCCGGAGTGTCGCAAGAAACACGCGGGCGTGCAGGCTGCGGCGCTGGCGGGGAGGCCGCGCGGACGCCAGGACCGGCTGCGCGGCGGGCTTACAGCGCCTCGGACGGCACCGCCTGCACGCCGCCCTGGGGGGCCTGCGCCTGCACCAGATCGTGCACGAAACGCAGCTTGACCATGGCGCCGGAGGACAGCGCGAACGGGTAGGCATCGTGCTGGCCCAGGCTGCGGTTCAGGCTGTTGAGCATGAGGGTCAGCGGCACCCACTGGCGCACCATGTCCTGGAACGCGGGGCGCGGCGTGGCAAAGGGGTCGGTGACATGGTGGCGGATGGCGGCATGCGGGTCGGGCACCGTCACGCCCGCCTGGTAGCTGGCCGCCGTCTCCAGCAGGTCGATCATGTGCAGGTAGTGGGCCCAGGTTTCGGCCCAGTCCTCCCACGGGTGGGCCGCGGCATAGGCGCTCACATGGCGCGCGGCCCAATCGCCCAGCTCGTTGCCCCGGGCGTAGTGCGCGTCCAGCGCGGCGGCGTAGTCCTGCCGCTCGTCGCCAAATACATTGCGGAAGGCGTCGATGCGGCCGCCATCGCGCACCAGCTGGTCCCAGTAGAAATGGCCGGATTCATGCCGCAGGTGGCCAATCAGCGTGCGGTAGGGCTCGCCCAGCGCGATGCGGCGGCGAGCACGCTCGTCGTCGTCCGCCTCGGCCACGTTGAGCGTGATGGTGCCGCCCAGATGGCCGGTGAGGATCACGGGGCCGCCGGGCAGGTCCGCCAGGAATTCGAAGACCGGTCCGTACCGGCCGGGGACGGGTTCCAGCCCCAGGCGCGCCAGCGTGTAGAACAGCTGGCGCTTGGCCGCCTCGATCTGCTTCCAGCGCCCCAGGTTGGCGGCTTCCGAGAGGTCGGGAAGGATGCGCGTCTGGCGGCACGAGGCGCACAGGTCGGCATAGTCGTTGGCGGGCACCGCGAAGTTGCACGCCTGGTACTCCGTGTGGTTGTGGCACATGCGGTACAGCCGCCCGCTGTAGTTCGCGGTGCCGCGCTCGCCCATGCGGCGCCACAGGCCCGGGCCGTCCTGCGGCGCGGGCGCCAGGGCGGCCATGGCGAGCTGGTCTGGCAGGAATGCCAGCGTGCTGCCGCAGTGCAGGCATTGCACGCTGTCAAAAAACACCAGGTGACCGCAATGGTCGCAATTGAATACGCGCATGGTGCCGAGCTTATACCCAGTGGGGCGTCCGTGTGGGGGCATGGCCGCCAGGTTCGCCGCGCGCCGCAGGCGGCGCCGGGCCCGGATCGGGATTCCCAATGAAAAAGAGCAGGTTCCAGGTCATTCCTGGAACCTGCTCCCTGGCCCCGCCGGCAGGTGGCGCGAGCCGCCTGCCCCGGTTCATGCCGTCCGTTCAACGATCAGGGGCGCACGACAATGCTGTTGCGCACTTCGCGCACATGCTTGGTGTTGCGCGCGATGGCCTCGGCCTGGTTCTTCTCGGTCTGCGACTTGGCAAAGCCCGACAGCTGTACCGTGCCGTTCAGCGTTTCCACGCTGATGGAGGTGGCGGAGACGGATTTGTCCTCCGCCATCTTGGCCTTCACGGCGGTGGTGATACCGGCATCATCGACATAGGAGCCCATGGTCTGCTGGTTGCGGGCCACCGAACAGCCGGTGGCCGTGACGATGGTGATGCCGGCGACTGCGGCAAAAGCGAGGGCACGTGCGTATTTCATGGTGTTGTCCTTCTAGAAGAATGGTTTGGGAACGCGGGTGCTGGAAAATTGCAATCTGCCGGTCTGTTGCACCCTCCGCGACCGGCGGACTGTACGGTTCGATATCTGGTGCCTGATGGATGATGCTGGCGGGGCGGCCGCGGTGGGGACAAAGTGTCACCCTTCAACGGCCGACCTGCAAGCCGGGCTGACAGGTCAGTATGCGGCGTGCCGGCGGCGCGACATCCACAGCACCAGCGTGGCCAGCGCGGCGCCCGAGGCGGCGGCGATCACCAGCGACTTGCCGGGCTGCTCGGCCACGTACTTGTTGGTGGCCTCCGCGGCCTGCTGCATCTGGCGGCGGGCCCGCGCGCTCGTTTCGGCGCAATAGTCGATGCTACGTGCCGCGAGTTCCTGGGCGCGGGCCGCGAGATCGTCAATGACCGGGTCGGCCTGGCTGCGCAGGTTGCGCACGCCCTCTTCGGCTTTTTCCAGGGAGTTGTTGGCGGCATTGCGCGTGGACTGTACGGCGTCTTGCGCACTCTGCAGCACATCGTCGGCGATATGGCGGGCGCTGCTGGCAACTTTGTCGGTGGCGGTCTGGATACTCATTGGGGAACTCCTTGGATGGTGTATGCGGGGATGGCTGGTTTCACGGCAACGGGCATCAGCCCTTCTTGAGCAGCCCCAGGACAAAGGTCACGACAGCCATGATCACGAAGACAAAGAACAGAATCTTGGCGATGCCCACGGCCCCGGCAGCAATGCCGCCGAAGCCGAAAAGGGCTGCAATCAACGCGATCACCAGAAAAACAACTGCGTAATGCAACATTTCCTTCTCCTTTTGTAGGGGCCGGTGTGTGCCGGCGGGTCAGGGCACAAGAAATTCAGCGCCTGGGGTCCACTGTAGGAAGCCTGCCGCTTCAAAGATGCCGGTCCCTGGCGCGCGGGCCTGTCGGCGGTGCAGCGCGCCCGCTGTAGGACGAAGCCCTGCCGCCCGCGCACGGGTGACATGCAGCGCGCATCCCCCGCCTGGGCACGCCCGGGCAGCGGATGCAAAAAAGACGAAAAGAGCTAGAGGCCCCGAGAGGCGGGCACGTCGGCGGTGCCGCGTGCGCGAGGCCAATCGGATGGAAGAAGGGCTGGAAGAAGGCCTGGCGAGGGCACCGCGCCCCCGCGGATGCACCGCGCTGCGGAGGCGTCACACGTCCAGGGCGGGGGGCTTGGGCGCGTCCGCGGAGCGGTGCTGCAGCGGCAGCACCGCGGAGACCAGGGTGCCGCTGCCCGCGCGCGAGGTGATCGACAGCCGGCCGCCCGCGGACTCCACGCGGTGGCGCATGCCGGACAGGCCATGCGACGTGGGGCGCACCGTCGCCGGATCGAAGCCGACGCCGTCGTCGCGCACCTGCACCGCCACATGGGTGGGATAGCCATGCACCGACACCAGGATCTTGCTGGCCTTCGCGTACTTTCCGATGTTGGTCAGGGCCTCCTGGACCATGCGATACACCGTGAGCTGCGAGGCATCGGGCAACTGCACCGCCTCCAGGCTGGTCTCCACCTCGATGCCGGCGCGCTCGGCATATTCGCGCGTGAGGATTTCAATGGCCGCGGTCAGCCCGAGGTTGGAGAGCGATGAAGGCCGCAGGTCCTCGATGATGCGCCGCTTGAGCGCGATGCCGCTGTTGAGCGTTTCGGTCAGGTGCTTGAGCCGCTCCGCCACCTCGGGCACGGTGGCATCGATCTTGGACTTGAGCCGCGCGACGTCCAGCTTGGCCGCCGTGAGCAGCGCGCCGAGTTCATCGTGCAGCTCGCGCGCGAGGTGCCCGCGCTCCTCTTCGCGCACCTGCTGCAGGTGGTTGGCCAGTTCGGAAAGCGTTGCGGTGCGGTCCCTCACGAGTCCCTCCAGGCGATCCCGCTCGCGCTCGAGCAGGGCCTGCTCGCGCAGGTTGACCACCTGCAGCGCCTGCGCCTGGCGCAGGTACATGTAGAACGCGAGCAGCCCGATGACGGTGACCGTGGCGATGCCGATGCGCGACAGCATGAGCGATTGCTCGATCTGCTCCTGGCCCTGCTTGACATGCCGGTCGCTGCGCGCGATCAGCTCCAGCGCATGCTTGCGGATCGCCTCCATGTGCTCCTTGCCCACGTCGGTGTGCAGGATGAATTTCCAGGCGTCCTCATTGCCCTGCCGGCGCAGGCGCAGGCTCAGCTCCATCTCCGCCAGCTTGCGGGAGATCTGCCGCGACAGCAGTGCGAACTCCTGCATGTCGTCGGGGGCATCCATGAACAGTTCGCGCAACCCGTCCAGATTGGTCTGCACGCTGGCCACGGCCTTGTCGTAGGGCTCCAGGTAGGTCTCGTTGCCGGTGAGCAGGTAGCCGCGCTGGCCTGTCTCCGCGTCCAGCATGCTCTGCAGCAGGGTATTGACGGCCTTGCGCGTGTTCTGGCCGTGCGTCATCTGCTCGACCGCATCCTGCGAACGCATGTGCCCCGTTTCATTGATCCCCACCAGCACCATGGCCGCCAGCAGCGCCATCGGCAGGCTCAACGCCATCTTGCGAACCTTGGGAAGCCAGATGCGGGTGTTTTCTTTGAGGCTCATACGCGGTATTCTGGATAATGTCTGAGGACCCGGCCGCCGCCACACCCCATCAGGGTGTGGCATGCCGAAGAACCTGTGCAACCAACAAACATCAGGCGCGGCACCACCGCCCTGCGAAAGAAAGATCGATGATCAAGATTGGCATTGTGGATGACCACGCGATTGTTCGTTCCGGGCTGCGGCAATTTCTGTCGGAGCACGTGGATCTGCGGGTGGAGGGCGAGGCCGCCAACGGCCGCGAAGCCATCGACCTCGTGCGCAACAAGGAAATCGACGTGCTGCTGATGGACCTGTCGATGCCCGGCCAGAGCGGGCTGGATGCACTGGCCATGCTGCGCGCCAAGGCGCCGGACATGGGCATCCTGATCCTGAGCGGCTATCCCGAAGAACACTACGCGATCAACCTGATCCGCCAGGGCGCGAGCGGCTACCTGAACAAGGAATGCGAGCCCTCGGAAATCGTGGAAGCGATCCGCACCATCGCGCTGGGCCGGCGCTACCTCACACCCGCCGTGGCCGAACTGCTGGCCCAGCAGCTCAACCGCAAGGACGACGCCCCGCCGCACGAGCAGCTGTCGGAGCGCGAGTTCCAGGTGTTCCTCAAGCTTGCCAAGGGCGAGACGGCGGGCGACATCGCCAAGGCCTTGTCGTTGAGCGTCAAGACGGTGAGCACCTACCGGACGCGTCTGATGGAAAAGATGAGCCTGTCCTCCAACAGCGATCTGACCTACTACGCGCTCAAGAACCGCCTGATTGACTGACATGGAACAGTGGCCTCAGTCCGGGGTCATGATTCGGGTCCGGCGGGGCATGGAGGTTCAGGTGTGAAGCCTGGACCCGGCGTGCAGCCCCGCCGCGGCGGGTTCACGCAGCTTGGCCAGATGCCGGCATGGGGGGGTTGGAGTCCAGGGGCACGGGGCCGCTGTGCTGGATGCAGTAGTCCACCAGCGCGTCGATTTCATTGGATTTGTCGAACACCGCGTCCACGCCCAGCTGCGCACAGCGCATGCGCACGTCGGGTGTCGCATAGTTGCTGAGCACCACCATCTTCTGGCCAGGCTTGCGGTCGCGGCAGGCCGCCAGCACCCCCAGGCCGCTGCCCTGGCGCAGGAACAGGTCCACGATGGCCAGGTCCCACTGCCCGCTGTTCGCGGCCAGCCAGCTCTTGCCTTCGTCTTCCGTCTCCGCCACTCCTACCGCCTCTACGGACGCCAACTCTTCGAGAGTACCAATCAGGTTCTCACGGATGGTCGCGTTGTCTTCAACGATATAGGTGCGGAGTTTCACGGAAGGGGTCCAGTTTCGCGACCGGTGCACAGTTGCGCTGATCGAGCCTCGAATTTAGATGCTGTGATGCCGTGATTCTGCCAGCCGCCACACGCTGCGGTTGTAGGAGGAATCCTACCGCGCAACACACACGGGGCAGCCGGGTGCGCGCCCTACATGCATGGTGCTCCACTCCATGGACCGGCCGTCCAGCATGAGCAGGCGGCCAGCCAGCGAAGTGCCGATGCCGGCCAGCAGCTTGAGCGCCTCCGCCGCCTGCATCGCCCCGACCACCCCCACCAGCGGAGCGAACACGCCCATGGTCGAACAGGCCACCTCCTCGAATTCGGCCTCCGGGGGGAAGATGCAGGCATAGCAGGGGGATTGCGCGGCACGTGGATCGACCACCGTGATCTGCCCGTCGAACCGGATCACCGCCCCCGCGACCAGCGGCTTGGCATGGGCGACGCACGCCGCGTTGATGGCGTGGCGCGTGGCGTAGTTGTCGCTGCAATCGAGCACCACGGTGGCTTCGCGCACGAGCGCATCCAGCACGCCGGCATCGGCCCGCGCCTGAAGCGCCGTGACCCGTACCCCGGGATTGATGGCAGCCATGGCGGCGGCCGCGGAGGCCACCTTGGGCTGCCCGACCCGCGCCGTGGTGTGGGCGATCTGCCGCTGCAGGTTGGTGAGGTCGACCACATCGTCGTCCACCAGCGTGATGTGCCCGACGCCAGCGGAGGCAAGGTACAGCGCGGCGGGCGAACCCAGGCCGCCCGCGCCGATGATGAGGGCATGCGCCGCCAGCACCCGCTCCTGCCCTTCGATGCCCATCTCATCGAGCAGGATGTGGCGCGAGTACCGCAGGAGCTGGTCGTCGGTCATGAAGGAATCTCAAGCAGAAAAGTGAACACAGCCAAGGGCAAAGTCAAAGGCACAAAAGGAAAAGCCGGATTCCGCTGGAATCCGGCTTGGAGCCGATCAGACCACGAGCGAAAGAAAGCTCAATTCTCTTTCTTTTCTTCCTTGCGTTCCGTCAAGGTCTTGCTGACCAGCACGGAGCGGCCCTTGAGCTGGTTCAGCGCCTGCACCAGCTGGAAGTCCTTGTCCGAACCGAATTCGGGCGCCTTGCGGTCGGAAGCGGGCTTCTTGGCCTCGTCCTCCATGCGCTTGCGCGCATCCTCGCGGGCCTTTTCACGGGCCTCGTCCTTCTTTTCCTCGCCCTGGCCGCTGCCCAGGTGCTTGTCGAGGTCGGCCTCGCGCATGCGCAGGGCCGCAAAGATGTTGCCCTCCTCGGACTCGTCGATCATCACGTCGGGCACGATGCCCTTGGCCTGGATCGATTTGCCGCTCGGCGTGTAGTAGCGTGCCGTGGTCAGCTTGATGCCGGTATCAGGCCCCAGGGGACGCACCGTCTGCACCGACCCCTTGCCGAACGTCTGGCTGCCCATGATGGTGGCGCGCTTGTGGTCCTGCAGCGCGCCGGCCACGATCTCGCTGGCGGATGCCGAGCCTTCGTTCACCAGCACCACCAGGGGCACGGACTTGAGGGCCGGGGGAAGGCGGCGCAGCGGGTCGCCGCCGCCACGGCGCTGGTAGTAGTCCGGCGATGCCTTGTAGGTCGCCTTGCTGTCCGCCAGCTGGCCGTTGGTCGTGACCACCGTGACGTTCTCCGGCAAAAACGCGGCCGAGACGGCTACGGCCGCGTCCAGCAGGCCACCGGGATCGTTGCGCAGGTCCAGCACCAGGCCCTTGAGGTTGGGGTCCTGCTTGTAGACCTCCTCCACCTTGCGCACGAAGTCATCGACCGTGCGCTCCTGGAACTGCGACAGGCGGATCCAGGCGTATCCGGGCTCCACCACCTTGCCCTTGACGGACTGGGTCTTGATCTCTTCGCGCGTGATCGTCACCGGGAACGAGCGGTTCTCGTCCTTGCGGAAGATGGTGAGCGTGACCTTGGTGTTGGGCTCGCCGCGCATGCGCTTGACGGCGTCGTTGAGCGACAACCCCTTGACCGCCGTTTCGTCGATCTTGGTGATCAGGTCGTTGGTCTTGAGGCCGGCGCGAAACGCCGGGGACCCCTCGATGGGCGAGACGACCTTGATAAGCCCGTCTTCCTGGGTGATCTCGATGCCCACGCCCACGAAGCGGCCCGACGTGCCCTCGCGAAATTCCTTGAAGGACTTCTTGTCGAAATACTGGGAGTGCGGATCCAGGCTGGCGACCATGCCCGAGATGGCGTCGGTGATGAGCTTCTTGTCGTCCACCGGCTCGACATAGTCGGTCTTCACCAGGCCGAACACCGCCGACAGCTGCTGGATTTCCTCCAGGGGCAGTGGCGTCATGGCGCCACGCGCCACCGTCTGCAGGGACACCGTGGTGAGCGCTCCGGCCACCACCCCCACCGACACCCATCCTGCAATTTTAAGTTTGTGGCCCATACAACACCTTTTACCGCTTCGAATCAATATACACCTTGGAAGGGCCGAACCCGCCGCGGTTCCGCACGGGCACTCACTTTGGCAGGAGAAGATGGCGGGTTTTCCCCGTCTTTACGCGAGCTTTACGCCTTGCCCTGCGATGCCACGGCGGCCGCGGCCCTGGCGGCCGCTTCCGCGTCACCCAGATAGTAGTGGCGGATGGGTTTCAGGTCGGCGTCGAGTTCATATACCAGTGGAATCCCGTTGGGAATGTTCAGGCCGACGATGTCGGACTCGGAGATGCCGTCGAGGTACTTGACGAGCGCCCGGATGGAGTTGCCGTGCGCGGCCAGCACCACGCGCTTGCCCGAGCGGATGGCCGGCGCCATCGCGTCGTTCCAGAAGGGCAGCACGCGCGCCACGGTGTCCTTGAGGCATTCGGTCAGTGGCACGCTGCCCTCGGCCAGCGCGGCGTAGCGGCGGTCGCCACGCTCGCTGCGGGGGTCCGTGGCCTCCAGGGCCGGCGGGGGCGTGTCGTAGCTGCGGCGCCAGACCAGCACCTGCTCGTCGCCATACTGCTTGGCCATGTCGGCCTTGTTCAGGCCCTGCAGGGCGCCGTAGTGGCGCTCGTTCAGGCGCCAGTCCTTGACGACCGGCAGCCAGGTGCAGTCCATCTCGTCCAGCGTGTACCAGAGGGTGTGGATGGCACGCTTGAGCACGCTGGTGAAGGCCAGATCGAACTCGTAGCCCTCGGCCTTGAGCAGCTTGCCGGCGGACATGGCCTGGGAAACTCCCGTGGGCGTGAGGTCGACATCGGTCCAGCCGGTAAAGCGGTTTTCAAGGTTCCAGGTGGATTCGCCGTGGCGGATCAGGACGAGTTTGTACATGGTTTCCCCAGGAAAGGCGGGTCAAAGAAATGCGGGCCAAAACCCAGCATTCTAGAATTACGCCGTTCGCCAACCCAAGGAATCTTCGTGAAATTCATTATCGACAACTGGTATCTGATCTTTGTTGCACTGGCTTCGGGCGGCATGTTGCTGTGGCCGGTCCTCAAGAACGCCAGTGGCGGCTCGCTGACACCTGCGCGGGCCGTGCAGCTCATCAACCGCGAAAAAGCGGTGGTCATCGACGTGTGCGAAACCGAAGAATTCGCCGCCGGCCATGTGAACGGCGCCAGGAACGTGCCGCTGGGCCAGCTCGAAGAGCGCCTGCCCACGGTGGTCAAGAACAAGGCGCTGCCCGTGGTGCTGGTCTGCGCGAGCGGCGCCCGCGCCAACCGCGCGGTGGCCATTGCCAAGAAGCTGGGCTACGAGAACGCCCAGGCCATGGCCGGCGGCCTCAAGGCCTGGCGCGAAGCCAGCCTGCCGGTGGAAAAGGCCTGAGCCGCCCCCAGCTATTCCCACAGCGATAGGCTTGCAACAGGTTTTGTTGCCCCACAGGAAAGAAAAGGAAGGATCGCCATGCAACCCGTGAAGATGTACACCACCGCCGTCTGCCCCTACTGCATCCGGGCCAAGCAGATTCTCAAGTCCAAGGGCGTGGAGCAGATCGAGGAAATCCGCATCGACACCGACCCCGCCGCGCGCGTCCACATGATGGAGATCACCGGCCGCCGCACGGTGCCGCAGATCTACATCGGTGAAACCCATGTGGGCGGCCACGATGATCTGGTGGCGCTGGACAGCCGCGGCGAGCTCATGCCCTTGCTGGGCGCCGCCTGACCCCCACCGCGGGCGCTGCATAATGCAGCCCCATGTGCCCGCTGCGGGAGCTTTTCCCGGGCGGGTTTTGTTTTGCTAGAAATTCCGTTAGAGCAAAGAGACTTCACCATGGCCGACCAAGAAAATCCCGTGTTCCAGATCCAGCGCGTCTACCTCAAGGACATGTCGCTCGAGCAGCCCAATTCCCCCGGCATCCTGCTGGAGCAAGAGCAGCCGAACGTCGACATCCAGCTGGGCGTGGAAGCCACGCCCGTGGCCGAAGGCATCTTCGAAGTGGCCGTGACCGCCACCGTGCAGACCAAGATCAAGGACAAGACCGTGTTCCTGGTCGAAGCCAAGCAGGCCGGCATCTTCGAGATCCGCAACGTGCCGGAAGACCAGATGGGCCCGATCATGGGCATCGCCTGCCCGCAGATCGTGTACCCCTACCTGCGCGGCAACGTGGCCGACCTGATCAACCGCGCCGGCTTCCCGCCCGTGCACCTGGCCGAAATCAACTTCCAGGCCATGTACGAGCAGCAGCAAGCCCAGGCCGCCGGCCAGGCTTCGCCCATCATCACGCAATAAGAAGAGCCCTCCTGAGGCGCTTCGCGCCTTCCCCCTTTCTCGTCGCGCTGCGCGCTCGGGAGGGGGACGCGGCCAACGGCCTGGCAAAGCCAGTTCCGCGGCTACCCCGCCTGGGCCGCGCCGCTGGCAGGGGCCGCGGGCGAGGCGTAGCGCGGAGATCATCGAATCAAAGACTTTTTGGCCTCCAGCGCCTGATGAATAAGCGCAAGCAGCTATGAAAATCATAGTATTGGGTGCCGGTGCCTGGGGTTCCGCCCTCGCCATGAGCGCGGCCCAGCACCCTGCCGGCCATGCGGTCACGCTCTGGGCGCGCGACGCGGGCCAGGCAGACGCCATGCGCGCGGCGCGCCAGAACGCGCGCTATCTGCCGGGCATCGACTTTCCCCCTTCTCTCTCCATCGCCGACGGCCACTTTGGCGCATTGCTGCCGGATGCCGACCTCGTCATCGTGGCCACGCCCATGGCGGCGCTGCGCGGCATGCTGCAGGCGCTGCGGGGATGCACGGCGCCCGTGGCCTGGCTGTGCAAGGGCTTCGAGGCAATGCCTCCCGGTGCCGGTTCGGCATCCTTTGGGCTGCTGGCACATGAAGTACAAGCGCAAGTAGCTCCTGATTTAATAGCAGGTGTATTCAGCGGTCCGAGCTTTGCGCAGGAAGTGGCGCTGGGCCAGCCCACCGCGCTGGTGGCGGCCAGCCCGCACGCGCGGGTGCGGGACGCGCTGGTCGGCGCGTTCCACAGCCCCAGCGTGCGGGTGTACGCCAACGAGGACATCGTGGGCGTGGAAGTGGGTGGCGCCGTGAAGAACGTGCTGGCCATCGCCACGGGCCTGTGCGACGGCCTGGCGCTCGGGCTCAACGCCCGTGCCGCCCTCATCACGCGCGGCCTGGCCGAAATGACCCGGCTGGGGCTGGCGCTCGGCGCGCGGCCCGACACCTTCATGGGCCTGTCGGGCCTGGGCGACCTGGTCCTGACCGCCACCGGCGACCTGTCGCGCAACCGCCGCGTGGGCATGCTGCTGGCGCAGGGCCGCACCCTGGCGCAGGCGGTGGAGTCGCTGGGCCACGTGGCGGAAGGCGTCTACAGCGCCCGCACCGTGGCGCAGCGGGCCGCCATGCTGGGGGTGGACATGCCCATCACCCGCGCCGCGGTGGCGCTGCTGGACGGCCAGATCCAGCCCCCGGACGCCGTGGCGGCGCTGATGGGCCGGGGGCCCGCGGCCGAACTGGTGTAGTCGAACGGCGCGCGGCAGGCGCCTGCCCGGCGAGGGCCGGCCGTACCGCCCCCAGCGCCGCACACCCCTATCGCAAAACAAAAGCCGCGTGCGCCCTGGGGCGCACGCGGCTTTTAACATGGATTGCGCAGAGGTCAGAACACGCCAAACAGCATGAGCAACAGAACAACCGACAGCGGGACGCCGAGCAGCCACAAGATGATAGGCATGGTGATCTCCTTGAAGGGATGAAGAAATGTGGATGGCTCTACCTTAGGGCCCCGCCTCCCCCCGCCCTGTGCGCCAGCGCTGCGCGTGGCCGTAGTCCCGTGCCTACCAGGTGTCGGCGCGGGCCGCGCCGCAAAGGCGCCGCCGTCTTTCATTCCCTTCCTTCGCACCGCCGTCCCGGCCGCTGCGCGCGGCGGCCGCGCCAGCCTTCTACAGTCCCAGCTCCAGCGCCAGCAGCTCGTCCACCGTCTGGCGACGGCGGATCAGGCGCGCCTGGCCGCCGTCCACCAGCACCTCCGCGATCAGCGGGCGGGTGTTGTAGTTGGAGGACATCGAGGCGCCATACGCGCCCGTGTCGTGGATCACCAGCAGGTCGCCGACCTGCGCGGCCGGCAGGTCGCGCGGCAGCACCACGCCGCCATCGCCCTGCGTGAACACGTCGCCCGATTCGCACAGCGGCCCGGCCACGACGGTGGGCTGGGCGGCGGCGGTGGTGCCATCGCGGCGCAGCAGCTCCATCGCGTGGAAGCTGCCGTACATCGAGGGGCGCATCAACTCATTGAACCCCGTATCGACCAGCACGAAGCGGTTGTTGCCCGCGTTCTTGGCGGCCCGCACCTCGCCCAGCAGCACGCCGGATTCGGCCACCAGGTAGCGGCCCGGTTCGATCTCCAGGCCCAGCTTGTGGCCCACCACCGCCTCGGCCTGCTGGCGCGCGGCGTCCCACAGGCCGTGGTAGTGCTGCGTGTCGACCACCGGGTCCCCGCTGCGGTAGGGAATGGACAGGCCGCCGCCGGCCGAGATGGCATGCAGGTCGTGCCCGGCCGCGTGGGTGGTGCGCACCAGGCCCACCATGGCGCCGCAGACTTCCGCCAGGTGGCTGTAGTCCACGCCCGAGCCGATGTGCATGTGCAGGCCCACGAGCTGGAGGCCGTGCTGCGCGATGGCGGCCAGCGCCGCGGGCAGGTCGGTGTGCCAGATGCCGTGCTTGCTGTGCTCGCCGCCCGTGTTGGTCTTGTTGCTGTGGCCGTGGCCGAAGCCGGGGTTGATGCGCAGCCACACGCCATGGCCGGGCGAACGCGCGCCCAGCTGGTGCAGCATGTCGATGGAGCCCGCGTTGACCGGCACGCCGTGCTCCACCACGCAGTCGAGCGTGGCGGCGTCGAACAGGTCGGCGGTGAAGACGATCTCCGACGGCTCTCCGCCGGCCACATAGCCCGCCGCCAGCGCGCGCAGGATCTCTCCGCGCGAGACGGCGTCCACCTTCACGCCCTGCTCGCGCATGAGCTTCAGGATGTGGATGTTGGAACAGGCCTTCTGCGCGAAGCGGACGGTCTCGAAATTGGACACCTGCGCGATGCGCTGGCGGATGGTGGCCGCGTCGTACACCCACAGCGGGGTGCCGAACTGGTCGGCCAGGGCCCAGAGCTGGGCGGGGGAGAAAGGGTTGGACATGCGGATTCCCAAGGCAGGATGCGGTGTGAAGGCTGGATGATGCTCCCTTCCCGCCATTTGGTCGAATGCCTTGATTTACAGCATCCATTCATTCTGGATATGCTCTACCCATGACCGATGCCGCCCTTCCCCCCCTGGCCCGCCGCATCACCCACCGGCACATCGAAGTGTTCCGCGCCGTGATGGCCGCGGGCAGCGCGACCGGCGCGGCCAGCCTGCTGCACAGTTCGCAGCCCACCGTGAGCCGCGAACTCGCGCGCCTGGAATCGCTGCTGGGCTATGCGCTGTTCGAGCGCGTGCAAGGGCGGCTGCGGGCCAACGCGCGCGCGCTCGCGCTGTGGGACGAGGTGCAGCGCTCCTGGCAGGGCCTGGAGCGCGTGGTGGACCGCGCCGTGGCGCTGGGCCGCCCCGATGCCGTGCAGCTGTCGGTGCTGTGCCTGCCCGCGCTGGCGCACGCCCTGCTGCCGGGCGCGGCGGCGCGGCTGTTGCAGGCACACCCGCACGCACGCCTGTCGGTCACGCCGCAGGAGTCCCCGCTGCTGGAGGAATGGATGAGCGCCCAGCGCTTTGACCTGGGCCTGTGCGAGCAGGCCGCCGCCCCGCCGGGCACGCGCGCCGAGGTGCTGCTGACCCTGGATGAAGTGGCCGTGGTGCCGGCGGACCACCCCCTGGCGCGCCGGCCCGTGCTGCATCTGGAGGATTTTGCGGACCAGCCCTTCGTGAGCCTGTCGGCCGACGACCCCTACCGCCGCCTCATCGACGCGCGTTTTGCGCAAGCCGCCGTGCCGCGCACCCTGCGCATGGAAACCCACAGCGCCGCCGCCGTGTGCGCGATGGTGGAACACGGCCTGGGACTGGCCATCGTCAACCCGCTGACCGCCCTGGCGGCGGCCGGCTCCGGCGGCCGGCTGGTGGTGCGGCGGCTGGCGTTTTCGATCCCGTTCAGCGTGGCGTGCGTGCTGCCGCTGTACCGCCCGCCCCTGCCCGAGGTGGCGCCCATGCTGGAGGCGCTCCAGGCCGAGGCGATGGATGTGGCCCGCCAGCTCCGGGCGCTGCCATGAACGGGCGGCGCAACCAGAACATAGTGCTATTCAATCAATAGCACTCAGCGCTTGTCCATCAAGCGCCAGGGCCTGATGGGCCCAGAGCGATCACGGCGGCGTGAGGGTGCGCACCTTCTCGGCCAGCCGCTCCTGCACCGAGGGCGACACGAACTTGTGCACTTCGCCGCCCAGCACGGCGATCTCGCGCACGAAGGTGCTGCTGATGAACTGGTACTTGTCGCTGGGGGTGAGGAACACGGTTTCCACCTGCGGCATCAGGCTGCGGTTCATGCCCGCGAGCTGGAACTCGTAGTCGAAGTCGGTCACGGCGCGCAGGCCGCGCACCATGGCCTTGCCGCCGCGCTCCACCACGAAGTCGCGCAGCAGGCCCGAGAAGGCCTCGACCTGCACCTGGGGGTAGCCCTTGACCGCCTCGCGGACCATGTCGATCCGCTCTTCCAGGGTGAACAGGGTCTTCTTGTGGTGGCCCGCCGCCACGGCCACGATCACGCGTTCGAACAACTGGGTGGCCCTGCGTACCACGTCTTCATGGCCCAGCGTGATGGGGTCGAAGGTTCCGGGGTATACGGCGAGCACGTTCTGGGCCATGGCTGGTTGTCTCCTGTCTGGCGGAAGGGTCGTTGGCCCCACCTGGCGGGCCGCGTGGGCGCATTATGCAGTGCACTGCAACATGGACGTTCGCGCCCCTGTCCCCAGCGGGCGTGGCAGGGCCCCGGCGGCGCGCGGGTGTGCGGCCTGGGCTCCGGCCTGAAAGGCCTGGCGGGGCCAGGCGGAGGCTTCAGGCGCCGCGCCGCAGCAGGTGGGCGTGCACCGCACCCGCCTTGAGGTGGCGGTGCAGCGCCAGCCCCCAGGGCGCCAGCTCTTCATCGGCCCAGGCGCGCGGTGCCTCGAGGTACACGAACCCATCGGCGGCCACCGCCTTGGCGGCGGCCTGCAGGGCGGCGCCGAACAGGTCGCTGTCGAACGGCGGGTCCAGCAGCACCAGGTCGATGCTGGCGGGCGCGGCCTGCTTGAGGGCGGCGATGCCGTCGCCACGCTGCACGCGCACGGCGGTGGCCTGCAGGCGCTGCTGCAGGGTGTTCAGCTGGGCCACCAGGGCGGCGTCGCTTTCCACCAGCTGCACGGCGCTGGCACCGCGTGATGCGGCCTCCAGCCCCAGGGCGCCGGTGCCCGCGAAGGCGTCCAGGCAGCGCCAGCCCGCCAGGTCCTGGCCGAGCCAGTTGAACAGGGTCTCGCGCACGCGGTCGGGCGTGGGGCGCAGGCCGGGGCGCTGGGCCACGGGCAGGCGGGTGCGCTTCCACAGCCCGCCGATGATGCGGATTTCGCCCGCGCCCTTGGGCGCGGCGGCCGGGGCCGCCTTGTCCTTGGGCGCGCCCTTCTTGCCGGTGGCGGCCGCCGGGGGGGTGGCCGCAGCGGCCTGTGCCTTGCGGATCTCGGCGTTGATGGCGGTGGTTTTCAGGGTCGAGCGGCTCATGGCTTGCCCCCCACCACCACGGTCACCATGCGCTCGGGTTGCAGCTTCCGGGCCATGGCGGTGCGCACGTCGGCCACGGTCAGGGCCTCCACCTTCCTGGACCACTGGTCCAGGTAGTCCAGCGGCAGTTCGTTCCAGGCGATGTTGGCCACGTTGCCCAGGAGTTTCTTGTTGCTGTCGATGCGCAGCGCGAAGCCGCCGATGAGGTTGTCCTTGGCCGCACGCAGCTCGGCCTCGGTGGGGCCTTCGGCCACGAAGCGCGCGATCACGTCGCGCGAGACCTTCACGGCCTGGGCCGCCTGGTCGGGGCGGGTCTGCAGGCCCACGGTGAAGGCACCCGCATGCATGCCGGCGGCGAAGTAGCTGTAGACGCTGTAGCTGAGGCCGCGCTTTTCACGCACCTCGCTGGTCAGGCGCGAGACAAAACCGCCGCCGCCCAGGATGTGGTTGCCCACCAGCAGCGCGAGGAAGTCCGGGTCGCGGCGCTGGAAGCCCGGCTGGCCGATGAGCACATGGGCCTGGGCCGAGGTGAAGGGGACGTTCTGCTCCACCGGCGCGGCCAGCGCGCTGATCTCGCCCACGGGCGGCAGCGGCGCGCAGCCCGACGCGGCGGGCAGGCGCGACAGCAGCGTGGCGACCAGCGCCTGGGCCTGCGCGCGCGACACGGCGCCCACGATGCTCACCTTGGCGCGGCAGGCAGCGATGTGCTGGGCATGGAACGCCTGCATGTCCGCCACGTTGATGCGCATCAGCGTGTCTTCGGTGGTGCGCACGCCATACGGGTGGCTGCCGTACACCGCCGAGGCGAATGCATACCCCGCCACGGTGGCGGGGCGTGTGTTGGCCTCCTTCAGGCTGGCGATCCAGCGGGCGCGGTCGCGCGGCCACACGTCGGCGGGCCAGCTGGGCTCGCCGATCTGGCGCGCGGCCAGGCGGGCGGCCTTGTCGAGCAGCGGCGGGTCGGTGAGCGATCGCAGCGAGTAGTGCAGCGCATCGTTCTCGGCGCCGGCCTCGAAGTTCGCGCCCAGGTCGGCCCAGGCCTCGCCCAGGCCGTTCTCGTCCAGCGCGGGCTCGTTGCCCAGGGCCTTCACGCCCTTGCTGGCCATGGCGGCCATGGCACTGGCCAGGCCCGCCTGCCCCGCCGGGTCGCGGCGGCTGCCGGCGTCAAAGTCGATCTGCACGTCCACCATGGGGATGACGGGGCTTTCGACCAGGTAGACCTTGGCGCCGCTGGGTTCCGTCCAGTGCTGGATGGGCAGCAACGCCCAGGCAGAGTTTGAATAAAAAACCACTCCAGCGCTTATCAACAAAGCGCGAGCAGCTATATTTTTGATAGTAATCATGTGCAAGGGGCCCAGGGCGGGTTCAACGGATCACGGCGCCGGGCGGCAGCGTGGGGCGGGCGCGGGGGGCATCCAGGGGCTGTGGCAGCAAGGTGGCCACGGTGAGCTGGTCGTCGCCAAAATACCTGGCGGCCACGGCCTGCACCTGGGCGGGCGTCACGGTGCGCAGCAGCTCCAGCAGGCGTTCGTTGGCGTCGAGCGGAAAACCCTGCACCCAGTTGCCGCCCAGCTCCTGCGCCTGGTTCATCACCGAGTCGCGCTCGTACACGGTGGAGGCGATCCACTGCGTCTTGACGCGCGCGAGTTCCGCCTCGCTCACGCCACCCTGGGCCACGCGGGCCACCTCGGCGCGCAGGGCGTCTTCGACCTGCTGGGCCGTCTTGCCCGCGGCGGGCACGCCGCTGAGCATGAACAGGCTGGGGCCGCGCCCCGTGACCATGGCGCTGCTGTTGGCGCTGTCGGCCACGCGGTTCTCGCCCTGGGTGAGCGCACGGTCGAGCCGCGCGCCGTCGTAGCCGCTGAACACCGCCGACAGCACCATCAGCGCGAGGGCGTCGCGGTCGGTGTCGGTGAGGTTTTCCACGCGGTCCAGGCTGGGGGTGCGAAAGGCCAGCGCCACATACGCCTGCTCGGCCGGCGCCTTGACGGCGATGCGGCGCAGGCCCTGCTGCGCGGGCTCGGCGCGCGGCTTGCGCTCGGGCAGCGCATGGGCGGGGATGCCGCCGTAGTATTTTTCGGCCAGGGCCCGCACCTGCACGGGGTCCACGTCGCCCGCCACCACCACCACGGCATTGGTGGGCGTGTACCACTGGCGGTAGAAGGCGCGCGCGTCGTTCGGCGTCATGGCATCGAGGTCGCTCATCCAGCCCACGATGGGGCGGCGGTAGGGCGACGCGGTGAAGGTGGCGGCAAACAGCTGCTCGGCCAGCATGGCGCGGGGCTGGTCCTCGGTGCGCAGGCGGCGCTCTTCCTTCACCACCTCCAGCTCCTTCTTGAACTCTTCATCCGGCCAGTGGTTGTGGGCGAACCGGTCGGATTCGAGCTTCATCACGTCTTCGAGCCGGCTGGACGGGATCTGCTGGTAGTAGCCCGTGTAGTCGCGGCTGGTGAACGCGTTTTCCCGCCCGCCCAGGGCGGCCACGCGGCGCGAGAACTCGCCCGGCGGCAACGTCTTGGTGCCCTTGAACAGCATGTGCTCGAGCACGTGCGCCACGCCCGTGGTGCCGTCCACTTCGTCCATGGAGCCCACGCGCACCCAGACCATGTGCACCGCCGTGGGGGCGCGCCGGTCGGGCTGCACGATGAGCTGCATGCCGTTCCTCAGGGTGAACTGCTGCGCGCCAGAGGCCGTGGTGGACGGCGTGGAAGAAGGCGCATCGGAGGGTTGGGACACCGGGGTGGTTGCCGCGAAGGCAGCCCCGGACGAGAGGCAGGCCAGCAGGCCCAGTAGGGTGAAAGCACGTTTCATAGAATGGATGATTCTAAGAACCCACCAATGTTCAGTTTTTTCAAGAAAAAGCCCGCCGCTCCGCCATCGACGCCCGCACCGTCCGATGCGCCCTCCCCGGCCATGTCGTCCGGCGCTCCAGCACCTGCCGCTCCCCCCACTTCCATCCTGCCGGCCACGGCAGTTCCGGCGGTGCATCAGCCGCCGCCAGGGCCTTCGCCAGCCCCCGCGCAGGTGACCACGCCCGCGACAGCGCCCGCAGAAGCTCCCGCCGCGGCGCCGGCCGCTTTTGGCTGGCTGCGCAACCCGTTCGCCCCCAAGGCGCCCGAGGCGGCCCCCACGCCCGTGCCCGCGCCAGCATCGGCCACGGTTCCGCCGCTGGCCCCCGTGGCCGTGGCAGCGCCGGTGCAGGCCCCGCCGCCGGCGCCCGTGGCAGTGGCAGCCCCCCCCATCGCCGCACCGGCACCTGCGCCGGCCGCCCCCGTGGAACGCAAGGGCTGGCTCGACCGCCTCAAGGCCGGGCTGCGCAAGACGGGCAGCAGCATCACCACGGTGTTCACCGGCACGCAGATCGACGATGCGCTGTATGAAGAGCTGGAAGAGGCCCTGCTCATGGCCGATACCGGCGTGAAGGCCACCATGCACCTGCTGGCCGACCTCAAGCGCAGGGTGAAGGACAGCAAGACCACCGACCCCGCCGCCGTCAAGGGCCTGCTGGCCGACTCCCTCGCCGACCTGCTGCGCCCGCTCGAAAAAGCGCTGGTCATTGGCGAGCACACCCCCACCGTGATCATGGTGGCGGGCGTCAACGGCGCGGGCAAGACCACCTCCATCGGCAAGCTCACCAAACACCTGGCCGGCGAAGGTGCGGCCGTGCTGCTGGCGGCCGCCGATACCTTCCGCGCCGCCGCGCGCGAGCAACTGGGCGTCTGGGCCGACCGCAACACGGTCGAGATCGTGAGCCAGGAAGGCGGCGACCCGGCCGCCGTGAGCTTTGACGCGGTCACGGCCGGCAAGGCGCGCGGCAAGGACGTGGTGCTGGTGGACACCGCCGGGCGCCTGCCCACGCAGCTGCACCTGATGGAAGAGCTGAAAAAGATCCGCCGCGTGGTCACCAAGGCCGATGCCACGGCGCCGCACGAGGTGCTGCTGGTGATCGACGGCAACACCGGCCAGAACGCCCTGGCCCAGGTGCGCGCGTTCGACGATGCGCTGCAGCTCACGGGCCTCATCGTGACCAAGCTCGATGGCACGGCCAAGGGCGGCGTGCTGGCGGCCATCGCGCAGGAACGCCCCATTCCGGTGTATTTCATCGGCGTGGGCGAGAAGCTCGAAGACCTGGAGACCTTCAACGCGCGCGAATTCGCGCAGGCGCTGCTGACCTGAAAACCCGCCCGCAACCGCGATCCATGGCCCCCTCGGGGCCATTTTCACGTTTACGAACGGCAGCAATTCCCCCATGATGGGCTTTCCCCAGGAAAGGCGCGGACGCCCATGTTCATTGAGCTGGTCAAAGGTGTTGCCTTGCTGCTGGCGCTGTGCTTCCTGCATGGGTTCAACATCCGCGTCTGGCGCCGGCACCCGCGCACCGGGCAGGTTTTCTCCGGCATCCTCTTTGGCTCCATCTGCGTGGTGGGCATGCTCACCCCCGTGGTGCTGATGCCGGGCGTGATCTTCGATGCGCGCTCGGTCGTGCTCAGCATGGCGGGCCTGTTCGGGGGCCCGCTGGTGGCCTGCATCGCCGCCGCCATGGCCGCCACGGGCCGCCTCTGGCTGGGGGGCGCCGGCGCCGAGGTGGGCCTGCTGGTGATTGCGCTGTGCACCACGCTGGGCCTGGTCTACCGCGAAGGCCGCGCGCGCGGGCGCCTGGGGGTGGAGCCCGTTCCGCTGGCCCTGTTCGGGTTGCTGCTGCACACCGCAGTCGTCGCCCTGTTCCAGCTGCTTCCCGCCGAGGCCGTCCAGCGCATCAACCAGACCCTGGCCGTGCCTTTCCTGCTGACCTTCACGCCCGCCACGGTGGTGCTGGGCCTGCTGCTGCGCGATGTGGAAGAACGCCTGGCCACCGAGCGCGCGCTGCATGGCACGGCGGCGCGCCTGCGCGCCATCGCCCAAGCGATCCCCGACGTGCTGCTCGTGCTGGACGCCCGTGGGCGGTATGTGGAGGTGCTCTCGCCCGACGACGCACCCCTGGCGGCCAGCCCGCCCCAGCTGATTGGCAAGCGGCTGCATGACGTGCTGCCCGCGCCACAGGCCGACAGCTTCCTGGAGCTGATCCGCAATACCCTGCAGTCGGGCCAGACGCACAGCATGGAGTACGAGATGCAGACGCTCTCGGGCCCACGGCATTTCGAAGGGCGCGCCCAGCCACTGGGCGTGCAGGTGGGCGGCCAGGCGGCCGTGGTCTTCCTGGCGCGCGACATCACCAAGCGCAAGCTCGCCGAGGGCGCGCTGCGCGAATCGGAGCTGCGCTTTCGCTCGCTGCTGCGCAACATTCCGTCCATCTCCGTGCAGGGCTATCTGGAGGACGGCACCACTAGCTACTGGAACCGGGCGTCCGAGCAGCTCTACGGCTACACCGCCGAGGAAGCGCTGGGCAGCAACCTGCTGGACCTCATCATCCCGCCGGCCATGGCCGACACCGTGCGCGGGCACATGCGCCACATGTTCGCCACGGGCGAGGTCATCCCGGCGGGCGAACTGCAACTGCGGCGCAAGGACGGCTCGCCCGTGGACGTGTTCTCCAGCCACGCCTACATCCAGGTGCCCGGGCATCCGCCCGAGATGTTCTGCATCGACATCGACATCTCGGGGCGCAAGGCCGCGGAGGACGAGGCCCGCTACCTGGCGTTCTACGACGCGCTCACGCAGCTGCCGAACCGGCGCCTGCTGGTGGACCGGCTGCAGCAGGTGCTGGCCAACGGCGCGCGCTCGGGCCTGACCACCGCCGTGCTGTTCGTGGACCTGGACAACTTCAAGACGCTCAACGACACCCGGGGGCATGAGGTGGGGGACCTGCTCCTCAAGGAAGTCGCCCTGCGCCTGCCCGGCTGCGTGCGGGAACAGGACACCGTGGCCCGCCTGGGTGGCGACGAATTCGTGGTGGTGCTGCAGAACCTCAGCAGCGACCCGCCGGAAGCCGCGGCGCAGGCGCGCACGCTGGGAGAACTCATCCTGGCCCAGCTGCGCCAGCCCTACCAGCTGGCGGGGCACGAACACCATTTCACGGCCAGCATCGGCGTCACGCTCCTGCGCGACCACCGCGACTCCGTGGACGAAGTCCTCAAGCAGGCGGACATGGCCATGTACCGCGCCAAGGACGCGGGCCGCAACACCCTGCGCTTTTTCGACCCCGACATGCAGCAGGCCGTCAACCGCCGTGCGCTGCTGGAGGCGGAGCTGCACACCGGCCTGCGGCAGTCGCAGTTCCTGCTGCTGTACCAGCCCCAGGTGGACGACCAGGGGCGGGTGACCGGCGCAGAGGCACTGGTGCGCTGGCGGCACCCGGTGCAGGGCATGGTCCCGCCGTCCGAGTTCATCCCCCTGGCGGAAGAATCCGGCCTGATCCTGCCCCTGGGCCACTGGGTGATGGAAACCGCCCTGCGCCAGCAGGCCCGGTGGCGCCAGCACCCGCAGTTTGCCCACCTGAACGTCGCCATCAACGTGAGCGCGCGCCAGTTCCTGCAGGACGATTTCGTGGCCCAGGTGCTTGCGCTGCTGCAGCGGACGGGGGCCGATCCGGCACGGATCAAGCTGGAACTGACCGAAAGCCTGCTGCTCGACAACGTGGACAACGTGATCGCGACGATGCGCGCGCTCAAGGCCCATGGGCTGGGCTTTTCGCTCGACGACTTTGGCACGGGCTACTCGTCCTTGAGCTACCTCAAGCGCCTGCCGCTGGACCAGATCAAGATCGACCAGGGCTTCGTGCGCGGCGTGCTGCTGGACCCGAGCGATGCGGCCATCGCCCGCTCGATCATCGCCCTGGCGGGCAGCCTGGGCCTGGACGTGATCGCCGAGGGGGTGGAAACGGCGGCGCACCACCAGTTCCTGCTCGCGCACGGCTGCAAGGCGTTTCAGGGCTACCTGTTTGGCAGGCCGCTGGCACTGGAAGACTTTGAACGGGCGGCGCTGGAGGCACTGGGCCCCGCAAAGGCCCCCGGCTGACCTCGCGCCAGACCGGCGCCGCGATGGCATTCAAGTTGCCGCACGCAAATGCCGATAACCAAAGGCCACGACAGTCGGCCCCGCGCCGCGCCTCCGTGGAAACCATGGAGGTGCCCCATGAAAATCGAGTCGTCCACCCTGCAGATGCAGGCCCGGCATGCCGCCACGCGCATGCACAGCCAGACAAGCCGCCTGGAAATGTGGGTGGGCGAGCGCCCTCCGGGCACGCCCGCCGCCCGCCAGGCCCCGCCGCCCCAGATCTCCAGCGCGGCCCGCCTGGCCCAGGCCGCCCACGCGGCCGCTGCCTCGGCCTCCGTCGAACCGCGCCCCACGCGCGACCCCGACGAAGGCCTGACACCCCAGCTCGCGATGATCCGCGACCTCATCGAACGCATGACCGGCGTGCTGGTTCGCGTGTATGCCGGGCCCAAGGCCGCCGAGGCGCCCGCCGAGCCCGTGCCCGCTGCGCCGCCCGCCGGGGACGGCACCACGGAGGCCCCCCGCCAGCGCGCGGGCTTTGGCGTGATCTACGAACAGCGCGAGGTGCTGGAGGAAACCGAACGCACCCAGTTCGCGGCGGCGGGCACCGTGCGCACCGCCGATGGCCGGGAGATCCAGTTCACGCTGCAGCTGGACATGCAGCGCAGCTACCGCGAGGAATCCTCCGTCAGCCTGCGGCTGGGCGATGCCGTGGCGGTGGACCCCCTGGTCATCAACTTCGACGGCACCGCCGCGCAGCTACAGGACCTGCGCTTCGCCTTCGACCTGGACGGCGACGGGCAGACCGAACAGGTGCCCCTGCTGGCCGGGAACCGGGGCTACCTGGCGCTGGACAACAACCAGAACGCACGCATCGACAACGGCCTGGAACTCTTCGGCCCGGGCACGGGGAACGGCTTTTCGGAGCTGGCCCGGCATGACAGCGACGGCAACGGCTGGATCGACGAGGCCGACCCCGTCTTCCAGCAACTGCGCGTGTGGACCCCGGATGCGGATGGCACGGGCCGCCTGCAAACCCTGCAGGAGCTGGGCGTGGGCGCGGTGCAGCTCAGCGCCCAGGCAACGCCCTTTGCCCTGCGCAGCGCCGACAACGGCAGCCTGGGCGCCGTGCGCTCCACCAGCGTCTACCTGCGAGACGACGGCAGCGCGGGCACGGTGCAGCAGATCGACCTGAGCGTGTAGCCAGCCCAGCCACAGGGGCCAGGCAGGAACCCGCCCCTGCCGCCCAGGAGGCTGAAAAAAACCGCGGATGCCCCGCAGTCAGGCCAGCACCGTGGCATGGGCCACCTGCGCATCCACCCAGCCGGCATATTCTGCGGACCCCTGCAGCGCCTGGACCACCAGTTGCGGCAGCGCATAAGGATGTTGCGCCCGCAAAAGCGCCAACAGCGGGTGCAGCGCGCGCGCCACGGTCTTGCAGACCAGTCGGAGCTCACGGTCCTCCTGCGAGGCGCCCTGCCAGCGGAAGTAGGCCGTGATCGGCTCCACCTGCACACAGGCCGCCAGCCGCGCCTGCAAGACCAGCTGCGCCAGCCGCCGGGCTTCCGCTTCGGTGGCCACCGTGGTGGTGACAACGAGAATGTCGCAAAGGGCGGTCGGCTCGGTCATGCGCGTCTCCCGAAGTTGGGCGCTGCAGTCTGCCATAGCGTCCTGGGAAGCGCCAGCCGGTGGTTCTCCTCGCCCCTCCCTTGACGGCTCCGTGCGCCGTATCCATCTGCCAATGGAGAACTTCTAGCCGCTTTCAATGGCAGGCGCTGCGCGTCACCCTGCCCAGGCCATAGGGTGTGTTAGATTTTGTTCACTATTCATGCGTTAGCTGGGCCTGTCGCTCGTTGTTTGCGAGTCAAAGCAATTCAGCAGACAAATCCTCAAAGAAAAAATGACGGCTCAACGCGCACTTTTCACCATCTGCTCGAACAACTATGTGCCGATGGCCAAGGTCTTGCTGGAGAGCATCCAGCGGCACCATCCAGAAGCCGATGTATATCTGTGCCTGGCCGACGACGTGCAGCCGGAGATGGTGGACTATCCCGATGCATGCCAGGTGATTGCGGCCACAGACCTGAATATCGATGATTTCCGCGGATTCGCATTCCGCTACGACATCATGGAATTCAACACGGCCGTCAAGCCCTTCATGTTCCGCGCGCTGCGGGACCGGGGTCATGAGCACGTCGTCTATCTCGACCCAGACATCGAGGTATACGCGCCGCTGGACAAGGTGTTCGCGTTGCTGGAAGCCGGCGCCTCGTTTGTCCTGACGCCGCACATGACGAAGCCCGCCGAGCGGAGCGACTTTCCCGATGACGTCGGCATCATGCGCGCCGGTGTCTACAACCTTGGTTTCCTGGGAGTCGGTGCCGCGCAGGAAACAGAAGAGCTGCTGCGTTGGTGGTCGCGCCGGCTGCAATATGACTGCGTCAACGAGCCGGATTCCGGCCGATTTGTCGATCAGAAATTCATGGATCTGATCCCCGGCTTTGCCGCCAAGGCGCAGATTCTGCGGGATACCACATACAACGTGGCCTACTGGAATCTCCACCAGCGGACATTGACGGGCGAAGCGGGTGCGTGGCTGGTGGACGGCGAGCCTCTGTGTTTTTTCCACTTCAGCGGCATTGATCCACTCAACCCGCAACGGTTGTCGAAATACACCCAGGCATTTCGCGACGCAGACATCTCGCATCCGCTGGCAAACCTGATGCATCGCTATGCGTCCCGGGTGCTCGCCAATGGCCACGGAGACATTCCTGTCGGCGCATACGCTTATGGGCGATTTGCCTCTGGCACTCCCATTCCGAAATTTGTACGCCGCATGTTCCGTGACCGCCATGTGCGCTGGCTAGGCGGCGATCCATTCGCCACTTACGAGGACTACTTGCATTTGCCAAGTCCCGACGCATGCAGCGGGGCCTCGGGTCAGGCCACGCGCCTGCTGACAGAAATACACCGCAGCGAGCCGGGGCTTCGACATGCATTCGATCTCTCGACAGCACACGGTGTCGACAGATACCTGGACTGGTTCAGAACCCACGGGCGACCCTGGTTCGACGGCAGAGCCATCATGGCCCCCAGGCAGCCCATCGATGCACCGTCCACAACCGCTATGGACGCCCTCCCTTTGCAATGCACGAACAAAGGTCCCTCGGTCACGGTGGTGGGTTACCTGCGGCTGGCGTTGGGCGTTGGCGAAGCAGGTCGACAGATGTTGCGTGCGCTCGACCACGGCCAGATCCCGGTATGCGGCCTGCCGGTTCGCATCAGCGCGTTGTCCAGTGAACTGGAACAGTCTCTGGAAGGACTTTTTGTTGACCAATCGTCCTCCCCCATCGAGGTCTTCAACGTCAATGCGGACCAGTTGCCCCTCGTCGTCAAAACACTCGAATCCTCCTTGAATCCCGGGGCTTGGCGGGCGACGATGCCCTTTTGGGAACTGGAGAATTTTCCCGCCCCTTGGCTCAAGGCATTCGATCTTGTGGATGAGGTGTGGGCGCCCACGCAGTACATCCAGGCCATGCTGGAAGGCAGAATCGACAAGCCTGTGCGCTACATGCCGCTGATGCTCACTTTCGAAACCCCGAAAGCCGGTGAACGGATGCAGTTCGGATTGGACGATGGTGCTTTCATATTCTTCTTTTCCTTCGATTGCCTGTCATTTGTGGAGCGCAAGAATCCGATGGCGGTGGTCCGGGCGTTTCGCCGTGCGTTTCGCCAAGATGCGCCAGTTGCGAAAGTCCGGCTGGTCATCAAGGCTCTGAACGCGGACAAATTGCGTGGCCCGCAGGCCGCACTGTTGCAGGAGTTGCGCGGCGATCCGGATGTCCAGCTGATTGAAGACACCCTGAGTCGGAGCGCCACCTTGCAACTCATCGGCTGCTGCGATGCGGTCGTGTCGTTGCACCGCAGCGAAGGCCTGGGCTTGCTGATCGCAGAAGCGATGGAGCTGGGCAAGCCGGTCGTTGCCACCGACTATTCCGCCACCACCGAACTGGTATCCAACCAGACAGGCTGGCCTGTTGATTACACGCTGGTTGCAGTACCCGAAGGCCACTACCCATTTCACGCCGGCCAGATGTGGGCCGAACCGGACGAAACGCATGCGGCGTGGCAAATGCGCTCGGTGTATCTTCATGCGGACGAAGCCGCGCGCCGTGCGCGCAATGCCCGGGATTTGCTGCACAAGCAGCATGGGCCGGCCGCATGTGCGCAACGGCTGCGCAGCCGAATTGCCGAAGTACTCGCACTGCAGTGCACCAAATAGCGTGCGCTGAATGCAAACGCCGCCCCGCGTCGCAACGACACATCTCAGCCTATAGCAATTCGAAGCAGGACACGTGATGGATGAACTAGCAAAAAACACATGCGCCGAATCTGCATGCATGGCGAACGCCCCGCAGACCTCCGGGGTCGCGGCACGCTCCATTCCGTCCGGTAAAAATTCTGCCCACATGGAGCAGGCGCCTCTGCGCGCCTCAGCTTTGGAGCATCGCCGGATTGAACTAGACCTGATCGACACACGCGAGGAATGCAGACGGCTCGCGCGCGCTGGCGCCGAAATGCACGACGAGATTCTGGCACTCAATCGCGCCCTGCTGGCGGCAAGGCAACAGGTTCAGATCCTGCTGGTGAATCAGCGAGAGCTGGAGCAATTGCGCGCGACACGGCACTCCCTGCAAGCTCAAGTGGACGCGCTTGTGCGGTCTGGCTCCTGGCGCATTACCAAGCCGATACGCATGATCTACAGCCTGCTATCCAGCCACTCCTGACACCCTGCCGTGAACATAAGGCAGCGCAAAGGTTCCCAAGAGCACCAAGCCAATCACGGCAAAGTTGAACCGGTAGTGCCGCTGCAGATGCAGCAAAGGATGGGGTGCGAGCCGTGACTGAAACACCTGCCACGTCTTGAGACCATGCAACAGATAAGCCGCCAATGACAGACTCAGCAACAGTGGATGCTGCTCCATGGCGGCCCAGACTGCGACAAGCCCATAGGCAGCACTAAACAGCACGAAGGCCGCGATGGAGGTGGCATTTTTTCCGAACGCCACCGCGTTGGTCAAAATACCATTTGCTGCATCCGCGTCATGTCCGCGCACTTCATGCATCAGGTGGCCAGCCGCAAACACGACACCGAAATAGCACGCAAAAACAAGGCTCTGAGGGTTCAGTTCGCCAATCGCCAGATAGCCCAGCAAGAAATGCAGGATGCCACCGGCCAGATGCAGCAGCGAACTGGCAATGGGGATGCCTTTGAGGTGCCACCGGGGTGAAGAGTAGAACGTGCTGGTCAGCAGCATGCCGCCGGCGACCCACAACGAATGCAATCCAAGATACGCCGAGAATGCCAACCCCAGAACCGCCCACAGTTGCGCCATGCACCACATTGCCCGCCTGGATATGCCGAGCGACAAGAAGGTACGCGTACTTCGATTCGGATCCTGGAGGTCACCGTCAATACCCGCCCAGTCGTTGAGCACGATGATGTGCGCCACGAGGCAGGCGCTCGCACACACCAATGCCACCAGCGTGCACAGCGTATCGGTCCCGGAACGTTGGACACTGCGATCAAGCGCAAACACAAATCCCATCAAAGGCGTGCCTTGAAGCACTGCGACTTCGTCCATCCGCACGCACTGCAGCCATCGGAACCAGGCAGGTGTCCGCATCCCACACCCCATCAATGAGAGGAAGCAACGTTCTTGCGCGCCTGCTCGTTGGCGGCGAACAAACGAAGCCACAGCGCAAGCCCCAGCTCTGGAGACCAGTAGTAGCGGCTGACGGTCGCCGTGAGATCATTGTGGAAATACAGTACCGGTGATTGCCACACGCGCTCAAATCCCTTGGCCGCGATTGTCCGCAGGAGCTTGTCGTTGTCCTTGAGCCGGCTCCGACCCGGCCTCGCCTCCGTCAGGTGGATGCCTTCAATGACCTTCAACCAGAGCTGCTGATCCGGATCCTGCACGGCGAGTAATGACTCTGGCAACTTCAACGGGCAGCCCATGGCCTGCAGGGCAGGCAACCGCCACATCACCGCGGCAGGTGCGCGTTGGTAATAGACCCACAGTGACGGATCCTGGGAGTGCGACTGCAAGACTTCACACAGTTTCCGCGCCGCCAGGGAATCGACTTGGTACAACCACATCAGGACATGGATCTGAATACCTATGTCCGCAGGATTGGGGTTCTTGCCCGGATCGATGCACTCGTAGCGATCCTGGGCGGCCAGCCAAGTACGGTAAAGACCCTCTGGAGTCTTGAATGCCTCCAGCGTCGCACGGGCCTTTTCCTGCAACTTGCCGTCCAGCGCGGGGGCAAGGCGCCAGACCAGCGCCGTGTCGTCAGCATCGGGAGTGATTCTGCAGCCCAATACACCATGCGAAGGAAGATCGGGACGGCCGTGGTAACGCACCAGACCGGTCTCCTCGATCTGTTCGGAAAGAAAGCGTTTGGCCTTGTCCAGCGTGCCAGACAATTTCAGGCTGGAACTTACGGGGCCCAGAAGGTCGACGATCGCCGCAGTCGAAAATACGTTCAGCTCCGAATGGGGCTGCCGGAAATGCACCTCGCTGGTGTAGTCAGTCAGCCAATACCCCCCACTATCCTGTTGGTATTCGAGCGTCGAGGTGGCGAACTTTGCCATCTCGGAGATGGACATTTCATCGGACCACCGGGGAGGCGCTGCAGCGGGTTCAACCGAAAAGACTTTGGAGACGAGACGCTGGGGGGCTGACGCCGGGCTTTTGGACGGCAACACCACGGAGATTCTGTGTTCGCCTGCTGACAGGCCGCGCACCGCAATGCTCGCCCTCCATCCACTGGCAGCGGTGACGCCCAGGACCTTCTCAACGTCCGGGCGTCTGAAGAAAGAGCTGATACCCGCCTCTCGCCGGTCATCCAGCCAGAGCTCAAGATTTCCCGGGACCTTGTTCCCCGAGGATATCCAGCCGACCACGTCGAGACCCCGGTTCGGGTGAACGCGAATCGCATCAATGGCCCCTCGCCACGGGACCTCCATCAAAGCCGCGGCGTGAGCAGCGGGAACCGGCAGTTCGAATGCCTGGAGGATCCAGGGCATTGCCTGGGGGTTCGAGCGGACCAGCGCACTGAATACAGGCCGACTGGAGGTCAAAAGCGCGGCCGGAAAAGATATCTTCCAGGTTCCGGTATTTCGGGCGCCCACATCTTCGTCTTGGCGGTACCCAAAATCGGACGTGCCACCGGACACTCGCACCCCGTCGATCAGCAGGTGCACATCGAAAGGCTGGCGGCTTCCGAAAAGAGCCCATCCTTCCACCGTGGCGAGTCCCTCGGGAGAAATGTTCAATCGGTCGATTGATCCGGACAACCCAGGAAACAGATCATTGAAAAACTTGGGGCGGGCCAACCAAGGAGAATGTTCGGTCATCCACGCGGCACGTTCGGATATCGCCACCCGCTGGCTGGCATCCTGCGGAGGATGGGCACTGAGGTATTCCGAGTGGGCGCTGCCGGTGTACCCAAAGGCCCCGATTGCCGAACTGGCGACGGCAAACAGGCCGAGCGCCACAAACACTCTCCGCGCATTGACCCCCAAACCCTCGACGACAGGGGGCAACATCCAAAACAGGATCGGCAGCAGATCGGTCAGAAACCGGGGGCCCCAGCTGACACCGGAACTCCAGTTCACCGCGGCATAGAAAACAACTTGCAGCACAACCACTCCCGCCAGCAACAGCGACAGCAAACGCAAAGACGGTTGACGGGCCTGATGAAGGAAGCCAGGCAGAGCAAAAAGCAGGAACGGAGAGAATACGAACAACCCCTGCACCGGGCTGAACAAAAGTCCACCCACGCCCTTGAGGGTATTCAGCAGAGAGATGTCAAGTTTTTGCCCTTGCAGGGCCAAGCCATAGCCGCCGATCCAATTACCTACCACCCCCAAGTTGTAGGCCAACGTTGCCACCACGGGAACGACAGCACCCACGACAAAGAATTTGAAATTTCCCCGATCCTTAAGAAGCGCATGGATTGCAAAGCCTGCAGCAAGAATGGCATCGGGTTGCCTGTTGCAAGCCAACAGGGCACACAGCAGGCCCGTCACGGCTGCGCACGAACGCGTGCGTCGTGGCAAGACGGATAGCCACAGCAACCCGATCACCAGCAACTGGCCGATGCCATGCATCCACAATGCCTGGCTGCTGATGACCCACGTGGATGTACCCCATCCAAACAACAGTGCCAGCCAAGCGGCCGTCTTGGTGTCGGATTGCCGCCGAAGCAGCAAGAACATCAAGGCGACACTGATACTGGCGATGAGCGAGGCGGCAAGCTTTTCCATGATGCGGCCTACGCGCTCTACGCGCTGCACCGCCCAATCGGTAGCATTCAGGTACAGGACCGCAGGTAGATAAAGCGGCGCGGCCAGTACGGGCGTTACCGGAGGATACATCGAGACGAGGTGGCCATCAGCAGTCCTGAGCATCCACCAAGCCTCACCGATCTGGCCCGGCTTCTGTGGAGGACGAAGACCTTGGGCCACATGCAGCGCAACGGGATCAAGGGTCAAGGTGCCATGCTTCCAGATCGACAGCGGCAAATACCGGGCTGCGTAAGTGTCTGCGGCTCCGATCGTTCGCAAGTTGATGTTGAATATCAGCAAGCCGGCGCAAAAAAGCAGCAACGCCACCACCCCATCTCTGCCCAAGCGCAACCAAAGGCCAGGCTTGGGGGGTGTTCGCTCAAAAGTTGCCAAATGGCGCATATCTAGGTTCATCGTCTTGTCAGAAACGCATTGGCGTGCATGGCTTCGCCCCGAGGAGTGGCCCGCACTGACAGCATCAATCCGGCGGACACCAGGCAAGCCTCGTGAAAATCAGGGCACCACGACATGCCAACGGGACGCTTGGGCAAGCGACTTCAGTGTAACAATCTGCAGCGTGCATAACGGGAAAATGGGCTGCTCCCATGCCGGTGACTGAACGTTGCAATCATCATGATGAGCGCACTCGAACTGCTATTTTTCGACGATCGGTCCCCATGAAAAAAAGGAGCCGAGGAGATCCTAATTACCGGTGCAAAAATGGCTCTCGCTCGTACAAAACTGTATGGAAATGCCGCTCGTTTTTCTCCGTCGAGCCTGCTCGTATGTCTGAACTGTGTCCCAATCTCGTTGTCCTCATGCCCGTCTATGAAGACCGGGAAGCATGTTCGCTCCTGTTGCAGCACTTGGACGAGCATGTTCACATCCCGTATTCTGTAGTGATCGTGGACGACGGGTCCCGCCGCTATCCGTTTGAATTCGAGCGGGGGGTGCATTCCCACATGGATGGACATCTATTGCGTCTGCACGACAATTTCGGCCATCAAATAGCCATTTCGGTGGGTTTGCGGTTCATAGCAGAGCATATACACGATGATCAATTGGTGGTGATCATGGACTCTGACGGAGAAGATCTGCCCGAAGCCATCGAGAGGTTGATTGCAGGGCTAGAAGACGCGTCTGATGTCGCCGTCGCGTCAAGGGGCAGCCGCAACGAAGGAAGGCTCTTCCGACTTCTTTATGTGGGCTACAAAGTCCTTTTCCTCTGTTTGACAGGCAGGCGCATGAACTTCGGCAACTTCATGCTGCTGCGCGGATCCGCTGTCAAACGGCTCTGCACCATGCCCACGCTGGCGAGGCACATTGCCGCAACAGTGCTCGTGTCGGAGCTGCGGGTACAACGCATCCGCGTGGATCGTGGACACAGATACGCGGGCCGCTCCAAGATGAATCTCCCGCGACTGGTGCAGCATGGCATTGCCTCTTTCTCGGTCTTTGCAATCGTGGCAAGGCGCCGACTCGCCGTGGCCACGGCTGTATTCGGGGGGCTGGCGATAGGATGCGGCCTAGCCTTCGGCACGTTCATCGTCGGACTGGATCAAGGAAACTTCTCGCTAGGGGTTGCAACGGCGACCGCAATCTTCATTGCAGCATGTGCGGCTGCCGCGTCGTTAAATATTGCCTCACATCTGGCAAAACACCACGGGCCTTTAAAGGCTCTCATCCAATTCGAAAAATCGTCCAAGATACCGGTCGAGACAATTGACGATATCCCCCCGGTGTTCCACCAACAGGAATACGGTCTCCCCCAATCGATGGCCGATCCAGGCTCAATTGCCAAAGGTACCCAGCCTTCTTTTCCGCAGCAACTCCCAGTCTGATGCGTCGATTCATCCTGTCAATGTCGGGGGTTTTACTGTATATAGTGATCGCAGTGATTACTTATTGGCTTTACATTCACTCGGTCAAAGTTGATGTCGTGCTATATGCCGCAATCTGGGCTTGTTGCTTGGCCCTTCTGGTTTATGCCGCAATTATATTGGCACTACCATTTTCCAGCCAATTCAGCTCACTCGAGAAGGCACAGAATATTTCAATCTGCGCACTGATAGGCTATGCAATGGCCTTGACATTCCCAACAGTCATTGATCGCTCACTGTCATTTTATATTCTTGAAAAACTCCAACAGCGTGGTGGTGGCATTCAACATCAACGCCTGGATTTGGTTTTTCGTGAAGAGTATTTTCGCGAGCACCGCCTGATGGATGTTCGGATTACCGAGCAAATGCAGTCTGGCACCGTTTTTATTGATCAAACAAATTGCCTACGGCTCACTTCACGCGGGGAACACCTGGCAAGCTTCAGTCGTTTTTTTCGCTCTAATTTTCTTCCCCCGCAGAGGCTTATTTCCGGAACCTACTCAAAGGACCTCATCGATCCTTTTGCGCACAAGACTGCCATACCCCGCTATCTTTGTGAGAAATGAATTGAGCAAACAAGCTTCAAACAAGCACATGACCGAAAATTTTTACCAAATTAATCTGGTGACTTGTGGCATTTTACGGGAGTAAATTTTGAATATTGAAAAAGCGAAGCAACTGGTCGCTTCTGTGAAGCACTGGCATCATGCTTTTGAAATCTATCCAGGTCTTTTCACACCTGGAACCTATGATCCACGTTTTCTCCTCAATGACATTTCCTTCCCCCCAGATCTTCGAGGTCAGCGGGTACTTGACATCGGCCCTTCAGACGGATTTTTCTCTCTCGCAGCTCACAGACTGGGTGCTGAAGTTGTCGCCATTGACTATCGGAGCAAAGATGCCCATGGATTTGGAGTGATGGAAGAAATCTCGGGGCGATATTTCCAATACCACCGTGCCAATGTCTATGACCTGAATGTCAAAGAGCTGGGGACATTTGATCACGTACTTTTTCTCGGTGTCCTGTACCATTTACCAGATATGGTGAAGGCACTTGGAATTGTTCGATCCCTTTGCCACGGGGTGATGTACCTCGAAAGCCATGCGGCGAATGATCTGCCCACGAACGAAGCCCAGGCTCGCTATTACCGTAGCAATACCCTTGCGGCAGATATCACCAATTTTTGGTCGCCCAATCCCGCATGCATACATGATATGGCGTTTGATAGCGCCTTTGATCTCGTCTCTCATAGAACATGGAGCGACCGTTACTTCGGCCGTTTCACGATCAATGAGGAACCGGTGCGCAAACGAAAGCTCCAACTGGGCTACGGGCTGCTCCAATAGTCTCGACCGCTCGCCGAAGTCATCCGCACATCCACCTCATGAAAGACCAAAAAGGTTGTTCACCTTCACCTGCTCCTCAGTACGGGCAGGCGCGGGTTTTGGCGGTCCTTGACATTCCTGGACTGGGTTCATCGCAAGCCCAGGGGGATTGACGCCACCACTACTGTCGATGTGACAGAAATTGTCGATATGCGTTGAGTGCTGTACTGTCGAATTTGAGAAATCAACGACTTAGAACGACACGGGGTGCATACCTTTGTACTTTTTATTCCTTCAGTGTTGTACTTTGCCGTTCGTTTTTCACTGAGTCTTGTATTTTTTCCTGCAGGTCCATTCGGTTCGCCGTCAGCTCGGCATCTTCTACTCACCGCCGCACTTAAACGCTTGGCACAGAGGCCAGCGATTTGCCCGTGCGGCGGCTTCAGGCTGATCTGAGTCATTCGTACACCGGCCCCAAGTGGCAGCATCTGCTGAAAGCGGTCCTTGAATCCAGGAGTCCGCGAACGGCTGGTTCACCTTCGACATGCGCCAGTCAGGCGCCGCTGAGCTGCGATCCGCCTTGATCAACCGCTCTTGGCGGCTGCGACCTGGCGTCTTTGATCGAATGCTGCTCGGAGTGAACCGGCAACAGTGCGGCTCGCCATTAGGGGATGTTGTTGATTTCCATCCAACCGTAACCCACCATTTCCATCTCGATCTGACCCACCCTTGTTCGTGAACTTCACGCTCACGTTGTGGATAAGTTCTTGGCTATCTTCTCCTTCTTGGTGGTCTGTGGTGGTTGCTGTGCGGAGCTGTTCTTGAACCGGTAGCTGTCGTTGCCGGTTTCCAGAATATGGCAGTGATGCGTGAGTCGGTCCAGCAGCGCCGTGGTCATCTTGGCATCGCCGAACACGTTGGCCCACTCGCTAAAGCTCAGGTTGGTGGTGATCACGACGCTGGTGCGCTCGTACAGCTTGGACAGCAGGTGGAACAGCAAGGCTCCTCCTGACGTACTGAACGGCAGGTAGCCCAGCTCATCCAGGATCACCAGGTCAGCATAGGCCAGGCGGTGCGCGATCTGCCCCGGCTTGCCCTGGGCCTTCTCCTCTTCCAGTGCATTGACCAGCTCCACCGTGGAGAAGAACCGCACCCTGCGGTGATGGTGCTCAATGGCTTGCACCCCGAGGGCCGTGGCAATGTGGGTCTTGCCCGTACCCGGTCCACCCACCAGCACCACGTTGTTGGCGTTCTCCAAGAATTCGCAGCGGTGCAACTGGCGTACCAGTGCCTCGTTCACCTCGCTGTGGCTGAAGTCAAAGCCCGCCATGTCCCGGTACGCAGGGAACCTGGCCACCTTGAGCTGGTAGGCCACAGAGCGCACTTCGCGCTCGGCGGTCTCGGCCTTGAGCAGTTGGGACAGGATGGGCTGCGCCGCATCGAAGGCCGGTGCACCTTGCTCAGCCAGTTCCGCAACCGCCTGGGCCATGCCGTGCATCTTGAGCTCGCGCAGCATGATCACGATGGAAGCGATGGCAGGGTCATGACGCATAGCGCACCTCCCTCAATTGGTCGTAGCGAAGCACATTGGCCTGGGGTTCCACCGCCAGCTTGAGGGCCTGCGGCGACGTGACCGGTGCTGGAGCGGGCTTGCCGTCCAGCAGGCGGTGCAGCACGTTCAGGATGTGCGTCTTGCTGGCAGCCCCTGACTCCAGTGCCAACTCCACTGCAGCGAGCACAGCCTGTTCATCGTGGTGCAGCACCAGTGCCAGTACCTCCACCATCTCCCGGTCGCCGCCGGTTTGCTTGAGCAAGGTGGCTTGCAGTCGCTTGAAGGCCGCTGGCAGCTCCAGGAATGGGGCGCCGTTGCGCAAAGCTCCTGGTTTGCGCTGCAGCACCGCCAAGTAGTGGCGCCAGTCGTACACGGTCTGTCCCGCACCATGGTGGTTACGCTCGATCAGGCGCTGATGCTCGCACACGATCTGGCCTTCGGCGGCAATCACCAAGCGATCCGCATAGACCCGCAGGCTCACCGGCCGATTGGCATACGGCGCCGGCACGCTGTAGCGATTGCGCTCGAAGTGGACAAGGCAGGTGGGTGAGACGCGCTTGGTGTTCTCCACAAAGCCATCGAAGGGCCGGGGCATTGGCATCAAGGCGGGCTTCTCTTGAGCCCAGACATCCGCGACGGTGCCCGGCAGCTTGCCGTGCTCGATCTCGTGCCACAGCGCCACGCAGCGCTCTTCAAGCCAGGCATTGAGATCGGGCAGGCTTGGGAATGGCGGCACCACTTGCCACAGGCGATGGCGGGCATCGCGCACGTTCTTCTCCACCTGGCCCTTCTCCCAGCCCGACGCGGGATTGCAGAACTCGGCCTCGAACAGGAAGTGGCTGACCATGGCCGCAAAGCGCGCATTGACGTCGCGCTCCTTGCCACGGCGCACCCGGTCTACAGCGGTGCGCATGTTGTCGTAGATGCCACGGCGGGGCACGCCACCCAGGACCACGAACGCATGGTTGTGGGCATCGAACAGCATCTCGTGCGTCTGCAGCGGATAGGCGCGCAGGTAGAACGCTCGGCTGTGGCTGAGCTTGAAGTGGGCTACCTGCAGCTTGGTGCGCACGCCGGCGAGAACAGCCCAGTCCTCGCTCCAGTCGAACTGGAAGGCCTCACCCGGGCCAAAGGTCAGCGGAACGAAGGTACCTCGGCCGGTGGTCTGCTGTGCAACCAGGCGCTGCTCGTGCCAGAGGCGCGCAAAGGCCGCCACACGGTTGTAGGAGCCGCCATAACCGAGCGCCTGCAGATCCACGTACATCTGCTTGACGGTGCGCCGCTGCTTGCGGGATCGGCCAGCCTCCGTCTTGAGCCAGCCGGCGAGCTTCAAGGCGAAGGGATCGAGCTTGGATGGACTGACTCGCTTGGCATAGTGCGGCTCGGCCTCGCCTGCGCGCAGGTACTTGCGGATGGTGTTGCGCGAGAGGCCCGTGCGGCGGGCGATCTCCCTGATGGACAGCTGCTCTCGCAGGGCCCAGCGCCTGATGACACTCAGTGTTGCCACGTCTATCACTCCTGGTCTCCTGCTGCTCAACAAAGCAGCAGGTTAGGGTTAGTACGTGGATCAGATTTGGATGGAAATCCTGGGGGTTAGTGGGTCACTTCTGCGTGGAAATCAACATGACTGATGATGACCTCGCCAAGAGCCTACTTCCGCGCTTTGAAAAGCTTATTCAATCCGAAGAACTAGACAGCCAACTAGTCCGCTTCTGGATTGAGTGGTACCTGTCGCAAAATGCAGTCTACATGGCGGCGCCGGCGCTCCAACAGTTTGTTTTCTCCGGCCCAAACATTGAAAATCAAGCCCTTGCTGCCATTACCACCAAGAACGTGGCTTGGGTTAGAAACCACAAAGCCGGCGTCTACAACTTAGGTGGATGGGCGAGGCGGGCTGTACTCAACGCTGCGCGCGTACTACCTAGCGACGAGCGAAATCACTGGTTGAAAATGATTCTGGGAGCTTCTCCAGTCGTCCTTGATAGATGGATCGCCAAGTGGGTGATCGACACAGCGTGACGCCTAACTGGACCTTGCACGTCTGTTTTTTCTGCGGTGACCGGCTGCTCCTGGCGGATGGTACGCATTCGCGAACGCGAAGCGTACGACAGCAATCAGCCTTAAGCCGGCCTCGCTTCCTGCGCTAGCTTGTCAGCCCTTGCGCCCTAGCGGTAAGGAAGCGCGACCCAAAGTCAAAACCAACGTCAGTGGTCCCAGCGGCGGTGGCACTGTATTGCAAATACTGGGAAAGTGAAACCGCAGAGCTTCATTTAGGCTATGTATAGTTCAGCATTCAATATGGGCTCTCGCGCGATATAGGGGCGCCCCAACTATCATGCCAATTAGTACCTATTGAGCGTCGCGCAGATGCTATATCGGCCGCGGGAACCTATCGCAACTCATGCGGCGCAAAAAAAACTCGCTTCCGGCGCCGTATTTGCGCTGGTGTAACCTCATATGCGCGCCTGAACGCGGTTGTCAGATGGCTTTGGCTCGAAAACCCCGCTTCTGCAGCAATCGCGGTAATAGGTAGATCGCCTGCCTGCAGCTGCTGGCGAGCCCAGGCCAGTCGGCTCCTGAGGACATGATGGTACGGTGCATAGCCAACCGTGTTTCGAAACAGCCGGACAAAGTGTGCGGGGCTGAGTCCTACCAACTCCGCGAGCTGCGGCAACGAGATGTCTTGGCCTAGATGGGTGTGGATCCACTCGTCCAGCCGCTGTACCTGCGCTGCGCTGAGTTTTCCACGTTCAGCGTGAAGACTGCCCCGGTTGGCTGCCCGCTGTTGCAGCCGCATTGCCACCCCCACGGACAGGGACTGGGCGTAGAGCTGACCATTCGGTGACCCGTTGGCGGCTTCGCTGGCCATCATGCGAAGGACCGCCGCGAGGCCATCATCGTGAAATTCAAACTCTGTTTGCCAAGGTGGCATTCGCGAAGGAATTTCCATGCCCAACTCGGACAGGGCGGCCAGGTCCACCTCCACCATGATCCTGCGAACATTTCGGCATTCCCACCGAAGCCGGTTGATCGGGGTCCCTTGAACAAACAAGCCCATGGCACCGGGTTTTAGGTCGTATTGGAAGGATTTCCTTCCTGAGGCGAATTCGGCCTGAGCGTAGCCGCAATCCAGCATCGCCAGCGTCGTCCTACCCACCTCGGAACGACCCGCCTCGACCTTGGGGGGCGCCTCCACCCATCCCAGCGCGAAACCCTGCCATTGCGCAGCCAATCGTGCTGCGAGCAGACTGCGTTCCCCGTGGGGGTTGACCTGAACCCTCTCGCAAGGAATGTCGCTCATGGAAGCCACTTTCTGTTGGGGAAGCCAGGGCGTTGATTGTGGCGCTGACGGTCTCATTTGCGCATACCGTTTCTCGATAGCTGCTATACGCAATGCCCCATCCGTGTTTCCCCTGGACGATGCGCATTTTGTGAAATTGCGATTGGAATCTGTAAGACGTGCCAAGCGCCTCGCTGTGCAATGCCCCTTATTGCACAGGAGGCAACTTTGAAGACAAACCCGAATTCATGGAAGACGCGCGCAGGGATCGTCGGCCTTGCGGCCGCTGCACTGGGCGGCTGCGGCAGCGGCAGCGAGGGCGACAGTCTTCCCAACGTCAGCGACAACATTTCCATTCAACCCATCCGAGCCTGCAGCATGCAGGGTATCGGATCCACACTCTTGACTGCCGATGCGCCCGTGAGCATTTTGGAGGTGACTACCGGCACGACGGGCACTGCCGCATCGGACAAGCCGTATTGCCTGGTCAAAGTGAAAGTGGATCCGCAGGTCAATATCTGGGTCTCGTTGCCTACTACTTCCTGGAACGGCCGGTTCCGGGCTGAAGGAAACGGTGTCTATGCGGGGTCTTCGCAGCTCGTCCCGGCGGTTGATTCTGTCCGGCAGGGATTCGCCGGTGCGACCACAGACACCGGCCATACGGGGTTCTTTCTCTCCGGCGCTTTCGGCATGGAGGCGCCAGGTAAGCCCAACATTCAATTGCAAAATGACTTCGCCCATCGGTCGGAACACCTGATGGCGGTGGTTGGCAAGCAGTTGGTCAAGGCCTTCTATGGCCAGGATCCCGTCCGCACATATTGGTACGGCTGCTCGACCGGTGGACGCCAAGGGCTCATGATGGCGCAGCGCTACCCTGCAGACTACGACGCTATCCTTGCGGGCGCGCCCGCGATCCACTGGGACAGGTTCCAGGCCTATCAGATCTGGCCACAGGTGGTTATGCAGGCCGAAGCCGCAGGGCCTCTGTCCGCAGCAAAACGCGAGTTGGCCACCCAGCGCGCGGTCGCCGCATGTGATGCTGCGGACGGCCTGACGGATGGCGTGATACGCGATCCACGCTCGTGCAATTACGACCCGGCGCAAGACAGCCAGATCACACGGGCGGACTGCTCTTCCGCCGACGGAACCTGCCTGGCCCTCGGCGAAGCCACCGCACTGCAGAAAATCTGGGGCGGCGCGCGCAACACTGCGGGCCAGTTGCTTTGGCCCGGAGTGGAGCGAGGTGCCGACCTCACTGCATTGGCCGGAGCGGAGCCATTCCCCATCCCCATCGAGCAGGCCCGGTACTGGGTGTACTTCGACCCCACCTGGGATTGGAGAACGCTCAATCTTGCCAACTACGAGGCTTTCTTCAACAAGAACGCAGAAATGGTGGGGCCGGTCATGGCAACCGACAACCCGGACATCTCCGCGTTCAAACAGCGAGGTGGCAAGCTCATCATGTACCACGGCTGGAGCGACAACCTCATCATGCCGCAAGGCACTGTGCGGTACTACGAACGAGTCCAGCAGACGGTCAGCGCTTCTGGCGATTTCTCCAGGCTGTACATGGTCCCTGGCATGAACCACTGCAGCGGCGGCGCCGGTCCCTCCGAATTCGGACAAAGGGCGAGCGGAGCCGTCCCCATGGAGGCGAAGACAGACATCTTCCGTGCCCTCATGGCCTGGTCTGAGAAAGGGTTGGCACCTGCCGATATCACCGCGTCAAAGATCGTGAATGGGGCCGTGACCCAGACCCGTCCCCTGTGTCCCTACCCGCAGGTGGCCAAGTACAAGGGCGCCGGGAGCACGGATGACGCAGCGAACTTCACCTGCTCGGCGCCTTGACGGCAAGACCGGGCAACACACAAGCCAGGGCGCTTGAACCGACGAAGCCGACCGGTTCAAGCGCCTTCACCAGTCCCCTCTCGATCACTTACCCATGAACCACCGCATTTCTCTGCTGCGCCGCTGCGCGCTCCTCCTTTGCGCGGCAATCGCGCTACCCGCTCTCTCGCAAGCACAGGACTTCCCCACCAAGCCTGTTCGCATCATCACACCCTTCCCAGTTGGCAGCGGTCCCGAAGGGGTGGTACGCCTGGTGGCCGATAAACTGACGCGTGCTTGGGGACAGCCGGTGGTTGTGGAAAATCGGCCGGGCGGCAATGGTTTCATCGCCATCGATGCCTTCAAGCGGGGGACCACGGATGGCCACGACCTGATCCAGTTGGACAACGTCCACCTCTCGGCCTACCCACACCTGTTCAAGAAGCTGCCCTACGACCCCCAGAAGGATTTCGAGCCGCTGCTTCCTTTGTTCAAGACATACTTCTTCGTCACCACCGCAGCGGACAGCAAGTAGAAAAGCGTAGGGGATCTCATAGCCGATGCCAAGGCCAAGCCTGGAAAGCTCAACTATGGTTCCTGGTCGATTGGGAATCCGGTGCACTTGGGCTCGGCGTTGTTCGATACCGTCGCGGGCATCGAGACGCAGCACATCGTCTACAAGGAAACCAGCCAGTTGTACACGGGTGTGGCCACCGGCGAACTGGCCTACGCACTGGGCAGCAGCGCGACCGCAGGTCCGTTGTACCGCGCGGGAAAATTGAAGTTTCTGGCGGTGGCCGGCCCCAGCCGGCTCCCCGCATATAAAGATGTCCCCACCGTTGCAGAAGCCGGCGGCCCCGCCGGTTTCGAGGTCAGCGGCTGGACCGCGATCGCCGCGCCCAAGAGGGTACCCAAGGCCGTGGCAGACAAGATTCAGCGGGACATCGAAAGGGCTCTGGCCGAGCCCGATGTGCGCGAGAAGTTTCTCTCTTTCGGCTACGAAGCATTCGCCCCAAGCCGTGATCAATTCACCAAGTACATCCAATCCGAATCAGTGCGCTTCGCTGGCCTCATCAAAAAGGCCAACGCCTCACTTGATTGAGTTGGAGGAAAGCGTTTGTCCTCTGCTGGTTTCAGATCCAAGCTCGTGTTCAACGAGTGCAGGACCGCGACCGGCGCTAGGGGGTCGCTGACCAAAATGCCGTGTGCTTCCAATTGATGACCAAGCGTGCACCGAGAGCACCAGCAGGCTGCCCCCAATCGAGAGGTAGGCCGCGCACATGCAGAGATCTTTGCCTCCGCCGTCTGCTCGCAACCTCAGGCCAAACGGTGCAGTCTAAGCGCCGTAGGCCGCCAAAAAGACCCGCACGGCCTCACGCAGAAGAGCTTTGTTTTCTCGGGTATCCGGCATACCGAGTTTCAGCAGTCCGCGGATGTGCCCAGAGCCCAGAAACATCGACAGGAACAAGTCCGCCGCCTGCAGCGGGTCCCGCACCTTCAGCGTGCCTGCCGAGTGGGCACGGCGCAGATATGCAGCCAGCTCGCCGTTCACACGCTCAGGGCCGTCCTTGTAGAACCCAAGGCAGACCTCCGGCTGCGCCCCCGCTACGCCGTAGACAGAGCGCATCGCGCCCAGGGCGTCGTCCCCGCGCGCAAGTGCGAGAAACCGGGTGCCGATCGCCAGCAGTGCCTTCTCCGGTTGGTCCGGGTCCAACGCCCCGCCAGGCACACCAGCCACCACCGAATCCGTCCTGTCACGCACGACTGCCTGGAACAGCCTCTCCTTGGAGCCGAAATTGCTGTAAACGGTCATCTTGGCAACACCGGCGTCTGCGGCTATGGCATCTACGCTGGCTCGCTCCAGGCCATGTTCGTTGAAGTGCGCTTGCGCCGCTGCCAAGATACGCCGGACGCGCTCGGGATCGCGTGGCCGCCCGCGTTGAGGCTTGGGAGTGAGAGTGGGGGTGGGAGCTGTAGGTCGGGCCATGAGCAGATTTATTGGATTTGACAGTCCACTATAGTTCATACACATTATTGGACATGTAGTCTGGTAATTTGACACGCGCCGAGGAACTTCTATGACGCAAAAAGCGATCGCCTTGACCTCGCAGCAACGGGCTGCGCGAGAGGCGATGAGCACGGTCTACTTCGGCCCGGGAACCACCTCCGGAAACGAGCTCGTCTGCATGACAGGCCGCGTCCGGCTTGGTCGGATGAACGCATCAAACCACGCATGCAGCCGCCCGTCGGGACTCACGAAGCGGAAACTCGGAGACAAGAGAAAGGCTGGAGGCATTGCGAATCTCCCGCTTCGGCCTTTCGCCCCACTCCTGACAATGACGCAGCGCTGCACGCGGCTGATCTCACTCAAGGAGTCCGTCCGCTGCAGACGGCTTGTACGGTCTCACGGCGCAGGTACTGCGATTTGATAGTTAAGTACTTCGGGGCGGCGATCGCACGCGAGACGGCCGGATCCGTGCTGGACGCCGCAGAAACCTCAGTGGCTTCGGCCAGGATTTCCTCGGGGGTGCGCGTGCCCCCAGCCTTGACAGGATCGACGGCGATGCCATCGGCCCGGGCGGCGCCCCCTCAGACAGCAGCGGAAGCGGCGACAAGGCGAATGGACTTGGCCTGCAGGGTGGATTCCTTCGCAGTGTTTGAGGTGGTGGTTCGTCTCCCAGGCAGCGGAAGGTCTGCGGAATGGGTTGAGCTTTGGCTTCGCGTCGTGTCGCGTCCGGAGAAGTCTAGTGCGCACCCAGTGAATCGTTTTCGTACGCGCGACAACCGCGCGCCGCAGCAGGAAAGGACCAACGATGGATGAACTCAAAAGCATGCGCACCTTCGTGAAGGTTGTGGACGAAGGCAGCTTCGCTGGTGCCGCGCGCGCCCTGAATGTCGCCAAGTCGGTGGTCACCCGCCTGGTCAGTGAACTAGAGGAGGCGCTGAACTGCCGCCTGCTCAATCGCACCACCCGCGCGTTGTCACTTACGAGCGTGGGTGCCCAGTACCTGGAGCGTGTGCGCCCCATCCTTGAAGAAATTGATGACGCCAACAACCAAGCAACGGAAGCAACCGACACGATCCGCGGACTGCTGCGCGTCGCTGCGCCACAGGAATTCCTCACTGCCAGTCTCGCGCGGCTTGTGTCCCGATTCACACAACGCCACCCTGCGTTGAACGTCCACCTGACGCTGTCGCAACCGTGGGCGTTGGCACCTGAAGATGCTGCGGACGTCACCATCTTGATCCCTGGCCCAGAGCCGCTCAACGGTGACTTTGTCGCCAGGCTACTGGCGCATACCGACGTCGTACTGTGCGCAACGCCGGAATACCTTGCACGGCATCCTCCGATTGTCAATCCCGAGGACGTGGACCTGCACACCCTGCTCGTTCCAGATACTGCCTTGGAACGCAAGGCCTGGACTTTTCATTCCACTCGCGAAGATGGCACCAGGACCTCGATATCACTGCGGGTGCGGCGCGCACCCGTTGGCTCGCCCAATCCCGAGGTCATGATCGCAGCGGCTCGCGGTCACTGCGGTATCGCCGGCGCCTTGTCACTGAACGTGTTCGAGGATTTTCGCTTGGGCACCTTACAGCGGGTTCTTCCGGGCTGGTCAGCGGCGGGCTACCGGCTTTATGCAGCTGTTCCAAGCCGTGCGCATTTGCCCCGGCGCGTGCGGGCCTTCATAGATTTTCTCGTCGAGCAGTACGGGGGCGTCTCGTCGGATCCCTGGCTTGCTGGGGTGATCAAGTAGCCAGTGCATCTCATCAAGCGCTGCAATCCGCTGAGCATATGGCCGTATGCGCTTGCCGCAGCGGGTCACTAGGCATGAAGCACTGCCATGGAATTTGCTGTACTTGACAGTTTGATAAATAAATCGCACATTACTATACCTGTAAGTCCAATAAATATTAACTCATGAATTCATCCTCCTGGCGTAACCGCAGGCCGACCCTCCCGGCAACACGTCTCCTGTCGCTCGCGGCGTTGACCGTGCTGTCAGCGTGCTCGACCCCCACCGTGCAAGCTCCTACGCCTTCGGTGCCCCTCACGGCCGGCTTTGCCCACGGCCACGCGGCACAGGCGGAAGGCGAAGCCGCTGGCGCTGAGTGGTGGGCCGCCTGGGGAGATTCCACTCTCACCGCCCTGGTTGAGGAAGCGCTGGGCGCCAACCAGGACATCACCATCGCGCTCCAGCGCGTCGCCCAGGCCCGCGCAGGCGCGGATGCCCAGGCCGCCCGCCTGTGGCCGACGGTGGGCGTGCAGGCTTCCGCATCGCGCAGCAGCAGTGGCTTGCCTGATCCCGTAAAGCAAGGGATGCCCGACACGCGCGCGCTGCGCGCCGGAATCGACGTGGCCTGGGAGATCGACCTGGCGGGGGGCGTGCGGGCTGCGCGCGACGCAGCGCAGGCCGACGCCACGGCGGCGGCTGCAGGAGTGCAAGGCGCTCGCCTGCTGGTAGCCAGCGAAGTTGCGCGCCAGTACTTCGTCCTGCGCAGCGCCCAGGAGAGGCTGCGCATCGTGCAGGCCTTGGCGAAGGCGCAACGAGACACCGCCAGCCGCGTGGAGAGCCGGCTGCGCGAAGGGTTGGCCAGCGCCTTCGACCTCGACCGCGCGCGCGCCGAGGCCGACGCGTTCGATGCACAAATCCCGCCGCTGGAAATGCTGGCCGGGACGTCCCAGACACGGCTGGCCGTGCTGCTGGGGCGCAGTCCGTCGATCCCTGTTGTCGAGGCCGACCCCGCGTTCGTCTGGCAAGCGGTTCGCGACATCGGCAGCGGCCAGCCTAGCGAGCTCCTGAAACGCCGCCCGGACCTGATTGCCGCGGAAGCGCGTGTCGCCGCCGAAACACTGCGCACCGGCGAAGCCCGCGCACAGTGGTGGCCCAAGCTGTTCCTGAGCGCATTGACGGGCCGCCAAGACCTTCAGCTGAATGCCCTGGACCTCGCACCGGTGCGTTTCTCGAACGTGGCACTGGCATTTGCAGCGCCGATCTTCGATGCTGGCCGCATCGACGCCGGCATCCGCGCGCAGTCGGCGCGGGCTGACGAGGCTTTGCTGGCCTGGCAGAAGTCCGTGCTCGTCGCGGTGCAGGAGGTGGAAGACAGCCTGCTCCTGCGAGCAGAAGAAGCCAAGCGCGCCGCAGCCTTGGCCGGCACGGTCGAGCACCGCCGCCGATCTCTGCAGCGTGCCGAGTCGCTGCTCCGCGAAGGGCAGGCCGATCTGTTGGCACTGCTGGACGTGCAGCGCTCCGTTCTCGCCAGCGAGCTCGCCCTTGCAGACAGCCGCCTCCAGCAGGCGCTGGCGGACGTTCAGCTCTACAAGGCACTTGGCGGCGGCTTCACGCCAGCTGTCGCCGATGCCGCCATCGCATCCAACGCCAGAAAGGCCCCTTAAGTGAATCGCATCTCCTCATTCGCACTGCCTGCAGCGATTGCTGCCTCCGTGCTGCTCGCCGCGTGCGGCGATCCACCCGCGCCGGCCGCAGCCGCAAAGCCCGTGTTCGTGACAACGGTCTCGCCGTCCAATCACGCACAAACGCGCACATTCACAGCCACCGTGCGAGCCCGGGTGGAAACCGATCTGGGTTTTCGCACCGCAGGCAAGGTGGTGGAGCGGCTGGTAGACGTCGGCGATACCGTGAAGGCCGGCCAGCCGCTCGCCCGTTTGGATGCGGCCGACTATCAGCTGGCAGCGAGCGCCGCCAGCGATGCCGTGCAGGCCGCGTTGGTGGATGCGCAGCAGGCAGCCTCGGACGAGGCGCGGCTTCGCAGACTGCTATCGGACGGCTCGGTGGGAACCGCAGACCATGAGCGGCAAAAGGCGCGCGCGGACGCGGCTGCGGCGCGCTTGGACCAGGCACGCAGGCAACTCGAGGTGGCGCGCAATCGATCCGGTTACGCGACGCTCCTGGCGCCCTACGCCGGCGTGGTCACGGCCGTGCGTTTCGAGAACGGCCAGGTTGTGGCCGAAGGCCAGTCGGTGATGTCGCTGGCCCGCGATGGCGCACGCGAGGTCGTCGCCGACCTCCCCGAGGAATGGATCGGCCGGGTGCGAACGCTGACTGCCACCGCCGCCGCCTGGCACGACGCAACCCCCCCCTTGCCACTGGTGTTGCGCGAAGCCTCGCCGCTGGCCAGCGCGCAGGGGCGCACGTTCCGCGTGCGCTACGCTGCCGCCCCGCCAGCGCAGGCCTCCCTCGCCGCTCTGCCCCTGGGGAGCACGATCCAGCTGCATCTGTCCGCTCCTCCCTCTGCGGGGCCAGCCTCCGTCATCGTGCCCGTTACCGCAGTCGTGAAGGCGAGCGGCTCGGCGGGCGTGTGGGCCCTGAATGCCGAGGGCACGGGCCTGGTCTTCACCCCCGTGCAGGTGGTGGGCTCGGACGATGCCTCGGTACAGGTCACCGGCCTTCCCGCAGGCAGCCGCGTGGTCAGCAGCGGCGCGCAGAAGCTTGATGCGGGCATGGTCGTGCGCGCCATTGATCGCGCTCCCGGCACCGACCCGACACTTTCCTCCGAGACGAGCCAGCGATGAAGCGTTTCAACCTTTCTGAGTGGGCGGTCACGCACCGGCCGATGGTGCTGTTCCTGATCATCCTAACGCTCATCGTCGGCAGCATCTCGTTCAGCCGCCTGGGCCGGCTGGAAGACCCGAACTTCGACGTGCCGCAGATGACGGCCATTGTCGTGTGGCCCGGCGCCACCGCGCAGGACGTACAGGACCAGGTGCTCAACCGCATCGAGCGCCGCCTGCAAGAGCTCGATCACTTCGAGTACGTGCGCAGCTTTTCGCGGCAGGGCTACGGCGCCATCACGCTGTGGATGAAGGGCGGCAGCAGCAAGGCAGAGCTGGACAACGCCTGGTACCAGGCGCGCAAGAAGATCGGCGACATGCGCCAGGAGTTGCCCGAGGGCGTGCGCGGGCCGTTCTTCAACGACGAGTACAACGACCGCTATAGCGTGCTGTATGCGTTGAGCGCCCCCGATCTGTCGATGGCTGAACTGCTGGCGATCACCGAGGACGTGAAGCGCCGCTTCCAGAGCGTGCCCGGTGCCGGCAAGGTGGACGTGCTGGGCAAGCAGGCCGAGCGCGTGTATGTGGAGCTGTCGACCCGGCGCTTGGCATCGCTCGGCATCGCGCCGACGGCGGTGTTCGAGGCGCTGGCGCGCCAGAACCTGGTGACACCGGCCGGTTCGGCCGACGCCACGCACGACCGAGTGCAAGTGCGCGTGGACGGCGGGCTCAAGAGCGCCGCGGACGTTGCCAAGGTGACGCTGGAAGTCGGTGGACAGTTGCTGCGGCTGGCCGACATCGCCACCGTGCGCACCGGCTATGAAGACCCACCCAGCTTCAGCATCCGCCACAACGGCGTGCCGGTCCTGGCCATCGGCGTGACCATGCAGCAAAACGGCAATGTGCTGGACTTCGGCAAGGCGCTGGAACAGCGGCTCGCCCAGATCAAGCAAGAGATCCCGGCCGGCATCGAGATCCAGCAATACGCCGACCAGCCGCGCGTGGTGGAGGAGTCGGTCTGGGAGTTCGAGCGCTCGTTCCTGGAAGCGCTGGCGATCGTGCTGGCCGTCTCCTTCCTGTTCCTGGGCTGGCGCACCGGCATCGTGGTCGCCGCGTCGGTTCCGCTGGTGCTGGCGCTGGTCGCAGCGGTGATGTATGCCGCCGGCTGGAACCTCGATCGCATTTCGCTCGGGGCCTTGATCATCGCACTGGGGCTGCTGGTGGACGACGCCATCATCGCCGTCGAGATGATGGTGGTGAAGCTGGAAGAAGGCTGGGACCGGCTGCACGCAGCCACCTACGCCTACACCTCCACGGCGTTTCCGATGCTGACCGGCACGCTGGTCACGGCCGCGGGCTTCATGCCGGTGGGCTTCGCCAAGTCGATCGCCGGCCAATACGCGGGCGGCATCTTCTGGGTGGTGGGAACGGCCCTGATCCTGTCCTGGCTGGTGGCCGTGATCTTCACACCTTACCTGGGCGTGTTGCTGCTGCCCAAGAACCTGGCCTCCAGACACAGTCAGGGCGCCCACCACGACCCTTACGACCGGGCTGTCTACCGCCGGCTGCGCAGCATCGTCGACTGGGCGGTGCATCGCCGGGCGTGGGTGCTCGCCATCACCGTGCTGGTCTTCGCCATGGCCGGCGCCGGCATGCTGGCGGTGCAGCAGCAGTTCTTCCCCACCGCCTCGCGGCCGGAACTGCTGGTGGACCTGCGCCTGCGCGAAGGGGCGTCGTTCGCCGCCACGTCCGCCCAGGTGAAGCTGCTTGAGACCCGGCTCGCCAAGGATCCCGACATCGAGTTCTTCACCGCCTATACCGGTGGCGGCACGCCGCGCTTCTATCTGTCGATCGATCCGGAACTTCCCAACCCGGGGTTCGCGCAGTTTGTCATCAAGACGGCGGGGACCGAGCAGCGCGAGCGCGTTCGCGCGCGCCTGAGGGATCTGTTCGACAAGGACGAGGCCTTTCCGGACGTCAGGGCGCGCGTGCAGCGCCTGGAGTTCGGACCGCCGGTGGGCTTTCCGGTGCAGTTTCGCGTCATCGGGCCCGACAAGGCCCAGGTACGCGAGATCGCCTACCGCGTGTTCGACACGGTGCGCCAGAGCCCACTGGTGCGCGACACGCAGCTCGACTGGAACGAACAAGTGCGCTCCGTGCAGGTCCATGTCGACCAGGACAAGGCGCGCCTGCTCGGTTTGTCCAGCGCCGACATCCAGAGTTTGGTGCAAACGACGCTCGATGGCGCGCCGGTCACGCAGATCCGCCGCGGCGAAGAACTCGTCGACGTCGTCGTTCGAGCTACGCCCGAGGAGCGCAGGAGCATCGGCCAGCTCGGCGATCTGCAGGTCTTCACGCGCAGCGGGGTGAGCGTGCCCTTGTCGCAGCTCGCGCGCATCGAGCCGAGCTTCGAGGAGCCGGTGCTGTGGCGGCGAAACCGCGACATGGTGCTCAGCGTGCGCAGCGACGTCGTCGATGGCGTGCAAGGCCCGGACGCCGCCGCGAAGATCCGGCCATCGCTCAAGCCCATCATCGACAGCCTGCCGACGGGTTACCGCATTGAGGATGGCGGCGCGATCGAGGAGAGCGACAAAGCCAACGTGGCGTTGTTCGCCGTGTTCCCCGCGATGTTCGCGGTGATGCTGACCTTGCTGATGATCCAGCTCCAAAGCTTCTCGCGGCTGTTCATGGTGTTCATGACGGCGCCGCTGGCGCTGGTCGGCGTGGTGCCGGCGCTCCTACTGTTCAACGCGCCGTTTGGCTTCGTTGCGCTGCTGGGCGTGATCGCGCTGAGCGGCATGATCATGCGCAACTCGATCATCCTGGTTGACCAAATCGATCAGGACATCGCGCGCGGCATCGCGCCCTGGGCCGCCATCGTCGACGCCACGGTGCGCCGCTCGCGCCCGGTGGTGCTGACGGCCGCGGCCGCGGTGCTGGCGATGATTCCTCTCACGCACAGCGTGTTCTGGGGGCCGATGGCCATCGCGATCATGGGCGGCTTGGTGGTGGCTACGGGGCTGACCCTCGTCTTCGTGCCTGCACTATATGCCGCCTGGTTCCGCATCCGGCGCGACACCCCGGCGCAAGCGCGTGCTGAAGCGACGCCAGCGCTCGCCGCACTGCTCGCGGACGGAGAGCATCATGCTTGAGCACGTCGACGCAACGCTTGCCGTGTCTATTGCAGTCATCAACAACGCCGATCCAAAGTGGCTTGCCACTGCATCGACGTAACGTTCAACGTCACCGTTAAAGGACGATTTCAATGAGCACCCATCGCGAGGTTTCCGGACACTACGGCACAGGCGACCTTCTCTCACGTCTCAATGCAGCGTTGGCGGAGGACGGTCTGGACCCCGATCACCTCAGCGTGGGGGCGCTTGCGCAATACGACCAGTTTCATGGTCGCGGCCTGGAGGCGACCGTGGAAGTTGCCGACCTGGTCGATGTCACCGCTTCTGACCACCTTCTGGACATTGGCAGCGGAATCGGCGGGCCCGCACGCTACTTTGCGAACCGATTCGGCTGCAGGGTCACCGGGATTGATCTGACGCCGGAATTCTGTGACGTAGCCCGCCACTTCACGCAGCGGCTCCACCTCGACGACCGGATCACGTTCGAGGTGGGCGATGCCCTGGCAATGCCCTTCGCCAATCGCAGCTTCGACGGCGCTTACTCGATGAATGTGTCGATGAACATCGCTGACAAGGGCGCGTTCTATCGAGAGATTCTCCGGGTGCTCAAGCCGGGCGGCTGGCTGGTGCTCTCGGAGGTTGCCAAGGGCGAAGGCGCAGAACTCGACTATCCAGCGCCTTGGGCTCGCAGCGCCAGCACCAGCTTCCTCGCGACGCCGGAGGAGACGCGGCGCGACCTGCTGGAGGCAGGATTCGACATCGTTCGATTGCACAGCACGCTGGAGGAAACCCTGACGGCCGGCGCGCGCGCTCGCGCGCTCGCCGAGCGCGGCGGGAAGCCGCCCAGGCGCGCGGCGGCGCTGATGGACCGCGAGATCGCGGCCCAGGCCATGGCGAACTCGTCTCGCGGCTTTTCCGAAGGGCGAATCATCCCGATTGAAGTTCTCGCTCGAAAACCGAGTCAAGTATCACTGGGCGCTGAGCATGATCCCGCCTGACAACTACGTTAAGCGGATCATCGATGCATCTCTTTCACCGCAAGGGGGGATTGACATGAACACTGGACATAAGTATCACCACGTTGGACGAAGGCCTCGGCGGTCTTGTCTTTCACGTTTTCGCATGGAAAGGCGTGGCCGGCAGCGCGGGCCTGGGCACGGTGACCGGCTGTTTGGCAAAAATTGGGCATTTGATGAATGCCGCATCGTCCGGCCAGTCAATACGCTCTGGGGCGACTTTCCGGCCGATGCCGAAACCCTGCGCGCTGCGCGTCTCTGGCGCATATCGATGCACGATGGCGCGCCGGCCTGCATCACAAGGAGGCTTTTATGCAACGACGAGCCCTGCTGACACTCGCCGCGCTTTCCACCGCCAGCCTCGGTCACGCACAGCCCACGGCAAAGCACAGCCCACTCCCTTCAATCAACCACATGGAGCCCATCACCATGAATGACGTCATCATCATCGGCGGCAGCTTTGCCGGCCTCGCCGCCGCCCTGCAGCTCGGCCGTGCCCGCCGCAAGGTCACCGTTCTCGATACCGGCCTGCCACGCAATCGCTTTGCCGGCCACTCGCATGGCCTGCTGGGCCACGATCACAAGCCGCCGCTGGACATCCTGGCCGAGGCGCGGCAGCAACTGGCGCGTTATCCCGCGATCAAGCTGGTCAATGCCCGGGCCGACAGCATCTCCGGCGCCATCGACGATTTCTCCGTCCTCACGGGCGATGGCGAAACCCTCAAGGCGCGCCGCCTGATCCTGAGCTATGGCGTGGTCGACCAGATGCCCGCTGTTCCAGGCTTTGCTGAAAGCTGGGGCACGTCCATCGTGCCTTGCCCCTATTGCGACGGCTTCGAAGTCGCCGGCCAGCATTGGGGCCTCGTCTGGTCCGGCCCGCAATCTCATAATCAGGCCAGGCTTTTCCTCGATTGGACCGACAAGTTGACTGTCTTCGCCGATGGCCACGACATTCCAGCGGATGTCCAGGCCGACCTGGCGGGCCGCAACATCCCCATCGCCCTTGGCCGGATCGTCGAGATCGCCCATCAAAAGGGCCATATCGCCACTGTCAATCTCGATACCGGTAGCCATATCGCGGTCGACGTCCTGTTCGCGCATCCGCGCAACAAGCCGTCCGCAAGCCTGCATGCATCACTGGGACTGGCCACGGTCGATACGCCCACCGGTATCGTCCTCAAGGTCGACGAGCGCCGCCAGACCAGCACGCCCGGCATCTACGCCGCCGGCGACCTCACCACCCCCTTCTTGCCTTCGGTCACCCAGGCGTCCTCGCAGGGCGCGATGGCGGGCATCTTCGCCCAGCAGTCGATGCTGGTTTGAGAAGACACACATGGAGTTCGAACACGTCACCTTCGACCTGCCGCACGGCAGCTTTCACGCGCTGCAGGGGGGTGATCCCAACGGTCGGCCGACACTTGTCTTGCACGGCTTCCCGGACCATCCGCCGACCGCAAAGCCCTTTCTTGCCGAGCTCGGTCGCCGTGGACGTCGCGTCCTCGCCCCCTGGCTTCGCGGTTACGCCCCGTCCCCGACTGCGGGGCCGTTCGACATGGCAGCCCTCACCGGCGACGTGCTCGCGCTGATCGACCGCTGGTCTTCCGGGCGAGCCGTCGAGTTGATTGGCCACGACTGGGGCGGCGCGATCACCTACGATGTCTGCGTCACCGCGCCGGAGCGGATCGAACGCGCAGTCACGCTGGCATTTCCCCACCCATTGACGTTTCTGAGCCAGCCGCGCCTCGCTCAGCTACGCCGGAGCTGGTACATGAGGCTCTTCCAGCTGCCGGGAAGCGGCTGGATCGCCAGCGCCCGAGATCTCGCCCTCATCGACCACCTATGGCGTCAGTGGTCGCCCGGCCTCTCGCTCGATCCAGCTCTCCAGGCGGAGCTACACGAGACCCTGCGGGCGAGCATGCCTGCGCCCTTGCGCTACTACCGAGGGCTGCTGCGGCCCGGCATGCTTGGGGCGATGCGCCGCCTGTCTCAGCCGATCGCGGTGCCCCTGCTGCAGCTCCACGGTGCGGACGACGGCTGCATCCTCCCCCAGCAGGCCGACGACCGACATCGGTTCGCCGCATCGCACGCGCTGGAGGTCGTCCCCGACGTCGGTCACTTCCTGCACATCGAGGCCCCCGAGGCGATCGCGGAACGGATCGCGGCATGGGGCGAGTAGTGTCCTTTCAGCCCTGCGAAAAGAAACCTCGAACGAAGCTCCTCCACGACGGGAAGTGACCGGGCTGATGCTCGGCCTCACTAAAGAAACGTCCATCCCTCTGAAAGTAAAGAAAACGGAAGCAGTCCCTATGAATACGACTAATCCTGGCGTCGCCCTGGTGACCGGCGCATCCTCTGGCATCGGTCTCGCCACTGCCAAAGCCTTGCGGAATGCGGGCTTTCGGGTGTTCGGAACGAGCCGCCGCGCCGTCGCGGAGAGAACCGACGGTATTACGATGCTGGCCTGTGACGTTACCGACGATGGGTCCGTGGCGAAACTGGTCGAGCGGGTCCTGGCCGAGGCCGGCCGCATCGATCTGCTCGTCAACAATGCCGGCATGGGTTTGCTTGGCGCCGCAGAGGAGTCCTCGACGGCCCAGGCGCAGGCGCTATTCGACGTCAATGTCTTCGGGGTTCTACGCGTGACCAGGGCGGTGCTACCGGCCATGCGCCAGCAGAGAAAAGGCAGAATCATCAATGTGAGTTCGGTGCTGGGCTTGATCCCGGCTCCCTATTCCGCCGTGTATGCGTCGACCAAGCATGCCATTGAAGGCTATTCTGAATCGCTTGACCACGAGCTTCGCACCTTTGGCATTCGTGTCGTGTTGGTCGAACCCGCCTATACAAGGACGGCATTTGAAGACAACCTCGCCAAGCCAGACCTATTGCTTGACATCTATGACGCCACGCGCGCCAGCATGGATGCGATCAATAAGAAAGCGATAGAAGCCGGCGACGCCCCGGAAGTCGTCGCCGGGACGATTGTCGAAGCGGCGACCACGATCGTTCCAAAGACACGCTACGCGGCGGGAAAAATGGCGCGACGGGTCAGTCTCCTGCGCCGTTTCGTCCCTGAATCCGCGTTCGACAAGAGTCTTCGAAAGCAGTACGGATTGCCGGTCTGACAACGATGAACATCCCGCTCATCGAGGCCTCCGAGGTGATCGCCGAACTAATTGCCGCATGGGCCGAATAGAGGATCACCGGTGCCGGGCGAAGTCCGGACAGTGGAAAATGTCGCGCTATGGATTCTGTGCACAAATCGCGCGGCAAGTGGGGGCTGCGGATGGGGACGGGCTGCAAGGAGCAAAATGCAGCAATAGCCGCAGCTATTGCGAGTATCTGCAACGAGCGGACTGTTCGGGACCGCTGATGCAACGCTGCAATGATTCGTGCAAAAGGCTCCTCGGCCTCAACATGGAGTGTGATGAGCGTGCTTGAACTGAAGGTTCCTCCCCCCATCGTGGCGCTTGCCCTGGCGCTCCTTATGTGGCTGACACCTGCCATCGCGGGCCTTGTGCAGTTGTCCTATGCTACCCGCTTGGTCTGCGCCGTCGTTTTGGTGTGTGTTGGCCAAGGCATCAGCATCGCCGGAATCATTGCGTTTCGGCGCGCCAAGACCACTGTGAACCCGGTTAAGGCAAGCTTGGCATCCTCCTTGGTCATCCGGGGCGTGTACCGCTATACACGCAACCCCATGTATGTCGGGCTCTTGCTTGCCCTTTTTGCGTGGGCAGTTTTTCTGGCGAATCCGCTCGCAGTCCTATGGGTTGTCGTTTTCGTGTCTTACATCACTCGGTTCCAGATCATTCCGGAAGAACGCGTTTTGACATCTCTGTTTGGGGCAGAGTACGAGGCGTACAAAGCAAGGGTACGCAGATGGATATGAGGTCTAACGAGACTGGCAGCCCTTTCGAATCACTCTGGATTTGAGTTGCCCTCAGAAGATTGGGAGTGCGACCCACTTTGAGATCACCCAAGCAACCCGCGAACGATCAGCGACTAGCGCGCGGTGCATCCAATTAAGACCACGTTGAACACCAAGTCGGCCGACGGCGCCATGCTCTGGTACATGCGCGCGGTGGCCATTCAGGACGGGCGCATACAACGACCGGTGTTGGCGGATGCCGCCGTTCAGGTACTAGACCCTCAATGACTCAGATCAGCCTAAAGCTGTCCGATCGCGACTCGTCCACTTGCACGCACTGTCACTCCTTTGCCACACGAACAAGCAACCCGTAGGAAACGGGTAGGGGTGCCGTTGCTCCCAGTTCTTGGGCCGGCAACGATAGGGGAAATTTCTCACCAATTTCCTCCCAATGATTGACCTGAGAAAGCAAGCACTCACAAACAATATGCATTCACCTGGTGGCTAGGTCGCATTGCGGAGCAATCAACACGATTCGCGGCTCTAAGGAGTGGGGCAAAATTCCTGAAATTTGCTTAAAAAGAAGGCAAAGAAGATAGGCAAAACGTCACCAGGAAGAAATTTCCCATTGAAAATCAAATAGTTACGCGATTTCCTCGCACCCTAAAAGTACAAAACTCAATGAGAAAAATACAAAACTCGAGTGGAATCGACAGAAATCGGCAACCACGACCGTCGAGAAAGGTGCCTCCCACCCCGAACAACCGGAGGGGAACTCCGGGTTTAGCACTCACTCATAGAGAGTGCTAACATCATGGCTTAGAGGAAAGGATTCCCGGAATGAACATTCAATCTGGAACCGCGACGACGACTTTGGCGCCCGCCAACCCCTGGGCGCTGGTGCCCCCGCTGGGCAATCTGGATGCCTACATTTCCGCTGTCAACCGCCTGCCGCTGCTCACCCACGAAGAAGAGCAGACGTACGCACGCCAGCTCAAGGACCACAACGACCTGGACGCCGCCGGACGGCTGGTGATGTCGCACCTGCGCCTCGTGGTGTCGATTGCGCGCCAGTACCTGGGCTACGGCCTGCCGCATGGCGACCTGATCCAGGAAGGCAACGTCGGCCTGATGAAGGCCGTGAAGCGTTTCGACCCCGACCAGGGCGTGCGCCTCGTGAGCTATGCCATGCACTGGATCAAGGCCGAGATCCACGAATACATCCTGAAGAACTGGCGCATGGTCAAGGTCGCGACGACCAAGGCACAGCGCAAGCTGTTCTTCAACCTGCGCTCGATGAAGCAGGGCTTCAAGGCCGATGCTTCCGCCGCGGATGCCGCGACGCACCGGGACACGCTGTCCGAGCAGGAAATCGACACCGTGGCCGCGCAGCTCAACGTGAAGCGTGAAGAAGTCATCGAGATGGAAACCCGCATGTCCGGTGGCGACGTGCTGCTCGACCCTGCACCTTCGGACGATGGCGAACAGGCGTTTGGCCCCATTGCCTTCCTGGCCGATGCCTCGCATGAGCCCACCGCCATGATCGAGTCGCGCCAGCGCGATGCGCTCGCCACCGACGGCATCGCCACGGCGCTGGACAGCCTGGACGCGCGCAGCCGCCGCATCGTGGAAGAGCGCTGGCTCAAGGTCAACGACGACGGCACGGGCGGCATGACGCTGCATGAACTGGCCGCGGTCTATGGCGTGAGCGCCGAGCGCATCCGCCAGATCGAGGTGGCCGCCATGAAGAAGATGAAGAAGGCGCTGGCCGAGTACGCCTGAATGCCCGCGGGGGCGCGTTAATATCCCGCTTGTGCAGAAGTTGCCTCGAGGGGCCCCAGTTCTGGGGCCCCTTGTCGTTATGGCCCCGAACTTTTTTTGGAGGAGACCCACCCCATGTCACGCCCCGTTTCCCGCCGCGCATCGCTGCTGATCGCCCTGGCCGCCGCATCCCCCTGGGCACTCGCCCAGAACACCGCCAGGCCTTCGGCCCCCGCCGCGGCCGCGCAGGTCTGGCCGAACAAGCCGCTGAAGATCATCGTGGGCTTTCCGGCCGGCACCTCGCCCGACCTCACCGCGCGCGCTTTCTCGGAACCCCTGTCCAAGGCCCTGGGCCAGCCGGTGATCGTGGAAAACAAGGTGGGGGCAGGCGGCAACATCGGCGCCGACGCGGTGGCCAAGGCGCGTGATGACCACACCATCGGCCTGATGATCAACGGCAACATGACCATCGCCAAGATGATCAACCCTGCCGTGCCCTACGATCCGCTCAAGGACCTGGCGCCGCTCAGCCTCATCGGCACGTCGCCCCTGGTGCTGACCGCGCCCGTCACGCAGCCGGGCGTACCCGCCAACAGCGACGCGCGCGACTTCTTCGTGGCGGCGCGCAACGGCGGCGACAAATGGAGCTATGGCACGCCGGGCGTGGGCACCGTGGGCCACATCGGCACCGAGCTGCTGAAGTCGCGCAGCAACATCAACCCCGTGCACGTCCCGTATCCGGGCTACCCGCAAGTCGCCAATGCCATGCTGGGCGGCCAGCTGCAGATGGCGCTGCTGCCCCCGGCGCTCGCCCAGGCCCAGGTGCGCGCCGGCAAGCTGCGCGCCATCGGCGTCACCTCGGCGGGCCGCAGCCCGCTGGCACCCGATATCCCGAGCCTGTCGGAAGCCGGTATCCGGGGCTTCAACCTGGAAATCTGGAATGCGTTTGCCGCGCCGGCCACGATGCCCAAGCCACTGCAGGCCAAGCTGGCCGCCGTGATCAGCGAGATCGCCCGCAGCGAAGACATGCGCAACAAGCTCTTTCAGCAGGGATGGCAGGTGGCAGGCACCTCGCCCGAGGGGCTGGCCAACCGCATCAAGGCCGACACCAGCCTGCTGGGCGGCGTGATTGCGATGCGCGGGATCAAGGCGGAGTAGAGTCCCACAGGCCATCGGCGGGCGGCATACATTTTGTTGCAGCGCGCCATGAACCCGGGTAAGGTCCATGGATCCTGCCCGGGTTTTTTGTTCCGGGCCCTGCCGCCCCGGAATCCCACGCCCGCATGCCCCATTGCCGTACCACCCCATCCCTGCCTTCCGGTGGCGGGTGCTGCCTCTGCGCAGGACAGCAGCAGTGCCTGCTGGGCCGGCAAGACGAAAAACGGCGCGCTGGCTGGAAGCCCCTTCTGGTGGAGCGTCCGGTGCGCAAGGGCGAGTTGCTGTTGCGGCAGGGGCAATCGGGGCAGAAGACGTTCAAGATCGTCAAGACCGGCATCGTCGTGGTGCTGTGCAGCGGCGAGGACGGCGTGGAGCGGCCGATCGGCCTGTTCGGCGCCGGGCAGCCCCTGGGCTCGACGGCGCTCGTGCAGGAACCGGCCGCCGTGTCCTGCCGGGCGTTGACCGCGGGGCGCATCTGCGAGGTGCCCGTGGAGGCGGTCCTCCAGCAGGGGCTGCTGGATTCCGAGTTGCTGCGGGGGCTTGCGCAAAGCTACGCCCACACGAACGCCCGCCTGGCCGACTGGGCACGCATCGCCCGCATCCGTGGGGTGACGGGGCAGCTGGCGGCCACCCTGCTCCAGCTGGCCAACCTGCAGCGCAGCTCCCTGGTGCGGCTGCCCAGCCACCAGGTGCTGGCCGATCTTCTCTCCACCACCCGGGAAACCATTGCGCGCACGCTGCGCCAGCTCGCGCTGCGCCATGGGCTGGTGCGCCGCGACCGCTGGCATTGTGAAATCCAGCGCGATGTCCTGATCGGGCTGGCGGGCGGCCCGGCGCAACAAACCGGCACCTAGCCTCCGCGCGCGCAGCCCTTACAGAACGGCGGAATCCTCGCTCGCCCGTTGCGCCAGCAGAAGCTGCGCGACGTGGGCTGGCGCCACCGCCCGGGAGTACAGCCACCCCTGGTAGGCATCGCAGCCGTACTGCGCCAGCAGGCCCAGCTGTTCCGCAGTTTCGACCCCTTCGGCCACGACGTGCAAGCCCAGTGTCTTGGCCAGCACGATGATGGCCTGCACGAGGACCGCATCGCCGTTGCTGTGCAGCAGAGGGTGGATGAACTCGCGATCGATCTTGATCCGGGAGACCGGCAAGTGCTTCAGGTACGCCAGGGATGAATGGCCCGTGCCGAAGTCGTCCAGGGCGATGCACACGCCCAGCGCCTGCAGGCGGCACAGCACATCGCGGGCCTGCGCGGGGTCCGCCATGGCCTCGGATTCGGTCACCTCGATCTCCAGCAGGTCGGGCCGCGCGCCATGAAGGGCCAGGCTGCGTTCGATCTGCTCCACCAGGTCGGTCTGGCGCAGCTGCTGCGCGGACAGGTTGATCGCCACGCGCAGCGGCAGGCCCGCCCGGTCCCATTCGGCGATCTGCTGGCACGCCGTGCCGATCACCCACGCACCCACGGCAAGGATCAGGCCCGTCGCCTCCGCCACGGGAATGAAACGGGCCGGGGGAACCTCGCCCAGCTGGGGATCGGTCCACCGCAGCAACGCCTCCACCGCCTGGATGCGGCCGCTGCCCACCTCCACCTGCGGCTGGTAGTGCAGATGGAGCCCGCCGTAGGCCAGGGCCAGCTTGAGGCGCTCGTGCAGTTGCAGCTTCTCCGCCATGCGGGCGCCCAGCGGCGGCTCGTAGAACGCGTAGTTCGCGCGGCCGGACTCCTTGGCGTGGTACATCGCCATGTCGGCATAGCGCATGAGGGTGGGGGCATCCTGCGCGTCCCGCGGGTACACGGCAATTCCCAGGCTCGCGCCGAAATCGAGTTCAAAGCCATGCATCTGAAAGGGCTGGCACAGCGCCGCGAGGACCTGGGCGGCCACCTGTTCCACATCGCGGACCTGCGCGATGTGCGGCAGCAGCACGGTGAATTCGTCCCCACCCAGCCGTGCCAGCGTATCGCCGCCGCGCAGGACACTCTTGAGCCTGCGCGCCACTTCCACAAGCACCCGGTCCCCCGCGGCGTGTCCATAGCCATCGTTGACGGCCTTGAAGTCGTCCAGGTCCAGCACCAGCAGCGCAAAGGAATGGCCGCCAAGCGCCGCTTCGGCAATGGCCTGCTCCAGCCGCTGGCCGAACTGCCAGCGGTTGACCAGGCCGGTCAGGGTGTCGTGCGTGGCCTGGAAGTGCATCTGGGCCTGCAGCCTGCGCACCTCCGAGATGTCGCGCACGAAGGCCACGGCCGTGCCGCCCTGCGCGTCGGTGTAGCCCAGGGCGATATCCACCGGCACGGACCGGCCGTCCTTGCGGGCGATCCACAGATCCCGCCCCATTCCCATGGGCCGGCGCGACGGCGACTGGAAGTAGCTGTCCAGATGGCGTCCATGCGCTTCCCGCAAGGCGGGCTGCAGCAGGAGGCTGACGGGGCTGCCGCACAGCTCATCGGCCGCATAGCCGGAGATGGACTCCATGGCCGCGTTGGCCATGACGATGCGGCCGCCGCGGTCCACCAGCAGGATGCCGTCGGGGGCCGCGTTCGTGGCGGCCAGGATCAGCGCGCCCTCGTCGGCCGGTGAAAGGGGTGCCGCGGCCATCACCCCGGGTCCTTCTTCATTCTTCATCCTTCATCGCGTCGGGCCCGGCCAGGCCCGTCCCCGCCGCCCCGCCACAATGGCAGGCGGTTGCGCCGGGTGGCGTCTACGTACAAGCGCATCGATGCCAGATTCCTTTGAAAAATGGATGTCACCAGAGCACCTTGCCGCGCACGGGGGCAAGGCGCATCGCATGGAGCCATCCGCCAGCGGCGGCACAGGCCCTGGGGCCACTCTAGAGAATCACGCGGGCATTGGCATCCAGATGGCCCCGACCAGGGCCTGCAACTTGCCGCGAATGTGACGTATGTCGCGTTCCTGCCCCCCGGCGTGAGGCAAATCCACGACAAAAAGCCGGAGCAGGCGCCAGCAGCGCCCGGCGGCACATCCGGTCAGCCTGCTTCCGCCAGCAGCGCCTTCACGTCGGACGCCAGGGCCTGCGCTCCGCTGCCATAGCGGTTGTAGACGCGCAAGCGCCCTGCCGGGTCATAGACATAGCTGCCCGCCGAATGGTCCATGGTGTAGCTGGTGGGTGTCTTGCCGTCGACCTTCTTGTAGTAGATCTTGAAGTCCTTGGCGACGGCTGCCAGCTGCTCGGGCGAGCCGTACAGCGCCAGGAAGCTGGGGTCGAAGTTGGCCATGTAGGCCTTGAGCACCTCCGGCGTGTCGCGCTCGGGATCCACCGTCACGAAGATGCCCTGCAGGCGGTCGCCGTCCTTGCCCAGCATCTTCTTGACCTCGGCCAGCTCCTGCATGGAAGTGGGACACACGTCGGGACATTGCGTGAAGCCGAAGAAGACCACCACCACCTTGCCCGCGAAGTCCTTGATGTGGCGCGCCTGGCCGTTGTGGTCGGTCAAGGGGATGTCGCGGGCATAGTCCGCGCCGGTGATGTCCACGCCGCGAAACTCTGCCTTTTTCTCGGAACAGGCACTGAAAATGCCCGCAGCGCTTATGGACAAAGCGGCAAAAGCTATCGTTTTAAGAGCACTTCTTTTGAGCATGGGCATGGTCGGGTTCACAGCACGTAATGGTCCACCAGGAGGGCTGCAAACAGAGCGCTCAGGTGAATGAGGGAAAAGCGGAAGGTCTTGCGCGCCAGCGCGTCCGAGTAGTTGCGCCACAGCGCGAAGCCGTAGCCGCAAAAGCCTGCGCTCAGCACCACGGCGGCGGCCAGGTAGATCCACGAACTCATGCCGTAGACGAAGGGCATCAGGCAGCCCGCGAACAGGATCAGGGTGTACAGGAATACCTGCAGGCGGGTGAACTCGTTGCCATGCGTCACCGGCAGCATGGGCAGGCCGGACTTGCGGTAGTCCTCCACCCGGTACAGGGCCAGCGCCCAGAAGTGGGGAGGCGTCCACAGGAAGATGATGAGGAACAGGATGAGCGCTTCCGGTCCCACATCGTTCGTCATGGCCGCCCAGCCCAGCACGGGGGGCATGGCTCCGGACGCGCCGCCAATCACGATGTTTTGCGGCGTGAGGGGCTTGAGGATCACCGTGTAGACGACCGCATAGCCCACGAAGGTGGCGAACGTGAGCCACATCGTGAGCGGGTTCACCCAGAAATACAGCAGCGCGGACCCCGCCGCGCACAGCACGGCCGAGAACAGCAGCGTCTGCGCGTTGGACAGTTCTCCCTTGGCCGTGGGGCGCCAGGCGGTGCGCTTCATCTTGGCGTCGATACCCTGCTCCACGATGCAGTTGAAAGCGGCTGCCGCGCCGGCCACCAGCCACACGCCCGCGCAGGCCAGGGCCATCAGCCCCAGCTGCGGTGCGGAAGGAAGCCCAGGCACGGCCAGCACCATGCCGATGAGCGCACAAAAGACGATGAGCTGGACCACACGGGGCTTGGTCAGCGCATAGAACTGCGACAGGCGCGAGGGCGGGGAAACAACGGCGGGGGCAGCAGCACTCATGCGGACACTCTCGATGCGCCCGATGGCGCGGAAAACTCTTGGGGCGCGGATGCCGCGCGGCTGGACACCAGGGCCCAGGTCAATACCACCACCAGCGCCGCGGCGCCGCCGGTGTGCAGCACGGCGGCCACCAGCGGCCAGTCCAGAACCACGTTGGACAGGCCCGTGGCCAGCTGCAGCAGCGCAAGCCCCGCCAGCCAGCGGCACTGGGCGGGCAACACGTGCGCCCGCCGAAGGCCCCACCACACGATGCCCAACGCTGCGAGCACTGCATAGGCCATCAACCGGTGCGCATAGTGGATGGCCGTGAGGCCCGCGAAGCTGATGTGGCTGCCATCCTGCAGCATGCCCAGCGCGCGCCAGACCTGGAAACCCTGGCCAAAGTCCATCTCGGGCCACCAGCTCCCCTGGCAGGTGGGAAAGGTGGTGCACGCCAGCACCGCGTAGTTGGTGCTGACCCATCCGCCCAGCACCACTTGCAGGGCCACGAGCACGCTGGTGGCGACCAGGCCCCAGCGCAGCCCCGTCGAGAGGCGCACGGGCGTGCGGCCCTGGGCGCGGTGGGTATGGCGAACCGCCTGCACGCACAGCAGCGCCAGCAGCACCAGCCCCCCGATGAGGTGCAGCGTGACGATGGCTGGAAACAGCTTCATCGTCACCGTCAAGGCGCCAAAGGCCCCCTGCAGGCAGACCCAGAACAGCGTGAAGGTGGGCCACCACGGGCTGACGGGAGGCCCCTCGCCCCCGTCGCGGCGGGCCTTGCGGTGCTGCACCCAGGCCGACACGGTGAGCACGATGATGAGCACGCCCACGCCGGTGGCCAGGTAGCGGTGGATCATCTCGACCCAGGCCTTGCCATGGGTCACGGGGCCGGTGGGCATGGCCTGCTGGGCGGCGGAGATCTCGGTGTGTGCGCCCACGGGGCTGGCGCTGCCGTAGCAGCCCGGCCAGTCAGGACAGCCCAGGCCCGAATCGGTCAGGCGCGTGAAGGCGCCGAACAGCACCAGGTCGAAGGTCAGGAACAGGGTGAGCACGGTCAGCGCCTGCAGGCGCCGCATGGGAGAGCTGCCACGGTTGCGCAGACCGACCCAGGCCAGGGGGCCGAGCGCTATCAGCACGCCCAGCAGCATGAGCCGGGCGATGGGCGCCAGATCGTAGAGCGGCTGGGCGTCCATCACGGCTTTCCGGGGCGTCCGGCTTCATCCCAGGAAGACGACGCGCGCAACAGGCGTTCAAGATCCCGCTTGGCCTTGGCCGCGCCGGCCGTGTCCATCGCCGCAGGAAACCGCATCATCCAGTTGCCCATCGGGTCCACGACATACAGGTGCTCGGCGGACCGATGGCCTTCGGCGGGGGCCAGCCAGGCGCCCAGCGCGGCGCCATCCACCCGCAGCACCGTCGCCTTCTGCAGGGCGGGCGCGAGCTCGGCGGGCACGCTGGCGGCATCATTCACCAGCCAGACCCAGTCCACCCGGTCTTTTTCCTTGCCCAGGCTTTCGCGCAGCTGGCGCTGCAGGTACAGGTGCTTCTGGCAGTCCGCGCCGCAGGCACCGCCCGCCACGCTGACCAGGAGCCACTGCCCCTTCAGAGACGCCAGCGAGACGGCATTGCCGTCCAGCGACGTGGCGTCGACCTGCGGCATGGTGCGCTGGGGGTCGATCAGTTCGCCGTAGTTGCGGCGGCCCTCGGGGCGAACCACGTAGTAGGTGAAATACGAGGCGATGACCGGGGCCGCGCAGATGAGCAGGACGCCGAACATCTTCCATCGCCCATGGCGGGCACGCTGGGCCGTGGCCACGGCGCCGTCCGCCGGAGGCAGCGTGTGCACGGTAAGGCCCAGAGGGTGGTCCCCATGGGCCTCAGGCGGCAGGCTGGCTGCGCGGGCGAATGAAGCGTCGGACGATTTGGAACCAGACATAGAGAAGTGCAATCAGGCCGCAGAGCCCGAACCATTGAAATGCGTAACCGTAATGCTTGTCGACGCCCGCGCCGACCACGGGCCAGTCGCGTTGCAGCCCCTCGCCTGCTTCGCCCGTCTGCAATACCGTGAGGTTGGCGAGCGCAAGACCGGTTTCGGTGCGGAACGCTGCCAGGTCGAGATTTTGCCGGATGCGGGAAGACCCCTGTGCGCTATCGGCCCCCTGGAAGTCATACAGGCGCGAAGGCGGGAGCGCCACGCGGCCCTGCACGCGCACCACCTGGTCCTGCGCGGTCTGCACCCGCGGCAGCTGCGTGCGGTCCTGGAAGTTGCGAGCGGCCCAGCCACGCTGCACCAGCACCACCGCGCCGCGGCCTTCGGCCAACTGCAGCGGTGTCAGCACGAAAAACCCGGGGCGGCCGTGCATCTGGCGGTTGTCAAGGTACACGGTGTGCTCCGGCAGCCACCGGCCTTCCAGCACCACGGCACGGTGCACGAGCGCTGCCGCATCCGGCTGCGCCGCGGCCGCGAGCAGCGTTGGGGCGTCGACGGCGGGCATGCGGCCACGCTCCTCCAGCATGGCTTGCAGGGCCTCCTTCTCCGCGGCGCGCGACAGCTGCCAGCGGCCGAGCGAGGCCGTGGCCAGCATGCCGGCCACCGCAGCAAGGGTGATCAGCCAAAAACGCAGGCCCAGGGGACGACGTGACACTGTCACAGGATAATGTTCTCCATGAAATACCTCGTAGTGGTGGCGTTCATCGCCATTCTGGCCAGCCTGGCCTCCGCCCTGTTCTTCATGATGCGCAATGGCCGCAACGACAAGGCCAAGGGCAGCCACATGGCCAAGGCACTCGCGGTGCGCGTGGGGCTCTCCATCGTGCTCTTCCTGTGCATCCTGGTGGCGTGGAAACTGGGCTACATCCAGCCCACCGGCCTGCCGGCCTCCCGTTGACCGGGGCCATGAAGCGGCAGTGGCCCAAGCCCCCGCATACCCCCTTCTCATCCCGCCCTGGCCCTGCCAACAAAAAAAGCGCCGCGAGGCGCTTTTTTGTTGGCAGCGTGCCTGGTTACATCCAGTAGACCAGCACGTACAGGCCCAGCCACACCACGTCTACGAAGTGCCAGTACCACGCGGCGCCTTCGAAGCCGAAGTGCTTGTCCGCGGTGAAATGTCCCTTCTGCAGGCGCAGCGTGATCACCAGCAGCATCAGCATGCCCAGGAACACGTGAAAACCGTGGAAGCCCGTGAGCATGAAGAACGTGGAGCCGAACACGCCGGAGCTGAGCTTGAGGTTCAGGTCGGTGTAGAGATGGAAGTACTCGTAGCCTTGCACCAGCAGGAACACGAAGCCCAGCAGCACCGTGGCCCACATGAAGCCGATGGTCTTGCCACGGTGGTTTTCGCGCAATGCATGGTGGGCAATGGTCAGCGTCACGCCCGACGTCAGCAGCAGCGCCGTGTTGATGGTGGGCAGCCAGAAGGGGCCCACGGTCTGGAAGGGTTCGACGATGCCGGCCGGCGAGGCGGTGGCACCGGCGGCAAGGCTGGGCCAGACCGCCTTGAAATCGGGCCACAGCAGCGCGTTGTCCAGGCTGCCCAGGGCGGGCACCGAGTGCGAACGCGCCCACCACAGTGCCGTGAAGAACGCGCCGAAGAACATCACTTCCGAGAAGATGAACCAGCTCATGCTCCAGCGGTACGACAGGTCGATCTTGTGGCCGTACAGGCCGCCTTCGCTCTCGCGCACCGCATCGCCGAACCACTGGTACAGCGTGAACAGCCACCACACCAGGCCCAGTGCCAGGGAATACTTGCCCCAGTCGTGGCCATTGATCCACTGGCCCGCGCCCAGAATGACGAAGAACAGACCGGTTGCCGCCATCACCGGATGACGCGACTCTGCGGGTACATAGTAGTACGGGGTTCCGCCGTGGGTTGATGCACTCATTTCAGCTCCTGACTCTCAAAATCTTTGTTTTCGGCTTTGTTGTTGCGGATACGGTTCCAGCAACCCATTCACACGACCCAGTTCACCAACGCGATCAGGCCGATCACCAGCAGAAAGACGGCCACCAGCCCCACCACGATGATATGCAGCGGGTTGAGCTTTTCGACATCCTGCTGGTACTCGCTGCCCTTGCGCAGACCTATCAGCGACCACGCCACCGCCCGCACCGTGCGCAGCAGCGATCCCTTGCGCTCGTGGGGCTTCACCACCGGCTGCTCCACTGGCGTATTCATGAACCCGCTCCCGCCGCTGGAGAGACCAGGGGCGCGGACAGGCCCACGGCGGCAGTGGACTGCGGTGCTGCCGGCGTCTTGCCACCCACCTCGAAGAACGTGTAGGACAGCGTGATGGTCGTCACGTCCTTGGAAATACGCGGGTCAATCACAAATGCCACGGGCCATTCCTTTTTTTCTCCAGGCTCCAGCGTGTACTGGTTGAAGCAAAAGCACTCCAGCTTGTTGAAGTGCGCCGCGGCCTGGCGCGGTGCATAGCTCGGTATGGCTTGCGCAGCCATGCGGCGGTTCTGCACGTTCTGGAACTCGTACATCACGGTCGTCAGCTCGCCGGGGTGCACCTGCACCGAACGCTGGGCGGGCTTGAAATCCCACGGGCCGCGCGCGTTGGCGTCGAACTCCACCGTGATCGTGCGGGTCTTGTCCACCTGCGTGTTGCCCGGCACCTTGACATCCTTGCCGGCCACGCCGTTGCCCGGCACCTGCCGCTCGGACAGCGACAGGATGTTGATGCCCGTCATCTCGCAGATGTGCTTGTAGATGGGGATCAGCACATAGCCGAAGGCGAACATGCCGGCCGCGATCACGACCAGCTTGCCGACCATCTTGGCGTTTTCGCGGTGCAGGCTCATGGCAGGTGCGGGCTCAGCGGGACAGCAGAACGACCTTGACCATGAACCCGACGAAGAACACCACCGCGACGGACGCCAGGATCAGCGCCATCCGCAGGTTGCTCTTTTTCTGTTCGGGTGTCATGGGCATGGTGTTCAGCCGATCACGCGGGTGGCCGTGGCGTCCAGCTTGGGGGGATTCTCGAACGTATGGAAAGGTGCTGGCGACGGGACTTCCCATTCCAGGCCTTCGGCGCCGTCCCAGGGCTTGGCCGCAGCCTTCTCGCCCTTGCCGCGCATGGCGGGGATGATCACCGCCACGAAGAAGTACACCTGCGCGAGACCGAAGCCCAGCGCGCCCACCGAAGCGATGGCGTTGAAGTCGGCGAACTGCATCGGGTAGTCGGCATAACGGCGTGGCATGCCGGCCAGGCCCAGGAAGTGCATCGGGAAGAAGGTGATGTTGAAGAAGATCAGCGAGGACCAGAAGTGGATCTGGCCGCGCGTTTCGGAGTACATCACGCCGGTCCACTTGGGCAGCCAGTAGTACACGCCCGCGAACATCGAGAACAGCGAGCCGGCCACCAGCACGTAGTGGAAGTGGGCCACCACGTAGTAGGTGTCCTGCAGCTGGATGTCGATGGGCGCCATGGCCAGGATCAGGCCGGTGAAGCCACCCATGGTGAACACGAAGATGAAGCCCACGGCGAACAGCATGGGGGTCTCGAACGTCATGGAGCCGCGCCACATGGTGGCGATCCAGTTGAAGATCTTCACGGCCGTGGGCACGGAGATCAGCATGGTGGCGTACATGAAGAACAGCTGGCCCGTCACGGGCATGCCGGTCGTGAACATGTGGTGTGCCCACACGATGAACGACAGGATGGCGATGGAGGAGGTCGCGTACACCATGGAGGCGTAGCCGAAGAGCTTCTTGCGTGCGAACGCGGGCACGATCTGGCTGATGATGCCGAAGGCCGGCAAGATCATGATGTACACCTCGGGGTGGCCGAAGAACCAGAAGATGTGCTGGTACATCACCGGGTCACCGCCGCCGGCGGGGTTGAAGAAGCTGGTGCCGAAGTGGCGGTCCGTCAGCGTCATGGTGATGGCGCCAGCCAGCACGGGCATCACGGCGATCAGCAGATAGGCGGTGATCAGCCAGGTCCAGGCGAACATGGGCATCTTCATCAGCGTCATGCCGGGCGCGCGCATGTTCAGGATGGTCACGATGATGTTGATCGAGCCCATGATGGACGAGGCACCCAGGATGTGCATCGCGAAGATGCCGGCGTCCATGGAGGGGCCCATCTGCAGCGTCAGCGGCGCGTACAGCGTCCAGCCGGCGGCGGGTGCGCCACCGGGCATGAAGAACGAGCTCACCAGCATGATGGCCGCGGGGATCATCAGCCAGAAGCTGAAGTTGTTCATGCGCGCGAAGGCCATGTCGGATGCGCCGATCTGCAGCGGGATCATCCAGTTCGCGAAGCCCACGAAGGCCGGCATGATGGCGCCGAACACCATGATGAGGCCGTGCATGGTGGTGAGCTGGTTGAACAGCTCGGGGTTCACCAGCTGCAGGCCGGGCTGGAACAGCTCGGCGCGGATCAGCAGTGCCAGGACGCCGCCGACCATCAGCATGGCGAAGGCGAACAGCAGGTACAGGGTGCCGATGTCCTTGTGGTTGGTGGCGAACACCCAGCGGCGCCAGCCGGTGGGGCCGTGGTGGTGGTCGTGGCCGTCGTGTGCGTGATCGCCCGCGTGCCCGTGATTGTCGAGAACTGCGCTCATTTTGGATTCCTCAATACGATAGGGCGATGATTACTTGCCACGCTGGGCCACGATTTCAGCAGGCTGCACCAGCTGGCCGGTCTTGTTGGACCAGGAGTTCTTCGTGTAGCTCACCACTGCGGCGATGTCGGTATCGCTCAGCTGAGCCCATGCAGGCATCGCGCCATTGGCCGCGCCCTTGAGCACGACCTGGATCTGCTTGGCGTGGTCCGCATCCAGCACGATGGCCGAGCCGTCCAGCGGCTTGATGGGACCGGCGCCCTTGCCGTTGGCCTGGTGGCAGGCCGCGCAGTTGGCCGCATACACCTTCTCGCCGCGCTTCATGATGTCGTCCAGGGTCCACACCTTGGTGGGGTCGTCCAGCTTGGCCGCGGCCTTCTTCTTTTGCTCGCCCACCCAGGCGGTGTAGTCCTCGGCGGACACGACCTTCACGTGGATGGGCATGTAGGCGTGTTCCTTGCCGCACAGTTCGGCGCACTGGCCATAGTAGTCACCGATCTTCTCGGCGCGGAACCAGGTGTCGCGCACGAAGCCGGGGATCGCGTCCTGCTTGATGCCGAAGGCGGGCACCATGAAGGCATGGATCACGTCGTTGGCGGTGGTGATGATGCGGACCTTCTTGCCCACGGGCACCACCATCGGATTGTCCACCTTCAGCAGGTAGTTGGCAGGGGCGTCCTTGACGTTGCCGCTGTCGGACATCACGCGGTGGCTGCTGTCCAGCGTGGAGATGAAGGCCAGGCCCTCGCCTTCGCCGGTGATGTAGTCGTAGCCCCACTTCCACTGGTAGCCCGTGGTCTTGATGGTGAGGTCGGCATTGGTCGTGTCCTTCTGGGCCACCAGCACCTTCGTGGCGGGCAGGGCCATCAGGATCACGATGATGAACGGAACAATGGTCCACACCACTTCCACCGTCACGGACTCATGGAAATTGGCCGATTTGGCGCCCTTGGAACGGCGGTGCTTCCAGATCGAGTAGAACATCACGGAGAACACTGCAACAAAGATCACCGTGCAGATGATCAGCATCATCCAGTGCAGAAAATGCTGCTCTTCTGCAATCTTGGTGACGGGCGGCGCCAGGTTCAGCTGGTTGACTGCGGGGCCGCCAGGCAGGTCCTGAACGGCATGGGCTGCGGAACCCACCCATGCACCGGCAATCAGCAGCAGAGAAGCCAGCTTGTTGGAAATGCTCTTCATAGTTCTCACTTACTTCTAAGCCTCAATTTAACCAATCCCTTTCGCGCGCCTGCGTGGGGTCAGGCGGCGCGCAAGGCCATGCGGATCTCCGATGCCAGGACCGGCCGAAGCTCGGGGCGCACGTAGCGCCCCACTTCGACCGAACGGCCCTGCGCAGACAGCATGATCAGCGAACGGTCTCCGGTCTTGGGTTCTACGCGAACCCGGCTCCGGTCAAACTCGGCACGCTCCAGCTTGCCTGCTGTCTCCAGTTCCACCACGAGGCGCGAGCCCTGCAGTGAAATCCTCTCGCCATCCGCCGCATGGCGACCGTACATGGCGAATGCAATTCCTACAGCCACGATTTCGAGCCATGCGAAGGGCATGACCAGACGGGCACCGAGCATCCAGAAGAAAGCCGCGATACCCAGCGACACCAGGCACAGCGACAGGTACGTCCAACCCAGTTGCGCCGGCGTGACCGAGCAATTGCGAACGAGACGCCAGTCGATGCGCTGACCCGACACCGTGGCAAAACGAAAAACCAAGCCCGTCACCAGAAGTGCTCACAAGACTGCCGGCTGAAAGGTGCCTGCCATGCGTTGCCGCGACAGGCACAGCCTGCAAGGTTGCGCGGGAAGATGCCCGAAATCTCAATAACCCGGAATTGTAGCGTGCCTTGTTCCATGTCATTGACACGGAGTTACAGACTAGCTCCCCTTGCCGCCCTGTCGCAGCATGGTGCGCATGTCCTGCAGCGACACGGCGCTGCTAGGGCTCACGCGCACGCGCGGCGCGGGCTTGAACGCATGCCCGTAGATGATCTCGAAGGTCAGCGCCAGTTGCCCTGCGTTGCCGGGGTCCGCCAGCCGGTGCGCCAGCGCTTCGTACAGCCGCTCGCGCCAGCGCCGCCCGCGCAGCGCGCCAAAACGCGCGGGGTGCAGGTTGCAGCCCAGTTCCTGCAACTCCCGCATCAGCCGCTGCGGGGTGGCGAAGGTCAGCGTGATGCGCTCCATGTCCATCACAGGCTCGGCAAAGCCCGCGTGCACCAGCATGTCCCCCCAGTCGTGCATGTCCGTGAACGCATGCCCGGCAGGAGGCCAGCCCAGCTCGGCGTACACCGCATGCAGCTCGCGCAGCGTGTCGGGGCCCAGGCACGAGAACATCAGGTAGCCATCCACGGCCAGGGCACGGTGCCATTGCGCGATCAGCGCCTGCGGGTCCGCTGCCGTATGCAGCGCCATGTTGGCCCAGAGCATCTGCACGCTCGCATCCGCCGGCGCACCCAGCTGCGGGTTGCCGGCGCCCCAGCGGGCGGGACTCCACCAGGGCCTGGCCAGGGCCTGCCGCGCCACCTCCTGGCAATGCGCGGCCGTCTCGTAGATCTGGCAGCGTGCCTTGGGAAAGCGTGCGCTCACCAGCGTATGTGCGTGCAGCCCTCCGCGCACCGCATCCCAATGGCACCACGATTCGGGAGCCTGGCGGATCCACTGCAGGCGGTCCTCCATGCGGCGCGCCACCTCCTCATGGAGCCAGGGGGACAACGCAGGGGCCGCCGCATGCCAGCGGGCCGCAGCAACGGGATCAATGGTGGGGGGACGCTCGGAGGGCATGGCAGGACGGGCGAGTATATTGATTCATGCTTTTCACGGGCTTGCTAGGGATTTCGCGCCCTCTTCGCACCTGGGCGGACAAGGTGCCCAGCCAGTGCGCCGTCTGCCATGCATGGCCGTCGCAGCGGATCTGCAATGCCTGCGCGGCGCGCTTTGCCCAGCCCGCCACACGCTGCCAGCGCTGCGCCCTGCGGGTCCCCCCGGGGGTCGCCGTCTGCGGCGCCTGCGTGCACAGCCCGCCCAGCTTCGATGCCTGCGTGGCCGCCGTGGACTACGCCTACCCATGGGCCGACGCGCTCGCGCACTTCAAGTTCCGGGGTGACCCCGGGTGGGCCAGGGCCCTGGCCACGCTGATGCGCAGCACGCCCTGGATGGAACCGGCCCTGGACGCGGCGGACCGCGTGCTGCCGATACCGCTGTCGGCCGAGCGCCTGCGCGAGCGGGGATTCAACCAGTCCGCGCTCCTTGCAAGGCATCTGGCAGGCCCCAGGAGCGACACCCGGACCCTGCTGCGCCTGCACGCCAGCGAGGCACAGAGCGGACTGCCGCGGGCGCAGCGCCTGCGCAACCTGCGGGGTGCGTTTGCCATCGAGCCCGCGCATGCGGCGGCCCTGCGGGGCCAGCGCGTGGTGCTGGTCGACGATGTGATGACCACGGGCGCCACGATGCAGGCCGCCACGCTGGCACTGCGCGAGGCGGGCGTGGCGCATGTCACCTGCGCAGTCCTCGCGCGCACGGGGCTGGACTAGCGGGATACTTTTGATTACGAGCGGTTGCTCAACTCACACGCCGGGCGATGACAATAGCCAGCATGTTCCATATCGTCCTCGTCGAACCCGAGATCCCGCCCAACACCGGGAATGTGATTCGCCTGGCGGCCAACACCGGATGCACCCTGCACCTGGTCGAGCCCCTGGGGTTCACGATGGAGGACAGGCAGATGCGGCGTGCGGGGCTCGACTACCACGAGTACGCCCAGGTGCAGATCCACCCCGGCTGGACCGCCTTCCTGCGCGATGCCCAGCCCGACCCCTCCCGCATGTTCGCCATGACGACCCACGGCTCCCAGCCGGTGCACTCCACCTGTTTCCTGCCGGGCGACTGGCTGGTGTTTGGCGCCGAGACGCGGGGGCTTCCACCCGAGCTGCGCGACAGCTTCCCACCCGCGCAGCGCCTGCGGCTGCCGATGGTGGCGGGCCAGCGCAGCCTGAACCTGTCCAACGCCGTGGCGGTGACGGTGTTCGAGGCCTGGCGCCAGAACAGTTTTGCGATGCCCGATGGCGAGATCACCGTCGAGCCAGAAGGCACCATCATCAGCGGATTCGCCCAGCTGGGCTGACGCAGGCCGTTCATCGCCGCCTGCGGCCGGCCGGGGGAACATGGCCCGGCCACCAGAGCGGAAACCGCCGCCCCAGCCAGCCCGCTAGCCTGCCTGCCCGCGCTGTTCGGCCATGGCCAGGGGCACCTGCTCGCTCAGGAAGTCCAGGAACACCTTGGTGCGCGCGGGCAGCATGCGGCCCGAGGGCAGCGCGGCATAGATGGTGTAGCGCGAAAAGATCCACGCGGGCAGGATGTGCACCAGCTCTCCGCGGGCCAGGTGTTCTTCGGCCAGCAGGCGCGACGTGACCGCCACCCCCGCGCCGTCCACCGCCGCGCGCAGCAGCAGCTCGGTGCTGACGGACTGCAGCACCGCCGGCATGTCGATTTCCTGGGCCGGCAGATTGCCGGAGAGGGATTGCAGGCGCAGCTTGCGGCCAGGCCCCGTCTGGGAACGGGCGGCCATGCCCGAGTCGCGCAGGTAGTCGTGCTGCAGCAGGTCCTGCGGCTCGCGCGGAATACCCTTGCGCTCCAGGTAGTCGGGCGACGCCACCACGATGGCCTCGCCCTTCAGCAGCGGGCGCGCCACGATGTTGGCGTCGAAGTCCTCGCCCGCCACCATGATGGTCACGTCGTATTCGTCCACCCGCGCCGAGGCATAGGCGTCCAGGTCGATGTCGAGCAGCAGCTTGGGGAACTCCGCATGCCACAGCGCCACCATGGGCGCCAGGAAGTTGGTGGCCAGCACCGGGGCCGCGACGATGCGGATGGTGCCGCGCAGGTCGCGCGTGTTGGCAGCGGCGGCCGCCTCGGCGTCGTCGATCTCGTGCAGGATGGTGCGCACACGCTGCAGGTAGGCATCGCCCGCATCGGTGAGGGCCAGCTTGCGGGTGGTGCGCTGCAGCAGGCGCGTGCCCAGGTGCTGCTCCAGTTCGGCCACCATGCGGGTGACCACGGGGGGCGACATGTCCATGGCCCGGGCGGCGGCGGCAAAGCCGCCCTCCTCCACCACGCGCTCGAACACCTTCATGGCTTGCAGGCGGTCCATGGGTCAGACCTCCTGCCCGCGAGGGGCCAGGCTCAGGCGGGTGCCCCGAAATTTCTCGCAAGCGATTCGGCCACGCACACGGGTTTGTCGCTGCCCTCGCGTTCCACGGTCACCAGCCACGTCATCTGCATGCCATCGGGCGCCACCGGCTCGGCCGCCTGCAGCGTGAGGCGCGCGCGCAGGCGGCTGCCCACCGGCACCGGCGCGGTGAAGCGCACCTTGTTGAGCCCGTAGTTCACGCCCATGCGCGCACCCTCGATGGTCAGGCCCGCCTCGAAGAACTGCGGGATCAGCGACAGCGTGAGAAACCCGTGGGCAATGGGCGCGCCAAACGGCCCCGCTTTCGCACGCTCGGGGTCCACGTGGATCCACTGGTGGTCGCCCGTGGCCTGGGCGAACAGGTTGACCTGTTCCTGCGTGATGGTGATCCAGTCGGTCACGGCGACCTCCTGGCCCACGCAGGCGCTGACTTCGGAGTAGGAGCGAAAGATTTTCATCACCCCAATGTAGCGCCGCAGCCGTGCGCGCCTTGTCTGGCACGGGACACCGTGCGCCCATCTGGCACACAACGCCAGCAACTGGCACTCCCCAGGCCAGTGCCACCGTGGATCTGGCTTTGCCAGTCCAGGGGTGGCGTCCCTCTCGGGGGAAGGCGCGCAGCGCCTCAGGGGGGTTCATGTGTCTAGCCACGTACAGATTCCTTGCCATTGCTCCAGGTCGCGCGCCACACGGCCCGGCGCCACGTCGAACAGCGTGAGGCCATGCGCCGCCAGGTGGATGTAGTTCTGCGTGTCGCGCAGGTAGCCCAGCACCGGAAACCCGAGGTTGTCCACGAAGTGGTGCAGCTGCTCGGCGGCCTTGGTGCGCGCGTCCACGCGCATGCCCACGATGCCCACGGGCACGCCCGCCGCGTGGCGGTGCTCGGCCAGCTGGTCCAGGAAGCTGCGCGTGGCGAAGATGTCGAACACGCTGGGCTGCAGCGGCACGATGATCTTGTCGGCCAGCTTGAGCACGTCGTTCAGGCGCCAGCCGTGCAGGCCGGCGGGCGTATCAAGCACCGCATGCGTGGTGCCCTTGGGCGGGCGGCTGATCACGTCCGAGCTGAGGCCGTCCCAGGCGCCGATGGGGCGCGCGGCCGGCGGGCGCAGGCCCAGCCAGAGCCTGGCGGACTCCTGCCGGTCGGTGTCGCCCAGGATCACGGGATGCCCCTGGCTCGCAAAGTAGCCCGCGATGTTGGTGGACAGCGTGGACTTGCCCACGCCGCCCTTCGGGTTGGCGACAACAACTACTGGCATGACAACCTCCTTGGAATCCGCGCATCCATGAAAATACAAGCCAAATCAGCCCCTGACGCTTGATGGACAAGCGCCAGCAGCTATCAAAATCAAAGCATCAGCAACACGCTGGGGCCACCTCAGGCGTGCTGGCCGCCACGCTTGACGAAGAACAGCCCCGCGCCCACCGCCATCAGCAGGCCGCCAAACACGCGGTTCTGCGCGCGCACCGCACGCGCGCTGCGCATCAGGCGGCGCAGGGCGCTGGCCCCGAAAGCGTAGCCGTGCATCACCACCACGTCCACCGTCACCGTGGTGGCGGCCATCACCAGGAGCTGCGTCCACAGCGGGCGCGTGTCGGTCATGAACTGGGGCAGCACGGCCACCATGAAGATGATGCCCTTGGGGTTGGTGGCGTTGGTCAGGAAGCCCGTGAGGCAGCGCTTTTGCCAGGTGCCCGCCGGTGCTTCCTCATCGCCCTGCACGGGCGATGCGTCGCCCGCGCGCCACTGGTTGAAGCCCACATAGATCAGGTAGCACGCGCCCAGCACCTTGACGACGCTGAAGGCCACCTCGGACGCCAGCAGCAGCGACCCCACGCCCGCCCCGGCAATCAGCAGGATCAGCAGCAGGCCCAGCTGCAGGCCGAAGATGGTGGCGCCCGTCTTGCGCACGCCGAACGACAGGCCATGGCTCATCGACAGCACGGCCCCCGAGCCCGGCGACACCGCGATCAGGCACGACGCCGCGAAAAAAGCCAGCCAAGTCTGCAAGTCCATGAAACACCGCGCCTGTAATCCGAGAAGGGCACGCATCTTAACAACGCGCCCGCGCCGCCGCCATGGCATGCACGAAGAGCGCCTCCAGCGCTTGTCCCACCAGCGCCAGATGCTATTAAAAGTGAAGCGCCGCAACAACATGCCTCGCCAGCCTCTCCACATCGCCGGGACGGTGCCAGAATCCTGACACGCCCACGCCCGCATCCCCGCGACGCCCCTTCCCCCACGCCATCGCCCGCATCCCCCTCTATGGAACACGCCCCCACCTGGCTCACCTACGGCTTCCTGTACCTCACCGCGGCGGTGCTGGCCGTGCCCATTGCCAAGGCGCTGGGCCTCGGGGCCATCATCGGCTACCTGGCGGCGGGCATCGCCATCGGGCCGTGGGGCCTGGGGCTGGTGAGCAATGTGCAGGACATCCTGCATTTCGCCGAATTCGGCGTGGTGCTGATGCTGTTCCTCGTGGGGCTGGAGCTGCAACCGAGCCGCCTGTGGGCGCTGCGCCGCCCCATCTTCGGCACCGGCACCGCGCAGGTGCTGGGCTGCGCGGCCGTGCTGTTCGCGCTGGGCGCCCTCGCCGGCCTGCCGTGGCGCGTGAGCCTGGTGGGCGCTTTGGGCCTGGCGCTGTCCTCCACGGCGATCGCGCTGCAGTCGCTGGCCGAGCGCAACCTCATGCGCACCCAGAGCGGGCAGGCGGGCTTTTCGATTTTGCTGTTCCAGGACGTGGCGGCCATCCCCATCCTGGCCCTGCTGCCGGTGCTGGGCGCCGCTGCGGGCGACGGCGCGGGCCACACGCCGGGCGAGATGGCGCTCGAGGTGCTCAAGATCGTGGGCGTGATCGCCGCCATCATCCTGGGCGGGCGCCTGCTGCTGCGCCCCGTGCTGCGCTGGATCGCCAAGAGCAACACGCCCGAGATTTTCACCGCCGCCGCGCTGCTGCTGGTGGTGGGCATCGCCTACCTGATGGTGATGGTGGGCCTGTCGATGGCGCTGGGCGCCTTCCTGGCCGGCGTGCTGCTGGCCGACAGCGAGTACCGGCGCGAGCTGGAGGCCGACATCGAGCCCTTCAAGGGCCTGCTGCTGGGGCTGTTCTTCATCGCCGTGGGCATGAGCATCGACTTCGGCGTGATCCTGCGCTCGCCGGGCCTCATGGCCGCCATCCTGGTCGGCTTCCTCGCGGCCAAGGCCATCGTGATCTACACGCTGGCCAAGCTGGTCAACATCCCGTACCAGGAGCGCCCGGTGTTCACGCTGCTGCTGGCCCAGGGCGGCGAATTCGCTTTCGTGGTGTTCCAGGCCGCCGCCGGTGCCAGCGTGTTCCCGGCCGAGACGGCCTCGCTGCTCATCGGCGCGGTGGCGCTGTCGATGCTGATCAGCCCGCTGCTGCTGGTGCTGCTGGACCGCGTGCTGCTGCGCCGCTACGCCCAGCTCAAGTCCGAGCCCCGGGCCGAGGAAATCTCCGAGCCCCAGGAGGCGCCCATCATCATCGCGGGCTTCGGCCGCTACGGGCAGATCGTCTCGCGCGTGCTGCTGGCCCAGGGCCTGCGCACCACCGTGCTGGACCACAGCGTGGAGATGCTGGAAGTGGCGCGCACCTTCGGCTACCGCGTGTTCTATGGCGACGCCACGCGGCTCGACCTGCTGCGCATCGCGGGCGCCGAACACGCCCGCATCCTGGTCATCGCCGTGGACGATGCCGAGCAGTCCCTCAAGATCGCCAAGCTTGCCCGCGAACACTTCCCCCAGCTGCAGGTGGTGGCCCGCGCGCGCGACGTCACGCACTGGAACAAGCTGCGCGACCTGGGTGTGACGCTGGTGCAGCGCGAACTGTTCGAGTCCAGCCTGCAAAGCGCGCACACGGTGCTGGAACTGATGGGCCTGGCGCCCGCCGAGGCCACGGCCATCACCCGGCGCTTTCGCACCCACAACATCGCCCTGGCCGACCGCATGTACCCGCACTACAAGGACCGCGCCAAGTTCATCGCGGTGGCGCGCGAGGGGCGCAACCAGTTCGCCGAGCAGATGGCCAAGGAGCGGCAGGAGAGCGCGGCGCTGGGGGCGGCGGGGGGCGCGTACCCCGGGTATGGCGAGCCCGGGAGCCCGCAGAGCGCCGACGGGGCGGTCAGCGCCCAGGATGTGGACAAAAACAGGCCTTGACGCCGATGTATCAAGCGCCATATGCTATCTATTCAATAGCAAAAGACCGACGATTGCCGCGCGGGAGGGAGCACGGTCGTGCGCGCCCGCAAGCGGTCGGTCTTTGCGGCGGTGCCTGGCCGTCCGGCGGAACCGCGCAACGCGCACTGCGGCGCCGCTTGCATGGCCACCTCTCAAACGATAACTATTCGCATTAGAATACCCCCTCCTGCCAGCCAGCGTCCCGAAAAGCCACGCGAGCCAGCGCCTTCAGCGTTTGTCCGCCCTCGGCTTTCTCTCCATCGGGACTCCCATGTCTTTTCAGCCCTCGCGCGCGGCCCGTTTCTCGCCGCGCTCTTCGCTCGCCCCCTCTTCCTCCCCGTACCCCTGGGCCCGCAAGGCCGGGGTGTTTGCCCTGACCCCGCTGGCCCTGTGCCTCGCCCAAGCCGCCGTGGCACAGCAGGACGCCGATGCACCGGCGGCCGCCGCCCAGGTGGCCGCGCCGCAGCTCCAGGAAGTGCGCATCAATGCCAGCACCGAGAAGGACATGGGCTTTGCGCCCGTCGAGGCCCAGACCGCCGGCAAGGCGCCCATGCGCCGGCTGGAGACCCCGCAGTCCGTGAGCGTGGTCACGCGCGAGCAGATGGAGTCGCGCCAGATCACCAACGTGCAGCAGGCGCTGCAGACCGTGGCGGGCGTGAGCCCCGTCAACTTCGGGCGCCGGGGTTTTGACGACATCAACATCCGGGGCTTTCGCTCCACCGAATCCATCCTGGTCGACGGCCTGGTGCAAAGCCCCGGCATGTGGGCCAAGCTGCAGCCCTACGGCTACGAGCGCTTCGAGGTGCTCAAGGGCTCGGCCTCGGTGCTCTACGGCCAGGTGCAGCCCGGCGGCATCGTCAACGCGGTGAGCAAGCGGCCCAAGAAAGACGCGATCAACGAAGTGGGCGTGGAGGTGGGCAGCTTCGGCCAGCGCACGCTGCAGGCCGACGTGAACAAGCCGCTGTCCGAATCGGGCAAGACGGCGCTGCGCATCAATGCCCAGGTGTCCAACGCCGACGACCCCACGCAGTTCGTCTACCGCAAGGACCGGTGGTTCGCCCCGTCGCTGTCCATCGACCTGGGCGCGCAGACCGACCTGGTGCTGTTCGCCACCTACAGCCGCAGCGAGTGGATGCGCCAGCAGGGCATCACACCCTACGGCACGCTGCTGCCCAACCGCAACGGCACCCTGTCGCGCACGCTGTTCACGGGCGATCCTGCCTTTGGCGTGTACGACGTGGAGAGCACCACGCTGGGCTATGCGCTGGAGCACAAGGTGTCCGACGCGATGACGTTCCGCCAGAACGTGCGCTACGAGACCGAGAAGGGCACGGGCAACTTCGTCTCCAACCAGGCGCTGCAGGCCAACCAGCGGCTGCAGAACCGCCAGGCGTCGCGCCAGTACATGGACTATGACCTGCTGGCCACCGACACCTCGATGCTCACGCGCTTCGAGGCGCTGGGCGCCAAGCACCAGCTCGTCACGGGCCTGGACGTGCGCAGCGGCCACAGCCTGCTGGCCAGCCGCACCTGCCGCATCGGCGCGCTGGACTTGTTCGCGCCCGTCTACGGCATGCAGGCCACCTGCCCCACGGCGCTGACCAGCGACGCGCCCGCCAAGCTCACCGTGGCCGGGCTGTATGCGCAGGACCAGATCAAGTTCGGCCAGGGCTGGACGGCCCTGGTGGGCCTGCGCCGCGACTGGTCGACCAACGACACGAACAACCGCGTGGCCAACACGCAGACACGCCAGAAGGACAGCGCCACCACGCTGTCCGCCGGCCTGGTGTATGAGTTCAAGCCCGGCTGGGCCGCTTACGGCAGCTACGGCGAGTCCTTCTTGCCGACCTCGGGGCTGGCCTTCAACGGCACGCCCTTCGTGCCCGAGACCGGCAAGCAGTGGGAAGCCGGTGTGAAATACGAGGCGCCGGGCGGCCAGATCACCGGAGCACTGGCGGTCTTCGACCTGGTGCGCGAGAACGTCACCACGGCCGACCCGGTGAACACCGGCTTCAGCGTGCAGACCGGCCAGCAGCGCGCGCGCGGCCTGGAGGTGGAGCTGGGCGCGGACATGAAGAACGGCTGGAAGCTGACCAGCGCCTACACCTACACGCAGACCAAGGTCACGCGCGACAACAACGCCGCCATCGTGGGCCTGCCGCTGAACCTCACGCCGCGCCACACGCTCACGGCCTGGGCCACCTACAAGCTGCCGCAGCACCAGCGCATCACGCTGGGCATGGGCGGGCGCTACGTCAGCGAGCAGATCGGCTCGTATCCCTTCACGCTGCCGTCGTATGTGGTGGCCGATGCGTCCATCAGCTACGCGGGCGACAACTACCGCGTGACGGCGGGGGTGAAGAACGTGTTCAACAAGGCGTACTACGACGGCGCGATCAACGCCAACGTGGTCTCGCCCGCGTTGCCGCGCAGCTTCAACCTGGGCGTGACGTACTTCTTCTGACGCAGCGCCATCGCCCCGCCACCGCGAGCCGACCATGACCAGCCAGCGCACCCTGAACCGCCTTTTCGTCCTGCACTCCTGGGCGGGCATCGTCACGGGGCTGCTGATGTTCATCGTGTGCTTCTCGGGCGCGGTGGTGGTGTTCAAGAACGAGATCGACCTGTGGGCCAACCCGTCGCTGGCGCAGCTGCCGCGCTCTGCGACGCCCGCGTCGCTCGATGCGGTGCTGACGCAGCTGCACACCCGCTACCCCGGCGCCACGGTGGAGACCATCGCGCTGCCCGACGCGGTCAACCCGAGCTACTTCGCCTTCGTGCGCGAGCGCGGCGCGCCGGCCAACACGCGCACCAAGGTGGCCCTGCGCTCGGACACGGGCACGGTGGTGGGCCCGGTGGACAGCCAGCTCGGCCAGTACCTGCGCATGCTGCACGTGTTCCTGTTCTTCGGGCCGCGCTGGATCGTGGGCTTTCTGGGCGCCGCGATGCTGGTGCTCATCGTCACGGGCATCGTCATCCACCGCAAGATCCTGGCCGAGCTGTTCACCCAGCGCTGGGGCCGCAGCTTTCGCGTGGTGATGTCCGACCTGCACAAGTCCGCGGGCATCTGGGGCCTGGGCTTTCACATCCTGATCGCCACCACGGGGGCCTGGATGGGCCTGGCGCCGCTGTTCGAGCAGGGCTACAAATACGTGACCACCAGCAGCACCGAAGCCGCAGCCACCGCCAAGCCCGCGCGCAAGGCCGCTGGCGATGCCGCCGAGCCCGTGCGCATGCAGTCGCTGGATGCCCTGTACGCCACCGCGCAGCAGGCCGTGCCGGGGCTGGAGGCGCGCTACGTGTCGATGCGCCGCTGGGGCACCGACACCGCCGAGGCCAGCTTCACCGGCAACCTGGGCGGCCACCTGGCCAGCACCGCGCGGGTGGACATCCACGCCGCCACCGGCGTGCCCAGGAAGGTGCACGACCCGCGCACGGCGGGATTCTGGTCGCTGGTCAACGGCCTCATGGAGCCGCTGCACTTTGGCGACTTCGGCGGGCTGGCGCTCAAGTGGCTGTATTTCTTGCTGGGCATGACGCCCGCGTTCCTGTCGATCTCGGGCACCTTGATCTGGCTCGATGCGCGCCAGCAGCGCCGGCGCGAGGCCGAGGCCGCGCAGGGCGCATCGGCCAGCGGGATCGCGGCGGCGGGTTGAGCCCCGCCTCGTTTCCCCCTTCTTTTCTGGTTTCTCCCGCCCGCACCATGCAACGCTTCTTCCTGGCCCTGCACGCCACCACGCCCGCCGCGCTCACCGTGGCGTTGTTCGTGCACCTGTGGGGGCCGGCGGGCCTGCCGTCGCTGGCGCAGCGCCCGGTGTGGGCGGTGTGGGTACTCGTCGGGGCGTGGCTGCTGATGTCGGTGGCCGCCGCCTGGGCCCTGCGCGCGCTCGCGCTGTGGCGGGTGGCGCTGTGCGGTGCGGGGGCGATGCTGGCCGTGGCCGGCACCGTGGGGCTGGTGCTGGGCAGTGCGCAGGCCCTGGGCATGGGCGCCAGCCTGGTGGCCGTGGGCCTGGCGTGTGCGGGCATCGCCGCCTTCATCGGGCCGCAGCGGGTGCAGGCGCACCGGCGCAAACCCGCGCGCCACACCGCCGTGGCCACCTCGGGCACGGCGGCGCACCCCATCGCCCCCCGCCCGCGCTGGCATCCGCGCGGATGGACCCGATTCGGTGTGCCTGCGCACCTGCCCTTCTGGCTGAGCGGCCTGCTGGCGCTGGAATCGTTCCGCCTGGCCCACATCGTGGCCACCGAACCCGCGCGGTCCTCGGGCATGCTGGGCCTGCTGCTCGCCTTCTTCGTGGCCCTGCCCGCCGCCACGCTGCGCCACTGGGCGCCCCGCGCCACCGCGCTGCTGTGGGCGCTGGCCGCGCTGGCCTATGGCGGCCTGGCGGCCAAGGCCGGTCTCGCGCAGTGGGCGGTGGCGTCGGTGCTGTGCGCCCTGGCTGCGGGCGCGCCGCTGCTGCTGCTGCTGCGCGTGCGGCGGGCGCTGCGCTGGCGGCGGGCGGGCCATGGGGCACGCCACACGCCCGCCCCGGCCCCAGACCACCGCCCTCCGGAGGCCGCATGAACGAACTCACCGGTGTGTGTGCCGCGCTGGCCTCGCTGACGGCGCTGACCGCCTGGGCGCGCGCGGTCCCCACCCGCGCCTGGGGCGACGGCGCGGCCGCCGCGCCGACATCGCTGCGCAGCTGGGCCGTGGCCCTGGGCACGCTGGCGCTGCAGGCCCTGGCGGCCACGGTGGCGGCCGGGCTGGCCGCGGGGCTGGCGCTGGTGGTGGCGGCATGGATGGTGCTGGGCTGGCTGCTGGTGCTGGCGATGAACCAGTGGCCCGCCGCAAGCCTGCGCTGGGGCCGCCGCCTGGGCGCGCTGGGCGGCACGGGCTGTGGGCTGGCGCTGGCCTGGCAGCTGCTTCGGGCGTAGGGCGCGGCGCCCTGAAGCCCCGGGCGCGCGGCACCCTGGGGCGCCGGTGCATTGTTTTTTTCAGATGAAAACAGGCCCTTGCGCTTTGCCAACAAGCGCCAATAGCTATACATTCAATAGCAAAAGGCGATACAGGCAGGCGCCGCACGCCGCCGCCAGCGCCTGCAGCGCCACGGCACAATCGCGCTCATGGATCAGCTGCTCGACGCCCCCTGGGTGCACACCCTGCGCTTCTTCCTGGAAGTGGCCGCCACCATCGCGTTTGCCCTCTCGGGCGTGATCGCCGCCGCGCGCAAGCGGCTCGACGCCGTGGGCGTGTGTGTGGTGGCGTTCGTCGCGGCCTTCGGCGGGGGCACGCTGCGCGACCTGCTGCTGGACCAGCGGCCCTTCTTCTGGATACGCCACACCGGTTTTGTCTGGGGCATCCTGGCCCTGTGCGTGGGCGCGATGCTGTTCATGCGCCAGCGCCACTTTCAGCCCACCGAGCGCGCCATGCTGCTGCCCGACGCGATTGGCCTGGGCCTGTTCGCGGCGGTGGGCGTGGACATCGCCACCGCCATCGGCATGCCGCCCATCATCAGCGTGATGATGGGCGTGACCACGGGCGTGTTTGGCGGCGTGCTGCGCGATGTGCTGTGCAACGAGGTGCCCCAGGCCTTCAGCGACCACCGCCCCTACGCACTGTGCGCCTTCGCGGGCGGCTGGGCCGACGTGGCGCTGCGCCAGGTGCAGGCGCCGGACTGGGCTCCGCTCGTGGCCTGCGTGCTGCTCACGGCCGGGCTGCGCGGGCTGGCGCTGTGGCGCAACTGGCAGTTGCCCGCCTGGCGGGTGTGACAAGAAACCAGGGGCCGCCATCCCGGCCGCCGATCCGGCACACTGTGCCGCGTGGCACCACCGTGACAGCCCTGCACCGGCGCGGCCTGCACACTGGGCCGCGAGGAGTATCGAGACCATGACCCCGGACCACCCCACCCCCGCCGCCCTGCGCGCCACCGCGCTCATCGACAGCGACGCCCCCGCCATCCAGGCCTTCGCGGCCGCGCATGCGCGCGGCGCCACCGACCGCGAGCGCGCCGTCGCCCTGTACCTAGCCGTGCGCGACGGCTTTCGCTATGACCCGTACCGCATCGACCTGTCGCCGCACGGCATGGCGGCCAGCACCGTGCTGGCCCAGGGCCATGGCTGGTGCGTGCCCAAGGCCGCGCTGCTCACCGCCGCGTGCCGCGCGGCGGGCATTCCCGCGCGCATGGGTTTTGCCGATGTGCGCAACCACCTCAGCACCGAGCGCATGCGCGAGACCATGAAGACCGACCTCTTCATCTGGCACGGCTACACCGACATCTGGCTCGACGGCCAGTGGCGCAAGGCGACGCCCGCCTTCAACATCGAGCTGTGCGACCGCTTTGGCCTGCTGCCGCTGGAGTTCGATGGCGAGAACGATTCGATCTACCACCCGTTCGACAAGACCGGCCAGCGCCACATGGAATACGTGCTGCAGCGCGGCGCTTTCGACGACATGCCGCTGGCGCGGATCGTGGCCGACTTCCAGGCCGTGTACGGCGGCTGGCTCGGTGGCGGCACCACGAGCGCGCTGCACGGCGCGAGCTTTGCGAGCGACGTGGAGCAGGAGGCGGCGCGATGACGCAGGCCCCGCTGGCGGTACCGGGCACCGCGCCCCAGGTCCCTGATGGCTTCGCGGCCCTGCCCTCGGGCGGCCCGTTCATCGAGCACAACGGCCCGCTGTACCTGCGGCACGAAGGTGCGGTGGTGAAATTCGGCTTTCGCGTGGAGCACCGCCATGTGAACCCCATGAACAACCTGCACGGCGGCATGATGGCCAGCTTCTGCGACATGCTGCTGCCGTTGTCGGTGCACCGCAAGAGCACCGAGGTGGCCGGCCGTTTCCTGCCCACCATCAGCCTGCAGATCGACTACCTGGCCCCCGCGCCGCTGGGCGCCTGGGTGGAGGGCGAGGCCGAGCCGCTGCGCATCACCCGCTCGCTGGTGTTCGCGCAGGGCCTGGTGACGGCCGATGGCGTGCCCTGCGCGCGGGTGAGCGGGGTGTTCAAGATAGGCCCCACGGGCCCTGCCTAGCCCGCCCGGCGGCCAGGGCCGCCGTGGTGGCCGCTGTCACGGCCTGCAGGTGCGCAGGCCCTCGGCCCCGGCGGCGCGCGGCGAACACGGGCGCCTCGCCATGGCCGCATCGCCAGACCACGCCGGGTAGCCGCCCATGGCATGGGGAAGGGCTACGCCCGCGGCGCGGCAGCATCGCCCGCGATGCCCATCACTCCCACCACATGCTCCACGAACCGCGCGAGCTTGGGCAGCTGCCGCCGGTCCGGCGCATAGACCAGATGCACGGCGCGGGCCACCGGCAGGCAGTGCTGCATCACCGGCACCAGGGCGCCACTGGCCAGGTCGTCGGCCAGCAGCACCTCGGGCTGCATGATCAGGCCCAGGCCGCGCAGCGCGGCCTGGCGCAGGCCGTCGCCCTGGTTGCACACAAAACGCGCGTTCTCGGGCCAGAAGAACTCCGCGTCGCCATCGCGCAGCGTCCATTCCACACGGCGCTGCCATACCGAATGGCTCAGGCACTGGTGGCGGGCCAGATCGTCGGCGCGCCCGGGCGTGCCATGGCGCTGCAGGTAGGCCGGCGCGGCCGCGATCACCATGCGGTAGGGGCGCAGCGGGCGCGCCACCAGGCCCTCATCCACCACCTGGCCGATGCGCACGGCCACGTCGAAGCCCTCGCCCGTGAGGTCCACCACGCTGTCGGTGAGCTGCAGGTCCACGCGCACCTGGTCATGGCGCTGCAGGAAGTCGGCCACCAGCGGCGCGATGACGTGGTTGCCCAGCGTGAACGGCGCGCTCACGCGCAGCAGGCCCTGCGGCACGGCGCGGCTGCGCTCCACGGCGGACTCGGCCCAGCGCACCTGCTCCAGCACGCGCTTGCTGTCTTCGTAGAACGCGGCGCCCACCTCGGTCAGGCTGTTCTGGCGCGTGCTGCGCTGGAACAGGCGTGCGCCCAGGTGGGTTTCGAGCTGCTGGATGTGCTTGCCCACCATCACGGCCGACACCTGCAGCTGGCGCGCGGCGGCGGCGAAGCTGCCGGCTTCGACCACGGCCACCATGACTTCCATGTTGCGCAGTTTGTCCATGGGCTGATTCCTAATCAATGGTTAGCACAAGAAGAACTTCAATGTACTTTATGCATTGATTGATTCGCAAAAGAATCGGGGCCTGTCTGTTCCTCCACCCGTTCTTTTTCAAGCAAAGGAAAACACCATGTCCAAGATTCTTCTCATCGGCGCGAGCGGCACCATCGGCCAGGCCGTGCTGGCCAACCTGGGCGCGCGCCACGACGTGATCACCGTGGGCCGCAGCAGCGGCACGCACCGCGCAGACTTTTCCCAGCCGGGCTCGGTCGCCAGGCTGTTCGAGGCGGTGGGCCAGGTCGATGCCATCGTGAGCACCGCCGGCAACCTGCACTTCGGCCCGCTGGCCGACATGACGCCCGAGCAGTTCAACCTGGGGCTGCAGGACAAGCTGCTGGGCCAGGTGCAATTGGCTTTGATCGGCCAGAAGTACCTGACCGATGGCGGCTCCATCACGCTGACCGCGGGCATCCTGTCCATCGAGCCCATCCGCAACGGCGCCAGCGCCACGGCGGTGAACGCGGCCATCGAAGGCTTCGTGGCCGCCGCCGCCATCGAGCTGCCGCGCGGCCTGCGCATCAACGCCGTGAGCCCCACCATCCTCGCGGAATCGGTGGGCGTGTACGGGCCGTTCTTCCCCGGCTTCGACACGGTGTCTGCCGAGCGCGCCGCGCGCGGCTACCAGCGCAGCGTGGAAGGCGCGCAGACGGGGCGGGTGTACCGCGTGCAATGATCACGGCCACCTGCACCCTACCCGTCTGGGCATGAAAAGAAAATAGCTGCTGCCGCTTGTCCAGCAAGCGGCAGCAGCTATCAATTTAGTAGCATAAATGATCGAAGGCGCAGATCAGTCCAGACTCGCGCCCGATTCCTTGACGACCTTGCCCCACTTCACGGACTCGGCCTGGATGAAGGCGGCAAACTGCTCGGGCGTTTCGCTGTACGTCTCGGCGCCCTGCTCGTTGATCTTCTTCTTCACCTCGGCCTGGTTCAGCACCTTGGCCAGCGCGGTGTTCAGCTTGGCCAGCACCGGTGCGGGCGTGCCGGCGGGCGCGAACATGCCGAACCAGGACGTGGCCTCGTAGCCGGGCACGCCGGCTTCGGCGATGGTGGGCACGTTGGGCAGCTCGGGCGAGCGCTTGGCGGTGGTCACGGCAATCGGCACCAGCTTGCCGCTGCGCACGTGCTGGATGGCCGAGGGCATGTTGTCGAACATGATGCCGATCTGGTTGCCCAGCAGGTCGGTCACCGCCGGTGCGCTGCCCTTGTAGGGCACGTGCACCATGTCCACCTTGGCCAGGCTCTTGAACAGCTCGCCCGACAGGTGGATGGAGCTGCCATTGCCCGAGGAACCGAAGTTCACCTTGCCCGGGTTGGCCTTGGCGTAGGCGATCAGCTCCTTCACGCTCTTGTAGGGCTGTGCGGGGTTGGCCACCAGCAGGTTGGGCACATTGGCCACGCGCGTGAGCGGCGCGAAGTCCTTGATCGGATCGAAGGGCATCTTCTTGTACAGCGCGGCGTTGATGGCATGCGTGCCCACCGTGCCCATGAAGAGCGTGTAGCCGTCCGCCGGGGCCTTGGCCGCCAGCGCGCCGCCGATGTTGCCGCCCGCGCCCGCGCGGTTGTCCACGATGACCGACTGGCCGAGTTCCGTGGTCAGCGCCTGGCCGATGATGCGCGCCAGGATGTCGGTGGTGCCGCCGGCCGCGAAGGGCACGACGATGGTGACGGGCTTGGTGGGATAGGCCTGGGCCATGGCTGCGCTGCTGCCCAGCAGGCCACCAACGGCGATGGCGGCGATGCCCGCGCAGGCAGCGGCCGACAGCGCAAAGCGGCGGGTGGTGTGGATGGAACGGGTCATGGTTTGTCTCCTTCAGGAAGGTGGATGAAATGGGTGTCACGAGCGCGGCATCCGCCGCGCCATGGCCTCAACCGGGCGCCAAGGCCTCCGGGCGAGAACAGGGGGTGCGCCCCTTTCAGGGCGGCAGTGAAAATGCGTTCAGGTGGCTAGACAGGTGCCACGCCGAGCGTGGTACCACCGCACACGTACAACACCTGCCCGGTCACGAAACCGTTGTCGGGCGAGAGGAAGAACAGGGCCGCGCGCGCCACGTCGTCGGGCGTGCCCATGCGGCCCACGGCGATGCTGTTCAGGATGCGCTCGGTCTGCGGCGCGCCCTCGGGGTTGCTCTGGCGGAACAGTTCGGTGGCGATCGGCCCCGGGCCGATGGCGTTGACGGTGATGCCGTCGCGCCCCAGTTCCATGGCCAGCGTGCGCGTCATGCCGATCATCCCGGCCTTGGTGGCCGAGTAGACGACGCGGTCGCCCTTGCCCAGCGCGGCGCGCGACGACATGTTGACGATGCGGCCCTGGCCGCAGGCCCGCAGCGTGGACAGAAAGGCCTGCACCAGCAGCATGGGCGCGCGCAGGTGCAGGCCCACCACGTCGTCCAGCTGCGCGGTGGTGGCGGTGTCGATGGTGCCGGGGCGCGTGGCGCCCGCGTTATTCACCAGGGCGGTCACGTTGTGCCTGGCGGCGATCTCTGCCGCGCGCTCGCGGGTCGATGCCTCGTCGGTCAGGTCGCCCTGGTACGAGGTGAGCAGCGGGTGGCTCCACGTGGGCAGCACGTAGTCCAGATTGACCACTGCGCGGCCCTGGGCGAGCACGGCTTCGGCAATGGCGCGGCCGATGCCGTTGCTGGCACCGGTGACGACGGTGACGGAGGTGGAGGAAGTCACTGCAGAGGCCACTGTCACACGCGCTCCAGGATGATGGCGATGCCCTGGCCCACGCCGATGCACATGGTGCACAGCGCGTACTGGCCCGCATGCTCGTGCAGGCGGTTCACGGCGGTGGTGACCAGCCGTGCGCCGCTGGCACCCAGCGGGTGGCCCAGCGCAATCGCGCCGCCCCAGGCGTTCACCCGCGCGTCGTCGTCCTTGAGGCCCAGCGCGCGCAGCACGGCCAGGCCCTGCGCGGCAAAGGCTTCGTTGAGTTCGATCACGTCCATGTGGTCGATGGTCAGGCCCGTCTGCGCCAGCACCTTCTGCGTGGCGGGCGTGGGGCCAAAGCCCATGATGCGCGGCGCCACACCGGCCACGGCCATGCCCACCACGCGGGCGCGGGGCTTGAGGCCGTACTTGGCGGCATGGGCTTCATCGGCCAGCAGCAACGCGCAGGCGCCGTCGTTCACGCCCGACGCGTTGCCCGCTGTCACCGTGCCATCGGGCCGCACCACGCCCTTGAGCCTGGCCAGCGCTTCCAGGCTGGTCTCGCGGGGGTGTTCGTCCTGGCTGACGACGATGGCGTCGCCCTTCTTTTGCGGGATGTGCACCGGCACGATCTCGCGCGCCAGGTGGCCGTCCTTGATGGCCGCCACGGCGTTGAGCTGGCTGCGCAGCGCCATCTGATCCTGGGCTTCGCGCTCAATCTTGAAGTCCGTCGCCACGTTCTCGGCGGTTTCGGGCATGGAGTCCACGCCGTACTTTTCCTTCATCAGCTTGTTGATGAAGCGCCAGCCGATGGTGGTGTCGTACACCGCGTTGTTGCGGCTGAAGGCGCTTTCTGCCTTGGGCATGACGAAGGGCGCGCGGCTCATGCTCTCCACGCCGCCCGCGATCATCAGGCCCGCCTCGCCCGCCTTGATGGCGCGCGCGGCGGTGCCCACGGCGTCCAGCCCCGAGCCGCACAGGCGGTTGATGGTGGCGCCGGGCACGTCGATGGGCAGGCCCGCCAGTAGGCTGCTCATGTGGGCCACGTTGCGGTTGTCCTCGCCGGCCTGGTTGGCGCAGCCGTAGAGCACGTCGGTCACCGCGGCCCAGTCCACGCCGGGGTTGCGGTCCATCAGCGCCTTGATGGGGATGGCGCCCAGGTCGTCGGTGCGCACGCTGCTCAATGCGCCGCCGTAGCGGCCGAAGGGGGTGCGGATGGCGTCGCAGATGAAGGCTTGGGTGGTCATGTTTTTGTCTCCTCGGATCTCGGTGGATCGGCTCGTTGAAAAGGGAAGGGATTCGGGGCGCCCGCGGGTGCTCAGGCCGCCGGACGGATGGGCTGGCCCACCAGGCTTTCGAGTTCGGCGTGGGAAAGGCCCGGCACGGTGTCGATGAGCTGCAGCCCCGTGGGCGTGCAGGCCAGTGTGCACAGATCGGTGTAGATGCGCTTCACGCACGCGACACCGGTGAGCGGGTAGCTGCAGCGCTCGACGATCTTGCTCGCGCCCTGCTTGGTCAGCAGGTCCATCATCACCCAGGTCTGCTTGGCGCCGATGGCCAGGTCCATCGCGCCGCCCACGGCCGGGATGGCGCCGGGCTCGCCGGTGCTCCAGTTGGCCAGGTCGCCCGTGGCGCTGACCTGGAAGGCGCCCAGCACGCAGATATCGAGGTGCCCGCCGCGCATCATCGCGAAGCTGTCGGCGTGGTGGAAGTACGCGCCACCGGGCAGCAGCGTCACCGGCTGCTTGCCGGCGTTGATGAGGTCGTAGTCCTCCAGGCCTGCGGCGGGTGCCGGGCCCATGCCCAGGATGCCGTTCTCGCTTTGCAGGATGACCTCGCGGCCCGCGGGAATGTGGTTGGCCACCAGGGTGGGCTGGCCGATGCCCAGGTTGACGTAGGCGCCGTCGTGGATGTCTTGCGCCACCCGTTTCGCCAGTTCTTCTTTACTACGCTTTTGATAGCTGCTCACGCTTTATCCTTGTGCGGTAGAGGCCGATTTCATGCCGATTTCTTGAAACCGCCCGCCTGCGTGGCCGTGCGGTCGATCTTGACCACATGGCTCACGTAGATGCCGGGGGTGACGATGGCCTCGGGGTCCAGCGCGCCCAGCTCCACCACCTCGTGCACGGTGGCGATGGTGGTCTTGGCGGCGGTGGCCATCACCGGCCCGAAGTTGCGGGCCGACATGCGGTAGGTGAGGTTCCCCCAGCGGTCGCCCTGCTCGGCCTTGATCAGCGCCACGTCGCCGTGGATGGGGAATTCGAGCACGTAGTGCCTGCCGTTGATCTCGCGCGTTTCCTTGCCGGCGGCCAGCTCGGTGCCGTAAGCCGTGGGGCAGAAGAAGGCGCCGATGCCCGCCCCCGCCGCCCGCAGGCGCTCGGCCAGGTTGCCCTGGGGCACGAGCTCGAGCTCCAGCTTGCCGCTGCGGTACAGGTCGTCGAACACATAGCTGTCGACCTGGCGCGGAAAGCTGCAGATGATCTTGCGCACCTGCCCCGCCTTGAGCAGCGCGGCCAGGCCCTGGTCGGCATTGCCGGCGTTGTTGTTCACCACCGTCAGGTCCCGGGCGCCCTGGGCGATGAGCCCGTCGATGAGCTCACCCGGAATGCCCGCCGTGCCAAATCCGCCTATCAACACCGTGGCACCATCCTTCACCCCTTGCAGGGCCTGGGCCACCGAGTCCGCCAGTTTGTTGATCATCGAAACGCTTTCGTGATTTGCTTGATCTTCGGTTTCAATTTGTTCGCTTATAGAACAAATGTTCGCATAAAGAATTATAGTAGGCGCACGTATGAATATCCAAACCCCTGACGCCAAAGACCCCAAGCCCAGCGACAGCTATGTGCAGTCGTTCGCGCGCGGGCTGGAGGTGATCCGCTCGTTCAGCGCGGCCACGCCGCAGCAGACGCTGAGCGAAGTGGCGGCCCGTGCGGGCCTCACGCGCGCGGGTGCGCGCCGCATCCTGCTCACGCTGCAGACGCTGGGCTATGTGGAGACGGACGGCAAGCTCTTTCGGCTGAGCCCGCGCATCCTGGACCTGGGATTTGCGTACCTTTCATCGCTGCCGATCTGGAACCTGGCCGAGCCGGTGATGGAGGACCTGGTGGAAGAAGTGCGCGAGTCGTCCTCGGCCGCCGTGCTCGACGGCCTCGACATCGTCTACGTGCTGCGCGTGCCCACGCACAAGATCATGCGCACGAACCTGGGCGTGGGCTCGCGCCTGCCCGCGCCCTGGACCTCGATGGGCCGCGTGCTGCTGGCCGGGCTGCCCGATGAGGAGCTGGAGGCCCGCCTGGCGCAGCATCCGCTGGAGCGCTTCACCGCGCACACCACCACCGAACTGCCCGCGCTGCTGTCGCGCATCCGCGAGGCACGCCAGCAGGGCTGGTGCCTGGTGAACCAGGAGCTGGAGGAAGGATTGATCTCGATCGCCGCGCCGCTGGCCGATCGCATGGGGCGGACGGTGGCGGCGCTCAACATCAGCGGGCAGGCCAACCGCACCAGCGCGGCCATGATGCAGGAGAGCCTGCTGCCCGCGCTGCTGCGCGCCGCGAAGACCATCTCGCGCATGATGGGTGCGCCGCGCGGCCGGGGAGAGTGAAGCCCAGGGCCCGGCGGCCGCCGGGCGGCTTCACCCCGGTGCCAGCCTGGCATCGGCAAGCGCATTGCGCGCACAGGGCGCCCACGCTGGGGTGGTGAAGGCTCAGTTCTTGCGAAAGCCCAGCACCAGCACCACGCCGCCCAGCACCATCGCCCCCAGGCTCATCCACTGGGGAATGTTGACGGACTCTTTTTCCTTGACCGTCAGTTCCAGCGGGCCCAGCTTGGCCTGCGTGGTGTCCTTGGTGAAGCTGAAGCCCCCCGTCAGAAAACCTGCCAAGCCCAGCACCAACAAAAGCACACCAACGATTCGCATTGCATTCATGACAGATCTCCCAACACCGGGTATTCAGGGACTGCGGCAGAGCGGGCCCGGCTCCCTGTCCCTGCGCATCGCCAATGTAGGGCAGCTCCCGCCGCGCCCGCGTAGGACACCGCCGCTGCCGCGCGTCGCGCACCCGCCCCGGCGCGCCAGCCGCACTCCGGCGCCGCGTGCAACCCTGCACGCCCTGTGCGCCAGGGCTGCGTGCTACGCTCACGCCCCATGTTCAGCCCCTCCCAAGCCGACGTGCGCCGCTTTCTCTGCGGGGTGCACGCCAAGACCCAGGCCGGCGCGCCCATGGAAGCCATCGAGACGCTGGCCAGCCTGTGGATCGCCGAGCACCCCGAGTACCACACCGACCTGTCCGACGCCGATGCCGCCGTGGCGCGCAACTACGACGAGACGCCGGGCCAGATCAACCCCTTCCTGCACCTGTCCATGCACCTGTCGATCAGCGAGCAGTGCAGCGTCGACCAGCCGCGCGGCATCCGCCAGGCGGTGGAGCTGCTGACCGCGCGGCTCGACTCGCTGCACGATGCGCACCACGCCGCCATGGACTGCCTGGGCGAGATGCTGTGGGAAAGCCAGCGCGCCGGCCGCCCGCCGGACGGCGAGGCCTACATCGCCTGCGTGCAGCGGCGGGCCACGCGGGACTGAGACGGATTGGCCTCCAGCCGCATGACGTCGTTGGTTCGCCTCGCCATGCTGCAGCCCTGTCCTGGGCTTCCCGCCTGGTTGCCCGGCTGCATGCAAATTCGCATGCGGCGCTGAACCCTCCCCGCTCAGCGCCCGGGCTTGCGCGCCTTGCGCGCCAGCGCGGTGCCGGCCAGCAGCAGCACCAGCAGCCCGAGCCCTTCCCGCGAGAACAGGGGCACCGGCACCGGGGTGGGCGATGCGCTCACGACCAGGGTCCCCGCCGCGCTGCTTGCCAGGAAATTGCCGTCGCCGGAGTAGCTCGCGGTCAGCGCCTTCGTGCCAGAGCCCTTCGGCCGCAGTGAGCAGCCTGGCGCCGCCGCGGCCGCCGCGTAGCTGCAGCTCAGGCCGTCGGTGGTGTTCGTGATCGTGATCGTTCCCGTCGGCGTGCCGCCCCCCGGCGCGGCCACCGCCAGCGCCGCCCACACCGTCACCGAACCGCCCAGACCGACCGGCCCCACCGCCCCCAGGGCGATACCCGTCGGAGCTGGCAAGACCTCGATGGCCACCGGATTGGACACCGAAGGCAGCGTGAAGCTGGCGGTGTCGCCTGCATAGGCCGCCTGGACGTCGTGCCGTCCAACGGGCAACTGGCGCGCGAGTGCCGCCCTGGCGGAGGTATCGAGCCCCGCATCGCCAAGGTCCGTCGCCGCGCCATCGGAAAAGTGCACGCTGCCGGCCGGCGGCCCCGCTCCCCCCGTCACTTCGGCCAGGAGCGTGATCGCCTGGCCGTAGACGAACGTGGCTCCGGCCAGCGGCTGAGCCAGGCGCACGCTCGACTGCTGTTGCACCGTCGTCTGCATCGATGCCCGGACCGAGGCATCGCCCTGGCTCGTCACGGTCAGCGTCCGCGGCCCGGCCGAGGCAAAGCCGATGGGCCAGCCCACGCTGCCATCGCTCTGCGCGATCACGCCAGGCAGGACGTCGCCCGCCACCGAGCTCGTGATCCTCCATTTCGTCGTGTTGTCGATATGGGCGTTGACGACGGCATCGTCCACCGCCAATACGAATCCTGCGGCAGGATCGGCCGGGGCCGTCGCAGGCAGCGAAACCGCCGTTTGTCCCGCGGGCAGCAGCACGGTGGACGGCCCTTGCAATGCGGGCACCGGAAGCGGCAGGTTGTGAAACTGCAGATCAAAGCGCGCGTTGTGCCCCGGCATCGTGATGTGCACGAGGTAGCTTCCGACGACACGATTGGCCGTGGGCACGACGGGGGTCCAGTTGTCGGAGCCCATCGTCTCGAAGGTATTCCTCCCGGAAGGGAAGGTCGCGCTCGCGCCCGTGCCGGGCGCCGCAACGTTGACGGGCACAGAAAGAAAGCCGATGGCATGGGTGTCGCTCCACACCGTTTGCGGCCGCACTCCAAACGGAGAGGAGGGCTGGCCGATGCGCATGCTGAACGACTGCGAGGCCGGCATGTAGGCGGTCTCCCAGCCCCAGGGGCCCGCGTCGTCGGGATCGAAGAGTCTCACGCCCTGAAAAATAGCCAGCGGACCCTGGAGCGCCTCGGGCGTCTTGTACACCAGGGTTGCCCGCGGCGCGCGCGCAGTGGTGCTATTCGGCACACCATCGACGGTGGCGAGAGCGCCGGCGTCCGGCTCGAGTGCGGCCGCATAGCCTGGCAGCGCGGAATCCGTCGTGCCGGGGTTCGCATTCTGTTCGTCCGCCAGCAGCTCCGCGTAGTTGCGGCTGAAATCGAACACGCTGACCGCGCCCGGGCCCGCCACAGGCGCCGTCGCCGCCCGGGCGCCGTCCCACGCGGGCTGGGTGTTCCAGGAGACGGTGCCCGCGTCGAAGTCCTCGGCCGGGGAGAGCCGCAGCGTGGCCGGCTGCGAAACGCTGCTGGCATAGGTCACGAGGCTGGCCTGCAGCGGCGTGGAGGAATACTGCATGATGCTGCGGACCACAAAAGGAAGCTCCGGCGTCTTGAGCAGCGCGACGCCGCGGCTTCCGGCCGTGCCGCTCAGCCGCAGATCGGCACTGCCCGCATCCGCCGCACCGGGAGCGCTCTCCTGGATCTGGGACGACGATGCGGCATTCGATGACACCCCCGTCAAATCCGACAGCGTGATCAACAACTGGACGGAATGCGGCACCAGCGTCTTGCCCGGGCTCGATTCCTTCGCCGCGACATCGAAGTCGGCATGGGACGCATCGGCACCTGGGACGCTGACGATCTTGATGCCGTTGTTGGCACGGCTGCCGTCCACCCACGACTTGACGATGTCGGTGGCGTCGAAGCTCCGAAAGCCCGGTTGGCGAATGGCCACCGGCTTGCGCACGCTGCTTCCGGCCTGGTAGTCCGGGTCGACGCCAGGCGTCGGCGGGCCCTCCACGCATGCAGGCGCCACGCTTTCCTGCGGCCAGCAGCCATTGCCTTCGAGGGGAACCAACGCAACGCTGCCGGCCACCCGGACGTTCTGGACATAGACGACGATCCTGGCCCTGGCGATCTTGTCGGCGGTCAGCGCATAGGCGGACGGCCCCACCTGGAGCGGCTGACCGGAGCCCGCCCGCGACACCAGGACCATGTTGCCGTTGGGAAGCGTATCGAGCGAGAAGCGGACGACCGCCTGCTGCTGTTCGTTGATCCGCAGGCCATCGGGATTGCTCGGTGCGTAATCCGATCCCTGCAGACTCGCGTCCGCGACCAGCGGCGCCTCGATCCATTGCGTCTGCACGACGATGGCACAGCCCCCCAGGACCAGCGCCGCGCACACGGCGGCGAACAGGCACAACGCGCCCTTCAGGTGCCAGACACTCCTGCCCATCTCATCCCCTGTCTTCGGTTTTGGCGGCGGATCACGGCCCGCCGCAGCATCGCGATGGATCGTAGGGGAGGAAAATTCACAGGTCATGTGCCGACGGCACACGACCGCGCGCGCCTATTCGTCAGCCAGCCAACCGGCGAGCTGGTGCCGGCTGCCGACGCCTGTCTTGACGTAGATGTCCTCGAGATGGCGCTTGACGGTACCCGGGCGAATGCCGAGCCTTGCCGCGACTTCGGCGTTGGTCGCGCCATGGGCCACCGCCACGAGCACTTCGCGCTGGCGCTCGCTCAAGGCGCGATCGTGCAGCCGGTGCGCGATGTGGCGGCGCCTGCTGCGGGCCTGCAGGCGGCCCAGCGTCTGGCGGATGTGGCCTTCCAGCAGCGCGAGCGACGTGCGCTCGGGGTCGCCGAAGCCGCGCGTTGCGCGCGTGACATTGAGCGTGAGCATGCGTCCTTCGCCAAGGTCGATGTCCAGGCCCAGCCCATCCTTCTGGCCGACGCGGCCATAGGCCTCCGCGTTCAGCGCACACCGGCTCCACGCCGTCGGCGAGAGTTGGTCGGAAATGCTCATCGGCACGCGGCGCTTGCCGTAGCCGGGATTGTCGCCAAGGTGCTGATGGACGGCCTCGTTGATTTCGCGCGACACGGCGCGCTCCGGCGCATACAGGGTGCGCAGCGTCGGCGTGCAGTTGCGCCAGTCGACAACGAAGATGTCTCCGCCCACGACGCTGCGCAGCGCCTGGAGCAGGTTGTTCGACAGGTCGTTCGAGTCCCGTGTCGAATGCACCAGCAGCGTCGCGTGGCTCAGCCGGTGCAGAGAATGCGAGTCGAGATAGCCCATCGTGTCTCCGCCTGGATCGATGCAACCGTTCAAAAATACCAGCGTCCCGTGCCGAAGCTGACCCTCAGCCGCCCGTCATGCCCCGCCACCAACAAAAACGCCCCTCGCAGGAGGGGCGTCTTCTTGGTGGCACACCGCAGCGCTCAGCGGAAGCGCGATTGCGGCACCACGTGCAGGTCGCCGTCGATGCCGCTGATGTAGCCCGACAGCGCCTTCAGCTCCGCATTGGTGAACTGCTTGGCCACGCCGCCCATGATGGCGTTGCTGCGGCCCACGTTGGGGTTCTTCTCGGCCTTGTAGGACTTGAGGGCCACGAAGAGGTAGTCCGCGTGCTGGCCCGCGATCTTGGGGTACGAAGGGTCGATGGGCTTGGCGAAGTTGTCGCCGTGGCACGAAACGCAGGCGCCCTTCTTCAGAAGCTCGGCCACCTGCACGCTGGGTTCGCGGCCGGGCTTGGCGGGCAGTTCGGCCCCCGTCTTGCCATGCTGCTCATAGTAGGCGGCCACGTCGGCGATGTCCTTTTCGCTCAGCGAATCCGCGATGCCGCGCATGGTGGGGTGCTTGCGCTCGCCCTTCTGGTAGGCGACGAGCGCCGAGGCAATGTACTTGGCGCTCTGGCCCGAGATCATGGGCACCTTGTGCACTTCGGGAAAGCTGGCCTGGTAGCCCGGAATGCCGTGGCAGCCAATGCACATGGCAATCTTCTGCTTGCCGGCTTCCACGTCGCCTTTGGCTTCCTGGGCATGGGACAGGGCGGTCACGGAAGCGACAGCCAGGGCAAATAGCGTGGTCAGCGTTTTGTTCATTTTGCGCGCACAATCTCGTGGAAGTTCAGCTCTGGGCTCTGATCAACCGCCGATTATAGCCAGCGCCTGTCAAGCCCATTCATCAACGATCCGGTGATTCGCCCCCATGAAATTCCAAGGCTCCCAGAACTACGTCGCCACCCAAGACCTGATGCTCGCCGTGAACGCGGCCATCACCCTGCAACGCCCGCTGCTCATCAAGGGGGAGCCGGGCACCGGCAAGACGATGCTGGCCGAGGAAGTGGCTCAGGCGCTCGACATGCCGCTGCTGCAATGGCACATCAAGTCCACCACGAAGGCGCAGCAGGGCCTGTATGAGTATGACGCGGTCAGTCGCCTGCGGGACAGCCAGTTGGGCGATGGCGACAGCGCCGAGCGCGTCAAGGACATCCGCAACTACATCATCCAGGGCGTGCTGTGGCAGGCCTTCACGGCCGACCGCCCCGTGGCGCTGCTCATCGACGAGATCGACAAGGCCGACATCGAATTCCCGAACGACCTGCTGCGCGAGATCGACCGCATGGAGTTCTACTGCTACGAGACGCGCGAGCTCATCAAGGCCAAGCACCGCCCGCTGGTGTTCATCACCTCCAACAACGAGAAAGAGCTGCCCGACGCGTTCCTGCGCCGCTGCTTCTTCCACTTCATCAAGTTCCCCGAAGCCGACACGATGCGCCAGATCGTCAACGTGCACTTCCCCACGCTCAAGAGCGAGCTGCTGGGCGTGGCGATGAAGACGTTCTACGACGTGCGCAACCTGCCTGGCCTGAAGAAGAAGCCCTCGACCAGCGAACTGCTCGACTGGCTCAAGCTGCTGGTGGCCGAAGACATTCCGCTGACCGCGCTGCAAAGCGCTGACAACAAGGTGGCCGTGCCGCCGCTGGTGGGCGCGCTGCTCAAGAACGAGCAGGACGTGAGCCTTTTCGAAAAGCTGGTGTTCATGAACCAGCGGAACCGGTAGTCCCCCCGCCATGGCCGCACCCACCACCCCCTCCCTCATGGACGGCATCGCCGACGCCATCGGCTTTGTCGGCGGCGCCCTCGCCGGTTTCTGGCTGGGCCAGTGGCTGGGCCTGGACATCTTCGCGCCGGGCTACGGCAACAAGGCGCTGGGGGGCATTGCCCTCGTGGGCCTGGGCGGCGGCCTGGGCCTGCATGCGGCACGGCGCTGGCAGACGCACCGGCGCAACAAGCCTTCCAAGGACTGATAAAGGGCAACGACACATGGCCTTTGTAGAACCCGTCACCCTGCGCGACCGCGGCATCCGCCTGGAACCCCTGGCGCTGTCCCACGAACACGGCCTGGCCGCCGCCGCCGCCGATGGCGAACTGTGGAAGCTGCGCGTCACCTCGGTGCCCGAGCCCCAGGACACGCGTGCCTACATCGAGATGGCGCTCAGGATGCGCGAGGACGGCAACCGCTTCGCGTTCGCCGTGGTGGAGGATGCCAGCGGCAAGGTCCTGGGCTCCACGAGCTACCACGACATCCTGCCCGCGGTGAAGCGCGTGGAGATCGGCTACACCTGGTACCGCCAGAGCGTGCAGCGCACCCACGTCAACACCACGTGCAAGCTGATGATGATGGGCCACGCCTTCGACACGCTGGGCAGCCATGTGGTGGGCTGGCGCACCGACAACTACAACTTCGCCTCGCAAAAAGCCATCGAGCGCCTGGGCGCCAGGAAGGACGGCGTGATCCGCGGCCACGCCCTGCGCCGCGACGGCACCGTCCGCGACACGGTGATGTACAGCATGCGCTCGGGCGAATGGCCCGAAGCCAAGGCGCAGCTGCTATACCTTTTAGAGCGCCACACGCTTTCCCAGTAACCGCTGGAGGCCAGAACCATGCTCATCGACTTCTTCTACACCCTGCGCTCGGCCAAGCTGCCGGTATCGGTCAAGGAATACCTCACCCTGCTCGAAGCCCTGCAGGCTGGCGTGGTGGGCCCCAAGTCCGACGATGCCTGGAGCCTGGACGACTTCTACAACCTCTCGCGCCTCACGCTCGTGAAGGACGAGAAGCACTACGACAAGTTCGACCGGGCCTTCGGCGCCTACTTCAAGGGCGTGGAGATGGTGGCCGACTTCACCAAGGAGATCCCGGCCGACTGGCTGCGCAAGATCCTGGAGAACGAGCTCACGCCTGAACAGAAAGCAGCCATCGAGAAGATGGGCTGGGACGAACTCATGGAGACGCTCAAGAAGCGGCTCGAAGAGCAGAAGGAACGCCACGAGGGCGGCAGCAAGTGGATCGGCACGGGCGGCACCAGCCCGTTTGGCCACGGCGGCTACAACCCGCAGGGCGTGCGCATCGGCGGCGCGGGCAAGAACAAGAGCGCCGTGAAGGTGTGGGAGCAGCGCGCCTACAAGGACTACGACGACCAGCAGGAGCTGGGCACGCGCAACATCAAGGTGGCCCTGCGCCGCCTGCGCAAGTTCGCGCGCGAGGGGCACGAGCTGGAGCTGGACCTGCCCGACACCATCCGCAGCACGGCCGCCAACGCGGGCTACCTCGACATCAAGATGGTGCCCGAGCGCCACAACAACGTGAAGGTGCTGCTGCTGATGGACGTGGGCGGCACCATGGACGAGCACATCCAGCGCGTGGAGGAACTCTTTTCCGCCGTGAAGACGGAGTTCAAGCACCTGGAGTTCTACTACTTCCACAACTGCGTGTACGACTTCATGTGGAAGAACAACCGCCGCCGCTTCGCGGAGAAGTTTCCCACCTGGGACATCATCCGCAAGTACAACAAGGACTACAAGCTGATCTTCGTGGGCGACGCGACCATGAGCCCCTACGAGATCCTGCAGCCCGGCGGCAGCGTGGAATACAACAACGAGGAGGCGGGGGCGGAGTGGATCCAGCGCCTCACGCACGCCTTCCCCAAGCACGCGTGGATCAACCCCGAGCCCCAGGGCGTGTGGCAATACCGGCAAAGCATCAGCATCATCCAGCAGCTCGTCGGCAACCGCATGCACCCGCTGTCGCTCAAGGGGCTCGAAGAGACGATGCGGCTGCTGTCCAAGTAGGCAGGGGCGCCCGCGGCGCGCACCGGTCCATCGCGCGTAACTGTCTGACACAGGCGGTCTTATTTTCGGTGCATAGTGGCGGGGCAAGGCCTGCGGGCCACGTTCCACTCCAATACCGTCCTGTCGTGCATTTCAGCATCCCGCGCCCTACCGCCACATCTCCAACGCCGGCCCCGTGGCCGGCGTTGCTGCTTTTCGGAGCGCTGGCCCTGCAGGGCTGCAGCCTGCTGCCCCGCGCGGAGGAACGCGACGCCTCGGCGCCCGCGCCGGTCATCGCCGCATCGGATGCGCCGTCGTTCAACGTGCAGGTCAAGGCCCCGGACAGCGTGCGCGAGACGCTGGAGCGCCACCTGGAGCTGCAGCGCTTTCGCAATCTGCCCGACCTGCACGCCAACGAGCTGCAGCGCCTGCTGGGCGCGGCCGACGCCAATGCGCGCGAACTGCTGGGCACCATGGGCTACTTCGCCCCGACCATCACGGTGGAGCTGACCGACACCCCCGACAGCAAGACCGCGCCGCGCACCGTGACGGTGACCGTGGAGCCAGGGCCCCAGACCCGCATCGCCAGCGCGGACATCGACTTCGCGGGCGCCGCCAGCCCCGCCATCGCCGGCACGCAGGCGCAGGAAAACGACGCTGCCGACACGAAAGCCAGCCTGCGCCAGCAGCAGCGCGTGCAGCGCGACTGGTCCCTCTCGCCCGGCCAGCCATTCACCCAATCGGCCTGGGATTCGGCGAAGACCGACGGCCTGCGCCAGCTTCAGGCCCGCCGCCACCCCACCGCGCGCATTGCCAGCAGCCGCGCGCAGGTGGATGCCGACAAGCACGAAGCCAGGCTCAGCGTGACCTACGACCCCGGGCCGGTCTACCGCTTCGGCCCACTGCGGGTCGATGGCAGCCAGCGCTACGACCCTGACGGCGCACGGCGCCTGGCGCGGCTGCCCACGGGCGCGGTCTACGACGAGGCCGAACTGCTGGACGCCCAGCTGCGCCTGGCCAGCAGCGGCTACTACGACGCGGTGTTCCTCACGCTCGACACCGAGGGCACCGACCCCCAGGCCGCGCCCATCGTTGCCCAGGTGCGCGAAGCCCCGCTGCAAAAGCTCGTGTTCGGGCCCGGCTTCTCCACCGACAGCGGCGCACGCCTGTCCCTGGAGCACATCCACAACCAGCTGCCCGGCTTGGGATGGCGCGCCGTGAGCAAGCTGTCGCTGGACCGGGAGACCAAGCTCGCGGGCACCGAATGGACCGACCTGCCAGACAACCGGGGCTGGCGCTGGTTCGCGGGCGGCCAGCTGCAGCGTGAATCGACGGGCGACTACGAAGTCAACAGCGGGCGCCTGCGCTCGGGGCGCAGCAAGAGCACGAAGCACATCGACCGCAACTACTTCCTGCAGTACGACTACGCCAACAGCCAGGGCCTGAACGCCCCGCCATCGGGCACGGCCGTCAGCGTGAACTACGGGTGGACAGGCCGCTACTTCAACAACCCCACGGCCCCCACGCGGGGCCACGGAATTGCCGTGGAACTGGGACTGGGCACCACGCTGCGGCCCGAGCGCGACCCGTTCGTGCGCACGCTGGTGCGGTGGCAATCGTTCCTCCCGGCGGGGCGCGTGCAGGACGCGGCGGGCGTGGCCCGCAGCGCCCGTGTGGCGCTGCGGGCGGAAGCCGGCGCCGTGGTGGCGCGCGATGGCGCGCAGATTCCCGTCACCCAGCTTTTCCTGACCGGTGGCGACACCACCGTGCGCGGCTACGGGTACCGCAGCATCGGTGCGCGCACGGACAACGGCCAGCTCTATGGAGGCCGCTACCTGGCCGTGGGCAGCGTCGAATGGCAGCGGCCCATCGTCTACGGCGGCGCCATGACCGACTGGGAAAGCACCCTGTTCGTGGACGCGGGCGCCGTGGCGGACCGCATGGGGGACCTGGACCCGCGCGTGGGCGTGGGTGCCGGCGTGCGCTGGCGCAGCCCCGTGGGCCCCTTGCAGGCCGATCTGGCCTACGGCGTGAAAACCAAGGAACTGCGGCTGCACCTGCGGCTGGGTTTCAGCTTCTGATGGCCGGGCGGATGCACCCCGACACCCCCAAGCCCCACGCCCGCTCCTCGGACTTCAGCGCCGGGGCGTCGTCTTCCGGGCCGCGCCCGCCCGCCCGGCGCGCGCCGCGCGCGCGGCCGCGGGCTGGCTTCTGGTGGCCCTGGTGGCGTTGACGATCGCCGCCGTGGCGGCGGTGTGGTGGTGGACGGGCAGCGGCACCTCGCTGGCCACGGCGCTCGCGCGGGCGGCCCGCTACCTGCCGGCCGGCCAGCAGCTGGAAAGCCGCGAGGTCACCGGATCGCTGCGCCAGGGCGGGCGCATCGGCTGGCTGCGCTGGAGCAGCCCGGCCCTGGCCGTCGAGGTCACCGACATCCGCCTGGGCTGGCAGCTGGCCCCCCTGCTGCAGCGGCGGCTCGAACTGGGCGAAGTGCATGCCGCGCGCGTGCAGATCACGCCGCAGGGCAGCCAGCCCGATGCCGAACCCGCCACACCCCTCATGCAGCTTGTGCTGCCGCTGCACATCGGCGTGCCGTTTCGTGTCGACCAGTTGCAATGGGCCGGATCGCCCGCCGTGCAAGCGCTGGGCCTGGCGGGCGACTACCGGTTTGACGGCCGCGAGCACCGCCTGAACATCGACAGCGTGGAGCTGGCCCAGGGCCGCTACAGCGCGCGGGCCACCCTGGGCGCACAGGCCCCCATGGCACTGGATGCCAGCGTGGATGGCACCGTGCACACCGCCGTGCCTGGCGGCGAACCCGCCATGCAGGTGCAGGCGCACGCCACGTTGCAGGGCACATTGGCCACCGCCGCGGCGCGATTGCAATTGCAAGCGCGTGTAAGCCCCTCCCCCGGCACCTCCACGCCCGCGCCAGCCCCGGGCACGCGGGGGCCCCGGGCTCCAGCGCCGTCCACCAAGGCGCCCGCCCCCGCCCCAGCGCAACCCATGCAGGCCGATGTGCAGGCCACGCTCGCGCCCTGGGCGACCCAGCCCCTGCAGGCGGCCAGCGCCACGCTGCACGCCATCGACCTCGCGACGCTCTGGCCCCAGGCGCCGGCGACCCAGTTGCACGGCACCGTGCAGGCGGGGCCAGGACCGGCAGGCGGCGGCACCCACTGGTCGGTGCAAGCGCAGCTACGCAACGAGCTCCCAGGCCCCTGGGACCAGGCCCGCCTGCCCTTGACGGCCCTGCGGGCCGATGCCCGCTATGACGGCACCCGCTGGACCGTGCCTGCCGCCACGGCCTCGGCCGGCGATGGCACGGTGACGCTGCAGGGCCACTACACCCCGGCCACCCACGCGATGGAAGGCGAGGCCCAGGTGCGCAACCTGCGCCCCGATGCACTGCACACCGCCTTCGCGGCCGCCCCTTTGGCAGGCCGCCTCAGCGCGCAGACGGCGCAGGGCGACACCGTGCGCTTCACGGCGGACATCCGCGCCGCCGCGGCGGGCAGCCGGGCGGCGGGCGGCCGGGCTTCCGCCCTGCGCATCAACACCTTCACCGCGCAAGGCCACTGGCAGCCCGCCCCGCCCCCGCAGGCCGGCACTGGCGGCACGTTGCGGCTCGAACGCCTGCTGCTCGACGCCCTGCAGGCGCGCGCCGAGGCCACCGACCTGCGCATCGCGCTCGGCGGGCCGCCTTCCGTGCAGGGCCAGATGGTGCTGACAGTGCCCGGCGCCACCGCCCGTGCCCAGGGCCATGCCGCGCCGCTCGCCGGTGGCGGCGACCTGCAGGTGCAGTGGAGCGACATCGACACCACCCAGCGCTGGCTGGCCAGCCTGCCGCTGGCGGGCGGCACGCTGCAAGGCGCCATGCAGGGCATCTCCGCCAAGGGCGCGGGGCAGCTCACCGCCCGCTGGAAAGGTGGCTGGCAGACGCTGGTGCGCCAGCTGCAGGCGGCCGGCGGCGGCAGTGCGCCGCCAGCGGGCAAGGACACCTTCGAGCTGCAGGCCACCCTTGGCACCGCGCACATGGAACTGTCGCTGCCGCCCGCCCCAGGTACCGGCCGGGGCGCCACCGCGGTACAGCTGCGCGCCGTGAAGGCCGAGCTTTCCGGCACCATCGCACAGGCCGCGCTGTCGCTGCAAGGAGAGGCCCGCATGGATGCACCCCAGAGCGCACAGGCCCACCGCGTTGCACTGCAGACCCGCCTGACCGGCGGGCTGGCCGCCCCCGCGCAGTGGCAGGTACAGGTCGGCGAGATGCGCCTGCAGGCACAGGACACACAGCACCCCGGGCCATGGACCCTGCAGCTGTCCGAACCACTGCACATCACCGCACGAACCCCGGGCACCGCCCCGTTGTCGGTGGAAACCTCCGCAGGCCAGGCCCGCCTGAACGGCCCGCTGCCGGGCACCGTGGTCCTGCGCTGGCAGCCCGTGCGCGTGGCCTCCGGGCCCGCGCTGCGGGTGCAGACCCAGGGCACGCTGCAAGGCCTGCCCATGGCCTGGGTCGACGCGCTGGGCGCGGGGGACACCCCTGCCGCCGCGGGCCGCACGGCCCAGCCCCTGCTGGCCCGCATGGGCCTGGCCAGCAGCATCGTGCTGGACGGCCAGTGGAACGTGGACACCACCACGGCCAACCCGCGCGCCAGCGCCAGCCTGCGCCGGGCCAGCGGCGACCTGCGCATCCTGGCCGGAGACCCCACCGCCGTGACGGCCGTGCAGAGCAGCGGCCAGGGCAAGGGCGCGGGCGCCGCCACCGCGATCGCCACCGAGGCCTCGGCAGCACCGGCGGGAGCGGGCACGGCAGCGGGTGTGCGCGAGGCCGAGGCCACCCTCGATCTGGAGGGCGAAGCCCTGCGGGCGCGTGTGCGGTGGATGAGCGAGCGCGCCGGAGAGATCGACGCCAGCGTGAACACCCGCCTGTCACTCGCGGGGCCCGCGGCCGCCTCGCCCCCCGCACCCGCTCGGCCGGGCGCGGTAGACGCACCACAGCGCACCGGCACCGCAAGCCTTGCCTGGGCACCGGATGCGCCACTGGCTGGCACGCTGCGCGCGCGCCTGCCCGACGTGGGCGTGTGGTCGGCCCTGGCCCCGCCCGGCTGGCGCGTGCGCGGCACGCTGGACGCGAGCGCCACCCTGTCGGGCACCCGCAACGCGCCGCGCTGGTCGGGAACCCTGGGCGCGGACGACCTGGCGGTGCGGTCCGCCGTGGACGGCGTGGACCTGCAGGGCGGCCGCCTGCGTGCCACGCTGCAAGGCAACCAGCTCGACATCACCGAGTTCCGCCTGCAGGGCGGGCGCGGCAGCGGCGCGCGCATCGCGGGCTTCAGCGGCAACCGCACGGCCGCGCCGCAGGACGGCGGCACCCTCACCGGCACGGGCCGCATCACCTGGGGCGATGCCGCCAACGGCCTCTCGGGCATTGCCATGGGTTTTCAGGCGGAGGCCAAGGCCCTGCAGGTGCTCGTGCGCGCAGACCGGCAGATCAGCGTGTCGGGCCAGCTGCAGGCCCAGCTGCAGCAGGGCCAGATCAGCCTGCGCGGCAAGCTCACCACCGACCGGGCCACCATCATCCTGCCCGACGAAAACGCCCCCAGCCTGGGCTCGGACGTCGTCGTGCGCTCGGCCGCCAAGGACCGCGAGGACCAGGCCAGGGCGCAGGCCGCCGCGAAGGCCAGCCAGGTGGCGGCGCAGGCAGAAACCGCCAAGCCGCCCGACATCGCGGTCACCCTCAACCTGGGCCGCGACTTCGCGCTGAGCGGCCACGGCATCACCACCCGGCTGACGGGCGAGGTGGACATCCGCAGCAGCGCCGTGCCCGGCGCCCCACCCCGCGTGACGGGCGAGGTGCGCACCGAGGAAGGCCGCTACCGGGCCTGGGGACAGATGCTGGACGTGGAGACCGGGCTCATCCGCTTCAACGGCCCGTACAACAACCCGTCGCTGGACATCCTCGCGCTGCGCCCCAACATCAGCGTGCGCGCGGGCGTGCAGGTCACGGGCAGCGCCCAGGCCCCCCGCGTGCGCCTGTATTCCGACCCCGAACTGCCCGACGCGGAAAAACTCTCGTGGGTGGTGCTGGGCCGCAACGCAGCCGCGGGCGGCGCCGAGGCCGCCGTGCTGCAGCAGGCCGCGCTGGCGCTGCTGGGGAGGGGCGGTAACAACAACACGGCGGCCAACATGGCCAGCCGGGTCGGCCTGGACGAGATCGGCTTCAAGGGCCCCGGCTCCGGCGAAGACGCCAGCGCCGCCGCCCTCACCTTCGGCAAGCGCCTGTCCAAGGACCTGTACGTGACCTACGAACGCAGCCTGTCGGGCACGCTGGGCACGCTGTACATCTTCTACGACCTCTCGCGCCGCCTCACGCTGCGCGGGCAGACCGGCGAGAAGAGCGCGGTGGACATCATCTACACGGTGAAGTACGACTGAGGCCCCACCTCCGGGAAGGCACGCGCGGCCCCACTACAATGCGCGGCTGCCTCCTCGTAGTTCAATGGATAGAACGAGTGCCTCCTAAGCGCTAGATACAGGTTCGATTCCTGTCGAGGGGACCACGAGCCCTTTACGAATCAACGACTTACACCCAACGATCCGTTCCCGGGGACATTGTGGGAGCACGGTACGGCAGGGGGATCGCCCCGTAACCTCCCACCGCTGCAGCCCGCTTGCGCCTGCCCTCGCCGCTTGGCTGGCCCCGCGCCTACGGGCATTGAGACGGCGCTCCTTCCCCCAGCCCGCCATGGATTCATGCGGCGTTGTCTGACAAAAGCAGGCCGTCAGCCCCCGTACGATTGCTCCGTCGCCCTGCTCTGCGACAACCCTCCCCTCCTTGCCTTGAGCAAGTTAAAGCCCGCTGAGTGCGGGCTTTTTTTTCTTCCGGGTTTCATGGGCAAAATCGAACCCATGGCAGCCCAGAACATTGTTGACCTCCCCCCTTATCGCCCAGGCATGCTGGATGTATTCCGCCGCCTCTCGAACGCGTTCCGCACCCACTGGCGTGACCACGAAAACAAGTACCCCCAGAAGATCATCCTGACAGCCCAGCAGGCAGAGGACTTGTACATCACCCGATGCTATGGCGCCGTTGCGGACCAGAATCGGAAGGAGCCACCTCCCAAGACCGAGTTCTGGAGCCGTCCGATTGAGATTTCCGATTCCACGGCAGGCGTGGTGGTCGCTCATGACGGGACGGAAATGCCGCTCTCTGCTTTCGACCAGATGCCGCCAGCTCGAACCTAGGCACGCGGGCGCCGCACCGTTCGTCATCGGGCAGAATCCGGCCAGGAGCGGACCTGGCGTTGCGCCAGTCGATCCGGATGGCTCATCTGTTCATGTGCTGATTCGTTAGTGGAGGCGATTTTGACCCCAGCTGATTTCGACGGCCGCAAAGAGCTTCACGCCAGTTGCCATTGCGGCGCCGTGAAGTTCACTTTGCTGTTGACCGATGGATTGCGCAGTGCGCGCCGGTGCAACTGCTCGTACTGCGGCATGCGGGGCGCGGTAGCAGTCTCTGTCAACCTGGATGACGTTCATGTGCATGCGGGTGAGGACAAACTGACGCTCTATCAATTCAACACCGGACAGGCCAAGCACTATTTCTGCTCCGTGTGCGGGATATACACCTTCCACTCCCGGCGTTCCGTGCCCACGCAGTATGGTGTGAACGTCGCCTGCATCGATGGGCTCAGCCCGTTCGACTTTGACGAGGTGCCTGTGCTGGAAGGTCGCAGCCATCCAAAAGATCGTCCGGGCGGCGTGCCGACTACCGCGGGCTGGATCACTTACCGCGCCAACTCCGATCACCACAGCTGAAGGCCTGCCCCTGCATCAGCCGCCTGGCAGCTGACAGCCCGCCATTCTTCGAGAGCGGGGCCGCGCCCTGCCGCGGTCTACGGTGCAAGATTGCTTTAGGCCTCACCGTACGCATGGCGTCACCCACACCCAGCGTCACAGTCGCCCGAGGAGAGGCATGTGCCCTGGTTGCCGAGATACAAGCGCCGTCAGGGCTGCGCAGGCTTGGTGGAGCCGGCCCCCTCGCTCAGGCGGAGCGCCAACGGCGGCTATCGGCTCACATCCTCGGCGGCTTGCCGACCGGGTCATCGTCCTCGTTCTCAACTTCGCCCTGGTAAGGATCTGGACCGGAGCCATCGGGCAGCTGCGGTGGTGGTGGCAGGGTCGGCGGTTCGGTGCTGGGCGGCAGATCGCCCGGGGGCAGAGGAAATTCCTCGGGGACTCGGTGGGCGGGGTGTTCGTTGGGGTCGGTGGCCATGGTGCGCTCCTTGGGCAGAAAGCCCATTGGGCGCCGTACCGTGGCGTGCTGCCGTAGGAGGCGGGCCACAAACCAAGCCCGCCAGAGGATGCACTCCGATGGGAGAGCCGTAGCTGAAAGCACCACGCGCCAGGCCGGATGCCGTGCTCGACCCGGCCCATCGCGCGCATTTGAACCCGGACACTCGCAACCAAGGCACGGCCCCAGGCGTGAAAGACGTCCGGGCGGGGGCCGATCTTGGACCACCGCGCCCTGCTTCCGGCCACGAAGGCGTCCTCTAAGATAGCCGCGTGTCCACACCGCCACCATCCCCTCCTCTGCCCGCCGCTTCCTTTTCAGAGCCTTCCGCCAGCGTGCTGGCGCAAGCGCTCGGGTTGCCCGTCTTCACATCGCCCTGGCACACGCCGCACTACCCTGATGGTGCCGTGGGCCCCTGGCGGATCAGGCGTGGCGGCGTCGGGCTGGACTGCGGCTACCACAGCGGCCCGTGTGTCGCCTCGGGTTCAGCCGTGCTGATGCGCGAGAACGGCGAGGGCGGGTGGGACACCTGGATGTCGCTCTCGCCCATGGAAATCGAAAGCCAGGAGCTGCCCTTGCGCCATGTCCGCGGCCACGTCGTCGTGATGGGGCTGGGCATGGGCTGGGTTGCGGCCAACATGGCGCTGCAGCCGGCGGTGGACCGCGTGACGGTGGTCGAGCGGGACCAGGACGTGCTGCAGCTGTTTGGCCTGTGCCGTGTGCTGGAGGGGCTGCCCGATGCCGCCGCGCGCAAGGTGGCACTGGTTCAGTCCGATGCGCTGCAATGGCAACCCCAGGGCGCGCCCGTCGATTTTCTGTATGCCGACATCTGGCTCGGGCTGGCCGAACCCCAGGCCCTGGCGGATGTGCAGCGCATGCAATCGAACGTGCACGCGCAGCAGGTGTACTTCTGGGGCCAGGAACTGGTGCTGGCAAAGATGGCCCGCAGCCAGGCAGAACCTGGAACCCCGCAGTGGGCCCCGGCAGTCGGGCACGCGGTGCGAGAGACGGGCTTGCCCTTGCTGGCGCACGCCGAGCCCGACTATGCCGAACTGGTGGCGCGTGTGCTGCAGTGGCGCGAAGGCCGGGGTTCGGCCACCGGGTGACCGGCGGGCAGGCAGGCCCACCGCAGGCCACCCATCTCCTGGGGCGTAGTCGTCATTTGAGCCACTTGCGCCGGGCACGCGGCTGGACGGTGATGTCCACGGTCTGGTGCACGGCGGGTTTGCCGCTGGCGGTATCGGTTTCCACGACGTCTTCCAGGTCGATGTCCTTGACATCGGAATCGGTGGTTTCTTCGAGGTCTTCCAGGATGGCGCTGACCTTGCGTTCAGCCTCGTCGACTTCGGATTGGGGCAGCGGGGGAATACGCATGGGCGACTCCTGTAGGGGCTGTGGTGGGTATATCGATCGGTGCAGCGTCCAGCGGACGGCCACCGCTCTTGCCCCCCGGCGCGGGGCCGCGCCCGGGCGGGCATCGGGGATGCCAGCGTGCCATCCCTCCATGGCTTCCACGGTAGAAAAGGCGGCGGCGCGATGACGTAGGCCACCGCGAGGTTCGGGTGTGGGAATCGCGGTAGCACAACCCAGGCATCGCCCCGCGCCGGGCCGCCATCGGGTGGGCAAGGGATCGGAGAGAGGGCCGCGCCCGCCAGACTGGAGCCTGTCCGCGACGGAACCGTCGCGGCGGGCATCGCCCGCCGTGTCAGGCCGGATGCGGCGCGGCGTGCCCCGGTGCGGCGGACCGCCCCGCCGTGAACGCGCTTCCCATCGACGCCGCCACGATGCAGCCGATGGCCAGCCATTGCAGCAGGCTCAGGTGCTCGTCCAGCAGGCCCACGGCCAGCACGGCGGCCACGGCGGGCTCCATGCTGATCATGATGCCGAAAGCCTCCTTGGGCAGGCGCTTGAGCGCCATCATCTCCAGCGAGATCGGAATGGCGCTGGAGACCGCCGCCACCGCCACCCCGATGAGCAGCAAGGCCGGCGACAGCAGCGCAGCGCCCGCATGCGCCACGCCCACCGGCACCACCACCAGCGCCGCCACCAGGAGGCCCAGCGATACCGAATGCCCCGCGTGCAGGTGCCCGGCGCGCTTGCCGAACACGATGTACAGCGCCCAGAACACGGCCGCGCCCAGGGCATACAGCACCCCCACCGGGTCCAGGGTGCTGCCGTTGAGCCCCAGCGGCAGCAGCATGCCCAGCCCGGCCATCGCCAGGGCCACCCACACGAAATCCACCGCGCGGCGCGACGACCAGATGGCCACCGCCAGGGGCCCCGAGAATTCGATGGCCACGGCCAGGCCAAACGGCAGCGTGCGCAGCGACATGTAGAACATCAGGTTCATCCCCCCGAGCGCCGCGCCATAGCAGGCAAGGGCTGCGGCATCCGCGCGCGACAGCCGCCAGCGCCACGGCCGCCACAGCAGCAGCACCAGCACGGCGGAAAAACCCACGCGCAAGGCGGTCGTGCCCTGCGCGCCCACGGCGGGAAACAGCAGCTGCTTGGCCCAGGACGTGCCAATGCCCAGGGCGGTGACGGAGCCCAGAACAGCCAGGAAGGGAAAGAATCGTTGAAAGCGCGACGCGGTCATGGGTAAAAATATAGTTCGACCCGTGCGTGCTTTTTTCTCTTATTTCGGGCCATGCACGCAACTTTCGCTCGCTGCTTGAGAGGATTCCATGCCCACCCCGCCCCCGCTCGACCGCTTCGACCTCGCGATCCTGGACATCCTGCAGACCGACAACACCACGCCCCAGCGGGTGATTGCGCAGGCGGTGAACCTGTCGGCGCCCGCCGTGCAGCGGCGCATCCGGCGGCTGCACGACAGCGGCGTCATCCGCGCCAACGTGGCCGTGCTCGACCCGGTGAAAGTGGGCATGCCGCTGACCATCGTGCTGGAGGTGCACCTGGAGAACGAGCGCCCCGACCGCACTGCCCCGCTGCGCGCGCGCATCGCGGCCGAGGGCGCGGTGCAGCAGTGCTACAGCGTGACGGGGGAGGCCGACTACCTGCTGGTGGTCACCGTGGCGTCGATGGCGGACTACGAGGCCCTGACGCAGCGGCTGTTCGAGGGGGATGACAATGTGCGGCGCTTTCGCACCTCGGTGGCGCTGGGCAGCCTCAAGTCGGGGCTGCGGGTGCCGCTGGACAAGGCGCTGGCCTGACTGGTCACAGCCCCAGCGCCCGCCGCATCTGCTTGCCGCTCAGCCGCTGGCGCGGGCCGCCGAGCAGTTCGCACATGCGCGCGTTGAGCGGTGCCTGTGCCCCATGCTGCGCCGCCAGCCGCACCACCGCGCCGCTGAGCGCATCGATCTCGGTCACGCGCCCGGCTTCCAGGTCGTCCCACATCGACGAGCGCGCCTTGGCGTCGATCTGCAGCATGCGTTTGGCCAGCCGGGTGAACAGCCAGTTGGGCAGGCGCAGCACATGGGGCAGCAGCGTGGGCGACACGGCGGTGACCTGGGCGGGGGTGATGCCCGCGCGCGCCATCACGCGCAGCGCCTCGGTCTGCAGGGCGGCGAAGACGCGGCGGCAGTCGCGGTCGAGCAGTTCCTGCCGCAAGGGCAGGTCCGACAGCGCATTGACCGGGTTGTTCAGGTTGAGCAGCAGCTTGCCCCACTGCACCGCGCGGATGTCGGCGGGCAGCACGGTGGCCAGGCCCGCCGCATCGAACACCGGCGCGGTGCGCTCGGTGGCGGCGTCGCGCTGCAGCTGCAGATGCCCCGCGGTGGCGCGGTGCACCTGGGCGCCACGCAGCACCACGTTGTACGGCACCATGCCCGCCAGCACGTTCAGGCCGGGGGCCAGCGCCGCCACGCGGGCCACGTTGTCCACGCCGTTCTGCAGCGAGATGACGGGGGTGCCGGGCGCGCAGGCCGCCGCCAGTTCGCGCGCGGCGGACTCGGTGGCGCCGCTCTTGACGCACAGCAGGATGATGCTGTCGGCGCCGGGGGCGGCGTCGGCCAGCGTGGGGGCCAGCCGCAGCGCAGACACGGGCACGGTGCGGTCGAACCCGTCCAGGTCCGTCACCTTCAAGCCCTGCTGGGCGATGGGCTCCAGCGCATGCGGGCGCCCCACCAGGCAGACCGGCTGGCCGTGCGCTGCCAGGCGCCCCCCCACATAACAGCCAATGGCGCCTGCGCCGAGAACGATGAAGTGCATGCGGGTGCTTCCTTGGGCAATGGGAGACAGGGGCGCCACAGTGGGTGCGGCGCCTGCGCATTGTGCGGCGGCGCGCCCACGGGGCCTGGCGCAGAGGCGACGGTGTCTGCGGACACCTCCAGCCTTCAGATTTTGAGTGTTTTTGGCCTCCAGCGCTTATCCATCAAGCGCCAACAGCTATTAAATTTAAAGAACCATCAACCCATGGCGCCTGCGCCCAGGGGGTTTGCCGCCAGCAGACCTGCACCAAACCGCACGGTCACCAGCAAGCCGCCCAGGCGCGGCGAGGCCCCCAGTTGCACGGTGGCGCCATGGCCTTGCGCGATGGCCTGCACGATGGCCAGGCCCAGGCCGCTGCCGGGAGCGCCATCGGCGGTTTCGCGCACAAAACGCTGCATCACGCGCTCGCGGTGTTCGGGGGCGATGCCCGGGCCGCTGTCTTCCACCGTGAGCACGGCATGGCCGTTGTCGGCGCGCACCTGCAGGTCCACCCGGCCGCCGGGCGGGGTGTACTTGATGGCGTTGTCGAGCAGGTTGCGCGCCAGCATGCGCAGGGCCTCGGCGTTGCCGGGCACGGTGGCGGCGTCGGAATCGAGCAGGCCCACATCCATGCCGCGCACCTGGGCGGCGGGGGCCACGTCGGCCAGGGCCAGCTGGGCCACGGCGCGCAGGTCCACGGGGTCGGTGGCGGCCGTTCCGGCCTCTTGCCGGGCGAGGGTGAGCAGTTGCTCCACCAGGCGCGTGGCACGGTCGATGCCGGCGGACAGGCGTTCGATGGCGGCGGCGCGCGCCACATCGTCGCCCGCGCGCTGCAGGCCCTGCAGCTGCAGGCGCAGCGCGGCCAGGGGCGAGCGCAGCTCGTGCGCCGCATCGGCCACAAAGTGCTGCTGGGCGGTGAAGGCGCGCTGCACGCGTTCGAACAGCAGGTTGAGTTCGCTCACCAGCGGCTGCACTTCGTCGGGCAGCTGCGCGTCGTTCACCGGCGAGAGGTCGTCGGCCTGCCGCTGGGCCAGTTGCCGGCGCACGCGCTCCACCGGGGCCAGCGAGCGGCTCACGCCCCACCACACGGCCAGCACCAGCAGCGGCGCCATGATGGCCAGCGGCGCCAGCGTGCGCAGCGCCAGGCTGCGGGCCATGTCGCGCCGCGCGGCCATGTTCTGCGCCACCTGGATGACCTGCGAGCGCGTCTGCATCGAAAACACCCGGTAGGTGCCGCCGCGCGCCTGCACGTCGGTGAAGCCCAGCACGGCGATCTGCGGCAGGGCCGCGCCCACGGCCGATTCAAAGATGCGCAGGCCCTCGTTGGTCCACACCTGCACGATGAATTCGTGGTTCTCGTCCTCGGGGTCCAGGCCCGGCCCCAGGCCCTGCGCATCCACCGGCAGGCCCGAACGCAGGGCCAGCGCGGTCTGCTGCATGTGGTAGTCGAACAGCGCATCGGCCTCGGCGAGCGCGCCCCGGTAGGCCAGCGCGCCCTGCACCGCCCCGGCCAGCACGATGGCCGCGAGCAGAAACACCAGCAGCCGCATGCGCAGGGATCGGGGAAGCAGCCCCTGGAGGGCCTGGGTGAGCTTGCGGGTCATGCCTTGGGTACGAGATAGCCGACGCCGCGCACGTTGAGCAGCACCTCCGCGCCGAGCTTCTTGCGCAGGCCGTGGATGTAGACCTCCACCGCGTTGCTGCTCACCTCGTCGCCCCAGCCGTAGAGCTTGTCTTCGAGCTGCTGGCGCGACAGCACCATGCCGGGCCGGGCGATGAGCGGCTCCAGCACCGCCCATTCGCGCGCCGAGAGCACGACGGGAACACCCTGCACCGTGGCCTCGCGCGTGGCGGGGTTGATGCACACGCCCTTGTGCTCGTACACCGGCTCGGCCCGCCCGGCGGCGCGGCGCAGCAGCGCGCGGATGCGGGCGAGCAGCTCGTCCAGGTCATAGGGCTTGAGCACGTAGTCGTCGGCCCCGGCGTCGAGCCCTTCGATGCGCTGCGCCACGGCGTCGCGCGCGGTGGCCACCAGCACGGGGGTGCGGTTCTTGCGGGCCCGCAGGTCGCGCAGCACGGCCAGGCCATCGCGCTTGGGCAGGCCCAGGTCCAGCAGCACAAGGTCGTAGGGCTGGGTGCGCAAGGCGGTGTCGGCCGCATCGCCGTCGCGCGCCCAGTCCACGGCGTAGTGCTCGGCGCGCAGCAGGTCCTGCACGGCTTCGCCGATCATGGGGTCGTCTTCAACAAGCAGGAGGCGCATGGCAATGGGTTCAATGGATCGAGGGGAATCGCCCCTCAAAGGATAGCGGTGGCGCCACGGCCCACCGCAATGCGGAGCATCCCGTTCGCCGTTTTTCTGTCACATCACTGTCACAATCATCGTGCGTCGGGCCCACTGCCCGACCCTCAGTTCGATCCATACCAACAGAGAACAAGGAGCAAGATCGATGGCATTCCACAAGATTCGGTTCATTTCCGCCGCGGCCGTGCTGGCCGCGCTGTCGGCAGGCGCCCAGGCACAGGGCGCGGTCAACGCGCTGTGCAGCACCGACGCCCCCTGGTGCGAAGCCGCCGCCAAGGAGTTCACCAGGAAGACCGGCATCAAGGTCAACCAGGCCCACAAAGGCACGGGCGAGATCGCGGCCCAATTGCGCGCCGAGGCCAACAACCCCAAGACCGACATCTGGTGGGGCGGCACGGGCGACCCTTTCCTGCAAGCGGCCGAGCAGGGCCTGCTGGCCGAATACCGCCCGGCCTACCTGCATGACCTGCACGGCTGGAGCGTGCGCCAGTACGCGATGTCGGGCCACCAGGTGGGGGGCTTCTACAGCTCGGCCATCGGCTTTGGCTACAACACCGAGACGCTCAAGAAGAAAAAGCTGCCCGAGCCGCAGTGCTGGGCCGATGTGATCAAGCCCCAGTACAAGGGCGAAGTGGAAATCTCGCACCCTGCCTCCAGCGGCACGGCCTACACGGTGATCGCGGGGCTGGTGCAGCTCATGGGCGAGGAGAAGGCCTTCGACTACCTCAAGGCGCTGCACAAGAACACCACCACCTACACCCGCAGCGGCCAGGCGCAGGCACCCAACGTGGCCAAGGGCGAGGTGGGCGTGGGCATTACCTTCATGTTCAACTTCGAGAAGTGGAAGGCCGACAAGTACCCGGTCAAGACCCAGGCGCCTTGCGAAGGCACCAGCTACGAGGTGGGCGGCATCGCGCTGGTGAAAGGCGCGCGCAACATGGAGAACGCCAAGAAATACTACGACTGGCTGATGAGCCCCGAAGGCCAGGCCGTGGGCGCCCAGGTCGGCAGCTACCAGGTGCCCGCCAACAAGAGCTTCAAGATGGACCCGCGCATCCCGACGCTGGACAACGTCAAGCTCATCAAATACGACTTCGAGAAATACGGCAAGGCCGCAGAGCGCAGGCGCCTGATCGACCGCTGGACCAAGGAAGTGGAGGCGCTGCCGCGCTGATGCGCGCAGCCCGCCGCAGGATCTTTTCCGACGGCGGGCCTCCCCCACGGCTTACCCCAGGCGCACCGGCACGAAGATCTTGTCGCCGTTGCGCTCGATGAGCAGCGCCACCGACTTGCCCGCCTTGGCCATGGCCGTGCGCACCTGCTCGATGTTCCGGGCCGGCGCGCCGTTGATGGCCAGCAGCACGTCGCCGGGCTGCACACCGGCCGCCGCGGCGGGGCCCCGCGCCTGCTCGATCACCAGGCCCTCGCCCACGCCCGCCTCGCGGCGCTCCTCGGGGTCCAGCGGGCGCAGCGACAGCCCCAGCTGGCCCTTGCCCACGGCATCGTCGTTGCGCCCCTGCTTGCTGGCCTTGTCGCTGGAATCACCCAGCGTGGCGGTCAGCTCCAGCGGCTTGCCCTGGCGCCACACCGAGAGCCTGGCCTGCTGGCCCGGCTGCGCCTGCCCCACCCAGGCGGGCAGGTCGCCCGAGGCCACGATGGGCTGGCCGTCCACCTGGCGGATCACGTCGCCGGCCTGCAGGCCCGCCTTGTCGGCCGGGCTGCCCTTGCTGACGCTGGCGACCAGGGCGCCCTCGGGCTTGTCGAGCGCGAACGATTCGGCAAACGCCTGGTTCACCTCCTGCACGGCCACACCGAGCTGCGCGTGGCGCACCTTGCCGGTGGCGACGATCTGGTCCTTGATCTTGGCCGCCAGCTCGATGGGGATGGAGAAGGACACGCCCTGGTAGCCGCCCGAGCGGCTGTAGATCTGCGAGTTGATGCCCACCACCTCGCCGCGCGCATTGAACAGCGGCCCGCCCGAGTTGCCGGGGTTCACGGCCACATCGGTCTGGATGAAGGGCACCAGGCTGTCGTCGGGCAGCGAGCGGCCCTTGGCGCTGACCACGCCCGCCGTCACGCTGTTCTCGAAGCCGAAGGGCGAGCCGATGGCCAGCACCCATTCGCCCACCTGCAGGTCGCGCGTGCTGCCCAGGCGCACGGTGGGCAGGTTCTTGGCGTCGATCCTGAGCACGGCCACGTCGGTCTTGGGATCGGAGCCCAGCACCTTGGCCCGGAATTCGCGCCGGTCGGTGAGCTTGACGATGACCTCGCTCGCGCCCTTGACCACGTGGGCATTGGTCAGCACCAGGCCATCAGGGCTGACGATGAAGCCCGAGCCCTGGCCATGGGTGGGTACGTTGGGCTGGCCTTGCGGGCCCGCGCCGGGGAAACCGAACTGGCGAAAGAATTCGTAGAACGGATCGTTCGGGTCGATCTGCGGGCCCCGGCGCTGGCGCGCTGTGGGCTGCCCTTCGTCATCGTCCTCGTCGTCATTGGCCATCGCCGTCTTGGTGCTGCCCGTCACGCTGATGTTGACGACGGCAGGGCCGTTCTGCGCGGTGATCTGCGCGAAGCTGGGCAGCGCGCCGCCCGGGGCCGCCGGGGTCTGGGCCACGATGGGCGCGGAGGGGGTCAGGGCCCGGGCCTGGTGCCCCGTGATGAGGCCCGCGCCGGTGGCACCCACCGCGCCTGCGGCCACCAGGGCCAGGATGAGGCGGCGGGGGGTGGAGGTCAGCGTCGTGGTGTTCATGGTGTGGTGCCTTTCCCATCGGAGTTGCGATGGAGGGCAGTGTGGGCACGCACACTTAGACGAAACTTAGGCGCCCCGAGGATCAGCAGGCTGACCCGGTCGGTGGCAGCCATCGCAGCAAAAGGCTCCGGACTACACCGCCCCGCGCCCCTTCTGGCTCTCGAAGTACACCACCTTGCGGGCGCGCATCACGTCGCCCAGCGGCCGGTGCGCCGCCAGTGCCTGCCAGGGGTCGAACACGGCGGCCTCCACCTCGGCGGCCAGCGCGGGGTCGGCCGCAGGATCCTGCCGGGGCAGGGTCAGCCGGGCCACGGTGGTGTAGGGTGTGGGCCAGTCCACGCTGGCATCTTCGATGGGGGTGGTGGCCTCGTCCACGAAGGGCTGCAGTTGCAGGTCCCACACCAGGTCCTGCTGGCGCAGGCGGGCCGAAAACTCGGCGTTCCAATCGTCCTGCACCTGGGTGACCGGCGCGCCGTTGGAGGCATGGGGCAGCAGGCGCACACGCACCGCATAGGGCCCACACGCGATGGGCGCGGCACTGTGCACGGCATGGGCGGCAAAGCCCCCGAAGGGCCGGCCGAAGGTCTTGACCGTCTTGGCGATCTGCCTGGCGGCCCCCAGCAGCCCGTGGCGCTGCACCAGGAACTTGATCAGCGCGCCGCCGCCATGCGAGGCAGCCACCACAAAGTCCACGAACTCGCCGCTTTGGGGAAAGGCGAACTTCTCCTGGTTGATGAGCGTGAAGTCCTGGCTTTTGGCGGGCCCGTTGCCCAGGGCGGAATCGCCCTTCACCCCCAGCACGCTGAACGAAAAGCCCCGGATGTCGGGCTTGCGGTCGGAGGCCTTGTCCATGCCGCCATTGCTCAGCCGCACCCGCACGTCGTACTGTGCGGGCTGGGCAAACAGCCCCTGGGACGCAAACGCAGGCAGATCGCACAGCACCTGCAGCTGGCCCCGCGCGGCGGTGAGCTGCTTGCGGTGCAGGCCACGGCCATTGCCGTACTTGTGCGACTTGCGCGCCTGTAGTTCGGCGAACTGGCGGGCATACCCGGCAAAGCGCCGGGCTTCGTCGGGCGCCACCACTTCCTTCCAGTCAGTGCTGGGTGCAACGGTTGTATCCATGAGCGACCTCGGTTGAAAGCCAGGTGGCATGGTAGCGCGACCTGCCGAAAATCGGGGCCCTCGCCGGCCACCGCGCTCAGAGGCCGCGAAACCGGTACACGATCGCGCCCCGCACCACCTCCCCGGGCGCCAACCAGCGCATGGGAAAGGCGGCGTGGTTGGGCGCATCGGGGTACTCCATGGGTTCCAGGCAGATACCGTCACCCGGCTGCCAGAGCCAGTCGCCCTGCTGCGCGCCACGGCCCCGGTCCCGCGCCGGGTCCGCCTTCAGGCCATGGCCCGCATAGACCTGCACGCCGGGCGCTGTGCTCCAGACCTCCAGCGCGCGGCGGCTGGCGGGCTCGCTCAGCAGCGCGGCCAGCCGAAGGGCTGACGGGGTGATGGATGACACGGGCGGCGCACGGGATGCATCCGGCTCGTCCAGCACCAGGTAGTGGTCCAGCCCGCCGGCCTGGGCCAGTTGTTCGCTGGGCGCCGCCACAGCATCGCCCACATGGCGGGCCTCGCGAAAGTCGAATGGCGTGCCCTGCACCGCAGCCAGCGCACCGGTGGGGCACACGTCGGCGGCCAGCGGCACATAGCGGCTGGCGGGCACCTGCAGGGTGTGGCCGTGGGTGCTGCCACGGCCCGCCAGGTTGAAGAACGCATGCCCGGTGAGGTTCAGCACGGTGGGTGCGTACAGCGCCTCGGCCGTCCAGGCCATGTGCAGCGCGTTGTCGGCCGTGACCTGCAAGCGAAGCTGCAGGCGCACCGTGCCCGGCACACCGTCGTCTTCGGTGCGAAAGGTGTGGCCCAGGGTGAGCGCATCGGCCCGCACCTCCTCCACCGCAAACACCTGGAAGCGGCTGCCCCGGGGACCGCCATGGTGGTGGTGGGGACCGCTGTTGGTGGGCAATTGCAAAAGCGAACCATCCGGCAGGGTCAGCTTGCCTGCGCGCAAACGCCCGGCCCAGCGCCCGATCAATGCGCCCATGGAGAGCTGGCCGTCCAGGTAGCCCTGCAGGCTGTCGTAGCCCAGCGCCACATCGGCCAGGCCGCCCTGCCCGTCGGGCACCGCCACCTGCACCAGGCGGGCGCCGTAGTTGCTCACGGCCACCTGCAGCCCGCCCCCGCCACGCAGGGTGAACAGGTCGGTGCGCTGGCCGTGGAGCTCTTGTTGAAACGCTTCGCGGGAAAGGGAGTACGCCATGGCTGCAAGTTTAGGGGGCATCTATTTGGCGGCGGGTGGCGCATCGCGCGTCACCAGCCAGATGCCCGCGCACACCAGCGCCAGGGCCAGCAGGTTCTTCCACTCCCACAGCGCCTCGCCCAGGAACAGCGCCGACAGCGCCGCGCCGAACACCGGCACCGTGAAGTTGAACACCGTGACCTGACTCACGCGGTTGTGTTTGAGCAGGATGCTCCACAGCGAGAACGCGGCCGACGACAACAGCGCCAGGTACACCAGCAGCGCGGCCGAGCCCCAGGTGAAGCCCGAGAGCGAGCCCCCCAGGCCCCAGCCGAGGGCCAGCAGCGCGGCGCCACCCAGTCCCAGTTGCCAGCCTGTCATCACCACAGAGTCCATGCGCTGCGAGACCTGCTTGCCGTAGATGCTGGCAGCAGCCAGCACCAAGGCCGCGATCACCACGAAGCCTTCGCCCAGCAGCGTGAAGTCCAGGTCCAGCGAGCCGCGCCCCAGGTTGACCACCATGACGCCCACAAAGCCCACTACGCAACCCCAGAGCTTGGCGTGGCTCAGTCGGTCGTTGTGATAGACCCAGTGCGCCAGCAGCACGCTGAAGAACGTGCCCGTGGCATTCATGATCGAACCCTTGACCCCGGTGGTGTGCGCCAGCCCCACGTAGAAGAACACGTACTGCAGCGTGGTCTGCGCCAGGCCCAGCACCACCAGCTGTCGCCCTGCTGCCAAGCCCAGGCTCCAGACGGCCTTGCGCATGGCCACGGCCCAGGCCAGCAGGATCAGCCCCGCCCCCAGGAAGCGCCAACCGGCGAATACCAGCTGCGAGGGAATGTCGCTCCTGGCAATGCCAAACCAGGCGTAGCCGGTCTTGATGGCAGGGTACGAGCTGCCCCACAGCAGGCAGCACAGCAGCGCCAGCGCCACCACGACCTTGCGGTCGGAAAATCGGGTGTGACCCATGTGAAATCGTGTCTCTCTAGTGAAACAGCCCGCGTTAAGACGGGCTGTTGAGGGGTGTTCAAGCGCTCAGGGACGCAGGCTGCAAGAACGACATTTCAATGATTCATTTACCTATGCCTCACCCCGCCGCATGCAACGGGCGCGGGCCAAGCCAGAGCTCCCGTGCAAGGCCGCCCCGCCGCGCTGGGAGCGTCCCCCTCCCGCATTGCGCAGCAATGCGCGAGGGGGAAGGCGCGAAGCGACTCAGGGGGGGTCACTTCAAGTCACCGGCGCGGGGTTGAACAGCACCAGCGCGTTGTGCAGCTTCCACTGCTCGGCCCAGGTCTTCTTGCGGCCGCTGGCCACGTCGAGCAGCAGGTGGAACATCTCCCAGCCCAGGTCTTCAATGCTGGCCTCGCCGTCGGCGATCTTGCCGGCGTTGATGTCCATCAGGTCATTCCAGCGGCGGGCCAGATCGGTGCGCGTGGCCACCTTGACCACGGGGCATTCGGCCAGGCCGTAGGGCGTGCCCCGGCCGGTGGTGAACACGTGCAGGTTCATGCCAGCGGCCAGTTGCAGCGTGCCGCAGATGAAGTCGCTGGCGGGCGTGGCGGCGTACACCAGGCCGCGCTGGTCATGGCGCAGCTTCTCGCCGGGGGCCAGCACGTGCGAGATCGGAGCGGTGCCGCTCTTGATGATGGAGCCCATGGCCTTTTCGGCGATGTTGGACAAGCCACCGGCCTTGTTGCCCGGCGTGGTGTTGGCGGCGCGGTCCACACGGCCCCGGTCGAGGTACTGGTCGTACCAGCCCAGTTCGCGCACGATGGACTGGGCCACTTCGGGCGTGGCGGCGCGGCTGGTGAGCTGCTCCACCGCATCGCGCACCTCGGTGTTTTCACTGAACATCACGGTGGCGCCGGCGCGCACCAGCAGGTCGGCGCAAAAGCCCACGGCCGGGTTGGCGGTGACGCCCGAGAACGCATCGCTGCCACCACACTGCACGCCCAGCACCAGCTCGCTGGCGGGCAGGGTCTCGCGGCGGCGGGCGTTCAGCCGTGTGAGGTGCGGGCGCGCGCTTTGCACGATGTGGTCGAGCATGGACATGAAGCCCACATGCTCTTCGGCCTGCAGGCACACGGTCTCCGGGCCCAGCGCCGCATCACGCTCGTCGGTGATGGGAAAGCTGCCCGGGGGCAACAGGCGGTCGGGCTGGAGCTTTTCGCAGCCCAGGCTCACCACCATGACCTCACCCCCAAAGTTGGGATTGAGGCTGATGTTGCGCAGGGTGCGGATGGGGATGATGGCGTCGGGCGCATCGATGGCCACGCCGCAGCCATAGGTGTGCTCCAGGCCGATCACGTCATCCACCTGCGGGTACAGCGGCAGCAGCTCTGCCTTGATGCGGCGCACCGCCAGGGCCACGACCCCCGCCACACACTGCACGGTGGTGGTGATGGCCAGGATGTTGCGCGTGCCCACCGAGCCGTCTGCGTTGCGGTAGCCCTCGAAGGTGTAGCCCGTGAGGGGTTCGAGCACGGGCGGCTTCACGGTGGCCATGGGCAGACCTTCGAGCGCGCGGGCCGAAGGCATCTGCAGCAGGCGCTCGTGCACCCAGCTGCCTGCCGGGATGGGCTTGAGCGCGTAGCCGATGGGCACGTTGTAGCGGCGCACCACATCCCCTTCGGCCATGTCCGTCAACGCCACCTTGTGGCCTTGGGGCACCTTGTCGCGCAGGGTGACGCCCGCGCCCGGCACGCCCTCGGGCAGCACCGTGCCTGCGGGCAGGCCACCGTCGTTGGCGACGATGGCGACGTTGTCGTCCGCGTGCATGCGGATGGTGAGGGGTTCTCGCATCGGGTCGTTCACTTCATGTCCGCTTCGTGTTTTGCACGGCCGTGCTCATCCACCGGCCTTCAGCACCAGGTCCGGCAACCACATCGAAAACTGTGGCACGTAGGTCACCAGCATCAGCGCCACGATGAGTGCGCTGTAGAACGGCCAGATGGTCTTCATCACCTCGCCCACGGAGATGCCGCCGATGGTGCAGCCGATGAACTGCGTGGTACCCACCGGCGGCGTGTTCAGGCCCAGCGCGCAGTTGATGAGCATGACGATGCCGAACTGCTCGGTGGTCATGCCGAATTGCTGGCAGATGGGCAGGAAGATGGGCGTGCAGATGAGGATGGTGGCCGCCATGTCCAGGAAGGTGCCGAGCACGAACAGGATGATGTTCACGCACAGGAAGATCACCCAGGGCGAGGTACTCATGGACTTGAGCGCATCGCCCGTCAGCTCGGCCACGCCGTACAGGCCGATCAGGTAGCCGAACATGGATGAGATGCCGATCAGCAGCAGCACGGTGCCCGTGGTCTTGACGGCCTTGGAGGCGGCCTTGAGGAACTGTTCGCGCGTGAGCTTCTTGTAGACGAAGACCGACAGCACCAGGGCCCACACCACGGCCACCGAGGCAGATTCGGTGGCCGTGAACGCCCCCGACAGAATGCCCGCGATGATGATGACCACCACCGCCAGCCCGGGGACTGACGCTCTGAAGGAGATCCACACGATCTCCCAGCCGGGGAAAGTGCCCGCAGGGTAGCCGCGCTTGACGGCCACCAGGTAGGCCGCCAGCAGATTGCACACCGTGAGCAGCAGCGCCGGCACGATGCCCGCGAGGATCAGCGCCGCGATGCTCACCTTGCCGCCCGCGGCCAAGGTGAAGATGATCAGGTTGTGCGACGTGGGCATGAGCGCGCCCACCAGCGAGGCGTGCGTGGTCACGTTCACCGCATAGTCGGCGTGGTAGCCCTCTTTCTTCATCTGCGGGATGAGCACGGCGCCCATGGCGGACACGTCGGCCACGGGCGAACCCGACACACCGCCGAACAGCGTGCAGGCGAGCACATTGCTCATGCCCAGACCGCCGCGCACATGGCCGGCCACGCTCTTGGCAAAGTCCACGATGCGGTCGGCGATGCCGCCGTACATCATGATCTCGCCCGCGAAGATGAAGAACGGGATCGCCAGGAACGAAAACGGATTCATGCCCGAAATCATCTGCTGGAAGCCCACGGCCAGCGGCAGGCCTTCATACAGGATGGTGGCCAGCGACGACAGGCCGATGGAAAACGCCACGGGCACGCCCAGCAGCAGCAGGAGCGTGAAGGTCACGCACAGAATGGTCAACGCCATGATGGTGGAATCTTTACAGGAACGTTAGGGTGCTGGGCGGTACGCAGGGATTGCTTCGATCGTCCCCGGGGCGCTCCGCATGCGGCGGGCGTGACCCAGGCCAGGGCAGCCGAGCCAGGGCCGCCCCGCAGCGAGGGCTGCGTCCCCCTGCCCGCGTGGCGCAGCCATGCGAGAGCGGGGGAAGCGCTGAAAGCGCTCAGGGGGGTGTGCTTCATCTCAATGCCAGGCGGGCTCGACCTCTGTCCCGCGGACCAGGGCGATGATGTGCTCCAGGGAGAACATCGCCACCAGCACGCCAGCGAGCGCGGGGGGAACGTACTTGAACGCTTCGGAGATGCCGAGCGTGGGAATCTTGTAGGGCGCCACGGACTCGGCCAGCACGCCGCAGTTCCAGGCCATGACCACGCCGAAGACCAGCACCAGCACGTGGATCACGATTTCCAGCTTGTGGCGCAGCCAGTCGGGCGCCAGTACCAGGAACGATTCGAGGCCGATATGGCCCGCGTCACGCACACCCACCGCCATGCCCAGCATGGTGACGTACAACACCAGCAGCACCGCGCCGCTTTCGGCCCAGGTCGGCGTGTTGTTGAAGATGTAGCGGCCGATGACCTGGTAAAGCACGGCGCAGACCAGCAGCACCAGCCCCGCCACCCCCAGTTGCAGACAAGAGCGCGCGATGAAGGCGCAAAGACGCGTGTACATAGAGAACATTCGGAAGACGGAAGGAGGGACCCGCCGCAGGACGCACGGCCCTGCGGCATGGAACGCCAGGATTACTGCACCGCGTCGATGCGCTTGACCATGTCCTGGAGCTTGGGGTCCTTCAGGAACTTGTCATACACCGGCTTCATCGCCGTCTTGAAGGCCGCCTTGTCGATCTCCACGATCTGCGCGCCGCCGGCCTTGACGGTGGCCAGGGACTTTTCTTCACGCTCGTCCCAGATCTTGCGCATGAAGCCCACCGATTCCTTGGCGGCGGCGCGGATGGCCTTCTGGTCGTCGGCGCTCAGCGTGTCCCACACGCGCTTGCTGAACAGCAGGATCTCGGGCGCCATCGAGTGCTCGGTCTTGTTGAAGTACTTGGCCACTTCGAAGTGGCGCGAGCTTTCGTAGCTGGGGTAGTTGTTTTCGGCGGCGTCCACCAGGCCGGTCTTGAGCGCGGTGTAGACCTCGCCGAAGGGCATGGGGGTGGCGTTGGCGCCCATGGCTTCGAGCAGGGACACCCACAGGTCGCTCTGCTGCACGCGCACCTTCAGGCCCTTGACGTCGGCCAGGGTCTTGACGGGCTTCTTCACGGTGTAGATCGAGCGCGCGCCGCTGTCGTAGAAGGCCAGGCCCACGAAGCCCTGCGATTCGCAGTCCTTCAGGATCTCGTCGCCGATGGCTCCGTCGAGGACCTTGCGCATGTGTTCCTTGTCGCGGAACAGGAAGGGCATGGTGGGCACCATGGTGGCGGGGCAAATGTTGTTCATGGGCGCGACGTTCACGCGCGTCATGGCGATGGCGCCCAGCTTGGTCTGCTCGATGGTGTCCTTCTCGATGCCCAGGGAGCCCTTGGCGTACACCTTGATGCTGTGCTTGCCGCCCGTGGCCTTGGACAGCGTCTCGCCCATGTGGCGCACGGCCAGCACGGTGGGGTAGTCCTCGGGGTGGATGTCCGACGAGCGGAATTCCGTGGCCTGCGCGGTGAGGCCGCCGAGCACGATGCTGGCGGCAAACGCCACGCGGCCCATCAATTGGGGAATTTTCATGGTTGTCTCCTGGGTTGAAGTGTTGTGAATGGGGGAGAGTTCCGAAGCCTGTTGTCTTCAGGCGCTCCGATAGGGTGTTTCCGGCAACCCCGCCACGCCGGGGCGGGTGGCAAAAATGGCGCCGCCCAGCGCCACGTCGTCGCCCTGGGGCTGCCCGGGGCGGATGGAGGTGATGAACAGCACGTCCAGCCCCGGGCCGCCGAAGCTGCACATCGAGGGCTTGCTGGTGGGCACGGCGATGGACCGGTCCAGGCGGCCGTCGGGCGTGAAGCGGTGCACCACGCCGGCGTCGTTGCCGCAGATCCAGTAGCAGCCGTCGGCATCCACCGCGCCGCCGTCGGGCCGGCCGGGCAGATCGCGCATGTCCACGAACAGCGAGCGTTCGCCCAGGGACCCATCGTCGTGCAATGGCAGCTGCCAGATCTGCTGCACGCTCGGGTGGCTGTCGCTCAGGTACAGGGTCTTGCCGTCGGGGCTGAAGCCCAGGCCGTTCTGCGTGACCAGTCCCTGCACCTGCGGTGCCGACAGGCCGCGCTGTCCGTCCATGCGGTACAGGCTGCCCGCGGCCTGCGCCAGCGACATGTCGCGCACCATGGTGCCCGCCCAGAAGCGGCCCTGGCGGTCGCAGCGGCCGTCGTTGAAGCGCATGCCGGGCCGGGGGTGGTCCACGCCGGCCAGCAGGGTGGCGGCCAGGGTGCCCCCCACTTGGGGCTGCAGGTGAAAGACGCCCGTGTCCATGCCTGCGATCAGCCCGCCGGCCGCATGCAGCGCGATGCAGGCGGGGCGCTCCACCGTCTCCCAGCTTTGCACGCGCTGGTCCGCATAGGTCCAGCGGTGCAGCTGGCGGCCTTCGATGTCCACCCAGTAGAGCGCCTGCTCGGCGGGGCTCCAGACGGGGCTTTCGCCCACCTGGTCGCGGTGGTCGGGCAGCAGCAGGTCCACGGGGGGCGTCATCGGGGCGCTCATTCGAAAGGACCCGTGCGCACGAACGGGCCGCCCTGGTAGATCACGGCGGGGTCGGTCAGGTCGGGGTGCGGGTCGGCCGCCTCGACCTTGGCGCGGAAGGGCTCGGAGCTGTCCTGCGGCCGGTAGCCGATGTGGCGCGCCAGCGTGTTGTCCCACCAGGTGGTGGTGTTGTCGCCCATGCCGTAGATGGTGCTGTGGCCCACCACCGGAGCGGTCAGGCTGGCGACCACCAGGCGCTCCAGGTCGTCATAGCTCATCCAGGTGGCGAGCATCCGGCGGTTGCGGGGTTCCGGGAACGAGGAGCCGATGCGCAGGCACACCGTCTCGATGCCATGGCGGTCGAAGTAAAAACGGGAGAGGTCTTCGCCAAACGCCTTGGACAGGCCGTACAGGCCGTCGGGCCGGGCCGGGTCCTTGAGGCCCACCACCTCGTCTTGCCGGTAGAAGCCGGTGACGTGGTTGGAACTGGCGAACACCACCCGCTTGACGCCCTGCTTGCGCGCCGCCTCATACAGGTTGTAGGCACCGATGATGTTGGCCTGCAGGATCGGCTCCCAGGGCTGTTCGGTGGACACGCCGCCCAGGTGCACCACGGCGTCGACGCCCTCCAGGAGCGCGAGCATGGCACCGGCATCCTCCAGCCGCGCGGGGCGCACCTCTTCCCCCGCGCCTTCCTGGCCCAGGTCGGCCACGTCGGACAGGCGCAAGGTGCCGCAGTAGGCTTTCAGGCGCGTGCGCAGCTCGCGCCCCAGCCCCCCGGCCGCCCCGGTCAGTAACAAGCGTTGGAAACGGATGGGGGTGGGATGGCAAGGCATGGCGGTTACAAAGGCGGGGGTTCTTGGTACAGTGGCAACAGATTCTGTTGAACGTCATCAGTTGTCGTACAACAAAAATGCAATGTACTGCTTCTCCCCACGGCGCCACATAGGGATAACACCAAGAGATGAACACCGATACCGCGCTTCGCCGCAAGCCCCGCACCCTGGCCCTGGAACTGGTCGATTCCCTGGGGGACCGCATCCGCGATGGCAGCCTGGCACTGGGCGACAAGCTCCCCACCGAAGCGGCCATCATGGCCGAGTTCAGCGTCAGCCGCACCGTCGTGCGCGAGGCGATTTCCAAGCTGCAGGCCTCCGGCCTGGTGGAAACACGGCACGGCATCGGCACCTTTGTGCTGGGGCTGGGGCAGGCACCGGGCTTCAAGATCACCCCCGACCAGTTCAGCACGCTGCGCGACGTGATCGCGGTGCTGGAGCTGCGCATCGGCGTGGAAACCGAGGCGGCCGCATTGGCCGCCCAGCGCCGCACCGAGGCCAACCTGAAGGCCATGCGCGAGGCGCTTGATGCGGTGGCCGCCGCCGTGGATGCCGGCCGCGACGCGGTGGCGGCGGATTTCCAGTTCCACCTGGAAATTGCGCGCGCCACGCAGAACAGCCATTTCACCGAACTGATGGGCACGCTGGGCAGCATGATCATCCCGCGCGCGCGGCTGGCCTCACCGGATTCGGGGGACGATGAACGGCGCCAGTACCTGCGCCGCGTCAATGGCGAACACGAAAGCATCTACGACGCCATCGTGGGCCAGGACCCCGACGCCGCGCGGGCCGCCATGCGCACCCATCTGGCCAACAGCCGCGAGCGCAGGCGGCGCGCGCAGGCCGAGGCGAGTTGACGCGCCCGCGCCGTGGGCATCGGCCCTCTCCTCTGCCAGATGCGAAGTGCCCGGTTGTCTCATCAGTACTAACCCGCAGGTCTGAGAGGTCTCAAATGTTGTACGATGACATACAACAAGACTTTCAAGCCCCTTGGCCGCACGATGGCAGATGGCGGCGGGCACCTGCGGGCGAGCTGCCCGCGCCGCGCCACCGCCACCCGGCCTTGCGGTACGCTGCGCAGCCACAGCCCGTCGGCGCCCCGCCACGGGCCCTGGGCGCGGTGCGGCATTCCGCCGAGGGCAGGCACTGCCTTCCGCACACCCTTTTCACTTCACTCACCAACCCACCACAGCCATGCATGCAAACCTGATCGGCGGCGCCTGGACAGACGGCGTCCGCACCTATAGCAACACCAACCCCTCGGACACCCGCGACGTGATCGGCGACTACGCCGTGGCCAGTCGCGAGCAGGCGCTGGAGGCCGTGTCGGCAGCCCACGCGGCCTTCCCGGCCTGGAGCGTGTCCACGCCCCAGCAGCGTTTTGACATCCTGGACGCGGTGGGCAACGAGATCATCGCCCGCAAGGCCGAGCTCGGTGACCTGCTGGCACGCGAAGAAGGCAAGACCCTGCCCGAGGCGATTGGCGAAGTGGGCCGCGCGGCCGCCATCTTCAAGTTCTTCGCCGGCGAGGCGCTGCGCCCCGGTGGCGAAGTGATGCCGTCCGTGCGCCCCGGCGTGGGCATCGAGATCACGCGCGAGCCCCTGGGGGTGATCGGCATCATCACGCCGTGGAACTTCCCCATCGCCATCCCGGCCTGGAAGATCGCCCCGGCACTGGCCTATGGCAACTGCGTGGTGTTCAAGCCCGCCGAAGTGGTGCCCGGCTCCGCCTGGGCGCTGGCCGACATCCTGCACCGCGCGGGCCTGCCGGCCGGCGTGTTCAATCTGGTGATGGGCCGCGGCTCGGACGTGGGCCAGGTGCTGCTGGAAGATGAGCGCATCGCGGGCGTGAGCTTCACCGGATCGGTGGGCACGGGCCAGCGCGTGGCGGCGGCCTGCGTGCCGCGCGGCGCCAAGGTGCAGCTGGAGATGGGCGGCAAGAACCCCTTCGTGGTGCTGGACGACGCCGACCTGGCCGTGGCCGTGGGCGCGGCCGTCAACAGCGGCTTCTTCTCCACCGGCCAGCGCTGCACCGCCAGCAGCCGCGTGATCGTGACCGAGGGCATCCACGACCGTTTCGTGGCCGCCATGGTCGAGAAGATGAAGACCCTGAAGGTGGACGACGCGCGCAAGGCCGGCACCGACATCGGCCCCGTGGTGGACGACCGCCAGCTGGCGCAGGACCTGGAATACATCGGCATCGGCCGGCAGGAAGGCGCCAAGCTCGCCTACGGCGGCGAGGCCCTGGAGAAGAACGCCGACGGCGCACCCGGCTTCTACCTGCGCCCGGCCCTGTTCACCGAGACCACGCCCGGCATGCGCATCAACCGCGAAGAGATCTTCGGCCCCGTGGTGAGCGTGTTGCGCGCGAAGAACTACGACGAAGCGCTGGCCCTGGCCAACGACACGCCCTTCGGCCTGGCCAGCGGCATCGCCACCACCAGCCTCAAGCACGCCACGCACTTCAAGCGCCACGCGCAAGCCGGCATGGTGATGGTGAACCTGCCCACGGCGGGCGTGGACTACCACGTGCCGTTCGGCGGCCGCAAGAGCAGCAGCTACGGCCCGCGCGAGCAGGGCCGCTACGCCGCCGAGTTCTACACGACGGTGAAGACCGCCTACACGCAGGCCTGAACCGGGGGCCTTCCCGCATCACCGGCCTTGCGGACGGTGGTGCGCGGGCACGGCGCACCACCCGCCGGGTTTTGAGCAAAATGGCTCGCAAGCGCTCATGAGTAAAGCGCTGACAGCTATTCTATTGATAGCAAACAATGCCCATGCTGGTGGCGGCGCGCCCGGCAACCGGGTGCGAGAACATGCCAGGGGCGGCACGCCCACCGTCTGCAAGCCGCCACGCGGCAGGGCCCGGCAAAGATAAAGCCGCAGGGCGGACTCCAAAAATGTATCCAATGGTTACACTGACGATGCCGCCTTGTTTCACGGGCGGCAGTGTCCATCCCTGCCCTCTCTTCTTCATCCCCCGCACGGGGAATCTGCGCCATGAAAATCTCCCCCCTCTTCGCCGCCCTGGCCCTTGCTCTTTCGGCCAGCAGCGCGGTGCACGCCGCAGATGACTACAACCGCCCACCCGCGGGCGACGCGCAGTTTCGCCAGTGCCTGAGCCATTCCGCCAAGGTCTACCAGGGCGGCAACGAAGCCAGCCCCATCAAGGGCCAGACCAAGGCCCAGGCGTGGTGCACCTGCATGTGGAACGAAACGCCCGAGGACTTCAAGGGCAACCTGGTGACCTTCTCCGAAACCCGCAAGGGCAAGGAAACCAACAAGCTGTGCGAGAAGCACGCCGACTGGAGCGAATGAACGAGTGCCCGGGCACTGCTCACAGGCCCCATGAACAAAGCCGCCCTCGGGCGGCTTTGTTCATTGCGCAGATGACCGGAACATGCTGACGGTCTCAGGCCCGGCTGCGCAGGGTGCGGCTGAGCAAAATCACGGGAACCAGCCCCACCGCCACCAGCGCCAGCGACGGCAAGGCCGCCTCGCCCAGCCGCTCGTCGCGCGCCAGCTGGTAGGCCACCACGGCGAGGGTGTCGCTGTTGAAGGGGCGCAGCACCATCGTGGCGGGCAGCTCCTTCATCACGTCCACGAACACCAGCAGCGCGGCGGCGGCGGTGGAACGCTTGAGCAGCGGCCAGTGCACGCGCGCCAGCAGCCCGCGGCTGCCGACACCCAGCATGCGGGCCGAGTCGTCCAGGCTGAGCGGAATGCGCGCGTAGCCGCTCTGCATGGACTGCAGGGCCACCGCGCAGAACCGCACGAGGTAGGCCCAGACGATGCCAAACGCCGTGGCGGTGACGAGCGCGCCCACGCCCCACTGCGGCATGGCCGCCTGCAGCCAGCCCACGGGCAGCAGCAGGCCCACCACGATGACGGCGCCCGGCACCGCATAGCCGACGCTGGCCAGCTGCACCACGCCGCGCGTGACGGGGTCGGGCTGGCGGCGCACCGCAAAGGCCAGCGCCAGCGCGATGGCCACCGCCAGCGCGGCCGTGATGCCGCCCAGGCGCACGCTGTGCCAGGCCCATTCCATGAAGCGCTCCCACGGCAGCACCGACCAGTCGGCCGCCAGCGGCCGCAGCATGAAGGCCACTGGCGCCACGAAACCCATGACCACCGGCACCGTGCAGACCGCCCATGCCGCCCAGCGGCGCGCTCCGCGCAGCGCCAGGGGCTGCGCCTCGGCCGAGCCCGCTCGCCCGCCGCCGGTGGCAAAACGCATGCGCTTTTGCGCACGGTGCTCCATGTGCAGCAGCACCATCACCACCACCAGCAGCATGGTGGCCAGTTGCGCGGCCGCCAGGCGGTTGTCCATGGACAGCCAGGCCTTGTAGATGCCGGTGGTGAAGGTCTGGATGCCGAAATAGCTCGCCACGCCGAAGTCGGCCAGGGTTTCCATCAGCACCAGCGCCACGCCGGCGGCGACGGCGGGGCGCGCCAGCGGCAGGGCCACCGCGCGGATGCGGCGCGGCAGCGGCGCGCCCAGCAGACGCGCGGCCTCCATGAGGTGCGCGGCACGCTCGCCCAGCGCCGTGCGCGCCAGCAGGTAGACATACGGGTACAGCGAGAAGATGAACACCCACACCGCGCCGCCCAGGCTGCGCACTTCGGGCAGGAGGCGGCCTTCGAGGCCAAAGGTGCTGCGCAGGCCCACCTGCAGGGGGCCGCTGAACTGCAGGAAGTCGGTGTATGCGTAGGCCGTCACATAGGCGGGCATGGCCAGCGGCAGCAGCAGCAGCCACTCCAGGGTGCGGCGGCCGGGAAAGTCGAACAGCGTCACGGCCGCCGCGGCGCTAGTGCCCACGATGGCGGCGCCCAGCGCCACCATCACGCTCAGCTGCAATGTGGTCCACACATAGCCGGGCAGCACGGTGGCGGCCATCTCGCGCAGGATGGCCCCGGCCTGGGCGTCGCCCTGGCCCGAGGGCGAGAACGGAAGCCACGAGGCCAGCACCGCCAGCACGGGCAATGCCAGAAAGCCTGCGAACAGGACCAGGGGAATGGTGCGAAAGGCGAAGGGCGTGCGGCGCAAGGGGCGGGAGCTCGGCAGAGGGGGTGGGAAGAAAACGCACACCCGCACGGACGGCAACCGGGCAACGCTCAGGAATGCAAATGCGAATTTTAAGCATTCACTCCCCTACCCCATAAAATGCAGACATGTTTCTTGAGGTCTCCCAACTCGAAGTGCGCTATGCGGGCCGTGCGCAGGCCGCGGTGCAAGGTGTCACGCTGGGCCTGCACGCAGGCGATATCGGCGTGCTGATCGGCCCCTCGGGCTGCGGCAAGACGACGCTGCTGCGCGCGGTGGCGGGGCTGGAGCCGGTGAGCGGCGGCGAAATCCGGCTGACCAAGGGCCTCGTGAGCAGTGCCGCGCTGAGCGTGCCGCCCGAACTGCGGCGCATCGGCATGGTGTTCCAGGACTACGCCCTGTTTCCGCACCTGTCGGTGGGCCGCAACGTGGCGTTCGGCATCCACGCGCTGCCCCGGGCCGAGCAGGCCGCGCGCGTGACCGAGGTGCTTCAGCTGGTGGGGCTGGAAGGCAGCGAGAACCGCTTTCCGCACGAACTCTCCGGAGGCCAGCAACAGCGCGTGGCGCTGGCACGCGCCCTGGCGCCGCGCCCGCAGCTCATGCTGCTGGACGAGCCCTTCTCCAACCTCGACGTGGACCTGCGCGAGCGCCTCGCGCACGAGGTGCGCGGCATCCTGAAGGCCGCGGGCGCCACGGCGCTGTTCGTCACGCACGACCAGTTCGAGGCCTTTGCCATCGGCGATGTGATCGGCGTGATGCACGAGGGCCGCCTGCACCAGTGGGACGACGCGTACACCCTGTACCACCGCCCCGCCACGCGCTTCGTGGCCGACTTCATCGGGCACGGCGTGTTCGCCCCCGCCACGCTGGTGCAGCGCGGCAACAACGTGGTGGCGCAAACGCCCCTGGGCGAACTGACCGACCTGGACGAATGCCCCCTGCCCGGCAGCTACCCCGGCGGCGAATGCGATGTGCTGCTGCGCGCCGACGACATCGTGCACGACGACGATGCGCCGGTGCAGGCGCAGATCGTGCGCAAGTCGTTCCGGGGCGCCGAATTCCTCTACACGCTGCGCCTGGCCAGCGGCCAGACCATGCTGGCCCACGTGCCCAGCCACCACGACCACGCCCTGGGCGAATGGATCGGCATCCGCGCGCAGGTGGACCATGTGGTGACCTTCCCCCGCGAGTGACGGCGTGCGCGGCCCGATGCCGCGTCAGTCCAGGAACCGTGCGGCCATCCCGGGCGCGGGCACCAGGCAGGTCTTGGAGCGCCCCCATATCCGGTAGCGATTGCGCGCCACCCGGCGGTAGAGCGCGTCGCGCACGGGCGCGGGCACCAGCCATCCCAACCAGGCCAGGCGCCAGGGCCACCCCAGGCGGTGCAGCACGCGCAGGATGGCCGCCGTGTGCTGCCAGTTGCGGCCACCCTCGATGACGAGCAGGGTCCGCAGCCCATCCACCTGCAGGCCCGCGCCGGCCAGCAGCCGCCGGCCGGTGGCGCCCTGCATGGAGGCGAAACGGATGCGCCCCGCGCGGTCGTGCCGCAGCAGGAACCGCACCCAGCCGTTGCACAGCAGGCACTGCGCGTCGAACACCACGATCATGGAGGAAGCCTCTCGGTGGCTGGCACGACCAGGTGGCCCCGGTAGTGAACCACCCGCCCCACCCACGGCACGGTGGCCTGCACGTGGAAATGCAGGGTATCGCCCCGCCCGGTCTCCTCGGCCACCACGCGCGGGCGCAGCCACGCGGGGCAAGGGATGCCCAGGAAATGCAGGTGCTGCAAGCGCATGATCAGCCGGCCCTGCTGTTCATCGAGCACGAAGCCCAGCCGCGCGGCCCCCAGATGCTCCACCACCCGGCCGCCGGATTCGCGCAGGGTGGAGCGCATGGTCCGCGCGGGGAAGCAACGCGTCCACACCTCGGCGCCGGGGGTGGCATCCAGCTCGAAGACGATGTCGCCCTGGACCGGGCGCAGCGGCGCCCCCAGCGCCCACGCGAGCAGGCGGCCCATCGCGCCCGCCGGAGCCTCGACTACCACCTTGCCCCGAAGCCTGTGCCGGCCCGACAGGCTGTGAAACCGCGCCAGCGCAGGCGCCAGGCGCCCGAAGGCCGGGCCCATGGCGCGCTGGTACAGGGAAGCAAGGGTGGGAGCAGGCATGGGAAGGGGCTGGAAGATCTGGCGGCACGCAGCGTCCGGCCGCACCGGCAAGGGAAACGAACCGGCAGGGCCCGCGCCTGCCCGCCAGTCTAGCGCGCGGACACCGGTTGCTTCGCAGGCCCGGACACGAAAAAAAGCCGGCGCGTGCCGGCTTGCCTGTGCAGGGGGCACGGTGCCCATGCCCGGGGCGTGCGCCGCGTACGCCGGGGCGTCAGGACTTGCCCTTGCGCTGCAGGCCCTCCAGGCCATTGAGGTCCACCTGGCCCAGGATGCCCCGCAAGTCCTTGACGCCCATGTGGTCGCCCTCGACGCTGACCACCAGCCCGTTCTTCAGGATGGCCTTGAACTCGGCATGGCTGCCGTCCTTCTCGTAGCGCTGGTGCAGCGTGCGGCCGCCCTCCTGCCACGTCTTCTCGGCGCTGGTCTGGTCTTCCTTCTCGCCCTGGGCCATGCCCATGGCCATCACCGCCATCTGGCCCAGGCCGCCGATGTCGGTGATCTCCAGGCGCACCTGCTTGCTGTCGCTGCCGTATTGCGCGCTGGCCTGGCTGGTGGGCAGGCCCAGCGCCGCGCCGTCCTGCACGTCGAAGCCGGTGCGCGGCAGGCCCCCCAGGCTTTCGGGCAGCGCGGCCTTGAGCGATTGCGCGGCAATGGCCTGGCCTCCCCCCAGCGCGCCCGCCGCGGCCGCTGCGGCCTTGCCGGTGGCGGCCGCGATGGCGGCGGGGTCCTGGCCCTTCTGGGCCTGCTCCAGCTGGCGCGCGGCTTCTTCCATCTTCTTGCCGGCAGCTTCCAGGCCGGCGGTGTCGATGGACACCTGCCCCTTGGGCGTGTTCAGGGTGACGGCAGGCGCCGCGGCGCCGCCGAACAGGCTTCCGCCACCGGGCATGAAGACCGAGCTGACGGCACCGATGACCACGCCCATGACGATGGCCGCGATGATGACGACCACGGTGTATGTCACCGACTTCTCCGGTGCGCTCTTCATCAGCACGGGCAGGCCGGTGTAGAGCAGGTAGATGGAATACAGCGCCGCCAGCAAACCCAGCATGGCCAGCGCCGGCAGCAGGCTGAACACCCCGCCCAGCATGGCGGCCGTGCTGGCATAGACCGCCACCTTGAGGGCCTGGATCTGGTTCTTCTGCCCCCCGAACGCAGGGGCGAGCGCATCAATGATGAGCGCGAGCACGAACACGCCCACCAGGCTGAGCACGTACGACACCACCATGTTCACCAGGCCGGAAACCAGGGGCACGCGAACGGTCACGCCAAAGCCGCCGAAGCCGATCAGCGACAGGCCGATGAAGCCGCAGACCACCGGGATCGCGGCCAGGATCATGTAGTAGCGGGTGAAGAGGGTCGCCGCATCGGTGGATTCGGATTCGATGGCGACCCAGGTCTCCTTGGGTTGCAGAAGAATGCTCTTGGCGCGCTCAATCAGGTTCATGGTGCCCTCCCGGCAGTGTGAGTGGTGCCTGCTGCCGCCGTGCCGCAGGCCGAAAGACGCGGACGATACGGGAAATTGCCCGCAATTGGGCGCTGTTGCCACACCGTCGCCGCCGCAAACGTGGAATATGCACGTTTTTGGGCCGCAGAACCACCCCGCTTGCGCGCCGCGCACGCGGGAGGAGCGGCGCGCCTGGCCCGCCCGAAGCTGCCGCCGCCTCAGGTTTTCCGCAACTGGTCGACGGTGTCGTGCAGGTGCTGCGCCCATGCGCGCCGGTCGCGGCCTTCGGCCGGCTGCGGGTCGCCGTAGTGCACCACGGCATCGATGGACGGCGCGCACAGCGTGCGCCAGATCGAGCCCACCAGGGTCTCGTCGCCGATGTAGCTGGGCGCGAAACTGGTGGCGCCGGTGGCCCTGTCGGCAAAGCGCAGGCCCACGGGCTGCACCGGCGCGCTGGCGGTGACGGCGGCCTGCAGCAGGTTGGCATGAAACGGCAGCATCTCGCGGCCATCGCCCGTGGTGCCCTCGGGAAACACCGCGAGCACCTCGCCGCGCTCCAGCGCCTCGTGCATGGACCGCACCATGCGCAGCGCATCGCGGCGCGAACTACGCTCGATGTAGAGGGTGCCGGCGGCGGTGGCCAGCGTGCCGATCAGCGGCCAGCCCTGCACGTCGGACTTGGACACGAAGCGGCAATGCCTGGCCGCGTGCATCACGGGAATGTCAAGCCACGAGATGTGGTTCGCGACCAGCATCACCGGCCCCGCCACTGGCGGCTGCCCCACGATGCGCAGGCTGATGCCGGCATGGGCCAGCAGTTGCAGCGACCACACCTGCACCCGCGCATGCTGCTGATCGGGCGACAGCGCCGGAAAACGCAGCGCCACGATGGCCAGCCCCTTGGCGATGTGGCCCAGCAGGCGCAGCAGGCGCCAGCAGGCGCGCAGGTGCCTCATCTCAGCCGTCCGTGGCGATTCGCCATGCCCATGGCCCACGCAACGGGCCTGGCCGATGCGGGTGCCACCGTGGAACCGGCCCTGCCGGACCACCGGTGGCGTCCCCCTCGGGGGATGGCGCAAAGCGGCACAGGGGGGTCACCCGTACGCCACCTGCCCGCCCACCAGCGTCATGCGCACCCGGCCTGGCAGCTCGTAGCCGGAAAACGGCGTGTGCTTGCCCTGGCTGCGCAGCGCATCGTCCTGCACGGTCCACGCGGCCTGGGGGTCGAAGATGCACAGGTCGCCCACGCCGCCTTCGACGATCTGGCCCACGCTGGCCTGCAGCGTGCCCAGGGCACTGCCCAGCACGCGCGCGGGTTCGGACGTGACCGTGGCCAGCGCGCGCACGAGCGGCACGCCGCTGTCCTGCGACCACTTGAGCGCCAAGCTCAGCAGCAGCTCCAGGCCCGTGGCACCGGGTTCGGCCTCGGCGAACGGCAGGGTCTTGGCGTCTTCATCAACAGGGGTGTGGTCGGACACCAGCGCATCGACGGTGCCATCCAGTAGCGCCGCGCTCAGGGCATCGCGGTCGCGCTGCTGGCGCAGCGGGGGCGTCAAGCGCGCACGGCTGTCGAAGAAGCCAATGTCGTTTTCGGTCAGGTGCAGCGTGTTGATGCTGATGTCGCAGGTCACGTTGAGTCCCTCGGCCTTGGCCCGGCGCACCAGCTCGACACCGGCCGCGCTGCTGAGGCGGCACAGGTGCACGCGCGCACCGGTGGTCTTGAGCAGCTCGAAGATGGTGTGCAGCGCAATGGTCTCGGCTGCCACGGGCACGCCCGACAGGCCCAGGCGCGTGGCCAGCGCACCGCTGGCGGCCACGCCTTTGCCGAGGTGCATTTCCTGCGGGCGCAGCCACACGGTGTAGCCAAAGGTGGCGGCGTACTGCAGCGCGCGCTGCAGCACCTGGGTGCTGGCCAGGGGCACTTCGGCCTGGCCGAAGCCCACGCAGCCCGATTCGGTCAACTCGGCCATCTCGGTCAGCACCTCGCCGGCGAGGCCACGCGTGAGCGCACCCAGCGGGAACAGGCGCGACTGGTGCAGCTTCTCGGCACGGAACTTGAGCATCTCCACCAGGCCCGGTTCGTCGAGCACGGGGTCGGTATCGGGCGGGCACACCAGGCTGGTCACGCCCCCGGCCACGGCGGCCGCCATCTCGGATTCGAGCATGCCCTCGTGCTCGTGGCCGGGCTCGCGCAGGCGCGCGGCCAGGTCCACCAGGCCGGGCAGCACGATGCAGCCCGTGGCGTCCACCACGCGCTTGGGCGCAAAGTCGGGCGGCACGCGGTTGACGCCGACGATGCGGCCCGCCGCGATGGCGATGTCACAGGTCTGGTCGAGGCCCGAAGCGGGGTCGATCACACGGCCGTTCTGGATCAGTATCTTCATGATTTGAAGCCAAATTGGCTGCTAGCGCTTATTGGATAAGCGCTAGCAGCTATGAAAACAGGAGTATTCATTCCGGGCATCACGCCTCGTTCCCCGCCACTATGGACATGACGGCCATGCGCACAGCGATGCCGAAAGTCACCTGCGGCAGGATCACGCTCTGCTTGCCATCGACCACGGCGGAGTCGATCTCGACACCCCGGTTGATCGGTCCGGGGTGCATCACGATGGCATCGGGCTTGGCCAGCTGCAGCTTGTCCTGCGTGAGGCCGAAGCTCTTGAAATACTCCTGGCTTGACGGCAGCAGCGCGCCGCTCATGCGCTCGTTCTGCAGGCGCAGCGTGATGATCACGTCCGCGTCCTTGATGCCTTCTTCGAGCGTGTGGCACACACGCACGCCCATCTGCGCCATGTCCGACGGCACCAGGGTGCGTGGGCCCACCACGCGCACTTCGGCGCAACCCAGCGTGGTCAGGCCGTGGATGTCCGAGCGCGCCACGCGCGAGTGCAGCACGTCGCCCACGATGGCCACCGTGAGGTTGGAAAAATCCTTCTTGTAGTGACGGATGGTGTACATGTCCAGCAGCCCCTGCGTGGGATGGGCATGCCGGCCGTCGCCCGCGTTGATCACGTGCACATGCGGTGCCACGTGCTGGGCGATGAGGTAGGGCGCGCCCGATTCGCTGTGCCGCACCACGAAGATGTCAGCCGCCATCGCGCTGAGGTTGGCGATGGTGTCGAGCAGGGATTCGCCTTTGCTGGCCGAGCTGCGCGCGATGTCGAGGTTGATCACGTCGGCCGACAGGCGCTTGGCCGCGATCTCGAACGTAGTGCGCGTGCGCGTGCTGTTCTCGAAGAACAGGTTGAACACGCTCTTGCCGCGCAGGAGCGGCACCTTCTTGACCTCGCGGTCGTTGACGGAGACGAAGTTGGCGGCCGTGTCGAGGATGTGCGTGACGATGTCGCGCGGCAGGCCCTCGATGGACAGCAGGTGGATGAGTTCGCCGTTGCCGTTGAGTTGGGGGTTGCGCTTCTTCAGCACGGTCAGGCCTCTTTGACTTGGAAGTGGAAGGTACCGCTGTCGCCACGCGCCAGGGCCAGCGACTGGGCGGCGGGCAGGGCCACGCGGGCCGCGGCGAAGTCGGCCTGCACGGGCAGCTCGCGCCCGCCCCGGTCCACCAGCACGGCCAGGCGCACGCTGGCGGGGCGGCCGTAGTCGAACAGCTCATTGACCACCGCGCGGATGGTGCGGCCCGTGTAGAGCACGTCGTCGAGCACCAGCACGTCGGCGCCGTTCACGTCGAACGGCAGCGAGGTCTGCGCGCTGGCCGAGAGGCCGCGCTGGGCGAAATCGTCGCGGTGCATCACGGAAGACAACACGCCGGGCGCGCCCTCCAGGCCCAGGTCCTTCTGCAGCCGCTCGGCCAGCCAGGCACCGCCCGAGGCAATGCCCGCCAGGCGCGTCGTGGGGGTCCACAGGCTGCGCACGCCGCGCAAAAGCTCGCGGTACAGGGCCTCGGCATCCAGCACGAGACTGCCGGACGCGCCGGGGGATGGGTTGCTGCTCATGGGAGGTTCCTCAAAAACTGTTCCAGGATGATGCAGGCCGAAGCGGCGTCCGCATCCTTGGCACCGCCGGCGATGGCCTCGGTGGTGCTGTAGCGCTCGTCCACCTCGAACACCGGCAGGCCGAAGCGGCCGCGCAGCTGGCGCCCGAACTTGAGCGCACGTTCGGTGTTCTCGTGGCTCGCGCCATCGGGGTGGTAGGGCACGCCGATCACCAGCGCGTCGGGCTGCCATTCCTTGATGCGCTGCGCGACCTGAACAAAACGCGCGTCGCCTTCGGCCTTGATCGTGGCTTGCGGCGTGGCGCTGCGCAGCATGCGGTTGCCCGTGGCCACGCCCGTGCGCTTGAGGCCAAAGTCGAAAGCAAGAAAGGTCTGGAAGTGCGCGGGAACGGCGGGCTGAGCGGGCAAGCCGGTCATGCGTGCCCCGCCTCGGGCGACAGCATCCAGGCCTTGAGGCCCAGCAGCGACAAGGCGCGGTCGTAGCGCTCGGGCACCGGGGTGTCGAAGATCACCGACAGGTCGGCCGCCACGGTGAGCCAGGCGTTTTCGGCCAGCTCGGACTCGAGCTGGCCCTCGCCCCACGACGAGTAGCCCAGCGTGATGAGCACCCTGCGGGGCCCCGCGCCCGTGGACAGGGCCTCGAGCACGTCCTTGGAGGTCGTCATCTCCAGCCCGCCCGGAATGGTCATGGTGGAAGCGTAGGCGGATTCGTCCGTTTCGGCCGTGTCCATGAGCATGGGCTCGTGCAGCACGAAGCCGCGCTCGGTCTGCACGGGGCCGCCTTGGAACACGGGTTCCCGGCTCAGGTCCTCCCGACGCAGGGACAGGTCGACCTTGTCGAAAAGTCCCTTGAGCGTGATGTCGGTCGGCTTGTTGATGATGAGCCCGAGCGCGCCGCGCTCGCTGTGTTCGCACAGGTAGACGACGCTGCGCGCAAAAGACTCATCCTCCAGACCGGGCATCGCGATCAGGAAGTGATGCGTCAGGTTGATGGGCGCAGAATCGGAAGACATCTGCCAATTTTAACGGTGAACATGGCGCACTCTCCAGAGCCTTCCTACCCCAGCGGCCTTGTCTGGTTCCGGCGCGACCTGCGGGCCCATGACCAGGCGGCCCTGCACCACGCGCTGACGCAGTGCCGGCAGGTGCATTGCCTCTTCGTTTTCGACCGCGAGATTCTCGATGCCCTGCCCCGGGCCGACCGGCGCGTGGAGTTCATCCGGGAGGCGCTGGTGGAGCTGGACGAGGCCCTGCGCGCGCTGTCGGGCCACGCGCAGGGAGGGCTCATCGTGGCCCACGCGGCGGCCAGCGAGTCCGTTCCCGCATTCGCGCGCGCGCTGAACGTTCAGGCGGTGTTCGCCAACCACGACGACGAGCCGCAGGCGCTCGCGCGCGACAGCCTCGTGCGCACCCGGCTGGCGGCCATGGGCAAGGCCTTCCACACGTCCAAGGACCACACGATCCTTGAGCGCAGCGAGGTGCTGACACAGAGCGGCACGCCCTACAGCGTGTTCACGCCCTACAAGAACGCGTGGCTGAAGAAGATCGACGCGTTCCACCTGACGGGCTACCCGGTGGAGCGCCACGCGCACCGGCTGGCGCCCCGGCCCGCGGAACACTGCAAGCCCATTCCCGGCCTGGCGGCACTGGGCTTCGTGCCCGCCGCAGGCACAACAGCGCAGCCAGGGCTGCCCACCGGCGCCAGCGGGGCCCGGCAGCTGTTCGACGACTTTCTGGGCCGCATCGCGCAGTATGGGGTCACCCGCGATTTCCCGGCGGTCAAGGGCCCGAGCTACCTGAGCGTGCACCTGCGGTTTGGCACCATCTCGCCGCGCCTGCTGGCGCACGCGGCCCACCAGCTCGCGGCCCAGGGCAATCCGGGCGCCGCCACCTGGCTCAACGAGCTGATCTGGCGGGACTTCTACTTCCAGATCCTGCACCACCACCCGCACGTGGTGGGGCATGCCTTCAAGCCGGCCTACGACGCCATCGACTGGGAAACCGGCCCCCACGCGGACGCCCTGTTCGCGGCCTGGTGCGCGGGCCGCACCGGCTACCCGCTGGTCGACGCCGCCATGGCGCAGATCAACCAGACGGGCTACATGCACAACCGCCTGCGCATGGTGGTGGCCAGTTTTCTGGTGAAGGACCTGGGGATCGACTGGCGCCGGGGCGAGGCCTATTTTGCAACCCACCTCAACGACTTCGACCTGGCCGCCAACAATGGGGGATGGCAATGGGCCAGCTCCAGCGGCTGCGATGCGCAGCCGTACTTCCGGATCTTCAACCCTGTCAGCCAGAGCGAAAAGTTCGACCCGCAGGGCAAGTTCATCCGCCGCTACCTGCCGCAGCTCGCCGGATTGCCCGACAAGGCCCTGCATGCGCCCTGGACGGCGCGGCCCCTGGAGCTGCAGGAGGCGGCCGTGCAACTTGGCCAGAACTACCCCCTGCCGATCGTGGACCACGCGGCGGCACGCCAAAGAACGCTGGAGCGCTACGCAGTGGTCACCTCGGCGGCGGCCTGAGAGGCCGCCCCACGCCAGCGCGGCCCAGCCCCCGCGCGGCGTGGCGTGGCATAGCGCACACGGTCGGCTCTGCCATGTTCAGGGGGTGCAACGCTCTGCCGGGCGCCGCGGCTGCACCAGGAAGGGCAGGAAGTGCGCCACGGGCCCGCCCCGGGAAGGGCAGGCCTGCCCGCGGCCACAGGCCGCGAGGCGCGCGATGGGTCAGGCCTCCACCGCGGCTGCGATGCGTGCGTAGTGCTGAATGAGGCTCAGCAGTTCTTCGTCGGAGTAGGGCTTGCCCAGGTAGTGGTTGACCCCCAGCTCCATGGCATGCTCGCGGTGCTTCTCGGCGATCCGCGACGTGATCATGATGATGGGGAGGTCGCGCAACGCACCGTCCGCGCGGATGTTGCGCGCCAGATCGAAGCCGTCCATGCGGGGCATTTCGATGTCCGACAGCACCACCGTGGGACGCTCTTCCTGCAGCCGCTCGAGCGCCTGCAGGCCGTCGGCGGCCAGCGCCACACGGTAGCCTTCGCGCTGCAGCAGGCGCTGCGTGACGCGGCGCACCGTGATCGAATCGTCCACCACCAGCACCAGGGGCACCTGGCTGGGGCCCGCCAGCTGGAGCGACACCACGGATTTGCCGCCAGCGCCCGAACCATCGGCCTCCAGCACGGGAGGCAGATCCACATGGGCTGCCCGCACCTGATCGCCGTACACCGTGGCCAGCGCCACGGGGTTGTAGATCAGCACCACGGCACCCGAGGCCAGCACCGACATGCCCGCCAGGCCCGGCAGGCGGGACAACTGGGGCCCGAGGTTCTTCACCACGACTTCTTGGTTGCCCAGCACTTCGTCCACGTGCATAGCGATGCGCTGCGATGCGCTGCGGAAAATCACCACAGGTCGCGTCTTGCCAGCCGGCTCGTTGCTGCGCGCAGAAGCCTGCAGCAGCGCCCCGGCCCAGAAGAACGGCAACTGCTCCGTGCCATCGTCGAAATGGCCGGTACGGTATGCAACTTCAAGGTCTGCCGCCGAGGTGCGCCGCACGATCTCGACCACGTTGGCAGGCACGCCGATCGCCAGATCGCCGGCACGCAGCATCACCACCTGCGTCACCGCCGTGGTCAGTGGCAGCACCATGCGGAAGGCAGCGCCCTTGCCGGCCTCGGTCGAGGTCTCGATGCGCCCGCCCAGTGCATTGATCTCCGAGCGCACCACGTCCATGCCGATGCCCCGGCCCGCCAGGCCGGTCACTTCGCTGGCGGTACTGAAACCGGGCGTGAAGATCAGGTTGGCCGCTTCGGCATCGCTCAACTGCGCATCGGGTTCGATCAGGCCCTGGGACAGTGCCTTTTCCCGGATGCGCGGCAGGTTCAGGCCGGCGCCATCGTCACGGAATTCCACAGACACGTCGTTGCCTTCGTGGTGCAGATCCACCGTGATGGTGCCGGACGCCGGTTTGCCCGCGGCGACCCGGTCCTCGGGGTTCTCGATCCCGTGGGCCACGCAGTTGCGCAGCAGATGTTCGAACGCCGGGGTCATGCGGTCCAGCACGCCACGGTCCATCTCGATGGAGCCGCCGGTGATATCGAGCTTGATCTGCTTGCCGGTTTCCTTGGAGGCCTGGCGCACCACGGCGTAAAGGCGCTCGGCAATGCCTTCGAACTCCACCATGCGGGTGCGCAACAGGTCGCGCTGCAGTCCGCGCGCCTGGCGGCCCTGGGCGATCAGGTCGTCTTCGGCGCCTTCCATGGTGCGCTGCAGGTTGCGCTGCACGGTGGCCACGTCGTTCACCGACTCGGCCATCATGCGCGTGAGTTCCTGCACGCGGGTGAAGCGGTCGAACTCCAGCGGATCGAAACCAGCGGCCGAATCCTTGGACAGGGCCAGGCGCGACTGCATCTGCGATTCGGCCTGCACCTCGATGTCCCGCAGCTGCTGGCGCAGGCGGTCCAGATTGCCCGACAGGTCGGCCAGCGAACTGCGGAACTGGCCCAGCCGCACGTCCAGGCGCGATCGGCTGATCATCACTTCGCCCGCCTGGTTCACCAGGCGGTCCAGCAGCTGCGCACGCACACGCACCGACTGGTTGGACGCCACGCGCAGCGGCGCAAGCTGGGAGGGTGCCGGCAGGCGCACGGCAGGCGCCGATGGCGGCGTTGCCAGCGCCTGTGCAGGCGCATCCACCGGCACTGCCGACAGGTCCACCGGGGAACTGGCGCGCACGGCCTCGACCGGCAGCGACACCACCGTGTCGGCGGGGCTCTGCCCAATGGTCCGCAGGGCCTCGAAGTTGGCCTGCAGGCCGTCAAAGCTGGCCTGCAGGGGCTCGATCTGGTCGGAGGTGACCGTCTCGGCGTCCAGCTGCTCGATGGCGGATTCGAGGCGGTGGGCCATTTCGCCCAAACGCATGGCACCCGCCAGGCGCGAGCTGCCCTTGAGGGTGTGCAATGCCCGCAGCACCTCGCTGCGCGCACCCAGGTTGTCCGGGCGCGAAGCCCACTGGCGCAGGGCTCCACCGAGCTGCGGCAGCAGTTCCGCGGCCTCTTCCTCGAAGATCGGGAACAGGTCCGGATCGATGACGTCGATCGCATCGATGTCGTCATCCACGTCCGAACCCAGCGCCACGGCATGGGCAATCGCGTCGTCGACCATCTGGTCGTGGTCGTGCACCACGGCGGACAACGCGGGCGCCACATGCCCCTTGGGAACCGGCACGGGCGTCAGCTCGGCGGGGACATCGGGTACGGGTTCGGCTGGGGGCAGCGGCTGCGCGGCTTCCGCGCCGATCGGTGCCACCGGCTCCACCGCCAGCCCGTCTGCGGCTTCCGCATCTTCTTCGGGCGGCGACAGGGTGTTGTCCACCTCGGTCTGCAAGATCTGGCGCAGTTGCTCCAGCACTTCCTGGCTGGGCTCCTTGAGGAAACCGGCCGCGAACTGGTGCAGCAACCGGCGGATATCTTCCGCCGCCGCCATGAAGGCCTGGGCCTGTTCCTGGGTGCCGCCGGACTGCAACGTCACATGCTGGAGCGCATGCTCCAGTACGCGCGCCATTTCGGACAGGGCATTGAAGCCCACGGTGGCGGAGCTGCCCGCGAGCGAGTGCGACAACGCCACCGCGATGTCCGGCAGGGGCTCGTGCAGTTCCAGCGACCATTCCTGCAGGCAGGTCACCAGGCGGCGGGACCATTCATCGGCTTCGTTCAGATAGACGTTGTAGAGCGGAATGCCAATGCGCAGCGTGTCGATCACCTTGACCGCTTCGTCGCTGCTGCTGTCTTCCAGCGGCAGGGCTTCGGGCTCGGGCGCACCGGCCTCCGGCAATGGCTCCAGCGCCTCCAGTTCCACCGGCTCCGGTGCTTCCAGCGGCTCGGCGGCATCCAGGGATTGCGCCGACAGCAGCCCGGCCACTTCGTCCTCAGTCAGTTCGTCGGACAACGCGGTCGCTGGCGCCGGAAGTTCGGCTTCAGGCGCCGCCACGGCGGGTTCCAGGTCGGGCAGTTCGAGATCCAGCACGAAGTCGGCACTGGAAGGATCGATCACCGCGGCGTCTGCGGGCGCTTCGTCCAGCGCGGCTGCAAACACGGAGAAATCGATCTCCTCGGCCACCTCGGGGGAGGCCACGGCCTGATCCGCCGGCACTTCGGGTGCGTGGTCGAAGATTTCGGTGGCTTCGAAGTCGGGGATGGCCAGCGCCTCTTCCACCGCCTGTGGGGCGTCTGCAGCTTCTGGCTCCAGCGATTCGATGGGCACGCCGTCCAGGGCCGCAGCTTCCTGCATCTGCTCCTGCACGGGCGCAGCCTGCGGGGGGCTGTCCTCGCTGGCGAACGGGGTGGCCAGCGGCAGCAGGGTGCCGTCGAGCCGCATGGCATCCGCGGACTTGCGGAATGCGTCTGGCTGCCAGCCCGAAGCCTGGCCAGAGGCGATATCGTCCGCCCAGCGGCTGAATGCCCGCAGCGCGTCCGAGGACAGCTGCAGCAGGCTGGGCTGCATCGGCTTTTGCTCTGCCAACCAGGCGTTGAGCACCTGTTCCATGGACCAGGCCGCTTCACCGAAATCGTTCAGCCCGACCATCCGCGAACTGCCCTTGAGCGTGTGGAAGGCACGGCGCAGCGTGGTCTGTTCGCTGAGGTTGCCCGGCTCATCCTGAAGCACGTCGATGGCGGCCAGGCCATTGACCACCACTTCGCGGGCCTCCTCCAGGAAGACCTCCAGCAGTTCATCCTCGATCTCCGGTGCCTGCGCCGCTGCGGGCGCGGGCGCTGCCGCCTGGGGCACCGGCGCGCCGCCACCTTCTGTGGCGACGGGCAGATCAAAGGAAATGTCGGGTGCGAGCGACCCCTGATCCACCGGCGCCAGCTGCGCAGGGGCCTCGGACGGCATGTCCGGCAGGGAAGGCAGGGAAGGCAGGGATCCGAAATCCGTGGGCTCGCCGAAGGGTTCCGGCACGGGAAAACGTGGCACCACGTCGGGCAATGGGATGGCGGCCCGCTCTTCCAGCTTGGCCGGCGCCTCTTCCACGGCATCCGACGCACGCGGACGGGTCTTGCCCATGAGGATGCGCAGTTCACCGAGCTCTTCGTCGTACACGAACAGCTTGCGGGCCATGGTGCGCTGGTAGCTGAGCATGTCGATCAGGAACCCCAGCGCGCCGAGGCTGTTGCCCAGCTTCTCGAAGACACCCTGGCGATCGGCCTCGGGCACCTCGTTGATGAGCAGGCGCTCCACCATGTCGCGCATGCGAACCACCGCGAGCGACGCCTGGTCCAGGCCCAGCACGGACAGCACACCGCGCATCTGCGCGAGATGGCCGGGGACGGTCGCCAGGACCGCCGTGTCCTGCGGGTTGCGGAAAAACTGATCCAGCGCCTTCTCGGCTTCGCCCAGCGTGGAGCGCAGTTCGTCGACAACGCTGCCCATGGTCTGGTTGTCGCTGACCCGGCGGTACAGCTCCTCCATCCACTGTTCCAGGGGCTCGGGCTCCGCGCCCGCACCGACGGCATCCAGGCGCTGCGCGAGCCTGCCCGCGCGGATTTCCATTTGGTCGTCGCCCGCATCCAGCTCTTCAAAGGCCGCCTGCAGGTACAGGACCGAGGTTGCCACTTCCATGGCCAAGGCGGCCGAGGGCGGTTCGCCGGAACGGGTGGTGGATTCCAGTGCGCGCGTCAGGGCCTGCGCAAGGCTTTCGCTTCCGGGATGCAGCTTGCGCAGCGAGTCGCACACCAGGCTGAATTGATCCGCCGCGGGCTTGAGCTTGTTGCGGTCCCCGCCGGCCAGCGCGGACCAGGTCTCGGTGGCCGCGGCGATCCGCTTGCGTGCCTGCGCCAGCATGGCGGGGTCAAAACGGCCGAAACGCGCAGCCTCATAGTCGACCGGCTTGAACCGGTCCAGCGCGAAGGCCTGCCGCACGGCCTGCAGCGAGGGCACGTCGCTGGCGGCTGCATCGGCCGGCCTGGCCTGGGAACAGAAGAACAGCAGGTCCTGCACCAGGCGGTCTGCAATGGTCGTGTCGCCCTTGGCCAGGGTGGCGTACTGCATCAGCACACGAGACGCCACGCGCTTGACGTAGACATCCGCGGGCAGCAGGCCGGAGCCAAAGGCCTCGAAGAAGCCCGCGCAGATCTTCCAGAAAGCGCGGGACTGGCGGTCCGGCTGGGCCGCCACGAAGCCCAGGCAGGTGTCCCTCAGGCTCAACGAGGCCCGCAGATCACCGGATTTGACGATTCGCAGCACCGCGGCGTCCAGGCGCGCGCGCGCTTCAGGACCGTACGGCAGCGGCGTGACCGACACTGCACCCTCGGGCTCGCGAAACCTGCGCTCCACAGGCCACAGGTCGGCAGGGTGGACGCGGTCCGCGCCGGCCAGCGCCTGCGCGTCGCGGTACTGGGGGAACAGCGCAACGGGCGAAGCCGCCTTGCCCGCCAGAACGGTTTCCAGGTATTCGATCAGCGCAAAGCTCGCACGCTCGATGACGGCCGCGGCGTCGTCGCTGCAGGTCTCGGGCCGCTGCACAAACTTCTGGACCGCAGACTCCATGGCCCGCAGGACCAGCGCCGGCGGGCCCATGCCCACCATTTCCAGCGCGCCGCACGCCTGGTGCAGCTGCTGCCGGGCAATGCGCAGCGGGCCGGCATCGAGCGCCGCGAGATCCGATTCGCGGGCGGCTTCCGCATCGCGCACAAAGCGGCGCATGGCCTTGACAGCACCGTCAAGGGATTTGCGCAGTTCGTCAAGCACCCACGCCAAAGGACCCAGGTCCTGATCTCCCTGGGTCCCATCCGCGGCCGGTGCATTGTTGACATCAATAGATGACATGGATTCGTCCCCGGCTGCTATGAGCCAGCTGGTTGATGACTACAGCGTCAGGCGATCTTGAACCGTGCCACCGATTGGCGCAGTTCTTCAGCCATGTGCGAGAGCTCGCGCACCTGCTGCGCTGTGGTTCGGGTGCCTTCACCCGTTTGCTCGGTCACCGCAAAAATGTGCTGGATGTTGTCGGCCACTTCGTTGGCCAGAACGGCTTCCCGGGATGTCGAGGACGAAATCTGCTCAATCAGTTCGGCAAGGCGGCGCGACACGCGGTCGATCTCGGTCAGTGCGGTACCGGCGCTGTCGGACAGGCGCGCCCCTTCCACCACACCCTGCGTGGAGCGTTCCATAGCGGCCACGGCATCCTGCGTGTCGGTCTGAATCGCCTTCACGAGCGCCGAGATCTGGCGCGTGGCGTCTGCGGAACGTTCAGCCAGCCGCTGCACTTCTTCGGCCACCACCGAGAAGCCTCGGCCAGCTTCACCGGCGGACGCGGCCTGGATGGCTGCGTTCAGGGCCAGCACGTTCGTCTGCTCGGTAATGTCGGAAATCAGTTCGGTGATTTCACCGATCTCCTGCGAGGATTCGCCCAGGCGCTTGATCCGCTTGGAGGTGTCCTGGATCTGGTCGCGGATGGAGTTCATACCGCCGATGGCGTTCTGCACGGCCTGCAGGCCCGAGTCGGCAGCTTGCAGCGATTGACGGGCCACCGTGGCGGACTCTTGCGCTTGTGTGGACACCTCGTTGATTCGGGTGGCCATGTCGAGCACCGAACGGCCGGTTTCACGAATTTCGCGCAGCTGCTCGGTGGATGCCGCCAGCAGCTCCGTGGACGTGTTGTCCACCTGGGCCGTCGTCTGCGCCACCCGCGTGGCCGTGTTCTGCACGCTGCCCACCAGCTGGCGCAGTTCTTCCACCGTGTAGTTCACCGAGTCGGCGATGGCGCCCGTGATGTCTTCCGTCACGGTGGCTTCCTGGGTCAGGTCACCTTCAGCGACCGACTGCAGTTCGTTCATCAGACGCAAAATGGCGGCCTGGTTAGCGTCATTGACGCGCTTGGCTTCCTGCTCCTGGCGCTTGGCGTCCTTCTGCTGCATTTCGGCAGCAGCCTGGCGGCCACGGCTGTCCAGCAGCTGCACGCGCGAGATGCCCACGCCGCAAAAGATCACGAACAGGCCGGCGAGGGCCAGGGCAGCGAGCTGTCCACCGCCCACACCCGTCTGGGCGGACAGCTTGCTCTGCAGGCCTTCGAGCTGGCGGCGCAGGGGTTCGCTGTCGGCAATGATCGCCGACTGGGCTTCGCGGGCAGACACCAGGCCTTGCAGGTTGCCCAGAATGGCGCTGGCTTGCGTGCGGGTCTGCTCATAGAGCTTGACCAGGGCTTCGAGCTGTTCGCGGGTCTGGGCATCCTTGGTGGCGGCCAGGCGCAGTTCAGGGCTGCCATCGAGCAGGCCCTGGGCGATTTCCTTGAACGAATTCAAGTCCTTGCCCAGCAGGAACACGGCCTCGGGGCTCACGCCTTCCATGGTCTGGAATTCGTTGGCCGACTTGCCGATACGCTGGGTCAGCATCACGAGCTGGCCGGCGGCGGAAATCTCGGCGGCAGGCGCGTTCTGCTGCAGCTTGAGGGACGACACCGTCTCGGCGATTTCCAGCAGGTCGGACGATTGGCGGTTGATGGTGCGCAGAGCGTCCCCCACCTGCGTCAGGATCTTCTGCTGGCCCATCACCACGCTGGCATTGCGCTCGGCACGTTCCATGAGCGGGTTCACGGCGTCCAGATCGGGCTTGTAGGGCTCGCCCAGCGATTCCACGCCGAGTTCGCCATCACCCGCATTCAGGGCGCGCACATTGCGCGCCAGCACGCCGGAGCTTTCCACCACGTCCGGGAAGGCCTGCGGACTTCCCACCAGCGCCTGCGACACCGACTTCGCCAGGCGCTGCGACTGCATGAGGGACTGGCCCGTTGCAGCAAGCTGCTGCGCGGAGCGGTCGGCCTGCCGCAGCACCCAGGCAGCGATCAAGGCGAGGACGATCACGCCCACAGCCAGCAGGCCGAGCAGGCGGCGCTGGTGGGCTGCAGCGGTCGAGCGGCCCAGCAGTGGCAGGGAGATGAGGTCTTCCTCCGCGTCCTGGGCAGACTGCTCGGGGGCATAGCCGTCCGGGTCACCCTGAACACTGTTCATGGCTTCGGCCTGGTACGCGTCGCGCAATTGCGCGCCGTCCAGCGAACCCGTGGCAAGAATATCCTGCCCGTCGTCGGCCGTGCCGGCAATCGCGCCTGCATCCGGTGTGGCAGGTTTCCGGTTGAACAGTTTTCCAAATTGATTGACGACGGACATGGTGCAGCCTTACAGAAAAACTCAAGCACTGATGCTCAGGAAAGCGGGATGTTGGGACAGGATCTGCAAGTTCAGTTCCTGCCAGCGCGCGCCGCTGGAATCGATATACGTGGTGCCGAAGAATGCAGGGGAATCCTCGGCCGGAGGCTCGGAGGACACGAACGCATCGGTCCCGCGCAGGCCGGCCAGGCGGTCCACCAGCAAAGCGGCATTGACTTCGAGGGCCGCGTTGAAAGCCAGGAGGCTGGCCTCCGACAGGGCCTGCTCGGTACGGGGCGCCGCGGAGCCCAGGAGCCCCGCGAGATCCACCACGCCGACCAGCCCGCCGCGCAGGTTGGCAACGCCCAGAAACCAGCTTTGGGTATAGGGCACCGCCTGGATCGAGACCCAGGGGAAAATCTCCCCCGACTGTCCAAGGGGCAGCAAATAGAAACTCCCGGCGGACTCGACAGCCAGCCAGGATGACACAGAGGTCCCTTCGGTTCTTGCGGCCTGAAGGCGGCTGGCAAGTCGGGTCTGGAGCTCTCGCAGGGCTTCGCGGTTGGCCATGAACGCGCCGCAGCCTCAGTTCAGGGCGTCGATTTTGGCCTGCAGTTCGGCGGGATCGACGGGCTTGGTGATGTAGCCCCGCGCACCCTGCCGCATCCCCCAGACGCGATCCGTTTCCTGGTTCTTGCTGGTGCACATGATGATGGGCACGTCGGCATACAGCGGGTCGCGGGTGATGGCGCGCGTGAGTTGAAAGCCATTCTGGCCGGGCATCACGACATCCATGAGGATCAGATCGGGCTTTTCTTCCGCCAGGCGGCGAAAGGCTTCATCGGCATTTTCAGCGGTGCGTACCTGCATGCCTTTTTTCTGAAGCAGGTCCGTCAAAAACATCAACTCGGTCTTCGAGTCGTCGACGACCAGTACTTTCTGGATGGGCATTTACATCGCTCCTTGTTGGGAATTGCCAAACTGCTGCACTGCCTGCAGCAGCTGGTCTTTGGTAAACGGTTTGGTGAGATATTCCTGGCAGCCGACCATGCGCCCGCGCGCCTTGTCGAATACGCCGTCCTTGGAAGACAGCATTACCACCGGAGTATCTGCAAAACGGGCGTTGCGCTTGATGATGGCGCAGGTCTGGTACCCGTCGAGCTTGGGCATGAGGATGTCGCAGAAAATCAGCTGAGGCTGGTAATCGTTGACTTTGGCCAAAGCATCAAAGCCGTCGTCGGCCAACAAGACTTCGTGCCCCCCCTGCTTGAGAAAAATCTCGGCGCTTCGACGGATGGTGTTGCTGTCATCCACCACTAGCACTTTGAAAGATGCGCCTGTTGTAGTCAATTGTTACTGCTCCCGATGGAAAAATAAACAACGCGGCAGCACATGATGCTGGTGCGCCTCAAATCTGAACCATCTCGAAGTCTTCCTTGCGGGCGCCACATTCAGGGCAGGTCCAATTCATGGGAACCTGATCCCATGGAGTGTTGGGTGCAATGCCGTGCTCAGGTGAACCCTCTGCTTCGTCATAAATCCAACCGCAAATCAAACACATCCAAGTTTTAGAGTCGGTCACAGCTTAAAGGGCCTTCACATAGAATGCAACGATTGTATCTAGTCATCTCCGCGGGCCACGGCGCCGGTGCCGCCCCTCAAGCAGGATCTGGTCCATGACCGCCAAAGCATCCCCTCCCCCCCCAGAAATCATAGATCTCGAAGATGACGGTTCGGAGGACGCAAGCCCTGCGTGCGTGCTCGTCTTCAATGCCAGCGACCCCAGCGGCGCCGGCGGACTGACGGCCGACATCACCACCATCGCCTCCGTGGGCGGGCACCCGATCGCCGTGGTCTGCGGCGCGTACGCCCGCGATACCGCGGAGATTTTCGACCACTTCAGTTTTGACGACGAGGCCGTGGCCGAGCAGGCCCGCGCCGTCCTGGAGGACCTGCCGGTACAGGCCATCAAGGTCGGTTTCGTGGGCAGCCCGGAGAACATCAGCACCATCGCCGAGATCACGACCGACTACGACGAAGTGCCCGTGATCGCCTACATGCCCAACCTGTCCTGGTGGCGCGACGAGCTGATCGACGAGTACCTGGACGCCTTCCGGGAATTGTTGTTACCGCAGACCTCGGTGTTGGTTGGAAACCACAGCACCCTGTGGCGCTGGCTGCTGCCGGACTGGACCAGCGACCGCAGCCCGACCGCGCGCGACATCGCCCGGGCCGCCTCCGAGATGGGTGTGCCCTACACCCTGGTCACCGGTATTCCACTGCCCGAGCAGTTTGTCGAGAACGTCCTGGCCTCGCCCCAGACCGTGCTGGGCAGCGGCAAGTTCGAGTTGTTCGACGCCACCTTCTCCGGCGCTGGCGACACCTTGTCCGCCGCGCTCACCGCCCTGGTGGCCAGCGGCAACGACCTGGGCGAGGCCACCAGCGAGGCCCTGGGCTACCTCGACCGCTGCCTGGACGCCGGCTTTCGCCCCGGCATGGGGCACATCGTGCCCGACCGCATGTTCTGGGCCCAGCCCGACGACGACGAAGCCGACGGCGATGAAGAAGAACCTCCGATTGACGAAGCACAGGCCCTCGAAGGCTTTGTGATGCCACCCCATGACACCAAGCACTGACCTCAACATCCCCCTGTTCGAACGCGCCAAGGCGCTGATCCCCGGCGGCGTGAACTCGCCCGTGCGGGCCTTCAAGGCCGTGGGCGGCACGCCGCGTTTCGTGAAGCGCGCCCAGGGCGCCTACTTCTGGGACGCCAACGACCAGCGCTTCATCGACTACATCGGCTCCTGGGGTCCGATGATCCTGGGCCACGGCCACCCCGCCGTGCTCGAAGCCGTGCAGAGCGCCGCGCTCGAAGGCTTCAGTTTTGGCGCGCCGACCGAGCGCGAAGTGGAGCTGGCCGAGGAAATCCTGAGCCTTGTGCCTTCGATGGAGATGATCCGCCTGGTCAGCTCGGGCACCGAAGCCGGCATGAGCGCCATCCGCCTGGCGCGCGGTGCCACGGGCCGCAGCAAGTTCATCAAGTTCGAGGGCTGCTACCACGGCCATGCCGATTCGCTGCTGGTCAAGGCCGGCTCGGGCCTGGCCACGTTCGGCAACGCCACCAGCGCGGGCGTACCGCCCGAAGTAGTGCAGCACACCCTGGTGCTGGAATACAACAACGTCGCCCAGCTCGAAGAAGCCTTCGCCCTGCACGGCAAGGAATTGGCCTGCGTGATGATCGAGCCCATCGCGGGCAACATGAACCTGGTGCGCGCCAGCGTTCCGTTCATGAAGCGCTGCCGCGAGCTGTGCACCGAATACGGCGCGCTGCTGGTACTCGACGAGGTGATGACGGGCTTTCGCGTGGCCCTGGGCAGCGCCCAGAGCGTGTACGCCCGGAGCATCCCGGGCTTCAAGCCCGACATCACGGTGCTGGGCAAGGTGATCGGTGGCGGCATGCCGCTGGCCGCCTTTGGGGGCCCGCGCGCCATCATGGAACACCTGGCACCGCTGGGGGCCGTGTACCAGGCGGGCACGTTGTCGGGCAACCCGGTGGCCACGGCCTGCGGGCTGGCCACGCTGCGCGAGATCAGGAAGCCGGGTTTCTTCGACGCCCTGTCGGCCACCACGCGCTCGCTGGTCGATGGGCTGGCTGCCGCGGCGGCGGCCGAAGGCGTGCCCTTCAGCACCGACAGCGAAGGCGGGATGTTCGGCTTCTTCCTGATGCCCGAGCTGCCCCAGAACTACGCCCAGGTGCTCAAGACCGACAGCGCGCGTTTCAACCAGCTGTTCCACGGCCTGCTTGATCGCGGTATCTACATCGCGCCGGCGCTGTACGAGGCGGGCTTCGTGAGCGCGGCACACACCGCCGACGACATCGCCGCCACCGTGGCAGCCGCCCGCGAAGTCTTCAAGGAACTATCAAAATAATAGCTGCCAGCGCTTACTCATCAAGCGCTTTCGGCCATTTTTATGGGTATTCCCGCTTGCTAACTCGACGTTGGCATTCGTTCACAGCAGCCCCCGCAGCTCGCGGGCGGCCTCCTGCAGCAGTGGCAGCATGTCGCGCTGCAGGCTGCGCTCGTCCACCTGCTTGGGCGACGCCACCACATTGAGCGCGGCCACCGTGTCACCCTGCAGATTGCGCAGGGGCACTGCCAGCGCGTGCACGCCCAGCTCGTGCTCCTCCACCGCCAGGCAATGGTCGTCGCGGCGCGCCTTGGCAATCACCTGCCGCAGCGGGCCGACCTGGGTGATGGTGTGGGGCGTGAGCCGGTGCAGCGGGCAGGCCTTGAGCCACGCCGTCAGCGCCGCCGGTGGCAACGCGGCCAGCAGCACGCGCCCCGTGGACGTGGGGTGCGCCGGCAGCCGCGCCCCCAGGTGCAGGCCATAGGCCAGCACGCGCGAAGGCGCGCCGTACACCCCACTGCGCGCCACGATCACCACCTCGCCGCCATCCAGCACCACGGCCGAGAATGACTGCTGCGTCTGTGCCGCCAGCCGGTTGAGCGTGGGCTGCAGCACCCGCGGCAGCCGGGCCGATGCCAGGTAGCTGCCCGAAAACCGCAGCACCTTGGGCGCCAGCCAGAAGTAGCTGCCATCCGTCTCCAGATAACCCAGGTGCGCCAGCGTGAGCAGGTGGCGGCGCGCCGCCGCGCGCGTGAGGCCGGTGCGCTGCGCGGCCAGCGTGGCATTGAGCCGCTGGCGCTCGGTGTCGAAACTCTCCAGCACCGCCAGGCCCTTGGCCATGCCTTCGATGAAATCTGCCTTGGCGATGGGAACGGTGGTCATGCGGGGGTCCATGGTCGGCCGGTCGATGCCCGGGGTGCGGGCGCCCGATGCGCCGGGGCTGTGGAAGATTGCGCGATGATCGCACATCACGTCCACCCACCGCGCGCCAGGGCGCCGGGCGGGCGCCGCGTTGACATGGATCAACCTACGCTTGGCGCTGTTGTCTTAGCGCTTTCCAGCGCCCTTGTTTGCTTTGTGAGGTTGTCCACCATGCGTACCCAGGTTGCCATCATCGGCGCAGGCCCCGCCGGCCTGCTGCTCGGCCAGTTGCTTTACAAGTCCGGCATCGACGCCGTCATCATCGAACAGCGCAGCCCCGACTACGTGCTGGGCCGCATCCGCGCCGGCGTGCTGGAGCAGGTCAGCATGGACCTGCTGGACCAGGCGGGTGTCGGCGCCCGCGCCCATGCCGAAGGACTGCCACACGACGGCATCGAGCTGCTGTTCAAGGGCGCGCGGCACCGCATCGACCTGCACGCGCTGACCGGCGGCAGCCGCGTGACGGTGTACGGCCAGACCGAAGTGACCCGCGACCTGATGGACGCCCGCGCCGCCGAAGGCCTGACCACGGTGTACGACGCCCAGAACGTGAGCGTGCACGACTTCGACGGCCAGCAGCCGCGCGTGACCTACGAGAAGGACGGCCAGACGCACGAGGTGCTGTGCGACTTCATCGCAGGCTGCGACGGCTACCACGGCGTGTGCCGCGCCAGCGTGCCCGAAGGCGCACTGCGCACCTACGAGCGTGTCTACCCCTTTGGCTGGCTGGGCGTGCTGGCAGACGTGAAGCCCGTGTCCCACGAGCTGATCTACGCCAACACCGAGCGGGGCTTTGCGCTGTGCAGCATGCGCAGCAACACGCGCAGCCGCTACTACCTGCAAGTGCCATCGACCGACAAGGTGGAGCAGTGGAGCATCGAGCAGTTCTGGGCCGAACTGGGCAACCGCCTGGACCCCGAGGCGCGCGAGAACCTTGTCACCGGCCCGGCGCTGGAGATGAGCATCGCCCCGCTGCGCAGCTTCGTGGCCGAGCCCATGCGCTTTGGCCGCCTGTTCCTGGCGGGCGACGCGGCCCACATCGTGCCGCCCACCGGCGCCAAGGGCCTGAACCTGGCGGCGAGTGACGTGGGCTACCTGTGGAATGCGTTCGCCAACTACTACGGCGAGAAGTCGAGCGCCGGCATCGACACCTATTCCGACCGCTGCCTGCGCCGCGTGTGGCGCGCCGAGCGCTTCTCGTGGTGGTTCACCTCGTTGATGCACCGTTTTCCAGAGACTGGCGAATTCGGCCAGAAGATTCAGGAAGCCGAGCTGGAATACCTGGTGCACTCGCGCGCAGCCTCGGTCTCACTGGCCGAGAACTATGTAGGGCTGCCGATGAACTTCGGAACCTGACTCTCTCCCCGTTCCGAGAGTACCTCCCAAAAAAAGCGGCTTCCCAGGAAGCCGCTTCTTGCATGGCGCCCCGCCGCCCGAATCAGTGGCGGAAGTGGCGCACCCCGCTGAACACCATGGCCACGCCGCGCTCGTTGGCGGCATCGATCACTTCGTTGTCGCGCATGGAGCCACCGGGCTGGATCACGCAGGTCGCACCTGCATCGACCACCACATCGAGGCCGTCGCGGAAGGGGAAGAATGCGTCGCTGGCCACCACGGTGCCCTGCAGCGTGAGGCCCGCGTGGCCCGCCTTGATGCTGGCGATGCGGGCCGAGTCCAGGCGGCTCATCTGGCCGGCGCCCACGCCCATGGTCATGCCGCCCTTGCAGAAGACGATGGCATTGCTCTTGACGTACTTGGCCACCTTCCAGGCGAACAGCAGGTCTTCCATCTCTTCCAGCGTGGGCTGCTTGTGCGTGACCACCTTCAGGTCGATGAGCGACAGCTCGTGGTTGTCCGCGGTCTGCAGCAGCAGGCCGGAGCCGATGCGCTTGGCATCCATGGCGTTGCGGCCCCGCTGCCAGTCGGTGAGCTGCTGCGCCTTGCCGGCATGCGGCGGCAGGGCGATCTTGAGCAGGCGCACATTGGCCTTGGCCTTGAACACCTCCAGCGCCTCGGGCGTGAACTCCGGCGCCATCAGCACTTCGACGAACTGCTTGGCGATCTGCTGGGCGGCGGCGCCATCCACCGTGCGGTTGAAGGCGATGATGCCGCCGAAGGCGCTGGTGGGGTCCGTCTGGAAGGCCTTGCCGTAGGCATCGAGCGCGTCCAGGCCCACGGCCACGCCGCAGGGGTTGGCGTGCTTGACGATGACGCAGGCAGGCGCCTCGAAGCTCTTGACGCATTCCCACGCCGCATCGGCGTCGGCGATGTTGTTGTACGACAGCTCCTTGCCCTGCACCTGCTCGGCCGTGACCAGCGAGCCGGGCGCGGGGTACAGGTCGCGGTACAGCGCGGCCTGCTGGTGCGCGTTCTCGCCGTAGCGCAGGTCCTGCACCTTGGTGAAGATGCCGTTGCTCTGGCCGGCGAACTGGGCACGCGCGGGCACGTAGGTTTCGGACAGCTTTTCCTCTTCGAAGGTGACGGAGGAGAGGTAGTCGCTGATGGCGCCGTCGTACTGCGCGATGCGGTTGAACGCGGCCACCGACAGCGCGAACCGCAGCCTGTCGGAAAGCTTGCCCTTTTCCTTCAGCTCGGCCAGCACGGCCGGGTACTGCGAGGCGTCGGTCAGCACGCCTACGTCCTTCCAGTTCTTGGCGGCGCTGCGCACCATGGCCGGGCCGCCGATGTCGATGTTCTCGATGGCGTCGGCCAGCGTGCAGCCCGCCTTGGCCACGGTGGACTCGAAGGGGTACAGGTTGACCACCAGCAGGTCGATGGTGTCGATGCCATGCTCCTGGAGCGCGGCCATGTGCTCGGGCAGCTCGCGGCGCGCCAGCAGGCCGCCATGCACCTTGGGGTGCAGCGTCTTCACGCGGCCGTCCAGCATCTCTGGGAACTGGGTGACCTCGGCCACCTCGGTCACGGGCAGGCCCTGGTCGGCCAGCAGCTTGGCGGTGCCGCCGGTGGACAGCAGCTTGATGCCCAGCGCATGCAGGGCCTGTGCAAATTCGACGATGCCGGTCTTGTCGGAGACGGAAAGAAGTGCGTTCATGGCAGTGGTGGTGGGGAGAGTTTGAATAAAAAAAGGGCCTGGCGCTTTATGGATAAGCGCCAACAGCTATACATTTAATAGCAATCGTGCGCCGATCAGAGCAGCTTGTGCAGGGCCAGCTTCTTGCGCAGCGTGTTGCGGTTCAGGCCCAGCCATTCGGCGGCGCGGGACTGGTTGTTGTCGGCATGGGTCATCACCACTTCCAGCAGCGGTTTCTCGACCACGCGCACCAGCATGTCGTACATGCCGTCGGGCGTCTCTCCGCCCAGGTCGCGAAAGTAGCCTTGCAGGCTCTCGCGCACGCATTCTTCTATGTGTTTCTTGCTCATGCAGCCATTCCCTCTTGTTCTTCTGGTTCTGCGTCCGTGCCGGTGGCGGCGGGCAGCCGGTCCATCTGTTGCGCAAGCGCATCCAGGTGGTCGGCCACGGCCTGCCACTGCGCGGCGCAGTCCTCGATCGTATTGATGTGTTGCCTGAAGGCCTCGCCGCCGGGCAGCGCACGCAGGTACCACGCGATGTGCTTGCGCGCACTGCGCACCCCGGTCAGCTCGCCATACAGGCCGTAGTGGTCTTGCAGGTGGTCCAGCAACAGGCGCCGCACCTCGGCCACCAGCGGTGGCGCCAGGTGCTCGCCCGTGGCCAGGAAGTGGCCGATCTCGCGGAAGATCCACGGCCGGCCCTGTGCGGCACGGCCGATCATGATCGCGTCGGCCCCGGTGGCGGCCAGCACGTCGCGCGCCTTCTCGGGCGAAGTGATGTCGCCATTGGCCACCACGGGCACCCTCACCGCCGCCTTCACCGCCGCGATGGTGTCGTACTCCGCATGGCCCTTGTAGCCCTGCTCGCGCGTGCGGCCGTGCACGGTGAGCATCTGGATGCCCACGCCCTCGAACGCGCGGGCCAGCGCCACGGCGTTCTTGTGCTCCTGGCACCAGCCGGTGCGCATCTTCAGCGTGACGGGCACGTTGAAGGGCGCGCACGCCTGTACCACGGCCTCGGCGATCTCCACGGCCAGCGCCTCGTTCTGCATCAGGGCGGAGCCCGCCCACTTGTTGCAGACCTTCTTGGCCGGGCAACCCATGTTGATGTCGATGATCTGCGCGCCGCGCTCCACGTTGTAGACCGCGGCCTCGGCCATCATCGGCGCATCGGTGCCTGCGATCTGCACGGCGATGGGCCCGGGCTCCCCTTCATGGTTGGCCCGGCGCGAGGTCTTGAGGCTGTTCCACAAGTCCTTGCGCGAGGTCACCATCTCGCTCACCGCGTAGCCCGCGCCCAGCGCCTTGCACAGCTGGCGAAACGGCCGGTCCGTGACGCCCGCCATCGGGGCGACGAACAAGCGGTTCGCCAGAGGAATGTGGCCGATGTGCATGAAGGGGCGCGGTAGGTGCAGCAGCGAATGCTGAAAAAGGAGGCAGGATTGTACCTGCTCAAAATTTCAGCAAATGAAATGTTCCGCCCAATGAAATGACGCCCCTGTCCACCCCGATGCTCTCCGGCGCGGCGACGCACGGCCGCCACGGTCAGCGCGCGGCGAGGTCGGTTTCCGCCGTCGGTGCAGGAACCCGGGCACGTTGCGCAAAGCGCCACCAGGCATCGGCGGCATTGTCGAATTCATGGCGCGCCATCAGCGTGCGCAGCCACTGGCGGTTGTGCAGCACATCCGGCGAGAAGCCCCGCGCGGCCAACTCCGCGCCCCCCTGCCTCACGCCGGCGGGCGTGCCCATGTCCACATCGTGCCCATCGGCCAGGGGGCCGCGCACGACCTTGCTGGCCTTCATGCCGTCCACCACCCGCACCCGCACCACCCATTCGCCGGCGGCGACGGGGCAGGTGGCTTCAAGTGCCATGCCTTGCGCCTGCAGCTCCCGGGCCACGCCATCCAGCGCGGCGCGCCCACCGGGCATCTCGCTGCAGCCGCTACCGCTGCCGGCATGTGCGTGCGGAGCCGGCGGCAGTGAAGAAGACACAGGGGGCACCGCCGCCTGCGGGCTGTGCACGCAGGCGGCCAGCAGCAGCGCCAGGGCCGCTGACGACCAGCGGGTGCCCACCGGCACGGCGGCAGGTGCCGGGCGGGCGATGGCAGGGATTGCGAAACAATGCATGAAGCCTCCCGGGGTAAGTTCATTCAGGGACGGTGTTGCTTCACGATACAAATAGGCGCCGCCCACGGCCATGCGCGGATGGCGCACCCCTGCGTAGGACAGCGCCCCCTGGCATGAAAGCGATGCCGCCGCCGCCCTACACTTCCTCCCATGGAAATCTGGATGCACCAGCTGCTGGAATGGCTTGCGCTGCCGCAGTTCGGCCTGAGCACGGTCTTTGTCGTTTCGTTCATCTCGGCCACGCTGCTGCCGCTGGGCTCGGAGCCGGCGGTGTTCGGGCTGATCAAGATCAACCCCGAACTGTTCTGGCCCGCGATCCTGGTCGCCACGGTCGGCAACACGCTGGGCGGTGGGGTGAGCTGGTGGATGGGCCTGGGGGCTCACAAGGTCGTGGACAAGGCCCGTGGCAATGCCACCGACGTGCGCGCGCTGCACTGGCTCCAGCACTTTGGCGCACGCGCCTGCCTGATGAGCTGGCTGCCCGTGGTGGGCGACCCGCTGTGCGCCGTGGCCGGATGGCTGAAACTGCCGTTCTGGCCCTGCCTGGCCTATATGGCCGTGGGCAAGTTCTTCCGCTATCTGCTGATGACGAGCGTGCTGCTGCACTTCATGCCGGGGCACTTGGCGCTGTGACTTCTCACCCGGTGTTTCGTTGAGGCCGCTTGGCGCCAGCAATGACAAGGGTGTGCAACTGCCGTCCCCAGGCGCCCCTCTCCCTCATGCCCACGTCTCACGACAGCGGTGCGTGTGCGCCGATGTCGGACAACAGCGAATCGCCACGGGCCACCGGCTCCTCGACCACCACCTGGTTGCGCCCGCCTTCCTTGGCCATGTACATCGCGGTATCGGCCCGCGAGAAAAACTCCAGCACCGACTCTCCCAGCACGTACTGGGTCACGCCGATCGACACCGTCACCCGCCCCTTGAGAAGCCCGGCCCATGCATGGATCTCGACCTGGGCGCGGATGCGCTCGCAGGTATTGAGCGCAGGCAGCAGGGATGTGGCGGGAAAGATGAGCAGGAACTCCTCGCCCCCATAGCGCCCGAACACATCGCCTGCGCGCACCCCCTGCTGTGCCACGCGGGCGAACGTGCGCAGCACCTCGTCACCCCCCAGATGCCCCAATTCATCATTGATGCGCTTGAAGTGGTCGATATCCACCACGGCGAGGCACAGGGGAATGCCGCTTTCATCCGCCAGCTGCTTTTGCTCCTCCAGCGCGGCCAGCACGTAGCGGCGGTTGAAACATCCGACCAGGGGGTCGCGCTGGGCGTCTTCCTGGATGTTCTTGATCTTCCGGCTGGCGTGGTACAGGCTGCGGTAGAGGCGCTGGACCCTGCCCATCAGGAGGATGTAGGTGGGCAACGATAGCGCCAGGGCCAGCCAGTGCAGCGCTTCCAGGCGCAGCAGCGCGTCATTTTTCTGCTCCACGTAATGGAGCCCCACCACCACGGCGTACAGGCACAGCATGCAGGCCGCCAGCGCCAGCAGCGCGGGCCGCGGCACGGTGAAGATCCCGTAGGCCACCGCCACGAAGGTGAACGGAACCAGCAGGATCTGCGTGACCGGCGCCAGATAGAACACCCCGACCATGCAGGCCAATGCCGTGGCCACAATGGCCAGCTTCAGGTGCCTGTGCCGCACCTTCTTGTGCAGGCCCGAACTGAAAATCCCCCAGAAGGCCCCGCATCCCAGCACCACCAATACGGCCAGGACGGCGAGCACCTGCACATCCACCATGCCCAGCGCATAGAACCCGGCCATCGCCAATACATACAGGCCGATCAGCCCCCCGGCCAGCCGCCATTTCTGCCCCGCGCTGCGCCCGCTTCGCGGCCCCAGGCCATCCATGGCCCTGCGCGCGGGACGCGCCATGGCCGACGATGAGTCATCGAATTCCATGACGGCGTCGGACAGCGGAAAGGCGTCCGTCGCCGAAAACGGATTCTTGCGGCCAAAGAACATGCGGAGGCAGGCGTGGGCCCGGGTTCGTTCGGGTGACAGGTTCACCGAAATACACAGTCCGCCAGCGCTGACGCCCGGCAGACGGGCCCGCGCATCTTACGCAGAACTGACACGGAAGCGCTCCGTGTTTTCCAGTAGCTCGCGCGCTGCAGCGCACCCTGCGGGCGGCGTTTGGCGCCGCGCACCCCGCCTTGCGGCCACTGTTTGCGCCCGGGAAAGATGCCTCCTCAGGCCGCCGCAACCTGCCGGCGTGTCCACCAGCCTTCCAGGCTGTAGACCAGCAGCGCAGTCCAGATCAACACAAACCCCACGAGGCGCGCAGGCAGGAAGGGTTCATGGAACAGCCACACGCCCAGCGCAAACTGCAGGCTCGGGGAGATGTACTGCAGGATGCCCAAGGTGGACATCGGGATCAGGCGGGCACCGGCGGCAAACAGCAGCAGCGGAACGGCCGTCATGGGGCCCGCGATCAACAGCCATCCCACGGCGGCTGGCGGCCCCTGGACCAGTGCGCCCTCGCCCTGCCAGGCCCACCAGCCCAGCATGATGGCGGCCACCGGCGCGAGCACCAGGGTTTCCAGCGCCAGCCCCTCCAGCGCGCCCAGCACGGCAAGCTTGCGCAGCAACCCGTAGAAGCCAAAGCTCAGGGCCAGCACCAGCGCAATCCAGGGCAGGCGGCCCGCCTGCACCGCAAGCCACAGCACTCCCGCAGCAGCCACGGCCACCGCAAGCCACTGGCCCGGGCGAGGCCGCTCTTTCAGGAACACGAAGCCCAGCGCCACGTTCACCAGCGGCAAAATGAAATAGCCCAGGCTGGCATCCACCACATGCTGGTTCTGCACCGCCCACACATAGGTGAGCCAGTTGCCCGACAGCAGCATCGCCGACAGCGCGAACGCGCCCAGCACACGGGGCTGGCGCAGCACGGCGCCCATCCAGGACCATTGCCTGCGCACCATCAGCACGCCAAAGACAAACACCAGCGACCACACCGTGCGGTGCATCACCACCTCCAGCGAGGGCACATCCGCCACCTGCTTGAAATACAGCGGGAACAGGCCCCAGGCGGCATAGGCCAGCGCGGCGTAGAGGATTCCAGTGTTCATAGAAATCGGTGGTGCCAGGGGCGCGAAGGCCCCTTCGAACGGTCGAAAAAAATCCCTGCATGCCAGGGGCCGTGCAGGGATGCGATGCCATCGGGCCCATGGCCCGGCGGAGCTTTCAGCCCCCCAACCCCTAGACGTTGAACAGGAAGTTCAGCACGTCGCCATCCTTGACCACGTACTCCTTGCCTTCGGCTCGCATCTTGCCTGCGTCCTTGGCGCCCTGCTCGCCCTTGAGCGCGATGAAGTCCTCAAACGCAATGGTCTGCGCACGGATGAACCCGCGCTCGAAGTCGCCGTGGATCACGCCGGCCGCCTGCGGCGCCGTGTCGCCGATGTGGATGGTCCAGGCGCGCACTTCCTTCACGCCCGCGGTGAAGTAGGTCTGCAGGCCCAGCAGCTTGAAGGCGCCGCGGATCAGCCGGGCCAGGCCGGGCTCCGTCTGGCCCATCTCGGCCAGGAACATGTCGCGGTCCTCGTCGCTCATCTCGGCCATCTCGGCTTCCATCTTGGCGCAGATGGCCACCACGGGCGCGTTCTGGCTGGCGGCGTATTCCTTCAACCGGTTCAGGAAAGGGTTGTTCTCGAAGCCGTCCTCGCTCACGTTGCCCACGAACATCGCGGGCTTGGCGGTGATCAGGCACAGGGACTTGAGCAGGGGCTGCTCTTCCTTGGTGATCTCCACCGAGCGGGCGGGCTTGCCCTCGTTGAGCGCGGCCTGGATGCGCGTGAGCAGCGCCACCAGCTTGGCGGCATCCTTGTCGTTGCCCGACTTGGCGGCCTTGGTGTAGCGGTTGAGCGCCTTCTCCACGGTGCCCATGTCGGCCAGGCACAGCTCGGTCTGGATGACTTCGATGTCGGAGATCGGGTCCACGCGGCCGGCCACGTGGATCACGTTGTCATCCTCGAAGCAGCGCACCACGTTGACGATGGCGTCCGTCTCGCGGATGTGGGCCAGGAACTGGTTGCCCAGGCCTTCGCCCTGGCTGGCGCCCGCCACCAGGCCGGCGATGTCCACGAACTCGACGATCGCAGGCACGATGCGCTCGGGCGAGATGATGCTGGCCAGCTGCTGCAGGCGGGGGTCCGGCACCTCCACCACGCCCACATTGGGCTCAATGGTGCAGAAGGGATAGTTTTCGGCGGCGATGCCGGCCTTGGTCAGCGCGTTGAAAAGGGTGGACTTGCCGACGTTGGGCAGGCCCACGATGCCGCATTGGAGGCTCATGGCAGGGCTTTCTGGAATTCGGAGACAAACCGCCGATTTTACGGGCCCGCCGGCAACCGCCGTTCGGAGGCCGGTTCACGCCTCAATCGAAGCGCAGATCCGCCCCCACCCGCTGCCCCACGCGCAGCATCTGGCCCGCGCCCCGGGCCACGATGGCATTCATGCCGAAGGTGATCGCACCATCGAGGCGCTTGTCCTGGCGGTAGGTCCGCAGCATGTCGCCCACCGCGGGGGTGCTTTCGGCCGTGGCGGGGTCGATGTCGGGGATGGGGCATCGTGAACACGGCTTCACGGGCTGCAGGTGGATCCCGCCTTCCGGGGCCTCCACCCGAATCATGTCCACACGGTCTTCGTCATGGGCATCCACGCCGGCCAGCACCACATTGGGCCGGAACCGCTCCATCCCCACGGGGGCATGGCCTGCCGCCTGCAGCCGCGCATTCAGCTCCTGCATGGAAGCCTCGCTGGCCACCAGCACGGGAAACCCGTCGGCGAACTGATTGGGCGCCTCGATCCCCCCCGTCCACTCCATGCTGGACAGGCGGCGGTGCTCAGGGTCGAAACGGACAAGCCGGCACGGCTGGCCCAGGAAATCCGTGAACCACTGGGCGGCCACCGCGCCCATGTCCCAGGCGGGCACCGTATCCCGCCACACGGTCACGGTGGCAGGCGCCTCGACCGCATCGATGGACACGTGCAGGGCCAGCATGCCGGGCGCGCGCAAGACCATTTCGTCGCTCTTGAGCTGCGGCCGGATGAGCGCCATGCGGGGCAGGACGCGCTGGGTCAGGAACATGCCCTTGGCATCCACCACCATCCAGGCGCGGTCCAGGTCCAGCCCGGTCTCCGTGAGCAGCGCCTCCTGCACTTCAATGCCGGCGCACGACTTGACGGGATAGACGAACAGCCGTGCGATGGTGCCCGACAGATCGGAATCAGGGTTGAAGCTCACGCCGGGGTACTCCTTGAAAAACGGGCGGGGATGCGTGCCCCGATTCTGCACTGCGCGCGCGGGCACAAGCCCCCTCCTACAATGCCGCCATGGCCCAAACCTTTGATATCTGTATTCGCGGCACCGGCATCGTGGGCAAGACCCTGGCGCTGCTGCTGGCCCGCGAACGGCTGAAAGTGGCCCTGCTGCCGGCCCCCGGCCCCAGAGGCGCCGCAGCCGCCGATGTGCGGGCCTACGCGCTGAATGCGGCCTCGCGCCATCTGCTCGAATCGCTGCGCAGCTGGCCGGACGAGGAACACGCCACGCCGGTGCGGACCATGCAGGTGCAGGGTGACCACGACGGCGCCGTCCATTTCGACGCGGCCACCCAGGGGGTGGATGCCCTGGCCTGGATCGTCGACGTGCCCGCCCTGGAAGCACGCCTCACGGAAGCCGTGCGCTACCAGCCGCAGGTGGAATGGGTGGAGTCGCCCGTGCCCGCGGCGCTGACGGTGGTGTGCGAGGGCCGCGCCAGCAGCACGCGGCAAGAATTTGGCGTGGATTTTCAGGTGACGCCCTATCCCCAGCACGCCATCGCCACCCGCTTGGAGTGCGAACGTGCGCATGGACAGGTGGCGCGCCAGTGGTTCTTGCCCGACGGCATCCTGGCTTTTTTGCCCTTGGGCGGCCCCCAGGGGAACTCCGTGGCGGTTGTATGGTCCGTCTTGCAGGACCATGTGGCGCCGCTGATGGCCTTGCCGCCTGAAGAATTCGCGAAAAAGCTCCAGGCGGCCAGCCAGGAGGTGCTGGGAAAGTTGGTGCTGAGTGCGGAGCGCGCAGCCTGGCCCCTTCAGCTTGCCAAGGCGGACCGCTGGTGCGGGGCCCTGCCCGCCAGCGGCAAGAACCCGCGCAGCTGGGTGCTGGCCGGCGATGCGGCGCACAACGTGCACCCGCTGGCGGGCCAGGGGCTGAACCTGGGCCTGGCCGATGCGCAGGCCCTGGCAGGCATGCTGCAGGGACGCGACTACTGGCGCAGCGTGGCGGATGTGCGGCTGCTTCGGCGCTATGAAAGGGAGCGCAAGGCCGCGCTCCTGCCGATGGGTTTGGCGACGGACGGGCTGCAGCAGCTTTTCTCCCGCCACGAGGGCCCCCTGCAGGCATTGCGCAACTGGGGAATGAAGGGCTTTGAGCTAAGCGGCCCCTTGAAGAACTTCGTGGCCCGCCAGGCCATGGGAATACATTGACCACATTGCGGCCTCCACCGGGAGGCCGACAGATCTCCGGAACAAGAACACATGAAACTGATTCCCACCCTGCTCGCCGCAGCCGCCCTGGCTTCAGGCATTGCCGCCTCCGCGCAGGAGGCAGATATCCGCAAGGCCCTCGCCGAGCGCATTCCGCAAATGGACAAGATCGACGAAGTGCGCCCCACGCCCATGAAGGGCCTGTACGAAGTGCGCATCGGGACGGATCTGTTCTACACCGATGCCAAGGGCAACTATGTGATCCAGGGCGAGCTGATCGATGCGAAGGCGCGCCGCAACCTGACGGAAGACCGCATCGCCAAACTCACCGCGGTCGAGTTCTCCGCCCTGCCCCTCAAGGATGCCTTCACCATCGTGCGGGGCGACGGGAAACGCAAGGTGGCCGTTTTTGAAGACCCCAATTGCGGGTACTGCAAGCGCTTCGAACGCGACCTGCAGAACGTGGACAACGTGACGGTTTACCTGTTCCTGTACCCCATCCTCAGCCCAGACTCCGCCGAAAAATCGCGCAACATCTGGTGCGCCAAGGACCCTGTGACCGCCTGGCAGGACCTGATGGTGCGGGACAAGCCCGCGGCTGCGGCAAGCTGCGACACCAGTGCCTTGCAGCGCAATCTGGCCTTTGGGCGCAAGCACAAGATCACGGGCACCCCCACGCTGATCTTTGCCAACGGGGCCCGCGTGCCGGGCGCGATCGGTGCGAAGGAAGTGGAAAAGCGCCTGGCCGAGGCCAGCAGCGAACCCTCCGCAGCGAACTGACCCGCGTTGCGCCGCCGTTGACGCCCTCTCCCACGGGCTGTGCCATCTGCCCGCAAGCCTGAACCTGCAGCTGCTCATGCCCTCTTCCCGCACGCCAGAACCCGCCGCCATCCACTACCGCGTCGAGCCCTCGGACCTGTACGCCCATCTCTTTCGCGTGGCACTGACGATCACCCGTCCCCAGGCCCTGCAGGAGGTCTCGCTGCCGGTCTGGATTCCGGGGAGCTATCTGGTGCGCGAATTCTCCAAGAACCTGCAGGAGCTCAAGGCCCACCAGGGCAAGCGCGAGGTGGCGCTGATCCAGTTGGACAAGCACCGGTGGCAGGCGGACTGCAGCGTGGACAAACCCCTGGTGCTGACCTATTGCGTCTGCGCCTACGACACCTCCGTGCGCACGGCCTGGCTCGACACATCCCGGGGCTTTTTCAATGGCACCAGCCTGTGCCTGCGCGTGCATGGACAGGAAAAGCAACGCCACACCCTCGACATCGCCAGCACGCCCGCCACGGCCGGATGGTCGGTCGCCACCGGGCTTGCCGCGCTCAAGGCCGACAAAAAGGGCTTTGGCCTGTATGCCGCCCAAGACTACGACGAGCTGGTCGATTGCCCGGTGGAGATGGGCATGTTCTGGATCGGCCGGTTCACGGCCGGGGGCATTGCGCACCGCTTTGTGGTGGCCGGGGCGGCGCCATCGTTTGATGGCAAGCGCCTGCTGGCGGACACCCAGAAGATCTGCGAAACCGCGATCCGCTTCTGGCATGGCGATGGCAAGGCTCCCTTCAGGAGCTACCTGTTCATGCTCAATGCCGTGGGGGACGGCTACGGGGGGCTGGAGCACCGCAACTCGACCGCGCTCATCTGCGGGCGCCGCGACCTGCCGCGGCTCGGGGAAACACGCGCCGCGGAAGGCTACACCACCCTGCTGGGCCTCATCAGCCATGAGTACTTCCACACCTGGAACGTCAAGCGGCTGCGCCCTTCCGAGTTCACCGAGCACGACTACTCGCGGGAGAATTACACGCAGCTGCTCTGGTTCTTCGAGGGCTTCACCAGCTACTACGATGACCTGCTGCTGCGCCGCGCGGGGCTGATCGATGAGTCCACATACCTGAAACTGGTCACCAAGACCATCAACCAGGTACTGCAGACCCCCGGCAGGGCCGTACAGACGGTGGCACAGGCCAGCTTCGATGCCTGGGTCAAGTACTACCGCCAGGACGAGAATACGCCCAACGCGACCGTCAGCTACTACACGAAGGGCTCGCTGGTGGCCCTTTGCCTGGACCTCGCCCTGCGCCGCGAAAGCAAGACCAGCCTGGACGAGGTCATGCGCGCGCTCTGGACACGCTGCCATGGCGGCCCCATGGCCGAGGACGATCTGCGCGCGGTATTGGAAGAGCTGGCCGGCCGATCCTTTGATGCTGAACTGGCGCAGTGGGTGCACGGCACCACGGAGCTTCCGCTGACGGAACTGCTGGCGGCCCACGGCGTGCACCTCAAGGCCGAAACACCCCAATGGGCCCAGCGGCTCGGGCTGCGGGTGGGAGAAAGCCACAGCGTGCACATCAAGACCGTATTGCGCGGCGGTGCCGCGGAAAAGGCGGGCATGACGCCAGGCGACGAATGGCTGGGCATCGAGGTGAACCAGCAGGGATGGCGCATCAGCAAGCTGGAGGACGTGGCGTTCTATGCAGGCACCGAGACGGCATTGACGGCCCTGGTGGCGCGCGATGGCCGCCTGCTGCGCCTGGCGCTGGAACTCCCGTCCCGGGGCCCGTCCTCCGCGCCCAGAAAAACCGCCCGCGGCCCCGTGCCAGCCCCTGCCGTTCCGGACACGATCAGCCTGTCGGTTGCCAACGCGGCCGCGGTGGGGCGCTGGCTGAACTGATTCCCGCTGCGCGGTACGGTGTTCTACCTACCTCCGCGCGCTGCAGCCTCGCTTGGGTATATTCGTTCACGCCGTCATAACCACCTATAAATCCAGGAGATTTCCATGTCCTACGAAACCATCGAGGTCCGCACCGAGGCGGACAAGGTTGGCATCATCACGCTCAACCGCCCCAAGCAGCTCAACGCGCTGAATGACCAGCTCATGAACGAACTGGGCACCGCGCTGAAGGCCTTCGACGCGGACGAGAAGATCGGCTGCATCATCGTCACGGGAAGCGAAAAGGCGTTCGCGGCGGGCGCGGACATTGGAGCGATGGCGAAGTACAGCTTTGCGGACACCTACAAGGGCGACTACATCACCCGCAACTGGGAGGCCATCCGGTCCATCCGCAAGCCCGTGATCGCCGCCGTCAGCGGCTTTGCATTGGGGGGCGGCTGCGAGCTGGCCATGATGTGCGACTTCATCATCGCCGCCGACAACGCCCGGTTCGGCCAGCCTGAAATCAAGCTGGGTGTGATCCCTGGCGCGGGTGGCACGCAGCGGCTGCCGCGCGCCGTCGGCAAGGCCAAGGCCATGGACATGGCCCTGACGGGCCGCATGATGGACGCCGCGGAAGCCGAGCGCGCCGGGCTGGTCAGCCGCGTGGTGCCCTACGACAAGCTCATGGACGAGGCGCTGGGCGCCGCGATCATCATTGCAGGCTTCTCGCAAATCGCCGTGATGGCGGCCAAGGAGTCCGTCAACCGCGCCTTCGAAGGCAGCCTGTCGGACGGCGTCATGTTCGAGCGCCGCCTCTTCCACGCCCTGTTCTCGACCCAGGACCAGAAGGAAGGCATGGACGCTTTCATGAACAAACGCACAGCGAACTTCACACACCAATAATTTTTGTTCTATAATCTGGGGCTACGGTCGTATAGCTCAGTTGGTTAGAGCGCAGCATTCATAATGCTGATGTCGGTGGTTCAAGTCCACCTACGACCACCACATCCAACCCACAGTGCGGCAACCCACTGTGGGTTTTTCTTTGGTGCCGGGCTTTCGTGTTGCCTGGGCTGGCCCTGACAATGCGCAGGCCCCTCCACAGCCGATGGGGTCATTTCCCGCCTCGGACGGTTTGCTGGCTCACGCACCCCCAACGGCAGGTCCGCCCTAGAATTCTCCCTTCAGCCCCTGGATGTAAACCATGAATCGCTGCACTGTTCCCCACCGCGTTCCCGCACGGAACCTACGCCACCACATCGTCGCCGGGCTCGCTTGCGCCCTCGTGTACGCCGCTCTGCCCGCCACCGCCCAGGTACAGCCTGGCCTCGGAGGCATGCGCACGTTCCCTGATGCGGCCCTGCGCGGCACCTTGACCCTCAATACGGTGTCGGAAGCCACGCTCAACGGCCGCACCATCCGCATGGCACCCGGCATGCGCCTGCTGAGCCCGCAGAACACGCTGGTGATGGCGCACACGGTGCTGGGCCAGAGCTACAAGGTGAACTACGTCATCGAAAACAGCACCGGCATGCTGATCACCGCCTGGATCCTGACCCAGGGTGAAGCCGAACAACCCCGCAAGGGCAGTGACACGGTCGAGCGCAACTACCGCGCGGAATCCGACCCCATCAAGAAGTAACACGGCGGCTGCGCCCTGCGCAACGGCGCAGCCGATTGCATGCTTGCGGAGCGCCGGGCGCCCCGCCTTATCCCTTTCCTGATCGCGAGCCCGCCATGGCCAAAAAAGTCTTTATCAAAACCTTCGGCTGCCAGATGAACGAGTACGACTCGGACAAGATGGCCGACGTGCTCCACGCGGCACAGGGCTACGAGCCCACGCAGAACGCCGAGGAGGCCGACCTGATCCTGTTCAACACCTGCTCGGTGCGCGAGAAGGCGCAGGAGAAGGTATTCAGCGACCTGGGCCGCTTCAAGCACCTGAAAGCACGCGGCGTGAAGATCGGCGTGGGCGGCTGCGTGGCCAGCCAGGAGGGCGCCGAGATCATCAAGCGCGCGCCCTACGTGGACGTGGTCTTCGGCCCCCAGACCCTGCATCGCCTGCCCGAGCTCTTGAACCAGCGCGAGCGCCTGGACCGCCCGCAGGTGGACATCAGCTTTCCCGAAATCGAGAAGTTCGACCACCTGCCTCCGGCGCGGGTCGAGGGCGCGAGCGCCTTCGTCTCCATCATGGAAGGCTGCAGCAAGTACTGCAGCTACTGCGTGGTGCCCTACACGCGCGGCGAGGAGGTCAGCCGCCCCTTCGACGACGTGCTGGTGGAAGTCGCGGGCCTGGCCGACCAGGGCGTCAAGGAGATCACGCTGCTCGGCCAGAACGTGAACGCCTACCTGGGCAAGATGGGCGGCACCGCCGAGATCGCCGACTTCGCGCTGCTATTGGAGTATGTGGCCGAGATCCCCGGGATCGAACGCATCCGCTACACCACCAGCCACCCCAACGAGTTCACGCCGCGCCTGATCGCGGCCTACGCCAGCATCCCCAAGCTGGTCAACCACCTGCACCTGCCGGTGCAGCACGGCAGCGACCGCATCCTGATGGCCATGAAGCGCGGCTACACGGCCATGGAGTACAAGAGCACGGTGCGCAAGCTGCGCGCCATCCGCCCCGACCTGGCCATGAGCAGCGATTTCATCGTCGGCTTCCCCGGCGAGACCGAGGACGACTTCAACAAGATGATGAAGCTGATCGACGACATCCACTTCGACAACAGCTTCAGCTTCATCTTCAGCCCGCGCCCCGGCACGCCCGCCGCCGGCCTGCACGACGACACACCGCACGACGTGAAGCTGCGCCGCCTGCAGCACCTGCAGTCCGTGATCAACGCCAACATCAAGTCCATCAGCGAAAGCCGCGTGGGCACGGTGCAGCGCATCCTGGTGGAAGGCGCCTCCAAGCGCGACGCCACCGAGCTCATGGGCCGCACCGAGTGCAACCGCGTGGTCAACTTCGTGGGCCAGCCGCGCCTGGTGGGGCAGATGGTGGATGTAACGATCACCGAGGCCAAGGCCTATACGCTGCGCGGCGAAGTGCGCACCCGCGAGGCGGCATACGCCGCCTGAGACGCAGCAGACACCCGTGGCAATGCCTGAACACCTGCCACACGCGGATTCGCAGAAGGTCGACGGCCCTCTGCATGGCCTCTCGTTTCAGCAACTGCTGCTCCTGGCGTTCCTGCTCATAGCGGGCCTGCTGGGCGTGAGCTCCCTGCGGGCGCTCTATACGCTGGAACAGCTCATGGTGCAAAGCCGCCACGGCGGCGCGGAGGCAACAGCCCTGAGCACGGCCGCCCAAACGCTGAACCAGCGTGGGCAGGCGCTGGAGCGCGCGGCCCGCCAGTCCCTGGTGCTGCGGGACGCGCCGCTGCGCCGCAGCTTCAACGAGATGTCCGTGGAGGCGCTGGCCGTTCTCGACCAACTGCACAAGGGCGGACTCCCCGAAGAGCAGTCCGCGCAATGGCGCAGGCATCTGGACGCCGTCAAGGATCTGCTCGATGCCCCGCCAGAGCGGGCGCTGGAGAACGAGCGGATGGTGGCGGAAGAATTCATCACGCTGGAGGCGCTGCACACCACCATTGCGCAATCGGTGCAGGACATCAATGCCCAACGCAACCGTGAACTGCAGGACCGGGTCGAGGCGAGCCGCCGCAGCGTGACCCACCAGGTGGTGGGGGTGATCGTCCTGGCCCTGGTGCTGGCCCTGGCGCTGGGCATCTGGCTCGCCCGCCCCTTCAAGCGGCTCGAAGGCACGATCCGGCGGCTGGGAGAGAACCAGCTCGAGGCGCCCGTGGTGATCTCGGGCCCCGACGACGTGCGCCGGGTCGGGCAGCAACTGGAATGGCTGCGGCTGCGGCTGCTGGAGCTGGACGCCGACAAGGCCCGCTTTCTTCGCCATGTCTCGCACGAGCTCAAGACCCCCCTGGCCGCGCTGCGGGAAGGCGTGGCGCTGCTGCAGGACGGCGTGACCGGCGAGCTCAACGCCGGCCAGCGCGAAGTAACGCAGATCCTGCACCACAACACGCTGGTGCTGCAGGGGGAGATCGAAGCCTTGCTGCGCTTCAATGCCGCGGCGTTCGAGGCACGCCAGCTGCAGCGGCGCGACACCGATCTGCTTGCGCTGCTGGAGGCCCAGGTGGAGGCCCAGCGCCTGCAATGGCAGGCCCGTGGCCTGCGCGTGCTGGTGGAGGGACCGGCTGTGTCTCTGCAGATCGATGCCGACAAAATCGCCTCGGCCGTCAGCAACCTGCTGTCCAACGCCATCCGTTTCTCCCCCAAGGGCGGAACGGTGCGGCTGTCCCTCTCGCGCCACGCCGACCACGTGCGCGTGGATGTCTCCGACCAGGGGCCCGGGGTGGCCAGCGCCGACCGCGACCGCGTGTTTGAACCCTTTTACCGGGGTATACGCCAGCCCGACGATGCAGTGCGAGGCACCGGCATCGGGCTTTCGATCGTCCACGAGTACGTTGTTGCCCACGGTGGCCGCGTGCGGCTGGTGGAAGACGGCGTCCACTCCTTTTTTCGCATGGAACTACCACATGCCGCCTAGTTATGTCCCTTGCCGCCCTGCCGGCCAGCAAGCGCTGAATTCCCCTGCATGGATCTTGCCGCTGGCCGCAGCGCTCGTGCTGACGGGCTGCAATGCCACCTCGCCCAAGGCGGCAGCAGCGGCGGCAGGAGCGCCCGCCCCCATCGTGGCGGTTGCCGCCCCGGCCCCGGACGCACCGGAGTCCTTCCCGGCGGGCGAGGCCGCGGCCGCCGGCACAACCCAGGCCGCCGAACCGGTGCTGCAGGTGCTGGCCCAGGCCGACCGGACGCTGCGCATGCCCGCTGCAGAACTGGCCAGGGAAATCGCCCGCCTCGGCGAGGCGGAAGACGCGACGGCGGAAACCCCGCTTCTTCTGGCTGTTGCGCTTGCGCAGACACGCCAGCCCGTCGATACGGCACGTGCCCTCGGGCTGGTGCAGCGCGTGATGGGCAACACCGCTGCCGCGGCGCAGCCCCTGCACCCCCTGGCGCGCCTCATGGAGGCACGGCTGCTGCAGCAACGCCGGCTTGAAGACCAGCTGGAGCGGCAGGCACAACAACTGCGCGATGCACAGCGCCGCAACGACCAGCTCAACGAACGGCTGGAGGCCGTGCGCGCCATCGAACGCAGCCTGACCACGCGCCCCGCCCCGCTTCCTGCCACACCGGCATCAACCCCGGGCAGCAGCCCGCAGCGCCCGGCCCCCTGAGCTTGCGAGACAACGACCATGGCAGCCACTCCCCGCCCCTCCCGCGCAACGCCCGCCGCCCGCATTCTTGTGGTGGACGATGACGCCGACATGCTGCGGCTGTTGTCCCTGCGGCTCCATGCCGCCGGATACGACGTGGTGGCCGTGGGCTCGGCCGAGGCCGCGCTGGCCCAGCTCGACATGGCGCGCCCCCAGCTCGTGCTGAGCGACGTGCGCCTGCCAGGGCGCGACGGACTCGCGCTGTTCGACGAAGTGCGTGCACGCCACCCCTCGCTGCCGGTCATCCTGCTCACCGCCCACGGCACCATTCCCGATGCGGTGGAAGCCACGTCGCGCGGGGTGTTCACCTACCTCACCAAGCCCTACGACGGCAAGGAGCTGCTCGAGAAAATCGCCCAGGCCCTGGCGCTCAGCGCCCCTGCGGTGGCACATGCCCATGCCAACGAGGCATGGCGCGCCGAGATCGTGAGCCGCTCCAACCGCATGACCGACCTGCTGGCCGAAGCCTACATGGTGGCCCAGTCGGATGCGAGCGTGCTGTTGCTGGGCGACAGCGGCTCGGGCAAGGAGCTGCTGGCCCAGGCCATCCACCGCGCCAGCCCCCGTGCGAGCCACCCCTTTGTGGCGGTCAACTGCGGCGCCATCCCCGAGGCCCTGCTGGAGTCCGAACTGTTTGGCCACGTCAAGGGCGCCTTCACCGACGCGGTGAGCAACCACAAGGGGCTGTTCCAGGCCGCCGAAGGCGGCACCTTGCTGCTGGACGAGATCGGCGACATGCCCCCCGCACTGCAGGTCAAGCTGCTGCGGGTGCTGCAGGAGCGCGCGGTGCGCCCCGTGGGGGCCAGCCAGGCGATCCCGATCAACGTGCGCATCATCTCGGCCACGCACCGCGACCTGGAGGCAGCAATGGCCACGGCCCAGTTCCGCGAAGACCTGTACTACCGCCTGAACGTGGTCACGCTGATGCTGCCCACCCTCGCAGACCGGCGCGAGGACATCGCGCTGCTGGCCAACCACTTTCTGGACAAGCTGGCGCGCAAGTACGACAAGCGCCTGTCAGGCTTTGCGCCCGAGGCGCTCAAGGCCCTGACCCTGGCCGCCTGGCCCGGCAATGTGCGCCAGCTCTACAACGTTGTCGAGCAGGTGTGCGCGCTGTCCACCACCCCTCTGGTGCCCCTGACGCTGGTGCAGCGCGCACTGCGCACGCCGTCCACCCAGGTGCTGAGCTTTGCCGAAGCCCGGCAACGCTTCGAGCGCGAGTACCTGGTGGGCCTGCTCAAGATGACGGACGGCAACGTGGCCGATGCGGCGCGCCTGGCGCAGCGCAACCGCACGGAGTTCTACCGGCTGCTGCAAAAACACGCGCTGACCCCCGGAAACTTCAAGAATGACGCCCCGGACAACGACGACGTCGCCGATGGGCGACACGACTAAGCATTTGATTTATCTGAGTTTTTTAGCCGCGACCCCATTCACTGTCGCCAGATGGCGACAAAAAGACGGCATTTCGGCTCCCATGGCGGGGTTGCACATCTGCTTACATGCAATTGATGGCCTAAGCATTTGATTTAGAACAGTTTTTTCAAGCTGGCACAGGGTTTGCCCTAGTTCCGGCATGCAAGCTGTTTTTTCTCTCCGTTCACGCGCCATCGGCCGCCTCCCGCGGGCCGTGATGGCGCTGGCCGCCGCCCTGCTCGCAGGCACTGCGCAGGCGCAAGGCTTCGATTTCGACAGCGTCACCCGCCTCGCCCGGGAGCGGGCACAGAAGCCGTATCGCGCATCCAGCGACAAGCTGCCCGCCGACCTCGCAAAACTCAACTACGACCAGGTGCGCGACATCCGCTGGCGCCCCGACCGCGCCCTGTGGCGCACCGAGAAGCTGCCGTTCGAGGCCATGTTCTTCCACCTGGGCCTGTACCAGAAAGAGCCGGTGCTGATCAACGAAATCACGCCGCAGGGCGCGCGCCACATCGGCTACAGCCGTGCGGACTTCGACTATGGCAAGAACCAGGTGCGGCCTGAGGCCTGGGGCGACCTGGGCTTTGCAGGCTTTCGCCTGCACAACCACCTCAACTCCAGCGCCTACAAGGATGAGCTGGTGGTCTTCCAGGGCGCGAGCTACTTCCGCGCGCTGGGCAAGGGCCAGCAGTACGGCCTGTCGGCCCGGGGGCTGGCCATCGACACCGTGGGCGGCAGTGGCGAGGAGTTCCCGCGCTTCACCGAGTTCTGGCTGGTACGGCCCGACCCCTTGTCCACACAGGTCACGGTGTACGCGCTGCTGGATTCGCCCCGCGCCACCGGCGCCTACCGCTTCGACATCCAGCCCGGCGCGCAGACCACCACCACCGTGCGCAGCCGCATTTTTGTTCGGCCCGGCTCCGGCAAGCCCATCGCCGCGCTCGGGGTCGCGCCGCTGACCAGCATGTTCTTCTTTGGCGAGAACCAGCCCCGCAAGGACGACTTCCGGCCCGAAGTGCATGACTCCGACGGCCTGATGATCGCCACGGGCGAGGGCGAATGGCTGTGGCGGCCGCTGCAGAACCCCAGGCAGACACTGGTCACATCGTTTGCCACCCAAAACCCCAAGGGTTTTGGCCTGATGCAGCGCGACCGCCAGTGGTCGAACTATGAGGACGTGGAAGCCCGGTATGAGCGCCGCCCCAGCGCCTGGGTGCGCCCCCTGCACGACTGGGGCGCTGGCCGTGTGGAACTGGTGCAGCTCCACACCCCCGACGAGACACACGACAACATCGTTGCGTATTGGGTTCCGGCCCAGATGCCGGCTCCCGGCCAGCCCCTGGAATTTGCCTATGAGCTGAGCTGGCAGGGCGACGAGCAGCAGCGCCCCCCCGGGGCCTGGGCCACGCAATCGCGCCGGGGCATGGGCTACACCAAACAAACCGCCGAGGCCCTGCGCCAGCAGGCCCAGTACGTGGTCGATTTCGACGGCCCCGCCCTCAAGGCCCTGCCCGCCGACGCCCCCGTGAAGGCCGTGGTGACCAGCGATGCCAACGGCAAGGTGCTTGAAAACATCGTCTACCGCAATCCCGCCACCGAGCAGTGGCGCATGACCGTTCGCGTACAGCGCCAAAAGGCCGATCGCCCGATCGAGCTGCGCGCTTTTCTTCAACACGACAACCACGCTGTGAGTGAAACATGGACGCACATCATTCTTCCCGAGTAAGCCCCCTACAGCAGCACCGAACTGTCGGCATCCCGCGCAGCACGCTGCGCGAGGAACGGCACCCCAATGCCGTGACCGCGCCCCCGGTCAACCGGGGCTCCATGGCACCGCTTCCCTGGCGCGGCTTCTGGAACAGCATGGGCACCGCCCTTTTGCTGCGCCTGACAGGCCGCAGCGCAGCGCCCCACCCGGCCCTGCCCGCGGCCCCCGCCGTGGCCCAGGCCTGGGAGGGCGCCGCGCAGCGCCGCCGCTGGACCTTTGCCGTGCTGACCGCGTTGACCACGGCCCTGGCCAGCTTTCTGTTTGCGGGCGTGCAGCCCGACTATGAAAACGCCTGGCTGGGGTACGGCCAGATCGCGCTGTTTGCGCTGCTCTCCGCCTGGGTGGTCACCGGTTTCCTTACCGGCCTGATGGGTTTCTGGGTGATGCTGCGCGGTGACCGGCACGCGCTGTCCGTGCGCAGCGTGCTGGAGCACGAACTGGCGCCCGACGCGCGCACGGCCATCATCATGCCGATCTGCAACGAAGATGTGGCCACGGTGTTTGCCGGGCTGCGGGCCACGTGCGAGTCGGTCGCATCCACCGGCCACGGTGCCACCTTCGACGTGTTCGTGCTGTCCGACAGCTACGACCCCGCCATCGCCCAGGCCGAGCGTGCCGCATGGGAGGCGCTGCGCGATGCCCTCGCCCAGCACGGCCAGCAGCCGCAAGTGCAGGTGTACTACCGCCTGCGCACCCGCCGCACGCACCGCAAGGCCGGCAATGTGGCCGACTTCTGCCGCCGCTGGGGCAAGGACTACCGCTACATGGTGGTGCTGGACGCCGACAGCGTGATGAGCGGCGACTGCATCGTCTCGATGGCCAAGCTGATGGAAGCCAACCCGGGCGCCGGCATCATCCAGACAGCCACGCAGGCCATCGGCCACGTCACGCTGCACGCCCGCGCACAGCAGTTCGCCTCGCGCGTCACAGGCCGCCTCTTCACCCTGGGCATGCAGTACTGGCAACTGGGCGAATCCCACTACTGGGGCCACAACGCCATCATCCGCGTAGCTCCTTTCATGGAGCATTGCGCACTCGCGCCCATCAAGGGCAAGGGCGGTCTGGCGGGCGGCATCATGTCGCACGATTTCGTGGAAGCAGCCCTGATGCGCCGCGCGGGCTACCACGTGTGGCTGGTGGCCGACCTGGTCGGCAGCTACGAGCAACAGCCTCCCGACCTGCTGGCCGAACTGCAACGCGACCGCCGCTGGTGCCAGGGCAACCTGCAGAACGCTCGCCTCATGGCCGAGCCCGGCCTCCACGCCGTGCACCGCTCGATGTTCATCACGGGCGCCATGGCCTACCTCTCGGCCCCATTGTGGCTGGCCTTCCTCACCCTGGGCACGGCGCTGTGGCTCTCGGGCGCCAAGCTCGTGGCCGACTGGCACATCCTGCCGGCCGAACTGCTCTCGCTGTGGGCATGGACGCTGTGCATGCTGTTCCTGCCTCGCATCCTGGGCGTGGCCGCGGTGTTCATGCGCCGCGAGCAAAAGGAGTACGGCGGCGCCTTCAGCCTGCTCAAGAGCGCCGCGCTCGAAAGCGTGCTGGCCATCCTGCAGGCCCCCATCCGCATGCTGGCGCATTCGCTGTTCGTACTGATCGCGCTCACGGGCCTGAAGCTGGAATGGAAATCGCCTCCGCGCGAGGCCCACGCCGTGCCCTGGCTCCATGCCGTGCGCCAGCTGGCCCCCATGAGCGTGGTGATCGGCCTGCTGGCGCTGGGTGTTGCGCTGATCGACAGCAGCGCCCTCCTGTGGCTGATGCCCGTGGGCCTGCCCCTGGCGCTGGCGATTCCGCTGGCCGTGCTCACCAGCCAGATCGCGCTGGGCAAGGCGATGCGCGCACAGCGCCTGCTGCTGATTCCCGAGGAGTCCTGGTCGCCCCCCGTGCTGCGCCGCGCATGGCTGCATGCCAGCCGCCTGGCACAGCCGATGCTGAAGGCAGCCTAGTCCGCCGCCTCCTCGCGATCACATCGCCCACAAAAAAAGCCGGCATGCATGCCGGCTTTTTATTTTGCTATATTTTTTATAGCTTTTCGCGCTTTATCCATCAGCGCCAGAGGCCGAAATGCCTCTATCTCAGAAGGGCATCTTGGGCATGCCGCCCCCGCCCAGGCCCTTCATGCCGCCCATCTTCTTCATCATCTTCATCAGGCCGCCGCCCTTCATCTTCTTCATCATGCCCTGCATCTGCTCGAACTCCTTGAGCAGGCGGTTGACTTCCTGCACATGCACGCCCGCGCCGTTGGCGATGCGTTTCTTGCGCGTGGCCTTGATGAGGTCGGGCTTGCGCCGCTCCAGCGGCGTCATGCTCTGGATGATGCCCTCCTTGCGCTTGATGTCCTTCTCGGCCTTGTCCATGTCCATGGCGCCGGCCTTGGCGGTGAGCTGGGACGGGAGCTTGTCCATGAGGCTGGAAAGCCCGCCCATCTGCTTCATCTGCTGGATCTGGGAAAGAAAGTCGTTCAGGTCGAAGCCGTCACCGCTCTTGACCTTGGCCGCCAGCTTTTGCGCCGCCTCCATGTCCACGCCCGCCGTGACCTGCTCCACCAGCGCCACGATGTCGCCCATGCCCAGGATGCGGCCCGCGTGGCGCTCGGCATCGAACACCTCCAGGCCGTCGAGCTTCTCGGACACGCCCGCGAACTTGATCGGCGCGCCCGTGATCTGCCGCACCGACAGCGCCGCACCGCCGCGCGAATCGCCATCGAGCTTGGTGAGCACGATGCCGGTGAGCGGCAGCGCCTCCTTGAAGGCCTTGGCCGTGTTGATCGCATCCTGGCCCTGCATGGCATCGACCACGAACAGGGTCTCGACCGGGTTCAGCGCCGCATGCAGGTCCTTGATTTCCTTCATCAGGGCTTCATCGATGGCCAGGCGGCCCGCGGTATCGACCAGCAGCACATCGAAGTAGTGCTTCTTGGCGTAGTCGAGCGCGGCGTGCGCGATATCGAGCGGCTTCTGGTCCGGCGTGCTCGGGAACCACTCGGCACCGGCCTGCTTCGTCACCGTCTTGAGCTGTTCGATGGCCGCCGGGCGGTACACGTCGCCCGAGACGGTGAGCACCTTCTTCTTGCGTTTTTCGATCAGGTGCTTGGCCAGCTTGGCCGTGGTGGTGGTCTTGCCCGCCCCCTGCAGGCCGGCCATCAGGATCACGGCCGGCGGCTGCGCAGCCAGGTTGATGTCGGCCACGCCTTCGCCCATGGTGGCGGCGAGTTCGCGGTTGACGATGCTCACCAGCGTCTGGCCCGGCTTGAGCGAGCCCAGCACCTCCTGGCCCAGTGCCTTTTCCTTGACGCGCGCGATGAAGTCGCGCACCACGGGCAGGGCCACGTCGGCCTCGAGCAAGGCCATGCGCACCTCGCGCAGCATGTCCGTGACGTTGGACTCGGTGATGCGGGCCTGGCCACGCATCTCCTTGACGAGGCGCGTGAGTTTGTCGGTAAGGGCGGAGGCCATAGGAGAAGTTCCGGTATTGCCTGCGCGCCATCAACGCTGTCGTTGTGCACGCGGGCCCGCCAGGGCGCTGGCGGTGGGGCGAAAGGCTAAACTGTACCCATGATTTTACCCAGTGCTTCCCCCGTCAGCTGGCTGCTGGCCCTGGCCGCGGCCGTGGCATACGCCGTGCCCGCCGCAGCCGCCTCGCGGCTGGGGGCCGCGGCAGCACGCAATGCGCTGCTGGTCGCCTGGATACTGCATGGCGCGGTGCTGGTGTGGGGGCTTTGGGGCGAGGCGCCCCGCTTTGGCTTTGCCCCCGCCCTGTCGATGACGGCCTGGCTCGTGCTCACGGTGTATGCGGTGGAGCGGCAGCTGTTTCCGCAGATGCAGGCCCGGTGGATCCTGGCCGCGCTCGGCGCCATCGCCGTGGTGCTGGCCTTGGTTTTCCCGGGCCAGCCCCTGCATGTCGCGGCCTCCGCCTGGCTGCCCCTGCACCTGGCGCTGGGCATCGCCTGCTACGGCCTCTTTGGCGCCGCCGTGGTGCATGCATGGCTCATGACCCGCGCCGAGCGCCATATCCGGCAGGCCGAAGATCCGCACAGCGGCATTCCGTTGCTGACCCTCGAACGCCTGACCTTTCGCTTCGTGACCGCGGGCTTCATCCTGCTGACCGCAACCCTGCTGGCGGGCTGGCTGTTTGGCGACACGCTGTATGGAAGGGCCTGGCGGTGGGACCACAAGGCCGTGTTCTCCCTGCTGTCCTGGCTCACGTTCGCCACCCTTCTGGTGGGGCGTGCGCGCTTCGGGTGGCGGGGCCGCAATGCGGTGCGCGTGCTGTACGCAGGCTCGGCGTTGCTGCTGCTGGCCTACGTGGGATCCCGCTTTGTCATGGAAGTCGTTCTGGGCCGCAACGCATGAAATACCTGGTCTTGCTGGTGGTGCTGGTCGTTGCCATCGGTATCTGGCGCGGACGCCGCGCGACCGGCGCGGAGTCTTCCAGCCCCCCGCCCCTGGCGCTTCCGCAAGACATGCTTGCCTGTGCCCACTGCGGCGTTCACGTTCCCCAGGCCGAAGCGCTGATGGTCGGCCCCCAGGCCTACTGCTGCGCCGAGCACCGGCGCTTGGGCCCGGCCTGAGACCGGCCATGCCAGCGCTGTCCGCCAGCACCTTCACATCCGTGGTCGATGCGCCGTTCGTGCGGCTGTGGCGGGGATTCCTGACCGGCCGCGTCATGGTGGCACTGGCTCTCCTCGTGCTGCAAGGTGCGGGTCAGGCCATCAACCAGGCCACGGAGCCGACCGTGCTGGTGGTGTGTGCGCTGTATCTCGCGGCCACCACCTTGCTGCGCATCCTGGCAAGGCACCGCCCCCCGTCGCCGGGGGCCGGCCCGCAATGGCTGCCCTCCATCGGGGTGGACCTTGCCGCCATCGCCGCGCTGCAATTGCTGCATGCGGGCACCATGAACTACACCCCCCTGTTTGGCCTGCCCATCCTGATGGCGGCCGTGCTGGGGACCCTGACCCTGGCACTGGGCACCACGGCGGGCGTGACGCTGCTGCTGCTGGGCTGGGCCTGGTGGATGGGCTCCGGCACCGCGGGCGACGATGCGCCGCGCTACCTGCAAAGCGCGCTGACTGGCACGGGCTACTTCATCGTGAGCTACCTCGTGCACCAGCTCGCGAGCCGCCTGGCCCGCGAGCAGGAAGTGGCGCAGCAAAGCCAGGTCGCCGCCCGGGTGCAGACCCAGGTCAGCGCGCTGGTCATCCAGAACCTCACCGACGGGGTGCTGGTGGTGGACGAAAGCGATGTGGTGCGCATTGCCAATCCCGCCGGGCTCCAGCTTCTCGGCGGCTCGGCCCTGCCCGAACTGCCCTTCATCCTGTCGTCCGAGACGCCCTGGAACCCGCTGGTCACCCTGGCACGGAGGACTTTCCGCCAGGAACATTCCCAGACCGCGGACGTGGACCTGCTCCATCCTGGACAGAGCCCCACCGGACTGCATGTGCGCACCTGGCTGACCTCGACGCGCGAAGCCGCGCGCCAGGCGCAGACCGAGCGCCTGTGCGTGATGTTCCTGCACGATCTGCGGGAGATGGAAGCCCGGCTGCGCACGGAAAAGCTCGCCGCCATGGGCCGCATGTCCGCCGCCGTGGCGCATGAGATCCGCAACCCGCTGGCCGCCATCGTGCAGGCCAACGCCCTGCTCGAGGAAGACCTGCACGACCCCGCCCAGAAACGCCTGGCGCGCATGGTGCAGCAGAATGCGGACCGCCTGGCCCGCATCGCCGAAGAGGTGCTGGACATCGCCCGCGTGCAGCACCAGATCAGCCACGCGCCGGCATCCACCTTGCCGCTGGATGAAACCGTGGCGCTGGTCTGGAATGACTGGCAGGCGCAGGACCCCCTGCAGCGCCGCGCGGTGGTGATGCTCGAAGCGGGCAATACCCAGGTGGAATTCGACACGGAGCATCTGCGCCGCGTGCTCGTGAACCTGCTGGACAATGCGCTGCGCTACATGGGCCAGGAGCCCGATTCGCTCACGGTGACCACCCGGGCCCTGCCGTCGGGACAGATCAGCCTGCAAGTCTGGAGCGACGGCGCCCCCATGGACAAATCGGTGGAGCGCCACCTGTTCGAGCCCTTCTTTTCATCCGAAAGCCGCTCCAGCGGCCTGGGCCTGTATATTTGCCGCGAGCTGTGCCAGCGCCATGGGGCGTCCATCAGCTACCAGCGGCTTACCCGCACCACCCTGCGGGGCGAGGTGGGAGGCAACGCCTTCACCGTGGGCTTTCGCCGCACCACACGCCCCACCGAAGCCGCCACGCTGTTTGACACCATCGTGGTCTGAAACACATTGCCATGAACGCCCCTGCCGCCTCCATCCTCGTCGTGGACGACGAACCCGACCTGCGCACCTTGTACGAGCTGACGCTGCTGCGCGAAGGCTATCGTGTGGAGACTGCGTCCAGCGTGCAGGAGGCACGCGAGCAGCTCAAGGCCCACCGGTTCGATGCCGTCATCACCGACATGCGCCTGCCCGACGGGTTCGGCATGGAACTGCTGCAGGACCTGCGTGACCAGCAGCGCCGCGAACGCTGCGTGGTCATGACGGCCTACGGGTCGGCCGAGAACGCCGTGGAGGCCCTGCGCTCCGGCGCGTTCGACTACATGACCAAGCCGGTGGACCTCAAGCAGTTCCGGTCGGTTGTCGCCTCCGCGGTGCAGGGCACGGGTGGTGTCCCCGCGCCCCGGGCCGCGCGCAGCGGTGGAGTGCAAGGCCGGCCGGCGCCGGCCGGCGCGGATCCCCTGGCGGCGGGCACCGCCCTGGACCGGCTGGTGGGCACCTCCGAGGCGATCCGCAACGTCAAGCAGCGGGTGGCCAAGGTCGCGCGCGGCATGGCGCCCGTGCTGATTCACGGTGAATCAGGCACGGGCAAGGAACTGGTGGCGCAGGCCCTGCATGCCAGCAGCCAGCGCGCGGATGGCCCGCTGGTGGCCGTGAACTGTGGTGCCATTCCCGAGAACCTGCTCGAGGCGGAGTTCTTCGGCGCCCGCAAGGGCTCCTACACCGGCGCCGCCCAGGATCGCGACGGCTACTTTCAGGCGGCCCGTGGCGGCACGCTGTTTCTCGACGAGATCGGCGACCTGCCCCTGGCCATGCAGTCCAAATTGCTGCGTGCGATCCAGGAGCGCAGCGTGCGGCCCCTGGGCTCGACGCAGGAGGAGACGGTGGATGTGCGCATCGTCAGCGCCACGCACCGCGACCTGGCCGCCGATGTGCAATCGGGCCGCTTCCGGCAGGATCTGTACTACCGGCTCAACGTGATCGAGATCCTGATCCCCCCTCTGCGCGAGCGGCGCGAGGACCTGCCGGTGCTGTGCGCCGCGCTGCTCTCGCGCATCGCGCAGGAATCGGGCATGCCGGTCCCCCCGCTGACCGACAGCGCGCTCCACGCCATCGCCGCGCACCCGCTGACCGGCAACGTCCGGGAACTTGAAAACCTGCTGCACCGGGCCGTGGCGCTCAGCGATGGGGAAGAGCTGCATGTGGACGGGCCCTCGGGGGGGACCGCCGAGTCCCCGAGGACACGGGCGGCGCCAGCGCCCGCGATGCCGTCCCCCGCCGACCCGCAGAGCGCCTACCCGGCCGCGCCGCCGCCCGGCGCGGGCAGCCTGGTGACGCTGCCCAGCGATCTTCAGGCATGGCTTGACCAGCAGGAGCGCGACATCCTGATCCGCGCCCTGCGCGAGGCGGGCTTCAACCGGACCGCCACCGCCGCCCGGCTGGGCATCAGCCTGCGCCAGATACGCTACAGGATCGCCCGGCTGAACATCGCCGTGCCCAACGACCAGGACCCGCATGACGACGTGGGCTGAGGAGGCAGCGCCGGCGGACCCACCGCCGTGGGACGGCGGATGGCACCGCGCGGCCACGAGGCTCCCATCCCCCAACCATGGCACGCGCCCGGCACCGGCCAGGTCCGCCATCGACCTGATCGTGGTGCATTCCATCAGCCTGCCGCCGGGCGAGTACGGGGGGGGTGCAGTGCAACAGCTGTTCACCAACACCCTGGACTGGGATGCCCATCCCTACTACCAGAGCATCCGCGGACTGGCGGTGTCGTCGCATTTCTTCATCGAGCGCACCGGTGCGCTCTGGCAGTTCGTGGATTGCGATCTGCGGGCCTGGCACGCAGGCCAGTCGGCCTACCGCGGGCGCAGCCAGTGCAATGACGACTCGATCGGCATTGAGCTGGAGGGCCTGGAGGGCCTGGCGTTCGAACCCGCCCAGTACCGGACGCTGGCCACGCTCTGCCAGGACATCGCGCGGCGTTATCCCATCGCGCACATTGCGGGACATGAGCACATAGCGCCCGGGCGCAAGCAGGATCCCGGCCCCGGCTTCGACTGGGTGAAGGTACAAAAGTCGTTGCGCTGGCCTCCGCACCGTTTTCCCGCGGCGACCCGGCCCACCATCCTGGCCGCCAGCTGAACGCGCTGTCGCAGCGCCGCGTCACAGCAACTTTTTCTTTGTGCAACCGCACAAAGCCGCATCGCCAAGCTCCACGCGGCCTCGCGAAGAAAAACCGCCCGAATCGCCCGCCGCGGCGCGGATTCGCTGCTGCTTTTTCGGTGGGACAAGGGATTCCAGCGGGGTCATCGCAAGAACTCGCAGCATTGAAAACATGCTGTTTCCCTTTTCCCAGGGGTTTGGGGCGGTACACTACCGGTAGTGTCTTGAATGCACCTGACACACCATATATAGTGTGCGGCAGACAGAAGTCCGGCCCATCACTCACACCTTGCGGCGGCTTCACGCCCCGCGCCACACATCCCAGACAGCCCACAGAAGAGGACACCCATGCAAGCTGCTTTGACTACGCCTTCCACCACCCACGCCAACCCAGCGCAAGCTCCGGCTTCGCAGCCCGCGCCAACGTCGGCGGCCAACTCGCTGGCGCACTACCAGATCATCCGCCGCAACGGGGCGGTGGTGCCGTTTGAGCCGCAAAAGATCGCGGTGGCGATGATGAAGGCCTTCCTGGCGGTGCATGGCACACAAGGCGCCGCGTCCGCCAGCGTGCGCGAAGTCGTGGACACCCTGACCCAGAATGTCACCCGCGCCCTGGTGCGGTCGCGCCCCGGAGGCGGCACCTTTCATATTGAAGATGTGCAGGACCAGGTGGAACTCGGACTGATGCGTGGCGGCCACCATGAGATTGCCCGCGCCTACGTGCTGTACCGCGAGCGCCGCACCCAGGAGCGTGCACGCCAGGTCGAGCAGCAGGCTCCGTCCGCCCCCGCTCCGCTGCTCCACGTGCTGGACGGCGGAGAACGCGTTGCGCTCGACCTCCACCGGCTGCAGGCATTGATCGAGTCGGCCTGCGTGAATCTTGGCGCGGACGTCAGCGCAGACCCCATCGTTGCCGAAACCATGCGCAACCTGTACGACGGCGTTCCCATGGACGAGGTCTACAAGGCCTCCATCCTGGCGGCACGCACGCTCATCGAAAAAGACCCCGACTACACCTACGCCACCGCCCGCCTGCTGCTGCACACGATCGTGCGCGAAGTCCTGGGCCGCGAGGTGACCCAGAGCGCGATGGGACAAGCCTATATCGACTACTTCCCCGAATTCATCAAGAAGGGCGTGGAAAACGAGCTGCTGGACGAGCGCCTGCTGCAATATGACCTGCAGCGCCTGGGCGCCGCCCTGCAGGCGGACCGCGACCTGAAGTTCGACTACCTCGGACTGCAGACCCTGTACGACCGTTACTTCCTGCACGTCAAAAAGACGCGCATCGAGTTGCCCCAGGCTTTCTTCATGCGCGTGGCCATGGGCCTGGCCCTCAACGAAGTCGACCGCGAAGCCCGCGCCATTGAGTTCTATGAAGTGCTCTCGTCGTTCGACTTCATGTCCAGCACGCCCACGCTGTTCAACAGCGGTACGCTGCGCTCGCAGCTGTCTTCGTGCTACCTGACCACGGTGCCCGACGACCTGGACGGCATCTACGAGTCGATCAAGGAAAACGCCCTGCTGTCCAAGTTCGCGGGCGGCCTGGGCAACGACTGGACCCGGGTGCGCGCGCTGGGTTCGCACATCAAGGGCACCAACGGCGAATCGCAAGGCGTGGTGCCTTTCCTCAAGGTCGTCAACGACACGGCCGTGGCCGTGAACCAGGGCGGCAAGCGCAAGGGCGCTGTCTGCACCTACCTGGAATCCTGGCACCTCGACATCGAAGAATTCCTGGAGCTGCGCAAGAACACGGGCGACGACCGCCGCCGCACGCACGACATGAACACGGCGAACTGGATTCCCGACCTGTTCATGCGCCGCGTGATGGAAAAGGGCACCTGGACCCTGTTCTCCCCTTCCAACGTGCCCGACCTGCACGACCTCTTCGGCGCCGACTTCGAGAAAGCCTACGTGGCCTACGAGGAAAAGGCCGCGCGCGGCGAGATCAAGCCTTCCAAGACGGTGCAGGCCACCGACATGTGGCGCAAGATGCTGACCATGCTGTTCGAGACCGGCCACCCCTGGATCACGTTCAAGGACGCCTGCAACGTGCGCTCGCCCCAGCAGCACGCCGGCGTGGTGCACTCGTCCAACCTGTGCACCGAGATCACGCTGAACACCAGCGACACCGAGACCGCCGTGTGCAACCTCGGCTCGGTCAACCTGCTGCAGCATCTGAAGGACGGCCAGATCGACCATGACAAGCTCAAGAGGACCATCAAGGTCGCCATGCGCATGCTCGACAACGTGATCGACATCAACTACTACGCCGTCAAGAAGGCGCGCGACTCCAACCTGCGCCATCGCCCGGTGGGCCTGGGGGTGATGGCGTTCCAGGACAGCCTGTATGAGCTGCGCATTCCCTACGCGTCGCAAGAGGCCGTGGAGTTCGCCGACAAGTCGATGGAAGCCATCTGCTACTACGCCTACTGGGCCTCCACCGAACTGGCACGGGAACGCGGCCAGTACTCCAGCTACAAGGGCTCGCTGTGGGACCGCGGCATCCTCCCGTTCGACACGCTGGACATGCTGTCGGATGCCCGGGGCGGGTATGTGGAAGTGGACCGCTCTTCCACCCTGGACTGGGACGCCCTGCGCAAGAAGATCGCACAGGACGGCATGCGCAACTCGAATTGCGTGGCCATCGCGCCCACCGCGACCATCTCCAACATCATCGGCGTGGATGCATCGATCGAGCCCTCGTTCGGCAACCTGTCCGTGAAGTCCAACCTGTCGGGCGAATTCACCGTCATCAACGGCGGCCTGGTGCGCGACCTCAAGCGCCTGGGACTGTGGGATGACGTGATGATCATGGATCTCAAGCATTTCAAGGGCTCCCTGCACCCCATCGATCGCGTGCCGCCAGACATCAAGGCGCTGTATTCGACCGCCTTCGAGGTGGAGCCCCACTGGCTGGTGGAGGCCGCATCGCGCCGCCAGAAATGGATCGACCAGGCGCAGAGCCTGAACATCTACATGGCTGGCGCATCGGGCAAGAAGCTTGACGACACCTACAAGCTGGCCTGGGTGCGCGGTCTGAAGACCACCTACTACCTGCGCACGCAGAGCGCCACGCACGTCGAGATGAGCACCGTGAACACGCGCCAGCTCAACGCGGTTTCGTCCGGCAACGACGGCGGTGCGCCACAGGCCTCCGCGTCCCCGCAGGCCAAGCCCAGCGCGCTGGAAGCCGCCGCGGCAGCGGCCGCCGAGCAGGCCGCCGCGCTGCCCGCCACGGACATCAAGTTCTGCGCAATCGACGATCCAACCTGCGAAGCCTGCCAATAAGGACTTCGCGCGCAACGCCTCGACACATCCAAGGCGTTGCGCATGTGCTGTGAAGCAACAAATCGTTGCCACACAACGCTTCAGTGCTTTTCTTTTCGCAGCACTGCTTTCATAATCCGAACACTGGAAAATCTATGTTGACCTGGGACGAAGAAGTCAAGCCCTCATCGCAAAATCAACTGGACGGCGGTCTGCAAAACAACCGCCCGGCGGGGCAACCGCCTCTGTCTTTTCAGTCCCCCTCGCTGCAACCCGTTGCTGCGGCCGCAACGGCCGCGGCCGGCCCGCAAGTGGCGGAGTCCACTGCAGTGCATCGGCGCGTCAATGCCGCCGACAAGCGCATCATCAACGGCCAGACCGACGTCAACCAGCTGGTCCCGTTCAAGTACAAGTGGGCGTGGGAAAAGTACCTCGCCACCTGCGCCAACCACTGGATGCCGCAGGAAGTGAACATGACGCGCGACATCGCGTTGTGGAAGGACCCGAACGGCCTGACCGATGACGAGCGCCGCATCATCAAGCGCAATCTCGGCTTCTTCGTGACCGCCGACTCGCTGGCCGCCAACAACATCGTGCTGGGCACCTACCGCCACATCACGGCGCCCGAGTGCCGCCAGTTCCTGCTGCGCCAGGCCTTTGAAGAAGCCATCCACACGCACGCCTACCAGTACATTGTGGAGTCGCTCGGACTGGACGAGTCCGAGATCTTCAACGCCTACAACGAAGTCCAGTCGATCCGTGACAAGGACCAGTTCCTGATCCCTTTCATCGAAGCGATCATGGACCCCAATTTCCACACCGGCACCGCCGAAAACGACCAGACGCTGCTCAAGTCGCTGATCGTTTTCGCCTGCCTGATGGAAGGCCTGTTCTTCTATGTCGGCTTCACGCAGATCCTGGCGCTGGGCCGGCAAAACAAGATGACCGGCGCGGCCGAGCAATACCAGTACATCCTGCGCGACGAGTCGATGCACTGCAACTTCGGCATCGACCTGATCAACCAGCTCAAGCTCGAGAACCCGCACCTCTGGACCGCCGAATTCAAGGCCGAGATCAAGGCGCTGTTCCTCAAGGCGGTCGAGCTGGAATACCGCTACGCCGAAGACACCATGCCCCGCGGCGTGCTGGGCATGAACGCGTCCATGTTCAAGGGCTACCTGCGCTACATCGCCAATCGCCGTGCCACGCAGATCGGACTGGAAACGCTGTTCCCCAACGAAGAGAACCCGTTCCCGTGGATGAGCGAGATGATTGACCTCAAGAAGGAACGCAACTTCTTCGAGACCCGGGTTATTGAATACCAGTCCGGTGGTGCGCTGTCCTGGGACTAGCGCCTTTCGCATCACACCACCATGGATTTTTACACCACGCCCCACACAGACAGCGCCGCAGAGCGTTGCCGTGCAGGGCGTTCCCGTGTTCATGGCGATGGGGGTTTTCTCCATCGCCATGGATCGCTTCGTGTCCACTGCAGACACGAAGTGCTCTTTGCAAATTGACCCAAGGAGAACATGATGGCAACTGCGAAAAAAACGGCCGCCAAGAAGGCACCCCCAGCGAAAAAGGCCGCATCGGCAAAGCCCGTAGCGGCAAAGAAGGCTGCACCGGCCAAGAAAGCCGCTCCCGCCAAGAAGGCAGTAGCAGCGAAGAAGGCTGCACCTGCCAAGAAGGCAGCAGCACCAGCCAAGAAGGCCGCTCCCGCCAAGAAGGCAGTAGCAGCGAAGAAGGCTGCGCCTGCCAAGAAGGCAGCAGCACCAGCCAAGAAGGCCGCTCCCGCCAAGAAGGCAGTAGCAGCAAAGAAGGCTGCGCCTGCCAAGAAGGCAGCAGCACCAGCCAAGAAGGCCGCTCCCGCCAAGAAGGCAGCAGCAGCAAAGAAGGCTGCACCCGCCAAGGCCGCCCCCGCGAAGAAAGCTGCACCGGCCAAGAAGGCCCCCAAGGCGCCTGCCCCTGCGGCCGCTCCTGCAGCACAGACTACCCTGAACCCTCAGGCAGCCTGGCCCTTCCCTACGGGCAACAAGCCGTAATCAGCACGTATTACGCGCTCAACCCGGTGCCGTTGCACCGGGTTTTTTTATGCCTGCCGAGACACGCGCTTCGGGCAAAGCGGTACCTCGAACCGAAGCCGCCCCCACCCGCCTGCCCCGCAGGCACCGCACCCTCAACCCTCACGCGGGAGTGAAATCCAGCGTGTAGTTCTGCGGGCCGCGCTGCGCAATCTTGAGGGCCCCGACCCGGTTGCCCAATTCGGCGCAGCGGGCCAACGGCCAGCCCTTTTCCAAGCCGAACAACAGCGCGCCACGCCAGGCATCGCCACAACCCGTGGGCTCGACCACGGCGGCCGGCTTCGCGGCCGGCACATGCTCGCGCTCGCCGTCAATCCAGACTTCGCAGCCTTCCGCAGCCAGGGTCACGACCAGCCCGCGCACACGCCGGGAGATGTCGGCCAGGCTCCAGCCCGTGCGCTGCGAGAGCATTTTCCCCTCGTAGTCGTTGACCACCACCCAGCTGGCAAGATCCACGAAATGCGCAAGCTCCTTGCCGTCGAACATGGGCAGGCCCTGGCCAGGATCGAACACAAAGGGAATATCCGCCGCCTTGAATTGCTCTGCATGCTGCAGCATCGCCTCACGCCCGTCGGGTGCGACGATGCCAAGGCGGATGTCTCCGCGCGCGGCAACGCGCGTGATGTGCGCCTGCTGCATCGCCCCGGGATGGAAAGCCGTGATCTGGTTGTTGTCACGGTCGTTCATGATCATGGCCTGGGCCGTGAAGCTGTCGTCCACTTGCCGCACAAATTCGGTGCTGATGCCCAGCGTTCGCAGCCGCTGCAAGTAGTCCGCTCCGTCGCTTCCCAATGTCGCCATGGGCAATGGTTCGCCGCCCAGCAGCTTGAGGCTGTACGCGATGTTGCCCGCGCACCCCCCGAAATCACGGCGCAACGAAGGCACCAGGAAAGAGACATTCAGGATGTGCAGCTGGTCCGGCAGTATCTGCTCGGCGAAGCGGCCCTCGAAGGTCATGATGGTGTCGAATGCCAGGGAACCGCAAATAAGGGCAGCCATATCAGAAAAGTAGGTTGGTAGAAATCAGTATCAGGGATAGAACGCCAGCAGCCGATAGCCGGCCACACGCGCCCCGCCAGTGGTCACGATCACCGACACCGAGGCGCTCCATTCACCGCGCGCCGGCAACTCCATCGGAGCCCCCAGGTCGGCCGGCAGCAGGACACGCCGGAGAACGGGCTGGTCCTGCGCGTCCGTCAGGGTCAGCTCCACGGCGGGCATGGCCAGGGGTATCGAGGCCTTGCTCTTCATGGCCAGGGCCAGCTGATAGCTGTCACCCCGGGCCTTGTTGAAGGAGGAGCTGTCGATGACCACATCCGCAATCTGGCGTTGCGGCGCAATCTGGCATTGCAACGGAACGCACAACGCCATCAACCATGGCCTTGTGCGCGGATCCATCGCCGCCACGCGGTCACGCTCCTGAATGGCGACCTGCAGCGCGAGCGCCGCGACCGACAACAACAGCACGAGGGCAAGCCCCACGCGCACCATCGGCTTGCGCCAGAACGCCTTTCGCCGCGCCGCGACGACAAAGCTGACCTCCTGCCCGGCATCCACTCCCTCGCCCTCGTCGTCATCCAGGTCTGGCGCGTCCCGGGGCGAATTGCGCGAGGGCGCCAGCAAGACGGCTGCGGGAGAACGGTCCTCCACGAGCGCCAAGGCCTCCGGCCCGAGCACCACGGACTCCCGCACAAACTCCACTGGCGGCAGGGGCTCTGCGGCGCCCTCCGGCGCGGCGGGTGCCACCTCGACGCCACCGTCCTCCTCCGGCGCGGAGGCGGCCGCCGGTTTCACAGGCAACTCGAGCGCTGGATAGCCCATGTCGGTCAGGGCCGCTGGCGAAACCGGTTCAGGCTCCTCCTCGGGGTCTCGCAACGCGGCGTACGGCAATTCATACCCGCCCGGCACGGACTCAACGGCCACATCCGGCCGTGCGGCGGGCAAGGGATCCGAGACCACGGCGGCGGGAGGCGGCACCGGAGCCGGAGCCGGTGCCGGTGCCGCGCCATCGGGACTGCCAGGCGACGAAGAATCTTCCGGACGCCACGCAAATCGCGTCAGGCGCGCCATGCGGGCGTCCTCGCCGTCAGCCACGTCCCCGCTTGCCGCGGCAAGAAAGGCAGGCACCGCTGGCTGAGGGACATCCAGGACAGGGGTTGCGGGCAATTGCGGAAGCGTGGCCGGCGCGGGCCCGCTTGCCGGCGACACCGCCGGAGACGGTGAAGCAGGCGGTGGAGAGAAAGGCTCGCCCCATGCGCGCTCGGCATCCGCCCTGCGCGCCACGGGCACCGGCGGCGGACGCACGTCGGTCAAGGACACATCCGGCAAAAGCGCGGGAGGGGCCGCTGGCAGCAGATGCGCCGACGCATCGAAAACCTCTTTGCATTGGCCGCAGCGCACCCATCCTTCGGAGATGCGCAATTGGTCTGCCACCACCTTGAAGGAGGTAAGACAGGACGGGCAGCGAGTGATCTGGCTCATCAGCGATGGATTGTAGATAGCGGCGCACGCAACCCCGCCGGGCGTGTGGCTCTGCCTACGCCGCCTCGTCGCGCCGTGCGGTCATCAGGATCCAGCCGTCCTCCAGGTCGGCCACCTCGAGCCGAATCCAGGGTGCATAGGCTTCTTTCAGCTCATCGGCCTGGCGCTCCAGGATGCCCGCCAGCACCAGGTGCCCGCCCGGCATCACATGCCCGCATAGGAGGGGCGCGAGCACCCGCAAGGGGGTGGCAAGTATGTTCGCCAGCACGGTCTGGTATGCGCCCCGGGCCTTGTCGGGCAGGCCGGCATGCAGCTGCACCTCATTGGCTTGCGCATTCAGCGCCGTGGATTCCACGGCGGCAGGATCGATATCCACCGCATCAATGTCCGTGGCGCCAAACTTCGCCGCGCCAATCGCCAGGATGCCGGAGCCGCAGCCATAGTCCAGAACCCGGCCCAGCGGATTGCCCATGGACGACTCGGTGGCACCGTTGCGGGCAATCCAGCGCAGGCACATGCGTGTCGTGGGATGGGTGCCGGTGCCGAAGGCCAGGCCCGGGTCCAGCCGGATGCTGCGCTTCGCCTGCGCCGGCAGTTCATGCCAGGTGGGAACGATCCAGAAGTCCGGGGTGATGTCCACGGGTGCGAACTGCGATTGCGTCAGGCGCACCCAGTCCTGGTCGGCCACCTGGGACACACCCAGGACCTGGCAGCCGGCAAAGAAGTCCTGCACGGCCAGCAGCTGCTGCGCATCGCGCGCAGCCCCTTCGGAGGGGAAGAGCGCCGTCACCCGGCTGCGCTGCCAGCCATCCTTGGGCGGCGGCATGCCAGGCTCGCCGAACAGGGCCTGTTCGGCATCGGTCTGCGCATCGGCATCCTCCACCGACACGCTCAGTGCATCCAGTGCATCCAGGGCATCGCTGACCGCTTCGATCCGGTCCTCGGGGCACATCAGGCTCAGCTCAAACATAGGCGCCTCTCAGAAAAAATGAAATGCTGGCACCCGTCGCCAGGAGCCAGCATGCGAATGACCGTGCGCAGCCGCAATCTCAGCGCTTGTGCTGCGACAGCCACTCTTCCAGATAGTGGATGTTGGTGCCGCCGGCCATGAACTTGGCGTCCACCATCAGCTCGCGGTGCAGCGGCACGTTGGTGTTGATGCCTTCGATCACGGTCTCGTTCAGCGCCGTGCGCATGCGGGCCAGGGCCTGCTCGCGCGTGTCGCCGTGCACGATGATCTTGCCGATCATCGAGTCGTAGTTGGGCGGCACGAAGTAGTTGGTGTACGCATGTGAATCCACGCGCACGCCGGGGCCGCCCGGTGGGTGCCAGGTGGTGATGCGCCCGGGCGAGGGGATGAACTTGTAGGGGTCTTCCGCATTGATCCGGCACTCGATGGCATGGCCCCGGATCTCGATCTGGCGCTGGGTGAACGGCAGCTTCTCGCCCGCGGCGACCATGATCTGCGTCTTCACGATGTCCACGCCGGTGATCCACTCGGTCACGGGGTGCTCGACCTGCACGCGCGTGTTCATCTCGATGAAGTAGAACTCGCCGTTCTCGTACAGGAACTCGAACGTGCCCGCGCCGCGGTAGCCGATCTTCTTACAGGCCGCCACGCAGCGCTCGCCGATCTTTTCGATCAGCTTGCGGGGGATGCCGGGTGCCGGCGCCTCTTCGATGACCTTCTGGTGGCGGCGCTGCATGGAGCAATCGCGCTCGCCCAGGTAGACCGCGTTGCGGTGTTTGTCGGCCAGGATCTGGATCTCGATGTGGCGCGGGTTCTGGAGGAACTTCTCCATGTACACCGCAGGATTGCCGAAGGCGGCGCCCGCTTCGGCCTTGGTCATCTGCACGGCATTGACCAGGGCGGCCTCGGTGTGCACCACGCGCATGCCGCGGCCACCGCCGCCGCCGGCGGCCTTGATGATCACGGGGTAGCCCACGGCCTTGGCAATGCGGCGGATCTGCACCGGGTCATCGGGCAGCTCGCCCTCGGAGCCGGGCACGCAGGGCACGCCCGCGCGGATCATGGCCTGCTTGGCCGAGACCTTGTCGCCCATGATGCGGATGGACTCGGGCGTGGGGCCGATGAACTGGAACCCGCTCTTTTCCACGCGCTCGGCGAAGTCCGCGTTCTCGGACAGGAAGCCGTAGCCGGGGTGGATGGCCTCGGCATCGGTCACCTCGGCGGCGGAGATGATGGCGGGCATGTTGAGGTAGGACAGCGGGGACGGGGCGGGGCCGATGCACACCGCTTCTTCCGCCAGCTTGACGTACTTGGCGTCGCGGTCGGCCTCGGAGTAGACCATCACCGCCTTCACGCCCAGCTCATGGCAGGCGCGCTGGATGCGCAGCGCGATTTCGCCGCGATTGGCAACAAGAATCTTCTTGAACATGAGCGCCTTATTCGATCACGAACAGCGGCTGTCCGTATTCCACGGCCTGGCCGTTTTCGCCCAGGATGCGGGTGACCGTGCCCGATTTGTCGGCCTCGATCTCGTTGAGGATCTTCATCGCCTCGATGATGCAGATGGTCTCGCCTTCCTTGACCTGGCTGCCCACTTCGACAAAAGCCTTCGCGCCGGGGCTGGAGGAGCGGTAGAACGTACCGACCATGGGCGACTTGACGATGTGGCCCGCAGGGGCTGCGGGTGCGGAAGGCGCAGGCAGCTCGGCCACCTGCGCGGCGGCGGGTGCGGGGGCGGCAGGCGCCTGCACCGGGGCGGGCACATACTGCTGAACCACGCCCCCCACGCTCTTGACGATGCGGACTTTGCCCTCGGCCTCCGTGATTTCGAGTTCGGATACGTTCGACTCGGACACGAGATCGATGAGGGTTTTGAGTTTTCGCAGATCCATGGGAGCTCCAACGGCTATAAAACTGAATAGGGCGCGAATTTACTCCAATTTCGGCCTATCACCGTCTTCCACGGGTATTTTTCATGAACTACATCATGCCAATAACCGCCGGATATCCCAGCGGAACCGCCAGACGACCGGTGCGAGGGGTCAGCGCAAGGCAGCCCAGCGCTGCAGGTCCTGCGGGGTGATCTGCCCCATTTTACGGTGCAGGACACGGCCGCTGCCGCCCAGGACCACGGTGAACGGCAAACCTCCCGTGAGATTGCCCAGCGATCTGCCCAGGTCCGTGCCGCCCAGGCCGGCCAGCCCCACAGGGAATTCCAGCGGGATGCGCTGCAGGAATTTGCGCACGGCGGACGGCTGGTCGATGGCCAATCCAAGAACTTGCCATCCGTTCGCTCCATGTTCGCGGTAGAAGGCATTGAGCATGGGAAGCTCTTCCACGCAAGGCGGGCACCACGTCGCCCAGAAGTTCAGCAACAAGGGTTTGCCGGCCAGCGACTTGAGCGCCACCGAGCCGCCTTCCGGTTTTTCGAATTCCATGGTCCAGAGCGCTTGCTCGGCCCCCTGCTCCATCGCGTGGGGCTGGAATTTCCACCAGGCCAGGCCCGCGCCGCCCAGCGCGGCGGCGCCCGCCACGCCCGCATAGAGCAGGCGCCTGCGGGAGGCTACGGGCGCAGTGCCAGAGACGGGGGCCGCAGAGGCAGGGTGATCGGAAGAAGGTGTCGTCATGGGGCTGGGGTTTCCTGGAGCAGGCGCCGTACGGCAGTCATGTCGCCCCGCGGCACACGTCCCTTCGCGTCCGGGCGCAAGGCGCCGCGCAGGTCGTCAAGGTCATAGATCAGCAGGTGCACCCCGATCATCTCATTGAGTTCGGGGGATTTGCTGCCCAGGCTCAATGCTTCGACCGACTCGCCATGGAAACCGGTCACCGTGCGCGGTTCATAGTCGACGTGGTGGTCGATCAGGGCTATTTCTGCCGATTTCGGGTCATCGCAGAACAATTGCAGATAAATATCGGACAACCGCGTGGCCGTTCCATGCCAGACCGCGCCTGCCAGATGGGGGCGGAAGGCCGCCATGCGCTCCATCCACACCAGGGCGAGCTGGCGCAGCGCCCGCAACTCGCGCGGCTGGGTGTCGGCACAGAAAAGCTGGATGTACTCCCGCACCGCGGCCTCGACCTGGTCGTTGTCCGGCAGGGGGGTGCGGGCGGGCAGCCCCATCTGGCGCAGCGCCCGGCGCTTGGCCGGGCCCCATTCAAGCCCTTCCTCCACCACCAGCCGGGCCGTGGTGTGGGCGATTTCGTCGCTCAAAGGTGTGTGCATGGCAGTGGGAAGGCGGCAAGGAACGAAACCGCATTGTGGCCCGAACCGCCCACCAGGACTACGGGTTGACCCTAGTCTCCACTCCGGCCACACCCGCATTTACTATATTTTTCATAGCTTCTTGCGCTTGCCAGCCAAGCGCTGGAGCCCCGTTTTCTGTTGAACCTTAGAATCTGCGCCCATGCATATACACATACTGGGCATTTGCGGCACGTTCATGGGAGGCCTCGCCGCACTCGCACGCGAGGCGGGCCACAAGGTGACGGGCTGCGATGCGGGGGTCTATCCGCCGATGAGCGACCAGCTCCGCGCGCTGGGCATCGACCTGATCGAAGGGTTCGGGGCCGACCAGCTTGACCTGCAGCCCGATGTGTTTGTGGTCGGCAACGTGGTCAGCCGGGTTCGGCAGCCCGATGGATCGCCCAAGTTTCCCCTGATGGAAGCCATCCTGGACGCCGGCCTGCCCTACACCAGCGGCCCCCAGTGGCTGGCCGAACAGGTGCTGCAAGGCCGCCACGTGCTCGCGGTCGCGGGCACCCATGGCAAGACGACGACAACCTCGATGCTGGCCTGGATCCTGGAAAGCGCGGGCCAGCAGCCGGGCTTTCTGATTGGCGGCGTACCCCTCAATTTCGGGTTGTCGGCCCGGCTGGGCGCACCCCGGCGCCCGGTGCCCGCGCCCTCGCCACTCGGTGCGGCGCCGCTGTTCGTGATCGAGGCGGACGAATACGACACCGCGTTCTTCGACAAGCGCAGCAAATTCGTGCACTACCGGCCCCGCACCGCCGTGCTGAACAACCTGGAGTTCGACCACGCGGACATCTTTGACAACCTGGCAGCCATCGAGCGGCAGTTCCACCACCTCGTGCGCACCGTGCCCCCGTCGGGCCGGGTGGTCGTCAACGGCCTCGAGGAAAGCCTCGCCCGCGTCCTGCACACGGGTTGCTGGAGCGAGGTGGCCAGCTTTGGGGAGGCCGTCAGCGACTTTTCGGCCGAGGGCGATCCCCAGGCGTTTGATGTGCTGCACCAGGGGCGCAAGGTGGCCCGGGTGGAATGGACGCTGACCGGCGTGCACAACCAGCTCAACGCGCTGGCGGCCATTGCCGCCGCGCACCATGTGGGCGTCAGCCCCCACCAGGCGGCCACGGCACTGGCGGCCTTCCAGAATGTGAAGCGGCGCATGGAGCTGCGCGGGGCCGTGCACGGGATTGCCGTGTATGACGACTTCGCGCACCACCCCACCGCCCTGAGAACCACCCTGGACGGCCTGCGCCGCAGCCTGGGCCACGGCGTGCGCATCCTCGCGGTATTCGAGCCCCGCAGCAACACCATGAAGCTGGGCGCGATGAAGGCGCAGTTGCCGTGGGCGCTGGAACCCGCCGATCTCGCGTTCTGCCACACGGCCGGGCTGGACTGGGATGCAGCCGAAGCCCTCGCCCCCCTGGGCGTGGGCCCCGGCCTGCGGGCACAGACTGCCGGCGACATCGCCACCCTGGTGCAGCAAGTCACCGCGGCAGCCCGCCCGGGTGACCACATCGTGTGCATGAGCAACGGCGGATTTGGCGGAATCCATGCGAAGCTGCTGGATTCGCTACAAAATAAATAGCTGCCTGCGCTTGTATGACAAGCGCCAGGACCCTGTTTTATTCAAAAGGGTCAGAACGACACGGCCATGCCCGGCACGTCCACGCGCACCACCGGCTTGGCCAGGGCGGCGCTGGCGGCCCGCGCAAAGTCGCGTGACCATGCCGGATCGGCCAGGAGCGAGGCCCCTGCCGCGCGTGCGACGGTAAGCACCTTGTCGGCCAGCAGCACCTTGCCGCTGGCGCGCAGGGGTTCGCAATCGAGCGCGGTGAACTGGTCGTCGAGCCAGCGCCTTCCGGCCTCATGGCCCATGGGCTCGGCGCCCTCCAGATCGAAACGGAATTCCTGGTTTCCGGCCAGATGGACCGACACTTCGCTGTGCATGATGGTTTGCCTTTCTTCTGAAGCCGTGGTGCTTCCCGTGCGTCATCGGGCGGGCCGCCACAGGCTTGCAGTTTAGGGCCTCCCGCCAGCGGCGCGGACCATCGGCCGGTCCGCCGTCAACGCGCGCGGCGCGCCTTGACCGCGTCGGACAGCTCGGCGAGCGACACCAGCGAGTCATCCCACCCCAGGCAGGCGTCCGTGATGCTCTTGCCGTACTCCAGCGCGCCGGGCTGGTCCTTGCCGGGCGAGAACTTCTGGGCACCGGCGATGAGATGGCTTTCGATCATGAGACCGAACACGCTGCGCGATCCGCCGGCAAGCTGCGCCGCGATGTCGCGTGCCACGTCCAGCTGCTTTTCATGCTGCTTGCTGCTGTTGGCATGGCTGCAGTCCACCATCAGCGTCGCGGGCAGCTTGGCGGCCTCGAGGTCCTTGCAGGCAGCGGCCACGCTGGCGGCGTCATAGTTGGGAGCCTTGCCACCCCGCAGGATCACATGGCAGTCCTTGTTGCCCTTGGTGTTGACGATGGCCACCTGGCCGTTCTTGTGCACCGACAGGAAGTGGTGGCCCCGGCTGGCCGACTGGATGGCATCGGTGGCGATGCGGATGTTGCCGTCCGTGCCGTTCTTGAAGCCAATGGGCGCCGAGATGCCGGACGCCAGTTCGCGGTGCACCTGGCTCTCGGTGGTGCGGGCACCGATCGCGCCCCAGCTGATGAGATCGCCGATGTACTGGGGCGAGATCACGTCCAGGAACTCGCTGCCCGCCGGCATGCCCAGTCGGTTGATGTCGATCAGCAACTGCCGCGCGATGCGCAGCCCTTCGTCGATGCGGTAGGTCTCATCGAGGTAGGGATCGTTGATGAGGCCCTTCCACCCCACCGTGGTGCGCGGCTTCTCGAAGTACACGCGCATCACGATTTCCAGGGTGTCGGCGTACTGCGCGCGCACGGCCATCAGGCGGCGTGCATATTCCAGGGCAGCGGCCGGATCGTGGATGGAACACGGCCCGATGACGACCAGCAGGCGGTCGTCCTTGCCCGCCATGATGTTGTGGATGTTCTTGCGGGTCTGGGTGATCAGCGTCTCGACCGGCGTGCCGCGGATCGGGAAAAAGCGGATCAGGTGCTCTGGAGGAGGCAACACGGTGATGTCCTTGATACGTTCGTCGTCGGTCTGGCTGGTTTTCTCGACGCTGCGGTACCAGGCATCGCTGGTGGGGGTGGTAGGGGCCGTCATGGTTGCTTCCTCGTGGAGTCAGTTGAAGTGGATGGAAAAACGGGAGGGCGGAAAAACAAAAAACCGCCGGGCTTTGCAGCGTCGGCGGTTGGTATGGGAAGGTTGTGTCAGCTTGCGCGTTTTCCTCTCATCCGCCGGGGACCGAGATAAAAACCCAAAAATAAAACGCGCTGCGAACTTGCATGGCGACCAATGTAGCACAGGAGTGCGGCAGTGCAGCAAGTTTGAAATGTTGTGAATTCACTACAAGCCAGCAGCATGGCCGCGGCCAAGCTTCTGGTTTACCGCCCCCAGCCGCGAAGCCATTCGCGTGCGCGCTGCAAGGCGGACGGCTTGCGCCGTGGCGCGTCTGGCAGATCACTGAGGGGATCGCTTTGGTGTTCATACATATCGATGAGCAAAAGCGCCTCGCCCAGCGTGCGCCAGGCCAGGAGTTCGAAGTGATCGAAGCTGGCGCCTTCTTTGGCACTGCGGCGCTCCAACATCTGCTGCCAGGCTGCAATGGCGTTCCGCAATTCCCGCAACGCACGCTGATAGGCGCCAAACTCATACAGTGCGTGCCAGGCCGATCCCAGGCCGGTAAGAAGCAATTGGTGTTCGCGCAGCGCCCGAACCAGCGTGGCCACACACGAAAGGATCGCCTGGGGGTCAGCGCCTCCCCGCCGGGCCCTGACGGCCTCGTCAATGAGTTGCGACATCAGCCCGAGACTTTCGCGCAGCTCCCGCGACTCCTCGTCAGCCACCCCCTCCCGCAAGAAGCGGCTGAGGTCACCGAACGACTGGCCCGAATACTGCGAGCCAAAACGCGTGGAAGTCATGGACGTATTGTGCGCGAGCCGGGTCGTTTGATTGAATCTCGCAAGAAGCCCACCACTCTGGCCTCAGAACAAACAGCCCTGCCCCATGCCGCGAAAACGCGATCCGGCGGAGGCTATGGCGCCCGCCGCACCGCACTCAACTTTTTGGACACTTCAGAAAAAATAGCTTTGGCGATCACGGCATTGCCCTTGTCTCCAAAATGAAACTGATCCAGGAACATGTCATCCTTCGCCGAGTACCGGTCGAAGATGCCGGACAAATCCACAAAAGTGAAATTATCCAATTTCAGGTTCGAGAGATTTGAAGACATGGCCTTATAGCAGTCAATGTAATAATCTTTCGAAGCCGAAATGAAGTCTCTTTCACGCTGGGTCAGATCCTTCTTCGTCACGGAAAGAGTGGGCTGCAGGAAAAATACCCAATCCACTTTACTTTCCTGCAGTGCATACGCACCCAAGCGTGCATTCTTTTCAATCCGGCGGGCTACGATTTGCGGCGACACCGGCTGAGCGGCCGGACGCGCATTGACCAACTCGGGCAACTCCTGCCTTCCAGCCACCTTCAGGGCGATGTTCACCAGAGACCGGTAGTAGTCATCGGCGAATGCGCTGAACCACAACACATTTCGCCCCGCATCAGCCCAGAAAACATCGTTATTTCCCGAGAGGGAGATGACCAGATCTGGTTGAAGCTCGGAAAGATAGTTCTCAATGGCAATGCGCTCATGGGTAGAAGACCATGCGGGGTTCGCGAACGTAAAAACCTCGAAGCGGGCCTTGTCCTTCTCCGTTGCATTCGCATTGAGAAGATCACCAAGAATACTGCCAATAGTCTGTTCCTGGCTCGGAGAACCAGAACCAAAAGCGGTTGACCCCCCCGTCAGGAAAATGCGATAGGACCCATTGGGCTTCGGATTCACCAGCTCCTGCTGGCTCCGCATCTGCCAGGAGTTGATATGGGCATTGTGGTGCTGCCCCGGTGTCGGGGCCGTCCCTACAAAAGGCGTGGGCTGATTAGGAACCGACCAGCTGATCTTGCCGGTATCGACAGACGGGTCGCTATAGGCATTGCGATAGTTGTTGCGTTGCTCGTCTGTCAGCTTGGTGGCAGACAACACGCCCGCCAAGGTTTCACCTTGTTCCACCCAGCGAATGGTTCGCTCGAATTTTCCCGCCGCGACATACCCTCCTGCCCAGTATCCGACAGCCACCAGCGAGCACAGCAGAAATGAAGGAAGGAAGAAATATAGAAATTTCTTCATCATTCAAAATAAAGTATAAATAAACGGAGCTATTACCGAGCCTTGACCGAACACGAGCAGAGCCCCCAGCAGCAACAGGACCGCCAGCACGGGAATCAACACATACCTCTTGTGCTCGCGGAAAAATAAAATAAGCTCCTTGATAAGTTCCAGCATCAGAATTGGCGCTCCATGTGTTCAGGTTTTCGGGGCATCTTGTTAATTCGATATGTCTGCAAATCGCCATTCCACTTCTTCTGCAGCGTATCCTTGCCAAGGAGACGCATCAAAAAACCTAGCGGAAAAAATACTAAAATATAAACAATGCCCAGGATGATTCGGGTGTTGATCCAACCCAGCACGTCGCCGACGCGCATCCAGTATTTATAAACCAGGCTCAGCGCAACAGGAAAAACAGTAGCTACCAGGAAAAATATGCCCGCAACGATCCAGGGCCAGTGGGGCCATCTGGCCGACCACAACCAGGGAAGCAGCAAGCCGAAAATCAGGGCAACGAAGCCCCCCATGACATAGCCGAATTTGCGCAGCTCCTGCTTGCGCTCATTCATGCTTTTTTCCAGAGCTGGTTTCATCATATGAAGAATACTCAATCCAGGGCGAGCGCACCCTTGCGCTGACCTACCAACGCATTGTTCTGCGCATCCTTGGACAGCAGTACATTGCCCAATACGAGATAATCCATGTCTGTTCCCATAAAACAGCGATAGGCGTCCTCCGGCGTGCACACGATGGGCTCGCCCCGGACGTTGAAAGAGGTATTCACCAGAACCGAGCACCCCGTCTGGCGCTCAAAAGCGCTCAGAAGCTGGTAAAACTCTGGATTGCTAGTCCTGCTCACCGTCTGGACCCGCGCGGAATAATCCACATGGGTTACCGCAGGAATATCCGAACGCACCTGATGCAGCTGCGCCAGGCCTTGCAGGGATTGATCGGGTTTTCGTTGAATATCTTCATTCACCTGTGCAACAAGCAACATGTAGGGGCTGGGCCGGTCAAGATCAAAATATTTTTCTACATTTTCCTCTTTGACGGCAGGTGCAAACGGGCGAAATGATTCGCGGAATTTTATCTTCAGATTCAGTTGCGATTGCATCGCCGTCGAACGGGGGTCCGCCAATATGGATCTGGCGCCCAGCGCCCTTGGTCCAAATTCCATCCTGTTCTGGAACCAACCCACCACCTTTTCATCTGCGAGCAAGCCTGCAACCGTCTCGTACAGGCCCGTCTGATCCAAGACCGTGTAGCTTGCCCCCAGAGCATCCAGTTTTTCAACAATATCCAGCTGCGCGAACTTGGGCCCCAATAGAGACCCCTGCATCTGATCCACTCCGTTGAAATACTTCCGTTCTTCTTTTCTGAATTTGTGGAAGGCGGCATAAGCGGCACCCAGCGCTCCGCCGGCATCCCCTGCGGCTGGCTGAATCCAAATGTCCTTGAAAATGCCTTCCCGCAGCAGCCGCCCATTCGCAACACAATTCAGCGCCACGCCCCCCGCCATGCACAAGTACTCCGCGCCGGTTTCTTTCTGCAGCTGCCTCGCCAACTTCAGTACAACCTCTTCCGTCACCACCTGTATGGACGCAGCTATATCCATGTCGCGCTGGGTCGGGGCTGTTTCGGCACCACGGGGCGGGCCACCAAACAAATCGGAGAATTTTCGATTGGTCATCTGCAGGCCCGTGCAGTAATCAAAATACTCCAGATTCAGGCGGAATGACCCATCTTCCTTGACATCGATCAGGTTATCAAAAATCAGATCGACATACGTTGGCTTGCCGTATGGCGCCAAACCCATCAGCTTGTATTCTCCAGAATTCACCTTGAACCCAAGGTAATAGGTGAACGCAGAATACAGCAATCCCAGGGAATGCGGGAAATTGATCTGCCACAAGGGAGTCAATTCTGGACCATCCCCCAGCCAGGCGGACGTCGTTGCCCACTCACCGACCCCATCCAGGCACAATACCGCAGCCTTCTTGTACGGGCTCGGATAAAACGCAGAAGCCGCATGCGATTCATGATGCTCTGCAAACAGGATCGGCGGCAGGTCGGATTCCTTGCACGACAGCAGGCCGGCAAGCTCCCTCTTGAGAGTTTTCTTTAAATACAGCTTTTCTTTCAACCATATCGGCACCGCAGTGACAAATGATTGAAATCCACGGGGTGCATAGCTTAGATACGTATCCAGCAAGCGCTCGAATTTCAAAATGGGCTTATCGTAGAATACGATGGAATCCAGATCATGCGAGCGCACCCCTGCTTCTTGCAGGCAATATTCAATAGCATGCCTGGGAAACTGCGCATCATGCTTTTGCCGCGTGAACCGTTCTTCTTGCGCCGCAGCAATTATCCGACCCGACTGCAACAGCGCGGCGGCACTATCATGGTAGTATGATGATATACCCAATATATTCACAACGTACAAGCCTTTATATCAAAATACCAGAACAAGTGCCGCAAACATAAATAGTGTGCGCATTTTACACATGGCCTTTCAATAGGCTGGGGCACATGCGTAGCCTCGGCATGCCCCGCCATATCCGTATGTCCAGGGGAAGTACTTCTGAAGCTGCCTGTCGATCAAATCACCAGGCTTGCAGCAATGTGCTCTCTCGAGCGTTTCCGCGATGGGGGTCAAGTTCTCGTGTTTGGATTTCGCTTTTTTCCACACCACACTCTGAAGGCTTCCTGTCGCAGCCCTGCCCACAAGCGCCTGATACGCTCTTGCACCCAGGTGAAATTGACCATACTCATTGAAGTGAACCCCTCCGGCCACAAGATGCTCCGCGAAATCGTCCGTGTCCACAATGCCCACTTGCGGCAAGCTCCGCGCCACATCCATCTGAGCGGATCTCACGTATTTTCTATATGTCCAGGCAGGATTGTCTTGGATTCTACCAATAATCACAGGAAATTCCATTTCATCGGAACATCCCATATCACTCACATCCCGCCTTATTCTTGTAATAAAGTTTTTTAGATTATTTTTATAATTTTTCGCCCATACCTCATTTAAAGCATCAGTTTCGCCTTGCATGAAAAAGAGCCCTCCCACCCTGAGCCGCACATTTGCCCGTTTGGAATTATAAGCATCTGCAATCACTGCCAGCAATTCATGATACAAGCGACCTCCGGGCATCCAGCTATCAGCAGATGCAGTGTAGTTCAACGATGTATTTGAAATCGCCAATTTGGCAATATAATGATCGCGTGGCGGCTTGTTGTTTAAGAAATGAGCAAGATACAATTCCGGGCCAAAAAAGTCCGTGGATTTTGTACCAAATGGGAATAATTGAGAATTGCCAGCCAGATTTTTATACCCAAAGCCTGGGCCTGCGACTCTCCATCTGGCAAAGTAACTCCAATTGATCGCCCGGGATCGCGCAGCGTCGTCATTCCCTGCCACCCCAGGAGGCGCACCATAAATTCCATAAATACTTACATTGGAATAAGTAGTATTCTCTTGGGCATACCTGGAATCAATGTCCTTGACAGATGCCAATCCAACAGCATTCGACTGTCCAGCAACGACATATAGCTGCCTGGGTGGCGCGGACGGATTGGCAGTCTGCGTCATGCATGTTTGAGCATGCGCAGACATAGCGGGAAGGAGCAGCCCAAAAAGGCAAGCCAGGCGCCTCAGGAAATCAGCAGCCTTGCTACTATTCGCCCCCCCGGGTTTCATGCCTTCTTTTAAAAATGCAACGCGGCCGGATGCCGATATTGACCGATCAGGCAAGGCTACTCCAACCGCAAGCAAACCACTAAATTGCGCATGCATGAGCCGTGGCTACCAGGAATACTGCGGATGTCAGGCCGTGCCGCCCACCGTCAGCCCCTCGATGCGCAAGGTAGGCTGGCCCACGCCCACGGGTACGCTCTGGCCTTCCTTGCCGCAGGTGCCCACGCCGCTGTCCAGGCGCATGTCGTTGCCGATCATGGTCACCTTCTTGAGCGACTCGGGGCCGCTGCCGATGATGGTGGCGCCCTTCACGGGGTAGAGGATCTTGCCGTTCTCGACCCAGTAGGCCTCGCTGGCGGAGAACACGAACTTGCCCGAAGTGATGTCCACCTGGCCGCCGCCGAAGTTGCTCGCGAACAGGCCTTTCTTGATGCTGGCCACGATCTCCTGGGGATCCTTGTCGCCGCCCAGCATGTAGGTGTTGGTCATGCGCGGCATGGGGATGTGGGCGTAGCTCTCGCGCCGTCCGTTGCCGGTGGGCGCCACGCCCATCAGGCGTGCGTTGAGGGAATCCTGGATGTAGCCCTTGAGGATGCCGTCCTCGATGAGCACGTTGCGCTGGCTGGCGTGGCCTTCGTCGTCCACGTTGAGCGAGCCGCGGCGGTCGGCGATGGTGCCGTCGTCCAGCACCGTGACGCCCTTGGCCGCCACGCGCTGGCCGATCCGCCCGCTGAATGCGCTGGAGCCCTTGCGGTTGAAGTCGCCTTCCAGCCCATGGCCGATGGCCTCGTGCAGCAGGATGCCGGGCCAGCCAGGGCCCAGCACCACGGTCATCTCGCCAGCAGGCGCGGGGCGGGACTCCAGGTTCACCAGCGCGGCATGGACCGCTTCGTCCACGTAGCGGCCCATCTGCTCGTCGTCGAAGTAGGCCAGGCCGAAGCGGCCTCCGCCGCCAGCGGACCCCATCTCGCGGCGGCCGTTCTGCTCGGCGATCACCGTCACCGACAGGCGCACCAGGGGGCGCACATCGGCCGCCAGCGTACCGTCGGCCCGGGCCACCAGCACCACGTCGTATTCGCTGGCCAGGCCCGCCATCACCTGCGCCACGCGCGGGTCCTTCGCGCGCGCGCGCTGTTCCAGCTTCTCGAGCAGCGCCACCTTGGCGGTGCTGTCCAGGGAGGCGATCGGGTCCACGCCGGGGTACAGGCTGCGGCCAGCAGCTATCTTTTTAGTAGCTACCCGCGCTTTCCCCGCCTGCGCTGCAGACGAAATGGATCGTACCGTGCGGGCCGCATCCATCAAGGAAGCCTGCGAGATGTCGTCCGAGTAGGCAAACGCCGTCTTTTCCCCGCTGACCGCCCGCACCCCCACCCCCTGGTCGATGCTGAAGGAGCCCGTCTTGACGATGCCCTCTTCCAGGCTCCAGCCCTCGCTGCGCGTGTACTGGAAGTACAGGTCCGCATCGTCCACCTGGTGGGTGCGGATCTCGGCCAATGCCCGTGCGAGATGGCTCTCATCGAGCCCGAAGGGGGTCAGCAGCAGTTCGCGAGCGACGTCGATGCGCTGGCTGGTGGCCGCGCGCTGGGGCGCGGCAGTGGTGGAGCGGGAAGTCATCGGGGCATTTTAGGCGCGCGGCCATGCCCGGCAGGGCACGAGGCGGTATGTCCCTATGCCGCATCACGCGGCCACCCCGATGCTCAGGCTGCCGTCTGATCGTCCAGGCCGGCCTGCGGGGCGTGCGCCTGCACGGATTCGATGCCCGCATCCCGCGCCTTGGCGCCGGAGTACATCTGGCTTTGCCCGATGACCTGGCCATTGCCCGCCTTGAGCGTGAAGTAAGGGGATCCGTCCTTGGCGCTCAGGCGTCCGAACCGGCCGCCCTCGGGCGCGTTCTTGCGCACGGCCTCGATCCCGCCCAGCGCGCTGGCCCGGGATTCGTACAGCTCGCTGGTCAGGATCACCTGGCCGTTGGTGGCCAGCAGGTTGAAGACAAATTTATCGTTCTTCGACTTCTTCAGCTCGAACTTCGCCGCCATGGGGAATCCCTTCGGTTGCTCTGAGGCCAAGGCACAGTTGGCCTGCCGGTTTGTACCCTCTTGCGGCGGCCCACGCAACGCCCGGGCAGAGACCCTGGGCCTTGCCAAGATTCATCCGGGGCCACGCCGCCCCGGCACGGGGCGCTACAGCGCGGGACGCGCGTCCTTGGGTTCCTGCTTCTGGGCGCGGGCGACCGACATCAGGATGCCCAGTGCCAGGCCCAGCGTGACCATGGCGGTGCCGCCATAGCTGATGAAGGGCAGTGGCACGCCCACCACGGGCAGTATTCCGCTGACCATGCCCATGTTCACGAAGGCGTAGGTGAAGAAGATCATGGAGACCGCCCCGGCCATGAGGCGCCCGAACAGGCTCGTGGCCCCCGCGGCGATGGACAGCCCGCGCCAGACCAGCATCAGGAAGCAGACCAGCAGAAAAAGGTTGCCCGCCAGGCCGAATTCCTCGGAAAACGCGGCAAAGATGAAGTCGGTGGTGCGCTCCGGGATGAACTCCAGGTGCGTCTGCGTGCCCGCCATGAAGCCCTTGCCCCACATGCCCCCGGAGCCGATGGCGATCATGCCCTGGATGATGTGGAATCCCTTGCCCAGCGGATCGCGCGTCGGGTCCAGCAGGGTGCAGATGCGCTGCTGCTGATAGTCATGCAGCACCGACCAGCGCACGCCGTCCGCGCACAGCTGGTCGCCCAGGAGCACCAGCGCCAGCACGCCAATGCCCCCCAGCAGCACCGGCGGAAGCACCAGTTTCCAGGACAGGCCCGCGAAGAAGATCACCGACAGCCCCGCCGCCAGCACCAGCAGCGAGGTGCCCAGGTCGGGCTGCTTCATGATCAGCCCCACCGGCAGGGCCAGCAGCAGCCCCGCGGCGGCAAAGTCGAGCGGGCGCAGGGTCCCTTCCCGCTTCTGGAACCACCACGCGAGCATCAGCGGCATGGCAATTTTCAGGATTTCGCTGGGCTGGATGACGATACCGACGTTGACCCAGCGCTGCGCGCCTTTTTTGGTGATGCCGAACAGCGCCACCGCCACGAGCAGCGCCACGCCCGCCGCATACAGCGGCACGGCGAACACCATGATCTTCTGCGGCGGCACCTGGGCCACCATGAACAGGATCGCCCCCGCGATGAGCATGTTGCGCCCATGGTCCATGAAGCGCGTGCCGTGGTCGTAGCCCGACGAATACATGGCCAGCAGCCCGGCGCATGCCAGCAGCACCACCACCAGGAGCAGCGGCAGGTCGAACCCGCGAAACAGGGGAAGAAAACGCTGGGCGAGCGTGGGTTTCTCAAAAACAACGGCCATCGCGGGATTATCGTGGCCCCGGGGCCCGCCCGCACCAGGCGGCGTTCACCCCGCCTGGCGAAAGGCCATCACCGCCTGGTTGCGCAGGGTGCGCAGCAGCCCGAGGGCCTTGTCGTCCACGACGATGCCCCCGGCCATGGACTGGTCGGCGTAGATGAGCGCGAAGGTCTGGCCCTTGATCTGCAGCGGAAGCAGCAGGAACGAGGGTGCGTTGAGCCCCGTGCGGTACCACTCGGGCAGGCGGGACTGCATCCTGGGCTCGGTCGCGTCGTTGATGAGCGTGTCGGCGCCGCGCAGGCAGACGGCGGCGAACAGGTCTCCCTGGGCCTTGAGCGGCACTTTCATGGCACGCACGGCGGCCTCGCTGCCTTCGCCCAGGCCGAAGCGGCCGGTCAGCAGGTCGGTGCGCGCCTCGCGCAGGCAAAACACCATGCGCCGGAACCCCAGCGCGCGAAACATGGTCTCCAGGATCATGCGCAGCACGTCGTTGAGCTGAAAGCTCTCGACCATGGCGTTGGTGACATCCTGGATGCCCGCGGCCAGCACCTCGTTGACCTGCGCCACCGACACCGCGCCGCCGGCCTGGGACTCGAGCACCGCGGGCAGCGGCTGGGTTTCGCTGGCCCGCAGCTCGTGCGAGCCCAGAGGGTCGTCCTGCGGCATGGCGGCGCCCGTCGGGGGCGGCAGCTTCAGCAGCCGCGCGGCGGGCGTGCCCGGTTCCACGCGCAGGTCCAGCGCCTCGGCCAGCGCCACCAGCTTGTGGCGGGCACGCAGGGTGGCATCGGAGATCGCGTCGGCGGACAACGCCAGCGTGCGCGAATAGCGCGTGCCGATCTGGCCAAGGCGCCCTTCCAGCGCGGCCGGCTCGCTCAGCAGCAGCGTGCTGGCCACCTCGTTGGCCGCCATGGCCACCCACCGCAGGCGCTCCACCCCCTGTTCCGGGGCGCGCTGCATCGGCGAGCCCAGGGGCTTTCGCATGCAGCGCTGCAGGCTCTCGGGCAGCCCCCAGACGCGGGCCACGCCCACGCCCAGGTCCTCGAACCCCAGGCCCAGCACCTGCAGCGCCGCGGCTTCTTCGCCGCCTTCCACGCGGCCCGACGCCAGCAGGCTGCGCACCTGCCGCGCCTCTTCCGGAAAATAGAACTCGCACAGCATGCGCCCCAGGTTCTGGAACATGGCCCCGATGAAAGCCTCCTCGGCCGCCTGGGCCGATGCGCACAGTTCGGCCGCCACCGAGCCGGCCATCATGGCGCGCAGGAACTCCTCGCGCATCTGGCTCGCATGGGCCTTGTCCTGCATGTGGTCCAGCAGCACCAGGCTGAGCGCCATGTTGCGCACGGCGTTGAAACCCACCAGGCTCACCGCCCGCGACACGGTGCTGATCGTGCCGCGCCCCGCATGGGCGTAGTGCACGCTGTTGACCAGGCGCAGCAGCTTGTTGGTGAGCGCCACATCCTTCAGGATCTCGTGCGTGAGGTCGCTGATGCTGTCGTCCTCGGAGTTGGCGACGCGCTGGATGCGCGCCACCGAATCGGAGAGCGCCGGGAAATCGCTCTTGTGGCGCATGCGCCGCAGCAGGAAGTCGAGCGTGGCGTTGCTGGCCGCCGTGGGCGCGCTCGCGGGCGCGGCCCAGGCGCGCAGGGCATCGCGAAACTCCGCCGCCGAGGCGTAGCGCCCGCCCGGCTCGCGGGCCATGGCGCGCTGCAGGATGGCCCGCAGCCCGTCGTCCACGCCCGGGCCCAGGTCCTGCGGCAACTGCAGGGCTTCATTGGCGATGTGGTACAGCGCCTGCCAGGTGTCCTTCTGGTGGACCAGCGGATGGCCGGTGAGCATCTCCACCAGCACCAGCGCCGCGGAATACACATCCATGGCGGGCGCGGGCGCCGCGCCCGCCGCGGCCTCGGGCGCCAGGTAGGCCGGGGTGCCGCTGGCCACCTGGGCATCCGGCGCGGCCTGCATGGGCGCCGCCATGCCGAAGTCCATGACCCGGGCGTGGCGCTGGGCGTCGATCATGATGTTGGACGGCTTGAGGTCGCGGTGCACGATGCCCGCCTGGTGCGCAGCCTGCAGGCCGTCGAGCACGTCCACCATCAGGGCCACGGCATCGTGGGGCGTGCAGCGCCCCTGCTGCGCCAGGTGTTCGGCCAGTGTCCTGCCCGGCACGTACTCGAAGACGATGTAGGGCTGGCGGCCCTGCACGTCCGCCTCGAACACCGGCACGATGAAGGGGTGCGCGAGGCGCCCCACGTGCCGGGCCTCGCGCAGCCAGTGTTCGAGCACCGACGGGTCCTGGTCCTGCACGGGGCGCATGAGCTTGATGGCCACCTCGCGCTGCAGGCGCGGGTCCAGCGCCAGCCACACCGTGGCCTGGGCGCCCCGGCCCAGAAGCCTTTTCAGCTCGAACCTCCCCAATGAAGCGGGCGGCTTCTCGGCGGATCCCAGGGCCCAGCGTTTGGCGGTGGAAAGCGGGGCAAAATCAGTCATGGTGGGGATCAAGGCTGCGGGCTCCACCGTGTGGCGCCCATGCCACGCATCTTATGTCTGGGCCACCGCCCTTTGCAGCAGTGATTCCCCTGCCTTGTCGTTTTCCCCCTCCATGACCACCACCCACCTCCTGTACCTGCACGGCTTTCGCTCCTCTCCCCAGTCCGCCAAGGCCCGGCAGATGGCGGCGTACGTGGCGCTGCACCATCCGGGCGTCACCTTCTGGTGCCCCCAGCTGCCGCCGTCGCCCCGGGCGGCGATGGCGCTGGTGGCGCAGGGCATCGCCCACTGGCCCGGCGCGGCCATGGCGGTGGTCGGCTCGTCGCTCGGCGGTTTCTATGCCAGCTGGGTGGCGCACCACAAGGGCTGCCCCAGCGTGATGCTCAACCCCGCCGTCCACCCGGCGCGCGACCTGGAGCGCCACATCGGCGAGCAGACCTCCTGGCACGACCCGGCACAGCGGTTCTACTTCCAGCCGGAGTACATCGGCGAGCTGCGGGCGCTGGACACTTCGGACCAGCCCCCCGCCGCCCCGGAGATGGCCATCATCGCCAAGGGCGACGAAGTGCTGGACTGGCGGGAAATGGCGGCGCGCTACCCGCATGCGCGGCGGATCGTGCAGGAGGGGGGCGAACACGCCCTCGCCAATTTCAGCGACCACCTGCCCCAGGTGGCGCAGTTCCTGCGCCTGGCCTGACCACCAGCGCCACGCGGGCGCCTGTGCTCAGCGGGCGCGGGACGCCCCGGCACCACCCGCCCCCATCCAGCGGGCATGGTCGTCCGGGTAGGCGATGCGGTAGCGCTTCATGTGGAACGCGGCTTCATCGTCCTTGCCCAGCATCACGGCGCTTTCGATCAGTGCCTCGATGACGCGGGGCTCGGGAGAGTAATGGAGCAGCTCGTGGGCCAGGGCATTCATCTGCTGCGCGTTGTCCCGCGAGAGCGCCATCGTGGTGAGGCGCGCGAAGTCCAGCTGGCTCGCAAACATCACGGAAGAGGACACCCGGCCAGGGAGGTCATCCCGGTACGCCGGGGCCCTTTGCGCGCTGGGCTTGTAGAACTGGCTCACGCGGTGGTAGTCCCAGGCGGCAACGCCGCACACGGCGAGGACCGCCACGGCCACCACCAGCCCCGCAAGCCCCGCCCCCGGCGCGGGGCCGCCCGCCGCCCGCCGCGGCCAGGCCAGCAGCGCCACCGACAGCAGGGCCACCAGCTGAAAAGGCCCGTACCACAGCGGGTACTCCAGCATGCTGTGCAGCCCGATGATCGCCAGGGCACCCCAGGCCAGCTGGCGCGCGGGATCGGTCTCGCGCCACGGCCGGGCGTGCACGCACCAGGCCACGAACGCCCCGCACAGCGCCAGGGCCGCCGGCAGGCCCAGCTCCACGGCCAGGTGCAGGGGCAGGTTGTGCGCGTTGTCCAGCAGCACGCAAAAGCGCTCGCCGGGGAACAGCGTGATGTAGTGCGCATAGTCCAGCTCCCCCCAGCCCCAGCCCAGCCAGGGCTTTTGCGCGATCAGGGTGAACATGTTGGACCACAGCACCCGGCGGCTGGTGCACGCGTGCGCGCCATCGGTGAAGCGATGGAACAGCGCATCTGCACGGACGCCCTGGAACTGCCAGAGCAGTTCGGGCAGCAGCCATGCGGCCGCGAGAAAAATCGAAAGCCCGACCGCGCCCATGCGCAGCGCGCTGCCCCTGCCGGGCCCCCGCCACAGCACCAGCAGCCCCAGGATGAGCAGCCACTGCACGGCGACTGTCCGCGACGCCGTGGCGGCCTCGCCCACGGCGATCCCCGCCAGCGCTGCCACGGCAAGCACGTTCGCGAGCGCGGTGGATGGCGGCCACCGCCCCGGGCCCGGCGCTTCCCCGCCGCGTTCCCCTGCGTGGGACGGCCGGGCATGCAGCGCCCACCACAGCCAGGCCCATGTGCCCAGGCTGAGCAAGGTCGCCTGCTGGTTGCGCTGGCGCAGATTGCCCACGGCCTGCCCGGGCACGGAGGCGTGGATCCAGGGGCCCAGGCCCACATCGCCCGCCACGTACTGGACAAGTCCGATGGCGCTGGCCACGACCGCGGCCGCGCCCAGCCCGCCCGCCAGCAGCATTCCCCACCAGGCGCGCCCTCCGCGCCGGGGTGCCTCCGCGTGCACCGACCAGGCCCCCAGCAGCAGGAGCACGGCCACGCACACCCACGACACCAGCACGGGCCAGAAATTGGAGATCGGAGAGTCGGTGAAGGCGAAGAGGAACGGCAAGACCACTGCGAGCAACGCCAGCGGTGCGGCAATGGCATCAAAAAGCATGTCGATAGAACCGTGCCATCATGAAGGACCCTGGATCATAGGGGCTGGTTTCGCACCCCGGACCCCGCGCGCCGCCGCCTGCCCGCACCTGCCCTGCCGTCCTCCCGCCTGGCGGGAGCTCCCGGGCCGCCGGTAACATCTCCACCAGGCAACTTCCTCGCACACCCCATGAGAATCGCCCTGCTTTCCGACCTGCACCTGTCCGTGCAGCCCCTGGCCCTTGCCGTGCCCGACGCCGACGTGGTGGTGCTGGCCGGAGACCTGCAGCGGCCCGCGCAGGCCATGGCGTGGGCACGGCAGCTGGGACTGCCCACGGTCTTCGTGGCGGGCAACCACGAGTTCTACGGCTCGGACCTCGTGACCACCATGGCGCAGCTGCGCGCGCATGCCGAGGGCAGCGGCGTGCGGGTGCTCGAACGTGGCGAGTGGCGCCACGGCGGCGTGCGTTTCCTGGGGTGCACGCTGTGGTCGGACTACCGGCTTTTTGACTCGGCGCAGCAACGCGACGAGACCCTGGCCAAGGCCGTGGAGCTGGTGCGCGACTTCACCCGCATCCGCGTGGCGCCCGAATTTCCCCAGCCGTTCACCCCCGCGGTGTCGCAGATGCTCTTCGACCAGTCCGTCGCCTGGCTGGAAGAGCGTTTTGCCGAGCCGTTTGACGGTCCCAGCGTGGTCGTCACGCACTTCGCGCCGGCGCGCGGCAGCATTGCCAGCCAGTTCGCCGGCTCGCCGCTCAATGCCTGCTTCGTCTCCGACCTGGAGGAGCGCATCCTGCGCTGGCAACCCCGCCTGTGGCTGCACGGCCACGTGCACGACAGCTTCGACTACACCATCGGCGCCACGCGCGTCGTCGCCAATCCACGGGGCTACGCGCCCCAGGGCGTGGTGGAAAACAAGGCGTTCGCTCCCGGACTGGTCCTGGAGATCTGACAATCGGCGCCCGGCGCCCATGGGAGAATGCCGGCCATGCATGCATTGTTTGAAGAAGCCGGCAAGTTCATGGCCGGCCGTATCCTGTCCGAAGCCGACACCTCCGCCCAGGTCGAGCTCGACTCGGGCAAACGGGTCAAGGTCAAGGCCGCCAACCTCCTCCTGAAATTCGAGAAACCTGCTCCCGCCGAGCTGGTCGCCCAGGCCCAGGCCGTGGCCGAGACCATCGAGCTGGACCTGGCCTGGGAGTTCGCGCCCGAAGACGAATTCGGCTTTGCCGACCTGGCGCGCGACTACTTCTCCGAGAACGCCACCCTGGTCCAGCAGGCCGGCGCCCTGTTCCGCCTGTACGACGCGCCCCACTACTTCCGCCGCGCGGGCAAGGGCCGCTTCAAGAAGGCATCGGCCGAGATCCTGCAGCAGGCGCTGGCCGCCATCGAGAAGAAAAAGGCCGTCCTCGCGCAGATCGACGAATGGGCCGCAGCGCTCGGGCGCGGTGAGTGCCCCCAGCCCATCCGCGACCAGCTTTACAAGATTCTGTTCAAGCCGGACAAGAACGCGCCCGAATACAAGGCCGTGGTGGACGCCAGCCGCGCCACGCACACCGCGCCGCTCGACCTGCTGCAAAAGGCCGGCGCCATCGACTCGGCCTACCAGTTCCACTGGAAGCGCTTCTTGTTCGAGAACTTCCCCAAGGGCACGGGCTTTCCGGCCGTCACGGCGCCCGCCATTGCGGACGAGCTGCCGCTGTCGCCCGCGCAGGCGTATTCCATCGACGATTCGCAGACCACCGAAATCGACGATGCGCTGTCGGTGCAGGGCCTGGGTACGGGCACCGTGGTGCTGGGCATCCACATCGCGGCGCCCGGCCTGGCGATCCAGCCGGGCAGCGCCATCGACCAGCTCGGCCGCGCGCGCCTGTCCACGGTGTACATGCCGGGCTACAAGATCACCATGCTGCCCGACGACGTGGTGCAGACCTACACGCTGGACGAGGGCCGCGCCAACCCGGCCGTGTCGCTGTACGTGACCATCGACGAGGCCACGCTGGAGTTCAAGAGCTCCGAGACAAAGCTCGAGCGCGTGCACGTGGTGGCCAACCTGCGCCACGACCAGCTCGATGCGGTGGTGACCGAAGAATGGCTGTCCAACCCGGCGTTCGAGCATCCAAACGGCCCGCAGCGCTTGTCCGACCTGCGTCCCCAGCTATCATTTTTGCACCGCCTGGCCAAGAGCCTCAAGGCCCGCCGCGAAGTCGTGCGCGGCAAGCCCGAGAACTTCAACCGGCCGGACTACAACTTCCGCCTGGTCGGCAACAACGGCGCCGAGCCCACGGGTGATGAACAAGTGCAGATCAGCGTGCGCCAGCGCGGCGCGCCGCTAGACCTCATCGTGGCCGAGGCCATGATCGTGGCCAACAGCACCTGGGGCAGCTGGATGGCCGAGCTGGGCGTGCCCGGCATCTACCGCAGCCAGGCCAGCATGGCGCCGGGCGTGAAGGTGCGCATGGGCACCAAGGCGCTGCCGCATGCGGGCATCGGCGTGAAGGCGTATTCATGGGCCACATCGCCCCTGCGCCGCTACACCGACCTGGTCAACCAGTGGCAGATCATTGCCTGCGCCCGCCACGGCAAGACCGCCGCGCTGGCCGCGCCCTTCAAGCCCAAGGACGCCGACCTGTTCTCCATCATCAGCAGCTTCGACGGCGCCTACAGCGCCTACAACGGCTACCAGGCCGGCATGGAACGCTTCTGGACGCTCAAGTATGTGGAGCAGCACGGCATCACCGAGCTGAACGCCACCGTCTTCAAGGAAGGCCCGAGCGGCAGCTTTTTGGTGCGGGCGGACGACATTCCGCTGGTCTTCCCGGTGCTGGGCGCGCAGAACCTGCCGCGCGGCGCGCGCCTCCTGGTGAAGCTGGGCGAGGTGGACGAGATCACCCTGGACATCCACGGCACCGTGATCGAGCGCCTGGACGACCCGGCCGATAGCAGCGACGACGGCCCGGTGGAGGACGCCGAGGAAGAAGACGACACCGTGGCGGGGCCCATCGCCATCGCCGTGGATGTGAACGAGGCCGAACCCGCCACCGCTGATAATCCCACCCCGTGAACATGGCCCCCACGCTCCCCGGCCCCGTCTGGCCGCGGCCCCCCGAGGGGGCCGCGTTGGATCCGGGGGCATCCCTGAAATGAAACTGCCCGCCTTCCTTCGCACCTTCAGCACGCTGCAGCTGGCGCTGGGCGTGTCCATCGCCGTGCACGCCGCGCTGATCTCGGTGCGCTTCATCGACCCCGAAGGCTTCAACCGCGTGTTCCAGGACACGCCGCTCGAAGTCATCCTGGTCAACGCCAAGTCCAACGAGCGCCCCGACAAGGCCCAGGCCATCGCCCAGACCAACCTGGCGGGCGGCGGCGATGCCGACAAGGGCCGCGCCACCAGCCCCCTGCCGTATTCGGCGCTCACGGCCATTGGCGACGATTTCGAGGAAGCTCAGCGCAAGATGGATGCGATGCAGGAGCAGCAGGCGCAGCTGCTGGCCCAGCTGCGCAAGCAGCTGGCCACCCTGCCCGAGCCCGACCCGCGCAAGCCCAGCCAGAGCGCCGAGCAGGCCAACGAGCAGGAAAAGCGGCGCCAGCTCGTCAAGCTGCTGGCCGAGATCGAAAAGCGCATCAACGAAGAAAACTCGCGCCCCAAGAAGCGCTACATCAGCCCCGCCACGCGCGAGGAAGCCTACGCCGCCTATTACGACACGCTGCGCCGCAAGGTGGAAGACAAGGGCACCGAGAACTTCCCCGAACAGGGCGGGCGCAAGCTGTACGGCGAACTCACGATGATCGTCACCGTCAACCACGACGGCCGCGTGCTGGAGACCGAGGTGGTGCAAGGCTCGGGCAACACCACACTCGACCGGCGCGCCGAGGCCATTGCCCGCGCCGCAGGGCCCTTTGGCGCCTTTGGCACCGACATGCGCAAGAAGGCCGACCAGATCGCCATGGTGGCGCGCTTCAAGTTCACGCGGGACCAAACCCTGGAAACCAGTGTTCGGTAACCCCCCTGAGTCGCCTGCGGCGCCTTCCCCCCAGGACGACGCCGCCAGCCGCCTGGCAAAGCCCGTTCCGCGGCAGCCCCGGCCTGACCCCGCTCCCTGCATGCAGCCCTTGTTGTTCCCATGACACCTTCGCCTCTCGCCCCCGACCTGTACTGCGTGATGGGCAACCCGGTGGCGCACAGCCGCTCGCCCGCCATCCACGCCCGCTTCGCCGAACTGACGGGCGAGCACATCGCCTACGAGCGCCGCCTGGTGCCCATGGATGGTTTTGCGCAGGGCGTGCGCGACTTCGCAGCCCAGGGCGGGCGCGGCTGCAATGTCACCGTGCCTTTCAAGACCGAGGCGCCCGGTCTCGCCACCGAATGCAGCGAACGCGTGCAACTGGCCGGTGCGGCCAACACCCTGACCTTCCGCGCCGACGGCGGCATCTATGCCGACAACACCGACGGCCTGGGCCTGGTGGCCGACATCACGCGCAACGCGGGCATTTCCCTGGCGGGGCGCGATGTGCTGCTGGTGGGCGCCGGTGGCGCCGCTGCGGGCGTGCTGGGTCCGCTGCTGCGGGCCGGTGCGCGCCACATCACCGTGGCCAACCGCACGCTGGCCAAGGCACAGGCCCTGGTGCAATCGCACAGCGCGCTCGCATTGCTACAAAAATCAGAGCTGCTAGCGATTACCCCACAAGCGCTAGATGCCAATTTTGATGTCATCATCAACGCCACGGCCAGCAGCCTTGCCGGTGCCGAGGTGCCGGTGCCCGCCCACGTGCTGCGCCCGGGCTGCCTGGCCTACGACATGATGTATGGCCCCGCAGCGCAGGGTTTTCTGGACTGGGCCCGGCGCCACGGCGCCGTGCCGCGCGACGGCCTGGGCATGCTGGTGGAGCAGGCCGCCGAAGCGTTCCTGCTGTGGCGCGGGGTGCGCCCGCCCTCGGCGCAGGTGCTGGCCGAACTCCAATCCGCCCTCTGACTGAACCCACGGAACAAGGACACGCTGCGATGAAAGCCGTGCTGCGCTGGCTGGGACTGGTGGTGCTCGCCTTCGTGGCGCTGCAGCTGTTCTTCGTGGTCCGCATCGCGGCCATGGTGGCCATCGACCCGGAATCCACCAGCTTCCAGCGCTCCGAGGCCTGGGCGCAGCTGTCCAGCACGGGCCAGGTGCGCTGGCGCCAGCAATGGGTGCCCTACGCCAGCATCTCGGACTCGCTCAAGCGCGCCGTGATCGCGTCGGAAGACGATGGCTTCGTGAGCCACGACGGCGTGGACTGGGCGGCCATCGAGAAGGCCTGGGAGCGCAACGCCAAGGCCGAGGCCCAGGCCAGCAAGGCGCAGGCCCGCGCCCCCGACCGCCCCGTGCGCGCCCCGAAGATCCGGGGCGGCTCGACCATCACGCAGCAACTGGCCAAGAACCTGCTGCTCTCGGGCGAGCGCACGCTGCTGCGCAAGGGCCAGGAGTTCGTGCTGACGCTGCTGCTGGAGCAACTGCTCTCCAAGCAGCGCATCCTGGAGATCTACCTCAACAGCGTGGAGTGGGGCGAAGGCGTGTTCGGCGCCGAGGCGGCCGCGCAGCACTACTTTCGCAAGAGCGCCAGCAAACTCACCGCCGGCGAGGCCGCGCGCCTGGCGGTGATGCTCCCGGCCCCCAAGCGATTCGAGAAAACACCCGGGTCCGCGTATCTGGCGGGCCGGTCGCGGACGATTCTGGCGCGCATGGGCAGCGCGGAGCTGCCGTGACGGGACGGGCCCTGCGCCACCGCAGGGCCTGGGGGCACCTGGCCCTGCACCCGCCCGGGCGGCGCGCCTAGCACCGCCGCGCCAGCCGCACCATCACCGGCCCGTCAGGCCGCAAGGTCACGTGCAGCCTTGGCGCGCACGCGGGCGCCCCACCAGGCAACCGCAGCTGATAGCGCTGCAGCAGCATGGCCGCGAGCAGCGTCATCTCCAGCATCGCGAAGTGCTGGCCAATGCACACGCGGGGGCCCACGCCGAACGGTATCCATGCACCCTTGGGGATGGCCGGGGCATCGTCCAGAAAACGCTCGGGCACGAACCGGTCGGCCTGGGCAAACCAGCGTTCATCCCGGTGCAGCACCCAAGGCGTGATGCGCAGCATCGCGCCCTGGGGCACGGCCACGCCCCCCAGCGTGATGGGCGCGGTGGTGCGCCGGGTCATCAGCGCGGCAATCGGCGGGTACAGGCGCAGCGCCTCCTTGAGCGTGGCGGCCAGAAAGGGCAGCCGGGCCAGATGCTCGGGGCCGGGCGTCTGGCCCGGGGGCAGCACGCTGTCCACCTCGGCCTGCGCGCGCTGCGCGGCCTCGGGGTGTTCGGTCATCAGGCGGCTCCACCACAGCAGCGTGGTGGCGCTGGTTTCGTGCCCGGCCTGGAAGCTGACCATGCACTGGTCGAAGACCTCCTGCGGCGACAGCGGCTCGCCCGTGGATTCGTCGCGCAGCGCCAGGAGCATGTGCAGCAGGTCGGTGCGCGGCGGAGCGCCCGCCGGGCCGCCCTCTTCCCCCCTGCGCGCATCGATGTGGCGCTGCACCAGCCCCCGGAGCGCCTTGAGCGCGCGCCGCTTGGCGGACTTGCCGGGCAGGGGCAGCCAGTCGGGCAGCGTGAAGGGCATGAACATTTCGCGGAACGCCGTCTCCGACAGCGTCTGCGTGGCCCAGGCGGCGTCGCGCGCATCGGCCTTTGCCGACTCGCTGAACAGCGTGCGCAGGATCACGTCCATCGCCACGCCGGTCCACAATGTGTCCATGGGCACCAGCGCCTCGGCCTGGCCGGCGGGCACGGCGGCATCGAGCGCGCTGCGGGCGGCATCGGTCATCAGTTGCGCGTAGCCCGCCACGCGCCTGGGGCTGAACGCGGGCATCAGCATGCGGCGCTGGCGCTGCCAGGTGTCGCCCTCGGTGACCAGCACGCTCTGGCCGAACACCTGCTCGAACACGGCAATGCCGCGCTCCCAGCGGATCAGCGGGTCGGCATGGGTGACCAGCGCCTCGCGCACCAGCTCGGGCGACATGAGGTCCCATGCATCCTCATGAACCAGGCGCATGCGGGTGAGGTCGCCATGGCGGCGCTGCAGCCGCACGACAAAGCCCAGGTAGTCGGCGCGCATGTCGCGCAGCAGGGGCAGCCCCCACCAGCGGCGGGCAGGGCCGCCAGGCCGTGCGGCCTGGGCGGTGGCGGGGGGTATCGGAGCGGTCGCGGCGGGAGTGGTGGTCGTGGTGTTCATGCCGTGCATGGTGCAATGCAGCAGCAGCCGGGTATTGAACGAATTCGACATCGCCCCTGGCCTACACTCGCGCCCCATGGCAACCCTGGTCCCACCTTCCGCACGGCATCCACAGGGGCTGATCCCCTCGGGCCAGCTGTGGCTGCCGCGCGCCAGCCTGTCGGCCTGCCTGCGCGGTGCCATGGTACGCAGCACGCTGGGCTACGCGCTCCGTGACGAGCAACGCATCAACCGCTTTCCGGCCACGCCCCTGTGCAGCCTGAGCTGGTGGTTTGAGGGTCGCAGCGAATGCCTGGTGCCCGAGCGCCCCGACACCATGCCCGGCCTGCACAGCCCGCGCGAGGCCTACCCCGGTCGCTGGGTGCTGACGGGCCCGCACACTCGGCCCAGCACCAGCTATTGCGCCCATCCCACCCACGCCATGATGGTGATGTTCATGCCCGATGCGCTGCACCAGCTCATCGGTCTGGAGCCCGAGACGCTGACCGACCGCATGGTGGACGCGCAAACCGTGCTGCCGTCCGACTGGATCGCGATGTGCGAAGCCGTGCAGCACCAGACCGACGACGCGGCCCGCATGGCGTGCCTGGAAGCATTTCTGGAGCCCCGCTGGCAAGCCTGCCGCCCCGCGCAAGCGCTGCAGGCGCAGCGCTATGGCGACTGGGCCATGCACCTCGCGCAACGCGCCGCCGTGTCGGCCCCAGGCCGCAGCCTGCGCCAGCTGGAGCGCCGCATCAAGCGCTGGGCAGGGCTGCCGCTGCGCGAGCTGCGCGGCTTCGGCAAGGCCGAGCAGGCGTTCTTCGACACCATCGCGGCCGAGGCTGTCCACGGCACGGTGAAATGGGCCGATGTGGCGGCGGGCGCAGGTTTCTCGGACCAGTCGCACCTGTGCCGCGTCACCCGGCGCGTCACCGGCTACGCACCGCAGGCACTGTATGACGGCATCTACGGCGACGAAGCGTTTTGGGCGTACCGCATCTGGGTGTAGGTGCAGCGGGGGTGGCCGCCCGCCCGCAGTCCGCCACGGCGGCGCACGCCGCAGGGCGCACGCCACGTATCATCCCCGCCATGCTTGCCAAGTTGATGAGTCTTTTTCTGCTGGGGATCGTGCGGTTTCTCACCGGCTCCCAGGCCCGCTGGTATGGCTGCCCGCCCAAGGCCGAACAGCGTATCTACTTCGCCAACCACCAGAGCCATGCCGACATGGTGCTGATCTGGGCCGCGCTGCCCGAGGAGCTGCGCAGCATCACCCGCCCCATCGCGGCCAAGGACTACTGGACCAAGACGCCCTTGCGGCAATGGATCACCACGGCCGTGTTCAACGCCGTCTATGTGGACCGGCAGGCCACGCCCGCGCGGCCGACCGCGGCCGTGGCGGCGGAGCCCGGGGCGCGCCCGCGGCCCCGGCCGATGCCGACACCGCCATGGCCGGCGGCCCCGACCCTCGCCCGAAGCCCCGCCCCGCCCGCCCAGCCCCGAGGCGCTGCGCGCCGCGCTGCCCGAGTCGGACCCGCTGGCGCCGCTGGTGCGCGCGCTGGAGAGCGGCGACTCCATCGTGATCTTCCCCGAGGGCACGCGCGGCCATGGCGACGAACCGCAGCCGTTCAAGTCGGGCCTGTTCAAGCTGGCGCAGATGTTCCCGCAGGTGGTGCTGGTGCCCGCCTGGATCAACAACGTGCAGCGCGTGATGCCCAAGGGCGAAGTGGTGCCCGTGCCCATCCTGTGTTCCGTGACCTTTGGCGCACCCGTCCAGCTCGAAGCGGGTGAAGAACGCCGTCCGTTCCTGGACCGCGCACGCCGCGCCGTGATCGCGCTGCGGGAAGTCTGACCATGACGATCCCCAAGCCCCTGCCCTCGCCTATCGCCGCGCCCCCGGGGGCGGCACGGACATGAACAACTTCCTGCGCAACCTCACCGCCACCCAGCAGATCGGGGCCCTGTTCCTGGTCGTGTTCGGCATCCTGTCCATCGTCACCGTCTGGGCCTTCGTGCGCAACCTGCGCGAGCACGCGGGCGACGATCCCGAATCCGAGGCGCGCGCGCTGGAGGCCAAGCGCTTCTGGGGCCTGCTCAAGACCTCGTGGATGATGGCCACCGTGTTCTGGGTGGGCTGGGTGCTGGGCGACACCGTGGCCACCGTGCTCTTCGCGATCGTGGGTTTTTTCGCGCTGCGCGAGTTCATCACGCTCTCGCCCACGCGCCGGGGCGACCACCGCAGCCTGGTGCTGGCCTTCTTCGTGGTGCTGCCGCTGCAGTTCTGGATCGTGGGCAGCAAGCACTTCGACCTGTTCACGGTGTTCATCCCCGTCTACGTGTTCCTGGCCCTGCCCGTGGTGAGCGCGCTGGCCAACGACCCGCAGCGCTTCCTGGAGCGCAACGCCAAGCTGCAGTGGGGCATCATGGTCTGCGTGTACGGCATGAGCCATGTGCCCGCGCTGCTGCTGCTCGACTTTCCGGGCTACCGCGACAAGGGCGCTTTCCTGGTGTTCTTCCTCGTCTTCGTGGTGCAGACCTGCATGGTGGTGCAGCATCTCCTGGGCCGGCGCTTTCCGCACAAGCCCGTGGCGCCGCAGGTCAGCCAGAGCTTCCAGTGGGCGAGCTGGCTGGCGGGCGTGGGCGTGGGCGGGCTGGTGGGCACGCTGCTCACCTTCATCACGCCCTTCAAGCCCGGGCAGGCGCTGGGCATGGCGCTGCTGGCCTGCGTGGCGGGCAGCCTGGGGCACCTGGTGATGAAGGCGCTCAAGCGCGACCGTGGCATCACGAGCTGGGGCATGCAGGGCATGTCCGTCACCGGCGCGGGCGGCCTGCTCGACCGGGTGGACGCCCTGTGCTTCGCGGCGCCGGTGTTCTTCCATTCGGTGCGCTGGTACTTCGGCCTCTGACAATAAAATCGGCCGCCAGCACTTTACCAACAAGCGCTGGTAGCTATCAAATAAATAGCAAATGCGCATTCTCGGCATCGACCCCGGCCTGCAGACCACCGGCTTCGGCGTGGTGGACATGGACGGCCACCAGCTCAGCTACGTGGCCAGCGGCACCATCCGCACCACCACGCTGGCGCTGGGTGACCTGCCCGGGCGCCTGAAGATCCTGTTCGACGGCATCACCGAAGTGGCCGCGCGCTACGAGCCCGATGTGGCCTCGGTCGAGATCGTGTTCGTCAACGTCAATCCGCAGTCCACCCTGCTGCTGGGCCAGGCGCGCGGCGCCTGCATCACGGCCCTGGTGGCCAGCAACCTGCCCGTGGCCGAATACACCGCGCTGCAGATGAAGAAGGCCGTGGTCGGCCATGGCCGCGCGGCCAAGAGCCAGGTGCAGGAGATGGTGCGCCGCCTGCTGTGCCTGCCCGGCCTGCCGGGCACCGATGCGGCCGACGGCCTGGGCATGGCCATCACCCACGCGCATGCCGGTGCGGCCATGGGGCGGCTGGGGGAAGCGGCCACGCTCAACCGGCGCCAGCATGCGATGTACAAGGGCGGGCGCAGCTACTGACCCCCGGGCGCCCGCAAGACGGCGCCCCGCTGCGGCTTCGCCCGGCCACCCGCCGGAATGCCGGCGTGCCACAGGCAAAAAAATACCGCGCCCGAAGGCGCGGTATAGCCCCACCAGGGTTTCTGCGGCAATGACAGGGTCAGGCCACCTGCGTCTTGAGCCGGTCGGCACGCTCCTTGGGCGAGGGGTGCGTGGACAGGAAGCTGGTGGAATCCCCGCCCGACATGGCGGCGAGCTTTTCCAGGGCCGTCACGCAGGCCGCGGGCTGGTAGCGCTTGGCCTTCATGAAGCCCATGGCGTAGTCATCGGCCTCGCGCTCGTTGCCTTGCGAGTGCTGGGCGCGTACCACCTTCTCGAACAGGTCACCCAGCTGCGAGCTGGCGATGGCACCGGCCTTGCCGTTGCTCGACGCCACGGCGTTGCGCAGCGCGCTGGTGCGCAGGGCGGTCTGGATGCGGGCCTTGGTGTGGCCGGCCTTGACGTGGCCGATCTCGTGGCCGATCACGTAGCGCACCTCGTCGTCGGTGAACTTGTCCATGAGGCCCGAATACACGCGGATCGTGCCGTTGGCCATGGCAAAGGCGTTGATCTCGGGCGTGAGGTAGACCTTGAAATTCATCTTGAGGCCGTCGTGCGTGCCCAGGCCCGAGGTGAGTTTGGTGAGGCGGGTCGCGTAGGGGTTGCCTGCCGGGGCCACCTTGTTCTGGCGGTCCATCTCGGCGGACATCTGGTCGAACGTGCTCTTGAGTTCCTCGTCCGACAGGCTTTCGGACTTGGCCAGGTCCTTGCCCGCGTCCAGCATCTTGCCCAGGTCGAACTGCGCCCACACGGGCGATACGGCGCTCACGCCGGAAGCCAGGGTCACAAGCGTCAACAATTTACGGCGGTCCATCGGGGTTCCCTCTCTGACGTCAGTCAGTTGATTGATCTTGGTCTGATTGTTTTTTTGCGCAACCAACCGCAAGCAGTGGTGGGCGCGCGCCGAAGGATAGCCACGCCAGTGCCGTTTCCGGCCCCTGGCGATGTCTGCAGATGTAAGAACTGTGTGCCGATGCTGGCGGCGGGCGCGGCGGCGCTGATGGCCGCAGCCATTGCCGTGCCAGAACAGCCGGGAATGTGAAAAAAACGCTCCAGGCGCTTACTGGTCAATCACATCACGCTGCACAAAACATAGCATTCGACGGTATTGGTCAGCCGCTGTGCCGCGCCCAGTCATGCGGCTGCCCCCGGGATTCAGCGCCCCAGGCCCCGCTTGAGCTCCTTGAGCAGCAGCAGCACCTGGTTGGATGCGTGGCGGCAGCTTCCGTTGAGCAGCTGCACGGCCTTTTGCTGCTCCCCCGCCTGGAACAGGGTCACGACATCGGCCGCCTGCTGGTGGAAGTATTTGTGCCGCGCCACCAGCATGTCGAACGCCGGAAAGTGCCCCAACCGCACGCGCCCCGTGCCGTAGAGCCAGCGGCCCAGGTCGCAGCGGTCGTCCTGGCAGATGCGGTCGGGCCGCATGACCTCCTGCGAGCGGCCATTGATCATGTCCTGCAGCTGCAGGCGCCAGCGCTCGTGGCTGGCGATGGCCGCGTCGATGTCGATCTCGGTCATCAGCATGGAGGCGTATTCGGCGTCCAGCACCAGCTCGCTGCCGTTGTCTTCCATGGCCCAGGTGGTGTCGGGGCTGGCAGGGTCTTGCTCCCGGATCTTGAACAGGCGGCTGAAAAAACCCATGCTTGGTCCCAGTAAAGGCCTCGTGCGCGAAACCGGAAATCGTCCCGGCAGAAATGCCTTGAAACATTTTGTGGGTGCGGCGCATTTTTGGCTACCAAAAAATCGCCTCTCCGCGCACGCGGCCCAGGGCAACCCTTCAGCCGCTGCCAGCTCTGGCACCCGGCCTGCACGAATGTGGTGGCCGCCGGACAATGCACCCATGACTTCCACCGCCACCCGCCCCGCCCTGTCCATGCTCGACCTGGTCGCCGTCCGCGAAGGCGGCACCGTCGCCGACGCGCTGCAGATTGCCCTGCGCACCGCGCAGCACGCCGAAAAACTGGGCTTTGCCCGCTACTGGCTGGCGGAGCACCACAACATGGCGGGCATCGCCAGCTCGGCCACCGCCGTGCTGGTGGGGCACATCGCGGGGGGCACCTCGCGCATCCGCGTGGGCTCGGGCGGCGTCATGCTGCCCAACCACGCGCCGCTGGTGGTGGCCGAGGCCTTCGGCACCCTGGCCGAGCTGTACCCCGGCCGCATCGACCTGGGCCTGGGCCGCGCGCCGGGCACCGACCCCACCACCATGCGCGCATTGCGCCGCAGCCGGGTGGAGACGGCCGACGACTTTCCGCAGGACGTGGCCGAGCTGCAGCGCCTGCTGGCACCGGCAGAACCCAACCAGCGCCTGATCGCGATGCCCGGCGCAGGCACCAATGTGCCCATCTGGCTGCTGGGCTCCAGCCTGTTCTCGGCGCAACTGGCGGCGGAGCGCGGCCTGCCCTATGCCTTTGCCTCGCACTTCGCGCCGCGCCTGCTGCACCAGGCCATCGACCTGTACCGCAACCTGTACCGCCCGTCCGCCGCCTGGCCCAAGCCCTATGTGGCGATCGGGGTGCCCCTGATTGCAGCGCCCACGGACGAGGAAGCGGAGTTCCTGGCCAGCAGCACCTACCAGCGGGTGCTGGGCATCCTGACGGGCGACCGCCGCCGCCTGCTGCCACCCATCGAAAACTACGCCGCGCGCCTGCAGCCGCAGGAACGTGCGGCCATCGGAGACTTTCTGGCCGCCGCCGTCATCGGCGGGCCGGACACCGTGCGAGCAGGCCTGGAGCAACTGAGCGAGGCCACGGGCGCCGATGAGCTCATGCTGGTGAGCGACGTGTACGACCCGGCGCTGCGGCTGCGCTCGCTGGACATCGCGGCGCAGGCCCACGGCACTCTTCGGGCCACAGGCCTGCCTCTGCCAGCCTGAATCACCACACACCCCCCTGTCGCCCAGGCTTCACCGCGCCAGATATCCGCCATCCACCGGGTAATACGCCCCGGTCACAAATGACGCCTTGGCGGATGCCAGCCAAGCCACCAGCTCGGCCACCTCTTCGGGCTGCCCCAGGCGGCCGATGGGGTGCGCGCCCACCAGCATGGCATTGACGCCTGCGTCCTGCTCCAGACCGCTGATCATCGGCGTGTGGATAAAGGCGGGCCCCACGGCATTGATGCGCACGCCATGGGCACCGTACTCAATGGCTGCCGCCTTGGTCAACCCCACCACACCGTGTTTGGCGGCCGTATAGGCCGGCGCCGTGGCAAACCCCACGGAGCCCAGGATGGACGCCATGTTGATGATGGCGCCACCGCCATTCTTGAGCATGGCCGCGATCTGGTACTTCATGCCGTAGAACACGCCCGACAGGTTGATGTTGATGACCTGCGCCCAGCCCTCCAGCGGATAGTCGGCCGTGGGTGCCTGCGGGCCGCCGATGCCAGCGTTGTTGCAGGCAACGTCCAGACGGCCATAGTGGGCAACCGTGCGGTTGACCAGAGTTTCGCAGTCTGCGGGCTTGCCTACGTCGGCGGCCACAAAAATGGCGTCGCCGCCCGCCGCACGCACCAGCGCAGCCGTTTCCTCGCCCGCTGGCACGTTCACATCCGACACCACGACCTTGGCGCCTTCGCGCGCCCACACGAGCGCAATGGCACGCCCGATGCCCGACGATGCCCCCGTGACCAACGCCACCTTGTTCTTCAGCATGAAAGACTCCTGGTTCATTCAGAACACCTGCAACCCGATGCCACAGGTCCGTTTTTTTCATTCTGCGCGCCCGGGGTGCCGGCGCCTTGACCTGGATCACGCCTCCGACAGCGGGACCCACGGCGCGGCAAGTGGCCTCGGGTAGCGGCTACCATCTCGGACTGCAGGGCATTTCTGCCTCCACCCACCGTTGTGTGATTTCCTGACGCCCACGCCTTACCACCCACGCCCGCATGCCCGCTTTTTCCTTTGAAGCCCTGGACGCCCAGGGCCAGACCCGCAAGGGCCTCATGGAGGCCGACACCGCCAAGGCGGCGCGCAGCCTGCTGCGGACCCAGGCCCTGGTGCCGCTGGCCGTGGAACTGGTGCAGACCGGACAGTCGCTGGACGGGAGCGCCGCCAGCCTCGGCCAGCGGCTGTTCACCCGGCCGGTGTTCGGTGCCACCGCGCTGGCCATCTGGACGCGCCAGATCGCCGGGCTGGTGTCGTCCGGGCTGCCGCTCGAACGCGCCCTCACCGCCTTGTCGGAAGAGGCCGACGACGAGCGCCAGCGCCACCTGGTGGCCGCGCTGCGCGCCGAGGTGAATGCCGGCGCCACGTTCGCCCGCGCGCTGTCGCAGCACCCGCGCGAGTTCTCGGACATCTACTGCGCCGTGATCGGCGCGGGCGAACACAGCGGCAACCTGGGCCTGGTGCTGGAGCGCCTGGCCGACGACCTGGAAGAGCGCCAGGCGATCAAGGCCAAGCTGGTGGGCGCTGCGCTGTACCCGGCCATCGTGACCATCGTGGCCATCGTGATCGTGCTCTTCCTCGTCGGCTACGTGGTGCCCCAGGTGGCCAGCGTGTTCGCGGGCACCAAGCGGGCGCTGCCGTTCCTCACGGTGGCCATGCTGGGTATCAGCGCTTTTGTGCGCAGCTATGGCTTGATGGTGCTGATTGCTTTTGTCTTGATGGTTTTTGGCGCACGCTGGGCACTGACCATTGGGCATATCCGTGAAAAATTCGATGCCGCCTGGCTCAACCTGCCCCTCGTGGGCAAGCTGGCGCGCGGCTACAACGCGGCGCGTTTTGCCGGCACGCTGGCCATGCTGGCGGGCGCGGGCGTGCCCATCCTGAAAGCCCTGCAGGCCGCCGCCGAAACCCTGAACAACCGCGCGCTGCGCGCCGACGCGCTGGACGCGCTGGTGCTGGTGCGCGAAGGCGCGCCCCTGGCCTCGGCGCTGGCGCAGAAAAAGCGTTTTCCCGGCCTGCTGTCGATGTTCGCGCGCCTGGGCGAGCAGACCGGGCAGTTGCCGGTGATGCTGCAGCGCGCCGCACGGCAGCTTTCCACCGAGGTGCAGCGCCGCGCGATGGCGCTGGCCACCATCCTGGAGCCTTTGCTCATCGTCGGCATGGGCATGATCGTGATGCTGATCGTGCTGGCCGTGTTGCTGCCCATCATCCAGCTGAATCAGTTTGTGAAGTGACTTTATGGCCGTGACCCTGGACGACAAGCTGGTGGTGGCGATCTCCTCGCGCGCGCTGTTCAACTTCGAGGAAGAAAACCGCGTCTTCGAACACGAGAGCGATGACCGCGCCTACGTGGAGCTGCAGCGCCAGCGCCTGGACGTGCCCGCCGCGCCCGGCGTGGCGTTTTCCCTGGTGCGCAAGCTGCTCGCGTTCAACACCTCCGAGCACCAGCGGGTGGAGGTGGTGCTGCTCTCGCGCAATGACCCGGTCAGTGGCATGCGCGTGTTCCGCTCATGCAATGCCCATGGCCTGCCGACCATCCAGCGCGGCGTGTTCACCCAGGGGCGCGACCCGTTCCGCTACCTGCGGCCGCTGGGCGCGCACCTGTTCCTGTCGGCGAATGAGGCCGATGTGCGCGAGGCCCTGCACCTGGGCTACCCCGCCGCGCGGGTGGTCACCGAATCGGTGCGGGCCGGCGACGCGAACCCGCAGGAAGTGCGCATTGCCTTTGACGGCGACGCCGTGCTGTTCTCCGACGAGGCCGAGCGGGTATACCAGGCCGAGGGCCTGGCCGCGTTCCAGCAGCACGAGACCGACAAGGCGGCCCTGCCCCTGCCCGACGGCCCCTTCAAGCCCCTGCTCGCGGCGCTGCACCGGCTGCAATCCGCCGGAGAATCCGGCGGCACCACCGGCATGCGCATCCGCACGGCCCTGGTCACGGCGCGCAGCGCACCCGCACACGAACGCGCGATCCGCACGCTGATGGACTGGAACATCGACGTGGACGAAGCCATGTTCCTGGGCGGCCTGCCCAAGGGCGAGTTCCTGCGCGAGTTCGAGCCGGACTTCTTCTTCGACGACCAGACGGGCCATGTGACGTCGGCAGCGCGCCATGTGCCCGCGGGACATGTGAACAGCGGCATCTCCAACCCCCTGCGTGCCGGGGGCGGCTGAGGCAGGGGGTGGCGATGGTCCGGGCTCTTGCCGCGAAAAGTTCTGCAAAGTCCTGCAACGCCGGGTGAAAGCCTGCAAAGCCCCGGTTGCAATCCGCCGGCGGCCCACCAACTGTGCCAACATCGTCCCCCGAACCCCACTGAAGGAAGATGTGTTGCGCAAGAGAATTTCCCTGGCCGCCTGCCTGGTGGGCGCCGTGCTGGCCACCATGGGCTCCGCCGCGCTGGCCCAGGCCCCTGCCGCACCGCCGCCAGAGCCTGCGGCGAGCGCGCCCGCCGAGCCCGGCACGGGGCAGACCAAGGGCGAGATCAAGGCCATGCGCGATTTCAAGATGCTGGACTTCAACGGCGACGGCAAGCTCAGCCGCACCGAGGTCAAGCTCTTTCCCCGCCTGGCGGCCGCGTTTGACGAGGCGGACACGGACGGCGACGGCTATGTGTCGTACGAAGAGGTTCGCGTCTTCGCCGCCAAATACCGCGCGGAGCGGGACCGCAACAAGGCAGCCCAGGCCGCCCGCCAGCCCGCCTCCGGCAGCCAGCCCTGAGCCCGCCCGGGTGGACGGCTGCCCATCCCCTCCCGCAGGCAAGCGCGCCGCGCGGGCAGCCAGATCCGGGTTAAAAAAGGTGTTTTAGGCTTATTGGATAAGCACCTGCTATATTTTCAGGAGCATCACCCCGCAGGCGCCGCTGGGGGTGGGAAGCCGATCCGCACAAGGGACGGGCTGCGGGCGGCAGCATTGCGCGCCACCGGCCAAAAAAATGCAAGAGAAGCAAGGAACAGCCACTGCGGGCAGCGCGGTACCGGTGCCACCGGCCCAGCACGCAGCGCAGGCGGCGGGCTAGAGGCCGCCCGTGCGCTTGATCTTGGGGTCCGAGTACGTCAGCGGCTCGTTCTTGACCTGCTGGGCCAGGCGCTCCTGCAAGGTCATCCGGTTGATGTCCTGCGCCACTTCCACCGCACTGCCGCTGGCCCGCCACATCGACTGGATGAGCTCCAGCAGCTGCTTGTAGATTGGCTCCTTGGGCGGCTCTGGCGGTTCTTCCACGGTGTCCTTTTTTTTCACCTCGGTCCAGTCCCGGTTCGCCACGTCGGGCGCCGACGGCTTGTCGGGCTCGCGCACGATCGCGCCCTCGCCCATCCGGTCCATGGACTCGACGGGGTTGGATGCGTTGATGGGACGCACCGGTGGCGCGCCAGAGGCGCCAGTGGAATACAAATCAGCGCCCTGAGGACGCCAACTCGGCGATCGATCGACAGGTGGCATTTGCATGGCAATGGCCCGTAGTTGAGATGAATGACAGAGGGTCTTTTGGCCTCTTCGTACATTCATTACGGCAAAAAGAAGGGGAAATTTAGGTCTTTTTCACCGATTGCCCAAAATTAAGGGTTTTCACCTACCTTTTCGCGATTTTCAGGCCGCCAAAGGGCCTGATGAATGGCCGGGCGCGCGGATTGAACACGCAGGCGGTGGCAACCACGCGGGTTGCGTGTTGCTTTTTGGGGTGGAATGCCGCCGACAGGCACCAGCGGCGGGCCCGAAACGCCCACCACGGGCTACCGGCGATCCTGTGCGGGAAGGGCCCCGGCATGGCGGGGCTGGCGCGTCAGAGGAAGCGTTCGAGCAGCCGGCGCGAATGCCGGTCCAGCGCGGTGGTGTCCTGGACCCGGAACTGGACCCCGTCCCCGCCCGCGATCAGCAGCCGGGTGCGCCCCCCCAGCCTGCGGATGTCTTCCTCGGCCTTGAGCACCAGCTTGGCGGGTCCGCGATCCGTCTCCACATCCCAGGTGCTGGGGGTCGAAAAGCTCGACACGGCAACGATTTTTTCAATAGTGGGCACAAACTCGCGCACTTCCAGCTCTTCTTCGATGAGCTGGCGCGCGGTGGCCTCCAGCTGGTCGAGCCGGTCGATCCACAGCAGCTCGTGGCCATCCGAACCGATCAAGGAGAGCCCGTGCGCCGGCGCGGCAATGGGGAAGGCCCGCACGGGGGTGATACCTTCGTGGACGGTGCCATCGGGCAGGGTAAGGACCAGCCGGCCGTGCGGATTGCGGGCCAGGGTGAATTCAGGCTGCGACACCAGGGTGAAGGTGGTTGTATTCATGGCGGTTCCCACGGTGGCGGTCACGAATTGCCGGCCGGGTGGGCCGGGTGCAGCAGGCTGCTGTCGATGATGACGCCGGCGGCCTGCGCGTCTTCCTCGGCGCGGCGGGCCTGGGCTTCGTACAGCCGCCAGTAGGCGCCCTGTTTCTCCATGAGTTCGTCGTGGGGGCCCACTTCCACCACCTCGCCGCGGTCCATCACCACCAGGCGGTCGGCCTTGCGCAGGGTGGACAGGCGGTGGGCGATGGCGATGGTGGTGCGGCCCTGCACCAGGTTGTCCAGTGCCTTCTGGATTTCCTTCTCGGTCTCGGTGTCCACGGCCGAGGTGGCCTCGTCGAGGATCAGGATGCGCGGGTCGATCAGCAGCGCACGCGCGATGCTGATGCGCTGGCGCTCACCGCCCGACAGGCCCTGGCCGCGCTCGCCCACCAGCGAGTCGTAGCCGTGCGGCAGGCGCAGGATGAACTCGTGCGCGTGGGCCGCGCGGGCGGCCGCCACGATCTCCTCGCGCGTGGCCGCGGGCTTGCCGTAGGCGATGTTCTCGGCGATGGTGCCGAAGAACAGGAAGGGCTCCTGCAACACCAGGCCGATGTGGCGCCGGTAGTCGGCCACGGCGAAGCGGCGGATGTCCACGCCATCGACCTGGATGGAGCCGTCGCTCACGTCGTAGAAGCGGCTGATCAGGTTCACCAGGGTGCTCTTGCCCGAACCGCTGTGTCCCACCAGGCCGATCATCTCGCCAGGGCGGATGTCCAGGTCCAGCCCCTTGATCACCGCGCGGCTGCCGTAGCGGAAACCCACGTTGCGCATGGCGATGGCGCCCTGCACCTTGTCCACCTTCACCGGCTGGGCCGGGTCGGGCACGTTGCTCACGTGGTCCAGGATGTCGAAGATGCGCTTGGCACCGGCCGCCGCCTTCTGCGTGACCGAGACGATGCGGCTCATGGAGTCGAGCCGGCTGTAGAAGCGCCCGATGTAGGCGATGAAGGCCGTGAGCACGCCCACCGTGATCTGGTTGCGCGACACCAGCCAGATGCCGAAGGCCCAGACCACGAGCAGGCCGATTTCGGTGAGCAGCGACACCGTGGGGGTGAACAGCGACCAGGTCTTGTTGAGCTTGTCGTTGACCTCCAGGTTGTGCTGGTTGGCGTCGCGAAAGCGCTGGGCCTCGCGCTTTTCCTGGGCAAAGGCCTTGACCACGCGGATGCCGGGGATGGTGTCGGCCAGCACGTTGGTCACCTCGGACCAGACCCGGTCGATCTTCTCGAAACCGGTGCGCAGGCGGTCGCGCACGGTATGGATCATCCAGGCGATGAAGGGCAGCGGCACCAGGGTGACCAGCGCCAGCCAGGGGTTGATGGAGAACAGGATGGCCGCCGTCATCATGATCATGAGCACATCGGTCACGAAATCCAGGGCATGCAAGGAAAGGAAAACGTTGATGCGGTCTGTCTCCGAGCCGATGCGCGCCATCAGGTCACCGGTGCGCTTGCCCCCGAAATAGTCGAGCGACAGGCGCAGCAGGTGCTCGTAGGTGGTGGTGCGCAGGTCGGCGCCGATGCGCTCGGACACCAGCGCCAGGATGTAGGTGCGCGCCCAGGACAGGCCCCAGGCCGCCAGGGCGGACAGCAGCAGGCCGCTCAGGTACAGCAGCACCAGGCCCGGTTCGATCTGCTTGCCGTTCTGGAACGGGATGAGGATGTCATCCATCAGCGGGATGGTGAGGTACGGCGGCACCAGGGTGGCGGCGGTGGAGGCCAGCGTCAGCCCGAAGCCGGCCGCCAGCTGCTTGCGGTAGGGCCGGGCAAAGCGCCACAGGCGCAGCAGCACCCAGGTGGAGGTCTGGGGCGGCTGGGCGCGGGCACAGGCCGGGCACTCCTCCGTATCGGGGGGCAGCGGCGTGTGGCAGGTGGGACAGGTGGGCTCGTCGGCCTCCTCGGCGGCGTCCGCCTCGCCCCGCGCGCTTTGCTGCTCGAAACGCTGCACCAGGCGCAGCGCCTGGGCATGCTGTGACAGGGTGAAGCGCCACAGGGCCAGGCGCGCCCGCGCATCGTGCAGTTCCAGCGAACCCACGCCCCCGTGGTCCTGCAGGCGCAGGGCCAGGCCCTCACCCAGGGGCCAGCCGCGCCAGGCGGTGGTACCCGGATCGCAGGCCAGCAGGCGCTCGGACGTCACCACCACCCAGCCCGCCGCGAAACGCAGGGCCGTGCTCAGGTCAACCTGGAGCGCTGCCAGTACGTTCTCTTTGGGAGCGAGCATGGCCCGCAAATCGGCCCCCACGGGGCCGGAAAAGACACCCGAGGCGTCCACAGAATGGTGATGTTGCATTTTTGGTTGGTATTTCCGCCCCCGGCAGCCTGCGGTGACCGATCTCGCGAAAGCGCGAATTCTCCCCCATACTGCGCCCCACGGCGCGGCGGCGTCCCGCTGTAACGTGTGCGGCAGTCATCTGGCTGACACCGCATCCCGGCTCCAGTCTGGCGCACAATCATCGTCCACAAAGTCACCTTTTCCCAGCAAGGCCCGCAAAAGGCCGGAAACACACCCGCTGCAATCCATGGCGAAACTCAACGATATCCAACTGCTTCGCATCAACTACCTGCGCGGCCCCAATATCTGGACCTACCGGCCCGTGCTGGAGGTCTGGCTGGACCTGGGGGAACTGGAGGACCATCCCTCCAACCTCCTCCCCGGCTTCAACGAGCGCCTCACCGCCTGGCTGCCCGCGCTGATCGAGCACCACTGCGGCGTGGGCGAGCGCGGCGGGTTCCTGCAGCGCCTGCAGGAAGGCACCTGGTGCGGCCACGTGCTGGAGCACATCGTGATCGAGCTGCTGAACCTGGCGGGCATGCCCACCGGCTTCGGCCAGACCCGCAGCACCTCGCAGCGCGGCGTGTACCGCATGGTGTTCCGCGCCCGCGACGAGCAGGTGGCGCGCATGGCCCTGGCCCAGGGCCATGGCCTGATCATGGCGGCGATCAACGACGAGCCCTTTGACGTGCAGGCCGCCGTGGCCCGCGTGCGCACCGAGGTCGATGACCAGTACCTGGGCCCCAGCACCGCCTGCATCGTGACGGCCGCCACCGACCGGGGCATCCCGCACATCCGCCTGAACGACGGCAACCTCGTGCAGCTGGGCTATGGCGCCAGCCAGCGCCGCATCTGGACGGCCGAGACCGAATTCACCAGCGCCATCGCCGAGGGCATCGCGAGCGACAAGGACCTGACCAAGAGCCTGCTCAAGTCCTGCGGCGTGCCCATTCCCGAAGGCCGCGTGGTCAACAGCCCCGAGGAAGCCTGGGAAGCGGCCGAGGACATCGGCCTGCCCGTGGTGGTCAAGCCCTCCGACGGCAACCACGGCCGGGGCGTGACGCTGGACCTGCGCAAGAAGGAAGACATCGAGGCGGCCTACCACGTGGCCTACCCCGAGGGCAGCGACGTGATGGTCGAGAGCTTCATCCCCGGCGACGAGCACCGCCTGCTGGTGGTGGGCGGCAAGGTGGTGGCCGCGGCGCGCGGCGAGGTGGTCAGCATCACCGGCAACGGGCGCTCCACCGTCAAGGAACTGATCGACACCCAGCTCAACTCCGACCCGCGCCGGGGCTATGAGGAAGAGTACCCGCTCGAAATCATCGACCTGGCGACCGACACCAAGGTGCAGCTCGAGCTCAAGCGCCAGGACCTCGACGCCAGCTCCGTGCCCGCCGCCGGCCGCCAGGTGGTGGTGCAGCGCAACGGCAACGTGGCCGTGGACTGCACCGACGACGTGCACCCCGAGGTGGCCTACATCGCCCAGCTGGCCGCCAAGGTGGTGGGCCTCGACATCGCCGGCATCGACATGGTGGCCAGGGACATTTCCAAGCCCCTGCACGCCCAGGGCGGCGCCATTGTCGAGGTCAATGCGGGCCCGGGCCTGCTGATGCACCTCAAGCCCGCCGTGGGCGCGCCGCGCCCGGTGGGGCAGGCGATCGCGGAACACCTGTTCCCGTCCGAAGACGGCGATGGCCAGGCCGGCCGCATTCCGGTGGTGGGCGTGGCCGGCACGCGCAGCACCTCGACCATCGCACGCGTGGTGGCGTGGCTGCTGCACCTGGGTGGGCACCACACGGGCCTGGCCTGCCGCGAAGGCCTGTTCCTGGACCGCCGCTGCGTCGAGACCACGGACTGCGCCCACTGGGAAGCCGCCCACCGCCTGCTCATGAACCAGATGGTGCAGGCCGCCGTGATCGAAAGCGACGCGCGCACCATCCTGCGCGACGGCCTCGCCTATGACCGCTGCCAGGTGGGCGTGGTCACCGACATGGACGGCGTGGAAACGCTGGCCGAATTCGACGTGCACGAGCAGGACCAGATGACCAAGGTGATGCGCACCCAGGTCGACGTGGTGCTGGCCGAGGGCGCCGCCGTGCTGAACGCGGCCATCCCCCAGGTGGCAGACCTCGCCCCGCTGTCGGATGGCGCCGTGGTGCTGTACGCCCAGGACGCCACGCTGCCCGTGATCGTGGAGCACCGCGCCACGGACCACGGCCGCGCCGTGGTCGTGAAGAACGGCCGCGTGGTGCTGGCCACCGGCAGCGCAGAGCACGTGCTGGGCTCGCTGTCGGACCTCACCTTCGGGCGCAACGCCGTGGTGCCGGACACCGATGCCCTGCTGGCCGCCATCGGCGCGGCGTGGGCGCTCAACATCGCCCCCGACCTGATCGGCGCGGGCATCAAGACCTTCGAGCCCGACCTGCCGGCGCCGGTGGGCCTGCCTTCCTGATCCGCCCGTAGAGAACCGAACGCCCGCGACTTGAACGGGGCCCGCGAGCCCCGAACGATTACTGAAAGAGACCCCATGGATGTATCCCGCACCCGGGCCCTGCGCGGCCCCAACCTCTGGAGCCGCCACATGGCCATCGAGGCCGTGGTTGCCTGCACCGAAGCCGAACGCGCCGTTGGCCAGATGCCCGGATTCGAAGCGCGGCTGCGGGCCCTGTTCCCCGCCATCGGCGTCCTTCATGCCGAAGGGAGCACCGACATTTCCCTGGCGCACGTGCTGCAGACGGCCGCGCTGAACCTGCAGGCCCAGGCCGGCTGCCCCGTGACCTTCGCGCGCACCACCGCCACCACCGACGCGGGCGTGTACCAGGTCGTGGTCGAGTACAGCGAAGAGGCCGTGGGCCGCCAGGCGTTCGAAGACGCCCAGCAGCTCATCCAGGCCGCGCTCGGCCACGGCGGCTTCGATGCCGACGCGGTGATCGCCAAGCTGCGCGAGCTCGACGAAGACGAGCGCCTGGGCCCGAGCACCGGCTCCATCGTGGATGCGGCCGTGGCGCGCGGCATCCCCTACCGGCGCCTCACGCGCGGCAGCCTGGTGCAGTTCGGCTGGGGCTCCAAGCAGCGCCGCATCCAGGCCGCCGAGGTCGACTCGACCAGCGCCGTGGCCGAATCCATCGGCCAGGACAAGGACCTGACCAAGCGCCTGCTGCATGCGGCCGGCGTGCCGGTGCCGCTGGGCAAGCCGGTCGAGACGCTCGACGAGGCCTGGGAAGTGGCCCAGAAGGTGGGCCTGCCCGTGGTCGTGAAGCCGCAGGACGGCAACCAGGGCAAGGGCGTGACGGTGAACATCACCGACCGCGCGCAGCTCGAGGAAGCCTTCCGCACCGCAGCCGAATACGGCACGGTGATGGTCGAGCGCTTCCTGCCAGGCCACGATTTCCGCCTGCTCGTGGTGGGCGACCAGCTCGTGGCCGCCGCACGCCGCGAGCCGCCCCAGGTGCTGGGTGACGGCCAGCACACGGTGCGCGAACTGGTCCACCAGGTCAACCTGGACCCGCGCCGCGGCGAAGGCCACGCGACCTCGCTCACCAAGATCCGCCTGGATGACATCGCCGTGGCCCGCCTGGCCATGCAGGGCCTGACGCCCGACTCGGTGCCGCCCAAGGGCCAGCGCGTCATCCTGCGCAACAACGCCAACCTGTCCACCGGCGGCACCGCCACCGACGTGACCGACGACGTGCACCCCGAGGTCGCCGCGCGCGCCGTGGCCGCGGCGCAGATGGTGGGCCTGCACATCTGCGGCGTCGACATGGTGGCCGAAACCGTGCTGCGCCCGCTCGAAGAACAGGGCGGCGGTTTCGTCGAGGTGAATGCCGCCCCCGGCCTGCGCATGCACCTGGCACCCAGCTACGGCAAGCCGCGCAACGTGGGCCAGGCCATGGTGGACAAGCTGTACGCCCATGGCGACGACGGCCGCATTCCGGTCGTGGCGGTCACGGGCACCAATGGCAAGACCACCACGGCGCGCCTGATCGCCCACCTGTTCACGGCCCAGGGCCTGCGCGTGGGCATGACCAACACCGACGGCGTGTACGTGAACGGCCGCCAGATCGACAGCGGCGACTGCAGCGGCCCCAAGAGCGCGCGCAACGTGCTGCTGCACCCCGAGGTGGACGCGGCTGTGTTCGAGACGGCGCGCGGCGGCATCCTGCGCGAAGGCCTGGGCTTCGACCGCTGCCAGGTGGCCGTGGTGACCAACATCGGCGCGGGCGACCACCTGGGCCTGAACTACATCACCACGGTGGAAGACCTGGCCGTGCTCAAGCGCGTGATCGTGCAGAACGTGGCCACCACGGGCTATGGCGTGCTCAACGCCGCCGACCCCATCGTGGCGGCCATGGCGCCCGCCTGCCCCGGCAAGATCATCTTCTTTGCGAGCGACCGCCACCACCCCGTGATGGCCACGCACCGCGCGCAGGGCCACCGCACCGTGTACGTGGACGGCGACTCCATCGTGGCCTCGGAAGGCTCGTGGCGCGAGACCATCCACCTGCGCGACGTGCCCATCACGCGCAACGGCAAGATCGGCTTCCAGGTCGAGAACGTCATGGCCTCCGTGGCCGCCGCCTGGGGCGTGGGCATGCCCTGGCAGACCATCCGCCGCGGCCTGTCGGGCTTTGTGAACGACAGTGACAACGCGCCCGGCCGCTTCAACATCATGGACTACCGGGGCGCCACCGTGATCGCCGACTACGGCCACAACCCCGACGCCATGCGCGCCCTGGTGGGTGCCGTGGACGCGCTGCCCGCCAAGCGCCGCAGCGTGGTCATCAGCGGCGCGGGCGACCGCCGCGACGAGGACATCCGCGACCAGACCGTGATCCTGGGTGCCGCGTTCGACGACGTGATCCTGTACCAGGACGCCGCGCAGCGCGGCCGTGCCGACGGCGAAGTGATGGCCCTGCTGCGCGAAGGCCTGGTGGGCGCATCGCGCACCACGCACGTGGAAGAGATCCGCGGCGAATTCATCGCCATCGACGCCGCCCTGGCGCGCCTGCAGCCCGGCGACCTGTGCCTGGTGCTGGTGGACCAGGTGGAAGAAGCGCTGGCCCATCTGGCACAGCGCTGCGCCGACGCCGGGGCCACGGCGTGACGAAATCATCCACCGCCACCGCCACCGGCCTGCGCCGTGCCCGCCGCTGGGCCATGGCGGCGGCGTGCGCACTGACCGTGGTGCTGCCGGCGCTGGCGGCCACGGGCGAGAAGATCGGCACGGTGGACACCGCCTTCCAGTGGCTGGGCCGCGACCACGACATCATCGTGGAGGCCTACGACGACCCCGGCGTGCAGGGCGTGACCTGCTACGTCTCGCGCGCGCGCACCGGCGGCATCAAGGGATCGCTGGGCCTGGCCGAGGACCGGGCCGAGGCCTCCATCGCCTGCCGCCAGGTCGGGCCCATCAGCTTCACCGAGCCGCTCAAGAAGCAGGAAGAAGTCTTCAGCGAACGCATGTCCATCCTGTTCAAGCGCCTGCGCATCGTGCGCATGGTGGACGCCCCGCGCAACACGCTGGTGTACCTGACGTATTCAGAAAAGCTGGTGGACGGATCGCCCCAGAACAGCGTGACCGCCGTGCCCGTGGACCGCGCCACGGCCATCCCGCTGCGCAAGTGACACGCAGTCACCGTCCGTCGCCGTAGCGGGACGTACGTCACCACCAACAGAAAAGGGGCCTTGAGCCCCTTTTCTTTTGATAAAACCAGCCTCTACCGCTTGACTGGCAAGCGCGAACAGCTATTAATCCAATAGCATCACCTCATCCAGCCTGCTGCGCCGCAATCTGCCGCAGCGCCTGCTCGAACACCTCCACCGGCTGGCCGCCCTGGATCAGGTGCCGCTCGTTGATGATGATCGCCGGCACCGAATGGATGCCGCTTTGCAGATACAACTGCTCCCGCTCGCGCACCTCGTCCGTGAAGCGATCAGATGCGAGCAGCGCACGCGCCTCGGCCACGTCCAGCCCCACCTCGCCCGCCACCCGCGCCAGCACCTCGTGGTTGCTCGGGTCCTGCCCATCGGTGAAATAGGCCTTGAACAGTGCCTTCTTCAGCGCGGGCTGCACGCCCTGCTCTTCGGCCCAGTGCAGCAGCCGGTGCGCATCGAAGGTGTTGTAGATGCGGCTGCGTTTGTCCATGCTGAAGGTAAAACCCAGCTCCGCCCCGCGCGCCGCGATGGCCTCGCGGTTCTTCTGGCTCTGCGCAGGCGTCGCGCCGTACTTTTCTTGCAGGTGCTCGCCGATGTCCTGCCCCTCGGGGCCCATCTGCGGGTTCAGCTCGAATGGCTGAAAGTGCAGGTCCAGCGCCACCTCGTCCTTGAGGCGGTCCGCCGCCTGCTCCAGCGACCGCAGGCCGATGATGCACCAGGGGCAGGAGACATCGGAGACGAAATCGATCTTGAGGGTGGTGGGGTTGGGCATGGGAGGGCCTTGGGAAGGGAAGAAGGACGGGATGGTAGGCGGGGTGGGATAACCGTGGTGGGAGGGGGTTTACTGAGCAGGTCGGCGCCGCCGACTGCGAAGCGGCCAGTGATGTCGGCCCCCTGAGCTCACGGTCCAGGTCACGCGGCGGTCATGCATGCGCCAGTGACTTCTCGGACCCAGCGGCCGGTTGCAAAGGGCTGCAGGCCCTGCCAGCCAACCGGTAGGTTCACCACGCCTGAACGTCCGCTGACCCGGGCCAATCCGGCGTGAACCTGCATGCGGCCTATTGAACCCGCAGCACCTCAAACTGCTGTCGGATTGGAGCGACCTGTATCGACACCTCACCCCCCTCGCATTTGCCCAGCATGGCCCTGCCCAGTGGGGCTTCGCTGCTGATGACCTGAACGGGCTGGGCGCCGTTGACCAGCTTCATGCTGCCCCCATCCGGACCGAGAAAGAGCTGCTGCCGCTTGTCGTCGGAATCGACCAGGCAAACCAGTGCGCCGAGCTGTATACCTTTGCTGGCGTCGTAGGGTCGCGGGCGGAATTGGCGCCAATTGGCCATCGCCTGGCGGATGGCTTCGGCGCGCCGGGCTTGGCCGGTGGCCAGGTAGGCGGCTTCGAGTCCCAATGTGTCGTATTTGTTTTCGGCGATGTTTTCTTCGTGGGTCGCCGTTTCATGGGCCGCACGCACTGCCTGTTCGGCTTGCAGCAGGTCTTCGGCGAGCCGTTCCAGCACCTGCTGCCGCAGCAAGAATTTATCCATGATGATGGGTCGGCATCTCGAACAAGCGGGGGTGGGTCTTGATTGCGAAGGGCTTCGGGCTCCACCAGCCTTGGACGCTTCTGTTGGCTGCGGGTTGACTTCAGCCCTGGGCACTGTCGTGTCGTCCATTTCGGTGCATCGAACGGCAGGAACTGGCCGATGGTACCCATTCGCGAAAGTGGGGCGCATGCCCGCAACCCGCCTGAAGCTGCGGCCCGCCAAAGCCGAGCGATCTCTAGGCGCGCGCCCTCAACTCCGTCTTCAACACCTTCCCATAACTATTCTTGGGCAACCCCTCCACCCACCGATACACCTTCGGCCGCTTGAACCGCGCAATGTGCTCTCCGCACAGCGCATCCAGCACCGCATCCCCCACCGGCCCGCCCTCGCCCGCCACAAGATACGCCACCACCACCTCGCCCCACTCGGCATCGCGCTGGCCCACCACGGCCACCTCGCGGACCTGGGGGTGCAGCAGCAGGACCTCTTCCACCTCGCGCGGGTAGATGTTGCTGCCGCCGGAGATGATCACGTCCTTCGACCGGTCCTTCAGCGTCAGGAAGCCCTCCGCATCCAGCACGCCCAAGTCACCCGTGTGCAGCCAGCCGCCCTGCAGCGTGCGCGCGGTGGCGTCGGGGTTGTTCCAGTAGCCGGGCATGACGGTGTCGCCGCGCACCAGCACCTCGCCGGTCTCGCCCGTGGGCAGGGGCTGGCCTTGGGCGTCGGCCACGCGCACCTCCACCAGCGACTGCGCGACGCCGACCGAGGCCATGCGGTCGGCCCAGCGGGGGTGGGTGATGTCGGCCAGGTGCGCGCGTGACAGCGCGGTGATGGTCATGGGGCTTTCCCCCTGGCCGTAGATCTGCACGAAGCGATCGTCGCCCATCACGGCCATGGCGGCGCGCAGGTCGTCGGCATACATGGGGCCGCCGCCGTAGACAATCGTTTTGAAGCCCGATACGTCGGCACCCGCGGCGCGCACGTGGTCCACCAGGCGGTGCACCATGGTGGGCGCGGCAAACAGGGTGAGCTGGCCCACCGATGCGGCCAGCTGCACCAGCTCGGCGGGGTCGAAGCCGCCGGACACCGGCACCACGTGCCGCCCGCCGCGCAGCACCTGGGCGTAGTTGTACAGGCCCGCGCCGTGCGACATGGGCGCGGCGTAGACCATGGCGTCGCCGGGCAGCACGTCGTCCACGTCGGTGAAGTAGCAGGCCGTCATGGCCAGCAGGTTGCGGTGCGTCTGCATCACGCCCTTGGGCCGGCCGGTGGTGCCGGATGTGTAGAACAGCGATGCGATGTCGTCCGGGGCGCGGTCGTGCACGGGCATGGGCATGGGCATGGGCATGGGCATGGGCATGGGCATGGGAGCACCGTGCTGCTGCATGGCCTGCTGGTAGTCGGCAGAGCCCAGCACCAGGGTGGCTGCGGGGTCTGCGCTCGCCTCGCGCGCGGCGGGGTGCAAGGCCTCGGACACCAGCACCACGCGCGCACCGGAGTCGGCCAGCACGTAGGCCAGCTCCTTGGCGTGCAGCTTGTAGTTGACGGGCACGGACACGGCGCCGGCCCACACGATGGCGTGCAGCGCCTCCAGGTACTCGGGCGCGTTGGCGGCGTAGATGGCCACGCGGTCGCCGGGCAACACGCCGTAGCGTGTACGCAGGCTGGCGGCCAGCGCGGCGGTGCGTGCGCCCAGCGTTTGGTAGTCGAAGAGCACACGGTCGCCGTGCAGCACGGCGGGCTGGTGGGCATGCAGTTGCGCGCTGCGGCGCAGCAGGTGGGCGATGTTCATCGGACGCCCCGCGCGCCGGGGATGGTGGTGCCTGCCCTGCTGGTACTGCCCGTACTGCCCGTACTGCTTGTATTGCTTGCCCTGCTGGTCGTCGCCGCTTGCCGCATGCCTTGCCTCCTTGCCATGAGACAGCCACTGTACGCAAGAGAGGCCTGGGCGCACAGTCGCTCCACTACGCAAGGGGAAACCCGGGTGGGCCGCAGGGCTGGCAGCCGGCGCCGCGATGCACCTGGTTACCAGATGCCCGCAATTCCCCACAAGCCGTGGCGTTGAAAGCGCGCACCCTAGACTGCACCTGACTCCGCACGCCGCCCCACCGCCTTCTGGCACGGGCAGCGTGACAGCCCCCTCCATTTCACGGCCTTGCAGGCCCGCACCGCATGACTCCAGAACAGCAAAAATCCATTCTCACCATCGCCTTGCTGGCCGCGTTTGCGGACGGCACCAAGGGCGACGCCGAGCGTGAAGAGATCCGCCGCATCGCCCAGTCGCTGGCGGGCGACAGCGGCATGGCCGACCTGCCGCGCATCTACCAGGACGTGCTGCTCAAGCGCACCACGGTGCAGGCCGCCGCCGCCGCGCTGACCGACCCCGGCCACCGCCAGCTGGCCTACGAGATGGCGGTGTGCGTGTGCGACGTGGACGGCCGCCAGACGCCGGCGGAGGCGCAGTTCCTGGCCACGCTCAAGTCCGCGCTGCAGCTGGGCGCGCAGCAAACCGCCGCCTTCGAGCACGAGGCCGATGCGCTGGTGGACGTGGCCGAGAAGACGGCCCCCTCGGCCGTGCCCTGGTGGGTGGCGGGTGCTGCCACCGGTGCTGCGGCCTATGCAGCAGCCGCCGCGTCGGCGCCTTCTTCTTCGTCGTCTGCATCCGTGCCGGTGCCCGCACCCGCAGGCCCGGGCGATGCCGAGCTGGACAAGTCCATCCTGAACTACGCGATGCTCAACGGCGCTCTGGAGCTGCTGCCGCAGTCGTGGGCGTCGATGGCCATCATCCCGATGCAGGTGAAGATGGTCTACGGCATCGGCAAGGCGCACGGCGTGGAGCTGGACCAGGGCCACATCAAGGAGTTCATCGCCGCGGCGGGCGTGGGCATGACGTCGCAGTACCTGGAGCAGTTTGGCCGCAAGCTGCTCGGCGGCCTGCTGGGCAAGGTGGCGGGCCGCACCATTGGAGGCGTAGGCAGCGCGGCCACCGGCATGGCGTTTTCGTTTGCCACCACGTATGCGCTGGGCCAGGTGGCCAAGCGCTACTACGCGGGCGGCCGGGTGATGAGCACCGCCATGCTGCGCGACAGCTTTCAGAACCTGCTGGGCCCGGCCAAGCAGATGCAGTCGCAGTACCTGCCGCAGATCCAGCAGAAGGCCGCCACGCTGGATGCGGGCAAGATCATGGCCATGGTGCGCGGCACCTGACCCACGGGGCCTGGCAAGATTGCTATATTTTTAATAGCGTCCAGCGCTTGACAGACAAGCGCCAGCGGCTCATTCAAGGCCCGATCCCGGGGCCTGCGGCATGCGCCCAGGGGCGCCGGCGCGCGGCGCGGGCCCGGCGGCGCTGCAGCCGCGCCACGCGCGCGCGCAGGCCCTGTGGCGCCAACACCGGCCCATGACAGAATCGGCCCATGCTCGACCACACGGATCCTGTCGCCTCCATCATCCCGGCCATGTCGCTCGATTCACCGTCCGACAACGCCATGACGGCGCTCTCCCGGCTGGCGCTGGGGCCCGTGAACACCGCGTACTACCTGGCCGTCTTCGAGCGCTTTGACAACACCGGCCGCACCACCACCACCTGGAACTGGGCCGCGTGTCTGGCCACGCTCAACTGGATGCTGTTTCGCCAGTTGTGGAGCGCCGCGCTGGTCTACGTGGCGGCCGCCGAGGGGCTGGCGCTGATCGTGTTCGGCGTCGGCCGCTCCTTCCTGCAGTGGCCGCCGGGCGTGGAACTGGGGGTGCTGGGCGCCTTCGCCGTCCTGGCCTTCGCGGTGCCCGGCCTGTATGGCAACGCCATCCTGTATGCCGACATCCGCAAGCGGGTGGCGCGCGCCCTGGCCGCCTCCCGCACCCTGCCCGAGGCCAGCGCGCTGCTGGAGAAGCAGGCCAGCTCGCGCAAGCGGCTGCAGGCGCTGGTGCTGGCCAACCTGGTGCTGGCGGCCGCGGCGGCGCTGGCCTACCTGGCCTGGGCCCCTTCGGCCACCAGGCCCCTGGCACTGGAACCGGCGGTGACCGTCGCCCAGGCCACCGCGACAGCCGCGTCCAGGCCCGGCGCGGCGGCGTCTTCTGCACCAGCACCAGCACCAGCGCCCGCCCCCGCACCGGCACCGGTACCTGCATCCACGCCCGCTGCCTCGGCCCCCATGCCGAGCACCTCCGCCGCCGCGGCGACGGCGGCGCCCCCACCACCGGTGCCGCGTCCACGGCGGCGGCACCGCCCGGGGCACCAGCGGCCGCGCCGGCAGGCAAAACCCCGCCACCGGCCACCCAGGCAGCGCCCGCCACCGCGAGCCCTTCCGTACCCACGGCCCCCACGGCGCCGCCGGCCGCCAGCGCGCCAGTCTCCTCGCCGGCCACCAAGGCCACCTCCAAATCCCCGGCCAAGGCAGCACCCGGCGCGGCCAGCACACCGGCGCCCGCCGCCGAGCCAGCAAGCCGCGCGGCCTCCACCGCGAAGCCTTCCAAGGCGGCCAAGGCACCACCCGCCCCAGCCGCTGCCCCAGCGGCCTCCACCACCCTGCCCACCGTGGGCACCGCGGCGGGCTACTACATCAACGTGGGGCTCTTTGCCGACGAAGCCAACGCCCGCAAGGCCCAGGCCCGGCTGCTCAACGAAGGGCTTCCGGCCTTCCGCCAGGAGCTGAACAGCGCCAAGGGCCGCCGCATCCGTGTCCGCGTGGGGCCCTACGAAAGCCGCACGCAGGCCGACGCGGCGGCCGGGTCGATCCGGGCGATGGCGCTGGAAGCCGTGGTCTTCAGGCAATAGACAAATAAATAGGCGCGGGCCCGCGCGCAGCGGCCCACCCCGGCGCCGGGCGCGCCGTCCTACGCCCCGGGCGCGCTGGCGCCGACGCCCGCACCCCAGGCGCGCCGGTAGGCTGCATGCACCACACCGCCACCGCCATGAACCGCACGCCCCGCCCTGCCCTGCATCTCTCCACGCGCCGCCTGGCCACCATCGCGGCCATGGCCGCGGGCGCGTTGCTGGCCACCGCCTGTGCGCCATGGCGCATCTGGACGGTGGCGGAGCTGGCCCGTGGCGCGCGGCCCTTCACCGCACACCCCGCCCAGCCGGACAAACGCCTGCTGGTCGTGGGCGACAGCACCGCCGTCGGCACCGGGGCCAGCACGCCCGCGCAAAGCCTGCCGGGCCTGATCGGCCAGCAGCACCCGCGGTGGCGCATCGACAACCTGGCGGCCAATGGCGCACGGTTTGCCGACGTGGCCGCGCAGCTGGAGCGCGCGGACGGTGGCTACGACATGGTGCTCGTGCTCGCGGGCGGGAACGACGTGATCCGCTTCACGCCCGCGGACACGCTGCGCGCCGAGCTGCAAAGGACCATGTCGCTGGCCCTGCAGAAAGGGCGCCGCGTGGTGCTCATGCCCTGCGGCGACGTGGGCCATGCACCGTTCTTCGCGCCGCCGCTGTCCTGGGTCATGTCGCGCCGTTCGAAGCGCCTGCACGCCCTGGCGCAGGAGGCCGCCGCGGACCACGGCGCGCACTACGTGCGCCTGCTCAGGCCCCGGGACCAGGACCCCTTCGTGTCCCGGCGGGACACCTTGAATGCCGCCGACGGACTGCACCCCAGCAGCGCGGGGTACCAGGAGTGGTACCGCGCGCTGGCGGCCCAGGGCGGACTGCCCGCGCCCTGACGGCACGCGCGGGCGCCGCGCGCACCGGATGCAGGCCGCGCCCGCCGGGGCGGCCCGCGTCAGCGCGCCCCGTCGATTTCCGCCAGCCAGTCCTGGACCTGCCGGATGACCCAGCGCGGGTCGTCCAGCGGCAGATCGTGCCCTGCGCGGGGGTGCAGCACCACGGGCACCCGCCACGCGCTGGCCACGGCCTGCGAGCACTGGCTGCGCACCAGGCCGTCCCCGTGGCTCGCCAGCAGCAGAATGCGCGCCACGGGCCCCACCCGGGGCGCACGGTAGCGGGCCGCCGCCACCAGCTGGCGCAGCGCATTGGCGGCCCGCACCGGGCGGCGCGCGCGCACGGCGGCCCAGTCCCGCACCACCTGCTGGCGCTCAGGCGCGCTGTTGCTGGTCAGGCGCAAGACCACCTGCTCGATCTGTTGCGGCGCGCCGCCCCACAGCGCCAGGCGCAGCAGCGCCGCGTAGTTGCGCGGCCGCAGGCGGTGATAGAAGGGGCTGAAAGGGCGAAAGCTCGTGTTGATCAGCACGCAGCCCGCCACCTCCGCGGGGGCCACCCGCGCCCACTCGGTCGCCACCATGGCTCCCAGCGACACGGCCAGCAGGTGGTAGGGCGGCGCGATGCCACGCCCGGCCAGCGCCTCGCGGCACGCCCGCACCATGGCGGGCACCGACAGCGGCGAAGGCTGGCGGTGGAGCTGGCCGTTGCCGGGCAGGTCGAGCGGCAGCACCCGGTCCCGGGGCAAGGCACGCTCGAAATCCGCCAGGAAGTCCCCCCAGTGGGCGGACTCCCGCGCCAGGCCCCTGAGCAAGATCCACTGGCGCATGGGCGCAGGCCTTCAGTACCACGCGGCCAGGGCATCCGCCCTGCGCTGCGCGCGCTGCCCCGGTGCGGGCACCCAGCGCCCGTGGCTGCAGGCCGCGCGGGCCAGGAAATCGAGCAGCGACAGATGGCGCCGCAGCACGCGCTGCTGCCGGTGGTCGATGAGCGGGTTGAAGATGCCATTGCGCGAGAACAGCTGGCGCGGGTTCTTCTTGATCCACAGCCAGGAGCCCATCTCCAGCGTCAGCGGCAGGAACGTGTGCGCGGGCACGTCGCGGCAGGCCTGCAGGTACAGGTGGTCCCACAGGTCGCCGTGCGCCAGGTACTGCGCGCTCTGCGGCTCGATGACGTACGGGTGGTGGCTGTGGGCCTGCAGGAAGATCTCCTGCAGCGCGTGCAGCTCGGCCAGGTGCGCGATGGGCTTGCGCGTGTGGGCAAACGGGAACCACAGGCGGTCCCGGGCGCCAAATCCCGAATGGCAGTCGATGGCGATGCTGAAAGGCCGCGCCAGCAGCTCCTCGGACGCCACCTCGCACAGGGCCTGGCTTTCCGGCTCCATGGCATCGCCCGCGCGCCCTCGGTACCAGGGAAGCCCCGCGCTCACCCGCTGCCCGCCGATCCACGGCGGTACCCGGTCGGTGGCGTCCACCGGCGCGTTGCGCATCAGGTCCACGCCGCGCGGATTGGCGCGCGTGGCGGCCCACATGCCGCCCGGATTGACGATGGGCATGAAGACCATGCGCATGTGCTCGAGCTGGCGGTGCAGCGTGGTGTCCCACTGCAGCCGCATCACCACGTTCTGCAGGTAGGCCAGGACCACCTCGGCGCCGATGCGCTCCAGGCCATGCACGCCACCGAAGAACCCGACCGCCGGAACGTCCGGCGCCGGATTGCCCAGGCCAATGGCATGGATCGGAAAGCAGTGGCCCGAGGCCGTCTGCACCTGCCGCACCACCCGCACCTGCAAGTGGGACGCACCGAGTTCGATGATCTTTTCGAGCGCCAGCAACTCGGGCAGCGTGTTCATGGTGGGTGGCAAGGGTGGCGCGAAACCGGGCGACAGGGCGACAGTGCAACGAAGAGCGAGCATATGCCCGGCCCGCAGGCACCGGCAACGCCATCGCGCGCCCTGTATGAATTCAGCGAAACGACGCGGAACTGTCACACAAGCACGTTAACTTGCCCGCAGACAACCTGTTCAAAGAGGCACACGATCATGCTCTGGAGATGGCTCGGACTGCAGCGGCTGCTGGATGAACTCTTCGATGCCCCCGGCTGGCCGAGCTTCGACCTGCCCCGCACCGATGGATGGGCGCATGAAGACGCAGCAGCCACGGCGCAGGACTGAAGTGCGCCGCCTGGCCGTGCTGTGCGGCACCCTCGGCTGCGCGCTGGCCTGGGGCCTGGTGGAGCTGCTGGCGCTCCAGCGCCAGCGCTACCACCAGTGGCGCCAGCGCCACCAGACGCCGGCACACCGCTGACGGCGGCCCGCGGCAGCGCCCGCACGCGGCGGCGGCGGGCATGCGGCCGGCCCCACCGGCACCGCTTCGGGCATGCCTTTCACCCGCTGTTTCAGAAGCCTCTGGCGCAGGCGGGTCTTCACATTTGCGGGGTGTGCCGCAGTCGCACCTAAAATTGCGCACCTTCCCTTCAATGGGGGGAGGCACACTGCAACTCTGAAGCAAAGAAGAATCATCATCATGGCAACTGCAAAGAAAACCCCAGCGCCCGCAAAGAAGACCGTCAAGGCGGCAGCTCCAGCTGCTGCGAAGAAGGCAGCACCCGCCGCCAAGAAGGCAGCGGCACCCGCGAAGAAAGCCGCCGCTCCAGCAGCGAAGAAGGCCGCCGCCCCCGTGGCCAAGCCGGTCGCCGTGGGCATCAAGCCGATCAAGACGGCCTTCAACAAGACCACGCTGATCGCCCACCTGGCCGAGCAGGCTGGCGTGGAACCCAAGGCCACCAAGGCCGTGCTGGCCGCGCTGGAAGCGACCATCCTGGGCTCCGTGCACAAGAAGGGTTCCGGCGAATTCACGCTGCCCGGCCTCATGAAGATCGGCCTGCAGCAGATTCCCGCCAAGAAGAAGCGCTTCGGCAAGGACCCTTTCACCGGTGAAGAGCGCTGGTTCCCCGCCAAGCCCGCCGCGGTGAAGATCAAGACCCGCGCGCTGAAGAAGCTCAAGGACGCAACGGCCTGATAAATCAGCCCGCGCTCCCCAGCGACAAGGACCAGATGCCTCCGGGCGTCTGGTCCTTTTTCTTTGGGCGGCTCAATTGCGCTCCGGTGGACTCAGTTGGGCTGGCAGTGCCCCGTGGCGCCGTCGCAGCCCAGGCAGTCCACCTGCAGCACCAGGCCCGCCACCAGCGGCCGCAGGCCCACCTCGGCCGCGCGCAGCTCCAGTTCGTTGCGCAGCTGTGCGCCGGGCAGCGTGGCCGAGCGCTCGCACCGGCGGCAGGCCATGCGCACGTCGGCCGACGGCGGCGGCGCAAAGGGCCGCAGGCGGTACACGGTGTGGCGCCGGTCGCTGCGGTCGTGCAGCAGCACGCCCAGGGTCTGCAGCTCGTGGATGATGCGGTACACCGTGCTGGTGCTCACGTGCGTGCCGCGCAGCAGCATCTGGTGAAAGGCGTCGTCCGCGCCGATGCCCGCGCTGCCCGCCGTCTGAATCACCTGCAGCACGCCGATGCGCGCCGTCGTGGGGCGAAGCCCCGCAGTGCGCAGCCGCTGCAGCAGGCTCACGGGCCCCGTCATTGGGGCGGCAGTTCCTCCGCTCGCCCCTCCGTTCATGGCCGCGCTCATGGCCGAACGGTGGCGGCCACGCGGTCCGGGCCGGCGTCTGCACCGGGCTGCCAGCCCCCGCCCAGCGCGCGGTACAGCGCCACCTGCGCCTGCCACTCGGCCTGGTGCAGCTGGGCCGCCATGTCCTGCGCGGCATACAGGGTGCGCTGCGCATCCAGCAGCGTGAGCAGCGTCTCGGCCCCGGCGCGGTAGCGCGACTGCGCCAGCGTGGCCGCCCGCTGCGCCTGCTGCACCACCTGCGCCTGCGCGGTGCGCTGCGCCTGCGTGCCCGCCACCGCCTGCAGGGCTTGCTCCACATCGCTCACGGCCGCCACGATGCTGGAGCGGTACTGCGCCAGCAGTTCGGCCTGCCGTGCCTGGGCCGCATCGCGGTCGGCGGCCAGGCGCCCGCCGTTGAAGATGGGCGCCGCCAACGCGGCGGCCAGGCTGTAGAGCGGGTTGTCGAACACGCGCGGCAGGTTGCTACCCCCGGTGCCCAGGCTGGCGCTCAGGCTGATGCGCGGCAGCAGCGCCGCGCGGGCTGCGGCCACGTCGGCGTGGGCGGCCTGAAGCCGCGCCTCGGCCCGCGCGATGTCGGGCCGCCGCACCAGCAGGCCGGCGGGCGACCCGGCAGCGGGCGCCAGCGTCTGCGTGGCGGGCAACGCGCTGGCCTGCACCACCGGCCACTGCGCCTGGCCCAGCAGAGCGGCCAGCGCCGTGTGCGCACCCGACACCTGCTGGCGCCGTGCCTCCAGCACCTGCCGCTGCGTGGCCACCAGGCCGCGCTGCTGCGCCTGCTCGAGCTGCGTGGCGGCCCCGGCGCGCGCGCGCGACTCGACCACGGCCAGCACGCGCTCGGCGCTGTGCAGGTTCAGTTCGGCAATCGCCAGGCGCTCGCGCCCGCCCACCAGCTGCAGCCAGGCATGCGCCACCGCCGCCGTCAGCGTGATCTGCACCGCGCCCCGGTCGTGCACGCTGGCCGTGCGCAGGGCCTGGGCACTGGCGCGCTCGGCACCCAGGCGGCCCCAGGCATCGAGCTCGTAGCTGGCGACGAGTGCGGCGCCGATCTGGTTGCCGGCCACCTCGGCCTGCCCGCCGGCACGGGCCTGGCGGCGGGCGTCGAGCGTGCCGGTCACGGCGGGCAGCAGGCTGGCGCCGGCGGCCCGCGCCACGGCATCGGCCTGCTGCACCCGCGCGATGGCGGCGGCGAGGTCCGGGCTCTGCGCGTGGGCGGCGCGGATGAGCGCGTCGAGCTCTGCGACGCCGAGCGCAGAGACATCCGTCGCCACCCCCTGAGCGGGCGGCACCGGGCTGGTCCAGTGCACGGGCAAGGCGGGTGCGGCAGCGGCAGCGGCATCTTCAGGCAGCGGCTGCACCGCGGCGCAGCCACTGAGCAGCAGCACACCAGCGGCAAGACAGGACACAGAGGCAATACAAGTGCGCATACCAACCATCACAATCATTCAGAGGCCAGGGCCACCACGGGGTCGAGCCTGGCGGCGCGGCGCGCGGGCATGTAGCCGAACACCAGCCCCGTGGCCACGGCGCAGGCAAAGGCACCGCCCATGGCGGTGAGCGAGAAGATCACGGGCACGCCCGACACGATGAGCACCGCGCCCACGGCCAGGCCGATGGCCAGGCCCGCCGCGCCGCCCACCAGCGTGACGAGCACGGCCTCGGTGAGGAACTGGCGCAGGATGTCGCCCTGCCGCGCGCCGGTGGCCATGCGGATGCCGATCTCACGCGTGCGCTCGCGCACCGTCATCAGCATCACGTTCATCACGCCGATGCCGCCCACCACCAGCGACACGGCCGCGATCAGGCCCAGCATCATGGTCATGGCGTTGCGTGTCTGCGCCTCAGCCTGCAGCTTGGCCGCCGCGTTGCCGATGCGAAAGTCCTCGCGCCCGTGGCGCGACAGCAGCAGGGCGTGCATGGCCTTCTCGGCCGCCTGCACCTGCTCCACCGACGCGGCAGCGACCACGGTGTAGTCGGGCTGGGTCTGCACGCGGTACACGCGGGCGCGGCCCGACTGGTAGGGAATGAACACCATGTCGTCGTAGTTCTGCGCGCCCGAGTCGGCGCCGCGCTCGGCCATCACGCCGATCACCTCGAACGGTGCGTTGCCGATCAGCAGGTGGCGGCCCAGCGGGTTCGGGTGGTCCGGAAAGAACTGCGCGCTGGCCTTGTGCCCCAGCACCACCAGCGGCGCCAGGTCGCGGTCTTCGGCCGCGCTGTAGTAGCGGCCCTGGGCCACTTTCCAGTGGTGCACGCGGGGCATGTCCTCGCTGGCGGCGAACACGTAGATCTGCCGCTCGACGTTGCCATGGCGCACGGGGATGGGGTCGCCGATGACGGGCATCACGTGGCCGATCTCGGGCAGGCGGGCGATGGCCTCCAGGTCCTCTGCGGTGATCTCGCCCTGCGGCCCGCCCTCGCGCGGGTGGCTGGCGCCCAGGTACATGATGGTGGTGCCCATGGAGCCCATCTGCTCCACCACGCGCTGCTTGGCGCCCTCGCCCACGCCCATCATCACGATGACCGACGCCACGCCGATGACGATGCCCAGCAGCGTGAGCCCGGTGCGCGCGCGGTTGATGCGCATGCCGCGCCAGGCCGAGCGGGCGGCCTCGGCCAGTTCGGCCCAGAAGGCGCGTCCGGAATTTTTGCTACTATTTTTATAGCTGCTTGCGCTTGCTGGTTGCGCGGTAGAGGCATTTTTTTCTTCAAACGTCCTTGCCACAGCAGCACCGCTGTCCGCCACGATCTCGCCGTCGCGGATCTCGATCACGCGGCGCGCCTGGGCGGCCACTTCGCGGTCGTGGGTGATGAGCACGATGGTGTGGCCCGCGTCCGCCAGCTCGTGCAGCAGCGCCATCACCTCGGCGCCGCTGTGGGTGTCCAGCGCGCCGGTGGGCTCGTCGGCCAGGATGATGCGGCCGCCGTTCATCAGCGCCCGGGCAATGGACACGCGCTGCTGCTGCCCGCCCGACAGCTGGGTGGGCCGGTGGTGCAGCTTGTCGGCCAGGCCCAGGCGCGTCAGCAGCGCCGCCGCGCGGCGGGTACGCTCCTCGCGCGGGGTGCCAGCGTAGATGGCGGGCACCTCGACGTTCTCGCACGCCGACTCGGCGCGGATCAGGTGGTAGCCCTGAAAGACGAAGCCGAAGGCCTCGCGCCGCAGCCAGGCCAGCTGGTCGGCGTCGAAGCCCGCCACGTCTTCGCCCTGGAAGCGGTAGCTGCCGCTGCTGGGCTTGTCCAGGCAACCGAGCAGGTTCATGAGCGTGGACTTGCCCGAGCCCGACGCGCCCACGATGGCGACGAACTCGCCCGCGTGGATGGACAGCGAGATGCCACGCAGCACCTCCACCTCGGGCTGCTCGCCACCGCCGTAGCGGCGGCGCACGCCGCGCAGCTCGATCAGCGGCACACCAGGGGCGGCGTGCAAGACGCCGTGCAGGGTGTCGTGTTGGATGCCGGCGCCTGCGGTCACAGCTTGAACCTTTGCGGGCCGCTGCGCGCGGGGCGCTCGCCGGTCACTAGCTGCTCGCCCTCCTGCAGGCCCGAGCGCACCTCGGCCAGGTGGCGGCTTTTCACGGCCACGACGACAGCGCGCTGCTCCACCACGCCATCGGCACGCAGCACGCGGGCGCGGTGGGTGGCTGCGGCGGCCTTCTCGCCAGCGCCGGCACCAGCGTTGTCACCGTCGCCCTCGGCGCCAGCCGCCTTGCCGTCGGCCGCGCTGGCAGGGCTTGCCAGTGCCGACAGCGGCACGGCGATCACGCCCTGCGCCTGCGCGGTGACGAAGCTGGTCTGCGCGGTCATCTGCGGCATCAGCTCGCCGTCGGCGTTGTCCACGTCGAACAGTACGGTGTACGACACGGCCTTGCTCGCGGCGGCCTGCGCGTTGGCGCCGCCCGCGGCCTTGGCCTCGGGCGTGGGCGGCGCGGGCAGCACCTGGCGCACGGTGCTGCGCCAGCGGCGCGCGGCGGCGTCGGCCTGCCCGCCCAGCGTGGTGAAGTACACCGGCAGGCCGGCCCGCACGCGGCGGATGTCGGCCTCGGAGACTTCGGTCCACACCGTCATGGTCGACAGGTCGGCCACGCGCAGGATGTTGGGCGTCTGGTAGGTGGCGTTCAGGGTCTGCCCCTCGCGCGCTTCCAGCGCCACCACGGTGCCGGCCATGGGCGCATAAATGCGGGTGTAGCCCAGGCGCGCCTCGTCGGCCTTCAGGCTCGCCTGGGTCTGGTCGATCTGCGCCTTGAGGTGGTCGATGCGCGCCGCGGCCGATGCGAGCGCGGCCTCTGCCGTCTGCAAATCTTCCAGCCGCGTGGCGCCTTCACGCTCCATCTGCTGCTGGCGGGCCTGCTGCTGCTGGGCCAGGCGGTGCTGGGCCTGCTGCTCGGCCAGTTGCGCCCGCAGGCCGGCGAGTGCGGCGCGCGCGCCGTCCACCGTGGCCTGCTGCACGCTGGGGTCTATCTCCACCAGCAACTGGCCCTTCTTGACCTCGGTGCCGGGCTGCACGTGCAGGCGCGTTATCTGCCCCGACACCTGCGCGCCCACGTCCACATAGCGGCGCGGCTGCAGCGTGCCGATGGCGCTGACCGTGGCCTCGATGTCGCCGCGGACCACGGGCACGGTGTCGTAGACCATGGCGGGCTGCCGCGTCCACCACCAGGCGCCGGCGGCGATGGCAACCGCCAGCACCACCAGGGCGCCCACGCTCAGGGTCGTGCGTGCGGTGCGTGTATTGGGTGGGGTCGGGGCCATCAGCGGGGCACCTCGAAGCTGAGCGTGGCGGTGTGGCGCACGTCGTCGAATTTCTTGCCGTCCACGGTGACCGAGCCGTTGACCTTGGCGCTGACCTCCAGCACGTAGAGGCCGGGGAACGGCGTGTCCAGCTGCACCGTGCCGTCGGCCGCCGGGGCCAGCGTGCGGCGCCAGCCGGCGCTGGTGTCCACGTTCACTTGTGATGCCGCCACGGTCTGCCCCTTCCACACCAGCTTGAAGGTGTTGCCGCCCGGCGTGGTGGGCACCAGCTCCAGGTCGTTGGCGGCGCGGGTCTCGGTGCGGCCGCTGCGGGCCTGGTAGTAGGTGACCGCGCCGTGGCCGGTGATGTGCAAGGTGCTCAGGCGCAGGTCGTCCCCGCCCGGCACGGTGATGTCGATGTGGCCGGCCTGCGGCGCCACGGGCAGGTCCTTGCCGTCGGCCAGGTAGGCGCGCGGCGCCTGGAGGGGGGGCAGCGCCGCGCTGCGGCGGGGCAGCTCGCCGGCGTAGGCGCGGGCCTGGGCCCCGTCGCGCTGCAGCCACACATAGTCGGCATGGGCGTGGCCCGCCCAGGCGCAGGCGGCCAGCGCAAGCAAGGCACCGGCGGCGGCGGAAGGTGAGGCAAAGAGTGAAGACATGGCTGGGTCGAAAAACGAAGATGAAAAAAACGCAGGCCGCCAACGGCGCAGGCTGCAGGGCCCGCGCACTGCACCTACTGCCTATGACCAACGAGACGGAAAAAAGGGCACGCTGTTCGGGACTTTTTTTGCCAACGCCCCCCAAAGCGGCGCCGCTGGTGCCTACCGCCCGGCCGCGGACCCCACAAGGCACACGCCCGCCACCAGCACCGTGGCCGCCGACACCCGCACCGCCAGGTGCGGCGCGTAGGTCAGCAGCACACCCACCAGCAGGCCGCCCGCCGTGAGGAGGCCGCACCAGGCGGTCATCCCCACGGTGGCGCCCCAGGCCCCGATGCAGGCGGCCAGGGACAGCGCCAGCAGCAGGCTGCCCGCCCAGCGCAGCACCCGGCGCCGTGTGCGCGGCACCTCGCTGCGGCCGGTGACCTGTTCGTGGTGGCGGTCCATGGCCAGCGCCAGGCCCGCCATGCCGCTGAACGACAGCGTGAGCGCGGCCAGCGGTGCCGCCCAGATCGCCGCCGTCATGCACCCACCTTCAGCGCCCAGAGCGCAGCGGCCAGCACGGCCGACGGCACGGCGATCCCGGCCCAGGCGCGCAGTGCACTGCGTGCGCTGAAGGCCCAGATCACCGCCGCCGCATACACCGCAAAGCTGAGCAGGGTGGCCGTGAGCAGCGCGCTGGCGCGGCTGGTGTCCGACACGCGGGGCAGCCCCACGGCCAGCACCGCGGTGAACAGCGACGCCAGCGCATAGCCGCCCAGGGCCGCCGCCAGGGCGCGGCTGGCCACCATGCAGCGGTAGCGCGCGGCAGAGCCTGCGTGTGCGGTGGCCATGGCGGCTTACTGCACGACGAAGGTCAGCGTGGTGGTGTAGCCCAGCTTGGCCACCTTCTGGCCGGCAATGACCACATCGCCCACGGCAGGTGCCTCGTGGGTGCTGACGAGCACGTAGCGGCCCTTGCCGTTCACCGGCACGTCGACGCGGCCGGCCGCATCGGTCTTGAAGCCCTTGGTCCACTTGTCGGGCGTGATCACCGTGACGGTCTTGTTCGCCACGGGCTGGCCCTTGAACACCAGCGTGAAGGTGTTGCCACCGGCGGCCACCGGCACCAGCTCGTAGTCGAGCACGGCCTGCGTCTCGCTGCGGCCGGCGCGTGCGTTGAACACGGCGGCCTGGAAGCTGCCGTCCTTGGCCTTCCAGGGCTTCCAGACCTGGTCGTTGGACAGGCGCACGTCGCCGGCAGCGGTTACGTCGGCCTCCAGGAATTCTTCCTTGGCGGTGAGCTTGGCGGTTTGCTTGCGGTCGGTGGTGAATACCTGGGTGGTGGCAGCCAGCTTGGCCACCTCGGCGCCCTTGTCGTGCTCGCTGTCGGCATCGCCCACGTACACGCGCACGGGGCCGGTGGCGTCACGCTCCAGCCACAGCTGGTGGGCGGTGGCAGACAGGGCGATGCCGGACAGGGCGACGGCGAGCAGGGTTTTCTTGAACATGGAGACTCCTTTGAAAATCGAGAAGAAAAAGAAGAAAGAGAAAGCGTGGAAGAAGGGCTGCGGCGCGCTAGCTGGCGGCACTGGCGACCACGGCACCGCGTGCGCGAGTGGGCGTCACCGCAGCGGCCCGTTGCCTGCGGCGCACCCGGCGTGCAGCGACCGCAAAGCAGGCGCCCAGCGCCAGCATCGTCAGGTCGAACCCCGCCAGCACCCAGTCGCCCGCAGGCAGAGTGACGCCCAGGTGGCGGTCGGTGGTCAGCGCATTGAGCAGGGGCAGCAGCGCGAAGGCGGCGGCGGCCAGCCACAGCGATTCGAGCCACGCGCGCAGCGGCGTGCGCAAGGCCGGGTACAGCAGCAGCACGCCCCAGGTGATGAAGAGCACGTGCGCCTCCCACTCGCGGCGGGTGGCGAAGTCCGCCGGGATCAGGCGGTTGGCCCAGAAGTACGCGGCCACGGCCACGGGCAGGCCGGCCACGGTGCCGATGTTCAGGCACTCCACCAGCCGAAAGCCGAACTCGGGCTTGCTGCCCGTACGGGCCCGTTTGTCCTGTTGGGTGCGGCGCTTGGCGGTCCAGAGCACGAGGCCGGTGGCGATCATCGCGCAGCCCAAGAGGCCACTCGCAAAGTACAGCCAGCGCAGCACGGGCCCTGCAAAGCGGCCTTCGTGCAGGGCCAGCAGGACGTCCTGCGTCTCGCGGGCCGCGCCGTCCTCGGCCTTGGGCGGCAGGGCCTCGCCCGTGCGGGCATGAAAGCGCAGCCGGTCGCTGCCGGCAATCTGCCCGCCCGCCACGCGCACCAGCTGCACGTCGGCATCGGCGCGCCCGGGCTGCTGCACACCCACGCGCGCCACCTGGCCCGCGCCCCACTGCGCCTCGGCCCGGGCCACCAGCGGCGCCAAAGCGGTGAGCGGCTGCGCGGAAACAGTGGCATCCACAGCGGCCGGTCGCTGCAGCAGGTCGTCGTAGAACACCTGCGCGTTCCCCGCATAGTGGCTGGCCGCCAGGCCCGCCGGCATGTACTGGAACAGGAAGAACACCAGCCCGCTGTACGTGATCATCAGAAAGAACGGCAGCGCCGTCACGCTGATGATGTTGTGCGCGTCCAGCCACGAGCGCTGCCCCTTGCCCGGCCGGAAGGTGAAGAAGTCCACGAAGATCTTCTTGTGCGTGATGACCCCGGTCACCACGGCCATGAGCATCAGCATGGTGCACACGCCCACCAGGCGGATCGCCACGTCGTACGGCACGTAGTGCAGCATGTAGTGCATGCGGTACAGCAGGTGGCCGCCGCCGGTCTTGCGCACCACGGGCTCGGCGGCTGCCTGGCCCGTGGCGGGGTCGAGCGTTCGGCGCACGAAGCGGCCGCGCGCGCCGGGCTTGCCGTCTGCGGGCGGCTCGCGCCAGCTCACGCTCAGTGCGCTGCTGCCGCGCTGGCCGGGCAGCTGCACCGACCAGTCCTGCGACTGTGGCGGCGCGTTGGCCTGCAGGTAGGCCTGCGCCAGCGCGACCGCCCGGTGCGGTTCCACCGCCGCGGCAGCGGTGTCCAAGGGCAGCTCGGGGCGCATCCACCGGTCGATCTCGTGCGCGAAGTAGCCGGCCGTGCCCGTCACGAACACGAAGAACAGCACCCAGCCCACCACCAGCCCGACCCAGGTGTGCAGCCAGGCCATGCACTGGCGAAAGCCTTCTTTCATGGCAGATCACTCCGCTTGCAGAGATGCGATGGCATGCCTCACTCCCTGCCGGAAAAACTGGCGCAACACAGGCCAGGGCTCCCGCGCAAGGGCCGCCCCGCCGCGCTGGGAGCTTCCCCCTTGCAGGGGGAAGGCGCAAAGCGACTCAGGGGGTGCATCAGAACCGCACGTCCAGCGCCACCTGCAGGCTGCGCGGCGCGCCGTAGTACGAGTTGCCGACCGAGGTGTAGTACACCTTGTCGAGGGCATTGCGCAGGTTGGCCGTGACGGCCACCGTGTCGGTAATGGCGTAGCGCACCATGAGGTCGACCACCGCATACGCGGGCTGCGTGAACCGCACGCGCGCGGCGCCCTGGTTGTCGCGGTAGATCTGGTTCTGCCAGCGCAGGCCGCCGCCCACGGTCAGTCCCTTGCCGATGCCCGCGATGCGGTAGCTGGTGAACAGCTTGGCCGTGTTCTGCGGCACGTCGGTGAGCAGGCGTGTGCGCAGGCGGTCCTGTGTGAGGTTGCGCGAGAAGCCCGCCGCGACCTGCCAGCCCGGGCGCACCTCGCCCGTGGCCTCGACCTCGAAGCCGCGCGTGCTGGTGCCCGAGACGGCCTCGTACGCCTGGCTGCCGTCCGGCGCGAACACGTTGGGAATGGCCACGCCCAGGTTGTCCTGCCGCGCCTTGTAGATGGCGCCCGAGACGTTGAGGCGGTCGTTCAGGAACGCGCCCTTCACGCCCAGCTCGAAGCTGTCGCCCGTCTGCGGGTCCATGTAGTCGCCGTTGGCCAGGCGCAGGCTCTGCGGCGTGAAGATGGTGGTGAAGCTGGTGTAGGCCGACCAGTTGCGGTCGATGTCGTAGACCAGGCCCAGGTACGGGGTCACCTCGCCGCTTTCGTAGCGGTTGCTGGCGGTGGTGGCGCCGGTGGAAAAGCGGGTGCTGGTCTGCGCGCGGCTCCAGTCCACCACGCGCGCGCCGGCCAGCACGGCCAGCGCGTCGGTGGGCTTGAAGCGCACGGTGGCGTAGGCGCTGTTCAGGCGTTCGTCCGAGGTGTTGCGGCCGATGCTGGGGTTGGCCGGCGCGGAGGGCGAGGTGCCGTCCCAGGTGAAGATGTTGCCGATGGCGCTGCTCCAGCCCGCGTGCGTCCAGTTGGTGTACGACGGCGCGTCGTAGCTGGTGCGCGACATCTGCGCACCGAAGGCCACGTCGTGCTTGCGCCCCAGCAGGTCGAAGCGGCCCGTGGTCTGCACGTCCAGGCTGTCCTGGCGCGGCGTGGCGCTCCAGCGGCCGGCCCACAGCGTGACACCCGCACCCGTCGCGCGCACCGGCGCGCCGCCGCTGGCGTAGCCGATCAGCTCGTCGTAGAAGTTGTTGGTGCGGGTGGCCGTGGCCCTGACCTTCCAGTCGTCGCTGAAGCGGTGCTCCAGCGCCGCGAACACGGAGGTGTAGTGGCGCTTGGAATACGCCCAGGGCGGCGCGGCCGAGGCCGAGCGGCTCCACTGCGTGCGCGTGCCGTCGGAGTAATAGGCCGGCAGGCCGCCGCGCGCATGGCCCGTGGCGTCGTGGTGCTGCACCGACGCGCCGGCGAACAGCTGCGTCTGCGCCGTGAGGTCGGCCTCGACCGCGCCGTAGAGCAGCTTCTTGCGCTCCTTCAGGCGGTCGATGTAGGAGTCGTTGTCCTGCGCGGCGGCCACCAGGCGGCCCCGCACGCTGCCCGACGCGTTGATGGGCCCGGCGATGTCCGCCTCGGTCCGCACATGGTTCCATGAGCCCGCCTCGGCCCGCACCGAGGCCTGGAAGTCGGCGGTGGGCCGCTTGCGGATCATGTTGATCGCCGCGCCCGGCGTGCCGATGCCGTTCATCAGGCCCGAGGCGCCGCGCACCACTTCCACGCGGTCGAACATCGCCATGTCGTTGGTCTGGAAGATGCTCGAGTAGTTGGAGTCCGTCTGGCGGACGCCGTCGATCATGTAGGTATTGACCGAGAAACCGCGCGAGTAGATGGGCGAGGTGTCCGAGCCCTGGTTGCCGCTCTGGCTGAAGACCAGCCCGGGCGTCTGCGCGACCACGTCGGACAGCTGCGTCAGGCCCTGGTCTTCCATGCGCTGGCGCGTGATGACGCTGACCGACTGGGGCGTCTCGCGCAGCGACAGGCCCAGCGGCGTGGACGTGCCCGCCTGGCGCGTGGTGTAGGAGCCGCTGTGCTCGGTGAGCGCGCTGGGCTCGGCCTGGGCCTGCACCCGCACTTCGGCCAGGCTGGTCTCGCCCGCTGCACCCGCAGCACCAGATGACGCCGCCGCGGGCGGCCTGCGCACCAGGATGCTGGTGCCTTCGATCACGCCCACCAGGCCCGAGCCCGCGAGCAGCCGGTCCAGCGCCTCGCGCACCGTGAGCGACCCGTTCACGGCCTGGGCCGAGCGCCCCGCCACCAGCGCGGGCTGGACCATGAGCTCCATGCGTGACTGGCGCGCCAGATCGTTGAGCGCCTGGGCCAGTGGCTGCGCGGCAATGCTGAGCGCCACGGCGGGCTGCCCGGCGGCGGGCGCCACCTGGGCGCTGGCGCCCATGGCCGCCAGGCTGAGTGCGACGGCCAGGGCCAGCGGGGCGGGCCGGAATCGGGTGCGGGGCATGTGAGAGATCTCCCTGGAAACGGATGTTGGAATGGATTTTTGAATAAGACGCCTTCTCATGTAGACGCAGGCCGAAGCCATCCCCCTAGGTCGGTGGGCCAAGTTTTTTGAAAAAAAGATGCGGGGCCCTGTGCAGGGCAGGCGGGGCGCGCGGGGCCCACAGGCGCGCAGACCCATCCGCCGGCGGCGGACGGCCAGCAACGGCCTGCTGCCGGCCGCTACCGGGGGTGGCTACTGAGGCTGAGGGTGGGGAGCGGCCACGATCTCGGTGACCGCGCCGTGCGCGCGCAGTTGCACAGGCAGCACGCTGGGCAGGGACCGGGTGAAGTTATCGAGCCGCCGCGGGTCGAACGTGCCGGTCAGGCGCAGCGCGCCCACGCCGGGGTCGCGCACCACCAGCTGCGTGGAGCCGTACCGGGCGAACTCGGCCAGCGCCTGCGACAAAGGCGTGTCGTCGAAGCTCACCCGCCCATCGCGCCAGGGTGCAATGCCCGCAGCGGGCACGGCGGCGATGGCGGTCAGGCGGCCATCCGCAGCGCTGCGCACCTGCTGGCCTGCGGTCAGCTCCACCACCTCGGGCCCGGCGTCGGCAGCGCGGGCCACGCGCACGCGGCCCTCTTCCACCGCCACGCGCACACCGGCGTCGCCCGGCACGCCGGGCGTGTAGCGCACCGAAAACCGGGTGCCCACCACCGTGATGCGCAGGGGCCCCGCCAGCACGTCGAACGGCCGCGCGGCATCGCCCTGCACCTTGAACACGGCCTGGCCTTCGGGCAGTACCACCTCGCGGCGCTGGCGGCGAAAGGTGACCTCCAGGCGGGTGTTCGTGTCCAGGCGCACGGCGCTGCCGTCGGGCAGGTGCACCTCGGACTGCTGGCCCAGGCCGGTCGCCAGGGCCTGCTCATACACGGGCTGTTGCTGCCAGTGGTGGTAGCCCATGACCGTGGCAGCAGCCAGCAGGCAGACCGATGCGGCCGTGGCGGCGCCCTGCCCCCAACCCCAACCCCAACCCCAGCTCCAGCTCCGTGCGCGTGGTCGGGCCGGTGCGCCGGCAGGGGTCTTGTCCTGCGTCAAGCCCGCGCGCAGGTGCCGGACTGCCGTTGCGGGCAATGCATCGAGCGCACGCCACTCCTGCTGCCAGCGCGCCAGCGCCGCCGCATGCCGCGGGTCGGCGTCGCGCCACGCCTGCAGGGCCTGCAGCGTGGCGGCATCCGGTGCGCCCTGGCTGCGCACGAGCCAGTTCAATGCGTCACCGTCGATGTGGTCGTTGGCTTCGTCCGGCATTGGCATGGGGGGCTGCGCGCTCATGGCTGGTCCTCCCCCTGCGCGGTGGCGCGGCACGCGCGGCAGGCCACCATGGCGCGCTGGATGTGCTGCTCCACCATCTTGCGCGAGATGCCCATCTGCGCGGCCACCTCGGCCTGCGACAGCCCGTCGAATTTGTGCAGGATGAACGCCTCGCGGCAACGCAGCGGCAGCGATTCGATGGTGGCGATCATCGAAGCCACACCTTGCGCGGAGATGAAAGCAGCCTCGGGTTCGCACACGGCGGGCGCGGGCAATTCGGACACATCGGGCAGGCTGTCGTCGGCCTCCGAAGGCACCGTGCCCCGCACCACATGGCGGCGGTGCTGGTCAATGAGCAGGTTGCGCGCGGTGCGGTACAGCAGCGCGCGGGGCTGAGCGACGGCGTCGCCGCTGCGCTGCAGCGCCAGCACGCGCGCGTAGGCCTCGTGCACCAGGTCTGCCGCCGAGTCGCGGCTGCGCACCATGCGGGCAAAGTAGTTCAGCAGTTCTTGGTAATAGTGGGCAACCACGGCGCACGCAGCCTGACAAAAGACGGCCCGAACGCGGCAGGTTCGGGACCGGGATGGCTGAGGGCGCAGTGGGGACAGGCCCGTGGCTAATAAGAATGATTCTCATATTGTAAGGACTTGAACCTGCCCTGGTTCGTAAAGCCCTAGGCGGTGATGACCTGCTCGTCCATGGGGCTGGCCTGCAGCCGCGCCACATCGGCGGCCCGGCGCGTCAGCACCGCGCCCTGGTTGATGTAGCCCTTGTCGGTGATCTCGCCGCTGTCCGCATCGGGCGGCTGCGCCAGCACCAGGGCGCGTGTGGGGCACTGCGATGAGCCCGCGCCAGCGTCGCGCCGGGCCCGTATCACGCCCTGCAGGGCGGCGGTGAGCTTCGCGGGGTCGGCCGCGCCCGCTGCCGACGGGAACACCAGCATGCCCACTTCGTCGTGGTTGTGGCCGGTGAGCACGATGTCCTGCACCAGCGGCGCGAGCTGCGAGATCAGCTCCACGCGCAGCGTGCCCACCGACACCCAGCTGCCGCTGGAGAGCTTGAAGTCTTCGGCCACGCGCCCGTTGAAGACCACGCCCCGCTCGGGCCGCTCCGGGTCCACCAGGTGGCCGGCGTCACCGATGCGGTAGAAGCCCTCGCTGTCGAACGCGGCCGCCGTCTCCGCCGGTGCGTTGCGGTAGCCCGGAAACACCGACACGCCCTTGACCCGCATCTCCAGCTTGCTGCCATTGGGCACGAGCTTGAGCGCGAGCCCGGGCAGCGGCGCGCCGATGCAGCCGGCCTTGTCCAGCCGCCAGTGCGCGCTGGTGACGGCGGGCGACGTCTCGGTGGAGCCCCACGATGTCGTCAGCCACAGCGGCTGCGCGGGCCGCACGCGCAGGGCCAGCGCTTCGAGCCGCTGCCAGGTGGAAGGCGCGAGCGCCGCCGCCGCATAGAACGCCAGCCGCATGCGCGACAGGACCTCGGCGGCCATCTGCTCATCCGCCTCGAGGAAGGGCAGCAGCATGTCGAAGCCGCGCGGCACGTTGAACAGCATCGTGGGCTTCACGTCGCGCAGGTTGCGCACCGTTTTCTCGATGAGCCCGGGCACGGGCCGCCCTTCGTCGATGTAGAGCGTGCCGCCGTGGCACAGCACCATGTTCAGGTTGTGGTTGCCGCCGAAAGTGTGGCTCCACGGCAGCCAGTCCACCAGCACGGGTTTTTCGCGGGTCAGGAAGGGCCAGGTCTGGGCCATCATCTGCTGGTTGGCGCAGAGCATGCGGTGGGTGTTGATGACCACCTTGGGCCGCCCGGTGGAGCCCGAGGTCAGCAGGTACTTGGCATGGCTGTCGGGCGCGATGGCGTCGAACGCCTGGCGCACGGCCGGGGTCTCCACCCCCTGCAGCAGCCGCGCAAAGGGCAGTGCGCCCGGCACCTCGTCGGCGTGGCGGCTGAACACCTGCAGCGCGTCCGATGCGTACCCCGCCAGGGCCGGCGCGTACGCCCGGGCGTCGGACGCGTAGACCAGCGACGGCCCGAGGGCCGCGAGCATGCTGTGCAGCCGCGCCGGGTCCCTGGAGCGCGCGTAGGCGCTGGACAGCGAGCACGAGGCCAGGCCCACATGCATGGCCGCGAGCATGAGCACCGCATGGTCCACCGCGTTGTCCGACAGGATCGCCACGGGGCGGTCGGCCGGCAGCTTCAGGTCCAGCAGCGACTGCGCCAAGGCGCCCACGGCACGGCGCAACTCGCCGTAAGTCAGGCGGCGCCAGTGCTCACCCGTGTCATCGCGCTCGGCCAGGGCCGGCGCGTCGGGCGTCTCGCGCGCCCAGTGCTCCAGCCACTCGCCGATGCAGCGCGCATACGCGCCCAGCGGCACGGGGGACTGCAGCGTGATCGAACCGTCGTCCGCACGGGTCTGGGTGGTCAATGCCAGCGCGATCTGGGTGTCGTCGTCAAGGAATCCGGGGTGCATGGCGTGGTGTCTCTCTTGCGGTGTCTGGGTGAGGCAGGTGGTGGGAGCGCCGGGCCCATCAGGTCGGCGTGTCCAGCCCGGGGGATGCGCTCTTGGCACGCAGCAGGCCGATGAGCAGGGCATCGCGCGCCTGCGCCAGCTCTGCCTGGGTGCGCCCGCCGAGCGCCTGGTCCACGCCCTCGACCACGCGGCGCTGCAGTTCGGGCGTCATGCGCGGCGCGCCCAGGTCGTCCCACCAGCCTTCGATGGGGCCGCCCAGGTGGGCCAGCAGATGGGCCATGCCGCCGTCGCCGCCGGACAGGTGCAGGTTCATGAAAGGCCCCATCAGCGCCCACCGCAGGCCGGGGCCCTGGGCGATGGCGGTGTCGATGTCGGCCACGCTGGCCACGCCTTCATTCACCAGGTGGAACGCCTCGCGCCACAGTGCGGCCTGCAGGCGGTTGGCGATGTGGCCCTGGATCTCGCGGCGCACATGGATGGGGCGCTTGCCGATGGCGGTGTAGAAGGCCATCGCGGCGGCGATGGCGTCGGGTGACGTCTTCTCGCCCCCGCCCACCTCGACCAGCGGGATCATGTGCGGCGGGTTGAACGGGTGCCCGAGCACGATGCGTTCCGGCCGGGCGCACCGGGCCTGCATGGCCGACACCGACAGGCCCGACGAGCTGGAGGCCACGATGGCGTGCGCCGGCGCGGCAGCGTCGATGCGGCGCATCAGGTCGGCCTTGGAGTCCACCCGCTCCGGCCCGTTCTCCTGCACGAAGTCCGCCTGCGCCAGCGCATCTTCCAGCCGCGGGTGAAAGCGCAGCCGCTCCAGGCTGGCACCGGGTGCCAGACCCTGCTGCTCCAAAGCGGGCCAGTGCCGGGCCACCGCATCGCGCAGCCGCTGCTCGGCGCCCTCCGCGGGGTCGGTGGCATCCACATCCAGCCCCCGCGCCAGGAAGTAGGCCGCCCAGCTCGCGCCAATGACGCCGGTCGCCACCACCGCCACACGCTTCACAGTCGAATCCATCGAAGAATTTCCTTGTGGTTATTGCAAAAATCATGCACCGCACGCGGCTGCCGATACCGGCGCGCCGCAGGGCCAGCGCCCCCGCGCAAGGGCCGTCAAGCTGAACAGGCAGCGCTTCGCTCGCGTGCGCTGTGGGCAGGGGAAGACGCGCAGCGGCTCATGGGAAAGTCAAGACCCGTTCAAGACTCCGCGGTGAACCCGATCTTCTTGACCAGCGGGCCCCAGCGCTCGAATTCCGCCTGCTGCGATGCCGCCATCTCAGCCGGGGTGGAGGCCTTGGCGATCAGGCCCACGACGGCCAGGCTGTCGATCACGGCCTTTTCCTTGATGGCCTGGTTGATGGCCGCATTGGCCGCGGCCACCACGCTGGCGGGCGTGCGGGCGGGGGCGTAGAAGCCGAACCATTCCTCGGTCGTGAGCTCCGGGAAGCCCTGCTCCGCAAAGGTCGCCACTTCGGGCGAGAACGGCGAGCGCGCCTGGCCGGACGTGGCGATGAGCCGCAGCTTGCCCGCCTTGTGGTTGGGAATGAAGTCGCCGCTGGGGGTGACCATGGAGGCGATCTGCCCACCCACCACATCGGTCACGCCGGGGATGGACCCACGGTACGGCACGTGTTTCAGGTCCACCCCGTGGTTCAGGCCCAGCAGCGCGCCGATGAAGTGCGGCGTGGAGCCCGCCGCCGGCGAGCCATAGTTGGCCTGGCCCGGGTTGGCCTTGGCCCAGGCCAGGAAGTCCTTCACGTTCTTCACGGACGCGGGCACCATCGGCCCCACGGCCAGTCCGTGGTGCATCACGGCGCCGATGGACACCGGCACGAAATCCTTGACGGGGTCGTAGCTGAGCTTGCTGTAGATGTGCGGATAGATCGACGTGCACGAAAACGGCGACAGCGTGAGCACGCTGCCATCCGCGGGCGCGCCCTTGAGCGACTCCAGCGCGATGCGGCCCCCCGCGCCGGGCTTGTTCTCCACCACGGCCGGATTGCGTGTGTAGGCCGAGCCCGCCAGCTTCTCGCCCACGCGCCGCGCGACGCTGTCGCCCGCGCTGCCGGCCGGAAAGCCGTAGAAAATCTTCACCTGCTCGATCGTCTGCGCCAGGGCGCTCCAGGGCGCCAGGGCCCCGAGCGCGGTGGCTGCGCCCACATGGTGCATGAATTGGCGGCGTGTTGGCATCATCATTTCTTGTCTCCTTTTTCTTTCTGGTTGCATGAACAGGGCTGTGGCGGAACGTATGCAGTGGCTCAGTGCGGCGCGAACTCGGGGCGGGGGCCGCCCACGCGCGGCAGGCCCATCAGCGCGCGGGCCTCGGCGGGCGTGGCGGGCTCCATGTCCAGCTCGCGGATCACGCGCACGATGCGCTCGGTGAGCTGCACGTTGGTGGCCAGCTCGCCGTGGCGAAAGTACAGGTTGTCCTCCAGCCCCACGCGCGCATGGCCGCCCAGCAGCAGCGCCGCGACATTGGCTTCGAGCTGCGAGGGGCCGATGCCGCTCACGCAGAACAGGCTGTTTTTGGGCAGCGTGTCCACCATCATCTGCAGGTGGCGCGGCGAGTACGGCATGGCGTTCTGGAAGGCGCGGTGCACGTTCATCACCAGGTTGATGAAATGCGGGCCGTCGTCGTGCCCCTCTTCGATGAGGGTGGTGGTGTCCTGCAGGATGTGGGTGGGGCTGAAGACCTCCCACTCGGGCTTGATGCCGCGCGCCTTCATGCCGGCGGCCAGCTCGCGGCCGCGGCTGAGCGGTGTGTCCATCAGGATCTCGCGGCCGTCGAAGCTCAGGTTGAGCGTGGTGGCATCCAGCGTGCACATCTCGGCGCCTGCGTCCATGCCCTTGATGCGCTCTTCCCAGGCGATCTCCCAGCGGTTGCCGGGCAGCGGCTTGACCATGTCGCCGTGCACGCCGCCGCCGGTGGAGTTGTTGATGACGATGTCGCAGCCCTTGGCGCGGATGCGGGTGTTGATGTCGCGGTAGATGTCGGCGTTGCAGGTGGCGCCGTCATCGGGCCTGCGCGCGTGGATGGCCACCACGCTGGCCCCGGCGTTCCAGCAGCGCTGCACGTCGTCGGCGATCTCGGCCGGCTGGGTGGGCAGGTGCGGGTTCTGAGACTTGTGCGCCATGCCCCCCGTGGGGGCGATGGTGACGATGACTTTGCGCTTTGTCATGGCGTGGACTGGTGGAAAATGCTAGTGCACGCATTATTTTTTTGGGCGCTTGCATACTCAGTCATTGCGATGACATTTGGACTCAGGGTATACGAGGAACCGTGCGGCCCTGCCCGTTGGAGAACGCTTCACCATGCTGGTCAAAAAGGCGCCGCCCACGGTGGCCGACCTCCTCGCCGACTCGGCCTGGTTCCCGGTGCTGGACGCCCCGGCCCAGCAGCGCGTGCTCGATGAACTGCGCGAAGTGGATGTGCCGCAAGGCAGCGCGCTGTGCCGGCGCGGCGACGTGCCCCGGCACTGGTACGGCGCGATCGAAGGTCTGCTCAAGTGGACGGTCACGTCCGACAACGGCCGCTCCGTCACGCTGGGCGGGCTGTCGGCGGGCAGCTGGTTTGGCGAGGGTACGCTGCTGCGCGGCGTGGCGCGCACGGCAGACATCATTGCGCTGCGCCCCAGCCGGGTGGCGCTGCTGCCGGTGGAGACCTTCGAATGGCTGCACGCCACACAGCGCAGCTTCGACCACTTCCTGCTGCGCCAGATCAACGAGCGCATGCACTGGTTTCTGGGCAACTTCACGGCCCACCACCTCATGGACACCGACAGCCAGGTGGCACGCGCGCTGGCCGGGCTGTTCCACCCTTTTCTGCACCCCGGCAGCGACCCGCACCTGCAGGTCTCGCAGGAGGAGATCGCCAACCTGTCGGGCGTGTCGCGCCAGCGCTGCAACGCCGCCCTGAAGCGCCTGGAGGCCGAGGGCGTGCTGCAGATCGAATACGGCGGCATCACCGTGGTGGACCTCGGCAGCCTGCGCCGGCGGCTCGACTAGCCGTCCGCGCGCATCACACGCCCAGCAGCTGCTCCAGCGCCGCGGGCGCTGCCCGCAGGTCGGCCGACGGCGCGGCCAGCACGATGCGGCCCTTCTCCATCACCAGGGCCTGGTCGGTGTGCGAGAGCACCCGCCGCCAGTCGCGGTCCACGATCAGCGTGGCGATGCCGGTGGCCCGGATCTCGGAGATCACGCGCCAGATCTCGGTCACGATGAGCGGGGCCAGGCCCTCGGTGGCTTCGTCCAGGATCAACAGGCGCGGGTTGGTCATCAGCGCGCGGCCGATGGACAGCATCTGCTGCTCGCCGCCGGACAGTTGCTGCCCGCCGTGCGAGAGCCGCTCCGACAACCGAGGGAAGGTGGCCATCACGCGGTCGAAGGTCCAGGCGCGGCTGCCGTCCAGGCCAGCCCGCTGGCTCATGACCAGGTTCTCGCGCACCGACAGGTTGGGGAAGATGCCGCGCCCCTCGGGCACGTAGCCAATGCCCAGGCGCGCCATCTTTTCGGGGGGCCAGCCGGTGACGGTGCGGCCGTCCATCTGCACCTGGCCTTCGGGCGGGCGCAGGTAGCCCATCAGGGAGCGGATGAGCGTGGTCTTGCCCATGCCGTTGCGCCCCAGCAGGCCCACCGACGTGGCGGCGGGCACCTGCGCATCCACGCCGCGCAGCACATGGCTGTCGCCATAGCGGGCGTGCAGCCCGACCACATTCAGCATGGTGCGTTCCTTGTCAGGGGGGTGGTCATCACATCAATGCCCTTCTCCGAGGTAGGCGGTGCGCACCTCGGGGTTGTTGCGGATCTCTGCCGGGCCGCCGCTGGCGATGACCGTGCCGTTGACCATGACGGTGATGCGGTCGGCGATGCGGAACACGGCGTCCATGTCGTGCTCGACCAACAGGATGGCGTGGTGCGGTTTCAGGTCGGCCAGCAGCGCCAGCATGCGCTCGGTCTCCTCCGCGCCCATGCCGGCAAGCGGCTCGTCCAGCAGCAGCACGCGCGGCCGGGTGGCGATGCACATGGCCACCTCGAGCTGGCGCTTGGCGCCGTGGCTCAGCGCACCGGCGGTGCGCCGTGCGTCTGCCGCAAGCCCGGCCGCCTGCAGCGCCGCCGCGGCGGTGGCATTGCTGTCGGCGCAGTGGCGCGCCGCCTGCCACAAGGCCCAGGGCCGGGGCGTGGCGGCCTGCGCGGCCAGGCGGCAGTTCTCGTGCACGGTGAACTCCGGGAAGATCGTGGTGCGCTGGTAGCTGCGCCCGACGCCCGCCAGCGCGCGGCGCGCCTGCGACTGGCGGGTGATGTCCTGCCCGCCCAGGGTGATGCGCCCCTCGGACGCTTCGATCTCGCCCGACAGCATGTTGATCAGGGTGGACTTGCCCGCGCCGTTGGTGCCGATGACCGCGTGGACCTCGCCTTGGCGCAGGTCGAGCGTGACGGCATTCACCGCCACCAGGCCACCGAACCGGCGCGTGAGCCCTTGCACGGACAGCAGGGGTTGAGCGCTCATGCCTTTCCGCCCTTTCCGATGGGTTGTCCCAAACGCTGCGCCAGGCCCATAAGCCCCTGCGGCAGCACCGCGACGAACACGATGATGGTCAGGCCCAGGGTGAGCTGCCAGTGGTCTGCCAACGGCCCCATGAGGGCGTGGGTGGACAGCAGCTCCTTGAGCAGCGTGAACACCACCGCCCCGATCACCGCGCCGCGCAGATGCCCCATGCCCCCGAGGATGACCATGAGCAGCACGTCGCCCGAGGTGTGCCAGGACAGCAGCTCCGGGTTCACCACGCCATCGCGCACGGCCAGCAGGGAGCCCGCGAGCCCCGCCAGCGCCCCTGCCATCACGAAGGCCGCCAGCTTGTAGCCATAGGTGGCGAACCCCGCGGCGCGCATGCGCTGCTCGTTCACCCGGATGCCCGCCAGCGCCGCGCCAAAGCGCGATCTGCGCACCAGCGCCAGCAGGCCGTAGGTGCCCGCCAATGCCGCCAGCACCAGGTAGAAAAGAGCGTGGCGCGACTCCAGGCTGAGGCCGCCAAGCGTGGGCCGCACGTCCAGGTAGATGCCGTCGCTGCCGCCGCCCACCTTGGTGTCGTGGAACACGAAGAACGCCATCTGCGCAAAGGCCAGGGTGACCATGATGAAGTACACCCCGCGGGTGCGCAGGCTCAGGGCGCCCACGCACAGCGCGTACAGCGCAGCCGCCCCCATGGCGCCCAGCATCAGCACGATGAGGTTGCCGCCCTCCGCCCCCGAGCCCAGCACGGTGGCATAGGCGCCGATGCCGTAGAAGGCAGCATGCCCCAGGCTCACCAGCCCCGTCATGCCCACCAGCAGTTCCAGGCTGAGCGCGAAGATCGACAGGATCATGACCTTGACCAGCAGGTCGGCCCAGTAGGGGCCCAGCAGCGGCCCGGCGATGGCGGCGGCCATGGCCACGGCGGCGGGCAGCAGTGCGCGCATGCGCCAGCCGCCGCGCGGCGCAGTGGCGGTGTCCGCAGGCGCGGCGGCGGTGGTGGGGTGCACGGCGCTCATGCCTTGCGCCCCATCAGGCCTTCCGGCCGCCAGATCAGGATGCCGGCCATCAGCAGGTACACGCCGATGCCGCTGATTTCCGCGAAGAACACCTTGCCGAAGGTATCGACAAACCCCACCAGCAGCGACGCCACCAGCGCCCCGGTGATGGAGCCGATGCCCCCGATGACCACCACCACGAAGCAGATGATGAGCACGCTGGCGCCCATGTTGGGGTACACCGAGGACATGGGCGCGGCGATCATCCCGGCCAGCGCGGCCAGGGCCACGCCCGCCGCGAAGACGATGCGGTACAGCCGCCGGATGTCGATGCCCAGGCCGCGCACCATGTCGCGGTTGCTGGCGCCGGCGCGCACCATCATGCCCAGGCGGGTGCGGTTGACCACCCAGTACAGCCCCACGGCCAGCACGATGCAGGCCGCCGACGCGAAGAGGCGGTACCACGGGTAGCTCATGAGTTCGCCCAGCGCGAAGCTGCCATCGAGCCACGCAGGCGCCTTGACGCCGTGCACGTCGTTGCCCACCAGCAGCGAGCGCAGTTCCTCGAACACGAGGATGAGCCCGTAGGTCATCAGCACCTGCTGCAGGTGGTCGCGCTGGTACAGGTAGCTGAAGAACGCCCACTCCAGCAGGTAGCCCAGCACCGCCGCGAGCGCGATGCCCGCGAGCAGCATGACGAGGAACTGGTCGCCGAACAGCGGCGACAGCGCGAACGCCATGTAGGCGCCGATCATGTAGAAGCTGCCGTGCGCGAGGTTGATCACGCCCATGATGCCGAAGATCAGCGTCAGCCCGGATGCCACCAGAAACAGCAGCAGCCCGTACTGGACCGAGTTCAGGCACTGGACCAGGAAGGTACCGATGTCCATGGAAGGTGTGTCCTGTGTTGACGGAGACGGTCAGCCAGCCGTTTACAGCTTGCAGCCGCGCGCGGGGTCGGCCAGCGCCTTGGCGGCCACGCCGACGACCTTGTTCTCCTTGCCGTCCACCTTGCGCAGGTAGATGTCCTGCACGGGGTTGTGGGCGCGGCTCATGGTGAAGGGGCCGCGCGGGCTGTCGATGGTGGCTTTCTGCACCGCGGCGGCGAACTCGGCCTTCTTCGCGATGTCGCCCTTCACGGCCTTCAGGCCCGTGGCCAGGATCTGGGCGGCGTCGTAGCCCTGCACCGCGTACACGTCGGGCTGCAGTTTGAAGGACTTGGCGTAGGCGGTGCGGAACGCGTTGTCGCGCGGGGTGTTCAGGCCGTCGGCGTAGTGCAGCGTGGTGAGCAGGCCCTGCGCGGCATCGCCCTGCGCCTCCAGCGTGCCGTCGGTCAGAAAGCCCGAGCCGTACAGCGGCGTGACCTTGTTCAGCCCGGCGGCCGCGTAGTCCTTGACGAACTTGACCGCGCCGCCGCCCGCGAAGAATGCGAACACCACGTCGGGCTTGGTGGCCGCGATCTCGGTGAGCAGCGCCTGGAACTCCACGTTCGGGAACGGCACGGTGAGCTGCTTGACGACCTTGCCGCCTTCCTTTTCAAAGCCTTCCTTGAAGGCCTCGGTCATCTCGTCGCCGGCGGCGTACTTCCAGGTGATGGTGACGGCGGTCTTTTTCTTCTCCTGCTTCGCGGCCACGGTGCCCATGCCGTAGGACGACTGCCAGTTGGAGAACGACGAGCGGAAGATGTTCTGCGCGCACAGCGCACCCGTGACCGCGTCCGCACCCGCGTTGGGCACGATGAGCAGGGTGCCACTTTGCTTGGCGGCGCGCGCCATCGCCGTGGCGACACCCGAATGCACGGTGCCGACGATCACATCCACGCCGTCGCGCTTGATGAGCTTGTTGACGTTGTCGGTGGCCTTGGCCGGGTCGGACTCGTCATCGACCTTGAAGAACTCGATCTCGCGGCCCGCGAGCTTGCCGCCCTGCTCGGCCACGTGCAGCCGAAAGCCGTTCTCGATGGCAACGCCCAGCGCGCTGAAGGTGCCGCTGAATGGCAGCATGAGACCCACCTTGAGCTTGTCGGTGGTCTGGGCCGTGCCTGCGGTGGCGCCGCAGACCAGTGCCAGCGCTGCGAATGCCGTGCGTGCGTAGCGAGATGTCATGGTTGTCTCCTGGATGTTGTCGTGATGAACGCCACCGTCTCGGCGATCACGTCGCCGGGCCGGTCACGGTGGGGGGAATGCGCGCAGGCGGGCAGCTCCAGCAGGCGGGTGCCCGGCACGCGCTCGGCAATGCCGCGGATCTGCGCCAGCGTTCCGTATTCGTCGTCAAGACCCTGCACGGCCAGCACGGGCGCGCGCACGGCGGCGATGTCGGCCACGATGCTCCAGCCGCGAAAGGCGGGGTCGAGCCAGATGCGGTTCCAGCCCCAGAAGGCCGAATCGGGGTCGTCGTGGTAGCGGGCCAGCTTGCCCGGCAGGTCGGTGGTCTCGTAGGCGGCACGCGCCTGTTCGATGTTGGCGATGGTCACGTCCTCGACGAAGATGTGCGGCGCCAGCAGCACCAGGCCCGCCACGCGATCCGGAAAGCGGGCGGCGTACAGCAGCGCGATGGAGGCGCCGTCGCTGTGGCCGAACAGCCAGGGCGCTTCGCTCACGCCCAGCGCCTGCAGCAGCGCGGGCAACACCTCCTCGGCCTGCCGGTGCATGAAGTCCACGCCCCAGCGTTCATCGGCCGCGCGCGGCGTGGAACGGCCGTAGCCGGGGCGGGAGAACACCAGGCCCCGAAAGCCGCCGTCCGCGCACAGCCGCTGCGGGAAGTCCTTCCACATCGCCAGCGAGCCCAGCCCTTCGTGCAGAAAGACCACCAGCGGCGCCTGCGTGCGCTCGGGCGCTATCCACTGGTACTCGACCTGCACGGCCTGCCCCCGCCAGGAGATGCTGGCCAAAGACGCCGGGCCGCCGGAGCTGGCCGTGGCGCTCATGCCCGGGCCTCCTGCTCGCGCAGGCGAAAGCGCTGGATCTTGCCGGTGGCTGTCTTGGGCAGCTCGGGCACGAACTCGATGAAGCGCGGGTACTTGTAGGGCGCCAGGCGGTCCTTGACGAAAGCCTTGAGCTCCTCTTCCGTCGCGCCCTGGCCGTCCTTGAGCACGACGAAGGCCTTGGTCTTGGTCAGGCCGTCGCCATCCTGCTTGCCGATCACGGCCACCTCCAGCACGGCGGCGTGCTGCATCAGCGTGGCCTCGACCTCGAAGGGCGACACGTAGATGCCGCTGACCTTGAGCATGTCGTCGCTGCGCCCGGCGTAGGTGTAGTAGCCGTCCGCATCGCGCACGTACTTGTCGCCGCTCTTGGTCCAGCCGCCCTGGAAGGTGTCGCGCGTCTTGTCGCGGTTGTTCCAGTACATCAGCGCGGCGCTGGGGCCCTGGATGTAGAGGTCGCCCACCTCGCCGTCCGCCACGGGGCTGCCGTCCTCGCCGCGCAGCTCGACCTCGTAGCCCGGCACGGGCTTGCCCGTGGTGCCGTAGCGGATGTCGCCCGGGCGGTTGGACAAGAAGATGTGCAGCATCTCGGTGGAGCCGATGCCGTCAATGATGTCGCAGCCGAAATGCGCCTTGAAGCGCTGGGCGATCTCGGCGGGCAGCGCCTCGCCGGCGGACGAGCACATGCGCAGCGCCACCTGGGCGCGCGCCGGCAGCCGGGGCGATGCGAGCATGCCCGCAAAGCCGGTGGGCGCACCGAAGAACACGGTGGGCCGGTGGTCCACCCAGCGCTGAAAGGTGGCATCGGGCGTGGGCCGCTCGGCCATCAGCACCACGGTGGCGCCCACCGACAGCGGGAAGGTCAGCGCATTGCCCAGCCCGTAGGCGAAGTAGAGCTTGGCGGCCGAGAAACACACATCGTCGCGCGTGAGGCCCAGCACGGGCTTGCCGTACAGCTCGGCCGTCCACCAGAGATTGCCATGGGTATGCACCGTGCCCTTGGGCTTGCCGGTGGAGCCCGACGAGTACAGCCAGAAGCCCGGGTCGTCGGGCCCGGTGGCTGCGGGCGCTGGCAGGCGCTGGGCGCTGGCAATGGCCTCGTCCAGGCCCACGGCGCCGGCTGGGAGTGCCTGCGTGGGCTGCGACACCCACAGCGCCGACACCTCATGGCCACCGCGCGCCATCGCGTCTTGCAGGACGGGCAACAGCGCGCCCGAGACCAGCACGGCCTGCGCGCGGCTGTGGCCCAGCATGTAGGCGTAGTCGTCCGCCGTGAGCAGCGTGTTCACCGCCACGGGCACCACGCCGGCGTACAGGCAGCCCAGAAAGCACACGGGCCAGTCACTGGTGTCGTGCATGAGCATCAGCACCCGCTCTTCGCGCCGCAGGCTGGCATCCACCAGCACACCGGCCAGGCGCCGGGCGCGGTCCTGCAGGTCGCCGTAGCTCAGCGTGCCGCGGTCGTCGATGTAGGCCGTGCGCTGCGCGTGGTCGCGGTTCAGGTCGAACAGGTGCTGTGCAAAGTTGAAACGCTCTGGCAGGGTGGTCATGGCGATGTCTCCGTGGTTCGCTGGCGTTTTTCTGGTGGTGCGTGCTGGCTGGCGGCTGCCGTGGTCTGCGCCTGGGCGGTCAGAGGCCGAGCGCGGCCAGCACACCGGGGCTGGCCTGCACGGCGCTGCGCTGGTGGTAGAAGCCCAGCGCCCGCAGGCCTCCCAGCTCCGCCCCGCCGCCCGCACGCCCCGGGCCGCCGTGCAGCGACATGGGCATCACGTTGCCGTGGCCGGTGTGGGCCTGGGCGACGTCGGGCGTCACCACGTGCACGCGGCCATGGCTGGCTGCGAGCTGCACGGCGGCATGCCCCAGCGCGGCCTCGTCGGCCCCGTACAGCGATGCCACCAGCGACCCCTGGCCGCGCTGTGCGAGCGCTACAGCGTGGTCCACATCGCGGTAGGGCACCAGCGTGGCCACGGGGCCGAACACCTCGACCTCGTGCACCACGGCCGCCGCATCGGCGTCGTGCACACCCAGCAGCACCGGGCCGATGCAGGCGGCCACGGCGGGGTCGGCATCCACCAGCGGCTGGTGGCGGCCGTCGTGCAGGATGTCGGCGTGGGCGCACAGCTGCGCAAGCCCTTCGCGCACGGCGTGCAGCTGGGCGGTGCTGACGAGCGAGCCCATGCGCACGCCGTCGTTGCGGGGGTTGCCCACCGTCACGCCCGCGAGCTTGGCGCCGATGGCCTCGGCCGCAGCGCCGTACACGTCTGCCGGCACCAGGATGCGGCGGATGGCGGTGCATTTCTGGCCCGACTTGACCGTCATCTCGCGCACCACTTCGCGCACCAGCAGGTTGAAGGCGTCGCTGCCGGGCGCCGCATCGGGCAGCAGCAAGGCGCTGTTGAGGCTGTCGGCCTCGATGTTGGCGCGCACCGAGCGCTGGGCCACCGCAGGGTGCGCGCGGATGATGCCGGCCGTGTCCGCCGAGCCGGTGAACGAGACCACATCGAACGGCCCGAGCTGGTCCATGAGCCCGGCCGAGCTGCCTGCGATGACCGACAGCGCGCCCGCCGGCAGCACGCCCGCATCGACCACATCGCGCACCATGCGCTGCGTGAGCCAGGCCGTGGACGTGGCGGGCTTGACGATCACCGGCACGCCGGAGAGCAGCGCGGGCGCCGCCTTTTCCCACAGCCCCCAGGCCGGGAAGTTGAAGGCATTGATGAACAACGCCACGCCGCGCGTGGGCACCTGCAGGTGCTGCGACAGGAACACGGGCTCCTTGCCGAGCCTGGCGGCATCGCCATCGCGCAGCACGCGCACATCGCCCAGCGCGTCGCCCCATTTGGCGTACTGGCCCAGCGTGAAGATGCCGCCGTCGATGTCCACGGCGGAGTCGTTCTTCACCGTGCCGGCGTTGGCCGTGGCGATCTCGTAGTAGGCGTCGCGGTGGGTTTGCAGTACCTTGACCACGGCGCCCAGCAGCGCGGCGCGCTGCCGGTAGGTCAACGCACGCAAGGCCGAGCCGCCCTGCTCGCGGGCGAACCGGAAGGCCTCGGGCAGGTCGAGCCCGGTGGCATCCACGCGCACCAGGTCATGGCCCAGCACCGGGTCCTTGAGCACGGCGCCCGGGCCGTGGCCGGTCTGCCAGCGTCCGGCGGCGTAGTTGGGGAGCAGTTCGGTCATACAGATAGAGAGATAGGCAGAAAAAAAGCGGGTTATCGGTCATCAGCGCGCGGCGCACGAAATGGGCATGGTCCCGGCCAGCGTCGCCGTGCGAGGGCCGCCATGCCGCGCAGGCTGCATTCCGCTTGCGTGCACCGGGGGCGTCCCCCTCCCAGATTGCGGAGCAATATGAGAGAGGGGGAAGGCGCGAAGCGACTCAGGGGGGTGTTTCACTTGCTGAACTGGATTTGCCCTTCGGGCAGCAGGTAGAGCACCAGCGAGCGGCCCTGCGCCACGGTGGGGCGGTGGGCACTGCCGGGCGGGTACACGCACCAGCCGGCGGGATGCCCGTCGAAGGTGGCGTCGCCCTCCAGCGGCATGATCAGGTCGATCTCGCCCAGCGGATGGGTATGGTGCGGGCCGGCGATGTCCTGCATGTCCACCACATCCACCGAGAAGCGGTGCAGCGCGTCGTCTGCCTTGAAGACGCGGCCGTAGCGGATGCCGCCGCCCTCGCGCTCGCAGAGCCAGCCCTGCGCCACGCCGGCCAGGCACCCCGCCTTGAGCTGCTGGTAGGCCGCGCTGGCGGGCCCGTGGGTCTGGTTGAGCCAGGCCTGCAGGTCGCCGTCCAGGGCACGGCCCGCGATCTGGCCCGTCAATGCGGACAGGGCTTCATGAAATGCTGCTTTATCGGACATGGCGACTCGTGGGTGGCTGGGACAATGGAGTGCAGCGTGCACAAGGCTTGATATGTGTTCTTGTGGGATGGAGCAATGTGCAGTATCTTGCCTGCACACGAACAATAGTTAATGCTTGATGCAGTGTCAAGCACTATAGTGCATGCATGGTGTTTTCCCCTAGCGGCGGCCGAACGCCTTCAAAAGCGTTTGAAGCCCGGGGCACGCACCGCAAAATGCCACGCCGCAGCCGACGTGAACGAGGATGGACATGAACGAACAAGAAGACACAGTCACCCTGCCACCTTTCGCTGGCGGCGGCACGGCTGCGCCCACCGAAGAGGCCCGCAACCCCCTGCTCGCCGCCCTCGGCGAACGCGTTCGCAACCTGCGGGCGCAGCGCGGGCTCACGCGCAAGGCGGTGGCCATGGCGGCCGATGTGTCGGAGCGGCACCTTGCCAACCTGGAGTACGGCACGGGCAACGCGTCCATCCTGGTGCTGCAGCAGGTGGCGGGCGCGCTGCATTGCTCGCTGGCCGAGCTGGTGGGCGACTTCACCACCCGTTCGCCCGAATGGCTGCTGATCCGCGAACTGCTGGAGCACCGCAGCGAACCCGAACTGCGCCGCGCGCGGCTGGCGCTGCATGAGCTGCTGAGCAGCGGCGCGAGCGACACGGCGCGCCACCGGCGCATCGCGCTCGTGGGGCTGCGGGGCGCGGGCAAGTCCACGCTGGGGCCTTTGCTGGCACGCGACCTGGACGTGCCGTTCATCGAGCTGAGCCGCGAGATCGAAACCCTGGCGGGCTGCAGCGTGCGCGAGATCCACGACCTGTACGGCACCACCGCCTACCGCCGCTACGAGCGCCGCGCGCTCGAAGAGATCGTGCAGATCCACAGCGAGGTGGTGATCGCCACCCCCGGCGGCATCGTCTCGGACCCCGCCACCTTCAACGAACTGCTCGCGCACTGCACCACCGTGTGGCTGCGCGCCGCCCCCGAGGAGCACATGGGCCGCGTGCTGGCCCAGGGCGACATGCGCCCCATGGCCACGAGCAAGGAAGCCATGGACGACCTGCGCCGCATCCTGGAAGGCCGGGCCGCCTTCTATTCCAAGGCCGATCTCACCATCGACACCTCGGGGCAGAACCTCGAGGAAAGCCTGCGGCAGCTGCGCGCCGGGGTGCGCAAGCTGATGACCCACCCGCCGCACTGACACCCCGGCGCCCCCGCGCGCCATAAATCCAGCAAAAAACCGCGGCATGCATTGACTCGCTCGCAAACATGCATCATGATGCACATCAGTCGATTGATTTATGCATTATTATTCCTGTTCGCAGTTTTTGACGGAGACGCCCCATGACCGCCCAGACCACCGCACCCTCCCGCGTTGACTACCGCACCGATCCCACGCAGTACCGCCACTGGAAACTGGCGGTCGAGGGTCCGTTGGCCCGCCTGTCGCTCGACATCGCCGAAGACGGCGGCATCCGCCCCGGCTACAAGCTCAAGCTCAACAGCTACGACCTGGGCGTGGACATCGAGCTCAACGACGCGCTCAACCGCGTGCGCTTCGAGCACCCGGGCGTGCGCACCGTCATCGTCACCAGCGGCAAGGACCGCATCTTCTGCTCCGGCGCCAACATCTTCATGCTGGGCGTCTCCAGCCACGCCTGGAAGGTGAACTTCTGCAAGTTCACCAACGAGACGCGCAACGGCATCGAGGATTCGTCGAAGCACTCCGGCCTGAAGTTCCTCGCCGCGGTCAACGGTGCCTGCGCGGGCGGCGGCTACGAACTGGCCCTGGCGTGCGACGAGATCCTGCTGGTGGACGACCGCTCTTCCTCGGTGTCGCTGCCCGAAGTGCCGTTGCTGGGCGTCCTGCCCGGCACCGGGGGCCTGACCCGCGTGACCGACAAGCGCCATGTGCGCCACGACCTGGCAGACATCTTCTGCACCAGCGTCGAAGGCGTGCGCGGCCAGCGCGCGGTGGACTGGCGCCTGGTGGATGCGGTGGCCAAACCTGCCCAGTTCGCCGCCGCCGTGCAGGCGCGCGCCACCGAGCTGGCCGCCGGCAGCGACCGCCCGGTCGGCGCCCAGGGCGTGGCCCTGACCCGCCTGGAGCGCGAGGACGGCGCGGACAGCCTGCGCTATTCGCATGTCGAGGTGCAGATCGACCGCGCCAGGCGCACGGCCACCCTCACGCTGAAGGCGCCCACCGGCGCACAGCCCGCCGACATCGCGGCCATCGAGGCCACTGGGGCCGCCTGGTGGCCGCTGGCCCTGGCGCGCGAGCTCGACGACGCCATCCTCAACCTGCGCACCAACGAGCTCGACATCGGCACCTGGCTGCTCAAGACCGAGGGCGACGCGCAGGCCGTGCTCGCCTCCGACGCGGTGATGCTGGCCCACAAGGACCACTGGCTGGTGCGCGAGACCATCGGCGCGCTGCGCCGCGCGCTGGCACGGCTGGACGTGTCCTCGCGCACCCTGTTCGCGGTGGTGCAGGAGGGCTCGTGCTTCGCCGGCACGCTGGCCGAGCTGGCCTTCGCGGCCGACCGCACCTACATGCTGGCCCTGCCCGACGACGCCGGGCGCGCGCCGAAGCTCGTGCTCAACGAATTCAACTTCGGCTTCTTCCCCATGGTGAACGACCAGAGCCGCCTGCAGCGCCGCTTCTATGAAGAGGCCGCGCCGCTCGACGCCGCGCGCGCCGCGGCTGGCAAGCCGCTCGACGCCGACGAGGCCCTGGCCCTGGGCCTGGTCACCGCCGCGCCCGACGACATCGACTGGGACGACGAACTGCGCATGGCCATCGAGGAGCGCGCCGCCATGTCGCCCGACGCCCTGACCGGGCTGGAGGCCAACCTGCGCTTTGCCAGCAAGGAGAACATGGCCACGCGCATCTTCGGCCGGCTCACGGCCTGGCAGAACTGGATCTTCAACCGCCCCAACGCCGTCGGCGAAAAGGGCGCGCTGAAGGTCTACGGCACCGGCGAAAAGGCCGGCTTCGACTTGAACCGCGTTTGAATCCGCAGCCCTCCGCACAACCCAAGGAACAACGATGAGCACGATCAACTACAGCGAGAAGATCCCCAACAACGTCAACCTCGGCGAAGACCGCACGCTGCAGCGCGCGCTCGAAGGCTGGCAGCCCAACTTCATCAACTGGTGGGACGACGTGGGCCCCGAAGGCTCGACCAACCACGAGGTCTACCTGCGCACCGCCGTGAGCGTGGACCCGCAGGGCTGGGCCCAGTTCGGCCACGTGAAGATGCGCGACTACCGCTGGGGCATCTTCCTGAACCCGGGCGACGCCAACCGCGAGATCCACTTCGGCGACCACAAGGGCGAGAAGGCCTGGCAGGACGTGCCCGGCGAGCACCGCGCCAACCTGCGCCGCATCATCGTCACGCAGGGCGACACCGAGCCAGCGAGCGTGGAGCAGCAGCGCCACCTGGGCCTGACGGCGCCTTCGATGTACGACCTGCGCAACCTGTTCCAGATCAATGTGGAAGAGGGCCGCCACCTCTGGGCCATGGTCTACCTGCTGCACAAGCACTTCGGCCGCGACGGCCGCGAGGAGGCCGAGGCACTGCTGCAGCGCACCTCGGGCGACGTGGACAACCCGCGCATCCTGGGCGCCTTCAACGAGAAGACGCCCGACTGGCTGGCGTTCTTCATGTTCACCTACTTCACCGACCGCGACGGCAAGTTCCAGCTCTCGGCCCTGGCCGAAAGCGCCTTCGACCCGCTGGCACGCACCACCAAGTTCATGCTGACCGAAGAGGCCCACCACATGTTCGTGGGCGAATCCGGCGTCTCGCGCGTGCTGGCGCGCACCGCGCAGGTGATGAACGAGCTGAAAACCGACGACCCGGCCAAGGTGCGCGCCGCCGGTGCCATCGACCTGGGCACGGTGCAGCGCTACCTGAACTTCCACTACAGCGTGACCATCGACCTGTTCGGCGCCGACCAGTCGAGCAACGCGGCCATCTTCTACAGCTCGGGCCTCAAGGGCCGCTACGAAGAAGGCAAGCGCACGGACGACCACATCCTCAAGGGCCAGACCTACAAGGTGCTGGAGGTCAAGGACGGCCAGCTGCTGGAGAAGGACGTGCCCATGCTCAACGCCTTGAACGAGGTGCTGCGCGACGACTTCATCAAGGACTCGATGGCGGGCGTGGGCCGCTGGAACAAGGTGCTGGAAAAGGCCGGGATTCCCACGCGCCTGTCGGTGCCGCACAAGGCGTTCAACCGCCAGATCGGTGCGCTGGCGGGCATCAAGATGTCGCCCGACGGCCGCGTGGTGAACGAGGTCGAATGGGCCGCAAAGCGCGATGAATGGCTGCCGAGCGCCGAAGACTTCGCTTTCGTGGCATCGTTGATGGGCCGCGTGGTCGAGCCGGGCAAGTTCGCCGGCTGGATCGCGCCCCCGGTGATGGGCATCAACCGCCAGCCTATCGATTTCGAGTACGTCCGGTTCAATTGAGTCCCTGAGCCGCTGCCGGGAGACTTGCTGGAAGAAAAATATGGACACCACCACGCTGATCGACAACGGCATCTTGAAGCAGCACCTGATCGACCCCGAGATCTGCATCCGCTGCAACACCTGCGAGGCGACCTGCCCGGTGGGCGCCATCACGCACGACGACAACAATTACGTCGTGCGGGCCGACGTGTGCAACGGCTGCATGGCCTGCATCTCGCCCTGCCCCACGGGTTCCATCGACAACTGGCGCACCATGCCGGTGGCGCGCGCGTACACGATCGAAGAACAGCTCACCTGGGAGGCGCTGCCGCCAGAACTGGCGCCCGATGTGCTGGCCGCCGAAGGCGCAGCGCCCTCGGCCATGGACACCGCACTGGCGTCGTCCGCACCGGCCGCACCCGTGGAGCCGGGCACGCAGGCCTTCCGTTCCGCCCAGTACGGCGCCGCCGTGCCGCCCTGGTCGGCCGCGCATCCCTACACCAACCTGTTCCCGCCCAAGAGCCCCACCACGGCAACGGTGGTGGGCAACTTCAACTGCACCGAAGCAGGCTTTGAAAGCGAGACGCACCACGTCGTGCTCGACTTCGGCAGCATGCCGTTCCCGGTGCTGGAGGGGCAGTCCATCGGCATCGTCCCGCCGGGCACCGACGTGCTGGGCAAGGCGCACCATGCGCGCCAATACTCCATCGCCAGCCCGCGCAACGGCGAGCGGCCCGGCTACAACAACCTGGCGCTCACCGTGAAGCGCGTGACCACCGACCACGACGGCAACGCCGTGCGCGGCGTGGCCTCCAACTACGTGTGCGACCTGAAGGTGGGCGACAAGGTGCAGGTGGTGGGGCCGTTCGGCAGCTCGTTCCTGATGCCCAACCACCCCCGTTCGCACATCGTGATGATCTGCACCGGCACGGGCAGCGCGCCCATGCGCGCGATGACCGAATGGCGCCGCCGCCTGCGCAGCAGCGGCAAGTTCGAGGGCGGCAAGCTGCTGCTGTTCTTCGGCGCGCGCACCCAGCAGGAGCTGCCCTACTTCGGCCCGCTGCAAAGCCTGCCCAAGGACTTCATCGACATCAACCTCGCGTTCTCGCGCACGGCCGGGCAGCCCCGGCGCTACGTACAGGACCTGATGCGCGAGCGCGCCGCCGACCTGGCCGCGCTGCTGCGCGACGGGAACACCCACTTCTATGTCTGCGGCCTCAAGAGCATGGAAGAAGGCGTGGTGATGGCGCTGCGCGACATCGCCCGCGACAGCGGCCTGGAGTGGGAACAGGTGGGCGCAGTGCTCCAGCGCGAAGGACGGCTGCACCTGGAAACCTACTGACGGCAGGCCTGGCGCGGTCCCCTGCGGAGCGAGGGCCGCCGCCGAGTTTTCATTGAAAACAGGCTTCAGCGCTTGATACACAAGCGCCATAAGCTATATATTTAATAGCAATTCATCTATTGCCGGCGCTCCGCACGCCCCTAGGCCCGCTGGCCGCACTCGCCCCCTGCGGCCGTGCAGCGGCCGCTCGGCCCCGCGCCAGCCGCGTCCCCGCCACCCGCTCGCCTGCGCGCTGCCACATGCGCGTGGCCTGACGCCGCCGCATGGAAAAAAACCGACCCGCCTATAGGACGGAACCTACAGAAATCGCTGCCGCAGATTTTCAAAATGAATTCACACACGGCCTTCGTGTGCATTTTTTTGATCATCAGGAGATATTCCATGCCCAACAACAACCCCCAAGGCCACAACCAATACACCGACGACAGCGACTCCCAGCGCAAGAGTTCGGGCAACCGCCAGGCGGAGCAGAGCACCGGCGCTTCCGGCAGCCGCCAGCAGGGGCAGAACGAGCGCCCGGGCTCCGGCGGCAACCAGGGAAGCCGCGAGCAGCAAGGCGACTCTTCCCGCCGCTCTTCCCAGAACCAGCGCTGAGCCGGCCTTCTGGCACCGGCAGGCATTTCCTCGCAACCCTGGCTGACCAGCCAGCAACCATGAACGGACCAACACACCAGGAGAATTGAAAATGGGTTATCGAGACAGTGATGACAGCGGCTTTTCCCGCCATGGCATGGGTCGGGACCACGACGAAGGGCGGTATGCCGAACGCGCCCACCGCGGCAGCATGGACCGCGATGACCAGCGCCCGGGCTACGCCCCCGAGCTGGATGACCGGTACGGCCAGTACGGCATGGTGCGCAACGACTACCGTGGCAACGCTGGCCTGGGCCTGCCGCCGCGCGAGGGCCGTGACCGTTTTTCCTCGCCGGACCGGTTCCAGGGAGGCGGCGGCTACCGCAACGATGGCCGGGAGATGTACCACCCGCCGAACAGCCGCTTCGACAGCGACTACCGGGACTACCAGGACCAGGACCGCGCGGGCTATGCCCGAGGGGGTGGGCACTGGGGCAGCGACGATGAGCTGCGCGGGCCCTCCCAGGGCCGCCAGGGTCACCACGACCCCGACTACCAGCAATGGCGGCAGGAACAGCTGCGCCTGCTGGACGAGGACTACCAGTCGTGGCGCAAGGAGCGCTACGAGAAGTTTTCCGACGACTTCAATACCTGGCGCACTTCGCGCAACCAGCAGTCCCCCTCCAAGAGCCAGGCCGGTGCCACGGGCAGCAGCAGCACCAGCAATCCCGGCGCCACATCCGGCAAATCCAAGGACGCAGGCTGACGGCGGCGCCGCTCCTTGAGGAAGGCCGGCGGGCGCACGTTCGCCGGTGACCCGGCCCGTGGCGCGGCGCCCCTGCCTCCCTGGCCGCCCCTCCCCCGCGCGGGAGTGGGCGGCTTATTCCTGCCCGCGTGGAACGGGTCGGGCTTCCCCTGGCGTTCCCGGCTGGCGCGCTCCGCGCCGCAGTTGCTCATTCGTCCTACAAAAGGCCCGGCGGTCCAAAAATACGATGGCGGCATCCCCCTGGCGATGGCGCCGCCGGCCCCTCTCGCCGTTTCCGAGAGCAAAGGAATCCGCATGACCGCCTTGTCCGCATACGGTGACGCTCTCCGCCCCTCGCCCTCCAGATCATCCGCCCAGACAGAAATCGTCATGCCGTTCACGCAGGGCATCAAGGGGCACTCGAGCGTGCACGAACACGTGACGCGCGAGCAGATCGCCCGCCATGTCGCCGCGCTCAAGGGCTGCCCCTTCATGGAAGAGGTACCCCAGCCCTTGTGGACCCGCCGCACCTACCTCGTGCCCAGCGACACCCTCGTGGCGTCCACGGCGCAGCGCCTGGGCCTGTTGGGAGAAGACGACCTGTTCGGCGGCGTGGTGCCCCATGCCTTCGTCGCCACGAAGGCCATCACCCATCCCCTGGTGTCGGCCACGGCCGCGGCCCCGCAAGGCTGGAGCGAGGCGTTTTCCCGCCGGGTCGGTGCCGCCGTGCTGCCGGGCTACACCGCGTTCTCCAGCCGGGATGCGCAGGAGGCCGGTGAACAACTGCTGGCGCTGGGTCCCGTGCGGGTCAAGCCCGTGGGCGAGACCGGAGGGCGTGGCCAGACGGTGGTGCCCGACGCCCGCGCGCTCTCCGCCTGCCTGGCGGCATTGGGCAAGGCGGCCCTGGTCGAGCAGGGCATCGTGCTGGAGCACAACCTCTCCCAGGTGGACACGCTGAGCGTGGGCCAGGTGCGCGTGGCGGGCATCCTGGCCTCGTACCACGGCAGGCAGCGCCTCACGCAGAACAACACCGGCGCGATGGCCTACGGCGGCTCCGACCTGACCGTGGTGCGGGGCGATTTCCACGCGCTCCTGTCCACGCTCCCGCCCGGCCCCGTCCGCAAGGCGGTCGATCAGGCCCTGGCGTACGACGCCGCGGTGCGGGAATGCTTTCCGGGGTTTTTCGCCTCGCGCATCAACTACGACGTCGCGCAGGGCATCGCGGCCGACGGCCGGTGGTGCTCGGGGGTGCTGGAGCAATCCTGGAGGATCGGCGGCGCCACCGGCGCCGAAGTGGCCGCGCTCGAAGCCTTTCACGCCGACCGCTCCCTGCGCTCGGTGCAGGCCAGCTGCGTGGAGACGTATGGCCGCTTCGAGCCCCTTCCGGCAGCGGCGACGGAATACTTCCGGGGAGAGGATCCCGAAGTGGGCCTGCTGACCAAATACGCCCTGGTGCATCGCGATGGCCACGCGGCATAGGGCGATCCAGATTCCCTCGGGGGACCGCACGATCGCGGGCACGCTGGTCGCGCCCGACACCGTGGTGCCGGGCGTCATGCTGGTGCACGGCTGGGACGGCAGCCAGGAGCAGTACCTTGCGCGCGCCCATGCCATCGCCGCCCTGGGGTGCATCTGCCTGACCTTCGACCTGCGGGGCCATGCCAGCGACAAGGCCCACCGCGACACGGTCACCCGGGAAGACAACCTCAACGACATGCTCGCCGCCTACGACCTTCTCACGGGCCACCCCGCGGTGGACGCCAACTCCGTGGCGGTGGTGGGCAGCAGCTACGGCGGCTACCTGGCCACCGTGCTCAGCGCGATGCGGCCCCTGCGGTGGATGGCGCTGCGCGCTCCCGCGCTCTACAAGGACGAGGACTGGCTGGTGTCCAAGCAGAACCTCGACCGCCAGGAGATATCCCGCTACCGCGCCATGAAACTCGCCTCCGACAGCAACCGCGCCCTGGCGGCCAGCGCGGTCTTCGAAGGGGATGTGCTGCTGGTCGAATCCGAACTCGACCACATCGTCCCGCACCCGGTCATCGAGAACTACCGCGCCGCGTTCCTGCGCACCCACTCCATGACCTACCGGGTGATCAAGCAGGCAGACCACAGCCTGTCCAAACCCGAATGGAGCGAGGCCTACACCGCGATGCTGGTGACCTGGATGTCGGAAATGCTGGGGCTGGCCAAGAACGGACAGCCCTCCGGCAAGAAGTGACGTAGGCCGGCGGGCGCCGGAGGCGCCACGCCACCCGCCGGGCCTTCGCCGTATCCATCCGATGGGCACAGTCAAAACTGTCCGACACGGCCGCCGCGCGCGCGGAGGGCTAATGGAGCTTCTTCCCTGCCGCCCTGGAGAACACCATGTCCAAGACACACCGCTCCGGTTCCGATCCCCACCTCAAGCCCCGCGAACTCAAGCGCATGCGCCAGTGGGAAGCCATGGCCCGGCCCCGCCAGGTGCCGCTGCGGTTTCCCGAGCCCGAGCCCCCGCTATGGAAGCCGCTGGGCTGACCGCGATTGCACACCACGCGCCGGCCCGACGCCGCCCGTTTCCCATCCACCGCATGTGAAGAAGCCTTGCCATGAAGCCATCATCCAAGACAGCCCCGTCCACCCCGGCCGCACGGGCCACGGCCACGGCCGCGAAGCAAAAGAAGATCCAGGCAGCGCAGGACCGCCGCGACGAGCGCGCCCGCCCGGCCAAGGCAGCGCCCGCTTCGGCCCGGGGCAAGGCCCCCGCGCCCGGCCCCGGGCGCTCGGAACCCGCCCCCCCGCTGCCGGCCCAGCACCTTGCCAAACCCGGCAGCGAGGCCGAGATGCAGCTCAAGCCGAGGTTCGAGGCACCCCACTACCGGGGCAGCGGCAAGCTCACGGGGTTCTCCACCCTCATTACCGGGGGCGACTCCGGGATAGGCCGTGCGGTGGCGGTGCTGTTTGCCCGCGAGGGCGCGGATGTCGCCATCGCCTACCTGGCCGAACACGAGGATGCCCAGCGGACGCGCGAGCTGGTGGAGGCCGAGGGCGGCCGGTGCATCCTGATACCCGGCGACGTCAAGGACGCGGCATTCTGCGCCGGCGCCGTGCGGCAGGTGGTCAAGGCGTTTGGCAAACTCAACGTGCTGGTCAACAACGCCGCGTTCCAGGAGCACGCGGACTCCCTTGAAGCGCTGACGGCGGAGCGTTTCGACGAGACGTTCCAGACCAACATCTATGGCTACTTCCACATGGCCAAGGCAGCCCTGCCCCACTTGCACCGGGGCGATTCGATCATCAACACCGGCTCGGTCACCGGCCTGCGCGGCAGCAAGGAACTGCTGGACTATTCCGCCACCAAAGGCGCCATCCATGCCTTCACCAAGGCCCTGGCCCACAACCTGGCCGAGCGGGGCATCCGCGTGAACGCGGTGGCCCCGGGGCCCGTGTGGACGCCCCTCAACCCCGCGGACAAGGCGCTCGGGGACATTGCCAGGTTTGGCGAAAAGACGCACATGGGCCGCCCTGCACAGCCCGAGGAGATTTCTCCCGCCTATGTGTTCCTGGCGGCCCCCTGCTGCTCCAGCTACATCACCGGCACCGTGCTGCCCATCACGGGCAACGCGGGAGACGGCGCGTGAAGAAAGCGGCGTGCGGCATCACGCCAGATCCTGGCTGACCCGTGGTTCGATCTCGGCCCACTCCCCGTCGGTGAACAGGCGCGAGCGGGTGTGGAACGCCTTGCCCGTGCTGCCTTCCAGCGAAAACGTGCCGCCGTGCCCGTCGATCACATCCAGGATGAGCTGCGTGTGTTTCCAGTACTCGTACTGGGATTTGCCGATGTAGAACGGCGCGCCGCCCACATCGCCCAGCAGCACATCGCTGGCTCCAATCGTGAGATCGGTGGGCAGATAGCAGTTGGCCGCACTGTTGTCGCAGCAGCCACCCGACTGGTGGAACAGCACGCTGCCATGCTGCGCCTGCAGCTGCGCGATCAGCGCCAGGGCTGCCTCGGTGGCAATGACTCTCTCGACCATGGTGATCTCCTGATGTGCCGACAAAAAACGCTGCTGTGCTGAAAGTAATTTCGCAGCAGCGTCACGGTGGTTCACAGAGCGTCGATGGCCAGGCGCGTCGTCGCAGGCAGCGGCAGCGCCAGGGCAAGACGGCGCAACGACGCCAGCGGCGCCCTGTGGGCCACAACCCACCAAATCAGAAGAAGCCGAGTTTGTTTTCTGAGTAGCTCACCAGCAGGTTCTTGGTCTGCTGGTAGTGGTCGAGCATCATCTTGTGCGTCTCGCGCCCGATGCCCGACTCCTTGTAGCCGCCGAACGCCGCGTGCGCGGGATAGGCGTGGTAGCAGTTGGTCCATACGCGGCCGGCCTTGATGGCGCGCCCCATGCGATAGGCCACGTTGCCGTTGCGGCTCCACACGCCGGCGCCCAGGCCGTACAGCGTGTCGTTGGCGATGGCCAGCGCCTCGGCCTCGTCCTTGAAGGTGGTCACGGCCAGCACGGGGCCGAAGATTTCTTCCTGGAAGATGCGCATCTTGTTGTGGCCCTTGAACAGCGTGGGCTGCACGTAGTAGCCGCCTTCCAGGTCGCCGCCCAGGTGCGCCTGGCCGCCACCAGCCAGCACTTCGGCGCCTTCCTGCTTGCCCAGGTCCAGGTACGACAGGATCTTGGTGAGCTGCTCCTTGCTGGCCTGCGCGCCCATCATGCTGTCGGTGTCGAGCGGGTTCTGGTGCTTGATGGCGGCTACGCGCTTCAAGACACGTTCCATGAACTTGTCGTAGATGGATTCCTGGATCAGCGCACGCGACGGGCAGGTGCAGACCTCGCCCTGGTTGAACGCGAACAGCACCAGGCCCTCGATGGCCTTGTCCAGGAAGGCATCGTCCTTGTCCATCACGTCCGCGAAGAAGATGTTGGGGCTCTTGCCGCCCAGCTCCAGCGTGGCGGGGATCAGGTTGTTGGCGGCGGCCTGCGCGATCACGCGGCCCGTGCTGGTGGAGCCGGTGAAGGCGATTTTTGCGATGCGCTTGCTCGTGGCCAGCGGCATGCCCGCCTCGCGGCCATAGCCGTTCACGATGTTGAGCACGCCGGGCGGCAGCAGGTCGGCGATCAACTCGGCCAGGATCAGGATGGAGATAGGCGTGGACTCGGCGGGCTTGAGCACCACGCAGTTGCCCGCACCAATCGCAGGCGCCAGCTTCCAGGCGGCCATCAGGATCGGGAAGTTCCACGGAATGATCTGGCCCACCACACCGAGCGGCTCCTGGATGTGGTACGCCACGGTGTTCTCGTCGATGTTGGACAGCGCGCCTTCCTGCGCCCGCACGCAGCCCGCGAAGTAGCGGAAATGGTCCACGGTGAGCGGGATGTCGGCGTTCAGCGTTTCGCGGATGGCCTTGCCGTTGTCCACGGTTTCGGCATAGGCCAGCAGCTCCAGGTTCTGCTCGATGCGGTCGGCAATCTTGAGCAGGATGTTGCCGCGCGTGGCGGCGTCGGTCTTGCCCCAGGCGTCGGCGGCGGCGTGGGCGGCGTCCAGCGCCAGTTCGATGTCTTCGGCGGTGGAGCGGGCGGCCTGGGTGTAGACCTTGCCGTTCACGGGCGAGATGACGTCGAAATACTGGCCCTTGGCCGGGGCCACGAACCGGCCGCCGATGAAGTTGTTGTACTGGGGCTTGTAGGCGATCTTGGCGCCAGCGGCGCCGGGGGCTGCGTAAACGGTCATGTTGTCTTGTCTCCGGTGGATTTGTGGACATCTGCTCGGCACCTCGCGCCGCCAGATAGAGGACATGACTCAAAACCCGTGCCAACCTGCTCCATCTGCCAAGTGCTTGATTTTTATGGCTTTGTTTGCGCGTCCGCAATAAGGTGCGGCCCATCGGGCGTCAAGGTGTCCGCTCCAGAACGCGACACCTGTCACGAAATGGAACAGTTGAAGCCGCCCACCGGCCATCGCTATTGCCCTGGCCCCCGGCGGCCGCCATACTGGCTCGTACACAGGGCGCGTTGATGACGCCCGGGCAGGAGACACACACCATGCGATCCACATCCACGTCCACCTCGGTGGCACTGCGGCAGGCCCGCCAGCACCTGCTGGAATCAGGCCAATGCCCCAGCGGGCTTGTGGACGAGCGCCTGGCGCGGTCGTGGCAGCGCAGCATGGACAGCGGCCTGCTACCCACCGGGCGGCTGGGCAACCCCGACAACCTGGAACACCAGGCCTTGCGGCAGTTGCGCGGCCACCACCAGGAGTTGCTGGCGCATTCGCGCCCCGTGATGGAGTACCTGTTCGAGCAGGTGCGCGACAGCCAAAGCGTGGTGGTGCTGGCGAGCCCCTGCGGAACGCTGGTGGACACCTGTGGCGACGCCTACTTCCTGGGCAAGGCCGAACGGGTGGCGCTCACGAGCGGCGCCTCGTGGCACGAAAAGCAGCGCGGCACCAACGCCATCGGCACCGCGCTGGCCGAAATGGCGCCCGTGGAAGTGCATGGCGCGGAGCATTTCCTGGAGCGCAACGGTTTCCTGACCTGCGCGGCGGCCCCCATCCTGTCTGCCACGGGGCAGCTGCTGGGCATTCTGGACATCTCCAGCGAGCACAGCCGGGGCAACCCGCACACGCTGGGGCTGGTGAGCACCGCCGCCCACATGATCGAAAACCGGCTGCTCGTGTCCGCAAGCCAGCGCCACATCCGCCTGCACCTGCACCCCCACCCGGAGGGCATTGGCACCGTGGCCGAAGGCATCGCGCTGGTGTCGGAAGACGGCTGGGTGGTCGGCGGCAACCGCAGCGCGCTGGCGCTGCTGCGCCTTTCCATCGCGCAGCTGGGCTGCGTCTCGCTGGACCAGATCCTCCATCCAGGCCTAGAGGATCTGTTGTCCCGCCACCAGCGCCGCCCCGACGCGCCGCTTTCTCTGCGCAGGCACGATGGCTCCCAGCTCTTCGGGCAACTGGTGCCCGACAAGCGCACCGTGCGCCCCCTCGCCCCCGCCGCGCCCTCCAGCGCTCCCCCGGATGCCCTGGCGCGCCTGGACACCGGCGATGCGCGCTGGCGCATGGCGGCAGCCAAGACACGGCGCATCCTCGACAAGCCCATTCCCCTGCTGCTGCAGGGCGAATCGGGCGTGGGCAAGGAATGGTTCGCGCGGGGCGCGCACCAGAGCGGACCGCGCCGCGACGGCCCCTTCATCGCCATCAACTGCGCGGCCATGCCGGAGGCGCTGATCGAGTCGGAGCTGTTCGGCTACGCACCCGGCACGTTCACCGGCGGGCGCCGCGAAGGACGCCTGGGCCTGCTGCGCGAGGCCCAGGGCGGCACGCTGTTCCTCGACGAGATCGGCGACATGCCGGCGGCCCTGCAGACGCGGTTGCTCCGGGTGCTGCAGGAGCGGCAGGTGGTCCCCCTGGGCAGCGGCCACCCGGTGGCCGTGGACTTCGCCCTCATCTGCGCCTCCAACCGCAAGCTGCGCGAGGAGGCGGAGCAGGGGCGCTTTCGCGCCGACCTGTACTACCGGATCAATGGCCTCGCGGTCGAGCTTCCACCCTTGCGTGAACGCACCGATTTCGAAGCGCTGAGCGCGAGGATGCTGGAGGACATCGAGCCCTCCCGCGCCCTGCGGCTGGCGCCGTCGCTGATGGCGATGCTGGAACAGTACCCCTGGCCCGGCAATCTGCGGCAATGCGCCAGCGTGCTGCGGACCACCTGCGCGATGCTGGAGCCGCACGAGGAGGTGCTCGAATGGCACCACCTGCCGGACGACTTCCAGGACGAACTCCGGCGGGCCGACCGGTTCTGCGCGCCAAAGGAAGCCCCGCCCCCGCCGCAGAACCTGGACGAACTGTCTCAATCCGCCATTCAGCAGGCCCTGGAGAGCTGCCGCGGCAACGTGAGCCACGCGGCACGCACCCTGGGCATCAGCCGCCAGACGCTCTACCGCAAGCTGGCAACGCGCAGGGAGAGGCTCGCCCACCCGCCCGGGTGACCAGGCCCCTGCCGCGCCACGGCGCTGGCGCTGCCGACATCCGCTCGGGGATCGCGGGCCTTACGGTTGCCGGTCTCCCTTGGCGTATTCCTTGAGCGCATCGATGGCCTCTTCGCGCGTGGCCCAGGAGGCATCGCGGACCGGCACATTGTGTCCGTCTATCAGAAGGCTCTGCACCGTGTAGCGCCCCTGCGGCGTCCTGCAGAGCACCGCGGAGTAGGAGCTTGCATCCGCCGTGCCAAAAACGTTCTCTTCCTCGAGTTCACCGGGCATGGAAACCTCCTCATCCGTTCGCCACGTTGGACCTTTGATTGTCGGCAGCGGAGTCCGCCAACGGTGTAGGCCAATGGCCCCTTGCGCCTTCTTCGGAGGCCGCGGCGCGCCGCTTTCCTACAGACATCGCAGGGCCGCCGCGAAACGATCGAATCCAACGGCCCCGCGACGCATCCCGCGCTGCGCGATGCCCCGTTAGAAAGTGCGTACATGGCTACCAGCAACCGGGTGCTCTGGAAGGGCGCCATCTCCTTCGGCCTTGTCCATATTCCCGTGGGCCTGCACACCGCCACCACGGAGCAAGGCATTGATTTCGATTGGCTGGACAAGCGGTCGATGGACCCCGTGGGCTACAAGCGGATCAACAAGCGCACCGGCAAGGAAATCGACAAGGCCCACATCGTCAAGGGCGTCGAGTACGAGAACGGGCAGTACGTTGTTCTTTCCCCGGAGGAAATCGAAGGCGCCTTCCCGCGCACCACCCAGACCATCGAGATCGAGCGCTTTGTGAACGCCCAGGAAATCCCGTTCGTCTACCTGGAGCGCCCGTACTACGTGAGCCCCATCAACAAGGGGCACAAGGTGTATGCCCTGCTGCGCGAAGCCCTCGCCAGGACCGGGAAGATCGCGCTGGCAAAGGTCGTGATCCAGACCAAGCAGCACCTGGCGCTGCTGGCGCCCTCGGGACCCGCGCTCGTCCTCAACCTGCTCAGATGGGGCGACGAGGTCAAGGGTTTCGAGGGACTGGATCTCCCCGCCCTGGGCGCCACCGCCATCAAGCCCAGCGAGATGAAGATGGCGACGCAGCTCATCGCCGAAATGACCGGCCACTGGAAGCCGGAAGATTTCAAGGACGAATTCCGCCAGCAGGTCATGGACCTGGTGGCCGCCAAGGTCCAGCAGGGCGATACCCGCACGGTCACGCAGCCCGCACAGGCCGCCACGGGCAGCGCGGAAATCATCGACCTCACGGAGCTGCTGCAGCGCAGCCTCAAGCCCGGAAACCGCCGCCCTGCCGCCAGGCCGGCGGCCAAGGAGGGCGGCACGGCGCCGCGCAAAACCGCGCGCAAGCGTGCCGCGGCCAAGGCGCCTTCCGCGCAGCGCAAGAAGGCGGCCTGATGAAGCGCGCGGACGCGGCACACGCACCACAGGCCCCGGCGACGCGATCGCCCCGCGCCAGGAAACGCGCCAGATCGCCACAGCCCGGACCGCGCATCTCCCACGGTGAGCGCGTGATCGATCCGTCCACGGGGTTCACCAAGATGGACATGGTGCGGTACTACGCCAAGGTCGGCCCCTTGATGCTGCAGCACCTGAAAGCACGGCCCGTGGCCCTGGTGAGGGCTCCCGGGGGCGTGCCGGGAGAACTCTTCTTTCAGAAGCACCAGGAGGCCGAGGCGCTGCCCGGCATGCGGAGCCTGGACCCGGCGCTGGACGAGGGGCATGCGCCCTTGCTGGAAGTGGTCTCCCCACAGGGCTTGCGCAGCGGGTCGCAGATGAACGTCATTGAATACCACACCTGGAACGCGCTGAAAGACAGGATGGAGCGCCCCGACCGGCTGACCTTCGACCTGGACCCGGGCGAAGGCGTGGCATGGGCGGATGTGCGTGAAGGCACGCGACTGCTGCGCGTGCTGCTGCAGGGACTGGGGCTTCCCGCCTTTTTGAAAACCAGTGGGGGCAAGGGCCTTCACGTGGTGGTTCCGCTCAAGCGCCTGCGCGACTGGGACACGGTCAAGGATTTTTCCAGGGCCATCGTGCTGCACCTGGCCGAGACGATCCCGCAGCGCTTCGTGGCCAAGAGCGGTCCGCGCAACCGGGTGGGCAGGATCTTTGTGGACTACCTGCGCAACGGCCGCGGTGCGACGACCGTGAGCGCATGGTCGGCACGCGCACGGCCGGGAATGGGCGTTTCCGTGCCCGTCGGTTGGGAAGAACTGGATGCGCTGACCAGCGCCGCCCACTGGAACGTCCGGAACATCGACGCGAGGCTTGGCGTGGGCAATGGCCCCTGGCAGGCCTACGAAGAGGCCGCGGTGAGTTTGACACCCGCGATGAAAGCGCTCGGATTCCGGCCCGGCTGACGTTTGCCCGCGCTCCCGGCGCCGGCACGGGGCGCGCACAGGATCAATCGGGCACGGCGGCCGGGCTCAGGCCAGCATCAAGGCCGGGCCGTGCTGGCCCGAGGCTTCCAGCTGCAGCGCGGAACTGGACAGCTTGAACGTCGCGACCGTTTCGACCAGCCTTCGGGACTGGATGCTCAGGCTGGAGGCGGCCGCGGACATTTCCTCCACGAGCGCCGCATTTTGCTGGGTGGCCTGGTCCATCTGATTGACGGCCACGTTGACCTGGCTCACGCCCTGGCTCTGCTCGGTTCCGGCCGCGCTGATCTGCGCCACCGTCTCGGTCACCCGCTCGATGGACGAAACCACTTCCTTCATCGTCTGCCCCGCGGCGCCCACCAGCACGGTCCCGGCCTCCACGCGCTCCACGCTGGTGGCGATGAGGGCCTTGATCTCCTTGGCCGCCGCCGCGGAGCGTGCTGCCAGGCTGCGCACTTCCGAGGCCACGACCGCGAATCCACGCCCCTGCTCGCCAGCCCGGGCGGCCTCCACGGCGGCATTGAGGGCGAGGATATTGGTCTGGAAGGCGATGCCGTCGATGACGCCGATGATTTCGGAGATCTTCTTGGAGCTTTCGTTGATGCCGCTCATGGTGTCCACCACCCTGGACACGACGTCGCCCCCCTGCTTCGCGACCGTGGAGGCGCTTTGCGCGAGCACGTTCGCCTGCAGCGCATTCTGCGCATTCGTCTGCACGGTGGAATTGAGTTCCTCCATGGCCGCCGCCGTCTCCTCCAGGGCGCTCGCCTGGTGCTCCGTCCTGGTGGACAGGTCGCCATTGCCCGTGGATATCTGCGCACTGGCCGCCGCCACGGTCTCCGAGCCGCTGCGGACCTGGCTGACGATCCGGGTCAGCGAGTCCTGCATCACGGCCAGCGCCGCGAGCAGGGGACTGAATTCATCACGCGAGCCGTCCGTGACCGGGGTGGTCAGGTCGCCGTCCCTCACGCGATTGGCCACGGCCTGCGACGCGGCCACCCTGCGCCGCAAGGTGGCGCCGATGTGCCAGGAGAACAGCAGCAGCCCGATCGCCACCGCCGCCACGGCACTGACCAGCGCGCGAAGGGTCAGCTTCACGTCCCGTTCGATCTCGGCGAGGCTGGCTTTCAGCAGCCCGGCCTGGTGCTCCTTTTCCTTGGCGAGGACGGCAAGCACCGCATTGCGCGTGGGGATCGTGGAGGCCACCAGATAGTCAAACGCCGGCTCCTTCTTTCCCTCCTTGATCAACTGAAGGTTCTGCTCGGCCACGTTCCAGAACGCCTGCAGCCCTTTGGACAGCTCGGCGTTCAGGGCCCTCTCGGCGGCGGTGTCCGCGGCCTGCACGAAGCTGGCGAGGTCCGTGTCGATCAAGCGCTTCTTGTCGGCGATGTCCGCCAGCGTGGCCGCCAGCTCTTGCGGCGTGCGCACCAGCATCGCATGGCGCATCTGGAGCGAAGACCGCGTGACGTTCAGCTCCATCGCGCTGGCCTGGAGCTGGCGCGGCACCTCTTTCCCGGCCACGAGTTCTGTCTGGCGCGTGACCTCCCCCAGGTAGAGCCAGGCCAGGAGCACGATCCCCGCGAGCCCCGCGATCAGGAGGAAGGAAATGGCATGAAGGCGTCTGGCGATGCTCATGGTCTTATCTCTTTGAATGGCCCCGGCCTGACCGGCGCACTGAAATGACTGAAAGCAACTGCAGCAATGGCGACAATTTGCAACCGGACTGCGGTACGGCGGATTGAACGCGCTTATGGGACAAGGGTCAAGAGGATCCGCCCGCGGGCGCCAGCGACGGACCGGGCGGTTGTCGGGCTATGCTGGAGACATGGACAAGCGCAAGACCTTGGTGATCGTCTATCACTCCATGACGGATGGCACGCGCCAGATGGCCGAGGCGGCGCGCGAGGGCGCAGCCTCCGATGCGGCGGTCGCGGTGCGGCTGCTGCACGCCGCGCAGGCGGGGCCCGCGGACGTGCTGGCCGCGGACGGGCTGATTTTCGCCACGCCCGAGAACCTGGCAGCCATCAGCGGTCAGCTCAAGGATTTCTTCGACCGCAGCTATTACGCCGTGCTCGACCACGTCAACGGCCGGCCCTATGCCAGCCTGGTCTGCGCGGGCAGCGACGGACACAGCGCGGCAAGGCAAATAGAGCGCATCGCCACCGGCTGGCGCCTGCGGTCCATCGGGGATCCCCTCATCGTTTGCACCCATGCCCAGACCCCCGAGGCCATCCTCGCCGTCAAGCACATCGGAGATGAAGATCTGCTGCGCTGCCGCACCCTGGGCGAAGCGATGGCTGCGGGGCTGGCGCTGGGTGTGTTCTAGAAGAACGAACGGAGCCCACCTTCCCGGAACAATCGGGTTTAATGACGCTTTGCACGAGACCGCAAATGACCCCCCTCCTGATCGTGGCTGTGTTGGCATCCTCGGCGGCCGCGGCCGAGGCGCCCTCATGGCTCACCGTGGTGGGAGACCCCGCCAATGCCTTCGTGGACACGCTGGAGGTGGATGCCACCAGCGCCATCGCATTTGAATCCATGCGCCTCGTCAAGCTCCGGGTGAACCGCGCCAGGCCACGCACGGGCTTTGATGACCAGCCCTACCACTCCTACTACTCCACGGCCGTGGTGGACTGTACCGGGCTGAAGGCGTGGCACCGCTCCATCGCCCTGTTCAGCAAGCCGCTGTGGCACGGAAAGATGCGCCTGGTGGAGTATGCCGAGAGCGACGGCCGCAACCTGGCCTTCGCGGAGATGGAGCCCAACCCCAGGGACCGACTGATCAAGGCCGCCTGCGCCATCGCGCTGCAGAGCCCCTGAAACCCTGGAGTTTTCTGCCGCGCCACTCTCCGCCCGGCCGTGCCAATTTGCTCGCCTCCCCATTGGCTGGCGGCTGGCAGCCCCGCCGAATTCTGCCGGCGTGGCCCGGGCGCATCAGCGCCGCATGCACAAGGCCGTCTGGCCCGGCATGCCGAAATCCGCCGGGCGCTTTCCGGTCTCTGACCCGGTCCTTTGGCGGGCTCCTACACCGGCCGCTGCCGCAGGATTCGATGATGGGGGTGTTTTCACTCCGGCGGCGGCAGGAACACTCTTCAGCTCCTCCCGCTTGCGCAACCAGGATGCGTGCACAGTGCGTGACCCCATTGCTACCACCACGGCCCCGATCGCCGCAATGCCGCCGACCGGCATCAAAGGCACTTCCCACCGGGTTGGCCCCCCTGGGAAACCCGCCGGTTGTAGGCGGACCGTGATGGCGGCCACCCCTGCACTCGGCAAGGCCGAAATCCAGGCGGCCGCGTTGAAGCCGAGCGCCACCGCGCTGGTGCTTGTCGATTTCATCAATCCGATGCGGTTTCCCGGCGCGAACGCCTTGCTGCGCGGCGCCCTGGAGGCGGCGCATGCCACGGCGCGGCTCAAGCGCCGGCTCTCGGCCCAGGGGGCGGTGGCCATCTATGCCAACGACAACTATGGGATCTGGAGGTCTGACTTCAAGGATCTGGTGAAGGCATGCCAGGCCTTGCCTGGTGCGCGGGGCGAGATCGCCACCCTTCTGGCGCCGGGCAATGGCGACCTGACGGTCCTGAAACCCCTGCATTCCGCTTTTCACTCGACGCCGCTGGACCATCTGCTCAGGCAGATGCAAACGCAGCAATTGATCGTTGTCGGCCTGGCGGCGGACATGTGCGTGCACCTGACGGCGATGGATGCCTACATGCGGGGGTTCAAGGTATGGGTGCCCGCCAATTGCACGGCGGCCGAGCACGAACCGCACAAGCAGGCCGCGCTGCACCAGATGTCGCGGGTTCTCAAATGCTCCATCCGCAAGGCATGACGTTCTTCGCGGCCGTGCTCGCCCTGATCGGCCACGAGGGCCACCAGAACACCACCTGTAGGACGCGCCCAGCCGGCAAGCCGGCATTCCTCTGACGCCCGCTTCGCGGGCCGCTCGGATAGTCTAGCGATCAACCGCGCACCGGAAGGATGTCGATGCCGGTCGGTTTCACGGGTGCAGATCGAGACGGGTAAGCCTATGGACGTTTTTCAGCTGGGCGGTGCGTGGTGGGAGATGCCATTGCGGGCCGCCATCATCTATGCTGTGCTTCTCCTGCTGGTACGGATTTCAGGCAAGCGGACGGTGGGCCAGTTCACCCCCTTCGATCTTCTGGTGGTGATGCTGCTAAGCGAGTCGGTGTCCGCAGGTCTGAACGGTGACGAGAAGTCCGTCACGGCAGGACTGCTTTCCGCAACGACGCTGATTGCGCTGAATGTCGCCGTCGCGGTCATCACCTCCCGCAGCGAACGGGTTCAGCAGTGGGTGGAAGGCCGTCCGGTCCTGATCGGCAGCAACGGGGAAATCTTCACGGATGTGCTGCGCAAGCACCATGTACCGCTGTGCGACGCGCAGCGTGCGCTGCGTGAAGCGGACTGCGACCCGAAAGACATGCAATTTGCGTTTCTTGAAGCAGACGGGCACATCAGCATCCTGCAGAAATCCGGGAAGAATGCGTGAGGCAACCGCACCGGCGGGAGCTACCCACGCACCTTGCATGCCGCAGAGATCATTCCCTTGTAAGGCTCTCCCGGCACATCCTTGAACAGCACGGGGGCCTTGCCTTCGGCGTACTCCTCGCGGCCCACGGCGTCGCCCTTCCAGGCCGGCAGCCCATAGTAGGTGAGCCACACATACCACGCCGTTCGGGAAGGGCAATGGACCACCACCCTGGCATAGTACGAGCGGTACTTCTGCCCCTTGAAGGAAGTCCGGGTCCTGTCTCTTGAAACGCGCAGATCGAGTACCACGCGGTGGTCCAGGCCCACGGGCTCGGGGCGCACCTCGATCAGGTTCTTTTCACCCTCCTGGCGATCGCCATGCAACGTGAACCAGACGTCCTCGGCCTGCGCCGGAGACGACATGGCGGCTATGCACAGGAAAGTGGCGCAGATCATTGGGAGAACCCCGCTCTGGGACAAGGCCGTGTGGGAGGGTGGCAGGCAAGAGGCCCCCGCGCGCCCTCAATGGCGCCAATGCGGCCTCGGCAGCAGTTTATCGGTGCTTGCCGCCACGTGGAGACCACCCACAAAAAAAGGCCCCGATGGGGCCCGTTGTACTGCCTTGCGCTGCGGTGAAAACACTTCCCATGGTGGCGGCACCCGCGAAGTGCCGCCACCATGGAAAGGCCCGCAACTGCGTCAATTCAATTACATGGCGCTGAATTCGCCGTGAGGGATCTGGCCGGTGCGCACGGCTTCGGCTGCCTGGGCGCGCACGGCGCTGCGGTCGGCCGTGGATTGGTAGGTCACCACGCGGGAGCCTGCTGGCTCCATGTTGTGGGTGCGAGCTTCGACAACGGCTTCCGCCTTCACTTCGGCACGGGTGCGGTTCGTATCGAACTGCAGGGCGAACTGCGAGGAGTCGGCTTCGTCGGCGTGGGCGCCAAAAGAGGCGAAAGCGGCAACAGCGGCGATGGAGAGGAAACGGGCGGTGGTGTTCATGATAGAAATCCTTAAAGAAAAGCGTCTCAAAAAAAGCCGGAACAAAGCGCGAAGAGCCATGCTCACGACTGCTTCAAACCGGGTTCGGTGAGTCGCCTTGCGGGTTCGGCTCATCGATGGGTTGAACTGTACGCCGGTGGCGTGCACAGAAAAACCATCTGGTCGCGAACTAACCATTCCAGTATCGGAAACAATCTCCGGGAACCAAATCCAAGGCCGGGTTTCCGGCCGCACCGGTGAAGGCTACCCAGCCTCGGCGTCCTTCGACGGCCCTCCTTCGCCGCGTGCGCCACCAGGTCAAGCGGCCCGCAGCTCGCTCTTGCGCTCGATGATCCGCGACACCAGTCCGTACTCGACCGCTTCCTCGGCCGACAGCCACCGGTCCCGCTCGATGTCCGCCAGCACCACGTCCAGCGGCTTGCCGGTTTCCCGCGCGATCGTGCGCGCGATGCGCTCCCGGGCCTTGACGATCTCGCGGGCCTGGATGGCGATGTCGCTGGCCGGCCCGCCGGAGCCGCCGCTGGGCTGGTGGATCAGAAAGCGTGTGTTGGGCAGGCAGTAGCGCCGCTCGCGTGGGGCCGCCAGGTACAGATGGGTGGCCGCGCTGCCGACCCAGCCAGTGCCGATCATGTTCACCGGTGCTGCGATGAAGCGCACCATGTCGTGGATGGCGTCGCCCGATTCCAGGTGTCCGCCGGGCGAGCTCACCAGCACGTCGATGGGTTCGGCGCTGTCGGCGTCCAATGCGATAAGCCGGCGCGCCACGTCGGCGGCCACCAGGTCGGTGACGGTGCCGAAGATCAGCAGGGTGCGCGACTTGAACGCCTTTTCCTCCAGATAGGAAGTGCGCGGCTCGGTGGCGCTGGGCGTCGTGGCGGTGTCTGGGGTGTTCATGGGCGGGATTCCTCGGGGTGGTGGAACTGCCTTGACGAACGAAGCGCGGATTTCGTGACACGCGGGCCCCGGCACGGCTGTGGCAAGATTTGCAGATGCATGACGAACGCCAGCCGGCCCTGATCGACGCTGACCGCCGCCGCCTGGTGCGCGCGGCCTCCCGCCTGCTGGGCCCCTCGGATGCCGAGGACGCCGTGCAGGACGCCTATGTCCGCGCGCTGGAGGCCGAGGCGCTGGAACTCAACGCGGCCCAGGCCTGGCTGCTCACCGTGGTGCGCAATCTGGCCGTCGACCGCCTGCGCCGGCGCCACTGGATGCAGCAATGGCTGGCGCAAGCTGTCGCCAGCCACCCCGTGCATGCGTCGCCTTCGGCCGAGATGGATGCGGCGCTGGCGGAGGATGCCGCCCGCGCGCTGCGCCTGCTCGCCGCCCACCTGGCGCCAGCGGACGGGGCCGTGGTGCTGCTGCACGAAGTGTTCGAGCTCGGCCATGCCGAGATCGCCCAGGCCAGTGGCCGGTCCGAAACCGCCAGCCGGCAACAGCTGCGGCGGGCACTGTTGCGGCTGCGGCGCGCGGGCAGCGGGTTGGAGCTTCGGCCATCGCCCGAACGCGAATCGAGCGAAGAGGTGGTTTTCCGCATGTTCCTGCAATCGCTCCGGCTGCGTGATCCGCAAATACTGTGGGCGATGCTCGGCCAGCCGCCAGTCAGTGCGTCTGCGCGGGCATGCGTGGCCGCCGCCGAAGCCGTCTCCGCGCCGGCCGCGACCTCCTGCGGCGTGGTGCAGATGGGCGGGCAGCTTGGCCTGGTGCTCACGCTGGACGGCGTCAGGCTGTGTGTGCTGCCGCTGGGCGTGCGGACTGAGCACGAGCCGGAAACCGTGGCGCTCTAGCGGCCGCCGCCAGGCCCGCGCGCACGATGGCCAGGTTCAGGGCCACAGGCGGCACCTGGCCCGGGTAGCCCGGGACATCCGCGCTATCTGGCAAGAAGCATGGGGCCTTTGGCCGCCAAAGGGGTGCACCTTGCGTACACTGGGCCCATGCCCGCCACCTTCCCTCGAACCGCCGCCGCCCTGACCGCACCGCTTCGCGCGGCGGCAAGGAAGGCGCACCGTCAGCCAGCGCCAGCACATTCCTGAGCCCGGCGGCACTTTTTCCCCCTTTCAGCGCAGACATCCACCGCCGGGCACCCGCCTTGCGCGGTAGCGGCCGCCTTTTGCCCACAGGGCAACGGCCGGACTCGATGGAGTGCTTTTCATGCATACAGCGGATCACGGCGGGCGCACGCTCACCGAACCTGACTTCCCTCGCCGGTCGCGGCTGAGAGTCCCGCAGCTTCCCGCATTCCTTGCGGACCTGCCCCACACCGCAGAGATCGTCCGCTCCCGCGCCCTGCATGCCGAGGTGGCCGCCACACATGGCGAAACGCGCGCAGCCACGGCCGCGAGCGTCCGCCACCCGCCCGAGGCCTGGGGCGACTACGCCAGGTAGCCCCGCGGCAAGCAGCCACCGCGGCCCGCGGTGCGCCAGATGCACGTCCCTCGCCGATCTCCATGCCCGCCCCGGTCTCGCCGCGCATTGGCGCCGCCAGCCGGCGCCGCTCTTTCAGAAAGCAGTTTTCCCCATGAACCCTCGCTCCATCCTTGCCGTCACCGATTTCTCCCAGCAGGGAGGCCACGCACTGGCCCGGGCTGCGCTGTGCTGCGCCGAGCACGGTGCGACGCTGAAAATCTCCTACCTTGCCGACCCCGGCGAGGAGCCGCCTTCGGACACGGACGTGCGGCTGGCACATCACGCCGTGCAGTTGGGGCAGCGCCACGACATCGCGGTGCAGGCGGCAACACAGGCCGCAGGCGATGCCGAACAGGTCGCACGCTGGGCGGCTGGCGCCGATCTGGTCGTGTGGGGCACGGCACCCGTGCGAGGCCTGCGCGCCTGGTTCACCACCCATCCGGCCCTCAGGATGCTGCGCGCTTGCCCACGCCCCGTCATCGTCGTGCGCAATCCGGCCCACCAGCCGTACCAGGGTCTGATGGTGGCCGTGGACTTCTCGCGGATGTCTCACGGCCTGGTCGACCTGGGCCTTGCGCTCCATCCCTCGGCACGGGTCGAGCTCTTTCACGCCATCAGCACCGCCGACGAAGGAAAGCTGCGGTATGCCGAAGTGTCGGAGCGCGCCATCCAACTCTACCGCGAACAGTGCCGGCGCTCCGCGCAGGACAGGATGGTCACATTGACGGATTCGCATGATGCACGGCGCAATCGGCTGTCGTCCTCCATCGGGCGGGGAGACCCCGTTCGCCAGATTCTGGTGCAGCAGCAACACAGCGCGGCGGACCTTGTCGTCGTCGGCAAACACCCGGCGTCGATGGTGTCCGACCTCCTGTTCGAGAGCGTTGCACAACGCCTGCTCCGGGAGGCCCGCGTGGACGTGCTGGTGGTGCCACACGGCTTTCGACCCGCGTCCCGCACCTCTGCCGTGGAGCGGCTCGCGCCCGACCTTCCCGTGCGCCGCGTCAGGGCGGGCGCCCCACTGCGGCCGCACGCACCCGGCGCGTCGCCTCGACGCCAGAGCCCCTGACACGCCCGCCCAGAGGCGGGTCTCCACCAGGCAAGAATGCTGTGGCCGGTCACCAGAGACGGCGGGAACGCAAGGGGCGCGCCCCGCCCCCGACGATGCACGGTGGATGAACACCCACAGTTCGCTCCAGAGCGAACCGTGCTCTCGCGCCAGCGGGCAGCATCGGTGGTCCTGCGGTCTTCACCGCGCCCGCCACTCTTGTCCGCATGTCTTCCACCCGCCGCCCGGTCTTCTATGGCGACACCGTAGTCCGCGCAGCCTTCGTCATTGCACTGCTGGGATGGGGCGCGGGCTTCTACGGCCCGCCAGTCTTCCTGCACGCGGTCATGGCGCGCACCGGCTGGTCCCTGTCCCTGGTGTCTGCTGCGGTCACCTTTCACTTCCTGGTGGGTGCAGGAGTCGTGATCTGCCTGCCAGGATGGCATCGCCGTTTCGGCATTCCCGCGGCGACACAGGGGGGCGCCGTCGTGCTCGCGCTCGGAGTCGCTGGATGGGCCGCCGCGGCACAGCCCTGGCAGCTTTTTGTCGCGGCGGCATTGACCGGCGGTGGCTGGGTTCCCCTGGGGGCAGCAGGCATCAACGCGATCATCTCGCCCTGGTTCGTGGCGCGGCGGCCTCTCGCGCTGGGCAAGGCATACAACGGCGCGAGCGTGGGGGGCATGGTGTTCTCCCCCCTGTGGGCGGCCATGATCGAACGCTACGGATTCCCCGTGGCAGCGCTTTGCGTGGGCACCGTGCTGGTGGGGATGGTCGCACTCATCGCGCACACGGTGCTGCCGAAGTCACCCTCCACACAATCGCCGTTGGCGGATGGAGCCGACGGCAGCGATACGGAAGCAGGCGCGCGCCCTCCAGCACGGGACAGCACTCTTCGATGGTCGGACCGGGGCTTCCTGACCCTGGCGGCGGCCATGTCGCTGGGATTGTTTGCCCAGATCGGACTGATTGCCCAGCTCTTCTCGCTCATGGTGCCGGGGTTGGGAAGGCAGCAGGCCGGCGCCATCATGGCGTTGGCCACAGGGTGCGGAATGGGCGGGCGCCTGGTGATGGCCCGCGTGGTGGGGACACGGGCCAACCGCAGGCTTGCCGCGGCATGCAGCTACGGCGTGCAGGCCGTGGGGACTGCGCTGATGCTGCTTGCGGGCGCGCACCATGCAGGCATCCTGGTTCTGGGCATCATTCTGTTCGGCCTGGGCATCGGGAATGCGACCTCAATGCCACCGCTCATCGCGCAATCAGAATTCGCCCCCCCGGAGGTACCACGGGTCGTTGCGCGCTGCGTGGCGGTGGCCCAGGCCCTCTACGCGTTCGCCCCCATGGTTTTTGCGGCGGTGCTCAGCCAAGGGGCAGCAGGTGCCCCGCTGCTGGGGGCCAACACCGGGCCTTTTTTTGCCATGGTGCTCTTGCTCCAGGTTCTTGCCGCCGCCTGTGTCCTGGCGGGTGGGACGGCCGCGGCGCGCCGCAGGTGAAAGCGTAGCGTCGGACTCCGGTTCATTGCGGCTTGCGGCATACCGGCCCTGGCGCGGCGGCCATCATGCAAGCTTGCCCATCCGGTTTTCCGTGCGCAGGCGGAAGGACTCGGAAAACTCGTAGGAGGACACAGGGCGGCTGAACAGGTAGCCCTGCCCTTCCTGGCAGCCGCAATCCTTCAGGTAGTCGCGCTGCATTTCGGTCTCCACGCCTTCCGCCACGGTTTCAAGATCGAAGCTCCGGGCCATGTCCAGAATGGCGCGGACCACCGCGGTATCCCGCTCTGACTCGGGCGTGCTCTGGACGAAGGAACGGTCGATTTTCAAACGCGTCACCGGGTACTTCTTGAGGAGGCTGAGCGACGCATAACCGGTGCCAAAGTCGTCAAAGGCGATACCGACGCCCATGCCCTTGATTTTCTCCAGCACGCCCAGCACCAGATCGTCGTCATCGAGAACGATGTTCTCGGTCACTTCCAGCTCCAGGGCATGCGGGGGCAAGCCATGCCTCTGCAAGGTGGCGGCCACCTCCGCCGCCATGTCGTTCACCCGGAACTGGGCGCCAAACAGGTTCACGCCGATGCGGAAATCGGTGGCGCCGCAGCGGCGCCAATGCGCTGCCTGCGCACAGGCTTCGTCGAGCACCCAGAAGCCCACCACCGATGCCAGGGGCCCGTTTTCCAGCGCGGGCAGGAATGCAGCGGGCGAGAGCAACCCGCGTTGTGGGTGCTGCCAGCGAATCAGGGCCTCCGCACCGCGCAGGGAGCCATCGCTGAGCCTGATCTGGGGCTGATAGAACAGCACGAACTCGCCCTCGCTGACGGCGCGGTGCAGCTCGATGCTGTACAGCCTCCGGGCCGTCGCCTCCATGCGCAGAGTCGCGGCATACGCGAAGACCTGCCCTCGCCCATAGCTCTTGGCCTTGAACAGGGCGAGGTCCGCGTTGCTGAAAAGCTCCAGTGCTTCCTGCGCATCGCCCGGCGCCGCGGCCAGTCCGCAGCTCGCGGTGATGCGGATTTCGTGCACGTTCACGCTGATGGGCTCGGCAAGGCTGTCGACGATGCTCCGGGCCGCCGCCATCGATTCCCGATGGCTGGTGCAGCCGGGGATGAGAACCGCGAATTCATCGCCGCCGGTGCGCGCCACGGTGGCCAGCGAAGGCACGCACTCGACCAGGCGCTGGGCCGCTTCGCGCAAGACACCGTCGCCCACGCCATGTCCCAGGGTGTCGTTCACGTCCTTGAAGCCGTCGATGTCGACAAGCAGCAGGCATGCCCCGGCGGATCCCGCCAGTGCTTCTTCCATGCGCCGGTACAAGCTCGCGCGATTGGCCAATCCCGTGAGGAGGTCGGTCGTGGACAGCCGCCGGAGCTCCGCGGACTGCCCTGGGTGGCTCGACAGGTCCTGCAGATGGGCGTGGAAGGTCAGCTTGCCTTTGTCGCGCCAGCAAAAAAGCGCCACGCCCAGCGGGAATTCCGAGCCGTCCTTGCGCACCCCGGCCAGGCCGTCGGGAACCACCAGCCCGTCCGCCGTGCCGGCGGCGGCGGCCTGCGCAATGAGGCCTCTCACCGCGGCGCGGTGGCGCTCCGCCAGGAAATCCACGACCAGGCGGCCCGGACCGTCCGCCGGAACATGGCCGAAGATGGACGCGGCGGCCTTGTTCCATGCCATGACACGCAAGCTCTCATCGAACCAGACCACCGCCGTGGGCGAGGTTCGCGCATCGTCCTCGAAGGGCCGCCGGGCGCGTTCGGTGGAGTGTTCCAGCCTGCGCAATTCCAGACGGTCGCAGGCCATCTGCGCGAGATCCGCGAGCCGCGCACGGTCGTCGTCCGAGAAGTCGAAATGGGGAACACTGTCGATCACGCACAGCGCGCCCAGCGCCAGCCCGCCAGGGGAGTACAGCGGCACTCCCGCATAGAACCGCACGCCGGCGAATCCGGTGACCAGCGGGTTGTCATAGAAACGCGCATCCCGGCTCGCGTCCGGCACCACCATGACCTCATTCCTGGCGATGGCGTGCGCACAGAACGATACGTCCCGCCGCATGTCCACGCGCTGGCCTTCGAACCCTGTGCTGGCCGCGAAGAACACATGGTCGTCGCCAATGAGGTTCACGGCCGCAACGGGCATGCCGAAGATCCTGGCCGCGATCTGGACGACCGAGTCAAGGCTTGGCAAAGGGCGATCACCATCAAGTCCGTAGTCGGAAAGCGCCTGAAGGCGGGCTGCTTCCGACTCGAGAATGGGGGGACACTTCAATGCAACATCCTCCAAAAAGACGCCGCCCGCCGCTACGCGCAACGGTGCTTGCCAGTGGCTTGCCGGCGGGAACGGCACCTCAATATCGTCAAATCTCCACCTGGCCGCAAGTTTTTTTGGCACCCCGGGTCCTGCGGGCCAAGGGTTGCGAGCACCGCGCAGGGATGGGGCTTTCGCCGCGGCCTGCGGGCGGGCCTAGGACACGAACCGCTTGAGCGCCTCTTCAAACGCGGGCACGTCCGCCCCCACATGCGTGGTGTTGTACTCGGCCTTGTGCATCACCAGGCCCGGCAGGCTCTGCGAGGCCATCTGATTGAAGAGGGGGATGCTGACCAGCGGGTGATTGCCGCCGCTCGCACCCGCCAGGAACAGCGTTGTGGGCAGGGGCTTGCCGTCGATCTGCTTTTCAAACGCCAGCACGCCGGCGGGGCTGGTGTGCTCGCCCACGCTGCATTCGGTCGAAAGGTAGTGTGAAAAGCTGGGCGCCACGCCTGCGCGGGCCTCCAGTATGAGTGCCGCCACCACAAAGTAGCCCCCATGGGACAAGCCTGAGAGGGCCCTGCGCCTGGGGTCGGCGCGGTACTGGCGCTCCACGGCGGGCACCAGTTCCTTCACGATGAAGTCGAGGTACCTGGCCGCACCGGGCATGAGGAAGTCGATGCCCCGCCATGCAGTGCCCCCAATGCCCACCAGGATGGCCTGCGTACCCAGCCGCTGCATCACCGCCTTGAACGTGTCAAAGCGCGAGATATTGGGCCCTCCGTACTGCGCATCGCCCTCGGTCGCATAGATGACGGGCAGCGTGGTTGTGCCCGTGGCATAGGCCTGCGGCAAAAAGACCTGGATGGGGTACGTGCTGCCATTGAAGGCCGACTTCATGGTCGAGTTGATCACCTGCCCCACCTCTGGCGGCGCCTCGCCGTCGCCCGAGCCTCCACCGCATGCCGCCAACGTGGCCGCGACCGCAATGAGCGCCGCGCGGCGCGTCTGCTGGAATTCTGTATGCACGTTCTGTCTCCTCCTGTCGGGGCATTGTGACATCCGGGTTCGCGGCGCGCAGGGGCTCTACCGGAGGCGGAATGATTGTTCTCAATACTGGAACAGTTAGTTCGCGACCAGGTGGTTTTTCTTTGGATACCCCAGGCGTACAGTTCAACCCATCGATGAGCCGAACCCGCAAGGCGACTCACCGAACCCGGTTCAGAAATGGTTTTTGTCCCGGCTTTTTTGAGACGCTTTTTTAACTTCAAGGATTTTCATCATGAACACGACCGCACGTTTCCTCTCCATCGCCGCTGTGGCTGCTTTCGCTTCTTTCGGTGCCCAGGCCGATGAAGCCGATGCTTCGCAGTTCGCCACCAAGTTCGAGACGAACCGCACGCGCGCCGAAGTGCAAGCCGAAGCCGCCACCGTGGCACAGACCCGCTCCATCGAACCCGCTGGTTCGCGTGTGGTGACCTACAAGTCCACCGCCGACCGCGCCGCCGTGCGTGCCCAGGCCGCTGAAGCCGTGCGCACCGGCCAGATCCCTTCGGGCGAATTCAGCGCCATGTAATGGGCAGACCAACTGCTTGAGTTGGATTGAAGCAGTTGCGGGACTTCCCATGGTGGTGGCACTTTGCATTTGCGGGTGCTGCTGCCATGGGGAGTGTTAACTGAACCGCAGGGGCGGGCAGGCAGATCGGGCTCCCTTTGGGAGCCCTTTTTGTTGGCACCAGGAGAAAGCGCGAGATGACGAAGGCCACGCGTTTTTCCCGGCATGGGGGAGACCCTGGAGATCCAGCGCTGGGGCGGCGGCCTTGCAAGCCACCACCGCCGGCTTAAACTGCCTGCCTCGCACAGCCGCCATCCGTTGCCGTCAATCCCATGCAGCAAACGCCCGACCTTCCCCAGCGCCTGCGAATTTCCTCTCGCGACTACACGGGGCGCGACAAGGCCGAGGCGCTGCGCGAGCTGTTTGGCCGCGCGCTGATGCGCGTGGACCTGTGGCCCTGCGAAGGTGCCGCCCCGCTGGACTTCACCGTCACCCTGATGCCCCTCGGGGCAGGGGCCGCCTATGCGCACAGCGCGCACACGCCTGCGCACTTCGAACACAAGCCCGCGCACCTGGGGGCCGGGGCGGACGACCTCTTGCTCACCACCACCCAGGACGGCTGCGCCATCCGCACCACAGGCGGCGACCTGGAGATACCGGCGGGTGGCTTCGTCCTGCACTCGAAGGCCCGCGCGCACGAGTTCATCCATCTCTGGGGCGGGCAGACCGCCAGCCTCCAGCTGCCCCGGGCCGCCCTGGCGCAGCAGGTGGCGCGGCTCGAAGAAGCACCGCTGCGGCTGCTGCGTTCCGACATGCCCGAGCCAGCCCTGGTCATGGGCTATGCGCAACTGCTGGCCGGCAGCCCCGCGCTCTCCGAACCGCTGCTGCAATCGGCCCGCTCGCACTTGCAGGAGCTGATGGCCAGCATGCTCACGCCTGCAGGGCAAGGCACGCAGCCTCCCGGGAGCGACGCGGTGGACGTGCCGCGCCTGGCGCTCATCCAGCGCGACATCCTGGCGCGCATCGCCCAGCCCGAACTGAGCCTGGCGCAGATCGCCCGCCTGCACCACCTCACGCCACGCCAGGTGCAGCGCCTGTTCGCGCGCGAGGGCACCTGCTTTTCGGACTTCGTGCGCGGCGCCCGGCTGGAGCGCGTGCGCGCCGCGCTGGCCGACCCCGGCCAGCGCCACCGCCGCGTGCTGCAGATCGTGCTGGACAACGGCTTCGACGACTTCTCCGCCTTCAGCCGGGCCTTCCGGCGGCGCTTCGGCATGACGCCCACCGACGTGCGCGCAACGGCCTGACACGGCGTGCGCCACGGGCGCGCACATGTCGTTTTGAACAAGGCGATTGTCGTTGCCGGCAACGACGCGGCGCGGCGCATTCCCAAGAATCGCCGGCATGACCGCTTTCATACCTGCCCGGCTCCTCGCCACCCTCGCCCTGCTCGCCGCCACCAGCGCGCAGGCCGCCATTCCTCCATCGCAGCGCCAGTACCTGATGGACTTCTACTTCGCCACCAATGGCCCCAATTGGCTCAACAACAGTGGCTGGGGCGGTGTGCCGGGCACCGAGTGCAACTGGGCGGGCATCGCCTGCGACGCGGGCGAGACCACGGTCACCGGCATGACATTCGTCTCCAACGCCATGTCCAGCACCCCACCCGGCACGCCGCTGCCTGACTGGGCGGCGCTGCCGGACCTCACGTCCATCAGCCTCACCGGCGGCGGCCTGACCGGCCCCGTGCCGCCCATCGCGGGGCTGACCCAGCTGGCGTTCTTCAACGTGGGAAACAACCAGTTCACGGGCCCGCTGCCCGACCCCTCGGGCCTGCAGCACCTCACGCGCTACATCACCGTGATGAATGCCTTCACCGGCCCGCTGCCACCGCTCACCGGCCTGCCCGCCCTGGAATGGTTCCTCGTGCGCGACAACCAGCTCACCGGCGCCATCCCGCCGCTCGCCGGCATGCCTGCGCTGCAAATCCTGTCCGTGCAGAAGAACCAGCTCACCGGGCCCATCCCCGCACTGCCTCCCGGCCTGCAGGTCCTGGTGGTGGACCAGAACCAGCTCACCGGCCCCCTGCCCACGGCGCCCAACTCGCTGCTCACGGGCCAGTCCATCCTGTGCCCCAATCCACTCCCCCCGTCGGCCAGCACCGACTGGGACGCCGCCACCGGAGAGACACCCTGGCACGCGCAGTGCAACGGCGCGCCCCCGGGGCCGGCCACCCCCGTGCCCACGCTGGGCCAATGGGCGCTGGCGCTGCTGTCGCTGGCCGCCGCCACGCTGGGCCTGCGGGCATTGCGGCGCAGGCAGGTTTGAGGCTTTTTGGCCTCCAGCGCTTTCCACACAAGCGCAAGCAGCTATAAAAATTGAAGCATCACCGCTGGCGCCGCGGGCCATCACACCCGCCCGCCATCCAGCCCGAGGAACCTCCATGCGCCATCTCCGCAACCACCGCAGCAGGCTCGCCACCGCCTTCCTGGCCTGCGCCATCGGCCTCCCGGGCGCCGCCCAGGCCGCGCCCTTCGCCACGACCTACACCGGGACCATCTCGACCACCGACTTCCCCGAGATCATCAGCGGCCAGAGCTACAGCGTCACCTTCGTGTTCGACAACGGGGGCAACTCCGCCTCCAACCAGGCATGGACCGGGGCGCACCTGAGGTGCACCTTCTGGCGCATGAACGACGCGCGCAACGTGGGCTTCGTGCAGGACCTTGCCATCTCCGCGCCCACGCTGGCCTTGGGCAGCGCCACCACCGATGGCGCCGGCGTGCTGACCGGCATGTTCACCGAGATCAATGGCGACCCGGCGGGCGCATCGTTCAGCAGCACGGGCATCACGCACACCGTGCCGGCGCACTGGTTCGCCAACGGCATCAACAACGTGTTCTCCGATGCCGCCCAGAACCGCAGCGTGCACGACGCTTCGGGGGGCGTGCAGACGCAGCAGCTTTCACGCTGGAGCCCGCCACAGCCCTTCAACAGCCCCTGTACGCCGGCCCTTCTGGCGCCCAGCGCCACGCCGGTGCCCGCGCTGGGCAGCACGGGGTGGGTGCTGCTGTCCGCGTTGCTGGCGGGCCTGGGAGTGCTGCGCCGCCGCAGGGCATGAGGCGCGGCAGAAGGCACCGCATGCCGGGTCTTAGTGGGGAGAGCCCCCGAAGCACCCTGGCGACAGGCGCCCGGGCCCTCACCGGGCCAGGTAGAAATCCATGGGGATGAGCTCGATGGCCCATCCGCCCTCTTCGCCCAGCGTGGCCGCCGGGTGCATGGAGGCGATGCGCAGCGCCTCCTCACGGCTGTCCGCCTCGATGATGAAGAGGCCGCCGACCACTTCCTTCGACTCCGTGTACGGCCCGTCACTGACGTGCGTCTTGCCGCCGAGCGGGCGAAGCGTTGCCCAGTTGTCCAGGTCGCCAAGCGACGCGGACACCAGGACCTTGCCGGTAGCGCGCATCTTCTCGTCCAGCGGGGGGCACTGGCGCACCAGCGCCTGGACGTCGTCCGGCGCCATCGCGGCGAATTTTTCGGGGGTGAAGTAGGCGAGGCCGAGGTATTTCATACGGAGGTGCTTTGAGGGTGGTGATGCACTGACGACGAAGCTGACGGTCGCAAATCGACCATGTGCAGAAAAAAAGTGCGGGATCCCATAATGCCCCCTTCCCGACTTGCATTCCCCCTCACCCCATGAATTCGCGGCCATCCTCCCCAGCCCTCACGGCCGCATCCCGGCAGCGGTTGTGGCAGGAGCTGGACATGCTCTGCGGCCTGGGCCTCGGCCTCGCGCCCGTGGCCCCCGAGGTGTGCGCCGTGCTGCGCATGCTGGTGGGTGCCGATGCGGCGGCCCTGTTCTGGATGGACGGGCAGGGCCTGCCGGAAGGCTTCCACCACGAGGATTCCCCTGCATCGGCGCAAGACCTGTTCCTCAACGAGTTCCAGCAACTGTTCGTGGGCCCCCACGAAACCAATGTGCTCGCCCTCGCCCGGCCCGATGGTCCGCGCGTCGGCAGGCTGATGGCGCCGGATGCCCGCTATTTCCGCTCCAACTCCTACAACCTCCTCGTGCGCGCCAGCGGCCACCACCACACGCTGGACCTGCGGGTGGAAGCGCAAGGCCGCACCCGTGCCATTGCCGCGCTGTTCCGCGCCCCAGGCAAGGGCTTCGGCGACGCAGAGGCCGCGCTGCTGGAGCGCGCATCGGCCAGCCTCGCGCGGGCCTTCCCGCACACGCCCCCTGCCCGCCCCTGGGACACCGGCCTGAACAGCCCGGTGGGCCATGTGCTGTTCGACGCGGCCAACCAGCAGCCGCAGCTCGCCGACACCACCGCCATCCAGTTGCTGCGGCAAGCCAATCTTCTCGGGCTGGGCGTGCACGGCACGGCGGCAACGGCGGTACTGCACGATCTCCCCCGGCGCCTGGGCAAGCCCCCGCAGGGCGCCGAGCGCATTCCCATGCCGGGTGGCTGGCTGGCGGCCGACGCCCATACCCTGCACCCCGTGGCGGGCGGGGCACAACAACTCTTGGTCACCCTGCAGCTGCTGCGCCCGCGCGGCATCGGCGTGGTGCGCCGCGTGTTCGAACTGCCGCTGAGCCCGCTGCAGCGGGAAATTGCCCTGCTGGCCGGCCTGGGCCATGCACGCACGGACTGCACCGAGCGCACGGGCGTGGGCAGCGCCGCGCTGAAGAAGCACTTGCGCACCATTTTTGCAGCCACCGGCACCAGCGGCTGGGACGACCTGGGCCACACCCTGCGCACCTGACTCCACGCCCCCCGGGGCGGCACATGTCCCGCTTCGCCATTCAGGGCGCTGTGGTCCGCGCCCCCGCTGCCACCGCCCCATCGGCGGCCTGCCCCGGCGCCAGCAGCATGAGCCGCGCCCCCAGCGCCACCAGGTCCTGCTGGCGCTGGGTGCGGGTCTTGAGCAGAAGGGTGCTCATCTGCGTGCGCACGGTGCGGATGCGCACGCCGCGCGCGTCGGCAAAGTCTTGCGGGGTCTGGCCGCGCATCAGCGCCAGCAGCAGGGCGCCCTCGGCCGGGCTCAGCCGGTAGGCCTGGCACACCAGGGCAGCGGCGGCCGCCGCGTCCAGCGTGCGCTCCATCAGCACCCAGGCCACGCCGGGGGCCGCGTGGTTCAGGCCCAGCGCCGCCAGATCGCCCACGGCCAGCGAGACCAGCAGCAGCCCGCCCGGCAACTCGGCGCAGCCGCTTTCACCATGCAGTGACTGCGTGAACAGCGCGCCCAGCGCAGCGTCCGCCTGCCGCACATTGGCAATGCCCGTGAGCAGCTTGCGCAGGCTGCCGTGCCCGGGGCTCGCGGCAAGGTGCCGCGCGCGGGCGTTGGCGTGCAGCAGGCGCCCGCCCGTGCCGAAGAACAGCATGCCCATGGGCAGGCGCTCCATCAGTGCCTCCAGCCCCTGCGTGCGCGTGCGCAGGGACAACATCTCGCGGTGCAGGAAGGCGGCGTGTTGCAAGGCGCCGAACTCCGCATGGAAGCGCCGTGCCTGCTCGGCCGTGAAGCCCTCGTCGTCGCGCAGGCGATAGACCGACGCGAACAGGTGGCCCCCCGGGTGCCGCGCATTCCACCCGCCGCCGAACATGCGCGTGCCGATGTCGTGCGGGCGCAGGAAGTCGTTGTAGAACGCCGTCTGCCGAAAGCGCCGTGCCGCAGGGGCGGGCGCATCCGTCACCACCGAGATGCCGCCCGGACCGGCCTGGGCGTAGCCCGCCATGGCGGCATCCCACAGCGGGTCCTGCTCGCGGTACAGCGCGGCGTAGCGCAGCGTGGCCTCGGCCGTCACGCCCCGGCCCACCAGCGCGGGCGCGCCCTCGGCCGAGGGGGTGTGCAGCCAGTAGCCCGGGTCCGGGTGTTCAGCAAAGCGCGGACCCCATTGCGCCAGTTGCTCCGGCCCGCCGGCCAGCACGAACCAGCCTATCTGGTCCGCGCCCAGGCTGGTGGCATAGCCGTGCAGCGCCTCGCCCCAGCGCGCCTCGTCGGCCACGGTGCCCAGCAGTTCGGTCAATGCGTGATGCAAGCGTGTTTCCTTTTTTCTCATCGCCGGGCCGCCCCAGGCTCAAAAGCCGCTCACTGGGGGCTGCGCCCCACGCGCGGCGGGAAAGCGTGGGGCCACGCCTATCCCGGCGGCGCCGATTGTGCGGGGCCGCCGCGGCGCGCGCCATTCCCCCTCGGGATACCCCACGCCACTTGCGCGACGATTTGCCAACAAATGCACGCGCATCGGTCAGGTGACCGATAGGCAGAAAGCACGGGCGTTCCAAGAATCGCGGGCTTCTGCTTGCTCTCAGGAGACCCCCCAATGACCACCCCCGCATGGGCCGACACGGCCCGTCGCGTTCTGCACGCCACCGCGCTGTGCCTGGGCGTTGCCAGCACCGCGCATGCCGCGGGCTGGCAGGCTGCCGGCAGCTTCACCGGCGCGCGCTACCAGCACACCGCCACACAATTGGCCGATGGCCGCGTGCTCCTCGCCGGGGGGCGCGGCGGCGGCGTGCTGGCCAGCACGCAGCTTTACGACACCGCCACGGGCCGCTGGACCAGCGGCCCCGCCCTGCCCGGCCCGCGCGCAGGCCACACGGCCACGCCGCTCCTGGACGGCACGGTGCTGATCGCGGGCGGAGAGGGCGGCACCGGCGCATCGGTGCGCGAAGCCGCCACCTTCGACCCGCAGGCCGGCGCCGTCAGCGCCACCGCCGGCACCATGGCGCTGCGCCGTCGCCAGCACACCGCCACGCTGCTGCCCGACGGCCGCGTGCTCGTGGCCGGTGGCCGGGGCACCGCCGGGCAAGACGGCCTGCAGTCCGCCGAAATCTACGACCCCGCCACCCGCACCTGGGACAGCACCGGCTCCATGCCCGGCATGGGCGCGCGCCAGCACACGGCCACGCTGCTCCCCGACGGCCGCGTGCTCGTGGCGGGCGGCATCGACAACGGCAACAGCGTCACCAACACCGCCGCACTCTGGAGCCCCGCCACCGGCACCTGGACCGCCGCCGCGCCGCTGCCGGCGCGCCGCGTGAACCACACGGCCACCCTGCTGCCCGATGGGCGCGTGTTCGTGGCCGGCGGCAACGACGGCGGCGGCGCGCTGGGCGACACCCTGCTGTACGACCCCTCCGCCAACACCTGGACGGCCAGCGGCGCCCTGCAGGTTGCGCGCACCCAGCACAGCGCCGCGCTGCTGCCCGACGGGCGCGTGCTGCTGGCGGGCGGCGCGGACGACGCCGGTGGCACGCCCATGGCGGCGGTGGAAATCTTCAGCCCCGCTGCGGGCCTGGGCAGCGTCTATGCCCCCATGGCGCAGGCACGCGGCCAGCACAGCGCGCTGCTGCTGCACACGGGCGAGGTTCTGGTGGCGGGCGGCGAGGGCGCGGGGGGCGGCGCGTTGGCGAACGTCGAACTATTGCAGCTCAACACCCTGGCCGCGCGCCACACCGCAAGCCTGGCCGCGGCGCGCCAGCTCCACACCGCCTCACGGGTGTCGAGCAATGGCGAGGTGCTGATCGCAGGCGGCACCGTGGGCAACAGCAGCACGGTCAGCAATACCGCGCTGCGCTACAGCCCCAGCACCGCGCAGTGGAGCAGTACCACGGCCATGCACGATGCCCGTGTCGAACACACGCAAACCCTGCTGCCCAACGACCGCTTTGTGCTCGTGGCGGGCGGCTACAACGGCTCCGTCGCCCTGGACAGCGCCGAAATTTACGACGCGAACACGGCGAGCTGGACGCGCACCTCGCCCCTGCTGCGCCCCCGCGCCGCCCACGCCGCCACCGTACTACCCAGTGGCGACGTGCTCATCGCGGGCGGCACGGGCTACGGCGCCGCCAGCAGCGCAGAGGTCTATCGCGCTGCCACTCTCCAATGGCAGGCCACGGGAGACATGATCCAGCCCCGCGACCGGCATCACACCGCTACGCGGCTGCCTGATGGCCGCGTCCTGGTGACCGGGGGGCGCAACGCAGGTAGCATCCATAGCAGCGCCGAGTTGTACACGCCCGCCACCGGCACCTGGGCGCCCGCCTCCGCGATGACTCACATGCGCGCCGGGCACGCCGCCACGCTGCTGCCGGATGGGCGTGTGCTGGTGGCTGGCGGCAGTGGCAGTACCGCGGCCTCGGGCACCAGCGCTGAAATCTTCGATCCCGCCACCAACACCTGGCAGGCCACGGGCAACCTGCTGACGGGCCGTGTCTATCACCGCGCCGCTGCACTGCCCAATGGCCGCGTGCTCGTCACCGGCGGCTCGAGCACCACGGCCCCCTTCGGCCCCGTCGCCAGCGCCGAGCTGTACGACCCTGCCACCGGCACTTGGCAGGCCGTGGACGCCATGCCGCAGGCGCGCACCGACCACACCGCCACCTTGCTGGCCAACGGCGAAGTGCTCATCACCGGTGGCATCAACGCCGGCGGCCCCATCGCCACCGCCTTGCTTTACGGCAACCCCAGCGCCGTGGCGGATGCCCGTCGCCCCCGCATCACGTCCTACCCGGGCCGGATGTCCCGCAGTGACACGCCAGAGTTGTCGGGTCTGCGCATGGTAGGCGCCGTCGAAGCCAGCAGCGGCGGCACCGGCCAATCGGCCACGCAAGTGCCGCTGGTGCGCCTGCAAGGCGAAGACGGCGGCGCCGTGGTGTGGCTGCCCATCGCACGCATCCGCCCCAATGGCGGCAGCGAAACCGTCGTCGTCACCGGCCTTCTGCCAGCGAGCATGGCGCCCGGCCTGTACCGCGCCACGGTGTTCGTCAACGGTCTGGCGTCCGATTCGGTGCCCATCGAAGTGATGCCGGCAGGCGCGCCCAACGCCCCCACCGACGTCACCGCCACGCCCGGCAACGCGCAGGTCACCGTGCGCTGGCAGGCGCCCGTGGGCGGCACCGCGCCCACGTCGTACACCGTCACCGCCCAGCCCGGCGGCGCCAGTTGCACCGTGCAGCACCCCGCCACCACCTGCACCGTGACGGGCCTCACCAACGGCGTCACCTACACCTTCACCGTCACGGCCAACAACACGGGCGGCAGCGCATCGGCCCCGCCCACGGGCGGCGTGGCGCCCGCGCCCGGGCCGGTGGTCGATCCGGGCGGCGCGCAGGCCATTCCCACCTTGAGCGAATGGGGCGTGCTGCTGCTCGCCGCGCTGATGCTGCTGGCCGGCCTGCGCGCACGCCGATTTGTTGTTGTTTAACTATCAAAAAGAGAGCTGCCAGCGCTTTCCAGAAAAGCGCTGGCGGCCAGGAACACCATGAAAAACCTTACCTCCCACCCCTGGATCCCACGCGCCCTGGCCGCCTCGCTGCTGCTGGCCGGCACCCAGGCCTTCGCGCTGGAATGCGCCCCCGGCCAATGGCTGGCGGAGTACTTTCCCAACACCAAGCTGGCGGGCGCTGCCGTGCTGGAGCGCTGCGAGAGCGGCCCCATCGACTACTACTGGATGACCGACAGCCCGGCCCCCAGGCTGCCGGTGGACAGCTTCTCCGCGCGCTGGACCGCAAGCCTGCCGTTCGCCGCGGGCGCCGCCAGGTTCACGACATACACCGACGACGGCGTGCGCGTGTTCGTGGATGGCAAGCGCATCATCAACAACTGGACCGTGCACGGCATCACGATGGACACGGCGTCCGTGCGCCTGTCCGAGGGGCGCCACACCGTGCGCATGGAGTACTTCGAGGCGGGCGGCGAAGGACTCGCGCAGCTCTTCATCGACGGCACGGCGCCGAACACGCCACCGCCCCAGCCTCCACGCATCCAGGCTTTCACGGCCCAGCCCGACGTGATCGAGGCGGGCAACAGCAGCATCCTCTCGTGGAGCACGGAGAACGCCACGGCCTGTACCGCCACGGGGGGCTGGAGCGGAGAACAGGCAGGCACCGGCGGCACCAGCGTGCGGCCCACCGTCACCACCACCTACGGACTGAGCTGCCGCAACGCGGCTGGCGCCACCACGGCCGCATCGGCCACGGTGACCGTGCGCAAGGCACAGCAGCCCCCCACCATCGGCAGTTTCACTGCCACGCCCGCACGCATCATGGCGGGCCAGAGCACCCAGCTGGCCTGGCAGGCCCACAACGCGACCACCTGCACGGCTTCGGGCGGCTGGAGCGGGCCGCGCGCGGCCGAGGGCAACGAACTGGTGCGCCCCGCAGCGAACGCTGCGTACACGCTGACCTGCACCAACACCGCGGGCCAAAGCGTGGCCGCCACCACCCAGGTGGCGGTGGAGGCCACCAATCCGCTGCCACCCGTGGGCGGCGTGACGGCCGCCAGGACCAGCCGCGGGGTGAACGTGGGATGGAACCCCGCCGCCCAGAGCGGCAAATGGGTCAACGGCTACTACGCGGGCTGGTTCTGGGAAACCTACCCGCCCGAAGCCGTGGACATGGGCACCATGACGCACTTCGTCTTCGGCCGCTATGCCCCCGCGCTGGGCTCGCTGCCCGGCGGACAGGCGGGCGATCTGCTGGAGGGCGCCGGAACGGGTCACCTGGCCCATGTGGAGGATGCGCTGATCGCCAAGGCCCATGCGGCGGGCGTCAAGGCGGTGATGATGGTGGGCGGGGACAGCGATGGCGCGGGGTTCATCGCCGCCACGGCGAACCCCACGGTGCGCGCACGCTTCATCAAGAACATCCTCGACAAGGCGGTGCAGAAAAACTACGACGGCGTGGACATCGACTGGGAAGAGAACCTCGACACGGCGGCTACCCGCGCCCAGGCCCTGGCGCTGCTGCGCGAGCTGCGCGCCGCCTCGACGCTGCGTGCCCGCTACCAGGCGCCGAACGCGCCGCTGGAGCTGAGCTGGCCCGGCTTCTGGGTCAACAAGAACGACCCCGACATCACGCCCTGGCACGCGGAGGTGGCCGCCGCAGTCGATCGTTTCAACCTGATGACCTACAGCATGGCCGGCGACTGGGGCTGGCAGTCGTGGCACCACTCGCCGCTGTCCGGTGCGGGCGATCTGTACCCGACCTCGATTGAATCGACGGTGCAGGCCTATCTGGACATGGGCATCGCGCGCTCCAAGCTGGGCATCGGCATCGGCCTGTACGGTGCGTACTACAACCATCCCGTCACCGGTCCGCGCCAGAGCATGGACGGCATGCAAGGCTGGATGAACAACGGCGACTGGGAGAACAACTACCAGCGCCTGGTGAACGACAACGCCTTCAACCGCGCGGGCGCCACGTACCACTGGGACGACGTGGCCAAGCAAGGCTACATGACCTACTCGCCACCCTGGAACCGCGGCACGAACACGCCGGTCACCTACCTGAGCTTCGAAGACGAGCGCTCCATCGCCGAGAAGGGCAAATGGGTGCGCGAGCAGGGCCTGGGCGGAACACTGGTGTGGACCATCAACTATGGCTACCTGCCGCAGTCGAACAGCAATCCGCAGATGCAGGCCGTCAAGCAGGCCTTCATCGCGGACAGCGCCACGCGCTACCGCGTCTACCGCGACGGCGTGGCGATTGCCACGGTGACCGGCTCGGGCTACACCGACGTCGCGCCGCCGCTCGGCAGCCACTACTACCAGGTCAGCGTGCTGGATGCCGCGGGCAACGAGGGGCCACTGTCCGCACCCGTGACGGTGCAGCTCCCCTGACGGCCGACAGCGAAGCGGGCGCACTCAGCGAGGGCAAGGGCGCCTGAGTGGCGCAAGGGGCCAGGGCTCGCCGTCCACGAAGCCAGCCCCGCCTTGGCCGGTGACAGTGCGCTGGCGCACGCCGCACGCAAGATTCTGGAATCGGGGCTGCGGCCCAGCCTCCGAACCTCAGGCTGCGTACGCCCGCAGCCTGAGGGCGCCCGCCATGGCCAGTGCGGCAGCAAGGAACATCACCATCCATTCGGACAAGGTTGGCACAGGGGCGGGAACACTGGCCGCCATCACGGTGAGCGTTCCCGATGCGGCGGCGCCAGGCGGGGCATTGCTGGACGTGACTGGCGACGTCGTGTTGACGTGCGCGCCGATGACTGTCCCCCGAACACTCACGGTAATCGTGCAGGACTGGCCTCCGGCAAGCACGTTCGATCTGCTGGAAAAGGTCTCCGCGCCGGGGTTGATGGAGAACATGCCTCCCCCCGTCGCGAGCGTGCTGCATGTGCCGCCCGTTTGGGTGATGAGATCGATCCCCGCCGGCATGGTGTCACTGAATTGAACGTTGTTGAGCGCCACGGCAACGTTTGGATTCGTCACCGTGATCGTCGCGATGGAATTGCCGTTGGGCGCGACCACTGACGGGTTGAAGCTCTTGGCGATGACCGGTGCGACTTGCGCCGATGCGGTTGCTGCAAAGAGCGCACTGAAAAACAAAGCCGTGACGGCAAGACGCGGCGACTGGTGGTTCATTGCACTCTTTCTGGGTTGTGTGGGTGATTATTGACCGCCGCGGCGCAGCAGCGCGCCGACACACGCGGTGGGAGCAGCTCCATGCGACCCGCGCCTGGCCCGGACACCGTCATGCTGCGCCGCCCTTGCTCACCTCCCACCCACAACAAGGCCCCCAGGCCGTGCCCGAAAGCAATATTCATATCAGTGATGTTAAACATCACCCATGTTCCATTGACTGATATAGCTTGGCGGCGAATGATCCGTCCCCAGGCGCTGGAATGCAGCCCGCATCGGAACCACCGACCAGCACCACAAAGGAGAAGCCCATGCATGAATGCCCCGTCACCGTCTTTCCCCGGCAGATCCGCTGGGAGACGGACGGTACCAGCCGCATCCCGTTCCAGGCCTACACCGACGAAGACCTGTACCGCAAAGAACTCGACCGGCTGTTCTACAACGGCCACTGGTGCTACGTGGGCCTGGAAGCCGAGATCCCCAACGCGGGCGATTTCAAGCGCACCGTCATCGGCGAACGCTCCGTGCTGCTGGTGCGTGACAAGGATGCTTCGATCCATGTGGTGGAAAACGTCTGCGCGCACCGCGGCATGGCGTTCTGCCGCGAGCGGCACGGCAACCGCGACAGCCTGACCTGCCCCTACCACCAGTGGAACTACACCTTGTCGGGCGACCTGCAGGGCGTGCCGTTCCGGCGCGGCGTCAAGCAGGATGGCAAGGTCAATGGCGGCATGCTGGCGGACTTCAATCCTGCCGAGCATGGCCTGACCAAGCTCAAGGTCGCCACGCGCGGTGGCGTCGTGTTCGCGTCATTCGACCATGGCGTGGAGCCGCTGGAGGACTTCCTGGGGCCCGCGATCCTGGGCTACTTCGACCGTCTGTTCGACGGCCGCAAGCTCACGATCCTGGGCTACAACCGCCAGCGGATTCCGGGCAACTGGAAGCTGATGCAGGAGAACATCAAGGACCCCTACCACCCAGGCCTGCTGCACACCTGGTTCGTCACCTTCGGTCTCTGGCGCGCCGACAACAAGTCCCAGCTGCTGATGGACGCGCAGCATCGCCATGCGGCCATGGTGTCCACCCGCGGCGCGGCCGGCAAGGCGGCCGACGTGACCCAGGTGTCCAGCTTCAAGGCGGGCATGGAACTGAACGACCCGCGCTTTCTCGACATCGTGCACGAAGACTGGTGGGGTGCACCGACGGCCGTCATGATGACCGTGTTTCCGAGCGTCATCTTCCAGCAGCAGGTCAACAGCGTGTCCACACGCCACATCCAGCCGGACGGCAAGGGCGCCTTCGATTTCGTCTGGACGCATTTCGGCTTCGAAGACGACAGCGAAGAGATGACGCAGCGCCGCCTGCGCCAGGCCAACCTCTTCGGCCCGGCGGGCTTTGTGTCGGCCGACGATGGCGAAGTCATCGAGTGGTCGCAGGAAGGCTTCGAGACCAAGCCCGCGCACCGCACGTTGGCCGAACTCGGTGGCCGGGAGGTCGGCGACACGGACCACATGGTCACGGAGACGCTGATCCGCGGCATGTACGAATACTGGCGCAAGGTGATGGAGGCGTGACCATGGAGTTCCAGACCTACTACGAACTGACGCAACTCTATGCCCGCTACGCAAGTGCACTCGACGCCGCCGATTGGGATGCCTGGCCGGAGTTCTTCATCGACGACTGCAGCTACAAGCTGCAGCCGCGCGAGAACCACGAACGCGGTTTTCCACTCGCCACGCTGGCTTTCGACAGCAAGGGCATGCTGAAGGACCGCGTCTATGGCATCCGCGAGACGCTGTTCCACGACCCCTACTACCAGCGCCACGTGGTGGGTGCGCCGCTCGTCCACCAGGTCGGTGCCGATGGCCGCATCCACAGCGAGGCCAACTACGCGGTACTGCGCACGCGCCTGTCCAAAGAGTCCACCGTTTTCAACGTGGGCCGCACGCTCGATGAGGTGGTGCGCACGCCCGAGGGCCTGAAGTTCGCTTCGCGCCTGGTCATCTACGACAGCGAGATGATCCCCAATTCGCTGATCTACCCCATCTGAGGAACTGCCATGACCACGAACTGGATTGACGCCGCCGCGCGGGACGATGTGCCGCAGGATGACGTGATGGGCCTGGCCGTTGCAGGACGGGACATCGCGCTGTATGGCGTGGACGGCGAGGTCTTCGCCACCGACAACGTCTGCACCCACGGCCATGCACGGCTGTGCGACGGCTTTCTGGAAGGGCACGAGATCGAATGCCCGCTGCACCAGGGCAAGTTCGACGTGCGCTCCGGCCAGCCCACCTGCGCGCCGGTGACCGAGCCCCTGCGCAGCTACCCCGTCAAGATCGAGGGCGGCCGCGTCTGGCTGGCCTTCGACTGAGCGCCACCGCCCTCACAAGGAAAGCCCATGACTGCCAAGCGACCAGAGGTTGCGGCCGCCGCATTGCCGGATGAAGGCGCGGCCGCCCGCCCGATCCACACCATCGTGATCGTCGGCACCGGCCAGGCCGGTGGCTGGGCCGCGCAGACGCTGCGCCGCGAAGGCTTCACAGGCCGCATCGTGCTGATCGGTGACGAGGTCCACCCGCCGCACGAGCGGCCACCGCTGTCCAAGGCGGTGTTGTCTTGCGCCGCACAGCCCGAGACGACGCGCCTGATGAAGCCCGAGGCCTTCGACGCCCTGGGTGCGCAATGGCGGCCCGGGGTGCAGGCGCGCCGCATTGACCGCGCCGCCAGGCAGGTGCTGCTGTCCGATGGCGAAGCGGTGCCCTACGACAAGCTCATCCTGTGCACCGGAGGGCGGGCCCGCCGACTCGCTGTGCCCGGGGCCGACCAGGTGCCGCTGCACACGCTGCGCACCATCGAAGATGCGATGGCGCTGGCGCCCGCGCTTATGCCCGGCCGCCGCGTGGTGGTGGTGGGCGGCGGCTGGATCGGCCTGGAGGTGGCGGCCACGGCACGCCAGCGGGGCGCTGACGTCGTGGTCGTCGAGACGCAGGGCCGCCTGTGCGAACGCACCGTACCGGCCGCGATATCGGAGTACCTGCTGGCGCTGCATCACTCTCAGGGAACCCGCGTTGTGCTGGGCGCTGGAGTCCTAGGCTTTGCGCGCGCGGCGGATGGCCGCTCGGAAGTGCGGCTCGCTGATGGCAGCGTGCTCGCGGCCGACACCATCGTGCTGGGCATCGGCCTGGTGCCCAACGACGAACTGGCGCGCGAGGCGGGCCTGGCCTGCGAAGGCGGCGTGCTGGTCGATGCCCGGTGCCGCACGTCCGACCCCGACATCCTGGCCGCTGGCGACGTGGCCGTGGCTCTCAACCCCTGGGCCGGGCGCAGGCTGCGACTCGAGTCGTGGCAGAACGCGCAGGACCAGGGCATCGCTGCCGCGCGCTCGGCCCTGGGCCACGCGGTGGACTACCAGCCGCTGCCCTGGTTCTGGTCCGACCAGTACGGCATGAATCTGCAGATCTACGGCGTACCGACGCCCGCGCACCGTGTGGTGCAGCGCGGCGACCAGGCCAGCGGCGGCTTCGTGCTGTTCTACCTGGCCGGCGACGTGGTCCAGGCCGCCATCGGCCCCAATGCGGCGCGCGACCTGCGCTTCGCGCGCCGGCTGATCGAGCAGCGCAGGCCGGTCAATGTTGAGCGCCTGGCGGACCTGGGCACGCCGATGTCCAAGCTGTGAACCAGGCGCCCGTTGCTTACTGCCCAAGGCCTGAACCCACCCCACCACCACTTTCAAAAAAGGGAAACCCCGATGACCTCCACCACCTATCTCTGGAATCCACCGCCGGTCTATGCGCTGCCGGTGCGTGGCCGAAGCGAGCGCCTGCCCATCCAGCGGCTGTTTTTTGTCGGCCGCAACTACCACGCGCATGCGGTCGAGATGGGGCGCCCGGTCGACAAGTCGGTCGAGGTGCCTTTCTACTTCACCAAGGCACCGTCCACACTGGTCGAGTCCGGTGCCACCGTGGCCTACCCGCCGGGCACCCAGGACTACCACCACGAAATGGAACTGGTGGTGGCCATCGGCGCGCCCGGCTTTCGCGTGCCCGAGGCCGAGGCTCCGCGCCTCATCTACGGCTATGCCTGCGGCCTGGACATGACGCGCCGCGACCTGCAGCTGGTGGCGCGCGAGAAAGGCCGGCCCTGGGACCTGGGCAAGGACGTGGAGCAGTCCTCCGTGGTCTCGGAGATCGTGCCGATGCAGCAGGCCGTCCTGAGCCAGGGCGAGCTGGCGATGTCGGTCAACGGGAAGGTACGCCAGAAGTCCGACCTGTCCAAGCTGATCTGGAACATCCCCGAGCTGATCGCCGACCTGTCCAGGTTCTACCACCTGCTGCCCGGCGACCTGATCTTCACCGGCACGCCCGAAGGCGTGGGCCCGGTGCAGCCAGGTGACCGCATCGACGGCCAGATCGACGGCGTGGGCAGCATCGTGCTCCACGTCGGCCCTGCGGAGTGACACAACGATGAATCAAGGAGACAAACCCACCATGACCACCGACCTGACGCCTTCCCCCGTGCGGCTGCATGCCGTGGCGGGGCGGGGCCAGCCCGACCCCACGCCCGCGCTGGAGGAGCTCTACCGAGGCTTCGAGCAGGAACTGCTGGTGCCGCTCTGGACCGAGATCGGCGACCTGATGCCCCGGCAACCCCAATCCAAGGCCGTGCCACACCTGTGGCGCTGGGACCGGCTGAAGGCACTGGCCGCGCAGGCCGGCGAGATCGTGCCCGTGGGCCGCGGTGGCGAGCGCCGCGCGATCGCGCTGGCCAACCCGGCGCTGGGCGGCCGTCCGTTCGCCACGCCCACGCTGTGGGCCGCCATCCAGTACCTGATGCCGGGTGAAGATGCTCCCGAGCACCGGCACACGCAGCACGCCTTCCGCTTCGTGGTGGAGGGCGAGGGCGTCTGGACGGTGGTCAATGGCGATGCGGTGCGCATGTCGCGCGGCGACTTCCTGCCGCAGGCAGGGTGGAACTGGCACGCCCACCACAACGCCGCCACCGAGCCCATGGCCTGGATCGATGGCCTGGACATTCCGTTCTCGTACTACACCGAGAGCCAGTTCTTCGAGGTCGGGCGCGAGCGGATTTCGCCCGCCGAGCGCACCACGGCGGAGCGTTCGTACTCCGAAAGGCTCTGGGGCCACCCCGGCTTGCGCCCCGTCTCGATGGCGGGAGCGCAGCCCGCCACCCCGCTCCTGGCCTACCGCTGGGTGGACACCGACGGCGCGCTGGCCGATCAGCTCGCCCTGGAGGCCGAAGGCCAGGCCGGCACGCTGAGCCCGGGGCATGCGGCGGTGCGCTTTACCAACCCTGCCACCGGCGGCGATGTGCTGCCGACGATGCGCACCGAGATGCACCGCGTGCGCGCGGGCGGCGCGACGCGCGTCCATCGCGAGGTGGGCTCGTCCGTGTTCCAGGTGTTCGACGGCAGTGGCTCCGTGACCGTGGGAGAGCGCACCTGGCACGTGGCGCGTGGCGACTTGTTCGTGGTGCCGTCGTGGCAGCCGTTCTCGGCCCAGGCATCCGCCTCGGGTGCGCTCGACCTTTTCCGTTTCAGCGACGCGCCGATTTTCGAGGCGCTGCACGCCCACCGCGCCCAGACCACCGGTTGAGCCGGAGGCCTCCGGCCTGCATGCCGCGCTTGCCCACCCCACCGATCAGCCACGAAACAACAGGCCGATTCCGGCCCCAATGACAAGGAGACATAGCCATGATCACAGCCATCCGTACTTCCATTTCCCGCACGGCCGCTGCGCTTTGCGCCTGGGCCCTGCTGACCGCTGCGGGCTTGCCCGGCGCAGCGGCGCAGACATACCCCGCCAAGCCCGTGCGGTCCGTCGCGCCGTATTCCCCGGGCAGCGGCCCGGACGCGGTGATGCGCATCCTCAGTGAAAGGCTGTCGCGCCACTGGGGCCAGCAACTGGTCATCGACAACAAGCCGGGCGCCAACGGCTTCATCGCCATCGGTGACGCCAAACGCGCAGCGCCTGACGGCTACACCGTGCTGCAGGTGGACAACACCCACATGGCCCTGCAGCCGCATGTGTTCAAGCAGCTGCCGTACGACCCGCTGAAGGACTTCGAGCCGGTGGCACCGGTGTACTTCACCAACTTCTTCGTGGTGGTGGCGGCCAATTCGCCCTGGAAAGACGTGGGCGACCTGATCCGGGCGGCCAAGGCGGCACCCGGCGAGATCACCTATGGATCATGGGGCATCGGCAGCGTGGCCCATGTCGGCGCGGCAATGCTCGAAGCCGCGACCGATACGAAGATGATGCACGTGCCCTACAAGGACATGGGGAACGTCTACACCTCCGTCGCCACCGGTGACATCAAGTGGGCGTTCGGCACGGCGGCGACGGCCGGACCGATGTACCAGGCCAAGAAGGTGAAGTTCCTGGCGCTCGCCGCACCCAAGCGTCTGGCGGGCTTCACCGATATCCCGACCGTCGGCGAGGCGGGCGGGCCGGCGGGGTTCGAGGTGAAGACCTGGGTGGGTTTGTTCGCTCCTGTCGGCACACCGAAGGCGTCGATCGAGAAGATCCATGCCGATGTGGGCAAGGTGCTCGCGACCGCAGAGGTCAGGGAACGCCTGGCGACGTTCGGATTCGAGCCCTACATTGGCCCGCCGAGCGAGCTGCTCCGCGCCATCGAACGCGATTCGCGCACGTTCGGTGATGTCGTCAAGCGCGCCAAGATCGCTCTGGACTGACCATGAAGCTCTACACCTTCTTCCGCAGTGGAACGTCCCACCGCCTGCGCATCGCCCTGAACCTGAAAGGCCTTTCGTACGAGCAGGTCGCGGTCGATCTGCGGCGCGAGGAGCATCTGGCGCAGGCCTTCAAGGCGATCAATCCGCAGCAGTTCGTGCCCGTGCTGGACACGGAAGACCGCTTGATGATCCAGTCGCCGGCCATCATCGAATGGCTCGAAGAGCGCCATCCGAGTCCGCCGCTGCTCCCCACCGATGCCGCAGAGCGTGCCCAGGTGCGCGCACTCGCGGCCATCGTGGGCTGCGATATCCACCCGGTCAACAACCGGCGCATCCTGGAAGCCTTGCGCCACCGTTTTGGCGCGGACGAGGCAGCCGTGAACGACTGGTGCGGCACCTGGATCGGCGCGGGCTTCGACACCATCGAAACACTGCTCGCGAGCGACCGGCGGCGTGGCGACTTCTGCTTTGGCAAGCACCCTACGCTGGCCGATGTCTACCTGGTGCCGCAAGTGGAGAGCGCGCGCCGCTTCAAGGTCGACCTGGCGCGCTGGCCGCGGGTGCAGGCGGTGGACCTGGCCTGCGGGCAACTGGACGCATTCCGGCAAGCCGCGCCCAGTGCGCAGCCCGATGCGGGCTGAACCTCAGTCGCCCTGCATGTAAAAGGCCTCGGCATGGATGTGGGCCGGCTCCATGCCCTTGCCCAGCGCCACCAGCGTGGTCGTCTCCACCATCGGTGGTGAGCCGCACAGATACGCATGCCAGCCGCGCAGGCTGGCGTGGTCCTGTTCGATGGCCTGGGTCACCAGCCCGCGCCGCTGCGCCGCAGGGTCCGCGCCCGAGGCCACCACCACATGCACCTGCAGCGCAGGGTGTGCGTGGCGCAGCTGGTCCAGCCAGGTGAGGCCGTACAGCTCGCGTGGCGAGCGCACCCCGAAGTACAGGTGAATGGGGTTGCGCATGTCGGCGGCCACGGCGCCACGCACCACCGAAAGCACCGGTGCCAGCCCCGTGCCCCCCGCCACGCACAGTATCGGCCCGGTGTGCTGCTGGCGCAGATAGGCTGCACCCAACGGCCCGCTGACCTTGACGGCATCCCCTGCCTTCAGTTGATCCACGATGTAGCCGCTGACCCGGCCCCTGGGCATCAGCTGCACGTGGAACTCCAGCAGCTCTTCGCCCGGCAAGCTCGCCATGGAATAAGGACGCACGTGGGCCGGCGTGAAAGCGATCTGCGCGTACTGGCCCGGTGAGAATGCGATCGGCTTGGTGACCTTGAGCAGCAGGCGCCGGATGTCGACCGCCAACGGCTCGATGGCCGCGACAGTGGCCTTGGCCACACGCGCCCGGTGCACCACGGCCTCCTCGGGCGCCGGCACTTCGATCGTGCAGGCCTCGGTCACATAGGTCTGGCAGGCCAGCACGGCACCGTCCATGCCGTCCAGCGGGCGCTGCTGCTCACGCCCCCCATCGAACACCTCGCCATCGAGCACCCGGCAGCGGCAGATACCGCAGCGGCCGGAGAGGCAGGAGTAGGACATCGGAACCTGCGCCGCGCGCAGGGCGTCGAGCAGATTCACGCCCGGTGCGGCACGGATCACGCGGTTAAGCGGCTGAACAAGAATGTCCATGGCGGGCGGGCTGCGAGATCATTCATGCGATTGTGCATAAGAATCATCGGCTGCAATACCATTGCCGCTTCATATCACCCGCACTGATGGAGTGGCGATGGAGTTATCTGACATCGATCTGAACCTGCTGGTCTTGTTTCAGCAACTCATGGTCGAGCGGCGCGTGTCCAAGGTGGCCGACAACATGGGCCTCACCCAGCCTGCCGTCAGCAATGCGCTGGCCAAGCTGCGCCGAATCTTCGGCGACGAGTTGTTCCTGCGCACGTCGGGCGGCATGGTGCCCACGCCCTTTGCCGAACAACTCGGCGAACCGGTCGGATACGCGCTGGGCATGATCCACAGTGGACTGAACCAGCGCATGCAGTTCACGCCGGCCACGCTCAAGCGCACCATCACCATCGGCATGACGGACATTGGAGAGATCGTCTTCCTTCCAGCGCTGCTGGAGCGCCTGGGGCGGGAAGCGCCCGGTGTGACGCTGAATACCGTGCGCAACAACGCGACCAATCTGCGCGACGATATGGAGTCTGGCAAGGTGGACCTGGCCATCGGCCTGCTGCCCCAGCTCAAGGCGGGCTTCTTCCAGCGGCGGCTGTTTCGCCAGCGCTACGTGTGCCTGTTCCGCAAGGGCCACACGCTGGACCGGCCGAAGCTGCTGCTCGCCGACTACAAGGCGGCGGAGCACCTGGTGATCGTCGCCGCGGGCACGGGGCATGGCAAAGTCGACGAGTTGATCCAGAAGGCCGGCATCGACCGCCTTGTGCGGCTGAGCGTGCCGCACTTTGTCAGTGTGGGCCACATCCTGCAAGGCACGGCGCTGGTGGCGACGGTGCCCGAGCTCCTGGCACTCAAGCTGGTCGAGCCCTTCGGGCTGACATTGCGCACGCACCCGGTCAAGTTGCCCGAGGCGCCGATCAGTGTGTTCTGGCATGCCAAGGTGCATCGCGAACCAGTGAACCAGTGGCTGCGTGGCATGGTGTTCGAGTTGTTCGGCGGCGATCGCGCTGATGGCAGCGGGTCGCCGTGACCGCCGACAGTCTGGGGCCGTCCGCCAGCTCGCTCCTGAACCGATGCCGCCATCCAGGCTCCCATCGCAGACAAAAAAAGGGGCGCAGACATCCGTCCACGCCCCTCCCGTCTTGCGCTGCCAGGCCATCGATTCCGGCCTATCGCGCTGATTCAATTCACGGCACCAACGCAGCCATCTCCCCCGCAGGCACCACCCCATAGTGGTCCAGCTGCATCGAGTACTGCGCGCGGCCCGAAGACAAGGCGCGCAGGCTGCCGATGTAGCCGAACATCTCTTTCAGCGGTACCTCGGCCTCGACCGTGGCGGCGTTGCCGCGCTGGCCCTGGCCGCGCACCACGCCACGGCGACGGTTCAAATCGCCGATGCTGTCGCCCAGGTACTCGGCCGGGGTGATGACCTCCACGGCCATCACGGGTTCGAGCACCTGGGGCCCGGCCTTGACAAAGGCTTCGCGGAAGGCAGCCATGGCCGCCAGCTCGAAGGCCAGCGTGGACGAGTCACGCTCGTGGAAGCTGCCGTCCACCAGCGTGGCCGCGAAGTCCACGGCGGGGAAGCCCGCCACCACGCCCGTGAGGGCGGCGCGGCGGATGCCGGCCTCCACCCCAGGGATGAACTCGCGCGGCACGGCGCCGCCGACGATGCGGCTTTCAAAGCGGATGCCTTCGCCCCTTGGCAGGGGTTCGAGCAGCAACCTCACCTCGGCGAACTGGCCGGGGCCGCCCGATTGCTTCTTGTGCACATGGTGTACCTCCACACTCTTCGAAATGGTTTCGCGGTAGGCCACCTGGGGACGGCCGACCGACACGTTGACGCCGTGGCGTGCGCGCAGCTTCTCGATCGAGACCTCGAGCTGCAGCTCGCCCATGCCGGACAGAATGGTCTGGCCGGATTCGGCATCGTGCTGCAGGCGCAGGCTCGGGTCTTCGCGCAACAGGGACTGCAGGGCCTTGGACAGGCCTTGCTGGTCCGCGCTCGCCTTGGGCTCGATGGCCACGTGGATCACCGGCTCGGGCACGCTGATCTGCTCCAGCACCACGGGGTGGGCCGGGTCGCTCAGCGTGTGCCCCGTCAGCGTGTCCTTGAGGCCCACGACGGCGGCGATGTCGCCCGCCACCAGCTCGTCGCGCTCGATGTGCTTGTCGGCATGCACTTCGTACAGGCGCGACACGCGCTCGGTCTTGCCCGTGCTGGTGTTGAGCACCACGTCGCCCCGGCCCAGACGGCCGCTGTACACGCGCACGAACACCTTGGCGCCGTGGTCGTCGGTGACGACCTTGAACGCCAGGGCCTTGAACGGGTCCGCAGCGGTCTCGCCGCCTTCGCGCACGATGTCGTCCGGAGAGGGCAAGTAGTCCACCACGGCGTCGAGCAAAGGCTCCACGCCGCGGTTCTTGAAGGCCGAGCCGGCCAGCGCGGGCACGAAGGTGCCTGCCAGCACGCCCTTGCGGAGGGCGGCATGCAGCACGTCCACAGCGACCTCTTCGCCGTTCACGTAGGCCTGCAGCGCGGCTTCGTCCTGCTCCACGGCGGCCTCTACCAGGCGGGCGCGTGCGCGCACGGCTTGCTCGAGCAGCTCGGCGGGCACGTCGGCTTCGCGGTAGGGCGCACTCGCGTCGTCCTTGTCCCAGATGCGGGCGCGCAGGCTCAGCAAGTCCACCACGCCGCGGAAGTCGCCTTCCGCACCGATGGGGATCTGCAGCGGCACCACGCGCACGCCCAGGCGTTCTTCCATCATGGCCACCACGCGGTGGAAGTCGGCGCCCACGCGGTCGAGCTTGTTGATGAACGCGATGCGCGGCACACGGTATTTGTCGGCCAGGCGCCAGTTGGTCTCGGTCTGTGGCTCCACGCCGGCCACGCCGTCGAACACAACGACTGCGCCATCGAGCACGCGCAGCGAGCGGTTCACCTCGATGTTGAAGTCAATGTGCCCGGGCGTGTCGATCAGGTTGAGCTGCGTGCCCTTCCAGTGCACGGTGACGGCCGCGCTGTTGATGGTGATGCCGCGCTGTTGCTCCTGCGGATCGAAGTCCATGTGCGCCGTGCCGTCGTGCACTTCGCCGATGCGGTGGCTTTCGCCCGTGTAGAACAGGATGCGTTCGGTGGTCGTGGTCTTGCCCGCGTCGACGTGGGCGATGACGCCGAGGTTGCGCAGATGGGCATTGCTGGTGTTGCGTGAATTTCTCATGGCGAATCTTTCAATCTCTTGCGGCTGCGCCCGGCTCTGCGAGCAGCTGCCGCCTGGTTGGCTATCTGCCAGCCCAGGCGAGATGGATTCGCCTTCAGGCTAGCGTTGAATGGGTGTTGTGCTGTCGCCGAAGCCCGGGCGCACGGAACTCAAGCTCCGGCGGCCGGGAATCGTGGCAATCAACTTGTCGTAGGTACGCATAGGTTGGGTGGTGAGAAAGTCTGAAAAAACAAAAAACCCCGGAGGTGGAGCCTGCCGGGGTTTTATGGACCGGAAGGCGCACAGCCCTCCGACACGCGATCGAGGGGCGCAACTAGGGGGTGAACGATGCCTTGATCACGTTGGTGAGAATTTTCATAAGAGCGAATTATCCTCCTCGCACAGAAAGCTTGCAAGCGACCTGGCTGCCTGCCTGCGCCTGCCGCCTCCGGCTCGGGCAAAGAACTGGCTGTTGCCTGGCCGCACGGCGTTCGAAACCTGCACACGGCAGGGCCGAATCGACGTTGCAGGCACAGCGGGCGGCAGGACGGCGCAACTGAATCGTGCGTGCATGCCTGTCGCTGCATCGAAGGTGGATGACCGCTGTAGGCCACACAGCGACTGCCGTCACGCGCGATTTTCCAACAGAAGGGTGCCATCGGCGACAACAGTCACTGCCTGGTCAAAACTCGGCGATGAACGGCCAGCAGGGGCATGGGCAGCACGCCTCATTCTCCTGTGCACCGCCACACCAGCCCCAGCGCCTTGACTTTCTGCCAGGCACTGGCGCGTTCGTCTGAAAGCACGTCCAGAAAGTCCGACAGGCGTTTGGACTTGACCATGGTGTAAACCGTCAGCAAGGTGGTCAAGGCAAACACGACGGCAAAAATCCCCAGCTTGCGGCCCGGGGGAGCATCGGCCTCGGCCAGCAAATTCATGCCCAGGAAGCCCGTGGTCACGGTGCCGATCAGGCCAAAGATGGTCACGACCGTCAGCCGGACGACGGTGTTGGCCTGGCGGCGCAGGCTGTCCGCGTCCAGGTACTGGTTCATTTCGCCAATGCGCTCCTTGACCTCCGTGTACAGCGGGTCCAGCCCGAGGTGGTTGGCGCACATGCGGAACAGGGCACGCACCTGGGCCTGTTCGGACACTTCGTGGAACCAGTAGCGGTGCGTGAAGCGCAGAAAGCCGGCAAAGCTGTCACGGATCGTGCGCTTGAAGCGGCGCACGCTGGCGGCGTCGGCAATGTCCAGGTTTTTCAGTGCCTCGGCCAGCCGGTCCGAGAACATCAGCAGCGCCGCTTTCTGGAAATGCGCGATCAGGAACAACAAGAAATGCTGGTGCCGGAACTGCGCCAGCACCCCCCGGTCGCGGCAGACAAAAAACGGGCTGTGGGCATCGCCCAGCACCAGCAGCGAATGGCCGCTGCAAAGATACCGCGTGTTGGGAGCCGCGCCACTGTGGCTCCAGAATCGGTCGTAACAAAACCGGTTTTCGAAGTCGGCCAGATGCTCTTCGGCATAGGGCAGGCTGGCGTCGTCGCTGGAGGTGGCCGCCCCGGTCACCAGGCCGAGGCGAACGAAGTCGCTGCGGCTCAGTGCGCGCGGGTTGTCCAGCGCCAGAAAGGCCAGTTGCGGCATGCGGTAGTACTCGATCTGGCGGTAGCGCAAGGGACCGCTGCGCTCCGAATGGTCGCTCACCAGGGGCTCCAGCAGCCAAGCCCAATGGGCGGCGATGCGCGGGGCGCGGTGGCTGCTGACATGGGCCATGAAGAGGTCGCGCTGGTTGGCATCGGACTGGGCCAGCACCTGCCCCGCGGCGTCCAGCCACTCGGCGCTGTACAGGCAGTGCTGCGCATGGCCCTTCGCATCCCAGCTGGCGGGGTAGCCGCGGCCAAAGCGGTACAGCAGTTCCTGCGCCTGGGCCAGCGCCAGGTCGCGGGCGCTGACCTCGACATTGAGCAGCACCAGATCCAGGTCGAGGAAAAAGTAAAGGTCCACATGGACGATGTCGAGCGTGATCGGCGGCGCACCGGGGTGCAGCACCGCCCGCACGGCACTGACGTCGCTGCGCCGGAATACCCGCATCGGTGAACCTGCGGCGCTGCTGCCTTTCTGGCTGCGCCCCTCGCCGTACAGGAAGCGCTGCACGTAGGGCAAGAAGGTCACGAACTCGTTGTAGTGGCGCTCGTGAAAACGATCGCTGTCGCCCGTGAATTCATCCACCACCTCGCGCCAGGGCGAGGCCTCGCCCATGTCCGCCAGCACCTGCCAGGGCTTGGCGTGTCGCCCCTCGGAACCCCGCACCGGCATCAGGCGCAGGGGCCATAACAGGACCTGGCGCAACTCCCGCACGCAGGCGGGATGGGACTCGGTTGACATGCAGTGGCCTTTCGTCTGGTTCGTGATGCCGAGCAAAACACTTGGGGCGTGGGCACCTTGCGCCGACTGGCGGTTCATTCAGCCATCATGGCGTGGGCGCCAGCGCCCATTTCACGTGGTGCAGCCAGGAAATCAATCCCGGATTTCCTCGCGACCTGCCGCAAACCGGGCTTCGGAAACCATGCTAACCAAAACAGCGGAGGATGGGTCCATCGCATCGGCGATCGGCCCATTTCCGAGCAGGCCCGCCGTCCGTAAAAAAGCCGCCAAATGTTCCCGCGTCGAACTACCCAGGCGTCACCGCGTCAGGTTGCAAACGAGACGCGTTGCCACGCTGCGCAGTGGATGTGAATCGGCGTTCCACCTGCAGCAGGAAGTGCGAGAGCAAAGTGGAATACAGCTTGTCGCCCAATGCTGCATCTTCCATGCCAACATCGAGATTGGGGTTGTCGTTGATCTCGATGACATAGACACCAGAGGCCGTGGCCTTGATGTCCACCCCATAAAATCCATTGCCAACCAGGCGCGCGGAATTGACGGCTGCCGCCAGCACCTCTGTGGGCACATCTTGCAGCGGTACGCCCTGCACCCGCCCCTCCGTGTACTTGCCATTTGCTGTGTGCTGCAGTATCTGCCAGTGCCCATTGCACATGAAGTACTTCGCCGCGAAGACCGCTTGCCCCGCCAGAACCCCGACGCGCCAGTCAAAGTCTGTGTACATGTACTCCTGCAGCAGGATGATTTCCGATTCCCTGAGCATGCCTTTCGCAATGTCCTGGAGATGCTCAAAGCTCTCCGCCTTCTTGACACTGCGGCTGAACGCACCATCCGGTACTTTCACCACCACGGGGTAGTCCAGCGTGTGCTCCATGCCGGCCAGCGTGCGCCGGCTGGCCATGCGCGTCACCGGTGTGGCAATGGCATGCTCGCGCAGAAGCTCCGCCAAAAAGGCTTTGTTCGTGCAGCGCAGGATGGACACGGGGTCGTCTATGACCGGCATGCCCTCGGCGACAGCCTTTCTCGCAAACTGAAAGGTATGGTGCGTCACCGCGGTGGTTTCCCGAATGAACAGCGCATCGAACTGGGTCAGGCGGGAGAAGTCCTTCTTCTCGATAAGCTCCACCGCAATTCCCATGTCCTGCCCCACATCAACCAACTTCTTGAGCGTCCTGAGACTGGACGGAGGAAGCGGGTCATCCGGATCGTGCAGGACCGCGAGGTCCATCCGGGGCAGTGGCATGGCGACCATGGGGCGCCAGCTGCGCCGTGTGTACTGGCGGAGCGCTCGAACAAAGACCTCATCGCGCGCAGGCTCGACATCGCGAAGGTCCAACGCCTGTATTCCGCCGAGCTGCCAGTTTGCGGACTGCTCCTGCCGTTCGAGGGTGATCTCCATCAATGGACAACGGAACAGTTCAAAGCTCTTTCGAGCCAGCGGCGCCAGCACGGGGTCCTCCATGACCCCGAAGAACACATGCAAGGTCAGCGTATTCACGGAGCCGGGGATTTCCTTCAGCGGACCGACCAGTCTATTGAGCTGCACGAACGCTTCATCAGGCTGCATTCGCTTGCGCTGAAGGCTGAGTATGGTGTCCACGCTGGGGGTGACCCGGTCGCCACGCGCCTCCGCCAGCAGGGAGCAGTAGTAGCCCATGCTGAGGTAGCCATAAGTCCGGCAAAGGTTCGTGACCTTGCGAAAACGCCCCCGGGCATCCGGCTCCTCCGCGACGAATTGATCGGCGGTGATGACTCTGATCTCGGGCTCGCTCCATCGAAAGTCTGCGAGCTTCTCCACCACGATCACATGTTCTGAAGACAATTTATTTCTTTCCGGAGATGACGACCGCGGCAGTGCGCCTGCGGCGCCCGTACTTGGCGATCTTCTTGAATTCACCAAAGCTGATGGACACTCCGCCGTCCGGGTCACTGGAACGCGCCATAGGGTCCAGAAGGCGAAAAACCGCGCCGTCAAAGCCGGTGATTACCACCCAATGTGGCGTTTTCTCCCGGTGAAGCCGCCACAGACTGATGAGGACAATGGGCAGGCTTCCCATGCGCAATTGCTCAATCACGCTTTCGGGAGAGACGGGCCGGGCATGGACAGGAACGCGGTGAGCCTCCAGTTCCAACCGGAAGTCGTTTTCCACCAGCTGGATGACGTCTTTCTTGAGAGGGTCGCGCACACTGTCCATGAAGAGTGATGCGCCAGCCGCTGCATAGACCGACACGTCAAAGCCGCGGCGCAATGCCGCATGCGCAAGTCCGAAAGGACCACACCCACCATGGCCCGCCGCCATAAAGACCGTTGTGGCCTCACGCCATAGGCGGATTTCGGCGGCTTGATTGACAGGGATGGACGGGTCCACGGCAGACATGGCCATCAGCAATGCGCAGGGCCCACAGGTGAAATCCAGCGTCTGGGCGTAGTGCCGCACCCGAGAGGCGTTCCCTTCTCGCGCCCGCGCGTCGTCGAAGAGATCCTTCTGAAAGCACAAAGCGGCTTCGCCATCGCCGTAGTAGGCAAGCTTGCGGCCCATCCCCACGAATCCATGGCGAAGGAACAGGCGGTGTGCGCAGACATTGGAAGTCCTGCTCTCCAGCCTCAAAACCGCGCACCCGGCTTCTCGCGCGTCCCTGATCGCCGCGGTCAAAAGTTCAGCGGCCATGCCGGAACCCCTTGCGGCAGACGCCACAGCGATCGAGTACAGGCGAGCTACAGAGGATCCCTTGCGGCGCAATACCACGCACGCCCCCTCCAAGCCTTCGCTCGATCTGCACACGAGAACGCGGGCCGACGGGCTGGCCAGCATGCGTTGCCAACTTCTGAACGAGATTCTGTCGTTCTCGAAAGCCGCGCGCTCCAGCCGATCGAGCGCGGCCAGATCGCCACGGTTCGCCGGCTCCACCTTGCTCCGATGGGAAGACGGCTTCATCGAAGACCGCGCCCGGATTTGCGCGCCCCCCGGTCAGATAGCTTCAATGCCATCCACGCGACGCCGATCGGAACCAACAGTACCAGCAGCGCCAGCGACACATGCACCCAGTCATCCATGGATCGACCTTCCGGGATCGCAACGTCTGCGATCCGACAGCCACGCTCCCATGGATGGGGCCCACTGGATGTGGAGCGATGTCAATGGCACGGGAATTCCTCAGCACCAGCGACTTTCACCACGCGGCCAAACTCGGCGTGCGGCAACACGCGCATCACGCAGCACACGGTGTGCAATACATCCTTGCGTTGCACAAGCAAGCTGAGACTTGCCCGCTCGCGGGGCCTGTCCAGACACATTCGGTACCCCCGCAACCGGGCGCCCAGAGCCGAATGAAGTGTCTTTCGCAAGTCCTGTGCGTCGGTGCATGAAGCGACCAGGGGCAGTGCCACCAGAGAGTCCGGACCGTCGCACTCCCCGGGGAAGGGCAGCATGGCCACCCGGTGCAGGCTGATCCCTGCGTATGTTTGCAGCATGTCTTTCGCCACGGGGCAACCTTCAAAAAAAGGGGTAGTGGCATCTATTGAACATGCACCCAGTCTAGAAAAACTGGTGTAAATCGTTCGTAAAAACTGGGGTTCGAGCCGTCAATTCGTTGTCAAATTCCGCGGCCACATCACGCGACGAGGGAAACGCGCCGGGCGCACCGCTGCAGCCCTGGAGCCCATCGCTTGTGGAGTCACACCGCGAGTCGGTACCCCACTCCCGATTCGGTCAGCAGATGACGAGGCTGCGCCGGATCTGCCTCGAGCTTCTGCCTGAGATGCCCCATGTAGATGCGCAGGTAGTGGCTCTGGTCCGACCGCATCGGCCCCCACACTTCGCGGAGCAGCTGTTTCTGGGTGATGACCCTTCCCGAATTGGCGACCAGCACCGACAGCATGCGGTACTCGGTCGGCGTCAGGTGGACTTCAACCCCGCCCTTGCGTACCAGCCGAGCGCTGCGGTCCACCTCCACGTCGCCAAAATGAAAGGCTGGCTCCACCCCATCCACGGTGAGCCCATTTCCTGTCGCCGCACGCGGGCGGCGAAGATTGGCACGCACGCGCGCCAGAAGCTCCCCCGTACCAAAGGGCTTGGTGAGATAGTCATCCGCTCCAGCGTCGAGTGCGGAGACCTTGTCGGCCTCATCGGTGCGCGCAGACAGGACGATGATCGGCACGGCGGACCAGCCCCGCACGTCGCGGATCAGGTCAATGCCATCGCCGTCAGGCAATCCCAGGTCCAGCACCAGCAGATCGGGCTGGCGGGTACCCGCCGCAGACAGTCCTTCGCGCACCGTCGCGGCTTCATGAACCTGCCATCCTTCTGCTTCGAGCGCACTGCGAACGAAGCGCCGGATCTGCGGCTCATCCTCAACCACCAGCACGGTACGTATTTGCATCGTATCCCGGGGCGGCAACGCCCCGCTCCATATCTTCCAAATCGGGATCGGGGGGAGGCTCTCGGCGCGGGAGCGTGATGGTGAATTCCGCCCCGCCCCCGGTTGCGCTGGCAGCGGAGATCGTTCCGCCGTGCGCGTGCACCACCGCCTTGCAGATCGCCAACCCCAGGCCCACGCCCGGTGTCGCCGATTCAGCCTGTCCCCGGGTGAATTTCTCGAACAGCAGGTGTTCCTTGCCACGCACAGAGGGTGGCAGGCCAGGCCCGTGGTCCGTCACGGTCAACACCAGACTCCTTTCTGTCGCAAACGCCTTGATGACAACGGGCGGTGCGCCGTACTTGGCGGCATTCTCAAGCAAATTCACCAGCACGCGCTCAATGAGGACGGGATCGAACTCCACCAGCGGCAAATGGGCGGGGATTTCCGTGCGAACGGTCAACTCCTTCAGCGCGGGCTTGGCGGCGCGTATCGAGGCGCCCACGACTTCCTCGACCGACTGCCAGTCACGCCGCAAGTGGACACTTTGTCCCGAAACATCACTTTCCAGCCTGGCCATGTCCAGCAGGTTGCTGACCAGCGCGTTGAGCTGGTGCGCCTGATGCACGATGGCTTGTGCCACGGCATCGTGCTCCTCCGTCGGCAACCCCTTGAGCGATTCGGCCAGCGTGATCAGCGCCGTCAGCGGTGTTCTCACATCATGGGAGACAGCGCCCAGCAAGGCATTGCGCAGCCGCTCGGACTCCATGTCCACCACCGCCTTTTGCGCGATGTGGACGTAGTGCACACGTTCGAGCGCGATGGCGATCTGCCGGGCCAGGGTATCGAGTTGCTGAGCCTGCTCCGGAATCAGCAGCCACCTTGGGTGCGCGGGCTCCAGCGCCAGCACACCGCGCACCCTCATGGGCGCCTTGAGGGGGACATAGCGCCATGCCTGCGCCGCCAGGGTGCTCGTGGCCAGCCCCGCGCTCTGTCCTTGCCGCAAGGTCCAGTCGGCCACACTTTTGTCAAATTCCTGGGGCAGATCATCGGGGTAGTGAAGGCGGTCCGACGCGTCCAATGCAACCACCACCGCCCTGCCGCCAAAATGCCCCTGCACAGCCGCCGCGCCGATCTCGATGACCTGGCTCGTCTCCAGGGCCGCCGACAGCTCGCGCGCAAGCTCGAACAGCGATTGGGCCCGGCGCTCCCGGCTGTTGGACACTCCGGCCGCGAACCTGAGGCCGGCTGTGAGCTGTCCCACCAGAAGTCCCACCCCGAGCATCACGGCAAAAGTGACCACGTACTGCACGTCGCTGACCGCGAAAGACAGCCGCGGTGATACGAAGAAGAAATCGAAGGCCAGCACATTGAGCAGTGCGGCCATCGCCGCAGGCACGCGCCCGAATCGCATGGCGACCCCGACAACGCCGACCAGGTACAGCATCACGATGTTGGTCAACTCCAGGACGCCGTGCAACAGAGTCGCCATCAACGTGACCGCAATGCTGGCACCGAGCGCCCAGAGGAAGCCCTGCCAGCGCGGGTGTGCGGCCTCGTCGGTTTCCCTGGCCTCAACGCCGACTTTGTGGCTCCAGAGTGCCTGCGGCAACCGCCTCGAACTACCCGCGCGCGCCGTTTCCACGATATCAAGCGAGGGGGCAAGTCCCGCGATTTCCCGGCCCACCTCCCTGGTCGAAGGCCACTTCTGCCACCAGCGCCGCGGCGCAGGACGACCCAGGACCAGGGTGGCGCAATTGAGGTGAAGCGCCTGTGCAGCCAGGGCCGGCGCAACGTGGTCGCCCGTCAGCACCGCCGTCTCGGCGCCCAGCTCCTGCGCCAGTTGCAGCACGGCCAGAATCCTGTCGCGCTGCGGTGCGTCCAGCCTCTGCAGGCGCGGTGTCTCCACGTATGCGGCATGCCACTTCACATTGAGCTGCCCTGCCAGGCGCGCGGCCGCGCGCACGGTCTGCGCGGCATCTTCGTTCGGCCCGACACACGCCAGTATGCTGCCCGAGGTGTTCCAGGCGGCAGACACGCGCTCGCCGGGAGTGCCTGACTGTTCGATCCGCCATCCCAGGACGTCGTCCTCCACATGCTCAGCGGTGCGGCGCAGTGCGATTTCGCGCAGGGCAATCAGGTTGCCCTTGCGGAAGAAGCTCTGGGCCGCACGCTCAGCCTGCTGGGGGACATACACCTTCCCTGCACTCAGGCGGGATATCAGTTCATCGGGGGTGGCGTCGACAAGCACCACTTCGTCCGCGTCGTCCAGCACGGTGTCGGGCACCGTCTCATGGACCCTGATCCCCGTGATCGCACCCACGGTCCCATTGAGGCTCTCCAGATGCTGGACATTGAGCGCAGTCCACACATCGATGCCCGCGGCGAGCAGTTCCTGGACATCCTGCCAGCGCTTGGCATGGCGGGATCCCTGCACGTTGGAGTGGGCAAGCTCATCCACCAGGAGGATGGCCGGCTTGTGTGCAAGGGCCGCGTCCAGGTCAAATTCAAGGAGCAGCCGGCCACGGTACTCCACCTCCTTGAGGGGCAATGCATCCAATCCCGCGAGCAAGGCCGCCGTCTCGGCTCTGCCATGGGTTTCCACCACCCCGATCAGAACGTCGCGGCCAGCACCACGCTCCCGCTGCGCCGCACTGAGCATGGCCCAGGTCTTGCCCACCCCTGCATTGGCGCCGAAGTAGATGCGCAGCTTGCCGCGCGTGGTCTGCGCCTCCTGCGCGCGCAGTTGCGCGATCAACGCATCGGGGTCTGGGCGCTGCATGTCAGCCATGGCGTGCCTGGCTCCAAGCGGGCCCCATGGGCAAGAATGACAAAAGGCGGGATGCGCTGCTACCGTGCATCATTCAAGGCAAGATTCAGTGCCAGTACGTTCACCCTGGGTTCGCCAAGCAGGCCCAGGATCGGCTTTTCGGTGAGCTTGTCGACAAGGGCATTCACGCTCGCCACGGGGACGTGGCGGGCCCGCGCCACGCGGGCGGCTTGGTACTGTGCCGCCGCGACGCTGATATGCGGATCCAGACCGCTGGCGGACGCCGTCACCAGGTCCACGGGCACCGGCGCCAGATTGCCGGGGTCGGCCGCGCGCAATGCCTCCACGCGGGCCTTGACCGCATCGTTCAACGCCGGATTGAGGGGCCCCTGGTTGGAGCCGCCCGACGCCGTCGCGTTGTAGGGCATGGGCGCCGTGGCCGACGGACGCCCCCAGAAATGCGCGGGTTCCGTGAAATTCTGGCCGATCGACGAAGAGCCAACGGCCTGGCCATTGCGCTGCAAAAGGCTTCCCGCAGCCTCGTGGGGGAAAACGGCCTGCGCCGCTCCGGTAACGGCCAAGGGGTACAGCAAGCCCGTCAGCGCGCTGAGGGCTACAAACACGACAAGTGCTGGGCGAAGAATGTTTTTCATGGAAGGTTCCTCAAATCAGCCCTACGGCCACCAGTATCCAGTCAATCAGCTTGATGCCGACAAACGGCACGATCAAACCTCCGAGGCCATAGATCGCGAGGTTGCGGCGCAGCAGGGCCGCCGCCCCCACAGGGCGATACCGCACCCCTCGCAATGCCAGGGGGATCAGGAAGACGATCACCAGCGCATTGAAGATCACGGCCGACAAGATGGCAGACGACGGGCTCGCCAGCTGCATGACGTTGAGCGCGGAAAGCTGCGGATAGGTCGACACGAAAATGGCCGGAATGATGGCGAAATACTTCGCCACGTCGTTCGCTATCGAGAACGTCGTGAGAGAGCCTCGCGTCATCAAGAGCGCCTTGCCAGTCTCAACGACCTCCAGGAGTTTTGTCGGGTTGGAGTCCAGGTCGACCATGTTGCCAGCTTCCTTGGCGGCTTGCGTTCCGCTCCCCATCGCCACGGCGACATCGGCCTGCGCCAATGCCGGCGCATCGTTGGTGCCGTCACCGGTCATCGCCACCAGTCGTCCTTCCGACTGGTACTTGCGGATCAGCGCCAGTTTGTCCTCCGGGGTCGCCTCCGCCAGGAAGTCATCGACCCCGGCCTCCGCGGCGATGAAGGCTGCCGTGAGTTTGTTGTCACCCGTGATCATGACGGTGCGGATGCCCATGCGGCGCAACTCGGCGAAGCGCTCCTTGATGCCGACCTTCACGACATCCTTGAGTTCCACAACACCGAGCACCTGACGCCCTTCCGTCACCACCAGGGGGGTGCTTCCCCGGTACGCCACCTGGTCGGCGGCGGCCGCCACTTCGTGTGGCATGGCGCCCCCCAGCGCTTCCACATGCCGCGCAATGGCTTGCACGGCTCCCTTGCGCAGCATGGTTGCGGGCTGCCCGGACGCTTCGACGGCAGGGAGGTCGACACCGCTCATCCGCGTCTGCGCAGTGAAAGGCACAAGCAGCACGCCCTGCGGATTCTCGTCGGGGGTGCCCGAACGGCGGGCCAGCTCGACGATGCTGCGCCCTTCAGGCGTCTCGTCCGCAAGCGATGCCAGCAAGGCTGCGCGGGCCAGGCGGCCAGGTGAAACCCCTGGAGCAGGCAGGAACGCACTGGCTTGGCGATTCCCGTGGGTAATGGTCCCGGTCTTGTCCAGCAGGAGCACATCGACATCTCCTGCGGCCTCCACGGCCCGCCCCGAGGTCGCAATCACGTTGGCCTGCATCATCCGGCTCATGCCAGCCACGCCAACGGCCGACAGCAGTCCACCGATGGTGGTCGGGATGAGGCACACCAGCAGGGCCACCAGGGCCGTCAGAGAGACGACAGTCCCAGCCGCTGACGCCTGCACGCTGAAGATCGAAAAAGGCAGCAGGGTGACGGTGACCACCAGGAACACAATCGTCAATGCCACCAACAAGATCGTCAAGGCGACCTCATTGGGCGTCTTTTGCCGCTTGGCGGCCTCCACCATTCCAATCATCCGGTCCAGGAAAGACTCGCCTGGATTCACGGACACGCGCACCACGAGCCAATCGGAAAGCACGCGGGTGCCGCCCGTCACGGCGGAGAAGTCCCCACCGGACTCGCGAACCACCGGCGCAGATTCGCCGGTGATGGCACTTTCGTCGACAGAGGCTACGCCCTCGATCACTTCACCATCCAGCGGAATCACATCGCCCGCCTCCACCAGCACCACGTCGCCGCGGCGCAAGTTGGTGGCCTGCTCCGGCAGGAACGCGGAACCATGGACCGGCTCCTTGAGTTTCTTGGCCCAGGTTTCCTTGCGCAATCCACGCAAGGAGGCTGCCTGGGCCTTGCTGCGGCCTTCGGCCAACGCTTCGGCGAAGTTGGCGAACAGCACCGTAAACCAGAGCCAGACGGTGATGGCCAGCACGAAGCCCGGGCGCATGCTCGCATCCGCCGGTGCATTGAGGGCATGCAGCCACAGCAGCGTGGTGAAGATGCTGCCGATGTACACGATGAACATCACCGGGTTGCGCCATTGAACCAGCGGGCTGAGCTTGGCCAGCGCCCCCCAGAACGCTGTCCGGATCAGGACAGGATCCAGCAGAGAAGTAGAAGTATTCTTTTTAGTCATCGGCAAACCTCACTTGGCCCAGAGCATCAGGTGCTCGACCATCGGACCCAAAGCCAGGGCAGGCACGTAGTTGAGAAGCCCCACCAGAAGCACGGTCCCCACGAGAAGAACCACGAACAGCGGCCCATGGGTGGGCATGGTGCCTGCCGTCACCGGCAGGCGCTTCTTCGCGGCCAGCGAACCAGCGATGGCCAGGACGGGCACGATCACTCCAAAGCGGCCAAACCACATCGCCAGCCCCAGCAGTACGTTGTAGAACGGCGTATTGGCAGACAGCCCCGCAAACGCGCTGCCGTTGTTGTTGGCGGCGGATGTCAATGCATAGAGGATTTCGGAGAACCCATGGGCGCCAGGGTTGGCAACGCCGGCCTGTCCTGCGCCCGCACTCACGGCAACCGCGGTACCCACGAGCACCAGGATCGGCGTGACCAGAATGGCGACCGATGTGAGCTTCATTTCGCGCACCTCGATCTTCTTGCCCAAATACTCGGGCGTCCGGCCGATCATGAGACCCGCCATGAACACGGCAAGGATGGCGAATACCAGCATGCCATAGAGGCCGGTGCCCACGCCGCCAAACACGACCTCGCCCAGTTGCATGAGAACCAGAGGCACCATGCCTCCCAGAGGCGTGAACGAGTCATGCATCGCGTTCACGGCGCCACATGAGGCAGCGGTGGTCACGGCCGCGAAAAGCGCTGACGCGGTGATTCCGAACCGCACTTCCTTGCCCTCCATATTCCCGCCCGATTGCAGGGTGCTGACGGATTGGTCCACCCCCAGCGCACTCCATTGCGGATTGCCGGCCTGTTCCGCCGCGACAACGGCCACGACGGCCACGACGAACATCACCGTCATCGCCGCCAGGATCGCGACGCCCTGGCGCTGGTCGCCAACAACACGGCCAAATGCGAGGCACAAGGCTGCGGGAATCAGAAAGATCGCCAGCATTTGCACGAAGTTCGTCAAGGCGGTGGGGTTCTCATAGGGATGGGCGGAGTTGGCGTTGAAGAACCCGCCGCCGTTCGTGCCGAGCATCTTGATCGCCTCCTGCGAGGCCACCGGTCCCATGGCCAGAGTCTGGGTCTTGCTGGTCCTGCCCTCCATGGCCGGTGCTCCGTCGGTACCTGTCACGGGCTGGCCTGCACCATCCAGCTTGGGCACTTCATAGGCCGTCTGCTCCAGGGTTGCGACCTCCTTGTAGGCGTCAAAATTCTGGATGACGCCCTGCCCGACCAGAACGAGCGCGATCACAAAGGAGGCAGGCACAAGCACCCAAGCCGTGATCCGGGTGACGTCGGTCCAGAAGTTTCCGACATATCCCTGTCCGTCGGTGCGCCGGGCCGCAAAGCCGCGGGCCAACGCGAACGCCACGGCGATACCGGTGGCAGCTGACAAGAAGTTCTGAACGGAAAGGCCAAGCATCTGCGTGAGATAGCTCATCGTGGACTCACCCGCGTAGCCCTGCCAGTTGGTATTGGCAACAAAACTGATGGCAGTGTTGAACGACGAGTCGCCGGACACCGCCCCCATTCCCTGGGGATTGAGCGGCAGCAGGTGCTGCAGGCGCTGCAGGCCATACACAGCCAATGCACCGATGGCATTGAACGCCAACAGTGCCAGCGCATAGCCGTGCCAGTGCATCGACTGATCGGGAGCCACCCCGGCCATCTTGTAGAGCGGTTTTTCGGCCACATGCATCCACCGAGGCAACCGGCCCTCACACAGGGCGGCCAGCCATTTGCCCAACGGCCATGCCAGGACGCCAAGCGCAACCAGAAAGAGCCCGAGCAGGCTCCAGGCAGAGGTTTCCATGTCAGAACTCCTCCGCGCAGATCAGCGCGAACACGAGATAGGCCAGCAAGGCAATGGCCACAAGCGCGCCAAAGCCATAAAGCACTTCGAGGCCGATCATGCGCGCTCACCCTTGGCCGGGCCGAATTTGCCCAGCAAAACCACGGCCTCGGCCATGGCCACCCACAAAGCCGCCAATGCGGCTATCCAGATCATGTCCATCGACAACTCCTGCATCAAAACGTGTGTTTGATTCTCAGGATGTCGCTGTAAAAAGTGTGCACAGACTGGGGAGGTCGCCGTAAAAATGGCGTAAAAATGCGGCCCTTGCGAGGGCCACCGATCTACCGGCGCCTGGCTGCTGGAACCCGCGCGCCGGACGGCTCCGCACCTGCTATCTAGAGCCAGCCCGCCTTGCGAAAGCGATAGTAGAGATAGCAACAGGTGGTGGCGATGAGGGCGATCGCAGCCGCGTATCCGTAGCGCCACTTGAGCTCCGGCATGTGCTCGAAATTCATGCCCCAGATTCCCGCGAACGCCGTGCACACGGCAAACAGACTTGCCCACGCAGCCAGGCGCTTGACGACCTCGCCATCCTCGATGGTGACCATGGACAGATTGACATGGATTGCCGTCCCGATCGTGTCGCGAATGGAGTCGATGGAGGTGTTGATCCGGCCAAGGTGGTCCACCACATCGCGGAAATACTCCTGAGAGCCAGCACAGATTTGCGGCACCCGGCCACCGTGCAGCTTGGCCGCACCTTCCAGCAACGGGGCAACGGCGTGCTTGAGCAGGGTAAGGCGCTGCTTGAGTTCATAGAGCCGCCGGATACTGGTCCGCGCGACACCCTTGGTGAATATCTGTTGCTCGATCGTTTCAAGCTCCACCTCGAGGGCATCGATGATCGGGAAGTAGCGATCGACCACCGCGTCCATCAGCGCATACAGCACAAATCCCGGCCCGCTGCGCAAGAGTTCAGGCTCTCTCTCACAACGCTCCCGCACATCCCAGAATCCTCGCTCACTGCGGTTGCGCACCGACACCACATAGTTACTGCCCACGAACACATTGAGTTCGCCCAGCCTCGTGACGGTCTCATGGTCCCCACCCGACTCCAGGAGATGAAGAACCACAAAAAGAGAAGGCCCGTATTCCTCGACTTTGGGCCGCTGATGGCCATGGCGGGCATCTTCCACCGCCAGGGGATGCAGGCCGAACTCCTTTTGCAACTCGTCAAGTTCTTCCGGGGTGGCGTCATGCAATGCCACCCACACGAAGCACCCGGGGAGCGATATGTGCTCACGGATCTCACGGACAGGAATGTCGGCGAGCTTGGTGCCATCCTCATACACGACGCAGTTGATCAACATCACAGCACCTCAAGCAACACTGGATGCCGGCGATGTTGCCAGCGCGTCACGGTGTGTGGTTGGCGATTCGTGGCGTCCGTCGGCGCTCGGCAACATTTACGGCTTTGCCCGCATTCTTTACGAACTTTATATGCACGTTTTCCTACGCTTGCACCTTCTTTTGTTTCCGCAGGATTTCCTTCATGGCCTTCTCATGCTCCAAAGTGCTCGCCACTGCGCTCTTCGCCACCCTTCCCGTGCTGGCCAGCGCCCAGCTCACCGGCAACGTCAGCCTGACCACCAACTACAAGTTCCGCGGCCAGGACCAGGACACCTCCAAGGCCAGGGCCGTCAAGCCGGCGCTGCAAGGCGGCTTTGACTATGCCTTTGGTGAATCCGGCTTCTATGTGGGCAACTGGAACTCCAGCGTGGACTGGCTGTCGGGCAACTCGCTCGAATCCGATGTGTACGGGGGCTACAAGTTCAAGGCCGGCGACGCGGACCTGGACCTGGGCGTGCTGACCTACATCTACCCCGGCAACAGCAACGGCAACACCACCGAAGTCTATGGCGCGGCCACGTTCGGCCCCCTGACCGCCCGGTACTCGCACACACTGTCCAAGGACTACTTCGCCTACGCCGGCCCCGGCTTCAAGGGCCGCAACACCGGCTACCTGAACCTGGCGTTCGCGCACGAAGTGGCCCCCAAGATCACGCTGAAGGCATCCGTGGGTTTCACCCGCTTTGGTGGCGACATCACGGCCCCCAACTTCATGGACTACAGCGTGGGCGGTGCCTACGATTTCGGCTCGGGTGTGTCGCTGGGCGCTGCGGTGGCGGGCGCCAGCAAGAAAGAATTCTTCGGCCCCGTCAACAAGTCGCGCGTGATCGTCACGCTCACCAAAGTGCTTTGACTTCCTGAGCGGCATCGCGGCCCAGCGCCTGCCGTTGCCGCGGACGGACAGTACCGGCGAGGACCCACCGCCGCGCCACAAGCGGTCCTCGCCGGTGCTTTCGAAAGTCAGGCCACGCTGAAAAGCGCCATTCCTGCAGCCGGCCTGTCCCCCGTATCAGAACGACACGGTCGCAGACACTTTGAAGGTGCGCGGTGCGCCTGGCATCACGAAGCCGTCGCCGAAGATGCCGATCCAGTACTTCTTGTCGGCCACGTTTTCCACGCTGGCGTTGAAGCGCACGGGCATGCTGCCGAACCTGGTGGCGTAGCTGGCATTCAGGTCCAGGCGGTTCCAGGAGGGCACGCGCAGCTTGTTGCCCGAATCCGCCCACTGCGAGCTGGTATGGACCACGCGGCCGCCCACCTTCAGACCTTGCACGGGCGTTTGCCAATCCAGGCCGATGCGCGCGCGCAGCTCAGGCGTGCCGTAGGTATCGCGGCCGGTGTTGCGCTGCTCGGATTCGATGTGGGTAACGCCGCCCAGCAGCGACAGGTCCTTGGTCAACATGCCGTACATGCTCCACTCCAGGCCGCGCAGCCGCTGCTCGCCGTCATCGACCATGCGGTTGGCACTGTTGGTGACGAAGGAGGGGCGCTTGATCTCATAGGCGCTGACGGTGTGCGTGAGCGCACCCGTCTGCAGCTTCACGCCCAGTTCGAACTGCTTGGTCTGCTTCGGTGGCAGGGCCTCACCCGTGTTGGCGTAGCCCACTCCAACAATCTGGCCGGGCTCCAGGCCTTCGGTGTAATTGCCAAAGAGCGAGAGGGAATCCCCCCAGGGCCGTACCACGGCGGCGAGCATGGGGGAGAAGCGGCTTTCGCTGTATTTTTGCAGCGGCATCTTCACGGTCTGGTGGCGCCCGCCCACTGTCAGCAGCACGGTTTCATGGGCAAAGGCCATGGTGTCGGCGACGGCCAGCGAGCGGTAGTCGTTCACGGTGGTGTAGCCGGTCCACTTGGGCGCTGCGGGAAAGGTGGGCGCCACGGGGTTGTACATGTTGGTGGTGTAGCAGTAGTTGCAGGCGGTGTTGACCGTGCCTTCCTTGTGCTTGAGGATATTGGCCGAAAGCTGCAGGCGGTGCTTGACGCTGCCGGTGTCGAACTTGCCGATCACGCCCGTCTCGGCCGTGCGGCGCTCGGATTCGGTGTGGACGTTGTAGATCGCGCCGCGCGTGGTGCCGTCCGCGCCGGTGACGAAGGCGCGCGTGCCGAACAGCAGGCCGTTGCCCTCGGCCTCGGAGCCGCCTATCGCGAAGTACCCTTGCCAGTCGGGCGTGAAGTCGACCTCGGCGCGGGCCAGCGCGCCGCTGTTGTCGTACTGCCCGTGCGTGCCGCGGAACATGTTGGTGTCGCCCTCGGGCGGCGCCAGCAGGCGGCCCACGCCGGGGATCTGGGCGTTGCCCAGAAAGTTGAACATGCCCGGGCTGCCGCCCTCGATCTTGGTGACGCTGCTGTACACGTCCAGCGAGAAGCGCGCGCGGTCGCCCAGGTAGTCCAGCGCCAGAGCCCCCACGCGGCGGGTCTGGTCCTCTTCCTTGGCGCCCATCTCGCCGCTGCCATAGACGCCGTTGAAGCGGATACCCAGGCGCTTTTCATCGCCGAAGCGCTTGCCCACGTCGGCATGGCCCTGCAGGTATGAATGCGTGGCGTAGGTCATCGTCAGGTCGGCGATGGGCTGCGCCAGTGCGCGCTTGGTGACCATGTTGACGGTGCCGGCCACGCTGTTGTTGGGCGGCATGCCCGAGAGCAGCACGTTCGGGCCGCGCAGCACCTCGATGCGTTCGAACATCTCCACCGGCACCGCATTGGCCGGGGCGATGCCGTACAGGCCGTTGGTGGCGATGTCCATCGCGCTCATGTCCAGGCCGCGCAGGTTGAAGTTCTGCAGCAGGTGGTTCTTGTTGGTGATGAAGACGACCGACGAGTCGTTCTCCAGCACGTCCTGCAGCGTGAGGGCCGACCAGTCCTCGGCCAGCTCGCGCGTGTAGGCGTTGACATGCACGGGCGCCTCCAGGATGGACGTGGCGCCCAGGATGCCCAGGCGCGCGCCCGATGCGGCCTTGTGGCCGGGCGCACGGGTCGGCAGGTCTTCACGTTCGTACTTGCTGCGCACATTGACTTGCTCCAGCGTGGCGGCGGCCGTGCCGCCGTCCGCGGTCTGCCCTGCGACGGAGGCGCTGAAAGCCAGCAGCGCCAGAGCGATGGGAGTAAGCCGGCCGGTGCGGCCAAAGGATGCTTTGTTGGACATTGCTTCTTGCCGTTATTTGATACGAATGAAAATAATTCTCATTATATTTCATGTTGTAACCGACACCCTGCTGGCGACTGAGTACGGTAGGCCTGTTTCTGGAAGTCAAATTGGCCTCCAGCGCTTATGCAGCAAGCGCAGACAGCTATGAAAATGAAGTTTTGCGCATGCACATCAGGCAGCCACGCCGACCGGATGCACCTTGGCGCGCTGGCGCCAACCCAGCCATCCGAAGAACAGTGCCAGCAGCAGGCAGGTCAGGCCCAGCAGTACCCCGTCCGGACTGGGGTTCAGCACGGCGGCCACGGGTACCAGCGCATTGCAGATCGCCGTGAACCACAACAGGCCGGGCGCAGCGCGTTCCGTGCCGCGCCAGATCGCCCAGGCGATGCAGGCGAGAAACAGCGTGTAGTACACACCCTGGTGGAGCATGTCGATGTCGCCCACCCTCGGCGCGAACCAGTGCGCCAGGGCAAGCGTCGCGGGTAGCGCCGCAGCGCAGCCCAGGCACACACCCTGCGTGAGCGCGGACACGACACGCACATGGCGCGGCCGCCTCATGGGCTGCCCGTCTTGCGGTTTGCGCGCGCGCTGGGTCCGCGTCTCTATCCACAGCAAATTCCCGGTGTAGAACAGCAGCGCACCCGACAGCCCCAGCAGCAGGTACAGGATGCGCACCGTGTCGCCACCATAGCTGCCGAAGTGCAGCGCGAACAGGCTGCTGAGGAGCGCCGTCGACGCATAGCCGCTGGCACCCGGCAGATAGTTGCGATCGTAGATTTCGCCGCTGCCCAGGTTCACGAAAGCCAGGCCGTAGCGCGAGGCGCGCTGGAAGTGCCGTTCATCCACGCCCCCCACCAGCCCCACGGGGCCGCTGGGGAGCATCACGTAGTCCAGGCCCAGGGGCGCAAATCCCGGCGCCTGCTCCTGTACGCGGCGCATGATTTCGCTCGGAGGCAGCCAGTCTGCGCGCGCCACCTGCGGCGGCTTGACACTGTCGCGCGCGACGGTGGCGCGCAGGCCTTCCTGATAGACGAACTTGTCCTGCGCCAGGTAGACCATGTCGTGCAGCCCGAACACGGCGGCGCTCAGTGCGATGACAAGGTGAAACGGCAGGCTGGCCACGCCCAGCAGGTTATGCACATCCAGCCACATGCGCTTGAGGTTGGATCCCAGGCGCAGATAAAACAAGTCCTTCACCAGCGAAGGCAGCAGCACCACGATGCCTGACACCAGGGCCAGCGCATAGGCCAGAGACACGAGGCCGATCAGCGGCTCGGCCAATTCCAGCGGAATGGGCAGGCCACCCTTGCGATGCAGGTAGTCCACAAAATTGCCGCTGGTGTCGTCCTCGCGCGGCATGGAGTGCATGCGGTGCAATTGACCATCGTTGCCCAGTTGCCACCACACCGCATCCTGGCCGCGCACCATGTGCGCAAGCGCGGGCTGGGTGTGGTCCGCACTGGGCCAGCGCAAACGCACGCGGCCCTTGAAGTCCGGGTTCGCGTCGAGGAAGACTTTGGCCAGCGCGTCGCCGTCATTGCTGATCGCACGGGATACGGCGGCCGGTGGCTGGGTCCAGCGGGTGATCTCGGCTTCCAGCATCGAGAACGCGCCAGCGTAGAAGGCGACGTACAACACCAGCCCGCAGAGGATGCCAACCCAGGTGTGAACCGCCAGGTAGTCGCGAACGGTCTGCGCCTTCATTGCAATACCCTCCAGGCGGTGAAAGCAGCTGCATTGGCCAGCAGGAAAACTGCCAGGCATTGCCGACGGCTTCGGGCCAGGAATGCCGCGCACGGCACGGCCGCCCACAGCAGGACCGCCAGCCACATGGCAATTTGGTCGCGTACCGGCACATGGCGTGGCAAGAGCCCGCCGTACATCAGCAGCCAACTGAGCCACAGTGCCAATGGAAAGCCAAGAAGAAAACCCGTCAATCCCTTGAAGAGCAGATGACGGGGCGCTGCGTCGGGATCTTTGCGACGACTCATCGCACAGCTCTTTTAGAAGCGCCACGGCGCCTGGCCTGGCAGTAGCTCAGGCAGGGTATCGCCAGCATGGCCACCCCCAACACGAAGGCGATGGACACGGCCAGCCCCATGCCGCTGGCGTGGATGCCACCTACAGCGACCAGCGCCGCCGCCACTCCCAGCGCTGCGTACGGCCACCTCAGGTGCGGCCCGTCCGCGCGGGGAGTGGCGCGCAGAACCAGCCAGCCACACGCAAAGGTCAGAAGAATACCGATCAACATGTATGCAATTGAGAATAAGAATTGCTACCAATGTTAATCGGTCCCCGTGAACGCCCTGAACCGGGTGCCACCTCAGGGCGCTTTTCGACCCGAAAACCCGTGCCCATGCCGTGTTCATCGCCCCCGCACGCAGCTCTGCGAGAGGCCCAGCCACAAGGCTTGATCACCTTCCGCGTGAACGAACCCGGCAGCGCACGCCACGCCACCGAATGGAAGGCCGCATGGGGAAGGGGGCCGGTATCGAGCACATCCGACGGTTGCCCCCGTTTGCTTCAGTGCAAAGGACTTCATCTGCGGCATGGGGGCGCCGTATTGGCGGGGGTACCGAATTGCAATAAGTCCGTTCACAGATGGGGCTCGCCGCACGTAGCGCAGGCATGGCCCCCATCGATCAGGCCGTGATCGAGATTGCAAACAATAGTCAATTCTCGGATTTTTGATTTATGGCGAGTTACCGTATGTGACATGAGTATTGGGCAGCTGGAGCAATTTGCCCCAACGTCCTATTTCGCCATGTCACAAAAATCGCTCGCCCCACTGATTGCACGGTTGCCTTTGCATGGGCACCTATGCGGTGCCTTGCTTGACAGCACATGACGGCTTGAAATCGCCGTGCGTGGCGGCCTGAAGAGCTGCGTCGCAGAAGGCGCACCTGCAGTCCCCGCATCAAACCGCTGATGAGCGAAATGCCGGCGGCAATTTACTCGAGACCGTGCCGAGGGGGATGGCTCGGCAGTGAGGTCCGCGTCCTGGCGTTCGGATGCAGTCGCACCTGCGCTGCACAGCGTCCAATCGGCGCGCTGTAGCACTTGTCGGCCACGGGTTGGGCCTGGAGGGCTGACCGGGAAACCCCGGAGGCGCCGGTTAGTTATCTGCAGATTGGCTAGTCCATTGGCGTTGGCACGACCGTGCGTCGTTTTCGGCGTATCGAATCTCGACGTGATTTCCGCACTGCCGTAACGCGCTGAATGTCCTTTGTGCGATGCCGCAGGCATTGCGCCCATTTTGGACAGGGGCAGGATTTTTTTCGCTGGGCCCCTCGTTTCATGACGCGGACCCACGATCCGAAAGTTGTTTGTTGTATGTCTGCTCACTGCTTCACCGTTCTGAGCAGCGTTTAAATCCAAAGAGGAAATCGTGTTGAAAAGAACAAATGGTTGGAGAACCATGCATGCCTTGGTTCACAAGTTCCTGAGCGGCGTGGCCGCGATAGGTGTTGGGGGGATGCTTCTGGCAGCGCATCCGGCGCACGCCGAATTCGTCAATGGCGGGTTTGAGGGCGGCACGTTTGGCAGCGAATGGATCAAAACGACTCTGCAGAACAACGGCGTGCCCACAGTTAGTACGCACACCATCAACCCCAAATCCATCAAGGATCTGAATCTTCGGGCCAATGCTGGTGACGCGGGATATGACCCCAATCTCTATACCACCACGGGGACGGCACCAGATGCCACGGACCTGTCCGTGGTGCTGGATGCAGGTGGCGCGGGCGCTCGCAGCCAACAGGATCATCTGCTCACTGGCGCCATCCCCGCTGCCTCCTTGCGCTGGCCCTTTGCTGGCAACAACAGTGCTTTGGTGAATCTGAATCCACTTGGATCTACCCAGGCAACGCGTCATATCGCCCGAAGTGGCAGCCCGACCCTGGGGAACCCGCCCGTGCAGTACACGAGCCATGCTTCCCGTGCCAGCTCCATTCGGCAACGCGCCCAAGTGACGGCTGCCGATGTGGACGCAGACGGCAAGGTACACGTTCGCTTCGCCATGACGCCCGTGCTTGACAACCCAGGATTGATCAAAGTGCTGGGCGGCACCGTGAGTGCTGCTTCCGGCTCCGCCATCGTCACAGGCACGGGGACCAATTTCACGGCCACGGTGAGCCCTGGAAACTATGTGCGTCTTGGCACAAACAATACGGATCGTCAGGTACTTTCCGTTGACAGTGACACGCAAATTACGCTGACCAGCAACGCCATCAACGTGACAAATGGTGCGGTATATGTTTCCAGCGTTTCCGGTGGGCATTTCTCCGAAGAACAGCCCTACTTTGCGGTCGAAGTGCGCAAGATCACGTCGGCCGTGGATTCCACCCCTGTTCCTGTGCCCGGTGCCCCCGCGAGCTCCCCTGGCCAGTTGTTCTTCACCTTCAACTTCTCCAACCAGCCAGGGACCGTGTGGCATGACACCACGAACAACACCCGGAACTACGCCTATTCGGAATTCATCACTTTTGACATAGCCCCCGGCAATGCCAAACTGCAGGTGGGCGACTGGATCGAGCTTGAACTGGTGGCGGCGGGTTGCTCTCCTGGCGGGCACGAAGGCCATGTGCATGTGGACAGCTTTAGCTTCAGGCTCCCCGACGTGTTGTGGGTGAGCGTCTCTGGCCCCGTGTCTGTCAGCAGCGCCAATGGCACTCAGATCACCTACACCTATACCTACACCAACAAGACCAGCGACCCAGTGAGCAACGCCACTGTGACGCCGGTGATGCCGCAAGACAATTCGGCCGTCCCTCAGAACGTGACCTACGTGTCTTCCAGCGGAGGAAACTGCACGCCGGCTTCTGGTGGCGCCACTGCCACACCGCCAACGCCAGGCGGCTCCCTGAGTTGCAACGTGGGTACGTTGGCGCCGGGGCAGTCGGGGTCTTTTACTGTCACCGTAGTTGTTCCCGATGGGGCAATGGGGCCCATCAACAACGGGAACTACACCATCGCGGGTGACGCGGTCGATCCGCTTCCCGGCCCCATGTGGAAAACGGATCTGGTCAGCCCTTCGACGCTCAGCGACATGGACGTGGATGCCGTGACTCTGAACCTGCCACCGACTGCCAATGTAGGCACGCTTTACACCGGCTCGTATACCTGCACCAACAAGGGGGCTGCTGCCGCGGATGTTGCAACATGCGATGCCGCAAACCTGCCCGCAGGCGTGGGCGTCTCGGCATGTACCGTCAGCCCGACCAATACGCCCTGGACCCAGCCAGGTACCGTGCCTTCCGGAGAGACTGTGACATGTCAAGTTTCTGGAACACCCACCACAACGGGTAGCGTGACCGTGCATGTGACCACCGGGGCCGACAACGATCCGAATACGCTGAACAATGAACGTACCGCCATCATCGCCATCGCTGGTGTTCTACCTACGCCTGACATGGCGATCGACTTGGCAGGTATTCCGCCCTCAGGGACAGTTGGTGTGCCCTACAGCGGTAGCTTCACGTGCCAGAACATCGGTGCCGCCACGGCGCTCACCGGCACCACCTGCGCCGTGGGAGGGCTCCCGGCAGGGGTGAACCAAGGGGCCTGCAGCATCAGCACAGGCGGCGCCTGGACCGCTGGAAACGCCGTACCTGCGGGGGCCTTCGTCACCTGTGCGGTGAGCGGCACGCCAACCAGCTCTGGTGGTTTGACCGTGAACGGCACCACCGGCGCCACGGGCGACATCAATGTCGGCAACAACACAGCATCGAAGCCTGTGTCTATGACGACGGCCCCGGATGTACTGGTGGATGTGAGCGGGTTGCCTGCCACTGCAAGAGTGGGTGTCTCTTACACAGGGAGCTACACCTGCACCAACGCTGGTTCTGCCGATGCGGTGTCCAGCACGAGTTGCTCTGTCGCCGGTCTGCCTCCGGGCCTGTCCACGAGCTCCTGCACGGTCAGCCCTGGGGCCTCGGCATGGGTCGCAGGGAACGCCATTCCCCAAGGCCAGACGGTGACATGCCAGGTGAGCGGCACCCCCACGACCTTGGGGACGGCTACCGCCAACGGCACAACGGGCGCAGCAGGCGACGGTGATACATCCAACAATACGCAGTCGCGCGTCATCGCCGTAGAAGCGGCCAATGCTCCGGCATCGATTCCCACGCTCTCGGAATGGGGACTTGTCATGCTGTCCAGCTTGATGGTCATGATGGGCCTGATCCGTCGCAAGCGCGCGCTCGTCCCGTAGTAAATGGATTGCGCTAGGCGGTCGTCATGGTGTCCACCAAGCGATAACGGTGGACACCATGACGCGTTCAAGCTGCAATTCCTTTTCAATTGCGAAATATGTCGCCCAACTGCGCGTTCTGACTTCGGTCGGCTGCGCGGACGTCCGCTGTTGCCACGGCAGGCACGGTGCGAACCCGACAAGCAATGTGCGCAGACCGCATAGGGCCACGCCAAGCAGTCACACGGGCGCGCTGCCGGTGGATGCCCGTCAGCTGAGGCATATGCGCGTGAACGCAACGCGCGGGCACGCCATCCGGTTGCGTCCATTGCAGCGGCTTTTCATGGTGGCGCTGCCAGGGCCAGATCAAGGCGCAGCGGACAGCAGTTCGCGAGGAGGCTGCCAGCCCGGCAGTTGCTGGATTCGACGCAGCCAGGCACGCACGTGTGGCGGAACGTCGAGCCCCACGTCATCCGCCCAGAACAGGTAGCCGCAGAGCGCGCAATCAGCGACCGATAGCTGCTCGTCGAGGATGAATGCGCGTCCGTCGCTCAGCTCGGCCTCAAGCCGCGCTATGTCGCGCTGATAGCGCGCCAGCAGCCATTCCGGTGTGCCGCCGGGATACTCCTGCGGGGCAAACTGGCGGGCAAACCGAACATGTGGCAGCGACAGGCCGAGACGATTGGCTTCCCAGAACAGCCATTCGCGCACACGCGCCATGCGCTGCGGGCTCTCGCCACCCAGGCGCTGCAGGCGCTCTGCCAGCAGGCACAGAATGGCGTTGGACTGCACGAAACTCTCCGCTCCCCACACCAGGAGCGGTACCTCATTGAAACGCGCCAGGCTGCGAAATGGCTCTGGTCGTTGTTCAGGCGGCACAAAGATGTCGATATGGACATAGTCATGCTCAACCTGCCCAAACACCAATGCCAGGCGCACCTTGTTGCTATGGCCAGATTCACGGTTGCCGTAGAGGGTGATGCCGGTTGGTGTGAGCGGGGGCTTCATATCGGGTTCCTGGGAGGTATCCATCTGGGAGTCATTCTCTGTAGAGAGCATACGAGACGACCCCGTCATGCCGGATGCGGCATGTGGGCGCCGTCAGGACCACATGATTGGACCGCTCATCGCTCATCGCAATTGGCATTGAATGCGAGTCGGCAAAAAGCCGCGCAAGCGCATCGATCGATTCGGGCCCATGGCCCACCGAGCCCCCCGGAGCGGCACCGCAGACGGCTTCCATCACCGTCGTGGTGCCCGCCAGGCCGAAGCCGTCGAAAACGGGCCTGCGAGCACCGTGCATGCTGACAGGATGCCGGTTTCCTTGCTGTCTTGCGGAAATGCCGGCCAGGGACCTCACCCAGATCAACTCGGTGCCTGCGAGTCCATCTCAGCCCTTGCGAAGCCGCAGGGCGTTGGTGATCACCGAGGCAGAACTCAGGCTCATCGCCAGGGCCGCGATCATCGGCGACAGCAGCCAGCCGGTGAAGGGATACAGCAGCCCTGCCGCAATCGGTATGCCCAGCGCGTTGTAGAGGAAGGCGAACATGAGATTCTGCTTCATGTTGCCCACCGTCGCCTCGGACAGTTCCCGCGCTGTGGAAATACCCCGCAGATCGCCCTTGACCAAGGTGACCTGTGCGCTGTTCATCGCCACGTCGGTGCCGGTGCCCATCGCGATCCCCACATCCGCCTTGGCAAGGGCGGGCGCGTCGTTGATCCCGTCCCCCGCCATGGCGACAACACGGCCTTCGGCCTGCAGCCGCGACACCAGGGCCAGCTTGTCCGCAGGCTTGACCTCGCCATGGACCTCATCAATCCCCAGCTTGGCCCCCACCGCCTTGGCGGTGGTCATGCCGTCGCCCGTGGCCATGACAATGCGCAGTCCCGCCGCGTGCAAGGTCGCCAGCGCTTCCGGCGTGCTGGCCTTGATGGCATCCGAGACCGCCAGCAGGCCTTGAAGCTGGCCATCGGCCGCCAGGTACATCACGCTGGCGCCTGTGGCGCGCAAGGCCTCTGCCTGCGCAAGCAGCGGATCCGCAGAAACGCCCACCTGCTCCATGAGGACCGTGTTTCCCAGGGCGATCTGGCGCCCGCCGACCCGTCCGCGTACGCCGATGCCCGACCCGGACTCGAAGTCCTCGGGCTTGTCCAGGGCCAGCCCCTTGGCGCGGGCCGCCTGCACAATGGCGTCGGCCAGCGGGTGCTCGCTGCCTTGGTCCAGGCTGGCAGCCAGACGCAACACTTCGTCGTTGGATATGCCGGGCATGGCCACCACACGCTCGAAGGAGGGTTTGCCCTCTGTGAGCGTGCCAGTCTTGTCCACGATCAGCGTGTCCACCTTGCGCAGGTTCTCGATGGCTGCCGCGTCCCTGAACAGCACGCCACGGGTCGCCCCCCGGCCCGTGGCCACCATGATGGACATGGGTGTTGCCAGGCCCAACGCGCAGGGACACGCGATGATCAGCACGGCCACGGCATTGACCAGGCCATAGACCCACCGTGGCTCAGGACCGAACAGGCCCCACGCGAAGAGCGTGAGCAACGCGATACCGACCACGGCCACCACGAAGTACCCCGCCACCTGGTCCGCCATGCGCTGCATGGGAGCCCGGGAGCGCTGTGCCTGGGCCACCATCTGAACGATCTGGGACAGCATGGTGGCGGAGCCGACCCGCTCCGACCGGATCACGAGCGCTCCGTTGGTATTGAGCGTGGCACCGATGACCGCATCCCCGGGCCCTTTGACGATGGGCACCGGCTCGCCAGTGAGCATGGCTTCGTCCACGGCGCTGCTCCCCTCGACGACCACGCCATCCACCGGCACCTTCTCCCCGGGGCGCACGCGCAGCAGGTCACCCACATGGACGTGGGACAGCGGCACGTCGCTCTCCTGGCCGTTGGCGTCGATGCGCCGCGCCGTCTTGGGTGTCAGGCCCAACAGCGATTTGATGGCGGCCGAGGTCTGGGAGCGCGCTTTCAGCTCCAGCATCTGGCCGAGGAGCGTGAGCGAGATGATGACGGCTGCAGCTTCGAAATACACCGCCACGCGCCCCATGGCCTGGAACGAGGCGGGAAACACCCCCGGCGCAACGGTCGCGACCACGCTGTAGACGAAAGCGGCACCGGTGCCCAGGCTGATCAGCGTCCACATGTTGGGGCTGCGGTTCACGACCGACTGCGCACCGCGCACGAAGAAGGGCCAGCCCGCCCACAGGACGATGGGTACCGTGAGGACCAGCTCAATCCAGCTCTGAGTCGCCATCTCGAACCACTGCAACCGGTGCCCAAGCATCGCCAGGACAGCGACCACTACTGTGAGAGGCAGCGTCCACCAGAAGCGATGCCGGAAATCCACGAGTTCCGCGTTTTCTCCCTCATCCAGCGTGGGCAGCATGGGCTCCAGTGTCATGCCGCACCTGGGGCAGTTCCCGGGGTGGTCCTGCTGCACCTCCGGGTGCATGGGACAGGTGTAGATCGTGCCGGGTTGCGCCGCTGCGGGCTTGGGCTGAGGGGCACGGTCGCTCCGCGGCGTAGACAGGAATTTTTGCGGCGCTTCCACAAAGCGTGTTTTGCACTTGGCGCTGCAAAAGTAGTAGCGATGTCCTTCGTGCTCTGCCGAGTGATGCGACTGGTCCGTCACCTCCATGCCGCAGACTGGATCTTTCAACCCTGTTGATGGCGCAGGTGAATGCCCGTGATGGCCCTCATGATGCTGATGTCCGTGGCTTGCGTGATCGTGCGGTGCTGCAGCTGGCATGGATGGCCTCCCTATCGATGTGTTGAAAGTCTGCCGAGGCTATTTTTTGTCCGATTCCTCTCCAGGCGCTGTGTGGTGGGTTCGTTGTTCATGGCGTTCTCCAAGAAGTCCTCAAGATGGTGCGAGACCTTGTTGCAACGTTAAGGCTTGACACGGTGGGAATGTCAAGCGCCCACAGCGGCCGCCCTTGAGATCCAGTTCATGGTGATCGATGAGGGCTGCAAGACGGTCGTCAGCGCCATGGAGCCTGCCAGGCAAGCCGGTGCGTGAGGCCGCGCCGCACAAGAAGGCCCTGCCACGGTCGGCCACCATCGCGGCACAAGGCGATGGTTCCATGGTCCCACCCGCGGCCTGGTTCAGTGCCCCCCTCGATGTACGTGGACACCTCGCATCCACGTCATGAGATCCAGATGACTGTTCGTCGGCGCGTGGGTCGCTTCAAGGTGTGTTCTGGACGCCTTGGCTCCGCGCCGAGTGGGCTTGACGAAACTGGCGTTGTGGTTGGGCTTCGACGGACTGTCCGCCGCCAAGTTGTCCAGGATTGCGCAATGCGCATGGTCGTCGCCAGCGCACACAGAAACCAACTGCTCCAACGCCGATTTCATCTCGACAATCTCCCGCAGCTTCTCCTCCAGATCCGCCAGATGGCGCTCGGCAATCGCTTTCACCTGCCGACTGGTGCGGTGCGTGTCGCCCCATTGGCCGATCAACTCCGCAATCTGTGGCATGGAGAATCCGAGGCGGCGCGACTGCCGGATGAAACGCAGTACCGAAACTTCACGTTCACCGTACTTTCGATAGCCAGACTCGCTGCGCTCGGCTTCTGGCAACAATCCTGTTTGCTCGTAGTGGCGGATCATCTTGGCCGATACGCCTGCCGCTTTGGCCGCGTCGCCGATGTTCATGAGTGTGGTCATGGATGCTCCTGTGCAATGAAATAACCCGGTAGCCAGGACTTTCCTCCTTGCCACCGTGTCAATGTCAAGCTCCCCGGACGTTCCTTTTTTATCCGGACCGAATCAGGCGGGTGGGTATCCGGCCTCGGTCAGTGCCTCGGCCAGTGTCTTGCGGTCTTCCGCGCTTTGCACCGTGACCATCCGCCTGGACATGTCCACCCGCACCTTGCAGTCAGGGTCTGCCATCTGCAGCGTCTGGTTCACCATCCCCGCACAGTGTCCGCAGGTCATGTCGGGAAGTTGGAATTCGTGCATTTTTCACCTCTGGGGAAAAGTTAAGAGGTGCCCAGTCTCCGGTTTGCCACAGGGGCAAGGTCAAGTGGCCGGATGGTGGCCTGTCCAAGACATGCTGACTCGTTTGCGTCTCCCACCGTGTCAACCCTGAAAGTCCGGGCTGTGCCGGATACCGCCGGAGTTGAACACCACTTGGAGATTGCCATGAATACCCCCGTGAATGAAGCGGCCTCGTCCGCCGCCCTGTCGAGCGCACACCTGAATCTCCCGATTCTGGGCATGACCTGCGGCTCCTGCGTTGGGCGGGTTGAAAAGGCACTGAAAGCCGTACCCGGTGTCCGCGAGGTGACCGTGAACATTGCCACGGAGCGCGCCACCGTGGTGGCCGCCGCCACGGTGGCAGTCACTGCTCTGGCTGCGGCCGTGCAAAAGGCGGGATACGCAGTGGCGGAGGAATCCATGGAGTTGTTGATCGGCGGGATGACGTGCGCTTCGTGCGTTGGACGTGTCGAAAAGGCGCTGAAGGCCGTGCTTGGCGTGAAGCATGCCGAAGTCAATCTGGCCACCGAGCGTGCGCAGATTCGTTTCGATGCAGGCTTGCCACCCGAACGTCTGGTAGCCGCCGTTGCAAAGGCGGGCTATGAGGCCCAGATGGTGGATGCGAGCACTCCGGCTGAACCCGCGAATCAGTCTGCGCCTTGGTGGCCGGTCGCGCTGGCGGGGGGCCTGTCCGTTCCTCTGGTGTTGCCCATGGTGGGCATGCTGTTCGGCCAGGACTGGACACTCAACGGCTGGATTCAACTCGCCTTGGCCACGCCAGTGCAGTTCTGGCTGGGAGCGCGGTTTTACCGTGCCGGCTGGAAGGCGCTGCGTGCAGGGGCAGGAAACATGGATCTGCTGGTGGCGCTGGGTACGTCGGCCGGGTACGGCTTGAGCTTGTATCTGTTGTTCAAGCACGCCGAGCACGGCACCCCCCACCTGTATTTTGAAGCCTCCGCAGTCATCGTCACGCTAGTCCTTCTGGGGAAGTGGCTGGAGGCCCGGGCCAAGCGGCAAACCACTGAGGCCATCCGGGCGCTGCATGCGCTGCGCCCGGAGATTGCGCGCGTGCGCACTGATGCCGGTGACATCGATCTACCGCTTTCACGTGTGAAAGTAGGTGATACGGTGGTTGTTCGTCCAGGGGAAAGAGTCCCGGTGGATGGTGCTGTGATCGAAGGCGCCAGCCAGGTGGATGAGTCATTGATCACCGGGGAGAGCCTGCCCGTGGCGAAGCACGTCGGTGACAAGGTGACAGGGGGCGCAGTGAACGCGGAAGGCTTGCTGCTGGTGCGCACCACCGCCATTGGCGCTGAGTCAACCCTGTCGCGCATCGTGCGCATGGTGGAGTCGGCACAGGCCAAGAAGGCTCCCATCCAGCGGATAGTGGATGAAGTGAGTGCGGTCTTTGTGCCCGTGGTGCTCGGCCTTGCTGCCATCACACTGATGGGCTGGGGCTTCGCCACTGGCCACTGGGAGCAGGCGATCCTCAATGCCGTCGCGGTACTTGTCATTGCGTGCCCTTGTGCGCTCGGCTTGGCGACTCCCACCGCGATCATGGCGGGCACCGGTGTAGCAGCACGCCACGGTATTCTGATCAAGGATGCCGAAGCACTTGAAGTTGCCCACCGCATCGACACGGTGGCGTTCGACAAGACCGGCACCCTGACAGAGGGCAAGCCCACCTTGACGGCAGCGATACCCGCCGAAGGCCACCGGGATCAGCTGTTGCCGTTTGCGGCCGCCATTCAGAACGGCAGCGAGCATCCGCTGGCGAAGGCGGTGATGGATGCAGCGCGCATCCAGGGCGTGATCGTGCCTCGGGCCACCGAGGTCACTGCCGTGCCTGGCAGAGGTATGTCTGCTGTCGTCAAAGGACGCCAGATCCGCCTGGGAAGCACGCGTTACATGGATGAGCTAGGCGTCGACACGGCCAGCCTGACGGTTACCGCCGCACAGATGCAGCAAGAAGGCCGCACTGTGTCCTGGTTGGCCGACGTGACCGATGCGCCGGAAGTGGTGGGACTCTTGGCGTTTGGAGACACCGTCAAGCCCAGCTCCCAACAGGCCATTGCCCAACTGCACAGCCTGGGCATCCAGACCGTCCTGGTCACCGGGGACAACAAGGGAAGCGCAGGCGCGGTGGCCCGCGCCTTGGGCATCGATCAGGTTCGCGCCGATGTGCTGCCGGAAGGCAAGGCGGATATCGTGGCCCAGCTCAAGGCCGGTGGCAGACAGGTGGCGATGGTGGGTGACGGGATCAACGACGCGCCCGCTCTGGCGGCTGCAAACGTGGGAATTGCCATGTCCACGGGCACGGACGTGGCCACGCATGCGGCGGGGATCACGCTCATGCGCGGAGACCCTGCGCTGATCGCGGATGCCATCGATATCTCCCGGCGTACCTACGCAAAGATCCGCCAGAACCTGTTCTGGGCATTCGCGTACAACGTGGTCGGGATTCCCCTGGCGGCATTGGGACTGCTGAATCCCATGGTGGCCGGAGCTGCCATGGCCCTGAGCAGCGTGAGTGTGGTGACCAACGCTCTCATGCTACGGTCCTGGAAGAAGTGAGGAACGACCACGGCAGAAAAAGAACCGCAGGCGCTGAGCCACCCCACCCTCGGTGCCTGTCGATCAGATATCGATCTGCCCGGAGTTCTCCCAGGCATCACCCCCTCATGCCGAGGTAGCGCATGGTCGATTCCAGCCTGGAGTGCCCTGCACCGACAAGTGACTACCGATCTCTCGCTCAGTTTAGATATGCGTCGTTTGAGAGCCTCGAACAACGAAAGCACAACGATTGAGAACCTGCAGCAAGGCTCTTGAGCATCGTGGGACGCTAGGAGGAGCCCAATTGCACCAGCGCGTTTTGGAGGGCTGTTCTGAACCTCGGGTCCATCACCGCCCCCACGTTATAGCGTGACCATGGCGAGGTCGCGGAGGTGTCAACGCTGAAAATCCTGCCCGGAGCCAACCGGATGTTGTGTGGGCGCAGCGAATCTGCAAGGGCCATCGAATCATCCACCCCGGGCATGGATACCCACAGGTAGAGGGACTGGGCGTTCTTTGCGAAGATGTTCGCTCCTACAGATTCGAACAGCGCGCGCGCACCCTCCGTCGCTTCGCCCAGCCGACTGCGCAACCGGGTCAGGTGTCGTTGATAGTGGCCTTCGCTCAACATGACATCGACGGTCCGTTCGCAATACTCAGAACTGCTCACGTGGATCAGCGCTTTCAGATCGGCAAGGTCACTGGCCAAATCCGCGCCGCAAGCAATGAAGCCCACGCGCAGTGCGGCCGAGAACGATTTTGAGAAGCTGCCGATGTAGATCGTGCGCTCGAGTTGGTCCAGAGAAGCCAGGCGCGGCGACGAGGTCGGCTTGAAGTCCGCAAGCGGATCGTTCTCAACGATCAGCAGGTCGTATTTCTGTGCCAGCTGCAGAACGCGAAAGGCCTTTGCCGCGGACAGGTCCGAGCCTGTCGGGTTGTGTGCGATCGACTGCGTAAAGAAGAGCCTGGGCCGCTGGGTGATCAACAACTGCTCCAGGGCCTCCAGGTCCGGCCCATCGTGCAGGCGTGGCACGCCTAGAACCTCGGCGCTGGCCATCTTCAACTTGCCGAACAAAGGGTAGTAGCCAGGGTCATCCACCAGAACCTTGCCGCCGGGCGGCACGAAGTAGCGAATAACGATGTCCATCGCCTCATTGGCACCGTGCGTCAGTACGATCTGCCGCGGTTCGGCGCCGATCCCAAAGTCCGCGAGTTTGCGCACCAAATGCTCACGCAGCGGCGCGTACCCGAAGCGGCTGCCATAGCGGAACAGGGAGCCCAGCCCCGTGCGCACGACTTTCTGGTGGTACTTGTCCAGCCTCACATCCGAAAGCCATTCGACTGGCGGGAAGCCATCGGCGATTGCCAAGGCGCCCGGCTCGTTCTTGAGCTGCTCACGCATCAGCCAGACGATGTCCATGGCTCGCCCCAAGCTTCCCGCCTCGTCATCGGCCGCCCTGGAAGGCGGTTTGTCGACCACGAAGTACCCAGCACCGCGGCGGGGTTCAATCAGCCCACGCGAAACGAGCAATTCAAATGCGGTGACCACCGTGTTCTTGGCGTACTTGTGGAGTTCGGCCATCTCACGCAGCGAGGGCAATTTGTCGCCGACCTTGTAGGCACCGTCGCGGATCTGCCGCTCGATGTCGTCGGCGACCGCGACGGGCAAGGTAACCGATCTGGGGCGACGTGTCTGGGAGCTTCCTTCAACTGTCATTGATCAACTATGACACATCGCCGGTCTTTGCCCGGAAAGCAAACTGTTTGGCAAAACTGTACCTTCACTATTTGGTACGGCGGTTTTAAAGTTTGCCCATACCGTATCCACCACCCAGTAGACACCCAATGGTCGATTCACGACTCCCCAATTTCCGCTCACTCACCCCTGCGCAGCGCCTGGAACATGTCGCACGCATCACCAACCTGTCCGAGGGAGACGTCGCGCTCATCAACCAGCCCGGCGCGCTCAGCGTCGAACGTGCCAACGGCATGGTGGAGAACGTCATCGGAACATTCGAACTTCCGTTCGGCATCGGCGGCAACTTCCAGATCAACGGTCGCGATGTCCTGGTGCCGATGGTGGTCGAAGAGCCTTCCGTCGTGGCCGCGGCCTCGTTCATGGCCAAGCTGGCCCGCGACTGCGGCGGCTTCGAAACCTCCAGCACGGGACCGCTGATGCGTGCCCAGGTGCAGGTCATCGGCATCACCGACCCCTATGGCGCCCGCCTGGCGCTCCTGAAGCACCGTGACGAGATCCTGGAGGTCGCCAACAGCCGCGACAAGGTCCTCATCGGCCTGGGCGGCGGCTGCCGCGACATCGAGATCCACGTGTTCCCCGACACGGCCCGCGGTCCCATGGTCGTCATGCACCTGATCGTCGACGTGCGCGACGCGATGGGTGCCAACACCGTCAACACCATGGCCGAATCGGTTTCGCCCCTGGTCGAGAAGCTCACGGGCGGCACCGTGCGGCTGCGCATCCTGTCCAACCTGGCCGACCTGCGTCTGTCACGCGCCCGCGTGCGGCTCACGCCCGAAACGCTCAGAACCAAAGAGCGCAGCGGCGAAGAGATCATCGAAGGCGTGCTCGATGCCTACACCTTCGCAGCCATCGATCCGTACCGCGCGGCCACGCACAACAAAGGCATCATGAACGGCATAGATCCCGTCATCGTTGCCACCGGCAACGACTGGCGCGCGGTCGAGGCCGGCGCCCATGCCTACGCCTGCCGAAACGGACGCTACACCTCGCTGACGACCTGGGAGAAAGACACCCAGGGCGCGCTGGTCGGCACCATCGAAATGCCCATGCCCGTGGGCCTGGTGGGCGGCGCGACCAAGACACACCCGCTGGCCCGGTTGTCGCTCAAGATCATGGGCGTCAGGTCGGCGCAGGAACTGGGCGAGGTGGCCGTCGCGGTGGGCCTGGCCCAGAACCTCGGAGCGCTGCGCGCCCTGGCCACCGAAGGGATCCAGCGCGGCCATATGGCCCTACACGCACGCAACATCGCGCTGGTCGCAGGGGCAACGGGTGACGAGATCGAAGTCGTTGCCAGGCGCATGGCCGCGGAGCACGACGTACGCACCGACCGGGCGGTCGTCTTGCTTGAAGAGCTGCGCCAAAACTAAGACAGCCGCCATTGCCGGCGGGGCGGCTGATTCCGCCGGCCTCGAAGCCAGCCAGACCGTTCACCCATCTCATAACTTGGAGACTATCGACATGACACAACCTCAGGTCAAGCGCCGCACCGTGCTCGGTTCCCTCGGCGCCACGATGTTGTCAACGTGGGCGTGCCCCACGCTCGCACAGGGTGCTGTGTTCCCCCACCGTCCGATCAAGATCATCGTCCCCTGGGCTGCGGGGGGCGGCGGCGATGTGATCGTGCGCCTCATGGGCACGAGTCTTCAGAAGCGGCTCGGCCAGGCCGTCGTGGTTGACAACCGCCCCGGCGCCGTCGGAACCATCGGTAGCGTCGCGGCAGCGCGCAGCCCGGCCGACGGCTACACGCTCGTCTACGGCGGCATGGAGTCGCACACCATCGCGCCCCATGCGATGAAGAAGGCACCTTACGACCCCAAGAAGGAATTTGTTGCCATTGCGCCGCTGGGCTTCTTCCCTGCGGCCCTGGTCGTGAGCGCTTCACACCCAGCCAAGAACCTGAACCAGTTCCTGCAGATGGCCAAGGATGCCAAGACCCCGATGAGCTTCGGCTCGTGGAGCACCGCCACGTCCGGACACCTCATGATGGAGGCCCTGAAGGTGGCCAAGAGCGTCGATCTCCTGCATGTGCCCTACAACGGCACCGCGCCCCTGCTCAATGCCCAGCTGTCTCAACAGGTCGATTGTTCCATCAACGTCCTGTCGACCGTGGAACCCCACATCCGCAGCGGTACGCTGCGCCTGCTGGCGGTTTCAATGCCCCAACGCCTGCCGGAGTTTCCGGACGTCCCGACCCTGAAAGAAATCGGTCTCAATGTCGAACGGGGACCATGGGTGGGAATTTTCGGCCCGGCCGGAATGCCGGAAGACGTCATCTCGCGCGTGCACGAGGCAGTCGACGCCACCCTCAGGGAGCCAGCCATCGTCGAGCAGACCAAGAAGATGTTCTTCGTCGTCGAGCACATGGATCAGCGCGCGTACCAGAACTTCTATTTCAGCGAGATCGATCGCTGGGGCCAGTACGTCAAGACGGCCAGGGTGGCCATCGAGTGACCGTGTTGGCGTCGCTTGACGGCACGACGCTGACCGGACGGGCGACCTGCACCGCCTGGGCTTCGACCGGGTTGTTGCCCGGTCAGGAGAAAGGGTGTGCGCTCCAGGCCGGCCATGCCCGAAAAACGGGGCGCCCGTCGCTGCAGGCTGCGGCTTGCTGAAGCGCCCCGAGGCCGGTCATTCTCGCGTCTATCGGCGTGCGCCTGGCTTACCACCGGCGCACCAAAAAAAGCCACGGGACGCGAGGCTTGCCCGCGTCAAATCAATCTCGTCTCTCGCTCCCAGAAAGGCGCTCGCAGCTTCTTCTTGTCGATTTTTCCAAAGGGGGTCGTTGGCAGCGCATCTGCGAAGATGATTTGCTTCGGTGCAATCAGCGGCCCCTTGCGTTCCCGCACGTAGGCGATCAGGTCAGCTGCCTCGGCTTCAGCCCCGTCCCGCAACACGACGAACGCCGCGACGGCTTCACCCCACGTGGCATGGGGCACGCCGATCACGGCGGCGGATGCGACAGCGGCATGCGCGGCCAGAACATCCTCGACCTCCCGCGGATAGACGTTCGAGCCCCCTGACACGATCATGTCCTTCTTGCGGTCCACAATCGACAGGCGGCCATGCGGATCGGAAAAACCGATGTCCCCGGTGTGCAACCACTCGCCAGCCAGTGCTTGCCGGGTGGCTTCCGGCTGCTCGAGATAGCCTTGCATCACCGACGGGCTTCGCACGCAGATCTCACCGATTTCGCCCGCCGCCAGCGGCTGATTGCTGTCGTCGAGAATCGCGATTTCGGCCGTCGCCATGGAGTAGCCACACGCTGCCAGGGATGCAGGATCGTCCAGATCATGATCCTTGCGGCGCAAGATCGCGATGGGGGTGCATTCTGTCTGCGCATAGACCTGGGAAAAGACCGGGCCGATGCGTTGAATCGCTTCCCTCAGGCGGTCCGGCGAAATGACGGACCCCGCATAGACCACGAGCTCGAGGCTGTCCAGGTCGAACTCCTCGAGTGGCGCATCCAGAAGCTTGTAGATCATCGTGGGCACCATCAGGGTTGCACTGATGCGCTCGCGCTGGATGATCTCCAGTACCTGGCCTGCGTCGAACTTCTTTATCAAATGGACAGTGCCGCCACGCATCAGCGTCGGTGCAATCAACTGTCCTGTGACATGGCTGATCAACGCGATCGCCAAATATTGCACGCCATCGGGCAGCTCCAGTTCACTGTTCATGGCGATGGACATCAGCGCGACCTGACCTGCCTCGCGCACGATGGCCTTCTGGCGGCCGGTCGTGCCCCCGGTGAAATTCAACGTGCCGATGTCGGTCGCGATCGCCCGCTCGACCGGTTCGACCTGTTCATGCCGGGCGACAAGCGCCAGAAGATCGGCACCGGGTCCAGCCTCTCCCACGTGGAACACGGAAACGCCCGGGAGCGCCTCGGCGAGTTCATGGGCCCGCGTTGTGAATCCATCCGTGTCGATGATCAGGACGGTAGCACCCACATCGCGGATCTGGGACACCTGGGAGTCCAGCGAACTGAGCGGGTGCAGCCAGCTGGTGGCAGCGCCGAGCCCCTGTGCCGCGACGGACGCGCACCAAGTCTCGTACCTGTTTTCCGTCAGCAATGCGACGCGCGCGCCCCGGCGCATGCCGTGCGAACTCAGCACCGCCTGAACTTTCCCCATGAAATCGATGGCGTCTTGATAGAGAACTGCCAATTCGCCCTGGCGGAAGGCTGTGCGGCCCGGGTACTTGCGCAAGGCACGCAGCACCAACGAGAAGAAGGTGGGGGGGTGATGCAGTTTCATATGGCTAAAAATCCCGATTGGTTCTCAGTCCAGCTTGATCTTGCTGTGCGAGATCAACTCGGCCCAAAGTGCCTGCTCGCGCCCGAGATACTGCGCAAACGCGTCCCTCGATCCACCCACGGGCTCCAGCCCCAGGGCCTCGAGACTGCGCTTGCGGAATCCCGGGTCGGCGAGAACCTTGTTGACTGCGAGATTGACGCGCTCCAAGACCGCCGGGGGCGTGCCGGCAGGAGCGGTCAGCCCGATCCAGTTCTCGCCGGAGAAAGCGAATTTCTGTTCGCTGATCGTCTGCACGCCAGGGAAGAAGTCGGACCGCTTTTCACCCATCACGGCGATCGCGCGCAGCCTTCCGGTTTCGATGTACGGGGCCACTGCGACGTGCGCCAACATCGCGGACTGCACGTCACCCGCCAACAAGGCCTGCATCAACGGCGCCGAGCCGTTGTACGGCACGTGGGTCAGCTGGGTTCCAAACACACGGTTGTACTCGGTCAAGAACACGTGCGAGGTGCTGCCCGTTCCGAAAGTCCCCCAGTTGACCTTCCCGGGATTCGCCTTGTCCAGTGCAGCCAGTTCGCTGAGGTTCTTCGCGCCGACGCCGGAGGAGACCACGATCGCCGCCACCATGTTCGCCATGCGGACCACGGGAACCAGGTCAGTCTTCGGGCTATAGGGCAGCTTCGAGTACAGCTGTGGATTGAGCGACATGATGTCGCCGTTGCTGATGCAAAGCGTGTAGCCGTCGGCGGAGGCCTTCGCACACCGCGTCGTCCCGATGATCCCATTCGCGCCGGCCCGGTTATCGATCACCACAGGCTGCCCAAGCTCCTTGCTGAGCGCCTCCGCCATCGGCCGAGCGAAGTTGTCCAGCACGCCTCCCGGCGGGTACGGCACGACCAGTTGCACCGGCTTCGATGGCCACGCCTGGGAAAATCCACTCTGAAGCGTCAAAGCGAGTACAGCAGCTATCGCGACCTTCACGCCATTTTTGATACACATATTCGTCTCCAATTTTGAAGTTGTCAGCAGGCGCACGTGTCCGCCAGACCCGCATATTCGCGAGGCGACGGCCTCCTGGCAATTCACTATTGGAAAACAGCAGTTTCGCCCTGCTTAACCCCCGTAACGTATCAACTCACGGTGCTCTGGCTATCGCGTGCATCCGCGCGCAGCATCTCGACGAATTCACGTGCGAACGGTGGCAGTTCCTCCAATCCTCTGATGCAGATGTACTGGGGTCGAATCGACCACTCGTCCTCCAGGCTCACGATGCGGATGTTCATCGACTTCGCATGGCGTGCGGCTGGCAGATGGGTGAGCACGCCGACGCCGATCCGTGCCTGAACCATCCGGCACAGTGCTTCGAAATTGCCGACTTGGGCTCGCAGATTGATGTGTCGCCTGAGCATTTCAGCCTGCTGGAGCAAGAAGTTGTGAAGCGTGCTCGATTGGGAAAGTCCGACGTGGTCAAAATCCAGCGTCTCGGCAAAAGAAACAGAACGCCGCTCGGCCAGAGGATGTCCTGCCGGCACAGCGAGCACCATGTGATCGGTGCGATAGGGAAGAATCTCCAGACCAGTTGTGCCAACGTCTTCGAGGATCACGCCGACATCAACCACCCCTTCCGCAACCGCTCGAACGATGTCGCTTGAAAGGCGTTCCCGCAAGTCGATGCTGGTTCCGGGCCGACTTGCGAGGAACTGCTCGATCACAGGCGGCAGAAATTCACTGATGGCAGTGGTGCTGGCCATGATCCGCAAGCGCCCATCGATGCCGTCGGAGATATCAAGCATCTCGGCACGCAACAGCTCGACCTGCTCCATGATCAGCCGCGCGTGCTTGATCATCGCCTGGCCCGCGGCCGTGAGCGTCAGCCCCTTGCTGGTCCGGTTGATCAGGCGCGTGGCCACCGATTGTTCAAGTTGCTTGATCCGATTGCTCGCAGCAGGCAGCGAGATGTGGACCTGTTCGGCAGCGCGCGTGAGGCTGTTGGTGTCGGCGATGCGCACCATCAGGCGAAGGTCGGCGAGATCGAAGTGGACAGAGCGCCTGGGCATGCCCTGTGGCCGCTCCTGGGGGCGGTCTAGCATGTGGATGACCAAATGCCGTCTTCGACATCCGGCCGCCTGCACTTTTCCATGCTGAAAGTCACCTTTCGTATTGTTGAATAGACGAGCGCCTGTGCAGCGGCGATGCTCGGGGACCGACAAATGATTAGTCCCGACATCATGCATTCCACCCCCGGCATCAACAAGACTCCCCTGCCCGTTTCACCCCTGGGCCGACTGAAGATCGCGATCACGATCGACGACATGCTGCTGCTTCGAGGGGTGCCAATGGCTCCCAGGCACAGTGTGCCATCAAACATTCGCGCGATCATCTCCGCCTTGAAGTCGCATGGCGTGGCCGGGGTTTACCAGTTCTCCAACACCGCCCCGATCGAAGACGACGCGAACTTGCTGGAGGTTTTCGACACGTGGGTCGAGAGTGGCCATCATGTGGCCAACCACACGCACAACCACCCACCGCTCAACTGGTTGGACGCAGACACTTACGCCCGCGATATCGAAGAGGCAGAAAAGTACCTTGGCCGCTACATCAACCAGGCGCCAAGGCGCTGCTTCCGGTTCTGCATGGATCTGTGGGGCGACACCGCGTGCAAGTGCGGAGCCATCCTGGACAGGCTCGAGGACATGGGCTACACGCCGGTCCCGGTCAGCATCGGATTCCACGACATACGTTGGAATGCGGCGTACTGCCGGGTATTGAAACGCGGTTCGCCCGAGGAGGCGGCGCAGATACGTCGTGCCTATGTGGCCAGCGCGCTGCACGAGTTGCGTGTTCACGCGGCAAACGCGAGGGCGGTGTTCGGCCGCGACCCGATCCACATCTGGCTGATCCATGGCACGTCCATTGCCGCGGACTGCCTGGAGGAAATCCTGGACTGCTTTCGGGCCGCAGCAGTCGATTTTGTTTCGCTGGATGACGCCATGGGCGACCCCATGAACGCCGAGGTTCCTCCACGGATCAGTCCGGAATTCATCTTCCAGGTCGAGAAATGGGCACTTTCGCTGGGCGTCCCCGTCAGCGACCCCATCCCGTCAATCCTCGACGACATCGAAAAACTGCATCCCGCACCGGGCGAAATGCAGGCTGAGATCACCTTGCGGATGCGTGAGCACATCGCATCCGCCACGGGAGCCAAGATACAGCCGATCCCTCTTTACCCCAACCAGCAGCACTAACACAGCAGCCACTTCCATGCAGCCCACATTCTTCGACCCCCACACATACGACGGCGTGCGCTACGAGCACTTCACGCAGGACATCGTGAACATCGCGATGTCGCGACCGGCCGTGCGCAACGCGCAGAACATGGAGATGACGTACGCGCTGAATGCAGCGTTCGACCGCGCCGCGCAGGATGACGCAGTGAAGGTCATCATCCTCTCAGGGGACGGCGATCACTTTTCGGCCGGCCATGACATGGGCGGCGACCACAACAGAACCTGGCGTGACTTCCGCACGGTGGGCACCTGGGCTGCATTCGACGGCCCGGGCGTCGAAGGCCTCTATGGAAGGGAAAAGGAGATCTACCTGGAGATGTGTGAACGCTGGCGCAACCTCGCCAAGCCGACGATCGCGGTGGTGCAAGGGTCTTGCGTGGCCGGCGGTCTCATGCTTGCCTGGTGCTGCGACATGATCGTCGCGGCTGACGATGCCCGGTTTCGCGATCCAACGCTCGAGTTTGGCGTCGCAGGCGTCGAGTTCTTCATGCATCCGTGGGAACTGGGTTCCCGCAAGGCAAAGGAATGGCTGATGACCGGTGACTGGCTGACCGCTCAAGATGCAAAGCAATGCGGGATGGTCAATCAGGTTTTCCCGGCGGGTGCGTTGATGGAAAGCGCGCTGAACCTCGCCAAGAAGATCGCCAACAAGGGGAGTTTCGTCCTCAAGGCAGTCAAGGAATCCGTGAACCATGCACAGGACGTCGGAGCGCGTCGCAATGCCATGATGCACGCATTCGGGCTGCACCAACTTTCGCACCACCACAACAAGCAGCAGTGGGGATTGCTGGTGGACACTCAAGGAATCCATCCGGCTCTTCGCGAGAAAATCCGCGTCCGGTTCAATCTGCAGGCACTGCCTGGCACCGGCGACAACCGGAAATCCTGACCATTGAACGTGCCTTGAACTTGATCCCGACGCCCTGCCGCCGACGCAGGCGCCGGACCATCTGTTGCGAACGCAGCAATGGCCTCAAGGGCGAGGCGGTGGTGCTTTTCGTCCTTGGGGCCGTTCAGTTGCTGCATGCGCGCACCAAGCCAGTGGCCGCCATCTACTCCTGCAACGCTTGACTGGCTGGACGGCAGGACGGCACTGCGGCATGCCGTCTTCCTCGAGCCACCGGGGTAACTACCGGACGGGATCAATTGCGATTCACCGGGCGTGGCGGCTTTGTGTGGTGAGCACCTCCTCTAGCCCACTGTGGCGTAGGCGAGGTCCTTGGGGGTCTTCACCAATACCTCCGGTTCATCACCGACCACTACCGTGTCATCGAGCCTGAAACCGCCCAGGCCATACACATAGAGACCGGGCTCTGATGAGTACACCTCGTCGGCCAGCAGCGCACGCGTATTGAAAGCCATGTCCTCGGGGTACTCATGCAGCATCAGGCCCACGGCATGTCCCGTGCGATGGAACACGTGGTCGGCCAGTCCGGCCTTCTCGATCACCGCCAGCGCCGCAGCGTCCATGTCGCACACGCGCCTGCCCGGGCGCGCGGCGGCGACGGCGGCATCGGTCGCGGCGCGCGCGGTCTCGAAGCATTGCACCTGCTGCGCGCTCGGCGCGCCGCAGAACCAGGTGCGTTCGTTCTCCACGTAGTAGCCATTCAAGCGCGGCAGCACGAAGTTGACGATGGTGTCGCCCGGTGCAATGCGGGCGCCGCATGAAGCGCCATCGCCGTGCGGCGAGGCCGAGGCGGGGCCGGTCAACGTCCAGCACTTCATGACTTCGAAATCCTCGCCGGGGAACCGCCTCGCGGCTTCCTCTGCCATCAACGCGGCCACGGTGTGATCCACTACCTGGACCAGGGCGCCGGGCTTGTAGAGCTCGCGGTAGCGGTCCTGCGCCCAGTCCGTCAAACTGCCGAGTTCTCGCATGATCTGCAGTTCCTCGGCATGCTTGACCCATCGCAGCGCACGCATCTCGCCGTGGGAGGGGCGCACCACCAGCTCAGGCAAATGGCGCTGCGCCAGCGCCAGCACCGGGTGCGGGAGATCCACCGCTAGCCGAGCACCGGCCAAGCCGTTCGAGTGCAGCAGGCCCGCCACCACCTCGGGCAATTGCGCTGGCAAGGGCAGCCTGTTCGTGATGCGGGGGTGCTCGCTGTAGTAGTGAATGCGGTCAGCGTCCAGCCACAGGCTCTGCTTTTCCAGGCAAAAGCGCAGGTGGTGGGTGGAGAGTTCGTTCATCACCGCGAACGGTGCGCCATGGCGCGGCACAAAAAGGAACACCGGGCGCTCCCAGGGCCAGACGTCAAGCTGGAAGTTGCTCGCATACTGAAAGAAATCCGGAGTGGTGAAAACCAACGCATCGACGCGCAAGCGGTCCATCAGGGCCTGCATGGCTTGCGTACGGGCGTCGCGCACGGTGGTGGTGAGGCGGGGCATGGCGTTCTTTTCCTTCTTCGGGTTGCTTGCTTATTGCGCGATGTCGAGTTTCTTGATGAATGGCCCCCAGGCTGCAGCGTCACGCTGCACCAGCCGCTCGACCTCGGAGGCAGGCGCCGAGATCGGCTCCAGCGTCTGCGCGGCCAGGCGCTCGCGCACCTCAGGAGTCTGGATCGCTTTGTTTATCTCAGTGTTGAGCCTCTGCACGATGGCCGGTGGCGTGCCTGTCTTAGCAACGATCGAGTACCAGCCCGGCACAGCTACGTCATAGCCAAGCTCCTTGAAGGTAGGCACATTTGGAAATGCACCCATGCGCTTGTCACCTGTCACGGCCAGCGCCAACAGCTTGCCGGTGCGCACCAGCTCCGTAATGCCGCCGGGCACGGTCGTCATGACCGGCGTGTCGCCAGCCATCAGGCTGGTGGTGGCGCCCGCGCCGTTGAACGGCACATGCTGTAGCTTCATGCCGCTGCGCTCGGCCACGAGTTCCATCGACAGATGGGTCGAGTTGCCGATGCCTGCCGATGCATAGCTGATCTGGCCCGGTGCTTCCTTGGCCTTTTTCACCAGCTCGGTAAAGCTGCGCACCTGCAGCGTGGGCGAGGCCAGCGTGACGAACTGCGTGTTGGCAAACACGGCCACCCCGGCGAAGTCGCGCGCAGGGTTGTAGCTCAGACGCTGATAGAGATAGGGATTCCAGGCCAGGTTAGACACCCCAGCGAGAAAAAGCGTGTAGCCGTCGGCCGGCTGTCCCACGGTGTAGCTCGCCGCAACACTGCCGTTTGCGCCGGGCCGGTTCTCCACCACCACGCTCTGGCCCAGGCCCTTGCCGAGCTGCTCGGCCAGGGTGCGCGCCAGCACGTCATTGCCCGATCCTGCGGCCTGGGGAACGATGAGCTTGATCGGCCGCGCGGGCCAGGTCTGCGACCACGCTGGCAGCGCCAGCAAAACGCCCAAGGCGACGAGCACTTTCAACCCCGGACGACGGTTCAACGGCTTCATCATCAGCTCCTTTCAAAGAGTATGTACCGTGTGGTACACGGTTGCAATGAACCGCATGGTACAGAAATCAAGGGAAAGCGCAAGTGCAAAAAAAAGCGCCCGAGCCAGAAGGCGCGGGCGCTAAGCAGAAGGCGGTTCGGGTGGCAGTCAGTCAGGATGAGGCGGCTGCGCGATGAGTTGGGCGAAGTACTTGAGGGCAGCAGTGGTCTCCTTGCGGTCCCCTGTCGCCAGCAGGTCCAGCATCAGGCCACGAAATGTCGCAAGCTGCAGCCTCGCACGCAGCCGGGCCTCTTTCGGGCGCAGACCCAGTTGGTGGATCATCTGGCGTTCCAGGGGTTCCAGCCAACTTGCCACTACGTCCTGTAGGAAATCCGCATGGCGCTCAGGGTTTCGCACTGCTCGGCCATAGAGCTCGAACAGCAGTTGCATCACGGGCAAGTAGCTCTCGGTCGAGAAGCGGTCCCATGCGCGCTCGATGTTGCCTGCCATGCCGAGGTCGTTGCCCAGGATCTCACGGCGCTTGGCCACCTCGTCGCGGCGGATTTCGTGTAGCACACGCTCCCAGAAATGATCGGCCGAACCGAAATAGTAGATGAGCATGCGGTGGCTGGTACCAAGGTGCGGTGCGATGGCCCGCAATGACCAGTCCCCGAAGCCATGCGTCAGCACATGCTGACCCGCCGCAGCCAGCAACTGACGGGCTTGTTCGCCATCGCGCCTGGAAGGCGGTGTCGCGTTACTCCCGGAATCTTTGGGAGCTTTTCCGGGCTGTGCATTGGCAGTGTGCGAAGGGGGCGTCGTCATGCAGCGCATTTTCGCAGCACGATGGCCACTCTTCTCGTCCGAGTGTTCGCGTTCGCATGCGATCAACCTTGAACGGTGGACCTCCGCTATTGCATGGAGGCCCTAGGCGCTGCCTGGTAGATTGCCCGTTGAGCGCATAAAGCTGTCGTATGTCAGATGGGGCACAAGCGGCTGCAACCAGCCTGAAGCAGCCCATCCGACTCCCCGCAGACCTTTGCGATCTTGACCCCAAAAGCGCCTCAACCGAGGCGCTTGGCATTTCGCGACACGGAATTCTTCCGACGGACTTTATGGTTGGAATCAACCCGTATGCGGGCCAATGAGAGTCGATAACAGGACCCCATCATCCATGCGGCTTTTTCCATGGTTGATCAAATGGGTTGTTTTCCTAGAGTCGGAAACACCGTCGAGTTCACCTTCGCACTTGTGCGGCACGCAATCACAGCGGTCAGAGCTCCACCGGGAATGCGGCAAGGAAGCAAGGATTCGCGCACCGGCACGGACAGGTGGCGCCTTACCTGATGTGGAGCCGGTCGACGAGATAGGCAACGCCATCTGTGGTGTACGTCTCGACCACCCGGCGGAGCCTGGACTCGGGCTCGAACGCTTCATGAGCCTTCGCGACACTGGCTAGCCAAGCGGAAATGACCCCTGTGGGAGGGACAGGCTCCGCCCAGAGTTTCTCGCGCCGTGCTGTCGACACCGTCCAGTTCAGCACCGAACGCATCCCTAAAGCCTTATCCAGGTCTTGCAGTTCAGACCACAACGCATTGCGCGTCTCTGGCTGCGCATGGAACGGAATGAGCACCTTGGTGCATTGCTCTTGAGGTTCGTCGCCCTGCTCCTCCACAACGCACAACGTCCACCCCCTGAGGAATTGCGGCTCGTCGGCCGGAATGAACTTGGCCCCTACAACTGACGCTTGGGCCTGCCGCATGGCCTCGGCGTCGGAGAAAGACAGTTCGACGACACCATCCACGGTGAAGGTCGGCTCACCATCGCTCGCCCACAAAACCTTGTCCACCCGATTGTGCGTGTATTTGACAATTCCATTCATCCCGAGTGCAAGCTGCGCATGAGGCCCCGCCCAATATGCACGGAAGTCACTCGTGGCCATCCCTTCCCTCTTGGCCAGGAGCGTCATACGTTTCATCATCTGAAGCCCTTACCGTCAGAGAATTTGCCGCTCGGCCACCACAAACGCTGTGATTTCAGACAAAAAAGTCTTGGCATGAGCCATTGTTTCCTTGCCAGCGTCTGAACCGAACGCTGCACCAAGCGTCTCCGCGTCCTTGAACCAAAGCTCGACGATCCCGTCGATAGGAAGATCGCTGTAGGCACAGGGGCGCCCTTTCAATCTTTCCCGTCCAGTGATCACATTCTGGCGGTAGGCGCTGACGCCAGACATCTTGCGAACCAAGTCGCCGTGAGTCTTCCATTCTCGACGGAACTCTTCTTCGCTCAGGGTCGGCAGACGCTTGATGGCCGACATGCGCTTTAGGAGTTGGGAGCGCTCTTTCTGTGTAGGCACCGGAATGACCACGGACTGCTCGGCGGTCACGATGTGCAAGTCACCAAGGAAATACTGCTCGTCCTGGATGAGGTCGTTCGCCAAATCGCTATCGCTGAAAGCTCGGTCAGACTGCTTTGCGTCGTCAAAAGACAGTTGCGAAAATCCATCGAAATCCCATGGCCCCCTCGCGAAGTCAATACCTCGCTGCAGTCGATCCACGACGGGGTTTTGCCAATACTCGCGCAAATTGGGCAACTGACTGGCGAGCGCTCCATGGCTATCGCGCCAATATGAATTGAAATCCTCAAAAGTCCAGCCGACTTTTTTTCGGATGAGTCCCATGCGTACCGTCATATGCGTGTCCTTCCCTTTTATGTCAGCTCTGCTGCTCGGCAGCCTCCGCACGTGCTCGCGCCAAGCCGGGTGCACGTTTTGCCAGCCATATGCCATGGCGAATGGGCCAGCGCTGGTAGTTCGAATCCATACCCAATGCACCCGCCGCGTGGTGAGCCCAATACGGATCGAACAAGGCCTCTCGACCCAAAGCGATCAGATCAGCCTTGCCTTCTTGAAGTACGGCCTCTGCCTGAACCGCATCGACGATCATTCCAACCGCCTGCGTGGGCACATTGGCGCCATGCCGAATGCGTTCAGAGAACGGCACCTGAAAGCCCAGTCCACGTGGCACCGGAAGTGCGCGCGTTTCCTCAGTCAACCCGCCCGATGAGCAGTCGATGACGTCCACGCCGACTTTGACCAACTCGCGTGCGAGGACAACCGAATCCTCCAAGCTCCACCCGTCAACGCTGCCATCCACTGCGGACAGCCTGCAGAAGAGAGGCTTGCTGGCAGGCCAGACAGCCCGCACTCGGGTTGCCAGTTCGACCGCAAGTCTCATGCGGCCATCGAGGCTGCGGCCCCACTCATCGTCTCGGTGGTTTGAGTTCGGGGACAGAAAGCTAGCGACTAGATAGCCGTGACCGAAGTGCAACTCCACGACGTCAAAGCCCACCTTGTCCGCCCGCACTGTTGCATCGACGAAGCGTTGAATCGCGTCCTCAATCTCCTGAGCATCCATAGCTCGGGGCGGGGACCAACCTGGACCTGCAGCGAGCGCGCTGGGGCCGAGCCGCTGCCAAGGCTCTGTGTCGGCTTGCATTTCCGTTTCACTCAATGCCGCACCTCCCTCCCACAGCGGCTGGCTACCCGACTTTCTGCCCGCGTGAGCCAACTGGACGCCAATTGCACAGTCGTTTGCGTGCACGAAATCGACCACTGCCTTCAGCGGCTCGATTTGGCTGTCATCCCACAAACCCAAATCCGCGGTTCCAATACGGCCACGCGGGTCGACAGCAGTACTTTCCGTCAAGATGAGACCTGCGCCACCAAGTGCGAACTTCCCGAGGTGAACCATATGCCAGGAAGTGGCCCGCCCCGCTTCGGCGGCATGCTGGCACATCGGAGATATGACAACGCGATTTTTCAGCTGCAGCTCTCGAAGCCTCAAAGGCTGAAACAACAGCGGCTCATGGATAGTCATGATGAAATTTGAAAGGCTTAAGAGTTCGATGAAGGCGGCACTGGTGGTCTAGTGCCGAGGAAAGTGCCGGCCATGACTGCGAAAAAGCCCACGAGGTGCCACGTAGTCAAACGCTCGTCCAGCAACATCGCAGCAAAGAGCACGCCGAAAACAGGAACCCAGTAGAGGAAGACCGCTGTGCGTGCTACACCAATAGAGGCAATGGCGCGGTTCCAAAGCAGATTGCTCAAGGCCGTGGCCATCACCCCGGAGAACAAGATCAGCGCCCATTGCCACCATCCAGGGAAAATCGCTTCAGGGGCCAAGGAAGGACTTCTGATTGCCGCCTGCAGCACTAGCATCAAAGTACCAACGAGGTAAATGGACCAGCTGATGGTCAAGGGATGTAAAGAGCGGGCAAGGCGCTGCACCAGCGCCCCCCCGACCGCAAAGCTCACCACCCCCGCCACCAGCATCAGATCGCCAATGCTCGCACTAGACAGTCCGGCGCCGGGGTGACTAAGCACTACAGCAGAAACACCGCCAAAGCCCAAAGCAACACCGAGCAGACGTTGCGGGGTCAGGCGCTCACGGAACATGATCGCGGCAAGCACTGCAGACACCAAGGGGCTGAGAGCCATGATGAGAGCGCCGTTCGTCGCAGTAGACCGCTGCAACCCCTCTGCGAAGAGCAGTTGATTCAGGTAGACCATCAGTACGCCGCACCCAACCAGGGTACGAACTTGCTTCCAATCCAGGCCGGTAACTATCTGGCGTTTCCAGACCAGAATTCCTGACAAGACAGCTAGCGCCACAACCATCCGCAAGGCTGCGAGCATGGAAGTTTCGAAGCTGAGGGTCAGCTGCTTCACCACGGTGACATTGAGCCCCCAGATCGCCATCGCGGCGATGAGGGTCACCTGCACCCCAAGTGCCCGGCGACTCACAGTGCGCGGACTTTCAGGATGCATGGGTTCCGCGCTTCTTCATGACGCCGCGACCGTGCCAGCGCAATCCCCAAACCCAATGCGCACCGCACCTTCGGCTTCGCACCACCCGCGCAGGATCAGCGTATCTCCATCTTCAAGGAAGCTGCGGACCTCTCCGTTGGGTAGTTTGACCGGGTGCTTTCCACTTGTCGTCAGCTCCATCAACGAGCCCGCCTCGCTCGGATCTGGGCCAGACAGGGTCCCAGACCCCAACAAGTCGCCAGCCTGCAAGTTGCACCCATTCACAGTGTGGTGCGCTACCAATTGCGCGGGGGTCCAGTACGCCGCTCGACTGGCATTGGTTCTTGAAAGGGGCACAGGGCCCTCGCCCGCGTCGCGCATCGTTTGGGTCTGCAGAAGAACCTCAAGAGATATTGAGAATGCTCCCCTTTTGCGATTGCCGTCACCGTCAAGGTACGGGAGGGGTTGCGGGTCTTCGGGGGGCCGCTCGAACGCTACGCGAAAGGGAGCCAATGCCTCCATGGTCACCATCCAAGGGGACAAGGTACTTGCAAAATTCTTGGAGAGGAAGGGGCCCAGAGGCTGATATTCCCAGCCTTGGATATCACGCGCGGACCAATCGTTGAACAGGGCCACTCCAAAGAGATGAGACTCAGCATCTCCAATCTCGATGGACTCTCCCTGCTGATTGCCTGCCCCTACGAGCCAACCCAGCTCCAGCTCATAGTCCAGGCGCCTGGACGGCCCCAAACCAGGTACAGACATGTCGGGAGCCTTGATCTGGCCACGGGGCCGCTTGAAGGTGACGCCGCTCACACCGATCGAAGATGCGCGGCCGTGATACCCAATGGGTACCCATTTGTAGTTGGGCAGCAATGGGTTGTCTGGACGGAACTGCTTGCCCACCGTGGTCGCGTGGTGAACACTCGTGTAGAAGTCGGTGTAGTCGCCCACACGGCAAGGCACTGTGTACTCGCATTCAACCTGCGGCACCAGGGCGCCCAACCAGGTCGCACGTTGAGGACTTCCGTCACGCAAGCCTTCAGAAATCTTGTGACGCAGGGCCCTCCGATCGCTCATCGAAGCGCCCATGACGAGGTTCATGTCGTCGGTGTCAATCAAACCAGCGGCCCGAAGACCCAAGACCTGATCACCAATGGCCACACCGATCTTCCAGTCGCCCTGACTATCCACTCGCTTGAATCGCCCGAAAGGCAAGTTCTGCACTGGGAAATCGCAGCCTGCAAGATTGGCCGAATCGACCCAGCTCTTTAGCTTCGGGTCGTGGGTAGCGTCGATGTCATACATAGTCTCTTAACTCCTTCCGGCAGGCTTGAACTGATCCTTGAGACCCGCCCAGCAGTCGGCATAGTCATGATCCAAAGGCGCCTTGCTGAGTGCGAAGGCGGAAGGAATGAAGCGATACCGGCTTTCAAACATGAACGCCAGGGTGTTGTCCAGCTTCTGTGGTGTCAGCTCCACGCTTGAGGCCTTTTCAAAGGCCTCTTCATCAGGGCCGTGCGGCACCATCGCGTTGTGAAGGCTGGCACCGCCAGGTTTGAACCCACCAGGCTTTGCGTCGTACTCGCCGTAGACCAGGCCCATGAACTCGCTCATCAGGTTGCGGTGGTACCAAGGCGGTCGGAAGGTGTCTTCCATGACGAGCCATCGCGGCGGGAATATCACGAAGTCGCAGTTCGCCGTGCCAGGCGTATCGCTGGGCGAAGTAAGCACCGTGAAGATGGAAGGATCTGGGTGGTCGAAGCTGATGGAACCGATGGTCATGAAGTTGGCCGTGTCGTACTTCACCGGCGCCAAGTTTCCATGCCACGCCACAACGTTAAATGGCGAGCCCTTCGCAGGTGCAACCCAGAAGTGCCCACCAAATTTCTTTATCAGCTCGCAGGAACCTGTTTGCTCTTCGAAGGCAGCAACAGGAGACAGAAAATCTCGCGCATTCGCAAGCCCGTTCGACCCAATGGGCCCCAGTTCAGGCAAGCGAAACTGCGCACCATAGTTCTCGCACACATACCCCCGCGATGGTCCATCCGGCACTGCAACTTTGAAGGCCAAGCCACGAGGCAAGACTGCAATCTCCCCGGGCCTGAGATCCAGGACGCCCAATTCGGTTGTGATGACCAACCGCCCTTGCTGGGGGACGATGAGCAATTCACCATCCGCATTGACAAATGCGCGCCTGTCCATGGACTTGTTCGCCAGGTACACCAAAGAACCAACACCCGCTTGCTCATCCGCGTCGCCATTGGCTGCCAGGGTTCGCATTCCATCAACGAAGTCGATTTCCACGCCCTCCTCGAAAGGAATGGGATGCCAGCGCATTGGCTCTGGCGCGAGGAGCGTTCCGCGATCTCCACCCGTGGTCCACAACGGCTGGTGGTATGCCTTGTAGCGCCCCGCCACCACCGAGGGCTGGCGTCGGTACATCCATGTACGGCGGTTTTCATGCCTCGGCGCGGTGAACGCAGTTCCAGAAATAAGCTCGGGATACAGGTCAAACGGAGCCCTTTGCGGGCTATTGCGCCCCTGAGGCAGCGCGCCAGGCACGGCCTCCGTGGCATGCTCGTTGCCGAAGCCACTTTGATAGCGGCGTTCCGAATTCAAGTGGTCAATCACGCTTTGCTCCTTGACAGGTATTGCGAGCCGGCAAATCCCCAGAATGCAGGGACGGACCGACCCGTCCGCACCGTCCCAAAGGTCGGTCCGAGCCGAGATAACAGATGGTTGGGGACTGAAGGAGAAACCTCAGCCTTCCAGCGTCTTCCACATTTCGATGTCGCGCTCTGCAGTCCAGATGCGTGGATCAGCGTATTGAGTCGCCTCATCGTAGCAACGGGTTACATCGAACGGCATGCAGTGGTCAAAGATGACCCAGTGACCATATTTGGGCTTCAGCGCTGCGAATGTTTCCTTGTAGATCGTGTTCAGATCCTTGCCCGCAGAGACGCCCTTTTGCACATTCGCATACACGTCGGCAATGAATTCACCTGTCTCTGAAAGACCTTTGGCGACCTCTTCAGGAGTGGTCAGAGCCACTCCGCGTCCTGGCACCAACGCCTTTGGTTTGAGGGCAGCAAGATTTTTCAGGGTTTGCGGCCAGTCCTTGAAGTAGGCGTCGCCCGCATAGGGTGTGGCGCCGAACTCGACCAGATCGCCAGACAGCAGAGCACCCTCACCAGGCAGCCACACGACGGTATCGCCTTTGGTGTGACCACGGCCGAGTTGCAACAACTGGACTTCCACCTTGCCAAGCCACAGCGTCATTTTTCCGGTGAAAGTCATCGTGGGCCAAGTCATGCCAGGGGGTACGGTCTCAACTCCCGCGAAGAGACGAGGGAAGCGACCAATTTCGCTGGCCTTGTCCTGCTCGCCACGCTCAACGATCAAATCGTAGGTGTCCTGGCTCGCAAGGATGTGATCTGCGCCGTATGCACTGGCACCGAGCACGCGCACAGCGTGGTAGTGCGTCAGAACGACGTACTTGATCGGCTTGTCGGTCACCTCGCGAATACGGCGGATGACGTCTTGCGCCATGGCCGGCGTGGCCTGTGTATCAGCCACGAGCACTGCGTCGTCGCCAATGATGATGCCGGTGTTTGGATCGCCTTCTGCTGTGTAGGCCCACGCGTGTTCGGATATCTGGCTAAAGGTGACCTTCTTCTCTTCAAGGTCGGCTTGCGAGGCAAACTTCTTGGTTTCTTGGCTCATGGGATATTCCTTCTGAAATAGATTGATGACGGTCAATGTGAGCCGAGGTACGCGGCCTTGACCTTGGGATCGTTAAGGAGTGCACTACCGGTCCCCTCCAAAGTGATGTGGCCAGTCTCGAGCACGTAGGCACGATCTGCGACACCGAGAGCCTGCTTGGCCATCTGCTCAACCAGCAGGATCGTCAGACCCGACTCGCGCAGCTGGCGGATGGCATTGAAGATGTCTTTGATGATCAAAGGCGCCAATCCGAGAGACGGCTCGTCCAGCAACAGGAGCCGTGGCTCACTCATCAGCGCACGCGAGATCGCCAACATCTGCTGTTCACCGCCCGACATGGTTCCGGACAACTGGTTCTGACGCTCACGCAATCTCGGGAAGCGGTTGAACTCTCGCTCGATCGCCGCTTCAATCGCGGCTGGATTGCGCCGGCGGGAGTAGCCGCCCAACATCAGGTTCTCGCGAACTGTCTGGTCGGCAAAGACACCTCTGCCCTCGGGCGACATGGCTACCCCCAGCGCGACGCGCTCGTGTGCTCTGACTTTCGCGACATCCTTCCCATCAATCTGTATGCTGCCTTCGGCAACGGGTTCCAGCCCGCAGATGCTTTTGAGAAGAGTGCTTTTACCCGCGCCATTCGCACCGATGATGGTGACCACTTCGCCCTCCCGCACTTCCAAGCTCACGCCTTTGACGGCCTGGATCGCGCCATAGGCGACCTTCACTGAATCGAGTTTCAACATAGGGTGCTTTCCAGATCAGGGGGCGACAAGAGCGTCCGCCGGTTCGTCAACGCCTAGGTAGGCCTCGACGACACGGGGGTTGGCTTGCACTTCAGAGGGCCTTCCCTCTGCGATCTTGATCCCGTAGTCCAACACGATCACGTGGTCGGAGATCGACATGACGAGATCCATGTGGTGCTCCACCATCAAGATGGTCACACCGCACTTGCCAATACGGACAAGAAGATCGCCCAACTCCGCTGTCTCTTGTGGATTGAGACCTGCAGCTGGCTCGTCAAGCAACAGTAGTTGAGGCTCAGTGGCTAGCGCCCGTGCAAGCTCGACACGGCGCTGAAGGCCATAGGGGAGGCTGCCGGCCGGTTGATAGGCCAGATGCAGCAGACCGACCAAATCCAGCAGTTGCAAGGCGCGGGCACGGGTGGCGGCTTCCTGCTTTCTAGCACTGGGTAGCGCAAACAAGGATGCGAGAAACCCATTCGTCATGCGCGTATGGCGGCCCAGCATGACATTGTCCAGAACCGACAGATCTGCAAACAGCCGCAGGTTTTGGAAGGTGCGCCCCATTCCCATGCGACAGATCGCATGCACCGGTCGGCTCGATACCTCCTGGCCAAGAAACTTGATCGAGCCTTCACTTGGATCCAGAAGACCCGTGAGCATGTTGATCATCGTGCTCTTACCCGCACCGTTGGGTCCGATCAGCGCGTGGATATGCCCACGCTGAAGTCGGAAAGACACGTTTTGAGCAGGCCGTACTCCACCAAAGTTTTTGGTGACACCTTGGGCCACCAGCAACTCGCCCTCTCCCTGCGGACCAATGCGCGTCGGAGCTGCGGATTTGATAGGCATGTCAGGGGCAGCCGCCGGCCGGCGGAACCACGTCGAAAGAAGCCCCATGACCCCTCCCGGCATGATGTAGAGCGCAAACAGCAGCAGAAATCCATAGAGAAAGTGCTGGGCTGACGGCCAACGGGCCAGAGCAGCGTCGATCACAGTCAGAACCACTGTTCCAACCAAAGGGCCGTACTGCGAGCCAGCACCACCAAACAGCACCAACAGCAGAATAAAGATCGACAGATGGAATGTGATGAAGTCGGAGTTGATGTACTGGTTCTGCTGTGCCACCAGCGCGCCAGCAATGCCACAGGTAACTGCCGCAACCACAAAGGCTATGACCTTGGCTCGATAGACACGGACGCCCACCGAAGATGAAGCGATCTCATCGGCTTGCAGTGAGAGCAGCGCCCGGCCAAAACGGCCCTGCAAAAGATTGCGCAGCAGCAGATGCGTCACCGCGCACAGGGCGATGCCCAGCCACACCCATTGCAGGGACGTAAGGGGCTGTCCGTTCCAGGTCAGTGGCTTGATGCCGTAGATACCCTGGGCGCCCCCAAAAACGTCAGTCCATTCGCCGACGAGCTTTTCGACAACGATGCCGAACGCCAGCGTCACCATCGCGAGATAGGGTCCTTTGACCCGCAAGGACGGCAGCGCGATCAGCACGCCGCAGATGCCGGAGACAACAGCTGCCAACGACAGCGCGAACCACGGGTTGATCTCCGTGCGCGTTGTGATCAACGCCACCGCATATGCCCCGGCTGCGAACAGGCCAGCCTGGCCCAGTGACTTCTGCCCTGCATAGCCCACAAGCACGTTCATGCCTGCAGCACAGAGGTAATACACGCACATCATGAAAACGATGCGCAGGTAGTAGTCATTTCCCAGAAAGGAAACCAGGCCTGCGAGAACAGCGACGGCAAGCATGACCCCGAAAAGATGTTGGCCGCGCTTCATACCTTCTCCACCATCTGCTTGCCGAAAAGACCGGTCGGCCGGAACGCAAGAACAAGAATGACAAGGGCAAAAACAGCGACCTCGCGCCACTGCGCCGACCACAGGTTCACCAGGGACTCAAGGACGCCGAGAACGAACCCGCCAATCACACAACCACGTGGATTGCTCAACCCGCCGATCATGGCGCCGGAGAATCCCTTCAGCCCCACGGTGAGGCCCATGAAAAGGGATGCCTGCGCAATAGGAGCGAGAAGGAAGCCCGAAAGGCCAGCCAGCGCAGAACTGACAACGAAAGCGCCAATCATCACTGCGTTGGTATTGATGCCCATGAGGCTCGCGACGTTGCCGTTAGCCGCAACAGCCCGCATGGCCTTGCCCACCATCGTTCGGTTCATCACAAAGTCGAAGCCGATCATGATGACAACGGCGACCCCCAACGTGAGCAGCTCCTGCGGTCGCACACCGACTCCCATGAGACGTATTACAGTGTCGCCCACCGGTCCCGGGACGACCACCGGCTTGGGGCCCCAAATGGCCAAGCCGATACTCTGGAGGATGACGCCAAAGCCCAGGGTGCTCATGACCCATGCCATGCCAGGCCGCCCAGCGAAAGGGCGTACGCCAATCACGTAGAGGAGCCATCCCAAAAAGCCCATCACTCCAAGGGCTGCAACAAGCGCCAGCAGCTGGGCACCGGCACCAGGCTGGGCCTGGCCGAACGTAGTGGAAGTCACAGGAAGACCGAGGACGAGGAAGAGCGCGCTCATGCCGATGAATGCACCCGCGGACACGAATTCCCCATGGGAGAAATTCAAGGTCTTGGTGGTTGTAAATGTGATGCTGAAACCCAGGGCTACCAGGGCGTAGGCACCGCCCACGGCCAAGCCACTGAGAATCGCCTGCAAGAGCGCCTCTGTCATTGTTATCTCCGAGATGATTTCCTGGACTGCTTCGCGCAGTCCAGACAAGCGTTGCGCGTTATTGCTTGAAGTCCGCGCTGCTCAGCGAGTTCACGATCGGATCCGCATAGGGCATCAGCTTGCCGTCCTTCCAGCGAATCCAGACCAGGTCTTTGGCTGTCAGAGCCTCATGGTTGGCCTTGCTGAACGGCTTGTCGTAAGTCTTGAGTACGCCTTGAACCGGTGCTTTCAGATCTTCCAGCGCGACACGTACAGCCGAGCCATCAAAGCTGTTGGCTTGCTTGGCAGCCGCAGCGTAGAGCTGCACCGAGTCGTAGCCATGCAATGCAAAGGAGAACGAGCCGGGCGCCTTGAGTTTGGCCCCGATGCGATCAAACAGCTTCTGCTGGGAAGGTGTACGCGTCTCGCTCACCGTGCGCATGAAGATTGGCTTCTCGGCAAGCGCCTTGCCTGCCGCATCATAGAAAGTGATGTTGTCGGCAGCCCAGGAGGTCAGCACCAAGGGGAAGTAATTTGTCTTCTCCATGCTGCGAACAAGCTGCGCGATGGGCGTCCCCTGAGCCCAGACCACCACAGTGTCCACGTTCGCGGACTTCATCTTGCTCAGCTGAGACGTCATATCGGTATCGCCCACACCGAAGCGCTCAGTCGCTGCAATCTTGATATCTTGCAGCTTCGCGATTTCCTCCATGTCCTTGAGACCGCCCTGGCCATAGCCCGTGGTTTCCGCCATCAAACCGATTACTTTTGACTGGCCCGCATTCTTTTTCACGTAGGCCATCAAGGCCGCTACTTGCTCACGATCCACCATCGAGACTCGGAACATATAGTTGTCCGCACCAGGACTCATGGGCTTGGTGATATCGGTGCCCGACCCCACGTTGCCGATCACAGGGATCTTCTTTTGGTTGGCGATGTGCTTCCAGGCCATCGCATTGCCGGAGTTGGTCGGACCAAAGACCGCAGAGACCTTCTCGCTGTCGATCAATTCGCTCATGTTCTGGATCGACTTTGGAGGCGCAGAGGTATCGTCCCGCGTAACCAGCGTCAGCTTCTTGCCCAGAACGCCGCCTGCAGCGTTGATGTCGGCGATTGCGGCCTCCATGCCCAGAACCGCTGCCTGCCCACTTTGCGCCGATGGGGATGCGGACAAATCTCCGTTGTATCCAAGCTTGATGTCTTGCGCGCTTGCGGTGGCAGCAGCGATAACGCCGGCTGCCAGGATGGCTCGCTTGAAGAGCTTAGGAATACTCATGGCTGTCTCCTTTTTGGAATGGTGAACTCGGTGAGTTCTGGGTTGGAAATCTGGATGGAAACGACTCAAGGACTCAGGAGGCGAGAAACCCGCCATCCACAGGAAGCGTGACCCCCGTCACATAGGAGGCCATGCCGGATGCCAGGAAAACCACGGGACCGACCAATTCTTCGGGCTGGCCGACGCGTGCCATGGGCGTGCGCAGCATGAATTTGTCGAGTCGCTCAGGAGCCTCCCGTGTGTAGGAAGTCATCGGAGTTTCGATGACTCCGGGAGCGATTGCGTTCACCCGAACTCCGTCCTTGGCAAGCTCGACGGCGAGGGCTTGCGTCATGAGTTTGACGGCGCCCTTGGATGGTGAATAGCCCACCACGTTGGGGATTCCAGTGCTCGAGGCAATAGACCCCACATTGATGATCACTCCCCTGGTCTGCTTCAGCGCATCCAGCCATGCATGCGATGGAAGGAAAGATCCCATCACGTTGACATTCAGAGTGCGCTCGAGGTTGGACGCCACCTGGGGGCTGTCCAGCCCCTCGCGAATGATGATGCCCGCGTTATTGACCAGGATGTCGATATTGCCGATTTCAGTGGCCACAGTTTTTGCCAAGGCTTGGCAAGCATCATTGGAGGTCACGTCCAACTTGTACGCGATTGCATCACTGCCAGCGGCCCTAATTTCTGCGGCAACAAGCTTGGCGTTCTCTTCGTTCAAGTCCGTCACGACGACCCGAGCCCCTGCCTTTGCAAGGCCCTTGGCAATAGCCCTGCCATTGCCTTGTCCTGCGCCGGTCACAAGCGCGATGCGTCCATGGAGGACCTTGGGCGCCATGAGTTCAGAGATTTCCATTGCTGTCTTTCTTGGTATGTATTCGATCTATGCTGTTTGGGGTTGCAGGCGCCCAGCAGAGGTCCGATTCGGACTGGCTGTCGGTTCACTTGTTTTCCTTGCGAGCATCTGACCGACGACATAGCCAAAAGTGAGCGCTGGACCGAGGGTGATGCCTGCGCCTGGGTAGTTGCCGCCCATGATGCTGGCGGCGTCATTGCCAACTGCATACAAGCCCTTGACTGGCTGCCGGTCCTTTGAAAGGACTTGGCAGGACTCATCGGTTGCCAACCCTGCGAACGTCCCGATTTCACCCACAACTATCTTGATGGCATAGAACGGACCTCTATGGATCGGGGCCATGCAGGGGTTGGGCTTGACCAGCGAGTCGCCCTGATACCGGTTATAGGCGGTGCTTCCCTTGGCAAACTTTGTGTCCACTCCAGACGCGGCATCCCGATTGAAGGCTTCGACCTCTTCTTGGAGGGCGGCGGCTGGAACGCCGATGAGGCTCGCCAGTTCCTGAAGGCTGCTGCCTCGCTTCAAATAGCAACTTTTGAGATGCTTGCCAATGGGCAGAGGGAATGGAGCTACCGCCCCCAACCCATATTCGCGCAGGTGCTCGTGATCACAGACGAGCCAGCAGGTCACTTCGGCGGACCCTTTGCAAGCTTTCACGAGGTCCTGAATGAAGTCGTGGTAAGACATCGCCTCGTTGGTAAATCGCCGCCCCCTTGAAGTCACGGCGATCACACCGGGCTTCGCGCGATCGATGAAGTGCGGCATAACTCCCTGGGTGCCATCCTTGCGCTGGACCACCGAGGTTGGACACCAGGCGGCCGCATTCGGGATGCTGGGATCGACCCAGCCCCCTACGGATTCGCCGAGGCGCAACCCGTCACCGGTGTTCAGCGCAGGGGACGGAGTGAAGTGCTCTCGGCCGGTTGGCGCATGTGGGAACAACTGCTTGCGACGCTCGATGTCGTAGGGAAAGCCACCACAGGCAAGAACGACGCCTCTGCGCACTCGAACTTCTACTGACTTGCCGTCCCGCACCACAGTTGCACCCACGACCGCATCGCCTTCCACGATGAGTTTTTTGACCGGAGCATTCAGCCACACGGGGATGTTCAGGTCCATGCCGGCCTTGGCCAGCCGACCGGCCAGTGCATTGCCGTTGGTCAGCGTCATCCCACGGCCGTACCTGACAACATCCATGAGATGTCCGCCGAAGCGCTTGGCAACATACAAGAATGACTCGAGCGACTTGAAGGCACGCAAGAAGTGCCACAGCTCCTTACCTGATCCAAGCATCATCCCGAAAACCGTCAACTCGGGCACGGGGGGGGCGAGTTTTGAAACATAGGCTCCGAGTTCACGGGCATCGAATGGGCGGGTCACCATGGAGCGGCCACCTGGCTGGCCGCCGGGGGCCTCTGCGTGATAGTCCGGAAACACTGGCGGCATGTCGAATTGCACGCACGTTTTTTCCGTGAAGAAATCAATGGCCTTTGGCCCGTTCTCGATAAAGGCGTCTACGCGCGCGGGATCGAAATGCGTAGTGGTTTCGTGCTGCAGGTATGCCCGTGCCGCCCCTGGGGGTTCGCTGATGCCTTGCTCCCTGGCGAGCTTTGTCCCGGGAATCCACAACCAGCCACCAGACCGGGCCGTGGTGCCCCCATAGACAGGCGCCTTGTCGACAACCAGTACCTTCAACCCCTCGTACGCAGCCGTCACGGCCGCGGACATGCCGGACGCTCCAGTTCCAACTACCAAAACGTCATAGCTCGTTTCCAGCTCACTCATGGTCATCACTCCTTGGACGTAGGGGCCGCTTTTAGCGACCCAATGACGTTAGTATGGTGCTAATGCATTTTTTATAGACTAATGGTTTACCCCAATCAAATGCAATTGAATGGATCAGATACCATGCATCGACTACGGGGACATCTGTGATGGAAGAAATTGACGTGGCCCCAGACAAGGCGCGCCGAGGCATTCAAGCCATAGAGGCTGGTGGGCAGCTGCTTCTTGCGCTGGAGGCCCACGGGCACCCTCTTCCCCTCAAGAAGCTTGCCTGGGCTGCCAACATGGCTCCGGGAAAGGCACACCCCTACTTGGTGAGCCTCTCAAAACTCGGTCTGGTGACTCAAGACGCCTCAACCGGCCACTACTGGCTCGGTCGTACCGCCATGGAACTCGGCCTCCTGACGCTTCGCACCGTCAATCCCTTGCGCGAAGCCGCACCGCTTGCGGAACTGCTCGCGCAAGAAACAGGGCACAGCGTTGCACTGTCTGTTTGGGGAAATCAAGGGCCGACGGTGGTATCGCTTTTCGATGCGACCTATCCCCTTCATACCAACATGCGTGTGGGGACGGTGATGTCTCTTGCCGGAACAGCAACAGGGCGCTTGTTCGTGGCCTATCTACCTCGACAACTCATAGAAGAGTCACTGCTGGAGGATGACCGTCGCCTGGGCCCAGATATCGCAAAAACCGTTGAGTCGAGCGAGCTGCAAGATATGCTCAGCTTGGTACACGAACATGGACTCTCACGTTCCGTGGATATGCCCACAGTGGGGGTCAGCTCGTTTGCAGCCCCGGTTTTCGACTATTCGGGCAATGTTGTGATGGCGGTCACACTCCTGGGGCGTACCCGGTCATTTGACACAGCCTGGAGCGGAAACCAGGCAAAGGCGGCAAGAGCATGCGGCTCAGCGATCTCCACGCGCCTCGGGAGCCTCCGGCGCGGCGCCTGAGTGCAGAGCAAAAAAATGAACAGACGGAAACAAAAGCCCCATGGCTCCCGATTCAGCGCCGTATTGCGCCTGGTCACAGACATCCTAATGCATAAGCACTAGACTAAAAATTCATCTATGGCAAACGAGACCGCCAAATTTAACTCCAAGGACAAGACCATGGGCGCACTTGATGAAGACGGCAATGAAGGTGGTTCCGAGAAGGAGCGCCGAGGAATTCAGTCTATTGAAGCCGGCGGTCAGTTGCTTCTCGCACTTGGTGCGCAAGGTCGCCCGTTGCCGTTGAGAGAACTGGCGCGAGCTGCCGACATGGCTCCAGGAAAGGCGCACCCCTATCTCGTGAGCTTTGCCAAGTTGGGGCTTGTGACCCAGGAAGCCTCGACGGGTTTCTATTGGCTAGGACCCACGGCAATGCAACTAGGCCTTGTGACCCTCCGCATGCTCAATCCAGTACGCGAAGCCACTCCCTTCGCCGAGCAGCTGGCGCGGGAAACTGGGCACAGCGTCGGATTGTCCGTCTGGGGAAATCAAGGCCCGACGATGGTCTTCCTCTTTGACGCCATCTATCCGCTGCACACCAACATCCGTACTGGAACGGTAATGTCCCTTGCCGGTACTGCGACTGGTCGATTGTTCGCCGCATACCTTCCCGCGAAACTGATCGAAGAGTCGTTGCTGGAAGACGAGCGGCGCTTAGGGCCGGACATTGCGAAACCCGTCGACACGGAAGAACTGCAGAGAATGTTGATCGAGGTGCGCAAGCATGGGGTATCGCGCTCGGTCAACAACCCCACCCCTGGTGTTTGCTCTTTTGCCGCGCCCGTCTTTGACTATTCAGGCAACATCGTCCTGGGCGTCACGCTCATGGGGCGCTCAAGGTCTTTTGACACGGACTGGAATGGCACCCAAGCCACAGCCGTGCGCGCATGCGGCCAAGAGGTATCCAAACGCCTAGGCGGACCTTCAAGAGCCTCTCTGGATCCGCGCTGACATCCATTGGCCGGGATTGCCTGCCGCTGGCGAGGTTCACCTACGCCTTCCTGAATCCGAGCCTCTGCGAGATAGCGAGGGCACAAGTGCGCAGGGCCACGGCCATCGGACCATTCCAATCAGGGTCAAAGGTACCCGTAGGGCCCATCATCGTGATAGTCAGGGCAATCGCGCCGGAGTAGTCAAAGACTGGTGCCGAGAACGAAACAATCCCCGGCGTTGGATGATTCACCCCTCGCGACATTCCCCGCGCCCTCACCTCCTCGATCAGATCCTCAACCGCCTTGCCATCAAGCGGATGGGCAATGTCAGGGCCCAAACGGATGTAGTCATCCTGAAGCATCCGGTCGATCAATGGCCTTTGCAAATAAGCTGAATACACCCTGCCGGTTGCTGTATTGGCCAGCGACATCACCGTTCCGGTACGGATGTTGGTGTTGATCGGGTACGCGGCGTCGATCAGGCGAACGATGACGGGCCCGAGGTTTCCCCAGACCGCGATCGCAACCGTGTGCCCGGTTTCAGCAGCCAACGCCTCCGCCATGGGCGTCGCTTCGCGAATGGGATTGAGAGTCTGCAGCCCGGTGAGCCCCAATTGGATCGCCATAGGTCCCAGCAAGTACTGACCAGTTACGGGGTCCTGTGCCACGAGCCCGATCTTCCCAAAGCTCACCAAGTAGGGATGGATCTTCCCGGAAGGCATGCTGACAGCCTTGGTCAGGTCCCTGAGGGCCATAGGTGTTGATTTCCATCCAACCGTAACCCACCATTTCCATCTCGATCTGACCCACCCTTGTTCGTGAACTTCACGCTCACGTTGTGGATAAGTTCTTGGCTATCTTCTCCTTCTTGGTGGTCTGTGGTGGTTGCTGTGCGGAGCTGTTCTTGAACCGGTAGCTGTCGTTGCCGGTTTCCAGAATATGGCAGTGATGCGTGAGTCGGTCCAGCAGCGCCGTGGTCATCTTGGCATCGCCGAACACGTTGGCCCACTCGCTAAAGCTCAGGTTGGTGGTGATCACGACGCTGGTGCGCTCGTACAGCTTGGACAGCAGGTGGAACAGCAAGGCTCCTCCTGACGTACTGAACGGCAGGTAGCCCAGCTCATCCAGGATCACCAGGTCAGCATAGGCCAGGCGGTGCGCGATCTGCCCCGGCTTGCCCTGGGCCTTCTCCTCTTCCAGTGCATTGACCAGCTCCACCGTGGAGAAGAACCGCACCCTGCGGTGATGGTGCTCAATGGCTTGCACCCCGAGGGCCGTGGCAATGTGGGTCTTGCCCGTACCCGGTCCACCCACCAGCACCACGTTGTTGGCGTTCTCCAAGAATTCGCAGCGGTGCAACTGGCGTACCAGTGCCTCGTTCACCTCGCTGTGGCTGAAGTCAAAGCCCGCCATGTCCCGGTACGCAGGGAACCTGGCCACCTTGAGCTGGTAGGCCACAGAGCGCACTTCGCGCTCGGCGGTCTCGGCCTTGAGCAGTTGGGACAGGATGGGCTGCGCCGCATCGAAGGCCGGTGCACCTTGCTCAGCCAGTTCCGCAACCGCCTGGGCCATGCCGTGCATCTTGAGCTCGCGCAGCATGATCACGATGGAAGCGATGGCAGGGTCATGACGCATAGCGCACCTCCCTCAATTGGTCGTAGCGAAGCACATTGGCCTGGGGTTCCACCGCCAGCTTGAGGGCCTGCGGCGACGTGACCGGTGCTGGAGCGGGCTTGCCGTCCAGCAGGCGGTGCAGCACGTTCAGGATGTGCGTCTTGCTGGCAGCCCCTGACTCCAGTGCCAACTCCACTGCAGCGAGCACAGCCTGTTCATCGTGGTGCAGCACCAGTGCCAGTACCTCCACCATCTCCCGGTCGCCGCCGGTTTGCTTGAGCAAGGTGGCTTGCAGTCGCTTGAAGGCCGCTGGCAGCTCCAGGAATGGGGCGCCGTTGCGCAAAGCTCCTGGTTTGCGCTGCAGCACCGCCAAGTAGTGGCGCCAGTCGTACACGGTCTGTCCCGCACCATGGTGGTTACGCTCGATCAGGCGCTGATGCTCGCACACGATCTGGCCTTCGGCGGCAATCACCAAGCGATCCGCATAGACCCGCAGGCTCACCGGCCGATTGGCATACGGCGCCGGCACGCTGTAGCGATTGCGCTCGAAGTGGACAAGGCAGGTGGGTGAGACGCGCTTGGTGTTCTCCACAAAGCCATCGAAGGGCCGGGGCATTGGCATCAAGGCGGGCTTCTCTTGAGCCCAGACATCCGCGACGGTGCCCGGCAGCTTGCCGTGCTCGATCTCGTGCCACAGCGCCACGCAGCGCTCTTCAAGCCAGGCATTGAGATCGGGCAGGCTTGGGAATGGCGGCACCACTTGCCACAGGCGATGGCGGGCATCGCGCACGTTCTTCTCCACCTGGCCCTTCTCCCAGCCCGACGCGGGATTGCAGAACTCGGCCTCGAACAGGAAGTGGCTGACCATGGCCGCAAAGCGCGCATTGACGTCGCGCTCCTTGCCACGGCGCACCCGGTCTACAGCGGTGCGCATGTTGTCGTAGATGCCACGGCGGGGCACGCCACCCAGGACCACGAACGCATGGTTGTGGGCATCGAACAGCATCTCGTGCGTCTGCAGCGGATAGGCGCGCAGGTAGAACGCTCGGCTGTGGCTGAGCTTGAAGTGGGCTACCTGCAGCTTGGTGCGCACGCCGGCGAGAACAGCCCAGTCCTCGCTCCAGTCGAACTGGAAGGCCTCACCCGGGCCAAAGGTCAGCGGAACGAAGGTACCTCGGCCGGTGGTCTGCTGTGCAACCAGGCGCTGCTCGTGCCAGAGGCGCGCAAAGGCCGCCACACGGTTGTAGGAGCCGCCATAACCGAGCGCCTGCAGATCCACGTACATCTGCTTGACGGTGCGCCGCTGCTTGCGGGATCGGCCAGCCTCCGTCTTGAGCCAGCCGGCGAGCTTCAAGGCGAAGGGATCGAGCTTGGATGGACTGACTCGCTTGGCATAGTGCGGCTCGGCCTCGCCTGCGCGCAGGTACTTGCGGATGGTGTTGCGCGAGAGGCCCGTGCGGCGGGCGATCTCCCTGATGGACAGCTGCTCTCGCAGGGCCCAGCGCCTGATGACACTCAGTGTTGCCACGTCTATCACTCCTGGTCTCCTGCTGCTCAACAAAGCAGCAGGTTAGGGTTAGTACGTGGATCAGATTTGGATGGAAATCCTGGGGGTTAGTGGGTCACTTCTGCGTGGAAATCAACAGACGGCAATCGCTGCAGAGTGATCGCGCAACGCCCCGTGTTTGACCATGTGCACGACAGCCGTTTTAAACCAAGGGGCGTAGCACCTTCCTAAGAATGTGCTCTGCCTGCTCCCCCAGAGAGGTAACTGACACCAGCTCGAAAGCCTCTCTGCCCTCTGGCGGGTTCATCGCGCCTCCTTCCGAAACCCTAGGCAGAGGGCTCACGGGTTTTAGCATCCCTATAGCTTGCGTTCGACGCGCAGGCCGACATCAAGCCAGCAGCTCTACGCTCTTTGATGTCAGCCTGTAACGCATCACTGAGACCCCCAGGCGCTTGAACGCCCGCTCAAGACCCTCGGGCATCTGGCCATCTGCTGGCAGCACGATCGTCTGCTTGCAATCAGCATCAGGGGCGTGCACAGACAACTGCCCTATGGCCGTGTAAAGGTCGCCGCGCGAGAGGCTCGACTTGACCTCCCAGACCTCCACGAGCCGCCCTTTGACCTGGGCGCCCAGGTCAATCAGGCGATCCTTGGCCAGCGAGCCCCCACGCGGCAAACCACGCACCTCCATAACCCATTTGGCCAGGGCATCCACCACATCGCCATGCCGCGACACGTAGTCGATGGCCCGTCCCGGTGAATACCCCCTTCGCCGCCCACTGCTCTCACGAAAATAGGCCTGCAGCCTGTCAATCCGCCGCTGCATCTCGGGGCGCTCCATCACCCCCGCCCTCGCGGCCTTCTTGAACTCAACGATGCTTTGCACATAGGCGAGAGCGGGCCTGGTCGCCCAGCGTCCTTCCACCGGCATCACCATCACTCCATCGCGCGAGCCCCCTGCCGAATCGATGACCTGGTGAAGGTCAACCTGAGACCACGCCAGAAAGGTCTCCTTGCCGACGCCTTTTGCCCCGCCCCCGACGCGGCCGGAGTGGAAGAGGTAGACGCGGCCGGTGTCCACGTGTCGCGCGAAGAACCCCGCAATGGAATCGTGTCGGCCCTCCGAGGGCACATTGACCTCGACTGTGATCTGGACGCCCCGACCTTCACCGTGCCGGCCAAACAAGTTCAATGTCTGCGGCACAGCTTTTTCGCGACGACTCTCCGAGAAAAACCACCATCCATCGCTGGCGTGCAAGGTCTTCGAGTGCAAACGTCCGCTCGGCCAGCCGATGTTCTTCACCAGCCGCGTCGTGAACTCCTTGCTGATCGTTGCTTCCAGAGCCTTCTGGGCCTTTGCGATCTCGGCCTTGGATTCGAGGTAGACGTACAAGATGGCTCCTGGGGTTGCGTGGCTGGTGGGCGTCGGGGCCGGGGCTCACTTTGTTTCGAGCTTGATCCCCGGTGCACTGAACACCAGGCGCTTGGTGTCAGGCTGCAGCGCGTGGATGACGACGACGGCCATGATGATCGCCGCAATGAGGTGGAAAAGGGTTTTCATGGGCCGCACTATGGCTGGCGTCCGCCCGTTTTGGCCTGCGGCCCAATTTCGCCGTTCGATGCGAAGCGCTATCTCCCTATGGGGCGCTGTCTTTCAGATCCTTCTTTTCAACCCAATGGGTCAAAGGGAATGTTGTCTCCCTGCAGTCACGCGGGCAGGGCCACCAACCACTCTGCGTGCTCTGATGAGAGAGGTGAGACCCCTCACCGCTTCTTGAGCCCCCGCGCGCACTCCACGAAGCTGCGCAGGGGCTCAGAAATGCCAGTGAGCCCCACCGTGACAACCTCGCCACCTGGTGGAGAGATCCGCAGCGTCTTTTTCTCCCGCAAGAGCGACAGGAAGATAGCCGTCGCCGCCACCGGCAGATCGGAATCCAGGACCTGGCCATCCCCGTAGGCATCCAGCTGCAGCGGCTTCTGGTCATCAAAATCCAACGTTGCCATGTGCTTGCTGTTGGCCTTGTAGCCCCAGCGAGTGTCGTAGAGGGTGATGTTGAGCTGGTCTCGGTTGCCCAGGGCCTTGATCGAAATGTTCCGCGCGCCGGATTTCATGTTGTCGGCCGCCGACAGCGCGCAAACGGGTGTCCCACGGCTGGTGGCCCCCTTGCTGAACTCCCAGGGGGTGAAGCCCGAGGCGATGTTCGCCTTTCCGCCTGACTGAGCAACTGGTGGGGCTTTGAACTCGCTGTTGTGTACACGGCTGGTGCGGACCACACCGTCGTCGAGGCTCTTGATCTTCAAGGTGATGAAGCCGTCCCCTCCTGCGCTCCAGCAGCCGGTGCCGTATGGGGACACCTTCCCACCGGTTTCCATGCGTGCGATCGCTCCCATGTCATTGCGGCCGGTGCACTCTGGCAGGGTTGCCGGGTCGTCGTACAGCTCGAAAATGACTTTGCCCCCTGCCTTTGGGATGGTGGCGATCGATGAGAGCCCCGCGTGGGTGACACCGGTTGCAGTGAGGAGCCAGGCGGCCAGGAATGGGGTGAAGGTGAAGCGCATGCTCGGGTGGGTGGCAGTGGATTGCCACCATCATAGGAGCCCCCTCCTGCAGCTTCTGCCATCGCCGGGGGCTTTCGTGAACCTCTTCACGCGCAAGGCCAGCCAATGCTCGATTGGGTTGGGCATTGGGGGTGATTGGGGATTTTTAGCGTCTGTTCTCCAATGCAACCCCTTGATTCGCAAGAGCAGGTGGCCAACTCGATTGGGGAAAGAGCATGTTCATTGGGGAAAGGAAACCTGAGCCCCGGCCAGGACCCCCACCAGAACTGCTAACCCGGTAAATCGCACGCAAAAAGAGCTGCCTATTTCTTCACCAGAACGCTAAGCTGTTGATTTCAAAGGGTTCATCGAATCGCTAACCGGGTCTTTTGCACGAAAAACGAGATCACCCCTACAAGAGCCAACTCCCAGATAACACGCGCGTGTTGCATATCACGCGCACGATTGATAACATGCGCACGTTATGAATCACGCGCGTGTTACGCGCCTTCCGCCATGCCCGACCTGAACAAGTCCCATGAGGGCGACGCCTCCGAGATTGCAATTCGCAACGCCGCGTCAAGCTACGGCCTTACGGAGGATCGTGACCACCAAGGCGGCCTGCCAGGCGGGCCAGACTTCGTGTTCAGCGATGGGCGGGGGGCTCTGTACGTCGCAGAGGCAAAGGTCGTAAGGGACGGCCGCGCTGATCGGGTGATAGCCCAACTGAGCGTGGCCATCATCCAGGCCAGCCACTATGCCAAGCAGATTCCGGGCTCCGAGCCCTTGGCCATCGTCTATGTGTCCAATGTGCTCCCCTCAATGCTCCGCCAAGTCAGGGAATTCGCAGACCAGTATGCAGACCAAGCGAACGTAGCCCTGGTGACACAGGAGGGCGCCAGTCTTCTGAAGCTCCAAGGCAATTGGAGTAACAACGCCATGTTGGAGGCGACTCTGTACGAGGCGAAAGAACGGAACTTCCTCGGTCGCGGGCCGACGAACGCTGCCCCTTTCAACCCATTCTCAGACCTCAACCAGTGGATGCTGAAGGTGCTCCTTGCACCAGAAATCAGCCTTGAGTTCCTCACCGCCCCCCGTGAGGCTATCTACTCGGGCGCCGATCTGGCGCGCGCTGCAGGGGCCTCCTCAATGAGTGCGAACCGACTCCTGCAGTACCTCAAGAAAGAGCGGTTCCTGGCAGAAGGCCGCACCGGGCTCACCCTGGGAAGGCGGGAGGAGTTCTTCAACCTTTGGCGCTCCGCGTCGATGGCCTCCCCTGCCGAATACTCCATGCGCTTTCGCGCTCGCGTTGCCATGAAAGACCAGCTCGCAACCCTGCTACGCAAGCTGGGCGACAAGGCCTGCCTGGGGCTCTTTTCTGCGGCTGATCAATTGGGCATGGGGCACGTGAGTGGCGTTCCCCCGTACATCTACATGCAGAAGCTACCTGGGATATTGGCGCAGCGACCCGAATGGCAAGTTGCGGACGTGTGCAAGACCGGAGAAGCGCCGGACTTCTACGTCCGGCAGACCATGGCGCCAACCTCCACTTTCCGAGGCGCTGTGCTGCGCGATGGCCAGTTGTGCACGGACGTGATCCAGGTGTGGCTGGATGTGGTCAACCACCCGACGCGGGGCGCCGAGCAGGCGGACCACATCTACCGGAAGGTGCTGCAGCCGCTGGTGGAGGCGTACTGATGAACGACCTCGAAGCATTCGCCAAACTTGTCCAAGCGCTGGATCCGTGGCGCGGGCAGATGATTTTCATTGGCGGGTGGGGGCACCGGCTTCACACCCTGCATCCAGACGCCCAAAAGCAGGCCTTCGAGCCGGTGTTCACCCGCGACACCGACCTCGCTTTTGCCAACCGCGCGCCGCTGGAAGGCAACATCAAGGCCGCGCTGGCGGCCCATGGCTTCAATGAGGAGTTCTCCGGCACCTCCAAGCCCCCTGCAGCCCACTACACCCTTGGCAATGAGGAAAACGGGTTTTATGCCGAGTTCCTGACCCCGCTCATGGAGCCCCCCTTCAAACGCAACGGTGAGCCAAATGCGACTGCGGCTGTGGCCGGAATCTCCGCCCACAAGATCGCGCATTTGGGCGTGCTGTTGGAAGACCCATGGATCGTGACGGTGGGCCCGGAGGTCGGCGTTCCACTCGACAGGCCGGTTGACCTGCAGGTGGCCAACCCCTTGTGCTTCATGGTCCAGAAATTCCTCATCCTCAAGGACCGCACGAAGAACAAGCGCCAGCAGGACCTTCTGTACGTGCATGACACGCTTCTGCTCTTCGGACACATGCTGCCCCAGCTCAAACACACGTGGAACGCGATCGTGAAGCCCACCCTTCACGCCCGTGAGGTGGCCACCGTTGAGCGCGAGATCCAGGAGGCGTTTTCAGGGGTCACACCGGACATCCAGGGCGCCACCAGAATCCCCCGCGACCGCGATATCGATCCCAAGTTGTTCCTAGCCACGTGCCAGTTGTCTTTTGAGACGATTCTTGGGCCCTGAGCCCCCGTACCCACCTCACACAAGGAAAACTATGAAACTAAGCCCCGTACAGCAGGCCACCGGCCGAGAGCGCTTCCTTGATGCGCATCCCGAAGTCAAGGCCAAGGTGCTATCTGTACCTCAGGCGGTGGCTAACGCATTGGGAGTCGAGCTGGCTGAGATCCACGAGTCCGATACTTACAAGGCCATATCCGACATGGCAAAACAGGCTGGCGAGGACGCCGATGACTATTTCCTGCGCTACGCGCTGGACAGCGAGGAAGAGCGCCAGGAATTCATTCAGGCCCGCCGACTGGCGACAGAGCGGGCTCTCGGGTTGGCGTGGGACGACACCGCAGAAAAATGAAATTCTGATCCCCCATAAGGGGTGGCCATTCCTCCTGAAAACGTTGCCCAGCTTCACTCAAGGGCCCATATTCATGCCTTTTATATCCGGTGGTTTAGGTTGTCGTTCTGCCGCGTGAGGCCATTCAATGCACCGCGAAATTGACGATGAGTTCCTGAAAGTCCTCTCCGCGCTTGCTGGTTCGGGCGTGGAGATGGCATTCGAGCGGCGCGGCGAAGACACCACCACATACCCCCTGCATGGGGAAATCGTGGCCGTGGACGAGAGCGCCGGCACGATCCAGATCCTGCGCACCCGCACCCATGCTGGCGAAGTCCACACGATGGGGCTCCGCTACTTCCTGAGTGCCACCGCGCCCAACTGCGAACCCCTGATCAACTCGCTCGCGAGAGCCCGACTTCAGGCTGATCTGCAAAAAGGCATTGCCCGCGAAAAGGCGATTGAACAGGTCAAGGCGAGCGCCGGGGCGAGTCAGAGCCCCGCCCTGACGCAATCAAGGTTCCAGGGCATGGCCACCGGAACCATGGCCGGGTACCCCTCAAACAGGTTCATCTTCGCCGACGAGGAGGCCTTTTGGGATGTATTGGGGGCGAGCATAGCAGCGGCGGAAGGAACACGACCAAATTAATCAACACACGCATGATAGGCAAACGCGCCGTGCGAAATCTTCACGCAGAGACTCAGCCCCAGTGTTGCGAGTGGAAGGGCACGAGACCAGAATGCGGCATGGCCCACACCAACGACGCACATCCCCCACAAGTTCTGACGGACCTGGTCCAGCAGATCGTGGTGGAGTCTGGCAATCCTGAAGGCTTCAACGCCGAGGCTTGGCTGCAGGAGTGGCTAGCGGCGCCACTCCCCGCATTTGGAAACCGCCGTCCGTGGGACGTACTGCAAGAACCCGAAGGGCTGGCGCTGATCCGAGCAACGCTTCTGCAAATCCAGAAAGGCAGCTTCGCCTAGTTCCTGCAAGGGTGTGCGCCACACATGCCGCGCAACTGGACCTCAGGCCTTGGCAGCCTGACGCATCTTCTTCTCGGCCTTGACTGGCCCCATGCGGACCAGTTCTTCGATCTTCGCCAGCTGTTTGGTTCGGGGATGAGCCTGCCCCTTCTCCCACCGCGAGTACGTGAGAGGAGAGACGGCCAGCAGGGCCGCCATTTGAAGCTGGGTGGCGCCCAATGCACTGCGCATCTGCGCCAGCATCTCCGGCGCGAATACGAAGTCCTCGCGCGCGGCGCGTTTCGAAACTTTGGGCAGATCAGATGGCGCAGCCACGCCCACAACTTTGGCTTGGCGCTGTGCTGTCTTGAGCTGAGAAGTGAGGCTCTTCACTTCCCGCTTAAGAGCGACGATCTCAGAGCGGTGGCCAGTGATCGCCTTGCGCATGCCCTGAAGTTCAGGTTTGAGCTCCTTGCGCGCCATGCGAACAACTTCAGCGCGAAAGGCATTGGAAAACGTATTCATATGCCCGATGGTAACTTTGACGCCTTATCGCGCACTTAGGGTGCAGACGCACCGGCTTTGTCGCACTCATTCTTCGCCCCCCCAAAAACAAAACCGCCAAAGGCAATAGCCTGTGGCGGTTTATTCGACGTTGACCGAGAACGCGGTACTTACTTCCCAGCCTTGTCCGCCTTGCGCTTGGCAGCCTTGGGATCCACCACCGCCTTGAACTTCGCGCCCGCCACAAACTTCGGCACCGTGCTTGCAGGGATCTTCAGGGCAGCACCGGTCGATGGATTCTTGCCCGTGCGCGCTGCACGCTTGGCCGACTTGAAGGTGCCAAAGCCCACCAGTTGCACGGCGTCACCTTTCTTCACGGCCGTCTGGATGGTGTCGATCAGCGTTTCCAGCACTGCATTGGCTGCGGTCTTGGACAGGTCATTCTTGGAAGCCAGGATTTCAACGAGTTCTGCGCGGTTCATGGATGCTCACGTGTAGAGGTTGGAAGGACCGATTTATAACCTCGCCGCTGACACGGCCCTTGCTGCGACTCAATGCTGCAGTGCACTTCTTGGCAAAAACTCCACGCCCGTGCGTTTCACCAACTCCTGGTAGCTGATAGGTCGACCCACCGTCTCCCCCTCGCGGTTCTCCTGCCAGTGCGCCCAGGCCCTCTGGGTGGTGGCGTCATACACAAGCTTGTACAGATAGGTCGGCACCTTCACCCCATTGGCACCAATGCGTGGCCCCGCATCCGTAAACACCGGTCCGGTGATTACAAACACATCTCCCTTGGCCCGCTTCACATAGTGCCGCGTGTCCTGCTCGATCTTGTTCCACGCTCCGCCGTTGTGCTGAGCATTCTGAGGAACCATGTTCGCCAGACTGAAGCTCTGGGCCATCGCCGTTGGCGTCGGCATGTCTCCCGCAGGTGCCATGTGCCCTCGGGAGTAGCCAGAGTTCTTGTAGTCCTCCAGTTCCGCCCGCTCCCCACTGGGCAAGCGCGCATCCGCAAAGAACCGCTTCGCCCGTTTCTCATCGGCATCCTCGATGAGCTTTCGGTTCAAGCGCTGGGCTACGAACACCGGTGTCTTGGTGGTTCCGGAGTGCAGCACCGCAAAAGCTTCATAGCAAAGCTCGCGCAGCTGCGGCCGGGGCGTGATGGCGGGTGGTGTGCCATTCACAAAGAACTGCGGACACTGCGCAAAAGAGGTGGGCTCGGGCGTGAGCAGCGCCGCACTGTCAATTTGCGGAAACCGCGCCCAGGAAAGATTCGGAAGAGCAACGCTGGCGAGAGACAGGACCAGCACAGCCGCCAGGCGCACACGGCCTGGCCAAGAGAACAAACGATTCACAGAAGGGGCATTCGGGTCGAACAAAACGGAGCCCGATTGGAGCACCGTTCATCGCTCACTCCTGGCTCGAATGCTCGGATCCTGCAGGGTTTTACAGCTGCTTGCAGAGAAGGGGCCCACCAACAGAAAGGGCTCCCAAAGGGAGCCCTTTCTGCCTGCCCGCCCCTGCGGCTCAGTTAACACTCCCCATGGCAGCAGCACCCGCAAATGCAAAGCGCCGCCACCATGGGACGTCCCGCAACTGCTTCAACCAAACTCAAGCAGTTGGTCTACCAATTACATGGCGCTGAATTCGCCCGAAGGGATCTGGCCGGTGCGCAGAGCTTCAGCAGCCTGGGCACGCACGGCAGCGCGGTCAGCGGTGGACTTGTAAGTCACCACACGCGAACCTGCGGGCTCGATACTGCGAGTCTGGGCGACCGTAGCAGCTTCAGCAGCCACTTCAGCGCGGGTGCGGTTCGTGTCGAACTTCAGGGCAAATTGCGAGCCATCGGCCTCGTCAGCATGGGCGCCAAAAGCGGCGAAAGCAGCAACAGCGGCGACGGAGAGGAAACGAGCGGTCTTGTTCATGATGAAAATCCTTGAAAGTTAAAAGCGTCTCAAAAAAGCCGGGTCAAAAACCATTCCTGAACCGGGTTCGGTGAGTCGCCTTGCGGGTTCGGCTCATCGATGGGTTGAACTGTACGCCGATGGTGTTCAGAGAAAAACCATCCAGTCACAAACTAACTGTTCCAGTATCGAGAACAATCTTTCAGCGCCTTCCTACGCCGAAACTCCGCTCCTTCGCTTCTCATTCAGCACTCCGTCAGCACGCCTTCAAAGCCTCCAAAAACTCCCGCGCATTGAGCGGGCTCTTGTCCTCCATGCAGTTGTTGAACACCGCATGCGGATACCGCACCGAGCGCGTAATCGGGCTGTAACGCTTGGCCAGCACCTGCAACTCTGCGGAGGTGTACGCATAGTCAAACCGCTCGGCCGCTGACTTGGCAGGCATCCCGTACGCCACTTCATTGCGCCCATGGAGCCTGAGCAGTGCATGCTCCGGATGGGTGGTCTCCCAGATTGCCGGAACACTGTGCGGCGATCCCTGCGGCCCATCCACGATGGTGTGGACCAGGCCCAGGCTCCAGAGCAGGCCCAAGGTGTCTGCCGTCACCGCATCGTTCTCCCACCAACTCGGATGCCGCAATTCGATGCTCAAGGTGTGACCGGGAAGATGCTCCACACAGTGCTCGATGTGGGCCACAGCAGCTGGGTGGCGCACCACCTTCGGCGAGAACTGGAAGTGCACGAGGCCCAGCTTGCCGTTGACCTGCAAAGGCACCAGGCAGGCCACAAAGCGCTTCCACAGCTCTTCCCGAAACTCCGCCGCCATGTCCTTGTAGACCATGCGCCGCCCAGGCCCTAATGCCTCTTTGATGTCCTTGGGCAAGACATCGGTACTGGTCCACTGTCCTGTGAACAGACTGAAAGCCTTCACGTTGAACACAAACCCAGGAGGCGTGCGTTCTGCCCAGTGCTGGGCAGTGGTGACTGCAGGGATGGCGTAGTAGCTGGTATCCACCTCCACCAGGTTGAACTGCGAGGCGTAAAAGCGCAGCCGTGCTTCGGGCGTCTTGGCCGTGGGTGGATAGAACTTGCCGCAGTCGAGCAGCGTCTTGTCCGACCAGGAGGCGGTCCCGACCAGGGGATTGAAACCAGGACTGTGGGGGGCGAAAGAGTGCTCCATGGGGAGGCCTCCTTGGGTTCATGCTACATGCGCTTTTGTGGCAAAAGCTGTATATTTATCCAGTATTCAACCACAGGAGAAGCAGCGCCATGCAAGTCATCGAATCCACCTATGCCGTCACCCTGCGCGACTACCCCGAAGAGATCCCCGCCAAGGAGCGGATTGCCGCAGAAACCCGGTATGCCCGAGCCCTCGAAAAGCAGCTTGGTGGCCCCGAGCAGGTGGCCGCCGCCCTGGACACCATGCACAGCCTGGAAGAGTCGCCACCCGAGGTGGTGTCGCCTGGCGATCTCACGTTGCTCAAGGCCTGGGGCAAGGCCAGTGCGGCGGCCAGGCAGGCGGGGTTCCGGGACCTGGGCGAAGGGGATGGGGCGTACTTTGAAGTTCGGCTGGTGTGAGGGTAAAGGTCCACTGAGGACACGCCATGCCGATCAACGCGCCCTGGAACTACCCGACGCTGATGCGCACGCCACCGGGCGGAGCCGATGGTGTGTTCCCTACGGAGACCGTGCTGCCGCTGGAGGCGGAGGCGTATGCGGTAACGCAGGAGGGTGAGATCTGGCGGGTGACGGTGAAGCACTCGGGTGAAGTGCTGTATGCGGGGCCCGGGCCTGTGGTGCTGGTGGAGTCGCCTGCGCCGTTTTGAAGCAATTCGATTGCACCGCACCGGGTACCGGTTGTATGGTGCATCAGCCAGCAAGGAGTCGATATGTCGATGGACCGTGCCAACTATCCCGGGGTGCCGGAAGACTTTCCGGTGACGGCAGTACCGTCTGCCATTGCGGGTGCCCAGCCCAAGATGAACCTGGTCGAAGAAGGTGGGAAGTTCTATGCCCTGGGCACGTCGCCAGGGGAGGTCATGGCGGCCTTCCAGATGTGTGACGATCTGGTCTCGCAGATGGTCGCGTACTGCCAGCGAAAACTCGCCACCTACGAAGGCAACCAGGAGGCGACAGTGAAGGCTGCGCTGAAGGGCCTGCTGGCCAAGCGGTGGTGCACCGATGCGCAGTGTGTGTGGATCATGCGCAGGGTGGTGGACGAGTTGCGGTGGACCGTGGGTGATGACGCTTGGGCAACCTGATGCCTCGATGCTCTCGCCAGCCCTCCATGGCAGTTAGACGTAGGGTGGGATCACATCAATTACTCCGCCGGCTTCATTGATTGGATCGTTATGGCAAGCCCATCTTCCGATATGCAAAAGACAAGGTCCTTGCGGTCTTGCAATCTGTCGCTGGCATCGTGGAAAGTCGCGACACACTCCCGATCTTGTCCAATGTGCTCGCACGTCGGACAGCTCATTTCGACGTCATGGCGCTTGAGATGTGCCCTGCGGTTCTTGAAGTACCGGCTCGCCATAGTGCCGAGGTATTCGCCTTGTTCTCACGTCCGATGGCTAAGCTGAAGCAGGCTCTAGCTTTGAACTTGCCCCGCACTTCCTATTTCAGTAGCAAGGTCAACGGCCACAACGCGCCATTGATGAAGTCCCCATGAAAACACCCTCGACAACATCAACCTCAACGACTCGCCACCGCACAAACAACACCCCAAGCGCGGTTGCACATCCGTCGCCCTACGCGTCTGCTGCTCAGACCAAGGCCTTATTGGCTGGCAGTCTGGCTGCCCGGATGGCGCGCTTGGAAGCCAAGGACATGCTCAGCACAGACATGGCTGCCGATCTGGTTGGTACCACCCCAATGACGATCAATGCGTGGATCGCCAAAGGGCGGGCTATCGGATTGGCTCAACCTCGGCGTGGATCCAAGTTGCCAAGTTGGCAGTTTGAACCCGTTCTATGGGATGCCGTGCCCAAGCTTTCAAAAGCCTTGGGAACCACCGAGGGCTGGGCGCTGCTTGCCTTCTTGGAGACGCCATCGGGCGCTTTGGGCGGCCGGACACCGCGCCAGGCTATAGAGCAGGGTCATCTGGCACGTGTTTTCGAAGTGGCGGGTGCTGATGGCTATTGACCCTCTTCGTCCCATGAAACTCGCAGATATTCAGAACACCCGCAATTTGACCTTCTGGCCCCTCAGCTCCTTCTTTCGTGTTCAACACTCCAGCGTCCGTGTGGGCACAGTGAAAATCGGAAAACAACACGAAGCCATCTGGTCATCGACCAAAGCGGCAGTCGCCTGACTCACAGGTTCGCCGAGAGCCTGCGGTCAGTTGCGATTCTGGAAGGCGGTCACGAGCAGCCGCACACCAAAAAAGCCAACCAGCACACTGGCAATCTTGTTCAGCCGTTGTCGCTGGCGTGCGTAGGCGTTCTGGACAGGCGTGGCCGAGAAAGCGAAGGCTAAAAAGAGGTGCCACACCAGAGCATTGACCAACACCAGGGCCACGGATGCTGCCAGCAACTCGGCGGACGGATTGGACGGTAGTGCCGTGGCGAACACGCTGCCAAAGAACAGGGCCGACTTCGGATTGAGGATGTTCGTCAGGAACCCCATGCGAAAGGCAGCTAACGGGCTCACGCCATCAGCCGCACCCGTCGCATCAATCTGCTGGCTACGCCATAGGCGCACGGCCACATAGAACAGATACAGGCCACCCGCGCACTGCACTACGACTCGCAAAGTGGGCAGGGTCAAAAAAATGGCTCCGACACCCATGACGGCCAAAGCAGACCAGATCCCGGCCACCGTGGTGACGCCGGCAGCAGCGAAGCAGGCAGCTTTGCGCTGCCCACTCGCGGCCATGTTCACTACGACGAGGACGTTAGCACCTGGCGTGACGAGAACGATCCAGTGAAGCAATGTGATGGCAAGTAGTGTCGTGAGCATGAGAGGGCCTTTCTTGGCAAGCGAAAGATGCTACCGTGGGAGGACCACCCTGAAACCAGCGAGGATGAAATCCGTCGCCCCATCGATCGAATCGGGCGGCGACCTCAACGCAGCGGGTGCTGTCGTTCGCAAAGCCTATTCCGAGCGTCCGCTGTCGGCCAAGAAGCTGGCCTCCTGGACTGACAAAACCACGTCGGCCACCGAATCGGAGCGCAGCAGGTCTTTGGCTCTCAGCTCTGCGAGGATGAGACTGGACAGTTTCGACAGCATTTCCTCTGGCTGGGCTTGTATCCAGGCCTTCACTTTGTCCGGAGGCAGCGAAGAGTCAGTGATGAGGCCCGCAATCGCGGACGCGCTGATTCGGGACAGCCCGAACTCTACGAGCGACCTACCGGTCTTCGTTGACACCCCAAGCTCTAGCGCCAGTGAAAAGTCATATACCTGCGCAACCATCTCGGACCTTCCCTCTGCTTCAAGCGCGAACTTGAGAAGATCGACATAGGCTTTGGCCCATTGGACAAGTTTGAAGCGGATCGTCTGTTCGATGAGTGTGAACATCTCGCGAATGGCCGCATCCACGACAGCCTGCTCAGACTTAGATTTAGGGCCTTGCTTGGCAACGGAAACCCGGTACTTCACTGCCTCTCGGACCAACTTTGTGAGTGGGTCGCCTCGCATCCAACTGAGAGCGGTCACTGTAACGTGATTGACAAAGCCTCGGGCCCTTTTACCCTCATCACCACTGAGCGTAATCCTGCCAAGATGCTTGTACATGCGGCGAATGATGCTGTTGTACACGGCGTACGAGTCCGTCGCTGGATTGACAGGCATCAGCTTTTGAAATTCTCCCTTGCGGATCAGCTCTTTCTGTCTCTTCAAGAGACTGGCCAGCGCCACTGGATCGACCATCCAGCTGCTTGTCAGAACTGCCGGTGGTAGGCCAAGTTGCTTTACCGCAAGACCGGCACTGGCGGATAGCGTTGCCTTTTGATTTGGACTGAGCGAAAGGTTTGCTCTCCCAAGAAGCGCGTCGAGATTGCCCTGTGCTGCGCGGAAGAGCACCAGGCCAGCCGCAGCGGTCACCCGGTCTTCCACACGCTTGCGCATCTCGTCTGGCTGCGGTCGGCTTGCTCCCTCAAGGACATCGAGGATCTCGTCAAAGCTATCCTCAATCGTCTCCTTGAAGGCGACCTTTATCTCGAAGGGCTTGCGGGTGGTCAGCGGCTGCGTTTCCCAGTTCTCGTAGTTGACTAAGAAGACGTTGCCCACGACCTCCTCACCAAGGCGGCCCGCGCGTCCTGCGAAGTTCCACAACGCCGCCTCGTCCAGCGGATCGCCCTTTCCTCGGGTTGGGGTGTCGATGAACACATTCCTTGCAGGCAGGTTGACACCCTGGAACAGCGTTGTCGTGCAACAGAGATAGTCGAGATGTCCATCGCGAAAGCTCGCCTCGATCCCTTCGCGAAGAAGGCTTGGCATGTTGCCGTAGTGAAACGCTACGCCACGACGCACGAATCGCGCCAAGGAGTATTGCTTATGAACATGCTGCTCAATGAACTTAGCTAACTCCTTAAGGGGGGACGAGTCCCGGTCCTCGCGATTCAGCGCAATGAGCGCCGTCAGGTCTTCGGCGTTCTTTGCGCCGGTGGCATAAACGAGCGACCGTCCAGAGGAGCCAAATTCCTCCGCTACCGCAGCAAGCTTCGCGTCTTCAGTGAGGGCGAAGCCGCGCTCGAAGGTGTACGAACCGATGCGCTCGAGGCGCGTGGGAGTAACCAAGTCGAGTTCAACCAAATGTTCGTTCTCGATGGGGAACCGAACGCTGATGCGGTTCTGCACGACCGGCGACAGGCCGGTTTCCTTCACGTCCAGCTTCGAGAGTCCGACGCTATCCCCAACAAGCCCGAAACCGCTAGCACCAGGTGCGAGAAACAGGATGCGCGCCCCGGGGTTACTCGCATGAACCTTTTCCAAAGCATCCTGGAGGATCATGCCGCGGCTATCGTCGCCAATGGCTTGGGCCTCGTCGACAATGACTAAGTCGATCAGACCGCTTACGTCGACGGAAGACAACAATAGCTGAGCTCGTTCCTGCGTCAGCACGTAAATTTGCTTCGGCCGGTCCTCAGGATCCAGAACTGGAACCGTCGTCACCCGCAGCTTTTTGCTGACTGATGCCAGACGCTTTTCCAGCTTTCCTTGAATCTCCGCAAGTAGCGCGCGCGTGGGGGCTATGTAGAGCGCAACAAAGTGCTCGGCCGCGATGGCGCTTTCGCAGAGGTACTCCATGACGACGTACGACTTACCTGCTGACGTTGGAGCAGATATTGCCGTCGAGACCTTGGTTCGAAGGCTGTCCCACACTTCCAACTGGAACTCCGTGAGAGCCACTCGCTTACCGGCCATGTCTACAGAATTAAGCTCTCGCAATAGGGCGTTGCGGACGCGAGCCTGCAAGCCTTGAGTCTCGTACCCCACCCCCCGAAGCTTATTCAATCCTGGGAAGTTACCGAGGCCCGAGAGAATATGGACCGCAGCGTCATGAATGCCGGCATCGCTGGAGGCAAGGGACGCAAAGACGGCGATCTGTTGCGCTAGGTCACGACTCGACTCATCGGTTGCCTGCGCGAAGACACTTGCCGAATTCAGGAGCCTGATGAGAGCCTCGCCGTCCAGGTTTGGACCATTGACTGTGGTGCCCACTGAGAACGAATTGTCCACGTCCGTGGACAGCAGGGTGGAGCGAATTCCCACGGCTCGCAGCGAAGCAAGGTCAACCCAAAACGCGGGCTCTTGGCGAATATCGTGGGCGAGCTCAGATGCAAAGCTTTTCATTGATTGAGCTCCGCGAACACTCGCTTCAATTCATTAATGTCTGGAACAGCCACAAAGAAGACGATGCAGTTCCCTAAGTCGAGGCTCTTCGTCACGGCCTGCCGTTCAAGGTTCGCCTTGAATCGGTCATGCTTCTTCTTGTACTGTTTCTCTAGGTGCTCTTCGTGGATCGTAATGGGCTTCTCGTGGTCAACGGGCAGCCGATTCTGGTATGCCGACTCACTGAAAACCAAGCTCCCAACGTGCACGTCGCGCCGCTTCAAATGGTTTCCGTTTCCTTGATAGGCATTGAAGAATGACTTCGCGGCTTCCCGCTGCTCGCCGATCAGGGCGTCAAAGTTCGACAGGTCAGTAACTAACCTGAGTTCGTTGAGCTTCTTGGAACGGTCTGCCCGATAATCCGAAATCGACGCGACCATGTCCCTCGACGCATCGGTGGCATCCGGCATCACCTTCGACTCCAGAACGAAAAACGTGACCGTGCCGTCAGCGTTGGCTTTCACGTGCAAGCCATCGACGCCATGAACAGGCATGCCCTGGGACGTCTTCAGGGCCATCTTGGACCCTATCTGTGCGGCGCCGAGGTAGTGCACGGCGAGAGCGTACGAAAGCAGTTCCCCTAGTTCGCCGTACCGACCTTGATTGATCTTCTCGTACTCGATAAGCAGCCTTTTGGCTTCTCGGTACAACCGGACATGCATGACCGTGTTGCCCTGGGTCGCCGAGTTGCTACCGGCCGCGTTTGCCTGTTGGCGCTTGCTTAGCGGAATCGCGTAGTCCACCAGTAGATCGGTCAACAATTCGGCAAGCGCATCTAGTTCTGGTTCTTCTTGGCGAAACCTCAGAAAAAGCAGGCGAGGCTGTTCGAGTCGTGGGCTGGCGTCGACCTCCTTCAACACGTTGTCGAGCCCGTCAATCCGGTCTAGAAGCTTTCCAAACGCCGTGCTCGGTGCAGCTACCACTAGTGGTCCCCTATAGCTTTTTACTTGATTGTGGCGCATGGTCGCCGAGTCGCAAGGGTTTCAGCCCCATAGCATTAACCAGATTGACGATCGCGATTGACTGGCGGAGTAAGACCATGCTCAACGAGAGCGCAGCTCGACGACGCTTGCAACGTGTCACTAGCGGTCGCTCAAGCTTGGTCGCGTAGACGTCAGCAACCAGCCTGTAGTCGACGGCGGCAGTTTGCATTTTGTGAAATTGACCTCACGCTCACGCTGAAACATTCGGGAAAAAATCCCGAATATCTGCGAGTACCGAGTTTTTGCTTGCCGGTACCAGGGAGCCAAAAGCTTCCTCGATTCCCGCGTAATTCACCGCAGGCATCTGAACATCGTTCATCAGCTTCGGGTTGCACAGCTTGGCATCCTCGTCAAACGACGCATGATTTCGACAGACCAAGGGTCTTTCTGCATATGCTGAACAAGCAGAGTCAGCTTCTAGAAACGGGCAAGGAATGCCCGCGAAGGCGGTCACTTCGTGCTGGACGTTACTGAGCAATTTCTCTACTTTTCGTCGACTAGCGGCACCTATTCTGGCAGCCTCTCCGGTCGAGATTGTGATGTTCATATGGCAACAATCTGAACATCCCTTTTTGCACGCAACAAATGGCTCCCGGTACTCCTGACTGCATCTGCGATGCGATAAATCCGCTGCAGTTTGCTTCGACTTGATGCATTCATTGCGCGAATGACATCTGGAATGGCATCTTCCTCATCGCGCAATGCCTTTGGCAGCGCCTCGGAAAACGCGATTTGGCGCTGTGTAGCTGCGGCATTTCTTCTTCTGATCTCATCGTCCATATGCCCTCCTCTATCCATGAGCGATGGTAACAACTGCGCAAAATCACCAATCGGGAGATTTGAGTCTTGAAATTACTCTAGCGCAAAAAGTGCAGAACGTCTCCATCTTCCAAGCTCTGAAAAGTTTGCAGTGGCCCAGGCTCGGTCAGGGATTCTCAGCAGATTTCTACATCCTGAACGAACTGCCTCATGACACGGTTGCTTTCGGAATAACCTTTGTGGCAGCCAAAGGCCTGAGCGCCCGAAGCGAGAGAGTGCTTCGCGCGGGATCAGCTGCCCAGGCACTTTTCAAATGGGAGTTTGGTCGCAGTCGATCAGGCTTCTGGACGCTTCGGTGCTGGCCATGCTTGAAGTTGTGTAGCTGTCCGTGCCATGTTCTTCTTGATGAACTAGCGTTGAGATGGCAGCATCTTGCGAGAAGACAGTGAAATGACGCGTTTCCTCAACGCATTGGCTCAGCACCAGCAGCGCATCTCTTCAAGGGAATACCGTACTACCTCATGGCAACAAGTCGAAAACTTCGCGTAATGATCTCCAGCCGATGCGTAGATCTTTTTCCCGGTCAAGGAGGAACGCCACTAACTGACATACGGCGTCAGATCAAGAAGAGTATCGAGGCGGAAAAACTCTTTGGCGCAAAGGCTTTCGAAGTCTGGATCAATGAAGACGCTGAAGCTCTTGACCACGTGGAGAACAGCTGGGATGCCTGCCTGAAACAGGTCCAAGATTGTGACGTGCTGATCGTTCTCTACAACGGCCACGCTGGATGGGCAAGAGCAGCAGGTGACATCGGCATTTGCCACGCGGAGTACATAGAGGGCCTGAATACCTCAAGAAGCAAGGTTCGGCTGATAGAACTGCCCGCATGCGCAGCCACGAGCGATGTGGCTCAGACTGATCGGAATGATCGCTTCAAGGTATTCAAAGACAGCGAGTCACCATTTCGGGGCGGGGTAGTTCCTCAGGAAGTTCCGGCACTTGTCAACGAGGTTCACAAAGCACTGGTGGACGCTGTACTCGCACAGGCCCGCGAAGGTGGCAAAGGAACTGGAACGCTTCGTTCTGATTTGGGCGCGGCCTTGGAATGGAACAGGCTGGACTTCGCCGGACGGCGCGAGGTCATGCGTCATGTTGTCGGTGACGCCTTAGGGCAGCGGACTGGCTCGCAAACGACTGAAGTCGGCGTGGTTCTGCCCATTGACCAAAAACCGACTTTGATCAAAGTCGATGCGGTCCCTGCTGCGTTCACCATCGCAGCAGCAAGAGAACCCATCGGGAGGCCCCATCTTCAGGATCATCTTTCTGCCCACGCGCTGCAGAAGGTAGGAGGTCCTGTGCATCTCATCGCATGTCACCGGTCTGTGACCGAGACCCAGGCAACCAACTTGTTGGGGTTTCCAGATGCCACCGTGGTGAGCAGCCCCTTTGGTATCTATGTGGCTGACGAGATTCAGAAAATGCAGTTCGTCTTCTTGGCGAACTGCCGGGATCCAAGTCAGACGCGTCATGCGGTGCAGCGATTTTTGGATTGGCTGGAACAGTCAGGCGAAGGCAAGTACCTGGCCGAGCGGGCGCAGGCACGAGCGCGGATCGTCAAAGCCATTGCTCAAGAGCAGCGTCAGAAGGCTTGAAAGAAGTTCAACGAAAACCACGGAGGGATCACTTCAATGGCAACAAAAATTCTGCTTGGGCCCGTACTTTCGTTTCGGGGAGTCTCGCAAGGAAAGTGGAAAGTCAGTGCGCTCATCGGAATTGATGAGGGCGACAAAGCACCCAAAGTCATCGTCGATGGGAAGGCTGCGCCAAAGAGCAAGTTGTTGCTCAAACATGGAGGACGCCAATACCTGCGCTACGACCTGACAACGGATCAAGGGAATCAAGAGCGCAAGGTTGAGTACACGATTGGAGGCGTAGACGAGGTATGGCACTTCACTGTGCCAGGACAAAACTATGCACCTCGCATGGCCTATGTGTCGTGCAATGGCTTTTCGGACCCCAGCAGCATCCGCAAGCTGATCAAGGGTGAAAACGCCGTCTGGGCGGATCTGCTGTGCAACCACGACAAGCATGTGCGCCCTGCGGGCTACATGCTCGACAAGGAGCAGCTTTGGCATGAGTCGAGGACCCAAGACAAGAATCTACAGCGTTTCCACTTGCTGCTGATGGGAGGAGATCAGATCTACTTTGACTCTATCTGGGAAGACGTCAAGGAACTCAAGGGGTGGATTGGCCTACCCAGAGAGGAGCAGTTGGTATTCCCCATCGGCCCCGAGCTGGAGGCGAGGATTGAGGACTACTACCTCAACCTGTACGCTGACAGATGGCTACCCAAAGAGCGAGGCACTTGGGGTGGAGAGACAAAGCCGCTTGATGCGGCGCAGGCCATGGCGCGGACTCCCACAGTGATGATGTGGGATGACCACGATATCTTCGATGGGTGGGGTTCCTACAGCTGCGAGATGCAGCACAGTCCACTGTTTAAACGGCTCTTCCATCATGCACGTCGAGCATTCTGGGTATTCCAGATGCAGCATGCGGCTGACTGCCTCCCTGATCTTGAGCCGAGGGATGACGTTCAAGTCAGAGCGAACGATCCGCTCTTCAAAGAGATTGAGTGGAAGACAGTACTCAAAGGCGATGCTCTGGCCTTACCTCTACTGAACAAACAGCCGGGCTTCAGTTTCGCGCACGCTATAGGCCCGGTGCAGCTACTGGTTGCCGATCTGCGAACAGAACGCTCGCACGAGCAGGTACTGGGACCGGAAACATGGACTGCGCTGAAGGCCTGGCTCGAGCAGATTCCAGAGAACGGGCGCAAGCACCCCGGAGAAGGTTGCCAGCACCTGCTGTTTATGTCCTCCGTCCCGGTCGTTCACCCGAAGCTTTCGCTTGCGGAAGCGTTCCTCGACAACTTCGGTTCCGACCATGTGCTCGATAGCAGTGCAGATGATCTGAAAGATCACTGGACCCATGACGACCATGAGGGCGAACGCCTGCGTCTGCTCGAAACCCTGTTCGCGACCGCAAAGGCTAAGCAACTCAGAGTGGCCATCGTCTCAGGGGACGTGCATGTGGCGGCTCACGGAGTCGCTTACCGCAAAGACGTAGGCCCGCAAGACAACTGGGCACAGATTCAGCAGTTCACATCGACAGCGGTGGTGCACCCGTCGCTGGTGTCTGTGGCCGAGCGACTGTTCTTTCATGTCCTAGATAACGTGGGCCGGATCACGCAGAACTTGAACGTCAACACCAGTGCAGAGATGCTGATCTTCCCGCAGTCGAACAGGCGGGTATTGGCTGCCCGGAACTGGCTTGCTCTCGAGCTGGATATTGGTGGGGCCAATGCCGCTGGCTCAAAACTCTGGGCCACTTGGCGGTGCGAAACGAAAGATGGGGTGTCGAATCACCTAATGGCGGTGGAACCAACGAGTTGTTAGCGCTGCATTGCCACGTTGGGCCTCTCAGCCGAGACGGCTACCACAAGCGTCTTATTTTTCCGTCATTGTTGGGGCGATTTCATATGAGTTGCCGCTGCCGTCGTACAAGGAGTTTGCCTATGAGCCGCATTTCCACTGGATTGATCGCAGCCGCGCTGGCGTCTGCAATTGTGCCGAACAGCGCAAATGCTGCTGACTGCGCCGGCACTGCGATTTCCGAGCTAGGAGGGGTGAGTCGTGCTTGGGTGCTATCGGATGGAGGTATCGCAGCCCTTGCGAAGATGAACATTAACGTTGACGGCTATAAGCGCGCCTACCATCCGAAGAACGCGGAAGCTGGAGCACTAATTCACTTATGCAATGCTGGCGAAGTTTTCTTGGCCGATGGTACTTCGTACCAAGGTTCTGAGAGCAACGCTACTTGTACCGGGCGCTTCATGACCGACGTGGCGCGCATCGGCGCTGCAGGCTGGAAGAACCCTTCTGTAGGAGCAGTCAACTGGTACGGGATCTTGGGTAGCGATTCGGTGAGAATCGCAGGGCGCAAGGTGAAGTCCGTTGTGCCCGTCGCTCAAACCGATGGCTCGGGATTCTTTGTTTCACCCACAGCGCTTGCCGATTCGGCCATCGAGGATCGCGCTGATCAGTCGCGTTATGTCAATGCATTGCGCGTGCCAGCAGCTGTAGTACCTAAGAGCGTACTGTCCCGCGGCATCGAAATAGGGAGCTTCGGTGTTGCCTATGATTTGAACAAAAAAATCGCAGTCCCGTTCGTGGTCGGGGATTTAGGGCCCCGAATAGGCGAAGGAAGTGTTGCGCTCGCGCGCCTAGTAGCCGGACAGCCGCTCAAGCCCGAAATCCCCAGGAGCGAGCGCTTCGTAGGTCAAGTCGACAAACCGATAATTTTGTGGGTCTTCTTCAAAAATCCTCCGGAGAAGTTCGACAGCAAAAACGAGGAAGCAACGGTTGCGAGAGCCAATGCTGCCTACAGCGCATGGGGTGGCGATGATCGCCTTGCTGCTTGCACAAAAGCGGTTCCTCGCAATTGAAGCGAGACTATTCATGCGCAATTAGCCTCCGTTTTGGTTTTGCTCCTCACTGAGTCCCACACTCAGTGTACGTCGGTATGTTGATGCACTTGGGCTCCTGTAGGGCAATTGATTGGTTGAGTTCCCCGTCCATTTTTACTAGTCTCTCGTCAGCTCAGAATTTCCCGACGACAACCACAGCGTCGGGTCTGCGAATTCCAGCTTGGAGGGACGCGAAAATGTCGGTCAAGACTATCAGCATGTGCATTGCAACCGTAGTCGCACTCCTGTTCCACCCAGAAGCGCGCAGCGCGCAATGCAATCATCGCAGCGGATTCATTCCTGAACAGCCTCCTCCGCCTGCGGACGACACCATTGTCAAGACTGAGGCATCTGAGCAGATCAACCAGCGACATAGCAAGTACGACCGCCAGACGTTGATTCTTGACTTGGGAAAAGACTTAGATTCGCTCATCGGCATGGTAGGTCGGTATTCGCGAGATGTTGGAGTTCTCGGCGTGAGGCTTGAGAACGTCCCAGACTATGACAGTGCGAAACATTGCAATCGGATCACCATGCGGGTTTACAAGCCGCGAATCGAACGTCTAGCCAACGGCCGCTTGCTGGCGAGTGTTGATGACGGCCGTTTCAACACTGAGTTTGGTCAAGATGCTCGCAGAAGGCCGTGGAAAATGGACGGCGACGCGTCGGGCCGCTTTATTTGGATCTTTCCAGCGTTGTTTGGCGGGGGATTTGATGAGCCATGGTCATTGGCGAAAAGCTATGACGCGGCCTATCGCCAGACGACGAATGTTGATCAGAAGCGGTGGATCGCGGAAGCATGGATCAATCTAGCTCTTCGCACCTACCGCAACCGAGAACTTGTCTCGGAGTTCCCGAAAGGTCGTCGACCGACTCGCGCTGATTTGAGCGCAACCTTCAAACGCGAAGCCAACCTGAATTGCACCAATACATCCCACGACTTGGCATGCGTGGCAGCCGAATTGATCGAAGAGAACGAAGCTGCACCACCTGGTGACGAACTGGCCCGCGAGGCTTTTCACACGGGCGATGCCCTTTACTTGAATTCAGGGGTTAGCACTGGATTGAGGCAACTCGATTTTGGCACGAACAATGAACAGGCTAACCAACTCGTTGCGCGACTGATGCCATCAACGCTAGGCACGATGAAACCGAAAACCGCATATCGAACGCCTGTGCGTCGTTGGGATGTGGATCAGTTAAATCAATGGTATGCCGTGGTGGGACGAGCAGCGAATGAAGAGCTTTCGCGTATTGAGGCAAAAGAACTCCTGCTAGCGTCGCACGCCCTCTATGTTGACGCCAACACAAAAACCTGGGAGAAGCGTTTGTCTGCGAGATATCCACATTGGAGTAAGGATGAACGCACCGCTTTGGGAGTCCTGGCGGTCGACTTGGAGAACGTAAGTGGTTATTCCATCAGCCTGCCCAGCAACGTGACAACGATATGTGAAGTGCTGCTCGATCGTGCTGGTGGGGTAGATGGCAACAAGCGGACCAACCGATCCGTATCCACCTCACATGAAAGGCGCATGGTCAATGGAGCGCGGCTGATTCGAGAGAGATTTCCAAATGTCGCCCATCAATGGCCATGCAAGATCTAAGAAATACGAACTGGGGGAGACAGAAATGTTCAAACTAACCGCACTTACTTTGGCGCTCGGAGTAGCTTGCACAACCTCCTTCGCACAAACCGAAGGGGAGCAGGAATTGCTTTCCCGCCTGCCAGCAAAGGTGGGTAAGACCAACTCCGCGGAGGTCAGCGCGCGCGAGTATGCATCGCAGTTCGATGTCACTGCCCGGCTACGCGCGAATAAGCTTGATTTGGGAGACCAATACTGGAGATTGAAAATTCCTTGCACAGATTCCGCCCGGCTATCTATAGAGCAGAACAGTGCGCTGGAAAGTTTCATGAAGCAGTATGTCTACAGCAAAACTCAGGAGAGCGTCATAACCCTCGGTGCTGGGGCAGCAGGTCAAACTGTCTCTCCGATCCCGGTGTTTGCAGGTATTAAGGACGGCGGGCAGTATCGACAGCGCATTCTCAAGGAAACATGTAGTGTTTCTCCTTATTTCACGAGGTCTACGTTAGGCAACAATTTTGTGAAGGTCGCAGTAAAGTTCACCGAAGTGGCTAGCGTATCTATTCTCGACACGCTAGTTGCCGCTGGCACCCTCCTCGCGCCTCTGTATACCGGCCCCTATGGTGCAGCCGTCACCGCGCTTACGTCAGCAGGCGCAAAAAAGTCAGCAATTGAAGCCGACAAGAGACTTGCAGATCTGCTGAGTGGAAAAGACTCTGCCTCGGAAACGATAGAGATCAACCCGGAAATCCACTCAGCCATTGACTTCGTGTCCCGTGACGCTCGGGGCGCTAGTGTGGTTCTTACGGTAGATGTACAAACTCGCGCAAGTCTGCTGACTACCGATGGAAGCGTTATGTCGTTGGACAAGCCCCTGGTCAGCGAGCTAGGTTCGCTAGAAATCAGGCGTCGCGAAGTTGGTGGTGTCTCCGTCGGTGAACTTGGGGGGCCTGCAAACCCTAAGCTCTCTACGACGATTGACTTCGAGGCCTATTGCTTTGACATGCTGAGCAGCCTGGGAAAACATGGTCTCAACATCTATGACTCAGCCGTACTCACGCTTATAGCTCTACAGACTCGCCAGTGGAACGCTGATGTCCAATTTAGAGATGCGAATAATCCGCGCTGCGAAAATACTCTTCGCGAAGCACTTGCACTTACGCCAAAGTTGGCCGCATCCATCAGCAGCTATGAAGACCTTAACCGCCTTCGAAATCAGAAGGTCCAGGGAACAGGAAAAGAGAACTTTGATCGGATTGCGCGGCTGCTTCAGGGCGGCATTTCTGAGGCAGAAGTCCCAAACTACCTCACGTCAAGTGTGCTTGTGGTCAATGACAGCAAAAACCAGCTACTGCAACAAAAACTTGAACTGAAGACCGGAGCATCGACAGAGATGATGAGTAGTGACATCTATTCGATACTCGCATCAGCCAAGAACGAAAAATGGATGACATACCGTGCAAATCCTGGTCGGTGCATGAACCCGTCAGGCAAGGAACTGCATATCGCCTACAACCGGTGCTTCTTAGTATTTGAAGAAGGCAAGCCCACTTCTCCAGTGTCAATCCATGTCACGTTGACCGACTCCCGAGAGGAGAAAGGCGTACGGATTGTAGGCATTGTCTTTCGAGATCTCGATCTCTGATTCTTTCCACATTTGAATCGCCTACATGGTCCGCCCAAGAAGAACAAGCTTCTAAGTCGTGATGGTCTGAAGAGTTTGCTGCCTTACATTCGGGTTGTTGGTGCAGCGGTTGCTGCGGCCCATGATGGCTATTCGTGGCTGGGGTATCTATCTCCGGGAGGTGCTGAAGGTACTGGCATTCATCGGGAAGGGCGTGCGGATAAAAACTTGGACTGGTTTTATGCCGCAAGTCCAAGACTCACCCGATATTCGATCGGGCTGAGGGCCCCCAGGGAGATCTTGATCCGCTTCTCGTTGTACCAGCGGATGTACGAGTCGACCACTTCAATGAACTGCTCGAGGGTCGTGCCCTTCCAGTCCCGAGGATAGAACAGCTCATTCTTTAGCCGCCCGAAGAAGCCCTCGCAAGCAGCGTTGTCAGGAGAGCAGGCCTTGCGGGACATGGAGCGGATGAGCTTGGCATCGCTCATTCTAGATAGCCAGACAGGCCAGCGGTAGTGACCACCGCGGTCAGAGTGGACCACTGGTCGGGCGCCTGTTTCAGTCACCGTCTCAATAGCTGCATCCAGCATGGTGCGACCAGCTGTGCATCAGGGCTCGTACCAATGGTCCAGCTCACACTACCATGCCATCGAAGCAGTCGATGATGGGCGACAGGCACACCTTGCCTGCTGGGATCTGGAACTCTGTGATGTCGGTCAGCCATTTCTCGTTGGGCGCTGCAGCCTGGAAGTATCGGTTGACGATGTTCTCCGGCGCCGGGCTGATCTCGCCAAGGTAGGACGCGTACCGGCGCCGCTTGGGCTTTGCAACGACCAGGCTCTCTTGCTTCATCAGGCGCTACACCACCTTCTCTGAGATGGAGACGTCTTGCCTGGTCAGCGAGGCCTGTAGCCTGCGATAGCCATAGCAGCGGTTGTTCGACTCAAAGATGTCGGTGATCGCACGACGTGCAGAGAGGTACTTGTCGCCCACCGCGTGCAAGACCTAACTGTGCAAGGAGCTCTGGCAAGCCATAGTGCTGCGTATTCCAGGCGCGCCTGAACACTGAGTCCATTTCGATCTAACCACTCCTGTTGATTTCCATCCAACCGTAACCCACCATTTCCATCTCGATCTGACCCACCCTTGTTCGTGAACTTCACGCTCACGTTGTGGATAAGTTCTTGGCTATCTTCTCCTTCTTGGTGGTCTGTGGTGGTTGCTGTGCGGAGCTGTTCTTGAACCGGTAGCTGTCGTTGCCGGTTTCCAGAATATGGCAGTGATGCGTGAGTCGGTCCAGCAGCGCCGTGGTCATCTTGGCATCGCCGAACACGTTGGCCCACTCGCTAAAGCTCAGGTTGGTGGTGATCACGACGCTGGTGCGCTCGTACAGCTTGGACAGCAGGTGGAACAGCAAGGCTCCTCCTGACGTACTGAACGGCAGGTAGCCCAGCTCATCCAGGATCACCAGGTCAGCATAGGCCAGGCGGTGCGCGATCTGCCCCGGCTTGCCCTGGGCCTTCTCCTCTTCCAGTGCATTGACCAGCTCCACCGTGGAGAAGAACCGCACCCTGCGGTGATGGTGCTCAATGGCTTGCACCCCGAGGGCCGTGGCAATGTGGGTCTTGCCCGTACCCGGTCCACCCACCAGCACCACGTTGTTGGCGTTCTCCAAGAATTCGCAGCGGTGCAACTGGCGTACCAGTGCCTCGTTCACCTCGCTGTGGCTGAAGTCAAAGCCCGCCATGTCCCGGTACGCAGGGAACCTGGCCACCTTGAGCTGGTAGGCCACAGAGCGCACTTCGCGCTCGGCGGTCTCGGCCTTGAGCAGTTGGGACAGGATGGGCTGCGCCGCATCGAAGGCCGGTGCACCTTGCTCAGCCAGTTCCGCAACCGCCTGGGCCATGCCGTGCATCTTGAGCTCGCGCAGCATGATCACGATGGAAGCGATGGCAGGGTCATGACGCATAGCGCACCTCCCTCAATTGGTCGTAGCGAAGCACATTGGCCTGGGGTTCCACCGCCAGCTTGAGGGCCTGCGGCGACGTGACCGGTGCTGGAGCGGGCTTGCCGTCCAGCAGGCGGTGCAGCACGTTCAGGATGTGCGTCTTGCTGGCAGCCCCTGACTCCAGTGCCAACTCCACTGCAGCGAGCACAGCCTGTTCATCGTGGTGCAGCACCAGTGCCAGTACCTCCACCATCTCCCGGTCGCCGCCGGTTTGCTTGAGCAAGGTGGCTTGCAGTCGCTTGAAGGCCGCTGGCAGCTCCAGGAATGGGGCGCCGTTGCGCAAAGCTCCTGGTTTGCGCTGCAGCACCGCCAAGTAGTGGCGCCAGTCGTACACGGTCTGTCCCGCACCATGGTGGTTACGCTCGATCAGGCGCTGATGCTCGCACACGATCTGGCCTTCGGCGGCAATCACCAAGCGATCCGCATAGACCCGCAGGCTCACCGGCCGATTGGCATACGGCGCCGGCACGCTGTAGCGATTGCGCTCGAAGTGGACAAGGCAGGTGGGTGAGACGCGCTTGGTGTTCTCCACAAAGCCATCGAAGGGCCGGGGCATTGGCATCAAGGCGGGCTTCTCTTGAGCCCAGACATCCGCGACGGTGCCCGGCAGCTTGCCGTGCTCGATCTCGTGCCACAGCGCCACGCAGCGCTCTTCAAGCCAGGCATTGAGATCGGGCAGGCTTGGGAATGGCGGCACCACTTGCCACAGGCGATGGCGGGCATCGCGCACGTTCTTCTCCACCTGGCCCTTCTCCCAGCCCGACGCGGGATTGCAGAACTCGGCCTCGAACAGGAAGTGGCTGACCATGGCCGCAAAGCGCGCATTGACGTCGCGCTCCTTGCCACGGCGCACCCGGTCTACAGCGGTGCGCATGTTGTCGTAGATGCCACGGCGGGGCACGCCACCCAGGACCACGAACGCATGGTTGTGGGCATCGAACAGCATCTCGTGCGTCTGCAGCGGATAGGCGCGCAGGTAGAACGCTCGGCTGTGGCTGAGCTTGAAGTGGGCTACCTGCAGCTTGGTGCGCACGCCGGCGAGAACAGCCCAGTCCTCGCTCCAGTCGAACTGGAAGGCCTCACCCGGGCCAAAGGTCAGCGGAACGAAGGTACCTCGGCCGGTGGTCTGCTGTGCAACCAGGCGCTGCTCGTGCCAGAGGCGCGCAAAGGCCGCCACACGGTTGTAGGAGCCGCCATAACCGAGCGCCTGCAGATCCACGTACATCTGCTTGACGGTGCGCCGCTGCTTGCGGGATCGGCCAGCCTCCGTCTTGAGCCAGCCGGCGAGCTTCAAGGCGAAGGGATCGAGCTTGGATGGACTGACTCGCTTGGCATAGTGCGGCTCGGCCTCGCCTGCGCGCAGGTACTTGCGGATGGTGTTGCGCGAGAGGCCCGTGCGGCGGGCGATCTCCCTGATGGACAGCTGCTCTCGCAGGGCCCAGCGCCTGATGACACTCAGTGTTGCCACGTCTATCACTCCTGGTCTCCTGCTGCTCAACAAAGCAGCAGGTTAGGGTTAGTACGTGGATCAGATTTGGATGGAAATCCTGGGGGTTAGTGGGTCACTTCTGCGTGGAAATCAACATCTCGGGATACCTTCGTTGGCCCACACTGCCAACGACAGCCCTCCTGGCCTCAGGGATGCCTCACGCACCCATTTGGTAAGCGTTCCACGACAGGGGTAGCCCTGCGCCCTCATCGTGGCCGCGATGCATCGGTCATGGGCGAGGTAGTGCTCGATCGCCGCCGCTTTCTGAGCCGGTGAGAACTTGGGTTCTCGACCTGCGTAGCCGGCTGGCAGATCAAGACGTTGCTCGTATTCACGGAACCAGCCCTTCAAGGAATTCTTGGGTGGGGTAACCCAGCTGACGGATTGTGGGTCTGACGTGCTTGCCCAGCTTGATGTAGAGCTCAACGGCTCGGATTCGGTCTTCGTAGGAATACATGAACTACCTCCTGATAGTCCAAGTTTTCGTCCGCATCCCCAGTGTGTCACTCTTACGTGAAAATCAACGCTACTGCCGCTGCGTAGCGATTGACGCAGTCGGTCAAGCTGCCATGACCGACTGCAGCGAGGCTGAGGCTGACCTGCTGAAGTACAGGCCGGATTTGCAAGACGACTCGCCCCGGATTGACGCAAGGAGAAATCACTGGACGACTCGGCCCCAACGAGTCATCGTATGCGGTTCTGGGACTTCAGATTCGGCGTCGAGTGAGATCGAAGGAAAATCTACCGACTACGGAGAGCCAGTGCTGGATCCGTTCGATGGAGAGGTCACGCGCATCGTGAGTAAGCACCCCCTCAAGCGCGTCCTTGACTAGTTTCTTGTCTGAGAACCGCTCAATGAGTGGGCTTTGCAAGGCGTCCTCCAAAGTGCTCTCGGGCGGTTGTTCCGCGAGGAACTCGAACCAGCGAGCCGCGCGCTGCGGCGACGAGATCTGCTGGGCCAGCAGGATCATCGCAACCCTGAATTCGCCTGGGAAGTTCGCTGATCCCTCGAAGCGCATCAGCTCATTGGTCGGCACTGTGGCCTTCATGATGCGGTAGATATTGCTGAATCGCTTGGCGGCCCGAGGCGACGGGATGAAAGCGCACAGCCGCTTCGAGTACTCTGTTTCCCAAGGCTGGATGGTCAACGCCGGCTCGTCCAGGACGGGCAGCGGCGACTCGTCGGGAGTACCGGCCTTCTGCGATGCCGGCCCGGGACCGTCCTCGTTCTGGGCAACCGGCTTCGATGCGATGGCGGATGCTGGTTGAATCTGTTGGCGTGCCAACTGGCCGGCCTGTTCCTCGGGTAGAGTCATGAACTCGGACATCTTCGACCCAAGCTCAGACCCTGTTTGCTGCGCGGACATCGCATCGAACGCGGCTGGTGGCAATGTGTTGCTGTCATCGGCCGGCTTGAGCAGGGCGTCCATCATCTGCCCGAAGCCGCCGTCAGTCATCGGCCGTAAGGCATAGGGAATCTGGAAGATCTTCTCCAGGTAGTGCTGCGGCGTGGCCGTCCAGTGCTCCGATTCGTCATCATCCTGCTCCCGGCTGAGGCGGGCGACATGGTCGTCGAACTGCTTGAAGTGGCTGGACAACGAGTGCAGGAGCCACCTTGAATCCACACCGACCACGACCACGAACAGCGGGTAGGCGAGCAGCAGGTGGACGGCCTGCAACACCTCGACCACCTTGTCGGCAGGGCACCGGTCAAGATCGTCGATGTATAGCACGATGCGATCGAGTTCCGCGCGCTGTCCGGGGACGGGCTTGAGCCGATCGACCAGGATCTCGAAGTCGCGCCGGATCGTCGTGAAGATGCCCAGTTGCTTGCGGTAGTCGTCGGAGTTGTGGCGATCGCTTAGGAAGCGCGCCAGACTGATCTTCTCCCGCTCAACCTCCAGCCGGGTAATCTCGATCTGGGCTGCGGCGACCTGCTGGTCTGCCGCAGCCTTGACGGTCACGGCCTTCTGGACATCATCCTTTAGCTGGGCCTCCGCCGCCGGGACCTCCTGGCGTTTGGCCTGCAGGAGCTGGTTCACCCAGTCCCGCGCCGATTCCAAGTGCTTCCTGCGATCGCTGAAACTCGCCATGGCCTTGCGCAGCCAAGCCGCGGAGCCGGCGAGCAAGGCCGTGATCTGTGCGGAGATCGCGCCCAGCTTGACGAGCCACGCCTGGCTCTGGTCCGTTGCCAACCAGTGGTTCACTGCCACGGCCACCAGCGGGATCACGAGGAAAGCGACCAGGAGCGCCATCCACAGCGGCTTGCGCGACTCCGTGGCGACGGCACGGGCAAGGCTCACGCTGACTTCGGTCTGGGAACGAAGTTCCGATAGCGCGGCCTGCCAGTCCGTCGTGGCGGCCATGAGGTCGCCCATTCCGAGTCGGCCCGCGATACTCGCGATGGCCTTCTTCGCGTTCTCGTCTTTGTCTATCAGGCGCTTCCAGTCTGCCGCACCGAGCTCGGTGACCTTGACCGGGCGCTGCTGGCGCTCCGCTTGCGCTGCCGCCAACTGCTCGCTCTTCCTGCGCAGCTCCTCGGCGGCCTGATCCGCCTTGAGCATTGCGCTCTGTTGGTCCTGCAACGCCTGGAGCATTTGCCGCTCAATTTCCGCTCGCTCCTCGGCTGGCGTCTTGAGGCCATTAACCCGGCCGTGAAGCTTCTCCAGCATGCAGCTCACCAGGCTTGCCCACAGGTTGCTGTCGGCGTAGTGCCAGGCGTTGAACTCGATGTGCTCCACTTGCGCGCAGAAGGGCGAACTGTCGTCGAGTTTGGCGTGGTCGGAAAAGGCCTCCGCCTGACGCCGCATCTCGCCCATAAAGAAGCTCTTACCCGACCCCCAATCGCCGAACAGGCCGATTGCCAGCGGGGGGCTGACGTCGTGAGCCGTCATGATGGCGGCGAAGGTCCTGGCTTCAGCGGTGATGCCCAGGCGATCGGTGGTGTCGCCGGGTTTGTCGCTGTGGAACCCCGGCCGGTGCCGCGCGCGGCCGGCCGTCTCGCCGTTAAGACGGTGAAGCTGGCTCAACAGCTGCTCCGCCGAGTACTTCAGCCGAGGGTCGGACAGACACTGCTTGAGTGCGCCGATCGTCTCTGCGGGGACCAGTAGGCTCAGCAGATTCACGAAGTGCTCGCCCGCCTGGTAGGCCGAGCCGGCCGTGGTCGTAACGATCTCCTTGGTCACCTTGGCCGATGTCCATCGATCCAGCAGAATTGGCGCCGCCGCCTTGGCCATGGGTGGCGTGGTGAACGCGTAGAGCACGTCATACGCGAGTGGCGTCCCACTAGCTGAGGAGAACAGCATCTCGCTTAGGATTGGAACCAATGACGGTACAGGAACGATTCGCAGCGCGCGCAGCACCTGCCATACCGTCTCGAAGTCTCCGGACTGAAGCCGTTCTGTGAGCTCTGAGAGGCGCTTGGGATCCGACGGCCGCTGCATAAGCTCGGCCAGCAGGCGAATCTCGGGCTCTGAATCAGCCAATGCGTTTAGAGTCGCTTCGCTTTCGAAACTTACATCCCTGCCATAGAGGCCAGCCAGCGCCCAGAAGCGGACATTGCGATCGGGCTCGAACGACTCCTGGATGTGTTGGTGGATCAGGTCAGCATTGCCTTCTGCATCCAATTGGATCAGCGCACTGAGCATCCAGGACCGGATAGACGCAAGCCGCTTCGGTGATCGGACGGCTGCAGCGAAGTTCTCCTCGGTTCCGACGGCAAAGTCGCCGCGCAGGTGCCTGCGCAAGTTGTCGGCGAGGGTGCCGCGGTCAATGGTGTGAAACCCGTTGAGCTGCTTCAGCGCGTCCAGTCGCTCCCGATCGCTGCCGTCCTTGAGGATGTGCAGCACGTGAGCAATTCGTGCGCTGGTGGGTCGATCGTCATCCGAATCAATCAACGTCTGCGAAGACTCGCGATTAGTTTCGGAAAGGTTGAGCTCCAACCTCGATTCATCGACTGCTGCACGTATAGCGTGGAGCAACTGCTCGAGCTTGCGCTCATCATGCGTACGCATGTCTAGATAGAGACGCTGACTGAACAGACCTTGGAGCTCGAACTTCGCATTCTCGGGCGGATCGCCAATCAGGACCGGGAGGACTCGTCGTTCCGATGCCTGGAATGAGGCCACCTGCTGTTGTTGGGTGTTACCCCAGCCCCGGTCACCGAGAAATACGACCATGCAACGGGAATCGCGGAGTGCACGAGCTTCGTTGATAGGCTTACCAAGCTCAACCATGTCATGGAAGTAGTGAGTCCGAACACCCCGCTGCTTGAGCCAAGCATTGATTTCCGAGACCCGGGTTTCGCCCTCCCGGTACGAAAGAAAGACCTCAGGCTGCCGACTATCCTTATTCAATTGCACGATGCACCCCAATTTGTTGTCTGTCGCGTTGGCTTAGACTTTACTAACCTAACGCAGCCTGAGCTTGAATCAGAGATTCTGCCGGTGCCATCGGCCGGCTTTGAGCCGCCTTAGTTGCCAGCCTTCGGTTCCTGGAACACGAGTCGCAATGCAACTGGCACCGAGCGCTGACAGGTCATACCTGCGAACATCACCTGCACTCTTTGAACCTTGTGGCGGAAAAGGCCCGCCGGCGGTACATGCAGCTCCAGCAGAGCGCTGAGCGTGTTGTTGTCGTCCATGCCTGCCCCCTTGCTCTCAGCCTTACTGCGTGCCTGGTGCAACTGCCTTGCTAGGTCTTGAGGGGTTGGACCTTTCCCCGGAGAAATGACCGAATCGGCTAACCGCTCCGGCTGTGTCAGATCTTGTTCTGAGTGGTCGGTATAGCCTGGACAACCAACAACTTCTCTCGATACGGGCGGACTTTCGCTAACGGCGAGATAGGTGACTTCTTTCAGCCTACAGCAGCCCCTAAGACTCTGATGACGGTTTGGCAGCGATAGCCGTCGTCCACGGTTGCGATGCCGCTAACAGCTCTCGCTGGCATTGCGGTCGTTGACCACACGGCGTGCAGATGGAATGCGCCGCGACTGCTTCAGGCCGTCACTCAAGTCGAAACCAGAGGAGTGAACAGAGGGGATAATGGATCAGCCGGCTAGGATCGCCGCAACAGGACGCGATCTGCCGAATGCCAGCTGAAGGATATTGGAATGTCTCTGACCGGCTTGATCTTGGGCGCCAAGGTCCTCTTTGACAAAGTCAAGGATGCCGCCACGGTGGCGCTCAAGAGCACTCGTACCGTCCGCGAAGAGTTCAAGGTCGCGCGCAAGCCAGAGCTGGCAGAGCCTGTGACCGAGGCCACATTGAAAGCGCCCTTGCGGCGACTACAGTCGCCGACCGTGCACGACAACTTCGTCGATTCCGGTCAGCGAGTCGTGGCGAACGTCTTGCTGCCGTCGCAGCTGACTGATGTCAGCGCTCGCCAGTTCTTCGATACGCCCGGCATCGTCGATGCACTGCGTGAGGTTCAAGCGGCTGACGTACTAGAGCGGCCTGCGTCTTCCGAAACTCTTGAACGCCTTGCTCGCCACTATGAGGAAGTCGCCAGCGCCAATCCCCAGGAGTCGGCGGCCTTTCTCAATTCCATCCGTGCAGTGATGGTCGCCAACATCACAACGCGCGTGGACGATGTTGGTGCTGCGGCTACGACGGCCGCAGCCACTGAAGTGATCATCAACCGGATCAACCGGTTGGAATCTGATCTCGGAAAAACCGTGTCGGCTCAGTCGCAGTTCAAGGAGCCGGATGCCGAAATGCTGAAGACCTGGAAGACTGCCTTCGCCGCAGCTTCCAAGCCGCTTCTCGGATGGCGACAGGTAGTTGGCGCCGGCGCCGGTGAGCACATCGACCGACCAGAACTCGCGCGGCTGCACGAGTTGCTTGAGCAGGACGAGTCGGTCACCTGCGCGCTATTGGGTGACCCTGGCTCCGGAAAGTCTGCGCTCCTCTCTAAGTTTGCCGGTGAGCTTTCGGCCAGAGACGATCTCACGGTGCTGGCCATCAAGGCCGACCTGATCTCTGGGTCCGTGACAACCGAAAGCGACCTACAGGCCGATCTTGGGCTGCCCGAGCCGCCGAGCGTGATGCTCCGCAAACTGGCCAAGCAAGGCAAGGTCGTGCTGCTGCTTGACCAGGTTGACGCACTGGCCGACCGGCTGGATCTGAAGACTAGCCGACTCAGCCTGCTATTGACCCTTATCCAGCAGATGAGCTTCGTGTCGGGCGTCCGCGTCTTCCTGTCCTGCAGGCGCTTCGAGTTCAGTCACGACACGCGCCTGACGACCATATCTGCGCAAGAGGTCGCGCTCGCGCTACCCTCGTGGGAAGAGGTCGTGCCGATCCTTCAAGCCAACGGCGTTGCCACGAGCGGCTGGCCAGATGACGCCAAAAACGTCTTGCGTGTTCCCCAGCAGCTCAACACATTCTTGCAACTGAGAGCCCAAGGCATCGACGAGCCGGTTTCCAACTACCAGGCGATGCTCGAGCGCCTATGGAATGCCCGCGTCGTGGAGGGACAGCGGGTGCAGATCTCACAACTCGCATATCGCATAGCCGAGGCGATGGCCGATCGCGAGGAACTCTGGCTCTCGCGGCTGCTGTTCGAAGATGCGAACGATGATCTGACGGCGTTGCTGGCAACGGGGGTGATCACCGAGGGCGAGCACGGCAAGATCGGCTTTTCCCACCAGACCGTTTTCGAATACGCGCTCGCCCGTAGTTTCGTCAAAACAATGGGTGGCTTGTCGACTTACGTCCTGGGCCGCATGGATTCGCTTTTCGTCAGGCCGAAGGTGCTCTATGGGCTGACGTTCCTGCGAAATACCCAGAGCTCCGCATACGAGAGCGAGTTCAAGACGCTATGGGCTAACAAGGATCTCCGTGCACATCTGCGCTTCTTGCTCATCGATTTTCTCGGGTCGCAGGTGCATCCGAGCGATCAGGAGACCATCTACATGGTCGAAGCGTTCGGGACACCCGAGCTCCGACCTCTGGTGCTGAAGTCCGTCGAGGGCAGTGAAGGCTGGTTCAAGCGTTTGGCGAACAACATCATCCCCCAGGCGATGGCGGATGACGTGCTCGCAGAGCTGTGTTTTCCGCTGCTGACCAGGGGATGGTCGGTCGAGCCTGAGACTGTGACGCACCTTCTGACGCAGCGTTGGGCACCCATCGAGAAGAACGATCGCGCGACTCTGGCAACGCTTCGAATCGCTCCTATTTGGACTGACGCGAACCTGGGTCTCGCCAAGCTGGTGCTGCAGCGCGGCGCGCTCGGCACGATCTATGTCGATCACGCCATTGTGGAGGTCAGCTCAAAATCCCCGGCAGTCGCGATCCAGATGCTCCGTTGGTACCTGGACAGCGAGCTCGAGCGACGGACGGCTCAAGGCGCAGAGGCTGCGCGGCAGCGGGAAGAGAACCGCGCCGAGAAGCGAGCTCGCAACGAGAGCGACGAGGATGACATCCTCACCGTGTCCTTGCCGACGCGCCCGGTTCTGGACATGCTCGACGACACTAACTCCTGGGACGGACTCCAGGCCATCGCGGAGCAAGTTCCCGAGCAGTTCGTTGACCTGATTTGGCCGTGGTTCGTCAACACCTGCCGAGCCCTAGCGAGCCTGATGACTGCGGGCGATGATCGATACTTTGGCTACCCGCTCTGGTTCTACGTCGACCTGCGCTTTGAGGGCGAAGCCGCCAACGGGCTGACGCCCTCCGCGCTGCTGGAAACGATTACCTTCACGCTTGAAAAGATGGCAATCGACTCACCCGACGCGCTTGAGAAGTGGGTGAACGAGCAGGAAGGCATCGAGTTCACACCGGTGCAACGCTTGATCTCGCACGCCTTGGCCCAGAACCCGGCACGGTTTGCGAAACGTGCGCTCGAGTATTTGCTCGCCGACGACCGGCGCTTTTTTCTCGGCAGCCACCATGACAGCTGGAGTACGACCGTCCAGTTGGTCGAAGCAGTCTCGCCGCATTGGGACTCGACTCAGGTGGCAACGTTCACGGCGGCGGTCAAGCGTTACTCGCCGCCACGCCCTCCGGAGCGCAACACGCCCGAGCTGATCAAGCACTGGTCGCGCACCGTACGCCGGACCCGATTGGCAATGGTGCGCGCGTTGCCGCTTCGTGCTCGCACTGACGATCTCCAGAAAAACATCGACGCAGAGACCCGAATCTTCCCCCAGCTTCCGCGTTCCGAGATGACGGGAGGCTTCATTGGCTCGCCCATCAGCGTCGAGCAACTCCTCAAGGCCACACCCGCTGAAATCGCCAATGCGGTCAGGAAGGTGCCCGATGGCACCAACTGGGAACACCCCAATCACTTTCATCGAGGCGGCAATATCCAGTTGGCCAGAGCCATTGGCGAAGCAGCCGCGCAAAAGCCAGAACTGGGCATGGCGGTGCTCAAGTTGATGCAGCCGTCGTTCGGCCAACGGACAGCCGGCGCAATCGTTAGCGAACTCGCCAAGGACAAGATCGATTCAACCCTGCTCATGGAGACACTGGTCGACCTGCACAAAGCGGGGTTCGGAGCGTCCGACAGCAGCGAATTCCGGTATTTGGCGTGCCAGGCAGTCAACGCTCTGCTGGAAAAGGACGTCCGGCTTTCCGATGATCTCCTTGCCATGCTCGAGAGCTGGCTGGTCAGGGAAGCTCGGGAGAATGACCCGCGAGGCCCACTCGGCTTGGAGAGCAATGCTGAAGATCCACGGCGCTTCCTACTTTCCGGATTCGAAGGCGGGCAGGGGTACGATGACCCTGACTACACGCTCCTGCGCGCGATCGTCTACGCGCGCTACCAGCGGCAGGAGAAATCCCGGCTCCTCGATACGCTGAAGCAGTATCACGCCAACCCTCACTCCTCGCAGGCGTTGGAGGGCGTGCTCGACGACTTGGCGCCCCTGACGGATGCCATTCTGCCGGGCGGCAAGGCGTTCATCGGCGAACTCCTCGCGTCGATGCCCGAACTGGATGGCACCCGAGGGCCAGCTCACCTGATGGCGCGCATCTACAAGATTGCGCTACCGGAGATCGTTCCTTCGCTGCGGCGCTGGCGCGATTCATCGCGCCTGTCTGCCCGGAAGGGATACGGCGAGCTCGTGGCTGTGATCGCTATCGTGGGAGGCGATCCGCAGATGCAAGACTGGCTCACCGAGATCTGGCGCGACCCGCAGTACGGTGACGCGCGCCTGGGTGCGACCGCATCCGCGGTTCAACTGCTCTGGCACGAGTTGCCCTTCCGCCCCAAAGCAACCGAGTTGCTGATTCACCTGATGGAGCACGACGAGAAAGGGGTGTGGGAGCAATTGTTCGAGCTCTTCACCCTCGTCGATCGACTGGAATCTGAGCCCTACACGCTGGGGCTGCTCGAGGTCATCGCAGCCAAGATCGACAACGCTCCGATCCCGCAGAGTTCAGCTTTCGTTGAACGCTTGAACACGCTGTTGCCACTGCACGCGCAGCTCATTGCACGCATTGCCCGCCCTCTCATCCGCCGTTGGAAGGATCAATTGAAGGATCCGAGTTCCACACTGATCTCCTGGGGCGGCCAGCACTTCATTGACTTGGTACTGACGCTGCACGGCCTCGACGCGACCAGGCTAGAAGGGCTTGCGATGTTCGAGCAGCTCCTCGAGATTGACGCCTTCCAGGCCCGAGCAACGCTTGACGAAATTGACCATCGGATCCGCCCTCGGAACGACTCGACCTTCCGCATGCCTCGTCGGCGGTCTCAGCGTCGCGCGAAGAAGAAATTCTTCTGAGACCAAGGACAGCAAGCTGAGCGGGCATGCTCGACACCTAAAGAGGAAGCGCAATGGCGAGTCGGCCTGATCCAGGTGCCGTAGCGGGACGCGATAACGGTCACTCGTCCAGTTCAATTGCGAACGCCGGGCCTAACGGCCTATTCCGGGGGGCGAAGCTGCCGGCCAGACCGTCCCAGGTCGTTCGACCGCTTTCGGCAATAGCAGTCACCTAGAGCGCCATGGTCGAACGACCGAGATCAGCCTGAAGCAGACCGCCCCACCGCCTACACACATTCGCCACAAGGCACAAAAGGCGCCTCAACTTAGGTTCTTTTGCATTTCTTAATATGGAATATCCCCGACGAACTTTATTTGCGCCCGACTGACTTTATTTATTGGAGTCAGAACTTTATTTCTTGCAGTCACTCACTCCACCGTCACGCTCTTCGCGAGGTTCCTGGGCTTGTCCACATCCGTCCCCCGCGCGCAGGCCGTGTGATACGCCAGCAGCTGCAGCGGCACCACGTGCAGCAGCGGGCTCAAGGGCCCGTAGTGCTCGGGCATGCGGATCACGTGGATGCCCTCGCTGCTCTCGATGCGGGTGTCGGCATCGGCCAGCACGTAGAGCACGCCCGCGCGGGCGCGCACTTCCTGCATGTTGCTCTTGAGCTTTTCCAGCAGCGCATCGTTGGGGGCCACGGTGACCACGGGCATGGCGCTGGTGACCAGGGCCAGGGGGCCGTGCTTGAGTTCGCCCGCCGGGTAGGCCTCGGCGTGGATGTAGCTGATTTCCTTGAGCTTGAGCGCACCTTCGAGCGCGATGGGATAGTGCAGGCCCCGGCCCAGGAAGAGCGCGTTCTCCATGCGCGCGAAGTCCTCGGCCCAGCTGATGAGCTGCGGCTCCAGCGCCAGCACGGCCTGCAGGGCCACGGGCAGGTGGCGCATGGCCTTGAGGTGGGCGGTTTCCTGCGCTTCGGTCAGGCGCCCCTTGGATTGGGCCAGTGCCAGCGTCAGCAGGAACAGGCCGGCCAGCTGCGTGGTGAAGGCCTTGGTGCTGGCCACGCCGATCTCCACGCCCGCGCGCGTGATGTAGGCCAGCTTGCATTCACGCACCATGGCGCTGGTGGCCACGTTGCAGATGGTGAGCGTGTGCGCCATGCCCAGGCTTTGTGCATGGCGCAGGGCGGCCAGGGTATCGGCGGTTTCTCCGCTCTGGCTGATGGTGACGACCAGCGTGCGCGGGTTGGGCACGCTGGTGCGGTAGCGGTACTCGCTGGCCACCTCGACCTGGGTGGGAATGCCGGCGATCTCCTCGAGCCAGTACTTGGCCGTGCAGCCGCTGTAGTAGCTGGTGCCGCAAGCCAGGATCAACACGCTGTCGATCTCCTTGAACACGCGCCAGGCGGCAGCGCCGGGCTGGCCGTGCTGGCCCGCGCCATCGAACAGCTCGGGCACGATGCCCTCCACGCCTTCGAGCGTGTCGGCGATGGCGCGCGGCTGTTCGAAGATTTCCTTTTGCATGTAGTGGCGGTAGGGGCCCAGCTCGGCCGCGCCGCTGTGGGCCAGCACGGTGCGCACGGGGCGCTGCGCCGGGGTGAGCGCCTCGCGGCCCTTGCCCACGACCCAGTAGCGGCCCAGCTGCAGGTCCACCAGGTCGCCCTCTTCCAGGTACACGATCTGGTCGGTGACGCCCGCCAGGGCCATGGCGTCACTGGCCAGGAAGTGTTCTGAGCCATCCTTGCCCACGCCCAGGATCAGCGGCGAACCCGCGCGTGCGCCCACCACGCGGTGGGGTTCGTCCTTGTGCATCACGGCGATGGCGTAGGCGCCGTGCAACTGGGCAACCGTGGCCTGCACGGCATCGAACAGGTCGCCGCTGTAGTGGCTGTCCACCAGGTGGGCGATGACCTCGGTGTCGGTCTGGCTGGTGAACACGTAGCCGCGCGCCTGCAAGGCGGCGCGCAGCTCCTCGTGGTTCTCGATGATGCCGTTGTGCACCAGCGCCACGCGGCCCGGGGTGCCCGCCGCATCGCCCGCGCCGTGGCTGAAATGGGGGTGGGCGTTGTGCACTTCCGGTGCCCCGTGCGTGGCCCAGCGGGTGTGGGCGATGCCGGTGGCGCCATCCACATGGTCGGCCTGCACCTGTTCAAGCAGTTCGGCCACGCGGGCCGTGCTGCGCGCGCGCTGCAGGCCGGCGGGGCGTGCCGCGTCCAGGCTGGAGGCGTGCACGGCCACGCCGCAAGAGTCATAGCCCCGGTATTCGAGCCGCTGCAGGCCCTGCACGAGGATGGGAACGATGTTGCGCGTGGAGACCGCGCCGACGATGCCGCACATGGTGGTTGCCCTGGTTGGAAAGCGATGGGGGCGATGGTAGGCGGCACAGAAAGAAATTAATGATTGATATTCATCTTGTTTTGAACTTTAATTTCACTATCAATCGTTGATGAAATTTTCAATCAGTTTTCATTGAAATATGGAATCTATCGCACTCGACCTCGTGGATCTGCAGCTGCTCAACCTCCTGCAAACCGACGCCGCGCAAAGCAACCAGTCCCTGGCCGAGCGGGTGCATGTCTCCCCGCCCACCTGCCTGCGCCGGGTCAAGCGCCTGCAGGATGCCGGGCTCATCGAGCGGCAGGTCGCCATCCTGCAGCCCGACCGGCTGGCCGCCCTCCAGGGCCACGGGCTGGCGTGCATCGTCGAGGTGTCGCTGGACCGGCAGGGGGCCGAGCAGCTCGACGCGTTCGAGGCCCGCGCGGTGGCGGACGCCGCCGTGCAGCAGTGCTGGCGGGTTTCGCCGGGGCCGGACTTCGTGCTGGTGGTGCACACGCGGGACATGCCCGGCTACCTGGCGCTGTCGCAGCGGCTTTTCACCGGCGACGCCAATGTGCGCAACGTCAAGGCTTTTTTCGCCACCCGCAGGGCAAAATTTGATACAAAAGTGCCGCTATCGCTGGATTGACAAGCGCTATAAGCTATATTTTTCATAGCAACCGCCTGCTTGGCGCATCCCCCGCCAGTTCCCCCGCTAGGTGCCATGCCTTGCTGGCCTCTTGCCCCGCGGCAAGGTAAGCTGCCCCAGACTTCCACCCTCCAGCCCGCCGGGCTTCGCGCGGTACCGCATGCCGGCGGGTCCGCCAGATGCACACCAGGACCCATGCCCACACCCGAACGCCAGATGCCCCGCCGTATCTACCCGCTCCGGGTCCTGGGCATGGGGCTGGGCGGGATGGTGGTGGGTGTGGTGCTGTGGGAGCGCCAGGCCTCGTTCCCGGCCTGGGCGGCGCTGGTGCTGGCCGCCCTCGTCTGGCCCCATGGGGCCTACCTGCTCGCGCGGCGCAGCGCCGACCCCTACCGCGCTGAAATCCGCAACCTGCTTGCCGACTCGGCCATGACGGCCGCGCTGGTGCCGCTGATGCACTTCAACCTGCTGCCCAGCGCGCTGCTGGTCACGCTGACGATGGTGGACAAGATCACCACCGGCATCGGCGGGCTCTGGGCCCGGTCCATCCCGGTGATGCTCGCGGCCGGTGTGGCCAGCGCGGTGGCCACCGGCATGCACTGGGCGCCCGAGACCTCCATGCGGGTGATCGTGGCGTGCCTGCCGGTGATGATGCTGCATACGCTGTCGGTCAGCGTGGTGAGCTACCGGCTGATCCGCAAGACCGCGCGGCAGAACCAGCAGCTGGACGAGCTGCGCCGCGTGGACTCGCTGACCGGCCTGTACCGGCGCGGCCACTGGGAGGAACAGGCCGAGGCCGCATTGCGCCACCACCACGCGACCGGCGAACCGGCCTGCATGCTGATGATGGACATCGACCACTTCAAGCACATCAACGACGCCCACGGCCACACCGTGGGCGATGAGGCGCTGCGGGCGCTGGCCCATGTGGTGCGGGGCAATGTGCGCGCTGGCGACTGCGCGGGCCGCTACGGCGGCGACGAGTTCGCCATCATCCTGCCCGGGCTGCAGGCCCGGGACGCGATGGCCATCGCCCAGCGCATCCGCGAGCAGACCGAGGGCACGCGCCTGCGCAACCTGCCGCAGCTGCGCTTTACCAGCAGCATCGGCGTGGCGCCTGCCCAGCGCGGCCACGCCAGCGTGCGCGAATGGACCGATGCGGCCGACGCCGCGCTCTACGCCGCCAAGAACGCCGGGCGCAACCGCGTCTCGGGCGGCCCGGACGCTGCCGCGCCACTGGTGCCCGCCGCGTAGCGCCGGGCCCGCGGCCTGCCCACGGACAACCGCGGCCTCAGGCGCGCGATGGCGCGGCAACGGCAGCAACAGCCGCCGAGCCCGGCCACGCCACCCGCACCGTGCAACCCGCCCCGGGCAATGCGGTGGCCGTGATGGCGCCCCCGTGGCGCTGCGCGATGGCCTGGCACAGCGCCAGCCCCGCGCCCACGCCCTCGAACTCGCTCTCGCGGTGCAGGCGATGGAACACGCCGAACAGGCCGTCGGCGCGCGCAGGATCGAAGCCCGTGCCGTTGTCCTGCACGGTGAACACGACCTGCCCCGCCTGCGCCGCCGCGGGGTCGGATTCGGCCTGCACCGCGATGCACGGCCGCGCGCTGTGGCGCGTGAACTTGAGAGCATTGCCCAGCAGCTGCACCAGCAGCTCCTGCAGCAGGGCGGGGTCGGCCTGCAGCGTGGGCAGGCGGGTGGCATCCGCGGTGCGCCAGTCGATGGCGCGGCCCGCCTCGGCGGAGGCCAGGGCGGCACGCGCCCGGGCCACGGCGTCCGCCAGCGGCACCGGCTGCAGGTTCAGCGGCGCCCGCTGGGCACGCGCCAGAGCGAGCAGGCCGTCGATCATCATCCCCATGCGCCGCGCGGACTGGTCCATGGTGCCCAGAAAACGCAGCGCCTCCTGCACCGCAGCCGACTGCGCGACGTCCGGCGGCAGGTCGCCCAGCACCTCGCGCACCAGCGTGCCGTACGAGGTCACGTGCCGCAGCGGCGCGCGCAGGTCGTGCGAGACGGCGCGCAGAAACTCTTCCTGCGCCGCCGCCATGCCGGCCACCTGCTGCTGGCTGCGTGCCAGCTCGGCGCGCAACAGCTGCAGCTCCTGCCCGGCGGTGGCGTCGGAGGGTGTCATGGCCTCGGCAGCTTGGCGGGGCGCGCCCAGTTGGCGATGCTCACCTGCTTGCCGCGCGCCACGCTGAGGGCGCCCGGGGCCGTGCTCTTGGTGATGGTGCTGCCGCCGCCCACGGTGCCGCCCGCGCCAATGGTGACGGGCGCCACCAGCACGCAGTTGCTGCCCACGTGCACGTCGGCCTCGATCACCGTGCGGTGCTTGTTGGCGCCGTCGTAGTTGGCGGTGATGGCGCCCGCGCCGTAGTTCACGCGCTCGCCCACCGTGGCATCGCCCAGGTAGGCCAGGTGGTTGGCCTTGGCGCCGTCGGCCAGGGTGCTGTTCTTCACCTCGACGAAGTTGCCGATGTGCACTTCGCGGCCCAGCTGCGCGCCGGGGCGCAGGCGGGCGAACGGGCCGATCAGCGCCCCCTCGCCCACCGTGGCGCCTGCCTTTTCGCCGTCGATGTGGGTGAAGGGATGGACCACCGCGCCCGCAGCGATGCGCGCGTTGGCGATGCAGCAGTGGGCGCCGATGCTCACGCCCTCGCCCAGCTCCACGCGGCCGGTGAAGACGCAGTTCACGTCGATCTCCACGTCCTGCCCGCACACCAGCTCGCCGCGCGCGCCGGTGCGGGTGTCGTCGCGCACATCGAACCGCGCGGGGTCGGCCAGGCGCACGCCCTGCTCCATCAAGGCCCGGGCTTGGCGCAACTGGTGCGCACGCTCCAGCTCGGCCAGCTGCAGCGGGCTGTTCACGCCCGCCACCTGCAGCGCATCGGTGATGCGGTGGGCCGCCACGGGCACGCCATCGGCCACGGCCATCGCGACGATGTCGGTGAGGTAGTACTCGCCCTGCGCGTTGTCATTGGTCAGGCGGGCCAGCCAGCCGCGCAGCAGGCGCGCGGGCACGGCCATGATGCCGCTGTAGACCTCGGTGATGGCGCGCTGGGCCTCGCTCGCGTCCTTGTGTTCGACGATGCCCCGCACCCGGCCCTGGCCATCGCGCACGATGCGGCCGTAGCCCGTGGGATCGGGCAGCGTGACGGTGAGCAGCGCGAGCTGCCCGCCGGCCGAGGCCGCGACAAGCGCGCGCAGCGTGTCGGCCTGCGTGAGCGGCACGTCCCCCGACAGCACGACCGCCATGCCGTCGTCGCGCAGGTGCGGCACGGCCTGCAGCACCGCGTGGCCGGTGCCGAGCTGGGGTTCCTGGCGCACGAATTTCACATCCAAAGTGCCCCCAGCGCTTGCTGCACCTGCGCTGGCAGCTTCCACTTCTGTAGCACCATGGCCGGTGATGACGATGGCGCTGCGCGCCTGCAGGTGCGCCGCCTGGTCGAGCACGTGGTGCAGCAGCGGGCGCCCGGCCAGGCGCTGCAGCACCTTGGGAAGCCGGCTTTTCATGCGCGTGCCCTTGCCGGCCGCCATGATGAGGATGTCGAGTTGCGTCATGGATCTTCTGGGGGAGATTCGATACCGGGCGGGAAGCCCCGCGCAGGCTGGGCCACGATTATCGGCTGCGCCCGCCCGTGCCGGGCAATCCGCTACAGCAGCGGCATCAGGCGGGGCGGCCTGTCGTAGTACTCGGCGATGCGCGCGAGCGCCCGGGTGTTGAGCAGGCGCAGCCGCCCGTTCCTGATTTCATGCAGGCCCAGGGTGGCCAGCCGCCGCAGGGTCTTGTTGGTGTGCACCAGCGACAGCCCGAGCGCATCCGCGATGTGCTGCTGGTTCAGCGGAAACGCCACGGTGCCGTCGGCCTCCACCAGCCCGATGCGGTCCAGCCGCCGGTACAGGTGCATCAGCAGCATGGCCACGCGTTCGGTGGCGTTGCGGCGGCCGGCGGTCAGCAGGTTGTCGTCCACATGGCCCTCCTCGTGCGCCGACAGCCAGGTGATGTCGTAGCCCAGGCGCGGGTGCTCGCGAAACAACGCCCACAGGCTGTCGTTCTGGAACACGCACAGCGCGCAGTCGGTGAGCGCCTCGATGCCATGGGTGGACACCTCGCCAAACTCCTGCTGCAGCCCCACCAGGTCGCCCGGCAGCAGGAAGTTCAGGATCTGGCGGCGCCCGTCGCTCAGCGTCTTGTAGCGAAACGCCCAGCCCGCATACAGCGTGAACAGCCTGGCATTGACCTCGTTCTCGCGCACCAGCGCGCCACCGGCCTCCACGGCCAGGGTGGTGGTGCGAAAGCCTTCTATGAAGTCCAGCACCTCGGGCTTCACCGCCGTGAATGCCCCCGTTGCGCGCAGCCTGCATTCATGGCAGGTGGGCGGGCAGGCATGGGTGGGCAGGCTGGGGTTCATGGCGTGACGGAGGGTGGGGAGATTTTAGGGACTGCGGCCGGCATTCCAAGGGCTCCACGATGCCACGGCCCCGCCCGGTGGCGCGATAGTTACATGTATGTCTTTTGACATTGCACAACCACCGGGCGCTCCCTACATTGGGATCGTCTATGAAACCCAGCCCCGACCTCTACGAAGTGCTCTACGTGAGCACCCTCGCACCCGACCAACCCACCAGCGTGGTGGCCGAGGTCGCCGGGCGCGCGCGCCTGGTGAACGCGCAGCTTGACATCACGGGGCTGCTGATCTTCGACGGCCAGCGCTTCTGCCAGCAGCTGGAAGGCCCGCAGAAGGCCGTGCTCAAGCTCATCGAGCGCATCCGCAACGACCCCCGCCACATCAACGTCGAGGTGCTGCACAACGGCCCGCTGGCGGCGCGCCGCTTCCAGCAGTTCAGCCTGGCCTTCAGCACGGTGGAGGACGTGGATGCGCTCGCGCGCATGGAACGGCTCGACGGCGAAGCAGCGCTGGCCGCGTTCGAGTCCATGCGCAGCCAGCTCGTCCTCTGACACGCGCCCACGCGCCGGCCCCCATGGGCCCCTGCGGGGGCTGAAGCCGCGTCATGCGGCGTCCGGCCAGCGCCGCAGCAGCAGGCTGGCGTTCACCCCGCCGAAACCAAACCCGTTGAGCATGGCGTGCGTGAGCGCCATCGGCCGGGGCCGCAACGCCACCATGTCCAGCCCCTCGGCCAGCGCATCGGGCGTGTGCAGGTTCAGCGTGCCCGGCACCACCTGGTCGCGCAGCGCCAGCGCGGTGAAGATGGCCGCCACCGCTCCCGCCGCCCCCAGCAGATGGCCGGTGGCCGACTTGGTGGAGCTGATGGCCACCTGCGCCCCCGCGCCAAACACCCGGCGGATGGCGGCCAGCTCGCCCCGGTCGCCCACACCCGTGGACGTGGCGTGCGCGTTCAGGTGCTGCACGTCCTGGGCCGTGAGGCCTGCCTGCGCCAGGGCGGCCCACATGCTGCGCGCGGCGCCGTCACCGTCTTCGGGGCCGGAGGTGATGTGGTACGCGTCGGCCGACGTGCCGTAGCCCACCAGCTCGGCCAGCGGCCGCGCGCCGCGCGCGAGGGCATGGTCCAGCGCCTCGATCACCAGCATGCCCGCGCCCTCGCCCATCACGAAACCGTCGCGCTGCGCGTCAAACGGCCGCGAGGCCTGCTCGGGCGTGTCGTTGAACGCCGTGCCCAGGGCCTTGGCCGCCGCAAAGCCGCCCAGGCTCACGCGGTCAATGGCCGCCTCGCTGCCCCCGCACACGGCCACGTCGGCCTCGCCGCTGCGGATCAGGCGCGCGGCATCGCCAATCGCCTGCACGCTGGCGGCGCAGGCGGTGACCGGCGCGCCCAGCGGCCCCTTGAGCCCGTTGCGGATCGACACCTGCCCCGCCGCCAGATTGACCAGGAACGACGGCACCGTGAACGGCGACAGGCGCTGCGGGCCGCGCGTATCAGTGGTGCGCACCGCCTCGGCGATCGCGCCAAAGCCGCCAATGCCCGAGGCGATCACGGTGGCCGTGCGCTCGCGCGCCCGCTCGTCGGCAGGCGGCCAGCCGGCCTGCGCCAGCGCCTGCTGCGCCGCGCCCAGCGCAAAGGGGATGAAGCGGTCCATCTTGCGCTGGTCCTTGGACGAGACGACGGCATCCACGTCCCAGCCACCTTCGGGGTCTTGAGCGACATCCGGCACCTGCCCCGCCACCTTGGCGGTAATGCCGTCCGTGACAGCGTCCGGCAGGCGCGACAGGCCCGAGCGCCCCGCCAGCAGGCGCCGCCACACCAGTTCCACACCGCAGCCCAGCGGCGACACCAGGCCCATGCCCGTGACCACGACGCGCCGCATCAGGCCACCGCCTTGTCGCAGCACACACCATTCCACACCTCGGCACCACGGCCGCCATGGATCATCTTCTTCATGGATTCACCTCGTCAGACAGATTGGGCGCAGCACCAGGAACCGGCTCCAGGGCACTGCGGCGACACGCGGAAACGATCCGCGCCTTTATGATTGCAGCCGTCATCATAAAGGCATCACCACTTTTTGCGTACGATCGCAATCAATAAGAGGCAGCATGAAGGTTTCCAAAGCACAGGCCGCCGAGAACCGGCAGGGCATCCTCGACGCGGCCTCCCGCCTGTACCGCGAGCGGGGGCTGACCGGCGTGGGCGTGGCCGACATCACGCGCGACGCCGGGCTCACGCATGGCGGGCTGTACCGGCATTTCGCTTCCAAGGACGCGCTGGTGCAGGAGGCCTGTGCGCGGGCGTTCGACTGGTCCATCGCCCCGCTGGACGGCGCCACCCCGAACACCACGGTCGGTGAGCGCATCCAGAGCTACCTCTCGCCCCAGCACCGCGACTCGCCCGGCACGGGCTGCCCGGCCGCCGCGCTGGCGGTGGACGCCGCGCGGGCGGGCTGCGAGCTGTCGGAAGTGTTCGCCCAGGGCATTGAGCGCAACATCGGGCGTTTTGCCCAGCTGCTCTGCGGTGGGGACGCCACCGTGCAGCCCCAAGACCGCGCCCGCGCCATGCAGGTGCTGGCCACCATGGTCGGCGGGCTGGTGCTGGCCCGCGCCACCGCCGCGGCGCGGCCGGCGTTGTCGGATGAAATATTGACGACGTTGCAGGCCCAGTTGATCGGGCTGCTGGGCGACGGCAACGCACGCTGACAACCTGGCGCTCACCCATTGCTATCAAAAAAAGAGCTGCTAGCGCTTGATGGTCAAGCGCCAGCAGCTCTTTGAAGCTCTATTGCACACCCGAACACCGGCGGGGCAGGCCCCTCTCCGGATCAGGCCGGAGCCCTCAGGCGCAGCAGGCGGCGTCGCCCCAGGCGGGAGCCCCGTTGCCCACGGATGCGCGGCGCCACCACGATGCAGGGCGGGCACTGGCAGCCTCGCCGCGCACCCAGCGGTACTGCAGGCGGCGGCCGTTCAGGGGTTCCACCACCACCGACTGGCCCGCGGCGAGCTGCAGCGACTGGCCGGCGCACAGGAACACATCGCTGCTGTCGCCCAGGCCCTTGCCCAGCGTCACCCAGGCCTGGCCTTCGGCGATGCGCAAGGTCATCGCGGCCCTGGGGACCAGGCTGACGGCGGCGCCAGCGGCCACGGTGCCGGCGCCAGCGGCCGAAGCGCCCACGGCGCGGGAAGATGCGAACAGATGAAGAGCGTGAGAGGTTGTCATGGCATTCTCCGGGTTAACCCTAGTAAGACCGTATGGTGCGCGGCTTGCAGAACAACGTCCAATGAAAAGCACGGCACCGATTGATGCTTTTCCTGCATGTAGTCCTCAAGCGGGCCTGCGCTGTCCCTGTGGCGCTATCCGATTGAGAGCAAAGCGAGCCAGGCCAGCAGCAAACCGCCCGCCCGCGCCCGTCACCTCCTCCAACGCAGCGCCCAGGGCACGTCCGCCCTGCCCCAGGGCATGCCCCAGGTCGCGCAGCGGCTGCACCACGCCACATTCCCAGTCGCGGGCGGCCAGGCTGTGGGGCAGGGTCGTCGCCGGGGCGGCCGCGCCATCCCAGTGGAAGGCCACGGGCTCGGTGCCACCGCCGGGGTTCCAGGCCTCCATCACCACATGCTGGCCGGGCGCGACAGCCAGCTGCTCGCCCGCCCGCAGCAGATGGTCGGCCGTGGCACCGGGCAGGTCCGCCAAAGACCCGCTCAGGGTGAGCCAGACCTGCCCCTGGGCAATCTGCAGCACGCCATGGGTGTGCGGGCGCAGCGACAGCGCCTGGCCCGTGGCCAGTTTCCAGCAACCGGCCGCAGATCGGCCAGCCAGGCTGGCGTGCACGGATTGTTGCGATTCCAGAACGTTGCGGGGGGACATGACAGGCTCCTTGGCTTCGATGAAAAGGTGTTTCGGAGACTGGATAGTGCGCTCGGCGGCACACACAGTCCAATGAAAACGCGGTACGCTATTCATTCCGCCAACGCATGAATCGCATCCAGGACACCTGCCATGGCCTCTGCCGAATACTCCCCTGCCGTCCTTCGCACCCGCCCCGTGGCCACCGGCCATTGGCGCGCCTTTCTCGCCGTGGCCAAGCACCTGAACTTCCGCGCCGCCGCCGACGAGCTGGCGCTCACCCAGTCCGCCGTGAGCCGCCAGATCCAGGCACTGGAAGAAGAAGTGGGCGTGGCGCTGTTCCTGCGCCACACGCGGGCGGTGGAGCTGACCAGCGCGGGCGCGCAGCTGCAGCGCGCCGTGGCCCCGGCGCTCGAGCGCATGGACGCCGCCGTGCGCCTGGTGCGCCAGACGGCCGGGCGCCGCAGCGTGGCCATCACCACCTGGGCCAGCTTCGCATCGATGTGGCTGATCCCGCGCATGGAGGAGTTCCAGCGCGACAACCCGGGCATCGACATCCGCATTGATGCGAGCGACGTGCCGGTGGACCTGGAAACCTCGGACGTGGACCTGGCCCTGCGCTACAGCATGCCGGGCGCGGGCACCCTGGGCGGACAGCGCCTGTTTGGCGAGCAGCTGGCCGTGGTGGCCAGCCCCTGGCTACTCAAGAGCGGCAAGCCCCTGCGCACGCCGGCCGATGTCACCCAGTTCACGCTGATCGAGGCGGGCGACGCGCACCGCAGCCAGCACCTGGAATGGCTCAGCTGGCGCCGCTGGTTCGACGCGCGGGATTTGGCCAAGCTGCAGCCCGAGCGCTGGCTGTATTTCAACTACGCCCACCAGATCGTGCAGGCCGCCCTCGCCGGCCAGGGCCTGGCGCTGGCGCGCATGCCGCTGATTGCCGATGCACTGGCCGCAGGCGACCTGGTGGAGGTGCTGCCCGGCCATCGCATCGACTCCCCGCTGGCCTACTGGCTGATGGTGGGGCCCCGCAGCGCGCAGCGGCCGGAGATCAAGGCGTTTTGCGCCTGGCTGCAGGTGCAGGCCCAGGCCACCCGCGAAGCGATCGGGGATGTGCCCGACCCGGACCTGAACGACAACCTGGACTGACAGCAGAAAAGCGCGGGTCCGGCCGGACCTAGCGCTTTTGTTTTGATAGCTACCAGCGCTTATCCATCAAGCGCCAGTGGCCAATTTGACTAAAAATCAGGCCAAGGTCACCCGTGCAAACTTGCGCTTGCCCACCTGCACCACGTAGGTGCCGGCGGCCAGCTTCAGGCCCTTGTCGCTGACCACGCTGCCATCCACCCGCACGCCGCCGCCATCGATCAGGCGGTTGGCCTCGCTGCCGGACGGCGCCAGGTTGGCCTGCTTGAGCAAGGCACCGATGCCCAGCGGCGCACCCGACAGGGACACTTCAGGAATCTCATCGGGCACGCCGCCCTTGCTGCGGTTGATGAAATCCTGCTCGGCCGCATCGGCCGCCGCAGCGCTGTGGAAGCGCGCGGTGATTTCCTTGGCCAGCATGACCTTCGCGTCCTTGGGGTTGCGCCCGCCCGCGATCTCGGCCTTGAGCGCGGCGATCTCGGCCAGGCTCTTGAACGACAGCAGCGTGTACCAGTCCCACATCAGCGTGTCGCTGATCGACAGCACCTTGGCGAACATGGTGTTGGGCTCTTCGGCGATGCCGATGTAGTTGTTCTTGGACTTGGACATCTTGTCCACGCCGTCCAGGCCCACCAGCAGCGGCATGGTGAGCACGCACTGCGGCTCCTGGCCGTATTCCTGCTGCAGGTGGCGGCCCATGAGCAGGTTGAACTTCTGGTCGGTGCCGCCCAGCTCCAGGTCGCTTTTCAGGGCCACCGAGTCGTAGCCCTGCATCAGCGGGTACAGAAACTCGTGCACCGCGATGGATTGGCCGGTGGTGAAGCGCTTGTGGAAATCGTCGCGCTCCATCATGCGCGCCACGGTGTACCGGGAGGCGAGCTGGATCATGCCGCTCGCGCCCAGGGGCTCGCTCCATTCGCTGTTGTAGCGGATCTCGGTGCGCGCGGGGTCCAGCACCATGCTGGCCTGCTTGTAGTAGGTCTCGGCGTTCACCTTGATCTGCTCGGGCGTGAGCGGCGGGCGCGTGCTGTTGCGGCCGGAAGGGTCGCCGATCAGGCTCGTGAAGTCCCCGATCAGGAAGATCACCTGGTGGCCCAGATCTTGCAATTGCCGCATCTTGTTCAGCACCACCGTGTGGCCGATGTGGATGTCGGGTGCCGTGGGATCGAGTCCCAGTTTGATGCGCAGCGGCTGGCCCGTGGCCTCCGAGCGCGCCAGCTTCTTGACCCATTCGTCCTGCGGCAGCAGTTCCTGCACGCCGCGCAGCGAGATTTCGAGGGCCTGTCTTACACCATCAGAGACCGGGGTTGTTGTAACAGCAGATTGATTCATAAGGGTTTTTTGGGATGTCTAGACAGCATGCACCGCTATACTTCAGCCCACATTGCTTGAGGCGGATTCTAGTAGGCCCGCCGTTTCGACCTGTTTTCACGCTGTCGCATGGCCACATGCCTGGCAGCCTGTGTTCCTGGCCTCGCCCCGCCGTCGCAACGGGGGAGTTTCAGGAAGTCACGCTCACCCTGGGGATAGACCTTTGATTCACGGCCTCACTACGGTCCGCACCGCCAGCACCGCTTTGCTTGACCGGCTGTCCCGCACGATCCAACAACATCCCAAACGCATCACCGCCGCTGTCGCAGCCCTGCTGCTGACGGGCGGCGGCGGCGCGTTCGCCGTGGCGTCCTTTGCGCCCGACCCGGCCGAGCTGCCGGTGCGCATGGTGAGCTACCCCGTCGAATCGCTGGCCGAAAACCTCGTGCTGGGCGAGCTCGACGCCCCGGGCTTCTCGCTGTTCCGCTCCGAACAGGTGCGCAGCAGCGACACCCCCGAATCGCTGTTGCAGCGCCTGGGCGTGGCCGACCCGGCCGCCGCCGCGTTCATGCGCGGTGACACTCCTGTCCGACAAAATGTGCTCGGGCGCACCGGCCGTGCCGTGTCGGCCGAGACCACCGACGACCACCGCCTGACCCGCCTGACCGTGCGCTGGGTGCCCGACGACAGCGGCAGCTTCCGCCGGCTCATCGTCGAGCGCAACGGCGACAAATTCAGCTCCCGCATCGAAACCGCCAAGATGACGGTGGGCAGCCGCCTGGCGGGCGGCATCATCCACAGCTCGCTGTTCGCCGCCACCGATGCCTCCAACATCCCCGACGGCGTGGCCGTGCAGATGGCCGAACTCTTCTCGGGCAACATCGACTTTCGCCGTTCGCTGCGCAAGGGCGACCGCTTCTCGGTGGTGTATGAAACCCTGGAAGCCGACGGCGAGCCCCTGTCCAGCGGCCGGGTGCTGAGCGCCGAGTTCGTCAACAACGGCAAGACCCACCAGGCCCTGTGGTTCCAGGAGCCGGGCGCCGCCAAGGGCGCCTACTACACGCTCGACGGCGAGAGCATGCGCCGCGCCTACCTGACCTCGCCGGTCGAGTTCTCGCGCGTGACCAGCGGCTTCAAGATGCGCATGCACCCCATCCTGAAGACCTGGCGCGCTCACCTGGGCACCGATTTCGCGGCCCCCTCCGGCACCTCCGTGCGCACCGTGGGCGACGGCGTGGTCGAGTTTGCCGGCGTGCAGAACGGCTTTGGCAACGTGGTCTTCGTCAAGCACCGCAACCAGCACGTCACCGTGTACGCCCATCTGAGCCGCATCGACGTGCGCCAGGGCCAGTCCGTAGAACAGGGCCAGACGCTGGGCGCAGTGGGCGCCACCGGCTGGGCCACCGGCCCCCACCTGCATTTCGAATTCCGCGTGAACGGCGTGCACCAGGATCCGCAGACCATCGTCGCCCAGAGCGAAGCGGCGGCCCCCGTCTCGGCGGCCGGGCGACCCGCGTTCGAGCGCCTGGCGTCCAACATGCGCATCCAGCTGTCCGCTGCGGCGCTTGTCGAACAGGCCAGCGCAGACTGAGCCGCTGGCAGCATCCGCGCGCACATCCCCCGGGCCATGTCTGATCTGTACATCGGCCTGATGTCGGGCACCTCGCTCGATGGCATCGACGGGGTGCTAGCGGATTTTTCCGGCCCCCGCATGGTGGTCACGCACCACGCCAGCATGGCGTTCGCGCCGGAGCTGCGGGCGGAACTGCTCGCCCTGAACACCCCTGGCAGCAACGAGCTGCACCGCGCTGCGCTGGCGGGCAATGCGCTGTCGCGCGCGTATGCCGAGGTGGTGCACGCGCTGCTGGAGCGCAGCGGACAGCCGGCCAGCGCCATCCGCGCCCTCGGAGCCCACGGGCAGACGGTGCGCCACCGCCCCCAGGAATTCGACGGAACGGGCTACACCCTCCAGCTGGGCAGCCCCGCCGTGCTGGCGGAACGCACGGGCATCACCGTGGTGGCGGATTTCCGCAGCCGCGACGTGGCCGCCGGCGGCCAGGGTGCGCCCCTGGTGCCCGCGTTCCACCAGGGCGTGTTCGGCCGCGCGGACGAGACCGTGCTGGTGCTCAACCTCGGGGGCATCTCCAACCTCAGCGTGCTGGGTGCCGGGGGGGCCAGCGTGCTGGGGTTTGACTGCGGCCCCGGCAACGCGCTGATGGACCACTGGTGCCAGCAGCATACCGGCCAGCCTTTCGATGCGGACGGTGCATGGGCCGCGAGCGGCCAGGTGCTGCCGGCGCTGCTGGCCTCGCTGCTTGACGAACCCTTTCTGCACAAGCCCCCGCCCAAGAGCACGGGGCGCGACCTGTTCAACCCCATCTGGCTCGCGCGGCATCTGCAGCCATGGGCATCGGCGGACCCCGTGGACGTACAGGCCACCCTGACGGAATACACCGCCCGCGCTTGCGCCATCAGTGCCAATAGCTATCAAGAGAATAGCAACACCCTGGCGGTGTGCGGTGGCGGCGCCCTGAACACCCACCTGATGGCGCGGCTGCAGGCCGCATGCCCCGCCGTGCGGGTCGTCGCCACCGATGCGCTGGGCCTGCCGGCCCTGCAGGTCGAGGCCGCGGCTTTTGCCTGGCTGGCGCGGCAGGCGCTGCACGGGCAGCCCGGCAACCTGGCCAGCGTCACCGGGGCCGTGGGCGCCCGCGTGCTGGGCGCGGTCTACCCCGCCTGATCCGGGCCGGGCCTGGCGGCCCCTTCCCCGAAACCCCCTTCAGCCGTGGTCGGTGGCGTCCGCCGTGGCTGCGGCCCGGCTGCCGGCGCGGTCCTGGGGCGACAGCTGCCAGAAGATGCCCGCCGAGGCCACGGTGATGAGCCCCATGCATGCGAACGTGGCCTGGAACGCCCTCAGCGTCTCCTGGGCGCCGCCGGCAGGGAAGAAATCAGTGAACGCAGCCAGCACCGCCCCTGCGGCCGCCACGCCCATTCCCATGGCCACCATCTGCACCATCGACAACAGGCTGTTGCCGCTGCTTGCCATGGCATGTTCCAGGTCCTTGAGCGTCACGGTGTTCATGGCGGTGAACTGCAGGGAATTCACGGCGCCAAAGACCGCCAGCTGCGCCACATGCACCCACAGGGGCTGCGTGGGAGCGGCCAGGCCAAAGCTGGCCATCGTGACGCCCACGAGCAGGGTGTTGCCCACCAGCACCTGCCGGTAGCCGAAACGGGTGATCAGCGGCGTGGTGAAGCGCTTCATCGACATGCCGGCGATGGCCACGGGCAGCATCATCATGCCGGCCTGCAGGGGCGAGTAGCCCATGGTGACCTGCAGCAGCAGCGGGACCAGGAATGGCATGCAGGAGCTGCCCAGGCGCGAGAACAGGTTGCCCAGCAGACCGATGCGCAGTGTGTCAATGGAAAAGAGCCGCGGCGAAAACAGCGGGTCGGCCCGCCGCGCCGCGTGCAGCCAGTAGGCCACCAGGCTGGCCAGCCCGAAGACCATCAGCACCAGCACGCCCGCCTGGCGCAGCCCCATGCTGGCCAGGCCGTCCAGCGCCAGCGAGAGCGACACCATGCCGAAGGCGAGCATCAGGTAGCCCGCCAGGTCGAAGCGGGGCACGAAGGTCACGGGCTCGCCCGGCATGAAACGCAGGGTGGCGATGCAGCCCACCAGCCCCACCGGCACATTGATGAGGAAGATCCAGTGCCACGACGCCGCCTCCACGAGCCAGCCGCCCAGCGTGGGGCCGATCAGTGGCCCGATCAGGCCCGGAATGGCAACGAAACTCATGGCCTGCAGGAACTGCTCGCGCGGAAAGGTGCGCAGCACCACCAGCCGCCCCACCGGCAGCAGCAACGCCCCGCCCAGCCCCTGCACCACGCGCGCCGCCACCAGCTGGGTCAGGCTTTGCGCGAGCGCGCAGCACACCGAACCCAGCACGAACAGCACGATGGCGGACAGATAGACGCGCCGTGAACCAAAACGGTCGGCCAGCCACCCGGAAGCCGGTATCAGCATGGCCATGGCCAGCGAATAGGCCACCACCACCGACTGCATGCGCAGCGGGCTTTCTCCAAGGCTGCGGGCCATGGCGGGCAGCGCGGTGTTGACGATGGTGGCGTCCAGCGTCTGCATGAAGAAGCCGATGGCCACCAGCCACAGGAGCACTTTCAGGGATCTGTCTTGCTGCATGGCACGCCAGGATGGCTTTTCCAGGAAAACGAAAAGGGGTATCCCCATGAAAAAAGCCGCCCGTCCGGGCGGCTTGTCGTTTCATTCCGTGCCGCTGGCGCGGCGCAGAGGCACACCCTCAGGCGGAGAAGCTGGAGCCGCAGCCGCAGGTGGTGGTGGCGTTGGGGTTCTTGATGACGAACTGGGCGCCCTGCAGGTCTTCCTTGTAGTCGATCTCTGCGCCGACCAGGTACTGGTAGCTCATGGCATCGATCAGCAGCGACACGCCATTCTTGGTCATGGTGGTGTCGTCTTCGTTGGTGATTTCATCGAAGGTGAAGCCATACTGGAACCCCGAGCAACCGCCACCCTGCACGAAAACGCGCAGTTTCAGGTCAGGATTGCCCTCTTCGGCGATCAGGTCCGCCACCTTGGCCGCCGCGCTGTCCGTGAACAGAATGGGGGCGGGCATTTCGGTCTGGATGTTTTCGGCAACAGCGCTCATGGGGTACTCCGGGTTCAATGTTTGCGGTGAATAGTACTGCAGACCGCTCGGGAATTCAGTTCACTGGCTGTTTGACGCTAACTTCAGTGGGGGCTTTTCCTCCACCAGCACGGCCACAGGGCACATCTGCCCGGCGATCACGGCGCCCTGGTGCATCTCCAGCGCCTTGTAGTGCACATTGCCTGTGATCTTGGCCTTGGGCTGCAGTTCCAGCAATTCCGCGGCATGCACGGGACCCACCACCTGCCCGTTGACGATCACATGGTCGGCGTGCACCGCACCCTCCACCCGGGCCGTCTCGGAAATCACCAGAATGCTGGACTGCTCCGATCCCGCGCGGATGTCCCCCACCACCTCGCCATCGATGCGCATCCCTTCTGCGAAGTGCACATCCCCCTCGATCCGGGTGCCCTGGGCGACCAGGCTTTTGATCGGTGGCTGCTTTTTGCGGGAAAACATGGGTGAGAACTCCTGAAAGGACACGCTCCGGCCGAAAGGAGCGTGCGGATGGGAAACAACGGGATGCCAGGCCCACGGCGTACCGGCGCGGCCTCTGCGCGGGCCCGGCGCTTGCGGCGGGGGCCTCTCTCGACGACGACAGCCTGGCCGGGGCCATCGCGGGCGCCTTGCGGGTGCTCCTACTAGTCGATGGCCATGGCCTGCACGGCGCGCACTGTCGTGCCTTCCAGCACGCGGGCGGTCACGGTTTTTACCACGGCGCTGGGCGGCAGATCGAGGACCCCCTCGATGCGCCGGTACTGCTTGACCTGCAAGGGCTGCCCCTGGGCCGGCTGGGTCTGCGTCCAGGGCCTGCCGTCCTGGGTGCCTGCCAGCACCAGTTCCAGCCGGCCATTGAACTCGGGCGCATTGCGCGCGGCCTGGATCACCAGGACCTGCCAGCGCAGCTGCATCCCTCCCAGCACTTCGGCCTGCAGGCTGCGAATCGCGAGCCCTTCGGTCTTTGCCGCGGGAATCAGCTTCTCGAAAAACCCCAGGTCCTCGCGCAGCGTCCGATTGTCCGCCTCGAGCTGTCGCACCTGCGCCATCAGGCTTTCCTTGGCGGCCCGCTCGGTCACGAGCAGGCTCTCGGCCGTATGGGCCACCGTCTGCTGCTCCTGGCCCACGCCGCGCAGGCGGGCCACCTCCGCGCGCAGCTGGAGCAATTCGTCCCGGGAAACGGAGTCCAGGCCCGCGATCGACTTGCCGAACTCGAAGGCCCACAGCGCCACCGCCGCGCAGAACCCGAAAACCACCGCCAAGGCCAGCCAGCGCAGGGGCCAGGGCAAGGCGCTGCGGATGGCCACCCGGGGGGCGCTGATCGTCAGCCGGCGGCGCAGAAGGCGAAGGCGCATGGTGAAAACAGGGGAGTCATCGGGGAGGCCCGGGAGAAAAGAGCGCACCTTAAACGAAAAAACCGCCCGGAGGCGGTTTTTGCTCTGTAAAGCAATCCAGGACGGAGCGCTTTGCAGGGGTTGGACATCCGCCCAGGGGCGGGTGTCCGGCAGTGCCCAGCCAGCTTAACGCTTGGAGAACTGCTTGGCGCGGCGTGCGGAGTGCAGGCCGACCTTCTTACGTTCGACTTCACGTGCATCGCGCGTCACGAAGCCAGCTTGGCTCAGGACGGGCTTGAGGGATGCGTCGTAATCGATCAGGGCGCGGGTGATGCCGTGGCGGGCAGCGCCGGCCTGGCCGGATTCACCACCGCCGTGGACGTTGATCTGGATGTCGAAGGTTTCGACATGGTTGGTCAACGCCAGGGGTTGCTTGGCAATCATGATCGAGGTTTCGCGGCCGAAGTAGGACTGGATGTCCTTGCCGTTCACCGTGATCTTGCCGGAGCCTTTTTTCAGAAACACGCGGGCGACGCTGGACTTGCGACGGCCGGTGCCATTGTTCCATTCACCAATCATCTCAAGGCTCCTTAGATTTCCAGCACTTTGGGCTGCTGGGCGGTGTGGGGATGCTCAGCACCACCGTACACCTTGAGTTTCTTGATCATCGCGTAGCCAAGGGGGCCCTTGGGCAGCATGCCCTTGACGGCCTTTTCCAGCGCGCGGCCGGGGTGCTTGGCTTGCATGTCGCGGAAGTTCGTGGCCGTGATGCCGCCGGGGTAACCCGAGTGGCGGTAGTACACCTTGTCCAGGGACTTGGTGCCGGTGACCTTGAGCTGGGCGGCGTTGATGATGACGATGAAGTCACCGGTATCGACGTGAGGCGTGTAAATGGCCTTGTGTTTGCCGCGCAAACGGAGAGCAACTTCGCTGGCTACTCGTCCGAGGACCTTGTCGGTCGCGTCAATCACAAACCACTCGTGCACGACCTCAGCGGGCTTGGCGCTGAAAGTAGTAGTCATGAGTTTTCTCTTATGAAGAGGGTTTGGCGGGTCCTTTTCCACGGTCGGTGCTTCTCTGAAGGAAGCCTCTTAGGTGGCGAAAATGTCTCCGCCGCGGGACCACAAAGCGCTGCGAAGCCCTCGATTATACGAATTTGCGTGCCAGGGGCGCAAGCCGCCCGTGCGCACAGTGCTCCAGGCCCCGGCGGCCACCCTCAGTTGGGGGTCTGGCGGCGGCGCTGCTCCTCGGCCTCATAGCGGCGGCGGTTTTCCACGCACACGGCCTGCCCCGCCTGCGATGGCTTCTGGCATTCCTGGTGGATGCACATGGGCCGCGCCAGGAAATTGGCGTCGGCACAGGCCTCCTGCGGACTGGGCACGCGCGGCGGCAGCGGGCGAGGCTTGGGCTCGGCCACGACCGGGGGCGGCGGTGGCGGGGGTTCCTCGTGCACCACGGCCTGCACGGGTGCGGGCTCGGGCGCCGCGCGCTTCGCGGTCCGGGGCGGCGTGCGCGGCGCGGAGGCCGGAACAAAGGCAGGCGCAGGCAGGGATGCAGCCACCGCAGCGCCCGCCGCGCCGTCAAGGGAAGCCACCGCAGCCGGCGCGCTCGCAGCCATGTCGGCCAGCGCGGTCTCCACCAGGGCGGGCGGCGTGGCAGCCGGCCGCTCGGCCATCTCGGTGATGATGTCGTCGTGCGGCGCCTTGCTGCTCTGGGCCCAGCGCAGTCCTGCCGCCGAGGCCACCACGGCAAAAACGGCCACGCCCAGCCAGACCACCACGGGGGAGCGCCGCGCCGTTCTGGCCGCCTTGCTTGCGGCACGGGGAACCTCACGCTCCATCGGCCGCGGCCGGTGATCGTGCGCATGCCGCGCGGCGGCCCCGTGCCGGTGGCCGGCCGCAGGGTCGTCATAGCGGGAGTCGTCGGCCACGACGGTATCCCCGGCGTCGATGAAGACCGTGTCTCCAGCCTCGGCGGCCACCGTGTCCGGCCCCCCGAGCATCACGGTGTCGCCGCCGGCCGCGGCCTCCTCCCCGGAGGGGTCGTCCTCGCGCGCATCGCGGGCGGGCGCCTGCGCCGCGGCGCGCGGCGCCTGGGGCGGTATCTCCACCACGCTGCTGGCCGCGGACGTCACATCCACCGTGGGCGTGAGCAGGCCCGGGCCGGGCTGGTCGGCGGGCTCGACCCAGATGTCGCCCAGATCGGCACGGAAATCGAAATGTTCGCTTCCTTCCGGCGCGGACGTCATCTCCATGAGCTGCAGGAACGCATCGATGCTCTGCGGCCGGTCCTCGGGCTTGAGCGCCAGGGATTGCGCGATCGCCGCCACGAAGGGCGCGGAATATTCCACGCCGAACTGGCGCTTGACGGTTCTTGCCACCCGGGAGAACGACACCATGCGATCACGGATGGAACGCAGGGTCGCGGGCAGCGGCGTGTCGTTGCACAGGCAGCCATGCACCACGGCGGCCAGGGAGTACAGGTCGCTCCAGGGGCCCTGGCGCAGTTCCTCGTCGCCGTCGGAATACTGCTCGATGGGTGCGTAGTTCACCTTGAGCACGGCCGTGTGCTTGCGGTCCTGGTCATTGATCGCATGCCGGGCGGCGCCCAGGTCCAGCAGCACCGGAGGGCCACTGTCCTGCAGGAAGATGTTGTCAGGCGAAATGTCCCGGTGCAGGGTTTTCCCGTCGTGCAGCACCCGCAGGGCGCCGAGCACCGACCACAGCACCTTGCGCAGCCAGATCTCGGGGGGCGGGGTGCGCATCTGGGCGCGGGCCTGCTTGAACGTCATGCCGGTGTACAGCGGCATGACCATGTACGCGGTGTTGTTGGCCTCCCAGAAGCGGAACACCTTCACGAGCGAGGGATGGTCGAACTGGGCCAGCAGGCGCGCCTCTCCCACGAAAGACGCCAGCCCGGCATGGAAGGTCTGCTGGTCGGACGACGACCGCACCCACAGCGACTGGCCCTGCGCACGGCCCGCCAGCGCCGAAGGCATGTACTCCTTGATCGCCACCGCCCGGTGCAGAGAATGGTCGAAGGCCTTGTAGACCATGCCGAACCCGCCCACGCCAAGGAGCGCCAGGATCTCGAATTCCGCGAGGCGGGTGCCGGGGGGCAGCGCATCCACATGGCTGACACCACTGGCAGAGGCTTGGCTGGAACTTGCGATCATGGTGAAGAGAATGGGGCGTGAATGCGGGCTTCGGCGGGGGATTGTGAGCGAACGGGTGCCAAGGCCGTTTTCATCGCAATCATGAAGCATGCCAGCATGCATGACAGAAACAAAAGGCTTCCGGTCTGCCAAAAAAGTTACACACCCTGGTCAGACAAGCGCCGATTGTGCCGCGCCATGGGGACAGGCAGCGCCCGGGCCCATGACAAATTCGCATCGGATCATGACCGCGCGCCCGGGGCCTGCCGCCGGGCCATGGCCCCATCGACTGCGCTGCGCCGGGGGCGCACTCGTTACCATAGGGCCATGTTCAGTTATCGCCACGCCTTCCACGCAGGCAACCATGCCGATGTGCTCAAGCACACGGTCTTGATCGCCGCCTTGCAACACCTTACCGAGAAAGACGCGGCACTGACCGTGCTGGACACCCACGCGGGCGCGGGACTGTACCGGCTCGATGGCGACTATGCCAGCACCAGCGGCGAGGCAGCGGACGGCATCGTCCGGCTTTTTGCACCCACCGCGCCCGCCCTCACGCCCGCCCTGCAGGCCTATGTGGACATGGTCCGCGCCTTCAACCAGGGCAGTGCGCTGCGCGTGTACCCGGGCTCCCCGTTCATCGCCCAGCGCCTGCTGCGCGGCCACGACAAGCTCAAGCTCTTCGAGCTGCATCCCACGGACCTGCGGGCGCTGGCGGGCAACGTGGCCCAGCTGGAGGCAGGCCGCCAGGTGGCCGTCCTGCACGAAGACGGGTTTGAGGGGATCAAGAAATTCCTGCCCCCGCCGGCCCGCCGCGCGCTTGTGCTCTGCGACCCCAGCTATGAAATCAAGAGCGACTACGCCAAGGTGCTCGACATGGCCGCCGACTCGCTCAAGCGTTTTGCCACCGGCACCTATGCGTTCTGGTACCCCATCATCCCGCGCCCGGAAGCCCACGACCTGCCGCGCCGCCTCAAGACGCTGGCCACCAAGGCCGGCAAGGGCTGGCTGCATGCCACGCTCACGGTCAAGAACAGCAAGCTCACTGAAAACGCCGCGGGCGACGTCAAGCGCCCCGGCCTGCCGGCCAGCGGCATGTTCCTGATCAACCCGCCCTTCACCCTGAAGGCGGCGCTGAAGACCGCGCTGCCGCAGATGGTGGAATTGCTGGCGCAAGACAAGCACGCCACGCACACGCTCGAATCCGGCGGCTGACGGCGGCGGTCAGGGAGCGGGGCAGTCCCGCTCGCCCTCGTCCAGCGCAAAAAGCTCCACGGGCTTGAGCCCCAGGCCCACCATCCCCAGCACCTCGGCGGCCCCCCGGCTCAGGTCGATCACGCGGTTGCCCGTGTGCGGGCCCCGGTCGTTGATGCGGACCACGACCGAACGGCCCGTGGCCTGGCTGCGCACGCACACGCGCGAGCCGAACGGCAAGGTGGGATGCGCCGCGGTGAGCGCCTTCATGTCGAAGGGCTCTCCGCTGGCCGTGCGGCGCTTGTGGAACTTCGCGCCGTACCAGGAGGCCAGGCCCACCTCGTCGGCGGGCAGGCGCAGCTGCGGGGCCTGCGGGCTTTCGGTGCCATCCTCCCGCCCACCGGGGCGCGACGGCGGGTCGATCAGCATGGCCTCGCCCGGCACGCTCAGCAGGTGCGGGGCCAGTGCGTCGGCCTCGGCGGACAGCCCTTGCGCACGCCCCCAGGACGAGCAGCCCCACACCGAAACACCGCAGCAGACCACCCCGAGCACCTTCCACCACAGGGCGGCCCGGCGGCCCTCCACCGGGCCCGTCACCGCGGCATCGCCGCGCGGCTGGCGCATCAGATCCCCAGCCGGCGACAGATCTCCAGCGTCGCGGCACTCTGGTTCATCGTGTAGAAGTGCAGGGCCGGCACGCCGGCACTGCGCAACCGGTCGCACAGGTCGGTCACCACATCCAGGCCAAAGGCCTTGATGCTCGCCGTGTCGTCGCCGAAAGACTGCAGGCGCAGCCGGATCCAGCGGGGAATCTCGGCGCCGCAGGCGTCCGAGAAACGCATCAACTGGGTGGAGCTTCCGATGGGCATGATGCCGGGCACCACGGGCACATCGGCGCCCAGGCGCTGCGTGTCTTCCACGAAGCGGAAGTACGCATCGCTGTTGTAGAAATACTGGGTGATCGCCGAGTCCGCTCCGGCCTGCACCTTGGCGATGTACGCCTTGAGGTCCGCCTCGGGCGACTTGGCCTGGGGGTGGACCTCGGGGTAGGCCGCCACCTCGATATGGAAGTCCCGGCCGGTCTCCGCACGGATAAAGGCCACCAGGTCGCTGGCGTAGTGGAACTCCCCGCCCGCGCCATAGCCGCTGGGCAGATCGCCGCGCAGCGCGACCAGGCGCTTGACGCCCATGTCCTTGAGCATGGCGAGCTGCTCGCGCACGGACTGGCGCGTGGCGCCAATGCACGAGAAGTGCGAGGCTGCGCCGACCCCCTCGGCCAGGATTTCGCGCACCGTGCCAAACGTGCCCTCCTGCGTGGAACCGCCCGCGCCGTAGGTCACCGAACAGAAATCAGGGTGCAGCGCATACAGCTGCTGGCGCGCGGTGCGCAGCTTGTCGGCACCCTCCGGCGTCTTGGGCGGGAAAAACTCGAAGCTCACCGGGAAACCGATGCCCTGGGCATTGGCAGCAATCATGTGGCCCTCCTCGCATAAACAAAAAATTCACGGTTGCCGTCGCCGCCCTGGATCGGGCTGTCCAGCCAGGCGTGCACCGCCAGGCCCAGTTCGGCGCAGCAGTCACGGATGCGCTTTTCCACCACGGCGTACAGCGCCTCGTCGCGCACGATGCCGCCCTTGCCCACCTGGCCGGGCTGCAGTTCGAACTGCGGCTTGACCAGCATGAGCAGGTGGCCGTCGGGCCGCAGGAATGCGGCGATGGCAGGCAGCACCAGGGTCAGCGAAATGAAGGACAGGTCGCCCACCACCACGTCGAACAACGGGGTCGTGTCCACGCCCGCGCATTCGGCGCGGCGCCGGCGCTGGACGGGCAGCGTGCCCAGCGCGCGCGCCTCGGCACGCTGGGCGCGCTCGGACTTGAAGGCTTCGATGTCCTGGTCCTTGGCGTCGCCGCTGTCATCGTAGGCGTCGTCCACCAGCCCGCCGTTGCGCATCCAGCTGTAGGGCGCCTCGGGCTGGGTCTCGTTGTCCTCGTCCACATCGACGGCTTCGGAGAGCGCGTCCTCGCACGCCTGCTGCAGCGCCTCGGCGATCAGCGAGCGCGCATTCACGCCCTCGACGCAAACCACCCGCAGATCGCTGCGCAGCCGCTCGTGCAGCTGGCCATGGCCCACGTCCACGCCGACGACCTGCGCCGCGCCCTGCTGCAACAGGCAATCGGTGAACCCACCGGTGCTCTGCCCCACATCCAGGCAGCGCAGCCCGGCCACGGGCAGGCCCGTGGCCCGCAAGGCGCCTTCCAGCTTGAGCCCGCCGCGCGAGATGTACTTGGCCTCGGCATCGTCCAGCAGCTTCACCTCGGCCACGGACGGGATGTCATCGCCGTTCTTGGCCACCTTCTGCCAGGGCGCCAGCGGCGACAGGCGCCACTCGACGCCTGCAGCAATCAGCCGCTGTGCCTGCGAACGCGTGGCCGCATGGCCGGACTCCACCAAAAAAACATCTGCGCGCATGCGTCACTCTCTCGTCAATCGACGATGGATTTCATAGCCAAAATGGCTTCTACCGCCTTATCCACAAGCGCTGGCCGCTCCCAAAAAAGGAGCAGCAACAGCCACCCGCACGATCAGTAGCGGTACGTGTCGGGCTTGTACGGGCCTTGCTTGGGCACACCGATGTAGGCGGCCTGCTCGTCGGAAAGTTCCGTGAGCATCGCGCCCACCTTCTTGAGGTGCAGGCGCGCCACCTTCTCGTCGAGGTGCTTGGGCAGCACGTAGACCTTGCCGTTCTCGTAGTAGTCGCTGTGGGTGAACAGCTCGATCTGGGCGATGGTCTGGTTGGCGAAGCTCGACGACATCACGAAGCTCGGGTGGCCCGTGCCGCAGCCCAGGTTCACCAGGCGGCCCTTGGCCAGCAGGATGATGCGCTTGCCGTCCGGGAAGATCACGTGGTCCACCTGGGGCTTGATCTCTTCCCACTCGTACTGCTCGAGCGTCGCGACCTGGATCTCGTTGTCGAAGTGGCCGATGTTGCAGACGATGGCCTGGTCCTTCATGGCCTTCATGTGGTCGTGGGTGATCACGTCCTTGTTGCCGGTGGTGGTCACGAAGATGTCGGCCTTGTCGGCGGCGTATTCCATCGTCACGACCTTGTAGCCTTCCATCGCGGCCTGCAGGGCGTTGATGGGGTCGATCTCGGTCACCCAGACCTGGGCGCTCAGGGCGCGCAGGGCCTGGGCAGAGCCCTTGCCCACGTCGCCGTAGCCGGCCACGCAGGCCACCTTGCCCGCGATCATCACGTCGGTGGCGCGCTTGATGCCGTCCACCAGCGACTCGCGGCAGCCGTACAGGTTGTCGAACTTGCTCTTGGTCACCGAGTCGTTCACGTTGATCGCGCGGAACATCAGCGAGCCCTTGGCCGACATTTCCTTCAAGCGGTGCACGCCGGTCGTGGTCTCTTCGGTCACGCCGATGATCTGCGCGCTCTTGCGGCTGTACCAGGTCGGGTCCACGGCCAGCTTGGCCTTGATGGAGGCGAACAGGCAGGTTTCTTCTTCGCTGGTGGGGTTGGCGATCAGCGATGCGTCCTTTTCGGCGCGCTTGCCCAGGTGCATCAGCAGCGTGGCGTCGCCGCCGTCGTCCAGGATCAGGTTGGGGCCTTCGCCTTCGGTGCCGGCGGGGCCGAAGTCAAAAATGCGGTGGGTGTAGTCCCAGTATTCGGCCAGGGTCTCGCCCTTCACGGCGAACACGGGCGTGCCGCTGGCGGCAATCGCGGCGGCGGCGTGGTCCTGCGTGGAGAAGATGTTGCACGAAGCCCAGCGCACCTCGGCACCCAGGGCCTGCAGCGTCTCGATCAGCACGGCGGTCTGGATCGTCATGTGCAGGCTGCCGGTGATGCGGGCGCCCTTGAGCGCCTGCTTGGCGGCGAATTCCTCGCGGATGGCCATCAGGCCGGGCATCTCCGTTTCGGCGATGCGGATCTCTTTACGGCCCCAGGCGGCCAGGCCGATGTCGGCAATGATGCAGTCGGTGTTGACCGGGGCGTTGACGCGTGCGTTCATGATGGTGTGCTCCAAAGCATGTTTGAAAGACCACATTCAGCGCGGGGATGAGACGGAAGGCTCACCACACGAGAAGTGGATGAGCGTCGTTGCTAGATGACTCCGAGCCTCACGCCCCGCCAGTGCTGGGGACGCTGCAACGCTCCTCGGATCGGCGGATTATAAAAGCAAGTGCGGGAGGCGAGGGAGCGCCCCGCCTCGATGCCTTGGGCCGCGCTACGGCGCCAGCACGACCACGTGGCCTTCCTGCGGATCGATGCGGCCCGCATGCAGGTCCTCGACCAGGGCCTGCGCCGCCGCGAAACCCTGGTGTTCGCGCACCCGCATCCAGGGCTGGTGCGCGCTGCCGACGCGGTCGATGAACGCGCGCTGGGCGGCATTGAACTTCTGGTTGACCACCTCGGGGCCCCAGTCCGCATTGCGCTTCCTGATCTGCACCGGCGCGAAATAGAACACGGGCGCGGGCCCCGGCAGGGCCGTGTCGCGCAGGAAGTGCGTGTTCTGCGCCGACCCCGCATAGCAGTCGTACACCAGGGCATCGCCCAGGTGGTGGTGCACCTGCGAGCGCAGATCCTCGTCGCCCGAGAAATCGACATACAGCGTGGGCACACCGGCATCCAGGGCCTCCAGCTCACCATACGCCACCGTGCGCTGGTAGCAGCCCAGGCCCTGCACGAAGGCACTGTTGCGCGGCGCGGTGAGCCCCACGCGCTCGATCTGCCCGGGCCCCTCCAGGCAGAACGCAGTGCCGTAGGCCGTCTTGCTCGATGCGCTGGAGAACAGCAGCCGCCGCGCGCCGAAAAATCCGTTGTCCTGCAGGAAGTCCGCCAGCATGAACGACGTGATGAACAGCGGCCGCACCAGCATCTGGTAGTTTTCATCGCCCGCCCGGTATGCCGGGTCGGCGCTGGTGCGCGTGTACTGGTTGTAGGCCGAGGTGAGCGACTGGCGGTGCTCCGCGCCGTCGTAGAAGCCCCGGGCCGTCACGCGCACCGGCGCCATGCGCACATGGCTCGCAATGGGCCAGTAGCCGTAGAAGCGCTCGCCCACGGCCACGCCCTGCACGTCGGAGGCCACCACGTCGGCAAAACCCCACACGGGCATGTGGCCCCAGCCCGCTTCGCCCGTGGGGAAAAAGTCCCAGTACTTCATCGCGTCGCCAAAGGCGGCGTAGGTGATGTTGTTCGTGGTCACCGCCACGCGGTCCACGCGCAGCAGGGCCTCGCCGGGCTGCAGTGGAGCAAGGGGGAGCTCCTCGGTGCGGGTGTGATTCAATGCATTCCTGTCGGTCAACAGGCGGGTGAGCAGCGTCATGGAAAGTCTCCGTTTCAAGGGTGAAAAAACACTCAGGGCACTGTATGGCGCCCTGCCGCCGCGTGGGTTCGGAAACCGGTGAACCCGCCGCGCAAGACCCTTGCCGCCAGCTCCAGCGCGGCCCCCAGGCCGCTCAAGCGCCCCCGCCAGGCCCGGGCGCGCTTCACGGTGCAGGCCATCTACGACGCCTTTGTTCGGATTTGGCAACGCGACGGCTGGGACAAGCTCACCACGCGCAACGTGGCGCTGGAAACCGGCATTTCCGTCGGCACGCTGTACGACTATTTCCCCAACAAGACAGCGCTGCTGTCGGGCTATGTGCGCCATTGCGTCGAGGCCCTGCTCGCCGCCATCGACCGCGAGGCCGTGCAGCCCGAGGGCCTGCCATGGACGCAGCGCATCCACCATCTCGTGCGCCTGGTGTGCGGCGTGGATGCGCCCGGGCTGCCGCCCTTCCACCCCGACATGCTGGCGCTGGAGGCGCAGATGGCCGAGCCCCGGCACCACCGCCGCGTGCACGAAGAGCTGGCCGCCGCCTGGGGCCGGGTGATTGCCGCCTGCACCGACTTGCCCCGCCCGCCCGGGCAAGCACTGCTGCAGGCGCTGCACCTCTCGGCCTGGGGTGGGCGGCGCTATGCGCTGCTGCTGCAGCTCGATCCCCCCGCCATGCGGCAGTGGGCCGACGGTGTGGAGCAACTGTGCTGCGCCGCCATCGTGCAGGCCGCCAGCGCGCCGGGCTGAAGCCCTGTCACCTGCGCGGCTGCCTTGCCCCGCGGGCCGCCCGACACTGGCGCCCTCACCAAAAAACACAGACGGAGCACTGCATGGACCCCAAGGACAAGGTCATCATCGTCACCGGCGGCGCCAGCGGCATCGGCCGCAGCATCGCGCGGCGTTTTGCGCAGGAAGGCGCCCGCGCCGTGGTCGTGGCCGACCTGCACCTCGCGCCCGCGCAGGCCGTGGCCGACGAGATCGGTGGCCTGGCCGTGCGCTGCGATGTGTCGAAGGAAGCCGACATCCAGGCGCTGGTGGCCACCACGCGCGAGCGCTACGGCCGGGTCGATGCCTACATCTCCAACGCCGGCATCCTGGGCCGCCCGGGCGGCATCGAACTCGAGGACCCAATGTGGGACGCCATGTGGAACATCCACGGCATGGCCCACGTGTGGGCCGCACGCGCCGTGGTGCCCGAGATGGTGGAGCGCGGCGAGGGCTTCTTCCTCGTCACGGCCTCGGCGGCGGGGCTACTGACCATCGTCGAGTCCGCCCCCTACGCCGTCACCAAGCATGCCGCCGTGGCCTTCGCCGAGTGGCTGCGCATCGCCTATGGCCGCAAGGGCGTGGGTGTGGCCTGCCTGTGCCCGCAGTCGGTGCAGACCGCCATGGTGACGGGCGATGGCGGTTCGGCCTCGCACGACGGCATCCTGCCGCCCGAACAGGTGGCGGGCGACGTGCTGGCCGCCATGCAGGACGGGCGCTTCCTGGTGCTGCCCCACCCCGAAGTGGCGCAATACTTCCGCAACAAGGGCCAGGACTACGAGCGCTGGCTGGGCGGCATGCAGAAGATGTATGCCCGGCACGCCCAGGCGCAGGCGCAGGCACAGGCGCAGGCGCAGGCACAGGCACAGGCACAGGCACAGGCACAGGCCAGCTGAACGGAAACGGGCGTTGAAGAACGGCCGGAAGAGGGTTCGCAGCGGGCGCCGGTAAAATCGCCGCTTCCGGGCGCCGCTGCGCCTGCCGCGCCGACTGCCGCAGAACCCTGCCGCAGCGCGCCCTGACCCCCTTCTGGAACCACCCCCTGTGTCCTACGCCTCAGAAACCCGGCGCCGCCGCACCTTTGCCATCATTTCCCACCCCGACGCCGGTAAGACGACGCTGACGGAAAAGCTGCTGCTGTTCTCGGGCGCGATCCAGATCGCCGGTGCCGTCAAGGGCCGCAAGGCCAGCCGCCATGCCACCTCGGACTGGATGGAGATCGAAAAGCAGCGCGGCATCTCGGTGGCCTCGTCGGTGATGCAGATGCTGTACCGCGAACACGTGATCAACCTGCTCGACACGCCCGGCCACAAGGACTTCTCGGAAGACACCTACCGCGTGCTCACGGCCGTGGACTCGGCGCTGATGGTGATCGACGCGGCCAACGGCGTGGAAGCGCAGACACGCCGCCTGATCGAGGTTTGCCGCCAGCGCGACACGCCCATCATCACCTTCGTGAACAAGATGGACCGCGAGGTGCGCGACCCGCTGGACATCATGGACGAGGTCGAGCGCGAACTGGGCATGCCCTGCTGCCCCATGACCTGGCCCGTGGGCCAGGGCAAGGCCTTCGGCGGCATCATCAACCTGCGCACCCAGACGATGACGGTGTTCGAGTCCGGCAGCGAGCGCCGCCCGCAGGACTTCGAGGCCATCCCGCTGTCCGACGAGGCCACGCTGCGTGCGCGCTTCGGCGCCGAGTTCGATGCGGCGCTGGAGAGCATGGAACTGGCCGTGGGCGCATCGCCCGCCTGGGACCACGAGGCCTTCCTGGCCGGCAAGCTCACGCCCGTGTTCTTCGGCTCGGGGGTGAACAACTTCGGGGTGATGGAAGTGCTCGACGCCCTGGTGGACATGGCCCCGCCGCCCGGCCCGCGCGTGAGCACACTCGAGGTCAACAAGCAGCCCGTGGTCAAGACCATCCAGCCCGAGGACGAGGGCTTCGCCGGCGTGGTCTTCAAGGTGCAGGCCAACATGGACGCCAACCACCGCGACCGCATCGCCTTCGTGCGCGTGGCCTCGGGCAAGTACATGCCGGGCATGAAGCTCAAGGTGCAGCGCACCGCCAAGGAACTGCGCCCCACCAGCGTGGTGACCTTCATGAGCCAGCGCCGCGAGGCGGTGGAAGAAGCCTACGCGGGCGACATCATCGGCTTCACCACCCACGGCGGCGTGCAGCTCGGGGACACCATCACCGACGGCGCCAACCTGCAGTTCACCGGCCTGCCATTCTTCGCGCCCGAGATGTTCATGACCGTGGTGCTCAAGAACCCCCTGCGCACCAAGCAGCTGCAGCAGGGCCTGGCCCAGCTGGGCGAGGAAGGCGCGATCCAGGTCTTCAAGCCCGACGCCGGCGGCAACATGCTGCTGGGCGCCGTGGGCCAGCTGCAGTTCGAGGTGGTGCAGCACCGCCTGAAGGCCGAGTACGACGCCGACGTGCGCCTGGAAGGCTGCCAGTACACGGGCGCCCGCTGGATCACGGCCGACAACGCGGCCGACCTGCGCGCCTTCACGGACGCCTACCCGCTGCGCCTGGCGCACGACGCGGCCGATACGCTGGCCTACCTGTGCACCAGCCCCTATGACGTGCGCCTGGCGCAGGAGCGGTTTCCCAAGATCCACTTCCACCCGCTGCGCGAGCATGCGGGCCTGGCCCTGCAGAAGGCGGGCTGAGCGGCTTTGCGGGGCGGCCTCAGGGCCGGTACTCCCACCCATGGGGATTGGTGTCCTTCTGCAAGCACAGCGCCAGCCCCAGCGCCGTGACCGACCCGCTGAAGCACACGAAGGTGGCCTGGTGGGCGCCCCACTCGCGCTGGCAGTGGTGCAGGAAGCTGGCCTTCAGGCGGCCCTGGCGGTGCTCTTCGGCCAGGGCCAGCACGGACGGGTTCCTGGCTTCGGCCTTGAACTCCACAACGAGGTCGCGCCACTCCGGGACCAGGCCATCGAGCTTGCCGGCCGCGCGCTGGCAGACGGCCGCTGAATCGACGGGCGCCCGCGCCATGGCGGGGGCCGCAGCGCAACACCCCGCCCACATGAAGAAGAAGATCAAGGCCCCACGCTGCACGACAACTATCTCCCGGACAATGGCGCTCTCTTGCGCAAGAGCCGCAGCATAACGACATACCGCATGCAAGCCCTGAACCTTTGGCCCCCGGAGGCCCGCCGCGACCTGGTGGGCGTTTTCACCGACATCGACGACACCCTGACCACCGAGGGCGCCATCACGCCCGACGCGCTGCAGGCGCTGGCCGACCTGAAGGCGGCGGGTCTCGTGGTCATCCCCATCACCGGCCGGCCGATCGGCTGGTGCGAGCCCTTCATGACCGCAGGCGCGGGCGCGGCCTGGCCCGTGGACGCGATGGTGGCGGAGAACGGTGCCGTGGCGTTTGCACGGGGCACGGGCTCCGGGCAGCCGCTGGCCAAGCGCTACCAGCAGGATGCCGCCACGCGCAGAGCCAACCAGGCGCGCATGCGCGAGATCGCGGCCCTGGTGGCGGCCGAAGTGCCCGGCGTGGACTTGAGCAGCGACAGCGCGGGGCGCGAGACGGACATCGCGTTCGACTACGCCGAGTTCGCCCGGCATACGCCCGACACCGTGCAGCGGGTGCTGGCCGTGCTGCAGCGCGTGGGCATGCAGACCACGGTGAGCAGCATCCACATCCACGGATGCTTCGGTGATTTCAACAAGTGGCAGGGCGCGAACTGGATCGTGCGCGCGCTGTGGGGCCGGGACCTGGCGCAGGAGCTGGACCGCTGGGTGTTCGTGGGCGATTCGGGCAACGACCAGGCGATGTTCGAACACTTCACCCACAGCGTGGGCGTGGCCAACATCGCGCGCTTTGTGCCGCAGCTGCGGCACCTGCCACGCTATGTGACAAAGGGCGAACGCGGCGCGGGGTTTGCCGAGGTGGCGCGGGCCATCCTGTCGGGCCACGGGCGCGGCCAGGCGCCGAGCGCCCAGCGAGCCACCCCTGGGCTTGAATGAAAACACCGCCTGGCGCTTGATAGGCAAGCGCCAATAGCTATATATTTTATAGCAAATTAACCACCCGACCCCACGCGGGTGCGCGGGCAGGCGGCGCGCCAGGACATGTACCGAAGGCCGCGCCGCAAGGCGCCCGGGCGCCGTGCCGCGTCGGCATGCGCTGCTGCACGGCCCGGCGGCTCCGTGGCAACTTTGGCAGGCTTGGCAAGCGTCGCAGGCCTATTCGGCGGGCTGGGGCGGCTTGCCCGCCCCGCGCGGTTTGCGCGCGCGGGTTGCCGCTGCCTTGGCGGGCGCGGCCGCAGGGGCCGCCGCCTTGGACGATGGCGCGGCCGGGGCCCCGGCATCGGCCTGCGCTGCGGCGCCCCCGCGCCGGCCTTGCGCCCGCCGCTGCTCTTGCGCGGGGTGGATGCCGGGCGGCGGCTGCGGGGCGCGGGTGCCGGCGCAGGGGCATCGGGCAGCGCATCGCTCGCGGTCCCTTGCCGCCGCCGGCGCCGCCACGGGCGCCTGCACGGGCACGTGCACGGGTTCCTCGTCCGCGAGGTCCTCGCCCCGCGCCGTCTCATGGCCGGATTGCGCCTGGGCCGTCACGGGCGCCGGCAGCTGCGGGCGAAAGTAGCTGCCCGCCGGGCGCTCCGGCAGCGCATCGTCGCGCGCGCCGGAAGCCGGCGGCTCGGCACGGGTTTCTGCTGGCACATCCTGGCGCGCATCCGGCGGCACCGCCCCGGCGCGCGCAGCGGCATCGCCCCGGCGCCCGCGCGAACGACCGCCACGCCCACCGCCCTCGCTGCCGCCAGCGGATGTCTCCGGCACCGACGCGACCGCATGGAAATCATGGCGAAAGTACCCCGCCCCGCCCTGCCGCTCGGCGGGCGCGTCGGCTCGGCCCGCGGGCTCGGCCCCCGTGGCCGCGGGACCGTGGCCACGGAACACATACGCGCCCGATTTCTCGTCGCGCCCGAACTCCAGCAGCCCCCGCGCCTGCGCTTCTTCAAGCAGGTTGCCAAAGGTGCGAAAGCCGTAGTAGCCCTCGCTGAAATCGGGCTTGCGGCGCTTGATGGCTTCCTTGAGCACCGAGGCCCAGATCTTGCCGCTGTCGCCACGCTCGGAGGTCAGGGCCTCGAAGGTCTCCACCGCCAGCTCGACGCCCTGGGCGCGGCGCACCTCCTGGCTTTCCTTGCGATGGCGCTCTTCCTCGGGGGACCGGCGCGGTGCGGGTGCTGCGCCGGGGGGCTGGCGCCGGGCCAGCGCGCGCTGCTTCTCGCGCACGAGGTCGTCGTAGAAGATGAATTCGTCGCAGTTGGCGATCAGCAGGTCGGACGTGGACTGCTTCACGCCCACGCCGATGACCTGCTTGTTGTTCTCGCGCAGCTTGGACACCAGCGGCGAAAAGTCCGAGTCGCCGCTGATGATGACGAAGGTGTTGACGTGCGACTTGGTGTAGCACAGGTCCAGCGCGTCCACCACCAGGCGGATGTCGGCCGAGTTCTTGCCCGACTGGCGCACATGGGGGATCTCGATCAGCTCGAAATTCGCCTCGTGCATGGTCGCCTTGAAGCCCTTGTAGCGCTCCCAGTCGCAATAGGCCTTCTTGACCACGATGGAGCCCTTGAGGAGCAGGCGCTCCAGCACGGGCTTGATGTCGAACTTTTCGTACTGCGCATCGCGCACGCCCAGGGCGACGTTTTCAAAGTCGCAAAACAGGGCCATGCTGATGCTGTCGGAGGGGGATGCCATAAATGCTCGCGGTGTTCCGTTCAATGTTGGGACGGATCATCACACGGAACGTCATACGCCCCTCCAGAGGCCACGTCGCGGTACCGATGAATAGCTTGAGCGCGGACCTTCAGTGACAAAAGTTTGCCAGCGAAACGTCGTAACTGGCGCGTCCCAGGCCAGTGCCCCCGCGCAAGGGCCGCCAAGCCGCTTGCGGCGCTTCACTTCCGTGCGCTGGGGGCGTCCCCCTCCCGCCAGCGCAGCACAGCGAGAGAGGGGGAAGCGGCGCAGCCGCTCAGGGGGAGCTCACTTCAACTCGGCTTTGCCAGGCCCAGCTTTTCGACCAGCGCCTTCTCGCGCGTGAAGGTGTCCTGCGCGAATTTCTTGTACGCCGCCGTGCTCATGTACATGGGCACCATGTCGTAGCGGGCCAGGGCCGTGCGGTAGCTTTCCTGCTCCATGGCCTGCTTGAACGCGTCGTGCAGGCGCTTGACCACCGCGTCGGGCGTGCCCTTGGGCGCGCCGATGCCAAAGGGCGAGTTCTGCACCAGGTTCAGGCCCAGCTCCTTGAGCGTGGGCGCATCGGGGAACTTGGCCAGGCGCTCGGCGCCCCAGGTGTTGAGCACGCGCAGCTTGCCGGCCTCGACCTGCGGCGCAAAACCGGTGGAGTCGGCCGCCGCCATGATCTGCCCGCCCAGGATGGACTGCATGAGGTCGGCGCTGCCCTTGTAGGGCACGTGCAGCAGCTCGATGCCCAGCTGCTGCGCGATGAGCTCCATGGTCAGGTGCGGGCTGGTCATGGTGCCGGTGGAGCCGTAGCTGAGCTTGCCGGGGTTGGCCTTGGCCCAGGCGACGAAGTGCGTCCAGGTCTTGAGCGGCGAGTCGGCGGGCACCACCAGGCCGAACGCATAGCCCGTGACGTTCAGCACGTAGCTGATGTCCTTGACCGGGTCCCAGTTGATCTTGGTGGTGTAGGGCAGGCGGAACACCCCGAGCGGGATCTGCGCCACCGTGTAGCCATCGGCAGCGGCCGATTGCAGCGCCTGCGCGGGCAGCGTGCCGCCGGCGCCCGGCTTGTTCTCCACGATCACGGGCTGGCCCAGGATCTTGCTGGCGTTGTCGGCCAGGGAGCGCATGGTGATGTCGGTGGGGCCGCCCGCCGGGAAGGCGATCACGAGCTTGATGGGCTTGTTGGGAAAGCTCTGGGCCTGAGCCAGGAATGCGGGGGCGGCGAGGCTGGCGGCTCCCCATTGGATGATCTGGCGGCGTTGCATGGAGGGCTCCTGAAAAGGCAAAACGAAGACCCCTTCATTGGACTGCAGCCACGGCGGCCAGGGCATGCGGAAACCCCCTAGCCGCTGTCGCCAACGCGGCACCCCTGGGCCGCGTTTCGCGCCTCCGTGCCACCGCCGCCGCTCGCCCGCGCCGCGCCGGTGGGGCGAGCATGGGCCGGAAGGGGCTGTCCGCCAACCCCGGGGTTCAAGCCTTGTAGGTGGACAGCAGGATGCTGGTCTCGGTGTTGGCGATGCCGGGCGTGAGGCGGATGCGGCCCAGCGCCGCGTCGAACGCCTCCAGGCTCTCGGCGCGCACCTCGGCCACGATGTCCCAGCGGCCGTTGGTGGTGTGCAGCGTGCCCACCATGGGCTCGCCGCGCAGCGCGCGGATCACCTCGGGCGCGGCGTTGCCCTCCACCGCGATGCTCATCCACGCGCGGATGCGCTGCGGTTCGGAATCCGGCCGCAGGCGCACGGTGTAGCCCACGATCACGCCGCCCTCCTCCATCTTGTGCAGCCGGTTCTGCACCGTGCCGCGCGATACGCGCAGCTTCTGCGCGAGGGTGGCCACGGGGGTGCGCGCGTCGGCGCGCAGGATGCTGAGGATTTCCCGGTCGGTGTCGTCCAGCCTGTTCATAGTGGGCCTCATTGCTATCAGAGTGGCAGATTTTGCAGCATTTTGACCAGTTCTAAGGCTATTGGTTGGCGTGGGCTGCCAGCAAAATTCTCCCACCCCCTTCCTTGCACCATCCACCGCCATGCCCACACCTGCTTCCGCCCAGGCCCCCCGCGCCGTCGTGATGGTGCGCCCGCACCACTTTCACCCCAACCCGGAAACCGCGCACGACAACGCCTTCCAAACCCGGCCGTGGAACGCCACCGCGGCAGAGACGGCGCTCCAAGCCCATGCCGAAGTCACGCAGGCCGCCGCGCGGCTCGAAGCCGCGGGCGTGCGCGTGCACCTGTTCGAGGACCGGGGCGAGCGCCACGCGCCGGACGCCGTGTTTCCCAACAACTGGTTCTCCACCCACGCGGGCGGGCACGTGGCCGTGTACCCGATGTACGCCGCGAGCCGCCGGCGCGAGCGCCGCAGCGACGTGCTGGACCTGCTCAAGGCCGAGTACCGCGTGCAGGACGTGATCGACTACTCGGGTCTCGAGGCCGACGGCATGTTCCTCGAAGGCACGGGCGCCATGGTGCTCGACCACATCTCCCGGGTCGCCTACACCGCGCAGTCGAACCGCGCCGACCCCGTGGCCCTGGAGCGCTTTTGCACCCACTTCAACTACGAGCCCATGGTGTTCGCCACCGCCGACGCGCGGGGCCAGCCCTGCTACCACACCAACGTGATGCTCTGCGTGGGCACCGATTTCGCGCTGGGCGGGTTCCACATGATCACCGACCCGGCGCGGCGCGAGGCCGTGCGCGAGCGCCTGCGCGAAACCGGGCGCGAGGTGATCGAACTGAGCGCGGCGCAGATCGCCGACTTCGCAGGCAACGCGCTGGAACTCACGGGCGCCCAGGGCCGCGTGCTGGCCCTGTCGTCGCGCGCGGCGGCCAGCCTGGCGCCCGCGCAAAAGGCCGTGATCGAGCGCAGCGCCCGCCTGCTGCCGCTGGCCGTGCCCACCATCGAACTGGCCGGGGGCTCGGTGCGCTGCATGCTGGCGGGCATCCATCTGGCGCGGCGCCATGCCCCCGTATCCACGGAAATCCATATCAAAGTGGCCGCTAGCGCCTTCTGAACAACCGCGGACAGCTATACATTCAATAGCTAATTCAATCCCGGGAAGGCGGCGGCAACGCCTGCGTGTGCAGCCGCGCATCGCACCCCACGCCCGAGGCGATCCAGCGCCGCGCCAGCGCCGACAGCGCGCGCACGGCCCAGGGGTGGTCCAGGCCGGTCACGCCGGCGGGGTCGGCCACCATGCCGCACCAGTAGCGCTGGTCGGCATCGCTCCAGCGCAGGGCCGTGCACGGCCCCGTGCGGCGCCGCGACACCAGCATGCCCAGCGGGCAGGGCTCCGCCAGGCAGCACAGCCCGCAGCCATTGCAGGGCGCGCCTTCCGGGGGCTTGGGCGGTGCCTGGGTGTGCAGCCACACCACGGCGTGCGGACCAGGGGGTTGTGCGGGCATGGAGAAAGCGGATCGAATGGACCGCGCGCAGCGGCCTCGGGCCGCAGCGCTCAGGCCTGCATTGTGGCGCCATGCACGCATGGGCGCGTGGCGCGCCCGCAGGCCGGCCGCAGGGGCATGCACGCAAAAAAGCCCCGCGCGGCCGGGGCCACGGGGGCTGAACCGGTCGAGAGGACCGGGAGAGGGAGACAAGCAAGGGGGAGCGAGCTGCCCCGGAATCAGCAAGGCCGCATCAGCATCCCAGCGGGCGGTTCGGGCGCATGGGGACGATGCCCGAGACACGCAGCGTGGCGTTGGAGCCATCGGTGGCGGTGAGCGTCTTGCCGGTGAAGCGCACCTGGTTGCTCTCGCGCACCACGGCCGTGTCGGTGGGCTCGCCGCTCGCGTATTCCTTGCCGTCGAAGGTCAGGAACACCTGGTGCAGGCCGGTGGCGTCGGGGCGGTAGCGGATGTCGCCAAAGGCCGTGGCCGACGATCCCACCTTGTTGGCACCGTCGAAGCGGAAGGCGCACAGCTCGGGCACGGAACCGACAGGGTTTTCCTTGTCCACGTCCGTGAGGTTCAGCGTGCCGTTGCCATACACGCCGTTGAGGCCGTCCAGGGTGGCGCTGCTCACGGTGAGCACGCCGGGCTCATTGCTGGGCGTCGGATCGTCGTCATTGCCGCCGCCGCAGGCGACCAGCAGAACGGAGGTGGCTGCAAGGGCAGCGCAGGTCTTGAGCAGTGATTTCATGGTGATGGGTCCGTAGGAGTTGGTGGAGATGTGCGGGGCCGCTGCGCCTGGCGCCAACCCCTGCACTGAATCCTAGAAACCTCACCCCGCGCCGCGCGTGCGCCATGTTCCGCGCCGTGCGTAGGACATGGGCCGACAGTGGCGTGCGCCACCGCCGGGCCCTCCGGTCACCGCGCCAGCACCGCCGCCAGCGCCTTGCCGGTGTGCGTGCCCAGCCGCACCACCTCTTCCGGCACGGTGGCCGCCACGATGCGGCCGCCCTCCCTGCCCCCTTCCGGGCCGAGGTCGATGATCCAGTCGGCCTCGGCGATCACGTCGAGGTCGTGTTCGATCACCACCACGCTGTGGCCGCCGTCGACCAGGCGGTGCAGCACGCGGATGAGCTTGTCCACGTCGGCCATGTGCAGGCCCACCGTGGGTTCGTCCAGCACGTAGAGCGTGTGCGGCACCTTCTGGCCCCGGCGGCCCACCTCGTCGCGCACCTTGGTCAGCTCGGTCACGAGCTTGATGCGCTGCGCCTCGCCGCCCGAGAGCGTGGGCGAGGGCTGGCCCAGCGTGAGGTAGCCCAGGCCCACGTCCTTCAGGAGCTGCAGCGGGTGCGCGATGGAGGGCATGCTGGCGAAGAACTCCACCGCCTCGTCCACCTCCATCTGCAGCACGTCGCCGATGCTCTTGCCGCGCCAGGTCACGGCCAGCGTCTCGGGGTTGAAGCGCGCGCCGTGGCAGGTCTCGCAGGGCACCTTCACGTCGGGCAGGAAACTCATCTCGATGGTGCGCACGCCCGCGCCCTCGCAGCTCGCGCAGCGGCCCTCGCCGGTGTTGAAGGAAAAGCGCCCGGCCGCGTAGCCGCGCGCCTTGGCCTCCAGCGTTTCGGCGAACAGCTTGCGGATGGTGTCCCAGAAGCCGATGTAGGTGGCCGGGCAACTGCGCGGCGTCTTGCCGATGGGGGTCTGGTCCACTTCGAGCACGCGGTCGATGCTCTCGAAGCCCGACAGGCCCGTGCAGCCCACCAGCGGCGGCGCCTTGCCCGCGTCCATCGCGTCGCGCCCGGCCTTGGTGGCGCGCTGCTGCACCCAGGCCTGGACGTTGGCCAGCAGCACGTCGCGCGCCAGCGTGGACTTGCCCGAGCCGCTCACGCCCGTGACGGCCACCAGGCGGTGCAGCGGCACGGTGGCCGTCACGTCCTGCAGGTTGTGCAGGTGCGCACCGTGCACGGTAAGCCAGCGGATCGCGGCGCGCGCCTTGGCATCGGCCAGCGCATCGGCCGTGAGCGCCGCCGCCGCCGCGGCCCGCTTCTTGACCGCGGCGCTCTGCCGGCCCTTGGGCGCGTCGGCGGGTTCGCCCAGCGCGAGGGCCTCGGCGCTCAGCTCGCTCGGCAGCATGCTGCGGCGCAGCTGCAGCGGGTGTTTCATGGCGTGCAGCAGGTAGCGGCCGGTCTGGGATTCGGGCGCGCCGGTGATGTCGTCCACGCTGCCCTGCGCCACCAGCCGCCCGCCGCGCTTGCCCGCGCTCGGGCCGATGTCGATGATGTGGTCCGCGCGGCGGATGGTGTCCTCGTCGTGCTCCACCACCACCAGCGTGTTGCCCTTGTCGCCCAGCTTGTGCAGGGCGTTGAGCAGGATCTGGTTGTCGCGCGCATGCAGGCCGATGGTGGGCTCGTCGAGCACGTAGCACACGCCCTGCAGGTTGCTGCCCAGCTGCGCGGCCAGGCGGATGCGCTGCGCCTCGCCACCGCTGAGCGTGGGCGCGCCCCGGTCGAGCGTGAGGTAGGACAGGCCCACTTCCTCCAGGAATTCGAGCCGGCTCTGGATCTCGGGCACGAGGTCGCGTGCGATGTCGGCCTCGCGCCGGCTCATGCCGCCTTCGATCTGCAGGGTCTCGATCCAGCGGCGCACGTCCGTCACCGACAGCGCGGCGATGTCGGTGATGCCGATGCCCGCGAACCGCACCGCGCGCGCCGTGGCGTTCAGGCGCGTGCCCTGGCAGCTGGGGCAGGCGGTGTCGGCCAGGTCTTCCACCTCGGGCTCGGCGAAGGTCTGCTCGCGGCCCTTTTCCTTGTCGTCCTGCACCGAGTCGTCGAACACCTTGCGCTGGTCGCGGGTGAGCTTGACGCCCGTGCCCACGCAATCGGGGCACCAGCCGTGCTTGCTGTTGTAGCTGAACAGGCGCGGGTCCAGCTCGGCATAGCTGGTGGCGCACACGGGGCAGGCGCGCTTGGTGGAAAAGGCCTGCAGCTGGCCGATGCCCGCCGTGGGCTGGCCGCTTTCCATGGCGGCGCGCAGGTCGCCGATGCTGCTGAGCACGTGCACCACGCCCTTGCCGTGCGTGAGGGCCTCGGCCAGCGAGGCGCGCAGCAGCGCCTCGTTCCCGGCGGACACCTCGACGCTGGCCACGGGCAGTTCGATGGTGTGCTCCTTGAAGCGGTCGATGCGCGGGAAATGGGTGGTGGGCAGGAAATTGCCGTCCACCCGCAAATGCGTGTAGCCGCGCGGCCGCGCCCAGTCCGCCAGTTCGGTGTACACGCCCTTGCGGTTCATCACCAGCGGCGCGAGCAGCCCGATGTGCTGGCCCCGGAACTGCGTGAGCAGCTGGGCGGCGATGCTCTCGGGCGTCTGCGGCTGCACGGCCGCGCCGTCCTTCACGCAGTGCTGGGTGCCGAGCTTGACGTACAGCAGGCGCAGGAAGTGCCACACCTCGGTGGTGGTGCCCACGGTGGACTTGCGCCCGCCGCGCGACAGGCGCTGCTCGATGGCCACGGTGGGCGGTATGCCGTACACCGCATCCACCTCGGGCCGGCCGGCCGGCTGCACGATGGACCGCGCATAGGCGTTGAGCGATTCGAGGTAGCGCCGCTGCCCCTCGTTGAACAGGATGTCGAACGCGAGCGTGGACTTGCCCGAGCCGCTCACGCCCGTGACCACATTGAATTGGCCGCGCGGGATGTTCACGCTCAGGTTCTTGAGGTTGTGCTCCTTGGCGTTGACGATTTCAATGGCGTTTTTGGCCGCTGGCGCTTTATCCATGAGCGCAGAGCGCTCCTGTTTTCGTAGCGCCGCGGCTTTTTCGTGCACCGAGTGGCCGCCGATGCCCAGCGTGAGTTCGTAGTCGCGCAGCGCCAGGCCCGTGTGCGAGGTGGCGTGCTGGCGCACGTCCTCGGGCGTGCCCTCGGCCACGACGAGGCCGCCCGCGTCGCCGCCCTCGGGGCCCAGGTCGATGAGCCAGTCGCTCGCGCGGATCACGTCCAGGTTGTGCTCGATGACGATGAGCGAGTGCCCCGCGTCGATGAGCTTGCGCAGCGCGCGCATGAGCTTGGCGATGTCGTCGAAATGCAGGCCCGTGGTGGGCTCGTCGAACAGGAACAAGGTACCCTTGCGCGCTATCGTCTGGCGCGACTTGCTTTGCACGCGGGCCGCTTCCGCCAGAAAGCCCGCCAGCTTCAGGCGCTGCGCCTCGCCGCCGCTGAGCGTGGGCACGGGCTGGCCCAGCGCCACGTATTCGAGCCCCACGTCCACGATGGGCTGCAGCGCGCGGATCACGTCGCGGTCGGCGGCGAACAGCGCGGCGGCCTCGGCCACCGTGAGGGCCAGCACGTCGGCCACGTTCAGGGCCCTGCCGCCCCGCTCGATGGTGATCTCCAGGATCTCGGGCCGGTAGCGCTTGCCGTCGCAATCGGGGCAGCGCAGGTACACGTCCGACAGGAACTGCATCTCCACATGTTCGAAGCCTGATCCGCCGCAGGTCGGGCAGCGCCCGTCGCCGCTGTTGAAGCTGAACTTGGCGGCGGTGTAGCTGCGCTGTCTGGACAGCGGCGCCACGGCGAACAGCTCGCGGATGCTGTCCCACGCGCCCACGTAGCTCACGGGGTTGGACCGCGCGGTCTTGCCGATGGGCGACTGGTCCACGAACACCACGTCCGACAGGTGGTCGGCGCCCAGCATGCGGTCGTGCGCGCCCGGCGAGTCGGTGGCCTTGCCAAAGTGGCGCAGCAGCGCGGGGGCCAGCACGTCCTGGATCAGGCTCGACTTGCCCGATCCGCTCACGCCGGTGACGGTGACCAGGCGCTGCAGCGGGAATTCGACCGACACGTTCTGCAGGTTGTGCTCGCGCGCCCCTTCGAGGATGAGGCGCGGCGTGGACTCGGTCACCATGCGCTTGAAGCCGAAGCCCACGTGCTTGCGCCCGCCCAGGTAGGCGCCGGTGAGCGTGTCGGCATGGCGCAGGTCGGCCGTTGTGCCGTCGAACACGATCTGCCCGCCCAGGCGGCCGGGGCCGGGGCCCATGTCGATCATGCGGTCGGCCGCGAGCATCACGGCCGGGTCGTGCTCGACCACTACCAGGGTGTTGCCCGCGTCGCGCAGGCGCAGCATGGCCTCGGTGATGCGGTGCATGTCGCGCGGGTGCAGGCCGATGCTGGGCTCGTCCAGCACGAACAGCGTGTTGACCAGCGAGGTGCCCAGCGCCGTGGTCAGGTTGATGCGCTGCACCTCGCCGCCGCTGAGCGTGCGGCTTTGGCGGTCCAGCGTCAGGTAGCCGATGCCCACGTCGCACAGGTACTTCAGGCGCGTGGTGATTTCTTCATGCAGGAGTTTCAGCGCCTGCGCATCGCCACCGGCCGCCGCGTCGCCCACGGGCAGCTCCATGCGGTCGAAGAAGCGGCGCAGCCGGTCGATGGGCAGCAGCATCAGGTCGTGCAGGCACAGGCCGGGCAGGGCTTCGAGCTGCTCGCGCGACCACAACACGCCCTCGGGCATGAAGCGGCGGGCAGGATCGACCGCGGCGTCCGCGTCGTCCTTGCTGCCCACGCGCCAGAGCAGGCTCTCGGTCTTGAGGCGCGCGCCCGCGCAGGTGGGGCACGGCGTGTAGCTGCGGTACTTGGACAGCAGCACGCGGATGTGCATCTTGTAGGCCTTGCTCTCCAGGTACTCGAAGAAGCGCTTGATGCCGTACCACTGCTTGCTCCACTGCCCGTCCTTGTAGCCCGGCGTGCCGCCGATGACCCATTTCTTCTGGTCGTCGGTGAGCTTGTACCAGGGGGTGTCGCGCGGGATGCCGGCCGCCTCGGCATGGCGCATGAGGTCGTCCTGCGCTTCCTTCCAGGCGGGGGTCTGGATGGTCTTGATCGCCCCCGCGCGCAGCGTGAGCCTGTCGTTGGGGATCACGAGGCCGTAGTCCACGCCGATCACGCGGCCGAAGCCCCGGCAGCTCTCGCAGGCGCCCACGGCGGAGTTGAACGAGAACATCGAGGGAATGGGGTCGCTGTAGCGCAGGTCGCTGTCGGGGCAGTGCAGGCCGGTCGAGAAGCGCCACAGCTCGGGCTCGCCCTCGTCCACGAGGCGGTACACGTTCAGGCGCCCCGTGCCGCGCTTGAGCGCGACCTCGATGGCCTCGACCACGCGCGCCTTCTCGGCATGGCCCAGGCGGAACCGGTCGGCCACCACATCGAGCACCTTGCGCGGGCCCGTGGGCGTGGCCACCTCGCGCTCGGCCTGCACCTTGGTGAAGCCGCTGGCGGACAGCCACTGCTCGACCTGCTCGGCCGACGTGCCGCCCGGCAGCTCCACGGGGAATGTCAGCACGATGCGGGGGTCGCCGGCCTCGGCGCCGCGGCGCTGCATCTCGGCGTAGATGGTCTCGGGCGAGTCGTGGCGCACCGGCTGGGCGGTCTGCTTGTCGAACAGCTGTCCGGCGCGCGCGAACAGGAGCTTCAGGTGGTCGTTGAGCTCCGTCATCGTGCCCACGGTGGAGCGGCTGGAGCGCACGGGGTTGGTCTGGTCGATGGCGATGGCGGGCGGCACGCCCTCGACCTTGTCCACCGCCGGCTTGTCCATGCGGTCGAGGAACTGGCGCGCGTAGGCGCTGAAGGTCTCCACGTAGCGGCGCTGGCCCTCGGCGTACAGCGTGTCGAACACCAGGCTGGACTTGCCCGAGCCGCTGGGGCCGGTGACCACGGTGAGTTCCCCCGTGCGGATGTCCAGATCCAGGTTCTTGAGGTTGTGCTGGCGTGCGCCGCGGATACGGATCAGTCCCTGGGTCATGGAGGCAGTCTTTTTCGAGGGTGAGGCGGGACATTCTAGGCACCGCCACGGACCCCGTCCGGCCATGCCGCAATAGCCCCTGATCGCACATCTGCTGACAAGTCCTGTCACACCTTCGGGTTATGCCGATTCGCAAACCGAGGACATTTGTCTAGAGTGGCCGGACAATTCAAAGGAGACGACCATGCACACATGGACACAATGGGGAGCCGCGACCGCCCTGGCCGCCGCGCTGTGCGGCACCGGCCATGCCCAGATCCTGATCGGCCAGACCGCGGGCTTCTCCGGGCAGGTGGCGGCGGGCGTGAAGGAGACCACCGATGGCGCCCTGCTGCACATCGAGGCCGTCAATGCCAAGGGCGGTGTCCACGGCCAGAAGATCGAGCTGACCTCGCTGGACGACAAGTTCGACCCCAAGCTGGCCGCCGCGAACGCGCGCAAGCTGATCGAGGAGAACAACGTGTCCGCGCTGTTCCTCACGCGCGGCACGCCCCACACCGAAGCCATCATCCCCCTGCTGGAGAAGCATGGCGTGGCGCTGGTGGGTCCGTCCACGGGCGCGATGGTGCTGCACCAACCGGTGCGCAAGTACATCTTCAACGTGCGCGCCACCTACCAGCGCGAGGCGGAAAAGGCCATGACCCACCTGGCCTCCATGGGCATTTCGCGCATCGCCGTGGTGTACGCGGACGACAGCTTTGGCGCCGACGGCGTGGCCGGCGCCCAGAAGGGCCTGGCGGCCGCCAAGCTCACGCCCGTGGTGCTGGAAAAGTTCGACCGCGCCAAGCCCGATTTCGCGCCCATCGCGGCCAAGGTGGCCAAGGCCGATACCCAGGCCGTGCTGATGATCGCCTCGGGGTCTGCCGTGGTGGACGCGGGCAACGCGCTGCGCGGCGCGGGCTCGGCCGCGCAGATCGTGACGCTGTCCAACAACGCCTCGGGCGGCTTCATCAAGAGCCTGGGGAACAACGCGCGCGGCGTGATCGTGACGCAGGTGTATCCCAATGAGCGTGCGGTGACCTATGCCATGGTGAAGGAGGCCCAGGAACTCGCGCGGGCCAAGGGCCTCACCGAGATCACGCCCGCCATGCTGGAGGGTTTTGCCGCGGCCAAGGTGCTGGTGGAAGGGCTCAGGCGCGCCGGCCCCAAGCCCAGCCGCGAAAAGATCCATGCGGCGCTCGAGAGCATCCGGAAACTGGACCTGGGCGGCCTGGAGGTCTCCTATGGCCCGGACGACCACACGGGCCTGGACTTCGCGGACTTGTCCATCATCGGCACCGACGGCAAGTTCCGCCGCTGAAGTGTTGCGAAATACCCGCAAACCCAGGAAGAAATTGTTGACAAATCAGTGAAAACACCCCCTGGCCGCTACGCACTTCTACGGATGCCCTGCGGTGCCCAGTCCCTAAACTCGGGCACCTCAATGAAGAGAGGAGCACCATGACAGTCCCTGGCACCCTTGCGAAATGCACCGCCGCGCTGCTCACCCTGGCGTTCGGCGCGGCCCAGGTCCACGCGCAGATCCTCATCGGCCAGACGGTGGGCATCACCGGCTCCGCCGCCGCCACGGTGGCCGAATCCATGCGGGGTGCCGCCCTCTACCTCGACCACGTCAACAGCAAGGGCGGCGTGGGCGGCCAGAAGGTGGAGGTCGTGTCGATGGACGACAAGTTCGACCCCAAGCTGACGCTGGAGAACACCCGCGCCCTCATCGAGGAGAAAAGCGTGATCGGGCTGTTCATGACGCGCGGCACGCCCCACACCCAGGGGATCATTCCGCTGCTGGAACAGCATGCCGTGCCGCTGGTGGGGCCCTCCACGGGCGCCATCGCGCTGCACCAGCCGGTGAACAAGTACATCTTCAACGTGCGCGCCCCGTACCAGCGCGAAGTGGAAAAGGCCATCACCCACCTCAACACCCTGGGCATCAAGCGCATCGGCGTGGTGCATGTGGACGACACCTTTGGCGCCGACGGCCTGGCGGGCGCGCAGTCCGGGTTCAAGGCCAACCAGCTGGAAGCCCTCTTCGTCGAGAAGTTCGACCGCGCCAAGCCCGACTACAGCACCATCGCCCCGCGCGTGGCACAGAAGGAGCCCCAGGCCATCATCTTCATCGGCACGGGCGCGGCCGTGGTGGACGGCATCAAGGCGCTGCGCGCCGCCGGCGCGACCGGGCAGATCGTGACGCTGTCCAACAATGCCTCGGGCGGCTTCGTCAAGGCGCTGGGCGAGCAGGCCCGGGGCGTGGTGGTCACGCAGGTGTTCCCGTCGGAGCGGTCCTTGAACTACGCGGTGATCAAGGAGGCCATGGACCTGGTGCGCGCCAGGAACCTGGGCGAGCTGACCCCCGCCATGGTGGAAGGCTTCGTGAGCGCCAAGGTGCTCGTGGAAGGCCTGAAGCGCGCGGGCGCCAAGCCGGACCGCGCCAGGCTGCAGGCCGGGCTGGAGAGCATCCGGAAATGGGACCTGGGCGGGCTGGAACTGAGCTACAGCGCCACGGACCACAGCGGGCTGGATTTCTCCGACCTGTCCATCATCGGAAGCGACGGCCGCTTCAAGCGCTGAGCAAGGCCCCCGCAAAAGAAAAAGCCCGAAGCCAGTGGCTTCGGGCTTTTTCATGGAGGCCCGCAGGCGCCCCGGGGCACGCACCCCGCGCTCCGGGGCCGCCATGGACTCAGCGCATCACTGCGCGCTGGCGGCCGAAGCCGGCGCCGACGCGGGCGCAGCCGCCGCCGGCGCGCTGGCCGCAGGCTCGGGCGCATGCACGGCATCGGCGCCGTGCTTCTCGCCGCCCATGTCGGCCTTGTCGCCCGCCTTGATGATCACGTACATCGACAACGCGGCGAACAGGACGAAACCAACAACAATCTTCCACATATCAATATCTCCTTGGATGGGTTTGTTCAATCAAGGGGCCTGGAGCGCGGCGTTGTAGGTTGTACTGGTGCAGCACAAGCCCCTTGATGGAACACAGGGCCCGACCCTTGCGGGGCGGGCCCTGCACACCGATCAGAAACGGTCAGTCGTTGGCGTAGATGTCAACGTCCTTGGTTTCCTTGACGAACAGGCCGCCGATCACCACGGTGGCGCCCGCGATGATGATGGGGTACCACAGGCCGTTGTACATGTTGCCGGTCTGGGCCACGATGGCGAATGCCGTGGTGGGCAGCAGGCCGCCGAACCAGCCGTTGCCGATGTGGTACGGCAGGGACATGGACGTGTAGCGGATGCGGGTGGGGAACATTTCCACCAGCATGGCGGCGATGGGGCCGTACACCATGGTCACCAGCAGCACCAGGTAGGTCAGGATGACCGTGACCATGACCTTGTCGATGCGGGCGGGATCGGCCTTGGTGGGGTAGCCGGCGGCCTTCAGCGCATCGGCCACGGCCTTCTTGAACTCGCCGTCCTTCTTCTTGGCTTCGTCAGCGGGCAGGCCCTTGCTGGAGTACGAGGTGATGACCGTCTCGCCGATCTTGATCGAGGCGGGCGTGCCGGCGGCGGACGTGGCGTTCTCATAGCTCACCGAAGCGCCAGCCAGAACCTGCTTGGCGATGTCGCACGAGCTGGTGAACTTGGAGGTGCCGGTGGGGTTGAACTGGAACGAGCATTCCTTGGGGTCTGCCGTCACGATCACCTGGTTCTTGGCCTGTGCTTCGGCCAGGGCGGGGTTGGCCGCCTTGGTCAGCGCGCCGAACACGGGGAAGTACGTCAGCGCGGCGAGCAGGCAGCCCGCCAGGATGATGGGCTTGCGGCCGATCTTGTCCGACAGCGCGCCGAACACGATGAAGAACGGCGTGCCGATCAAGAGCGACACGGCCACGAAGATGTTGGCGGTGGCGCCATCGACCTTCAGCGCCTGCGTCAGGAAGAACAGCGCATAGAACTGGCCCGAGTACCACACCACGGCCTGGCCGGCGGTCAGGCCCACCAGCGCCAGGATCACGATCTTCAGGTTCTTCCACTGGCCGAAAGACTCGGTCAGCGGCGCCTTGGAGGTCTTGCCTTCGGCCTTCATCTTCTGGAAGGCGGGGGATTCGTTCATCGACAGGCGGATCCAGACCGAGATGGCCAGGAGCAGGATCGACACGATGAACGGGATGCGCCAGCCCCAGTCGGCGAAGGCTTCCTCGCCCATGGCCGTGCGGGTGCCCAGGATCACCATCAGCGACAGGAACAGGCCCAGCGTGGCCGTGGTCTGGATCCAGGCCGTGTAGGCGCCGCGCTTGCCGTGCGGGGCATGCTCGGCCACGTAGGTGGCCGCGCCGCCGTACTCACCGCCCAGCGCCAGGCCTTGCAGCAGGCGCAGTGCGATCAGGATGACGGGAGCCGCCACGCCGATCGATGCATACGTGGGCAGGATACCCACGATGAAGGTCGACAGGCCCATGATCAGGATGGTGACCAGGAACGTGTACTTGCGCCCGATCATGTCGCCCAGGCGGCCGAAGAAGATGGCGCCGAAGGGGCGGACGATGAAGCCCGCGGCAAACGCCAGCAGCGCGAAGATGAACGCCGAGCCGGCATCCAGGCCGCTGAAGAACTGCTTGGCGATGATGGCCGCGAGCGAGCCGTACAGATAAAAGTCGTACCACTCGAAAACGGTGCCGAGGGACGACGCGAAGATGACCTTCCTCTCTTCGGGCGACATCGGCCGCGGTGCGGGATGAACGGTTGCCATGGTGTGTGTCTCCTGTTGGTTGTTCAGACCGCGCTGCGGCGGGCTGCACGCATTCTTGGAGATGGCACTGACCACGCTCTGACGCGAAACCAACACGAGCTTTCACCAAACTGACCGCTCTCTGACAACTTAGGGTGAAACCCGCAGCGCCCCTTTCAGCATCCGGAAATCGCTCACACCTTGCCGGGTAAACCCGATGGGAGCTGGCTGACAGCATCCCAGCCCGGACCGTCGAACCACGCGTCGCCGTCGAGGTACGCGCGCAGCATCGGCAGGCCGTCGAGGCCCCAGAACAGCTTGCCGTCCACCTCGAACGCCGGCACGCCAAAAACGCCCGCCGCCTGCGCGGCTTCGGTGTTGGCGCGCAGCAGGGCCTTGGGGCCATCGCTGGTCGCATCCTCGCCGGGACGCAGCTGGTCCGCGAGTTGCGTGGCCAGATCGGCCAGGCGCGCCGGGTCGAGCGCATCGTGCCCGCCCTGCCACACATGGCGCAGCACCGTGCCGGCCACGAAGCGGTTGATGTGGCCGTCGTCGCTGCAGGCCAGCGCCGTGCGCAGCAGGGGCAGCGGGTTGAACGGATGGCGCGCGGGCATCTGCAGCGGCGTGCCCTGCGCGTGGCCCAGCCAGGTCACATGGCGGTAGGTCCAGTCGCGCTTGGGGGCGATGCCCGCCGGCCCGGGGTTGGCATGCTGCTGCAGCAGCGCACCCAGCAGCACGGGCTGGTAGGCCACGCTGTAGCTCAGCCCCTGCAGCGCCTCGGGCAGGCGCTCGAACGCCAGCCAGGCGTAGGGGGACACGAAGTCCAGGTAAAAGGTGATGCGCTTCACGGCGATGTCTCCTGTGCCTTCTGCGGGGCGGCCGGGATGCCAGCGCGGCCCAGCAGCTGCGCCCAGATGCCCCGGCGCAAACTGGCGTCGGCACGCGACCAGATGCGGATCTCGTCGAGCGTGCGAAAGCAGCCTTCGCAATGGCTGCGGTCGGGCGACATGCGGCACACCGAGATGCACGGCGAGGGCACGGGCTCCATGCTCCGGGCATCAAGATGGCCGCCAGCGCCCAACTGGCGGGCGCGATCAGCTAGCAAATCAATAGCATTCATGCGGCGGGCTGCACGCTGGTGTCCACGGGCGCCTGCACCACGTCGACCACGGGCGCCCCGGTCAGGCGCTGCAGGTCGCCCGGATGCAGCGCAAACACGCTGTGCGGGTGCCCGGCCGCGGCCCACACCACGTCAAAGCGCAGCAGGTCCTGGTCGATCAGCGTGACGGGCGGCGTGGCATGCGCCACGGGCGACACGCCGCCGATGGAAAAACCGGTGCGCGACTTCACGAACTCGGCGTCCGCCCGGCCGATCTTGCCGCCCACGTGGGCCTCGACCTTTTTCTCGTCCACGCGCCGGTCGCCCGACGTGACCACGAGCACGGCCACGTCGTCGCTCTTGCGCCGGAAGATGATGCTCTTGGCCACCTGCCCCACGAGGATGCCCAGCGCATCGGCCGCCTGCTGCGCGGTGCGCGCGGCGTCGTCGAGCATCTGCGGCATGTGGGGATGGCCCTGCGATTGCAGCGCCGCGGCCACGCGCTGCACGCCGTCCGGCAAATTCTTCAGTTCAGCTCCGCACACGGTAGTTTTCTCCTGCGCCGGGGGCGCTATCCCGCGCGTTTGGTTAGCAGTGCATTCGCTGCGCGGGAATTGGGTTTACGGTTCAGGAAGCCACTGATGTAGGCCCCCGCATCGATGAGCTTATCAAGATCGATGCCGGTCTCGATGCCCATGCCGTGCAGCATGTAGACCACGTCTTCCGTCGCCACGTTGCCCGTGGCGCCCTTGGCGTATGGGCAGCCGCCCAGGCCCGCCACGGAGGACTGGTAGTTCCACACCCCCAGCTCCAGCGCGGCCAGCGTGTTGGACAACGCCTGACCGTAGGTGTCGTGGAAGTGGCCCGACACATCGTCGATGCCGAAATGCTTCAGCGTCGCTTCCAGCGCGCGCTGCACCTTGCGCGGCGTGCCCACGCCGATGGTGTCGGCCACGTCCACGCGCTGCACGCCGATGCCCTGGAGCAGGCCGGCAAGGTACTCCACGCGCCCGGGGGCGATCTCGCCCTCGTACGGGCAGCCCACGGTGCAGCTCATCGCGCCGCGCACGCCGATGCCGGCCGCCAGCGCCGCCTCGACCACGGGCGCGAAGCGCTCGATGCTCTCGGCGATGGAGCAGTTGATGTTCTTCTGGCTGAAGGCCTCGCTGGCCGAGCCGAAGACCACGATCTCGTCGGGCCGGTCCGCCACCGCGGCTTCATAGCCCTTGAGGTTGGGCGTGAGCACCGAGTAGCGCACGCCGGCCACGCGGTTCACGCCCTGCATCACCTCGTGGTTGTCGGCCATCTGCGGCACCCACTTGGGGCTCACGTAGCTCGTGACTTCGATCTCTTTGAGGCCCGCGTCCTGCAGGCGGTGCACCAGGGCGATCTTGACGTCGGCGGGCACGGGCGATTTTTCGTTCTGCAGCCCGTCGCGCGGACCGACATCGATGAGTTTGACGCGGGAAGGAATGCTCATGGCGGCTACCTGAAAGAAAGGGAAACGGGAAACAGGCCGGACCCTGGCGGCGGCAGCGCCCGGGCGGCGCCGCTGCAGCCCGGGCACCACGGCCGGGAACAGGCCTTCTATTGTCCGGGCTTCGCGGGGACGGCACCACCCCATATCCTGCCAGACCCTTCCCCGCTCCTGCCATTGCGGCGCCGGCGTCCGGGGCCTCAGCGTGCAGCCCCCTCCTCCATCTCCTGGCGCAGCAGCGCCACCATCTGCACCGCCGCCAGCGACAGGCGCCGCCCGCGCAGCGTGACCAGGCCGATGGGCCGGCGCAGCGAGGGCAGCTTGAGCGGGCGGGCCACCACCTCGGGCCGGCGCACGACCTGCGCGGCCAGCTCGGGCAGCGCGCTCACGCCCAGCTGCGCCGCCACCATGGCCGCGATGGTGGCCAGGTGCTCCACCTCGTAGCGCGGCGCAAAGCGGATGCGGTGCGTGAGCAGCGCCTCGTCGGCGTACTGGCGCACGCTGGTGCCGGCGGGCATGGAGATGTGCGGCAGGTCCGCCACGTCGGCCCAGCCCAGGGCTCCGCGGCCGCGCGCCAGCGGGTGGGCGCGGGCCAGCAGCAGCACGAAGCGGTCGGACGACAGCGGGGTGTAGTCGAGGTCGGCATACGCGGGGTTGGCGGCAGTGAGCGCGAAGTCCACGCGCCCTGCGCGCACCATGTCGAACGCCGGGCCCGCCAGGCTGTCGAACAGCTCCAGGTGCACGCCCGGGTGCCCCGCCGCAAAGCGCGCGAACGCACGGGGCACCACGCCCGCCGCCAGCGACGGCAGCGCCGCCAGCGCCAGCCGCCCCACCTGCACCTGGGCCACGGCCTGCACGCGGCGCACGGTCTCATCCATCTGGTGGCGCAGAAAGCGGGCCTGCTCGGCAAACACCTCGCCCGCCTGCGTGAGCTGCACCGTGCGCGTGGTGCGGTCGAACAGGCGCGCGCCCAGCATCTCTTCAAGCCGCGCGAGCGTGCCCGACACCGCCGACTGCGACAGGTGCATCTGCAGCGCGGTGCGCCGAAAGCTCAGCGTGTCGGCCAGCGCCAGGAACACATCGACCTCGCGGGCCGACCAATTGATCTTCATGGCCGATCAGTCTATCGAAAAATACGTCTGGACCGCGCAATGCCGCCTGCCTAGACTGCACCGCAAGACAACACAAGGAGACAGCAGCATGGACATCAGTTCGCCGCGCAATGCACGCACGGTGGTCGTGGGCGGGGGCACCATGGGCGCCGACGTGGCCGTGGTCCTGGCCCGCGGCGGCGCCCGGGTCACGGTGGTGGACCCGCACACCGCACGCCGCGATCTGCTCTTGCCGCACATTGCCGCAGAACTCGACGCCGCCGGCCTGGCCACGAGCGCGGGCCCGGTGGAGGTGTGCGCCAGCCTGCAGGACGTGGCCTGGGACGGCGTGGTGCTGGTGGTCGAATGCATCACCGAGCAGCTGGCCGCCAAGCAGCAGCTGTTTGCCGAGCTGGAAGCCATCGCCCCGGCCAGCGCGGTGCTGGCCAGCAACAGCTCGGGTTTTCCGATCAGCGCCATCGCACAGGGCCTGCCCACCGCGCAGCGCATGCTGGGCCTGCACTTCTTCATGCCGGCGCACCTGGTGCCGCTGGTGGAGGTGGTGCTGGGCGAGCGCAGCGACCCCACGCTGGGCCAGTGGCTGCACGGCTTCATGCGCCGCTGCGGCAGCGTGCCGGTGCTGGTGAAGAAGGACAAGCCGGGTTTTCTGGCCAACCGCATGCAGCATGCGCTGTCGCGCGAGGCGTTTGCGCTCATCGACGAAGGCATCGCGTCTCCGGAAGACGTGGACGCCGCCGTGCGCTTTGGCTTTGGCTTTCGCTTCCTGGCGGCGGGGCCGGTGCTGCAGCGCGACCACGCGGGCATCGAGGTGCACTGCGCGGCCGCGGCCACCATGTATCCCACGCTTTCCAACACCGACGTGCCCGCCCAGGCGCTGCGCGACCGCGTGGCCAGCGGCGAGCTGGGCATGAAGACCGGCAAGGGCTTCTTCGACTGGCCCGAGGACCGCAAACGCGCCGAGCGCACCCGCTACGACACGCTGCTGCGCCAGGGCCTGGCCCTGCTGGCCAGCGAGCTGCCCACCATCGAGCCCGCCAGCACACACACCACGCCGGGAGCCACGCCATGAACGCCACCGGCCACTGGCCCGACCCGCTGATCATCACCGTGGCGCCCAACGGCGCGTACAAGCTGCCGAGCGACCACCCCGCCGTGCCGACCACGCCGGCCACGCTGGCCGCCACCGCCAAGGCCTGCCTGGAAGCCGGCTCGGCCATGATCCACATGCACATCCGCGACGCCCAGGGCCGCCACAGCCTGGACGTGGAGGGCTACCGCGAAGCCCGGCGCGTGGTGCAGCACGCGGTGGGCGATGCGATGGTGGTGCAGGTCACGAGCGAAGCCGCAGGCGTGTACCGTGCCCCGGCGCAGATCGCGATGGTCGAGGCGCTGCAGCCCGAGGCCGTGTCCATCGGCCTGCGCGAGATCGACCAGCCCGAGATCGGCGAGGCCGGCCTGCAGCGCTTCTTCACCGGCTTGGCAGAGCGGCGCTGCATGGTGCAGGTCATCCTGTACGACGTGGCCGACCTGCGCCGCTGGCAGGCGCTGCGCGCCAGCGGCGTAGTGCCCGATGCGCCGTGGTTCCTGCTGTTCGTGCTGGGCCGCTACAGCGCGGGCCAGACCTCGAGCCCGCGCGACCTGCTGCCCTTCCTGGCCGCCCACGACGGGCCCGAACCCTGGGCCGTGTGCGCGTTCGGCGCGGCCGAGAACACCTGCATCACCGCCGCCGCGGTCTTCGGCGGGCATGCCCGCGTGGGGTTCGAGAACAACCTGCTGCGCAAGGACGGCAGCACTGCACCCGACAACGCGGCGCTGGTGCGCCAGGCGGTCGAGGCCGCGGCTGCGCTGGGGCGGCCGCTGGCCACGGCGCAGGACATCCGCCAGCGGTTCGGCGCGGGCTGAGCCTCGGCCCGCCTCTGCCCATTCTCATTACGCCATCAAACCCATCAGCCCGCGCCAGACGGGCCTTCATCCATCCGCAGGAGACACCATGCAACAACACCCCACCGCCCACGCCCCCGTACCACAGGCCCGCCAGGCCACGCGACGCACGGCCATCCGCCTGGCGCTTGCCCTGCCCGCCACCTGGGCCCTGGCCCTGGGCATGGCAGGCCACGCCGTGGCCCAGACGGCCCCGGCCGCCTTCCCCACCAAGACCATTCGCTTCGTGGTGCCCTACCCGCCCGGAGGCCCCACCGACCTGATGGCGCGCATGCTGCAGCCCGAGCTGCAAAGCCGCCTGGGCGTGACCGTGGTGGTGGACAACAAGGGCGGCGCGGGCGGCAACTCCGGCAGCGCCGAGGTGGCCAAGCAGGCGCCCGCCGACGGCCACACCCTGCTGCTGGCCGCCAGCGGCCCGATGGCGGTGAACCCGTCGCTGTACGCCAGCATGCCGTTCAACCCACTGACCGACCTGGTGCCCGTGGTGCAGCTGTCGGCCTTTCCGCTGGTGCTGGAAGTGCACCCCTCGCTGGGCGTGAAGACCTTGCCGGAACTCATCGCCATGGCCAAGGCGGGCAAGCCGGTGCTGAGCTTTGCATCGGCCGGCAACGGCACGCCGCAGCACCTGGCGGGTGAGCTGTTCAACACCACCGCCCACGTGAAGATGGGCCACATTCCGTACCGCGGCGCGGGCCCCGCGCTCAACGACTTGCTGGGCGGCCAGGTGAACGTGATGTTCGACATCGTGGGCAGCTCGCTGCCGCACCTCCAGTCGGGCAAGCTCATCCCGCTGGCGGTCACGTCGGCCGAGCGCGCCAAGGTGCTGCCCAACGTTCCCACCATGGCCGAAGCGGGCGTGCCGGGCTACCAGATCACCGGCTGGCACGGCATCGCCGTGCGCGCGGGCACGCCGCAGGCCACCGTGGACAAGCTCAACGCCACGGTGAATGCGATCTTCAAGGAACCCGCCTTCCGCGCCAAGTGGGAGGCCATCGGCACGCCGGTGGTGGCGGGCACGGCGGCAGACTTCGGCGCGCTGATCAAGGCCGACGCGCAGCGCCTGGGCAAGCTGGTGCGCGATGCGGGCGTGACGATGGATTGACGGGCTGCCAGCCAGGGGCTCAGGGCGGTGGGGCCGCGGCCCTCGGGCGCAGGCGCAGCAACAGCCAGCCCGCCGCCATGCCCACGGCACCGAACAGCAGCATCACGACGCCGATGAAGCTCCTGATCGTGGTGGAGCTGCTGATTTCGGCCTGCGCGGGGTCCTTGGCGGGATAGCGCACCGTGACCGCCTCGCCGACCTTGTGCACGGCCTGAAGCTGGCGCGCCACCGAGTCCGTGAAACGCAGGGTTCGCCCGTCGCCCGCCACGAATTCCACGATGCTCTTCCGGGCGAGCGCCTTGCGGTGGGAGGGGCCGACAAAGGTCTCCTCATGCGCCACCACGCGGCCCTGGGCGGTGAGCGTGCCGCCCAGCAGGCTCATGCCCGAGGCCAGCAGCCACGCCGCGCCCAGCGCGGTCAGGGCACCGGGCACCAGCAGGAACCAGCCCAGGAAGCCAAGCAAGCCGCGAAAGGTTGACGTGTTCATGCCCCCATTTTCAACGCTGGAGACACCGCCGGCCAGCGGCCTCAGTACCCACGCCCGGGGTTCACCACGCCCGCGACCGCCTCGCCCCGCTGCAGCGCGGCCATCTTGCGCGCGATCTGGGCAATGCTCTCCTCGCGCAGCGTGCGCGCCGAGGTGTGGGGGGTGACGGTGATGCGCGGGTGGTTCCAGAACGCGTGGCCCGCGGGCAGCGGTTCGGTGCGGAACACATCGAGCGTGGCGCCGGCCACGTGGCCGCTGCCGATGGCCGCCAGCAGGTCTTCGTCCACGAGGTGCGCGCCGCGCGCCACGTTGATGACGTAGGCGCCCGGCAGCAGGCGGCCCAGCGTTTCCTTGTTGATGACATTGGCCGTGTCGGGCGTGAGCGGCAGCAGGTTGACCAGCACGCGGCTGGCCGCCAGGAAGTCGTGGAACTGCTCCGCGCCACTGAAGGCGCGCACCCCTTCGATGGCCTTGGGGCTGCGGCTCCAGCCGTTGACCGGGAACTCGAACTGCGCCAGCGCCTTGGCCACGCGCTCGCCCAGCACGCCCAGGCCCATCACGCCAATGGGGTAGTCGCCACGCAGGCGCGGCTTGCGGTAGCCCCAGCGCCCGGCCGCCATGTCGGCCTCGTAGCCGTCGAACTCGCGAAAGTGGCGGATGACCGCATGGCACACGTACTCGGCCATCTGCACGGCCATGCCCGCATCGTCGAGCCGCACCACCAGCGCACCGGGCGGCAGGCGCAGCTTGAGCAGCGCATCCACGCCCGCCCCGATATTGAACAGCGCCTTGAGGCCTGGCTGCTCGTCCATGAACTGCTGGGGCGGCGCCCAGACCACGGCGTAGTCGGCCTGCGGCGCGCCGGGCTGCCACACGGAAATATCAGCGCCGGGCAATGCGGCGGAAAGCCCCTGGAGCCAGGGGTCGGCCTTGGTGTCGGTACAGCAGAAGGTGATTTTCATGGCGCCCAAGCGTAACGGCATTGCCCCCCGCGCGCTGTCGCATGCGGGGTGCCCTGCGGCCGCCTACGCCTTTTCGGCCACCACCAGCTTGAGCAGCTCCGCGCCTTCGGTCACCTGGTCGCCCGGGGCGTACAGCAGCTCCTGCACCACGCCGTCGGCGGGCGCGGCAATGGTGTGCTCCATCTTCATGGCTTCCATCACCGCCAGCGGCTGGCCCTTGGTGACGGCATCGCCCGCCTTGACGGCAAAAGACACCACCTTGCCGGGCATGGGGGCCGTGAGGCGCCCGCCTTCGGCCGCTGCCTCGCCCGCATGGGCCAGCAGGTCGATGGCGGTGATCTGCGTCGCGCCGCGCGGGGTGAACACATGGTCCACCTCGCCCTGGGCGTACACCGCAGCGCGGGTGCGCTGGCCTGCGAACTGCAGTTCGATGGCGCCGCCTTGTTCCGCGAATTCCAGCGGCCCTGCCACGGCCGCATCGCCCTCGCCAACCGCCAGGTGCAGCGCGCCGTCACGTTCATAGGTAAGCCAGGCCTTGGCGTGCTCGCCGCCAAACTCGAACTCGAAGCGGCGGCGCGTGAGCGCGTGCGAATGAAAACCGTCGCGGCGGCTGAAGGGGTCCACGCCTTCGGTGGCGCGTTCATGCAGCACCGTCTGCGCCACGGCGGCTGCGGCGGCCAGGGGCAGGCCCACCGGCTCCTGGTGGAACAGCACCGCCTGCTCGCGCGGGATCAGCGCGGTGTCGAGCTGCGCGTTCGCAAATGCACCGGTGCGCGCCACGCGGCGCAGGAACTGCACGTTGGTCGCCAGGCCCACGATGTGCGTTTGCGCCAGGGCCTCGTCCAGCCGCGCCAGTGCCTGCTCGCGCGTGTCGCCGTGCACGATTAGCTTGGCCACCATGGAGTCGTAGAACGGGCTGATCGCATCGCCCTGGCGCACGCCGGAGTCCACGCGCACCGCGCCCCGCTCGAAGGTCACGCAGTCGGGCAGCGCATACACGTTGAGCGCGCCGGTGGCGGGCAGGAAGTTGTTGTCGGGGTTCTCGGCGCAGATGCGCGCTTCGATCGCATGGCCGGTGATGCGCAGCGCGTCCTGTGTCAAAGGCAGCGGCTCGCCAGACGCCACGCGCAGTTGCCACTCCACCAGATCGAGCCCCGTGATGGCCTCGGTCACCGGGTGCTCCACCTGCAGGCGGGTGTTCATTTCCATGAAGTAGAACTTCATCTGGTCGGGCCGCTCGTAGCCACCGGGCTGCTCCACGATGAACTCCACCGTGCCCGCGCCCACGTAGTTCACCGCCTTGGCGGCGGCCACGGCGGCTTCGCCCATCTGTGCGCGCAGTTCCGGCGTCATGCCGGGGGCGGGGGCCTCTTCCAGCACCTTCTGGTGGCGGCGCTGCACGGAGCAGTCGCGCTCGAACAGGTAGACGCAGTTGCCGTGCGTGTCGCCAAACACCTGGATCTCGATGTGGCGCGGGCGCTGCACGTATTTTTCTACCAGCACCGCATCGTCGCCAAAGCTGTTGATGGCCTCGCGCTTGCACGATTCGAGCGCGGCGGCGAAGTCCCCGCTCTTGTCCACCGCGCGCATGCCCTTGCCGCCGCCACCCGCGCTGGCCTTGATGAGCACGGGGTAGCCGATGCGGTCGGCCTCGCGCTGCAGCAGCGCCGGGTCCTGGTCACTGCCGTGGTAGCCGGGCACCAGGGGCACGCCGGCCTTTTCCATGAGCTGCTTGGACTCGGCCTTCAGGCCCATGTCCTTGATGGCCGAGGGGGGCGGGCCGATGAAGACCAGGCCTGCGGCCGCGCAGGCGTGGGCGAAGTCCTCGTTCTCGGACAGGAAGCCGTAGCCCGGGTGGATGGCCTGTGCGCCCGTGGCCTGGGCGGCCTCGATGATGCGCTCCCAGCGCAGGTAGCTGTCCTTGGGCGCGCTGCCGCCGATGTGCACGGCCTCGTCGCACACGGCCACGTGTTTGGCCTTGGCGTCGGCATCGGAGTACACCGCAACGGTCTTCACGCCCAGGCGCTTGGCCGTAGCGGCGACCCGGCAAGCGATCTCACCACGATTGGCAATCAGAATCTTTTTGAACATTTTTAAGCCACCTTGGCAGAACCAGAAAAGAAAGAAGACAAGCGCCGCACCACGGCGCGCAGAAACTTGAACAGCACCACCAGGAGCAACACCGACACGGCCACCATCAGCACCAGTGCGATGCCGAAGGCCACCGGGTGCTGCGTGGCCAGCCACACCACGGCCACCACCAGGCCGTCTTCGAAAAACGACAGCAGCCAGTTGGAAAACGGCTCGGGCGAGGTGTTGGCCGCTGCGCGCGTGGTCATCTTGGTGGCCATCGACGTGGCGGCCAGCGACCCGCCCAGCAAACCGGCCACCACGCCCATGGTGGCGTTGTCGGCACCGAACACGCCCGCGGCCAGCAGGGCGCCGCCGGGCACGCGGATGACGGTGTGCACGGCATCCCAGGCGCTGTCGATCCACGGGACCTTGTCCGCAAAGAACTCGACCAGCATCAGGCCACCCGCCACCAGCAGCACCAGTGGGTTCTGCAGCACGTGCAGACCTGGGGGCAAGGGCATCCAGCCCATGGCACCCATGACGCCGACGATGAAGACCACTGCGTACAGACGGAATCCGCTGGCCCAGCCCAGCGCGGCGGCCAGCGCCAGCAGGCTGGGCATGTCCAGCTGCGCCGTGGCACGCGCCGCGCCCGCGGCCACTTCGCGCGCGGTGCCGGCGTCAACATGCAGCCCCAGGGTGTGGAGCCACTGCACGATGTTGAGCCAAAGGGTGTCCATATCAGTCCTCCACTGCGCTCTGCACTGCCTCGTGCCTCAGAGACCGCCACGGCGCCATGCCAGAGATGCCGAGCAAGGGCCGCCCCGCAGCGATGGCATCGTCCCCCTGCCGCGAAGCGAGAGAGGGGGAAGGCGCGAAGCGACTCAGGGGGTGTTTCATAGCCAGTTCGGCTTGCGCTTGTTCAGGAAGGAATGCACGCCCTCCTTGCCCTCGTCGCTGGCGCGGATGTCGGCAATGCCCTGCACGGTGGCGGCGATCAGGCCCGCGTTGATCTCCCGCTCGGCCACATCCATCACCAGCTTCTTGCATACGCGCACGGCGTTGGGACTGGCACTGGTCAGGGCTTTCAGCAGTTCGTCCACCTTGGCGTCGAGCTGGTCGGCCGCCACGACCTCGTGCACGAAGCCGATGCGCAGCGCCTCGGCCGCGCCGAAGCGCTCGGCCGTCAGGAAATAGCGGTGCGCGGCGCGCGCCCCCATGACACGGATCACATAGGGGCTGATGGTGGCGGGGATGAGGCCCAGCTTCACCTCGCTGAGGCAAAAGCCCGCCGTGTCCACCGCCACCGCCATGTCGCACGCGGCCACCAGGCCCATGCCGCCCGCGTACACATCGCCCTGCACGCGGGCGATGGTGGGCTTCTCGCATGCGTAGATCACGCGCAGCATCTCGGCCAGCTTGCCGGCGTCGGCGATATTTTCGTCGCGCGTGTAGTCGGCCATGCGGCGCATCCAGTTCAGGTTGGCGCCCGCGCAGAACGCGGGCCCTTCTGCGGCCAGCACCACGGCGCGCACATCGGCACGCCCGCCCACCTCCATGAAGGCGGCGGTGATCTCGGCGATGACTTCGTCGCTGAAGGCGTTGCGGATCTCGGGCTGCGTGAGCGTGATGCGCGCCACGGCGCCGGTGTGGGTGATGGACAGGTTCTGGCTCATGGCTTGGGCGGGTTTTGCAGGAAGTAGACAAGGTCCAGCTCGGGGCTGGACTGGCCCAGGGCGGTCAATGCGGCGGTGATCTGGCCCCGGTGGTGCGTGCCGTGGTTGAACACATGCGCCAGCGTGGCCGCGAACGGCAGCGATGCCGCCGTGCCGCGCATGGTGGTGTAGTCCAGCGTACCGTCCCAGCGGCCTGGGGCGAACGAAGCGATCAGCGGTGCCCAGCGGGCCGCGCCCTCGCGCAGGCGGGCATCCAGCCGCGCGCGGTCGCTTTCCAGTTCGGCGTCCAGCGCCATCTTGGGCGAGGTGCCTTCGGCAAACCGCACGAACCACAGATGGTGTTCGCCCACCAGCAGGTGGTTGAGCGTGCCGTGGATGCTCTTGAAGAACAGGCCCACATCGCGCCGGTAGGCCTCTTCAGGCAGCGCCCGCACGGCATCGAGCAGGCGCGCCGTGGCCCACACGTTGTAGCGTGCGAGCTGTGTGAAGTGGGCGACGGCGTCCATGGCGGCTCCCGGCACGGTCACATGCGGAACAGGCCGAACCTGGTGTCTTCGATGGCCGCATTGCGCGTGGCCGCCAGGCCCAGCGCCAGCACGCGGCGGGTGTCGGCCGGGTCGATCACGCCATCGTCCCACAGGCGGGCAGTGGCGTAGTAGGGGTGGCCCTGGTCTTCGTACTGGCGGCGGATGGGTGCCTTGAAGGCTTCTTCTTCCTCCATGCTCCACTGGCCGCCCTTGCCCTCGATGCCATCGCGCTTGACGGTGGCGAGCACGCCGGCCGCCTGCTCGCCGCCCATCACGCTGATGCGCGCGTTGGGCCACATCCACAGGAAGCGGGGCGAGTACGCGCGGCCGCACATGCCGTAGTTGCCGGCGCCAAAGCTGCCGCCGATGATGATGGTGAACTTGGGCACGCTGGCCGTGGCCACGGCCGTGACCATCTTGGCGCCGTTGCGCGCTATGCCTTCGTTCTCGTACTTGCGCCCGACCATGAAGCCGGTGATGTTCTGCAGGAACACCAGCGGGATCTTGCGCTGGCAGCACAGCTCGATGAAGTGCGCGCCCTTCAGGGCCGACTCGCTGAACAGGATGCCGTTGTTGGCGATGATGCCGACCATCATGCCCTCGATGCGCGCGAAGCCCGTGACCAGCGTGGTGCCGTAGCGGGCCTTGAACTCGTCGAACTCGCTGCCATCGACGATGCGGGCAATGATCTCGCGCACGTCGAAGGGCTTGCGTGTGTCGACGGGGATCACGCCGTAGAGCTCTTCAGCTACAAATTTAGGAGCTATTGGCGCTTGATCGGCGGTCGCTGGAGCCTTGTTTTTGTTCAGATTTCGCACCGCATTGCGCGCCAGCTGCAGCGCATGCAGGTCGTTTTGCGCCAGGTGGTCGGCCACCCCTGACAGGCGCGTGTGCACGTCGCCACCGCCCAGGTCCTCGGCGGTGACGACCTCGCCCGTGGCGGCTTTGACCAGCGGCGGGCCGCCCAGGAAGATGGTGCCCTGGTTCTTGACGATGATGGATTCGTCGCTCATGGCCGGCACGTAGGCGCCCCCGGCCGTGCAGCTGCCCATGACCACGGCGATCTGCGAGATGCCCATCGCGCTCATGTTGGCCTGGTTGAAGAAGATGCGGCCGAAGTGGTCGCGGTCCGGAAAGACCTCGTCCTGGTTGGGCAGGTTGGCGCCGCCGGAGTCCACCAGGTAGATGCAGGTGAGGTGGTTCTGCTGCGCCACTTCCTGCGCGCGCAGGTGCTTCTTGACGGTGAGCGGGTAGTAGGTGCCGCCCTTCACCGTGGCGTCGTTGCACACGATCATGCAGTCCACGCCGCTCACGCGGCCGATGCCGGCAATCAGCCCCGAGCTGGGCGCATCGTTGTTGTACATGTTGAGCGCGGCCAGCGGGGCCAACTCCAGGAACGGCGTGCCCGGGTCCAGCAGCATCTGCACGCGCTCGCGCGGCAGCAGCTTGCCGCGCGCGGTGTGCTTGGCGCGGGCGGCCTCGCCGCCGCCCTGGGCGACCTTGTCGAGCTGGGCGCGCAGGTCGTCCACCAGCGTGCGCATGGCGGCGGCATTGGCCAGGAAGTCCGCCGAGCGGGCGTTGAGTTGGGTGTCGAGAATGGTCATGCTGTGTTGCTTCTTGTGTGTTTCACGCGGTCTTGGCTTCGACCAGACCGAGCTGATCCTTCATCTCATCGCGGATCTTGAACTTCTGGATCTTGCCCGTCACCGTCATCGGGAAGCTGGTGACGAAGCGGATGTAGCGCGGCACCTTGTAGTGCGCGATCTGGCCTTTGCAGAAGGCACGAATGTCGTCTTCGGTGGGCTTCGTGCCCGGCTTGGCGATGATCCAGGCGCAGAGCTCCTCGCCATACTTGGCATCGGGCACGCCCACCACCTGCACGTCCTGCACCTGCGGGTGGCGGTACAGGAACTCTTCGATCTCGCGCGGGTAGATGTTCTCGCCGCCACGGATCACCATGTCCTTGATGCGGCCGACGATGTTCACATAGCCCTCGGCGTCCATGGTGGCGAGGTCGCCGGTGTGCATCCAGCCGCCTTCGTCGATGGCTTCGCGGGTCTTGGCATCGTCGCCCCAGTAGCCGTGCATCACCGAATAGCCCTTGGTGCAGAACTCGCCGCGCTGGCCGATGGGCACCACGGCGCCGGTGTCGGGGTCCACGATCTTGACCTCCAGGTGCGGCTGCACCTGGCCCACGGTGGAGACGCGCTTGTCGAGCGGCGTGTCGGTGCTGCTCTGGCAGCTGACCGGGCTGGTCTCGGTCATGCCGTAGGCGATGGTGATTTCGCGCAGGTTCATCTGCTCCACCACGCGCTTCATCACCTCGGTGGGGCAGGGAGAGCCCGCCATGATGCCGGTGCGCAGGGTGGACAGGTCGAACTCGGCGAACCGCGGGTGGTCCAGCTCGGCGATGAACATCGTGGGGACGCCGTGCAGGCCGGTGCAGCGCTCGTCCTGCACCGTCTGCAGCACGGTGAGCGGGTCGAACCCGTCGTTGGGGTACACGATGGTGGCGCCGTGTGTCAGGCACGCCAGGTTGCCCAGCACCATGCCGAAGCAGTGGTACAGCGGCACGGGGATGCACAGGCGGTCCTCGGGCGTGAGCTTCATGCATTCGCCGATGAAGAAGCCGTTGTTCAGGATGTTGCGGTGCGTGAGCGTGGCGCCCTTCGGGAAGCCCGTGGTGCCGCTGGTGAACTGGATGTTGATGGGGTCGGTGGCCTTGAGCGTGGCGGCCACCTGGGCCAGGCGCGGGTCGGCCGCATCGCCGCGCGCGATCAGGTCCGAAAAGCGCAGCAGCCCGGGCTCGTCGGCGCCCTGGCCCGCCTCGTCGATCCACACCACCGTGTGCAGGTGGGGCAGCTTCACCGCGCCCAGCTGGCCCGGCTGCTGGTGCTGCCACTGGGGCGCCAGCTCGCGCAGCATGCCCAGGTAGTCGCTGGTCTTGAAGCGCGCCATGGTCACCAGCAGCTTGCAGCCCACCTTGTTCAGGGCGTATTCGACTTCCGACGTGCGGTAGGCCGGGTTGATGTTGACCAGCACCAGGCCCGCCTGCGCGGTGGCCAGCTGCATCAGCACCCATTCGGCGTTGTTGTGCGACCAGATGCCCACGCGGTCGCCGGGCACCAGGCCCTGGCCGAGCAGCGCGCTGGCCAGGCGCTGCGCCTGGACCTGCAGTTCGGCGTAGGTGTAGCGGCGCCCCTGGTGCACGCTGACCAGCGCCTCGCGCCCCGGCTGGCGGGCCACCATGCCGGCAAAGAAATCGCCGATGGTCTGCTCGATCAGCGGGACGCCGCTGGCGCCACGGGCGTGGCTGCCGGTGAGAGGGGCTGCGGCGGCAAAGGCGGCAGGGGTCGTCGTCATGTTGTGTCTCCTTGCATGGCTCTTCCTCCCGCGTGCGGCGGCGGGGGCGGCGATCCGTAAGCATAGAAGCCCTGGTCCGGCCCTGGTTGCCACAAAGGTTGCAAATCGTGCCACGCATCGGGCACACTGCCTTGTGTGAAACCCGTTGCCCCCACCCCCGAGCCGGCCTGGCAGGCCCTGGCCCCCACCAGCGCACCCGCCGTGACGCCCATGGCCTTCGTGCGGGCGATCGCGCTGGCCTACGAACGCCGGGGCATGGGCCCCGAACGCGCCCTGGCGCAGGCACAGATCGCGCCGGAGCTGCTGCACGATCCCCATGCCCGCATCACCGCCTGGCAGATGGAGCAGATCTCCGATGCCGCCATGCAGGAGCTGGACGACGAGGCCCTGGGCTGGTTCAGCCGGCGCCTGCCCTGGGGCAGCTACGGCATGCTGGCGCGCGCGTCCATCAGCTCGCCCAACCTGCAGGTGGCGCTGGCACGCTGGTGCCGCCACCACGGGCTGCTCGCGGACGATATCGCGCTGCACCTCACGGTCCAGGGCGGCACCGCCACCCTGGGCATCGCCGAAGCACGCGACCTGGGCGCGTTGCGCGAGTTCTGCCTGGTCTCGGTGCTGCGCAATGCACACGGGCTGGCCTGCTGGCTGGTGGATTCGCGCATACCGCTGATCGCCGCCGAGTTCGCGTTCGCCGCGCCGCCGCATGCGGACGCGTACGCGGTGCTCTTCCGCGGCCCGGTGGCCTTTGGCGCCCCGCGGACGGCCATCCACTTCGATGCGCGCTACCTCAGCCTGCCCCTGCGGCGCGACGAGCAGGCCCTGCGCCAGATGCTGCAGCACGCCCTGCCCCTGACGGTGCTGCAGTACCGGCGCGACCGGCTGCTGGTGCAGCGCGTGCGCCAGCTGCTGGGCGCCCCCGTGGCCGGGCAACTGGCACATGCGCTGCCCCAGCACGGCGCCGAATCGCTCGCGGGCCTGCTGCATGTGTCGCCGCGCACGCTGCACCGCCAGCTCAAGGAAGAAGGCGCCACGCTGCAGGGCCTGAAGGACGAGGTGCGCCAAAGCCGCGCCGTGGACCTGCTGCACCGCACGGACCGCCCCATCAAGCAGGTGGCCGAGGCGGCGGGCTTCGTCAACGAGAAGAGCTTCATCCGCGCGTTCCGCGGCTGGACGGGGGACTCGCCGGCGGAGTTCCGGCGCAAGGCGCGCAACGCCGCATGAAGCGGTGCGGCGCTGCGTGACGAGCGTCGCCAGGACGGCACCGGCCAGCGCACTTTCGCCACCCGCCACTACACTGGCGGGCCCGGTCTCCACACCGCCATGCCCCCACCGCACCCATGATCCATCTGTACCACTGCGTCAGCGCCCGCTCCTTCCGCCCGTTGTGGATGCTGGAAGAGCTGCGGCTGCCGTACGTGCTGCACATGCTGCCGTTTCCGCCGCGCGCGCACGCCCGCTGGTTCCTGGAAGAGAACCCGCTGGGCACCGTGCCACTGCTGGTGCAGGGCAAGGCGCCACACCAGGTGCGCATGACCGAATCGGCCGCCATCTGCCAGTACCTGGCCGCCGCGCACCCGGACGCCGGGCTGGACGTGCGCCCCCCCGACCCGGCCTTTGGCGCCTACCTGAACTGGCTGCACCTGGGCGAGGCCACGCTCACCTTTCCGCAGACACTGGTGCTGCGCTACGGGCGATTCGAGCCCGCGGACCGCAAGCAGCCCCAGGTGGTGGAGGACTACAGCCGCTGGTTCCTGGCGCGCCTGCGCGCGGTGGAGGCCGCCGTGGCACGCAGCGACTACCTGTGCGCGGGCCGCTTCACGGCGGCCGATGTGTCGGTGGGCTATGCGCTGCTGCTGGCCCAGCACCTGGACCTGGAGCCGCAGTTCGGCGAGGCCACGCGCGCCTACTGGCAGCGGCTGCAGCAGCGCCCCGGCTACCAGAGGGCCCTGGCCGCGCAGATCGAAGCGGCCGAGGACCAGGACGTGCCCACCATCCCCGCGCCCGACACGCGGCCCTGAGCCAGGGACGAAAGGCCTGCCCGCGCGGGCTGGCGGCCTACCGGCCCCGCGCCTCTGTCACTGCGACGGCGGCGGCGACCTGGGTGCGCCGTGCAGCAATGACTGCACCAGCGCGCGGAACTCGGGCGAATGCCGCAGCACGCTGCCGCCGGCCTCGATGAGGTCGGTGACCTCTTCGTGGGAGATGGAGAACGCCGTGGGCACCTGCAGCAGGCGCCGCCGCGCCACGTCGTCCGGCGCGTCGCGCAGGTTCACGGGAATCACATGGATCTCGGCATCGGGCGCGAAGGCATCGCCGCTGCCCGTGGAGCCCGCGACCAGGGCCTGGCGCCACTGCTGGGTGATGTCGCGCAGGAACTCCTGTGTCTCGCGCGTGGCGCGTGCGCCGGTGCCGAACAGCAGCGCATCCACCACCTGGGCCATGTTGGGCACCTGGTCGCTCATGTCGATGTTGACCGACGGATCGCGCTCCGCGTTCACGGTGATCAGCACCAGCTTGCGGATGGTGGCGGGCGGGATGCCCACCTCGCTGAACGTCTGGCGCAGGCCGCCGCCCGCCAGGGCCCGGTCCAGCAGGCGCTGCACGCCCAGGTTGTCGGCCAGGCCGCCGTCCACCAGGTGGATGTAGGGCTTGCGCTGCGCGTCGGTGTAGCTCAGTTCGTGCGCGCGGTACAGCCGGGCGCGGTAGTCGCCAGCGGCCGCGGCGCGCGCGCTGGCCGTGGAGCCGGTGCGGCGTTCAGGGCACTGGTCGGCGTAGTTCTTGAGCGTCATCGGGCTGAGCAGCAGCGGCACGGCCGACGAGGAAGCGACCGCAAACGACAGCGGCACCTTGCGCAGGTCCGAGCAGATCAGCGTGAACTGCTCCCAGGTGAACTCGAAGCCCGTGCCCAGCGACATGTCGGTGGCGGTGATGAACAGTTGCGGGTGGCGCGGGCGCCGCTCCACATCGCCGAAGGTCAGCCCGCCGTACAGGTCGTCCAGCCGCCGCGCGAGCAGGTGGGTGCGGCCCAGCCAGGGCGAGGTCAGGTCCACCAGGTTGCCGGGCCGCAGGGCCTGGGTGATGAGGCTGTTCTGGAAGTTCTGCCGCAGGAAGTCGTGCTCGAACCGGGGCAGCCCCTCGATGCCATGCGCCGCGAAGTAGGCGGCAACAATGCTGCCGCCCGACACGCCGCTCACCACGTCCGTGGCGTCCAGCAGGGTGGTGTCCCGCCCATTCCAGCGAAAGCGGGTCTGCTGCATCTCGGTCAGCACGCCGAAGCCGAAGGCGGCCGCGCGCGCGCCGCCGCCCGAAAGCGTCACGGCCACCAGGATGGTGGGGTCGCGCTCGGACTTGCGCACGGGGATGTCCCGGTCTTCGGGCGGCAGCGGCTCGTTGATCCAGGGGCGCACCGACGAGCAGCCCATGAGAACGCCGAGGGCCGCGAGCGCGGCGCAGTTGCGTAGCCACCGTGGCAGCTGGCTGCTGTGCTTGGGCATGGCGTGTCCTGGTGCGAACAGCAGCGGTCAGCAGCCCAGCAAGGCCGGCAGTTCGGCCATGCTGCGAAACACCTCAGACGCCCCCGCCGCGCGCAGGGCCTCGCCATCGTCCAGCGGCGCATAGGCAAACACCGTGGCGCCCGCCGCCACCCCCGCAGTGACGCCCGTCACCGTGTCTTCGACCACCGCGCAGCGCAGGGGCTGCGCCTGCAGCGCGGCGGCCGCCGCCAGGTACACGTCCGGCGCGGGCTTGGTGCGCGGCATTTCGTGGCCGCTGAAGATGCGGCCCTCGAAGAAGGGCGTGAGGCCCACCTTGGCCAGCTGCATCTCCACCTTGTGCCGGTCGGCCCCCGAGGCGCAGGCGATGCGCCCGCCGTGGTGCGCGTGCACGCGCTCGATGGTGCCGTGGATGTGCTCGATGGCCGTGAGGCGCTGGTCCAGCTCGGCATTGCGCCGCGCATAGAAATCGGCCATCCATGCATCGGTGAGCGGCCGGCCGGTGTGGGTCTCGATGCGGGCGGCCTCGCTGCGCACGGTCTTGCCGATGAAGATGCGCATGCACTCCTGGGCGCTCAGGGCCCAGCCGGCCTCCGCGAGCATGTCGCGCAGCACGCCGTTGGTGATGGGTTCGCTGTCCACCAGGACCCCGTCGCAGTCGAACAGTATTGCTTCAAATTTCATAGCTTATGGCGCTTATGGATAAAGGGCTTGAGGTCATTCTCATGCAAATTTCAACCGTGGACATCGCCATCCACATAGAACCAGCGCCCGCCTTCGCGCACGAAGCGGCTGGTCTCGTGCAGGCGCACGGCACGGCCGCCCACGCGGTAGCGCGCCACGAACTCGACTTCCGCACGGCCTTCGCCCGTGGCGCGGTGGCCGCGCACCGCAAGCCCGAGCCACCGCGCGCCCGCATCGAAATCCATCGACGCGGGGCGCGTGGTGGGGTGCCAGGTGGCCTGCAGGTACTCGGCCCGCTCGCCCACGAACGCGGTGTACCGGGACCGCATGAGGCTTTCGGCGTCGGGCGCGGGCGCCGCTTCCAGATGGTCCAAATAGCAGCCGCAGCAGTCGGCATAACGCAGCACGGCGGCCGTGCCGCCGGCGCGCCGGCCCGCGGGCGCCACGGTGCGTCCGCACGGGCAGGGTGCGCTGTCGGCCAGGGCCATGGGCGGGGTGCGCATCGCGGTGAACGGCGATCAGCGCAGCGCGCCGAACACCTTGCGGGCGATGGCACTGCCCGCGCCGGCCGGGTCCTGGCGGATGCGGCGCTCTTCCTCGCCGATCATGGTGTACAGACCATCGAGCGTCTTGCCGGTGACGTACCGCGCCAGGTTGGCCTCTTCGGGCTTGAGCAGTCCGAAGCCCGCGGCCTTGCCAGCGAAGGCGTTGTACTTCTGGGTGAGGCCCACCTTCTCCGTCGCCTGGTCCACCACCGGCAGGAAGCGCTCCCCCAGCGGCACGCGCGTCTTCTCGGCGAAGAAGGCCGTCACCGAGGTGCTTCCTCCCGCCAGGATGTTCTTGGCGTCCGTCACCGTCATGTTCTGCACCGCGCCCACGAGCAGGTCCTTGCCCATGGGCACGGCGGCCTCGGCGGCGCGGTTGATGGAGGTGACCAGCTCATCGACGCGCTTGCCCTGGCCCAGCGACTTCATGACCTTGGCCGCGTCGTCCAGGTAGCCGGGAAGCCCGATGCGCACCTTGGGATTGCCCAGGAAACCGTCGGGCCGCCCCAGCAGCGACACCGCGGCCTGGGCGCCCTGGCCCAGCGCGGCCTTGAGGCCACCCGTGGCATCGGCATTGGAGAGATCGCCCAGCGACAGGGCCCAGGCCTGCTGCCAGCTGGCGCACAGCAGCGCCCCCAGGGCACTGGCTTGGTGGAATTGGCGGCGTTGCATGGAGGTGTTTTCTTTCTGTAAAGGGACCGGGGCCGCACGGGGCGTGGGCCGGCCTGGCAGGTGGCATGTCCGGGATTTTCGCTCAGCGCCGTAGACTGGCACGCGACACAACCCTCCAACAAGGAGCCTGCAATGTGGGAAATGAATGTGCCGTGGTGGGAGTTCGTGCTGCGCGGCGTGGTGGTCTATGTCTTTTTGCTGGTGTTCCTGCGCCTGACAGGCAAGCGGCAGACAGGGCAGTACGCGCCGTTCGACCTCGTGCTGCTGCTGATCCTGTCCAACGCGGTGCAGAACTCGATGAACGCGGGCGACAACTCGCTGGTGGGCGGGCTCGTCTCGGCCACCACGCTCATCGGCTGCCACGTGGTGCTGGCGCAGCTGACGTTCCGCTTCGCGTGGATGGAGCGGCTGATCGACGGCACGCCGCGGGTGCTGGTGGAGCAGGGACAGGTGAACGCCGACCTCCTGCGCAAGGAGCTGCTTTCACCGGACGACCTCGAGGCCGCGCTGCGCGCCAGCGGATGCCTGCACCTGCACGAGGTGGAGCGCGCGACCATCGAGACCAATGGGCAGATCACGGTGGTGCTGCGGCGCCGGGGCAGTGGCGGCTGAAATTCCGCCCCCGCCCCCGTCCAGCCGCCCGGCCGTGCCCGCGGGCCGCCACGGCCCGCAGGGAGCACGGGGGTTCAGTTCTGGGTGTAGCAGGCCTTGTTCTGGATGGAGATGTCGGCCGAGGCCTCCACGGCGGCGGCCGAGCCGAACAGGCTCGGGTTCTGGTCGCCCAGCGGGCACAGATAGGGGCCCTTGCGCGCCCACACGGTGCGCGAGGTCAACCCCGTGACCTGGGCCCAGCTGCCCCAGAAGGCGGCGAGCGTGGGTGTCGCGCCCGTGCGGTCAAACGTGAAATTGCCCCCATCGCCCCCTTGCCCGCCAATGACCGCGCCCGCGGCGGTGCAGTTCCCGTCGGAGTAGGTCGCCACGCCCAGGCTGACCGTGGCCCGGGTCTCGCCTTGCCGCACGATGCGCCACAGCGACCGGCCCCATTGGCCCGGGCCGATGGGCGTGCAACGCTCCTGCTTCCAGTCCCCCTGCGGCAGTGCCACGGCCGTGGTGCAGGCCACCTCCACCGAGCCGACATGGGCCGAACCCACCGTGCCGCTGCCGTTGCGCACCGCGCAGTTCTGGCCTGCGGGCGGGGTCTTCACCGTGACGGCATAGGGGCTGCCCGTGGCCACCGCCGTGGAAAACGCGAAGCCACCGTTGCTGGCCAGGGACAGGTCATCGCCGCCGTTGTTCTGCAGCACCACTGCGCCGCCCGCCAGGCCCGATACCGAGCCCCCCACCGTGAAGGTGGCCGCCGCCAGGTTCTCGCAGCGCACCTGCACATCGCCCACGTTCGCGGTGGCGGTGCCCGTGCCTTGCGCCACGGCGCAACGCTGGCCGCCGGGCTGCGTCCTGACGGTGACGGCATAGGCCACGCCGCGGTCCAGCCGGGCCGCGAACACAAAACCGCCGTTGGCGCTCAGGGCCAGGTCATCGCCGCCATTGTTCTGCAGGGTCAGCGCCTTGCCGGCGCCCAGGCCGACCACGGAGCCCCCCACGGTGAAGGCCCCGGCCGTGGGCGGGGGCGTGGTGCCGCCGTCGCCATCGCCGCCCCCGCAGCCCGCCAGCAACACCGCGGCCAGCCCAAGAGGGGCCCAGCGGACTGCGGGCCGTGCGTGGTGCCGGGTGAACTTTGCGCTTGTGGGGGTCATGAACGGAAACCTCCTGGGTGGTGAATGAATGGGTGAAACGGGGGCGGATTCTGTGCGGCACGCCGCCCGCCGCAAAACCCTACCGAGGTAGGGTTTGCGCGCCGCCCCTTCCGGTCCACACTTGGCAGAATTTGCTTTGCTGCGGCATCCTGGCGCCCGGCGCCGCAGCGCCCCCCGGCCCCCATGTCACCCTATGCACTCATCCTGGACGACCACCCGCTGGTAGCACGCGGCGTGGCCGAATTCCTGCGCTTGCGCCTGCCCTACCTGGAGGTGGCCGTGGCCGGGTGCGCCGATGACTTTCTGCCGCTGGTGGCCACGCGGGGTGCCCCCGCCATCGCGCTCGTCGACTTCTGGCTGGCCGAAGGTGCCGCGCTGGGCCTGATCGCGCTGGTGCGCGAGCACTGCCCCGGCACCGCGCTGGCGGTCGTCAGCGGCGACGACGACCCGGCCATGATGGAGCGCGTGCGCCAGGCGGGCGCGCACGGCTTCATCCACAAGCAGACTCCGCCAGAGATCTTCGCCCAGGCGGTGGAGGCCCTGCTGGGCGGCCTGGCCTGGTTTGTGCCCGCCCCCCCCGGCAACCAGCCCCCGCGCAGCCGCGACCTGCCGGTCACGCCTGCCGAACTGGGCCTGTCGGTGCGCCAGGGCGAAATCCTGGCGCTGGTGCTGCAGGGGCTGCCCAACAAGCGCATCGCGCTGCAGTACGACCTGTCGGAGAGCACGGTCAAGGAGCACATGAGCGCCATCCTCCTGCGCCTGGGCGCACGCACCCGCGTGGAGGCCATCACGGGACTGCGCGGGCGCCGGCTGGTCCTGCCCGATCCACCCGCCTGAACACCGGCCCGCCCGCGCCCCATGCCACTCCAGTTCTTGCCGCGCCGCTGGTTTCCCCACCCCCATCCCCGCGCCGGCACCGGACCGGGCGAGCGCGGCCAGGTGCGCATCCCGGCCTGGACCGCGGTCCACGCCCGCGCGGCCCTGGGCATGTGGCGGCAGGTGCGCCGGCTGCGGCGCCGCCGGGAGGCGGCGGCCACCTTCGCAGGCACATGACGCCCAACACCAAGGCCCCGGGCCACGCGCACGGCGCGCCCAGCGCACAAGGCTGGCTGCTGCTGCTCGAAGCCTCTTTTGCGCGCCTGCGGCTGGGCATGTCGGTCATGCCCGCCATGGGGCTGCTGTTTGGCCTGCTGCTGGGCTGGCAGGGTGGGCAGGCCATGCCTCTGCTGGCGTGGGGAGGCGCATACCTGCCCGTGTTGCTGTTCGTGGGGTGGGGCCACCGGCAGTACCGGCGCGAACGCGCCTTGCGGCCGCCCGAAGTCCTGCTGCCCCCCTGGACCCGCCGCGTGTGCTACCTGGCCCTGGTGCACGGGGTAGGTGTTTCACTCTCGATAGCGTTGTCGCTGGGCCACGCCAGCTACGAATTCATGCTGTTGCTGCATATCACGCTGGCGGGCATTCTGGCCGCCAACGCAGCGCAGATGACCGCCACGCTCGCTGTCTACCGCATGTATTTCGTGGGTGCGGTGGGTGGGCTGGCGATGATCCCCTGGGCGTTTCCGGCGCAGTGGCCGTTTGTACTGCCCATGACGCTGGTGATGGCCGCCGTGATCTACCGCAGCGCCATGAACTCGCACCGGTTCTTCGTGCGCCAGGTGGTGCTGGAAGAGCGCAGCCGCGACCTGGCCGAGCGCTACCGCGAGGCCAGCGACGCGGCCGAAGCCGCGCTGGCCGAGAAGAACCGGTTTCTGAGCACCGCCGCCCACGACCTGCGCCAGCCCGTGCACGCCATGGCGTTGCTGGCCGAAGCCATTGCGCTGCAGGGCCAGGACCACCCGCACATCGGCCCCTTGCTGGGCCAGTGGCGGCTGAGCATGCACTCGCTCAGCCAGATGTTCGATGCCCTGCTCGACCTGTCGCGCATCGAATCAGGCACGGTGGAGCTGCGGCCCGCGCCCGTGCCGCTGGCCCACCTGTTCGACGACCTGCGCCACCAGTTCGTCACCGAAGCCACCGCACGCGGGCTGGCCCTGCGCATGCGCCCGCCCCCGGCGCACGCCACGGTGCTGGCCGACCCCGCGCTGGTGCGGCAGTCGCTGGCCAACCTGGTGCACAACGCCTTGCGCTACACACTGCGGGGCGGGGTGCTGGTGGGCGCACGGCAGCGCGGTGGCCACTGGCGGCTGGAGGTGTGGGACACCGGCGAAGGCGTGGCACCACAGGAGCAGGCCGCCATCTACCAGGCCTTCTACCGCCCGCAGAGCGCGGGGCACCTCCACCGCGAAGGCCACGGCCTGGGGCTGGCCGTGGTGGCGCGCTGCGTGGCGCTGATGGGTGCACGCCAGGGCATGGCCTCGCGTCCGGGGCGGGGGTCGTGTTTCTGGATCGAGCTGCCGGCCACGGCCGCGCCTGCGCTGGCGCCCGACGCACGTGGCACCGCCGCGCCACGCACCTGGCCCCGCCTGCAGGGCCGGTGCCTGGTGCTGGACGACGATCCCCACGTGCTGCGGGCCTGGTCGGCCCTGCTGGGCGGCTGGGGCATCGCGTTGCGCACCGCCCGCACCCCCGGCGAGGCCCACGCCCACCTGGACAACGGCTTTGCACCGCAGGCCATCCTGTGCGACCAGCACCTGTCGTCGGGCGATAGCGGCTTTGACGTGCTGCGCGTCCTGCTGGAGCGCTGCCCCGCCGCGCGCGGAGCCATGGTGAGCGGCGAGTTTGACTCACCCGCCCTGCACGAGGCCGATGCCGAGGGCTACCTGGTGCTGCGCAAGCCCGTGGATGTGGACGCGCTCCATGCGGTGCTGGCCCAGTGGCTGCCGCAGCAGGAAACTTGAACAAAACAGGCCCTGGCGCTTTCCCATCCTGCGCCAAAAGCTATTCAATTCATAGCAATCAGCATCAAGCCAGCGCGCGCTGAATGATGATCTTCTGCACGTCGCTCGTGCCTTCGTAGATCTGACACACGCGCACGTCGCGGTAGATGCGCTCCACCGGGAAGTCGTTCACCACGCCGTAGCCGCCCAGGGTCTGGATGGCGGCGCTGCACACGCGTTCGGCCATCTCGCTGGCGAACAGCTTGGCCATGGCGGCTTCCTTCAGGCAGGGCCGGCCCGCATCGCGCAGCGCGGCGGCGTGCCAGATGAGCTGGCGCGCGGCTTCGATCTGCGTGGCGCAGTCGGCCAGGCGAAAGCCCACGGCCTGGTGGTTGAAGATGGCGGTGCCGAAGCTCTCGCGCTCTTTCGAATACGCCAGCGCCACGTCGAAGGCACTGCGTGCCATGCCCACGCTTTGCGCGGCGATGCCGATGCGGCCGCCCTCGAGCGCGCCCAGGGCGATCTTGTAGCCCTCGCCTTCCGCGCCGATCAGGTTTTCGGCCGGAATGCGGCAGTGGTCGAAGTTGATCTGCGCGGTGTCGCTGCTGTGCTGGCCCAGCTTGTCTTCGAGCCGCGCGACCACGTAGCCCGGGTTGCTGGTGGGCACGAGGAAGGCGCTCATGCCCTTCTTGCCCGCGCCCTTGTCGGTCACGGCGATGACGATGGCCACGTGGCCGTTCTTGCCGCTGGTGATGAACTGCTTGACGCCGTTGATCACGTATTCATCGCCCTGCTTCACCGCCGTGGTGCGCAGTGCGGACGCGTCGGACCCCACATGCGGCTCGGTCAGGCAGAACGCGCCCAGCATCTCGCCACGGGCCAGCGGCGTGAGCCAGTCGCGCTTTTGCTGGGCGTTGCCATAGCGCATGAGGATGGCGTTGACCGGGCAGTTGGTCACGCTGATGGCGGTGCTGGTGCCGCCGTCGCCGGCCGCGATCTCTTCAAGCACCAGCGCGAGGGTGACGTAGTCGAGGTGGGCGCCGCCAAATTCTTCGGGCACGCAGATGCCATACGCGCCCAGTGCAGCCAGGCCCTGGTGCGCCTCCTTGGGGAAGTGGTGTTCCTTGTCCCAGCGCGCGGCGTGGGGCCACAGCTGTTCCTGCGCGAAGTCGCGCACCGCGTCGCGGATCATTTCCTGGTCTTGGGTCAGCAGCATCGGGGTTGTCTCCAGAAGTCGTTGTGGGTTCGGTCGAAAGGGTTACCAGTGGGTGGCGCGACGGCCGTCGTGGTGCAGCAGGCGGCCCTTGTCGGCGGCGGTGACGCCCGCCACGGTGGCGCGCAGGCCGCGCACGCTGTCCTGCACCGTGAGCGCAGCGCCTTCGCCGCCCATGTCGGTCTGCACCCAGCCGGGGTCGATGGTGATGAGCGTGGCGCCTGGGTAGTCGTGCTGGGCCGCGGCCACCGCCATGTTCAGCGCCGCCTTGCTGGTGCGATACAGCCAGGAGCCGCTGCCCGGCACGCTGCCAATCTGCGACATGGACGAGGACAGGAACGCGAACACGCCCTGCGCGTCGGCCACCAGGGGCGCGACCTGCGGCAGCGCCTGCATGGCGCCCAGCACGTTGGTGTGCATGACGGCATCGAAGTCCTGCTGCGTGGGCGGCGTGAGCGCGTTGGGACGGCGGATGGCGCCCGCCACATACCAGGCGGTCTCGATCTTTTCGCCGTCCAGTTGCCAGGCCAGGCCACTCACGCTGGCGGGTTGGGCCACGTCGATGGTCAGCACCTCGGCGCCCAGGGCCTGCACCCGTTCGCGGCCCGCGTCGTCGCGCACGGTGGCGATCACGCGGCGGCCCGCCTCGGCGTACTGGCGCACCAGCTCCAGACCGATGCCGCGCGATGCGCCGATGACAAGTATGGATTTCATGGTTGAAATTTGGATTGAATTGGACCCTGGCGCTTATGCATCAAGCGCCAATAGCTATCAAAATAGTAGCAATCACTCTCAACACCCTCAGGCGTCGCCGAGCTGCTGCTCCTGCGCCAGTTGGGCGCGGTAGCGCTGCAGCATCGCCACTTGCGACTCAGGCTCGGTGGCGAGGCCCATCTGGTCGTGGATCATCTGGCCCATCGTGGGCAGCGCGGCGCGGTCCACCTGCGCATCGGCGGACCACAGCCGCGAGCGCATGAAGGCCTTGGAGCAGTGCAGATACGCCTCGGCCACGCGCACTTCGATCACCATCTTTGGGCGCTGGCGCTCGGCCGTGAAGAAGTCCGTGTACAGCGCCTCGTCGCGCAGGCGCGCGGTGCCGTTCACCCGCAGGGTTTCGTCCACGCCCGGAATCATGAACAGCAGGCCGATGCGCGGGTCATCGAGCAGGTTGGTCAGGGTGTCGAGCCGGTTGTTGCCCCCCGCGTCGGGCAGCAGCAGGGTGTGCGCATCGGGCGACTTCACGAAACCGGGCGCACCGCCGCGCGGCGAGGCATCGAGCAATGCGCCATGGAGACCACCACTGGCCACCACGCAGAACGGCGACAGGGCAATGAAGCGCTGGCAGTGCGCATCCAGCTGCGGTTGCTGCTTGTGCAGGGCCCGCTCGCTTGGGGCGGCATACAGGGCGCGCAGCTGCTCGGTGGTTTCGATCATGGTCGCGTCCAGGTCAATGCAAGGCAAATTCGAAGTAGCCCGACCACGCCGGGTCATAGGTGGTGGACAGCACCAGCGACTCGGCCTCTTCCCGCAGCAGCAGGGGTGCCAGCGCCTGCCTGGCCAGTTGCTCGTCGCCCACGTAGTAGACGGCCTTGCGGCGCCCGGCACGGGTCAGGGTGTAGGCCAGGATGCCCAGCTGGGGCAGCTCCAGCAGCGTGGCGGCCTGGTCCTGCAGCGCCTGCACGGCGGCCAGCTCATCGCGATCCCCCACGGCCAGGTCCAGCACCAGCGCGTGCGACAGGTCGGCGCGCATGGCCACGGGGCTGGCGCTGCGGTTGACCATGACAATGGCGGTGTCCTCGCGCCCCCCGGGGCCTTCGTCGTCGTCGCCATCTCCGGGCTCGCCGCCGAACGCCAGAGTCATGCCCGACCAGTCGTGTTCACCCGCCGGGAAGTCTCCCGTGCGGCCCAGCGTCTCGATCCAGTAGCGATCAAACACCGGAGGCAACTGGCTGAGTGGGACCCACTGCGCCTGCGGGTCGCCAGCCTGCCCGACAAAATCCACCGCCCCCACCTTGACGGCGAAATCGTACTCGCCGAGCACATGGTCGAGCATGATGAACGCCATGTTGCGCGCATGGTCCTGGTAGTCGCTCGGGATCTCGCGGCCAAAGCGGATCTCCAGCGCGGCCTGCCCGCCATCCTGGTCCAGGGCGATGAACACCTCGGACGTGGCCAGCTGGAAACCGTCCATGCCGATGGGAAAGTCCGGCTGCGTGGTGCGCTCGCGGAACGCGCGCACGCGGTAGTTCTGCAGCGCGGGCGCGGCCGCCACCGCCTGCATCAGCAGTGGAAATTTTTCGGTGCTGCCGTGGGCGGTGACGATGAGGTCCACCACCGCATCGCCGTCGCCGCCGGACATCTCCAGCGCCAGGCCGCCCAGGTGGCGCTCAATGAGCGCGTTGGCGGACTCGACCCGCTCGCGCAGCGGCTGGGCCTGGAGCGATGCCTGGGCATCGGAAAACGCGCGCCAGAAGGCGGTGATCTCGGGAGAGGGTGCGGTCATCACTGTCCTTGTGAAAAGAGCCAAATCATCCCATCTCCCTCCCGCATCAAACGAGTTCCAGCGCCACCGCCGTGGCTTCGCCGCCGCCGATGCACAGCGTGGCCAGGCCCTTGGTCAGGCCGCGCGCCTGGAGGGCATACATCAGCGTGACCATGATGCGGGCACCGCTGGCACCGATGGGGTGGCCCAGGGCGCAGGCGCCGCCGTTCACGTTGACCTTGTCGTGCGGCAGGTCCAGCTCTTTCATCAGCGCCATGGGCACCACGGCGAAGGCCTCGTTGATCTCCCACAGCTGCACGTCGCCCACTTCCCAGCCGGCCTTGGCCAGCGCCTTCTGCGTGGCGCCCAGGGGGGCGGTGGCGAACCACTCGGGCTCTTGCGCGTGGATGGCGTGGCTCACGATGCGCGCCAGCGGCTTGGCCCCGAGCTTCTTCGCGGTGGATTCGCGCATCATCACCAGCGCGGCGGCGCCGTCGTTGATGCTGGAGCTGGATGCGGCGGTGATGGTGCCGTCCTTCTTGAAGGCGGGCTTCAAGGTGGCGATCTTCTCCAGCTTGACCTTGCCCGGGCCTTCGTCCACCGACACCACGGTCTCGCCCGCGCGGGTCTTGACGGTGACGGGCACGATCTCGGCCGCGAACGCGCCGGACTCGGTGGCGGCCTTGGCGCGCTGCACGCTGGCCGTGGCGAACGCGTCCTGCTGCTCGCGCGTGAACTGGTACTTGGCGGCGCAGTCTTCGCCAAAGGTGCCCATGCTGCGGCCTGCTTCATAGGCGTCTTCCAGGCCGTCGAGCATCATGTGGTCGAAGATGCGGTCATGGCCCAGGCGGTAGCCGCCGCGGCCCTTCTGCAGCAGGTAGGGGGCGTTGGTCATGCTCTCCATGCCGCCGGCCACCATCACGTCGTGCGTGCCGGCCAGCAGCATGTCGTGCGCCATCATCGCGGCCTTCATGCCCGAGCCGCACATCTTGCTGAGCGTGACCGCGCCAGCGCCCTTGGGCAGGCCGCCCTTGAAGGCCGCCTGGCGTGCGGGCGCCTGGCCCTGGCCGGCCATCAGGCAGTTGCCGAACAGCACCTCGCCCACGGCGTCGGGTGACACACCGGCGCGCTCGATGGCGGCCTTGATCGCGGCGCCGCCCAGGTCGTGCGCGGCCAGGCTGGAAAAGTCGCCCTGCAGCGAGCCCATGGGGGTGCGCGCGGCGCCGACGATGACGATGGGGTCTTGGGTGGATGCGGACATGGTGCAAATCTCCTGGGAAGGGTTCAGACGAAAGTCGGGGGTTGAATGAAATGGACTACCGGGCCGGCGCGCCCTGCGCGAAGCGCCGGTCCGTGTCGTAGGGAAAAACGTCGAACATGTGGCCCGCCTGGATGCGCTCCTTGTGCGACTGCCAGAACGCGGCGTCGAGCAGGTCGGCGTGGTGCGACATGAACACCTCGCGCACGGCGTCGTTGCCGAGCAGGAAAGGGCCGAAGGTTTCGGGGAACACATCGCGCGGGCCCACGCTGTACCAGACCTCGCCGCTCATCTCTTCCTCCTCGTTGCGCGGCGTGGGCACGCGGCGGAAGTTGCAGTCGGTGAGGTATTCGATCTCGTCGTAGTCGTAGAACACGACCTTGCCATTGCGCGTGACGCCGAAGTTCTTCCAGAGCATGTCGCCGGGGAAGATGTTGGCGGCCACGAGGTCCTTGATGGCGTTGCCGTATTCGATGACGCTGTGCTCCATCTGCTGGCGCGCACGCGGGTCGGAGAGCCCGGTGTCAAAGGCCTCCTGCAGGTAGATGTTGAGCGGGATCATGCGCCGCTCGATGTACAGGTGCTTGATGATGACTTCGGTCTGGCCGTCGCCATCGCGGTCGCTGATCTCCAGCTGGCTGGGGGCGAACTTCTCGATCTCGGCAATCAGTGCATCGTCAAACCGGTCGCGGGGAAAGGCCACCTCGCTGTACTCCAGCGTGTCGGCCATGCGGCCCACGCGGTCGTGCTGCTTGACCAGCAGGTACTTGGCCTTGATCTGCTCGCGCGTGGTTTCCTTCTGGTGCGGGAAATAGTCCTTGATGAGCTTGAACACGAACGGAAAGCTCGGCAGGTCGAACACCAGCATCACCATGCCCTTGATGCCGGGGGCGATGCGAAACTGATCGCTGGAATGCTTCAGGTGGTACAGGAAGTCGCGGTAGAACAGGGTCTTGCCCTGCTTGGCCAGGCCCAGCGCGTTGTAGATCTCGGCCCGCGGCTTGCGCGGCATGAGGCTGCGCAGGAACTGCACGTAGGCGCTGGGCACCTCCATGTCCACCATGAAGTAGGCGCGGGCGAAACTGAACAGCATCTGCATATCGTCTTCGCCGAACAGCGCGGCATCGATGAAAAGCCTCCCAGCATCGTCGTGCAGGATGGGCAGCGCAAACGGCACTTCGTTGAAGCCGTTGATGATCTTGCCCACCACATAGGCGCCCTTGTTGCGGAAGAACAGGCTGGTGAGCACCTGGATCTGGAAGTTGGCGCGCAGCCGCACCTTGTCGAGGCGGCCGCGCACGGCGGCCACCACGCAGGCACTGTCTCGCGCCAAGTCCGCAAACTCACGCTGCAACTGGAAGTTCTCGATGATGGTCTGGAACGTCTCGTGCAGGTTGTCGCGGGAGGGGTAGTACGCGCGGTAGGTGGGGCGCGCCGCGGGCTCTTCGTTCTCGATGTATTCGGTGCTGACCGCGGGCCGCACGAAGATGAAGTCGTTGTGGAAATGCGTGCGGTGCAGGATCTTGGTCGTGATCGAGTTGAAGAAGGTCTCTGCCAGCTCGGGCTGGTGGTGGTTGACCAAGAGGCCGATGTAATGCAGCTTGATCTGGTGCCACACGTCCATGGGCTGCGCGCCCGCGCTGAATTCCTTCTCCAGCCGGCGCACGCATTCTTTCACGCGCAGGTCATAGAACTCGATGCGTTCGCGCTGCGCCCGCTGCTGGCCGTGCCAGTCGCCGGTTTCGAAGCGGTGCTTGGCCCGCGCCGACTCGGTGCGGAACAGCCGGTAGTGCCGGTTGAAACCGTCCATCATGGCCTTGGCAATGCCGTAGGCCTGGGGAGCATCAAGCCGTTGCGGGAACATGGCAGTCTTTCAGCGCAGGCATCGCAATGCGGTCAGGCAAGAGGCGGGCTATTGCCTTTTGACGGCAGCCACACCAGCGATCGCCGCCTTGTACAGCGAGTCCAGGCCTTCGGTGCTGCCCACGGACATGTGCAGGTTGTTGATGAGACCGTCCTTGAGCCCATAGCACCAGCCGTGCAGCGTGACCTTCTGGCCCCGTCCCCACGCATCGAGCATCACCGTGGTCTGGGCGATGTTGACCACCTGCTCGATGGCGTTGAGTTCGCACAGCACGTCGTGGCGCCACTCCGGGGCGGTGGCGGCAATCAGGTCGCGGTGGCGGTCACGCACGTCCTGCACATGGCGGATCCAGTTGTCGGCCAGGCCCACGCGCGTGCCTTCCAGGGCCGCCAGCACGCCACCACAACCATAGTGTCCCACCACCATGAGGTGCTCGATGTGCAACTGGTCCACCGCGTACTGGATGGTGGAAAGGCAGTTCAGGTCGGTGGGCACCACCACATTGGCCACGTTGCGGTGCACGAACACTTCGCCCGGCTCCAGGCCCGTGATCTGGTTGGCGGGCACGCGGCTGTCGGAGCAGCCGATCCACATGTACTTGGGCTTTTGCTGGGCCAGCAGGCTGGTGAAGAACCCGGGCCGCTCGCGCTCCATCTGGGCCGCCCAGGCGCGGTTGTGAACAAACAGGTCGTCGATCGAGGAGGGCATGTTGTCCTTGGAGAGTCAGTGAAAGAAGTGAAGCTCAGCAGGTTTCGGCGAACAGCTCGCGGCCGATCAGCATGCGGCGGATCTCGCTGGTGCCCGCACCGATCTCATACAGCTTGGCATCGCGCCACAGGCGGCCCAGCGGGTATTCGTTGATGTAGCCATTGCCACCGTAGATCTGCACGCCTTCGCCGGCCATCCAGGTCGCCTTTTCCGCGCACCACAGGATCACGCTGGCGCAGTCCTTGCGCACCTGGCGCACGTGGTCGGTGCCGAGCATGTCGAGGTTCTTGGCCACAGTGTAGGCAAACGAGCGCCCCGCCTGCAGCACGGTGTACATGTCGGCCACCTTGCCCTGGATGAGCTGGAACTCGCCAATGCTCTGGCCGAACTGCTTGCGGTCGTGAATGTACGGGATCACGTTGTCCATCACGGACTGCATGATGCCCAGCGGGCCGCCGGTCAGCACCGCACGTTCGTAGTCCAGGCCGCTCATCAGCACCTTGGCGCCCTGGTTCAGGCCACCGAGCACATTGGCGGCGGGCACTTCGACATTGTTGAAAACCAGCTCGCCCGTGTGGCTGCCACGCATGCCCAGCTTGTCGAGCTTTTGCGCAATGCTGAATCCCGGCATGCCTTTTTCGATCAGGAAGGCCGTGACGCCACGCGCGCCCATTTCGGGTTCGGTCTTGGCGTACACCACGAGGGTGTCGGCATCCGGACCATTGGTGATCCACATCTTGTTGCCGTTGAGCAGGTAGTAGCCGCCCTTGTCCTCGGCCTTGAGCTTCATGCTGATCACATCGGAGCCCGCGCCCGGCTCGCTCATGGCCAGCGCACCCACATGTTCGCCACTGATGAGCTTGGGCAGGTACTTGGCCTTCTGTGCCTCGCTGCCGTTGCGGTTGATCTGGTTCACGCACAGGTTGCTGTGCGCGCCGTAAGACAGGCCCACGGAGGCGCTGGCGCGGGAGATTTCCTCCATGGCCACCATGTGGGCGAGGTAGCCCATGGCGGCGCCGCCATATTGCTCGGGCACCGTGATGCCGAGCACGCCCAGGTCGCCCATCTTGCGCCACAGGTCCATGGGGAACTGGTCGCTGCGGTCGATCTCGGCCGCGCGCGGCGCGATCTCGGCCTGCGCAAAGTCGCGCACGGCATCGCGCAGGGCATCGATATCCTCGCCCAGTTGGAAGTTGAGGCCAGGCAGGTTGGCGGGAATGCTCATGGTGAATGTCTCCTCAAAACAGATTGTGGAAGGTGGCTTGTTCAGCCTTGGATGTTGTCGCGCCCGGTGACGGCCATGAGGGTGCACCCCATGGTGGCCACCAGCTTTTCCTGGGAGTTTTCTATGGCGAAGGCACGGCCCTCGCACACGGTGATGGTGCGGCCGGGCTTCAGCACCCGTCCCTCCATGCGAAAACGCTGGCCCTTGGCGGGGGCCAGCAGGTTGATCTTGAATTCGATGGTGAGCACGGCGGCGTCGGGGCCCATCAGGGTGAAACCCGCATAGCCACAGGCCGAATCCAGGGCGGTGGCCACCATGCCGGCATGCAGGAAGCCATGCTGCTGGGTAAGTGCCGGAGCCCATTCGAGCTCGATGTCGACCGCCCCCGCCGCCACGCGGGCCAGGCGCGCGCCCAACGTCTGCATGGCGCCCTGAAGGGCGAAGCTGGCGCGCACGCGCTCCGCGTAGTCAGCGCACCGGGGCTCAAGGGGGGGCGTGCTCAAGGCAATCTCCTGATCAGCATTTACGTTTACGTAAACGTCAATTATGAATCATTTTTGCTTTTCGACCTTCAGCAAGAGTGCCCGCGCCTCGTTTTCATGCTCCTGGACCTCCTCCAGATTGGCCTGCAGGTCAGCCATCTGTTCCTCGAGCTGCTTGCGATGGACGACAAGCACATCCAGAAACTTGCGCAGCTGCACGCCCGTGTCGCGGGGACTGTCGTACAGGTCGATGATCTCCTTGGCCTCCGTCAGCGACAGCCCCAGTCGCTTGGCGCGGAGCGTGAGGCGCAATCGGGTCCTGTCACGGGCACTGTAGACGCGGTTTCGGCCCGCTGGTCCCGTGCGTTCCGGTTGCAGCAGGCCCATGTCTTCATAAAAGCGGATCGCCCGCGTGGTGAGATCAAACTCTTTGGCGAGATCGCTGATGGTGTAGGTGTTGGCCATGGTGGGTACTGCGTGCAGCAAGGTCGGTTTCGCACAGGAGACAGCCCCGCGGCCGCAGCTCCCTACAATGCATCGGATGCATGACGTTTACGTTAACGTCAATGCTAACCCATACCACGACCGCCATGAACCCACTCGAACACCAGATCCACTACCCGCTTGGCGATGCACTCCCTCCGCAGGGGGGCACCATGGAAGTCGCACCTGGCGTCAAGTGGATCCGCATGGGCCTGCCATTCGCGCTGGACCACATCAACCTGTGGTTGCTGCGCGACCGGCAACCCGACGCCGACGGCACCATGGTCAGCGGCTGGACGGTGGTGGACTGCTGCATCGACAGTGCGACCACGCGTGCACAGTGGGAGCAGGTTTTTGCGAGCAGCCTGGAAGGGTTGCCGATTTTGCGCGTGATCGTGACCCACATGCATCCGGACCACATCGGGCTGGCGCATTGGCTGTGCGACCGATGGAAAGTACGCCTTTGGATCAGCGCCACCGACTACAACGTGGCGAGAACCGCGGTATACGACCGCAATGGATTCGGTGGCGAGGCCAGCGCCGACTTCTATGCCCTGCATGGCATGCAGGATGTGGAATTTCTCCAGCATGTCCGGGGACGCGTGTCGTACTTCCCGACCCTGGTGCCCGCCCTGCCTCCGACCTTCCGCAGGCTTATGGAAGGTGATGTCATCGAAATCGGTGGCCGCGATTGGCAGTGCATCAGCGGGTACGGGCATGCGCCTGAGCACATTGCCCTGTATTGCGCAGAATTGTCCTCCCTGATCAGTGGCGACATGGTGTTGCCGCGCATTTCCACCAACGTCAGCGTCCACGCGGCAGAACCCGAATCGGACCCTCTGCGGCTTTTTTTGGCCTCCCTGCTCCGGTACCTCGCATTGCCGGCTGACACGCTTGTCCTGCCGTCTCATGGCAAACCCTTCCAGGGATTGCATGAACGCATCCAGCAACTGCAGAACCATCACCGGGATCGGCTGGCAGAAATCCTGGAGGCTGCGAAATCGGGCCCTTTGTCAGCGGCGGATGTGCTGCCCATCATGTTCAAGCGAAAGCTGGATGCCCACCAGATGACCTTTGCGATGGGCGAGGCGCTGGCCCATCTGCACCTGCTGTGGTTTGACAGCCAACTGCATCGGGTTCTCGACGCCGCTGGCGTTCACAGGTTTGCCCCCCCACGCAAGCATTGAACTTGCGCGAACCGCCGGTGCATTGGAGCTCAGGCGCCTTCGTCATGCGTGTGGGTGGCGCAGTGGTGGAAAGGCGCTACCCGCGTATAGGCAGGTGCCGCAGAGTGATGAAGAAGACGTGTGGCGGGTTTTTCGCGAAGCGGGGGCACAAGAGCAGGGTGAGTCCATTCCATCAGACGCTCATAGAGCTCACCAAGGTCCAGACCAGCAGAGAACCTAGCTGAATGGATGCTTGCTTTTCGCCGTTCCCCAAAGCAAAAAACCCCAGTCATTGCTGACTGGGGTTTTCTGGGCTGTAAGAGCCTGACGATGACCTACTTTCACACGGGAACCCGCACTATCATCGGCGCAAAGTCGTTTCACTGTCCTGTTCGGGATGGGAAGGAGTGGTACCAACTTGCTATGGTCATCAGGCATAACTTGGTGCTGGGCTGTTCGTGGAACAGCCTGGCGAATTCATAGAGTATGGAATCAGATTTTGTGTCTTTTGACTGCGTCAACTTGGCATAACAATCTTTGAGCTTTGCACACTTGCGTGTGTTGGCTATCAAAGTTATAGGGTCAAGCCGCACGAGCAATTAGTATCAGTTAGCTTAACGCATTACTGCGCTTCCACACCTGACCTATCAACGTCCTGGTCTTGAACGACTCTTTAGGGGGCTCAAGGCCCCGGCAGATCTCATCTTGAAACGAGTTTCCCGCTTAGATGCTTTCAGCGGTTATCTCTTCCACACTTAGCTACTCGGCAATGCCACTGGCGTGACAACCGATACACCAGAGGTGTGTCCACTCCGGTCCTCTCGTACTAGGAGCAGGCTTCCTCAAATCTGCAGCGCCCACGGAAGATAGGGACCAAACTGTCTCACGACGTTTTAAACCCAGCTCACGTACCTCTTTAAATGGCGAACAGCCATACCCTTGGGACCGGCTACAGCCCCAGGATGAGATGAGCCGACATCGAGGTGCCAAACACCGCCGTCGATATGAACTCTTGGGCGGTATCAGCCTGTTATCCCCAGAGTACCTTTTATCCGTTGAGCGATGGCCCTTCCATACAGAACCACCGGATCACTATGTCCTGCTTTCGCATCTGCTCGACTTGTCAGTCTCGCAGTTAAGCACGCTTATGCCATTGCACTATCGTCACGATGTCCGACCGTAACTAGCGTACCTTCGAACTCCTCCGTTACGCTTTGGGAGGAGACCGCCCCAGTCAAACTGCCTACCATGCACTGTCCCCGATCCAGATAATGGACCTAGGTTAGAACCTCAAACACACCAGGGTGGTATTTCAACGTTGGCTCCATGAGATCTAGCGACCTCACTTCAAAGCCTCCCACCTATCCTACACAGATCTGTTCAAAGTCCAATACAAAGCTACAGTAAAGGTTCATGGGGTCTTTCCGTCTTTCCGCGGGGAGATTGCATCATCACAAACATTTCAACTTCGCTGAGTCTCAGGAGGAGACAGTGTGGCCATCGTTACGCCATTCGTGCAGGTCGGAACTTACCCGACAAGGAATTTCGCTACCTTAGGACCGTTATAGTTACGGCCGCCGTTTACTGGGACTTCAATCAAGAGCTTGCACCCCATCATTTAATCTTCCAGCACCGGGCAGGCGTC
>NZ_CM179502.1:4867500-5192500 GCF_058795695.1 Acidovorax sp. GW823-FHT05D11
CGTGACCAGTACCTGTCGGGTGCGGAAGGCCTGGACCTCGACGCCCTGCAATCCGAAATTGAAGCCTACGACGCCTGGAACTGGGAACAGCGGGTAGAGGAAACACTGCAGCGCCTGCATCTGGATCCGGATGCCGTTGTGGGCACGTTGTCAGGGGGGACCAAGAAGCGTGTGGCACTCGCACAAGCGCTGGTAGCCCGCCCGGACGTCCTGTTGCTGGATGAGCCCACCAACCATCTGGACCTCGACTCCATCGAATGGCTTGAAGACCTTCTGCTTGATTTTCCAGGCAGTGTGGTCACCATCACCCATGACCGGTCGTTCCTGGACCGCGTTGCCACCCGCATCGTGGAGCTTGATCGTGGGCAGTTGCGCTCCTACCCCGGCAACTTCGCGCAATACCAGATACAAAAGGAGGATCAGCTGGCCCAGGAAGCCGTCATTTCCGCCAAGGCCGACAAACTCCTCGCCCAGGAGGAAGTCTGGATTCGCCGCGGCGTCGAGGCGCGCCGCACCCGCAGTCAGAGCCGCATCAGCCGCCTGGAGCACCTGCGCGCGCGCCGCGAGGCCCGCCGGGAAGTGGTGGGCAGCGTTCGCATGGACGTGGCGACCGGCAGTTCCAGCGGGTATCAAGGCAAGATCGTCGCGGAGCTCAACGGTGTGGGCAAATCCTTCGGCGACAAGACCATTGTGCGCAACTTCACCGGAACGATCCTGCGCGGCGACAAGGTGGGCTTGATAGGACCCAACGGCGCAGGCAAAACCACCTTGCTCAAGATGATTCTCGGGGAGCTGGCACCCGACGAAGGCACCATCCGCCAAGGCGCCAATCTGCAGGTCGCTTATTTCGACCAGATGCGCCATGCCGTCAACCTGGATGCCACGCTGGAGGACTTCATCAGCCCAGGCAGCGAATGGATCGAAATCGGCAACCAGCGCAAGCATGTCAAGAGCTACCTGAGCGACTTCCTGTTCTCTCCGGCCCGCGCGCATTCCCCTGTCCGCTCGCTGTCGGGCGGCGAGCGCAACCGGCTGCTGCTGGCCCGGCTGTTCGCGCGTCCCGCGAATGTCCTGGTACTGGATGAGCCCACCAATGACCTGGACATCGACACCCTCGATCTTCTGGAGGAGCTGCTGGAAAACTACGAAGGTACCGTGTTCCTCGTCAGCCATGACCGGACTTTTCTCGACAACGTGGTCACCAGCACCATCGCCTTCGAGGGCGACGGCCTTTGGCGGGAATATGAAGGTGGCGTGCAGGACTGGTTGCTGCAATCCAAGCGCAGCCGGGCACTCCAGGCATCCCCCGCGCCCGGCCAGAAGGCCGGCCGAGAGAATTTGAGCGAAAACCCAGCTCAGGCCTCATCCAGCAAGCGCGAGCCGCTATCAAAAAAGAAGCTTAGCTACAGGGAACAGCGTGAGCTCGACCAGTTGCCTGCACAGATCGCCGCACTCGAAGCAGAGCAGCAGGAACTGCAGGATGCCCTGGCGGACGGCACCCTGTACAGCGCAGACCCCGCAAGGGCCGCCGCCATGACCACGCGGGCCGGGGCCATCGAGGAAGAGTTGATGGCTGCACTGGAACGCTGGACGGCCCTGTCCGCCTGAGGCACCAAGGCACCGGGCACAAGCAGGACCGCGCTGCTCTGTCGCCAAAATGCGCGGCCTGCAACGCAGGCCGTGCCCGGCCATCAGATCCGGTGGTGCAGCCGATCCGTCGCGCCCCGCAAACGCGTAATCAATGCGGAGGCGATCTGCCCCAGCGGCAGAACCTCATCCGCGGCACCGTGGGCAATGGCTTCGCGCGGCATGCCAAATACGATGCAGCTGGCTTCATCCTGCACGTAGTTGTAGCTGCCGGCCTCCTTCATCTCTTTCATCGCGGCCGCGCCATCGTTGCCCATTCCAGTGAGCATGATGCCGAAGGCATTGCGCCCCACCACGGCAGCGGCCGACTTGAACAGCACCTCGACCGAGGGCTTGTGGCGATTCACCGGCGGGCCATCATCCACCACGGCAACATAGTTGGCACCACTGCGGGCCACGTGGAACTGGGTTCCCCCCGGAGCGATGTAGGCATGGCCAGGCAGGATGCGTTCCCCGTTCACGGCTTCCTTGACCGTGATCTGGCACAAGCCATTGAGGCGGGCCGCGAAGCTGGTGGTGAAACCCGGGGGCATATGCTGGGTGATGACAATGGCGGGCGAATCCGCCGGCATCTGCACCAGCACCTCCTTGATGGCCTCGGTACCGCCGGTGGATGCTCCGATGCAGATCAGCTTTTCGGTGGACAGACGCCCCAGGAGCGCCGACGCGGGCATGGCAGGCGCTGCACCTGCACCACTCCCCGCACCGCCAGCGGCGGTGGTTTCGCGAGCGGGCGCGCGGCGAACCTGCGCCACCGCGGCCACGCGGATCTTGTCCACGATCTGGGTGGCCAGATCGTTGAGGCCGCTGGCCAGGCCGACACGGGGCTTGGCCACAAAATCCACCGCGCCCAGTTCCAGCGCCTTCATCGTCACTTCAGCGCCCCGCTCCGTCAGCGTGGAAATCATCACCACCGGCATCGGTCGCAAGCGCATCAGCCGCCCCAGGAAGTCGATGCCGTCCATGCGCGGCATCTCGACATCCAGTGTGATGACATCGGGATTGAGCTCGCGGATCATCTCGCGCGCCACCAAGGGATCATTGGCCGTGCCGATGCACTCCATGTCCCGCTGCCGGTTGATGATCTCGGACAGCAGACTGCGGACCAACGCCGAATCGTCCACCACGATCACCCGGATTTTCCTGCTCATTAACTCACGCCTTCCTCAAAACAGATCGACAGAACCGCCCGAGGTGGTCTTGGCCACGGTGGCGGCATTGCCGCGCACTTCCTGGGCCACCAGGGCCTCGGGATGTGCGTGCGCCAACCGCTTGACCATGGCTTTCCCTGTGATGGGGAAAAAAACCACCTTGCGCGGATAGATATCCAGCACATCCTCGGAGACGATGGGAATACGCTCCGTGTGAAGGTAGTTCAAAACAAAATTGGTGTTGCGCTCACCGACATTCATGGTCGTGAAGTTGTGCATGACCTGCGCCCCGCCAAAAATCTTGGCCTGCATGGTTTCGCGGCGGGCTCCGAGCTTGAGCATCTCGTTGATCAGCAATTCCATGGCGTACGAGCCATAGCGCCCCGAGGCATCCCCCACATCACCATCGGGCAGCATGAAATGATTCATGCCTCCTATGCGCGCACGGCTGTCCCACAGGCAGGCGGCAATGCATGACCCCAGCACGGTCATGATGACCATGTTCTCGTCGGCGACAAAATATTCGCCCGGAAGGACCTTCACGGCATTGTGCTGAAAGTGATGGTCCAGATAAAAGAAGGAAGCCTCCCCGGGTTTGCGGCTGTGCGCCTTGAGCTCCTGCAGCGAAGACTCCCGGGCCGGCCCTGACCCGGCGGCATAGATGTCCGCGCTCAGGGGGGCGATGCGGGGAGCACGGCGCCGCTCGGACATGCCAGGCGCGGCAACGGCCGAAGAAGGGGATGAGCCTGATGGAGTGGTGGTCATGTGTGCTCGGTGCTAGGCAACATGGCGGGTCAGCGACGCTCGTACACCGTTTTGCCGCGCAGCGTAAACAGGTCCCTGGACTCGCTGAAGTTCTCGGCATGCCCTACAAACAGCATGCCGCCGGGCTTGAGGACCCTGTGGATCCTCTCCAGCACCCGCCGCTGCGTGGGTGCATCAAAGTAGATCATCACGTTGCGGCAAAAAACCACATCGAAGGGCTCTTTGAACGGCCAGTCGTCCCGGATGAGGTTCACACTCATGAAATCAATGGCACGCCGCAGTTCCGGCTTGGCCCGCACCATGCCCAGATTGGCCCCCTTGCCCCGCAGAAAGAACTTCTGCAGGCGCTCCGGGCTCAGGCCTTTGAGGCTGTCGAGGCGGTACACCCCCTGCGCTGCCGTCGCCAGCACGCGGGAATCGATGTCGCTGGCGGTCAGCTTGAAAGACGCGTTGGCCCCCAGCGCCTCGAATGCCGTCATCACGATGGAATAGGGTTCTTCTCCGGTAGAGGCGGCATTGCACCAGACCCGCCAGCCAGTCGATGGCTTGCTGCGCAGATGCGAGGCGAAGATCTCGAAATGGTGCTGTTCGCGGAAGAAGGCCGTGAGGTTGGTGGTGAGCGCATTGATGAACTCCTGCCACTCCGGGCCATCATGCGTCTCAAGCCATCCGAGATAGTCGTGAAAACTGTTGTGCCCCGTGTCACGCAAACGGCGCGAAAGGCGGCTGTACACCATGGCGTGCTTGCCGTCGTGCAAGCTGATGCCCGCGCGCTGATAGATCAGCGCCTGCACCCGCGCGAAATCCGCATTGGTCCAGACAAACTCGCGCCCCTGGGCCAGCGGCCCCGAGGGGGCAGCCGCGGCGGCATAGGCCGGATCCACCCTGGCGGTGGTGGGCCGGGCCGTGGGGAATGCACTGGTGGGTTGGGCCATATTGATCGTCCGACGGGAAATCCTGTTCGCTCCAAGAGACCTGCTAGCCACACCCGCCCTCTGCTGGCAGGTGCTGGATCCACCACTGGTGTGACGGTTGCGCCCTATTCACCCTATTCGTTGGCGGTCACCAGCCCCATGTCCACGCCGGACATGAGTTTCTCGATGTCCAGCAGAATCAGCATGCGCTCACCCACCGACCCGAGCCCGAGGATGCAGCTGTTGTCGATGGCGCTTTCAATATCCGGTGCAGAGCGAATGCTCTCGGGCGTCAGTTCCATCACATCGCTGACGGAGTCCACCACGATTCCGACCACCCGGTTGCGGAGGTTCAAGATGATGACCACCGTGAAGCTGTTGTAGTCCGCCTGCGCGCAGTTGAACTTGAGGCGCATGTCGACAATGGGCACGATCGTGCCACGCAGGTTCACGACGCCCTTGATGAAACTGGGGGCGTTCGCAATCCGTGTCGGTGGCTCATAGCCACGGATCTCCTGCACTTTCAGGATATCGATGCCGTACTCTTCCTGGTCGAGGCGGAACGTCAGATATTCGCGGGTGCCCGTTGGCACCGCCTCTGCGGTTTTACCCATCACACTCATGGTGAATTCTCCTTTCGTGACAGCGCCCTGCCCTTCGGGCACGGCTGCTCAAATCTAGTGGCGCGCCCGCCGCACCAGCCCGCCCGTATCCAGGATGAGCGCCACCGTGCCGTCGCCCAGAATGGTGGCGCCCGACACGTTGGGGACCTTGCGGTAGTTCGATTCCAGGTTCTTGACCACCACCTGGTGCTGGCCCAGCAGCTCATCCACCAGCAGCGCAACACGGCTGCCATCCGCTTCCACGACCACCATGATGTTGCTGGACTTGTTGGGGTCAAAACGCGGCACCTGGAAGATCTTTTCCAGCGCGATCACCGGCATGTATTCGTCGCGCACCTTCACCAGTTGCGATCCCTGTGCCACGGTGCTCACATCGTCCGCGTTGACCTGGAAGGACTCCACGACGGAAGACAGCGGCAGGATGTAGACCTCGTCGCTCACCCCCACGGACATGCCATCCATGATGGCCAGCGTCAACGGCAGGCGCACGGAAACCTTCATTCCGTAACCCTCGGCCGAGTCAATCTCCACCGACCCGTTGAGCGCCGCGATATTGCGCTTGACAACGTCCATGCCCACGCCACGCCCGGACACGTCGGTCACCTCGTCGGCGGTGGAAAAGCCTGGTGCAAAGATCAGCTGCCAGACTTCCGCATCGCTCATCTGCTCGGACACTTCGATGCCGCGCTCCTGCGCCTTGCTGAGGATCTTCTCGCGCGAGAGGCCACGGCCATCGTCGCGCACCTCGATCACGATCGATCCGCCCTGGTGCGAGGCCGACAGCGTGATGGTCCCGTGTTCCGACTTGCCCTTGGCCAAGCGGTCCGCCGGCATCTCGATCCCATGGTCGCAGCTGTTGCGCACCAGGTGTGTCAGCGGATCGGTGATCTTCTCGACCAGCCCCTTGTCCAGTTCGGTGGCCTCGCCCAGCGTCACCAGTTCGACCTTCTTGCCCAGCTTGTTCGCCAAGTCCCGCAGCATGCGGGGGAAGCGGCTGAAGACGATGGACATCGGAATCATGCGGATCGACATGACCGATTCCTGCAGGTCGCGCGTGTTGCGATCCAGGTCGGCCAGCCCCGCCAGCAGCTGCTGGTAGGCGCCTGCATCCAGCCCCCGGCTGTTCTGCGCGAGCATCGCCTGGGTGATCACAAGTTCACCCACCAGGTTGATGAGCTGGTCGACCTTTTTCACGTCCACGCGAATCGTCGTGGACTCCATCTGCGCCTGCATGGCGACCTTGGGCTCCGCAGCCTTGGGGGCCGCAGCCTTGGGCGCTTGTGCGGGGGCCTGCGCTGCCGCCCGGGGCGCATCGGTACCGGGAGCACCCGGCGCATCGCTGAAGAAGCCGTACGCCTCGCCTCCGGCGGCATCCGCGGCGACCACGACATCGTCGTCCGCGTCCTCGGGGGCTGCAGCCGCTGCTGCAGCGGCCTCACGGATGAGGACCTGCTCCTTGGACACATGGAAGGCGAACAGGTCGAGCAGATCATCGTTGGTGGAGGTGGTCTCCACCGCGAACAGCCGCGTGTTGGGCTGGGTGCTTTCCATGTCCCGGATGGCACCGAGCCCGGGAATATCCCGGAACAGTTCCTTGATGGCATCGGCCTGCTGCGGCCGCTCCAGCGGGCCGATCTGGATTTCCAGTGCACGCGCCTGTCCGGCGACTGCGGGCGTCACCACCTTGGGCGCCGGAGCCGCTACCTGCGGGGCTGGCGCAGGTGGTGGTGGTGCCACGGCGGGCGCGTCGCTGGGGACGAGCCCCGCAGCAAGCTCACTGATGCGGCGCACCAGCGACGTGGTGGAGACAGCCTCTCCCTGGCCTCCGGCCTGATGGCGGGCCAGCAAGCTGCGGGATGCATCGGCGGACTCCAGCAGCACGTCCACCATCTGGGGAACGGGTTGCAGCTCATGGCGGCGCAACCGGTCCAGCAAGGACTCCATCTGGTGCGTCAGCTCCGCCACGTCCGAAAAACCAAAGGTGGCCGAGCCACCCTTGATGGAATGGGCGCACCGGAAGATGCCGTTGAGCTCTTCATCATTGGCGCTGCTCAGATCCAGATCCAGGAGCATCTGCTCCATCTGGTCCAGGTTTTCGCCCGCTTCCTCGAAAAAGATCTGATAGAACTGGCTCAGGTCGAAGTCAGCGCCTGCTCCCGATCCTTCTTGGTAGGTTTCCGCCATCGTGGGCTCCTGTGTACTTGGTGGTCCGGGCCAATCCAATCCGGCTCAGCGGATCACTTTCTGGATGACTTCGATCAGGCGATTGGGATCAAAAGGCTTGACCAGCCAGCCCGTCGCCCCGGCCGTGCGCCCGGCCTGCTTCATCTGATCGCTCGACTCGGTGGTGAGGATCAGGATCGGGATGGTCTTGAATTTGGGGTTCTCGCGCAGTTTGCGCGTCAATCCGATACCGTCCAGGCGCGGCATGTTCTGGTCGGCCAGGACCAGATCAATTTCATGGCTCTCGGCCTTCTCAAGGGCATCCTGCCCATCCACCGCCTCCACAACGTGGTAGCCGGCACCCGTGAGAGTGAACGACACCATTTTCCGCATGGACGGTGAATCATCTACGGCTAGGATCGATTGCATGTAAGGCTCCAACTGACTTGAATATATAGGTTAACCAGTGACGTGAAGATCAGAACAGGTCCACGGAACCGGCATCCATCTCGCTTTGCGTGACGGGGTTGGGCCGGTCCGGCGCCATCTCTGCAAATGGCGCTGCTTCTTCACCATCTTCATTGCCCATGGCCTCGGAGGCCAAGCGGAAAGCGCATCCTTGAAGCACCTTGGTCGTGTGCCAGATCAACTGGGACGCCATATCCTGGAACTGCAATTCGGTCACGGCGCTGCGCAGCGCGGCCCGAGCGGCCACCAGCTCCGGAGAATCGGCCACAGCCGCGTCCGTCAGCACGGCATTGGCCTCTCCAAAACGTTCCAGCAGGTTGTCGGTGGCATGGCTGAGCAGGCCTTCCAGGCGATGCAGGTCATGCATCACGACCAGCAACGAATCCTGCAGCTCTGCCGCCACCATGACGGGAACCTGGACAGCAGGTCCTCCAGACGTTGTTAGCGTAGATTGCATCGTTTCTCCATCGCAGCACGCAGCAGCAAAGCACGCAAAAATCCCAGGACTACGATATCTGCACAAAAGCCCAAAGCAAAGGCATGCGCACCATGGTGTCGGCATCCATTGGACGCTGACGCTGAAACCATCCCAATCGGACAAACACCCTTGTTTGTTCCAATTTGTATCCTATGATAGCGCTCCTATGGTCACCATAGCACCAGACCAGACCCTCAGCATCCTGCATCTTGAAGATTCACTGGCGGACCATGAGCTGACCGCCTTGACCCTGCGGCGGTCCGGGCTCCATTGCCATCTCCATCAGGTCGACTCGCTTGCCGACTTCCAGCGGCTGACCGATACCCAGGCTTTTGACATCATCCTGGCAGATTACCGCCTGCCAGGCTTTACCGCGCTGGACGCATGGACGCATGTGGCGCAAAAGCCGCAGCACCCCCCTTTTGTGCTGCTGTCCGGCGCCATCGGCGAGGCAGCCGCCGTGGACGCCATCCGCCTGGGCATCGCAGACTACCTGCTCAAGGACGACCTGCAGCGCCTGCCCCATGTGATCGCACGCGCTCTGGAGGTCCACGACGCCCGCAAGGCGCGCGAACAGGCCGTGGCGCAGCTGGAGGCGTCCGAACGCCGGCTGGCGGAACTGACAGAACACCTGCAAACATCGATCGAGCAGGAACGTGCATCCATCGCCCGAGAAATTCATGACGACATCGGCGGCGCATTGACGGCCGTGCGGTTCGATGTGGCATGGATCGGACGCCACAGCACGGCCCCGGCGATGCAGGAACACGCGGCGTCAGCGGCCGAGATGCTGCAGCACGCCATCGAGGCGAGCCAGCGGATCATGATGAACCTGCGCCCGCCGATCCTCGAACAGGGGCTGGTGGCAGCCGTTCAGTGGCTTGCCGCCGGCTTCGAGCGCCGCTCGGGCATACCGGCTCCGGTCGTGACCAGCAGCGAGACCATCCACGCTCCGCCGGACATCCAGCTGGCGGCCTACCGCACCGCGCAGGAAGCGCTGACCAATATTTCCAAACATGCTCATCCAGGCACTGTGCGTATCGATCTCTCCGACAAGGAGGGCGTCCTGACGCTGGAGGTCACCGACGACGGCCGGGGCATCGATCCGCAAATGCTCGACAAGCCCAAGGCCTTCGGGCTCAAGGGCTTGCATGAACGCGCCCGGACTGTCGGGGGGTGGCTGGATATCAGCAGCCGGCCCGGCCAGGGCACCTCCGTGATCCTTTCCATACCGCTAACATCGCACCCATCACCAGCCCCAGGAGATGTGCAGTGATTCATGTGGTCCTGTGCGATGACCATGCCGTTCTGCGGCGCGGAATACGCGACACGCTGGCCGACGCCCCCGATATCCAGGTGACTGGAGAGGCCGGGGGATATTCCGAGCTGCGCGAGGTGCTGCGCTCGGCAGCCTGCGATGTGCTGCTGCTGGACCTGAACATGCCGGGGCGCAGCGGCCTTGAGGTACTGGCCAGCCTGCGCGAGACGCACTCCGCCATTAAGGTGCTGGTGGTGTCCATGTACCCGGAAGACCAGTACGCCCTGCGCTGCCTGAAGGCCGGCGCCCAGGGATACGCCAACAAGGCAGGGGATCCGGTCGAATTGATTGCGGCCGTGCGCACCGTCATGCAGGGGCGCAAGTACCTCACGGCAGAGGTTGCCCAGATGCTGGCGGACAGCCTGGCACAGCCCACGCCGGAGGCGCCGCATGCGGCGCTGTCCGAGCGGGAGCTGCAGACACTGGTCAAGATTGCCTCCGGCCGCAGGCTGTCGGACATCGCCGAGGAGTTGATGCTCAGCCCCAAGACCGTGAGCGTGTACCGTTCGCGCGTGCTGGAGAAGCTGAAGCTCTCGAACAACGCGGAACTCACCGTCTACGCCATCCGCAACCAGCTGGTCTGAGACGGCCTGCACACCCCCCTCTTTCCCCACTATCGCTGCGTGGCAAAGAGATCGACCGCCTGCTGCATCAGCGCCAGCACCGGTTGCTCCAGCAGCGGAAGCGTGGCCACGATGCCCAGCATGCCCACGGTCAACGTCACCGGGAATCCTACGGCATAGATGTTCATCTGCGGCGCCACCCGCGAAATGATGCCCAGCGTCAAGTTGACGAACAGCAGGAGCGCGATCATGGGCAGCGCGATCCACAGCGCACTGGAAAACAGGGACGAACCCAGCTCGTAAATGCGCATCTGCCCAAGGGCCTGCAGGAAGTTGCCATCGACCGGAAAGCGGTCAAAACTCTTCACCACGGCCATCAAGATCAGCAGATGGCCATTGATCACCACAAAGAGCAGCATGGACATGTGTCCAAAAAAGCGGGCTACCGCACTGATCTGCGCATTCGACGAGGGGTCGAAAAATGATGCGAAATTCAACCCCATCTGCAACCCGATGATTTCGCCCGCCAGCTCCACGGCCGCAAACACCAGCCGGACGGAAAACCCGATCGCAAGCCCCACGGCCACTTGCTGGGCCACGGCTCCGAATGCCTCGCGCCCGTTGACGCTGATGACCGGTTGATTCACCAGCACGCCCTGGGCGCACAGCGCCACCAGGAACGCCAGTCCGATCTTGACGCGCATGGGTATCGTCCGCATGGAAAACACTGGCGCGACCGAGAAGACGGCGAGCACGCGCAAGAATGGCCACAGGATGGGAGACAGCCAGGCCATCAGCTGGGCTTCGGAGAAAGTGATCACGCGATCCCCGATGGGCAGCAAGAAATGGGGCTGGCGAACAAAGGGTGCGGCGCGAAGCGCAAGGCCGTGCCCCGCACTAGCCGATCATCGACGGAATGGACTCGATCGTCCGGCGGATAAAGTCCACCAGGGTACTGAGCATCCAGGGCCCCGCGATCGCAAAAACCACCATCGCGGCGATCAGCTTGGGAACAAAGGCCAGTGTCGCCTCATGGATCTGCGTGACCGCCTGGAAGATGCTCACGATCAGACCCACCGCCATCACGGCACCGAGCACCGGCATCGAAATCATCAGCAGCAGCGTCAAGGCGTCGCGCCCGATGGTCAGCACCATTTGCGAAGTCATCGCCCACTCCTTCAGGGAACAAAACTGGCAGCCAGCGAGCCGATCAGCAAATTCCAGCCGTCCGCCAGCACAAACAGCATGAGCTTGAACGGCAGTGCCACCAGCACCGGAGACAGCATCATCATGCCCAAGGACATGAGGATGCTCGACACCACCATGTCGATCACCAGAAACGGGATGAAGATCATGAAGCCGATCTGAAATGCCGATTTCAGTTCGCTGGTGACAAAGGCTGGCACCAGCACCCGCAGCGGCGCGGTTTCCGCCGTCACGCTCGCATCCAGGCGCGCCAGCCGGGAAAAGAGGGCGAAATCGGATTGCCGGGTCTGCTTGAGCATGAAGCTGCGCATCGGCGCCTCGGCCTTGACCAGGGCCTGTTCGAAGCTGATGGTGTTGTTGGTGTAAGGCACATAGGCGTCCTGGTACACCCGGTCCAGGGTGGGGCCCATCACGAAGAAGGTGAGAAACAGCGACAGTCCGATGATGACCTGGTTGGGCGGCGCCGACTGGGTACCCAGCGCCTGGCGCAGGAGAGACAAAACGATCACGATGCGCGTGAAGCCCGTCATCATGAGCAGCACCGCCGGCAGGAAGGACAGGGCCGTGAAGAACAGCAGGGTCTGGATGGGCACCGAATAGCTGTTGCCCGAAGGGCCGCTGCCCACCACCAATGGCAGTGCGCCCGCGGAGGCCTGCGCGGCGGCCGTGCCATGCACCATGGCGCCCAGGGCGGCCACCGCAGCCAGCAGCAGCACATGACGCACCCGTGAAGCCTCAGCCATGGGAAGGACTTCCAGGCGCGTTGACGGCCGACGCAACCGCGTGCGCGAAAGATGGTTCCGCCTTGGGCGCCGCGGAAGGCGTGCTGGCGGCAACGGCCGGCAGCACGTGCAGGCAGCTCACCTGCTGCGCGGTCACGCCAAGAACCAGCCAGGTCCGCGCGTGTTCCGGCCCCACCTCCACGGTGACCACGCGCTGCTGGGGACCCACGGCCACGGCGGAGAGCACGCGGGAAGCCGCTCCAGCCCCCAGGCCGGCGGTGGCGTGGCGCTGCTGCAGCCGGCGGACCAGCCAGGGCAGCAACGCCATGGCGCCCACGAAAAGGACGACCACCACCAGCGTCTGGGTCATGCTGCCACTATCCACGGCTGACCCGCCGAAGGCGCTCGGAAGGGGTCACCACGTCCGTGAGGCGGATACCGAACTTGTCATTGACCACGACGACCTCGCCCTGCGCGATGAGATAGCCATTCACCAGGACGTCCATGGGCTCGCCCGCGAGCGCGTCGAGCTCCACCACCGAGCCTTGGGCCAGCTGAAGGATGTACTTGATCGGCACCTTGGTGCGCCCGAGCTCCACCGACAGCTGGACCGGAATGTCCAGCACCATGTTGATGTCGTTGACCGTGCCATCCCCGCCGCCAGAGAAAGGGCGCACGGGGTCGCCGGAGAGCGGGCCGCCCTGCTCGGCATCGCCGGGCTTGTCCTCGGTCCGCTTTTGCTCCTCGAGCGCCTCGGCCCAACCCGCAAAGGGGTCATCCGCCGCGCCGTCCTTGTTATCTTCTTCAGTTGACATCTTTTTCTCCCAGCCAGCTCATGTCGGCATTGCGCAGGCATTCTTCGATACGAATGGCGTACTTGGAATTGTGCGTTCCGTACTGGCATTCAAAAATAGGCACGCCCCCGATCGACGCGCGGATGCGGGGCTCGCGGTCGAGCTCGATGAAATCGCCAGGCTTCATGGCCAGCAATTGCTCCACCGTGGCATCGGCGCGGGCCAGTTCAGCCACCAGCGTCACTTCGGCGGCCTGGATTTCCCGGGTCAGCACGCGCACCCAGCGGCGATCCACCTCGATGGAATCGCCCTGTGTGGACGAATACAGCACGTCGCGGATGGGCTCCAGCGTCGCGTAGGGCATGCAGATATGGATCGCCCCCGAAAGGTCGCCGATTTCCAGCTGAAAGGCCGTGGACACGACGATTTCGCTGGGCGTGGCGATGTTGGCGAACTGCGGCTGCATTTCCGAGCGCTGGTATTCGAGCTCCAGGGGGTAGATCCCCTGCCACGCCTTCTTGTATTCGGCGCAGATCACATCCACCAGGCGGTTGATGACCCGTTGCTCCGTGGGCGAGAAGTCCCGCCCCTCGATCCGAGTCTGGAACTTGCCCACGCCGCCGTACAGCGTGTCGATGATGCCGAACACGAGCGAGGGTTCGCACACGATCAGCCCGCTGCCGCGCAGCGGACGGATGGCCACGATGTTGAAATTCGTGGGGACCGCAAGCTCCCGCAGGAAGGCGCTGTAGCGCTGCACGGACACGGTGCCCACCGAGATCTCGGGGCTGCGGCGGATGAAATTGAACAGGCCGATGCGGAAGTTGCGCGCGAACCGCTCATTGACGATTTCCATCGTCGGCATCCGTCCACGGACGATGCGCTCCTGGCTGGAAATGTCGTAGTTGCGTACGGAACCCGCCTCCGCCACTTCCTCGACCGATTTCTGGCTCTCGCCAGTAACCCCTTCGAGAAGGGCATCGACCTCTTCCTGCGAAAGAAATGAATCACTCATGACTGGTCCTTGCCCGGGTCACTGGATGATGAAGCTGGAGAAAAGCACCCGGTGCACCGGGTTGCGCTCCGTGCGCCGGCGCGCGGGGCGTTCATCTTCGTCGCCGTCCTTGTCGGCCGCCGCGGCACGCGCGCGGTCGCGTTCTGTGGCAACCGGATAGCCCAGGGGACGCGAGACTTCGCGCAGGATATCGGAGGCCAGTTTTTCCTTGCCTTCCCTTTGCAGCAATTCGGCGGAGGTCCGCTGGGAAATCAGCATCAGGATGCCACTGCGGATGGTGGGCAGGTACAGCTTCACCTGTTCCGCCGTCTTGGCATCTTCCAGCTCCAGGGTGATGCCGATCTGTGCAAACCGGTCGCCACCGGGGTCCGCCAGGTTCACCACCATGTTCTCCATGGGCAGGAAGGTGGGAGCCACCTTGGGGGCCTCCTTGCGGGCCGGCGCAGCCCCTTCCTCGTCTTCGGCGTGGGAGCGGCTGGAAATCAGCCAGGCCGCCACCCCGCCGCCAATCACCAGCACCGCCACAACGCCGATGATGATGATGAGCATCTTCTTGCTTTTGGCCGGAGCCGCTGCGGGGGTATTGGCTGACACGATGCGGATTCCTTGGTGGGAGACGGGCCGTACCCACGCAATCAATGGGCGGACAAGACCGGATGGCCCATTATTGGGCGATGCTGCGACCAATAATAGCCAGAATAAAAGCCCAAAACCATGGCATTCGCAGCGCTATCCCGATTGCAGGTCACCCGCCAGGAGCCGTGACCCGGCAATGCGCCCACGGCGCGGCGCATGCGGGGCGGGCCGAAGGTTCCCGCCGCCATGCGGACTCACACAAAGATGTCCACGGCACGGTCTGGCGCGCCGCCACCGCCGCGCAGCGGCGAGGCCATGCCCACCGGCGTGGCGGCCACCACCTGCGCCTGGCGTGACCCATCGCGGCGGCCCTGCCGTTCGGGGTCGGCCGCATTTTCACGTTGTCCGGCCGACGTGCCGACCGACATGCCCGAGAGCACCAGCCCCTCGCTGCGCAGCAACTCGCTCAATTGCGCCATGCTCCGGTCCAGCATGTCGCGGGTCTGCGGCTGGTCGCTGCGGAAAGTCACATGGGCCTCATTGCCCGACAGCGAAACCGACACCTCGACGGGCTGCCCGTCGCGGTTGAGCGTCAGCTCCGCATTCTGAGTCTTCTGGTTGATCCAGTACGTCACCTGCTCGGCGACCTGGTCCTCCATGCCGGCCTGGGCAGGATCGCCAAACGCCGCGGCGCCATCGACGGCCGCCCCTGGCTCCACGGGCGCCACGCCCCCGCCATTGTCGAACCATGCGCCGGCATCCCCCCGCCCTTCGCCAGGGCGGCCGCCATTGCCGGCGGCCTCCCCACCCCGTGCGGGCGCTGCAGCCGCCAGCAGGTCGCCCGCCATCGCTGCGCCGTTGGCCACCAGGTCGCCGGCCCCGGCAGCCGCGCTCCGATCGGCGGCGCCCGCAACCGGCAGGCCCGCCGCCATGCGCTCGCTGGCGGCCTGCACCGTCGCCACGGCCGCCATGTGGTGCCCTTGCGTCGGCAGCGCCACATCGCCCGCCCGGGCCCGGCCCAGGGACATTTCTGCGGAATCCGCCCTTTGGGCCAATGCAGTTTGCATGCGCGAGAAAGCCCGGCCGAACGCTGCGGCACCGGCCTGTGGTGCCCCGCCCTTGAGGTCCGCGGAAGCGTCGAGCATGGCCGTTTCGGCCACCATGCCCTGTGGCAGGCCGTCCACGCCCGGCACACCAGCCGCCAACGGGTTCGCCCCTGCCTGGGCGCCCACGCCGGGCATCCCCGAGCCTGCCGCCGTTCCATCTTGCACTGCAATGCGAAGGCCGGTGCCCTGCCCCGCCGCCGCCCCGGCGGCATCGCCCCGCACAGCGGCGTCGGGCGCCAGCAATCCCTGCCATGCCGCCAGGGCCGAAGCATCCAGGGCATCCTTCGCGGCATCGGCGGGCAACCCATCGGCCGGCGCCGCGCCGGCGGACGGCAGGTCCAGCGGCCCGGCGTCCCCCGGGGCAGCAGCATCCCCGAGCGCTGCCAGCAGGGCCAGAAAGCCGCTGGGGGCGGCACTGTGGGCGTCGTCCGGCGCCTGCGCCGTGGACCGGGTCCGCGCGGCGTGGGCCGGCTGGGTGCCCTGGGGAGAAGAAATTCTTACTTGTTCCATTGTCACTACTCCCGGCCCGCAGAGCCTTGCATCGCACTTCGGTACTGCAGGGCAGCCCGTTCATCGGTTTGTTTCTGATCTCTTCGCATTTCAGCCCGCTCCAGGTCGTGGCGCCGCTTCTCCATGACCTTGCGCAGGCTGGCCAGCCGCAGTTCCGCCTCGAGCAGGCTGCGCCGGGCCGCCTCCACCCGGTTGGCATGGTCTCCCACCACCCCGGTCTGGACACCCGCCGCATGTCCCAAACGGTCCATGAACTGGTAGTGGTGGTACATCACCTCGGGCTTCATCGTGGTGTCGGCCTTCATGCCCCACCGCGCTTGCGTTTCACGGGCATAGTCTTCGAGCTGGTCGAGCTGGGCGCGTGCCGCCTGCTGCGCTGCCTGCGTGTCCTGCAGCACCTTGCGCGCGTCGTCCCGCTTGCGGGACGCCACCTCGACGGCGACGGACAGGGAATTGAGGCTGGACATGGCTGGCGACCCGCTGTGTTCAGTGGTCCAGCACCGCCGCCATGCCCGCGACGCTCTGGTCCATGGAGGCCGCCTCGAACATGTCCTGCTGCAGGAACCCCGCCATCTGCGGCTGCAGGCGGATGGCCTCGTCCAGCGCCGGATCGGAGCCGCTCATATAGGCGCCCACCTGCACCAGATCGCGGCTTTTCTGGTAGCGCGAATACACCGCCCGAAAGCGCCGCGCCAGGTCGAAATGCCCGCGCGACACCACGTTGTGCATCACGCGCGACGCGGATTGCTCGATGTCGATGGCGGGGAAATGGCCCGTCTCGGCCAGCGCGCGCGAGAGCACGATGTGGCCATCCAGGATGGCGCGCGCCGCGTCGGCGATGGGGTCCTGCTGGTCATCCCCTTCCGAGAGCACTGTATAGAAGGCCGTGATGGACCCGACGCCATGCAGTCCGTTGCCGCTGCGCTCCACGAGTTGAGGGAGCTTGGCGAAACAGGAGGGCGGATAGCCCTTGGTGGCAGGGGGTTCGCCAATGGCCAGCGCGATTTCGCGCTGGGCCATCGCATAGCGGGTCAATGAATCCATGAGCAGCAGCACATGCTTTCCCTTGTCGCGGAAATGCTCGGCCACGGCCGTGGCATAGGCCGCGCCCTGCATGCGCAGCAGGGGAGGTGAGTCCGCCGGAGCGGCCACCACGACCGAGCGCGCGCGGCCGTCTTCGCCCAGGATGTCCTCGACGAATTCCTTGACTTCGCGCCCCCGCTCGCCAATCAGCCCCACCACGATCACGTCGGCGCGGGTGTAGCGGGCCATCATGCCCAGCAGGACGCTCTTGCCCACCCCAGAGCCTGCGAACAGGCCCAGGCGCTGGCCGCGCCCCACCGTGAGCAGGGCGTTGATGGCGCGCACGCCGGTGTCCAGCGATTCGCGCACGGGATCGCGGTCCATGGCATTGATCTGGCGGCGCCCCATGGGCTCGGACACCACGTCCTGCACCGGCCCGCCATGGTCCAGCGGCAGGCCCTGCGCGTCCACCACCCGTCCGAGCAGGCCCTCGCCCATGGGCAAGCGCAGCACACCGGCGCGCTGGATGGCCCGCGCGGGCTCGCCCAGGCGCGGCATGGGAACGTAGGGCGCCGCCGGCACCACGCTCGCGCCGCTGGACAGCCCGTGGATGTCTCCCGCCGGCATCAGAAACGCGCGATCGGCGGAGAACCCCACCACCTCGGCCAGCACCGGGGCATGGCCCGGCATCTGGACCATGCACTGCGAGCCCACCGGCACGCGGATGCCCACGGCCTCCAGCACCAGGCCTGTCAGCCGTGTCAGGGTGCCGCGTGTTTCCAGCGGAGCGCCCTCGGCAACACGCTCGCGCGCATCCTCGATGAGGCGTGTCCAGGCGGCGGGGGCCTCAACGCTCATCGCCGCCCTCCTCCTGCCAGGGCGACTGGAGGCCCAGCGCCGCGATGGCGCGCTGCCAGCGCTTGTCCAGGCTGCCATCCACCACGGTGCCCGCAGACTCGACCAGACAGCCGCCTGGCGGTACTGCGGCATCGGCCATCCACTGCACCCCCGGCGCATCCATCTCCTCGCGCAGGGGCTGGGCCATCGCCTCCATGTCGGCGGGGTTCAACCGGACCATCGCGGGCCGGCCTTCGGTCACCAGCATGCCCACGGCCTCCCGCACCACGGGCTGCAGGGCATTGGGGTTGACGGACAGCTCCTGGCGCACCACCTGGCGTGCGATGTCGCACGCCAGTTCCAGCAGCTGCTGGGCCATCTGCTGCTGCATGTCGATCAGGCTCGCGTCCAGCGTCTGCATCACACCCTGAAGGCGCAGGGCGGCTTCGTTCCCTTGCTGCGCGATGTAGTCATCCATGCGGCGCTGCCACTCCAGTGCCGTTTGGGCCTGGCCCTGGGCAAAGCCCTCGGCATACGCGTCGTCACACGCCTGCTGGACCAGCGCCTGCTGCGCGGCCTCGTCTATTTCGACCGGAATCTCGGCCACGGGCTCTGGTTCTGGCTCGACGAGGTCGGAGCCATCCACGGCGCCAAACTTCCACTGTGTGAAATCGCCGACTTCCTCGCTGGGGATGAAGCGCGAGTACGAACGCTGGCTAGACGAAGGCATCATCACCGCCGGATCCAATCACGATCTGACCCTCGTCGGACAGGCGACGCACGGTCTTGAGAATTTCCTTCTGCTGGGCCTCGACTTCGGACAGCCGCATCGGGCCGCGCGATTCGAGGTCTTCGCGCAGCGCTTCGGAAGCACGCGAGGACATGTTCGAGAGGAACTTCTCGCGCAACTCCGGCACCGCTCCCTTGAGCGCAACGATGAGCGTTTCGGAAGCCACTTCCTTGAGCACGGTCTGGATCGCCTTGTCGTCGAGCTTGAGCACGTCCTCGAACACGAACATCTTGTCCATGATCTTCTGGGCCAGGTCGGGGTCGTAGCCGCGGATGGACTCCAGCACCACGGCATCCATGTTGCCGCCCAGCAGGTTGATGATCTCGGCCGCTGCCTTGACGCCGCCGAGCGAGCTCTTGCGGATCTTGTCGCCGCCGGCCAGCACCTTGAACAGCACCTCGTTGAGGTCCTTGAGCGCCGTCGGCTGTATGCCTTCGAGCGTGGCCACGCGCAACAGAATTTCACTGCGCTGGCGGTCCGTGAGGTGCATCAGGATGCCCGATGCCTGGTCGCTGTCCAGGTGCACCAGGATGGCCGCGACGATCTGGGGATGTTCGTTGCGCAGCAACTCGGCCACGGACAGCGGGTCCATCCACTTCAGGCTTTCGATGCCCGAGACGTCGCCCCCCTGCAGGATGCGGTCGATGAGCAGCCCGGCCTTGTCATCCCCCAGCGCACGCCGCAGCACGGCGCGCACGTAGTTGCCGGTATCCGACACCAGAAGGCTCTGCGCCGCCGCCGCGTTGGAGAACTTGTTGATGACCTCGTCCACCTTGTCGCGCGACACCGAGCGCATGCGCGCAATGGTTTCGCCGAGCTTCTGCACTTCCTTGGGCGAGAAATGCTTGAACACTTCGGCCGCCTCTTCCTCGCCGAGGGACATCAGCATGATGGCTGCGTCGTTGAGTCCTTGGTCGTCCATGGTGGTCGTCGTCCGTGATGTCGGCGGTCAGACTGGCTCGCCGTTGAGCCAGGTCTTCAGGATATTGGCCACGGCCACAGGGTTCTCCTTGGCCAGCACCCGCGCCTCTTCCAGGCGCAGCTGCTCCGGCGTGGCGGGAAGCACTTCGTTCTTCGCGGCGGGCGCAGGCAGCGCGGGGCGCTCGGGTGTTTCGGACTCCACGGCGTCGAGCTGGCCGCCGGCCACCGGGATGGCGCGGGGCTTGGCAGCGGCGCCGCCCTTGAGCGCCGGCCGCACCAGGCCCAGCAGCACCAGGGCCGCGAACAGAACCGCACCCACTGGCCAGGCGAAGGTCTTGGCCAGTTCGATCACTTCAGGCTGTTTCCACAGCGGAACGTCGTTGGCAGGCGTCGCGTCCACCTGGAACGGGGTGTTCATGAGGTTGACCGAGTCGCCACGATCCCGGTTGAAGCCAATGGTTTCGCGCACCAGGGCGGTCATCTGCTCGAGCTGCTCTGGCGTGAGCGCCTTGGATACCGTCTTGCCCTTGTCCTCGGCGGACTGGTAGTTCACGACCACCGCCGCACTCACCCGCTTGAGGGCGCCGCTGCCGCCACGCGTCACGCGCACGGTCTTGTCCACTTCGTAATTGGTGATGGATTCGCGCTTGCTCGCCGCTGCCTGCGCACCCTGGGCCTGCTGGCCCGCCGCCGTGGGTGCCGGATTGGCGCCGTTGATGGGCGCCGCAGCAGGAGCGGGAGGCTGGTTGGTCGTGGCGCCAGGCACGCCCGTGGGCAGCGGATTGCCCTGCGGACCGGAGCTTTCCACGATCTGCTGGCTGCGGATGGCGCTGGCATCGGTGGCGAGGTTGGGGCGGTGCTGCTCGGACGTGGATTCGGTCTGGGTGAAGTCCACCTCGGCCGTCACCTGCGCCTTGACGTTGTTGCGGCCCACCACGGGTTCCAGGATGTCCAGGATCCGGCGGGTGTACTGCTGCTCGATCTGCTGCACATACAGCAGTTGCTGCGCGTCGACCCCGGTTCCGGCGGCGCCATCGGGCGATTGGGACAGCAGCTTGCCCGTGTCGTCCAGCACGCTCACGGCGGAGGGCGCCAGTTCCGGCACGCTGGAGGCGACCAGGTGCACGATGCCCGCCAGCTGGGCACGGTCGAGCACGCGGCCGGGATGCAGGCTCACCAGCACGGAGGCCGAGGGTTTTTGCTGCTCCCGGAAAAAGCCATTCTGATTGGGAAGCGCCAGGTGCACGCGCGCGCCCTGCACGGACGACAGCGCCTGGATGGAGCGGGTGAGTTCACCCTCCAGGCCCCGCTGGAAGTTCAGGCGTTCCTGAAACTGCGTCATTCCGAATTTGCTGGACTCCATCAGCTCGAAGCCCGCCACGGAACCCTTGGGCAGGCCCTGGGTGGCCAGGCGCAGGCGCACGTCATGCACGCGGTCCGCGGGGATCAGGATCGCACCGCCGCCATCGGCATGCTTGTAGGGCACGTTCATCTGCGACAGCTGGGCGACGATGGCACCGCCATCCTTGTCGTTCAGGTTGGCGAACAGCACCCGGTAGTCGGGCTGGCGCCCCAGCACGATGGCCGCAATGGCCGCCGCCACCAGGAGCGCCGCACCCACGCCCAGCCGCATGCGCTGCGCCCTGTCCAGGGCAGACAGCCGCTGCAGCCAGTTCGGGCCGGCAGGGGGAGTGAGAGGAACTTCAGCAACTGCAGACATCTTGCTTTCCAGTAGGGCAGGCCCGACAAGGACCAAAGCGTGGGGTCGATTATTCGGCCACGCCCTCAAAATGTTCGCTGGATAAGCCGCGCGTTTGGCCATCAATTCAGAGCGATGGGCGGGGGCGCGATGGCTAGGATACGCAGCATACCCCCATTCCCACGGACACCGCCATGGACCTTCGCATCTCAAGCTCTACCGCCCCGCTCACGGGCGCTGGCGTGGCGCGCCGTGCTGCGGCGCCGCAAAACGACGCCAATGAAGTGGGTTTTTCAGGGGCGCTCAAAGGCGCGCTCCAGTCGGTCAGTGCGGCCCAGAACCGTGCCAGCGACCTGCAGACGGAAGTCCAGATGGAGAACCCCTCCGTCAGCCTCGAGGAAACCATGGTGGCGATCCAGAAGGCCCAGATCGGATTCCAGGCCACGCTGCACGTGCGCAACCGGATGGTGCAGGCCTATACCGACATCATGAACATGCAGGTATAGCAGGGGCGCTCCCCTGAGGCGCTGCGCGCCTTCCCCTCGCTCTCACAGCGCTGCGCGCTGTGGGCAAGGGGACGATGCCCTCGCTGCGGGGCGGCCCTTGCTGGACATCCCTCGCGGGGGCGCGCCGGTATCTGGCAGCGCAGGTCTGCGCTTACTCCTGATTTTGTAGCTGCTTGCGCTTTATGGATAAGCGCTACAGGCACTTTTTATTCCGTAAAAGACACGCCACACTCTCAGCACAGGGAGCTCCGCGACGCATCGCTGGCCGTGGCAGCTTCGTGACAAGCGTCAGGAATCAGCTGCTCTCAACTTAATAGCTGCTTGCGCCTGATGGACAAGCGGTAGCGCCGTATTTCATCCATGAAAAAGCCGACCTCGCGGGGTCGGCTTTGTCTGGGGCTTGGCGCATGCCTCAATGCATCATCTGCGGCTGGCCTTCGAACAGGTGTTCGAACTGCGCCAGCCAGGGCTCGGCCAGGCAACGGATCTGGGCATCGTTGCGCAGGATGCGCTGCATGATGCGGGTCTTTTCGCGCCGGTGCTCTGGCAGCAGTTCGTGTTCCTGCGACTTGAAGCGCAGTTGCTCGATCAGCACGGCACAGGCTCCTTCATAGCGCACCACGCCATCCCAGTCCTTGAGCCTGGCGGCCTCCAGCATCTTGGCGCTGCTGTCTTCGATCGCCTTGTAGTAGTCAATCAGCATGTGGGACATGGTTCAGGCCTCCACCAGTGCTGGCTGCCCCGGGGTGGCGGCCTCCGCGACGGCGCCCGATTGCTTGATCTGGCTCCAGCCCTGCGCCACCGGCTCGATCAGGCGCATGACCTCCTGCATCATGGCATCGTCGTTGCGGGCATTCGCCAGGATCAGGCGGTGCAGGCAGTAGTCATACAAGGCTCCCAGGTTCTGGGCCAGCTCCCCGCCATCCACCTTGTCGAGCGCCGTGCTCAGCCCCTCTTCAATGATGCGGACGGCCTTGGAGATATTGTTGACCTTGCCCAGCACGTCGCCGCGCGCCATGGCACCCCGCGCCGTGGCGATGGAGTTCAGGACACCTTCATACAGCAGGCTGACCAGCTGGTGCTGGTCCATCGTGTGCATGCTGGTTTCTACATTGATACGCTGATAAGCGTTGGCTGCACGGGGGCTATAGGCGCTGAACATGCTGGCAATCCTTGCGATGTATTACTTTAGTTATCGGCTACAGCCAGAAAAACTGAAGCGGTCAGCCCGAGGATTTATTCCAGGTGGTCACCTGCTGCGAGATATACGCATTGAGCGCATTCAGGCTCGACATCTTTGTATCAAGGGCGGTGTAGCGCGCCGTCAGGCTCTTTTCCAGGCGGTCCGCACGATCGTTGATCGTCTCCACGTCCTTGGCATTGAGCTTGAGGGATTGCTCGTAGATTTTTGCCTTGCTGGCGAAGAACCCGTCGTTTGCGAGCAGCTTGGTCGTGACCGCCTTGAATTTTCCGGCGAACCCGTCCTCCACGCTGCCGCCCTCCGGCCCCCGGAAGAAAGCCTTGACGTCGTCGGCGTTTTCCATGGCCTTGTTGAACTTGGTCGCGTCGAGCGTCAGGTTGCCGGTGGGCGCCACGTTGCCGAGCCCGCCCTCCGAGACCACTCCCACGGCAGACAGATTGCGCAGCGCGCCCGAGCTGTTCACGGACTGCAGCGCCATGCGCAAGGTGTTTTGCAAGGTCACCGCCGCGCTATCCCCCTGCAGCAACCCCGCCGTTTTGGTGCCCTGGTCGTACTTGGTGACCTCATTCAACGCCTGATTGATGGCGTTGTATGCGCTCACGAAGGCCTCGATGTTCTTCTTCACGGCAGAGTTGTCCTTGGCCACCGTCACCGCCACGTCGCCCGTGGTGACCTGCAGCGCCGTGAACGTCACGCCCGACACGGTATCGGCAAAGGCATTCGTTGCCGAAGTGACGGCAACGCCGTTGACGGTCGCGTTCGCGTTCGCCGCATACTCCGTCACGCCGCCCACCACGAGCCGCGACAAGCCCGCACCGTCCGCCAGGTTGCCGTCGGCGTCCGCCGCGCTCATCCGGTAGCCGGCATCCTCGCCCGTTGTCTTGCTGCGCAGCATCAGGCGCTCGCCGGAGGCATCGCTCAGCACGGTGGCCGTCACGCCGGCCTTCGAGCCATTGATCTTGCTGGCGACGTCCGCCAGCGTATCCGTGGCGCTGACTTCCACATTGACCGCGCCCGCGCTGCCCATCGTGAAGACCTTGGGCTCGCCGGACCACTTGCCCGTTTCAAAGGTCAGCGTGCCCGCCCCGACGGCCTGCTTGACGGGCGACAACGCCACGGAGATGGAGGACTGCGCCTTGGCCAGGTTCTGCACCTGCACATTGAATGACGTCGCCGCGGCGCCGCCCACGGCGGAGACCGACACGGCTTCCGGCTTGGCGGAGGTCGCGCTCACCCCGTTCCAGCCCGTGACGCTGGCGAGCTTGCTGGCGGCATCGGCCAGCGTGGAGACCAGGGATTTGAACTGTCCGAAGGCAGACACCTTCGCATTCGTGATGGCCGCCTGCTGGTTCAGGCCGTTGGTCTTGGTGATGGGGATCTTCACGGCGTCGACCGAAGCCTTGATCAGCCCATTGACGTCCACGTTGCCGCCCAGGCCGATGCCTATCGATGAAAAGCTAGCCATATCCCACCTCCTGAATCCGTGTCGGGTTGAATCGCCAGAAATTATCCAGGCCTTTGGCTTGTTGCATCCAGCCGATAAGCACCCAAGAAAGCCACCAATCTACCGCGTTGCAGCCCGATTGGCAAAAAGCGGAAAGCGGCGGCGACCAGGTCGCCTCCGCCTTGTGAGGAGCGGGCTTGTTTCACAAACCCGCCCCGCCTGTTCAACCCTCTGCCAAAGATGATCAGCGCAGCAGGGCCAGAACACCTTGTGGCAGCTGGTTGGCCTGGGCCACCATGGCCGTGCCAGCCTGCTGCAGGATCTGGGCGCGCGACAGGTTGGCGGTTTCTGCGGCAAAGTCGGCGTCCTGGATGCGGCCACGCGAGGCAGACATGTTTTCGGACGTGCTTTGCAGGTTGTTCACCGTGGTCTCGAAGCGCGACTGCAGGGCACCGAAGCTGGCGCGCTGGCCGTTGACGGCGGACAGGGCCGAATCGATGATCTTCAGGGCCTTGGTCGAACCGTCGACAGTCGACACGTCGATGGTGTTGACGGAATTCAGGGTCGAAGCACCGGCTGCCACGTACGCGGAGGTGCCGCCCAGAGAGAAGCCCTTGTCGGAGCTGAACTCCACCGTGCCACGCGAGTTGGCCGTGCCGCCAGCGACTGCCATGGACTGCGCGGCAGAGAAGGTCAGCGTAGCGGCCGTCGCGTTTTGCGATGCGAGGGTGGTCACGGCCACCGTCGAGTTGTTGACGATATTGATGTCCGAGCCCGCATCATTGGTCAGCAGGATGCCATCGCCGGCGCTGTTGAGCTTGGCGGTGATGCCGGTCTGCGATGCCACGTCATTGAATGCCTTGACGGCTTCGCCCAAGTCGGTTGCCGAGGTCGCGCTGAAGGTGATGTTGGCGGCGGTCGTGGTGTTGTCACCCTTGATCGCCAGGGACACGGCACCTGCCGTGGTGATCTTGAACTCGGACAGATTGCGAGCCGAAGCCGTCACGCCGGTGGTCTCGGCCGCTGCGTTGACCGCTGCGGCAATTTTCGAAGCCGTGTCGGCAGCGTCGACGTTCACCGTCTTGCTTTGCAGGCCGTTCACGATAACGGTCGCGGCGGCGGCGGCGGGGGCGGCGGCAGCCGCAGGAACGCTGGCCGAGGCCTTCAGCTGCGCACCATAGGTGGTCGTGCGGAAGTTGCCGGTGGTCGCCGTGATGGTCTGGTTGGCGTTGGCGCCCACCTGGAAGGTGGCGGAGCCGAACGAGCCGTCCAGCAGCTTCTGGCCATTGAATTCGGTCGTGGTGGAGATGCGGTCCAGTTCGGACAGCAGCTGGCCGACTTCAGCCTGAATGGCCTTGCGGTCGCCGGCGGAGTTGGTGGCATTGGCGGACTGCACGGACAGTTCACGCACACGTTGCAGGATGTCGCCAGAGGCCTTGAGCGCGCCTTCAGCGGTTTGCGCCAGCGAAATGCCGTCGTTGGCATTGCGCACTGCCTGGTTCAGGCCGCGGATCTGCGAGGTGAAGCGCTCGGAAATGGCCAGGCCGGCGGCGTCGTCCTTGGCGCTGTTGATGCGCAGGCCCGACGACAGGCGCTGGATGGAGGTGTTGAGCGACAGTTGGCTCATACCCAGATTGCGCTGGGCGGTCAAGGAACTGACGTTGGTGTTGATGGTAGCTGCCATTTGCAAATCTCCTGAAAAGAACTGACTGAACATGGCGTTGCCGCCAACCTGGTGCCAGGCAAGGCACCCGGCCATACGGTTCACAGCGCCAGCATGGCCTTCTGTAGAACGGCGGGCATTTACGTCCCGTTGCAAATGTTTTCGGAAGCTGCGGCGAAAACTTTAGGGCGAAACGCACAAGTTGCAGGGTTTTTGTGCGCTTTATCGCACCACTGCGCACCGCGCTCGACTTTCACAATTCACCCATCGTTCCCGTCTTGTCTGCCGGACGGTGGGGCTTCTACCGGCGCAGATTTGGTTTTTCAAGCCTTTAAGGAGCATATCCATGGCAGCCACTATCAATACCAACGTCAGCTCCCTGACCGCCCAGCGCAATCTGGGCATGAGCCAGGCATCGCTCAGCACCTCCATCCAGCGCCTGTCGTCGGGCCTGCGCATCAACAGCGCCAAGGACGACGCCGCCGGCCTGGCCATTTCCGAGCGCTTCACCACCCAGATCCGGGGCCTGAACCAGGCGGTGCGCAATGCCAACGATGGTATTTCCCTGGCCCAGGTCGCTGAAGGAGCCCTGGCGGGCGCCAGCAACATTCTGCAGCGTGTGCGCGAATTGTCCGTGCAATCCGCCAATGCCTCCAACTCCGCCGGCGACCGCAAGGCCATTCAGGCCGAAGTCGGCCAGCTGCTGTCCGAGCTGGACCGTATTTCCGTCACCACCGAGTTCAACGGCCAGAAGCTGCTGGACGGCTCGTTCGGCTCCGCCACCTTCCAGGTGGGCGCCAACGCCAACCAGACCATCACGGCGACCACCGGCAACTTCCGCACGACGACGTACGGAGCACAGCTCAAGCAGTCGGCGCCCGTGGTGGTGACGGCGGCGGCGGCCCCCACGGCGCTGACCGGCACGTTCGACATCGCCGGGTTGCAAACCAAGACGGTCACGCTCACCGCCACCGACACGATGGCCACCGCGGCCGCCAAAATCAACGCGCTCTCCGAATCCACCGGTGTCTCCGCGTCTGCACGCAACCAGGTCAACCTGACCACCTTCGTGGCTGGCGGCTCCTATTCTCTGGCGGTGAAGGGAGACAACGCGACCGCCGCCAACGTGACTTTCAGCGTATCCGCCGCCGGCGCGACCGCGGGCGGACTGGCGGAAGCCATCAAGGGTTTCAACGACGTGTCGTCGCAAACCGGCATCACCGCCAAACTCAACGACGCCGGCGACGGCATAGTGCTCATCAATGAGTCGGGTGCCAACATCCAGATTCAGAACAACTCCCTGGCGGGCAACACCATTGCCGTGGGCGCCTACGATGCCGCGACGTCGGCCTCCACCGGCACCCCCACCTTTGTCGCGGGTGTCGCCGCTGCGCCCGCCGGCGGCTTTGCGACGGCCACCGGGTACCTGGAGATGAGCTCGGACAAGGGCTTCGCCATTACCAATCTGACGGGCACGCCCCCGGTCACGGCGACGGCATCCACGTTGAACGCCGTCAACGTCATCGACGTGTCCACCGTCGACGGCTCGACCAAGGCCCTGAAGATCATCGATTCGGCCCTGGCGGCAGTGAACGGCCAGCGTGCAAGCTTTGGTGCCTTGCAGGCGCGATTCGAGACCACCATCTCGAACCTGCAGCTGTCCTCGGAAAACATGTCTGCCTCGCGTGGCCGCATCCAGGACGCCGACTTTGCCGCAGAAACCGCCAACCTGTCGCGCGCCCAGATCCTGCAGCAGGCTGGCACGGCCATGGTGGCCCAGGCCAACCAGATTCCGCAGGGCGTGCTGGCCTTGCTCAAGTAGTGGTGGCACGCAGGCCTGGGTGGGCGAAAAGTCTCAAAAACAGGAGCATCTACCGCTTACCACACAACCACTAGAGGCCAATTTGGCCTCTTTTTTTGCGCCGTATTGTGCTAACGTCATTGCGCGGCACGCCGGCCGCCAGGTCGTCCCAGGCAACCCGTTCGTTGGTCTGGCCCCTGCAATCCGATACATTTGAGAACACAGCGCCCGCGTTGTCTGCCCCCCCTGAATCCGCCGCATCGTTTGCCCGCTCGCCGCAACTCATCACGCACAAAGCATGTTTGTCATCATCGGTTACGTCGTTTGCCTAGGCTGCATCTTCGGCGTGTACATCGTGCACGGGGGAAATATCAGCGTGATCCTGAAGGCCCTGCCCTTCGAGATCATCACCATCCTGGGGGGCGCGCTGGGCGCCTTCGTGGTGAACAACCAGCCCAAGGTGATCAAGGCCACCATGGCGGCCATCCCGATGGCGCTCAAGGGATCCAAGTACACCAAGGCGCGCTACATGGAGCTCATGGCGATGCTCTATGACATCCTGCAGAAGGCCCGCAAGGAGGGGCTGATGGCGATCGAAAAGGATGTGGAAGCACCCCACGAATCCGAGATCTTCAAGAAATACCCCACGGTGGGCAGCGACCACCACGTGATCGAGTTCACCACCGACTACCTGCGCATGATGGTGTCGGGCAACCTCAACTCGCACGAGATAGAGGCGTTGATGGACAGCGAGATCGACACCCACCACCAGGAGGCCCACGCGCCCGTGGCCGCGCTGGCGCGCCTGGCCGGCGCCCTGCCCGCGTTCGGGATCGTGGCCGCCGTGCTGGGCGTGGTGAACACCATGGGCTCGGTGGGCCAGCCGCCCTCGGTGCTGGGCGGCATGATCGGCTCGGCGCTGGTGGGCACGTTCCTCGGGATCTTGCTGGCCTACGGCGTGGTCGAGCCCCTGGGCGGCCTGGTCGAGCAAAAGACCGAAGATGCCGCCAAGGAGCTGCAGTGCATCAAGTCCACCCTGCTGGCCAGCATGCAGGGCTACAACCCGGCCACGGCCATCGAGTTTGGCCGCAAGGTGCTTTTCTCCAGCGTCCGCCCCAGCTTCACCGAGCTGGAGGGGCATGTGAAGGGGAAGAAATGAGACACCGCGCTGGTGCGCCACGCGCCTTCCCTCCGCGCTCGCGGCGCTGCGGGGCGGACCTTGGCTTGCTGCCCTGGCTTGGGACAAGCCGGCATCAAAGGCTGCGGGTGGTGCGCAGCGCCATGGGGAGCCGACGGGATAGCTGACCATGGCAGAAAAGAAGCTCCAGCCCATCATCATCAAGCGCATCAAGAAAGGCGGCCATGCGGTGCATGGCGGCGCCTGGAAGATCGCGTATGCCGACTTCGTGACGGCGATGATGGCGTTCTTCCTGCTGATGTGGCTGCTGGGTTCCACCGCCAAGGGCGAGCTGCAGGGGATTGCAGCCTATTTCGCGTCGCCGCTCAAGGTGGCCATGACCGGCGGCGACGGTGCCGGCAACAGTTCCAGCGTGATTCCCGGCGGGGGGAACGACCTGTCCAAGGTGCACGGCCAGGTGCGGCGCTCCGACGTGGAGGCCGCCAAGCAGCGCCGCATGAGCATCGACGCAGCCCGGGCCGAGCAGGCCAAGCAGGACCTGGACCGCATCAAGGCGCTGGAAGCCAAGATCGATGCGCTCATCACGGAAAACCCGCGCCTGAATGAATACAAGTCGCAGATCCGCATCGACATCACGCCCGACGGGTTGCAGATCCAGATCATCGACGACCAGAACCGCCCCATGTTCGACAGCGGCAGCGCGTTGGTGAAACCCTACATGCGCGACATCCTGCGTGAGATCGGCGCCGCCCTCGGCGGGGTGGAAAACCGCATCAGCCTAGCTGGCCATACCGATGCAGTCCCCTACGGAAACAGCGACCGGGGCTACAGCAACTGGGAGCTTTCGGCCGACCGCGCCAACGCCTCGCGCCGGGAGCTTGTCTCGGCCGGCATGCCAGACGCTAAACTGGGACGTGTGGTGGGCCTGGCGGCCAGCGATCTGCTGGAGCCAAAGAACCCGCGCGCACCCGCCAACCGGCGCATCACCATCACGGTGCTGACCCGGGAGGCCGAAGAACGACTCATGGGCAAGGGGATTCCCGAAATCACTTCGACAGAACTGTTGAATGAAAAGCGGGAAAATCCCCCCCTCGGCAGGTAAACGTTACGACTTGTCACCAACCCTGCCACCCATGACAATACTTACAGCCATTTCCGACCGAAAGGGTCCCACGTGACCACAGCCCTTCGTTTTTTGATCGTTGACGACTTCTCCACCATGCGGCGCATCGTGCGCAATCTGCTCAAGGAAAGCGGCTTTGCCGATGCCGACGAGGCCGAAGATGGCGTGGCCGCCCTGAACAAGCTGCGCAACAGCAAGTTCGACTTCGTGGTGACCGACATCAACATGCCCAACATGAACGGCTTCCAGCTGCTGGCGGAAATCAAGAAGGACGACAAGCTCAAGCACCTGCCCGTCCTGATGGTCACCGCGGAAGCCCGCAAGGAAGACATCGTGGCCGCCGCGCAGGGCGGGGCCGCCGGCTACATCGTCAAACCCTTCACCAAGGCAACACTCGAAGAGAAAGTGACCTTGATCCTGAAAAAGATGGGGCTATGACACCATGGACGACATACCGGACAACAGCCAGCCGCCTGCGGATGTACACCACAAGATCGGCCTGCTGACACGCCAGCTGCACGACTCGCTCAACGAGCTGGGCTACGCCGACAAGCTGCGCGGCTCCATGGGCGAGCTGCCCGACGCCCAGAGCCGCCTGTCGTACATCGCCCGGCTGACCGGGGAAGCCGCCGAGAAAGTGCTCAACCGCGTCGAGCAGGCCAAGGCGCAGCACGACTACATCGCCGCCGAGACGCGCCGTGTGGTGACGTCCCTGGTCAAGGACCCGGTGGCGGCCGTGGCCAAGGGGGAAATCATGAATTTCCTCACCGATGTCGAGCGGGTGACGAAGGAAGCCGACACGCACCTCACCGAAATCATGATGGCGCAGGACTTCCACGACCTGACCGGGCAGGTGATCGCCCGGGTGGTCAATCTCGCCGCCACCATCGAGGACCAGCTGGTGCAGCTGCTGATCCAGACCGCCCCCCCCAATGCACAGGTGGCCGCCGTGGCCGAACCGCCCCGCACCCAGCACCTGCAGGGCCCCGTGGTGGACCCCGAGCACACTCCCGACGTGGTGACCGACCAGTCCCAGGTGGACGACCTGCTGGCCAGCCTCGGCTTCTGAGGCTGCGGCCACGCAACGCCGCCCGCGGCCCTGCGGCGGCCGCAGGCGCCACGCCGGCGCCTGTTACGTCTCTGAAAAGAGGGGGCTGCAGCCTCCTTATCGGCCTTTAGATTTCCGGGTCGCTCACGACAATGGCATGACACGAGCCGTCATGCCACCATGGAATCCAGCCAAGAAAAAAGCCTACCCGCGTCAGAGCGCAAGCTGCAGAAAGCGCGCGAAGACGGCCAGGGAGCACGCTCGCGCGATCTTTCCCACCTGGCGATCCTGGGCGCGGGCGCGGCCTGCCTGCTCATTCTGGCCCCCCAGCTGATGGACCACATGCAGCGGGCGATGAGCCAGCAGCTCGCGTTTGACGCCACCACCGTCATGGCGCCCGGCACCATGCTCAAGCGCCTGCAGGACATGGTCGTCGTGGGCCTGGTGGCCAGCGCGGTGTTCGCCATCCTCACCGGCGCCGCGGCCCTGATCAGCGCCATCGGCGCCGGCGGCTGGATTCTGAGCCTCAAGCCCATCTCGCCCCAGTTCAACCGGCTCAATCCGATCTCGGGGCTCGCCAACCTGTTTTCCAAGCAGCAGATGGCCAACGTGGCCAAGATGGTGCTGATGACCGCGGTCCTGAGCTACGTGGCCTGGAAGTTCATGGGCAACAGCATCGACACCGTGGCCATGCTGGTGCTGCAGCCCTCCCCCATGGCCATCCGCCAGCTGGCCGACTGGCTCACGTCCGGCATGAGCCTGCTGCTCCTGGTGGTGTTCCTGGCGGCGCTGGTGGACGTGCCCCTGCAGGCCTACTTCTTCAAGGCGCGCCTGAAGATGTCGCACGAGGAAATCAAGCAGGAGCACAAGGAATCCGACGGCAACCCCCACACCAAGGGCCGCATCCGCCAGAAGCAGCGCGAGATCGCCGACCGTGCCAGCGTGGGCGCCGTTCCCAAGGCCGACTTCGTGGTCATGAACCCCACCCACTACGCCGTGGCGCTCAAGTACGACGAGAAGACCATGAGCGCGCCGCAGGTCATCTCGCGCGGCACCGACCTCATCGCGCTCAAGATCCGCGACGTGGCCAAGGAGCACAACGTGCCCGTGCTGCAGTCGCCCATGCTGGCCCGGGCGCTGTATGCCCATGCCGAGCTGGACCAGGCCATTCCCGCCACGCTCTACACCGCCGTGGCCCAGGTGCTGGCCTACGTCTACCGCCTCAAGGCCGCCCTGCGCGGCGAAGGCCGCATGCCCGACAGCCTGGTGGAGCCGTTTGTGCCCCCTGAACTCGATCCGCTGAACCGCACGCCCGTGCAAGGTGCCGCCGCATGAACACCTCCGTGAAATCTTTGCAGCAATGGGCGGGCAGCAATGCCAACGCCCTCCAGGGGCTGTCGGCCCCGTTGCTCGTGGTGGCCATCCTGGCGCTCATGGTGCTGCCCATCCCGCCGTGGCTGCTCGACGCGTTCTTCACGCTGAACATCGCCGTGGCCCTGATGGTGATGATGGTGGCGGCCTACATGCTGCGCCCCCTGGATTTCGCGGCCTTTCCCTCGGTGCTGCTGCTGACCACCCTCATGCGCCTGTCGCTGAACGTGGCCTCCACCCGCGTGGTGCTGCTGGAAGGCCACACGGGCCCGGGCGCCGCCGGCGCGGTGATCGAGGCCTTCGGCCACTTCCTGATCGGTGGCAACTTTGCCGTCGGGCTGATCGTGTTCGCGATCCTGGTGGTGATCAACTTCGTGGTGATCACCAAGGGCGCCGAGCGCATTGCCGAAGTGTCGGCCCGCTTCACGCTGGACGCCATGCCCGGCAAGCAGATGGCGGTGGATGCCGACCTGAACGCCGGCCTGATCGACGAGAAGGAAGCCAAGCGCCGCCGCGCCGAAGTGGCGGAAGAAGCGAACTTCTTCGGGTCCATGGACGGTGCCTCCAAGTTCGTGCGCGGCGATGCGGTCGCCGGCATCCTGATTCTGCTGATCAACATCATCGGCGGCTTCGCCATCGGGGTCTTGCAGCACGACCTGTCGGCCAAGCAGGCGGCTGACAGCTACATCCTGCTGGCCATTGGTGATGCGCTGGTGGCGCAGATTCCCGGCCTGCTGATCTCGGTGGCTGCGGCCATGGTGATCTCGCGCGTGGGCAAGGACCACGACATGGGCCGCCAGATCGTGCAGCAGCTCTTCATGTCGCCCCGCGTGCTGGGCGTGACCGCCGGCATCCTGCTGCTGCTGGGCCTGATTCCGGGCATGCCCCACGTGGTGTTTCTGACCATGGGTGGCCTGCTCGCCTATGGCGCCTGGGTGCTGCACGAACGGCAGAAGGTGCCGCCCGAAGTCGAGGCCCCGCCCGCCCCCGTGAGCGACGGCGAAGCCACCTGGGACGACCTGCAGCCCGTGGACCTGCTGGGCCTGGAGCTGGGCTACCGCCTGATCAGCCTGGTGGACAAGAGCCGCCAGGGCGACCTGCTCACGCGCATCAAGGGCGTGCGCCGCAAGTTCGCGCAGGAAGTCGGCTTTCTGCCGCCCGCCGTGCACGTGCGCGACAACCTCGAATTGAAGCCCAGCGGCTACCGCATCACGCTGCGTGGCGTGGTGGTGGGCGAAGGCGAAGCCTTCCCCGGCATGTTCCTGGCCATCAACCCGGGCGGCATCACCACGCCCCTGATCGGCACCCCCACCACCGACCCCGCGTTCGGCCTCCCAGCACACTGGATCGACGACCGCCAGAAGGAAGCCGCACAAATGGCGGGTTTTACGGTCGTTGATTCCGAAACCGTGATGGCCACCCATTTGTCACACTTGATGCAAGTGCAAGCCGCCAAGCTCCTCAGTCGCACGGAAACGCAGCAACTCGTGGAGCACGTGGCCAAGCTGGCTCCCAAGCTCATCGAAGAAGTGGTCCCGAAAATGGTCTCCATCGCAACGTTCCAGAAAGTCCTCCAGCTGCTGCTGGAAGAGTCTGTGCACATCCGCGATATCCGCACCATCATCGAAACGCTGGCCGAGTTTGCCGGCGGCATCTCCGACCCGGTCGAGCTGGCCCGCCGCGTGCGCATCGCGCTGTCGCCCGCCATCGTGCAACAGATCTACGGCCCCACCCGCGAACTCAACGTCATCGCCATCGAACCAGGCCTCGAACGCCTGCTGGTGCAGGCGCTGGGCAACACGGCCGGCCCCGCCCTGGACCCTGGCGTGGCCGACATCCTCACGCAAAAGGCCGCCGAGGTGGCCCTCAAGCAGGAAGAGATGGGCCTGCCCGCCTGCCTGCTGGTGCCAGACCAGATCCGCAATGCCATCTCCCGCCTGGTGCGCCGCGTCGCGCCCCGGCTGCAGGTGCTTGCCCACAGTGAAATCCCCGAGACCCACACCATCCGCATTGGGCCGATCCTTAGAGGTGCATCAGCATGAACATCAAACGCTTCCACGCTCCCACATCCCGGGAGGCTCTGGCCAAAGCGCGCATGGCCTTTGGCGACGGCACATTGATCCTGTCCAACCGCCCCACGGCCAACGGCGTCGAAGTCGTGGCCACGGCCGAGGACACGCTCTCGGCGCTGGACGGTGGTGGCGCGGGCCCGTCCGCCAACCCGCCCTTGCTGGCCCCCACACCGGCGCGCAGCGCGCCCCAGCGCGCAAGCCAGGCAGCAGCAGCCGCCGCCGCCAGCACCCTGGGCCGCAACGCGGTGGAGGAAGACACCGAGCAGCTGGCGATGAGCACGCTGTCGTTCCAGGACTATGTGCGCGAGCGCATGCTGCGCCGCCGCCACGAGGCGCTCAATGGCCCGGCCGAACCGCAAACCCTGTCGGAGCGCAGCCGCGACCAGGAACCGGAGCGCGAACGCATGCCCGCGCCCGCCGTGGCGCGCCACAACCCGCTGCGCACCATCCCCATGGACATTCCGCCCGAGCCGCCACGCCGCCGGCAGGAGCCCGCCGTGAGCAGCGCCGTGCAATCGGCCGCCAACCAGCAGAGCGTGATGAGCGAGCTGCACGCGATGAAGGAACTGATCGAGGACCGTTTCAACACCCTGGCGTGGCTGGGGCAGGCGCGGCAGAACCCCATCCAGTCCAACCTCATGCTCAAGATGATCCGCGCAGGCTACTCCCCTTCCCTCGCCCGTGCCGTGCTGGAGCGCATGCCCGAGGAGCTGTCGGCCGCCGAATCCGTGCGCTGGCTCATGGAGGTGCTGGAGCGCAACCTCAGGACCGACCTGGCCGAACCCCCGCTGTACGAACAAGGCGGCATCTTCGCGCTGGTGGGCTCCACCGGCGTCGGCAAGACCACCACCACCGCCAAGCTGGCCGCGATGTGCGCGCGCATCCACGGCCCGGGCAGCGTGGGCCTGATCACGCTGGACACCTACCGTGTGGGAGCCCACGAGCAGCTGCGCACCTACGGCCGCATGCTGGGCATCGTCGCCCACCTGGCCCACGACCGCGCCGCGCTGCAGGACCTGCTGGGCCTGCTCAGCGGCAAGAAGATGGTGCTGATCGACACCACGGGCGTGGCCCCGCGCGACCCGCGCAAGCGCGACATGCTCGACGTGCTGGACCTGCCCCATGTGAACCGCCTGCTGGTGCTCAACGCGGGCTGCCATGGCGACACGCTCGACGATGTGCTCACGGCGTTCAAGACCGAAGGCTCCCAGCAGGCCATCCTGTCCAAGGTGGACGAAGCCGTGAAACTCGGCCCGGCCATCGACGCACTGATCCGCCACCAGATGGTGCTGCGCGGCGTGACCAACGGCCAGCGCGTGCCGGAAGACTGGGAGCGTGCCGATGCGCACAAGCTCATCAGCACCTCCATGCGCGCTCCCGCCAAGTCGGCTTTCGACCCCAAGGCAACCGACCTGAACTTCTTCTTCTCGCATTCGCCCGACACCATGAACGAACGGGGGCTGGTCGATGCTTGATATCGGCTTTCACCAGGCGGCAGGCCTGCACAGCTTCACCCCGCAGTCGGAACTGCGGGTGGTGGCGGTCGCCAGCCAGGACAACGCGGGCACCGGGCTGGAGACGCTGTGGCAGATCTGCGCGAGCCTGCAGCGCCTGGGCTACCCGGTGGTGGTGCTCGACGGCACCGCCCAGGAGACGGACGACAGCCCGGGGCTGCTGCACCTGCTGCAACAGGCGCCCTGGAACGAGGGTGTCAGCCTGAACATGGGGGCCATGGCCTCCTCGCTGGCGGTGATTCCGGCAGCCAAGGGCCTTCTGCGCATCAGCCGGGAAGCCAGCCGCAATGAAACGGCACCCCTGCCCAGCCTGCTGCCCTACTTCCGGACCTACGGGTTGATCGTGCTGCACGCGCCTGCGGCCACGCTCGGGCCGCTGCTGACGCACACGTCCACCATACCGCTGGTGGTGATGGGCGACGGATCGGCCGGCGTGCTGACCAGCTACAAGAGCCTCAAGCAGATCGCCCTGCACACGACCCTGCCCTGCATGGTGGCGGCCTTGCTGCGCGGCGACACCGCCGCCGAACGGCGCAAGACACAGCACGCGCTGCTGACCCTGCAGGACTGCGCGGAGCGCCACCTGGGTGGCCCGGTGCGCACGACCACCATCGCCACGCAGAACCCCCAGGACCTCCAGCGCCTGGCCTTGCAACTACTGGAAAATGCGGGCACTATCAGTGAATCGCTGACTGCGCTGCCACCCAGCAACTTGACAGGCATGCCTGCGCATTTTGTCCGGAGCCACTGATCTGATGTACACCGCCAAAGGCCAGCTCGATCGTGATGCGCTGATCCGCCAGCACGTCCCGCTGGTGCGAAGGATTGCGCACCACATGATCGCCAAGCTGCCGCCCAACGTGGAGCTGGACGATTTGATCCAGGTCGGCATGATGGGCCTGGCGGAAGCACTCTCGCGCTACGAAGCCGCCCAGGGCGTGCAGTTCGAGACCTTCGCGACCCAGCGCATCCGCGGCGCCATGCTCGACGAGTTGCGCGAGGGCGACTGGATGTCCCGCAGCTCGCGCAAGAGCCAGAAAGACATCGAGCACGCCGTGCAACGGCTGGAGCAGAAACTCGGTCGCAGCCCGCTCGAATCCGAGATCGCCAGTGAAATGGGCATGAACCTGGCGGACTACCAGAACCTGCTGGGCAAGGTGCGGGGCACGCAGCTGGTGTACCTGGAAGACATGACACACGGCAACGAGGACGACGACGGTTTCCTGGACCGCCATGTTGCCGACGGCGATGCCGACCCCATGGAATTGCTGCGCGACCAGCGGCTCAAGATGTCCCTGGTCAACGCCATCAAGAGCCTGCCCGAGCGCGAGCAGCACATCATGGGCATGTACTACGAGCACGACATGAATCTCAAAGAGATCGCGGCCGTGCTGGGGGTTACCGAGTCACGGGTGTGCCAGCTGCATAGCCAGTCCATCGCCCGCTTGCGTGCCAAGATGCGGGCGCATTAGGGCTCCCTGAGGCCATGGCTCCCCCTGAGTCGCCTGCGGCGCCTTCCCCCTGAGGGGGACGCCACCCCTGGACTGGCGAAGCCAGATCCACGGTGGCACTGGTATTGGGCTGCGACCGTTTCGACGGCCATTGCGCAAGGCCGAACTCCGACGTACTGACCCCGGTTCGCTATCGATGGGATAGCTGCTTGCGCTTGACTTGCGTTGGATCAAGCCGGTTTGGCCATTCAAACGCAGGTAGCTCAAGCGCTGGTAGCTATCTTTTTTGAGTTGCGACTCGACTCAGCCCGCCGACTTGTAGATCCGTGCCACGCCGGGCTTGCCGGGCTGGGCGCCGCGGCCGTCGCCATAGGTGGCGGGGGAGCCGGCCTGGGGCAGCAGGCTGGCAACCTGGCGGTCGGCGTTGGCGGACAGGCGGGCGAGGCCCTCGCGGTGATTGGCGAGCATGTCGCCGATGGCATCCACCCTCTTTTGCAACTGCGCGGGCAAAGGCAGGCCCCGGGCCGCCGCCTGCTCCAGGACGCGCGCGAACTGGGCCGCAGCATCCCGCAGGGCCATGCTGTTTTTCTCAAGGGATGGGGGATCTGCCGCAAGAAGGGCGGCGGAGACTTTTTCGATCAGCTGTTCAACAGCCGAGAGGGATTCTTCCAGCGACATGGCCCATTGTGCGCTGGATGGCATCTGGCTGCCAAGCGAGCTGTGGGATCAGCCGCGGGAGCGGGAGAGGATTTCCTGGGCGTTGGTGAGCATCTTGTCGGCAATGGCCTCGGCATCCACCGAGAACGTGCCTTTTTCGATGGCCGTGCGCACGGCCTTGACCTTGCCAGCATCGAAATCGCCCGTGGAACGGGCCGTCTGGTCCAGTGCGCGGGCTGCGGTGGACACCGTGACGGGCACACCGGCGGTTGACACGGCCGCTGCGTCCTTGGCGGCTCCTTCAGCAGCGCTGGCAGGACTTTTGGCCTGCTTGGCAGGCCCCGTCTGCGCCAAGGCGCCCGGGAGTTCCGGTTTTTGACCAATCTTCATCGCTCTCTCCACCACCCCGCTTGATGTGGGGCACAGTAGCAATGTTTTCGACCCTTTTGTCCCGGACTTTAGCCATTTATCGCCACAGCGTCATCAAAGAGCCACGACCACTGTCCCAGTCTCATTCACAGTTCCACTGACAACGCGGCCATTGTCCATGCGGATGCGAACAATCTGCCCCGCTGCCCCTGCCGACATTGCCTGGCCGGCCGATGTCACGGCATAGCCCGGCCCCTGCGCGACCACCTTGACCTGGGCCCCTGCCCGGAAAAGATGCGGGGCCCGCACCATGGTCTGGCGCAAAGTTTGCCCGGCGACCAGCTGGCGGGCGGCCACCTGCCCGACCCACAGCTCCGGATTGGCCATGACGGCCGCCGACTCCTCGGCCCAGTCCACCTCGGCCTGCGTCGCATCGTTGGCCGTGAGGATGGCGCCAGGAGCCACGGGGTTGATCAGCACCCAGGCGGGGCCAAAGGCCTTGACGGTCACCGGAAGATACACGTTCCATGCGGTCTGCCCCTCCACGCAGCGCAGTCCCAGGCGCGTACGCCCCCACAGCCGCGCGCCGGCTGGCAGATAGGGCTCAACCCGCGCACACGGCGCTAGCCGCAGTCTGGAATCCAGTGAGCCAACGCTCACTTCCATCCGCAAGGGGAGCCCCGCAGGCTGGTTGCGCGACATCGCATCGTCCAGCCAGCGCTGGGTCAGCGGCCCCAGGTCGGCCGCGGGATCGGCGGCGGCCTGCGCGAACGCGGCACCGCTGCCGCCGGCCACAGCGGCCGCCAGCGCCACGCCCGCCAGGGCGCGGTGCGCGGCCATCTGCCCGCGCAAGGACACAGCCTGCGCGCAGGCTCGGACGAAACGGGAAGAAAAGATCGATGGCATGGGGCCTCCTGGGCGTCGCGCGTCTTCCCGCGCAGGGCGGCAAAGACTATTTCACGACTGGAACTATAGGCAGCCGGGCACAGCGCAAAACCCGAAACTGCGCGCCCATTTCCTCGTTCTTCGCGCTTTAGAAAAAAGCCACGGTTTCCATAATCAAGCCACGCCGGAAAGCCCCCTGCCCGGCGCCATTGCAACCCAGGGTGTGAGGCAACCATGCTTGACAAGATGACCAACCGGCTGGACTTTCACGGCAACGCGCTGATGCTGCGTGCCGAGCGCCAGCGCGCCATCGCCAGCAACATCGCCAACGCCGACACCCCGGGCTACGTGGCGCGCGATTTCAGCTTTGGCGACGCGATGCGCGAAGCCACGGGGTCCGGATCGGGCGTAACCCGCCTCGCCACCGCAGGCTCCGTGGGCACCACGGGCAACCTGGGGGCCAAGGGCGCCACGGACCCCCGCCACATTCCACTGCCCGCGGCCAGCACGGGCACTGGCGCACCCGGCGCACTGGGCTATTCCGTGCAGGCGCAGCCGAGCCTGGACAACAACACGGTGGACCTGGACCGGGAACGCGCGAACTTTGTCGACAACGCGGTGCGCTACGAAGCCACGCTGCGCTTCATCAACGGCAACGCCAAAACCATGCTCAGCGCGATCCAGGGCCAGTAAAGCCCACCGCATTGCAGCGCAGAAAGCGAGTCACCCCATGTCCATGTTCTCCATCTTCAGCGTGTCGGGCAGCGCCGTCAGCGCGCAGTCGCAGCGGCTCAACGTGGTGGCCAGCAATCTGGCCAACGTCGATGCGGTGGCCGGCCCCGACGGCCAGGCGTACAAGGCGCGCCAGGTGGTGTTCCAGACCGCGCCGATGGGCGCCGACAGCTCGGCCGGCGTGCGGGTGAGCGCCATCAGCGAAAGCAACACCCCCGGGCGCCGCGTGCACGACCCCGCCCACCCCTCGGCCGACGAGCAGGGCTACGTGACGCACTCCAACGTCAACGCCGTGGAGGAAATGGTCAACATGATTTCCGCCTCCCGTTCGTACCAGAACAACGTCGAAGTCATGAACACGGCCAAGTCGCTGCTTCTCAAGACCCTGCAGATGGGCCAGTAATTTCCGGGAGACCCCACCATGATCCTCAGCGCCACCAACGCCCCTTCCGTGACGGATGCGACCGGCACGAAAGCCAACGCCGCCACCGACCCCGCCGCCGCGCAGGACCGGTTCCTGAAGCTGCTCGTCGCGCAGCTGAACAACCAGGACCCGATGAACCCGCTGGACAACGCGCAGATGACCTCGCAGATCGCGCAGATCAACACGGTGACCGGCATCCAGCAGCTCAACCAGACCATGCAGAGCATGTCCGAGCAGTTCAACTCGCTGCAGGTGATGCAGGGCACGGCGCTGATCGGCCGCAACGTGATGACCGAAGGCTCGAGCGTCGCCGTGGCCGACAAGGTCGGCAAGGGCGGCTTCGAGCTGCCCTCGGCCGCCACGAACGTGAAGATCGAGGTCACCACCGCGGGCGGCCAGGTGGTGGACACCATCGACCTGGGCGCCAAGGCCGCGGGCCGCCACACGTTCGAGTGGGACGCCAGCAAATACACCGGCGCCACCGATGCGCTGCAGTTCCGCGTCAGCGCCGTCAACGGCTCGGCCAAGCTGTCGAGCACGCCGCTGTCCCTGTCCAAGGTCACCGCCGCGGGCGCCGAGGACGGCCAGCTCAAGCTGACGCTCGCGAACGGCAAGACCATCAGCTACAGCCAGATCAAGGCCCTGGTCTAACGCCGGCCCAAACCCTTTCTTCGCCTCTATCAGGAGAACACCATGAGTTTTCAGCAAGGCCTCTCGGGCTTGAATGCCGCCAGCAAGAACCTCGACGTCATCGGACACAACATTGCCAACTCCAACACCGTCGGGTTCAAGGCCTCACGGGCGGAATTCGCTGAAATGGTCGCTTCCGCCATCGGCTCGGCCGGCGGCACCAACGCGGGCATCGGCGTCGAGGTCGGCGCCGTCTCGCAGCAGTTCACCCAGGGCAACCTCACGATCACGGGCAACAGCCTGGACGTGGCCATCAACGGCAATGGCTTCTTCACGCTGACCCTGCCCGACGGCACGCCCGCCTACACCCGCTCCGGCAACTTCAAGCTGGACAAGGAGGGCAACATGATCACGAACGACAACGCGAACGTGATGGGCTACCCCGTGGACCCCGTGACCGGCCTGCGCTCGGGCACCGACCCCATCCCCATGGTCTTCCCCACCTCCGAGCCGATCCCGGCCAAGCAGACGACGAAGATCACCGCGGCCTTCAACCTGCCCGCCACCGCCACCGACGCGGCAGGCGACCCCGCCGCCACGCCACCCATCCCGGCCACGCCGCGCGCCACCTACGGCACCTCCATCAACGTGTTCGACAGCCAGGGCGTGGCCAAGCCGGTGAGCCTGTACTTCCAGAAGACCGCGACGGACAACACCTGGGACGTGTACGACGCGCTCGACGATCCCACGGCCACCCCGCCCGTGGTGGCCACCCCCATCGGCCAGATCACGTTCGACAACAACGGCGTCATCACCGGCCCCACCGCCACGCCACCCGCCACGGGCTTTTCGCTGCCGCTCACCGTCAATCCGACGCCGCCCAACCCGAACAACCTGCCCACGTTCACCGTTGACGTGAGCCTGGACAAGGTCTCCCAGAGCGGCAGCAAGTTCGCGGTCTCGAACCTGAGCCAGGACGGCTACACGACGGGCGAGCTCACCGGCATCAACATCGAGAACAACGGGATGATCATGACCCGTTACTCCAACGGCGTGACCCGCGCGGAAGGGCAGCTCGCGCTGTCGAGCTTCCGCAACACGCAGGGCCTGGCATCGGTGGGCGGCAACAACTGGGTGGCCACCTTTGAATCCGGCCAGCCCGTGGTGGGCACCGCGACGGACGGCAACTTCGGCGCCCTGCGCTCGGGCGCCCTGGAAGACTCCAACGTCGATCTCACGGCCGAACTCGTGAACATGATGACCGCGCAGCGTGCCTACCAGGCCAACGCCCAGACGATCAAGACGCAAGACCAGGTGATGTCCACCCTGGTGAACCTGAGATGAAACACCCCCTGAGTCGCTTCGCGCCTTCCCCCTCTCTCGGCGCGCTGTGCGCTCCGGAAGGGGGACGCAGCCAGCGCGGCGGGGCGGCCCTTGCGCGGCTGCCCGCGCCTGGGCCGCGCCGGTTGCACACGCTGCGCACGGCACGCAGCACTGCAGGGTACTGAAAGGAGCATCGCACCATGGACCGCATCATCTACACCTCGATGACGGGCGCGAACGCCGCCGCCCACCGGCAGGCCGTGCTGTCCAACAACCTCGCCAACGCGTCCACCCAGGGGTTTCGCGCGGAGCTTTCCACCTTCCGCTCGGTGCCGCTGCAGGGCGACGGCTCCAAGACCCGCGTGTTCGCGCTCGAAGCCACCTCCGGCCATGTGAACACGCCCGGGCCCGTGCAGCGCACCGGCCGCAATCTCGATGCCATGGCCGCGGGCAACGCCTGGTTTGCCGTGCAGGGCCTGGACGGCACCGAGGCCTACACCCGCGCGGGCACCTTCGAGCTGTCGGCCACGGGCCAGCTGCTCACGCCCACCGGGCTGCCGGTGCTCTCCGATGGCGGAGCGCCCATTGACGTCCCGCCGGGCGCCGAGGTCACGCTGGGCTCGGACGGCACGGTCACCGCCAAGGCCGCGGGCCAGCCCGCGCAGGCCATCGGCCGGCTCAAGCTCGCCACCCCCACGCTGGAAGACCCGCTCAAGCGCGGCGATGACGGCCTGTTTCGCACCACGTCCGGCGATCCCATCGCGAACGATGCCAACGCCCGCATGCTCGCGGGGGCCGTCGAAGGCTCCAACGTGAACCCGGTCGAGAGCATGGTCGGGATGATCGCCGCATCGCGCCAGTTCGAGCAGCAGATGCGCCTGCTGCAGACGGCCGAGACCAATGACAAGACCGCCAGCCAGCTGCTGGGCATGAACGGTTGACGCGGCACCACCCACGCCCGCGTCGCCTAAGGAAGGAAGCACACCATGATCAACTCCCTCTGGATCGCCAAGACCGGCATGTCTGCCCAGCAGACCCAGCTTGACGTCATCTCGCACAACCTGGCCAACGTCTCCACCACCGGCTACAAGCGCAACAACGCGGTGTTCGAGGACCTGATCTACCAGAACCTGCGCCAGGTGGGCGCCAACACCACCGAACAGAACCAGTTGCCCACCGGCCTGCACCTGGGCCTGGGCGTGCGCACGGTGGCCACCAGCCGCAACTTCGTGCAGGGCAGCCTGCAGGAGTCCAAGAACAACCTGGACGTGGCCATCAACGGCAACGGCTTCTTTGAAGTGACCATGCCGGACGGCACCCTGGGCTACACACGCGATGGCTCGTTCCAGGTGGATGCGCAGGGCCGCCTCGTCACCTCCAGCGGCCTGCCTGTGGCCAACGGCATCACCGTGCCTCCCAACGCCACGAGCGTGAGCATCAGCGCCGACGGCGTGGTGTCCGCCACGGTGCAGGGCAACACCCAGCCCCAGCCGCTGGGGAACCTGGCCATGTCGGCCTTCGTGAACCCGGCTGGCCTGGAGCCCATCGGACAGAACCTGTTCAAGGAATCGGCAGCCTCCGGCCAGCCGCAGCAGGGCACGCCGGGCACCAACGGGCTGGGCATTCTCAAGCAGGGCTTCCTGGAAGCCTCGAACGTCAACGTGGTGGAAGAGCTGGTCACCATGATCCAGACCCAGCGCGCCTACGAAATGAATTCCAAGGCCATCCAGACCTCGGACCAGATGCTGGCCAAGCTCAGCCAGCTGTGACGACGACAGGACCTTTCGCCATGCTGCACTCCACACGCCTCCCAGCCCTGGCCGCCGCCGCCGCGGGCGCCCTGCTGCTCACGGGCTGCGCCACCATGTCGCCGCCCCCGCCGGTGGACATCCTTCCCACCACGCCCCCTCCGCTGGCCGCCGCCCCGCGCACGCCGCCACCGGTCACGGGCGGCCTGTTCCACCAGGCCAGCTACCGCCCCGCCTTCGAAGACCGCCGCGCGCGCATGGTGGGCGACAACGTGACGGTCATGATCGTCGAGAACGTGACGGCCAGCCAGAAATCCTCCTCCACGGTGGACCGCACCTCCGAGGCCTCGGCCGGCATCACCAACCTGCCCTTCGTGAAGAAATCGCTGGCCGACCGCACCACGCTGGGCGCGGCCTCGGAAAACACCTTCTCCGGCAAGGGCGGCACCGAAAGCGCCAATACCTTCACGGGGTCGATCACCACCACGGTGGTGGACGTGCTGCCCAACGGCCACCTGGTCGTGACGGGCGAGAAGCAGATCGGCGTCAACCAGAACGTGGACGTGCTGCGCTTCTCGGGCACCATCGATCCGCGCGCGCTGCAGCCGGGCAGCATCGTCAACTCGACCCAGGTGGCCAACGTGCGGGTGGAATCCCGTGGCCGTGGCGCGCAGGGCGAGGCCCAGGCCATGGGCTGGATGGGGCGGTTCTTCAATACCATCACGCCGTTCTAGATTCCCCCTGAGTCGCTGCACGCCTTCCCCCCTGAGGGGGAACGCCACCCCCGGCCCGGCAAAGCCGGATCCGCGGTGGCGCTGGCCTTTGGCCGCGCCAGTTTTTACGGGTGTGGTTTCTGGATGCGCCGGGGGCACAAAGCCTGGGGTTTTGAGGCTTCGGGATGTCTGACCGTTGTGAAAAATCCTCGCCCCAGTTTGCTACATAATTTATAGCTTCTAGCGCTTACCCATAAAGCGGTAGAGGCTGTTTTCATTCATACTTTCTCCGGTAGCGCGGCACCAGCGCCTGCCTGGTTTTCCGCGCACCACTGGCCGTTCCCCACCCGCCCGGGAACCCATGCAATAAGCCGGTGAACCCGCTTCTTTTTGGGTTTTAGTTCCTGGCGGGGCCGCCCACAATGGATGCCATGAAAGCCTTGTCCCATTCCCTCCTGCCACGCTCCGCGCGCGCGCTGTGGCTGCTGCTGGCCCTCGTGGCCGCCTGCCTGGCCATGCCCGTGCACGCGTTGCGCATCAAGGAAGTGGCGGCGGTGCAGGGCGTGCGCACCAACCAGCTCACGGGCTACGGCCTGGTGGTGGGACTGGACGGGACGGGCGACCAGACCACGCAGATGCCCTACACCACGCAGGCCATGTCCAACTACCTGCAGCAGATGGGCATCAGCCTGCCACCCGGCTCGGCCAATCAGCTGCAGCTCAAGAACGTGGCGGCCGTGATCGTCACGGCGCAGTTGCCCGCGTTCGCCCAGCCCGGCCAGATGATCGACATCAACGTCTCTTCCATGGGCAACGCCAAGTCGCTCAAGGGCGGCACGCTGATCGTCACGCCGCTGCGCGGCGCCGATGGCGAGATCTACGCACTCGCCCAGGGCAACGTGGTGGTGGGCGGCGCGGGTGCCTCGGCCGGCGGCAGCAAGGTCCAGATCAACCACCTGAGCGCGGGCCGCATTCCCCAGGGCGCGCAGGTCGAGCGCGCCGTGCCCACGCCGCTCAACGAGGGCGACACCATCAACCTCGGGCTCAACGCCTCCGACTTCCAGACCGCGCGGCGCGTGGCGCAGGCCATCAACACCAAGCTGGGCAGCGGCCTGGCCACGGCGCTGGACGGCCGCACGGTACAGGTGCGCGCGCCGCTCGACCCCGGCGCCCGCGTGGGCTTCATCGCCGACCTGGAAGAGCTGGCGCTGGAGTCGTCCACGCCCTCGGCCAAGGTCGTCATCAATGCGCGCACCGGCTCGGTGGTGCTCAACCAGGCGGTCACGCTGGGCCCCTGCGCCATCGCGCACGGCAACCTCTCGATCACCATCAGCTCCACGCCCATCATCAGCCAGCCTGCCCCTCTCTCGCAAGGGCAGACCGTGGTGGCGCAGCAAAGCGACATCCGCATCAACCAGGAGCCGGGCAACATCATCCAGATGCCGCCCTCGCCCCAGCTCGCGGACGTGGTGAAGGCGCTCAATACGCTGGGCGCCACGCCGCAGGACCTGCTGGCCATCCTGCAGGCCATCAAGGCTGCCGGCGCGCTCAACGCCGAGCTGGAAGTGATCTAAATGCTCCCCCTGAGTCGCTTCGCGCCTTCCCCCAAAGGGGGACGCACCCGGTGGCCTGGCGAAGCCAGTTCCACGGGTGCACTGGCCTGGGCAGCGCCAAATTCACTGTCTGTGGGTAGCCCAGCGCAGGAGGCTTGACCATGGCCCTCACACTCCCTTCGTCCAGCACCACCAGCACATCCAATGCGCTGGCGGTGGACATCCGCTCGCTCAATTCCCTCAAGTACGACGCGGGCACGGCCAGCAGCGCCCAGACCACGCGCGAGGTGGCCAAGCAGTTCGAGTCGCTGTTCATGCGCGAACTGATCAAGAGCATGCGCGACGCCACGATGAAATCCGGTCTCATGGAGGGAGAGCAGGCCAACCTGGGGCAGGACATGCTCGACCAGCAACTGTCCGTGAGCATGTCCGGCATGCAGGGCGGGCTGTCCGAGGCGATCGCCCGCCAGCTGTCGCGCCAGATGGGGGGCGCCGACGCCAACTTCTCCGTGCCCTCCACCCTGAGCCTGCAGCAGCAGGCGCTGCCCCGCGCCGCCGCGCCGGCCACGGCAGCCCCCGCGGAGGCCACCCTGCAGGCCCCCAAGGGCCGCGAGGGTTTCGTGCAGCACCTCTCGGGCACCGCCGAGCGCGTGGCCCAGGACAGCGGCATTCCCGCCAGCTTCATGCTGGGCCAGGCCGGCCATGAAACCGGCTGGGGCAAGAGCGAGATCCGGAACAAGGACGGCTCCAACTCGTTCAACCTGTTCGGCATCAAGGCCGGCAAGGGCTGGACCGGCAAGGTGGCCGAGATCACCACCACCGAGTACATCAACGGCAAGCCCCAGAAGGTGACGGCCAAATTCCGCGCCTACGACTCGTACGAGGATTCGTTCCGGGACTACGCCCGCCTGATCACGGACAACCCCCGCTACGAAAAGGCGCAGGCCACCGCCAAGAGCGGCTCCGCCGTGGCCTACGCGGCCGAACTGCAAAAGGCGGGCTACGCCACCGACCCCGAATACGCCCGAAAGCTCAGCGGCGCCATCAACAGCGCATTGCGCGTACAGCGCGCCCAGGCGTGATGAGAAAGCCGAGGTAAGCCATGAGTCTTCTCAACGTCGGCGCCCGCGCCCTGCTGGCCAACCAGGTGGCCCTGCAGACGGCGGGCCACAACATCGCCAACGTCAATACGCCTGGCTATTCGCGCCAGACGGTGGTGCTGCAGACCGTGCAGGGCCAGTTCACCGGCGGCGGCTACATCGGCCAGGGCGTGGACGTGCAGACCATCCTGCGCAACCAGAGCGAGCTGCTCACGCGCCAGTCGGCCACGGCGGGCTCGGTGCAGTCTTCCGACATCGTGCGGGCCGAGCGCCTGCGCCAGTTGCAGGAGGTCTTCAGCGGCGGCACGGCAGGCCTGGGTGCCGCCATCAACGACATGATGAATGCGTTCTCGGACGTGGTGAGCGCCCCCACCGACATCACGGCGCGCACCGTGGTGCTCACGCGCATGGACGAAACGGCCTCGCGCATGCGCTCGGCCGCCGACCGCATCAACGAGATCCAGTACACCGTCACCGAACAGCTGCAGAGCAGCGTGACGGCCGTCAACAGCCTGGCCCAGCAGATGGCCAGCGTGAACGAGCAGATCGCGCGCGCCAAGGGCAACGGCCAGACGCCCAACGACCTGCTGGACCAGCGCGACCAGATCATCCGCGACATCAACCAGTACGTGCAGACCACGCAGATCCCGGCCGACGACGGCACCGTGGGCCTGTTCGTGGCGGGCAGCCAGCCCCTGGTGCTGGGCACCACGGCGACCAGCCTGTCGGTCGGGGATGCGACGGCCTTTCCCGGCAGCGGTCAGCTCAAGCTGTTCTTCAACCGGCCCGGCGCACCGGCCGTGGAAATGGACGAGAACGTGCTGGGCGGCGGGTCGATGTCCGGCCTGCTGCGCTTCAACAACAACGACCTGAGCGAAGGCCGCAACCTGCTGGGCCGCATGGCGATGGCCATCGGCATGACCATGAACGACCAGCACAACCTGGGCCTCACGCTCGACGGCGCGCTGGGCAAGGACCTGTTCGCGGTACCCACCAGCATGCCGGGCCACACCAATGGCGCGGGCGTCGGCACGGTGTCGTTCACCGGCCCCACGCAGTTCGCGGCGTCGGACTACGAGATCCGCTTCACCACCGGCACGGCCGGGCAGGTGGTGCGGCTGTCGGACGGCAAGTCCACCCCCTTCACCGACGCGGCCAACCTCGCCACGCTGCAGATCGACGGCCTGAACTTCAACCTGACCACGCCCGGCAACCCCGGCGAGCGCATGCTGTTCAAGCCGTTCAGCACGGCGGCGGCCAACATCCAGTCCCTGGTGTACTCGCCACGCGACCTGGCGGTGGCCAATCCGGTCAACGCGGCCATGGGCACGTCCAACGGCGGAACGCTGCAGCTGTCGGGGCTCAAGGCCACGGGCCTGCCCAACCCGCCGGGGCTGGTGCTGCCGGCCAATGCGAACCCGGCCGCGGTGCCGCCGATCCTGGGCGGGGTGCAGCTGCGCTTCACCGCCGGCCCGCCGACCACCTACGACGTGCTGGACCGCGGCACGGCGCCCCCCACGACGATCGCCGCCGCACAGCCCTACACGCCCGGCGCGGCCATCTCCATCAACGGCTGGGAGATCAAGCTGCAGGGCTCGCCGAACACCGGCGACACGGTCGTCATCGGCAACGCCGCCGACCCCCAGTACGGCGACACGTTCACCCGCAACTCGGGCAACGCCAGCGCCCTCATGAGCCTGCGCGACGTGAAGATGTTCGACGACTCCACGCTCAGCGACGGCTACGCGGGCGCCATCGCCCAGGTGGGCACCCGCACGCAGAGCGCGCTGTTCGCCGCCGAGCTGTCCACCACCATCGCGTCCAACCTGGAGCGGGACCGCACCGCGATCTCGGGGGTGAATCTGGACGAAGAGGCCGCAAGGCTGATCCAATACCAGCAGGCCTACCAGGCATCTTCCAAGATGATCCAGATCGCGCAAAACATCTTTGACTCGCTGCTGCAGGGCCTGGGCCGCTGAATGCGGACAGGAGTTAGGAGTTCGACATGAGCAATAGCATCTACCGCCTTGGCACCGCCAACATGTATGACAACGCCCTGCGCAATCTGGGCACGCGGCAGACCAGCCTGTCGAACCTGCAGGAAAACCTGACCTCGGGCAAGCGCGTGGTGCGGGCGAGCGACGACCCGGTGTCGGCCGCGCAGGCCGAGCGCGCCATCAACCGCCTGGCCCGCATCCAGACCGAGCAGCGCGCGCTGGAAACCCAGCGCAACGCCATCGCGCAGGCCGAATCGGCCCTGGGCGATGCCGTGAATCTGGTACAGAACTTCCGCGAACTGGTGGTGAGCGCCGGCAATGCCGCCCTCACCCCCAACGAGCGCACCACCATCGCCAACCAGCTGCAGGGCCTGCGCGAACAGCTGGTGGAAGTGGCCAACCGCAAGGACACCAACGGCATTCCGCTGCTGGGCGCGCTGGGCAGCGCGCTCGCGCCGTTCCTCGGCCCGCTGAGCAGCTCGCCGGACTACAGCTTCGACGGGCTGCCCGGGCAGGCGGCCAGCTCCGGCGTGACCATTCCCGGCGCGCTGGACGGCGAAGCCGCCTTCATGTTCGATCCGCAGCGCGACGGCGTCTACACCGCCGGCATCAGCGCCATTCCCACCGGGCGCATCCTCAACACCACGGCCATCACGCCCGTGGACCCGAGCCTGGTGACCGGCGACAACTACACCATCACGTTCAGCGCCGTCGGCCCCGGAGCCACGCCCGGCACCACGACCGCCACCTACACCCTCACCAACACCACCACCGGCGCCGTCTCCCCTGCCGTGGTGGTGCCCGACTTTCCATCGGACAAGCCGGTGACCATTGCCGTCACCGGCATTCCGGGGCTGACCTTCGACATCAAGGGCAATCCGGCCAACGGGGACACCATCACCCTGCAGCCCAGCCCCAGCATGTTCAGCACCATGGACAGCGCGATCAACGGCATCCGAAACGCACCCAACAGCAATGCGGCGGCGCAGGCCGTGGGGCAGGCGCTGGGCAACATGGACATCGGCCTGGAGCGCATGCACAACATGCGCGGCTATGCGGGTGAATTGCTCAACCGCGCGGACCGCATCACGGGCGACCAGGAAAAGCGCTCCATCCAGCTCGAAAGCGACCGCTCACGCGCCGAGGATCTCGATATGATCCAGGGAATTTCGGACTTCCAGAACCAGCAGGTGGGCTATGAGGCTGCGCTCAAGTCCTATGCCCAGGTCCAGAAGCTGTCTCTGTTCAACTTCATTAGCTAGGACCTGCTCACGCGGTGGAGGGGATGCCCCCACCCGGGAACAGGCCCCCGTACATTTGCCTGAGAGCACATGGTCCAATCTGTCCTTGGCAGCCTGATTCTGGGCTATCGCCCCTTGTGGAGCCGCGCCCGCAAACTCGCCGGCATCCAGCTCTACGTGCACAGCGAGGCAACGGCCCTGGTCGATGCCGCCCATCTGCTGCGCACGCTGCAGGAGCTCTGGTCGGCCAGTTCCCCGCCGATCCTGCTGTCGCCCCAGAGCCGCCAGCTGCTGTGCGACATGCTCGAGCACGCGCCGCGCGGCACCCCGTGGATCGAGGTGCGGGGCGGCTGGCTGGCCGATTCCGCCATCTACACGCGCGTCAGGTCCGCGCACCAGCGGGGCCTCAAGCTGGTGTGGCGGGGTGAACTGGGCAAGCTGCCAGAACCCGACATAGCCCAGTGCTTCGACAACAGCCTGCTCACCCTGCGCCCCGAAGACGCCGTGGCGGCGCTGCAGGCCGCGCCCGCCCGTCCCGGCGCGCCCGCGCAGCCGCTGCGCGCCGCCAGCCCGGTGCTGGCCGGGCAGATGTACGAAAACGTCGCCAGCCGCGCGCTCATGGAGCATTGCCTGGACCAGAACAACGCGCTGGCGCTGGCCGGCTGGCCGTCGGAGGACGTGCTCTACAGCCTGCGCCACCACCCCCAGCAGCCCTCGCACGCGGTGATCTTCAAGCTCATGAAGGCCATCGACGACGAGCAATCGCTCGAGACCTTCGAGGCCATCATGGGCGAGGACCCGCTGCTGGCCTACCGCTTCATGGTGTACACCAACTCGGCCGCGCTCGGCCTGCGCACCGGAATCGACTCGCTGCGCCGGGGCCTGGTGATGATGGGCTACGGCTCCATCAAGCGCTGGCTGTCCGACCAGCTGCCCCACGCGAGCACGGACCCCAACATGCACCCGGTGCGCGAGGCCATGGTGATGCGCGCCCGCCTGACCGCGCAGTTGCTGGACGCGGGCGTGGAAAACGATTTGCGCCGCGAGATCTACCTGTGCGGCCTGCTCTCGCAGATCGACGAGCTGCTGGGTGAATCCCTGGGCACGATCTTGCGGCGCCTGCCCCTGTCCGAGCGCATCTACGATGCCACGGTGCTGCGCACCGGGCCCTACACCGAAGGCCTGCAGATGGCCTGCGCGCTGGAGACGGACGACGCCAGCGCCATCCGCCAGCTGTGCGAGACCTATGAGCTCGACCTGGAAGAGGTCAACCGCGCCCTGCTGCGCGTGCTGTCAGACTTGGTGGTCGACAGGAAGTAAACCTCCAACGGAAGCCCCCAGAGCCGCTGCGCGTCTTCCCCCCAGGGGGCGCCACCCGTGGCCCGGCAAAGCCGGCTCCACGGTGGCGCTGGCGGGGCCGCGCACTGTGCGCAACGGCCAGCCGGGGTGAAGGTGCGCGGGGGTCGCAGAGGCCGCTGATGGCGCGATGAAGACGCGTCCGCCTACCGCCCTTGCTCATCGCGCACGCGCGCGAAAGTCTTCCAGAACGCCGCCTCCTGCGTGGTGGCGAAGTTGATGCGCATGAGGGTGCTGGGCTTGCGCTCGGCGTGGAACAGCGCCCCGGGCGCCAGCAGATAGCCCTCGTCCAGCATGCGCTGCGCCAGCGCGTCGGTGTCCACGCCCGTCTCCACCCAGCCGAACAGTCCCACGGGCTCGGCCGCGAAGGTGCAGCCGGCCCCGAGCGCCAGCTTCACGCTGCGCGCGCGTGCCGCGTCGAGCCGCGTGCGGATGCGCTCGGCGTGGCGGCGCAGCTGGCCCTGCTCGATGCACAGCGCCAGCGCCTTCTCCAGCAGCGCGGGCGTGGTGAGGGTCGCGAGCAGCTTGGTGTCCAGCAGCTGCTCGATCAACGAGGGGTGCGCTGCGAGGAAGCCGATGCGCCAGTTGGGAGCGAGGATCTTGGCGAAGCCGCTCACGTAGATGGTGCGCTGCAGCCCGTCCAGCGCCGTGAGCCGCGTGGCATGCTCGGGCGCGATGTGGCTGTAGGTGTCATCCTCCACCACGTGGAAGTTGTACTGGTTGGCCAGCTGCAGGATGCGGTGGGCGCTGCCGGGCGACAGGCAGTAGCCCGTGGGGTTGTGGAACACGCTCACGCTCACGTAGAGCTTGGGCTGGTGCACCTCGCAGTACTTCGCCATGACCTCCAGGTCGGGCCCGTCGGCGCGGCGCGGCACCGGCAGGATGTGCATGCCCAGGGCGGCCAGGCGCGCGAACTCCACGGCCCAGCCCGGCTCCTCCACCATCACCGGGTCCCCCGGGCGCAGCAGCGTGCGGCTCACGATGTCGAGCGCGTGCGTGGCGCCCACGGTGGTGATGATGTTCTCGGGCGCCGCGTGCACGCTGAGCGTGGCCAGCTTCTTGGACAACACCCGGCGCAGCCCCGTGTCGCCCAGCGGCTCGCCGTATTGCAGCGAGAAGTCCTGCAGCGCGCGCGTGTTGGTCACCTTGCGCACGGCGGCGGGCATGAAGGTGGACTCCAGCCAGTCGGGCGGAAACACGCCCATGCCGGGCTGCGGCTTGTCGCTCACCTTGTGGAACATGCCGCGGATGAGCGCCGTGGCATTGACGGGCGGCGCCCCGCGCGCCGCGCCGCGCCCAGCGCCCCGGGCCGCGAACCAGTGCGCCGTGCTCCAGTTGCCCATGCCGCGCTCGACCTCTTGCGCGGCCGCGTCGTCCTCCGGCGCCCGCTCCAGCAGCGCGGTGGCCATCTCCCGCACGAAGAAACCCCGGTTCTTGCGCGCCTCCACCAGGCCCTGCGCCAGCAGCTGGTCATAGGCGGCCACCACGGTGGAGGGGCTCACGCCGTGCTGCTGCGCGCACTGCCGCACCGACGGCAGGCGCGCGCCCGGCGCCAGCAGCCGGTTGCGGATGCGCTCGCCAAAACGCGCCGACAGCTGCTCGGTCAGCGACTGGGTGGAGGTTTTCATCAGCATGGCGGTGTCCTTGTGTACTGTTATCGCGGCCAATACAGATCAGGAACTGCGCTGCTGAACTGTATTGGTTGTGTACTGGGCTGGAAGATTACATTGAAGCCTCAGCGTTGACAAGTTCCCCCCACTGAGCCCCGCCTATCCCCGCACCATGAGCGCCCCCGAACTGACTGCCCTGCTGCTGTTCTGCACCGCGATGAGTTTCTCGCCGGGGCCCAACACCACCTTGTCCACCGCGCTGGCCGCCAACCTGGGCCTGCGGCGCGCCCTGCGCTTTTGCCTGGCGGTTCCGGCGGGCTGGACGCTGCTGATGCTGGGCAGCGGCCTGGGCCTGGGCGCGCTGATCACGGGCGTGCCGGCCTTGCGCTGGGCGGTGACCCTGCTGGGCGTGGCCTACATGCTCTGGCTGGCCTGGAAGCTCAGCCGCGCAGGCCAGCTGGCCGAAGTGGACAGCACCCGCCTCTCCGTGACCTTCTGGCAGGGCGTGGGCCTGCAGTTCGTGAACATCAAGGCCTGGATGCTGGCGCTCACGCTCAGCGCGGGCTGGGTGGTGAATGCGGCCGGGCAGCCGGCGGCCAACCCCGGCGAGCGCCTGGCGATCATCTGCGCCGTGATGATGGTGTTCGCGTTCACGAGCAATTTCGTCTATGCGCTGGTCGGCTCGCTGCTGCGCCAGTGGCTGGCGCAGGGCAGCCGCCTGCTCTGGTTCAACCGCGCGCTGGCCCTGGTGCTGGTGGCCACGGCCGTGTGGATGCTCACCCTATGAACCGCGCACAGGAACGCGAAGCGCTGGTCTGGGGCCTGGTGGGCGTCACCTTGTTTGCCGCCACCCTGCCGATGACCCGCCTGGCGGTGGGCCCCGTGGACGCCCCCCAGCTTTCGCCCTGGTTCGTCACCTTCGGCCGCGCGGCGGTGGCCGGGCTCCTGTCCGTGGCCTACCTGGCATGGCAGCACGGCCGCGGGCGGCTCAACGTGCCGCGCCGCACGGAGTGGCCGCTGCTCGCCATCACGGCCTTTGGCGTGATCGTGGGGTTTCCGCTCTTCCTCGCGCTGGCGCTGCGCCACGTGCCCAGCACCCACGGCGCGGTGGTCACGGCGCTGCTGCCCCTGTCCACCGCCGTGCTCGGCGCGCTGTGGTTCCGCCAGCGGCCCTCCGCGGGGTTCTGGGCGTGCGCGGTACTGGGCAGCGGCCTGGTGCTGGGCTTCATGGTGTGGCGTGCAGGGGGGCTGTACCTGGGCGCGGCCAACATCTATCTCCTCATTGCAATGACCACGGGCGCTTTCGGCTACATCGGCGGGGCACGGCTCACACCGCGCCTGGGCGCCGAGCAGGTGATCTGCTGGGTGCTCGTGTGCAGCCTTCCGCTGACCATCCCGGTGGCCTGGTGGTTCGCGCCCGCCGTGCCCTCTTCCATCGGCGGCATGAGCTGGCTGGGCTTCGTCTACGTGGCCCTGTTCTCGATGTGGATCGGCTTTTTTGCCTGGTACCGGGCCCTCGCGCTGGGTGCCGTGCGCGTGAGCCAGCTGCAGCTCATCCAGCCCTTCCTGAGCCTGCTCTTCGCCGTACCGCTGCTGGGCGAGCGGCTGGACCTGGTCACCGCGTGCTTCGCACTGGCCGTGATCGCCACCGTTTTTGCGGGCAAGAAGATGCCCGTTCACCAGGGAGCCACCGCATGACCGCCAACACCCCGTGTGCGCCGCGATCCAGGCCGTGGCGCGTTTGAAGGAGTCCAGAAGATGCAGATGCACAACATCCCGTTTGCCACCACCGACTGGTCTGCCCTGCCCCGCGAGGAAAAGAGGGCGCAGTCCGGTCAGGCCTTTTGGCGCACCCAGCAGTTCGGCGACCTGCGCGTGCGCATGGTCGAGTACACGCCGGGCTATGTCTCGGACCACTGGTGCGTCAAAGGCCACGTGCTGCTGTGCGTGAGCGGAGAATTGCACACCGAGCTGGAAGACGGGCGCACATTCACTTTGACGCCGGGCATGAGCTACCAGGTGGCCGACAACGCGGAGCCCCACCGCTCCGAGTCGCCCCAGGGCGCTACGCTTTTCATCGTCGACTGACCACACGCCGCTGGCAGCATCACACGACAACAACGACGCACGAGGCCCTGTGAAATACTCCGTGGATCAAGGTTTGCAGCAACTGCCCGGCCCTGCCGGAGAGCGGTTCGTGGAACTCCTGCGCCATGGCAGCATGCGCACCGAGCTGTACGCGCCCCGGGGACAGGACCCTCAGCAGCCCCACGCGCAGGACGAGCTGTACTTCATCCAGCGCGGGAGCGGAGAATTCGTGCAGGACGGAACCCGCCACCGCTGCGCTGCTGGCGACGCCTTTTTTGTACCGGCGGGGCAAGTGCACCGCTTCGAGAATTTTTCTGACGACTTTGCAACATGGGTGGTCTTTTGGGGACCGCCCGGAGGAGAACGACAATGAAACTGAACGACCTTCCGCCCACCAGCACCTGGACCCTGGCGCGCCGCGCCGAGCGCATGAACCCTTCGGTCATCCGCGAAATCCTCAAGGTCACCGAAAAGCCCGGCATCATCAGCCTGGCCGGCGGACTGCCCTCGCCCAGGACCTTCCCGGTCTCGGCCTTTGCCGAAGCCTCCGCCGCCGTGCTGGCCAACGACGGCCCGGCCGCGCTGCAGTACGCCGCCAGCGAAGGCTTCGCCCCGCTGCGCCAGGCCATCGCCGACTTCCTGCCCTGGGACGTGGACGCCGACCAGGTGCTGATCACCACCGGCTCGCAGCAGGCGCTGGACCTGATCGCCAAGGTGCTGATCGACACGGACAGCCGCGTGCTGGTGGAAACACCCACCTACCTGGGCGCGCTGCAGGCCTTCACGCCCATGGAGCCCGCCGTGGTGTCCGTGGCCAGCGACGATGAAGGCGTTCTGATTGACGACCTGAAGGCCAAGGTGGGCACGGGCGCCGGCAAGGCGCGCTTCCTGTACGTGCTGCCCAACTTCCAGAACCCGACGGGCCGCACCATGAGCGAAGCCCGCCGCGCCGCCCTGGTGCAGGCCGCCGCCGAACTGAACCTGCCGCTGGTGGAGGACAACCCCTACGGCGACCTGTGGTTCGACACGCCGCCACCCGCACCGCTCACGGCGCGCAACCCCGAGGGCTGCATCTACATGGGCTCGTTCTCCAAGGTGCTGGCCCCCGGCCTGCGCCTGGGTTTCGTCGTGGCGCCCAAGGCCGTGTACCCCAAGCTGCTGCAGGCCAAGCAGGCGGCCGACCTGCACACGCCCGGCTACAACCAGCGCCTGGTGGCCGAGGTGATGAAGGGCAACTTCCTGGACCGCCACGTGCCCACCATCCGGGCGCTGTACAAGCAGCAGTGCGAGGCCATGCTGGCCGCGCTCGACAAGGAGATGCAGGGCCTGTCCGTGCAATGGAACCGCCCCGACGGCGGCATGTTCCTGTGGGTGCGCCTGCCCGAGGGCATGAGCGCCATCGAGCTGCTGCCCAAGGCGGTGGAGCGCAATGTGGCCTTCGTGCCCGGCGCGGCCTTCTATGCCGACAACGCCGACCCGCGCTCGCTGCGCCTGTCGTTCGTCACGTCCACGGTGGAGCAGATCGCCACGGGCATCGCCGCGCTGGCCGCCGCGATCCGCGATAGCAAGTGAACAACCCCTGTGGCGCAGCGCGGCCACCTCGCCTGGGCCGCGCCCGCTTCCTGCTGCGTCACGGGCCGCGCAACGCACCATGAAAGTTGATTCAACATGCTGAGGCTCTGGGGACGGCTCTCGTCCATCAACGTGCGCAAGGTGGTGTGGGCGGCGCAGGAGCTGGGCATCACGCTGCAGCGCACCGATGCGGGGGGGCAGTTCGGCATCGTGCGCGAGGCCCGCTACCTCGGGCTCAACCCCAACGGCCTCGTCCCGCTGATCGAGGATGACGACACGGGCGCCGTGCTGTGGGAGTCCAACCCCATCGTGCGCTACCTGTGTGCCCGGCATTCCATGGGCGAGCTGTACCCTGATGCGTTGCGCGAGCGCTTCGTGGCCGAGCAGTGGATGGACTGGCAGCAGACCACACTGAACCCGGCCGGGCGCGATGCCTTCATCCAGTGGATACGCACGCCGGCCGCGCAGCGCAGCGATGCGCTGATTGCCGCGTCGGTGGCGGCCACCGAGCCCCTGCTGGCGATGCTGGATGCGCACCTGGCACGCCAGCCCTTCATGGCGGGAGACCGGTTCACCATGGCCGACATTCCGGTGGGCTGCGAGATCCACCGCTGGTGGGGCCTGCCGCAGGACCGCATCGCGCGGCCGCACCTGGAGCGGTGGTACAACACGGTCAGCACACGCCCCGGCGCTCGGGGCGTGTTGGACCAGCCTCTCTCCTGAACCTCACCATGCACCAGCGCCCCTTCAAGCAGATCGACGTCTTCAGCGACCGGCCCGGCTACGGCAACCCGGTCGCGGTGGTGCTGGATGCCGACGGCCTGGACGACAGCGACATGCGCCGCTTCGCGGCCTGGACCAACCTGTCGGAAACCACCTTCCTGCTGCCCCCCACCGAGGCCGGGCGCGCTGCGGGCGCCGACTACCGCCTGCGCATCTTCAGCCCCAATGGCGAGCTGCCCTTTGCCGGACACCCCACGCTGGGCACCTGCCACGCCTGGCTGCAGGCGGGCAACACGCCGCGCCAGAGCGGCCTGGCGATCCAGGAGTGCGCGCTGGGCCTGGTGCGCATCGCGCAGGCAAAGGACACACTGGCCTTTGCCGCACCGCCCCTCCAGCGCAGCGCGCCCAGCCCCGCGCTGGTGCCGCTGATCGCCAGCGCGCTCGGCGTGCGCCCCCAGCAGATCCAGGGCGCGCAGCTGCTGGACAACGGCCCCGTGTGGCTGGGCCTGCTGCTCGACAGCGCGGACACCGTGCTGGGCCTCAAGCCCGACCATGCGCGCCTGAAGGACCTGGGCCAGGACGTGGGCGTGATCCATGTGGGCCCCACCGCCAGCGACACCAGCCGGCCCGGCGTGGTGGTGCGCGCGTTTGCCGCGCCCATGGGCAACCCGGAAGACCCGGTCACCGGCACCCTCAATGCCAGCCTCGCCGAATGGCTGATCGCCGACGGCCTGGCCCCGCGCAGCTACCTGGTGGCCCAGGGCGAGTGCCTGGGCCGTGCGGGCCGCGTGCACATCCGCCAGGACGACGACCACCAGCTCTGGGTGGGCGGGCGCGCCGTCACCTGCATTGAAGGCACGGTGCTGCTATGACCTCGCCCAAGACCCCACGCCCCAGCGGCTGAACCCCGACCCCGTGGGCTCCCCCCGGCGCCCACCGAACACAGCTGAAAAACACCGAGCCACGTCCCCGGTCAGCCCCCGGCGTGCCCTCCCCCGATCGATCCGCCGCCCGTTTCACCACTTTTTTGTTCCAAGGACCACGACCACCATGCAACAGCGCCCCTTCAAGCAAGTCGACGTCTTCACCGACCAGCCCTACCGCGGCAACCCGCTGGCGGTGGTGCTCGATGGCACCGGCCTCAGCACCGAGGCCATGCAGGAGTTCACCAACTGGACCAACCTGTCCGAAGCCACCTTCCTGCTGCCCCCCACGCCCGAAGGCCGCGCCGGCGGTGCCGACTACCGCGTGCGCATCTTCTGCCCCGGGCGCGAACTGCCCTTTGCCGGCCACCCCACGCTGGGCAGCTGCCACGCCTGGCTGCAGGCCGGGGGCCAGCCCCGGGTGGCCGGCACCGTGGTGCAGGAGTGCGGCGTGGGCCTGGTCACGCTGCGCCAGGACGGCGAGCGCCTCGCGTTCGCGGCGCCCGCGCTCATCAAGAGCGGCCCGCTGCCCGAAGCCGATGTCGCCCTGATCGCGCGCGGCCTGGGCGTGGCGCGCGGCGACATCCTGCACCACGCCTGGTGCGACAACGGTCCCAACTGGCGCGGCGTGATGCTGCGCTCGGCCGAGCAGGTGCTGGCGCTCAGGCCGGACGCCAGCATCCTCGGCCATCTGGACGTGGGCGTGGTGAGCCCGCGTGGAAAAGTGGGCGTCATCGGCAGCACCGACGCCGAGGGCATTGCCTTCGAGGTGCGCGCCTTCTTCCCCGGCAACAACGGCCTGGCCGAAGACCCAGTGACCGGCAGCCTCAACGCCGCGCTGGCCCAGTGGCTCATCGGCGCCGGCCTGGCCCCCACCCGGTACGTGGCCAGCCAGGGCACCTGCCTGGCCCGCGCGGGCCGCGTGTTCGTGGAGCAGGACGGCGACACCATCTGGGTGGGCGGCAGCTCCGTCACCTGCGTGTCGGGCGAGGTGCTGCTGTGACGGCCGCCGCGCCCAGGCCGCCCTGCGTGGACCATCTGGTCGTGCTCGCGGCCGACCTGGCCTCGGGCGTGTCGTGGTGCGAACGCACGCTGGGCATCACGCCCACGGCAGGCGGCGAACACCCGCTGATGGGCACGCACAACCGCATCCTGAATGTCGGGAGCACCGCGCATCCACGCACCTACCTGGAGATCATTGCTATCAACCCAGGAGCTGCTCGCGCAATACCAGAAAGCGCCAGACGCTGGTTTGACATGGATGATGCCGCCTTGCAGCACCAGGTGGCGCAACACGGCCCACGGCTCATCCACTGGGTGGCTTCCGTGCCCGACGTGGCCGAAGGGTGCGCCGCGCTGTCGGCGCTCGGCATGGAGCGCGGCGCCATCGTCACCGCCAGCCGTCCCACGCCGCAAGGGCTGCTGCAGTGGCAGATCACCGTGCGCGGCGATGGGCTGCGCCTGATGGACGGCTGCCTGCCCACGCTCATCCAGTGGAGCGATGCGCACCCTTGCGACAGCCTGCCGGCATCTGGCGTGCAACTGCAGTCCCTGGCGCTGCAGCACCCGCAATCGGCCACGCTGCAGGCCGCCTGCGCAGCAGTCGGCGTGGCGGCCCACGTGGCCGTGGGCGCGGGGGATGTGCCCCGCCTCACCGCCCAGCTCTCCACGCCGCGCGGCCCGGTCACCCTTTCATCCTTCATTCCGGAGTAACCACCATGCTCTTTTCCGCACAGGAACTGCTGCTCTTCGCGCTCGCCGCCCTCGTGCTGGTGCTCACGCCCGGCCCCAACATGGTCTATTGCGTCTCGCGCAGCCTCACGCAGGGGCCGCGCGCGGGGCTGATCTCGCTGGCGGGCGTGGTGCTGGGCTTTCTGGTGCACCTGCTGGCGGCGGCACTGGGCCTCACCGCGCTGCTGGCCGCCGTGCCCGTGGCGTTCGATGCCATCCGCTACGCCGGGGCCGCCTACCTGCTGTGGATGGCCTGGCAGGCCGTCAAGCCCGGCGGCGCCGCGCCCTTCGAGGCCCGCAACCTGCCGCACGACGGCCCGCGCACGCTGTTCCTCATGGGCTTCATGACCAACCTCCTGAACCCCAAGGTCGCCATGTTCTACCTGTCGTTCTTCCCGCAGTTCCTGCACCCCGAGCGCGGCCACCTGCTGCTGCAGAGCCTGACGCTGGGCGCGGTGCAGATCACCACCAGCGCGGCCGTCAACGCACTGCTGATCCTGTGCGCCGCCCGCGTGGCGCTGTTCCTCAACCGCAACGCCGCATGGATGCGGGCCCAGCGCTACTTCATGGGCACGGTGCTCGGCCTGCTCGCCCTCAGACTGCTCACCGAAAAGAAAGCCGCCGCATGAACGCCCGCCTCGACACCGCCCCCCTCCTGCCCACCCTGGCCGACATCGAGGCCGCCGCGCAGGTGGTGTACCGCGACTTTCCGCCCACGCCCCAGTACCGCTGGGGCCTGCTGAGCGAACGCCTGGGCACCGACTGCTGGCTCAAGCACGAGAACCACACGCCCGTGGGCGCCTTCAAGATCCGCGGCGGCCTGACCTACTTCGACCAGCTCGCCCGGCGCGGCGCCATGCCCCGGGAGGTGATCAGCGCCACGCGCGGCAACCACGGACAGAGCATGGGCTGGGCCGCGCGCAGCCACGGCGTGGCCTGCACCATCGTCGTGCCCGAAGGCAACTCGGTCGAGAAGAACGCCGCCATGCGCGCGCTGGGCGTCACGCTCATCGAGCACGGCAGCGACTTCCAGGAGGCGCGCGAGTTCGCCATGGACCTCGCGGCCGAGCGCGGCGCCCACATGGTGCCCAGCTTCCACCCCGACCTGCTGCGCGGCGTGAGCACCTACTGGTGGGAGTTCCTGCGCGCCGTGCCCCAGCTCGACGTGGTGTACGTGCCCATCGGCCAGGGTTCGGGCGCGTGCTCGGCCATCGCGGCCAAGCTGGCGCTGGGCCACGGCGTGCGCGTGGTGGGCGTGGTCAGCAGCCATGCCACCACCTACGCCGACTCGCTGGCCGCAGGCCGCGTGGTCGAGGCGCCGGTCACCACGCGCCTGGCTGACGGCATGGCCTGCCGCGTGGCCGACCGGGAGGCGCTGGCCATCATCGCCCCGCACATCGACCACATCGTGCAGGTGAGCGACGACGAGGTGGCCGCCGCCATGCGTGCCCTTTTCACCGACACGCACAACGTGGCCGAGGGCGCGGGCGCGGCCGCGCTGGCGGCGGCGCTGCAGGAGCGCGCGCAGCTCCAGGGGCAGGCAGTGGGCCTGGCGTTGACGGGAGGCAACGTCGACGCGCCGGTGTTCGGCAGCGTCCTGGCGACCTGACAGCCTTGTCCATACAGGCTCAATTGCTACATCTTCAGTAGCATTGGTCGCTTGTGCGACAAGCGCCAAGGCCCGGATCTGGCCACAATCCGCCGCATGGGAACCCTCTACCTCGTGCGCCACGGCCAGGCCTCGTTTGGCGCGGATGACTACGACCAGCTGAGCGCGCGGGGCCGTGAGCAGGCCGTGCGCCTGGGCGAATACTGGCGCGCGCGCGGCCTGGCGTTCGACGCCGTGATCACCGGCACGCTGCGCCGCCACACACAAACGCTGGAAGGCATCGCCGAGGGCCTGCGGACCGCGCCCGAGGTACTGCGGCTGCCGGGGCTCAACGAGTACGACAGCCATGCGCTGATCGCCGCCATCCACCCCCAGCCCCTGGGCCCGGCCGACACGCCAGAGCGCTACCGCGCGCACTTTCGCATCCTGTGCGACGCGCTCGCGCAGTGGATGGCCGGCGTCATCAGCCCGCAGGGCATGCCCAGCTGGAACGAATTCTCCGCCGGCGTGCGCGCGGCACTGGACCATGTGCGCCATCACCACGTGGGCCACAACGTGCTGCTGGTGAGCAGCGGCGGACCCATCTCGACCGCCGTGGGCGAGGTGCTGGGCACGGCGCCCGAGGTGACGATCGCCCTGAACATGCGCCTGCGCAACAGCGCGGTGACGGAGTTCTCCATCGCGCCCAAGCGGCTGATGATGCAGACCTTCAACACCCTGCCGCACCTGAACGAGGGGCCGCACCTGGACTGGATCACGCACGCATAGCCGCCAGCGGGCCCGCCTGTTCCCCTGCCTGACCATCCAGCGCGCCCGGAACCGGGTTCAGGGCACGGGGTTCGAGCTCACGGGCGCAGCCGTGGCAAAGCCCGGCGAAGCATGGCGCCGCCGGGCCACGGCGGGCTCGGCCAGCACATCCGGGCCTATTCCCATTCCGTATCGGGGCGCACCGTCTGCGGCGCCAGGTCCGCAAGCTCCTGCAGCAACGCCACCAGTTGGCCCGCCGCGGCCTCCACCACCGCGCGCCCCTTGCCCGCCGTGGCGCCAGCGGCATTGCCCACGGCACCCGCGGGGTGGTAGTCCTGCATCTGCCAGCCCAGCTTGGCGCTCTTGCCGTTGCCCAGAATGGCGTAACGCTCCGCCCGGTCCTGCGACGTGGAGCGGAAATCCCGCGCGTGCTCCATGTGCACCGCGCCAGGCGCCAGGTGCAGCATCATCGAGGTCTCGATCTCGCCCGCGTGGATGCCAAAGCGGTGCTCCTCACCGCTGAACTGGCCCGCCACCGCATCGGGCAGCGGCAGGCTGAACCAGCTGGCGCTGTAGACGATGAGGTCGCAGCGCGTGCGCAGTTCGCGCGCCACGATGTCCATCACGCTCACCTGGCCGCCGTGGCCGTTGAACAGCAGCAGCTTCTTGATGCCCGCACGGGCCACACATTCGCCGATCTCGGTCCACAGCGCGATCACCGTGGCTGGAGACAGCGTGAGCGTGCCCGGAAAGCGGATGTGCTCCGGGCTCAGGCCCACGTTCTGCGGCGGCAGGAAGAGCACGGGCAGGTCGGCGGGCAGCTGCGGCAGCGCCGCGTCGATCACGCCCTGCAGCAGGGTGGCATCCACCGACAGCGGCAGGTGCGGGCCATGCTGCTCGACGGCGGCCACGGGCAGCACGGCCACCACCTGGCCGGCCTGGCCCGTGCCCTGCAGCGCGGCAAAGTCGCGGGTGGACAGGTCGGCCCAGAAGCGGGAGGGCAAGGCGGGGCGGGCGGAGGAGGTCGCGGCGGCAGCGGTCATGCCGCGATGTTAGGGCCTGTCCGGGGCCGCGTCACTTCGGCGCCGCCTTGCCCAGCCCATGGCAGCCGGCGGCCCGCGCCCGTGGTATCCCTGCAGCCACGGGGCGCCGCCCATGCCGCTACCATCACCGGATGACCCAAGACATCTTCCGACAAGACGCGTACCTGCGCGAATGCGATGCGCACGTCACCGCCATCACCGACACCGGCGCCATCGTGCTGGACCGCACGGTGTTCTATCCGCTGGGCGGGGGCCAAGCCGGCGACAGCGGCGTGCTCTTGCTCGCCGACGGCAGCGGCATCGCCATCGCCGACACCCGCAAGGGCAAGGACGCCGAAGGCCATGCCACCAGCGACATCGTGCATGTCCCCGCCCCGGGGCAGGAAGACCGCGTGGCCCAGCTCGCGGCAGGCACCGCCGTGACCGCCCGCATCGACTGGGAACGCCGCCACCGCATGATGCGCCTGCACACCACCTCGCACCTGCTGTGCCATGTGGTGCCGCAGCTGGTCAACGGCTGCTCCATCACCCCCGACTACGCGCGGCTGGACTTCGCGATGACCGACCCGCTCGACAAGGAAGCCCTCACCGCCGCCATCGCCGCCCTGGTGGCCGCCGCGCACCCGCTCACGGTGGCCTCGATCAGCGACGAAGAACTGGACGCCAACCCCGCCCTGGTCAAGAGCATGAGCGTGCAGCCCCCGCGCGGCACGGGGCGCATCCGCACCATCCGCATCGGGGGTGACAGCGGTGCACCGCTGATCGACCTGCAGCCCTGTGGCGGCACCCATGTGGCCAACACGTCCGAGATCGGCGCCATCGTGGTGACGAAGATTGAAAAGAAAAGCGCCACCACCCGCAGGGTGGTGCTGGGCTTTGCCCAGTGAGCGCAGCGAAGAGCGCTTTTCCTTGGGGAGCACTCATGGGTGCGCAGCGCAAATGAGTGCGCACCAAAAGACGTGGCACTTGGCCACCACCCGCAGGGTGGCACCGGGCTTTGCCCAGTGAGCCCACGCCCTGGCCACCCCCTCAAATGTCAACAATCTTGAGCCAGGGCGGTACCCCCGTTGCATTGGTTTACGCGGCCTGACGTACAACAGGGACAATAGCGGCCCGCGCACGCGGTCTTGCACCAGGCCTCCTGGGACGGCGGCGCTCACTTCTGCCTGCCGCCATGCCGTTTTCCCTGCGCTCCGTCACCCCTGCCTCCGTCCGCCAGCACCGCTGGTTCCGCCCCATCGTGCGCGCCGCCCTGGCCCTGGCCGGGCTGTGGCTGTTGACCTGGCTGGCCGTGCCGCCGCTGCTCAAGGGCCCGCTGGAGCGCGCGGCCACCGCGCAGCTGGGCCGTGCCGTGACGGTGGGCGCGATCGATTTCAAGCCCTGGACGCTGGAGCTGGCCCTGCGCGACGTGGCGGTGGCCGGCGCCGACGAGGGCGCGCCACCCCAGCTCACCATCGGCCGCATCTACGCCGACGGCGAACTGCAGTCACTGCTGCGCCTGGCGCCCGTGGTGGATGCCTTCACCGTGGAAAACCCCGTGCTGCGCCTCACGCACCGCGGCGATGGCCATTACGACGTGGACGACATCATCGCCAAGGTCACCGCGCCCACGAACGAGCCCGACACGGGGCCGGCGCGCCTGGCGCTCTACAACCTGGCGCTGACCGGCGGCAGCATCGACTTCACCGACAGCAGCGTGGGCAAGACCCATGAGGTGCGCGAGCTGGCGCTGCAGGTGCCGTTCGTGAGCACCCTTTCCAGCCAGCGCGACGTGAAGGTCGAGCCCCACCTGGCGTTCGTGCTGGGCGGCAGCCGCTTCGACTCCTCCGCCCAGGGCACCCCCTTCGCCCAGACCACCCATGCCGACGCGAACGTCCGCTGGCAGGGGCTGAATCTCGCGCCCTATCTGGGGTACCTGCCCGCGAGCCTGCCGGTCAAGGTGCAGGGCGCCACGCTGGATGTGGATGTGAAAGTGGCGTTCGAGCAGGCGCCCCGCATGGCCGTGAAGCTCAGCGGGACCGTCCAGGCACGCGATGTGCGCATGACCGACCGGGGCGGCCAGGACCTGCTGGCCTACGACGGGCTGAAGATCGACATGGCCGATGTGCGGCCGCTGGAACAGATCGTGCATCTGAGCCATGTGGAGCTGACCGCGCCCGTGGTGACCGCCACGCGCAACGCGTCGGGCGACATCAACTGGGCCCAGCTGGCCCAGGCGCCGTCGGCCCCCGCGCAGGTCGCACAGGCCGCGCCGGCCAGCGCCGCGCGCGGGCCCGCCAGCTCCGAGGCAGCGCCCCCAACACCCGCCAGCGGCGCTGCACCGGGCCCCGCGCGCGCCAGGGCCGCAGCCCCCGCGCGCCCGCGCCGTGGGAGGTGTCCGTCGCCAGCGCCGCGGTGCGGGGCGGCACCGTGCGCTGGGCCGACCAGGGCACGCGCCCTGCCGCCGCGCTGCAGGCCACCGACTTCACGCTGGACGCCGCCGGCATCGCCCTGCCCTTCACTGAATCGTCGAAGCCCTTCACCTTCAAGGGGGGCCTCAACGTGCAAGGCAGCGCCCTGGCCTTCGTGGGCGAAGCCACCGACCGGCGGGCGCAGACCACTGTCTCGGTCAACGCGCTGGCCCTGCAGCTGGCGGCCCCCTATCTGGCGCAGGCGCTGGAGCCGCAGGTGTCCGGACAGCTGACGGGCGACGTGGCCGTGTTGTGGGAGGCGCCCAGCCCCAAGGCCGCGCAGGCCGGCGCCACCGGCGTCACCCTGACGGCCGGCCCCCTGGCCCTGGAGCAACTGTCGGTGAAGCAGGGCAAGACCACGCTGGCCAGCCTGGGCAGGCTGGAGGTGCAGGGCGCCCAGGTGCCGCTGGATGCCCGCACGGTCACGCTGGAGAAGCTGACCCTCAGCCAGCCGCAGGCCACGGTGGACCGGGGCGCGGACGGGCGCTGGATGTTCGAGCGCTGGGCCAAGGGCGCCAGCCCGTCGCCCGCCCCCGCCAGCCCGCCCCCGGGCACCGCCGCGGCCGCCCCCTGGAAGCTGCGCGTGGCCGATTTCGCCGTGCAGGGGGGCGTGGTCTCCTTCGCCGACAACGCCCAGGCACGGCCCGTGGCCCTGGAAGTTTCCGCCCTGAACCTGAGCGCCAGGAACCTTGCCAGCGACGGCGCCAGGCCCGAGGCCTTCCAGCTCTCGGCGCGCGTGGCCGCGCCCGGCAAGGGTGGCGCCAGGGGCGCGGGCAAGCCCGAGGCAGGCCGGATCGACTACCAGGGCACCCTGGCCCTGCAGCCCCTGGCCGCGCAGGGCAAGCTCGACATCGCGCGGCTGCCGCTGCATGCGCTGGACGGCTACCTGGCCAGCCAGCTGTCGGTGGAGCTGCTGCGCGCGGACGTGGGTTTCCGGGGCCAGGTCGCGCTGGCGCAGAACGACAAGGGCACCAGCCTGCGCCTGGCGGGCGACGCCGCCGTCGACGAACTCAAGGCCAACAGCACGGCCGCCTCCACGCCCAAGACCGAGGCGCAGGTGGGCGAGGAACTGCTGGCCTGGAAAAGCCTGAGCCTGCGCGGCCTGTCCGTGGCCACGGCGCCGGGCACGGCGCCACGCGTGGAGGTCAAGGAGACCAGCCTGGTGGACTTCTTCGCGCGCATCACCGTGAACGAGGCCGGCCGCATCAACCTGAGCGACATCGCCAAGACCCCCGCCGAGGCGCAGGCCGCGAACGCCGCCAGCGCCGCAGCGAGCGGCCCCGCGGCCTCTGCCTCCGCCGCGGCCCCCGCCAGCGCCGCAGTGGCCCAGGCCGACCCGCTGGCCCCGGTGGTGCAGTTCGGGCCGGTGAGCCTGGTCAATGGCCGGGTGGCGTTCTCGGACTTCTTCATCCGGCCCAACTACTCGGCCGACCTCTCGGAGCTGACCGGCCGGCTCAGCGCGTTCTCTTCCGAGGCCCCGGGCGGCGAACCCATGCTGGCCGACCTGGAGCTGCGCGGCCGTGCCGAGGGCTCGGCGTCGCTGGAAGTCACCGGCAAGCTCAACCCGCTGGCCAAGCCCCTGGCGCTCGACATCGTGGGCAAGGTGCGCGACCTGGAGCTGCCGCCGCTCACGCCGTATGCGGTGAAGTACGCCGGACACGGCATCGAGCGCGGCAAGCTCAGCATGGACGTGAACTACAAGGTGCTGCCGAGCGGCCAGCTCACGGCCAGCAACCGGCTGGTGCTCAACCAGCTGACCTTTGGCGAGCCGGTGGAGGGTGCGCCCAACAGCCTGCCGGTGAAGCTGGCGGTGGCGCTGCTGGCCGACCGCGACGGCGTGATCGACCTGGACCTGCCCATCAGCGGCTCGCTGAACGACCCGCAGTTCCGCCTGGGCCCGGTGATCGGCCGGATCATCGTCAACCTCATCGGCAAGGCCCTCACCGCCCCCTTCAGCCTGCTGGCCAGCGCCTTTGGCGGCGGCAACGAGCTGAGCCACGTGGCCTTCGCGTCGGGCAGCGCCGCGCTCACGGCCGAGGCGAAACAGAATCTGGACAAGGTGGTGAAGGCGCTGACCGACCGGCCGGCCCTCAAGATCACCGTGACCGGCATGGCGAGCCTCAAGGACGAGCGCGAAGGCCTGCAGCGCGAACGCCTGCAGCAGCTGGTGGCCGCCGAAAAGCGCCGTGCGGGCGGGGGCGACACGGCAGCGCCCGTGTCGGCGGCCGAGTACCCCGCCCTGCTCAAGGAGGTGTACCGCCGCGCCGACATCCCCAAGCCGCGCAACCTGGTGGGCCTGGCCAAGGACCTCACGGTGCCCGAGATGGAAACCCTGCTGATCACCAGCCAGAGCGCCACCGACGCGATGGCCGCCGAACTCGCGCAGGAACGCGGCCAGGCGATCCGGGCCTATCTGGTGGCGCAGAAGCTGCCCGCCGAACGGCTGTTCGTGGCCGCGCCCAAGTCGGGCAGCCAGCCCGACAAGTGGACACCGCGTGCGGAACTGAGCCTGAACACCCAGTAGCCCCCGTGCCGCCACGAGACGCGGCGGCTCTTCGGGGCGGTCCCCGGCGCCTCCTGCCGGAGCTGCTGCGCCCGTTTCCCCAGGGGGCCCGCGGGGCGCGCCCCGTTCCAGAGGGAGGGCGGTCCCGCGCACAATGGCGGATTCACTGAATGGACGGCCGGGCGCCGGAACCAACGGCGCCGCGCCTGCTCCCACACTGCAACCATGCCCCAACGCCTGCTCCACCGCCTTGCGGTCACTCTGCTTTTCATAGCTGCCAGCGCTTTATGGACAAGCGCCAGCGCCCAATTCAGCTCCAAAACCAGCGGCCAGGGCACGAGCGTGGTCACCACGCCGTATGTGCGGGCCGAGCTGATGGCCCATGCCCCCCAGGGCGTGGCGCCCGGCCAGCCGCTGTGGCTGGGCCTCTCGATCACCCACCAGCCCGAGTGGCATACCTACTGGAAGAACCCCGGCGACTCCGGCCTGCCCACCGACCTGGCCTGGACGCTGCCCGCCGGCCTGGACGCGGGCGAGATCGCCTGGCCCCTGCCCCGCAAGATCCCCATCGGCACCCTGGCCAACTACGGCTATGAAGGCACGGTGCTGCTGCCCGTGCCCGTCACGGTGGCCGGCAGCTTTGCCGCCGGGCCGCTCGCCAGGGACGCCACGATCAAGCTGCGCGCCTCCTGGCTGGTCTGCCGCAAGGAGTGCATCCCCGAAGAGGGCGAATTCACGCTGCAGCTGCCCCTGCGCAGCACCACGGCCCTGAACGGCGCCGCGTTCGAGGCGGCCGCCCAGGCGCAGCCCCGGCCCGTGCTGGCGGGCACCGGCGGCATCGTGCCGGACAGCCAGGCGCAGATTTCCGACGGCAATGCGCTGCAGGTCAGCGTGCAGGGCCTGCCCGTGGCGCTGCGGGGCAAGACGCTGGACCTGTTCCCCGAAACCGCCGAGGTCATCGACAACGCCGCCAGTTGGAAGCAGGCCTGGAACGGCACCGTCTGGACCGCGCAGATTCCCCTGTCTGCCCAGCGCAGCAACAGCCCCACGCTGATGCCCGTGGTGCTGGCCGAGCAGATGGCCGCGCACGCCACCGGCCCCGACACCCGCACCGGCTACCGGGCCGAGCTCAAGGTGCTGGGCACCTGGCCCCCCGCGGCCTCGGTGGCCAGCGTGTCGCCCGCCTTGGAGGCCGCGCTCAAGGCCAATGCAGCGCAAGCGGGAGGAGCGGCAGCGTCGGCCGCAGGCTCCGGCGCATCGCCACTCACCCTCGCGGCGGCGCTGCTGGGTGCCTTGCTCGGCGGCCTCATCCTCAACCTCATGCCCTGCGTGTTCCCCGTACTGGCGATCAAGGTGGTGGGCTTCACCCGGCACGCGCAGGACCGCCGCGCGCACCGGCTCAGCGGCATGGCCTACGGGGCGGGCGTGGTGCTGTCGTTCATGCTGCTCGGCGCGCTCATGCTGGGCCTGCGCGCGGCGGGCGAGGCCATTGGCTGGGGCTTTCAGCTGCAGTCGCCGGCCGTGGTGGCCTCGCTGGCGGCGCTGTTCACGCTGATCGCGCTCAACCTGGCGGGGGTGTTCGAGTTCGGGCAGTTCCTGCCGTCCTCGGTGGCCAGCCTGCAGGCGCGCCACCCGGTGGCCGACAGCTTCCTGACCGGCGTGCTGGCCGTGGCCGTGGCATCGCCCTGCACCGCACCATTCATGGGCGCATCGCTGGGCCTCACGGCCACCCTGCCCGCGCCGCAGGCGCTGGCCGTGTTCGCGGCGCTGGGCCTGGGCCTGGCGCTGCCGTTTCTGGCCGCGAGTTTCATCCCCGCCGTGGCCCGCGCGCTGCCGCGCCCCGGCGCGTGGATGGACACCTTCCGCAAGCTCATGGCCTTCCCCATGCTGGCCACCGTGGTCTGGCTGGTGTGGGTGCTGGGCCAGCAAAGCGGCATCGACGGCGCCGGTGCGCTGCTGATCCTGCTGGTGGGGCTGTCGCTGGTGGTGTGGGCGCTGTCGCTGGCGGGCCGCGCGCGCGTGTGGATGGCCAGTGTGTCCATCGCGGCGATGGCCTTGCTGGTCTGGGCCTTTGCGCCGCATATCACCACCATGCCCGCCACGCAGGCCGCCCCGCAGGTTTCCGCCAACGGCTGGCAGCCCTGGGCACCCGGCGCGGCCGAGCAGATCGTGGCCACGGGCCGCCCTGTGTTCGTGGACTTCACCGCCGCATGGTGCGTGACCTGCCAATACAACAAGAAGACCACGCTGGCCGACGCCGACGTGATCGCCGACCTGCAGGCCAGGAACGTGGCCCTGCTGCGCGCGGACTGGACGCGCCGCGACCCCGACATCACCGCCGCGCTGGCGGCGCTGGGCCGCAGCGGCGTGCCCGTGTACGTGTTCTACCGGCCCGGCAAGCCGCCCGTGGTGCTGACCGAGGTGCTCAGCGTGGACGAGGTGCGCGCCACCATTGCCCAGTTGTAGAGGTTTTCACCCCGTTTCTTTTCCATCGACAGCCAACCCTTCAGGAGAGTCCGCCATGAAGATGCTTCGCCGTACGTTGATTGCCACCGCCGCGCTGGTGGCGCTGGGTGCCCAGGCCGCCGCGACCGTGGGCCAGCCCGCCCCGGACTTCACGCTCAAGGACGCCGCCGGCAAGACGGTGCGCCTGTCGGACTTCAGGGGCAAACATGTGGTGCTGGAGTGGACCAATCCCGGCTGCCCCTTCGTGCGCAAGCACTACGACAGCGGCAACATGCCCGCCACGCAGAAGCACGCCACTGGCCAGAACGTGGTGTGGCTGGCGGTCAATTCCACCGAGAAGGCCAGCAGCGACTACCTGGAGCCCGCCAAACTCACGGCCTGGCTCGCCGAGCGCAAGGCCGTGCCCACCGCCGTGCTCATGGACGAGGAGGGCACCGTGGGCAAAAGCTATGGCGCGCGCACCACGCCGCACCTGTACATCGTCAACCCGCAGGGCGTGCTGGTCTATGCGGGCGGCATCGACAGTATCCCCTCGGCCCGGCCGGCCGACATCGAGAAGGCCACCAACTACGTGAAGGTGGGGCTGTCGGAGGCGCTGGCGGGCAAGCCGATCTCGGCGGCGACGACACAGCCTTATGGCTGCAGCATCAAGTACAAGTAGGAAGCCCCCCTGAGGCGCTGCGCGCCTTCCCCCGGCGGGGGACGCCACCGGTGGCCTGGCGGAGCCAGTTCCACGGTGGCACTGGTGTGGGGAGCGCGCCAGTTTTTACGAGTGTGGCGGGCTCGGCTCAGCGCGCCACGCAGTTCACGCGCAGCACACGGGGCGCCTGGAAGAACATCGTGTTGCCCTGGCCACGGATGTAGGTGCCACCGTCGCCGTACCCAAAGCCGGTGACCACACGCTCAGGCTGCAGCGGCACGGTGCGGCCGTTGATCTCCAGCAGCGCCGGGCCATCGGGCTGGGCGGGCCAGTGCACCACCAGCATGGGGCCACGGTCACAGGCGTAGGTCGTGACACGCTGGACCTTGGGGACATCGGGCGCGCGGGGCGGCGTGCAGGCGCTCAGGGCAACGGTGGACAGGACAACGGCGGCGGCCACAAGGCCAGTGGCGCGGCGAGCGCGTGGGGGGTTCTGCACGGGATCTCCTCGGAATCTGGGGCGGGGCCACAGTGTGGATGGACAACGGTGCTCTGGCGCCGCAGCAGTCCGTCCCCATACACTGCCATGTATGACACGCACGCCCGACACCATCAGCACCCTGCGCGATATTCTGACGCACTGCCGCACCCTTGCGGTGGTGGGACTGTCGCCCCAATGGCACAGGCCCAGCTATTTCGCGGCCAAGTACATGCAGGCGCATGGCTACCGCATCGTGCCGGTGAATCCGCTCGTCGCGCGCGAGGGTGGGCAGATTCTGGGGGAGACGGCCTACGCCAGCGTGGCCGATGCCGCCCGGGCGCTCGCGGCCCGGGGCGAACGCATCGACATGGTGGACTGCTTTCGCAAGAGCGAGGACATCCCCCCGCTGGCCGGGGAGGCGATCGCCATCGGCGCGCGCTGCCTGTGGCTGCAGCTGGGCGTGTTCAACGAGGCCGCCCGCCTGCGGGCGGAAGCCGCCGGGCTGCAGGTGGTCGAAAACCGCTGCGTGAAGATCGAGCACGCGCGGCTGTTTGGCGGCCTGGGCTGGATGGGCGTGAACACGCGCGTCATCAGCGCCAAGCGCCTGCGGCAACTACCTTACTAGCAAATTCATAGCATCCAGCGCTTGACCATCAAGCGCTTGCGGCCAATTTCATTCAAGACCATGTCCTCATCAGACCACCCCTCCGGCGCCGACCGCGACTTCGGCTTCGGCACCCGCGCCATCCACGCCGGCGCCCAGCCCGACCCCGTGACCGGCGCACGCGCCACGCCGATCCACCAGACGACCAGCTTCGTGTTCGACAACGCCGAACACGCGAGCAGCCTGTTCAACCTGCAGACCTTCGGCAACGTCTACAGCCGCATCAGCAACCCTACGGTGGCCGTGTTCGAGGAGCGCATCGCCAGCCTGGAGAACGGCCGCGCGGCGCTGGCCTGCGCCAGCGGCATGGCCGCGCAGATGGCGGCGCTGCTGGCCATCCTGAAGACCGGCGACCACATCGTGGCGGCCAGCACGCTCTATGGCGGCACGGTGGGCCAGCTCGGCGTGGGCTTTGGCCGCCTCGGCATCGAGACCACGTTCGTGGACCCGGCCGACCCCGAGAACTTTGCCCGCGCCATGCGCCCCCACACCCGCGCCGTGTACGGCGAGACCATCGGCAACCCGCTGGTCAACGTGCTCGACATCGCGGCCGTGGCCGAGGTGGCGCATGCGCACGGCGTGCCGCTCATCATCGACAACACGGTGGCCAGCCCCTACCTGTGCAACCCGCTGGCCCTGGGCGCCGACATCGTGGTGCACAGCGCCACCAAGTACATCGGCGGCCACGGCACGACCATGGGCGGCGTGGTGGTGGAGGGCGGCAAGTTCCCGTGGGACAACGGCAAGTTCCCCGAGATGGTGGAGCCCAGCCGCGCCTACCACGGCGTGAAGTTCTACGAGACCTTCGGCGACTTCGGCTACACCATGAAGGCGCGCATGGAGGTCAACCGCACCTTTGGCGGCGTGCTGTCGCCCATGAACGCGTGGCAGCTGCTGCAAGGCGCCGAAACGCTGCACCTGCGCATGCGTGAACACTGCCGCAATGCGCTGGCCGTGGCGAAGTTTCTGCAAAGCCACCCGCAGGTGGCGTGGGTCAACTACCCCGGTTTGGCAGATTCGCCGTATTTCGACTTGGCACAAAAGCAGTTCCGCGCCGTGGACGGAACGCCCGGAGCCTCGGGCATCCTCACGTTTGGCGTGAAGGGCGGCGCGGCGGCGGGCGAGAAGTTCATCGACGCCTGCGAATTCCTGAGCCACCTGGCCAACATCGGCGACGCCAAGACGCTGGTGATCCACCCCGCCTCCACCACCCACCGCCAGTTGAGCGAAGAAGAGCTGGCCCGCGCGGGCGTGAGCGCGGACATGGTGCGGCTGTCGGTGGGGATCGAGGATGTGGACGACATCCTGTGGGATATCGACCAGGCGCTGGGGCGCGCAACCGCCTGAACGCCCTGGCGCACTAGGCGGAGCTCACCGGCGCCCCCAGCCGTTGTGACAGGCTCCGCGCGGCCTCGCGCAGATGCCGCGCCGCCGGGCTGGCGGGCCCCGTCCGCAGCGTGGCGCTGGGCCCGATCACCGCCAGGCACAGCACCAGCTGCCCGAACCCGTCAAACACCGGCGTGGCCAGCGCGCTGATGCCGGGCAGGAGCTGGTCAGTCACCTCGCTGATCTGGTGCGTGCGCACCGCCTCCAGTTCGGCCGCGAACGCGGGTTCATCCAGCGCGCCCGCGAACCCTTCGGCCGCCAAGGCTGCGGCGACGCGTTCGCGCGGCCCGAAGGCCGCGAACACCTTGCCCGTGGCCGTGTGGCGCACCGAGGCCGTGGTGCCGTGGCGCATGGCCACGTACACGGCCGTGGGGCCTTCCTCGACACGGATGATGGTCGGGCCGCTGTCGCCCCACACCGAGGCCGACACGGTGTAGCCGATGCGCTGGGCCAGCGCGGGCAGCTCGGCGATCGCCAGGCGCACCGGGTCCACCTGCTGCAGGCTGATCAGGCCCAGCTGCATGGCCAAGGGGCCCAGGCCGTAGTGGCCGCTCACGGCGTCCTGCTCGATCAGGCCCAGCTTGCCAAAACTCACCAGGTAGGGGTGGGCCTTGGCGGCCGTCATGTCCGCCGCGCGGGCCAGGTCCTTGAGCGCCATGCGCCGGCCGGTGCGCGCCAGCACCTTCAGCAACTGCCCACCCACCTCCACGCTCTGGATGCCGCGCGGGCTGCGGGGCGTGTCTTCGTCATCGGCAAGGGGCAGGTCGGGGGTCGTGATGGGCATGGGCCCGATTGTCCACGCCTGGCGGCAAGGCAAGCCTCTTCGGGTTTTCACCTAAACGAATGCATTAGACATAAACGAATTTCTTGCCTAACATCAACACATTCCGTTTAGATAAACGCATTCATCATTAACAAATCACCACCATGAGCACCGTCAAAACCTTTGCCTCCGCCGCCGACCTCGAAGTGAAGAAGGTGAGCTTCGACAAGCTCTCCGACCACGCCTATGCCTACACCGCCGAGGGCGACCCCAACACCGGCATCATCATTGGCGACGACGCCGTGATGGTCATCGACACGCAGGCCACGCCGGTGATGGCGCAGGACGTGATCCGCCGCATCCGCGAAGTCACCGACAAGCCCATCAAGTACGTGCTGCTCTCCCACTACCACGCCGTGCGCGTGCTGGGTGCCAGCGCCTACGGCGCCGAGCACATCATCGCCAGCGAAGACACGCGCGACCTGATCGTGGAGCGCGGCCAGTTCGACAAGGACAGCGAGATCGGCCGCTTTCCGCGCCTGTTCCAGAACGTGGAGAGCGTGCCCGAGGGCCTGACCTGGCCGACCATGACCTTCAACAAGAAGATGACCTTGTGGCTGGGCAGCGTGGAAGTGCAGATCCTGCAACTGGGCCGGGGCCACACCAAGGGCGACACGGTGGCCTGGCTGCCGCAGGAGAAAATCCTCTTTTCCGGAGACCTGGTGGAGTTCGACGCCACGCCGTATGCGGGCGATGCGTACTTCCAGGACTGGCCGCAGACCCTGGACAACCTGGCCGCCCTGAAACCCGAGAAGCTGGTGCCCGGCCGGGGCGCCGCGCTCCAGACGCCCGAGCAGGTGCAGGCGAGCCTGGCGGGCACGCGCGCCTTCATCAGCGACCTGTACGAAAGCGTCAAGGCCAGCGCCGCCCAAGGCGAGGACCTGCGCAAGGTGTACGAGGCCACCTTCGCGAAGCTGCAACCCAAGTACGGCCACTGGGTGATCTTCAACCACTGCATGCCGTTCGACGTGACCCGCGCCTACGACGAGGCCACGCAGTACCCCGACCCGCGCATCTGGACGGCCGAGCGCGACATTCAGATGTGGAAATCTCTGGAAGGCTGAGCCACTGAGGCTGGAGGAGACAAAAGATGAACCCCAGAGACATTCCTGCCGAGGCGTTCCACGCGAGCGGCCCGGACGTGCAGGCCATCGATTTCGGCTACGTGCGCTCACCCGACCAGGACAGCGCCGCGCCCGCGCCGCACCCCATCGTAGTCGTGGGCGCGGGCCCCGTGGGCCTGTCGCTCGCCATCGACCTGGCCCAGCGCGGCCAGCGCGTGGTGGTGCTGGACAACGACCACAAGCTCTCCATCGGCTCGCGCGCCATCTGCTTCGCCAAGCGCACGCTCGAAATCTGGGACCGCCTGGGCGTGGGCCAGCGCATGGTGGACAAGGGCGTGTCGTGGAACGTGGGCAAGGTGTTCCTCAAGGACGAGCAGCTCTACGAATTCAACCTGCTGCCCGAAGAAGGCCACGAGCGCCCCGCGTTCATCAACCTGCAGCAGTACTACGCCGAGGCCTACCTGGTGGAGCGCGCGCTGCAGCTGCCCGGCATCGACATCCGCTGGCACAACAAGGTGACCGCCGTGGCCGCACGCAACGACGGCGCCCTGCTCAGCATCGACACGCCCGAAGGCCCCTACCAGGTGGATGCGCAATGGGTGGCCGCCTGCGACGGCTCGCGTTCGCCCCTGCGCCAGATGATGGGACTGGAAAGCAAGGGCCGCATCTTCCAGGACCGGTTCCTGATCGCCGACGTGAAGCTGGCGGGCGATGCGGACTTCCCGACCGAGCGCTGGTTCTGGTTCGACCCGCCCTTTCACCCCGGCCAGAGCGTGCTGCTGCACCGCCAGCCGGACAACGTGTGGCGCATCGACTTCCAGCTGGGCTGGGACGCCGACCCGGAAGAAGAAAAGAAGCCCGGGAACATCATCCCGCGCGTGCAGGCGCTGCTGGGCGCGGATGCGCAGTTCGAGCTGGACTGGGCGAGTGTCTACACCTTTGCCTGCCTGCGCATGGACCAGTTCGTGCACGGCCGCGTGGTCTTCGCGGGCGACAGCGCGCATGGCGTCTCGCCCTTTGGCGCACGCGGCGCCAACAGCGGCGTGCAGGATGCCGAGAACCTGGCCTGGAAGCTGGACTGGGTGCTCAAGGGCCGGGTGGGCCCTGCCCTGCTGGCCACCTACGGGCCCGAGCGCGAGTACGCGGCGGACGAGAACCTGTGCAACTCGACCCGCGCCACCGACTTCATCACGCCCAAGAGCGAGGTGAGCCGCCTGTTCCGCGACGCGGCGCTGCACCTGGCGCGCGAGCATGCGTTTGCGCGCCGCATCGTCAACAGCGGACGCCTGTCGGTGCCGGCCACGCTGCACCAGTCGCCGCTGAACACGCCCGACGCCGACACCTTCGCGGGCACGCAGGTGCCCGGCGCGGTGCTGCTCGACGCTCCCCTGACAAAACAGGGCCGCCCCACGTGGCTGCTGCGAGAGCTGGGGCCGGACTTCACGCTGCTGGTGTTTGGCCCCGCCCCCACCTGGGCCCGGGACCTGGCCCATGTGCGGGTGCTGCAGATCGGCATCGACGTGATCGACCACCAGGCGCTGGCCGCGCAGCGGCTCGATGCCCAGCCACGTACCGTGTACCTCGTGCGCCCCGACCAGCATGTGTGCGCACGTTGGCGCACCCCCACCGAAGCGGCGGTGCGTGCCGCCCTGGCCCACGCCACGGCGCCGGCCCCCTGACAAGGAACACCTTCATCATGCTCAACACCCAGCCCCACCTGCAGGCCTGCGACGATTTTTACGAGGCGCTGATCGCTGCGCACCAGGGCCTGTCCACGCCCGAGAGCCACGCCATGAACGCCCGCCTCGTGCTGCTGCTGGCCAACCACATCGGCGACCAGGCCACGCTGCTGCATGCCCTGCAGCTGGCGCGCGGCGCCGCGATGCCACTGGCAGACCGGCGCGCCACCCAGGCCATCACGCCCGTGGTGCCCACGCACGCCCTGGCGGCCTAGCCGCGCCCCCGCACCCCATCCGCCCCCCGGGGCTTGGCACCGCACGGACGGTGCAAGCCCCGGCTTTGCCCGATTCTTTTGACGACACCCCGGAGACGACACCATGCTGCGCAAACACTTCCTCGCCACCCTTGCCGGGCTGGCCCTGGCCACCACCCTCCCCCTGGCCCATGCCCAGGACACCAAGCCGCTGGAATGGGTGGTGGGCTATGCCGCCGGCGGCGGCTCGGACATCGTCGCGCGCACCATCGCCGAGTCGATGTCGGCCACGCTGGGCCGCCCCATCGTCATCAACAACAAGCCCGGCGCGGGCACCAACATCGCGGCCGAGTACAGCGCGCGCAACAAGGACTTCGGCAACCTGATCTTCTCGGCCGACTTCGCCACGCTGGCGGCCAACCCGTTCCTGTTCAGCAAGCTGAGCTACAACGCCGAGAAGGACTTCCAGCCCGTGGGCCTGCTGGTGCGCTTCCCCATGTTCCTCGTGGTGTCCAACAACGTGCCCGCCAGGAACCTCAAGGAGTTCATGGCCTGGGCCAAGGGCCTGCCCGACGGCGTGAACTGGGCCTCGGCCGGGCCCGGCAGCCCGCACCACCTGGTGGGCGAGCTGTTCCGCGAGCAAAGCGGCCTCAGGCTCACGCACGTGCCCTACCGGGGTGCGGCACCGGCCATCCAGGACGTGATCGGCGGCCAGGTCCCGGCCATGTGGATCGACAGCGCCACCGTGTACCCGTTCCTTGCCGCCGGCAAGGTCAAGGCCATCGGCGTGGCCAGCCCGCAGCGCGTGGGCACCATGCCCGACGTGGCCACCATTGCCGAACAGGGCCTGCAGGGCTTCGAGGGCTTTGCGTGGCAGGGGCTGGTCGCCCCCCATGGCACCTCGGCCGAGGCGGTGGCCCAGTTCAGCAAGGCCCTTCAAACCGCCCTTGCCGACACCCGCACGCGTGCGCGCCTGCAGGCCCTGGGTGTCGAACCCTTGCCCGGCACCGCCGCGCAGATGGGGAGCTTCGCGCGCGCCGAACGCGAGAAGTGGGGGCGTGTGATCACCAAGGTGGGCGTCAAGCTGGATTGAGCCCCCTGAGCGGCTGCGCCGCTTCCCCCTCAGGGGGACGCCACCCGCGGCCTGGCCAAGCCAGTCCCGCGGTGGCACTGGCGATAGCAGCGCGCCGGTTTCGCTGCCCGTGGACTCCAGGATCTGCGGGATTTCGCGCTTCGGAAAGCGAGCAGCGCCGATTCGTCCGTTACGCGGCGGCTGAGCGGCAGCGCGCCAGCCGGCGCTTGCGCTGCAGGGCGGGGGCCAGCCACAGCACCTGCACCACGGCGTAACCCAGCGCCGCGAGCAGCAATCCCAGCGTGGGCAGGCCGACCAGCAGTGGCGTGCCCAGGGCCTGGATCCAGGCCGCCATCGCCTGCACGGAGAAATCGCCGCCCGGCGCCACGCTGTTCCATGGCGGCAGGGTTTGCGTGCCGGGCATCACCAGCGCGCCCAGGTAGAAGGCCAGGGCATACAGCGGCACGGTGGTGAACGGGTTGGTATAGAAGGTGGCCACGCCGCCCGCCACCACGTTGCCGCGCAGCCACGCGCACACCAGCAGGGTGCCGGGGATCTGCAGCGGGCCGGGAATGAGCCCGCAGAACATGCCGGCCGCCACACCGCGCGCCAGCGGCTGGCGCTGAAAGCGGAACAGCTCGCGCCGCTCCAGCCAGGGCCGCAAGCGGGCGAGCCAGCCCCGGTCCAGGTGCACGCGGGCCCGGGGTTCCAGGCCGCGCAGCCAGCGGCGCAGGGTGCACAGCATCTGCATCACCACCCTGATCAGCTCCACGCCAGGGCCGCGGCCGTGCCGGCGCCCCACAGGGCGGCAAGGCCCGCCAGCAGGCGCACGTCCCGCCGCTCATTGCCGGCGCGGTACGCCGTCACCGTCGCCCCCACCAGGCCCACCAGCACACAGAGCATGATGGCATCGAGCAATTGCATGGTCTCCTACTCCCTTCAGTCCTTGGATGGCGATGCCAGGGGCTTGTGGGCGCCCGGGGCCGAGTTGCGCAGCGACAGGAAGATCGAACCCGCGATCAGCGATGCCGTGACCAGCAGCGCGTAGCCGATCGGAATCTTCACGAGGTCGATGAGCAGCATCTTGCCGCCGATGAACACCAGCACCAGGGCCAGGCCATAGGCCAGCAGGTGGAAGCGGTCGGCCAGGTCCGCCAGCAGGAAGTACAGCGCACGCAGGCCCAGGATGGCGAAGATGTTGGCCGTGAGCACGATGAACGGGTCGCTGGTGATGGCGAAGATGGCCGGGATGCTGTCCACCGCGAAGATGATGTCGGTGGTGCCGATGAGCACCAGCACCACGAACAGCGGGGTGTAGTGCTTGACGCCCTGGACCAGCGTGGAGAGCTTTTCGCCGTCGAACTGGTCGGTGATGCGGATGCGCTTCTTCAGCAACCTGAGCACGGGGTTGGTCGCGATGTCGGGCTCCTGCCCGGCCGCGAACCACATCTTGGCACCCGTCACCACGAGGAACGCGCCGAACACGTACAGCAGCCAGTGGAAGGTGGCCAGCAGCCAGGCGCCTGCCAGGATGAGCAGCGTGCGCAGCACGATCGCGCCGATGATGCCGATGATGAGCGCGCGCTTCTGGTACTGCGGCGGCACGGCGAAATAGCTGAACAGCATCAGGAACACAAAGATGTTGTCCACCGAAAGGCTTTTTTCCACCAGGTAGCCGGTGATGAACTGCATCGACACCGTGTTGGCCACCTCGCGGCCCTGGCTGCCGTCCAGGTACCACCAGAGGATGCCCACGAACACGAAGGCCAGCGAGAACCACAGCAGGCTCCAGCGCGCGGCCTCCTTCATCGTGACCTTGTGCGCGCCCTGGCGCTCCATCACCAGCAGGTCGATGCCGATGGCCACCACCACGAAGACGGCAAAGCCCGCCCACATCCACCAGGTTCCGATCGTTTCCATGAAGTCTTGCTCCTTCGCGCGACGGCGTCAGCGCCGCGAACGCGGCAGGGGTGGCAGGCCCGGGGTCGGGGCGGACAGGGGAAGGGGTGCGGCGTGGCGCATGGGTTCTCTCCGGTGCAATGGGTTGGCATTCAGGACAAGCCCGCACTGTAGGGATGCTTTTGCATCTTAAAAACCTGCCTTCACGGTACTATTTGTTCGGTTTTTACGAACCAATCAGTTCCTGCACCGATACCCCTTCAACGCACTGGGATACGCAAGACCATGAGCCAGAGCTTCAACTACCGCCACCTGTACTACTTCTGGGTGGTCGCCAAGGAGGGCGGCATCGCGCGCGCCGCCGAGCGGCTGGACATGGCCGTGCAGACCATCAGCGCGCAGGTGCGCTCCCTTGAGCAGGCCCTGGGAACCAGCCTGCTGCGCACCGAGGGGCGCAGCCTGGTGCTCACCGAGGCCGGCGTGGCCGCGCTGCACGAGGCCGACCACATCTTTGCCCTGGGCGAGCAGCTGACCCACCGCGTGCGCGAGGCCGCCAGCGGCCAGACGCTGCGGCTGAACCTGGGCATCTCGGACGGCATCGCCAAGCTGGCCATGCACCGGCTGCTCACGCCCGTGCTCGACGAGCCCCACCTGCGCCTGCTGTGCCACGAGGGGGAGTTCCAGCCGCTGCTCGGCGAGCTCGCGCTGCACAAGCTCGACGCGGTGCTGGCCGACCGCGCCGCGCCGCCCAACCCGGCCCTCAAGACCACCAGCCAGCTGCTGGGCACGAGCGCCGTGGCCTGGTATGCCCCACCCGTGTGGGCCGAAGCGGCGGCGCGGCAGTTTCCGCAGAGCCTGGCGGTGGTGCCCGTGCTGCTGCCCACGGACCATGCGGCCATGCGTGCGCGCATCGACCACTGGCTGGAGCGCGAACGCATCCGCCCACGCATTGCGGGCGAGTTCGAGGACAGCGCCCTGCTCAGCACCTTTGCCGCCACGGGCATGGGTGTGATGCCGGCCCCCGTGTCGGTGGGCGCGCACCTGCAACAAACCCATGGGCTGGTGCAGGTGGGCGCCACGCCCGACGTGCAGGAGCAGTTCCACCTGATCTACAACGCGCGCAAGGTCATGCACCCGCTGCTCACGCGCTTGCTGGAAGCCTCCGAGGGAGGTGCGCTGCTCAACTCCTGAGCAGCGCGTGCTGCCTGTGCGGCCTATTTGGTGAACCGGCCGTCGCGGCCCATCATGAGCAGATCCACGAACTTGCCCGAACTGTGCTGCGTGGCCGACAGCTCCACGGGGTAGCCGCCCAGGTTCACGCTCTTCATCGACTCCATGGCCTGCACCAGCCCTGCGCGCGTGGGCTTGGCGCCCGCGCGCTGCAGCGCCTCGACCAAGAAGCGGGCGGAGATGAATCCCTCCATCTGGCTGAAGGTGTACTCGGTGATGCCCTTGGCCTTGGCCAGGGTCTGGAACTCGCGAGAGATCGGCATGCTCTGGTTCCACGGCGAGGGCACGACCTGCGACACCACCACGCCCCGCGCGCGCTCGCCCAGCGCCTTGACCAGCTGGGCGTTGCTGATCACCGAGAGCATGTAGAAGGTGGAACGGTGCCCGGCCGCCAGGTAGGCATCGACGAAATCCACGCTGGGCTTGCCCGCGCTGATGACGATGATGGCCTGGGGCGTGGCCTTGGCCACCGAGGCCACGGCGTCCGCCATCTTCGAGCCATCCACCTCCAGCGGGGCCTGGGCCACGAGTTCCACCTTGTGGTTCTTGACCGACTTCTCGACCGAGGCCAGCCCGCCCGTGCCGAAGGGGTTGTTGAGGTAGACCGCCGCGATGCGCGCGATGCCCACCGAGGCCAGTTGCTTCACGGTGGCATCGAGCTCGGTCGCATAGCCTGCCTTGATGTTGAACACGTAGCGGCTGCTGGCCTGGCGCAGGCCGTCGGAGCCCGTGAACGGCGCGATGAAGGGCACGCCGCGCTCCTCGGCGATCGGCAGGGCGGCCAGCGCGGGCGGGGTGCCCGCGTACTGGAACAGCGCGAGCACCTTGTCCTCGTCGATCAGCTTCTTCGTGTTCTCGGCGGCCTTCTTGGGGTCGTAGGCATCGTCGATGGCGACCACGCGGATCTTGCGGCCGCGCACGCCGCCCGAGGCATTCACATGGTCGAAATACAGGGCCGCGCCCTGGCGCACCTCGCTGGTCAGCGCCGCGAGCGGGCCGCTCAGCTGGCAGGACTGGCCGATCACGATCTCGCTGTCGGTCACGCCCGCGCTGTCCTGGGCCCAGGCCGTTCCCGCCAGACCCGCGGCCAATGCCCCACCCGAACGCAAAAACGCCCTGCGTGCCAACCCTGGCTGAACGCCTGTCTTCATGCTTTGTCTCCTGTCGTATTCATGGATCTTCACAACGCAAAAGCCCTTCCGCAGCCCCAAGGCCTGCGAAAGGGCGAAACAGGACGGTCGCTGCGCTGCGCGGCGGTCCTCGGGACTTTCAATGGGCTTCGGCCCGGGCGTGCGCCGCCCCTCCCATACCCAGGTAGGTGTCGATGATGCGGCGGTCGTTGAGCAGGTCCTGCGCGGCGCCCGTGAGCGCCACGGCGCCCATCTCCAGCACATAGGCGCGGTCGGCCACGCGCAAGGCGGCGCGGGCGTTCTGCTCCACCAGCAACACCGACACGCCGTGCTGGCGCAGCGAGGACACCACCTGCAGCACCTCGCGCACGATGAGCGGCGCCAGGCCGAGCGAGGGCTCGTCGAGCATCAACAGGCGCGGGCGGGCCATCAGCGCACGGCCGATGGCCAGCATCTGCCGCTCGCCGCCCGAGAGCGTGGAGGCCAGCTGCACGCGGCGCTCGCGCAGGCGCGGGAAGATGCCGAACACCTCTTCCATGCGCTGCGCCTGGTCGCGCTGGCCCTTGCGCCAGCGCGAGAAGCCGCCGAGCAGCAGATTGTCCTCCACCGACATCTCGCCAAAGAGTTCGCGCTTTTCAGGCACCAGGGCCACGCCGCGCGCCACCATGGCTTCCACGCTGGGGCGGGCGATGCGCTCGCCGGCCAGGGTGATGGAGCCGGTGGCAGGCAGCAGGCCCATGGCCGCGCACAGCAGCGTGGTCTTGCCGGCGCCGTTGGGGCCGATCACGGTGACGATCTCGCCCTCGTTCACGTCAAGCCGGACCTGGTGGACGGCCTCCACGGGGCCGTACGACACGGAGAGGTCCTGCAGTTGCAGCAAGGCGGTCATGCGCGGGCTCCTTCGGTGGCGGCAGCGGCGGGCAGGTCGTCGTCGGCACCGCCCAGGTAGGCATCGAGCACGCGCTGGTTGCTCTGCACCTCCACGGGCGTGCCCTCGGCGATCACGGTGCCGAACTCCAGCACGGTGATGCGGTCGGCCAGGTTCATCACGAACTCCATGTCGTGCTCCACCACCAGGATGCCCAGGCCCTCGGCGCGCAGTTGGCGCAGCAGGTCGGCCAGGGCCTTCTTTTCCAGATGCCGCAGGCCGGCGGCGGGCTCGTCGAGCAGCAGGATGGCCGGCTGGCCGGCCAGGGCACGCGCGATCTCGACGATGCGCTGCTGCCCCAGGGCCAGCGAGGCGGCGGGCGCATCGGCATGGGCACCCAGGCCGCAGCGCTCGATCTGGCGGCGCGCCTCGGCCAGCAGGGCGGCTTCCTCGGCGCGGTCCAGGCGCAGCATGGAGGCGATCCAGCCGCGGTGGGCGCGCTGGTGCGCGCCCAGGGCGACGTTCTCGACCACGCTGCGCTGGCCCAAGAGGCGCACGTGCTGGAAGGTGCGCGCCATGCCCAGGCGCGCGAAGGCGCGCGAGGGGCGGCGCAGCATGGCCTGGTCCACCAGGCGCACCTCGCCCTCGGTGGCGTCGTCCACACCCGAGATCATGTTGAAGAAGGTGCTCTTGCCAGCCCCGTTGGGGCCGATCAGCGCGTGCACCTCGCCGGCCTTCACGTCCATGGAGACATTGTTGTTGGCGACCAGGCCGCCGAAGCGCTTGGTCACGTTGCGCGCCTGCAGCAGCACCGTGCCGGCCGTGGGCAAGGTACGCTGGCCCAGCTGTGCAGCCTCGCGCACCGCGCGCGGCGCCTCGCGGCGCAGCCAGCGCTCGCTCAGGCGGTTCAGCGTGGGCCACAGGCCGTCGGCAAAGCGCTGCAGCACGAAGACCATGAGCAGGCCGAAGACGATGACCTCGAAGTTGCCGCTGGTGCCCAGCAGCGAGGGCAGCACGTCCTGCAGCTTTTCCTTGAGCAGGGTGATGAGGGTGGCGCCCAGCACCGCGCCCCAGAGGTGGCCGGCGCCGCCGACCACGGCCATGAACAGGTACTCGATGCCGATGTTGAGGTTGAACGGCGTGGGGCTGACAAAGCGCTGCAGGTGCGCATACAGCCAGCCCGAGATCGCCGCCAGCAGCGCCGCCAGCACGAAGAGCTTGATGCGGTAGCGCGCCGTGTCCACGCCCATGGACTCGGCCATCACCCGCCCGCCCTTGAGCGCACGGATGGCGCGGCCCTCGCGCGAGTCGAGCAGGTTGTGCAGCAGCCACAGCGACACCAGCAGCACCGCCCAGATCAGCACGCCGATGGCGCGCGGCGAGGCCAGCGAGAGGCCCGCCACGACGAGCGGCGGCACGCCGGTGATGCCGGTCTGCCCCCCCAGGAATTCCATGTTGCCGAACAGGTAGTACAGCGACAGGCCCCAGGCGATGGTGCACAGCGGCAGGTAGTGGCCCGACAGCTTGAGCGTGACCGAGCCCAGGCCCCAGGCCACCGCGAAGGTGATCACAAGGCCGAGCACCAGCCCCACCCAGGGCAGGCCGGCCATGCCGACGATGCCCGAGAGCGCCTGCACCGACGCGGGCGCCGTGCAGATCCAGGCCGTGGCATAGGCGCCGACGCCCACGAAGGCCGCCTGGCCGAAGGAGGTCATGCCGCCCACGCCGGTGAGCATGACCAGGCCCGCCGCGACGATGGCATACAGGCCGATGTAGCTGAGCATGACCACGGTGAAATCGGGCAGGAAGCCCCAGCACAGGGCCAGCAGCGCCACGGCCGCGAGCGTGAGCTGGGTGCGCGTGGCGATGCCGCGCGATGTGCCTGCATCTTGTGTGCCGGCAGCCATATTCGTCTTGACGGGCGTGCTCATTCCTCATCCTCCACATGGCGGCTGTTGAGCGAGCGCCACCACAGCACGGGAACGATCAGCGTGAACACGAGAACCTCCTTGTAGGCACTGGCCCAGAACGATGCAAAGGCCTCCAGCTGGCCCACGATCAGCGCGCCGAGCAGCGCCATGGGATAGCTGCCCAGGCCGCCCACGATGGCCGCGACGAAGCCCTTGAGGCCGATCAGGAAACCCGTGTCGTAGTACACGGTGGTGAGTGGGGCGATCAAGAGGCCCGAGACCGCACCGATCAGCGCGGCCAGGGCGAAGCTCACGTCGCCCGAGAGTTCGGTGGGAATGCCCATGAGGCGCGCCCCCACGCGGTTGAGGGCCGTGGCGCGCAGCGCCTTGCCCACCATGGAGCGGCCGAAGAACAGGAACAGCAGCATCACCAGCGCCAGCGTGACGCCCAGCACCACCAGCGACTGGCCCGAGATGGGAATGCCCGCGAGGTCGAAGCGCGCCTCCGAGAACGGTGGCGTGCGCGAGCCTTCGGCGCCGAAGAAAAGCAGGCCCAGGCCCACCAGCACGCCATGCAGCGCCACCGAGACGATGAGCAGCATCAGCACCGTGGCATCGGCCAGCGGGCGATACGCCAGGCGGTACAACAGCGGCCCCATGGGCGTGATGAGGATCAGCGTGGTGAGCGCCTGCATGCCCAGCGAGGTGGGGCGCAGCCCGATGATGAGTGCGCACGCCAGCAGCGGCAGCACCAGGCACCAGACCACGGTGGCGGGCCAGTTCACGGGGCTGCCGCGCTGAAAGCGCACCACCTCGACCAGCAGCACCACAGCGGCCATGCCCAGCAGCAGCCACAGCGTGGCAGGGATGCGCCCGCCCTGCATCATGGCCATGGTCAGCGCCCCGAAGGCCACGAACTCGCCCTGGGGGATGAAGATCACCCGGGTCACGGAAAAAACCAGCACCAGCGCCAGCGCCATCAGTCCGTAGATGGCGCCATTGACAATGCCGTCCTGCCCCAGCAGCAGGGCAATCTGCAAATCCATATTCAGCTTTCTTTGAGAAGCAGGTCGACCAGCACTTACTACATATTTAATAGCTGCCAGCGCTTTACCAGTAAGCGCCAGAGGCCATTTTCATGGTATTTCCAGACAGCTCTTCGCCGAAGAGACGGACACCACGAAACCGGCGCGCCCCAGACCAGCGCCACCGTGGAACTGGCTTCGCCAGGCCACGGGTGGCGTCCCCTTGGAGGGGAAGGCGCGCAGCGCCTCAGGGGGTCAGGGAATGTATTTCCAGGTCCCGTTCTCGATCTTGACCATCACGCGGGCGCGCTGGTCCAGGCCCAGGTGGTCGTTCTCGGACATGTTGAAGATGCCGTGCGCGCCGGGCACTTCCTTGATCTGCTCGAGCGCATCGCGCAGGGCCGTGCGGAATTCCACGGTGCCGGGCTTGGCCTTCTTCAGGGCCACCGGCACGGCGGCGGCCATCAGCACGCCGGCATCCCAGCCATGGGCGCCGAAGGTGGAGACGCTGTCCTTGCCGTGGGCGGCCTCATAGGCGGCCACGTAGGCGCTGGCCGACTTCTTCACCGGGTGCGAGGCGGGCAGCTGCGAAGCCACGAGCACCGGGCCGGAGGGCAGGAAGGTGCCTTCCACGTCCTTGCCGCCCACGCGCAGGAAGTCGGCATTGGCCACGCCGTGGGTCTGGTAGACCTTGCCGGTGAAGCCGCGCTCCTTGAGCGCCTTCTGGGGCAATGCGGCCGGCGTGCCGGAGCCGGCGATGAGCACGGCGTCGGGCTTGGCCGAGATCATCTTCAGCGTCTGGCCCGTCACCGAGGTGTCGGTGCGCGCATAGCGCTCGTTGGCCACGATCTGGATCTTCTTGATGGCGGCGGCCTTGCCGAACTCCTGGTACCAGCCTTCGCCGTAGGCGTCGGCAAAGCCGATGAAGGCCACGGTCTTCACGCCGGCGTTGGCCATGTGGTCCACGATGGCCAGCGACATCATGATGTCGTTCTGCGGGGTCTTGAAGACCCACTTCTTCTTGGCGTCCATGGGCTCGACGATGCGCGCCGAGGCGGCCATGGAGATCATGGGCGTCTGCGCTTCGGCGACCACGTCGATCATGGCCAGCGAGTTGGGCGTGGTGCTCGACCCGAGGATGATGTCGACCTTGCTTTCGCTGATCAGCTTGCGCGTGTTGCCCACGGCGGTGGTCGTGTCCGACGCGTCGTCGAGCACGATGTAGTTGACCTTCTGGCCGCCGATGGTGCGCGGCATCAGGGCGATGGTGTTCTTCTCGGGGATGCCCAGCGAGGCGGCGGGGCCGGTGGCCGACACCGTGACGCCGACGGTGATGTCGGCCAGGGCGGCGCCGCAGGCCATGGCGGCGGCTGCGGCCACCAGCGCGATTTGTGCGAAGCGGGTTTTTTTCATGCGTTTGTCTCCTGTGGAAAAGAAAGGATGGTGTTGTCAGCGCAGGCAAGCAAGGAAGATTCAGCGCTGTTCCGGCTCTTGTCGGCCGGTATCGGGTACGCGGTGGTGAACGTGCGTGGCCATTGTCATGGACGCGCGGGTCTTTGGGCCTGTTCAATGGGCATTCGGACGGCAGGAAATCCACCAAAGAACAGGTCCGCAACGATGGGCGCCATGGTCCCGTAGTCGAGTTCGCCGTCGGGCTTGAGCCAGGTGAACATCCAGTTGATCATGCCGAACAGCAGCATGGTCAGCGCCTTGGTCAGGCCGGCGGCATCGGTGTCGGGGCGCAGTTGCCCCAGCGCGGTGGCGAAGGCGGCCACCACGGCGCGCTCCTTGCCCAGGATGCGCTCGCTGTCCTCGGGCTGCAGGAAGCGCACGTCCTCGGTCAGCACGCGGTGGGCGTGCTGGGCCTCGGCGTATTCCTCGACGAAGCGGTGGATCAGTTCGCGCAGCCGCGCCTCGGGCGCGAGCTGCTGGGCCTCGACCTCCTCCACCAGCGCCTGCAGGCGCGAGACATGGCCGTCGGCGATGTGCACGAGCAGGTTGTACTTGTCGCGAAAGTAGTGGTACAGCGTGGGCTTGGACAGGCCGCAGGCCTCGGCCACCTCGTTCATCGAGGTGGCGGGATAGCCGCGGCGTGCGAACAGTTCGGCGGCATGGCGGAGGATCATTTCGCGCTGGTCGTCGTATCCGGGGGAGCGTCCTCGGGCCATGGGCAGTTTTCCTTTGCATCCTGGAGTGAAGGGGCGCCATCTTGCCGCATCCGGGGGCATCGCAGGCCCACGGCGGCCCATTCCTTGCCGATGCCAGGCACCGTGTGCAGCGGTGGATGCCGTCATAGCGACCATCAGCGTTCGTCGAACGACAGCACCACGCTGTCGGACAGCGGCCGGCACTGGCAGGTGAGCACGAAGCCGGCGGCCACCTCGTTCTTGTCGAGCGCGAAGTTGCGCTCCATGCGCACCTCGCCCTCCACGCACTTGGCGCGGCAGGTACCGCACACGCCCGAGGTGCACGAGAACGGCACCTCCAGCCCGGCGGCCGAGGCCGCATCGAGGATGCTGGCCTGCTCGCCCGAGAACGGGAATTCGCGCCGCAGGCCGTCGCGCACGATGGCGATGCGGGAGGTCTTGGCATCGCCCGGCAGCGCCTCGTGCACCACCGCGCCGACCTGCCCTCCTGCGGGCAGGGCCACGCCGAAGCGCTCCACGTGGATGCGCTCGGCCGGCACGCCGCCGGCCAGCAGCGCGGCCTCGGCCTCGTCGTTCATCTGGAAGGGGCCGCAGATGAAGGCCTCATCGATCTTCTGCGCGGGGATCAGCGCCTTCAGGAACTCGGCGAGCTTCTCGCGGTTCACGAAGCCCATGTTCAGCGGCGCGTCGGTCTGCTCGGCCGAGAACACATGGTGCAGCACCAGGCGCGTGAGGTAGCGGTTCTTGAGGTCCTCGATCTCCTCCTTGAACATCGTGGACTGCAGCGTGCGGTTGCCGTAGATCAGCGTGAAGCGGCTGCGGGGTTCGCGCGCCAGCACCGTCTTCATGATGGACAGGATGGGCGTGATGCCGCTGCCGCCCGCGATGCCCAGGTAGTGGCGCTGCGCGGCAGCCTGGATGGGCACGAAGAAGCGGCCCTGCGGCGCCATGACCTGCAGGGTGTCGCCCACCTTGAGCTGCGCGTTGATCCAGTTGGAGAACACGCCGCCGTTGACCTTGCGCACGCCCACGCGCAGCTCGGCGTCGTCCACGCCGGCGCAGATGGAGTACGAGCGGCGCAGGTCCTGGCCACCGATGTCGGTGCGCAGCGTGAGGTACTGGCCCTGGGTGAAGCCGAAGACCTCGCGCAGCTCGGGCGGCACGTCGAAGGAGACGATGACGGCCTCGGCCGTGTCGGGCTCGATGGCGCGCACGCGCAGGGGATGGAAGATAACGCTCATGTCGGTGTCTTGTGGTGGGTGGCCGTCACAGCGGCTTGAAATGTTCGAAGGGCTCGCGGCAGGCCATGCAGCGGTACAGCGCCTTGCAGGCCGTGGAGCCGAAGGCCGAGAGACGCTCGGTCTGCAGGCTGCCGCAGCGCGGGCAGGCCAAAGCCGGCGCTGCAGCCCCGGTGCGCGGCATGAAGCGCAGCGGCACCTCGGTGCCCGGCGGCAGCGGGCCGGGCGGCGCGATGCCGTAGGCCAGCAGGCGCGCGCGGCCGCGTTCGGTGATCCAGTCGGTGGTCCAGGCCGGGGCACGCTGCAGCGTGGCGCGGGCCGGGCCCAGGCCGGCCGCCACGATGGCGGCGAGCACGTCGTGCTCGATCACCTCGGTGGCCGGGCAGCCCGAATAGGTGGGGGTGAGCACGATCTCCAGGCCATCGCCCGCCAGGCGCACGGCGCGCACGATGCCCAGGTCGCACACGGAGACCGCGGGCACCTCGGGATCGGGCACGCCGTCGAGCACCTGCCAAGCGCGGGCAATGCGCGCGTCGGCGGTCTCAAAAGGCGCCACGGCTTCGGCCATCATCACCACACGCCTCCGGGAAAGCTGCGCTGCAGGTACTGCATCTCGGTCAGGATGTAGCCCATGTGCTCGCTGTGCACGCCCTGCTTTCCGGTGCTGCGGAACGCTGACTCCTGGGGCGTGGCCAGGCTGGCAGCGGCCAGGATCTGCGCCATCTCGCCGGTCCAGGCGTCCTGCAGGTCGGCCCAGCGCGGGCCCAGACCGGTGGCGTGGGCGGATTCGTCCACCGCGTCGACCACGAAAAGCTCGGGCGTGTAGCGCCACAGGGCCTTCAAAGCCGCTTCGGTGCGGCGGCGCGATTCGACCGTACCGTCGCCCAGGCGCACGACCCAGTCGGCCGCATGCTGCTGGTGGTAGCGCGCCTCCTTGAGGGCCTTGCCGGCAATGGCGGCCAGCTCCGTGTCGCTGGAGCTGGCCAGGCGCTCCCACAGCAGCTTGAACAGGGTGGCCACCATGGCGTTGCGCACCATGGTGAAGGCGAAGTCACCGCGCGGCAGCTCCACCAGGGTCACGTTGACATAGTCGCGCTCGTCGCGCAGAAAGGCCAACTGGTCTTCGTCGTGGCCGCGGCCTTCGAGCTGGCCGGCGCGGGTGAGCACGGCGCGCGCCTGGCCCACGAGGTCCAGCGCCATGTTGGACAGGGCGATGTCCTCTTCGAGGACGGGGCCGTGGCCGCACCATTCCGAGAGGCGCTGGGCCAGGATGAGGCAGGTGTCGCCGATGCGCAGCAGGTACTGCACGGCCGGGTCCTGGCTGGTGTGGATGCTGGTGGCTTGCATGGCGGGCGCGCTCACATGTGGTCCACGGACTCGGGCAGCACGTAGAAGGTGGGGTGGCGGTAGACCTTGTCCTGCGCGGGATCGAAGTACATGGACTTCTCGCCGGGGTCGCTGGCCACGATCTGGTCGGAGCGCACGACCCAGACGCTGGTGCCTTCCTGGCGCCGGGTGTAGACGTCGCGCGCCAGCTGGATGGCCATGCGCGGGTCGGCCGCATGCAGGCTGCCGCAGTGCTTGTGGTCCAGGCCGGCCTTGCTGCGCACGAAGACTTCCCACAGCGGCCATTCGGTGGCCATGGCGGGATCGGCGGCGGGGGTGGAGGGAGAGGATGGGGTCGTCATGGGGAAATCTCGGATCTCGGTGAAATCAGGCGGCAGCGCGCACCGGGGCGTGCTTGGCGGCATGGGCCAGGGCGGCTTCGCGCACCCAGGCACCGTCGTCCCAGGCCTTGACGCGCGCGCCCAGGCGTTCTTCGTTGCAAGGGCCGTCGCCGCCGATCACGCGCCAGAACTCGCTCCAGTCGATGGCGCCGTGGTCGTGCGCCTGGCGCTCCTCGTTCCATTGCAGGTCGGGGTCGGGCAGCGTCACGCCCAGCACGCGGGCCTGCTCCACCGTGGCGTCGATGAACTTCTGGCGCAGGGTGTCGTTGGAGACGCGCTTGATGCCCCAGCGCATCGACTGCGCGGAGTTGGGCGACTGGTCGTCGGGCGGGCCGAACATCATGATGGAGGGCCACCACCAGCGGTTGACTGCGTCCTGCACCATGGCGCGCTGGGCGTCGGTGCCCTGCTGCATCATGGTGAGCAGCGCGTCGTAGCCCTGGCGCTGGTGGAAGCTTTCTTCGCGGCAGATGCGCACCATGGCGCGCGCATACGGCGCGTACGAGCAGCGGCAGATCGGCACCTGGTTCATGATGGCCGCGCCATCGACCAGCCAGCCGATGGTGCCCATGTCGGCCCAGGTCAGCGTGGGGTAGTTGAAGATGGAGCTGTACTTGGCGCGCCCGGTGTGCAGCGCATCCAGCATCTGGTCGCGCGAGCTGCCCAGCGTCTCGGCCGCGGCGTACAGGTACAGGCCGTGGCCGCCCTCGTCCTGCACCTTGGCCAGCAGGATGGCCTTGCGCTTGAGCGTGGGCGCGCGCGATATCCAGTTGCCCTCGGGCAGCATGCCGACGATCTCCGAGTGCGCATGCTGGCTGATCTGGCGCAGCAGGGTCTTGCGGTAGTGATCGGGCATCCAGTCCTTGGCCTCGATGAATTCGCCCGCGTCGATGCGCGCGTCGAAGGCCTCCTGGCGCTGCATCTCCTCGGCGCTGCGCAGGGCCTTGTTGCCGGCGTCGCCGCCTTCCTTGCCCATGGTGTCCATGGCCTGGGTGTACATGGTGTGGTCCTTTCGTGAAGGGTTAGCGTGGGCGCTGGTCGATCACGCGGCGGGCCTTGCCCACCAGCGTGCGTTCGATGGAATCGGTGGCCAGCACCTCGACCTGGCAGGTGATGCCCACCAGGGTCTTGATGCGGTGCTGCACCCAGCCGGTGAGGTCGGGGCGCTCGCCGTCGGCCACGCCGGGCTGCAACTCGCAGCGCACGGTGACCTGGTCGAGGTTGCCGTCGCGCGCCACCAGGATCTGGTACTGGCCCGAGAGTTTTTCGTTCTGCAGCACGATCTCTTCGATCTGCGTGGGGAACACGTTCACGCCGCGGATGATGAGCATGTCGTCCGAGCGGCCCACGATCTTGCCCATGCGGCGGAAAGCGCGCGAGGTCGGAGGCAAGAGGCGCGTGAGGTCGCGCGTGCGGTAGCGGATCATGGGCAGCGCCTCCTTGCTCAGCGAGGTGAAGACGAGTTCGCCCTCCTGGCCGTCGGGCAGCACCTCGCCCGTCTCGGGGTCGATGATCTCGGGGTAGAAGTGGTCTTCCCAGACCACGGGGCCGTCCTTGCTCTCGATGCACTCGCTGGCCACGCCCGGGCCCATCACTTCGGACAGGCCGTAGATGTCCACCGCGTCGATGCCGGCCTTGGTCTCGATCTCGCGGCGCATGGCCTCGGTCCAGGGCTCGGCGCCGAAGATGCCGATCTTGAGCGAGCTCTCGCGCGGGTCCAGCCCCTGGCGCACGAACTCCTCGTTGATGACCTGCATGTAGGACGGCGTGACCATGATGATGCTGGGCCCGAAGTCGCGGATCAGCTGCACCTGCTTTTCGGTCTGACCGCCCGACATGGGGATCACCGTGCAGCCCGCGCGCTCGGCGCCGTAGTGCGCGCCCAGGCCGCCCGTGAACAGGCCGTAGCCGTAGGCGATGTGGACCAGGTCGCCGGCGCGCCCACCCGCTGCGCGGATGGACCGTGCCACCAGGTCGGCCCAGGTGTCGATGTCCTTGAGCGTGTAGCCCACCACCGTGGGCTTGCCCGTGGTGCCCGAGGAGGCATGGATGCGCGCCACCTTTTCGCGCGGCACGGCGAACATGCCGAAGGGGTAGTTGTCGCGCAGGTCCTTCTTGACGGTGAAGGGGAACCTGGAGAGGTCGGACAGCTGCGTCAGGTCCGACGGGTGCACGCCCTTGGCATCGAAGGCGCGCCGGTAGTGCGGCACGTTGTCGTAGGCGTGCTGCAGCGTCCAGCGCAGGCGCTGCAGCTGCAGCGCCTGGACCTCGTCGCGGCTGGCGGTTTCGATGGGCTCCAGGTCGCCTGGAGCGGGGTGGCGCACGGCCATGGATGTCTCCTGTAATGGTGATGGGGTCAGCGGCCGGCGGCATCGGCAAGCGGCACGGTGTGCTTGCCCTTCATGCAGTACGAGCGGCCGCGGAACACCGCGATGGCCTCGCCGCGCTGGTTGTGCACGTTCACGTCGTAGACGCCGGTGCGGCCGGCCAGCGAGACTTCGGTGGCCACGGCCGTGAGGCGGTCGCCCTCGCGCGCGGGCGCCAGGAAGTCGATGGACAGGCCCGAGGCCACGGTCATGTCGTTGCGCGCATTGCACGAGAAGGCGAACGCCGAATCGGCCAGTGTGGTGATGAAGCCGCCGTGGCAGATGTCGAAGCCGTTGAGCATGTCGGCGCGCACGGTCATCTCGAGCGTGGCCCGGCCCGGCGCGATGGCCGTGATGGCGATGCCCAGGCCCTGCGTAGCGCGGTCGTTGGCGAGCATGCCGGTGCGCACGTGCTCGGCGATGGCCTGGGGGTCCATGGCGGTGGTAGAGGAATCCATGGGGCTACTCGATCAGCGGTCTTTGAAGACGGGGGCGCGCTTGCCGATGAAGGCCTCGACGCCCTCGCGGTAGTCGGCCGAGGCGCCCAGCGTGCGCTGCACGGCCGCCTCGCGGGCCAGGGCTTGGCCGTAGTCCATCTGCGCGGAGGCATCCATCGCATTGCGCGTGGCCACCAGCGCCGTCACGGGCATGGCGGCCAGGCGCTGGGCCAGGGCCTGGGCTTCGTCCTGCAGGGCCGCATCGTCCACGCAGCGCCAGATCAGGCCCAGGCGCTCGGCATCGGCCGCGGGCAGCTTGTCGCCCAGCAACGCCAGGCCCAGGGCCTGCGCACGGCCCACCAGGCGCGGCAGCAGCCAGGTGCCGCCGGTGTCGGGCACCAGCCCGATCTTGGTGAAGGCCTGGATGAAGCTGGCCGAGCGCGCAGCCAGCACCAGGTCGCACGAGAGCGCCAGGTTGGCGCCCGCGCCGGCGGCCACGCCGTTGACGGCGGCCACCACGGGGATGGGCATGCTGCGGATGCGCAGGCACAGCGGGCCGTAGAGTTTCTCGATCACTTCACCCAGGTCCTTGGGCGCGGCGCCGGGCGTGAGGTCGGGCGCCACGGCCGGGTCGGCCAGGTCCTGCCCGGCGCAGAAGGCCCGGCCCGTGCCCGTGAGCACCACGCAGCGCACCTCGGTGTTAGCCGCAGCGGCCTCCAGGGCGTCCAGCAGTTGCGCATGCAACTCGGCGGTAAAGCTGTTGAGCGCGGCGGGCCGGTGGAGCGCCAGTGTTTGCACGGCGCCCGACTGCGTCACAAGGACAAGGGGTTCAGACATGGATGCTCCTGCCTACCAAAGTGGGGAAACGTTGTATTGATCGGCCGCAAACATTATTGACCGACCGTTCGGTAGAGAATAAACTTTCCACAACCCTGACACAAGTCAAACCCCTCAGGGCAAACCCTTAACGGAGACAAATACATGCCCCTGTTCGATACGCACCGTGCCCTGCTCGATGGCGCCCTGGACGCACTGGCCACGCGCGGCCACTGGACGCCCTTCCCCGAATCGCCCTCGCCCAAGGTCTATGGCGAGACCGGCCAGGCCGACGGCCAGGCGGCCGTGGCCGCCCTGCTGGGCAAGGATTTCCCGCTGCAGCAGCCCGGTGAACAGGGCCGGCTGGCGACAGAACGCTCGCCCTACGGCGTGGCGCTGGATGTGCGCTACCCCGACTGCGACGTGCACGCGCTGGTGGCAGCGGCCCAGGCGGCCGAACCCGCGTGGCAGGCACTGGGCGCGCAAGGCCGCGTGGGCGTGCTGCTGGAGGCGCTCATGCGCATCCACCGCCGCAGCCATGAGATCGCCCACGCCGTGATGCTGACCACCGGCCAGGGCCCGATGATGGCCTTCCAGGCCGGCGGCCCGCACGCCCAGGACCGCGCGCTCGAAGCCATCGCCTACGCCTGGAAGGCCATGGCCGACGTGCCCGGCGAGGCGCTGTGGGACAAGCCCCAGGGCAAGAACCCGCCGCTGGTGATGCAAAAGCACTACGAGATCGTGGGCCGCGGCGTCGCGCTGGTGGTCGGCTGCGCCACCTTCCCCACCTGGAACACCTACCCCGGCCTGTTCGCCGCGCTGGCCACGGGCAACCCGGTCATCGTCAAGCCCCATCCCCATGCCGTGCTGCCGGCCGCGATCTCGGTGAACATCCTGCGCGAGGTGCTGGCCGAGCAGGGGCTGGACCCGAACACCGTGACCCTGGCCTTGAGCCCCCGCGCCGAAGACACCCAGGCCCTGGCCACGCACAGCGCGGTGGCCAGCATCGACTTCACGGGAAGCAACCAGTTCGGCCGCTGGCTCATCGACAACGCCCGCCAGGCGCGCGTGTATGCCGAGATGGCCGGAGTGAACACGGTGATCATCGAATCCACCGACCAGTACGCGGCCCTGCTGCGCAACCTGGCGTTCACGCTGTCGCTGTACAGCGGCCAGATGTGCACCACCACGCAGAACATTTTGGTGCCGCGCGGCGGCATCGCCACCGACGAAGGGCACAAGAGCTTCGAGCAGGTGGGCGCGGACCTCGCCGCCGCCGTGACCGAGCTGGCCTCGAACCCGCGCGTGGCCACCTCGGTGCTGGGCGCCGTGGGCTCGCCCGAGACCGTGGCGCGCATGCAGCGGGCCAGCGGCCAGGGCCGCCTGGTGCTGGCCTCGCGCGCCCTGCCCCACCCCGAGTTCGCGAACGCACAGATCCACACGCCCGTGATCGTGGCGCTGGAGCAGGCCGACAGCGCCATCTACGGCCAGGAATGCTTCGGCCCCGTGTCCTACCTGGTGGCCACCGATTCGGGCGCCGCCAGCCTGCAGGTGGCCGAGGCCACGCTGCGCGAGCATGGCGCACTGACCCTGGGCGTGTACTCCACCGACCGCGCCTACATCGACGCCGCCATCGCCCTGGGCCGGCGCACGCGCGTGGCGCTGTCCATCAACCTCACGCAGGGGGTGTTCGTGAACCAGTCGGCGTCGTTCTCGGACTACCACGCCACGGGCGGCAACCCGGCCGCCAACGCCAGCTACACCAACCTGGCCTTCGTGGCCGACCGCTTCGTGATCGTGCAGCGGCGCGAGCATGTGCAGGCGGGGTCCGCTGCGGCAGCGTGATCGGGCGGGCGGCAGGTGGCGGGGCGCCGCGGCCCCTGCCCGCTCCGCCAGGACGTGTTTGCGGTCTCAGGCCGGGTGCTGCCGGCGCACCCACCACGACAGCCCCAGGCCCACCACCGAAGCCACGCCGGTGACCGCCCAGGTGAAATGCCAGCCGCCCGCCAGGCCCGCCACCCAGGCCACCAGCGGCGGGCCCAGGAACTGGCCACAGGCCGAGCACTGCTGCACCCAGCCCATCGTGGTGGACACCGTGTGCTCGCTGGGCGCCACCCGGACCGCCAGGGCAAACAAGGTGGCCGGAATCATCCCGCCCACCGCTGAAAACGCCACCACGGCAGCGAACCGAAGAACCGCGCCATCCCCCGCCAAGGGGCTGAAGGCCACCACCGTGGCCAATGCCGTGCCGCCGAAACCGAGGGACAACAGACGGTGCGTGCGCCAACCCGCCCGCATCAAGCCACCGGCCCCCAGGTTCCCCACCACGTTGGCCGCGCAGGCCAGTGCGGTCAGCGCACCGGCAGCCACGCCGCTGACGCCCGCCTGCATGTAGATGGAGGGCAGAAACCCGATGACGGCCAGCCACTGGCAGGAGTACATGCCAAACGCCACCGCCACCACCCAGGGCCCGGGACTGGCCAGGGTGAGCCGCAGCCGCCGCGCCAGAAGGACCACCGCGGGAGACAGCGGGTCCGTGCGCGGCCGCGCCACGGTGGCGCGCAGCGCATCCGGGCCAACGGCCAGGGCCAGCCAGAGCCCCGCGCAGCCCGCCAGCACACCCAGCAGACCCCACCAGGCCTGCCAGCTCCACAGCCCCATGACCACCGGCCCCGCCAGAAGCGCCAGGGCAACGCCGGCGGGCATGTAGGCACCCCACAGCCCCATGAAGGCGGGCAGCCTGGCAGCGGGCACCAGCTGCCGCATCAAGCTGGGCGCCGGCAGCACAACCCACAGGAAACCCAGCCCCTCCAGCGCCCGCAATGCCAGCAGGTCCGCCGGATGGCGGGCCCCCACGCCCGCCAGGCTGGCGATACACAACACGCCCAGCCCATACAGCATGCTGCGCCGCAGGCCAAAACCATCGGCCAGCGCCCCCACCAGAACGCCGAGCAGCATGCCCGCCAGCTGGACCGCCGACAGCAGGAAGCCCGCCTCGACCAGCGAGACCCCCAGCGTCTCCCGCAGCACGGTGATGGCGGGTGGGATCTTGCCGATGTGCAGCGCGGCCGCGAGCCCCGCCAGAAACACGGCGATGGGCGCGCGCAGGGGAAAGGAAGTCAACGGGGGCATCTTCAAGGCATGGATTCGGAAGGAAGACGGGCGGATGGCATGCGCCCCCCACACCATAGCCGACAGCCGACAGCCGCCGGCCGCCCGTCACCGCTGCGGCATGTCCTTGACCGAGTAGCCCAGGCTCACCGTCGCGTCGTCCGGGATCGCGGGCATGGACGCATTCCATGCCTCCCAGGCCGCGCGCATCGCCCGCAGCCGTTCGGGTTCCACGGGAGCCCGGTTGGCGCGCTCGCGTTCGTCCTGCGACAGATCGAACAGGTAGTCGTTGCCGTCCACACGCAGGTATTTCCAGTCGCCCTGGCGCATGGCGCGCTGACCCCGGTGGTTCATGCGCCAGAACAGGGGCGGCGCATCGTGCAGGGCGGCATCGCGCAGCACCGGCATCAGCGAGCGGCCGTCGAGCGGGTAGTCCCCATGCGCCGCCACGCCGGCCGCATCGAGCATCGTGGCCGACCAGTCCATGGTCATGCAGGTCTGCGGGCTCACGCCGCCCGGTGCGATCACGGCGGGCCAGTGGGCGATCCACGGCACGCGGATGCCGCCTTCGGTCAGGTCCATCTTGCCGCCCACCAGGGGCCAGTTGTCCGAGAAGCGCTCGCCGCCGTTGTCGCTGGTGAAGACCACCAGCGTGTCGCGCTCGATGCCGTGGCGGCGCAGCGCGTCCATCAGGCGGCCAATGCCTTCATCCATGTGGTGGATCATGCGGCGGTAGGTCTCGATGTTGCCGCCATGCAGGTGGAAGAGGTTGCCCTTCACCTCCTGCGCCAGCGCCCCGTCATCGCGCGTCTCCCACGGCCAGTGGGGCGCCGTGTAGTGCAGGCTCAGAAAGAACGGCGTGCCGGCCTGTGCGCCCGGCGCCATGCGCTCCACGTAGCCGAGCGCATGGTCGGTGATGAGGTCGGTGAGGTAGCCGTCCTGCTGTTTTTCCTCTTCGCCCAGGTACAGGTCATGGGTGCCGTTGGAACTGCAGTGCGTGAAGTAGTCCACCCCGCCCGACATGGGGCCGAAGAACTCTTCGTAGCCTGACTGCAGCGGCCCGAAGGCCGGCGGGTAGCCCAGGTGCCATTTGCCCATGAGCGCCGTGCGGTAGCCGCCCGCGCGCAGCAGCGAGGGCAGCGTGGGGTGCGACGGCGGCAGGCCCAGCGTGGTGCTTCCCCGGCTCTTGCTGTTGATGGGCTCCTCGGCCGCGCCGCGCAGGCGGTACTGGTAGCGCGCCGTCATCAGCGCGAAGCGCGTGGGCGAGCACACGGGCGAGTTGGAATAACCCTGGGTGAGCTTCAAGCCCTGCGCGGCCAGGCCGTCGAGCACGGGCGAGACCGGGCCGAAGGCCGCTTCGCGCCCGCCGTAGCAGCCCAGGTCGGCATAGCCCAGGTCGTCGGCGACGATGAAGATGATGTTGGGGCGGGTTTTGATGGTCATCTCGAAGTCCAGTTTCACTAAACCGCGCCCATTGCCTTTGCAACAGGCACGGCCGAGGCGAGGGGCGGCAAGCAAGGGCCGCCCCGCAGCAAGGCCGCCGTCCCCTTCGAGGGGGAAGCGGCAAAGCCGCTCAGGGGGTGCTTCCTGTCAAGGCTTGAAGCCCGAGCGCTGCACGACCGGCGCCCACTGCGCGCGGTAGGCCTTGAGCATGGCATCGGTCTGGGCCATGGTCGCCACCACGGGTTCCATCTTGGCGGTCTCGAACTTGCGCTGGGTGTCGGGGTCCTTCATCACCTCCACGATCAGCCCGGCCAGGCGTTCGGCCTGGGCCTTGGGCATGCTCATCGGGGCGAAGAAGGTGTTCCAGCCGGTGGCGGCCAGGTCCATGCCGGCTTCCTTGAAGGTGGGAATCTTCGGGTCCAGCGGGCTGCGCTTGGCGCTCGACACGGCCAGGATGCGAATCTTGCCGGCCTCGTGCTGGGGCAGCAGGGTGTCGAAGGTGTCGAACGCCACGGGCACCTGCCCGCCCAGCAGGTCGTTGAGCAGCGGCGCCGAGCCCCGGTAGCCCACCACCTCGGCGCGCACCTTGGCGGCATCGCCCACCATCAGCCCGAAGAAATGCGGCAGGCTGCCCGTGGCGGGCACGCCGAAGTTGGCCTTGTCCGGGTTGGCGCGCAGCCAGGCCATCAGGTGCGGCAGCTCCTTCACGGGCACGGCGCTGGCCACGGCCACGCCGAACTCGTAGCTGTTGACGTGGCTCACGGGACGGAAGTCGCGCTCGGGGTCATAGCCCGCGTCGGGGAACACCAGGGGCGCCACCAGCATCACGGCGGGGTTGGCCAGCAGCAGGGTGGGCTGGTTGGCGGGCGCGGCCTTCACGGCCTGGGCCGAGAGGCGGCCGCCCGCCCCGGTCTTGTTCTCCACGATCACGGGTGTGCCGAGCTTGGTGCCCAGCTTGTCGGCCACGATGCGGGCCACGCGGTCGGTGGCGCCCCCGGGCGCATAGCCCACCACGATGCGCAGGGGCGTCTCCTGCGCCTGGACCAGGGACGCGGACAGGGCAAGCGCGGTGGCGAACGCAAAGGCAAGGGGTTTCCACATGGTCGAAATATCTCCAGGGCAAGGGCATGGGCCCTGCGCGGCCGCGCAGGTGGTGAGGTTGATGGGCGCACTGTATTGGCCACACAATCAATTGATCTAATCAATTCTCGCCCGGAAATACCCTGATGCCCGCACCGCCCGGCCACCGCCTGACCGACCCGCAGGCCGCCAACGACCTGCTGATGTACCGGCTCAACCGCCTGCTCGCCGTGGCGGGCAGCCTGGTGGTGCGGCTGTGCGAGGGCGGCTACGGCATCACGCGGCGCGAGTGGGGCCTGCTCATGATGCTGGCCCAGCACCCCGGCATGCCCCCGGCCGAGCTGGCCCGGCGCCTGGGACTGGACCGCGCACGCACCTCGCGGGCCGTCACCTCGCTGCTGGCCAAGAAACTCATCACCCGCGACGCCATGCCCGGCGACCGGCGCCAGGCCGTGCTGACCCTCACGCCCGCGGGCCAGGCGGTGCACGACGGGCTGTTCCCGCAGGTGAAGGCGCTCAACCAGGAACTGCTGGCCGGCCTGGAAGCGCCGGATGTGCGGGCGCTGGACCATGCGCTGTCCGACATGCAGCAGCGCGCCGAGGCGCTGGTCGCGGCGCGCACCGACGTGCCGCGCACCTACCGGCTGCGGGGCGGACGGCACACCGACTGAGGGGCATCCCGCCGGCACCGCCCCAAAACAGGGATGAGGCGATATCCTTCCATTCCGCATGCCGCCGCCGCCGGAAAGCGGCCGCGCGCCCGCCCAGCCGAGTCTCTCCCGCCCGACGGCCCCACCACGACGCCCCCCGCAGACCACCTTTCATGTCCCAGCACCCAACCTCTTTGTGGAGCCCCTTGCGCCAACCCGCGTTCCGGGGGCTGTGGATCTGCGGTGGCATCTTTTTCGTGGGCAGCGGCATGCAGACCATGGCGGCCGCCTGGCTCATGGTGGAGCTCACGGGCTCCTCGTTCCTGGCCGCGCTGGTGCAGACGGCCGTGTTCATGCCCATGTTCCTGCTGGCCTTGCCGGCGGGGGTGCTGGCCGACACCACCGACCGGCGGCGCCTGATCTCCGGCGCGCTGCTGGCGCAGGTGGGGGCCAGCGCGCTGCTCACGCTGCTGGTGCTGGGCGGCTGGGGCGGCCCGGCGTCGGTGCTGTTCCTGGTGTTCGTGTGCGGCTGCTGCACGGCCGTGCTCACGCCCGCATGGAACTCCTCGGTCATCGACCCCGTGCCGCGCGACGAGTGGCCGCAGGCCATCACCGCCGTCAGCATTGCCTACAACGCCGCGCGCGCCGTGGGCCCCACGATGGCCGGCCTGGTGTTTGCCCAGCTGGGCGCGGGCTGGGTGTTCGCCGTCACGGTGACCACCACGCTGGTGATGTGGCAGTCCATCCGCCGCTGGCCGCCCAAGGCCCATCCCCCGTCCAAGCTGCCGGCCGAACGCCTGTGGGGCGGCACCTTGAGCGGCCTGCGTTTTGCCTGGCACTCGCGCATCATCCTCGCGCAGCTGGTGCGGGTGATGGCCTTCAGCGCGGCGGGCTCGGCCCTGTGGGCGCTGCTGCCGGTGATCGCCCAGCGCCAGCTGGGCACGGGCGCACAGGGCTTCGGCCTGCTCATGGGTTGCCTGGGCACCGGGGCCGTGGCCGTGGGCCTGGTGCTGGGGCGCCTGCGCGCGCGCTTTGGCATGGAGGCCATCGTGGGCGCGGGCGGGGTGGTGTTCGCCATGGCCATGCTGGTCGCGGCGCTGACCAAGATGGCCTGGCTGGTCTACATCGCGATGCTGTTCGCCGGGGCCGCATGGATGTCGGCCATGTCCACCTTCAACACCGCCACGCAGGCCAGCGCGCCGCAGTGGGTGCGCTCGCGCGCCGTGGCCATGCACATGGTGGCGGCGCTGGGCGCGTTCGCCATGGGCTCGGCGTTCTGGGGCGCGGCGTCCGACATCATGGGCCTGGCCCCCACACTGTACGTGGCCGCCGCGCTCATGGGCGTGGGCCTGCTGCTGGCGCGCCCCATGCCGCTGCGCATGGGCGCGCTGCACGAGGTGACGCAGGCCACCCCCTGGGATGAGCTGTTCATCGAGGCCGAACCCCTGCCCGAGGCGGGCCCCGTGGCCGTGGAGGTGGGCTACCGCATCGCGCCCGGCACCGACGCCGCATTCCTCGACACCATCAGCCAGATGAAGGCCCCGCGCCGGCGCGACGGCGCCACCTTCTGGCGCGTGTACAAGGACCTGGGCGAACCCTCGCGCTACGTGGAGCGCTTCATCGTCGAATCCTGGGCCGACTACCTGCACCAGCGCGCCCGCGCCACCATGGCCGACCAGGCGCTGGAGACGGAAGTGCGGGCCTTCTTGGCGCCCGGCGAGGTCGTGCGCATGTCGCACTACATCGCCGAGAGATAGCTCCCCCCTGAGCCGCTTCGCGTCTTCCCCCCTGAGGGGGGACGCCACCCGTGGCCCGGCAAAGCCGGTTCCACGGTGGCGCTGGCAGAGGCGCGCCCTTGGCACAGATCAGCCGAGCCTCCGCCCACCCTGCGACAATCGGTGCATGAGCTTTGCACCCCTCTCCAACGACACCTTCCTGCGCGCCTGCCGCCGCCAGGCCACCGACTACACCCCCCTGTGGCTCATGCGCCAGGCGGGCCGCTACCTGCCGGAATACAAGGCCACGCGCGCCCAGGCGGGCAGCTTCATGGGCCTGGCCACGAATGTGGACTACGCCACCGAAGTGACCCTGCAGCCCCTGGAGCGCTTCCCGCTCGACGCCGCCATCCTGTTTTCCGACATCCTCACCGTGCCCGACGCCATGGGCCTGGGCCTGACCTTTGCCGAAGGCGAGGGTCCGCGCTTTGCCAAGGTGGTGCGCGACGAGGCCGCCGTAGCCGAACTGGCCGTGCCCGACATGGACAAGCTGCGCTATGTGTTTGACGCCGTCACCAGCATCCGCAAGGCCCTGAACGGCCGCGTGCCGCTGATCGGCTTCTCGGGCAGCCCCTGGACCCTGGCCTGCTACATGGTCGAGGGCAAGGGCAGCGACGACTACCGCCTCGTCAAGAGCCTGATGTACAGCCGCTCCGACCTCATGCATCGCATCCTGGCCATCAACGCCGACAGCGTGGCCGCCTACCTGAATGCCCAGATCGACGCGGGCGCCCAGGCCGTGATGATTTTCGACAGCTGGGGCGGCGTGCTGGCCGACGGCGCCTTCCAGGAGTTCAGCCTGGCCTATACCACGCGCGTGCTGGCGCAGTTGAAGCGCACCGGCGTGGACGGCACCGACGTGCCGCGCATCGTCTTCACCAAGGGTGGCGGCATCTGGCTCGAAGACATGAAGGGCATCGACTGCGAGGTGCTGGGCCTGGACTGGACGGCCCACCTGGGCAAGGCCCGGGCCATCGTCGGCGGCCAGGCCGGCGGCCCCGGCAAGGCGCTGCAGGGCAACATCGACCCCAACGTGCTGTTCGCGCCCCCCGCGCAGATCGCGCAGCAGGTGCGCCACGTGCTGGACAGCTTCGGCACGCCGCACACCGACCCCACCACCACCGGCCCCACCCACATCTTCAACCTGGGCCACGGCATCAGCCAGTTCACGCCACCCGAGCATGTGGCCGCGCTGGTCGAGGCGGTGCACGGCCACTCCCGGGCGCAGCGCCAGGGCTGAACCGGCCACCAGCGATGGCGGCACTGCCCGCATCGGCCCTGCTGGCGCCCCCGCCCGCGCTCGCCGGCTGCGTGCGCGCCTACATCTGGCGCGACCTGGCCGCGCTGCCCGCCGGCGCTCCGCGCGACACGCGGGTGCCGGCCAGCCCGTACCCCGGAATCCTCTGGCTGGTGCGCGGCGCCGTGCACCTGCATGAATGCGCGGGCCAGGCCACGGACCAATGGCTGCCCCGCACGGCGCTCTCGGGAGCGCACCGGCACGCCTACCACTCCACCTCCGAACCCGCGGGCGACTTCTTCTGCCTGGCCTTCCAGCCAGGCGCGCTCGCGCTGCTGACGGGGCAGGACCTGCAGCCCCTCACCGACCGCGTGCAGGACGCGCGCGACTGGCTGCCCGCCGGCCCCGGGCGCGCCGACTGGCTTTGCTGGCTCGAGGCGATGCACGCCGCCCCCGGCCACGGTGCCCGCATGGCCCTGTGCGAGGCGTTCCTGGCGCCCCGCTGGGCCGCCGTGGCGCGGCAGCATGCGGCCTGGCTGCGCGTGCTGCAGGGGCGCTGGGAGCGCCCGGCGCGCCAGGCCCTCGCCCGGGAGCTGGGCTGGACGCCCCGCCACCTGCAGCGGCGCGCGCACCAGATCACCGGCCTGCGCCCCGGCGAGGTCGAGCGCATGCTGCGCGCCGAACACGCCCTGCTGGCCATGCGCGACGCGGGCGCGAGCGTCGTCGACGCGGCCTTGCGGCACGGCTACGCCGACCAGGCCCATTTCAGCCGCGAGGCACGCACGCTCTACGAGCGCTCCCCCGCGGCGCTCAGGACCCACGCGCAACAGCCCGCCGACGACGCGGACTGGCTGCTGCGCCGGCCCGCGCAAATGCCAGCGGCGCCTGGCGCGCGGCGCTAGCCGGTGCTAGCGCGGGATGACCCGGGGCCGCCGGATCCGGCCCTGCAGCTGCAGGATGCCGTAGAGCAGCGCCTCGGCCGTGGGCGGGCAGCCGGGCACGTACACGTCCACCGGCACGATGCGGTCGCAGCCCCGCACCACCGAGTAGCTGTAGTGGTAGTAGCCTCCGCCATTGGCGCACGAGCCCATGGAGATCACATAGCGGGGTTCGGGCATCTGGTCGTAGACCTTGCGGATGGCGGGCGCCATCTTGTTGGTCAGCGTGCCGGCCACGATCATCAGGTCGCTGTGGCGCGGACTGGAGCGCGGGATGATGCCGAAGCGGTCCAGGTCGTAGCGCGCCATGGCCGCGTGCATCATCTCCACGGCGCAGCAGGCCAGGCCAAAGGTCATGAACCACAGGCTGTCGGAGCGCGCGGCCTGGACCACGTCGTCCAGCCGGGCCAGCATGAATCCATCGCGCTCCAGCGTGGGAGCCGCCTCGGCGGGGAAAGGGGGGTGGGAGGAGAAGGAGGAAGCCATGGCGGCATCTTGGCGAGGCCGGTGCCCGCCGTCTTGAAGCAAAGCGACCTCAGGGCCGCCCGCCGCGCCCTGCGACAATGCCCGGCCGCGCGGGCGCATTTCCAGCCAGTCCGTGCGGCCGAAGGCCTGACTTATGCACAAAACTGGCGCAGGGCCCGCGCCGTCCGCGCGGCGCGGCACGCCGGGCAGGCCCGAACGGAAATATTCTCAACCAGCACGTAAGTCATTGATTTCAAAGGATGTAGCAGGACTGCTTTTTTTGCGGGCATTCCGGCGAAAGCACGGCGGCACAAGGGCTTGCACGCCAAACACAGGGGATATCAACAAAGTTATCCACAGAAATTCTGGATTTCTCGCAAAACCTGAGGCAAATCAAGCACTTGCGGCCTACATCGCAGGAAAGCCTCAGCAGGGAATGGGGCGGCTAGCACAATTTTGGGGCTTCCCCGGGCCTTGACGGCCGATCGATGTTCGACTTATGCACACAAATCTTGATGCGACGCAACATAATCGGGCCCGGCAGCCCTAGCACAGAATTTGTACCGAAAATCCTTCAGATGATTGATTCATAAGGATTTTTTGGAGCTGCCGATTTTGTGTGCAATCTGTTCAGGCCCAGTATTCATGCGGGTCGGCAGGGTGCCGGGGCAGGATGTCAACAAAGTTATCCACAGAAAGACGGGATTACTCGCTCGCTCCAACAAATCAAGCACTTAGCCCCCGAACCTCCACACCGCCTCCACAAGCCTCTGTAACTCGCTCCCGTCCGTGTCCGCCTCCCTCGCCATCGTCCACGTCGCGCTGCACACCCCGTCCCACAGCGGCGTGGGGGACCTGCTCAGCTACGCCAGCCCCCAGGCCCTGCCGCCCGGCACGCTGGTGCGGGTGCCGCTCGGAAGCCGCGAAGTGCTGGGCGTGGTGTGGGACGCGGCCGAGGGCACCGGCGAGTTGCCCGAGGGGGCCACCCTGCGCCCCATCGCGGGCGTGCTGGAGGGCGTGGCCCCGCTGGACCTGCCCTGGCGCCGCCTGGTGGCCTTTGCCGCGCGCTACTACCAGCGCGCGCTGGGCGAAGTGGCGCTGGCGGCCCTGCCGCCCCAGCTGCGCGATTTGCGGCCCGAGCAGCTGGCCCGCCGCCTGCGCCGCCCCGCGAAGGCGGCCGGGGACACCACGGACGCTATGCAAACAATAGCACTCACCGCTGAACAGGAAAGCGCCAGGGCCCGGATTTCTTCAGAATCCGGCCCCTTCCTGCTGTTCGGCAGCACCGGCAGCGGCAAGACCGAGGTGTACCTGCGCTGCGCCCAGGAGATGCTGGAGGCGGACCCGGCGGCGCAGGCGCTGGTGATGGTGCCCGAGATCAACCTCACGCCCCAGCTGGAGGAGCGCTTCGTCTCCCGCTTCACCCCGCGGTTCGGCGCGGGGGCCGTCGTCTCGCTGCACAGCGGCATGACGAACCCCCAGCGCCTCAAGAGCTGGCTGGCCGCGCACGGCGGCGCCGCGCGCATCGTGCTGGGCACGCGCATGGCGGTGTTCGCGAGCATGCCGGGCCTCAAGCTCATCGTGGTCGACGAGGAGCACGACCCCAGCTACAAGCAGCAGGAGGGCGCCCGCTACTCCGCGCGCGACCTGGCCATCTGGCGCGGGCGCGAGCAGGGCGCCAAGGTGCTTCTGGGCTCGGCCACGCCTTCGCTGGAAAGCTGGCACGCCAGCCGCCCGCCCACGCCGGACGACCCCGAGGGCGGGCGCTACGCGCGCCTGGCCATGCCCAGCCGGATCGGCGCGGGCGCCCTGGCGCGGGTGCGCCGCGTGGACATGAACCAGCAGCCGCGCCGCGCGATCTTCAGCGCGCCGCTGCTGGCCGCCATCACCGAACGCGTGGCGCGCGGCGAGCAGAGCATGGTGCTGCTCAACCGGCGCGGCTACGCCCCCGTGCTGCACTGCGCCGACTGCGGCTGGAAAAGCGACTGCCCGCACTGCAGCGCCCACCAGGTCTTCCACAAGGCCGACCGCACCCTGCGCTGCCACCACTGCGGCTACACCGTGCGCGTGCCCCGCGCCTGCCCCACCTGCGGCAGCCCCGACATCCACTCCATGGGGCGGGGCACGGAGCAGCTGGAGGAGCAGCTCTCCACCCTGCTGTCCGAGGTGCTGCGGCCCGACCGCACGCCCGCGCGCATCGCCCGCATCGACGCCGATACCACCAAGGCCAAGGGCGCGCTGGAGGCCCAGCTGGCACAGGTGCACGCGGGCGAGGTGGATGTGCTCGTGGGCACGCAGATGATCGCCAAGGGCCATGACTTCCGGCGCATCACGCTGGTGGCGGCCGTGCAGCCGGACGGCGCGCTGTTCAGCAGCGACTTCCGCGCGCCCGAGCGCCTGTTCGCGCTGCTCATGCAGGCCGCCGGCCGCGCGGGGCGCGACGCCGCCTACATGGCCGCGCAGGGCACCCAGTGCGAGATGTGGATCCAGAGCTACCACCCCAAGCACCCGGTGTATGAGGCGCTGCGCACCCACGACTACCCCGCCTTCGCCGCCCAGCAGCTCCAGGAGCGCGAGGAAGCCGCCATGCCCCCGTTCGCCTACCAGGCCCTGGTGCGCGCCGATGCCCGCACGCAGGAGGTGGCCCAGGGCTTCCTGGCCGCCGCCACGGCCGCCGCCCATGCCGCCGGCCTGCCGGGGCTGGACGCGGTCACGCTGTTCCCCCCGGTGCCGCTGACCATCCAGCGCGTGGCCAACGTGGAGCGCGCCCAGATGCTGATGGAAAGCCCGAGCCGCGCCGCGCTGCAGCGCTTCCTGGCCGCCTGGCAGCCGGTGCTGCAGGCCACGCGCGCCCAGCCCGCGCACAAGGGGCTGGTGCGCTGGCTGGTGGATGTGGACCCGCTGGTGATCTAGGCTCGAGATCCAGGATTTTCATGGCCCTGGCGCTTGATGGACATGCGCGGATAGCTATTTAATTGATAGCAAATTCCGCCACGCCCCGCGCATCCTCGCACCCGGCGGATTCCGGGCCGGGGTGCGCGCAGGCCATCCGGTCACCCCTGGCGGCACTGCCGGTCCACGTACTGCAGGGCGTCGGGCAACGCGTCGCGGAACACCAGCCACTCGTGGTCGCCGTCGATCACGCGCAGCTCCACCTGCTTGGGCTGAATCTGGTACATCCGCCAGTACAGGGTGGCCGACATGGGAGCGATGCCCAGGTAGTCGTGGTCGCCCGAGACGATCCACATCGGCACACGCGGCGTGCCCGCCTTGTAGGCGTCGAGCGCCGCCGCGTAGTTCAGCGACTTCCAGGTGTCGGGGTCAAACTGCCCGTCGCGCACGAACTGCGGGGTGCGCCGTGCCGCCGAGGTGTCCGGCGGCAGCGGGTCATAGATGGCGGGGCTGATCACCGCCGCGGCGCAGAACTGCGTGGGGTTGCGCAGCGACAGGTTCAACGCGCCGTAGCCCCCCATCGACAGGCCGCCGATGGCCCGGCCGCTGCGCTCCTTTTGCACGCGGTAGCGCGACTCGACGTAGGGCAGCAGGTCTTTCATGATGGCGGTGCCCGCCTTCTCGGCCGCGCCGTCGGCCCACCACGACGCCGGGCCCGCCGTGGGCATGACCACGACCGACGGGCGGATCAGCCCGCGCTTGATGAGGCCGTCCAGGGTCTCGACCGCGCCCCCCTTGGTGCGCCATTCGTTCTCGTCGCCGCCCGCGCCGTGCAGCAGGTAGACCACGGGATAGTTCACCGTGCCGCCGGGCTGGTAGCCGTCGGGCACATACACCGTGAACTTCACGTCGCGGCCCAGCGCGGCCGAGGGTGCCTGGTCGGCAAACACCTGGCCTGCCTGCGCGGTGGCGGCGGCGGAAAGAACGGCGGCCGCTGCCAGCCAGCTCCGAAAACAAGGCTTCGCAAAACGCATGGAGGTCTCCTCATGAATGGATGGATACGCCCATGCTGCAGTGGCACAGGCGATAGCATTGTGTGCGCACCACGCCACAGTGGACGTTTCGCCGGCGACAGGCGTGGAGGAAGGCCTTCCCGGGCGCTGCGCCCCCCCGACCGTCACGCGCGATGCGGGCGCGCATGCTGGACGACCACACCCATCCGTTCAAGGCCAGGGCGCTGATCCTGTCCGGCGCGATCGGCAACCCACGGTCGCGCGGGCCCGATAAAACTTGCCTGCCGTGGGCTTGCCCCAGATACTGCGGCCTGGCACTCCAGCGCCTCGGGGCGTGGCTGTGTTGCGCGGGTCCGGTGGACCCGGCATCCAGGGCCCGTCGACCGGCCCCGTTCCCCCTTCCCTCGTCAGAAAGCCTGCCAATGACCGCCATTGTTCGTGCCCTGATCTTGCTGGCCCTCCTCGCGGGGGGGACCGCCGTGCGCGCCCAGAACCTGCTCACCAACGGCAACTTCGACGCCGGCCTGGCCGGCTGGAGCACCTGGACGGCGCCGCCGGGCTTCTGGGATGGCACCTGGATCCACAGCAACGATTGCGACATCTGGGTGCCCACCCAGTGCCCCTTCGGGGGTGCGGGCACCTCGCACGCGCAGAAGAAGGGCAGCGGCGCGGGCAATGCGCACGGCGGCCTGTTCCAGACCGTGGCGGTGACCCCCGGGCGGGTGTACCGGCTGCGCGGCGCCTGGTCAGGGGGCGTGACGGGCAATGCGGGCGGCAACGCCACCTGGTGGGAGGTCGTGGCCTACGACGGCGCCGTGGGGGCCGCCACCATCGACGCCGCGCCCGGCCCGCTGGACACGATGATCGCCCGCCGCGACGTCTCGAACCTCGCGCTCAACGGGGTATTCCAGTTCCAGTGGGAGCCGTTCGATGCCACCTTCACCGCCGCCTCGAGCCAGGTGACCATCGCGCTGAAGACCGGCAGCTTCTTCACCTTCGACGCGGCGGGCTACCACGACGACCTCGTGCTCGAAGAAGTGGCGCCCAGCCAAATTCCCGTCAACTCGCCCTGGGCGCTGGCGATGCTTTGCCTGGTGCTTCTGGCGACCGGTGCCTGGCTGCGGCGGAGCCAGGGGATGCGCCCCAGGTAGGGGGCGGCACAAATTTTCAAGTGCTTCTTGGCCCCCAGCGCTTTGCCAGAAAGCGCTGAAAGCTATCGAAAATATAGCAATCAGGCCAGCAGCGCCACCGCCGCCGAAAAGCTCAGGAACGCCAGCGCCGTGGACACCAGGATGATCCGCGCCACGCGCCCGTTGTTGGCGCCAAACTTCTCGGCCAGCAGCGAGACGTTGCTGGCGCTGGGCAGGGCCGCCAGCAGCACCAGCACCGTGAGCGCGAACGGCGTGAGCGGCACCCCGAGCGCGATGGCCGCCGTGCCCGCGCCCCACACCAGCAGCGGGTGCACCAGCAGCTTGGCCAGCGCGATGGGCACGTAGTCGCGCGCGGGCACCTGCTCGTGCTGGTTCATCTGCGAGCGGGCCAGCACCGCGCCGATGGTGAACAGCGCCACGGGCGAGGCCGCGTCGGCCAGCATGGCGATGGTCTTGTCGACCGGGCCCGGCAGCGTGAACTGCAGGGCCGATGCCAGCGCGCCCAGCGCGATCGACCAGGGCATGGGGTTGGTCGCCATGCCCTTGAAGGCGCTGCGCAGCGCCACGCCCACGCCGTGGGTGCCGGCGCCGTCCAGCCGCGACAGCGCGATGCACAGCGAGCTGGTGATGACCATGTCCACCACGATGGTGACGATGGCCGGGCCCGCGCTTTGCGCGCCCAGCAAGGCCACGAGCAGCGGGACCCCCATGAAGCCCGTGTTGGGAAAGGCGGCCACCAGCGCGCCGAAGGCCGCGTCGTTCCAGCCGATGCGCGCACTGCGCGTGAGCGCCACCGTGCCGCCCACCATGGCCAGGGCGCACACCACGTACACGCCCGCCACGGCCGGGTCCAGCAGCTGCCCGATGGGCGTGCTGGCGCCAAAGCGGTACAGCATGCAGGGCAGCGCGAAATACAGCACGAAGGCATTGAGCCCCGGGATGGCCGGCTGGGGCAGCACGCCGCGCCGCGCGGCCAGATAGCCGCAGAGCACGAGCGCGAAGAAGGGGAAGGTGATGAGCAGGACGGAGAGCACGGGGCTATTGTCCGTGCTGCGCGGCGCGGCCGGTCGCCGGGCGCCGGCGGCGGTCAGCGCAAAGTCAGGCGGGGGCCATCACCCCTGGCGAATGCACGGCGCGAGCGCCGGCGCGGCGGTGCCCTTGCGCGCCACTACTGCTTGCGCTGCACGATCAGGTTGCGCTTGGCGTCCTCGGGGTAGGCGAAGGTGATGGCACCGTTCCTGACCATGCCGATGACCAGCATGTTGCGGGTGATGGCCTCCTTGTCCTGCACGCTGAACGGCTTGTCGTAGGTGGACACCACCCCGTAGTAGGTCTTCATCCTGCCCTCCAGCGATTCCTTGATGGCCTTGCCCGAGAGGTTGCCGTCGCGGATGCCGAGGAAGGAATACATCAGCAGGTACGTGGCGTCGTACGCGTTGGCCGCGGCCATGGGCACGGCCACCTTGCCGTTGTACTTGCGGGTGTAGCTCGACAGGAACGAGGCCCGGCGCTCGTTGCTCGGCTCGGCGATGAAGGTCTGCACCATGAGCGCGCCCTCGGCGGCGTCCTTGGCCCCTTCAAGGAAGAACGGGAAGGACAGCGGCCACGCGCCCACCTGGGGCACCTTCCAGCCCATCGCCTTCTTGCCGTTGGCGATGGTCGCGTTCTCCGGCCCCACGGTGTAGCTGTAGACCACGTTGGCGCCCGCGGCGCGGGCGGCCGCGAGCTCGGCCGTGAGGTCCTTCACGCCCAGGTCGAAGCGCGCCACGTGCACGGGCTTGAGGTTCTTGGCCGCCAGCGCCGCCACCACGTCGTTGTAGCCGCCCTCGCCGTAGCCCGTCTTGTCGGCGAAGATGGCCACCTTGTCCCAGCCGCGCTTGACGATGTCGTCCACCATGAAGGGCGCCTGCAGCGCGTCGCGGGCCTGCACCCGGAAGATGTAGCTGTCGGCGGCCGGGTACCTGGCCGTGACCGCCGTGCCCGTGGAGCACGGCACGATGAGCGGGCTCCTGGCCTCCTGGAACAGGTCGATGGCCTTGAGCGCCACGCCGGTGTTGCAAAAGCCGATGGTGGCGACCACCTTCTCGCCCAGCAGCTCCTGCGAGACCTTGCGGCCCTGGTCCGGGTTGGCGGCGTCGTCCTTGATGACCAGCTCCAGCGGCCGCCCCAGGTAGCCGCCCACGGCGTTGATCTCGTCCACCGCGAGCTTGATGCCGTTGAGCATGGGCACCCCGAAATCCGCCGAAGGCCCCGTGAACGGGCCGACCACGCCGACACGCACCGGGGCGGTGCTGCCCAGCTGCGCGTGCGCCCAGGGCCCCACGGCCGCGGCGCCGGCGGGTACCAGGTTGCAGCGGTGCCCGGGCGCGAAGGGGGCGAAGGGCGCGGAGTGGGGCAGGAAGGTGCATGGTGGGACTCGTCACGGCGCGGCCACCCGGATCGGGCGAAAACCGATGGGCGTAGTATCAAAGTGTGACGATCCCGTCCCTAGCGGGGTTTCCCGCAGCGCGGGGGCGGCGTCAGGCCCCTGTCAGACCCCGCCGGGCCCGGGGCCGGCCGCGGCGCAACCCGGCCCCGCCGGAGCGCGCCGGTATCATTGCGCGCTCCGGCGGCGCTGCGGTACGCCCGCCCCTGGGTGCCCCCGGCCCCTTCTTCCTCTCCTGCTTTTTCCTTCTTCCTCCATCCATGTCCGCCGGTCTCAATCTCGCCCAGCTCCAGGCTGTCCACTACACCGACGGGGCCTGCCTGGTGCTGGCCGGCGCGGGCTCGGGCAAGACGCGCGTGATCACGCAGAAGATCGCGCACATGATCGAGAAGGGCATGGAGCCCAGGCGCATCGCCGCCATCACCTTCACCAACAAGGCGGCCGCCGAAATGCGCGAGCGCGCCAAGGGCCTGATCGGCCGGCGCGCCAAGGACGTGCTGGTGTGCACCTTCCACGCCCTGGGCGTGCGCATGGTGCGCGAGGATGGTTCGGTGCTGGGCCTCAAGCCCCAGTTCAGCATCCTGGATGCCGACGACGTGACGGGCATCCTGAAAGAAGCCTCGGGCGGCACCACCGACATGGCCACCGCGCGCCAGTGGCAGTGGGTGATCAGCAAGTGGAAGAACATGGGCCTGACCTCCGAGCAGGCGCTGGCCCAGGCGGCCGACGACAACGAGCGCATCATCGCCACGCTGATGGCGCGCTACGAGGAGCGCCTGGCGGCCTACCAGAGCGTGGACTTCGACGACCTCATCGGCATGCCGCTGCGCCTGCTGCGCGACTTCCCCGAAGTGCGCGCCAAGTGGCAGGCGGCGCTGAGCCACGTGCTGGTCGATGAATACCAGGACACCAACGCCACGCAGTACGAGCTGCTCAAGCTGCTGGTGGGCGAGAACGGGCACTTCACGGCCGTGGGCGACGACGACCAGTCCATCTACGGCTGGCGCGGCGCCACGCTGGACAACTTGAAGAAGCTGCCCATCGACTTCCCGCACCTCAAGGTCATCAAGCTGGAGCAGAACTACCGCTCCACCAGCGCCATCCTGCGCGCGGCCAACAACGTGATCGGGCCCAACCCCAAGCTGTTTCCGAAAACGCTGTTCTCCGAGCTGGGCGAGGGCGAGCCCGTGCGCGTGGTGGACGCCGACAGCGAAGAGCACGAGGCCGAACGCGCCGTGGCCCGCATCCAGAGCCTGCGCGCGGCCAGCAACCCGCCGCCCGACTGGAAGGCCTTCGCCATCCTGTACCGCGCCAACCACCAGGCCAAGCCGTTCGAGAAGGCGCTGCGCAAGGCCAACATTCCCTACAAGGTCTCGGGCGGCACCAGCTTCTTCGACCGCGCCGAGATCAAGGACCTGTGCGCCTGGTTCCGGCTGTGGATCAACAACGACGATGACCCGGCGTTCCTGCGCGCCATCACCACGCCCAAGCGCGGCATCGGCCACACCACGCTGGCGGCGCTGGGCGCGTTCGCCACGCAGCACAAGCAGAGCATGTTCGGCGCGCTGTTCAACGGCATGCTGCCGGCGGCCGTGCCCAAGCGGGCCATGGACGGCCTGCATGAATTTGGCCGCTACATCAACTACCTGGAGTACAGCGCGCGCCGCGTGCATGGCGCCGAGGAGTCGCGCACCTTCCTGAACGAGTGGCTCAAGGAGATCGGCTACGAGCAGCACCTGTACGACAACGAGGACAGCGAAAAGGTGGCCGCCGCGCGCTGGAGCAATGTGATGGAGTTCTGCGACTGGATGGCCCAGCGCGCGGGCGGCCAGATCGACGACACGGCGGGCGCCGTGGTGGCCAAGGAGACCAAGAGCCTGCTGGAGGTGTCGCAGACCATCGCGCTGCTGTCCACCATCAGCGAACGCGAGCAGGAACAGGACATGGTGACGCTGTCGACCCTGCACGCGAGCAAGGGCCTGGAGTGGCCGCACGTGGTGCTGGTGGGCGTGACCGAAGGCATGCTGCCGTTCAAGCTCGACGACGACGAGGGGCGCCAGCAGAAGGTGAGCGACGACACGCTGCAGCGCCTGCAGGAAGAGCGCCGCCTGATGTACGTGGGCATCACCCGCGCCCAGCGCACGCTGGCCGTGAGCTGGACCAAGCGGCGCAAGAAGGGCCGCGAGATGGTGGCCGCGCAGCCCAGCCGCTTCATCGCCGAGATGGGCCTGGACAAGACCACCGCCCGCGAAGACCCGCGCGAGAAGCTCAAGGCCCTGCGCGCCGAATTCGCCGCCAAGGCCCAGGCGACGAGCGCGGCCAACGCCGCCGTGGCCGCCCAGCCCGCGCCCACGGCCTGAGGCGCCCCATGCCCCGGCCGGCACCCGCTCGCCCCCGCCCCGCGCCCCGGCGGGGGGCTGCTTTTATTTTGATAGCTATCAGCGCTTATCCTACAAGCGCCCACCGCCGAAATGAACCACAATCCACGGCGACGTGCCCCGCCGCGGCGGACAGGGGCCACCCGCGCCTGCGGGGCCGCTGGCTGGCCGAGCCGCCGGCCCCCGCGCCGGGCGCCACGGCCACGCCGCAGCTGGGGCAGCACGCCGCACTGGCACACAGCGTGCGTGGTACCGTGCAGCGTGGCGGCACCACGGCGCCGGTCAGCGGCGACGCCGATGGCGGCGACCCGACCCTGGAAGAATCGATCAACGGCATGAACATCAGCACCCCCTGGACGGGCCAGGTGGTGGATGGATCGTGCGGCAAGGAAATACGCGGAACATGGAACAACGCCACCCCCACCCCTTCAGCTCCATCGGCCCCTTTCGCGCTGCGCAGGCAGGTGGGGTGGCCATGACCGCCACGCCCGCCGCCGCGCCATCGCGTCGCACGCTGGCGCTGCTGGTGGCCGCCGCGCTGGCGCCCGCCGGCGCCGCGCTGGCACAGGCGGTGGCACCGGCCGGCGCCACCGCCTCGGCCGCCGGGGGCGCAGAGAGCGCCTGGCGCCGCTGCACCGCCCTGTCCAGCGACAACCAGGCGCGCCTGGCCTGCTTCGACCAGTGGGCCGCCGACCAGCAAAGCTGGAATGCGCCGGGCGCCTCCGCCGCCGCGTCGGCCGTGCCGCCGCCCGTGGACACCACCCTGCCCGCCACCCGCGTCATCGACGTGGCCCGCACCGAGGGCTGCCGCGACCCGCAGTACAGCGACCTCTCGCGCTTCTGGGAGCTGGAATCGGGCAGCGACTGCGGCACCTTCAGCTTCCGGGGCTACCGGCCCATCACCGTGTCGGTGGTGGCGTCGAGCAACGTGAACCGCCAGCCCACGTCCGACGCGGCGGACCACTCGGCCACCGAATCCACGCCCTACCGCCGCACCGAGAACCGCATCCAGCTGTCGGTGCGCACCAAGCTCGCGCAGGGCCTGCTCACGCAGGGCCACCCCACGCTCAAGGATTCCGTGTGGTTCGGCTATTCGCAGCAGTCGTACTGGCAGCTGTTCACGCCCCAGATCTCGCGCCCCTTCCGCGCCACCGACCACGAGCCCGAGGTCATGTACGTCTACCCCACCACGGCGCAGCTGCCGTTCGGCTGGAAGTGGCGCTACAGCGGCATCGGCCTGGTGCACCAGTCCAACGGCCAGAGCAAGCCCCTGTCGCGCAGCTGGAACCGCGTGTACCTCATGACCGGCATGGAGCTTTCCAACAGCTTCAGCGTGAACGCGCGCCTGTGGAAGCGCGTGCCCGAAAGCTCGGGCAGCGACGACAACCCCGGCATCAGCGACTACGTCGGCCGGGGCGAGCTGTCGGCGTTCTGGAACGTCAACAAGGACAACACCGTGGGCGCCACGCTGCGCCACTCGCTGTCGAGCAGCGACCGGGGCTCGGTGCGCCTGGAATGGCTGCAGACGGTGGGCACGGGCCTTTTTGGCAGCAAGAGCAACCTGCGCCTGCACACGCAGCTGTTCAGCGGCTATGGCGACAGCATGATCGACTACAACCGCAAGCGCACCGTGTTCAGCCTGGGGCTGAGCCTGGTGGATTTCTAGCAGGGACATCCCCCCTGAGGCGCTGTGCGCCGTCCCCCCCCGCTCTCGCTCCGCTGCGCTGCGCGGGCAGAGGGACGCAGCCCTCGCTGCGGGGCGGCCCTTGCTTGGCTGCTCTGGCGTGGGCCGCGCCAGTCGCATACGCCTTGGGCAACGCAACGGCCGGGCGCAACCAAAGGCCAGACGCGCCACACACTCTACTCACAACTCGTTACGACATCGCCCTCAAGTTTCGCGCGCTGGCGCCGGGGCGCCGCCACAATGGCACGCGCACAGAAACCAGCGCGGCCCTGGCGAACGGCTCCCGATAAGAGCCCCTTTCCCACCGTTTTACCTGCCATTGCCCGCACCGTGCGCCCTCGACAATGCCGACAGAGAGGAACACACCCATGGACATGCAATACCAGCTCAAGGCAGGCAGCTACTACCTCTACGACATGCGCGAGGCGCCCAGCGCCGTGACGGGTGAGCGCAGGTTCAAGCTGAAAACCGATACCGTGGCGATTGCGTTCGATGCGCACACGGGCGAGGTGCACCAGCACGGCAGCCCCACGCGCATCCAGTCCTGGGCCAACAACACGCGCCGCCGCCTGCGGGCCGCAGGAGCCCAGGACGTGGCCAACGACATCGTGGTGGTGTCGGGCCCGCTGCCCGTGGACGAGCTCAACAAATGCCTGTGGGTGCGCGGCTACGTGCGCCGCATGTTCTCGCGCCTGGCCACCCTGCCCCACGGCAAGCTGCAGCGGCCCGCGGCCGAACCGTTTCGCAAGGCGGCCTGACACGCCGGGCACCCGTCCTCCGAAGATCCCCGCCAGGGCCGCGCACAGCGGCCCTTTTCTTTTCTGGCCCCCCCCCGAAAAGTTCTTGAACAGGTTCTCAGGCCTCGGTGTCCTCGGCCACGTCGCTTTCCAGCGCTTCCAGCACCTCGGCATGCTTGACGATAGTCACCGGCACCGGGCTCGCGTGCGCGACCTCCTGCGAGACCGAGCCCAGCAGCGCGCTGGTGATGGCGCCCTGCCCCTTGGCACCGATGATGACCATGTCGCAGCCCGAGCGCTCGATCATGTCCACCAGCGTGTGGGCCACGTCGCCCACGCCCACGTCGGTCTCGTAGGCCACGCCCGCCGCGTCGAGCAGCGCCCGCGCGGACGCCATGAGGTGCTGGCCGGCCTCCAGGCTGGCGGCGGCGATCAGGTCGGGGTCGCGCGTGGTCACCAGTTCGTACAGCGTGGCGGGTTCCTGCACGTTGGCCAGGACCACGCTGGCCTTCAGGCCCTGGCCCAGGAGCGCCAGCGCATGGTGCACGCCGTCCAGGGAGAGTTCCGAGCCATCCACGGCGATGAGGATCTTGAGCATGTTGTTCTCCTTGTGATGGGCTGGTAGCCCGTCTGGAACCAGTGTAGCGATGCGGCGCGCCAACGCCAGCCCATGTCCCTGCGGCCTGCCCGCACAAGGCGGGGGCGGCCCGTCTGGGACAATCGCCCCATCATGCTGCAGTTCGACCTCCTCAAAACCGACCCCACCAGCCACGCACGCCGTGGCACGCTCACGCTCAACCACGGCGTGGTGCAGACCCCCATCTTCATGCCCGTGGGCACCTACGGCACCGTCAAGGGCGTGATGCCGCGCAGCCTGCACGACATGGGTGCGCAGATCATCCTGGGCAATACCTTCCACCTGTGGATGCGCCCGGGCCTGGACGTGATGCAGAGCTTTGGCGGCCTGCACGGCTTTGAAAAGTGGGACAAGCCCATCCTCACCGACTCGGGCGGTTTCCAGGTCTGGAGCCTGGGCGCGATGCGCAAGATCACCGAAGAGGGCGTGACCTTCGCCAGCCCCGTCAACGGCGACAAGCTCTTCATGTCGCCCGAGGTGAGCATGCAGATCCAGACCACGCTCAACTCCGACATCGTGATGCAGCTCGACGAGTGCACGCCGTACGAGACCAAGGGCCACCTCACCACCGAGGCCGAGGCGCGCAAGAGCATGGAAATGAGCCTGCGCTGGGCCAAGCGCTCGCGGGATGAATTCCAGCGGCTGGAGAACCCCAACGCGCTGTTCGGCATCGTGCAGGGCGGCATGTACAAGAACCTGCGCCAGGAATCGCTGGAGCGCCTGGTCGAGATGGATTTCCCCGGCTACGCCGTGGGCGGCGTGAGCGTGGGCGAACCCAAGGACGAGATGCTGGACATCATGGCCCACACGCCGCACCGCCTGCCCGCGCACAAGCCCCGCTACCTGATGGGCGTGGGCACGCCCGAGGACCTGGTGCAGGGCGTGGCCGACGGCGTGGACATGTTCGACTGCGTGATGCCCACGCGCAACGCGCGCAACGGCACGCTGTTCACGCGGTTTGGCGACCTGAAAATCCGCAACGCGCGCCACAAGGCCGACCACCAGCCCCTGGACACCAGTTGCACCTGCTATGCCTGCGCGGGCAGCGCGGGCGTGTCGTGGGACGAGGGCGGGCGCGAGGGTTTCAGCCGTGCCTACCTGCACCACCTGGACCGCTGCGGCGAAATGCTGGGCCCCATGCTCACCACCGTGCACAACCTGCACTACTACCTGAACCTCATGCGCGAGGTGCGCGAGTCGCTCGACGCGGGCGCGTTCGCGCAGTTCCGGGCGCGCTTCAAGGCCGAGCGGGCCCGGGGCGTGTAACCACGATCGGAAGCTATAAAAACAATAGCTATCCGCGCTGGATAGACAAGCGCCAGAGGCCCAAATCATTCCAAAAATCCTGCACCAACTGCTGCGCTGGCCCGCGCGCATGCTGACCGGCCTGGGCAGCGGGCTGCTGGCCCTGCTGATCCTGTTCGAGGAATGGGGCTGGGTACCGCTGCAGCAGTTGCTGGCACGCATCGGCCGCTGGCCCGGCCTGCGCTGGATCGAAGGCTGCGTGCGCGCCCTGCCGCCCTGGGCGGCGGTGGCCGTGTTCCTGCTGCCCACGGCGCTGCTGCTGCCCGTGAAGCTGCTGGCCCTGTGGGCGGTGGGCCGGGGGCACGTGGTGCTGGGCATGACCGTGATCGTGATCGCCAAGGTGGTGGGCACCGCCGTGGTGGCCCGGCTGTACAGCCTCACCCAGGCCGCGCTGATGCAGCTGCGCTGGTTCGCCTGGACCCATGCCCGCTGGATGGGCATCAAGCACGCCGTGCTGGAGCGCGCCCGCGCGTCATGGGCCTGGCGCGTGGCGCGGGTCATCCGGCGGCAGTGGCGGCTACGCTGGCGCCGCCGCTGAGCGCCTCCCCCATCGCGACCACGAACCACAGACCACGGTCCCCGCCTGGGACCGCCACCAACCCGCCATTGCACCGCGACATGGGCATACAGCTTGACCTCCCCACCGTACTCCTGCTCTACAAGACCGCCCTGGTGGCCGGGGCCCTGAGCATCTTTCACGTCAGCCGGCATTCCTACCGGCCCCAGGGGCTGCGGCCGCTGGCCGGGGCGTACCTGCTGCTGGCCATCGGCGCCGAACTGGCGGGCCGGGGCGAGTACCTCATCCTGCCGGACTGGCTCTGGACACACGGCAGCCTGCTGCTCGGCACGGTCGGCTATTGCCTCTTCTGGGCGGGCGTTCGGGCGCTGAGCGGGCGCAGGCGCATCCCGATGGGCTGGCTCGCCCTGGTGCCCGCGGGCTGGCTGGTGGCGGGCATCGCCACACAGTTTCCGCTGGACAACCTCCTGCGGGCCGGTGCCTTCCACGTGACGGCCACCGCAGCCCTGGTGGGCTCGGCCCATGAAATATGGCGCGACCGCCGCGCCGAGCCCCTGCCATCACGGGCCCTCCTGGCGGGGTTCCTGCTGGTCAGCGCCTTCATCTTCGCGCTGCGCCTGTTCTACATCGCCACCGAGAACGCCAGCTCCACCGGTTTCGCCCGGGCCTTCTACGTGCAGATGTTCTGCCACTTCGGCATCGCCCTCATGGTCTCGTCGCTCTCCAGCGAACGGGCCGAGGCGCGCCTGGAGCGGATGGCGCAGACGGACGCGCTCACGGGCGTGGGCAACCGCCACTGGGTCATGTCCCGGCTGCCCGCGCAGCTGCCGGTGGGCAGCGCCATCGCGCAGCTCGACCTGGACCACTTCAAGCGCATCAACGACCGCTTCGGCCACGCGGCCGGCGACCGCGTGCTGGTCGCCTTCGCCGAATGCCTGCGCCGCCAGCTGCGCGACTCCGACCTGCTCGCGCGCATGGGCGGCGAGGAATTCCTGGTCTACCTGCCCGATGTCTCGGCGGGCGACGCCACCACCATCGCCCAGCGCCTGTGCACGGCCGTGGCGCAGATCCGGCTGACCGAGAATGGCGAGGACATCCCCGTCAGCGTGAGCATCGGCCTGGCCTGCGTGGCCCGCGCCGGCGGAACCTGGGCCGACTGGCTCAGCGCGGCCGACCACGCGCTGTACGACGCCAAGAGCGCGGGCCGCAACCGCGTGGCGGTGGTGCACGAGCGCCCGGCCTGAGCCGCCCCTCCCGGCCGGGCGCGGACACACCGCGCCAGGGGGCGGTTGCTGCAGAATGCCACCCCATGCCCGCACCCCCCGCCGTTCCGAACGAGGCGCTCGCACTGGCCTTTCACCTCGCGCCCGTGGGCATGTGCGTGACACGCGACCGCGCCATCGAGCTGTGCAACGATGCCTTCGCCCACATGTTCGGCCATGCCCAGGCCGAGCTGCTGGGCCAGCCGCTGGCGCCGCTGTACCCGTCGTTCGACGAGTTCACGCACACCGGCCACCGGGGCCTGAAGGCCATGCGCGACACGGGCGGCTACAGCGACGAGCGCATCATGCGGCGGCGCGACGGGTCGCTGTTCTGGTGCCACGTGGCGGGCCGCGCGCTCGACAGGGCCGACCCGTTCGCGCGCGCCGTGTGGATGTTCGAGGACATCTCGCACCGCCGCCCCGTCAGCACGCCGCTGACCGTGCGCGAGCGCGAGATCGCGCAGCACATCGTCACGGGCGCCACCAGCAAGCAGATCGGGCGCCACCTGGACATCAGCCACCGCACCGTGGACGCCCACCGCGCCCGGCTCATGCGCAAGCTGGGCGCCAGCAGCACGGGCGAACTGGTGGCGCTGCTGCTGGCAGGCCCCCCCTGACCCTCGCGGCGGGCGTTTGAAATCGTCAACAACGGTGTCCCGGGGGTGCCGGGCGAGCCCCCCACCACGCCCGGCCCGGGGACAATCGGGGGCACCCCCGCCCACCGCCCTCCCGCCGATCCACCGCCATCCACCCATGTACCGCCCTTTCGCGCTCCTGCGACCGCTTCCGCCGCCCCTGGCCTGGCTGGGGCTGGCCCTGCTGATCTTCGCCGCCTGCCTGGTGGGCATCTTTGCGCGGCCCATCGGCTTCCTGTCGGCGTTCTGGCCCGCCAATGCGCTGCTGCTGGGACTGCTGGTCCGCTACCCCCGGCTCGCGCGGCCGCCGGCCTGGGTGGCGGCCGCCGTGGGCTACCTGGCGGCGGACCTGGCCACGGGCAGCGACTGGTCCATGGCACTTTGGCTCAACGGGGCCAACATGCTGGGCGCCACGGCGGGCTGGCTGGTGCTGCGCCGCCTGGACGAACGCATCCGGCGCCTGCAGCGCACGGTGTCGGCGCTGTACCTGCTGGTGGCGGCGCTGGTCGCCAGCACCGTGGGGGCCCTGGCGGGCTGCGGCGCCGCGCCGGTGTACTTCGATACCCCCTGGACCGACCTGTTGTCCCTGTGGTTCAGCACCGAACTCATGAACTACATGCTCATCGTGCCGGTGGTGCTGGCCGCGCCCCGCGCCGACGACCCGCCGCCCACCATGAACGCCCCGCAGGGCCTGCCGGGCGCATCGCTGTTCTGGCGCGTGGCCCCCGTGAGCTCGCTGCTGCTGGCCGAGGGCATCCGCACCGTGGTCGGCGGGCCCGGCATGCTGGCCTTCGTGGTGCCGGGGCTGCTGTGGTGCGCGCTCAGCTACAGCCCGTTCACGTCCAGCCTGCTGTCGCTGGTGGTGTGCCTGTGGACCATGGCCGGGGTGGCCACGGGCGTGCTCAACTTCACGCCCGCGCATGCCAGCGACGTGTTCTCGCTGCGCGTGGGCGTCACGCTGCTGGCGCTGGGGCCGCTGGCCGTGGCCTGCGCCAGCGCCGCGCGCGCCGAGGCCCTGCGCCGCCTGGACCACGCCGTGCGGCACGACGACCTGACCGGCGTGCTCGCGCGCCGCGCGTTCCTGCAGCAGGGCGAGCGGCTGGTCGCGCGCTACCAGCGCGAATCCGCCGGCCTGGCCGTGCTGATGGTGGACGTGGACCATTTCAAGCAGGTCAACGACCAGCTGGGCCACGGCGCGGGCGACCAGCTCCTCGTCGGCCTCGCCCAGGCCATGGCCGGCGCGCTGCGCCCCCAGGACGTGCTGGGCCGCCTGGGCGGCGAGGAGTTCGCGGTGGTGCTGCCCGATGCCTCGCCCGCCGAGGCGCACGCGATCGCCGAACGCCTGCGCAAGGTGGTGGAGCAGCAGACCTTTGGCGCCGCCGGGGGCGTTCCACGGCATGCCACCATCAGCATCGGCCTGGTGCACAGCGCCACGCTGGGCGGCGATGCCGACATGGACATGCTGCTGCTCGCGGCCGACGCGGCGCTCTACCGCGCCAAGGCGCAGGGGCGCAACCGGGTGATGATGGGGTAGCCCCCCGCGCCGGCCCGCGGCGTCCCTCTACAGATACTGCGCCCAGAGCATGTTGGTCATCCGCCCCGCGGGGTCCCAGACGGCCTTGGCCGCGCGAAACCGGTCCGCCTGCGGGTAGGCCGCCGCGAATTGCGCCCGCGTGGCATGGCGCTGGTAGGGCAGGTAGTAGGTGCCGCCATGCTGCAGGGCCAGGTCGATCAGCGCACGCGTCCACAGAGCCACTTCGGCACAGGCCTCGGGGCGGGTGCCCTGCTTGTAGTACAGCACCCACGAAAACACCTCCTCGCGCGCCCAGGCCATGATGGCATCGGGGTCGGGCGGCGCATGGCGCACCGAGATGTTGAGCACCTGCGCCCCATGCTGCTGCAGGATGCGGGCCAAGCCCCGCGTGAAAGCGGCGAACCGGGCCACGGGCACAAAGTACTCCTGCAGCACGTAGGTGGACTGTGCGCGGCTCGCGGGCTCCAGCGAGGCGGCATCCAGGCTGGCCTCGTGGTTGCGCCACACCACCGGCTGGCCACGCAGCAGCGCCGGGCGCACCACCTTGTGCTGCAGCTGGTGGCCGCCCGGCAGTTCGGTCATGGCCCAGATCACGCTCTTGTCCAGGTCATACCGCTGGCCGCGCGGCACCAGGCGCCCGGGCATGGTCACGGGCTTGTCGGTGCGGGCCCAGGTCACGGCGGTGGCGCGGTCGAAACGGGGGGGCAGCAGGTCGGCGTTGTGCATCACGGCCCGCGCGTTGGCGGCCACCCTGGCGGCAAAGAAGCCGGGGTAGTCGTCCAGCGCCACCTGGGCCACGGTGCGCTCGATGGCGGTGTTGGCATCCAGATCCAGCTCCACCTCGGTGATCACGCCCAGCCCGCCATAGCCGCCCAGCGCGGCACGGAACAGGTCGGGGTGCTGCTGGCGGCTGGCCTCGCGCACCTCGCCGCTGGCGAGCACGATCTGCAGGGCCCGCACGGACGCGCCGATGGGCCCGTGCCCCACATAGCGGCCATGCACGTTCACCGACACGGACCCGCCCACCGTGAAGTTCGAATAACTCTGCATGGTGCGCACCGCCAGGTCGTGGGGGTCCAGGTGGTCCTGCAGGTCGCGCCAGCGCATGCCGGCCTGCACGCGCACCGTGCGCGCCCCGGTGTCCAGCCACACCAGGGCATTCATGCCGCGCATGTCGATGTGCAGGCCGCCTTCCACGCCGACCTGGCCGCCCATGCTGTAGCGCCCGCCGCCCACGGCCACCGCGCCGGGCCAGTTGCGCACGGCCTGCGCCACGTCCTGCAGGCTGGCGGGCACCACCACCCGCGACACGCGCACGGGGTACAGGCGGGTCACGTTCTCGATCAGCGCCCCGGGCGCACTGTGGGCCGGCAGCGGCGCACAGGCCCCCGCCAGTCCGGCGGCGGCCAGCGCGCCCAGAAGCTCGCGGCGGCGCAGCCCCCCCATGGGTGTCACGCGGGGACCCGCTCAGTCATCCCGCGCCAGCCGCACCCCCGCGCCCGTGCCGCAGGCATGGCAGAAGCGGGCGAAGGCGCTCTTGCGCGTGGTGCAGGTGCCGCAGTGGTCGAACAGGCCGATGCCGCAGTGCGGGCAGAAGTCGATCTTCTCGTTCTTCAAGTCCACGGGCCGCTCGCAGCCGGGGCACACGCTCTTGGCCAGGCGGGCCAGGGCCACGTCGTAGCTCAGCTCCTTGCGGCGCTCCTGGTCGGGCAGGGTTTCGGCCAGCTTCTGGCGCTCCAGGTAGCGGTTGAGCGCGAGGATGGCGTAGCGCCCCACCAGCGCCGTGATGCCGATGCCCACCACGTAGCGCACATAGCCGCCGTAGCTGGGCAGGTAGGGCACCAGCTCCACGAAGAACGCGAACAGCGCGAAGAAGATGAAGCCCCACACGAACGGCCAGTAGGTGCCCTTGCGCTTCTTCACGAACAGCCAGCCGGCGATGGCCAGCAGCGGCAGGGTGAGCGCCAGGCGGTACAGGAACACGCGCAGCTCCACCTTGCGGCGCTCGGCCTCCAGCTTCACGTAGCCATCGGCTTCCATGCTGTTCAGGCGCTCCTGCGTGGCCGCCGCCGCCTGGCGCGCGTCGAGCGCGGCCTGCTGCTGCAGCTCCACCGCCTGCTGGGTCTTGCGCTCGGCGAGCTTGAGCACATCGAGCGCCTGGGTGCGCGCAATGACCTCCGGGTCCTGGTCGACGCGCTGGGTGGCCGAGCGGGTGGAGAGCCAGTTGTTGAAGGTCTCGCGCGCGGCCTGCGTTTCGCTGCGGGCCTTGCTGCGCTGCAGCTGCGCCTGCTCCAGCGCGGTCTGCGCGTCCTGCTCGGCCTGGCGCGCGTCCTTGACCTGGGCGCGCAGCTTTTCAGCGGCCGGCTTGTCCAGGAAGTCATCCACGCGCAGCGGCGTCTCGACCTTGGGCAAATCGCCCACGATGGTGCCGCCCAGCCCGATGAGGAAGCTGGCGAACACCAGCGCCACCAGCCACAGGCCGCGGCGGAACCATTTTTCAGACAGCCGCAGTGATTTGCTCATGATCATTCCCCTCTGTAGATACTATGCATTTGATAGCTGCTAGCGCTTACCAGTCAAGCGCAATCGGCCCATTTCATCAATTCTTCACGGTCAGCACCACCGGCGCGGCCGCCAGCTGGGCCCGCTGCAGCCAGGCCAGCACCGAATCGACCGTGACGGTCTCGATGCGGTCCGAGAACCGCTTGTCGCCCGGGTGGTCGTCGAACGCGATGTTGGCCGAACCCACGCGCCCGCCCATCCGCGTGAGCGGCCCGAGCTTGAGCGTGGTCGGCTCGTAGCCCTTGAACTGCAGCCAGGCCTGCGCCTGCTCGCGGTTGCGCACCGTGGCGGGCTCCATGGCCACGGCCAGCGTTTCCAGCGCCCATTGGTTGGACTGCTGGTACTTGCGGCCCCACACGTAGCTCACCATGCTGTAGGGCGGGTGCTGCAGCGTCCTGGTGCGGGCCTTGTCCTGCAGCACGGCCAGCAGGCGCTGCTGCACCTCGGGCGTGGGCACGGCGTAGACGGCCTCGTAGCGCCACAGGTCGTCCAGGAAGAACTCGCCCAGGCCCTGCCGGTACAGGTGCCCCACGGCCGTGCCGCATTCGTTGAGCTTGTGGGCCACGCGCCAGGGGCCCTCGGGTGTCTTGTAGGCCCAGCCCAGGTGCGAATAGCGCAGGCCGTACTTGCTCAGGTCCTGCCCGGCGCGGGCGAGCACCACCACCTGGGCGCCGGACTTCGCATGCTCCGCGTCGAGCGCGGCGGAGGTCTGCTGCGCCAGTTGCATGCCGCGCTCGATCACCTTGGCCGGCACGGGCTTGGCGGCCTCGCAGGAGCGGCCCGCGTGGGCCGCTGGCGCCGCCAGCATGGCCGCGCCCGCCACCAGGGCCAGGCCGAGCATGGCGGGGTTGAAGGAGCGCACGCGGGCATGCGCCGGGGTCGTCACGGTCATCTGCTGCACATCCATGGCGGTGCCCCTTACAGGCGCTCGTTGTGCAGCAGCGCACGGCCGATGGCGTTGGGCACGAAGGCGATCGCCTCGCCCGCCACCGACAGCACCACGCCCGTGCCGATCACGCTGCAGGTCACCACCGTGCCCACGGTGTGCGCCGATGCGCCCACGCCCCGGCCCGCCACCTCGACGCTGACCTGGGCGCCGTCGGAGGCGCGCTCCAGCAAGTACACCGTGCCGGTGGCCGAGGCCTCCACCGTCTTCACGGTCAGCGCCGCACCCGCCACCGACAATGCGGCAGGCACCGCCACGACCGCGCCAGCGGCGGCGGACGCCACCGACGCCGTGCCCACCACCGAAGCGACAGGCAGCAGCGACAGCGCGGCCGAGGCCTCGCTCTGGGCGCGCGCGGGCAGGGCGGCCAGCGTGCACAGCAGGCCGGCGGCCAGGGCAAGGGTCAGGATCTTCGGCAATTTCTTCATGGTTTCACTCCTCACAGGAGGTGCTGCGCAGTAGCGCGGCAGCACCGGTTTTTTTCAGGGCAACCTCCGAGCATCCGCCATAGCTCCATGGCGAACGCCGGAAACTCAGCTGGCGTTGTTACCAGACGTAGCAGCATGTGCTGCGGCAGCTTCGCGGCGGCCTTGCAGGCGTGCTTCCAGCAGGTCAGCCTCGTGGCGGTCGCGCAGCATCTTGGCCAGCGTGAAGGCGGTGGTGATCAGGTACAGCCAGCTCACACCCAGGAAGGCCTTGTAGGTCACGTTGATCTCCATGCCGAACAGGCCCCAGCCCGTGAGGCCCATGGCCACGGCGAATCCGCCCCAGACCACCAGCTTCCACATGGGCGTGTCTCCCGCACCGCGGCGCGCGGCGCTCTCGTTGTCCCGCACGAACTTGGCCAGCACGAACGCGGCCGACAGGCAGAACACATAGCCCATCACCATGAACGCCTGCTCCAGTTGCTCGCCCGGCAGCCAGGCCAGCCCCACGGCGCACAGGAAGACGGCGATGCAGAACGAGACCCACACCTGCAGTTGCCAGGCACGGGTGTCACGCTGAACGAGGAAGGGAGCATTGGATGACATACAGAGGTGGGGCCCTTGTCAGGCCCGTGGTTGAACACGGACCGCATGGTGCCGGGCCCGGCCCCCCGCCGCCCCCGCCGGGTTGCGCCAGTGGCGGCAGTCCGGCTTCACGGTATCGCCAAACGATACTTTTTGCCCATCGCAAGCGGCACCTGGGCGACATGCCGGCACCCGCTTGTCTTTCACAATCGCATCCCAGCAGCCGGCGGCCGCCCGCGGCGGCGCCCGCCCCTTCCCCCACCCGCACGCAGCAGTGCACGGAGACAGCCCATGACCAAACCCTTCGATCTTGTCGTCCACGGCGCCACCGGCTTCACGGGCCGCCTCGTGGTCGAGTACCTTTTGCAGCGCTATCCCGCCGGCAGCGGCCTGCGCTGGGCCATGGGCGGGCGCAATGCCGACAAGCTCGCCGCCGTGCGCGACGAAGTGGGCGCCCCGGCCGACACCCCGCTGATCGTGACCGACAGCACCGACCCCGCCAGCCTGCAGGCGCTGATGGACCAGACCCGCCTGGTGCTGACCACCGTGGGGCCCTACCAGCTCTACGGCAACGAACTGGTGGCCGCGTGCGCGGCGGCCGGCGTGGACTACGTGGACCTGTGCGGCGAACCCGCGTGGATGCGCCAGATGATCGACGCGCACGAAGCCACGGCCCGGGCCAGCGGCGCGCGCATCGTGTTCTCGTGCGGGTTCGACTCCATCCCGTTCGACCTGGGCGTGTACCTGCTGCAAACCGAGATGAAGGCCCGTTTCGGCCACCCCGCGAGCCGGGTGCGCGGACGGGTGCGCAAGATGAAGGGCACGTTCTCGGGCGGCACCGCCGCCAGCCTGAAGGCCACCATGGCCGCCGCCGCCACCCACCCCGCCGTGCTGGACCTGCTGAAGAATCCGTTCTCGCTCACGCCCGGCTTCGAAGGGCCGCGCCAGCCCTCGGGCAACAAGCCCATGGTGGACGAGGCCCTGGGCGAAGGAGTGTGGGTGGCCCCGTTCGTGATGGCCGCCATCAACACCCGCAACGTGCACCGCTCCAATTTCCTGCTGCAGCACGCCTACGGCACCGACTTCGTGTACGACGAAATGCTCATCACCGGCCCCGGCGAAAAGGGCGAGGCCATGGCCAATGCCGTGGCGGGCGACAAGTCGCTGGGCTCGGACAAGGGCCCCAAGCCCGGCGAGGGCCCTTCGCGCGAGGAACGCGAGAACGGCTTCTACGACGTGCTCTTCCTGGGCACCGACGCCGCGGGCAACAGCCTGCGCGTGGGCGTCAAGGGCGACCGCGACCCGGGCTATGGCTCCACCTCCAAGATGATCACCGAGGCGGCCGTGTGCCTGCTGCAGGACGCCACGGACACCCCCGGCGGCATCTGGACCACGGCGCCCGCGCTGGGCGGCAAGCTGGTCGCGCGGCTGCAGGCCCACGCGGGGCTGAGCTTCGCGGTGGAAGCGGCGTAACCCCCCGGGGTGGGCCCGGGCATGTCCGTTTTCGCACCAGGCCGGTCGTGAAACGCGCGGCCACGGACCCGCCGGTGCACCGAAAATACAGGGCATGAACACTGCCCTGCGCCCCCGCGATCTCGCCCTGGCCCTGCTCGTCATCGTGGTCTGGGGGCTCAACTTCGCCGTCATCAAGGTGGGCGTGGCCGGTGTGCCGCCCCTGCTGCTGGGCGCGCTGCGCTACCTGCTGGCGGCGTTTCCAGCGCTGCTGTTCGTCAAGCCCCCCAAGGTTCCGCTGCGCCTGTACCTGCTGTACGGCATGACCATGGCGGTGGGCCAGTTCGCGCTGCTGTTCACCGCCATCCACATCGGCATGCCGTCGGGCCTGGCCTCGCTGGTGCTGCAGTCGCAGTCGTTCTTCACGCTGCTGCTGGCGGCCTGGTGGCTGCGCGAGGCATGGCAGGGCAACCAGGTGGCGGGCCTGGCGCTGGCCGGCGTGGGGCTGGTGCTGATCGGCAGTGCCCACGGCGCGTCGATGCCGCTGGCGGGATTCGCACTGACCGTGGGGGCGGCGGCGATGTGGGGCTGCGGCAACATCGTCACGCGCGCCGTGGAACGCTACGGGCCGATGAACCAGTTTGCCTTCATCGTGTGGTCGAGCGTGGTGGCGCCGCTGCCATTCGTGGTGCTGTCCTTGCTGCTGGACGGGCCCGCGGCCGTGTGGGCCGCCGTGCAGCACCTGTCGCTGAAATCCATGGCCGCCGTGGCCTACATCGCCTGGATCTCCACGCTGCTGGGCTTCGGGCTGTGGACGTATCTCATGTCGCGCTACCCGGTGAACCGCGTCGCCCCCTTCACCCTGCTGGTGCCCGTGGTGGGCCTGACCACGGGCTGGTGGGTGTTCGGCGAGCAGTTGTTGCCCGTGCACTTTGCGGGCGCGGGGCTCTTGATGGCGGGGCTGGTGGTCAACCTGTTCGGCGGTCCGGCCTGGGCGGCCGTGGTGGGGCGCCTGCGCGGCGCCCCGTGAGCGGAGGGCTGGCCGCCGCTACAGCGCCAGCGGCAGCTCGGTGGTGGACAGCACATTGCGCAGCACCATGAACGAGCGCACCTGCCGCACGCCCGGCAGGTAGAGCAGCTGCTCGGCATGCAGCCGGTTGAAGCTGTCGTTGTCGCGCGTGCGCACCAGCATGAAGTAGTCGAACTCGCCGGTGACCACATGGCATTCCATGCAGCCGGACACCTTGGCCGCCGCCTTTTCAAACTCGGCAAACGACTCGGGCGTGGAGCGGTCGAGCACCACCCCAATCATCACCAGCATGCCCGCGCCCACGGCCTGGGGGTTGAGCAACGCCACGATGCCGTCGATGAGCCCCAGGCGCTTGAGCCGCTCCACGCGGCGCAGGCAGGCGGGCGGGCTCAGGTGCACCTTCTCGGCCAGCGCCACATTGGACAGCGAGGCATCACGCTGCAGCTGGCGCAGGATGGCCTTGTCGGTACGGTCCAGCTCGGCCGACACATCGGACTGCGGCACATTCTTGGCACGAACTTTTGTTGTGCGCATGGTGATCTGTGAGAAATATTAGTTTTTCATATTCTCATACACAAACCTGAAACGCTGAAATCAGGAAGAAATTCGCAACCACTGTATGCGCGTGTTTTCCTACGATGAAGGCACTGCAAGCCACCTCTTGCACCATCCCTTCCATCGACCGGAAACCCGCCATGAACCTGCAGAAATTCGCCCGCCACCCGCTGACCTTCGGGCCCTCGCCCATCACCGCGCTGCCGCGCCTGTCGGCCCACCTGGGCGGCAAGGTGCACCTGTACGCCAAGCGCGAGGACTGCAACTCGGGCCTGGCCTTTGGCGGCAACAAGACGCGCAAGCTCGAATACCTCATCCCCGAGGCGATCGCGGGCGGCTACGACACACTGGTCTCCATCGGCGGCATCCAGTCCAACCAGACGCGCCAGGTGGCCGCCGTGGCCGCGCACCTGGGCATGAAGTGCGTGCTGGTGCAGGAGAACTGGGTCAACTACTCCGATGCGGTGTACGACCGCGTGGGCAACATCGAGATGAGCCGTATCATGGGCGCCGACGTGCGCCTGGACGCTGCGGGCTTCGACATCGGCATCCGCCCGAGCTGGGAGCAGGCCATGGAAGACGTGAAGAAGGCGGGCGGCAAGCCCTTCCCCATCCCCGCCGGCTGCTCCGAGCACCCCTACGGCGGCCTGGGCTTCGTGGGCTTTGCCGAGGAAGTGCGCCAGCAGGAGAAGGAGCTGGGCTTTACGTTTGACTACATCGTCGTGTGCTCGGTCACGGGCAGCACGCAGGCCGGCATGGTGGTGGGCTTTGCGGCCGACGGCCGGGCGCGCAAGGTGATCGGCATCGACGCCTCGGCCAAGCCCGAGAAGACGCATGCCCAGGTGCTGCGCATCGCGCAGAACACGGCCAAGCTGGTGGAGCTGGGCCAGGAGATCACGGCCGAGGATGTGGTGCTCGACACGCGCTACGGCGGCCCCGAATACGGCCTGCCCAATGAAGGCACGCTCGAAGCCATCCGCCTGTGCGCACGCCAGGAAGGCATGCTCACCGACCCGGTGTACGAAGGCAAGTCCATGCACGGCATGATCGACATGGTGCGCAAGGGCGAATTCCCCGAAGGCTCCCGCGTGCTGTACGCGCACCTGGGAGGGGTGCCGGCGTTGAACGCCTACAGCTTTCTTTTTCGCAACGGCTGACGCACCGCCGCGCGAGGAAACCGAGCAACAGCGCCTGTGCCGGCTGGCCGGGCTGTCCGTGATCTGAGCGCCCCCCGCTCTGCCCTCACAAGACCTGCGCATGCCGCCCGGTCTTTCACCGCCATGGCCCCGTGCCCTCATCTCATCGCCCTGGCGGCCTCGACAACTCCGCAGTAGCGACAGGCGTGGCCAGAGCGAGACGAAGACTGGCGCGCCTTCCCCTTGTTCACAGCCGCAACGCAGGGTGAACAACCCGCACCAGAAGGACCGCCACATGAAATGCCCACAGCCCAAAAGACGCACCGGCGTCGCCTTGTTGTTCATGGCAGCCATCGCAGGCTTGGGTTGGGGGCGCATGGCGCACGCCGATGGCTACCCCGCCAAGCCGGTGCAGCTGGTGGTGCCCTTTCCGCCCGGCGGGGCCGTCGACATCGTGGGCCGGCTCATCAGCAAGAAGCTGGGCGAACGCCTGAGCCAGGCGGTGGTGGTCGAGAACAAGGCCGGCGCGGGCACCATCGTGGGCGCATCCTTCGTGGCCAACGCTCCGGCCGACGGCTACACGCTGCTGATCAGCTCGGGCTCCACCTTCACCGTCAACCCGGCGCTCAACAACAAGCTGCCGTACGACCCGGTCAAGAGCTTCGAACCCATCGGCATGGTGGCGCGCGTGCCGCTGATCCTGCTGGCCCACCGCGATGTGCCGGTGGCCAACCTCCCGCAGCTGATCGCGGCGGTGAAGCGCGCTCCGGACAAGTTCTCCTACGGCTCGTTCGGCAGCGGCACCACGGGCCACTTTGCCGCCGAGCTGATGTGGTCGGCCACCGGCATCCAGCTGATGCATGTGCCCTACCGGGGCAGCGCACCCGCCATGAGCGACCTGATCGGTGGGCAGATCCCGTTCACCATCGACACGGTGGCGGCCGCGCTGCCGCAGCTCAAGGGTGGCAAGATCAAGCCCATCGTGGTCACCGGCGCGGCGCGGGCCACGCAGCTGCCGGATGTGCCCACGGTGGCGGAAAGCGGCTTCGCGGGTTTTGCCGCGGATTCGTGGCTGGCCGTCGTGGCGCCGCGCGGCCTGCCCGCCGAAGTCAAGGCGAAGCTGGGCAAGGCCCTGGCCGAGACCATGGCGGATGCCGAGATCCGCAGCAAGCTCATCGCCAGCGGGCTGGAGCAGTCCTATGCCAGCGGCGACGCCGTGCTGGCGCGGATCGAGGACGAACTGCCGCGCATGCGCGCGATCGCCCAGCGCGCGAACATCCGGGCGGAGTGAGCGCGGCAGCGATGGGGCGCTGGCGCGCGCCGGATCACAGCGCCCAGCTCGCCTGCAATGATGGACGCTTTGAAAATGCCTCGTACCAGGCCGCAACGGCGGGATGGCGCTGGCGCCATCCGAAGTCCGCAAACCTGAGATCCAGGTACCACAGCGCACAGGCCACCGTGAGCGTGCCGATGTCCAGCCGCTGCGGCGCGATGAGTGCGGGGTTCGCGGACAGATGGGCCAGCGAAGTCTCGGCCTTGTCCAGCTGCGCGGCGCGCCACTCTGGCCAGCGCAGCGGCTCGGGCCGCGCCACGTCCTCATAGCGGGCGATCAGCGCGCCGTCGAGGATGCCGTCTCCGAGCGCCTGCAGCGTCAGCGCATTCCAGCGCGCATCGCCACTGCGGGGAAACAGCGTTCCGTTGCCGATCTCGTCGAGGTATTCGCAGATGACGCGGCTGTCGTACAGCACGGCGCCCTCGTCGGTGATGAAGGTCGGCACCTTGCCCAGCGGGTTCCTGGCGATGATGTCCTGGTCGCGCCGGACCGGGTTGGCGTTCGACGGCAGCAATTGCACGCGGTCGCTGAGGCCCAGCTCGTGCGCCGTCACCAGGCACTTGCGCACATAGGGAGAGAACGGAGAGAAATAGATCTGCATGGAAGTTCACCGGTTCATGGATGGGAAGGCGCTGCCTGCGCCAGCTGGCGGCCCGCGATCCACCCGAAGGTCAGCGCGGGCCCCAGGGTGATGCCGGGCGCGGGGTACTCGCCGCCCATCACCGAATGCATGTCATTGCCCGCCGCGTAGAGGCCCGGGATGGGCTGGCCGGCGGCATCGAGCGCCTGGGCATTTTCGTTGCAGGCAATGCCCACGGCCGTGCCAATGTCGCCCGCGAACACCTTCACGGCATAGAACGGGCCCTGGCGCAAGGCACCGATGCAGGGGTTGGGCTGGTGCGCCGCGTCGCCCAGGTAGCGGTTGTATTCGGTGCTGCCCTTGCCGAAGTCGTCGTCGCGCCCCTGGTCGGCCTGCGCGTTGAAGCGCTCGGCCGTGGCCTGCAGCGCGGCGCCGCCGATGCCCAGGGCATCGCCCAGCGCCCGCAATGTCGGCGCCTTCACCAGGTAGCCGGCCTTGACGAGGTGATCGCGCGGCCGCCCGCCCGGCAACGCCAGGCCCATGCCCCACTGCTCCATGAAGTCACTGTCGCACACCAGGTAAGCCGGCAGGGTGGGCACTGTCTCGTGCGAGCGGTACATCGCCCGCACGAACTCGTGGTAAGACGTCGACTCGTTGACGAAGCGCTGGCCGGCACCGTTCACGGCCATGAGGCCGGGCTTGGCACGGTCCCAGACCAGGTGCGGATAGCGCACGACCGAGCCATCGGGCCGCTGCAGGATGGAGACCGGCGCCCAGAAGGCCGGGTTGGTATGGCCCTGCCCCAGCACCGCGCCGGCTTCGCGCGCCAGCGCGATGCCCTCGCCCCGGTTGCCCTGCGGCGACATGGACCAGGGCCCCGTCGGCGCGGGGTAGTGCGCACTGCGCAGTTCCTCGCTCCAGGGGAATCCCCCCGTGGCCACCACCACGCCGCGGCGCGCCCGCACCTGCACCGGCTTGCCCGCGCGCACCAGCGAGACGCCCACCACCGCGCCATGGGACACGTCCAGCTTCTCCACCGGTGTGTCCAGCCAGTAGTCGATACCACGGTCGATCACGCTCTTGAAAAGCCGGGCCGCCAGCGCATTGCCCAGCACCAGGCGCGTGCCACGGTGGTAGCCGCGCAGCCGGTCGGCGAAGTAGCGCAGCACGAGCTTCATGCCTTCGCGCCAGGACGTGAACGAGCGCGTGACCGCCAGCAGGTGCCTGGCGTCGGTCATGGTGACCATCATCCCGCCCAGCACCATGAATTCGGGCAGGGGATCGCGCAGTTCCTTGAAATGCGCGCCCAGTTCACGCCCGTCGAACATCGCCGGGTCGAGCGAGCGGCCGCCGAAGGCCGCGCCCTCGCGGTCGGGGTAGTAGTCGGGGGAGTAGCTGCGCGCGACAAGCCGCACGGCGGTGTGCTTCTCGAAGTAGTCGACCATGCCGGCGCCGTGGCGCAGGAAGGCCTGCTGCATCCCGGCCGGCGCCGCGTCGCCCACCGTGTTGCGCAGGTAGGTCCAGACCTTCTCGAAGCTGTCGGGGTGGCCCACCCGCGCCGACTGCGCATTGAGCGGCGCCCACACGGCCCCGCCGGACACGGCGGTGGAGCCGCCCACGCGGTCGGTCTTCTCGACCAGCAGCACGCTGCAGCCTTCGATCTTCGCGGTCAGCGCGGCGGCCATGCCGCCCGCGCCCGCGCCGATCACGACGACGTCGTACTCGGCATCCCAGTGGGGGGCCGTCATGCGCCCGACCCACCCAGCGACTTGCCGCCATCGACGAACAGCACCTGCCCGGTGATGAAGCCGGTCTGCGGCGACACGAGGAAGGCCACCGCCTGGGCGATGTCTTCCGGCCTGCCGGCCTTGCCCGTGGGCTGCAGCGCGAGCTGCGCCGCCAGCCGCTCGGGCGTGAGCGCGCGCAGGATGGGCGTATCGATCAGCCCCGGCGCGATCGCGTTGACCAGGATGCCGCGCGGCGCCAGTTCCATGGCACTGGCGCGCGTGTAGCCCACCACGGCGGCCTTGGAGGCCACGTAGTGCGGGTGGTTCTTCGCCCCCAGGTACGCGCGCGAAGCGATGTTCACGATGCGGCCGCCCTCGGGCATGGTCTTGGCTACTTCCTGTGTGAGCGTGGCCACGGCGATGAGGTTGACCTCGTAGGCACGGCGGAAGTCGTCGTTGCTCACCTCCAGGAACTTGCGCTCGTCGAAGATGCCGGCGTTGTTGACCAGAGCGCGCACTGGGGGCAGGGAGTGCACCAGGCCGCGCACGGCCGCTTCGTCCGTCAGGTCGAGCACGCGGCACTGCACATCCAGGCCCAGGCCCTTCAAGCGGCCGGTCTCGCGCTGCGCCAGGGCTTCATCGCGGTCCACCATCACCACGGCATAGCCGTCGCGGGCCAGGCGTTCGACCGTGGCCAGGCCCATGCCGCCGGCACCGCCGGTGACCAGGGCAATCGGTTTGCTGTTGCTGTTGTCGTCCATGTGTTTGCGAAGATTCCGATCAAGCCGAGAGAAAGCCGCCATCGACGGGCAGCACCACACCATTCACATAGCTGGCCATGTGGGAGGAAAGAAAGACCACGGGTCCGACGATTTCCTCGACCTCGCCGCCGCGGCCCGCGGGCACGCGCTTCATGTACCAGTCCGTGCCGCCGGGCACGGCCAGCTGCGGGGCGACCATCTCGGTCAGCATCAGCCCGGGCGCGACCGCATTGGCGCGCACCCCAAAAGGCGCCAGGTCGCGGGCCAGCACCTGGGTCAGCGAACGCACGGCGCCCTTGGAGGCGACATACCCCGCCGACGAGATGCCGCTCACGAATGCCACGATGGACGACAGATTCACGATGCACCCCCGGGTCTTCTTCAACGCCGGCACGAAGGCATGCGTGACGTTGAACAGGCCCTGCAGGTTCACGTCGATGAGGCGGTCCCACACCTCGGGCGCGTGCGGGTCGTCGATGCGCGCGCGGCCGGAAATGCCTGCGTTGTTGATCAGCACGTCGATCGGGCCGATGCGCGCCTGCAGGTCCGCGGCGCAGGCCTGGACGGCGGCCCGGTCGCACACGTCCAGCACCACGCTCCAGGCCTCGCCGCCGGCATCGCGGATGCGCCGGGCCGTGGCCTCGGCCTTGTCCGCACCGATGTCGGCGCAGATCACCTTGGCGCCCTCGTTCGCGAAGCCCAGCGCAATGGCCGAGCCCAGCCCCCCGCCGGCGCCGGTCACCAGCGCGAGCTTGCCTTTCAACAAATCCATTCGATTTCTCCTGCTGAATGGGCGCCGTTCAGACGCCGAGGTAGGCCCGGCGCACGGCCGGGTCGTCCATGAGCTGGGCCGCCGCGCCCTGCAGCGTGATCTCGCCGTTTTCCAGGATGTAGGCGTGGCTGGCCACCGTGAGCGCCAGGCGCACGTCCTGCTCCACGAGCAGGATGGTCAGGCCCTGCTCGCGGTTGAGCCGCAGGATCGCCTCGAAGATCTGCTCGACGAGCAGCGGTGACAGCCCCATCGAAGGCTCGTCGAACATGATGAGCCGCGGGCGGGACATGAGCGCCCGGCCGATCGCCAGCATCTGCTGCTCGCCGCCCGACAGCGTGGCCGCCCGCTGCTCGGAGCGTTCCTTGAGCCGCGCAAACAGGGTGTAGACCTTGTCCAGGTCCTCGGCGATCGCGGCGCGGTCGCGGCGCAGGAAGGCGCCCAGCTCCAGGTTCTCGCGCACGCTCATTTCCTTGAACACCTCGCGCCCCTCGGGCACCTGCACCAGGCCCCTGCGGACGATCTCGTCGGACGGCTGCCGGTGGATGGGCTCGCCGGCGAAGTGGACCTCGCCGGCGGTGGGATCGATGAGGTGCGAGATCGCGTTCAACGTGCTGCTCTTGCCGGCACCGTTGCTGCCCAGCAGGGCCACGATGGCGCCCTGCGGCACGGCCAGGCTCACGCCCGAGAGCGCCTGGATGGCGCCGTAGGAGGCGCTGATGCCGCGCACTTCGAGCAGTGCGCCCTGGCTTGGTTGCTGCATGGGATCAGGCATGGGCCGCTCCCTTGCCGAGGTAGGCTTCGATCACGGTCGGGTTCTCGCTGATTTCCTTGGGGGTTCCTTCGGCGATCTTCTGGCCGAAGGACATGACGGTGATGCGGTCGGAGATCGACATCACCAGCTGCATCACGTGCTCGACCAGGAGCACGGTGATGCCGTCCTTCTGGGCCAGTTCGGTCAGCAGGTGGTCCAGGTTCTCGATGTCCCGGTTGCGCAGGCCGGCCGCCGGTTCGTCCAGCAGCAGCAGGCGCGGCTTGAGCGCCAGGGCGCGGGCGATCTCCAGCAGCTTCTGGTGGCCGAAGTCGAGTTCCTTGGCGCGGGTCTCGCGGTCGTGGGTCAGGCCCACGCGCTCGATGAGGCTGTCCACCAGGTCGCGGATCTCGCCGCCGGGGCGGCGCAGCAGCCGGCCCAGCGTGTTCGCGCTGTGCGAGTGGCAGCCCAGCAGCACGTTCTCGTACACGCTCAGGTCGCCGAACAGCTCCAGGTTCTGGAAGGTGCGCGCGATGCCCATGCCTGCCATGCGCGAAGGTGCATGGTGCGTCACGTCCTCGCCGTCCACAACGATGCGGCCTTCGGTCGGCTGGTAGTAGCGGGAGATGCAGTTGAAGGTGGTGGACTTGCCGGCCCCGTTGGGGCCGATCAGCGCATGGATCGAGCCGCGCGCCACGTCGAACGAGAGGCTGTTCACGGCCACCAGCCCGCCAAATCGCACGGTGATGCCGGAGACTTCCAGGAAGGGGCGCGTGCTCATGCCTGCACCCCCTTGGCGGGCTTGCGTGCCACGCGGCGGTTGCGGTCGGCGAACAGCCCCTTGGGCATGAACATCATGAACCCCATGAGGATCACGCCATAGATGATTTCCTGCACCGACATGAGCTGGCGCAGCAGCTCGGAGATGAGGCCGAAGGCAATGGCGCCGGCCACCGCGCCGCGCACCGAGCCCATGCCCCCCACGACGACCATGGTGAGGACCAGGATGGTGGTCTGGAAGCCCAGGCTCTCCGGGTGGATGAACGAGGTGAACAGCGTGTACATGCCCCCGGCGATGCCCGCGAAGGCCGCCGAGATGGCGAACGCGCTCTGCTTCATGGCCTTGACGTTGATGCCCATGGCCATCGCGGCCACATCGCTCTCGCGCACGGCCCTGAGCGACGAGCCGTACTGTGAGCGCGCCAGCGCCACGGTGAGCCACAGCATCAGCCCCGCCAGCACCACCACGAAGGGGTAGGCCTGCAGGTCGTTGGTCAGCCTGTAGCCGAACAGATTGGCCGGATCCATCTTCATGCCGTTGGAGCCGCCCGTGACGCGCTCCCAGGTGAGGAAGACCCATTGCATCGCCTCGCCGAAGGCGAAGGTGGCCAGGGCCAGGTAGATGTCGCGCATGCGCAGCGCCAGGTAGCCGATGAGGTAGCCGAGCGCGGCCGACAGGGCCCCGCCGGCCAGGACGGACAGCACGAAGGGCGGGTGCCATGCCGTGTTGATGATGCCGGCCGTGTAGATGCCGATGCCGAAGAACGCGGCGTGCGCCAGCGCGAACTGGCCCGATTCGCCGATCACGACGTGCATGCCCAGGGCCAGCACCACGAAGACCATCAGCAGGTTGACCACGTACAGGACATAGCCCGACACGGCGAAGGGAAGGATCAACAGAACCAGGGCGGCAGCGAGCAATGCCCAGTGATCGCGGGTCATGGTTTTCATACTTTCTTGACTTGGGGCTTGCCGCCCAGGATGCCCTGCGGACGCACAATCAGCGTGACCAGGATGGCCAGGAAGGGCGCGACCACGATGGCGTTGGTGGAGATGAACAGGCCCACCAGGTTCTCGACGATGCCGATGACGAGGCCGCCCAGCACGGCGCCCGGCAGGCTGGTGAAGCCGCCCACGATGGCCGCCGCATAGGCCAGGATCGCGATGTGCGCGATGTCCGGCGTGATGAGGATCTTGGGGGTAATGAGCAGGGCGGCCAGCGCGGACAGCAGGCCTGCCATGGCCCACACCATCATGCGGATGCGCGACAGGCGGATGCCGACGATCTGCGCGGCGCGCGGGTTCATGCCCACGGCCCGCATCGCCTTGCCGATGCGCGTGTGGTTGAACATCAGGTAAATCAGCACCATCGCGGTGATGGAGGCGGCGAAGATCGCCACGTCGAGCCGCGTGAGAAAGGCGTCGCCGATGATGACGGGGTCGTTGGAGACCAGGGGCGGCAGCGAGCGCGGCGTGTCGCCCAGCCCGGTCTGGCGCACCAGGCCCTTGAGCATGTAGGCCAGGCCCAGCGTGGCGATCACCAGCTGCGGGCCCACGCCCTTGGAATGGGTCACCCGCTCCATCACCACCCGCTGGAAGAGCGCCGCGCCCACCGCCACGGCGACCACCGTGACGGGGATGACCACGGCGTACGACCAGCCCGCGATCAGCAGCAGGGACAGCGCCACATAGCCGCCGATCATGAAGATCTCGCCCTGGGCGAAGTTCGGCACGTCGGTGGTCTTGAAGATCGCGACGATGGCGATGGCCAGCAGCGCATAGACGCTGCCCGTCACCAGGCCGGAAAGGATGCCCTGCTGCAGAAACAGCCAAATCTCACTGAAACTCATGGCGATGGAGGGGCGGCCGCACGCGGGCGTGGACCGGCCCCTTCTCCTGGTTGGTTACTTGGGCTGGTAGGTCCAGAGGCTGCGGTAGGCGCCTGGGACCGCGGTCATGTTGGTGCCGTCGAACTTCAGGTAGATGGCCGACTTCTGGCCCGCGTGGTCGGTGGGCGTGAGCTCGATCGGGCCGGCCATCACGTTCGACTCGAACTTGGTCTGCGACAGCGCGGTGAGGAACTTCTCCCGCGTGAGCTGCGGGCCCGCGGCCTTGAGCGCGTTGACCACGGTCATCGCCGACGGGATGCCGTAGGGCATGTAGGTCTGCGGATAGCCTGGCTTGGCGGCCAGCTCGGGGTAGTAGGCCTTGTACATGTCGTAGACCCACTTGAGCTTGGGGCCGCCGGCCACGTCGGCCATCACTTCCTGCAGGTAGACGTTCTTGAACGCATCCTTGCTGCCCACGTTCTCGACCAGCTGCTTGAGGTCGGCCGTGCCGTTGACGGCGATCACGATGGGTTTGGTCCAGCCCAGCTCCTGCGCCTTCTTGACCAGCAGGCTCACGGGGCGCGCGTAGGTGGTGATCAGCAGCACGTCGGGGTTGGCGGCGCGGATCTTGAGCATCGGCGCGGTCACGTCGGTCAGGTTCGGCGCGACCGACTGGACCTGCAGGTCCACCCCGAGCTGCTTGGCCTGGAACTCCGCCGCTTCGAGGTTCCACCCGCCATAGGCATCGTCGTGGTTGATGTAGCCGATCTTCTTGCCCTTGAGGTGCTCGGCGGCGAACTGCACCATCGAGCCGCCCACCGCGCGCTGGGAGATGGAGAACGCGCCGTAGATGTACTTCGACGGCGGGTACAGGGCGCCGTCGCCCGACGCGTTGAGCATCACCAGGGGGATCTGCGAGCGTTCCACGTACTCGCGCGCGCCCACCACGGCGGCAGAGCAGGAGCCCCCGTTGAGCGCGAAGACCTTGTCCTGCTCGGTGAGCTTCTTCACGGCGGCCAGCAGGTCGTTGGCGTTGCAGCGGTCGTCCTCGACCACCAGTTCGATCTTGCGCCCGTGGATGCCGCCGTCCTTGTTGATCTTGTCGTAGTACATCTTGGCCGCGTTCATCACGTCGAAGCCGTAGGCCATGGAGTTGCCCGACAGCGGCCCGAACAGGCCGAGCTTGATGGTCTTGTCGGTCAGGCCCGGTTCGGTCTGCGCCTGCGCGCAGAAGGTGGAAAGTGCGGCCACGCAGGCCACGAGCAAGGACTTGGCTGGTTTCACGAGAGTCTCCTTTTTTTGGGGGGGGTGAGGTAACGGGGAGCGCAATGGCGTCAGGCGGCCGGCTGTGCGGCCGTGTCCTTCTTCTCGAACCCTGGGCGGGGAATCAGGCCCAGCCAGGCCTGCGTCAGGCCGCCGTCGACGAGGAATTCCTGGCCGCTGATGTAGCTGGCCCGCTCGCTGGACAGGAACAGCACGGCGCCGGCGATGTCCGAGGGCGTGCTGATGCGGCCGGCGGGCACGATCTGTTCGCGCCGCAGGCGCACCGCGGGGTCCGTGTAGATGCCCTCGCTCATGGGCGTGCGGATCATCGCGGGGCTGACCACGTTGCTGCGCACGCCGTGCGCGCCCAGCTCGACGGCCAGCAGCTGCGACAGCATCTTCACGCCCGCCTTGCTCACGCTGTACGCCCCGCTGTAGGGCTGCGGAATGCTGGCCGAGATGGACGCGATGTGAACCATCGAGCCCCCGCCGTGGGCGATCATCTGCCGCCCGAAGGCCTGGGCGCACAGCAGGTAGCCGGTCAGGTTCACCGACAGCAGCTGGTTCCATTTGTCGACGGCGATGTCCATCAGCGCGTCGGCGTACAGGGCCGCGGCATTGTTGACCAGCAGATCCACCGCGCCCCAGGCCTTTTGCACCTGGTCCGCCGCCGCCTGCACGCTGTGCGGGTCGGTCACGTCGCAGGTGATCGGCAGGACCCGGCCCGGGTGCTCGCCCAGTCCGCCGGCGATCTCCGCCAGGCGCTGTGCATCGCGGTCGAGCAAGGCGACGCGGGCTCCCGCGGCCAGCAGCTGCACGGCGATCTCCAGGCCGATGCCGCCGCCTGCGCCCGTCACCACACCGGTGCGGTTTGCCAACCCCAGCCAGCCGCCATCTTCACTTGCAACCCTTGCCATATCCACGCTCGCCCTTCTTGATCAAAATCACGCATGGTGCGTGAGCGAGGCAATTATGTATACATGACTACTGATTTATCTCAGGGATAACCCGTAAAAATGCCATTAATGGCAGCACATGTATACTTGAAGAAAATTTCTACTGGAGCGGCAGGGATGAGAACTTTGGCCCAGGACGTGACCGAGACGCTGCGCAACTGGATCCTCAACGGGGAGATACGGCCCGACGAGCGGCTGGAGGAAATCCCCCTGGCCGAGAAGCTGGGCGTTTCGCGCACCCCCGTGCGCGCCGCCCTGAGCACCCTGGCCAGCGAGGGGCTGGTCGACCACCAGCCCAAGCGCGGCTACCTGGTGCGCGGCTTCAACATGGAGGAGATCGTCGCGGCCTACGAGGTGCGCGCGGTGCTCGAAGGCCTGGCCTGCCGCAACGCCGCCATGCGTGGACTCACGCCCGAACAGGCGCAGCGGCTGCGCGGGGCGCTGGCGGACGGCGACCGCATCCTGGACCTGGGAGAACTGCGGCCCGAAGACCACGAGCCCTACCAGCAGATGAACGTGACCATCCACGACACGCTGCTGGAAGCCTCGGGCAACCCCTGGGTCACGCGCTTCGCGGAGCAGGCGCAGAACATTCCCTTCGCCTCGGACCGCATCATCCTGTGGGACGACCATCCCATCATCCTGCGCTCGCACGGCGACCACCACCGCATCATCGAGGCGGTCATCGCGCGCGACTGTGTGCGTGCCGAGCAGCTGATGCGCGAGCACGTGTACTACGCAGGGCTGATCCTGCGGCGCAACTACGAGAAGCTGCTCTCGTGCGGGGACGCAGCGCCGGGGGCCAAGCCACCGGCGCGCCGGGGTGCGCCCAAAGACTGACCCGGCGACAGGCCAGGCGGAACGCCCGAGGGCGGTTCCCGGCCCATGTATCCATGCCGGCAGGATCGCGGCTCAGGCGCGCAGCCAGGCCTGCAGGTGCGGATAGGGCGCAACGCCCGAAGAGGCGGCCTGTGCGGGCGATGCCGCGAGGCCCGCCGACACCAGCCCGGCAGCGCCCAGATACACGCCCAGCTCGAAGGTCATGCGCAAGCCCTGCGAGTGGCCGTGGTAGCCCCCTTCGTGGAACAGCACGGCCGATGGCAGCCGCAGATGCTGCAGGGCGGCCCAGGCCCATGCCGTGGCTTCGATCTCGCCGCCGTGCGGCACGGGGGGCAGTTCGGCAAGGGCATCGTCCATGCCCGCGCGCAGGGCTGCGGGCACCACGGCCAGGTGTCCGGCCTCGTGCAGCAGGTCGCCGGGCCACCGCAGCCGCGCCAGGTCCACCCTCAGGCCGCCGCGCGCGATGCGCACGCCGGGCAGGAAGCTGTTGCCGCCGGCAAGCTCGTCCTCGGCCACGTCCAGGCCGATCTCCCGCAGAAAGGCCATGATCTTGCGGGCCAGCGCGGTGCGCTCTTCCTGTTCCACCCGGTCCTGCTCCATGGCGGTCAGGCTCCGAGCAGGTCCGCCACGCGCGAGCGCAACAACGAAGGCTGCACGTCCGACGGCGCCACGGCGTGCCCCACGTTCAGGCCCACGCGGCTGTAGAAGCCCCTCCGGAAGGGCCGCACCATGGCCCCGCCCTGCTCGATGCGGCTGAAGTACGAGCCCCACAGATTGGTCAGCGCCATGGGAATGACGGGCGCCTCGATGCCCTCTTCGCGGGCACGCTCGATGATCTTCATGATGCCGCCCTTGAACTCCTGCAGCTGCCCGTCCTTGGTGATGCCGCCTTCGGGAAAGATGGCCAGCAGGTCGCCTTCGCGCAGCACCTGCGCGGCGCGGTCGAAGGCGGCTTCGTAGGTCTTGGGGTCTTCCTTGTAGGGCGCGATGGGGATGGCCTTGGCAAGGCGGAACAGCCAGCCGAGCACCGGCACGCGGAAGATGCGGTGGTCCATCACGAAGTAGATGGGGCGCGGGCTGGCCGCCATGAGCAGCACGGCATCCACAAAGCTCACGTGGTTGCAGGCCAGGATGGCCGCGCCCGTGCTGGGCAGGTTCTCGTCGCCCTGCACCTTGAAGCGGTAGACGAAACGCGAGGACACCCAGGCCACGAAGCGCAGCAGGTACTCGGGCACCAGCATGAAGATGTAGAACGCCACCACCGCATTGGCCAGGCCGGTGAACAGGAAGATCTGCGGCACCGTGAAACCGGCGCCCAGCAAGGCGCCCGCGATGAGCGAACTCGCGATCATGAACAGCGCGTTCAGGATGTTGTTGGCCGCGATGATGCGCGCGCGGTGCGTGGGCTGGCTGCGCATCTGGATCAGCGCGTACATGGGCACGCTGTACAGGCCCGCGAACAGGCTGAGCAGCGCCAGGTCGAGCATCACGCGCCAGTGCTGGCTCTGCGCTAGAAAGGTGCCAAGGCCCATGATCTCCGCGGGCGGCAGGCTGCGCGCGGCGAAGTACAGGTCGATGGAGAACACGCTCATGCCGATGGCGCCCAGGGGCACCAGGCCGATCTCGACATGGCGGCGCGAGAGCACCTCGCACAGCAGCGAGCCGATGCCGATGCCGATGGAGAACACCACCAGCAGCAGCGAGGCCACCTGCTCGTTGCCGTGCAGCACCTCCTTGGCCAGGCTGGGGAACTGGCTCAGGAACACCGCGCCGAAGAACCACATCCAGCTGATGCCCAGCAGCGAGCGGAACACCACGATGTTGCCATGCGCGAGCCTGAGGTTGCGCCAGGTCTCGGTGAAGGGGTTCCAGTTGATCGTGAGCCCCGGGTCGGTGGCCGGCACCGGGGGAATGAACTGCGCCACGGCGCGCCCCGCCAGCGCGGCCACCACGCAGGCCACGGCCACCGTGGTGTGGCCGATGCCCGGCAGCGCCACCAGCAGGCCCCCCGCCACGTTGCCCAGCAGGATGGCCACGAAGGTTCCCATCTCGACCATGCCGTTGCCGCCCGTGAGTTCGCGCTCGTTGAGCACCTGCGGCATGTAGGCGAACTTGACCGGCCCGAACAGCGTGGAGTGCACGCCCATGAGGAAGGTGCACAGCAGCAGGACGGGCACGTGGCCCGCGATGAACCCGAAGGCGGCCACCAGCATGATGGCGATCTCCAGGTTCTTCACGAAGCGGATCATGCGCGTCTTGTCGTACTTGTCGGTGAGCTGCCCCGAGGTGGCCGAGAACAGCAGGAACGGCAGGATGAACAGCGCGCCGATCACCAGCCCCGCCATCGCGGGCGGCAGCCACGACACGCTGAGCTGGTACGTCACCATCACGGTGAACGCGAACTTGAAGAGGTTGTCGTTGGCGGCGCCGGAGAACTGGGTCCAGAAGAACGGGGCGAAGCGCCGCTGGCGCAGCAGCGCGAACTGGTTCGGGTCCTCATGCCCATGGCCCGGGCTGCCCGTGTGCTGCACGGAGTGCACGTGGGGCGCCTGGGGCACGCTGGCTGGGGTGGTCTCGGGGTTCATGCGTTTCTCCTCGTGTCCAATGGGTCGGCGGTGGCTGCTGTGTGTGTTGGTATGGCCCGGCGCACCCGGGGCTGGAGGCCCTGCCCGCGTGCGACACCCATGGTGTGGGCGCCATTCTGCCCGCACATGGCGGCAAATGCGGGGCGCGGTGCGCGGCTGTGGCGCGAAGCCGCCAGCGCATCCAGCGCCATCAGCACCGGCCAGGCAGCGCCAGCCGCCAGCACGTGCTTGAGGCTGTGGCCCGACACCCACTGCGCCGTGGCGTCGAACACGGCATGGTCGGCCGCCTCGAACAGCTTGGCCACGGCGTACATCGCGATCACGGCGCCCAGGTGCACCGGCAGCGTGCCCGCACGCCGGGGCAGCAGGGCCAGCGCCAGCACCACCAGCATCCCGCCCAGCTGCACCACGGCCCAGGGCAGCAGGTTGCCGGTGGTGGACCACCACAGCACCGCAGCCGGACCCGCCAGCAACACCGTGCCTGCGGCGGCCCAGCCCGCCCGGGCGCTCACCCGGCCACCCGCCGCCAGGCCCAGCAGGCCCGCGAAAGGCAGCACCATGCCCAGCCGGTCCCACAGCAGGCCCGCATCGTCGGGCACCGCGTGGTACAGGCCGGAGCCCACGGCCGTGCACACCAGGCCCGCGAAGAACAGGGCCGCGAAGACCCGGGAGGCCGCATCCATGGCCGGGCGCTCCACGCGCCGCAGCCACCGCAGCCCCCACAGGCCGGCGGCGGCGAATGGCAGGTTGCTCAGGACATCCAGCGCGCAAGGGATGCCCCACAGCGCGCGCTGGTCCGCAAAGGCATGCTGGAGGGTGCTGGCCGGCAGCGCCGGGCCCAGGCACGCCAGCCCCAGCAGCAGCACGGCGAGGCCCAGCAGGGCCCCCTCGGCGCGCGACGGGCCGGGGCGATGGCGAAAGGGAGCGGGGAGAACGGTCATGGTCGTCGTGTCCGTGGGCAGGTGGTGGATCGATGCCGCGCAGTGTCTTCAGCCCAACGGTCCCGGGCCGCGAAAAGTCGCACGGAGGGCCACCCGGAGCACCCTGGGTACCGATAATCGATACCCATGAGCACCACCGCCGACCTCGTTGCCGCCCTGAAAAAGGAACTCAAGACCGCGCAGATGACCTACGCGGACCTGGCCCAGGCCCTGGGCATGGCCGAGTCCAGCGTCAAGCGCATGCTGGCCAAGGGCGACATGCCGCTGTCGCGCATCGACGCGATCTGCCGCGCGCTGGCGCTGGACTTCGCCGACCTGGCGCGCCGCGTGGCCGACAGCCAGCCCTTGCTCAAGGAACTGAGCCAGGAGCAGGAGCGCGCGGTGGTGGCCGACAAGAAGCTGCTGCTCATGGCCATCTGCGTGCTCAGCCAGTGGACGCTGGAGCAGGTGACCACCACCTACCGCCTCACCGAGGCCGAGGGCATCAAGTACCTCGCGCAGCTCGACCGCATCGGCATCATCGAGCTGCGGCCGCTGAACCGCTACCGCCTCAAGCTGGCCAAGACCTTCCGCTGGCGGCCCCACGGGCCGGTGATGAACTACTTTCGCGAGCATGCGCTGCTCGACTACTTCGCGGGCGGCTTCGACGGCCCGGGCGAAGGCGTGCTGCTGGTGCACGGCACCATCAGCCGGGGCCTGGCGCCCGCCTTCATGGAGCGCATGCAGCGCGTGGCGCAGGACTTCGCGCAGCAGCACCTGGCCGACCAGAAACTGCCGCCGCGCGAGCTGGAGGGCTACACCCTGCTGCTGGCCATGCGCAGCTGGGAGTTCGAGGCCTTCACCGGGATGAGACGACTCCCCCCCTGAGCCGCTGCGCGGCGTCCCCCGCGGGGGACGCACCCGGTGGCCCGGCAAAGCCGGTTCCACGGGTGCACCGGCCTTGGGCGCGCCGGTTTCGGAGGGCGATGGCATGGCATGGCGGGGGGCCGGGCGAGCCAGCACAAACACTATCTTTTTGATAGCTTCTTGCGCTTTACCGACAAGCGGTAGAGGGCTAAAAAGTGCTCAGAACAGCCGCCTCCAGCGCACCGAATGCCCGTTTCAGCGCCGGTTGACTCTTTAATGTGAATACACTATTCTTTAAATAGTCAATTTGACAGATTTAAAGATATTAAATGAAGACCACCCGCCAGCAGCAAGATGCCACCCGCCGCCAGATCGTGGCCAGCGCGGTGGACCTCATGACCCGCCAGGGCTTCGACGGCACGACGATGAAGGACATCGCCCGCGCCGCCGGCATTGGCGACGCCACGATCTACAAATACTTCCCGACCAAGGACCGCATCGTGCTGGGCTACCTGGACGACGTGGCCCACCAGGCGCTGGCCGACACCCTGCAGACGCCCGGCTTCGCGGGCTACGGCCTGCAGGAAAAGCTGCAGCGCCTGACCGACGCGGTGCTGGAGCGCCTGCTGGCCGACCGCGAGTTCGTGGCCCAGGTGCGCAGCCTGGCGCGGCGCTCGCCGCTGTCGATGCTGGCCGAGCCCCTGGCGGCACGGCACAGCCTGCGCGAGGCCGTCGCCAGCTTTCTGGAAGCCGCGGAGGCCAGTGGCGAGATCGAGCCCTGCGACTTCAAGGGCATGGCGGGCGGGCTGTACACCGACTACCTGGCCGGTGTGGTGACGTACTGGCTGGCCGACACCTCCGAGGAATTTGCCGACACCACGCAGCTGGTGGACCTCTCGCTCGGCGTGCTGGTGCAGGCGCTGCGCGGAGGGCTCGTCAACCGCGTGCTGCAGCTCGGTGGCTTTGTGCTGCGCAGCCAGATGGCCCGCATGGTGCAGCACAGCAGCGGCCTGATGGGCATGCTGCAGCTGGCCAGACAGGCCATGGCCAGCGCACCGCCCGGCCCGGCCCCCGCCTACACGGCAGCCGCTGAACCATCCCGGTCGCCGGAGCCTTCCAAACCGCCGCGTGCGCCGCGCAAACCCCGCGCTGCCAGCCCGACACCCGCCGCACAGCCAGTGGCCACGCCCCGCAAGAGGAAGTCCGCATGACCACCGCCCGCGCCGTGCGCGAAATCCAGGTGCCCCCAGGCACCGTCATCCATGCCACCTTGCATGACGCGGATTTTTTTGACGCCTTCACAACGACCGATCCCCGCCCCGCCGCCAGCGCATTGCAGACCTGGCTGGAGGTCTTGGCCCGGACACCGCGGTGGACGGAGCAACTTCTGGCAGTGCGCAACAAGCTGGTGCGGCTGGTGGGCCTCAAGGGCGTGGGGCAGTTGCAGGACGTGCACCCGCTTGCCAGCGGAGCCTCTCCAACCAATGCGCGCAGCTACCGCGTCGGAGACCGCGTGGGCATCTTCCTCATCCGCCATCTGAGCGACACCGAAGTGGTGATGGGGCAGGACGACAAACACCTGGATGTGCAGGTCTCGCTGACCAAACACGGGCAGCGGGGCAGCGCGCCTACGGTGGTCATCAGCACCGTGGTGCACATCCACAACACGCTGGGCCATGCCTACATGGCCGTCATCACGCCGTTTCACCGCCGCATCGTGCAGTCCATGCTGCAACAACTGGCCGCTTCAAACCATGGCCCGCGCTGACCCGCCGCGCACCAGCCGGCTTGCGCGCGGCACCATCACGGGCCTGGCGGCGGCACGCATCGGCATGGCCCAACTAGGCCATCGCGTGCGCAGCACGCCGTCTGCCCAGGCGCAGGCCGACCACGAGGCCGCCCTGGGCCGCATCCTCTTTGGCGCCCTGGGCCAGCTGCGGGGTTCGGCGCTCAAGGTATCGCAGCTGCTCAGCATGCACCCGGGCCTGCTGCCCGACGGCGTGCGGCAGGAGCTGGCGCGCGCCCACCACCAGGCGCCGCCGCTCAACCGCGCGCTGGTGGGGCGCGTGTTCCGCCAGGCCTTCGGCCGGGAGCCCGAGGCGCTGTTCGACCACTTCGAGCCCACCGCCTTCGCCGCCGCCAGCCTGGGCCAGGTGCACCGCGCACAGCTGGCGGGCCACGGCACGGTGGCCGTCAAGGTGCAGTACCCCGGCATTGCCGCCACCATCGCCAGCGACATGCAATTGATGCGCACCGCGCTGCGCGCGCTGGCCCACACCGACATGCCCCTGCCCGCCAGCACCGTGGTGGACGGCGTGATGGCCGAGATCGAGGCCACGCTGCTGCGCGAGGTGGACTACCTGCAGGAAGCCGAGCAACTGCAATGGTTTGCGCAGCACGCGGCTTTGCCCGGCGTGGTGCTGGCGCGGCCCATCCTGTCGCACACGCGGGCCCAGGTGCTCACGCAGCAGTTCCTGCCGGGCCAGCACCTGCAGGCCTGGCTGGCCACGCAACCCACACAGCAGCAACGCGATCAGGCCGGGCAGCACCTGTGGGACTGGTTCATGCACTGCACTTTTGTGCTGGGCCGGGTGCATGCCGATCCGCACCCTGGTAATTTTCTGTTCGCCCCCGATGGCACGGTGGGTGTGCTCGACTTTGGCTGCACGCGCAGCCTCTCCGACGGGTTTCGGGCGCAAGTGACACAAGCGTGGTCCGCACTGCTGCGCCCTCCCTCCGACCCGCAGCGCGACGCGCTGGTGCTGCAGGCCTACCAGGCACTCGGGCTCGTCAACGCCGGCCTCTCCGTGCAGGCCTACGCCGCCGAACTCACCCCCGCACTGGCTGACATGCAGGCCTGGCAGATGGAACCCTTCACGCAGGCGGTTTTCGATTTTGGCGCCAAGACGCCGCCACCCATCACCGCCGCCCGCCACCAGCGCGTGCTGGGCGATCACCTGGTGCAGGTGCCCGGCGAAATGCCGGCGTTCGAGCGCATGTGGATGGGCCTGATGCACCTGCTCACGGGGCTGGGTGCACGGGTGCGCACGCATTGCCCCGCCCTTCTTTCTTCCTAGGAACCCGCCCACATGACCACCCTGACCTCCCCCTCCCCTCGCTCTGCGGCCATGCCGCCTCGCAGCCGCTGGAAGGGCCCGTGGATGCTGGCCGTGGCGCTGCTGCACACGCTGTACGCCGCCGTCGTGTTTCCGACCCAGCTGCAGGAGATCGTGCGGCGCGGCGTTTTCAACAGCGTGCAAAAAGACCCGACCGTGGGCGCCGTGGTCTGGTTTGTGCTGTTCGGCGTGTTGTTCGCGCTGCTGGGCTGGGCCATCCTGCTGGCCGAACGCAACACAGCCATGGCGCCCGTCCCCATGCGCGGGCTCGGTGCCGGGTTGCTGGCACTCACGCTGCTGGGCATCGTGCTCATGCCCGCCTCGGGCTTCTGGCTGGCGCTGCCGCCCGCGCTGGCCCTGTGCTGGCCCCCAAGGCGCTGAAGGCGAAGAAGACGGATCGACGCGCCGCGTCTGCACCTTCCACGGCCACCCTGATTGACTTGAAAACTGTCCATGATGAATACTGCGCTGGTACTGGCAGCCGGGGGCCTCGCCCTGGTGGGCGTTGCGCACTCGGTACTGGGTGAATTCCTCGTGTTTCGCGCATTGCGCACGCAGGGCGTGGTGCCCACCGGCGGCAAGCCCGTGCTGCACGAGCGGCAGGTGCGCATCCTGTGGGGCACCTGGCACCTGGCCACCGTGCTGGGCTGGGCCCTCAGCGCCCTGCTGTGGCGCCTGGGGACCGTACCCGGGGATGCCAACCTGGGGGCCTGGGTGGCTGACGTGGCCGGGCTGGCCACCTTGGTCAGCGGAATGCTGGTGTTCTATGCCACCGAGGGCAGGCACCCTGCCTGGTTTGCCTTGCTGGTGGTGGCGGCCCTGGTGTGGTGGCGTTGACACGCGCAGGCCTGCACCGGACGGCCGCCTGCACGCCCCGGCGTGAAAGAAATCACGAAAAGCCCCGCCTTTGCCGCCACGGGAAACACAACTTCACAAGACTTCGCAATTCGCCTACACCGTCTTGACGCAGCATCTGCACCATGAAGTCTCCGGTTCCGCAAGGAATCATTTTGAGGAGACCATCATGGCCCGCAATGCACTCGCCGCTGCTTCCATCGCCCTGCTGTCGCTGGGCGCCGCGACCGTGGCGCAGGCACAGACCAGCGCCACCGTCGTCATCCAGTCGGGGCAGCCCCACCACTACCAGGCGCCGCCCGCGCCGGTGATGGTGCAGTACGGCCCACCCCCGCCACCGCGCTACGAAGTGGTGCCCCGCCCCCGCCGCGACATGGTGTGGGTGCCTGGGTACTGGGACTGGCGCGGCCACCGCCACGTCTGGATCCAGGGCCACTGGGTGAAGGCCCGCCCGGGCTACTACTACCGCGAGCCCCGCTGGGTGGAGCATGGGGGCCGCTGGGAAATGCGCCCCGGCGGCTGGGACCGCGATGGCGACGGCATCCCCAATCGCTATGACCGCGACCGCGATGGCGATGGCATTCCCAACCGCTACGACCGCGACCATGACAGGGACCGCGACGGCGTGTCCAACCGCCACGACCGCGACCGCGACGGAGATGGCGTGCCGAACCGCCACGACCGCCGCCCGGACAACCCCTATCGCAATTGACGGGGCCTGAGCGCCGCCCGCCCCCCCGAGGGCGGCGGGCGCGCCAGGAACTGGCCCTCGCCGCCTACGCACACCCCCGCAGGGCGCCTACGCGGCCCGGCTGCCCGTGCCGCCACCATGCAGTGACCGCTTCCGCAAGGAACATCAGGAGAATCCCATGACCTTCATGACCCGCAAGACATTCACCGCAGCCTCCATCGCCTTGATGGCGCTGTGGACCCTCCCGCAGGCGCATGCCGCCACGCAGGGCACCGTCATCGTCCAATCGGGCCAGCCGGAGCGCAGCTACCACGCCACGCAGTACCAGGTGAGGCCCGCGCCCCCTCCCCCGCGCCATGAAGCCGTGCCCCGCCCCCGCCGGGGCCAGGTGTGGGAAGAAGGCCACTGGGAATGGCGTGGCAACCGCTACCAATGGGTGCGCGGCCACTGGGTGCAGGCCCGCGCCGGCCACCAGTATCGCCAGCCGCACTGGGTGGAACGCGAAGGCCGCTGGGAGTTTCAGCGTGGCGGCTGGGACCGTGACGGCGATGGCGTCGCCAACCGCCATGACCGCGACCGGGACGGCGACGGCGTACCGAACCGCCGCGACCAGCAGCCCGACAACCCGCGCCGCAACTGACCCCACGCCCGGCGCGCGCGCCGCGCAGGGCGCCGCCGGTCAGCCCAGTTGAAGTTCGGCGCGCCCCAGGCCGGGAAACTCAGCCACCACCACCGTGCCCGGCGCCACCATCACGGTGCCGGTGCAGGACCCGGTGGTCACCCACTGTCCCGCGCGCAGCCCACCCAGGCTGTGCGCGCCGCCATTGGCCAGCCAGGCGAGCAGGCGCAAGGGATCGCCCGCCGGGTTGCCCCAGCCAGCGTGCCGCACGGCCTGCGCGCCATTCACCGACAGCACCACGGGCTGCCGCATCGGCTGCACCGACTGCGCGCTCTCCGTTCCCGACCCCACGATGAGTGCCCCATGGCAGGCCTGGTCGGCCAGCCGGCTCCACTCGCCTTGCTGCGCCCAGGCGGCGTAGCGCGTGTCGCAGACCTCGATGGCCGCCCGCACCGACGCTACGGCGGACAGCACCTCGGCCTCGCTGTAGGGCTGCGCCCGGGCAGGCAGATCGGCACCCAGTTCGTACACCAGTTCCGCCTCCACACCCAGCACGGCGAAGCCCGCGCAGGACAGGCGCACCGCGCCCCCGCCGGCCATCGCAAACACCGAATCGCGCGCCAGGGCCGCCCGCGCAGGCAGCGCCTGCGGCGACGCCGCGCCCACCTTCCAGCCCGAGATCTCGCCGCGCTCGCGCACCACGGCGTCCTGCACGGCATAGGCCTGGGCAGCGTTCTGGGGACGCAATGCGGCGGGCAGGTCGAGCGGACGGGGCGTGCGCCCCAGGCGGGCCATGGTGAGCACGGCCGCGCTGGTCAGCGGATCAAAGGCGGTATCGGGCATCAAGGCGTCCTGCAGAGAAAGGCGAAGGTTCCGGCGGATTATGGCCAACCCCGTGCCCGCAGCATCAGCAACGATTGCGGTTCATTAGCGCGGACAAAGCGGTTTTTGCGCGATGCGGGCTCCTAGAATGGCCCCCGCAGGAGAGTCAGCGGCCCGCCCGCTTCACCGAAGGCGCAAACTCCCATACACGCTCAGGTCCCGTACTGCACCATTCATCAAAGCCGTCTGGAGAGCCGCTTCGCGCAACGCGAAGCGCACCGAAGGAGCAAACCGCGCGCCATGTGGGCCGCGCGGTGAATCTCTCAGGTACCAAGGACAGGGGGAGCGGCAGCTTGGGCATTCATGCGCCAGCTGCACGCTATTGAATTCATAGCTGCCAGCGCATGTTGTTCTAGCGCCAGAGCCCAGAAAGGCTTTGAAAATCATGCGCGTGATCGTTTTGGGCGCCGGCTTGCTCGGCGTGACTTCGGCTTATTTCCTGCAACAGCGCGGCCACGAGGTGACCGTCATCGACCGCCAGGGTGCGCCCGGCGCCGAGACCAGCTTCGCCAACGGTGGCCAGATCTCGGTGAGCCACGCGGAGCCCTGGGCCAACCCGAGCGCGCCGCTCAAGGTGCTGCAGTGGCTGGGCAAGGAGGATGCTCCACTGCTGTTCCGCCTGCGCGCCGACATGCGGCAGTGGCTCTGGGGCCTGGACTTCTTGCGCAACTGCACGCCGGCGCGCACGCGCCACAACATCGAGCAGATCGTGCGCCTGGGCACCTACAGCCGCGACACGCTGCAGCAGTTGCGTGCGGCCACCGGCATCCAGTACGACCAGCGCACACAAGGCATCCTGCACTTCTATACCAACCCAAAGGAATTCGACGGCGCTCTGGCCCCGGCTGAGCAGATGCGCGCGCTGGGCTGCGAGCGCCAGGTCATCAGCGCCGACGAGGCCGTGCGCATCGAGCCCGCGCTGGCCCACATCCGCCCGCAGCTCGCAGGCGCCACCTTCACGGCCGAGGACGAGTCGGGCGATGCCAACCAGTTCACGCGCGAGCTGGCCCGGCTGTGCGAGGCGGCGGGCGTGCAGTTCCGCCTGGGCCACCACATCACCGCGCTGCGCGAAGCCGGCGGCCACATCGACCATGTGGAAGTGACCAACGCCGAGGGCCGCTTCGAGCGCGTGCGCGGCGACGCCTTCGTGCTGGCCATGGGCTCGTTCAGCCCGCTGCTGGCACAGCCGCTGGGCGTCCGCCTGCCCATCTATCCGGCCAAGGGCTATTCGGTGACCATGCCGGTCAAGGATGCCGGCAAGGCGCACCAGGTGAGCCTCACGGACGACGAGTTCAAGCTCGTGTTCTCGCGCTACACCAGCGAACAGGGTGGCGACCGCCTGCGCATCGCCGGCACGGCCGAATTGAACGGCTACGACCGCCACCTGAACCAGGTGCGCTGCGACGCCATCGTGCGCCGCGTGGAGCAGCTGTTCCCCGGCGCGGGCGATGCCAGCCAGGCCCAGTTCTGGACCGGCCTGCGCCCCGCCACGCCCAGCAACGTGCCGCTGATCGGCGCCACCAAGGTGGCCAACCTCTTCCTCAACACGGGCCACGGCACGCTGGGCTGGACCCACGCCTGCGGCTCGGGCAAGGCCCTGGCCGACATCGTGAGCGGCCGGGTGCCCGAAGTGGACTTTGCATTCCAGGGTCTGCAGGGGTGCGCTCCCGACAAGGCGCTGGTGCCATCGCGCACCACGGCCTGAACGGGAGCACAGCGGGGTTGCAGCACCGCCGCGCAGGCGGCGCTGCCACCACGGGCCAGCGCCCGGCCTACCTGGCAGCGCCCGTGGCGTGCGCCACGAACTGCGCCACGGCCTGCATGTCCTTCTCGCTCATGCGTTCGGCATACGAAGGCATCACGCCGATGCCCGCCTTGAGCGCGCGCAGCACGCGGCCCGCGTCGGGCTTGAGCTCATCCAGCACCGGGCCCACCTGCCCCTCGGCACCGGCGGCCTGCAGCGTGTGGCACACGGCGCAAGCAGGCTGGATCTTGATGAACAGCTCCTTGCCCCGCGCCAGCTCGGCGGCATCCGCCGCCCAGCCGGCACCCGTCCACAGCAGCAGCACGCTCGACATGGCCGCGAGCGCAGGCACGCGCAAATGCTGGAAACCGATGCGCCCCAGCACCAGTGCCACCGCGGATCTGGCACGGCCAGTCCGGGGGGCGCGCTCCCCTCCAGGGGGGAAGGCGCGCAGCGTCTCAGGGGGGCGCCCGGTCACGCTGCGGTCACCGTGACCGCATGGTCGCGCCAGCTCGCGTTGTTGTAGCCGCCCAGGTTTTCCTCGCGCTGCTCGGCCTGCACATTGCCTGCGGCATCGGTGGCGCGGCTGGCCAGCACGTGCGTGCCCGCCGCCAGCGTGACCGGCAGCACGAACTGGCGCCACGCGAACTTGCCCAGATCGGGGCCGATGAGCCGCGCGGCCTGCCAGGTCTTGCCGCCGTCCACCGAGACCTCCACGCCCTTGATGGCCTGCGTGCCGCCAAAGGCCACGCCATGCACCTGCACCTGGCCGGCCTTGAGGGGGCCCTTCTCGGGCAGGGGGCCATTGATCCAGGACTTGACGCCCATCTCCCACACCGACGGCTGGTCGGGGCTGGCCTTGGAGCCGGGGGGCGACATGCGGTAGCCGTGCGACATGATGCGCGCCTGCGACTGGGCGCCGGTGAAGGCCACGCGCTTGACGTACTTGATGTTGTTCACGCCCTGGTAGCCCGGCACCACCAGCCGCAGCGGGCCGCCGTGCGCCAGCGAGATGGGCTCGCCATTCATTTCCCAGGCCAGCAGCGCGTCCTCGGTGGCCTTGATGGGCACGGAGCGCTCCACCAGCACGGACAGCGGGTCCACGCCCTCGGGCAGCTTCTCACCCCCCGTGCCCGTGAGGTAGGCCGCGCCATCGGCGAGCCCGCCCAGCGCCGCCACCACATTGCGCAGCGGCACGCCGCTCCACACGACGCACCCCGCCGCGCCCACGGCCCAGGGCGTACCGCTGGGCTTGCTGGGGAAGAAGCCACGCCCGTTGCCCGAGCACTGCAGCACGGTGGCCACGGTTTCCACGCCCAGGGTCTTGAGCTCGGCCAGGGTGAGGCTGCGCGGGTTCTTCACGCCTTCGACCGACACCGTCCAGGCGTCCCGGTTGTCCAGGATGGCCGCATCGGGCGCAGGCAGGTTGTTGCGCACATACAGCTGGTTGGAGGGCGTGATGACACTGGTGCCGAAAGCCGAGCGCCGGGTTTCCAGCGTGCTGCTGCTGTGCACGATGAGCGCATCGGAAGACTTCCATCCCGCGTACGCGGGCAGCGGCTTGGCGGGGCTGGCGGCCTGCTGCGCCCTGGCGCTGCCGGTCCATCCGGCCAGGCCCAGCGCGCTCAAGGCAGCGGCGCTTCCGGCCAGCATGTGGCGGCGCGGCAATGTCATGGAATCTTTCATGGAAACGGTCTCCAAAATAATGATTGAACAGGCAGGCTCGCGACAGCGGTGGGCAGGCCCCCGGCTTTCAGCCTAGGCCGCATTCTGTGCGGCAGCCCCTGCGCACCGCGCGCGACATGGCGTTAGTAAACGTAACAAATACAAAACATCGGAAACATTCGTACGCAGATACGGAGGGCGTGGGCATATTCGCCCTTTCTTTTGAGAGAGGGCGCGCGCCATGAACACTGACTGGAGACCCATGGGCGGCAAGCTCGCGGTGCTGCTTTTCGCGTGCGCGGCCTGTGCCGTGGCGCAGGCCCAGCTCACCGCCATGGTGGCGGTGGAGCCCACGGCCCGCAAGGCGGCCCACTCCATCCTGCGCACGGCCGCCGAGTCCGGGCTCTCCAAGGCGGCCGGCCAGACGGTGGCCCTGGCCACCAGCGACGAACTGGCCGACGTGATGCGCGCCACGCGCAGCGCCAGCCACGACATCTTCATCGGCCCCGCCCAGGTGGCCGCTTCCGCCCTGCAGCGCGGCTATGAACTGGTGGGCGCGACGCAGAAATCGGACAGGTACCTGCTGGTCGGCCTGCCGCAGATCGACGCGGTGCCGGCGATGAAGGGCCGCAGGCTCTACCTGCCCCAGCAGGATTCGCTCTATACCTACATGGCGCGCGGCATGCTCAACGAGGCGGGCCTGTCGTTCCAGGACCTGCGGGCCGTGCAGTACGAGAAGTTTCCCCAGGCGGGACTCACGGCCCTGACGCTGGGCACGGCCGACGCCACCGTGGTGCGGGAGGACGAGTGGGCGGAATGGTCCGCCGCGCACCCGGGCACCGCGCGCGTGCTGGCCACCTCGCAGCCGGTGCCGGGCGGGTTTTCCATCGTGGTGAAGAAGGACCTGCCCGCCGATGCGCGCGGCAAGCTGGCCCAGTGGTTTGGCGGGGCCTCGTCCGCCACCGGCCTGCCCCCGGTCGCCGTGCGCCCCGAGGCCGCGGAGTACCGGCGCGTTGCGGAGCTCGGCCTCTTCACGCCCACCAGCCTGCCCGGGGTGAACCGCATCACCGCGCGCGAGGCGCAGAGCCTGCAGGCCCAGGGCGCGACGCTGGTGGACACGCGCACCGAAAAGGAATTCAAGACCCGGCGCATCCGGGGCGCCGTGTTTGCCGCCTATGTGGAAAAGAGCCTCAAGGACGTAGCGTTCAACGCGGCCCAGGACGATTTCCAGGCGCTCGACAAGATTCCCAGCCTGGACAAGGCCAAGCCCGTGATCTTTGCCTGCAACGGCGCCGAATGCTGGAAGTCCTACAAGGCGGCCAAGGTGGCGGCGGCCAAGGGCTTCAAGTCCGTGTACTGGCTGCGCGGCGGGCTGCCCGAGTGGGACGCGACCGGGCTGCCCACCGAAGGCGGCTGAGCACGCGGCGCACGGGCGGCCACGCCCCCCGCGCCAGGCCTGCCCTGCGGCCAGCGCGCCCTGCACCGTCGGGTGCCGCGCGCGCAGGCGCCGTGGCCTTGGGGAACCCGCCGCGCCCCCGTCCTTACAATCCCATACTCATCAACACCCAAGGGCGTGCAAGGCGCCCTTTGTATGGAAATAGCAATACTGTTCGCCCTCATCCTCCTCAACGGCCTGTTTGCCATGTCCGAGATCGCCCTGGTCACGGCCCGCAAAGCCCGGCTGCAGAAGCTGATCGATGAGGGCGATAGCGGCGCCGCCGCCGCCGTGAAGCTGGGCGAGGACCCCACCCGCTTCCTCTCCACCATCCAGATCGGCATCACGTCCATCGGCGTCCTCAACGGTATCGTGGGCGAGGCCGCGCTGGCCGCGCCGCTCGCGTCCTGGCTGGAGTCGCTGGGCGTGCCGCTGCCCTATGGCGGCTATGCGGCCACGGGGCTGGTGGTGGTGCTGATCACGTACTTCTCCATCGTCGTGGGCGAGCTCGTGCCCAAGCGCATCGGCCAGTCGTACCCCGAGACCTTCGCCCGGCTCGTCGCGCGGCCCATCAACTTCCTGGCGCTGGCCACCAAGCCGTTCGTGCTGCTGCTGTCCACGTCCACGCGCACGCTGCTGCGCCTCCTGGGCGTGAAGGAAACCAGCGGCAGCCCCGTGACCGAGGAAGAGATCCACGCCATGCTGGTGGAAGGCACCACGGCCGGCGTGATCGAGTCGCACGAGCACACCATGGTGCGCAACGTGTTCCGGCTCGATGACCGCCAGATCGGCTCGCTCATGGTGCCGCGCGGCGACGTGGTGTGCCTGGACATCGATGCGCCGTTCGAAGACAACCTGCAGCGCATCGAAGAATCCGACCATGCCCGCTTTCCCGTGGTGCGCGGCGGCATGGACAACATCCTGGGCGTGCTCAACGCGCGCCAGTGGCTGTCGCGCACGCTGCGCGACCGCGCCCACGGCCTGACCCAGCAGACGCTGCAGACCGCGCTGTACGTGCCCGAAACCATCACGGGGATGGAGCTGCTGGACAACTTCCGGCTGTCGGACGTGCACATGGCTTTTGTCATCGACGAGTACGGCGAGGTGCAGGGCATCGTGACGCTGCAGGACCTGATCGAGGCCATCACCGGCGAGTTCCAGCCGCGCGACCCCGAGACCTCGTGGGCGCTGCAGCGCGAGGACGGCAGCTGGCTGCTGGACGGCCACATTCCCGTGCCCGAGCTGAAGGACCGCCTGAACCTGGACACCGTGCCCGAGGAGGAGCGCGGCCGCTACCACACGCTCAGCGGCATGATCATGCTGCTGACCGGCCGCCTGCCCAAGGTGACCGACACGGTGCAGTGGGAGAACTGGAAGCTCGAAGTGGTGGACATGGACGGCAAGACCATCGACAAGATCCTGGCCACGCGGCTGACGCCCGAGGAAAAAGCCGAGTCCGACGACAACGGCGCGGGCTGACCGGCGTTGGCGATTGCGGGGGCTGCTGCACCAGCCCGCCCCCTCTTCTACATCAGGACGGTGAGGGCTCGCCGTCCACAAACACGGTCAACACGCCGGTGTAGCCGTACAGATGGTGGTGGGCAATCTCGCCGCCCGCAAAAAAACCGGCCAGCGGCACATCGCCCAGCGCGTGGCGCACGATCTGCAGTTCGGCGCTGGGGCCGCCAAAATGCGGGCCGCCACGGCCCGAGCAGCTCACGTAGATGGCGCCGCAGATGCGCCGGCCCGCCTGCGGGGCGAGGCTGCCCTGGCCGCCCGCGGCGGGCCCGGCGGCCGCGCCCGCCGCGGCATCCGAGACCAGCGGCACGGGCTCCAGCTCCTCTGGCGACAGCTCCTCGCGGATCTCGGCGCAGATGCGCATGAGGTCGGCGCGCGCCGCGGCCACGTTGCGCTGGCAGAACGCCAGGTGCATGCCGGCCTCGACCTTGTCGGCCAGCGCCACGCCCCGGCGGGCGCCGTCCAGCCCCACGATGTGCCGCACCCGCGTGTCGGTGCCGAAGTGGCCCGTGCGGCGCTGGCCCTGGGGCTGCTCGCCCGCGCTGACCAGGCCCGCCAGCGTGGCGCGCACCTTGCGCAGGGCGGGCTGGGGATCTCCGTCGAGCGTGACGTCCAGCGTCTCCAGCAGCACGTCCAGCGCGGGTTCGCCGTCGAGCTGCAGCACCACGTTCTCCTGCGCGTCGGTGATGGTGCGCAGCGCCCCCACGGGCTGGCAACCCTGCGTGACGCGCGACACCAGCGCCACGCCGGCGCCAAACGCCACGCCCGACAGGCCGCCATCGAACACGCCGCCCGCCGCGCCCTGCCCGGCCATGTTCCCATCGCCCCCCACGGCGAACTGCACGCTCGCGCCGCGGCTTGCGCTCAGGCCCCCAAAGAGATAGCCCGTATCGGTGCGGGCCGCCATCTCCGCCAGCAGTTCGGCCAGCTCGGGCGTCTGGCCATCGGCATGCACCAGCGCGGTGTGCGCGACGAAGCCGCTGGCCGGGTGGCGCGGGTGGTTGGGCAACGGTGCCACGCCCGAGAACACGCGGTACTGGTCGGCGGGTACATCGAGCAGCATCACCGACAGCGCGGGCTCGTCAAAGTACTCGGCATTGTTGGCCGATACGCCCACGCCCACGGTGCCGCTCCAGTCCGTGACCTCGGGCAGTTCGCCACTGAGGTGGTCGAGCAGCGCCTGGGCCTCGCTGGCGTAGTGGTCGGTGATGTAGAGCAGGCCCAGCGTGGGCGCCGAGGCGTATTCGGGCAGCGCCATCTGGGCGCGCAACTGCGCCAGAACCAGCGCGGCGGCCATGCGCCACTGGGGATGGGTGGCGTGGCCGGAAGGGAAAAGCTTCATGGTGTGGATCTCCGTGCCAGGGGCGGTGGCGGGGGTGTCGGGCCCCCACGGGTTGCCACCCGCCCGCGTTGGCGTCAGCCCGCCCGCTTGCGGGCCGCCGGGCTGCGGGTGCTGCTGCCGGTTTTTTTGGCGGCGGGTTTCGCCGTGGTCTTGCGGGCCGCGGGCTTGTTGGTGGCGGCGGTCTTCCTGGCGGTGCCCGCCGCCGCGGCACGCTTGGCGCCGCCCTGCATGGTCTGCATGCCCTTGGCGGCGAACTGGGTGGCCATGCCGGTGGCCGTCTTGAGGGCTTCCTTGGCGAGGCCCGTGGCCATGTTCTTGGTGGTGTCGATGGCGGTCTGCTTGGCCGCGTCCTTCATGGCGTTGGCGGCGATCTGCTGGAACTGGCCGGTGAGCGCGCCCCACCACTGCATCGGGTCCACCACGGTGGGCGCGGCGGCGGCGGCGGCGGCCGCTGCCGCCTTGCTGCCCTTCGCCTTGGCCTTGGCGGGCTGGGCGGCGGGCTCGGCGTCCTCGCCCTCGTCTTCTTCTGCTTCTTCGGCGGGGCTCGCGCGGCCCGTGACGCGGGCGGCGGCCCCTGCGACGGCGCCGGCCGCGCCGCTCACCGTGTCGGCGGCTTTCTGCACGCCGCTCATCACGGTGTCGGCGGTCTTGAGCTTGAAGGCATTGGCCACGTCACCCATGCTGAAGTTCATGCCCTTGAGCGTGGCCAGGGTCATCTTCTGCACCTCCAGCGCCTGGATGGTGGCGGCCAGCGCGCGCGAGTTCTGCTCCAGCCAGAACTGCACGGCCTTGAGTTCGTCGATGCGCTTTTCGAGCTCTTCCACGCTGATGGTGGGCGCTACCCAGTTGCTCAGGTTGGGCAACTGCGGAATGCCGCTGGACGCCCCCTTGGCCAGGCTCTGCAGAAAGTCAAAACCGGGAACAAGTTTGCCGAAACCGAAATTCGATGTGTCGCTCATGGCCGCTCCGCAAGAGGTGGGTCTGTGGTGGGGTCACAGCTTACTCCAATGCGTTGCGGCCGCGAAGGCAGTGGCGCAGGCCAAATCCTCAGTGTTTGTGCTCATGCGCCTTGGCGCCGCCGGGCGCCGACGTGCCCACGGGCACGCTCAGTTCCAGCTTGCTCTCCGCGCCCTTGGCGTCCTGGAACACCAGCGTGATGGGCACCGAGCTGTCCTTGGCCAGCGGGGCCTTCAGGTCCAGCAGCATGACGTGGTAGCCACCGGGCTTGAGCTCCACGGTCTTGCCCGCGGGCAGGTCCAGCGCGGGCACGGCGCGCATCTTCATCACGTCGCCTTCCATTTTCATCTCGTGCACTTCGGTGACGCCCGCAGCGGGCGACTCGGCGCGCACCAGGCGGGCGCCGTCCCGGGCGGTCAGCTGCATGAAGGCGCCGGTGCCCTTCTGGCCCTGCACGCTGGCGCGCGCCCAGGCGCCTTCGACCTTGACGGCGGCGGTCTGTGCCCACGCAGCAGGGGCGCTGGCCAAGGTCGCGGCCAGTGTGGAAACGAGGGCGGCGGTGCGAAGCAGTTTTTTCATGATGGATGTCTTTCGGATATCAGAAGGAAAATTGGATGGAACAAGCCCGTGGGCCTGACTGTCAATGATGGTGGGCAACGCCGCCGCCCGTGGGCAGAATCTCCAGCGCCGCCGCAGGGGACTTCAGGTCCGAAAGTTTCTGGCCCGCCTTGGGCACGTCAGTCCAGTCGTTCCGGCCTTCGGCGCAGGCCTGGCGCACGGGCCAGTACACGGTGCCCGCCTGCTCGGGCGCCTGGGCCACGAGCACGAACTCATCGTAGTGCGCGCTTTGCAGCATGTCCTCCGGGGTCTTGGCCGTCCAGGTGATGCGCACCACGTCCTCGGTGATGCTGCGGCCGTGGCTGGTGTACGGCTGGGCCAGCTTGTCGCGTTGCACATCGAGCGTCCAGCCCGGCTTGGGCATGGGGCGCGCGCCGCGCATGCCGGCCGGGATGTCCACCGCGATCTGCCGCGTGGGCGACGCGCCGCAGCCGTGGCCGACCTTGAAGCTCGCCTTGTAGCTGGCGCCCGCCGGGGCCACCTGGTATTCGAGCACCACATGGGCGGATGCAGAGCCAAAAATGCCTGCAGCGCTTAACAGCAAAGCGGTAGCCGCTATATTTTTCATAGTATTTGATTTCATATTCAGACCTTTCGTTTCAACGATGCATTGCATTCAACACTGGCGCGCCCGAGGCGAGCGCCGCCGCGGAACCGGCTTCGCCGGGCCGCTGGAGGCGTCCCCCTTGGGGGATGCGGCGAAGCCGCTCAGGGGGTTATCTTTAGTTCTGCCATGTAGGTGCGCTGCGGGTAGGGGTGGAAGTTCCAGAACTGGTAGTTGTTGAGGTTGTCGATGCCCACGGCGGCGCTCACCTGCTTGGTGATCTGGTAGCGCACGCGCACGTCGGTGGTGAAGTAGCGGCTCGCGCCCTGGTAGGCAAAACCGTTCACATCGGTGTTGTCCAGCGTGCTGTACTGCCTGCCGCTGTAGCGCGCGCCCAGGGTGTACGACCATTTGTCGTCCGGCCGGTACGTGGCCACGGCACTCGCGCGCCACTCGGGGATGCGCGGCTGCCACTTGCCCACGCTGGCGGGAAACTTGTCGTTGCGGGTGATCCTGGAGTCCGTCCAGGTCAGGCTTGACCCGAGGTCGAGCCCACGCAGGAGCACATTGGCGGCCTGATACGACAGCTCGATGCCCTTGGTGCGGATGGCGTCCACGTTCTGCACGTTGGTCACGTTGGGCGTGACGAGCACGTTGGTCTGCGAGTACAGCGCGTCCCTGGTGCGCTCGAAGAACGCGGTCAGGCGCAGCAGCCCGTTGCCCATGTCCCGCTCGGCCGTGAGCTCGGTGGTCCAGCTCTTTTCGGGTTTCAGGTTCGGGTCGTTGTTGATGAGCGTGCCACTGCCGCTGATGCCCCCCTGGTACAGCTCGGCCACGGTGGGCATGCGCACCGCGCGGCCGGTGGAGGCTTTCAACACCCACAGGTCGCTGGCCTGCCAGGCCACGGCGGCCTTGGGCGAGAAGTACGTCTCGTTGCGCCCGGGGTGGTTCACCGTGGTGGTGGCGTTGCCGGTCTGGCCGTTGCTGGCGCTCCAGCGTTCGGCGCGGGCGCCCAGGACGGCCTTCCATTGGGGCGCGATCTTCCAGGTGTCTTGCGCCCACAGGCCCAGCAGCTGTGTGTCGCCGTTGAACGCCTGGTTGCGGGCGCCCGCAGCGCCGTTGATCCAGTTCGCCGTGGCGTTCTCCACCGTGCGCAGCTGGTAGCTGTCGCGCTGCAGGCCAAAGTCCACGATGTGGGCGCCCTGGACGCCATCCGGCCGCCAGGTGCCTTTGGCGGCCAGCGTGTTCCAGCCCGTGCCCTTGCCGTTGACGATGCGGCCCGCGCCGCCATGCAACGCGGCGGGCATCGCCACCGTCGCGGCACGCAGGGTGTCGGTCTGGTAGTCGTACAGGCTGGCGGCCACTTCCCAGTCGAACGTGCCCTGCGTGTGGCTCTTGACCGAGAGCCCGTGCATGAAGTGCGTGAGGTTCTCGTTGGACACATTGAAGTCGGTGGGCGCCAGCGTGTACGAGCGGCCGTTGATGTTGACCGTGCCGCCGTACACCGCATTGCCGTTGGCGTCGCGCAGGTAGCTGGCGGGGCGCCCTTCGGATTCGTTGTGCCACCAGCCCAGGGTGTAGGCCGCGCGCACGGTGGGCGAGACGTCGTAGGCGATCTTGGCCTTGATATGGTCTTGCTGCGTGTGGTACTGCGTGGCCGTGCCCAGCAGGTACCAGGGCTGGTTGCCGCGGTTGTCGCCCAGCACGGCACCCGTCACCGGCGTGCCTGCATGGCCCACGGCGCCTGCAGACACGAGGCGCGTGGGGAAGGTGAGCGGCTGGCCCTCGCTGTCGGTCTTGTTGAAGTTGAGGAACCACGACCAGTCGCCATTCTTGTTGCCCACCGAGGCGCTGACCTGCTTGCCCGCGTAGGTGGCGCTGGTGCCGTACAGATCGAACGGCTGGTGCTGGTAGCTCACCTGCGCATGCGCCTCGAACTTTGTGGGCATGCGCGTCACATAGTCCACCACCGCGCCCACCGAGTTGCCGGCGTAGGCGGCCGAAAACGGGCCGTAGAGCACGTCCACGCGCTCGATTTCTTCCGGCGTGACCAGCATCCAGCGCGGCGCGTTGGTGGGGCCGTTGCCCAGGTAGTTGGAGAGCAGGATGCCGTCGGCGAACACCATGGACCGCGCCGGGTTGCCCGTGCCCGAGGCGCGGGTGGACAGCACGGCGTGGTTGTAGTCGCCGATGTAGCGCTTGCGCACCAGCAGGCTGGGCAGGTACTTGAGGGCATCTTCGCTGTCGGTGGCGTTGATCGAGTGCTCGATCTGCTCGCGCGTCACGCCCTCGATGGTGGTGGGAATCTGCGTGGGCAGCGACGTGGGCTGGCCGCCGCGGATGGTGACCACGCCCAGCTCCTTGACGGGCGTGCTGCTGTCAGCGGTCTGGGCCCACGCGGGCACGGCCCAGGACAGGGCAAGGGGAAAGGCGCCGGCCACGGCCAGCGCCATGCGGCTTTTGCGCATGGGAACTCCTGAATTTCAAGCCAAATAGGCCGTCAGCGCTTATCCATCAAGCGCAAACAGCTATCAAACAAATAGCAATTTCAGGAGAACGCGGGGGGCCCGCGCGGCGGCAGCGGCGCGGCGGTGCGCGCAGCGATGTGCGCGGCGGGGATGGGGCGCAGGGCGTGCGCCAGGGGGTGGACCACAGGCAGCCGGGCCTGGGACACGGGAGGTGGAGCGCCGACATGCGCGCACAGGGGGCAATCGAGCGTGTGGCTGGACATCTCCTGCATGCCATCGTCGGTCTTGACCAGCAGCTTGATCGCGCCCGAACCCGAGCAGATCAGCTCCATCGCCTGGGGGTTGACCAGGGGCGAGGCCACGGCCACGCCGATGGACAGGACAAACCACGCCAGCACAAGGCGGGCGAGCCAGCGAAGGCCGCGGATGGTTTGCAGGGAGGAAGGCATGGCAGGGTGATTGTAGGTGGCCCGGCCCCGGCCGCCTTGATCAGGGTCATCTGCGCGACGGACGCGGCAGGAGCGCCCGCCTACCATGCGCCTGTCATCCACAACTACAAAGGAGACTCCACCATGCTCACACTCTGCGGCTTTTCCGCCAGCAACTACTACAACAAGGCCAAGCTCGCCCTGCTCGAAAAGGGCCTGCCCTTCACCGAGGAGCTGGCCTGGGTCGGCGAGACCGACCGCAGCGCCAGCCCGCTGGGCAAGGTGCCCTACCTGCGCACCCCCCACGGGCCACTGTGCGAATCGGCCGTGATCGCCGACTACATCGAGATGGCCCACCCCCAGCCCGCCCTGCTGCCCGCGGACCCCTATCAGGCCGCCAAGGTGCGCGAGCTGATCACGTTCCTGGAACTGCACCTGGAGCTGGTGGCGCGCAACCTGTACCCCCAGGCCTTCTTTGGCGGCAGCGTGAGCGAGGCCGCCCGCGACAAGGTGGGCGCGCAGCTGGAGAAGAACATCGCGGCGTTCGGCCAGCTGGCGAAATTCAGCCCTTACGTGGCGGGCGACACGTTCACCATGGCCGATTGCGCGGCCATCGTTCACCTGCCACTGGTGAGCTCGGCCACCAAGATCATCTATGGCCGCGACTACCTGGCCGCGCTGCCCGTGCGCGACTACCTCGCGCGCATGGCCGAACGCCCGCACGTGCAGCGCGTGAACGCCGACCGCAAGACGAACACCGCCGACATGCTGGCGAGGAAGTGAAGCTTGAGCGCAGCCCCCTGAGCCGCTGCGCGGCTTCCCCCGGAGGGGGCTGCACCAGTTTCACGCGGCTGTGGATGTTGGTGCGGACGGGACCGGAGGGGCGCGGGCACTGCGCGTCGCGTGCAGTTGGTGGTCAGAACTTGGGGGCGCGCTTCTCGCGCAGGGACGCCACGCCCTCGCGGGCGTCGGGGCCGCCAAAGCCCATGAATTCGAGCGCCAGCGAGGTTTCGAACATCGGGCCCGCCTGGCGCAGCCACTGGTTGAGCGCATGCTTGGTCCAGCGGATGGCGGTCTGCGAGCCGGCCGCCAGCCGGTCGGCCACCTCGTAGGCGCGCGGCAGCAGCTCGGCCTCGTCCACGGCCAGCGATACGAGACCGATGCGCTCGGCCTCCTCGCCGCTCACCGGGTCGCACAGCAGCAGGTAGTACTTGGCCTTGGCCATGCTGCACAGCAGCGGCCACACGATGGCCGCGTGGTCGCCGGCCGCCACGCCCAGGCGGGTGTGGCCGTCCACGATCTTCGCGCCACGCGCCGCGATGGAGATGTCGGCCAGCAGGCCCGCCACCAGGCCCGCGCCCACGGCCGGGCCGTGGATGGCCGAGACGATGGGCTTGTCGCAGTGCACGATGTTGTAGACCAGGTCGCGCGCTTCCTTCCAGATGCGGCAGCGCAACTCGAAATCCTCGGTCATGTCCTGCACCATGGCCAGGTCGCCCCCGCCCGAGAAGCCCGCGCCTTCGCCGCGCAGCACGGCGCAGCGGACGCTGTCGTCGTCGCTCACGTCGCGCCAGACCCCGCACAGCTCCCGGTGGCCCACATGACCCGCCGTGGGCAGCTTGCCGTTCAGCGCGCGCATCTGGATGTCCAGCACCGCGCCATCGGCGCCGCGGCGGGTGATGTTCAGCGTCTCGTAGCGCTGGTAGTCGGGGGAAGAAGCAGGCATGGCGGTGTGCGCGCGGCAAGCGCGGTGCAGTTGGGGAAGATGCGGCATTGTGGCGCGGGGGCGGCGGCGCCGGAACCCGTGCGCTGCGCAAATCCCGCTGCTATCCTGTGCGCATGCGCAGCCTCTTTCACCTCGCCTTTCACGTCACCGACCTGGACGCCGCGCGCCGCTTCTACGGCGGCGTGCTGGGGTGCCAGGAGGGCCGAAGCACCGACACCTGGGTGGACTTCGACTTCTTTGGCCACCAGATCTCCCTGCACCTGGGAGCGCCTTTCGCCAGCGCCCCCACCGGCCACGTGGGAAACCACATGGTGCCCATGCCGCATTTCGGCGCCATCCTGGAGCTGCCCGAGTGGCATGCGCTGGCCGCACGGCTGAAGGCGGCACGCACGCCCTTCGTGCTGGAGCCGCAGGTGCGCTTCGAGGGCGAGCCCGGCGAGCAATGGACCATGTTCTTCCACGACCCGAGCGGCAACCCGATCGAGATCAAGGGTTTCCGGTCGCTCGATGGGGTGTACGCCACGTGAGCTACACCTTCGCGTCCGCCACCATCCTGCTCCTGCTGATCACGGATCCGCTGGGCAACATCCCCATCTTCGCCAATGCCCTGCGCGGCGTGGCCCCCGAGCGCCGCGCCCGCGTGATCCTGCGGGAGGTGCTGATCGCATTCGCGCTGCTGCTGGTGTTCCTGTTCTTCGGCGCCCAGTTCCTGCAGGTCATGAACCTGAGCGACCTGTCGCTGCAGCTCGCGGGCGCGGTCGTGCTGTTCCTGATCGCGCTGCGCATGATCTTCCCGCCGGACACCGGGCCGCAGACCGAGCTGCCCGGAGAACCCCTGATCGTGCCGCTGGCCATCCCCGCGCTGGCGGGGCCGTCGGCCATGGCCACGGTGATGCTGCTCGTGGCCCAGGCGCCCGAGCGGCGGCTGGAATGGGTGGGCGCGCTGTGCGTGACCATGGCGGTGTGCGCGGTCGTGCTGCTGATGGCCGAGCGCATCCAGCGCCTGCTGGGCGAACGCGTGGTCATGGCCTTCGAGCGCCTCATGGGGCTGATCCTGGTGGCCATCTCCGTGGAGATGCTCATTCGCGGCATCAAGCAGCTCGCCCACCAGCTGTAGCCACGGCGGCGGAGCTCCGGGCGCACCAGGAGCGCCGCCCCCTCAGCGGCGCTGCAGCAACGGGATCGTGCCGAGGGCAAAGACCGAGTTGGGCACGCCGACCCGCGCCATCAGGGGGCGGGGCTTGGCGCTCAGCTTGGGCCGCGGGGCCGCGGGCGCGGCCTCTTGCGGGACCACGCCCTTCTCCAGCTGCTGGGCAACGAGGTCCTGCAGGGTGACCGACTGCAGGTATTCCATCACCCGGGCGTTGAAGGTGGACCACAGCTCACCCGTCATCGACTTCACCTGCGCGGCCTGGCCGGGCGCCATGTTCTGGATGTCATCGGCCTTCAGGTTCTCGACCGCCAGGATGATCTCGGCCACGGAAATCTCGTCCGTGTTGCGTGCGAGGGTATAGCCGCCTCCGGGGCCGCGCGTGCTATCCACGAGCCCGGCGCGCCGCAGCGCACTGAACAGCTGCTCCAGGTAAGACAGCGAGGTGCCCTGGCGCGCGCTGATCGTCGACAGGGCCACGGGCCGCATTTTCTGGCGCAGGGCCAGATCGGTCATGGCCGAGACTGCGAGTTGTCCTCTGGTGGTGATCCGCATCTTTGACTCCTTGTGAACGGTGTATGGCCAGGGTTCGGTGCCCGAAGGGGCGTTCCGCGATCTGTCCATGAACGTACTGTAGGGATCTTGACACTTCGCGTATATTCGATTTATCGAGATTTTCACTTCGATTTTTACGAAGTATCAAGGAGACGGCATGAACTTCAAGCACCTGCGCTACTTCTGGACCACGGCCAAGGCGGGCGGCATCATGCGAGCCGGCGAGCAGCTCAACACCACGCCGCAGACGCTGTCGGGCCAGATCAAGCAGCTGGAGGAATGGCTGGGCCACGACCTGTTCAAGAAGCGCGGCCGGGGGCTGGAGCTGACTAGCGAAGGCCGCGTGGCGCTGGGCTATGCGGAGCAGATCTTCGCGCTGGGCGACGAGCTGGAAAAGTCCATCCGCCTGGCGCGCGGGCAGTCGCGCCCGCTGGAGTTCCGCGTGGGCGTGGCGGATTCGGTGGCCAAATCGGTCGCCTACCACCTGCTGGAGCCTGCCCTGGGCCTGGCCGAGCAGGTGCACATGACCTGCCACGAGGGCAAGTTCCCCGAGCTGGTGGCGCAGCTGAGCCTGAACCGGCTGGACCTGGTGCTGGCGGACGAGCCGGTCTCCAAGAAGATCGGCGTCAAGGCCTTCAACCACGGCCTGGGCACCAGCTCCATGAGCTTCTTCTGCGCACCGGCCCTGCGCAGCCAACTGCAAGGGCCTTTCCCCAGGTGCCTGCATGGCGCGCCGATGCTGATCCAGGGGCCCATGTCCTCGGTGCGCCAGCAGCTCGATCACTGGTTCAACAAGCACCAGCTGCAGCCGCGCCTGGTGGGAGAGTTCGACGACAGCGCGCTGATGAACGCCTTCGGGCGCGAGGGGCGCGGGGTGTTCACCTCGCCCACGGTGCTGGAAGAGGAGACCCAGGCCCAGTTCGGAGTGGAGGTGATCGGCCGCTCGTCGGAGCTGGTCGAGGAGTTCTTTGCGATCTCGGTGGAGCGGCGCATCAGCCACCCCTGTGTGGCCGCCATCACCAAGGCCGCCCGCTCCGACCTGTTCGCAGCGTAATGGGGTAGCCCCCCTGAGCCGCTTCGCGTCTTCCCCCCAGAGGGGGACGCCCCCAGCGCGGCGGGGCGGCCCTTGCGCGGGAGCACTCGCCCAGGTCGCGCCAGTTTCCTGAGGCTGCGACTATTGCCACGCTCCCCTTACATCAAGCCGTCACCTGCACCTGGCGCGCGTACGGCAACGGTGCCACAGCACCATAGCCCTGCACGGCCAGCGCGGCCGCGGCATTGGCATAGCGCGCCGCCGCGAACACGTCGTCGCCCTGGGCCATGCGGGCCAGCAGGTTGCCGCAGAAGCAGTCGCCGGCACCGGTGGCGTCCACGGGCGTGACGCGCAGACCTGCGATGCGTTCCCTGCGCTGGCCGTCGCTCGCCAGCGCGCCTTCGGCACCGAGCTTGAGCACCACGGTGGCCGCGCCACGCGCATGGCCCCAGTCGACGATGGCGTCGGGATCGGACAGGCCGGTCAGGGCCTGCATGTCCTCCAGGCTGGGCAGGAAGATGTCGCACAGCGCCACGGCCTGTGCGATGCAGGCCTGGGCCCGCGCCAGCGGCCAGAGCTTCAGGCGCAGGTTGGAGTCGAAGGCCACCAGGGTGCCGGCCTCGCGCGCCAGGCGCATGGCCTCGAAGGCGGTGTCGCAGGCCTGCGGCGAGATGGCCAGCGAGATGCCCGACAGGTGCAGGATGCGCGCGGCCTGCAGCACGGCCGTGGGCTCGCCGGCCAGCCACTGCGGCGCCATGCGGCTCGCGGCCGACCCTGCGCGCAGGTAGCTGAACTCGTGCCCGGCCGCCCCGTGCGAGACGAAGTAGATGCCGGTGGGGTGTTCGCCGTCGCTCTGCACGGCGCGGGTGTCCACCCCCTCGGTGCGCCACAGCGCGGTGAGCGCCTGGCCGAAGCTGTCCTGCCCGATGCGCGTGAGGTAGGCCACGCGCGCGCCGGCCCGTGCCGCCGCAATGGCGGCATTGCTGGTGTCGCCGCCGAAGCCGCGCAGGTACTGCGGCTGGCCGGGGTGGACCTGGTTGAACTCGACCATGGCCTCGCCCAGCGCGGCCACGTCGAAGGTCTTTCCCACGGAGGTGGTGGAACGCTCAGGCACGGGGCTTGTAGGCGGTCACGTCGATCTCGACCTTGGCGTCGATCATGAGGCGCGACTCCACCGTGGAGCGGGCCGGCCGGTGCTCGCCGAAGCACTCCATGTAGACGCGGTTGAAGCTGCCGAAATCGCGCGCATCGGCCAGCCAGACGCTGACCTTGGCCACGTCGGCCAGGGTGCAGTCGGCCAGAGCCAGGGCGTCCTTGACGCGCTGGAACACCTGGCGCGTCTGGGCCTCGATGCCACCGACGATGACCTGGCCCTGGTCGTCCGTGGGCACCTGGCCCGAGACGAAGACGAAGTCGCCGGCGCGCGTGGCGGGCGACAGGGGACGCGCCTGGCGGTCGGATGCGATGGGGGACTGGCCCAGCAGTTCTACATGGCTCATGCAAGCTCCTTGTGTAATGAATTTACATAAATCATCGGAAAAAACCCGTTTGACTTTCACAAACGAGTCATCTACGATTAAAAATGTAATGTTATTACTTATGGAGCCACGATGCAATCCTCATCCATCCGTGATTGGTTGACGCCCGGAAGGCCTGTTCAGGCCGCCAGGCGCAGCGTTCTGGGCCTGGCAGCAAGTGCTGCCGTGCTCGTGGCCCTGGGGTCGGGCCAGCCCGCCCTGGCCGCCCCCGCCAAGGGGGGCGCCGCCAACCTGGCCATGGTCGGCGAGCCCCAGGGGCTGGACCCCATGGTGAGCACGGCCGACCTGGTCGGCACCATCATGCAGCACGTCTACGAGCCGCTGTACACCTTCGACGCGAACTGGGCCGTGGCGCCCATGCTGGCCGAGGGCCTGCCCTCCGTGTCCAAGGACGGCCTGACCTACACCATCGCCCTGCGCAAGGAAGTGAAGCTGCACAACGGCCGCGACCTGAATGCCGACGACGTGGTGGCCTCGCTGCAGCGCTGGATGGAGCTGTCGCCGCGTGGCAAGGCCGTGGGCAAGGAGGTGGCCTCGCTCACCGCCAAGGGCCCGCTGTCGGTGGAGCTCAAGCTCAAGGCACCTTACGCGCCGCTGCTGGCCCAACTGGCCCTGCCCAGCGGCATGGCCGCCATCATGGCCAAGGAGAGCATCGCGCCGCAGCTCAAGGATTTCGTCGGCACCGGTCCCTACAAGTTCAAGGAGCGCCGCCCCGACCAGTTCACGGTGCTGGTGCGCCACGACACCTACAGCGCCCGCAAGGAGGCCCCGAGCGGCTATGCCGGCCGCCGCGAGGCCCTGCTCGACGAACTGCGCTTCGTGCCCGTGCCCAACGCCAACACCCGCGTGGAGGGCGCCCTGTCGGGCCAGTTCCAGTACGCCGACCTGCTGCCCGTGGAAGCGGCCAGCCGCATCGACAAGGGTGCCCCTGCCGTGGTGCCCATCGTGACCAAGAACTTCGGTTTCCCCTACATCGTCTTCAACACCAAGGAAGGCGTGCTGGCCGCGCAGCCGCTGCGCCGCGCGGTGCAGACCGCCGTGGGCTCGGGCGAGCTGCTGGCTGCGGGCTTTGGCGACAACCGCTTCTTCGTGGTGGAGCCCAACTTCTTCCCCAAGGGCACGCCCTACTACTCGGATGCGGGCAGCAAGCTGTACAACGAGCGCAACCCGCAGGCTGCCAAGGACCAGGCGGCCAAGGCCGGCTACAACGGCCAGCCGGTGCGCATCATGGCCAGCCGGCAGTACGAGTTCCACTACAACATGGCGCTGGTGATGGCCGAGCAGCTCAAGAAGGCCGGCTTCAAGACCGAACTGCAGGTGGTGGACTGGGCCACGCTGGTGCAGCGGCGCAACGATGCCAAGCTGTGGGACGTGTACTTCACGCACTCGGGCCTGTTCCCCGAGCCCATGCTCTCGCCGCCGCAGCTGGGTGACGGCGCGCCGGGCTGGTGGGATTCGCCCGCCAAGAAGGCCACGCTCACGGCCTTCAACCAGGAGACCAATGTCGCCAAGCGCGGCCCGCTGTGGGGTGCCGTGCAGCAGGTGGTGTACGACGAAGTGCCCTTCATCGAGGTCGGCAAGTTCAACGGACTCTCGGCGCGCTCGGCCAAGCTGGAAGGCTACACGCCGGCGATCTGGCCGTTCTTCTGGAACACGGGCCTGGCCAAGTAAGCCCCCACTGCACGAAGGTTCGTTGCCATGCGTTTTCTGATGACCCGCCTGGGCGGCGCCCTGGTGGTGCTGGCCCTTGTCGCGGTGCTGGTGTTCGCGCTCACGCGCCTGGCCTCGGGCGACCCGGTGGCGCTACTGCTGGGTGAGCAGGCCACGGCCGAGGACATCGCCGCGGCGCGCGTGCAGTACGGGCTGGACAAGCCCCTGCCCACGCAGTTCGTGCTCTGGGTGGGCGAGCTGCTGCAGGGCAACCTGGGCCAGTCCATCTTTTTGCAGCGCCCGGTGGCGCAGGCGCTGCTCGAGCGCGCCGAGCCCACGCTGTTCCTGGCGCTGTTCGCGGTGGGCATCGCGGCGCTGATCGGCATCCCCTGCGGCATGGCGGCCGCCATCTGGCGCGGCAGCCCCGGTGACCAGGCCCTGAGCGGCGTGGCCATGCTGGGCGCCAGCGTGCCCAGCTTCTGGCTCGGGCTGATCCTGATCCAGCTGTTCGCGGTCAAGCTCGGCTGGTTCCCGGCCTCGGGTTATGGCGACCCGGCCTCGCCGCTGGCCGAGCGCCTGTCGCACCTGCTGCTGCCGGCGCTGGTGCTGGGGCTGCTGAACTCGGCGCTGATCATCCGCTTCACGCGCGCCTCGATGCTCGACATCCTGGGTGAGGACTACGTGCGCACGGCACGCGCCAAGGGCCTGGCCGAGGGCACGGTGATGGTCAAGCACGTGCTGCGCAATGCGCTGGTGCCCATCGTCACGGTGCTGGGCCTGACGCTGGCGCTGATGATCGGCGGCACGGTGGTGACCGAGACGGTGTTCAACCTGCCCGGCGTGGGCAACCTGGTGGTGCGTGCCGTGCTGCGCCGCGACTACCCGGTGATCCAGGGCACGCTGCTGGTCATAGCGGCCATCTATGTATTCATCAACCTGGCCATCGACTTCCTGTACACGCTGGTCGACCCACGCATCCGGCTGGAGGGCAAGTGACATGGTGCAAGGCCTGATTCGCAATCTCAAGGACTACTGGCTGCCGCTGGCGCGCAAGCTGTTCGCACGCAAGGTGGTGCTGGCCTCGGCCATCGTGCTGGCGCTGGTGGTCGTGGTGGCCACGGTGTTCCCCTGGGTGTCGGACGCCGACCCCAACGCCATCTCGATCAGCGAGCGCCTGAACGCGCCCTCCGCCGCGCACTGGGCCGGCACCGACGAGCTGGGGCGCGACGTGATGCTGCGCATCGTGCACGGCGCGCGCTATTCGCTGCTGATCGGCGGGCTCACGGCCGCGGGCGCGGTGCTGTTCGGCACGCTGCTGGGCATGTTCGCGGGCTTCTTCCGGCGGCTGGACGCGCCGCTGATGCGCGTGGTGGACGCGATGATGTCCTTCCCCGACATCTTGCTGGGCATCGCCCTGGTGTCCATCCTGGGGGCCTCGCTGTGGAACGTGATGCTGGCGCTGGTCATCGTCTACACGCCGCGCGTGGCGCGCGTGGTGCGGGCCAGCACCCTGGTGCTGCGCGAGCTGCTGTTCGTGGACGCCGCGCGCGCCCTGGGCGTGCGCACGCCGCGCATCCTGCTCAAGCACATCCTGCCCAACCTGGTCTCGCCCATCCTGGTGCAGGTGACCTTCATCTTCGCCTATGCCATCCTGGCCGAGGCGGGCCTGTCCTTCCTGGGCGTGGGCGTGCCGCCCGACATCCCCACCTGGGGCACCATGATCGCGGGCAGCCTGGAATCGGCCGACCGCGCGTTCTGGACGATTCTCTACCCGGGCCTGGCCATCGTGTTCACCGCCCTGTCGCTGCAGATGCTGGGCGACGGCGTGCGCGACCTGCTCGACCCCAAGCTCAAGAAGGCCGCATGAGCTTTCACCGACCCACGCAAGCGCCCGCCCCTGGCGAGCGCGTTACGAAGGCACCCACCCCATGACCACCCCCACGGCTGCCCGGCTCGAAGTGCAGGGCCTGTCCACCTCGTTCGCCACCGACGCCGGCCGCATCCAGAGCGTGGCCGACGTGTCCTTTGCCATCCACCCGGGCCAGACGCTGGCGCTGGTCGGGGAGTCGGGCTCGGGCAAGTCCGTCACCAGCCTGACGCTGATGGGCCTGCACGCCAAGACCTCGCAGGCCCAGGTCAGTGGCCAGGCCTGGTTCACCCGGCGCGACGGCCGGCGCGTGGACCTGCTGGCCCTGCCCGAGGCCGAGCGCCGGGCGCTGCGCGGCAACGAGATCGCGATGATCTTCCAGGAGCCCATGACCAGCCTGAACCCGGTGCTGACCGTGGGCGAGCAGATCGCCGAATCGGTGCGCCTGCACCTCAAGCTCGACCGCCGCGCTGCACTGGCCCATGCCCAGCGCATGCTGGAGCTGGTGGAGATACCGGCCGCCAAGCAGCGCGTGCACGAGTACCCGCACCAGCTCTCGGGCGGCATGCGCCAGCGCGTGATGATTGCGCTGGCCATGGCCTGCAACCCCACGCTGCTGATCGCCGACGAGCCGACCACCGCGCTGGACGTGACCATCCAGGCGCAGATCCTGGCCCTCATGGGCCGGCTGCAGAAGGAGACGGGCATGAGCATGCTGTTCGTGACCCACAACCTGGGCGTGGTGGCGCAGTACGCCGACGCGGTGGCCGTGATGTACGCCGGCCGCATCGTCGAGTCGGCCCCGGTGCACGACCTGTTCGCGCAGCCCGAGCACCCCTACACGCGCGGCCTGCTGGCCTGCCTGCCCGGCGTGGCCAGGCGCCATGCGGTCGCGGTGGCCGGGCAGCGCCCGCGCCTGGTGGCCATACCGGGCCAGGTGTCGAGCCCGCTCGCGCCGCCGCCGGGCTGCGCCTTTGCGCCGCGCTGCGAGCGCCGCATCGCGGCCTGCGATGCGCGCATGCCGGCCCTGTCCGACGGCAGTGCCACCGAGGCCGGCCGGCGGGTGCGCTGCATCCGTGTGGGCGAGCAGGCGCAGCAGGAGGTGAGCGCATGAACGCCGTGGCCATGGCCCCGACCCCGGGCGACAACCTCATCGAGGTGCGCGGCCTGCGCAAGTACTTCGGCAGCGGCCCGCACCCGGTGCGCGCGGTGGACGACGTGAGCTTTGCCATCCGGCGCGGCGAGACCCTGGGCCTGGTGGGCGAGTCGGGCTCGGGCAAGAGCACCATCGGCCGCCTGCTGACGCGCCTGGTGGACCCGACGGCGGGCCAGATGCTGTACCACGGCAGCGACGCTGGCGGGCAGGACCTGGCCGGAATGAGCCAGGGCCAGTTTCGCCCGCTGCGCTCGAAGATCCAGATCATCTTCCAGGACCCGTACGCCAGCCTGAACCCGCGCATGCGCATCCGCGAGGTGCTGGGCGAGGCGCTGGACACGCACCGCCAGGCGCGCGGTGCGGCACGCCTGCCGCGCATCCACGAGCTGCTCACGCAGGTGGGCCTCAGGCCCGAGCATGCGGACCGCTTTCCGCACGAGTTCTCGGGTGGGCAGCGCCAGCGCATCGGCATTGCGCGCGCGCTGGCAGTGCAGCCGAACTTCATCGTGGCGGACGAGCCGCTGTCGGCGCTGGACGTGTCGATCCAGGCGCAGGTGGTGAACCTGCTGGGCGACCTCAAGCAGCAGCTGGGCCTGACCTTGCTGTTCATCTCGCACGACCTGGACGTGGTGGAGTACCTGTGCGACCGCGTGGTGGTGCTGTACCTGGGCCGCGTGATGGAGATCGCGCCCACCAGCGCGCTGTATGCGCGGCCAGCCCATCCCTACACGCGCGCCCTGCTGGCCGCGGCCCCCATCCCCGACCCGGCGCAGCGGCGTACCATCCCCCTGCTGCAGGGCGACCTGCCCAGCCCCGCCAATCCGCCCTCGGGCTGCGTGTTCCGCACGCGCTGCCCGCATGCGGAGGCCGAATGCGCCAGCGCCGACATGGCCCTGCGCCCCGTGGGCACCGAGCACTGGAAGGCCTGCTGGCGCGACGACATCTGACCGGCGCAGCCCCGCTGCGTCCCTCCAACATGACGAGACGACATGACGAACACCACCACTGACTTCACCCTGGACGCCACCAGCAAGAGCTTTCCCATCGCGGCGGCGCCCTGCCGCGCCAGCGAGATCGCCGCACGCGGCTGGAATGTGCTGGCCGACGACCTGGCTTTCCCGCTGGCAGTGCTCAGCCGCACGGCGCTGGCGCACAACTTGGCCTGGATGCAGGATTTCGCGGCGCGCAAGGGCATTGCGCTGGCGCCGCACGGCAAGACCACCATGTCGCCCGAGCTGTTCGCGCAGCAACTGGCTGCCGGCGCCTGGGGCCTGACCTTCGCCACGGCCTTCCAGGTCGCCACAGGGGTGGAGGCAGGCGCGCGCCGCATCATCATCGCCAACCAGGTGGTCTGCGATGCCGACCTGGATGCGCTCGACGCGCTGCTGGCGCGCCATGGCGATCTCGCCGTGTGGTTCCTCGTGGATTCGCTCGCGCAGCTCGCACTGGTGGAGGGCTGGAAGCAGCGCCGCGGCAGTGCCCGGGTGTTCAACGTGCTGCTGGAGATGGGCATCCCCGGTCAGCGCACCGGCTGCCGCACGCTGGACGAGGCTCTGGCACTGGCGCGCGCGCTGACGGCCTCGAAGGCGGTGCAGTTCGATGGCATCGAATGCTACGAGGGCGGCGTGGCGCGCTGCGACAACGACCATGACGCACGTGAAGTGACCGCCCTGGTGCGCCGCGTGCTGGAGGTCGCCCGCACCTGCGACGCAGCGCACCTGTTCGCCAGCGAGCGCATCCTGCTCACGGCCGGCGGCTCGGCCGTGTTCGACCTGGTGGTACCGCTGCTGCAGGCCCAGGGCCTGTCACGCCCCGTGGAGGGCGTGCTGCGCTCGGGCTGCTATGTGACGCACGACCATGGCAACTACGCGCGCTTCCTCAAGAACGTGGAGCAGCGCGAAGGGCTCGATGCCTCGCTGCGCCCGGCCCTCACGGTCTGGGCCATGGTGCAGTCGGTGCCGGAGCCGGGCCTGGCCCTGTTGACCTGCGGGCGCCGCGACATCTCCTACGACCTGGAGATGCCCATCCCGGTGCAGCTGGCGCGGCGCGGCGAGCGCACGGCGGCGGCAGCTCCTTCCGGCTGGAGCGTGAGCGCCTTGAACGACCAGCATGCCTACCTGCGCTTCGATGCCGCAGCCGGCGACGCCGGTGCGCCCCGCGTGGGCGACCGCGTGGCGCTGGGTATCTCGCACCCCTGCACCACCTTCGACAAGTGGCGCTGGATGCCGCTGGTGGAAGACGATGGCGCCATCACGGGTGCCATCAGCACCCGGTTCTGAGACGCGGAGAAGCGCATGAACAGCAGCCTGCCTCCTTCGCCCTCGTCCTCCACCCAGCCGCCCAACCCCACGCCGGGCCTGCTGCAGCAACTGCGCGAGCGCCAGGACAGCCTGCCCGATGCGCAGCGCAGCGTGGTGCGTGCCGTGCTCGAAGACCCGCGCGTTGCCGTGGCGGCCACGGTGGAGCAGCTGGCGCAGCAGGCGGGCGTGTCCATGCCGACCATCGTGCGCACCTGCCGCAGCTTCGGCTACGACTCGGTGCGCGAGTTCATGCTGGCGCTGGCGCAGGACCTGGCGGTCTCGGGCTCCTACCTGCACCGCAGCGTGCTCGCCGAGGACACGGCGCAGGACGTCTCCAGCAAGATCATCCACGCGGCCGTCTCGTCGCTGACCGAGCTGGGCCGGCGCATCGACGTGGACGTGATCGACCAGGTCGCGGCCAAACTCGCCAAGGCGCGGCGCATCGACTGCTACTCGGTCGGCGCGGCATCGACCTTCACGGCCAGCGAGCTGCAGAGCCGGCTGTTCCGCCTGGGCCTCACGGCCAACGCGATCTTCGACGCGCACCAGCAACTGGTCTCGGCCAGCACCCTGGGGCCCGAGGGCGTGGCCTTCGTCATCTCGCACGTGGGGCGCATGCCCTACACGGTGGAGGCGGCGCGTTTTGCCCGCTCGCAGGGCGCCACGGTGATCGCGCTGACCCAGCCCGGTACGCCGCTGGCCGAGACGGCCGACCTGGTGCTGGCCGTGTCGGTGCCTCAGGACGCGGTGATGCGCGTGGGCACAGAGGCCTACCTGGCCCACCTGGTGGTGATCGAGATCCTGATGGTGCGCCTGGCGCAGCAACTGGGGCCGGTGGCCACGCGGGGCCTGCAGCAGTTCAAGCAGCTTTTGCACAAACACGGATTCGACAGCGCCGAGTATTCGGGCGCCATGGACCACGGCCCGGGCATGCACAAGCCGGGCCAGAAAGACAATTGATGGCAGCAACGCAAGCAACCCTGCTGAAGAACGGAACCATCATCGACGGCACCGACCGCCCCGGGTGGGTGGGCGACCTGCTGCTGGCAGGCGAGCGCATCGTGGCGCTGGCCGCGCCCGGCGCCATCGACCCGGCCTTGTTCGCCGGCATGGCGGTGCAGGCCATCGACTGCACGGACCGCGTGATAGCGCCCGGCTTCATCGATGTGCACACGCACGACGACGCGGCCGCCATCGACGCGCCCGACATGCTGCCCAAGCTGTCGCAGGGCGTGACCACGGTGATCGTGGGCAACTGCGGCATCTCGCTGTCGCCCATGGTGACGGCCGCACCGGCCGCACCGCTGTCGCTGCTGGGCCAGCACCAGTTCCGCCACGCGCGCATGGCCGACTATGCGCGCGCCGTGGATGCCGCGCGGCCCGGGGTGAACGTGGCCGCGCTGCTGGGCCACACGGCCCTGCGCATGCGCCACCTGCCCGAGCTGGGCCGTGCGGCCACGGCCAGCGAGCGCGCCGCCATGGCGGTCGACATGCAGGAGGCCATGGACGCGGGCGCGCTGGGCCTGTCATCGGGCGTGTTCTACAAGGAAGCCTACGCGGCCGACCTCACCGAGCTGACCGAACTGGCCAGCGTGGCTGCGCGCAATGGCGGCGTGTACGCCACCCACATCCGCGACGAACTCGCCGGCATCCTCCCGGCGCTGCAGGAGGCGGCGCTCACGGCGCGCCATGCCGGGCTGCCGCTTGTGCTGTCGCACCACAAGTGCGCCGGCGCCTCGAACTGGGGCCGCACGCGCGAGACGCTGCCGCTGATCGAGTCCCTCGCAAAGGGCCAGCCCATCAGCCTGGACGTGTACCCCTACACCGCGGGTTCGACGGTGCTGCGCACCGACCTGGTCGACGGTGTGATCGACATCCTGATCACCGGCAGCCAGCCACACCCGGAAATGGTGGGCCGCTACCTCAAGGACATCGCGCGGGAATGGGACACGACCGAGCAGGCGGCCTGCGACCGGCTGCAGCCCGGCGGTGCCTGCTACTTCCAGATGCGCGAGGACGATGTAGAGCGCGTGATTGCCCACCCCTTGTCCATGATCGGCTCGGACGGCCTGCCCCATGACGAGCGGCCGCATCCCCGCCTGTGGGGCGCCTTCCCGCGCGTGCTGGCCTGCTACTGGCGCGAGAAGGGCCTGCTGCGCCTGGAGGAAGCCATCCACAAGATGACCGGCCTGTCGGCCCAGCGTTTTCGCATCGGCGAGCGCGGGCGGCTGGAAGCCGGCTGCATGGCCGATATCGTGGTGTTCGACCCGGCGCGCGTGCGCGATACCGCGAGCTACGAACAACCCGTGCAGTTCAGCGAGGGGATCGAGCAGGTTTGGGTCAACGGCGTGCTGAGCTACACCGCGGCTGGTCGTGCCACGGGCGCGCGGGCCGGGCGGTTCATCCGGCGTCAGGCACTACCGGCCTGAAGGGGCGATTTGCCTGCGGGGCCTGGATCATCATCCATGCCCCCAGGAATTCCATCTTCTCCTGCCGAGCCTGCCGTCAACCGCGTGCAGCTGTGGCACCAAGACCCAGGAGTTTCGCCGTCTGGGCGGACTTGCCTGCTGGCACGGTGATCCGTCAGCTCACGGCTGAGCGGGTCAGCAGCAGCCGGATGCCTGCGTACACGAAGACTCCAGCCAGCAGCGCATTGAATGCGCGATGGATGCGGGCGTATGCCGCATGTGCCAACGGTGTCGAAAATGCCAGGGCATAGCCCATGAAGATACAAGCTCCGATGCCGGCGCAACACGCCACGACCGCCAGGGCATGGCTGCGTCCGGCGCCGGCGGGCACGCCGAGAGCGACGATGGAAAGCCACACGAAGACGGCCTTGGGGTTGGTCATGTGCATCGCCAGGCCGCGCCGAAAAGCCTGGAGGTGGTCGCGGCCCGTGGTGTCGGAGGCCTCGTGCAGGGCATTCGGCGTGAATGCGGCACGCGCCGCCTTCCAGGCCAGCCAGAGCATGCAGATGCCGCCCAGCACCTTCAGGACGAGCAAGGACCATGAATAGCTGCGCATGAGTGCCGACATGCCCAGTGCAGCGGCCACACCCAAAAACACCGAGCCGAGGACCACCCCGGCAGCCAGGGCCATGGCACGCCTCCGTCCATGCGACATGGCGGCCGCCATGATCGCCAGATTGCTGGGGCCAGGGCTTGCAACACCAACGGTATAGGCCATGAGCGCCACCAGCAGGGCCGGGGACAGAAAACCTGCATCCATGGAAGAGGCCTCCTGGAATGCACACCCCACCAAAGAGGAAAGCCGCTCACTGCAATGGCAGGGCACAAACAAAAACGCCCACGTTGAAGTGGGCGTTTTCTGTGAGCGGAGACCGCTACATATTGGTTGCGCGAGAAGGATTTGAACCTCCGACCTTTGGGTTATGAGCCCAACGAGCTACCAGACTGCTCCATCGCGCGGTAAGAAATAAATTATACCCTATTATTCAGCTGCTGCCGAATTATTTTCGGTTTCTGCAGCACGATCCACCAATTCAACCAGGGCCATGGGTGCATTGTCGCCCACACGGAAACCCATCTTGAGGATGCGGGTGTAGCCACCAGGACGCACCTTGAAGCGGGGGCCCAGGTCGTTGAACAGCTTGGTCACGCTGTCACGGTCGCGCAGGCGGTTGAAGGCCAGGCGGCGGTTGGCAACGGAGTCTTCCTTGGCCAGGGTGATCATGGGTTCGATCACGCGGCGCAGTTCCTTGGCCTTGGGGACGGTGGTCTTGATGACTTCGTGCTCGATGAGCGAGTTCATCATGTTCTGCAGCATCGCAAGGCGGTGCGAGCTGGTGCGGTTGAGTTTGCGGAGGCCGTGACCGTGACGCATGGTGCTTTTTCCTTATTTAAAATTAAATCAGGCAGCCGTGTAAGGTACTGCCCGAGGCACTGTTCCCATCCAAGGGAACCAAAAACCGGGTTCCCGCGATTCGGGGAACCCAGAATTATAACTTAACGCTTGTCCAGACCGGCTGGTGGCCAGTTCTCAAGCTTCATGCCCAACGTGAGACCACGCGATGCGAGCACTTCCTTGATTTCGTTGAGCGACTTGCGCCCCAGGTTAGGCGTCTTGAGCAGCTCATTCTCGGTGCGCTGGATCAGGTCACCGATGTAGTAGATGTTCTCGGCCTTCAGGCAGTTGGCGGAACGCACGGTCAGTTCCAGCTCGTCCACAGGACGCAGCAGGATCGGATCGAACGTGGCATTGCCGCGCGGGCCTGCCGGTGCGTCGAACGCAGCCAGCTCGCCACCTTCCAGCTGCGCGAACACCGCCAGCTGCTCCACCAGGATCTTGGCCGATGCGCGCACTGCGTCTTCGGCAGTGATGGCACCATTGGTCTCGATCTCGACAACCAGCTTGTCCAGGTCGGTACGCTGCTCCACGCGAGCGCTTTCCACCGTGTAGCTCACGCGCTTCACAGGGGAGAACGATGCATCCAGCACGATCCGGCCAATCGACTTGGTCGACTCGTCGGCGTAGCGGCGCAGGCTGCCGGGCACGTAGCCACGGCCCTTCTCGACCTTGATCTGCATGTCCAGCTTGCCGCCGGCCGACAGATTCGCGATCACGTGGTCAGGGTTGACGATTTCCACGTCGTGAGGGGTCTGGATATCGCGTGCGGTAACCACACCTTCGCCATCCTTGCGCAGGCTCAGCGTGACTTCATCACGGTTGTGGAGCTTGAACACCACGCCCTTGAGGTTCAACAGGATGTTGACCACATCTTCCTGAACGCCGTCAATGGACGAGTACTCATGCAGAACGCCTGCAATGGTGACTTCCGTCGCTGCGTAACCCACCATGGACGAGAGCAGGACACGCCGAATGGCGTTACCCAGCGTGTGGCCGTACCCACGCTCGAACGGCTCCAGCGCGACCTTGGCACGGTTGTGGCCAAGCTGCTCGACATTGATCGCCTTGGGTTTCAGCAAATTGGTTTGCATTCAGACTTCCTCTCAATACCCCCAGCTCGTTACACCGGTAAGGCTGGTGAAGCGCCTAAACCGCGATGCCTCGCGGTTCAGGGACGGTTTTCTTGAAATATGTACCGAGCGATTAGCGCGAGTACAACTCAACGATCAGGGATTCGTTGATGTCGGCGCCAAACTCATCACGGTCCGGCACCTTCTTGAAGATACCTTCGGCCTTCTCGGCGTTCACTTCCACCCACGCAGGCATGCCGACCTGGGCAGCCAATTGCAGGGCTTCAACAATGCGGTTCTGCTTCTTGGACTTTTCACGCACGGCCACCACATCGCCCGTCTTCACGAGGTAGGACGCGATGTTCACGGACTTGCCGTTCACCGTGATCGCCTTGTGCGAGACCAGCTGGCGCGCTTCGGCGCGGGTCGAGCCGAAGCCCATGCGGTACACCACGTTGTCGAGACGGGATTCCAGCAGGAACAGCAGGTTGGCGCCGGTATTGCCCTTCTTGCCTTCGGCGGCTTCGAAGTAGCGGCGGAACTGCTTTTCCAGCACGCCGTACATGCGCTTGACCTTCTGCTTTTCACGCAGTTGCAGGCCGTAGTCGGACGTGCGGGCACCGGAGGTGCGGCCGTGCTGGCCTGGCTTGGAGTCGAACTTGGACTTGTCGGCAATCGAGCGGCGGGCGCTCTTGAGGAACAGGTCCGTGCCTTCACGGCGGGAGAGTTTGGCCTTGGGGCCGAGGTAACGTGCCACTTGAGCTTCCTTTGTGTCATCTACCGCAAACCATTGCGGGAGCCGCCTGAGGCGCTTGCGCGTTCACAGGCGGCGGTGGGCTTAGAGAGAGATTAGATACGACGGCGCTTTTGAGGGCGGCAGCCGTTGTGAGGCACGGGGGTCACATCGGAGATGGACGTGATGCGAATGCCCAGGGCGCCCAGAGCGCGCACCGAGGATTCACGGCCTGGGCCAGGACCCTTGATTTCAACGTCAAGGTTCTTGATGCCTTGGTCGATGGCAGCGCGGCCAGCCACTTCCGAAGCCACTTGGGCCGCGAAGGGAGTGGACTTGCGCGAGCCCTTGAAACCTTGGCCACCGGACGATGCCCACGACAGGGCATTGCCCTGGCGATCGGTGATCGTGATGATGGTGTTGTTGAACGAGGCGTGCACGTGTGCAATGCCGTCCGAAACATTCTTCCGGACCTTCTTGCGAACGCGCTGAGCTGCGTTATTGGCAGGAGACTTAGCCATGATGATCTTTCAATCTCTTTATTTCTTCAGTGCAGCTGCACCCTTGCGCGGACCCTTGCGAGTGCGTGCATTGGTACGGGTGCGCTGACCACGCATTGGCAGACCGCGGCGATGGCGGAAGCCACGATAGCAGCCGATGTCCATCAAGCGCTTGATGTTCATCGTGGTTTCGCGGCGCAGGTCACCTTCAATGGTGAACTGCTCGATTTGCTCGCGAATTTTTTCCAGATCACCATCCGTCAGATCCTTGATCTTCTTGGAGTAAGCGATACCAGTTGCTTCGCAGATCTTGCGAGCGCGGGTGCGACCAATGCCAAAAATGGCGGTCAAACCGATTTCCGCGTGCTTGTGCGGCGGAATGTTAATGCCAGCGATACGTGCCATATGCGTCCTCTAATACTTTCCAATCAACCTTGGCGCTGCTTGTGACGCAGATCCGTGCAGATCACGCGCACCACACCCTTGCGGCGGATGATCTTGCAGTTGCGGCAGATTTTTTTGACCGAAGCCGAAACTCTCATTGCATTCTCCTAAAACTTTTCCATCCGTCCCGGCTGTTTCGCACGGAACACAATTTGTGCCCGCGAAAAATCGTGGGGCGCCAACTCAACCGATATCCAGTTCTGCAGGCAGTCGCCGCTACGCGACCAACTGCCTTCCTTCATCATCATCAACCGCCTGCGTTGCCCTTGAAATTCGCTTTCTTGAGCAGCGATTCGTACTGTTGCGACATCATGTAGTTCTGAACCTGGGCCATGAAGTCCATTGTCACCACCACAATGATCAGCAGCGATGTCCCACCAAAGTAGAACGGAACGTTGTACTTCAAGATCAGGAACTCTGGCAGCAAGCACACGAAGGTGATGTACACAGCGCCTGCCAAGGTCAGGCGAACCAGGATCTTGTCGATATAACGGGCCGTCTGCTCACCGGGCCGGATGCCTGGGATGAACGCACCGCTCTTCTTCAGGTTATCTGCAGTCTCACGGCTGTTGAACACCAGTGCCGTATAGAAGAAGCAGAAGAACACAATCGCGGCAGCGTAGAACATCACATAGATGGGCTGACCAGGAGTCAACGCACCCGAGATGTCCTTCAACCAGCGCATCGACTCGCCTGCACTGAACCAGTTCACCACCGTGGCGGGCAACAGGATGATCGACGAAGCAAAGATCGGAGGAATCACGCCAGCCATGTTCAGCTTGAGGGGCAAGTGCGACGACTGACCGCCGTAGACCTTGTTACCTACCTGCCGACGGGCGTAGTTCACCAGAATCTTGCGCTGACCACGCTCCACAAACACCACGAAGTAGGTCACCAGACCGACCACGAGGACGATGAAGATGGCGGCCAGGATGCTCATGGCACCCGTACGAACCAGTTCAAGGAGACCACCGATGGAACTGGGCAATCCGGCTGCGATACCTGCAAAGATCAGGATCGAGATACCGTTGCCCAAACCACGTTCAGTGATCTGCTCACCCAGCCACATCAGGAACATCGTGCCGGCGGTCAGGCTGACGACGGCGGTCATGCGGAACCCGAAACCAGGGCTCAGCACCAGGCCTGCGGAGCTTTCCAGCGCGACGGCAATACCCAGCGACTGGAACAGGGCCAGGCCCAACGTTCCGTAGCGGGTGTACTGCGTGATCTTCCTGCGACCGGCTTCGCCTTCCTTCTTCAACTGCTCGAACGTGGGAATCACGTAAGTCATCAGCTGCATGATGATCGATGCCGAGATGTACGGCATGATCCCCAGAGCGAAGACCGTGAAACGCGACAGCGCACCACCCGAGAACATGTTGAACAGGTTCAGGATGCCGCCTTGCTGGCCACTGAACAGCTGCTGGAGTTGGGCTGGATCGATACCAGGCACAGGGATATGAGCCCCTATGCGATACACGACCAGCGCAAGCAACAGAAAAACCAGACGGCGACGCAGGTCGCCGAACTTGCCGGTCTTTGCAATTTGAGCTGCGCTAGTAGCCACAGATGCCTTCCTTCAGAGCCACACTCAGGCGACGCTGCCGCCAGCAGCTTCGATCGCTGCCTTGGCACCTGCCGTAGCGCCCACGCCATTGAGCTTGACAGCCTTGGTGAGGGAACCGCTCTTGATGACCTTGACCACCTTGGCCAGCTCGCCCACGAGGCCAGCTTGCTTGAGTGCCAGCACGTCCACTTCGGCCAGGCCGAGCTGATCGAGCGCCGTCAGCGTCACTTCTGCATTGAACTTGAGCAGGTGCGACTTGAAGCCGCGCTTGGGCAAGCGACGTTGCAGAGGCATTTGACCGCCTTCGAAGCCCACCTTGTGGTAGCCACCGGCGCGCGACTTCTGACCCTTGTGACCACGGCCAGCGGTCTTGCCCAGGCCGGAGCCGATACCACGGCCTACACGGCGCTTGGCATGCTTGGCACCGTCTGCGGGCTTGATGCTATTGAGTTCCATGATCTATCTCTCAGAGGACTTTGACCAGATAGCTGATCTTGTTAATCATGCCGCGCACTTCGGGCGAGTCCTGCAGTTCGCTCACGCTGTTGAGCTTGCGCAGGCCCAGGCCACGGACGGTGGCGCGGTGCGATTCCTTGGTGCCGATAGGGCTGCGCACCAATTGAATCTTGACGGTTTGTTGCGTTGTCATTTTCAGGCTCCGATTCAGGCGAAGATGTCTTCGACCGTCTTGCCGCGCTTGGCTGCCACATTCGACGGAGTGGTCGAATTGACGAGCGCATCAAAAGTGGCACGGACCATGTTGTAGGGGTTGGAGGAACCATGGCTCTTGGCCACGATGTCCGTCACGCCCAGCACTTCGAAAACGGCGCGCATGGGGCCGCCAGCAATGATGCCGGTACCCTTGGGAGCGGGAGCCATCATCACGACAGCAGCGCCATGGTGGCCCGTCACGTTGTGGTAGATGGTGCCGTTCTTGAGCGATACCTTGACCATGTTGCGGCGGGCTTCTTCCATCGCCTTTTGCACGGCAGCAGGCACTTCCTTGGACTTGCCCTTGCCCATGCCAACACGGCCGTCACCGTCGCCAACCACCGTCAGTGCGGCGAAGCCGAGGATACGGCCGCCCTTCACGACTTTGGTCACGCGGTTGACCGCGATCATTTTTTCGCGCAGACCGTCGTCCTGACCTTCGCTCTGCACTTTGGGTTGAAATTTAGCCATTTTTTATTCGCTCCGCTTAGAACTGCAGGCCGGCTTCACGGGCTGCGTCGGCCAGGGCCTTGACGCGACCGTGGTAGGCAAAGCCTGCGCGATCAAATGCAACCTTCTCGACACCCGCAGCCTTCGCTTTTTCAGCGATGCGCTTGCCGATGATCTGGGCTGCAGCGGCATTGCCACCCTTGCCCGAACCGCCGAGCGACTTGCGCACGTCGGCTTCTGCCGTCGATGCACTTGCCAGCACCTTGCTGCCATCGCCGGAGATCACACTGGCGTAGATATGGAGGTTCGTACGGTTCACGGTGAGACGCGCCACGCCTTGCTGTGCAATGCGGATGCGGGTCTGGCGCGAACGACGAAGACGCTGCTCTTTCTTGGTCAACATGTTGCAGCTCCTTATTTCTTCTTGGTCTCTTTGATCGTGATCTTTTCGTCCGCATAGCGGATACCCTTGCCCTTGTAGGGCTCGGGTGGACGAACAGCACGGATCTCAGCAGCGATTTGCCCCACACGCTGGCGGTCAGCACCCTTGATCACCACTTCCGTGGGCGTGGGGGTTGCGACCGTAATGCCAGCGGGCATTTCGATATTGACCGGGTGCGAATAGCCCACAGCCAGGTTCAGCTTGGAACCGGAAGCAGCAGCCTTGTAACCCACACCCACCAGGCTCAGCTTCTTTTCAAAGCCCTTGCTGACACCGACCACCATGTTGTTGACCAACTGGCGAATCGTGCCGCTCATGGCATTGGCTTCGCGGGAGTCGTTGACAGGCGCAAAGCTCAGCTTGCCTTCATTGCTCGACACCTTCACCAGCACATTCTGTGCGAGCGAGAGTGCGCCACCAGAACCCTTGACAGAGATCTGGTCATCTTTCACGGACACATCCACGCCAGCGGGGATGGTCACGGGCATTTTTCCTACTCGGGACATTTCAGTTTCTCCTCAATGCCGCGGGTTAGGCCACGTAGCAGAGCACTTCGCCACCGACACCGGTAGCGCGCGCCTTGCGATCGGTCATCACGCCCTTGGGCGTCGTGACAATTGCCACACCCAGACCGTTCATGACTTGTGGAATGGAATCACGGCCTTTGTAGACACGCAGTCCGGGGCGGCTGACGCGCTCGATGCGCTCAATCACGGGACGGCCTGCGTAGTACTTCAGGGCAATTTCGAGTTCCGACTTGCCAGCTTCGGTTTTCACCTGGAAGCCGTCGATATAACCTTCGTCCTTCAGCACCTGGGCGATGGCAATCTTCACTTTGGAAGAAGGCACCAGAACCGTGGCCTTGGCGACCATCTGTGCATTACGGATGCGGGTCAGCAAGTCAGCGATGGGATCACTCATGCTCATGTTTAATCTCTCCTGCCTGCTTACCAGCTGGCCTTGGTGACACCAGGGATGTCGCCTGCAAAAGCCAGTTCACGGATCTTGGCGCGAGCCAGACCGAATTGACGGAAGGTGCCGCGAGGACGACCGGTGATTTCGCAACGGTTGCGCTGACGCGTCGGGTTGGCATTGCGGGGGAGCTTTTGCAGGCCCAGGCGGGCTGCATCGCGCTCTTCGTCGCTGCGCTTGGCATCGCCAGCGATTGCCTTCAGTTCCGCATACTTGGTTGCGTACTTGGCTGCCAGTTTTTCGCGCTTCAGTTCGCGCTGGATCAAAGCTACTTTAGCCATGCTTCGCCTCAGTTCTTGAACGGGAAACGGAAACCAGCGAGGAGAGCCTTGGCTTCTTCGTCCGACTTGGCCGTCGTGGTGATGCTGATATTGAGACCGCGCAAGGCATCCACCTTGTCGTACTCGATTTCAGGGAAAATGATCTGTTCCTTGACGCCGATGTTGTAGTTGCCGCGGCCGTCGAAAGCGCGGCCGGAGATACCACGGAAGTCACGAACGCGGGGCAGAGCCACGGTCACGAAACGGTCCAGGAACTCATACATCTGCACGCCGCGCAGCGTGACCATGCAACCGATGGCCTGGCCTTCGCGGATCTTGAAACCGGCGATAGCCTTCTTGGCCTTGGTCACCACGGGCTTCTGACCAGCAATCTTGGTCAGGTCGGCCACGGCGTTGTCCATCACCTTCTTGTCCGAGACTGCCTCGCTCACGCCCATGTTCAGGGTGATCTTGGTCAGACGGGGAACCTGCATCGGCGAGGTGTAACCGAACTGCTTGGTCAGTTCGGGAGCGATCTTGTCGCGGTAAATTTCTTGGAGTCGTGCCATGTTTACCCCTTAGGCCGCCTTGATTTCAGCGCCGCTGGACTTGAACACGCGAACGCGCGTGCCGTCAGCCTGCACCTTGATGCCCACGCGATCAGCCTTGCCGGTCGCGGCATTGAAGATGGCCACATTGGACTGGTGAATGGGCATGGCCTTTTCAACAATGCCGCCCGTCGTACCCTTCATGGGGTTTGGCTTGGCGTGCTTCTTGACGAGGTTGATGCCGTCGATGACGAGGTGGGAGTCATCCTTGCGCAGCGACACCGTGCCACGCTTGCCCTTGTCACGGCCGGTCAGCACGATGACTTCGTCGCCCTTGCGAATCTTGTTCATGGCGCGTCCTTAGAGAACTTCAGGAGCCAGGGACACGATCTTCATGAACTTCTCGGTACGCAATTCACGCGTCACGGGTCCAAAGATGCGGGTGCCGATAGGCTCCAACTTTGCGTTCAGCAACACTGCAGCGTTGCCATCGAATTTGACGAGCGAACCGTCGCCACGGCGAATACCCTTCGCCGTGCGAACGACCACCGCACTGTAAACCTCGCCTTTTTTGACGCGGCCACGTGGAGCGGCTTCTTTGATGCTCACCTTGATGATGTCGCCAACGCTTGCATAGCGACGCTTGGAACCACCCAGCACCTTGATGCAAAGGACGGACTTAGCGCCGGTATTGTCGGCAACCTCTAACCGAGATTCTGTCTGGATCATTTCAATATTCCCAACTTGCACCAGAAGACAACAGCCCCAGAGAACTTCTCAAGGGCTGCGGATCAGCCAGTCAGTCTTGGGCCCGTCGTCCGCACCGCAAACCATTTGCAGCACTTCCCGCTGGGCAGAAACTTCACGTAGGAAACGCGAAGCCCTCGATTATTGCAAAGGACTTCCAGGAAGTCAAGCGCCGCATCAGCCAGGGGCGTGCAGATACTGTTGCGCCAGCGCCAGAAAGTCGCCGAGACGAGGGTCCGAACCCAGTTCCTCCTGCAGGAGGTCAGCGACGGCGGGCGCCAGTTCAATGGCCTTGCGGGCATCGAGGAACAGCAGCCTGCAGCGGCGCGCCAGCACATCTTCCACCGTGCGGGCGTATTCATGCCGCGCCGCGAACCGCACCATCGCCTCCGTCAGGCCGCCGCCCAGATCCGTCTGTGCACCCGGCATTTCCTGAACGGCCGCCGCTTCGCTGCCATAGGAGTGCAGCCCCTGTGCATCGCTGATGCGGTGCCGCACAGGCCCCGGGGGCGTTCCCACCAGGGGCAAATGATTGGTCACGCCCGCGGGTTTTTCGGGCAGCAGGCCCGTGGTGAAGCATTTTTGCAACACATCTTCAGCCATGGCGCGGTAGGTGGTCCATTTGCCACCGGTCACGGTGATCAGGCCGCTGCGGCTGGCCAGGACGGTGTGCTCGCGGCTGATTTTCTTGGTGTTGTCGCCATCGTCGTCCTGCGGCTTCACCAAGGGACGCAGGCCCACCCAGATGCTGCGGATGTCCCCGATCTTGGGGGCGCGGGTGAGGTAGCGCGCCGATTCTTCCAGGATGAACTGGACTTCCTCGTGGAAAGGCTCCGGCTCCCGCACGATGTCCTGGCGCGGGCTGTCCGTCGTCCCCAGAATGAGCTTGCCCAGCCAGGGCACTGCAAACAGGACCCGGCCATCGGCCGTCTTGGGCACCATGAGGGCATGGTCGGAGGGAAGGAACTCGCGATCCACCACGATGTGCACGCCCTGGCTTGGCGCCACGATCGGCTTGACGGGGCGGCCAATGGCCTCGCCGTCCATCTGGCGCAGGGCATCCACCCACACGCCGGTGGCATTCACCACGGTGCGGGCGCGAACAGTGAACTGCTGGCCGCTGTCGGCGTCCTCGCAGACAAGGCCCGCCACCTTTCCCGCCTCATGGACCAGGGCCCGCGCAGGACAGTAGTTGACCACCAGGGCGCCCAGACCCGCCGCCGTCCGCGCCAGCGCCAGGGCCAGCCGGGCATCGTCGAACTGCCCGTCCCAGTACTTGACCCCTCCCTTGAGCCCCTCGGTCCGGGCCGTGGGCAGGCATTCCAGGGTGCGCGCACGGCCCAGGAACTGGGTGGCACCCAGTCCGGCTTTTCCGGCCAAGGCGTCGTACATCATGAGCCCGATGCCATAAAAGGGCGTCTCCCAGAAACGGTACGAGGGCATCACGAAAGGCAGGGGCTGGGCCAGATGCGGCGCGTTGTTCAGCAAGGTTGTGCGCTCGTGCAACGCCTCGCGCACCAGCGCGATGTTGCCCTGAGCCAGGTAGCGGACACCGCCATGCACCAGCTTGGTGGCGCGGGACGAGGTCCCCTTGGCGAAGTCGTGCGAGTCCACCAGGACCACGCTGAAACCGCGCGCGGCCGCATCCACAGCGACTCCCAGCCCCGTCGCCCCGCCACCAATCACGGCAAGGTCGTAGTGGTGCGGCTGGGCCAGACGGGCCAGCAGGTCGGCGCGTCGCGTAGGAAGGGGGGCAGTGGCGATGGTCATGGGGTGATTGTCCATGGGCGGAACAAAAATTAAGGGTTTACCCTTGAATTCTTGGCACTTCCGGGATGAGAAACCGCCCAAGGGGAAGGAACTCCGGGGGGCGGCATGGAGTAAAAAAGGCAGCCAGAGACCTTGTGAGCCCTGGCTGCCGGTGGCATCAGTCGTCAAGAAGCGACCGCTTCAGGGTCTCAACGTGCCTTGCCGTCCTTCCAAGCCTGCAGCAGCGTGCCGTACGCAATCGTCTGGCCCTTCGGCTTCTCATTGGCCAGCTTGGCCCAAGGCGCCTGCTTGTCGCTCAGCCACTTGGCGTTGTCGCTCTTCGGATTGAGCTTGGGGGCGCAATGCGCCATGCCGGCACGTTCCAGACGGGCCATCACCTGGTCCATTTCGTCGGCCAGCGTGTCCATGGCGCCCTGGGGCGTCTTCTCACCCGTGACCGCCTGCGCCACATTCTTCCACCACAGCTGTGCCAGCTTGGGGTAGTCAGGCACGTTGGTACCGGTGGGCGACCATGCCACGCGGGCGGGACTGCGATAAAACTCGACCAGACCGCCCAGCTTGGGCGCCATGTCGGTCATGGCCTTGGACTGGATGTCGCTCTCGCGGATCGGGGTCAGGCCCACGATGGTCTTCTTGAGCGACGTGGTCTTGGCCGTCACGAACTGGGCGTAGAGCCAGGCGGCGGCGGTCTTGTTGGCGTCGTGGTCCTTGAAGAAGGTCCAGCTGCCCACGTCCTGGTAGCCGTTCTGCATGCCCTGCTTCCAGTACGGGCCGTTCGGGCCGGGGGCCATGCGCCACTTGGGCGTGCCGTCGGCATTCACCACAGGCAGGCCGGGCTTGGTCATGTCGGCCGTGAAGGCGGTGTACCAGAAGATCTGCTGGGCGATCTGGCCCTGGGCGGGCACGGGGCCGGCTTCGCCGAAGGTCATGCCCGTGGCTTCCTTGGGCGCGTACTTCTTCATCCAGTCCACGTACTTGGTCAGCGCGTAGACCGCCGCAGGCGAGTTGGTAGCGCCGCCACGGGCCACCGAGGCGCCCACGGGCGTGCACTTGTCGTCGGCCACGCGGATGCCCCACTCGTCGATCGGCAGGCCGTTGGGCGCGCCAATGTCCGCCGTACCCGCCATGGACAGCCATGCATCCGTGAAGCGCCAGCCCAGCGAAGGGTCCTTCTTGCCGTAGTCCATGTGGCCATAGATGGGCTTGCCGTCGATGTTCTTCACGTCGTTGGTGAAGAACTCGGCGATGTCCTCATAGGCGCTCCAATTGAGCGGCACGCCCAGGTCGTAGCCGTACTTGGCCTTGAACTTGTCCTTGATGTCCTTGCGGTCGAACAGGTCGGCGCGGAACCAGTACAGGTTGGCGAACTGCTGGTCGGGCAGCTGGTACATCTTTCCGTCCGGGCCGGTCGTGAACTTGGTACCGATGTAGTCCTTGAGGTCGATGCCGGGGTTGGTGAATTCCTTGCCCGCACCGCCCATGTAGTCGGTCAGGCTCATGATCTTGCCGTAGCGGTAGTGCGTACCGATCAGGTCCGAATCCGAGATCCAGCCGTCATAGATCGACTTGCCGGACTGCATGGAGGTCTGCAGCTTCTCGACCACGTCGCCTTCCTGGATCAGGTCGTGCTTGACCTTGATGCCCGTGATTTCCTCGAACGCCTTGGCCAGCGTCTTGGATTCGTATTCGTGGGTGGTGATGGTTTCAGACACCACCGAGATTTCCTTCACGCCCTTGGCCTGCAGCTTCTTGGCCGCATCGATGAACCACTTCATCTCGGCCATCTGCTGGTCCTTGCTCAGCGTGGAAGGCTGGAACTCGCTGTCAATCCACTTCTTGGCTTCCGCCTCGCCCGCCATGGCGGCCTGGCCCGTCATGACCGCAACTGCCAATGCCAGCGCTGTGTACCGCGTCTTCATAGTGCCTGTCTCCTCATAGTCATCTCCCCTTTTGGATGCAAGGGTCGCCCGGCTCCGGGGAAGGGTTGAGCCGCGCGACGGGAACCAACGGAATGAAAGCTGCCTGCGAACGCGCTACCCCTTGCGCAGGATCAGCGCCAGCAGCGCCATCGACAGCACGAAGCTGATCCAGATCGAAGGATCGCCCTGAAGGCTGAACCACTGGGCCAGCTTGCCGCTGATGCCCACAAAAATCAGATTCACGTAGGCCGCTGACAACAGCCCAATAAACAGCCGATCACCGCGCGTCGTCTCCAGCGGCAAAAAACCCTTGCGCATCGTCGTGGGCGACTTGATCTCCCACACCGTCATGCCAATCAGCATCAGTACGATGCAAATGAAGAACACCGCCACGGGCAGCGTCCAAGCCATCCACTCAAACATGGCGATATCTCCTCAAACCCGGCCCATCGCGAAACCCTTCGCGATGTAGTGCCGAACAAACCAGATCACGATGGCACCCGGCACGATGGTCAGCACGCCGGCGGCGGCCAGCGTGGCCCAGTCCATGCCGCTCGCGCTCACCGTGCGCGTCATGGTGGCCACGATGGGCTTGGCATTCACGCTGGTCAGCGTGCGCGCCAGCAGCAACTCCACCCAGCTGAACATGAAACAGAAGAACGCCGCCACGCCCACGCCGGCCTTGATCAGCGGCAGGAAGATCGTCATGAAAAACCGCGGAAAGCTGTAGCCATCGATATAGGCCGTCTCGTCGATCTCGCGCGGAATGCCGCTCATGAAGCCTTCCAGGATCCACACCGCCAGCGGCACGTTGAACAAGAGGTGCGCCAGCGCCACGGCAATGTGCGTGTCCATCAGCCCCACGGTGGTGTAGAGCTGGAAGAACGGCAGCAAAAACACGGCCGGCGGCGTCATGCGGTTGGTCAGCAGCCAGAAGAACACATGCTTGTCGCCCAGGAACTGGTAGCGCGAGAACGCATAGGCCGCCGGCAGCGCCACGGTCAGCGATATCGCCGTGTTGATGGCCACGTAGATCAGGCTGTTGATGTAACCCGAGTACCAGGACTCGTCGGTGAAGATGGTCTTGTAGTTGTCCCACGTGAAGTTCTGGGGAAAGAACGAGAACGTCGAGAGGATCTCCGCGTTGGTCTTGAAGCTCATGTTGACCATCCAGTAGATGGGCAGCACGGCGAAGACCAGGTAGGCGATCAGGAACACCGACCGCTTGTGGAAGCGTTTTTCATTCATGGCCGGCCCCTTCGTTGCTGGCGGTGCCCACGCGCTGCATCCAGTTGTAGAGGATGAAGCACAGCAGCAGGATGATGAAGAAATAAATCAGCGAGAACGCTGCGGCGGGACCCAGGTCGAACTGGCCCACGGCCTTGGTCGTCAGGTACTGGCTCAGGAAGGTGGTGGCATTGCCCGGCCCGCCACCCGTGAGCACGAAGGGCTCGGTGTAGATCATGAAGCTGTCCATGAAGCGCAGCAGCACCGCGATCATGAGCACGCCACGCATCTTGGGCAGCTGGATGTAGCGGAACACCGCGAACTTGCTGGCGCCGTCGATGCGGGCGGCCTGGTAGTACGCATCAGGAATGGAGCGCAGGCCGGCGAAGGCGAGCAGCGCCACCAGCGGCGTCCAGTGCCACACGTCCATCAGCAGCACCGTGAGCCACGCATGCGCGGCGTTGCCGGTGTAGCTGTACTCGATGCCCGCCTCCTGCAGCAGGCGCCCCATGAGGCCGATATCCGCGCGGCCATAGATCTGCCAGATGGTGCCTACCACGTTCCAGGGAATCAGCAGCGACAGCGCCACCACTACCAGCACGGCGGACGACTTCCACCCCTGCGCGGGCATGGACAGCGCGAGCAGGATGCCCAACGGGATCTCCACCGCCAGCACGGCCAGCGAGAACGTGATCTGGCGCCACAGCGCGGCGTGCAGCTCCTCGTCGCGCATCACGGCGGCGAACCACTCGGTGCCCACGAACACGCGCCGCTCGGGCGAGATGATGTCCTGCACGGAGTAATTGACCACCGTCATCAACGGAAGGATGGCCGAGAAAGCCACGCAGATGATGACCGGAAGGATCAGGAACCAGGCCTTCTGGTTCACGGGCTTGGTGGTGGTGCTCATGCCAGCAGCTCCTCGTTTTGATAGAAGCACGTGTGCTCACCGAGCACCTGCAGCCAGACGGCATCCCCCGCGGAAGGCAGCCGTGCTTCCGGGCTGAAGCGCGCCTTGAGCGTGTGCTCACCCACCTTGGCGGTCAGCATCAGGTAGGTACCGATGTCCTGCACCTGCACCACCGTGCAGGGCAACGCACCGGCTTGGCCGGGCTCGGCCAGGGCCAGGTACTCGGGCCGCACGCCCACCTGCAACATACCTTCGGGCAGGGCGCGGTCCACCGGCGCGGCCAGGCGGTGGCCCGCCACCGACAACGCGGCTCCATCGCGCTGGGCGGGCAGGAAGTTCATGCCGGGCGAGCCGATGAAGTGGCCCACAAACACGTGTGCGGGCCGCTCGAACAGCGCGTCGGCCGAGCCCACCTGCACCGCCTTGCCGCGCGTCATCACCACCACCTGATCGGCAAAGGTCAGTGCCTCGACCTGGTCGTGCGTCACATAGATCAGCGTGAGCTTGAGTTCGTGGTGGATCTGCTTGAGCTTGCGCCGCAGCTGCCACTTGAGGTGCGGGTCGATCACCGTGAGCGGCTCGTCGAACAGCACGGCCGCCACATCGGCGCGCACCAGGCCACGGCCCAGCGATATCTTCTGCTTGGCATCGGCCGCGAGGCCGGCCGCGCGCTGGTTGAGCTGCCCGCTCATCTCCAGCATCTCGGCGATCACGCCCACGCGCTGCCTGATCTGGTCTTCGGGCACCTTGCGGTTGCGCAGCGGGAAGGCCAGGTTCTCGGCCACCGTCATGGTGTCGTAGATCACGGGGAACTGGAACACCTGCGCAATGTTGCGCTCCTGCGGGCTGGCGCGCGTCACGTCGCGGCCATCGAACAGCACCTTGCCGTGCGAGGGCACGAGCAGGCCCGACATGATGTTGAGCATGGTGGTCTTGCCACAGCCCGAGGGGCCGAGCAGCGCATAGGCACCGCCGTCCTCGAACTCCATCTTGAGCGGCAGCAGCGCGTAATCGCTGTCCTGCTGCGGGTTGGGCTTGTAGGAATGCGCCAGATCCAGACTAATGCGCGCCATTTCAGCGCCCTCCCTGGCGCGCGGGCGCCCATGCCAGCCGGCCGTCAGCGCCAAACACATAGGCCTGCGCCGGGTCCAGATGCAGCGTGAGGGGCGTGCCCAGTTCGAAGTAATGCACCCCCGTCAGCTGGGCGACCAGGTCACCCCAGGGCGTCGTGGCGTGCACGAAAGTGTCGGACCCGGAAATCTCGGCCAGCTCCACCACGCCCCCCACGCTGATGTCATCAGGGCGGGCATGTACGCGCAGCGCGCTGGCGCGCACGCCCACGGTGAGCCCCGCGGCCGTGGCCACACCCTGCGGCAGCGGCACGGCCAGCTCCACGCCGCCCTCCAGGCGCACGCCACGCGGGGTTGCCGATGCGGCGATCAGGTTCATGGGCGGGTCGCTGAAGGCACGCGCCACGCGCAGCGAGTTGGGCGCATGGAACACCTCCGCCGTCGGGCCGTACTGCAGCAGCTGCCCCTCGTCCAGCACGGCGGTGTAGCCGCCCAGCAGCAGGGCCTCGCCCGGCTCGGTGGTCGCATAGACCACCGTGGACTGGCCGGCGGCAAACAGCTGCGTCAGTTCTTCACGCAGCTCTTCGCGCAGCTTGTAGTCCAGGTTCACCAGGGGTTCGTCCAGCAGCATCAGGGGCGCACCCTTGGCCAGGGCGCGGGCCAGCGCCACGCGCTGCTGTTGCCCGCCCGACAGCTCGGCAGGATAGCGGTCCAGGAACATGTCGATGTGCAGGCGGCTGGCGATCTCGCGCACCCGGGCGTCGATGTTCTTTTCGCCGCGCAGCTTGAGCGGCGACGCAATGTTGGCCGCCACCTTCATCGAGGGGTAGTTGATGAACTGCTGGTACACCATGGCCACGTTGCGGTCGCGCACGGGCATGCCGGTCACATCCACGCCATCGACCGTCACGCGGCCCGCGGTCGGCGTGTCCAGCCCGGCCATGATGCGCATGAGGCTGGTCTTGCCTGCCTGCGTGGCGCCCAGCAGCACCGTCACGGCGCCGCTGTGCAGCGCCAGGCTCATGTCATGGAGCCAGGTCTGCGGACCAACCTTCTTGCTGATGCTGTCCAGTGCCAGCTGCATCACGCAACCTTTCTAATGGGCCCCTGAGGGCCGGGTGGATCTGGCTCCCTGCCGCGCACGCAGCAAAACGCCTCGTTTTCGATTGCGTTCATTTTTGTTCTTTTTTGATCGTATTGAATCAAGGTTTACCCTTAACAGGTTCCTTTTTGTTCGATTTAAAGTATCTCCAATCCTCAGACCATTGATTCGCGTGAATACGAACCCCCGACAACTGCTGCTTCTCGAAGAAGTCCGCGCGCGCAAGTCCGCCACGGTCGAACAACTGGCCGACACGCTGGGCGTGACGCTGCAGACCGTGCGCCGCGATGTGCAGCGCCTGGCCGAGTCCGGCCTGCTCACGCGCTTCCATGGCGGCGTGCGCGTGCCCAGCTCCACGGTGGAGAACCTGGCCCACACCCAGCGCGAGACGCTGCATGCCGAAGGCAAGGCACGCATTGCGCGCGCCGTGGCCGAACAGGTGCCCAACGACTGCTCGCTGATCCTGAACATCGGCACGACCACGGAAGCCATCGCCAAGGCGCTGCTGCACCACCGCGGCCTGCGCGTGATCACCAACAACCTGAACGTGGCTGCCATCCTGAGCGGCAACCCCGAGTGCGAGGTCATCGTGGCCGGCGGCGTGGTGCGCGCGCGCGACCGCGGCATCGTGGGCGAGGCGGCGGTGGATTTCATCCGCCAGTTCAAGGTGGACATCGCGCTCATCGGCATCTCGGGCGTCGAGCCCGACGGCTCGCTGCGCGACTTCGACTACCGCGAGGTGAAGGTGGCGCAAACCATCATTGAGCAGTCGCGCGAGGTCTGGCTGGCGGCCGACCACAGCAAGTTCAACCGCCCGGCCATGGTGCAGCTGGCCACGCTGCAGCAGATCGACCGCCTGTTCACCGATGCGCCACCGCCCGAGCCCTTTCCCGTATTGCTCCAGGACGCCGAGGTCATCTGCATGGTCGCTGCATGACAGAAGGCCCCCCGAGTCGCCTGCGGCGCCTTCCCCCGGTGGTGGACGACGCCCTCGCTGCGGGGCGGCCCTTGCTCGGCGTCCGCTGGCCTGGGCCGCGCGCTGATCGACCGCCGTGGACACTACGTGGATTCATACATTTCGGAGCCCCTCGTCACCATGACCTACCTGCTCGCCCTCGACCAAGGCACCTCCAGCTCCCGCAGCATCGTTTTTGACGAAGGCGGCCACATCGTGGCGCAGGCGCAGCTGGAGCTGCCGCAGATCTACCCACAGCCCGGCTGGGTCGAGCATGACCCGCTGGAGATCTGGCGCACCCAGCTGGCCACGGCACGCGATGCGCTTGCCAAGGCGGGCATAGCGGCGAGCGCCGTGCGCGCGGTGGGCATCACCAACCAGCGCGAGACCACGGTGCTGTGGAACCGCAGGACCGGCCAGCCCGTGCACCACGCCATCGTTTGGCAGGACCGGCGTGCCGAACCCGCCTGCGCACAGCTGCGCGAACAAGGCCACGCAGCCACCATCCAGGCCAAGACCGGGCTGCTGGTGGACGCCTACTTCTCGGGCACCAAGCTGCAGTGGCTGCTGGACCATGTCCCCGGTGCGCGCGAAGCCGCCGAGCGCGGCGACCTGGCCTTTGGCACGGTGGACAGCTGGCTGATGTGGAAACTCACCCATGGCCAGGTGCATGTGACGGACGTGAGCAACGCCTCGCGCACCATGCTCTTCAATGTGCACACCAACCAGTGGGACGACGAGCTGCTGGCGCTGCTGCGCATTCCCAGGGCGCTGATGCCCGCAGTGCTGCCGTCGAGCGCCCACTTTGGCGACATCGCCCCCGACCTGCTGGGCCACTCCATCCGCATCGGCGGCGTGGCGGGCGACCAGCAAAGCGCGCTGTTCGGCCAGGCCTGCTTCACGGCCGGCATGGCCAAGAACACCTACGGCACCGGCTGCTTCATGCTGATGCACACGGGCGGCGTGTTCCAGACCAGCCAGAACGGCCTGCTCACCACCAGCGCGGCGCAGGCAGGCACGGCGCCCGAATACGCCATGGAGGGCAGTGTCTTCGTGGGCGGCGCCGTGGTGCAGTGGCTGCGCGACGGCCTGCGCGCCATCTCCACTAGCAACGAGGTCGAGTCGCTGGCGCAGAGCGTGCCCGACTCGGGCGGCGTGATGATGGTGCCCGCCTTCACGGGCCTGGGCGCCCCGTATTGGAAGCCCGATTCGCGCGGCACCATCACGGGCCTCACGCGCGGCACCACGCTGGGCCACATCGCCCGCGCAGCGCTGGAAAGCATCGCCTACCAGAGCGCCGCCCTGCTCCTGGCCATGAGCCGCGATGCCGTGGCCGCCGGCGGCGCACCGGTCAGCGAGCTGCGCGTGGACGGCGGCGCCTGCATCAACGACCTGCTGATGCAGTTCCAGGCCGACCTGCTGGGCATCCCCGTGGTGCGCCCGGCCGTCATCGAAACCACGGCCCTCGGTGCGGCCTACCTGGCGGGGCTGTCGAGCGGCGTGTACCGCAGCACGGACGAACTCTCGCAGCTGTGGCGCGCCGACCGCCGCTTCGTGCCCACGCTGGGCAGCGCGCGCGCGCAGGAGCTGATGGCGAACTGGGAACACGCCGTGCGGCAGACCACGGCCGCATAGGCAGGCTCACCGCCTTCAGGCCGCGGGCGGCATGGCCCCGGGCGGCTGCGCCTGCTCCTGCGGCAGGTAGATGCGCGCCAGCCCCCGCGTGATCGCGTCCACGATCTGGTCGCGCCGCAATGCGATGTGCGCGGACAGCAGACGCTCGCTCAGGGCCGGGTCCCGCGCGCGCAGGGCTTGCAGGATGTCCTGGTGCTCATGCTGGGTGGAATCGCGCCCGACGTTTTCCATGTCAATCCAGCGGATGAACCGGATGCGTTCATTGAGGCTCAGCAGCATTCGCCGCAATTCGGAATTGCCCGCCATGTCCGCGATGCGCATGTGAAAGCCCTCGTCCAGCTCCACCAGCCGCTGCACCGCAGCCGCGGCGGGAACGCGCCGGCTCTCCTCCAGGTAGGAACAGGCCTCTTCCACCTCGGCGTCCGTTGCCCGCTCGATCGCCAGCCGCATGCATTCGCGCTCGATCGCCACGCGCGCTTCATACAGGTCCAGCGTTTCCTGCACGTCGAGCGGGCGGCGCATGTAGCCCCGCGTGGCCGGCTGCAGGAACCCTTCCGTCACCAGCCGCCCCAGGGCCTCGCGCACGGGCGTGCGGCTCACGCCCAGGCGCTCGGCCAGCTCGATTTCGCTCAGGCGCTCTCCGGGCTTGAACTGGTAGGCAATCGCCATGTGCCGCAGCGTGTTGTAGACGCTGGAACCTCTCTCGCGGCGAATTTTGGCTATGGGAGCTGTCATGAGGGTGTATTGTGCACGCGCTCTTTCAGAATTCATTTAGGTATACTTAAATGAATTCTCGCGAATCACCCAACCCGACGAAGGCCCTCCGACATGACGACCCCTTTCAATGGCGCCGATGCGATGGTGCGCATGCTGCAGCACAACGGCGTGAAGCACATCTTCGGCCTGTGCGGCGACACCAGCCTGCCGTTCTATGACGCCCTGGCGCGCCTGGACCACGGCATCGACCACATCCTTACCCGCGACGAGCGCAGCGCCGGCTACATGGCCGACGCCTACGCCCGCGTGACCGGCAAGGTGGGTGTGTGCGAGGGCCCCAGCGGCGGGGGCGCCACCTACCTGCTGCCCGGGCTGGTGGAGGCCAACGAGTCCTCCGTGGCGGTGCTGGGCATCACCTCGGATGTGTCGGTGGGCGCGCGCGGCAAATTCCCGCTGACCGAACTCGACCAGCAGGCGCTCTACCGCCCCCTGACCAAATGGAACACCACCATCGACCGGGTGGACCAGATTCCGCATGCCGTGCGCAGTGCTTTCCGTGCCATGACCACGGGCCGCCCCGGCGCGGCCCACATCTGCCTGCCCTACGACGTGCAAAAACATGCCATCGACCCCTCGGAGGTTTGGGCGCAGCCAGGGCATGGCGAGTTTCCCGCCCACCGCTCGGCACCCGACCCCGCGGCGGTGGACGAGGCCGCCGACCGCCTCGTGGCGGCTACGTCGCCCGTGCTCATCTGCGGCGGCGGCGTGGTGATCGCTGGCGCCAGCGCGGCGCTCGACGCCCTGGCCACGCTGCTCAACGCGCCGGTCTGCACCAGCGTGAGCGGCCAGGGCAGCCTGGCCGACACGCACCCGCTGAACGCGGGCGTGGTCGGCACCAATGGCGGGATCGATGCCACCCGCGCCGTGGTGGCGCAGGCCGACCTCGTCCTGTTCATCGGCGCGCGCGCGGGCTCCACCACCACCGAGCACTGGCAGATGCCGTCCCGCAAGGTCACCATCCTGCACCTTGACGTGGATGCGATGACCATCGGCACCAACTACCGCACCGACGTGGCGCTGGTCGGGGATGCGCTGCTCGGCCTGCAGGCGCTGCACGCCGCGGTGCAGGCGCGCATCGGGCGCCGCCCCGCCCACGCGGCCGATGGCGGGGCGCTGGCCGGCGAGGCACGCGCCCGCAAGCAGGCCTTCTTCGCACCGCTGGCGGCATCGCTGGACCGCCCCATCAAGCCCGAGCGCGTGGTGGACGTGCTCAACCGGCTGCTGCCGCCCCGCGCCATCGTGGTGGCCGACCCCGGCACGCCCTGCCCCTACTTCACCGCCTACTTCAACGCACCGCAATCAGGGCGCCACTTCATCACCAACCGGGCGCACGGCGCGCTCGGTTTCGCCATGTCGGCCGGCGTGGGCGCGGCGTTCGGGCAGCCGGACTCGGTGGTGGTTTCCGTCATGGGCGACGGCAGCTTCGGCTTCACCTGCGGGGAGCTGGAGACCATCGTGCGCCGCAACGTGCCCCTGAAGATGATCGTGTTCTCCAATGCGGTCTATGGCTGGATCAAGGCCAGCCAGAAAACCGGCTACGACGGGCGCTACTTCTCCGTGGACTTCAACCGCACCCACCATGCGCGCGTGGCCGAGGCCTTCGGCGTGAAGGCCTGGCAGGTGGAGGACCCCGCCGACCTCGAGGGCGCCATCAGGGCGGCCCTCCTGCACGACGGCCCGGCGCTGGTCGACGTGGTCTCGCAGGAACTACAGGACACGGCCGTGCCCGTGAGCCAGTGGATGGGCTGAGGCCCGCCCCCCGGCATGTCCGCGGGCGCCAGCCTTGGCGCCCGCCGCTGATTCACTTGAAGAGGAGTTTCCATGACCCGCACCGCGTCCCGCCGCCAGATCCTGTCGGCCGCCCTTGCATCCGCCCTGGGGCTGGGCGGCCCCGCGCTGGCCAGCAACGATGCCAACCTCAAGCTGGTGATCACCTTTCCACCGGGGGGCAGCACCGACATCGCGGCGCGCATCCTGCAGCCCCGCCTGGCCGAGAAGGCGGGCCGCCCGGTGGTCGTGGAGAACCGGCCCGGCGCGGCCAGCCAGATCGCCACGCAGTACGTGGCCAAGTCGGCCCCGGACGGCAACACCGTGCTGGTGAGCTTCGACACCCACGCCATCAACCCCATCGCCAAGCCCCGGCTGCCCTACGACACCTTCAAGGATTTCGCGGGCGTCTCGCTGGCGCTGCGGTTTCCGCTGGTGATCGGCGCCGCCGCCTCCGTGCCGGCCAAGGACCTGCGCGGCTTTCTCGACCTGGCCGCCAAGGCGCCCGGCAAATACAGCTACGCATCCACCGGCCTCGGCTCGATGAACCACCTGGTAATGGAGGACATCAAGCGCCGCTCCGGCACCTTCGTGCTGCATGTGCCCTTTGGCGGCGGCGGCCCCGCCGTCCAGGCGGTGCTGGGCGACGTGGCCAGCCTGACCTTGCTCAGCTATGCGGCGCTGCGCGGCCAGATCGCCGCGGGCAAGATCAAGCCGCTGGCCGTGACGGGCGCCCGGCGCCTGCCCGAACTGCCCGACGTGCCCACCGTGGCCGAATCGGGATTCCCCGGCTTCGAGGCCTATTCCTGGATCGGGCTGTTCGTGCCCGCCGCGACACCGGCCGCCACGGTGCACCAGCTGACCGAGGACTTCCAGGCCACCCTGCAGACGCCCGACATCAAGGCCAGGCTCACGCAGGCGGGCTTTGAAGTCGTCGCCAGCGACGGGCCGGGCCTGGAGCGCCACGTGCGCGAGGAATACGAGCGCTGGGGCAAATTCGTGCGCGAAACCCGGCTGAAGCTGGACGAATGACCATGGAGCCCCACGCCATGCCCTTCGCCCTGGACCACATCGTCATCGCCGTGGCCGACCTGCAAGCCGCCATCGCCGACTATCGCGCCCTGGGCCTGCAGGTGCTTCCCGGCGGGCAGCACCCGGGGCGCACCTCGCACAACGCCCTGGTGGTGTTTGCGGACGGCGCCTACCTGGAACTCATCGCATGGCGGGCCCCGGCCCCCGAAGAGCGCTGGTACCGCACGCTGCGCGACCATGGCGAGGGCCTGGTGGACTTCGCGCTGCGTGCGCCGGACACCGTGCAGGCGCTGGCGGACGCACGCGCGCGCGGGCTCGGCACCCTGACCGGCCCGGTCGACGGCGGCCGGCTGCGGCCCGACGGCGCGCAGCTTCGCTGGCAGACCGCGCGCCACGCCACGCCGGACGTTCCCTTCCTGTGCGGCGACATCACCCCCCGGGCCCTGCGCGTGCCCGAAGGCGCCGCCCGGGTCCACCCCAACGGCGCAGAGGGCGCTGCGGCGCTGACGGTGGCCGTGCACGACCTGGATGCCACCCTGGCGCGCTACCAGGCCCTGCTGGGCGCGCAGGCGCAGGCCGCCACCCTGGCCAGCGCAGGCGGAATCCGCACCGCGCGGCTCCCGCTGGGCAGCACGCTGCTGTGGCTGCAGAGCCCCGAGCGCGCGGCCAGCGCCCCCGGCGCGGCAGAACCGCCCGCCGCCCAGGCGCTGCGCGAGCGGCTGGCCTCGCGCGGCGAAGGGCCCTGCGCGCTGGTCCTTCGCCGCCGCGCTGACACGCTCCCGCCCGGCACCGCGGCCACCCACGGCGTCGCGCTCCAATGGCTGGCCGCCGAGATTCCCTAAACTGCCAGCTTTTGATTCCCTCCGCCTGCCCGACATGAACACCACCGCCGCTCCCACCTCCCTGCCCGTCATCGCCTTCATCGGCGGTGGCAACATGGCCAGCGCCATCATTGGCGGGCTGATCCACCAGGGCCACCCCGCCCGCGACATCGAAGTGGTCGAGCCCTGGCCCGAAGCGCGCGAGGCGCTGCGCAAGAACTACGGGATCGAGGCCCAGCCCGAAGCCGGCCCCGCCCTGCAGCGCGCCCGCATCGTGGTCTGGGCCGTCAAGCCCCAGACCTTCAAGGACGCGGCCGCCCAGGCCCGGGCCCACACGCAGGACGCGCTGCACCTGAGCGTGGCCGCCGGCATCCGCTCGGACAGCATCGCCCAATGGCTGGGCACCGAACGCATCGTGCGCACCATGCCCAACACGCCGGCGCTGGTGGGCAAGGGCATGAGCGCGCTGTATGCCCGCCCCGCCGTGGACGCGGCCGCCCGCGTGCAGGTCGAGTCCATCATGGCGTCCACCGGGGAATTCCTGTGGGTGGAAAGCGAAAAGCAGCTCGACGCGGTCACGGCGCTGTCGGGTTCGGGCCCGGCGTATGTCTTTTACTTCCTGGAAGCCATGACCCGCGCGGGCGTCGGCATGGGGCTGTCGCAGCAGCAGGCGCACCAGCTGGCCGTGGGCACGTTCGTGGGCGCATCGGAGCTGGCGCGCCGCTCCGACGAGCCGCCCGCCGTGCTGCGCCAGCGCGTCACCTCCAAAGGCGGCACCACCTACGCGGCGCTGCAGTCCATGGAGGCCGCGGGCATGGGCGCGAGCTTCGAGGCCGCCATGCGCGCCGCCGAGCAGCGGGCGCTTGAACTGGGCGATGAATTCGGCGGCTAAGCCCCGAGGCGCTGCCCTGGCCGGGGCCATGCCGTCCGCGGCCAGCGGGTACCGCGCAGCCCCGTGACAAGCGGAGACACCGTCTGCAAACGGGTCAATGGGCCGCCAGCTGGCGCAGCAGATAGCTGCCGGCGATCCCCGCGAACACCGTGGCGCCGAGCCAGTGGTTGACCCGGAAGGCCTTGAAGCACCCCTCGCGGGTGCGGTGGCGGATCAGGCGCCAATGCCACAGCACCTGCGCGAGCGCCCCGGCGATTGCTATGCAAAACATAGCACCTAGCGCATGCCGATAAAGCGCTACAGCCCAAATGGACAGGAAGAGCAGATAGAACGCCACGATGGCCGCCACGTCCAGGCGGCCCAGCGTGATGGCCGAGGTCTTGATGCCGATCCGCAGGTCGTCGTCGCGGTCCACCATGGCGTATTCGGTGTCGTAGGCCAGCACCCAGAACAGGTTGCCCAGCCACATCCACCAGGCCACGGCAGGCACCGCGCCCTGCACCGCGGCGAACGCGATCACGATGCCGAAATTGAACGCGATGCCCAGCACCGCCTGCGGCATGGAGATCACGCGCTTGGAGAACGGGTAGGCGATGGCCACCAGCAGCGCGGGCACCGACCAGGCGATGGCCGCGGCGTTGGTGGTGAGCACCAGGCCGAACGCCAGCAGCGCCAGCACCGCGCCCAGGGCCAGGGCTTCCTTCACGCCCACGGCGCCCGTGGTGACCGGGCGCTGCGCCGTGCGCTTGACATGCCTGTCGAAGTCGCGGTCGGCCACGTCGTTCACGCAGCAGCCCGCGCTGCGCATGAGGATGGTGCCCAGCACGAACACCGCCAGCAGGTGCCAGCCCGGAAACCCTTCCGCTGCGATCCACAGCGCGCTGAGCGTGGGCCACAGGCATACCAGCCAGCCGGCGGGGCGGTCCCAGCGGATGAGGTCAAGGTACAGGGCGAAGCGGCTGCGCAAAGATACGGACGGCATGCGGGCTGAGCGGAAAAGGACGGTGGAAACCCGCCGGACACGCGGGCGCACCGAATGTAGCAGGGAGGGTACGGGCAGCCCGAAGAACCGGTAAAGTCTCCCGTTCCCTTCCACTACGGACCAGCCCGCATGCCCCGATCATCGAGCCCCCAGGCCGCCACGCGCTTTGCCATCCCCCGCACGCTGCTGGCGGGTTTCGTGGTGGCGGCCCTGGCCACGCTGGTCATCGCTCTGGTCAATTTCCGCGCCTCCGAACTGCGCGCCGACGCGGTCGATGCGATGGACCGGACCACCCTGGCGATGCGCCAGCTCAATCTGCTGAGTTCGGCCCTCAAGGACGCGGAGACGGGCCAGCGGGGCTACCTGCTGACGGGCGAAGCCCCCTACCTGCAGCCCTACCAGCTCGCGCTCACCGCGGTGGAGCGGCAGATGTCCGCCCTGAAGGCCAGCACGGCGGACAACCCCGTGCAGCGGCGGCTGGTGGTGCAGATCGATGACCTGGCCCAGCAAAAGCTGCGCGAGCTGAACGAAACCATCGAGCTGCGCAAGGCCGGCAATGCCGACGGCGCGATGGCGCTCGTGCGCACCGATGCCGGCAAGAACCTCATGGACCGCGTGCGCGACCTGGCCGCCGACCTGTTCACGCTGCAAAGCCAGCAGCTGGAAGCCCGCCGCCAGCAGTGGGTGGATGCCGCCACGGCCTCCGCCTACTACTCGTGGGGCGGCTCGCTGGTGCTGCTGGTGCTGATCTGCGTCTCCGCCGCGCTGACCGCGCGCGAATACCGCGCCAAGGCCCTGCAGTCCTGGGTGGCGGCGGGCCTCACCGGCCTGGGCCAGCGCATCCAGGGCGACCACCGGCTCGAGGACATCGGCGAGCTGGCCCTGGAATACCTGGCCACCTACCTCAAGGCCTCCGTCGGCGCGGGCTATGCGGCCAATGGCCACGGCAGCTTCGCGCTGTTTGGCGGCTATGCCCTGCCGCGCGAACGCCTGGAGCAGAAGCTCCTCGCGGGCGAGGGCCTCGTCGGGCAGGCCGTGCGCTCGCGCCAGCTGCTGCATGTGCGCGATGTGCCGCCGGGCCACCTGCAGGTCGCCTCGGGCACCGGGCAGTCCGGCCCGGCCGAGCTGCTGGTGGCGCCCGCAGTGGAAAACGGCGAAGTCTTCGCCGTGATCGAGCTGGGCTTCTACCGGCCGGTGGGCGAGGCCGAGCGCGACCTGATGGAGCGCGCCTCGGAGATGCTGGCCGTGGCCATCCGCTCGGGCATCGACCGCACGCGCCTTGAATCCCTGCTGGAAGAAACCCAGCGCCAGTCCGAGGAGCTGCAGATGCAGCAGGAAGAGCTGCGGGTCAACAACGAGGAGCTGGAGCAGCAAAGCCGCGTGCTGCAGGAATCGCAGGCGCAGATGGAAGTGCAGCAGACCGAGCTGGAGCAGACCAATGCGCACCTGGAAGAGCAGACCCAGCAGCTCGAGCACCAGCGCGAACAGCTCCTGCGCGCCCAGAGCGCGCTGACCGACAAGGCCCGCGAGCTGGAACTGTCGAGCCAGTACAAGAGCGAATTCCTGGCCAACATGAGCCATGAGCTGCGCACGCCCCTCAACTCCACGCTGATCCTGGCCAAGCTGCTGTCGGACAACAAGCCCGGCAACCTCAGCAGCGACCAGGTGAAGTACGCGCAGACCATCTACGCGGCCGGCAACGACCTGCTGGCGCTCATCAATGACATCCTGGATCTGTCCAAGATCGAGGCGGGCCAGGCCACCGTGGCCGTGGAGCCGGTTTCCATCGCACGGGCCGTGCAGGCACTGGTGGACCCGCTGCGCCCGCTGGCCCAGGAAAGGGGCCTGGCGCTCAACGCCACCGTGGCCCCGGACGTGCCCGCGACCATGGACACCGACCCCCTGCGCCTGGGACAGGTGCTCAAGAACCTGCTGTCGAATGCGATCAAGTTCACCGAGCAGGGCTCGGTGGCGCTGCACGTGTCCCGCAACCCCGGCGACACGCTGTCGTTCGTGGTCAAAGACACCGGCATCGGCATTCCCGCGCACCAGCAGGAACTGATCTTCGAAGCCTTCCGCCAGGCCGATGGCAGCACCCACCGCAAGTACGGCGGCACGGGCCTGGGCCTGTCGATCTCACGCGACCTGGCGCAGCTGCTGGGCGGGCACATCACCGTGGAAAGCACGCCCGGCCAGGGCAGCGTGTTCACACTGGTCCTGCCCCTGCAGCTGGAAGCGGCCATGCCGGTGGCGCCCCTCCTGCCCGCGAGCGTGCGCGCGGAGTCCGCCCCGCCCGCCGATGCGCCCGCGCGGCTGCCTGCCGCGGCGCCGCAGGACGCCCCGCCCCCTCCGGGCACCCACGCGGGCCCGGCGCCACTGCCGCGCGCCGGTGCGCGCAGCATTCTCATCATCGAGGACGACGAACGCTTTGCGCACATCCTGCGCGACCTGGCCCAGGAAATGGGCTTCGAGTGCGCCGTGGCCCTGAACGCCGCCGACGGCATGCTGGCCGCCACGCAGAGCCTGCCCAGCGCCATCGTGCTGGACGTGAACCTGCCGGACTTCTCGGGACTGGGCGTGCTCGACCAGCTCAAGCGCAACCCGGCCACGCGCCACATTCCCGTGCACGTGGTGTCGGTGGCCGACTATTCGCAGGAAGCCATGGGCCGGGGCGCCGTGGGCTACGCGCTCAAGCCGGTCAAGCGCGAGGAACTGGTGCATGCGCTGGAGCGCCTGGAGGCCAAGTTCACCCAGAACATGCACCGCGTGCTGGTGGTCGAAGACGACGAGCGCCAGCGGGAAAGCGTGCGCCACCTGCTCAGCCGCGATGGCGTGGAGATCGTCTGCGCCGGCACCGCCGCCGCCGCCCTCGAACACCTGCGCGGCGCGACCTTCGACTGCATGGTGATGGACCTGAACCTGCCCGACCTGAACGGCTACGAGCTGCTGCAGCAGATGACCGAGCAGGACGGCGTGTCGTTCCCGCCCGTCATCGTGTACACCGGCAGGGCGCTGTCGCGCGACGAGGAACAGCTGCTGCGGCGCTTCTCCAAGTCCATCATCATCAAGGACGCCCGCTCGCCCGAGCGGCTGCTGGACGAAGTCACGCTGTTCCTGCACCAGGTGGAGTCCGAGCTGTCCGCCGAACACCGCCAGATGCTGCAGGTGGCCCGCAACCGGGACACGGCCCTGGAAGGGCGCACCGTGCTCGTGGTGGAGGACGACGTGCGCAACGTGTTCGCGCTCTCCAGCATCCTCGAGCCCTCGGGCATCCGCGTGGAGATCGCCCGCAACGGCCGCGAAGCGCTGGACGCCCTGGCCCGCGCCGACAGCGGCGCAAGCGCCCATGCCATCGACCTCGTGCTCATGGACATCATGATGCCGGAGATGGACGGCTACACCGCCATGCGCGAGATTCGCGCCCGCCCGGAATGGCGGCGCCTGCCCATCATCGCGCTCACCGCCAAGGCCATGAAGGACGACCAGGAAAAATGCCTGGCGGCCGGGGCCAACGACTACATCGCCAAGCCGCTCGACGTGGAAAAGCTGCTGTCGCTGGTGCGGGTCTGGATGCCCAAGTAACCCGGCAGCGCACCATGCCCCACCGCAAGAAGGCACGCACGGCGGACATCGAGCAGCGCCTGCTGATCGATGCGATCTACCACCGCTACCACTACGATTTCAGGGGCTATGCGCAGGCGTCCCTCAAGCGGCGATTGAACACGGCCCTGCTGCAGTTCCAGTGCCAGACGCTGTCGCAGCTGCAGGACCGCGTGCTGCACGAGCCCGCGGTGTTCCCGGCACTGCTCGAGTACCTCACGGTGCAGGTCAGCGACATGTTCCGCGACCCAAGCTACTTCCTGTCGCTGCGCAACGAGGTGGTGCCCCTGCTGCGCACCTACCCGTCGCTCAAGGTCTGGGTGGCGGGCTGCAGCGCGGGCGAAGAGGTGTATTCGCTGGCCATCCTGCTGCACGAGGAAGGCCTGCTCGAGCGCACGCTGATCTACGCCACCGACATCAACCCCCATGCGCTGCATGCCGCCGAGGCCGGCGTGTTCGACGTGGCCCGTGTCGCGTCCTTCACCGAGAACCATGCCCGCTCGGGCGCGCGCAGCTCCCTGTCGGACTACTACTCGGCCCACTACGGGCGGGCGGTGTTCGACAAGTCGCTCAAGGAGCACATGGTGTTCTCGGACCACAGCCTGGCCACCGACAGCGTGTTCGCCGAGATGCACCTGGTCTCCTGCCGCAACGTGCTCATCTACTTCGAGCGCGAACTGCAGGACCGGGCGCTGGGGCTGTTCCGCGATGCGCTGTGCCACCGGGGCTTCCTGGGCCTGGGCTCCAAGGAGTCGCTGCGGTTCTCCGGCCAGGCGGATGCCTTTGACGACCTCGTGCCCGAGGACCGCATCTACCGCAAGAAGGCGGGCCTGTGACGCGGCCACGACACCCGCCAGCCGAGCCCCTGGAGGGCTACGACGCCATCGTGGTGGGCGGGTCCTCCGGCGGCATCGATGCGCTCATGCAGGTGCTGCCCGCGCTGCCCGCCAGCCTGCGCGCCGCGGTGCTGATCGTGCTGCACCTGCCCCGCGACCGGCGCAGCCTGCTGGCGGAGATCTTCCGGCAACGCTGCGCGCTCCCCCTGCACGAAGCGCAGGACAAGCAGTCCATCGCCCCGGGCACGGTGTACTTCGCGCCGCCGGACTACCACCTGCTGGTGGATGCGGGGCCGGGCATCGCGCTGTCCGTGGACGCGCCCGTGCATTTCTCGCGCCCCTCGATCGACGTGCTCTTCGAATCCGCGGCCGACCAGTATGGCGGCCGCCTGGTGGGCATCCTGCTCTCGGGCGCCAACGAGGACGGGGCCCACGGCCTGCGGTCCATCCGCGCCGCGGGCGGGCTGGCCATCGTCCAGGAACCCGCCAGCGCGGCCATGCCCACCATGCCGCAGGCCGCGCTGGCCTGCACCGAGGCCCACCACGTCCTGCCCCCCAAAGGCATTGCCGATCTGCTCGCAGACCTGCACCGCCAGCGCCTGCTGTGATGCACCGCGCCCTTACCCACCCCGACGCCCACATCCTCTCCCCGCACGCGAAGACCATGCCACACACCGACCGCATCAAATGCCTGCTCGTCGATGACATTCCTGAAAACCTGATCGCGCTGGAAGCACTGCTGCAGCGCGACGGCCTCGACATCCTGAAGGCCCAGTCCGGCCCTCAGGCACTGGAGCTGCTGCTCGCCCACGGGGACGTGGCGCTGGCCCTGCTCGATGTGCAGATGCCGGAGATGAATGGCTTCGAGCTGGCCGAACTGATCCGCGGCAGCGAGCGCACGCGCCATATTCCGCTGATCTTCATGACCGCCGGTTCCCGCGAGCAGAACTGGCAGTTCCGGGGCTACGAAAGCGGTGCGGTGGACTTTCTGTACAAGCCCATCGAACCGCACGTGCTCACCAGCAAGGCCAACGTGTTCTTCGAGCTGCACCGGCGCAAGCAGGCCCTGGCCCACGAACTGAAGGAGCGCACGGCGGCGCTGCGCATCAACGAGATGTTCATGGCGGTGCTGAGCCACGACCTGCGCACGCCCCTGATGTCGATCACGGCGGCCGCCACGGTGCTCAAGCGCCAGCCCGATGCCGAGAAGGTGGGCGCGATGGCCGACCGGGTGCTCAGCAGCAGCCAGCGCATGGGCCGGATGATCGAAGACCTGCTGGACGTCACCCGCATACGCCACGCGGGCGGGCTGGCCCTGCAGCTGGGCCCCGTCGGCATGCAGGCCGTGGTGCAGCGCGCGCTGGACGAGGTGCAGACCGGGTTCCCGGCCCACCGCATCGAGTCCACGCTGGCGGGGGACCTGGCCGGGGTCTGGGACGCCGAGCGCATGTGCCAGGTGATGACCAACCTGGTGGGCAATGCCATCCACCACGGCGATCCCGCACAACCCGTGCGCATCGCGGTGGACGGAACCCAGGCGGGGAGCGTGTCGGTCTCGGTGGCCAACGGGGGCGTGATACCGCCAGGCCTGCTGCCCCATCTTTTCGACCCGTTCCACGGACGGGAAAGAGAGCCGGGACGCCACCAGGGGCTGGGGCTGGGACTGTTCATCGCGCACCAGATCGTTCGCGCGCACTCGGGGAACATCGAGGTGTGCTCACAGGACGCAAGCACCTCTTTTCGCGTGACCCTGCCCCGGGTCTCGCCTGCACCCGGCGATCGCAAGGCATCGCCGGCCTGAGCCGGCACGGCGGTGGCGCGTCAGGCGACGGGGCGCGCCACGGCCTCGCGGATGGAACTCAGCAGCTGCTCCAGGTCCTCCAGGTCGAAGGGCTTGAGCAAGGTCCGGACATTGGGGCCCCAGGCGCCGGGATAGTGGCCCAGTTCATAGCCCGAGCACAGGACCACCCAGCGTTGCGGGTCCTGGGCCAGCAGCCGGCGCGCGAGATCCGTCCCCGAAATGCCGGGCAGGCTCACGTCCGAGACCAGCAGGTCGTAGGACTGCAGGGCATCAAGCTCCAGGGCCTCTTCGGCCGTGGCGCACGAAGTCACCGTCTGGCCTTCGCCCTCCATCAGCATGCCAATGGTCTCGCGCAGTTCGGCGTTGTCTTCCACGTAGAGGATTCGCATACATCACAGATTTTCTTGTCCTCCATGCCCCTGACGTCGCCCCACGGCAGCAGGCGGCATGCCCAAGCCCGGATCATCCACACAAGCCAGGCGGCCCCCTGTAGGACAACGCGCACTTCCGTCCCCTGGGGGCGCACGCGGGCGCCGCCCCGCGTCCAGGGCTGCGGTGCGGCTACTCCTCCAGCAGCGAGCGCAACATCCACGCCGTCTGCTCGTGCACCGTCAGGCGCTGCGTCAGCAGGTCGGCCGTGGGCTCGTCGCTGGCCTTGTCCGCCAGCGGGAACAGGCTGCGGGCGGTGCGGGCCACGGCCTCGTGGCCTTCGACCAGCACACGCACCATATCGAGCGCCTTGGGCGGCTTGGTGGGCGCGTCGGGCACCGTGGCGAGCTTGCCGAACTCGGCGTACGAGCCGGGCGCCACATGGCCCAGCGAGCGGATGCGCTCGGCGATCGGGTCCACCGCGTTCCACAGTTCGGTGTACTGCGCCATGAACATGGTGTGCAGCGTGTTGAACATGGGGCCCGTCACGTTCCAGTGGAAGTTGTGCGTGGTCAGGTACAGCGTGTAGGTGTCGGCCAGCAGGCGCGAGAGGCCTTGCGCGATCGCGGCGCGGTCCTTGTCGCTGATGCCGATGTTGATGCTGGGGGCTGCGGTGGTCTTGGGGGCCTTGGCCATGGGAAGCTCCTTCGTTGGAATGGGGGTCAATCGATGGAATCCGCCGCGCCATCGCAGCCCGGAAGGCTCCGGGCCACGGCGCGCGGCGGCTGGTGGTCACTGTAGCGCAGGCGCCAAAGCCATCACTGCATCTGGCTCAAATTCCCGATGCGCACGAGCATCTCGGTGAACATCTGCATGTCCGCGTCCAGGTCCACCACTTCCTTGAACTCCTTGGCGTTGTGGGCCGTGTACTTCTTGCCCGGCATCGCGGGGCCGAAGTTGATGGCGTTGGGCATGAGCTTGGCCGTAGTGCTGCCGGCGGTAGGCACGGGCTTGGCTTCCAGGCCCGTGGTGTCGCCAAAGGTGTTGAGCAGCGTGGAGAGCCAGGCGCCCTGGGGGTCGCGGGCCATCCAGTTGCCCTGGCTGTGGTCCACCTCCACCGCCACGCCGGCCTGGGCGCCCCAGGCCTTGATCTTCGCGGCCGTCGCCTTGGAGAGCGCCTCGGGCGTGCTGCCGCGGGGCATGCGCACATTGACCAGAACGTCGACCTTGCCATCCTTCTCGCGGATGAGGTTGGGCGACATCGTCAGCGTGCCCATGAAGTCGTCGGCATACGCCAGGCCCAGCGTGCGGCCCAGGTAGTCGGTGCCGTACAGGTCGGTGAGGTAGCGCACGGCCTGTGCGTAGCCGTTGGGGGCCAGAGCGACGCCGGACTCCTTGAGGAACAGCGCCAGGCGCGGCAGCGGGTTCACGCCCTCTTCGGGGCGCGAGCCGTGGGCCGACACGCCGGTGACCTTGACCTGCACGGCGGCGCCGTCCTGCGTGACGTCGATGCTGAAGGGCCCGCCCTGCGGCTTGTACTTCTCGACGAATGCCGCCTTGGCAGCGTTCAGGCGCGCAGCCACGTCGGCCGTGTTGCCGCCTTGCAGCCTGGCCGTGGCGGTCTGCGGCACGGCGTTGGCCGATGCGGCGCCGGCCATGGCGGTGATGGCGGTGGCACTGACGCTACCCATCGATCCCAGCGCGAACGAGGCGCGCAGCGCGCCGGAGCCCTTCTCGGCCACCACGGCGGGGTACTTGCTGTCGAGCACGATGTTGTACTCGGGCAGCGCGGTCCTGGCGCGGTAGTACTTCATCGCGTCGCCACCGGTTTCCTCGGTGGTCTCGATCATGAGGCGGATGGTGCGCGACAGCGGCAGGCCGCTTTCCTTCACGGCCTTCATGGCGTACAGCACGGCAGCGATGGAGCCCTTGTCGTCGATGGAGCCGCGGCCGTACAGGTTGCCGCCCACGCGCGTGAGTTTGAAGGGATCGAGGCGCGTGCCGTCGTCCAGCACCCATTCGTCGGCCACCACGGGCACCACGTCGGCGTGCGTGAGGATGCCGAACTCCTCCTTGCCCGTGCCGGGCAGCTTCACTTCAAAGATGCGGTTGTCCACATTGCGGTACTGCAGGCCAAAATCGCGGGCCATGCGTTCCACCAGCGCGCCGAAGGCGATGATGGACTTGTCCTCGTGCGGCGGCACTTTCTCGGACCGGAAGGTGGGGAGCGCCACCATCTTCGCCGTGGCGTCGATCACCGCGGATTGATTGTGCAGGCGGTTGTACAGGCCGAGCAGGCGGCCGATGTTGACCAGGTCATCCCCCGCCAGCGGCTGCTTGGCCGCATAGGCCGAGACGCTGGCGCGCAGCAGCGGGTTCTCGCGCGCGGCCTGGGCCAGGAACTCGGTGAAGCTGCCTTGCGCTGCGGCGGGCAGCACGGCCACCAGGCGGTCCATGTCGGCCTTCTTGACCGTGCCCGCCGAGGGTGCGTTGGTGGGCATGCTGGTGCACGCGGCCAGGCCCAGGGCCAGGCCGGCGGCCATCAGGATTTTTTTCATCTATTGCTTTCCTTGGGTTGTGGAGTGCGCAGGGCGCCCGCGGTGCGCATGTGGCGCAGCCCCGCGGTGCGGGCGGCCCGTTGGCGCCGCCCGCGGCGTGCCGCCCGAAAGCAGCCGCACGCCATGCGGGGCGAGAGTGTAGTCCCGCGCAGGCGGGGTCAGGACAGGCGCTTGACGCCGGGCAGCTCGCAGGCATACACGGCGTTGCGCAGTGCCGCGATGGCTTCGTAGCGCGTGAAGCTGCGCCGCCATGCCAGCACCACGCGGCGCATGGGCGGCGGCCCCCCGTCCTCTTCACGGATGGGCAGGTAGCGGATGTAGGTCTCGTCGCTCTTGCGGCGGCGCGACACGGTCAGCAGGGCGTCGCGCGGCACCGACAGGCGCGGCACCAGGGTCACGCCCATGCCCGCGGCCACCATGTGCTTGATGGTCTCCAGCGACGAGCCCTCGAAGGACTTGCGGATGCCCTCGGCATTGCTCGCAAAGCGCGCGAACTCGGGGCAGACCTCCAGCACGTGGTCGCGAAAGCAGTGGCCCGCCCCCAGCAGCAGCATGGTTTCACTCTTGAGTTCGGCGGCCGTCACGGATTTCTTGGCCGCCAGCGGGTGCGAACTGGGCACCGCCGCCATGAAGGGCTCGTCGTACAGCGGCGCCATGGCCAGGCCCGTGTCCGGAAACGGCTCGGCCAGGATGGCGCAGTCGATCTCGCCCGTGCGCAGCATTTCCAGCAGCTTCACCGTGAAGTTCTCCTGCAGCATGAGCGGCATTTGCGGCGAGCGGCCGATGGCCTGGCGCACCAGGTCGGGCAGCAGATAGGGCCCGATGGTGTAGATCACGCCCAGGGTCAGCGGGCCGGCCAGCGGGTCCTTGCCGCGCTTGGCGATTTCCTTGATGGCCGCCGCCTGCTCCAGCACGCTCTGGGCCTGGCGCACGATCTCCTCGCCCAGCGGCGTGACCGAGACCTCGCCCGCGCTGCGCTCGAAGAGCTTCACGTCGAGCTCTTCCTCCAGCTTCTTGATCGCGACCGACAGCGTGGGCTGCGAGACATAGCAGGCATCGGCCGCATGGCCAAAGTGCTTCTCGCGCGCCACGGCGACGATGTATTTGAGTTCGGTCAGGGTCATGGTCTGTTCCTGGGCTGGGGGTGAATGGCAGTCCCCTGCCCATGCTGCGCGCGCGGCAGCGCGCGGCGGCCTGGGGGGAATGTCATCTTCATGCCTTCAGATAGTCCGATTTTCCACCCAACCAGCGCGCCACGTGTTGCGCCGCCAGGTCCGGGTGGCGGTCCAGCATCACCGGCGCCAGTTCGCGGGCCCAGTCGAGCAGCACGGTGTCGGTGGCCAGGTCGGCAAAACGCAGCAGCGCGTCGCCCGACTGGCGCGCGCCCAGGAACTCGCCGGGGCCCCGGATCTCCAGGTCGCGCCGGGCGATCTCGAAGCCGTCGTTGGTCTCGGCCATGGCACGCAGGCGCTCCTTGGCGGTCTCGCCCACGCGGCCGCTGTCGTTGGTGGCATACAGCAGCACGCAGGCGGACGCCGCCGCGCCGCGCCCCACGCGGCCGCGCAGCTGGTGCAGCTGCGACAGGCCAAAGCGCTCGGCATGCTCGATGACCATGAGCGAGGCGTTGGGCACGTCCACGCCCACCTCGATCACGGTGGTGCTGACCAGCACGCCCATCTGGCCGCTGGTGAACAGCGCCATCACCGCCTTCTTCTCGGCGCTGGGCATGCGCGAGTGCAGCAGCCCGACCATGACGCCGGGAAGCGCTTCGCTCAGACCGGCATGCGTCGCGGTGGCATTGGTCAGGTCCAGCGCCTCGCTCTCTTCGATCAGCGGGCACACCCAGTACACCTGCCGCCCGGCCTCCACCTGGGCGCCGATGCGCTCGATGACTTCGTCCTTGCGGCTGTCGGCGATCAGCTTGGTGACGATGGGCGTGCGGCCGGGGGGCAACTCGTCGATCACCGAGACGTCGAGGTCGGCGTAGTAGCTCATGGCCAGCGTGCGCGGAATCGGGGTCGCGCTCATCATCAGCATGTGCGGCTCCATGGGAACCTTGCGCCCCCACGCTCCGCCGCTGCGCGGGTCGCTGCCCCCCGAGGGGGCCGCGTCGCCTTGGGGCGGCCCGGCGGCGACGCCCTCCGCCAGCTTTTGCCGCAGCGCCAGCCGCTGCGCCACGCCAAAGCGGTGCTGCTCGTCGATGATGGCCAGCGCCAGGTTCTTGAACCGCACCTGCTCCTGGATCACGGCGTGGGTGCCCACCACCAGCGCGGCCTCGCCGCTGGCCACCAGCGCCAGCATGGCGGTGCGGTCCTTTTTCTTTTGCCCGCCCACCAGCCAGGCCACCCTGCGGCCACGCTCGGCCAGCAGGGGTTCGAGCCAGCCGATCATCTTGGCGAAATGCTGCTCGGCCAGGATCTCGGTGGGCGCCATGAGCGCGCACTGCCAGCCCGCGTCCATGGCCAGGCACGCGGCCAGGGCCGACACCACGGTCTTGCCCGATCCCACGTCGCCCTGCAGCAGCCGGTGCATGGGTACCTGGCGCGCCAGGTCGGCCGCGATCTCCTCGCCCACGCGGCGCTGCGCGGCGGTCAGGCTGAAGGGCAGCACGGCCATCAGTTGCTCGTGCAGCGGCAGCGCACCATCGGTGGGCCGACGCACCTTCAGCACCGGCGCACGCAGCATGTCCCGCGCGCGGCGTGATTGCTGCTGCGACAGCTGCTGGGCCAGCAGCTCCTCCACCTTCAGGCGCTGCCACGCGGGGTGGCTGTGGTCTTCCAGCGTGGACAGCGCCACATCCGGCGTGGGGTGGTGCAAAAAAGTGAGCGCCTCGCGCAGGCTGAACAAGCGCGGGAGGCCATTCTGGCTTGTAAAACGCGCATACGGCGGCTCGGTGCCGGGTGGCAGCGTGTCCGACAGGTCCACCCGGGCCAGCGCGCCAACCACCGCGCGGCGCAGGTAGGGCTGCGGCAAGCCGGCCGTGGTGGGGTAGACGGGCGTGAGCGCGGCGGGCAGCTCGCCGCCCGCGAGGCGGAACGCGGGGTGCAGCATCTGCCGGCCCCAGAACCCGCCCTTGACCTCGCCCCGGATGCGCAGGCGCGCGCCCACGGACAGGGTCTTCTGGTGCGAGGGGTAGAAGCTGAAGAAGCGCAGCTCGCACGTGCCGGAGCCGTCCTCCACCTGCACCACCAGCTGGCGGCGCGGGCGCAGCTGCACCTCGCTGGCGATCACGGTGGCTTCGATCTGGACCATCTGCCCGTCGCGCGCGCTGGCCAGCGGGGTGATGCGGGTTTCGTCCTCGTAGCGCAGGGGCAGGTGCAGGGCCAGGTCGATGTCGCGCTTGAGGCCCAGCTTCTGCAGCGCCTTCTGGGCCACCGATGCACCGCCCTTGGACACGGCAGGCGCCGCCGCCGCCGGGGGGCTAGGGCGAATCGGCATTCACATGTCCCCTAGGGGAAACTCTGGATACGGCGGCGGGCATGTAGCGGGTTTTACGAACGACACGAATGGGCAAAAAGGCTACCATGGTTACCACTGCCAGCGCGTCAAAGCAGGCGCCTTTTCCGAGTCCAGGGGTCTTGCCATGCTCAAGCGCATCCAAATTCAGCACCTTACCCTGGGCATGTATCTGCACGAGTTCTGCGGCTCGTGGATGGAGCACCCCTTCTGGCGGGCCAAGTTCCTGCTGAGCGACCCCAAGGACCTCGCCCGCATCCAGGCCACCGCGATCCATGAATGCTGGATCGACACCTCCCGGGGCCGGGACGTGGCCCCCGGCACCGCCTCGGTGTCCCGCGAGGAGGTGGACGCCCAGATCGAGACGGACTTCAGCCGGCTGGAGGACCTGCCGCCCATCAAGGTCACGCTGCCCTCCCCACCCCCGCCGCCCAGGCGCGACCGCAAGCCCGCCGACATGAAGAGCGAGCTCAAGGCCGCCGCCGCCCTCTGCGTGAAATCCAGGGAGGCGGTGATTTCGATGTTCAACGAGGCACGCCTGGGGCGCGCGGTGGACTCCGCCAGCGCGCAGAGCCTGGTGGAGGAAATCTCGGACTCCGTCACCCGCAACCCGGGCGCGCTCATCAGCCTGGCGCGCCTGAAGACGGCGGACGACTACACCTACATGCATTCGGTGGCCGTGTGCGCGCTCATGGTGGCGCTGGCCAAGCAGCTCAGGCTCAAGGACGACCAGCAGCGGCTGGCCGGCATGGCGGGCCTGCTGCACGACCTGGGCAAGGCCGCGGTACCGCTCGCGGTACTCAACAAGCCCGGCAAGCTCACCGACCAGGAGTTCACCGTGGTGCGCAGCCATCCGGTGCAGGGCTTTCACATGCTCAAGGAAGGCGGCAACATGCCCGACGCGGTGCTGGACGCGTGCCTGCACCACCACGAGAAGGTGGACGGCTCCGGCTACCCGGACAAGCTGCAGGGCGACGGCATCAGCGTGATCGCGCGCATGACGGCGATCTGCGACGTGTACGACGCCATCACCTCCGACCGCCCCTACAAGCGCGGCTGGGACCCCGCCGAATCGCTGCGCCGCATGGCCGAATGGACCCAGGACCACTTCGACGCGCGGCTGTTCCAGGCGTTCGTCAAGAGCATCGGCATCTATCCCGTGGGCTCGCTCGTGCGGCTGACCTCGGGGCGCATCGGCGTGGTGACCGAGCAATCGGCCGCGGCGCTCACCACGCCCCACGTCAAGGTGTTCTTCTCCACCAATTCCGGCCTGCGCGTCCCGCCCGAGACGGTGGATCTCTCCGCCCCGGGGTGCCACGAGAAGATCGTCGCCCGCGAAGACCCGGACAAGTGGCGCTTTCCGGACCTGAACGAGCTGTGGTCGGGCTTTCCCGAAAAGACCTGGTAGGCCCGGCCCCCGGCCCCGCCGTGGGAAAATGGCGGCCTCCCCGCTTTTTTCTTGGCACGGGCCTGTCCGGCCCTCAAGCCCCATGACCGCATCCAGCCCGCCTGCCCCGCGCACCTACACGCTCAGCGACTTCGACTTCTCGCTGCCTCCCGAACTCATTGCCCAGCACCCCGCCGCCGAACGCAGCGCCTCGCGCCTGCTGGACGGACGCGCCATCGAGCCCGTGGACCGCATCTTCCGCGACCTGCCCGGCCTGCTGCGCGAAGGCGACCTGCTGGTGTTCAACGACACCCGGGTGGTCAAGGCGCGCATCTTTGGCGAGAAAGCCAGCGGCGGCAAGCTGGAGCTCTTGATCGAGCGCGTGCTGCCCGCCGAAGCCGGCGGCACGGGCAACGAAGTCGTGGCCCACATGAAGGTCAGCAAGAAGCCGCTGCCCGGCAGCACCGTGCACATGGCGGGCGGCCGCCACGGCGGTGGTTTCGACGCCACGCTGCTGGGCCGCTGGCCCCATGACGACGGCCCGCTGTTCCGCTTTGCGCTGCACGGCCCCGCAGGCGAGTCGCCGTGGGAGCTGATGGACCGCCACGGCCACCTGCCGCTGCCGCCCTACATCGAACGCCAGCAGAACACCGGCCACGACCCCGACGAAGCCGAGGACAGCCAGCGCTACCAAACGGTGTTTGCGCGCGCCCCCGGCGCCGTGGCCGCGCCCACCGCCGCGCTGCACTTCGACGAGGGCGTGCTGGCCGGCCTGGCCGCGCGCGGCATCGAGCGCGCCAGCGTCACGCTGCACGTGGGCGCGGGCACCTTCCAGCCCTGCAAGACCGAAAACCTGGCCGAGCACCAGATGCACAGCGAGTGGTACGAGGTGCCGCTGGCCACGCTGGCCGCCCTGGAGCGCTGCCGCCAGCGCGGTGGCCGCGTGGTGGCCGTGGGCACGACCACGGTGCGCACGCTCGAATCGTGGGCGAAGACCGGTCTGGCCACGGGCGACACCAGCATCTTCATCACGCCGGGCTTTGCTTTCCAGGTGGTGGATGTGCTGGTCACCAACTTCCACCTGCCCAAGAGCACGCTGATGATGCTGGTGAGCGCGTTCGCGGGCTATGCGCACACCATGGGCCTGTACCGGCACGCCATCGCGCAGGGGTACCGGTTCTTCAGCTACGGGGATGCGATGCTGCTGGAGCGCCCACCCGCGCGTTGACCGGCGATGCGGCCCTGCGGCTCCACGGCAATCGGCGGGGTCAAGGGCAGTTGCTGACGGGCGCCACGCGCGGTGCGGCGCCCACATCGGGCAGGCGATTGGCCGAGGGCAGCCGCACGCAGTAGGTGCCCGACGGGCTCTCCACCTGCGTGACCCGGGAGCCATCGCCACCGCGCCACTCGCGGGTCGAAATCGCAGCACCCAAGGGCCTGGCCGCTGGCGCGCCGTCTCCCACTGCCAGTTGCGCCGCCGGTACGGCACCGTGGCGGCGCTGCCATTCGCGCTCTTGGCGGTCGGCACGGCCCACGGCGTCGGGGCTCCAGCGCAGAGGTGCATCGGCCATCCGGCTGTCGGACGCAGGCAGCTCGGGCGCGGGCGCAGCGGCAGTCGCGGCCTGCGGAGGGGGCTGCTGCACGGCGCGTGCCGGGGTGCCGATGACCGTGCCGGTCACTGCATCGGTGGGCGCGTCGGCGCTGCGGTGGCGCTCTGCCGCACGCACCGGGCGCGATGCAGATGCGGGCGCGGAAACGGGCCCCTTGGGGAGAGCCTGCGCACGCCCCGGGCCGAGCACCGCCATGGCGGGCTGCAGCACCTCGGCGTGCGTGATCCACTGCACCTCCATCGCTTGTCGCGGTGATGTGAATGGTGGCGGTGGTGCCGATAGCGATGGCGAGACGCGGCTGGTCGACAGATTCCACGCGGTCAGGATGACACCGTGCAGCAGCACCGAGGCCACCACGGCCACTGCCACGCGCCTGCGCCGGCTGACGGGAGCGGCACCCCAGCCCCACCAGCGCACTTACACGCCTTCTTGCGCCGCGCCGTCGTCCGCGCCATCACCGCCGCTGTCCACCCACGCCAGCAGGTCGCCGGGCTGGCACTGCAGGTACTCGCAGATGGCCGAGAGCGTCTCGAAGCGCACGCCCTTGACCTTGCCGCTCTTGAGCAAGGACAGGTTGGCCTCGGTGATGCCCACATGGGCCGCCAGGTCCCGCGACTTGACCTTGCGGCGCGCGAGCATTTCATCCAGGGTCACAACAATCGCCATGGGGAATACGGTACCTGGGAGTGGCTACACAAACGCATCCGCTTCGGCCTGCAGGCGGCAGCCCTCGGCCAGCACGTGGGCCAGGAGCAGCATCATCAGCCCCACCACCAGCACGCTCATTTCAAACGAGCCCACGCCCAGCGCGATGAGCCCGCCCTGCTGGCCGGAGGCCAGCCACGACAGCAGCGCCGTCACGCCCACCTGGTAGACCAGCGAGGTCGCGAACATCGCCAGAAAGCCCCAGCCCACGCCCCGGAACCCGCGCACGACCACGGGCCCGAACACGGCGCCCGCCAGGAAGGCCCGGCAGATGCGGTGCACGCAGAGCACCGCGTACAGCATGGCCAGGGCCGGAATGCACTCCAGCGCCACACCCACCCACCGCCATTGCGTCTCCATGGACTGCGGCGGGGTCAGCCCGACCAGCAGGGCCTGCGTCGGCACCACCGTCAGGGGCATCCACCCACCCCAGCCGGTCTCGTGCCCGATCGCCGCCCAGCGCGCCAGCGAAAAAACCAGCGACACCAGGGCACACACCCAGCTGGCGGCCAGCAGCCCCCAGGCCAGCCGGCGGAATGAAGGGCTGTGGACGGGGGAGACCGGGGTGGCCAGAGTTCGCGTCATGGTTTGGCAATTTTTTCTGTAAAACAATAATAATATACCGTTAAACAGAAATTTCAACACCGTCCGACCCGCATGACACTCAGCCCGCCCATCCCTTTTCGCAGCGGCACCCGCCTGCTCCGGGGCCCTATTTCACCCGTCCGGCCGCCATGGCGGCGCGGGGCGGGCCTTGGCGTTCTCCTCCTGTGCACGGCACTGCTGGCCGCCTGCGGCACCGTGCCGGTGTCGTCCCTGTGGAAGCTGCGCAAGCTCCAGCTGGAGACGCTCGACCCCGCCGCGCTGCGCGCCGCCGTGGTGCACGGCCCCGGCCTGCGGCTCCATGGCCCGGCGCTGGAGCTGACGGTGAGCGTGTCCCGCAAGGTGCGCCAGCCCGGCGGCGGCACCACCACCGAGCGATGGGAAGAAAAGCTGCCGCTGCAGGAGCTGAGCGGCACCGCAGAGCGCAGCCCGCTGGCACCCTATGACACTGCCCGCACCGCGGTGCAGGTCTGGCGCATCGACCCGGAGGCATTGCCCCGGCTGCAGGCACTGCGCGCCAAGGCCCTGGCCTGGAAAACGGTGGACGACGGCCCGCGCGAGCTGGGCCTGGGGGTGGAACTGGCAGGCTGCCAGAAGGGCAGCGCCGGGAACCGGCTGGTGACCACGCTCATGCGCTTCACGGATCCCGGGGAGTACATCCCCCTCGCGCACAACATGGACCTGGCGGAAACCATGCCGGCAGCGGAGCTGGCACGGCGGTTTCCGGACTGCGCCGCCGGTTGACCAGGGAACCTGGCAGGTTCTCAGAACGCGACCGCGTGCCCGTCCTTGCGTGGGTCCGACCCGGCGATGTAGTGCCCGCCGTCGCGCAGGACCAGCTGGGCCCCGCCAAAGGCGAACACGCCGTTGCCCTCCTCCACCGTGACCTCGTGGCCGCGCGCACGCAGCGCCGCCACCACGGCGGGATCGAACGCGGGCTCCACGGCCACGCCCTTGCCGCCCGTCACGCGCCAGCGGGGCGCGTCGGCGGCGGCCTGCGGGTTCTGGCCGTAGCGCAGCACGCGCAGCGCCATCTGGGTGTGGCCCTGGCTCTGCATGGGGCCGCCCATCACGCCGAAGGCCATCTGCGGCGTGCCGTCCGAGTGCATCGCGAACGCCGGGATGATGGTGTGCGAGGGGCGCTTGCGCGGGCCCACTTCGTTGGCGTGGCCTGGCTTGAGGTTGAAGCCGTGGCCCCGGTTCTGCAGGCTGATGCCCGTGCCCGGCACCACCACGCCCGAGCCGAAGCCCATGTAGTTGGACTGGATGAACGAGACCATCATGCCCTGGCTATCTGCCGCCGCCAGGTACACCGTGCCCCCCGGGCGCGGCGCGCCGTGGCCCGGGTCGCCCGCGCGCTCGGGGTCGATGAGCGCCGCGCGGCCGCGCAGATAGTCCGCCTCCAGCAGCTCCTTCGGCGCGACACGCATCGCACCGATGTCGGCGTTGTACTGGTCCAGGTCGGCCAGCGCGAGCTTCATGGCCTCGATGCTCGCGTGCACCGTCTCCACGCTGTCGAGCGGGTGCGCGCCGATGCCGTGCGCGTCCAGCATGCCCAGCGCCATCAGCGCGGCAATGCCCTGGCCGTTGGGCGGGATCTCGTGGATCACCGAGTCGCCGAAGCGCTGCTCGATGGTGCCCACCCAGTCGGCCTGGTGCGAGGCGAGGTCTTCGAGCGTCATCGCGCCGCCGTGGGCCTGTGCATGGGCCACCATGCGCTCGGCGATCACGCCCCGGTAGAACGCCTCTCCCTGCGTTTCGGCGATCAGTTCCAGCGTGCGCGCATGGGCCTCGCTGCGGAAGATCTCGCCCGCCCGCGGTGCGCGGCCACCGGGCAGGAAGCACTCGGCAAAACCCGGCTGCGCGCCCAGCTTGGCGCCACCCAGCGCCCACAGGCGGGCGATGGTGGGTGACACCGGAAAACCATGGCGCGCGTAGTCGATGGCGGGTTGCGCCAGCTGTGCGAAGGGCAGCTTGCCCAGGCGCCTGGACAGCGCCACCCACGCCGAGACGGCGCCCGGCACGGTCACCGCGTTCCACCCCGTCTCGGGGATGCCGCCCAGCTTCTTGAAATACTCCGGCGACCACGCGGCCGGTGAGCGGCCCGAGGCATTGAGACCGTGCAGTTCCTTGCCGTCCCACACGATGGCAAAGCCGTCGCTGCCGATGCCGCAGCCCGTGGGCTCGACCACCGTGAGCGCCATGGCGGCGGCGATGGCGGCATCCACCGCGTTGCCGCCCGCCAGCAGCATGCGCAGCCCCGCCTGCGCGGCCAGCGGCTGCGAGGTGGAGACCACATTGCGCCCCATGACCGCGCTGCGGTGGGAGGCGTAGGGAAGGGACCAGTCGAGGGTTGGGTTATTCATAGCGTTCTGACTCCGTGGCTCGCAAGGGTTGCGGTGCGTGGAAACTGGCGCGGCGCAAAGCGAGAGACGCCAAGGAAGGGCCGCCCCGCACCGAGGGCGTCGTCCCCCTCGGGGGGAAGGCGCCGAAGGCGACTCAGGGGGGCTACTCCACCGCGATTTTGTGCTGCCGGATCACCGTCGCCCAGCGATTGCTGTCCGCCTGCACCATGGCACCAAACTGCGCGGGCGTGCGCGGCGCGGCAGGCTCCACGCCCAGCTTGGCCAGGCTCTCGGCCACTTCGGGCGCCTGCACTGCCTTGGCAAAGGCCTTGTGCACCTTGTCGACCAGCGCGGGCGGTGCGCCCGCGGGCAGGTACACGCCGAACCAGGTCACCGACGAATAACCGGGCAGGCCGGACTCGGCCAGCGTGGGCAGCTCGGGCGCCAGCGTGCTGCGCTTCTCGCTGGTCACGGCCAGGGCCCGCAGGCGGCCGGCCTTGGCGTGCGGCATGCCCGTGGGCAGGGAGTCGAACAGCACGTGGGTCTGCCCGGCGATCAGGTCCGGAATGGCCAGCGCCGTGCCCTTGTAGGGGATGTGCGTCATCTCCACGCCGGCCTGCGCGCTGAAGGCTGCCGTGTTCAGGTGCACGATGGTGCCGTTGCCGCTGGTGGCGTAGTTGAGCTTGCCTGGATGGGCCTTGGCGTAGGCGATGAGTTCGCCCACGGTCTTGACCGGCAGCGAGTTGGTGACCAGCAGCACGCTGGGTGCGTCAGCCACGTGGGCCACGGGCACAAAGTCCTTGCGCGGGTCGTAGGCCAGCTTGGGCATCAGATGGGGCGAGATGGCATGCGTGCTGCTGGTGGTCAGCAGCAGGGTGTAGCCATCGGGTGCGGCCTTGGCCGCCTCGGCCGTGCCCAGGGTACCGCCGGCGCCGGGCTTGTTGTCCACGACCAGCTGCTGGCCCATGTCGGCCGCCACGCGCTGGGTGACCACCCGGGCCACCAGGTCGGTGGCGCCGCTGGCCGGAAACGGCACGATGACCCGTACGGGCCGGTCGGGCCACGCGGCCTGCGCCTGTGCGCTGGCGCCCCACACCATCAACCAGGCCAGGCACACGACGCCACGGCCCCAGGGAAAAAGACGCATACAGGTACTCCAGAAGAAGGGGAAACGCGCGATGCCGGACCGCGCACGCAGACAGGGACAGGGGGAGCCGCAGGGCCCCGCCCGGGGGCAACCAGACAGCCATCTTAGGAAGCCAGCCCCCGGAAGACCAACGCCAAATAGGCAAGCAGCTTTGCCGTAGCGGCAAACCACTTCATACTTTGGGCCACCACCCGGCAATACGCCCCACTCCAGCCCCCTGCCCTGCCCATGCGCCCCCAGCTCCTGCAAGACACCGCCCTGCGCTACTTCCTGGAGGTGGCGCACAGCGGTTCGCTCACCGAAGCCTCGGCACGGCTGCACGTGGCCGCTTCGGCGCTCAGCCGCCAGATCGCCGGGCTGGAGGCGCAGCTGGGCACGCCGCTGTTCGACCGCCACCCGCGCGGTATGGTGCTCACCGCGGCCGGAGAGATCCTGGCCGTGCACGCCCGGCGCACGGTGCTGGACGCCGAACGCGCGCTGGGCGAGATCGGCGCGCTGCAGGGCCTGCGCGCGGGGCAGGTGCGTCTGGCCACGTCGGACGCATTTGCCAACGAGTTGGTGCCGCGCCTGTGTGTGGAATTCCAGCGCACGCACACGGGCATCCAGTTCAGCGTGATCTCGCTGCCCACCGCCCAGGTGCCCGACGCGGTGCGCAGCGGCGCGGCCGACATCGGCCTGTGCTTCAGCCGTGCGCCGCACAAGGACATCGAGGTCGCCTACCGGCAAGGCGCTCCGGTGCTGGCACTCATCCCGCCCGGCCATGCGCTGGCGGAATCGGCCAGCGTCACGCTCGCGCAGATGGCCGCCTACCCCCTGGCCCTGCCGCCCGCCGAGACCACGGTGCGCCAGATGATCGACATCGTGTGCAGCCGCCAGGGCCTGCAGCTGGAGGCGGTGCTCATCAGCAACCATGCCAAGACGGTGCTCAACTTCGTGGCGCATGGCGGGGGGCTGTCGGTGGCCAGCGAGATCGCGGCACGCCACCTGGTGGCGGCGGGCGCCGTGGTGGCCGTGCCCATCAGCGACCCTGGCATGGACCTGCGCGACCTGGAGGTGCAGACCCTGGCGGGCCGCAGCCTGCCCGTGGCGGCACAGGCCTTTCTCGACCTGCTCAAGGAGCGGCTGCCGGGGCGCTGGTAGACCGCGGGGGCGCAGCGCCGCCGCGCTGGCGCCTCAATACCCGTGCTGCGCCCGGAACGCGCGCGCCTTGCCGAAATGCCCGTTGCCGATGAACGGCACGGGCGGGCGCAGGGCGGACAGCGGCGAAGGGTGGTTGGACAGGAGCAGCAAGTGGCCTCGGTCCTGGGGGATCAGCGCGCGCTTGGATTGCGCGTGCGAGCCCCAGAGCATGAACACCACGGGCCGCTCGCCCTCGGCCACATGGCGGATGACCGCGTCGGTCAGGGCCTCCCAGCCCTTGCCGGCATGGCTGGCGGGCTGGCCCTCTTCCACCGTGAGGCCGGTGTTGAGCAACAGCACGCCGTTCTTCGCCCACTTGACCAGGCTGCCCCCCGGGTTCGGAAACGGCGGGAAAGCCACGCCCAGGTCGCGCTGCATTTCCTTGAAGATGTTTTGCAGCGAGGGCGGCAGGCGCACGCCCGGCGCCACCGAGAACGCCAGCCCTTCGGCCTGGCCGCGCCCGTGGTAGGGGTCCTGGCCCAGGATGACCACGCGCACCTCGTCCGGCGGCGTGAGTTCCAGCGCCCGCAGCGGGCGGGGCGGGAAGATCACCGCGCCCGCATCGAGCCGCGACTGCAGAAAGGCAAGCAGCGACTGGCCGCGCACACCGGCAAAGAAGTCATCGACCAGCGGCTGCCAGCCGGAGGCCACCGGCCAGTCCGCGGGGTCAGCGCTTTGCAGCTGGGTGGGGTTTGCAGCGGCGTCATTCATGGTCAAAAAGGCCTCTACCGCTTGATGGACAAGCGCAACAAGCTATCAAATAATGAGCAAACGCAGAATCAGGCGAACAGTTTCGCCAGCGCTTCGCCCGGCTCCGGCGCGCGCATGAACGCCTCGCCCACCAAAAACGCGTGCACGCCGGCATCGCGCATGCGCTTCACGTCGTCAGGCTTCAGGATGCCCGACTCGGTGACCAGCAGCCGGTCGGCCGGCACGTCCTTGAGCAGGCCCAGGGTGGTGTCCAGCGTCACCTCGAAGGTGCGCAGGTTGCGGTTGTTGATGCCCACCAGCGGCGTCTTGAGCCTGAGCGCGCGCTGCAGTTCGGCGCCGTCGTGCACCTCCACCAGCACCGCCATGTCCAGGCTGCGCGCGATGGCTTCGAAGTCGGCCATCTGCGAATCATCCAGGCTGGCCGCGATCAGCAAGATGGCATCCGCCCCCATCGCCCGGGACTCGTAGATCTGGTACGCATCGACCATGAAGTCCTTGCGCAGCACCGGCAGCTGGCAGCTGGCACGCGCCTGCTTGAGGTAGTCCACGCTGCCCTGGAAGAACTGCTTGTCCGTCAGCACCGACAGGCAGGCGGCGCTCACCTTGCCGTCGCCATCGGCATAGCTTTGCGCGATGTCGGCGGGGATGAAGTCGGCGCGCAGCACGCCCTTGCTGGGGCTGGCCTTCTTGACCTCGGCGATCACCGCCGCCTGGCCCTTGGCGATCTTGGCGCGCAGCGCGCCTTCGAAGTCGCGCGTGAGCACGCGGCTCTCGGCATCGGCGCGGATGGCGTCGAGGGGCATGCGCTTCTTCGCAGCGGCCACTTCTTCGTGCTTGACGGCCACGATCTTGTTGAGGATGTCGCTCATGGGAAACCTGCCTTTTCAACCCCGGCGGGGTCGCGATTGAACGTTGAAACATGGCGCGAGCGCAACGCCCGCGCGGCCCAAAGCGGAGGACACCGCAGAGCTGGCTTTGCCAGGCTGCGGGTGTCGTCCCCCTTCCCGCAGGAGAAGGGGGAAGCGGCGCAGCCGCTCAGGGGGTTGATCTTCATGCAGCCAGCGCATGCGTGCGCGTGACCATCTGCTCGAGCTTGGCCAGCGCTGCGCCGGAGGCGACCGCAGCCCGCGCTTTGGCAAGACCTGCGGGCACCGAGTCGACCACATTGGCCGCATACAGTGCCACACCCGCGTTCAGGCAGACGATGTCCTGCGCGGCGCCGGGCTCGCCCTTGAGCACGCCGATCAGCATCTCGCGCGACTGTTCGGGGGATTCGACCTTCAAGGCGCGGTTGCTGGACATGGACATGCCGAAGTCCTCGGGGTGGATTTCGTACTCGGTGATCTGCCCGTTCTTCAGCTCGCCCACCAGCGTGGCCGCGCCCAGGCTCACTTCGTCCATGCCGTCGCGGCCGTAGACCACCATGGCGTGTTCGGCGCCCAGGCGCTGCAGCGCGCGCACCTGGATGCCCACGAGGTCGGGGTGGAACACGCCCATCAGGATGTTGGGCGCGCCGGCCGGGTTGGTCAGCGGGCCCAGGATGTTGAAGATGGTGCGCACGCCCAGCTCCTTTCGCACGGGGGCCACGTTCTTCATGGCCGGATGGTGGTTGGGCGCGAACATGAAACCGATGCCGACCTCTGCGATGCACTGCGCGATCTGCTCGGGCTTGAGGTTGATGTGGATGCCCAGGGCCTCCATCACATCCGCGCTGCCGCTCTTGCTGGACACGCCGCGCCCGCCGTGCTTGCTGACCTTGGCGCCCGCCGCTGCGGCCACGAACATGGAGCAGGTGGAGATGTTGAAGGTGTTGGCACCGTCGCCGCCTGTGCCCACGATGTCCACCAGGTGCTTACTGTCGGGCACATGGACCTTGGTGGAGAACTCGCGCATCACCTGCGCGGCGGCCGTGATCTCGCCGATGGTTTCCTTCTTCACGCGCAGGCCGGTGACGATGGCCGCGGTCATGACGGGCGAGAGCTCGCCGCTCATGATCATGCGCATCAGGTGCAGCATCTCGTCATGGAAGATTTCGCGGTGCTCGATGGTGCGCTGCAGCGCTTCCTGGGGGGTGATGGACATGGTGTCTCCAGTGTCTTTTCGACGGTATCTGTCTGTCTAGTTCAATGCGTGGGTTGATCGGTGAAGGCCAGTTTCAGGCCGAAGCCGATGAACATGGCGCCCGCCACGCGGTCCAGCCAGTGCATGCCGCGCTGCACCGCGCCCATGCGGCGCGCCATCCAGCCCGCGGCCAGCGCCCAGCCCGTGTTGACGGGAATCGCGTTCACGTTGAACAGCACGCCCAGCAGCACGAAGGCCAGCGCCTTGTTCTCGGTGCCGGGCGTGATGAACTGCGGCACGAAGGCCAGGAAGAAGATGGCGACCTTGGGGTTGAGCACGTTGGTCCAGAAGCCGCCCAGGAAGATCTTGGACAGCGGCGTGGCGGCACCGGACGATGCCCCCGCCTGCGCCGCCGCGATGGCCGCCGCGCTGCCGCCGTCGCCCGACGGTTTGGACAGCAGCATGCGAACGCCCATCCACATCAGGTAGGCCGCGCCCACCCACTTGAGCACGGTGAACGCCGTGGCCGACGTGGCCAGCAGCGCGCCCACGCCCACGGCGGCCGCGAAGATGTGCACGAAGCACCCGGCCGTGATACCCAGGCCCGCCACGATGCCCGCGCGGGTGCCGGACTTGAGCGCGTTGGACACGATGTAGAGCACGTCCGGGCCGGGCGTGAGGTTCAGCAGCCAGCCGGCCGCGATGAACATGAGCAGTTGGTGGCTGTCGGGCATGGTGTTACGACCAGCGTCGCTCCGGTTGCAGGCGGTGCAGGAAGGTGGTGAGCGAGTCGCGCGGCAGCGGCACCGCGTGCCCCGCCAGGATGCGGCCGGCCGCGCCCCGGTGGTAGGTGCCGTGGACCACCACGTGGTTCAGTATCTCGGCCCGCGTCATGGTGCCGGTGTCGCCGTCGGTGAAGCGGAACTGCACGGGCTCGGCCAGCTGGTCCGCGGTGAGCCCGTTCGCGTACTGCACATACCAGTCGTCCGACGCGCGGACCGCCTCGCGCAGGGCCGGCAGTGCGGGCGTCTCTTCGGTGTTGGTGGCCGCGTAGGCGGTCTGCGGCAGGCCCTGCAGGTGGCTCGCGAAGATGCGGTCCACCACGTAGGTGTGGTTCAGGATGCGCACAAAGAGCCGGTGATCGCCCTCGGGCAGCGTGGCCTGCGAGGCTTCGCCCAGCGCAAGCAGTTCGTCGTTGGCCCAGCGCTTGTACTGGAACAGCTGGGCGAACGAACCCGAGGCCGCTGCAGCATCGGCCGGCGCCGTCATGCGCGCTGCTCCAGAAAGTTCTTCAGCATCGCGTGACCGTGTTCAGTGAGGATGCTTTCGGGGTGGAACTGCACGCCCTGGATGGCCAGCTCCTTGTGGCGCACGCCCATGATCTCGCCGTCATCCGTCCAGGCCGTGACCTGCAGCACGTCGGGGCACGCGGCGCGATCGATGGCCAGCGAGTGGTAGCGGTTCACGGTGAATTTTTCGGACAGGCCCGCGAACACGCCCTGCTGTGTGGTGGTGATGACGCTGGTCTTGCCGTGCATCAGCTCCTGCGCGCGGACGATGGTGCCGCCGAAGGCCGCGCCGATGCTCTGGTGGCCCAGGCACACGCCCAGGATGGGCAGCTTGCCCGCGAAGTGCTGGATCGCCGCCACCGAGATGCCGGCCTCGGCGGGCGAGCACGGGCCGGGCGAGATCACCAGGCGGTCGGGCGCGCGCGCCGCAATGCCTTCAAGCGTGATTTCATCGTTGCGGAACACCTCGACCTCGGCACCCAGCTCGCCGAAGTACTGCACGATGTTGTAGGTGAAGCTGTCGTAGTTGTCGACCATCAAGAGTTTCATGCGGCGCTCCCGGCAGAGGCGGATTCGCGCAGGCGGGCGAACTCGCGGTGTTCATAGGCAATGCAGGCTTCCATGAGGCTGCGGTAGATGGCTTCCATCACGTCGGCATCGCCGCCTTCGGCCAGCGCCTGCTCGCGCACGCGGTCCACGATGGCCTGTATGCGCGCCTCATCGCGCACCTGCGTGGCGTCTTGCTTGATGCGCGCGGCCTGCGTCATGTAGCCCACGCGCTCCACCAGCAGGGGCACCAGCACGTCGTCCAGCCTGTTCACCTCGCGGCGCACGTCCGGCATGGCGGCGCAGGATTTGACTTTGTCGATGGCGCGGGTCATTCGAGGCCCTCCTCGACCAGCTCCGCCGCGCGCAGCAGCGCACGGGCCTTGTGCTCGGTTTCCTTCCATTCGAGCTCGGGCACCGAGTCGGCCACCACGCCGGCGGCCGCCTGCACGTAGAGCGTGCCGTTCTTCACGATGCCGGTGCGGATGGCGATGGCCACGTCCATGTCGCCGGCGTAGCTCAGGTAGCCGCAGGCGCCCCCGTACAGGCCGCGCTTGGTGGGTTCGAGCTGGTCGATGATTTCCATCGCATGCACCTTGGGCGCGCCGGTGAGCGTGCCGGCGGGGAAGGTGGCCTTGAGCACGTCGATGGCCGTCATGCCGTCGTTGAGGATGCCTTCCACGTTGCTCACGATGTGCATCACGTGGCTGTAGCGCTCGATGGCGAAGGCCTCGGTCACCTTTACCGTACCGGTCTTGGCGATGCGGCCGATGTCGTTGCGCGCCAGGTCGATCAGCATCACATGCTCGGCGCGCTCCTTAGGGTCGTTGATGAGCTCGACCTCGGCGGCCTTGTCCTTCTCCAGCGTGGCGCCACGGGGGCGCGTGCCGGCCAGGGGGCGGATGGTGACCTTCTGGCCGTCGGGCGTGTTCTCCTGGCGCACCAGGATCTCGGGGCTCGCGCCCACCACGTGGAAGTCGCCGAAGTCGTAGAAGTACATGTACGGCGACGGGTTCAGCGAACGCAGCGCGCGGTACAGCGAGAGCGGGCTTTCGGTGTAGCGCTTGTGGATGCGCTGGCCCACCTGCACCTGCATGAAGTCGCCCGCGGCGATCAGTTCCTTGGCGCGGTCCACGGCGGCGAGGTAGTCGGCCTTGGAGAAGTCGCGCTGCGCGGGGTGGCTCTCGGTGGGCTTGACGATGGGCGCGCTCACCGAATACTTGAGCTGGTCCTTCAGGTCGCGCAGGCGCTTCTTGGCCTTGGCGTAGGCCTCGGGCTGGGCCGGGTCGGCGTAGACGATGAGGTAGAGCTTGCCCGACAGGTTGTCGATGACGGCGAGTTCCTCGCATTGCAGCAGCAGGATGTCGGGGCAGCCCAGCGTGTCGGGCGGGCAGGTGTCTTCCAGCTTCTTTTCGATGTAGCGCACCGCGTCGTAGCCGAAGTAGCCAGCCAGGCCGCCGCAAAAGCGCGGCAGGCCGGGGCGCAAGGCCACCTTGAAGCGCTTCTGGTACGCCTCGATGAAGTCGAGCGGGTTGCCCGCTGCGGACTCCACCACCTCGCCGTTGGTCACCACCTCGGTCTTGGCGCTGGCGCCAAAACCGCTGGCGCGCAGCAGCGTGCGCGCGGGCAGGCCGATGAAGCTGTAGCGCCCGAAGCGCTCGCCGCCCACCACGGATTCGAGCAGGAAGCTGTGCTTGCCGCCGTCCTTGCTGTGGGCCAGCTTGAGGTACAGGGAGAGAGGGGTTTCCAGGTCCGCAAAGGCTTCCGCCATGAGCGGAATGCGGTTGTAGCCTTCGCCGGCCAGGCTTTTGAATTCAAGTTCTGTGATCACGGGGAGAGCTCCCAGCTGTGGCAGCGCGTGTCCCCCGGGCAATAAAAGGGGGCGCTGCGGTCCATTCAATCGGCCCCGGTAGGGCCACGGGTGCACGCTGGGGCAATTGCCCAGGTGCCATCAGGCGTTCAAGGAGACAGGCTGACGCCAGGGCCAGGCTCCCCGGTCGCTGCAACCTGTGATGAACACGTGGTGAATGAACATGGCCCAAAGTGTAGCAAAGGTTCCCGGCCGCCCCGCCTTTGACACACCGCAACGCCGCGCCGCGCAACCACTCGAAAACCCTGTTGCGGCAAAAAGCAGGTGCAGCAACAATTTGAAACGAACGACCGTTCTTTTTTAGGAGTTGCGCATGAAGTTCCTCCAGCGATGCGCCGCAGCGGCAGCGTTGTGCCTGCTGACGGCCGGTGCCATTGCCCAGACCATCACCGTGGCCGACGTCAAGTACGAAGAAACCACCAGCCTGAGCGGCAGCAGCCTGCAGCTCAATGGGGCAGGCGTGCGCTACAAGGCGGTCTTCAAGGTCTACACGGCCGGCCTGTATCTCGAAAAGAAAGCCCATACGCCGCAGGACATTGCCACGCTCAAGGGCCCCAAGCGCATGAGCATCACCATGCTGCGCGAGATCGACTCCACCGAGCTGGGCAAGCTCTTCTCGCGCGGCATGGAGGACAACATGGACCGCGCGGCGTTCTCCAAGCTGATTCCCGGCGTGCTGCGCATGAGCCAGATCTTCTCGGACCACAAGAAGCTGCAGGCAGGCGACCAGTTCATGATCGACTGGATACCCGGCACCGGCACGGTGATCACGGTCAAGGGCAAGCCGCAGGGCGAGCCTTTCAAGGAGCCGGAGTTCTTCAACGCGCTGCTGGGCATCTGGCTGGGCAACACACCGGCCGACTGGAAGCTCAAGGATGCCTTGCTCGGCAAGCCCGCATAGCCACCCGCGCCGGTTGCGCGTCCCGGGACACCACCGCTACGGGCAAACCCCCATGAAACCATGCCTGCGGCTGTCACCCGCCCGACAGCGGCGGGCCGCACCGGGGCGTAACCTTTGATCCAGGGAATTCCGGGCCTTCGACGCAACCTGCACCGCATGCCCCTGCGGCGCCACCCGCGCCATGTGATGCCACGCACAGCCCGGCCCGGGCGCCCTGCGCCACCCGCATGCGCCACGGCCCTTGCCACCCCAGAGCCCCAGCCCCGCCCCCAGACACCTTTTTTGCGCCCGCCATCACCATGAAATTCAGCAACCTTTCCGTCGGCCTGCGCCTGGGCGCTTCCTTTGGGGCCATCCTGCTCATCACCGCCCTCATCGCAGCCACCGGCATATGGCGCATCGCCAGCCTGCAGAATGCCAGCGAGCGTGTCGCCACGCAGGAGATCGAGCAACAGATGCTGGTGGAAGACTGGGCCTCCGACATCCGCCTGAACTGGGTCCGCACGGAGGCATTCCTCAAGGCCATCGACCGCGACTACATGGACAAGCTCGCCGCGGACACCCAGGCCACGGCCAAGGGCATGGATGCCAAGGTCCAGCGCATCGAGGCGCTGGTGCAGGGCGAGCCTGGCCGCGCACTGCTGGCCGCCATTGCCACGGCGCGCGCGGCCTACAACGACAAGCAGGCCGAGATCCGCGAACTGCACCGGGGCGGCGAGCCGAACGTGCCCGCCCTGGTGGACAAGGACCTTCGCCCGCTGGCCGACAAATACCTGAAGTCACTGGACGACCTGCGCACGGCCATGGCCACGCAACTGGCTGAAAGCCAGGCCGACACCGGTACCCTTGCCAAGGCCAGCCAGGCACTTCTGGGCGTGGGCACCCTGGTGGCGGTAGCGCTGGGGGCCCTGCTGGCCTGGACGGTCACGCGCTCGATCGTCCGGCCCGTGCAGCGGGGCAAGCAGGCGGCGGAGAGCATTGCCAGCGGCGACCTCACGCACGCCATCGAAGCCCATGGCGGCGACGAGACAGGCCAGCTGCTCCAGGCGCTGTCCACCATGCAATCGCGCCTGGCCACCATCGTGGGCAATGTGCGCCACAGCGCCGAAGGCGTGGCCACCGCCAGTGCCGAAATCGCCTCGGGCAACAACGACCTGTCGGCCCGCACCGAGCAGCAGGCCTCGGCGCTGCAGCAGACGGCCGCCTCGATGGAACAGCTGGGCTCCACGGTGCGCCAGAACGCGGACAACGCGCGCCAGGCCAACCAGCTGGCGATGAGCGCCTCCACCGTCGCCCAGCAGGGCGGCGACGTGGTGGCCGAGGTGGTGGACACCATGAAGGGCATCAACGACAGCAGCCGCAAGATCGCCGACATCATCAGCGTGATCGACGGCATCGCGTTCCAGACCAACATCCTGGCGCTCAACGCGGCGGTGGAGGCGGCGCGCGCGGGCGAGCAGGGCCGGGGCTTCGCCGTGGTGGCCGGCGAGGTGCGCAGCCTGGCCGGGCGCTCGGCGCAGGCCGCCAAGGAAATCAAGGCCCTGATCGGTACCAGCGTGGAGCGCGTGGAACAGGGCACCGCGCTGGTGGACAAGGCGGGCGCCACGATGACCGAGGTGGTCAGGGCCATTCGCCGCGTGACGGACATCATGGGCGAGATCAGCGCGGCCAGCAGCGAGCAGAGCCAGGGCGTGTCGCAGGTGGGCGAGGCGGTCACGCAGATGGACCAGGCCACGCAGCAGAACGCGGCCCTGGTGGAGCAAAGCGCCGCAGCGGCCGACAGCCTCAAGACCCAGGCAGGCCAGCTGGTCGATGCCGTGGCCGTGTTCCAGCTGGGCAGCGACGCTGCCGCTGGCGCGCCAGCGCATGCGGCACTCGTCACCACGGCACCACCGGCCCGTACAGCCGGCAGCGCACGGGTGCTGCCAACGGCCGCGCAGCGCCGTATCGCGGCCTGATCAGCCCGCGAACGCGCTCAGCGCATCCGCGAAACCATCGGCATCCACGGCCCGCGCGGGCTGGCCGTGGTTGTAGCCGTAGGTCACCAGCACCACGGGGCAGCCGGCGGCGCGCGCGGCCTGCGCATCGTTGCTGGAATCGCCGACCATCAGCGTGCGCGCGGGCGCGGTGCCCAGGGCCTCGCAGGTCTTGACGAGGGGCAGCGGATCGGGCTTCTTGCGCGCGAAGCTGTCGCCACCGAACACCTGCGAAAAGTAGCCGTCGAGCCCCTTGGCCTTCAGCAAGGGCACGGCGAAATCCAGGGGCTTGTTGGTCAGGCAGGCCAGGCGCAGGCCCGCGGCCTGCAGCGCCTGCAGGCCGGCCACCACGCCGGGGTACACCTGCGCATACTGGCCGTTGATGGCCAGGTAGTGCTTCTGGTAGCTGGCCCAGGCCGCGGGGTACAGCGATTCGACCTGCGCCGCATCGGCCGGCTGGCCCTCGGATGCCAGCACATGGGCCAGCACCGACCGCAGCAGGTGCTCCGAGCCTTTGCCCACCACGCGCTCGATGGAGGGTGCCTCGATGGGTGGCAGCGCCAGTTCGCGCAGCATGCGGTTGAGCGCCTCGGCAAAGTCCCCGAGCGTGTCCACCATGGTGCCGTCCAGGTCCACGATGGCGGCGTCCACGCGGGACAACAGGGCGGACAGGGGCGAGGATGTGGACATGCGAAAAAACCTTGCAGTGCAGACGAGGAAAGGCCGGGCATCTTGCCCGGCCTGCCTGGATTTTAAAGGGCCCATCTTCGTCGCACATCGCGACCGCCATGCATGGCCATTGCCCCGTGAAACTGGCGCGGCCAAAACCAGTGCTCCCGCGCAAGGGCCGCCCCGCCGCGCTGGGAGCGTTCCCGCCCAGACTGCGAAGCAATCTGAGAGAGGGGGAAGGCGCGAAGCGACTCAGGGGTGCTCATCTCAAGCTCAGTGTCTGGCGCTTCCAGGCCGGGTCCTGCCAGCGCTGGAACAGGGGCAGCGCGGCCACGTCACCCGTCACGCGCTCGGTGGCCAGGCCTTCCAGGCGCACGATCTCGAAGCTCTTGCGGTAGCGGCCCTGGCCCCGGGCCTCGCGCGCCACCAGCATCTGCTGGCCGCCGGGCACCCAGCCAGCCCACTCGGCCACGCCGGTTTCGGGCGCCGTGGCGGCGGGGGGCAGCACGTCGACCAGCCAGCCCTCGGCGGTCTTGCGCATCACCCACAGCTCGCGCCAGCCTTCCAGCGGCTGCACGGCCAGGGCCACGGCCGTGCCCTCGCGGTTCACGCTGGCCGAGGCAGCCCAGACCACGCCATAGGTGCAGCGGCGCAGCAGCGGGGTCTTCACGCCCCTGTGGGCATCGACCAGCAGCACGCAGGTCTCGCCGGGCGCACCGGGCTCGGTCACGATGCCCGGGCGGCTGCCCTGGGCCACCGGCAGGCTGGCGGGCACCAGGGCCCAGCGCACGGCGCCCACGCGCATGGCGGCGTCGTTGTAGGCCGGCTGGTCCTCGTCGGGCAGGTCGTTCCTGCTCACACCGGAGAACTCGGCCAGGGCGCGGGCCGCAGCAGCGGCCACGGCCGGGCCGACGGCATCCTTGCGCGCCTGCTGGAAGGCCAGGGCACTCCACACGCTGGCACGGCGCACCTGGATGCGGTTGCGCACATAGGAGGGCAGGCCGGCCACGTCCACGCGTTCGAGCACATCGGACTGCCATTCCTGCATGCGGGCACGCTCGTGCGGCGGCAGGTCGGGGTTCACGCATTCGGGCCGCGTCAGGGCCAAGGCCGCGCGGGCGCGCTGCTCGGCATCGGCCACGGGCATGGCCAGCACGCGGCGAAAGGCCTCGCCGTCGTAGCAGACCTGCATGCGGCCTTCGACCTCGTAGGTCGAGAAGCGCACGCCGTAGCCGTTGGCCACGTCCAGGTGGGCCGACAGCGTGGCGCCCGAGGCCTTGCCCGGCACGGCGGCCGAGGCGCGGCGCGCCAGCCGGTCGGCCAGCGTGCCCAGCGCGTCGAAGGCCTGGGCACCTTGCTCACCGGCCAGCGCACTGGCGGGCGCGGCCTGCAGGTAGGCGGCCGTGATGCCGATGCCCAGCGCCTCGGCGCCCGGGCTGTCGCGCACGAAGCGCAGCACCGACAGCAGGGCCGGGCCCTGGGCCTCATCGAGCGCCACGCGGCGCACGTCGCTGGCGCGGATGAAGCCGCCGCGTTCGCGCTTGTGGTCCCAGACCTGCAGGTAGTCGAGGCGCTCGCCGCGCACTTCGAGCACCTCGCCCTGCCACAGGGCGGACTGCTGCTGGGCCGAGTCGCGGGGGGCGGCGCGCAGGCTGGCCTGGTCCTGCACGACGATGGCGCTGCCGAATGCGCTGGCGGGCGCGGGGGGCACTGCGGCGGTGGCGAGCATCGCGGCGGCAGAGGCGATGACTGCGACGAGCGTGAGGGTGGTGCGGTCCATGTTCATTGCTCCGTGGCGGGGGTCGTGGCGGTGTCGTCGGCACCGGCGGCAGCCTGCGCGGCCACGGCCTGGGCATTGCGGTTGCCGCCCAGCAGCGCGGCACCGATGAAATCGCCATTGGTCGGCGGGGGCGCGATGATGACCTGGATCTTGTCCGACAGCTTGTCGGCCAGCGTCTTCTGGATCAGCAACGGGTGGCGCGTGACCAGGGCGCCTTCGCGCGCCATCTGCTCGGCGTTGACCTTGCCGATGCGGTCCATGCGGTAGGCCTCGGCCTCGGCCAGCTTCTGGCGCGCATCGGCCTCGCCGTTGGCTTCGATGCGGCGCGCCTGCGCGCTGCCCTCCGCGGCCTTGATGCGCGAGACCTTCTCGGCCTCGGCCTCCAGCTGGCGCTGCTCGATCTGGCGCTGCTTGAAGGGCAGCACGTGCTTCATGGCCTCTTCCTGGGCGCGGGCGGCGATCACCTGCTCGCGGGCGGCGGCTTCGGCGGCCACCTCGCGGCGCACCTTGTCGGCGCTGGCGTCGAGCTCGGTCTCCTTCACGCGCTTGTCCTTGAGCTCCAGCGTGTAGCGCATCTTCTCGGACGCCAGCTCCTCGGCCAGCAGGCTGTCCATGCCACGGCGGTATTCGGCGGGCAGGTCCACCTTGCCGATCTGCACATGGCGCAGCAGCACGCCTTCGGCGGCCAGGCGGGTGCGCAGTTCGGCTTCAATGGCCTGCGCGATTTCGGCGCGCTTGGACGAGAAAATCTCGCGCACCGTGTAGCGGGCAAACACCCTGTAGACCAAGCCCTGCACGGCAGGCGCCACGATGTCGGCATCCACGTCATCGGGCAGGCGGCCGGCCCGGACGGCGTCGGAGGCGGGATCGAGCGCGTAGCGCACGCTCAGGTCGAGCCCGAACGACAGGCCTTCCACGGATTGCAGGGGTGCGCTGCCGTTGGCAAGGCGCATGGCTTCAGGGCGATAGCTCTGGTCCCGCAAGGAGAAGATGCGCACACTGTGCAGGCCCGGCACCACCCACATGCTGCCATCGCGCCACTGGCTCACCGAACCGGTGAACTGGTTCATGCGGACCGCCAGCTCGCCCTGGCCCAGTTGCTGCACCGGTGGGTGGCGCACCACCAGGGCACCGGCGGCCACCATCACGGCTGCGGCCGCCATCCAGCGCGCCGTGCTGGCCGTGGGCAGCAGGTAGGCCCAGTGGATGCGCCCTTCGGCCGCGGATGCTGGCGTGGGGACGTCGGCTTCCACAGGTGCCGCAGCTTGCGGCCCTTCGGCACGGGCGTCCAGCGGGTGGGCGGCGGCGTTGCGGCCACGCAGGGCTTGCACGATGCGGTTCCAGGCGGTTTTCATGGCGTTTCTCTCTCTTGGGTGGTGAATTTGTTGTCTGCCTCTGAGCGGCCCAACCTGGCTGCTCATTGGGGACTGATTCTTCGGATTCACCCCGGAAGCAACAATGCAGCGCAGCCCCCAAAGCCCTCACGCCCGCCGCGCAAACCCTCCGGGCCCGGAAGAAACCTTCACACCGGGCAAGTCAGGCGCCCCGGATAATCCACGCACACCCACCCACTCCGCGCCCCACCATGACCCGCATCGCCGTGATCGAAGACGACCTGCCCACCAGCAACCAGCTGGCGGGCTGGATTGCCAGTGCGAAAAACGGCATCGTGATCGACCAGTGGTTCACGCGCGACGACGCCGAAGCCGCCCTGGCGCGCGAGCACTACGACGCCGTGGTGCTCGACATCGAACTGGGCCGCGAGCGCCATGCGGGCGTGGCGCTCATCAACGCCATCAACAAGCGCCGCCAGGGCACGCCGGTACTGGTGGTGTCGGCCATGCCCGCCGCCATCTACCGCAGCATCATGAAGGCGCTGGACGCGTGGGACTACCTGCAGAAGACCACGTTCGAGGAGGCCGACTTCATCGAGACCTTCCTCGACATCCTGCGCACCACGCAGGCCCCGGCGAACGCCGCCACGTCCTTGTCCGCGCCGGCGCCGGATGCGCTGGTGCTGGACCCGCTGTGGCAGCGCACCCCCACCTGGCGCGGCGAGCGCATCAACCTGCCGCTGACGGCCCAGCGCATCCTGGCCACGCTGCACCAGCGCAGCGGCGAGGTCGTGTCGTACGACGAGCTGTTCGAGGTGGTCAAGAGCGGGCGCAACCGGGACAACGTGCGCAAGCATGTGAGCACCATCCGCGAAGCCCTGCGCGAGGTGGACCCCGCCTTCGAAGGCATTGAAAACGTGCCCATGCGGGGCTTTCGCTGGGTAGGCAAGTGAGGCATCCCCCTGAGCGGCTTCGCCGCTTCCCCCTTCTCTCGAACGGCTGCGCCATTCGGGAAGGGGGACGCCGCCAGTGCGGCGGGGCGGCCCTTGCACGGCGGCCCTGGCCTGGGCCGCGCCGGGTTCAGACGCCGTGTGCAGTGCTTTCACGCAGGGGGACCTGAAATGAAACGCCTGCTGCGCCCCACGCTCGACATCCCCAAGCTGGAAATGCCCCGCCTGGGCCTGCCCGCCTTCCGGCTGCGGATTCTGGTGCGCGGTGTGTTTGTGCTGCTGGCGCTGGCCACCGTCGCGCTGAGCGTGGTGCTGCTCAAGGAAGAAAAGGAGCGTGGCTGGCAAAGCTACCGGCACGGCTTCGCGCGCAGCCAGTCCGAGGTCATGGCCCGCCTGCGCCACCCCTCGGGGCAGCTGGCCCTGCTCAACGCGGGCAGCCGGGGTTCGGCCCCGGCACCGCTCGCACCCTTGCTGCTGCCCTATGCGGCGCTGGACTTCGACGACCAGAACAAGGCCCAGCAGGCCGTGGAAATGGCGGGCTGCGCGGTGCAGTACCCCGACGGCGCGTCGGTCTGCGCGGCCATCGGCAACAACCCGTATGCCGGGGGCTTCATCTATCTGGTGGGCAGCTTCTACGCGGGCGCGCTGGTGCCGCGCGAACGTGGTGCCCTGGACCTGCAGGCGGTGCACCGCGCCCGCGTCACGCTGGACATGCGCGGCGCCACATCCCGCTGGGTCGCGCCCTTTGAAGCACTGCCCCCCCAGGGCACGATCAGCACCCGGGGCCGCCTGACGGGTTTCGTGGACGGTGGCGAGGAATCCCTGGACGCCCGCGCCCGGCCGGTGCGGGATTTTCGCGGCTGGCTCTGGCAGAACGGCCAGTGCCGGGACCTCGCGGGCGCCGCGCCCGATTGCCTGCGCCGCACCTTCTACTCCATCCGCCTTCCCGTGGAGCTGTTCCGCGAAGCGCTGTTTGACAAGCAGCGCCTGGTCTGGCCGCCACAGGATCTGGGCAGCATGCGCGTGCGCGTGGAAATGCTGGCGCCCGGTGCGGCTGCGCCCCTGTTCGACAGCAACGCCCCCGGAGCCCAGGCCGCCGCATCGCTGGCGGACGTGGCGCGCACCCTGCTGCCTGGCGAACAGGTACAGATCCGCAAGCTGGGCACGAGCGACAGCGAAGCGATCACGCTCAAGGGCTCCGAGGTGCAGGCAGATCCGTCGGCGCCCTGGCTGCTGCGCCTCATCAGCTGGCTGCCGCTGGAGTGGCAGGCCGCTGGCGACAACAGGACGCAGCCCGTACCGGCGGGCCTCGACATTCTGGACACTCCGGCGGGCAACTATGCCGTGACCTTCACCGGCAACCTGCGCGGCGTGGAGCAGGGGCTTGCGGCCGTGGCCACCCGGGTGTCGTGGTACCTGGGCGCGATGCTCGCGGCCATCGCGCTGGCCTGGCTGGTGGTGGAAGTGGGCCTCATCCGCCGCGTGACCGCCCTCACCCGCCGCGCGGCAGCGGTTTCGTACAACGTGCAGGAGGGGCACATCGGCCCGCGCCTGGGCGACCTCGACGTATCGGACCTGCGTGGGTCGGACGAACTGGGCATTCTGGCCGGAGGCCTGGCCGACCTTCTGCAGCGCGTGAAGGACGACATCCAGCGCGAACAGTTGCGCGCCCAGCAGGAGCGCGACATGTGGCATGCCGTGGGGCACGAGATCATGTCCCCCTTGCAATCGCTCATGGTGCTGCACGGCGGCGCAAGCGACCCGGGCCACCGCTACATCCAGCGCATGCAGCAGGCGGTGCACGTGCTCTATGGCACTGCATCCCCGGCGGAGGCCTTGCAGGCGGCGGACGTGCCGCAGGGGCGGCTGGACCTGGACGCCTTCCTGCGCCATGTGGCCGGCAACGCGCACTTTGCCGGCATCGACCAGGTGGTCTATGAAGGCGGCGCGGGGCCTGTCATCGTGCGTGCGGACGAGTTTGCGCTGGAGGACGTGGTGACCCACATCCTGCGCAACGCCGACCGCTACCGCCCGGCGGGCACGGCGATCACGCTGACGCTGGTGGCCTCCGAATCCACCGCCAGCGCCACGCTGCACAACCAGGGCGCCACCATCGACGAGGATCTGCTGGGGCGCATTTTCGAGCTGGGCGTCTCCGACCCCAGCCTGCCCATGCCCGAGGGCGAGACCGGGCACCGGGGCCAGGGCCTGTTCGTGGCCAAGACCTACATGGCCAAGATGGGCGGCACCGTCAACGCGCGCAATACGACCGATGGCGTGGCCTTCGTCCTGACCTTTCAGCGCCTGGGCTGACGCCTTCGCCCCACGCGCAACGGGGGGCAGCGGGGTTGCACCGGCCACCGCGCATCAGGTTCCCGCGGCTGCGCCACAGCGCGTTGCGAGATGCCTGCGCAGCACCCGGTCCGGGTGCTCCCAGGGCATCACTCGAATTGAACTTCGGTGGCCTGAAGTACCCCGGAAACCACCTGGCGGCCTCGCACCGTCACGCGAACGCCATTGCGCAAACCCTTCGCCGTCCCGTTGGCGAACACCACGCCCTCACCGGAGGCATTCACGGGCTGTCCGTTCACACGGAAGTCATGGATGGACCGATACTGCCCAATGGCACCGATCAGCTCAAAGGTGGCAGGCCCGCCCGTCCCCGGCACATGGCGAATGCGCGCCCGCTGGGCCACCAGCACACCGCCGGACATCGTTCCGGCGACTTCGAGCTTGACGCCATTTCCAATGGCCGTGGCGGGCCCGCCCGTGATGAGCGCGGACGCGGCATTCACCCGCGTTCCGTACAGCGAGAACTCGGCATTCAGATGACTGAAGTTCGACACGATGCCCAGCAGGTTGGCCGCGAAGCTCCCCGCCGTGGGCAAGGTGTGGCCTCGCCGGATCTGTTGAGCGTTCAGCACGCCATCAACGGGCGGCGCCATGGCCCGCACGTACACCACCATGCCATTGGCCAATGAAGTGCCGAGCAACGTGCCCTTGAAAGACGCGGCCGCGTAGCTCACCAGATGGCCGCCCAGCCGGAAGGTCCTGGAAGCACCATCAAGCTGTTCAATGGCACCCGCCATGATCAACGGCATGCCCGGGTCCTTGCGTTCGACCCGGCTCGCACGCCACCGGCCATCCCCCACCGGCAGCGCATAGATCTGCAAGGTGGTGCCCACAGCCATCGAGGACAGCCCCGCCAGGCCGTCGTACACCGTGGTCGCATCCACCGCAATCCGGTTCCCCCAGATTTCGAATTCGCCTGCGGCCACGTTCAGTGCCGTGACCGGCCCCCGGAACTCGGGGACCGAAAGCACGCTGGTCGCGACCCCCGTGGCCAGGTCTGGCCGGATGGAGCCGCTGATCAACGCGGTCATCCCCAGGCGCAACGCGTCCGAATCCTCTGTCGTGATCTGCGCAGTGTCGGTGGCAAATCGCACGCCATTGACAATCACGCTGCCAAAACCGTCCGCAACGCCGATGCCCACGGCGGAAGCCGTCACCCCCGTGCCTCCGGAGCCCACGCCGCCCGCGTCCCCTGGGGCGGCAGCAACACCATCTCCCACCCCATCGCCTGTGCCCGTGCCCGTGCCTGTGCCCGTGCCCGTGCCTGTGCCTGTGCCTGTGCCTGTGCCTGTGCCTGTGCCTGTGCCTGTGCCTGTGCCTGTGCCTGTGCCTGTGCCTGTGCCTGTGCCTGTGCCTGTGCCTGTGCCTGTGCCCGTGCCGGCATCAGTGCCCGAACCCGAACCCGAACCCGAACCCGAACCCGAACCCGAACCCGAACCCGAACCCGAACCCGAACCTGTGCCTGTGCCTGTGCCTGTGCCTGTGCCGGCATCAGTGCCCGAACCCGAACCTGTGCCGGCATCAGTGCCTGGGCCCGAGACTCCACCGCCTCCCACTCCTGCGGGCGCAGTGCCCTCCTGCGACCCACCGCCACAAGCTGCCAAGGCGAGCCACAGAGTCAGCAAGACTGACCGAATCAACACATTCATGGGATATCTCACTGTTATTCTTTCAACGGATCAGATGCTCTCGGCTGGCCGGCCCCTTGGAGAGGCACCACGGGCGCCTCGATGCCGTGGGGCCGATCCCGTTCGTCCTCGTAGTAGGCGTAGATCCCGACACGCATGCGCCCCGCCCCCTGCCCGTCGCTCTGTTCCACGGCGTCTGTCATCTCCCGCACGAGCAGATGGTGGGTCGCCTCCCAGTGCTGGCGTGCGACCTGATGTATGCGCTCGCAGTCCTCCAGTGTCAAGCCGGAGGCATAGACCGCGCGCTCCAGCATGCGGGGCTGCTGGCCCAGCGTGTTGGATACCGCGGCCTGCAGATGGTCTCGCACGTTGTCTCCCAGGAAGGCGAGCATGTCGCGCACGCTGGCGGTGGGCAAAAAGCTGTCCCCCAGCAAGTGGACCTCACCGTCCGACAGAGCGACCAGGTTCAGCCTCAGCAACTCTTCCAGCACGGTGCGGTGGTGGACATTGCCACGGGTCGCGAACCGGGACAGCAGTTCGAAGGAATGGCCCTTCCCAGAATCCGCCAAGGGCAATGTGCGCTGCGATTCATCTTCCGAGACCACCTGGAGCCAGGCCGTGTAGGCCTTCGCCGCCGCAGAACCCTCGGTGGCAGGCAACACGGAGCGCGTGTCGCGCACCCGGGCTGTCACGTCCTTGCGATTGAGCCCGGTCGTGGTGGCCAACTGGCTGAGATTGGGTTTCGCCCCATCCTTCGCGAGCCATAGAGTCCTGGCCTCGTCGACCAAGAGGTCGCGCAGCACCTCTTCGAGCTGCGGATGCTTCAGACCCATCGCCAGGGCCAGACGCACCGCTGGCCGCAGGATGCGTGCCAGGGCGGCTTGGGTCCAGGAAATTCGATCTTGCATGAATGTTCGGAATAACCCGCGATTTTCCGCGAATTTCGCGGCATTTGCCATGCTGCCCAAGGCGCCACGGACTCACCTTCCAACGCGGTTGTCTGCTGTCGCTCCATCGACCACGACACCGCCTCCAGCCCACCTCCGTGCAACATTTTGCAATAGAATGAATGTGATAATTTCACATTTCATCGCAACACCGCAGCTTGGCAGAGGAGAACCGACATGGATCGGAACAAGGGGTTTACCCTGATAGAGCTGATGATCACAGTGGCTGTGATCAGCATCCTGGCTGCCGTCGCCTATCCCTCTTACCAGGAGCACGTGCGCAAATCACGCCGTGCAGAAGCGCAATCGGTACTCATGAACATCGGCACCCGGCAGCAACAAATGCTCCTGGACACGCGCAGTTACGCGGCGACGGCGGCCGCCCTGAATGTCGCGGTTCCTCCTCAGGTCACCGCCAACTACACCATCACTGTCAGTGCACCGGCCAGCACCCCTCCTTCCTTCACCGCCACAGCGACACCCCAGGGCAGCCAATTGAACGACAAGTGCGGCACCCTGGGCGTGGACCACACGGGAGCAAAGACCGCCGTGAAAAACGGAAACGCCCAGACGGGCTGCTGGTAGGGGAAGACGCGCCATGCATACCCTCAGACACCGCCCGGCCGCCGGGTTCACGCTCATTGAGCTGATGGTCACCGTAGCCCTGCTGGCGGTGGTGGTGTCCTTGGCGGCCCCTTCCTTTCGCAACTTGCTGGAAATGCAGCGCATGCGTGCCGCGGCCTTCGACCTCATGGCGGACCTGACACTGGCCCGCAACGAAGCCCTCAAGCGCGGCCAGCTTGCCACCCCGGTCACGCTTCGCCCCACTTCAGGCGATGCCTCCCACTGGGAGTCCGGCTGGAGCGTGATGGTGGGCACAGAGGTCGTGAGCCGCAAAAACCCCGTCGGCAACGGCGTGACTTTCACCGGACCAGCGCTTGTCACATTCGATCGCAACGGTCGCGTCTCCAGTTCCACCACCGTGGCCCGTTTCGCCCTGATGAACAGCGATGCCAATCGCAGCCGCTGCATTTCACTCGATCCCTCGGGTCGCCCCAAGAGCGCCACCACCGCTTGCCCGCCATGAAGTCCTCTTCCTCTCCCCAGCAAGGTGTCGCGTTGATCGAGGCGCTGATTGCCATGCTGATCGTTGCATTTGGCGTACTGGGTTTTGTTGGCCTGCAGGCCCGCACCACCGTGGCCAATCTCGAGGGATATCAGCGATCACAGGCACTCATCCTGGTCAATGACATGGCCGAGCGCATGAAATTGAACCGTGGTGATGCGGTGGCCTATGTAGGCAGCAGCATCGGCACGGCGGCGCCAGGCGATTGCACCAATGCGGCCCTCACGACCGCGCAGCGGGATATGTGTGAATGGGCCACGACCATCCAAGGGGCAGGGGAGGTGCAGGGCGGCACCAAGGTGGGCGCCATGCTGAACGCACGCGGCTGCATCACCAATCCGGCAACCAACCAGTACTTGATCTCCGTGGCATGGCAAGGCCTGCAGCCCAGCGGGGCTCCCGCAAACGCCTGTGGCCAGAACGCGTACAGCAGCGAGGACACCCGCCGCGTCGTTTCCGTCGTGATGCAGGTGGCCCAGCTCACGGATCCCGCACCCTGAACCGCCCATGAAACCTACATTCGCAGCCTCGCACACGCCGTCTGCACGCCTGCGCCAGCGCCAGCGCGGATTTTCGCTCGTGGAGCTGATGGTGGGCCTTGCCATCGGCCTGGTGCTGGTCGCGGGGCTGGCTCTGCTGTTTGCCAACAGCAGCCAGTCGGGGAACGAACTCGAAAAAAGCATCCGGCAGATTGAAAACGGCCGCTATGCGGAGGAGCTGCTGCACGACGATCTCGCCCTTGCGGGCTTCTACGGCGAGGTGCCGGCGGACTTCCTGGGCTATACCACCCCCGACGTCTGCGCGACTGCGCTGCCCGACCTGGGCTGGGACAAAACCGTTCCATCAGACTCCAAGGTACCGCTGCCCCTCATGGGCCTGACAGCGGCACAGGCTCAAGCCTTGCCGGCGACATGCATCACAAACCACAAGGCTGGAACCATCGCGTTTGCAATCCATCGGCTGGGGGCGGATCTCGTGGCGCATGCAGCCAAGGTTGCCAATGCGCCCTACGTGCAGACATCCCGATGTGTCACCGATCCTGTGGCCGACCCCTTCCTCGTGTCCGCAACCTCGGGGGATTTCACCCTCAGGAACTTGCAGTGCAATGGCATCAACCCGGTCCGGCAATACGTTTCCCGCATCTACTACATCGCCGACTGCAACGAGTGCGGTAGCGACACGACGCCCACACTCAAGATGGCGGAGCTGCGTGGGACCCAGATGGTGACCGTGCCGCTGGCCGAGGGGATCGAGAATCTCGTCCTCGAGTATGGTTTCGACACCACCGATCCCGCCGATGCGGACCCCGCAACCGACGCCAGCAAAGGCGGCCCTGATGTGTTTCGCCCCGGGCTGAGCGGGGTCGTGGGCGCCCGCGACAACGACTGGGCCAACGTCGTTGCCGTGCGTCTTCATCTGCTCTCCAGGACCACGGAAAAGTCTCCGGGCTACAGCGACAGCGGCAAGACCTATGTCATGGGCCCCTCCAGCATCTCCGGAGACGGCAGCGGCTTCAAGCGCCGCGTGTACACCACCACGGTGCGCCTTACCAACGTGGCAGGTCTGCGCGAGGTTTCTCCCCCCGCCACGCCAGCGTCATCACCATGAACACCCATACCACCCAGCGTGGCGCCACCTTGGTGGTCGCCCTGATCTTCCTGGTGCTGATGAGCCTGTTTGCCATCAGCGCGTTCAACAGTTCGTCCGGAAATTTGCGCATCATCGGCAATACGCAGGCGCGCCAGGAAGGGCTTTCCGCGGCACAGCTGGCGGTGGAGAAAACCATCAGCGCGTCCACCTTCCATACCAACCCCGACGGGGTGGCTGCCTCGCCGGTTCTGGTCGACATGGATGGCAACGGGACAACGGACTACTCCGCGGTGCTTTCGCCAAGACCCCAGTGCACGCGCGCCAAACCCATCCTTGCCGGCGACCTTCCCCCGGCGCCGAAGACGCCAACCACCATCGATGTCTACGCGCCCTGCCGTGCCGCTCCCAAGCAGGGGGGAACGTTCGTGGACCTGGAAACACCGATCGCCGGCGCAGACCCTGAAAGCTGCGCCAACAGCGAGTGGAATGTCAGGGCGCAAGTCAGCGATCCACAGACTCAAACCAAGGTCGCCGTCAACCAGGGCGTCGCCGTCGTGGTCTTCGGCAACGAAGTATCCAGTTTCTGCAAGTAGCCACAGGAGTTTCACCATGCAAGGCTTCACAACCCGTCAACTGCGCCGGTGGACCGTCCTGGCGATGGGGCTGGCAGCCACCCTGCCCTGCCTCGCTCAGTACACCAGCGACATCGATATCTACAGCGGCACATCCACCTCGGATCCCCCCAACGTACTCATCCTGCTGGACAACACGGCCAACTGGAACAATGCGTTTACCAACGAAATTGCCGCCATGGTGAGCACCATCAATGCCTTGCCGGCTGGCAAGTTTCGCGTAGGCCTGATGCTGTTCACGGAAACCGGCAACCCCAACAACAACGTCGATGGCGGCTATCTGCGCGCGGCCATCAGGCCATTGGACGCTGCCTACAAGACCACGTTCACCAACATGCTCGGCAGCCTGGACAAGCTGGGGGACAAATCCAATGGCGGGAAGGCCGGCAAGACGATGGCCGAGGCCTACTACTACTTCACGGGTGCTGCGCCCAACTCTGGGAACAACAAGGTCAAGGCGGACTACGCAGGCAATGCTTCAGGCACGGCATTTTCCAATGCCATCTACGCACAGCCCAACAATGCCCTGCCGTCTTTCGCGGGATCCCCCTATCGCAGCCCGCTCGTTGACGCCTGCGCGCGCAACTACATCATCTACATCAGCAACGGCGCAGCGCAAGACAACAACAGCGACAACACCGATGCATCCACCCGCCTGTCTGCAGCCTACGCAGCAGCCGGCCTTGCCCGTCCAGCCGATATCACGGACCTGTCGCCGAACGGTTCACAAAGCAATTTTGCCGATGAGTGGGCGCGCTTCATGAAGAAGTCGCCCAGCAACATCACAACCTACACCATGGATGTGGACCGTGTCACGACCGGCCAGGGCCCGGGATGGAGCGCCTTGCTTGGAAGCATGGCGGTCAACAGCGGTGGGGAATACTTCGCCGTCAGCTCCGCGGGTACTGATATCGCTGAGAAGCTGGTATCCATATTCAACCAGCTCCAGGCGAGTGACAGCGTGTTTTCGTCCGCCAGCCTGCCCGTCAGCGTGAATGCCCGAGGCACCTACCAGAACCAGGTGTTCATGGGCATGTTCCGACCTGACCCTGACTCTCGTCCCCGCTGGCGCGGCAACCTCAAGCAGTACCAGTTCGGATACGACGTGCCCACGGACACCCTCTTCCTGGCGGGGGCGGATGGAAAGGCGGCGGTCAGCGGTGCGTCCGGCTTCATCTCGCCCACAGCGATTTCCTTCTGGACATCACCCAGCACTTTCTGGGCCAAGGATCCCATGGGCACGCCTCCCAGCGCATCGGACTCACCGGATGGAGAGGTTGTCGAAAAAGGCGGCGTCGCACAACTGATCCGGAGCGCCTATGCCACCAACCAGGCTACACGGAACCTGTATACCTGTATCGGATGTGCCACAGGAACCAACCTTGCAACCAGCACTTCCGCCCGGTTCAGCACTTCCAACTCGTCACTCACTTCCACACTGGACACCAGCACCATCAACTGGGTGCGTGGCACCAACAACGCGGCGGAAGTGGGCCCCACCACCACGCCGGCAACGACGATCCGACCGAGCGTGCACGGCGATATCCTGCATTCACGTCCAGCCGTTGTGAACTATGGAGGGAATACGGGTGTCGTGGTGTTCTATGGCTCGAACGACGGCATGCTGCGAGCCATCAACGGCAACCAGAGCGGCAATGATGCAGGCGCGGAACTCTGGGGATTCATCCCGCAAGAGCATTTCGGCAAGCTCCAACGGCTGCACGACAACACGCCGGATATCCGCTTGTCCACGACGCTCGTGATTGACGAGACCTCCGCCAGCAAGCCCCAGCCCCGCGACTACTTCGTTGATGGGCCGATCAGCGTCTATCAAAAAGTGAACGCGGACGGCTCCAATGCCAAGGTGTACCTGTATGTGGGCATGCGTCGTGGCGGACGCTTCATCTATGCGCTGGACGTCACGGACCCAACACAACCGAAGTTCCTCTGGAGAAAATCCAATACCGACACGGACTCTCGCTTGAGCGTGCTGGGGCAGACGTGGTCCGAACCCAGAGTGGCAAAGATCAAGGGGCATGCCGACCCCGTGCTGGTGATGGGCGGGGGCTACGATGCCGCTGCGGAAGACGCGGCCACACCTGGTAGCACCACGATGGGCAATGCGGTCTACGTGCTCGACGCATTCACGGGATCGGTTCTCAAGAGGTTTGACACCGCGCGCAGCGTCCCCGCGGACGTCACCCTTGTCGACTCAGACTATGACGGCTACACCGACCGCGCCTACGCGGTGGACACCGGTGGCAACATCTACCGCATCGATCTGGAGACCCCCTCCTCCTCGGCCGTCTCGGATTGGGGCATCTACAAGCTGGCGGCGCTGGCAGGAACGGACACCCGAAAGTTCTTCTACGCGCCTGACGTGGTACCGACAAAAACATTTACCGCTGTGCAAGTGGGATCTGGCGACCGGGAAAAGCCCTTGAAGGGCACAACAGCCGGCACCGACCGCTTTTTCACCGTGTTTGATGACCGGACCGCCAAGGGTACGGCGACATCCTTCACCCCGATCTTGCCGGGCTCTCTCGGTTTGTCCGGCAGCACCACCGACAACATGACCAATGGCTGCTACTTTCCCATGACGGCGGGCGAAAAGGTGGTGAATGCGGCGACGACCTTCCGTGGCCAGACTTACTTCGGCACCAACAAGCCGACACCGCCGGGCAATACATGCTCAGCCAACCTGGGAGAGGCACGCACCTACGCTGCGCCGCTCTTTTGCCGAGCTCCGGCAAGCCAGAAGCTCAATGGCGGCGGCCTGCCCCCCAGCCCCGTGGCGGGATTCGTGACCATCACCTACACCCAGACCAACGCAGATGGCACAACGTCGGAAGTGACCAAGCAGAAGGAATTCGTGATCGGGGCACCGAATCCCAAGGAATCAGGGATTGAAGCAGGGAAATCCACGGCCACCTTGGGCATTCCTCGCAAGCGCCGCTTCTGGTACCAAGAGAACGCACGTTGAGCCACGGTGTCCCAGGCCAAAAAGGCTGACATGAAGTCGGCCTTTTTTTTGTTTGGCGCCGTGCCCATCCGCCGGGCGCGCCAAGGCATTCGCGCGGACACGTGAACGCTCCGCACGAACGAAGCGGCAGCATGCTCCATGAAAGAAGGAAGGCGCGAGGGCGCACGGAGGCGGGAGGCGGTGTCTGACAGGGTCGCAAGGCGCCCGGGGCTACGCTGAAGCCAGCCCGTTTGTGATTACCGAGATTGCCAGGAGCCCTTACATGACCCGCACCGCTTTTTTTGCCCCCGTCCTCACGGCGACCCTGTTCGCAGCCTGCGCAGGCGCCCTCGCCCAGACGCCGCCCCCGGATGCCCGTGCGCGCTACGAGCAGGAGCGCGAGAAGTGCATGACCAACAACACCCAGGACAGCCTCGCGACCTGCCTGCGCGAGGCGAACAACGCGCTGGACGCGTCCCGCAAGGGGCAGCTGAGCAACCCGGGCGCCGCCGCCACGGACAACGCCACGCAGCGCTGCGCGGCGTTCCCGACGGCGGCGGAGCAGACGGAATGCGTGCGCCGCATCCAGAACAGCCCGGCCAGCGGCTCGGTGCCCGGTGGCGGGGTGCTGCGTGAATCCACCACGACCACCGTCGTGCCGCAATAGGCAGTGGCAGCCCCGTATTGGTAATCGTGCCGCGGCAGGCCGCAGCGGCGCGGCCTGGCCAGCCGCCGTGGACGTCAGGCCAGCTGCACGCGCATGGCGTCGATCACGCCCTGGTAGTCTGGCTTGCCGAAGATGGCGCTGCCCGCCACGAACGTATCGGCGCCCGCATCCGCCACACGGCGGATGTTGTCCGTCTTGATGCCGCCGTCCACCTCGAGGCGGATGTCCTTGCCCGTGGCATCGATGCGGCGGCGCACCTCCTCGATCTTGCGCAGCGCCGAGTCGATGAAGCTCTGGCCACCAAACCCTGGGTTCACGCTCATGATGAGGATCAGATCGATGTCGTCGATCACCCAGTCGAGCACATCCAGCGGTGCGGCCGGGTTGAACACCAGGCCGGGCTTCACGCCCTTGGCGCGGATGGCCTGGATGCTGCGGTGCACATGGGCCGAAGCGTCCGGATGGAAGCTGATGTAGTCGGCCCCGGCGTCGGCGAACGCGGCGGCCAACGCATCCACGGGCTCGATCATCAGGTGCACGTCCACCGGAACGGGCACGCCGGCGGCGGTCCGGGCATGCGGCTTGAGTGCCTGGCAGACCATGGGGCCGAAGGTCAGGTTGGGCACGTAATGGTTGTCCATCACGTCGAAGTGAATCCAGTCCGCGCCAGCGGCGATGACATTGCGCACCTCTTCACCCAGGCGGGCGAAGTCGGCGGAGAGGATGGAGGGGGCGATGCGGAAAGAACGGCTCATGGGGGCAATTGTCGCAGTTCAGCGGTTCCACAGGGCAAGCCTCGCCTATTGCGCTGCGTGCACGCGACGTGCCTCCGCCCGGGCGCCGCCGCGCACTCAGGCCCCGGGCACGCGGGGTTTCTGCACCATTGGCTTACCATTCGCCCCATGCCAAAGTACCAGTTCGCCGTGGAGGTGCGCCCCGAATACCTGCCCGAGCAGTCCGCCCCGGACACCGGCGTGTTCAGCTTCGCCTACACGATCACCATCACCAATGCGGGGGAAGCGCCAGCACAGCTGATTTCGCGCCACTGGATCATCAGCGATTCCCGCGGCCACACCGAGGAGGTCAAGGGCCTGGGCGTGGTGGGCCACCAGCCGCTGCTCAAGCCCGGTGAATCGTTTCAGTACACCAGCGGATGCCGGCTGCGCACCGCCAGCGGCACCATGCACGGGACGTTCCACTGCGTGGCGGAGGACGGGGAGCCTTTCAACACGCCCGTGCCGCTCTTCGTGCTGGAAGCGATCAACCACGGCCCGTCGGGTGAGCCGCTGAGCGGTCGGGTGCTGCATTGAAGCGTGGCAAGACCACCCCGGACCTGGCCAGCCTGCTGTCGGCGCTGGATCCGGCAGCCGACCTCGCGCACCGCCACCTGTGGCTCATCCACCTGCTGGACTGGGTGCGGGGCGAGCGCGACTCCGTGGCCTCCGCCGTGGGCCGCGTGCAGCTCTTCCTGGATGCGGTGCAGGCACGGCCCGACATCCAGCTGCGGCTTCAGGCGTGGTGGGCCACGCTGGTCGACCAGGTGGACATCACCACCCTGCTGGCGGATTTCGGCTTCGCGCCCCGCACCGCGCTGGTCAGCGAGCTGGCCGAACGCCTGCGCACCAAGCTGCTGCCGGGCAGCCCTGAAACCATCGACGCGTCCGAGCTGTTCATGCTGGCCCTGCCCGGGGAGTTCGACGCGCAGTGGCTGTCGGCCCTGGAAGAAGCCCAGCTCACCCGCCTTGTGGCGCTGCTGGCGCCCCCCAGCACCGAAGGCAACCCGGGCCCCTCGCGCTGGCAACGGGCCCTGCTGGATGCCATCACCTACTGCGCCGGACAGATTCTCTCCACGGGCTTCGCACCCGAGCTGCGCCTGCGCATGAGCGAATCCGCCCGCGAAGCCCAGCCCTTTCATGCCCTGATCCGCGACGTGGAAAGCCTGCGCGTGGAGGTGCTGCATGCGCTGCGCACTCCAGACCGGCTCAACGAGGCCGCGCAGCGCCTGCGCGAGCGGCTGGAGGCCTGCCGCGCCGCGGCCGCCACGGTCTACACCCATTTCGAGGACAACGGCATCTCCGTGGGCCTGGTCTTCCGCCTGCGGCAACTGCGCGAGCGCATCCTGCGCGTGCGCGAGCTGCTGGACTGCCTGCTGTCGCCCAAGCCGTCCGTCACCGCCGCCCGGCTCATGGCACGCCTGGTGATGGTGGGCCAGGAACGGCGCAGCCTGCGCGCCCTGCTGGCGTCCAACTCCTCGCTGCTGGCGGCCAAGGTGGTCGAGCGCAGCGCGGAAACCGGCGAACACTACATCACGCGCACCGCGGCCGAGTACCGGGCCATGGTCCGCAAGGCGGCAGGGGGCGGCGCGGTCATGGCCTTCACCACGCTGGCCAAGTTCGGCCTCTATGCACTGGCGCTGTCCGCCTTCTGGGGCGGCTTCTGGGCGGGCGTGAACTACGCCGTCACGTTCGTGCTGATCCAGCTGCTGCACCTGACCGTGGCGACCAAGCAGCCCGCGATGACGGCGCCCGCCATGGCCGCAAAGCTCAAGGAGCTGGGCGCCAGCGACGCCATCGAGTCGTTCGTGGACGAGATCACGCACCTGGTGCGCTCCCAGGTGGCCGCCGTGCTGGGCAATGTGTTCGTGGTGTTCCCGGCGGTGCTCGGGCTGGCCATGCTGATCGCGCTGGCCACCGGCAGCCCGGCCATCAGCGAGCGCGAGGCAGCGCACGTGTTCGAGTCCCTGCACCTGCTGGGCCCGTCGCTGCTCTTCGCGGCATTCACCGGGGTGCTGCTGTTCGCCTCCAGCATCATCGCGGGCTGGACCGAGAACTGGTTCGTGCTCAACCGCCTGGACTCGGCCATGCACTACAACCCGCGCATCACCCGCATGCTGGGCACGGAGCGGGCCGCCCGCTGGGCGCGTTTCCTGCGCGAGAACCTCTCGGGCTTCGCGGCCAACATCTCGCTGGGCTTCATGCTGGGGCTCGTCCCGGCCTTTGCAGGGTTTTTCGGACTGGCCCTGGATGTGCGCCATGTCACACTGTCCACAGGCCAGGTGGGCGCGGCCAGCGCCGCGCTGGGCCTGGGAGTGCTGCACATGCCCGCCTTCTGGTGGGCCGTAGCGTCGCTTCCCTTGCTGGGCGCGCTGAATGTCACCGTCAGTTTCTACCTGGCCTTCAGCCTCGCGCTGCGCGCGCAGAACGTGAGCGGCGTGGACCGGTCGCGCATCTACGCGGCGATCCGCGCGCGCATGCGTTCGGCGCCCCTGAGTTTTTTCATGCCCGAACGCCGCACCGCGCCCTGAGGCGCAGCGGCGGGTGGAACCAAGCGCCGCCCCTGTCCTACAGAGACGTTTTGTTTCCGCCTGTAAATTCAGGCCACGCCAGGCGCACCCCTTCCCCCGCGGAGGCGGTGTGCGCCCGCTCCTTCACACCGACGGGCCAGCCCGTCTGACGCAGAGGTCCCGAAACATGAATGAAATCCTGAGCTTCTGGGCGCAATGGCTGCGCCCCTCGGCCGGGTTGCCCACGGTGCAATGGTCGCTGCTGCTCGCGGTGGCGGCCATGGTGGGCTATCTCACGCAGCGCCACACCGGCCTGCCCAAGGTGCTGGGCTACTCGCTGGTGGGCACCGCCGCCGGGCTCGCAGGCTTCAGCGGCGCCGTGTGGCCGCTGCAGGGTATCGGCCTGTTCCTGCTGGAGCTGGGGATCGCCCTGGTGCTCTTTGAATGCGGTGGCCGCATCCCGCTGCGCTGGTTCCGCCACAACCCCATGGTGCTGGTGCAGAGCATTGCTGAATCCGTGCTGACCTACTTTGCCGTGTACTGGGTGCTGGTGTGGCTGAACCTGCCCCCGCAGGTGGCCGGCCCGCTGGCGCTGGTGGCCCTGGCGGCATCGCCCGCCGTGCTCACGCGCGTGGTGGCGGACACCCGCGCGGCCGGCCCGGTGACGGAGCGCGCCATCGTGCTTACCACCCTGTCCACCCTGTATGCGCTGACGCTGGGCAGCGCGAAGGCCGAGCTGATCAACCGCCAGAGCCTCACCGTGGTGGAAACCGTGTACCCGGTGATCGTGGTGCTGGGCGTTTCCATCGTGGTGGCGGCCGTGCTGGCGCTGGTCTTGCGCATGGCGCTGCGCTTCATGAGCCCCACGAGCGAGAACACCTCGATGCTGTTCCTCGCGCTGGTGGCGGCGGGCACCGCCGTGGCGGCGCACATGGGCGGTTCGGCGCCGCTGGCGGCGCTGCTGGGCGGCATGCTGCTCAAGCAGCTCAACCCGCGCCCCTGGGCATGGCCGCGCCAGCTGGGCAATGCGTCCTCGCTGCTGACCATGCTGATGTTCGTGCTGGTGTCCACCGTGGCCGCGCAGGCGGACTGGAGCGCGCCGGTGGCGGGCGTCGTGCTGGCACTGATCGCCGTGCGCCTGCTGGCCAAGGCCACGGGTGTCGCCTTGGGCAACGTGGGCAGCGGCGCCAGCTGGAAGCAGGCCCTGTGGGTGGGCTGCGCCATGACGCCGATGTCGTCCATCGCGCTGCTGATTGCCTCGCAGTTCGTGCTCGCCTCGCCCTCCACGGGCCATGTGATCGCCGGCGTGGCGCTGCCCGCCATCCTGCTCATGGAAGTGCTGGGCGCCGTGATCGCCACCGTGGCCATCTACCGCGCGGGCGAGAGCTCTAAACCCTGGGCGCCACTGACGACCCGTGGCCACAACGGAGACACCCCATCGTGAGTCTTGAAGCCTTCAACCATTCCGAACCGCTGACGCTGGGCGTCGAGCTGGAGCTGCAGCTCGTCAACACCAACGACTACGACCTGGCCCCCTATGCCGAGGACATGCTGCGCCTCATGAAGAAAACCCCGCTGCCCGGCAGCGTGGTGCCCGAGATGACGAACAGCATGATCGAGATCTCCACGGGCATCTGCCATTCCAGCAGCGAGGTGCTGGGCCAGCTCACGCCCATCCGCGACGCGCTGGTCAAGAGCGCCGACAAGCTCAACATCGCCGTGGTGGGCGGCGGCACGCACCCGTTCCAGCAATGGCACGAGCGGCGCATCTACGACAAGCCACGCTTTCGCGAGCTGTCGGAGCTGTACGGCTACCTGTCCAAGCAGTTCACCATCTTCGGCCAGCACGTGCACATCGGCTGCCCCGACGCGAACGCCGCGCTGCTCATGCTGCACCGCATGTCGCGCTACATCCCGCACTTCATCGCGCTGTCGGCATCGAGCCCCTACGTGCAGGGACAGGACACGGCGTTCGACTCGGCGCGCCTGAACTCGGTGTTCGCGTTTCCGCTCTCGGGCCGCGCCCCGCTGGCGCTCACGTGGGAGGACTTCACCGCCTACTTCGACAAGATGACGCGCACCGGCGTGGTCAAGAGCATGAAGGACTTCTACTGGGACATCCGCCCCAAGCCCGAGTTCGGCACCATCGAGATCCGCGTGTTCGACACCCCGCTCACCATCGAGCGCGCCGCCGCGCTGGCGGGCTACGTGCAGTCGCTGGGCGCCTGGTTCCTGGCCGAGCAGCCCTTCATGCCCACCGAGGACGACTACCTGGTCTACACCTACAACCGCTTCCAGGCCTGCCGCTTCGGCATGGACGCGGTGTACGTGGACCCGGCCACGGGCGACCACATGCCGCTGCGCGAGCACATCCTCAAGACCATGGACAAGATCGCCGGCCACGCCGCCGTGCAAGGCGCATCGAGCGCCATGCACATGCTGCGCACCGAGGTCGAAGCGGGCCAGAACGATGCGCGCTGGCTGCGCGAGCGCCAGCGCGAGGAGCAACTGCTGGCCGAGGTCAGCCGCCAGGCGGCGCAGCGCTTTCGCGGCGCCACGGCCTGATCCTGCGCGGCCCCGCCGTCACGCCGGCAGCACCGCCAGCTGGCGCGAGCGCTGCGTGCGCCCGCCATGGCCCCAGTCGCTGGCGGGCAGCTCCCGCACAACCACGTAGCTGGCGGGGGCCAGCACGCCGTCCCCGGCCAGCTGGCGCTGCAGCTCCGCGAACGCCGCCTGGATGAAGGCGGCCTTCTCTTCCTGCGTGTTCGTGCCCTGCGTGATGCTGATCTCCAGCAACGCCGTGGGCTGTTCGGCAGGTGCGCCGCCGATGTGCCAGCGCGCGGCGGGCAGGTCGTCGATGACCACCGCCGTCACCTCGCGGCGCTTGCTCAGCAGGTCCACCGTGAGGTCCGTCAGCGCAGGCCAGTTGCCGGTAGCGTTCGGGGTTTTGCAGCGGGGCCAGTTTCAGAACGAGGGTTGGCATGGTGTTGTCTTCCTTTCTTGCGGGGTGGGAGCAGCAGGGGATGGCGTGTTCAGCCCGGCGCTGCGCAAAACCCAAAGGCCCGCGCGCACCAGAGTGCGCGCCAGCCAGGCGTGGGCGTCACGAAGGGCCTTCTGGCGCAGCCGCAGCGCGTCGCGCCGGGCGCAATCGCGCAGCCTCTGGTACTCAGCGGGGTGCATGGGCTGGTGCATGGCGGTTCCTTTCGAGGGCTGTTTTGCAGGGCTTGAAGCCACTGTAGGCAGCCCCGGGCGCGGCGGAAACGGCGCACGGCGCAAGACCGTTTTGCGCGGATTGCAAGGCCCCGCCGTTACCATCGCCCCATGCGCGAGATCCGCTTTGAAGACATGCACCTGTTCGTGCGCGTGGCCGACCTGGGCTCGCTCTCGGCGGTGGCGCGCGAGCGCGGCGCGCCGGTGAGCCAGGTCTCGCGCACCCTGTCGCGCATCGAGCAAGCCTGCGGCGCGCGGCTGCTGCACCGCTCCACGCATGGCCTCGCGCCCACACCCGAGGGACTGACCTTCCTGGACTACTGCCGCCGCATCACGGGCACGCTCGACGAGCTGGAAGGCGAATTCGCCCACCAGAGCGGTGGCTTTCCTGAACCATTGGCCCTTCCTCGTCGATGGAGAACCCCGCGTGCTGGTGGCCGAGGGCCACTGGCGCTCGGGCAGCACCGCCATCACGGCGCGCATGGCGCTGCAGGGCCTGGGCATTGCGCGTCTGGCCACGGTGGTGGCCGAGCCCCTCGTGCGCCAGGGCCTGCTGGCGCCCGTGCTCGCCGACTGCGTGAACCTGCAGCCCAGCCCGATCCATGCCATCACCCTCACCCGCAGGCACCGGCTGCCCAAGATCCAGGCCTGCATCGACCACTGGGCGCGGTGGTTTGACCCGCGCTAGCGCACCACCATGCCACGCTCTTTTTTGCTGCCGCACATGTTTTCTGATTTTTGGCCCTCCCCGGCCCACCATCCACACCGCACACACCCCATGACCACAAGGCCCTGCCATGGGTGAGTTCGACCTGATCGCCCGCTACTTCACCCGCCCCGCGCGCCCCGGCGGCGCCGTGGCCCTGGGCGTGGGAGACGACTGCGCGCTGCTGGCGCCTGCGCCCGGCATGCAGCTGGCCATCTCCAGCGACATGCTGGTGGAGGGCCGCCACTTCTTTGCGGACGTGGACCCCGAGGCCCTGGGCCACAAGGCGCTGGCCGTGAACCTGTCGGACCTGGCGGCCTGTGGCGCGCGCCCGCTGGCGTTCACCCTCGCCCTGTCGTTGCCCCGGGTGGACGAGGCCTGGCTCGCGGGCTTCTCGCGCGGGCTGCTGGCGCTGGCCGACGCCCACGGCTGTGCGCTGGTGGGCGGCGACACCACGCAGGGCCCGCTCAATATCTGCATCACGGTATTTGGCGAGGTCCCCCCGGGCCAGGCCCTGCTGCGCAGCGGCGCACGGGCCGGCGACGACATCTATGTCAGCGGCACGCTGGGCGACGCCCGCCTGGCGCTGGAAGCCCTGCTGGGCCACGCCCCCCTGCCCGCCGGCGTGCTGGCCCGCGCGCGCCAGCGGCTGGAGCGCCCCACCCCGCGCGTGGCCCTGGGCCTGGCCCTGCGCGGGGTGGCCAGCAGCGCCATGGATGTGAGCGACGGGCTGCTGGGCGACCTGTCGCACATCCTCAAGGCCTCGGGCGTCGGGGCCCGCATCGACACGCACATTACTTCAAAAATGATAGCTTTCAGCGCTTACTCATCAAGCGCCGGCGGCCAATTTGGCTTGGAATTGATCCACCAATGCACGCTGGCAGGCGGCGACGACTATGAGCTGGCCTTCACCGCCCCGCCCGCACAGCGTGACGCCGTGGCCGCCGCGTCGCAGGCCAGCGGCACGCCCGTCACCCGCATCGGCACCGTGCGGGCCGAGCCCGGACTGCAGCTGCTGGACGCGCAGGGCCAGCCCATGGACAACCGCTATGCCTCGTTCGACCATTTCCGGTGACGGGCCCCGGCGGCCGGCGGCCACTTTTTTTCGCGGACCATGAATCCTTTGGCGAAACCAGCGGCTCTTGGTGGGGGAGGCGCCCTGTGCTGGCATCTCCTTCAACCGACCAAGGAACCAATTCCCATGCTGTACCGCAAGAACATCACCCGCCCCGAAAGCCTGCTGCGCGTTGTGGGGGGCGTCGCCCTCATCGCTGCGGGGCTGTGGTGGCTGGCCGCACCCCCCTTGGGCCTGGCGCTGGCCGCCGCGGGCGTCGGCAGCATCCTGAGCGGCGCGTTGGGCTACTGCCCCGCCTGTGCCATGGTGGGCCGCAGGCCCGTGGAATGACATGAGACATTCCCCCCTCGAGTCGCTTCGTGCCTTCACCCCCCGCTCTCACGCTGCGCGCGGGCAGGGAGGCGCAGCCAGCGCGCCGGTCTCATGGGCTGCGGGTGGCGCAATGCACCGTGGAGAACTGAGAAGATGAGCCCCACCCAACCACTACCCACGCTCGCCCAGCTGCTGCCCGCAGCGCGCAGCGGCGACGCCGTGGCGATGGAGCAGCTGCTGCGCCTGACCCGCCCCGACATCCGCCGCTATGCGCTGCGCCACTGCGCGGCCACCACGGCCACCGACGACGTGGTGCAGGAGGCGCTCATCATCGTCTACCGCCGGGTGGGCGCGCTGCGCGAGGTGGCGGCGTTTGGCGGCTGGGTGGTGCGCATCGTGCAGCGGCTGTGCATGCGGCCCATGCTCGCGTGGCTCAAGGCCGAGCCCCTGGCGCAGGTGGAGGACACGCTGGCATGGTCGCACCGGCCCGACCACGAACTGCGCCACGACCTGGCCCTGGCCATCGACTCGCTGCCCCCCCTCTACCGCGACGCGCTGCTCCTGCGCGACTTCGAGGAGCTGACCATCGAGGAGATGGCCCAGCGCCTGGGCGTGACGCGCGAAGCGGCCAAGAGCCGCCTGCACCGCGCGCGGGCCCTGGTGCGGGAGTACCTTTCAGCGCCCGCCGGCACCCCGGGGCCTTGAGGCCAGGCGCCAAAGCGGCCGCGCTGCGCAATAGTTCACGCGGCGCCCTGCGGGCTTTTGCAACGCCAGGCCCGCAGCGTGCAACATCACGCTCCATGGCCTACACCTACCTGTTCTTTCAACCCGCCCGGCTGCCGCTGCGCACGGAGGACCTCTCGCCCGACACCGTGCTGGTGCTGCGCGACATCGAGCACATCAAGGCATCGCTCGCCCAGGTGCTGCCGGGGCTGGAATGGGCCCTGCCCACCTGGGGCCATGCCACGGTGCTGGGCCACGGGGTGGAGTTCCACCTTCCCGAGAACGTCTCCGAAGGCCCGCTGGCCATGCATTGCTCGCTGCGCACCGACTACACCGCGTGGGTGCAGGCGCTGTGCGACACGCTGGGCTGGCTGGCCTTCGACGAAACGCCCATGTGCCTGCAGCCCCACGGGCCGCCCTTTCCCGCTTGACGCGCCGCGCGCGAAGCCCCGGTTCGACGCCGCCGCCCGGCGGGAACGGGAAGCCGCCCCGGCCCTCCAGCCAACCAGCCAGCCGGCAAACGGGCCTTCCTTGCGCGGCGACCGCCCCGCTCAAGCGCGCACGAACTGCGCCAGCGGCCGGCGCGGCGTGGCGGGCACCTCGCCCTGCGGGTAGCCGATGCGGCAGAACATCTGCACCGTGGCATCGTCCGCGCTGCGCGGCGCGGGCCGCCCCAGCACCAGCTGGTGCACGCGCTCGTAGTGCGGCGCCATCTCGGCGAACTCCTGCAGCGCCTGGCTCATGGGGTGCATGCCCACGCCCAGCGCCGTGGCCCGCAGCTGCAGGCGCGCATAGGCCCGACCTGCCTGGACCTGGTCAGCGCGCGTGTTGCCGCCCGCGATCCACACAAAACCCATGGCCGTGCGGCTGTGGCCTTCGAAGCGGCCCATCGCGCTCTTGTAGGCCGCGCTGCCTTCGGCGGGCGGCGCCGTGCGGTCGAACATGCCCAGCGCCGCCACCGCCCGCACGAAGGGCGAGTTCAGGGAGATGCCGTCGCGGTGGCGCAGGATTTCGGAGGGGCCCACGCGCGTGAGGTGGATGCTCTCCATCATCGTGCGCGGGGTGAGCAGCTCGACCTGTGCGGATTCCCAGCACAGCGCGCGCAGCGGCCCCAGGCGGGCATCGTCCACCGTTCCCCCGGCCTGCAGCGGCGCCCCGGGGCGCTGGCTGGCCAGCAGCGCGGCCAGCACCTCGGGCGCCACGGGGCGGGCCGTGTCGAAGTCGCTCTTGGGCGTGCGGCGCTGCAGCACCTGCGCAAACAGCGGATCGGGCTGGCCCGCGGGCTGGAGGGTGACACGCGCCACGGGCCGGTCGTCCCAGGCGGTCAGCGCCTCGGGCAGCGGGCCCTGCGGCCACAGCTGCACCTCGCTGCCCGCGCCTTGCTGCGCCAATGCCAGCACCAGCAGCTCCAGGAACGCCCCGTGGCCGATCAGGATCTGTCGGCCCAGCGGGTCGGTGTGCGGCAGCACACGCTCGCGGTCGGTGCGCAGGGTGATCACGCCGTCCTCGCGCAGGTCCACCACCCAGGGCTGCAGGTTGTGCGGGTTCGGCGCGGTGATGGCGTAGGCCACGGCGCGGCGGCGCACCTCGGTCTCGCCCACGGGGCCCTGCCAGGCCTCGACCGCCTCGGCGGGGTAGTGCGGGCCGGCCACGCCACACGCGGCCAGCGTGCCCGTGGCGGCGGCGATGGTGCCACCACCGGCCAATCGAATGAAGTTGCGGCGATGCATGGAGACGCTCCTTGGAGGGGTGAGAAAGACAGACACGGGTCAGGCCAGCGCGGCACGGCGCGCCTGCGGCGCCAGCAGCCCCAGGTCGGCGAGCGCCTGGCGTACCGCCTGGTCGAAGGGCGTGTGGGGTTCATCGCCGATGAGCGCGCGCAGGCGCGTGTTGTCCAGCCGGTGCGGCGTGCTCCACAGGTAGCGCATGGCCGCCAGCGCGGCGAACGTGGGCGCCACGGCGCCCGCGATGCGCAGCAGCGGCCAGGGCAGCCGCCCCACCCGCAGCGCGCCGGCATCGGGCAGCCAGCCCTGTTCCGCGGCAATGGCCGTGAAGCTGTGCAGCCATTGCCGGGCGCTGGCGTGGTGCCCCGCGAAATGCAGGCATTCAAAGGCGGCCAGGCGATGCCGCTCCTGGGCCACGCGCACGAAGGCACGCGCCAGGTCGGGCAGGTAGGCCCAGGGCGTGGCCACGTCCAGCGGGCCGGGCCAGGTGATGCGGCCCCGGGGCAGCTCCCTGGCGATGGCCTGGTCGAGCCAGCTGCCCGTGCCGCTGCCAAAGAAGTCGCCCGCGCGCACCACCACTGCCCGCAGTCCGCCGTCCCGCGTGGCGGCGGCCAGGCGCTGCTCGAGCTGCACGCGCAGGCGGCCCTTGAAGCCGGTGGCGACCTGGGGCGTGTCCTCGCGCAGCACGGCGGGCATGCCCTCGCCGAAGTTGTAGACGTTCCCGGGCAGCATGAGCGTGGCGCCCAGCGTGCGCGTGACGGCGACCGCCGCCTCCATGAGGGCGGGCGCCTCGTCGCGCCAGGCCTTGTGCGTGTAGGCCGGGTTGAGCGCATGCACCACCACCTGGGCGCCCCGGGCCTGCGCCGCCAGCGCGGGGGTGTCCTGCACCGCCGCGGGCAGCCACCACACGCCGGGTATGGCCGGCAGCGCCGCTCCCTGGGCGCCCGGCCGCACCTGCGCCAGCACCTGCCAGCCCGCCTGGGCGAAAGCGCGGGCGGCGGCCTGCCCCAGGCGGCCCCGGCCTCCAAGGATCAGCACGGTGGAAGCCGCCGGGGCGGCGGTGCTGAGCGTGGCGCTGGTGGTCATCGGGGGCCTTTGTGAAAAGAAGGAATGGGGTGATTGTGGAAATGCGCGGCGAACTACACAATTGCCTAACTTTTCATATCAGCAATTCATTTTTGAATAGCAAGGCCCGCAGAAACCGGAGCACGCCGCCGCCCCATGAATCAGACCTTCGACTGGAGCCTGGTGCAGTCCTTCCTGGCCGCGCTCGACCAGGGCAGCCTGCTGGGCGCGGCGCGCGTGCTGAACGCGAGCCAGCCCACCATCGGCCGCCACATCGCCGAGCTGGAGACACAGCTGGGCGTGGTGCTGTTCGAGCGCACCGGGCGCGGGCTGCTGCCCACGGCCACGGCGCTCCAGCTGGCCGAATCGGCGCGCGCGATGGAGGCCGGCGCGCACCAGCTCGCGCGCAGCGTGTCGGGCGCGCAGGCCGGGGTGAGCGGCACCGTGCGCATCACCGCCAGCCAGCCCGTGGCCTGCGCGCTGCTGCCCCCCGTGCTCGCGCGCATGCGGCAGGCGCTGCCCGAGGTGCAGGTGGAGCTGGTGGCCAGCAACGAGGTCACCAACCTGCTGCGCCGCGAGGCCGACATCGCGCTGCGCATGGTGCGCCCCAGCCAGGCCAGCCTGGTGGCCAGGCGCATCGGGGCGGTGACCCTGGGCGCCTACGCCCACCGCGACTACCTGCGCCGCAAGGGCGTGCCGCGCCAGCCGGCCGACCTGCTGCAGCACGAGCTGATCGGCAACGACCGGCACGAGGACATTCCGCAGGGCTTCGCGGCCATGGGCTACCCGGTGGAACGCCAGCATTTCGCCTTCCGCACCGACGATCTCATGGCCTACTGGGCGGCCGTGCGCGCGGGACTGGGCATCGGCTTCGTCGGCCGCTACCTGGCCCGCACCGATCCCGAGGTGGTGGCCGTGCTGCCCCTGCTGCCCCTGCCCGAGCTGCCCATCTGGCTCACGGTCCACCGCGAGATCCGCACCAGCCGCAGAATCCGCGCCGTGTATGACTTCCTGGCGCACGAGGTCCCGGGGATGCTGTGAGCATCCGGCAACGCCACACGGCTGCTAGCATCCCATTTCCGTTTGTCCACCGCGCCCGAGGAACCCCGTGATCCACTTCCCCATCGCCCTGCGCTTGCGCGCTCCACGCCCGCTGCGGCACGCGTGCCTGGCCGGCCTGGCCGTGCTGTGCAACGTGGCCCCGGCGGCCCTGGCCCAGGACACCTCGCGCATCACGCGCGTCACCGTCTATCCGGGCAGCGCCACCGTGGAGCGGGTGGCCAAGGTGCCCGCCGGCGCGCGCAGCCTCACGCTGGCCTGCCTGCCCGCGTCGCTGGATGCGCAAAGCCTGCAGATCAACGCTGACCCCGGCGTGCGGGTGGGCGAGTTCAATGTGCTCACCGAAGACCGCGATGTGGTGGCCGCCTGCGCCAGCCCCCTGGACGGCCGCATCCGCGAGCTGGAGGACCAGATCGCCGGCGTGAAGGCCGAGGCCTCGGCGCTGCAGCTGGTGGACAGCTACCTGCGCGGCGTGGCCCACGCGGGGCCCGCCCCCGGCGATGCGGCGGCGGCGGGCCGCACCGGCGGCCTCGCCCCCGCACCCGCGCAGATCACCGCGACGGCCGAGGTGCTGCGCAAGTCCGGGCAGGACAGCTTTGCGCGCGCGCACCAGCTCCAGCGCAAGCAGGAATCGCTGGAACTGGCGCTCAAGCCCCTGGTGGCCGAGCGCGAGCGCGTGGCCAGCCAGCGCGCGCGGGTGGTGTCCGTCACCATCAACCTCGCCACCGAGCGCGAGGCCGAGCTGCGCCTGTCCTACCAGGTGCGCGGCCCGGGCTGGCAGCCCACCTACCGCGCCACGCTAGACGCCGGCCAAGCCAAGGTGCTGGTCGAGCGCCAGGCGCTGGTGGCGCAAAACAGCGGCGAGGACTGGGGCAACGTGCAGCTGACCCTTTCCACCGGCCAGCCCGGCCGCGCCACCCAGGGCCGCCTGCCGCGCGCCTGGACGCTGGACCTGGCACCGCCGCCGCAGCCCGTGGCCGCGGCGGCCCCCATGATGGCCATGGCCCCGCCCGCCCCCGCGCCCGCGGCCCGCGCGCGCAATGTGGCCGAGGAGGCCATGCCCACGTTCGACGTGAGCGCCACCGACAAGGGTTTCGCCACCGAATTCGCGGTGCCGCAGCGCATCACCGTGCCATCGAGCGGCCAGCGCGTGACGCTGGCGCTGGGCAGCCACGCCGCGCCCGCCACGCTGATCACCCGCACGGCCCCCGCCGTGGAAGAAGCCGCCTACCTGGTGGCCGACATCGCCCAGCCGCCCGGCGTGTGGCCCGCGGGCCCGGCGGGCCTGTACCGCGACGGCGCGTTCGTGGGCAGCGGGCGCATCGACTTCGGCACGCCCAGCCCGGGCGCTCCGGCGGGCAGCACCAGCCTGTCGTTCGGCCGCGATGAACTGGTCACGGTGCGGGCCGAGCCCGCGCAGGACCTGACCGGCAGCGCGGGCTTCACCGGCTCGCGCACCGAGCGCAAGACCCGCCGCGCCTACAGCGTGGAAAACCGCCACAAGACCGGCATCACGCTGCAGGTGCTGCATGCCGCGCCGGTCTCGCGCAACGAGAAGATCGAGGTCGAATCGCGCTACCAGCCCCAGCCCGCCGACATGGCCTGGAACCGCACGCCCGGCACCGTGGCCTGGCAGCAGGCCCTGGGCGCGGGCGCCACGGCGCAGTTCAGCGCCGAGCACACGATCCGGTATCCCAAGGATGTGGAGCTGCAAGAGCGCCAGTAAATGATGAGGCACCCCCTGAGGCGCTTCGCGCCGTCACCCCTCTCTCGCTGCGCGGGAAGGGGACGCACCCGGTGGCCTGGCAAAGCCAGTTTCACAGGTACGCTGGCCTTGTGCGCGCCAGCTCCATACGCCGTGGGTTGCACGAAGCACCGTTGATTGTTGATATGACCCCCAGCTCTCCTTCCGCCCACACACCCGCCCCCCGGCGCCCCACCGTGGCGTTCATGTTTTCTCACCCGGCGCACTTCATCGCCCTGGGTTTTGGCGCCGGGCTGTCGCGCGTGGCGCCGGGCACCGTGGGCACGCTGTGGGCCTGGCTGAGCTACCTGGTGCTGCAGCAATGGCTGTCGCCCCAGCACATGGGCCTGCTGATTGCAGGGAGCACCGTGGTGGGCTGGTGGGCCTGCACCACCACCGCCCGCAACATGGCAGTGGCCGACCCCGGCAGCATCGTGTGGGACGAGGTGGTGGCCTTCTGGCTGGTGCTCTGGCTGGCCATGCCCATGGGCTGGTGGGGGCAGCTCGCGGCATTCGCGCTGTTCCGCTTCTTCGATGCCGCCAAGCCCGGCCCCGTGGGCTGGGCCGACAGCCTGTTCAAGGGCTTTGGCTGGCGCGGCGGCTGGGGTATCTTGTGGGACGACTTTGTGGCAGCCTTCTGCACGCTGCTGGCCATTGCACTGTGGAGGTTCCTATGACAACCGCATCGCTATCGAATGAAGAGCTGCTGGCGCTTGATACATCAGCGCTGGAGGCCAATTTGACGCAAATTTCTCTGCGGCTGCTGAAACACAGCCACCTGCTGGCCACCGCCGAGAGCTGCTCGGGCGGCATGATCGCGGCGGCCTGCACCGACCTGGCGGGCTCCAGCCAGTGGTTCGAGCGTGGTTTTGTCACCTACTCCAACACCGCCAAGGTCGACATGCTGGGTGTGCCCGCCGCCCTGATCGAACAGGACGGCGCCGTGAGCGAGTCCGTGGCCCGCGCCATGGCCGACGGGGCGCTCACCCATTCCCAGGCGCAGGTCAGCCTGGCCGTGACGGGCGTGGCCGGCCCCACGGGCGGCAGCGACGCCAAGCCCGTGGGCACGGTGTGGTTTGCCTGGTGCGTGAATGGCGAAACCCACAGCGAGATGCAGCACTTTGCGGGCGACCGCGCCGCCATCCGCACGGCCACGGTGCGCTATGCGCTGCAGCGGCTGCTGGCCTGGTTGCCCGCCTGAGGCGGCGTTGCCTTGCGCCGTCTCACGCCGTTGATTCGCGTTGCCGCGGTACCGCACTGCCTGCGGCTTCCGCTTGGGCTATACGGTTGAACGCACATCCGCATGAGACGACGCCCGCAGGCGGGTCGGCCTATGCGCGGCCGCGAAAAACACCGCGCTGCCTTGCAGGGATCGCTGCCAGCCCGAGCAGACCTGCCAGCAGCACCAGCCCCCACGACGAAAGCGTGGGCACGGCCATGGCCGCCCCCAGAGCCACGGCAAACACCCCCGACAGCAGGCCCAGGTTCTGCGGATTGCCGTGGGCGTCGCGCGCTCCCGTCACCTGCACGTCGACCGCCGGGAGCACCAGATTGCCCGCGCCCACGGTGAAGCTCTGCACGTAGTGCGTGCTGTCCGTCCAGCTGCCGCCCGTGGGCGTCAGTACGGCAGCCAGCCCCGGCTGGTTGGGGAAGCTCAACACCGGCGTGCTGGCGGTGTCCATGGGTTCGCTGAAAGTGATCGTCAGCGTGAAGAGCTCCCCGGCGCGCAGGATGCTGCCGCCCCGCTGCGTGGTCAGGTCGCTGCGCAATACGGCGGTGCTGGGCGCGACCGCCAGGACGCTGGGGTTCCTGGTGTCGATGCTGAACACGCCCGTGAGTTCGAAATCGGTGTTCTTGTTGTCGGGGTCGTCCTTGCGCCCCACGCCGCCGGCGATCAGCACGTTGATGCTGTCGAACTGCTCGTCGCCATCGGCAATCGTCCAGGTCACTATGTAGCGGTTGCGGTTCGCCCATGTGGATGTGACATTGCCGAGCGTGAGCGGCGTGCCACCCGTGTTGGTGAACACCAGGTTCGTGCACAGATAGTTGAGCGGCACCCCATTGGGGCACCCGCCATAGTCGCTGGCAATGTCATACCGGATAACGAATGTGACGGTTTTCCCGATGTCGGCGTCGGTGAGGACATGGCCGCTGCCGGCCGGGTGCACCAGGATGCCGCCATCGATGACACCCTTCATATCGACGACATGCGGGGGAGGGATGAAGACAATCTCGAACACGTCGGCCTGAAAGCCGGGGGACTGGACCGCGCCCACGGTGTCCTTCGCGCCGCTGACCGCCACGTCCACCGGGCTGATGTTCACGACCATGCTGGCGGTGCCATAGTTCTGCCGGAACGTCGTGGCATCGAGCCAGGTCGAGGTGGTGGGCACCAGAAACGCCCCGGGGTCTTCACCCGCCGTGGGAAACGAGATGACCGGAGTGACGGCGGTGTCCATGGCGACGTCGTAGGTCACCGTCAAATGAAAGGCGTCACCGCCCGACACCGGGGAGTCGCTGGGCACGACCGAGACCATCGCCGGAGCCGCCAGCGCAAACGACGCCGCCAGGCACAGGCACCACGGCAGCAGCAGCCGTGCCATCAGCCGGCCCCGCCCCCTTGAAATCACGCCCACCCCAAGCCCCGCCCCGCCTGTACAGCCCATCTCTGTCGTACCCACAACCATTCCTTTTTCGGCCCACAGGGCCTGTTTCTTTTTTTTCGCGCCGAGCACCTTGCCGAACCACCGGTGGAATTCAGAACCTGCGAGGGAAAACCCGGTGCCACGCGGGGCTGCCGCGCACCGCGCCCCAGGCTGCTGCCGGCTGCATGCGGACACCCCGGGGTGCCACCGCGCGAGCCGGCCGTCAGTGTAACTTTACGTAAGCAAAGACGATCTGACGGCGGCCCCGCGGCGCGAACTGGGGCACCCGGTCGCCAACGCGCCCCTCGCGCGCGCCCACCACCGCGTCCACCGCCAGCGCGCTCTTGCGCTGCAGCGCTGCGGTGTAGCATGGGCGCACCTCATTCGCGGCGCACACCATGCACTGGTTCCAAGGATTCAACACCCAACGTATCGCCACGGGCGAGGCAGATATCTTTGTGCGCACGGGCGGCAACGCCGAGGGGCCGCCGCTCTTGCTGCTGCACGGCTTTCCGCAAACGCATGCGCTGTGGCACCGCGTGGCGCAGCAACTGCAGCACGACTACTTTTTGGTGATGCCCGATTTGCGCGGCTATGGCGACTCGTCGCACGCCCCCGGCCTGCCCGGCCACGCCAACTACAGCAAACGCGCGATGGCGCAGGACATGGCCGAGGTCATGACGGCGCTGGGCCATGAGGCGTTCTTCCTGTGCGGCCACGACCGGGGCGGCCGCGTGGCGCACCGCCTGGCGCTGGACCACGCGGCGCGCGTGCGCAGGCTGTGCGTGATCGACATCGCGCCCACGCTCGACATGTACGCCCGCACCGACATGGATTTCGCGCGGGCCTACTACCACTGGTTCCACCTGATCCAGCCCGCGCCGCTGCCCGAGACCATGATCGGCGGCAACGCGCGCGCCTACCTGCACGCCAAGCTGGGCGGCTGGGGCAGCGCGGGCCTGGCCCACATCGAACCCCAGGCCCTGGCCGACTACGAGCGCTGCTTTTGCACGCCCGAGGCCATCCACACCGCGTGCGAGGACTACCGCGCCAGCGCGGGCATCGACCTGGACCACGACCGCACGGGCCGCGCGCAGGGCGAGAAGATCGCCTGCGACACGCTGGTGCTGTGGGGCGAGCACGGCGTGGTGCACCGGCTGTTCGATCCGCTGGCGCTGTGGCAGGCGCAGTGCGCGGGCGCCGTGACCGGCCAGGCCGTGCCCGCCGGGCACTTCATCCCCGAGCAATTGCCCGAGGCCACGGCCGGCGCGCTGCGCGCCTTCATGCGCTGACGGCGCGGGCCCGGGCCGCGCACGGACCACAATCGCCGCGGCAGGCGTGCATTTGTTCACGCAGGCCCCGGCCGGCGCCTGCCGCCGGGCACGCGCAGGGGCTCCGGCGTTCCTAGAATCCGCCGCTTCGCAGCTGCGGAATCCGTTGCGAAGTCCTGTGCGCAGGCACCCCGTTTTCCGCAGCGCCCCCCCAAAACAAGCCCTGCCGATTGCGCGACCATGCCCCCTTTCACCGCCACCCAGAACCAACTGCTCACCGAGCACCTGCGCAGCTTTCTGCACGGCATCGAGCCCGAGGCGCTGGAGCTGCTGCGGGCCCACCTGGAATGGGTGGAGTTGCCCGGCGGCAGCACGCTGATGGCGCAGGGCGAGCCGGGCGAATCGATGTACCTCACGGTGAGCGGCCGCCTGCGCGCCTATGTGCGTGGCGACGACGGCCACCAGCGCCGCGTGGCCGACATGGGGCGCGGCCAGGTGATCGGCGAGATCAGCCTGTTCACCGATGCCCCCCGCGCCGCGACCGTGGTGGCCGTGCGCGACTCGGTGCTGGTGCGCCTGACCAAGGACGTGTTCAAGACCCTGCTGGCCAGCAGCGCGCAGGTGTCCATCGCGCTCACGCGCCAGATCATCCAGCGCCTGCAGTCCGGGACGGCCGCCAACGTGGCCGCGCTGGAGCGCCCCGTGGCCATGGGGCTGCTGCCGATCAGCGCCGGGGTGGACCTGCAGGGCTTCGGCCAGGGCATGGCACGCCAGCTGGGCCTCATCGGCCGTGTGCGCGTGGTGGATTCCGCCACGGTGGACGCCGAACTGCGCGAGGCCGGCATCGCGCAGCGCGAGGGCGCCGACGCCACGGCCAACCGGCGCATCGCCATGCTGCTCGACGAGATCGAGGCGCGCAACGACTTCGTGCTGCTGGTCGCCGACCCCGAGCCCACGCCCTGGACGCGCCGCGTGAGCCGCCACTGCGACGAGCTGCTGCTGCTGGCCGACGCGCAGGCCGAGCCCGCCCTCCACGCCATCGAGGAGCAGTGCCTGCTGCGCCGCGCGCCGCTGGCCGAGGCCGCCGAGATCCTGGTGCTGCTGCACCCGGCCGGCACCCGGTGCCCGCAAGGCACCCAGCGCTGGCTGGACCGCCGCCCCGTGGCCGACCATCTGCACGTGCGCCCCGCCCTCGACCGCGACATGGCGCGCCTGGCCCGCATCCAGAGCCGCACGGCCGTGGGCCTGGTGCTGGCCGGTGGCGGCGCGCGCGGCTTCGCGCACCTGGGCGTCTACCGCGCGCTGCAGGAAGAAGGCGTGGAGATCGATTGCGTGGGCGGCACCAGCATCGGTTCGGTGATGGCGGCGTACGTCGCCTCCGACCAGCCGCTGGAGGACGTGATGGCCAATGCGCGCGAGGCCTTTCGCACCAACCCCACGGGCGACTTCAACCTGCTGCCGCTGCTGTCGCTCATCAAGGGCCGGCGCCTGCGCCACATCCTGCTCGCGGCCGTGGAGCGGCTGGTGGGCTTCCCCGCGCAGATCGAGGACCTGTGGAAGAACTACTACTGCGTGGCCACCAACTACTCCAAGGCAAGCGAGCAGGTCGTGCGCCGGGGCAGCCTCGTGAAGTCGCTGCTGGCCAGCATCTCCATCCCCGGCGCGCTGCCGCCCGTGGTGCACGAGGGCGACCTGCTGTGCGACGGCGGCACGTTCAACAACTTTCCGGTGGACGTGATGCGCGGCATGCGCGGCGTGGGCACGGTGATCGGCGTGGACCTGAACTTCAGGAAGCCCCGGCGCATCGACCTGGACGACGTGCCCACGAGCTGGGCCCTGCTGCGCGACAAGCTGCGGCCGCGCGCCAAGCGGCGCTACCGGCTGCCGTCGCTGGCGAGCTACCTGATGAACGTGACCATCCTGTACAGCATGTCGCGCCAGCGCCAGTCGCAGCAGCTCACCGACCTGTACTTCAACCCGCCCATGGACCGCGTGGGCATGCTGCAGTGGAACCGCTTCGAGCAGATCGTGCAGCAGGGCTATGCGCACGGTACCGAGGTGCTCGACGCGCTGGATGCCGTGCGCCGCCAGCGCATCGGCGGGCTGCGGGCGGCCTGAGAAGCAGCCCGCGCGGTGCGCGGGTTTCAAATCAAAAAAGGCCGTGGCGCCTGCGTGACAAGCGCCAATTGCTATTCATTTAATAGCAATCCAACCCATGGAGACCGGAACTCAGGTCGCCCCGTGGCACTTCTTGTACTTCTTGCCGCTGCCGCAGGGGCAGGGGTCGTTGCGGCCCGGCTCGGGGGCCTTGCGCACCGTTTCCACGCGCGGGCCCATGCTCTTCCAGATCTGGCGCAGGTCGTACACGGCCCAGATGGCTTCGCCGAAGGCCTCGACGCGCGCCTGGCTGGTGCTGGGCGGGCCGTCCTCGCTGTACATGCAGACCTCGGGCTTGCCGGTGTCGTCCTCGGTCAGCGCGACGATGCTGTCCAGCGCGTCGTCCAGCCACCGGGCGGCCTCCTTGTCGCGCGGGGCGGCCCAGTCCTCGGGCCAGTTCTCCACGGCGAACATGAAGCCCAGGGCCCAGACCTGGCCGAAGGACGGGATTTCCTGGTCGTCGCCCATCTCCGCGCGCTGCTCGTCGGTGAGGCTGGCCACCGCGCCGCGCATGTCCATGGCCTCGGGCTGGAAGGTGCGGTCGTCATCCAGCGTTTCGACCTTGGTGTCCAGCTGCGCCACGATCTCGTTCCAGCGGCGGTCCCACAGCGCGAGGAAACGCGCCTGCTGGGCGGCATCCGCGAAGGCGGGCAGCAGCGGCAGGGGCTCGCCCTCGGCCACATCGAGCTCGGCGCCGTCGCCCAGCAGCATGGGCAGGTATTCGGCGGGGGCGATGGGGCGGCGGCTGCAGATCACGGCGGTCATGAAACCGTCGCAGAACTCCCACTGCGGGATTTCCTCGCCGCGCGAACGCAGGTCGTCCAGGATGTTGTCGATCTCTTCGAGTTCGTCGGGGCCCAGCCCCAGGGGGGAGGCGGCAGGCGTGGTATCGGTCATGGCAGGGCTCCGGTCAATCGCTCAGGGGCGAAGAAGAACAATTTTTTACTTCTATGATGCTGCGCAGGTCCGCCGCTTGCGGCCGGGCCTGCGAAAAGGCGGCCAGTGTAGCCCTCTCGCCGCCTGGCGCCCGGCATCCCGCAGAATCAGGACCCCCATGATCCACCAACTGAACTCCCTGTACCCGGTGCGCTACACGGCCTTCGCGCTGTGCGTTTTCGGGCTGCTGCTGTCGCTGTTCGCGCTGGTGGCCTTTAGCGTGGGACTGCCCGTGGTGCTGGTGTTCGCCGCCCTGGTGGCCGTGGGCGTGTACGACCTGCAGCAGTCGCGCCACGCCATCCTGCGCAACTACCCGGTCATCGGCCACATCCGCTTCATGCTCGAATACGTGCGGCCCGAGGTGCGCCAATATTTCATCGAGAGCGACAGCGAGGCCGCGCCGTTCTCGCGCGCGCAGCGCTCGCTGGTGTACCAGCGCGCCAAGGGCGACCCGGACAACCGCCCCTTCGGCACCCACCTGGACGTGGGCGCGCAGGGCTACGAATGGGTCAACCACTCGCTCGCGCCCACGCAGCTGCCGTCGCACGACTTTCGCGTGTGGATCGGCGGCAACCCCGATGCACCGTCGCCGTCCGTGGCGCCCTGTACCCAGCCCTACCACGCGAGCGTGTTCAACATCTCGGCCATGAGCTTTGGCGCGCTGTCGGCCAACGCCATCCTGGCGCTCAACCAGGGCGCCAGGAAGGGCGGCTTCGCGCACGACACGGGCGAGGGCAGCATCAGCCAGCACCACCGCGTGCACGGCGGCGACCTGATCTGGGAGATCGGCTCGGGCTACTTCGGCTGCCGCAATCCCGACGGCACGTTCAGCGAAGAGCGTTTTGCGGCCAACGCCACCGACCCGCAGGTCAAGATGATCGAGCTGAAGCTGAGCCAGGGCGCCAAGCCCGGCCACGGCGGCGTGCTGCCCGGGGCCAAGGTCACGGCCGAGATCGCGGCCGCGCGCGGCGTGAAGGAAGGCGAGGCCTGCATCTCGCCCGCCAGCCACAGCGCCTTCCGCAACCCGGTGGAGATGATGCAGTTCATCGCCAGGCTGCGCACGCTCTCGGGCGGCAAGCCCACGGGCTTCAAGTTCTGCCTGGGCCACCCGTGGGAGTGGTTCGCCATCGTCAAGGCCATGCTGGTCACGGGCATCACGCCCGACTTCATCGTGGTCGACGGCGCCGAGGGCGGCACCGGCGCGGCCCCGGTGGAGTTCAGCGACCACGTGGGCGCGCCGCTGCAGGAGGGCCTGCTGCTGGTGCACAACACCCTGGTGGGCGTGAACCTGCGCGACCGCGTGCGCATCGGCTGCGCGGGCAAGGTCATCAGCGCCTTCGACATCGCCCGCATGATGGCGCTGGGCGCCGACTGGTGCAACGCGGGGCGCGGCTTCATGATGGCGCTGGGCTGCATCCAGGCGCAAAGCTGCCACACCGGCCACTGCCCCACGGGCGTGACCACGCAGGACCCGCTGCGCCAGCAGGCCCTGGTGGTGCCCGACAAGGCCACGCGCGTGGCGCAGTTCCACCGCAGCACGCTACACGCGCTGCAGGAGCTGGTGCAGGCCGCCGGCCTCACCCACCCCAAGGACATCACGGCCCACCACATCGTGCGCCGCATCAGCGACACCGAGGTGCGCCTCTTGTCCAACCTCATCACGCGCATGCTGCCCGGCGCGCTGCTGGGCCCGCTGGACGCGCAGCACAACGTGTTCCGCCTGTACTGGCCCCTGGCCAGCGCGCACAGCTTCCAGGCCAGCGAGCCCGCGCTGGAGCCCTCCATCCCGCACCATGTGGAGCTGGTCCATGCGGCGGCGGCAGGCACCGCCGCCGCGGTGGCAGGGGACGCGGCCGTATGACGATGGACATCCCCGGGGCCACCGCCGACTACGGCGCCTTCCTGCAGCAGCACCTGGCCACGCAGCTTCACGCGGTGATGGCCCACGTGCTGGGCGGCGAACAGATCTGGATCAAGCGCGCGGGCGCGCCCCACGGCACGGGGCGCTACCGCGCCATGGCCGTGCTGGCCGGCCTGCTGCGGCTCCCGGTGCTGCGCCCCGTGCCCAACCCCGGCGGCACCGCCGCCATCGCCACCGAGGTGCGGCGCCTCACGGACCTGGCGGCGCGGGGTGTGCGCGTGCCCGTGGTGCTGGCCGCGCAGCGAGATGGCTTCGCGATGCGGCACCTGGGCCGCACGGGGGAGGAGACCCATTCGCTGGGCAACGAGATCGACCATGCCGTGCAGGCGGGCGACACGGCGGCCGTGCTGGCGCTGTGGCAACAGGGGCTGGACACACTCGCCCATGTGCACCGCCAGGGCACGTGCCTGAGCCAGGCCTTTGCGCGCAACCTGGTGCGCTGCCCCGATGGCGAAGTGGCCTGCATCGACTTCGAGGACGATCCTGCGTCCGTGCTGCCGCTGCCGGTATGCCATGTGCGCGATGCGCTGTGCTATGCGCACTCCACGGCCATCTATCTGCACCAGAGCGGCACGCTGGGCGAGGGGCGCGAGTGCTGGGCGGCGTGGGTGGCGCAGGGGAGCACGGAGATGCGGGAGGTGCTGGCGACCAGCGTTCGCCGGATGGGGTGGATGCGGCAACTGCCTGCGAGCCGCAAGCTGGGGCGGGACTTGCAGCGGGTGCGGGCGGCGTATGACTTGCTGACGGCATGCACCAAGCTCACGCCCCCCTGAAACTGAAATTAATTACTAAGCCGGAGCAAAGATGCAAATCAGCCGCCGCTGCAGGATCACTACAGCCTTCGTTTTAACATGGGATGATATTCAGAAAATTCACAAAAAACTTTCGGTTGATCTTCCAAAAATATCTTTGAGCGCAACCAGTGCAGATGGCCTAACAAGATCTTTTGAAGATCTCGATGAACTATGCAGTTTCAGAAATGCAAAGAAAACTGAAATTACAGAGCTAGAGTTCATTGCACGCGATAGCGCATTCGGGCAACGATGCTCTATGTCTTTTAGTTCACAGCGTCAATCCAACGTCTCTTTTGCAGTTGATGCAACCGAAACAACCGCCACCCGCTTAAACGAATTTTTCGAAGACCTCATAGAATCCATGCGCCCATGGTACTCGATTGTCGCAAGAACCAATTGGGAAAATTTGCTTCTAGGATTAATGGTGATGGCAGCCACCATTCTATTGTTAGCCGCATTAATTATGGGAAAAATGAAAGAAGTCGCACAGAATAGCTTCTCCGGAGATTTAAAGATCGCAGGAATACTATCAGGACTCATTCCATGGGTTATTGCCATTACCTTAAATAAAATTAGAGATAAATTTTTCCCGATGGAAACATTTAGCATCGGTGATGGCACCAGACGGCACAATCAGCTTGAAACAATTCGAACCACCGTAATTGTGAGCTTCGTTATTTCGATTGCTGCGTCGTGCGTAATGCTGTTTTTTTAGCAAAATTCACGTTACTAAACCGCGATGAGGATGCTCTCATCAACAGCAGCACGCTCCAGCACCACCTCCGTCGCCACATCCGCCCCCAGGTTCGCCAACCGCTTGCGCATGCAGATCACCGCTTTGTCCTTGCTCAGCAAGATCGCCCGGTGCGCCGCCGCCAGGTCGATGAACTTCTGGTCGTCCGCGTCCTTGCAGACGTAGGTGATGCGCGGCGCGATGTCCACCAGGCGGACCTCTGCTTCGAAGACGGCAAGCACCTGCGCCGCGTCCACGCGGTAGTAGTCCATGCGCTCTGCGATGTGCGGGTAGGCCAACACCCGCTCCAGCTCATCGCGCATGACCTGCGTGGCGATCCATGACAGGCGCCCCTGGGCCAGCAGCGTGCGCAGCGGCGCGGTACGCGGGTCGCTGAAGATCAGCAGGTCCAGCGCCACGTTGGTGTCCACCACCACGGGGCGCGCGGGCTCGCCCTCAGCGGCCTCGGCGGGCAGCGAAAGCTCAACCCGCATCGCGCGGGCCGCCGGCATCGGGCGCCTGGGGCGGCGCCTTGGCACCGCGGTCGCGCACGGCGCCCTTGATCATGTCGAAGCGAAACATGCGGCATTCGATGGGGCCGTTCCACATCGGCACGCGGCGCGACTCCTTCAGGCGCATCTTGCCGGGCAGCTTGAGGTCGGGCGTGAGCATCCAGGCCGTCCAGCCGCTGTAGTTCTTCTTCCAGTGCGCGGCCAGCTGGCTGAAGAACTCGCCGCCATCGTCGGTATGGGCTTCTTCACGGCCCACGGCCAGGCCCTGGGCACGGTCGGCCGCGCGCTCGCTGGCATTGCGGCCCGCGGCACCGGCCGCGGCGATGCGTTCGCCGTACGGGGGGTTCAGGAGCATCACGCCGGGCTGCTCGCACGGCGGCATGCGCTGCAGCGCATCGCCTCCGCGCAGCTGCACGGCGCCCGCCACGCCGGCGCGCTCGGCATTGCGCTCGGCGAAATCCACCATCCGGAAGGCGACGTCACTGCCGAAAATAGGCACAGCGCCTGTCTGTATTGCACCTTCAGCTTCATTTTTAATAGCAGACCAGACATGGGCCTGGTAGGGCAGCAGTTTCTCGAACGCAAAGCGGCGCAGCATGCCCGCCGGGATGCGGCAGGCGATCTGCGCGGCCTCGATGGCGATGGTGCCGCTGCCGCAGCAGGGGTCGTACAGCGGCTGGGGGTTGTCGCCGTGGGGGTCCCAGCCACTGGCGGCGATCATGGCGGCGGCCAGGGTTTCCTTGAGCGGGGCGTCGCCCTTGTCCTCGCGCCAGCCGCGTTTGAACAGCGGCTCGCCCGAGGTGTCGATGTAGATGGTGGCTTCGTCGGTGGTCAGGTGCAGGTGGATGCGCACGTCGGGCCACTGCGTGTTCACGTCGGGGCGCACGCCGCTCTTGGCGCGAAAGCGGTCGGCCACCGCGTCCTTGACCTTGAGCCCCGCGAAATTGAGGCTCTGCAGCGGGCTGTGCTGGGCGGTCACCTCGACCTTGAAGGTCTGGCGCGTGGTGAACCAGATTTCCCAGGCCACGTCGCTGGCGGCGGCGTAGAGGTCGTTCTCGGAGCGGTACGGGCGGTGCGCCAGCTGCACCAGCACGCGCTGGGCCAGGCGGCTGTGCAGGTTCAGCAGCAGCGCGTCGCGCCACGAGGCGCGCAGCAGCACGCCGCCCCGGCCCACCAGCAGGTCCTGCCCCGTGAGGCCGGTGATGCCGTGCACTTCGTCGGCCAGGAAGCCCTCCACACCGGCGGCGCAGGGGAGAAAAAGTTGGAGTTGGTTCATGACGATGGTGAGGATACGCGCTCGGAAAGTGCGTGTGAATCCGGCGTGCCGGCACGGGCCAGCAGCAACTGGCGGATGGAGTCCGGGATCGGCGCCACCTTGCGGCCGGCCTTGCCGATGAAAACGATGCCGATCTTGCCGCGCGCCACCTCGCGGCCCGAGGTCTTCTCGGTCATGCAAAAGACCAGGTCGAACCCATAGCGGTTGAAGTCCGCAGGCGCCATCTCCACGCGCATGGTCTCGCCGTGGAAGCCCTCGGACTTGTACTGCGCCACGATGTCTCCGACCACGATGGACAGCCCGCCCACGTCGGCCTCGGGGTAGCCGAGTGACTGGAAAAACCGCACCCGGGCCTCGGACACGAGGCTCAGCAGCTGCGCGTTGTCCAGGTGCCCGCCCTGGTTGACATGGCTGATGTAGATCTGCATTTCGGTGGCGAAGCCGAAGTGCGCGGGAAGGTCGAAGACGATGCGGGCCATGGACGGGGTGGCGAAGTGAGAGGGAAAGACGGCAACGGAGCGGAAAAACGGGCCACCAGGCGCATGCGCCGTGCACACGCTCGCACGGCGCCTACAGGGCCTTGCGCAGATTCGCCGGCGCGATCTTGAGCGCCTCGCGGTACTTGGCGACGGTGCGGCGCGCGCACTCGATGCCCTGCTCCTTGAGCATCTCGGCGATCTGGCTGTCGGACAGCGGCTTGGTCGGACTCTCGGCGGCCACGAACTGCTTGATGAGGGCGCGCACGGCGGTGCTCGACGCATTGCCGCCGGTCTCGGTGCCCAGGCCCGAGCCGAAGAAGTACTTGAGCTCGTAGGTGCCGATGGGCGTGGCCATGTACTTGGCCGTGGTCACGCGGCTGATGGTGGACTCGTGCAGGCCCAGCTCGTCGGCGATGTCGCGCAGCACCAGCGGGCGCATGGCGAGTTCGCCGTGGGTGAAGAAGTTCTTCTGCCGCTCCACGATGGCGCGCGAGACGCGCAGGATGGTGTCGAAGCGCTGCTGGATGTTCTTGATGAACCAGCGCGCCTCCTGCAGGCGCTGCTGCATGCCCTGGTGGCCCTCGCCGCCCTTGTGGCCGCGCAGGGCGCCGGCATAGATGTCGTGCACGCGCAGGCGCGGCATCACGTCGGGGTTGAGCTGCACGATGAAGTTGTGCTGCCCGTCGCGGCCATTGGCGCGCCCGGCCTTGCGCACGATCACGTCGGGGATGATGATGTTGCGCTCCACGTCGGCGAAGCGGCGCCCCGGGCGCGGCTCCAGCCGGGCGATCAGCGCCATGGCGGCGCGGGTGCGCTCCTCGCTGTCGCCGCAGGCCTGCGTGAGGCGGCGCACGTCGCGCCGCGCCAGCATCTCCAGCGGCTGCTGGCACACGCGCAGCGCGGTCTGCACGGTGTCGGGGTCGATGTCGATGTCCTCGTCGGCGGCCAGCGCCTTGAGCTGCAGCGTCAGGCACTCGGCCAGGCCGCGCGCGCCCACGCCCACGGGCTCCAGGCTCTGCAGCAGCCGCTGTGCCACGGTGAAGCGGTGCACCAGTTCCTCGATCTGCTCCAGGTCGTCGGGCCCGGCCAGGCTGATGGCCAGCTCTTCGAGCGGATCCTCCAGGTAGCCGTCGTCGTTGAGCGATTCGATCAGGAAGCGCAGCGCGGCGCGGTCGATCTCGGACAGGCGCAGCGCCAGCGCCTGTCGGTGCAAAAAGGCGGTCAGCGATTCGTGCGTGCGGGCCAGCTCGGTGGCGTCGGCCTCGTCGCCTTCGGCGTCGTTGCGGTTGCGGGCGGGGGCGTCGCCGCCCCACTCGGCGTCGTTGGGCGCCATCTCCACCGTGCCGTCGCCGCTCCAGTCGGGCTCGTCGGCGCCCGCGCTCGGTGTTTCAGCATCATTTTGAGCCTCAGCGCTGGTACTGCTTGCGCTGGTAGCTCCTGAAAAAATAGCATCATCCGCGCTGTAGTCGTCGGCCTGGGCCGGCGTATCGGCGGCTTCCAGGCCAAACTCCTCGCGCGGCGCCTCGTCGACGTTGCGTTCGAGGAACGGGTTTTCGTCGAGCATCTGCTCGACTTCCTGCGAGAGTTCCAGCGTGGACAACTGCAGCAGCCGGATGGACTGCTGAAGCTGGGGGGTCAATGCAAGATGCTGCGAGACGCGCAGCGAGAGTCCAGGTTTCATTGATTGAGCGCCGCCGGGCCGCCCCAAGGCGCGAAGGCCCCCTCGGGGGGCAGCGAACCACGCGCAGCGGGGAGCGTGGGGACACCGTACCGCGCCGCCGGGCCGCCCCAAGGCGCGAAGGCCCCCTCGGGGGGCAGCGCAGTACACGAAGTGACAAGCGTGGAGGCCATGTCTACATGCGGAAATGTTCGCCCAGGTACACCCGGCGCACTTCGGCGTTGTCCACGATCTCGGACGGCGTGCCCTGGGCCAGCACCTGGCCATCGCTGATGATGAAGGCGTGGTCGCAGATGCCCAGCGTCTCGCGCACGTTGTGGTCGGTGATGAGCACGCCGATGCCGCGCGCCTTGAGAAAACCGATGATGCGCTGGATCTCGATCACGGCGATGGGGTCGATGCCCGCAAAGGGCTCGTCCAGCAGGATGAAGCGCGGCTGCGTGGCCAGCGCGCGGGCGATCTCGACGCGGCGGCGCTCGCCGCCCGACAGGGCCATGGCGGGCGAGGCCCGCAGGTGGTCCACGCGCAGCTCCTGGAGCAAGGCCGTGAGACGCTCTTCGATGGCCTCGCGCGACAGCGGCTTGCCGTCGTCGTCCGCGCGCTGCAGCTCCAGCACCGCGCGCACGTTCTCTTCGACCGTGAGCTTGCGGAAGATGGAGGCTTCCTGCGGCAGGTAGGACAGCCCCAGCCGCGAGCGGCGGTGGATGGGCATGTGGGCCACCGAATGGCCGTCGATGCGGATGTCGCCCGCGTCGCTGCGCACCAGGCCCACGATCATGTAGAACGAGGTGGTCTTGCCCGCGCCGTTGGGCCCCAGCAGGCCCACGACCTCGCCCTTTTGCACGACCAGCGACACATCCTTGACGACCTTGCGGCTGCCATACGACTTGGCCAGGTGCTGCACCTCCAGGCGGCTGCCCGCCTGGGCGTCAGGACCGGAGCTGACGGGCTGCGCGCTCACTTGGAGCCGCCGCCAAGGCTGTTGCTGGGGCGCAGCACCGGCGCCGATGCCGGGGGCGCGGCCTCCGGCGCGGCGGTACCGGCGGGCGGGTCCTTGGGCGCGAGCACCGCGCGCACCCGGCTGCCGGGCGCGGGCGCATCGCCCGCCGCATTGGTCGCGGGGGTGCGCTTGCCGTCCACGGTGAACACATCGGTGAGGTTGTTGTAGACGATCACGGCGCCGGTGATCTCGTCGCTGAGGACCGCCCCGCGGTAGCGGCGCAGTTCGGCGCGGGTGATGAAGCGCACGTTGTCGGCCTTGCCGTCGTACTCGATGACTTCGCTCTCGCCTTCGATGAACTCGTCCGGCGCGCCGGCCACGGTATCGCGCTTCTGGCGGAAGAAGGCCCGCTTGCCCGCCTCGGCCGTGACCACGCCGTACTGGTAGCCGTCGGCGTCCTGGCGCACGTCCAGCCGCGCGCCGCGCAGCACGATAGAGCCCTTGGTCATGACCACGCGGCCCGAGAACACGCTGGTCTGCTTGAGCTCATCGTGTCGCAAGGCGTCGGCCTCGATGTTCATGGGCTTGGCGCGGTCGGCCTTTTCGGCGTGCGCCGCGCCCAGATGGCAGGCCAGGGCGACAAGCAGGAGGTGGGGGAGGATGCGGTAGTTCATAGGGCACGAATCTTGCAGGTCATTGTAGCCACCCCACGGCGCGCGCCATGAAAAAAGCCCGCATCCGCGGGCTTCTTCTTGGGACATCCGAGGCCGTCGGCGCTTGGAAGCCGACGCCTGCACCCGTGGAGCCGGCGCTGCCGGGCCGCCGGGTGCGTTCCCCTTGGCAGGAAGGCGGCTCACGAGGGCCACGCTTCCTTCAAGGAGGCGTCACCCCTTTTTCGCCGTGGCGGCCAGATGCTCCACCACCTGCAGCACGTTCTGCATGTTGCCGGCCATGGTGCCATCGGTGTAGTACTTGCCGGCCACGCCCATGGAAGGCACGCCTTCCACGCCATACGCGTCCTGCAACTGCGACGCACGGCGCACCTGGTTGGACACGGTGAAGGAGCCGTAGACCTCCTTGAACTTGGCGGCATCGACCCCCTGCTGGGTCACCCAGGCCAGGATTTCGTCGTCCTTGGCCAGCTTCTGCTTTTCCACATGGATGGCGCGGAACACCTTGGCGTGCAGCGCGTCGAGCTTGCCCATGCCTTCGAGCGTGTAGTAGAGCTTTTGCTGCGGCACGAAGCTGGCATTGAAGGCCACGGGCATGCGGCGGATGCTCATGTCCTTGGGGGCGCTCTTCACCCATGCGTCGAGCGTGGGCTCGAAGGCGTGGCAGTGGGGGCAGCTGTACCAGAAGAATTCGATCACATCGACCTTGCCGGCGGGCGCATCGGGCGCCACGGGCTTGTCCAGCCGCTTGAAGTCCTTGCCCTCCTTGAACTGGCGGGCCTGGGCCAGCGCGGGGGTGGCCACTGGCAGCGTCAGGGCGGAAGCGGCAACCGCCGAGGCGGCGGACAAAGAAAACTCACGGCGTTTCATGGCAAAGACTCTCCTGGTTCTGGTCTGGGGGATGTGAGCCATGCCCCCGCAAAAAGTTCAGCTCCCGCTGCGCGGCAGTTCAGCGCTGCACCCGCACCAGGGCCGATTCCACCCCGGCGCCGTCGAGCTTTTCCTTGAGCTGCTCGGCATCATCGCGCTTGGTGAACGGGCCCACGCGCACGCGGAACACGGCCCGCCCATTTTGCTCGCGCTCGCTCACCCGGGCCTCCCAGCCCAGCATGGCCAGCTTGGCGCGCTGGGCATCCGCATCGGCCTGGGTGCGGAATGCCCCGGCCTGCACGAAGTAGTCGAACGGGTCCAGGTTGCCCTTGGCGGCGGCCTTGGCGACGGCCAGATCGCCCAGCGGATCGGCGCCGGGCTTGCTTTCGGCCTTGGCCGCCTCGGGCTTGCTGGCAACCGGCTTGGGCGCGGAGGCGGCCGCCCGCACCTCGGGCGCCGCCGCGGAGGCGGGCGCGGAAGCCGCCGCCACCGCCGGCGCGGGGGGACGCGCGGGGTTCTTGCCGTACAGCGGAGAGTTCGGGTCCCAGTTCTTGTTCTTCTGGGATTCGGCGGCATCCATGTCCACGCCCCGCCCGTTGCCCTTGTTGAGGAAGGGCACCGGCACCTTGGTCACGTACACGGCCACCGCCAGTGCGGCCCCCAGGCCCACGATGACCCCGACGATGAAGCCGATGATGGTCCCACCCGTCTGTTGTTTCTTCATAGTGACTGCTTACATTCTGGCCGGAGCCGACACGCCCAGCACGGCCAGGCCATTGTGCAATACCTGCGCGGTGGCGGCGACGAGGGCCAGCCGGGCCCGCTTGACGGTTTCATCGTCCACCAGGATGCGCTCGGCGTCGTAGTAGCTGTGGTAGCTGGCGGCCAGGTCGCGCAGGTAGAAGGTCACGTCGTGCGGCGCCTCGCCGTCGGCGGCGGCGGTGAGCATCTCGGGGTACTTGGCCAGCTGCAGCATCAGCGCCTGGGCCTGCGGGCCTTCGAGCGCCGACAGGTCCGCGCCCTGGAGCGAGGCCACATCGCCGCCGCCCTGCTCGGCCCAGCCGCGCAGCACCGACTGGATGCGCGCGTGGGCGTACTGCACGTAGTACACCGGGTTGTCGTTGTTCTGCGCCACGGCCAGGTCCACGTCGAAGGTGTACTCGGTGTCGGGCTTGCGGCTCAAGAGGAAGAAGCGCACCGCGTCCTTGCTGGTCCATTCGATCAGGTCGCGCAGCGTGACGTAGCTGCCCGCGCGCTTGCTGATCTTGACCTCTTCGCCGCCCTTGACCACGCGCACCATGGTGTGCAGCACGTAGTCGGGGTAGCCCTGCGGGATGCCCACGCCGGCTGCCTGCAGCCCGGCGCGCACGCGGGCGATGGTGCCGTGGTGGTCCGTGCCCTGGATGTTGACGACCTTGGTGAAGCCGCGCTCCCACTTGGCGATGTGGTAGGCCACGTCGGGCACGAAGTAGGTGTACGTGCCGTCCTTCTTGCGCATGACCCGGTCCTTGTCGTCGCCGTAGTCCGTGCTCTTGAGCCACAGCGCGCCGTCCTGCTCGTAGGTCTTGCCGTTGGCCACGAGCTTGCCCACGGTGGCCTCGACGCGGCCGCTGGTGTACAGGCTCGACTCGAGGTAGTACTCGTCGAACTTCAGATTGAAGGCCTGCAGGTCCTTGTCCTGCTCGTTGCGCAGGTAGGCCACGGCGAACTGGCGGATGGACTCCACATCGTCCACGTCGCCGCTGGCGGTGAACGCGCGGTCGTCGGCCTTGACGGTCTTCTTCGCGAGGAAGTCGTTGGCGATGTCCTGGATGTAGTCGCCGTTGTAGAACGCCTTGGACGCCGGGTTCTCGGGGTCGGTGGGCCAGCACTCGTCGCCGGGCTTGAAGCCCTTGGCGCGCAGCTGCGTGCTGGTGGTCAGCGTCTGGATCTGCACGCCCGCGTCGTTGTAATAGAACTCGCGGTGCACCTTCCAGCCCTGGGTGGCAAAGAGGTTGCAGATCGCGTCGCCCAGCGCCGCCTGGCGGCCGTGGCCCACGTGCAGCGGGCCGGTGGGGTTGGCCGAGACGAACTCGACCAGCACGCGCTGGCCGTTGTCGGCCTGGTAGCCAAAGCGGTCTCCGGCACCCAAGACCTCGCGCACCACTTCCTGCTTGGCGGCGGGCTTGAGGCGGATGTTGAGAAACCCGGGGCCGGCGATCTCGATGGCATCAACCCAGCGGGCAAACGCGGGCGTGGCCTCGAGCGCGGCCTTGAGCTGCTCGCCCAGCGCGCGCGGGTTGAGCTTGAGCGGCTTGGCCAGCTGCATGGCCGCCGTGCAGGCGAAGTCGCCGTGGGCGGCCACCTTGGGGGATTCGAACGCAGCGCGCCCGGCAGTGCCGGGCGACAATTTTTCCAGCTCGCCGGCGAGCGCCGCGAGCAATTCCTGTTTGACGGAGAGCATGCGGGGATTCTACGGGGGCGCCCCGTCATCCCATCCCTCCGCTGTGGCGTTATGCTGAATGGCCCGGTGTCCACCGGGCCATCCATCCCCCTACCCGCAGGAGCATTACATGAAGAAACTGCTTTCCCTGATGACGGCCATCGGCCTGACCCTCTCCCTGGCCCATGCCGCCGACGCGCCTGCTGCCGCGGCCTCCGCGCCGGCCAAGGCGCCCACCGCGCAGCAGAGCAAGATGGCCACCTGCAATGCCGACGCCAAGGAAAAGAAGGGCGACGAGCGCAAGGCCTTCATGAAGGAATGCCTGTCTGCCAACAAGCAGGAAAAGCAGCAGACCAAGATGAAGACCTGCAACGCAGACCCCAAGGCCAAGACCCTCAAGGGCGACGAGCGCAAGGCCTTCATGAAGGAATGCCTGAGCAACAAGCCCGCCTGACACACCTTGGCCCCCAAACAAAGCCCCGCACGCGGGGCTTTGTGCTTTCTAGCGCGTGCCCACGCCCCGCGCCAGGAACACGGCCAGCAGCGGAATCACCACCAGCAGGTGCGCCTCGATCATCACGAGGCGGCGCGTGCCGCGCACCTCGGCCTCGGTGGGCAGCGCACCCGTGGCGCGCAGCTGCTTGCGCCAGCGCAGGAAGCGCACCGTGGGCACGATGGAGATCAGGCCGATGACCACGAACAGCGTGACCTTGGTGTGCAGCAGGGGCTGCGACCAGTACCACCCCGCGCCCTTCATGCCCCACCAGGTGCGCGCCAGGCCCGTGGCCAGCACGGCGATGGCGGAGATGCCATAGACCATGTCCACCCGCGCCAGGCGCTCCACCACCGCGGCGTTGAGCCACTCCTTGCGGCACAGGGCCGCCTCGCTGGCCAGGAAGACGGTCATGGTCAGGATGGCCAGAAAGTGGGCGTAGGCCAGCAGGGCTTCAGTGGTCATGGGGCGCCTCGTGAGAATGGGACTGGCAATGCTAGCGCATCCGGCAAAAAACTCCTGATTTGATAGCTTTCAGCGCTTTCTCATCAAGCGCTGGAGGCCGATCCGGCTTGAAACCTGCGCAGCGCTGCCAGCCCCAGCAGCGCCGCCAGCACGAGCAGGCCCCATTCGGACAGCGTAGGAATCGCCTGCGCGCCGGCGGCCAGCCGCAGCATGGCGTGCGGGTCGGCGATGGCGCCGGGGGCGGGGTCGTTGTCGCCCGTGCCGTTGTCGGTGACGGCAAAGCTCACCGTGTCGCCGCTGACCGCGCCATGCGGGAACCAGAGCGCCGTGGCACCGGCCGTGGCGGGGCCGAACTTGCGCGGCACCAGCCCCGCCAGGCTGCCGCCGGGGTAGGTGATGGCCACCGCGAGCGTGGCGCCCGCGCAGCCCGTGGCCGTGAAGCGCAGCACGCCCAGCGGTGCGGTCGCGCCTGCGGGCAGGTTGTCGCCCGGGGCGGCGGCGGTCAGCGCCAGGCTGCCCACGGTGCAGCCCGCCGGGCCGCCGGAGATGCTGGCCTGCGCCATGCCGCCGCCGGGCACCGCCAGGCTGGCCTGGCCCACCGTCAGCGCCAGAGGCCCGCCCGTGGCGCTGGTGTTGTTGGCATCGCCCGCATAGCTGGCGGTGATGGCGTGCGCGCCCACCAGCAGGCCGCTGACGGTGCAGGCGGCCACGCTGCCCGTGATGGCGGGCGGGGCCGCGCAGGCCAGCGGCAGGCCGTCCGCGCTGAAGCTCACCGTGCCCGTGGGGTTGCTGGCGCTGCCGAACGTGGCGGTGAGGGTGACGCTGGCCCCCAGTGCGCTGGGGTTGGCGTTGGCCGCCAGCGCCAGCGTGGGCGCCGCCATCACGGCAAAGGTACGCGCTACGGGCGCCGCCGCCGCCCAGGCCCCGCCGCCCGGCTGGCTGGCCGTCAGCGTGCACGAGCCCGCGCCGCTGAAGCTGGCCACGCTGCCCGCCACGCTGCACGCGCCCGTGGCGCTGTAGGTGATCGGCAGGTTCGACGTCGCCGTGGCGCCCAGGGTCAGCGTGGTGCCCGCAGCCTGCGCGGGGATGGTGGCGGGGAGGAAGGTGATGCTCTGCGCGCCCAGGGGCGTGACCGCGTTGGTCACGGCGGCGTCCGAATCGGGTTGCGTGGGGGATCCGTTGTGCGCCACCACGCGGAACGTGTAGCTTGTTCCATTGGCCAGGTTCGCCACGGTGCAGCTGTGCCCGGAGCCGGTCACGGTGCAGGATCTGGCGGGGTCTTGCACGGCGGTGGCGGTGTAGCTGGTGATGGGGGCCCCATAGGCGTCCGCCCACCGTTCCGGGCTCCAGTCCACCGTCGCCTCGGCGTCGCCCGCGGTGGCGGTGGCGCTGGCCGGCGGGGGCGGCTTGCCTGCCTGCACCGTGATGGAAGTGGGCAGCGACGCCGAGCAGTGGCGGCTGTCCGTCACCGTGGCCGTGAAGCTGAACGTGCCCGTGGCCGTGGGGGTGCCGGAAATGGCGCCTGCAGCCGACAGCACCAGACCCGGAGGCAACGCCCCCGCCGCGACCGCGAAGGACGACCCGCCCACCGCCCCGGCCTGCGCCAGCGTGTAGGCATAAGCGGCCCCGGCCGTGCCGTTGGCGGGCGTGCCGGTGGCCGTCATGGCGGGGGCGGGGCAGAGCGTCACGTCGTCGATGCCGATGTAGTCGCCGTTCGCGCCGAAGGTGCCGGCGCCGGTCACGAAGTAGCGGAACGCGACGCGGCCCGAGGTGGGGGCGGCCAGCCCGGACACGGTGATGCGGTACTGCGTCCAGGCGGCGGGGTAGCCGCCCGCCGCCAGGCCGGGGTTGATGCTCGTCAGCAGCGTGGTGAAGTCTCCCACGTCGGTGGCGGTGGTGCCCACGTCCGTGCTGGCGCCCTGCGTGCTCATGCGCACTTCCAGGCGGTCGGGGTAGTCCGTTGGGTTGGGGACCGGCTTGCGCGTGTAGAAGGTCAGCACGTCGCCATTGCTCAGCGTGCGGTTCGGCATGACCAGCCAGTTGCTGATGGTGCCGCTGCTGCCCGTGTTCCTGAAGTTGGCCGCTATGTAGGCATTGGCTGCGCCGCTGTAGGCGTCGAACGGGCCGGGGTCCGGCAAGGCAGAGATGGGGGTGCCCTGGAACCAGCCCATGGCGCCCACCGGGGCGCTGTTGTTCTGCATGACCCAGCCATTGCCCGATAGCGTGAAGGTGTCGTCAAAGCCTTCGTACAGGACTTGCGCAGGGGCCGCGCCCGGCAGCGCAGCCGCGGCGGCCAGCAGCAGGCCCGCAAGGCGGGCGGTGGTGGAGGGGAATGGCATGGGTGGGCTGGTGGCGATGAAGATGCGCCATGTTGCCGTTGCCTGCCGTTTTTGTATGTCCTCAGAACTGAGGACAAGGCCCTGCCAGGGTTCTATGCAAAAAATAGCCCCCAGCGCCCACCCATCAAGCGCCAACAGCTACAAAAAGAGAAGTCATTCACACCACCCGCCTTCCCACGCGGCCCGCTGACAGCGCCACCAGGGCCAGCAGGGCCGACAGCAGCAGCAAGCCCCCTTCGGACAGCGCCGGAATCGCCTGCGCGCCGGCGGGCCCGGCGGCCAGCAGCAGCATGGCGTGCGGGTCGGCGATGGCGCCGGGGGCGGGGTCGTTGTCGCCCGTGCCGTTGTCGGTGACGGCAAAGCTCACCGTGTCGCCGCTGACCGCGCCATGCGGGAACCAGAGCGCCGTGGCACCGGCCGTGGCGGGGCCGAACTTGCGCGGCACCAGCCCCGCCAGGCTGCCGCTGGGGTAGGTGACGGCCACCGCCAGCGTGGCATTCGCGCAGCCCGTGGCCGTGAAGCGCAGCACGCCCAGCGGGGCGGTGGCGCCTGCGGGCAGGTTGTCGGCGCCGGTGGCCGCGCTCAGGCCCAGGGTGTTCACGGTGCAGCCGGGCGGGCCGCCGGTGATGCCGACCTGCGCCGTGCCGCCGCCGCCGCCCGGCACGGGCACGGCGGCGGTGTTGACGGTGTGCGCCAGCGGGCTGGCGGTGGCGGGCGCGTTGTCGGCGTCGCCCGTGTAGCTGGCGGTGATGCTGTGCAGGCCCATGGCCAGGCTGCTGGTGGCGCAGGTGGCCACGCCGCCGCTGAAGGTGGCCGTGGTGCAGGCCAGCGGCGCGCCATCCACGCTGAACGCCACCTGGCCCGTGGGGCTGGCGGATGCGCCGTTCAGCGTGGCGGTGAAGGTGACGCTGGCGCCCACGGCGCTGGCGCCCACGGCGCTGGCGCCCACGGCGCTGGCGGACAGGGCCAGCGTGGGCTGGGCCTGCGTGCCCAGCAGCAGCGCGTTGGACGCCATGCCGTTCACGAACGCCCGCAGCGCATACCGGCCGCTGGGCAGCACGCCCGGCGCGGCCACGTCGATGCTGGCGGCGGTGGAGCCGGTGGGCGCGAGCCAGGTGTGCGCGCCGTTGTCCAGCCGCGTCAACTGCACCAGCGGCAAGGGGGTGGGCGATGCGCTGGTGCCGCCGCCGCTGGCCTCGCTGTCGCCACGCAGCCGCAAACCGGTGAGGGTGAAGGCCGCGCCGCTCAACCGGGCGGGGCCGCCGGTCAATGCGGGAATGCGGGCCGGGGGCACGGCGCCGCCGGCAGGGTCGTAGCGCTCGGCGGTGGCGATGCCGCTGGTGGCCGTGACGCCGTCGCGCCCCCCGGCGGCGAGCACCGTGCCATCGGGCAGCACGGTGGCGGTGTGGTAGGCGCGCACAGTGGCCAGCGCGCCGGTGGCGGCCCAGGCGCCCGTGGCGGGGTCGTACAGCTCGGCGCTGCCCAGGTAGCCGCCGCCAAAGCCCCCAGCGGCCAAAACCTTGCCGCCGGGCAGCAGGGTGGCGGTGTGGCTGGCGCGCCCGGTGTTGAGCGGGCCGGTGGGGCTCCATGCGTTCAGGGCGGGGTCGTAGAGTTCGGCGCTGCCGAGGTATGCGCCGCTGTACCCCCCCGCTACAAGCACCTTGCCCTGGGGCAGCAGGGTGGCGGTGTGTGTCCAGCGCGGGCTGGCCATCGCGCCGGCGCCGCTCCAGGTGCCCGAGGCGGGGTCGTACAGCTCGGCGCTGCCCAGGGGGCCGCCGCTGCCACTCCCCCCCGCGACGAGCACCCTGCCGGTGGGCAGCAGGGTGGCCGTGGGCCCTTGGCGTGCGGCGCTCATCGCGCTCGTGGCGGACCAGAGGCCGGTGGCGGGGTCGTACAGCTCGGCGGTGGCGGTTTGGCTGTTGCTGATGTTGCTGCCCCAGCCCCCCACGACCAGCACCTGGCCGCTGGGCAGCAGGGCGGCGGCATGCCATAAGCGGGGGCTGGCCATCGCGCCGGTGCCGCTCCAGGTGCCCGTGGCGGGGTCGTAGAGTTCGGCGCTGGCGAGCACGGCGCCTGCGCTGCCGAGGCCGCCCACGACGAGCACCTTGCCGCCGGGCAGCAAGGTGGCGGTGTGGTAGGCGCGCGCGGCGGCCAGCGGGCCCGTGGCGGCCCAGGCGCCGGTGGCGGGGTTGTACAGCGCGGCGGCGCCGATGAGCTGCCCGGTGCCATAACCGGCGCCCCCGCCCGCGACGAGCACCTTGCCGTCCGGCAGCAGGGTGGCCGTGTGCTCCGTGCGCTGGCCTGGCAGCGCGCCGGTGCCCGCCCAGGTGCCGATGGCGGGGTCGTAGAGCTCGGTGCTGGCGAGCAGCGCGCCAAGGTCGCTGGCGCCCCCGATGAAGAGCACCTTGCCCTGGGGCAGCAGGGTGGCGATGTGGCGCCAGCGCCCGTCGTTCAGGCCGCCGGCGGCGGTCCATTGGTTGGTGTCAGGGTCGTACCGTTCGGCGCTTTGGAGAGCGCTGCCGCTGCCGAAGCCTCCCGCCACGAGCACCTTGCCGCCGGGCAGCAGCGTGGCGGTGTGGAACAAGCGCTTGCTGTTCAGCGGGGCGGCAGGCGCCCAGGTATCGCCCTGGGGGTCGTACAGCTCGGCGCTGGCAAGCTGCTCGCTGCCGCTGTTTCCGCCCACGGCAAGCACCCTGCCGTTGGGCAGCAAGGTGGCGGTGAAATCGCTGCGCGGCCCTTGCGGCAGCGGGGCGGCGGAGCCCCAGGTGTTGTCGCTCGGGCGGTACACCTCGGCGGTGGCGAGGTATCCGGTGCCGTTGCCGCCGCCGACGACGAGCACCCTGCCGTCGGCCAGCAAGGTGGCGGTATGGCCCTGGCGCGCTTCGGCCAACTGCCCGGCGGGGGACCAGGCGCCGGTGGCGGGGTCGTACAGTTCGGCCTGGGCCACCTGCCCCCCGCTGGCGTGGCCGCCCGCGACGAGCACCCGGCCATCGGCCAGCAGGGTGGCGGTGTGTTCCGTGCGCGGCTGGGCCAGCGCGCTGGCACCGCTCCACAAGCCGGTGGCGGGGTCGTACAGCTCGACGCTGGCGATGAATGCGCTGCCGTCGTAGCCACCCGCCACGAGCACCTTGCCATGGGGCAGCAAGGTGGCGGTGTGGCCGCGGCGCGCGTGGGCGAGCGGGCCGGTGGCGGCCCACTGGCCGGCGGCGGGGTCGTACAGCTCGGCGCTGGCAAGGTGGCTGAGGCTGCCGCCGCCATAGCCGCCCGCGACGAGCACCTTCCCGTTGGGCAGCTGGGTGCTGGTGTGCCATTGGCGCCCATCGCCCAGGCTGCCGCTGGCCGCCCAGGTGCCCGCCTGGGCGTGCGCGGCGGGCCAGGCGGCCAGGCAGGCGATGGCGATGAACACGAACTGGAGCAGCAGGGCGCGCAGGGCGCAGGGGCGGCGGGGCATGGCGGGGCCTTGGTGTGTGACGAACCGCCGGAATGTTAAGAAATTGCAACACGCCTGTATGTCCTCAGAACTGAGGACAAGGCCTTGCCGGGGTTTGATGCCCAACAGGCCTCCAGCGCTTAGCGGGCAAGCGCCGGCAGCTATCAAAAGAGTAGTTCTTCAATCACCGCGCGCCAGCGGCAGCCACAGGGTGAATTCGCCCCCGCCCTCCCATGCCGCCCACTGGCAGCGCCCGCCCAGGGCCTGGGCGCGGTGGCGCACGTTGAGCAGGCCCTGGCCGGCCAGGGCGGCGGGCGGGCCTTCGGACAGCACGAAGGCGCCTGCGTTGTCGCGGATGCGCACCACCACGCCCGCGCCGCCCTGCCCGGCTTGCGCCTGCGGCGCGGTGGCCACGTCGATCAGGGTGGCCTGGGTGTGCTTGAGGATGTTGGCCAGCACTTCTTGCAGGATGCGCAGCACGTGCAGCGCGGACTGCGGGTCGAGCCAGGGCAGCGGGGGCAGGTCCTGCACGTTCCAGGCAAGGGTGATGCCCGCGGCCTTGAGCCGGGGCGCCAGGCGAAAGCGCACGGCCGCCAGCAGCGCCAGCAGGTCGGCATCGGCGGGGTCCAGCGAGTCGATGGCGAGCTTGAGGTCGTCGATGCAGTCCTTGAGCACCTGGGCCGTGTCGGCCGTGCTGGCCTGGCCGCGCTCGACCATGCGCAGCGCGCTCATCAGCGACGAGCCGATGCCGTCGTGCATGTCCTGCATCATGCGCTGGCGCTCGGTGGCCAGGGTCTGCTGGCGCTCCAGCGCGCGCAGTTGCTCGTGGCTGGCGGTCAGTTCGCGCTCGCGGGCGGCGAGCTGGCTTTCCAGCCCGGCGTTGGCCACCTCGACCGCGTGGATGGCGCCCACGTAGCGCCGCCAGACGATGGCCAGGAAGATGGCGAACAGGCCGATGGCGTTGTAGGGCGCCAGATAGACATGCTCCATGTCGATGCGGTAGTTGACCATCAGCAGGTCGTGCGCGCCCGCGGGCACGTTCAGCGAGAACCAGGCGAACAGCACCAGCCCTTCGCGCGACCGCGCGCGCCACGAGGCCCACAGGCCCGACGCGGCCACCACCGCCGTCAGCACGGTGATGACGAGATAGACCAGCGGCAGCATGGCATCGAGGTACGGCAGCAGCGGCGGCAGCGGCAGGGTGAGCACGGTGCCCAGCGACACCAGCCCCGCGATGCCCAGCGCCAGCGCGGGCATGCGCCGCCCGTGCACGCGGAAGGCGAAGGCGAAGGTGCACACCATGGCCCAGCCCAGCGAATTGACGGTCATCCAGCCGAACCAGTCGTCGGGCACGGGCAGGGGCCGGTCGTCCACCACGTAGTGCAGGCTGCGCAGCAAGGTGGTGACGGAGATGGCGAAGAACAGCAGGTAGATGGGCTCGCGCCGGCGCACGCAGCCCACGGCCAGCGCGAACAGGCCAATGGCCAGAAAGGCGGCGCCGGTCAGGCTGATGAAGTCGTTCTGCACGAAGCGGCGCACGCTGTAGCGCCACAGCAGGTTCTGCTCGGTGCCCACCCAGGCGCTGGAGACGGCCCCGCCCACGCCGCGCTGGCTGGCCATGCGCAGCCACACGGTGCGGGGCGGCTCGCCACCGGCGGCTTGGTTGCCCAGCGCCACCCACAGGGGCCGGTTGAAGCTGTTCCACACGCGGCTGCCGCGCGTGCGGTAGGCCATGCGGCCATCGACATAGACGGCGACGATGCCGATGGTCTGCCAGCGCGGCAGGTACAGAAACAAGTCCTGGCCCGGCGCGCCCGATGCGCTGGGGGCACCGGGTGTACCGGGCGGGGGCAGGTCGAGCCGGTACCAGGCCACGTCGGGCGGGGCCCGCAGCGAGGCGCCGCCCTCGGCCAGGCTGCGCTCCCGCGCGTGGGGCAGCGGCACGCTGGCCCACGCGCCTTTCTCCTCCTCCCCAGCGAAGGGCGGCGCGGGCGGAGGTTCCCAGCCCGCGCCGGGCTCCATGCGGAAGGCGGCCTGCCGCAGGTGCGTGGGGTTATCGGTAGCGCTGCCGCCGCCGCAGGCCGCGAGCCAGGCGGCCAACAGCAGCGCGGCGCACCACCTACCCGTTCGCCAGAAGGCCTTGCCTGTGGGCGGCATGGATGGCCTCGGCGCGCGTGTTGACCTGCAGCTTGGCGTAGATGCGCCGCACGAAGGTGAGCACCGTGGTGCGGGAGACGCCCATGGTGCGGGCCGTCTCCTCGGTGGTGAAGCCCTTGCTCACGCAGCGCAGCACCTCCTGCTCGCGCGCGGACAGCAGCGCGGCGGGCGGCTCGGTGGCGGGCGGCAGGCTGGCGGCGGCGCGCGCCAGGATCTTGCGCGCCACCATGGGGCTGATGGGGCTGCCGCCCGCGTGGATGCTGCGGATTTCCTCGGCCAGCTCGGCGGCGCTCACGTCCTTGAGCAGGTAGCCCATGGCCCCGGCCTCGATGGAGCGCAGCACGTGCGTTTCATCGCCAAAGATGGTGCTCACCAGCACGCTGCAGCCGGGCCACTGCGCGCGCGCGGCGCGGATCACGTCCAGGCCCGAGCCGTCGGGCAGGCCCAGGTCCACCAGCAGCACATCCATGGGCGACTGGGGCAGCAGCGCCAGCGCCTCGGCCCGGCTGGCCGCCGCCATGGCCAGCGCCAGGTCGGGCTGCGCGCCGATCATGGCGATGAAGGTGTCGCGGCAGGCCGGGTCGTCCTCGACCACGCCCACCCGCAAAGGAGCCGGCAGGCGCGCGGGCCAGGGGGCGGGCAGGGGCGGGGCGGTGTCGGGAGCCATGGGCTGGATTATGGGCAAGCGCCGGGCAGCAGCGCCATGTCATCAGTTCTGAGGACAGACAGGCGCATGGCCAATCCCTACCATCTGTGACTTCACGCCAATGCTTTCAATTTCATAGCTGCCTGCGCTTTCTGTGTGGGCGCTGGAAGCCTTTTTTATGCCCAAACGAATCGCCCTCGCCGCCGCCTGCCTGCTGGCCGCCAGCCTGGCCCCCGCGGCCACCATCACCGTCAACACCACGACCGTCATGGGGGGCGACGGCCTGTGCAGCCTGACCGAGGCCCTCGGCAGCGCGGTGACGGATACCGTCTGGGACGCCGACTGCCCGCTGGGCAGCGGCGCCGACACCATCGCGTTCGACCCCGCCGCCTTTCCCGCAGGCAGCACCATCACGCTGGGCAGCGCGCTGGACATCTACCAGGCCTCGAACACCACCATCGACGGCGGCGGGCGCGTGACCCTGGACGGCGGCGGCGCCACACCCCTGGTCACCGCCACGCTGGCGGGCACCACGCTCACGCTGCGCGGGCTGACGCTGGCCGGCGGCAATACCGCCGGCGGCGGCCCGACGGATGGCGGCGGCATCTACGCGGACGGCGTCACCCTGAACATCGACCACAGCGTCATCACCGGCAACACGGCCCTGGCCAACGGCGGCGGCCTCTTCAGCCGCGACAGCACGGTGACCATCACGGACAGCCAGTTCACCGCCAACACCGCCAGCCTGGGCGGCGCCGTCTACAGCACGGGCAGCGGCTCGCTGACGGTGACGAACAGCCGCTTCACGGGCAACATCGCCGGCCAGCAGGGCGGCGCCCTCTACAGCGGCGTGAACACGCTGGTCACCGGCAGCATCATTGCCAACAACGCCAGCCCCGCCGCAGGCGGCGCGAACAGGGGCGCGGGCGTCCGGTTCAGTGCTCCGGCCGGGCACACGTTCACGCTGAACCACAACCAGATCACCGACAACACGCCCGGCGACAACTGCTATAGCGCCATCCCCTTCACCGGCACGGGCAACCAGTACTGGCCGGAGAGCGACACGAGCTGCCCCGCAGCCGCGGGCCGCTTCGTCAACCCCCTTGCGCCGCCCGCGGCCATCCCCGTGGATGCGCCCTGGGCGCTGGCGCTGCTGTCTGCGCTGGTGGCCGCGCTGGGCTTGCACCGGCGGCGAGGCGGCGTTTAAAGCCAAAACACCCTTCAACGCCCGCTCAGCAAGCGCAAACAGCTATCAAAACAAAAGCAAACAAGCCATGTTCCACACCCCGTGCCCCCATCCCCTGCGCGGGCTGGCCTGCGCCGCCGCGCTGGTGGCCGCTGGCGCCGCCCAGGCGGCCAGCCTCACCGTGACCAACGGCAACGACAGCGGCCCGGGCAGCCTGCGCCAGGCGCTCGCCGATGCCAACGCCAGCGGCGACACCATCGCCTTCGCGGGCGGCGTGTCCCGCGTGGCGCTGCTGGGTCAGCTCGTCATCGGCAAGAGCGTCACCATCGACGGCCCCGGCGTCACGCTGGACGGGCAGCTTCGGGGCCGCGTGCTGTGGGTCAACGCGGGCGCCACCGCCACCCTGCGCGGGCTGGTCATCACGCGCGGGCTGCTGGCAGGCAAGGGGATCGACGTGGGCGGCACGGCGCAGTCGGGCTCGTCCTGGGGCGCGGGCATCCGCAACGATGGCACGCTCACGCTCGACGGCGTGCAGGTGCAGGGCAACTACGCCACGGGCGGCGGGCAGAGCGGCATGGGCGGCGGCGGCGGGGGCAGCGGCGTGGGGCTGAACATCGGCCAGCCGGGCGAGATCAAGGGCGCGGGCGGCAGCGGAGGCAATGGCAGCAGCCTCAATGGAGGCGGTAGCGGCGCCATCGACGCACCAACGGGTGGGGAGGGTTTCAGCAATGGCGGCAGCGGCAGCCATGGCGGGGGCGCGGGGGGCGGGGGCGCCGGTGGTGGCGGTGCCGGCGGCGGTGGCTGGGCGGGCGGCGGTGGCGGTGGCGGATGGTACGGCGCGGGAGGTGGCGGCTATGGCGGCGGCGGTGGGAACACCGACGCCGGGAACGGCAGCAACGGCAGCAGCGGCGGCGCAGGCGCAACCCTTGCAGGAAACGGCGGCACCGGCAGCACGGGCTTTCCAGGAAATGCTGGTGACACGGGCGGCGGCGGGGGGTATGCCACGCTCGGCGGCGTCTGGGTGGGCGGCGGCGGGGGCGGGGGATGGATTAGCGGCGGCGGAAATAGCGCCGGCGGCGCGGCGGCCGGCGGCATCTACAACGCGCCGGGCGCGCAACTCACGGTGCAGGGCGCGGGCTGCGCCATCAGCGCCAACCTGGCCGCGGGCGGTGGCGGTAGTGGTCACCCTGCCAGCTTCGCTGGCGGCCAGGCCGTGGGCGGGCTGTGGAACGATGGCCAGCTGACCCTGGCGCCCGGCTGCGAACACAGCGTCAGCGGCAACGCGGCCGGCGCCGGGATGCGGGGCCGGAACGCAGGCCCTGACCGCGCCGACGCCGACCTGCGCGACGACAAGCTGCTGCAAGTGGCCGTGCTGTCCACGGGCGGCAGCGTGGGCGCCACGGCCCCGCCCGCCCCCACGGCAGGCCAGATCACCAACTGCATTGCGAGCAGCGGCACCTGCCAGGCCAGCTACCTCGCGGGCGGCGTGGTGACCCTCACGGCCACGCCCGCCACCGACTGGCACGTGGTGTGGGGCGGCGACTGCGTCGGCAGCGCCACCACCTGCACCGTCACCCTGGACCAGGCGCGCAGCGTGACGGCGAGCTTCGCCATCAACACCCATGCCCTCAGCGCCAGCGCATCGCCCGCCGGCGGCGGCATCGTCACCTGCCCGGCGAGCGTGAACCACGGCGGCGGCGCCACCTGCACCGCCAGCGCGCCCCACGCGGGCTTCACCTTCACCGGCTTTACCGGCTGCGACGGCGTGGACCTGCCCAGCCGCACCTGCACCCTCGCCAACGTGCAGGCCCCGCGCGGCGTGCAGGCGCAGTACGCGGCCATCACCACCGCCACCGGCACCACCGTGCCGGCCGGCGGCGCGGGGGGCGCGGCCAGCGCCAGCTTCACCGGCGGGGGGGCGGGCTGCCGCTTCGACCCGGCGGCCACCGGGTTCATCGCGGCGGCCGCAACGCCGCCAGGCCGCACCGCGCCGCAAGGCGCATTCCGCTTCAAGCTGGTGGGCTGCACCCCGGGCGCGACGGTGCGCGTCACCACCATCTGGCCGCAGGCGGTGGACGACTTCATCAAGCACAGCCATGGCAACTTCATCACGCCCGGCAACCTGCTCATCAACGGCAACACCGTGGGCTTTGACGTGACCGACGGCGGCGTGGGCGATGACGATGGCCTGCAGAACGGCGAGATCCTGGACCCGGCGATGCCCCTGGCCGCCGCACCCCCCAGCGCCCATGGCATCCCGGCACTGGGCGGATGGGGCTTGCTGCTGCTCACGCTGCTGGCGGGCTCGGCAGGCATGGTGGCGCAGCGGCGCAAGGCATTCGCCTGAACACAGACGGGGGCCAGCGCTTGTCCAGCAAGCGCAAGCAGCTATTACATCAATAGCAAAAAAACAGCGGCGCAAGCCCCGGGGCCCGCGCCGCTGCGGCGGCGAGTGGCGGCGTATCAGGCCGCGGAGCGGGCCACCGCGCCCAGGGGCACCTCGGCGGCGGGCACCACCCCGGGGGCGGGCAGCGGATGGCCGTTCAGCGCGGCGTCCAGGCGTTCGTGGTCCAGCGCGTTTTCCCAGCGCGAGACGACCACGGTGGCCACCGCGTTGCCGATGAAGTTGGTCAGCGAGCGGCACTCGCTCATGAAGCGGTCCACGCCCAGGATCAGCGCCATGCCGGCCACCGGCACCTCGGGCACCACGGCCAGGGTGGCGGCCAGGGTGATGAAGCCCGCGCCGGTCACGCCCGCCGCGCCCTTGGACGACAGCATGGCCACCAGCAGCAGCGCCACCTGGTGGCCCAGCGAGAGTTCGGTGTTGGTGGCCTGGGCGATGAACAGCGCGGCCAGCGTCATGTAGATGTTGGTGCCGTCCAGGTTGAACGAGTAGCCCGTGGGCACCACGAGGCCCACCACCGACTTGCTGCAGCCGGCCTTTTCCATCTTCTCCATCAGCGACGGCAGGGCCGATTCGGACGACGAGGTGCCCAGCACCAGCATCAGCTCGGCCTTCAGGTAGCGGCACAGCTTGAGCACCGAGAAGCCGCACAGCCGGGCCACGAAGCCCAGGATGACCACCACGAACAGCAGCGAGGTGATGTAGAACGAGCCCACCAGCCAGGCCAGGTTGACGAGCGAACCCAGGCCGAACTTGCCGATGGTGAACGCCATGGCGCCGAACGCGCCGATGGGCGCGGCCTTCATCACGATGCCCACCACCTTGAACACGGGCGTGGTCAGCGCTTCCAGAAAATTCTGCACCGGGCGGCCAGCCTCGCCCACCATGGCCAGCGCGATGCCGAACAGCACGGCCACCAGCAGCACCTGCAGGATGTTGTCGCCCACGAAGGGGCTGACCAGCGTCTTGGGGATGATGTCCATCGCGAAGCCGGTGAGCGACATCTCGTGCGACTTGGCCACGTAGGTCTTCACGGCCGTCTGGTCCAGGTCGGCGGGGTTGATGTTCATGCCCGCGCCGGGCTGCACCACGTTGGCCACCACCAGGCCGACGACCAGCGCCAGCGTGGAGAAGAACAGGAAGTACGCCATGGCCTTGCCGAACACCCGGCCCACGGTGGACAGCTGCGACATGCCCGCGATGCCGGTCACGATGGTCAGGAAGATCACCGGGGCGATGATCATCTTCACCAGCTTGATGAACGCGTCGCCCAGCGGCTTGAGCGCCTCGCCGTAGGCCGGCTCGAAGTGGCCCAGCAGCACCCCGAGGACGATGGCGACCACCACCTGGAAGTACAGTTGCCGGTAAAAGGGAAGCCGCACGGGATGGGCGGTGGGGGCGGTAATGGCGTGCATGGGGATGTCTCCTGAAATCACGGTGACTGCACCAGCGGGGTGCGTCGAGGGTGCCGTTTGTACCGCCGCCCCCGGATTCAGCCGATAACCTATTGGTATTAGTCGGTGGCACCGCCAGAGGGCGCCCCGTGCCCCAATATAGGGAAAACCCCTAGGCGCCAGCGAGGTGAGGCACACTCGCTGCCCTCACCATCAAGCCCGGGGCACGCTCCCGGCCCCCTGATTTCTGCCCCATGACGACGCCGCGCCTTCGCAAATTCTGGACCCTGCTGATCCTCCTCACCGGCATGGCGGGCAGCATGTTCGTGGCCGGGCAGTGGGCGTGGCAGCGTTCGCTGCACGAGGAGAGCGACAGCGTGCAGCAGCAGCTGACCCTGTACGGCCAGACGCTGGCCCAGCGCATCGACCGCTACCGCACCCTGCCCGAGGTGCTGGCGCTGGACGCGCAGCTGCAGGATGCGCTGACCCGCGCCCTGAGCCCGGCGGAGGTGGAGCAGCTCAACCTCAAGCTGGAGCAGGCCAACGGCGCAAGCCAGTCGTCCACGCTCACCCTGCTCAACCGCGAAGGGCTGGCCGTGGCGGCCAGCAACTGGCGCACCACCACCAGCAACGTGGGGGTGGACTACAGCTTTCGCCCGTATGTGCAGGAGGCGCTGGCGCAGGGGCGCGGCAGCTTCTACGGCATCGGCGTGACCACGGGCGAGCCGGGCTACTTCCTGTCGCAGGCCATCCGCGACGCCAGCGGCCACACGCTGGGTCTGGTGGCGATCAAGATCGCGCTGCAGGAGCTCGAGCGCGAGTGGCTGCAGACGCCGGACATCGTGCTGGCCTCCGACGCGCACGGCGTGGTGTTCCTGGCCAGCCAGGACGCGTGGCGCTACCGCCTGCTGGAGCCCCTGGGCGACGAGGAGCGCCGCGAGCTCAACGCCACGCGCCAGTATTCGAACCAGCCGCTGCGCCCGCTGGCCTGGCGCGTGGACGACCACATGGACAACGGCGGCCGCCTGGTGCGCCTGTTGTCGCCCGACCTGCCGCCCCTGCCCGGCCGCGTGCTGTGGCAGACCCAGCCGCTGCCCGGCACGCCCTGGCAGCTGCACCTGGTGCACGACACGCACAGCAGCATCGCCGACAGCCGCTGGGCCGCGGCGGCCGGCGGCGGGGGGTGGCTGGCACTGGCCCTGCTGGTGCTGTTCGTGCGCCAGCGGCAGCGCCTGGCGAACCTGCGCCAGCGCAGCCGCCAGGAGCTGGAGACCGTGCTGCAGCAGCACGCGCAGGAGCTGCGCACCGCCCAGGACGGCATCGTGCAGGCGGCGCAGCAGGCCGCCCAGCAGACCGACACGGGCCTGTCGCGCAGCCTGGAGCACCTGCCCCAGGGCGTGGTCATCATCGATGCCGACCTGAACCTCGTGGCCTGGAACTCGCGCTACGTGCAGCTGTTTCGCTACCCCGCCGACCTGATGCGCGTGGGCCAGCCCATCGCGGACCTGCTGCGCCACAACGCGCGCCGCGGCCTGCTGGGCCCCGGCCCGGCCGACGAGGCGATCGAGCGGCGCCTGTCGCACCTGCGCAGCGGCCTGCCCCATCTGCACGAGAGCGCCAAGGGCGATGGCACGGTGCTCGAGATCCGCGGCAACCCGCTGCCCGAAGGCGGCTTCGTGACCAGCTATGCCGACATCACCAGCTACAAGAACGCCGCACGCGAACTGCGCAGCCTGGCCGATGCGCTGGAGCAGCGCGTGGCCGACCGCACGCGCGACCTGGACGCCGCGCGGCGCGAGGCCGAGCGCGCCAACCGCTACAAGACCCGCTTCGTCGCGGCCGCCGTGCACGACCTGCTGCAGCCGCTCAATGCCGCGCGCATGTTCACCTCGCTGCTGCGCAGCCACCTGCAGGACGACGCCGAGCGGCGCACGGTGGACAGCATCGACGGCGCGCTCGCTTCGCAGGACGCGATCCTGAGCAGCCTGCTCGATATCTCGCGCATGGAGTCGGGGCAACTGGACGTGCACATCCACGACGTGGCCCTGGGCCCGCTGCTGCAGGTGCTGGCCCACAACTTCGGCGTGCTGGCCGAGGGCCAGGGCCTGAAGCTCCGCTGCGTGCCCACGCGCGCCGTGGTGCGCACCGACGAGAACCTGCTGCGCCGCATCCTGCAGAACTTCGTCTCCAACGCCATCCGCTACAGCCGGCAGGGGCGCATCGTGGTGGGCTGCCGCAGGGCCGGTGACCACCTGCGCATCGAGGTGCACGACCAGGGCCCGGGCATCCCCGAGGCGCTGCAGCGCGAGATCTTCGAGGAGTTCCGCCGCCTGGACGAAGGCCGCGCCGACGACCGGGGCGCGGGCCTGGGCCTGGCCATCGTCGAGCGCCTGGGCCGCCTGCTGGGGCACGAGATCGGGCTGCGCTCGCAGCTGGGGCGCGGCAGCGTGTTCTGGGTGCGCGTGCCGCTGGGCGACCCCGCCGCCGCGCGGCAACAGCCAGCCGCCGCCGCCACGGCCGCTCCACGGCAGCCGCAGGAAGACGCCCCGCTGCAGGGCAGCAGCGCCTGGGTGATCGAGGACGACGGGCCCACCTGCGCCGCGACACGCGCCCTGCTGGAGCGCTGGGGCTGCCAGGTGCCGCTGGCCGGCGGCGCGCCCGAGGCGCTGGCCCAGGCCGAACGCGGCCAGGCGCCGCAGCTGGTGCTGCTGGACGTGCACCTGGGCTCCCGCCACCATGGCCCCGATGTCTACGCCCAGCTGTGCGAACGCTGGGGCCAGGCCCCAGCGGTGATCCTGGTCACCGCCGAGCACGACGCCACGCTGCGCCGGCAGGCGGCCGAACGCGGCTGGGGCTTTCTGGCCAAGCCGGTGCGGGCGCCGGCGCTGCGGGCGCTGGTGAGCCAGACGCTGCTGAGGTTGCAGCAAGATACGCCTTAATGCTGCATTTTTCATAGCTTTAAGCGCTTGATGGACAAGCGCCACGCACCTATTTCAATGTCAAGTAGGTAATCCCTTTGCCATCCGATGCAGTGGCCACGTCCTTGCGCGCCTCCAGCAAGCGCAGCACACGCTGCGCCATGGTCGCGGGGTCTTCTGCCCGTGCAGAGTGGGCCTGGATATGCTTGAGCAAGCCCGAGCGTTGCCGGGGCTTGTTCTTACTCATCTTCTGAAGGCTGGCCAGCACCGCCCGCGCCACCTGGGCTGCGGTGGGGGGTTGCACAGCCTTTGCTGCGGTCTTACCAGCGGCAGGGAGGTGCGACTTGGATGGAGCTGAAACGGCAGATTTCTTCGGCAGTGGCGGTTGTGCGGGCGCTTTGGAAGCGGATGCTTTCTTGGCAGGCGCGGCCTTTGCAGTCCCTGCCTTGGAAGAAGCAGCCTTAGCGGCGGACGTTTTCGCCACAGGCTGGGCCTCCAACACGGGCGGGTAGGACACCGCGTCGCCCTTGACCACCACCCGCTTTCGCGCCTGCAACTGAGCCAAGGCGTGCGATGTGCGCGGCGACCGGGCACTGGACTCGCCCAACCAGCTTTGCAGCAGCATCAACAGCGCATCCTTCCGCGCGGGGCGGTGGGGTGGAGTCAGCCCATCCAGTTGGGCCAGCAGTTGCTGCATGTCTGCCCGCGTGGCCTGGGGGCGGACCGGAGCAGCTTTTGCAGGCGGAGGCCGTGGTGCTACAGCTTTTGCTGTGGTCTTGACCGTCGCCTCCACCGCAGGGGTCGCCGCCGATGGAGGCTCTGGCTGCGGCAAGGGCGCGGACTTCAGCGCTAGGGATGCGGCGGGCGGTGTCGGCATCCTGCGGAACCCACACCGCTGCGCATCAAACCCCAGCTCCCTCGCATGCTCCAACATGGGTTCATAACCCTGGTCGTTGGAGACGACCACAAACGTGCCCTCCGGCTGACGGGCCGAGATGTATCCAACGTAGTAAGCCAGTTGAAAATCCAGCGCGTTCCTGCCCGCACCTGTTCTCGGAACACGTGTCACCTGCTCTGCCCCGTAAACCTGCTGGTGTCCCGCAGGGTCCACCGTCTGATGTGGGCCATGGAACAGCCACACATCCGTGCCCTGCGGCACCAGTGCCTTGAGTTCATCGCCCTTGGGCTGCACGTTTTCCCAATCAACGAGCAGGTGCACTCTGGAGGTCGCAGGGGTTGTGGGGGCGCATATGCCGGACACGACGGCAGCGGGTAGGGGAGGCTCCAGTTCCGGGTGCTTGGGTGGGTGTTCGAGCGTCTTTGCACGCAGCGTGTGCTCCACGGCGTCTGGAAGGTCCACCCCTGCATGGTCTGCCAGTTGCAACAGGCAAAGCAGCACGTCGGCAATCCCATGGGCCACGCGCTCTTTGTGGGCGGGATCGCGCACAACACCCCGCGATTCGCTCAGCGTCGTCCACTGGAACATCTCCAGCAGCCCCGCCGACTCCACCGTCAGCGCCATGGCCAGGTTCTTGGGTGTGTGGCGAGACTCCCAGTCCCGGGCTGCGGCAAAACTGCGCAGCCTGGCTTGCAGCGCTGGATAATCCATTCCCTCACTCCTCTTTTCATAGCTGCTTGCGCTTATCCAATATGCGCTAGAGCCTATTTTTCTCAAAAGCATCCCATCAATCCGGCTCCACCCCTTCGGCCTCCAGGCTTTTCACCAGCACCGCCGCCTGCGTGCGGCTGTAGCACGCGAGCTTTTTCAGGATGGCCGTGACATGCACCTTCACGGTGTTCTCCGCCAGGCCCAGCGCGGCGGCGATCTGCTTGTTGAGCAGGCCGTCGGCCAGGCACAGCAGCACGCGGAACTGCTGGGGCGTGAGCTGCGCGAGCCGCGCGGCCAGCTCGGCGTCGGCCTCGGAGCGCTCGGCCGCCATGGGCGGGAACCAGCTGCCGCCGTCGAGCACGGCCTCGATGGCCTCGCCCATGGCCTCGGCCGGCGCGGACTTGGGGATGAAACCGGCCGCGCCGAACTGCTGCGCGCGGCGGATCACGCGCGGGTGGTCGTTGGACGAGATGATGACCACCGGCAGCTCGGGGTACTCGCCGCGCACGTGCAGCAGCGAGGAGAAGCCGCGCGCGCCGGGCATGCTCAGGTCCAGCAGCACCAGCTCCACCTCGGAGTGCTCCTGCAGCGCCGTGCCCAGCGTGGCGGCGCTGGCCGCCTCCAGCGTGCGGAACTGCGGCAGACGCTCATGCAGCACGTGCAGCACGGCGGCGCGGAACAGCGGGTGGTCGTCAGCGACGAGAAGCGTGGGCTCGGCCATGGAGTGCGCAGTCTGCCACGGGGCGGTCCATCAGCACCACCCGTCGCACGGAGCGGGCCAACGCATGGGGCGCGCCAAGGCCAGCGCTACCGTGGAACCGGCTTGGCCCCCGGAGGCATCCCGCTTCGCGTCGGAGGAAGGCGCGCAGCGGCTCAGGGGAAGTCATTCGCCTTTCCAGAACGCGGGCTGCGCGTACTGGTGTTTCAGGAAGTCGATCCACAGCCGCACGCGCAGCGGCAGGTGCTTGCGCTGGGGGAACACCACATAGATGCCGTTGGGCGGCGCGGCGAAGTCCTCCAGCACCGCGACCAGGCGACCAGCGGCGATCTCGGCCTCGACCTCCCAGGTGCTGCGCCAGGCAATGCCCCAGCCGCCCAGGCACCAGTCGTGCAGCACCTGGCCGTCGGAGCAGTCGAGCGGCCCGCCGGGCTTCAGATGCATGACCTCCGTGGCGCCATCCGCAAGGGGCACCCGGAACGCCCAGCCGCGCGTCTGCGATGCGTCGCTGGACAGCGTGAGGCAGTCGTGCTGCACGAGTTCGGCCGGCGCGCGCGGCGTGCCGCGCCGGGCCAGGTATTCGGGCGTGGCCACGCACAGGCGGCGGTTGTCGGCGATGCGAACGCTCACCAGCGACGAGTCGGGCAGGTCGCCCACGCGCACGGCGCAGTCGAAGCCTTCCCCCGCGAGGTCCACCACGCGGTCGCTGAGGTTCAGCGAGATGGTCACGTCCGGGTGCGCCGAGCGAAAACGCGGCACCAGCGGCGCCACATGGCGGCGGCCAAAACCGGCGGGCGCGGTGATGCGCAAATGGCCCGTGGCCTTGACCCCGCCTTCCGACACGCTGGCCTCGGCATTGGCCACGTCGGACAGCAGGCGCTGGCAGTCTTCCAGGAACGCGCTGCCCTCGTGCGTGAGGCTGATGCGCCGCGTGGTGCGCACCAAGAGCTTCACGCCCAGGTGCTCTTCCAGTGCGTCGAGCCGCCGCCCCATGATGGCGGGCGCCACGCCCTCGGCCTTGGCGGCGGCCGTGAGGCTGCCGCGCGTGGCCACCGACACAAAGGATTCGAAGGCCTTGAGTTTGTCCATGGGCAGTGATTATGGAGACATCCGAGGGCGTGCAAGCCCGGCGCCGCACGGGCCTTACGCCCCCGGCCTTGAAGCAAAAACAGCGTCCAGCGCCCGGGGGCATTGCGCCAATAGCTATTGTTTTTATAGCATTCAGAACAGGCGCGACTTGAGGAAACCCACCGTGCCATACCGCTTGACGTCCGCGTAGTGGTCGCGCGTGAGCCCCTGCACCATGGCGGTGTAGGCATCGGCCAGGTCGGGCGCGATGGTGAAGTGGTCGTAGTTCACGATGACCTCCACGCGCTCGCCCTGGGCGGCAAGCGGTGCCAGCAGGCGACGCACCTCGTGCTCGATGGCGTCGATGGTGGTGGCCGTGTTGATCTGCAGGCCCGAGAAGTCGATGTGCAGCAGCCTGCGCGCGGCGTCGAGCTCGAAGCGCTGCACCAGCGGGCGGTTGAGCAGCTGCTCGCGCAGGCCCAGCGGGCCGGGCTCGAACAGGCGCATGTCCATGGCCTGCAGGCCCGGGCTGATGCGCGGCGTGAAGGCCATGTGGGCCAGCACGTCGCGGTGCAGGTCGATGCCGGGCGCCAGCTCGATCAGCTCCAGCGCGCCGCCACCGCCCTCCTCGCCCGAGGGCACCAGGCGGAACACGCAGCGCTCGGTGACGTACAGCACGCGCTGGCCGCGCCGCAGCGCCTCGGCGCCGCTGAAGGTGCGGTGCTCGACCTCGCGCACCAGCTTGCGCGCGCCGCCTTCGTGCAGGATGTGCAGGTGGCCGTCGACCGCCTCCACCTGCAGCGCCCCCGCCGTGAAGGTGCCGACGAACACCACGGTCTTGGCGTTCTGGCTGATGTTGATGAAGCCGCCCGCACCCGCCAGGCGCGGCCCGAACTTGCTCACGTTGAGGTTGCCGTGCTGGTCGGCCTGCGCCAGGCCCAGGATGGCGATGTCCAGGCCGCCGCCGTCGTAGAAGTCGAACTGGTTGGGCTGGTCGATGATGGCCTGCGGGTTCACGGCCGCGCCGAAGTTCAGGCCCCCGGCGGGGATGCCGCCGATCACGCCGGGCTCGGCCGTGAGCGTGACCAGGTCGATGATGCGCTCCTCGGCCGCCACGTTGGCCACGCCCTCGGGCATGCCGATCCCCAGGTTCACCACCTGGTGCGGGCGCAGCTCCAGCGCCGCGCGGCGGGCGATGATCTTGCGCTCGGTCAGGGGCATGGCCTCCAGCGTGTCCACGGGCACGCGCAATTCGCCCGCGAACGCGGCGCTGTAGGGCTCGGCAAAGGTCTGGTGGTGGTGCGCGGGCTCGGTGGCCAGCACCACGGCGTCCACCAGCACGCCGGGCACCTTCACCTGCCGGGGGTTGAGCGTGCCGCGCTCGGCGATGCGCTCGACCTGCGCGATGACCACGCCGCCCGAGTTGCGCGCGGCCATGGCGATGGCCAGCGCTTCGAGCGTGAGCGCCTCGCGCTCCATGGTGAGGTTGCCGTCCGCGTCGGCCGTCGTCGCGCGGATGATGCCGACGTGGATCGGGAAGGCCTTGTAGAACAGGTAGTCCTGCCCGTCGATGGGCAGGATGCGCACCAGGTCTTCGGTGGTGCGCGCATTGAGCTTGCCGCCGCCATGGCGCGGGTCCACGAAGGTGTCGAGGCCCACGCGCGTGAGCGTGCCGGGCTTGCCCGCGGCGATGTCGCGGAACAGGTGCGTGATCACGCCCTGCGGCAGGTTCCAGGCCTCGATCTGGTTGTCCACCGCGAGCTTCTGGATGCGCGGCACCAGGCTCCAGTGCCCGCCGATCACGCGCCTGAGCAGGCCCGCGTGGCCCAGGTGGTTGAGGCCGCGCTGCTTGCCATCGCCCTGGCCTGCGGCGTAGACCAGCGTGAGGTCGCGCGGGGTCTGTGTGGCCTCCCAGCGCTGGGCGAGCGCCACGGCGATGCTCTCGGCAAAGCCGATGCCGACGAAGCCGCCCGTGGCCACGGTGTCGCCATCGTGGATGAGCAACACCGCGTCGGCGGCGCTGACGATCTTGTTCTTGTAGGCTGCGTTCAGCGCGCCAGCGGCCAGGGGTGCCTGCATGGGTTTGTCTCCCGGTGGGTTTATTGTGTGCGCAGCGTAGTGGGTAACCGGCCAAAGCACCATTCCGGGCGACTACGGACGGCCACCAGTTGTGCGTAAAAGTCACTGGTTTAGAGATTTTCAGCGTATTTATGTGGGCAAATATTTGCAATACAGTCTGTCCATGGCCTGCTCATGCAGGTCCCATTTTCTTTTTCATTGATCCACGTTTGCACAACTTTCTAGGCACCCCATGACCGATCACACCAAAGTCCACGGCCTGCAAGTGGCCACCTCCCTGTACCGCTTTGTCGAAGACAAGGTGCTGCCCGGCACGGGTGTCGATGCCGCCGCCTTCTGGAAGGGCTTTGACGCCATCGTGGCCGACCTGGCCCCGCGCAACATCGCCCTGCTGGCCGAGCGCGACCGCCTGCAGACCGAGCTCGATACCTGGCACAAGGCCAATCCCGGCCCCATCAAGGACATGGTGGCCTACCGCAGCTTCCTCGAAAAGATCGGCTACCTGGTGCCCCAGCCCGCCGATGTGAAGGCCACCACCGCCAATGTGGACGACGAGCTGGCCACGCAGGCCGGCCCGCAGCTGGTGGTGCCCATCCTGAACGCCCGCTATGCGCTGAACGCCGCCAACGCGCGCTGGGGCAGCCTGTATGACGCGCTGTACGGCACGGATGCCATCAGCGAAGAAGGCGGCGCCGAAAAGGGCAAGGGCTACAACCCCGTGCGCGGCGCCAAGGTGATCGCGTTCGCGCGCCAGGTGCTGGACGACACCGCGCCGCTGGCTGCGGGTTCGCACAAGGATTCGACGGGCTACAAGGTGGAAGGCGGCCAGCTGGTCGTCTCGTTCGCCAACGGGAGCACCACGGGCCTGAAGGATCCCTCGCAGTTCAAGGGCTACCAGGGCAACGCCGCGGCGCCTTCGTCGGTGCTGCTGCAGCACAACGGCCTGCACCTGGACATCCAGATCGACCGTTCCACGCCCATCGGCCAGTCCGATGCGGCGGGCGTGAGCGACCTGGTGCTGGAAGCCGCGCTCTCCACCATCCTGGACCTGGAAGACTCCGTGGCCGCCGTGGACGCCGAGGACAAGGTGCTGGGCTACAGCAACTGGCTGGGCATCATCCAGGCCACGCTGACCGAGCAGGTCGCCAAGGGCGGCAAGACCATCACGCGCGGGCTGAACCCTGACCGCATCTATACGGGCCCGCAAGGTGGCGAGGTGCGCCTGCACGGCCGCTCGCTCATGTTCCTGCGCAACGTGGGCCACCTGATGACCAACCCGGCCATTCTCTGGACCGACGCGCAGGGCGCGCAGCGCGAGATCCCAGAAGGCATCATGGATGCAGTGGTCACAACGGCCATCGCATTGCACGACCTGCAAGGCCACGGCGCGAACGGTATCCGCAACTCCCGCAAGGGCAGCGTCTACATCGTCAAGCCCAAGATGCACGGCCCGGCCGAGGTGGGCTTTGCTAGCGACCTGTTCGGCCGCGTGGAGCAACTGCTGGGCCTGCCCGCCAACACCGTGAAGCTGGGCATCATGGACGAAGAGCGCCGCACCTCCGTCAACCTCAAGGCCTGCATTGCCGCTGCATCGAGCCGCGTGGCGTTCATCAACACCGGCTTCCTGGACCGCACCGGCGACGAGATGCACACCGCCATGCACGCCGGCCCCATGGTGCGCAAGGGCGACATGAAGACCAGCGCCTGGATCCAGTCGTACGAGAAGAACAACGTGCTGGTGGGCCTCTCCTGCGGCCTGCGCGGCAAGGCACAGATCGGCAAGGGCATGTGGGCCATGCCCGACCTGATGGCCGAGATGCTCAAGCAAAAGATCGCCCACCCCAAGGCCGGCGCCAACACCGCCTGGGTACCCAGCCCTACCGGCGCGACGCTGCACGCGCTGCACTACCACCAGGTCAACGTGGCCGAGATCCAGATCGGCCTGGAGAAGACCGACGTGAACGCCGAGCGCGACAACCTGCTGACCGGCCTGCTCACCGTGCCCGTGGCAGCCGCCCCCAACTGGAGCGACGCCGAGAAGCAGCAGGAGCTGGACAACAACGCCCAGGGCATCCTGGGCTATGTGGTGCGCTGGGTGGACCAGGGCGTGGGCTGCTCCAAGGTGCCCGACATCCACAACGTGGGCCTGATGGAAGACCGTGCCACGCTGCGCATCAGCAGCCAGCACATGGCCAACTGGCTGCTGCACGGCGTGGTGACCGAAGCGCAGGTGCGCGAGACCTTCGAGCGCATGGCCGCGGTGGTGGACGGCCAGAACGCGGGCGACCCGCTGTACCAGCCGATGGCGGGCCACTTCGCCACCAGCATGGCCTACCAGGCCGCCTGCGACCTGGTCTTCAAGGGCCAGGAGCAGCCCAGCGGCTACACCGAACCCCTGCTGCATGCCTGGCGCCTGAAGCTCAAGGCCGCACAGGCCACCTGATTCCGGGAGCGCCGCGCGCAAAGCGCGCCACGCTCACCTATTGATAGCTGCCAGCGCCTGCCCATCAAGCGCTGGCAGCTGTTTTTTTATGGATTGCCCTGGCTGCGGCGGGCCAGGTGCCAGTGGTGCGCGGCACGGACCGCCCGCCGCGCATGGCACCGGCGCCCAGGCTTTCCCGCTGCGCGGAAGACGGGACGCCGCAGGCGCCTTACACTGGGCCCGCAGCCGCCTCCCATCCACAGCGGGCGCGTGCCGCCCGCCATCATGCCGCCCTCCAGTGCCCCGCCATCCGCTGCGCCGTCTTCCTCCCCCTCCTCCAGCTGCCCCCTGTGCGGCCAGCCGAACCAGTGCGCCATCGCGGCGGGCCAGCCCGCCGAGAGCTGCTGGTGCATGGCGCGGGTGATCAACCCGGAAGCGCTGGCGGCGCTGCCGGCCCCAGCACGGGGCCAGGTGTGTATCTGTCCTGCGTGCGGCGCGCGGGGCGCTCCAGCGGCGCCCCGGCCCGGCGCCCCTGCGGACGCGCCGGCGCCGATATGATTTCCGCTTTTGTTTTCTGCAACTATCTCCAAGGAGGCTGATATGCCCACGTACCACGTCGAAATGATGGAAGGCCGCACGGTCGAGCAAAAGCGCAAGCTGGTGGAAGAGATCACCCGCGTCTCCGTCGAGGTGCTCGGCGGTTCGCCCGAGTCGGTGGACATCCTGATCACCGACGTCAAGCGGGAGAACTGGGCCACGGGCGGCAAGCTCTGGTCGGAGAGGAGCTGACTATCCCCCCGAGGCACTGGGCGCCTTCCCCCTGCTCTCGAATTGCTTTGCAGCAATCCGAAAAAGGGAGGGCCCGGTCCTCGGTGCGGGGCGGCCCGTCCCTGACTGCGCTGGCCTGGGACTGCGCCAGCCCACTGAAGAGCCCGTGCTTCTTCGCAACTGAACGCCAGCCCACCGATCCATGACAACACAGCCTTCTTCTGGTTCCCTCGCCGCCCTGCGCGAACGCCATGGCGAACGTTACCGCTGGCTGCTGCTGCTGTCCGTCATGGTCGGCACGATGGCGTCGATCATGTCGTCGACCATCGTGAACGTGGCCATCCCCGACATGAGCCACTACTTCACCCTGGGCCAGGAGCGCGCCCAATGGGTCACCTCGGGCTTCATGGTGGCCACCACGGTCTCGATGCTGACCACGCCGTGGCTCCTGTCCCGCTATGGCTACCGCGCCACCTATGTGGGCGCCATGCTCCTGCTGCTGGCCGGCGGCATCGGCGGCGGGCTGGCCCGTGATTTCGGCCTGGTGCTGGCCGCCCGGGTGGCCGAGGGGCTGGCGGCCGGGGTCGTGCAGCCCATTCCCGCCGTCATCATCCTCTACGCCTTCCAGCCCCACGAGCAAGGCCGCGCCAGCGGCATCTTCGGCATGGGCGTGGTGCTGGCGCCCGCCATCGGACCGAGCATCGGCGGCCTGCTGGTCGACTGGTTCGGCTGGCGCTCCATTTTCTTCATGGTCGTGCCGCTGTGCCTGGCCTCCCTCTGGCTCGCCTACAAATTCGTGCCCGTCACCGCGCCGGGCGGCGTGGCCGCCAACCGCCAGGGCGAGGCGCTCGACTGGCGCGGCCTGGCGCTGGGCACGGCCGGGACGCTGTGCCTGCTCAATGGGCTGGTGGCACTGCATGGGGGCACCGCATCGGAGGCCATCCTGTTGCTGGCCGGTGCCGTGGTCGCCACGGGCCTCTTCATCGGCTGGCAACGCCGGCAGCTGCGGCAGGGGCGCAAGCCGCTGATGGATTTGCGGTTGTTCCAGTACCGGCAGTTCGCCATGGGCAGCATCGTGGCGTTCATCTATGGCACGGCGCTGTTCGGCTCCACCTACCTGTTGCCGGTGTTCATGCAACTGGGGTTGTCGCTCTCGGCCTCGCACGTGGGCACCATCATGCTGCCCGCGGGCTTCGTGCTGGCCATCACCATCGCCCTGGTGGGACGGCTGGCCGACAGGCAGCCCACGCACCTGCTGGTGAGCATCGGCCTGGCCCTGCTGGCCCTGTCGTTCGGACTCATGGTGCTGGTGGGCCTGGGCTCCGCACTGTGGATGCTGGTGGCTTTTGCGATCCTGGGCCGCATCGGACTCGGCTTCATCCTGCCGTCGCTCAACCTGGGGGCCATGCGGCCGCTGGACAAGTCGCTGATCTCGCAGGGATCGAGCGCCATCGGCTTCCTGCGCATGCTCGGCGGAGCCGCCGGCGTGAGCCTGTGCGGTATCGTGCTGGAGTGGCGCCTGGGGGCGCATGGTGCATCGCTGACCGCGGGCGCGAGCAACACGGCCCGCATCGACGCCTTTGGCGAGACCTTTCTGATGCTGACCGTGCTGTGCCTGCTGGCCCTGGTTGCCGCATGGCAGCTGCGCGAAGCGCCTGCGGCGCCGGCCGATACCTCCCCCCCTTCACCCCCGGCCTGATGGCCGATTGATCCGGACTTTGCTCGACCATGTGCCAACTGCTCGGTATGAACTGCAACACGCCGACCGACGTGACCTTCAGCTTCACCGGTTTCGCGCAGCGCGGCGGCAACACAGCCGACCATGCCGACGGCTGGGGCATCGCCTTTTTCGAAGACCGGGGACTGCGGCACTTCGTGGACCATCTGCCCGCCGTGAATTCGCCCGTGGCGGAGTTGATCCGTCGCTACCCCATCCAGAGCCGCAACGTGATCGCGCACATCCGCAAGGCCACCCAGGGTGTGGTGAGCCTGCAGAACTGCCACCCCTTCGTGCGCGAGCTGTGGGGCCGGTACTGGGTGTTCGCCCACAACGGTGACTTGAAGGACTTCCGCCCCCGCCTGCATGCGCATTTCCATCCGGTGGGGGATACCGACAGCGAGCACGCCTTCTGCTGGATCATGCAGGAGCTGGCCAAGTCCCATGCCAGCGTGCCCAGCATTGCCGAACTGACCATCACCTTGAAAGAGCTGGCCGCGCGCATCGCGCCGCATGGCACCTTCAATTTCCTGCTCTCCAACGGCCAGGCGCTGTGGGCCCATGCATCCACAGGGCTGTACTACATCGAGCGCAAACACCCGTTCAGCGAGGCACAGTTGTCGGACGAGGACGTGCGCATCGACTTCGCCACCCGGACCACGGCCACGGACCGCGTGGCCGTGATCGTGACGGCCCCCCTCACCACGAATGAGGAGTGGACGGCCTTCGGCAAGGAAGAACTGCTGGTGTTCGTGGACGGACAGCGGCAAGGCGGTTGAGCCACCGGGCTTTCGTGCAGGCCCTTCCCTCGATCCTCGGGGTGTACCGCCCGCGCCTGCCGGACTTAGCTTCGATAAACGCCAGTGGTGTCACGGAAGACGCACTACCCACAACGTGCTTTTCGCCATCCCTCAAAGCAAAAAACCCCAGTCATTGCTGACTGGGGTTTTCTGGGCTGTAAGAGCCTGACGATGACCTACTTTCACACGGGAACCCGCACTATCATCGGCGCAAAGTCGTTTCACTGTCCTGTTCGGGATGGGAAGGAGTGGTACCAACTTGCTATGGTCATCAGGCATAACTTGGTGCTGGGCTGTTCGTGGAACAGCCTGGCGAATTCATAGAGTATGGAATCAGATTTTGTGTCTTTTGACTGCGTCAACTTGGCATAACAATCTTTGAGCTTTGCACACTTGCGTGTGTTGGCTATCAAAGTTATAGGGTCAAGCCGCACGAGCAATTAGTATCAGTTAGCTTAACGCATTACTGCGCTTCCACACCTGACCTATCAACGTCCTGGTCTTGAACGACTCTTTAGGGGGCTCAAGGCCCCGGCAGATCTCATCTTGAAACGAGTTTCCCGCTTAGATGCTTTCAGCGGTTATCTCTTCCACACTTAGCTACTCGGCAATGCCACTGGCGTGACAACCGATACACCAGAGGTGTGTCCACTCCGGTCCTCTCGTACTAGGAGCAGGCTTCCTCAAATCTGCAGCGCCCACGGAAGATAGGGACCAAACTGTCTCACGACGTTTTAAACCCAGCTCACGTACCTCTTTAAATGGCGAACAGCCATACCCTTGGGACCGGCTACAGCCCCAGGATGAGATGAGCCGACATCGAGGTGCCAAACACCGCCGTCGATATGAACTCTTGGGCGGTATCAGCCTGTTATCCCCAGAGTACCTTTTATCCGTTGAGCGATGGCCCTTCCATACAGAACCACCGGATCACTATGTCCTGCTTTCGCATCTGCTCGACTTGTCAGTCTCGCAGTTAAGCACGCTTATGCCATTGCACTATCGTCACGATGTCCGACCGTAACTAGCGTACCTTCGAACTCCTCCGTTACGCTTTGGGAGGAGACCGCCCCAGTCAAACTGCCTACCATGCACTGTCCCCGATCCAGATAATGGACCTAGGTTAGAACCTCAAACACACCAGGGTGGTATTTCAACGTTGGCTCCATGAGATCTAGCGACCTCACTTCAAAGCCTCCCACCTATCCTACACAGATCTGTTCAAAGTCCAATACAAAGCTACAGTAAAGGTTCATGGGGTCTTTCCGTCTTTCCGCGGGGAGATTGCATCATCACAAACATTTCAACTTCGCTGAGTCTCAGGAGGAGACAGTGTGGCCATCGTTACGCCATTCGTGCAGGTCGGAACTTACCCGACAAGGAATTTCGCTACCTTAGGACCGTTATAGTTACGGCCGCCGTTTACTGGGACTTCAATCAAGAGCTTGCACCCCATCATTTAATCTTCCAGCACCGGGCAGGCGTCACACCCTATACGTCCACTTTCGTGTTTGCAGAGTGCTGTGTTTTTATTAAACAGTCGCAGCCACCGATTTTTTGCAACCCCGTTGGGCTCGCCTTGTACAGGTTCACCTACTTGGGGCATACCTTCTCCCGAAGTTACGGTATCAATTTGCCGAGTTCCTTCTCCTGAGTTCTCTCAAGCGCCTTAGAATACTCATCTCGCGCACCAGTGTCGGTTTGCGGTACGGTCGTCAATAGCTGAAGCTTAGTGGCTTTTCCTGGAAGCAGGGTATCACTCACTTCGTCTGCAAGCAGACTCGTTATCACCCCTCATCTAAGCCCGGCGGATTTGCCTACCAGGCACGACTACAGGCTTGAACCAACATATCCAACAGTTGGCTGAGCTAACCTTCTCCGTCCCCACATCGCACTATTGATCGGTACAGGAATATTGACCTGTTTCCCATCAGCTACGCATCTCTGCCTCGCCTTAGGGGCCGACTCACTCTACGCCGATGAACGTTGCGTAGAAAACCTTGCGCTTACGGCGAGGGGGCTTTTCACCCCCTTTAACGCTACTCATGTCAGCATTCGCACTTCTGATACCTCCAGCATCCGTTACCAGACACCTTCACAGGCCTACAGAACGCTCTCCTACCACTTGCAATAAATTGCAAATCCGCAGCTTCGGTAACTGGCTTAGCCCCGTTACATCTTCCGCGCAGGACGACTCGATCAGTGAGCTATTACGCTTTCTTTAAATGATGGCTGCTTCTAAGCCAACATCCTGACTGTTTTAGCCTTCCCACTTCGTTTCCCACTTAGCCAATTTTAGGGACCTTAGCTGGCGGTCTGGGTTGTTTCCCTCTTGAGTCCGGACGTTAGCACCCGGTGCTCTGTCTCCCAAGCTGTACTCGTCGGTATTCGGAGTTTGCATAGGTTTGGTAAGTCGCCATGACCCCCTAGCCTAAACAGTGCTCTACCCCCGACGGTAATACTTGAGGCACTACCTAAATAGTTTTCGGAGAGAACCAGCTATTTCCAAGTTTGTTTAGCCTTTCACCCCTATCCACAGCTCATCCGCTAGTTTTGCAACACTAGTCGGTTCGGACCTCCAGTACCTGTTACGGCACCTTCATCCTGGCCATGGATAGATCACTTGGTTTCGGGTCTACACCCAGCGACTGATTCGCCCTATTCGGACTCGATTTCTCTACGGCTTCCCTATTCGGTTAACCTTGCCACTGAATGTAAGTCGCTGACCCATTATACAAAAGGTACGCAGTCACCCTTGCGGGCTCCTACTTTTTGTAAGCATGCGGTTTCAGGATCTATTTCACTCCCCTCCCGGGGTTCTTTTCGCCTTTCCCTCACGGTACTGGTTCACTATCGGTCGATTACGAGTATTTAGCCTTGGAGGATGGTCCCCCCATATTCAGACAGGATTTCTCGTGTCCCGCCCTACTTTTCTCTACCTTAGTACCACACGTCTGTTTTCGCATACAGGGCTATCACCTGCTATGGCCGGACTTTCCATTCCGTTTTGCTAACAGTCGTGCTATCAATAGAAGGCTCTTCCGATTTCGCTCGCCACTACTTTCGGAATCTCGGTTGATGTCTTTTCCTCGAGCTACTGAGATGTTTCAGTTCACCCGGTTCGCCTCGCATGACTATGTATTCATCATGCGATACCTCTTGCGAGGTGGGTTTCCCCATTCAGAAATCTCCGGATCAAAGCTTATTTGCCAGCTCCCCGAAGCTTATCGCAGGCTATCACGTCTTTCGTCGCCTGTAATCGCCAAGGCATCCACCACATGCTCTTAGTCACTTGACCCTATAACTTTGACGTTTCTTGCGAAACACCGCCGTCTAATCTTTCAAGGACTTGCCAGGTCTTTCACCTGACGCGTTA
>NZ_CM179502.1:5195000-5583386 GCF_058795695.1 Acidovorax sp. GW823-FHT05D11
TCAGCCCCGGCAACCACAGGGCCTGGACCCCATCATCACCCGAACCTCCAGCGCCCCGCATCTCTGCAGCACCGCCTCAGTAGCGAAGCCCTCGACTATAGCATGAGTTCGGAGGGCGAGGAAAGATCCAGCCAAAAAATTGCCCTCTACCGGGGGGATGCCGCCATGGCGGCCTCCAGTGCGTCGATGAACAGGGCTGCGACATCACACCCTGTCTGATCGAAGATTTCCTGGAAGCACGTCGGGCTGGTCACATTGATTTCCGTGACGCAGTCCCCGATGACATCCACGCCCGCCAGCAACAGGCCGCGCTCTTGCAGTATGGGCCCCAGGGTTTCGCCGATCTCCAGGTCGCGTGCCGTCAGGGGTCGTGCCACGCCCTTGCCTCCCGCCGCAAGGTTGCCACGCACCTCCGTGCCTTGCGGAATGCGCGCCAGGCAATAAGGAACGGGCTTGCCGCCAATCACCAGCACGCGCTTGTCGCCGTCCACGATCTCGGGCAGAAACTTCTGCACCATCACGCTCTGCGCGCCGTCGCGATTGAGCGTTTCGGTGATGCTGCCCAGGTTCAGGCCATCCGGCCCCACGCGGAAGATGCCCATGCCCCCCATGCCGTCCAGCGGCTTGAGGATGATGTCCCGGTGCTCTGCGTGAAAACGCTGGATGTCCGATGCGCTGCGCGTGACCAGGGTTGGCCCGATGAACTGGGGAAACTCCATGATCGCCAGCTTTTCCGGATGGTCGCGCAGTGCCCGGGGCTTGTTGAACACGCGGGCGCCATCTCGCTCGGCCTGCTCCAGCAGATGGGTGGCGTAGAAATACTCGCTGTCGAAGGGCGGGTCCTTGCGCATCAGCACGGCGTCGAAGTCCACCAACGCGGCGACGCGTTCGGGCTGCGCCTCGAACCACGGGCTGGCATTCCCCGTCAGTCGGATGTCGCGCACCCGCGCACTCACCTTGCTTGCGCGCTGCCATGTGATGTGCCGTGGCTCGCACACCGCCAGCGTATGCCCGCGCCGATGGGCTTCGCGCATCATGGCGAAGGTGGTGTCCTTGTAGATCTTGAAGCTTTCCAGGGGATCGGCGATGAAGAGCAGTTTCATGGTGTCGGATCGAAAGTAGCAGGAGAGGCGCTGCCAGGCTGGCCAGCTAGCTCCTCTATATAGATATGGGCAAAGACGATGGCCGCAACGCCCGGTTGGCCCGGCCGCCGCGCCAGCGGTTCACCCGGGCTCGCCTCACGCACCCCGGGCCGGCGAACGCCTGTACTGTTGCACAAATAGCGCAAAGCTGCCGGCGACCACGCCCCAGAAGGCCGACCCCACCCCGGCAACGACCACGCCGCTCAGGGTGACGAGGAACGTGACGAGCGCCGCTTCGCGGTGCGACTCCTCGCGCAAGGCGACCGCCAGGCCGTTGCCGATGGTGCCCAGCAGGGCCAGGCCTGCGATCGCCACCACCAGTTCGGAGGGAAATGCGGTCAGCAGGCCGGTGATGACCGCACCAAAGAGACCGATCGCCACATACAGTGCGCCGCAACACACTGCTGCCGCGTAGCGCCGATGGCGGTCCTCATGGGCCTCGGGGCCCATGCACATCGCGGCCGTGATGGCGCTGAAGTTCAGCGCGAAGGCGCCAAAGGGAGCGAGCGCGAGCGTGGCGAGCCCCGTCAGCGTGATGAGGCGGGAGATGGGCAGGTCATAGCCCGAGGCCCGGATCACCGCGACGCCGGGAAGGTTTTGCGACGCCATGGTGACGACGAACAAGGGGATCGCCAGGCTGATGGTCGCGGCAAGGCTGAACTGCGGCGCCGTGAAGACGGGCATCGCCAGTTCCAGCCGCACCCCCGACCATGCCATCTTCCCCTGCAGGGCCACGAAGACCACGGCCACCGCCAGGGTGACGACCACGGCGTACCGCGCCGCGAACTTGCGGGAAAACAGGTACACGACCAGCATGGTCAGCACCAGCGGCAGTGCCGTCTGGGCGGCGGCAAACGCCTGCAGGCCGAAACGCGCCAGCACGCCCGCCAGCAGGGCGGCGGCGATCTCCATGGGGATGCGCCCCATGGCCCGCTCGAACCAGCGCGTCACGCCGGCCAGCGTGATGAGGACGGCGCTGACCATGAAGGAGCCCACCGCCTCGCCCATGGTGAAGCCCCCGGCCAGGCCGGCCGTGGCCAGCACGGCCGCGCCAGGGGTGGACCAGGCCACCATCACGGGCTTGCGCAGGATGAGCGAGGGCACCAGGGAACACAGGCCCATGCCCAGGCCCAGCGCCCACATCCAGGACGTGACCTGGGCCGGCGTGGCGCCAAACGCCTGCGCGGCCTGGAACACGATGGCCACCGAACTGGTGAAGCCCACCAGCACGGCCACGAACCCGGCAGTGAATGCCGACAGGCTCAGGTCTTTGAAAAATTGCATGGGCTGGATTCTGGCACCACGCATCCCCGCCGGCGGCCGCGCCACCACAGAAAGGCGGGGGACACGATTGCTATTATTTTTATAGCTATTGGCGCTTGATGAGCAAGCGCTTGAAGCCCAAAAGACCCCAACCCGCTCAAATCTCGATCTTGGATCCGAGTTCGACGACCGCGTTGTTGGGCAGGTGCAGGAAGTCCGCCGCACCACTGGCGTTGTGGTGCATCTGCGCGAACAGCTTCTCGCGCCAGGGCGCCATGCCGCTGCCAATGGTGGGGATGACGGTATCGCGCGAGAGGAAGTAGCTGGTGGTCATCGAATCCAGCTCGCAGCCCCGCCCGCGCAGCAGCTCCAGCGCACGCGGCACGTCCGGGTCGTTCTTGAAGCCGTAGTGGATCACCACCTGCCAGCAGTCGTGGCCCAGGGGCTCCACCTGCAGGCGCTTGTCCAGCCCGATCCAGGGCGTCTCGTGGTTGTGCACGGTCACGAACAGGTTCTGCTGGTGCAGCACCTTGTTGTGCTTGAGGTTGTGCAACAGCGCATTGGGCACCGCACCGGTCTCGGCCGTGAGGAACACGGCGGTGCCCTCGACCCGCGTGGGCGGGCTGATGAACACCGACTCCAGGAAGTCCTTGAGGTCGATGGCGTCCGCACGCAGCTTGTCGTTGAGCAGCCGCCGCCCCTCCTTCCACGTCATCATGAGGGAGAACACGACGCCGCCGATCATCAGCGGGAACCAGCCGCCCTGGAACAGCTTGAGCAGGTTGGAGGCAAAGAACGCCAGGTCCACCACGAAGAAGCAGCCCGTGGCCGCGATGCACAGCGCCAGCGGGTAGCCCCAGCCGTACCGGATCACGAAGAAGGTCAGCGTGGTGGTGATCAGCATGTCCAGCGTCACGGCAATGCCGTAGGCGGCCGCCAGGTTGCTGGAGGAGCGGAACATCACCACGGCCAGCACGATGGCGGCGAACAGCCCCCAGTTGACCAGCGGCATGTAGATCTGCCCGGTGTCCCGCACGCTGGTGTGCTGGATGTTCAGGCGCGGCAGGTACCCGAGCTGGATGACCTGCTTGGTCACGCTGAAGGCGCCGGTGATCAGCGCCTGCGATGCGATCACGGTGGCCATGGTGGCCAGTATCACCAGCGGGACCAGCGCCCAGTCGGGCGCCATCATGTAGAACGGGTTCTTCACCGCCTCGGGCTCGGCCAGCAGCAGCGCGCCCTGGCCGAAGTAGTTGAGCGTGAGCGCGGGCATGGCCACGCCGAACCAGGCCATGCGGATGGGGCGCTTGCCAAAGTGGCCCAGGTCGGCGTACAGGGCCTCGGCCCCCGTCACGCACAGCACCACGGCCCCCAGGATGATGAAGCTGGTGCCGGGATGGGCCCACATGAAGCCCAGCGCGTGGTGCGGGCTCAGCGCCCAGAGGATCTCGGGATGCCCCACGATGTGCGAGACGCCCAGCAGCGCAATGGTGATGAACCACACCAGGGTGATGGGCCCGAAAAACTTGCCGATGCCGCTGGTGCCGCGCTTTTGCACGGCAAACAGGCAAAAGAGCACGACCAGGGTGATCGGAATCACGTACTGCTTGAAATGCGGCGAGACGACTTCCAGCCCTTCGACGGCCGACAGGACCGAGATGGCGGGCGTGATGACGCCGTCGCCATAGAAGAGCGAGGTGCCGAAGATGCCCACGGCCAGCAGCACGCCACGCAGCCGGGGCTTGTCCTTGACGGCCTGGGAGGCCAGCGCCAGCATGGCGATGAGCCCGCCCTCGCCGTGGTTGTCGGCGCGCAGCACCAGCACCACGTACTTCAGCGAAACAATGACGGTGAGCGTCCAGAAGAAGATCGAGAGGATGCCGTAGATATTGGCTGGGGAGAACGGCACATGGCCGGACCCGAAGACCTCCTTGACGGCATACAGCACGCTGGTGCCGATATCGCCATACACAACACCGATGGCGCCCAGCGTAAGCGCTGCGAGCGATGATTTGGAGCTTTGCACTGACCGCACCCGGCACACAGGGGCTGCCGGGTTCCGTTACTTTTGGGAACGCTATTGTGCGCCTGAGGCAGATCAAGTGCCTGGGGGGAGCTCCCCATGTTGCGACGCAACAACTTGCCCTTGGCAGCCCGGCGCAGACATGGCAGGCCGCGCGGAATCCCCCGGCGAAACTGGCGCTGCCTGGTCGCAGGGGCGGCCCCGCCCCCTCCGGGAGAACACGGAGAAGACACGCCGCTTCCCGGAGGCGCCGTTTCAGTCGTACACCTCGGCGTCCGGGTTGGTGGCTTCCAGCTCGTAGCTGGCCGCCAGCATGGCCAGGCGCGCGACCACGCCGTACATGTAAAAGCGGTTGGGGGCGCTCACGCCGGGGCGCACGCCGGGCTGGGGCATGTGCGTGCTGTGCTCGAACGCGAGCGGCACGAAGCTCGCGCCCGGGGCGTTGAGGTTCTCGTCCACGCCGCGCTCGGCATGCATGCGGTAGAAGCCGCCCACCACGTAGCGGTCCATCATGTAGACCACCGGTTCGGCCACGGCCTCGTGCACGCGCTCCTGCGTGAGCACGCCTTCCTGGATGATGAGGTCGCTGACCGGCTGGCCGTCCTTGATGATGGCCATCTTGTTCTTGGTCTTGCGGTTGACCGCGTCCAGCTCCTTGGCGTCGCGCACGGTCATGATGCCCATGCCGTAGGTGCCGTTGTTGGCCTTGACGATGACGAACGGCTTCTCGTTGATGCCGTATTCCTTGTACTTGCGGCGCACCTTGGTCAGCAGCGCATCCACCGTGGTCTGCAGCTTGTCCATGCCTTTGTCCTCGGCAAAGTCCACGCCATCGCACTGGCTGTACATGGGGTTGACGAGCCAGGGGTCGATGCCCAGCATCTTGCCGAAGCGCTTGGCCACCTCTTCGTAGTTCTTGAAGTGGGTGCTCTTTCGGCGCACGCTCCAGCCCGCATGCAGCGGGGGCAGCAGGTACTGCTCGTGGATGTCTTCCAGGATGCCGGGCGGCCCGGCGGAGAGATCATTGTTCAGCAGAATGGTGCAGGGGTCGAAGTCCTTGAGGCCCAGGCGGCGCTTGGTGCGCACCACGGGCTCCAGCGTCACCGTGTCGCCATTGGGCAGCTCGATGAGCGTGGGCTTCTTGATCTCGGGACTGATGGAGCCCACGCGCACGTTCAGGCCCGCCATGTTGAAGATGCGCTGCAGCTGCACCACATTGGCCAGGTAGAAGGTGTTGCGCGTGTGGTTTTCCGGAATGATCAGCAGGTTGCGCGCCTCGGGGCAGATCTTCTCGATGGCGGCCATGGCGGCCTGCACGGCCAGGGGCAGCATCTCCTTGGTGAGGTTGTTCCAGCCCCCGGGAAACAGGTTGGTGTCCACGGGCGCGAGCTTGAAGCCCGCATTGCGGATGTCCACGGAGGTGTAGAACGGCGGCGTGTGCTCCATCCACTCCAGCCGGAACCAGCGCTCGATGGCGGGCATCGAGTCGAGAATGCGCTGTTCGAGTTCGTTGATCGGCCCGGTGAGGGCCGTGATGAGATGCGGAACCATGGAAAGCCCTCGGGAAGCGATTGCGATGAATTGTAGGGAGTTGGGGTCGGGCCGGAAATTCGCAAGCCGCCTGCGGCACGAGCCGTGGCGGGCGCTGGCTACCGGCGCCAGAAGGCGGGGGTGAGCAAGGCCATGAAGCTCAGGATCTCCAGCCGCCCCAGCAGCATCGCCAGCGAACACACCCAGATCTGGAAATCGGTCAGCACGGCATAGGTGGACGCGGGGCCCACGCTGCCCAGCCCCGGGCCCGCGCAGTTCACGCTGGCCAGCACCACCGAGAACGCCGTGACCGGGTCCAGGTCGGTCAGCAGCATGACCATGCTGAGCCCGAAGACCGTGCCGCCATACACCAGCATGAACGCGAGCACCGAGAAGATCACGCGGTTGTCCACCACGGCCCCTCCCAGGCACACGGGCTGCACGGCGCGCGGGTGCACCAGGCGGTTCATCTCCCGGCGCGCCTGCTTGGCCAGGATGAGCATGCGCACCATCTTGATCCCCCCGCCGGTCGACCCCGCGCTGGTGGCCACCCCCGACAGCAGCAGCATGAACACGGGCGCAAACACGGGCCAGGCCAGGTAGTCCACGGTGGCATAGCCCGTGGTGGTGGCGAGCGAGATCACATTGAACATCGCGTGGCGCAGCGCATCCAGCGGGGCATAGACCCCCTTGGCCCACAGCAGCAGCGCCACCACCAGCCCCCCGCCCACCAGCGAGAAAAGCGTCGCGCGCAACTCCGGGTCGCGCCAGAAGCCACCCCAGTGGCCCTTGCGGAAGGCCACGAAGTACAGCGCGAAATTGCAGCTGGCCACCAGCATGAAGAAGACGCAGATCGCCTCCAGCAGCGGCGACTGGAAATACCCGAAGCTGGTGTCATGGGAAGACAGCCCGCCCAGGCTCACCGTGGTGAACATGTGCATCAGCGCATCCAGCGGCCCCATGCCGGCCGCCCAGTAGGCCAGGCCGCAGGTGACGGAAAACAGTGCATACACGCCCCACAGGCCCTTGGCGGTGCCCGTCATGCGCGGCGTGAGCTTGGCGTCCTTGAGCGGCCCGGCCGCTTCGGCCTTGAACAGCTGGCTGCCCCCGACCCCCAGCAGCGGCAGGACGGCCACCGCCAGGATGAGGATGCCCATCCCGCCCATCCACTGCAGAAAGGTGCGCCATACATTGACCGACACGGGCAGCGCGTCCAGGCCGCTGAGCACCGTGGAGCCGGTCGTGGTCAGGCCCGACACCGCCTCGAAGTACGCATGCGTGAAAGACATCGGCCGCCCGATGTGGTGGCCCGCCAGCATCAGGGGCACCGCGGCGGACAGCGGCAGCAGCATCCACACCAGCGACACCAGCATCACGCCGTGGCGCGGCTGCAATTCCTGGCGGAAAAGGCGCAGGCGCCACCAGAGCCACGCCCCCACCGCCATCGTGGCGCCCATGGCGATCGGGTACACGTGCCACACGCCATCGCGCGTCCACAGCGACACCACCAGCGGCAGCCCCATGGCCAGCGAAAAGATCATGACCAGGATGCCCAGCACGCGCAGGACGGGAAACATGTCTGTCATGACGGGCGTCCTTGGTCCATGGCAGCCGGCATCGCATGCAGCTGCCGATACTGGCGCAGCCCAGGCGAGGGCCGCCGCGCAAGGGCCGCCGCGCCGCAGAGGCGGCGCTTCGCTGGCGTGCGCTGGCGGCGTCCCCCTGCCCGCAGCGCGAAGCGCTGCGAGAGCGGGGGCTGGGGGCCGGGGCTCCCAGCGTGCCTGCGCAGGCTGGGACGGCCCCGAAGAGCTGGTGCCTCTGGCAACTGCACGGAGGCGCGAATCAACTCAGGGGGGGACATCAAAAAAACGTCGCGCTCACGCGGAAGAGCTTTTCCACGTCGCGCACGAGCCGCTTGTTCGGCAGGAAGAACACCACGTGGTCGTTGCCCTCGATCACCGTGGAACTGCGCGGGATGATGACCTGCGGCTCGCGCAGATCCCCGGGCGGCGCATCGGGCGAATCCGGCAGGCCGCGCACGATCAGGCCCATGTGCACATCGCGCGGCAGCGCCAGTTCGCTGACCTTGCGGCCCACCACGCGCGAGCTCTTGCGGTCGCCGCGCGCCACGATCTCCAGCGCCTCCGCCACGCCCCGGCGCAGGCTGTGCACGGCCTGCACATCCCCCTGGCGCACGTAGGCGAGCAGCTCGCCCAGCATGGCCTGCGCGGGCGACAGCGCGATGTCGATCTGCGTGCCGTGCATCAGGTCGGCGTAGCTGCGGCGGTTGATGAGGGCGAGCACCCGCCTGGCGCCCATGCGCTTGGCCAGCAGGCAGGACATGATGTTGTCCTCGTCGTCGTCGGTGAGCGCCAGGAACAGGTCCACCTCCTCGATGCCCTCGTCGCCCAGCAGGTCCTCGTCGGTGGTGTCGCCCTGCAGCACCAGCACCTCGGAAGGCAGGGCCGACGCCAGCTCGACGCAGCGGTCGGCGTGATCCTCGATGATCTTGATGTTGAAGCGCCCCGGCGCCTGCGCCAGCTGGCGGGCCAGGCGCAGCCCCACCCGGCCGCCGCCGGCGATCATGATGCGGCGCACGGGCTGGGAAGGCTGCGACTGCGGCCGGTGCAGGGCCGCCAGCACCTTCGCGATGTGCTCCTGCGCGGCCAGCACGAAGACCTCGTCGCCCGGCTCGATGCGGGTGCGCCCGTCGCACGCGACGAAGCGGTCCGGCTCGTCCGGAAACCGCCGGTAGATGGCCACCATGCGCATGGCCATCTCGGGGTCGCTCTCGCGCAGCTGGCCGATGGTGTGGCCCGCCATGGGGGCACCCGCACGCGCGCGCACCGATACCAGGCAGGCACGCCCCCCCGCGAACTCGCGCACCTGCATGGCCTCGGGGTATTCGATGAGCTTGCCGATGTAGCGCGTGAGGGATTCTTCGGGGCAGATGATGCGGTCCACCGCAAAGCCCTCGGGTCCGGTCAGCCGCGTGTCCAGGTCAAAGCCGGTGGAGCGCACCCGCGCGATGCGCTTGGGGATGTTGAACACCAGCTGCGCGATCTTGCAGCACACCAGGTTGGTCTCGTCCTGCGCGGCGCAGGCGATCAGCAGGTCGGTGTCCTGCGCGCCCGCCTCGGCCAGCACGGCGGGCTCGATGCCGTTGCCCACCACGCCGCGCAGGTCGAAGCGCGACTCCAGGTCGCGCAGGCGCGCGGCGTCCGTGTCGATCACGGTGATGTCGTTGCGCTCCGACACCAGGCTGTCGGCCACGCTCTGGCCCACGCGGCCCGCCCCGAGGATGATGATTTTCATGTGGTATGGGCCGTCAGCGCACTACTGGCAAGCGCCACCAGCTATGAAAAATGGAGCAAATCAGGTCCGCACCTCGCCCTCGCCCAGCACCACGTACTTGAGCGAGGTCAGGCCTTCGAGCCCCACGGGCCCGCGCGCATGGAATTTGTCGGTGCTGATGCCGATCTCGGCGCCCAGCCCGTACTCGAAGCCATCGGCGAACCGCGTGCTGGTGTTCACCATCACACTGGCGGAATCCACCTCGCGCAGGAACCGCTGGGCGTGCATATGGTGGGTGGTGAGGATGGCATCCGTGTGGTGGCTCGAATACCGGTTGATGTGGGCGATGGCCTCGTCCACGCCATCCACCACCTTCACGCTGATGATCGGGGCCAGGTACTCCTCGCTCCAGTCCTGCTCGGTGGCGGGCACCAGCTGGGCGCCTTGTACCGATTGCAGGATGGCCAGCGCCTGCGGGCAGCCCCGCATCTCCACGCCCTTGGCGGCGTACACGGCGCCGATCTTCGGCAAGAAGTCGGCCGCCACGCCCCGCGCCACCAGCAGGCCTTCGCTCGCGTTGCAGGGGCTGTACTTGTTCGTCTTGGCGTTGTCGGCCACCTTCACCGCCATGGCGATGTCGCAGGGGTCGTCCACATAGGTGTGGCAGTTGCCGTCCAGGTGCTTGATGACGGGCACCTTGGCGTCGCGGCTGATGCGCTCGATCAGGCCCTTGCCGCCACGCGGAATGATCACGTCCACGAACTGCGGCATGGCGATGAGCTGGCCCACGGCCTCGCGGTCGGTGGTCTGCACCAGCTGCACCGCGTCCTGCGGCAGGCCGGCCTCGGCCAGCGCCTGCTGCACCAGCTTGGCCAGAGCCTTGTTGGAATCGATGGCTTCGGAGCCGCCGCGCAGGATGCAGGCGTTGCCGCTCTTGATGGACAGGCTCGCGGCCTCGATGGTCACGTTGGGCCGGCTCTCGTAGATCATGCCGAACACGCCGATCGGCACACGCATCTGGCCCACGCGGATGCCGCTCCCCTGCTGCTTCATGCCCAGGATCTCGCCGATGATGTCGGGCATGGCGGCCAGCTGCTCGCAGCCCTCGGCGCAGGTCTCCAGCACCTTGGGGCCGAGCTTCAGGCGGTCCACCATCGGCTCGGCCAGGCCGGCGGCGCGGGCGCGTTCGAGGTCGCGGGCGTTGTCGATCTGCAGCGCCTCCACGTTCTCGCGCAGCAGGCGGGCCAGGGCCTTGAGTGCTTTGTTTTTGATAGCTGCTGGCGCTTTGGCCATCAGCGCAGAGGCCGTTTTGGCCTGCTGGCCGAGGGTGTGCGTGTATTCAGCGACGTTGAGGGCGTTCATCCGGCGATTTTGCCGCAGATACCCTCTGTGCGGCCCACCGAGCGCCTGTTACCCTTGCCACCCCGCCGCCATCCCCCGCTTCCAGAGCCGCCCATGACCCGCGCCCACCTGCTCCAACCTGTCCACGACGCCCTGCAGGCCTTCAGCCACGGCACGCTGTCGGCGTCCGCCCTGAGCACCACCGCCCGCGCCCAGACCGACCTGCTGGCCGCCCTGCCCCCGCGCTACGCCGAGGTGCTGCACGGCCTGCTGGACCGGCTCGAATCCAGCGCGCTGTTCTCGGAAGAAAGCTGCTCGTTCAGCCAGAAGGATCTTGTCGCCAACCTGGAGATGTGGGTGGACAAGGCACGCGGCGTGCTGGACGCCGCCTGACCATCACTACCATTTTGATAGCTTCCAGCGCTTGATGGACAAGCGGTAGCGGCTATTTTTATCTGGAACCAGGCGCAGCGCGGCTCACCGCGCCGCCTGCGTCAGCCGGCACAGCTGGAACGCCAGGCGCTGCAGCGCCTGCCAGCCGTCGGTCGGCCAGTCGGGCGCCTTCAGGCCCTTGACGATACCGTCCACCGTGTGCGCGGACTGCAGCAGCCGCGCCAGTGCCGCGTCGCTCGCCTTGAGCAGGATGCGCTCGAACAGGCGCTCCTTGGGGCCCCAGATGCGGTTCTCGCGCAGGGCCATGGGCAGGGGGCGGCCGGCGTTCATCGCGTCCTTCACGCGCTTGAGGGCGCGGATGTCCTCGGCCAGCGCCCAGTGCACCAGCACCTCGGCCTCGCCCTCGGCCTGCAGGCCGTCGAGCATGCGCTGCACGCGCCCCACCTGCCCCGCCAGCACGGACTCGGACAGCTTGAACACGTCGTAGCGCGCCACGTTGAGCACGGCGGCCTCGACCTGGGCCTGCGTCAGCTCGCCCGCCGGGTGCAGCAGGGCCAGTTTCTGGATCTCCTGGTGCGCGGCCAGCAGGTTGCCTTCCACGCGGTCGGCAAAGAACTGCAGCGTGCGCTGCCCCTCCTCGCCCGCCACCACGCGCTGCCCCTGGGCGGCCAGGCGCTGTGCGATCCACTGCGGCAGCATGCCGCGCTCGATGGGGTCGATCTGGAGCGAGGTGCCGCTCGATTCGAGCGCCGCGAACCACGCGCCGGTGCGTGTGGCCTTGTCCAGGCGCGGGAGCATCACGAGCGTGAGCGTGCTGTCGTTGCCCCGGGCGGACTCGGCCACCTGCTGCAGCGCCACGCTGCCGTCCTTGCCGGGCTTGCCCGAGGGAATGCGGATCTCCACGATCTGCTTGTCGGCGAACAGGCTGAGCGAGCCGCCCGCCGCCAGCACCGCGCTCCAGTCGAAGTGCGCGCCCGCCACCGTGTAGGAACTGCGCTCGGTATAGCCCTGCGCACGGGCCGTGGCGCGGATGGCGTCGGCCGCCTCCTGCTGCAGCAGGGGCTCGTCGCCATGCAGCACGTAGAGCGGCGACAGGCCCCGTTGGAGATGCGTGGAGAGTTGGGCCAGGGCGACTTGCATGCGGCAAAGTTTATCCCCTTGCCCTGACACCCTGGCGCACCAGGAGGCCAGGGGCACAGAAAACCCCGCAGATCGCCAGCACAGGCCTGCAGATTGCACGGTACACGCACCCGATTGCGCAGCTGTCCTGCTTTTCATTGGCGCTCCCCGCCCCGACAATCACCCCGCCACCCACACGGGCACCCAGCACCCCGGGCGCGCCCGGCACCGTCCGTTCCCCACCAAGGCCTCGCACCATGACCTCCACCCCGCCCCTCCCCGCGCCATCCATCAGCCTCCTGGGCGCCCCCACCGACGTGGGAGCGGGCGCGCGCGGCGCCTCCATGGGCCCCGAGGCCCTGCGCGTGGCCGGGCTGCAGCCGGCGCTGGAAAGCCACGGCCTGCGGGTGTTCGACCGGGGCAACCTGAGCGGGCCGGCCAATCCCTGGCAGCCCCCGCAGCAAGGCTACCGCCACCTGCCCGAAGTCGTGGAGTGGAACCAGCTCGTGTTCGATGCGGTGTATGCCGAATTGCGGCGCGGCCACCTGCCCATCCTGATGGGCGGCGACCACTGCCTGGGCCTGGGCAGCATCAGCGCCGTGGCGCGGCATTGCGCGGAGACCGGCAGGAAGCTGCGCGTGCTGTGGCTTGATGCGCATGCCGACTTCAACACCAGCGCCCTCACGCCCAGCGGCAATGTGCACGGCATGCCCGTGGCCTGCCTGTGCGGCTTTGGGCCGAAGGAGCTGACGCAGTTGGCCCGGATGCCCGGCGGAGGCCCCGCGCTGCACCCCGGCCAGATCCGCCAGATCGGCATCCGCAGCGTGGACGAAGGCGAAAAACGCTTCGTGCACGAGCAGGGCCTGGAAGTCTTCGACATGCGCTACATCGACGAGGTGGGCATGCGCCAGACCATGCAGCAGGCGCTGGCCGGGCTGGATGCCGACACCCACCTGCACGTGAGCTTCGACGTGGATTTCCTGGACCCGGACATCGCGCCCGGCGTGGGCACCACGGTGCCCGGCGGCCCCACCTACCGCGAGGCCCAGCTGTGCATGGAGATGATCGCCGACAGCGGCCGCCTGGCGTCGCTGGACATCGTGGAGCTCAACCCCGCGCTGGACGTGCGCAACCGCACCGCCGTGCTGGCCGTGGACCTGGTGGAGTCGCTGTTCGGCAAGAGCACGCTGATGCGCGTGCCATCGGACCTGCGCGCCCCGCAGGCGGCGCTCCGTAGCGCTTCCTGAAACGGGCGCGCGCCCCCGCGCGGGACGCCGTGGAGCGGGCCTGGCCCGGCCGCTGGCGTCGCCGCCCCCGGCTACCGCTTCACGGCGGCCAGCCGGCGCATCAGCTGCTGCACCAGGTCGGTCCGCATGTTGCGGTACAGCAGCGCCTCTTCGGCCTCCTTGGCCAGGGCGATGGTTTCGTTGTAGCTGATGTCGCGCTGCTGCAGCAGTTCGGTGTCAGGGATCAGTTCGGTGCCCGCCGGGGTCCGGAGCCTGAAGCGGATGCGCAGCCGCAACTGCAGCTCGCGCACCTGGCCCGAGGCGTTGAGCCCCACCACCACGCGCTCCTGCTGCTCCTGCAGCAGGTCCAGGATGGCCTCGGCGGTGGGCAGGGCCGCCGGGTCGCGCAGCACCTGCAGCTTGCTGCCCGACCCGTCCAGCGTGCGCTGCAGCTCCCGCGCCAGCGGCGAGCCCGCGGGGGCCGCGATGTAGAGCGAGTCGAACCCGAACTCCGGCACGCCCCGCAAGCGAAAACCGCAGGCCGACAGCAGGGCCGCGGGCGCGATGAAGAGCAGTGTGCGTCTTTGCATTTCAGTTATCCATTGCGTTCGCGCCACCCACAACCCGTGGCACTGGCCCGGCCCAGGCCAGCAGGCGCCGCACCGGGGCCGCCCCGGCGCGCAGCGCCTCAGGGAGGTGTCGCTTCATTTCACACCACCACGTTCACGAGGCGGCCAGGCACCACGATCACCCGCTTGGGCGCTGCGCCCGCGGCATGTGCCGTGAACGCCTCGCTGGCCAGGGCGATGCGCTCGATCGCTGCCTTGTCGGCCTGCGCCGGCACGTGGATGGAGCCGCGCAGCTTGCCATTGACCTGCAGCATGAGCTCGATCTCGTCCTGCACCAGCGCGTTCGCATCCACCTGGGGCCAGGGCGCATCCAGCAGATCGCCCAGGTGGCCCGCGTAGCCCAGGCTGCTCCACAGGCTGTGCGCGATGTGGGGCGTGGCCGGGTACAGCACGCGCAGCAGGATGCCAAAGCCTTCGATCAGCGCCACCTGGGCGCCGGCCGACTCCGTGGCCTTGAAGTCCTCGAGCGCGTTGATCATCTTCATCGCGCCCGACACCACGGTGTTGTACTGCATGCGCTGGTAGTCGTAGTCCACCTGCTTGAGCACGGTGTGGATCTCCAGCCGCAGGGCCTTGGCTTCCTTGCCGAATTCCACCTCCTTCAGGCTGCTGGCGCTTGCCACGCTGGCGCTGGCGGCTTGCATGTCCATGGCGGAGAGCTTGAAGCCGAAATTCCACACGCGGCGCAGGAAACGGTAGCTGCCCTCCACGGCCGCGTCGTTCCACTCCAGCGTGGCCTCGGGCGGGGCGGTGAACATGGTGTACAGGCGCGCGGTGTCGGCGCCGTACTTCTCGATGAGGTCCTGCGGGTCCACGCCGTTGTTCTTGGACTTGGACATGGTGCCCACGCCCTCGTAGTCGATGGGCGTGCCCGCCGGCAACAGGCCGTCACCGCTGGTGGCTTCGTTCTTGAGCCTGGCGCCAACGATCTTGCCGCCTTCGTCCAGCACATGCTCCACATCGTGTGGCCAGAAGTAGTCCTTTCCGCCCTTGGCGGTGCGGCGGCTGTAGATGTGGTTGAGCACCATGCCTTGCGTGAGCAGCTTGGTGAAGGGCTCGTCCACCTTGACCAGCCCCAGGTCGCGCATGACCTTGGTCCAGAAGCGCGCGTACAAGAGGTGCAGGATGGCGTGTTCGATACCACCGATGTACTGGTCCATCGGCATCCAGTAGTCGGCGCCGCCAGCGACCATGGCGTCGGCATTCTTGGGGTCGCAATACCGCATGAAATACCAGGACGAGTCCACGAACGTGTCCATGGTGTCCGTCTCGCGCCGCGCGGCCTTGCCGCACACGGGGCAGACCACGCCAGCATGGAAACCTTCGTGCTTGTGCAGCGGGTTGCCCGAACCATCGGGCACGCAGTCGGTGGGCAGCACCACCGGCAGGTCCTTCTCGGGCACGGGCACGGCGCCGTGCTCATCGCAATGGATGATCGGGATGGGCGTGCCCCAGTAGCGCTGGCGGCTCACGCCCCAGTCGCGCAGGCGCCAGGTGGTCTTGGTCTCGCCCAGGCCCTTGGCCTGCAGCGCGTGGGCCACGGCGGTGACGGCTTCCTTGTAGCCCAGGCCGCTGAAGCTGTCGGAGTTGATGGTGACGCCGCGCTGCTTGTCGCCGTACCAGTCGTTCCACTGGTGGTAGTCGAAGTGCTCGCCATCGACCAGCACCACCTGCTTGATCTCCAGGTTGTACTTGAGGGCGAAGGCGAAGTCGCGCTCGTCGTGCGCGGGCACGCCCATCACGGCGCCGTCGCCATAGCCCATGAGCACGTAGTTGCCGACCCAGACCTCGACCTTTTCCTCCGTCAGCGGGTGCGTGACGAACAGGCCCGTGGGTTGGCCCTTCTTTTCCTGCGTGGCCAGCTCGGCCTCGGTGGTGCCGCCGCTCTTGCATTCCTCGATGAAGGCGGCGAGCTCCGGGTTCGTCCTGGCGGCGTGGGCGGCCAGCGGGTGCTCGGGCGCCACGGCGCAGAAGGTCACGCCCATGATGGTGTCGGCGCGCGTGGTGAAGACGTACATGCGGCCGTCGCCGATCAGCGTGCCGTCATCGGCCCGGATATCGTGCGGGAAGGCGAAGCGCACGCCTTCGCTCTTGCCGATCCAGTTCTCCTGCATGAGCTTCACGCGTTCGGGCCAGCCGGGCAGCTTGTCGCCGGTCACGAAGTCCAGCAGCTCTTCGGCGTAGTCGGTGATCTTCAGGTAGTAGCCCGGGATCTCGCGCTTTTCCACCGTGGCGCCGGTGCGCCAGCCCTTGCCGTCGATGACCTGCTCGTTGGCCAGCACGGTCTGGTCCACCGGGTCCCAGTTCACGACCTGGGTCTTGCGGTAGGCAATGCCCTTTTCCAGCATCTTGAGGAACAGCCACTGGTTCCACTTGTAGTACGTGGGGTCGCAGGTGGCCACTTCGCGGCTCCAGTCGATGGCCAGGCCCATGGCCTGCATCTGCTTCTTCATGTACGCGATGTTCTCGTACGTCCACTTGGCGGGGGGCACGCCGTTCTTGAGCGCGGCGTTCTCGGCCGGCAGGCCGAAGGCGTCCCAGCCCATGGGCATGAGCACGTTGTGGCCGTTCATGCGCAGCTGGCGCGTGAGCATGTCGTTGATGGTGTAGTTGCGCACATGGCCCATGTGCAGCTTGCCGCTGGGGTAGGGCAGCATCGAGCAGGCGTAGAACTTCTTCTTGCTGGTGTCCTCCGTCACGCGGTAGGCGTCGGTGGCGGTCCAGTGGTCGTGCGCGGCGCGCTCGACGTCTTGGGGAGAGTATTTGTCTTGCATGAGGGCTCGGGGATGAGAGAGGTGTGCGGCTGCGAGGCCGCGCTGCGCAGATTTTAGGCTGTCAGGCCCTGCGTTCCGCGCCCGCCGCCGCCAGCGGCCTGCGCGGCCCCCCAGGGACTCCGGCGCATGGCGGCTTCAAGGTGCCCTGGCAGGGGCCGTTGGCGCGCCAGCGGCCGGCGGCTCGGCCACGAAGCCGATGCGCTGCAGCCCGGCCAGGTGCGCCGCGCCCATGACTTCGACCACCCGCCCATAGGGCACGGCCGCATCGGCGCGCAGCTGGATTTCGGTGTCGGGCCGTTCGGCGCCGATGCGGCGCAGGCGCTCGGCCAGCGCGGGCTGCGACAGAGGCTCGTCCTGAAGAAAGGCCTGGCCCGAGGCATCGACCACCAGGGTGACGAACTGCGGCACCGTGCCGGGCGTGGCGCCTTCGGTGCGCGGCAGGTCCAGCCGGATCGCGCTAGCCATGAGCGGCGCCGTGAGGATGAAGATGACCACGAGCACCAGCATCACATCCACCAGCGGCGTCATGTTGATGTCGCTCATGGGCTGGGGCCCGGCGGTGCGTTCAAGTCGTCCGAAGGCCATGGTGAAAACGGACCTCCGGGATTCAGGGCCGCGCACCGGCGGGCGGCGCCGTGTCGATCAGCAGTTCGCGCAGGTCGCGCGCGAAGCCTTCCAGGTCGGCCTCGATGCGGCCGATCAGGCGGCCGAACACGTTGTAGGCCAGCACGGCCGGGATCGCCACCGCCAGCCCGGCCGCCGTCATGACCAGCGCCTCGCCCACGGGGCCGGAGACGCGGTCGATGGTGATCTGCCCCGCGCCCGCCATGGCCGTGAGCGCATGGTAGATGCCCCAGACGGTGCCCAGCAGCCCCACGAACGGTGCCGTGGAGCCCACCGTGGCCAGCAGCACCTGGCCAAACTGCAGGCGCCCGAGCACGCCGTGCAAGGCGTCGCGCAGCACGCGGGTGAGCCGCTGCGACAGGCTGCCTGCCGCCGCCAGCGTGGGCTGGCCGGTGGGACCGGCATGATTTGCTATTGAATTCGCAGCAACAACCAAAGGCAGGACAAGCGCAGCGCGGTCAAAAGATTGCAGGCGCTGTGCAGCAACGTCCATGGACGGCGCCTGCCAGAACGCCGCCGTGCAGCGGGCCACGTCGGCGCTGGCCTGGCGCATGAGCCGCAGCTTCCAGACGATGACCACCCAGCTTGCCACGGACATGGCCAGGAGCACCAGCGCGGCACCCTGCGTGACGGCGTCGCCCTGGCGCCACCAGTGGAGAGCGTCCATGGCTGGCCCGACGGCTAGTTGTTGTTAAGGCCCAGCACATCGAACATGTCGAACATGCCCGTCTTGTGCCCGGCGAGGAAGCGCACCGCGCGCAGGCTGCCCTGCGCGTAGGTGGCGCGGCTGGAGGACTTGTGCGTGATCTCGATGCGCTCGCCGATGCCCGCGAACAGCACGGTGTGGTCGCCCACGATGTCGCCGCCCCGGATGGTGGCAAAGCCGATGCTCGACGGGTCGCGCTCGCCCGTGACGCCCTCGCGCGCAAACACGCCGCACTCCTTGAGGTCGCGGCCCATGGCGCCGGCGATCACCTCGCCCATCTTGAGCGCGGTGCCCGAGGGCGCATCCACCTTGTGGCGGTGGTGGGCCTCGATGATCTCGATGTCGTAGCCGGTGGCCATGGCCTTGGCGGCCATCTCCAGCAGCTTGAGCGTGACGTTGACGCCCACGCTCATGTTGGGCGCCATGACGATGGCCGTGCGCTGGGCCAACGCCGCGATCTCGGCCTTCTGCGCATCGGTGAAGCCGGTGGTGCCGACGACGGCCTTCACCCCGAGCTGGCTGCACACGGCCAGGTGGGTCAGGGTGCCTTCGGGGCGCGTGAAATCGATCAGGACGTCGGCGTTTTTCAGGCCCGTGGCAATGTCGGCCGTGATGGCGACGCCGCTGGCATGGCCGAGGAACGCGGTGGCATCCGAGCCGATGCCCGGGCTGGACGGCACGTCCAGCGCACCGGCCAGCACGCAGTCGTCACTGGCGCGAAGGGCCTCGATGAGCATGCGGCCCATGCGGCCCGATGCGCCGGCGATGGCGACACGGCAGGGGCCGGAGCCCGTGGAAGCGGTGGAAGGGGCGGCAGGCGAAGAAGTCCCTGTCATGGGTGTCCTGTACGTTGTGGTTGAAGCACGGCGGGCCAGGCACGGCCCACCGCCAGCCCGCCGGCGTTACCGTGCGGGCGCTTCAAGCGGTGGATAGCTGATGGAAGCGGGCTCCAGCGGCGCCGCGGTGGGCGACGCGGGGGGCCGCTGGGAAGCGGGATACCGGGCCAGCTGCTCCGGCGTGGCCTCGAGCACGGGCACCTTGCCCTTGGAGCCGCGCGACCCCAGGGCCGCCACGAACTCCGTCTCGGTCGGCATCTCGTCGCCCTCGGAGCGCTCGAGCGCGTCCCCCTTGAAGTACACGGTCAGCTTGCGGGTCTGGGCATCTTCGCCGGGGCGCTTGAGCGTGAACACGTATTCCCAGCGGTCGGCATGGAACAGGCTGGTGACCAGCGGGGTTCCCAGAATCTCTCGCACCTGCTGGCGGCTCATGCCAGGCTGGAGCGCCTCGACCTGCTCGCGCGAGACAAAATTGCCCTGCACCACATCTATCTTGTAGGGGGTGACAATGTTGGCAATGCGGGTACTGGCGCCATCCAGGCTGCTGCAGCCGGCCAGGGCGGCCACGCTGGCACCGATCAACAGGACCAGGCCCAGGCGGGCGCTGCAACGGGCTTTGACGGGCATGGGTAAAAGGGCTGAGGATATGATCGCCCCATTGTAGCGGCAGGCCCTCCGACCCCCCGGCGGGGCCGCATCCCGAAAGACCATGCCATGACCAACATCGACGAACTCAAAAGCACGGGACTCAAGGCCACGCTGCCCCGCCTGAAGATTCTGGAAATCTTCCAGAAGGGCGCGCAGCGCCACATGACGGCCGAGGACGTGTTTCGCGTGCTGCTGGAGGAGCGCTCGGACATCGGCCTGGCCACGGTCTACCGCGTGCTCACGCAGTTCGAGCAGGCCAGCATCCTGATCCGCAGCAATTTCGAGAGCGGCAAGGCGGTGTACGAGCTCAACGAAGGCCAGCACCACGACCACTTCGTGTGCACCTCGTGCGGCAAGGTGGAAGAGTTCTACGACCCCGAGATCGAAAAACGCCAGCAAGCCGTGGCCAAGGCCAAGGGCTGGCTGGTGCAGGACCACACCATGGCGCTGTACGGGCAGTGCGCCGACTGCGCTAAGAAATGACTCCCCCCTGAGCCACCTTCGGCGTCTTCCCCCTAAGGGGGACGCTCCCGGCGCGGCGGGGCGGCCCTTGCGCGGGAGCCCTGGTATGGGCCGCGCCAGTTTCGGTGGCCTGAGCGCCGCTAGCCGCCCGTATCGCGCTCCATGGCGCGGCGATGGCGTTCGACAAACTCTTGGTAAGTGTCGATGCCGCGCAGTTGCAGGATGGTGTTGCGCACGGCGGCCTCGACCAGCACGGCGATGTTGCGGCCGGCGACCACCTGGATCACGACCTTGAGCACGGGCACGCCCAGCACGTCCTGGGTGAGCGGCTCGTAGGGAAGGCGTTCGTAGTCGCGCTCCAGGGTTTCCTTGCGCACCAGGTGCACGATGAGCTTCAGCCGCATCTTGCGGCGCACGGCGGTCTCGCCAAAGATGGCGCGGATATCGAGCAGGCCGATGCCGCGCACTTCCAGCAGGTTCTGCAGCAGTTCGGGGCACTTGCCCTCGATGGTGGTCTGGTTGATGCGGAACAGGTCCACCGCATCGTCGGCCACCAGGCCGTTGCCGCGCGAGATCAGCTCCAGGCCGAGCTCGCTCTTGCCCAGGCCCGATTCGCCGGTGATCATCACCCCCAGGCCCAGGATGTCCATGAACACGCCGTGCATGGTGGTGCGGTCGGCGAAGTGCTTGGACAGGTAGGCGCGCAGCACGTCGATGACAAACGCCGACGACTCGTGCGTGGAGAACATCGGGATCTGCGCCCGTTCGCACATCGACACCAGGGCGTCGGGGGCGGTCTGGTTGTCGGCCAGCACCAGCACGGGCGGCTCCAGCGTCACGATGCGCGCGATGCGGCGCTTGCAATCATCGGGTGAAGCGCTGCCGAGATACGCGATCTCCCGCTCGCCCAGGATCTGGACGCGGTACGGATGGATGTAGTTGAGATAGCCGACCAGATCGGCCCCGGAACGTGCCGAGCGCACCGCCACTTCGTCAAAGCGGCGTTCGGAGGCGCCCAGCCCCGCCACCCACTCCCATTTCAGGAGGCCCCGGAATTCCTCGAAAAGGACATCGGCGCTGACGACATTGGGCTTCACGGTGGATCGGCGACGGTGCGAGCGTGCGTTCGTGCGCGGCGCCAGGCGGCTCAGGCCGTCTGCGTGGACTGCCAGCCCGCGATCATGCCGTGCAGCTCGGTGGCGTCGGTGCAGCCCTTGAGCCGTTCACGCAGCGCCGAATCGCTCAGCAGCTCGGCGATCTCGGACAGGATCTCCAGGTGCTTTTGCGTGGCCGCTTCGGGCACCAGCAGGAAAATGAGCAGCCCGACGGGCAATTCGTCCGGCGCATCGAACCCGATGGGATTGAGCAGCTGGAACACGGCGGCCATGGGCGCTTTCAGGCCCTTGATGCGACCGTGGGGAATGGCCACGCCATGGCCCAGGCCGGTGGAGCCCAGGCGCTCGCGCGCGAACAGGCTGTCGGTGATCAGCGCGCGCGACAGGCCGTGCTGGCTCTCGAAAAGGAGACCCGCTTCTTCAAAAGCACGCTTCTTGCTGGTGGCGTCCACGCACACGAGCACTTGAGCGGAAGGCAGGATGGAGGCGAGTCGGTTCATGGTCAAGGGTAACAATTATGCACACGTTGGCGAAAACCCTGAGCACAACGCATCGGGCAACAAAAAAACCGCCCAGTGGGCGGCTGCTGTGCCGGGCTCAGGGCTGCCGCATCAGGCGTGCAGTTCGCGCTTGGCGGCATCGTGGTGATGGTCCTGCAGGCGATCCTTGTGGCGCACGACCTGGCGGTCCATCTTGTCGACCAGTTCATCCACGGCGGCATACAGGTCGGCGTGGGAGCTTTCGGCAAACAGGTCGTTGCCCTTGACGTGGATGTTGCATTCCGCTCGCTGCCTCTTTTCCTTCTCCTTTTGCTTCTCTACCGTCAGCAGTACCTTGACATCGACAACCTGGTCAAAATGGCGGGTGATCCGGTCCAGCTTGGTGGTGACGTAGTTGCGCAAGGCTGGGGTAACTTCGAGGTGGTGACCGCTGATCGTCAAGTTCATAAATAAGTCTCCTGTAACACTCTCGGTGGAAGAACGCCGCCCTGGATCAGAGGAGCGGCTCGGCGAACCTGGATGCATCCCGTTGACGTGAAGTCACTATGCCCCCGCCCTCCCTGAAAAGCAATCCCATACCGACCCTGTCCGCTGGGTTATGCCAACCAAGGTGCCAAGCCTCCGAAAAGCGCGCACAATGGGCAGGTTGCCGGGTGGGCCGTCCCGTACACCGCCGTCCCGCAGATGCGGCTCCTCACCGTGCCGCGGGCGCCGCGCCGTGCAGCGTGAGCCGCCCCACCACCACCATTGACAGCAGGCTCGCCGCAATGCCCACCACGGCGGCCATCCAGTAGTTCTGCACCAGCCCCTGCGCGTCGCGGCTGATCAGCACCCCGCCCACAAAGGACGCCACGCCCATCGCCGCGGACTGCACCGACGCATTCAGCGTCATGAAGGTGCCGCGCAAGGGCGCCCGGGCCGCCGAGGAAATGATGGCCATGCCCGGAATCATGCGGCCGCTCATCAGCGCGAACATCAGCGTCGACACCACCAGCACGGCCACCAGCGGCACCCCGCGCACCAGCGTGATGCCCAGCAGGGGCAACGCGCCGGCCAGCGCCAGGCAGCGGAACATCACCACCTTGCCCCAGCGGTCCGTGAGCACGCCGAACAGGCGCGCGGTGAACAGCGTCACCACGCCGCCGCACAGGTACACCAGGGGAATCTGGTCGGGCCGCACCCCGGCGTTGGCCTGCATGTAGATGGTGATGTAGGGAATCACCGTGAAGCCGGCGAACATGATGAGCGCCGAGAACAGGAAGGCCCAGCGGTGGTTGGCGTCGGCCAGCACCTGGGCGATGCCACCCAGCGCGGTGCGGCCATCCGCGGCCCGCAGATGCCCCGTCATCACGGGCATGGTGCGTGCCGCCAGAACGGCCAGCACGCCCACCATCAGCGCAATGGCCAGGAATGGCAGGTTCCAGCCCCCGTATTCGGCCAGGATCAGCCCCAGGGGCACACCGGCCACGGTGGACAGGGAAAACGACGTCATCACGATGCCCATCGCGCGCCCGCGCCGCTCGAAGGGGATCACGTCGGCCACGATGGTTTGCGACAGCGCCGACAGCACGCCCCCGAAGGCCCCCGCCAGGATGCGCGCGGCCATGAGCGTGCCGTAGGTGGGTGCCACGCCGCAGGCCAGCGTGGCCAGCCCGAACAAGACGTACAGCGTCAGCAGCAGCCGCTTGCGGCCGAAACGGTCGATGTAGGTCGAGGCCAGCAGCCCGGATGCGCCCGCCGAGAGCGTGTAGGCCGAGACCAGCAGGCCGAACTGCGCATCGCTGATGGCAAACAGCCGCGTGAACTGGGGCCCCAGCGGCATCATGATCATGAAGTCGAGGATGTGGGTGAACTGGATGCCGGCCAGCGTGAGCAGCAGCCACAGTTCTCGGCGGGGGGTCAGGGTGGAATGGGAGGGCACAGGAAGCGGCCAGGGCGGCCAGGTCGGACTCAGGGCCGCCAGTGTGCCGCAACGGCACGAAGCGCGCTGGCCCGTTCGCCAAAGGCGCGTTCCGGTGCGCTCCCGCGCGCCCTCGGGAACCCATGCCACGCGCACGCTTCGGGCCCCGCGCGTAAAATCCACCGGTTGCGCGCCAGCAGGCATTTCCCATGCCCCCGCGCTCCATTCCCCACGTTCTTCGGCCTGCCTGCAGCGGACATTGACCGCCCACCCCGACACCATGACCCAGCCCAGTTCCAACGCCCTGCACACTTCCGCCTTGACCTCGCTGCCCCTGCTGGCCCGTGGCAAGGTGCGCGACAACTACGCCGTGGGCGACGACCGCATCCTGATGGTGGCCAGCGACCGCCTGTCGGCCTTCGACGTGATCATGGGCGAACCCATCCCCGGCAAGGGCGAGCTGCTCACGCAGATGGCGCTGTTCTGGTTCGACAAGCTCGGATACATCTGCCCCAACCACCTGACGGGCGACGCGCCGGAAAGCGTGGTGTCCGCGCAGGAGGCCGCGCAGATCCGTGGACGGTCCATGCTCGTGCAGCGGCTGCAGCCCATCCCCGTCGAAGCCGTGGTGCGCGGCTACCTGGCCGGCAGCGGCTGGAAGGAGTACCAGGAATCGCGCTCGGTCTGCGGCGTGCCGCTGCCCGAAGGGCTGACCAATGCCGCCAAGCTGCCCGCGCCCATCTACACCCCCGCCGCCAAGGCCGCCATGGGCGAGCACGACGAGAACATCACCTTCGAGCGCACGGTGGAGATGATCGGCCTGGACCTGGCGACCCGCATCCGCGACCTCAGCATTGCGATCTACCAGGCCGCCGCCGAGATCGCGCTGACCAAAGGCATGATCATCGCCGACACCAAGTTCGAGTTTGGCCTGGCGCCCGATGGCACGCTGGTGCTGATGGACGAGGTGCTCACGCCCGACAGCTCGCGCTACTGGCCCGTGGAAGGCTACGAAGCCGCCCTGGCCGCCGGCCAGAACCCGCCAAGCTACGACAAGCAGTTCGTGCGCGACTGGCTGGAGCAGGCCCAGGTGAACGGCAAGCCCTGGGACAAGACCGCGCCCGCCCCCCGCCTGCCGCGCGAAGTGATCGAAAAAACCGCCGCCAAGTACCGCGAGGCGCTGGAGCGTTTGGTCGGTTAAACGGCGACCTGCCTAAAAAACACAAAAGGCTCCCAACCGGGAGCCTTTTCTTTTCTGCCCATCGCACGATGCCGTCGCAACGGGCACGGTACAGGCAGCGGCCGCCGTGCAAGGGCCGCCCCGCCGCACTGGCGGTGTCCCCCTTCCAGGGGGAAGGCGCAAGGCGCCTCAGGGGGTAGCCTGTTCTAGCTCAGCACCACGCTCGACAGCCGGCGCCGGTAGGTCGCCACCACCGGGTCGTCGGGCGGGATCTGGCCGTCGGCCACTTTCGCCTTGGGGGGTTCGATGATCTCGAGGATGGCCACGTAGGTCTTGCGGGCGATCTCTTCGCCCCAGGCCTTGTCGCGCATGAGGATTTCGAGCAGTTCGTCCATCGCGTCCGTCCAGCGCCGGCCGGCCAAGAGCCAGCGGGCGCGGGCGTAGCGGGTATCGAAATCGCGCTTGTTGGCGGCGATCTTGGCATCAAAATCGGCCTCAGCGCTTTCTCCATATGCGCCAGAAGCTACGAAATCAATAGCATCCATCCAGACTTTCAGCGCGCCGAGCTTGCGCGAGCCCGCGGCCTTGGCGATCACGGGGGCGAACGCGACCTTGGCATCGTCCTCGCGGTGCAGCTGCAGCAGGAGCTTGACGTAGTCGAAGCGCGCATCGTCGTTGGAGGGATCGGTCACCACCGCATGCTGCAGCTTCTCCAGCGCGGTGCTGGTGTCACCCTCGGCCAGGGCGTCCTGGGCTTCTTCCTCCTCCATTTCGGCCACCATTTCCTCGGCGGTGGGCACGTGCTTGTCGAGGAAGGCGCGCACCTGGCCCTCGGGCAGGGCCCCCATGAAGCCGTCCACGGGCTGGCCGTTCATGAGCAGCACACAGGTGGGGATGCTGCGGATGCCGAACATGCCCGCCAGCTGCTGCTCCTGGTCCGAGTCGATCTTGACGAGCTTGAAGCGGCCGGCGTATTCGGTCTCGAGCTTTTCCAGCACCGGCCCCAGCGACTTGCAGGGGCCGCACCAGGGCGCCCAGAAGTCCACCAGCACGGGCACGGTCATCGAGGCGGCAACGACCTCGGCTTCAAAGTTCTCTACGGTGACGTCAATCATGGTGGTGTACGGGCGGGGCCGGTCAAGCTGGTTGGTTCGCGCTATTTTGGCCCATCGACATGCCCGGGTGCGGCGAAGGGAAGCGCAAAAAGTAAAATCGCGGGTTCCACCTACAGCCGTGCCGCGGGCGCAGCCCGCGGCCAAGGCACCTTCCACACCATGAAACCCATCCAGATCGGCGTGGTCATGGGTTCCAGCAGCGACTGGGACACCATGCAGCATGCAGTGCAGATTCTTGAGCAATTCGGCATCCCGCACGAGGCCCGCGTGGTTTCGGCCCACCGCATGCCCGACGACATGTTCGCCTACGCCGAGGCGGCCGCCGGCCGGGGCCTGAAGGCCATCATTGCGGGTGCCGGTGGCGCCGCCCATCTGCCCGGCATGATTGCCGCCAAGACCACCGTGCCCGTGCTGGGCGTGCCCGTGGCCAGTCGCCACCTGCAGGGTGTGGATTCGCTGCACAGCATCGTGCAGATGCCCAAGGGCATCCCCGTGGCCACGTTCGCCATCGGCACGGCGGGCGCTGCCAATGCCGCCCTGTTTGCCGTCGCCCTGCTGGCCAACGAAAGCCCCGAACTGCGCCAGCGGCTCGAAGCCTTCCGCGCCGAGCAGACCGAGGTGGCCCGCAACATGACCTTGCCGCCCGCCGCATGAGCGCCAGCAACAAACCCCTCCTGCCGGGATCGACGCTGGGCGTGCTCGGCGGCGGCCAGCTGGGCCGCATGTTTGTGCACCAGGCCCAGGCCATGGGCTATTTCACGGCCGTGCTCGACGCCGACCCCACCAGCCCCGCCGGGCTGGTGAGCCACCACCACATCCAGACGGGCTATGAAGATCCGCAGGGCCTGGCCGAGCTGGCCCGCCTGGCCGATGCGGTGACCACCGAGTTCGAAAACGTGCCCGCGGCCGCGCTGGCCGCCCTGGCAGCGCAGCGCCCCGTGTCGCCCGCCGCCAGCGCCGTGTCGGTGGCGCAGGACCGTGCACGGGAAAAAGCCCATTTCGTGGCCTGCGGCGTGCCCTGCGCGCCGTATGCGGTGATCGAAACGGCTGAGCAACTGGCTGCGGTTTCTTCTGATCTGTTGCCAGGCATCCTGAAAACGGCTCGCATGGGCTACGACGGCAAAGGCCAGGTGCGAGTGAAGACCGCTGCCGAACTCGCCGCTGCGTGGGACGCGGTCGGCAAGGTGCCCTGCGTGCTGGAGAAGATGCTGCCGCTGGCACTGGAATGCTCGGTGATCGTGGCGCGCGGCGCCGACGGGGCCACCGTGCACCTGCCCGTGCAGCGCAACCTGCACCGCGACGGCATCCTGGCCGTGACGGAGGTTTTTGAACAAAATCTGCCTCCAGCGCTTATTCAGCAAGCGGTAGCAGCTGCAATTTCGATAGCAAACGGCCTGCAGTACGTCGGCGTGCTCTGCGTGGAGTTCTTCGTGCTGCAGGACGGCGGCCTGGTGGTCAACGAGATCGCCCCGCGCCCGCACAACAGCGGCCACTACAGCCAGAACGCCTGCGACGTGTCGCAGTTCGAGCTGCAGGTGCGCACCATGGCCCGCCTGCCGCTCACGCAGCCGCGCCAGCACAGCCCCGCCGTGATGCTCAACCTGCTGGGCGATCTGTGGTTTGCGCAGGGCGGCACGGAGCAGACGCCCCCCTGGGCCGAGGTGCTGGCCCTGCCCGGCACGCACCTGCACCTGTATGGCAAGCGCGACGCCAAGCGCGGCCGCAAGATGGGCCACCTCAACATCACCGCCGCCACCCCCGACGCTGCGCGGGCCACCGCCCTGCGGGCTGCGGCCCTCCTGGGCATCGCGCCGTTCTGACCATGATTCTTGACGGCACCCAGCCCGCATCCATCGCCGCCGCAGCGCGGGCCGTGCGCAGCGGCGCGCTGCTGGGCCTGCCCACCGAAACCGTGTATGGCCTGGCCGCCGACGCCAGCAGCGATACCGCCGTGGCGCAGATCTTCGCCGCCAAGGGGCGCCCCAGCGATCACCCGCTGATCGTGCACGTGGCCAATGCCGAAGGCATTGCCCACTTCGCCAGTGAGGTACCGGGTTTTGCACAGAAGCTCGTCGATGCCTTCTGGCCCGGACCGCTCACGCTCATCCTGCCGCGCCTGTCCGGCGTGGCCACGGCCGCCACGGGCGGCCAGGACAGCGTGGGGCTGCGCTGCCCCGCCCACCCCGTGGCGCACGCGCTGCTGCTGGCCTGCGCCACGCCCGGCGATGGCGATGCCCTGGGCGGCCCGCCCGTGTGGGGCGTGGCGGCCCCCAGCGCCAACCGCTTTGGCCGCGTGAGCCCCACCACCGCCCGGCACGTGCAGGACGAGCTGGGCGCCGGGCTGCTGGTACTCGACGGTGGCCCGTGCGAAGTGGGCATCGAAAGCACCATCGTGGACTGCACGCGCGGCGTGCCAGTGCTGCTGCGCCCGGGCGCCGTCACGCGCGAGCAGATTGAGGCCGCCTGCGGCACCGCGCCGCTGTCCAGGGACGACCTGCCCGCGCTCACGCCGCGCGCCTCCGGCACGCTCGAAGCCCACTACGCCCCCGCCGCCAAGGTGCGCCTGATGGACGCCAAGGCCCTGCAGACCGGCCTGGACCTGCTGGGCGCCGAGGCCGCCCACATCGCGGTCTATGCCCGTGCCGCGCTGCGCACCCAGTCCTCCAGGCTCGTCATGCGGCGTATGCCCGACGACGCGGCCGCCACGGCCCAGCAGCTGTTCGCCGTGCTGCGCGGCTTCGACGACGACGGCGTGAAACTGATCTGGATCGAGACCCCGCCCGCCGAGCCCGAGTGGGAAGGCGTTCGTGACCGCCTGCAACGGGCATCTGCCGCATGATTCCAGCCGCACAAGGCGGCTTTACATGGGTTGACGTTGCACCGCTAAACTACCCCCACTTTTCTGGAGAAATACATGGCAGCAAATTGGATGCGCCGCACCGTTCTGGTCGCCGCATGTGCGTCGGCCGCGTTGCTTGCGGCCTGCGGTTCAAGCACCACCGAATCGGCCATCACGCCCGAGCGCTTCATCGCGTTCGGCGATGCCAACAGCGACGTGGGGCAAAAGGGAACGCGCTACACCGTCAATGACGGCAGCGTGAACAACTGGACCCTGCAGGTGGCCGCCAGCTACGGCAAGCCCCTCACGGCCGCCTCGGCGGGCGGCAAGAGCTACGCGGTGGGCAACGCCCGCGTCAAGGCCAAGCCCGACGCCGCGGGCAACGCCAGCACCCCCACCATCACCGAGCAGATCGATACTTTCCTGGCCAGCGGCAGCTTCGCGGCCAACGACGTGGTGATCCTGAGCGGCGGCATCAGCGACGTGATCGCCGGCATGGCCGCCGTGCAGGCAGGCACCCAGACGGAAGCCGCCATGGTGGCCGCAGCCCGCCAGGCCGGTGAGGACATGGCCGCGCAGGTGCGCCGCCTCGTCGCCGCGGGCGCCAAGTACGTGGTGGTGACCGGCACCTATGACCTGAGCAAGACCCCCTGGGCCAAGGCCATCCGCCGCGAGGCGCTGCTGACCGACGCCAGCAGCCGCTTCAACGACGGCCTGCTCGTGGGCATCGTGGACCTCGGCGCCAACGTGCTGTACGTCGATTCCGCCTACTACGTGAACCTGTACACGAGCGTGCCCGCCAACTACGGTTTCAACAACGCCACGACGCCCGTGTGCACCTCCGTGGACGCCGCCAACGGCATCGGCATCGGCGCGGGCCAGGTCAACTCGGCCCTGTGCACCCCCTCGACGCTGCTGGCGGGCGCCAACCAGGCCTCCTACGTGTTCGCCGACCCGGTGTACCTCACCCCTTCGGCACAACGCCAGTTCGGCACCTACGCCCATGACCGGCTGAAGGCGCGCTGGTAACCCGCCTGCGGGGTGGCGGCGCTCGTGGAGCGCGCCACCGGGAGGCACAAAAAAGCCGACCCCAGGGTCGGCTTTTTGCTGTGCGCCCTGCCCCGGGCGGGCAGGGCGGATGCCTTTGCCTACTTGACGGTGTCAAACACTGCACGGGCCTGTGCATGGCAGAAGGGTGGCTCATACGTGCCGTGGTAGGCGGCGTAGTAGGTCGCGAATGCGGCCGATGCCGGATCGGTGGGGGCCTGGCCGCCCGGGCCGAAGGTGGCCTGGATCGCGGCATCGACGTCCACCGACGCCACGTTGGTCAGGCCCCGGCTGTCGAAGTCGGCCTTCATGATCCGCTGGTGGATGGCGGGCGGCACCGTGGGGTCGCCAGCGCCGCCGCACAGCAGCACGCGGGCCTTGGGGTTCCAGCCCAGCAGGTCGTTCTTCTTGGCCGCCAGGTACAGGGGGTGGGTGGTGCTGGTCTGCGAGCCCGTGATGAAGGCGGGCTGGAACAGCGCATCACGCGCCTGGTTGGGCGTGCCCGCGGGCAGGGTGCCCGAGGTGACCAGCGTGGTGTAGGTCAGCGTGGGGTGGGGCAGCAGGGTCTCGATGTAGCCCGAGTACGGCGCCTTGAAGACCTGCTTGACGTCCGTGTAGACATCGCCATAGACCTTCTGCCAGGCCGTCACCAGGTACGGAACGAAGAACTGCACGCCCGCGATGGCGTCCGGGATGCGCAGCGAACCCGACAGGTTGTAGGGGCCCGCCAGGTGGGCGCCGGCCACCACGTTGAATTCATTGCCGTAGTCGCGCTCCGCGGAGCGGTGCGCCGCCATCGACGAGTGCCCGCCCTGCGAGTAGCCTGTGAACATGACCTTGCCCGACAGATTGGCGCCCACGCTGCCCGCCGCGTTGCGGGCGGCGCGCACCGAGTCGATGACCGAGGTGGCTTCCGAGTCGGCGTGCAGGTAGGGGTGGTAGCTGTAGCCCGACTTGGCAAACCCCAGGTAGTCGGTGGCCACTACGGCATAGCCCTGGGCGGCGTACATGGCAGCGAGCAGGAAGGTTTCGCTGTCCTGCGGATTGGCCAGGGTGCGGGGCTTTTGCACGTCGGTGCCCTTGGCATAGGCGACCAGCGGCGCGGCGGTGCTGCAGCTGCCCGCGGGCACGAGCATCACGCCGGAGGCGTTGGTGCTCTCGCCCCCCTTGGCGCCCGCGGTGGCGTAATTGAGCGCAACCACCTTCACGTCGCATTTCGCCTTACCGGTGATGGCCTGCAGGCCGCTGCTGGAAGTGCCTGCGTCGATCTGCGCGGCCGTCAGCGTGGTGAGCACCGCCGGGGGATCGATCAGCGCGCCGCGGGCGGGATCGTCGGAGCCACCGCAGGCAACAAGCAGGACCGCGGCGGCGGCGACACAGGTAAGGCGGAAATACGTCATGAATGGATACCTCAGGTCTGGAAGGAACGACGCATCGTGCGCGCACCTGCACTGCACCATCCATAGGGGATAACGCGGACCGCACCGGGCGCGCAGACGCCTAGGCGACAGCGTGCCGCCACGGGCCGGCGGTCAGTGCCCGCCGCCTGCCCCGTAGGCCACCTTCATTCCCAGGATCGTCCCCGCCAGCGCGAGCGTGATGGCATTGGCCACCACGATGGGCCAGGCCGCCAGGGTCAGCCCATAGACCAGCCACAGCGCCACGCCCGCCGTGAACACGCTGTACATGCCCAGCGAAATGCCGCGGACATCCCGCGTGCGGAAGGTGTGCAGCGCCTGCGGCACGAAGCTGCAGGTGGTCATGGCGGCGGCAAGGTAGCCGATGAGCTCGGTCGTGGGCATGGGGCGGTGGTTCCGGAAACCTGTTCGAAGCGAAGGCCCGGGCGCGCGGGGCCGGGGCAACGCCGGATTATTCACTGGTCACGCGCCGCCCAGTCGACCAGGCTGTCCAGCACGGGCCGCGCTGCGCCGGCATTGGCATGGTTGACGACCGCCACCAGCACATAGCGCCGGCCGCTGGCCGCGTGCACGTAGCCCGCCACGGCCATCACGTCGCGCAGGCTGCCCGTCTTGAGGTGGGCCACGCCCGCGCGGCTCTGGCTGCGGCGCAGCGTGCCGTCCACGCCGGAGATGGGCAGCGAGGCCACGAGCTCCGGCATCACGGGCGAGGCCCAGGCCACCTGCAGCATGCGCGCCAGCGCCTGCGCGGTCAGGCGGGCGTCCCGGCTCAGGCCCGCGCCGTTGTCGGCCAGGGGCAGTTCCGCATCGCCCATGCGCGCGAGCCACCACTGGCGCAGGGCCTCGCGGGCACCGTCGAAGGTGGCCACACCGTTCCTTTGCAATGCCAGCGTGAGGAAGACATGCTGCGCCATCACGTTGTTGCTGTATTTGTTCACATCGCGCACCACCTCGGCCAGGGGGGGCGAGGTGGCCACGAAGGCGGGCTTCAGGCCGGCCGGCACCTTGCCCTCGCGCACGCTGCCCGTGAGCTTGCCGCCCAGTTCGCGCCACATGCCTTCCACCGCGCGCGCCGCAAAGCCGCGCGGGTCGGCCGCCGCCACGGGCCACACGCGTTCGCCGCAGGCGGCCGGGTACACCCCCTGGAAGACCACCTTGGCGGGGTCGGCCAGCTCCGCGCGCAGGGCGCCACGCCAGTCTCCGCACTCGGTGCCCGGCGCCGCCAGCGCCACGGTGGGCTGGCGCGACACGCCCGCCAGGGGCGGGTCGTACTGGATGCGGGCCAGCCCGCCGGCGGCGTCGGGCACGAAGGTCATCACCGAGGACTTGTAGTTGAGCAGCAGCGCGTCGGGCGCGGCGTTGTACGGGCGCAGGGGCTCGCCGTCAAAGCGCGCCGGGTCGTGGTCGGGCACATCGAAGGCGGTGCGGTCGAGCACGATGTCGCCCACGATGACCTGGATGCCCTGGCCCTGCAGGCGCCGCATCAGCAACCACAGGCGCTCCATGACGAGCTTGGGGTCGCCCTGGCCCTGGATGTAGACATTGCCGCGCAGGCTGCCCTCCTGCACCGTGCCCTGCACGTAGACCGGGGTGTTCCACACATAGGCGGGGCCCAGCTGCTCCAGCGCCGCGTAAGTGGTCACCAGCTTCATCACCGACGCCGGGTTGACCTGGGCCTGCGCGCGGTGCGAAAGGCGCGCCGCAGCGCGGCCGCCCTGGGCATCCACGACCACCACCGACAGCGCCTCGCGCGGCAGCCTGGCGCGCTGCAGGGCCGCCTCGACTTCCGGGGGCAACGAAACGGGTGCGGGGGTGGCGGGCTGCGCCCCGGCGGCGCCGGCGGCCCCCGCCAGGACAAGCGATGCCGCGCAGCAGCGCACGGCATCCCGCAGCGCACTCCAGCGCCAGGCAACAGGAAGAGAAAACATGGCGGAAGTCTATCGCCCGGCGCCAGGGGCGGCCTCTGCCCCGGCCCCGCCGGCAAGCCGCGCGCCAGCGCTGGCGGCGGCAGGCACCGATAATCCCCCGATGCGCTTTTCTCCTCGTGCCATGGGCCTGCTGGCGGCGGTCGTGACCGTCACCATCTGGACAGGCTTCATCGTCATTGCCCGCGCCTCGGCCCAGCGCACGCTCACCCCGTTCGACATCGCGCTGCTGCGCATCACCGGCGCCAGCCTGGTGCTGCTGCCCTGGGGCTGGTGGATGGTGCGGCGGCGCACGGCGGCGCAGGGCGCGTCCGCCCCGCCCTCCAGCCTGGGGGGCATCTCGCCCCTGCCGCTGCGCACCACGGCCCTGCTGGGCATCTTCGGCGGGCTGCTGTACGCCATGCTGGCCTACGCGGGGTTCTTCCATGCGCCCGCCACCCACGCGGCCGTGCTGATGCCGGGCAGCCTGCCGCTGTGGACGGCGCTGCTGGCCGCCGCGCTGCTGCGCGACCACATCACCCCGCTGCGTGCCGCGGGCCTGGCCTTCATCGTGGCGGGCGACCTGCTGGTGGGCGGCCGCAGCCTGCTGGCGGCCTTCTCGGGGGGCGACGTGTGGAAGGGCGACCTGCTCTTCATGATGGCGGCCGCGAGCTGGGCCACCTACAGCGTGCTGGCCCGGCGCCACGCGGTGGACGCCGTGCAGGCCACCATCGCGATCACGGCGTTTGCCTGCCTGGTCTATGTGCCCGGCTATGCCCTGCTGACCACGCTGGGCGCCGTCACCAGCCACCTGGCGCTGGCGCCCTGGAGCGAGATCGTCTTTCACATGGTGTTCCAGGGCGGCGGCTCGGTGGTGATCTCGGGCATCGGCTTCACGCGCATGATCCAGCACTATGGGCCCGTGCGCTCCACCATGATCACGGCGCTGGTGCCCGGCCTCTCGGCCATCGGTGCCGTGGTGTTCCTGGACGAGCCGATGTACTGGAACCTCGTCGCCGGCCTGCTGCTGGTGACTGCCGGTATCCTGCTGGGCGTGCTGCGCAGGAGTCCGGCGGGCCCGGCCGCCACCGCCACGCCCGCCCCTGGCCACACCGCCTCCTGACCTCCTTTTGCCGCGCAAACCCCCAGGCCCCATGAATCTACTTGCCTTCGACACCAGCACCGACACCCTCTCCATCGCGGTACAGCAGGGCGATGCCGTGTGGCATCACACGGGCCCCGGGGGCGCGCAGGCATCGGCCACCCTGATCCCGGCGGTGCGCAGCCTGATGGCGCAGGCCGGCGTGTCGTTCGACACGCTCGAGGCCATCGTGTTTGGCCGGGGGCCGGGTTCCTTCACCGGGCTGCGCACCGCCTGCGCCGTGGCCCAGGGGCTGGCGTTTGGCGCGCGCGGGGGCCACGGCGTGCCGGTGCTGCCCGTGGACACCCTGCTCGCGGTGGCCGAGGAGGCGCGCCACGCGCAGGGCTGCACGCGCGTGGTGGCGGTGCTGGACGCGCGCATGGACGAGGTCTACCACGCGCGCTGCGAATGGCGGGCCTCCGAGGCACGCTGGCAGGCCGACGCCGACTTTGGACTGGGCGCGCCGGAATCCGTGCTGCCGCCCCCGGGCTGGACGGTGGCGGGCAATGCGCAGGCCCCCTACGGCGACCGGCTCGCGCCCGATGCCCCCCATGTGGCCGCGCTGCCCACGGCCGGCGCGCTGCTGCGCCTGGCCCCTGCGCTGCTGGCCGCCGGCCACGGCGTGCCGGCCCGCGATGCGCTGCCGCGCTATATCCGCGATAAAGTGGCGCAAACCACCGCCGAACGTGCCGCCCTGCGCGCCGCCCAGGCGGCAGCCAACCCGCAGGAACCCGGGGTTGGCGCGCCCCAGTGAACCTTGTCCTGGCCACCACCGCATGAGCGCCCTGCCCACCCCGCCCGCCCGCGCCCTGGAAGCGCGCTTTGAAACCCTCACGCTCGCGCGGCTCGACGCCGTGCTGGCGGTGGAGCAACGCGCCTATTCGCACCCCTGGACGCGCGGCAACTTCACCGATGCGCTGGCCTCGGGCTACCAGGCCCAGCTGCTCATGGCCGGCGACCATCTGCTGGGCTACTTCGTGGCGATGCTGGGCGTGGACGAAGTGCACCTGCTCAACATCACCGTCACGCCCGAATTCCAGCGCCAGGGCTGGGCGCGGGTGCTGCTCGATGCGCTGGCCCTGTGGGCACGCGGACGGGGCGCGCAGTGGCTGTGGCTGGAGGTGCGCGTGAGCAACCTGCGCGCGCAGCACATCTACCAGGCGCACGGATTTCGCCGCGTGGGCGAACGCAAGCGCTACTACCCCGCGGCCGAGGGCCAGCGCGAAGACGCCGTGGTCATGAGCCTGCCCCTGTAACCCGCAAGAACCACCCACCCCGCCCGTATGAGCCTCCACCTCGATGCGCGACAGCGCGCCATGCTGCAAGAAATGGGCGTCACCGTGTGGGGCCCGCCACAGGCCGTGGCGGCGGCGGTGGCGGCGCCAGCCGCGCAAGCAGCGGGCGCCACAGCAGCCCCCGGCACCGATCGCCCACCGGCGCGGCCCGCCCTGGTGGCCGCCACGACAGCCCCGGCCGCCGCCCCCGACCGCGCAGCGCCCCCCCCCGCCCCGGGTGCCCGCGCGCGCTGCACCGGCGCCAGCGCAGGACACGCCGCCCTCCACCCTCTCCACCGCGACGGCCCCCGTCGCCCCGGCCCTGAGGCTGCACGCGCCCCAGCCGCTGTACCCCCTGGCCGATCCGGCGCAGGCGCCCGCCGGGCTGGGCCCGGGCTGGCTGATCGTGGCCGAAAGCCTCACCCCCGACGACCCGCTGGGCGGCGACGCAGGCCGCCTGCTCGACAACATGCTGCGCGCCATGCAACTGCACCGGCATCCCCGCGTGTTCCTGGCCGCGCTGGAGCGCCCCGCCTCCGGCACGCAGGCGAGCGCGGACATCCAGGCCACGCTGGCCGAGACCGTGGCATCGCTGCAGCCCGCCCTGGTGCTGGTGCTGGGCCATGTCGCGGCGCGCGTGGCGCTGGGCCGCACCGAACCGCTGGGCCGCCTGCGCGCGGGGCCACACGCGCTGGGCGGGTGCCCCGCCGTGGTGACCTACGACCCCGCCTTCCTGCTGCGCTCGCAGGAGACCAAGGCCGCCGCCTGGGCCGACCTGTGCCGGGCACTGGCCATCGTGCGCCAGGCTTCATCCACCTGACCACGGCGGGCGCGGGCTTTTGCCACGGGCCCGCCGCGGCGGCAGTGCCATAATCCGCCGCCTGTCCATTTTTTACGGAGAAAGCTCCTTGGAAACCTACCCGAGTTGGTAGCTTTCAGCTCCCCGGCCTGCCTGCTGTGGGGTTGAAAGCACCCGATCCCCCACACCGCAGATGCCACACAACAAGGGAGTGAGCCCATGCTCAACATCTTCACGCTCGCCAATGGCCGGCTGTTCCAGGAAGAAATCGAATCCCTGGAAGAGCTGACCCGCTTCCAGCCGATCTGGGTGGACCTGGAAGCCCCCACCCTCGAAGAAAAACGCTGGATCAAGCAGCACTACGGCCTGTCCATCCCCGAGGATGCGATGGACGAGGACATCGAGGAATCCGCCCGCTTCTACGAAGAAGACAACGGCGAGCTGCACATTCGCAGCGACTTTTTGATCGACGACGATGAAGACCCGCGCTCGGTGCGGGTGGCTTTCATCCTGAACCAGCACAACGCCAACCTCAAGAGCCGGGGCGTGCTGTTCTCCATCCACGACGAAGACGTGCCGGTGTTCCGCCTGCTGCGCATGCGCGCACGCCGCGCGCCAGGCCTCATCGAAGACGCCAAGGAAGTGCTGCTCAAGCTGTTCGACGCCGACGCCGAGTATTCGGCCGACACGCTCGAGAACATCTACGACGAGCTGGAAAAGGTGAGCAAGCAGGTGCTGGCCGGCGACGTGACCGATGCCCTTGCTGGCGAGGTGCTGGGCGCCATTGCCCGCCAGGAAGACTTGAACGGACGCATCCGCCGCAACGTGATGGACACCCGCCGCGCCGTGAGCTTCATGATGCGCAGCAAGATGCTCAACTCCGAGCAGTTCGAGGAAGCCCGCCAGATCCTGCGCGACATCGAATCGCTGGACAACCACACGGCGTTTTTGTTCGACAAGATCAACTTCCTGATGGACGCCACGGTCGGTTTCATCAACATCAACCAGAACAAGATCATCAAGATCTTCTCGGTGGCCAGCGTGGCGCTGCTGCCCCCCACGCTGATCGCCAGCGTGTACGGCATGAACTTCAAGTTCATGCCCGAGCTGGAGTGGAGCTACGGGTATGCCTACGGCATCCTGCTGATGATCGCCAGCGCGGTGGGGCCCATGTGGTACTTCCGCAAGCGCGGCTGGTTGAAGTAGCCCCCTGTGGCGCTGCGCGCCTTCCCCCGAGGGGGACGCCTCCGGTGGACAGGCAAAGCCGGATCCACGGTGGCGCTGGCATGGAGGAGCGCCAGTTTCACGGCGCGGCGACCGATGATCTACGGCCACGCATGAAAATATCCAACAAAATAGCCCCTAGCGCTTACTCAACAAGCGCGAGTAGCTATCAATTTTATAGTTTTTGAAGAAACGCCAGCATGATGTGCTCGGCGTAGCGGCTGGCCACGGTCTGCACGAAGAGGGGAAAGTCCACGTGGGCGGTGTCATCGGCGCGGTCGGAGATGGTGCGCACGGCGGCGAAGGGGATGCTGTAGTCATAGCACACCTGGGCCACGGCGGCGCCTTCCATTTCAACGGCCAGCACGTCGTGGCCGGCGTCGCGCAAGGTGTTGCGCAGGCGGTGGGACTCATCGGCGGCAGAGACAAATCGGTCCCCGCTGGCCACCAGGCCGTGGTGGGTGCGGTGCAAGACGCCTTCCAACGCATCTGTTGCACCAGTTCTCAAGCCAAATTGGCCACTGGCGCTTGATACACAAGCGCAAGCAGCTTCCAAAAGCAGAGCAGACAGCACGCCGTCACAGGCCAGGCGGCTGCGTGCGTAGCCGGGCACTTCCCAGCGCGGGAACAGGGGCGAGGCGTCCATGTCGTGCTGGAGGTAGTCCTGCGCCACCACCACGTCGCCCACATTCACGCCATCGCCCACACCGCCCGCAACCCCGGTGAAGACGATGCGCGCCACGCCGAAACGCTCGATGAGCGCCGTGGCCGTGGTGGCAGCCGCCACCTTGCCGATGCCCGACAGCGCCAACACCACCGCGCGGCCGTGCAGCTCGCCCAGCCAAAAGGCGCGGCCCGCATGCATCAGACGCTGGGGGTGCGACAGGTGCTGGACCAGCGAGCTTTGCTCTTCGGGCAAGGCGCTGAGGATGGCGGTGGTCATGGCCTACGAAACCGACACGTCCCATACCAGCGGACGCCGTGGAACTGGCTTCGCCAGGCCGCTGGCGTCGTCCCCCTTCCCGGCGCGAGCCGAGAGAAGGGGGAAGCCGCGAAGCGGCTCAGGGGGATGGTCATTTCTTGTCGCGCAGCTCGCGGCGCAGGATCTTGCCCACGGGGGTCTTGGGCAGCTCGGTGCGGAACTCGATGACCTTGGGCTGCTTGTAGCCGGTGAGTTCGGCGCGGCAGAACTCCTTGACCTGCGCTTCGGTGAGCGCGGGGTCCTTCTTGACGATCACGAGCTTGACGGCCTCGCCGGTCTTCTCGTCGGGCACGCCCACCACGGCGCATTCGAGCACGCCGGGGCAGTTGGCCACGACTTCTTCGACCTCGTTGGGGTAGACGTTGAAGCCGCTGACCAGCACCATGTCCTTCTTGCGGTCCACGATCTTGAAGAAGCCGCGCTCGTCCATGACGCCGATGTCGCCGGATTTGAAGAAGCCGTCGTCGGTCATGACCTTGGCGGTTTCATCGGGGCGCTGCCAGTAGCCGGCCATCACCTGCGGGCCCTTGATCGCGATTTCGCCGGGCTGGCCGAGGGTGGTCACCTCGCGGCCGTCGTCGTCGAGCAGCTTCATCAGGGTGCCGGGGAGCGGCACGCCAATGGTGCCGGTGAACTCCTTGGCGGTCACGGGGTTGCAGCTGACCGAGGGGCTGGTCTCCGACAGGCCGTAGCCCTCGCAGATGGGGCAGCCGGTCTTCTCCAGCCACAGCTTGGCCACGGCGCCCTGCACGGCCATGCCGCCGCCCACCGAGACCTTGAGGTTCTTCCAGTTGACGGTGTTGAAGTCGGGGTGGTTGGCCAGGCCGTTGAACAGCGTGTTCACGGCCGGGAAGCTGTGGAAGGTGTGCTTGGACAGCTCCTTGAGCACGGCAGGCAGGTCGCGCGGATTGGGGATCAGGATGGTCTTGCCGCCCGTGCGCATGCTCAGCATCATGTTCACGGTGAACGCGAAGATGTGGTACAGCGGCAGCGCGCAGATGCTGGTCTGCTGCTCGCCCGCGGGCACCTTCTTCATCACCGGGTCGTTCCATGCCTCGGACTGCAGCACGTTGGCGATCACATTGCGGTGCAGCAGCACCGCGCCCTTGCTCACGCCGGTGGTGCCGCCGGTGTATTGCAGCAGCGCGATGTCGTCGGGCCGGATGTCGGGCTTCTTGAGGGTGCCGCGCGTGCCCTGGGCCACCGCGTCATTGAAGCGCACGGCGCCCGGCAGGTTGTAGGCGGGCACCATCTTCTTGACGTTGCGCACCACGTAGTTGACGAGCGCGCCCTTGAGCAGGCCCAGCTGGTCGCCCATGGCGCACAGCACCACGTGCTTGACGGGCGTGTTGGCAATGCAGCTTTGCAGCGTGGTGGCGAAGTTCTCGATGATGACGATGGCCTTGGCGCCCGAATCCTTGAGCTGGTGCTCCAGCTCGCGCGGGGTGTACAGCGGGTTCACGTTGACCACCACGAAGCCCGCGCGCAGGATGGCCGCCACCGTGACGGGGTACTGCGGCACGTTGGGCATCATGATGGCCACGCGGTCGCCCTTGACCAGGCCCAGGCCCTGCAGGTAGGCCGCAAAGGCACTGGAGAGCGAGTCTGTCTGGGCATAGGTCACTTCCTTGCCCATGAAGCTGTAGGCCACGCGGCCCGCGTACTTGGTGAACGCCTCGTCCATGAGGGCCACCAGCGACGGGTATTGCGCGGTGTCGATGTCTGCGGGGACGCCTTGCGGATAGGCAGCCAGCCAGGGGCGATTCGTCATTTTTTGTCTCCTGATAAGTTTTATTGAGGCCGTGAGACCGTGCTGATTTTTTCAGCACGGTCGTGCTTTTTTCGCGGTGGAATTATGCCCGTCACCCCTTGAGCGCGGAAAGAACTTCGTCGAGCATTTTCTTGGCGTCGCCAAACAGCATGCGGTTGTTGTCCTTGTAGAACAGGGGGTTGTCCACGCCCGCATAGCCCGAGGCCATGGAGCGTTTCATCACGATCGAGGTCTTGGCCTTCCACACTTCGAGCACTGGCATGCCGGCGATGGGGCTGGACGGGTCGTCCAGCGCGCTCGGGTTCACGATGTCGTTGGCGCCGATGACCATGGCCACGTCGGCATTGGGAAAGTCCTCGTTGATCTCGTCCATCTCCATCACGATGTCGTAGGGCACCTTGGCCTCGGCCAGCAGCACGTTCATGTGGCCGGGCATGCGGCCCGCCACGGGGTGGATGGCAAAGCGCACATCCACGCCTTTTTCGCGCAGGGTCTTGGTGATCTCGTACACCGTGTGCTGGGCCTGGGCCACGGCCATGCCGTAGCCGGGCACGATGATGACGCTCTTGGCATCGCGCAGCAGCTCGGCCGTCTCGGCGGAGCTGACGGGCACGGCCTCGCCTTGCGGCTCGGCAGCCTCGCCCTTCTTGGCCGGTGTGCCAGCGCCCGAGCCGAAGCCGCCCGCGATCACGCTGATGAAGTTGCGGTTCATCGCGTTGCACATGATGTAACTCAGGATGGCACCCGAGGAGCCCACCAGCGCGCCCGTGACGATGAGCAGGTCGTTGGACAGCATGAAGCCCGTGGCCGCCGCTGCCCAGCCCGAGTAGCTGTTGAGCATGGACACCACCACCGGCATGTCCGCACCACCGATGGCCATCACCATGTGAATGCCGAACAGCAGCGCGATCGCCGTCATCACCATCAGCGGCACCATGCCCTGTTCGATGGTCTCGGCGCGCAGGAACTCACGGCCAAACCAGATCACGACCAGCAGCGCGGCCAGGTTCATCCAGTGGCGGCCGGGCAGCAGCAGCGGCTTGCCACCGATCTTGCCGTTGAGCTTGCCAAAGGCGATCAGCGATCCGCTGAACGTGACCGCGCCGATCAGGATGCCGACATAGATCTCCACCTCATGGATGATCTTCTCCGCGCCCTGCAGCTGGATCGAGGTATCGACGTAACTCGCAAACCCCACCAGGCAGGCCGCCAGGCCCACCAGGCTGTGCATGAGCGCGACCAACTCGGGCATCTGGGTCATCTTGACGACCTTGGCGGCATACAGGCCGATGCCGCCGCCAACGACCAGCGCGCCGACGATCCAGGCCACCCCTGCGGGGCTGACGCGCGGGCCGAACACCGTGGCCAGCACGGCCAGCGCCATGCCGACCATGCCGAACAGGTTGCCCCGGCGCGAGGTTTCGGGGTTGGAGAGCCCGCCCAGGCTCAGGATGAACAAAATGGCCGCGCCCAGGTAGGCGACGGTGGCGAGACTTGGGGACATGTTCTGTGCTCCTCGTGTTCTTGTTGTGATGGAGTTACTTGCGGAACATGGCCAGCATGCGGCGCGTCACCGCAAAGCCGCCGAACATGTTGACGGCCGTGAGCACCAGCGCGGCAAACGCCAGCCACAGGATGAGCCCATCCGGGCGCCCGTTGACACCCGCATCGGGCGGCGCGATCTGCACCAGCGCGCCGATGGCGATGATGCTGGAGATGGCGTTGGTCACGCTCATCAGTGGCGTGTGCAGCGCGGGCGTGACATTCCACACCACCATGTAGCCGATGAAGCAGGCCAGCACGAACACCGTGAAGTGCCCCAGGAAGGCCACGGGCGCATAGGCGCCGATGGCCCAGAACAGCACGGCCAACACGGCAAAAACGATGGTCAGCGTCTTGGCGGACATCGGTGCGCCCGGGCCATGGCTGGATTTCTTGGCGGCCACAGGAGCCGCCGCGGCCTTGGGTGCCGGTGCAGGGGCCTGCTTGAGCGGCGGGGCAGGCCAGGTGATCGCCCCATCCTTGACCACGGTGAGGCCTCGGATCGCGTCGTCCTCCATGTTGACCACGGCCACGCCGTCCTTGGCCTTGCACAGCTCTTCCGTCAGGCGCAGCAGGTTGGTGGCGTACAGCGTGGACGACTGCTTGGCCAGCCGCGAGGCCAGGTCGGTGTAGCCGACGATGGTCACGCCGTGGCGCACCACGGCCTGGCCGGGCACGGTCAGTTCGCAGTTGCCGCCCTGCTCGGCGGCCATGTCCACGATCACGCTGCCGGGCTTCATGCTCTGCACCATCTCGGCCGTGATGAGCTTGGGCGCGGGCTTGCCGGGGATCAGCGCGGTGGTGATGATGATGTCCGCATCCTTGGCCTGCTCGGCGTACATCTTGCGCTGTGCGGCCTGGAAACCCTCGCTCATGACCTTGGCATAGCCGCCGCCGCCCGAGCCTTCTTCCTCGTAGTCCACCTTGACGAACTCGCCACCCAGCGACTTGACCTGGTCCGCCACCTCGGCGCGCGTGTCGTTGGCGCGCACGATGGCGCCCAGGTTGGCCGCCGTGCCGATGGCGGCAAGCCCCGCCACGCCCGCGCCCGCGATGAACACCTTGGCCGGCGGCACCTTGCCCGCGGCCGTGATCTGGCCGTTGAAAAAGCGGCCGAAGGCATTGGCCGCCTCGATGACGGCGCGGTAGCCGCTGACGCCTGCGGTGGACGTGAGCGCATCCATCTTCTGGGCGCGCGACAGCGTGCGCGGCAGGCAGTCGATGGCCAGCACCGTGGCCTTGCGGGCCGCCAGCTGCTGCATGAGCTCGGGGTGCTGGGCGGGCCAGATGAAATCAATGAGCGTCGTGCCCTCGCGCATCAGCGCCACTTCCTCGCTGCTGGGCGGGCGCACCTTGAAGACGATGTCCGATGCAGCCCACAGCGCGGCAGCGTCGCCCACGATCTGGGCCCCGGCGGCACGGTAGGCGTCGTCGCTGAAGTTGGCGGCCTCCCCTGCCCCCGACTCCACGGCAACCGCGAAGCCCAGCTTGATCAGCTTCTCCACCACATCGGGCACGGTGGCCACGCGCTTTTCGCCAGGGAAAGTTTCCCTTGGCACGCCAATGCGCTGCGGCTGCGGGACTGGGCTTGTCTGCATCAGAGGTCTCCTCGAGTTTCGTAATCGTTATGCAAGGCCGCCAGGCAGGGGAGGGCTGGCGCGCTAGCGTCTGGAAGGGGGCGCGGGAAACGGGAACGGCGGAATGGCCAGGTGGCCATCCATCATGCCGGCGCTCAGGCGCACGGCCTGGGCCAGGTCATGGGCCCACTGCTGGAGGGGCAGGCCCGCGGTCAGGAATTCTTCGTTGCTGCGCGGCCGGACGCTGAGCAGCCGCTGGTCCACCAGGGCATCCACCGCCACCCAGACACCCGCTTCGGTGACGTAGCGGTAGCCCACATGCGCGTAGGGAGTGCTCAGCGCGATCTGGCGGCTGGCCATCCACTGGACCAGGTCGGGCCGGTTCTTTTCGAGCCACCTGGGGCTGCTGGCCCAAAGCTTGAAGCGCAGGCAATCGGCGCGCACGGGGCTGCCGTCCGCGGGATCCTTGACCACGACGTCCTGTTGCGGCGGGCAGTACCCCACCCCTTGCGGAGACCCACGCAGGTCGCCCGTGCGGTTGGTCTGCACCCGCAGCGCGGCCAGCCATTCACCTTGCGCACCCCGCAGCCCCACCGCACGGGTCTGGAGCGGGGTACGGCCTGCGGGACCGGACATGGCTTCTTCGGAAGTGCCCAGGTCTTGCCACGCCCCCGGCGGCAACACCAGACGGGCCCGGCCGACGGGATATTCGGACTTGGGGGGAACGGTCAGGGGCGCGCACGCCACCGTGAACACCGTCACAGCCAACACAGGCAACAGCCGCCGGAACTTTGAAATTGTCAGAGTCATAGAGAAAGGTTCATACGAATTCGCCTTCAATCATCCCACGGCACCCGAGTCCGTCCATCGACGGCTTCTGCCATGCAACAACCAGCTCGGTGTAGCTGGTGAGAAATGTGTTGAACGCGCCCTGGTATCGGACACTTCTTGCGGCGCTGCCGGTGGGCAAGCTGACCGCGAGCTTACATGAAGAAGATCTTGTCGCTGTCACCTTTGTCTGCTGTAGAGGGAACTCCCCAGTCTCTGCATGCAGACAGGCAAAAAAAAGCCTGGCAGCACAACGCAACCAGGCTGGGCAGCGGCCCCGCAGGGCCTCGTGCCAACGATCAGTGCACCACTTGCGCCAGCGTACCCGCAGCGTACTGGGCCGCTACGGCCTGCAGGCTCAGGCCCTGGATCTTGCTGCCCTGGCCTTCGCAGCCGAACTCCAGGTAACGCTGCTTGCACACCTGCTTGGCGGCCTCGCGGGCGGGCTTAAGCCATTCGCGGGCATCGAACTTGTCGGGGTTCTCGGCCAGGAACTTGCGCACCGCGCCGGTCATGGCCAGGCGGATGTCGGTGTCGATGTTGATCTTGCGCACGCCGAACTTGATGGCTTCCTGGATCTCCTCGACCGGCACCCCGTAGGTTTCCTTCATCTTGCCGCCGTACTGGTTGATGATGGCCAGCAGTTCGGCGGGCACCGACGAGGAGCCATGCATCACCAAGTGGGTGTTGGGAATGCGCTTGTGGATTTCCTTGACCCGGCTGATGGCCAGAATGTCGCCGGTGGGCTTGCGGCTGAACTTGTACGCGCCATGGCTGGTGCCGATGGCGATGGCCAGCGCGTCGAGCTGGGTGGCCTTGACGAACACGGCGGCTTCCTCGGGGTCGGTCAGCATCTGGCTGTGGTCCAGCTTGCCTTCGGCGCCGATGCCGTCTTCCTCGCCAGCCTCGCCGGTTTCCAGGTTGCCCAGGCAGCCCAGCTCGCCTTCGACCGTGACACCCACCTTGTGGGCCATCTCCACGACCTTGCGCGTCACGTCGACGTTGTACTCGAACGATGCCGGCGTCTTGCCGTCTTCCATCAGGGATCCGTCCATCATGACCGAGCCAAAGCCCAGGTCGATGGCGCCGGCGCACACCTTGGGCGAGGTGCCGTGGTCCTGGTGCATCACCAGGGGGATGTGCGGGAAGGCCTCGACGGCGGCCTGGATCAGGTGCTTGATGAAAGGCTCGCCCGCGTACTTGCGCGCGCCAGCGCTGGCCTGCAGGATGACCGGCGCGCCCACTTCGTCGGCGGCGGCCATCACGGCCTGGACCTGTTCCAGGTTGTTGACGTTGAAGGCAGGGATGCCGTAGCTGTGGGCGGCGGCATGGTCGAGCAGTTCGCGCATCGAAACGAGGGGCATGGTCGTAGGGTCCGTTGAAGGTTGGAGGAAGGCGCTGTCAGCCTGGCAGTGCGGTGGTAACCGCTTGGTAACCCGTGATTTTAACCGGGGGGCGCGGACGGCGGCAGGGGCAAATCCAACCGGAAACAGGTGGTAAAGGGCGCGGGGGCCGGTGCCGCGCCGAACTGGCCGCCGTGGATGTCCGCCACCCGCCGCAGGATCTCGTGGCCCAGGTGCAGGCTGTCGGAGGTGCCCCTCGCTCCCCCGGAGGCGGGAGCATCGCCAGGGCGCCGGGCGCCGTCGTCGCACACCTGCAGCCATGCACCCGCCCCGTCAGACGCCCCCACCTGCACCGCGATGTGCGTGCCTTGCGGCGTGTGCTTGAGCGCGTTTTCCACCAGATTGCGCGCGGCGATGTCCAGCAGCAGCACATGCCCGGACACCCAGAGCTCCGGCGGGGCCGACAGCGCCATGTCGTCGCCCCGCTGCCACGCCGCCTGCGCGTAGTCGGCGCAGACCTGGCGGGCCACGGCGCACAGGTCCACCGGCGCCTTGGCCTCGTGCAGCTCAGCCCGGCTCGCGCGGGCCAGGGCCAGCAGCTGGTTGAGCACATGGCCGGCCCGCAGGGCATCCTGGCCGATGCGCGCGATGGCCTGCGCCCTGGCACCGGCCTCCAGGTCTCCGGCCAGGGCGCTGGCCTGCAGCGCGATGGAGGACAGCGGCGTGCGCAGCTCGTGGGCGACTTCGTTGGCCAGCCGCCGCTCGCGCACCAGCGCCGCCTGCTGGCGGTCCAGCAAGGTGTTGATGGAGGCGACCACCGACTCGAATTCGCTCCACGCATGGCGCGAGGCCAGGCGCGGCGCGCTGGCGGGGTCGAGGGCGGCCACGTCGGCCGACAGGGCATACAGCGGCCGCAAACCCCGCCACAGGGCCAGGCCCAGCGCGAGCGACACCACGGGAAGCAGCCAGAGGCCGGGCTCGATCATCTGCTCGGCGATGTCCTGCGCGAGTTCATCGCGCTCGCGCAGCTCCAGCAGCACCATGATCTTGCGCATCCGCGCGGCGTCCCATTGCGAGAAGCTGCGCCACACCGTCCCGTCCGGCCCGAGCGCCATGTTGGCGAATCCCTCGACCTCGCCAAAGGCCGGCGCCGGCGCGGTGCCGCTGTGATGGAGCATGCGGCCCTGCGCGTCCCACTGCACGACGCTGAGGGACTGCTGGTAGTCGTGCGACTTGAGCCAGGGCGTGGGGGCGCGCTGGGTGACCTGCGGCCCCTCGGCGGCCTCGGTCGCACGCAGGTTCAGCAGCAGGGCGGCCACGCTGGCCAGGTGCCCGTCGGTCAGTTCGTCCGCCTCGTGCACCCCCGTCTGGTAGCCGATGAACACGAAGCTGCCCCACACCAGCGCCAGCGCTCCAAGGCACCACAGCAGCAGCTGGCGCGTCAGGGACGGCCGGCGAACACGGGCCGCAGAGGCCGCAGAGGCCGCAGAGGCCGCAGAGGCCGCAGGAGAATCACTCATTCCGCGGGCTCCTGGGGCATGAAATAGCCCACGCCGCGCATGGTCTGGATGCACGCGCTGCCCAGCTTGCGGCGCAGGTGGTGGATGTGGACCTCCACCGCGTTGCTCTCGATGGCCGCGTCCCAGCTGTACAGGCGCTCTTCGATCTGCTGGCGCGAGAGCACGCGCCCCCGCGCTTCCAGCAGCACCAGCAGCACCGAAAACTCCCGCGGCGACATCTCCACCGCCTTGCCGCCCTGGTGGACAGTCCGCGCAGCGGGGTCCATTTCGATGTCTGCGTAGCGGATGGTGGGGGACGCCCGGCCGGCGGCCCGGCGCAGCAGGGCCCGCAGGCGCGCGTCCAGCTCATCGATATCGAAGGGCTTGGCCAGGTAGTCGTCGGCGCCCTGGTCCAGCCCCGCGATGCGCTGGTGCACCTGGTCACGGGCGGTGACGATGAGCACGGGGGTGGACGGATCGGGCAGCCCCGGAGCCGCGGCGGCAGCGCCCGGGGCCGGGCTCAGCCGCAGCCGCCGGAGCAATTCGCCGCCGTCTCCGTCGGCCAGCCCCAGGTCCAGCAGCACGGCATCAAAGCGCTCGGCGCGCAGCGCGCTCCACGCACTGGCCACGCCATCGCACACGTCCACCGCGTAGCCGCGCTGGTGCAGGTTGGCACGCAGCCCGCTGGCGATGCCGGCATCGTCTTCGACAACGAGTATTCGCATGCGGCGATTGTCGCCGGGCCCGGCGCCCCCGGACCAGCCGCTGCCCGCCATTAAGGCGGTGTTAAGTGCGGCCTTCTATGGTCCGGGCATGCCATCTTCGCCTTCCCATCCCCATCCCTTCCCGGCCCGCCATCGATTCCTGCTCCTGTGGACACTCGGCCTGCTGGCCGCCGTGGTGGCCTGGGACGCGGGGGGGCAAGACATTCCGCTCGCCCGTGCATTTGGCTCGGCCACGGGATTCCCCCTGCGGGAGCAGTGGTTCTTCGTGCACGTGCTCCATGAAGGCGCACGCCGCCTGGCGTGGCTGCTGGTGCTGCTGCTCGTGGTGGGCGTGTGGTGGCCGCCGCGCGGGGTGCTGCGGCGCATCGATACCGGCGAGCGCCTGCAGATGGCCCTGAGCGCGCTGCTGGCGCTCGCGGTGGTGAGCATCGCCAAGAACCTGAGCGACACGAGCTGCCCCTGGGACCTCGCGGAGTTCGGCGGCGTGGCGCGCTATGCGTCCCACTGGGCGCTGGGCGTGGCCGACGGCGGCGGCGGGCGCTGCTTTCCGGCGGGCCATGCCTCGGCCGGGTTCGCCTTCATCGGCGGCTACTTTGCGCTGCGCCGCAAGGAACCCGCGGCGGCGCGCTGGTGGCTGGCCGCGGCCGTGGCGGCGGGCCTGGTCCTGGGCGGCGCCCAGCAGGTGCGCGGCGCGCACTTCATGAGCCACACGCTCTGGACGGGCTGGCTGTGCTGGGTGTCGGGCTGGCTGTGCGACCTGGGGTTTCAGAAACTGGCGCGGCCCCGCCCCGCCGATACCGGGGAGCAGGACCTGCCAGGGCACGGCGCCCCGTCCCAGTGAAGCCGGGTGCGGGGTGAGACGGCGTCGCCGCTCCGGCGGCCGCGCTCAACTCGCCACGCAGATCTTCAGCATGTTGGTGCCGCCGGGGGCGCCCATGGGCTCGCCGCAGGTGATGGCGTAGACATCGCCCTTTTGCACGATGTTGCGGCTCTTGAGGTGGCGCTCGGCCTGCTCCAGCGCCGTGTCGCGGTCTGCGCTGGTGTCCATGAGCAAGGGGCGCACGTTGCGGTACATGGCCATCTTGCGCTGCGTGGCGACCTTGGGCGTGAGCGCATAGATCGGAATGTCGATGCTGTGCCGGCTCATCCACAGTGCCGTCGCGCCGCTGTCGGTCATGGCCACGATGGCCTTGGCGCCCAGGTGGTGGGCCGTGAACAGCGCGCCCATAGCGATGGACTGGTCGATCCGGCCGAAGGTCTGGCCGGTGAAGTCGGCGTCGAGCTGGTGGTCTTCGGCCGCCTCGGCCGCCGCGCAGATGGTGGCCATTTCTTCCACCGTCTCGAGCGGGTAGCGGCCGGCGGCTGTCTCGGCGCTCAGCATCACGGCGTCGGTGCCGTCCAGCACGGCGTTGGCCACGTCGCTCACCTCGGCGCGCGTGGGCACGGGGTTGGTGATCATGCTTTCCATCATCTGCGTGGCGGTGATCACGACCTTGTCCTGTTCGCGCGCCATGCGGATCATCTTCTTTTGCAAGGCGGGCACGGCCGCGTTGCCCACTTCCACGGCCAGGTCGCCGCGCGCCACCATGATGCCGTCGCTCACGCGCAGGATGGCTTCCAGGTGCGGGATGGCCTCGGCGCGTTCGATCTTGGCGATCAGGCCCGGCTTGTGGCGGTACTCGGACGCGGCCACGTTGCACAGCTGGCGCGCCATTTCCATGTCGGTCGCGTTCTTCGGAAAGCTCACCGCCACATAGTCGGCCTGGAAGCTCATGGCCGTGCGGATGTCTTCCATGTCCTTGGCGGTGAGGGCCGGTGCCGTGAGGCCCCCGCCCTTCTTGTTGATGCCCTTGTTGTTGGACAGCTCGCCGCCCACCTTGACGGTGGTGTGCACCTCTTCGCCGCGCACCGCATCCACGGTGAGCACGATCAGCCCGTCGTTGAGCAGCAGCAGATCGCCCGCCTTCACGTCGCGCGGCAGTTCCTTGTAGTCCAGCCCCACGCCGTCGATGTCGCCCAGCTCCGTGCGCGAGGCGTCGAGCACGAACTTGGCGCCCGATTCCAGTTGCACCCTGCCCTCCGCGAACTTGCCCACGCGGATCTTGGGGCCCTGCAGGTCGGCCATGATGGCCACTTCGCGGCCCGCGCGCTGGGCCGCGGCGCGCACCGTGGCGGCGCGGTCGATGTGGTCCTGCGCCTTGCCGTGGCTGAAGTTCAGCCGCACCACGTTCACCCCCGCGCGGATCATGGCCTCCAGCAGTGCCGGGTCGCTCGATGCGGGGCCCAGGGTGGCAACAATCTTGGTGGCGCGGCGGGTAGGCATGGGCTTGTCTCTTTCTGTGGGTATGTAATCGAATTTCAATTCTCACACGAAGCGGTTACATGCCGATTACCAGCCGCCCTCAGCCGATGCCCGGAGGGCATCCTTGGCGCCTGCGCGCACGGCTGCCCAGCATGAGGGCCATGGCCCCCACCATCAGCAGCGCGGCGGCCGTGAGCGTGGCCCGCATGCCCGCCACCATGGGCATCCCTGAAGCCCCCACGGCATGCGCCAGCGCCGCGCCCATCGCGAACACGGCCCCCATGGCGGACGCTCCCGTGATGAGCCCCAGGTTGCGCGACAGGTTGAGCAACCCCGCCACGACACCCCGCGCGCCGGGTTCTGCGTGGGCCATGACCGCGGTGTTGTTGGCCGCCTGGAACAGGGCATAGCCCGCCGTCAAGACCGCCAGCGGGACGACATAGCCCGGCACGCCCCACGCGAGCGGCGCCAGCGCCAGGCCGGCGCACCCGGCGAGCATGGCGGCGAGCCCGGCCAGCCCCATGGAATGCGCGCCCAGCCTGTCCACGGCCCTGCCCGCGGGAAGGCCCACCAGCGCGGACACCAGCGGGCCACACGACATGGCGAGCCCGACCTGCGCGGCACCGAGCCCCAGCGCCCCCGACAGATAGAACGGCCCCACCACCAGCGTCGCCATCACCACCGTGGCCACGAGGGTGGTGGTGGCCAGGCCCGCGCCCAAGCCGGGGAGGCGCAACACCGACAACCGGACCAGGGGCGCGGCCACGCGCGCCTGGGCCCACACGAACAGGCATGCCCCCAGCGCCGCAAGGCACAGCAGCGCCCCGTTCAGCAGGCCCCAGCCGCCACGCCCCATCGTCATGGCCAGCGCGTAGGCCCCCAGCGCGAGGGCCAGCAGCACCGTGCCCAGGGGGTCGAACCCGGGCCTCTCCCCTGCGGCCAGGCGGTCCGCCGGCAGGTGGCGGCGCACCAGCAGCAGGCCCAGGGCGCCCAGCGGCAGGTTGATGAGAAAGATCATCGGCCAGCCGGCCTGGGCGATCAGCACACCGCCCAGCGTCGGCCCCAGGGCCGTGCCCACGGCGGACATGGTGCCCAGCAGGCCCATGGCGCTGCCCGCCCGGTCCTTGGAGACGGTCTCGCCCACGAAGGCCATCGTGAGCGCCATCATCGCGGCCGCGCCCAGCCCCTGCAGCGCCCGGGCGGCGACCAGGAGCCCCAGCGTGGGGGCCGCGGCGCACAGGGCCGAGGCCCCCGTGAACAGGGCCAGCCCCGCCAGCAGCAACCGCCGGCGGCCCACCACGTCGCCCAGCCGGCCCACGCCGACCACGGCCGTGGTGATGGCCAGCAGGTAGGCCAGCACCACCCATTGCACTTCCTGAAAGGGCACGCCCAGCGCCTGCGCCAGCGTGGGCAAGCCGACATTGACGATGCTGGTGCCCAGCGAGGACAGCAGCATGGACAGCGCAAGGCTCGCCAGCGCCCACCGGCTGTCCGAGGGGCCGGTGGCCTGCGGCCCGCCCGCGGCAGGCTGGGGCAGCAGGGAAAAAGTCGCTTGCGGGGGAATGGCGGTGCGGGTGGGGGGTGTCATGGCGGAGGGTCTCCTCGGGAGGCGATGGTTCGCGGGTGCCCGGTCGGCGCCCCTGGAAAACCAGCCACTCCAGCGTAGCCAGGCACGTGGCCCGGCGGAAGACGCAGCATTTGCATTCCATACATGCACCAGACGCCATGCCACGGACCGGCGTGCTATGGTCCCGCCATGCCGCGGCCTGATCTCAACCTGCTGGTCACCCTGGATGTGCTGCTTGCGGAGGGCAACGTGGCGCGGGCCGCCGAGCGCCTGCACCTGAGTCCTTCCGCGATGAGCCGGGCGCTCGCCCGGCTGCGCGACACCACCGGCGACCCGCTGCTCGTCAGGGCCGGGCGCGGACTGGTGCCGACGCCACGCGCACTGGAGCTGCGCGACAAGGTCAGCCAGCTCGTGCAGGACACCGAGGCCGTCCTGCGCCCCGCATCGGCGTCCGACCCCGCCCAATGGGCCCGGTCTTTCACGCTGCGCTGCAGCGACGGCTTTGCGGAGAACTTTGGTCCCGGCCTCCTCGCCCGCGTGGGCGAGGCCGCCCCCGGGGTGCGGCTGCGCTTCGTGCAGAAGACCGACAGGCACAGCGCCCCGCTGCGCGATGGAACCGTCGACCTGGAGACCGGCGTGGTGGGCGACGCCATGGGCCCCGAGGTGCGGGCGCAGGCCCTGTTCCGCGACCGCTTCGTGGGGGTCGTGCGCGCGGGGCACCCGCTGTGCGCGGGCGAGATCACGCCGGCCCGCTATGCGGCCGGCAGGCATGTGCTCGTGTCGCGGAAGGGGCGGGACCGGGGGCCCGTGGACGATGCCCTCGCGCCCCTGGGCCTGGCGCGGCAGATCGCCACCGTGGTGGGCGGCTTTTCCACCGCGCTGGCGCTGGCGCGCGGCTCCGACCTGGTTGCCACGGTTCCCGAACACCACACCGGCAACCTGCGCGCCGGCATGTCCAGCTTTGCACTGCCCGTCCCGGTGCCGCAGATCACGGTGTCGCTGCTGTGGCACCCCCGGCTGCAAGCCGATCCCGCGCACCAGTGGCTGCGCGGGCTGGTCCGGGAAGTGTGCGCCGAGCTTCGCTGACGCGCGCCCCCGCACGGCCGCACGCAGCGGTCAGACGAAGGGATGCGACAGGGCGTGCGCCAGCACATGGGCCAGGATGGCGGCCTCCAGCCCATGCCGGGCATAGAGCCATCCCGCCACCAGCCCGAAGGCGGTGTTGCCCACCAGCACGAACGCCACCACGGAGGGGGTGAGCACCCCGGCCATGGCCTGCGCGGCAGGCAGATGCCCCAGCGCAAATAGCAGGGCGCTGGCCACCACGGCGGTCGCCACGATGCCACGGCCCGGCGTGCCCTGGCCGCGCTGCACGAAGCGCCAGCCCAACCACAGCAGCAGGCTCATCACGCCCCAGCGCACCAGCAGTTCCTCGGAAATCCCGCCATAGAGCAGCTTGACCCCCAGGGATGCGGCACCGGCCGGGTCGGAGGGCCTGAGCGCCTGCGGCGCCACCAGCGAGAGGCCCCACAGCCACAGTGCGCCCGCGAGCCCGCCCACAAGCCCCGGCGCCCACTGGCGCCGGAAGGGCCCGGCCACCGGCTGGCCCTGCAGCCAGGCCGACACGGCAGGCGCCGCCAGCCCCACGCGGGGCGCCAGCGCCACACCCAGTGCCACGCACAGGGCCAGCAGGACCGCGGTCTGCAGGCCGCTGAGCAGCACCATGGCCCACAGCGGCAGCGGCAGCAAGGCCTGGTGGGCGGCCAGGGGCGGGACCAGCGCCCACACCACGGCCACGACGCCCGGCAGGCCCAGCAGCCACAGCGCGGCACCCAGGCGCCACTTCTGCGCGCGGGGGGAGCGCGTGGCAAGGTGCGCGGGCACGGCGGTATCAGAAGCCATCATGGACCCTGGCCATCCCTCGGCCTCAGCCGCGCATCAGCGCTTCGATCTCGTCGGCCTTCACCGGCACGCCGCGCGTGATCAGCTCGCAGCCCGTCTCGGTGACGATGGCGTCGTCCTCGATGCGGATGCCGATGTGGTGGAACTGCTCGGGCACCCCGTCGGCCGGCCGCACGTAGATGCCGGGCTCGATGGTGAGCACCATGCCCGGGCGCAGCACGCGGCTGGGGCGGTTGGTGATGGTCTCGCCCGACAGCGGGTCCTTGCGCTCGCTCACCGCCCCGACCTCATCGGGTTCCACGTAGCTGCCGCAGTCATGCACGTCCATGCCCAGCCAGTGGCCCGTGCGGTGCATGTAGAACTGGAAGTAGGCGCGCGTGTCGATCACGTCCTGCGCGGTGCCCACCTTGTTCCTGTCGAGCAGGCCCAGGTCCAGCATGCCCTGCGCCAGCACGGCCACGGTGGCGTCGTGCGGGTCGTTGAAGCGCGCGCCGGCCTTGGTGGCCGCCACCGCCGCGTCCTGGCTGGCCAGCACCAGGTCGTACAGCGCGCGCTGCGGCCCGGTGAAGCGGCCGTTGGCCGGGAAGGTGCGGGTGATGTCGCTGGCGTAGCCGTCAAGCTCGCAGCCGGCGTCGATGAGCACCAGCTCGCCGTCGCGCACCGGGGCGGCGTCCGCGCGGTAGTGCAGCACGCAGGCGTTGGCCCCGGCCGCCACGATGGAGCTGTAGGCCGGGTACTGCGAGCCCTCGTCGCGAAACGCGTGCAGCAGCTCGGCATCCAGGTGGTACTCGCGCACGTCCTGGCCGGCGCGCAGCATGCGGGCCGAGCGCTGCATGGCGCGGATGTGCGCCCTGGCGCTGATGTCGCTGGCGCGGCGCATGATGTCCTGCTCGTGCGCGTCCTTGATGAGCCGCATCTCGTCGAGCAGCGTGCACACATCGTTCTGCTCCGCCGGGCACAGCGCGCCGTAGCGCACGCGCGCGCGCACCGCGTTCAGCCACCCTTCCACCCGCGCTGCCAGGCCGCTGTGGATGGCAAACGGGTACCACACGCGGTGGCGGTTCTCCAGCAGGCGGGGCAGCTTGGCGTCCAGCTCGGCGATGGAATGGGCGGCTTGCACGCCCAGCGCCCCGGGCGCCGCAGCGGGGCCCAGCCGGTAGCCGTCCCAGATCTCGCGCTCCAGGTCCTTGGGCTGGCAGAACAGGGTGCTGCACCCGTCCTGCGCGACCACAAGGCATGCCCCCGGCTCGATGAAGCCGGTCAGGTAGTAGAAGTAGCTGTCGTGGCGGAACAGGAAGTCGGTGTCCCGGTTGCGCGGGCGCTCCGGCGCCGTGGGAATGATGGCGATGCCCCCCGCGCCCAGCTGGGCAGCAAGCCGCGCGCGGCGTTGGGCGTAGATGGAGGCAGGCACGGTGGTGTTCATGGACGGGCAGCAGAGAGAGAATTGAGTTCAGCCAGGCGCTCGGGGGTCCCCACATCGGTCCAGCGTCCGGTGTAGAGCTGTGCGCTGACCCGGCCATTGTCCATCGCGCGGCGAAGCAGCGGCGCCAGCGGGGCTTTGATGCCGTCCGGGTTGCCGGCCGGAATGTCGCACCAGGGCGCCGCGAACAGCCCGGCGCGCAGCAGGGCGATGGTGCTGTAGGTGTAGCGCGGCGCGGGGTCGTCGGCGGGCAGGTTCAGTGCCAGCCCGTCCGCCGACAGCCCGAAGTCGCCGCGCAGGTTGTGCGCCGGATTGGGCACCAGCCACAGGTGGGCCAGGTGGCCGCTGGCCTCGAAGGCCGACACGGCGGCGCTGCCGAACACGAAGTCGGGCGCAAACACATCGCCCGCCGCCAGCCAGAACACGGGGCCCAACCGGGGCAAGGCGCGGGCGATGCCGCCGGCGGTTTCCAGTGCGCCTCCAAAGTCCACGCCTTCGTGCGAGTATGAAATGGATAGCTGCTTGCGCTTGTCCACCCGGCGCTGGAGGCCAAAAACATCGGAAAAGTGGTGGCTGATCTGCCCACCCAGCCATGCGGTGTTGATCACCACCTGCTCCACACCCGCTTCCTGCAGCGCCGCCAGGTGCCACTGCAGCAGCGGCTGGCCCTGCACCTGCAGCAGGGGTTTGGGGATGGTGTCGGTCAGCGGGCGCATGCGCTCGCCACGGCCTGCGGCCAGCAGCATGGCGGGGACCTGCCCCCCGGTGGCGGCGGCCAGCGCCGCGGCACCCGCGCTCACGCCACGGCCTCCTGCAGGGCGCCCCGCTGCAGCGCGTGGCGCTGCACGGCCGTGGGCGCGAACAGGGCCACGAGCGCCTCCAGGAGCGCGCGTGCCTTGCCCGAATGGTCCGCACCGAAGTTGCACACATAGACGTCGAGCGTGACGGCCTGCTGTTCGGGCCAGGTGTGCACGCACAGGTGCGACTCGGCCAGCAGCACGGTGGCGGTCACCCCGCCAGGTCCGTGGGCGGTGGCGGGAAATCCGTGGAACAGCTGGCCCACGGGCTGCAGCCCGGCGGCGCGCACGGCGTCGCCGCAGGCCTGGCCCAGGGCGGCGGCATCGAGCAGCCACACGGGGGCGCAGCGGCAGCCATGGAGATCGGCGGTGAGGTGCAGTCCTTGCATGGCCCGCACTGTAGTGCATCACGGGGGCGGGCGACGCCGGGCTTTCGGGCCCGCATCGCGGCCGGGCTGGCGCCACCCCGGCCGGTCCCGGCGGTCCAGCGCCCAGGCGGTGGTCGCGCGCGCGGCGCCACGGACTATCCCGCCGGGGTAGGGCGATGCGCCGGGCGCTCGGGTAGCCTGCGCGGCCCATGACAGCCCCTGCCCCGCAACCCCGGCCCGGCCACCCGAAGCCGCTTGTGCCAACTATTACCGGATCACGCCTGCGCGCGATCGTGGGCCGCCGTTTCGCGGGCACCGACACCCCCCATAGTGTCGCCACCATGAAGATCATCCTTGCCGACGACCACACGCTGTTCCGCGAAGGACTGCAGCACCTGCTGTCGGCACTGGACCCTCAGGCCCAGGTGCTGGAGGCGAACGACTACGCCAGCGCGGCGTTGCTGGTGGTGGAGCATCCCGATGCCGCCCTCGCCCTGGTGGACCTGGACATGCCGGGCCGCGACGCCAGCGCGCCGGGTGGCGGCGGCCTGGAACGCCTGCTGGCGCTGGCGCCCGGCGTGCCGGTGGTGGTGCTCTCCGCCCGCGAAGACCCCGCCGTGGTCCGCGACGTGCTGGACGCGGGCGCCATGGGGTTCATCTCCAAGCGCGAACGCGCCGCCGTGATGCTCAACGCCCTGCATCTGGTGCTGGCCGGCGGCATCTACCTGCCGCCCATGCTCCTGGGCACGGCGGCCCGGGCGTCCGCCTGCGCCGCCCTGACCCCCCGGCAGGTCGAGGTGTTGCACGGCCTGGCGAACGGGCATGCCAACAAGGTGATCGCGCGCCAGCTCGGCATGAGCGAGGCGACCGTGAAGGCGCACACGGGTGCCATCTTCCGCAGCCTGGAGGTCAGCAACCGCGTGCAGGCCGTGCGCATGGCCCGGCGGCTGGGCCTGCTGGCGCCCGACTGAGCCCAAGAAAGCTCCTGATTTGATAGCTGTCAGCGCTTTATAGACAAGCGCTGGTGATCTGTTTGATTCAAAATTGAAGGTCCGGCAGACCGCGGTGCGACGGCCGCGCAATGCGCCCGCCTCCGAGACTCGGAACGGCCGATCACTGAGCGCAGATGTGCCGCGGGCTGCGCGCGGGCCGTGCGGCTTCCGCCGGGGCAAAAGCCGCCAGCGCGGGGGACCGCGCTCCGGGCTCCAGGCCGCCGGTGGAGGGGCGGGGGCGCCGCCCCGGTAAAATGCCGGGTTTCCCCTGAACCTCCCACCCTGAACCCTCCCCCATGGCCAACACCCAGCAATCCCAACAGATGGCAAATGCGATCCGCGCATTGGCCATGGACGCCGTTCAACAAGCCAACTCCGGCCACCCCGGCGCCCCGATGGGCATGGCCGACATGGCCGTGGCGCTGTGGAGCCGCCACCTCAAGCACAACCCCACGAATCCCCAGTGGTTCGACCGCGACCGCTTCGTGCTCTCCAACGGCCACGGCTCGATGCTGCTGTACGCGCTGCTGCACCTCACCGGCTACGACCTGCCCATTGGCGAACTCAAGAACTTCCGCCAGCTGCACAGCAAGACGCCAGGACACCCCGAAGTGGGCTACACCGCTGGCGTGGAAACCACCACCGGCCCGCTGGGCCAGGGCATCACCAATGCCGTGGGCTTCGCGCTGGCCGAAAAGCTGCTGGCTTCCGAGTTCAACCGCGAAGGCCACGCGGTGGTGGACCACAACACCTACGTGTTCCTGGGCGACGGCTGCCTGATGGAAGGCATCAGCCACGAGGCCGTGTCGCTGGCTGGCGCCTGGAAGCTCAACAAGCTGATCGCGCTGTATGACGACAACGGCATCAGCATCGACGGCCAGGTCGCCCCCTGGTTCGCCGACAACACCCCCCTGCGCTTCGTGGCCAGCGGCTGGAACGTGATCGGCCCCATCGACGGCCACGACGCCGACAAGGTGGCCGCCGCCATCGTGGAAGCCAAGAAGCAGACCGAGCGCCCCACCCTCATCGTGTGCAAGACGCACATCGGCAAGGGCAGCCCGAACCGCGCCAACACCGCCAAGGCCCACGGCGAGCCGCTGGGCGCGGAAGAAATCAAGCTCACGCGCGAAGCCCTGGGCTGGACCAGCGAGCCCTTCGTGGTCCCGGACGACGTGTACGCCGGCTGGGATGCCAAGGCCAACGGCCAGGCTGCAGAGGCCGCGTGGAACGAGCGCTTTGCCGCCTACAGCGCCGCCTTCCCCGAGCTGGCCGCCGAACTCACGCGCCGCATGGAGGGCAACCTGCCCGCCAACTTCGCGCAAGTGGCCGTGGACGCCGTGGTGGCGGCCCACACCAAGGGCGAGACCGTGGCCAGCCGCAAGGCCAGCCAGCTGGCGCTGGAAGCCTTCACCGCCGCGCTGCCCGAACTGCTGGGCGGTAGCGCCGACCTGACGGGCTCCAACCTCACCAACACCAAGAGCACCCCCAATCTGCGTTTTGACATGCAGGGCCACGTGGTGCAGACCACGCTGGAAAACGGCCAGAAGATCGGCGGGCGCCACATCAACTACGGCGTGCGCGAGTTCGGCATGGCCGCGATCATGAACGGCATCGCGCTGCACGGCGGCTTCATCCCGTACGGCGGCACCTTCCTCACGTTCAGCGACTACAGCCGCAACGCCATCCGCATGGCCGCGCTGATGAAGCAGCGCGTGATCCACGTGTTCACGCACGACTCCATCGGCCTGGGCGAAGACGGCCCGACCCACCAGTCCATCGAGCACGCCGCCAGCCTGCGTTTGATCCCCAACCTGGATGTGTGGCGCCCCGGTGACACGGCCGAAACCGCCGTGGCCTGGAGCGTGGCCCTGTCCAACAAGGACAAGCCCACCGCGCTGCTGCTGTCGCGCCAGAACCTGCCCTACGCGCCCAAGCGCGACCTGGGCGACATCTCGCGCGGCGCCTACGTGCTCTCCGAACCCGCGGATGTCGGCATCAAGAAGAAGGCCGTGGCCGTGATCATCGCCACCGGCTCCGAAGTGCAGCTGGCCCTGAAGGCCCAGCGCCTGCTGGCCGACAAGAAGATCGCCGTGCGCGTGGTCTCCATGCCCAGCACGACCACGTTCGACCGCGAAGACGCCAAGTACAAGGGCAGCGTGCTGCCCGCCGGCGTGCCCCGCGTGGCCGTGGAAATGGGCGTGACCGACGGCTGGTGGAAGTACGGCTGCGCCGCCGTGGTGGGCATCGACACCTACGGCGAATCGGCCCCGGCGCCCGTGCTGTTCAAGCACTTCGGCTTCACCGAAGAGAACGTGGCCGACGCGGTGCTGGTCGCCATCGGCGCCGCACGGCTCAAGCCCGCCAAGAAGGCCAAGGCCCGCTGAGACGCCTCCCCGCCCGCTGCGTGCCCACTGCTGCAGCGGGCGCGCCCCGGCAGATTCCTGATTTCGACTTTGCAACCTTGGAGAGACACCCTATGACGATCAAGATTGGTATCAACGGCTTTGGCCGCATCGGCCGCAACGTGCTGCGCTCGGCCATCCAGAACTTCAGCGACATCGAAGTCGTGGGCATCAACGACCTGCTGGAGCCGGAGTACCTCGCGTACATGCTGCAGTACGACTCGGTGCACGGTCGCTTCAAGGGCGAAGTCTCGGTGGACGGCAACACCCTGGTCGTCAATGGCAAGAAGATCCGCCTGACGCAAGAGCGCGACCCCGCCAACCTCAAGTGGAACGAAGTCGGCGCCGACGTGGTGATCGAATCCACCGGCCTGTTCCTGGACAAGGTCACCGCGCAAAAGCACATCGATGCCGGAGCCAGGAAGGTCATCCTGTCGGCCCCGTCCAAGGACGACACGCCCATGTTCGTGTTCGGCGTGAACCACGACACCTACGCCGGCCAGGCCATCGTGTCCAACGCTTCTTGCACCACCAACTGCCTGGCCCCCGTGGCCAAGGTGCTCAACGACAAGTGGGGCATCAAGCGCGGCCTGATGACCACCGTGCACGCCGCCACCGCCACGCAAAAGACCGTGGACGGCCCTTCGAACAAAGACTGGCGCGGCGGCCGCGGCATCCTGGAAAACATCATCCCCTCGAGCACCGGCGCTGCCAAGGCCGTGGGCGTGGTGATTCCTTCGCTGAACAAGAAGCTGACCGGCATGTCCTTCCGCGTGCCCACCAGCGACGTGTCGGTGGTCGACCTGACGGTGGAGCTGGACAAGGCTGCCACCTATGAGGAAATCAAGGCCGAGATGAAGGCCCAGTCCGAAGGCGCGCTCAAGGGCGTGCTGGGCTACACCGAGGACAAGGTGGTGGCCACCGACTTCCGTGGCGACACCCGCACGTCCATCTTCGACGCCGACGCCGGCATCGCGCTGGACGGCACCTTCGTGAAGGTCGTGAGCTGGTACGACAACGAATGGGGCTACTCGAACAAGTGCCTGGAAATGGTGCGCGTTGTTTCCAAGTAAGCGTTACCCTTGAGAATGAAGAAGCATTAGAAGCAACTACCCTGTTCAAGCCGGCCGCCTGCAAAGGCTGCCGGCTTTTTTTTGCCCCCCGCCCGCCCCGCGGTGCGCGGCAGGCCACCGCCTCAACGCGCGGCCACGGACGCGGCGGCGGCCGCCGCAGCACCAGCCAGCGGCGCCGGGCCCTGGGACTGCGCAGGCGCGCTGGCGATGTGCACCGTGCTGGTGGGAAAGGCAAACTCCACCCCCATGGCCTTGAACTCGCGCATGAGGCCCAGATTGATGGACTGCTGCAGGTCCATGTAGAGGTTGAACGCCGGGTCCTGGACGATGTAGACCACCTCGTAGTCCAGCGAACTCGCGCCAAACGCCTTGAAGTGCGCGCGGTCGAAGCGCAGCTCCGGATGGGCGTCGATGAGCTTGCGCACCACGCCCGGGATCGCCTCGGCCTGCTCGGGCGTGGTGTTGTACGACACACCGAAGCCGAACACGATGCGCCGCTTCTCCAGCATGCGGTAGTTGCTGATGGTCTGCTTGAGCAGGTCGGTGTTGGACATCACGATCTGCTCGCCCTGCAGGCTGCGGATGCGCGTGGTCTTCAGCCCGATCACCTGCACCGTGCCCGAGACGCTGCCGACCACGATGAAATCGCCCACCTCGAAGGGCTTGTCCACCGCGATCGCGAGCGAGGCGAACAGGTCGCCCAGGATGTTCTGCACCGCCAGCGCCACGGCGATGCCCCCCACCCCCAGGCTGGCGATGAAGGCCGTGATGTTCACGCCCACGTTGGACAGGATGGCCAGCAGCACCACGCTCCACAGCAGCGTGCGCAGCCCCCAGGACAACAGCGTGGCGGAGGCGCTGACCTGGGTCATGCCCGTGGACGAATGGCGTTCCACATACCGCCGCACGCCCATGCCGATGGCCCGCATGCCCCACAGGCCCATCTGCAGCGCAAGGGCGACAAACCACAGCTGGCTGAGCCGGCTTTCCCAGCGGCCCGGCAGCTCCAGCAGGCTCGCGCCCACCAGCAGGGCCACGACCACCATGAGCAGGCGGCTCGTGCCCTCCAGCACCTCCACCACGGTGTGCGCCGCCGCGCTGCCGGACTGCGTGGCCCACACCCTGGCACGGCCCGTGAGCAGATGCAGCACCAGCAGGATGCCCACATAGGTCGTGGCGGCGGCGGCCAGCGCCACCATCAGGCTCCACAGCGGAACGCCCACGAAGGTCGTCTCGCGGATCCAGGTTGAGAAGGTCGATGGCGGCATGGTTGTTTCTCCTTGGTGGGGCGGCGGGCGCGGCACGCGCGCCGGGCTGCGGCGCGTGGCCCGCTTGCAGGCCTGCGTGGGCGCGGGTGCGGCCGCCGATGGCCGATGGCAGTGGCGCGCGGTGGACTGATTGATCGACAGCCAGCGCCGCGCAGAGTTCCCGCACCCTTGCACGGCACGGCCGCCAGCACCTGAGTGAGGGACGGGTGAAGCGGTGGACGACGCCCGGCACAGGCCCGGCCACGCCCCACGCAAATTGCAAGCGTTCGTAAGACATGGCCCACAGGAATACAGAGGCAGTGCCTACGCGGGCGGCGGGCCGCGCGGCGAACAATGCATTCATCAAAAAGCTGGCATGCATTGCCTGGCGCCGCGCCCCCTGCCCAGTGAGGCGCGCAACGCGCCGGGGCATGCCCACCAACAATCCACCCGCTCAGGAGGTCTCCACACCATGCACCCATCCACCCCCCTCCGTCTCACGGCCGCAGCCCTCGCGCTGGGCGCCCTGGCAGCATGCTCGTCCACGCCCCCGCCCACCGAACAGATGGCCGTCACCCGCACCACGGTGAACCGCGTGGCGGCGGCGCCGGCGACGGCCACCAGCGCCCCCGTGGACCTGCAGCGTGCGCAGGAAAAACTCATCCTCGCCGAGAAGGCCATGGCCCAGCAGGACTACAAGAACGCCCGGCGCCTGGCGGCCGAGGCCGAGGTCGACGCCCGCGTGGCCGAGACCCGTGCCGACGCGGCACGCAATGCGACCAACCTTGCCCAGGTCCAGGACAGCATCCGCGCGCTGCAGGAAGAAATCAACCGCCGGTCCCCCCGCTGAGGGCCGAGCGCTCCTGACCACGCCGCCCGCACCGCGGGCCGCTCTTGACCTTTGAAGGACACCACACCATGCACCGATTGATCCAACGTACCACCGCCCTGTGCACCAGCCTCATCGCCGTGGGGCTGCTCGCGGCCTGTGCCAGCACCGCGCCGTTCCCGGCGCTGGAGCAGGCCCGCTCCGCCGTGAGCGCCGTCGCCGGCGATCCCATCGTGAACCAGTACGCCCCCGTGGAACTGAAGGAAGCGACCGACGCTCTGGCCCGCGCCGACCGCGAATGGGCCGACGACCACGACGAATCGGAAACCAACCACCTGGCCTACATCGCACGCCAGCGCGCCGAGATCGCCACGAACGCGGCACGCTCACGCCAGCTGGACGCCAGCATCCAGCAAGCCAGCGGCGATGCCGACCGCATCCGCCTGCAGGCCCGCACCCAGGAGGCCGACCAGGCCCGCCTGCGCGCCCAGCAGGCCCAGGCCCAGGCCCTGAACGCCGAGCAGCGCGCCGCCCAGCAGCAGGCCAATGCCAGCGTCGCGATGGCCCAGGCCAGCGCCGCACAGGACCGCGTGCGCGCACTGGAAGCCCAGCTGCGCGACATGGAAGCCCAGCAGACCGAGCGCGGGCTGCTCGTGACGCTGGGCGACGTGCTGTTTGCCTTCAACAAGGCGGAGCTGTCGGCCCAGGCCGGCCCCCGCCTGGACAAGCTGGCCAGCTTCCTCAAGCAGTTCCCGGACCGCAAGCTGCTCATCGAGGGCTACACCGACAGCGTGGGCTCCGACGGCTACAACCAGGACCTGTCGGACCGCCGCGCCCAGTCCGTGCGCGACGCACTGGTGCAGCGCGGCGTGGACAGCAGCCGCATCACCGCGCGCGGCTACGGCAAGGCCCACCCCGTGGCCGACAACGCATCGCCGGAAGGCCGCGCCATGAACCGCCGCGTGGAGATCGTGATCGCCGACGACAAGGGCACCCTGCGCGGCCGTTGAGCCCCTGGGGCGCCCGATCCCTCGGCGGACAGGCCGGGGGACGGCAAGGTCACCAGATCCCGCCAGCGTGCCGAACGAACAAGCCCTGGAGCAGTGATGCTCCAGGGCTTTTTCCTTTCAGAAAGCGCAGCCTTTGAACGTGGGCGCGAGCGGAGGTCTGCGAGGTGTTTGTGACCGCCGAATGCCGCAGCCCGCCTGGTGAGATGGGCGAGAGCCCTCGTGCCTGTGCCTGGCTTAGCCTGCCGAGGACCGACCGGCCGAGACGGCGCTCTGCCGCGCCTTGTTCAATTCGCTCAGGTACGAGCCCGGAATCTGCTGCACCTCCTGCACGGGTCCGAGCACGCTGATGCGCGCGCCGTCCACGGCCACCTGCAATCCCGCCGGCACCGCAAGGAACTGGATCAGGTCGGGGCGGTGCACGCCCAGCTGGTACAGGGAGGTCTTCATGAAGCGTGCCGGATCTTCAAGGCGTGCCTCGTCGTCCAGGTCCGAGAGCCACCAGCCGGAATCCGCCGCGTCGACGGGGTCGTTTCGGGTCAGCAGGATTCGACGGGCTTCCTGGTAGTTCACGTGCACGACGGCGCTTTGGCGAAGCGACGGAAAGTCCAGCGCGATGGACGGGGAGAGGCTCTCCACAACGTCTTTCTGGTTGCGCAGCTGCATGAGCGTGTTGTCGACCGAATCGACGAACTTCACGGGCACCACCTGCATGTCGGGCTCCAGCACCCGCAGGAATCCTGCGGGCCCCTCTTCCAGCATCGTGAACATCCAGCCGACCTGCAGGCTCTCGCCACCGCGGAACTTCTCGCCCCGGGCGACCCGTTGCTCGAAGAACTGCAGCAGGAAGGAGATGTCCTCCACCGGCACCGCGCTGTTCGACATGCGGATCTGGAACTCGGGATGGCCGTACAGCTTGCACCGGGAAGTGGCGTGCACGGATGGCGTGTCCAGCCGCGCCGGTGCAGGCTTGCGGCCGAATGTCGAGAGGATGGAGCGCAGGGACATTTTTTTCAGGTGCGGCTGGGCGGCCCAGGGCGGCCGGGCGTCGTCCGTGGCGCCCGCCAGGCGGTCCGGGGCCGCAGGACGACTTACACCGCGTGGCTTTCGAACGTCTCGGTGTCCACCTCGCTCGCGCTCTGCGCGCTGTAGCGCGGGCCCACCACGGTGCGCTCGTTGATCAGTGCATCCAGCCGCGCGAGCACCGTGGCATCGAGCCGCACACCGGCCGCGCCCACATCGTCCCGCAGGTGCTCCACGCTGGTCGTCCCGGGGATGGGAATGATGTGCCTGCCCTGGTGCAGCAGCCAGGCCAGCGCCAGCTGCGCCGGCGTGCAGCCCACTTCGCGCGCGATGGCCTGGTAGCCGTCCAGCAGCTGCAGGTTGGCGGCGTAGGCATCGGGCGCGAAGCGGGGCATGGCGCGGCGGATGTCCTTGGGGTCGAGGGCGGAGACGTCCCTGAGTTCGCCGCACAGAAACCCCCGCGCCACGGGGCTGAAGGCCACGAAGGCCGCGCCCAGGTCGCGGCAGGCATCGAGCACGGCGATCTCGGGGTTGCGTGTCCACAGCGAATACTCGGTCTGCACCGCCGCGACGGGGTGCACCGCGTGCGCGCGGCGCAGGGTGGCGGCCGACACTTCGGACAGGCCGATGCTGCGGATCTTGCCCGCGCGCACCAGGTCGGCCAATGCGCCCACGCTGTCCTCGATGGGCACCTTCTTGTCCCAGCGGTGCAGGTAGTACAGGTCGATCACGTCGGTCTGCAGGCGGCGCAGGCTGTCCTCGCAGGTCTGGCGCAGCGTGGCGGGGCGGCCGTCGATCACGCGCACCAGCTTGCCGTCGCCGTTCACGTCCACGCCCTGCATGCCGCATTTGCTGGCCAGGGTGAAGCGGCTGCGGTGGCTTTTCATCACGCGGCCCACCAGCGTTTCGTTGGCGCCGAAGCCGTACAGCGTGGCGGTGTCGAACAGCGTCACGCCCGCATCGAGCGCGGCCAGCAACACGCGCTCGCCCTGCTCGGCCGACACGGGCGCGCCGTAGGCGTGCGAGAGGTTCATGCAGCCCAGGCCGATGGCCGAGACGGAGAAAGGTCCAAGGTTTCTTTGTTGCATGGCGCAAGCTTACGGCATGCATGCACCCCGCGCCGCACGGCCGCTACGCGGCGTGCTCACTCCCAGAAGCTGTCCGTGGTGCGCGCGCGCACGCGCTGCACGCTGTACCGCGCAATCTGTTCGATCAGCTCTGCCGGCAGCGGCTGGTCGTAGGGCAGCACGATGGTGCCCTTGGTCGTCCTGACGGCCTGCAGCGCCTGCCCGAAATGCGCGAGTGCCGCAGCGGGCGGCGCAAAGCTCGCATGCGCCTTGTGCGCCGAAAAGGCGTACACGAAGCGCGGCTCGATGAAGAACGGCGTGTTCCACTTGATGGCTTCCTCGGCCTGCGGCGCGGCGCGCTTCAGGATGGCGTACAGCGCATGCAGCAGCGGCTGGCCCGCCTTGGGGGCGGCCGCGATGTAGTCCGCGATGGTGGTGGGTTGGGAGGGCGCGGGCGGGGCCATGGTGGGCGAGGTCCTTTCAGGCCGAAGGTGCAGCAGCATCGCCCGCGCGGGGGCGCCGGGTCCACAGGTCGATCCGCTCGCCGGCCACCGAGGCCGCAAGCAGCTGCGCAAACCGCGCCGCGCGGGTTTCAGGCCGCTTGGCCGACGTCACCCAGTGCAGCATGGACTTGCGGTAGCCCGCGGGGGCGGCCTCGAAGAACTGCCATGCCTTCTTGTGGCGTTTGAACTCGCGCAACTGCGCGGCGGGCAGCTCGGCCACTGCGGCCTGTTCGTGCGAGTAGATCGCGGACTTGTCGGCCTTGCGGTGGCTGAAGGCCGCCAGGCCCGCGGGCGTCATGCGGCCGGCGGCCTTCAGCTGCTCCATCTTGGCGATGTTCACCGCGCTCCAGACGGACGATGGCTTGCGCGGCGTGAAGCGGATGGAATAGGTGTGCTCGTCGATGCGCCGGCGCACGCCGTCGATCCAGCCAAAACACAGCGCCTCGTCCACCGACTCGGACCAGGTCATGCACGGGCGGCCCGAGCCGACCTTGTGGAAGCCCACGAGCAGTTCGGGCGCGTGTGCCGCATGGGCTTGCAGCCACTGGCGGAAGGCAGCGGAGGTGGCAAAGAAGGCAGGCGGGGTCATGGGGTGCCATTGTTGCCAACATCCGCGCGCACGGATAGCCGGCCATGGCGCGCCGGCCACGGGGGCCGCGGTGGTTAGCTGCGCCGGGTCGGCGCGATACATTACGCGAAGCCGCGCGCACCGCAGCGGCCCATCCCGCCCAGGAGAAGCGCCATGCCTTCCGCCATCTACGCAGCCTTCTTCTTCACTGTCGCCATGCTCGTCACCACCGCCTACTTCCTGCTGGGCGGCCTGCCGCTGCTGATCCTCCAGCACGACGAGCCGCTCGACGCCCGGTTCGTGCGCGGTTTCTTCAATGTCTACTACAAGGCTGCATTTTGGGTGGCCCTGTGCGCGTCGGCCAGCTACGCGCTGTGGGGACAGTGGGCCTATGCCGCTGGCGCGGCGGCCATGGCAGCGGTTTCCACGGCCTTGCGCAAGCGCCTGGTGCCCGCCATGCAGCAACTGGGCAGCCAGATAGAAGCCAGGAACGGCGGGGCGGTGCAGCGGTTCCGCCGGGTGCATGCCACCGCGCTGCTCGTCAATCTTGCCCAGCTGGTGGTGCTTGTCTGGGGGCTCATCGCGCTGTCCCGGTCCCTGTGACAGCCCGCGCCTGCCGGCCGCGTGGTGCCGGTGGCGTCAGGCCCCGCGGCCGGGGGTGCCCAGCACCAGCGGCTTGCGGAACACGCAGTTGCGCTGTTCCACAACGAAGCCGCAGTCCGTATAGACGCGCAGCGCGCCGCTCGCATTCTCACTGTCCACCCCCAGCCCGGACTCCTGCATGCCTGCATCGGCCTGGGCGCGCAGGCTGCGCGCAATCAGGGCCCGCGCCAGGCCGCGGCGCCGCCAGCGCTCGCCCACGCTGATGAATTCCGTCCATCCGCGCTGGCGGCCATTGCCCGCGTTCCATGTGGTGTCGATGTAGGTGCGCACCTGGCCCGCCACCTCGTTCATCCGCACGTCCCAGGCCACCTGCCACAGGTGCGGCTGGAAGACCGGGCTGGCCAGCCAGCGCTGGTAGTCCGCCTCGTCGGGCGGTGCATAGCCCCAGTGCGCATGGAAAGCGCGGGCATGCGCATCCCAGATGGCGTGGTAGTGGCCGGGCTGCACCGCACGCACTTCCAGGCCGGCAGGCAGCGCAAAGTCGGCAATGGCCTGCAGCGTGGGGCGGCCCATGGTGAAGAAATAGCGCTCGGGCCGGTAGCCTGCTTTTTCCAGCAGCGCCGCACGTGCGGTTTCGCCCTCTGTGACGAAGGCGTGGTGCGCATGCGGGCCGGCCTGGCCCAGGGCCGCTGCCATCTCGCGCTGGCGCGCCTCCAGCCACGCGTGCAGCCGTGCGCCGATGCCCTGCCGGCGCCACCGCGGCGCAACGACCGCAAACTGCCCGTGGAGCTGCAGCCCATCGGCCTGTGCCCAATGCCAGGCACGCACATAGCCAGCGATCTCATCGCCCGCCTGCGCGATCCACACGTCCTGCTGCGGCACGCACTGGGTGAACGCGGCGTAGTCCCGCGCCACGTCCTCCACGGTGCGAAAGAACCGGGTCTGGTCGGCGGCAAAGCTGGCGTTCGCACAGGCGACCATGGCCGGAAAATCCGAGGCCCCGGCAAAAGCCCGGAATGTCACGTGCTGCGGTGGTTGCATCGGGATGGGCTCCTGGGGCGGTGTGTCCGGGGTGTGAGGGCATGGCAAGCCTGGCATTGTGGCCAGCGCACCCTGTGTGCCACCTTAAGACGCCGCCACACGTTTTATATATAATTCGTATACGTTTTGTATAGAGATCATCCATGGGTATCGTCAAGATTTCAGACCAGATGCACGAAAACCTGCGTGTCGCAGGCACCGCGCTGAGCCGCTCCATCAACGCGCAGGCCGAGCACTGGATGCGGGTGGGCATGCTGACCGAGATGCACCCGGAGCTCGACCACCGCGAGATCTGCCAGCTGCTGGTGCGGGCCGAAATGGCGGGTGGCTTCGATATCGGCATGGCGGTGAACGGCCTGCCGGCCAAACCCCGCGCCGTGGCCAACGGGAAGCACTGATGGCGCGCGGCGTTCCCATCAAGTCGGCGGACGAGCTGGCCCTGTCGCGGCGCGCCGCGCAACTGGCCGCCGAGGTGCTGCACATGATCGAGCCCCACGTGGTGCCCGGCGTGAGCACCGAAGAACTGGACCGCATCTGCCACGACCACATCGTGAACGTGCAGGGCGCGGTGCCGGCCAACGTGGGCTACCTGGGGTACCCCAAGACCATCCTCACCTCGGTCAACCAGGTGGTCTGCCACGGCATTCCGTCGCACGACAAGATCCTGAAGAAGGGCGACATCGTCAACATCGACGTGGCGGTGATCAAGGACGGCTGGTACGGCGACACCAGCCGCATGTACTTCGTCGGTGCGCCCAGCACGCTCGCCCGGCGCCTGGTGGAAACAACGTACGAAGCCCTGTGCGCGGGCATCCGGCAGGTGCGGCCCGGCGCCACGCTGGGCGACGTCGGCCACGCAATCCAGACGGTGGCGCAGCGCGAGCGCTTCAGCGTGGTGCGCGAGTACTGCGGGCACGGCATCGGGCAGGTCTACCACGACGTGCCCAACGTGCTGCACTACGGCCAGCGCGGCACCGGGCTCACGCTGGAGGCCGGCATGGTCTTCACCATCGAGCCCATGCTCAACGCGGGCGGCCGCGAGACCAGGGAGCTGGCGGACGGATGGACCGTGGTGACCAAGGACCGCTCGCTGTCCGCGCAGTGGGAGCACATGGTGGCGGTGACGCCCGACGGATACGAGGTGCTCACGGCCTGGCCGGGCGGCACGGGCAGCTACGCGCCGATCTGACCGCCGGCTTCAGCCAGGGGCACTGCGTGTGCAGGACGCCCGGGCAAGAAAAAAGCAGCTATCGATTCGATAGCTGCCCGCGCGCTCCTGATGAGCGCAGGGGGCCTATCCAGCCCCATAAACCCAACTTCAGCCCGCGTTGAGCTGCTGCTCCAGGTCGTGCAGCACCTCGTAGCAGGCGAGCACGCGGCCCACGCTGGAGTTGGGCTCGCGGCCTTCGCGGATGGCGGCGAAGAACTCGCGGTCCTGCAGCTCGATGCCGTTCATCGACACGTCGACATGGCTCACGTCGATCTTCTCGTCCTTGCCGTTGTACAGGTCGTCGTAGCGCGCCAGGTAGGTGGCGGTGTCGCCGATGTAGCGGAAGTACGTGCCCAGCGGGCCGTCGTTGTTGAAGCTCAAGCTCAGCGTGCAGATGGCGCCATTGGCGGCCTTGAGCTGGATGCTCATGTCCATTGCGATGCCCAGCACCGGGTGGATCGGGCCCTGGATGGCGTTGGCCTTCACGATGGGGCTGCCCGCCTGGTACGCGAACAGGTCCACGGTGTGGGCGGCGTGGTGCCACAGCAGGTGGTCCGTCCAGCTGCGCGCCTGGCCCAGCGCGTTGGTGTTGGTGCGGCGAAAGAAGTAGGTCTGCACATCCATCTGCTGGATGTTGAACTCGCCGGCCTGGATCTTCCGGTGCACGTACTGGTGGCTGGGGTTGAAGCGGCGCGTGTGGCCGCACATGGCCACCAGGCCCTTTTCCTTTTGCGCGGCGACGACCTGCTGCGCGCCCTTCAGGCTGTCGGCCAGCGGGATCTCCACCTGCACGTGCTTGCCGGCCTTCAGGCATGCGATGCTCTGCTCGGCGTGCATCTGCGTGGGCGTGCACAGGATCACCGCGTCCACCTCGGGCAGGGCCAGGCTATCGGCCAGGTCGGTGGTGACATGGCCGATGCCGTACTTGGCGGCGACTTCCTTGGTCTTGTCCAGGTCGCGGCTGATCAGCGAGACGACTTCCACGCCGTCGATGTTCTTGATGCCGTCCAGGTGCTTGATGCCGAAGGCACCGGCGCCCGCCAGGGCGACCTTGATGGTCTTGTTGTTCGCAGTCATGTCAGGAGTTCTCCAGGATCAGGTGGCCCACGGCCGTGTTGGACGCAGGCACATGGTAAAAGCGGTGCGCGACCTTGGGCGGCTTGCCGCCTCCGGCCACGTCGGCCATGGCGCCGCGCGCGATGAGCCACATCACGAGCTCGATGCCTTCGCTGCCGGCCTCGCGCACATAGTCGATGTGCGGGATGCTGGCGGCGGCCTCGGGGTCGCCGATGAGCTTGTCGAGGAAGGCGTTGTCGAAGTCCTTGTTGATCAGGCCCGCGCGCGGGCCCTGCAGCTGGTGGCTCATGCCGCCCGTGCCCCAGATGTGCACGTTGAGGTCCTCGTCGTAGCTCTCCACCGCCTTGCGGATCGCCTGGCCCAGGTTGTAACAGCGCCGGCCGCTGGGCACGGGGTACTGCACCACGTTGACCGCAAAAGGGATCACCGGGCAGGGCCAGGCACCGGCCACAGGGTCGGGCTGGCCGCACATCAGCGACAGCGGCACCGTGAGGCCGTGGTCCACGTCCATGCGGTTGACGATGGTGAGGTCGAAATCCTGCTGGATGACCGACTGCGCGATGTGCGAGGCCAGGTCCGGGTGGCCGATGACCTTGGGCACGGGGCGCGGGCCCCAGCCCTCGTCGGCGGGCTGGTACTCGGCGGCGGTGCCGATGGCGAAGGTGGGGATCATCTCCAGGCTGAAGGCCGTGGCATGGTCGTTGTAGACGAGGAAGATGACGTCGGGCTTGTTGTCCTTCATCCACTGCTTGGAGAAGTCATAGCCCGCGAACAGCGGCTTCCAGTAGTCCTCTTGCGTCTTGCCCAGATCGAGCGCGGCGCCGATGGCGGGCACGTGCGAGGTGAAGACGGAGGCGGTGATACGCGCCATGTTCAGTTTCCTTTCTTTCCCGCAGCACCCTGCGGCTGGCGGTGCGCCTGGGCATCGCCGTCTTCGCCGATGACGCGGTTGCCCTGCGCCGACCGGCCGCCACCGACCATCATGGCGCGGTACTCGTCCTCGGTCATTCCGGTCATGGAACCGGCCATCTGCTGGAAGCTCTTGCCGTCGGTGGCACCGATCTTGGCCAGGAAGTAGATGTTGCCGCCCAGGCGGATGCACCAGTTGAGGTCGCGCGCGAGCACGGCCTGCTTCTGTTCCTCGGTCATCGCCCACTCGTCGAGGTAGGCGCGCTCGTCGGCCTTGAAGCGGGCGCGGTTGTCGGCCTTCATGAGGCTCATGCAGAACTGGTTGAGCCAGTAGCCCTTGCGGCTTTGCTCTGCATCGAAGATGGTCGTGCCGGGCACGTCCAGGTAGGGTTTGTCGAGGGACATGGCGTCAGCCCTTTTCTTCTTCCGGCCAGTACAGCCGCATGGGATTGTCCACCAGCAGTTTTTGCTGCAGCCCGGCCGTGGTGGCGATGTGCGGGATGAAGTCCACCAGCAGGCCGTCGTCGGGCATGTGGTCCTTGAGGTTGGGGTGCGGCCAGTCGGTGCCCCAGAGCACGCGGTCCGGGAACTCCTCGACCACGCGGCGCGCGAATGGCACCACGTCGCGGTAGGCGGCCTGCTCGCCATCGAGCGCCTTGGGTCCGGCCACGCTCAGGCGCTCGGGGCAGCTGACCTTGCTCCACACATTGGGGTGCTGGCGCATGAATTTCAGGAACAGCTCGAACTCGGGGCCGTCCACGGGCTTGGTCACGTCAGGGCGGCCCATGTGGTCCACCACCACCGTGGTGGGCAGTGCGGTGAAGAAATCCCACAGCTCGGGCAGGTCCACCGCCTCGAAGTAGATCACCACGTGCCAGCCGAGCTTGGCGATGCGCGCCGCGATCTCCATGAGCTCGTCCTTGGGCGTGAAGTCCACCAGGCGCTTGACGAAATTGAAGCGCACGCCGCGCACGCCGGCGTCGTGCATGGCCTGCAGCTCCTCGTCGCTCACCGAGCGGCGCACCGTGGCCACGCCACGCGCCTTGCCGCCCGAGTGCACGAGCGCATCGACCATGGCGCGGTTGTCCGCGCCATGGCAGGTGGCCTGCACCACCACGTTGCGCGCGAAGCCCAGATGGTCGCGCAGCGCATAGAGCTGCTGCTTGCTGGCGTCGCAGGGCGTGTACTTGCGCTCGGGCGCGTAGGGAAACTCGGCGCCGGGGCCGAACACGTGGCAGTGCGCGTCCACGGCGCCCGCGGGCACCTGAAAACGCGGCTTGCTCGGGCCGGCGTACCAGTCGAGCCAGCCAGGGGTCTTGGTGAATTCACTCATGTGCGTGCTCCTTGCGTTTCGCTCCGATCAATCCAGCGACACATTGGCCTTCCTGATCACGTCGCCAAAGCGCTGGCTCTCGTCCTTCACGAACTGGGCGAACTGCGCACGCGTGGTGGGGAACTGCTCGTAGCCGAAGGTCTTGAACTTCTCGGCCACATCGGGGCCGGTCAGGGCCTGCTCGATGTCGCGCTTGATCTTGTCGGTGACGGCCGCGGGCAGGCCGGGCGGCACGGCGATGGCGTTCCAGCCGGTCACGGCGAAGTCCTTGGGGCCACCGGCTTCGGCCACGGTGGGCACGTCGGGGAACTCGGCCGACCGCTGGGGGCCGGCGAACGCCAGCAGGCGCAGCTTGCCCGCGCGGTACAGCGGCCCGGCGGTGGCGGCGCTGCCCAAGGCGAAGTCGATGTCGCCGGTGGCGACCGAGGTGTACAGCTGCGTGGTCTCCTTGAAGATCACGTGCTCCATCTGCGTGCCGGTGGCGCTCTCGAACAGCTCGGAGCCCAGGTGCACGGGGTTGCCCACCGACCAGGAGCCGTAGTTGAGCTTGCCCGGGCGGGCCTTGGCGTCGGCCACGATGTCGCCCACGGTCTTGTACTTGCTGCCCGTGCCCACGGTGAAGAAGAAGTGGGTCTTGAACAGCGGCAGCAGCGTGTCGAAGTCCTTGGCCACGTCGTAGGGCAGCTTCTTGAGCAGGCTGGGGTAGGCGGCCAGGTGCACGTTGTCCAGCACGATCAGGTCGTGGCCGTCCTTGGCACCGCGCTTGAAGGCATCGATGGCGATGAAGCCATTGCCGCCGGGGCGGTTCTCGACCACCACGGGCTGGTTCCAGATGCGGCCCAGCTTCTCGGCCACGATGCGCGCCACGCCGTCGGGACCACCGCCCACGGGGAAGGGCGTGATGATGCGCACGGGCTTGGTGGGGAAGGCCTGGGCGTGTGCGCCGTGGGATGCGAGGCCCAGGGTGGCGGCCAGGCCCAGGGCCAAGGCAAGACTGCGACGCAGGGGGGACAAGGTGCGAAAGGTCATGGGATGCAGGAAAAATAGAATGCTACAAATTCAATAGCTTCCAGCGCTTGCCAGTAAAGCGCTAGAGGCCTGAAAGATTCAAAACTGGCGTGTCAGTCGATGTACCTGAGGCCCGCCTTCTCCAGGCCGGGGCGCATGTTGTACATATCCAGGCCCAGCACGCCCGAAGCGAGCTTGGCGCGCTTTTCGCCTTCGAAGCTCTCGCGCTTTTGCGCGGCTTCCAGCGTGGCGGCGGCGCGTGCGGCGGGCACGCAGACCACGCCGTCGTCATCGGCCACGATCACGTCGCCCGGCGTGACGAGCGCACCGGCGCACACCACGGGGATGTTCACCGAGCCCAGCGTGGCCTTGATCGTGCCCTTGCTGCTGATGGCGCGGCTCCACACGGGGAAGCTCATCTCCTGCAGCGTCTTCACGTCGCGCACGCCGGCGTCGATGATGAGCGCGCGGGCGCCACGGGCCTGGAAGGACGTGGCCAGCAGGTCGCCGAAGTAGCCGTCGGTGCATTCGGAGGTGACGGCCGCCACCACGATGTCGCCGGGCTGGATCTGCTCGGCCGCCACATGCATCATCCAGTTGTCGCCGGGCTGCAGCAGCACGGTCACGGCCGTGCCGCTGACCTGCTGGCCGCCGTAGATGGGCCGCATGTACGGCTTGAGCAGGCCCACGCGGCCCATGGCCTCGTGCACGGTGGCCGAGCCCAAAGCGGCCAGGCCGTCGGCGGCCGCGCGGTCGGCGCGGGTGATGTTGCGGTAGACAACGCCTAGTTCGTACATGTCAGAGCCCCTTTGCCTTCAGGCGTGCATCGAGTCGGGAGAACACGCGGCGCGTGTTGGCTTCGTAGATCTGGTGCTTGTCTTCGGCACTGAGGATCGTGGACGCCTCGATGTAGCGCTTGGTGTCGTCGTAGTAGTTGCCGGTGGTCGGGTCGATGCCGCGCACCGCGCCGATCATTTCGCTGGCGAACAGCACGTTCTTCACCGGGATCACCGTGTTCAGCAGGTCGATGCCGGGCTGGTGGTACACGCAGGTGTCGAAGAACACGTTGTTCATCAGGTGCTCGTCGAGCAGCGGCTTCTTCATCTCCTGCGCCAGCCCCCGGAAACGGCCCCAGTGGTAGGGCACCGCGCCGCCGCCGTGCGGGATCAGGAACTTGAGCGTGGGGAAGTCCTTGAACAAATCGCCCTGGATCAGCTGCATGAAGGCCGTGGTGTCGGCGTTCAGGTAGTGCGCGCCCGTGGTGTGGAAGCACGCGTTGCAGCTGGTGCTCACGTGGATCATGGCGGGCAGGTCGTACTCCACCATCTTTTCGTAGATGGGGTACCAGTGCTTGTCGGTCAGCGGCGGGCTGGTCCAGTGGCCGCCCGAGGGGTCGGGGTTCAGGTTGATGCCGACGGCGCCGTATTCCTTGACGCACTTTTCCAGCTCGGGGATGCAGGTGGCGGGATCGACACCGGGGCTTTGCGGCAGCATGGCCACGGGCACGAAGTGGTCGGGGAACAGCGTGGAGACGCGGTAGCACAGCTCGTTGCAGATGGCGGCCCAGGTGCTGGACACATTGAAGTCGCCAATGTGGTGAGCCATGAAGCTGGCGCGCGGGCTGAACAGCGTGATGTCGCTGCCGCGCTCCTTCATCAGCTTGAGCTGGTTGGTCTCGATGGACTCGCGCAGCTCGTCGTCGCTGATCTTCAGGTCCGCCACCTTGGGCATCTGGGCGGGGTCCTTGATGCCGGCGATCTGCGCATTGCGCCAGTTCTCCAGCGCCTTGGGGGCCGTGGTGTAGTGGCCGTGGCAGTCGATGATGATGCTCATGGGTTTGTGCTCCTGAAAGATGTTCTTGTCGAAGTGCTTGTGCTGTGGCGCAGGCCGGTCACGCGGGGCTCATGCCCTGCCTATGCTTGGCGTCCGCTGCTTGCGGCGACGCCATGTAGGTCAGCAGTTCGCGCGCGGCATCGGCCTGCTGCGACAACGCGCCGATCCCGGCGGAAAACGTGGTCGTGACCTGGATGGCGGGCGGCAGCGGCCCGACGATGGTGATGCCCTGCACGTGCAGCAGCTCGCTCAATTGCTGAAAACCGAGTTCCACCTCGCCCTTGGCCACCAGCGAGCCCACGGGCACGCCGGGCGGTGCCTGCACCATGCGGCCGGCGATCTCATCAGCGATGCCCCAGCGCTCGAACAGTTTTGCCAGCGCCACGCCGCTCGGGCCGGTGGAATAGCTGATGCTGCGCGCCGCCAGCACGGCCTGGCGCACGGCGTCTTCGGAGCCGATGTCCGGCAGCGGCGCGCCTGCGGGCACGGCCACCGCCACGCCCGACTGCACCAGGTCCACCACGCTGCCGGGCACGATGCAGCCGGCCGCCAGCAGCCTGGCGATGGCGTCGGCCGCGAGCACCACCACATCGAAGGCCTCGCCGGCCAGCACGCGCTGGGCGGCGTCCACGCCGCCCACGGCCTCGATGCTGGCGCGGTGACCGGTCGCCTGCTCATAGCCGGAGGTCAGCTCGGCCAGCACCTGGCGGGTGGCCATGGACGAGATTCCGCGAAGGTGTTGGGGCATGACGGGCGTCGATTGGAAAGGGGACAACAAGGCTGCGGCACAGGCGGCGGTGCCGCTGTGTAGGCCGATTCTGGGTGAAGGCAAGCTATACAAAAAGTAGGCACACCATCTATCAGGTATATCATTTACCGATAGGAAACACTCCCCTCTGTCGACCCCCATGGACCTCAAGCAGCTGGAATACTTTGTGCGCGTGGCCGAGCTGGGCAGCTTCACCCGCGCGGCCGCCGCGCTGGACGTGGCGCAGTCGGCGCTGAGCCGCCAGATCCGCCTGCTGGAGGTGGAGCTGCGCCAGAACCTGCTGGTGCGCAACGGCCGGGGCGCCACGCCCACCGAGGCGGGCAAGCTGCTGGTGGAGCACGGGCGCGGCATCCTGCACCAGATGGCGCGGGCGCGCGAAGACATGGACCGCATGCGCGGCGGGCTGTCGGGCCGCGTGGCCATCGGCCTGCCCAACAGCGTGGCGCGGGTGATGACGGTGCCGCTGACCCGCGCGTTCCGCCAGGAGCTGCCCGAGGCGCGCCTGTCCATCAGCGAGGGGCTCTCGGGCGCCATCCTGGAGGGGCTGGTCAGCGGGCGCCTGGACATCGTGGTGCTCTACAACGCCCAGCCCTCGCGCGACATCGATGTGTCGCACCTCATCGACGAAGACCTGGTGCTGGTGCGCGTGCGCCCGCCCGGCCTGGCCGAAGACCCGCCGCCCGGCCCCATCCCGCTGGCCGAGGTGGCGCAGCTGCCGCTGATCATCCCGTCGCGCCCGAACGCCATCCGCATGCATGTGGAATCGGAAATGGCCAGCATCGGCTGCCGCCCCGAGGTGGCGCTGGAGATCGACGGCGTCTCCGCCATCCTGGACCTGGTGGCCGACGGCGCGGGCTGCGCGGTGCTGTCGCGCAATGCGCTGCTCAACTCGCCCCGGCCTTCGGCCTATACCGCCCAGGTCATCGGCACGCCCGGCAAGCCACCGCTGCGCATCGCGCTGTCGCTGGCCACCAGCCTGCAGCGGCCGGCCACGCAGGTGCAAAAGGCGGCGCTGGACCTGATCCAGCGCACCGTGCCGCTGGTTTTCGAGCCTACCTAGAACGGTCCCCCGAGGGGGTTCGGGCCGCAAGCAAGGCATCCGCGTAGTCCTGCCAGCGCGCGCCTTGGGCCACGTCCGCAAACGCGCCCGTGGCGGCCAGGTCGGCCACCCACTGCTGCTTGGCGGCAATGGCCGATGCCATCACGGGCTCCATGCCCGCTTCGCGCACGGTGTGGGCGGACTCGCGCATTTCCTCCGCGCGGCGTTGGCCGTGCTGCGCCACGCGGCTCAGGAAGTACGCGCCCTGCGCGCTCCAGTCGATGCCGGGAAAGGTCTCCTGCAGCGTGGGCAGCACCTGGTCTTCCACACCGTAGTGGCGGGCCGTGGCGTAGCTCTCGGCCACCAGCGCCTCCAGGCCCTTGATCATGATGCTGCGGCACATCTTGATGGCGCTGGCGATGCCCAGTTGCGCGCTCACCGGCTTGGCATCCATGCCCCAGCGGCCCAGCACCTCCGCCAGCGCGGCGGCCTGTGCGCCGCCCAGCAGCATGGGAACGCGGATGCCGTAGGGCGGCACCGAGGTCATCACGCCCGCCTCCACGTAGTGCGCGCCGCGCGCATCCACCAGCGCGGCCGCCTGCTGCTTGGTGCCGGGCGATGCGGAATTCAGGTCGAGGAACACCGTGCCCGCGCGCAGGTGCGGTGCGGCCGCTGCGGCCACTGCCAGCGTGCTGGAGGCAGTGACGGCCGAGATGACAAGGTCCGAGCGCCCGCACAGCTCGCGCACCGAGGCCGTGGCCACGACGCCCGCCCGGTCTGCGTGCGCGCGCTCTGCGGACGCTGTGCGATCGTCCCCGAACTTCAGGTCCCAGGCAGCGATGCTCGCCACGCCCGGCCGGCCCTTGAGGCCCGTGCCGAAAATCTTGCCCACCTCGCCGTAGCCGATGAGGCCGATGTGTTCAATCTGCAGGTTCATCTTTTGCCTCCGTGTCGACGCTGCCCCCGGGCGCACCATGCGCCTTGCGGAGCGCCCTACTGCCGCGCGATCTTGGCCCGGGCGATCACATCGGCCCAGCGCCGCGCGTCGGCCGCCAGGTGTTCGCTGGCCTGCGCGGGCGTGCTGCCCTGGGCCTGCAGGTTCAGCTCCAGCAGGCGTTTTTTCACGTCGGGCTGGGCCAGGGCCGCCTGCACTTCGCGCGAGAGCCGCTCCACCACGGCGGGCGGTGTGCGCGCGGGCACGGCCAGGCCGTTCCAGGACGTGACGTTGAAGCCCTCCAGCGGGCCGCCGCTTTCGCGCACCGTGGGCACACCGGGCAGCTGCGGCGCGCGCCGGGCGCCCAGCACGGCCAGCGGGCGCAGGGCCTTGACGGCGACCTGCGGCATCAGAGCGCCGAGGATGTCCACCATGGCGTCCACCTCGCCGCCGCGCACGGCCGTGATGACCGGCGGCGTGCCGTTGAAGGGCACCACCTGGGCGTCGATGCCGGCAGTCACCTTGAAGAGTTCGGCCGCCAGGTTCTGCGTGGTGCCGATCTGCGGCGTGCCGATGTTGAGCTTGCCCGGGTGGGCGCGGCCGTAGGCCAGCAGGTCCGCCAGGGTGGAAAAGCGCCCGCCTTCGCGCACGACGATCGCGAGGTCGAAGGTGGCCAGCAGGGACACCGGCGCGAAGTCCTTGAGGGTGTCGAAAGGCAGCGAATGGAACAGCGCGGCGCTCACCGCCGTGCCGCTGCTGATGAGCAGCAGCGTGTGGCCGTCGGGCTCGGCACGCGCCACCAGTTCGCCCGCCACCACGCCGCCGGCGCTGGGCTTGTTCTCGATCACCACGCTCTGCCCCAGGGGGCCCGCGATTTTCTGGCCCACCGTGCGCGCCGTGATGTCGGCCGCGCCGCCCGCGGCGTTGGGCACCACGATGCGGAGGGGGCGCGAGGGGAACGCCGGCTGCTGCGCCTGGCTCCCGGCCGCGAAAGGCACGGCGCACAACGCCAGCAGGGTTCTGCGGTGCAGGAAGGCCATGGCGGATCTACCGCGCCACGCCCAGCAGGCGGCCGAGCAGCTCGGGCTGCGCCTGCAGCTCGGCGGCCGTGCCGGTGTGCACCACGGTCCCCCGGTCCAGCACGGCGGCCTGGTCGGAGATCGCCAGGATGGCCTGCGGGTGTTGCTCCACGATGATGGCCGACAGGCCTTCTTCGCGCGTGATGCGGCGGATGGCGCGCAGCAGCTCTTCCACGATGATGGGCGCCAGGCCTTCGAGCGGCTCGTCGAGCAGCAGCAGGCGCGGGTTGAGCACCAGCGCGCGGCCCACGGCCAGCATCTGCTGCTCGCCGCCCGACAGTTGCGTGCCCAGGTTGGTCTTGCGTTCGGCCAGGCGCGGAAACATTTCGTACACGCGCTCTGGGGTCCAGGGCCGGGCACTGGAACCCTTGCGGCCGGGGCGCGCCACGGCCGTGAGGTTCTCGTGCACCGTGAGCGACTTGAAGATGTTGCGCTCTTGCGGCACCCAGCCGATGCCGGCCGCCGCGCGCTCGTGCGAGGGCAGCCTGTGCAGCACGGCACCGCCCAGCGACACGCTGCCGCCATGCTGGCGCGTGGCCCCCGCCAGGGTGTTGATGAGCGTGGTCTTGCCGGTGCCGTTGCGGCCCAGCAGCGCCAGGGTGTCGCCCTCGGCCAGCGAGAGGGAGATGCCTTGCAGCACCACGGCCTCGCCGTAGCCCGCGCTGAGGCCTTCGATCTTCAACAGCTCAGGCATGCGCATCCTCCCCATGCCCCAGGTACACGGCCTTCACCTGCGGGTCGTTGGCAATCGTGTCCGGGTCGCCCTCGGTGAGCACCGTGCCGTTGACCAGCACCGTCATGCGGTTGGCAAAGCTGAAAACCAGGTCCATATCGTGTTCGATCAACAGCACCGAGACATCGGCGGGCAGTGCCGCCACGGTCTGCAGCAGTTCTTCGCGTTCGCCCGCAGGCACGCCGGCCACGGGTTCATCCAGCAGCAGCACGCGCGGCTCGCAGGCCAGGGCGATCGCGATCTCCAGCAGGCGGCGCTTGCCGTAGGCCAGCACGCGCGTTTCCTCGGCCATCACGGAGGTCAGGTGGAACTGCTCGAGCAGTTGCTCGCAGCGCTCGGTGACCGCACGGCGCGCGCCCAGCGGCTGCCACCATTTGCCGCCCAGGCCCTGGTGCTGCGACACGGTGAGCGCCAGGGTTTCCAGCGGCGTGAGGCTGTCGAACAGCTGGTTGATCTGGAAGGTGCGCACCATGCCGCGCGCCACACGCTGATGCGGCGCCAGGCGCGTGATGTCCTGCCCTTCGAGCACGATGGAGCCTTCGGTGGGCTCCAGCACGCCGGTCAGCAGGTTGATCAGCGTGGTCTTGCCCGCGCCGTTGGGGCCGATGAGCGCATGGCGTGCGCCCTTTTTCAGATCGAGCGTGACGTTGTTCGTGGCCGTGATGCCGCCGAAGCGCTTGACCAGTCCCTGCGCCGACAGCACGGTGGTGGAGGTTGTCGTGTTCATATCAATGGCCTCCCGCGCTGGAGCTGGCGCCGGGCTTGCGCCCGGCGCGGAACCATGTCCAGGGGCGGAACAGGCGGTCGCGCCCGACCAGCACCAGCACCACGAGGAACAGGCCGATCCAGAACGTCCAGTACTGCGGCGTGACGGAGGAGATCACGTCCTGCAGCAGCTTGAAGCCCACGGCGCCCAGGATGCCGCCGTAGAGCCAGCCCACGCCGCCGATCACGAGGATCAGCATCACGTCCGCAGAGCGGTGAAACTCGAACAGGTCGAGCGATGCAAAGCCCGTGGTCTGCGTGAGCAGCGCGCCCGCGGCGCCCGCCAGTGCGGCGGCCAGCGTGTACACCTGCGCCAGCTTGGCCGTGACGGGGATGCCGATGGCCATGGCGCGCAGCCGGTTGTCGCGGATGGCCTTGAGCGTGGCGCCGAACGGCGACTGCACGATGCGCCGCGCGATGAGGAAGAACACCAGCAGCACGGTGAGCGAATACCACGCCGCCGTGCGGCCATACAGGTCGAACTCGAACTGGCCGAGCACCGGGCCCATCACCACGCCCTGCAGGCCGTCGGCGCCGCCGGTCAGCCAGTCGAGCTTGTTGGCCAGCTCCAGCATGATGAGGCCCACGCCCAGCGTGACCATGAGCCGCGTGAGGTCGGTGCCGCGCATGATGGTGAGCGAGGCCACCGCCCCCAGCACCGTGGCCGCCGCGATGCCCACCGCCAGGCCCACCAGCGGGTCGGGCATCACGTGCTTGGCGAACAGCGCCGCCGCATAGCCGCCCAGGCCGAAGAAGGCCGCATGGCCCAGCGACACGATGCCGGTGTAGCCCAGGATCAGGTCCAGCGACAGGGCGAACAGCGCCACGATGGCGATCTCGTTGATGATGAGCGCATGGCTGGGCAGCGCCAGCGGCGCCACGAAGGCCAGGATCCAGAAGATGGGTTCCCACCAGCGAAAGCGCCGGGCCTTCAAGAGGATGGAGGTCTGAGCGTTCATCTCATTTCCCTCCCTTGCGGACAAACAGGCCCTGGGGCCGCCAGATCAAAATCACGATCATGAGGCTGTACACGATGAAGGCACCCAGCTTGGGGATGTAGTACTTGCCCGCCACGTCGGCGATGCCCAGCAGCAGCGCGGCCAGCAGCGGGCCGGTGATGGACGAGGTGCCGCCCACCGCCACCACGATCAAAAAGTAGATCATGAACTTGAGCGGGAAGCTCGGGTCCAGACCCAGCACCTCGGCGCCCAGCGCTCCGCCCAGCCCCGCCAGGCCCGAGCCAAACGCGAAGGTGGACAAAAACACGATGTTCACGTTGATGCCCATGCCGGCGGCCACGCGCTGGTCGTCCACGCTGGCGCGCAGGCGGCTGCCGAAGCGTGTCTTGGTCAGCACGTACTGCAGCCCCACCGTGAGCGCCGCGCACACCGCGATGATGAACAGCCGGTAGTGCCCCATGCCCAGCATGAAGGCGCCGCTGCCGATCTCGGTGCGGCCCTTGAGCCATTCGGGCAGCTGCATGATCTGCTGGGTGGAGCCCACAAAGTAGTCCACGCTGGCCACGGCCATGAAGACCAGCCCGATGGAGAACAGCACCTGGTCCAGATGCGCCTTGTTGTAGAGCGGCCGGTACAGCGTGCGCTCCAGCACCGCCCCCAGCAACGCCGTGCCGACAAAGGCCAGAGGCAGGCACACCAGAAACGGCACGCCCAGCCGCTGCATCAGCAGCACCGTGATGTACCCGCCCGCCATGGCAAAGGCACCGTGCGCCAGGTTGATGAAGTTCATCAACCCCATGGTCACGGCCAGGCCCACCGCCAGGATGAACAGCAGCATGCCGTAGGCAACGCCGTCGAAAAGAATGGTCAGCATGAAATCACTTCAATGAAGACGAACAAGAGTCATGGGCTCGTGCACGGCGCCCTGGCTTCGGCAGGCTCAGCCTGAACGGGTGGCGCCTCTCCACAAGCTCAGCCTGAACGGTGACGCCCTGGCTTCGACATGCTCAGCCCGAACGGGTGGAGGAAAGAGGGCCACCGACCCCAAAAACTGGCACGCCCCACACCGGATGGAAAACCGCCCCCGCCCGCAACAACCGGCGCGCCCCAGGCCAGTGCCACCGTGGAACTGGCTTCGCCAGGCCACGGGTGGCGTCCCCCTGTAGGGGGAAGGCGCGAAGCGACTCAGGGGGGCTTCCTATCCAGGGGTTACTTGGTTTTTCCGGGGTCCTTCACATCCTTGATCACATCGAACTCCACGTTGTAGAGCTGGCCGTTGACCCGCTCCACCTTGCGCAGGTACACGTTCTGCACGATGTCGCGGGTCTGCGCGTCGATGAACACCGGGCCGCGCGGGCTCTCGAAGACCTGGCCCTTCATCGCGGCCAGCAGCGCGTCGCCGCCGCCCGCGCCCTTGGTGGTGCGCAGCGCTTCGTAGATCACGCGCATGCCGTCGTAGCCGCCCACGGCCATGAAGTTGGGGCGCAGACCCTTGTTGGCCTTTTCGAAGGCGTCGACGAACTTCTTGTTCAGCGGCGAGGGGTGCGCGGCCGAGTAGTGGTGCGAGGTGACCACGCCCAGGGCGCCGTCGCCCATGTCGTTGAGCTGGTCGTCATCGGTCACGTCGCCAGTGGCGATGAGCTTGATGCCGGCCTTGTCCATGCCGCGTTCCAGGAACTGCTTCATCACCGCGGCGCCCGCGCCCGAGGGCACGAAGACGAACAGCGCGTCGGGCTTAGCGTCGCGCACCTTTTGCAGGAAGGGCGCGAAGTCGGGGTTGCGCAGCGGCACGCGCAGGGCCTCGGTCACCTGGCCGCCGTTGAACGTGAGGCGCTGGTTGAAGTACTTCTCGGCGTCGATGCCGGGACCGTAGTCGCTCACCAGCGTCACCACCTTCTTGATGCCGTTCTTGGGCGCCCAGTCGGCCAGGGCGACCGACACCTGGGGCAGCGTGAAGCTGCTGCGCACCACGTAGGGCGATGCCTCGGTGATGCTCGACGTGGCGGCCGCCATCACCACCAGCGGGGTCTTGGACTGCGTGGCCAGCGGCGCCGTGGCCATGGCCGACGGCGTGATGCCCATGCCGGCGAGCACGTTCACCTTCTCGTTCACCACCAGTTCCTGGGCCAGGCGGCGCGTCACGTCAGGCAGGCTGGTGTCGTCCTTGACGATGAGCTGCACCTTCTTGCCGGCCACGGTGTCGCCGTTCTGCGCCATGTAGAGCTTGGCGGCGGCCTCGATCTGGCGGCCCGTGGTGGCCTGCTGGCCGGTCATGGGCAGGATGAGGCCGATCTTGAAGACGTTGTCCTGCGCCGACGCGGGCACGGCGGCCAGGAGGCCTGCGGACAAAGCCAGGGCGGCAGCGGCCGAGGCGCGAAGAAGGTGGCGTTTTTGCATCGTTGTCTCCTGTGGAATGTCGTTGTATACAGCAACTGCTGGCCGGAGTTTGGAGCGTGGGGCGTCATTTCACAAGTGGGATTTCCGACTTTTAGATATCGCCAAATGGGATAACTAAGCCTTCCGCCGGGTGCCCTGGGGCGGCACCCCTGCCCTTCGGGCGCAGAGGGCAGCCACGGGCTGGGCCCACCCGGACTCGCCGGGGCCGCGCCCGCCTGCTTCATGCGCGGCACCCTGGAGGGCCGGCAGAAGTCCACATCGCCGCAGTATCAAAAAGATAGCTGCTGGCGCTTTCCACATATGCCCCAAACCCCATTTTTCCGCCCAAGAATCACCCGCGCTCGCGGATGAGCCCCACCCCCGGCAGCCCCTGCACCTGCGCCGCCTGCACGGCCGCCAGCAGGTTGCGCCGGGTGATGCGCGAGTGTTCGCGCATGATGGCCTCCGCCCGCGCGCCCTCGCGGCGTTCGATGGCATCCAGGGCCTGGCGGTGCTGGTCCTGCGCCACCACCAGCATGTCGCGCGCCGCGTGCGAATGCGTCTGGACCACCACGAAGGCCGAGGGCGACGCGAAGGGCAGGCCCTTGACGCGGTCCAGCTCGCGCGCAATGACATCGCTGCCCACCATGCGGCTGAGCAGCAGGTGAAAACGCGCGTTGAGCTCCACGTAGCGCGCGAAGCCCTCGTCGTCCAGCGTGCGCGGAACCAGGGCGGCATCGATGTCGTCCAGGCAGGCGTGGGCCTGGGCCAGCACGGTGGCCTCCACGCCGCGCTCGGCGGCCAGGCGCGCGGCCAGCCCTTCCATGGTGCCGCGCAATTCGATGGCATCGGCGACATCCGTCTCGGAGAAGGTGCGCACCGCATACCCACCCCCGGGCAGCCGGTGCAAAAGCCCTTCCTGCTCCAGCCGCATCAGCGCCGCGCGGATGGGCGTGCGCGACACCCCCAGTTTTTCCACGAGCGTCAGTTCGGCGATGCGCGCACCGCCCGGCAGCTCGCCCGCCAGGATCATCTCGCGCAGCCGCAACTGCGCCTTCACGGCCTGGGAGGCGCCCGCGTCAGCCACGGGGGAAGGACCGGAAGCGGTCAAGGGGTCGTCGTTCAGATTCATGGGGGAACTCCACGCCCGGCCTTGCGCAGGCCGGCGAAGAAATACACAGACAGAGGCGCCATGTGGCGCCCCTCAATGTATACAGAAATTTCCCCCTGGATTCACAACACGCCCAGCAAAATCAATCAAAACAACAACTTATAGGCCATGCTAATGTGCGATAGCTGATTTCGCTGATTTTTATGTATACAGCGCCGCCGGCATTTCGCACAATTCGGACCAGCGCCCAGGCTTTGCGGCCGTGCAGCCCCGGGCCCCACGACCCCCACAGAAAGAGACAAACCGCCATGTATCCCAAGAACGCCTGGTACGTCGCCTGCACACCCGACGAAATCGCGGACAAGCCCCTGGGCCGCACCATCTGCGGCGAGAAGATCGTGTTCTACCGCCCCGCGCCCGACCAGGTCGCCGCGCTCGACGACTTCTGCCCCCACCGGGGCGCACCGCTGTCGCTGGGCACCGTGTGCGACGGCCACCTGCAATGCGGCTACCACGGCCTGCGGGTGGAATGCACGGGCAAGTCGGTGTCCATGCCCGGCCAGCGCGTGCAGGGGTTTCCCAAGGCGCGCAGCTTTCCGGTGGTGGAGCGCTACGGCTTCATCTGGGTGTGGCCCGGCGACGCGGCCCAGGCGGACCCGGCCACCATCCACCACCTGCCCTGGGCCGACAACCCCGAATGGGCCTATGGCGGCGGGCTGTACCACATCGCCTGCGACTACCGCCTGATGATCGACAACCTGATGGACCTCACGCACGAGACCTACGTGCATGCCACCAGCATCGGGCAAAAGGAAATCGACGAGGTGCCCTGCAAGACCCGCGTGGAGGGCGACGAGGTCATCACCAGCCGCTTCATGGAAGGCATCGAAGCCCCGCCGTTCTGGAAGATGGCGCTGCGCATGAACGGCCTGCCCGACGACCAGCCCGTGGACCGCTGGCAGATCTGCCACTTCACGCCACCGAGCCACGTGCTGATCGAGGTGGGCGTGGCGCTGGCCGGCCACGGTGGCTACGACGCGCCGGCCGACAAGAAGGCGTCGAGCATCGTGGTGGACTTCATCACGCCCGAGACCGAGACCTCCATCCACTACTTCTGGGGCATGGCGCGCAACTTCAAGCCGCAAGACCCGTCGCTCACCACGCAGATCCGCGAGGGCCAGGGCAAGATCTTTGCCGAAGACCAGGAAATGCTGGAGCTGCAGCAGCAGAACCTGCTGCGCTACCCCGAGCGCAAGCTGCTCATGCTCAACATCGACGCGGGCGGCGTGCAATCGCGCAAGGTGCTGGACCGCGCCCTGGCGGCCGAACGCGCGCCCGCGGAGCAGCCGGCATGACCGCGCAGGAGACCCTGCAGGTCCGCGTGGCCAGCAAGCGGGCCGAGGCCGAAGGCATCGCCAGCTTCGAGCTGGCGCGCGTGGACGGCGCGGCGCTGCCCCCTTTCAGCGCGGGCTCGCACATCGACGTGCACCTGCCCGGGGGGCTGACCCGGCAGTACTCGCTGTGCAACGCCTCGCACGAATCGCACCGCTACCGCATCGCGGTGCTGCGCGACCCCGCTTCGCGTGGCGGCTCGGTTGCCATGCACGACAGCGTGCACGAGGGCGACGTGATCACCATCAGCACGCCGCGCAACCACTTCGCGCTGCACCCGGCGCAGCGCACGCTGCTCCTGGCGGGCGGCATCGGCGTGACGCCGCTGCTGTGCATGGCCGACCGGCTGGCGCACACGGGCGCCGACTTCACGCTGCACTACTGCACCCGCTCGGCCGAACGCACGGCGTTCGCCGGCGAGATCGCGGCCTCGGCCATGGCGCCGCACACGCAGTTCCACTTCGATGCGGGCGCTCCCGGCCAGAAGCTCGACCTGCCCGCGGCGCTGGCCGGCCCCGGGCCCGACAAGCGCCTGTATGTGTGCGGCCCCCCGGGCTTCATCGACCACGTGGTGACCACCGCCAAGGCCCTGGGCTGGCCGCAGGACCATATCCACCTCGAATACTTTGGCACCCCCGCGCAGGACACCTCGGGCGATCAGGACTTTGACGTGCGCATTGCCAGCACCGGCAAGGTCTACCGCATTGCCTGCGATGTGTCGGTGGTGGAGGCCCTGCGCAGCGAAGGCATCGACATCCTGACCTCGTGCGAGCAGGGCGTGTGCGGCACCTGCCTCACGCGCGTGCTGGAGGGCGAGGTGGACCACCGGGACATGTACCTCACCGACGAAGAAAAAGCGGGCAACGAGCAGTTCATGCCCTGTTGCTCGCGCGCGCGCAGCAAGCTGCTGGTGCTGGATCTGTGAAATTGACCTCCCCCTGAGTCGCCCGTGGCTCCGTCCTCCTGAAGGGGGACGGAGCCCCCGAAGCGGGGCGGTTGTTGCTTGGCGGGCCTCGCGGGGGGCACGCCCAGCTCATGCACCCGCTCCAGGACAAACACCAGGCTCCTGGAAAAGCTCCTGAATTTATAGCTGCCAGCGCTTATCCATCAAGCGCTGGCGGCCAATTTCATTCAAAACTACTCTTCCACCGCCGTCCGGATGGTGTCGCGGCCGTGGCGGTCCTTGGCCCGGCCCAGGTCGGTATCGAGGGCGCGGCCCAGCTTGTCGGCGGCACCGATGAAGGCGTTGGCCATCTTGTCGGCTTCGTCGGTCACGGTGATGGGCTGGCGACCCGTCACGCGCGCTTCGATGCGGCAGCGCTTGTCGTTGGCGCCGGACTTGCCCGCATCCAGGTCCGACAGAAACACCTCCAGCCGCGTGACGTGATCCTGAAAGCGCGACAGGCGGCTTCTGGATTCATCCGTGATCCACTGCGCGAGCGACTCGCCGCCGTGGATGTGGTCGTCTGTGTTGACGTGTACTTGCATCGGGGTTCCTTTCAGATGACGTTGCTTGAGAAACCTGTCTGACTGGGAGTCGTCGGCTGCGGATTGGCCGCAGCGGTCCATTTTTTTACCGTCTTTGGCCCCATGGCTCGGCCATGGGGCTGCAAATCCAGCAAAACCATCCTCGCTGGGCCAATCTTCGCTTCGACGCTCCAGGTCAGACAGGCTCCTGACCCCATGATGGCACCGCGGGCCATGTCCCCGGTGAATACATGTCAAAACATCCTCACAACTTGTCCAGCGCCACGGCGGGCGACCAGTCGCCGCCAGCGGGCAAGGCGCGCGCCAGGGCCACGCGCTCCTGCAGGCGCAGCGCCGCCGCATCGCCGGGCACGCGCGCCAGCACCTGCGCCAGATGGCCATTGGCGCGCTCCCAGTCGCGCGCATGGAAGGCGCCCAGCGCCGCCAGGCTGGCATCGCGCACCACGGCATCGTCGCAGGGCGTGAACACGCGCACCGGCTCGGTCTTGCCCTTGACGATCACATCGTCCAGCGCGCGCAGCGTCACCGAGGCGGGCAACTGCGCGGCCGTGGCGGCCGACAGCAGGATGCCCGTGCCAAACGCCTTGTTGGCCCCCTCCAGCCGGGCCGCGAGGTTCACCGCGTCGCCGATCGCGGTGTACGAGAAGCGCTGTTCCGACCCGACGTTGCCCACCACCACCCGCCCCGTGTGCAGGCCGATGCGCATGTGGATGGGCGGCAGCCCCCGCGCCACGAGGTCGGCCACCAGCGCCTGCATCGCCTGCTGCATGGCGATGGCCGCCTGCACCGCATGCGCGGCATGCTGCGGGTCGTCCAGCGGCGCGCCCCAGAACGCCATCACGGCATCGCCGATGAACTTGTCCACCGTGCCGCCGCTGGCATGCACGATGGGCGTCATCGCGTTGAAATAGCCGGTGAGGACCTCCACGGTCTGCTCCGCGCTCAGCTGCTCGGACAAGGTGGTGAAGTTGGCCAGGTCGGTGAACATCAGCGTCACCTCGCGCGCCTCGCCGCCCAGGCGCATCAGCCCGGGCTGCGCGATGAGGCGCGAGACCACGGCGGGGGGCACGTACTGCGCGAACATCGCCCGCGTCTGGCGGGCCCGCTGGCGCACGATGGCAAAGCCCACGAGCGCGGCCGCGCCATAGACGGCCACCGCGGCCGCGGCGGGCAGCAGCGGCGGCCACCAGAGGCGAAAACCGGCGAACAGCCACCACGACACCGCCCCCATCGCCACCACCAGCGCCCCCGTGAGCGCCGCCGCGCCCGCAGGGTGCAGGCGGCGGCTGCCCCACAGCAGCACGGGTACCAGCAAGGCGGTGAGCGCGAGCGTCCAGCCCTCCGAAACGCTGCGCAGCCCGCCGCCGGACAGGAAGTTGTCCACCAGCGTGGCCTGCAGCTCCACCCCCGGGAACAGCCGCTCGCCCCCCGCCGTGCCAAACGGCGAATTGAAGAGATCGGCCTGCGAGCGCGTGAGCTCGGTGGCCGTGCGCGCCGAGCGCCCCACCAGCACGATCTTGCCTTTGAAGAAGCCCGCGGGCAGCAGGCCCGGCTCCAGCGCCTGGTAGTACGAGCGCGTGTCAAAGGTGCCACGCGGGCCCCGGTAGCCAATCCAGTCGAAGTGGCGCAGCACCGGCATCTGGCCGCGCGCCTCGGCCGCGCGCTGCGCCAGGCGCAACGCAAAACTCTCGCGCGCCACCGGGGCGCGGCGCACCACGAAGTCGTCGTCCGGCTCCACGCCGGCATCGCCCGCATCGGCACCGGCGTCCAGAAAACGCTGCAGCGGCAGAACGTCCATCCACAGCGCGGCGTTGGCGCTGTCGATCTTCTCGCGGGTGGCGGCCAGGACCACGGGGCCGGTCTCGGCGATGCTGCGCGCCAGGGCGGCGTCTTGCGCCTCGGTGGACGGGTCGGCGAACACGATGTCCAGGCCCACGGCGGCGGCGCCCTCCGCGTGCAGGCGCCGCAGCAGGGCCGCATGCATGCCGCGCGGGAACGGCCAGGTCTGCTGCAGTTCCTGGAAGGTGGGTTCGTCGATCGCCAGGATCACCACGGGCAGGCCCGGACGCTGCGGCGCGGCCAGGGCCGTGAGCACGTCGAAGGTCTTGAACTCCAGCGCGTGCCACGGGCGGCTGAGCGTGGCGGCGCCCACCAGCAGCAGCGCCAGCGCGCAGGCCCCCAGCGACAGCAGCCGCTGCCGGCGCCGCGCGGTGGGCGCGGCAGGCTCAGAAGCGGTAGCGCGCGTCCAGGACATAGCGGGTCTTCCTGCGGTCCGACTTCGGCGCCCACAGGTTCATGGCGGCCACACCCACGACCCAGTGCTTGTCCTGCGATTCCCAGAACCCCATGAGGTCCACGCCCCAGCCCGGCGCGATGCGCGTGAGGTTCTCCTTGTCCTCGAAGCGCTCCGACCGGTACACCGCGCGGCCGCTCAGGTACAGCCGCTGCGGGCTGGCCCAGGTGGCGCCCACCGCCAGCGTGTGGCGCGGGATGTAGGGGATGCGGCCCACGGGCACGTCCGCGTCGTGGCTGCGGCTTTCGCTGCCCTGGTAGAGGTACTTGGCATAGCCCGACCAGCGCCGGCTGAACATGTGGTTGAGGCCCGCGCCCAGGGTTTTGAGCGTGCCGGAGTCGAAGCTGGGCGTGTCTTCCAGCAGGTCGGTGGTCGAGAGGTTGACGAGCTGCGCGTTGCGCATTTCTTCGAGGAACGGCAGGCTGGGCGTGCGCAGGTCCACGCCCACGGTGCCGGGGTTGCGCACGCGCAGGTGGTCCGCGCGCAGGCTCAGGAAGGTGCTCGCACCCAGCTCCAGGCCCACCTGCGCCACGGTGCGCTTGTGGCGGCCGCCGGCCTCGACCAGACGGTCCTCGACGGGAATTCCCGCCGTTTCCACGCTGGTGAGCGTCGATACGCTGAGCGGGCGCAGCCAATCCTGGTAGGCCATGCGCACCGTGGTGCCCTGCGCTGGCTGCCAGACGAGGCCGACGCGCGGCGTGACCACGCGTTCCATCTCGGCGCGGCGCGCCTCCTCCTCGCTGAAGTGGTCCAGATTCACCAGGTAGCTCTGCGTCAGGCCATCGACGCGGTGGCGTATCTGCTGCAGGCCCAGCGCCGCATCCAGGTTCAGCGCGGGGTCCAGGCGCTGGGTCGTGGCCAGGGTCAGGGCGGTGTAGCGCCGGTCCACGCGGTTGTACCCGCCCACCAGCAGGTAGTCGCGGTACTCGCCCACGCCCGGGATGTTGGCGCCCACGGCCGCCTCGCCCCCGATCAGGTTGTTCTGGCGTTCGCGCACGTGCTCCAGCGCCACGCTCCAGCGGCTGCCGGGCGCGGTGTCCACCGTATGGCGCAGTTGCAGGTCGGTGAACTGTTTCTTGGGTTCGCTGCTCACGCCCATCAGGCTCACGAAGGGCGGCTGCAGATACAGCGTGGGGTAGCGCAGCAGCAGGATGTCCTCCACGCTGCGCCCCAGCTTGATCCAGGTCTGCTCGGTCGGCCCCCAGCGGTAGGACATGCCCAGGGCGCCCTGGGTGCTCTTGTTGTCCATGGAGGTCTCGAACAGGTTCTGGCTGCGCAGGCGCATGTCGAACTGGTTCACATAGGCAAACAGGTTGATGCGCTCGGTGGGCTGCATGCCTGCGCCCACCGTGACCGCGCGTGCGCGCACGTCGCCATAGCCGCCCCGCACGGCCGGGGCATCGTTGACCTGCAGATCGAACGGAAACTCGCTGGCATTGGCCGACTGCGCCTTGAAGAACCACGACACGGGCACGTGGGTGTTGTCCATGCCGTTGAGGGTGACCGCGGGCGCCCGCATGCGGTACAGGTCCTTGTCCAGCGTCACCCCCACGGCCCCGTGCGCGCCCGGCTGCTGCAGCAGCGACGAATACCGCTGGCTCGCGCCAAACGCCATCGGGTCCGTGAGGAAGCCCTGGAACAGCGCCGAGTTCTTGTTGAACTCGCCCGGGTAGCGGTCCGCCAGGAACAGGTGGCTGCCGCCCCAGTACGGGTAGAAGCTCTGCTGCGCCAGCTCCAGCGCCCAGTCCTCCATGCCGAAGAACGCGAGCGAGGCGCCCAGGTTGGCGCTGCCCTTCTGGTCATTGGCCACCTGGTTGAGGGACTTGAGATAGGGCATGCGTTCGACGGCGGCGCGGGCCGCCTCCACGGCCTCGCCAGGCTGGAACAGGTCGGTGTGGATCTGCGCGAGCAGCATGTACGGGACGGGGTCCTTGTCGTCCAGGGCGCTGGCCTGGTGCAGCGTGGCCAGGGCATCCTGGTGGCGGCCGAGCTGGTAGTACGCCACGGCCGTCCAGGTCTTGGCGCGCGCGTAGCGGGGCTCCATCACCCCGGCGCGCAGGAACACGTCGAGCGCGGCCTGCGGCTGGCCCTGCTTGAGGTGCAGCAGCCCCTGCCCCGTGAGCGCCACATAGTCCGCCGGGTTCTCGCCGAGCGCCGTGTTGAATGCCTGGCCCGCTTCCGTGAACTGGTTGGCGAAGGTCTCCAGCGTGCCCAGTTCGCCCCAGGCGCCCGGGCTCTGCGGCGCGAGCGCCAGGGCCTGCTTCAGGCTGGCGCGGGCCGGGCCGGAGTCCTCGCGCTCCGTGTGCGCGCTGCCCAGGCCCTGCCAGCCGCGCGCGTCGCCCCCGGCCAGCCGCGTGGCCTCGGTGTAGGCCGCCAGCGTGGCGGGCGCATCGCCCCGGCGGCGGGCCAGCTCGGCGCGCACCAGGGCGATCTCCGCGTGCGCGGTGCCCTGCGCCGGGGCCAGCGTGGCCGTGGCGTCCTCCACGCGGTCGCTCAGCATCTGCGCCCGGGCCAGCTGGGCCACCAGCGCGGGCTGCGCGGGCCAGTGCTGCAACGCCGTGCGCAGGGTCTGCGCGGCGGCGGCACCATCGCCGTCCATGAGCTGCAGGTCCGACTGCATCAGCCACGCGGGCAGCGGGGCGGCGGCCGGCGCGGCGGCGGCGAGCTGGCGCGCCAGCAGTTCGCGGGCGGCCAGGACCTCGCCGGCCTGCAGCGCGATGGCGGCGTCCATCACCGCCGCCCACGGTGCGGGCGCCTGGCCCCGCGCCTGCGCCAGCGCGGCGCGGGCGGTGGCCAGATCGCGGGCGGCCAGCGCGGCGCGCACCGGCGCGAGCGGCGGCGGCACGGGCTCGGCGGCGAGGTGCGGCACGGGGTCGGCGCGCAGGGCGTTCACCCACTGGATGCGGTCGCGCGGCTGGCTCAGCACGAGCTTGACCGGGGCCTTGCCCACCTCGGCGATGGCGGCCTCGTTGGCGCCCACCGAGACCTGGCCCTGCGCATTGGAGAACTCCACCGTGCCCGACAGCACCGTGAGCAGCGTGCGGCCATCGTCCTCCACGGCGAGGTCCCAGTCCGTGCCGCGGATCGCGGCGGTGGCGGCCGGCGTCTCCAGGTTCAGCCGGCTGCCATCGGCCCGGCGCGTCTGCGTCCACGCGCGCCCGGCGTTGAGCAGCAGGGTGGTCACGGGCTGGGCCGGCGTGGCCACGCCCTTGACCTGCAGCACGGTGTTCTGGTGCAGGCGCAGCTGCGTGTCGTCGGCGAACAGCAGGGCCATCTTGGCGGCCTGGCGCGTGCGCACGAAGTCGCCCGTGGCCAGGGCCTGGGCGGGGCGGGCGGGCTGCCAGTCGGCGGCGGCCGCGGCGCGCTGGTCGCCCGTACCCTGCAGGCTGACGATCTCCGCGGCCGCGCCCGCGGGCACGGCCGCGTGGCCGGAGAGCGGCCAGGCCAGGGCGGTCAACGCGGCCAGCGCCGTGAGGGCGGGCAGGCAATTCTTCTTGTGGGGCATGTCGTGGACTTTCGGGGAAGGCTGGAATGGCACCCGCCGGGCGCAACCTCCCTGGCGCCCGGCGTGCAGAAATTATCACGAGCCCCGGCCCCGCAGCCCCCCGCCTACACGCTGCATGCGCTTGCATTTTCATGAAGAAAGCCACATTTCGCAGCATCAAGTCACGGCCCGGGGATCGCGCACCACCCCGCACGGCCCCTTCCTACAGACGCCGTGCGGGGTCGGTGCTACAAATTGGCATACCCCTTGCATCGCACCGGGTGCACACCATTTGCGTACTGCCCGGAGCCCTCCACCATGCCCGCTTCCCGCCGCCTCAAGATTGGTCTGTCCGCCTGTTTCCAGCATGCCGACCCCACCCGCCCGCTTTTCACCGGCAAGACGCTGCAGTATGTCGAGCAGTCCATCGCGCACTGGCTCATGTCCGCCGGCGCGATGGTCGTGATGGTGCCCTGTCCCACGGGCGAGACGGCGCGCGGCGACGTGACGCTCGCGCACTACGCCGACTGGCTCGACGGCGTGGTCATGCACGGCGGCGCCGACGTCTGGCCGGGCAACTACGGCGAGGAACCGCTGCGCGAGGAGTGGCTGGGCGACCGGGTGCGCGACCTGTACGACCTGGCCGTGGTGAAAGCGTTCGCCGAGGTGCGCAAGCCCATCTTCGGCGTCTGCCGGGGCCTGCAGCTGATCAACGTGGCGTTTGGCGGTGCGCTCTACCAGGACCTGCAGACCCAGCACCCCGGGGCGCTGGAGCACCGCAACGCGACCACGTACGACCAGCATTTCCACGACATCCATATCGTGCCGGACTCGCACCTGGCCAAGCTGTATCCCGACACGCCCCGCGCCCGCGTCAACAGCATCCACCACCAGGGCATCAAGCGGGTGGCGCCGGATTTTGTCGTCGAGGCCCTGAGCGAACCCGACGGCGTGCCCGAAGCGATCCGCCTGAAGCCCGCGCCAGGGCGCGGCTACATCGCCGCCACGCAGTGGCATCCGGAATTTCACAAGGTGGGCGCGGACACCTTGGACGACACCGCCATCCTCGACGACTTCCTGTCCGCCTGTGCGCTGGCCAAGGCCAACCCCCCGCCGCACCGCGGCCCCCTGCGCATCCGCGACCGGGCGACACGGATGCTGCGGCAGGCGCTGCACAGGACCCGGGAGTGAGCGCACGCCGCGCCCGGGCGCGGCGCCTCAGGCGGGCTGCGCCCGCACGGCTTGCCCGGCCTTGACCTCGGCGCCCGGGCCGCCGGCCAGGGCCGTCCCCACCACATCCTCCATCTGCGCCCGCAGCCAGCGGTGCGCCGCATCCTGCTGGTAGCGCGCGTGCCAGACCAGGTACATCGGCAGGCGCGGGCAAGGCACCGGCACGGGCGCGCTGGCCAGCGCCGAGAGCGCCGTGCGGCCCAGCAGCGAGGGGGCGGTGGTGAGCAGCGGCGTGCCGCGCACGAAGGCGGGCAGCGCCCCGAAGCCCGGCACGCGCACCGCGAAGCGGCGGTGCAGGCCGCGGGCCGCCAGCTGGCGGTCCAGCGCCAGGCCGCGGTGCGCCTCATAGGCCACCGTCACATGCGCCGCCGCGAGATAGTCCTGCGCGTCGCGCGGCGCCTCGCGCACGGCAGGGTCGTAAAACACCCGGTACTGGTCCTCGAACAGGCGCTTTTGCAGGATGTCGGTGCCGTCCGGCGGGCGCGGGGTGATGGCCAGCTGGCATGCATCCGAGCGCAGCAGGTCCGCGCCGGGCGCGCCGCTGGGCACGATGCGCAGCGTGACATCGGGCGCGGCCTCGCGCAGGCGGGCGGCCAGGGGCGGCAGCAGCAGGTCGCGCTGGAAATCGTTGGCGGCCAGGGTCAGGTCGGCCCGCCAGCGGGCGGGTTCGAACGCGCAGCCCTGCGCGAACTGCTGCATCTGGCGCAGCAGCTCGCGCGCCGGCGCCGCCAGGCTTTCGGCCCGCGCGGTGGGCACGATGCCCCGCCCCCGCTTGACGAACAGCGGGTCGCCCGTGATGGCGCGCAGCTTGCCCAGCAGGTGGCTCACCGCCGACTGCGTGACGCCCAGGCGGGCGGCGGCGGCGGTGATGCTGCCGGTTTCCAGCACCGCCACCAGCAGTTGCAGCAGGTGGGCGTCCAGGCCGGACCAATCATCGATTCTGCTCATGCGTTCGATGATCTTTGCCCCCTTCATCTTTGGCAATGCACGCCCGACACTGCGGCCTGACCTACATCAAGCCACGGAGACATCGTGACCAAGAAACCGACCCCGCCGCGCCCCATCCCGGGCACCACGCCGTTCGACGGCGCCCAGGCCCGTAAGGGCTATGCGCTCAACAAGATGTGCTTCTCGTTCAACGACGAGGCCAACCGCAAGGCCTTCGCCGAGGACGAGGAGGCCTACATGAAGCAGTACGGCCTGAACGCGCAGCAGGCCGCCGCCATCCGCGCCAGGAACGTGCTGCAGCTCATCGCGGCGGGCGGCAACGCCTACTACCTGGCCAAATTCGCGGGCATCTTCAAGCTCGACATGCAGGACATCGGCGCGCAGCAGACGGGCATGACCAAGGACGAATTCAAGGCCATGCTCGTGGCCGCAGGTCAATAAGGAGACATCACATGGCACAACTCATCGGTGGCCTCGGCACCTCGCACATCCCCGCCATTGGCGGCGCCATCCACAAGGGCCTGCAGAACGAGCCCTACTGGAAACCCTTCTTCGACGGCTTTCCGCCCATCCGCCAGTGGCTGCAGGCCCGCAAGCCCGATGTGGTCGTGATGTTCTACAACGACCACGGCCTGAACTTCTTCCTGGACAAGATGCCCACCTTCGCCGTGGGCGCCGCCGCCGAATACCACAACGCCGACGAGGGCTGGGGCATTCCCACGCTGCCGCCGTTCGCGGGCGAGGTGGACCTGTCGTGGCATCTCATCAACACGCTGATCGACCAGGAGTTCGACGTGACCACCTGCCAGGAGATGCTGGTGGACCACGCCTGCACGCTGCCGCTCAAGCTCTTCTGGCCCGAGGGCGACTGCCCCGTGACGGTGGTGCCGGTGTGCATCAACACCGTGCAGTTCCCGCTGCCGTCGGCCAAGCGCTGCTATGCGCTGGGCAAGGCCGTGGGCCAGGCCATCCAGAGCTGGGACAGCGACAAGAAGGTGGCGGTGATGGCCTCCGGCGGCCTGAGCCACCAGCTCGACGGCGAGCGCGCGGGCTTCATCAACAAGGCGTTCGACCTGCAGTTCATCGAGAGCCTGACCACCAACCCTGAATGGGCCACGCAGTTCAGCGTGCACGAGCTGGTGGAGAAGACGGGCACCCAGGGCGTGGAGCTGCTGATGTGGCTGGCGATGCGCGGCGCGCTCAGCGCCGCCGCGCCGGGCGTGCGCCGCGTGCACAGCAACTACCACATCCCGATCTCGAACACCGCCACCGCTGTCATGGCGCTGGAGGCGGTGTAGCACGGTGGACGGCAGCCCAGGCGCCCAGAACCTGCCCAGGGGTTCTGGATGCGCGGGCTAGCAGCCGCGCACCGCGACTGGCATCCCATCCCCCATCCAGGCAAGGAAGGCGCGCGGCGCCACCAAGGCCTCGAACGGGTTCCAAGGAACGCTGGCCGCCGCCTTCAACGCCCTGCCGGCTGGTGCAGGCCAAAGCGGACCCCGCCGGGGTCCGTGCACATGAGAAACACGCCAAAGCCGGGCTCCTGCGGCCCCGGAGGCTGCACGGTCCCTCCCAGCGCCAGCACACGCTGGGCCGCCTGCGTCGCATCGGCCACTTCAAAGAAGGGGGTGATGGCCCGCGCAGGGTCCGCGCCATGCAGGCCGACGTTCATGTTCCCATTGCGAAACCAGCCCTCGCCCTCCTTCTCCGTGGGCTCGAAGGCCCATTGGAAGAGGTGGCTGAAAAACTGCTGCGAAACCAGGGCGTTTTCGGCTCCAATTTCAAGGAATGAGACGTTGGCGTGCATCGGAAGCTCCATCTGAAAAAAACAGGTCAGGTTCGCCAGTCTGGGCTGCTTGCGCCTGTCCGTCTTGAAGAAAAATGACCTGGGGGGTTCCGGTGCCTCGGACCGCGGCCCCGTCCTCTCCCCCCGGCTACGCCGTCTCCACCAGGCTGGCAGGCTTGCCCGGGACATCGGCCCAGCCTGCGCGCTGATAGGCCGCTGGCGAGCAACCGGCAAAGTGCCGGAACTCCCGGCTCAGGTGGCTCTGGTCGGCATATCCGCAGCGGGCGGCCAGATCCGCCAGGTCCGCCATCCCCGCGGGCCCGGTGACCTCTCCCAGGGCCTGCTGGGCCGCGCCAAAGCGCAGCCGCCGCGCCAGGCGCTTGGGTGTATCCCCCAGCTGGTTGCGGGACTGCAGCGCCAGATGCCGCTCGCTCCAGCCCACGGCGCGGCACAGGGCAGACATGGACAGGTTGCCGCGCTGCGCGCTGAGCAATGCCCAGGCCTGCCGCACCGGGGCCTGCGCCGTGTGGCGCGACCGGCCCAGCACCCCCTGCAGACACCGCTGCACCAGGGCAAACCGCGCGGGCCAATCCGGCGCGTGGTGCAACTGCTCGGACAGCCGCGTGGCCGTGCCGCCCCACACATCGGCCAGCGCGGCCACCGGGCACGAGAGCACATCCGGACTGCCATGGAACAGCTGAAAGCCCAGCCAGGGTGCCAGCGTCACTTCCACGCAGGACTGCGCTCCCAGGTGCTCGGTCACCATCGGCCCGCCACCGAGCCCCGCCACCAGGGATTGGTACCGCTGCATGGCGCCGCCGGGCTGCCCGACGCCGTAAGCCGCGTGCCAGCCGATGATCAGCTTGATGCCCGCGTGCGCGACCTCCAGGCGGCGCACCGTGTGCGGCAGGTATTCCTCGAACCCCCACATCGCACAGGCGGCGGCGGGCAGCCCCGGCAAGCCGGGGCCGGGGATGGCCCGGCTTGAGGCGATGAGCGATGGCATGGGTTCCTCCTGCCGGGCCGAAGTGCGCCGGTGGGCCACCTTACACCGCCCAGCGGCTCCCCAGGTCGCCGGGGTCGCGGACCCCGCGCGGCCCACGAACCCCGGCGGTGCTGGCACGGGAGGCCGCGCAGCCACAGGCTTCAAGCCTTTTTGGCGTCTAGCGCTTTATCCATCTGCGCGAAAAGCTATTTTTTTGATAGCAAATACACCCTGCAAGCTGGTCGGACACCGGAAAATACTGTAAATTCATACAGTGAATTTACAGTCCAAACTCGCCATCCTGGCCGACGCCGCCAAGTACGACGCCTCGTGTGCATCCAGCGGCGCGGCGCCGCGCGATTCGGTGGGCGGGCGCGGCATGGGCTCCACCGAGGGCATGGGCATCTGCCACAGCTACGCGCCGGACGGCCGCTGCATCTCGCTGCTCAAGATCCTGCTCACCAACTTCTGCCAGTACGACTGCCTGTACTGCGTGAACCGGGTCAGCAGCAACGTGCAGCGCGCCCGCTTCACGGTGCAGGAGGTGGTGCAGCTCACGCTGGACTTCTACCGGCGCAACTGCATCGAGGGGCTGTTCCTCTCCAGCGGCATCATCCAGAGCCCCGACTACACCATGGAGCAGGTGGTGGAGGTGGCGCGCGTGCTGCGCGAGGAGCACGACTTTCGCGGCTACATCCACCTCAAGACCATCCCCGATGCCTCGCCCGAGCTGATGGAGCGCGCGGGCCGCCATGCCGACCGGCTGAGCATCAACGTGGAGCTGCCCACGCCCGAAGGGCTCACGGCCCTGGCGCCGCAGAAGGACGGCGCGGCCATCGCGCGCTCCATGGCGCGCATGGCGGTGCACATCGAGGACGCGCGGCAGGCGCGCAAGGAACAGCAGGCCGCCGCCCAGGTGGTGTCGATGCCCGCCACCCGGCGCACGCTCACGCGGCGCGCGGCGGCACCACACTTCGCGCCCGGCGGGCAGAGCACGCAGATGATCGTCGGCGCCGACGCCACCGACGACCGCACCATCCTGGCCACCAGCGCCGGGCTGTACGGCGTGCACCGGCTGCGGCGCGTGTACTACTCGGCCTTCAGCCCCATCCCCGACGCGGCGCGCGCGCTGCCGCTCGTCGCGCCACCCACCGTGCGCGAGCACCGCCTGTACCAGGCCGACTGGCTGATGCGCTTTTATGGCTTCGCGCACGGCGAGATCGTGCCCGCCGGCCAGGGCGGCATGCTGGCGCTGGACATGGACCCCAAGCTCGCCTGGGCGATTGCGCACCGCGAGCGCTTCCCCGTGAACCTGAATACCGCCCCGCGCGAGCTGCTGCTGCGCGTGCCCGGCTTCGGCGTGTTGACGGTGGACCGCCTGCTGGCCGCGCGCCGCGTGCGCCGCCTGCGCCACGCCGACCTGGCGCGGCTGCACGTGCCGCTCCAGAAGGTGCTGCCTTTCGTGGAAGCCGCCGACTACCGGCCCGGCCGCGCGCTCGACGCCGCCGACCTGGCCGCGCGCATGGCCCCGCCGCCGGCGCAGCGCAAGCTTTTCGATTGAGGCAAGCCACCATGGCCCTGCACACCATCACCCTCGCACATGCCACCGACTGGCCGGGCTTTCGCCGGGCCGCGCGCGCGCTGGTGCAGGCCGGCGTGCCGCCGCAGGAGGTGCAGTGGTTCACCGCGCAAGGGGCCGCGCAGGACCTGTTCGCCAGCCCCGCGCCACCGGGCTCCTCCGTGGATCCGCTGCCGTCCCCGGCGGGCGGCGCGGCGCCCCGGGTGCCCGAGGATTTCCTGCGCCTGTGCGAGCGCCTGGTGCTGCACCGCAACCCGGTGCGCTTCGCGCTCATGTACCGCCTGCTGTGGCGCCTGGTGCGCGAGCGCGGACTGCGCCACGACCCCTTGGATGCCGACCGCCTGCAGGCCCACCACATGGTGCGTGCCGTGGCGCGCGACATGCACAAGATGCACGCCTTCGTGCGCTTTCGCCCCGTGACCGACACCGAGGGCCATACCGTGCAGGTGGCCTGGTTCGAGCCCGACCACTTCATCACCGAGGCCAATGCCGGCTTCTTCGTGCGGCGCTTCACGCAGATGCGCTGGGCCATCCTCACGCCCGATGCCAGCGTGCGCTGGGACGGCACGGCGCTGCACACCGGCCCGGGCGGCCAGCGCAGCGATGCGCCGCCGCCCGACGCCGGCGAGGCGCTGTGGCTCACCTACTACCGCCACATCTTCAACCCCGCGCGCCTGAAGACCGACATGATGCGCAAGGAGATGCCGCAGCGCTACTGGCACAACCTGCCCGAGGCCTCCCTGATCACCGAGCTGGCGCGCGGCGCCCACGAACGCAGCGCGCGCATGGTGCAGGCCGAGGCCACCACGCCGCGCAAGGCCATCGCACCGCTCATTCCGTCGCACGCGCACGCATCGCGCTGAACTGCGGCGCGGGTTCGGCCGCTGTCCAGCGCCAGGGCAAGGCATTCGCGCGCCAGATGCCGCCCAGCACCTGCAGCCGCAGCACGCGCTGCGCGCCGGGCCAGCGCGCACGCGAGGCCTCGTCCCAGAGCAGCTCGGCGCGTGCGGCCACATGCAGCAGGCCGCCCTCCTCGTAGTCCACCCACAGCAGCCCGGCCTGCGGGTGCAGCGCGAGGTTGCCCAGGGTGTTGAAGAACAGGTTGCCAGGGTAGTCGGGCAGGGTCAGCACCAGCCCCCGCTCCGTTTGCTCGGCATGCACGAAACCCGGCTCGCCGCCGCGGTGCGACACGTCCACGCCTTCATCGCGCCCTGCGCCCGGGTGCGCCGCCGAGGCACTCGCGATGAACATCGTGTCGCTGCGCGCGATCAGGCCCCGCGCGGCGGCGTCGAGCCCCGCACCCAGCACCTGGGCCGGTGCCGGCGGCGTCACCTCCGCGCGCAGGCCGGGCGCACGCGCCTGGATGTACTTGGGGCAGTTGCCGAAGCTCTGCACCACGTCCACCTCCAGCCCGCGGGCGCCGAACGACGCCACCCGCCCGTTCATGCGGTTGCGCCGGCGCGTGTGCGGCTCCAGGCCCAGCACGCCCACCGGCGCACCGGGTACCAGCCGGGCCAGCACCGGGTCGGCCGCATCGGGCGCCACCGCCATGTGCATGGCATGGGCATCGGGCGTGTGCACGAAGCCCGGCGGCCCTGCCACCATGGTGGCCCAGGGCTGGCCCTGGTCGTCGAGCGCACCCAGCAGCAGCGTGGGCAGCTTCTCGAACAGCTCGCGGTGCTGGTCGGGCATGTGGTCGCGCAGCACCAGGGGCCCCACGGCGGCCATGCGCTCGCGCACGCCCACGCGCTCCTGCAGGGCCTGCTCGCCCGCGTGGAAGGCGGCGGCGGGCGTGGCGTTCATGCCGGCACCATGGCGCCAGGGGCGGGCAGGCGGTCCGCCAGCGGCACATAGCCCGGCAGGGCTTCCATCCGCGCCACCCAGGCCGCGATGCGCGGATAGGTGGCGAGCGACAAACCGCCGATCGGCGCCTGCGAGGTGTAGCTCACCATGGCGATGTCGGCCAGCGTGGGGGCGGCACCGCCCAGCAGCCAGTCGCGGCCGTCAAGCGCGGGCTCCATGAAGTCGAAGAGCCTGCGGCCGATGGCGAGCGCCGCCTCGCTGGGCTCGCGGCCCGTGAGGGCGGCAAAACGCGCGCTCGATGCCCCGGGGGCCAGCATGCCGGCCGCCAGGCTGAACCAGCGCTGCAGGCCGGCCTGGCCCACGGGGTCCTGCGGCAGCCATTGGCTGCCGGGCGCGTAACGCTGCACCAGGTACACGAGGATGGCGTTGCTGTCGGACAGCACCACGTCGCCATCCACCAGCACGGGCACCTGGCCCAGCGGGTTGCGCGCCAGGTGGGCGGCCTGCCGGTGTTCGCCGGCGAGCAGGTTCACGTCGATCAGCGCGTGGGGCAGGCCCAGCATCGAGAGCATCAGCTCGGCACGGTGGCAGTGGCCCGAGATGGACATGCGGTACAGCGTCAAAGGGGAGGTGGGTGCCATGGCGGTGGGTCCTGGAGAGGGTCAACAAAGAAGCCTCCACGTTAGCTATTGCGTATCCTGCCGTGAATAGCCATAGTTCGCCTTTCAAAATTGCATTTTCCGCAACAATGGACCATCTCGACACCCTGCGCTGCTTCGTGGCCGTGGCCGATGCGGGCGGCTTCGCCGTGGCGGCGCGGCGCCTGGGCTGCTCGGCCACGGCCGTGACCCGCGCCATCGCGGCGCTGGAGGCACGCCTGTCGGTGCTGCTGTTCCAGCGCAGCACGCGCACCGTGCGCCTGACCGAGGCGGGCGAGCGCTTCCTGGCCGACTGCCGCCCGATCCTGAACGACCTGCAGGAGGCCGAGCAGGCCGCCAGCGGCGCGCAGGCCGAGGCGCAGGGCCTGCTGTCCATCACCGCGCCGCAGATGTTCGGCATCCAGCACGTGGCGCCCATCGTGCTGGACTTCCTGCAGGCCCAGCCCCGCGTGCAGGCGCGCACGCTGTTCGTGAACCGGCTGGTGCACCTGCTGGAGGAGGACATGGACGTGGCCGTGCGCATCGCCCACCTGCCGGACTCGGGCCTGACCGCGCTGCGGGTGGGTGCGCTGCGGCGCATGGTGGTGGCGTCGCCCGGCTACCTCGCGCGGCATGGGGAGCCGCGCCACCCGCAGGAACTGGGGCAGCACCGGGCGATTGCCTTTTCGTTCGATGCGCGCGCGCCCGCGCCCTGGAAGTTCCGGGGCGGCGCCACGGGCATGCCGCAGCAGGCCTGGATCAGCAACAGCAACGAGGTGGACATCGCCGCCGCCGAGGCAGGCCTCGGGCTCACCCGGTGCCTGGCCTACCAGGCCGCCGCCAGCCTGCGCGCCGGGCGCCTGCGCGTGGTGCTGGCCGAGCACGAGCCCGACCCGGTGCCCGTGCACATCGTCTACCCCGCGGGACGGCGCGCGCCCGCCAAGGTGCGGGCCTTTGTCGAATTCGCGCGCGGGCGGCTCGCGGCCGAGCCGGTGCTGCAGGGGCGGGGCCTGGCGCGGCGCAGCGGCGGGCGGGGGTGACGGGCCACCATGGCAACCTCGATGATTTTGGCCGCCAACGCCCGTCCATCCGGCGGAAATAGCTATTAAATAAATAGCATTCCGATCCCTCAGTCCGCAGCATGCCCCGGCAGCCGCAGCGCCGCCGCCGTGGCCTGCAGGATCTCGTCGGAGAACTGCGGGTCGTCCGCAGCCCGCGCCAGCACCAGGGCGCCCACGAGGCTGGCATAGTCGGCCAGCGCGCGCTGGCGCCTGGCGGCCTTGCTGCGCCCGGGCACCAGCGTGGCCAGGCCCGCCACCTGGGCCTGCATGCCTTCGGTCACGGCCCGGCGCACGGCCGGCCCCTGGCGCGACGCATCGCCGCCCAGCGCGGCGAGCAGGCAGCCCTGGCCCGGCGCATCGCGGTGGCCCGGCGACAGGTAGGCCGACTCGATCGCGGCGAGCGGATCCCGCCCCTGCGCCGCGGCGCCGCGCGCGAGCGCGGCCCACGCCGATTGCAGCCCGTCCAGCGCGCGTGCCGTGGCCTGCGCCATCAGCTCGTCCTTGGACGCGAAGTGCCCGTAGAAGCCGCCGTGCGTAAGCCCCGCGCTCTTCATGAGGTCCGCCACGCCGATGCCGTCAAACCCGCGTTCGCGGAACAACCGCGCCGCCGCATCGAGGATGCGCTCGCGGTTTTCCGCCATCTGTTCCTTGCTCACCTTCATCGCCGATCCCCTTTGTGCCGGATGCCCCGAAAACGCCAGCTTGACACTTTAAATGATGGTTGTCATATAATTTAAACGTGATGACCGTCATCTAAAATACGCTTCCAGGAGCCCCCATGACCACCCCCACGTCCCCTTCCCCGCGCCCCTTGCCGGGCGCGGCGCCACGCCGCCGCCGCCACGGCCTGATTCCGCCCACGGCCACGCCATCCGCAGGAATAGGGAAGGCACCGCCATGCAAGCACTGATTTCCGCCTATGCCCGTTCCCCCTTTCACTTCGCGCGCAAGGGCGCGCTGGCGGGGGTGCGGCCCGACACCCTGGCCGCGCAGGTCGTCACGGGCCTGCTGCAGCGCACCGGCATCGACCCGGCCACGCTCGAGGACGTGATCGCCGGCTGCGCCTACCCCGAGGCCGCGCAGGGCAACAACATCGCGCGCATCGTGTCGCTGCTGGCGGGGCTGCCGCACGCGCTGGGCGGCATGACGGTGAACCGTTTCTGCGGCTCGTCCATGTCGGCCATCCACATCGCCGCCGCGCAAATCGAGGCGGGCCTGGGCGAGGCGTACCTGTGCATCGGCGTGGAGTCGATGAGCATGGTGCCGCAGGGTGGCTTCAACTTCTCGGCCCACCCCGCGCTGTATGAGCACAGCGACGCCTACATCAGCATGGGCGAGACGGCCGAGAACGTGGCACGCCGGTACGCGGTGTCCCGCGCCGACCAGGAGGCGATGGCCGTGTCATCGCACCGCAAGGCCGCCGCCGCGCGCGAGGCCGGCCGGCTGCAGGCGGAGATCGTGCCCATCGCGCTGGACGCGGGCGAGGTGGTGGCGCAGGACGGCTGCATCCGCCCCGGCACCACGCCCGGGGCGCTGGCCGCGCTGCGCCCCGCGTTCCGCGAGGACGGCGTGGTGACGGCGGGCACCTCGTCGCCGCTGACCGACGGCGCCGTGGCCGTGCTCGTGGCCACCGAGGCCTACGCCGCCCGGCACGGACTGTCACCCCTGGCGCGCATCCGCGCCCTGGCCACGGCGGGCGTGGACCCGGCCTACATGGGCATGGGCCCCGTGCCCGCCACGCGCAAGGCGCTGGCGCGCGCGGGGCTCTCGGCCAGCGACATGGATGTGGTGGAGATCAACGAAGCCTTCGGCTCGCAGGCGCTGGCCTGCATCCGCGAACTCGGGCTGCGCGAGGACACGATCAACCTCGACGGCGGCGGCCTGGCCATCGGCCACCCGCTGGGCGCCACGGGCGCGCGCATCACCGGCAAGGCGGCCGCGCTGCTGCAGCGCGAGAAGGGCCGCTACGCACTGGCCACGCAGTGCATTGGCGGCGGACAGGGGATTGCGACGGTGCTGGAGGCGCTGTAGCCCTCTCCACGCCGGGCCTCGGCCTGCCCGGGGGCCGGCCCACGAGGCCGCAGCCAGCGTGGGCGGCCGCCACCCTCCATGTCAGTGCTGGTGCCCGTGCGCGCCATGCACATGGCGGTGCGCAATTTCTTCGGCGCTGGCGGCGCGCACATCGGTCACCTTGCAGCTGAACTTCAGGGCCTGGCCCGCCAGCGGGTGGTTGCCGTCCAGGTGCACTTCGGGGCCCTTGATCTTGACCACGTTGAACACGGCGGGCTGGCCGTCGCTGCCCACGCCCTGCAGCTGGCCGCCGACCTTCACGCCGGGCGGAAACTCGGTCTTGGGGATGGTGCGCACCAGGCTTTCGTCGCGCGCGCCGAAGGCGTCTTCCACGGCGAGGTCCAGCGTGGTGGCAAAGCCCACGGACTGGCCTTCGAGGGCGGACTCGACCTTGGGGAAGATGTTTTCGTAGCCCCCGTGCAGGTACGACAGGTTGCCGGCATCCAGCGGCTTGCCCTGGGGCGTGGTGACCTTGTAGGTGAGGGTGACGGCGGAGTCTTTGGTGATGGGGGTGCTCATGGCTGGGCTTGCGCTTTCATCTTTGGGTCAGGGGGTGCGGCGCGGCGCCTTGCCCGCCGGCTGGCGCCCGGGCCGCGCTGCGCGCATCGAAAACCTGGATTGTCCACGAGCGGCCAGGCACCCCGCCCGGCCGCGCCCGCGACCCCACCGGGCGAAGGTGTTCAGGCCTGCGCCGCCGCGGCGTCCTCGCCGGGGCGCTCTTCCTCGGCCTGGCCGGGGTAGCGCGCAAACCGCCGCGCCTCGGTGCCGTGCACCGGGTCCTGCTCGGCCCAGGGCCAGCCGCCGAACTGGGTGCGGCGGTAGTCGTTCATGGCCTGCATGATCTCGGCCTGCGTGTTCATCACGAAGGGGCCGTACTGCGCCACGGGTTCGCCAATCGGCCGGCCCTGCAGCACCAGGCATTCCACGGTGGTGGCGCCGGTGTTGGCCAGCAGCCAGTCCTCTTGCGGGCGCACCTGCAGCGCGGCGTGGCGGTCCACGTCCTGCGGGCCCACGCGCAGGCTGTCACCCACGAAGAAGTACAGCATGCGCTGCGTGCCTTCGCCCTGGGCGGCAGGCAGGGTCCACTCGGCCCCCGGCTCCAGGCGCAGCGTCCAGATGGCCACGTCGCCCTCGGGCTGCGAGGCCCAGGATTCCGGGGGTGGCGGCAGGGGCGCGGGCGCGCCGGGCAGGGCACCCGCCACCATCGTCACCGTGGTGGCGCGGCCGGCGGCGTCGTGGTGCACCAGGCGCGGGATGCGCTCGTTCCACAGCATGGTGAAGTGCGGCTCCACCATCTTGTTGCGCGCGGGCAGGTTCAGCCAGATCTGGAACAGCTCCAGCGGGTTGGGCTCGGTGGCGTTGAGCAGCGGGAACATCTCGGAATGCACGATGCCCTTGCCAGCCGTGACCCACTGCACGTCGCCGCCGCCAAACCGGGCGGCCGCGCCCAGCGAGTCGGAATGGTCGATCAGGCCCTTGCGCACCAGCGTCACGGTCTCGAAGCCCCGGTGCGGGTGGCCCGGAAAGCCGGGCACGGTGTCGCCGTGGTACATGCTCCAGCCGTCCTTGCGGCTGAAGTCGCTGCCGATCTGGCGGTCTTCGATGGGCACGGCCGGGCCGAACGCGGCGTTGCCCGCGGGGTAGGCATCGTCGTGGTGGGCGCAGAAAAGAAACGGGTCGAGCGTGGGCCACTGCGGTCCCAGCAACTGGGCGCGCACGATGGGCACCAGGGCGGTGGTTGCAGCAGGTGTGGACGACGACATACGAAGACTCCTCGTGTTGTGCACCACCACGATCGGGCGGCATGCCAGTGGAATATGGCGCCAATGGTGCCTGAGCAGAAGTGCGCCCGGTGGAACAGTGCGGTGCGCCAGGCAGGACAGTGGGGCGATCCCGGCGGGCCCACCTTGCTCGCAATTTGAAAGAAATGGGGCGCCAGCGCTTATGGATATTGCGCCAACAGCTATTTATTCAATAGCAGTTCGTTTTTTGTCCCCTAGTGAGCCGCCACCTGCGCGCCCACGGCCGGGGGCCGCGCGGGCCGCAGCACCAGGCCACCCAGCAGCGCCGCCGCCAGCGAGCCCGCGGCCGCCACCCAGAACGCCAGCTGGTAGCCGCCGTTCAGGGCCATCGGGGCCGATGCCCCCGCTTCGCGCAGCGCGCCGGTGCGCGCATCGGCCAGGCTGGCCAGCACCGCCAGGCCCAGCGCGCCGCCCATCATGAACGCGGTGTTGACCACACCCGAGGCCAGGCCCGAATCCTCGGGCTTCACGTCGCCCATGGCGGCCAGCAGCAGCGGATTGAGCGCGATGCCCGCCCCCACGCCCAGCAGCAGCATGCCGGGCAGCACATGCGGCACGAAGCGGCCGTCCACGGGTGCCAGCGCGAACAGCACCAGGCCCACGGCGGCCAGCAGCAGGCCCCAGCCCAGCGTGCCGCGGATGCCGTAGCGCATCACCACCCAGGCCGACAGCCCCAGCGAACAGCCCGCCATGATGAGATTGGACGGCAGGAAGGCCAGGCCCACCTGCATGGCGTCGTAGCCCAGCACCAGCTGCATGTACAGCGCCGACAAGAAGAACCACGCGAACATCCCGGCGGCCCACAGCACGCCCACCACGTTGGAGATGGCCAGGTTGCGCTGGCGCAGCAAGGGCAGCGGCACCAGGGGCGCGGCCACGTGCGATTCGATGTACAGGAACAACGCCAGCAGCGCGGCCGAGGCGCCCAGCAGCCCCACCGACTGCAGCGAGGCCCAGCCCGCCTCGTTGCCATTGACGATGGCATACACCGCCAGCATCAGCGACGCGGTGATGGTGACGGCGCCCGCCACGTCCAGCCGCTGGCCGTGGGCATGCCCCTTGCCGCCCGGCAGCAGCACCAGGCAGGCCGCGTAGATGGCCGCGCCCACGGGGATGTTGACCAGAAAGATCCAGTGCCAGCTCAACGCACTGGTGAGCACGCCGCCCAGCAGCACGCCAATGCTGCCGCCTCCGGCGCAGACAAAACCATAGACCCCCATGGCCCGCGCGCGCTCGCCGGGCTCGGTGAACAGGTTCATGATGAGCGACAGCGCCACGGCCGACACCACGGCCCCGCCCACGCCCTGCACCGCGCGCGCCGCCACCAGCAGCCCCTGCGTATGGGCCAACCCGCAGGCCAGCGACGCGAGGGTGAACAGCGTGATGCCCGCCAGGAACAGCCGCCGGTGGCCATACAAGTCCCCGAGCCGCCCGCCCAGCAGCAGGCAGCCGCCAAAGGTGAGCATGTAGGCGTTGACCACCCACACCAGGGACGTTTCGGTGAAGCCCAGGTCGGCCTTGATGCTGGGCAGCGCGACGTTCACGATGGTGGTGTCGAGCACGATCATGAGCTCGCCCAGGCACAGCAGGATGAGGGCGGGCCAGCGTGCGCGGCCTTCGATGCGGAGGGTCATGGAGCGGCGGGAGTGAAAAAAGGATTCGCAGTGCGGCGCGTCCCCGCCAGGGGGGCGCACCGCGGCGGCTCAGGGGGTTCTCGTGTATTTTGCTTGCATGATCTGGTTCCAGCTGCCGTCCGGCTGCTGGCTGAACGACGTCAGCGTGCGCTCGTTGGCGCTCACCAGCGTGATCACGTCACGGTAGCGGGCGGTCTTGCCGTCGCCCTTGAAGCTGGGGCCTTCGGTCTCCAGCGTGAGCACCTTCTGGTCGGCATCGAGCGTGCCGCGATAGACCCACATGTGGGTCATCATCGAGCCCACCCAGGTGCCCAGGAACACGTTCTTCTCGGGGTCGTAGCCCAGCGTCATCTGCATGCGCGCCTCGCCGCCACCGGGCATGGTGCCGGTGCCTTCGAGGATCACCCACAGGTCGCCCAGGGCGCGGCCGTGTTCGGCGCCCACGGACTGCTGTGCCGGTTCGCCCGGCGGCGGGTCGCAGTCGGAGGTGCTGGTCCAGTGGCCCAGCAATTGCTGCAGCCAGCGGTGCATGGCATGGGGTTCGGGATTCATCATGGAAGTCTCCTTGCAGGGGAATGTGAGGGGGTGTGAGGGTTGGGGGGGTCAAGCCGCCCGGCCGTCGTAGTGGTGGACGGGCACGCTGCCCAGGTCGAGGCCCTCCACGCAGCGCAGATTGACCGCCGCCACGGGCTGGCCCTTGGGGTCCACGCCTTCGCCAAAAGGATGGATGCCGCAGGCCGGGCAGAAACGGTGCCGGATCACGTGCCTGTGGAAGGTGTAGGTGGCCGCGTCGGCCTCGGGCGTGGTCAGCCGCAGCGCGCCGCGCGGCACGAACCACAGCAGCGATCCGCGCCGGTGGCACATGCTGCAATTGCAGGCCAGGCCGCTGTCGACGGTGCCTTCCACTTCGAAGGCGACCTTGCCGCAGTGGCAGCTTCCCTGGTACTTCATGGCCGCCGCGCTCATTCCGGCGCCACCACCATCCACGACACGCCAAAGCGGTCGGCCACCATGCCGAAGGCTTTCGAGAAGAAGGTCTTGGCCAGCGGCATCTGCACCTGCCCGCCCTCGGCCAGCGCGTCGAAGTAGCGCTTGGCCTCCGCCTCGTTCGCGGGGCTCAGCGCCAGCGAGATGCCCTGGAAGTTCAGCTGGCCCGAACCCATGCCGTCCGACGCCATGAGCTGGGTCTCGCCCACGTTGAAGGCGGCGTGCATGACCATCTCGGGCGTGGGGCCGGGGCCGGCGCCCTCGGCGCAGCCCTGGCCGGCGGCGGGCTCGGGGTTGTCCTTGTAGCGCATGAGCATGGTGACCTGCGCGCCCAGGGCGCGGCGGTAGAAATCCAGGGCCTCTTCGCAGCGGCCTTCAAACATCAGATACGGCTCGACTTTCATGGGGGTCTCCTTGGGAAGGTCTCGGAACATGGATTTCGGCGCACAATTGTGAACACCGTCCACAAACAATACCAAAGATAATGGACAGTGTCCACATCTCACCGCCCATGACCGTAACCACTCGCAACACCCCCGCCGCACGCAGCACCTACCGCCATGGCGACCTGCGCCGCGCCCTGCTGGACGCGGGCATCGAGCTGGCGCGCCAGGGCGGCCCCGACGCCGTGGTGCTGCGCGAGGCCACGCGCCGCGCGGGGGTCGCGCCCAATGCGGCCTACCGCCATTTCGCCAACCGCGACGACCTGCTGGACGCGGTGCGTGCCGCCGCCGTGGCGGCCGTGGCCCAGGCCATGGAGGCCGAACTGGCCCAGGTGCCCGCCACGGGCACGGCCACCGAGCAGGCCCACGCCAAGGTGCGCGCCGTGGGCGCGGGCTACCTGCGCTTCGCGCATGCCGAGACAGGCCTGTTCCGCACCGCCTTCGGCGGGCGCTTCACCGTGCAGCACGACCCCGACCCGGCCATGGGCGGCGCCACGGGGCTCAACCCGTTCCAGCACCTGAGCGCGGCACTCGATGACCTGGTGACGGCAGGCGCCCTGCCGCCCGAGCGCCGCCCGGGCGCTGAATACCTGGCCTGGTCCACCGTGCACGGCATGGCGCTGCTCTCCATCGACGGGCCGCTGCGCGGCACGCCGCAGCAGATGCTGGACCTGCTGGGCCTGCGCCTGCTGGACATGGTGCGGCGCGGCCTCTAGGCACCCTTTCCCGGCGCGCGCAGCGCCGCATGTCCGAAGCCATTCCACGCGCTGGCGCTTGAAGAACAAGCGCTTTAAGCTATATATTTGATAGCAAATTCACATTCTGCTGCTCAGCCACCGTCCAGCCCGTACATCCGCGCCGTGGCCCGCACCCGGGCCACCAGCGCACGGCGCAAGGCGGCGGGCCGCAGCACCTCCACCTGCGGCGACAAGCGCAGGAGCTGGCCGCAGGCGTGCTCCACCGACTCGATGGGAATGGTCACCGCCACGCGCCCGTCCGCCCGGCGCGGGGGCGGCCGTGGGCGCGGCCGCCACGGCCCGGGCCACCGCGCTGCTGAGCGCGCGCAGCCCCTTGAGCCCGGCGGGCGTGGCCAGCAGCGCCGCCTCGCCGGTGTAGAGCCCGGATTCAAAGCGCCGGATCGAGCGCGCCCAGTAGCCCGGCAGGTCGAACCGCGCGGGGCGGCGCACCGGCGTGGCGAGCGCCTGCGCCGCCAGGATGTTCGAGACGCGGTAGGTGCGTGGCCCGCTGTCGCCACCATCGCCACCATCACCGCCGCCCTTGCCCGTGGCCTTGTCCGCCGGCAGCGCCACCAGGTACCAGGCACCCGCCTTGAGCACCAGGCCCAGCGGGCTCACGGTGCGCTCCACGGTGTCGGACCAGCTTTCATAGCGCATCGCGATCTGGTGCCCGCTCCACACGGCGGCGGCCACCGTGGACAGGTGCGGCGTGGGGTCGCTCTCGCGGTACCAGTCCACCGGGTCCAGGTGCAGGCGGGCGCTCACGCGCTGCGCGTCCTCGCGCCATGCGGCGGGCAGGGCGGCCAGCAGCTTCAGGCGTGCGCCCTGCACGTCGCTGCCCAGGCCCAGGTCCTGCGCGGGGCCGGGCAGGCCGCTGAGGAACACGGCCTGCGCCTCCGACGGCGTGAGGCCCGTGAGCGTGGTCTTCCAGCCCGGCAGCAGCGCAAACCCGCCATGGCGCCCGCGCTCGGCATAGATGGGCACGCCCGCGGCGCTGAGCTGGTCCACGTCGCGGTACAGCGTGCGCACCGACACCTCCAGCGCCCCGGCCAGCGCTGGCGCGCTCATGCGGCCCTGGGTTTCGAGCAGCATCTGGAGCGAGAGCAGGCGGCTGGCGCGCATGGCGGGAAGGAAGTGGTCCGGTAGGGTGCGGCGCGGGCCCGGGGCCCCTGGCCAGAAAAAAAGAAGGCAGCTGCGGCGAAGATACCTGAAATACCTGCCATGCGGTGTCATGTATGGGGGCGCAGACTGCGGGCATGACTTTCATCGACCCCCACCCTGCAGGAGCCCGCATGCACGACACCGCCATGGCCACGCGCCACCCCTGCGCCCCACCCGCCGCCGACGAATGCGCCATCGTCGAGCTGCGCCAGTACACGCTGCACCCGGGGCAGCGCGACGTGCTGATCGAGCTGTTCGACCGCGAGTTCGTGGAGACCCAGGAGGCGCAGGGCCTGCGCGTGCTGGGCCAGTTCCGCGACCTGGACCGGCCCGACCTGTTCGTGTGGCTGCGCGGCTTCGGCAGCATGCAGGCGCGCCGCCAGGCGCTCGAAGCCTTCTACAGCGGGCCCACCTGGGCCGCGCACCGCGACGCCGCCAACGCCACCATGATCGACTCCGACAACGTGCTGCTGCTGCGCCCCGCCTGGCCCGGCGCGGCCGCCGCGCTGCCCCAGCACGCGCGCGCGGCGCCGGGCGCCAGCGGCGCGGCCCCCGGCGTGGTGGCGGCCACGGTGTTTCACCTGCGCGAGGCCGCCACGCCCGCGCTGCTGGACTTCTGCCGCCACCGCATGGCGCCCACGCTGCAACGCGGGGGCGCGCGCCAGGTGGCCTGGTACTGCACCGAGACCAGCCCCAACACCTTTCCCCGCCTGCCCGTGCGCGAGGGCGAACATGTGCTGCTGGGGCTGGCGCTGTTCGGCCGCGAGGCCGCGCTGGAGGCGTTCACCGGCAGCACTCCCTGGGCGCGGGGTGTGGCGCCGGGCCTTGCCCCCTGGCTGGCCCGCGAACCCGAGACCCTGCGCCTGCAGCCCACCGCCCGCTCCGCGCTGCACGCCTGACGCCCCCCGCTTCACCGATGAAAGACCCCACCATGGCCACCCCGAACCTCATCACCATCCCCTCGCCCGCCGTGGCGCCCAGCGCCGCGCGCGACTTCGACTTCCTCATGGGCCCCTGGCGCATCCGCAACACGCGCCTGGTGCGGCGCCTGGCCGGCTGCAGCGACTGGGAGGTGTTCGACGCCACCGGCACCGCCCGCCCCCTGCCCGCCGGCATCGGCAACTGCGACGACTTCACGCCCCTGGCCTGGAAGCCGGGCTTCGTGGGCATGACCCTGCGCGTGTTCAGCCCCGCCACGCAGCGCTGGAGCATCTACTGGCTCGACAACGCCACCGGCGGCCTGGACCCGGCCACGGGAATGCTGCAGCCCCCTGTGGTCGGCGGCTTCCAGGACGGTGTCGGCATCTTTGACGGCCAGGAGCTGTTCGAGGGCCGCCCGGTGCGGGTGCGCTTCGAGTGGTCAGGGATGCACACCGGCGCGCCACGCTGGCAGCAGGCGTTTTCCGAGGACGGCGGCGCCACCTGGGAGGTGAACTGGGTGATGGAGTTCACGCGCCCGGTGTAGGCGCGCTCCGGCCGTTCTCAGCGCGCGGCCGACATCACCCCGGCCAGCCAGTCCACGAAGACCCGCACGCGCGGCGACAGCTGGCGGCTGTGCGGGTACAGCACCGACACCGGCATGGGCGCGGGGCGAAACGGCGCCAGCACCTCGCACAGGCTGCCATCGGCCAGCCGGGGCGCGATGTGGTAGCGCGGCACCTGGATCAGCCCCAGGCCCGCGGCGCAGCAGGCGTGGTACGCATCGGCATCGCTCACGGCCACGGGGCCCTTGAGCTGCACGCTTGTGGCCACGCCGTCCACGATGAAGTCAAAAGGCAGGGGCTTGCCCGTGCGCTGCGAGAGGAAGTTGACGGCCCGGTGCCCGCGCAGCGCCTCCACGGTGGCGGGCGTGCCGTGGCGCGCCAGGTACCCGCGGCTCGCGCAGGTCACCTGCTGCAGCAGTGCCACGCGCCGCGCCACCATGGTGGAGTCGCGCAGCTCGCCGCCGCGCAGCACGCAGTCCACGCCCTCGCGCACCAGGTCCACCAGCCGGTCGCCCATGCCGATCTCCAGTTCCACCTCGGGGTAGCGCGTGCAGAACTCGCCGATGCGCGGCAGCACGAAATGCCGGGCCAGCGTGCCCTGCAGGTCCACGCGCAGCTTGCCACGCGGCGCGCTCGCGGCGTGGCCGAATGCCGCCTCTGTTTCCTCCAGGTCGGCCAGCAGACGCTGGCAGCGCTCGTAGTACGCCTGCCCGTCGGGCGTGGTGCTCACGTGGCGCGTGGTGCGCTGCAGGAGCCGCGTGCCCAGGCGCTTTTCCAGCGCCTGCACCGCCAGGGTCACGCTCGCGCGCGGCAGCTGCCGGTCTTCGGCCGCGCGGGTGAAGCTGCCCAGTTCGACGATGCGCGTGAAAAGCTGCATGGATTGAAAGCGGTCCATCGCGAAGGGCTCCCCGGTGGGTCTTGATTGTTGTGCCGCATTGAACAGTGAAGTCAATTCTAGGTATTTATCAATCTTCACAACAACAGAACAATACCGCTGCCACACGCCGCCACCGGGTGGCGTCCCTTCCCCACCGCACCAGGAGCCTTGCCATGCAGCCGCTGTCCACCACCCCTTCCTCCTACGCCCCTTCCTCCTCCTCTTCCCCTGAGTCCGCCCCCACGGGCCCGCGCACCGCGATCGTCACGGGCGCATCGCGCGGCATCGGCGCCGCCATTGCCCACCGGCTCGCGCGCGACGGTTTCCGCGTGGTGGTCAACTACGCCGGCCGCACCGAAGACGCCCAGGCCGTGGTGCAGGCGATCACCGCAGCGGGCGGAGCGGCCGTGGCGGTGCAGGCCGACGTGGCCGACAGCGGCGCCGTGCGCCAGCTGTTCGATGCCACCGAGCAGGCCTTTGGCCGCGTGGACGTGCTGGTCAACAACGCGGGCGTGATGCCATCCACCCTGCCGCACCTGGCGCAGACGGACGACGCCACCTTCGACCGCGTGGTCGCCATCAACCTCAAGGGCACGTTCAACACCCTGCGCGAGGCCACGCACCGGCTGCAGCCCGGGGGGCGCATCGTCAACTTCTCGACCAGCCTGGTCGGCACGGCCCTGCCGGGCTATGCCGTGTACGCCGCCACCAAGAGCGCGGTGGAGACCCTGACCAGCGTGCTCGCCAAGGAACTGCGCGGCCGGAACATCACGGTGAACGCCATCGCGCCCGGCCCCACGGCCACCGCGCTGTTCCTGGACGGCAAGACGCCCGAGCTGATCGGGCGCCTGGCCCAGGCCAACCCCATGGAGCGCCTGGGCACGCCCGAGGACATCGCCAGCGCCGTGGCCTTCCTGGCCGGGCCGGACGGCGGGTGGATCAACGGGCAGACCCTGCGCGCCAACGGCGGCATGGTGTGACGGCGCGCTCCGCGCGGGCCCCGGCACCTACGCCGGCGCGTGGATCACCGGCGCGCCCCGCCCCAGCGGATCGAGCGCCACCGCCAGCCGCGGGGCATCCGCCAGATCGGGCCGGCCCGTGCCGCCCAGGTCTTCCAGCGCGGTGAACTGGCCGTCCAGGAAGAGGAAGCTCGTCGTGCGCGCGATGTGCGCCAGCGCCTCCCGCGCACCGGCGAACCCGCTGCCCGTGGCCTGGTCGCCGTCGAGCAGGTAGGCGTAGGTGCCGCCGTCTCCCTCCTGCGACAGGCGCCCCAGGTCCACGAGCTTGTGCCTGACGTTGCTGGCGTACACGCGGCCCTGCAGCGCATACAGCACGAAGCGCGCGCCCGCGGGCGCCGGGGAGGGCGAGGCGGCGGTGGTGTTGGTGTTGGTGGAAACAGGCATGCCGGGCTCCTCACGATGAACGGCGGCGGGCGGCCCACACGCCAAGGCCCAGGCCGACCACGCCCAGCACGGCCACCAGGCCCATGCCGTGGCGCCGCGCATCGCGCTGGCCGCCATCGATGGCGGTGCCGCGCGACGGTGCGAACAGGTTGCCGTCGCTGCGGGGCGCGGGCCGGGCGCCGCGCAGCGCACGCTCGGTCACCCAGCGCATCGCGGCGCCCAGGCGCTGCGGCGCCAGGGCATGGACCACGCGGCCCGGCGCGGCACCGGCGCCCAGCCAGGTCACGGCCCTGGGCCGGTCGGCCAGCGCGGCCACCGCCTGGGCGACCCGGCGCGGGTCCAGCAGCGGAATGCGGGGCTGGATGCTGCGGCCCGTGTAGTTGGCGCCGTGCGAGAGGCCCGGCGAATCGACGAAGGTGGGCGCCACGTCGCACACATGGACCCCCGGCAGGTCCGACACCTCGGCGCGCAGCGCCTCGGAGAGCCCTCGCAGCCCGAACTTGCTGGCCGTGTACGCGGCCGCATATGGCGACGGCAGCCAGCCGCCCACCGAGATCATGTTGATGAGCGTGCCCTGCCCGCGTTCGCGAAAGTGCCGCAGCGCCGCATGCGCGCCATGCAGGTGCCCGAGCAGGTTGGCCTCCAGCACGCGGCGGTGCGCGGCCAGGGGCGTCTGGTCGAACCGCCCCACCGCGCCCACGCCCACGCCGTTGACCCAGACGTCGATGTGGCCATGGTGGCGCAGCGCCGTATCGGCCAGCCGGGCCACGGCATCGGCGTCGGTCACATCGGTGGGCACGCCCAGCGCCGCCGCCGCGCCCGCGTTGCGGCAGGCCATGGCCACCGGGGCCAGCGTGTCGGGGTTGCGCGCGGCGAGCACCAGGCACGCGCCCCGCCGCGCGAACGCGAGGGCGGTGGCGTGGCCGATGCCGCTGGACGCGCCGGTGATGACCACCACCTGCGCCGGGGGCGGCGGCAGCGGCACGGTGGCGGCATCGGCCGGGGAAACAGGGTCGGCCGGCGCGGCCGAAGGAGCGCCCGGGAGCGCGGCGGGGTAAGTGGGGGAAGTGGGGGAGGAAGACACCATGGCAGAAGAAAAGCGCTTGCTGGAGGACTGGGGAATGGCTGGCCCACGGGCTGGCGGCAATGCGGCAAGCCTGTGCCTGTTGTAGATCGTCCGCCGGTCCGGCGCTGTAGGACGGCTGCCAGAAAGCCTTGCGGACAGGACAGCACCCGCCGCGGCGGGCGGGCCGGCGGATCCGAGCCCCCATGGCATCCAGCGCTGTCTTCGCAATGCCCCAATGCTATTCATTCAATAGCAAACGCAGCCAGTGGCCGCCCCTTCACGTCACGGCCGTCCCGGCAGCCTGGGGAAAGTCCGTCGACGCGGCCACGGCGCTCCACTGCGCGGTCTCGGCGGCCACCCGCGCATGCTGCTCGGCGATGGTGCGCAGCGTGTCGGAGCCCAGGGGCAGGCGCACCGGCGGCATGGGGCTGGCCACCAGCTGCAGCAGGGCGCGGGCCAGCCGCGCCGGGTCGCCGGGCTGCTGCAGGTTGATGCCGGGCACCGCCTGGCGCACCACGCCCGCGCTGGCCGCATAGTCCTCCAGCACGCGGGGCGAGACCGCCAGCGACGCGCCATCCAGGAACTCGGTGCGGAAGTACCCCGGCTGCACCGCCGTGGCATGGATGCCCAGCGGCGCGAGCTCGGCGTGCAGCGCCTCGGTGATGCCCTCCACCGCGAACTTGGTGGAGCAGTACAGGCCAAAGCCGGCACTCGAGCGCACGCCCCCCAGGGAGGAAATGTTGATCACGTGCCCCGCGCGGCGCGCCCGCATGGCCGGCAGCACCGCGCGCGTGACGTTCAGCAGGCCGAACACGTTGGTGTCGTACAGGCGGCGCACCTCGTCGGCGGTGGCTTCCTCCACCGCCCCCATCAGGCCGTAGCCCGCGTTGTTGACCAGCACGTCGATGCGGCCGAAACGCGCGAGCGCGGCCTGGACGGCGTGCTGCGCCTGGGCCTCGTCGGTCACGTCCAGCGCCAGGGGCAGCAGCGCGCCCCCGCCGCCCAGGCGCTGGCCGACGGCTGCGGCATCGCGCGCGGTGGCGACCACGGCATCGCCCTGGGCGAGGGCCGCTTCGGCGATGCGCGCGCCCAGGCCGCGCGAGGCGCCGGTGATCAGCCAGACGCGGGAGGGTGAAACGGTGGTGGTGGTGGTGGTCGTGTCGGCAAAAGCCATGGCGAATCCTTCGGGGGTTCAGGGGTGGTGGATGGGCTGGGTGGGCGCCTTGGCGGGCCCACGGGGGTGAACTGTAGGGAGCCCATTGACATCGGACTAGCCCATAATTCATGGATACATTCACAAGCGGCGCTTGCCAATCCACCCCCCAACCCCACCATGGCCATCAACGAACTGCGCGCCATCGCCAACTTCGTGAAGGCGGCCGAACTGGGCAGCCTGCGCCAGGCCGCCGCCACGCAGGGCATCACGCCCCAGGCCTCCAGCCAGCTGCTGGTGCAGCTCGAGGCGCACCTGGGCGTGCGGCTGTTTCACCGCACCACCCGCAGCCTGAGCCTCACCGAAGAGGGGCGCCAGTTCCTCGCGTCGGCGCAGCCCGGCCTGGCCACGCTGCAGCACGCCGTGCAGGGCGCACGGCGCGGCCGGGAAGAGATGGCGGGGCCGCTGCGCATCGTGGCGCCGCGCTCCATCCTGCTGGAGGTGATCTGGCCGGTGCTCGACGCGTTCTGCCGCCGCCACCCCCGGGTGGAGCCGGACGTGCAGCTCGACGACCGCATCGGCAACTGGGTGGAAGACCGCGTGGACGTGGGCTTTCGCTCGGGCTATCCGCCCGAGGGCGGCGTGGTGGCGCGGCGGCTGCTGGCGCTGCAGCTCATCGTGTGCGCCGCGCCGTCCTACATCGCACGACACGGCGCGCCCGCCAGCATCGACGCGCTGGCAGCCCACACCTGCAGCGGCTTTCGGCACCCGTCCACGGGCAAGCCGATGCCGTGGGAATTCCAGGTGGGGGACGACATCGTCTCGCACGCCATCCCCGCCGCGTTCTGCACCAACGACATCGAGGTGGAAACCCGCGCCGTGCTGGGCGGGCACGCCATCGGCCAGCTGGTGGGCCCCACGGCCGCGCCGCTGGTGCGCAGCGGGCAGCTGGTGCCCCTGCTCACGCAGCACGTGGCCGAGCACCTGGGCCTGTACGTGTACTACGGCAGCCGCACCGCGCTGCCCGCCCGCGCGCGCGCCTTCACCTTCATCGACCTGGCGGTGGAGATGGTGGCGAACAACCCCGCCCATGCGCTGACGCCGCAGGAGCTGGCGGCATCCCCCGGCCGCAAGGCCCGGCCGCGCAGGGCCAAGGGCTGAGAAAGAGAAACCGCCCCGGGCTCGCCCGCGCGGCGGCTCAGGCCGCGAAGCCGCCGTCGATGAGCAGGCTGGCCCCGGTCACCATGCCCGACTCGGGCCCGGCCAGGTAGGCCACCATGCCGGCGATCTCGTCGGGGTGCGCGTGGCGGCCGAGCGCCATCAGGCCGTGCATGCTGCCGGCCAGAGGGCCGTCGGCGGGGTTCATGTCGGTGTTGACGGGACCGGGCTGCACGTTGTTCACGGTGATGCCGCGCGGCCCCAGGTCGCGCGCCAGCCCTTTCGTGAGGCCCACGATGGCGGCCTTGCTCATCGCATAGACGCTGAACCCGGCCCATGGCACGCGGTCGGAATTGGTGCTGCCGATGGTGATGACGCGGCCGTAGGCACCGCCCTGGCCCATGTGGCGCGCGGCGGCCTGCGTGGCCACGAACACGGCGCGCACGTTCACGTCGAGGGTGTGGTCGAAGTCCGCCAGCGCGAAGCTGTCCAGCTCGCCCGCCACCGCCACGCCGGCGTTGTTGACGAGGATGTCCAGGCGGCCCAGCGTGCGCGCCGCGCCGTCGATGGCCTGCGCGAGCGCCTGCGCATCCGCGCTGTCGGCCCGCAACGCCAGGGCCTTGCCGCCGTCCGCCTCGATGGCGGCCACCAGCGCCTGGGCGGGGGCTTCGGAGCTGCTGTACGTGAAGGCCACGGCCGCGCCATCGCGTGCCAGGCGCCGCACGATGGCCGCGCCAATGCCGCGCGCGCCGCCGGTGACGAAGGCGGCCTTGCCGGCCAGCACGCGTGAAGCAGCGGCGGGCCCGGGGGCGGGGGGTGTGGTGTGGGGCACGGAAGACATGGTGTTTCTCCAGAAAAAGTGATGGTGAAGAGGAGGCGGTTCGTGGCAGAACCGGGAACATCTGCAGTGTCGGAAAACCATTGCACGGGCGGTAGCGATGAATGGGCTGGATCTATTTCAACCAGCAGTTGAAAATGTGGGCCATGCAGCCCCTGAGCCATCTCGAGTCCTTCGTCCAGTCCGCCGAGTGCGGCAGCTTCTCGGCCGCCGCGCGGCAGATGGGCCTCACGCCCGCCGCCGTGAGCAAGAACGTGGCGCGCCTGGAGGCCAGCCTGGGCGTGCGGCTGTTCCAGCGCAGCACGCGGCGCCTCACGCTCACCGAGGGCGGGCAGCGCCTGCTCGCGCAGATCGGCCCGCCGCTGACGGCGCTGGCCGATGCGGTGGACCACGCGGCCGAGGCCGAGCAGCAGCCCGCGGGCACGCTCAAGGTGAGCATGGGCCAGGCCTTTGGCCGGGCCTACCTGGTGCCGCTGCTCACCGAGTTCTTGCAGCGCTACCCCGCCATCCAGCCCGACTGGCGCTTCGAGAACCGCCAGGTCGACCTGATCGGCGAGGGCTTTGACGCGGGCATCGGCGGCGGCCTGAACCTGAACCCCGACATGGTGGCGCGCACGCTGGGCCCGATCCACCTGGTGGTGGTGGGCTCGCCCGCGCTGCTCAAGGGCTGCAAGGCACCGCGCCACCCGGCGGACCTGGCGCGGTGGGACGGCATCGCGCGCCGCGCCATCCGCACGGGGCGCATCCCGGTCATCACGCTGCGCAACAGGGCGGGCGAGGCCGCCGCGGCCGAGTTCCGCCCGCGCGCCGTGTTCGACGACCCCGAAGCCATGTGCCAGGCCGCGCTGATGGGCCTGGGCCTGGCCGTGCTGCCCATGCCGTTCGCGCAGCCCTGGCTGGCCAACGGCGGCCTGGTGCGCGTGCTGCCCGGCTGGTGGGCAGACGCCGGCCCCACCTCGCTCTACTACCCCAGCAAGAAGCTGCTGCCCGCGCGCACCCGGGTGTTCGTGGATTTCGTGGTGGAGCAGTTCGCGCAGCGCGGCTTCGCGCAGCGGGTGCGCGGAGACTGACCCGCAGCGCCCGCGCGCAGGAGGCCGTGGCCCACCGGGCATGGCCGCGTGGGAAGCGCTGCTGGCATCATGGCGCCTGTCCGCCGACACGGCGCCCTCCGGCCACCCGCCCAACCGCATGACCGCTTCCATCACCCCCGCCCCTTCCATGCCTTCCGGGGCCGCGCCGCTGCACATCGGCATCGTGGGCTGCTCCGCCGAGGGCGCGGCGCTGTGCTACCGCACCATCTGCACCGAAGGTGCCGCGATCCTGGGCCAGGCCCATGCGCACCCCGAGGTGTCGATGCATACCCCCTCGCTGGCCGCCTATGTCGACTGCCTGGAGCGGGGCGACCTGCAGGGCGTGGCCGACCTCATGCTGGCATCGGCCCGCACGCTGGCACGCGCGGGCGCGGACTTCCTGGTCTGCCCGGACAACACCATCCACCAGGCCTTCGACCGCGTGGCCCCCCACTCGCCGCTGCCCTGGCTGCACATCGCCGAGGTGGTGGCCGCCGAGGCGGCGGCGCGGGGCCACCGGCGGCTGGCGCTGACGGGCACGCGCTGGCTGGTGGACAGCAGCGTCTATCCCGACAAGCTGGCCGCCCAGGGCCTGGCCTGCGTGCGCCCCACCGAGGCCGAGCGCACCGAGATCGGCCGCATCATCATGGACGAGCTGGTGCCCGGCGTGGTGCGGCCCGAGGCGGTGGCCACGTTCCAGCGCGTGATCGCGCGCATGCAGCGCGAAGAGGGCTGCGATGCCGTGGTGCTGGGCTGCACCGAGATTCCGCTCATCATCAGCGACGCGAATTCCGCGCTGCCCACGCTCGACTCCACGCGGCTGCTCGCGCGCGCGGCGCTGCGCAGGGCCGTGGGCAGCGGCGGCAGGGCCTGAGCGCAGGCGCGCGGCACTGCGCCCCGCCGCGCCGCCTTTGTTCTTTGGCCGGCGCAAAGGTTGCGGCGCCTACACTGCGCGCACCGTCCGTTCTTCGCCCGAAGGAGCCCGCATGCGCCCCCGCTGGACCCGCCGTTCGACCTGCATCGCCCTGGCCCTGCCCGCCTGCCTGGCCGCTGGCGCCGCGCTGGCCCAGCCGGCACCCGCCGGCGCCTGGCGCGAAGCCCCGGCCCCCGGCGAGCAGGCACTGGATGCCGCCGCCTTCCAGGGGCCCGATGCCGCGCTGGCCCGCGAGTTCACCGACGTGCAGAGCGCCGTGGTGGTGCTGGACGGGCGCGTGGTGTACTCGTTCTACCGCGACGGCGACGCCGAGAAGCTGCGCGACACGCAGTCCGCGTCCAAAAGCGCGCTGTCGGTGCTGCTGGGCACGGCCCTCGCGCAGGGCCGCATCGCCAGCGTGGACCAGCGCGTGGTGGACCTGGTGCCCGAGTGGGCCGGGGCCCACAGCGACCCGCGCGCGGCCGCCATCACGCTGCGGCACCTGCTCACGCTGACGGCGGGCTTCGCGGCCCGCGACGCCATCGGCACCGCCGCGCCGCTGCGCCCGCGCGATGCCTGGGCACGCCCGCTGGCCAGCGACCCGGGCCAGGCCTTCGCCTACGACAACTCGGTCGTGCCGCTGCTCGTCGCCGTGCTGGAAAAAGCCACGGGCATGCCCCTGGCCGACTACGCGCGCCAGCAGCTGGTGGGCCCCCTGGGCTTCGCCGAGCCGTCCTACCGGCAGGGCCTGCACCTGCGCACGCTCGACATGGCCAAGCTGGGCCAGCTCTACCTGCGGCATGGACGGTGGAACGGCCAGCCGCTGGTGCCCGAGGCGTTCGCCGATGCCTCGGTGAAGGCGCAGAACGCGGGCGGCCCGCCGGTGGGCCTGTCGTACGGCTACCTGTGGTGGGTGGTGCCGTCGCCAGCGCCGCGCCCGACCTTCCTGGCCAGCGGCTACGGCGGCCAGTTCATCTGGGTGTATCCGCCCCTGGACCTGGTCGTGGCCACCACCTCCACGGTGTCGCCGGACAGCCACCGGCGCGGCCATGCGCTGCAGTGGATCCGCACGCAGGCGTTCGCGGCGGCCCAGCAGCGCGCGCAGGGCGCGCCGCGCTGACCCGCGAAAGCCGTCCAGGGAATTTCAGGCAAAAAGGCCTTCAGCGCTTATCCATTCAGCGCTGATGGCTATATTTTTAATAGCAAATGCAGACGAATGCGGACGACGGCGCTCAAGGCTGCGGCTTGTTCACGAAGGCCACCACCAGCCCCCGGGCCGTCACGGTGATGGGCCCCGGCTGCAGGCCCAGGCCGTCGAACACGGCCGTGTCCTGCGGGCGCAACTGGTGCAGCACCACCTCGCGCAGCGACTGCTCGGCGAGCACCGGGCCGTAGGCGTTGAGCATCTCGTTCACGGCCGGCTTGAGGCTCGGGAAATCCAGGCGCCCCAGCCGGATCTGGTGGGCACGCACCGTGCGGTCGCCGGCCTCGTAGCGCAGCGCGAATTCCACATCGAACGTGCCCGCATGGCTGCGGCGCAGCGCCGGGCCCGCGACCTCAACGGCCATGGTGGCTCCCAGCCGGTTGGCCTCGGGCAGCAGGCGCAGGCGCGGCGCCTGCACGGCCAGGTCCACCAGCCCCTGCACCGGCACGCTGCGCGGAAACTTCTGCGCCACGGCCTCCTGCAGCTGCCCGAGCGGCACGGTGTAGCTGGGCTGGGCCCGGGCGGCGCGCAGCCCGGCCAGGGCGGTGGCCCCCCCGGCCAGGCCCCGCAGCGCGGTGCCCAGGAATCTTCTGCGGTGCACCATGCGTGCGCTCCTTTGCTGCGGTGATGGTGGTGGTGGGATCGGCCCCGGCGGCGCGGGCCCGCAATAATCGGCGCCATGACGCCCCCGCCCGTGCACCATTGCCAGGTTTTTGCCTCGCCCTGGCAAGGTGTGTACTGCACACGCGCCGAAAGTTCCCGCCGCTACGGCAAGCACTGGCACGCAGTCTACGGGCTGGGCCTGCTGGACGACGGCGCGCAAAGCTCGGCCAGCGGGCGCGGGCCGGTGGATGCCTATGCGGGCGACCTCATCACCACCAACCCGGGCGAGGTGCACGACGGGCAGCCGCTGGGCAGCGCATCGCGCCGCTGGCGCATGGTGTACATCGAACCGGCGGTGCTGCAGGCCCTGGCCGACGACGAGGGCGCCGTGGCGGGGCAGGCCGGCATCGCGCTCACGCGCCCCGTGATCCAGGACGCCGCCCTGGCCCGCGCGCTCCACACCCTGGTCGCGCGCATCGCCCTGTGGAATGTGGTGCAGCCGCCGGCGCCGCCCACCGCAGCGATGGCCGGCGCCGTGGACCGCCTGGCCTGCGAGGAATCGCTGGCCCAGACCTGCGCCCTGCTGCTGCAGCGCCACGCCAGCACGCCCCCGGCAACTGCCCCGCGCACCGCCCACGCCGCGCCCGCGCTCGGGCAGGTGCGCGACTGGCTGGCCGACGCGCCCCTGGCGCCCCCCACGCTCGCGCAGATGGCCGCCTTCGCCGGGCTCAGCCGCTACCAGCTGCTGCGGCGTTTCGCCGGCACCTACGGGCTGCCGCCGCACGCCTGGCTGCTGCAGCAGCGCGCCGAGCGCAGCCGCCACCTGATCGGCCAGGGCGTGGGCCTGGCCGATGCGGCGGCGGCCAGCGGCTTCGCCGACCAGAGCCACATGACGCGCATGTTCACGCGGCAGTTCGGCTTCACGCCGGGCGCGTGGCAGAAGGCCCGGCGCGGCCCGGCGGCGCAATAACGTTCAAGACGCGCCGCGCCAGACGCCGCAGACTGGCCGCTGATTCACCACTTCGGCAGGGTTTCCGGTCATGTCAGATTCACTCAAGGGCCAGCTGCTGTGCAGCCTGGCGATGGTGCTCGTGGGCAGCACGGTGGTGGCCAGCAAGGTCATCGGCCAGGACATCGAACCTTTTCTCGCCACCGTGCTGCGGCACGCGCTGGCGCTGCCCGTGTTCTTTGCGCTGATGCGCTGGCGCGGCCAGCGGCTGCCGCGCGTGGGCCGGCGCGACGCGGTGCTGCTCACGGTGCAGGCGGCCGCGGGGAGCGTGGGGTACTCGGTGCTGCTCATCCTGGGCGTCACGCTGTCGAGCGCATCGGACGCGGGCATCGTGGCGGGCACGCAGCCTGCCGCGGCCGCGCTGCTCTCGGCCGTGGTGCTGGGTGAGCGGCCCGCGCTGCGCCTGGTGCTGGCCATCGGGCTGGCCACGCTGGGCGTGATGGCCGTGGCTTTCTCGCCCGGCGGCGGCGGGGCCAGCCCCGCGCGGCTGGCAGGCATCGCGCTGGTGCTGGCCGCCGTGGCCTGCGAGGCGGTCTTAATCCTGGCCCACAAGCGCCTCGCGCGGCCGGTGCCCGCGCTGGCGCTGTCCACCCTCATGTCGGCGGGCGGCCTGCTGCTGTCGGCCCTGCCCGCCGCCTGGCTGGCGTGGCGCGCCGCCACCCCCCTGGCCTTCGGCGCGCCCGCGCTGGCGGGCGTGCTGTACTACGCGTGGGTGCCCACGGTGGGCGGCTTTCTGCTGTGGTACGCCGGCAGCGCGCGCACCAGCGGCGTGCGCGCCTCGCTGGCCACGGTGTGGCTGCCCGTGTCGGCCCTGGTGCTGTCGGTGCTGCTGCTCGGCGAGTCCGTGCGCCCCTGGCAATGGGCGGGCCTGGCCTGCGTGCTGCTGGCCATGGTGCTGGCGGCCAGGGGCGCCCCGGAGCGGGCGACGGCGCGCGGGGAACGGGCCACCCTGCGCGCCTAGCGCCCCACCACTGACCAGCCGGCCTGCTGGTTGGTCTTGTCGTTCTCGTACTCCCACGCGGTTCCGCAGCGGTCGCACACGTAGCGGGTGATGGTGACGGAGCCGTGGTCGCGGTCTTCCTTGCGATTGCCCCGCTGCACCAGTTCGGCATGGCCCGGCGCCTTGCGCCAGTTGCGCTGGATGCCCTGGCAGGGCTCGCACAGCGCCATGGGTTTGAGTTCGTTCTGTCGCGCCAGGTCTTTGGTCATGGGGGGGCAGCCTTGGGGGCTGTGGTGTCGGGGTGGGATTGCATGCTGCGGGGCGGCTACTGTAAGCCACCCGCGCACGCCCGGGCGAAACACGGCGCCCGAACCACTCCCCGCCACAGGCTCGGCAGCGCGCCGGCGCTGGATGGACTGGCACAGCAAGCTATCAAAACAAGAGCTTAATGCGGCCCTAGCAGCTTGGCCATGCGCGCATTGCGCAGCACCACGCCCTGCCGCTCGGCGTGCTGGCGTGCCAGGACCTCGAAGCCGCTGGCGGCGAAGAAGGACTCGGCGGCCAGGCTCACATCGGCATGCAGCCGCGCGATGCCGCGCCGCGCCGCCTGCGCGTGGATGTGCGCCATGAGCGCGCGGGCCACGCCCTGGCCGGCCCAGTCGGGCGCGACGAAGAACTGGTCGATGTACCCCGTGGGCTGCAGGTCGGCAAACCCCGCGATGGCGTTGCCGTCCGCGGCCTGGGCGACGAAGGGCTGGTTGGCCCGCATGCGGGCGGCCCACTGCGCGGCGTCGTGCTGCGGGGGTGCCCAGGCCGCGAGCTGCCCGGGGGTGTAGTGCCTCGCGGCCAGGCCGTGCACCGACGCGTGGAAGACGGCGTGCAGCAGGGCTTCATCGCCGGGGCGAAAGTCGCGGATGAGGATATCGGGCAGGGGCATGGGCGTGAAGGCGGACGGGACGGCGGGCGGCACGCGGGGTGACGGCGCACGGGGGGCAGAGGCAGGAAAAGCGCGCGATTGTGCCGCACGCCGGGGGCGCTGCGGCCCGACGGGACGCACCGGCGCTGCCTCGGGGTGCGGGGACGTAGGCCGTGGCGCACGGAAGCCCGGGATCACCCGCCGCGACGCCCTCCCCGGCGCCCCGATAGCATTGCCCGCATGCCCCGCGCCCCTTCGCCCGCCCTGCACCTGCCCGCAACACCCCCGCCCGGCCCGCCGCTCGTACGGGCCGCCATCGATTTCGCGGCCCCCGCGCACGAGGTGGCGCGGCGCCTGATCGGCGTGACGCTGCTCGTGGACGGCGTGGGCGGCCGCATCGTGGAGACCGAGGCCTACGACCAGTCGGACCCGGCATCGCACACCTTTGGCGGGCCCACCGCGCGCAACGCCGCCATGTTCGGGCCACCGGGCTGCGCGTACGTGTACCGCTCGTACGGCCTGCACTGGTGCATCAACACCGTGTGCCGCGAGGCCGGGCACGGCGCCGGCGTGCTGCTGCGCGCGCTGGAGCCCACCCACGGCATCGGCACCATGCAGGCGCGGCGCGGGCTGGAGGACGTGCATCTGCTGTGCGCGGGCCCCGGGCGCCTGGCCCAGGCGCTGGGCATCGATGCCAGCTTCAACGGACGGCCGCTGCACCTGCCGCCATTCGCGCTGCTGGAGCCCGATGCGGCCGGCGCCCCCGGCTGCCACCCCGTCGGCGTGGTGGCCGGCCCGCGCATCGGCATTTCCAAGGCGGTCGATGTGCCGTGGCGCTTCGGGCTTCGCGGGTCGCGCTACCTGAGCCGCGCGTTTGCCGCTCCGGCGGGCGCTGGCGGGCACGGCCGCCGCTGAAAGGACGCCTCAGCCCGCGGCCATGCGCAGCCTGCGCGCCGCGTCCTCGGCCCGCGCATCGTCGATCTCGCGCAGCACCGCCTGCATGTCCACGTCGGGATGGTCCGGCGCGTAGCGGCCCGTGAGCGGCGTGGCGTTGTCGAGCAGGCCGCTCTGGAACAGGCTCCAGATCTCGGGGCCGTACTGGGTGCTGCGCAGCTCGGGCGCGAACTGGCCGAAGAAGTCGCGCAGGTTGGCCACGTCGCGCAGCAGCATGCGCTGGGCATGGTTGTTGCCGGCGGCGTCCACCGCCTGGGGCAGGTCGATGATGACGGGGCCATCGTGGCCGCCTTCGCCGCCTTCGCCATCAGCGCCGGGCAGGTGCGCCAGCAGGATGTTGAACTCCGACAGGTCCCCATGCACCACACCCGCGCACAGCATGCGCACCACCTCGGCCACCAGCGTGGCGTGGTGGGTGCGCGCGTCCTCGGGCGTGAAGCTCACGTCGTTCAGGCGCGGCGCGGCGTCGCCGTGGGCGTCGGTCACCAGCTCCATCAGCAACACGCCGTCGTGAAAGTTGTAGGGCTGCGGCACGCGCACGCCCGCGGCGGCCAGGCGGTACAGCGCATCGACCTCGGCGCTTTGCCAGGCGGCCTCCTGCTCCTGCCGGCCGAACTTGCTGCCCTTGGCCATGGCGCGGGCCGAGCGCGAGTTCTTGACCTTGCGGTTCTCGGTGTAGTCCACCGCCTGGCGGAAGCTGCGGTTGTTGGCCTCTTTGTAGATCTTGGCGCAGCGGGTGTCGTCCCCGCAACGCACCACGTAGACCATGGCCTCCTTGCCGCTCATGAGCTGCCGGACCACGGTGTCGATCAGGCCTTCCTCGATGAGGGACTGGAGTCTGGGGGGTGCTTTCATCGGGCCTGTGCGCTAGAGGGGAAGCGGACCATTGTCGCCGCATGGCCGGTGCACGGCCTTGGCGGGTGGGGGCGGGCGCGGCGGACGCCACGTGCTGAACGACAATCCGGCGGCTGCCCGCCCGTGGGCACGCCATCCCTTCCCCGCCGCGCCCGCCCCCCCGGAGACCTTCCCCATGCCCTTCGCCATTGCGCCCCCAGCCCCTGCCCTGCGCGCCGTCTTGCTCGGGTGCCTGCTGGCCTGTGGGTGCGCCGGGGCCGCGCAGCCGGCGGCGGCGGCCGGGTTCCGCCCGGGCGCGTACGCCGATGCACTCGGCGGCCCGGCGGTGGTGTGCGTGACCTCGGAGCACATGGCCCGCCTCACGGCCGCCGCCTGGAAACTCGCCCTGCAGCAGCGCGGCGTGGACTGCACGCTCAGCGAGTCCGCCCGGCCGATGCCCGGCCACGAAACCTGGGCGGCCAGCTGCACGGGCCCGGCCCTGGGCGCCAGCGCCCCGCACCGCTACCGGTTCACGGTGCACGCCGACGGCGACCAGCTCGTCATCGACAGCAGCATGGCGGCTTCCGCGGGCCCGCCGATGATGATGACGAAGAAGGCCTTTGCCGGCAGGTACCAGGGGGCGTGCGCGCCCGGCCACCCGCCCCTGGACGTGGAGGCCTACCTGGACGGCATGCACGGCAGCAAAGGCACGCCCGCGCAGGCAGGCGCCCGCAAGGCGGTGGCCCTGGACCTCATCCGCTGCGGCCATGTGTTCAACGGGCTGTCGCTCGGCGTGGCGAAACCCCGGCAGGAAGGCATGCGCGCAGCGGCGGCGGCGATGATCGCGGCCGCCGTGGAGCTGCACCCCGGGGAGGGCGGCTTCCACCTGGAAGCGCTCAGGCAATCCGCGCCCGAGGTGTCCGCCGAGCTGGTGGGGGCGCCCGCGGAGAAGAAGTTTGCGCTGTACCAGTCGTGCAGCCCGTACCTGGAGCCGGAGGGTGTCGCGCGGGCCGTGCAAGGCCGCATGGCGGCGGACGCGGCCGCACGCTAGGCCCGTGGTACGCGATGCGCGGCTACAGCGCCCCCGCGTCCCGGGCGCGAAGCGCGGCCAGCCGCTGGTGCACCGCGTCGCCCGCATCCACGGGCCGCTGGTGCTTGGCCTCGAGGTAGTGGGTGGTGAACACGTCCAGGTACGCCTCCAGCGCCTGCGCGGCATGTGCCTCGCCCGCCAGCTCCAGGCACAGGGCGCCGACCTCGGACGTGCAGAAATGGTCCCTGCGGGTGGACCGGCGCAGGTGGTAGCGCGAGAGCTGCTCGGGCTGCAGGCTAAGCACGGGCAGGAGGTCGAGGTACGGGCTCTTGCGGAACATCTTGCGGGCCTCGGGCCAAGTGGCGTCGAGCAGCACGAACAGCGGGCGCTTGCCTTCTGGCATGGCCACCTGCGTGACCACGCGCCCGGGCGCCACGAACTCGCCAGGGAACACCACATACGGCTGCCACTGCGGGTCGGACAGCAGCGCCAGCAGGCCGGGGTGCACCTCGGTGCGGGCCCAGCCAAAGGCAAACGTGTCGGGCACCACGTCGGCGATCAGCCAGCCCGTGTTGCTGGGCTTGAGCGGTTCGATGTCGGCCATCAGCAGGCACATGCCCGCGCGCGTGGGCAGCACGGGCCGCAGCGCGCAGATGCAGTGGCTGGGCACCAGGCGGCAGCCCGCGCAGCGCTCGCCCCTGGGGCCGCCCCGGGCCAGGAAGGGCTTGGCGCTGCGCGCCAGGCGCTCGGCACGCAGGCGCGCCACCGCGTGCGGCGCGGCGGGGTTCGCGGGGGAATGCGTCACTGCCCGCCCGCCTGTTCCAGGGCAAACAGCGGCACCTGCGCCTGCCGGCTCAGCCACACGCCGCCGCCCAGTTCGATCGCGCCCTCCTGCAGGCCGCGCCGGTACAGCTCGGCGCGGTGGCGGAACAGGCGCGGATCGGTCAGGTCCTCGTCGATGATGTCGCGCTCGTAGTCCTCGCGCGAGACGGCCTCCACGTACAGCGCGCCGCGGCTCAGGCGCCCCAGGTTGTGCAGCGCGGCCTTCAGGTCCGGCGGGCTCAGGTAGGGCAGCACGCCCTGGCAGATGACGAGGTCGAACGGCTCGCCGGCCGCATAGTCCACCACCGAGCCCTGCTGCCATCCGAAGCGCTCGCACAGGTAGGCGCTGAACTCCACGCCCTGGTAGGTGGCCAGCGGGAAATGCCGCGCCACGATGTCCTTCCACAGCCCGATGCCGCAGCCCACGTCCAGCACACGCTGCACCGGCACGCGCAGGTACTTGAGGTAGCTGCACACGAACGTGCCCAGGCGCTCGACATGGTCCGGGTCCACCACGCTGGTCTTCTTGTCGAAGTAGTAGCGCTGGTAGTAGGCCTCGTCGAAGGTGGTGGCGCTGGCGGATTTCAATGGGGGTCCTTGTGTCTAGGCCGTGGGGGCCCCCCGCGGCGGCCGGGGGCGTGAAGCGGGCGAGTATCCCCCACCCGGCCGCGCACGGCCCTGGCGCACGGCTGCGTGTAGGCTGTCGCCATGGATTCGCTGATCACCGCCGCCGCACGCGCGCTGGCCGCCGGGGACCCGCTGGGCGCGCTCAAGCGCGTGGCGCTGCGCGACGACCCACCCGCGCTGGCCCTGCGCGGCATCGCCATGGCCCAGCTGGGTGAGCTGGCCCGCGCGCGCGACCTGCTGCGGCAGGCGGGCCGCGCGTTTGGCGCCCACGAGGCCCGGGCCCGCGCGCGCTGCGCGGTGGCCGAGGCCGAGGTGGCGCTCGCCCTGCGCGACCTGGGCGGCCAGGGCCTGGCACTGCTGGCGGCGGCCGACACGCTGCAGGCCCATGGCGACGCGATCAACGCCCTGCAGGCCCGGCTGGTGGCGGCCCGCAGGCTGATTCTGCTGGGGCGGCTGGCGCAGGCCTCCGCCGCACTCGCAGCCATCCAGGCGGCGGGCCTTCCGGCCCAGCTGCCCGCGCCGCTGGCCGCCGTGGCCGCGCTCACGGCCGCAGAGCTGGCCCTGCGCGCCTTGCACATCGACGCCGCAGACGCCGCGCTGCAGCGGGCCGCCGAGGCGGCCGGCCACGCCGGGGTGCCCGCCCTGGTGGCCGAGGTGGCCCACGCCCGCACGCTGCTCCAGCAGCCCGCGGCCCGCCGCCTGGGGCCGGGCACCGAGCACCTGCTGCAGCTGCGGGACGTGGCGGCGCTGCGCGCAGCGGGCGACACACTGGTGGTGGACGCCTGCCGCCACGGCGTGCAGGCGGGCGGCGCGTGGCACCCGCTGGCGCGCCGGCCGGTGCTGTTTGCACTCGTGCGCGCGCTGGCCCAGGCGTGGCCGGGCGACGCGGACCGCGATACGCTGATCGCCGACGTGTTCCGCACGCGCCACCCCGACGAGACCCACCGCGCCCGCCTCCGCGTGGAAATGGGGCGACTGCGCGCGCTGATGGCACCGCTGGCGGGCGTGGAGGCCACCGCACGCGGCTTCATGCTGCGCCCCCAGGGGGGCCGCGGGGTGGCCGTGCTCGCGCCGCCGGTCGATGGCGCGCAGGGCGCGCTGCTGGCGCTGCTGTCCGACGGCGCCGCGTGGTCCACATCGGCCCTGGCGCTCGCGCTGGGCGACAGCCAGCGCACCGTGCAGCGCGCGCTGGCCGAGCTGGAGGCCGGCGGCCAGGTGCGCGCCATCGGCCAGGCCCGCGCCCGCCGCTGGCTGGCGGCGCCGCTCGTCGGATTCACGACGATCTTGTTACTCCCCACGGCGCAGCCGATTCCCTAAAGTGGCATCACCAACCGTTGAAGGAGCCCAGCCATGACCACCATCACCCGCACCCCACAAGCCCCCCGCGACGCAGCCTGCAGCAGCCAGGTGGGCGACACCCCGCCGCCGCACCGGCAGATGCCCATCGCCTCGCGCCAGCCCGCCCAGGTGGTGCGCGAGTACGGACCGTTCGGCGATGCCGGGGCGGTCCATGGCGTGACGCACGACGGCCAGCGCGTGTGGGCCGCGACGGGCGAGCACCTGGTGGCTTTCGACCCCGCCAGCGGCACCACCGCCCGCACGCTCGACGTGGCGTGCGACGCGGGCACGGCCTTCGACGGCACGCACCTCTACCAGATCGCCGAGGCGCGCATCGACAAGATCGACCCTTCCACCGGCCGCGTCCTGGCCACCATCCCCGCGCCGGGCGGCGGCAACGACTCGGGCCTGACCTGGGCCGAAGGCAGCCTGTGGGTGGGCCAGTACCGCGACCGCAAGATCCACCAGATCGACCCCGCCACGGGGGCCATCCGCCGCACCATCGAGTCCGACCGCTTCGTTACCGGCGTGACCTGGGTGGACGGCGAACTGTGGCACGGCACCTGGGAGGGCGACGAAAGCACGCTGCGCCACATCGACCCCGCCAGCGGTGCCGTGCTGCAGCAGCTGGACCTGCCGCAGGGCATGGGCGTGAGCGGGCTCGAGTCCGACGGGGCCGGCCTGTTCTACGCCGGCGGCGGCAGCAGCGGCAAGGTGCGCGCCGTGCGCCGGCCCGAGGCGCCCCGCGCCTGAACGGGGCGGCCGCGCGCCGCGCCCATCGCCGTGCACCCCACGGGCCCTGCACCGGCCCCGCGCTTTCCGCGCGGGCCGCAGGCCGGGGACAGGTGCGCCTGGCCCGCCCGCGAGCCCATCCTTCTTCTACCCCACCCACCACCCCATCGAGGAGTCCTCCATGAACGCCCCCACACAACAACATCCCGTGGTCTCCGCCCGCCAATGGCTGGCCCAGCGCCACACCCTGCTGGCCCGCGAGAAGGCGCTGACCCGCCTGCGCGACGAGATCGCCCAGGAGCGCCGCGCACTGCCCTGGACCCGCGTGGACAAGCGCTACACCTTCGACACGCCCCAGGGCCCGCGCGCCCTGGCCGACCTTTTCGACGGCCGCAGCCAGCTGCTGGTGCAGCATTTCATGTTCGGCCCGGGGTGGGAGCAAGGCTGCCCCAGCTGCTCGTTCATGGCCGACCACCTGGGTGGCATGGAGCTGCACCTGCAGCACCGCGACGTGTCGTTGCTTGCCATCTCGCGCGCGCCGCTGGCCGAGATCGAGCGCTTTCGCGAGCGCATGGACTGGCGGTTCCGCTGGGTGTCGTCGCACGGCAGCGACTTCAACCACGACTTCGCCGTGAGCTTCACGCCCGAGCAGCGCGCACGGGGGAACGGCGAGGTCTTCTACAACTACGGCATGCAGCCGTTCCCCGCCGAGGAGGCACCGGGCATCAGCGTGTTCGTGCGCAACGATGCGGGCGAGGTGTTCCACACCTACTCGACCTTCGGGCGCGGCGTCGAGGCCATGATGGGCACCTACCAGCTGCTGGACCTGACGCCGCTGGGGCGCCACGAAACCAACCCGGCCTACCCCATGGACTGGGTGCGCCACCACGACCGCTACGCGCCCGCCGACGCCGCCCGCACCCCGGCCGCTCCGGCTGCGCAGGCAAGCCAGGCCCACCCGGCACCGGGCGCGTGCTGCGCCGCACGGGGCTGAACACCGCCCCACGGCCATGGACACCCTCTGGCCCTGGCTCGCCACCGCCGCGCTGGGCGCCCTGCATGGGATGAACCCTGCCACGGGATGGGGACTGGCGGCGGCCTGGGGCCTGCGGACGCACGACCACGGCATCCCGCTGCGCACCGTGCTGCCCCTGGCCACCGGGCACCTGGCCTCGGTGGCGCTGGTGGCCGCCACGGCGGTGTGGGGCCTGCCGCTGGCCCGGCCCGTGCTGCTGGCGGTGGCGGGCGGATTGTGCGCGGTGGTGGTGCTGGCCCACCTGCGTGGGCATACTGCGCCGCCCTGCATCCGCAGGCCTGCCGGGCCCGCGGGCCTGGCCCTGTGGTCCTTTGGGACGGCCACCGCCCACGGCGCGGGGCTGATGCTGGTGCCCGCGCTGGCGCCGCTGTGCCTGGGCGGTGGCGCGGCAGGGGGCGGTGCCGCATCCACCCCCCTGCTGCTGGCGCTGGCCGCACTGGGCGTTCACACCCTGGCCATGCTGGCGGCCAGCGCCGCCATGGCCGCCGCCGCATGCCGTGGCGTGCGGGGGGCCACACGCTGGCTGCAGCGCCACAAGCGCCGCGCCTGCCGCCCAGTCCGTTGACTATGCCTTTGGGGGGCGGTGCAGCGCGCAGAGCTTGTTGCCGTCCGGGTCGCGCAGGTACGCCAGGTACAGCTTGCCGCCGAGGCCTTCGCGGTAGCCGGGCGGGTCTTCGCAGGTGGTGCCCCCGTGGGCGACACCCGCCGCATGGAACGCATCGGCCTGCTCGGGCGACTGCATGGCAAAGCCGATGGTGCCGCCGTTGGCAAAGGTGGCGGCCTCGCCATTGATGGGGGTGCTGATGCAGAAGGTGCCGGAGGGGCCCCGGTAGAAGTAGCGGTTCTTGTTGGCGACGCCAGGGGGCACACCGATGGTGCCGAGCAGCGCGTCGTAGAACTTTCGGGATACCTCCAGGTCGTTCACACCGACCATCACATGACTGAACATACTTTTTTGTCTCCGCTGGGCCCCGATGGGGCGGTTGATGGGCGAAGGGATGTTACCGGCTGCGCACCCGCGCGCTGTCGCCCAGCAGACCGTGGCGCGGGCAGCGCCTGCGTGGAGTGAGTGGCCTGCACGGCGCGCGGGGACACCACTGCCGGCGAACACGCTGCAGCCTGGCATTTTTCAAGCCAAAATGCCCTGGAGCGCACGTTCAATCACCGCCATCAGCTATCAATTGAAGAGCATTCAGCCTCCCGCCATGCCACCCACCGCCCACTTCACCCCCGTCCCCCTCGACAAGGCCTACCGCCTGCTCAACCACGGCCCCACCGTGCTGGTGTCGGCCGCGCACGCCGGCCAGCACAACGTGATGGCGGCCGCCTGGGCCTGCGCGCTGGACTTTTCCCCGCCCAAGGTGACGGTGGTGCTCGACAAGGCCACACGCACGCGCGAACTGGTGGAGGCCAGCGGCGCCTTCGCGCTGCAGCTGCCCACCGTGCCCATGGCGGCGATGACCGTGGCCATTGGCACCGACAGCGCCAAGACCCACCCCGACAAACTGCGGCAGCACGGCGTGGAGCTGTTCCACGCCCCCGGCCACGCCAATACCCCGCTGGTGCACGGCTGCGCCGCCTGGCTGCTGTGCCGCGCCATCCCCGAGCCGCACAACCAGCAGGCCTACGACCTCTTCATCGGCGAAGTGGTGGCCGCCTGGGCGGACGAGCGCGTGTTCCGCAACGGGCACTGGGAGTTCGACACCGCCCCCCAGGCGCTGCGCACGCTGCACTACGTGGCGGGCGGGCAGTTCTATGCGACGGGGGCGTCGGTCGTGGTGTGAAAGGCGCTGTGGCCACCACAGCGCGGCAGGAAGGGCAGTGGGCGCCGCCTCCCGGAGAATCCGGTCCATGCGGAATACCCTAGTGGCTCCGGTTCTTTGACCAGATAATATGCATGCATAGCGAATGCGAAGCCGCTGCGCTGCCGTGCCACGGTCAACCGCAGTCCCGGCGCGCTGCGGCAGCGGCGCCGTGCGGCGGCTGCCTTTCGACTTCGCTGCGTGTATCCCCCGGTTGTAGATGAAACAAGGAAGCTGAAATGAACATGGGTTTTCGAAAGACCGTGCTGGCCGTGGCGAGCGGCGTGGTGGTGTCGGTAGGTGGGGCAGGGGTTGCGCAGGCGCAGTCGCTCACCATCGCGCTGGCGGCCGAGCCGACCGCGGCCGATCCGCACTATCACAAGATGACGGCCAACGATGCTTTTTCGGCCCATGTCTATGACTCGCTGGTGGTGCGCAACGCCAAGATGGAGCTGATCCCTTCGCTGGCCACGTCGTGGAAGAACCTGGACGACCTGACCTGGGAGTTCAAGCTGCGCCCCGGCGTCAAGTTCTCGAACGGCCAGCCGTTCACGTCCAAGGACGTGCTGTTCACCATCTGCCGCACGCTGAACAACGAGACCAACGTCTCGGAGTCGTACACCGACACCACCAAGCGCATCACCGACGTGAAGACGCCCGATGACCTGACCGTGATCATCAAGACCGTGGCGCCGCTGCCGCTGCTGCCCGCCGAAATGGCGCGTTCATTGCCGATTCTGTGGAGCGGTATTGCCCAGGGCGGCAAGCTCGCGTTCGCACCCAAGACGGGCTGCGGCGTGACCGGCGCCTGGCCGACCGTGACCGATTTCAATACCGGCAAGACCGCCATCGGCACCGGCCCGTTCCTGATGAAGTCCTACGTCAAGGGCACCGGCATCCAGCTGGAGCGCAACGAAGCCTACTGGGGCGAGAAGCCCCACTGGAAGACGGTGAAGATGGTGCCGGTGCCCAGCGCCGGCCCGCGCCTGACGGGCCTGCTGTCGGGTGACTACGACGTGATCGAGAACCCCGCCGCGCGCGACCTGACGCGTGTGAAGGACAACGCCAAGTTCGACTTCGTCGCCACGCCATCGACGCGCCTCGTGTTCCTGCAGCCCGACATCGGCCGCAACCCCAGCCCCCTGGTGAAGGCCGCCGACGGCAAGAACCCGCTGCAGGATGTGCGCGTGCGCCGGGCCATGAACATGGCCATCGACCGCAAGGCCATCGTGCAGCGCATCATGGACGGCATGGCCACGCCCGCCTACCAGTACATGCCCGACGGCATGTTCGGCGCGCTGCCCCAGGCCCCCGAGATCAAGTTCGATCCCGAAGGCGCCAAGAAGCTGCTGGCCGAAGCCGGTTACCCCAACGGTTTCGAGCTGACGCTGTCATCCACCAACGACCGCTACGTGAACGACGCCCAGGTGGCCCAGTCGGTGGCGCAGTACTTCACGCGCATCGGCATCAAGACCAACGTGGATGCGATGACCGCATCGATCTACTTCCCCAAGCGCGCCAAGCGCGAGTTCAGCCTGCCCATGGGCGGCTGGCCCGCGGAAACGGGCGAGGCGTCGGCGCTGTTCCAGCTGTGGGTGGCATCGCTGGATGCGCCCAAGGGCCAGGGCACCAGCAACTACGGCGCCAACTACAACCCCGAGTTCGACAAGCTGTACCTGCCGGCCGCCGACACGGTGGACCCCGCCAAGCGCAAGGCCGGCCTGGAAGCCGCCACCAAGTTCGCCCTGGACAACGTGGCGCTGATCCCGCTGCACTTCGAGAGCAGCATCTGGGCCTTCAAGAAGGGCCTGAGCTACGAAGGCCGCCGCGACCAGTACACGCTGGCCACCTCGGTCAAGGCCAAGTAAGCCACTGCCGGCCAGTGGACGGATACGGGGTGCGCTTGCGCACTCCGTATTTTTTATTTGCCACGCCGCGTTGTCGCAGGCCCGCCATGTCCAGGCCCCCACGCCTTGGCCTTTGCAACGCCACCGTGGCGCGGCTTCCATCCATTTCGCAAGGGGGTGCCTGAGTGCTCGTCTTCATCCTGCGAAGGTTCATGCAGAGCCTTCTTGTCCTCCTGGCGGTGTCGCTGGTGGTGTTCTTTGCGGTGTATGCCGTGGGCGACCCCATCGAACTGCTGGTCAACGCCGAGGCCAGCGAGGCCGACCGCCTGGCGATGATCAAGCGCCTGGGCCTCGACCTGCCCATCTGGCAGCAGTACACGAGCTTCCTGTTTCGCGCGCTCAAGGGCGACCTGGGCACCTCGTTCGTGCACGGGATTCCGGCCATCGAACTGATCGTGCAGCGCATTCCGGCCACGCTGGAGCTGGTGCTGGTGGCGATCACGCTGACCATCGTGGTCGGCATTCCGCTGGGCCTGGTCGCCGGCCTCAAGAATGACAAGCCCACGGGGCGGGGGCTGATGGCGGGCTCGGTGCTGGGTTTTTCGCTGCCCAACTTCTGGCAGGGCATGGTGCTGATCCTGTGTTTCGCCGTGTGGCTGCAGTGGCTGCCCGCCGCGGGGCGTGGTGACACGGTGGCGGTGTTCGGCGTGCCGCTGTCGTTGCTGACGGCGGATGGCTGGTCGCATGTGATGCTGCCGGCCGTGAACCTGGCGCTGGCCAATATCGCGCTGGTGCTGCGCCTGACGGCGACGGGCGTGGTGGACGCCAAGACACAGGAGTACGTGAAATTCGCCCGCGCCAAGGGCCTGAAGCCGCGCCGCATCCTCACGCGCCACATCCTGCGCAACATCCTGATCCCGGTGGTCACGGTGATCGGCATGGAGTTTGGCTCGCTGATCGCCTACTCCACCATCACCGAGACCGTGTTTGCCTGGCCCGGCATGGGCAAGCTGCTGATCGACAGCATCTACCAGCTCGACCGCCCCGTGGTCGTGGCGTACGTGATGCTGGTGACCTTCATCTTCGTGATGATCAACATGCTGGTGGACATGCTGTATGCGGCGCTGGACCCGCGCGTGCAGCTGCAAGAGTCCGAATAGGAAAGCGGGCACAAGCGATTTATGCAAACTCCAGAATCCCCCCCCACTCCCCACGCCCCGTTGACGGAAACGCCGCGCCGCCGGGCCATCCTCAAGCAATTGCGCAGCCGCCCGTCCCTCAGGGGCTCGGCGATTTCGCTGGTCGTGCTGCTGCTGGTGGTGATGCTGGCGCCGTTCCTGGCGCCGCAGAACCCCTATGACCTGGCCGCCCTGGACCTGATGGACGGGCGCCTGCCGCCGGGCTCGGCCAGCATGGACGGCTTCCACTACTGGCTGGGCACCGACAGCCAGGGCCGAGACATGCTCAGCGCCATCCTGTATGGCCTGCGCATCAGCCTGACCGTGGGCCTGGCCGCGGTGGCGCTGGCCACCGTGCTCGGCAGCCTGATCGGCCTGCTCGCGGCCTACGTGGGCGGCCTGGTCGACACCGTGCTGATGCGCATCGTGGACTTCATCCTGGGCTTTCCGACCATCCTGGTGGCGCTGGTGCTGCTGGCGATGCTGGGGCGCGGCGTGGACAAGGTCGTGATCGCCATCGTGATGGTGCAGTGGGCGCACTACGCGCGCATCATGCGCAGCCGCGCGCTGCAGGAGCGCCGCAAGGAATACATCGAGGCGGCACAGAACCTGGGCTTTCCAGCCTGGCGCATCATGCTGCGCCACCTGCTGCCCAACTGCCTGGGCCCGGTGATGGTGTTTGCCACCATCCAGATCGCCAACGCCATCGTGCTGGAAGCCACGCTGTCGTTCCTGGGCGTGGGCGTGCCCATCACCGAGCCATCGCTGGGCCTGCTCATCGCGACCGGCTTCCAGTACCTGCTGTCTGGCGACTACTGGATCAGCATGTTCCCCGGCCTGGCCCTGCTGGCCCTCATCCTGGCGATCAACGTGATCGCCGACCGCCTGCGCGCCGCGCTGGACCCGAGAAGCCCATGACAACCCCTTTGCTTGCAGTGCGTGGCCTGCACACCGTTTTTCACACCGAGGAAGGCGCCTGGCCCGCCGTCAGCGGGATCGACCTGTCCATCGGGCCTGGCGAGATCCTGGGCCTGGTCGGCGAATCCGGCTCGGGCAAGTCGGTCACCGGCTTTTCCATCTTCGGCCTGATCGACCCTCCCGGCGAGGTGATCGCCGGCGAGGTGCTGTTCAAGGGCCGGAACCTGCGCGACCTGAGCGAGGAGCAGATGCGCCAGCTGCGCGGCGACCGCATCGCGATGATCTTCCAGGACCCTCTGATGACCTTGAACCCGGTGCTGCGCATCGAGGAGCAGATGCTCGAGGCTATCCAGACCCATGCCAGCGTGCCGCGCACCCAGGCGCTCCAGCGCTGCGTGGAGGCGCTGGAGATGGTGGGCATCCCCGCCCCGGCTTCGCGCCTGCGCAACTACCCGCACGAGTTCTCGGGCGGCATGCGCCAGCGCGTGGCGATCGCCATTGCCATGCTCAACAAGCCCGAGCTGATCATCTGCGACGAGCCCACCACGGCGCTCGATGTGACGATTCAGGGCCAGATCCTGTACCGCATGCAGGAGATCTGCCGCACGCACGGCACGGCGCTCATCTGGATCACCCACGACCTCGGCGTGATCGCCGAGCTGGCCGACAAGGTCGCGGTGATGTACGCGGGCAAGATCGTCGAGTCCGGCCCGGTGGATGAGGTGCTGGATGCCCCGGTGCACCCGTACACCCGCGGCCTGCTCGATTCGCTGCCCGGCGCCGCCCTGCCCGGCGGACGCCTGCGGCAGATCAGCGGCATGGCGCCGATGCTGGGCAACCGCCCCGCCGGCTGCGCCTTTGCGCCGCGCTGCGCGCACGCCCTGGCGCAATGCGCCACGGGCGAACCGGAGAACACCACGGTGAATGGGCGTACCTACCGCTGCTTTGCCCCCCTCGTTGCCCTGGACCCTGCCGCATGAGCCACACCGCACCACCTCCCGTCATCGAATTGCGCAATGTGTACAAACGCTTTGTCAAAAGGCAGGACCTGATCGGGCGCGTGTTCGAGCTGGCCGGCAAGAAGCCCGAGCCGCGCACCGTGCATGCCGTCAACGGCGTGAGCCTGGCGATTGCGCAGGGCGAGGTGCTGGGCCTCGTGGGGGAGTCCGGCTGCGGCAAGTCCACGCTTGGCCGCATCGTCGCCGGCCTGCACCGCCAGACCGAAGGCGAACTGCTGTACCAGGGCGCCGCCGTGGACGGCCTGGACCGGGCCGCCAGACTGGCCTACACACTGGGCGTGCAGATGGTGTTTCAGGACCCCCAGGCCTCGCTCAATCCGCGCCAGCGGCTGCACCAGATCCTGGGCGAGGCGCTGCACGTGCACAAACTCGCGCCCGCCGGCGAAATACCGGCACGCGTCGACAGGGCGCTGGCCGAAGTGGGCCTGGCCGCCGAGTACCGCACCCGCCTGCCGCACCAGCTCTCGGGCGGGCAGCGCCAGCGCGTGGGCATTGCCCGGGCGCTGATGGTGTCGCCCCGCTTCCTGGTCTGCGATGAGCCGGTCGCGGCGCTGGACGTGTCGATCCAGGCGCAGGTGATCAACCTGTTCATGGACCTGCGTGCCCAGCACGGCCTGACCTCCCTGTTCATCAGCCATGACCTCGGTGTGGTGCGCCACATCTCGGACCGCGTGGCCATCATGTACCTGGGCAAGATCGTCGAGATCTCGACCACGGCCGAGATTTTTGCGCGCGCCAACCATCCATACACCCTGGCGCTGATGGCCGAGGTGCCGAACCTGGAGCGGCGCAAGCGCGTGTTCGTGCCGATCCAGGGAGAGATTCCCTCGCCACTGAAACCGCCACCGGGCTGCACCTTCCACCCGCGCTGCCCGCACGCCATGGCCCGCTGCCGCGAGGAAGCACCGGCGCTCGAAGCCATCGCCCCCGGCCATTGGTCGGCCTGCCACCTGAACACCGCAGCGGCCTGACAACGGCAATGTCGCCCCGCCTGCTGCCCTGCCCCATTTCTTGCCTATGCCCAACGAACTTCATCTGCAATCGCTGCGCGACGCCGTGCAGCGGGTGGGCCGCCACGCGGTGGACTACAGCAACAGCCCCCTGCCCGGTGGCCGCTCCATCGCGCTGAACACCTACCGGCCCGCACATGCCACGGACCACAGCCCCATCGTGCTGGTGCAGCACGGCGTGATGCGCAACGGCGACGACTACCGCGACTTCTGGATGCCCGCCGCCGACGAGCATGGCCTGGTCATCATCGCGCCCACGTTCTCGAACGCGCAGTGGCCCGACGTGGTGAGCTACAACAACGGCAACCTGCTGGCCACCGCCGACCGCGAAGCCCACGCCGACACGGCTCCGGCGAACCCACCCGGGGACTGGTCGTACACCGTCGTGACGCGGCTGGTCGATGAGCTCAAGGCATCGGGCGTGTTGACCACGCAGCCGCTGTACCTGTTCGGCCACTCCGCCGGCGGGCAGTTCGTGCACCGGCTGATGAGCGTGCTCACGCCCGGCACCTTTGCCGGTGTGGCCGCGGGCAACCCCGGCTGGTACACGCTGCCGCTGCTGGAGCTGCCGTTCCCCGAAGGCCTGGCCGGCACTCCCGCCGACACCGGCAGCCTGGCGCGCCTGTTCGCCTACCCGTTGACCATCCTGGCGGGCGACCAGGACATCGCCACGGCCGACGTGCACTTGCCGTCCGAACCGGCGGCACTGCGCCAGGGCCCGCACCGCTATGCCCGCGCGTTGAACTACTACGCCACCGCCCGGGCCGAGGCCGCGCGCCGCGCCCTGCCGCTGGCTTGGCAGCTGCACACCGTGGCGGGCATTGGCCACGATGGCAAGGCCATGTCGGCCGTCTGCGCGCACCTCTGGTTCCACGGCCACCTCCCCGACGCTGCGCAACTGGCCCGGCTGGCCGGCGAGCACACGGCCTGACGCCCGCCGCCTGCACCTCCTCGGACTCAGCCCTCCGTCCTGCGGGAAGCAGGCGGAGCCCCCGAACCACCCTGTCCCACCTTGCACCGCCATGACCACCTCCGCCACGACACAGACGCTCATTGACGGCATCACCGCCTGGATGCAGTGCGAGTCACCCACCAGCTCGCCCGCGGGCGTGGCGGCCATGGTGGCCGACATGGCCCGCTATGCCCGGGAAGGCGGACTGCAGGCCACCGTGACGCCACTGGGCGAGCGCGTGGGGCCGCTGCTGCACGTGACCAACCGCGCAGCCGGCGACACGCGCCCCGGGCTGCTGGTCCTGGGCCACTCGGACACCGTGCACCCGGTGGGCACCTTGAGCGACAACCCCTGCCGCATCGAGGGCGACCGCTTCTACGGCCCCGGCGGCTACGACATGAAGGCAGGCATCTACCTGGCCATGACGGCCCTGCGCGACCTGGCGGCCGCCGGCGCCAGCGCGATGCCGATCGACTTCGTGGTCGTGCCCGACGAAGAAACCGGCAGCCACGCTTCGCGTGTGCACATCGAGCGTTTTGCGCACAATGCCCGCTACGCCCTGGTCTGCGAGCCTGCCCGTGCCAATGGCGGCAGATGCGTGACCGCGCGCAAGGGCACGGGCATGCTGCGCCTGGGCGTGAAGGGCCATGCAGCCCATGCGGGCGTGGCGCATGAAAAAGGCCGCAGCGCGATCCGCGAAATGGCGCACCAGATCCTGGCGCTGGAGGCCATGACCGACTACGCGCGCGGCGTGACGGTGAGCGTGGGCACCATCGAAGGTGGCACCGCCACCAACACGGTGCCGGCGCAGTGCCGCTGCGTGGTGGACTTTCGCCTCCCCGACCTGCAGGCCGCCGACGAGCTGGTGCACAAGATGCAGGCGCTGCGCCCGGTGGGCGCGGACATGGAACTCGACATCGAGGTCGAGGTGAACCGCCCGCCCATGGTCAAGAGCGAGGCCGTGGTGGCCCTGCTGGACCGCGCCAAGGCGTCGGCCCGGCATGCGGGCTTCGCGCTCGAAGATGCGCCCATGACCGGCGGCGGCAGCGACGCCAACTTCACCTCGGCCCTGGGGGTGCCCACACTCGACGGGCTGGGTGCCGACGGCGACGGCGCCCACACGCTGCAGGAACACATCCTCGTCTCGACCCTGGAGGCGCGCCTGAACTTCTGGCGCCATCTGCTGGCGCACCTGGCGTAAGGGGGCGATTCCCTGGTGGGCGCCTGAAAGGCGGCGTCAGGGCTGTTCGAGGTAGCGGGCGGCCAGCGCCTGCCGGGCCGCCGCGCTCACGCCCAGCACGTCGCCCAGGTAGGCATCGACGCCCTGGAACTCGGTGTCCACCATGTGCAGGGCTGCATTGAGAAACTCCTCCTGCACACGCCACAGCACGGCCAGCACTTCGTCGGGCGCGTGGCTGGCCAACCCCTCGGGGCGGCGGTAGAGGGTGTTGGTGAGCAGGTAGTCCTGCATCACCACCTCGCGCGGCACGCCCAGCGCCAGCAGGATGAGGGCGGCGGCAAAGCCTGTGCGGTCCTTGCCCGCGGTGCAGTGGAACACCAGCGGGGTGGCGCTGCCTTCATCGAGCAGCAGGCGGAACAGCTCGGCAAATCGATGCGCGTTGTCGTGCACAAAGCCCCGGTAGGTGTCCTGCATCAGCGCCACGGCGTCTTGCGCGGTGAGCTGGCGGCCGGTGCGCTGCAGTTCCAGCGCGCGCTGCACCACCGTGGGCTCGATGGCCAGCGGGTGGTAGCTGATGCCCGGCAGCGCGTAGGCATACGCGGCGCTTTCGGCCTGGCCGCGAAAGTCCACCGCGCGGGCCACGCCCAGCTCGGCCAGCAGGGCCCGGTCCTGCGCGGTGAGGCCCGCCAGGTGGTCCGAGCGGAAGATGCGCCGCCATTTGACGGTGCGCCCGCCATGGCCGGCGTAGCCGCCCAGATCGCGGAAGTTGGTGGCCCCGGCCAGGGGAAGGGAGCGGGTGGGTGCTGACTGCATGGTGCGTGGCGGGGGATGCGGTGGTGGGCTGGTGAAGCGGAAAGGATAGCCGGGCGGTGCGGCAGGCGCATGTCGCGCGCGTGGCTGGACGGGTGTTCCTGCCAGCACATCGCCGGTGTGCAGAATCCGGGCATGCAGCGTCTTGTGCCCCTCCCCTCCGATCTACAGCCCTGGTTGATGGCAGCGGTGGTGATCGATGCCCCTGCGGAACTGGCGCAGTCGCATTTCCCGGCGATGGTGTCGAGCATGCTGGTGGTGCGGCTGGCCGGGCAGGTGCGGTGCCGGGGCGCGCTGGTGCCGCCGTCGGCCTGGATCAGCGCCAGCACCACGGCCACGGTGTACGAACACGGCGGACCGGTGCGGGCCGTGGGGCTGGTGCTGCAGCCTGAGGCCGCCGCGGCGCTGTTTGGCAGTGCACGCGGGCTGGTGAACACACTGCGGCCGTTGGCGGAACTGGTGGGGCCTGGGTGGACCGAGGTGGAGCATGGCGTACATGCTGAGCAGGATGATGGCGCGCGGATCGCGGTGCTGTGCCAGTTCGTCCGGCAGGTGGTCGCGCCGCCGTCACCGTGTGAAGCACGACGGCTGCAGGCGCTGGCCTTGCTGCATGCGACCAGCGACGATGCAACAGACGCGGACCAGCGCCTGGGCCTGAGCCAGCGGCAGTTTGAGCGGCGCTTTGCGGCGCACTGGGGCATGGCGCCCAAGCAGTTTCAGGTGATTGCGCGGCTGAACCGCACGCTGGGCAACGCCCTCGCCGCGCCCGGCGGCCCGGTGGTGGACCTGGCAGCCGGCCAGGGGTACTACGACCAGTCGCACATGGGGCGCGATGTGCGCAGGCTGGCGGGCCACCCGCTGCAGGCTCTGGTGCAAGGCACGCGCAGCCCGCTCACCGCGCACTGGCCCTTGCAGATCGGCGCGCAGGCCCTGCCGAATCAGCCTGCCCCACCCTTGGAGCCCACGCGCAAGCGCTGAGCCAGGTAGAGCGGCATCACAAACGCGAGGCCAATGCCAAAGCAGGCCGCGATGTAAGCCCAGCGCCACGCACCCAGGCTGCGGTCTGCCGCCACCCAGGCCGAGAACGCCACGGCGGCCAGGTACACGTCGAGGGTGATGCCGGTGGTGAGTGCATTGGCAAACGCATCCCGCCAGAAGACATCGGGCATCACGCTGCCGCCCGCCAGAAAGTACACCCCATTGAAGTACCAGGGGACGGCCAGGCCCACGAGGGCCAGCAAAAGAAAAAAGGTGCGCAGGTGTGTGTGTTTTTGCATCGGTGCATGCGGCCCCCCAAAGAAAAGGAGAGAGGCCCTGGGTAGTGAATCAATGCACCGATTGAATCCGCGCAGCCCCCGGGCAGGCTAGGAAAAAAGCGACATGCCTCACACCGGCGGGCCTGCCGCTGCCCGCCACCTTCATGAACTTACTGCGCGCGGGGCAGCGAGGTCACGGCGCCATCCACCGGCAGCTCCTGCGTGCCCTTGGGGCAGGGCTGGTCGGTGTAGGTGGTGCGGCCGTCCTTCACGCACTTGCGCGGCTGCGGGGCCGCGGGCTCGGACGCGCCGCCGTGCGCAGCGCGGGCTCGTGCGGCGGGCTGCTGTTTGCCGGGCGGCAAGGTGTCGGGGCCGGGGCGGGTGATCTTCTTCCAGGCCTGCTCGGTCCACGGCCCGGCGTGGGGCAGCCACTGGTCGGCCGTCCACCATGCGGCGGCCGTGGCGGCCAGCAGCAATGCGGCCAGGAGGGACCAGAGGGCTCGTTCGCGGGTGCTGCGCATGGGGTGGGCCTGTGGCGTGGTGGTGGGCGACCACCAAGCTTAAAACATCGCATCACCCACCGGGCCGCGCCCTATCACGGCTGCTGCTTGCCTTTGGCCGCAGGGCGCCCGTAGCGCGCCGTGAGCGTGGCCTTGCCCAGGCTGTGGGCGTTGATCATGTAGCCGGCCAGCGCAGCGGTGGCGTCGGCAGGCAGGTCCAGGCGCGGCACCTTGAGCGCGTGCACGGTGAAGATGTAGCGGTGCGGCACATCGCCTTCGGGCGGGCAGGCCCCGCCCCAGGCGGCCACGCCATAGTCAATGCGCACATGGCTGGCGCCTGCGGGCAGCTTGGCGCCGCCAGCAGCACCCGCGTCGGACCGCAGCTCGGTGGTGCTGGCGGGGATGTTGACCACCGACCAGTGCCACCAGCCCGAGCCGGTGGGGGCATCGGGGTCGTAGGCGGTGACGGCGAAGCTCTGGGTGCCAGCAGGCGCGCCGCTCCAGCGCAGGGCGGGTGATTGGTTGTCGCCCGCACAGCCAAAGCCCTTGAACTCGAAGCGCTGGGGCAGTGTGCTGCCTTCGGCAAAGTCGGGGCTGGTGAGCGCGAAGGCCTGGGCGTGGGCGGCTGGGGCCAAACCGATCGTGGCGAGTGCCGCGATGGCGGTGCCAACGCGAAGGGGGCGTGAAAGTGGGTGGGGCATCTGAAAAGCTCCTTGCAGTAGCGGTGTGAAACAAGGGCTTGATGGTGCTGCGCGCCGCGCCTTCGCATTGGCCCGGTGGCGTCAATGGCTGTGCGCTGCGCGTCAGCCGCAGGAATCAGGGCCGCAGCTGCGAGGGCGGAAAGCCAAAGCGTTCGCGGAAGGCCGCGCTGAAGCGGCTGTGCGACTCGTAGCCGCAGCGCGCAGCGATCTCGGACACCTGCAGCGCGGAGCTTTGCAGCAGCACCAGCGCCGTCTCCAGCCGCACGTCGCGCAGGCACTGGCTCACGGTTTCGCCCTCTTGCGCCAGGCGGCGCTGCAGGGTGCTGGCGCTGGTGGCAAAGGCGCTGGCGATGCGTTCGAGCGTCCAGTCGGCCTGCGGGCTGGGGCCCACCAGGCGGCGCACGCGTTCGGCCCAGCCCAGCTCGCCGGGCGGGGCGAAGACGATGCCCGCCTCGGCCAGCATCAGCAGCACTTCGAGCGCGCGGTGTTCGCGCAGCGCCTGCGAGCTGGCATCGCTCTCCAGCGCGGCCACGGCGCGCATATAGCTGTCTTCAAAGGCGGCGTCGGCCGCGAGGCCCGCGCAGCCTTGCACTGGTGGAATGGCCGCGAACTGGCCGAACTGGCGGTGGAACTGCGCCACCAGCTCGGGCGCGAAACACAGCAGCCGCGCCACATAGCGGCCTTGGGGCGCCGGGTCGTTGACCACCTCCCACTGCGCGCCGCACGGCAGCACGAACACCCGCCCGCTGGGGTAGCGGTGCCCGCCGCCGGGCGTGACCAAATGCTTGGTGCCCGACACCACCCAGCCCACCGAATCCATGCGCACGGTGACGGTGTGGATGCGGTGGTGCACCGTGGTGGCGATCTGCAAGGACAGCGCGGGTTCGCCCATCATTCGTTCCCCTGCGGTTCAGGTTCCGTCATCGACCGTGGGGGCGGAAAGGCTGGCTCCGCGCAGGTTCGGCAGGTTCAGCGGGGACGGCCTGCAAGGCAGCACACCCCACGTCAGCGCGTGCGCTCCCGCGTCACGCCCACATCGATATCGCCAAACACGGTGACGCCGCTGGCGCCCCGCGGTTGCTGCGGGCTCGCGGGGTCGCTGGAGCGCGCAGAACCTGTCGTGCTGCTGCAGCCGCCCAGCGCGCCAACGACCGCGAGAGCCACCAGCGCGGTGCGCCAGAAGCCCCACACAGGCGATGCTGCGGATGCTGCGCGTGGCTTCATCCTTCGCCACCCAGGTGGTTGCCCAGAATGCCCGCCAGCTCGAACATGCCCGCGCTGTCCTTGCCAAACACGGCGCGCAGCTTGTCGTCGGCGACGATGGTGCGCTTGTCCTTGGGATCCTGCAGGTTGTTTGCCTTGATGTATTCCCACATCTTCTTGACGGCCTCGGGCCGGGCCACGGGCTCGGCGCCGATCACGGCGGCCAGGGCGGCGCTGGGGGCCTTGCCGGCTGCGGCCTTGCGCGGTGCCTTGGCAGCGGTCTTGGTGGCCGGGGCTTTCTTGGCGGCGGCAGGCTTGGCGGACTTTTTGGCTGCAGCGCTTGTCTTTCCAGCCTTGGCAGCTACTGTTTTTGTAGCAGCGCCTGGGCGCGGCGGGAACTTGCTCGGTGCGAACTCGAAGTTGACCTTGCCCGCCTCCTTGTCCCACGCCAGGTGGGCCTTGAAAGCGCGGCGCGTGCGCATGCTCACGAACTTGTCGAGCAGGTCGGTCTTGCCCGTTTCCAGCAGCTTGTGCATCTGCTCGCGCTCCACGGGCTGCTGCAGGATGATCTTGCCGCTCTTGAAGGTGCAGCTGGGCGTGGGCTGCGCGGCGGTGGGCACGGCCTTGCTGCACACGTAGTTGCTGCCGTGCTCGTGCACTTCCGATCCGCAGATGGGGCAGGGGCCGAGCGCGGCGTCTTCAAACTCCACGAGCTCGCCCGATTCCTCGCCCTTCTTGTCGTCGCCAAAGTCGAATTCGAGCTTGTAGTTGTGCGCCTCGTCGTCGTACTTGATGACGATCTCGGAGGTGAAGGGCCAGCCGGCCTTGGAGCGGAAACCCTCCAGCGGGCCGATCTTCTTGTCGCGCAGCAGGGCGTTGGCCTCTGCCGTTTCAAAGGTGCGGCCCGCGGGCGACTTGCCAAAACTGAAGCCGCAGCCTTCCGCACCAGGCTTGCCCACGCAGGCAAAGCGGCGGTAGTTCTCTTTCACCACACCACCGCAGTTGGGGCAGGGCGATTCGAGCGTGGCGTAGTCGCCGGGGATGGTGTCGCGGTCGTATTCCTTGGCCTTCTTGACCATGCGCTCGGTCATGGCGGCGATGTCGGCCATGAAGGATTCGCGGCTGAGCTGGCCCTTTTCCATCTGCGAGAGCTTGAACTCCCATTCGCCGGTCAGGTCCGCGCGGCACAGTTCCTCGACCTCCAGCCCGCGCAGCAGCGTCATGAGCTGGAAGGCCTTGGCCGTGGGAATGATTTCGCGGCCTTCGCGCAGCATGTACTTTTCGGTCAACAGGCCTTCGATGATGGCCGCGCGCGTGGCAGGCGTGCCCAGGCCTTTTTCCTGCATGGCCTCGCGCAGTTCGTCGTCGTCGATCTGCTTGCCGGCGCTTTCCATGGCGCCCAGCAGCGTGGCTTCGGAGTAGCGGGCGGGCGGCTTGGTCTTGAGGCCCTTGGGGTCGGCTGCCAGGGTGTTGACGCTTTCGCCGGGCTTCACGGGCACGAGGTTCTGGCCCTTGTCGCCGTCCTTGCCACCTTCCACCTCATCAGCGGCTTCCTTGCCGTAGATGGCCAGCCAGCCGGGCCTGACCAGCACCTTGCCTTCGGTCTTGAAGCTGTGGGGCGCCACCGTGGAAATACGGGTGGTGACGGTGTATTCGGCGCTCGGGAAGAACACCGCCATGAAGCGGCGCACGACCAGGTCGTACAGCTTCTGCTCGGCGTCGGAGAGGCCGCTGGGGGCCTGCAGCGTGGGGATGATGGCAAAGTGATCGCTCACCTTGCTGTTGTCGAAGATGCGCTTGGACGGGCGCACGTAGTTGTTGCTCAGCGCCGTGGCGGCGTGCGGCGCGAGGTGGCGCATGCCGCTGTCGGCCAGCATCTCGAAGGTCTGCCTGGCCACGGGCAGGTAGTCCTCGGGCAGCGCGCGCGAGTCGGTACGCGGGTAGGTCAGGGCCTTGTGGCGTTCGTACAGGCTTTGCGCCAGCGCCAGCGTGGTCTTGGCCGAGAAGCCGAACTTGCCGTTGGCCTCGCGCTGCAGGCTGGTCAGGTCGAACAGCAGGGGCGACGCCTGCGTGGTGGGCTTGCTCTCTTCGGTGACGGTGGCCTGCTGGCCGCGCACGGCGTTCGCAATGGCCGTGGCCTCGGCGGCGGACCACACGCGGTCCGCGCGCATCTCCACGTCCTCGCCCTTCTTCCACTTGGGGTCGAACCACTTGGCGGGGTACTCGCCGGCCTGCGCGCCGAAGGTGGCGTGGATTTCCCAGTAGTCGCGGCTCACGAACTTGCGGATCTTTTCCTCGCGCTCCACCACCAGCGACAGCGTGGGCGTCTGCACGCGGCCCACGGTGGTCAAGAAGAACCCGCCGTCGCGCGAGTTGAACGCCGTCATGGCGCGCGTGCCGTTGATGCCCACCAGCCAGTCGGCCTCGCTGCGGCTGCGGGCGGCGCTGGCCAGGCCCGCCATCTGCTGCTCGGTGCGCAGTGCGTCGAAGCCGTCGCGGATGGCCTGGGGCGTCATGGACTGCAGCCACAGGCGCTTGACGGGCTTGCCCAGGGGCTTGGCGCCGCCGGCGTACTGCTCGATCAGGCGGAAGATCAGCTCGCCCTCGCGGCCCGCGTCACAGGCGTTGATGAGTTGCGTCACGTCCTTGCGCTTGGCCTGCTTGACCACCGCGTTCAGGCGCGTCTTGGTCTTGTCCACGGGCTTCAGGTCGAAGTATGGCGGGATCACGGGCAGGTGGGCAAAGCTCCACTTGCCGCGCTTCACGTCGAACTCCTCGGGCGCCTGGATCTCCACGAGGTGACCCACGGCGCTGGTGACCACGTAGCGGTCGTTCTCGAAGTGGTCGTCGTGCTTGTCGAACTTGCCCGCCACGGGGGTGAGCGCGCGCACGATGTCCTGCGCCACGGAGGGTTTCTCTGCAATTACCAGGGTCTTGGTCATTTGGGGCTCTTGCCTGTCATCGTCGTCGTTCGTTCTGAGCGCCCGGTTCCGGCCCGGTCGCTCCTACAATTCGGGTTTCGCGCGCATACACGCGCACGCACACATGTGTGCACTATCAAGTTAACAGAGTTTTTGCCATGCCCCGCTTTGCCTCGCCCGCCGCCCCCACCGCCGCACCGGGACGCCGCATCCAGACCCGGCGCTCGGGCGTCCATGGCAACGGCGTGTTCGCCGCCCAGGACATCGCCGAGGGCGAGGTGCTGGTGGAGTACACCGGCGAGGTCATCACCTGGCAGGAGGCGCAGGACCGCCACCCGCACGACCCCCTGCAGCCCAACCACACGTTCTACTTCCACGTGGATGAAGACCGCGTGATCGACGCAAAGTTCGGCGGCAATTCCTCGCGCTGGATCAACCACAGCTGCAACCCCAACTGCTACGCCGACGAACGGGACGGCCGCATTTTCATCACGGCGCTGCGCAATATCAAGGCGGGCGAAGAGCTGAACTACGACTACGGGCTGATCATCGAAGAGCGCTACACGCCCAAGCTGAAGGCGGAATACCCCTGCTGGTGCGGCAGCGACAACTGCCGCGGCACGCTGCTCGCGCCCAAGCGCGGCTGGGCGCCGCCGGTGCCGCGCAGCCCCGCCAAGGCGGCCACAAAGCCCGCCCTGCCCGCCAAACCGACCAAAACCGCCAAGGCCACCCAGCCAGTCCCAGGGAGCCTCCAGCCCGGCGCCCGGAAAGGCCGCCGCCAGTGACCGCCGCCCCCATCCGCTGGCCCGCCGAGGCCGTGTGGGAGGCGGTGTCACCGCTGTTACCCGGTTTTACCGTCGAGGTGCTGCCCAGCATCGACTCGACCAACACCGAACTCATGCGCCGCGCCCGCGCCGGCCAGTGCGAGCCCACGCTGCTCGTGGCCGAGCAGCAGACCGCCGGTCGGGGCCGCATGGGGCGGGCGTGGCAGAGCGATGTGGGGTCTTCGCTGATGATGTCCCTGGGCCTGCCGCTCGCGCCGCGCGACTGGTCGGGGCTGTCGCTCGCCGTGGGCGTGAGCGTGGCCGAGAGCCTGCAGCCCGTGCTGCCGCCGCTGGGTGCGGGCCAGGCCGCCCGCGTGGGCCTGAAATGGCCCAACGACCTGTGGCTGGGCGGCGCGGGTGGCGACCGCAAGCTGGGCGGCATCCTGGTCGAGACGGCCAGTTTCGTGGCGCTCCAGGGGGCCGCGCCGTCCCCGCAGGGGCCAGCCGGCACGGCGCGCTACGTGGTCGTGGGCATCGGCATCAACGTGCTGCCGCGTGGCAGCGAAGGCATGAGCATGCCGCCGGGCAGCCTGCAGGACGTGGAGCCCGGCCTGGACGCACCCGCCGCCCTGCTGCGCATCGTGCCGCCGCTGATCGGCATGCTGCGCTCGTTCGAAGGCTACGGCTTTGGCCCCATGCAGCCACGTTTCGCGGCCCGCGACGTGCTGCAGGGCCGTGCCGTGGCCCTGAGCGACGGCACTGCGGGCACGGCCCACGGCGTGGGCGAGGACGGCGCGCTCCTGGTGCACACGGCCGGCGGCATGCAGGCGATCACCAGTTCCGAGATCAGCGTGCGGCCCAGCGCAGTGCAAGAGCTGGGGAGCCCCCCCTGAGCCGCGCCGCGCCTCTCCATCGGGGCGGAGGCCGCCCGTCGTGGCCTGGCGACGCCCGCTCCAGGGCGGCCCTGGCCCTGGGCGGGCCCGCCACGCGGGCGGGGACGAGGGCGCGCAACCCCATGGACAACCGGCGGGAAAACAAGGAGAGGCCCCCATGCTGCGACTTGCCGTGATCGCGCTGCTGCTGGCCAACGCGGGCTACTACGCGTGGTCGCAGGGGCTGCTTCGGGACTGGGGCTTCGCCCCCGAGGAGCAGGCCGAGCCCCAGCGCATGGACCAGCAGATACGGCCCGAGACGCTGCAGATCCTGCGGGTGAACTCCGGCAAGGCCCCCGCCCCCGCCGCCGCGTCGCCCGCCGCCCCCAGCGCAGCGGCTGCGGCTTCCGCCGAGACCCCCACCCCGCCCGACACCGGCGAATGCCTTCAGGCGGGCGTGTTCGACGAACGCCAGGCCGACGCCCTGCGCGCCGCCGCCGCCAACCTGCCCCAGGGCAGCTGGCTGCTCGAGCCCACGCCCGTGCCGGGCCGCTGGATGGTCTACATGGGCCGCTTCGAGGACCTGGAAACGCTGGACAGGAAACGGGCCGAACTGCGTGCCCGCAAGGTCGACCACGACCGCGCGGGCGGCACCCTGGAATTCGGCCTTTCGCTGGGCCGCTTCGCCTCGAAGGAGGCCGCCGAGCGCGAGCTGGCCACCCTGGGCGGCAAGGGCGTGCGCACGGCCCGCGTGGTGCAGGAGCGGCCGGACACGGCAGGGTTCACGCTGCGACTGCCCGCCGTGACCGAATCGCTGCGCCCCCAGCTGGACGCCCTGCGCACGGCGATGGCCGGCAAGACGATGCGCGCCTGCGGCTGAACCGTGGTGGCCGCGCTGGCGGTCGCGCCCGGCGTTCCGCGCCCATCCTTCGATTCCGCCCCTCCTTTCGCGAGCCCCGCGCCATGACCGAAGAACTCTCCGCCATCCACTGCAACCGCCACGGCGAAGCCACCGCCACCTACGTCTGCGGGCACCTGTGCCGCCAGCCGGCGCAGCGCTGGTTCTGCGACATGCCGGCGCCGGACTGCCCCTTTCCCGACGCGTGGTGCGCCAGTTGCCAGGCAGCCCTGGAGCGGGAGGGCGGCGAGTGGAACGAGCGCAACGAGGACTGCCTGGACCTGCAGATCATCTGCCACCACTGCTACCAGGACTCCATGGCGCAGAGTGTCGGCGCCATGGCGGATGCTCCGCACGACGCCTGGGTGGAGGCGGTCACCGAAAGCCACCAGGCCCTGGTGGGCAAGCAGGATGCCCTGGAGACGGACTACGGCATCTCGCGCTTCGAGCGCTGGGACTATGACCAGGTGCAGGGCACGCTCACCTTCTCGCACGCCGGCGTGCCGCGGCTGGTGGCGGACATTGAATTCATCGGATCGATTTCCCGGACCAGCGGCACCTGGCTGTGGGCCTGGGCCAATTTCCACAACGACCCCCAGGTGGTGGCCCGCATTCCCGCGGTGTGGGAGTGGGGCGACGAGCGCGGCTTTGCGCCCCTGACGGTGCCGCGCTGGGAAGCGGACGAGACCGACGGCTGGGAACTCGCGGGCGTGGCGGCGCAGGTGCTGGGCGCGCTGGGGGTGTACCGCGCGCCCACCCAGAATGGCTTTCTCTTCATGGCGCTGATGTCCCTTCGCGCGCTGCGTCCGCCGCATGCGCCTGCGGCATAGCCGTCACGCTGCGTCCTTGCCGAGCGTGATGCGCGCAAACCGGCTGACGCGCCGCATCTTCTCGACCTCCTTGCGGATCTGCGCGGCAAACTCGTCCGGCAGGCTGCCCGAGGCAAACAGCCCCTGCTCTCCCAGGCGCGCCAGCACCGCGGGCTCGCGCAACACCGTGGCCACCGCGTCGCGCAGCCGCCGCGCCGTGGCGGCCGGCGTGTGCGCAGGGGCCACCAGGCCGAACCAGGACGGGTCGTTGTTCGAGAACAGGCTGAGCTCGGCGTAGGTGGGCACCTCGGGCAGCACGGCCAGGCGCCGGCTCCACGACACGGCCAGGGCCCGCAAACGGCCGGCCTGGATGTGCGGCAGCGACGACGCCACCTGGTCGAAGTACACCGGCACCCGGCCCACCAGCACCTCGGCCAGTGCTGCGGTGGCGCCCGCCTGGGGCAGGTGGTCCATGCGCACATTGGCACTGCTCTTGAGCAGCTCGCCCCACATGTGGCCGATGGTGCCGTTGCCCGGCGAGGCATAGGCCAGCTGGCCCGGCCGCGCCTTCAGGTGCTGCATGAACTGCGCGAAATCGCGCACCGGCAGGCCGGGGTGCACCACCAGCACGCCCGGGGCCTTGACGATCTCGGTGACGGGGGTGAAGCCGTCCAGCGCGTTGTAGGGCAGGTGTTTGTAGACGGCTGGGTTCACGCCATGAGTGGACAACGTGGCCACGCCCAGCGTGGCGCCGTCGGGCGCGGCGGCAGCGACCTCGGCCATGCAGGTGGCGCCGGCCGCGCCGGGGCGGTTCTCCACGGCCACGGGTGCACCCAGCAACTGCGACAGCGGGCCGGCGAGGGCGCGCGCCGTGATGTCGGTGGCGCCGCCCGCGGCAAAGGGCACCAGCAGCCGCAGGGGCCGTGCGCTGCCCGTGGACACCGGGGCGGATTGCGCCTGGGCAGCACCTCCCAGGCAGGCAGCGGCGGTGGAGATCAGCAGCTTGCGCCGTTTCATCGTCGTCATCGTGGTCCTCTCCTCGCCTCGCGGCATGTGCGGCCCATTCTGGAGAGGCATGGCCGGGCTGGCTAACGACGTTTGGAACTCATCCCATTCCGGCGCGGAATGTGCCGCAGCGCGAAAGGCCGTGCGGCGGGATGCACCCGGCCTGGCTCAGGACCCCGCCACCACATCCCGCGCCGCGAACCGCACGCTGAAACGCGCGCCGGGCGGGTGGTGGCCAGGGCGCGCGTCTTCCAGCGTGACCTCGGCCCCGTGCTTGCGTGCGATCTCCAGCACGATGGGCAGGCCCAGGCCCGAGCCGTCGGCCTCGCTGCCCAGCGCCCGGTAAAAGGGCTGGAACACCAGCTCGCGCTCGGCCTCGGGCACGCCGGGGCCGGAGTCTTCCACCTGCAGCAGCAGCACGTGGCCGAAGGTATCGGCCAGCACGTGGGCCGTGACCACGCCGGGCTTGGCGGGGGTGGAAGGCGTGTAGTTGATGGCGTTGTCGAGCAGGTTGCGCACCAGTTCCTTGAGCAGCGTGGGGTTGCCGTCCAGCAGCACGCCGGGTGAGCCGGGCTCGGCGCCGTCGTAGCCCAGGTCGATGTGTTTTTCGAGCGCGCGCGGCACCGAGTCGCGCACCACCTCGATCACGAGGCGCGCCAGGTCGCAGGGCTGGCGCGCGATGCCCACGCCGCTGCCTTCCGCGCGCGCCAATGCGAGCAGCTGGTTCACGGTGTGCGTGGCGCGGATGCTGGAGCGGCCGATCTGCTGCAGCGAGCGCTTGAGCTCTTCGGTGCTGGTGCCTTCGCGCTGGGCCAGGTCGGCCTGCATGCGCAGGCCCGCCAGCGGGGTCTTGAGCTGGTGCGCCGCGTCGGCCAGGAAACGCTTTTGCGTGGCCAGCGAGTCGTTCAGGCGCGTGAGCAGGTCGTTCACCGACGAGACCAGCGGCGCGACCTCGAGCGGCACGGTGCGGTCGTCCAGCGGCGAGAGGTCGTCGGGGTTGCGCGCGCGGATGCGCTGCTCCAGCTGGTTCAGCGGCTGGATGCCGCGCGCGAGCGCCAGCCACACCAGCAGCACCGCCAGCGGCAGGATGACGAACTGCGGCAGCATCACGCCCTTGATGATCTCGGTGGCCAGCACGCTGCGCTTTTCGCGCGTCTCGGCCACCTGCACCAGCGCCACGGGCGTGCCCTCCAGCGGCAGGCGCACCCAGATGTAGGCCACGCGGATCTCGATGCCGCGCATCTCGGCGTCGCGCAGGCGCACCTCGCCGGACAGGGGCACCTCGTCGCTGGCGGGCTCGGGCAGTTCCCGTTCGCCGGAGAGGAATTCGCCCCCCGGGCCGATGACCTGGTAGTAGACGATGTCGGAGTCGTCCGCGCGCAGGATTTCGCTGGCCGGCTGGGGCAGGTTGAACTGCACCTTGCCGCCCACCACGGACACGAGCTGGGCCAGCGCATGGGCGTTGTACTCCAGCGCCCGGTCGAACGGCTTGTTGGCCAGACCCTGGGCCACGAGCCAGGTGAGCGCCAGGCTCACGGGCCACAGCAGCAGCAGCGGCGTGAGCATCCAGTCAAGGATCTCGCCGAAGAGGGAGCGCTGCTCTCGCTGGAAGATTTTCAAGGTTTCAAGCCCTTTGAGCCACTGGCGCCCGTCTAGAAAGCGCAAGTAGCTATCATTTCAGGAGCTACCCTGGAATCTTTTCGAGGCAATAGCCCAGGCCGCGCACGGTGGCGATGCGGATGGGCCCGCCCTCGATCTTCTTGCGCAGGCGGTGGATGTAGACCTCGATGGCGTTGTTGCTCACCTCCTCGCCCCATTCGCACAGGCGCTCCACCAGCTGCTCCTTGCTCACCAGGCGGCCCGCGCGCTGCAGCAGCACTTCCAGCAGGCCCAGTTCGCGGGCGGACAGCTCGATCATCTTGCCGTCGATGGTGGCCACGCGGCCGGCCTGGTCGTACACGAGCGGGCCGTGCTTGATGGCGCTGCTGGTGCCGCCCATGCCCCTGCGCGTGAGGGCCCGCACGCGCGCCTCCAGCTCCTGCAGGCTGAAAGGCTTGGCCATGTAGTCGTCGGCACCGAAGTCCAGGCCCTTGACGCGCTCTTCCACGCTGTCGGCCGCGGTGAGGATGAGCACGGGCAGCGCCGAGCCCCGGCTGCGCAGCTTCTTGAGCACCTCCAGCCCGTGCATCCGGGGCAGGCCCAGGTCCAGGATCAGCAGGTCGAACTCGTTGTTGGTCAGCAGGGCCGCGTCGGCCTCGCTGCCGCTGGCCACGTGATCCACGACGGCGCCCGACGCCCGCAGCGTGCGCAGCAGGCCATCGGCCAGCACCTGGTCGTCTTCGGCAATGAGGATGCGCATGCGGTGTCTCCTTGAGGGTTGGCTGCGGTCTGGCGCCGCGCCTGCCCTCGATTCTAGGATGGCCCCGCCCCTGCGCGCCGCGTCAGCGCGGATCGTGTGCGAGCAGCAGGCGCACCAGTTTCTGCAGGTCTGCCTGCAGCCGGGCCATGCCCTCGGGGTGCTGGGCGAGCGTGCCCTCGTCCATGTAGAGCTTGCGGTTGATCTCGACCTGGATGCTGTGGCGGTGCTGCGCGGGGTTGCCGTAGCGGCGCACCAGCTCCACGCCCTTGTAGGGGTGGTTGTATTCCACGCTGTAGCCACAGCCGCGCAGGTGCTCGCACACCAGCGCCGACAGCGCCGGGCTGGCGGTGGTGCCGTCGCGGTCGCCCACCACGAAGTCCGCGTGCTCCAGCCCCGGGAACTCGGTGGCGAAGCGCCCCGCCACGGCGGGCATGGAGTGGCAGTTGATGTGGATGCTGTAGCCGTGGCGCGCATGGGCGGCGTCGATGGCCTGGGCCACGGCCGCATGGTAGGGGCGCCAGCAGCGGTCGATGCGCGCGCGCACCTCGGCCACGGTGAGCTGGCGGCTGTAGATGGGCTCGCCCTCGTCGGTGAACTTCCAGATCAGGCCCTTGCCCAGGCGCACCTTGCTGAGCACCTGGGGGTCGGTGGAGATGGGGCCGGTCCACTCGCCGTCGAGCAGGGAGGTGTCGAGCTCGGTCGTGTCGCGGTTGGCATCGAGGTAGATGCGGGGGAAGTGGGCTTCGACCCAGGCCACGCCCAGCGCGGGGGCAAAGGCGTAGATCTTCTCGACGTGCGTGTCCTCGGCGCGGCGCAGCGTGGGCAGGTCGCAGGCCGAGCCGAAGTCGGCGGGGTATTGTGTGCCGCTGTGCGGCGAATCGAGCACCAGCGCCGTGGTGCCTGGCAGGTAGGTGAAGGCCGCAGGCGCCAGCGGGGTGCCGGGGGAACCGGTGGCACCGGGCTGGGCCTGCTGGAATCGTCGGTTGATCAGTTTCAAAGCGGCATGCATAGGCAGAGTGTGCGCAAAGTGGGGCGGCCGGCCTAGCCGCCCGGACCGGTTGGAGACCATGGTTATCCCTGAGATGGACTCCTCCAGCTGTGGCCGCCGGGCCCAGGGGCCCGGTATCGAAGAAAATGAGGCTCCCCCTGGCCGCCGGCCCGCCACCGCCCGTGGGGTGGATCGCGCGAGGCGCCTCAGCGGGGGCCCATGTCAATCCAGCGCCACCTTCGCAAAGGCCGCCACCCGTTTCATCTTGTCGATCTCGCGGGCGATCTGCGCCGTGAAGTCCCGGGACGTGGTGCCCGACGGGTACAGCCCCTGTCCCGCCAGGCGCTCGCGCACGGCGGGCTCCTTGAGCGCCTGGGCCACGGCCTGCTGGATGCGGTCCACCGCGGCCGCGGGCGTGCCCGCGGGAGCCACCAGGCCGAACCAGGACGGGTCGTTGTTGTTGGCGAAACCCAGCTGTGCGTAGGTGGGGACGTCGGGCAGCACGTCAAGCCGCTCGGGCCAGGACACCGCCAGCGCCCTGAGCTTGCCGGACTTGATGTGCGGCAGCGAGGAAGCCACCTGATCGAAATACACCGCCACCTGGCCGGCCAGCACGTCGTTGACGGCCGGGCCCGCACCGCGGTAGGGAATGTGCACCATGGCCGTGCCGGTGCTGCTCTTGAACAGCTCGCCCCACATGTGGCCGATGGTGCCGTTGCCGGGCGTGGCATACGAAACCTTGCCGGGATGGGCCTTCAGGTACTTCACGAGGTCGGCAAAGTCCTTGACGGGCAGCACGGCCGGGTTCACCACCACGACGCCGGGGGCCTTCACCATCTCGGTCACGCCCACGAAGTCCTTGATGGGGTCGTAGGGCAGCTTGCTGTAGACGGCGGGGTTCACGCCATGCGTGGACAGCGTGGCCACGCCCAGCGTGAGGCCGTCGGCCGGAGCGCGCGCGGCTTCGGCCATGCCGATGGAGCCCCCCGCGCCGCCGCGGTTTTCCAGCACCACGGGCTGCTTGAGGATGCGGGCCAGCGACTCCTGCAGGCTGCGCACGGTCATGTCCGTGGCGCCTCCGGGCGGAAAGGGCACGATGATGCGCAGGGGCTTGCCTTCTTGCGCCAGAGTTATTCCAGGAACGAAAGATACTGTGGCCAGGGCTGAGAGCAGATGACGGCGTTGCATGGGACATTTCTCCTATGGGGTAGGTTGAGATTAATGGAATCCACGAGCCCTACCAAGCAATGGATATGCCTGATAACATTCCCATATGGAATGATTTGATAACTTACGATGTCTTCCCTGCGCCGCCTTTCACCCCCCTTGCACCTGCTGCGGGCGTTTTCCACCGTCACGCGCTTCGGCAGCGTCTCGCGGGCCGCCGAGGCCCTGCACCTCACGCAGAGCGCGGTGAGCAAGCAGGTGAAGGAACTGGAGGCCTGGGTGGGCGTGCCGCTGTTCGAGCGCAGCCGCAAGCGCCTGGCGCTGACCCCCGCGGGCGAGCGCTACGAGAAGGCCGTGCGCGCCGTGCTGGCGCAGCTGGAGGCCGCCACACTGGAGCTGATCACCAGCGATGACGGCGGCGGCGCGCTGCACCTGTCGAGCCTGCCCACCTTCGCCGCCAAGTGGCTCATTCCGCGCCTGCCGCAGTTCCAGCAGCAGCACCCGCAGGTCACGCTGCACTTCGTGCCGTACGTGCACAGCTACAACTTCGAACGGCCCGAGCTCGACTGCGCCATCCTGTTCGGCGATGGCCACTGGCCGGGCGCCCACGCCCACTACATCACGGGCAACGACGTGGCCCTGATCGCGCCGCGCGCCAAGGTGGCGGACTGGCCCATCCACACCCCGCGCGACGTGGCGCGCTACGCGCTGCTGCGCCATGTGACCGTGCCCGAGGCCTGGCTGCGCTGGAGCGAGACGCACGGGGTACAGGGCCAGCTCGACCCGCTGGCCGGCCCGCAGTTCGACCAGTTCCAGACCATGATCCGCGCGGTGATGGCCGGCATGGGCCTGGCCCTGGTGCCGCGCTGCCTGGTGCAGGACGAGATCACCGCCGGCCTGGTGCGCGAGCCGCTGGCCGCCGCCGTCCAGCGCGGGGGCTACCAGAGCGAGGTGGGCTACTGGCTCTGCTACCCCGAAGGCCGCACGCAGCTGCATGCGCTGCAGTGCTTCCGGCAGTGGTTGCTGGCCTGCGCGGAGCCCGCAGGCGCGGCGCCCCCGCCCACGGGCGCCGCGGCTGGCACCGGGCCGGCGCCCTGAGGGCCCGCCCCCGGGCCAGGCTCCCGGCCCTGTCGTCAACCCTTGTTGACGATATGAGTTCCGTCAACTACAGTTGACGAATGCCGACCCCACCGCCCCTGCAGCTGCCCCCGCACGACGACCCCGAAGCCGCGCTGGCCGCCGTGGTGGCCTTGCGCCTGATGGCCGACCGGCTGGAGGCGGCGGCCGTGGCCACAGCCCTGAAGCAGGGCTGGTCGTGGGCGCAGATTGCCCAGGCCCTGGGCGTCAGCAAGCAGGCGGCGCACAAGCGGCTCTCTCCCCAGGCCACGCGCCCCGCCCCCCCTGGATGATGGAAGGACTCCTCCCCATGCTGCAACACATCCGCCAGCGCCTAACGACATGCGCACTCTGCGCCGGCTGTGCACGCGCGCCGAGCACCACGCCCGCGCACGGGGCCAGCCGCAACCGGGCGCTGAGCACTTCCTGCTGGCCGCCATCGAGCTGCCCGACGGCTCCGCGCGCCGCGCTTTCGCGCGCGTTGGCGCGGACCCGGACGCCCTGCCCGCCGCGATCGAACAGCAGTACCGCGATGCGCTGGCGCAGATCGGTATTGATGCCGAAATGCCGCCCGCCGCACCCTGTGCGCCGCAGGCCGGGATCTACCGCGCGCAGCCCTCCGGTGAGGGCCTCATCCAGGCACTGGCGGAGGCCCGCAAGGGCCAGCCCGGCCCCTTGCTGGGTGCGCACGTGGTGGCACTGATCGCGGCCACGCCGCAGGGCGTGGCGGCGCGGGCATTGCGCGCGCTGCGGCTGGACCCCCACGCGCTGAGCCACGCCGCGCGGCAGGAGAGCGCCCCGCGCGTCTGAAGCCCCCCCTTGGGCGCCAGGATGACCGTGCGGCGGCCTAGCCGCCCGCATAGGCCTCCAGCCCGATCGCCACCACGGTGGCCACGTCGTTGCCCACCTCCGCCCGGAACTCCGCCTCGGCCTGCGCGACGGCATCGCGAAACGCCTGCAGCCAAGCCAGGCCCGTGGGCGTGAAGCACACGCGGCGCGCACGCGCATCCAGCGGATCGGCCTCGCGCGTGACCAGGCCCCAGGCCTCGCACTGGTCCACCAGGTTGGCCATCGCCTGCTTGGTCATGCCCGCGCGCTGGGCCAGGTCGGTCAGCCGGTCGCCCTGCAGCGCCAGGTGGCGCGTGATGTGCACGTGGGCGGCGCTCACCTGGTCGCGCGCCGCGAGGTTGGACAGCGCCAGCGGCACCTCCACGTTGTGCGCCATGAGCTGCAGCACGCGCGCGTCGAAGCGCCGCATGGCGTGGCCGAACAGGCGGCCCAGGTGGGTCTGGCGCCAGCCGTCTTCGGCGGGTGAAGGAAGAGGCATATCAGGCATTCACACATTGTCAGGCAAACTGACTAAATTGTGCTTGAATGCCCCGCGACGGCTCGCATAAACTACTGTTCAAGCATCCAGCCTGTGATTAACCGCAGAGCGGTGCAGGCACCCAACCCATTGTTTCTCAAGGAGTTTTCTCATGGACGTCGCAGTCAAAGGCACCAACCCCGCATTGCCCGTGAACACCGAAAAGGCCAAGGCCCTGGCCGCCGCGCTCGCCCAGATCGAGAAGCAATTCGGCAAGGGCACGATCATGCGCCTGGGCGAAGGCGAGGTGATCGAGGACATCCAGGTGGTCTCCACCGGCTCGCTGGGCCTGGACATCGCCCTGGGCGTGGGCGGCTTGCCGCGCGGCCGCGTGGTCGAGATCTACGGCCCGGAATCCTCGGGCAAGACCACGCTCACGCTGCAGGTGATTGCCGAGATGCAAAAACAGGGCGGCACCTGCGCGTTCGTGGACGCGGAACATGCCCTGGATGTGCAATACGCCCAGAAGCTCGGCGTGCAGCTGTCCGACCTGCTGATCAGCCAGCCCGACACCGGCGAGCAGGCCCTTGAAATCGTGGACAGTCTGGTGCGCTCGGGCGCCGTGGACCTGATCGTCATCGACTCGGTGGCCGCGCTCACGCCCAAGGCCGAAATCGAAGGCGAGATGGGCGACGCCCTGCCCGGCCTGCAGGCCCGTCTCATGAGCCAGGCGCTGCGCAAGCTCACGGCCACGATCAAGAAGACCAATTGCATGGTCATCTTCATCAACCAGATCCGCATGAAGATCGGCGTGATGTTCGGCAGCCCCGAAACCACCACCGGCGGCAACGCGCTCAAGTTCTACGCCTCGGTGCGCCTGGACATCCGCCGCACCGGCACCATCAAGAAGGGCGACGAGGCCATCGGCAACGAAACCAAGGTCAAGGTGGTCAAGAACAAGGTGTCGCCGCCGTTCAAGACGGCCGAGTTCGACATCCTGTTCGGCGAGGGCATCAGCCGCGAGGGCGAGATCATCGACATGGGCGTGACCGCCAAGATCGTGGAGAAGTCGGGCGCCTGGTACGCCTACAACGGCGAGAAGATCGGCCAGGGCCGCGACAACGCGCGCGAGTTCCTGCGCGAGAACCCCGACCTGGCCCGCGAGATCGAGAACAAGGTGCGCGAGGGCCTGGGCATTGCGCTGCTGCCCGACGCGCTGCAGGCCCCTGCCGCCGCGGCCGAATGACCGCCACAATTCAAGCCAGATTGCCTTCCAGCGCTTGATTGACAAGCGCTGGCAGCTATTGAATTGAAAGCAAAGAAGAGGCCATGGGGTTCACCACGCTCTCGCTCAAGGGGCGGGCGCTGCGGCTGCTGAGCCAGCGCGAGCACTCGCTCGCTGAACTGCAGCGCAAGCTCGCGCCGCATGTGCAGGAGGGCGACGACCTGCAGGCCCTGCTGGAAGACCTGCAGGCGCGCGACTTCATCAGCGAGGCCCGGGTGGTGGAATCCGTGCTGCACCAGCGCGCGGGCCGCCTGGGTTCCCAGCGCATACGGCAGGAGCTGCACGCCAAGGGCATCGGCCCCGAGGCGGTTCAGCACGCCCTCAACCAACTCAAAGGCAGCGAATGGGCACGCGCCCATGCACTGTGGCTGCGCAAGTTTGGCGCCGTGGCGGACGATGCGCAGCAACGTGCGCGGCAAGTCCGCTTTCTGACCGCACGCGGGTTTTCGGGCGAGATCACCCGGCGCGTCGTGCGTGGCGAAGCGCCGGAAATCCAGGGCGAGATCTAGGGCCGGTCACGCGGGCAGGGGCGGCGCCCCAAGGCCCCGGGACCCAGAAGACAGCACAGGCGGCCACGCTCCAGAGCCGCCTGTTGTCCCCACACCTATCTCCGCCGTCAGAGGCCCAGCATCAGCTGCAGGTTCTGCACGGCCGCGCCGCTGGCGCCTTTGCCCAGGTTGTCCAGGCGCGCGATCAGCACGGCGTGCCGGTACTCTTCGTTGGCGAACACGCGCAGCTCCAGCTTGTTGGTGTCGTTCAGCGCGGTCGCATCCAGCTTGCCGTCGGCCGTGGCGGGCAGCACGCTGACCCACTGCTCGGGCGTATTGCTCCTGGCGTAATGCGCCGCCAGCGCGTCGTGCAAATCGGCCGCATTGGGCGCGCCGGGCAGCAGGTCCAGATGCAGCGGCAGCTGCACCAGCATGCCCTGGCGGAAGTTGCCTACCGACGGCACGAAGATGGGCCGGCGGGTGATGCCCGTGTAACGCATGATTTCGGGCAGGTGCTTGTGCTGCAGCGTGAGCGCATAGGCCTCGAACAACGGCGCCGTGCCGGCCTCATAGGCCTCGATCATGGTCCGGCCGCCGCCCGAGTAGCCGCTGACCGAGGGCAGGGCGAGCGGGAAGTCCGGGGGCACCAGGCCCGCATCCACCAGCGGGCGCAGCAGCGCAATCGCACCGGTGGCATAGCAGCCGGGATTGGCCACGCGGTCCGCCTGCGCGACCGCTCCGCGCTGGCCGGCGGCCAGCTCGGGAAAGCCGAACACCCAGCCGGGCGCCGTGCGGTGGGCCGTGCTGGCGTCGATCACCTTGACCTTGCGGCCCGTGCTCCGGGCAATCTCGTCCACCGTCGCCACGGTGTCACGCGCAGCATCGTCGTGCAGGCACAGGATCACCAGATCCACGCCGGCAATCAGGTCGCGTTTCGCGGCAGGGTCCTTGCGCAACTCGGGCGCGATGCTGACCAGCTCGATCTGCGGCATGGCCTGCAGGCGCTCACGGATCTGCAGGCCCGTGGTGCCGGCTTCGCCATCGATAAAGACTCTGGACATAAGGGTGCTCCTGCAAAAAATGGGCAGCAAAGTCTGCCAAGAAACCACGAGAAAAGCCAAGAAACTGCCACCCGGCAGGCGCGGCGAAGCCGTCAGCCACGCACAAGGATGGTGCATTGCAACATGATACAGTCGCTGGTTGCCATGTCCCCAGCCCGCGGCCAGACATTTTGTTGTTCATGGCAAACGGGTAACCACCATCCTTCCCTGAGAGAGACCTCATGAAGATTCACGAATACCAAGGCAAGGAAATCTTGCGCAATTTTGGTGTGCCCGTTCCGCGCGGCATTCCCGCATTCACGGTGCAAGAAGCCGTGGAAGCAGCCCAGAAACTGGGCGGCCCCGTGTGGGTCGTCAAGGCCCAGATCCACGCCGGTGGCCGTGGCAAGGGCGGCGGCGTGAAGGTTGCCAAGACCATCGACGACGTCAAGCGCATCGCTGGCGAGATCCTGGGCATGCAGCTCAAGACGCACCAGACCGGCCCCGAAGGCCAGAAGGTCCGCCGCCTGTACATCGAAGACGGCGCCGACATCAAGAACGAACTGTACGTCTCGCTGGTCACCGACCGCGCCACGCAGAAGGTGGCCCTGATCGCTTCGAGCGAAGGCGGCATGGACATCGAGGAAGTGGCGCACTCCACGCCCGAGAAGATCATCACCGAGATGATCGATCCGATTGCCGGTATCACCACCGAGCAGAGCAAGAAGGTCGCAGCCGCCATCGGCCTGACCGGTGCTTCCATTGACCAGGCCGTGGACATCTTCGCCAAGATCTACAAGTGCTACATGGACACCGATGCGTCGCTGGTGGAAATCAACCCGCTGAACTGCGACTCCAAGGGCAACCTGATGGCCCTGGACGCGAAGTTCAACTTCGACGCCAATGCGCTGTTCCGCCACCCTGACATCGTGGCTTTCCGCGATCTGGACGAAGAAGATCCAGCCGAAGTGGAAGCATCCAAGTTCGACCTGGCCTACATCAGCCTGGACGGCAACATCGGCTGCCTGGTCAACGGTGCCGGCCTGGCCATGGCGACCATGGACACCATCAAGCTGTTCGGCGGCGAGCCGGCCAACTTCCTGGACGTGGGCGGCGGCGCCACCCCCGAGAAGGTCACCGAAGCCTTCAAGATCATGCTCAAGAACCCCAAGGTCGAAGGCATCCTGGTCAACATCTTCGGCGGCATCATGAAGTGCGACACCATCGCCACCGGCGTGATCACCGCCTGCAAGGCCGTGAACCTGAACGTGCCGCTGGTCGTGCGCATGAAGGGCACGAACGAAGAGCTGGGCAAGAAGATGCTGGCCGAGTCCGGCCTGCCCATCATCGCCGCAGACACCATGGCCGAAGCTGCGACCAAGATCGTTGCTGCCGTCAAGTAAGCCCGGAGAACACACATGTCGATCTACATCAACAAAGACACCAAGGTCATCACCCAGGGCATCACGGGCAAGACCGGCCAGTTCCACACCGAAAAGTGCCAGGAATACGCGAACGGCAAGAACTGCTTCGTGGCAGGCGTGAACCCCAAGAAGGCCGGCGAGTCGATCTTCAACATCCCGATCTACGCCTCCGTCAAGGAAGCCGCATCACAGACCGGCGCCACCGTGTCGGTGATCTACGTGCCGCCCGCAGGCGCTGCTGATGCGATCTGGGAAGCTGTGGAAGCCGACCTGGACATGGCCATCTGCATCACCGAAGGCATTCCGGTCAAGGACATGCTGATGGTGCGCAACAAGATGAAGGCCAAGGAAGCCGCCGGCGGCAAGAAGACCCTGCTGCTGGGCCCGAACTGCCCCGGCCTCATCACGCCCGACGAAATCAAGATCGGCATCATGCCCGGCCACATCCACCGCAAGGGCCGCATCGGCGTCGTGAGCCGCTCCGGCACGCTGACGTACGAAGCCGTGGCCATGCTGACCGAGGTGGGCCTGGGCCAGTCGAGCGCCGTGGGCATTGGTGGCGACCCCATCAATGGCCTGAAGCACATCGACGTGATGAAGGCGTTCAACGACGATCCGGACACCGACGCCGTGATCATGATCGGCGAAATCGGCGGCCCTGACGAAGCCGAAGCCGCCCAGTGGTGCAAGGCCAACATGAAGAAGCCTATCGTGGGCTTCATCGCTGGCGTGACCGCGCCTCCCGGCAAGCGCATGGGCCATGCCGGCGCGCTGATCTCCGGCGGCGCCGACACGGCCGATGCCAAGCTCGCCATCATGGAAGAGTCGGGCTTCATCATCACCCGCAACCCGTCGGAGCTGGGCAAGCTGCTCAAGGCCCAGCTCAAGTAAGCTGCCGGCCCTACACCGGCACGGGCATTCGTAAGCACAATTACGGACGCCCGCAGCCGCAAGGCCCGATAAACTGGCCGCTCCAATAAAAAGAGAAGCGCTCGGAACCCTGGTTCCCGGCGCTTCTTGCATTCATAACAGTGGAGTTCAGTATGGAGTTTGTGCAAAGTGCCGATTTCTGGATCGGCCTGATGAAGATCGTCTGGATCAACATCATTCTTTCGGGCGACAACGCCGTCGTCATCGCCCTGGCGGCCCGGTCCCTCCCTCCCCATCAGCAGCGCAAGGCCGTTTTCTGGGGGTCTGGCGCGGCAGTGGTGCTGCGCATCCTGCTCACCGTGGTGGCAGCCAAGCTGCTGGAGCTCTCGTTCCTGCAGATCGTCGGCGGCTGCCTGCTGCTGTGGATCGGCTTCCAGCTGCTCAGTGACGATGAGGAAGAGGAAGGCGAGTCGAAGGCCTATGGCAGCCTCATGGCGGCGGTGCGCACCATTCTCATTGCGGACCTCGTGATGAGCCTGGACAACGTGATCGCCGTTGCCGCTGCGGCGCACGGCAACGTGCTGCTGCTGGTGCTCGGCCTGGCCATCAGCATTCCGCTCGTGATCTTTGGCAGCACGCTGATGATCAAGCTCATGGAGCGCTTCCCCGCCATCGTGCTGATGGGGGCCGCCTTGATTGGATGGGTGGGGGGCGAAACCATTGCCAATGACGCAGCGCTGCATGGCTATGTGGTGGCGCATCCTTCGCTGCACTATGTGGCCGCGACGCTTGGCGCGCTGCTGGTGGTGGGCGCCGGGAAATTCTGGCCCCACAGGGCCCGGCGGGAATCGGCGGCCTGATTACGCCCCATCACATGGTGCAACAAATTGTTGCACCATGTGACAAAAGTGGCACCCTGACAGCGTGGCGGCCGCCCCGCCACGACAAGAAGGGCATCCGTGCCTGCAGGGGCCCAGCGGCGCCGCGGTAGCGGCGACGGCCGCGCACCCCGCCCGCCCGGGCGCAGATATTGCTTTTACCCACACAAATACAGTGTGGAACCAATAGCAAGTGGGACGAACAACCTCGGGTCGGTGGCTGGGCATGTGGCGGACCGATGGGTTTCGGGGCGCAGTGGCCTCGGCGGTGGTCATTGCGCTGTGTGCGGCCGCTGGTGTCTTCCAGTCCCTGGAATACCGCGTGTATGACGCAGCGAGCAGTGTCGCCACGCCACCCCCCTTGCCTGAAATTGTCATCGTCGGCATGGACGATGCCAGCCTGGCAGCGCTGGGAAGCGCACCCTGGTCCCGCGATGTCTACGCCCGGCTCGTCGACCAGCTGGCGGCCGCGGGCGCCAAGACCATTGTCTTGACCCCTTCCTTCGCCACCCCTGAATCCGACCGCGGCCTTGCCTACGTCCGCACGGTGCGGGAGACGCTTGCGCGCGCCGGGGAAACATCTCCGCTGGCCGCCGAGTTGGGCCGTGCCACCGCCGAGGCGGAGCAGGCGCTCGACACCGATGGCCGCCTCGCGGCCAGCATCCAGCGCGCCGGCAATGTGTTCCTGGCCTCAAGCTATGCCCTGGCCGGAGGAAAGGCCACGCCGCTGCCCCCCTATGCGCACCGCAGCGTCCTGCCCGACTCCGGGTCCTTCGCCACGCCCGCCACGTCGGCCCGGCACCCCATCGCGGAACTCGGCTCCGTGGCGGCAGGCATCGGCCACCTGTCCATGGAAGCGGATGACGACGGCCGCGTGCGCCGCATCCCCCTGCTGCTGCGGTATGACGGAGTCGCGGTGCCCTCGCTGGCATTGCTGGCAACGCGGCACAGCCTGCATCTGGGCCCGAACGAGATCCGCACCCAGGACGAGCCGCGCGGTGTGCGTGTGGGGGGACTGCACATTGCCACGGACGAGGCCGCCGCCATGCATCCGCGCTTTCATGCCGCGCAGGATGGCGCGACACCGTTTCCCACGGTGTCCTTTGCCCAGGCGCTCAGCGGCAAGGTGCCCCTTCACACCTTCAAGGACAAGGTCGTCTTGGTGGGGGACACCAGCGAGGCACTGGCGGCCCCCTGGGTTCAGCCGGGCGCACGGACGATGTACCCGGTCGAGATGCTCGCGCACACCGTCTCCGCCATGCGGCAGGGCCTCGGTGTGCAAAGGCCCTCCTGGGCGCCCGCGGCTGCATGGGGAGCGGTGCTGGGGGCCTGGCTCTTCGTGGCCTTGGTCCTTCCCCGGCTTTCGCGTGCCGCGGGATGGGCGCTGAGCGCAGTGCTGCTGTTGCTCCTGGCAGGCACCGAATGGGGCTTGCTGCGCCATGCCGGGCAGTGGATATCGTTGGCACCCGGCACCCTGGCCTTGCTCGTGGGGGTGGTGGCATTCACCGCGCTGCGCATGGGGGGAGGCAGCACCCAGGAATCGTCCGGGGAAGCCGCCGAAACCGACCGCATGATGGGGCTGGCCCTGCAAGGGCAGGGGCAGCTCGACATGGCATTCGAGCGCCTGCGCAAGGTACCTCCCAGTGATGCCTTGATGGACAACCTGTACCACCTGGCGCAGGACTTCGAGCGCAAGCGCAACTTTGCCAAGGCCAAATCCGTCTACAAGCACATCCTGCAGCACAACCGCGCCTACAAGGATGCATATGCCCGCTACAAGCGCGTGCGGGCCCAGCTGCAGAAGGACGTGGATGGCCCGCCCTCCAGCACGCCCGCGTCGGTCCCGCCGGCCTCGCCGCGCCTGCCGGGCGATGCCACAGCCGGTATCCCGATGCTCGGTCGCTACCGGATCGACAAGGAGATCGGCAAAGGAGCGATGGGCGTCGTCTACCTGGGACGGGATCCGAAGATCGGGCGCGTGGTCGCCATCAAGACGCTGGCCCTGGAAGAGGAATTCGAAGGGGACGCGCTGATCGACGCGAGGGCCCGCTTCTTCCGCGAGGCGGAAACCGCGGGACGCCTGCAGCATCCCTACATCGTGACGATATTCGATGCCGGCGAAGAACACGACCTCGCCTACATCGCCATGGAATTCCTCAAGGGCTCCGACCTGACGCAGGCATGCCGGGCCGGGCAGCTCCTGCCCGTGGACACCGTGCTGTCCATTGCGGCCCGCGTCGCCGAGGCACTGGACTATGCCCATGCGCACAACGTGGTGCACCGCGATATCAAGCCGGCCAACATCATGTTCGACGCCGCCACGGACGCCGTGAAGGTGACGGACTTTGGCATCGCGCGCATCACGGACTCCAGCAAGACGCGCACGGGGATGGTCCTGGGCACCCCCAGCTTCATGTCGCCCGAGCAGCTCGCGGGCAAGAAGGTGGATGGCCGATCGGACCTGTATTCCTTGGGCGTCACGCTGTTCCAGCTGCTGACCGGGTCCTTGCCGCTGCGCGGCGAGTCGATGACCGAGCTCATGCACAAGATCGCCAGCGTGGACGCACCCGACATCCGCCAGCTGCGGCCGGAGCTTTCATCCGCGGTGGCCCGCGTGGTGGCCCTGGCCCTCCAGAAGCGCCCGCAGGCGCGCTACCAGACGGGGCGGCAATTCGCTTCCGACCTGCGCCAGGCAGGCGCAGCATCCTCGGCGCCGGAAGTGTTACCGAGCCCGGAAGCAGTCGTCTATGATGCGGACCGCGATGCAACAGGGCATGAAATGGCGGATTTTCAGGAAACCGTGATGGAGCCACCCGCCGGGCGGGGTGCGGCATCCCCGCCGATTCCAGGCGCCCGATGACGCACGCCTCCACATCCATGACCTACGAATTTTTCGCGCGGACCGACAAAGGCCGCGTGCGCACCAACAATGAAGACGCGGTGGCGGTCGACCGGGATGCGCAGGTCGCCATCCTGGCCGATGGCATGGGCGGATACAACGCCGGCGAAGTGGCAAGCGGCATGGCCACCACCTTCATCCGCACCGAGATGGCCCGCTGGCTGGGGCAGGCAGGCGGCACGCCGCAATCCACCGACGTACGCCGCGCCCTGGAAATCTGCGTGGAGAACGCCAACCACGCGATCCTTGGAGCGTCGTTGTCCAACCCCCAGTACGCAGGGATGGGCACCACGCTGGTGGTGGGGGTCTTCCACGGCAGCCGCCTCATCCTCGGGCACATCGGCGACTCCCGCTGCTACCGCGTGCGGGACGGCGTCCTGCAGCAGATCACGCGCGACCACTCCTGGCTTCAGGAACAGGTGGATGCCGGCTTGCTCACCGCACAGCAAGCGGCCCTGTCGTCCAACCGCAACCTGGTCACCCGCGCGCTGGGCGTGGAGCCCAACGTCATGATGGAAGTCAACGAATTCCAGGTCGCGCCAAATGACTTGTTCCTGATGTGTTCGGACGGGCTCACGGACATGGTCGCGGACGCGGACCTGGCGGAACTGGTGCGGGCACCTGTTCCCCTGGAGGAAAAAGCCACACTGCTCATCGACACCGCCAATGCGAATGGTGGCCGTGATAACGTGAGCGTACTGCTGGTGCAAGCGGCCGCGGGAGGCAAGAAGCGCGGCCTTATGTCCCGATTGCTAGGGGCCGCGTGAGTGGCCACTACTACAACAATTACTCATCACATCAGGAGTGGATCATGCCCAGAATGATCGTTTCAATCGACGGGGTTGTCATCAAGGAAGTGCAACTGACCAAGGAGCGGACCACGCTGGGCCGGCGCCCCTACAACGACATCGTGATCGACAACCTCGCGGTGAGCGGCGAGCATGCCGTTATCCACATGGCGGGCCAGGATGTGGAGATTGAAGACCTGGGCAGCACCAACGGCACCTACGTCAATGCCAAGGCCGTCAAGCGGCAGGAACTGCGCAACGGCGACACGGTCGAGGTGGGCAAGTACAAGATCCGCTTCCTGCACGAGGCCGAGGGGCAGAACTTCGAGAAGACCATGATCTTCAAGCCCGGCATGGTCCCGCCCGTCGGCGCAGCCGCGCGCCCCGCAGTTCCGGCGCCGGCTCCTGTTCCCATTTCCGCGGTCATCCGGGTCATGTCGGGAGCCGCCGCCGGGCGTGAAGTGTCGCTGCAGAAGGTGGTCACCACCATTGGCAAGCCCGGCGTGGCGGTTGCATCCATCACCAAGCGCCATCAAGGATTCGTGCTGGCCCACGTGGAAGGTCCCGACATGCCGTTGCTCAACGGCGCCTCCATCGGAACATCGCCCGTGCCGCTCAAGAACGGTGACCGGCTCGAACTGGCCGGCACGGAAATGCAGTTCGAACAGAGCTGACCGCCACCGCCGGACTGCAGCAGCCCCATAGGCGGCTCATTCCGGCCCACTGCCCCTGGAATTCGTGCGCAATCCCGTCTTGCACCTGTTCTGGCGCCATGGGCGGCGCATGGCGGTCACGTTGATTCCGCTGGTATTTGCGCTGCTGCACATTGCAGGCGTTCTTCATCTCCAGGTCCTGGAGCGGCTGGAAAACATCATCTACGACACCCGGCTGCGCGCCACCATGCCGCGCACGCTGGACGAGCGCATCGTCATCGTCGACATCGACGAGAAAAGCCTGGAGCGGGTGGGGCATTGGCCCTGGGGGCGAGACAAGCTCGCCACCCTAAGCCGTGAATTGTTCGAGCGCCAGCAGGTGGCGGTCGTGGGCTTCGACGTCCTCTTTGCGGAAGCCGACGGAAGCTCGGGACTCTCGAGCCTCGAGCAGCTGGCCCGGGGCCCCTTGCGGGCCCAGGCAGGGTTCAAGGAACAACTCGTGCGCCTGGCCCCGGCGCTCGACTATGACGCGCTCTTCGCCCGGTCGCTCCAGGGGCGGCCGGCGGTTCTGGGCTACTACCTCACCAGCGACCGGGACGGAAGGACAAAAGGCGTGTTGCCCGCGCCAGCGCTCTCCCCGGAGCGGCTGCGCGGGCTGCCGCTGAAAACCACTTCCTGGGGCGGTTATGGCAGCAACATCGAAGAGCTTGCCAGCGCCGTGCCCGCCGCAGGCTTTTTCAACTCCATCACCGATGACGATGGCGTCGTCCGCTCCCTCCCCCTGCTTGCGGAGCACCAGGGGAAGTACTACGAATCCCTCGCGCTGGCGATGTTTCGCACGGTGCTTGGCATGCCGGAAGTGCACCCCGGCTTTGCCAGCCCCCTTCCTGAAGGCGGATATGACACGCTGCAGAGCGTCGTGCTGCGCCAGGATGGCCGCGCGCTGGCATTGCCCGTGGACGCCCAGCTCGCAACCCTCATCCCCTTTCGCGGCCCCGGGGATGTCGGCGGTGGGTCGTTCCGGTACATCTCCGCGTCCGACGTCCTGGAGGGCAAGCTCCCTTCCCATAGCCTTCAGAACCAGCTGGTGCTGGTGGGCTCGACCACGCCCGGCTTGCTGGACCTGCGCGTGACCCCGGTGGGCCGCACCTACCCAGGCGTGGAGACGCACGCCAACATGCTCTCGGCCTTTCTGGACGGGAAAAGCATCGTGCGGCCAGACTACGCCGTGGGCTTTGATGCCGTGCAGCTGCTCATCGCAGGCCTTTTGCTGGCGGTGGCGCTGCCAGCGCTTTCGGCGACCTCCGCGGTCTTGCTCAGCCTTGGGACCGTCTCAGTCCTTGCCGTGCTCAATCTCTGGCTCTACCTCGCCCATGGCCTGGCCATGCCATTGGCTACCGTGGTGGTGATGGCGGTGTTCGCATTCGCCCTGAACATGGTCTACGGCTACTTTGTGGAAAGCCGCTCCAAGCGGGAACTGGCTGCGCTGTTTGGCACGTATGTGCCGCCGGAACTGGTGGACGAGATGGTCAAGCAGCCCGACAAATACAGCATGCAGGCCAGCAACCAGGAACTGACCGTCATGTTCTGCGATATGCGGGGGTTTACGGCCATGTCGGAACAGATGGAACCGCTGCAACTCCAAGCCCTGCTCAACGAGGTGTTCAGCCGGCTCACCCACATCATTCGCAGTCATCGCGGCACCATCGACAAGTACATGGGGGACTGCGTGATGGCGTTCTGGGGAGCGCCGGTGGCTACGCCAGACCATGCGCAACTGGCGGTGCGGGCAGCGCTGGACATGGAGCAGACAGTGGAACAGATCAATCTGTCGCATCGGGAGCGCAAGCTACCGGAGATTGGTATCGGCATAGGACTCAACACCGGCACCATGTGTGTGGGCGACATGGGCTCGGAAATGAGGCGCAGTTACACGGTCATCGGCGACGCGGTCAACTTGGGATCTCGCCTAGAGGGCCTGTCCAAGCACTATGGCGTTCGCACCGTGGCGAGTGAATCCACCCAAGCCCAGGCACCAGGTTTTGTCTGGCAAGAGTTGGATCGGGTGCGCGTCAAGGGCAAGGCTCAGGCAGTGGCTATCTATTCGCCGGTTGCCGCACTGCACGCCACGATGCCTCAGAAAGCGGAAGAATTATCCATATGGAAGCACTTTCTGGACGCCTATCGCGCCCAGGACTGGGCACAATGCGACAAACTGCTGGTGAGCTTGCAGCAAACTACCGTGCCCTCTGCCATCTATGACATGTATGCGTCCCGCGTGCAAACCTTACAAGGGCAGCTCTTCGACCCAGAATGGGACGACGCCACCAATTTCGACACTAAATAGACAGGTTGGCCCATGAAGGTTCGTGTATTGGGCTGCTCCGGGGCCATCGCCAAAGATTGCCGGACTACTTCCTTCCTCATCGACGATAGCATTCTGGTCGATGCGGGTACGGGGGTGGGCGACCTGACACTGGACGAGATGCGCAAGATCGACCATGTGTTTCTGACGCATTCCCATCTGGATCACATCGCGGCGTTGCCGCTGATGCTCGACGCCGTGTCGTCGCTTCGCCAAGCCCCTGTGCAAATTCACGCTTTGCGGCCGACAATTGAGGTGCTGCGCAAACACATCTTCAACGATATCATTTGGCCTGACTTCGCACGTATCCCTTCGACAGACAGTCCATTCATGCGGTTTTGTCCGCTCAATGTGGGCGAACAATGTACTTCCGCTGGTGTGGTCGTGGAGGTCCTTCCAGCAGTCCACACCGTGCCCGCGGTGGGCTATGCCATTCAAGGACTGCAAGGATGGTGGGTCTTCAGCGGTGATACCGAACGGAACTCGGCCTTCTGGGACCGGGTGAACCAGTTGCCTGTTGCCATGCTCGTCATGGAGACCGCATTTAGCGAACGCGAGAGAGCCCTGGCCCGCCGTAGCTTGCACCTGTCGCCTCGGTCGTTGTTGGCAGAATTGCGCCTGTGCGAACAGCGTGGCTGTCCGGTGTACATCACCCACACCAAGCCGGCTGAAACGGAAGTCATCATGGGCGAGATACGGGAGCTGCTTGCCGACAAGACTGTCAATCTTTCGGATGAGGGGACCCCATTTAGCATCCAGTGGTTACAGGCAGGACAGGAATTCACCTTGTAGACCAGCGTTGTTCACGCACGCGCCCCCTCGTCGGCTGCGCAGCTTCAATGACAAATCCTGCACAACTGGCAACAAAACATGGAATCGATGACAGTCGTGACGGAACAAAAATGTCACTCCATCCTCCGTAGCCGCATATTAGGCTGCGCCAGCGAGCTGGGATCGTGCAGAGTGGACTCACTGCCTTTGGCAGACACCAAGCTGGCATGAGAAATGCTGCATCATGATCAGACCTGGAGAATTCTTCTGCAGGTTGTTAATTGCAATCGACCTCCAAGGAGTTTCTTATGAAGCGCAATCTGCAAAAGGGTTTCACACTCATCGAACTGATGATCGTAGTGGCCATCATCGGTATTCTGGCTGCTGTGGCACTGCCTGCTTACCAAGACTACACCATCCGCGCCAAGGTATCTGAAGGCCTGAGCTTGGCATCGGCCGCGAAGACGGCAGTTGCAGAAACATTTGCGAATACCACGCAAGGCACGATTGAAGCCTATGCTGGCACCGGTGCGATTGTCGCTCCCGCGCTTGGAAACACCACGTATGGATATGAATATACCGCCGGCACCAATGTAGCTTCTATTGCGATTGCAGCGACTACCATTGCTGTTCCCGTCGCAGCTAATTCTGGTCGAATCACCGTTACCTATGCCGGTTCCCTTGGAACCACTTTGGGCAATCCGTTGTTGCTCACTCCCGGCGCTGGCACGGTAACCAATTCCGCCGTACCAAGTGGTCCTTTGACAGCAGGCGCTCCTGTTGTCTGGGGTTGCGGCATTGCTGCCACCGCCTCTTTCAAGTATGTTCCGGCCAACTGCCGCTTTAACAACGTCTAATAAAGGCGATTGGAGAAAGGCCGCCTTGTGCGGCCTTTTTTTTGGTGAATCACATTTGAATGTTGCTGTGCTTTCATTCGTCACTCATTCAATTCAAGTGCCACTTCAGTTGTATGAAAGAGAGGAAGAAGGCATGAAACAGCACTTTCAATCGGGATTCACTTTGATCGAATTAATGATCGTAGTGGCCATCATCGGAATCTTGGCAGCGGTGGCACTGCCCATGTATCAAGATTACACCATCCGTGCCCGAGTTACAGAGGGCCTTAGCCTAGCTGGCACTGCCAAAACAGCGGTGGTGGATTCATTCTTTGCAACGCAAAGCGGCGGTATCTTGCCCTATGCTGGCACGGGTGCCCCGGTGGCGGGCAGCTATGGATATCAGTACGTCCCAGGAACGCATGTCACCTCGATTGCTATTGGCGCCATTGCAGACGTCTCTGCACCTGTATTGCCAGAAGGCCGCATCACGATCAACTACGGAGGTGGGGTAGGTTCTGTATTGGGGACTCCATTGGTTCTGACCCCCGGCAGCGGCATTGTGACCAACACCGCGGTCCCCGGGTCACCGCTCGCCGCCAGAGCTCCTGTAGTATGGGGCTGTGGAGTGGCCTTGATGACCGCCTTCCGCTATGTACCAGCCAATTGCCGCCATCCACTTTAAGGGGAAATCGTGGTTTATAGGAGTTGGTGTTTTTAACGTTTTTTGACTTACTTTGTCCCATGCGTATTCGCCACCGTGCCGCCCTAAAGGCCTCGACCACTCACTTGCTCGTGACCGTCATGATCGCCACGTTGGCCGCGATTCTGGTTTTTTATGTTTGGTATCCCTGGCCGTTCTATGAACTCGTTTCTGGCCGTGAATTGTTTTGGTTGGTAATTGGGGTTGATGTGGTATGCGGGCCGCTGCTGACCTTGGTGTTGTGGAATCCCGCTAAGTCTGCAAGAGAACTAACCCTCGACATGTCGCTCGTCGGTTTAATCCAAGCTGCAGCGCTGGCCTACGGAATGAGCACCGTGACAGATACTCGTCCTGTACGCTTGGTATTTGAGGTGGACCGTATTCGTCTGGTTTCGGCGGCAGAAGTCAACTCCGCCCATTTAGCGCATGCGGTAAAGGGACTTCAACAGCTCCCATGGATGGGGCCAGTGCTCGTTGGCATCCGGCAACCCAAAGATAATCAAGAAATGCTGGAAAGCATCGACATGTCACTGGAAGGGCTGGAGCCGTCACTGCGGCCGGACTGGTGGCAAACATATGATCTGTCGATTCCTCAGGTGTTGAAGGCGGGGCGGTCAATAGCCGTCTTGAGAGCTAATCGCCCAGCGGATGCAGAACGAATAAACACTGCGGTACGAGCTGCAAAAACTCCTGAATCCGATCTAATCTGGCTACCACTGACAGCTGGACGTAGATTTGATTGGGTAGTTTTTCTTCACAAATCAACTGCCTTGCCTGTGTCTTACGCCCGTATTGATGGTTTTTTCTGACAGCCTAGTCTCACCTCCCAGCTCGGCGAGCCTCTCGGTCACAAAACTCCCTGACTTGCCCCCATGCTTTTCCACTATGCACACATCGTGGATAGACATTCCCCTGTCAACGGCCTTGCACATGTCGTAAATAGTAAGTAGGGTTATCTGAACGGCGGTGAGTGCTTCCATTTCCACACCAGTAGGGCCAACCGTTTCCACTGTTGCAGAGCAAACTATGCCAATCGTTCCCGGCTGCCGCGCACCAGAATCTTCGAATTCAAGGGCAACGCGGGTGAGTGCCAGAGGATGACACAGAGGGATTAAGTCACTGGTTTTCTTCGCTGCCATGATGCCTGCGACACGCGCAATGCCAAGCACATCTCCCTTGTGGGTAGTACCGGATTGGATCAACGCCAGAGTGGCAGGCAGCATTTCAATCCGGCCCCTGGCCACTGCGATTCGGCGAGTAGCGGGTTTGGCACCAACGTCCACCATATGGGCTTTGCCTTGGGCGTCGAAGTGGGTGAGAGGCGAGGTGAAGATGGACATGCGAATGGAGCGAAACATTTAGAAGGCGAAGGCATCATACGGCGTTAGTACAGGGCAAGGCATGTGCATCGCCCTGCGGATGGGAAGGACCTTCGTGCGGAAATTTCAGCGAAAATGGCTTCGAGTGCCTATGCATAAAGCGGTAGCAGCTATATTTCTTGTAGCTCATGAGGCGTTGCATATGCCGTTGGCGGTGGCCCAGACCGATCTCCCCACCCTCGGCGACTCCAGCGACCTCACCACCAGCGCCGAGCGCCGCCTGGGTGACCGCATCATCCGCGAACTCTACCGGGATCCCGACTACATCGACGATCCTGTGATCGCGGACTATGTACAAGGCATATGGCGCCCGCTGATGGCTGCCGCCAAGGCACGCGGGGAACTCTCTTCCGAGCTGGATGAGCGCTTTGCCTGGGAAATCCTTCTGGGCCGGGACCGCACCGTCAATGCCTTCGCGCTGCCTGGGGGCTATCTGGGCCTGCACCTGGGGCTCGTCGGCGTCGTGACCAGCCGCGACGAACTGGCCTCTGTGCTGGCCCATGAACTCAGCCATGTCACCCAGCGCCATATCTCCCGCCTGGTCACCCAGCAAAGCAAACAGACGCCCCTGCTGCTGGGCACGATGATTCTGGGTGCCCTGGCGGCCAGCAAGAACCCGGGTGCCACACAGGCGCTGGTGGTGGGAGGCCAGGCGCTGGCGATGCAGAACCAGCTCAATTTCTCGCGCGACATGGAGCGGGAGGCAGACCGCATCGGCTACGGCCTGATGGCGCCCGCGGGGTTCGCGCCGCAAGGATTCGTGAGCATGTTCGACAAGCTCCAGCAGGCCAACCGTCTTAACGACAACGGCTCCTGGCCCTATCTGCGCAGCCACCCGCTGACCACCGAGCGCATGGCGGACATGCACTCGCGCATTCCCCCGGGTGCCACCACCACGGCGGCAGCGCCTTCCACGCTGGAACACGCGATGGTCGCGGCGCGTGCCAGGGTGCTGTCCAATCCGGGGGTCGACACCCTGCGCCAGTGGATCGCCGAGCCCCAGGGCACGGGGTTTACCTCCCAGCCCGCCACCCGGCGCGCCGCCGTGCTGTACGCGGCAGCCCTGGGCAGCAGCCAACTGCGGGATGCCACAGGCGCGCGCGCGACCGCAAAAAAACTGGAAGATCTGGTTCGCAGCGACGCCCCGGCCCACCGATTGGCAAGGCTGCTGGAGGCCGAAATTGAACTGGCGGCTGGCGAGGCAGGCGCCGCTGTGAACATGCTTTCCAGCGATGTGGGCGGCGGCGACAGCCATGGCGGCAACCGCCGCCCTGAACTGGTTCTGCGTTCACAGGCCCTCCTGCGTGCCGGGCGTGCGGCCGAGGGCGGCGGGCCACTGCAAAGCTGGGTTGCCACAAACCCCAGGGACGCCACGGCGTGGCAACTCCTGGCATCGACTTGGCAGGCCCAAGGCCAGCCGCTGCGGGCCGTGCGTGCGGAAGCGGAGGCGCACGCCGCGCGCTATGACTACGCGGCGGCGGTGGACCGTTTCAAGGCAGGCCAGGATCTCGCACGGCGTGGCGGACCGCAGGTGGACCACATCGAGGCATCCATCATCGACACGCGGCTGCGGGCCGTGGAGTCACTTCTTCGTGAACAGGCCGCCGAGCGCTGATTCGATCACCACGCCGAGCAGGGAGTAGATCAGCGATCCCAGCAACGCGGCGCCGAAGCCATTGACGTGAAAACCGTCCAGCACGCTGGCCGCCGCCCAGAACATCAGCGCATTGATGACGAAGAGAAAGAGGCCCACGGTGACGATCGTGACCGGCAGTGTCAGCACCACCAGCACCGGCCGCAACACCACGTTGAACAGGCCAATCACAAAGGCCGCGATCAACGCGGACGTGAAGCTTTGCACTTCCACGCCGCTGTAGACATAGGCCACGAACAGCAGCGACGCGGCGCTGAGCAGCCATTTCAGAAGGAGTTTCATGGCCGGAGAATAGCACCGGCCCGGCGCGAAAAGGAAATGCGCGAAGCAGGCCCCTCGCCCCCCGACGCCGGGAAGAAGGCGCCCATGCAGGCCCGCCGCCGGTCTACTCGAGTGCAAGCACCCACAACGCCCCGAAGCCCGTGAGCAGGCTGCCCAGCGTTCCGGGCAGCGGCGACCAGCGCTTGTTGTTGTCGGGACGGGCGGGCTCCTGGGGCATGTCGGTCTTCGGCCGGCGGGCATCCACCACCTGGGCGACAGACGCCCCCGCAGCCTGGAGCTGGTCCGTGAGTTCGGCCAGCGGCCCCTTGGCCAGCACCGTGGTCACCCTGCCCGCAGGCACCCGCAGCACGGGAAGAATCTGGGCGAACAGCTTGTCTGCCCACTTGAGCCGCCAGTTCTCCCGCGCGCTGTGGCTCACCCATTTGCTGATGCGGTGGGTCATTCGCGGCGCGCATGCCACCAGCACCCACTGCGTCTGGGCAGCCGCGTCACGGGCGAACAAGGGTGCCAGCACCTGCTGCGCATATGCCGCGTCGTCCACATACACGATGACTCTGTCCATACCGCCTCTCCTGTTGGTGCCAAGAACAAAGGGGGGCTGAACGCCCCCCTTTTTCTCCTGGCCGGTTCAGATTGTTGCCTCTATTCCTCAGCCCTGCTGCTCGGCAGGTGCCGCGGCCGCACGGCGTGCCAGGATGATCTTGCCCGCCAGCAAGACGAGCAGGGCACCGGCCACGCTGGCGCCGTACTTGATCACATCCGTCTGCGGCAGCTTCAGCATCCATTGCCATTTGTCGGGGTTGGAGAAGGCGGGGTCCGTCACCAGCATGCCGCCAGCGATCCAGCCCAGCAGCATGCCGCCGAGCGTGATGATCATGGGGAAGCGCTCCATGAGCTTGATGACCAGCTGGCTGCCCCAGACGATGATCGGGATGGAGATCAGCAGGCCCAGCACCACCAGCAGGAACGAGTGGTCGCCCGCATTCTGTGCCGCGCCCGCGATGGCGATCACGTTGTCCACGCTCATCACGAGGTCGGCGACGATGATGGTCTTGATGGCGGCCAGCAGCTTGTCGCTGCCCTGCACGTCGCCGTGGCCTTCTTCATCGGGGGCCAGCAGCTTGACGCCGATCCACACCAGCAGCAGCGCGCCCACGAACTTGAGGAACGGCAGCGCCAGCAAGGTCATCGCGAAGGCGATCAGGATCACGCGCAGCACGATGGCGCCGGCTGTGCCCCAGATGATGCCCTTGGTCCGCTGTGCGGGAGGCAGCTTGCGGCAGGCCAGCGCGATGACCACCGCGTTGTCGCCGCCCAGCAGGATGTCGATGATGATGATCTGGCCGAGTGCGAGCCAGAATTCGGGCGAAGCCAAAAAGTCCATAAAGTCCTCAGTATCAATGTGCGCGAAGGAGGGTCTCGCCGCCACTGTAGCGCCGAGTCCGCCCAAGGGATAGAGGGCCTGCGGCAGGAGGATCAGGACGGCCCCGGGGCTGGGGCGTGAATGCGAAGGGCGGCCTTGATCAGCCCTGGCGGGCCCATCAAAGGTCTTGCTCAGTCCGGCGCCCTGGTGGTGCGCTGAACCCGGACCGCCGGAAGCGATGTTTCGCTTCGTATTGACGACGGTTCCGATGCCTCGCTTCCCAATCGCCAGCGCCTGGCCGTGCCGGAATGCAAGTCGGGAGCTACTCCCCTTCGAAGCGTCGATTGGAACATCGCCAGCACGGACGCGCAAGTGCGGCGCGATTGTGGTTATTGCGTATGCGACGCGATGGCGGGGTGACCGGGGCATAACACCTTTGCCAGGATTGCCTTGCCCGCGCGGCTATGATCCAGCCCCCTTCGCGCAATCGCCCATGGCCGCCATTCACATCACCGACATCGAAGCCGCCATCAACCACTGGCGCGGCCGCGCGCCGTCGCCCGATGGAGTCACCCTGGCGCCGCAGATCCGCGCCCTGGGGGAGGTGTATGCGCTGATGGTGTACCGGCGCGAGGATGCCGTGGACGAGGACAGCTTCCCCCTCGACGCGCTGGCCGCCTGGCAGGCCTGGTATGACACGACCCCCGACACGCCCTGTATCGCCATCTGCTCCACCAGCCAGGGCGATGACCTGTGCAAGGGCTGCGGACGGACTTTTGACGAGGTGCAGTTCTGGCCGGCGATGACACCTGTCGAGAAACGCACGGTGTGGCGGCGCATCACGCTGGAGCATTCCGCGTGGCGGTTCAACCGCTATGCGGAGCGTGCCGCCGAAGGCGCATCCCGGACACCGGCCGAGGCACCTTAGCGGCTGGGGCCCGCGCCCCGCGGGGACTGTACGCCAGGCGTTCAAACCGCTATGGTGGTCCCATGCTGCGCCTCACCCAAGCCCCGAACATCGCCATCGCCACGCTGTGGGCGGACTTGTTGTGCGAGGCGGGCATGGCGGCGTCCGTGCAGCGCCAGTATCTGGGCGCTGCGGCGGGGCACCTGCCGCCCGACCAGTGCCTGCCCGAAATCTGGCTGGACTACGACGAACACGCCGCCCGCGCTCGTACTCTGCTGCAGGAACTGCAAGATTTGCCGCAGCGCCGCTGGGCATGCCAGTGTGGGGAGACGGTCGAAGGCGGGTTCGAGCAGTGCTGGCAATGTGGCACGCTCATGCCACGGGATTGATTCGAAAGCTACGAAATTGATAGCTACTGACGCCTATCTAGCAAGCGCCAGAGGTTATTCTGACTAGCGCTCCAGTCACTTCCAGCGCACGGGCTCCACATGCACGCTGCCCCGGGTGCTGCTCAGGGTGATCGCGCCCTCCTGCACCGTGGCCTGCAGCTGCATGCTGCGCTCGGCCAGCTGGGCGAGCGCCTGGGAGGCCTCGGTGGGAATGCGCCACACCTGCAGCTTTTCCAGCCGCGACAGCTTGGTCTCGATGCCCTTCCACCAGATTTCCGCGGCGTGGTTGAAGCAGTAGACGATCACGGAATCGGCCTTGCTGCAGGCCTTGGTGAGCGGCTTGTCTTCCGGCTGGCCCACCTCGATCCAGACGCGCTTGCGGCCCGTGAAGTCGGTCAGCGACGCATCCGGGTCATCGGGGTCCGACAGGCCCGCGCCAAACGCCAGCGTGGCGTCGCCATTGCACAGGTCGTTGAGCTGGTGCGCGGCAATGGCCAGGGCGGCCAAGCGGACCATCATGCGCTCGTCCGTCTCGCTGGGATGGCGGGCGAGCGTGAGCGCATGGTCGGCGTAGTAGCCGTGGTCGATGTCGGCGATCTGGAGATTCGCCTTGAAGATGGTGGATTTGATGGCCATGCAGCCTCACTACTAAATAGATAGCTGCCAGCGCTTGACAGGCAAGCGCCAGAGGCCAAAAAGGCTGAAAAACCTGAGGTCAGACCCGGCGAGCCAGCTCGGCCGCTTTGCCGACGTAGCTGCCCGGCGTCATCGCCAGCAGCCGGTCCTTTTCGGCCTGGGGGATTTCCAGCGAATGGATCAGCCCGTGCAGCGCCTCGGCCGTCACGGTCTTGCCGCGCGTCACTTCCTTGAGCTTTTCGTAAGCACCCTGCACACCAAAGCGGCGCATCACCGTCTGGATGGGCTCGGCCAGCACTTCCCACGAAGCGTCCAGGTCTTCGGCCAGCGCTTCTTCATTCAGCTCCAGCTTGTTCAGGCCGGTCAACAGCGAGGCATAGGCCAGCGCCGCGTACCCCAGCGCCACGCCCATGTTGCGCAGCACGGTGCTGTCGGTCAGGTCACGCTGCCAGCGGCTGATCGGCAGCTTTTCAGACAGGTGCTTGAGCAGCGCATTGGCCAGGCCCAGGTTGCCCTCGGCGTTTTCAAAGTCGATGGGGTTGACCTTGTGCGGCATGGTGCTGGAACCGATCTCGCCAGCCTTCAGGCGCTGCTTGAAGTAGCCCAGGCTCACATAGCCCCAGATGTCGCGCGACAGGTCGATGAGGATGGTGTTGGCGCGGGCCACCGCGTCGAACAGCTCGGCCATGTAGTCGTGCGGCTCGATCTGGATGCTGTAGGGCTGGAAGGTCAGGCCCAGGCCCAGCGGCTCGGGGGTTTCGATGACCTTCTTGCTGAAGGCTTCCCAGTCGAAATCGGGCCAGGCGGACAGGTGGGCGTTGTAGTTGCCCACGGCGCCGTTCATCTTGCCCATGATCTTGACGGCGGCCACGCGCTCGCACGCCGTCTGCAGGCGAATGACCACGTTGGCCATCTCCTTGCCCACGGTGGTCGGGCTGGCGGTCTGGCCGTGGGTGCGGCTGAGCATGGGCACGTCGGCGTAGGCGTGCGCCATTTCGCGCAGCTTGAGCACGATGCGGTCCAGGCCCGGCAGCACGACCTGGTCGCGGCCCGAGCGCAGTTGCAGCGCGTGGCTGGTGTTGTTGATGTCTTCGCTGGTGCAGGCAAAGTGGACGAACTCCGAGGCTTTTTCCAGCTCGGGGCGCGCTTCGAACTTGCTCTTGATCCAGTACTCCACGGCCTTCACGTCGTGGTTTGTTGTTTTTTCGATCTCCTTGATGGCCGCGGCGTCAGCCTCGGAGAAGTTCTTGATGAGGCCCAGCAGGTAGGCGCGGGCGCCGGTCGTGAGAGGCTTGAATTCGGCAAAACCAGCGTCCGAGAGGGCAATGAACCAGGCCACTTCCACCTGCACGCGGCGGTGCATGTAGCCATGTTCGCTCATGATCGGGCGCAGGGCGGCAAGTTTGCTGGCGTAACGGCCGTCAAGCGGCGACAGGGCGGTGATGGTGGACAGGCTCATGGCGCGCAATTGTAGGCGCCGCGCATCAGTCAGCCCCGCGCAGGCCGCTGCCGATAGAATCAAACTCGAATTGTTCTGCTTACCCGCGCACTGGAAGACAAACCATGAAATTGATCGGAGCCTCTGCCAGTCCCTACGTCCGCAAGGTGCGGATCGTGATGGCTGAAAAAAAGCTCGACTACCAGTTCGTACAGGAAAACGTCTGGGCGGACGACACCCATATCTCCACCTCCAACCCGCTGGGCAAGGTGCCCTGCCTGGTGATGGAGGGCGGCGAAGCCGTGTTTGATTCGCGCGTGATCGTGGAATACCTGGACACCCTGTCCCCGGTGGGCAAGCTCATCCCCACCCAGGGCCGCGAACGCGCCGAGGTCAAGACCTGGGAAGCCCTGGCCGATGGCGTGGTGGACGCCGCCATCCTCGCGCGGCTGGAAGCCACCTGGGCCCACCGCAAGGACAGCGAACGCAGCCAGGCCTGGATCGACCGCCAGCTGCGCAAGGTGCACGACAGCCTCAAGTCCATGAGCCAGGGCCTGGGCGACAAGCCGTTTTGCAGCGGCATCCACCTGAGCCTGTCCGACATCGCCGTGGGCTGTGCGCTGGGCTGGCTGGAATTCCGCTTTCCGGAGATCGCCTGGCGCAATGAATACCCCAACCTGGGCAAGCTGCTGGACAAGCTGATGCTGCGCCCGAGCTTCGCGGACACCAGGCCCAGCTGAGCCGCCCGCCAGCGGCGCGGGGCCGCACGGCCGGACGCCGCGCACGGGCTTGCGGCACGGCACGGCGTGGCGGGCATGCCGTATGCTACGCAGCTTATGAACGAAATGGTTCAAAACATCCCCAAGGCCCTTGGCGCGCGCGCCAGCCGGCAACGCGCGGCGCGCGACGCCGCCGCCACGCCGGGCGCGGACCGGGTGCGCGTCAACGACCCCGACCGCACCATGGCCAACATCCTGCAGGTGGCCACGGCGGAGTTTGCCGACAAGGGCCTGGCGGGGGCGCGCATCGATGAGATCGCGGCGCTGACCAGCACCAGCAAGCGCATGATCTACTACTACTTCGGTAGCAAGGAAGGCTTGTATGTCGCTGTGCTGGAGGATGCCTACCGGCGCATCCGCCGCATCGAATCGGAACTGCACCTGGAAGACCTGGCGCCCGAGCAGGCGCTGCGCACGCTGGTCGGGTTCACGGTGGACTACCAGCTCGCCAACCCCGATTTCATCCGCCTGGTGATGAATGAAAACATGCACCGGGGCGAGTTCATCAGCCGCTCCACGACCATCCAGGAACTCAACATTCCCGTCATCCACGCGGTGCACAACGTGTACCAGCGCGGCGTGGCTGCCGGCGTCTTCCGCCCCGACGTGGACCCGGTGGACCTGCACATGTCGATCTCGGCGCTGTGCTTCTTCAACGTGGCCAACCGCCATACGTTCGGCGCGATCTTCAAGCGCTCGCTCGACACCCCGGCCGCCACGGCGCAACGCCGGGAATCGATCATCGAGATGATCGTGCGCTTCCTGCGCCCCTGAACCACCGGCGCCGGCGCGCGCCACCACGCCCTCTCCCTCTGAACACGCCGCAGCGCGATGCAGCACCGCGCCGGGGAGCATTGCGTCCCCACGCGGCTGCGGCCGCTACGGCAAAACGGCGTTCAGGGTTTGCACCTAGATCAAATACTAACCAGTTCGTACAAAATTCTTCCAGCCTTTCAACCACAACGACTGGAGACACCATGTTCGCACTGGCCGACCGCGTGCTGCGGGGATACACCCGCGTGCTGGATGCATTGGCGGGCCTGTGCCTGGCCATCATGGTGGTGCTCGTTTTTGGCAATGTGGTGCTGCGCTACACCTTCAACTCCGGCATCACCATCTCCGAAGAGCTGTCGCGCTGGCTGTTCGTGTGGCTGACCTTCATGGGTGCCGTGGTGGCGCTGCGCGAACATGGCCACCTGGGCGTGGACGCCCTGGTCTCGCGCCTGCCCACGCTGGGCAAGAAGATCTGCCTCCTGGTGGCGCAGGTGGCCATGCTCTATGTGTCGTGGCTGCTGCTCACGGGCAGCTGGTCGCAGACGGTCATCAACTGGGAAACCGAAGCCCCCGTGACCGGCGCCTCCGTGGGCATCTTCTACGCCAGCGGCGTGCTCATGGGCGCCTCGGCCATCGCCATCCTGCTGCGCGACCTGCTGCGCACCCTGTTCGTCCCCCTGGCCGACCATGAGCTGATCATGGTGCAGGAGAGCGAGGAGGCCGCCGCGCTGGAGCAGATCCAGCGGGACGCGCAAGCGGCCGCCGACACCCCGGGCGCGAACAGGCCCTGACGACAGACAACCAGCCCGGAACACCTCCCATGACCGTCGCGATCTTCCTCGGCTCCCTGCTGCTGGCCATGGCCATCGGCATTCCCATCGCCTACGCGCTGCTGCTCAGCGGCGTGGCGCTGATGTGGCACCTCGATCTGTTCGACGCGCAGATCCTGGCGCAGAACGTCATCAACGGCGCGGACAGCTTTCCGCTGCTGGCCGTGCCCTTCTTCATGCTCGCGGGCGAGATCATGAACGTGGGCGGCCTGTCCAGGCGCATCGTCAAGCTGGCGCTGGCCCTGGTCGGCCACATCCCTGGCGGGCTGGGCTATGTGGTCATCATGGCGGCGGTGATCCTGTCGGCGGTGTCGGGTTCTGCGGTGGCGGACGCGGCCGCGCTGACCTCGCTGCTGCTGCCCATGATGGTGGTCGCGGGCCACAGCAAGGAGCGCTCGGCCGGGCTCATCGCCTCGGCGGGCGTCATTGGCCCCATCATTCCGCCGTCCATCGGCTTCGTGATCTTTGGCGTGGCGGCCAATGTGTCCATCAGCAAGCTGTTCCTCGCGGGCATCTTCCCCGGTCTGCTGCTGGCCGTCTCGCTGGCGGTCACGTGGTGGTGGCTCGGCCGCCGTGAAAACGTCATGCCTCCACCGCGCGCCACCCGCGCCGAACTGAAGGTGGCGCTGCGCGAGGCCGCGTGGGCGCTGGGCCTGCCCATCATCATCCTGGTGGGCCTGCGCATGGGTGTCTTCACGCCCACAGAGGCCGCCGTGGTGGCCGCGATGTATGCGCTCGTCGTCTCCATGGCGGTGTACCGCGAGCTCTCGTGGCGCCAGCTGGTCGACATCTTCCAGGCGGCCGCGCGAACCAGCGCCGTGATCATGTTCCTGGTGGCCGCCGCCATGGTGTCGGCCTGGCTGATCACCGTGGCCGACCTGCCGTCCAAGGTCATCAGCATGCTCGAGCCCTTCATGGGCAACCCCACCCTGCTGCTGGTGGCGATCATGGTGCTGGTCATGGTGGTCGGCACGGCCATGGACATGACGCCCACCATCCTCATCATGACGCCCGTGCTCATGCCGGTGGTCAAGGCCGCAGGCATCGACCCCGTCTACTTCGGCGTGTTGTTCATCATCAACAACTCCATCGGCCTCATCACGCCGCCCGTGGGCACCGTGCTCAACGTGGTGGCGGGCGTCGGGCGCATCTCCATGGGCCAGGTCACGCGCGGCGTGATGCCCTTCATGCTGACGCAGTTCGTGGTGATGTTCCTGCTGGTCGCGTTCCCCTCGCTCGTCACCGTGCCCCTGCGCTGGCTCGGCGGCTGATTCCCGTGCCCCTCCCGCCTTCCGTTCCTTCCTGTTTCTGCCCCGCCCAAAACCCAAGGAGACATCCATGAAACTCTTGAAGACCCTGCTCGCCACCGCCCTCGTCGCGGCTTCGCTGCTGCCCGGTGCGCATGCCCAGGAACGCACCATCAAGTTCGCGTTCCAGAACCAGAAGGAGCACCCGCAGGCCCAGGGCGCGCAGAAATTCGCCGACCTCGTCGCGGCCAAGACCAGCGGCCGCATCGCGGTCAAGCTTTTTCCCGGCGGCACGCTGGGCGGCGACCTGCAGACCGTCTCGGCGCTGCAAGGCGGCACCGTGGAGATGACGGTGCTCAACGCCGGCATCCTGTCCGCGCAGGCCAAGGAATTCGGCATCTACGACTTCCCGTTCCTGTTCGCCTCACCCCAGGAGGCCGATGCCGTGACCGACGGCCCCTTCGGCAAGAAGCTGCTCGACAAGCTCGCGGCCAAGAACCTGGTGGGCCTGGGCTACTGGGAACTGGGCTTTCGCAACCTGACCAACAGCAAGCGCCCCATCACCAAGGCCGAGGACATCGCGGGCCTCAAGATCCGCGTGATCCAGTCGCCCATCTACATCGACATGTTCAACGCGCTGGGCGCCAACGCCGTGCCCATGCCGTTCCCCGAGCTGTACACGGCCATGGAGCAAAAGGCCGTGGACGGCCAGGAGAACCCGTTCTCCACCATCCTGTCGTCCAAGTTCGCCGAGGTGCAAAAGCACCTGACCATCACGCGCCACATGTACAACCCGCAGGCGGTCATCGTGAGCAAGAAGTTCTGGGACAGCCTGAACCCCGCCGACCAGAAGGCCGTGACCGAAGCCATGGCCGAGGCCACCGCGTTCCAGCGCAGCGTCTCGCGCTCGCAGGCCGACGTGGCGCTCGAAGAGCTCAAGAAGGCCGGCATGCAGGTCACCGAGTTCTCGCCGGCGGAAGTCGACAAGCTGCGCGCCAAGGTCAAGCCCGTGGTGGAAAAGCACAGCGACAAGGTGGGCGCCGAGACCGTGCAAGAGGTCTATGCCACGCTGGCCAAGCTGCGCGGCGGCAAGTAGGCCATCGCAACGCAGCAGCCACCCCCGCGCTGCGGTGCGGGCACCAACGCCCACACGCCAGCGCGTCCTCCACGCAACCCGCCCATGAGCACCCAGCTCCTTGATCCCCCGGTGTCATCCACCGCATCCGCCATGTCTTCCACAAGCCCCCGCAAGGTGCTGATCGGGCTGATCGGTGCCGGCATCCAGAAGTCGCTGTCTCCCGCCCTGCACGAAGAGGAGGCGCGGCAACACGGCATGCGCCTGCACTACCAGCTGATCGACCTGGACCGCTCGGCGTCTTCTCCCGCACAGCTGCCCACGCTGCTGTCGGCTGCACGCATCATGGGCTATGCCGGCTGCAACGTGACCTACCCGTGCAAGCAGGCCGTGATCCCCTACCTCGACAGCCTGTCGGAAGAAGCGCAAGCCATGGGGGCCGTGAACACGGTCGTGGTCCACGATGGCAAGCTCGTGGGGCACAACACGGACGGGTCAGGCTGGGCCCGGGGCTTCACCCGTGCGCTGCCGGGCGCCGACCTCGGCCGCGTCGTGCTGCTGGGCGCGGGCGGTGCGGGCGCCGCCATCGCGCATGCCGTGCTGCGCCTGGGTGCACGGCACCTGACCATCGTCGATGCGCAGCCCGAACGGGCCGCGCAACTGGCCGCCGACGTGAATGCGCTCTATGGCCCCCGGGCCGAGGCCGGCGAGATCCACGCGGCCATGGCGCGGGCCACCGGGCTGATCCACGCCACGCCCACGGGCATGGACAAGCTGCCCGGCCTGCCCCTCGATACGGGCCTGCTGCGCCCCGCGCTGTGGGTGTCCGAGGTCGTGTACTTCCCGCTCGACACCGCCCTGGTCCAGGCCGCGCGCGCACTGGGCTGCCGCGTCTCGGACGGGGGCGGCATGGCCGTGGGCCAGGCGGTGGGTGCCTTTGAACTGTTCACCGGCGTGGCGCCCGACGCGGACCGGATGGACGCCCACTTTCGCCGGCTCGTCAGCCCGCGCTGACACCACCGCAACCACACGCAAGGAGTCCAACGCATGAGCACCCCGATGATGGCCGCCCGCGAGGCGCTCGGAGACCTTCCCAACCCCCTGGGACTGCAGGGGGTGGAGTTCATCGAATACGCCACCAGCCGCCCGCAGGCCCTGGGGCAGGCGCTGGAGCGCATGGGCTTCCAGCCGGTGGCGCGCCACCGCTCGCGCGAGGTCCTGCTGTACCGGCAGGGCGACATGAACATCATCGTGAACGCGCACCAGGACGAAGAGCGCACCGGGCCGCACGCGCCGTCGGCCCTGGCGGAAACCCCCGTGCTCGCCGCCATCGCCTTCCGTGTGGGCAACGCAGCCGCCGCCTACCGCCGCGTGCTGGAGCTGGGCGCCTGGGCCGTGCACACCGAGGTCCAGGTGATGGAGCTGAACATTCCCGCCATCCACGGCGTGGGCGCGAGCCGCATCTACTTCGTGGACCGCTGGAAGGAATTCTCGATCTACGAGGTGGATTTCATCCCCATCCCCACCGTGAATCCGCGCCCGCCCGCGCTGCAGGGCCTGCATCTGTTCGGCGTGGTGCAATACATCGGCCTGGGCAGGGCGCCTGACTGGATCCATTTCTACGGCGAACTGTTCGGCTTCGCCGAGCTGGCGCCCGACCAGTCGTTCGGCGTGCTCACGCATGGCCGCATCCTGGCCAGCCCCTGCGGCACCCTGCACTGGCAGCTGATCGAGCCGCTCGTGGATGCGCTCGATGCCGACCCCGAGGAACTGCTGCAGCGCGTGGCGTTCGGCACGCCGGACGTGCTGGCCACGGTGAACGCGCTGCGCGCCCGGGGCGTGGACTTCGTGGAATCCCCCACGGGGGTGCACACGGGCACGCGCGGCGCGCTCACGCGGGCCGATGCCGGCTCGCCCAGCTTCGAGCTGGTTCTCGACGCCCGCTGACCACCGCCCGGAGACCTCGATGCGCACTTCGACCATGCAACGCAACGTCGCCGACTTCGGCATGGACACCATCAGTTTGGCCGGCCCGCTGGAGGCCAAGCTGGCCGCCGTCAAGGCGGCGGGTTTCGGCCAGATCATGCTGGCGGCCCGCGACATCGTGGGCCATCCGCAGGGCATCGAGGCGGCCGTGCACGCCGTGCGCAGCAGCGGCCTGCGCGTGACGGGCTTCCAGGTGCTGCGCGACTTCGAGGGCCTGTCGGGCCACCTGCACAGCTACAAGGTGGACATCGCCAAGCAGATGATCCTGATGGCGCGCGACCTGGGCGCGCCGGTGCTGCTGGCCTGCAGCTCCACCTCGTCGCATGCCACCGCCGATGCCGACGCGATTGCCCGCGACCTGCGCAAGCTCGCCCTGCTGGCGCTGCCGCACGGCATCCGCGTGGCCTTCGAAGGCCTCTCCTGGGGACGGCACATCAACGAGGTGCACCAGGCGTGGGCGGCGGTCGAGCAGGCGGATTGCCCCAACCTCGGCCTGGCCATCGACTCGTACCACCAGTTCGCCACCAGCACGCCGCTCACGGCGCTGGCCGACGTGGACCCCGCCAAGATCTATCTGGTGCAGCTCTCGGACTTCATGTGGCAGGAGACCCGCACGGTGCAGGAGCGCATCGACACTGCACGGCACTTCCGCGTGTTCCCCGGCGAGGGCGTGCACAGCCAGGCGCTGGCCGAACTGGTGCGCACACTCGATGGGATGGGCTACCAGGGCGACTACAGCTTCGAAGTCTTCAACGACGACTACCAGCAGCTGCCGCTGCCTTATGCGGCACAACGCGCATGGAACAGTGCGCTGTGGCTGGCCGAGGGCGTGCTGCAGCGCGCCGTGCCGCTGCCGGGGCACCCACGCATCAAAACGCTGGCGTGATCAATGCGTCAACGGCCAACAATCAACTGTTGGCGCGTTTCTTGAGCCAGCGCATCAGCGCGCCCACCACCGGCAGCTTTTCGTACAGTTCTTCGGCGGCGTCCCAGTAGTCGCGGTGTAGCGCCACCAGGTCCTGGTCATCGAACACCAGGTGCGAGGCGCCGCGCACGGTCTGCGTCACGCCCTTGTCAAAGCCCTTGAAGGCGAACAGGAACTCCCAGGTCAGGAAACACTGCGGGCCCTGCACCACGCGGCCGGTGACCACGAAACGCGGCTGCTCCAGCGCATCGAACATGTGGTCGAAGATGGCCTGGATGGCGGGCAGGCCCCGCACTTCGTTGAACGGGTCCTTGAAGCGCGCATCGGCCGCGTACAGGCGGCCCAGTGCCGCCACGTCGGCCGGAGCCAGGGTCTCGAAGAAGGCCACCACGCGGGTGACGGCTTCTTCGGTGGAGGTTGTGGTGCGAGGTGGCTGCAGCATGGCGCTCAGAGTCCCGTGAACTTGCGGACCGCAGGAAAGTACCACCGATACGGCAACACGCGCAGCAGTTTCATCACCCGCGTGAAGCGCTTGGGGAAGTGGATGTCGAAATGCCCCCGCTCCCAGCCCTGCAAGATGGCCGCCGCCGCCGCCTCGGGCGAGATCAGCGCGGGCATCGTGAAGTCGTTGCCCGCCGTGAGCGGCGTGGCCACGAACCCGGGGTTGATCACGCTCACGCCAAGCCCCAAGCCGTGCAGATCCAGGTACAGCGACTCGGCCAGGTTGATGAGCGCAGCCTTGGTCGGCCCGTAGGCCAGGCTCCTGGGCAGCCCCCGGAACCCCGCCACGCTGCTGACCACGCTCACATGCCCGGGGCGCCCCGCGTGCGCCGCGGCCAGCATGGCGGGCAGCACGGCCGCCAGCACGTGCAGCACACCGCTGTAGTTGATCTGCCCGTGGCGCAGCATGTCGGCCAGATCCAGGTCGGTGGCGCGCATGTCGCGGTAGGTGCCGGCGCAGTAGCACACCAGGTCGGGCGCGCCCCCGGACAGCACCCGTGCGGCGGCGGCCTGCACCTGCTCGGGCTGCGCTATGTCCAGGGGCAGGGCCAGGCTGCCGGGGTGCTGGGCGGCAAAGGCATCGAGCGCATCGCCGCTGCGGGCCGACACCGTGACCTGCGCACCGCGCGCATGCAGGGCCGACGCCGTGGCGCGCCCGATGCCGCTGGACGCACCGATCACCCAGGCCCTGCGGCCCTGCCAGTCGCGCAGCGGTGGGTTCAGGCTCATGGCGCGCGCCTGGTGAACGACAGCGTGATCTCGCCCAGGCGCACGCCAAACTTGCTCATGGTGGCGCGGTTGAGCATCACGCGGTCGTCGATGAGAACCATCCAGTCGTCCAGGTCGACGTGGTAGACCGTGCCATCCACCGGCAGGGCCAGCGTGTAGTTCCAGCGGAAGACGTTGCCCCGCGCCTGCCCGTGGGCCGTGCCCACCACGTCGTCGGCGGTGCCGGTGGTACGGCCGTCGGCGTGCTGGGTCAGGCGCCAGATGCGGCGCTGGGTGGTGCCGTCCGAATAGGTGAAGGCCTCGTCGAGCACGCCCTCGTTGCCCTGCCACTGGCAATCCATGACCACGGTGAAGCGTTTGACGATCTGGCCGCTGCGGTCCTGGAAGATGCCCCAGGCGTCGATCTTGCCGTTGAAATACCGGGCCAGGTCCAGCACGGGCTTCTCGCTGGCATAGCCTTCGATGCCCGGGCTGGCGCAGCCGGACAGGGCCACGGGCGCAGCCGCCACGGCGGAAAGGAGGAGGCGTCGTTGCATCATGGGGTGGGCCCTGGGGTCGGTTCGGACAGGTTGATTCAAACAATCGCTGCGCTGCGGGGACCCCGCAGGAGCAGGGCATAGAGCGCCGCCGCCGCCATCAGCTTGAGCACGCAGGGCAGCACCGCATAGGCGATGCCCAGGGTCTGCAAGCCGCCGTCGCCGCGCGTGCCGGGGGTGTAGCCCAGCCAGCCCAGCAGGGGCAGCGCCAGGCCCGCGGCCAGCGCCAGGTTGAGCTTGGTGGCGAAGTTCCACCAGCCGAAGTACGCGCCTTCGTGCTGGCCGCTGTCGCCCTCGGCCGCGATCACGCCGGCCAGCAGGGCGCCGGGCAGGGCCAGGTCGGTGCCCAGCGCCACGCCCGACAGCGCGCAGACCGCGAGGAAGGGCAGCACATCGCCCACCCCCACGAACGCGGCCCACACAAACACTGCGACCGCCAGCAGCATGCCCGCCAGCCAGGTGCGCGCCAGGCCCCAGCGCGCCACGGCGCGCAGCCACAACGGGATCGACAGCGCGGCGCAGACGAAGTAGGCCGCGAGGAACAGGGGCTCCTGGGCGGGTGGAGCCTGCAGGCGGTCCTGGATGAAGAACAGCACCAGCGTGGCCGGGATGGCGCTGGCAATGCCGTTGAGCATGAACACCGCCAGCAGGCGGCGGAACGCTGGGCGCCCCCACGGCCGCCACAGGCTGGCGCGCCGCGACGGGCGATACCCGCCCGCCACGGCGCCACCCGCATGCGCCGGGGGGCGCGGCGCGCGCGTCCAGGCCCACCAGCCCAGCAGCAAGGCCATGGCAAACACGCCGAGCATGACCGGCAGCCCCAGCAGCGCGGGCAGCACCGAGGCCAGCACCACGCCCGCCAGCGCGGCGCCTTCGCGCCATGCCACGATGCGGCCGCGCTGCAGTTCGTCGCCGCCCAGGCGCGCGCCCCACGCCTGGTGCGCAATGCCCAGCTGGCTGTAGGCCGTGTAGGTGATGAGCAGCGCCACCAGGGCCCAGGCGGTCAGCCCATCGGCCCCGCGCACCAGCGGAAAGAACAGGCCGGTCAGCCCCAGTGCGAGCACCATGGCCGACACCGCACCCGCCGCCAGCACGGCACGCACCGAGCGGCCGAACAGGTGGTCGCAGAGGCGGCCCAGCAGCGGGTCCGACACCGCATCGAACAACCGCGCCGCCAGCAGCACCGAGCCCAGCGTGGCCAGCGGCATGCCGAACTCGCGGGCATAGTGGTTGGGCAGCAGCACGTACAGCGGCAGCGCCACAAACGCCAGGGGCAGGCCCAGCAGCCCATAGGCCAGGCCGTGGCGGGCGCGCAGGGGCTGGGTGGTGCGGGTCATGGCTGCCCCATGGCGCGGGTCGCGCCCAGCAGTTCCTGGCGCAGCCTGGGTTCGGAAGTCTGGGGCGAGAGCCAGATGCCGAAGAACAGGCGCGAGAACTCGGCATCGGGCACCTCGCCCACCACGCGCCCGGCCATCCTGAACACCGCCCCCACGCCCGGCTGGTGAATGCCCAGAAGGCGGTCGCCCGCCTTCACGTCCGGCAGCGCCGCCTGCAGCGCCTGCTGCCAGCGCGCGGCCTGCTGGGGCGTGAAGCTGCCCACGCGGCGCATTTCCTCGATGGAGCGCCTGGCGATGGCCTCCGCCGTGAAGTCGCGGTGGTAGGTCAGCTCCAGCGCCAGCGGCTGGGCGCCGTAGTTCTCGGCGTCAAAGCCCGGCTGCACCCACAGGCGTGCGCGGTAGACCTCGAAACCCAGGAACCGGAGCACGCCCTGGCCCGCCAGGCGCACGCCGGACAGCGGCGCCGCCGTGGCCTGGGCCGCCCCTGCCCCTTGCGCCACAGCCATGCTGGGATGAAAAACGGCTGCAGCGCAGATAAAACACGCGGTGGCAGCTATATTTTTCATAGCAATCTCAATCCTTGGCCAGCGTGTACTGCACCAGGTCGATGTTGCTCATCGCAAACGCCGCCTCGCAATACGCCAGGTAGAACTCCCAGATGTGCAGGAAGCGCTGGTCGAACCCCAGCTGCAGGATCTGCGTGCGCTGGGCCACGAAGCGGTCACGCCAGCGCCTGAGCGTTTCGGCATAGTCCTGGCCAAAGGCGAACTCGTCCACCACGCGCAGGCCCGCGGCCTCGGCCTCGCGGCGGAACTCGCGCGGGCACGGCAGGCAGCCGCCCGGGAAGATGTACTGCTGGATGAAGTCCGTGGAGCTGATGTAGCGCTCGAACAGGCTGTCGTCGATGACGATGCTCTGGATGCAGGCCTTGCCACCGGGCTTGAGCAGGCGGTTCACCGACTGGAAGTAGGTGGGCCAGTACTCGCGGCCCACGGCCTCGACCATCTCGATGGAGCAGATGGCGTCGTAGGGGCCATCGTGGATGTCGCGGTAGTCCTGCAGCCGCAAATCGGCCCGGTGCTCCACCCCCTGCCCCGCCATGCGCCCTTGCGCGAAGGCCAGTTGCTCGGTGGACAGGGTCACACCGGTCAGCGATGCGCCGAACTCGGTGGCCGCCATCTCGGCGAGCGCCCCCCAGCCGCAGCCGATCTCGAGCACGCGGTGCCCCGGCCGCACCCCCGCCTGGCTCAGGGCGCGGCGCACCTTGGCATGCTGGGCCTTGCGCATGTCGCCGCCCGCATCGCCTTCGAACCAGGCGGACGAGTAATTCATCGTGTCGTCCAGCCACAGCGCGTAGAACGCATTGCCCAGGTCGTAGTGCGCGTGGATGTTCTTCTGGCTGTTGGCGCGCGTGTTGCGGTTGAGCAGGTGCTTGATGCGGTACAGCAGGCGTCCGGCCCAGCTTCCATAGATCACGCCTTCCACCTGCTGGCGGTTGGCGATGAAGAGCTTGATCAGGTCGGTGAGGTGCGGCGTGGTCCAGTCCCCCGCGATGTAGCTCTCGGCGAAGCCGATGTCCCCCGACCTGAGCGCCGCGCTGCACACGTTCCAGTTCCTGAGCGTGATGGCCGCCGAGAGGCCGCCCCCCTGGCCGAAGTGCTGCAGCGTGCCGTCCGGCAGTTGCACCGTGAGGTTGCCATGCTGCAGCCCCTGCAGGAGCCGAAGGGCCGTGCGCGCGGCGGCCGGCGTGCCGGCGGGCAGGGTGGCGTGCAGGGCGGCGCCGGTGGTCGTGGTCGTGTTCATGGCGGTCTCGTCGGGCTGTGGGGTCAACGGGTCACGATGGAGGCAGGGGCCTCGGGCTTGCGGTGAAAGCGCACGCGCTTGAGCCACAGCCGCAAGGCCTGCCAGTGGATGCGCGCGATGACGGCCAGCGTCATGGCCGGGTAGCCCCACAGGGCCCGGCGCAGCGTCTGCCCCGTGATGGGGTGCAGGGTGCCGCTCACGCTGGTCTCGATCAGCGGTCCGGCGTCGTCGTCGTAGTCGATGCGCGCCACGGTGCGGCCCGCATCGGCGGGCCCGCCCGCCGTGCGCAGGAAGCGAAAGCGGTAGCCCCCGCCCACCTCGCAGAAGGGCGAGACATGGAACACCTTGCGCGCCCGCAGTTCCACGCCGTAGCGGGGCGCGTCCAGCAAGTAGCAGTGCCGCTCGCCAAAGGTGTTGTTCACTTCCACCACGATGGCGCGCAGGCTGGCGTCGGCGCGGTGGCAGTACCAGAAGCTCACGGGTTTGAAGGTGTAGCCCAGCACGCGCGGGTAGCAGTGCAGCCAGACTTCGCCGGTGGCGTCGGCAATGCCTTCGGCGCGCAGCAGCTCGTCCAGCCAGGCCAGCGCCCCGCCCTGCGCGGCGCTGCGGCCGTCGCCATGGTCCGTGTCGTGAAAGCTGATGGCGCCGCGCCGGTTCACGGCCAGCGGGCCCGGCGCTGCGGCGCCCATGGTGCGCAGGGGCAGCAGGAGAAAGAACGTGGGGTAGGCAAACGCATGCCGCCGGGGCCGCAGCCGCGCATGGCGCACCTGGCCAAAGCCGATCAGCGGCTGCGGGGCCTCGGGAGCGGTGCCCATGCCGATGTTCATGCGGCCTCCGCCAGGGGAGCGGGCTGGCGGGCCAGCACCTGTTCGGCCACGGCGAGCCCGGACTTCAGTCCGTCTTCGTGGAACCCGTAGCCCGTCCACGCCCCGCAGAACCAGGTGTGCCCATGGCCCTGGATCTCGGCCACCTGCCGCTGCGCGCGAATGGCGGCCAGGTCGAACACCGGGTGGGCGTAGTCGTAGCTGCCGATCACCTGGTCGGGCGCGATCTCGCGCACGGGGTTGAGCGAGACGACCACGGGCTGCGCGAAGGGCACGGGCTGCAGCTGGTTGATGAGGTAGTGCAGGCACACGCGCGCCGATTCGCGGCCGGGCTGCGCGGCGCGCTCATAGTTCCACGCGGCCCAGGCGGCGCGGCGCGCGGGCAGCACCGCGGTGTCGGTATGCAGCACCGCGCGGTTGGCCTGGTAGCGGATGGCGCCCAGCACGGCGCGTTCCTGCGGCGTGGGCCGCGCGAGCAGCGCCAGCGCCTGGTCGGAATGCGTGGCCACGACGACCTGGTCGAAATGCCCGGTGCCGCCGTCGGTCACCACCCGCACGCCGGCCGCATCGCGCTCGATGCGGCGCACGGGGGTCGACAGGCGCGTGTCCGCGATACCGGCCACGATCTTGTCCACATAGTGGCGCGCGCCCCCCGCGACCGTCCACCACTGCGGGCGGTCGCTCACCTGGAGGAGGCCATGGTTGTGGCAGAACCGGATCAGGGTGGCCACCGGAAACTGCAGCATCTGGTCGGTCGGGCAGCTCCAGATGCAGCCCAGCATGGGCAGGAAGTACCAGTCGCGGAAGGCATCGCCAAAGCGGTGCTCGCGCAGGAAGTCGCCCAGGGGCTGCATGAGCGCCGCATCGGCCCCGGCCTCGGCGATGCGGGTGCACAGGCGGTTGAACCGCAGCAGGTCCGCCAGCATGCCCAGAAAGCGCGGGCTGACCAGGTTGGCGCGCTGCGCGAAGACGGTGCCCAGGTTCGTGCCGCTCCACTCCAGCGGCCGGCCGCCCCGGGCCCCGGGCACCTGCACCGAGAACGACATGTCGGACCGGCACGTCTGCACGCCCAGTTCGGCCAGCAGGCGGATCAGCTGCGGATAGGTGCGTTCGTTGAAGACGAGAAAGCCGGTGTCCACGCCCTGCGTGACCAGCCGGCCGCTGGCATCCCGCAGCGTGACATCCACGGTGTGGGTGTGGCCGCCAAAGTGGTCGCCGGCCTCATACAGGGTGATGTGCGCCTGGCCACGCAGCCGGTGCGCGGCCGCCAGTCCGGAGATGCCGGAGCCGATGATGGCGATTTTCATGGCCGGCCCCCTCTGGCCGGTGCCTGGAATAAAAAGGTTGCGAAGCGTCCCGAAACGAATAAGAGAGGGAGGGAGGAGAAGCGCTCCAGGAGGTCAGTCGGAACCCGGGGGCCCGAAAGGCTTCGCAACACTAAAACTGTACGCCACGCAATCGCAGCGTGCAGGGAATAGAGTGGGGCCCTCGCGCGGAAGTTCCAGGCCCCGCGCCGGTTTTTTTTAAAGAAACGTAAAGAAAACATTGCAATCACCGTGGAGCGGCAACAGCGAGTTGCTGTTCGATGGCGCGCACCAGGCCCTTGTTGTCAGGGGCGGTGAGGCTGGAGTACTGGTCGACCAGCTTGCCGTCGCGGCCCAGCAGGTATTTGTGGAAGTTCCAGCGCGGCGCGGTGCCCGACAGCTGTGCCAGCTGGCGAAACAGCGGCGAGGCGTCCGCGCCCTTCACGCTGCTCTTGGCGAACATCGGGAATTTCACGCCGAAGGTGTTCTCGCAGAAGTCCGCGATCTGCTGGTTGCTGCCGCTCTCCTGCGAAAAGTCGTTGGACGGAAAGCCCAGCACGACGAGGCCCTTGTCCTTGTACCGGGCATACAGCTCCTCGAGCCCCTTGTACTGGCCGGTGAAGCCGCAGAAGCTGGCGGTATTGACCACCAGCACGACCTTTCCGCTGTACTGGCACAGCGACTGCGGCTTTTCGTCCTGCAGCCGTGCAAAGGTGTGCTGCAAGGTGGCCGGGCAGCTTTCCGCGTCCGCCGCCCACGCGCGAGGGGCAAGCCCGGCGGCCATCGCGAGGACAAGAAGGCCCGTGGCCGGAAAAAGGCGTCTGGAAGAGGTTTTCATAGGAGTCATAGCGCAGTGGTGTGGGCAATTTAACCATTCCATCATTTTTTGTCCACATGAGTTTTTATTTGTACTCATTGGTATACGCCGATGGATGACCACTGGATTCAGATTCCCGGCAGCGGGAAGGGGGTATTGCGTGGCGCACGGCCAGACGGGCATCGGATGCAAGCCGGATGCCGGGCATCAGCCCCGTGGGAGCGTTGAAAAACGGGCCAGGGAGTGCCCATGGCGGCCGCACCGGGCGAGGGGGCGTTCACCCGCATCGGGTGCGGCCCCGCTGCGGGGCCGAAAAGATCAGCCCAGGTTGAGCAGGCGGTCGAGCGGGAGCTTGACCCGCACGTCCTTGAAGGCGACCACGCCCGTGACTTTCCAGGGCGGCATGCCGGTGTCGCGGGGAATCGGCTCGCCCGTGGGCATGCCGTCCCGGTTGGTCACAACCGCTACCTTGGGCGTGGTGGCCGTCGTACCCCGGCGGATGACGACACCCACCTCCTGGCTGGCCAACCGCACAAAGGCCCCTGGCGGATACACGCCCAGCGTCTTGACGAGCGCTGCACCGGCCTCGTCCACCTGGTGCTCCTCATCGTAGTAGCTCGCCTGCATGGCCGCCGTGACCGGCATGGGCCAGCGGGCGGCGCGGGGCGCCATGCGGGCGCCAAAGATATCGGCGCGCTGGATCAGCCGGGCCATCTGCTGGGCTTCCGTCTTCTTGGCCAGCGGGCCAGGCGTGCGGTGGTGGTGGCAGCGCACGGCCTCCAGCCATGCGGTGTCGGCCACGCCCAGCGAGCGCAGCAGCGCCTCGGACCGTGATGCGTGGTCTTCCACGGCCGCGATCTGCTGGGCAGTCAGGGGGTGGGTCTGCTGGGCCAGCTGGTCCTGCAGTTCGGTCATGGCGATGTTCATGGACAAGGCCGCATGCCCGAGCTGCTGCACCCGGCCCTCGGGCCAGCGCAGCATCTCGCGCGCGACCACCATGCACACGCAGGCCACCAGCATGGAGTGGGTGGCGCTGTACATGCGGGTTTCCTGGGCCGACAGGTAGATCAGGGCCAGCAGGGTGATATCGGGCGTCTGCTCACAGTGGCGCGAGAGTTCGTCGTGCAGCGCCTGGAAGCGCCCGCCAAAGTCCGACGGGGACGGCGCGCGCAGCAGTTGCGTGGCGCGCAGCTGCAGCTCGGGCCAGTCGGGCAGGGCCCGGCCTCCGCGCCCGCGCCCCGCCGGGTCGTCGGCCGCCGTCATCTGCATGGCGGCGATCTCGCCCAGGTTGGTGTCCGCGATCAGCATGCGCTGCAGCTGCGCCAGGTAGGCGCGGTGGCTGTCGCCGGATTCATCGGTGTCCACGCACAGCTGGCGGCCCCGCGCCACCATCTTGGCCAGCTCGTCCCGGGTGCGGATGACATAGCCCTTTTGCGCCAGCAGCACGCCATCGGCCCCCCGCAGCACGAAGGGCAGCGGGTGGCCAAGCTGAATGGATTCGATGTTCAGGCTGACGAGGTTCATGGTGCTCGTTACATTATCTAACGACTGGCGCGCCACCAAACCCTGGTCAACCCGGGTGATTGCCCGGTTGTTCGGGCAACCACCACCGGGCCATCACGGTGCGGGCGGCGAGGCGGGCACCGGGGGCAGCGCCGGGGCGGCGGGCGCGTGGTGCGCACCCCGCAGCCGGCGCACCAGGCGCCCGAACCGCTGGCCCAGATCATCCACCCCGGTGAAGACGGCGGGGATGACCAGCAGGCTCAGCAGCGTGGACGTGATGAGCCCCCCGATCACCGCCACCGCCATCGGCGAGCGGAAGCTCGCGTCGGCCGCGCCGATGCCGATGGCAATGGGCAGCATGCCCGCGCCCATGGCCAGCGTGGTCATGATGATGGGGCGCGCGCGCTTGTGGCACGCGTCGATCAGCGCCTCGAAGCGCGTCATGCCGTGCTCGCGCCGCGCCAGGATGGCGTACTCGACCAGCAGGATGGAATTCTTGGTGGCGATGCCCATGAGCATGATGAGCCCGATGAGCGAGGGCATCGAGAAGCTCTTTTGCGCGATCAAGAGGCCCACGAACGCGCCGCCCAGCGACAGCGGCAGCGCCGCCAGGATGGTCACCGGGTGCAGGAAGTCCTTGAACAGCAGCACCAGCACGATGTAGATGCACAGCACGCCCGTAAGCATGGCCAAGCCAAAGCTGGCGAACAGCTCGCCCATCATCTCCGCGTCGCCGATGGTGATCTGGCGCACGCCCGGCGGCAGGTTCTTGATGGAGGGCAGCGCCTCCACGGCCTTGGTCACGTCACCCAGCGGCTGGCCCGACAGCTCGATCTCGAAGTTCACGTTGCGCGCGCGGTCGTAGCGGTCCACCACGGCCGGGCCGCCGCTGAATTCGAGCGTGGCCACCTGGCCCAGCATCACCGGGCCCTTGGCGCCCGGCACCGCCAGGCGCTCCAGCAGCGACAGGTCCTTGCGGGCGTCGTCCTGCAGCTTCACGACGATGGGCACCTGCCGCGACGCGAGGTTGAGCTTGGGCAGCGACACGTCGTAGTCGCCCATGGTGGCGATGCGCAGGGTCTCGGCGATGGCGCTGCTGGTCACCCCCAGGTCGGCGGCCCGGGCGAAGTCTGGACGCACCGCGATCTCGGAGCGCACCAGGCTGGCGGTGGACGAGATGCTGCCCAGGCCCGGGATGGTGCGCAGGTCCTTCTCGACCGCCAGCGCGGCCGTGGTCAGCGCCTGCGGATCGTCGCCGGAGAGCACCAGCACGTACTTCTCGCCCGATCCGCCCAGGCCCACCTTGCTGCGCACGCCGGGCAGGGTTTCGAGGGCCGTGCGGATCTTGTTCTCGATGCCCTGCTTGCGCGGCCGCTCGCCGCGCTCGGCCAGCAGGATGGTCAGCGTGGCCTTGCGGGTCTCGGCATTGGCCCCGCCCATGAAGGGGTCCGCCCCCGCGGAGCCACCGCCGATGGTGGTGTACACGCTCTGCACGTGCTCCACCTTGGCGATGCGCTCGCGCGCATCCTCGGCCACGGCGCGGGTCTGCGCGAGCGTGGCGCCGGGCGGCAGCTCCAGGTACACCTGGGTCTGCGAGTTGTCGTCCGGCGGGATGAAGCCGGTGGGCAGCAGCGGGATCAGCGCGAGCGAGCCGATGAAGAACGCCGCCGTGGCGATGAAGGTGATCCAGCGGTGCCTGATGCACCAGGCCGCCCAGCGCAGGTACACGGTCATCCAGCGCGGGTCCTGGTGCTTGTCCACGATGGGTTTGAGGATGTAGGCCGCCATCATGGGCGTGAGCACGCGGGCCACCACCAGGCTGGCGAACACGGCCAGCGACGCGGTCCAGCCGAACTGCTTGAAGAACTTGCCCGCGATGCCGCTCATGAAGGCCGTGGGCAGGAACACCGCGATCAGCGTGAAGGTGGTGGCCACCACCGCCAAACCGATCTCGTCGGCCGCCTCCATGGCCGCCTGGTAGGGCGTCTTGCCCATGCGCAGGTGGCGCACGATGTTCTCCACCTCCACGATGGCATCGTCCACCAGGATGCCCACCACCAGCGACATCGCCAGCAGCGTGATCACGTTGATGGAAAAGCCCAGCAGGTGCATGCCGATGAACGCCGGGATGACCGACAGCGGCAGCGCCACGGCCGAGACGAACGTGGCGCGCCAGTCGCGCAGGAACAGCCACACCACCAGCACGGCCAGCAGCGCGCCTTCGTACAGCAGGTGCATGGAGCCGTCGTATTCCTCCTGCACGGGCTGCACGAAGTTGAAGGCCTCGGTGATCTCCAGGTCGGGGTGCTGCGCGCGCATCTCCTTGAGCGCGGCCTGCACGGCCCCGCCCACCTCGATCTCGCTCGCGCCCTTGCTGCGCGCCACCTCGAAGCCCACCACGGGCTTGCCGTTGAGCAGGGCCAGCGCGCGCGGCTCGGCAATCGTGTCCGACACCGTGGCGACCTGATCGAGCCGCACGTGGCGGCCGTCCGACAGCGACAGCGTGAGGCTGGAAAGCTCCTGGGCCGACTGCACCGTGGCCAGCGTGCGCACGGGCTGCTCGCTGCCGCCCAGGTCGGTGCGGCCGCCGGCGCTCTCGGTCTGCACCAGGCGCAGCTGGCGCGACACGTCGGCCGCCGAGGCGTTGAGCGCCTGCAGCTTCACCGGGTCCAGCGCCACATGCACCTCGCGCTGAACACCGCCCACGCGGTTGACCGCGCCCACGCCGCGCACGGTGAGCAGCTTCTTGGCCACGGCATCGTCCACGAACCACGACAGCGCCTCGCTGTCCATGCGGCTCGAGGCGATGGTGAAGGCCAGCACGGGCTGCGCGGCCAGGTCCATCTTGGTCACGATGGGGTCGCGCACGTCGCCGGGCAGGTCGCCGCGCACCCGCGCCACGGCCGAGCGCACATCGTCGAGCGCCTCCTGCGTGGGCTTTTCCAGGCGGAACTCGGCCGTGATGGTGGCGCCGCCGTCCTGCACCTTGGTGTAGATGTGCTTCAAGTCCTGCAGCGTGGCGATGCTGTTCTCGATCTTGCGCGCCACGTCGTTTTCAAGCTGCGCGGGCGATGCGCCCGGCAGCGCCACGGTCACGGAGATCGTGGGCAGGTCGATGTCCGGGAAGTTCTGCACCTTCATGGCGTTGAAGGACAGCAGGCCGCCGAAGGTCAGCAGCACAAACAGCATCAAGGCCGGTATTGGGTTCTTGATGGACCAGGTGGATACATTCATGGAGAACGCTCCTTATTTGATAGCTACCAGCGCTTGATCAACCTGCGCTACAGGCACTTTTTGTTTGAATTCCTGCAGGGAGGAGGTGCTGCCGCTCGCCGGCGGCGCGCCGACCACACGCACCAGGTCCCCGTCATTCAGGAAGCCCGCGCCGCGCACGGCGACGGAGGCATTCGCGTCCAGGCCCGAGAGCACTTCCACCCGGTCGGCCACGCGGCGCCCCGTCTGCACCTTGCGCTGCTGCACGCGCTGCTCGGCGCCCACCACGAACACGTACGAGAACCCGTCGCGCACCACCAGCGCCTCTTGCGGCACCGTGAGCGCATCGCTGCTGCCCAGCGCGAACTCGCCGCGCGCGAACATCCCGGCGCGGAAATCGCTGTTCGCCGGCAAATCGACATACACCAGCGCATTGCGGGTTTGCGGGTCCACCGTGGGGGCCACCATGCGCACGGTGCCTTCGGCCGCCGCGCCGCTGGCCGCGGTCACGCTGACCTTGGCGCCCGGCGCGATGCGGCGCAGCTCGGTGGACGTGACTTCGGCGCGCCATTCGAGGCGCCCCTTGCGCACCATGCGGAACAGCTCCGTGCCCGCGCCCACCACCGCGCCCACCGTGGCCGTGCGGGCCGAGATCACGCCGCTGTCGGGCGCCACCACCTGCGTGTACTTCAGGCGCAGCTGCTGTGCGTTCAGCGTGGCCTTGGCGGCCTCGACGCGGGCCTGCGCGGTCTTCTCGGCCGTCGTGTATTGCTGGATCTGCTGCTGGCTCAAGGCACCCGTGGCCTGCAGCGAGCGGGCGCGGTCGGCATTGGCCGCCGCCTCGGCCGCGTTGGCCTGGGCTTCGAGCAGGCTGGCGCGCATCTGCGCCACGTCGGCCTGCACCGTTTCGGCCGAGAAGGTGGCGAGCACCTGGCCGGCCTTGACCACGTCACCGACATTCACCCGCACATCGGTCAGTCGCAGTCCATTGCTTTCGGCGCCGATGCTGGCCTCCTGCCAGGCGGCCACATTGCCGTTGGCCGCCAGGCGCAAGGGCACCGACGTCCGCTGGGGCTGGGCCGTGCTCACCGTGAGCGCGGGGCGGGGCTGGCCCGCCTTGGGCTCGTCGGCGGCGCGCGATGCGCTGGAGAAAACCAGGGCGCCGCCGGTGGCCAGCACGCAGGCAGCAATCACGGCGAAGGCCGTCGGAGAGAACTTGAAGGAAGAGAAATTTTGCATTTGCTTTCGTCCTGAAGAATTCATATCAACTATCCACGGCGCTACGCGCCACTCGCACGGGATGAAACTGGCGCGGCGCAGGCCAGTGCCCCCGCGCAAGGGCCGCCCCGCCGCGCCGGGGGCGTCCCCCTCCCGACTCGCGCAGCGAGTCGGGAGGGGGGAAGGCGCGAAGCGACTCAGGGGGTGTTTCACTCTTTCCAGCCACCGCCCGCGGCGCGGTACAGCGAAACCCAGGCGGCCTGGCGTTCGTGCTGCAGCGCGATCAGCGCGTTCTCGGCCGCCAGGGAGGTGCGGCGCGCGTCTTCCAGCTCCACCAGGCTCGCCAGCCCGCCGCGCCAGCGCGCCTCCGTGGCATCGAACGAGGTGCGGTAGCCCGCCGCCGCCACCCGCGCACTGGCATTGCGCTCGGCCGTGCTCTGCAGCCGCACCAGCGCCTGCTCGACCTCGCTCACGGCCTGGCGCACCTTGGCGCGGTAGAGCGCGGCGGCCTCGTCGTAGCGTGCCTGCGCCGCCTCCACCTGGGCGCCACGGCGGCCGCCGTCGAACAGGGGCACGCTGAGCGCCAGCGGGCCGATGGTCCAGGTGTTCAGGTCGGTCGTCACGCCGCCGCTGCGCACCCAGGCCGTGCCCACCGAGCCGCTGAGCGACAGGCGCGGGTAGCGCTGGGCCTGCGCGCTGCCCACGTCGGCGCTGGCGGCGGCGACTTCGCGCTCGGCGTTGTACACGTCGGGGCGCTGGGCCAGCACCTGGGCGGGCAGGGCGGCGATGGCGAACAGGGTGTCGGGCGCGGCGGATGCCGGCGTGGACAGGCGCGCGCGCAGCGCGGGCTCTTCCCACCCGGTCAGCGCCACCATGGTCTTGACTTCGACATCGCATTGCATGCGCTGCTGCGATGCGCGCGCCTGGGCTTCGGCGGCGCTGGCACGCGCCAGGGCGGCGGTGGCGGGCGCCGTGAAACCGGCGCGTTCGCTGAGGTCGGACAGCCGCGAGGTCTCGCCGCGCGACTGCGCATCGCGCTCGGCCACGCGCAGCTGCTCCAGGCAGGTGCGCAGGCTGCTCGTCTGCTGCGCCACCTCGGCGGCCACGCTCACGCGCGCCTCGTGCCACAGCGCCTGCGCGCCCGCCAGCCGCTCGTCGGCCGCCGTCTTGGTGGCCCGGTTGGCGCCGAAGAGGTCGATCTCCCAGCTCGCCTGCAGCCCGGCCTGCGCCGTGGTGGCGATGCCCGCGAGCTGCTCGTTGAAACCCCGGCTGGCGCTGGCCTGCGCATCGAGCGACGGCAGCAGCGCGGCGCGGCTGCTCACCTGCGTGGCACGCGCCTGCGCGATGCGGGCCTGGGCCTGCGCCACGCCAGGGCTGATGGCTTGCGCGGCATCGATCAGCTCGACGAGCAGCGGGTCGCCCAGCTGCGTCCACCACCGCGCCAGATCCCCCAGCGAGCCCTGGTGCGGCAAGGGCGCCTGCCACGCCACCGGCGGCGGCGCGGGCACCTGCGCGGGGGGCGCCGTGACGGCACAGGCGCCCAGGGCCAGCGGCAGGCAGGCGGCCCAGAAGAATCGGGTCTTGCTCAAAGTCATGCGTTGGATTCCTTGTGCGAATTCCGTGAAGTACTGCGGCGCGCGGGCCGTTGTGCGGCCTGCCGCCGGGCGATCTCGCCCTGCACCATGCTCAGGGCGTAGCCGGTCAGCCGGTCCACCCACTCATCCACAGCCCCCGACCCTGCCAGCTGCGGCGCAATGACCTGCAGCGGGTCGCGCTGGGTCCACATCTGCATGATCAGCCCGGCCAGGGAAAAGGCGAGGCGGTGCATGTCGTCGTCCACCTCCTGCACGCCCATGTGGCGGCACAGCACCTGGACCAGGGCCAGGTGGGGGGCCCGGCACTCGCGCTCGATGAGCTCGGGCCACACGTGGGTCGGGTCCAGCAGCTCGCGCACATGCAGGCGCAGCGACTGGGTCACGAGGTCATCGTGCTTGAGCGGCTCCAGAAACCCCCCGAAATAGGAGGCGAGCGCCTGCGGCAGGGTCAGTGCGGGATCGGCGAACACGGCGATGAGGTCGCTGCCGCTGCCAAAGGGTTCATAGAACGTGGCCGTGTACAGCCGGGCCTTGTCGCCAAAGTGGTAGGCGATCGCGGCGACATTGGTGCCAGCGGCCTCGGCGATGGCACGCACCGAGGTCTGTGCGAAGCCCCGCTCGGAGAACAGCTGCAGCGCCGCGTGCAGCAGGCGCGCGCGCGTGTCCTCGCCATCACTGCGGGCGGTGCGCTGGGCTGCGGGAATGAAATGGGCGCCAAAACTCATGGCACCGGATTAAACACCAGAATTCAAACAGTTGTTTGAATTGGCGAAGGCCAGCGGAAAATTCGCCCGCCAAAAATGCAACGAAACGTCACGCCGGGACCGGCCTCAGCCGAACACCGCCCTCCACAGCGCCAGCACCGCATTCCGCTCGGCCTGCAGCGCGGGCGGAGCAACCTGGGTGGGCGCCTCGTCCAGGCGCGCCACGTGCTGCACGCGCCGCAGTTCGCGGTAGGCGTCGGCCGCCGCCATGCCCACGCCGGGCGGCAGCAGGCCCACCTGCTCGGCGCGCTGCAGCAGCGCGATGTTGCCCACGTTGCCCACCAGCTCCGGGTGGTTCGCGGATTGCGAGAGCACGAGGTACTGCACCGCGAACTCCGCATCCACCATGCCGCCCGGGCTGTGTTTCACATCGAACTGCCCGGCGCGCGTGGGGTGTGCCGAGCGCACGCGCTCGCGCATGAGCACGATCTCCTCGCGCAGGGCGGCGGGGTCGCGCTCGGAGGTGATCACGGCCTCGCGCACGGCATCGAAGCGCGCCTGCAGGGCATCGCTGCCCATCACGAAGCGCGCGCGCGTCATGGCCTGGTGCTCCCAGGTCCAGGCGGTGTTGCTGCCTCGGCGTTGCTGGTAGTTGGCGTAGGCCTCGAAGCTCGTGACCAGCAGGCCCGAGCTGCCATTGGGCCGCAGTGCGGTGTCGATCTCGTACAGGTCGCCCTCGCCCGTCTTCACGGTGAGCCAGTTGATGAGCTTGCGCACGAAAGCGGCGTAGACCTCGGGCGCGCGTTCATCGTCGTCGTCGAACACGAAGACGATGTCCAGGTCGCTGCCGTAGCCCAGCTCCTTGCCGCCCAGCTTGCCGTAGCCAATGATGGCGAACTGCGGGCTGTCGCGGTGGCGCGTCTTGAGCCGGCTCCAGCACCATTGGGCCGTGATGCGCAGCACGCTGTCGGCCAGGGCGGACAGGTCATCCGCCACCTGCTCGACGGTGATGCGCCGCTCCACGTCGCGCGCGAGGGTGCGGAAGGTTTCCGCGTGCTGGGCGCGGCGCAGCAGGTTCAGCAGGGTTTCGTCATCGTCCTCGCCCGTGGACTGCAGCGACGCGAGCCGCACGGCCAGCTCCCGTTCGAAGTCCGCCACCACGAAGCGCTCGGCCAGCAGCGAATCCCCCACCAGTTCATCGATCACGCCCGGGTGCTGCAGCAGGTAGCGGGCGGGCCATTTGGCCGCGCCCAGCAGGTGCAGCAGTTGTTCGTGCACGGAGGGGCGCTCCAGCAGCAGCGCCAGATAGCTCTCGCGGCGCAGCAGCGGCTCCAGCCAGTTGGCCAGGCGCAGCGCGGCCTCTTCGGTGACGCGGCCCTCCTTGAGCCACTGCGCGGTGCGCTGCACCAGCCGGAACAGGCGGGCGCGGGCTTCGTCGCGCAGGCCCGCCACGCGCGGGTGGCTGCGCCACTCGGCCACGCGCTCGCGGAATCCGGGCGGCAGCTGTTCCAGCAGGGTGTCGAATTCGGGGGGTGGGGGCGCCGAGGCGCGGGGACCGCCGCAGCCGCCCCCATTGCACTGCTTCTTGCCCGCGCCACCCAGCAAGGTGTCGAACTCCTGGGCCACGAGTTCGCGGTGCGCGTCCAGCTCGTGCAGGAAGGCGCAGCAGTCAGGGTAGCCCAGGGTGTAGGCGATCCAGGCGAGGTCGTCGTCGCGCGTGGGCAGCACGTGGGTCTGCTGGTCGTCCAGGTACTGGATGCGGTGCTCCACCCGGCGCAAGAAGACATAGGCGCGCGCCAGGGCATCGGCGGTTTCCTGCGGCATGAGGCCCGCCTGGGCCAGGCGCGTGAGCGCATCGAGCGTGGGCCGGCGGCGCAGCTCGGGGAACTGGCCGCCGCGCACCACCTGCAGCAGCTGCACCGTGAACTCGATCTCGCGGATGCCGCCGCGCGAGAGCTTGACGTCGTTGGCGCGCTCGGGGTGGCCCGCGCTGCGCTTGGCCGCATGGTCGCGGATCTGGCGGTGCAGGGAACGCAGCGCATCGAACACGCTGTAGTCCAGGTAGCGGCGGAACACGAAGGGCAGCACCACGCCCCGCAGCGCCTGCACCTCGGGGCTGCCAATGCAGTCGTGGGGCGCCACCACCCGGCTCTTGAGCCAGGCAAAACGCTCCCATTCGCGGCCATGCAGCTGCAGGTACTCCTCCAGCGCCGACAACGAGACCGACGGCGGGCCGGAGTTGCCATTGGGGCGCAGCGCCAGGTCCACGCGGAACACAAAGCCGTGCTCGGTGGTATCCCCCACCAGGCTGTAGATGGCCTTGACCGCCCGCGCGAAGTATTCGTGGTTGGAGATGCGCCCCCGGCCGTCGGCCGTGCCCGCGGTCTCGCCATCGTGTTCGTACACGTAGATCAGGTCGATGTCGCTGGAGACATTGAGCTCGCGCGCACCCAGCTTGCCCATGCCGATGATCCACAGCTGCACGGGCTGGCCGTCCGGTCCGCGCGGCGCGCCGTGGCGTTCGTCCAGCTCCTGCCGCGCCTGGCGGCTGGCGCGGTCCAGCGCCAGCTCGGCCAGTTCGGTGACGGCGCGGGTGATGTCGGCGAGCGGCGCCTGCGCGTCGCAGTCCAGCTGGATGAGCCGCTCCATGACGAGCTGGCGCAGCACGCGCAGGGCCGTGCCCGTGTCGCAGCCGCGCGAGCGCAGCGCATCGTAGGCCGTCTCCATGGTGGCCAGGACCGGCGCCCCTGCGGGCAGCAGGGACAGATCGTCCGCATAGCGGCGGTGCAGGCGCTGGTAGAAGCGCGAATGCGCGGCCAGCGGGCCCTCGGGACGGGGCTGGTGGCAGCGGGGATCAGCGGGAGACGCGGGCATGGCAGACATGGCAAGGGGCCACATACATAAGGACACTGGTTTGTAGTGAACCCGCGCTAAGGCCGCGGGTCATAATTCCTGCCACATTCAATCCCACCATGATCGCTCCCACCACGCACCCCACCCGCCTGCTGAAATTCGTGGCAGGTCTCGCGCGGTGGTCGCTGGGTTTGCTGCTGGCCTTCTGGCTGCTGCTGGCCATCGCGTGGGGGGCACTTCATGGCTGGATTGTGCCGCGAATCGGCGATTTCCGCCCGCAGCTGGAGGCACATGCCGCACGGGCCCTGGGGGTTCCGGTGCGGATCGGGGCCATCGCGGCGCACACGGAGGGCCTGATCCCATCGGTCGAACTCTCGGATGTCGCGCTGCTGGACGCCGCGGGCCGTTCCGCGCTGCGCCTGCCGCGCGTGGTCGTGGCGCTGTCGCCCCGCTCCTTGCTCAACGGGGGTTTCGAGCAGCTCTACATTGAAGGGCCCGAGCTGGAGGCGCGGCGCACCGCCGACGGGCGCATCCAGGTGGCGGGCCTGGACTTTTCCCAGCAGCAGGGCGAGGACAACGCCGCGGCCGACTGGCTGTTCTCGCAGGGCGAAGTGTTCATCCGCAATGGCACGGTGCGCTGGACCGACGAGCAGCGGGGTGCCCCCGAGCTTGCCCTGGAGAAGGTGGACCTTCTGCTGCGCAATGGCAACTGGCACCACCACCTGCGGCTGGACGCCACCCCGCCGGAGGCCTGGGGCGACCGCTTCACGGTGGTGGGGCTGTTCCGCGCGCCTCTGCTGAGCGCACGCGACGGCAACTGGAAGCACTGGAACGGGCAGGTGTTTGCCGATTTCGCGCGGGTGGACGTCTCGCGGCTGCGCCACCACGCCGACGTGGGCGTGGAGGTGGCCCACGGCCGTGGCGCGCTGCGCGCCTGGGCCGACGTGCAGCGCGGGCAGATCGTGGGCGGCACGGCCGACCTGGCGCTGGCCGACGTCAACGCGAAGCTGGGCCCCGATTTGCAGGCGCTGGTGCTGCCCTCGATCCAGGGGCGTCTCGGCGGCCGCCGGCTGAACGGGGGTTTCGAGTTTTCAACCCAGGGCCTGCTGTTCCAGACCGATGACGGACTGACCTGGCCGGGCGGCAATTTGCGGCTGCTCCACACGGCCGCCGCGGGCAAGGTGCCCGCCCAGGGCGAGTTCCGCGCGGACCGCCTGGACCTGGCCGCGCTCGCGCAGATCGCGAGCCGCCTGCCGCTGGGGGCCACGGCGCACGATGCGGTCCGCACCTACGCGCCGCAAGGCCTGGTGGATGAGATCCAGGCCACCTGGAAAGGCCCCCTGGACAACCTGCAGCAGTACCAGCTGCGCGGGCGCATCCGCGGCCTCGCGCTGGCCGGCGATACCTCCGCCGGGGCCACCGCCCACCTGGGCCTGCGCGGGGCCACGGTGGACGTGGACATGACCCAGGGAGGAGGCAAGGCGGCCCTGACCATCGCCTCGGGCGCCCTGGTGCTGCCCGGCGTGTTCGAGGACCCCGTGCTGCCCCTGGACCGGCTCAGCGCCGACGTGCGCTGGCAGCTCGAGGGCAGCCGCATCGCGGTGCAGGCCAACGACGTGCAGTTCGCCAACGCCGACGCGCAGGGCGAGGCACGGGCGACCTGGCACACGAGCGATGCGGCCAAGGTGCCGCACCAGTCGCGGTTTCCCGGCGTGCTGGATCTCACCGGCACGCTGCACCGCGCCGACGGCACCCGCGTGCACCGCTACCTGCCGCTGTCCATTCCGGCGGATTCGCGCCACTATGTGCGCGACGCGGTCGTCGCGGGCAGCGCCAGCAACGTGCAGTTCCGCGTGAAGGGCGACCTGCACCACCTGCCGTTCAACGACCCCAGGCAGGGCGAATTCCGCATCGCCGCGCGCGTCAAGGACGTGACCTACGCCTACGTGCCCCCCAGCCTGCAGCCGGCGGGCACCCTGCCCTGGCCCGCGCTGACGGAACTGGGCGGCGAGCTGATCTTCGAGCGCTCGTCCATGCAGGTGCGCGGCGCCACCGGCAGCTTCGCGGGGCGCCAGGGCCTGCGCCTGTCCAAGGTGGATGCCCGCATCCCCGACCTGGCCCACACCGTGGTCAGCGTCAGCGCCGACGCCCGGGGGCCGCTGCCCGAACTGCTCGCGCTCATGGGCACGTCGCCCCTGGGCCGCATGACCGGCAACGCGCTCGACCAGGCCAGCGGCACGGGCAATGCGGACTTCCAGCTGCGCCTGTCCCTGCCCATCAGCGACATCAACAAGTCCAAGGTCCAGGGCAGCGTCACGCTGGCCGGCAACGAACTGCGCATCACGCCCGACACCCCTGCGCTGAGCCGCGTGCGGGGCGTGGTGCAGTTCACCGAGGGCGGCTTCTCGCTCAACGCCGTGCAGGCGCAGGCGCTGGGTGGCAGCGTCAAGCTGGAAGGTGGCATGCGCGCGCTGCCGGCCCACGCGCCGGCGGCCGAGTCGGCCGTGCAGGTGCGCGCCCAGGGCACTGCGACGGCCGAAGGGCTGCAGCAGGCGCCGCAGCTGGGCATGCTCTCGCAGCTGGCGCGCCACGCCACGGGCAGCACGCCGTACGCCATGACGCTGGCGTTTCGCCGGGGCGTGCCGGAGGTGCAGGTGACGACCAGCCTGCAGGGGCTGGCGCTGGCGCTCCCGCCGCCGCTGGGCAAGACCGCGGAGACCAGCCTGCCCCTGCGCTTTGAAACCCAGGTGGCGCGCGAATCCCTGGCCGGCGTGACCCAGGCCGGGCACGGGAGCGGTGCCGACGCCCCGCCCCTGCGCGACCAGGTCACGGTGGACCTGGGCGCGCTGGGTTCGGCCGTGTACGTGCGCGATATCAGCGGGCCCCAGGCCCGGGTGCTGCGGGGCACCATCGGCGTCGGCCTGTCGGGTGGCGAATCGGCCCCCATGCCCGCCCAGGGCGTGGCCGCCAACATCAACCAGGGCAAGCTGGATGTGGATGCCTGGGAGGACGTGCTGACGCAGGCCACCTCCCGCGTGGAAACCGCCGCGCGCGCGCCGGCCGCCGCGGCCCCGGCCAGCGCGCACAGCCTGGCGCAGGACTACCTGCCCACCACGCTGGCCCTGCGCGCGCGCGAGCTCACCCTCCAGGGCCGGACGCTGCACAACATCGTGGCCGGGGCCCTGCGCGACGGCACCACCTGGCGCGCCAACCTCGATGCCACCGAACTCAACGGCTACCTGGAATACCGCCAGCCCGGCGCCGCCGACCAGCCCAACGGGCGCCTGTTCGCACGGCTGTCCCGCGTGAACATGCCGCAAAGCGATGTGAACCAGGTCGAAGCGCTGCTGGACGAACAGCCCGGAGCCCTGCCCGCGCTGGACATCGTGGTGGACGACTTCGAGTTGCGCGGCAAGCGGCTGGGGCGCGTGGAGATCGAAGCGCAGAACCGCGGCGGCGATGGCGCGCAGCGCGAATGGCGCCTCTCCAAATTCAACATCACCGCCCCCGAGGCGAATTTCACCGCCAACGGCAACTGGGCGGTGATGAATGCCGCGGGAGGCGGGCCGCGCACCCCCGACCGGCGCACGGTGCTCAATTTCAGGCTGGACATCCGCGACTCCGGCGACCTGCTGGGGCGCATGGGCATGCCGGGCGTGGTGCGGCGCGGCAAGGGACGCATGGAGGGCCAGGTGGCCTGGATGGGCGCGCCCTTCAGCCCGGACTACCGGTCCATGACGGGCCAGATCAACGTGAACATCGAAGCAGGCCAGTTCCTCAAGGCCGAGCCGGGCCTGGCCAAGCTGCTCAGCGTGCTCAGCCTGCAGTCGCTGCCGCGGCGCCTCACGCTCGATTTTCGCGACGTGTTCAGCGAAGGCTTCGCGTTCGACTTCGTGCGCGGCGACGTGCGCATCGAGCAGGGCGTGGCCACCACGAACAACCTGCAGATGAAGGGCGTGAATGCCGCCGTGCTGATGGAGGGCAGCGCCAACATCGACCACGAGACCCAGGATCTGCGCGTGGTGGTGGTGCCCGAGATCAATGCCATGACGGCATCGCTGGTGGCCACCGCCATCAACCCCGTGATCGGCCTGGGCAGCTTCCTGGCCCAGGTGTTCCTGCGCGGACCGCTCATCGAGGCCGCCACGCAGGAGTTCCGCATCGACGGCACCTGGACAGACCCGCGCGTCGTGCGCGTCCCCCGCCGCGGGCGCGAGCCCGGCCCCGCCAGCGACGCAGCGCCCCGCACCAGCCCCGCCAGAACCGGAGAAGCCTCATGATGAAAGTCGCCGCGATCCAGATGGTGTCGGGCACCCGCCTGGAAGACAACCTGCGCGCCGCGCGCACGCTGCTGGAGCAGGCGGCCGGCACCGGCGCCGAGCTGGCGGTGCTGCCCGAGTACTTCTGCGCGATGGGGCACAAGGACACCGACAAGCTCGCGCTGCGCGAGACCCTGGGCGAAGGCCGGATTCAGGATTTCCTGGCCAGCGCGGCGCGCGACCTGCGGATGTGGGTGGTGGGCGGCACCTTGCCGCTGCAGACCGCCGCGCCGGACCGGGTGCGCAACACCACTCTGGTGTTCGACCCCACGGGCGGCTGCGTGGCACGCTACGACAAGATCCACCTCTTTTACTTCGACAACGGCCGCGAGCAGTACCACGAAGGCCGGGTCATCGAGGCCGGTGGCACGCCCGTGCAGTTCGAGCTGCCATCGCGCGACGGCCACCGCTGGCGGGTGGGCCTTTCCGTGTGCTATGACCTGCGCTTCCCCGAGCTGTACCGCCTGCATGCCAGCGCCGGAGCGGACCTCCTGCTGGTGCCCAGCGCGTTCACCCACACCACCGGCCAGGCGCACTGGGAGGTGCTGCTGCGCGCCCGCGCCGTGGAGAACCTGGCGTACGTGCTGGCCCCCGCCCAGGGCGGCGTGCACGAGAACGGCCGGCACACCTGGGGCCACAGCATGCTGGTGGACCCCTGGGGCACCATCCTGGCCGAGCAGGACCAGCAGGCGGGCGTGGTGTCGGGCGTGGTCGACGCGCAGCGCCTGCGCGACGTGCGCCTGCAGCTTCCCTCCCTGTCGCACCGCGTCCTGTGAAGATCCCGCAGCAGCGCACACTTTTCAGGCGCTGGCGGGGCGCATGGCGGCGCTGGTCGCTGTGGACCCTGCTGGTGCTGCTCGTGATCTCCATGCTCGCCACCATGGTGTGGCTTGCGGGGCGGTACGAGGCCAGCCAGGTGCAGTCCCGCCTGGAGCGCGACACGGCCGACGCGGTGTCCGACATCCGCGTGGCGCTCACGCGCAACCTGCAGAGCCTGCAGGCACTGCACGCGGGCGACCCGGGCCAGCTCGCCTGGGAAGTGGATGCCTCGGAGCTGCTGCGCAACCGGCGCGAGCTGGTGCGCATCGAGTGGCGGGATACCAGCCTGCGGGTGCGCACGCATGCCCAGTCGCCCTACCGCCCCGTGGCCTGGGACGCGCGGCTGCGCGAAGGCAACCAGTCCGACGCCGCCATTGCCTGCGCCAACGCGCGCCGCCTGAGCAGCCCCGCCTATTCCAGCAGCTACTTCCAGCCGCACGGCGACGGGCTGGGCTCGGAAATGATGGAGCTGTGCCTGCCCCTGAGCTCGGGGGGGCGCAGCACGGGCTTCCTCGTGGCCACCTACGCCCTGCAGGACGTGCTGATCAACCTGGTGGCGCACAACCTCACGCGCAGCCAGGAGGCCTCCTTCACCGAGGCCGACGGCACCCGGCTGGCCGTGCTGGGCGCCGCGCGCCGGGGCTCGCGCATGTTCACGGCCACGCACCTGCTGGATCTGCCCGGCAGCACGCTGGTGCTGCGCATGGACACCTGGCACAGCGCGCCCAGCCTGTTCCCCAATGTATTGACCGCGCTGGTCACCGCCATGTCGATCGCGCTGGTCACCGTGATGGTGGTGCTGGTGCGCGACAACCGCCGGCGCCTGCGCGCCGAGCGCGACCTGGCCGACGCGCTGGCATTCCGCAAGGCGATGGAGGACTCGCTGGTCACGGGCCTGCGCGCCCGCGACCTGGAAGGCCGCATCACCTATGTGAACCCGGCGTTCTGCGCCATGGTGGGGTTCAGCGCCCCGGAACTGCTGGGCCAGAGCGTGACCGCACCCTACTGGCCGCCCGAGCGCGTGGAGGAGTACCGCCAGCGCCAGGCCATCCGCTTCGCGGGCACCATGCCGCCGCGCGAGGGGTTCGAGTCCGAATTCATGCGCAAGGACGGCACGCGCTTTCCGGTGCTCATCATCGAGGCCCCGCTCATCAACGCCCAGGGCCTGCACACGGGATGGATGAGCGCGTTCCTCGACATCAGCGAACAGCGGCGGGTGGAGGAGCTTTCGCGTGCCTCGCAAGAGCGGCTGCAGGCCACCGCCCGGCTGGCCACCGTGGGCGAGATGGCCTCGCTGCTGAGCCACGAACTCAACCAGCCCCTGGCCGCCATCTCCAGCTACGCCACGGGCTCCATCAACCTGCTGGAGGCGCCGGCGCCCCAGGCGGGAAGCCCGGCGGGCGCCGCACCCAACGCGGAGCAGCTGCAGGACGTGCGCATGGCCATGCAGCACATCGCGCGGCAGGCCGAGCGCGCCGGCAAGGTGATCAAGAGCGTGCACGACTTCGTGCGCCGCCGCGATCAGGCGCGGGAGGCCGTGCAGGCGCGCCAGCTGCTCGACGCCATCCTCCCGCTGGTGATCCTGCAGGCGCGCAAGCTGGCCGTGCGGGTGAACACCACGGTGGAGCCGAACCTGCCCCCCGTCCTGTGCGACCGCACCATGGTCGAGCAGGTGCTGCTCAACCTGGCGCGCAACGCCATGCAGGCCATGGACGACCCCGCCATTCCCACGCGCGTGCTCGACATCCGCGTGCGGCGCGCCGCCTCGAACCAGCACAGCGGATGGATCGAGTTCGCGGTGACGGACCTCGGAACCGGCATCGCGGCGGACGTGGCGAAAAAACTCTTCACGCCCTTCTTCACCACCCGCGCCGAAGGCATGGGCCTGGGCCTCTCGATGTGCCGCACGGTGATCGAGCAGCACGGCGGTTTTCTCGGATTTGCCCCCCACGAGCCGCGTGGTACGGTCTTTACCTTCACGCTGCCCGTTCCCCAACCTTCGCCTGACACCTGATGGAACCCGTATCCAACGCCACCGTGTACATCGTGGACGACGACGCCAGCGTGCGCGAGGCGCTGGCCTGGCTGCTGCGCTCGCGCCGGCTCCCGAGCGAATCGTTCGACAGCGCCGAGGCCTTTGATGCCATGCTGCAAAGCCGCCCGGCGCAGCGCCAGCCCTGCTGCCTGCTGCTGGACGTGCGCATGCCCGGCATGAGCGGCCTGGCGCTGTTCGACCTGCTCGCCGTGCGTGGCGACCTGGCCACCATGCCGGTGATCTTCCTCACGGGCCACGCCGACGTGCCCACGGCCGTGGACACGGTCAAGCGGGGCGCCTTCGATTTTTGCGAGAAGCCCTTTTCCGACAATGCCCTGGTGGACCGGATCGAGCAGGCGCTGGCGCAGTCGGCGGAGCGGCTGGCGCAGCTGCGCGAGCGCAGTGACCTGCAGGTGCGGCTCGCGGACCTGACGGAGCGCGAGCGCGATGTGATGGACCTGGTGGTGGCGGGCCTGCCCAACAAACTGATCGCCGACCAGCTGGACATCAGCGTGCGCACGGTGGAAGTGCACCGCTCGCGGGTGTTCGACAAGATGCAGGTCAAGTCGGCGGTGGAGCTGGCCAACCTGCTGCGCACGGGGCAGTAGGCCGGCCCCCGCGCCCGCGCGCCGGGGTGCGGCGGCTAGCCGCTAGCCGCGCGGGCGCTCACCCACGAAGATTTCCACCCGCCGGTTGCGGGCGCGGCCGTCGGCCGAGTCGTTGGTGGCGATCGGGTAGCGCTCGCCCATGCCATCGATGGCGATGCGGCGCCCGTCCACGCCCCGTGCCGTGAGGTAGCTGCGCGTGCTGGCGGCGCGGTCCACCGAGAGCGGGTTGTTGATGGCGTCGCTGCCGGTGTTGTCCGTGTGGCCCACGATGCGCACATCGGTGTTGGGGTTGTTGCGCAGGCCGGCAGCGAACTGGTCGAGCACCGGCGCGAAGTTGGGCTGGATGTCCGAGCGGCCCACGGCGAACGAGATGTCGCTCGGGATGTTGAGCATGAGCTGGTTGTCGGCCGTCTGCGTCACGGCGATGCCGGTGCCCTGGGTCGCACGCTCCATCTCGCGCTTTTGCCGCTCCATGTTCTGCGACCAGATGTAGGTGCCCAGCGCCCCCACGCCCGCGCCCACGACCGCCCCCGTGCCGGCGCTGCCGCCGGTGGCGGAGCCGATGACGGCGCCGGCCAGCGCGCCCACGCCGGCCCCTGTGGCGGTACGGCGCTGGGTGTCGTCCATGCTGGCGCAGCCCGTGGCCAGGACGATGACGGCGGTGGCGCCGAGAAGAATGTGTTTGCGCATGGTGGTGCTCCTTGAAAGATTCGTTGGAGCTGGGCGCTTCGGGAGTTCCGTTCGCGTGCCGTGTGGCCTGTCCTTGGCCCCGGCCTCGGGTGCGCCCAGCTCAACGCCATCGTGGCCGCGGGCTGGCATGGGCGCCATCGGCACAGCGGCACCCTGGCTGTAGGACGGCACCGCCTGGCGCCCGCGCCCCGCGCGCATGCCAAGTCACTGCGCCGGGGGCGGTGGAGGGGCGGGGGCGGGGGGCGGCGGCGGGGAATCCTTCGGGGGCTGCTGCAGCTCACCACCCTTGCGGCCTGAGAACATGGTCCACCAGACGATGGCGACCAGCAGCACCAGCGCGAGCAGCGCTTCAAGCAAAATCAGCCCCATGAAATTGACACTCCCAAGAACGTATTTACGGTCACCCCGTGGCCGCGCAGAGGCCATTGCGGGATGGGATACAAGGCGTGGTGTGCGGCCCATGGCCCCGCTATTGGCAAGCGCCGCAACGCAGCAGACCGACCGCAAAGCCCTCGGCCCTTCGGGCTGGAGTGAAAACGGGCGATGGGACGCCCCGGCTGCTTGCACAAGCGCGAGCCCCTGCGGCGCACCCGAGCCATCCACTCATCCCGATGGCACTCCAACACGGCCACGGCGTGATCGCAAACACCTTCTAGGCCTTGTATTGACGGCACTGATTGTAGGAACGCTGGCCGCCTGCTCGAGCCCACCGCCCGCAAGCCCCTCCCGCCCCCCGGCCATCCCGGCGCCCCTGCCGCCCGGCGCGGTGGTTCTGCCGGGCGACACCGGCCCGCTGCCCCCGCCGATGTCCCAGCCCAAGAGCCGCTGGGTGCCCGTGCGCTGGGCCGAGCTGCCGGGTTTTGCCGACGACGCACTGCACGAGGCCTGGAACGCGTGGATCAAGAGCTGCGAGCGCCCCGTGGCGCCGTTCGCCGCGCTGTGCAGCGAGGTGCGCCAGATGAGCATCGCCACCGCCGACGAGCAGCGCGCGTGGCTCGTCGCCCGCCTGCAGCCCTACCGCATCGAGGCGGCGGACGGCAACACGGAGGGCCTGCTAACGGCCTACTACGAGCCGATGATGGAGGGCTCCCGCCAGCCCGGCAACGGTTTCAACGTGCCGGTCTACCGCGTGCCCGCCGGGCTCGGGACGCGCAAGCCCTGGTACACGCGCCAGCAGATCGAGACACTGCCCGAGGCCCAGGCCGCGCTGGCCGGCCGGGCCATCGCCTGGCTGCGCGACCCGGTCGAATCGATGGTGCTGCACATCCAGGGCTCGGGCCGCTTGCGCATCGCCGAGGCGGACGGCACGGTGTCGCTGGTGCGCGTGGCCTACGCGGGCACCAACGACCAGCCCTACCAGAGCATCGGCCGCTGGCTGCTGGACCAGGGCTACACCCGCGACGCCACCTGGCCCGGCATCCGCGCCTGGCTGGCCGCCAACCCCCAGCGCACGAATGAGCTGATGTGGACCAACCCGCGCTACGTGTTCTTCCGCGAGGAGCCGCTGAGCCCGCTGGACGCGGGCTTTGGCCCGCGCGGCGCGCAGGGCGTGCCGCTCACCCCCGGCCGCTCCATCGCCGTGGACCGCCAGAGCATTCCCTACGGCACGCCCGTGTGGCTCGCGTCCAGCGGGCCGCAGGTGCAGCTCAACCGCATGGTGATGGCCCAGGACACCGGCAGCGCCATCCTGGGCGCGGTGCGCGCGGACTTCTTCACGGGCTGGGGACCGGAGGCGGGCGACATCGCCGGGCGCCTGAAGCAGAACCTGCGGCTGTGGGCGCTGTGGCCCCGGTGATTTTTTAGGTCATTTTGGCTTCCAGTCCTTATTGGACAAGCGCTGAAAGCTATTGAATCAGGAGCATTTTCTTCAAGTGTCCCTGTGCCCCAACACCCCGCGGCTGGCGGCCCCGTTCACGGGCACGGCACCCGCGCCGCATCGGTTTCCACCCGCTGGGCCGCAGCGGCCGCCGCGAACGCCATGGCCGGCGGCACGGTCACGGTGTGCAGTTGATCGCCTTCGATGCGGTACTCGTACTCGCGCGTCGAGCCCACCATCTCCGTCCTGAAGGTGCTGCCCGCCATGGTGGCCGCATACACCCGGGGGCGGACGACCTGATACCGGTACGTTGTGGTGGCCGTCCCGCTGGTGGTCTTGCAGGTGGATTCGAACTGGTCCGCCTTGAATTGCAGGGTGCAGCGGCCGGAGGTGTCTTCGGCCTTTTCGCCATCCGGGGCGGTCAGCACGATCCTGGCGGCGCGCCAGCAGCCGAGCAGGGAGGGGTCGGGGGCCGCCGCGCAGGCCCAGGAGGCCGCGAGCGCAAGGGAGAGGAAGCTGGAACGCGTGAAGCACTTCATAGGGAGGTCAACGTGCAAGGTCAGGGGCTGGGGCGGGCCTTTGCAGGGCATCCCGCGATGGTAGAGGCATCGTCCCTGGCGCCCCGCGCTGCAGGGCTGCCCAACCCCCGGGGCCCTGGCGCCCTACGGCTCCACCGTCCACCGCGTCACACGCGGCGGCGCATCGCCCACGTGGAAGGCCAGCTTGCGGTCGCGCAGGGCCACGTCCGAGGCCGTCACCCGGTCGAAGCGCCGCAGGTGCTCGGTCCACGACTCGTCCTCGATGCGCTCCACATACCGCGCGGGCTGGCTGATGTCGTGCAGCAGCTGCCAGCCCAGGGCACCCTGGCGCAGGCGGCTGCGGCGGCTTTCCTGCATGGCGGCGCGGAATTCGGCCGCGCGGGCCGGGTCGATGAAGTACTCGATCGTGACCACGAGGTGCCCCGCCCCCGGCGGCACGTCGGCCACGGGCGCCTGGAAGGCGCGCGAGGGGCTCAGGTCCTCCTCCATGCTGCGGTCGGCCACCAGGCGCTGCACCAGCAGCATGGCCACCACGCCGGTGCCTGCGGCGATTCCCAGGCTCGCGTGCACGTCGCTTACCGTGGCCACCTGGCCCCACACGGCGGCACCCAGGGCCGTGGAGCCCATGATGGCCATCTGGTAGATCGACATGCCGCGCGCGCGCACCCAGTTGGGCAGCGCCAGCTGGGCCGACACGCTCAGTGAATTGGCCGTGGTGATCCACGCCATGCCGGCCACGAACATCGCGGGCACGGCCACATACACGTTGGGGGCCACGGCCATCACGCCGGTGGCCGCCGCCTGCAGCAGCGTGCCCCGGATCACCAGCACGTCGCGCGCCATGGCCTGGCGCAGGCGCGGCAGGAACATGGCGGCGGTGATGGCCCCCGCGCCCATGGACGCGAGCAGCAGGGTGAAGGTGCCCGCGCCGCCGCCTTCCAGGCCCCGGGCCAGCAGCGGCAGCAGGGCCAGCAGCGCGGTGGCGTGCAGGAAGAAGATGGAAATGCGCCACAGCACGGCCCGCATGCTGGGCGACTGCCGCACGAACTGCAGGCCCACGCGCATGGCGCTGGGCAGCTTCTCGCGGCCGAGCGGGCTGGGCACGTGGGTGCGCTTCCAGCGCATGATGACCAGGCCCGAGATGACGGACAGCACGGCGTTGAGCACGAACACCCAGGCGCTGCCCGCGCTGGCGATGATGGCACCGGCCAGCAGCGGGCCGATGATGCGCGAGGCGTTCATGGCCACGCCGTTGAGCGCCAGCGCCGCGGGCAGCTGCGGGCGGCTGACCAGCTCGGGCACGATGGCCGCGAACACCGGCCAGCGCATGGCCAGGCCGATGCCGTTGGCGAACGTGAGCGCGAGCAGCAGCGGCGCCGTCATGCCGCCCGCCATGATGGCCACGCACAGCACCAGCGCCACGGCGGCCACCCAGAACTGCGTGGCGATGAAGTAGCGCCGCCGGTCCAGGATGTCGGCCAGCGCACCGCTGGGCAGGCCCAGCAGGAACACGGGCAGCGTCGAGGCCGACTGCACCAGGGCCACCAGGATGGGCGAGGTGGTCAGCGTGGTCATGAGCCAGGCGGCCGCCACGTCGTTCATCCACATGCAGGTGTTGGCCGCCACCCAGGTGAGCCAGAGCATGCGGAACACTGGCACCGACAGCGGCGCCAGGGGCGAGAGCGAGGCGGAGTGGTCGAGCCGCGCAGCCACGGATTCTTCCGTGTCCTGGGCGAGGGCCGCGCGGTCCGCGGCCGCTTCACGCGCCGCGAGGTCGGCGGGCGCTTCGGGGGCCGGGCTCAGTTCAGGAGGGGGCGGGGGCGCAACGCTGCGCGTGCTTTCGTGGGACGGCAAAGGTGGCATGTCCGCGCATTGTGCGACGGGTTCTGCCGCCGCGCAGCGCCCGGCGGCGCGTCCGACGCCGGTGCAGGGGCATGGCCCGGGCCGGCGGCCCGATGCCTTTTGGGCACCTGGCGCTTTCCCAGCAAGCGCCACAAGCTATTGAAATGATAGCAATCAGGATTTGGCGCGCGCCAGGTGCGTGAGCGGCAGCGCGCTGCTGGCCTTGACCTCGCCCAGCGAAAAGCTGGTGTGCATGTCTTTCACGTTGGGCAGGTTGAGCAGCACGTCGCGCGCGAACTGCGAAAAGCTGTCCAGGTCGCGCGCCACCACCTGCAGCTCGAAGGTGCCCGTGCCGCTGATGTAGTGGCAGGCCACCACCTCGGGGATGCGCGCGATCGCCGCCTCCATCTCGCGCGTGAGGTCGCCGGTGCTGCGGTCGGCATCCAGCCGCACGAACGCCAGCACCCCCAGGCCGATCTTGTGCCGGTCGATCTCGGCGCGGTAGCCCTTGATGAAGCCCTGCTCCTCCAGCGCCCGCACCCGCCGCCAGCAGGGCGCGGCCGAAAGGCCCACGCGCTGGGCCAGTTCGGCGTTCGTCAGGCGTGCGTCAGCCTGCAGCTCATTGAGGATGGCGATGTCGAATTTGTCGAGAGTGTTCACAAAATGGCCGTGCCGAGAAAGATCCTTTCTCAGAATAGCCCAAACACGGCACAGAACGCAAAGACATATCAGCAATGCAGACATACACTTCTCTGCACACTGGAGTCGCTGCCCTAAACGGGCGGAAGGACTGCGCCCCGACCGGGCCCACAAGGCCCGGCCCCACAAAAAAGCCATTGGAGACATAGCCATGAACGCCCCACTGCCCGAGCACATCCGCAAGGCCCTCGAAACCGTCACCCTCGACGACAAATACTCTTTGGACCACGGCCGGGCGTTCATGAGCGGGGTCCAGGCCCTCGTGCGCCTGCCCATGCTGCAACGCCAGCGCGACGCCGTGGCCGGCCTGAACACCGCCGGCTTCATCAGCGGCTACCGGGGCTCGCCCCTGGGCACGTACGACCAGGCGCTGTGGGCGGCCAAGAAGCATCTGGCGGCCAACAACATCGTCTTCCAGCCCGGCGTGAACGAGGAACTCGGCGCGACGGCCGTCTGGGGCACGCAGCAGCTCGACCTGTATCCCCAATCCAAGAAATTCGACGGCGTCTTCGGCATCTGGTACGGCAAGGGTCCGGGCGTGGACCGCTGCTCGGACGTGTTCAAGCACGCCAACATGGCGGGCACCGCCAAGCACGGCGGCGTGATCGCGATTGCGGGCGACGACCACATCAGCAAGAGCAGCACGGCCGCGCACCAGAGCGACCACATCTTCAAGGCCTGCGGCACGCCGGTGTTTTTCCCGAGCAGCGTGCAGGAAATCCTGGACATGGGCCTGCACGCCTTCGCCATGAGCCGCTTCTCGGGCGTATGGTCGGGCATGAAGACCATCCAGGAGGTGGTGGAGTCGTCGAGCAGCATCTCGGTGGACCCGGACCGCGTGAAGATCGTGATGCCCGAGGACTTCGTGATGCCGCCCGGCGGCCTGCACATCCGCTGGCCCGACGCGCCGCTGGAGCAGGAAGCGCGCCTCATGGACTACAAGTGGTACGCGGCCCTGGCGTACATCCGCGCCAACAAGCTCAACTACAACGTGATCGAAGGCCAAAACGACCGCTTCGGCATCATCGCCAGCGGCAAGGCCTACAACGACACGCGCCAGGCCCTGGTGGACCTGGGCCTGGACGACGACACCTGCCGCCAGCTGGGCATCCGCGTGCACAAGGTCAACGTGGTCTGGCCGCTCGAAGCCACCATCACGCGCGACTTCGCCCAGGGCCTGCAGGAGATCCTGGTGGTGGAGGAAAAGCGCCAGGTCATCGAATACCAGCTCAAGGAAGAGCTCTACAACTGGCGCGCCGACGTGCGCCCCAACGTGCTGGGCAAGTTCGACGAGCCCGAGGGCGATGCCACGGGCGGCGAATGGTCCATGCCCAACCCCAGCCAGAACTGGCTGCTGCGCGCCAAGGCCGACCTGACGCCGGCCATCATCGCCAAGGCGATCGCCAAGCGCCTGAAGAAGCTGGGCGTCTCCAGCGACATCATCGCGCGCATGGATTCGCGCATCGCCATCATCGAGGCGAGCGAGCGCGGCATGGCCGAGCTCAAGGTGGACACGGGCGAGCGCGCCCCCTGGTTCTGCAGCGGCTGCCCGCACAACACCAGCACCCGCGTGCCCGAAGGCTCGCGCGCCGTGGCCGGCATCGGCTGCCACTACATGGCCAACTGGATGCCCGACCGCAACACGTCCACCTTCACGCAGATGGGCGGCGAGGGCGTGACCTGGGTGGGCCAGGCCCCGTTCACCACCGACCAGCACGTGTTCGCCAACCTGGGCGACGGCACATACTTCCACAGCGGTCTGCTGGCCATCCGCCAGAGCATCGCGGCGGGCACCAGCATCACCTACAAAGTGCTCTACAACGACGCCGTGGCCATGACCGGCGGCCAGCAGGTGGGCGAACGGCCCGAGGGCCACTCGGTGCTGCAGATCATGAACAGCCTGAAGTCCGAGGGCGTGGCCAAGCTCATCATCGTGACCGATGAGCCGCAGAAGTACGACGGCGTGGCGCTGGCCGAGGGCGTGACGGTGCACCACCGCGACGAGCTCGACACGCTGCAGCGCCAGTTCCGCGAGATCAAGGGCTGCACGGTCATCATCTACGACCAGACCTGCGCGACCGAAAAGCGCCGCCGCAGGAAGCGCGGCACCCTGGCCACGCCCGACAAGACCGTCGTCATCAACGAGCTGGTGTGCGAGGGCTGCGGCGACTGCTCCACCAAGTCCAACTGCCTGAGCGTGGAGCCGGTGGAGACGGAATTCGGCCGCAAGCGCCGCATCAACCAGAGCACCTGCAACAAGGACTACTCGTGCGTGAACGGCTTCTGCCCGAGCTTCGTCACGGTGGAAGGCGGCAAGCTCAAGAAGCCCAAGAAGGAAAAGAAGGGCGACCTGGCCAGCCTGCCGGCCATCCCTGAGCCGGTGCTGCCCGTGGCCGAAGCGGCCTGGGGCATCGTGGTCGGCGGCGTGGGCGGCACGGGCGTGATCACCATCGGCTCGCTGCTGGGCATGGCGGCGCACCTGGACGGCAAGGGCGTCATCACCCAGGACGCCGGTGGTCTGGCCCAGAAGGGCGGCGCCACCTGGAGCCACATCCAGATCGCCAACCGCCCCGAGGCCATCTACACCACCAAGGTCGACACCGCCAAGGCCGACCTGGTGATCGGCTGCGATTCCATCGTCGCCGCGCACAAGTACACACTGGCCGTGATGCAGCCGGGCCGCACCTTCGTGGCGCTGAACACGCATGGCACGCCCACGGCGGCCTTCGTGACCAACCCGGACTGGCAGTTCCCGGGGGCCAACTGCGACAGCGCCATCGCGGCGGCGGTCGGCGCGGGTGGCGTGGGGAGCTTCGATGCCGAACAGGTGGCCACCCAGCTGCTGGGCGACAGCATCTACACCAACCCGCTGATGCTGGGCTACGCCTGGCAAAAGGGCCGCGTGCCCTTGACCTACGCGTCGCTGATGCGCGCCATGGAATTGAACGGCGTGCAGGTGGACAACAACAAGGCGGCCTTCGAATGGGGCCGCCGCTGCGCCCATGACCTGGCCTCGGTGCAGGCGCTGTTTGCCGCCGCGCAGGTGATCCAGTTCGTCAAGAAGCCTTCGCTGGCCGAAATGATCGCCAAGCGCGTGGAGTTCCTCACGGGCTACCAGAATGCCGCCTACGCGTCCGAGTACACGGCCTTCGTAGAGAAGGTGCGCGCCGCCGAAAGCAAGCTGGGCACCACCACCCGCCTGTCGGAGGCCGTGGCCCGCTACCTGTTCAAGCTGATGGCCTACAAGGACGAGTACGAGGTCGCGCGCCTGCACACCGACAAGGCCTTCACGGACAAGATCGCGAACATGTTCGAAGGCGACTACAAGCTGGTGCACCACCTGGCCCCTCCGATGACGGCCAAGAAGAACGACAAGGGCGAACTCGTCAAGCAGCCGTTCGGCCCCTGGATGCGCAGCGCCTTTGGTCTGCTGGCCAAGATGAAGGGGTTGCGTGGCACGGCACTGGATGTGTTCGGCAAGACCGAGGAGCGCCGCATGGAGCGCGCGCTGATCGTGGAATACCGCGCCTGCATCGAGGAGCTGCTGGCCCGCCTGAACGCGGACAACCTGGCCCTGGCCGTGGAGATCGCCCGCATCCCCGAGGAAATCCGGGGCTATGGCCACGTGAAGGAGCGCCACCTGTCGGCCGCACGCCCCAAGTGGGACGGCCTGATGGCGCAGTGGCGCGCCGGCGGCACCACCGCCCAGCCGCAGCGCCAGGCGGCGTGAAGCCGGCTGCCGTGGCAGCCCTGCCGTGAAGAGCCCGCGCACCGCGCGGGCTTTTTACTATCAAGTCAGGAGCATCAAATGATTGACAGGCCGGCGTCCATGGCCATTTTGATCTGATTTTTTCCCGCCATCGCGGCGCACCGCCCGCCCGCGGCAAACACCCGCCAGCGGCTTGGGTCTTCCCCCTTGGGCCGCGCACAGGGGGCCGCATACAATGCCCTGTTCCGCCCTGGAAGGCGCCCTCGCGCCGGCCCCTGGCGGGTTTTGTGAATTTTGACCATCCGTTGTGGAGTCCAGTCCGTGTTTATTTCTTCCGCTTTTGCCCAAACCGCACCCGCCGCAGCCGCTGGTGGTACCGACATCATGTCCTCGCTGACCGGCATGCTGCCCCTGGTGCTCATGTTTGTGGTGCTCTACTTCGTCATGATCCGCCCCCAGATGAAGCGCCAGAAGGAACACCGCGCCATGATCGACGCCATCGCCAAGGGTGATGAAGTGGCCACCTCCGGAGGCATCGTCGGCAAGGTCACGCGCCTGTCCGAAGGTTTCCTGCACATCGAGATCGCCAACGGCGTCGAAGTGCAGCTGCAGCGCAGCGCCGTGGTTCAGGTCCTGCCCAAGGGTTCGGTCAAGTAATCAATGAACATTCCCCTGAGGCGCTGCGCGCCTTCCCCTTGCCCCCGCGCCGCGCGGGAGGGGGACGACGCCCCCGGACTGGCAGAGCCAGATCCACGGCGTCCCTGGCAGGGGTGGGCGCATGGCGCCATGCACAACTGAGATAAGAGCGCGATCATGAACCGTTATCCGGTCTGGAAGTACGCGATCCTGGTGATCGTGCTGCTGGTGGGGGTCCTGTACACCCTGCCCAATTTCTTTGGCGAAGCGCCTGCGGTGCAGGTTTCGTCGGCCAAGGCCACCGTCAAGGTGGACACCGCCGTGCAGCAGCGGGTGGAAGAAGCGCTCAAGGCCGCGGGCGTCACGCCCGACTTCGTGGCGCTGGAGGGCAACTCGGTGCGCGCGCGCTTTGACACGCCCGACACCCAGCTCAAAGCCAAGGACGCGATCCAGAAGGCCCTGGTGCCCGATGCCAGCGATCCGTCGTACATCGTGGCGCTGAACCTCGTGTCCCGCTCGCCCGTCTGGCTCAAATCCCTGCATGCCAACCCCATGTACCTGGGCCTGGACTTGCGCGGTGGCGTGCACTTCATGCTGCAGGTGGACATGCAGGCGGCCCTGACCAAGAAGGCCGAGTCCTATGCGGGCGACATCCGCACCGCGCTGCGCGACAAGAGCATCCGCCACGGCGGCATCAGCCGCGAAGGCCAGAACATCGACATCAAGGTGCGCGACGAGGCCATGCTGACGGCGGCCCGCAACCTGATCGCGGACCAGTTCACCGACCTGCAGGTCGCCAGCACGCCCGAAGGCAGCGAATTCAAGCTGCGCGCCTCCATCAAGCCCGAAGCCACGCGCCGCGTGCAGGAGCAGGCCCTCAAGCAGAACATCGTCACGCTGCACAACCGGATCAATGAGCTGGGCGTGGCCGAGCCCGTGATCCAGCAGCAGGGCCTGGACCGCATCGTGGTGCAGCTGCCCGGCGTGCAGGACACCGCCAAGGCCAAGGACATCCTGGGCCGCACGGCCACGCTGGAAGTGCGCATGGTGGACGAGGGCACCGAGGCCCGCACCGCCGAGACTGGCCGCGGCCCCGTGCCGTTCGGCTCCGAACGCTACCTGGAGCGCAGCGGCCAGCCCGTGATCGTCAAGAAGCAGGTCATCCTGACCGGCGAGAACCTGACCGACGCGCAGCCCGGCTTCGACGGCCAGACGCAGGAGCCGACCGTCAACCTCACGCTGGATGCCAAGGGCTCGCGCATCTTCCGCGACATCACGCGCGAGAACGTGGGCAAGCGCATGGCCATCGTGCTGTTTGAAAAGGGCAAGGGCGAGGTGGTGACGGCCCCCGTGATCCGCAGCGAAATCGGCGGCGGCCGGGTGCAGATCTCCGGCCGCATGACCACGGCGGAAGCCAACGACACCGCGCTGCTGCTGCGCGCGGGCTCGCTGGCCGCACCGATGGAAATCATCGAGGAATTCACCATCGGCCCGACGCTGGGCGCAGACAACATCGAACGCGGCATCCACAGCGTGGTCTGGGGCCTGGCGGCCATCGCGGTCTTCATGTGTTTCTACTATACGCTGTTCGGCGTGTTCTCCAGCATCGCGCTCGCCGTGAACGTGCTGCTGCTGGTGGCCATCCTGTCGATGCTCCAGGCCACCCTGACCTTGCCGGGCATTGCCGCCATGGCGCTGGCCATCGGCGTGGCCATCGACTCGAACGTGCTGATCAACGAACGCATCCGCGAGGAACTGCGCTCCGGCATGTCGCCGCAGGCGGCCATCCATGCGGGCTACGAGCGCGCCTGGGCGACCATCCTGGACTCGAACGTGACGACGCTGATCGCGGGCCTGGCGCTGCTGGCCTTCGGCTCCGGCCCGGTGCGCGGCTTTGCCGTGGTGCACTGCATCGGCATCCTGACCAGCATGTTCTCGGCCGTGTTCTTCTCGCGCGGCCTGGTGAACCTATGGTATGGCCGCCAGAAGAAGCTCAAGAGCGTGTCGATCGGCCAGGTCTGGAAGCCGGACGCCGATGCCGCCGTGGCCAAGACGAACTAAGAAACTCCAAGCAAGGAACAAAGATCATGGAGTTTTTCCGCATTCGAAAAGACATCCCGTTCATGAAGCACGCGTTGATCTTCAACGCGATCTCCTTCATCACGTTCGCGCTGGCCGTGTTCTTCCTGCTCACGCGCGGGCTGCACCTGTCGGTGGAGTTCACGGGCGGCACGGTCATGGAAGTGGCCTACAGCCAGCCGGCCGAGCTGGCCAAGGTCCGCGAGACGGTCTCCGGCCTGGGCTATCCCGACGTGCAGGTGCAGAACTTCGGCACGGCCCGCGACGTGATGATCCGGCTGCCCGTGCAAAAGGGCGTGACGTCGGCGCAGCAAAGCGAACAGGTACTGGGCGCGCTCAAGGCCGCCAACCCCGAGGTCACGCTGCGGCGCACCGAGTTCGTGGGCCCGCAGGTGGGCGAGGAACTGGTGCACGGCGGCTTGATGGCGCTGGCCATGGTCGTGGTGGGCATCGTGATCTACCTGGCCTTCCGCTTCGAGTGGAAGTTCGGCGTGGCGGCCATCATCGCCAACCTGCACGACGTGGTGATCATCCTGGGCTTCTTCGCGTTCTTCCAGTGGGAGTTCTCGCTGTCGGTGCTGGCGGCCGTGCTGGCCGTGCTGGGGTATTCGGTCAACGAATCGGTCGTGATCTTCGACCGGATCCGCGAGGCCTTCCGCAAATACCGCAAGATGACGACGCACGAGGTGATCGACCACGCCATCACGAGCACGATGAGCCGCACGATCATCACCCACGCATCCACCGAGGCCATGGTGCTGTCGATGTTCTTCTTTGGCGGCCCGAGCCTGCACTACTTTGCCCTGGCGCTCACCATCGGCATCCTGTTCGGCATCTACTCCTCCGTGTTCGTGGCCGCGGCCATCGCCATGTGGCTCGGTGTGAAGCGCGAAGACCTTGTCAAGCCCGTGAAGAAGGATGGGGATCCGAACGATCCCCATGCCGGGGCCACCGTCTGAACCGCTAATATCGGTCTCCATGCAAGCCACGCCCCCTTCCGTTCCACAGCGCCGCCTGGCCCGCCAGGCGCGCCAGCGGTTCGTAGAGGGGCTGTGCGGCGGACTCCCGGACCTGGACAAGACGGTCCTGGATTTCCTGACAACGCTGATGTCCCAAACGGGCACAGCGCGCGAAATGCAGGCGCACCGCGATGCCTGGATGTTGTACCAGCAGCACCATGCCGCCTGGACCGAACGCACCGGCAAGGCCTGGCGCGATGCGCTGGCGCCGCACAGCAGCACCACCCGCGGCACCCTCGCCACCGGCGGCGCGAGCCCCCAGTTCGAGCTGCTGAGCGACGACGTGGTGGAAAACAAGATCCTGGCTTCCCGCATGGCCCTCACGGTCAGCGAACAGGTCAGCCACCAGTTCGACACCTTGCGCCAGCGCACCCAGTCGCTGGAAGGGCAGGAGCTCGACAGCAGCGACATCCTCCGGCCCGATGCCGTGTGCCTGCTGCTGGTCGAGCAGTGGGTCGAGGCCGGCCTGCCCCGCACCGACCTGCAGACCGTGGTGGACCCGTTGCAGCGGGAACTGGCCAACCTGCTCCAGAAGCAGTACCAGGCCGTCAATGTGTTCTATGTGGAGCAGGGCGTCACGCCCCAGGCCGACCTCAAGTCGCGCGTGCGGCGCACTTCGGGCGGCACGGTTGCCGGTGGCGCCAGCAACTCTGGTGCCGGGGGCCTGGCGTCCCAGGCGCTGGCCCAGACGCGGGAAGCCATGGCTGCGGCGCGCGGCGGCGGCATCCCCCAGCCGGGCGGCGGCCACCCCATGCCCCAGCATCACCTGCCCGGCGGCAGGCCGCCGGCGGGCTATCCGCGGCATGGCCTGCCCACGGGGTTTGCCACGGGCATGACCCCGCTGGCGCGGGCCCGCCAGCGGGCGCAGGGCGTGATGGGGCAACTGCGCAGGCTGCTGACGCAACCGGCGACCGGGTTCGACATGGTCAATGCCCCGCCGGCTTCGGCCGCGCTCGCCCATGCCCTCACCGCCCACCGCGTGCACGCCGACACCTACTACAGTGGCGTTGCCACCCTGATGGAAGACTACAGTCCCGCGGCCGTGGTGCAGTTGGCGGGCGCGGTGCGCGAACGCTCGACCGAGCTCAAGAAGAAGGCCTCCACCGCCGGGGAAAAAGCCATCATCGAAGTGGTGGCCCTGATGTTCCAGAGCATCCTGGCCGAAGACCGCATCCCGCCGGCCGTGCGTGTCTGGTTTGCCCGGCTTCAGGTGCCCGTGCTGCGCGTGGCGCTGGCCGAGCCAGAGTTCTTCAGCAACCTCAACCACCCCGCGCGCCAGTTGATCGACCGCATGGGGGCGTGCGTGATGGGCTTTGATGCCACCAGCATCAATGGCAGCGCGCTGGAGGCAGAAATCCGCCGCGTGGTCCAGGTGATCGAGCAGTACCCCGAGACCGGCCGGCGTGTGTTCCAGCTGGTCTACGACGAGTTCGAGAAATTCCTGTCCAAGTTCCTCACCGAAAAGCAGGCCACCTCGCGCCTGGTCACGGTGGCCCAGCAGGTCGAGCAGAAAGAAACCCTCGCGATCCAGTACACCATCGAGCTGCGCACGATGCTGCGCGACATGCCGGTGCGCGACGAGATCCGCGAGTTTCTCTTCAAGACCTGGGCCGAGGTGCTGGCCCTGTCGGCCGTGCGCGACGGCCCGCAGCACGCAGACACCGTATCGCTCAAGCGCACGGCCGCGGACCTGGTCTGGGCGGCCAGCGCCAAGCCCAACCGCAGCGACCGCGCGCAGGTCATCCAGAATCTTCCGGGCCTGCTGCAGCGCCTGCGCCAGGGATTGGCCCTGATGGGGGTGAACGGCCCGGCGCAGGATGCGCAGATCAAGGTCCTCACCGACACGCTGGCCGACGCCTTCCTGTCCAAGACGGCATCCATTCCGCAGGCACACATCGACGCCATGGCCAAGCGCCTGGCCAACCTTGAGGATTTCATCAACGACGCGACGCTGGGCGACATGCCGCTCAACGCCGACAACATCGAGATGATGCTGGGCATCGATGCCTCCTCCATCCATGTGGTCGCCGACAACGGCGCGCCCGTTCAGGACGACATGGTCGCCTGGGCCCAGGAACTGCAGCCTGGCACCTGGTACACGCTGGACCACAACGGGGCATCGGCCCAGGTGCAATATGCTTGGCAAAGCCAGCGCAAGCAGCTGCATTTGTTCGCCGCTGTCGACGGCAGCAGCTACCTGATCCAGTTGCGAAGGCTCGCAGCCTATCTGCAGGCCGGCTTGCTCGTGGCCCAGGAAGAAGAGGGCCTGACCTTGCGCGCCACGCGCGATGCGCTGGCCAAGCTGGACGCCAACCCCGAGCGGCTTCTGGACTGACCAGGCCCGGGCGCACCGAACGAAGCGGCGCGCGCCCGAACCACCACCGTCCAGAGGGGGCGCCTCAGGCGGTCCCCAGCCGCTGGAACAGGCCGCCCGGCAAACGGGCAACGCGGCCCTCGAGCTCCAGCTCCAGCAACGCCACCTGCAGCGACGCCGCATCCATGCCGGTGCGGGCCACCAGGGCATCCACGCCCATGGGGTCAAAACCCAGGGCCTTCAGCACAGGGCTGTCTGCCCCTCCGTGGATGCCCGGGTCGGTGTTGCTGCATGCTGACCCGAAGTCAACGAGCTGCCTGTCCACCGCCGGGGCGGAAGGCAGGCGCAACTCTTCCAGCACGTCCTGCGCGGACTCCACCAGCTTGGCCCCCTGGCGTATCAGCGCATGGCAGCCCCGTGATTGCGGTGCGTGGATGGAGCCGGGAATCGCAAACACTTCGCGGCCCTGTTCGGCCGCCATTCGGGCAGTGATCAGCGACCCCGAGGCCAGTGCCGCCTCGACCACCAGAGTCCCCTGGGAGAGGCCGGAAATGATGCGGTTGCGCTTGGGAAAATTGGCGGCCAGCGGTGGCGTGCCCAGGGGGTACTCGCTGACCAGAAGCCCGTGCGTGGCGATGCGGTGCGCGAGGTCCAGGTTCTTGCGCGGATAGACACGGTCGAGCCCCGTGCCCACCACGGCAATGGTGGCAGGTGCAACCTGCGCCGCGGCTTCAGTGTCAACGTCCAGCGCCCCTTCATGGGCCGCAGCATCCACCCCCAGCGCAAGCCCCGAGACAATGGTGAGGCCCGCCCCGCGCAGTGTCCGGGAAAAAAGCCGCGCGTTGTCCGCGCCTTGGGCGGTGGGATTGCGGCTTCCGACCACCGCGAGGCACCGGCCAACGGGAAACGGGGCCTGCGTGACCAGCCGGGCCGGGCCCATCAGGTACATCAGCAGCGGCGGGTCTTCGGTATCCAGCAGAGACTGTGGATACCGGTGGTCACCCAGCGTGACCACCGCGCGCGCAGGCCCCTGGGGATCGGCGCTCTCCAGCCATTGCCAGGTGGTATCGAGCAGCGCTTCCCATTCGGTGGGCACGGCGCACAGCGCCTTGGCCTGGGCCAAGGTCACACATTGCTGCAGCGCAGACTCCGATTGCTGGAAGACCGCCTCGGGCAGGCCAAAGCGCGCCAGCAGGCGCCGTGCGGCGCCATTGCCCACCCCCGCGGAGAGGGTGAGGCGCAACCATGCTCCCAGCTCGTCGCGGTCCATGATGGCGGTTGTAGAAGGCAAACAGCAGCAAAACAGGCCAGGGCCCGTGCCGCCCCTGGGCGGCTTCGCGGCCCCGGCAGGTCCGCGCAGTTACTCCTGGGGATTCACCAGGCGGTCGCCAACCCGCACGCCACTGCGAATCTCCAGGATCAGGGCATACGAAACCCGGTCGAAGGTCCGGAACACCATGGCGGTTCCGTTGTTCTCACTGGGCAGCTTGACCATGGTCTTCGCATCGCCGGTCACATCCTTGATGCGATCGCCCTTGGTCAGCAACGACAGCACATGGCCCGGCTCGATGCCGTCCTGCGAGCCCAGGTTGATCGCAACCACCTGGTTCTGGGCGGCGTAGGCCGCCGAGAAGCTACCGTAGATGGAGACGACCCGCGCGTCGACGTCGATATGGGGCGCACGGGGTGTGTAGCTGGTAAAGACCCGGGCGGGCGCAGGCAGGATGCGGTCCCCCGCGCGGATCTCCTCCTTGGTGCCCGACAGATCCACCGTGGCAGGCACATACTCGGAAATATAGCCGCCCTTGCCGTTGGGGATATCCTCGAAAGACTCTCCCCGCACCAGCTCGGCCTTGCCCAGATACTGCGCTTCGTACCCCAGGATTTCACCCGTCACGGGATCCTTCATGGCCACGGCATCGCGAAAGACACGGAAGAAACGGGGCTCGCCCGCCTCGGCTCGAACGGGTGCGGAAGCATCCCCGCGCACATAGGCCCGGTCGCCACTGGCCATCAGCACCCGGTCTTCGGTGGTAGCGATGATGCGGGGAGCGCGCTGCAGCACCTGGGCATCCACCACCAGGGGCTCCACGAGGAAAGGCTCGATCAGGTGGGGCTTGAGGGTGGGCAGCGCGGTGCTGGCCAGGCTGTCGCTGCGGGTGCGCGGAGACACGCGCACCGTCTGCGTCTCGGGTTCCGCCACGCCCGGGGGCGTGGTCCGCAGGCGTGCGTAGCCTCCATCCTTGTCCAGATACAGCGTCTGGCCCGGGTAGATCAGGTGGGGGTTCGGAATGGACTGGAGGTTCATGCCCCACAGCTCGGGCCAGCGCCAGGGACGCTTGAGGTACATGCCCGAAATGCCCCACAGCGTGTCGCCGCGCTTGACGGTATAGGTATCCGGTGCGTTGGGCGCCAGCTCCGAAAGGGGAACGCCACGCTCCGATACCTGCTGTGCGGTCGCGCGCTGGCCGCTGGAGATGGGGTGGTTCTGCGCCTGGGCCGGGGCGATCAGCAAAGCGCCAGCGATCATGGTGAGCGCGCCCAGGGCGGTCCGCCGAACGCTGGTGAATGCCGTCATGTTGTTCCTCTTCTCATGCATTGTGAAACGCCCCCTCACTGGCGCCTCGGTGCCAGCAGCATGCGGGCGACCGGGCAAATACGTTACAAACCCTCTTAGATTCTCTGCTCAAGCCCTTGATTCGGCAACGATTATTGGCCTGCAACGCTGCGGCGAACCTCAAAAGTGGCGAAAATAGCGACATCTCTCGGCAGCATCCATGGCAATCCTTCCCATTCTCTGTTACCCGGACCCCCGGCTCCACAAGGTCGCCCGCCCCATCGAGGCGGTGGATGACCGCGTCCAAAAGCTGGCGGCCGACATGCTCGCCACCATGTACGACGCCCACGGCATCGGCTTGGCCGCCACCCAGGTGGACGTGCATGAGCGGCTGGTCGTCATCGACGTGTCCGAGGAGCGCGACGCGCCCTTGGTGCTGATCAATCCGGAACTTGTCTGGACCAGTGCGGAAAAACACCTCAACGACGAGGGCTGCCTCTCGGTGCCCGGTATCTATGACGGCGTGGAGCGCTTCGATGCCGTGCATGTGCGGGCACTGGATGCGCAGGGACAGTCGCGCGTCATCGAGGCCGATGGCCTGCTGGCAGTCTGCATCCAGCACGAGATGGACCATCTGATGGGCAAGGTGTTCGTGGAATACCTCTCGCCGCTCAAGCGCAACCGCATCAAGACCAAGATGATCAAGCAGCAGCGGGGGGCGCGCGAGTGACCCGCCCGGCGCTCTGCACCCTCAGGGGTGGCGGAGTGCTGGCGCTGTCGGCGCTGGTGGTCCAGCTCGCGGGCTGCGCGCTACCCGCCCGTGAAACGCCCGGCGCGCTGCGCGCCGATGTCATCGCCAGGCTGGGACCGCCCACCGCCACCTTCTCCCTACCGGGCGGCGAGCGGCTGCTGTACTCCGAGCTTCCCGCGGGGTTTGCGGCCTACAACCTGGATTTCGACGCCAGCGGCAAGCTGGTGCGCAACGAACAGGTGCTGACGCAGACGCGCTTTGAGAACATCCCCGTCGGAGCCTGGACCCTCGCCGATGTGCAGCGCACCTTCGGCGCACCCTTGCGCGTGGAACGGGTGGCGCGTTTTGATGGCGACATCTGGACCTACCGCTTCCGCCAGAATTCCGACCCGCGCCTGGCCCATGTCCACCTGGACCGCCAGGGCGTGGTGCGGCTCGTGATGTTCACGGACGAACAGCCCAACTTCGACAACACGCGCGACTGACCTGCCGCGCACCACCCCATTGGTTTCCATGAGAGTCATTTTTGCCGGCACGCCCGAATTCGCCCGCGCGGCGCTGGAACAGCTTCTGGCCGCAGGCTTCACCGTCCCGCTGGTCCTCACCCAGCCCGATCGCCCCGCGGGCCGCGGCATGAAGCTCCAGGCGTCTCCCGTCAAGCAGTGCGCGCTGGACCACCGCATTCCCGTCGCCCAGCCGCGCAGCCTGCGCCTGGAAGGCAAATACCCGGACGATGCCGCCGCAGCGCGCGACGCCCTGCTGGCCGCCCAGGCCGATGTGATGGTGGTGGCCGCCTATGGGCTCATCCTGCCGCAGTGGGTGCTGGACCTCCCGCCACGGGGATGCCTGAACATCCATGCCAGCCTTCTGCCGCGCTGGCGCGGCGCGGCGCCCATCCACCGCGCCATCGAGGCCGGGGACGCGGAAACCGGCATCACGATCATGCAGATGGACGCTGGCCTCGATACCGGGCCCATGCTGCTCACGGAGCGGCTGGCCATCGCGCCGACGGACACGACCGCCTCCCTGCACGGCCGGCTGGCCTCCCTGGGCGGCCGCATGATCGTGGAAGCGCTCGAACTGGCCGCCTGCGGGGGCCTGCGGGCAGAGCCCCAGCCAGCCGAAGGCATCACCTATGCCCACAAGATCGAAAAAACCGAAAGCACCATCGACTGGTCTTTGCCTGCCACGCTGATCGGGCAGCGCATCCGGGCCTTCGATCCCTTTCCTGGCGCCAGCACCGAATGCGCAGGAGAAACGATCAAGGTATGGAGCTATGAAATAGATAGCAATATACCCGCTAACGGCAAGCGCCACGGCCAGATACTCTCGGTGGACGGCCAGGGCGTGGCGGTGGCCTGCGGCGAAGGCGCGCTGCGCCTGACCACCTTGCAGCGCGCCGGCGGCAAGCGGCTGGCGGCAGCGGATTTCCTGCGGGGGTTCGACCTGCAGCCCGGCATGGTGCTGGGCGCCGCGCCCGCCGCGGCGGTGGCGCCGGCATGAGCCGCAGGGACCTCATCGGCCGCACGCTGCGCCACCCCTCCTTTCGCATGGCCGCCACCGACATGGTGGGCACGGCCGTGGGCATTGGCGCGTGGGGCCTGGTCACCGGGGTGGTCATGGTCAAGAGCGGCCTGCCCATCGGCATGGCCGTCTTCATGTCCCTGGTGGTGTATGCCGGCAGCGCGCAGCTGGCGGTCATCCCGCTGATGGCGGCGGGCGCGCCGCTGTGGGTGGTCTGGCTCACGGCCAGTTGCGTGAACCTGCGCTTCGTGATCTTCAGCAGCATGTGGCGCAGCTACTTCGCGCACTTGCCCGTGCGGCAGCGGCTGGCCGTGGGCTATTTCAGCGGCGACGTGATCTATGTGGCCTTCATGAAACGCTTTCCCGAACCGCGTCCGCAGCCCGAGCAGTTGCCGTACTTCTGGGGCGCGGCGGCCACCAACTGGCTGGCCTGGCAGGTGCCGTCCATCGCGGGCATCTTCCTGGCCAATGCCGTGCCGCTGTCCTGGGGCCTGGGGTTCGCGGGCGTGCTGGCGCTGCTGGGCGTGCTGCTGTCGCTGCTGTTCGACCGGGCCACCTGGCTCGCCACGGGTGTCGCCGCGACGGCCGCGATCGCTGCCTTCGCGCTGCCGCTCAAGCTCAACATCCTGGTGGCCCTGGCCGCCGCCGTGGCCGCGGGGTTGCTCATGGAGGCCGTGGACCGCCGCCGCCACAAGCCGGAACTGCTGCTGGTGCCCACCGACAGCGTGATGCCGCCCGAGGAACGCGAACACGTCGAGGCGGGCGACATCGTGCCGCTGCGCGAGGAGCGCCACCCATGAATGCGCCCTGGTCGTCCTGGTGGGATCTGCTGGAACCCTTCATCGCCGTGGCGGGGCTGGCCGTCATCACGGTGGTCTCGCGCTCCTTCTTCATGATTCCCGAGCGCGAGCTGCCCCTGCCCGACTGGCTCAAGCGCGGCCTCAAGTACGCGCCACTGGCCGCCCTGACGGCCGTGATCGCGCCCGAGATCCTCATCACCCGGGGCGAGCTCATCGATACGCTCATGGACGCCCGGCTCCCCGCCGTCCTGTGCGCGAGCGCGTACTACTTCTGGCGGCGGGGCATCCTGGGGACCATCGTGGTCGGCATGGCCGTGTACCTGCCGCTGCACATCGGATGGGGCTGGTAGGGATCGGTGGCGGGGCGGGGCCGCGGGATGGGGCTGCGGGTGGGGCCGCCTAAAATGGCGGCCCTGATCCACGTGCCCCCACCAGGAAGCCTCCCTCCCATGAACATCCTCCGCTTTTCCGATCTCTGTGCCCAGGGCAAGGCCCAAGGCCAGCGCGTCTTCATCCGCGCCGACCTGAACGTTCCACAGGACGACGCCGGCCGCATCACCGAAGACACCCGCATCCGCGCATCCATTCCCTGCATCCGCATGGCGCTGGACGCCGGCGCCGCGGTGATGGTGACCAGCCACCTGGGCCGTCCGACCGAAGGCGAATTCAAACCCGAGGATTCCCTGGCCCCCGTGGCCGCGCGCCTGGCCGAGCTGCTGGGCCGCGAGGTGCCCCTGGTCTCGAACTGGGTGGACGGCGTCGCCGTCGCCCCCGGCCAGGTCGTGCTGCTGGAGAACTGCCGCCTGAACGTGGGCGAGAAGAAGAACAAGGAAGACCTGGCCCGCAAGCTGGCCGCGCTGTGCGACATCTTCGTGAACGATGCCTTTGGCACCGCCCACCGCGCCGAAGGCACGACCTACGGCATCGCCCAGTTCGCACCGATCGCCTGCGCCGGCCCGCTGCTGTCGGCCGAGATCGATGCCCTGACCAAGGCCCTGGCCCATCCCCAGCGCCCGCTGGCGGCCATCGTGGCGGGCTCCAAGGTATCGACCAAGCTCACCATCCTCAAGAGCCTGGCCGACAAGGTGGACCAGCTCATCGTGGGGGGCGGCATTGCCAACACCTTCATGCTGGCGGCGGGCCTGCCCATCGGCAAGAGCCTGGCCGAGCCCGACCTGCTGGAAGAAGCGCGCGCCGTGATCGCCGCCATGAAGGCGCGGGGCGCGGAAGTGCCGATCCCTACCGACGTGGTCACCGCCAAGAGCTTTGCCGCCGACGCCCCCGCCACCGTCAAGGCCGCGGCCGATGTGGCAGAGGACGACCTGATCCTGGACATCGGCCCCGACACCGCCGCCCGCCTGGCCGCCCAGCTCAAGTCGGCGGGCACCATCGTCTGGAACGGCCCCGTGGGCGTCTTCGAATTCGCCGCCTTTGAGAACGGCACGCGCGAGATCGCCAAGGCCATCGCCGACTCGCCCGCGTTCAGCATCGCCGGTGGTGGCGACACCCTGGCGGCCATCGCCAAATACGGCATCGACAAGCAGGTGGGCTACATCTCCACGGGAGGTGGGGCCTTCCTGGAAGTGCTGGAAGGCAAGACGCTGCCCGCGTTTGAAATCCTCGAAAAACGCGCCGTTACCAGTGTTTGAAATTTGTTACACGCGGACGCACAAGCAAATGCAGCCGCGCGTAAGCAAGCACGCCAATCTGTGACCAAAAACAACGAATTGCGTGTGTCTGGGCGTAGTTACCTCAATTTTTTCTTGTTTTTGTTGAGTATCGCGCCCAGAATTATTTTTCAATCGCGTGGGATGTATCTGTTCATGTCCCCGCCTCTCAAAGTCCGTAGGAGGGAATCATGAAATTTTCAAAGGCAGTCAGCTTGGCGGTGCTCGCCGGCGCTGTGGCTACTTTGGCGGGATGTGCTTATCGTTCGCCCATTCCCCTGGCGGAAAACTTTGAGCTCACGGTACAACCCAAGGTCCGCTCCGCCGGTCACTGGGAACTGGTTTCCAACGACGTGGTGGCGCAAACGCTCAGCACGCTCGACAAGTCTGGCATGGCTCCGGGCACGCCGCTGCATGTGGCCTTGCCGCCCAACCCCAGCCCGTTCGACCTGGCGTTCCGCGACTTCCTGATCACCAAGCTGGTCCAGAGCGGCGCCCCCGTGCTGCAAGACCCCGGCCAGACGCTCAACGTGACCTACAACACGCAGGTCGTTCGCCACAACAGCCCGCGCCCCCATTTCATTCCCGGCCAGTTCACCATGATCGCCGCGGGCCTGATGGCCGCCTATGGCCTGCGCCACGAACACCTGGACGCGCAGATGCTGGCCACGCTGGGCCTGACCTCGCTGGCCGACTACGGCGCCAGCATCAACTCGGGCGGCCCCACCAACACCGAAATGATCCTGACCACCACCGTGACGCGGGGCGGCCAGTACGTGGCACGCAAGACCGATGTGTACTACCTGGAAAACGCGGACACGCCGTTGTTCCTGCGCCCCTCGTACTACAAGAACGTCAACATGAAGGTGGTCTCGCAATGAAATCCACAGCACTTCTGACCGCGCTGGCCGCCGCAGCCCTGCTGGCAGGTTGCGCCAACAACGGCACGCCCGTGCGCACGGAGCCCACGTACCAGGAAGCCGCCAACAACCAGTTCCTGGCCAACAGCCGCGATGCCGTCGCCAAGCTCACCGCGGGCTTTGACCTGAGCGCTGCAGGCAGCGGCCCGGTCCTGGTGGCCACCGTCGTGAACGTGAACGACCTGAGCCGCTCGGCCCCCCTGGGCCGCACGCTGTCCGAGCAGTACGCCTCGCACATGGCGTCCAGCGGCTTCAACGTCAAGGAAATCAAGCTGCGTGGCGACGTGTTCGTGCGCGAAGGCGCCGGCGAGCTGCTGCTGTCGCGCGAGATCAAGGACATCGCGCGCAGCCACAATGCGTCGCTGGTGCTCGTCGGTACGTACTCGGCCGCGGCCAACTACACCTACGTGAGCCTGAAACTCGTGCGCACCGAAGACAGCCGCATCATCCGCGGCTACGACTACGCACTGCCCAACGATCGCGACGTGCAGCGCCTGCTGGCCGTACAGCGCTGAGCGGCCGCCCGCAAGCCGGTCCCGCACAAGAGCAACAAAAAAGGCCGTCGAGACGGCCTTTTTTGTTGCCCGCCGGCGGCCACCAGGCCATGCCGGTGCCACGGCAGCCGTCCCGGCCGCCAGAAAACCCCGCCGCGGCGGATGCCCCCACCTAAAATCACGCCCCATGACTTTCACCGACATGCTGCGCGACGCCACGGCGCAGAACAACTCCCTGCTGTGCGTGGGCCTGGACCCGGAACCCACTCGGTTTCCTGCGGGAATGCAGGGCGAAACGCACAGGATCTACGACTTCTGCGCGGCCATCGTGGACGCCACGGCCGACCTGGTCTGTGCGTTCAAGCCCCAGATCGCCTACTTCGCCGCGCATGGCGCCGAAGACCAGCTTGAGCGCCTGATGCAGCACATGCGCGCCAACGCGCCGCACGTGCCGGTGATCCTGGACGCCAAGCGGGGCGACATCGGCTCCACGGCCGAGCAGTACGCCAAGGAAGCCTTCGAGCGCTATGGCGCCGATGCGGTCACGCTGTCGCCCTTCATGGGGTTCGACTCCATCGAGCCCTACCTGGCCTACCACGGCAAGGGGGCCTTCCTGCTGTGCCGCACCTCCAACCCGGGCGGCGACGACCTGCAGACCCAGCGCCTGGCCAGCGTCGAAGGCCAGCCGCTGATGTACGAGCACGTGGCGCGTCTGGCGCAGGGCCCCTGGAACAAGAACGGCCAGCTGGGGCTGGTGGTTGGCGCCACCTACCCGCAGGAGATCGAACGCGTGCGCGGCATCGCGCCCACGCTGCCGCTGCTGATTCCCGGCGTGGGAGCCCAGGGGGGCGATGCCGTGGCCACGGTGCGGGCGGGGCTGCGCGACGGAGGGCCGATCATCGTGAACTCGTCGCGCTCGATCCTGTACGCATCCAAGGGCGGCGACTTTGCGGCCGCCGCCCGTACCGAGGCCCAGCGCACCCGCGCGGTGCTCGAAGCGGCGCGCGCGCGCTGATCCGCCCGCGCACGGCCCCCAGCCCCGCGCCGCCGCCGCACCCCGGATCGGCCCATGCAGCTCAAGTGGCTTGAAGACTTCATCGTTCTCGCGCAGGAGCGCAGCTTCACGCGCGCGGCCGAACTGCGGCATGTGACGCACCCCGCATTTGGCCGGCGCATCCGCGCGCTGGAGGCCTGGGCGGGAACGCCGCTGGTGGAGCGGGGTGGCGGCCCCGTCTCGCTCACGCCCGCGGGGCAGAGCTTTCTGGAGACCGCAGGCCACATGGCGCGCAGCCTGGCGCAATCGCACGAGGAACTGCAGAGCCTGGCCGGCCGGCAGGCCCGCACCGTGACGCTCGCCACGGGCCGCACGCTGGCACGCACCGTAGTGGCCGACTGGCTCGTGCGGCTGCAGCCCCTCCTGCAGAACGGCGAACTGTGCATCCGCACCCGCGCCCTGGCCGACACCGTGGCGATGCTCGAGCGCAACGAGGCCGACTTCTCGCTGGTCTACCACCATCCGGCACTGGCGATCCGGCTGGACGCGCGCCAGTTCACGCACGTCACCGTGGCCTCCGACCGGCTGGTGCCCGTGTCGCGCGCCACCGCGCAGGGCCAGGCGCTGCACCGGTTCGGGCAGGGCACGGCACTGGTGCCCTACCTGGCCTACGCGCCCCAGCTGGCCCTGGGCCGGCTGGTGGAAGACCACCTCACGCAGAACCCCCACGCGCCGCGCCTGCAGCGCGTGGTGGAGTGCGACTCCGCCGACGCCCACTACGAATACGTGCAAAAGGGCCTGGGCGTGGCCTGGCTGCCCTGGTCCATGGTGCATGCCGACTGCAAGGCCCGGCGCCTGGCGCCCGCGGGCGACGCGCGCATGGAAGTGCGCTTCGACGTGCGCCTGTACCGGCCCAAGCGCCGCCTGGGGCCCCTGGCCGAGGCGCTGTGGAAAGCCCTCTCCCAGCGCTGAAGCCCAGGGGTTTCCACCAGGGCCTGCAACCCATTTGGCAACAGACCGTGCCGTTTCGGCACCACGCTGGGGGGCGCGCCTTTTCACAATCGTGCCACCCACCGCGCGTGCCGCCGGGGCCGGCCTGCATGCATGCATGCACCGCCGGCCCGGGGCGCGCGGTGCCCAGTACCCACGACGACCCAGGAGCCCGAACCATGCCCCACACCTTTTCCCGCCGCCGTGCCACGGCCGCCGCCACCGCCCTGCTGTGCGGCCTGTGCTTGCCCGCCGCGTCCGCGCTGGCGCAGGACGCCTACCCCTCCAAGCCCATCACCATCGTCGTGGGCTACCCGCCGGGCGGCAGCACCGACCTGACGGCGCGCACCGTGGCCACGGAGCTGGGCAACAAGCTCGGCGTGCCCGTGGTGATCGAGAACGTCGGCGGCGCGGGCGGCGCCATTGGCGCGCAGAAGGTGGCCAGCGCGGCCCCGGACGGCTACACCCTGCTGGTGGGCGCGAGCAACGAGATCGCCATCAACAAGCTCGTGACCAAGAAGGTGAAATACGACGTGAAGGACTTCACCGCCATCGGCCTGATCGCCTCGCAGCCCCTGGTGCTCGTGGCGTCCACCGGCGCGGGCGTGAAGAACCTGGCCGAATTCACGCAGAAGGTCTCGAAGAACCCCGGCAAGTTCAGCTACGGCAGCTCGGGCGTGGGCACCTCGCTGCACCTGGCGGGCGAGATGGTCAAGGAGCAGGGCAAGCTGTTCATGACGCACATCCCCTACCGCGGCGTGGCGCCGCTGACCAACGACCTCATGGGCAACAACCTGGAGTACGGCGTGTTCGTGCTCTCCAGCGGCCTGCCGCACATCCGAAGCGGTAAGGTGATCGCCCTGGGCACCACCGAGGCCAAGCGTTCGGCCACCACGCCCGAGATCCCGGCGCTGGCCGAAACACCGCAGTACAAGAACGTGGACATCGGCGTGTGGTTTGCCCTCATGGCACCCGCGAACCTGCCCAAGCCGGTGTTCGACAAGGTGAAGAAGGCCCTGAACGACAGCCTGCAGTCGCCCGACTTCAAGAAGAAGATGGAAGCCACCGGCTCCACCGTGGCCGCCACCAACGTGAACATCGACCAGTTCCTGTCCGCCGAAGTGGCCAAGTACAAGAAGATTGTTGAATTCGCCAAGATCGAAGAATGAACGCCCAACACGACCACAGCAACGCGGCCCAGCCGCTGCGTTTTGAACTGCCCGCACCCGACCTCGGCGCCTGGCGCGCGGGCAACACCGGCACCGAGGGCGTGTGGCATTTCGACTCGGGGCAGCCCGGGCGCCACGTGATGGTCAGTGCCCTGGTGCATGGCAACGAGCTGTGCGGCGCGTGGGCCCTCAAGGGGCTGCTCGAAGCGGGCGTGCGCCCCGAACGCGGCACCCTCACACTCGCGTTCTGCAATCTCGATGCATTCGACCGGTTCGACGCCCGCCAGCACGACGCCTCGCGCTTCACCGATGAAGACCTCAACCGCCAGTGGCTGGACGAGCGCATCGACGCGGCCGACACGGCCGAGCGCCGCCGCGCCGCCGCGTTGCGGCCCTTCGTGGCGCGCGCGGACTGGCTGCTCGACATCCACTCCATGCACGAGCCCTCGGCGCCGCTGCTGCTCACCGGCATCCAGCCGCGCAACCTGGACTTGGCGCGCGCCATGCGCTCGCCCGAGCACATCGTGGTGGACGCGGGCCACAAGGACGGCGTGCGCATGCGCGACTACGGCCGCTTTGGCGAGCTGGAGGACAACGGCACCCGTTCGCTGCTCATCGAATGCGGCTTCCACGGCGACCCCGCCAGCCGCGCCGTGGCGCAGGACCAGTGCGTGCGTTTCCTCGCGCAGTCCGGCGCGCTCGGCGACGAGGCACTCGCACGGCAACTGCCCGGCTGGCGCCTGCCCGACGCCCCGCGCCAGTGGGCGCTGGAGGTGACCGGCCCGGTGGTCGCCACCAGCAGCGCCTTCCGCTTCGTGGCGCCTTACACCGGGCTGGAGGTGTTCGAGAAAGCCGGCACCCTGATTGGGGACAACGACGGCGTGCCCGTGACCACGCCCTACGACGACTGCGTGCTGGTGATGCCCTCGGTGCGGCAGGCGCGGGCGGGCGTGACGGTGGTGCGCTACGCGCGGCGGCACCTGCTGTAGGCGGTGGCCAGATCATCAAGATGCTTCTAATTTGATAGCATTCTGCGCTTGATGAGCAAGCGCCAGCAGGCCATTGGCGGCTATTTCATCAGATAGGCCTGCAGCTCCTTGCGGCTCTGGACCCCCAGCCGCGTGTAGATCTGCCGCCGGTGGTACGTGGCCGTGTTGGCGCTGATGCCCATGCGCGTGGCGATCTGCTCCCCGGGCACTCCGCGCGCCAGCCAGTACGCCAGCTCGTGCTGGCGCTGCGGCAGGCCCAGCGCGCGCAGCGTGGGCAGCAGCCGCGCCACGCGCGCCACCCGCTGCGTGATGTGGATGCCCACCGCCCGGCCGCCGTCGAAGTCGCCTTCACCGGCCCCCGCCGCGGCCGCCATCTGCGTGGCGCGCAGCGAAAACCAGCCGCTGGCGTTGTGCAGGTCCAGTTGCGGCAGCGCTGGCGCCCGGCCCCGGCCGGTGCCGCCCTCCTCCACCCAGCGCAGGCGCTCCAGCAGCACGCACAGCGCGGGTGGCAGCTCGTTGCGGCGGTACCAGCGCATGCCAAAGGCCAGCGCCATCAGCTGGTCTGCCTGGGGCGATGTCCACAGCAGCCTGCCCTGCGGCGTGGCGACCAGCATGGCGCTGTCATGCACCACACTGTCCTGCGCATCCAGCTCGCCGGGCTGCAGGGCACGCGCCAGCCAGGGCGAGGTCCGTTCAAGCAGGGCGATGTCTTCAGACGCAAAGCGCGGCGCGCCAGGCCTGCGGCACAACTTGAGCGAGCCCACGCCCCGGCCTTGCGGCGTGCGCAGCACCAGGCTCAGAAAATCCTGCCACTCCGACGGCCGCGCCAGCTCGTTGTAGAAATCGCTGCGGATGAATTCGTGGTGAGTGACCTGGAGGATCTGCTCCATCAACAGCACCCCATGCTCATGGCGCACGGCCGCGTCGAAGTCGTGCAGGCTGTAGCGCACCAGCTTCAGCTCCTGCGCCTTCATCCGCGGGTCGAAGTACAGGTGCATCCACTCGCGTGCGGGCGAGGGCTCGATGTAGGCGTCCAGCGTCCCCTGGGCATCCGGATAGAAAAAAACCCCGCTATCGAAGCCGATGAGGCGGTGCAGTTCGTGCAGCACAGGCTCGATGAGCTGCAGCCCGCTGAAATCCAGGCAGGCCATCTGCCGCAGGCGCGCCAGGGCCTGCTGCTGCGTGCGGGAAAGGGACATGGACATAGGGCGCGTGGCAGGTGCGCCGCATCCATGCGGCACCTGGCGGGAGCGTAACGCATCGCACCGCCCCTGCGCCCCGCCCCCAGGGGTGGGGGACCGGGGGCGATGGGAACTCCTGCCGTGTCAGTGGCAGGGGCTGGCCCGGACACGCCACGAAAAAACTCCCCGCGTTCCTGGCCCCGGCCACCGGCGTCCACATGGGCGCGAGCGACGGCCCGCCTGGAAGACCAGCGAGGAGCACGCCACCCTGTTCGCCTGCGGCCCGCCGGGATGGCATGCCTGCCAACGTTGCCGCAGGAGGAAAGCAGGCCCTCGGCCCCCGTGGGCGCGTTACCGCCCCATGCGGCGCCGGACCAGGGCCAGCATGGCCAGGGACAGTCCCATCAGTGCCAGCGGACTGTTCGCGGGCACCGACACAGGGCCGCCGCCACCGCCGGGCGGGATGGATCCCGCGATGTTCGTCAAGGTAAACATCTGCGTGATGGGTTGCTCCAGCACGGTGTCGTACACAATGGCGCTGACCTGGTGCAGGCCCACCGTGGCATCAGCGGTGGCCGTGACTTCCGCGAACCCACCGGCATCGGCCAGCGCGCTTTCCGCAGACAGCACCACCCCGCCGGAGGTGATGAAATAGACACGCACCTGCGGCGTGTTGCTGCCGTCCCAGCCAGTGACTTTCACGCGCAGTTTCTGGGCAAAGGTGGTATTGATCGGCGTGCTTTGGGGCGTGCCGCTCACCGTGGTCATGAACTTGGGCAGATCGGCCACGTTTCTCAGCAGACGGGTTTGGGGGCTGACCAGCGCACTGCCCTGCACGCTGGCCTTCACCGAGTAGGTGCCGACAAGCCCGTTGGCCGTCCCGCTCACCTGCGCGTTGCCTGCGGCATCGGTCACCGCCGTCAGTGCCGAGAAACTCGCCGTGGCACCCGAGACCGGATCGGTCGTGATGGCAAAAACAACCGTTGCGCCTTGCACCGGGTTGCCAAAAAAGTCCTGCACGTGCGCCGTGACGGGTGCCGAGAACGGCTTGGTGACATACGTCCATTGCGGCGTGGACACGTCAAAGGCAATGGCGGCGGCGGCGCCGGCCGGTGCGGAGTTCGACAGCTTGATAGAGGCACCGGTGGTGCCAGGCGCCGTGGCACTGACGCTGTAGGCGCCAGACTTGCCCGTGGCGGTGGCCGTGACCGCCGCGAACCCGTTCGCATCCGTCACGGCCGTGGACGACGACAGCACCACACGCGACGGTACGCTGGGGCCGCCGAACGTCACCGTGACGCCGGCCTTCGGGTTGTTCGAGGCGTCGGTCACCCGCACCTGCAATGGCGTGCCAAAGGCCGTGTTGACCAGCGTGGTCTGGTTGTTGCCCGCCGTGACCGCCAGACTGTCCGTGTTGGTATTGCACAAATTGAAGAGCGGCACATTGCCCAGGCCGGTGATGAATCCCTTCATCTGATAGCAACCCATCACGCCATTGGCCACCGGGGTATAGCTGAAGACACCTTGCGCATTGGTGGTGCCCGAGCCCGTGGACGCGATGGGCAGGCTGGGCCCCGGGTTCACCGGGGTCATGCTCACCGCCAAGCCCGGCACGCCCACGCCATTGCTGTCGAGCACCTTGATCGACAGGGGTTGCACAAAAGGGGTACTGAAAACGGTGCTCTGCGGCGTGCCGGTCGTCACGATGGACGAAGCAGCAAGGGCAATGGTCTTGAAAACCGCAATTGTTCCGGCCCCCGGGCCTGACGCCACGAGATCGGCGCGGCCATCGCGATTCAGATCAATGGCGGCGAGCATGCGCGTGACCGAATAGCCAATATGCTCATTCAATACAAAGCTGTGGTTGGCCTGCTGCAATCCCACATAGCCATCGGAGATCACGTCCAGCCGGCCATCGCCATTCACATCGGCGACGATGACTCGCCCCATGTCACGGCCGCCTCCGCTGGAAACCCCCGTGGCGAAAAGCTTGGTGCTCGGTAAAAAGATACCGTTGCCCACGCCCTTGGCCAGCCAGACACCTTCGCCGTACTGGTTCTGCAAGAGCAAATCCAGCTTGCCATCTCCATCGACGTCAGCGATTTCAATATCTTCAATATTACCGACGCCGGCGCCTACACCAAGAAGTTGCGCTTGCGGTGCAAATGCTCCGTTGCCCGTACCTTTCAGCCATGAAACCGTTGGGCTATTAACATCGTCGACAAAAACCAGGTCTGCTTCCCCATCGCCGTCAATGTCGGCCAGCTGTGTTTCACGTATAGTGTTATAGGAGGCCAGACCGCTGTAGGACACCTCATATTGACCCGTCAATATGAAAAATCCCAAGCCGACGTTCTGCAAAACCTCAAAATAGTGATTTCCGCCAAGATCGCCTGGTTCATAGACGCCGACAACAATGTCCAATTTCCCGTCATGGTTCAGATCGGCAAGCATGGGGTTTTGAGCACCATAATCACTCGCATCCGCCAGCCCGGGCCGGGCCAGGGCACTGAAATCCCCATTGTTGTTGCCCGACCCTTTCAATATGGATACACCCAGACGGTCTGTAATGACCAGGTCCATCTTGCCGTCCCCATCCATGTCGCCCGCAGAAATGCCGTTGGGTGTTTGCAGGCCGAACACCAGGTTATTGAAATCATGCTTGAGCGCCAGGCCGCCAATGGGAGTGCCAAGATAGATGAGAAGCTGGTCAGTCTGAGCATTGAGAACCGCCAGATCGGGATAGCCATCGTTATTGAAGTCAGCACTCACGGCCGCTGTCGAAACATTAGGGGCGTTGCTGGCGCTATTGGCCTGCAAATCTGGCGGGCCATAGATATTGGCCGCTTGCGCTGGCAGCGCTGCCACGCAGAACGCGGCGGCGGCTGCAATGCCCATGGCAACGCCTTTCGCTCTTTTTATCCATCTGGTTGCTGTTTTGGGAGTTTTCATGGCTCTTGAATCCGACTGTTTCACTGGAAATCAGTTTAGGAAGCCAAGTCCCCCGGCGCCCCACCCCTGGGGATAGGCGCATCCACAAACAATCCGGCATCCCGGATCAACCGGGTGCAAGCCAGTGGATGGCTGTGGTGGCGCGCAAAGCGAGCCCTTCGCCATCCCGCCCCTGGGGGTGGGGCGCAGCGGCGGGGGAATCCATAAACTGGGCGGCAGGCGCGAAATTGCTCCTAAAAACATAGCGTTTTGCGCTTGATGGGCAAGCGCTGGGGCAGTTTTTTGCCACTTTTCGCCCACCACATCCACACACCGCCCATGCGAAAACACCTTGCCCTGCTGGCCCTCGCCGCCTTCGCCCACGCGGGCGCCTGGGCCGCCACCTACAGCTACACCAACAACGGCTACGCCGCCGCCAGCCTGCACAACTACACGGCGCCGTGCGGCGCGGGCAACTGCGCCAACTTCACCGCCGCCATGGCCCCGGCGGCCACCTTCACCACGGCCGTGCCGCTGGCGCCCAACCTGGTCAACGCCGATGTCCTTTTTCCGGGCGGCAACATCCTGGCATTCACGGTGTTCGACGGGGTTACCACCTATACCCTGGGGGACCCGCAGGTGGCGGGGTTGTACCAGGTGAATGTCTCCACCGATGCCGCGGGCCAGCTGACGGCACTGTCGATGATCGTCCTGCGCTGGCAGAACCCCGGCCCGCACAGCGGCGCCAACATGCGGCTGGACTCGGTCAACACCGAGGGCGGCGCGTACCACAACGTGATATGCCAGGCCATCGATGTCGAAGACCGATGCACCGTCTGGGAAGCGCCCGGCAGCATCGACGGCAATACCAGTTGGGCCAATGTGGGCACGGCGCCCGCAGCAGCCGTGCAGAGCGTGCCCGTAGACAACCCCTTTGCCTTGGCCATCACTGCCGCCGGCCTGCTCGGCCTCTCCGGGCAGACGCTGCGAAGGCGTCGCAAATTGCTCCCCAAAAAATAGCGCGCAGCGATTGATCCACCACCACTGAAGGCGCTTTTCATTTCGGAAACGCCACACCCCATGAAAAAACACATTGCGCTGCTCGCGCTGGCTGCATTCACCCACGCCGGGGCGCAGGCCGCCACTTTTGTGGTCGATGCCACGGCAGACCTGATCGACCCCACCCCCGGTGACAACATCTGCGGCACGGGTGCTGCGGGCACCTGCTCGCTGCGCGCCGCCATCATGGAAGCCAACGCGCTGGCGGGCGCCGACACCATCACGCTGCCCGCGGGCACCTTCACACTGACGCGCGTGCCCGCCCCCAGCAACCTCCTGCAGATCACCAGCGACCTCACCATCAACGGCGCGGGCGCGGGCGACTCCTTCATCGTGGCCAGCAGCGGCAGCGGCGGCGACCGCATCGTCCTCCAGATCCTGGGCAGCCCCACCGTCAACCTCAACAACCTGGCCATCACCGGCGGCACCGGCGCGGGCGCGTCGTATGGGGGTGGGCTGTTCATCGGGGGCGGCACGGCCACGCTCGACCATGTGGTGGTGCACGGCAACAGCGCGGCCGGGTCCTCCACCCAGCAGGGCGGCGGCATCTACGTGTATGAGACGGCCACGCTCCACCTGATCGACAGCGAAGTCTCGGGCAACACCGCCCCCAGTGGCGGGGGCGGCATCGCGGTGCGCCAGACCGGCATTGCCAACATCACGCGCAGCACCATCACGGGCAATACCATGCCCCATCCTGGGGGCAGTGGCGGCGGCATCGCCAACAACGGCACGCTGAACCTCACCAACTCCACCGTCTCGGGCAACACGGCGGTGGGGGCCGGGGGCGGCATCTCGGGGGGCAGCGGCGGCACCACCACCATCCGCTTCAGCACCATCGCCCACAACACCACCGGTGCAGGCAATGGGCAACTGAGCGTCTTTGGCGCCACGGCCCACATCAGCGGCAGCATCGTCGCCAACCCGGTGACGGGCCTCAATTGCCGGCTCCAGGCGGGCGCCCTGGTGTCCGGTGGCAACAACCTCGACAGCGGCACCACCTGCGGCTTTGGCGCGGTGGGCGATATCGCCAGCGCCAACCCCCTGCTGGCGCCGCTGGCCTACGCCAACAGCCTGCCCAACCAGACCCACGCACTGCTGCCGGGCAGCCCCGCCATCAACGCCGGCCCCACCACCGACCTGCCCGCCACCGACGAGCGTGGCACCCCACGGGTGCAGATGGGGCGCGCTGACATCGGCGCCTATGAATCCGCCCTGGCCCCAGGCGCCGGGCCGGGGAATGGGGGCGGCGTGCAGGCCGTGCCCGTGGACAGCCCCATCGCCCTGGCGCTGTCTGCCTTGGGTCTGCTGGGCCTCGCACTGCGCGGCAGGCACAGGCTGCTTCTAAAGAAATAGCTGCATCGCTTTAGTTCTGAACGCTTGAGGCATTTCTTTACTCCCCAAAAAGCCCCATGAAGAAGCACCTTGCGCTGCTCGCGCTGGCCGCAGGTACCCACGCGGGCGCCTGGGCCGCCACCTACACGTATACCTATACCGGCAACCCCTACACCGCGCCCACCCTGTACAACTTCACCCACTGCACAGTGGGCAACTGCGGCAGCTTCACCACGGCGATGTTCCAGTCGGGCTGGTTCACCACGGCGGCGCCCTTGCCACCTGGCCTGGGCAATGCCGACATCTCCGCCCTGGTGACAGGCTTTGCGTTTTCAGACGGGCTGACCGGCTATTCCAGCGCGGCGGGTGACACGCTGTATTCCGCCTCCGCGGACACCGATGCCAACGGCGCATTCACCGACGCCAGCCTCACCTTCTTCCACTGGGAGACACCGGCTCCCCATGCCGTGGGCGACCGCGTGAACCTCATGGGCCTGCATGAATTCGTCAATCACAACTACGAATGCCAGCAAGTTCCCGCTCCCTACAGCGGCGTGTGCACGACGGCGGTGGCAGGCACTTCGGGCAGCTACATCGACAGCCATCCCCACACCACAGGCTCCTGGCTCGTGACCGTCCTGCCTGCAGCGCCGGGCGCAGGCGTCAGCGCGGTGCCCACGCTGGGCGAAGGGGGCCTTCTGCTGCTGGCCGCCTTCATGGCGGGCACCGGCATGGTGATGCGACGCAAGGCGCCTCGCGACTTTTGAAAGAGGCCGGCCACGCCGCAAGGGGCCTCGCAGACTTTACCTATCGACATCTTTCCGTTTCAAGGAGTTTCCCCATGTCCCCCGAACAGATCCACCTCGTGCGCCAGAGCTTTGCGCAGGTTGCGCCCGTCGCTGCGCAGGCAGGCGCGCTTTTCTACTCGAAGCTGTTCGCGCGCGACCCGGCCATCCAGGGGCTGTTCGGGTCGTCCGACATGCACGTGCAGGCACGCAAGCTGCTGGACATGATCGGCGATGCCGTGCGCCTGCTTGACCACCCCGAGCGGCTGGACGCCGCGCTGCGCGCCCTGGGCCAGCGCCACACGGGCTACGGCGTGCAGGCCGCGCACTACGACACGGTGGGCGCCGCCCTGCTGGAGACGCTGTCCGACGCGCTGGGCGGTGCCTTCACCCCCGCCACGCGCGAGGCCTGGGGCGCCATGTATGCCCACGTGGCGCGTACGATGCAGGCGCAGGCACAACTGCAGCACTAGCCAGAAAGCCCCATGACCCCCACCACGCCCCGCCTTCGCGCCCGCGCCGCCGCCTGCCTGGCGGCCGCACTGGCCATCTCTTGCGTCACTGCCATGGCCCAGACCGCAACGCCCCTGCTGTTCAAGATCGTCACGGTGCGCGACGAGATCCTTGTCGCCGTGCCGCCGGACGAGGCCGGGGCTCCGCGCCCCGAGGCGGCCGCCATCGGCCAGGCCCTGGCCGCCAAGGGCGCGCTCAGCCTCTGGCAATACGCCCCGCGCAAGGGCACCGACGGCGCGCTGGAGCTGGCCCCCCGCGCCAGGATCAGCGTGCTGGCGCACGACAGCCTGCGCGTGGAGCCGTACCCGCCCGCGCTGCGGGTCGTGCCGGTGCCATAGGCCCGCCGCGCACCGCGCCGTGAGTGCCTGTCCACGTTCCCCATGCGGGTCCGCACGCCTGCGCTGACAGGGTCGGCTGCCACCGGGCTCACCCGCGCCTGCGCGCTGGCGCTCGGGGCGCTGGCCGCGCTGTGCGGCTGCGACGGCAGTGCCACGGGCTACCAGCGCGGCTGGGCGGGCGCCTGGACCTACGGCGGCGCGGCCTTCGCCCCGGCCGACCCGGCCACGTTCCAGCCGCTCTCGCCGCACTTCGGGCGCGACGCGCGGCAAGGCTACTGCCGGGGCAGTGCCGTGGAGGGCAGCGAGGGCGCCACGTTCGAGGCGCTGTCGGAGCACGAGGCGCGCGACGGCCGCGCGGTCTACTACTGCAGCACCTACCGCAAGGCGCAGGAGTACTGGGCCTACCAGCACCTGCGCATCGCCACCATTCCCGGCGCCGACGCGGCCAGCTACCGCGTGCTGGCCCACCGCCATGCCCGCGACCGGCACCGCGCCTACGACCGGGGCCAGCCCTTCGCAGTGCGCGATGCGGCCAGCTTCGAGCCGCTCAGCCCCCGCTTCGCGCGCGATGCGCAGCGCGGTTATTTCGAGCATGCCGACATCCCCGGCAGCCACGGCGCAAGCTTTGCGCTGATGGACGAAGACGATCCCGGCTACGCCCGCGACCTCGCGCACGCCTGGCACGGCCACATCGAGGTCAACCAGCCGAACCGGGGCCCGCACCTGGTGCTGCGCCCCTTGCAGGGCGCCGACATGGCCACGCTGCGCGCCCTGGGGCGGGGCTACGCGGCCGATGCGCGGCGGGTGTGGTACCAGGGCGAGCCGCTGGCGCGGGCGGATGCGGCCAGCTTCACGGTGCTGACCGAGGCGACCGCGGAGGTGGACGCACGCGACCGCGCGCAGGCATGGCAGCGCGGGCGGGCCGTTGCGGGCAACGATCCAGGCCCCAGCCCCGGCGTGAGGTGAGGCACGCCGTGTCCCCACCCGCCGCCCTCCAGGGGCAGGGGCCTGCCGCGCGTTGCCAGGGCCCGAAGGCCACCGGCGGGCGGAACAACGCCGCCCGCCCTCGTCACTGCGCCGCGCGCGCGGCCTCCACATGCGCCTTCACCCGCTGCGCCAGGGCCATGTCGCCCGGGGTTTCGGGGCTCCACCTGTCGATGGCGCGGGGCTGTTCATCGGCGTCCACGGCGGTGTACACCGCCACGCAATGCAGCACCTCGTGCTGCGGCTCGCCATGGATGCCGCCGCTGCGCACCTCCACGGCCAGGTGCATGCCGGTCTCGGTGGTGAAGGCCAGGCGCGCATGCACTTCCACCAGGTCTCCGGGGCGGATGGGGCGCACGAAATGCGCGCCGCCCACGAACTCGGTGATGCAGGGGCCCTTGGCCCAGGCGCTCGCACAGGCAAAACCCGCCTCGTCCACCCAGCGCAGCACGGTGCCGCCGGGCACCCGCCCCGCCTGCGGCAAGGTGCTTTGAGACGCCAGGAAACGCAGGGTGATGGATTGCATGCCGGGGTGCTCCAAAGGACGGGAGGAGTTCATTATTCTCCAGCGCACCATTTGCTGCGGCCCTGCTCCAGCCGACCGAGGGGCGGTGCGGGACGCCCAGCGGGCACACACGCGGTGCCGCAAAAAATTGACCTGAGTCAAAACCCTACTGAAGACAGACCCCTACATTGCGTTACATTCCGCGCGGTCTGATGGAGGGCCGCATCCCAGTCGGCGGGTGCCGACACCCCGCCCCTGAGGTCTATCTTTTTGCGCACACATTGACGTGCGCCTACTGCCATGTCACTTCTGCACCGGTTAAACCTGCTCGAAAAATTCCTCATCCTGGGAACACTCGGGCTCATGATGAGCGCGCTGCCCACCTACCTGACGGTGCGCGATTCGCTGCACGCCATTGGCCACGCGCGCCACGAGGCGCAGGGCGTGGTCCCCGCACAGGCGCTGACCCGGCTGGTGCAGCAGATGCAGGTGCACCGGGGTCTGTCCGTGGGCATGCTCGGTGGCGACGAAGCCCTGGCAGCGCGCCGCCCCGCCGCGCGCGATGCCGTCAACACGGCCCTGGACGATGTCACCGCCCGCTTTGCGGCTGCCAAGGTGCCCGCCCCCCAGATGGCCACCTGGACCCAGGCCCAGCAGACCTGGCGCACGCTGGAGCAGGCCGTGGCCGCACGCAGCATCGAGCAGGCCCAGAGCACGGCGCAGCACACGCAGCTCATCGCATCGCTGCTGCAGCTCAACGAATCCTTGCTGCATGCCTATGGCCTGCAGATCGACCCTGACGCCGACACACACGCGCTGATCCAGGCCTCGCTGGTGCAGGCGCCCATGCTGGGCGAAAAGCTGGGCATGCTGCGCGCCCAAGGCGCCAGCGCACTGGGCAAGCACGAGCTGACGCCCCAGGGCAAGGGCCAGCTGCTGGTGCTGCAGCAGCGTGTGGCCGAGCTGCAGGCTGACACTTTCCGGGGACTGGACCGCGCCCTGCAGGGCAACCCCGATCTGCAACGCGCCCTGGGCAGCAACGCGCAGGCGGTGCAGGGCCAGATCCAGCAGTCGCTGCAGATGGCCGAGCGCGACGTGATCAACGCCAGCGAACTCCAGCTGCCCTCCAAGGACTATTTCGACGCGTTCACCCGCACCATCGAAGCGCTGAACGCACTCAACAACCTGTCCATGGCCAGCCTGGACCAGGCCCTGCAGGCCCGGGTGTCCGACCTGCAGCGCCGGCTGCTGTGGGTGGCGCTCGCCCTCGCCGTCACGCTCTCGGCCACCAGCGCCATGGCCCTGGTGTTCGTGCGCTCCATGACGGGGCCGCTTTCGCAGGCCGTGGCGCTGTCGCGCGCCGTGGCCCAGGGCGACCTGAGCGGCAGCGCGCTGGCCCACGGCACCAACGAGGTCGGCCAGCTGCTGGAGGCCCTGATGCAGATGCGCGCCCAGCTCACGCAGGTGGTGCGCCAGGTGCGCAACGGATCGGAGAGCGTGGCCACGGCCAGCGTGCAGATCGCGCAGGGCAACAGCGACCTGTCGGCCCGCACCGAAAGCCAGGCCAGCGCGCTGGAGGAAACCGCCGCGTCGATGGAGCAGCTCAGCTCCACCGTGCGCCAGAACGCCGACAGCGCGCGCCAGGCCAGCACGCTGGCCCACAGCGCGAGCACCGTGGCCGTGCAGGGCGGCGAGGTGGTGGCCCAGGTGGTGGACACCATGCAGGGCATCAACGCCTCGTCGCAGAAGATCTCGGACATCATCGGCGTGATCGACTCCATCGCGTTCCAGACCAATATCCTCGCGCTCAACGCCGCCGTCGAGGCGGCCCGCGCGGGCGAACAGGGCCGGGGCTTCGCGGTGGTCGCGTCGGAGGTGCGCTCGCTGGCCGGGCGCAGCGCCGAGGCGGCGCGCGAGATCAAGGCCCTCATCAGCGCCAGCGTGGAGCGCGTGGAGCAGGGCACGGCCCTGGTGGACCGCGCGGGCACCACGATGAACGAGGTGGTGACCGCCATCCGCCGCGTGACGGACATCGTGGGCGAAATCAGCACGGCCAGCCATGAACAGTCGCTGGGCGTGGCCCAGGTGGGCGAGGCCGTGACGCAGATGGACCAGGTCACGCAGCAGAACGCCGCGCTGGTGGAAGAAATGGCCGCCGCCGCCGGCAGCCTCAAGGTGCAGGCCGAAGACCTGGTGCACGTGGTGTCGGTGTTCCGGCTGGGCGACGAAGGCCAGGGCCAGCACAGGGCGCTGCGCCCGGCAAACTCGCTACAAATTCAGTAGCTATTGGCGCTTATCCACCCATCGCTGGCGGCCAATTTCATTCAGATTCTGCGCCCCTATTCCCCTGGGGGCTGAGCCGCAGCGGCCGGCCCCGCCAGCGGCAGCACCAGCCGCGCGCGCAGGCCCTGGCCGGGTGCGCTGTGCAGCTCCAGCGCTCCCCCATGGGCGCGCGCCACGCGCTCGGCAATCGCCAGGCCCAGCCCGGCCCCGGGAACACCCGCGCGCGCCGCGCCGCCGCCCCGCGCGAAAGGCTGGCGCATGTGGTCCAGCTCTTTGGCGTCCATGCCGGTGCCGTGGTCGGCCACCTCGATCCACGCCTGCTGCGCGCTGCCGCCCGTGCGCAGCACCACCGGGGCGGCGCCGTGGCGCCAGGCGTTTTCCACGAGGTTGTCCAGCGCACGGCGCAGCGCCTGCGGGCGCACGGGCAGGTTGGGCAGGCCGCCCAGTTCCAGCGCCAGCACACGGCCGTGGTCGGCCTGCGCTTCGGCCACGGCCTGGGCCAGGTCGTTGAGCGATGCGGTGGCGGGCGCCTCGGCCTCGCCCGCGTCAGCGCCCACCCGCGCAAAGTCCAGGAACTGGCCCACGATCGCATCCATCTCGTCGATGCTGCGCGCCATGCTGGCCGCCAGCGGCGCATCCACCTGTGCCCCGGCGATCTCCACGCCCAGGCGCAGCTTGGTCAGCGGCGTGCGCAGGTCGTGCGACACACCGGCCAGCATCAGCGCGCGCTCGTGGTCGGCGGCGGCCAGGCTCTGCGCCATCTGGTTGAAACTGCGGCCCACGGTGGCGATTTCTTCGGGCCCGGCCTCGGGCAGCACCGCGGGTGTCTGGCCCTGCGCGAGCTGCCGCGCCGCCGCCACCACCTGGGCCAGCGGCTGGTGGATGTGGCGCTGCAGCCACCACGCGCCCAGCAGCGCCAGCAGCATGCTGGCCAGCGTGGCCACCAGCCAGGCCCCGGTGAACTCGCGCGTGGGGAACACGCTGGGCAGGTTCAGCCAATAACTCTCCGGCCCATCCGCGCCCTCGTGCACCACACGCAGGGCCAACACGCCGGTGCTGTCGCGGCGCCATAACGGTTGCGGCGGCTCCGGGCTTTGTGTTGCCGCACCGTCCGCACCCAGACGGCGCGACACGGCCAACACAAACTGCCGCTCCATGGGCGACAACAGCGCACGCCGCGCTGCGCTCTCTGGCGCCACAGGCGGTGTGGCCAATGCGGCCTGCCGGTTGAACGCCTCGACAAACGCCCCACGCTGCGCCGGGGGCAGCGCCTGCAGCCCCGCCCGCAGCGCAGCCACATTGCGCGCCACGCCATCGGCCACCTGCGCCACGCGGGGCTGGAAGATCATCTGCCGCACCAGCACCGCCGCCACCAGCTGGCCCAGCACGATGAGCACGGCCATCAGCAGCAGGTTGCGCCCGAGCAGGCTGCGCGGCCAGAGCCCCCCGTGGCGGCGGGCGGGGGTTGCGGGTGCCGTCATGGCTGCCGCCCTCCGGCGGGCGCGGCGCCATCGGGCACGAACACATAGCCCACGCCCCACACGGTGCGGATGTGGCGCGGCTGGGCCGGGTCGGCCTCGATGAGTTTGCGCAGCCGCATGATCTGCACGTCAATGCTGCGGTCGGTGGCCGTGTGGTCGGGGCCATAGGCCAGGGCCATGAGCCGGTCGCGGCCCAGCGGGCGCTGAGGGTTCTGGGCCAGGGCCAGCAGCAGGGCGAATTCACCGGTGGTGAGGGGCACGTCCTCGCCGGCCCTCGCGCCCGCCCGCTCCAGCCGCCGTTCAGTCGGCAGCAACACGAAGTCGCCGAACGTCAGGCGCCCGTGCGTTCCCTGCGGCCCGGTGTGCGCGCCCAGCATGCGCTGGCGGCGCACCATGGCCTGGATGCGGGCCAGCAGCTCGCGCGGGTTGAAGGGCTTGGGCAGGTAGTCGTCCGCCCCCATTTCCAGGCCCACGATGCGGTCCACCGGGTCGCCACGCGCGGTGAGCATCAGGATGGGAATGGTCTCGCCCTGCGCACGCAGGCGGCGGCAGATGGCCAGGCCGTCTTCGCCCGGCATCATCACGTCCAGCACCAGCACATCAAACCTCTCGCGCTGCAGCAGCACGTCGAGCGGGCCCGCGCCCTCCACCGTGCGCACGGCGTAGCCCTGGTCGCTCAGGTAGCGCTGCAGCAGGGCGCGCAGGTCGGGCTCGTCATCGGCGACCAGGATCTTGGCCAGGGTGTCGGTCATGGGCAGGGAGCAACGTGGCAGGTGAAGGCGGCGTGGTGGCAATGGTAGGCGCTGGCGCGGGCCACGCACCCCCAGCCATGACAAGGCATGACGGGGCCGCAGGCGTTTGTCATGGTTTGTCATACATCGGCGGATTCCTGCCATCAATGGCTCACACCTGGGACCCACAGTACAGCCATGCCACGCCCCCAGGCAAACCCCAAGGAGTTGACCACCATGCCTTTGCCGACACGCCCCGCTGACAACGACCTGCTGCAACGCCCCGCACTGGCAGCGGGTGTGGTGGTGTTCTCCACCCTCACCACCCTGGGGCTGAGCGCCGTGCTGGCGCTGGCCGCCCCCACCGAAGCGCAGGCCCGCACCCGCCGCAGCGTGGAACACAACGCCGATGGCAGCACCACCGCCCGCACCGGTGTGGCCCGCAGCGGCCCGAATGGCGCGGTGCTGCGCGGGCGCACAGCCACCACCGATGGGCAGGGCAACGCGAGCGTGACGAGCCGGGGCGCCGCCGTGGGTGCGCAGGGCGGAGTGGCCGAGCGCCAGGGCAGCACCACCCGACGTGCAGACGGCAGCGCCAGCCACAGCGGCACCGTGTCCGCCCAGAATGCCCAGGGCAGCCTGCAGAGCAGCGGCGGGGCGAGCCGCAACGCCGACGGCACCGTGACGCAGGCCCGCAGCACCACCGCCACCAGCGCGACGACCGGCAACAGCGTGCAGGCGCAAAGCAGCTACAGCAAGGACAACGGCTGGAGCCGCAGCGCCACCTGCTACGACGCGAGCGGCACGGCCTTGGCTTGTCCAACGCGGCCTTGACGCCCTCTGACCTCAGGAGCCTCGCCATGTCCCCGCGCCATCTTCTGACCATGACCGCGCTGGCTGCCCTCACGCTGGCCACCGCCAGCGTGCAGGCCCAGACCACCGCGCAGAACGGCGGCCGCCTGCGCGCCCTCATCGCGCAGAAGCAGGCCGCCGCCGCACCGGCCACGCTGGCCACCGGCGTGCAGCGCATCGCCGATGTGCCCTACGGCGCCGACCCGGCGCAGCGCATGGACGTGTATGTACCCACCAGCCCCACCACAGGAACCAACAGCCTGGTGGCCAGCGCGGTGCGCGCGCCGGTCATCTTCATGGTGCACGGCGGCGGCTGGCGGCATGGCGACAAGGCCATGGGCCGCGTGGTGCAGGAGAAGGTGAACCGCTGGGTGCCCAAGGGCTTCCTCCTCATCTCCATCAACTACCGCATGCTGCCCGATGCCCCCGTGGCCGTGCAGGAGCGCGATGTGCAGGCCGCCCTCATGGCCGCGCAGCAGCGCGCGGGCACCTGGGGCGGAGACCCGAGCCGCTTCATCCTCATGGGCCACTCGGCCGGGGCGCACTTGGTTGCCCTGCTCAATGCCCGCGCCCCGCAGGCACTGCGCGAAGGCGCCTGGCCGTGGCTGGGCACGGTGTCACTCGACAGCGCCATGATGAACGTGCCCGCCCGCATGCGCGCCCCGCACCTGCCGCTGTATGACGACGCATTCGGCGCTGACCCTGCGTATTGGGTGGCCATGTCGCCCTTGCACCAATGGACGGCGGGCGCCCCGCCGATGCAGATGGTGTGCTCGGCCCAGCGTGCGGACGACCCCTGCCGGCAATCCGATGCCATGGCCCGCCATGTGCGCCACCAGGGCGGCCGCGCCGAGGTGCTGCCGCAGGACCTGGACCATGGCGAAATCAACGCCCAACTGGGCCTGGACAGCGACTACACCCGGGCCGTGGAGACCTTCATGGGATCGCTGGACGCCGAGGTGGCCCGCCGCCTGCAGTGATGCAGCGGCAATTTGCTACCAAATCAATAGCTGCTAGCGCTTGATAGATAAGCGCTAGCAGCCATTTTCACTCAGATTTCGCCCGCAGGTAGGGCGCCAGATACCGCCCCGTATGGCTTGCCGGGTTGGCCGCCAGGTCCTCGGGCGTGCCCACCCCCACCACGGTGCCGCCGCCGGCGCCACCTTCAGGCCCCATGTCGATGAGCCAGTCGGCGGTCTTGATGACGTCCAGGTTGTGCTCGATGATGACGATGGTGTTGCCCGCGTCGCGCAGCTGGTGCAGCACCTTGAGCAGCAGGTCGATGTCCGCGAAGTGCAGGCCGGTGGTGGGCTCGTCCAGGATGTAGAGCGTGCGGCCCGTGTCGCGCTTGGAGAGTTCCTGCGCCAGCTTCACGCGCTGCGCCTCGCCGCCCGAGAGCGTGGTGGCGGCCTGGCCCAGGCGGATGTAGGAGAGCCCCACGTCCAGCAGCGTCTGCAGCTTGCGCGCGATGGCCGGCACGTCCTTGAAGAACGCGTGCGCGTCCTCCACGGTGAGCTCCAGGATCTGCGCGATGTTCTTGCCCTTCCACAGAACTTCCAGCGTCTCGCGGTTGTAGCGCTGGCCGTGGCACACGTCGCAGGGCACGTACACGTCGGGCAGGAAGTGCATCTCCACCTTCACCACGCCATCGCCCTGGCAGGCCTCGCAGCGGCCCCCGGCCACGTTGAAGCTGAAACGCCCGGGGCCATAGCCGCGCTCCTTGGCGGTGTTCACCTCGGCCATCAGCTCGCGGATGGGGGTGAACAGGCCAGTGTAGGTGGCCGGGTTGCTGCGCGGCGTGCGGCCGATGGGGCTCTGGTCGACGTTGATGACCTTGTCGAAGTACTCGATGCCCACGATCTCTTCGTGCGCGGCGGGCTCTTCGTGGGCGCGGTAGATCTGGCGCGCCACGGCGGCGTACAGCGTGTCGTTGACCAGGGTGCTCTTGCCCGAGCCCGAGACGCCCGTCACGCAGGTGAGCAGGCCCACGGGGAAGTCCACGGTCACGTTCTGGAGGTTGTTGCCCGTGGCGCCCGCCACGCGCAGCGCCTGCACCGCGCCCTGGCGCGCGTGGTGTTCGGCCATGCGCTCGGCGCGGCGCTTGCTGGCCTCGGTCTGCGGAAAGCGCGACTTGCCCTTGGCCTCCACCACCGGCGCCGCCTGCTCCACCACCGGCAGCCAGGGCGTGCGCCGCTTCGGCACGGCGATGGACAACGTGCCCGACAGGTACTTGCCGGTCAGCGATTCAGGGTGGCTGCGCACCGCGTCGTACGTGCCCTGCGCCATCACGCGGCCGCCGTGCACGCCGGCGCCCGGGCCCATGTCGATCACGTGGTCGGCCGCGCGCATCATGTCCTCGTCGTGCTCGACCACGATCACGCTGTTGCCGATGTCGCGCAGGTGCTGCAAGGTGGCGATGAGCCGGTCGTTGTCGCGCTGGTGCAGGCCGATGCTGGGCTCGTCGAGCACGTACATCACGCCGGTGAGGCCCGAGCCGATCTGCGACGCGAGGCGGATGCGCTGCGCCTCGCCGCCCGACAGCGTCTCGGCGCTGCGGTCCAGGCTCAGATAGTTCAGGCCCACATCGTTGAGGAACTGCAGCCGCGTGGTGATCTCGCGCACCACCTTGTCGGCGATCTCGGCCTTGGCGCCCGTGAGCGTGAGCGCCTGGAACCAGCCGTGCGCGGCGCTGAGCGTGGCGTGGCTCACCTCGAAGATCGCGCGGGCCTGCGCGCCCTCGCCCACCTTCACGTGGCGCGCCTCGCGGCGCAGGCGGGTGCCGTGGCATTCCGGGCAGGGCTGGCTGCTGCGGTAGCGGGCCAGGTCCTCGCGCACCACGACCGAATCGGTCTCGCGGTAGCGCCGCGCCATGTTGGGCAGGATGCCTTCGAACGGGTGCTTCTTGGTGTAGACCTTGCCCTTGTTGGCGCCACTGTCCAGGATGTAGCTGAACGCGATCTCGTCCTCGCCCGAGCCGTGCAGCACGGCATGCTGCACGGCGGCGGGCAGCGACTCGAACGGCGCCTCCACGTCGAAACCGTAGTGCCGCCCCAGACTCTCCAGCATCGCGAAGTAGTAGCCGTTGCGCCGGTCCCAGCCCTTGATGGCGCCGCTGGCCAGGCTCAAGCCGGGGAAGGCCACCACGCGCGCCGCATCGAACACCTCGCGCTGGCCGATGCCGTCGCACGCCGGGCAGGCGCCCATGGGCGAGTTGAACGAGAACAGGCGCGGCTCCAGCTCGGCCAGCGAGTAGCTGCACACCGGGCAGGCGAACTTGCTGCTGAACAGGTGCTCCCGGCCCGTGTCCATCTCCAGCGCGAGCACGCGGCCGTTGCCGTCGTTGCCGCCCACGCGCAGCACGGCCTCGATGCTCTCGGCCAGGCGCTGCTGCATCTCGGGGCGCACCTTCAGGCGGTCGATCACCACGTCGATGCTGTGCTTCTCGGTCTTCTTGAGCGCGGGCAGGCTCTCGTATTCGTAGATGGTGCCGTCCACGCGAAAGCGGATGTAGCCCAGCGCCTGCATCTGCGTGAAGAGCTCGGTGAACTCGCCCTTCTTCTCGCGTGCCACGGGGGCCAGCAGCATGAGGCGCGTGTCCTCGGGCAGCGCCAGCACGGCGTCCACCATCTGGCTCACGGTCTGCGCGGCCAGCGGCAGGCCGTGGTCGGGGCAGTAGGGCGTGCCCGCGCGGGCGTACAGAAGGCGCAGGTAGTCGTGGATCTCGGTCACCGTGCCCACGGTGGAGCGCGGGTTGTGGCTGGTGGCCTTCTGCTCGATGCTGATGGCGGGCGACAGGCCCTCGATCAGGTCCACGTCGGGCTTGTCCAGCCGCCCGAGGAACTGCCGCGCATAGGCCGACAGGCTCTCCACATACCGCCGCTGGCCCTCTGCATACAGCGTGTCGAACGCCAGGCTCGACTTGCCCGAGCCCGACAGCCCCGTGATCACCACGAGCTGGTTGCGCGGGATGTCCAGGTCGATGTTCTTGAGGTTGTGCGTGCGCGCGCCGCGGATGCTGATGCGCTGCTCGCGCAGGGCATGGGCGAGGTAACGGCCAGCGTCGGACGGGGCAGCGGGCTCGGGGAGCGGGGCGGAAGGGGGGTTCACGGTGGGCGCGGCTCTGTGCAGGGAAACCCACCATGATAGGCCAGGCCCGCCGCGCCGGTGGGTGGCGGCCGTCATGCCATTAACATGGCGCCAAGTTCATCCGCACATTCCACCCCAGTGTCCGATCCCACCCCCCATATCCATGCCCAGGCGCTCACCGTCACCCGCAAGGAGCGCGAACAGCTCGGCGGCCACCCCGGACGGGTCATCTGGCTCACCGGCCTGTCCGGGGCCGGCAAGTCGACCATCGCCAACGCGCTGGAAGGCGAACTCCATCGCCAGGGCAAACGCACCTACATCCTGGATGGCGACAACATCCGGCAGGGCCTGAACCGGGACCTGGGCTTCTCCGACGCGGACCGGGCGGAGAACATCCGCCGCATCGCGCAGGTGGCCCGGCTGTTCGTGGATGCGGGGGTGATCGTCGTGGTGGCCTTCATCTCGCCCTTTCGCGCCGAACGCCAGGCGGCCCGGGACCTGTTCGCGGCGGGGGATTTCGTGGAGATCTTCGTCGACGTTCCACTCGCGCTCGCGGAGCAGCGGGACCCCAAAGGCCTGTACCGGAAGGCCCGCACGGGCGAGCTGCGCCAGTTCACCGGCATTGATTCCCCGTACGAGGCGCCGCTGGCCCCGGAGCTGGTGCTGCCCACCGCCGAGCTCACGCCCCGCGAGTGCGTGCAGCGGATCTGCGGCCTGCTGTGAGCCTGCCGCCGCCGTCCGGCAGGGCACCGCCATGGTCCGCTGAACCGGCACCGCGCCGCCCGCGCACCGGCAGGGGCCTGCCGCCAGGCGCCGCCCCCGCAGAGGCCTTCGGCCCCCTTCGCTCGCCCCCGCGGACAGGCGCTTGCGCGCAATGGGCGAAAATCCCCGCTTTACCCGCCCCATAGGGCACCACCGTGCCGGAATCCTCTTCCCCTTCTTTTTTGGGCGCCGCCCCGCAGCCCCCGTCCCCGCCGCCTTCCGACAACGCAATGACACCGCTGGAGCGCCGCTCCAGCGTGAGTCTGGCGCTGATCTTCGCGCTGCGCATGCTGGGCCTGTTCCTGGTCCTGCCGGTTTTCGCGCTGGAGGCACGCAAGTACCCCGGCGGGGACGATCCGGCGCTGGTGGGACTGGCCATGGGCATCTACGGTCTCACGCAGGCGCTGCTGCAGCTGCCGCTGGGCATGGCCTCCGACCGGTTCGGGCGCAAGCGCGTGATCGTGCTGGGGCTTTTGGTGTTCGCCGCCGGCAGCCTGCTGGCGGCGCTGGCCGATTCGCTCACGGGCCTGCTCGCGGGCCGCGCGCTCCAGGGCGCGGGGGCCGTGTCGGCCGCCGTGACCGCCCTGCTGGCCGACCAGACGCGCGACGCCGTGCGCACCAAGGCCATGGCGCTGGTGGGCGGCAGCATCGGCCTGATGTTCGCCGTGGCGCTGGTGGCGGCCCCCGTGCTGGCGGCCCACATCGGGCTGGCGGGCCTGTTCGGCCTGACCTGCGCCCTCGCACTGGCCGGGGTGGCGGTGGTGATCTGGTGGGTGCCTGCGGAGCCCGCGCGGCACGGCGATGCCGCGCGGGGCCGCCTGGCCGACGTGTGGAGCCACCCGGATCTGCTGCGCCTGAACCTGGGCGTGTTCGTTCTGCACACCGTGCAGCTGTCGATGTGGGTGGCCGTGCCGGCCCTGCTGGTGCAGGCCGGCCTCGCCAAGGACCACCACTGGCAGGTCTACCTGCCCGCCGTGGTGCTGTCGTTCGGGGCCATGGGCGGGCTCTTCGCGCTGGAACGCGCCGGCAGGCTGCGCGCGGCGCTGCTGGGCGCCATCGCGCTGGTGCTGCTCGTGCAGGTGGGCCTGGGCACGCTGGCGTCCAGCGCCGCGCCGCCGACGCTGTGGGTGCTGGGGCCGCTGCTGTTCGTCTTCTTCTGCGGGTTCAACGCGCTGGAGGCCAGCCAGCCCAGCCTGGTCTCGCGCATGGCGCCGCCCCAGCTGCGTGGCGCCGCGCTGGGCAGCTACAACACGCTGCAGTCGCTGGGGCTGTTCGCCGGCGGCGCGCTGGGCGGCGCGCTGGTGAAATGGGCCGGGGCTCCGGGCCTGTTCGCGGCGACCGCCGCACTCACGGCCCTGTGGCTGGCGCTGACCTGGCCGCTGCGGCCCGTGGGCCGCGGCGGCCATTGAGCACAACAAGCGGCGGCGGGCCTGGGCACGGCCGGGCGCTGCCGGGTGGGGGCTTCCATTGCCCCCCGCTTGCGGCACAATGGCGCGTTTGGCGCCCGGAAACTCTCTCCAAATCCGGCGCTTTGTTACTTCCTTAAGGCAAAGACAGCACCATGGCATCCGTAAACAAAGTCATCATCGTCGGCAACCTGGGCCGCGACCCTGAAATGCGCACTTTCCCCAGTGGCGACCAGGTGGCCAACGTGACGATCGCCACCACCGACAAGTGGAAAGACAAGCAGTCTGGCGAAATGCGGGAAGCCACGGAATGGCACCGCGTGGTCTTCAACGGCCGCCTCGCCGAGATCGCCGGCCAGTACCTGCGCAAGGGCTCGCAGGTGTACGTCGAAGGCTCCCTGCGCACGCGCAAGTGGACCGACCAGAGCGGCGTGGAAAAGTACAGCACCGAAATCCGCGCCGACCAGATGCAGATGCTGGGCAGCCGCCAGGGCATGGGCGGCCAGGGTGGTGGTGGCCAGCAGGGCGGCGGCTATGACGATGGCGGCTACGGCGGCGGCGACCAGGGCGGCGGCTATGACCAGGCCCCCCGCCGCGCCGCGCCCGCGCCGCGCCCCATGGCGGCACCCGCCCAGCGCCCTGCCCCCGCACCCGCGGCCCAGGCACCGCGCGCGGCCTCGGGCTTTGACGACATGGATGACGACATCCCGTTCTGATGGACCCACCCCTCTTGCAATGACCCGGCCAGGGGCCCGCAGCACGGACGCTGCGGGCCCTTTTTTTTGCCCCGGCGGGCGCCGCGCGGCGCTTTTACACCGGCCGCGGCGCCGCCCACCCCGCCACTTTGTCCAGTGCGGCACCGCCGCAACGGGGCCAACACTTTTTTACATCCGGCGCGCCCAACTCGAAGATCATCTCGTCCTTGCCGGCCGCTGCATCCAGCAGCGGCGGCAATTTCAGCCTGTATCCACAACATTCAAGCAAGAACGAGAGAGAGGGAACGTCATGCCAGGATTCGTCCGCAAGATTCTGATTTTCATCACCGGCTACGCATGGCTGCTGCTGCTGGCCGGCCCGGGCCTGATCGGCCTGTCGCTGTACAGCGGCTGGAAGGCCGAGGGCGACCATGCCTACGCGGCGCGCGAGAGCCTGCAGTCCGTGGCAGGCACCGTGACGCAGGCGTCCGAGGTGACGATCAAGCGCAAGCGCCGCTCCACCAAGAAGTACTACGAAATCAGCGTGAAGCCCGATGCCGCGGGCGCCGAGGAGCGCAAGCTGCGCATCGACTACAGCACGCCCCAGCAGCTGGTTGGCAACCTCATTGACGAGAAGATCACCGCCCTGGTGGACAAGAGCGACAGCGACCTGGTGTACGAAGTGGCGGTCGATGGCAAGCCCGTGATCAGCTACGAGGCGACCCGGCAGCGCCTGCAGGCCGAGGCGGCCTCCTCCGCACGGTCCTTCAGCGGCGCGGGCACCTGGATCTTCGCGATTGTGCTCACCCTGCTGGGCGCCTTGGGCGTGTGGTGCAACCGCAAGCTGCGCGCCGCCGACCAGGAGCAGCAGCTCAGCGCTGCCTGAGAATTTTTCACAGAGAGGGAGGGAGGGGCGCTGTGGCCATGCCCTTCCCCTGTTTTCACAACGATCCAATGGAGGAATGCGCCATGAACCCCAATGCACTGACCCCTTCGACGCCCGAGGGCGCGCCGTTTGAACGGCGCGACTTCATCGTCTCCACCTACAAGCACCTGGGCGCCGCCATGCTGGCCTTCGTGGTGCTTTCCGCCGTGCTGATGGCGACCGGCTTTTCCGGCGCAACGGCCAAGATGCTGCTGGGCAGCGGCAACAAGTTCCTGTGGCTGGGCGTCATGGGCGCGTTCATGCTCGTGGGCTGGCTGGCCTCGTACATGGCCGACAACTCTGAAAACCCGCAAACACAGCTGATGGGCCTGGGCCTGTACGTGCTGGCCGAAGGCCTAATCTTCGCGCCGATGTTCGGCATCGCGCAGATCGTGGCCCCCGGCGCCATCGGGGCGGCGGCCTTCATCACGCTGTTGCTGGTGGGCGCGCTCACCTGGACGGCGTTCACCACCAAGACCGACTTCTCGTTCCTGGGCGGCATCCTGAAGGTGGGGGGCCTGGTGGCCCTGGGCACCATCATTGCCGGCGCCATCTTCGGCTTCAAGCTGGGCATCTGGTTCTCCGGGATCATGGTGCTGTTCGCGGGCGCCTGCGTGCTGTACGACACCTCGCGCATCATCCACGACTACCCCGCCGACCGCCCTGCGGGCGCCGCGCTGCACCTGTTCGCCTCGATCGCGCTGATGCTCTGGTACGTGCTGCGCATCCTGATCAGCCTGGCGACCAACGACGACTGAGCCGAGCCGCCCGCGCGGCCCGCAAGGCCGGACTCCCGCCCGGAGTCCGGCCTTTTTTGTTGAGCGGCCACAGATGGGGCAAGAAAACCGCTCTACCCCTTGGTGGCAAAGCGCAAGAAGCTACAAAAATAATAGCAAACCAGTGCGCGCCACGCCGTGCCCCTGCCGGCCGGGACGCCAGGACACTGCCGGCAGCGGGATGCGCCGGGCCGCCGCGCCCCGCCCAGCAAGCCCGCAGCCCCTTGCGGTGCCCCATTTTCCATCGTCCTTTGGGCCTGCTGCTGGCACAATTGGACACCGCCAGCCAGCCTGCATGCCGCGCATGCGCGCCGGCTGGCGCGCCGAGTGCGCCTTGCGCCATGCCCCGGTGCGGAGGTCTCCAGCACTGCGGCAGGTGCCGTGCTTGCGCACCCGCGCCACCCACCTGCCACCCACTGATCTTTCTTTCTGTCCATCATGCGCAAATCTCTTTGGCTTTCTTTGTCCTGTGCGGCCTTGCTCGCCAGTTGCGGCGGCGGCTCCTCCGATGGAGCGGATGTGGGCCCCGCCCCGGGGGTTCAGCAGTTCCCTGGCGGCGTGTGGGAAGGCACGGTGGGCACGGGCGCGGCGCAGCGCCAGGTCGTGGGCTACATCGATCCGGGTCCGATGGGTACCGGCGGGGAGTTCTACCTGGCGCGCGAAGCTCCTGGCGCGGCGGGCTTCGATGCGCTCTACGGGCGCCTGAATGTCAACGTCACCGCGGTGCTGGCCACCGGCGTGACGTATTTCTCGGTGCAGGACGGCAAATTCGCCACCGGCCTGACGCTGCGCGGCACGGCATCGAACAGCGGCAAGATCGGCCGCACCGACGGCATCAGCGGCAACTACAGCGATCCGGTGCAGACGGCGGCCGCCTCCGGCGCCGTGGTGCCGTTGAAGCTCTCGTACAGCAGCCTCAATTTCCACACCGCGACCGCCACGCTGATCGAGGGCACCTACCGGGGCACGGGCCTGTTTGGCGGCGGATGGGTGCTCACCGTCACTCCCCAGGGCCAGCTCTCGGGCCGCATTGGCGGCTGCCTGGTCACGGGCTCGGCAACGCCCCGCGCCGCGGGCTCGCCCCTGTACTCGCTCACGCTGAACCTCTCCGGCGACACGACCTCCTGCGGGGCCAGCGGCACCCAGCAGTCCGGCATCGCCGTGCTGCGCTTCGACGCGGCGGGCGTACCCAACGGCATCTGGGCGTTCACGCGCAACGCAACGGGCCCCGACAACACCTACACCCTCAACGGCATCGCCGACCCGCGCACCACGACGCCGCCCTCGGCCACGCCGCTGTCCGTGGCGGGCAACTGGCAGGGCGCCTTCACGCTGCCCACAGGCGTGATTGGCGACACGTCCGTCTGGGGCAGCGTGCTCCCGGATGGCGGCCTGTTCTTCTACACCAACAGCAGCCTGGACCACAATGCGCTGTACGGCCGGCTCATCCGCTACGCGAACAATGCGACGAACAACCGCTTCGTGACCGCGAACGACGGGGTGTTCTTCAACCGGCTGCTGGCCAACACGGGCGCCTACAACGAGTCCGTGCTGATCGACGGCACGCTGCAGAGCGCCACGGGCTCCAGCACCGCCAGCCTGTTCACCGGCACCTTCAGCTACCCCACCCAGCCCGGCGGCGCCCCGACCCGCTTCAGCGTCCAGCCCGACCCCCTGTATGCGCTGCCCGCCGGCAAGGTGCCCACCACGGCCCTGATCGTCGGCACCTACAAGATGGCAGGCACCGGCTTTGGCGGTGACACCACGACGCTCACGGTCTTCGCCGATGGCGCGATCACGGGCCTGACCACCAGCGGCTGCGAGGTCGCGGGCAAGCTCCTGGGCGAACTCGGCAGCGGCCTGAACCTGTACCGCGTGGAGGCGTTCGGCTACCTCAACAGCCCGAATGCCCCCATCACCTGCGGCCTGTCGTCCGGCCCGCCGCAGTCCGGTTCAGCGGCTGCGCAGTTCGACGCCAACGGCAACGTGGTCGGCCTGCGCATCCTGACCGCCGGGCTGTCCGTCGCGGGATCGCGCGCCCACACGGTGTTTGTGGGCGCCAAGCAGGCCACGCCCTGAAGGTAAGGGGGTGGCGCCCTGCAGCAAGGCGGGGTGCCACCCGCCGGCCCCTCGCGGGATGGCCATGCAGCCCGGCCGATGGCCTGGCTCCGGCCTCTCGATGGCTTGTGCATGCGATACCTTGCGTGCGTGCAGGCAGGCTGAGGCACACAGGTAGGTAGGCTGGCAAGCAGGCCACACGCGTGGCCGCCAGCAACAAAAAGGCCCGCCGCACTTCATGTGCGGCGGGCCTTTTTGTTGCCTGCAGAAAGCTGGTGGGCCCTCTGGGAAGTTCTGTGGCCTCAGTAGCTATAGGGCGACCGCAACGGGTTGACCGGGAAGGCCTGCAGGCCGCTGTAGGGCTGGAACGCGTACCGCACGTACAGGCCCCCCGCGAATTCGCGGTAGTTGCGCGCGTTGTTGAGCGACAGGTGCCCGCCCAGGAACACCTGCGGGTGCATCTGGTACTCCATGGCGGCGCCCAGGTTGTAGCCCAGGCCCGTGCGGGACTGGCCGGGGTAGATGGCGGTGGCGCCGGTTTCGCCGAAGGCCAGCGCGTCGCTGGCCGCCTGGACGGCACTGGCCTGCCGCGACGGGCTGTTGGGGAAGTACGGTGCCGCGTCTTCCTTGAAGTACTGCACGCCCACCGAGCCCTTGAGCTGGTAGGACAGGCGGCCATTGCGCTGCGCCCATTCGACCGGAATGCCGAAGGACACGAATTGCTGCGGGCTGAAGTACCCGCCGTGGCCCACGGTGAAGTAGCGCAGGTTGCGCTGGTACGACAGGCCCGTGAAACTCAGGCCGGCCGTGAGGTCCTCGTTGGAGGTGCGGTGCACATGCCAGTACATGCCGCCGCCCAGTTCGGCCCGCGCATTGCTGCGCACACGGGTGCCGGTCAGGCCGTGCAGCGAGCCGTAGCCGTACACGCCCAGCTCGCCATCGTCCCAGGTGAGGTCCAGGCGCCCGCCCGTGGCCGACACCCCCCCCCAGCGGTCTCCCGTGCGCGCATCGCGGGCACCGGCGAACGACAGCAGGCTGTCGGTCACCGGGCGGCGCGACAGGTCTCCCGCCACGGTGAGGTTGTCGGTGAGGGCCGTGCGGTATCGCACGCCGGCCGTGACGTCCGACTGGCCGAAGCCCAGCGGCGTGCTGCCGATGTCGGCCCGGAAGCCGCCGTTTTCATAGCCCACGCTCAGCCCGATGCCGCTGTCGCTCTGCGACCCCGCCGCGCGCTCGGGCATGTCCAGCGCGGTGACCGGGCCGCCGCCAAAGCGGCTGACGGTGCCGTACGGAGACCCGGGCGATCCCGCGCTGGTGCCCATGGGGGTCACGCCCAGGAGCAGGTGCCCGTCGCCCACGCTCATCTTCAGCTGGACGGGGGCTTCGATCTCGGAATGCTGGCTCATGCCCGCCTCGCCCTGCCGGGCACGCGCCGTGGCACCGACCGAGAAGCTGGATATCTGGCTTTGCTGGACTTCCCGCAGCTCGTCGCGGGCCGTACGGGGCCGCGCAGGGTCCGGCACGTTGCCCATCCCGGCCGTGGCCCAGGCCGAGGGAGCCGCCGCGGCAGGCGCACCGCCGCGCTGCAGCGGCTGGGGTGCCGCCGCATACCCGCCATAGGCCTGCGCGGGCGTGAGGTAGCCCCCGCTGGCGGCGGGCTGCGCAGGCACCTGGGAGGCGGACGGAGCAGCGTACGCGGGCGCCACGGCCGGTGCCGCGGGCGCGGCGGCGGACGACCGCTGGACGGGGGCCTGTGGCGCCGCGCCGCGTGTCGCCGTGGCGCGGCGCGCGGTGCCTGCGGATGCAGCCGCATCGGCCACCACGGCCGGGCTGGCGGCCTCGGGGTAGTAGCTGGCGGGCGTCATGGGGGCGGCCGGGGCGTAGGCCTGTGGCGCCGTGCCAAAGCGGCTGGCCCCCGCCGGATCCGGAATGTACAGGCCTGCGGGCGCATTGCTGCGCGCCACGGGCTGCGGGGCGTACTGCTGGGGGGTGTAGCCCACCGGCGAGCGCACTGCCGTCGTGGCGGCGCCCGGCACCGACAGCCCACCACCGGCACGCTGGAACTGCTGCCCGGCGCGCTGGGCGAATGGATTCCCGGAGCGCGCCGGACCCGCCGGCACGCCACTGGCGGCCAGCACGGCATCGCGCTGCGCGTTTTCGGCCGCAACGGCCGCCGTGAAGAACTCGGTGGCCTTGGAGTTCTTGCCTTGCGCGCGGTACAGCCGCCCGGTGGCGGTCAGCACCTCGGGATCGCGGGGTGCGCGCGCCAGCGCCACGGACAGCAGCGACTCCGCGTAGCCGTAGTCCTTGGCGCCGGTGGCCATGGCCGCGGTCTGCAGGAGCAGGGACACATCATTGGGCGACTTTTCCAGCAGCCGCGCATACAGCGCCTGCGCCTGGGCATAGTCGTTGTTGGCCGCGTACATGCGGGCCAGCGCCGCCATGGCCAGGGGTTCGTCGGGCTGCTCGGCCAGCAGGGGGGCGAGCGTGTCGTAGGCGGCGACCAGGTCGCCCGCTTCGCGCAGGCCCTCGGCCTGGCGCACGATGTAGGCCCGGCGGATGTCGCTGAAGCTCTTGCGCTCGCGGTCGTTCATGGGGGCGGTCTGCAACTGCCGCAGGATGCCCGCCAGTTCCACGTCCTGCTGGGTCTTGAGCAGGGTCGCCGCGTACTGCAGGCGCAGGCCCACGTCGGGCCGGGCGGTGCGTGCCAGCACCTGGCGCACCATGCCCAGGGCGCGCTGCGGCTCGCCCGCGTCCGCGTAGGCCAGGGCCATGGCCCCCAGCAGCTCGGGATCTTGCGTGGCAAAGGACTCCGCCTGCGCCAGGGCGGCCAGCGCCTCGGACTGCCGGCCTTGCGCCGCCAGCGCCGACGCCGCCGAGGCCTGCACATGCACCCACACGCGCTTTTGCAGCGCGGCGATGTCCCGGGTGCGGTGCTTTTCGGGAATGCGGTCCAGGAGGGCCAGCGCACCCGGCCAGTCACCGGCCTCGGAGGCCAGCAGGGCGCCCGCGTACAGCGCCTCGGGCATGTTGGGGTTGGACAGCAGCAGCCCGTCCATCACGCCGCGGGCCTCGGCCACCGCGCCCATGCGCAGGTACAGGCGCGCGAGGTCCAGCCGCACCCAGGGGCTGGCCGGGTCGTTCAGCAGCGCGTCTTCCAGCGCGGCGCGGGCAGCCGCGACATCGCCGCGCTCCGTGGCGGCGCGCGCCTGGCCCAGGGCCTGCGCGGCGCGCAGGCGCCCCAGGGCGCCCACTTTTTCCTGCTGCGAGGGGGACAGTTTCTCGACGAGCGCCAGCGCTTCGGCGGCCTTGTTGTTCTGCGCCAGCACGCCCACCAGGCCGCGCACCGCGTCGGGGTTGTCGGCCTGGCGCGCCAGCACGCGCCGGTAGGCCGCCTCCGCCGCGTCGTATTGGCCGTCTTCGACCAGCAGGTCCGCCAGATCGCTCTCCGCCGTCACCTCGGCGGGATTGAGCCGCACGGCCTGTTCCAGCGAACGCCGGGCCGCCGCCGTGTCGCCGCGTTCGCGTTCCGTGGTGGCCTGCTCCACCAGGCTCCAGTAGGTGGCGCTGTCCAGGGCCTGCTTCCAGCGGCTGGCCGATCCGGCGCGCGAGGCGCGCTCCAGCAGCCCCCGCGCCTCGGCAAACCGCTCCTGGCGCAGCCGCAGGATGCCCAGGCCGCCCAGGGCGTCGCCATCGCTGGGGCGCGATTCGAGCACGTTCAGGAAGGCGGCCTCCGCCGCATCCAGTTCGCCGTCGTCCAGGGCCTGGAATCCTGCCGTGGTGCGCTGGCGCAGCGGATCGGCCGTGCGGCCGGGAGCGGCCTGGGACTGCTTTTGCAGGTTCTGCGCCTGCACCAGGCGTGTCTGCACCGCCGTGTCGCCAGGATTGGCGCGCAGGAACTCCTGGTACAGCGGGATGTCGGCCGAGCGATTGCCTGTCCAGGCCAGCGCCTTGCGCCAGCTTTCCGTGGCAGCCTTGCCCACGTCGGGACGCCCCGCCAGCCGCGCCAGCTGGGCGATGCCGTCGCGGCGCGTGGACTCGCGGTAGGTCAGGTGCTGCGCCAGGGCCAGCGCGATCTGCGGATCCTCGGGCGACTCCTGCGCCAGGCGGCTCAGGCCGCGGCGGGCTTCGTCCCAGCCGCCCGCCGTGGCGCCCAGGGTCTGGTAGTACTCCAGGGCCAGCGGCCCGGTGGGGGCGCGGTCTCCCAGCGCCGCCTGGTAGGTGCTCAGCGCCTGGCTGGCCTGGCCGCTGCGGGCCTGCTGGCGCGCGGTTTCGATCTGCGGCGCGCTGCGCCCCGTGCGGATGGACTCCTGCAGCCGGCTCACCAGGGGGCTGCGCGGGTGCGCCGCCTGCAGCTGGTTCAGGTAGCGCTGCGCGCCCTCGGGGCGCTGGGCATTGAGCTCCACCAGCGCCATCCCGTACAGCGCCTGGGCATTCTGCGGGTTGATGCGCAGCAGCTTCTGCCATGCCTCGCCCGCCCGCTCGGTGTCACCGCGCTCCTGCCAGTACTGTCCCTGGTCCAGCAGGGTCTGCTCCGCCCCGGTCTGCGCCCAGGCCGCGGCGGGCGCCATCAGCGAGGCCAGCAGCCCCATGGCCAGTGTGTGGTGACGACGACGTTTGGAGGACATGCCTTCCTTCTCCCTGCGAGGTTCCCGGCCACCGAGGTGCCGGGACTGTGTTGCGTGATTCAGAAAATACCGGGCGTGCTTCGCCTTGCCTCAACCTTTTTGCTTGAGCCGCGCCCGTGCGCGCGCTCTGAGCGACAGGTACATGATGATCGCAATCAGCACCGCCGCCGACACGCCCAGCAGGATCAGCAGCAGCGGGTTGCGCGAAAGAAACCACTGCGCGTACAGCAGGGGGCCCAGCTGGCCCACATGGTAGTTTTTCTCGGCGACCAGGCTGTCCACCTGCTTGCCGCGGATCACCGTGGTGCTGCCCTGCACGTGCTTGAGCAATTCGGCGTCCAGCAGGGCATCCATCACCTGCCCCAGCCCCGCGGGCTGGTTGCTGGCCACGAGCACCACGCTGCGGCCGCTGCGCAGGGGCGATTCAAAACCAGCCACCAGCGCATCGGTGCTGTTGCTGGAGAACGCGACCTGGTTGCGCCGCGCGTGCACGCTGGACTCCTGGCCAAAACCCCACCAGCGCAGCAGGCGGTTGGCGAAGTCCGACATCTGGAAGCTCTTCGCATCGCCCTGCAAGGCCGCGGGGATGGCGCTGGCCCACTGCTTGAGCAAGGGCTGGTTGCCGCCGGAGGCAATGACCAGCAGGTCCTTGTCGGCGAGCCTGTCCACCTGCTGGGCCTGCGCCACGGTCACGCCCAGGGCGGGGTACCCCGTCACGCGCCCCATGACGCCCATCAGCCCCAGGTAGGCCGTGTACTCCTGCACCCCCGGCTTGTCCGGCATGACCACGGCAGACTCCGAGAGATCGGCCATGCGGGTGAACGGGAACCCGGCATTGCCGAAGGCGGCCAGGTCGGGCATCGCGATGAAATGCGGGAAGCCGGAGATGTCGATGGTCGAATCGGCCTCCACCGAGCCGCGCACGTTGTCCAGCGGCACGTCCTTGCACGCGCCCTGCTTGACCACGTCGTAGTAGTAGTGCATCTGCAGCTGCGACTGGGCTGGCAGCTTGAACAGCGGGATGTGGAAGCTCTCGCGCTCCGGCGCCATCTCGCCCTTGGGCATCACCGTCGTCAACAGGCGGTCGAGCGCGCCCGGCTCCTCATGGTTCACCGCATGCAGCGGCAGGGACCGCAGGAACTGCTGGTTCACGTTGATATTGAGCGTGGACTTGTCCGCGTTGGGGCGCGGCGTATAGCGGTAGCGCAGGTCCACCGGGATGCCCTTCTGGCGCCACGCGAACAGGTCGGGCGGCAGGAAGAAGTTCACGCGGATCAGGTCGGGCGAATAACCGGACACGTTGAGCGCCTGGGCTTCGACCAGCTCGCCAAACTTCACCGGACGGTCGTTGGCCAGCCAGTTGGGCGCGTCGTAGGGCTTGCGGGGCTTGAGTTCCGTGACCTCGGTGATCCGCGCCAGCGGGCCGGACAGTGCCGAGGAGCCGATGGCCAGCGCCTTGGCGGCCACGGCCAGCTCAGCCTCGTCACGCCCCATGACCAGCAGCAGCTTGCCGTTGCGGTCGGCCGGGTGGCTGACCACCGCCACCGTGGGGCCCTGGATTTCGGGCAGCGCCAGGCCCGCCGGGGCCTGGCCCCGGCCGGCCACCATCACGACGGCATTGCCGCGCGGTGGCAGTTCGCCAATGAAGGAGGGGAACTTCGCGCCCCGGAAACCCGCCAGCGCGCCGAACCAGGAAGACATGGTTCCCGCGGCCTGCAGCATGCCCGCGTTGGGCGCCGCGTTGAACACGATGGGCAGGTCCAGCGGCCGCACGTCCCGGCGGTCGAAGAACGGCTGGGGCAGCAGCGCCAGATCGTTCGTCTGCGCCACCGGCGCGACGGTGAGCTCCAGCACGCTGTCGTTGCCGATGTTGGCCCACAGGCTGGAGTGCAGCGGGTCCTCGCACTCCATGGTGTAGTGGCCGATGAGCTGCAGGTTCAGCCGGTTGAACTCGGTGATGAGGCGCGGCGGGATGGTGATCTCGCGCTGCAGGTTCTCGCCCGCCTGCTGCGTGGTCACCGGAATCGTCGCGGCCACCTGCTCGTTCACCAGCACCTTGATGTGGGACAGGTTGGTGAGCAGGGCGGGCGAGTACGAATAGTTCAGCTTCAGCCGGGCGCCGGTGACCACCTCGTCGCCGCGCACGCTGAAGGCCACGCCGCTGGTGCCGTCCACGCCCCGCAGTTGCAGGGGAAAAAGGGCGCCCAGGTCCTTGAAGCTGGTGCGGTGCACGCGCACGCCGTCGGACTGCGGTGCCGCCGCCGCCGCGTCCACGCCGGCCGCCACGGGCGCGGGGGCGGCGGAGAGCTGCGAAACCGGCACGGCCGTCCCTGCCAGTACCAAGGCCAGCATGGCAGGCAGCATGCGCTTGCGCGGCAGCCGCGCTGTCGGATGTCTTTTGGAAATCATGGTGTGGAGTCTTTGGAAACAGGGAAAGGCTTGGAACGTGTCGGTGTTCTCAGCGGGGCTTCAGGGACTTGACGGCCGAGACAGTCAGCTGCCCCATGCCGCGCAGCCCGATCACGATCACGCTTCGGAGCGAGCGCAGTGGCTTGTCGCGCTGGCCGGTGCCCCAGCTAGTGATCCACGCATCGGCCCGCGCGAAGGTCAGCGACGCCAGCTCGGCCTGCTGGTGCAGGCTGAGGTTGTCGAACTTCACGCCCAGGCGGCCCTTGCCGCTGAACGTGACGACCGCGGGAAAGACACCTTCTTCGTCCGACCGGAACAGCGACACCGAAAGGCGGCTGCCCATGGGAATGTCGCTGTCCGGGGGCACGGACAGGCCCAGCCCGTGCTGGGAGAAGTCTTCGGTCTTGCACACCAGCGTGCGCCCGTTGTCGAAGCGGATCACGGCGGGCAGGGAGGCGGCCACGCGCGGCGTGCCCCGGATCTGGCGGGTCTCGCTGGCCACCGCGACGCTGGCGCCCAGCAGGATGACGTTGTAGGTGGTCCAGACCATGTTGATGACCAGCGTCGTGGTTTCATCGCCCGCCGACGAGAACAACTTCCAGATTCCCACCGCGAACCCGACGAGATTGATGAGGAGCAGCACCACGTAGGGCCGTGCGATGGTCCAGTCGAAATAGGCCTTCTCGATCACCCCGCCCTTGGCCGTCACGTTGAACTTGCCCAGCTTGGGGTTGATGAACGCCACCAGCACCGGGCGCATGATGTACCAGGCCAGCACCGACTCGTACACCTCGTTCCAGAACGAATGGCGAAAGCGCCCCTGGATGCGGGAGTTGGTCACGCTGGCGTGGGCCAGGTGGGGCAACGCGTAGGCGGTGATCATCAGCGCGGTGGCCTGGAACACATGCGCGCCGAAGAACAGATAGGCCAGCGGCGCCGTCAGGAAAACCAGGCGCGGCAGGCCGTAGAAGAAGTGCAGCATCGCGTTCAGGTAGCACAGGCGCTGCCCGAACTTGAGGCCCTTGCCGAACAGCGGATTGTCGGTGCGCGCGATCTGCGCCATGCCGCGTGCCCAGCGGATGCGCTGGCCCACGTGGCCGGACAGGCTCTCGGTGGCCAGGCCCGCGGCCTGGGGCACCTCGAGGTAGGCCGTGTTGTAGCCCAGGCGGCTGAGCTTGAGCGCGGTGTGCGCGTCCTCGGTCACGGTTTCCACCGCGATGCCACCCACTTCCAGCAGCTCCTTGCGGCGGATGATGGCGCAGGAACCGCAGAAGAACGAGGCATTCCACAGGTCATTGCCGTCCTGCACGATGCCGTAGAACAGTTCGCCCTCGTTGGGCATGCGGTGGAACGTGTCCAGGTTGCGCTCGAACGGGTCCGGCGAGAAGAACACGTGCGGCGTCTGCAGCATCACCAGGTTGGTGTCCTTGAAGAACCAGCCCATGCAGATCTGCAGGAACGAGCGCGTGGGAATGTGGTCGCAGTCGAAGATGGCGATGTATTCGGAGTGCGTGACCTTCAGCGCCGCGTTGATGTTGCCGGCCTTGGCATGGTGGTTGTTGTCGCGGATCAGGTAGCCCACGCCCAGCTCTTCGCAGAATTCGCGGAACTCGGGGCGGCGGCCGTCGTCGAGCACGTACACGTGGAGCCGGTCGGCCGGCCAGTCCAGGCTCATGGCCGAGAACACGGTCTGGCGCACCACTTCGAGCGGCTCGTTGTACGAAGGGATGAACACGTCCACGCTGGGCCAGGTGCTGATGTCCTGGGGCATGGGAACCGGGCGACGTTGCAGCGGCCACGCCGTCTGGAAGTAGCCGATGAGCAGCACCGCGAACGCATACAGCTCCGCCAGCACGAGGCCGTACCCGAAAGCCGCATCCAGCAGGTTGGTGAACCCGATGGTGTCCGTGAAGCGCCAGTAGATGTAGCGCGACGACGCCGAGATCGACAGCACGATCATGGCCAGCGTGGACAGGCGGCCGGGCGTCTTGCTCAGCAGCAGGGCGGCACCGAACGAGCCCACGGAAAAGAGGATCTGGCCCTGGAGGTCGAGCGGCACGCTGATGACCAGCCCCATCAGGAGGGCGCTGAACACCACCGCCGCGACACGCACCACGGGGTGCTGCCACAGGTTCCACCCCGTGATGGCATGCACCACGGTGCGCCAGCGGGCCTGGGGGCTGTGGGAGTCGGCGTCGGCGACTTCGTCGGCCCGGGGACGCTGGTCGACGCTCATCGCGCGGCTCCCGCCAGCGGCAGGCGCAGGCGCTGCGCCAGGACGCGCGCGCAGGCGCGCAGGTCATCGGCCGCCTGGCCCTGTGCGTCGTACTCCAGCACGCTCTGGTCGTAGGCCAGCGCTTCGCGCACGGCCTGGTCCTCGTGGATCACGCCCACCAGCCGCTCGCCCAGGTTGTCCTGCATGACGCGCGTGATGTCCTTGGACAGCTGGCGCGCGCCGTCGGCCTGGTTGAGCACATAGAGCGTTTCGGAAAAGTCGGGGCGCGGCGTGCAGTACGTGTGCACCAGGCGCTGCATCAGGGCGAGCGAGGCATACGATGCCGCGTCGGGCAGGCTGACCACGACGACCACCTGGGCCGCCGCCAGCGCCTGCTGCATGTAGACGGAGGGGCCGGGCGGCGTGTCGATCAGCACGACCGCGTCCTGCGGCAGTTCCAGGCTCTCCAGCTGCTGTGCCAGCCAGTGCGGATGCGCATCCAGATGCCGCTCGAAGGCCACGCGGTCGGCCTCGTTCACCACCCCATAGGGCAGCACATGCACCCCCGAGGGGCTTTCCACGCAGACGGAGGCCCAGCCTTCGCCCGCCAGGCTGGCCCGGGACACGCCCGCGAGGGAGCGGGGATCGGCCCCGAAGTGCAGGCCCAGCGCATTCTGGGGGTCCATGTCCACCACCAGCAAGGTCGCCACGCCCTGGCGCTCCAGCGCGGTGGCCAGGTTCGCGGTCAGTGTCGTCTTGCCCACGCCGCCCTTGGCAGAAACGATGGCAATCACTTTCATGGGTGGCCCTTGCGAGGCTGCCAGGCCGCTGCGGGCCGGGCCGGGGTGTCGCCCGCGCCCGCCAGGCGCGCAAACACCGACGGCAGATCGGCGGGCAGCGAACCGGGTTGCACCGCCGCCGCATCGGAAGAGGAAGGGGCCGCCGCGGTGCGCAGGCCGGCCAGGCCGGCCAGGGGCGAACGGGCGGCCAGCACGGCCGAGGGTGGCACGCGGTCCGCCGGGGTCATAGGCGCAGGCATGGATGTGGGCGCCACCACGGGCGGAGGAACCTCGGCCGCAGGCCGCGCGGCGGGTTGCGCCCAGCCCGCGGGGGCGGGCCGTGCCGAAGCCGGCGCGGGCGCGAAGGCCGTCTGGGGCGTCGGGGCACCGGGGACGCCGGCGCGGCGGTCTACGGAAGGAACGTCATCGGCGACGGCGTCGCGGACGGCCGACACCAGCGGCCAGCGCTCCCTGGAGAGCTTGTGCTCCTGCTGGCGGGCCAGCTCATGGTAGGGGTCCGCCTTGGCGCCGAACTGCTGAAAGAGGTTCACGATGTCGTCTGAATGCTTCATGGGTCACCGTCAATGCCGAAACGTAGAAATCCGAAATCCGCAGGGCTCAGCGTGCCAGCTGGAGGTGCACACACCCCCAGGCATCCGCGGGCGCGCGCTGCACCACCTTGAGCTGGCCAGCGCCGGCCAGTTCGAACCAGCCCTGATAGACGCCCTCCAGGAAACCACCCGACCATGGTGCGTGGTCGGGCCCGAACGCAGCGGACACGGGCGACAGGCTGTGGTGGATGTCCAGTTGCGCCACGTCCTGCACCAGGCGGACCCAGCCCCAGTCGATGCGGGTCCACACGGCCGACATGGCCTGCTCCAGCTCCTGCAGGGTGGCGCACGCCGGCAGGGGGTGCTCCGCCGCGAACCGTGCCCCCACCCGGAACATCAGCGCGCGCAGGTCTTCCGGCGCGAGTGCGGCGGCAAACTCCGACGCCAGGGCCTGAAAGAACCCCCTCCACTGGACCGTGCACTGCTGCTGGGCCAGGTGTTCGGCGATCTCGGGACTGGAGGGCATGGAAACGATGGAGGACATGGCGCGCACGCGAGCAAGCATCGGGCCGGTGATGGCCCTCGGCGGGGTGGACTAAGGGTTTACCATATGCATCGGTTGATACATGTGGTTTCAAACAGCGTTTGCAGGAATTTTAGGAGCCCTGCCCGCCGAAATGGCACTTGCCGCAGCGAACAGAAGGTCAACTTAGTTCAACTGGCGGTATCTACGTAGAGGGTTGTGGGTGCCACACCACATATCTCGCATCAATTGCTATTGAATTTTTCATTCGATAGTCAGTGACAATTAGAAAGCCCGCATTTGCGACCCGCCGCCACCTGGGCTGCGCTGGAAAAATCCCGAGTGTTTCAGTCTGTAGCCGACCCGATGACCCCGCCACCCAGGCACACCTCCCCGTCGTACAGGACCGCGCTCTGGCCGGGCGTGACCGCCCATTGCGCCTGGGAAAACCGCAGCTGGAAATCCGTGCCCGCCGCGCTGACGACCGAGCAGGCGGCGTCCTGCTGCCGATAGCGGGTCTTGGCGCCGTAGTGGCCGGGAACCGGTGGGTGGCCCGACGTCCAGCTGGCATCCTGGGCCTGCAGGGCGTGGGACAGGAGCCAGGGATGGTCATGCCCTTGCACCACGCGCAGCGTGTTCGTGGCGAGATCCTTGCGGGCGACAAACCAGGGCGCGTGATCGCCGCCGCCGCGCTGCACGCCTTTTTCCTTGATGCCGCCAATGCCCAGCCCCTGGCGCTGGCCCAGCGTGTAGAAGCTCAAGCCCACATGCTTGCCGATGGTGCGCCCCCGGTCGTCCTGGATGGGGCCCGGTGCGTGGCTGATGTAGCGGTTCAGGAACTCGCGGAACGGCCGCTCGCCGATGAAGCAGATGCCGGTGGAGTCCTTCTTCCTGGCGTTGGGCAGCCCGATCTCCTCGGCGATGCGGCGCACCTCGGTCTTGTGCAGCTCGCCCACAGGGAACAGGGTCTTGGACAACTGCGCCTGGTTCAGGCGGTGCAGGAAGTAGCTCTGGTCCTTGGACGGGTCGAGCCCCTTGAGCAGCTCGAACAGGCCCGAGGCCGGGTTCCGGCGCACCCGCGCGTAATGTCCCGTGGCGATCTTCTCGGCGCCCAGGCGCATGGCGTGGTCCAGGAAGGCCTTGAACTTGATCTCGGCGTTGCACAGCACGTCGGGGTTGGGCGTGCGGCCGGCCTGGTACTCGCGCAGGAACTCGGCGAACACGCGGTCCTTGTAGTCGGCCGCGAAGTTGACGTGCTCGATCTCGATGCCGATCACGTCGGCCACGGCGGCCGCGTCCACGAAGTCGATGTTGGACGAGCAGAACTCGCTGTCGTCGTCGTCTTCCCAGTTCTTCATGAAGATGCCGACCACCTCGTGGCCCTGCTGTTTGAGCAGGTGGGCTGTCACGGCGGAGTCCACGCCGCCGGAGAGGCCGACGACGACGCGCTGCTTGGGGGATGCTGTCATCGCACCGATTGTATTTTTTGTAGCGGCAGGGCACGCGCGGGCGCCAGGAACGCCCTGTCCCCCGGCAGGCCATCCGGCGGCCGGGGACAGGGCTGGGCGGAACTACACGAACTTGCCCGTGATGCCGCCGTCCACCACCAGTTCGGTGCCGGTCACATAGGCCGCCGCATCGCTGGCCAGGAAGGCGCAGGCGTGCGCCACGTCCCAGGCGGTGCCCATGCGGCCCATGGGCACCTGGCGGGCGCGCGCGGCGCGGGCCTCGTCGAGGTTGGCGTCCGAGAACATCTTCGCCACCGTGGTCGCGATGCGCGGCGTGTCGATGAGCCCCGGCACCACGGTGTTGGCGCGCACGCCCTGGCCCGCGTACTGCTGCGCCACCAGACGCGTGAAGTGGGTAACCGCCGCCTTGGTGACGCCATACGCCAGGTGCGGGTAGCCCAGGTAGCGCATGCCCGCGATGGACGAGATCGTGATGATCGAGCCCCGGCCCCGCTCCACCATGCCGGGCAGCACCTCCTGGCAGGCCAGCAGCAGGCTGTTCACGTTCACGCCGTGGATGCGGTCGAAGTCCTCGGCGCTGGTCTCCAGCGGGCCGCCGGTCTTGCCGATGCCCACGTTGTGGTGCAGCACGTCGATGGCGCCGCCGAAGCGTTCGCGCGCCTCGGCGAACAGGCGCTTCACCTCCGCCGCCTCGGCCACATCGCCCACGAAGGTGGCGGCGGTGCCGCCTTCGGCATGGATCAACGCCGTGGTCTCTTCAGCGGAGGCCGCATCGCGGTCGGCCACGCAGACGCTGGCGCCCAGGCGGGCGTAGGTCACGCAGGCAGCGCGGCCAATGCTCCAGCCCGGTCCGGCAGACCCGCCCCCGGCCACGAAGACCACACGGCCCGAGAGGTCCAGCGGCAGGGCGGGTGGATGCGGTACGGCGCTCACGCCGGGCCGCCCTGGCCCGCGCCGCCGACGAAGGGGATCGCATGCTCCACCGTGTCCCAGATGAAGCGGCCCGACGGGCTGTCTTGCTCCTCCACGATGTGCGCCACCAGGCCGGCCGCGCGCGAGATCACGGCAAAGCCGCGCATCACCGCCGTGGGCACGCCGATCTCGCCGAGCAGCGCCGCCACCGCGCCCGTGGCGTTGATGGTGATGGCGCGGCCTGCGACCTCATCGACGGCGCTGGACAGCATCTCCAGCGCGCGGATCTTGTCGCCTTTCAGCTCGGCCTCGGCGCGGCCCATCTCCAGCAGCTTGTAGGCGCGCGGGTCCACGGGCTTGTGCAGGTGGTGGCCAAAGCCGGGCACGGGGGATTTCAGGCCCTTGTAGTGGCGTGCAATGGCCAGCGCTTCGGCTTCGGGGTCCTCAGCCGCCGCGATGCGGTCGAGCAGACTGGAGCAGTTCTCCATGGTGCCCACGAAGGAGCTGCCCACGGCCAGCAGGCCCGCACTCACGGCACCCTGCAGGTTCTCGGGCGCGCTCATGTAGATCAGCCGCGTGGCGATCGCACTGGGCGTGAGGCCGTGCTCCATGAGCACGATGAGCACCACATCGGTGATGCGCAGGTCCACGCCGCGCGGCGCGCGGCCCAGGATCTGCATGAGCATCACCTCGGTGAAGGTCTTCTTCCCCATCAAGTCCTCGACCAGGTTCGCATCTCGGTAATGCAGGCTGGTGAGGGTGTGGGTGCACAGGCTGGTGACGGGGGTCTTGGAGGCGTTGGTGGTCATATGGATGGTTCCTTCAGGCCGTAGCGGCCAGTGCCGCATCGCGCACGGCGGACTTGAGCACCTTGCCCACGGGCGACCGCGGCAGGCTCTCGTGGAAATGGACGTGCTTGGGCGTCTGCACCGGCCCCAGGCGTTCGCGCACGAAGGCGATCAGCTCGGCCTCGCTGGCCTGCGCGCCGGGGCGCAATTGCACGGCGGCCTGCACGGTCTCGCCCCACTTGTCGTCGGGCAGGCCGAACACGGTGCATTCGTGCACGGCCGGGTGCTGGCCCAGCGCGTTCTCCACATCCACGGGGTAGACGTTGAAGCCGCCGGTGATCACCATGTCCTTGAGCCGGTCCTTGAGGTAGAGGTAACCGCGCTCGTCGATAAGGCCGCGGTCGCCCGTGTGCAGCCAGCCGTCCACCAGGGTCTCGGCGGTCTTCTCGGGCAGGCGCCAGTAGCCGGTCATCAGCAGGTCGCCGCGCGCCACCACCTCGCCCACCTCACCCGGGGGCAGCAGGCGGCCGTCGGGCGCCATGATGGCCACGTCGCTGAACCAGGTGGTGCGGCCCACGGCCGCCCAGTTGGCCGGGTCCTCGAAGTCCCCGGGCTGCATCACGGTGAGGATCTGCGGCGCCTCGGTCTGGCCGTAGGTGGTGCCCAGCACGGGGCCGAAGAAGTCGCGCACCTGGCGGATCTTCTCGGGTGGCATGGGCGCGCCGCCGTAGATGAGCCGGCGCAGGCGCGGAAAGTCCGCGCGCGATACGCCGGGCAGCGCCATCAGCATGTAGACCAGCGTGGGCGGCATGAAGCACACCGTGCCGCCGCGCTCGCGGAAGGCCGTGCGCACCGCCTCGGCGCCCGCGCCGGCCAGCACCACGTGGCAGCCGCCCTGCGCCAGGATGGGCAGCAGGTAGGTGGAGGTGCCGTGCGTGATGGGCGCGGCCACGATGTAGCGCTCGTGCTCGTCGAAGCCCCAGGCGTGGATCTGGTTGGTGATGTTGGCCATCCACGCGCGGTAGGGCTGCATCACGCCCTTGGGCGCGCCCGTGGTGCCGCCCGTGAACTTGATGGCCTGGGTCGCGTCGCCCGGCAGATCGATCACGGGGCGCGGCGCGCCGGCATGCGCGGCTGCAAGGTCCGCCAAGCCTGCGGTCGGCAGGTGGAAGCCAGGCGCGCCGTCGAGCAGCTCGGCGCAGGCCGCGTCCAGCACCAGGATGGAGGGCTCGGTCGCATCGATGATGCGGCGGATCTCGGGCCGGGTGCTCTTGGGGTTGAGCGGCACCCACACCTTGCCGCAGGCCAGCACGGCCAGCAGCGCGGCGATGTGGTCGGCGCTGTTGCCCGCGCAGATGCCCACGCGGCTTTGGGGTGTGGGGTCGATGGCGGTGAAACCCGCCGCCAGCGCCGCCACGCGGGCGGCCAGCGCGTCGTAGCGGATGGCGCCCTCGGGCGCGTCGATGGCGATGCGGTCGGGCCAGCGCTGGGCGGCCCGCCAGAAGAAGTCGATGGGGAACATAGGGGCGGCAGGGGAGGTTGCGGGAGGTTGCGTATTACTCGGCCGATGCGCCCGATTCCTTGACGACCTCGCGCCAGCGCTTGATCTCGGCGGCGGCAAAGCTGCGCATCTTGTCGGGCGTGCCCCCATCGGGCGTGGCGGCCAGCTCCTGCAGGCGGTTGCGCACCTCGGGCTGGGCCAGCACCTTGTTCAGGGCCGCATTGACCTGCTCGACCACGGCGCGCGGCGTGCCCGCCGGTGCGGCCAGGCCAAACCACGACTGCACGTCGAAGCCCGCATAGCCCGACTCGGCCAGCGTGGGCACATCCGGCAGCAAGGGCGAGCGCTGGGCGCTGGTGATGGCAATGGCGCGCAGCTTGCCCGTCTGCACATGCGGCAGCGCCGAGGGCGTGTTGTCGAACATCGAATCCACCTGGCCGCCCAGCAAGTCGGTGACGGCAGGCGCGCTGCCCCGGTAGGGCACGTGCAGCATCTTGAGCCTGGACTGCATCTTGAACATCTCGCCCGAGAGATGGATGGACGAGCCGCTGCCCGAAGACGCGAAGGTGATGCCGTCCTTGGACTCCTTGGCGTAGCGCACGTAGTCGGTCAGGTTCTTGATGGGCAGCCTGGGGTTGACCACCAGGATGTTCGGGATCCTGGCGATCATGCCGATGGGCTCGAAGTCCTTGACCGGGTCGTAGCCGAGCTTGGGGTACAGCGTGGCGTTGATGGTGTTGGCGATGGTGTAGACGTACAGCGTGTAGCCGTCGGCCGGCGAGCGCGCCACGGCCTCGGCGCCCACGTTGCTGTTGGCGCCCGCGCGGTTGTCCACCAACACGGGCTGGCCGAGCTGGTCGCCGAGCCTGGCGGCCACCAGGCGCGCGATCACGTCGGTGGCGCCGCCGGCTGCATAGCCCACGACGAGCTTCACGGGCTTGGCGGGCCAGCCCGTGGCGCTGGCGGTCTGGGCCTGCAGGGGCAGGGCGGCGGTGCAGGCGATGGCGGCGGCCAGGGCCAGCAGGCGCCGGCGCGGAGCCGTGTAGGGCATGGCAGAGGGGGTGGTGTGCGAGGTCATGTCTTGTCTCCTGGTGTGTCTGAAAATCCGTCTGGGCGCCCCGGCGGCGTGGCTCTGCGGCACACTGCGCGCTGGTTGCATCGACGGACAAATTCTTTCCCATGCCCTCCCGACCTGCGAATCGAAACGTCCGTCTGCCGGACGTTCCACCCCCGCCCGAAGCCCCCGACGACCCCGGCAGCCGCACGCTGCGCCGGGGCCTGCAGGTGCTGGACGCCGTGCTGGCCCAGGGCCGCGACGGCGCGCGCGTGGTCGACCTGTGCCGCGCGGCGGGGCTGGAGCGCGCCACCGTCTACCGCCTGCTGGCCACGCTGCTGGAGAGCGGCTATGTGGCGCAGCGCGGGCGCTTTCGCTACGTGGCGGGCCCGCGCCTTGCGGCCATGGCCGAGCCCGCGGGCCAGCCCAACATGGCTATGCGCCTGGCGCCCGTGCTGGAGCGCGTGAGCCGCGCCTGCGGCGATGCGGCCTTCGCCATCGTGCGCGAGGGGCCCACTTCGCACTGCATCGCCCGCCACGTGGGCACGCACCCGGTGCAGATCCTCGTGATCCAGGTGGGCACGCGCCAGCCGCTGGGCGTGGGCGCGGCGGGCCTGGCGCTGCTGGCCGCATTGCCCGATGCCGAGATGCAGGCCGCCATCGCCGCCAACGCGCAGGCGCTGCCGCGCTACGGCGGCATGACGCCCGAGCGCCTGGCCATCCTGGTGCGCGCCACGCGCGAGCGCGGCTGGTCGGTGGTGGGCAACCACGCCACCCAGGGCGTGCTGGCCGCCGGCATGGCCGTGCGCAACGCGGCCGGCGAGCCCGTGGCCGCGATCAGCGTGGCATCCACCGTGGACCGCATGCCGCGCGAGCGCCAGCAGCTCATCGCGCGCTGGATGCGCGAGGCGCTGGCGGCGCTGCTGCCGGGCGGGGTGTGAGCGGCCGGGCGCCAGATACTATCAAAACAGTAGCTGTCAGCGCCTATGGATAAAGCGCTACAGGCCTATTTCGACCAAAACCCCGGTCGCGGCGGAATGTGCGAACATCCGCCCCATCACGCGCCGTGATGGCCGCGGCCCCGAGGACCCCGATGGAACTGAGACAACTGCGCTACTTCGTGCGCGTGGTGGAGCGCGGCTCCATGAGCCGCGCCGCGCTGGACCTGGACGTGGTGCAGTCCGCGCTGAGCCAGCAGATCACCCGGCTGGAGGGCGAGCTGGCCACGCGCCTGCTGCACCGCACGCCGCGCGGCGTGGCGCCCACCGAGGCGGGGCTGGCCTTCTTCCGCGAGGCGCAGCTCACCCTGCGCCATGCCGACCAGGCTGTGCGCGCCGCGCAGCAGGCGCGGCTGTCGGGCACCGTCACCGTGGGCCTGGCGCCCACCACGTCGAGCGTGCTGGGCCTGCCGCTGATGCAGGCCATGCGCGCGCGCTACCCCGACGTGCGGCTGCACATGGTCGAGAGCATGTCGGGCCACCTCACGGCCATGCTCAACGCGCGCGAGCTGGACCTGGCCGTGCTGTTCGACACCCGCCTGCACCAGGCGCGCCAGGCCAGCGGCGCGCGCCGCTGGGAGATGGCGCCTTTGCTCGAGGAAGACCTGTTCCTCATCTGCGCGCGCAGCGGCCCCGGCAACCCCGGCGGCCGGCAGCTGCCCGAGACCCTGACGGTGGCCGAACTGGTCCATGAACCCCTGATCCTGCCCACCGGCCCGCACGGCCTGCGCAGCACGCTGGACACCGCCTTCGCGCGCGACCGCGTGGCGCCGCACGTGGTGCTGGAGGTGGACTCGCTCGCCATGGTGATGGCCGCCGTGGACGCGGGCCTGGGCTCCACCGTGCAGCCCTGGGCCGCCATGGGCCGCTACCCGGATGCCGCCCTGCGCTTCCAGTGCGCGCGCCTGACCGACGCGCCCGCGCGCCGCGTCAACCTGCTGTGCAGCCTGCCCGATGAAGAGCTCTCGCCCGCCGCGCTGGCCACGCGCGTGGTGGTGGCCGACTGCGTGCGCCAACTCGTGGCCACCGGCCAGTGGTTCGGAACGACATGGATCGGTGGCGAGGGCGCGCCCGCTTGAACCTGCCACGCGCTGCCATCTCGATCCGTGATACCCCCATGACCTGAGCCTGCTGCACGGAGGGCCCACGTCTCCCTACAGTCGCCATCACCACGATGAACGACACGGCGACCTCGCCAGGAGACACCCCATGGGCCCCAAAACCCCTTCTTCATTCCCCCACGCACAGCGCAGGGCCTGGAGCTACCGGCCATGAGCGGCGACGCTGTGGTTGATGTGCTCGTCATCGGCGGCGGCAATGCCGCCCTGTGCGCCGCCCTGATGGCGCGCGAGGCGGGCGCCAGCGTGCTGTTGCTCGAATCGGCCCCACGCGCCTGGCGCGGCGGCAACTCGGCCCACACCCGCAACCTGCGCTGCATGCACGACGCGCCGCAGGACGTGCTGGTCAGCGCCTACCCCGAAGAAGAGTTCTGGCAAGACCTGCTCAAGGTGACGGGCGGCCTCACCAACGAACACCTGGCGCGCCTGGTGATCCGCGAGTCGAGCACCTGCCGGCCCTGGATGCGCCGCCACGGCGTGCACTTTCAGCCCGCGTTGGCCGGCACGCTGCACGTGGCGCGCACCAACGCGTTCTTCATGGGCGGGGGCAAGGCGCTGGTCAATGCCTACTACCGCAGCGCCGAGGCGCTGGGCGTGCGGGTGCGCTACGAAGCCCCGGTGGAGCGCCTGGACATCGACAACGGCCGCTTCGTCGCGGCGCACCTGGCCGGCGGCGAGCGCATCACGGCCAAGAGCTGCGTGCTCGCGGCGGGCGGGTTCGAGTCCAACCGCGAATGGCTGCGCGAGGCCTGGGGCCAGAACGAACGCGGCGAGTGGCCGTCGGACAACTTCCTCATCCGCGGCACGGCCTACAACCGGGGCGTGCTGCTGCGCCACCTGCTCGACGACCACGGCGCCGACCGCATCGGCGACCCCACGCAGGCGCACATGGTGGCCATCGACGCGCGCGCGCCGCTGTACGACGGCGGCATCTGCACGCGCATCGACTGCGTGTCGCTGGGCGTGGTGGTCAACCGCGATGGCGAGCGTTTCTACGACGAGGGCGAGGACTTCTGGCCCAAGCGATACGCGATCTGGGGCCGCCTGGTGGCGCAGCAGCCGGGGCAGATCGGCTACTCGGTCATCGACACCCAGGCCATCGGCCGCTTCATGCCGCCCGTGTTCCCGGGCGTGAAGGCCGACACCCTGCCCGAGCTGGCGCAACAACTCGGCCTGCCCGTGGACCGCTTCATGCGCACGCTGGACAGCTACAACGCCGCCTGCCGCGTGGGCACCTTCGACCACACCACGCTGGACGACTGCCACACCGAGGGCATCGCGCCCGCCAAGACCCACTGGGCGCGGCCCATCGCCACCGGCCCGTTCTACGGCTACGCGCTCAGGCCCGGCGTGACCTTCACCTACCTGGGCCTGCGCACCGACGACACCGCCGCCGTGCGCTTTGGCGACGCGCCCAGCCCCAACCTGTTCGTGGCCGGCGAAATGATGGCCGGCAACGTGCTGGGCAAGGGCTACACGGCCGGGGTGGGCATGAGCATCGGCACGGCCTTCGGGCGCATCGCGGGAACACAGGCCGCCTTGGCATCCAAACAGGCTCCAGCGCTTATCCACAAAGCGCCAGCAGCTATGAAAACAGGAGTTAGTGATGCAAACGCTTGAAGCCCTGACGCGCGACGCCCGGGCGCTGGCGAACGGCAACATCGTGCTGTCGGCCCCCGAAACCGAAGTGGCGCGCCAGCTGCAGATCTGCAACGCCTGCCGCTACTGCGAGGGCTTTTGCGCCGTCTTCCCCGCCATGACGCGGCGGCTGGAGTTTGGCAAGGCCGACATCCACTTCATTGCCAACCTGTGCCACAACTGCGGTGCCTGCCTGCACGCCTGCCAATACGCGCCGCCGCATGAATTTGCGGTGAACGTACCGCAGGCCATGGCCCAGGTGCGGGGGCAGACCTACACCGACTACGCCTGGCCCCCGGCGCTCGGTGCGCTCTACCAGCGCAACGGGCTGACCCTGGCACTGGCCCTGGTGGCAGGCCTCACGCTGTTCATGGTGCTGGCCGTAGCGCTGCATGGCCAGGGCCTGGGTGCGCTGTGGCAGTCGCCCGTGGGTGGCTTCTACGGCATCTTCCCGCACAACCTGCTCGTGGGCCTGTTCGCGCCGGTGTTCCTGTTCGCCACGCTGGCGCTGGGCCTGGGCGTGCGCCGCTTCTGGCGCGACGTGACGCCCGCCACCAGCGGCGCGCCGCTGAGCGCGCCCGCCACGGTCGAGGCCGCCGACGCGGTGCTGCGCCTGAAATACCTGGACGGCGGCCATGGCGACGGCTGTCACAACGAGGACGATGCCTACACCCTGTCGCGCCGGCGGTTTCACCACCTCACGTTCTACGGCTTCATGCTGTGCTTTGCCGCCACCAGCGTCGCCACGCTGTACCACTACCTGCTGGGCGCGCCCGCACCGTACGACCTGCCCAGCCTGCCCAAGCTGCTGGGCGGCGTGGGCGGCATCAGCCTTGCCATCGGCACGGCGGGCCTGTGGCGCTTGAACCTGCGCCGTCACCCACAGCATGGCGACGCCGCGCAAAAGCCCATGGACCGCGCCTTCATCGCGCTGCTGTTCCTCACCGCCACCAGCGGCCTGCTGCTCTGGGCCGCGCGCGGCACGCCCGCCCTGCCGCTGCTGCTGTGCCTGCACCTGGGCGCGGTGATGGCGCTGTTCGCCACCCTGCCCTACGGCAAGTTCGCGCACGGCATTTTCCGCACCGCATCGCTGCTGCGCCATGCGGTGGAAAAGCGCCAGCCCAACCCCATCGGGCTGGGCGCTGATTGATTCACTGACACCACACAACCCACGATGAAGGAGACCCCATGACCCCCAAACGAACCCTGCTGCAATGCGCCCTGGCGCTGGCAATCCTGCCCCTGGCCTTCGGCGCCGCCGCGCAAGACTTTCCGCCCAAGAAGCCCGTCACCCTGGTCGTGGGCTTTGCCGCGGGCGGCGCGGCCGATGCGGCCGCCCGCCTGATCGCCAAGAAGCTCTCCGAGAACATCGGCCAGTCGGTGGTGGTGGACAACAAGGGCGGGGCGGGCGGCAACATCGCACACCAGTTCGTGGCCAATGCGGCGCCGGACGGCACGGTGCTGCTGCTGGGCTCGGTGGGGCCGCTCACCATCGCGCCGCACCTGATGAAGCTCACCTACGACCCGTTCAAGGACCTGGCGGCGGTGTCGGGCGGGGTGAACTTTCCGAACGTGCTGGTGGTGCACAAGGCTGCGGGCGCGAAGACGCTCGCAGAATTCGTGCAGCTGTCCAGGAAGAAGCCCGGCAGCGTGGACTTCGCCTCCACGGGCGCGGGCTCGGCATCCCACCTGGCGGGCGAATTGTTCAACCAGCGCGCGGGCATCGACATGACCCATGTGCCCTACAAGGGCGGGGCACCCGCCTTGCAGGATTTGCTGGGCGAACGCGTCACCTCGTACTTTGCCGCGCCCCCCACCGCGCTGCCACATGTCGAAACGGGCAAGCTGATCCCGCTGGCCACCACGGGCCTCACGCGGCCGGCCTATCTGCCCAATATCCCCACCGTGGCGGAATCGGGCTTTCCCGGCTTCGAGGCGCTCAACTGGTACGCCTTCGTGGCGCCGGGCAAAACGCCGGTGCCGCTGCTGGAACGCTGGAACCAGGAGATCGTGAAGGTGCTGAACGACGCGGGCGTGAAAGAGGCGCTCAACAAGCATGGCCTCACGCCCCAGCCCACCACGCGCGCCGAACTCACGGCCTTCATGAAGAAGGAATCGACCCAGTGGGCCACCATCATCAAGGAGCGCAAGCTCACGGCGGAGTAGAGGGGGGAAGAATCACTCCCTTGAGGCACTGCACGGCGTCCCGTGGGCACGCCGGTGAAGAGGATGCGGCAGTCCCGGGCCTCAGGGCCGCGCCGTGTCCGGCATCTGCAGCACGCTGGGGTCGGTATGGATCAAGTCCAGCGGAAAGCGCTGCCCGGCCAGGTAGTCCTGGATGCACTGCAGCACCAGCGGCGTGCGGTGGCGGTCGGCGCAGGACCTGATCTCGTCCAGCGTCATCCAGACCGAACGCACGATGCCCGCGTCCAGCGGGCGCCACGCATGGTGCGTGCCCAGGGTGCCGGCGAACGCAAAGCGCATGTAGGTGATGTCGTCGCCCGTGCGCGTCTTGGTGAACCGGTTCATGTACACCCCCACGAGCGCCGTGGGCACGAAATCATGGGCCGTCTCTTCCAGCACCTCGCGCGCGCAGGCCTGGATGGGCGATTCGCCCGGGTCCAGGTGGCCGGCGGGGTTGTTGAGCTTGAGACCGTCGGTCGTCTCTTCCTCGACCAGCAAAAAACGGCCATCGCGCTCGATGAGGGCGGCCACGGTGACGTTGGGTTTCCAGCGGTGGGGCATGGCGCGCATTATGACCACGGGCCATGACGCGCGCTGCCGCGGCCGGCATCGCCCTTCGCAGCGCCGTGCCGCGCTCAGCGCTGCGGGGCCGGTGCGGGCCGCAGCACCAGCCACAGCGCCAGCGCGATCAGCACGCCGCCGGCGGCGTGCGCCAGCGTGGCCACCTCGCCCAGCACCAGCCAGCCCCAGGCCACGCCGAACAGCGGGATCAAGAAGGTCACGGTGAGCGCCTTGACGGGCCCCACGTCGGCGATGAGCCGGAAATACAGCACGTAGGCGGCCGAGGTGCACAGCAGGCCCAGCGCCAGCATCGCGCCCCAGACGGCGGGGCCGGCCGCGAGCCAGGTGGCCACCGGCTGGTGCGCCGCCTCCCACAGGGCGAACGGCGCCAGCGCGAGCACGGCCCCCCACTGGCTGCCCAGCGCCACCAGGCGGCTGTCGAGCCCGCCGCGCTGCGTGATCCAGCGCCGCGTGAGAAAGCCCGCCAGGCCGTAGCAGGCCGTGGCCACCAGGCAGGCGGCGATGCCGCCCAGCACCGGCGCGCTGAGCGCCACCGGCCCCGCCTGCGCGAGCACCGCCACGCCCGCCATGCCCAGCAGCACGCCGCCCACGCGGGCGGGCGTGAGGCGCTCGCCGAATGCCAGCGCACCGATCACCACGCCCATGAGCGGCGTGGTGGCATTGAGGATGGCGCTGTAGCCCGCTGGCAGCACGCGCGCGGCCAGCGCGAACATCAGGAACGGTATGCCCGAATTGATGGCGCCCAGCACCAGCGCGGCGCCCAGCTTGCCCCCGAACGCGGGCCGCAGCCGCACCACCGCCAGCAGCGCGAGCAGCCCCGCCGCGCCCAGCACCACGCGGCCGAACGCGGTGGGCACCGCCCCCCACACCGGCGCGGCGATGCGCATGAAGAGAAAGCTGCCGCCCCACAGGGCGGCCAGGGCGAAAAGACGGAGCAGGCTGGGGAGGTTCATGCCCGGCATCTTCGGGGCATGGTGCCGTGGCGGCAAACCATTTATCCTGCACACCCGTTTAGCCACGCTATACAAGCACCATGCGCCTGCCGCCCCTGATCGCCGTCCGCTTCTTCGAGGCCACGGCCCGCCACGCCAGCGTGCGGCGCGCGGCCGAGGAGCTGCATGTCACGCCCGGCGCCGTCTCGCAGCAGGTGCGCAAGCTCGAGGAGTTCCTCGGCTGCGCGCTGTTCGAGCGCCAGCCGCGCGGCCTGGCGCTCACGGCGGCCGGGCGCGACTACCAGGTGGCCTGTGCCGAGGGCCTGGCCCTGATCGGGCATGCCACCTCGCGCATCGCGTCGACGAACCGGCGGCACGTGGTGCTGGTGAGCTGCACGCCGGGCTTCGCCGTGCAGTGGCTGGTGCCGCGCCTGCATGGCTTCCTGCAGCAGCATCCGGACATGGACGTGCACGTGGGCACGACCAACCGCGCGGTGGACCTCGCGGCCGAAGGCGTGCACTTTGCCGTGCGCCATGGGCAGGGTGCATACACCGGCCTGCGCTCCGAGGTGCTGGTGGCCGACGACCTGGTGCCCGTGTGCAGCCCGCGCCTGCTCGCGCCGCGCCGATCGGCGCGCGTGGCCGACATCACCAGCGCCCGGCTGCTGCACGACGAGCACCGTGGCGACTGGCGCCTGTGGTGCGAGGCGCACGGCGTGGCGGGCGTGGATTGCGACGGCGGCGTGGTGTTCGCGCATTCCAACGCGGCCATCGAGGCCGCCGTGGCCGGGCGGGGGTTTGCGCTGGCAAGGCGTGCGCTCGTGCAGCAGGAGCTGGACGCGCGCGAGCTGGTCTGCGTGCACTGCAAGCCCCTTCCGGCGCCGCTGGCCTACCACCTGGTGTACCGGCCCGAAGCCCTGATCGACCCCGCGCTGCGCCGCTTTCGCGACTGGGTCATGGCGCAGGGGAGCGCCGGTCAGGGAGCGAGTGCACGTACCATGTAGACCGCGCCGTCTCCATAGCTCGCCAGCCGTTCGCGCTGCGCCGCATCGGCCAGGGGTTGCACGGCATAGCCTTGCCGCTCCCAGTACGCCTGCGAGCCCTGCACCGACACCAGCGCCGTGTGCCGCAGGCCCTGGCCCCGCGCCCCTTCCCACATCGGCTGCAGCAGCGCACGGGCCAGGCCCTGGCCCGCGCAGCCGGGCAGCACGGCCATGTCGTGCAGGTAGAGCGTATCGGGCTGCGGCACGGCCTCGAAGCCGCCATGCAGTGGCGTCACCTTGCCCATCACCGACCGGTAGGCCGCCAGATAGGCGCACACCACGCCCGCGCGCTCCAGCACCAGCGAGCAGTTGGCCGGGCTGGCCAGGCGGGCCGCGAAGACCTCGCCGCTCTCCACGAAGCCCGCGCCATAGCAGGCCAGCTGCACCGCGAGCAGGCCGGGCAGGTCGGCGACGGCCAGGGGGCGCACCCTCGTCATCGGATCATCGGAAGGGGCCACCACGCCAGGGGCCCGGACGTGTTCCATTCAATGCGGCAACACCGGCGGCTGCACGAAGTCGTCGAGCGACAGGCCCTTTTCCCTGAGCAGGGCTTCCAGCACCGGCTGCAGCCGGCCCAGGCTTTCCTGCACGGCCTCGCGCACAGTGTCCACCACCACCTGGGTGCTGCGCTCGATCTCGATGTTGAGCGGGTCGCCCACCTTCTTGTGTTCAAACACCGTCGCACGGCGCGTTTCGGGAATCATCCAGATCTCGAACCAGCCCTCCTGCCGGTTCACCTCGGCCACCGTGAGGCTCGCGCCGTGGATGGCGATGTAGCCCTTGGCAAAGATGTAGCGGCGAAACGCCTCGGGCACGGCCACGCGCCACACCAGGTTGTTGTCGAACTCGCGGCGCTCGATGAGCGTGCCGGTGAAGTCCACATGGCCCGACAGCGGGTGGCCGCCGATCTCGGCGCCGTCCTTGGCCGCGCGTTCCACGTTCACGCGGTCGCCCTGCTGGTAGCCGCCCAGCGTGGTGATGTTCAGGCTCTGCAGCATCACGTCGAAGCTGGCCTGCGTGGGCGAGAGGATTTCCGTCACCGTGAGGCACACGCCGTCGGTGGACACGCTGGCGCCGATGGCGAGGTCCTGGCAGAAGCCTTCCGGGAAGTCGAGCGTGAAGGTGCGCAGGCCTGCGCGATCGTGGATGGCGGCAATGCCTGCCGTGGCTTGGACGATGCCTGTGAACATGGCGCGGTTTCCGGGTAGGTGGCAGAGGGGAGGGCCTTCAATTTTGCCACCCGGCCCCGCGCGCCGGGGCGGCGCGGTCCCGCCGCGCCTACGGGCTGTGCGCCAGCGGGGGCGCACGCCGCGCGTGGCCCACCAGGCAGCCGACAAAGTCCATGAGCGTGGCCGAGACACGCTCGCGGTGCCAGACCACGGTGATGGGCCCGAAGCGGATGCTGGAGTCGATGGCGATCTTCCTGAACAGCCCCAGCGACGCCATGTAGTCGGCCATGGATTCCGAACACACGCCCACATAGTCGCCCTTGTGCAACAGCGCCTGCATCATGGCCAGCGACGCCGTCTCGGCCTTCGGCACCAGCCATGAGGCCTCCTGCGCGATCAGGTAGGCATCCATCTGGATGCGCGTCAGCGTGCCGCTGGGCGGCATGACCCAGTTTTCGTGCAGCACGTCCGCGAAGCCCAGCCCCGCGCTGCGCGACCAGTACTTGCTGCCGTGCCCGATGACGACGGCCACCTGGTCGTCAAACAGGACCTGGTGGTCCAGCCCCGGCCGGTGGGCCCGCGCATCGAGCACGCCGATCACGGCATCGAGCGCGCCCGTCTCCAGCCCCTTGAGCAGATGGTCGAACGGCCCGTCGTGGATCGACACGGCCACATCGGCATGGTCCTGCTGAAAGGCGCTCACGGCCTCGGGCAGGCCGCCGGCGATACCCGCCCAGACACTGCCCACGTTCAGGCGCGGCACGCGTCCCTCGGCCATGGCGTGCATCTCCCGGCCCGTGCGGGCAATGTCGCCCAGCACGTTGATGGCCAGCCGCTTGAGCAGGTGCCCGGCGGGCGTGAGCTGCACCTTGCGCCCACGCACCACGAGCGCCGAGCCCACCACGCCCTCCATCTCGGCCAGCCAGTGCGACATGGCCGACTGCGTCATGTGCAGCCGCGCCGCCGCCAGCGTGAGCGTGCCCGCCTCGTCCAGCACCAGGAACGACTCCAGGTGCCGGACCTTGATGCGCCGCGCCCAGGACGTGCCTTCCGAACGATCAATCATGAACAAATCCTCATGGCCCCATTCTGCCTTTTCACTAGGCAATCAGCAGTATTCGTCATGACAATGTGCTCATCTTTTCTGTAACTTCCCCGTCGAGGTCACCGTGTTCAACACAATCAACAACGTCTCCAGGCTACTGATGGGCGTCGCTGCCGCAGCCGTCACGGCCACCGCCGCGCATGCGCAAGGCGCCTACCCAAACCGTCCCGTGCGCCTGGTGGTCTCGCAGGCGGCGGGCGGCAGCTCCGACACGATCGCGCGCCTGTGGGCAGAACATGCCGGCAAGGCCCTGGGCGGCACCATCGTGGTGGAAAACAAGCCCGGCGCAGGGGGGCTCATTGCCGCACAGAACGCGCTGAGCGCCCCCACCGACGGCTACACCCTGCTGTACGGCAGCGTGTCGCTCATGGTGCTCAACCAGTTCACCTACAAACCCCTGCCCTACAACCCCGAGAAGGATTTCACGGGCGTGGCCATGCTGACCACCGTGCCGATCGTGCTGTCGGCCAATCCCGCCACGGGCATCAAGACGCTGAAAGACCTGACGGAGAAGGCCAAGGCGGCCCCCGGCAAGCTCAACTTCGCGTCCGCCGGACTGGGCAATTCCACCCACCTCGCCGTGGAACTGGTGAATGAAGCGCTGGGCATTTCGATGACCCACATCCCCTACAAGGGCGAAGCCGACGGCGTCATGGCCACCATGGGCGGGCAGACCGAACTGATGGGCGTGGTGTATGGCACAGCGTTGCCGCACATCAAGGCCAAGAAACTCAATGCGCTGGCCGTGCTGTCCCCCCAGCGCGCACCCGAGCTGCCCGATGTGCCCACCCTGGGCGAGCTGGGCGTGAAGGGTTTTGACTCCCTGGGATGGAGCGCCGTGGTGGCGCGCGCCGGCACGCCGGCCGACATCGTGGACAAGCTCAACAAGGCCACGGAAAGCTTCCACAAGAGCCCCGAAGTGCAGGCCAAGCTCAAGACCATGGGCGTGATCGCCGTGTCCGGGCCTGCGTCGCTGGTCATGGAAACCACGGTGCGCGACGCCAAGGCCTGGGGCCCCACGCTCGAAAAGCTGAACCTCAGCGCCAAGTAAGCCCGCGCCCCGCAAGCCCCTCTCTCTCAATCCACCCCGTGCCGTGTCACTGATGCCGCACGGGGTTCGCCCTTGAATGCTATGAAAAAAGAAGCCATGGTGGTCTGCCCGCAGCCCGAGGCCGCCGAATCCGGTATCGACATCCTGCGCGCCGGCGGCAATGCCGTGGATGCGGCGGTCGCCTGCGCCCTGGCCCAGACGGTGGTCGATCCGCTGATGTGCGGCATTGCGGGCTTTGGCACGGCCGCGGTGTACCTACCCGGCGCCCGGGTGCATGAGTATTTCGACTTCCACTCGCCCGCGCCGCTGGCAGCCCGGGAGAACATGTGGGAGCACCTGCTCGAAGGCGAGACCAAGGACGGCTTCGGCTTCATCTTGACAGGCCGCGTCAACGACATCGGCCCCCAGTCGATTGGCACACCCGCCACGCTCAAGGGCCTGGAAGCCATGCACCAGGCGCACGGCCGCCTGCCGTGGAAGCAGGTGGTGGAGCCCGCGATCCGCTGGGCCTCGGACGGTTTCTTTGTGCGCCCCGGCATGCACGCCTTCTGGATCGACGAGCCCGCCATGGGCCGCGTCGGCAACCTGGAGCGGCTGCAGTACTGCGAGGACAGCCGCAACCTGTACTGCCGCCCCGATGGCCGCCCCAAGCCCATCGGCACGCCGCTGCGGAACGTTGGCATGGCCAGCGTGCTGCGCCAGATCGCCGAAGAGGGCTCGCAGCCGTTCTACCGGGGCGATCTGGCCCAGAAGATGATCGCGCACCTGCAGTCGCTGGGCGCGTTGATCACGCTCGAGGACCTGGCCCGGTACGAGGTCACGCGCAACCCGCCGCTGGTGGGCAGCTACCGCGACCGCACCGTCACCACCAACCAGCCTCCCGGCGGCGGCGCCATGCTGCTGGAGATGCTCAACATCCTGGAGCACTTCGAGCTGCGCGGCATGGAGCACAACAGCCCCGAATACATCCGGCTGGTGTGCGAGGCGATGAAGAAGGCGACGGCCGACAAGGACCGCTGCATCGGCGATCCGAAATTCTTCGACGTGCCGCTCGACAAGCTCCTGTCCAAGGACATGGCCCGCGAGGCGGCCGAACAGATCCGCGCGGGCCAGCGCTTCAGCGTGGAGCGCGTGAACCCCGGCGCGCCCGTGCCACGCGACACCACGCACCTGAGCGTGGTCGATGCGGACGGCAACGCCGTGTCGATGACGCACTCGCTGGCCATGCCCTCGGGCATCATCACGCCGGGCATGGGCTTCCTGTACAACGGCTGCATGGGTGTGTTCGACCCGCGCCCGGGCCGTGCGGGCAGCATCCAGCCGGGCAAGAGCCGCTTCACGTCGTCCTGCCCCACCATGACGTTCAAGGACGGCGGGCTGGACATCGTGCTGGGCGCACCGGGTGGAACGCAGATCGCCATGGGCGTGCTGCAGGTGCTGCTCAACGTGATCGACCACGGCATGGAGATGCAGGCCGCCGTGTCGGCGCCGCGGTTTTCGTCCACCAGCAACGCCATCGACGTGTGCAACCGCATCCCGCGCCACACCACGCGCGCGCTCGAAGCCCAGGGCTACGCGGTCGGCCGCAACCCCTACAACTACACCATTGGCTGGGTGCACGGCGTGCAGGTGCAGCCCGACGGCCTGCACGGCGGCGCCGACCCCGGGCGCGATGGCGTGGCGTACAAGCTGCGCATGGACGCGGCGCACTGAGCGCCAGCGGGCGGGCAGGCGGGCCCGCGGCGAAGCCGCGTCACTCGCTCCTCTTTGGATAGCTGGTGGCGATTCATCGATCAGCGCACCCGCCTCTCCGGCCCCTGATCGGCCGCTCAACGTAACGCAGCGCAGGGCGGGGTGCGCGGGCCGGGGCGCCAAGGCATCATCAGCCCGCTCCCGGCATGCGCCGACCGGCTTGCCCCTACCTGGCCCGCAGCAGTTCGCCCACTTCCAGCAGCACCAGCTCGTTGTCATCGGCCTTGTTCGGCTCGCGGCTGCTGCTGAAGGGCAGGTTGTTGTCGTTGCCCACGACGATGTGTGTGCCGTCCACCACGTCCACGTTCTCGATGGTGAAGAACGGGAAGGTGAGCACGCCGTTGTTCAGCGGCTTCCGAGCCAGGCGCTGCGGGTCCTGGATATTCATCAGGTCGATGTAGCCCACTTTGCGGATCTCGCCGCCCACGTTGGCGTCGCTCATCTCGACCTTGTAGACGCGCTTGAACTTGGCCAGGTCGTGGAAGCAGTCGGTGCGCTTGTGGCCTTCCGGGCAGGCCTTGTCGGCTGTGCCTTCGCCGTTGTCGCGTTCGATGATCAAACCCGTGGTGTTGTCGATCATGTTGAAGTCGCCGATCGCGTGGTGGTTGGCCTCCAGCACGTACTTCCAGTGGCGGCCCGTCCACTGCTCGGACTTCACATCGAACTCCAGCACCCGCAGGTACTGCCTGCCGCCCACGTTCTCATACGCCTTGGCCTCCTCGTTCCACAGCGCGCCTTCCAGCAGCGCATAGAGCTTGCTGCCGTCCCTGGACGCGGCCATGCCTTCGTAGCCCTTGGAACGCTTGACCTCGAACGGCGTGGGCTTGGCGTCCGGCGCGCCGGGCATCAGCACGCCGGGGGCGTCGGGCGAGCGCACCACCTTGCCGTCCACCTTGGTCTCGAACACACCCAGCACCTTGCCGTTCAGGTCGGCCTTGATGAGGGAGGGACCGAACTCGTCGCCGATCCACAGCGCGCCGCCCGCGAACTGGAAGCTCTCGGGGTCGAAGTCGGCACCGGTCAGGTAGCGCTGTTCCGTGCCTTCGTGCGTGATGCGAAACGGCACCTTCTTGTCCGGGTCGTGCAGGAACACGGTCTTGATCCGGTTGAACTGGCCGCTCTTGAAGTCCACGGCGTAGTGGTTGAGGTAGAGCATGAAATCCGGCGAATTGGCCTTGGCGCCCGCGCCGTTGTCGGTGAGGATCCAGAACGAGCCGTCGGCCATGCGCTTGATGCCCGAATGGCCCTGGATGGGCTGGCCCCTGAAGGGCACGGACACGCCGGTGTCGCGCCCGCCCGACTGGCCCATCACGGTGCCCACGGCCTCCACGCGGCGCGGGGTGGTGAACTTGCCGCTGGCCTGCAGGTCCTGCGGGGCGTCCTTGGGCGCGGCGATCAGCGTGAAGGCCGGCAGCACGGCGTGGCCCGCCAGCGTGGCGGGGTAGGCCTGCTGGGCGTGGGAAGGAACCAGGGCAGCGCAGGCCAAGGTGGCGCCAGCAGCAATGCGTGAGAGGTGAAACATGCGTCGACTTTGAAGAAACAAAAGGCGGACGATGCCGGGGCGGTGTGACAGGGAAGTGACGGAGGGCACACGCGCGTTCTTTTCTACGCACCGGAAAACCTGGACACCCCCCTTGCCGTGCGGGCGGGTGGTCCGACGCGGCCAAAAATCCAATATGATGGACAAAATCCCATTTGATGGAAATCCAATGCCCCTCTCCGCCGAGGACATCAGCGCCAGGATTGGCCGCCGCATCCATGGGCTGCGTGCGTCGCGCAACGACAGCCTCGACAGCCTGGCCGCCCGTTCCGGCGTGAGCCGCTCGATGATCTCCGTGATCGAACGGGGCCAGACCAACCCGACGGCGGTGGTGCTCGACCGCCTGGCATCGGCGCTGGGCGTGTCGCTGGGCGAACTGTTCGGCGAGGCGCCGCCCACCCCGGCGCGGGCCGCTCCGCTGGTGCGGCATGGCGACCAGGTGGAGTGGGTGGACCCGCAGTCCGGCTATGTGAGAAAGCAGGTGTCGCCCCCCGCGTGGCCCTCGCCGCTGCAGCTGGCGGAGGTGCGGTTTCCCGCCGGCGCGCGCGTGGCCTACGAGGGCGGCCGGCTGGACGGCTCGCTGCACCAGCAGGTGTGGGTGCTCAAAGGCCGCATGGAGATCTCGCAGGGAGACACGCTCCATGTGCTGCGCAAGGGCGACTGCCTGGCCGTGCGGCTCACGGAGCCCCTGGTCTTTTCCAATCCCGCCGACCAGGAGGCCCACTACCTGGTCGCCCTCTGCGATGTGGCCGCCCACGGCCACCGCTGACCGGATTCCCGCCACTTTGTCCATCTCCGCCACCATGAACTCCACCACCACGCCCTCTCCCGACGTCCATTTCATCGACTGCACCGAGCCAGCGCATGCCAGCGCCATTCTGGACATCCTCAACGATGCCATCGTGACCTCGACGGCGCTGTATGACTATGTGCCCCGCCCGCCGTCGGCCATGGCCAGCTGGTTCGCCGCCAAGCGGGCCGGCGGATTCCCGGTGCTGGGGGCCGCCGATGCCCAGGGCAGGCTGCTGGGCTTTGCCTCGTGGGGCACGTTCCGCGCGTTTCCGGCCTACAAGTACACGGTCGAGCACAGTGTCTATGTCCACAAGGACTGCCGGGGCCGCGGGCTGGGCGCCTGGCTGATGCGGGCCTTGATCGAGCGGGCGAAGGCCGCCGACATCCACGCCATCGTGGGGTGCATCGACGCGGCGAACGCAGGCAGCATCCGGCTGCACCAGCAGCTGGGGTTCGTGCACACGGGCACGATGCCCCAGGTGGGTTTCAAGTTTGGGCGGTGGCTGGATGCGGCGTTCTACCAGCTCACGCTGGACACCCCCCGCACCCCCATCGACGGCTGACACCGCGGAGGGCGCCGCCCCTGGCAAGGGTGGGGCCTGGTGTCATGGCGCCCGTCCCCTGTCAGGAGGCGGCGCCCTCCTCGATGCGCACCAGCGTGCCGACGGCGACCCGGTCGAACAAGTCCATCACGTCGGCATTGGCCATGCGCACGCAGCCGTGCGAGGCGGGCACCCCGAGGGGCGAGCCCTCCGGGCAGCCATGGATGTAGATGAAGCGGCGCAGCGTGTCCACCGCGCCGCCCCGGTTCACGCCGGGTTCGCAGCCGGCCAGCCAGAGGATGCGGCACAGGATCCAGTCGCGCCCCGGGTGCCGTGCCGCCAGCGCGGGCGAATAGATCTCGCCGGTGGCCCGCCGCCCGACGAACACCGTGCCCGGCGCGCAGCCCGCGCCCACCTTGGCGCGCACGCGGTGCTGGCCGCGCGGGGTGCAGCCGCTGCCCTTGCGTTCGCCCACGCCGTTCAGGGCGGTCGATACCGGGTAGCTGCGCTCGATGGCCCCGGCCACCACCAGGTGCAATCGCTGCTGCGCCACGTGGATGTGCAGTTCAGGCCCGGCCATCGGGGTCAGCCCGCCGCCACCAGCCCCGCGCCGTGCCCGCGCGTGAAGGCCTCTTCGAACACCGAGTAGCCCGACCAGTCGCTGTGCGCGAACGCCAGCCGCGCCGTGGCGGGGGTGGGAATCCAGGGCGTTTGCTCGCCATTTGATAGCTGCCTGCGCTTTCCTGGCAAGCGCTGGAGGCCAATCTGACTTAAAAATCCGAGCATCCCGGGCGTGGGGATGGCCATGGCGTGGCCGTAGCGCGTGATGTCCACGCGCGTGGCACGCTGGCGCAGGTCGGGGTGGGGCACCGCCAGTGCGGCCAGGATCGGATCGGCCCAGTGCTGCCAGGGCTGGGTGGCGAGTTGCTGGCGGCCGTCGGGAGCATCGCCCAGCGCCTGGTAGTAGGTCAGCACCGTGGGCCCCGCGAGCACGGCACGCGCGTCCAGGCGCTGGTGTCCGGCGTTCACGTAGCCCAGGCCGCCCGCCGTGGGGTCGGCGTACAGAACGTTGTCCCAGGCGGGGGCGGCGCCGGGCCTGTCGGTCAGGGCACTGTCGATGTGGATGTTGGCCACGAGCCAGGGCGCCCAGCCCAGGCGCCTTGCGGCGCCGGTGAGGAACGCGGGCGGGTTTTGCACCACGCGCGCCGCCATGAACATCGGCAGCGCCACGATGCAGCGCGGCGCCTGCCAGCGCTCCACGCTGTCGGTGGCGTGGTTGAAGGCATCCACCTCCACGCCGTGGCGGTTCTCGGTGATGCGCAATACGCTGGTGGCGGCGCGCAGCTGGCCGCCACCTTGGGCACTGTTCTGCAGCGGGGCCGCCAGGCGCTGGGTGATCCAGCCATTGCCCTGCGGCCAGGTGAGCACGCTTTCGCGTGACTCGTCCGCGGCCTCGGCCGGGGCGTGAAAACCATGGCGGCTCGCAAAGTAGTGGATGCCCGCCCATGCCGACACGCGCGCGGTGCCCGCGCCGTAGTCGTCGCGGCAGCAGTAGTCGAGGTACCAGCGCAGGTGCGGATCGTCCAGCTCCTGCTGCTGCAGCCAGGCGTCGAAGGTCACCGCGTCCAGCGCCTGGTGCGCGGGTGCCAGGGGCTTTCTGGCGTCCAGCGACTTGAGCACCGGCATGGTGAAGCGCGCGGCCTTGGACTGCTGCGCCACGGCCTGCGCGAAGCGGCGGTACTGGGCCAGGGTTGCATCGTCCACGCCCTGCACCGGCAGCAGGCCTTCCTGCCATGCGCCCTCGAAGAACAGGCGCTCCTGCGGGCTGTGGCACAGGTGGCGCTCGTCGTAGCGCCAGCGGCCGGCCACGCGCTGGCGCAAGCCCAGCTCTTCCAGCAGATCCTGCACTTCGGGCGCATCGTCGCCGGGCACCGGCAGGTAGTGCGCGCCCAGCGGGCAGGCAATGCCCTGCACGGCCCCGCCCCGGCTGTTGCCGCCCGCGCTGTCCTCCAGCTCCAGCAGCGCGAAGTCCGCGATGCCCGCCAGCCGCAGCGACCGCGCCGCCGCCAGCCCCGCCACGCCGCCGCCCGCGATGATGACCTGCGCGCGCCGCACCACGGCCGGCGCGGGCCAGGAGCCGGTCTTGAGCCAGTCGCGCAGCTGGTGGCCGCGCGCCATGTCGATGCCGGTGAAGCCACCTTCCAAGACGCGAGGGGCCTTGTCGCAACCCGGCAGGAGCACCGCGGCGGCAGTCGAGGCGGCGGCGGTGGCTAGGAAATGGCGACGTTGCATGGCGTCAGTGTCTCCGGGTGTACGCAACGCCTGCGCGGCTTGCGACCGGCGCGGCCCAGACCAGCGGCCCCCGCGCAAGGGCCGCAAAGCCGCATTGGCGGCGCTTCGCTGGCGTGCGCTGGGGGCGTCCCCCTGCCCGCTGCGCGCAGCGCTGCGAGAGCGGGGGGAAGACGCGAAGCGGCTCAGGGGGGCTTCTCAATGTTTTCCCCACTCGCGCTCGTACGTGTGCACCAGCGCCTGGTTGGACAGCCGGTTCACCTCGGCGGGCACCCGCGCCATGTCGCGCGGAAAATCGAACAGCAGGGGCAGCGAGTCGGTGCCCAGAAACCGCAGGCCATCGGGCAAGGCCCCGGGCAGGCGCCAGGGCCTGCGGCTGGCGATGATGAAGCCCCATTCGCCAAAACTGGGCACATGGGCGTGGTACGGCGCGGCCTGCAGGCCCACGGACTCGATGGTCTGCACCACGGTCCAGAAGCTCTGGCGCGCCACCAGCGGCGACGTGGTCTGCACCACCGCGTAGCCGCTGGCCGCCAGGCGCTTGTCCAGCAGCGCATAGAAGCTGTTGGTGTAGAGCTTGCCGATGGAAAAATTGGTGGGGTCGGGAAAGTCCACCACGATGACATCAAACGTGTCCGATCCCTCCTGCAGCCAGCCAAAGGCATCGGTGTTGACGATCTTCACCTTGGGGTTCTGCAAGGCGTTGCCGTTCAGGCGCGCGAGCGTGGGGTTCTCGCTGAAGATCTTTGTCATGGCCGGGTCCAGTTCGACCAGCGTCACGGACTCGACCGACGGGTACTTGAGGATCTCGCGCACCGCCATGCCGTCGCCACCGCCCAGCACCGCCACGCGTTTGGGCGCACCGTGTGCCGACAGGGCGGGGTGCACCAGGGCCTCGTGGTAGCGGTACTCGTCGGACTGCGCGAACTGCAGGTTGCCGTTGAGGTACAGCCGGTGCCCCACACGCCCGTGCGTGACCACGATGCGCTGGTAGGGCGATGCGGTGCTGAACACGATGCGGTCCTGGTAGAACTTGTCCTCGGCCACGCTGGTGATGTACTCGGCCCCCGCCAGGGCGGCCAGCAAAATGCCCAGCACCATCACGCAGGCCACCAGGTGCGCCTTCAGGCGCCGCAATTCATGCCGGAACAGCCACACCGCCCACAGCGCCACGGCCGCGTTCATCAGGCCGAAGAGCAGCCCCGTGCGGATGAGCCCCAGGTGCGGCACCAGCAGCAGCGGGAACGCCAGCGACACCGCCAGCGCGCCCAGGTAGTCGAACGTGAGCACCTGCGAGACCAGGTCCTTGAGCGCCACGTTGCGCTTGAGGATGCGCATGACCAGGGGGATCTCCAGCCCCACCAGCGTGCCCACCATGAGCACCATGCCGTACAGCAGAAAGCGGAACGCGCCCGGCGTGTAGGCGTTGGCCAGGAACAGGGTGGCCGGCAACGCCCCGCCAACCAGCGCCACCAGCAGCTCGATGCGCAGGAAGTGCGCGGGCAGCTGCCGCTCGAAGTAGCGCGACAGCCACGAACCCACGCCCATGGCGAACAGGTAGGTGCCGATGATGGTGGAGAACTGCAGCACCGAGTCGCCCAGCACATAGGACGCGAGCGCGCCCGCGGCCAGCTCGTACAGCAGGCCGCAGGCGGCCACGACGAAGACGCTGGTGAGCAGGGCGATCTCGATGGGGCGGGGGCCGGAGCGGGCGCCCATGGCCTCGGGCGGGGAGGCGGGGGAATTCAGGTCGGAGTGCAAGGCGGTCACCGGCGCGGCCCCGGGGGGGCGCCGCTTCAGGCAAGGTGCGTCAGTGGATCGCCGCCGCCACGATGATGCTGATGCCCAGGCACATCGCCGCCACCACCAGGCCCAGCGCCTGGTTCTGCTTCTCGACGATTTCGCGCCACAGGTCATACGGCGTGATCTTGTCGACGATGACGAAGCACAGCCAGAAGATGACCACGCCAATCAGCGCATACAGGATGGACCCGAGGAACGCCGCGGGCCTGAGCCATTCGATTCCCATCATGATGTGATCTCCTTGAACGAAAAGGTTGCCGCCAGACAGGCTGGCGGGAAAGGTTGCAAAACTGCCGGCGCCCCCCGGGCTTGCGGCAACCCGGGGCTACTTGTGGCTGCCGCCGGACGAATACCCGCCATACGAGCCGCCCGAGCTGCGGTAGCTGGACGACGAGCAGTTCTCCACCCGCGGGTCGCAGCGGCTGCAGCGGCTGAGCAGCAACAGCAGGATGAGGATGACAATGGCGATGAGGATGACGGTGCCGCAGCCCAGCCCGGACTTGGCCACGAAGGGCCCCGGGTCGTCGCGCTGCAGCACGTCTTTCTTGTCGTCGAGCTTGAAGGCCTTGGCCACCGTGTCGCTGGCGAGCTTGTCGCCGGCCGACCAGGTGATCTCATTGGGGCTTTGCTCCATCGAGAGCAGGCCTTTGGCGCTGGCGAAGTCGCGGTTGGTGGTTTTCTGCCCGCGCGTGACCTGCCAGTAGAACTCGCCCAGCACATAGGTGGTTTCGGCCTCGTAGGTGTACTTGAGGTCGTACTTGGTGCCCATGTAGGTGGCCGAGCGCCCCGTGGCCGCCATCTGCGGCGCGCCCGTGGTGGGGCGCACCATGCTCCAGCCTTCTTCGGAATCGACCAGGAAGGCAAAACCGCGCTTCTGGTTGTAGAGCAGGTATTCGCTCCAGCCGAAATGCTCGTCGTCGCCGGGCTCCACGCCCATGCGGTGCTGAAAGCCCACCACCTGCCAGTGCACGCCCTGCAGCTGGCCCTTGCTGCCCAGCGGAATGAGGGGCTGCACGGGCTCGTCCTGCTCGGCCGAGCGCAGCTCGCCGCCCACACCGCTGTCCAGGCTGATGATGCTGGCGCACGAGCCGCAGGTGACGCTCTTGGAGGTGGACAGCTGCACCTGCACGGGCGCGCCGCAGTGCGGGCAGTTGAACTGGCGGCCTTTTTCGTCCTTGGCCGATTCGTCCTTGAGGCCGGTGAGCTGCAGGTCTTCCAGCAGCACGGCCTTGCCGCGCTCGACGTTGGGCGGCGTGTGGCCGTAGTCGATGCTGACCACTTCGCCGTCGGCGCTGCGCAGCTCGACCATGCCGAACGGATGGCCAAGCGGCGGCAGCTTGGGCAGCTCGCCCTGGGCCGAGATGAGCGATGCCTGGCCCGTGTAGGCCACGCTGTAAGGCTTGCCGTTGATGGCGGTGGTGCTGCCGATGCGAAAGCGCGCGGCCTCGGGCATCTCGCGGCCCGGGTCGATGGGGCGGGTGAAGACGTAGGCGCCGTTGTCCTCGCCCAGCGTGGCCAGGGTGCCGTCCTGCAAAAAGGCGGCCCATTCGGTCCAGGTGCCCGCGTCGCCCTTGTACTGCAGGCGGCCGATGAGGGTGAAGGGCACATCCTTGCCATCGAGCTGGATGCGCCCGCTGGCCATGAGCTGCAGCGGGCTGTGGTCGTCGAACAGCTCGGCCATCTTGCCCAGGCGCTGCAGCACGTCGCCATTGCGCACCACGGTGCTCTGGCAGTAGCCGCAGACGGCGTGCGTGGACTGCGCGCTGCGGAATTCAACCGGCGCGCCGCAGCCCGGGCAGGGCGCGCGGTAGTAACGCTGTGTGGGGTCGGTGGCCATCGGGGGGCTGCTGCCTGCGCCGCGCTACGCGGCTTTGGGGCCTTTTTGGCCTCTGGCGCTGATCCCTCCAGCGCAAGCAGCTATATTTATGATAGCAACCGGAATCAGACCAGCTTCTTGAGCAGTTCGGCCTTCTTGGCGTCGAACTCTTCCTGGGTCAGGATGCCCTTGGACTTGAGCTCGCCCAGCTTCTCCAGCGTGGCCATCACGTCCTCGGGCTTGACGCCCACTGCGGCAGCAGCAGCCGCCGCAGGCGCTGCCTGCGCGGCCGCACCGCCGCCTTGCAGGCCCTGCTGCAGGTTCTGCGCCAGCACCTGGCCCAGCGCCACGCCCGCGCCCAGGCCCATGGCGTCGCCCGCGATGCCGCCACCGCCATTGCCCGCGCCTTCGGCGAACTTGGGGATGGCCTGCGCCGTCTGGTACTGCATGAACTTGCCCATGTCGTTGCCGACCATGCCCATGCCGATCTTCTGGTCGAGGATCTTTTGCAGCTCCTCGGGCAGCGAGACGTTCTGCACCGTGAGGTTCTCGATCAGGAGGCCCAGCTTGGCGAAGACGGGCGCGAGCTCCTTGGTCAGCGCATCGGCGAACATGACCTGGTTGGCCGCCAGGTCCAGGAACGGCAGGCCGCTGCCCGCGATGGCGTTGCTGATGTTCTGCAGCACCAGGCCGCGCAGCTGGCCTTCGAGGTCGGCCACGGGGTAGGACTCGCGCGTGCCGGAGATCTCGGTGTGGAACAGCTTGGGGTCGGCGATGCGGAACGCGTAGTTGCCGAACGCGCGCAGGCGCACGGCGCCGAAGTCCTTGTCGCGGATCGTGATGGGCTGGGGCGTGCCCCACTTCTGGTCGATCTGCTGGCGCGTGCTGAAGAAGTAGACGTCGCTCTTGAAGGGGGACTCGAAGAGCTTGTCCCAATTCTTGAGGTAGGTGAGCACCGGCAGCGTCTGCGTGGTGAGCTTGTAGGTGCCGGGCGCGAACACGTCGGCCACCTGGCCCTCGTTCACGAACACCGCCATCTGCGACTCGCGCACCACCAGCGTGCCGCCGTTCTGGATTTCCATGCCCGCCATCGGGAAACGCCAGGCCAGGGTGCCGTCCCCCTCTTCAGTCCACTGGATGATGTCAATGAACTGTTTCTTGATGAAGTCCATGAGGGCCATGTGTGCTCCCGGCGGTTGTAAGAGGGGGTTGAAAAGAGCGGCCATCATAGCAACGGCACCGGTGCCGGCCGGCGCTTTTTTCAGCCCGCCGGCGTGAATGGCTTCCCACCCGGGCGCGGCCCCGCCGCACCACCCGTCCGGCGCGGGCGTTTGATAGCGCCTATGTTTGTATTAGCCTGTACCAATTGGCTTTTGCTATTGAGAATGACTACCATTCCTTCATCCCTGCCGCCACGGCGGGGCTTGCAGATACCCGGAGTCCTCCATGTCCCACATCCGCCGCGCCGCCCGCCAGAACAAGACCATGCTGCTGAAGACGGGCAGCTACTACCTGATCCACATTGGCGTGGCCGCCCTGGTGGCCTACGCCGTGACCGGCAACCTGTGGGCCTCGCTCACCCTGAGCCTGCTCGAGCCCACGGTGCAGGCGGTGGCCTTCTTCTTCCATGAGAAGGCCTGGGACCGCGCCGCCCGGCGCCGCGCGCGCGATGCCGCCCTGGCCCACACGCCCAGCGCGGCGCTGCAGGCCGGCTGACCCCCGTCATCCCAAGGAGCCACCATGTACACAATCCCCCTGCGCAGCCGCACCGCCACGGGCCTGGCTTTTCAGCGCTGGCTGGTCCAGCGCCTGGCCGGGCTGGCCCCCGCCGGCCCCGGCTAGGCACCGGAAGGAAACAGGAAAAGAAAAAGCCCCGGCTGGCGGGGCTTTGTCGGGGGCGTGGACCGCGATGGCCGTCAGGCCTTCACGTCCAGCAGCGAGCCCATCATCTCATCCTGTGTCTTGAGGGTCTGCAGGTTGGCCTTGAACGCATAGGTGGCCGACATCTGCTCGACGGCCTCCTTCTCCAGCGCCACCCCTTGCGCCTCCTGCTCGCGCTGCACCGTGGCACGCACCCCCGCGCTGTCGGCGGCCTCTTCCTGCGCCACCACCTCGCGGCGGTAGCCCGGGGTGTTCATGTTGGCCACGTTGTTGGCCGACGCGTCCAGCCGCAACTGGGCGGCCTGCAGGCCGGAGCTGCCGATCGAAGAAATGCTTGCCATCACGTACCCCGCGCACAGCGCCCAGTCAAGGAACAGGGATTGTCCGCCCGCGCCGCTGCGCAGGCAAGGAAGGCGCCATCAACCATGCGCCTGCAGCAGGCATTGCGCGAAGGCCTGGGCCGCGCGCGGGGGCTGCGGCGACTTGCGCAGCACGCTCACGAACTGGCAGCGGTAGTGGAACCGCCCGGGCAATACCGCCTGCATGAGCCCCTGGCGCTCGAAGCCCTCGGCATAGTGGTCCGGCAGGAAACCCAGGTAGCGGCCCGAGAGGATGAGCGTGGCGATCGACTCCTGGTCGAAGCCCGTGGCCTTGCGCGGCAGGCGCGTGCTGTGGCTCAGCTCCATGTTGGGCGAGTGGTAGCCCAGCCCCGCGAACTGGTAGGCGCGCAGCGATTCCCAGGTCAGCGCGGCATGGTCGGTGCCGTGCAGGGGGTGGCGCGCGCCGCAGTACAGCAGCATGGTTTCGGCGAACAGGTCGGCATAGACCAGGCTTTGCGATGTGCGGTGCGCCGGGATGATGCCCACGTGGAAGCTGCCGTCGATCAGCCCGCGCTCGATGGCCGGGATCGAGGCCACGTGCATCTGCAGGCTCACTTCGGGCGCCTGGCTGGCGAACAGCGCGATCGCATCGCCAATGTGGGCGGCCGGGTTGCTGGCGGTCTTGTCGAACACCGCCACCTCCAGCCTGCCGCCCATGCGGCGGTGGATGTCATCGATGCTGCTGCGAAACGCGTCCACCGCGGACAGCAGCCGCAGGGTTTCGTCGTATACGCGCTGCCCCTCGGCAGTGAGCGCGAAACCGGCCCGCCCGCGCCGGCACAGGGTGAGGCCCAGGCGGGTCTCCAGGTCCTTCATGTGGCGGCTCACGGTGCTGGTGCCGATGTTCAGTTCCAGCTCGGCGGCCGACATGCCCCCGCACTCCGCCACGCTCTTGAACACCTGCAGCAGGCGCAGGTCCATGTCGCTGAGCTGCCCCAGCACGGCGCGGTGCCGGGCCGCGCTGGCGGGCGGGGCAGCTGCTGGGGTGGCGGTGGCGTGCGGGGTGGCGGGAATTACTTGCATAAACCGTCAAGTAAACATTGATATTGGACTATTTTAGAGATTAACCGCCAGCGCAACAATGCCACGCACCCGCCCTGCATGGACGGGCCTGCCCCTGCTTTTGCCGCCGTCTTGCACTGGAGAATCCCATGAGCTTCGTCAACATCGAAAAAACCGCCGCTGGCGCCGAAGGCCCCCGCATGGACGCCGAATGGCTGGAGGCGCACTGGATGCCCTTCACCGGCAACCGCAACTTCAAGGCCAAGCCGCGCATGATCGTGAGCGGCCAGGGCGCCTACTACACCGACGCCGAGGGCCGCAAGATCTTCGACGGCCTGTCGGGCCTGTGGTGCTCGGGCCTGGGCCATGGCCGCAAGGAAGTGGCCGAAGCCATCGGCAAGGCCGCCGCGACGCTGGACTACTCCCCGGCCTTCCAGTTCGGCCACCCGGCTTCCTTCGAGCTGGCCAACCGCCTCAAGGCGCTGACCCCCGCCGGGCTCGACTATGTGTTCTTCACCGGCTCGGGCTCCGAGTCGGCCGACACCTCGCTCAAGATGGCCCGCGCCTACTGGCGCGCCAAGGGGCAGGCCAGCAAGACGCGCCTGATCGGCCGCGAGAAGGGCTACCACGGCGTGAACTACGGCGGCATCTCCGTGGGCGGCATCGTGGGCAACCGCAAGACCTTCGGCCAGGGCATCGAGGCCGACCACATTCCCCACACCCAGCCACCGGCCGGCACCTTCCAGAAAGGCATGGCCGAGGACGGCGGCCGCGCGCTGGCCGACAAGCTGCTGGACGTGATCGCGCTGCACGATGCATCGAACATCGCCGCCGTGATCGTCGAGCCCTTCTCGGGCTCGGCCGGCGTGGTGATCCCGCCCAAGGGCTACCTGGAGCGCATCCGCGAGATCTGCACGCAGAACAACATCCTGCTGATCTTTGACGAGGTGATCACCGGCTTCGGCCGCTGCGGCGCCTGGACGGGGGCCGAGGCCTTCGGCGTGACGCCCGACATCCTGAACTTCGCCAAGCAGGTGACCAACGGCGCGCAGCCGCTGGGCGGCGTGATCGCCACTAAGGAGATCTACGACACCTTCATCAGCCAGGGCGGCCCCGAGTACATGCTGGAGTTCCCGCACGGCTATACCTACTCGGCCCACCCCGTGGCCTGCGCGGCGGGCAACGCGGTGCTGGACATCCTGCAAAAGGAAGACATGCCCGGCCGCGTCCAGGCGCTGGCACCGTATTTCGAGCAGGCCGTGCATGGCCTCAAGGGCACCAAGCACGTGGCGGACATCCGCAACTACGGCCTGGCCGCGGGCATCACCATCGCCGCGCTGCCGGGCGAGCCCGCCCGCCGGCCCTACGAGATCGCCATGAAGTGCTGGGACAAGGGCTTTTACGTGCGCTACGGCGGCGACACCATCCAGCTGGCCCCGCCCTTCATCAGCACCGAGGCTGAAATCGACCGCATGGTGAACGCCCTGGGCGACGCCCTGGCGGAAACCGCCTGACACGCGGCACGCTTTTTGCTCCTTAATTAATAGCTTCCAGCGCTTGTTACATGGGCGCTGGAAGCATCTTTTAATCATATCCAGACATGAACCACGACAAGAACGTCACCACCACCATCGGCCACCTGATCGACGGCCAGCCCGTTGCCGACACGGCGCGCACCCAGCCGGTGTTCGACCCCGCCACCGGCGAGTCCCACACGAGCGTGGCCCTGGCAAGCAAGGCCACGGTGGAACAGGCCATCGCCTCGGCCCAGGCCGCCTTCCCGGCCTGGCGCAACACCCCGCCGCTCAAGCGCGCGCGCGTGATGGGCAAGCTGAAAGTCCTGCTCGAGGACAACGCCGACAAGATCGCCGCCCTGATCACCGCCGAGCACGGCAAGGTGCTGGCCGATGCGCATGGCGAGCTGCAGCGCGGCATCGAGAACGTGGAGTTCGCCAGCTACGCGCCCGAGCTGCTCAAGGGCGAGCACAGCCGCAACGTGGGCCCGTCCATCGACTCCTGGAGCGAATTCCAGGCGCTGGGCGTGTGCGCCGGCATCACCCCGTTCAACTTCCCGGCCATGGTGCCGCTGTGGATGTGGCCCATGGCCGTGGCCTGCGGCAACACCTTCGTGCTCAAGCCGTCGGAGCGCGACCCGTCCTCGACGCTGTTCGTGGCCCAGCTCGCGCTCGAAGCCGGCCTGCCGCCCGGCGTGCTCAACGTGGTCAATGGCGACAAGGAAGCGGTGGACACGCTGCTGGCCGACCCGCGCGTGAAGGCCGTGAGCTTCGTGGGCTCCACGCCCATCGCCGAGTACATCTACGCCGAAGGCTGCAAGCACGGCAAGCGCGTGCAGGCCCTGGGCGGAGCCAAGAACCACGCGGTGCTGATGCCCGATGCCGACGTGGGCAACGCCGTGAGCGCGCTGATGGGCGCGGCCTATGGCTCCTGCGGCGAGCGCTGCATGGCCATCCCCCTGCTCGTCGCCGTGGGTGACGAGGTGGGAGACGCCGTGGTCGCCGGGCTGAAGGCCGAGATCGCCAGGATGAAGGTCGGCCCCGGCACGGACAACGGCAACGACATGGGCCCGCTGGTCACCCGGCAGCACTTCGAGAAAGTGAAGTCCTATGTGGACAGCGGCGTGGCCGAAGGCGCGACCCTGGTGGTGGACGGCCGGGGCGTGCAGGTGGCCGCAGGCCATGAGAACGGCTACTTCCTGGGCGCGTGCCTGTTCGACAACGTCCGGCCCGGCATGAAGATCTACCAGGAAGAGATCTTCGGGCCCGTGCTGGGCGTGGTGCGCGTGAAGACGCTGCAAGAGGCGATGAACCTGATCGACGCCCACGAATACGGCAACGGCACCTGCATCTTCACGCGCGACGGCGAAGCGGCGCGCTACTTCACCGACCACATCCAGGTCGGCATGGTGGGCGTGAACGTGCCCCTGCCCGTGCCCGTGGCCTACCACTCGTTCGGCGGCTGGAAGCGCAGCCTGTTCGGCGACCTGCACGCCTACGGGCCCGATGCCGTGCGCTTTTACACCAAGCGCAAGACCATCACGCAGCGCTGGCCCTCGGCCGGCGTGCGCGAAGGCGCAGTGTTCAGCTTCCCCAGCAGCCGCTGACCGAGCCCCCGCGCCCAGGCCAAGACGCCCCGCAGCCGCCCCGGCTGCGGGGCGTCTTGCCTTGTGGGGGATTGCAGCCGATGGGGTCATGGCTGATCCACCCATATAAGCAGATTCGCTTACTAGGGTTTTCACGACCACCGCCCTACAATCGCAGACCCTTACAAAGCTGACAGCCACTGCAGCGCCTCTGCAGCCCGGTTTTTGCACCCACCCCCTGAGTTGGAGACACTGAATGCCCGAGAACACCACGGCCCAGAACAACAACAACGATTCCGACAAGCGCGCCCAGCTGCGCCGTGCCGCTCTCGAGTACCACGAATTTCCCAAGCCCGGCAAGATCGCCATCGCCGCCACCAAGCAGATGGTGAACCAGCACGACCTGGCCCTGGCCTACTCGCCCGGCGTGGCCGCGCCCTGCGAGGAGATCGTGAAGGACCCCGCCAACGCCTTCCGCTACACCGCGCGTGGCAACCTGGTGGCCGTCATCAGCAACGGCACCGCCGTGCTGGGCCTGGGCGACATCGGCGCGCTGGCCTCCAAGCCGGTGATGGAAGGCAAGGGCGTGCTGTTCAAGAAATTCGCCGGCGTGGACGTGTTCGACATCGAGATCGACGAGAAGGACCCGGCCAGGCTGGTGGAGGTGATCGCCGCGCTGGAGCCGACGTTCGGCGCGATCAACCTCGAAGACATCAAGGCACCCGACTGCTTCTACGTGGAGCGCGAACTGCGCAAGCGCATGAAGATCCCCGTCTTCCACGACGACCAGCACGGCACGGCCATCACCGTGGCGGCGGCCATCGTGAATGCGCTCAAGGTGGCGGGCAAGAAGATCGAGGACGTGAAACTGGTCACCAGCGGCGCGGGCGCGGCGGCGCTGGCCTGCCTGAACCTGCTGCTCAAGGTGGGCGTGCAGCGCAAGAACGTGTTCGTCACCGACCTGGCCGGCGTGGTCTATGAAGGCCGCGAAGAGCTGATGGACGACGACAAGCGCCAGTTCATGCAGAAGACCGAGGCCCGCAAGCTGGCCGAGGTGATGGTGGGCGCGGACGTGTTCCTGGGCCTGTCGGCGGGCAACGTGCTCAAGCCCGAGATGGTGGCCACGATGGCCGAGCGGCCGGTGATCTTCGCGCTGGCCAACCCCAATCCGGAGATCACGCCCGAGCTGGCGCACAGCGTGCGCGGCGACATCATCATGGCCACGGGGCGCTCGGACTACCCCAACCAGGTGAACAACGTCCTGTGCTTCCCCTACATCTTCCGGGGCGCGCTGGACTGCGGCGCGACCACCATCACCGATGAGATGGAGATCGCCGCCGTCCACGCCATCGCCGACCTGGCCCAGGCCGAGCAAAGCGAGGTGGTGGCCGCGGCCTACGTGGGCGAGAAGCTGACGTTCGGCCCCGAATACCTGATCCCCAAGCCGTTCGACCCGCGCCTGATGATGAAGATCGCGCCGGCCGTGGCCCAGGCCGCCGCGGACAGCGGCGTGGCGCAGCGCCCCATCGCCGACATGGACGCCTACCGCGACCGGCTGCAGACCTTCGTCTACGCCTCGGGCACGACGATGAAGCCCATCTTCGACGCCGCGCGCACCGCGGCCCGCAAGCGCGTGGCCTACGCCGAGGGCGAAGAGGAACGCGTGCTGCGCGCCGCGCAGATCGTGGTGGACGAGAAGGTGGCCCGTCCCACGCTGATCGGCCGCCCGGCCATCATCGCCCAGCGCATCGAGAAATTCGGCCTGCGCCTGAAGGAAGGCGTGGACTACGACGTGGTCAACACCGATTTCGACCACCGCTACCGCGACTTCTGGCAGACCTACCACCGCATGACCGAGCGCAAGGGCATCACCCAGCAGGTCGCCAAGATCGAGATGCGCCGGCGCCTCACGCTCATCGGCTGCATGATGCTGCACAAGGGCGAGGTGGACGGCCTGATCTGCGGCACCTGGGGCACCACGGCCAACCACCTGCTCTACATCGACCAGGTGATCGGCAAGCACGCGGGCGGCGCCGACAGCACGGCGCAGGACGTGCCCGTGTATGCCTGCATGAACGGCCTCATGCTGCCAGGGCGCCAGGTCTTCCTGGTGGACACGCACGTCAACTACGACCCCACGCCCCAGGAGCTGGCCGAAATCACCGCGCTGGCCGCGGAGGAAATGATGCGCTTTGGCATCAAGCCCAAGGCCGCGCTCCTGTCGCACTCCAATTTCGGCACCAGCAACCACCCCAGCGCCGTGAAGATGCGCCAGACGCTGGAACTGCTGCGCCAGCAGGCGCCCTGGCTGGAAGTGGACGGCGAGATGCACGGCGACGTGGCCTTGGACGGCAAGGCCCGTGCGGCCCTCATGCCCAGCAGCGAACTGACGGGCGACGCCAACCTGCTGGTGTTCCCCAACATCGACGCGGCCAACATCGCCTACAACCTGCTCAAGACCGCTGCGGGCGGCGGCATCGCGATCGGCCCGGTGCTGCTGGGGGCAGCCAAACCGGTCCACATCCTGACGCCCAGCGCCACCGTGCGCCGCATCGTGAACATGACAGCCCTGACCGTGGCGGATGCCAACGTGTCGAGATAAGCCCAAAATAGATAGCAAGCACTAACTTAAAAAGCTGCTTGCCCCCTTCAGCGTCTGCCCAATCTTTGTGCAGACGCTTGCTTTTTGGGGGCCGTTGAGCGACACTAGCGGCTCGAAATTTCGGGTTAACCCGTAGTTTCTGAAAGGTTCGTTGATGCTGAAGGCTGTAGCCACCCGGGCGCGCAAAGCAGGGTTTTTGTGTGTTTTGGGTGTTGCGTTCGTGTTGTCCCCGGTGGCGGGGCATGCTCGGAAATCCCCGTCCACCGACGGTTCCCTCACCCCCATCGCACTGGCCGAGTTGCCGCCCCAAGGGCGTGCGACGTATGCGCTGATCCGTGAGGGGGGCCCCTTTCCGTATGACAAGGACGGATCGGTTTTTGGTAATCGCGAGCGGCTGTTGCCCGCCCACAAGCGGGGCTATTACCGTGAGTACACCGTCAGAACGCCAGGATCGCGCGACCGGGGAGCCCGGCGCATCGTGTGCGGCGGCAAGCCCCGGGTTCCGGACGCCTGCTACTACACCGGCGACCACTACGCCAGTTTTCGCGAGATCGTCGAATGACCCCCGATGCGGTGCACGCAGACCAGAAGAACCCTGGCAGCGCACACCGCGCCACCTTGAATCCCCCACGCGCAGGCCGCATTCCGCAGCCTTGCGAGAAGCCAGAAGTTTGTGGACTTTATAAAGAAAGAGTAGCGGAGATGCAGACGCCACTTCGTAAAGACCTGGAAACGCCACTGCGTGGCGTGCGCACCAACATCGTGCAGTCCATTCGCGCCTTCCGCGTGCAGGACCTGCAGGATGCCGCCACCTCCATGGGTCACCATTTCTTGTACGCCAACCTGGCCCACGCACAGTCCAAGCAGGATGTGCTGGACCTGATTGCCGGGCAATTCACCTTCCCGTCGCACTTCGGCAAGAATTTTGATGCGCTGTACGACTGCATGACGGATCCCTTGCACAAATCGGGCCCGCAGCCTGGTTTCATCGTGGTGCTGGAGCAGATCCCCGCCACCGGCAAGTTCGACAAGGAAGCGCGTGAACAGCTGCTCGATATCTTCCGCGACGCCGCCGACTATTGGGGCGACCGAAAAATCCCCTTCCGCTGTTTCTATTCTTTTCTGTAGCCCGTTCTGCATCCACCAGCCAAGCAGAACGGGCGAACGAGGCTACCGGCACCCAGGGTGTCGAGGGCATTGAGATCGCCGCGGAGCCCGCCGAGAAAATGCCGACCGACAAGCTCGTCGACGTGTCCCCGATGGCGCTGCGCATGAGCAGCCCTTTCAACGCCGGCTACTGGCTTTCGGCTGCCTGAGTCTGGCGGCTCATCCCCCTGAGCGGCTGCGCGCCGCTTCCCCCTTCTCCCGGCGTCGCCGGAAAGGGGGGATGCCCTCACTGCGGGGCGCCCCTTGCCTGGCATCCTCCGCTCGGGCCGTGCCAGTGGCTGTCATCTTAGTCAAATCAGACTCTAGCGCTTATCCATCAAGCGCGAGCAGCTATTGATTCAAGAGCACTGCTGTGCCAAGGCCACAAACTCGCTCACCGGAACCTCCTCGGCGCGGCGCTGGGTGTCGAAGGTGCCGGCGAACTGGCGCGCTTCGAGCCAGCGGCCCAGCGTGTGGCGCAGCAGCTTGCGGCGCTGGCTGAAGGCGACCTGCACCAGCTCTTCCAGAAGGGGCACCGACAAGGGCGCGGGCTCTGCGTGCGGCACCATGCGCACCACGGCGCTGTCCACGCGCGGGGGCGGGTCGAAGCTCTCCGGGGGAACGAACAGCACGTTTTCCATGGCGTAGCGCCATTGCAGCATCACCGACAGGCGCCCGTAGTCGCTGGTGGCAGGCTGGGCCACCATGCGGTCGATCACTTCCTTTTGCAGCATGAAGTGCTGGTCTTCGATGACCTGCACATGGTCCAGCAGATGGAACAGGATGGGCGTGGAGATGTTGTAGGGCAGGTTGCCCACCACGCGCAGCCGCAGGCCAGGCTGCGCGGCCTTCTCGCGCATCGCTTGCGCCAGCGCGGTGAAGTCCACCTTGAGCACGTCGGACTCGATCACCTCCAGCTGGCCATGCAGCCGCAGGCGCAAGGCCAGGTCGCGGTCCAGCTCGATGACCGTGAGGCGCCCCAGGCGCTCCACCAGGGGCTGCGTGAGCGCCGCAAGGCCCGGTCCGATCTCGACCATGGGCTGGCCCGGCTGGGGCGCAATGGCCTGCACGATGTCTTCGATGATGCCCTTGTCGGACAGGAAATGCTGCCCGAAGCGCTTGCGGGGGATGTGCTTCATGCCATTGGCCCGCTGGTGCTGTCGATATGCCGGGAGACGGCATGCGAGCTGTGCAAGGGCGGCCAAGCCGCGCAGGCGGCGCTTCGCCGGGGGGCGCTGGCGGGGGCCCCTCCCTTCCCGCATCGCGCAGCGATACGGAAGAAGGAGGAGGAAGGTGCGCAGCGCCTCGGGGGAACGTACTCCATCTTCATTGCGGCGGGTCGCGGTATTCCACATACGCGCGCCCGCGCAGTTCCTGCGCCCAGGTGGCGTAGGCCTCGTCCAGCTTCTTCTCGCGCACCGTATCGCGCGCCATGTCGCGCTGCTCGCGCTGCGTGAGCTTGGCCTCGCGGCGCTCGAGCAGCTGGATCAGGTGCACACCGAAGCGCGACACCAGCGGCTCGCTGACATCGCCGGGCTTGAGGCTGTTCAAGGCCTGCTCGAATTCGGGCACGTAGCGGCCCGGATTGGCCCAGCCCAGGTCGCCGCCCTCCTTGGAGCTGCCGTCCTGGGAATGCTCGCGCGCCAGCGCCGCGAAGTCGGCCTGGCCCGCCAGCACGCGGCGCCGGTAGTCCGCCAGGCGCGCCGCCGCGGCGGACTCCGTCAGCTGCGGCCCGGTGCGCAGCAGGATGTGGCGGGCATGGTTCTGCACCACCGTGGTGGGCACGCCCGCCGTGACGCGCTCCACCACCTTGAGCACGTGAAAGCCCGCCGGCGACCGCACGGGCCCGACGATGCTGCCCACCGGCAGGCCCAGCGTGGAGTTCACGAACAGTTCGGGATACCGGTCCGCCGGGCGCAGGCCCAGCAGGCCTGCGGCGCGCTGCCCTTCGGGCGCGTCGGAGAACTCGCGCGCGACGGCCGCGAAGTCCTCACCCGCGCGCACCTTGTCGGCCGCGCGCTGGGCGCGTGCCTGGCGCTCGGCCACCTGCACGGGGCTGGCATTCTCGGGGACGAGGACGAGCACGTGCCCCAGGTTGATCTCCATCGAGGCCACATCGGCGCCCCGTTGCTGCTCGCGCAGGTACTGGTCGATGTCCAGGTCGGACACCTTCACGCGCGCCTCCACTTCACGTTCGCGCAGGCGCTGCTGCAGCAGCTGGTTGCGCAGCTCTTCACGGAAGCGCTCCTTGCCCATGCCGTCCCGCGCGAGGCGGCGGTAGAGGTCGTCCACCGTCATGTTGTTCTGCCGGGCCACGCCCTGCTCGGCCTGCGACACGGCGAAGTCATCCACCTTGACGCCGGACTCCTTCGCCTGCTGCAGCTGCACGCGCTCCAGGATGATCCGTTCGAGCACTTCACGGGCGAGCAGGTCCCGCGGCGGCATGGCGCCCCCCTGCTGCGCCAGCTGTGCCTCGGCGCGCGCGAGCCGCGAGCGCACCTCGTTGTTGGTCACGGGTTCGGAGTTGACCACGGCCACGATGAAATCCGCCTGACGGGGCGCCGAACTGCCGCCGCTGCCCGCCGCCGTCTCCGCGGGCAGCGTGATCGAAGGTGCGGCCGCCGGGCGCGCCGTCAGCCCCTTGCCTGCAGGCGCGCCGGAAGGGCGCAGGCCCTGGGCCAGGGTGCCCTGGGACATCAGGGAAGCCAGGGTGGCAATGGCCAGTGCGATGACACGGTGATTCATGGCGTTAAGCGTTAGTCATAGTTGCTGAAACGGCTGGGCGTTGTCACCTGCTCGCGCAGGTTCTGGTAGCGCGGCACATTTTGCTTGAAGGTATCCAGGGGGCTGGAGCCCAGGCTCAGGCGGGAGAAGCCCACGAATTCGATCTGGAACAGCAGGCGGGTGTTGGACGTGGTGACACTGCTTTGCAGGCGCTCGAGGACCACGCGGCCGATCCAGCAGCAGCTGTCGTACTCAAAGCCCACCACGGTGTCCACGAGTTTGCGGTCCTGCAGGCTGTAGTTCAGTCGCCCGACGCTGTACCAGCGCCCGCCGCCCTGGCCACGGCCGGCGGCGCCGGATGGCTTGTTGTTGTGGGTCTCGCTGCTGCCCCACAGCGCGTCCAGCGGCCATTGCCAGCCAATGTCGATCTGCTCGCTGGTGCCGCGCTGCAGGCGGTAGGCGGCGCTCACGGTGCGGTAGTTGCCCGGGCTGTAGCGCGCACCGATGGTCGAGCGGATGGAACGGCCGGTCTTGGGGTTGTACTGCACGGTGGAGTCAAAGCCCCACTGCGGCGTCCAGGTGATGCCCGCGCCCAGCAGCAGGTCCGACAGGCGCTCGCTCACGGGCGCGCCGCCCGGCAGCGTCACCTGCTGGTCGGAGAAACGAACGCGTTGCGCAACGCCGAAGCGCGCGGCCTCGGCGCCCGTGTTCGGGTCCAGCAGCCGTGTGCTGAGGCCCAGGGTAAGCAGGTTGTTGTCGGCCAGCCGGTCGTTGCCCCCGAAGGCGTTCTCGGTGTAGATGGTGGCGAAATTGAAGTCGTTGGCCGCCGTGTCGTACACGGGCAGGCGGCTCTGGTCACGGTACGGCGTGTACGTGTAGAAAGCACGCGGTTCCAGCGTCTGCAGGAAGGCGCGGCCGAAGTATGCGGCGTCGCGCTCGAAGACCAGGCCGCTGTCCAGGCTGAAGGTGGGCAGCGCGCGGCTGGCCGAACGCTCGCCATTGGACAGCGGGGTATCGAACTGGTACTGCGTGGCGTGCAGCTGCAGGCGCGGCGTGACGAAGCCCCCGGGCGACAGGAACGGCCGGCTGATCTGCGCCATCGCATAGCTGCGGTGGGCATTGGGCTGGCCCGTCAGCTCGCGGGCCGCCTGGAAGCGCGTGGTGTCCAGCTCCACGCTGGCATCCACCCCGCCACCGAGCTGCGAGGGGGCATAGCGCCATTGCAGCTGGGGCATGCGGTCGTAAGGCGGCACGATGGGAGAAGTCACGTCCTGCAGCGTCTGCCACTTGAGGGTGCGCACGCTCGCGGACATGTCATTGCGCGCCCAGGACAGCGTGGCATCGCCGGGCAGCAGGCGCTGGCGCAGAAGCTCGGAGGCACGGCCGAAGTCGCGCCAGTAGTTGTCATCGCTGACGCGATTGAGGTTGAGGTTGAGCCCCACCCCGCCGATGCCGGTGTTGAAAGCACCCTGGTGCTGTCCCGAAAAGCTCCACCGCATGCGGTCGCGCAGGCGGTCGGTGGGCATGACGTCGGCGCTGACCTGGCCGGAATAGCTCGGCTCCAGGTAGCGGAACTCGCCCCCCAGGTTGGCGCCGCGCTTGGTCATGAGGGCGGCGCGCAGCGTGGCATCGCGGTTGGGCGCGATGTTCCAGTAGTACGGCTGCATGTAGGCCACCCCGTCGCGGCTGTCCAGGCCGATGGTCGGGGGCAGCAGGCCGGACTTGCGCTTGTCCGACAGCGGGAAGGTGATGTACGGAATCGGCAGCAGCGACACGCCCTTGAACTCCAGCACCGCGTCTTCCGCCGTACCCACCTCTTCCTCGTTGTCGATGCGGATGGTGGCGGCGCGCAGCACCCAGTCGGGCCGCCAGCTTTCTTCATTGCCGCGCTCGCACGTGGTGTACGTGGCGTTGTGCACCACGGCCCGGTCGCGGTCGATGAAATCCACGCGCGTGGCATCGCCGTGCGCCTGGGTGGCCAGAAACTTGTACCGCGCGTCGCTGAAGAAGCCCTCGAACGCATCCACCCGCAGCTCCAGCGCCGTGCCTTCGTACACATTGCCCGCGCGGTTGATGCGCACCTGCCCGCTGGCCTTGGCCAGGTCTTCGGGCACGTTGTAGTCCAGGCGGTCGGCGCGGATCACGGTGTCGCCCCGGCGCAATTCGGCATTGCCTTCGATGACGGCGTTCAGGTCGGTCTGGCCGCTGATGTGGTCACCCTTCACGAACACCGGCAGCTGGGGGCGCACGGCGTCCGGAATCTTTTCCTGCAGCAGCGGCGAGGTGCGCAGCGCGGGCGGTGCATCCCAGGCGCTGGGCGGGGGGGCCTCCGCCGCCTGCGCCAGCGCGGAGAGCGGCAGCCCGCACCAGGCCAGCGCCACGCCATAGGCCAGGGCCCGGGGCACGGGCGCGCGCAGCCGCACGGCCTTCGCCGTGGCGGGCCGGGTCCGGGGGGAAGGGGTCTGCACGGTAGGGGGCTTGCGGCGTGGCACGTGGGGCGATGGGCAGGGGCGGATGAAAGAAGGACCCGCTCACCACGGAGGCGGGGAGCGGGTTTGTAAAATCGGATTATCCATGAGCCACCCATCCTCCCCTTCTCCCGCCTGCCCGCCCCCGGGCATGGCCGTGGCAACCCCCGCAACTTGCACCGTGGCCTGGCCCGACGCGGCCCGCCAGACAGCCTTCGAAGCCTGGCTCGCCCCCCTGGTGGGCCCGCACCAGCTGCTGCCCGCCACGCTGCGCCCGGCGTCGGCCGATGCGAGCTTCCGCCGCTACCTGCGCATCGACAGCGCCACGGGCAGCAGCCGCATCGTGATGGATGCCCCGCCCCACCAGGAGAACTGTCGCCCCTTCGTGCAGGTGCAGGGCCTGATGGCGTCCGCGGGCCTGAACGTGCCGCAGATCCTGGCCTGGGACGAGCCCGGCGGATTCATGCTGCTGTCCGACCTGGGGCACCGGACGGTGATCGAGCTGCTGGACCCCGGGCAGCCCCAGGCCGCCTACGCCTGGTACCAGCAGGCCACCGATGTGCTGCTGGACTGGCAGAAGGCCTCCCAGCCCGGCGTGCTGCCGGCCTACGACGAGGCGCTGCTGCGCCGCGAGCTGGCGCTGTACCCCGACTGGTACCTGGGCCGACACCGCGGCGTCACGCTGGACGACCAGCAGCAGGCCACCCTGGGCAGCGCCTTCGATGCCATCGTGGCGCACAACCTCGCCGCGCCCCAGGTCTACGTGCACCGCGACTTCATGACGCGCAACCTGATGGCCCCCGTCGAAGAAGGCGCGCCCCTGGGCGTGCTGGACTTCCAGGACGCCGTCTACGGTCCCATCACCTATGACATCGCCAGCCTGCTGCGCGACGCGTTCATCAGCTGGGAAGAGGAGTTTGTCATCGACATTACCGTGCGTTACTGGGAAAAGGCGCGCAAGGCCGGGCTGCTGGGCGCCCGCAGCGCCAGCGGCTGGGGCGATGACTTCGGCGAGTTCTACCGCGCGGTGGAATGGATGGGCCTGCAGCGCCACCTCAAGGTCGCGGGCATCTTCGCGCGCCTGACCCTGCGCGACGGCAAGCCCAGGTACCTGGCCGACGCGCCGCGTTTCATGGCCTACATCCGCGCCACGGCCAACCGCTACCGCCAGCTGGGGCCCCTGCTCAAGATGCTCGACCAGATCGAGGGCACCGAGCCGGTCACGGGATTTGCCTACGGCCGGATGTAGGGGCGCCACCGGGCGCATGCCAGGAAAAATCGAGTCCAATCAGGCTGTAGCGCTTGTCCTTCAAGCGCAAACAGCTATAAATTAGGTAGCAAATGCCCCGTTTCCACTGCCCGGCCCTTCTGTCCACCGGCGCCGAGCTGGACCTGCCCCCGGGCGCCGCGCGCCATGTGCAGGTGCTGCGCCTGCAGCCGGGTGACTCCATCACGCTGTTCCATGGCGGCCAGGACGGGGGCGACCCGGGCGGCGAGTTCGACGCCACCGTGCTGCGCATGGGCCGCAGCGACGTGCGCGTGCTGGTGGGCGCGCACCATGCCACCGAACGCGAAGCCGCGCGCACGGTGCACCTGCTGGCGGGCATCACCGCCAACGAGCGCATGGACTGGCTCGTCGAGAAAGCCACCGAACTGGGCGTGGCCAGCATCACGCCCCTGGTGGCCGAGCGCAGCGTGCTCAAGCTCAAGGGCGAGCGGGCCGAGAAAAAAATTGCCCACTGGCAGGCCGTGGCCGTGGCCGCCTGCGAGCAGTGCGGCCGCAACCGCGTGCCCGTGGTGCACGGCGCCGTGGACCTGGCCAGCTGGGTGCGTGCGCGGCAGGCGGGTGGCGCCGGGGCCGAAGCGGCGGCGCAGCGCCTGCTGCTGTCGCTGCGCGCGGGCACCGCGCCACTGCATGCGGCGGCGGCCCCCGCCGGGCCCGTGGTGTTTCTTTCCGGCCCGGAAGGCGGCCTCTCCGGCGCCGAGGAAGATCTGGCGCTGCTCCACGGCTTCGCCCCGGTCACGCTGGGGCCGCGCGTGCTGCGCGCCGAGACGGCGCCGCTCGCGGCCCTGGCGGCGCTCACGCTTCTCGCGGGCCCGTGAGGGGTTCACCCAGGCTGTACGCAGGGCGGCCCCCGCCCTAGAATGAACCGCAGAGCACCGGCAGCCGCCCGCCCGCGCGCCGCTGGCCCCGCGTTCCGCGCGATCCCACCACACTGGCAGGAGTTTCCATCTTGCGCACATCTTCCCGCCGGCGCCGCCTCAGGGATGTGGTTCTGTCGACCGATCCCCGGCGGCGCACGCTGGTGAGCATGGCGCTGCTCGCGCTGGCGCTCATGTCCAGCAGCGCGGGCGTGATGCTGCTGGTGTCGATGGCGAGCAGCGCGGTGAACGCCGCCGCCGTGCAGTGGTGGGCCGCCATTTCAGTGGGCGGGCTCGTGGTGATGACGGCGTTCATCCGCTCGGGCGAGACCGCCCGGCTCAACGACCCCTCGCTCACCGTGCCCCAGATGGTCTGGACCATCACCAGCGGCGCCGTGGCCTACGTGCTGGCAGGCGATGCGCGCGGCGTGGTGCCCAGCGTGCTGGCCATGATCCTGTTCTTCGGCACCTTCGGGCTGACCGTGGCCGAGGTCATCGGCATCGGCGTATATGCGCTGCTGGCCTTTGCCTGCGCCGTGGCCGCCACCACCCGTTTCAGCGCCAGCCCATTCGGCTACCTGGACACCGCCTATGCGCTCATGGTGCTCATCGTGCTGGGCGGCAGCATCGCGCTGAACCTGCGCATCCAGCGCATCCGCGCGCGGCTGCGCGAGCAGCGCGAGGCCTTGGCCCACGCCCTCGCCGTCAACCGCGAGCTGGCCACGCGCGACGAGCTCACGGGCCTGCCCAACCGCCGCGCGATGCTCGACCTGATGGACCTGGAGCATCGGCGCAGCCTGCGCAGCGGCCGCCCCATGCTGCTGGCGGAACTTGACATCGATCACTTCAAGCGTGTCAACGACAGCCACGGCCATGCCACCGGCGACCGCGCGCTGCAGGCCTTTGCCGGCGTGGTGCGCGCGAGCGTGCGCGACACCGACGTGCTGGCCCGCTGGGGCGGCGAAGAGTTCGTGCTGATGCTGTCGGACACCCATCTGGACGATGCGCGCGACCAGCTCGAGCGCGTGCGCCTGGCCGTGGCCGCGATGGAGATCCCGCACTCCACCGGCGTGCTGCGCCTGTCCGTGTCGGCCGGCCTGGCGCTGCACCTGCCGGGCGACACGGTGGAGCTCACGCTGGAGCGCGCGGACCAGGCGCTCTACACCGCCAAGTCGCTGGGCCGCAACCGCGTCGTGGTGGCGCCGTCCGGCCCACGGGGCGCGGTCTCGCTCGGCGCCCGGGCTTGACATGGGGCGGCATGCCGCGCGTGCCCACGACCGCGACCTGCGCCGCGAAGGACGCGGGCAAAGCCGCCACCCTGCGGGCGCTTTCAGGCCCGCAGGCGGGGCGGGGCGCGCATCTGCTCCGGCGTGGTGAAGTAGGCGGTCGACGCGCCCAGCTGGCCGCGCACCTGGGCCAGCTCGTGGCGCGCCACGCTGCGCAGGTGCACCTCGTCGGGCCCGTCCATCAGGCGCAGCGCGCGGCCCCAGGTCCAGAACGCTGCCAGCGGCGTGTCGGGCGACAGGCCCATGGCGCCAAAGATCTGCATGGCGCGGTCCACCACGCGCTGTTGCAGGCGCGCGGCCACCACCTTGATGGCCGCGACCTGGGCACGCACCTGGCGGACATCGGCGGCATCGCCCTGGTCCAGCAACCAGGCCGCATGCAGCACCAGCAGCCGCGCCTGGTCGATCTCGATGCGCGACTCGGCAATCCACTCCTGCACGTTGGCCTGCTCGGCCAGCGCCTTGCCGAAGGCCGTGCGTTCGAGCGCGCGCTCGGTGGCCAGGCGCAGCGCCAGCTCGCACTGCCCGATGGTGCGCATGCAATGGTGCACACGCCCCGGCCCCAGGCGCGCCTGTGCCATCGCAAACCCCGCGCCCCAGTCGCCCAGGAGGTGGTCGGCCGGCACCCGGACATCCTGCAGCAGGACCTCGCAATGCCCCTCGGGGGCGTGGTGGTGCAGCACGCTGATGTTGCGCACCACCCGCAGGCCCGGCGTGGCGGCGGGCACCAGCACCATGCTGTGGCGCGCGTGGCTCGGGGCCTCGCCGCCGCCACCGTCTGCGCCGGCATTGCGGCACAGCACGATGAACAGCCGGCACTGAGGATGCGCCGCCCCCGTGATGAACCACTTGCGGCCGCTGAGCACCAGCACATCCCCTTCGCGCCGCACCGTGGTCTGCAGGTTGGTGGGGTCGGACGAGGCCACATCCGGCTCGCTCATGGCGAAGGCCGAGCGCATCTGGCCACGCAGCAGCGGCTGCAGCCAGCATGCACGCTGCGCGGGCGTGGCAAAGCGGTGCAGCAGCTCGATGTTGCCGGTGTCCGGCGCCTGGCAGTTGAACACCTCGGCGGCCCAGGGCAGGCGGCCCATCGCCTCGGCCAGCGGCGCGTAGTCGAGGTTGGACAGGCGGGTGCCGGGCTCGTCGGGCCCCAGCGTGGGCAGGAACAGGTTCCACAACCCCTCCTCGCGGGCCAGGGCCTTGAGGTCTTCCACGAAGGGCGGCGGGTAGTCGCCCGCCAGCGCGGCCGCATGCCAGGCGGCGTTGTAGGGCAGCAGATAGCGGTCCATGAACGCCACGAGGCGGTCATTCAGTTCACGGGCCAGGGGCGAAGGTGCGAAGTCCATGCGGCCATTGTGAAAACCGCACGGGCACGCGTCACAACGCAGGCGACACCGGGCTTGACACAGGTCACGCACACCGCGGCCCCGGCCCGCTGCCTGCTCTTGAATGCTCCTCATTTCATAGCTGACAGCGCTTGCCAATCCGGCGATAGCGGACATTTTTTCCATGGGTCGCGCGGCAGGCCGGTACCATCGCACGATGAGCACGCACTACGAAACCCTGCACCCCGCCGACGTCTACCGCGAGGCATTCGCGGTGGAACCTCCGCCGGCACCCGACGAGCGCCACCTGTGGCCGCGCAAGCCGGGCGGCTTCATCGTGCATGCAGCCGCCGCGGCGGCCATGGCCACCCCGCGGGGCGAACAGGCTCCAGCACCGGCTGTGGACGACAAGGCAGCCGCCGCCCGCGTGCTGGTGCCCGCGCAGTGGGGGCTGGTGCCGCACTGGGTCAAGTCGGCGTCCGACGCGAAGCTGCGCGCCCCCAAGCTGGTCAACGCCAAGTCCGACCTGGCCTCCACCGGCACGGCATTCCGCGATGCCTGGCTGAACGGCCAGCGCTGCATCGTGCCGATGATGGCGTTCTATGAAGACGACTTCCGCTCCGGCAAGGCCGTGCCCACGCGCATCTCCCGCGTGGACGGCAAGCCCATGGGCGTGGCCGGGCTGTGGGCCCGCTGGCAGGGAGCCGGTGGCGAGGTGATCGTGAGCTACTGCCTGCTCACCGTGAACGCCAACAACCACGCGCTGCTGCACCGCTACCAGCAACCGGGCAGCGAAAAGAGCATGCCCGCCATCCTGAACGAAGGCGCCTACGACGCCTGGCTCACGGCCCGCCCCGACAAGGCCAAGGAATTCATGCGCCAGTACGCGGCCACCGCGCTCACGGCCAACCCGGTGGAGAAGAAAGCCGACAAGGTGCCCAGGGGCTGGCTGGACTGACGGCCATCTTGCCCGCGGCCATTGCAAGGCCGCCGGCTCCGCTGACTCACTTACCTGTGAGCAAAGCTGCACAACGAAGGGCTGCTGACCTCGTTATGCACTTTCGTGCTGGCCGAATGGAACTCCATGGATCGGGACAAGAAAATTCAACCATCCGGGATGAAAATGAAAATTAATATCTCTAATAATATTCGACCAATGCGCTCTTAAAAATGCGGAATGGTTCCCGAGGGCGCACCGTCAAATACATTACCATTTACCATATTGTCACCAAAAGACGAAAGGCTGCCACCCAAGTTGTTATAACCTGTGTCGTTGGCCACGATCGTGGATCCTCGAAGGTAAGTCATGCCGCCACGGGTGGTGATGCCGTATGTGTAACCTCGGACGGATACATTGCTGATGGTTGATATGGAATTGGCTGCACCAATGTGGATGCCGTAGGTGCTGGTAGCGGTCGTCGCATTCGTCATTTGGACGTTGCGAATATCCATGCGCCCATTGACAACGCTGACGGCCATATTGATGCCGTAGGCATAGCCTTCGATGGTACTGTCTTCCACGACAACATACCTGGCCGCAAGGTACCTTACAGCACTCGCCGCCCCAGACACGCCAGTAAATGTAAGCCCACGCAATACCACGACGTCGGTCGGCGCCGCATTAATCACAACACCATTCACCCCAGAACCCGCCGTCAAAATCCCTGCAATATGTCCCTTTCCATTAATGGTAATGGATTTTGTAATGGTGACGCCCCCGAAACCTCCATCATCCAATGCATTGATCTCGCCGCCAGCTGCCGTTTTGCTGATCGCCCCAGCAAATGTCTTGCAGGGGGCTGTCCGGCTGCAGGGGTTTACGTCATCTCCGACTCCTGATACCCAGGTTCGTGTTGCTTGCGCGTACACCGAGGAACTGAGTCCCAGCATGAGCGTGGCCCAGAACAATACGCCCCATTTTGAGAAAGACTTTTTCATGTTGATCTCTTTCGTTAGTCTGACCATGAGCCAACCGCTGGTAGATCGTGTTGACTACTGGCACCACGTTCCCGCGCGGGAGGTTGGCAAACCCGCACACAAACAAGTGTATTGATTTGTATCACTTCATACAACGAAATACCAACAGCCTCGCAGACGCATGCTGAGCATGCAATTCATGCAGCGTCGGTACAGGAAAAGAGTCGACAAGATGGCCAAGTGCTTTCTGGAGCGAACCGGCACCTCAGCTGCCGGGCCCTCAACCGAGTCTCCCAGCACAAACGTTCGCGCGATGAATCCCTATCCGCCCAACGGAAGCTGAGGCTCCCCCAGCGACAGCATCAGCCGGTTCGCCCAGTTGAAGAACGCCGCGCCGTGCAGCGCGTCGGAGATCGCGAAGTCATCAAGCCCTGCAGCGCGCAGGCCCTCGATGTGGGTGCCGTCCAGCGCCGTCGGCGTGGCGGTGAGGGCCACCGAGGCCGCGACGATGGCGTTCCAGCGCGGGTCGAGATCGGCCCCAGCACCCTCGTCCAGCAGCCGCTGCACATCGGCCTGGCGGTGCGAGAAGTGCGCGGCAAAACGCGCATGCACCGACGCACAGTAGATGCAGCCGTTGGCGCGCGAGGTGGCCGTGGCCGACAGCTCGCGCTCCGCCCGGGGCAAGCCGGCATCCGGGTTGTAGAAGATGTCCTTGTCGGTGCGGGTGCGCGCGCCCAGCGTGTCGGGGTCGCGCGCCAGCAGGCGAAAGTACGGCGACTTGGCGCGTGCGGCGTCCACCAGGCCGGCGTAGTGGCGCTCGGTCAACTCGTCCTCGGCCAGCGGGGGCAGCCAGGGCAGCCATTCGAGCTGCGCCTGCGTGAAGGCCGTGGGCTCATGGTTGCCGGGGTGGGTGATGACGGCGGTATCGCTCATGGCTGGACCTCTGCGGTGTGGGGGGTGGACGACGACGCGGCAGGTGCCGGATGCGCTGCGAGCAGGCGCAGGCCCACCACCACGCGGATCTGGAACGACAGGAACGCCACCAGCTGCGACAGGATCACGATGTCGGTGGCCGACCAGCCGGCATCCAGCAGCGCCTGCAGCGCCGCCGGGCTGGCATCGCGCGGGTGGAAGGTGAGCAGGTGCGCATGCGCCAGGCCCGCCGACAGCCGCGCGCCCAGCACGGTGCGCTGCGACTCGCCCACGGCGTAAGCGGGGCCGTCGGTGTTTTCGCGGCTCAGCGGGCCGGCGGGGTAGTGGCCGTACGGGCCCTGCGCCGCGCCACGGCTGACCTCGGCGGCGATGGCGGAGGCCAGCCCCGCACCCGCGTCCTGCGCCACCAGAGCGGCGGCATAGAACGCCGCGGCGTCCGGCTGCTGGTGCAGGCCTGCGACGAACGCCGCAACCGCCAGGCGCTCGGCCAACGTGACGGTGCCCGGCGCCGGAGCGGTGGGTGCGAACAACGCGCGGTAGCTCTCCTGCGCATAGGTGCGCGCCTCGAGCCGGTGGCGGCGGATGGTGTCCAAGTGGTCGCCGGGTTCGATGCCGGTGAGCAGGTCGATCACGTCGGGCAGTGCTGCAGCGTGCGGCGTTGCTCCGGGGGAGGGAATGGGGGCAGGGGTGCTCATGCGATGGCCTCGGTGCGGGTGGAGGAAGCTGTTGGTGTGGGTGCCGTGGTGGTTGCGGCTGCAGTGGTGGGAGTGGTGGTGGCAGCACCGGTGTGCTTGCGCACCCAGCCCAGCGCTGGTGCTACGCGCGTGGCTGTGAGTTCGATGGAGCGCAGGATGTGCGCATGCGGCGGGTCCACCGAATGCACCTGGAACACGATGTCGGTGGCGCGTGCCAGCGCCGTGTCGGCCTGCAGGGAGGCGATCACGTCGTCGGGCGTGCCCACGTGCACGTCGTACGCGGCAATCAATGTCTCCAGCGGTGCATCGGGCCCCGGGCGCGATGCCTGGCCAGGCTGCAGCGCGGCTGCGACAAAGCGGGCGGCGGCGCGGCGCAGGCCCGCATCGGCCAGGCGCAGTGCCTCCTTGCGGTCGTCGGCCACGAACAGGCTGCGCGAGCCGACGATGCGCGGCGTGGCGCCGCCGGGCAGTGCGGCAAGGTAGGCGTCGATGATGGGGTGCTGCAGGTCGTGCAGCGCGGCGCCTGGTGCCTCGGCCGTGCGCGGCTGGGTGCGCGACAGCATCAGCCCGTCGCCCGCCTGCCCCGCGCGTTCGCCGCCCGCCACCGAGAACGTGGCCTGCCAGATGCGACCCAGCAGCTGCTCGGCGGCCGGGTACAGCCGGTCGCCACCGGGCAGGGGCCTGCCAGCCCAGGCCTCGCGCACCAGGGCCAGGTGGCGTGCATAGACCGCGCTGCGGTCATCGCTGGTGATGCCGAAGGCCGCGAACGATTCGGGCGTGCCGCCCGTGCCCACGCCCAGCTCCAGCCGCCCGCCCGAGAGCAGGTCGAGCACGATGGCGTCCTCGGCCACGCGCACCGCGTTTTCCATGGGCAGGGTCACGATGCCGGTGCCCAGGCGGATGCGCCGCGTGCGCGCCGCCACTTGGGCCAGGAAGACGAAAGGCGAGGGCAGGCCGCCTTCGTGTTCGTGAAAGTGGTGCTGCGCCACCCAGGCGGAGTCGAAGCCGAAGGCCTCGGCATGGGCGATCTGCTCGGTCACCAGCCGGTAGCGTTCGCCGGCCGGGGCATCGTCAAGCAGCCTGCTGAAGAACCCGAGGCGTTTCGTTGGGGAGGTCAGGGAGAGGGTCATGGTGCTGGTTTTTCTTTCCGGGAATGGCTTCGATGAGTTCACGCGTGTAGTCGCTGCCGGGGCGCAGGAACACGTCTTCCACGCGGCCCGCATCCACCTGCCGGCCGCCCTGCAGCACCGAGACGGTGTCCGCGATCTGGCGCACCACGGCCAGGTCGTGCGAGATGAAGAGGTAGGTCAGGCCCAGGTCGCGCTGCAGCGTCTCCAGCAGCGCCAGTATCTGCGCCTGCACCGTCACGTCCAGGGCCGACACCGCCTCGTCGAGCACCAGCACGCGGGGCTGCAGCACCAGGGCGCGCGCAATGGCCACGCGCTGGCGCTGGCCGCCCGACAGGGCGCGCGGGCGGCGCTCCAGCACGGCCGGCGGCAGGCCCACGCGCGCCAGGATGTCGTGCACGCGGCGCGCGCGCTCGGCGGCGGGCAGCAGGTCGAAGTTGAGCAGGGGCTCCTCGATGATCTGGAAGATAGTCTGGCGCGGGTCCAGCGAGCTGAACGGGTTCTGGTAGACCAGCTGCACCGTGCGGCGGAACTGCCGCAGCGCCTCGCCGCGCAGGGTGGTGAGGTCCGTGCCCTCGATGACGATGCGGCCCGCCGTGGGCTGGCGAAAGCCCACCACGTCGCGGATGGTGGTGGTCTTGCCCGAGCCCGACTCGCCCACGATGGCGTGCGTGGTGCCGCGCCGCACGCGGAACGACACGCCGTCCACCGCGCGGAAAGGCTGCTTGCGCCCGGCCACGTCGAAGTCGTGCACCAGGCCCTCCACCACGATGGCGAAGTCCTCGGGCCGCTCGGGCGTGTCGTTGGCGGCGGCGGCACGGGCCGGGCGAAACGCCCCCTGCGCAAGCGACGGCGCGTCGGCCAGCAGCTTGCGCGTGTAGGCGCTGTGCGGGTTGCGCAGCACGCTGGCCGTGTCGCCCTGCTCCTGGATGCGCCCGCCCTGCAGCACCACCAGCCGGTTGGCGCGGTCGGCCGCCACGCCCAGGTCGTGCGTGACCAGCAGCACGGCGGTGCCGAACTCGCTGCGCAGCTCGTCGATGAGGTCGAGGATGCGCCGCTGCACCGTCACGTCGAGCGCGCTGGTGGGCTCGTCGGCAATGATGAGCGCGGGCTGCAGCGCAATGGCAATGGCGATCAGCACGCGCTGCTTCATGCCGCCCGACAGCTCGTGCGGGTACTGCCGCGCACGCAGCTCGGGCTGCGACAGGCCCACCTTGGCCAGCAGGTCAACCACGCGCCGCGCGATGGCCTGGCGATCGCCGTAGCGGTGGATCTTCAAGATCTCGCCCACCTGCTCGCCCACCGTGCGCACGGGGTTGAGCGAACTGGTCGGGTCCTGCGGGATGAGGCTCACCACGCGGCCGCGCACGCTGTCGAAGCGGTCGGGTGACCAGCCGGCGATGTCGGTGCCGTTGAGCCGGATCGCGCCTTGCTCCACCCGGCCGTTGTCGGCCAGCAAGCCGATGAGAGCTTGCGCGGTGGTGGTCTTGCCCGAGCCGGACTCGCCCACCAGCGCCACGACCTCGCCGGGCGCGATGGCGAACGACACGCCGTGCACCACACGCTGTTCATGGTCCTTGTCGCGGTAGGCGATGGAGAGGTTCTCCACCTCCAGCACCGGCGGCGGCGCCACGGCCTGGTCGATGGTGGTCATGCGCGCCCCTTTGTCAGCGCCGCGCTGATGCGGTTGGCCGCCAGCACCACGGCCACCACCACCAGCCCCGGCACGGTGGTGAGCCACCAGGCCGTCGAGATGTAGTTGCGCCCCTCGGCGATGAGCAGGCCCCATTCAGGCGTGGGCGGCGGCGCGCCGTAGCCCAGGAAGCCCAGCGTCGAGATCGACAGAATGGCCGAGCCGAACTGCAGCGCCGCCATGGCGATCACCGAGGTCAACGAGTTGGGCAGCACATGGCGCCACAGCACGGCACCAAAGCGCCCGCCGCTGCCAAAGGCCGCCTCCACGTAGTCGGAGCGGCGCACGCGCACCACCTCGGACCGGGTAAGCCGCGCAAAGCTGGCCACCGACGCCACGCCCACGGCCACCGCCGCATTCAGCGTGCCAAAACCCAGGATGATGATGATCGACAGCGATAGCAGCAGCGAGGGCACCGACAGCAGTACGTCGACGGTGCGCATGATCACGTCCTCCACCCAGCCGCCGATGGAGCCGGCCAGCACGCCCAGCAGCGTGCCCAGCACCAGCCCCACCGCCACCGCCAGGAACGCGCCTGACAGCGAATGCACCGCACCGAACACCAGCCGCGCATAGCCGTCGCGGCCCAGCGCATCGGTGCCCAGCCAGTGCGCGGCCGACGGCGTCTGCAGCTGCTGGCCGGCCACGCCCACGGTGGCGCTGTAGCTGGTGAAGACACCGGGCGCGACCGCCCAGAGCGCCACCAGCGCGATCACGCCCCAGGCCAGCCACAGGCTGAGGGGTGCGCTGCGCGCGCGCTGCAGGATGCGGCGGCCCCAGGTGCCGCCCTGCGCGCGCGATGGCGGGGCGGCCAGGATGGGCGCCGTGGGCACCACGACGGCGGCGGGCGCCGCCACGGCGCGCTCGAAGCGGTGCGGGGCCGGGTGTGCGGCACCCGTGAAAGCGCCCAGGTCGGCGGTCGAAGACGTGGTGGTCATGCGGGATCTCCTCAGGTGCCCAGGCGCGAACGCAGACGGGGATCGAACACGGGGTAGAGCAGGTCCACCACCAGGTTGATGAACACGAAGGCCGTGGCCGAGACCACCACCACCGCCTGCAGCACGGCGGTGTCCTGATTTCCCACCGCCTGCTGCGTGAGGCTGCCCAGACCGTTGAGGCCGAACACCGCCTCGGTCACCACGGCGCCCGCCAGCAGTTCGCCGAACAGCACGCCCGCGATGGTCAGCGTGGGCAGCACGGCGTTGCGCGCAACGTGCTTCCACAGCACCCACTGGCGCGTCGCGCCCTTGGCCCGCGCCACGGCCACGAAGGGCTGCGTGAGCACCTCGTCGATGTTGCGGATCAAGATCTGCGCCAGCGGCGCGGCAATGGGAATGGCGAGCGTGAGCGTGGGCAGCACCAAGCCCTGCCACTTGCCGGGGTTGATCACCGGAATCCACCCCAGGCGGAACGACACCACCTGGATCAGCATGATCCCCAGCCAGAACACCGGCACCGAGATGAACAGCGATGGCAGCGACTGCAGCGCCGAGCGCAGCCAGCCCCAGCGCGTGAGCTGCGAGGCAAAGGCCAGCACCACCGCCAGCAGCAGCGCCGCCGCAAAACCCAGCCCCGCCAGGCGCAGCGTGGGCGGCAGGTTGGTGGCCAAGCCCTGGCTCACCGGCACCCCCGCCTGCACCGAATACCCGAAGTTGCCACTGAGAAAGCCCAGCAGCGTGTGTTGGTACTGCTGCCACACCGACGTGTCGGCGCCGTAGGCCGCACGGATGTCCGCGATCTCCTGCGGGCCCAGGCCGAACTCAGGGTTCAGGAACTTGATCAAAATCGCATCGCCCGGCAGCAGCTGCAGCAGCAGGAACGACGCGGTGAACGCCGCCCACAGCACCAGCAGGGCCTGGCCCGTGCGATGGGCAAGGTACTTGAACATGGAAGTCACTCCTTCAGCAAAAGCAACAGCAGCAGCCAGTAGCCGCACAGCGTTAGAAACTGGCGCGTCCCAAGCCAGTGCCACCGTGGAGCCGGCTTCGCCGGTCCACCGGTGGCGTCCCCCCCAGGGGGAAGGCGCGCAGCGACTCAGGGGGAGTCAATGTCTTGCGGCGATCCACGTGCCGTAAAAGCTGGGTCGGCCGACGGCCTCGAAGCCCACGCCCTTCACCGACGGCGATCCTGCAAACGCCTGCGGCTCTTCGAACACCGGGATCACATACGCCTGGTCAATCAGGTAGTTCTGCACATCGGCCGTGAGCGCCAGGCGCTTGGCCGCGTCGGTCTCGGCAGCTATGGCGTCGAGCAGGCCGTTGAGCTGGGTGTCCTCGAACGCCTTGACCTTGCTGCTCACTCCGCCCTTTTGCAGCAGCACGTTGCGGTTGGTCGGGTAGTAGTTGCTCTTGATCACGTCGGGGTCGGCGCGGCCCACCATGCCGGGTGCCACGGGGGTCTTCTCGGGGTCGAGGCTGTCCACCGTGCGGCTGCCGGAGTCGCCCGCCAGCACGTTGAGCTTGACGCCCACCTTGGCCCACTGCTGCGCCACGAGCTGCAGGGTTTCCTTGTTTTGCGGCTGCGGCAGCGACTCGTACGCGGCCAGCACCAGCTCCTTGCCGTCCTTCTCGCGCAGGCCGTTGGCATTGATCTTCCAGCCGGCGTCGTCGAGCAATTGTTTGGCCTTGGCCTCGTCGTAGCCCAGCTTGGCCGACAGGTTCACGTAGCCCAAGGCCGTGGACGCGATGACCGAGGTGGCCTGCGGGTAGTTGGCCGAGAACAGGGTCTGCACGATCTCCTTGGTGTTGGTGGCGTGCAGGAGCGCCTGGCGCACCTTCACATCGGCCACCAGCGTGTTGTCGGGGCGAAAGACCACGCTGTTGTTCACGCCGCGCGTGGAGGGAGCGTAGATGGCGAACTTCTGGTCCAACACGCGCTTTTCGTCATAGGCCTGCACCTGGCGGATGAAGCCCGCCTGGCCCGACAGCAGCGCGCCGATGCGCACGCTGTCTTCGGGCGTGACGATGAGCTTGATCTCGTCGAGCCGCGCCCGGCCCTGGTGGGCGTGCTGGGCCGGGCCCCAGGCGTAGTCCTTGCGGGCGGTGAGCGTGAGCTCCTTGCCCAGCGTCTCGGCCGTCACCACGAAGGGGCCCGAGCCGATGATCTTGGTCGCGTCGCCCAGCTCTTCGAAAGGCCGCGCCAGCGTGGCCAGCGACACCAGGCCCGAGCCGATGACGGACGTGCCCTGCAGAAAGCCCGGCGAGGGCTTCTTGAAGTAGAACTTGACGGTGAGCGGGTCCACGACCTCGCTCTTGTCGTAGTTGTTGATGACCTCGGACACCGGCAGCTTGAGCTCTTTGTTACCCAGGCCGTAGGTGTCGTAGTTCCTGGCCACGGCGGCGGCATCGAGCGGTGTGCCGTCCGAGAAGGTCACGCCTTTTTTCAGCTTGAAGGTGTACTCGGTGGCCGTGTCGTTCACGGTCCAGGACTCGGCGATCCAGGGCTGGATCTGCAGCGTCTTCGGGTCCTGGTAGGTGAGCTTGTCGGTGATCTGGTTGAGGATGCCGCCGTTCGGGTAGAAGCCCCCCGCCGGCGGGTACAGGTTGGTGTGCGCCTGCTGCTCCAGGTACACCAGCGTGCCGCCCTGCACGGGCTGGTCGGCAACCACGCTGGTGGAGGCGGCTGGCTCGCTGGCCTGTCTGGAGCAGCCCGCCACCAGCACGCCCAGGGCCACGGCCGATACGCCCACTGCCCACCATCCCACCGATTTTTTCTTTGCAAGAAACACGTTTTGACCTCGTCGCCGCACAGGCATTGAAATGACACATCCGGCCCCCTTCGTCGCAGGCATCGGCACGGTGTGCACACTGCGGCGGAGCCAGTTCATGTGTATTCATGCTATCGGTGCGCAGGCCCGGGCATGCATGTATTAAGTAGCATCGATATGCGGAAAACGATGCAGCAAACCGCTCGCCGCGCTTATCTGGAACCTGCATATGCGAGCACGGTTTTCTTTGTTGGCTTCACGGGTGCGGCTTCCAACAATCTCCCCACGACACTGCTTGTTCCGTGCCCGATGTCCGAGGCCGCAAGCGGTTGGAAAGAACACCGCCACATGTCCCACTCCCCCGCCCCCCTCAACGACTACCTGGCCGAGAAGCGCGCCGCCGTGCTCGCGCGCGACGCGGCCATCGAGCGCGGCACGGCGCAGCCCGCGGCCCTGAAAGCCCGCGTGAGCGCCGAAGGCCGCAGCGGCGTGCGCCGCATCCGCATCCGCGACCACCAGGTGATCAGCGACAGCCCGCCCGACTTCGCGGGCTACAACCTGGGCCCCAGCTCGCCGGAGCTGCAGCTGGGTGTGCTGGGCAGCTGCGTGACGCACATCTTCCTGATCCAGGCCGCCTCGCGCCAGGTGCCGCTGACCAGCCTGGAGGTGGAAGTGAGCGGCGTGATCGACCCGCGCGGCGGCAAGCCCGGGCACGAACAGACGCCCATCTGGCCGCACGACATCGCCTACACGGTGCACATCGACTCGCCCGCGAGCCGGGCCGACATCGACGCACTGTTCGAGGCGGTGGAACGCACCTGCCCCATCCTGAACCTGCTGCGCAACCCGCAGCAGGTGCGCGCCAGCGTGGCGCTCACCAACTCCGGCGCCGCCGCACCGCTGCCTGCCGCACAGCCCTCCGCAGCCGCCGAAGCCGTGCCCGCCTGACCCGCCGATTGACCACGCAAGGAGCCCAGCCACCATGGCATTGACACTCGACCACATCGTGATCGCGGTGAAGGATCTGGACCAGACCATCGCCGACTACCGCGCCCTCGGATTCAACGTGCTGCAAGGCGGCGACCACCCCGGCCGGCCCACCTACAACGCGCTGGTCGTCTTCGCGGACGGCGCTTACTTCGAGCTGATCGCCTGGCGCTCGCCATCGCCCGGCGAGCGCTGGTGGGAGCTCTTGAACGCGCACGGCGACGGCATCGTGGACTTCGCGCTGCTGCCGCCCGAAACCGCCACCACGGTGGCCGTCGCCAAGGACCGGGGCCTGGCCTACAGCGGCCCGCACGACGGCGGCCGCGTGCGGCCCGATGGCGAGCGCCTGCGGTGGCAGACGGCGCGCCCCCCGTCGCACGACCTGCCCTTCTTGTGCGGCGACCAGACCCCGCGCGCGCTGCGCGTGCCCGAAGGCAACGCCCGCGTGCACCCCAACGGCGCCCGCGGCGTGGCCAGCCTGGCCCTGGCCGTGAAGGACCTGGATGCGAGCCTGGCCCACTACCGCGCCCTGCTGGGCGAGGCCCAGGCCGCCAACGTGAGCGCGCCTTTCCTGCAGCCCGGCACGGGCGCGCGGGTGGGCACGGTCACCCTCGGACGCAGCACCCTGGTGCTGACGCAGGCAGGGCCGCTGCCGGGCACGGCAGGCCATGCGGCCAGCACACAGCTGGGCACGCGGGGCGAGGGCCCATACGCACTGGTACTGGCCACCGACGGTGCCACGCCGGCGCCTCCCACGGCAGACCGCACCCATGGCGCGGCCATCGAATTCGCGGCGGCGTAAGAGTCCTCCCGAGTGGCTGCGCGGCTGGCGGTCCTAGAGCCCCAGCGCCGCGAACAACTGCTCCGCACGGGCCGTGGCCGCGTCGGCCATGCGCATGGGCCGACCCCACTCGCGCTGGGTTTCGCCGGGCCATTTGTTCGTGGCGTCCATCCCCATCTTGCTGCCCAGGCCGCTCACGGGGGAGGCGAAGTCCAGGTAGTCGATGGGCGTGTGCTCCACCAGCAGCGTGTCGCGCGCCGGGTCCATGCGGGTGGTGATGGCCCAGACGACATCCTTCCATTCGCGCACGTCCACATCGTCGTCCACCACCACGATGAATTTGGTGTACATGAACTGGCGCAGGTGGCTCCACACGCCCATCATCACGCGCCGCGCGTGGCCCGCGTAGGCCTTGCGGATGCTCACCACCGCCATGCGGTAGCTGCAGCCCTCGGGCGGCAGGTAGAAGTCCACGATCTCGGGGAACTGCTTTTGCAGGAGCGGGATGAACAGCTCGTTCATCGCCAGGCCCAGCACGGCGGGCTCGTCGGGCGGCTTGCCGGTGTAGGTGCTGTGGTAGATCGCGTCCTTGCGCATCGTGATGCGGTCCACGGTGAGCACGGGGAACTCGGCGCATTCGTTGTAGTAGCCGGTGTGGTCGCCGTAGGGCCCCTCCAGCGCATGCTGCCAGCCGCTCGCGTGGCTCGCGTCCGGCGCTATGTGGCCTTCGAGCACGATCTCGGCGGTGGCGGGCACCGAGAGCGGCACGCCCAGCGCGGGCGTGACCTCGGTGCGTGCGCCGCGCAGCAGGCCGGCGAACTGGTATTCGCTCAAGGAGTCGGGCACGGGCGTGACCGCGCCGAGCAGCGTGGCCGGGTCCGCGCCCAGCGCCACGGCCACGGGGTAGGGCTGGCCGGGGTACGCGGCGCAGTGGTCGGCGAAGTCGAGCGCGCCGCCCCGGTGGGCGAGCCAGCGCACGATGACCTGGTTGCGCGAGAGCACCTGCTGGCGGTAGATGCCCAGGTTCTGCCGCGCCTTGCGCGGCCCGCGCGTGATGGTCAGGCCCCAGGTGATGAGCGGGGCCACGTCGCCCGGCCAGCAGTGCTGCACGGGCAGGCGGGCCAGGTCCACGTCCGGCCCTTCCCACACCACCTGCTGGCAGGGCGCGCCCCGGGCCACGGTGTGCGGCGCCATGTGCCACAGCGTCTTGAGGAAGGGGCCCATGGCCAGCATGTCCTTGACGCTGCGGGGTGCCTCGGGCTCCTTGAGGGTGGCCAGCAGTTCGCCCAGGGCGCGCACGCCGTGCAGGTCGGCCACGCCCATGGCGCGGGCCACGCGGCCGGGCGTGCCGAACAGGTTGGTGAGCACGGGCAGCGCGTGGCCCGTGGGCTGCGTGAACAGCAGCGCGGGGCCTCCCGCGCGCAGCACGCGGTCGCTCAGCGCCGTCATCTCCAGGCGCGGCGACACGGGCTCGCGCACGCGGCGCAGGTCGCCCGTGGCTTCGAGCTGGGCCATGAAGTCGCGCAGATCGCGGTAGGCCATATCAGTACCAGATTTTGATTTTGAATGAAATCAGCCTGTCGCGCTTATAAATGGTGCGCCAGTAGCTATCAATTAATGAGCATCCAGTTCCTGCCCCGACCAGCGCGGCGCCAGGTCGTGGGGCACGTCGATGAGGTCGAGCGCGCGCGCCACGCTGTAGTCCACCACCTCGCCCACGGTCTGCGGGCGCAGGTAGAAGGCCGGCAGCGGCGGGCAGACGATGCCGCCCATCTCGGTCACGGCGACCATGTTGCGCAGGTGCGTGAGGTGCAGCGGCGATTCGCGCACCATCAGCACCAAGCGGCGGCGTTCCTTGAGCGCCACGTCGGCCGCGCGCGTGAGCAGGTTGTCGGCCAGCCCATGCGCGATGGCGGCCAGCGTGCGCATGGAGCAGGGTGCGACCACCATCGCATGGCACTGGAACGAGCCACTCGCAATGGCCGCGCCCACGTTGTGCACGTCATGCACGCGGTGCGCCAGGGCCTCGACGGCGGGGCGGTCCAGGTCCAGCTCGTGCTGCAGGTTGCGCCAGCCCGCGTCGGAGACGACCAGGTGCGTCTCGATGCCGCCCTGGCCCTGCAGCACCTGCAGGAGGCGCGCGCCGTACACGGCGCCGCTGGCGCCCGAGATGGCGACGATGATGCGGCGGGTGGGCACGGGCTCAGCCATGGGGCGCGCCCTCGGCCGCCCGGGCGCGCAGGGGTTGCGCCTGCTGGTCGGCCTCGACCTGCTCCAGCACGAGCGCCGCCTGCACGGGGTCGAAGTCTTCGTGCGCGCGCTTCTTCACGCCGTAGTGCTGCAGCTGGTAGTGCCGGTCGGCGGTGATGCCGTGGCGCGCGAGCGTGCTTTTCACGCAGACCAGCGGGCAGCCGTCGAGCGCGATGATGGGCCGGCCCGAGCGCACGGTTTTCAGCAGGTGCGGCACATCGCCGCCCACGCCGGCGATGCACGACATCTCGGCGACGCCGTGCCGGTCCAGACGCAGCGCCACATGGTTGGCCAGCTGCGCGGCGCTGGAGCAGCCCGAGCAGGAGTAGACGAGGGGATGATTCAGGGCCTGGTGGGGGGTCATCGCTCACCCTCCGTGGCGTGGCGCAGGGCCCCGGCGGCGCCGCAGGTGGTCCAGCACCTGGCGCGGTGCCAGCCTCTGCGCCCACTGGCGCGGGTCCAGCACCGGCAGCTCGATGGCGTCGAGCGCGTTCTTCACCACCAGGCCCAGTTCGGTGTCGCCCTCCATCGACAGGCGGCGGCTGAAGAACAGCGTGTCGGGGTCCTGCTGGCGCTGGGCGAGCAGCAGGAAGTCGTGGGCCGTGGCGCTGAGCGTCAGGTCCGCCACGGCGGGTGCCGCGAGCGGGGCATGGGGCGCGAAACGCTGACCGGTCCAGGCAAAGTCGAACGCCAGGCGCGCATCGCGCACCTGCACCCGCATCTTCTTGTCGAACAGCAGGCGTCCCACGTCGGGGGGCAGGTGCCGGGCCAGCGCGAGGTTGAGCGCCGTCACCAGCAGCACCGAGCCCGGGTAGGCGGGCAGGCGCGACAGCACGGCCCCCACGGGAGGGGGAACCACCCGCGGGTTCGAAGGCGAAGAGGAGAAAGCAGCCATAGGGTAGGAATCGGGCGCTCAGGCCACGTAGAAGAACACGGTGAAGAAATGGCAGGCACTGCCGCCCAGCACGAACAGGTGCCACAGCCCGTGGCCATGGCGCACGCGGTGGTCCAGCGCGTAAAAGACGATGCCCAGCGTGTAGCAGGCCCCGCCCGCCAGCAGCCAGCCAAAGCCCCCGGGTGTGAGCGCCCGCCACAGCGGCACCACGGCCACCAGCGCCAGCCAGCCCATGAGCACGTAGATGACCAGCGACAGCGCCCGCGCGCCGCGCGCCCACCAGATCTCCTGCGCGATGCCCAGCAGCGCCAGGCCCCACACCACGCCCAGCAGCGACCAGCCCCAGGGGCCGCGCAGCGACACGAGCGCGAACGGGGTGTAGCTGCCGGCGATCAGCAGGTAGATGCTGCAGTGGTCGAGCTTTTGCAGCACGGCCTTGATGGCGCGCCGGCGCACGCTGTGGTACGCGGTGGACGCGGCGTACAGCGCCACCAGCATGGCGCCGTAGATGCTGAAGGCGACCACCTTCCACGGGTCGTCCAGGCGCGCCGCGAGCGTGATGAGCACGGCCGCGCCCGCCGTGGCGAGCACGGCCCCGGCCAGGTGGCTGATGCTGTTGAAGCGTTCTCCGGCGTACATGCGATGGGGGCCCGCGGGTCAGGACTGCGCCACGGCGCTCCGCACGCGCCCCTGCTCCAGGCCCGGGCGGCCGAACCAGTAGCCGTCGCAGGGGAGGTCGGGCATCAGCGGCTGCATGCGCTCCACCAGGTCGCAGGCCGCCTCGGGGGCGCGCGCGTGGCGGGCTTCGTCAAACGCGGCCACCACCTGCGGCATGTGCTGCGCCTGCGGGCTCAGGCGCAGCACGTCCACGCCGCAGGCGCGCAGGCCCGCCAGTTCGTTGGCCAGGTTGTAGACGCGGGCCGATTGCGTCTGCGTGCCGTTGAGCACGAGAAAGCCCTCGTTCTCGCGCGTGCGCAGCGGCAGCCCGTCGGCATGCTGCAGGCAGCTGAACTGGCAGTCGTCCTTGGGCAGGTTGCGGTGGCGCGCGGTGAAGCAGCGCGCCGAGTACGCCAGCGGCATGCGCCCGTAGGCGAAGACCTCGGTCTCCAGGCCCTGCGGGCGCTGCGCCAGCACGGCCGACAGCGCGTCCCGCGACATCTCCACCGGCATCACCCAGCGGGTGGCGCCGAACTGCGCCATCCACTGCAGCGAGTGCGCGTTGTACAGGTTCAGGTGCGGCCCGGCCACGAAGGCCCGCGGCCCGGTGGGTGGCCGCGAGAGGCAGTGCACGGCGCCCATGTCGTTGGCCTCCACGGTGAACTCGCCGTTGGCCGTGATCTTGTGCAGCAGGCCCACGTCCGCACTGGATTCGATGAGCACCTGGGTGGACAGCACGGCCTCCTTGCCCGCGTCCCGCAGCATGCGCGCCAGCGCCAGCCAGTCGGCCAGGCGCAGCTCATGGCGGCGCGAGCACACTGTCTCGCCCAGGTACACCACGTCGACGGGCGTGGCGGCCATGGCTTCGTAAAACGCGAACACGGTGTCGCGCGGCCAGTAGTACAGCAGGGGGCCGAGAGAGAGTTTCATGGGGCGGGCTTCAGGGGTTTGATCGTGGGATCCAGATGCTGGGAGCGGCGCATGGAGTTCGAATCTGGCGCGGCCCAAGCCAGCGACCGCCGCGCAAGGGCCGCCCCGCCGCGCTGGCGGTGTCCCCCTTCCCGCATCGCGCAAGCGAGGCGAGAGAAGGGGGAAGGCGCGAAGCGCATCAGGGGGTTGTTCTTCATTTCCAGGGGCGGTGGTAGGCGCCCAGCGTGTGCTGCTGCCCTTCGGCCACCTGGTCCAGGCTGGCCATCCAGCGCGTCTTGGGCGCGTAGCGGTGGGGGTGGGCCAGGCACTGGTCGATGGCCTCGCGCCAGACCTGCGTGACCTGGGCCACGTAGGCCGGGCTGCGCTGGCGCCCTTCGATCTTGATGGCGCGCACGCCCATCTTCACGAGCTGGGGCAACAGCTCCAGGGTGTTGAGGCTGGTGGGCTCCTCGATGGCGTAGTAGTTCTCGTCGCCGCCCACGTCGAAGCGGCCCTTGCACAGCGTGGGGTAGCCGGCGCTCTCGCCGGGCGCATAGCGGTCGATCAGCACGCCGTTCAGGCGCGACTCGCGGCCCTGCGGCGTTTCCACCCAGCGCACGGCCTTCGGGGGCGAGCACACGCCGTGCGTGTTGGGCGATTCGCCCGTCGCATACGACGACAGCGCGCAGCGCCCCTCGACCATCACGCACAGGCTGCCAAAGCCGAACACCTCGATCTCCACGGGCGTGCGGTCGATGACCTGGCGCACCTGCTCCATCGACAGCACGCGCGGCAGCACGGCGCGCACGATGCCGAACTGCTCGCGGTAGAAGTTGATGGCCTCGTAGTTGGTGGCCGAGCCCTGCACCGACAGGTGCAGCCGCAGCCGGGGGTGGCGCTGCACCGCGTATTGCATGAGGCCCGGGTCGGCCAGGATGACCGCGTCCACGCCCAGGTCCACCGCCTTGTCCAGGGCGCTGCGCCACGGCCCCGGGTTGGCGGCCTGCGGGTAGGTGTTGAGCGCCATGAAGACCTTGCAGCCACGCGCATGCGCATGGGCGATGCCGCTGGCGATGGCCGCCTCGTCAAAGTTCAGGCCCGCGAAGTTGCGCGCGTTGGTCGCGTCGCGCAGGCCCAGGTAGACGCAGCTGGCGCCATGGTCCACCGCCGCCTTGAGCGCGGGCAGGCTGCCGGCGGGGCAGACGAGTTCGAGGGCGGGCGCGGCCTCTGCAGGGTTGTGGGGTTCCATGGCTCTGGTTCAAACGCAGGCCCCCGGTGGGAGCCCAAGCACTGGGTGGCACCATACCGAGGCCGCTGCGCGCGCCGGCTGATCTTCATCAACCGGAGTGCACAATGCCAGAGCAATGCAGTCGGACTTTGACGCGGCCCGGCCGCCCATGCCCGCCTCGACCCTTTCCTTCCCCATTCCAACAACACCCTTCGCCGTGAACAAGAACCTGTGGCTGCTGGCCCTGTGCCAGGGCCTTTTCCTGACCAACAACGTGGTTTTCATCGCCATCAACGGCCTGGTAGGCCTGCAGCTCGCCCCCTTTGGCTGGATGGCCACGCTGCCCGTGATGGGCTATGTGGTGGGCGGGGCCCTGTCCACCGCGCTCGTGGCCCGCAGCCAGGCCCGGTGGGGCCGCAAGGTGTCGTTCCAGATCGGGCTGGCCGTGGCGATCGCGTCGTGCGGCCTGTGCGCGTGGGCGGCCTTCAGCGCCAGTTTCTGGCTGCTGTGCGCCGCCACCGTGGTGGCGGGCTACTACAGCGCCAATGGCCAGCTCTACCGCTTTGCCGCCGCCGAGCTGGCCCCCGCGGCCTACCGCGAAAAGGCCGTGTCGCTGGTGCTGGCGGGCGGCCTGCTGGGCGCCGTGGCCGGGCCGAACCTGGCCAGCGCCACGCGCACGCTGTTTCCGGTGCCTTTCGCGGGCGCCTACGTGGTGCTCATGGGCGTGGCCCTGCTGTCCATGCTGTGCATGGCGGCGATCCGCTTCGAGGCGCAGCCCGCGCGGCGCGACGCCGCGGGGCAGCCCGTCGCGGGCCGCCCCCTGTCCGAGCTGATGCGCCAGCCCGCGTTCGTGGTGGCCATCCTGGGCGCCGCGCTGGGCTATGGCGTGATGAACCTGCTGATGGCCGCCACGCCGCTGGCGATGCAGGTGTGCGGCTTCAACTTCGATGCAGCCGCGCTGGTGCTGGAGTGGCACGTGATCGGCATGTTCGCGCCCGGCTTCGTCACCGGCCACCTCATCAAGCGCTTTGGCGTGCTGTCCATCATGGGCGCCGGCGTGCTGCTGAACCTGGCCTGCGTGGCCGTGGCGCTCATGGGCGTGGAGCTGCACCACTTCGGCATCGCGCTGTTCATGCTCGGCGTGGGCTGGAACTTCCTGTTCACGGGGGCCACCACGCTGTCCATGACCGCCTACCGCCCCGAGGAAAAGGACCGCGCCCAGGCCGCCATCAACTTCTGCGTGTTCGCCACGCTGGCGCTCAGCTCGTTCTCGTCCGGCGTGCTGGTCACCACGCAGGGCTGGACGCTGCTCAATGCCGGGTCCCTGGTGCCCATCGTGGTCACGGGCCTGGCGCTCGCCTGGCTCGCGGCCCGGCGGCGGCGCGCCGTCTAGGCCCGCGTGGCTCCGGCGCCGGCACCGCCCGGCACCGCGACCGCGTGGGCGAGCCACCGGGCAAACGCGGCCACGGCGGGGTCTTCCTGCCGCCCCTGCGCCACGAAGAGACTGTAGCCACGCAGGCCGCTGTCATGGTGGGGATGCGCCAGCGCCAGTTCGCCGGACAGCAGCTCGCGCTCCACGAAGTAGTGCGGCACCAGGCCGATGCCCAGGTCCGCGCGCACCGCCTCGACCAGCATGGAAAACAGGTCGAACCGGTGGCCGCCCAGGCTGTGCGCCGGCACGCGCGTGATGCCCGCGCGGGTGAACCACGCATCCCACGCGCCCAGCCGCGAGCTCAGCTGCAGCAGCGGCACCGCGCGGAAGTCGCCGCGCTCCATCGCACGCCGGTGGCGCGAGCCGGGAGCGCACACGGCCACGCACACCTCGCTCATCAGCGGCACGGGCTGCACCCCGGGCCAGGCGGCGTCGTTGTACTGCACGGCCACGTCGAAAGGGATCTCCTGCATGTAGGTGTGCGTGGGGTACACCTGCAGGTGCAGGCTGCAGCCCCTGTGCGTGGCCAGGAAGGCGGGCAGGCGCGGCAGCAGCCAGCGCTCGGCGAACACGGGCACGCAGCCCACCAGCAGCCGCGCGCCGTCGGGCCGCTGGGCCATGGCTTCGAGCGTGTGGTTCTGCAGGCGCAGCAGGTCGCCCACCACCTGCGCGTGGTAGCGGCGGCCCGCCTCGGTGAGCGTGGAGCCGCGCGCGCCGCGCTGCACGAGCTGCAGGCCCAGCTGGCCTTCGAGCAGGCGCAGCTGCTGGCTCACGGCGCTGTGCGTGAGGCACAGCTCTTCGGCGGCCTTGCTCACGCCGTGGTGGCGCGCCACGGCATCGAAAACGAGCAGGGCGCGGGTGCTGGGAATGTGCTGGCGCATGTAAGAAAAACTGTCGGCCCGGCAGATTAAAGCAGAACCGCGCCCCGCCAATCGGTCCAACAATTGCAGGGCGCTTGCGTGCCAGGCGCCGCGCGCACCGGATGCCGCGGCCCGCGTCTGGCCGGGCCCCCCTTCCTTCGCAACTCCGCCCTCTCCATCATCCCGACCATGAAGAACCCTGCCTCCATCTTCCGCTTCACTCCCGGCGCCGTGGCGCTGGCCGCCGCGCTGCTGGGCCCTGCCGCCCACGCGCAAGGCGCCGTCGCCGCCACGCCCACCACGCTGCGCCCGGCCGTGGACCAGGCCTACACGCAGCTCATGGCGGCGCCCCAGATCCTGAAGCTGCTCGACGCGGTGAAGGCCGACCACGACCGCGCGGCGCAAGACCTCCGCATGCTCACCGAGATCGAGGCGCCACCGTTCAAGGAGCAAAGGCGCGCCGAGGCCTTCCTCGCACGCCTGAAGGCCCTGGGCCTGGCCAGCGCCGCCATCGACGCCGAAGGCAACGTGGTCGGCATCCGCAAGGGCACGGGCAGCGGGCCCAAGCTCGTGATCTCGGCCCACCTGGACACCGTCTTCCCCGCCGGCACCGACGTGAAGGTGAAGGAGCGCGACGGCAAGCTCTACGCGCCCGGCATCTCGGACAACACGCGCGGCCTGGCCGTGCTGCTGTCGTGGCTCAAGGTGCTCAACGACCAGCAGATCGCCACGGTGGGCGACCTGGTGTTCGTGGGCAATGTGGGCGAGGAAGAGCTGGGCAACCTGCGCGGCATGAAGCACCTGTTCAAGGAGCACCTGGACATTGACGGCCTGGTGGCGCTGGAGCCCGCGCCCGACGGCACGGTGCTGGTGCTGGGCACGGGCAGCCACCGCCACGAGGTGACCTTCAAGGGCCCGGGCGGCCACAGCTACGCGGCCTTCGGCCAGGTGCCCAGCGCGATCCACGGCATGGGCCGCGCGATCGCCAGGATCGCCGAGATCCGCACGCCCGCCACCCCCAAGACCACCTTCACCGTGGGCACGGTGGGCGGCGGCACCTCGGTGAACACCATCGCGCCCGATGCGCGCATGGCGGTGGACATCCGCTCCGACGAGATGGCCCCGCTGCTGGCCACCGAAAAGCAGGTGCTCTCGGCCATCGATACCGCCGTGGCCGAGGAGAACGCACGCTGGAATGTGAACACGCTCTCCGCCTCCACCAGGCTCATCGGCGACCGCCCCGGCGGCCGCACGGCGGCGGACTCGCTGATCGTGGAAGCCGCCGTGCGCGCCAACACCGCGTTCGGCCGCAAGACGGTGCTGGGTGGCGCGAGCACCGATGCCAACGTGCCCATGTCGCTGGGCATCCCGGCCATCGTGATCGGGGGCGGGGGCAAGACCGGTGGTTTCCATGCGCTGTCGGAGTGGATCGACCTGACCGATGCCTGGCAGGGGGCGCAGACCTCGCTGGTCACGGTGCTGGGCCTGGTGGGGGTGCAGGGCGTGAGCGAACCCCTGCTGGAGAAACGCCCGGCGCGCAGCCAGTGAACGGCGGGCGGCGGGCCCTCCCGCCACGCCCTGGCCGGCGGCCCGGCACCTGCCAGCCTTGCCGGCCCAGCCCGTCGCCCACGCACGGGCGGTAGGGGAATTCACGATTGTTGACACTGGGGCCAGGGCGCGGATGCGTACCATCGCTGGTACCGGGCCCAGGGCCGTGAGCGGCCCCGGGCCGGCGCTCGGCCGTTTTTTACCCCCTTCTGCAGGAGATCACCATGGGTTTGCTCGATTCCGTATTGGGTGCCGTCATCAATAGCGCATCACAGGGCGGCCCCCAGGGCTCCGCCGGCGGCGGCGGTGCCGCAGGCGGGCTGGGTGGCCTGCTGAGCCTGGCCGCGCAGAACCCCCAGCTGGTGCAGGCCGTGATGTCCCTCATCAGCAACGACGGCCCGGTGGGCGGGCTGCCGGGCCTGATGGCCCGGTTCCAGCAGGCCGGGCTGGGCAACGTGATCGCCTCCTGGCTCAGCGCGGGGCCCAACCAGGCCATCTCGGGCGAGCAGCTTTCGGACGTGCTGGGCAACGGCCCGCTGTCGCAGATCGCCGCGCAGCTGGGCGTGGGCTCCGGCGCGGCGGCAGGCCAGCTGGCCCAGGTGCTGCCGGGCCTGATCGACCAGCTCAGCCCGCGCGGCGAGGCGCCGCAGGGCGGGTTTGGAACGTCCAGCGACCTGTTTGGAATGCTGGGCGGTTTGCTACAAAAATAGTAGCTTTCAGCGCTTGATGGACAAGCGCTACCGGCCATTCTGGCCCGAAACCGCTGCGGCGGCGCTCACCCCGCCGCCGGGCAGCGCCGCTCCAGCCACTGCCGCAGCATGTCGAACACCGGCGCGGCCAGTTCGGGGCTTTCATTGAACAGCTCGTGGAACAAGGGCTCGAAGCCGTGCGACTGCACCAGCGCCCGGGGCGCGGCGGCCGCGAAGGCACGGCTGCCGGCGGGATTGACCAGCTTGTCGCTGCCCGCCCACAGGAGCAGCGTGGGCACGCTCCAGTGCGCGGCGCGGGCCACCGTGGCGGGGCCGCCCGTGGCGATGAAGCGCGCCAGGCGCGCGCTGATGCGGTCGTGGCACAGCGGGTCGGCCAGGTAGGCCGCGGGCACGGCCGGGTCGTGGGAGAGGTACTGCGTATCCAGCCCGTTGCCCACGCGCAGGTTCGGTGCGATGCGCGGCAGCGTGGCCAGCAGCAGTTTTTGCACGGCGCCCAGGCCCGCGTCGAGCGCGGGGGATGAGAGCACCAGCGCATCCACCGGCCGCAGGTTCAGGGACACAAAACGCGAGGCGACCAGCCCGCCCATGCTGTGGCCCAGCAGCACCAGGGGCTGGCCGGCCGGCATGCGGGCACGGGTGGCGTCCACCATGTCGGCCAGGTCGTCCAGCAGCCGCATGTCCGAGGTGAGGCCGCCGCGCGGGCCGCTCGACTCGCCGTGGCCGTACTGGTCGTAGCCGCGCGCGGCGAATCCCCAGGCATTCAGGCGCCGCGCCAGGGCGTCGTAGCGGCCCACGTGTTCGCCCAGGCCGTGCACCAGCAGCACGGTGCCCCGTGCCGGCACGCCGCGCCCCACCAGGGGCCAGTCCTGCACCGCCAGGTTTTCCCCATCCCCCGCGGTGAAGGTGGTCAAGGTGCTCAGGGTGGACGCAATGGAGTCAGAGGACATGGTGGAACGGGCTCAAGGCAACGCGGCCGGCCGGGCCAGCGCCCTGGCGGCGCGCGTTGCGGTGCGGGGGAAGGGCGGCGGCTGCATCCACACACCGGGGGAGGAGGCAGCGCCAGGGCACATGCGCGGGGGCGGCGATGCGCGCGGTGGGGTTCAGACCGCCACGGCGGTGGCCTGCTGCGCCGCCATGGCCGCGATCACCTGCGCCACGGCGGCGGTGAGCTTCTTGGCGTAGGGCACGTGCAGGAACTCGTTGGGGCCGTGCGCGTTGCTCTTGGGGCCCAGCACGCCGCAGACCATCATCTGCGCGGTGGGAAAGCCTTCGCTGAGCATGTTCATGAGCGGGATGGTGCCGCCCTGTCCGATATGGCCGCACGGCGCGCCGAAGTGGGCCTGCGAGGCCTCGTTCAGCGCCTGCTCGAACCAGGGCGTGGCGCTGGGCGCGTTCCAGCCCGTGGCGCCGCTCGTGCCCTGGAAGGTGACCTTGGCCTGGTAGGGCGCGTTGTCTTCGAGCAGGGCCTTGAGCTCCTGCACGGCCTGGCCGGCATCCACCAGGGGCGGCAGGCGCAGGCTGAGCTTGAACGCGGTGTAGGGGCGCAGCACGTTGCCGGCGTCCTGCAGCGCCGGGAAGCCCTCGGCGCCGGTGACGCTGAGCGTGGGCTCCCAGGTGCGCTTGAGCAGGGCCTGCACCGGGTCGGTGGTGGTGGGCAGGGCGAAGGTGGTGGCGCCGCCGCAGTCGTAGTGGGCCCAGGGGAAGCGCTTGTACACCTCTTCGCCCAGGATGGCGGCCGTGGCGCGGGCCTGGGCCAGGCGGTCGGCGGGCACCTCGCAGTGGAAGCTCTGGGGCAGCAGGCGGCCGGTGGCACTGTCTTCCAGCCGGTCGAGCACCTGGCGCATGATGCGGAACGACGAGGGCACCAGGCCCGAGGCGTCGCCCGAGTGGATGCCTTCGGTCAGGATCTCGACCTTGAGCGTGCCGGTGGCCATGCCGCGCAGGCTGGTGGTGAGCCACAGCTGGTCGTAGTTGCCCGCGCCCGAATCCAGGCACACCACCAGCGCCACGTTGCCCATGCGGGGCTTCAGGGCATCGATGTAGGGCAGCAGGTCGCGCGAGCCGCTTTCCTCGCAGGTCTCGATCAGGCCCACGATGCGCGGGTGGGGCACGTTCTGGCGCTTCAATTCCTGCACGGCCGCAATGCTGGCATAGACCGCGTAGCCGTCGTCGGCGCCGCCCCGGCCATAGAGCTTGCCGTCCTCGTACTTGGGCGTCCAGGGGCCCAGGTCGCCGCGCCAGCCCGAGAACTCGGGCTGCTTGTCGAGGTGGCCGTACATGAGCACGGTGTCCGTCGCGCCGGGCTGCGTGGATGCGATCTCGAAGAACAGCACGGGGGTGCGGCCTTCCAGGCGCACGACGTCGAGCGTGAGGCCTTCGACTTTCTGCGATTCGACCCACGCGGCGGCGTTGCGCACCACGGTGTCGAGCAGGCCCTGCTCGGCCCAGTCGGGCGAGAACATGGGCGACTTGGCGGGGATGGCGATGTAGTCGGTCAACTGGCGAACAATGTCGTCGTCCCACGCCTGGCTCACCCGCTCGAGCGCGAGTGCAGGTTGCAGGATCTGGTGGGGGACACGGGCATTCATGGGGCTCTCCTGAAAAAGTCTCTGGGGGACCAAAAACAGCATTCCAACACAACCCCCGCGCGGACGCCACGGTGGGCGCGCAGAGACCTTCACGGCGGGCGCGGACGCCGCACGTGCCCCAGCCCCCGCGCAGCGGGCGCCGCCCCCTGAGGGAGGGCGCGCGGGGAGGCATTTCAATACCTGGAAGCCGGGTGGGTCTCGGGGTTGTCCCGCGCCGCCATCTGGGAGGCGGGGCGCCGCAGGGCCGTGGCCACCTCCACGCGGTTGCGCCCGTTCTCCTTGGCCTGGTAGAGCGCGCGGTCGGCGGCGGCGATCAGCATGTCCCAGCTGTCGCCGGGTTCCAGCCGGCCGCCGAAGACGCCGATGCTCGCGGTGACGGCGATGCCCACGCCCGCATCGGCATCGGCGGCGCCGGCGGGGCGAACGCGGCAGCGCGATTCCTCCACCGCCTTGCACAGCTCGCGCGCCAGCTGCTCGGCCCCCAGCAGGGTGGTGTCGGGCAGCACCACCATGAATTCCTCGCCGCCGTAGCGGCCCACGAGGTCCTGCGCCCGCACGCGCTCCTTCAGCACGCTGACCACGCTGCACAGCACCTGGTCGCCCGCGGGGTGGCCGTGGCGGTCATTCACGCGCTTGAAATGGTCGATGTCCACCATCATCAGCGCGATGGACTCGCGCGTGCGCACGGCGCGCGCCACGTCGCGGTCCAGCGCGGCGATCAGCGCGCGGCGGTTGGCCACGCCCGTGAGCGGATCGAGCGCCGCCATGATGCGGTTGTTTTCGTCCGCGCGGTCGCGCGACATGAACACGAAGCCCATGGAGCTGATGAGCACCACCGACACGGTGCCCATGAAGGTCAGGGTCTGCAGGGCGCTGCCCTGCAGGATGCCGGTGGCCGCCTCGCTGGCGCTGAGGGCCAGCAGCGCGCGGCCGCCCAGGACCAGCGCCTCCAGCCCGAGCCCCGCCACCAGCAGCCATTGGCCGCGCCCCACGGTGGCATGGCGGCGCTCCAGCGCCGCGGCCAGGGCCCACACGGCCTGCAGGCCGATGGCCAGGCCCACGAAGCTCACGCGCGCCGGAAAGTTGTCGATGAATGCGATGACGAACCCCGTGACCAGCGCGGACGGCGTGAGCAAGAGCAGCCACCGCACCGGACGGCCCTGGAACTGGTAGATCGCCGCGATCATCCCCACGAAGACGCAGGACAGCAGCAGGTTGCCCACCACCACGGACAGCGCGTCCGGCACCTGCCCGCGCAGCATGATCAGCAGGTGCCCCATGGCATTGACCAGCAGGGCGGCGGCCCACCGCCCCAGGCCGTCGCGCCGGCGCCCCCAGCCCACCACGGCCATGGAGGCCGCCATCATCAGCGAACTGACAATGATCATTGCCAGCATGGTGGGAACATGGGCGGCCATGGCGGGCAGGTGGGGTTGTGCGGACAAGGAAGTTCAGCCCAGCATAAACCATGGAATCGGGCGCGAGAACCGATCAATTGCCAAGCCACCCGCGCCGGCCCCCGCAGGCCCGCGCCCGTCAGCGCAGCCGGGCGGGGGCGGGGGCGGGGGCGGGGGACGCTGCCAAGGCCGGCCGGTCCGCGGGCGCAGGCTCGCCGCCGGGGCCGCGCGAGAGCTTGAAGACCTGCACCGCCCCGGCCAGCCGCTGCGCCTGGTCGCGCAGGCTCTGGGCGGCGGCGGCGGACTGCTCCACCAGCGCGGCGTTCTGCTGGGTCATCTGGTCGAGCTGGTTCACCGCCGTGTTCACCTGGCCGATGCCGTCGGACTGCTCGCCCGAGGCCGCCGTGATCTCGCCAATGATGTCGCCCACGCGTTGGACAGAGCCCACGATCTCGTCCATGGTGCTGCCCGCGTTCTGCACCAGGCGCGCGCCCGACTCCACGCGCTCCACCGAGGCGCCGATGAGCGCCTTGATCTCGCGCGCCGCCTCGGCGCTGCGCCCCGCCAGCGACCGCACCTCGCTGGCCACCACCGCGAAGCCCCGGCCCTGTTCGCCCGCGCGCGCCGCCTCCACCGCCGCGTTGAGCGCGAGGATGTTGGTCTGGAAGGCGATGGAGTCGATCACGCTGATGATGTCGGCGATCTTGCGCGAGCTCTGGTTGATGTCGCCCATGGTGGTGACGACCTCGCCCACCACCTGGCCGCCGCGCGCGGCCACGGCGGCGGCGGTGCTGGCCAGCTGGTTGGCCTGGCGCGCGGCATCGGCCGACTGGCGCACCGTGGACGTGAGCTGCTCCATGCTCTGTGCCGTCTGGGCCAGGCTGCTGGCCGTGGCCTCGGTGCGGGCCGACAGGTCCTGGTTGCCGCTGGCGATCTCGGCGCTGGCGGTGGTGATGCTGTCCACCGCCGTGCGCACCTGCTGCAGCATCTGCGTGTAGCGCTGGCGCATGCCTTCGACCTCCTGCACCAGCGCGCCGATCTCGTCGCGCCGCGTGGTGCGGAATTCCTCGGTGAGGTCGCCCTGCGCCACCAGCGTGATGGCCTGCGTGAGGTCCTGCAGCGGGCGGCTCACGCCCCGGCGCAGCATGAGGAACAGGCCGATGGCCAGCAGCACCACGGCCAGGGCCATCAGGCCCCACACCGCCAGCGTGACGCGGCGCTGGCTGGCCATGGCTTCGCCGTCGGCCACCTCGGCCACCACCCACCAGCCCCCGCCCGTCTTGCGCACCAGCGCCCAGGGGTCGGTGGCGCCCGCGCCCAGCACGGGCGCGGCCTCGCGCACGAAGCCGTCGCCGGAGGCGGCCAGCGCCTCGAAGAAGGGGCGCGCCTCGGGGTAGGCCTCCAGCACGCGCTTGCCGCGCGCCGTGGGGTGGTACACGAACACGGCCTTGTCGAGCGAGGCGCCGGGGTTGACCACGTAGGTGCCGCCGTGCTCGAAGAATTTTGTCTGCGCCACCTGCTTTTGCAGCATGGCATGGAACACGCTGATGTCGTTGCCTATAAAGAGCAGCGCGATCACCTTGCCCGAGGCGTCCTTGGACGGCAGGTAGTGGCCCATGTAGGGCTTGCCCCCCACCACGGTGACGCCGGTGTAGGGCTCGCCCCTGGCCACCGTGGCGTAGGCCGGGTCGTCGCGGGACAGGGGCGTGCCCTGCTGGCGCTCGCCCTTGTCGTTCTTGACCGACGTGGTCACGCGCATGAAGTCCTCGCCCTTGCGCGCGAACACCGTGGCGATGCCGCCCGTCTCGCTGGCGAACTTGTCGACCGAGCCGTAGTCCTCGTTGACCAGCGCGCCGTAGCTGCGCAGCTCGCCCGTGGCCTCGTCCAGGTGCATCACGCCCTCGAAGTAGCGCTGAAAGCCCCGCATGGTGAGCTGCACCAGTTCGCGGTTGGTGTTGTCGGCCGCGTCCAGCGACTGGGCCACGCTCTGCGCCGTGTCGCCGACGCTGGCCACCACCTGGGCGCGCGTGCTGCGCTCGGTCAGCACGGCGATGGCCAGCCCCACGAACACCAGCACCAGGGCCACCAGCGCAATGGCCGCCAGCGTGACCTGCCGGGCGACGGAACGGTTGTTGGCAAGGGAAGCGGCCATGCGGTATGTCTCCTGGAGATTGAAAGCCCAAAGCCGGCTGGGCCGGTCTCAGAAAGGGTTCTCAAACGCCTGAGAACACGCTGCTTCACTCTAAGTCCGGAGGCTTGTTACATTTATTCACGCATTCCCTTACGCAAAGCTGCGTACCTCGACGCGGCCCCTGCATGGACCATAGCGTGCGAAACGGGGCGCCCCCCGGGGGGACGGCCCAACGCGGATCAGGGGGTCTTCCCCCTCATCCAGCCCAGGCCCTGGGAGGTGCCGGCCGCCGGCCGGTATTCGCAGCCGACCCAGCCGCGGTAGCCCAGGGCATCGATGGTGTCGAAGAGGTAGGGGTAATTCAGCTCGCCGGTGTCGGGCTCGTGGCGGCCGGGCACGCCGGCGATCTGGATGTGCGAGACGCGGCCCGTGGGCAGGTAGCGCCGCAGCTTGGCCGCCAGGTCCCCTTCCACGATCTGGCAGTGGTACAGGTCCATCTGCACCTTGAGGTTGTCGGCCTGCACCGCATCCAGCAGCTCGTGGGCATGGTCCTGCCGGTTCAGGAAGTAGCGCGGCATGTCGCGCAGGTTGATGGGCTCGATGAGGATCTCGCGCCCGGCCCGCGCGGCCTGCGCTGCCGCCCAGCGCAGGTTGCCCGCGCACAGGTCCTTGAGCGATTCGCGCTCGACGCCCGGCGGCACGGTGCCCGAGAGCACATGGATGCGCGGGCAGCCCAGCACCTCGGCATGGCGCAGGGCTTCCTCGACTCCCGCGCGGAACTCTGCCTCGCGCCCCGGCAGCGCGGCCGTGCCGCGTGCGCCGTGTTCCCAGGCGGCGGCCATGCCGGCGCGGTCGGTGCCGCCCGCCGGGGCGTTGAACAGCACCAGCTGCAGGCCGCTGTCCTGCAGCCGCGCGGCCACCTCGGCGGGCGCGAACGCGTACGGAAACTGGAACTCCACGGCGGTGAACCGGTCGCGCGCGGCGGCCTCGAAGCGCTGCAGGAACGGCAGCTCGGTGTACATCAGGCTCAGGTTGGCGGCAAACTGGGGCATGGCAGGCGGTGGAGGGCGTCGGGACCCGGCAGCTTATCGCGCGGCATGGGGGCCTGGGCGCCCCGCCGCGAAGCAATAGGCTCAAAACAGCCCCTGGCGCTGCATGGACAAGCGCGAACAGCTATATATTCAATAGCAGCCTGACGGTACACCAAGGACACACGCATGCGCATTGGAGAACTCGCCCGACGCACCGGCACCACCCCCAAGGCCATCCGCCTGTACGAGGGGCGGGGCCTGCTGGGCACCGTGGCGCGCAACGGCAGCTACCGCCAGTACGGCGAGGCCGATGTGGCCCAGGTGCGGCTGATCCGCCAGGCCCAGGCCCTGGGCTTTCGGCTGTCGGAACTCGACGGCCTGGACCAGATGCACACCGCCGAGGGCGGGGACCGCATGGCGCAGCGGGTGGCGGCCCGGCGGGTGGCGGTGGCGCAGGAGCTGCTGCGGCTGCAGGCGCTCGATGCCGAACTGGCGCAGCTGCAGGCGCAACTGCATGCCTGCGACGGCATGGCCGTGCCCGCCACGGCGCAGGCCTGCGCCGTGGCCGCGCCGGTTCCGCCCGCGGCCCGCGACGCCCGGCAATTCACCGCCCCGGTGGCGCGGGGCGCGCCGCATCGCGCGCCGGCTTGATCCAGCTGCTTGACTCTGCCCCGTGGGGCAAGGTGACCATGGCGCCATCGACAACAACGTGTGTGATGGAGGTTCTGTGGCACAACAACGCATTCTGGTCATCCTGGGCCACCCGGCGCCCGCCAGCCTGTGCGCGGGCATGGCCCGCGCCTATGCCGAAGGGGCGCTGGACGCGGGCGCCGAGGTGCGGTTCCTCGACGTGGGGCAGCTGGCGTTCGATCCGCTGTTCCTGGGCTACGGCGCCGCGCAGCCCCTGGAGCCCGATCTGGCCGCCGCACAGGCCGACATCCGCTGGGCCGGACACCTCGTGTGGGTCTACCCCATCTGGTGGGGCGCGATGCCCGCGCTGCTCAAGGGTTTCATCGACCGCACCTTCCTGCCCGGCTACGCGTTCAAGTACCGCGCCGGCTCGCCGCTGTGGGACAGGCTGCTGGCAGGGCGCTCGGGCGAACTGCTGGTGACCATGGATTCACCGCCCTGGTACTTCCGCTGGGTCACGCGCATGCCGGGGCATCACCAGATGAAGAAGGCCATCCTGGAGTATTGCGGCATCCGGCCCGTGCGGGTGCACAGCTTCGGGCCGGTGCGCACCGCCAGCAAGGAGCGGCTGGCGGGCTGGGTGGCGCAGGCGCGGGACCTGGGGCGGCGCAGGGGCGCGAAACCCGGTACCGCGAGCGCCAGCCCCGCGCCGCAGGCCCCCGCATCGCCCTGACGCCGCGGCGCCCGTTCAGGCCGGGGCCAGGTACTTTTCAAGGTGGCCCATGGCGCGGGCCACGTACGCCTCCTTCTCGCCAACCGGAGCCACGTAGTGAAGCGCGCTTTCCGCGGCCTCCACGCCTTCCAGCCGGGCGATCACCCACGCGGCCAGGTACGGCGCGGCCAGGCAGCCGCCGGCCGTGGCGATGTTGCCGTGCGCGACCAGGGGCTGGTTCAGCACCGTGACCCCGGCCTCTTGCACCCAGGGCCTCGTGGTCAGGTCGGTGCAGGCGGGCACGCCGCCGAGCAGGCCCAGGCGGGCCAGCACCAGCGTGCCCGAACACTGGGCGCCCAGCAACTGGCGGGCGGGGTCGAAGTCCATCTGCGCCATCAGGGATGCGTCGTTCACCACCTCGCGCGTCTGCATGCCGCTGCCCACCAGCACGGCATCGGCCGTGCGGGCCCAGGACAGCGGCGCCTGCGCTTCCACCACCACGCCGTTCATGGATCGCACCCGGGGCGCGGGGCAGGCCAGGCACACCTGCCAGCCCGGCTTCTTCACCCGGTTGAGAACACCCAGGGCGATGAGCGAGTCCAGCTCGTTGAAACCTTCGAACGTCAGTATGGCAATGCGCATGGTGCTTCTCCTGGCGGGAAAACGGCCCCCGCCGGCGGTGGATGAACAGTGGAGCCCATGGTATCGGCGGTGTTCAATACAATCAAAAAATTGTCATGAATACACTGCGGAGGCGCCATGGGCCAGGTCCGGTACAAGCAGGTGGTGGATGCGCTGGCCACCGACATCCGCGCGGGCCGGCTGCGGCCCGGCACCCGGCTGCCCACGCACCGCGCCCTGGCGCAGCGCCACGGCCTGGCGCTGGCCACCGCCAGCCGCGTGTACGCCGAGCTGGAGGCCATTGGCCTGGTGGTGGGCGAAACCGGGCGCGGCACCTTCGTGCGCGATGCCTCCTGCCCGCGCGGCCTGGGCGCCGACCTGGCCACGCCCGCACCCGGCTCGGCGGACTTGTCGTTCAACAGCCCCGGCGTGCCGGGGCAGGCGGACCTGCTGCGCGACGCGCTGCGCAGGCTGGCGGCATCGGGCGACCTGGAATCCCTGCTGCACTACCACCCCTACGGCGGGCGGCCGCACGAGCGCGCCATCGTCGCCCGGCACCTGGCCACCCGCCAGCTGTGGGTGACCGGCGAGCAGGTGCTCATCGTCAACGGTGCGCAGCACGGCATGGCGGTGGCGGCGCTGGGGCTGCTCAGCCCCGGCGATGTGGTGGCGGTGGATGCCCTCACCTACCCCGGTTTTCGCGTGCTGGCCGAGCGCATGCGGCTGGACCTGGCGCCCGTACCCGTCGGGCCGGGCGGCACGGACCTGGACGCCCTGCAGCGCCTGTGCCAGGCCCGGCCCGTGCGCGCCATCTACACCATGCCCACGCTGCACAACCCGCTGGGCTGCGTGATGGATGCGGGGGCCCGCAAGCGCCTGGTGGCGTTGGCGCGCGCCCACGACCTGCTGGTGCTGGAGGACGCCCCCTACGCCTACCTGGCGGCCGACGCGCCGCCGCCCGTGGCCGCGCTGGCGCCCGAGCGCACGGTCTACCTGTCGAGCCTGTCGAAGAACGTGGCCACGGGCCTGCGCTTTGGTTTTGTCGCGGCCGCGCCGGCGCTGATCGCCCCCATCGAGCGCGCCGTGCGTGCCACCTCCTGGAACACGGCGGGCGTGATCACTGCCATCGCCTGCGGCTGGATCGAGGACGGCACCGTGGCGCGCCTGGAGGCCGAAAAGCGCACCGACGCGGCCCGCCGCCAGGCCATCGCCAGCGAGGCCCTGGCCGGGCTGCCGCTGGTGCGGCACCCGCATTCGTACTTTGCCTGGCTGCCGCTGGGCGACGACCAGCGTGCGGACCGCGTGGCCGGGGCGCTCGCGCAGCGCGGCGTTGCGGTGTCCACCGCCGAAGGGTTTGCCACCACGGCACACGTGCCGCATGCGCTGCGCCTGGCGCTGGGCTCCATCCCCTGCGAGGACCTGCCACGGGCCCTGGCCGCCGTGAAGGCGGTCGTGGAAAGCGACTCTTCCTGAGCGGCATGGCCGCGCCGCGACACGCCGCGCCTTCCGGGGCCGCCGCCCGGCTTCACTGCTTGCCGGCGAACGCCCGCACCGCGGCGCGGCCCACGGCGGGGTCATCGGTAAAGAAGCCGTCGATGCCCGCGCGCAGATACGCCGTGATCTCGGCCGCGCTGTCGCCGCGCGCCGTGCCATCCGCCGCCGGAGCCTTCTTCAGGCCGGCGGGCAGGAAGGCGTTCTCGGGCCGCAGCGTCCAGATGTGCACGGCCAGGCCTTCGGCGCGGGCACGCGCGACCAGCGGCGTGGGTTCGCCGGGCAGGCCGTCCTTCACCGGCACGACCAGGGTCTTGAAAGGGCCGATGGCATTGGCATACGTGGCCACCTGCTTCAGGCCTTCGGGCGTGATCAGGTCGGCATAACCGCGCGCATTGGCCGCGCCCTGGGCCACAAAGTCATACGGCCGGCCCGAGGGAGCCACCAGCTGCACCAGGCGCACGCTGCTGAGCCTGCGGATCGCCTGCAGGTTGGCCACCTCGAACGACTGCACGAACACGGGGGCGTCCTTGTGGTTCCAGCCGTTCTTCTCCAGCACGGCGAGCAGCGGCGCCTCCAGCGGCTGGCCGATGGACTGGAAATAGGTGGGGTGCTTGGTCTCGGGGTAGATGCCGACCACGCGGCCGGTTTTGGCCGTCGCCGCCTTGGCCAGGTCGATCACCTCCTGCAGCGTGGGCACCTCGAACTGGCCGTTGTAGGCCACGTTGGCGGGGCGTTGCGCGGGGATGCGCTCGCGGGCGCGCAGGGTTTTCAGCTCGGCCAGCGTGAAGTCCTCGGTGAACCAGCCGGTGATGGACTGGCCGTCGATGGTCTTGGTGGCCTTGCGGCCCGCGAACTCGGGGCGGTCCACCACGTCGGTGGTGGCTTCCTTCACCGAGCCATCGGCGCCCAGGATGGCAATGGCGTTCTCGTGCCGGGCCACCAGCACGCCGTCCTTGGTGATGACCAGGTCGGGCTCGATAATGTCGGCGCCATCGTCAATGGCCTGCTGGTACGCCGCCAGCGTGTGCTCGGGCCGCAGCGCCGAGGCGCCCCGGTGGGCGATCACGGTGGGAGTGGGCGGCCAGGCCTGGGCCATGGCGCCCAGCGCCCAGGTGGCGAGCAACGCGGCAGCAGTCGTGGCGCGCAGTGCAATGCGTTTCATGCGGGTCTCCTACAAACAGAGCCCGCACCTTAGCCGATGCGCTTGACAGCGGCGTGTCGCCGGGGCGCACACACCCACAAGCGCTACGCGTGTTCGAAGTGGAAGACCGCCGTGCCCGCGCGCGCATTCGGCAGCCAGCGCACCTCCTGCCCATCCTGCAGGCCGAAGGCATCCAGGATGCGCAGGCTGTTCTTGGTGGCCAGCACCTCGAAGTCCTTGTAGGTGCCCACGCGGATGTTGGGCGTGTCGTACCACTGGTAGGGCAGGCGCCGCGTGACGGGCATGCGACCGCGCAGGATGGACAGGCGGTTGGGCCAGTGCGCAAAGTTGGGGAAGGCCACCACGCCCGTGCGGCCCACGCGCGCCGTCTCGCGCAGCATGGTTTCGGCATTGCGCAGGTGCTGCAGCGTATCGAGCTGCAGCACCACGTCGAACGAGTTGTCGCCGAACATGGCCAGGCCCTCGTCGAGGTTGAGCTGGATCACATCGACGCCGCGCTGCACGCAGGCGAGCACGTTGGCATCGTCGATCTCCACGCCGTAGCCGCTGCAGCCGCGCTCGCGCTGCAGGTAGTCGAGCATGGCACCGTTGCCGCAGCCCAGGTCGAGCACGCGCGAGCCGGGGGGCACCAGGCGTGCCAGGGCTTGCATCGCCGCTTTTTCGGTCATGGCTGCAGCTCCTTTGCAATGCTATCGAAGTAAGAGCGCATCACGCCCATGTAGCGGGCGTCATCGAGCAAAAAGGCATCATGCCCGTGGGGCGCGTCGATCTCGGCGTAGCTCACGCTGCGGCGGTTGTCGAGCAGCGCCTTGACGATCTCGCGGCTGCGCTTGGGTGAAAAGCGCCAGTCGGTGGTGAAGCTCACCAGCAGGAAGCGCGCCGTGGCCCGCGCCAGCGCCCGCGTGAGGTTGCCGCCCTGGGTGCGCCCGGGGTCGAAGTAGTCCAGCGCGCGCGTGATCAGCAGGTAGGTGTTGGCATCGAAGTAGTCGCTGAACTTGTCGCCCTGGTAGCGCAGGTAGCTCTCGATCTGGAATTCGATGTCCTGCGTGCTGTACTTGAGTTCCAGGCCCTCGCGCAGCTGCCGCCCGAACTTCTCGTTCATCACGTCGTCGCTCAGGTACGTGATGTGGCCGATCATGCGGGCGATGCGCAGGCCACGCTTGGGGATCACGCCGTGCCGGTAGAAGTGGCCGCCGTGAAAGTCCGGGTCCGTCACGATGGCGCGGCGGGCCACCTCGTTGAAGGCGATGTTCTCGGCCGTGAGGTTGGGCGCGCTGGCCACCACCACCGCGTGGCGCATGCGCTCGGGGTACTGCAGCGTCCAGGAGAGCGCCTGCATGCCGCCCAGGCTGCCGCCCAGCACGGCGGCGAGCTGCTGGATGCCCAGGCGGTCGAGCAGGCGGGCCTGGGCGTTGACCCAGTCCTCCACCGTGACCACCGGGAAATCCGCGCCGTAGACCTCGCCCGTGTCGGGGTGGTTGTGCATGGGGCCGGTGGAGCCGAAGCATGAGCCCAGGTTGTTCACGCCGATGACGAAGAAGCGGTCGGTGTCCACGGGCTTGCCCGGGCCGATCATGTTGTCCCACCAGCCTTCGCTCTTGTCCTGCCCCGCGTAGACGCCCGCCACGTGGTGCGAGGCGTTGAGCGCGTGGCACACGAGCACGGCATTGGAGCGGTCGGCGTTGAGCGTGCCGTAGGTCTCGTAGGCCAGGTGGTAGTCGCGGATGGACGCACCGCTTTGCAGCGGCAGCACCTCCGCAAAGTGCATGGTCTGAGGTGTTGCGATGAACGACATAGTTGGAACTGGTGAGCCCTCATGTTCCACCGCTTGCGCGCGCCGCTGCTCCACAAACAAGGAAGCCGCCCTGGCCTGGAGCGCCGCCCCAGGACAAAAAAACCCGGCGTCGCTAAAAACGAGGCCGGGTACATAGGTCGGACGGGTCTTTAGCAGGATTTATAAAGCGCCCGCAAGCTGTGGCAAATCGGCGCGTCTGGCAAATATACCAAAAGCGCCTGCGGATGGCTCCTGCTTTTCGCAGCCTCCCTCAGCCGACCGGCGTGAAGATGGCCAGCAGCCCCAGCACCAGGAAGATCACGGCAGACACGATGTGCACCGCGCGGATCGGCACCCGGCGGGTGATGCGCTCGCCCAGCCACACCACGGGCGCGTTGGCGATCATCATGCCCAGCGTGGTGCCTGCCACCACCCACAGGTAGGCGTTGTACTGCGCGGCCAGCATGACGGTGGCGATCTGCGTCTTGTCGCCCATCTCGGCCAGGAAGAACGCGATCAGCGTGGTGCCGAACACCCCCCAGCGCGGCGAGCCGTCGGCCTCGCCTTCGTCAAGCTTGTCGGGGATCAGCATCCAGATGGCCATCGCGATGAACGATGCCCCCAGGATCCAGCGCAGGATCTGCGGCCCCACGAACGTCGTCACCCACGAGCCCACGGCGCCGGCCAGGCCATGGTTGACCAGCGTGGCCACCAGGATACCGAGGACGATGGGCCAGGGTTTGCGAAAGCGTGCGGCGAGCACGAGCGCCAGAAGCTGCGTCTTGTCGCCCATTTCGGCGAGCGCGACGATGGCGGTGGAGATGAAAAACGGTTCCATGTGGGGGTCCTGTCCGGCCGGATGTTGTTCGAAACGCATTGACTGCACCCCGACTCCGGCCATTTGGATCGGCATGCAGTCAATGGTCTCGCCCAGCTAGAAAACCGCATGCGCCATAGGTCCACCGGACCCAAGTTTGTTGACGCATGCCCCCGGCGCATTGCGCACCGGGCGGGCTACTCCCCAAAGACCCGCGTATTTTACCCTGCGCCAGCCTGGCGGGGGTGCCCCGGCCGTGACCGCCTGTCTTTTTTCCTCGGGAAAACCCTTCCGCGCACGCGTGAAAACCCCTGATTTGTGCACGACGGGCGGCTTTCCCCAGAAATAAAACCCCACGCGCCACATAAAGTGATTAATAATGGGTTCGCTTTTCTGCTTGCAGGAGAGCAGTTAGCTTAGCGGTGAATGGTCAGTTTCGCGTCTTTGAAGTCGTCACAGGTTTGTTGATTGCGTCGGGCTCCATCGCGTTTTCATGTTTTTTCAGGAGTCCTTCATGGGCAACAAACTTTACGTGGGCAACCTGCCCTACTCTTTCCGCGACGAAGATCTGCAGCAGACCTTCAGCCAGTACGGCTCGGTTGGCAGCGCCAAGGTCATGATGGAGCGCGACACCGGCCGCTCCAAGGGCTTCGGCTTTGTCGAAATGGGCAGCGATGCAGAAGCCCAAGCCGCCATCCAAGGCGTGCATGGCCAAAACTTCGGCGGCCGTGACCTCGTGGTCAATGAAGCCCGCCCCATGGAGCCCCGTGCTCCCCGTAGCGGCGGCTTCGGCGGCGGCAACGGTGGTGGCGGCGGCTACGGCGGTGGTGGCGGCGGCGGTTACGGCGGTGGCCGTAGCGGCGGCGGCGGTGGTGGTGGTTACGGCGGTGGCCGTAGCAGCTACTAAAAAGACCTCATCGGCAGACCTCGCGGCCTGCCGAAGGCAAGACAAAGGAGCCTCAGGGCTCCTTTTTTCATGGCCGCGCGGTATCGCCACCACAGTCGGCATCACCGCTTGCTTTTTCGGCAAAAGTGTGGCGCATAATGGGTTGGCGGGTGCAACCCGTTTCCAAGTTTGCGGTGATCCGTCAGTTTCGCGCTGAGAGCGTCATTGAGATTAGCTGGCTGCGTTTTCGGGACTCCATCGCTTTATCCATGTGTTTTTGAGGAGTCCCTCGATGGGCAACAAACTGTACGTCGGCAACCTGCCGTACTCGGTGCGCGACAGCGATCTGGAACAGGCCTTCGGCCAATTCGGCGCAGTGACCAGCGCCAAGGTCATGATGGAGCGCGACACGGGTCGATCCAAGGGCTTTGGCTTCGTGGAAATGGGCAGCGACGCAGAAGCCCAGGCCGCGATCAACGGCATGAATGGCCAGCCCCTGGGCGGCCGCAGCATCGTCGTGAATGAAGCACGCCCCATGGAGCCCCGCCCACCCCGCAGCGGTGGATTTGGCGGCGGTGGCGGCGGCTACGGCGGCGGTGGTGGCCGCAGCGGTGGTGGTGGCGGCTACGGCGGTGGCCGTGAAGGCGGCGGTGGTGGCTATGGCGGCGGCCGCGAGGGTGGCGGCGGCGGTGGTTACGGCGGTGGCGGCCGCAGCGAAGGTGGATTCCGCAGCCCCTACGGCTCCGGTTCCCGCAACGGCGGCGGTGGCGGTGGTGGCCGCAACGGCGGCGGTGGCGGCTATGGCGGTGGCGGCGGCAGCAGCTACTGAAGAAGCACCCTGCCGTGGAGTTTTCCTGGCAAGGCCAAAGCCCCTTCGGGGGCTTTTTTCATGGGCGGCGCCCCGGGGCGGGGTCGGCGCGCTATGTCTGCTCGTCCTGGCGCCGCTTGCGGGGGCGGCCTGACAGCAGCTTGTCGAAAAGCGCGTTCGGCAGGAGCCGCAGCACCTTGGCGACCACCCCCATCTGCCACGGGATGACCCGGTAGCTCACGCCCTGGGTGATGGCCCGGTAGGCATGGTCCGCGAAATCACCGGCCTGCATCAGAAACGGCATGCTGTAGCGGTTCTGGCGCGTGAGCGGCGTGTCGATGTAGCCCGGCGAAATGGTGACCACGCGCACGCCGTGCGGGCGCATTTCCCCGCGCAGGCTTTCGCAATAGCTGATGACGGCGGCCTTGCTGGCGCAGTAGGCGCCGTGACCGGGCAGGCCCCGGATGCCCGCCACGCTGCCGATGCCCACCAGGGCGCCGCTGCCCCGCTGTGCCATGGCATCGACAAAGGGGTGGAACGTGGCCGCCACGCCGATATTGTTGGTGGCAAAGGTGCGCGCCATCACTTCGAGGTCATCACGCACGGCCGTGTCCATGCCCACGCTGATGCCGGCATTGGCGATGACCACGTCCGGCACTCCCTGGCGCGCGACACAGTCGCGGCCCGCCGCAACGATGCTGTCGGTGACCGCCACGTCTGCGCTATAAATTTCGTAGCTATCCGCGCTTATTCCTTGTGCGTCAGCCCATGTTTTTACCTCGGATGTCCGGCGCGCCGCCAGCGCCAGGCGGTAGCCCGAGCGATGAAAACGCAGGGCCAGCGCCTGCCCGATGCCGCTGGACGCTCCGGTGATGAAGACAAGGGGAGTGGTCATGGGGGGCTCCGGGCAGGGGCAGGGGTGGGCTCGGCGGCTAGGGCTTGGCCGTGCCGGGCTGGAGCACGCCGCGCACGCGCCCGCGCAGTTGCAGCACCTGGTCGAGGTTGTCGTAGTCCATGCCGTCGGCGGTGAAGCGATCGTTGCCGCGCGTGAGGGTGACGGGCTTGTCCGAACGCACACGCTCCGTGCTGGTATAGGCGTGCAGGAATTCGCTGCGGAACTCAAGCCGCGGCTGCGCCGGCGTCCCCGGCCTGGCGGCCAGGGGCTCGCGCGTGACGATGGCGTTGCCGAACAGCTGGACCTCCGAACCATCGGCGTTGGTCAGGGCGCGGTCCGCCGTGGCCACGGTGAGGCGCCCGGCGGGCGTGACCGAGCGCATGCGCGCCTTGTCGATCTCCAGCGTGTCGGTGTCGGGGTAGTGCCGCGCCTCCGCGCCCTGCACTTCGCTCTGCAGCCGCCCCGCGGCGTCAAAGCTCTTCACCGAGAAGGATTTCATGAAGTAGTCTGGCTGGTGCCCCTGCTGGCGTTCGGCGACGGGCAGCAGGGGCATGGGCGCGTTGCGCACCAGCCACCAGGTGCCCAGCGCCAGCAGGCCCATGAGCACGACGGGCAGGTACAGCGAGAACTGGTCCCAGCCCTGGCGGATCACGTTGCGCGTCATGGGGCCGCCTCCGGGCCAGGGGCGCCAGCCTGGCCCGTGGTCCATGGGTGCGGGACGGGCCGGGTCATGCGGTGTATTCCGCCAGCAGCGCGGCGTAGCGGCCCGTGGCCACCAGCAGCAGGTCGCACAGCTCCCGCGCGGCGCCGTCGCCTCCCCGGGCCTGGGTCACGAAATGGGCCGCCTGGCGCACTTCGGCCTGGGCATTGGCCGGCGCGCACGCAAAGGCGCTGCGGCGCATGACGGGCAGGTCTGGCCAGTCGTCCCCCATCGCGGCGGCGTCGGACCAGCCCAGCCCCAGGGTGGCCAGAATCTGCTCGGCGGCCGGGCGTTTGTCCTCGGTGCCGAAGACGGCGTGTTCCACGCCCAGGGCCTTCAGGCGCACGCGCAGGGGCAGGGAGTCGCGCCCCGTGATCACCACGGGGGTGATGCCCGCCTTTTGCAGCAGCTTGAGCCCGTGCCCATCCAGGGTGTTGAAGCGCTTGAGGGTCTCGCCCGATTCGCTGATGTACAGGCCGCCGTCGGTCAGCACGCCGTCGACGTCGAAGAAGGCGACGCGCACGCCCTGGGCCCGCAGCAGCAGCTCGGGATCGATCTGCAGCGCGGGCGCGGCATCGGGCAGGAAGGAGGAGGAGGAAGAGGGGCCCGCCACCATCAGATCACCTTGGCGCGCATGAGGTCGCCGATGTGCACGACCCCGATGAGCACGCCCGCGGCATCCACCACCAGCACGCTGGTGATGGCATGGGCCTCCATCATTTCCGCGGCATCCACCGCCAGCGCATCCGGCGCGATGCGGCGCGGGCTGGGGTGCATCACCTGCTCGGCCGTGGCGGTGCGCAGATCGGCCCCCGCCTCGATGCGGCGGCGCAGGTCGCCGTCGGTGAAGATGCCCAGCACCTGCCCGGCCGCGTCCACGATGGCCGAGGCGCCCAGCCCCTTGGCGCTCATCTCGCGCATGAGGTCGCTGAAGGCGGCGCCGGGCGCCACTTTCGGGATTTCCGCCCCTGTCCGCATGACGTCGCTCACATGGGTGAGCAGCTTGCGCCCCAGCGCACCGCCAGGGTGCGAACGGGCAAAGTCTTCGGGGCGGAAGCCCCGGGCATCGAGCAGCGCCACGGCCAGGGCGTCGCCCATGGCCAGCTGGGCGGTGGTGCTGGCGGTGGGGGCGAGCTGCAACGGGCAGGCTTCTCGTTCCACGCCGCTGTCGAGCACGATGTCCGCATGTTTGGCCAGGGTGGATTGTGGCCGCCCTGTCATCGCAATCAACATGGCTCCCAGGCGTTTGATCACGGGCAGCAGGGTGGTGACTTCATCCACCTCCCCGCTATTGGAGAGCGCCAGCACGATGTCGATGGACTTGATCATGCCAAGGTCGCCGTGACTGGCTTCGGCCGGGTGCACGAACATGGCGGGTGTCCCGGTGGAGGCGAGCGTGGCGGCAATCTTGCGCCCGACATGCCCACTCTTGCCGATGCCCATCACCACCACCCGCCCGCGCACAGTGAGGATCGCCTGCACGGCCTGCGTGAACGACGCGCCAACACGGGTCTTCAGCCCCAGGACGGCCGCAGCCTCGATGTCAAAAGTCTCACGTGCCAGACGCAGGGCCTGATCAGCATCAAAGGGGGGCAGTGCGGCAGGTGCGGGAGTCATCCCGGGATTCTATCGACCGGGCAGGCCCTGGGCGGGCCCTGGATTTATTGTCCCCCTCTGGCACGCCCCGTGCTTCGGACAAGAAGATCGTGAACAGGCTGCTGGCCTCGGATAGCATCGAACCATGTCCTCTCTCGCCCTCACCTTGCTCTACCTGCTGGCCGCGGTGCTGGGCGTGGTGGCCTGCCGCAGCCTCAAGCTGCCCCCCATGCTGGGCTACCTGGCGGCGGGCGTGCTGATCGGGCCGCATGCGCTGGCGCTGGCGCAGAACTCGGAAGGGGTGCGCCACCTGGGCGAATTCGGCGTGGTGTTCCTGATGTTCGCCATCGGGCTGGAGTTCAGCCTGCCCAAGCTGCGCGCCATGCGCCGCCAGGTGTTCGGCCTGGGCCTGATGCAGGTGGTGCTGACGATGGCCGTGGTGTCGGGCGCGGCGCTGCTGCTCGCGCGCGTGGCGGGCGGCGTCTGGGAGATGGGCTGGCAGACCGCGCTGGCGCTCTCGGGCGTGATGGCCATGAGCAGCACGGCCATCGTGGTCAAGCTCATGGCCGAACGGGCGGAGCTGGAAAGCGAGCACGGCCGCAGGGTGATGGGCATCCTGCTCTTCCAGGACCTGGCCGTGGTGCCGCTGCTGGTGCTGATTCCCGCGCTGAGTTCGTCCCCGGACCAGCTCCTGACCGCGCTGGCGTGGGCCCTGGTCAAGGCCACGGTGCTGGTGGGCATCCTGCTCACGGGCGGGCAGCGGCTGATGCGCTGGTGGCTGACCCTGGTGGCGCGGCGCAAGAGCGACGAGCTGTTCATGCTCAACCTGCTGCTGATCACCCTGGGCCTGGCCTGGCTCACGGAGCTGGCGGGGCTGAGCCTGGCCCTCGGGGCCTTCATCGCGGGCGTGCTGGTGTCGGAAACCGAGTACCGCCACCAGGTGGGCACGGACATCCGGCCTTTCCACGACGTGCTGCTCGGCCTGTTCTTCATCACCATCGGCATGATGCTGGACTGGCACATCCTGGTGGACCGCTGGGCCCTGGTGCTGGCGCTGCTCACGGTGCCCCTGCTCCTCAAGCTGGTGATCATCCTGGTGCTCGCGCGGGGCATGGGCGCCACGACCGGCGTGGCCCTGCGCACCGGGCTGTACCTGGCCCAGGCGGGCGAATTCGGCTTCGTGCTGCTGTCGCTCACGCAGGCCAACGGGCTGGTGCAGCCGGCGCTGATGAACCCCATCCTGGCGGCCATGGTGCTGTCGATGCTGGCCACGCCGTTCCTCATCATGTACAGCAACCGCATCGTGATGAAGCTGGTGGCCAGCGACTGGCTGCAGCAGTCGCTGCAGATGACGTCCATCGCGCGCAAGTCCATCAACAGCAGCAAGCACGTGATCATTTGCGGCTACGGCCGCTGCGGACAGAACCTGGCGCGCATGCTGGAGCATGAGGGCATCCCCTACATGGCGCTCGACCTGGACCCGGACCGCGTGCGGCAAGCCGCCGCCGCCGGTGATTCGGTGGTGTACGGCGACGCCACCCGCCTGCAGGCGCTGATGGCCGCGGGCCTGGTGCGCGCGAGTGCCGTGGCCATCACCTACATCGACGTGCCCGCCGCGCTGAAGGTGCTGGCCAACGCGCGCTCCCACGCGCCGCAGGTGCCGGTGGTGGTGCGCACGCAGGACGATCTCTACCTGGACAAGCTGCAGGCCGCCGGCGCCACCGAGGTGGTGCCCGAGGCCATCGAGGGCTCGCTGATGCTGGCCAGCCATGCGCTGGCGCTGGTGGGCGTGCCCATGCGCCGCGTGCTGCGCCTGGTGCAGGACCAGCGCGACGCGCGCTACAACCTGCTGCGCGGCTACTTCCACGGCGCGGACGACGACACCGTCAATGAGCGCGACCAGGAACGCCTGTCCACCGTGAACCTGCCCCCCGGCTCCACCGCGCTGGGCAAGAGCCTGGGCCAGCTCGCGCTGTCGGCCATGGGGGTGCGGGTGGTGAACCTGCGCCGCGGCAGCGGCCACATGAGCTCGGCGGTGGACGATGCGCTGCTGGCGGCGGGCGACACGCTGGTGCTCTCGGGTCACCCGGCGGCGCTGATGCTGGCCGAGGACAAGCTGCTGCGCGGGTAGCAGGGTACATCCCCCTGAGGCACTGCGTGCCTTCCCCCTTCTCTCTACGCGCTACGCGCTCCGGGAAGGGGGACGATGCCCTCGCTGCGGGGCGGCCCTTGCCTGGCATCTCTCGCGCGATGCGTGCCAGTGGCTGAGGCTGACGCCAAAATTTGAATTAAATATGGCTCTGGCGCTTATCCATCAAGCGCCAATAGCTATATATTTAATAGCAAACTACAAAAGCTCGGCGGGCCCGGGCCTCCCGAACAGGTAGCCCTGGAAGCGCTTACAGCCGTTGCGCAGCAGGAAGTCGCGCTGCCCCTCGGTCTCCACCCCTTCGGCCACCACGTCCAGCCCGAGGCTGTGGGCCAGCGCGATGATGGTGCAGGCGATGGTGGCATCGTTGGGGTCGGTGAGCACGTCGCGCACAAAGCTCTGGTCGATCTTGAGCTGGTCCAGCGGCAGGCGCTTGAGGTAGGAGAGCGACGAGTAGCCCGTGCCGAAATCGTCCAGCGAGAACCCCACGCCCTGGGTGCGCAGCGCCTGCATCTTGTAGATGCTCTCCTCCACGTCCTGCAGCAGCAGGCTTTCCGTGAGCTCCAGCTTGAGGCGCGCGGGGTCGGCCCCGCAGTCGCGCAGCACGCTGAGGACTTCCTCCGCGAAGTCGGGCTGCCGGAACTCCTGCGCGCTCACATTCACGGCCACGCTCCAGCCCGCGGTCCCGGACGCCGCGGTCCACCGCGCCAGCTGGCGGCACGCCATGGCCAGCACCTGGCGCCCCAGGGGCAGGATGAGGCCGGTCTGCTCCGCCAGGGGGATGAAGTCCCCGGGCGGCACCATGCCGCGCAGCGGATGGTTCCAGCGCACCAGCGCCTCGGCGCCCAGCACCCGGCCCGTCTCGTCCACCACCGGCTGGTAGTGCAGCAGGAACTCGTTGCGCGCGAGCCCCTGCCGCAGATCCCCCTCCAGCGCCGACCGCGCGGAGGCCGCCGCCTGCATGGCCGGATCAAAGAAGCACAGCGTGTTGCGGCCCTGCGCCTTGGCCTGGTACATGGCCAGATCGGCGCGCTTGAGCAGCTCCTGCACGGGCAGCTGCACATCGCGGAACAGGGCAATGCCAATGCTGGGCGTGCTGTGCACTTCGCTGCCGTGCACCACATAGGGCTGGTTCAGCGCGGCCAGCACCTTCTGGGCCACGGCTTCCGCTTCGGCCGCGGCCGCCTGCGTCTCGGCATCCAGGCCCTGGACCACCACCACGAACTCGTCGCCCCCCAGGCGCGCCACGGTGTCCGTGGCCCGCACGCTGGCGCTGACGCGGCCGCCCACCTGCACCAGCAGCCGGTCGCCCCACTCGTGGCCCATGGTGTCGTTGACGCCCTTGAAGTTGTCCAGATCCAGGAACAGCAAGGCCCCATGGCTGCCCTCGCGGGCGCACATGTTCACCGCGCGCTCCAGCCGGTCCATCAGCAGCCGCCGGTTGGGCAGACCCGTGAGCTCGTCGTAGAACGCCAGGCGCTGGATCTCCGCCTCGGCCAGCTTGCGCTCGGTGATGTCGCGGGCCACGCCGCGGTAGCCCGTGAACTGGCCCTCTTCATCGAAGATGGGCTCGCCGCTGATCGATACCCAGACGGGTTTTCCGTCTTCGGTCAGGCGCTGCATCTCGAAGTCGTGAAAGACCTCGTGCGCCTCCAGCTGCCTGCGGTGCTCGCGCCACTGGCCATCGCCCACGAAGGTGTTGGGCAGCTCCCAGCGCGTGAGGCCGTAGTGCATCTCGTTGGGCACGCCGGCCTCGTGGTAAGGGTTGCCGTCCAGCCGCACGAAGCGGAACTGCGCGTCCTGCTCCCAGTACCAGTCGGAGGACAGGTGCGTGAGGCTGCGCCAGCGGGACTCGCTCAGGCGCAGGGCTTCCAGGGTGCTCAGGTAGTCGGTGACGTCCGTGAACGTGCGCACGCGGCCGCCCTGCTCCAGGGCGCGCGTGCGCACCTCGATGTAGCGGCCGCCGCGGGTGCGCCGCACGTAGGCGTCGGGCATGGTGAGCCGGCCACCGTGGGAGGAATACTCGGACGCCACGTAGTTGCGCGCCGCGGGCTCTATGAGCTGGAATTCCGCGCCGAAATCCCCCCGCTCGGTCTGGAAACGCACCACTTCCTCGACCTTGGGCTGCGTGGCCAGCAGTGCTTCCGGCAGATCCAGCAGCTCCAGATAGCGCCGGTTGTAGACGCGGATCCGCCCTTCGGCATCCACGTTGGTGATGCCCTGCGACACGCTGGCGAGCGTGCCTTCCAGGGCTCGTGTCTTGTCGGCCAGGAGGGCGCTGGTGCGTTCGAGCTCCGCCTCGACCGCGCTGCGCGCCAGCTCGGCGCGGCGGGCCATCTCCAGCTGGCCCACCGTGTTCAGCAGGGGCTGGAGGAACTGCACGTCCGACGCCGAATAGCCCTCGGGCCGGTTTGCCAGGCCGACCATGGCCACCAGTTCCCCCGCCGCGTGGATGGGAAGCCCCAGGTAGGTGCGCAGCGGCGGGTGGCCCCGGGGCGTGCCCACGCCGCGCGTGTCGTGGCTGGCGTCGTTGGAGAGCACCGGCTCGCCGGACACCAGCGCCGCCCCGACCAGGGAGTGCAGGTTGTCGAACACCATGCCTTCCTCGGAATGCTGGGCATAGCGGGCCCTGGAGGCCTCGTCCCAGCTGATGTCGGTCATGGCGTGCACGCGCAGGTAGGGGTGCCCATCCTCGGCGCGCTGCACCTGGCCCACGAGGCCGAAGGCGCTCTGCGTGAGCGACATCAGCTCCTTGAGCAGCGCCTCGAAGGCGGCCCGGGGTCCCGAACTGGCGATGAACATCGCCTGGGCGAGGGAGATGGCCTGCAGCAAGCGGTGCTGGCGGGCCAGCATGGCCTCGGCCGCCAGCCGCGCGCGGGCGCTGGAATTGCGCTCGAGCACCGAGTCGATCTGCGCGGGCAGCGTCAGCAGATAGTCCAGCGCGGGGTCCTGCACCGCGAAGTCGTCGAAGCCATGGCGCATGGCCTGGGCCGCATGGGTTTCCGCCCCCATGCGCACGACGATCATGGCCGGCACGCCGTCGAGCAGCCGCAGCAGGTCGAAGGCCGAGCCATCGACCGTGCGCTGCGCCGCCAATACGATGTCCGGCCTGCTGTGCCCCAGATGTTCCCGCGCATCCGCCAGCGACGCGGCCACGTCCACCCGCCAGCCGGACCACGGGTCCGCGAGCGCGTCGACCACCGCCTGTGCATGGTGGTGATCGCTTTCGATCAGCAGGATGGAGATGGGCATGGCCGATCTGCGGTGTGAAGGGGTGTTCCAGCGTGGCGGTACAGCGGATGTAACAGCGCTGAAACATTATGAGGGTTCGCGGCGCAGGGCGCGGTCCCGATCAACCCTGCTGGATACACTTGCCACGCCTTTCGCCTTCGGGCGCCCCGCGCAATCCTTCATTTCCCCCCGCAGCCATGCAGCCACTCAGCGTCAACGAATACCTCCGCCAACACATCCGCACCGTGCCCGACTGGCCGGCGCCCGGTGTGCAGTTCCGGGACATCACCCCGCTGCTGCAGGACCCCAAGGTGTTCCGGGTGCTGATCGATGCCTTCGTGCACCGCTACATGGACAAGGCGCTGCGCCCGGATGTGGTCGCCGGGCTGGATGCGCGCGGATTCATCCTGGGCGCCGTGGTGGCCTATGAACTGAACGTGGGCTTCGTGCCCATCCGCAAGAAGGGCAAGCTGCCCTTCACCACGGTCGAGGAAACCTACGAGCTCGAATACGGCAGCGCCACCGTGGAGCTGCACACCGACGCCGTGAAGGCCGGGGACCGCGTGCTGCTCATCGATGACCTCATCGCCACGGGCGGCACGATGATGGCGGGCAGAAAACTGCTGGAGAAGCTGGGCGCCACGGTGACCGAGGGCGCCGCCATCGTGGACCTGCCGGAACTGGGCGGTTCACGGCGCCTGCGCGAGTCCGGGCTGCCGCTGTACACGCTGGTGGACTTCGAGGGCCATTGAGGCGGAGGCGGCAACGCCCGCGCCGCCCTGCGCCACGGCACCACCTTCGGCCCCCCCCTTTCGACGACCCGGGGGAATGCAGGACCTTCGGGTCCCGCCCCGGGGGTGTTCAGTTCAGCTCGCCGTACTGGGTGCTGCTCAGGTCGGGTGCGGGGCTGTCGGCACCCGGCATTTCCGTGTCTTCAAAGCCCGTGGGCTGGGCAGGGGGCAGCAGTGGCCCCGAGCGCACCGGCACGCCGGGCTTGGCGGCCGCGGCGGGCACGGCCACGGCGGAAGCCCCGGCCGCCGTGGCCAGGGCGCGTTTGAACGCCGCCACTTCGTCCGCCTCGATGGGCTCGTAGCGCGGGGCGGGGCGGGGCGCCGCGGCCGGCGCGGCCGCCGCAACGACCGGTGGCGGCACCAGCGGAGCCGCCGCCGCAGGGCGCAGTGCTGCGGCCGCCGGGGCGGCGGCGGCGCCAGCCGGAGGCACGACAGGCGCCGCCGGGCGCACCGGCGCAGCCCCCACGGGGGCGGGTGCCGCCGCAGCCGGCAACGGCCGCCGGGCCAGGGGGGGCGCCGCCTGCAGGGACGCGCCCTGGGGCGCCACGCCCTTCTGGGGAATCCCCACCGCCACATGGTCGTTGATGCGCCAGTAGACGGCCGTCACCAGGATGTCGTAGCGGGTCTTGGCGGTCTGTGCGATCAGCGCCTCGATCTCGGACAGGCGCACGGTCTCGCCGCCGTATTCGCGGGCCAGGTCCATCATCACCAGGAACTGGCGGCCGCGCTGGTCCAGCGAGAGCACCTTGAACTTGTAGCTGGCCGACAGCACGCCGGCACGCACCATCGCATCGCGCACCACGGTGTAGAGCAGCTCGCGGCGCTCCATGCGCTCGTTCTTGCGGTTGGCGGCGTGTTCGGGCGGTAGCGGCTCCACCAGGGGCTTGCCCTGTCGGCCTGGCGAGAGTGGCACCGTGGCATCGGCATTCAGCAAGCCCGACGGTTCGGCCATGGACCGGGGCTTGGGGGGGGCGGGTTTGCGGCTAAACCAACTGAACAGGGACATGGCTTGCTTTCTACGGGACGGCGCCAGAAAAATCCAAATCGAGTGTAACTTGCTGTACACCCGTTCGCGCCCCACGAAAGCCCGCAGGAGCTGACAGTCCGGGGGGTCTGTCAGGTGGCCGCAACGCGGCGGCGGCGGTTGCCCAACCGCTTGGCCAGCACGGCCCCCGCGGCCATCACCAGGCCGAGCGCGATGGCGGGCTGGCGGATCGACAATTCGGTGAAACGGATCGCCGGCAGGCTCCACAGCTTGCAGGGCGCGCTGGCCTGCACGGTGGCGCTGCGGGCGCGGTGCGAAAAGAACGCGCCTTCGCCGACCACCGAGCCCGCGCCCACGATGGCCAGGCGCAAACGTTCCTTCTCGTCCTGGTAGTGCACGCTCAGGCTGCCGCTTTCCACCAGGTACAGGGTGCGGTCCGTGGCGCCCTGGGTGAACAGCACCTGCCCGGCGGGCATGACCACGGGCAGGAGGTACGACGACAGCACATCCCACTGCGCGGGCGTCAGCGGGTTGGTCATGCTGTCGTCTGCACTGGCCTGTGCAATGGCATCGATCAGACCTTGCAGGTCCACCTTGGAAACAACCGGCGTGGGAACATTCATGGTGCGCCGAAAGTACCCTTGTTACAGATGGGACACAAGCGTTGTTAACGTCCGTTTACAACATTCGCGACAAGCGGCGGCGTGGGCTTCTTGGCCGGATGCCGCCGGCCGCCTCGCGCCCCTTCATTTGCCGATGCAGAAGCTGGAAAAGATGACGCCCAGCAGGTCGTCCGAACTGAATTCGCCCGTGATGGCGCTCAGGGCGTTCTGGGCCAGGCGCAGCTCCTCGGCCAGCAGGTCCAGCGCCGGGCCCTGCGCCTGCAGCTGGTCGGCCGCCTCCTGCAGATGGGCACCCACGGCCTGCAGCGCCTGCACGTGCCGGGCCCGGGCGATGTAGATGCCCTCCGGTGCGGACTGCCACCCCGCCACCTCCAGCAGCAGGCGCCGCAGGCTGTCGAGCCCCTCGCCCGTGCGGGCCGACAGGCGCACCCCCGGCCGGGCGCCCGCTCCCGCAGGAGCCCCGGGCACGCCCCGGGGAGCCCGGTCCAGCTTGTTCCAGACATCGATGACGGGGATGCTTCCAGGCAGTTTCTGGGCCAGTGCGCTTTCTATACCTGCGTCGGCAGCTATGTAATCAATAGCATCCGCGCGCTCCAGGTCGTGCAGGAACAGCACCGCGTCGGCCCCCGCGATCTCGTCCCAGGCGCGCGCGATGCCGATGCGCTCCACCTCGTCGCTGCTGTCCCGCAGGCCCGCGGTATCGATGATGTGCAGCGGCACGCCTTCGATCTGGATGGTCTGCTGCACCTTGTCGCGCGTGGTGCCGGCAATGGGCGTGACGATCGCCAGTTCGGCCCCGGCCAGCGCGTTGAGCAGCGAGCTCTTGCCCGCGTTGGGCTGGCCCGCGATGACGACCTTGATGCCCTCGCGCAGCAGCGCGCCCTGGCGCGCGCGCTGCATCACGGAGGCCAGCGTTTGCTGCAATTTCGATAGCTGCCCGTGCGCATCCGCCTTGCGCAGGAAGTCGATTTCTTCTTCAGGAAAATCGAGCGTGGCCTCCACCAGCATGCGCAGGTGGATGAGCGCATCGCGCAAGGCGTGGATCTCGGCCGAGAACGCGCCCGTGAGCGAGCGGCTGGCGCTGCGCGCGGCGGCCTCGGTGCTGGCGTCGATCAGGTCGGCGATCGCCTCGGCCTGGGCGAGGTCGATCTTGTCGTTCAGGAACGCGCGTTCGGTGAACTCGCCCGGCTGCGCCACGCGCAGGCCGGGCAGGCAGGGCTGGCCCGTGGCCGGGTCGGTGGCCGCCCCCGCCTCCAGGCAGCGCGCCAGCAGCAGTTGCAGCACCACGGGGCCGCCGTGGGCCTGCAGTTCCAGCACGTCTTCGCCGGTGTAGCTGTGCGGGCCAGGGAAATACAGCGCCAGCCCCTGGTCGATGGCCTGCCCCTGCACATCCCGGAAGGGCAGGTAGGTGGCCTCGCGGGCTTTCAGCGCCCGGCCGCACAGCGCCTGCACCAGCGCGCCGATGGCGCGGCCCGACACCCGCACGATGCCGACGGCCCCGCGCCCCGGAGCGGTGGCGATGGCGACGATGGGGTCATGGTGGCGGGCAAGCATGGTGGCGACTGTACAAGGTTGATGGACAAGAAAAAGGCCGCTTGCGCGGCCTTTCGGGGGGTCAGTTCATGGATGTCAGCGTTGCCGCTGTGGCATCACTTGAAACTGGGAAGGTTGAACTGCGGTGGCACGCCCATGCGGGTGTTGATGAGCCACTGCTGCGCAATCGACAAGATGTTGTTGGTCAGCCAGTACAGCACCAGGCCGGCCGGGAAGAAGAAGAACATCACGCTGAAGATCAGCGGCATGAACCACATCATCTTGGCCTGCATCGGGTCGGGTGGCGCGGGGTTCAGGGCCGTCTGCAGCAGCGAGCTGGCCGTCATCAGCAGGGGCAGGATGAAGAACGGGTCGGGCGTGGACAGGTCGCGGATCCAGCCGATCCAGGGCGCGTTGCGCATTTCCACGCTGGACAGCAGCACCCAGTACAGCGCGATGAACACGGGGATCTGGATCATGATGGGGAAGCAGCCGCCCATGGGGTTGACCTTTTCCTCGCGGTAGATGCGCATCATCTCCTGCTGCATCTGCTGCGGCTTGTCCTTCAGGCGCTCGCGCATCTCCATGATCTTGGGGTTGATGGCCTTCATCTTGGCCATGCTGGCGTAGGCCTTGGCGTTGAGCCAGTAGAACGCGATCTTGAGCAGCAGCACCAGGGCCACGATGGACCAGCCCCAGTTGTTCAGGAGCTTGTGCAGCTGGTCGAGCAGCCAGTACAGCGGCTTGGACAGGATGGTGAGCCAGCCGTAGTCCTTGACCAGCTCCAGCCCGGGGTAGAGCTTTTCCATCATGGTCTCCACCTGCGGGCCGGCGAACAGGCGCGCGTCCACGGTCTTGCTCGCGCCCGGCTCGATGGCGCCCAGCGAGGTGAGCATGCCCACGGAGTACAGGTTGGTGTCCACCTTGCGGGTGAAGGGCTCGCGCTGCACGCCGTCGGCCAGCAGCCAGGCCGTGGCGAAGTAATGCTGCACCATGGCGACGTAGCCGTTGGGCGCATCCTTGGGGATGTCGACCTTGCCGTTCTCGATGTCCTTGAACTCGATCTTCTGGTACTTCTTGGCCTCGGTGAAGACCGCGGGGCCGGTGAAGGTGGAGTAGAACGAAGACTCTCCGGGCGGCTTGTTGCCGTCGCGCACCAGTTGCAGGTACAGCTGGGGCGACACGGCGGCGCTGCCGGTGTTCACGACCTCGTGCTTGACGGCAATGTCGTAGGCGCCGCGCTTGATGGTCCAGGTCTTGGCCAGCTTCACGCCACCTTGCACGGGCGATTCGAAGCGGATGCTGATTTCGTCTTCGCCGTCCTTGAGCTCGCGGGGGCCGGGCACCACGGTCATCGCGGTCTTGTGGGTGGGGAAGGTGCCGCCGATCAGGCCCGTCTGCGCCACGTAGACACGCTGCGCGCTCTCGTCCAGCAACAGGAAATTGCGGGTCTTGTCCGCCATGTCGGCGTGCTGCAGCAGCTCGGCATGCGTGAGCGATCCGCCCTCGCTGTCAAACGTCAGCCGGTACAGGTCGGTCTTGACCTCCACGCGTTCGCGCGCGGCCGGAGCAGCCGCGGGCGCTAGCTGGCTAGGCACCGCCGAGGCACCCTGCGCCGCAGCCGCCACCGGCGCGCTGGAGGCGGGGACGCTGGCCGCGCCGGTGGCGCTGGACGCGGCGCCCTGGGCGGCAGGCGCCGTCACCGTCGGCGTGGAGGGGAAAAAGGTGGCCTTGTTGCCGTTGTGCAGCTGCCACTTGTCCCACAGCAGAACCATGGAAAAGCCAAAAATCACCCACAGGATGGTGCGGCGAATGTCGTTCATGAAGACTTCTTTGGTGAGGATGGTTGGGTGTTGGAATCAGAAAGCCGCGAGAACAGCCGCATGCTGCGCGGCAATTGTTGCGGGACCGGGTCATGGCCCCCGTCACACCAGGGGTGGCAGCGTACCAGCCTGCGCACCGTGAGATAGCTGCCTGCCGCGGCGCCGTGCCGTTCCAGCGCCTGCAGCGAATAGGCCGAACAGGTGGGCTCGAAGCGGCAGGCAGACCCCAGCCAGGGGCTGAGAAACAGCCGATAGCCCTTGACCACGCCCATCAGCAGGCGCTGCATCATGGCCCAACCACCTCTGCCACCACGGGCGAAGCGGGGGCCGAGGCCGCCGCAGCACCGCCCGACCGCCGGGCGGCATGGCCAAACAGCTGCAGCAACTCTGCACGCACCGCCTGCTTGAGCTGGTCGGACGTGGCGCTCACGAACTGCTTGCGGTCAAACGCCGTGCGCAGACGCACCACATGGGCCGCCTGCGGAAGCCGCGCCTCGAACGTGGCGCCCACCGTGTAGATCTGTCGCTTGATGGTATTGCGCGTCACGGCGCGGCGCGCCCAGCGCTTGGGCACCATGGCCCCCAGCCAGACGCCCTGCACGACAAACAGGGCCTGCGGCCCTTGCGTTGGCGGCAAGGAACCGGGCCCTGTGGGTGCGGCAGCACTGGCGGCCCCGCTGGCAGGGTTGCTGCCAGCGGCGTCCAGCACCAGGCGGTGCAGCGCAAAATGCGCCGTGCGGGAGACAGTGCCCCCCGCCATCGCGGCCTGGAACTGCGGACGGGTTTTCAGCCTGTGCATGCAAGCGCCCCGTTTGGAACCTGGCGGTACAAGCCGGGAACAGGCGGGGAGCAGGCCGTAGACCGTAGCGGCCTTAGACGGCCAGGCGCTTGCGGCCCTTGGCGCGGCGTGCGTTGATAACGGCACGGCCGCCGCGGGTCTTCATGCGGACGAGGAAACCGTGGGTGCGCGCGCGGCGGGTCTTGGAGGGCTGGTAAGTACGTTTCATGATGCTATTCCTTGAGGTTCAGTTCCGGACTGCTGCTCTTGAACCCCCTGCGGCCTGCAACCCGCGCCATATGAAACAGCACTCTGGAGGCAGACCCACGGGGGCAGAAATAACGGCGCGCCGGGTCAAATCACCCTGAACACATTCAGGGAAACCCAAAATTATCGCAGGCTTGGCCGCTGCTGGCAATGCCTTTTGGCTGGCGGGCCTTTCCAGCAGGCCCCGCAACAGCCCTGCGCGCGGCGGCCGGCCTGTGCCGCGCGGCCGCCATCCGCAGCCAGCGCGCACCACAGCCCGGGCAGAAATTCAACCCCAGGAAACACCCGGATGCGGGGCCCGCCAAATTGTGGATAACTCCTTGACAAGCTACAATCCCCCGCCCAGTACCGTTCCTCCTATCCACAACAAGAATCTCCCTGAAATGACCGAGGAACCCTCCCGCAGCCCCCTTCCATCACCCGGCGCAGACGCCGGCCAGGGC